>NZ_ML133747.1 GCF_003985155.1 Rhizobium vallis | reverse complement strand
CTAATGTCGCCGATCAGACAAAGCCGACAGACGGTGTCGTGATGGCATCACTTGCACCGCTAGAGCAAATCCTGCTCAATCTGGGTCATATCCAGCGGCCTTAAGGTAGTTTGCGCATTCTGCCGCAGTGAAGCGAGGTATCAAGGCCCCGACCGCATCCCATAGAGCATCGATCTTTCGCTCGGCTCGGCCTCGCAACATGGCTTTCAGCTTCGAGAATGCGTTCTCGATTGGATTGAAGTCCGGACTATAGGGCGGCAGGAACATGAGCTTGGCGCCGGCACGTTCGATGGCATCGCGGACACCGGCTATCTTGTGTGCAGGCAGGTTATCCATAATGACGACGTCGCCGATCTCCAGGGGCGGCACCAGCACCTGTTCGACATACGCAAGGAAGACGTTGCCGTTCATCGCGCCATCGTAGACGAATGGGGCGGTCATTCCGCTGAGGCGCAACGCACCGGTGAAAGTCGTTGTTTTCCAATGGCCGTGCGGCACGCCGGCACGGCAAACGCTCACCTCGCAATGCACGTCCGCGCAGACGTGACATCTTGGTCGAGAGGCCGGTTTCGTCGATGAAGATCAGTTTCTCCGGATCGAGGTCCAATTGACCATCGAACCAGGCGCGCC
>NZ_ML133746.1 GCF_003985155.1 Rhizobium vallis | reverse complement strand
AGCATGCTGGGCGGCGGTCGGCAGGCATTAGGATCGAGGTTCCAAATTTGAATTTCCGGAGGACCGGCATCGATGTACCCAAGACGGAACCAGCCGCGCGATGACGATTCTCGCGAAGTTAGTGGGTGGATCGAAGGCGTGACCGGAGCTTTCGATACGGACGCCTGGATTGAGGATTGCTATCCAGAGAGCCGAGAGATGGAACAGGATCCGACCGACTTGCGCCTCGGTTCGCACGATAGTGACGCCGGCGACCGTGTGCCGCGTCGCAGTTCCGTGGGCGGTTCGATGCGAGTGACGCCGCAGTCGCTGGCGCCGGAGAGGGGTTCGGGGCAGCAAGACGTCGATGCCGCAACGGAGACTCACGTGGTCTCAACCAAGGCTCGCGTCGGCGCCAAGCGTGGTCGCCCCGCCGACCGGGACATGCATCCCGATGACGAGACCCGCATCAACCAGTTCGCGGAAGCAGTCCGAAACTACGAAATTCTACCCGACGGTAGCGTCGGCCGAGGGGACGGAAGGGTTCCCGAGGCTACCGTCGAGAACAATTTAGGGATTCTTAGGAGGTTCGCTCGTTGGCTCCGAGCAGAAAACAGAGATTCGATGGCTTCTCGGTTTTTAAACGATCCAGATTCGCTAGCCGGTGATATCGCGGATTACTGGGCAAACGGTGGGGACGATCGTAAGCGTCTTAACTCAGCACTGTCTCATTTCAGGAGGCTCTCGCCTGAGGGGCAAGAACTCCAAGCCGTTGGACCTGGGCCGCGCCTGATGGGGCGCCGAATTCATGTTCCCTATCCCGACGACGCCCTCATTATTGATGCCTTGGCCAACGAAGAGCGGAGTAAGCTC
>NZ_ML133745.1 GCF_003985155.1 Rhizobium vallis | reverse complement strand
TCGGGATGAAGTTATCATGTTGATTGTCGCTGGCAAGAGCTTCATCGTGGTCTGATTGCCGCTCCGCGACAAACTGTGCGGTGCCTTTGATTGTCGCGAATGAGGCTGGCCTGCCGCGCCGGCGTTTGACCCCCATGGGTGGAACGTCGTCGATAGCTTTCAACGTTCATTTCGAATGATCGTTGCGTGATGAACAAGTCGGTCCACCGCGGCACCCGCCCGCAGGCATTAGTTGCAGGATACGGGGTCGGCATCGAGTACCCAACTCACACGTTGGCTCATGATCGCCGCATGAAATGCATCCGGCGCCATGGGGGGGTCGTCCGGGCCTGAAGCCATAGTAGAACCCGCAAAGGATAGGCCGTCATCGACGGCACTAAGCACTTCAGCGACCGCGCCAGCATCCTTCGCACCCGAGGCTCTTCCCGCATCCGTATCTGTCTACACCTCAGATGCGACAGCCGTCGCCTCTTGGGATGCTGGCCAAACGTCACGTTTTGAAGGAAGACGGACGACGTGCACATTCGATGTCGCCCCCGGCACTGGGGATCGTCTCATCTGGGTTGGCGCGCTGCACGTGGCCGCGTAAAAACGGATTCTCTCTCAACGGTTTGGTGCTTTTTCAAGAACCACTGGCATCTATTGCTCGATCCATCTCCACCCTATTGCAGGAAAAGGTAAATGTCGTTCTCCATGCCTGATGGCCCCAGAGTGGCCGTGTAGGGCACACCATGGATAGTGATGCTGGTCTGGGGTTTGTCCGCGCTCGGCAGCAACTCAAACAAGTACATTGCAGGCAGAAGGTCATCTGGTACCGGTTGATTGCCGTGTTGCCAGCTCGGAGGGACAAATCCTCCCAAGTCGTCCACAGGCAGCGTGTACTGTGGGGTGCCGAA
>NZ_ML133744.1 GCF_003985155.1 Rhizobium vallis | reverse complement strand
CGAATGGCTGGGCGACCAGCATATCCAGACGGATTATGAGCTGCTAATGCAGGACTTGCAGCGAAACGATCCGGATCTCGCCGCCAGGACGCGGCTTATCGATCCCCTGATAGCCCATTATCATCTGCGCCTGGGCGATGAGAGCACCGCGCTGAGCGCTTTCCAGCGCATCGTTAATGATCAGAATGGAAGAGATACAGCCGACTTCCTGTTCCTTCCAGTGAGCGATGCCAGTGCTTCGGATCCTGATCACCGCGGCACCCATTGGTCGCTGCTACTCGTTGACCGTCGCAACCGCGAGGGGCCGGCTGCCTATCACTATGACTCCTTCCGGGGCCAGAACGACGAGTTTGCAGCAATGCTCGCACAAAGGTTGGGTACCCGTCTGGAGCCCGTCCGCATGACCCAACAGCGGAACGGCTATGATTGCGGAGTCTTCGTGGTTGACGGCACGCGGGCGCTCGTTAGACGTCTGGCGCGAAGAGACCGGCCAGCCGTGCTGCACCTCGACAACCTCGTCGCCGATCGGGAGCAACTCCAACGACGTCTGAGCCCCGCGCCCAACAGTGCTCGAGCGGGGGCTGCGGCGGCTGAACCGGAGTCCTCCACACAGATCGCCGATCCCGCAGAGTTTTGGCATGGAGTGGCTCAACCCGGCCAGCTTCCCGATAGCTGGAATACAGCGACCTTCCGGCAGGATTTGCCGTCAGCTGCCTATTCACCGGTGCAAAGCGTCAATCCGCCAGACGCACCATGGGAGCAAAGCTTGGGGGCATCGATCTTCGGCACCCCACAGTACACGCTGCCTGTGGACGACTTGGGAGGATTTGTCCCTCCGAGCTGGCAACACGGCAATCAACCGGTACCAGATGACCTTCTGCCTGCAATGTACTTGTTTGA
>NZ_ML133743.1 GCF_003985155.1 Rhizobium vallis | reverse complement strand
GCGACTAGATGTGGAGCCTCAACAGGTTGTCCTGGGTAAGAGCGAGCCTAGTGATTGGTGGTTTTGAGTTTAGACTTCCGTGAGGCCTGTGCCAATTGTAGCGATGAAGCCATCGTGGCAGTTCGGCGGCGCGCATGTCCGAGTTGGGATAGGCGACGGCGTAGGCCCACTCTCTGAGGGCGGTCTGGATGAAGCGTTCGGCCTTTCCGTTGGTTTTAGGCGTATATGGTCTGGTGCGAACGTGCTTGAGGCCGTTGTCGCGACAAGCTTGGCCGAATGGCTTTGATGTGTAGCAGGGACCATTGTCGGTCATGACGCGCTCGACCGCGATCCCGAGGCTGGCATAATAGGCCAATGCCGCCTTCAAGAAGGCCACGGCGCTTTCTTTCGTCTCGTCCGGCGATATCTGTGAGAAAGCGATGCGAGAGGCATCGTCGATGGCCACATGAACGCATTCCCAACCGGCGCCCCAACTCTTGCCTCTGCGCGAACTCTGGCGAGTGCGATCGCCGGTGATGCGGTGGCCGACCTCATGAAACCGGCCGAGCTTCTTGATGTCGATATGAATCATCTCGCCGGGAGCCTGGCGTTCATGACGACGCACAGGCTCGGCCGGCTCGATATCCTTGAGGCGGGAGAGGCCTGCGCGCTTGAGAACCCGGCTCACCGTCGCTGCAGATACACCGGTTTCGATCGCGATGTGCTTGCCAGTCAGGCGCTGGCGGCGAAGCGTGATGATGCGCTCCGCCAGCGCCTGACTGGTCTGCCGGGGCATGGCATGAGGTCGGGAGGAACGATCGAGCATCGCCTCTCGACCACCGGCCTTGAAACGCTCGACCCAACGGGCGACGATCTTGGCCGCGACGCCATAGGCCTGTGCTGCCTGAGCCTGGGTCAGATGCCCTTCGATAACAGCAAGCGCCATTTGTTCCCGGCGCAACGGCGTCAGTCGGGCATTCTTATGAATGTTCATTCGCGGCGATCCTTCCGACTCGAGGTGTGATAGCTCCAGTCTCCTAAATCCGCTTTGAATGGACAACCTCCCGAAAGCTCACAACTAGAGCCT
>NZ_ML133742.1 GCF_003985155.1 Rhizobium vallis | reverse complement strand
TGACGGTAGGGAGTAAAGCCGAGCGCCCGCGCGCTTCTCGTTGCGCTGTAGCGGGTGATCGGCTTTGCGGGCGGCCATCAGTGTTTTCCGCTAGGGTCGGGTTGTTCAAGACCAACCTGACGGAAAGATCACCGATGACCAATGACATGATGAACGTGCGTTCGCTTGTTGAGAAGAGTGCCGATGCAGATTTGTTGCGTGAGATGATTGGCTTTGCCGCCGAGCGGCTGATGGAGTTGGAGGTCGGCTCGGCTACGGGTGCTGACTTCGGTGTGAAGAACCCCATGCGGCTCACTCAACGCAATGGCTACCGTGACCGCGATTGGGAGACGCGGGCTGGCACCGTCGAGCTTCGCATTCCGAAGCTGCGCAAGGGCAGCTACTTTCCGAGCTTCCTTGAACCGCGCCGCATGGCAGAGAAAGCTCTGACGGCCGTTATCCAGGAAGCGTATATCCAGGGAATCTCGACTCGTTCTGTCGACGACCTGTGGTGGACGCGACCTATCTCAAGGTCCGGCGTGGCGGCCGCATCGTCTCAGTCGCCGTCATTATCGCGGTCGGCGTCAATAACGACGGTCGGCGCGAGGTCCTGGGTATGGAAGTTGGCACCTCGGAGGCCGAACCGATCTGGACGGAATTCCTGCGCAGGCTAACGCGCCGCGGTCTACGCGGGGTGAAGTTGGTTGTCTCTGATGCACATGAGGGCATCAAGGCTGCCGTTTCCAAGGTTCTCAATGCCACTTGGCAAAGGTGCCGGGTTCACTTCATGAGGAACGTGCTCGCGCATGCTGGAAAGAGCGGCAGGCGGGTCGTATCCGCCTTCATCGCGACGGCCTTTGCCCAGGAGACCCCGGAGGCAGCAAGCCGCACAATGGCGCAGTGTCGCCGATCAAATCAGGCCGAAAGTGCCGAAGCTTGCCACCATCATGGACGACGCTGAAGAGGACGTGCTCGCCTACATGACCTTCCCGAAAGAGCACCGGGCAAAGCTGCACTCGACGAATCCAATTGAGCGTCTCAACGGCGAAATCAAGCGACGCACCGAGGTCGTCGGCATCTTTCCGAACGACGAAGCCATCGTCCGTCTCGTCGG
>NZ_ML133741.1 GCF_003985155.1 Rhizobium vallis | reverse complement strand
TGGCAAAGCATGGCGTAAAATCGCGTGTCCCCATGGAACTATTGCCCTCAGGCCAGCTTTCACAATTATCTTAGGGATGGAGCGAATTGACGGCACAATCCCAGAAGGCAGTAGCGCATCGAAGTGCGCTTGGGCTGCTATTCCGTCTGGCTCTCGACCCAACGCGTAGCAAACTTCGAGTACGCGGTCGGCATGAGCGTTTGTATCGACGCATGGCGCGGATACACGGAAGACTGTTGTCAACGATGAACGGATGGCTATTGATGTAAGTGCTGCAAAGGGCTTGCGATGGCTGGCGATCATGACGGTCTGCGCATGCTATGCCTGTACGACCACACAAACGCCGAACACGTATCGCAGCAAAGAATATGTTTCCGAAAATGTATATGGCGCGAGCCCGCAAACCGCCCACGGCAGGAATATTCGCAAGGGCACTGGCCGCTATACCGTCGGCAAGCCCTACGTGGTGAAAGGCAAACATTACTCACCGAAGGAGGACCCGAGTTACGACAAGAATGGTGTCGCTTCCTGGTACGGCTCATCGTTTCACGGGCGCTTGACTGCAAACGGCGAAGTTTACGACAGGGATCACCTTTCCGCCGCGCATCCCACCCTTCCTTTGCCCAGCTACGTGCGGGTGACCAATCTTGAAAACGGTTCTTCGCTCATCGTGCGTGTTAACGATCGCGGTCCCTACCATAAGGGCCGCATCATCGACGTTTCCAGCAAGGCGGCAGATTTGCTGGACCTGAAGCACCATGGCACGGCCTATGTTCGGGTCCAGTATGTAGGCCGCGCCCGCTCGGACGGACATGATATGCCTTTTCTAATGGCCTCCTACGTCAGGAAAGGTGATCGCCGCCCGGACATCAAACCAGAGCCTCAGATCGCGACCGACGCGATGTTAGCCTCGAACCAGCCGACTGGCGACCATTTGCGGCGTCACGGCCAGTCCCTCTGGTCCACACAGACGAACCTTGCCGGCAATATGCCAAGCGCCTCCTACCAGACAGCGACAATCGCGGCTGCGTTCCAGACATTCGGGCAACTCGTGATGTTACCTGAGATCGGCCCTACTACCTTTGAGCGGACGCCCGAAT
>NZ_ML133740.1 GCF_003985155.1 Rhizobium vallis | reverse complement strand
CTTCTTGGATAAGAAAAATGTAGGATACTGACGCTTGCCGGGCGGGTGGCCGCCCGCCCGGCAGCTGGTTGTCGGATCGTCACCTTCTTAGCCGTTTGGGGCTGTGGGGAGCAGGATCGCAACCGGCTCTTCATCTGGCCCGTGTGGTTGCAGGAACCTTGGGGTTCGTATCCAAGACAGGGACGACGAAGATGACCGATAATAGCATGATCTGTGCCGGAATCGATGTCGGCAAAAGCCATCTCGACATTGCCCTCCATCCCGGCCGCGCAAGGCTGAGGGTCACTTATGACATTGCCGGCCTGAAGGCGCTTGACGCCTTTCTTCAAGAGCATGACGTCAGCCGCATCGGCTTCGAAGCCTCCGGCGGCTATGAATGGCGGCTGCTGGGGCATCTGCGGGCCGGAAAGCGGCCGGCGGCGCGTCTGCAGCCGGCGCAATTGCGCTTCTTCGCTAAGAGCCGGCTCAAGCGGGCCAAGAACGATCGCCTCGATGCCGTGCTGATTGCGCTCTTCACGGCAAGCCTCGAGCAGTTGCCGGCGCTGCCGGACGCTCGCTTCGACAAGTTGGCCGCCGAACTGACCTATCTGGAACAGATCGAGCAGCAGATCGCGCTGGTCAAGACCTTTGCCGAGACCGCCTTGTCGGAGGCGATCAAACGCCGTCACGCGCGCGAGGTCGCCCGCCTCGAAACCTGCCGCAAGGCTCATCTGCTGCGGCTCGAAAAGACGGTTCGCGACGATTGTGACCTGGCAGAACGGCTCGATCTGCTGATCTCCATCAAGGGCATCGGGCTGCGCAGCGCACTGTGCCTGATCATTCGGCTGCCCGAACTCGGCCATGCCGGCCGCGCCGAAATCGCCGCCCTTGCCGGCGTCGCACCCTATGACGACGATAGCGGAAAATATCATGGCAGACGCCGCATCCAGGGTGGTCGCGAACGCCTGCGAAAGAGCCTGTTCATGTGCGCGTTCACGGCAACCCGGCACAATCCGGATCTCGCCTCTTTCTACGCCCGCTTGCGTCAGAACGGAAAGGATCACCTGTGCGCCGTCATCGCCGTCGCACGAAAACTCATCGTTCTCGCCAATTCGATCCTCTTTCGAAAGGCCGAATGGACGCCACAATACCGGAAAAA
>NZ_ML133739.1 GCF_003985155.1 Rhizobium vallis | reverse complement strand
CCCTTGTATCTGCACATTGGTGATTTTGTGCGATTGAAGCGACTGAGCCTCTTGCCGGGTGGCCACCCGGCAAGAGGCGTGGCGGCGTCGCCCGTTCTCCCTCCGGTTACAACCGTGGATGAGCCAGGGATCGTCGCCATTGTCACGTACGACCGAACAGTCGCTTGGTTCCAACCGCACGCACAAGGCAGGTTACCGTGAACAGCATCATCTGTGGAGTGGATGTTTCGAAGGCCTGGCTGGATGTGTTCATCCGGCCGTCCGGTGTTTCCCAGCGTTTCGGCAACGATGCGGCCGGCATCAGCGCGCTTGCCGCTCTGTGCCGGGCCGAGGGTGTCGAGCTTGTGGCCATGGAAGCCTCCGGCGGCTATGAGCGGGCGGCCTTCCTGTTGTTGTGGGAGATGGGGATCGCCTGCGCGCTTGCCAATGCACGCAATGTGCGCCGCTTTGCCGAGGCGATGGGCTTTCTGGAAAAGACCGACAAGATCGATGCGGCGGTGATTGCCCATTATGCCGAGGCCAGGCCGCTTCGTGCCTCGCCACCGCCAAAGCCTGAGCAGATGCGGCTGCAGGCGTTGGTGGCGCGGCTGTCCCAGGTCACCGGCGACCTGATCGTTCAGCGGCAGCGCAAAACGGCGACCCGCGATGCAGACACCATTGAAAGCCTCAATGAGGTGATCGCGCTTCTGGTGCGCCAGAGCCGCAGGCTGGAAGGGGAGATCGCCTCGATGATCGACGACGATCCGCTCTGGGCCAGTCTCGACAAGGCCTTTCGCTCCATCAAGGGCGTTGCCTCGCGCACCGTTGCCCGGCTGATGGCCGAGCTGCCGGAGATCGGCCACATCTCCAACAAGGCGATCGTCAAGCTTTCCGGCCTTGCGCCGATTGCCAACGACAGCGGCAAGAAGAGCGGACCACGGCCGGTGCGCGGTGGCCGAAAGGGACCGCGCGGTATCCTCTTCCTGATCGCCGCCATCGCAGCCAGATACGATCCGCATCTGGCTGCCTTCCAGCAACGGTTGCAGGCGGCAGGCAAGCCGAAAATGGTCATCCGCATTGCCCTCGCCAGAAAGCTCCTCGTCATTCTCAACGCAAAAGCACGAGACGCGCGAAGGGAATTCCAATATGCAACTTGACACACCAGATAGTCGCTCAT
>NZ_ML133738.1 GCF_003985155.1 Rhizobium vallis | reverse complement strand
CACGCCCGGAATGGACTTGATGTTCGATTTGACGTCGCATTCGGAAAGGGCCTTCGGCTCATCGCCAGGCTCGTCGCCGCTCGTTGCGACGCTGAGGTGCTTCTTGCGGCGCTTCGCCGCCTTGTCTGGATATTGCGCTAATACTTCCGCAATGAGCTGTTCATGCAAAACGCTGTCATTCTCGTAATCAAGGCTCATGGGCCCCTGCCCCCTTTCAAGGTTCGGGTTAGGTCGTCGTCGCCGAAGCGGCTTTCTTGGAAGGACGCGCTGGCGCAAGGGCCAGCGCGTCCTGTCGACAGCGGCAGTTATTGAGCCGCAACCACCGCTGACTCCTTGGCCTGTAGTTCGGCCAGCATCTGCTCGTCGCTCTTCATGATGCCGAAGTCGAGCAGCATGTCTTCGAGCTCTTCCATGGTAATCGGGGTCGGAATGGTCCCTTGGCCCGAATTGGCATGGATCTTCTCGGCTAGCGCCCGATATTCCCCGGCCTGCTTGGAGTCCGGCGCGTACTGGATCACCGTCATCTTCCTGAGCTCGGCGTGCTGGACGATGTTGTCACGCGGCACAAAGTGGATGAGCTTGGAATTGAGCCTGGCAGCCAGCGCCTCGGAGAGGTCGAGCTCGCGGTCCGTCTGGCGCTCGTTACAGATCAGGCCGCCGAGCCGCACGCCGCCGGAATGGGCATATTTCAGGATGCCCTTGGCGATGTTGTTGGCGGCATAGAGCGCCATCATCTCGCCGGACATCACGATGTAGATCTCCTGGGCCTTGTTCTCACGGATCGGCATCGCAAAGCCACCGCACACCACATCGCCGAGCACGTCATAGGAGACGTAGTCGACATCGTCATATGCACCGTTCTCTTCAAGGAAATTGATCGAGGTGATGACGCCGCGCCCGGCGCAGCCGACGCCCGGTTCCGGACCGCCGGACTCCACGCACTTGATGCCTTTGTAGCCGGCCTTGAGCACGTCCTCGAGCTCAAGGTCTTCCACCGAACCTTCCTGCGCTGCCAGATGCAGAACCGTGTCCTGTGCTTTGGCGTTCAGGATCAGCCGGGTGGAGTCGGCTTTCGGGTCGCATCCGACGATCAGGATCTTCTGCCCGAGGTCGACAAGCGCTGCGAGCGTATTTTGGGAGGTGGTGGACTTGCCGATCCCCCCTTTGCCGTAAAATGCGATTTGACGCAAATCTGACATATCGCCTTCCTTCTTTCGTTCCATCCATCGCTGAGTAAAAGGCAGGCAGCTCGCGCCGCCTCGCATGGCAATCTTCAAAACCCGTGCCATGTGGGC
>NZ_ML133737.1 GCF_003985155.1 Rhizobium vallis | reverse complement strand
GACGCCGGCGACCGTGTGCCGCGTCGCAGATCCGTGGGCGGTTCGATGCGAGTGACGCCGCAGTCGCTGGCGCCGGAGAGGGGTTCGGGGCAGCAAGACGTCGATGCCGCAACGGAGACTCACGTGGTCTCAACCAAGGTTCGCGTCGGCGCCAAGCGTGGTCGCGCCGCCGACTGGGACATGCATCCCGATGACGAGTCCCGCATCAACCAGTTCGCGGAAGCAGTCCGAAACTACGAAATTCTACCCGACGGTAGCGTCGGCCGAGGGGACGGAAGGGTTCCCGAGGCTACCGTCGAGAACAATTTATGGGTTCTTAGGGGGTTCGCTCGTTGGCTCCGAGCAGAGAACAGAGATTCGATGGCTTCTCGGCTTTTAAACGATCCAGATTCACTAGCCGTTGATATCGCGGATTATTATTTGGCAAGCGGTGGGGATGGTCGGAACCGTCTTAAGTCAGCACTGTCTCATTTCAGGAGGCTCGCGCCTGAGGGGCAAGAACTCCAAGCCGTTGGACCTGGGCCGCGCCTGATGGGGCGCCAGATACATGATCCTTATCCCGACGACGCCCGCGTCATTGATAGCTTGGCCAAGGAAGAGCTGAGTAAGTTCGGACCGGTCTCGACTTCCCGGAATAATACCAGTCACCAACGAAAGTTTAGCGCTTGGCTCAAAAGGGAGGGCAGGGAGAGCATAGTCAGCCGGCTCACCGGCAGTGATGAGCAGCAACAGTCGTTGAAGGAGGATTTTAGGGCCTTTACCAAGGAGGAAGGAAAAAAAGTGGTCGTGAGTTTCGATCGGCTGCGGCAGTATCTAGGCGCCGAGTCGCAGTTGAAACAGCATCATCCTTATCCCGACGACGCCCGCATCATTGATGACCTAGCCAAGGAAGCGCTGAGCAAGCTCGGATCGAACTCGACTTCCAAGAGGAATGTTGTCTGGAATATGGCCAGCAATCAACGAAAGTTTAGCGCTTGGCTCCAAAGGGAGGGCAGGGAGAGCATAGTCAGCCGACTCACCGGTACTGATCAGCAGCAACAGTCGTTGCAAAAAGATTACCAAGACTTCACCGAAGACATGGGAAAACACACTATCTCTTTCAAGCGGCTTCGGCAGTACCAGCAAGTCGTTGAGGCGAACGCAGCGTCGGGGTTGTCCCCTGAGCAGGCAAGTGGCCGGGAACCGGCCGGTCTGGACGGCCGTTCGGATTCACGTGCCGAGTTCAGATCAACTTCGCCGCTGCAGCAGGTTGATCCACCGATCGAAAGCCGCAGCGGATTGTCGCTCGACCATACCGAATGGCTGG
>NZ_ML133736.1 GCF_003985155.1 Rhizobium vallis | reverse complement strand
GTTTGAATTAGCCCCCGAAAGGCCCGGACATGCTCCCCCACTTAGCTAAGTGGGTAGGAGTAATGTTGGTAATATGACTAGTAGCAATTTTAAGATGGAAGTCCTCTCTGGGCCGGAACGTCGGCGGCGCTGGAGCACGGCAGAGAAGCTGGCGATCATCCAGGAGACCTATGAGGCGGACGCGACGGTGAGCATCGTCGCGCGTCGGCACGGCATCCAGCCGAACCAGTTGTTCGCCTGGCGCAAGCTGGCGTCCCAAGGGGCACTGACGGCGACGGCCGCCGAAGAGGAGGTCGTTCCGGCTTCCGAATACCGGGCGCTTCAGGCCCAGGTGAAGGAGTTGCAACGCCTGTTGGGCAAGAAGACGATGGAGAGCGAAATCCTGAAGGAAGCCCTCGAAATCGCCGGTGGCCCAAAAAAACATCTGTTGCGCTCGCTCTCTCTTCCGAGGGGGATTTTGGAATGAAGACCGTCTGTGAAACTCTGGGTGTCGCCCGCTCGAATATCGCCGCGCGTGCCGCAGGCTCCCCTTCCAGAGCCAGAGGACGCCCGCCACTACCTGATCGCGAGCTGGTGGAGGAAATCAAGGCGGTCATCGCCGAAACGCCCACCTACGGCTATCGGCGTGTCCATGCCATCCTGCGTCGGAAGGCCCGGAAACTGGGGCGTTCGTGGCCCAATGCCAAGCGCGTCTACCGGGTGATGAAGCTGCACAATCTGCTGCTGGTTCGTCATACCGGAGCGGTCGATGATCGCATTCACGACGGCCAGGTTGCTGTCGAGCGTTCGAACATCAGATGGTGCTCCGACGGCTTCGAGATCGGCTGCGACAACAAGGAGAAGGTCCGCGTCGCCTTCGCCCTCGACTGCTGCGACCGCGAGGCAATCGCCCATGTCGCCACCACGGAGGGCATCAAGAGCGAAGACGTGCAGGACCTCGTGATTACCGCCGTCGAGAACCGCTTCGGTCGCATCAACATGCTGTCCGAACCCATCGAATGGCTCACCGACAACGGCTCCTGCTTCATCGCCAAGGACACCGCATCCTTGCTGCGCGACATCGGCATGGAGCCGTGCACGACGCCGGTGCGCAGCCCGCAATCGAACGGCATGGCCGAGGCGTTCGTCAAAACCTTCAAGCGCGATTACGTCTCGGTGAATCCAACCCCCGACGCTGAAACCGTCATCGCTCAACTGCCGTTCTGGTTCGAGCATTACAACAATCTTCACCCGCACAGTGCTTTAGGATATCAATCGCCGCGCGAGTTCATCAGCTCGCAATCTCAAACCTGAGCATGTCCGGTCTTTTGGGGGCAACTCCA
>NZ_ML133735.1 GCF_003985155.1 Rhizobium vallis | reverse complement strand
GATTTGACGTCCGAGCCGGTCAAAGCGGCGATTGCCCGGAAAGGTCGCCCGTTGCGCGATGTGGACGCGGACACGCTTCCAATGTTTACATACACTTAACGAAGGGGTGCATAATGAAACACGTCTCGCAAAGCCTCTGAGCGCTCGCTCTGCCGCATTATTCGTCAGGCAAATCCGGCCGTCCTGCAGAAATGATGTGAAGCCATCCCAGCGCTTGAGCATGTAGTCGATCGCCTCCGCCACCGAGAACTGCGTGAGAGCTTTGCCCGCTCGGTTTGAAGCCAGACCTGCAGATCATCGACGAGTGGCAGACAGTCTCTCCGGCGACGCTCCAGGCGTTGATCGGCCGTAAGCCCGTTGATCTCGCGCTCAATATCGAACAGGCCGTCGATCCGTTTGACGGCTTCGAGCGCCATAGGCGAGATCGGCGCGGCATTCTTTCCACGCTTGGCATTTGCGGCGATGTCGGCGAGCACGAAGAACTTACGCCGCGAGTGTGCCCAACAAAACGCCTGCCTTAGAGGATTTGGATCGCGATCAACCTTGAACAGCGGATTGTAGCCGCCATAGGCGTCCGCCTGCAGAATGCCGTTGAAGGTCTTCAGGTGGCGCTCCGGATGCTCCTGCCGTCGGTCCCGCGAGGCATAGTAAAGGGCCGCCGGCGGAGAGAGGCCTCCGAACGGCCGATCGTCCCGGACATAGGTCCAGATGCGGCCCGTATCGGTCTTTCCCTTGGCCAGGATCGGCACGGTCGTGTCGTCGCCGTGCAGACGTTCGGCAGCAAGGACATGCGCCTCGATCAGGGAGTGAATGGGCTTCAACGCCGCGGCACATGCTCCAACCTGATCGGCCAGCGTCGACAAGCTGAGGTCGACGCCCTCGCGGGCGTAGCGCTCGCTCTGGCGATTGAGCGGCTGGTGCTGGGCGAACTTCTCAAACAGGATCATCGCCAGCAGGTTCGGCCCGGCAAAACCGCGGGGTGTCACATGGAAGGGTGCGGGTGACTGCGTGATCTTCTCACACTCGCGGCAGGTGAACTTCTCCCGCACCGTCTGGATGACCTTCCACTGACGCGGGATGACTTCCAAGGTCTCGGTAATGTCTTCGCCAAGCTTCGACAGTTTAACCGATCCACAACAGGCGCAATTCGTGGGAGCGGCGATTACGACGCGCTCACGCGGCAGGTGTTCGGGAAAGGGCTTGCGTGACGGACGCTTGCGCTCGAAGGCTTTGACGGCTGAAGCTTTGACTGCGATCTCCGCCGCCAGTTCATCTGTAAGCGACAAGCCGTGGCCGTTCAGGCGGCGTAGTTCCATGGCATGAGCGCGTCGATTTCACTGCTGGGCCATCCATTCGCAAGGCGCTCAAGCGTCTGGGTCAACCAAGCTTGCGGATCGACTGC
>NZ_ML133734.1 GCF_003985155.1 Rhizobium vallis | reverse complement strand
AGCAGATGGGATAATCGGCTTGGTGCCCATCTTTGACGGTGAGGAAGGTGCTGCGCTTCGAGTTGATGGTAGAACGTGGTCTGAGCCATCAGCCACAAGCATCAGAAAGGAAGCGCAGCATGAAGCATTATGCCGGTCTCGATGTTTCCGTAAAGGAGACTTCCGTTTGTATTGTCGATGAGAATGCTGCCGGGAACGTAAGGTGGTCAGTCACCCGGAAGATCTCATCACACTTCTATCCGATCCGCAGTGGCGTATTGAGCGGATCGGTCTCGAAGCGGGCCCGCTATCTCAATGGCTGTTCGAGGGCCTGGCCAAGGTCGACCTTCCTGTGATCTGCATCGAAACCAGGCACACCAAGGCTTTCCTGAAAGCGCAGCCGAACAAAAGCGATCGCAACGACGCTCGTGGCATTGCCCAGATGATGCGCGTCAACCTGTTCCGGCCTGTCCATGTCAAAACCCTGACAAGCCAGAAGCACCGCGCACTGCTTACCGCGCGCAAACTCTTACAGGAAAAAGCAATAGCCATGGAAAACGACATTCGCGGGCTGCTCCGCAACTTTGGCCTCAAGGTAGGTGTTGTCGGGACGCCAAAATACGATGAACGCATCCGTGAGCTTCTCGATGGTCTGCCGGAGCTGATGGCAATTCTTGAACCACTGCTTGTCGCCAGGGCAAAGCTACGCGAAGAGTTCGTGAAGCTGGATCGAAAGGTGCGGGAAGCGGCAAAAACTGATCCTGTCTGCCGACGTCTGATGACAGTCCCTGGCGTTGGCCCAATCGTATCGCTGGCATATGCTGCAACGATCGATATCCCAGCCCGTTTTCGAAATTCTCGCTCAGTCGGGGCAGCGCTGGGATTGACACCAGTCCTCAATCAATCGGGAGAAAGTTGCCGGATAGGCCGCATCTCGCTGTGCGGAGATGGAATGATGCGAACTCTACTCTTCGAAGCTGCACAGACGCTCCTGACAAGGGTCGCAAAATGGTCATGGCTGAAAGCCTGGGCCATGAATATTGCGAAACGACGCGGCGCCAAGAGGGCCATTGTTGCTCTAGCACGAAGACTCGCGGTGATTTTACATCGGATATGGAGTGACGGATCGGAATTCCGCTGGACGCGAGTCGCTTCGGATGCAGCATAAACCGAACTTCGTCGAGATTTAAAGTTCCGCCTGACGGCGGAAGACGTCCTTCGCGGACGATGGGTGATGTGAGTTCGGGAATTGTCTTACTCCGAGGACACTGCATCCTCAGGATGTTGAGCAGATGGGACCGCATCATTCTTCTGATACCATGGTGGGAGAGCTTCAAAGCTTATCCCGGAGAGAAGCGCGGGCCGCGAACGACGTCACAAACCGCACAGGCTGAAAACTCGTAGGCGCTTGACCTCGCCACGCCGATTAGAGAAGACA
>NZ_ML133733.1 GCF_003985155.1 Rhizobium vallis | reverse complement strand
GACGCCGGCGACCGTGTGCCGCGTCGCAGATCCGTGGGCGGTTCGATGCGAGTGACGCCGCAGTCGCTGGCGCCGGAGAGGGGTTCGGGGCAGCAAGACGTCGATGCCGCAACGGAGACTCACGTGGCCTCAACCAAGGTTCGCGTCGGCGCCAAGCGTGGTCGCCCCGCCGACCGGGACATGCATCCCGATGACGAGACCCGCATCAACCAGTTCGCGGAAGCAGTCCGAGGCTATGAAATTCTACCCGACGGTAGCATCGGCCGAGGGGACGGAAGGGTTCCCGAGGCTACCGTCGAGAACAATTTAGGGATTCTTAGGAGGTTCGCTCGTTGGCTCCGAGCAGCAAACAGAGATTCGATGGCTTCTCGGTTTTTAAACGATCCAGATTCACTAGCCGTTGATATCGCGGATTATTGGGCAAGCGGTGAGGACGATCAGAACCGTCTTAACTCAGCGCTGTCTCATTTCAGGAGGCTCGGACCTGAGGGGCAAGAACTCCAAGCCGTTGGAGCTGGGCCGCGCCTGATGGGCCGCCGAATTCATGATCCCTATCCCGATGACGCCCGCGTCATTGATAGCTTGGCCAAGGAAGAGCTGAGTAAGTTCGGACCGGTCTCGATTTCTCAGAAAAATGCCAGTAACCAACGAAAGTTTAGCGATTGGCTCAAAAGGGAGGGTAGGGGGAGCATAGTCAGCCGACTCACGGGTACTGATCAGCAGCAACGGTCGTTGCAGGAGGATTTTAGGAAATTTACCGAGGCCGAGGGAAAAGTGGTCGTGAGTTTAGATCGGCTGCGGCAGTATCTAGGCGCCGAGTCCCAGTTGAAACAGCATAATCCTTATCCCGACGACGCCCTCATGATTGATGGCTTGGCCAACGAAGAGCTGAGCAAGCTCGGACCGGACTCGACTTCCAAGAGGAAAGTTGTCCAGAATATGGCGATAAATCAACGGAGGTTTAGTGATTGGCTCCAAAAGAATGGTCGGGGGAGCATAAGCAGTCGCCTGACTGGCAGTGATGAGCAGCAACGGTCGTTGAAGGACGATTTTAGGGAATTTACTACTAACGTTGAAGTAAAAATAAGCGTGGGTTTCGATCGGCTGCGACAGTATCTAGGCGCCGAGTCGCAGTTGAAACAGCATGATCCTTATCCCGACGACACCCGCATGATTGATGGCTTCGCCAATGAAGAGCTGAGCAAGCTCGGACCGGACTCGACTTCCAAGAGGAAAGGCGTCTTGAATCTGGCCAGCAATCAACGGAGGTTTAGTAATTGGCTCCGAAAGAATGGTCGGGGGAGCATAAGCAGTCGCCTGACTGGCAGTGATGAGCAGCAACGGTCGTTGAAGGACGATTTTAGGGAATTTACTACTAACGTTGAAGTAAAAATAAACGTGAGTCTCGATCGGCTGCGGCAGTATCTAGGCGCTGAGTCGCAGTTGAAACAGCATCATCCTTATCCCGACGACGCCCTCATGATTGATGCCTTGGCCAACGAAGAGCTGAGCAAGCTCGGATCGGCCTCGACTTCCAAGAGGAGAGTCGTCTGGAGACTGGCCAGCAATCAACGAAAGTTTAGTGATTGGCTGCAAACCAGGGGTAGGGAGAGCATAGCGAGCCGGCTCAACGGCAGTGATCAGCAGCAATGGTCGTTGAAAAAAGATTACCAAGACTTCACCGAAGACATGGGA
>NZ_ML133732.1 GCF_003985155.1 Rhizobium vallis | reverse complement strand
GTAAGCGACAAGCTGACCCCATCTGGCGTCAGTAGCGTTGGCCGCTGTATTGCGGACAGACGATTCACAAACTGTGAGCTTCTATGTCTGCGCCTAGCTCTGGAACTAGAAACTTCCATATGATCGAGGCTGTTCCGGAACGGCTTGAGGGCGCCCCACGGCAATTTCGGCGCCGCTGGTCCGATGATTTTAAAGCGCGGGCTGTGGCTGAGGCAATGGAGCCCGGCGCAAGCGTCTCAGCCATTGCGCATCGCATCGGCATACATCCCTCGCAGCTATTTGGCTGGCGTCGTGATGCTCGTGACGGACAACGATCCTCCTCGCAAGATCGGGCTGGTCAGACGGAGACTGGGACGATTGGCACACGTGCGATGATCGAGCTTATCATCGGCGACGTCGTTATCCGGGCCGACGCAGATATCGGCGAAGCACACCTGCAGCGGGTGATCCGAGCGGTGCGGTCGGCATGATCCCGTCCGGCGTGAAGGTCTTTCTTGCGAGCCATCCCATCGACTTCCGAAAGGGGCCGGACAGCTTGCTTTCGCTGGTACGGGATGCTGGCAGTGATCCGTTCAACGGTGCACTTTATGTCTTTCGGGCCAAGAGAGCAGACCGAGTCAAGATCGTGTGGTGGGATGGCTCCGGCGTTTGCCTCTATGCGAAGCGGCTGGAAAAAGCCCAGTTCTGCTGGCCCCGGATCGGCCATCATCGCGTCCAGCTCAATCATGCCCAGCTTCTGGCTTTAGTCGACGGAATGGACTGGAAGCGGGTTCGATCCACGCCGGTGAAGCCTCCCGAGATTGTTGGGTAAAACCGCTGCGGCGAAGTGAATCAGGTCCCTGAAAGCATGGGCGGAGCGCGGCAAAATATGCTCTGATCATACCCATGACGCGGCCCGAGATTGAGCTCCCGGATGATGTAGAGGCTCTCAAAGCCATGGTTCTTGCCATGGCCGCAAAAGCAGCCCGCGTCGAGGCTTTGGAGAAGCAGGTTGACGATCTAGAGGCCCGCAACGCGGACGCCGATGAGCGCATCGAGCGGCTGACGCAGATCCTGAAGGCTTTCGATCGCGCCCGATTTGGCCGACGCTCGGAAAGGCTTGCATCATCCACCGTCGATGACGAGCAGCACGCCTTTGTCTTCGAAGAGATCGAGACCGGCATTGCGACGATCAAGGCTCAGGTCACGAAAGGCCGCGGTAGCGCGGACAGCAAACGCGCTCCGCGGCCACGCAAGGGCTTTGCGCCTCATCTTGAGCGCGTCGAGGTCGTGATCGAACCGGAAGAGCTTCCAGAACATGCAGGTAAGACCAAAATCCTGATTGGAGAAGACGTCTCCGAGCGGCTGGATGTCGTGGCAGCGAAGTTCCGTGTCATCGTCACCCGCCGGCCGAAGTATGCCTTTAGGAACGAGGATGGTGTCGTCCAGGCGGCGGCTCCGGCACATATCATCGAAGGTGGCATTCCAACGGAAGCACTTCTGGCCCAGATCGCCGTTTCCAAATATGCCGACGGGCTGCCACTCTATCGCCAGGAAGCCATCTACGCACGCGACAAGGTCGAACTCGACCGCAAGCTGATGGCTCAATGGATGGGCAAGCTGGGGTTCGAGCTCAATATCCTCGCCGACTACATCCTCGATGAGATCAAGAAGGCCGAACGGATCTTTGCCGACGAAACGACCTTGCCCACACTTGCACCTGGTTCCGGATCAGCGAAGACGGCATGGCTATGGGCGTATGCCAGGGATGACCGGACTTTTGGGGGCAGCGGTCCACCGATGGTAGCCTATCGCTTCGAGGACAGTCGAGCCACCGAGTGTGTCGCACGACACCTGAGCGGCTATCGTGGAATCCTGCAGGTCGACGGATATGCCGCTTATAACAAGCTCGTCCGGAAAGATGGAGGCAATGACAGCGCCATCCTGGCCGGCTGTTGGTCGCACAGCCGGAGAAAGTTCTACGAGTTGCATGTCGCAAAGAGCTCGAAGGTCGCTACAGACACCGTCGAGCGTATGGCGAGGTTATGGGAGATCGAGGAGCGTGTGCGCGGCCAAAGCCCTGAAGCTCGTGTCGCTGCACGCCAGGAGATCTCCGCAGCGATCGTCCGTGACCTCTTCACTCTCTGGCAGGCGACCCTGCCACGGGTCTCTGGAAAATCCAAACTCGCCGAAGCTCTG
>NZ_ML133731.1 GCF_003985155.1 Rhizobium vallis | reverse complement strand
GAGACGTGTTTCATTATGCACCCCTTCGTTAAGTGTATGTAAACATTGGAAGCGTGTCCGCGTCCACATCGCGCAACGGGCGACCTTTCCGGGCAATCGCCGCTTTGACCGGCTCGGACGTCAAATCGGCGGCCCGGATTTGATAGGGCGCTCGCGGAACAACCTGGACCGCAGGAAGAACGCCTGTGGAAACAAGGCGTCGTACCAGATAGCTTGAGACGCCCAACGCTTTGGCGACCTCTGCTTGCGTGAGCCATTCGCCATTTTTATCGGCTGAACGGTAGGCATCGATGCCACGCACGTAACGAACAGAACGGACCCGATGGGCTGTCCATGTCTTTCCCTGGCCGGTGGGAAAGCCCATTCGGTTGAGTGTGGCGGCGATATGCTCGTCTGACCAGCGGCCAGCCATGCCGCGTATGACTTCCAGTGCATCTTCGGCTGTCGCGCTGCCGTGTTCGCCAGACTGTGGCTTACGAACACGCAACTCCGAATGCTGACCACCTTTCCAATGAATGGTGAGGACAACGTCACGGACAGCATCGTCAACATCGACGATAATGTCCGCGATCAACGTTCGGAGAAGCTGCTGGCGTGCGCGCATGGTTACATCGGGAGCATTCCAGGCTGCCGACAGGTTCTCTGCGAGGTTGGAAAAGGCATTGGGATCAACGACGATCGTCGTTGGGTCGTGCGCGGGTTTGCGCATCTCCAGATCGCGTACGCGGCGCAATGCCGCCTCCCAGTTCTTCTCCAACTGAGCGGCAATCAGGCGGTTGTCGGGATCACATGCTGCATAGCGCCGTTCGGCAAGGCCAGCCTCGTAGCGGGCCTGCTGAAGTTCCAGGTCGAGGATCTGGCGCCGATCTTCCTGTCGTTCCTGATGCATTCGCTCCGCCTCGATCGCAGCTTCGATCGCCAAGGGTTCTACCGCTCGCAACAGCTCCCGTGCCACCGCCGTGTCGATCTTCGGAGCACCGAAGGTCATACAACGAGGCTGCCCAGCCAGGTTACCTCTATCGCAGCGGTAGACCGGCTGGCTGATCGGACCGCCCCTATAGCAAACACTGAGACGTTGGCCGCAACGGGCGCACGTCAGAAGGCTTGATAAGAGCGCCTTGCCCCCGCGGCCTGATTTTGCGCCATCCTGGCGACCATAGGCGTTGAGCGCCAACTGCTTCTGATTGCGCTCAAACTCATCCCAGCCGATGTAACCCTCGTGATGATCCTTGATCATCACCTCCCAAGTACCCGCCGGCTTGTAATGTCCGTAGGTCCGCCGCGCTCGCCCCTCAACAATCGAGGTGCGCTTCTCACTTTTGCCATATACATAAACGCCTGCATAGAATGGATTTTTGAGAACGCTGATCACATTACGGTAGCGGATCGGCTGCCAGATGCAGTTCGTCATGCGGCCTTCGTCGGCAGGCCGCGGGAAGTGGATCTGCTCGGCCTGCATCGACAACAACACCTGACGGGCGCTGCCGAGCTCGCGAAAGCGGGCGTAGATAAGCCGGATCACTTCTTGCAGACGAATATCGGGATCAAGCCCTAGGCCTGCCTCGCGATGCCATACATAGCCGAATGGAACCGACAAGCGCAGTTCGCCGCGGTGCGCCTTCGACCTTGCGGCATCGAGCATCCTTGCCCGCAGCACACCCAACTCGAACTCGCTGATACTGCCTTTCATGCCAAGGAGTAGGCGATCGTTGGGGTGGCAAGCGTTGTACACCCCGTCGTGATCGATAACACGGGCTTCGACAAGTCCGCACAGTTCGAGCAAATGATGCCAGTCGCGCCCGTTGCGCGCGAGCCGCGACGCATCGAAGCACAGGACAGCCCCGACCTTGCCAGCGCAGAGCCAGGCGACCAGACGGTCGAAGCCGGGCCGCGCTACCGTTCCACTCGCCGATCGCCCGAGATCGTCATCGATAACCTCGATGTCGACAAAGCCGTAGCTACGTGCGATGTCGACCAGATCATATTGGCGCCGCTGGCTTTCCAGATTGGTCATGACCTGGGATTGCGAGGACTGGCGTACATACACGACCGCCTTGCGCTGAAGCACGGTCACCGGGAGATCAGCGCTTGTCATCGGCAAGCTCCTCTATGCTGATGCCGGCGGCCTGCATCAGAATCCGGGCAAGCGTCAGAACGACTTTCATCCGTTCCGTTTCGTTCATCCCGTCTATCCGGCTGGGTTCGAATATCAGGTTCATCTGTCTGCCCGAGTTCAACGCGGGCGCGGCGTGCTGCTTCATCGACTTTCTCCCGTGCGAATCCATCATCGCGTCTGGAGTGTGGCGGAGCAGCGACGACCGTGACCAGCCTCTTCAATTCGGACAATGCCAGCAGATCGACCTGTGGCGCACCCGATGTCATGCCGGCGCAAACGACCGGATCAAGCATCCAGGCAGCCATCGAAACGACGGCACCTGACGGACCTAACACCTTGAGAAATTGGCCCGTTGCTCGATGCTCTACCCGCCGAACGTTGACCTTGCGGCCAAAATACGGATGCCAACGATAATAAACTTCCAATTCCTGACCGACATGGGCAGAATGAACGGGCAATGGC
>NZ_ML133730.1 GCF_003985155.1 Rhizobium vallis | reverse complement strand
TATGACGGCCTGCCCTTTGCGGGTTCTACTATGGCTTCAGGCCAGGACGAAACCCGCCCATGGCGCCGGATGCATTTCATACAGCGATCATGAGCCAACGTGTGAGTTGGGTGCTCGATGCCGACCCCGTATCCTGCAACTATCAAACTATGCCTGCTGTCAAGCGAAGTGAAGATTTGACCCCGTAGGCGAAACGAAGAACTGACCCCTTCATTGATTTGCTGTTTCGTTTGTCTCAAGCGCTGTTCCGGCCTTCTGCAGAAGGCCGGAACGGCGCTTTTCGCGAAGCCTGTAGCTATCACCTCGGATGGTGATCACCGTCGAATGGTGCAGCAGGCGGTCCAATATCGCGGTGGCGACGACAGGGTCTCCAAAGACGCTCCCCCACTCTCCGACCGATCGATTGGAGGTAATCAGGATCGATCCCCTTTCATAGCGGCGAGAGACCAGTTGGAAGAACAGGTGGGCGGCGTTAGCTTCGAAGGGCAGATATCCCAGCTCGTCGATGATCAGCAGTTTCGGCCGCGATAGGATTGTCAACTGCTTGTCCAATGAGCCATCGTTATGGGCCTTGGCGAGCATCGCAACCAGAGTGGCCGCCGTGACGAATTGAACGTTGTAGTTCTGGCGGATTGCTTCTCGGCCAAGACTGACAGCAAGGTGCGTCTTACCGGTGCCCGGAGGTCCGAGGAATAGGACGGTGTCGCCGTGAGCAATCCAGCGGCAGGTTGACAGCTCCCTGATCTGTCCTCGATCCAGCGAGGGCTGTGCCTCGAAGTCGAAGCCATCGAGTTCGCGTACGAAGGGGAACTGCGCCAACTTGCTCGACATCGAGATGCGCCGTTCATCGCGCCGGGCAATCTCTCGTGAGACCAGGAACGCCAGAGCTTCGCGCAACGTCATCTTCGAGCGCCTCGTCCAGCAACGTGTCGAGTTGATCGCGGATCGCCGTCAGCTTTAGCCGATCGAGTGTCGCGATGAGTAAATCGTGATCGACGGTCGTCATCACCAGCCACCTCCAACAACGGCCTCGTATTCCGCAAGAGGTCGCAGCAAGGCGGCTGGTGCCAGCTCGACTGGAGCGGTGCGAACCAGTCCTTCGCTACCCGCGAAGCCAACAAAGTGATCCCGGTCGACGATCCGTTGTCGCCGTCCCTGGCAGAGAGGATGATCGGCCACAACCTGGCCAGCGTGACGGATAATTACACGGCCAGCCAATACAACGACTTGGACGCTCTCGCCGATGAGACGCCAGGGTACGGAATAGCTGTTTGTGTCGAGATCGATGGCGCAGTCCGCCTGCACTTTGCGCACGAGGTCGCGTAGTTGTCCAAACGGTACGCGGCCGGATAGCGGCCGAAGGGCTTCGGCCTCCGCAGCAAAGCGTTCAATTGGTGCTTCACCAGTCGTGCCGTGTTCTCGTCGGTCTGCGATCTCTCGTATCCATCGGTCAAGGTGCGCCTCGAACGAAGCCCAGTTCTCAAACCGGCGACCAGCGATAGCATTCTTCTTGACGTACCCGACCCCGCGCTCGTCCTTCCCCTTTGTTCGCGCCCGGTAGGGAGCGCAAGCGCGTGGCGCGAAGCCCCAGTAACGGGCAAACGCCCAGAGTCGCGCATTGAAGCGAACCTCCCGGCTAACCGCGTCGTGATGTTCGACAAGTGCCTTCGCATTATCCAGCAAAACCTCAACGGGAACGCCGCCAAACCGAAGAAACGCGCCTTCCATCCCCTCGAACCAATCTGTCTGCCCTTCTCTCAATGAGGCACGGATATGAATGCGTCTGGAATAGCTTAGCGTGGCGACAAAGACGTTTACCCGAAGCCGCTCGTCACCGATCCAGACACGCGTCTGCCCGAAGTCGATCTGCAACTGACGACCAGGCGGCGTTTCAAACCGCACTGTCGCACGCTTTTGCGCCTTGAGTTCCCGCCGCCATTCCCGGACTCGAAGCTCTACCGAACGCAAACCGATGATAATTCCATGCTCGCTCGCCAGCTCCTGCCGGATCACATCGGCATTGCCATCATGGCGAAAGAAGCGTTCACGAAGCCAATCATCAAGGCCATCAAAAGCACTCCTCCGAACCGGCTTCTTGAAGGGTACCGCTCCACCCTCACGAAGATATCGACGGACAGTGTTGCGAGCACATCCAAATTCCTTCGATAGACGCTTGGCACCCCAACCAAGCTCGTGCAGCCGCAACATTGCCACCACCTCATCTGCCTCAAGCATATCTTCGCCCTGCATCGTTCCCCACGATGCAGGATGCGCTGAAATCGCACTTGTCATCCATCTCTCCTCGTTGTCACACGAGGGGGCAGTTCTTCATTTCGTTAGGGGGTCAGTTTCTCATTTCGCCTGACACCTGCGGGCGGGTGCCGCGGTGGACCGACTTGTTCATCACGCAACGATCATTCGAAATGAACGTCGAAAGCTGTCGACGACGTTCCGCCATGGAGGCCAAACGCCAGCGCGGCAGGCCAGCCTCATTCGCGACAATCAAAGGCACCGCACAGTTTGTCGCGGAGCGGCAATCAGACCACGATGAAGCTCTTGCCAGCGACAATCAACATGATAACTTCATCCCGA
>NZ_ML133729.1 GCF_003985155.1 Rhizobium vallis | reverse complement strand
GTTTTTGAGCTCGGCGGCCGTTGCTGTCGTGATGCTGGCTGGTTTGGGTGTGGCACAGGCTGCGGACGTGAAGGAAGTGCAGATGCTGCACTGGTGGACGTCCGGCGGCGAGGCGGCGGCTTTGAACGTTTTGAAGCAGGATCTGTCGAAGGAAGGTTTTGCCTGGAAGGACGTGCCGGTTGCCGGCGGCGGCGGTGATGCGGCGATGACGGCGCTGAAGGCGATGGTGGCGGCCGGCACCTATCCGACGGCCTCGCAGATGCTGGGCTATACCGTGCTCGATTATGCCCAGGCTGGCGTCATGGGTGATCTGACGGCGACGGCGAAGAAGGAAGGCTGGGACAAGTCGGTGCCGGCGGCGCTGCAGAAGTTCTCGGTCTATGACGGCAAGTGGGTCGCAGCCCCTGTCAATGTCCACTCGGTCAACTGGCTGTGGATCAACAAGGCTGTCATGGACAAGATCGGCGGCAAGCAGCCGAAGAGCTTCGACGAGCTGATCGCGCTGCTCGACAAGGCGAAGGCCGCAGGTGTGATCCCGTTGGCACTCGGCGGCCAGAACTGGCAAGAAGCGACGATGTTCGATTCGATCGTGCTGTCGACCGGCGGACCGGAATTCTACAAGAAGGCCTTCAACGACCTCGACGAGGAAGCGCTGAAGTCGGATACGATGAAGACGTCCTTCGACAACCTCGCCAAGATCGTCAAATATGTCGATCCGAACTTCTCCGGCCGCGACTGGAATCTGGCGACCGCCATGGTCATCAAGGGTGATGCGCTGGTGCAGGTGATGGGCGACTGGGCCAAGGGCGAATTCGTCGCCGCCAAGAAGAAGCCGGATACCGACTTCCTCTGCTACCGCTTCCCCGGCACCGACGGCAGCGTGATCTACAACTCCGACATGTTCGGCATGTTCAACGTCCCTGACGACCGCAAGGCCGCCCAGGTGGCGCTGGCAACCGCCACACTGTCGAAGAGCTTCCAGTCGGCCTTCAACGTCGTCAAGGGTTCGGTTCCGGCCCGTACCGACGTTCCCGACACCGACTTCGACGCCTGCGGCAAGAAGGGCATCGCCGACCTGAAGGCCGCCAACGAGGGCGGCACGCTGTTCGGCTCGCTGGCGCAAGGCTACGGCGCGCCTCCGGCGATCGCCAATGCCTATAAGGACGTCGTCTCGAAGTTCGTCCACGGCCAGATCAAGAGCTCCGACGAGGCCGTCAAGCAGCTCGTCCAGGCGATCGACGACGCCCGCTGAGATCCGGTCGATGAACAACGCTTCCCCGCAGATCGCGCGGGGAAGCTTCAGGCTCCGCGCCGATCACACAGGGATGATCATGCGGGGCCGATGAAGCAGGAGGAGAGGACATTCCATGAGCACCGTTGCGACCACCGATCCGGTTCTGACGCCCCGGCAATCGACTGGTATCTCGTTGAGGGGCCGGCTGCAGGATGCGCTGCCGAAGATCGTGCTGGCGCCGAGCTTCGTCATCACCCTCATCTTCGTCTACGGCTTCATCGTCTGGACGGCCTATCTCTCCTTCACCAATTCCAAGACCTTCCCCTCCTATGCGCTGACCGGGGCGCGTGCCTATCAGCGGCTGTGGCGCTGGACCTTCGAGAGCGACCCGCCATCCTCCTGGTACACCTCGATCACCAACATGGCGATCTTCGGCTTTCTCTATGTCGGCATCTGCCTGGCGCTTGGTCTCTTCCTCGCCATCCTGCTCGACCAGAAGATCCGCGGCGAGGGGCTGCTTCGGCCGATCTTCCTCTATCCGATGGCGCTCTCCTTCATCGTCACCGGTGTGGCCTGGAAGTGGTTCCTTGATCCCGGCCTCGGGCTCGAACAGACCTTGCACCACTTTGGTTGGACGAGCTTCCACTTCGACTGGATCAAGAACAAGGACTTCGTCATCTACACTGTCGTCATCGCCGGTGTCTGGCAGGCCTCGGGCTTCGTCATGGCGATGTTTTTGGCCGGCCTGCGCGGCATCGACGGCGAGATCATGAAGGCAGCCCAGATCGATGGCGCTTCCCCCTTCCAGCTCTACCGACGCATCGTCATTCCGCTGCTGCGGCCGATCTTCCTGTCGGCCTTCATCGTGCTCGCCCATATGGCGATCAAGTCTTATGACCTTGTGGTGGCGCTGACCTCGGGCGGGCCCGGCGGCTCGGCCTGGCTGCCGTCCAACTTCATGTATGAATACACCTTCAAGCGCAACGAGATGGCCGTCGGCTCGGCCAGCGCCATCATCATGCTGATGACCATCTCGGCGATCATCGTTCCCTATCTCTATTCCGAACTGAAGGAGAAGGCCCGATGAGTGCGATCACCTCTCCGACGGTCGAAAGATCGCATAGCGGCAGCAACGCCCGCTGGATCGGCCGCCTCGTCATCTACGGCCTGCTGGTGATCTTCGCCATCCTCTACCTGATGCCGCTCTTCGTCA
Organism: Rhizobium vallis; assembly: GCF_003985155.1. Classification (GTDB taxonomy): domain Bacteria; phylum Pseudomonadota; class Alphaproteobacteria; order Rhizobiales; family Rhizobiaceae; genus Rhizobium; species Rhizobium vallis. The sequence goes on along the minus strand of NZ_ML133729.1, from coordinate 1,937 downwards.
TGCTGACCACCTCGTTCAAGACGATGGACGAGATCCAGAACGGCAACATGCTGGCGCTGCCGCAGGCGCCGACCTTCGATCCCTGGGTCAAGGCCTGGGGCGAGGCCTGCGTTGGGCTGACCTGTGCCGGCATCAAGGGCTACTTCTGGAACTCGATCAAGATGGTGGTGCCGGCGGTGGCGATCTCCACCATCATGGGGGCGCTGAACGGTTATATCCTGACCAAGTGGCGCTTCCCCGGCCACACGCTGGTGTTCGGGCTGATGCTGTTTGCCTGCTTCATCCCGTTCCAGTCGGTGCTTCTGCCGATGGCGACGATCCTCGGCTCGCTCGGCCGCTTCGGGGTGACGCTGCAGAACGCCACGGGCTTCAACTTCGGCTTCGGCAATTCGACCGTCAACCTGGTCTTCGTCCATGTCGTCTATGGCCTCGGCTTCACGACGCTGTTCTTCCGCAACTTCTACGAGGCCTTCCCGACCGAGCTGGTTCGGGCCGCCCAGGTCGATGGCGCGAGCTTCTTCCAGATCTTCCGCCGCATCATGCTGCCGAACTCGCTGCCGATCATCGTCGTCACCGTCATCTACCAGTTCACCAACATCTGGAACGACTTCCTGTTTGCCTCAGCCTATGCCGGCACCGGTGACTCCATGCCGATGACGGTGGCGCTCAACAATGTCGTCAACACCTCGACCGGGGTGGTCGAATACAATGTCAACATGGCGGCGGCGATGATCGCCGCCGTGCCGACGCTCATCGTCTATATCCTCGCCGGCCGCTACTTCGTGCGCGGTCTGATGGCGGGCGCTGTCAAAGGGTAACCCATGGCTTTCCTGGAAATCTCCGGTCTCAGAAAGCGCTTCGGCGCCGTCGACATCCTCAAGGGGATCGATCTCGAACTCGAAAAGGGCGGCTTCCTGGTGCTGGTCGGTCCGTCCGGCTGCGGCAAGTCCACCCTGCTCAACACCATTGCCGGGCTGGAGACGATCACCGCGGGCGATATCAGGATCGACGGGCGCTCGATTGCCGGCCTGCATCCCTCCAAGCGCGACATCGCCATGGTGTTCCAGTCCTATGCGCTCTATCCGAATATGACGGTGGCGGGCAACATCGCCTTCGGCATGGAGATCCGCGGCATTGCCAGGGAGGAGCGCGAAAAGGCGATCAGGCAGGTCTCCGACATGCTGCAGATCGGCCATCTCCTTGACCGCAAGCCGAGCCAGCTGTCGGGCGGCCAGCGCCAGCGTGTCGCCATGGGCCGGGCGCTTGTGCGCAATCCGCAGGTCTTCCTGTTCGACGAGCCGCTCTCCAATCTCGATGCCAAGCTGCGCGTCGACATGCGCACCGAGATCAAGCGGCTGCACCAGCGCATGGGCACGACGATCGTCTACGTCACCCACGACCAGATCGAGGCGATGACGCTCGCCACCAAGATCGCCGTGCTGAAGGATGGCGTGCTGCAGCAGTTCGGCACGCCGGCCGAGATCTACAACAATCCCGCCAATATCTTCGTTGCCGACTTCATGGGATCGCCGGCGATGAACCTGCTCAACGCCACCGTCGAAAACGGCGGGGGCGGGCTGGAGGTCTCGCTGGAACGCCCGAATGCCGCCCCGCTCAGGCTGCCGGTGATGTCAGGCAATCACGGCCTGTCTTCCTATGCCGGCAAACCGGTGATCTTCGGCATTCGCCCCGAAGCCCTGACCGATCCCGACGGCGCCGACCGCAAGGCGCGCTCGCTGACCGAGGGCGACTGCCTGATCGAGGTCGTCGAACCCGCCGGCTCCGACACCTTCGCCGTCACCAAGCTCGGCGGCAAATCCGTCGTCGCACGCCTGCGCGCCGATACCCGCATCGCTCCAGGACAAAACACCCGCCTCGCCTTCAATCTCGACAAGGCCGTGTTCTTCGATCCGGAAAGCCAGGCAAGGATCGCGTGA
>NZ_ML133728.1 GCF_003985155.1 Rhizobium vallis | reverse complement strand
AAAAGCACCAAACCGTTGAGAGAGAATCCGTTTTTACGCGGCCACGTGCAGCGCGCCAACCCAGATGAGACGATCCCCAGTGCCGGGGGCGACATCGAATGTGCACGTCGTCCGTCTTCCTTCAAAACGTGACGTTTGGCCAGCATCCCAAGAGGCGACGGCTGTCGCATCTGAGGTGTAGACAGATACGGATGCGGGAAGAGCCTCGGGTGCGAAGGATGCTGGCGCGGTCGCTGAAGTGCTTAGTGCCGTCTATGACGGCCTGCCCTTTGCGGGTTCTACTATGGCTTCAGGCCAGGACGAAACCCGCCCATGGCGCCGGATGCATTTCATACAGCGATCATGAGCCAACGTGTGAGTTGGGTGCTCGATGCCGACCCGTATCCTGCAACTAATGCCTGCGGGCGGGTGCCGCGGTGGACCGACTTGTTCATCACGCAACGATCATTCGAAATGAACGTTGAAAGCTATCGACGACGTTCCACCCATGGGGGTCAAACGCCGGCGCGGCAGGCCAGCCTCATTCGCGACAATCAAAGGCACCGCCAGTTTGTCGCGCGCATTGCCTCGCCTGAACTGCTCCCTGAGAATGGGTTATTGCCTCATCTAAATTGCTCCCGCCGAATCAACCTCGGGAGCTGTGATGAGGAAGGTCAGCATGGCGACACGTGCGGAATTGGTGGCAGCGATCAGTTGTCGCTATGTGTTAGGCGGGCGGGCCGAGAAGGCGAGGATGTTAGACGAGTTCGTGGCGCTCACGGGCTTTCATCGCAAGCATGCGATGCGACTGCTGCGAGGAGAACGCAAACCGGCGAAGGGTGGTCCTCGGCCAGGGCGCCGGGTTTACGGCGACGACGTGCGGGCAGCGCTCGTCGTTGTTTGGGAGGCGTCGGATCGAATTTGCGGCAAGCGACTACACCCCCTGTTGCCAACACTAATCGAAGCGATGGAACGTCATGGACACGGCGATATGAATAGCGAGACGCGCCGGCGACTCTTGACGATGAGCCCAGCGACGATTGATCGGGTCCTCAAGGATGGTTCGCGAGCAAACGGTACTGATCACTGCGTTGGCCGAACTGCGCAAGTTGCTGCCGTTCCCGCTGCTGGGCTTCGACACCGATAACGACAGTGTGTTCATGAACGAGAGTGTTCATGAGTATTGCTTGCGCGATAATATCGAACTTACCCGTTGCCGCCCTTACCGAAAGAATGATCAGGCATTTGTCGAGCAGAAGAATGGCGCAATCGTGCGCAAGATCGTTGGATACCGACGCTTCGAGGGGCTGCGAGCCACTCGGGAGCTGGCCAAGCTTTATTCGTCAATGCGGTTGTTCGTGAATTTCTTTCAGCCATCATTCAAGCTGAAAGAAAAGCACCGTGACGGAGCCAAGGTGATCAAGCGCTATCATCGTCCTGCCACACTCTTCCAGCGGCTGCTTGACGACCCACGCACGCCGGAGGATACATGCCTTTGGCTCAAGGCGATGTACCTGACGCTCGAAGACTTTCTTTCTGGCTTACGGATTGCTTGGCGTGGTGGTGAAGTGAAACCGACTGCCAGCTCCAAGCCAGCGGCCAAGCGAGAGCGGCGGAGGCCCGATCCTCTACTCGCCGTCACTGCCGAACTCGAGGAATGGTTCGAGGCGGAGCCTTGGCGAACTTCGCGAGAGTTGCTTGAACGCTTGCAGGTCAAATGCCCCGGCGTGTATCCCGACGGCCTCATTCGGACCGTGCAGCGCCGAATGAAAATCTGGCGCAGTACACAGGCCATGCGCTGGTGTTCGGGCCATTCGCCGATGCCGCGCGGCAGACGGAAAGTATAGAGGTCGGGCAGTGAGATCATTACCGAACAATACAGGATCGTCATCCGCGCTCTTACCGCCAGGTTGGCCTTCGACAACCGACCCCACCGGAAAACATGATGACCGCCCGCGAAGCCGCCCGCTCGCTACAGCGCTATTGAGAGGCGCGCTCGCGAGCGGCTTCGCTACCTCCGTCACCTGCACCAGGTGCGGGGATACGATCGGAACAACCCGTGAGGCATTCGAAAACATCGAGTGAGCCAACGACATTATTCTCCGGGAACACTCTTGGGTGAGGCAATACGGCGTCTCATCCTGATCGCCGCCCCATAGGTCGCATAACTATCAGGCGTGCAACGGGTTCTGCAAGCAGCTACACCGCAATGGTTCCGTTGCCTGAGGCGGCGAAATCAGAAAGGCCGGCGGAAAGATTGGTTGGAATCGGAAATTCTGACGGCACCCTTCACGCTGCATGTCCAACACATCACTCGAACTGCTTAAATGAAGGCCAATTTTAGCGGGCTCCGCATGGCAAGCGGCAAGCTGGCGAGCCTCTGTGTCGGCCTGATGGTCGAGTGCAGACGATTGTCGGCAAGCCGTCGCCATATGGTGTTCGGCCATGCCTTGAGGGCATGATTGGATCTGGCTTTAGCATGCTGGGCGGCGGTCGGCAGGCATTAGGATCGAGGTTCCAAATTTGAATTTCCGGAGGACCGGCATCGATGTACCCAAGACGGAACCAGCCGCGCGATGACGATTCTCGCGAAGTAAGTGGGTGGATCGAAGGCGTGACCGGAGCTTTCGAGACGGACGCCTGGATCGACGACTACTATTCAGAGAGCCGAGACCTGGAACAGGATCCGAGCGACTTGCGCGGGCAGCAAGACGTCGATGCCGCAACGGAGACTCACGTGGCCTCAACCAAGGTTCGCGTCGGCGCCAAGCGTGGTCGCCCCGCCGACCGAGACATGCATCCTGATGACGAGACCCGCATCAACCAGTTCGCGGAAGCAGTCCGAAACTACGAAATTCTACCCGACGGTAGCGTCGGCCGAGGGGACGGAAGGGTTCCCGAGGCTACCGTCGAGAACAATTTAGGGATTCTTAGGAGGTTCGCTCGTTGGCTCCGAGCAGAAAACAGAGATTCGATGGCTTCTCGGTTTTTAAACGATCCAGATTCGCTAGCCGGTGATATCGCGGATTACTGGGCAAACGGTGGGGACGATCGTAAGCGTCTTAACTCAGCACTGTCTCATTTCAGGAGGCTCTCGCCTGAGGGGCAAGAACTCCAAGCCGTTGGACCTGGGCCGCGCCTGATGGGCCGCCGAATTCATGATCCTTATCCCGACGACGCCCTCATTATTGAGGCCTTGGCCAACGAAGAGCGGAGTAAGCTCCGACCGGTCTCGACTTCCCGGAAAAATGCCAGTAACCAACGAAAATTTAGCGCTTGGCTCAAAAGGGAGGGCAGGGAGAGCATAGTCAGCCGACTCACGGGTACTGATGAGCAGCAACGGTCGTTGCAGGAGGATTTTAGGAAATTTACCGAGGCCGAGGGAAAAGTGGTCGTGAGTTTAGATCGGCTGCGGCAGTATCTAGGCGCCGAGTCCCAGTTGAAACAGCATAATCCTTATCCCGACGACGCCCTCATGATTGATGGCTGCGCCAACGAAGAGCTGAGCAAGCTCGGATCGGACTCGACTTCCAAGAGGAATGTTGTCCGGATTACGGCCATAAATCAACGGAGGTTTAGTAATTGGCTCCAAAAGAATGGTAGGGGGAGCATAGCCAGTCGCCTGACTGGCAGTGATCAGCAGCAAGGGTCGTTGAAGGACGATTTTAGGGGCTTTACCAAGGCTGAAGGAAGAATAAACGTGGGTTTTGATCGGCTGCGGCAGTATCTAGGCGCCGAGTCCCAGTTGAAGCAGCATGATCCTTATCCCGACGACGCCCTCATTATTGAGGCCTTGGCCAACGAAGAGCAGAGTAAGCTCGGACCGGTCTCGACTTCCCGGAAAAATGCCAGTAACCAACGAAAATTTAGCGATTGGCTCAAAAGGGAGGGCAGGGAGAGCATGGTCAGCCGACTCACCGGTACTGATGAGCAGCAACGGTCGTTGCAGGAGGATTTTAGGGCCTTTACCAAGGAGGAAGGAAAAAAAGTGGTCGTGAGTTTCAATCGGCTGCGGCAGTATCTAGGCGCCGAGTCGCAGTTGAAACAGCATGATCCTTATCCCGATGACGCCCGCATCATTGATGACCTAGCCAAGGAAGCGCTGAGCAAGCTCGGATCGAACTCGACTTCGCAGAGGAAAGTAGTCTTGAATCTGGCCAGCAATCAACGGAGGTTTAGTGATTGGCTCCGAAAGAAGGGTCGGGGGAGCATAGGCAGTCGCTTGACTGGCAGTGATCAGCAGCAACAGTCGTTAAAGGACGATTACAGTAACTTTACCAACGCTGAAGGAAAAAGAATAAGCGTGAGTTTCGATCGGCTGCGGCAGTATCTAGGCGCTGAGTCGCAGTTGAAACAGCATAATCCTTATCCCGACGACGCCCTCATGATTGATAGCTTCGCCAACGAAGAGCTGAGTAAGCTCGGACCGGACTCGACTTCGCAGAGGAGAGTCGTCTGGAGACTGGCCAGCACTCAACGAAAGTTTAGTGATTGGCTGCAAACCAGGGGTAGGGAGAGCATAGCGAGCCGGCTCAACGGCAGTGATCAGCAGCAATGGTCGTTGAAAAAAGATTACCAAGACTTCACCGAAGACATGGGAAAACACACTATCTCTTTCAAGCGGCTTCGGCAGTACCAGCAAGTCGTTGAGGCGAACGCAGCGTCGGGGTTGTCCCCTGAGCCGGCAAGTGGCCGCGAACCGGCCGGTCTGGACGGCCGTTCGGATTCACGTGCCGAGTTCAGATCAACTTCGCCGCTGCAGCAGGTTGATCCACCGATCGAAAGCCGCAGCGGATTGTCGCTCGACCATACCGAATGGCTGGGCGACCAGCATATCCAGACGGATTATGAGCTGCTAATGCAGGACTTGCAGCGAAACGATCCGGATCTCGCCGCCAGGACGCGGCTTATCGATCCCCTGATAGCCCATTATCATCTGCGCCTGGGCGATGAGAGCACCGCGCTGAGCGCTTTCCAGCGCATCGTTAATGATCAGAATGGAAGAGATACAGCCGACTTCC
>NZ_ML133727.1 GCF_003985155.1 Rhizobium vallis | reverse complement strand
CGCCTTCATCACCTTGCTTCAGAATGAACGCCTTCTGAGCGTCCGAAAACTGCGACGCTTTCATCGTCTTCTGGTCCCTTTCCCAGCCAGGAAAATGCACCGGAAAACTCTAACCAAAACTGGTCCAGTTTGAAGGGTTCAGATCAAAGTGCACAAGATGGTGGCGAATGGGAACGTAGGGTCGTCGCCTCGATCGCCAAGAAATTGAAAAGGGGCCAGCGAGGAGCGCCTTTTGGCTCGCATCGCCGGGTCCGCGATCAAGGCCCTCGACGGAGCGGTGCCGAAATTGCCGAACAGGCGATACTTTCGGCTCTGGTCCGCAAATACAAGACTGGCGGTTCCTAAGCAGCGAGCCCAGGCGGTGCCACGTTCCTCCTACGGCATTTCATTATCCACGCATGTTGCCGAGGCTGCTGAGCCTGCTCGAATTCCGGAATAATGCAGCACATCGGGTCCGCCATCGCGGCGCTGGAATGGCTCAAGCGTCTGATCGACGAGGACGACAGACGGATCGACCCGTATCGATCCGAGACCTGGCTGTAGGCCTGAAGGCCTAGCATCCTGCCGTATTTCACGTTTACCAGGGCGTCGCCTTGCGCTGTGGCGGCAAATAATAGGCCGTCGCTCGAAGCCGGAGTGCCCATGGATCGGTAACCCCGCCTGCGCCTCGACCACCCTGGCTAGCGCCCGGTCGTAGGCTTCGCTCTCGACATGCCACTGTCGAACACGGATTAACACCCACAAGGTGTGGGTGTCTGTGGCATCGGCCATCATGCGCAGGCCAAAGCTAGTCTCTTCTGCGAGGATGACGTTCATCGCAGGGCGCTCCTGTACGCAGATGACTGAATGCTTCGCAGAAGCCAGTCGCAGCATCCACGTCTGGACGTCGCCTTCGCAATCGAGCCGCCCGGAATCGTAACAGCCCGAGCTGGCGCGGCCAAGCTCGCGTAACCGGATGTCGAGGTGAGCTTGAGATTTGCCAGCTATCCTCCTGTCGCAACGGCCCCGCGAGACGATCGCTGTCGGCCACAGCCTGGGCCGGAACAAGTGCAGGTCTGAGATCGCCATAGCGTCGGGACCCGCCCAAGCATTGCCCAATAGGTCTCGTGTTTCTTTTCGCATCCGGTGGATCTTTTACTTGACACATCCGGCCATAGCATCTGCCAATAGGGACAAGGCCCGCGGCACCAAGCGGCGCATCCGCGCCCACTATCGTGCGGAGGGCCACTAACAATTCACCAGGTTTCAGAGTGAATCAGCAGCAACAAAAATCGACGGCAAACTCGATGGGGGCTACGCGGATGGGGGCGCGCTTACTGAGCGCCGAGTCTCAACTGTACCGTCGCCACCGAACTTTGGAGCTGTCGATCCTGTTCAGGACGTTCATTCAGAACCCTACTCGGTTTGTCGTGCTTGCGACAGCGTGATGTGCGGTTTGGCACGTCTCGGCGCTCTAGGGCAGCCATTGAATAACATACAGAACAGTTTTCTGATGCTTTTCGCTCCTTCTGCATTGGCACGAATCTTGAACCTTTTTGTTGCGCGCCGCTAGGAGCTCCCAACGGGGGCCTTGGCATCTTCTCAATCCAGCTCTGAACGGAGACACCAATGATGAACAACATGGCAGCCTATCGTGTAACCGAATTAACCCCTCAAGAAGCAGCTGAAACCTCCGGAGGTTGGTATTTTTGGGTTTACTTGTTTTTGCGACGTTACGGACACTTGTTTGGTTGATAAGCGAGCTGGCTCTCGATGGCTCCTAGTGACTACAGACTAGCAGTTCCCCTTTCTGCTGAAACGGCCAGCTGCACCGCAGAAAGCATACTGGCGCGACGATCAGGACGATCCTTGAGCATTTATAGGGCGATCTTGCTCTTCGTCGCCGCGGCATTTGGCTCACTGCCACTCGTTACCATACCGGTCTCCATGCAGAGTGTCGGTACTATTCGCCCGATCGTGGAGAAGACGCCCCTGATAGCGCCCGTCTCCGGACGCATCTCCCGTGTCCTTGCCTTTGAGAACGATGTCGTTGCTAAGGGGAAGGAAATAATCGCCTTTGACGATCATGTAATCGAGGAAAAGCTCAGCGGGGTTTTAGCCGACATTCATGCCAAGAGCGATCTTGCCCATGACTTCCAAACGCTGATTTCTTCCGGCGCAAGGCTCAGCGTCTCGCCCCCCCTCCAAACCGAATCCGCGACGGCTGAAAGGGTGCATTTTCTCAACTTGCTGCGCGAGAACCAAAATGCGCGCAGTAACGCCGCGGCGGAACTCGACCGCGCAAAGCGACTTGTCTCGGCTGCTGCGGCGCCGGCGAAGACCGTTGACGAGAAGGCTTTCGCTCTCCAAAATATCGAGGTCCAAGGCGAGATCCTCGTGCGACGCAAAACCGCTGATTGGAACCAGAAGCTCCTTGATGCTAACCTGCGCTTAAAGGAACTCACGGCCACCTTGCATCAGCTCGAGCACGAACGGGACCTGCACCGCATCCGCGCCCCAGTATCGGGTGCTCTCGAGCAGTTCTCCGGCCTCGCGCACGGAAGCTACGTGCAGAGCGGGCAAACCGTTGGTTGGATCTCGCCGAACGACGATCTGGTGGCGGAAATCTACGTCTCCCCCAACGACATTGGCTTTGTGCAGCCTGGTCAGCCGGTGCGGCTCCAAGTGGATGCCTTTAACTACAACCAATGGGGTGTCATCAAAGCAAGGGTGGTCGAGGTGGCGCAGGACTTCACTCTGCATGACGGGAACCCGGTCTTCAAGGTCCAGTGCGCGCTCTCTCGCAGCGAACTCGCGCTGAAAAGCGGGGCCATCGGCCACCTGAAGAAAGGCATGACCGTGCGGGCTCGCTTTCTGTTGGCCAATCGCACTCTCCTGCAACTGCTCTACGACGAGGCAGACGATTGGCTCAACCCGATGCTGGCGGGGCGCTAATATTGTCCCAACAGCCAGCGAGCCTCCATGTCGAGTAAGGCCATTAAGTTCAAACAGCGTGACATCACGGATTGCGGCGCCGCCAGCCTCGCATCTGTCGCAGCCTTCTATGGCTACAAGTTGCCATTGGCGCGCATCCGCCAGTATGCGTCGACCGACCGCTCCGGTACGAGTGTGCTGGGGCTCACGGAAGCGGCGCAGAAGCTGGGCTTCATCGCGAAAGGCGTCAAAGGTGGCTTCGACAGCCTGTACAAGATCCCCAAGCCCGCTATCGCGCACGTCGTCAAGGAGGACCTGCACCATTTCGTAGTGGTCCATGCGATCGACGCCAAGTGGGTCATCGTCATGGACCCTGCCTTGGGCGAAATCTGCAAAGTGCCGCATCAGGAATTCATGGAGCAATGGACCGGCGTTCTGGTTTTGCTGGTTCCGGCAGACACATTCAATCGTCGAAACGAGACCACGTCGCCCCTCGCCCGATTCGCCCGCCTACTCGCGCCACACCGCACGGTGATGGCGCAGGCTCTCGTCGGCGCTCTTGTGACGACCGTCCTCAGTCTCTCGACGGCGATCTACGTTCAGAAGATCGTTGATCACGTGATCCCAGCGGGAAACCGCAACCTGCTCAACTTGATGAGCATCGCAATGCTGCTGATCCTAGCGATACAGATCCTGATCAACCTCCTAAGAGGCCGACTCGTCCTGCAGACGGGGCAGAAGATCGACGTATGCTTGATCCTCGGCTATTACAATCACATCCTGGCCCTGCCCCAGAAGTTCTTCGATAGCATGCGCATGGGAGAAATCGTGTCGCGCATGAACGACGCTGTGAAAATCAGGAGCTTCCTGAACGACGTTTCGATAAACATGTTTGTTGACATTTTAATGATACTGTTCTCGTTCGGAATGATGTTCATCTATTCCTGGAATATTGCTTTGATCGTGGCGCTCGCCATTCCAATGTACATCCTGGTATATTGGGCCATCAATCGGATGAATCGAAATCTCCAACGAGTCATCATGGAAAATGACGCCAAACTCGAGGCGCAACTGGTAGAATCACTCGGAGCTGTCTCCACCATTAAGACTTCCGGCGTCGAGAGCTTCGCAAACTTCAAAATGGAGACCCGCTTCGTAAAGATGCTGCATTCCGTCTACAGCTCCGGGCTGATCTCAATCTGCGGCGACAACGCCTCGACGTTGCTGTCGGTCCTGTTCACCATCGTGCTGATGTGGTTTGGAACCACGCTTGCGCTCGAACAGGCCGTCACGCCCGGCGAATTGCTGTCCTGCTATACGTTGCTTGGCTATATCACCCGGCCGGTCGCCCGCCTGATCCAGACCAACCGGATCGTTCAAGACGCGTTTATCGCGGCGGATAGACTTTTCGAGATCTTTGAACTGGAGTCGGCAAGCAGCAGCGGCATCGATGCTACGAAGACCGATCTCGGAGATATTCGCCTGGAGAACGTCACATTCCGCTATGGCGCGCAGGCGGAGGTTTTCAGCGATCTAAGCGTCTCCTTTCGCCAAGGAGAGTTGACGGCCGTCGTGGGTGAGAGCGGCTCGGGCAAAAGCACCCTTGCGGCTCTGCTGCAGAATGTCTACCAGCTTGAGGATGGATGCATTCGGATCGGCCAATATGCCCTCCAGGATTTCTCGAGCGCATCACTGCACAAGGTCATGGCTGCAGTACCGCAATCGATAGACGTCTTCTCCGGTTCCGTGATCGAGAACATCGCCCTGGGCGAGTTCGAACCGGAGTTCGATAAGATCGTACGCATCTGTGATCGAATAGGACTGCGGGAGTGCATCGAGCGCTGGCCCGGGCGGTTCCAGGCCCATCTGGGCGAGAACGGGGTTCGCCTCTCCGGAGGTGAGAAGCAGCGCCTCGCATTGGCTCGGGCCCTGTACCGGGATCCCGACGTTCTAATCCTTGACGAAGCGACCTCCTCTCTGGACTCGGCAGCCGAAGAATTTGTGCTGCGGGTTGTTGAGGATCTGTCTCGCGCTGGGAAGACCATCATAGTCATCACTCATCGGTTGAGCACCGTTCGTGGGGCGGACAATATTGTGGTCCTGGACAAGGGGCGGGTCATTGAGGAGGGAAAGCACGCTGACCTAGTGAGAACTGATGGCCCTTACGCTCGATTATGGCGGGCGCCAAGGTCGTGATCCGTGTAGGCCCTGTCGGCTCGAGGATTGAAAACGGTTGTGAACGTCACGGTTAAGCAGCATGGCAACATTGTCGGCTGTGAACTTGAAGCGGCGGTGATCGGAACGTGGGCGATGGACTTCGTTCACGACCAACTCGCAACGGGTAAGAAACTGCGCGTGCTGACGGTGGTCGACACCTTCTCGCGCTACGTGCCGGTGCTTGATCCACGTCATAGCTATAGAGGCGAAGACGTTGTGCAAACCCTTGAACGGGTGTGCCAAAAAGCCGGCTATCCGAAAACGATCCGTGTCGACCAAGGGACCGAGTTCGTGTCGCGCGACTTGGACCTGCGGGCCTATTCCAAGGGTGTGACGTTGGACTTCTCACGCCCCGGCAAGCCGACTGATAATGCTTTCATCGAAGCGTTCAATGGCCGCTTCCGTGCAGAATGCCTGAACCAGCATTGGTTC
>NZ_ML133726.1:519-5712 GCF_003985155.1 Rhizobium vallis | reverse complement strand
AAAGACCTCATGGTGCGATCGGCAACAAGGTGCCGATCTCGTTGGTGAATTCGGGAGGCGCAACCAGCCCGCCTCCCTGAATGAAGCCCGAAAACTCTAGCATCCGGTGGTCCAACGTTTGGGAGCGTTTCAGAAGCCGGAAAACTCTAGCATCCGGTGGTCCAACGTTTGGGAGCGTTTCAAAGACCGCCGAGGCTCTAATCGCCGCCGGATGAAAATTCAGTGGCAGGTCATTTGTTCTCGATGTTGCACAAGGAGCCAATTCCAGCGGCCACGACATGGTGCGATCGGCAACAAGGTGCCGATCTCGTTGGTGAATTCGGGAGGCGCAACCAGCCCGCCTCCCTGAATGAAGCCCGAAAACTCTAGCATCCGGTGGTCCAACGTTTGGGAGCGTTTCAGAAGCCGGAAAACTCTAGCATCCGGTGGTCCAACGTTTGGGAGCGTTTCAAAGACCGCCGAGGCTCTAATCGCCGCCGGATGAAAATTCAGTGGCAGGTCATTTGTTCTCGATGTTGCACAAGGAGCCAATTCCAGCGGCCACGAAGTACTTGGTATGCACCCGTGGGAACAACATGGGCGCTTCAATTGAACGGAAACTCAAATTTATGGCTGGCTCTGACAAATTACGGACGATCAGCGATAGTTCGGGTCTCCAGCGGGATTGCAGCATGAGGCCGGCAGTCAATACCAAAGGACATTACTGCGACTTCGCCGAATGCCGGTAATAGACATCCGCCAGAATGTGGTGGTCATGGCGGTAGACTTCGGCCATGATATTATAGAGGCTTGGATCGTGAGCCTCGAAATCTTCTGATGTGGCAATGGTGAGATTGCCTCGGCTGTAAGCCAAGTTCGTATTGAACCAAAATCGCGTGCCCTCGGCCCAATACTCATCGACGTTGTTCTCCATATAGGAACACGCCCAGAGGCCTTTCTCGTAGGCGTGCGAATAGGCACGTTCAACTCGTGCAACGAGATCAGGATCTACCGTGCGCAGCGCGTTGAAAATATTATGTGAGAATTCGTGAACAAGAATGTTCCCGCCGTAATACCGCGTGCCCGGCACGCCCATCAAATTCTCCACAGCTCCCGTCGTGTAGAGCCCGCCCATGCCGCGCGCCCTTTGTGCCCAGTAGTCTCGGGCAGTCATCTTGCCGATCGTGTTGGCGTAATCCCGCCGCTCGTCAGGGGTGAGACGTGGATCATCGGGAAGAGGCTTCTTCCAATCCCGCTGCTCGGGAATATCAGTCGTCGTCTCGTCAATTGCCATGACGCCCACCCGCGCTCCAGCCTGGATTAAAGCATCGCGGACATCACGGCGTTCTGACAACATGTAGAGGACAATGTCACGTGAGATCAATAGTGCCGTGTCTGGAACCTTGTTTGACGAAATAATAGGTATGCCCGCTGCGTCAGCATATTTGGCATAAAATGGATCCAGATTGAGTGATGTCGGTGGGCTGCGAACTATGAAAGTCTCGAAACTCGATACATCAGCCGCGGACAAAGGCGAGTCAGATAAGACATTCTCAGCGCCGCCGAGTCTGCCTGCGGATGCAGCAAGAAGGTACCCACCGCACAACACCATCCCCATCGAGCATACATCCATCATCGTGACCTCTCGTTAACGGCTGTCTTTCGTGAGACGACGCAACAACCGTGCCAGTCACTAAGTATTTCCTCGGGGGCTCATCGGCGCCGCCGGCTCTGTACCAGACCATGTGCGTGACGATCGGCATCCGGTGACCAGGGTATGACGATCACCTCATACCGTTATCTAGGAGAAAATTGCGATCTCGCGGCCGCCTCGCCAGTCCTGGGAGGCGTTTGCTGTGTCCGGGGTCCTAAAACTTGCACCGGAAACGCACTGATCTAGGAATCCATTCCTGTACCCATCATCTTCTCCCGAGGTCGGGATCGCCAGGCAAGTATGTCCTCTGGCAATCTTCGCCGATACCCAGCGTGCCGGTCCATGGGCTGCGATAGCCAAAGCGAACCAGGGCGTTTTGCGAGGGGAACCCCTTTCAGATTCAACAGGAGAATGCTGCTGCCTATCGCCGCGTCCCATTTTGTGTGGAATCAGACTGTCGCAAACCGAACATTCCGAAAAAACCCCTCCGCCAGGTCGGGTCGTTCGACGACTTTCGACGCCGGGATAGACCAGCCCGGTTCCGCCGAGGGTTCTAATGTGATCTCGACAATTTGCCTGATTATCGCCGAAAACGTCTTTGGCTTGCTTCTGCCTGAGTAGCGAGCCTCTCAGTCATGGTCAACTTTTCAGTTCAATGTCCTGGATGCCTGATCAAGATGATCCAGCATGATGGACAAGGCGGCATGTTCACGAAGAAGTTGGAGCAGCCGCTTCATCTGGCGTCGGCAGCCGATGGCAGGCCGATTGATTGGAACGCATCCATTGGACGGATGAGTTCCATCCAAACAAATGATTTCACCAGCTTATACCAGTGCCATTAGAAGCGCCCCAACGAGTGCGTATCAAGTAGTTGCTCTGTCGACGCCTGGACAGAGTATTAAGTGGAGGTTTAGGTATGAGCCCTCAGGTGCGGTGGAAAGTGTGCTGGGAAAACGAGTTGGAGCTCTCTGACCACACGGAGCTCGCAGATTTCTTTCGGAAGACCTATGGGCCAACTGGAGCTTACAACGCCCTTCCATTCGAAGGTGCTCGTAGTTGGTCAGGAGCTAGGCCCGAGCTTCGCGTAATAGGCTATGATGCGCACGGTGTGGCCGCTCACATGGGGTTGTTGCGTCGTTTCGTTCGGGTTGGCGAGGTCGATCTACTCGTATGCGAGCTTGGATTGTGGGGCGTGCGTCCAGATCTTGAGGGGTACGGCATTAATTCGATGCGCATTGTTTACCCAGTGCTGCAGCAACTTGGCGTTCGGTTTGCGTTCGGCGGTGTTCGGCAGGCGTTGCGCAACCTTGTTCTCAGGCTCTGCCGAAATGGTCTTGCGACGGTTTTGGAAGGGGTACGCGTGCGATCCACCCTTGCCGATGTTTATCTCAACCTCCCGCCGACGCGCTGTGAAAACGTAATTTTGGTAGTATTCCCAATAGGATGCTCAATGAGTGATTGGCCATCGGGGACCTTGATCGAGCGGAATGGCCCTGAGCTATGAAAGAGCATGGTCCCATAGCTGAAGTTATCCGAAGAGACGGTGGCGGCCCAGTGATCGGTGCGTCTATTTAACCCTCGATGACGGACCGACCCACACGATGACACATCCCGCACCTTTCGATCTGCGAACGCTTAGACGTCAAGCGTGAGATATTCGAGACAAGCAGGACCATCAGGAACATATGCCCCGAAGCCTCGGTACCGCAATCCGGGCACCTGGTGGAAGTATGAACATCATCGGCTAATGCCGTATTTTTGCGCGCTCGCGGGTTCACGATCCGCGCTCCTCGTTCGACCCGCTAACTGACGCCACTGCCGCAGAGCACGGCATCGGAGCCTGCGCACAAGCGCACTGCCGACCATACTGCGATGGCCGACAACCCAGATCTTCTTGTTGGACAAGTCGTACACTCAGAGCTCTTCCCGGCTGTTCAGGGCCTTCCAGTGCTTGACATCCTCGCGCACCATCTCGGCGACGAGCTCCTGAACCGGGGCCTTGTGTTGCCAGCCCAGCTTCTGGCGGGCCTTGGTCGGATCACCGGCAGAAGATCAACTTCCGTCGGGCGGAGGTATCGAGGATCGACTTCAACAAGGCAGGCACCGGACGCGGAGTCGTAGCCAGTCGACGCCGGACGCCTTCCATTCCAAAGTAATGTTCACGTCGGCAAAAGCCCGCTCGAGAAATTGGCCGACACTCGTCGTCTCGCCGGTCGCCAAGACGTGGCCATCCGGTTTGTCCTGCTGCAGCATGCGCGACATGCCCTCGACATACTCACGTGCGTGGCCCCAGTCGTAGCTCCTGGCGCTGTTTTTGGCCAGCTGTCGGGCGCGGCGGGCCTGCGCGATCGAAGTTGGCTTGTTCAGCCACAAGGCGAAGCTCTATCACCTGGGCGCTCGCAGCGTCTCCCGTGCGATACGCCATTTCTCTCTTGGCTACAGGGATGTGCGATTGTCTCCTGTTTTCAAAGCTCTTTGTCCTGCTGATGGTCGCGGTCGCGCTGGCGCGCGGTCGACCTAGACATGTCCTGCGATTGATGAATCGATTGTGAGGTGACGAGAGCGACCGAAGCTGATTCAACATCCACAGCGGAGAGGTGGATGATGGGACAGGCCCTGAGCGATGATCTCCTAATACGGGTTTTGAAAGCGTCTGCGGCGGGCATGTCGGCTCGACAGGCTGCGGCTCGTTTCGGAGTTGGGATTTCGACGGCGATCCGCTGGATTGAAGAGCGAAAGAGGGTGAGTTAACTGCTCTGCCACAGAGCTGGAGACGACCTTCGGCAGTGGATGCACACGAGGAATTCGTTGTCGCGTTGATCAACGAGCGTAGGGATGTGACGCTCGATGAGATGGTTGAGCGCTTGTCCGTCGAGCGGCAGGTGAAGATCAGCCGCAGCGCACTTGGCGCCTGGCTTCGAGGCCGTGGGTGGACCTTTAAAAAAAGACCGCACACGCACTGGAGCAGGACCGACCGGACGTCCTGAAGCGCCGGCGCGCCTGGTTCGATGGTCAATTGGACCTCGATCCGGAGAAACTGATCTTCATCGACGAAACCGGCCTCTCGACCAAGATGTCACGTCTGCGCGGACGTGCATTGCGAGGTGAGCGTTTGCCGTGCCGGCGTGCCGCACGGCCATTGGAAAACAACGACTTTCACCGGTGCGTTGCGCCTCAGCGGAATGACCGCCCCATTCGTCTACGATGGCGCGATGAACGGCAACGTCTTCCTTGCGTATGTCGAACAGGTGCTGGTGCCGCCCCTGGAGATCGGCGACGTCGTCATTATGGATAACCTGCCTGCACACAAGATAGCCGGTGTCCGCGATGCCATCGAACGTGCCGGCGCCAAGCTCATGTTCCTGCCGCCCTATAGTCCGGACTTCAATCCAATCGAGAACGCATTCTCGAAGCTGAAAGCCATGTTGCGAGGCCGAGCCGAGCGAAAGATCGATGCTCTATGGGATGCGGTCGGGGCCTTGATACCTCGCTTCACTGCGGCAGAATGCGCAAACTACCTTAAGGCCGCTGGATATGACCCAGATTGAGCAGGATTTGCT
>NZ_ML133726.1:0-509 GCF_003985155.1 Rhizobium vallis | reverse complement strand
TGCGATCGGCAACAAGGTGCCGATCTCGTTGGTGAATTCGGGAGGCGCAACCAGCCCGCCTCCCTGAATGAAGCCGGAAAACTCTAGCATCCGGTGGTCCAACGTTTGGGAGCGTTTCAAGACCGCCGAGGCTCTAATCGCCGTCAGTGGCAGGTCAGGATCGAAAGCTTCAACATTTTTCGATTGGGAGCTGGGTGCGATTGTCTCCAGTTTTCGGATCCGTTGTCCTGCTGATAGTCGCGGTCGACCTAGCGGTGCAAGTGATGCCATCACGACACCGTCTGTCGGCTTTGTCTGATCGGCGACATTAGGTTTGTTTGGCAGTTTCCTGTGGTGGTTCGGAGTAACTTTCTGAAACCCAACAAAAGGATCTTTCCTTTGGCTCGATCGGCCCACATGGCACGGGTTTTGAAGATTGCCATGCGAGGCGGCGCGAGCTGCCTGCCTTTTACTCAGCGATGGATGGAACGAAAGAAGGAAGGCGATATGTCAGATTTGCGTCAAATCGC
>NZ_ML133725.1:0-2500 GCF_003985155.1 Rhizobium vallis | reverse complement strand
AGGCCAATCAAACTCGGAAATAGCTGGTTCTCCGCGAAATCTATTTAGGTAGAGCGTCGAGCGAATACCCCCGGGGGTAGAGCACTGGATGGGCTATGGGGACTCACCGTCTTACTGATCCTAACCAAACTCCGAATACCGGGGAGTACTACTCGGCAGACACACGGCGGGTGCTAACGTCCGTCGTGAAAAGGGCAACAACCCTAACCTCCAGCTAAGGTCCCCAAGTCATGGCTAAGTGGGAAAGGATGTGAGGATCCCAAAACAACCAGGATGTTGGCTTAGAAGCAGCCATCATTTAAAGAAAGCGTAACAGCTCACTGGTCTAAATAAGGGTCTTTGCGCCGAAAATGTAACGGGGCTGAAGCCATGCACCGAAGCTGAGGATTTGCAGTAATGCAAGTGGTAGCGGAGCGTTCCGTAAGCTGATGAAGGGAGACCCGTGAGGGCTCCTGGAGGTATCGGAAGTGCGAATGTTGACATGAGTAACGATAAAGAGGGTGAGAGACCCTCTCGCCGAAAGACCAAGGGTTCCTGCTTAAAGTTAATCTGAGCAGGGTTAGCCGGCCCCTAAGACGAGGCGGACACGCGTAGTCGATGGGAACCACGTTAATATTCGTGGGCCTGGTGGTAGTGACGGATTGCACAAGTTGTTCATTCTTATTGGATTGGATGGGCAGCGGAGCGGTTCCAGGAAATAGCTCCACCGTATAGACCGTACCCGAAACCGACACAGGTGGTCAGGTAGAGTATACCAAGGCGCTTGAGAGAACTATGTTGAAGGAACTCGGCAAATTGCACGCGTAACTTCGGAAGAAGCGTGACCCCATGGTAGGCAACTATTGTGGGGTGGCACAGACCAGGGGGTAGCGACTGTTTATCAAAAACACAGGGCTCTGCGAAGTCGCAAGACGACGTATAGGGTCTGACGCCTGCCCGGTGCTGGAAGGTTAAGAGGAGAGGTGCAAGCTTTGAATCGAAGCCCCAGTAAACGGCGGCCGTAACTATAACGGTCCTAAGGTAGCGAAATTCCTTGTCGGGTAAGTTCCGACCTGCACGAATGGCGTAACGACTTCCCCGCTGTCTCCAACATAGACTCAGTGAAATTGAATTCCCCGTGAAGATGCGGGGTTCCTGCGGTCAGACGGAAAGACCCCGTGCACCTTTACTATAGCTTTACACTGGCATTCGTGTCGGCATGTGTAGGATAGGTGGTAGGCTTTGAAGCGGGGACGCCAGTTTCCGTGGAGCCATCCTTGAAATACCACCCTTATCGTCATGGATGTCTAACCGCGGCCCGTCATCCGGGTCCGGGACAGTGTATGGTGGGTAGTTTGACTGGGGCGGTCGCCTCCGAAAGAGTAACGGAGGCGCGCGATGGTGGGCTCAGACCGGTCGGAAATCGGTCGTCGAGTGCAATGGCATAAGCCCGCCTGACTGCGAGACTGACAAGTCGAGCAGAGACGAAAGTCGGTCATAGTGATCCGGTGGTCCCGTGTGGAAGGGCCATCGCTCAACGGATAAAAGGTACGCCGGGGATAACAGGCTGATGACCCCCAAGAGTCCATATCGACGGGGTTGTTTGGCACCTCGATGTCGGCTCATCGCATCCTGGGGCTGGAGCAGGTCCCAAGGGTTTGGCTGTTCGCCAATTAAAGCGGTACGTGAGCTGGGTTCAGAACGTCGTGAGACAGTTCGGTCCCTATCTGCCGTGGGTGTAGGAATATTGACAGGATCTGTCCCTAGTACGAGAGGACCGGGATGGACATATCTCTGGTGGACCTGTTGTCCTGCCAAGGGCATAGCAGGGTAGCTATATATGGACGGGATAACCGCTGAAGGCATCTAAGCGGGAAACCCACCTGAAAACGAGTGTTCCCTATCAGAGCCGTGGAAGACGACCACGTTGATAGGCCGGGTGTGGAAGTGCGGCAACGCATGAAGCTTACCGGTACTAATAGCTCGATCGGCTTGATCGTTCTCATTGACTATGCTCATCTCCCGGCGAAGGCTTTGCCTTCGTCCGGATCGATGATCAGACCTTTGTCCTGACGCGCCAATGGCGCTGCGGACGGCCCGCGCTAACAAGCGCGACGGCCTCTGGCCTGTATGGGTGCCACAAGCACTCGCAGCTGGAAAAGTTCAAAGACGTGTTCAAAAGAAAACAGGCTAATGCCTGCCAGCTTCTCAAACATTAAGTTGCGCTTTGCCGACCTGGTGGTTATGGCGGGGTGGCTGCACCCGTTCCCTTTCCGAACACGGCCGTGAAACGCCCCTGCGCCCATGGTACTTCGTCTTAAGACGCGGGAGAGTAGGTCGCTGCCAGGTCTGCAAAACGCAACTTAAATCTTCTCATCACACACAACGGCCCACGCCGTCACAAAAGGGTCGCGCTCGCGGCCCTTTCTGCTGTAAAATAATATCGCGGGGTGGAGCAGCCCGGTAGCTCGTCAGGCTCATAACCTGAAGGCCGCAGGTTCAAATCCTGCCCCCGCAACCA
>NZ_ML133724.1 GCF_003985155.1 Rhizobium vallis | reverse complement strand
CTTGAGAAATTGGCCCGTTGCTCGATGCTCTACCCGCCGAACGTTGACCTTGCGGCCAAAATACGGATGCCAACGATAATAAACTTCCAATTCCTGACCGACATGGGCAGAATGAACGGGCAATGGCCGTTGGAAGACGCAACTGGCTCTTCGCTGGGGCGGACACTGGAGCAGAGACCCTGGCACGGGCCATGACGATCATCGAAACGGCCAAAATGAATGGGCTTGATCCGCAGGCCTATCTGGCTGACGTGCTCGACCGCATTCAGGATCACAAGATCAATCGTCTTGCCGAGCTGCTCCCATGGAACTGGGTGCCGACGACGGCAATCATCTGCGCCGAGGCCGCCTGATGGCAACGGTCAGATTCGTCTTCACCATCGACTATGTCGCGGAAATCCTCGATGAGGACGTAGACCTCCTCCGGGAGATCATCAGCAATGATGACAACCTGACCTATGGCAATATCATCAGCGTCGTGACCGGAGACGACGAGAGTACGTCAGCTTTGACAGACGATGGCGTTGACGAACTCAGGCAGATGCTCAGCGACGCGCGTAGGTCTGCGGAAACATGGCAAGAGTTCCTCGATTGCTTCGTCCTCGATGAAAAGATCGTCGAGCGTGTCAAGACATATTCCCCACGGTAACAATCGGGCGGTTACCGCGCACATCCTAAGGTGGCGTTATTCGAGGAGACCCTCGTGTGCGTGGGCTGCCGCTCGAACAAGCTACTCTCGGAGCAACTTACACTCGAGAGGTATATGTCGATGGGACACGTTGTGGTGAAGTTTGGGAACGCTGCTTCCATCGAGGAATGGTGTTTGCTTGGGCACGGGCTTAAGAGACATGTCGAAGTAGTCGTGCAGGGCTTCAGCATGGTTCCGTTCATGCTTTCAGGGACCGAGCGCATAGCGACAATGCCCTTACGCCTGGTCAAGCAGCTCGAAAAGACAATACCCCTGCGGATCGCCGACCTTCCGCTACCTTTGCCCGCGTTCACACAGGCCCTCCAATGGCCCGCGCTTCACAATAGTGATCAGGCAAGCCTCTGGATGCGGGACGTGCTATGCCAGGAAGCATCCCGCATGCCTTCGCCCCATGAGGTAATGAGACGTCTCAGGATTTCCTAGCAACCTTTCGTGGTTTTGTCGTTCGGCGTGATTCATGGCGTCGGAATGAGGAGCCTCTTTGAAACGCCGCCGCTACAGTCTCACGGATGATTGATGATCCTGTCGCCGCTGGCCCAACAGCCGCGCTGACTGACGACCAAGTATGGAGGAACTGGACAGATGCTCTCCTACGCCCGCCGTTCAACCGACCAATGAAACAACCTCCTCGACAGTTTGTCGACGACTCAAGTCGAAGGTTCACGCAGCTCCAATCGACATTAGCAAGGAGCGGCAAACCAACCCCTAATATGGGACGGGTTCACCACATCCGAGCCGTGGCGCCAGATTGCCCTCCGGTAATACCTCAACGTCTTTATTTTTGCGGCAGAACATTCTCACTGCCCTTTTCCACCTGATCGATCACGAGCAGCTTTACCGGCTCGGTGCCGTTGTTCGCCCCTTTATGCCATATGCCCCAGGACTCGACGATAAAATCTCCTGCCGTGAAAATGCTTTCTTTCCCAGATTCTGTATTGGTGACCGTGATCTCCCCCGAAAGCACATAGCCATAGCGCTGATAGCGATGCTGATGAATTGGCAACGTCGCACCGGGCGCAATCTCATAAATCGAAGCGATGACCTCGACATTCTTCCGTGGAACGATGATGGGCTGACCAGCAATCGTACGATCGGTCCTTAAGATAAGCGTAGCCGCGACCGCTTTGTTTTCGAACGCGTTCGCGGGACACGCCAGAGCAAAGAGCGCCGTAGCGATTGAGATGACCTTCATTTGCTTTTCTCCTGATACAAGCCGGATTTTCCTGAAGAGTGTTTGCTTCCGAGTTCGGCCAGTTGCAGAGCGACAAACCTGCATCGTCTCACCGGCGCCGACACGGGTTCATTTGTTCCCGGACTATGATGATTATCTTCAGAGCTCTGCGGGTCTTTTCAAGATACTGCATCGCAATACCCCTCATGGCGTGGTGGCGAGTAGCGTCAAGACATCAGGCGCCGACGCAACAGCGCTGCCGACAGGAAGAACGGCAAAATCGCGTAGATGCAAAGCGCGCCTATATGCAGGCCCATGCTACCCGCGGGGCGCCCAAGCATTGCCGGGCGTATGAGGTCGATCGCATGCGCTAGAGGCAAGAACTGCGCTACCTGCTGAAAGGCCTGGGGCAGTTGCGCGATTGGAAACACCGCGCCGCACAAGAACAGCATTGGTGTCAGGACGAGCGTCTGGTAAAAAATGAAATACTCGTAACTGGGCGCAAGGGCCGTGACTACCATCGCAAGGCTCGCGAATGCAAATCCAGTGAGCATGATAACTGGCAGCACATAGACGACTGATGGCCACGTCGCATAGCCTAGCACGGTGGCGACGATTATGATTCCCGTACCGGCAAGAAATGCCTTGCTCGCTGCCCATGCCAACTCACCCAGGATGATGTCCCCAAGTGTCATTTGTGTGTAGAGCATGGCTTCCCAGGTGCGTTGGGCGTGCATTCGCGTAAAGGCCGCGTAAATCGTCTCGAACGTCGCTGAGGTCATCGCGCTTGTCGCCACCATGCCGCCCGCCAAGAACGCAACGTAGGTTGTGCCGTCAACGCGACCCACAATAATTCCGAGGCCAAGGCCGAGGCCAAAAAGGTAGATCATAGGATCGGCCAGACTTCCAACAATTGACGCAAGTGCTACTTTCTTCCATGCCAGATAGTTGCGTCGCCATATCGCAATCCAGTTAAAAGCGTTGGCGGGCAGAGCCGCGGCACAACCTTCACCCATCGTTCACTTCTCCATCTCGCGCCCGGTCAACCGCAAAAACACATCCTCAAGATTCGGCGGACGCTGGAGAATGCGCAAGCCCGCGCGCTCCCGCAACCGCACACGCACCTGCTCCGGGTCAGACACATAGCAAAAAAGGGTCTCGCCGCTAATTTCGACGCGATCGGCATATGGCCCGACCAGCGATTCCAATTCATGCGGATCGCCGCCGTAGATTTCAATGACTTCGCACCCGATCAGTTCATCGATCAGGTCATGCGGCCGCCCTTCGGCAATGCTGCGACCTCTTTCGAGTACGCAGAGTCGATCGCATAGCCGTTCGGCCTCTTCCATGAAATGGGTGGTCAAGATGATCGTTTTGCCGCGCGTAAGCAGGGAACGCAGGCGCTCCCAGATCAGGTGGCGCGCGTGCGGGTCGAGACCGGTGGTCGGCTCGTCCATGACAAGTAGCTGGGGGTCATTGATCAACGCACGCGCTAGCGTCAGGCGCCGCTTCATGCCGCCTGAAAGTTCAGACACACGCGCATTCACCTTGCTCTCTAGGCGTGCAAACTCAAGGAGCGACGGCATGACCGCCTCGACTTTGCGTGTATTCATGCCGAAGTAGCGGCCGTAGACCAGCAGATTCTCGCGCACAGTGAATTCAGGCTCAAGGTTGTCGAATTGCGGCACCACGCCGATACCCTTTCGCGCCAAGCGAGCCTGGGCAGGCACCGGCACGCCGAGCACAGTAATCTTCCCCGCATCAGGGGCTGTCATGCCAAGGATCATGCGTGCGATCGTGCTCTTGCCCGCGCCGTTCGGTCCAAGCAGCCCGAAGCATTGCCCCGGGGAAACGCGGAACGATAGCGCGTTGACCACGGCCTTGTCGCCATATGTCTTGCTTACGTCGAAAAAATCTATTGCGGACATGAACATGCGCTCATCTGACCGTCGGGCGCCGTTGACTGGCATTTCTTCGGTTGGTTGTGTTCTTCCTGGTCCATCGCACCGTATGTGTTCATTGCGTCTCCATTAAAGGGCTGGCAGCAGCATCCGGGAAAACGCCTCGTCCGTGGTAATTGGCACTCGTGTTGCAGAGCAGCCGAATGTCCCGAGCTTGTTACATTCGAAGAGTAGCTCGGCGACTTCACGGAGAGAGTGCCTGGGATGGTCTGCAATTGTGCAGATTCATCGGGATGGACAACAGCCGGAATTCTGTCCTGGCATCTCATCCGCGTCTTTTTATACCACAGACGCGCATAGTGTCTCCATGTCTGAACGTCGAGGGTTGGGGCCGTTAGGAGGCAGAAATCGGATTCCGGAAACAGGCGAGTAAGCAATCTTCGTTGACCGAGCCACCCCGACACTCAAGCCGCTCTAGCTCGAGCAAAGTTTCGTTCAGCATGTCGAGGACCGTCTCAGCACCAGCAACGTGGCCCCAGCGACGACAATTGGCGTCGCGCGCCGATCCGAAAACCAGATATCCATCTGGCGCAAGCATCCGCACTAAATTCCGAACAGCCCCTCTCATCTCGGCTATTCCTCCAATATAGTAGAGCACTTCCGCCACAACGATCAAATCAAACCTCTCGTCAGGTGAAAACTGTTGAACATCAGAGACTATCCAGCTGATGTGCGGAGAATCCCTCATGCGTCGACGCGATCTTTCTATAGCGTGAGGCACAACATCGATCACGGTGAGCCGTTTGCAGTGGGGGGCTAGCTGCACCGTAAATGCGCCGGCAGCGCATCCCACTTCGAGCGCATTTGAGATGGATCCCTGGGCAAGCGCCAAGCGGAGCATTTGCGTGTGACGCTCACGCTCGAATGGATTGGCGTCGAGTCCCCATGGATCGGGTGCAGCCAGTTCCCGATTCAGCAATTGATAATTGTCGCTCTGTGTCAACTCGTTCACCTCGGTAAATAGATCTTACTCGTCGCTGCACATGCAGTCAGACGTCGTTCGCCTGGCAGAATCGCGGGCGGGGTTGAGCCTTCGAGGCGCTGTCGCATGTCCAGAACATTCTGTAGTGCGCGCATCAGTCGCCGGATGTTGATTCGAGTTGCCAGCAGAGCTGCGCGACAGCCAGTCGCTATTGCTCAGCGTGCACAGCGCGTAGGCTTTCAAGGGCAGTAGCAGAAAAATATTGATGAATGCATGCAGAGAGAACCCGAGGAACCGTCGTTGGCGGGCCCGGAGCGCGACAACGCTGCAGTGGATCATCGTCATGGCCACGATCATCAGGGATGCCAACCAAGGCACGGTGCCCGTCAATGCAAGCTGTGCGAGCCCCGTCAGCACTGATAGTGCCAGAAGCAGCGGTCCGAGGTTCTGTCCGACAACGTCGAGCGTAAGGAAGCGATGGAGGTTGGGCAGCAGGCGCAGCCCAAGCAACGTGTCCCGGTACGTGCTCCGCGCCCAGCGTAGTTGTTGGCGCAGATACGGTCCTAGCTTGTTCGGAACGACTGTCGCTGCGATGGCGCTCGGCACGTACTCCGTTCGAAAGCCTGCCTTCAGCATAAGAATGGTGAGATGCCGATCCTCACCGAAATCGCTTGGCTTTCCCCGAAAATACTGTGATTCGTACTGGTCAAGCAGCGAAGCGAGCGCAGAGCGACGGTAGATAGCACATGGACCGCAGCAGCACATAACGGCTCCGAAGCGAGCTTGTGCCGCACGCTCCTCGTTGCAAGCCAGCCAGTACTCCATATCGATCAAACGGGTCAGCCAACTATCGTTTCGGTTGCGGGCCGTCAACTGTCCCATGGCCGCGCCGACAGCCGGATCTTGCATTTTAGGCACGAGCTTCCTGATGACGTCAGATGCGAGGATCGTGTCGGAGTCGACGTTTAACACCATATCTCCAGCAGAGCGGCGTATCGCGGCGATCTGTGCCTTCCGTTTACCAACATTCTGGGGAAGCAGGAGAATATTGAATCTGGGGTCTCGTGCGAAGGCCTCGTGCACAGGTCGCAAAGCCTCGCGATTTTCGGAACCGTCATCAACTAGGTAAACCTGCAGCCTTCCCCCGTATTCCTGACCCGCAATAGAAGCCAGGCACTCCGAAAGCGTGCGGGGATCCTCGTTGAAGCTTGGCACGATGACATCTACGCTGGGCAGCTCCTCAAAGCCGGCCAAGCTCTGGGACGCCAATGAAACATCGGTCGGCAGAGAATAAACGGCCTGCACGCTTTTATAAGCAGTCGAGAGAAGTGCATAAAGCGAGACGGCGACAGTGCTGGTTGTGTCAAGCATATCCATCAGAACTCCCGAGGAAGCGAGCGGAATACAAAGCCGCGATCATGCAAAGCTGGAATTATGCTAGATAACGCCATGATAGTCTGGTGGCGCAGACTGCGGTCAGTTCCTTGTTGCATTTCACTGGAGGGACAACCGTCGTGCAAGAGCACGATTGACCCCGGCCGGACAGACTGCAGCACATCATTGACAATGCCGTCGGCCCCGGGAAGAGACCAGTCTCGCGGATCTACCGACCAGTGCACGGCAGTGAGTTCCGCATTCGCCGAAACCTTGAGCACTTCTTCGGTCCAGATGCCGTAAGGAGCCCGGATGTGCCGCACCACCGCCTGAGGCGACGCCATTTTTATGGCTCTGTTTGTCTCGAGTATCTGACGTTGCACCTCGTCGGGTTCGCAGTCAGACAGGTCTGGATGCGTCATTGTGTGGTTGGCGACTTCATGTCCCTCTGCAATCATTCGCTGGATCAATTTAGATTGATCGGCCAGGAACTCGCCGATGACGAAGAATGTTGCCGGCACCCGGTGTTCAGCCAGAATATCGAGAATCTCCGGTGTACAAAATGGATGCGGACCGTCGTCGAACGTCAAATAAACGCTGTGACTACCAGTGCCGTCATCGCGCTCACCGTGCACTTCGCACGAGCAATCGAGGTGCGTCATTGCTCTCGTCCTTTCCGGTAAATTATCCTGGTGGCATTCGGAGACCGGCCACCAAAGGGTAGGATGATGACGCCGCGCGTGGACGCAGGTCGAAACGCGCGCGTGGCAGCGTGTAGCGTACGCCGTTTCCCCAAAATAGCGGTCACCAGGCCGCCTCGTCTGAATCTGTCAATACCGCGGCTCGTTGCGGACTGTACCGAGTGCGATTGGTGGTGAACCCCCGAGCTGTCGACGATTGCAAGGTGATGCAATGGGCTGATCGACCGCTTATGCAAGCATTACATTCCAAAGCCACACATTTGACCCCTCTACACCACTGGGCGCGCCATCGACGACTTGATTTCCGTCAAGATGCTCGTCTAATGGATCACGCCATTCAATTCGTAAAATCGATTGTTTGGATGATACCCATTCACAGCATAGATAAAATTCGAGCTCCACGGTTCCTGCTAACGGACCGAGCCTGTTGTCGTGACTGGCGGGGGACTTGCGTCGTCGTTCCCTGGAAGAACTTATGAGCCGATTCAAGATATTGCTGGCGTACGGGTTATTTGCGATGACCAGATCACCAGTTCTCATTTCCGGGACCGTTCTTCCCATCATGGTGGAACAAGCCCTCAATCGAGAGTGTTTACCGCCCCGATGAACAAATTTTCCGGGAACGTGAACCGAGCTTCTTTAAGCCCAGGACGATACTGATGCTAACACGGTAGTTTGTGATGCCTGTTAATGTGGCGGTGCGACCAAGCTGCCGAACGCCAGATATTTCAGATGACCTGCCACTGAATTTTCATCCGGCGGCGATTAGAGCCTCGGCGGTCTTTGAAACGCTCCCAAACGTTGGACCACCGGATGCTAGAGTTTTCCGGCTTCATTCAGGGAGGCGGGCTGGTTGCGCCTCCCGAATTCACCAACGAGATCGGCACCTTGTTGCCGATCGCACCATGAGGTCTTT
>NZ_ML133723.1 GCF_003985155.1 Rhizobium vallis | reverse complement strand
TGCCGTTCTGGTTCGAGCATTACAACAATCTTCACCCGCACAGTGCTTTAGGATATCAATCGCCGCGCGAGTTCATCAGCTCGCAATCTCAAACCTGAGCATGTCCGGTCT
Source organism: Rhizobium vallis (assembly GCF_003985155.1). GTDB lineage: Bacteria > Pseudomonadota > Alphaproteobacteria > Rhizobiales > Rhizobiaceae > Rhizobium > Rhizobium vallis. Next base: position 10,759 of record NZ_ML133723.1, on the reverse strand, counting down.
TTTGGGGGCAACTCCACCCTGACCAAACGTTTGAGATTGAACAAGCAAAAACGTTGGACGGGCAAACCTGTTGCCATTGATCGCACGCTCTTCATTACCCGTTGCTAGCTGCCATCCGTTTCGGACAAGGCGTCAAACCGTCGGCCAAAGGTCCCTGTCATCGTCAACCGCGCGAGCCACCCCAGTTTTTGCTCAACTGTCATAGGCGTTTGGCTGAATTCGCTGGTAAACCCACCATCGCACGGCGACAGGAGCCTTCGGTCCACCTGAAGGAAGTGACGTAAAGACCGTCCTTATCGTTTCATCGCCGAAGTCCGCGACGACCTCAGATGCGACGACTTCCATACGCTCTCGATCTTCATCATTGAAGTCCGAGTCGACCAAGAATTCGAGGACAATCTCGTTGTCATTCCAGCCGCACGTAACAGCGGCTATTGCTGATGAGACTGCCCCAAGCAACGCGCGTTGCACGCTAAGTCGAAGTCTTATTTCTCGATCAGGTGTGGGCATCAAAACCTCTGCTATGGAGCGACTTTGCCGCAACATTCCGGCGGACTTTGTCAAATCCTGATCAGCTCGATGACCGCCAGCGAGACAGCAGGGTTCGAAGTCCATCGACCATGACCTGGTGCTGAGGAATCGCATCCTTATCGAAGATCAGCCACACGTACATTCGCAAATCCTTCAAATCGACATGTCCCTCGCATCTCTGCAATGGGGCATAACACTCGAACATGATGTCCTCGCGATCACCAAATTTGTACCAATACGTGGTCTGCAAGCTACCTATGGGAACGACCGTGTGCCAAAGGCCGTGCTCCTCGACGCTCCCCGGGGAGCGACCATCGAGATGGCTCCTCTCCGCTTCCCTTTTGATGGTGCCTCGCCTGTTCCGCAGGTCATCATCGTACCCAACGATCCAGAAAACCTCGACAACCGACTCGTCGGGTCCCGGATTGGGTCTGTCACGTTCCTTCGGTCGGTTTGTGTTTCCGATATTGCTGATCTCGCCCTCGGGTGCGTCGAGGCTGGGTATCCAATATTGGAGGCTGGCCTCTTTCCTTGCTGGGCAGTTGAAGCTCGTCGGATTTGGGCGACCATCATAATAGCCCCACGGGATGTCGTAAGGCTGCGAGGCAAGCATGACCCGGACCGGGTGGCTCAGCTCAATAAGTGAACGTCGCCGCCATAACAGCTCGCGTTCGGCAAATGTTGCGCCGGAATACCCATTGCTGCATGGCAGGCTATAAATTTCTTCCCTCGTTTCGTCTCTCCAAAGGGTCGCAATCGAACCATTGCTCGCCACCCGCAGCACCGAGACAGGAACGAGGCCCACGAACCAACAGAGTATCGCACAGAGGACAACGCTCAATATGAGATAGCTCATTGAGCGGAGAGGTTTCGATGGCCTGCTGCGAGAGGGTCCGTTCACTGCGTTATCCCTTGCACCAAGGCCGGGGCGCCGGCGGGCAGCTCGTTCTGCCACAGACGAAAGATACGGCAAGGCCCTCGCTGATTAGAATGCTGCCCACATCCTTCCCGTCCACCTGAAGCACCCCGCAGGAGCGGCCGAAATTGCACTCACTGGTGCCTTCTGTGTTTGGCGCACACGCACACGCGACTTTTGTCAGCTGGATACTGCCATGGGCGACCAGTTCCCGAAGGCGCGACGATGCCCGCTCTCCCAATTGACGTTCATACTCACACTGCGGCGAAAATTTCTCCGGCGTGTTGAAGCCGACCAACCGTGTGCCGGTGGCCTCGCCGACGACGTGGACGGTGTCCCCGTCAGTCACGGAAAACTCCTGCGTCTGCAATGCCCTCGTTGAGGTCGGAGTTGACTGAAATTGCCCTCGCCCAAGGTTGAACACCTGCTGACCGAGGGCCACGGCCGCCACGATCAGGAATCCAATGGCCAAATTTCGAAGACGCCATCTCAACCGTCGCCCTACCCAACCGAAACGAGGCCGGAACAATTTGCTCGGCTGTCGTCGAGGCGGATAGGCGGTGACCGTTCGTGGCGGCAACGCAATCACGTTATTCGGCCGCCCGAGAATTTCGAATATCTTCCGCCACTGTTTATCGGAAAGGCGAGCCTGTCCGCCTGACCGTTCGAGACGCGCGTGGATGTCGGTCAGAAACGTTCGCTGCCAGGGTGTCAGGTTCGGGCGAAGCAGTGCTGTTTCGACGTCTTTTCGGAGGTTTCCGTCGGGTCCATTGGTATTGCCACCTCTTATGAGTGAAGACAAAGTAGCTAGGGAGGTCGGAAAAAATGGTAAATCGTGAGCTATCAGGAGCCCGGCAAAAGGCAGATTTCGGCCCCAAAGCAGTAATCTGTAACGGCCGCCGCCCCGTCCAATCTGAGCTTCGACCAAAAGCGAGAGCGCACACTGGTAACGCTTCGCAAACGACAGGTCGGCAGGCCTGGATCATTACGGCCTTGGTTGAGACCTTTTTAACCGATGCATTGCAATACACTGTGAAAACAAGAGAATGCGTGGGGATACCGTTTGAAAAGCGCAATTTTGATTTTTGCTGGATTGTCGCTCAATTGTTCGACGGCAGCGGCCCAGGAACCGCAGGCGCATCCAATCCTGAGTAGAGAGCAGTTTCTGTCTTACGCCGCTGGCGCGGTCGTTGCAGGCATGTACTGCGGGAAACTCGAGTTGAACGCCGATTTCTTTTTGGGGTATGAATACGCTACCGGAGTTTATCCGCCCCTCGATCCCAACTTCAGGCCTGAGATGGCGCGGATTGAGAAGGACGCCAAAAGCGATCTCGATAGCTACTGTAAGATGGCACGACTGATGTTCTACAAGGGCAACAAACCTAAACCATTGGCAGCCCCTCTTCTGGTCGACAAGCAGTGACAGCGCCTTTCGTTGATTAGCTCTGGTGACCGCAATCGGCGCAAAGCTGCCATTCAAAACCGGGTTGACAGCGCGATGAACTGCAGAGCCAATGTTCCGTCTAATGGAAGTTTCGGCTCTTCACCTTGAGTTGATCGATATGCAGATCGGGAATGAAGATATCCCGCGACCTCATTCCTTGGCCCGACGGCTCGCGAGAGTCCGGCCTGCCGGGCGTTCCATGGCTGATTCATCTCCCCTTCCGGTCGGCAGCCGAAAATCCAGACCGCGATCAGCAAGATCATTGAGACTGCCGGACAAATCAAACAGCTGTTGAGCAACCAAGTGAACAACATCGCCCTCCCGCTGGATGCGGCCATTGATCGCCAGCATCGAAGCTCCGAGCGCAACCCGCCTCGACCGCTCGAACAGCTTGGGCCAGATGACGACGTTGGCAACACCCGTTTCGTCTTCAATGGTCATGAAGATCACGCCCTTCGCCGAGCCCGGCCGCTGACGAACGAGAACCAATCCGGCCGCCATCAGCCACCGGCCATCGCTGGCAGACATCGCTTCTGAGCAGCTGACGATCCGACGTTCCGTGAGTTCTCGTCGCATGAAGTTGACGGGGTGTTCGCGCAACGTCAGCCCGGTGTGCCCGTAGTCCAGGACCACGTTATGTCCCTGCGTCATCTGTCGGAGTTCGACCGCCGGTTCCTGCTGCTCGGCAATCGTTCTTGCCTCCCGCTCCGCAGCCGCCGCGAAGAGTGGCAAAGGCTCGTCTCTCAATGCCTTGATCGCCCAGAGCGCATCGCGCCGTTCGAGCCCAAGCGACGGCAGAAAAGCATCAGCCTCTGCCAACTCGACCAGCGATGCAGCGGGAACGCCAGACCGCCGCCACATGTCGTCGACGCTGTCGAAAGGCTGATCAGCACGGGCAGCAACGATCCGTGCAGCGTCTGATGTAGCCAGGCCGCGCACCATGCGCATTCCAAGTCGGACCGCGTGTCGGTCGGAGCCGTCGATGGGTTCCAACGTGCAATCCCATCGCGACCGGTTGATGCAAACGGGACGGACTTCCGCGCCGTGTTCTCGGGCGTCACGCACGATCTGGGCAGGCGCATAAAAACCCATCGGTTGGGAGTTTAGCAAAGCTGCGCAAAAGACATCTGGGAAATGGCATTTGATGTAGCTGGACGCATAGGCGATCAGGGCAAACGATGCGGCGTGGCTTTCAGGAAAGCCGTAGCTGCCGAAGCCTTCCAGCTGGCCGAAGGTGCGCTTCGCGAATTCTGGTGAGTAGCCGTTGCGGATCATGCCGGTCACCAGCTTTTCCTCGAAGCGTGAGACGCCTCCAGTGAACTTGAAGGTGGCCATAGATTTCCTGAGCTGATCGGCCTCCCCGCCCGTGAAACCCGCGCAGACCATGGCAACGCGCATGGCGCTTTCCTGAAACAGTGGCACGCCGAGCGTCTTGTGAAGGACAGCTTCCAGTTCAGGTGTCGGGTATTCGACCTTCTCCTTACCCTCCCGGCGGCGAAGATATGGATGGACCATATCTCCTTGAATTGGCCCAGGGCGCACGATGGCCACCTGGATCACCAGGTCATAAAAGGTCCGAGGCTTCAATCTCGGCAGCATCGACATCTGGGCCCGGCTCTCGATCTGGAAGGTTCCGAGTGTGTCGGCTTTGCGGATCATGGCATAGGTGACCGGATCCTCCTGAGGGATCGTCGCCAGATCGAGATCGATATCCTTCTCCTGCGCGAGGAACGCGAAGCTCTTGGACATGCAGGTCAACATGCCGAGCGCCAGCACGTCTACCTTCATGAATTTCAGCGCCTCGACATCGTCCTTGTCCCACTCGATGACCTGCCGATCCACCATCGATGCCGGTTCGATGGGCACAAGGTCGTCGAGCCTCTTATGGGTCAGAACGAAGCCGCCGGGGTGCTGACCCAGGTGGCGTGGGGCTCCCATCAGCTGCTGGGCCAATTGAAGCGTCAACGCCAGCCGCCGATCGTCGGGATTGAGATTGAGGTCCCTCACCTGCTTTTCGCCGACGGCTTCCGACCACGCCCAGACGCCCGATGACAGAGCCTTGATCAGGTCTTCGGGCAAGCCCAATGCCTTGCCGACATCGCGGATCGCGCCCTTGCTCCTATACCGCGTGACCGTGGCGCATAAAGCCGCCTTGTCGTGGCCGTAGGTTCGATAAATCCACTGGATGACCTCTTCCCGGCGCTCATGCTCGAAGTCGACGTCGATGTCCGGCGGCTCATCGCGCTCCCGGCTGACGAAACGCTCGAACAACAGGTCATTGGTTTCGGGATCGATGGAGGTGACGCCAAGGACGAAACAGACGGCTGAGTTCGCCGCCGATCCTCGCCCCTGACACAGGATGCCTTGGGATCGAGCATAGCGGACGATGGAAAATACCGTCAAAAAATAGGGGGCGTATCGCATCGTCTCGATCAACGCCAACTCATGCCGGATCGTCTTTTCGACATGGTCGGGCAATCCATCCGGATAGCGGGTCTTCACTCCTTCCCAAGTGTAGTGCTCCAACGATTGCTGGGCTGTCAGGCCGGGGATCAGGGCTTCCTCCGGATACTGGTAGGTCAATTCTTCCAGGCTGAAGCAACAGCGTTCGACAATCTCCATCGTCCTGGCCAGCGCCTCCGGATAACGCTGAAAGAGACGCTCCATTTCTTCCGGTGGTTTAAGAAATCGGTCGGCATGGCGTTCGCGCTCGAAGCCGACATCGTCGATGGTGGTTTTCGCTCTGATGCAGGTGACGACATCCTGGAGCTGGCGGCGGCCGGGTTCGTGAAACAGGACATCATTGGTGACAACGGTCTTCACCCGGTGCCGAGCAGCCATATTCGAGATTTCGTGCAACCGCATCTGGTCGTTCGGTCGTCGGCGCAGGCATAGCGAAACATATGCCCGGTCTCCGAAAACCTCGGCCATCTTACGGAGCTGGATCGCGCTGGTCTCGTCCGGCAGGTCTGGTACGAGGATGCCGATGAGACCTTCCGAATACATGGCGACATCGGCAAGGGTCAGGATGCACTTCGCCTTGCCGCCCCGCGATTTGCCAAGGGTCAGCAATCGTGTCAGCCGTGAATAGGCGGCCCGGTCCATCGGGTAGACCAAGATCGACATGCTGTCCTGCAGATCAAGGCGGCAGCCCACGACCAAACGGACGCCCGTCGCTCTCGACGCTTCCAGTGCACGAACGATACCAGCCAAAGAATTGCGGTCGACCACGCCCAGTGCTTCGATGCCCAGCTCCTTCGCCGTCGCGAACAGCTCATCCGCTGATGAGGCTCCGCGAAGGAAGCTGAAATGCGTGGTGACCTGGAGTTCCGCGTACCTCATGCGAAAACCCCATGGATGAACCACCGATGCGATCCGGTGTCCACGTCAACGCCGTCGCCTGATCTGTAAATCCAGTAGCGCTCGCCAGTCTCGTCCTCGACAGTGAAATAGTCGCGGACGGCGGCCCATTCGGACGTCCGCTGCCACCATTCGCCGAAGATGCGCTCAGGCCCGTCAGCTCGCTTCACACGCCGCCGCTTGCCACGCCAGCTAAACCAGACAGGTGGATGGTCGGGCAGCAGAGCCATGACCTCAATCAGTTCGGGTCGATCCATCAGGCGCACGGGACGCGGCCAGATTATCGGCCACGTTTGTCCGTCTTCCTCTGCAACAGGTGAGACCCGCTGCACTGAGCGCTCCGGCACGTCGCTTGCCACTGGTGCCAGACGATAAATGCGTTGCGTCCCACGATTACCCAGGACGTCGATCAGGGAGGTAACGTCGATGTCCGCAGCCTCCACAAGACTGGAAACGATCTGTCTGTCGTTCAGCGGCTCGACCATAGTGGCGGCAAGGCTGAGTTTCTCGATACCAAATCCTGGATCGATCTTTTCGATGCGATCATGAAGGAGCTTGATCAGCCAAGCGACATCTCGTACCGGCTTTGCTGTCCCCGCCCTGAGCGCTTGGATCGTGTTGTCGATGCGGTGAACAATCAGGTCCGTGCGCCTGACACCCAGCCCCTTGGCCTGCAGTTCGAGACAGAGCTTCGTCACAAGCCGCGAGATGTATTTTCCAATCGTCTCCGCAGCGCCAATCGGTTCAGCGAAGGCACGATGGACTTCAATGATCTCGGGACACCGGATCGGATCAATCGGCTCGGCAACCCGGCCGAACATCTGGTCAAGACGACGGCCGATCTCAGGGCCGAAACGAAGCGTCAGCGGGGCACGAGGCGTCGCAGCCAGTTCGCCGACCGTTTTGAAGCCCAATGTCCGCAGGCTCACTATCGTCTCCGCGTTCAGCCGCAGCGACGATATCGGAAGTCGGGCAACGGCATCAGCCATTCTTCCTGTCGGGATCACCTTGGTTTCGGCCGTCATGGATCGCGCCAGGCCGAAGGCGCCTCCCCAGCTATCTGCTACGACGGCACGGGCTGGCAGGCCGCGTGCACGAAATCGGTTCACGAGACCGGACAGCATCAGCTCTTCACCACCCTGAAGATGATCGGCTCCTTGCGTGTCCATTACGATGCCGTCCGGTGGGTCCATCGCCACTACCGGCGAATATTGAGACAGCGCCCAGAGCGTGAGGCGTTCGAGCGCAGCAAGATCGGCGGCAGGATCGGCGTCGACCATGTGGAGCCCCTGCACTAACGCCTGCGCTTTCGCAGCCGCCATACCTACGTGCAGGCCTAGCTTGGCGGCGTTCGCATCGACGGCCGACAGACAGCGTTTCGAGCCGCTCCTGGCGACAACAACGAGCGGCGTCTCAGCCGGTATGGACGGATCGGAGCGTCTTATACGATCCGTCGGCAGCGTCGGAAGAAATACTGATACGACCCTGACCATCACATGCACCTATAACGAAATCGGCACTCTCTCCTGCCTTCACCCTGATCAGTTCCGCCAGCCACCTTGCTCGGCCGACGCCTAGCACCGGAAGCGGTTCGGACGGCAGAACCGATATCCGCCATCGTGTTGCCGCCGCTGTCGGATGCCCGAAATCTCCAGCCTCGGTTTGCCTCCGCCATCTTCGGATAACGAGACCGATGGTGCCGGAGCCCTCTGCTGCAAGCTGTAGACGACGCGAAACCACCATTGGCAGGCGCACCGCTTCTCCAACCACCGCTCCGAGACCACCGAAACGAAGGGCCTCTTCGAAGCTTTCGAGCACGTAGTCTTCCTTGATCGCCTCGACATAGATCACCCGATCAGGATGGAGGCCGACTTGGGCCAGCGCCGGAGCGAATAGGTCTGGCCGCGCTAAGCACCAGACAACCTTGCCCTTCGTCCGAGCAGCAATCCCCGCCGCAAACAGAGCGGCCGCAGCCCCATCAACCGCCCCTGCTCCGCCTCCGGCAAATTCGTGGATCGCGCCATAGGCCAAACCCCCGCCGGGCAGCCGTTCGTCGATCTCGCAAACCCCAAACGGCAGGACCGTTTTAGGGCGAGCCACCGCGCCTTCGAGATGCTGGATGCGATCTCGAAGCTTGGAAATGATCGCGTTCGCCGCTGTCTGCGCCATTCGGAGCCTTCGTCAAAATCGGGTTTTCATCTCACCCGAAAGCGAGTATGTTCCCTTTTTGTTCCTTATCGGAATATGAGTCAATGTGCATGCGCTGGCGAGTAGCGAGTGAACTGCAACCTAGTCGGACGCCGTTGAAGCCGAAGTTCGAATGGATTCAAACGGCTAATTGAGAATCGCCACCTGGCGCTAAAATGTCATCGATGAGAAAATATACCTATGACGATCTGACCACGCTCCGCGATTTTCGAGCGCCTGTCATCACTGTCGCGTGCAGAAGCTGTGACCGCACTGGCGAACTGGATCGAAAGAAGCTGGTAAAACTCCATGGCGCGAGCCTCACCATCGGACAGCTTCGCCGCAGGCTCGCGCTCGGTTGCGGCAACATGAACGGTGAAGACGGCGTCGACCGATGCGGAGCCTGGTTCCCTTGTCTCGTCGACGCCGGGGTTGAAGAACAGGAGAAAATCGGATGATAGAGAATGTAACCTCTTTCGACGAAAGCCTGCAGAAGCTGGTGGAAACGCCCTTTGGCACTTCTGCCGAGGAGCTTCGTATCACCGCGATTGGATCGAAAATCGAATTCGCCAAGGGTGAGCTTCAGACGGTCCAAGCCTATATCGATGTGGTCTATGCAGGGAAGATCGTAGTGACCACTGACGACGGGAGCGAACTGGCCACCGACCCTCTCGCGCATCTTGGCAGCGTCCTTTCAAACTACGAGCAGATGTTGTTCGATCAGATCGCCGAGCTTGAATATCAGCAGGAGATGCTGCTCTTTCCGCCAGACGACGAAGAAGACGCTGAAGACGATGGACTTTCCTATAACCAGGACACCGCATTGACGCCAAGGACGTCGTGAAACTCGGCAACGCAAGGTCATTCATGTCGACATCGAGCCTTTTACGCATTCGTCGAAAAACGCGACAATCCCGACCTTGTGGAAGTTGCGGAATTCTCGCGACATTTGATCCGTCGTTTTAACCCGGCAAAAACGACCGGCGTCTATGGATGTCTCTAGTACCGTGTGAGGTGGCCGTTGAGCGCTTTAACTCGTCAAGGTTTTGTTGGCCTCATCCGCACTGCGAAGAGCCGTCGTCGTTGCGGCTCGAGTCCTCGACATCAAACGAGAAACCTCGTGCGCGATCTTCCACCCGATGGATACTGTGCGCCCAGCGCGCTGGGCGCACAGAACTTCCAAAAGGCCCCGTCAGGCCGGAACGCGGGAATGAGGTTCAGTCCGGCTGCTCTCGGAAAACCACCTCGTTACGCAATCGCAAACCGCCTCAGCCAAACAAGAAGTCGCCCGAGTTGAAATTTGCAAGCCCGCCGAGCGTGGTGATGTTGTCGAATTCAGCGACCAGCACCGCCCCGCCGGCTGAACTTGGGTTCTGATCGTAGTAGACCGCCGCATGGCCGAGATCCGTATTGTGGAACACGAACAATGCCCCTGTGGTGATGTTGCTGTAACCATTGATGGTGCTCTGGACGGTTGCGTTCGTGACGCTCACGTCCGTTTTGACGGCAACCTCCGTTCCGGCAACATTGATCGTGCCGTTATTCCCCACCTTCACATTGTCCACGCTTGTATTGTTGTTGCCGACGGCGAACTCGAACGTGCCGCCTCCGACGTCCAACTGGAACCTGTCCACGGTTGTGCTATTCGTCCCAGCATTGAAGTCAGTCATATGGTTCGTGGTGGCGGCGAACTTTTGCAAAAAGAAGGTGTCATTTCCCACGCCGCCGGTCAGAGTGTTGTTGCCAGCACCACCGTTTAGGGTGTCGTTGCCGTCTTGGCCGAAAAGAGTGTCGTCACCTCCCAGCCCAAACATCATATCGTTACCGCCACCGCCGTAGAGCACATCGTCGCCCGTTCCACCGGTCGGATTATCCACTGAGTTGCCATTGCCACCGGTGATAATTGTGAACGTCTCGGTCTTTTCGAAGGCCGGGCCTATAGGATCACCGGTCTGCGTTGCCGTTACCATCACTGAGAATGTACTGTTCGTCGATAGCGCATCCGAATGAAGCGTATTGCCGGTTATCGAGAACAAGCCCGGATTTGACTGCGAGGCAATGCTGAAGTTGAATCCCCCTGAGTCGGGATCAGTCGCCGTCAGCAGCCCACTGAACTCAAAACTATTGAAGTTGACGTTGTCAGCTGGAACGGAGGGTGTCAGCTTAATGTCGATGGGTGCCTGCCGAGCTGGTCCGTCATCTGCGCCGGTGATGGCGACGACGATATTGTGGTTGGCCGTGCCGTCGAGCGAGCTGACGCTCAGCGTGTCGCTGACCGCATCACCCTGGTTGAGCGCCTGCGTCGCTGCCCGGTTATTGTC
>NZ_ML133722.1 GCF_003985155.1 Rhizobium vallis | reverse complement strand
GATTTGACGTCCGAGCCGGTCAAAGCGGCGATTGCCCGGAAAGGTCGCCCGTTGCGCGATGTGGACGCGGACACGCTTCCAATGTTTACATACACTTAACGAAGGGGTGCATAATGAAACACGTCTCCCTATCGGACGCAACGCCCGCTCTGCAGCGTTGTTATCGATTGCAACACGGCCGTCTTCCAGGAACAGGCAGAATGAGGACCACCTGCTCAGGCCATACCGGAAAGCGCCCGCCAGATCGCTCTTGCCGGGGATACGGGTCAGTTGCGCTTCGGCCCAGACGCGCAATGCTTCGACCTTCCCCTTGCTGTGCTTCTGGCGCGTGGCAAGACGGATATCGGCAGACTTGCCTGCAATGCCGCGCTCGATGTCGTAAAGCGCGCCGATACGGTCGAGAGCCTCGCGCGCAATCTCGGATTTGTTCGAGGTCCAGATATCGTGGAAGTCGCGCCGCCAATGAGCCCAACATGAAGCCTCCCGGAAGCGGCGTTTCCCGTCCGTTCCGGCCTCATATAACTTCGTATATCCTTTGTAGCCGTCCGCCTGAAGGATGCCGCTCGCCTGCTTGAGGTGACGGTGAACGTGCTCTTCCTTCCAGTCGGGAGCAAAATAGTAGACCGCACCGGGCGGAGCTGTGCCCGCCCATGGGCGTTGGTCCCGGACATAGGTCCAGAGCCTGCCCTTCTTCACCCCTTTCCCCAGCCCCTTGTCGCGCAGAGAACGATCCAGAACCCGGATCGGCGTGTCGTCGGCGTGGAGAAGGTCGCTGCTCATGATCGCGGTTTCAATCAACTCGATCAGCGGCAGGAGCACCCGCATGGCGCGGCCACACCAATCAACCAACGTGCTGTCGGGGATATCAGCGCCCATGCGGGCGAAGATTTCGTTCAGGCGATAGAGCGGCAAATGGTCGTCGAACTTCGAGACCAGGATGTAAGCGAGCAGTCCAGCGCCCGCCATGCTGCCCGGTATGGGACGGCTGGGCGCGGGTAATTGCACCATCTTCTCGCAACAGCGGCAGGACTTCTTCAGCCGGGCGATTTCGATGACCTTCATCTGCGCGGCGATCATGTCGAGGATTTTGCTGACGTCTTCGCCGACAAGCCGCAGTTCGCCACCGCAGGCGGGGCAGCACGTACCCGGATCGAGTTCCCTGTGCTCGCGAGCGGCCTTGTCGGACACGCGCGGACGGCGGCGCATGGTCTTTTCCGGCATGATTGCCTCAGACACGGCAGGCACCGCTTCCTCGACCTCGGTGAGCGGGTCGGTGCTGCTTTCCGAGGCGGCAATCATCAGGTCCTCCAGCGCCAGTTCCAACTGCTGGATTTCCCGCTCGATCTTTTCCGACGATTTGCCGAAGCCATGTTTCTTCAGCCTGGCGATGCGCAGCCGCAGCGATTGGATCAACTGGTCATGCGCCTGCAGGGTCGCCGACATCTTCGCGTTTTTCGCCTCAAGCGCAGCGATCATTGCCTTCAGGAAGGCCGGATCATCGGGAAGATTTTGGCTCGCGCTCGACATGAACCTGACTACCACAGGTCAGAGCCAACATCCATAAAAACACGCAGATTCAGTGGGATAAATCAACTAACGCGGGCCGGGGGAGCACCCCAGTCCGGCCGCCGCCAATCAATCCCTTCCCAGAGCATCGCCAGTTGAGCAGACGTCAACCGGGCTGCCCCATCTACTGCCGACGGCCATGGAAACCGCCCTTTCTGCAGGATTTTATAATAAAGGCAGAACCCCTGACCGTCAAAATACAAAAGCTTCAAACGGTCGCCCCGCCTCCCGCGAAACGCGAAGACCGCACCTCCCGTCGGCTTCTGGCGCAGCACATCCTGGGCAAGAACAGCCAGCCCCTCGATCCCCTTGCGCATGTCCGTGACACCGCAGGCAAGGTAAACCCGAACACCTGTCCCAGGCCCGATCATACCGCCTCGATTGCCCGGATCAGGCGCTTCAGAGCAACCACGTCAACATCGCCGCTGAAGCGAAGGTTTCGTCCGCAGCGCAATTGCAACTCCATCATCGCAGGCAAAACCTGCATGCCATCGTCAGTCCGAGCCTCTTCGTTGTCTCCAGGGGGCGGCATGTCCAGCGGCAGAAACACTGGGGTCGGCGGTGGCAACAGCAGGCCCTTCTTCCGCAACTCACGCCGCCAGGTATAAATCTGCTGCCGCGTGACCGAATACCGGCGCGCTACCTCAGTCACCGACGCGCCATCGAACCCCACCGACAGCACGATCTCCAGTTTGCTCTCATCACTCCAACGTCGGCGACGTTCATCGCCGAGAATTTCCACGCGCATCGCAGGCCTCGCCTAAAACACGTCGCTAACGACGTCGTTATAGACGGGTCATAAATAAGCGCGGCTATTTCCAACAGGCGGCCACAATCGGGCGGTTACTGTGCGCGCGACATGAGCAATTCCGGAAAGATGAGAAAATCGGCGTCACCGCGCCGCAAGTAATCATCGTAGTTATCGGCGATCGGCAGCAACTCGAAGCTGACGGCGGGCGCTTCTCGGGCGACACGCGTCACGACCTTTTCAAAAAAAACGAGTGCGGCGTAATCGGAAAGAATGACTCTGAAGCAGCGATCCGATTGAGCAGGGCAAAACGGATCCCAGGATATGATCGAAACCTGGATGTGAAGCAGAGCCTCGCGGACCGAAGGCGCGAGCCGCTCCGCACGCGGGGTTGGAACGGGTTCGCGACCGACCATGGTAAAAAGGTCGTCATTGAAATAGGTGCGTAACCTGCCGACGGCCGCGCTCATGGCCGGTTGGCTCAAGTTGATGCTGCGCGCTGCCGCCGTGAGGTTACGCTCGGTCATCAAGGCGTCGAGTGCGACGAGGAGATTCAGATCAAGGCCCTTGAACCGCATGTCTTCATCCATAGCGAGGTGGCGAGATAAAAGGTGAAAAGGCTTGGTCTCGCAGTGCGGCGCCACGAGAGATCAGCAAGCAAAGGGTCGCCTAAAATTGAGAAAGTATCGATGTTCCAGCCGCCGTGGCTTTGATGGTCTTACTGCTACCTTCAACCGACACGATTCAGTGGTGCCTGATCATTCTGGCGAGTAGCAGTGTTTTCCGAGGATAAAAGTTTCGGTCTGCGACGTCGATCACTTCGGCGCCTTCAATATGTACTTCGGGGGGTAAGACGCACTCGTAGCACTCACCTTCTTCGGCAGGAGTATCTTGGCAATTGAAGTCTTGAGTGTGCTCCGCTGAATGGGCTTTGTCAGCACCATTCAGGTTTGCGCGGGGGTCACTTGCCGCCGGGCCACAATCTTGGTTACGATCATCTGCTGCAAGTGACGGCCCGGCCCGCAATGTCAATGCGAGCAACGCTGCAACGATGACGTAGTAACCAATAACCTTCATGAGACGTTTCCTTTCTTCGGCTAAGGCCAGGCGATACCAGGTAGGATTGATGCCATTCCCGCCGCCAGTGCTTCGGGGCTACAGGCGTTGTTGGATTGGTTGAGAGCCTTTCAACGGATCATACCCGGTGGAGTGGAGACGGCCGTCTATGGAGCATCCGCGAAAATTGGTGAAATCTATTGTTTAAATGCGAGTCATCCATTTGATGCATGTAGACGACGTCTTGCCTGCCCGAACCAACAAGTGTCGCCAAACCCACTGTTTTCAGGGGCGCCTTTTCACCCAGTCCTTCTATCCTCAGTGGGCTTGCGCATGTCGTTGCCGCCATCCCCTTCATCCGGGATAGCAAAGGGCGCCGCGTGCGGGAGGGACACCCCTGCGTCTCCCGTCAGGCTACGACATTTTGTTCGATCGGCTGCCTTGTATGGAGAAGACCGGATTCCTGACGTTTCAGTGTCATCGTTTTGCAATGAGATAGAGGTAATGGCCGCAAGCCAGCTGGGTCGACCACGTTTGGCTTCCATCGCGGAACGTCGCCATTAGCTTTCGACGTTCATTTCGAATGATCGTAGCGTGATGAACAAGTCGGTCCACCGCGGCAAGCGTCATGGCCGGGTCCGGAAAGACTCGGTTCCATTCTCCAAAGGGCTGATTGGCGGTGATGATGATGGAGCGCCGCTCATATCTTGGGAGATGAGTTCGAAGAGCACGCGGGTTTCGGCCTGGTCCTAGTGACGTAGGCCAGGTCGTCGAGGATAAGCAGATCGAACTTGTCGAGCTTTGCGACGGCGGATTCGATCTGGAGTTCACGCGGTACGACCTGCAGTTTCTGGACGAGGTTGGTCGTGCGAGTGAACAGCACCCGCAACCGTTCTCGATCAGCGCGAGGTCGAGGGCCGCGGCGAGATGGCTCTTTCCGCCGCCCGGCGGACCGAACATGAGGATATTGGCACCTTTCGCGACCCAGCTGTCGCCAGCGGCAATGGCCATGACCTGGGCCTTGGAGACCATAGGGACTGCATCAAAATCAAAGCTGTCGAGCGTCTTTTCCGGTGGCAGGTTTCGCCTGGGCAAAATACGCCGACGCTTTGCGCAGAATCTCGTTGGCCTGACGAAGCTCGCGGCTCTCCCGCTCAAGAGCCTTCATAATCTCGGCGACATCGTTCGGCCGGCCTGCTCGCTTACCGCTATCGACCTCGGTCTTCTTCACCCATTCGTGTAGCGTGCGTGGCCGGCGAGCAGCCGATCTGGGCCGCGATAGATGAAGCGGCAGCCCACCGCGCGGGGTGCTCGGCTTCGTGATCCAGCACCATGCGGATGGCACGCTCACGGACTTCAGGCGAGAATTTGTTCGTTGTCTTGCTCATATCGGCTCCAATCTCTCATGAGTTGAAGCCTCCGGCAAACTCGGCGCGGTTCTTGAATCCCAAAAAGGGAACCGGCTATAGGCTTGTGTTTTTAAGCAAAACGTCACCCTCCACTCCTCGGGGATACTCAACTACCATCTGGAAGGAAGGTAAGAGCTCAAGAATGGCGCGCAGGGGAAGCTGGCCTTCATAAAGCTCATGATCACTATCCTCAGTATATATGTAACGCGTTCTCATCAGGATCTGATTGCCACCGGCAATAACGTCGGCCTCGGCTCCCTGCACATCCATCCAGATGAGATCTATATTCTCTAGGCCAGCTTCGCTGCACCAGTCATCCAGCCTCCTAGTCTCAACCGAAATCGGAGGGTCAAACCGAACCCACTCGTACTCAGAAAGATGGTTCTTGGGACGGCGTATCGAGCCCGAGAGATCCCATTCCTTAGCGCTGTCATTGCCATTGCTGGGATGAAACTCGATCATCCCGTTTCGGTCGCTGATCGCAACCTCGGATAGCCTCATCCGATCCCGATCAGAACCCATTTTCTCCTTGAAGCGTGCAGCGGCTCTGGGGTCTGGCTCAAAGCAATAGAGCTGGGCGCTCGGAAGAAGGCGCAGAAAGCGTTGAGCATCGCTTCCGTCATTGCACCCAATGTCAAAGATTACAGGGTTAGGCTTATCGAGAAGCGAAACGATCTGTCGATGTACGTTTAACTCACACACCGGATCCATCACAGTCTCCTTAACTTTTCGAAGTGCCCCTGCTGAACGAGCTCGGGCAGGATATCACTGAAATACCGAGCCATTTGGCCCTTCTTTCGACATGGTTGTTGACGCGTCGCCGTGCGATTAGGTGGGCACGGCGCATTGTCGGTCGCGGGCTTTGTTATTCGCGAGTTTGTTTGGCGTAACGAAGCGACCCCAAGCTATGCTGAAAGCCCACTAGTCACCGAGGCCTCAGCGGGGACGGATACCTGTGATTTGCGGCCACGTACCGGGCTTAAGCATATGCAACGCTGCTCCCAAATCTGCCGAAGTTCATTTAGGAAAGTCTCACGACTACCTGAAACAGGCGCGATTCCATCCAAAATGTCGCCAACCAGGGCTTCTCCCTCAATCCTAATTAGCTGTTCAAACAACCCCGGTGAAATACGCACGGCCTGCAGGCTGGAGGCGCCTGTGCGGATCTCACATACAGTCTCTTGCCGATCCAGGGTGGAATATGCACGCGCCTGATGGAGACTTGCGTAAGGTGGCAAGGAAACTGCTAGTTTATTCCACTCCTCCATCGTTGAGATTCGCTTCTTGACGAGAAATGGACCGATGACAAGTGCATCCAGGTCGGTCGTCAAAAAAGTCGTTACGGCATCCCTAACCGAATCCACTACCGGCTCGGCGTTGTTGTTAAACGACGTGTTGAGCAAGATCGGAACGCCGGTTCGCTTCCCGAAAGCATTGATTAGCTCCCAATATGCGGGATTTGTCTCGCGTGACACTGTCTGCAAACGAGCCGTACCATCTACGTGCGTGATGGCGCCTAGCGAACTACGCTTGGGTTCGCGCACAGACACTACGAAATTCATAAAAGGAAATTTGCGCAAGGTACCTGGCAGATCAAAAAATTCCACGGCGTCCTCCTCCAATACCGAGGGAGCAAATGGGCGGTAGCCTTCCCGCTTCTTGACCATCATATTAATTCGATCCTTGTTTGACGCCGGCCTCGGATCAGCAAGAATACTCCGGTTGCCTAGCGCCCGTGGACCGAACTCCGAACGCCCCTGCACCCAGGCGATCACGGCGCCATCCGCAATCCAATCGGCTGCTTTGCCTGTCACGTCATCACTCCGTTCAATTTCGAGATGCTGGCCCCAAGCAAAAAGTTCCTCCTCCACGCTTCCTTCGCTCTCCAGGTCGGGTCCCCAATAGACGTTTTGCAAACGCTCACGAGGTGCCGGATGCCCCAGATCATGAGACGCCATCAATGCGGCGCCTAGTGCGCAGCCAGCGTCATGGGCAGCCGGTTGCACGAAGATGTCGTCAAACATCCCCGAGTACAGCAGCTTGCCATTCAAAGTGCAGTTGTGAGCCACTCCTCCGGCCAAACACAGTCGTTCGATGCCCGTAACCTTGGTGTAATGCCGTAGGACGTGGAACACGATCCGTTCCAGTGCTTCCTGCAGTGAAGCACTCACATCTTTATGCTGCTGCGTGAACGGCATGCCTTTCTGGCGTATTTGAATGTTACTGAGCAACGTAGGACCAACTCGGTCGAGATGGACCCGATAACCACCGTCGTCTAGGAGTTCGTAAAATTGTTCGAAGATCTCGCGGTACGAAGCGGGATTGCCGTAAGGTGCCAGACCCATGATCTTATATTCATCGAACGCGCCATAACCTAGGTAGCGGATCGTTTCCAAGTATAGCAGCCCTAGAGAATCATTCTCCGGAAATGTCACGAGTGGCTCAATCTCCGTGCTGGAACCAATCGCCAAAAGCCCCGAAAGAAAGTCTCCACCGCCGTCAATTGAGAGGACCAAACTTCGCTCGAAGCCCGACATGAAAAACGAGCTCACCGCGTGCGACATATGGTGGCTCACGAACGACACACGTGAGGGATCAATTTCGGCACCAAATTCTTGCCCGAGTAATCCGCACAACAACAGTCTCGCGTCCGGTATTGGGGTACTTGGGTGAGAGAGGCGCACGCGCTCGAGCACAGCGTTGCAATAGGCCTCGGTCGCATAATACGCGATGCGGTCGATGTCGCTCAGGTGAACACCTGCAGATGCGAGGCAATATTGAATCGAACGCGTTGGTAACTTGTTGGAGTGCTTGTCCGGTTAAGGCGCTCCTCCTCGACCGCCGCTATCACTCGCCCGTCGCGAACGAGAACCGCAGCCCCATCGTGCATAAAGGTGTTCGGTAGATCGAACGAATTTTCGTAGACTCTGCTTAGACCGCCACTGAGCCCTAGACACAGCATGTTGCTCTCCAGTTCGTTTCGAAAGGTAGGTCGCTCTGGTCTGGCCACCGGCTTTCGCAGTTTCATAGGGTGGCGCTTGACAGTGCAGCTAGAGCTCACGGGTCGAAGCCGAAATCAGATCGTGACCGGATCGGTGAGATTGCCGACAATCGGCGCTAACAGAGCCCCAGACCGAAGCATTTGCGGCAGTAACGCCGCGTAACGTATCCACATTACCCAGTCCTTCATCTTTCCGCCCGACAGCCACAACGACGTTTGGTGGTCGCTGCAAAGGTCGCAGACCGTATCCTTGCAGCGGCGAGTGCGCCTGCGTTGGCTCCGAGGCATAGCACACAGAATTCCGCCGCCGGCCTCCGTCATTCGCATATGCGCCAGCACCGAACTCAGCTCCCACGCGGTGGGGCCGCCATTGATAATCACGTCGAACGGCGCCCACGGCGTGAGAACCGATCTGCAACAAACGCTAGAAGGGGAAGCAGTAGAAAGATGACCAGCGCGCGGTGAAGACGAATAGGAGGCGGCATCGACCGGGGCAAAAGTGCGTCCCGTGAGAGCCCACTGAAACGTCGAGAAGCAACGACCAAGATTCTACCCGATCACGTCGAGCGCAAGATAACGATCGAGACCAGGCAGCAGACCGACTGCCTCATCTCGTTTTCCCAGCACAGTCTCCACGGCACCCGAGGACCCATTTTAAGAACTCCGAATTACGGCTTTTACAAAACGCTTCTTCAGCGTCTTCTAATGGCAACCGTTTCGATCAGTAAAATCGATTGTTTGGATGGAATGCATTCACGAAAACGATGGCGTGACTCAGCAGTGAAGCGAGCGGCGACCCCATCCTTCTCTCTATGGCGGCCGTGTGCAAGGCAGATCCGCCTGTGACATTCGACCGACAAACTCCTCGTGTCTTGTCATAAAAGCAACACTCCTTCGCTACTCTTGTTTCAGCCGACAAAGCCAAGCCGCATGTTCGTCTCGGCACATCAATGAGCCTAATGGCGGCGCTAGCTGCAAGGAAACTGCGTTCGGTCTTGGTCAGCACCGCCGCTGCGAGTGCCGCGAAACGTGGGCCAAGCGCTTCAACATTTTCCCCGGCGTAAGTGCGCAGCATCTGGTCTTTGAAGCGCCAGCCGACGAAGGAGAAGCCTGGGTTGGTGCGCGGCTCCTTCACCACTTTAGGGACCGGGACGATAAATCGGCAGAGGCCGCGGTAACTCCAAAAAATAATGCGGCGCTAAAAAATTGGCCTCAGGCTAGACCGTGGGTATAGACTGGTAGTCCGGTAGGCGCTATTCGTGCTGTTCCAGCATAACATCAGCCACCCCGTGGATTCTCCAAGGCCTCTTATATTGAAAAAAGTGCAACGCAGTTTTGCCGTCGAGTACAAGAACGGCAGGCGAAAACTTGATGCCAGATCGAACTCGATCTGGGGCAATGTGGATCTAAAGTCAGTCGCGCGCGATCTAGAGGAAGAGGCATTGCCTTTTCTGTCAGGTAGCTCTCAGAGTGGCAAACCCGACAGCGAAATGTCTTTGCCGGAACAAGATCAGGCCGAGCAGTTGTTGACAGCGCCTCTCGGGCCGTCGACAACTGCATCAGATACACAGGAGATGAGCATGGCCGACGAGACTAATACGACAACCAAGGTCGATGGACAGACCGTTGTCGAAACGCCTAATGCGCCGAAGAAACAGCGCAAACCGCGCGCCAAAAAAGTCGCGGCACTCGAGACCGCGTTAGCTGACGCTACGGCAGAGCCGGCAGCTGCGCTGGCCGGGGACGGTGGTGTGAAGAGGAGAGGGCGCAAGACAAAGGCTATCGAAGCCACGGCGAGCGCCAAACGCGCACCTGTGCGCCGTGCTCCAAAGGCTGTGCAGGCAGCGCCGGCTGCCCCGATGACGGCGAGCGATGAAATGGCAGACCTTTTGCAGTTGGAAGAGGAAAATCAGCGGCTGCGCAAGCTTCTTGCTGGAAAACTTCGCGCTGAAAATGAAGATCTGCGCAAACGGCTCAAGCTCGATTGATATAAGCAGCCGGTCAATAAGCGACCGGATCTACATTCTTATCGAGACAAACAATTCGGCAACGGTAATGCTGTTGCCGGACCCCAAACTCACTGCCTGCTTGCGGGATAAAACGCGAGGTCGGATAGATGGCGTCTCCCTGGAAACTTCTTGCCCGACTGATCTCACCGGGTCGCGAACAAAAGCGAGAAAACGGCTCGGACCAGAAGGTTACGCCGGACACATTGGCCATTGCCGGTCCGACCGAAACGCCTGCCGAGAAGAGCCTGATAAGCGCCGTTCGACCGGCAAGCGAGGGGCCTCCCCGTCACGGCCATTCTCCTGCAATTTCCACCGAGTTTGTTGTTTCTAAGGAAGTCGGAATCGGTGGCCACGATCAGGTCGAAGGCCAAGATGCCAAAAACGTTGAGGCGGCCGATCCACCTCCATTCGGCGGGCTTAGTACCGACATCGCCGCTGGGCACGATGCTACGAGGCTCGAGCGAACTCTCGAGGTCGCCCCGCGTAAGAAGGCATCAGCCGCGATTGCAAACGCTGCCCCGGCAGTTCACACTGCGGACCAGATGAGCCTCGACGAAGACATCAGGGTGCTCAGGAGGCAGCTAGCCAGAAAGCTAAGGCTGCAAAACGCGCAGTTGAGAACAATGCTGGAGCGGTTTGAACGGTGACCTGTCGCAGTGCAACAACCTGTCGCCCTGGGCATGTAGTGGAGCCAGCGGCAGCATCACCTGTGTACGGCAAGGACAAATAATTGGGGTCCGAACACGGTCCCATTTCGTCGAGATCAACGACAAGAGTGTTTAGGCCATGTTCTAGGCATTTAACCGCGCTCGATCGCCACCGTGAACATCGAGCCTGCCGCAGGTTTCCTGGATGCGCGTCTCCGCCGCCTGCGCAATCGAAGCCGCATTGGTGGCGTCAAGCTGAACTGTCCGGGCGTCTGGTCCGTTTTGAACGAAGGTGTCGCCTGCTTCAAGTTGGCGCGCGCAACCGAGCCGGTGAAGCCGTGCTGCGCCAGACCTTTCACGATATTTGACGGCGGATTTCTTTGCCAGTGGCGAGAGCTGAACTGTGACGCGATCGAGACCGACACATGCCATGGACTGCGAATTCAGCGATCGATTTAAAATCGAGCAATTGGGGGCTTGCCTCCTGCCTAACATCTCGACGAACTCGAGCTCGATTAAGTGATCACTCCAAGGTCCTCCGTTTGCCAGTCTAGATCGGCTGGCGGCCAAGATAAGCATCGAACGCGGCAGCGACATGGCGAAGGGCAGAGCGACGTTCGTGCCGCACACGGACTAAACCGTTGTCAAACTCAACGATCCCATCCTCAGCCAGAATCTCTAGCTGCTTAGCTGAACTCACTAGATGGGTCTGATCAAATCCCTGAGCCGTACAGATTGCTGATATGTCCGCCTCCAAGTAGCACATGAGCTGTTCGATGATTGCAGCTCTTACGCGATCCTCGGTAGCTAAACGGTAGCCCCTTGAGATCGCCAAGCGGCCGGATGCTATGTGCCGGTTATAACAGCTTTGCGTGAGATCGTTTTGAACGTAACCGTCGCCGCAACGACCAATGGCGGACGCGCCCAAACCGATGACAGTTGAGCAGGTTTCGGCAGAGTAACCAAGCGAATTTCGGCGCAGACGACCAGCTCTCTGTGCTATTGCAAGCTCGTCATCCGGCAAAGCAAAATGGTCGAGACCAATTTGCAGATAGCCTGCTGCAACTAACGTATCGGCCATGGCTGAGGCCTGCTCAGCTCGCGCGGCTATATCGGGCAGTGCTGCTGTGTCAATCAAGCGCTGATTTTTTCGAAAAGATGGAACGTGGGAATAACCGAAAACCGCGAGGCGGTCGGGACGCATCGCAATAGCTAACATAGCGCTCTCGAGACAGGACTGGACGGTTTGGTTCGGCAAACCGAACATCAAGTCGAAATTGATACGCCTGACCCCATACAGGCGGAGGTTTTCGACGGCGGTCATCACTTGCGCCTCGCTCTGAATCCGGTTGATCGCTTTTTGTACGACGGGATCGAAGCTCTGCACACCGACGCTTGCGCGATTCACACCGGTTCTTTCTAGGGCTTCGGCCATATCGGTGGTGAACGTGCGCGGGTCGACCTCAACGGCAATGGTTGCACCTCGCTCAAGCGCAAAACGGCCGCGCAGGAGTTCCATTAGCGACAGGAAGTCTGCCGATGGCATAATGGTCGGGGATCCGCCGCCAAAGTGCACGTCACCCACGGAGAGTGCCTGCGGCACTTGCTCGGCGACCAGGCGGATTTCCTCGCGCAGCATTGCTAGATAATCGGTTATCAAAGTGTCCCGACGAGTGATGCTAGTCGGAAAACCACAATACCAGCACATCGAGCGGCAGAATGGAATGTGGAGATAGAGCGAGACAGCGTCATCAGTTCCCTGGCTTCTCAGCCATTGCTCATAAGTGTGGGCGCCGATTTCTGGAGAAAACTCCTGTATTGTTGGGTAGATAGTATACCAAGGCAACTGCGCCCCGCTATTTGTGTTCGGAACGAAAATCGACGACGGTGCGCGCAAAGACTTTCGCCTGCAGTCCGTGTCACGTTCACATACAATATTTGACACGTTTTTTTCCTTCGAAAGCGTGGTCCTATTGGGCACATGCCACGCCCGGAATGGACTTGATGTTCGATTTGACGTCGCATTCGGAAAGGGCCTTCGGCTCATCGCCAGGCTCGTCGCCGCTCGTTGCGACGCTGAGGTGCTTCTTGCGGCGCTTCGCCGCCTTGTCT
>NZ_ML133721.1 GCF_003985155.1 Rhizobium vallis | reverse complement strand
CATCGATCTTCGGCACCCCACAGTACACGCTGCCTGTGGACGACTTGGGAGGATTTGTCCCTCCGAGCTGGCAACACGGCAATCAACCGGTACCAGATGACCTTCTGCCTGCAATGTACTTGTTTGACTTGCTGCCGAGCGCGGACAAACCCACCAACTTCAGTATCCATGGTGTGCCCTACACGGCCACTCTGGGGCCATCAGGCATGCAGAGCGACATTTACCTTTTCCTGCAATAGGGTGGAGATGGATCGAGCAATAGATGCCAGTCGTTCTTACATTCTAACTTTGCGGTGTGAGTTCATGCTGAACCGCGACTTGCGGGCTTGGTCAAGCTAACCTGCATACCGCATCTGGGCGAGCAGTTTCTTGCGGAAGACCTCTGCGGGCGTTCGATAGCCAAGACATTTGCGTGGCGTATCATTGAGCCGATTGCAGACGTCGATCAGGTCGGCGTCGGTCACGGACAGTGGATCGACCTCTCTCGAAAGCCATTTCCGGACCCGGCCATTGGTGTTCTCGACGGTGCCTTTTTGCCAGGGCGATTGCGGATCACAAAACCAGGTTTGGGCGCCGATGCTGGCTTGCAGATACGGCCAGTCAGTGAACTCCGTCCCCCGGTCGAAGGTGATGGAACGGCGAGCAAGGTGGGGCAGGGCCTGCAGTGCTTGAACAAGGCCGTCCATGACAGGACGGGACTGACGGTCATTGTTGCGCAGGAAGATCGCGAAGCGGCTGACTCGTTCGACCAGCGACGTCACATTGGCCTTGCCGAACTTTTTCCGAAACTGGATCAGGTCGCATTCCCAATGCCCAAACTGCTTGCGCTCGGCAACGACATCGGGGCGCCGCAAGATGTTGAGTTCCGGGCTAAACCGTTGACCATGCTTGCGTCTGGCATGTCGTGGTCGGCGTCGCGCACGATGCTCCGGTAGGTGCCGCCACAGCTTGATGGCGTGCCCGTCGGGCGAATATGCGAACTTGTAGATCGTCTCGTGGCTGACAGAGATCGGATGGCGTTCCAGGCGCATGCGTCCTGCAATCTGCTGTGGCGACCAGCCGTGTACGATCCGGTCGATGACAGATTGTCTGACGTCAGAGAAGCGCGCCAGCTTCCGCAGCTTCGTACGCCGGTCACAAGCGATATCATGCGCTGTGACGCAGTAGTAGCCGTTGAGATCCGGAACATCGTTGTCGATAAACGTGTTGCGTTTGATCTCCCGAAAGATCGTCGAACGATGCCGGCCGAGCTTCTCGGCAATACTCTCAACGCTCAGGCCAGTCATTCGCCACCGGGCGATCTTGCGTCGTTCATCCAGATCAATATGGGAGTAGGTCCGTTTCATTGCATCTTCCTTGCGAGTGATAACCCATTGGTATCATTCGCAAGTCGCACTTCATCCTTGAACCCACCCGGTTACAACACCAAATAGCATAATGCATGTTATGGAACTTTACGCTGAACCGGCCGCGATAGTTACAAGCAGGTCCTTGGCATCGATCTGGTCGCCGGCTTTGACGAGAACTTCGGCGATCGTGCCGTTCTCCTCGGCGTGAATTGCCGTTTCCACCTTCATCGCTTCGGTCGACACCAGCACATCGTCGGCATTGATCGCCTGTCCGGGCGACACAAAGACGCGCGAGATGGCGCCCGGCATCGGTGCGCCGACATGAGCGGCATTGCCGGGTTCGGCCTTGGGTGCGAAGACGGCGGCCGGTGACGCTGAGGAATTTTGCGAGCTCTTGCTGTTGGTTCCTCGCGAACCCGAGCCGCATCTCGTTGTGCACCTAACCGGCTCGGCTCACGTGACAACAAACACAAGAACATCTGGTTGTTTCTATCGAGTTTGGCGCAGGAGGCGCAGGAGGAAAATCAACATGACTGTCGCGGCTAGGCCCATGATTGCCAAAGCGTATAGGCCTGTGGAAAAACCTCCGGGGTGACTACGGAGATACCCTATAACGAACGGCCCCACAAATGCTCCTAGGTTCCCGAGTGAGATAATGAATGCGATCCCGCCGGCGGCAGCGGAGCCACTAAAGAAGCAGAAGGCAGCGCCCAAAGGGTCCCTTCCAACCCAATATGCCGCG
The DNA here is from genome assembly GCF_003985155.1 of Rhizobium vallis. Classification (GTDB taxonomy): domain Bacteria; phylum Pseudomonadota; class Alphaproteobacteria; order Rhizobiales; family Rhizobiaceae; genus Rhizobium; species Rhizobium vallis. Next base: position 10,533 of record NZ_ML133721.1, on the reverse strand, counting down.
CATGAGCATCCCTCGCCAGAACCCGTCAGGGCCGGGTTGATCTACCGTACGGCCGGGGCAATACTCCAGGATTGGCTTAGCTCCTCCGATGCGTCAAAATTCCGCTTGATGAGTGCCATATCAAGGCATAACCAATCGGCCATTCTCCGATTCCCGGAGAATTGCCGGACATGACTTGGAGCAGGTGCCATTTCTCCGCAGCCATCCCGGATATTGCAAAAGGACCGATACCATGTGCTTTGAATGCAATTCCTCCCCACTCAGCCGTCGCTCCCTGCTGAAATTTGCCGGCATCGGAGGCGTGGCCGTCATGACTGCAGGCTTTGACATGACCATGCCGGCATTCGCCTCGAACGCTCCCGCCCTCCTGCCGGATGAAGCACTGGCAAAACTCCAGGAAGGCAACAAGAAATTCGTCGCCGACACGGAAGCCTGCGCCGCCAATATTTCCAAGCGCCGGCAGGACGTCGCCAAGAGCCAGGCACCTTGGGCGATCGTGCTGACCTGTTCCGACAGCCGTGTCGTGCCGGAACTTGTATTCGGCGGCGTGACGCTCGGCGAACTCTTCGTCGCCCGCAATGCCGGAAACGTGGTCGACACCGATGTGCTCGGCACGATCGAATATGGCGCCGAACATCTGCATGCGCCGCTGATCGTCGTCATGGGCCACAAGCGTTGCGGGGCGGTCTCTGCCGCCTGCGAGGTCGTGTCCAAGGGCACCAAGCTCGATGGCTCAATCGGCAAGATGACCCAGCCGATCCTGCCCGTGGCTTTGGCGGAGACCGATCGCGGCGACAATTTTGTCGACAAGACCGTCCATGCCAATGCCTTCAACGGCGCCGAGCGCATCCTCACCGAAAGTGCGATTGTTTCTCGCCTGGTCGAGGAAGGCAAGGTGAAGATCGTGCCCGCCTATTATGATCTCGATACCGGCGTGGTCGATTTTCTGCACAAGGTCTGACCTACGAGGCGACTTCATGTTGCCGACGGCTATCCGCGGGCGCCTCGTCGCGTTCGCGGAACCATAGTCGCTGATGACCCTTGCCGCCCGCAGCATCACCCGGCGGGTTACGCGGGCCGGAGCTGAGGTCGCGAGCTGGCTGCCTGGGCGACGCTCTTCTGGAAATTTCCGACCATACGCCTGCGCAACTTGGTGAGCTCAATCGACAGGTCCGACAGCTGCGCGATGACATCTATCGGAACCTGGGCAGCTGGGCCGCGCCCTCCTGAGCCAGTACAAGGACATAGGCGTCGCTCGTTTCAAAGAACGCGAGACAATCGGCCTCCGGCAGGATCTCAACAAGATCAAGACGGCGAAACCGCCTGTGGAGCTTGAACGCAAAGGCGCGATCTGGGTTCAGCCAACCCTATTCGCTGAATCGAGTATCGCGCCTGGAGGCATAACGGAAAACTACGGCATCGAAACTGGCCGCATTGATCGAAGATTGGTACGAACCGTGAAATTGACGCATGGTGGCTGGAAAAAACGCCGAGCTATGCATCCGGTTCGAGGATCACGCCCGTTATGGAATGCCTGCGATACAGGGCTCCAAATTCGGTTCAAAATCCTAATCCGCCCACTCAGGATCGGTTGTAAAGGCGATGGTGAGCCGACGACTCGGACCCTCGTTACCAATCGCGAGCCCGATTTCGTCACGAATCTTATCCCATTCCTGCAATTTCCTCGCCGGGAGGTCCTCTGAGACAACGAAATGTAGCTCGATTTGCCGGCCTCGGCCGACCCGGGCCACATAAGCCCGGTGGGATATGAATCCATGTCGTTCGATGATTGTTTTGGCGACCGCGTCAACTTGTTGTTTGAGATCTAATGGCGTAACAAGCAGTATGTCGGCGAGCGCTCGCCGAACCGTGCCCGCCGGAATGGGAATGATCACAATGCAGATTAATGCCAGCGCGACCGGGTCAATAAACGGCGAGATCCATTCGTAAGAAGACCCCTGAATGAAATATCCGATGGCAAACGCGACGAGTAACCCGATCGTTAGCCCGGCGGACATCAGCCAAGCTTTCGTATCCAGGGCAACGAAATCAGATTTGATCTTACGATTAGCTCGATCACCAATAACCCCCATGGTGGCTGTCACACCGAGTGTTACGACGGCGTAGACGATCGCTTGACTAAAGTTGAGCGGACGTCCCCCATGCAAAATGCTGCCGATTGCGTTGACAAGTGCGTAAACAGCCGACCCGGTTATGAGAATGCCGTTGAGAGCCAAGACTATGGGCTCAAGATGCCAGAACCCCATCGTGAAATGCTCGATAAGTTTTCCTTTGCTGGAGGGCGCTTCGGATGACGCGATGAGCTTTGTAACAAGCAGAGCTACGACAGTCATAGCAGCGTCCGTCAATGCGTAGACACCATCGAATATGATTGCGGACGAACCTGAAATGATCCCGAACAAAATGCCGATGCAGGCAAGGAGGATGGTAACGGCAATTGAAACGCAGAGAAGCCCCTGCTCCGTTCTCATGAAATTCATAGGCTCAGCCTTATAACTTACGTTTCTTTATGGTCCTCTGGACGCGGTACAGACCATCCAATTCAGCTACTGAAGCGAGCACATCCACTTTTGGATCAAGGTACCTTTTTAAATTCAAATGCTGACCTCTCCTGTCCAGTGGGCTCGCATGAGCGTCTTTCACATACCTGGCCACAAGACAAAATCGCCTCGCTGTGTTCTGGCAGTGCGGCCTCGACTATCTAAACAAGGGCCAACTTTGCTTTGCAGGTAAAGCGGGGCTGGACATGATGCACGACACGGAAGGACGCATGAACATAGTCCAGCACTTCGCTGACGGTCTCGCCGCCGCGAATGAAGTCGGAGCCACCACAGATAGGGCATGAGCAGGCCACCTGTTACACGTCATCATGGCACGGCCGAGGTTGCAGAGCTTGCGCGGCGATAGGGCTCTCGACGCATCCACGTCATCCGGCAGGTTGGAATTCCGTTGACTCATGGTTGGATCTGATTGGATGAGAGGCGTTCCAAAGAACGCCGAGGTTTTCGCCCTCATGATAGGCTGTGGCTGACACCACGTTCTAGTCTAGCGATGATCGGATCGTCTAGCCCTTTGGCGACTCCTGTAATTACGGCTGGATTGCCAGATGGAAAAGAGCAGGCTTGCGATATACGCCCACTGAAGAAGCAACAAACTAGCCACCATTGCAACGATGACTTCGTGGATGGAATGCCAGACGAAGTAACTCGTTAGTGCCTTCGCCCAGACGACGAGCAGCAGGAGGCCGCAAAAGATTGTGAAACGCAACACCGTTCTCCTGATTTGTTCGCGAGATTGCGCAGCAATGTCGTCTGCGGCAACGAGAGTCTGGCAGTTCTTCAGGCGGCAACCGCCGCGTGGTTGAGAGCCATGATCATGCCAGTGAGCTCACCATCGAACTCTCGTTCTGGCCATTGCAAATGCTGAGATTTTGGCAGCGGCGGCGGGACTGCAGCTTGCGGACCTTCTTCAGCTGCTCCACAATGTCTGACATGATCTCTTTCCTCGAAAATTGATTTCATGATGCCCGCGCCACGTCGGGATAGGTTTCGATAACTTCAATAGCGTCATCGACCATTTTCGTGCCGGTCTCGGCGAGCTTGCCTAGCGTCTCAAAGCCGAACCGGTGGACATCGCGCAGGGTCTTCGACAGAACGACCAACCGTCCAGTCGTCAAAAGCAAGCGGCCAAAGCCCTCATGGCCGATCGTCATGATCGGCGATGCCAACAGGCCTGTGCACTCTTCGATCACAAGCCCCACGCAACTGTAAAAGTTCTGTAGCCTCCACAGCACATACGGATCCGGATCGCCTATGATCGGGATCTTACGGCGCTGCTCCTTGGTGAGGATGAAGTCGGCCAGCAGGTCAGCGTCCGATTTGCCTTCCCACGCCCCATGGGCATCCTGAGCGCGAATGAGCCTTATCAGGCATCTGAGAAAAGGGGTGGCGAGATCCCCATCTTCGTTGACAGCAGGGCCATTCGTACTTCCTGTCAATGTACCCATTTCTTAGTCCTCCTCATCGAAAGGCTTCTTTTCAATGGCGCCTGCTTCGGTTAGCACCTTGCGTAACCAGGGTGGCGGAGTAGTCCTGAGCATCGCCCGAGTTCGCGACAAAACATCTTCGATCAGTTGAGGATCGGATACTTTAATTGGGTGGATTTTGGCCGAAACAACTCGGGCTGCCGATGGCCCACCGATCGCCAGACAGAACAATAAGTGACAACCTTCCAACGCCTTCACCTTCGGGTTAATACGATCGACGTCCTCGTTCCGATGCTTTCCGCTCTGGTCGGAAACGTCTTCGAAGTCCAGGACTTCCACCAGTTTCCAGTCGTCGGGACTCACATCATAGACGACGAAACGTTTTGCCGATCCGAAATGGGCGTCGAGAGATTTCATATCTTGAGTGGCGATTGCGACGCGCAACGCGCCAGCCTTCCGTTTTGGAGCTGACGAGTGAACCCCGTCAGGGACGAGGGAAAGGCGACGAGCGGCGATCATCTAGGCAGTTCTCCTTTGCGGGAGGGATCAAGCGATCCAGGACACGGCGCGCGCTGATTGGCCTGGAAGATGTTGGAAACATCGAAGATCAGGTCGCGCGTTCCCTGATAGAGACTTGTGAGCTTATGCTGGCTGCCGAGTCGGTCGAATATCGGGAAGCCCACCCGCATGAGCGGAATCCCAAGGCGCTCCGCCGCTTGTCGTCCATGCGAATGCGTGACGAGAAGATCAGCGCCGACGGCAAGTTCTTCGAGATCGCCAAGATCACCGACCTGGAGCGATTCGGCCGGCATTTCCGCGAGTATTTTTGAGGTGCCGGTCGTGGTGACCGCTGCCGCGATTTCGGCGCCCATGCCGGTGAAGAAGGTAGCGAATTGGTAGAGCTGGTCCGGCTCCACAGCAATTGCGATCTTCTTGCCTCCGAAATGGAAATGTCCGTCGAGCAGGGCGTCCTGCAGCTGTGCTCGGCGACGGCGGATGTTTGCTGGCACTGGCGCACCAGAAATCTCAGAAAGAAACGAGACGAACCGGTCGGCTCGTTTCAATCCTGTCAGCGACTGGAACAATGCGTAAGGGACTCCCGTCCGGGTCCGCAGTAGCTCTGCGGGGCGGCGCATATGCTCGCCGATCGCGATACATTGCGCCGCCGTGCCAAGCTCTTGTATCTCGTCGACGGGAGTACCGCCATAGGTGGTCGGAACCCAACGATCGCCGGGCACCGTGCCGTCGAGAGAGCCGGAAATGTCCGGCAGGATCACCGGCTTCAGACCGAAGCTTTCGACCGTTTCGCGCAGAAGCTCGATGTCAGCGACTGTCAGATGCCATCCTGGTAGGATCGCAATCTTCTTTTGGTGGCGGCTCTGCTCGCCTGGAGTGGTGATGCGCTCGACCATAGAGATGACGGCCTTCGCCCATCCCTCTTCGATCGCTCCCTCGAAATCCGGGGTATTCGCCAGCACAACCTCCGTACCCGCGAGCTCATCGGCACGATCCCGCTTGATGTTGGCGAGATCGCCTGCGAAATCTTCGCCGCGGGTTTCCACCAGGGCTGTCGTGCAAATTCCGATCAGCTTGGGTTTTGCGCGCCTCTTGAGATTTAGGATCGCCTCTTCCAGATTGCCTGCGCCGCCAAGAATGGTCGCCACTGCGTCCAATGCCGTTGTCTGCAAGGGAATGGCTTCCTTAAAGTGCCGGACTAAAAGTACCAGCGCCAAGCTGGTGCAGCCCTGGCTGCCGTGGAACAGCGGCACGGCACGCTCGACGCCAAGAAAGGCGAGCGCGGCGCCGAGCGGCAGCGACGATTTCAGCGGATTGACCGCAGCTGATTTGGTCTGGGGAAAGACTTGAACCATCGGCTTTCCTCAACGCTTGCAGAAGCTGCCGGCGACCGCGCCGACAAAGTTTTGCAAGACGTACCCAGTCTCGTTCTCGCTCTTGGTATTCGTCAGTTCTTCTTCCACCGCATGCTGGCATTCCCACGGTGCCGGCTCCCGCACCTCCATCCAGATCGGATTGTGAATAGCAAGATCGATCTGGCGAACGAGCTCCACCATGCCGTCATAGCCGGCATAGGGGTGGTGGCGTTCCTGGTTGATATCGAGCCAAGGTGTCTTGGCCTTCAGCGCGATGAATTGCGTGCGCCCGCCAGACAACATGATGTCGGCTTTACCGTCGGCGAGCATGTTATAAAGCTCGCGCGGCGCCATTGACTCGAACAGGTGGTTTTCGTCTTTCAGGAGTTGCTTGATACGTTCCTTGTCTTCAGGCGTGGATTTCTTGACCGAGGTGCCCACGATCTCGATGCCCACCTCCATCAGCGCATGGACAACCGACCAGGACTTGACGCCGCCGGTGTTGAGCAACACGCGCTTGCCTTCAAGCCTTGGTCGATATGCTGCGAGTTTCATCCAGGCAATCGCCTCCTCCTCCGCGATCAATGCCTCGGTGCGCTCGAGGATTTCGGGATCCGCCCCCTGCATCACGAGCAGCTTGGCGATCTGTCTGAGTGCTTCCGAGGTGTCGGTAATTCCGTAAAAGGAGCCTTCGAAGAACGGGATATCCCACAGCTCCTCCATTTTGCGGGCGAGGTTGATGAGTGCTGTCGAGCACACCAACATGGACGCCTTGGCGCGATGCGCAGAAGCAATGTCAAGATATCGGGCGTCTCCTGGAATGCAGGCCCTTACTCTGATCCCCAGCCGGTCAAGAAGCGGCTTTACCAGCCAAAACTCGCCGGATAGGTTGAACTCACCAATGATATTGATGTCGTAGGCGGTCACGTCGTTCGGCTCTACGCTGCCGATCACATGATCGAGCAACGCTTCACCGGCGAGCTTATTGCCAAGGTTCTTGGAGCCGGCAAAGCCCGGTGCGTTGACCGGCACCACCGGAAGGCCGAATTTTTCCGCGGCCCGCTTGCAGACGACCTCGATGTCGTCGCCGATCAATGCTGTCACACAGGTCGAATAGACGAAAATCGCCGGTGGAGCATGGGCCTCCTTGATCTCGCGGATTGCTTTAAAAAGTTTCCGCTCGCCGTGCCCCATCACCACTTCGGTTTCAGTGAGGTCGGTCGTGAAACTGGTGCGCCAGAGCGTTGGACCTGAGGAAGCCGATCCGCGGTTGTCCCAGGAATTGCCCTCACAGCCGAGAGGCCCATGGATCAGGTGCGCGACGTCGGTGATCGGCTGCAGCACGATCTTGGCGCCATCGAAAGCGCATCCGCCGGCTGCCGCCCCGGGGATCAGCGGCTTCGAACAGCCGTTTTTGCGCGCCTTGGAATCCTTGCTGCGGTTCTTCTCGCAGGCAGGCTCGTCGAAGACATCCTGGACTTTAGCATTGAGCAAGGGCATTGCGGTCTCCAAGTTCAGATGAAGGCAGGCCGGCCTCACAAGGCCGACCGCCGCCGCTCCTAGCGGGTCAGGTCGTAAGAATAGTCCGTCACACCCGGCTCGCTCGTCTCGCGATCGAGCTTGTCGAAGATCTTGTCGAGGATCGTCGTCAGGACGCGCAGGCCGCCCTGGTAGCCCATGAGCGGGAAACGGTGGTGATGGTGCCGGTCGAATATCGGAAAGGTCAGCCGGATCAATGGGGTGCCGGTGTCGCGCTCGAGATACTTGCCATAGGAATTGCCGATCATAAGATCAACCGGCTCGGTAAAGAGCAGCGAGCGCAACGCCCACAGGTCCTTGCCCGCCCAGACCTGGGCATCCTTGCCGAAGGGCGAGGATGCGAGCAACGCCTTCATCTCGGCTTCCCAGGCCGACGTGCCGTTGGTAGCAAGGCAGTGGGTCGGCTCACCGCCGGTTTCCAAGACGAACCGGGCAACGGCGTAGACGAAGTCAGGATCGCCGTAGATCGCGTATTTCTTCCCGTGCAGCCAGGCTTGGCTATCTGCCATAGCGTCGACGAGACGGCCGCGTTCCAGGCCGATTGCCGGAGGAATTTCCTTGCCGGTAATCTCCGAGACCTTCATCAGGAATTCGTCGGTCGCCTGAACACCCAGCGGATAATGGAACGAAGCCGTAACCTGACCGACCTCCTTGCAATATTCCAGCGTTTTGCGCGTGTTATAGTGCTGCAGCGACAGGGTCGCTTCGGCATTCAACGCCGTTTTCAAGTCCTCGATCTTCGTGCCGCCGTCATACATGCGGTACGTACCGTCAGACGGCGTGTCGAACTGGTCGGAGGCATCCTGGATGAAGATGTAGGATACGCCCATCATGTCGAGCAGGCGCTTCAGTTCGCGGTTGTTGCCGACGCAGAAGCCGTCGAAGCCGGGAATGATGTTGATGGCTTGAGCAACCTCCTTCCGCTCGTTGCCTTTCCAGAAGTTCTCCAGAATGCCCTTGATCATGCCGTCATAGCCATCGACGTGGCTGCCGACGAAGGCAGGCGTGTGGGCGAAAGGAACATCGAAGTCGTGCGGGACCGACCCTTCGTTCTTTGCGTTTTCGATGAAGCCGTGGAGGTCGTCTCCAATGACTTCGGCCATGCAGGTGGTCGAGACGGCGATCATCTTCGGATCGTAGAGCTTGTATGTATTGGCGAGCCCGTCGACCATGTTCTTCAACCCGCCGAACACTGCCGCGTCCTCCGTCATCGAGGACGAGACCGCCGATGAAGGCTCCTTGAAGTGACGCGACAGATGCGAACGGTAATAAGCGACGCAGCCCTGGCTGCCATGGACGAAGGACATCGTTTGCTCAAAGCCTGCGGCTGCGAAGACGGCACCGAGCGGCTGGCAGGCTTTGGCCGGGTTCACGACCAGGGCTTCGCGGCCCAGGTTCTTTTCGCGATACTCCCAGGTCTTCGTGAAGTCGTTTTGATCGGCAACGACCTGATCCGGGTGGGGGCATTCGAAATTGGCTTTCTTCTCGGCGAGCATCTGCCTGTATTCCGGCTCGCGGAACAGGGGAGCATGGTCGAGAACTTTTTCCGCCGACTGCGGCATAGTAAGCACCTTTCTTTTCATCGCGCCGCACCGGTGGCGGCAATGGGATGTCATCTGTCACGAGTGCGGATCAAGTCCGATGGGAAGGGCCTGGCCTGCCCCCTTCCAAGACAGGCCAGGCTCTCATTCGGCCGCAACCGCCTCAGCTGGCGCGGCCTTTTTTTTCCAGGGGACGTCGTAGAGATCCCACACCGGATTATTGATGGCCAGATCCATGTCGCGGGCGAATATGGCGAAGCCGTCATAGCCGTGATACGGGCCGGAATAATCCCAGGAGTGCATCTGGCGGAAGGGGATGCCCATCTTCTGCACCGGATACTTCTCTTTGATGCCGGACCCAACAAGGTCGGGGCGGATGCCTTCGATGAACTTTTCCAGCTCGTAACCGGTCACGTCGTCATAGATCAGCGTACCCTTGTTCACATAATGGCCGGTGCGCTGATAGTCGTCGTTGTGGGCGAACTCGTAGCCGGTGCCGACGATCCGCATGCCGAGGTCCTCATAGGCCGTGATGACGTGGCGAGGACGCAGGCCGCCGACATAGAGCATCACCGTCTTGCCTTCGAGGCGCGGCCGGTACTTGTCGACGACAGCATCGACCAGGGGCCGGTACTTGGTGATGACAGCCTCGGTCTTGTCGACGATTTCCGGACCGAAGTGCTTGGCTATTTCGCGCAGGGAGGTTTCGATCTGGGACGGACCAAAGAAATTGTATTCCATCCACGGGATGCCGTATTTTTCCTCCATGTGCCGACAGATGTAGTTCATCGAGCGGTAGCAGTGGATGAGGTTCAGCTTGGCCTTTGGCGCGCGCTCGACCTCAGCGAGCGTGGCATCACCCGACCAGTTGCCGACCACGCGCAGCCCCACCTCCTCCAATAGAATGCGCGTAGCCCACGCGTCGCCACCGATATTGTAGTCGCCGACGACGTTGACATCGTAAGGGCCGGTCTCAAACTCGACTTCGTTCTTGTCGAAAACCCAGTCACGGATGGCGTCGTTGGCGATGTGGTGGCCGAGCGATTGCGAGACGCCGCGGAAGCCCTCGCAGCGTACCGGCACGATCGTCTTTTCGTGCTCCTTGGCCTTCTTGCGCGACACCGCCTCAATGTCGTCGCCAATCAGCCCGATCGGGCATTCCGACTGCACGCTGATGCCGTTGTTGAGGGGGAAAAGCTCCTCGATCTCGTCGATGACCTGTTCAAGCTTCTTGTCGCCGCCGAACACGATGTCCTTTTCCTGGAAGTCTGAGGTGAACTGCAGCGTCACGAACGTGTCGATGCCCGTCAGGCCGACGTAGTAGTTGCGGCGTTGCGACCAGGAATAATGACCGCAACCGACCGGCCCGTGCGAGATGTGGACCATGTCCTTGACCGGCCCCCATACCACGCCTTTGGAACCGGCATAGGCGCAGCCGCGGATCGTCATCACGCCCGGAATGGACTTGATGTTCGATTTGACGTCGCATTCGGAAAGGGCCTTCGGCTCATCGCCAGGCTCGTCGCCGCTCGTTGCGACGCTGAGGTGCTTCTTGCGGCGCTTCGCCGCCTTGTCT
>NZ_ML133720.1 GCF_003985155.1 Rhizobium vallis | reverse complement strand
CAGAATGAACGCCTTCTGAGCGTCCGAAAACTGCGACGCTTTCATCGTCTTCTGGTCCCTTTCCCAGCCAGGAAAATGCACCGGAAAACTCTAACCAAAATTGGTCCAGTTTGAAGGGTTCAGATCAGCATCAGCCGCAACTTTCTACCAGCGCCGTCGCTTATCCGATCCGACGACCATGTCTATTTTGTGGGGGAGAACGGTGTTGCCGGTGGTCATGTTGGCGATCGGTGCTTGTACGTTCGCAGGCCTGTCCACGTTTCAAAGCATATATGCCGAAACGCGCGGACTCTCACCGAATGTCTTCTTTCTGACATTCACCGTCACGACTGTCACATTGCGATTCTCCGTCGCGGGTATGATCGGTAAGTTGCCGCTTGGGCGCCTAGCACTCACCCTCTTCGTGACGACACTGATTGGGATCGGACTTTTGGTTTTGAACCCGGGAAGCGAGCTGCTGTACGTCGTCGCCACCGTTCTCTTTGCGATAGGCTACGGTCTCACTTATTCGACCTTGAATGCGATGGTGGTGAACCTCGCTGGCGAACGTGGTCTGTCAATCTCAACGGCCTCCCAAGTCTTTACACTCGCTTATTTTCGTGGGTTCGTTCGAATTCCCGTATCTCGGTGGCACATTAATTGCTGTTTATGGCATCGACGTTGCCATGCTCGTGATGGCGGGTCTGGTCGCTCTCAACATCGCAATCGCCAGTCAGACATTGTGGAGGGCGGTGTAGGAGACAGACGTCCTTCGATAATGATTTCCGTATCGCTGCCCACGTGCCCGCCCAACCAAAGGAAGTGTGTTTATGCAAGTGCTGGATCTCATCGGTATAGGCATCGGACCCTTTAATCTTAGTCTTGCAGCACTCGCGTGTCCGACGCCGCTGCGCACTGCCTTTTTCGAAAAGGAAAGCGGCTTCGATTGGCATCCTGGGCTGCTGCTGCCCAACAGTCGCCTGCAGGTATCTCCGCTGAAGGACTGTGTGACACTTGCAGATCCGACCAGTCCGTTTTCGTTTCTCAACTACCTCGCGGTGCATGGACGGCTGTACAGCTTCGTAAACCGGTGCGACGCGACCACGTCGCGAAGAGAGTTCACACAGTATTTCCAATGGGTTGCGCATCAGTTGCCACAACTCCGGTTTGGGGAGGAGGTTACCGACGTAACCAGATTAGACGAGGGTTACCGCGTGACGACGACTCGAGATCACTACCATGCACGCTCAGTTGCGATTGGCGTCGGTGTCGTTGCAACAATTCCCGAATGCGCCAAACCTTGGCTGGGCGAGAAGGTCTACCATGTGGCGAGCTATCTGGATCGGCCACAAATCGACATCGGTGAACGCGTATTAGTCGTTGGTGGGGGGCAGAGCGGTGCGGAGGTTGTTGAACACCTATTGGGCAGTCCGGGTATCGGTAAAATTACATGGGTGACGTCACGCGGGAACCTGTTCACGAGGGATGACAGCTCTTTTATCAACGTGTCATACACGCCGTCTTACAGCCAGCGCTTTCATTCGCTGCCACTTAAAAAACGTCGCACTATTGTCGACGACGAAAAACTCACCAGTGACGGCATTTCAGCAGAATTGAGCAACCGCATTTACGAAACTATCTATCACCGCAGCGCGACTGGCAATATTGACGATGTCATTCAACTGCTACCCGCAGTCGTCATGAAGGAGTTGTCTCCTCATGCGGACGGTTGGCACGCGCTGTTGGCTTCGCACGGCACCTGTCAGCGACCGACTGTAGTGGCTGATCGGGTCGTACTCGCCACCGGTTTCGAGCCTCGCCCGCTAGCGTTTATCGATCGCCTATTGGCTTCCGCTTCTATGGAAGGCGGTCTGCCGGTCGTGAAGGACGATTACTCCGTTCAATTCGAGGACAACGCCCCCGGCCAGGTATATCTGCAAAACCGATCCCCAGTCCAAAGTGGCTTGCAGAGTGTGAATCTATCGCTCGTCGCCTACCGAAACGGTCGCATCATCAATAGCCTGCTTCGGCGTGAATACTATCTGAACGTCCCAGATCGGCCGATCCTTGGGTGCCTAGGTTTACTTCCCGCTCAAGAGACACAAAACGCAAGATAACACTCCAGTGCAGTGCAGCTCGGGGCGCCTGCTCACGACGCAGCTTTACCAGGCGGCTTTAAATCTAAAAAGGAGTTACACATGTTAACCAAAGAACAAAAATCAACATGGGATGACGTTGGATACATTAGGATTGAGTCATTTCTCGATCTAGAAAGCCGAGATAAACTTTCAGCTCTTGTGGCTGATGTTTCGTGCTGGGAGACAAGTGAAGACAAATGGCTGATATGGTTCGAAAAAACAACTGACGGTAGGAGGATCATTTCGAAGGTCGAGAACTTCCTCGAATTTAACGCCCCCCTGCGTGATTTACTGCTGGCTGACCACCGTATCGAGTCGATCGTCGAAGAGTTACTGGGGGAAAATGCCCGCATGCTCAAAGAGTTGCTGATCTTTAAGTACTCCGACAGCGGCGGCTATCGCCCGCATCAGGACATCTACCATATCCCACATAAGCTACCAGACCGGATGGTGCACGCGATTGTTGCAATAGGCATCGACGATTCCGGCCCAGACAACGGAGGGCTTTTCTTCAGCCCCGGGAACCACAAAAAGGGCGTGTTCCCAATGGACGCCGGCGGCGTAATGTACCCCGAGGTCGCGGACAGGCTGGCCTGGGAGCCCGTAACGTGGAAGGCCGGTGACATTTTCATCTTTGACGACTATGCCCCACATTACTCAAAGCCCAACAAAAGTGAAAATTCTCGAAGGGTGATTTATCTCGTGTTCCAGCGTGCCTCAACTGGTGGGCCAACGAGGGCCGAATACAACAAACTGAAACGCGCCTACAACCCTCCCGAGGGCAAGGTCTCCAACATCGACGAGCTCAAGCCGCCGAACGGCATTTTCTATCGCGATTGAAGGCAGAGGACAGAGGCAAACATGTATACGAAACAGATCGACCGCTCAATCATGCGCCAGGAGTATGGCGTTCTGGTGTGCCGGTTACTTGAGCATCTACCGCAGGCAGTCGCAACGGCTTTCGGCACATCGATTGTGGAGGTGGTACCTGGCGATGCGGTCGATCTTCATTCGCACCCAGAGCACGAACTCTGGGTATTGATCTCGGGCAGCGGCGTGTTTCAATCCGATGGAGAAACCTCCGCAGTCAGTGGGGACACGATGGTCTATATAGCGCCGCACCAAAAACACGCGATCAAAAATAGCAGCCCTCAAACCAGCTTAAAGTTCCTTTCGATATGGTGGGATTGAATTGAGAGCAAACCAACATACTTTTTTTGCCTGCTCGGCGCCGCCGTGCCCGAACGGCAAGCTGCATCTTGGGCATATAGGTGGCGTGTACCTTCTCGCCGACGTGTTCGTACGCTACCACCGCATGGTAGGCAACGCGGCCTATCACGTGACAGGTGCGGACGAACATGGCACTTACACGCTGGTGAAAGCCCGAAAGCTTGGCAGGCCGGTTGATGACGTCGCACACATGCACATTGAAGAAATTCTGCAGTGTCTGCGGTCAGTTGATATTGAACCGGACGTATTTGTAAGGACTTCAAGCGAAGACCACAAAGACCGCAGCTTGGCGATCTACGACCAACTAAGAGCGTCCGGCTACGTTGAGCTGCGCGACGGAGAGCAACTGTATTGCGGGACGTGCGAAGAGTTCGCCGCAGACTCACTCGCGGTCGGAGAGTGTCCAGCTTGTAACGCGCCAACAGATAGTAACCTTTGCGAAGATTGCGGCTCGGCGCTGCAACACAATCTACTACGCAACCCGATTCACACGACATGCGGCCAGAGCCTTATCTTGCGCCCGATTCGACAGGTTCATTTTGAGCTTGAAAAATTTGCTCCGGGGCTCGATCACGCCATTGAGGCGAGCGGATGGCCGGAATCCATAAAGCGCAAAGAACTTGACTGGCTACGGTCAAAACTGATGGCATTGCCGATGTCGCGGCATTTCGACCGTGGTGTGACTTTGAACTACCCGGTGGAGAGGCCAAACTTTAATGACTTGGTTTGAAGGATTGTGGTGCTATGAGACAGGAATCGAACGCCTCTGCAAGCAAAATGGCGCAGATCTCGATGACACTATGCGCAACGCGAGCACGAGACTCGTATTCTTCATGGGTCAGGATAACCGGTTTTATTACACGATCGGCGTTACTGCTAGTTTGTTCTCGCGCGGTTATGCGATTCCATACAACCATGCAATTCAGGACTTTTATAAGCTCGAAGGCGCGAAATTTTCTACTAGCCGTGACCACGCTGTGTGGGCTGACGAGGTGGCAGCAGATATCGACACGAACGTGCTGCGCTACTATTTGGCTAGCCTCGCCAAGCCATTTGGCGCAAACGACAACGATTTTCTGATCGAGGGGCTGCTTCAGACCGCGGCTAGAATTCGTGCTTTCGAAACGGCTTTGCGCAAGTACGCCGGATGTAACGAGACGCTGACGGCCGACAAGCTGACAGTCGAGCAGAACCACAATGTTAAACGATATTCCGAAGCGGTGCAGGACTTGCGCGTCTGGGATGCCATGGACGCCATAGACGCCTTTTTCGACGTTGCGTCTTTTTCAAGGGCAGATACCTCAGTCAGCGCAGCGGAAGTTTCCGTATTTCTAAGCCTTCTTAATCCTGTGACCCCGATGCTTGCGGCGCGGTATGGTGCTTTCTTTTTCGGAGCCGGATGGCGGCCGGGGCTCGATGGCGGCACTATCCGGCCAAGCACCGGCTTACGCAAACCGGTTGATTTCCCATTGTTTAGCGACCCGATTCCGGAAGCCTTCATAGAGGCTTATGAAAGACGATTTAGGCAAGTCCGGCCGAATTCTTAGCTTTTAATGACGGCAACCGCTTTGACGATCCCGAGGCGAGTAACGCGGACGCCGACCGGATGACGGCATCTCGATAGCGGAGAACGCAAGGCGGCAGTCGGGCGACCTACTTCGTTCCGAAAGGCCCACGACGGCTTTCTGGCGTGCGACGGCGTCGCGCTTGGCGGCGGGCCTTTCTATTTTTTTAAGGAGCTCGGGAAGTGGGGCCGTATCCAGGATCTGCTCGGCGAGCAGTCTCTTCAGTGTGGCGTTCTCTTCCTCAAGCGCCTTCAGGCGCGTTGATCTTTTCATCACAAATTACTGGCACGCCACCAATATCTTGAACATGCTTCCAAACAGAAGGAGCCCGCCAGTCGATAGCCAGCGTACGGCAAAGCCTCTCCGGTATCGCGATATGATGAACCTACTTCCGCCCATCCGTTCACTAGCATTTCATGTCGCTCGGTGACGCCGCTCCACATCGCCTATTGCTAAGGTGCCATTCGATATTTAAAGTGGATTATCTGCAACTATAACGTCTATCGTAACTATGCGGCCTACTTAATTGATCACCAAACTAACCTAAGCCTTTTTGACGAACCTTCATTGGATCTATGCTGGAAGGTTCTGTACTGGAAAAATCGATTGTTTGGATATAAAATATCCGTTGTTTGGATGTGACTAAAGATGCGTTTCAAGGGCCTTGATCTAAACCTGCTCGTTGCATTGGATGCGCTCACGACCGAGCGCAACCTAACGGCTGCCGCACGTAGTATCAATCTAAGTCAACCAGCAATGAGTGCCGCCATTGGTAGGCTTCGGGACTATTTCCGCGACGAATTGTTTACAATGAATGGTCGAGAACTTCGGCTGACGCCCCGTGCCGAAGGACTTGCCTCGGCAGTGCGTGAAACTCTCTTGCAGGTACAATGCTCAATCATCTCTTGGGAGCCGTTTAACCCGTCGAAGTCTGACAGATGCTTTAGAATAGTTCTGTCCGATTTCATGATGCTGATATACTTCAATAAAATCATTGAGCGAGTTGCTCGAGAAGCGCCCGCAGTCAGCTTTGAGTTGCTGCCTTTGGATAGTGATCCGTACGAGATGCTTAGCCGCGGTGACGTCGACTTCCTCATCGTGCCTGAATTTTTTCTCTCGGGCGCACACCCGAGCGCAAAACTGTTCACAGAGAAGTTTGTATGTGTAGCCTGTTCGACAAATGTGGACCTACCTTCAGCGCTGACGATCGAGCAATATGTCTCCACGGGACACGTCGCTGCCGCGTTTGGGCGCTTTTTGAAGCCATCGGTCGAGGGCTGGTTCTTGCTCGAGAATGGTATTCAGAGGCGGGTGGAGGTCGTCGTGCAAGGGTTTAGCTTAATACCACCAGTCCTGCGTGGCACGAACCGCATAGCTAACCTACCGCTTCGCTTAGTCGAGCATTACGAAAGTACTTTCCCTTTGCGGATCATCAACCTTCCGTTACCGCTCCCCGTCTTCACAGAAGCTGTTCAATGGCCAGCGCTCCATAATGCCGATCCAGGGAGCATCTGGTTCAGGGAGATATTGGTTGAGGAAGCTTCCCGTATGATGTCCTCCAACGCACCTAAAATACATGGGTTGCTACAACAATCCGGTTCCTGACCAAGGTTCCTGCTTGAGTAAGATCCGCCCGAGCCCGAATAAGTTCAACAGCCACCAAAGAGGCTTTTCAAAGGTATCCATCCGGGGAAGGCCGCTGACCTTGCCCCCAAGTTTTATCCAGTTTTGAGTTCGCTCCGACGGTTTTGGGTTGCTGTATTTGCGGCGGTAGCGGCGGGTTGCGGTGCGGAGCAATTGTGGTCCCCCAGCACCCTTCGATTTGCCGCCGAAGGTGCTAGACAGCACGTCGCGCAATCGTCCGAAGGGCGGCCGATCGGCGACGGGCGTAGCGCTCAGCTTCGTCGATAAAATGGCCTGCGGGTCACTCACAGGTGGTGCCGTCTTCAGCTAATCGGCCGCGTCGCGGGTCGTCGCTCCCAATGCAGCCCAGCTTCCTAGGTTTCAGGATGGTCACGGCAATCGCGCTGCCTCCTGAACCATTATATCTCGCATCCAGATATTTGCCGGATCTTTGTCGTGAAGTACCGGCCATTGGACTGCCTCGGTGAATGTCGGCAGCGCTATCGGGGGCGCAGTCATCCGCAATGGTATCGTGTCCTCAAAAAGCCCAACTAGTCGGAACGGAACGGTTGCGATGCGATCGGTGCCCATTAGGGCGGCGGGGATCATGCTAAAGCTTGAAACAACGACTTCGACCCGCCTCTTGAGGCCATGCTCCTGCAAGAAGCAATCTTCTATGGTAGGCTGCTGCGTCCGACCGAACCTAACTACCGCGTGCCCCATTGAAGAATACTCCTCGGCAGTAAGGGCTTCCTCAAGTTGTTTGTTATTACTGCAGCCGACGCAAGTCAGTCGTTCCTGAAATAGATCTATCTTAGGGTGCGCGCTCGACATGAATAGCGGTGGGCTAATAAGGAAGTCTACGTCGCCGCGTCGCAAAAGCTCGTCTGGATTGTCAGTAAGAGGCAGCAAGTCAAAACTAATGCCGGGTGCTTCCCGCGCAAGACGCTCCAGTATCTTCTGAAAAAGAACAACTGTAACGAAATCGCATAAGCTTACTCGGAAATGACGATCTGATTGATCAGGAGTAAATTTATCCCAGGGTATGATATTGAGCCGAATATGCTGTAAAGCCTCACGAATCGCAGGCGCGAGGTCTTCCGCACGCGGAGTTGGAACGAACTCACGACCACGCATCGTAAATAGTTCATCGCGGAAATAGGAGCGGAGCCGGCGGACAGCTGCACTCATTGCGGGCTGGCTCAGATTAATGCTACGTGCCGCCGCAGTAAGGTTGCGCTCAATCATTAGTGCATCGAGCGCGACAAGGAGATTTAGATCGAGGCCCTTAAATCGCATATCTTTTAACTATCCAATAGTGCAGCCCATTCCACAATGGCTGTTCCTACGGCGATGGCTGAATTCGCCTTGACGCTCCTCAATCGATTTGAGGGCGCGGCCACAGAGACTTAATCTCTGTGATCGGAAAGCAACCTGAGGCCAGTCCAGATTAAGCCATAACTCCAGAGTGAACGCTCGTTGCAGTGTAATAGGAAGCCTCCAATGGCAAATCACCAAACGCCAGCTGGCAAAGAAGATAATTAGCACCTGCTTCCTCGACATGATCGAGAAGATCTTGCCTAACTGAAGCAGCAGTACCAACTACGCACAACTGACAGTCTACTGCTGCATCAAAATCCGGCGGGAGGTTCTGAGGAGTCTGTATCCCGTTAATCTCGTACAGAAACCTAAAGCTCCGAAGCCACCGTTGATAAGCCGGGGCCGCGAGCGAAATGGCATGCTTCGTCGTGCTGCCGGCCACCACCATTCGGACCAACCCAAGGAACGGCGCCCGTTTCCTGTCCCCGGCGGTACGTCTCTCGTGTGCTCGGTAGGCATCAGTGATCTGGCGAACAGCAGAAGCAGGGCCCCCGCAGGCAAGATTTGTATCGTTCTCAGCCGCCCAGCGCGCAACCTCAGGACGACTGGTTGTAATCCATGTCGGAGGCTGAGGACGTTGATGTGGCCGCAACATCAACGGGACTTTGTCTAGTTCAAAGTGGTCGCCTTTGTAGGAAAGAGCCTGAGCTCCTTCCTTCATCGCTTGGATGACGATCTCGCTGGCTTCGAGATAGCGCGATGTCGCCACCTCCTCATCAATACCGAAAAAGCTCCATTCGATTGGTAAGGAGCCGCGCCCCATGCCCAACTCGAGCCTGCCACCGCTCAGATGATCCAGCATGCAAATTTCTTCAAACGCACGTAACGGATGATAAAGGTTCAACAGCATAACCAAAGGACCGAGACGAAGATGCTGCGTGCGCTGAGCTACGCTTGCTAGAAATAGATTCGGCGAAGGTCCTCTGCCGTGGGGAGTACAGTGGTGCTCTGCGACGTGATATCCATAAAAGCCAAGGCGATCGCAGACCTCTGCCAACTTCATCCGATCTTCATACTGGCGCCCAATCTCCCTTCCGTCTTCGTCCAAATGGTCGAAGATACCAACCATCAGCTTTGCGGGAAGAGAGTTTGTCATTTAAATGTCTCCAAGTTTGGCGGCGAATTTTCGGTGACCAAGACCGGAGGGTGGCCCCGATGTCTTTCGCCAGGAATCATCGAAAAGCTGCTGGTTCTAAAAAACGATGCTGACGCCGATGAGCTAATCATAATGCTCACGTTGAAATGACATTGAATCATTCGTATTCATGTATGACTTCGCGGTGGGTAACACCCCATCTCGCATACCCACAGCTCCGTTCACTTTTGAGAAGCCAAGGATTGGCAAGATCGGATAGTGGTTGTTCAGCTTTTGTGGCGACCCAAATGTGTTAAAGCTGGTATTCGGTTTAATGCGACGAGGCTCCTGCAGTAGGCGAAGAAAGGACCCAGAGCTATGTCTCGGCGCTTGATTGGCAGACGAGAGCGCCTTCTGCAGTTCCACGTTGGCCATGTTCGTCTCCATTTACCGGCCAGGTCTGTGACCTTGCCCTCGGCTGCTCTCGGTGGAGCAACATCATGGGGTCCCCAATTCATAATCGAGGTGTTTAATAACATCCCATGGCTTCGTAAAATTGATTGTTTGTATGGCATTGATCCACCAGGTGAATAACCAGGAATCTTCACCGTCAAAGGGTTGCTGATCGAACTAGCATACGGTCGACCCAGGCGAGATCACGGCCCCTTCCGAAGGTGGAAGGATCAGGAGCCAGTGCGGTTTTGGCCGCAGCGCAACAGCGCCGATACCAGAAATAGATGTGACGCAGTTGGCTTCCGCGTCTTTCGTGCACGCTGTTGTATGTCCTTAACATTCCCCATCTTAACTTCATAGGATCACAGGTTTTACGATAGGGAAATTGCTCTCAACCCTTCAAACTGGACCAATTTTGGTTAGAGTTTTCCGGTGCATTTTCCTGGCTGGGAAAAGGAACGGAACACGATGAAGGCATCGCAGTTTTCGGACGCTCAGAAGGCGTTCATTTTGAAGCAGGGTGATGAGGGCGTCTCGATCGCGGAGATTTGTCGCAAGGCGGGGATCAGTCAGACGACTTACTTCAACTGGAAGAAAAAGTACGCCGGCATGTTGCCGCCAGAGATGAAGAGGCGCAAGCAGCTTGAGGACGGGAATTCGCGATTGAAGAAGATCGTCGCGGATCTGACGTTGGACCGTGAGATGCTGCAGGACGCCATCCGCCGAAAGCTCTAAGGCCTGAGGGGTAGCGGGAGGTGGTGTCATGTGCCGCGATTGGGCGATCTCGATCCGGCGTGCCTGTGGCGCGTTGAACTTCGATCGGTCGACCGATCACTACATCTCTCGCCGCGCCGAGGCCGGTCTAGACCTGTGAGCGCGGGTGCGCTACGGCTATCGTCGCGTGCATGTGCTTTTGGAACGCGAGGGTTGGGGCACCAACATCAAGCGAACCTATCGCATTTACAGGGACTTGGGACTGCAGCTGCGGAATAAGACTCGGAAGCGCCGTGTTAAGGCGAAACTTCGCGAGGATCGGCAAATGGCTGTCGGACCAAATGACGTGTGGGCGATGGACTTCGTGCACGACCAGCTCGCAACCGGAAAGAAACTGCGGGTCCTGACGGTGGTCGCCACCTTCTCACGCTATGTTCCCGCGCTTGATCCGCCTCACAGCTATCGAGGTGAAGATGTCGTGCAGACGTTGGGACGGGTGTGACGATTTTCGTTATAGTGCGCACTATGAGTCCGATTACGCAACATACGTATTGAACCCTCATTCTCTAATCGAGGCGCCGTTACGTGGAACCGCATTTCCTTTCCCGAAGAAATAACCTACCTCACGGCATCTCTATGAAAGGTGACGAGGCGTTAGGTTTGACTGGCCCGTCCACGCGTCTGTAACGGCTGCCCGATCTTCCAAAGCATGCTTGTGTCGATCTCAAGCTCGACTCCAACCTTGCCCGCACCTGTGACTACGGTAGGATAAGAAAAAAGGGCGGTGTCGATCAGTACAGCGATCTTCTGGAGACCGAATGGTGATACGCTTCCTGACGGGTAGCCGAAGAGATCGAGTACCTGTTCTTTCTGAGCAAGCTCGGCTCGTTTCCATCCATACGTGCCAGCAACCGCTTTCATGTCAATCTTTGAAGGTGATGGCAGCAAAACGGCACAAAGGTGGCGCGCAGGATGAGACCGGCGCATCACATCGTTCGCTTTCTGCTCGGCAATAATCATCGTCTTTGCAACGCGCCCCACGGGAACGCCGATAGCGGAGGCTAAATCGGAAGGAGATGTAATAGGGGTGGCGAACTCACTATAGCGCCACAATCGTACCGTCGACGCTCCGATCTGGTGCAGTTCAGCAAGTACGTTCGGATGAACGTCCAACATAGTCGTTTCCTTCCGGTTCACCTGGTAGGACGATCGAGGATAGCTGTTTCAGCGACTGCGAGTACAGCCCTCTTGCGAGTAAGTTTCAGGCGGTTCGCTCCAAAAGCTGCCTAATGCGGCGGCGACCCTCGTTCCCAAAAATACTGAAGTAAGCCTCCAGGCACTTATCGCTATCGAGCATGAAAGGAGCATCATATTTGGTGATATGCCGAATAGCCAAGGCTGGAACCGTTGTGTCGAGCGGTCGAAACATCCTGTTGTGCAAACCGGGCTCCGGGCAACCTGGATAAAATTCACCGATCATGAAACCTTCCTGAATGAAGTCGGGCTTCAGCCGTTTTTGCAGTTGACCAATCCTGATAATCTCTCCTTCATCCTGTATTCCAGGAAGGGCAATGATAATGGCCTTATAGATCCAGTCGCCCGTTCGATCGTTGAAGGACTTTACGGGTTTCATCTGGCTGAAGACGGCGAGCATACGCGCCAAATCGTTTTCGATTTCGTCAACTGCAACAGCTTGCGACGCGGCAACCCGTAAAAGCCCCTTCGTCAGAGCCTCGGGAACGAAAGGGCAAACGCTCCCGTCCCGACCTAAATGAGGATGTGGATTGGAGAGGAATTCTGAGGCATACCGAGCAAATTTCTGAAGAGCTGCGTTTGCATACTCATCATAGGCGTTGTATCCCGCATCAATATTCTTTTCCAGAATTTCGCCCACTGTCATCAATGGACCAATCGTCCCGAAAGGTTGGCTGTAATCTTTCCAAATTTCTTTATTCATTTCGGATCCCTGGTTCGAAAAGCCACGTGCAAAACGGAAGGTCGGGCTCTTGCATGCCAGCTCGGGCGGCGGGCGAGCTGGTCGGGGGCCAATCAAGAGACCGACCTTCCATCGGAAGCGAAGCTCCCGAATTTTTGGTAGCACTCGTAGTTACACTTGTGTAACTGTTTTTTTAAATGGATGTGAAAACAAGAGCGGGGGCTCGTGCACGATGAAGGTTAGTCTCACGACCGCCCGCAAATTCTTATATTCGTCGTAGTTATGAAGACATACATATGATAAATGTCGCCGCGATGGGATCCGGTAACAGGCTTTGGGTGAAAACAGAACGACCCATTGCGCAGAGGCGTGGCCGTGGCGAAGACAACACGAAGAGAAATATATACGCCAGAACAGATCGACGTCGGCGTAAAGCATAAGCTTGAGAAAATTGACTCGTTTTTGTCAGATCTCGTTAGCGAAAATTCCGAAGAAAAACTATTCCTGAGGAATATTCTTGGATTGATGCTTAAAGTATATCATATGGACGCCAATAACAAACCCATGACGAAGATGCAGGCGTGTCGCTATCTGCCTTTCAAAAACCAGACTGTTTGCCAAAAGTATGTCGAGGCAGCGCATTTGCGTGGGTTCATCGACATCACTCGGGATAAAACGGACAAACGGCGTCTGATTGTTGTTCCAAAGGAGCCGTTGGTTGTCTATGTCAATGAATATATAGCTGACTTCCTTGATGACTGCCGTAGAGCGATTGACAGTGCCGCTCAAGTAGCTACGCTTCCTGAGGAAGGGATGGCAACGGCAAGTTCTTCATCTATTGATAAATCGCCAGCGTCTTCTGGGGCACCTGTGGGTTCCTCTCAAAAGAGAGTCGATCGAAAAGCCAGGAAATTTTAGCGAGTTTTATTGTGGGAAAGCAAAAGTAAGAAGCCGGTCTCGCGCGCGTTTATCCTTTCATCAATCAAATGTTTCCTCCGTAAACAAGCTTCATCGAGGTAACCCGCTTCGCTTAACCGGCCTGACGGCCGGTGCAGGCGCTGCTAGGGGGAGCGGCTGTATCGTCGTTTCGGCCAAGAAACTGCGCGGGAAGTTCGGCGGCATCCTCAGCCTTATCACCTTGGCATTTACGCTATCTTTTTAGGCGAGGCGGAAACCGCTGACGCGGTCCTCCATCTCTTGGTCGAGACAGTGTGACCTGCCACTGAATTTTCATCCGGCGTCTGACCTGCCACTGAGAATTTCTGAACCGCTCCCAAACGTTGGACCACCGGATGCTAGAGTTTTCGGGCTTCATTCAGGGAGGCGGGCTGGTTGCGCCTCCCGAATTCACCAACGAGATCGGCACCTTGTTGCCGATCGCACCATGAGGTCTTTCCTCATTGTAGTATCTACGCCAATCCTCCATCTTTTCGC
>NZ_ML133719.1 GCF_003985155.1 Rhizobium vallis | reverse complement strand
GCTTCTGCCTTGGCGGTCGCTGCTTCTGCTTCGGCTGCGACACGTCGAGCGCGTTCCTGGGCCAGCAGTGCAAGCGCACTGGCAAGGTCGTCCGGAAGCTCTTCGGTCGCATTGCTCATAACAGGATGGAATCATATTCGACCCTGTCATTCCAGTGTTTTTGCTTATCCGGCCGACGTCGGCCGCCAGGTCTTTTGCGGCATCCGCCAGTCGATACCTTCCAGCAGATAACCGAGCTGCGCAGGCGTGATCACCACCGTGCCATCGGCCGCTGATGGCCAGATGAAGCGGCCGCGCTCCAGCTTCTTCGTGAACAGGCAAGCGCCCTGGCCGTCATGCCAGATCACCTTGATCAGACCGCCACCGCGGCCGCGGAATACGAACAGGTGTCCACACATCGGGTCGCGCTTCAGCGCCTCCTGCACCATCAACGACAAACCGGGGAAGCCCTTTCGCATATCGGTGTGGCCTGTCGCCAGCCAGACCTTCACGCCACTCGGAACCGGAATCATCGCAGCCCCAGCACGCAATCGAGAATCCGGCCAAGGGCATCCGTATCGATGTCGCTATCCACGCGCACGCGCCGACCCCGTCCAAGCTCGATTGTCACATCGCTACGCTTCCGACGAGGGTGGGATGTGGTGGGCGATTCCGGTTGAACGGGAGAGACTGTCGAAGCGGCCTCGGATACGATCACCGGCACCAAAGTCGCCGTATCAGACCTTGGCTCCTCGATCCGGCAAAGCTCTTTGCGCCAACGGAACAACTGGCTGACATGGATGCCGGCCGCGCGGGCAATCTCGGAGATGACCGCGTCTGGCTCAAAGCATGCAGCGACAAGGCGCTCTTTATCTTCGCGTGACCAGCGCCGACGGCGCTCTACAGACGTGATCACCTCAATTGGATGCTTCGTCATATGACTACTCCTAGTGTTACCACTAGGACTGGCAGTCAGAAGCCCTCTATCGCAAGACGGCCTTCACCGTGGGCTTACTGTGAAACTCAATTATCCGGCAAAACAAGTGGTCGGCCTGCTTGCGGTGGCTTCTTTGGGGGCGATAGCGCACGGGCAGCTTCCATGTCGAGCAAGCTGGCGCAGTTCCCGTTCGTGCGCGAACTCGACGGTTTTGACTTCAAGGCGCAGCCGTCGCTTGATCATGGGCAAATCAGGGAACTGGCGACCTGTCGCGGGATCGCTCACGGGGACACGGTGCTGTTCCTTGGGCCTCCTGGCACAGGTAAAACCCATCTTGCCGTCAGTCTTGGTCGCGAGGCGATCCGCCAGAACTACAACGTGCAGTTCGTCACAGCCGCGACGCTGGTGGCGATGTTGGCCAAGGCCCACATCGCCGGCTCGCTCGACAAGCAGTTGGCGATCCTGGCTCGTCCGAAATTACTGATCATTGACGAGCTCGGCTATCTTCCCTTCGAGGCGAATGCAGCGCACCTGTTCTTCCAACTGGTGTCCCGGCGCTACGAAAAGGGATCGATCCTGATCACCTCCAATCGCTCGGTAGGAGAATGGGGGAGCGTCTTCGGCGACCCTGTGGTCGCAACGGCGATATTGGACCGTCTGCTTCATCATTCCACGGTGATCACCATCCGGGGCGACAGCTACCGGCTTCGCGAAAAGCATCGCTCCGGCCCTCTGCAGAAGGCCGGATCGATGCTTGAAACAAACGAAACAATCAATCAATGAAGGGGGTCAATTCCTCGCTTCGCTTGACAATTGGCCTTCACGGACGAGCAGCAGCGCCCGGATGATAGGAGCTTCTTCGTCTCCGTCGCGAAATAAGCAGGATCGACCGCAGGGCCTTTCGGGGCTTTTCGCTATCCATGAATTGCGTTCTCGATATCGCTGCAAAGTTCCGCGAACCAGACGTCACCAACATCGTCAAGAAACGAGCGTATGCAGTCACTCTCCAACACTTCTCGAGAGACTTGGGCCTTGTCGCAGGAATTCAGGCTGTAGCGATGGTGATCTAGGTTTGGATTGGCGACCAGTATCTGTGCGAAGTCCACGCCGTAGGCATCAAATAGCGCCTGTCTCACCTTGAGATTGTTGAAGACCTCCATTTCTGGAGGCAACTGGCCGGGCAGTTTGAAAATCAAATCCGCCTTGTGATCGCCCTTGTCAGGGTCGCGAACAGCGATTGCTTTGTAACCCGCTTTCTGGATTGCATCTTTCGCAGCCTTAACTGCCTTGGTGTCGCCGAAGGGAATTACGGACACCGAAGACAACAAATCCTTGTTATAGCGGCGGAGAATCTCGCGGAGGAGCGACTGCGCAAAATCGTCTTCTACGCAGATTACAGAGTGACCGCTCTCGCCGGCCGAGAGGGCTGTCTTTATTCGCGACGACGAAACCCGGTCGTATACCGTCACACCATCACCCCGTCTCACCAGCAGCTTGCGGCCCTCCGGAGGAAGCGCACTCATCATGGCACTTGAGTGGGTGGAAAAAATGATTTGA
Organism: Rhizobium vallis; assembly: GCF_003985155.1. GTDB lineage: Bacteria > Pseudomonadota > Alphaproteobacteria > Rhizobiales > Rhizobiaceae > Rhizobium > Rhizobium vallis. The sequence goes on along the minus strand of NZ_ML133719.1, from coordinate 13,099 downwards.
TGTCCTCGGCGGTCAGACACATCAATCAGATACTTAGCAAGCTCGTATTGGGCGCTCTCGTGAAGCGATGTTTCAGGCTCCTCCAAGACTATGAGGCTTTGCGCCGGACACGTTTCGAGAAGCCGGACGGTATAAACCACCCTTCCCTCGCCAAAGCCCATGTTATTTTCGGAGTAGTTGGCGCCAAACCGGCTTGCCACTCCGAGCTGCCCTTGCTTCTTGTGGGCCGCCACATCCTGAAAATAGACGTCGTCATAAGGCGATCCGAGAATCCGGCTCACGCGCGTTACGGCGTCCGCCAGATCGGTTCGCGCCCCGAGCAACATACTCTTGGCGTTATAGATGCTCAGGTCTCTACGCTCGACTTTGGGGATGTAGACCGTAAATCCTACGTACTCCGTGTTCCGCTCGGGTTGCCGCTTGTAGCCAGACCATTCTGTCGAGGCTCGCGAGACGGTCAGCTCCTGAAGGACACCCGGCTTATCCGTTTGGTAGCTTAATGAGATGAATGCTTCATCTGTGAAGGGCGTCGGGTCAGCTGCTGATACGGGGAAGAAGTTCACCACGTAGTACCGCTTGGCGTTCAGGGCCGTGGGCAGTTTCTTGTATCCACAAAGGAGGAGCTGCCCGATGGTGCTCTTTCCTGAACCGTTGAAGCCAGATAGGGCGGTGACAGGATATTCAAAATTGATTTCGGCATTCACGCCGCGAAAGCCGTTTATCTTCGCCTTGACGATGACGGGGCCAAAATTCGCAAAGCGCTTCTGGCTGTCGAACTTTGACATCAGCGATTTTTTCGGATCAGCCACGGAATCCCCCGAGAACGGCGAAGCCGTTTATCCGAGAGTTGCCGCTGAATTTCAAGCGTTGGAGGCGAATGAACTCGCCGTATCCCCATCGTTCCACCAATGAGAGAACCCGCCGCAGCCAGAAAGGTCAAGAGCGAGAAGCGATGAAGGTCACCGGAAAGCAGCCCCGTTTCACGACCCACCAGGTCAAAGGATGGTGCGTCAACGTGGACGAGGACGGCTAATACCCTGTGCCCAGATGGCGAACACCTCAAGACCTGACCGCTATCACTGGGCCTCCTTCGACCAACGAGAAAGCCGCCGCTCCCACGGAAACGGTCAACAATAGCGCGATGATGAAGGCAGCCGGTAGCAACCGCTGTGGGCCGACGGACAATCAACCCGGTGTCCGCTTTCGGGTAGTTGTGGATTGGGCTGGAATGACCCGGAATGCGGGCGCATAGGCGCTTAACGCCGCTGGTAGAACTGTTTCGGCTGCTTTGCCGTTATGAGCTGTTGTTGGATATCGTTCGGCGAATACAACGGGATGCAAAGCCACAAAATTCTTCATTGCAGCCAGAAAATCTGTGTAACATCCACGTTGCAATGGGTCTGGGGGCGTGAGGTGCCATTCTATATACGCAAGTCAGTCAAAGCGGGACCATTCCGGTTTAATTTTTCTCAAGGAGGTATCGGCGTCTCTGTCGGCGCGAAGGGCTTAAGGGTCGGCACCGGACCTCGGGGCCACTATATCCATGCCGGACGAGGCGGACTGTATTATCGAGCGTCACTTGGCAATGCTGGCCAACGTCGACAGAGGGCTGTGAGCGAGCCACCGCCCACTCAGGTCACTTTTGAAGTGCCTGCGGTCAACATGATCGAGTTCGAGTCCGGCGACGTCTTGTTGATGCGCGACGAGAACTTCGGCGAGGTGTTGGACGAAATCAACGCGAAGGCCAATCAATGGCGGTTGTCGGCTCTTTTCGGATGGCTCACGGCTCTCCTCGGCATCCTTGTGCTGGCGAAAGCGCCGCCAGTGGGGATTTGGGTCCTGATCGCGACCCTTCCCGCCTGGGCGGTAGGGTCGTGGCTCGACTCGTACCGCCGATCGACAGTTCTCTTCTATGATATCGATGGTCCGGTCGAGCAGGCGTACAAGGAAACGATTGCGGCGTTCGACAATTTGAGTTCTTGTGCCGGGAAATGGCATATCGAGGCTGGCGGTGCGATCAACGATCTAACGACCTGGAAAAGAAATGCAGGCGCATCCCACCTGGTGAAGCGAACTGCCACGAAGCTCGTCTACGCTTTGCCGAAGGTTATCAAGAGCAACATCACACCGCCCTCGATACATGTCGGCAAGCAGATAATTTATTTCATGCCAGACGTTGCTTTGGTCGCCCACAATTCGCGCTTCGGTGCAATGTCATATTCTGATCTCCGCGCTCGCTGGCAAGCGTCACGGTTTATCGAAGATGGTCATGTCCCTCATGACGCCAAGGTCGTCGACCGCACTTGGCAGCACCCCAACAAGAATGGCGGGCCCGATCAGCGTTTTCGGAACAACCGCCAGCTGCCTGTCTGTCTGTACGATACCCTTCATCTGCAAAGCGACAGCGGTCTCAACGAGGTACTGGAATTTTCGCAAGTGGGAAAGCTGGCGAGTTTCGTCGCCGCTCTCCAAGCTTTAGCGAAGGCAAAGATGGAGGCTGCACAAGCCCTGAAAGCGATCCCATCGGCCGCGACGTCAGTATCGCCACCGGTGGCACCAAGTTCGCCTACGCCGGATGAACAGAGACGAAAGAGCGCTGTACCTGCCATAGCCCTCATCATTGGGGGCATCTTTGGACTTCCTATTGCTATTGCCGCACTTCAAAACGCGGAGAAATCGACTAGGCCCGTCACAACCCAGGCCACTGTTCCCACCAGTTCAGGGCAAATCGCATCGTCATCGTCAACGCCGCGCAGGCCCGCGTCCTCTGCTGCCGGTTCAGCACAAGGGTCACCATCACCGTCGACGATGGTGACCCCTGCCACAACCCCTTCTGGATCTGCTTCGGAAACCGGTATGCCGGCAGTCGTAGTCCAGGCACCGAACGTTGACGCTACGGCGACAGTAAATGATCCGGCATTTTCGACACCTGCCTCCCTTGGGGCAGATCAGGAGCCGACACCCGATCCTAGGATCTTCGAGGCGCTTGCGGCAGCCGCGACCGCGCCCGCCGCGTCTAGATTGGACGCGGCATCAGAGCCGCCCGCCCCGCCTTACATCGCCCCACCGGAGCCAAAGTTTGCCTACATGAAGCAGCCCTTCCAACTGAGGGATGGACCCGGTGCAAAATACATCCCGGTCGGCGCAGTCGGTCAGAATGCATTGCTTGCCATCCTTGAGACGGAAAGCGGATGGGTCCATGTCTCTGGTGGTCCGTCAGCGATGGGATGGGTACCGAAGGAGCTGCTTGGTCAACGGCCAGTTTCGCGTCAAAAAACCACGCCCAAGGTGCAAAACACCTTCCAGTCCGGTGGTCGGACTTATTGAGGAGTGCACGGCCCCCAAGTCGCATCGGGTTTGCGGCACCAGCCGCTGTTGGTCAATTCCGTAAGAAGCAGTGCTTGTGAATTACAAGCGTCCTGCGCGTACGATAACGAGCACGCAGCGTTGTCGGTCAGCCAGCGACGAATAATCCGATCCGGTCCAGCCGCCGAGCTGTCCTTGATCGTGATCTTACCATTCTCCGCCAGAATTTTGTGGGTCGCGGGGTCCCATGTCATCGCTGCATTTACCGCGCCAGACGACGATTTTTTACGGGCGGGGCTGTAGGTATACCAATCGACTACAGCGAAGACGGTACAGATATCAAAGCATGCTGCGTGTGCTGTGCCAGACCGAACGGCATAAATGCGCACAGGCCACCGCTCAGCGAACTGTTGCTTCTCGTTTAGGACGTCTGCCTTCGAGCGCCGAGAGCCGTAATAGACAACGGGATCTCCGTAGTTGTTCGCGAGGAAGGACATTCCTTCGTTCGTCGACCAGGTCCGCTGTGTTTCCAGGAAAAACTGTAGCGCGGCTTCGTTCAATGCTGTCGAGGGCGCCTCGTTGGATACGGCAGTCTCTTCCGCCGTCGGTGCCAGATAGGGGGTAGGCTGCCCCGTCACGAGACCAAAGCCAGCCATGTCGATCAGCGACAGCACCCGTCGATCGCCGTCGGTCAGATTGGTGACAAACGTGAACAAGGTGGAGTCGAGGCCCATGTCCGCAAAGTAGGCTTTGTATCTATCGGTGCCTGTTTGCGGGCCCGAGCTTCCCGGCGAGAGAAGTGTTCGATCAACAACCATCGAGCCGTCTTCCGCAAAACGCCGCACTCCACCGGCAAAGGCGAATAAACATGCAGCCTCGCACTTCGAACCCGAAACTTGCAGCGTCGAAAGCTTCATCCGACGAATAGCCCGGCCGTATCCAATCGCGGCATCTGTATCACCGCCCGGCGAAATGAACGCGACGAATTTCGGGGCGCTGTTCTTGATTTCGGCTTCGAGCTTATCAGGAAGATCGCTCGGCTCGAACGTTCCTTGAATCAACAAGATGTCGTTGTTCGCCGCTTTCGCATGGGCAAATCTCATCGCTGCGTGACTGGGGCTTGCGATTAGCGCGGCCAACGAAATCAGGCAGGAAATGAAAACAGACGAACGCATCGCTCCCTCCCTGACCTGATCGGATCAGTTTGTTGAAATACCAAAAGCTGTGAGAACTTGAGGCGTGATCGTTCCGGTCACCTTCAGCCCATAGGCATCCTGCATTTTATTAAGTCCAACCCTCGTTGCGGCGTCGACCTGCCCTGTTACCGGGCCGCCGAAATAGCCGAAGGCAACCAGAGCGGTCTGAACCTGAATAACGATACGCCGAAATTTGTCTGAGTTGCCCGGCAACGTCTTCAGCGGCATTGGGGCTGTATTCACCGAGGAAGACTGCGGGGCAACCCCCGTCGAATAGCTTCCAGTCGAAGTCGTCGACGGTATGTTAGGAGTCGTCGGTAGACTTCTGATGACCGGTCCAGGATTGGGCGAATAGCTCGGCGTTGGGTCGGGCTGCGTATAGGTCGTGCTGTTGTTGTAGTCGCCGCGCGGCACAACGTATCCGCCACCAGAGCCTGACGCATGGCTCGCGTGACTAGCATGACTACTGTGACTTGCGTGGCTCGAATGTGAGCTATGACCTGCAAGGGTGTAGACCTGCCTGACCTGCAGCCGCTCAAAGAGAGTGGGTTCTGGCTTCTTTTTGGTAAGGCCGACAAGTGGCGCTGCATCGCCTTTCGACGGCATGAACCCGGCCGCAATCAATGACGGCACCAGGTAAACCTTGCGCTTCTTCATTGTCGTGACAGTCCCCCAAACCCCTGATCAGCTTTATACCATTCAAAAAAACCACCGCAAGTAGAGCGCAAAGTACACTCGCCGCACTCTTCCAGGAATTTGTTCTTCCAGTCTGAAATCGTGCTTGGTGCCAAATGCCGGTACTGTGGGGGAACCGTGCAAAGCGGGAAATTATAAAGAAGAGTGTGAATACCGCGCCCAATCGCGAGATTGATGGCGCTCCGCAGTTTGCCGAAATCCAGCGACGTATCCTTGAACGAATGCGCCCAATTCATTCTGCCGTAACCGATATTTTCTAGTTGCATGATTGCCCAGACATCAATGAATGGAAGCCGGGTCGAGACGTAGTCCGCAATCTGTGGCAACACATCCCAATTCTGGTGAAGGACAACCGTCCGAAGCTCAACGGCCGCTCCCGCCCTCATAAGCGTCGTGAAATTCTGCGACAACGTTTCAAACGCACCCGGCTTCGCAACGATGCTGTCGTGAAGTGCGGCGTGAGGCGCATACAGCGGAATGCCCCACAACACGCGATCTCTTCCGATCTCATCAATTAGGGCGACGTCGCCAGGCTCGAAAAACTGGCCATTGGTCAGAACATGAAATGAGATATCCGGTCGGGCCTTCGCAGCGGCGACGAGGAATTGAAACAGTCTTCGTTTGTGCAGCAGCGGCTCGCCGCCAGATATCGTGATGCGCGCGTTTTCCGGGGCCAAGGTGGCGGCGACTGTGAATTGGTCGAAGAGGTCAACGTGATATTTCTTCGGAGGCTGCGAGCACATCACGCAGAGCTGGTCGCATTGCTCGGTCACCAGGAAGGTGTTGTGCCTCGACCCTGCTCGCAGCAACCGATGAGCCGAGTTTCGACCAGGTACTAGAAGGAGCACGTCGCCGTCGAGATCGGTTCGGGGATCGCAGTAAACGCGAAGCGAATAGCCCGCGAGATCGAAGATTTGACTCTCGTGGTCACGATCGATCAGGGCGGCATCATGCTCACTCTCCACCGTGTCGGTGCGCAGGCGAACGATACTTGGATGATCGATTGGAACGTCATCGATCTTGAGCCGCAAATCGATCATCTGTGTATCGGAGCCAGCGAAGGATCGAACTCCGGAATTCCGGCCCATGCCGCAAGGCTCTTGTGAGCTTTTTTGTCATCCGAATAGAGCAGCTCGAATATCTTGTCGAAGATCGCGGTGTGGCGTCGGCAGAAGGTAGTGTCACGCTTCGTCACGTCGATACGACCATACCGGGAGAGGTCGTCGATCACGTCAATGCCGCAGGCCGCTTGATATGGACAGTGGATGCAATCGGGATGGAACGAGTTAGTCGCTTCCTCATTCAGGACATCCAGCTTTGCCTGATCGATGCCATCCCAAAGGTTGCCGACACTCAGGTCGATCTGCCCCACTCTCGTCACCATCCTTGCTTCGTCCGACGGATAAAACATGCCGTCGAAATCGATGACTATGTAGTCCTTACCCAGGATGTTCGGGTTGCGAAGGTCCACATGGTGGTTATGGCCGCCGCGCAGCACCCGGCGAAGACAGTGCGTGAAATAGAATTCCTCGACAGGGAAATCTGCTGTCCAATTGTGCTCGATCAACGCATCGATGAATCGGCCATGATAGTCGTTCCATCGCTCATCCATGCCCATTGTCTGGTATCGCTTCCGAGCGAAACCTTGATGGTTGATTGGCCGGAGGAAAATGGAACGAAAACCGAAGTCGCCGAACGTCCCAATGATTTGGTTCGGGGTTGGCAAATTGTTGACATCAAGCGTGGGCAACGCCGACACTTTCCCTTGCCCTAGCCTTCCGATCGCATACCGAAGGTTCGAAACAAACTGCTCGGTGTCGCCGGAGGTGATTGTCCGCTGCCGTTGGTGAGCCGAAAGTTCGCCATCAAGCGACGTACTAACGAATGTGTCCGAAGCGTCGAGAAACGCCCAGGCTTCATCGGAAACAGACTGCAGATTGGTGCAAACGGTGAAGCTTACGTCCTTGAATTTGCGCCGCGCAAACTCTCGAACCGTCTCCAGCAGATCCAATCGCAAAAGCGGTTCGCCGCCTTGAAACTCGATTTTCGCACTTGCCGTGTCGATGCCATCAAGAAAACGAAGAACCTGGGCGAGCGTGTCCTCGGTCCAGTCAAACCCACTGGTGTTTTCGTTTACCCGCGACACCTGGCAGTAGCCGCACGCCAAGTTGCAGCGAAGTGTCGGCACGAGAATGACGTAGTTAAGCTCCTGCGGACGATGCAGTCGCTGTGCCCACCGATATGCAAACCCCATATACGCGGCGTCGCCTACTTCATCGAATGCGTGCCCGTTCGTATGAAGGAACTCGGTGTCTGAGGCGGTCAAATTGCCACCGGCGTATCGCTCAAGGAAGTTGCGATCTCCCCGAAAATACCCACCCGCATCGTCAGCAAAAAGGTAATGAGAGGCGAAACGCGTAAATTTCAGTGGGAAGACGGTCATCGCCCGAGAACACCGCTGATGAGAGCCCGTCGAAGGGGAAGCGTCTCCGAATAGATTTTCTCACGGTAGAGGCAGTGGTGAAAATTTGCGATCAACGTGTCGATGGGCGAGGTACCGTCATCGGATAAAGTAATTTGCTTCGAGACCTCGACCCTTGCCGCAGCATTCGCTGCATTGAAACGAAGGATGGCCGCAGCAAGGTAAGGTCGATGCGCTTCATCGACATCGATCAAAGTGCGTCGTTCAACTCTCTGGATCGGCGTGCTGGATTCTGTTCTTTCCATCGGACAATGGCGATCGACTTCCTCTCCGTATCACTGTAGCAACTCAGCCGCTTGATCACCAGATGGTTGTATTGCATTATTCCCGAGAATAACAGGGTGTCCATCACTCATCTTCTGGGGCCGGAGATCAATTCTGAAGGAAAGTGATCTCGATTTCCTTCCGCAGGAAGGCGGCGCTCACCGCAAAAATCCTGAACCGGGAGGCGGCATAGGCCAGACGGGCCACTGGCTGAGTGCTTAAGCTCGGTCAGAATACTCTGTCGGCTCATTTCGCAGCGTGCGCTGCTGGCAAGTTAACCGAAGCTTGAGATCTTTACACGTCATTAACTATATGAATTGATGTTGTTCTTTTCCAAAACGGAAGCGACGTCAGCATTTGTTTCCGTCGTCCGTTACGGCATCGGCGCGCATGGCTAACTTCCGATAAGTATCGCTTATCGGAAGTGATTGCCAGAAGCCCGCAAATCAGCGAAAACGGGGCAAAGCACGGCCGCCGGCGCCATTCCGGCAGCCGGATTTCGCCGCTTCAGGAGGCCCATGGACATCATCGCCCCGAAATCAGCGCCCGACGCCATCGCCCGCCGGGCCGAAACCCTCGACACCATCGCCGCCGTGCTGCCGATCGACCGGCGCGACAAGCTCGCCGAGATTCTGTCCGACCAGGACGTCGAGACGCTGCGGCACCTGGTCAACGAAGGCATGGGCGACAACACGCTTCGGGCGCTCGCCTCCGACCTCGGCTACCTCGAGGCCTGGGCGATGGCCGCGACCGGTAGCCCCCTCCCATGGCCGGCGCCCGAGGCGCTGCTGTTGAAATTCGTCGCCCATCATCTGTGGGATCCGGCCCGGCGCGAGACCGATCCCGAGCACGGCATGCCGGCCGCAGTCGGCCAGGCGTTGCGCGACGGCGGCTTTCTTCGATCGACCGGGCCGCACGCGCCGGCGACCGTCGGACGACGGCTGGCCAACTGGTCGACGCTGACCAAATGGCGCGGTCTCGACGGCGCCTTCGCCTCCCCTGCCCTCAAATCCGCGATCCGGCTGGCGATCCGAGCCGCGCCAAGACAACGTCTTCGCAAGAGCGCCAAGGCGGTGACATCAGATGTTTTGGCCAAACTGCTGGCGACCTGCGGCGGCAACAATCTGCGCGATCTGCGCGACCGCGCCATCCTGATGGTCGCCTTTGCCTCCGGCGGCCGCCGGCGCAGCGAAGTGGCCGGCCTGCGCAAGGAGCAGCTGACGGTCGAGCCGCCGGTCTCTGGCGACGATGGAAGCCCCCTGCCCTCGCTGTCGATCCATCTCGGCTGTACCAAGAACTCCGGCGCCGGCCAGGACGAGATCGTCTATCTGACCGGCCGGCCGGTGGAGGCGCTGAATGCCTGGCTGGCGGCCGCGAGGATCAACAAGGGCAGCGTGTTTCGGGCAATCGATCGCTGGGGCCATGTTTCGCGCCGGGCGCTCGATCCGAAGGCGGTCAATGATATCGTCAAGCGGCGGGTGAAAATGGCCGGGCTCGAGCCCGGGGAGTTTTCGGTGCACGGGTTGAGGTCCGGCTATCTGACTGAGGCCGCCAATCGCGGCATTCCCCTGCCCGAAGCCATGGAGCAGTCACGTCATCGTTCGGTTCAGCAGGCATCAAGCTATTACAATAGTGCAACCCGTCGAAGCGGCCGGGCCTCTCGGATGCTATAATTAGATGCCGCTAAACGTCCACCACCGTTCTGGCCGGCATCCGCAACACCCATGTAGCCCCTCTTCGCCAAAAAGAAGCCGTGCTCCCCGAGCACATGATCGCCATACTCGAAACGCTCGATAGGGGAACTCCGCGCGGCATGCGGGATCGGGCGATACTGCTGATCGGCTTTGCCGGCGGCCTGCGCCGCTCCGAGATCGTCGGGCTGGATTGCGGCCGCGACCAGACCGAAGGCGGCTGCGGCTGGGTCGAGACGCTTGCCAAGGGCCTGCTCGTCACCCTGCTCGGCTGAGGTCGACTTGCGGTATGTCCAAAAACAGCTCGGTCATACCAGCGCGGAAATGACCCGCAAGTATCACCTGCGCCGTGACCGTTTCCGGATCAAACTCACCAAGGCATCGGGCCTTTAATGGCAACAATCAGAGCTGTGCCAAGGGGCAGCGGCCGCTGATCTGCCTTTTGGCGATCGCAGCAAGTTGACCCCTACCCAACTGCGACGTCGTTGCCTTTCGGCAGCGTATCTTCAAACCGTTCGTGCTGCGGGCCTTCCAAGATGACCGCCTCGATATTGTCGCAAGACATGACTTGAAGACGCAAAGGGATGTTGTTGCCGGCCCGATCTGGTTCATGAGCCAGCCGACACAGTGGGCTTCCTCCCCTGGCGCATGCTCATGGCAAGCCATCACCTGGCCGGTGCCTTTCAGCGATTCCGGCTCGGCGATGGTGCGGACAAGAGCCTGATGCAGTTCTTGACTATAGCCATTCGGAATATCATGAGGGTTCGTGGACACCTTCCAAGGGCACTTGGCACACTGCTTAACTCGCCTCAGTTTCCAGCTCATCCGAAATTCCTATCGTTATCGTTAGCCGGTTTTTACAACCGTGAGCGCGTTCTTCCAACACCCTTCCACCAACTCGAATGATTTCGAACATCGCTCTCCCCTCCCCTGCTCCGTGTGAAGCCATTAGGTCAAAGTTCGGCGCCAGTTTTTCAGCTTAGCGCTTCAACTGAAAACGGGAAGTAAAAGCCACCTCGGCAGCGATTGATTTCAGCGCGCAAATCAGTGGTCGGCCGTCCTGGATGACCGGACTCCCCGAGACAGAATTCGGCCGCCCCAGTTGGCCCGCATGATCCCGACCCCTTCTTGCCGCATGATGCGCCGGCGTCCTCCTGCGGCCCCCTGCTCTCGCGACATCTCCAAAACCGTTGTTTTCCGGCCTTTCCGCCACAGGAGCCCGCTGGCGCGGGTTTGTCAGTGCGGACGCTCCGTTGCTTATCTCGGGTGGCGATTTGAGTCTGGTGGGCCGCTATTTGACACTTAAAACACGCTTGCAACTGTTCGATTTCTAACGCATGCCTTATCTGTACAAACTACTTCGAGACAGGGCCGTTACAAGCGCGATGGCAAAGCCACAAACATTTGACAACCAACAATCTCCCAAGCGGCTGATCGGTTATGCCCGGGTGTCGACGGATGAACAGGTCCACGATGCCCAGTTGGACGAGCTGCGTGCAGCCGGCTGCGATCGGATCCATCAGGAGCATGGTTCCGGAGCATCGCGGGCTCGACCGGTGCTGACGCGATTACTCGCTGAACTTAGCGCCGGCGACGTCCTCATTGTCGTGCGCCTCGATCGACTGGCCCGATCCGTCAGTCATCTCTTGTCGGTGATCGAGGACCTCGAGGCCCGCGGCGTGCATTTCCGGTCGATCCGCGATCCAATCGATACGTCGACCCCGCAGGGCATGTTTTCCCTTCAGGTCCTCGGCGCCGTCGCGCAGCTCGAGCGGGCGCTAATCGCTGAGCGTACCAAAGCCGGCATTAAGGCGGCGAAGGCACGCGGCAAGCTTCCTGGAAATCCCGGTCTGCGAGAACGACGGCCGGAGGCGATCAAGGCAATCTCGCAGGCACGGGAGAAGCTCTATCTCGATGAACTCATTGCATCGGCGCAGACGTGGCTGCCGATGGTGCGTCAACTCCGGCCGCAGCACAGTTGGGACAATGTCGTGCGGGTTCTCAATCGCCGTGGCCACGACTGGACCGTCGAACGCCTTCGTCGCGCTGTTCATCGCATGGTACGCGAAAAGCTCGCGGAGAAGGAACTCCTTGCTCGATCCCCTCGCCGGGCTCCCGAAGACTATCTGATGAAGCTGGTGGCGGCAATTGCCATTGCCGATCCCAACCTGTCGCTGCGCGACATTGCCGCGCAACTGGACCAGATGGGAGAACGGCCTGTGCGCAGCGGCAAGAACTGGCAACCGTCCTCGGTGCGGGTCCTGCTGGACGAAGCCCACCGATTTGGCCTCATTCGCCGTTGAGGGCATGGTTCATCCGACGCCCGATGGCAGAGAGTCTTTTCTTGTCGCTATTCGACTGCATAGCCGTCAGGTCCGGCCTTTGGGGATCTGTAGCGCCAGGACCGCTAGTCGCTATCGCTCCGCGGTTTCAGCTCAGCGCCTACATCCTCGCCGCGGAGCCGGCTTCCTCCGCCTGCTCGCCCCCTCCCCCGGAACGTGCTGAAGGCTTCAGCCGCGGTGATTATGATCCGCAGAGGCGCGCGGGCCATGACGCTCGGCGGCGCGGGTAAAAGCAGAGGACAGCCGCTCCCCTCGCTACCAAAAAGCCGTCTCGGCTGCACGACGAATTCGGGCGCGAGCCGGAACTCAGTCAGACAGTATTTGTTTCTTTTACAATCCGTCCGCGTTTCGGCGTTCTTTCAAGGATGCTCGACAATTTGATTGAGCCATTTGTCCGCGCCGCCAGCTATATTTCCTACAAGAATGATTACGGCCGAAGATCTGCAAACATTCGTTTTACGACCAGCAAATTTCGACTGTCCTCGAAGCCTGGGAGGTCTTCGTCCTGAAGCATCCTGCGGAGACCGCCGTTAAGATTACAAAGCAATGTCTCCTTTCAGTCGTGACAAACACCGCGATTGTTCGTTCGAACACGAAGCCGCTCAATCGGCTCCGTGCATCAACTGACCTTACTACACCAGCCGCATAGAAGGGCTGTCGGCCATTCTACCCGGGCAACCATGACCAATGCCCTTAGAACGTCATGTACGATCAAAAATGACCGCCAAGACCCCGCGACCCATGGCGGCGACAGGACGGTACCTATCTCTACACAACCGATCTTGTGAGAGGTGGCGCGAGGAGCGGGTCATGCGCCGTCCATAGTAGCGCCCGAAAATGTCGTTTCTTTTCAGAGTGTTGTAGCTGTGGTCAGCTGACCACCGGAAAAGCAGCTGTTGGCAGTGCGTCCCACCCCAAAAGACTTGCTGGCCCACGACAGCAGAGTCTGGCGAAAAACCTCGATCAGTGGACCCGCTGACCTAGCACTCAATCCTCTCCGGCAGCGACTAGATGTGGAGCCTCAACAGGTTGTCCTGGGTAAGAGCGAGCCTAGTGATTGGTGGTTTTGAGTTTAGACTTCCGTGAGGCCTGTGCCAATTGTAGCGATGAAGCCATCGTGGC
>NZ_ML133718.1 GCF_003985155.1 Rhizobium vallis | reverse complement strand
GCCGGTTGCGATCCTGCTCCCCACAGCCCCAAACGGCTAAGAAGGTGACGATCCGACAACCAGCTGCCGGGCGGGCGGCCACCCGCCCGGCAAGCGTCAGTATCCTACATTTTTCTTATCCAAGAAGATGCCGGCAGGCAGATGAGGGGGTGAGCGGCAAAAGCCGCGAATGAGCCGAGCGCAAGCGAAGGCGAAACATCCCTAGAAAGCGGGAAATCCGGCTTCCTACCAGGCGGTGCGGGCGGCGCCGAGGGCTGTCGTGTGAGGGGAGGAGACGAGGGCGACCTCAGGCTTGAGCGAGACGGCGCAGTTTCCCGGGAAGATGAGCTTGTGCAGCGTCAAATGCTTCAGCAATGCTTCCGCGTCGCGGCTCGCGGTAAGCGGAAATGTCACAGTCATGCGGGTTCCTCCAACGAAACAACTGAGCATCTGTGAAAAATTAAAATCCAGTTTCTGTTGCGCTGCAACAAGAAAATTTTAACGATAAAATTAAAATCGATTAATTTATGGGTCGGGATTTTTAAAATCGTTTTAAATAACTCGGAGCCTCGGGCTTCGGTCGATGCGGGCGTTCAAGCATGTCACAATCTTCGGATTCGCTCGCTGCGCCTTGGCTACTTATGCAGCCTCAGGCCCTTGCAATCAGGTCGCGACCGAAAGATTTCGGGCGTTCGCTGCGCAGGACGATGGCTGTTGTCACCGAGCCGTATCGCGCGACGGCATCGACGATGCGCTCCAGATCGGCGGGCGAGGGGACGATGACCTTGAGGTGAAAACAATCTTCTCCGGTAAGCCTCAGCACCTCGATGATTTCAGGCATTTCGGAAAACTGTTTCAGGCACGGCTTGATATGTTCATGCGTCGTGCGCAGGCGAATGATCGCCGACATGCCGAGGCCGAGGGACGCGGGATCGACAACCGCCCGGTAGCCGGTGATGACGCCGCGCTCTTGCAGCCGCTTCAACCGCTCCGAGGCGGCGGGCTGGGAAAGGCCGACCTTTCTGCCGAGGTCGGAAACGCTGATCCGCCCGTCGTCCTGGAGGATCTCTATGATGGCGATATCGGTCGGATCGAAGTCTGTGCGATCGGGTCGTCTGGCCATTCGCCTTTAATCCATCGGTTTGCGCCTCTCTTTTCCGATGGATGCCAATTCTCCCGGCTGAAGTAAACCGCCAGAATGGGCCGACAGCAACGAAGAGGTGAAGCGGTGAGCGAATTCATACATCTGCCCGGCATCGGCAATTCGGGAAGCAGCCATTGGCAAAGCCGGTGGGAGGAGGCCGATCCTTCGATCCGCCGCTTCTCGCCCGCAAGCTGGGACGAGCCGGAGCTTTTCGACTGGATCGCCGCGCTCGACCGGGCCGTGCGGTCGGCGGCAGAGCCGCCGGTTCTCGTCGCCCACAGCCTTGCCTGCCTGCTGGTCGCGCATTGGCAGAAGGTCTCGGACGCGCCTGCCAAGGCGGCGTTTCTGGTCGCCGTGCCCGATCCTTCCTCCGCGTCTTTCCCTGCCGAGGCGGCAGGTTTTGCCGGCGTGCCGGAGGAACGGTTCCGTTTCCCGTCGCTGATCGTGGCAAGCACTGACGATCCCTATGGGACGCTCAACTATGCGCAGGCGCGGGCGGCCCAATGGGGCAGCGACCTCGAAACCATCGGCTCGGCCGGCCATATCAACGGCCAAAGCGGGCTGGAGACCTGGCCGGAGGGACTGGGACTGCTGAAGGCCTTCGTGGGATTGGCGGTATAGCCGCGATTCCGGTGGCGAGGTGGCCAGCCCCGCCCTTCGAGGCCCCTTGCGGGGCACCTCAGGATGAGGCTGGAGAGAGGGCGTGCCAGCTACAGGGCACTACGATCAGCCCTCATCCAGAGGTGCGCAGGCCAAGGGCCGGAGCCTCGAAGGACGAGGGCGGGTGGCTGGGTGCGAAGGCCGGCCGGCACCCAGATTTGCCCAAGCGGTGGCCAGCCCGGACCTTCAGGCCCCCTTGCGGGGCGCCTCAGGATGAGGCCGGAGAGAGGGCGTTACGCGCCGCCCAGCTGCGGAGCCGCAGGCCGTTCAGGCGGATGAAGCCTTGCGCGTCGTGGTGGTCGTAGGCGACGGCGCTTTCCTCGAAGGTGACGAGATCGGCTGAGTAGAGTGACGAGGGGGAGGTGCGGGCGATGACCGCAGCGCTTCCCTTATAGAGCCTGACCGTCACTTCGCCGCTGACGAAGGCCTGGCTGTGGTCGATCAGGGCCTGCAGCATTTCCCGCTCCGGCGCGAACCAGAAGCCGTTATAGATCAGCTCGGCGTAGCGGGGCATGATCTCGTCCTTCAGATGGGCGGCGGCGCGATCGAGCGTGATCGATTCCATGCCGCGATGGGCCGCAAGCAGGATCGTGCCGCCCGGCGTCTCGTAGACGCCCCGCGACTTCATGCCGATGAAACGGTTTTCGACGAGATCGAGCCGCCCGACGCCGTGCCGGCCGCCGAGCCGGTTGAGCTCGGTCAATAGGGCCGCTGGCGTCATAAGCGCGCCGTTCACGGAAACCGGGTCGCCGTGCTTAAAGCCGATGGTGACAGTCTCGGGGACATCGGGAGCATCGACGGGATCGACCGTGCGCTGATAGATGTAGTCGGGCGCGATCTCTGCCGGATCTTCGAGGATCTTTCCTTCGGTGGAAGTGTGCAGCAAATTGGCGTCGATCGAAAACGGCGCTTCGCCGCGCTTGTCGCTCGGCACCGGTATCCCGTGCTTCTCGGCATAGGCCAGAAGCTCGGTGCGCGAGCGGATGTTCCACTGGCGCCACGGGGCGATCACCTCGAGCGACGGGGCGAGCGCATTGACGGCAAGCTCGAAGCGGACCTGGTCGTTGCCCTTGCCCGTCGAGCCATGGGCGACGGCATCGGCGCCGACTTCCCGGGCGATGGCGACGAGATGTTTTGATATCAGCGGCCGGGCGATGGAGCTGCCGAGGAGATACTGCCCCTCATAGAGCGCATTGGCCCTCAACATCGGAAAGACGAAGTCGCGGACGAACTCCTCGCGCAGATCGACGATGCGGATATCCCTGACGCCAAGCATCGCCGCCTTCGCCCGTGCCGGCTCAAGCTCCTCACCCTGGCCGAGATCGGCGGTGAAGGTGACGACCTCGCAGCCATAAGTCTCCTGCAGCCATTTGAGGATGATCGACGTATCCAGCCCTCCCGAATAAGCGAGGACGATTTTTCCTGTCTTTCTTGCCATCTGATATCTCCCAACAGATGCGTGGAACGATAGGTCAAATCTGGCGCAATGAGCTTGCGAAGCGTCCGGGAAATTGCGAAACTTTGGCATATCCTGCCAATACCAGCCACAGGGGAGCTATAAAATGCTTGTCACTTTGGATGCGATCGATCGCCATATCCTGCGGGTGCTCCAGCGCGACGGGCGTATTTCGAATGTCGAGCTGGCAAAGGAGGTGGGGCTCTCGCCTTCGCCATGTCTGCGCCGCGTGCGGCTGCTTGAGGAGGCCGGGATCATCGATCGCTATGTCGCGGTGCTGGACCCGGCCAAGGTCGGGGCGGGGCTGACGGTCTTTGCCCGCGTCTGGTTCAGGACGCAGGATGCCGAAGTGACGCTGCGCTTCGGCGAAGCCGTCAGGCGTTTTCCCGAGGTAATGGAATGCTACCTGACGACGGGAGAATGCGACGCCCTGCTTCGGATCGTCACTTCAGACCTGCACAGCTACTGGCGCTTCCAGGCCGATCACCTGACCCGCATCCCAAGCGTGCTCAGCGTCAAGACCGACGTGCCGATGGAGACGCTGAAGCGGAGCTATGAGCTGCCGTTGCGATAAGTGGTTTGTTAAGCCGGCGGCGCAGCTTTTCGCCTGTCATAGGCCTCGAATAGATCGGTTACGAGAACTCCATTGATCCGCATTCCTGTCAAATCGGCATCCTTAATGTCCGAATCTGCCAATGTGACATTGCTTATGGTCAATCGCGACAGGTTTGCATTCGTGACAGCGGCTCCAGACAGATTGACGTTATCAAAGCGCGCGCCTGCAAGGTTGACATCGTCAAAATCCGCTTTGCACAGATTGGTGTCGACGAATTTTGCGTTCGTCAAGACAGCGTAAAATCGGGCGTCTGCGAGATTTACGCCATCGAAGTTAGCGCCTGACATATCGGCACGCTCGTAACGCGTTCCCTGCATTTGAGGGCCATCAAACGGGTTGTTTCCTTGCTGATCGTTCATTGTCATTCCTCCAGTCGATTATGACCGCGATTCAAATAACACCTAACCTGTGGTGGTGTCGAATTTCCGATTAAAGCAAAACTTGTTTTTCTAACTTTCACAACGTCGCACTGGCGCGGCTGCTTGCCAAGGCTGGCGGCGAGGGCTGACGGGTGCATCGAGGTTTGGCTGCAGGCCGATGAAGGCCGTCGATCTCCTGGCGTTTCCATCTCGTCGCCTGCCACCGGGCGGTTGCAACGATTTCGCGGCATTCCTACGTATCCACCAGATGGAGCGAGGGAGCGAGATGGATGATCAAGGCCCGAAGACGGGCAATCAGAGGGGCGCTGATGGTGTCGGATCGTTGTTGGAGGCTGTTTTTGAAGGGGCTTGCGAGGTCGACGGGGAATTCGCCTTTCTGGTGGCGGCCGGAGCCTTGCTTATCCTGGCCATCATCTACATGCCCCGCGCTCTATACAGACTGGCAGGCAGGGTCTGGAGGTTTTTCCGGTCTCGCGCTGGTGACAAGGTGAACGCCGGATCGGCCAATGGGCGGCTCAGGATCACGCCTTAGGAGGCGGTCTTAGCGTTCTGGTGATTTGAGCGATGGGCAATGGCCGATTGGCGGCATTGCATAGGTGCTGTCAGTGGCCTTCGATCTCAGCCTCGGCCAGATCAAACCGGCCGGCTTGAAGCGCTCGTCCCACCACATGAAGCGCGGGTCATCACGGCCTGATCGCGCAAAGGAGAAATGGGATGATCGATTTCAGGCCACTCACCGAAATGGATTTCCCCAAATTGTGTGATTGGTTAAATCGGCCGCATATGCGCGCGCATTATCAAAAGGTGCCGATAGACATTGCGGATATTGAAAGAAAATATTCGCCGCGCCTTAGTCCAGGCCACCCCACGCGCTGCCACGTCGCTTGTTATCGGGGCGAGCCTTTCGGCAAGATACAGGGCTATTTGCTGCAAGATTATCCTGAATTCGCAGCTGAGATAGGCGAAGATGACGGGGTCGCCATCGACCTGTTCATTGGTGACGAGAGATTCATGGGGCAGGGCCTGGGTAGGGCAATGCTTGCCTCATATGTGCAGGATGTGGTTCCTTCCCTCTTTTCCGAAACCCTCAATTGTTTCATCTGTCATGCGAAAGCCAACGAAACAGCCATTCGCTGTTCGTTGTCTGCGGGCTTTCGTCCGCACAGGGAGGTCATTGAGGGTGGGCAAGCAAGCCTCTTACTCATATTTGACCGGTTGACCTGAGGCGCGAGGGGTACAGCGCTTGCCGATCTCTCACCCAAATGGATGATTGCAGTCACTGGTCCGGCTCATAGTTTAGATGTTTCCGGCGCCTCCACGCGAAATAGTCGTCGATTTGGGGCTCGATCTTCGCGACGAAGCTTTTTCTAAAGATCATGCCCGAGCAAGCAGATGTGGCTGGCGTAAAGCAACCTTCATGGCTGGAGCAGCCTTGATTGGCCCGTAGGCTCCATGTCATCGGATGATGTTCATAGGTAGCGACGTGCGCAAAACACTAGCAGTCGGCCTGGCCGCCGCGGTCGCCATGTATTTGCTTGGCGGCATGAGCGCCAGACATGAGATCTTTCCCTGGCCGCAACTTTCCCAGTTGAGGAAAATGGTTGGCGCAGAGAAGGCGGCTGCTCCAAGCCGTTATACTCTCGACAGCAAGGAACGACTGATCGGGGATGAATCAAAAACGCCTGTGACCTGCCCGGCTCAAACTGATCGAACCGCTGTCTTACTCATTCTTGGCCAATCGAACGCGGCCAACGAGGGTGGACAACGGCACCGGTCAGAGTATGGCGCTCGCGTCGTAAACGCCTTTGACAAACAGTGCTTCATCGCGGCGTCGCCACTTCTTGGATCGACCGATACCAAGGGAGAGTACTGGACGCTTCTTGGCAACAAACTGATCGCATCGGGACAAGATGACATCGTCATCCTCGCGCCTCTCGCCTATTCCGGATCGGAGGTCGCGCGATGGGCGGCAGGTGGCGACCTCAATCCTGTGCTGGTCGATACAATCAAACAGCTTCAGGATTCCGGTTACCGGGCAACGAGCGTCCTCTGGGTGCAAGGAGAGAAGGACCTTGTCATGGGCACCACAGCAGAGGCCTATCAGAAACAATTCATGTCGATGGTAGACACATTGCGTCAGCACGGCGTCGCAGCGCCCGTTTACATTTCGATCGCATCGAAATGCCTCGAACCGAGCAACGGCGGCTTCAAGGAGCATATTCCAGACAATGAGATCGTACGGGCGCAACTGGCCCTGTCAAAAAGCGGCCACGGTATCCGAGAGGGCGTGAATTCCGACGCGTTGCTCGATGGAGACGACCGCTACGACGATTGCCACTTCGGGGGCACAGGCGCGGAGAAAGTGTCGCAGGCCTGGCTGAACCTTCTGCGCGGCGATCACGGCCGGGTAACCTTGCGATAGTCTTTCCTGAACCGGTTTTCGCGCGGATAAGCCGGTTAGGGAGTGCCGAAGCGTCTGACGACGCCGTGCAGACGGCGGAAATCCGCCGTCTGCGGCTTTGGTCGCGGTTACGCCTTCAGTGCTGCGGCATAATCGGTGGCGTAGGTCTTCAGCGGGCGCGGGGCCTTGCCGGTTAGCGTCTCGACATCGCCGGTGACGACGGCGGTCCAGCCCTCTCGGACCGGATAGAAGATCGAGGCGAGGAAGCTTGCGTAATCGGCCGGCACGCCGGCGCCGGTGAGGATGCCGATGAAGGCCTCGTCTGATATGGCGTTATAGGCGATCGGCTTGCCTGTTGCCTCGGAGAGGATTGCCGCGGCTTGCGTATAGGAGAGCGCTTCCGGGCCGGTCAGGTTGAACGCCTTGCCGTCGAAGGCCTGGGAGGTGAGGGCGGCGACAGCACTTGCCGCGATATCGCGGGCGTCGATGAAGCTCGATTTGCCGTCGGAGGCCGGAAGCGCGATCTGGCCGTGGTCGATGCCCGGCTTCCAGAAGGTGTGGAAATTGTCGGAAAACCAGTTCGGACGCAGGATGACGTAAGGCGTGCCTGACTTTTCCAGCGCGATCTCGACCTGGCGATAGGGAATGGAATCATCGGCATCGACGCCGATGACGCTCTGGAAGACGACCTTGACCTTGTGGCTGGCGGCCGCTTCGATGACGGGCAGCAGCATGCCCTTGGCATCGACATAGCCGGAGGCCAGAAGCACATGGGCGCGGTTGACCCCTTCGAAGGCCGGGCCGAAGGTTTCCGGCCTGGCGTAATCGAAAACGACGCCTTCGGCGCCCGCCACCGGCTTGCCCGAGCGCGAGGCGGCCTTGACGGCTTCGCCCTTGGCCAGCAGCCCTTCCACCAGGTGTTTGCCGACGGTGCCCGTCGCGCCGAGGACCAGAATCTTGTTGCTCATGCCGCTCTCCTTGGTATCTATTGGAAACTATCTTCCGATCGGATAGATACAGGTAATTCAGGATTGGAAAAGAGAGCACTTTTTCGTAACATGGTTTCGTTGGGGAAACTCCATGTTTCCCCGGGGAAACCGGGAAGGGGTAGAGATGGCGGACATGCAACAGGCCTATAACGTCTATGAGGACCGCTGTCCGACGCGGCTGGTGCTGGATCGGCTGGCCGACAAATGGGCGGTACTCATTCTCGACCGGCTGCAGGGCGGGCCGGTGCGCTTCAACCATATCCGCCGCGATATCAAGGGCATATCGCAGAAAGTTCTGGCGCAGACGTTACGGAAGCTGGAGCGCAACGGTCTGATCTCCCGCACCATCTTCCCGACCGTGCCGGTGACCGTAGAATACGCGCTGACGCCGCTCGGATCCACCCTGACGGACACGGTTTCGGCCCTTGCGCATTGGGCGGAGAAGAACATGGACGCGATCTTTGCGGCGCAGCGCGCTTATGACGAGGCGCATCCGGGGTGAGGGTGGCGTGCGCTACCTGGGATGACGATGACATGCCCACGAGGCAACGGCTGCTCTCCGAAAAATCCGGCGGTTGGGAAACGACTGCTTTCCGCTATGGGGCCGAAGCGCGAATTCGATTAAGTTGTGCGGATTCTATTTATCTACCGCGAGTAAATGAGCGTCATATTGCGAACAACTAAGAGGGAGAGGTGCGCTGGCGCCGACCAGCACCATTGTTTTAAGGGTCATTTCGCATGAAAAATTGGTTGCGCTCCTGGTCGGCTTTTATCGGCTTTACGCTGTTTGGGCCTCTCCTGCTGAGCTACCATATGGTGTGTCTGGTTCGAGGAGAGCTACCTGGCAAGTCGTCGATGATCACGGCCGCCGATGAACCGTTGCTGTTCTTTCCTCTAATCCTCTTTTTTCTTGGTTTTAGTCTCCTTTGGACAGGTCTCAGCCTCCTGGTCCTGCTCGGACGTATTCGCGGGTCATTGGGACGTTGAAGAGAAAGAGATCACTCGACCTGAATATGAAGATGGTCGTCGTGGCGGGCGGCGCGGCAGCCCTGGAAGCGGACGTGGGCGTCGGTCATCCCTAGCGCGTTCTTCAAATGCGGCTCGATGAAGATCTTCTCAAGGCGGAAGCGGCTCACGCCTTCCGTCGTCAGCCAGGCGATCGCGGCCGACATGCGCTGTTTCTCTATTGCATAGGCCGGAAAGAGAGGCTGGAGCGCATCGAAATCCCAGCGGGTGGTGAGCCAGTCGTTACGGCCCGCGCAGGGTAGTTCGTCGCCGGCGGCGGGTTCCTCGAAGGCGAAATAACCGATCGGCGAGCGCGTGACGCCATTGAGGAAATTGCCGTCGGCATCCTTGTAATAATAGGCGAAGTCGAGCTTCCTGCCGTCGGTATGCGACAGATGCGGCAGCAGCGGGAAGCCGTTCATGAAGGGGAAATTTGCGTCCAGCGCCACGGTGATGGTGCCGGGAAATTGCTGGTCCATGTGGGCGGCGAGCGCTTTTGCGAGATTGCGGACCTCTGGTGTGACGTAGTTGCGGTTGAGCGCACAGTAGATCGGGGAGCGGACCACAAGCCGGTCTGCGGCGCCTGAGAGGCAGGAGAGGGGCACCCGGCCGAACATCGGAGCGGCGAGGCCGGCCGCAAAGCTAGCGCCGGCATAGCAGAGCAGGAAGAGGGCGAGCCTTGCGGGAAATCGCCGTGTGCCGATGGCGCGCGCGGCGGCGAGCGCGAGGAGATAGGCAATGCCGCCGATCTGGGTGAGCAGGGTGAGGATGACGGCGATCAGGGCGTGGAGAGTGA
Organism: Rhizobium vallis; assembly: GCF_003985155.1. Taxonomy (GTDB): domain Bacteria; phylum Pseudomonadota; class Alphaproteobacteria; order Rhizobiales; family Rhizobiaceae; genus Rhizobium; species Rhizobium vallis. Next base: position 8,813 of record NZ_ML133718.1, on the reverse strand, counting down.
AGCGGAGCACCGGGCAGCCTTGCTATAGGGGAGTTGCATTGCCTTAGGTGAGGGGATGGGGATGCGCAAGGTGGGGTGGGGCCGTCTTGTCCTTCGAGGCTCCTTTGGGGCGCTTAGGATGAGGCTCTCTTGGACGCCGAAACTCTTCTGGACATCGGCATGAGTCGCCCTCTGACGCCCGCCATTGTGCGAAATTAGGTAGCGACGGGCACCAAGGCGTGATTACGCACAACCTTTCGCTTATGGATATTGTTTCACATAAATCTCGGGATCAAAGTCGACCCGCTTCGCGTTGCCGTCAGGTGTCTTCAAGACAAGCTCGACACCGCCTCCAATGGAGTGCATGTAGCGCACCACAGAGGAAATGAGGACATCGTCAGCACTTTCAATCTTCGAAACGGTGTTCTGCGTCATGGCAGCGCGAGTGGCGACTTCCTGCTGTGTTGCGTTCATCGCCTTGCGCACTTCAGCTAGAGCCTTGCCCAAGCGACGCGCCGCGCGCTTTTCGTCAAGGCGTGAACGAACATCTTTCGGGAGTTCGGCGCGTAGCGTCTTCCAGTCAGTGCTCATCTTTTTTCTCCTTCAGCCACGAATCGAAACGCGGGTCAGCCTTACTTATTAGTTTCTTGTAAAATAGCTCTTGGTTCTTACCTTGCTTCTCCCCGCCGCAAAGGATAATGGCAGTCTGGTCGGGGTCGAAGGCAAAGGCGAAACGCCACGCCTGCTTTACAAACTTAACTCTGATCTCTTTCATATTGGCGTGACCGGAACCCGAAAGCGTATCCACCTCAGGTCGACCCAGGAACGGGCCATCGTCTTCAAGGTGGTCCAGAACCTCGCCAACTAATTCTTTCAACCCCATTTCCAGCTCCTTCCATTCAGGAACGAAATCGGGATGAAATTTCACGTCGTATGACATTGTCTGCCCCAAGAAATATATATTCAAAGATATAAAGTCAAGGCTTGCAAGGCACACGATCTGGAGGTCATGTGTCCGCCGTTCTGCGATGACCTTAAATGCTCTTGGGTTGAGGAATTATTATATTGCTCCCGCTGATCGGGGCATCCTCGCGACCGATCAACGTCGTTGTCGGGGCCAAGGAGTTCGGGGTGGCAGTACCTAATTGCGCCATTATGGGCAGGGCATTCTCCTACATCCCTCATGCTGAGGTGCGCAGCCCGGAGGGTGGAGCCTCGAAGCACGCGCCTGTAGCGCCACTTCTTGCGGGCATTGATCGCCGGCGCACCCGCCTCGTCTTTCGAGGCCCCTCGCTGGGGGCACCATGATAAGGCTCTCACTTTCGAGCGCGGCCTTTCGGTCTCCCGAATTGACAGATTAATTATCTGACCTAAGTCAGATAATATGGTTTCCGATCCCATCTCTCGCGTTCGCCGCTTCAACCGTGCCGTCACCACTGAAGTCGGCGCGCTCGACACGTCTTTTCTCGGGCGCGGTCGTCCGCTCGGGGCGGCGCGGGTGCTGAATGCGATCGGCAAGGGGCAGTCGGATGTTGCGGTGATCCGTGATCATCTCGGTCTCGACTCCGGGCTGATGAGCCGGCTGCTGCGCAGTCTGGAGGAGGAGGGGCTGATCGAGACGGTTGCCAATTCCGACGATGCGCGCCGCCGTATCGCCCGGTTGACCGACACCGGGCACTCTGAATTCGAGGCCTATGAAGCGCTTTCCAATGCGCAGGCGGAGGCATTTCTGGCGCGCCATCGCCATCCGGAGGAATTGTTGCGCGCCATGGATCTCGTCGCCGCCTCGCTTCGGCGCGACCAGATCGTGATCGAGGAGAAAGACCCCCGGCATGAAGACGCCCGCTATTGCCTCGGCGAGTATTATGGCGAACTTGCGCGCCGCTTCGCCAGGGGGTTCGACGTATCGCTTTCGCGCGATCCCGATGCCGGGGATATGATCCGTCCGCGCGGCGTCTTCCTGGTGGCGATGTCGGACGGGTTGCCGATCGGCTGCGTCGGGCTGAAGGGCGGCGGCGGGATTGCGGAGATCAAGAGGCTCTGGGTCGCCCCTTCGGCGCGGGGGCTTGGGCTCGCCAAACGGCTGATGGGCGCTGCCGAGGACATCGCCCGCGCGCTGTCGATCGAGGTTCTGCGTCTCGATACGAACAGCGCGCTGCCCGAGGCACAGCAGCTTTATCGTGGAACCGGCTGGCGGGAGATCGCGCGGTTCAACGACGATCCCTATCCGGACTTGTTCTTTGAAAAGCGCCTTTGAGCGGTTGGCTGTTCTCTGAAGCGTGCCGCATGATTTGTGTCATGCGGCACGCTTTGGCGGTGGCGCAATCACATGCGCATCGACAGCTCGATATCCTCCGCAAAGGGCGTCGACAGATAGCCTGATGCCGGTGAGCGGACGCGGGCGAGGTATTCGGGGCTGACGTCGGCGTTGTCGGCGATGATAAGGGCGCCTGGGCTCAGCCGGTCTTCGACGAGGTCCAGAATATCGCGATAGAGGGCTTTCGCTCCATCCAGGAACAGCAGGTCGATTTTCTCGGGCATATCAGTGCTCAGGGTCTGAAGGGCATCGCCTTCGCGCATCTCCACCAGGTCGATGAGGCCGCCGGCCGTGAGGTTGGCGCGGGCGCGGGCGAGCTTCGACGGCTCGAACTCGCTGGTGATCAGCCGGCCGCCGCCATTGTCGCGCAAGGCGGCGGCGAGATAGAGAGTCGAGATGCCGAAGGATGTGCCGAATTCGACGATCACGCGGGCGCGGCTGCTGCGCGCCAGCATGTAGAGCAGCGCGCCGGCCTCCCTGGAGACGGGCAGCCAGAGGTCCTTGAGACGGCCGTAAAGCTCGATATATCCGGTCTTGCTGCCGATCAGGCGCATCCGCTCGTCGCTCGACAATCCAGATGCTGCGGGGCCGGGTGCTGCCGCTGCTTCTTCAAACAGGCGGTCGAGCAGGGGCGCCAGCGGGGCTGTGGTCAGTGTCGTCATTTGGGGTCGTCTCCTTTGAAATCGGCAGGTTGTTGCGTCGGATTGAAAATACGAGTAATTCGTCGCATCTGCTATTCGCATTGCCGAGCGCTGCCATGACCGATCGCCCAAGAGCCCAGATTTCCTCAAGAAAACAGCCCAGGCAGACCCGCTCGAACGAGCTCGTGGCGGCGATCCTGGATGCCGCTGCTCAGGTTTTGGCGCGGGAAGGCGCGCAGCGTTTCACCACGGCGCGGGTGGCGGAAAGGGCTGGTGTCAGCATTGGATCGCTCTACCAGTATTTCCCCAACAAGGCGGCGATCCTCTTCCGGCTGCAGAGCGACGAGTGGCGACAGACGACCGACATGCTTGGCGACATTCTCGCCGATGCGCAAAAGCCGCCGCTCGCACGGCTGCGCAGCCTGGTCCACGCCTTTCTTCGTTCGGAATGCGAAGAGGCGGCGATGCGCGTGGCGCTGCATGACGCAGCACCCCTTTACCGCGATGCGCCGGAAGCGCTGGCGGCGAGGGCAGCGGGGGACCGTTTTGTCGACCTGTTCATGCGCGAAGCGCTACCTTCAGCGCCGGAGGCGACGCGGGAACTCGCCGGCGACCTGATCTCCACGACGCTCGGCACGGTGGGAAAGCAGTTCTCCGAGGCCGAGCGAAGCCCTGCTGAGATCGAAGCCTATGCCGACGCCATGGCCGACATGTTCTGCGCCTATCTGGAAAAGCTAGAGGCTGGCCGGGACGGGTGAAGGGGATAGGGATATGCAAGATGCGGGCGGCGCGCCCGCCTCGTCCTTCGAGGCCCCTTGCGGGGCACCTCAGGATGAGGCTCTCTTGAGCCTCGGCGCGCAATCCGGGCGCGCCTAGGGGGAGCCTCTCTGTAGGCCTTGGCGCGGCATCCTGCGACGCCCCTCATGCTGAGGCGCGCAGCCCGCAGGGCGGAGCCTCGAAGCACGCGCTCCGACGCTGCTCCTTGCATCTATAGTCTCGCCCCTTGATGGGCGGATATCAGTTGCTGTCCATCTGCGTCGACAGCTCGGCGAAAAGCTTCTCGTGCGGGGTTTTCGTCTGGATGAGGTCGACGGCGAGGGTGATGGCGCGGCGGCCTTCGATGCTGTCGATGTCGAATTTCCTCTCGCTGCACCATTGCCGAACGGCGTCGGTGACGATCGTTATTTCGGAGTCGTCGAGGGAGATGAGTGACAGGAGCATTTCCGTGCCCTTCATGAAGCGGCAAGAGCACGTATGATCTCTCAAGCGGTCTGGCCGGTGATCCAAGGGGCCGATGTCAGGCACTTTACGCTGATTGGACCGCAAAGCCAGACCTATTTCGACACGCTTTGGTGACAGCACGCGTGATCTCGCGGCGGCGATGCGGCCGTCGTGGCCGCAAGCGCCTTGCGCTGAAAGGCTATTTCGCCAGCACGATATGCGTGGCGTGCTCGCTTGCGACATGCTGGGTGACGCGGAAGCCAAGGGCGGGGAGGTCGATGCCTGCAAACATCGCTTCGCCCTGGCCGAGCACAACGGGGGAGACGGCGAAATGCAGCTCGTCGACGAGGCCCGCCTGCAGATACTGGCGGACGGTCGAGACCCCGCCGCCGATCTTGACGTCCTTATCGCCGGCCGCAGCCTTCGCCTTGTCGAGCGCCTCATGAATGCCGCCGGTGATGAAGTGGAAGGTCGTGCCGCCTTCCATGACGATCGGCTCGCGCGGATAATGCGTCAGGATATAAGTCGGCGCGTGGTAAGGCGGGTTCGGACCCCACCAGCCTTTCCAGGTATCATCCGGCCACTCGCCGCGGATGGGGCCGAACATGTTGCGACCGAGGATGAAGGCGCCGAAATTGGCCATGGCGCGCGACCCATAGTCCTCGTCGATACCTGTCGAGCCGTCGTCCTTGCCGATCATCGTGCGGAAAGTGCGGGTGTGGAAGAACCATTGGAACATGTCCGGCCCCCGCTTTCCCAAGGGATATTCCAGGCTTTGTTCCGGCCCGGCGCCGAAACCATCCACGGAAACGGAAAACCCTGCGACGCGTACCTTCGACATGCCATCCTCCATCTGATTGTGATTTGAAACTAGTTGTCTTCTCGCATGAGCGATCCTATAATGCAACTGGTTTTTGTAGGAGATGCTTCGTGGATATGGAATTGCGTTCGGGCTGCCCGATCAACCTGACGATGGAAGTGCTGGGCGACCGGTGGAGTCTTATCATTATCCGCGACATCATGTTCGGTAATCGCCGGCATTTCCGCGATCTCCTGACCCACTCGCAGGAGGGGATTGCCTCCAACATTCTGGCCGCCCGGCTGAAGCGGCTGCTCAAGCTCGGCTTCCTCAGCAAGCGGGACGATCCGAGCCATAGCCAGAAGGCGATCTACAGCCTGACCGAGCCGTCAGTGCAGCTCGTTCCGCTCTTCGCCATGATCGGCGCCTGGGGGCGACGTCACCTGCCGGTGACGGAGGACCTGAGCATTCGCGCCGAACTGCTGGAAGAGGGCGGGCAGCCGCTCTGGGACGAATTCATGGACGATCTCCGGCAGATCCACATCGTCGATCCGATCGGCGGCGCGAACGGGACCGTGACCTCGCCTGTGCTGGCGAGGCTGACGGCGGCGTTTCTCGAGGCGCGTGGGAGAATGGCGGCGGGGGCGGCGTGAGGGCGAGCGCTAGCCTGATCCGGCTTGATTGCAGCCGGATTTTGCTATACTAAATTTGAGGTACGTACATCAAAAGTGCGGACCAATCAGAGGGGGCTGATCAAGCGAACTCGAGAGGCGATAGAATGAAGGGGTTCAAGCTTAATCCGGAATTCGTCATAAAAGACGAACAGTCTCTTCGAGGTCTGTTCGATGCGACGCATGCTCTGGCCATACAGAAGTGTCAGGACAGGCTCGGCCGGCATGCCCAGGATTTTATCAGCCGCTCGCCATTTCTGTGCATCGGCACGCAGGATCTGAATGGGAAAGCTGATGTCAGCCCGCGCGGCGACCCCGCCGGCTTTGTCAAGATTCTCGATGAGCGCACGCTTGTGATACCGGACCGGCCCGGCAACAACCGCCTCGATACGCTGGTCAATATTCTCGCAAATCCGACGGTTGGACTGCTGTTCATCATTCCGGGGTTTGACGACGCGTTGCGGGTGAACGGTCGCGCCACTCTGGTGAAAGACCCCGAACTGCTGGCGAGCATGAGTGTCAACGATCGCGCTCCCAAACTCGCCATCGTGGTCCAGGTGAGCGAGGTCTTCATGCACTGCGCCAAGGCGTTTCGGCGCTCTCACTTGTGGAGCCCGGATCATTTCCAGGATCGCACGACGATGCCGTCGCTGGTGAAGATCATTCTGGATGAAACGACCGGGGCGCCGAGCGATGGGGACGAGATGCGCAAGATCGATGAAGACCTGGAAGAAGCATACAGGAGGACGCTTTACTAGGCCGTGGACTCGTTATGGCGGAGAATGAGGCGAATACAAGCAAGCTTTGTCATGGCGAGGAACGTTACGCCCAGCTCGTCGTACCGGGTCGCAATTCTTCGGTAGCAGTTCAGCTTACTGAAGAAGCGCTCGATTAGATTTCGCTTCCTGTAAAGCCACGGACTGAAGACGATCGGTCTCTTTCGGTTGGATTTCGGTGGGATGTTCGCCCAGAACGCCTGGTTCTCAACTTTGCGCGTAGCCAATCGGCATCGTCAGCCTTGTCAGCAAGCAGCATTCCACCAGGGGGAAGGTCATTGAGCAGTTCACTGGCTGCGGTTAGGTCGTGGGCGTTACCGGTGTGATGGCAACTTTGATTGGCAGTCCGTTGCCATCAGTTACGGCATGGGTTTTTGTTGTAAGACCGCCCCGACTTCGTCCAAAGCAGCGATCCTGATGATCCGCCTTCAGTGTTGCCGCCAATTGATGTATGCGAATGGAAGTGCCATCGATCATTGTCACATTATCATCCGACGGGCTCGTGAGAGCATCCATCAACCTGTCCCAGATTCCAGCTCTCATCCTGCGTCGAAACCGGTTGCAGCAGGTCGTATAGGGGCCATATCGTTCCGGCATATCGCGCCATGGCGCACCGGATCGCAAAACCCAGAAAATACCGTTCAAGACTTTTTGGTCGTCAACACGAGGCACACCACGCGGTTTGTTGACCAACAGTGGCTCGATCACGCGCCGTTCGAAGTCGGTCAGGTCATATCTGTTCATGCGGAGCCTGGATTATAATTCACAGCGACAGGAAAGCCTTCTTCCTTAGGGACGTTGAACCAGCTTATGCTGCGGATGCAGCAGCAGGAAACAAAGATGAGCCTGAATATCGTAGTTGAAACCATCGAAGGTTTTGAACATCCAGCATGGGACGCCGTACGCCATGGACCAGATCGTGTGATCGCCGCGATCTTAACGTCTTTGCCGAGCATCGAAATACGCGACTATGAGGGCGACCAGCTTCTCAGGCCAGCCAACTTCACGCTGTGGAAGAACGCAGCACCGGATGATTCTGAAGCAAGGTCGAGATACTTGGAGCTGATGAAAATCCTCGAAACGGAGCCGAACTATTGGCTCCATCTGAGCTATTGAGGAGACTGTCTCATTCTGTCAACGATCGCCGCCAATACGATTTATGAGTTCACAGCCTAGTCGCCTAGAGGAATTGCATCACTGAGAGCCTGTCTCGAAACTCGTCTCAGTCGGGTTTTCCCGGCACCAGGTCGATCCGTATGTCCTTGGCAGTGACGAAGCCGTCCACTCCGTAGCTTGAATCCCATTCAACGCGGAAATGCTCGTCCGCCTTGGTGATCTCTAAACCGTAGATGATGCCCGGCACCATATCGAAATCGATACAATTGATCGCGCTCACACCCTCAAGGGTAAGAGTGACGATCGCGTGCTTGTCGAGGATGAAGTAGCCCTTGGCATCCACTTCATTCGTCATGTTCCAGGCGTGGATGCGCAGCAGCCCGGCTCCGTTGGAGAAGGTGATCTCGAGCAGATAGGCATCATGGAAGCGGGGCACGCGCCCGAACCACTCAAGCAGCGGCTTGCCTCCGGGAATGTCGTTTAGGATTGAAGTAGAGGGCATTGTTGCTCGCGAGTGGGATTAAATGGTTGGGATGGGGCTGATTCAAAGGGATTACGGAAGCTTTTGGGGAACCGCAATGTGGACTTCGACGTAACCGACGCCGAATGGGCGTTTCGATCTGTTAACAGGCGACCCTAAGTGGACTTGGGACGCCAACCTAGTTGGTCGAAAAACGCCTCCAGCCGCCATACGGCTTGGGTTGGAACTTCGGTGCGGTGCCACTGTCGGCTTTCGATAGCGGTGTCGAGATAGCGAAACTCGATCATCCCCGACGCAACGGGTGAGACACGAAGGTATGGGCCGGAGTACGCCTCGACGTCTGTCTGCTGAACGCATAGATCGAGCATCGATGTCCAGCCAAATAGGCCTTCTCTAAGAGCACTTTGACGGATGGATTTTGCGACGTCTTCAATTCCGCCGAGTGCTGCCTTTAATTCATCACTGCCTGATCGAAGCCGCGCAGCGCCGAAGTAGCTGACTATTTGCTCCCAGTCCTGTTTCATCCCAGGATCAGCCCTCTATTGCGAGTTCGCAGTACGGCGGGATCGTGCCACAACGAATAGACAAATAAAATGTCCCATCGCGAGGCGACGATTTGTGGCCATGTTTGCATGATGTGCAGCGTATGAGCTGGGGATGAGAATGAAGGGTGTGCCGTGTGGCCCCCTTGTATCTGCACATTGGTGATTTTGTGCGATTGAAGCGACTGAGCCTCTTGCCGGGTGGCCACCCGGCAAGAGGCGTGGCGGCGTCGCCCGTTCTCCCTCCGGTTACAACCGTGGATGAGCCAG
>NZ_ML133717.1 GCF_003985155.1 Rhizobium vallis | reverse complement strand
TCGTAGACGTTCCTCCATCACCGAAGTCTCTTTCCACGGCATCAACACCTCCCGCCAAAAAGCGAAAAGTGTTACCCATGTCTCCGGTACGAAACGTCACCTATCTCTCAGGTCGGGCAGACTTGCCATTGATCGTGAAATTGCCGCTGCCCGGCTGCCTTCGCCGCCGCGCCGATGGGATTTTACGCCCCGGCCCAGATCATCATCGGCGACGGGGATAATTGCGCCACGTGCAATAAAGTAGAAACGATTGATGCAATTGTGACCGGCGCCTTCTGACGGCATTATCCAAGCCGTCAGACGAACTCAGCGTCGCCTGAAGCTATCGAAAACGAAGTTCGCAGGACGCGAAATGACCGAAACCCTTTCTTCCATGACCCGCAGGAACATGCTGCTCTCCGCAGGTGCCGCCGCTGCAGTCATGACGATATCACCCTCTCTCAGCTTCGCAGCCAATACGGCTGCCGCCATCAATACCAGCGAAGGAACCAAGACAATGGCATACGTAACCACCAAGGACGGCGTCGAGATCTTCTACAAGGACTGGGGTCCCAAGGACGCTCAGCCGATCGTCTTCCATCACGGCTGGCCGTTGTCTTCGGACGACTGGGACGCACAGATGCTGTTCTTCCTCTCCAAGGGCTATCGTGTCGTCGCCCATGACCGTCGTGGCCACGGCCGCTCCGCACAGGTCTCGGAAGGTCACGACATGGATCACTATGCGGCGGACGCTTTCGCTGTTGTCGAAGCACTCGACCTGAAGAATGCCGTCCATATCGGCCACTCCACTGGCGGCGGTGAAGTCGCCCGCTATGTTGCCAACCACGGCCAGCCCTCAGGCCGCGTCGCCAAGGCGGTTCTTGTCTCCGCCGTCCCTCCGCTGATGCTGAAGACGGATGCCAATCCCGAAGGCCTGCCGATGGAAGTCTTCGACGGCTTCCGTTCCGCACTGGCCGCCAACCGCAGTCAGTTTTTCCGTGATGTTCCCGCTGGGCCGTTCTACGGTTTCAATCGGGATGGCGCGAAGGTTCAGGAAGGTGTTATCCAGAATTGGTGGCGGCAGGGAATGATGGGCGGCGCGAAGGCCCACTATGATGGCATCAAGGCCTTCTCCGAGACCGACCAGACGGACGACCTGAAGGCGATTACTGTTCCGACACTCGTCCTGCATGGCGAGGACGACCAGATCGTGCCGATCGCGGACTCAGCGCTGAAGTCCTCCAGGCTCCTGAAGAATGGCTCGCTCAAGACCTATCCGGGCTTTTCGCACGGGATGCTGACCGTCAATGCCGACGTGCTGAATGCCGATCTTCTGGCATTCGTCCAGTCCTGACCCAAATCTCGGAGCCGTGACACGGAAGAGGTCGCGGCTCCGATCCTGTTCTCTCCCTGCCCAACTTCGGAAACCGACAATGATGCTGCTAACTCCCGCCCTGGTTGCCCTGACGTTGCGAGACGTCCAGGACGATGGCCCGGAGCCGCGCTGGACGCCGCTTTCCGAAGTGGAACTCGACGATCTCGTCGATAGGCTCGAGCAGGAGGCAGGCAGCGATCCGATCTGGGTCTTCGCCTATGGCTCCCTGATCTGGAGCCCTGAGTTCGAAGCGACCGCCCGCGAGCGCGCGACTGCCTACGGCTGGCACCGCTCGTTTTCATTGAAGATCGAACGCTGGCGGGCAACCAGCGAGCAACCTGGCCTGATGATGGCTCTCGAGCGAGGCGGCCGATGTGATGGTGTCCTGCTGCGATTATCCGACGAGCGCCGCCGCAAGGATCTTCGTGTGCTCGTCGCGCGTGAGATCAGGTACCGCGAAGTCGCGGACATGGTCCGGTGGGTCCAGGTGCAGACTCATGAAGGCACACGGCGCGCCCTGACGTTTTGGGCAAGCACGAGGCGATCCGGTCTCACGCAGCCGCTGCCCATGGAATCCACCGCTACCCTCATCGCCAGTGCCTGCGGGCAGGGCGGATCTTGCGCGGAATACCTGCACAAAACGATCATCGATCTCGAGGCGGAAGGAATCCGCGACCGCAACCTCTGGCGCCTGCAGGCGCTCGTTGCAGAACGGATCAAAGCACAGCAAACGAACTGATATGTTCGCCTGGATTGGACTCAATCCAGCATGACCATATGCGCCGGAAGCTGCTCTTCAAAAAACTTGGAGAAGGAAGCGATCCGCGGCGGCAGGGCCTGGTAGGGCGGATAGTAAAGGGTCAACCACAAGTCCGGCGGTGCCCACCCCTTGAAGACGTGTGCGAGCCGCCCGGTACGAAGGTGCTCAGAAATGTTGAACCCTGGCAGCAAGGCGACACCTGCGCCATCCGCGGCCATATCGGCGAGCACTTCACCGTTGTTGGCGCTGAATGCCCGGCCAGCCGAAATCGTCATGCTCGATCCGCCATCCGACAGCACCCAGTTCTCACGTCGGCTTTCGCCGCTGTAGGCGAGGCAGTCGTCCGGTGTCAGTTCGTTCGGGTGTTGCATGTCGATGAACCTGCTCCCGGGAGCGGCAACCAGGATGCGCGGCACCACCCTGATCTTGCGCCAGATGGTGAACTTGTCCGACGGCTGCGACGAGATGCGGATCGCCAGATCGTAGTCGTCGTCAACGATATTTACCAATCCATCCGACAGCGAGATCTCAAAGCTCATCTTGGGATACCGTTCCTTGAACCCGGACAGGATCGGCGGCAGCACCGCCTTGCCAAACCACGTGGGCGCGCTGATCCGGAGCCGCCCCTCATCGGCCTTGTGGGCGTTCATCACCTCACGCCGTGCATCTTCGAGCGTCTTCACAGCGGGCTGGATCTGCGCGGCAAAGATCGCGCCGTCGGTCGTCAGTGATACCTGCCTCGTTGTGCGCACGAAGAGTTGTACGCCAAGTTCCGTCTCGAGCGCTGCGATGGCGCGCGTGACGGCCGCGGGAGTCATATCCAGCTCGCGGGCAACCTGGGCGAAGTTGCGTTTCTCGGCGGCGAGGAGAAAGGTTCTGAGGGCTTTGTAGTCGTTCATTTTATTGTTTCAAAAATTGCAATTCAATCAAAAGGAATATTGCAATTCTGCGCCATGATCAACGGCGCTACATTCATATCAACACTTGAACACCAACGCTTAACGAAAGGCATCGACATGATCAAGGACATCAAGGGACTGCATCACGTGACTTCGATGGCATCGGACGCGCGGCAGAACAACCGCTTCTTCACCGATACCCTGGGCCTGCGCCGCGTCAAGCAAACGGTCAACTTCGACGACCCAAGCGTCTACCACCTGTACTACGGTGACGAGACCGGCTCGGCTGGAACAGTGATGACCTACTTCCCGTTCCCGAACATGATGCTTGGCCGCCCCGGCGTGGGCGAAGTCGGCGAAACACAGTTCTCGGTGCCGAAGGGCTCGCTGAAGTTCTGGCAGGATCGCTTCACGGCTCAAGGCGTGGATGGTCTGGAACTCGACGCCGTCTTCGGTGCCAACCGGCTTCGCTTCATGGGCCCGGACGGCGACGGCCTTGCCCTGATCGAATCCTCCGACGACAAGCGGGCTCCGTGGGTGGCAGATGGAATTCCCGACGATGCGGCCATCCGCGGTTTCGCCGGCGCTCGCTTCAACCTTAACGACACCGCCGCGACCGAGGAACTGCTCGGCTTCATGGGCTATCAGCGCGCCGAGAAGGAAGGCGACGTGACCCGCTTCATCATCCCGAATGGCAACGGTGCGAACACCATCGATCTCGCAGCATTGCCGAAGACGCCTTTTGCGCGTCAGGGCGCAGGTTCGGTTCACCACATCGCGTTTGCCGTCGAAAACCGCGAGAGGCAGCTCGAGGTGCGCAAGGCCCTGATGGACACAGGTTACCAGGTCACGCCCGTCATCGACCGCGACTACTTCTGGGCCATCTATTTCCGCACACCGGGCGGAGTTCTGTTCGAAGTTGCCACGAACGAGCCAGGATTCAATCGGGATGAGGATACGGCACATCTCGGTGAGGCCCTCAAGCTCCCGACCCGATATGAGGATTACCGGGATCAGATCCAGGCCAACCTCGTCCCGCTGGCTGCCTGATGGAGCCATCAGTCGTGATATAGCGGAGAACTTGATGCGTCGCGATCCCTGACGTTAATTGTTGCAACGAATGCAATTCATTCGCAATTAATATTGCAATTCCGCGCTACCAAGCATCGCGATAGATTTTTATTCAGCAGCCAAGACAACGGGTGAGCGGCCCAAATGGAGCCAGCAATACTCCGAGGATTGCAGAACGAGCGTCGTGCCGCGGCGTCCGATCGACTGCTGCTGCCCATTTCTGACACCGCAGAAGCGGTCCAACCAACCGAAGAGGAATGACTATGTCCAAGCTCGAAGTTCTGACCCCGGCAAACAGCCAGCTCATCTTCATCGACCAGCAGCCGCAGATGGCGTTCGGCGTTCAGTCGATCGATCGCCAGACGCTGAAGAACAACGTCGTCGGTCTCGCCAAGGCCGCCAAGATCTTCAACGTCCCGACCACGATCACCACGGTCGAAACGCAGTCCTTCTCGGGCAACACCTTCCCGGAACTGCTCGCCGTATTCCCGGAGGACGATATCCTCGAGCGCACCTCGATGAATTCCTGGGACGATCAGAACGTCCGTGACGCGCTGGCAAAGAACGCCGCCAACGGTCGCAAGAAGATCGTCGTCTCCGGTCTGTGGACTGAGGTCTGCAACACGACCTTTGCGCTCTCGGCTCTCCACGATGTCCCGGATTACGAAATCTACATGGTTGCGGACGCATCCGGCGGCACATCGGTGGACGCCCACAAATACGCGATGGACCGCATGGTGCAAGCCGGCATCATCCCGGTCACCTGGCAGCAGGTTCTGCTCGAATGGCAGCGCGACTGGGCACGCAGGGAAACCTATGAGGCGGTCACTACGCTCGTGAAGGAGCATTCCGGCGCGTACGGCATGGGCATCGATTACGCCTACACGATGGTTCACGACGCAGAGGAACGCGTCAAGCACGGCAAGCGCATCGGCCCGAACCCCGCAAAGTAAAGGCCCGATCAGGCCGCTCCGATAACCCCGTCGGAGCGGCTTTTTCCGCAACCGGAGAACATCCCATGAAAGTCTATCTCCTATCGCTTGGCGCAGGCCTGCTTGTCGGCATCGTCTACAGTCTGCTCAATGTCCGATCCCCCGCGCCACCTGTCATTGCTCTGGTCGGCCTTCTCGGCATTCTGGTCGGCGAGCAGATCCTCCCGCTCGCGAAGGCGCTTTGGACAAAGGAGCCTGCGGCCATTTCCTGGATCCATCAGATCAAGCCGCACGTGTTCGGTCACTTGCCGAAGGGCAGTATCGAGATTGCCCATCAGGCGAAGGCCGAGGAGCGGAGCTGATGACGACGCGTCGATCCTTTCTTGGAGGCGCATCGAGCCTGGCGTTCTCGAACCTCTTCTCCCCAGCAAAAGCCGCCAATCCCAACCCGACCGGAGCAGACACCATGCATCCCGACCTGATCCTCCACAATGGCCGCGTGACGACCCTTGACCGGACCAATCCGAATGCGACGGCGATCGCCATCAAGGATGGGCTGTTTCTGGAAGTCGGATCCGACAGCGAGATCATGGCGCTGGCTGGTTCTGGCACCAAGATCGTCGACCTCAAGGGCAGGCGTGTTCTGCCCGGCCTGATCGACAACCATACCCACGTCGTTCGCGGTGGCCTGAACTACAACATGGAGCTGCGCTGGGACGGCGTGCGCTCGCTCGCCGATGCGATGGACATGCTGAAGCGCCAGGTGGCGATCACGCCCGCGCCGCAATGGGTGCGCGTCGTCGGCGGCTTCACCGAATATCAGTTTGCGGAAAAGCGCCTCCCGACAATCGAGGAGATCAACGCTGTCGCGCCCGACACGCCCGTGTTCCTTCTGCACCTTTATGACCGTGCCCTGCTCAACGGCGCCGCTCTCCGCGCAGTCGGCTACACCCGTGACACGCCGAACCCGCCCGGCGGCGAGATCACCCGGGATGCCAACGGCAACCCGACGGGCATGCTGCTGGCCAAGCCGAATGCGGGCATTCTCTACTCGACGCTTGCCAAGGGCCCGAAGCTTCCTTTGGACTATCAGGTCAACTCGACCCGCCACTTCATGCGCGAACTGAACCGCCTTGGAGTGACAGGCGTGATCGACGCGGGTGGTGGTTTCCAGAACTATCCTGACGACTACGAGGTCATTCAGAAGCTGTCCGACGAGAACCAGATGACGGTCCGGCTGGCCTACAACCTCTTCACCCAGAAGCCGAAGGAAGAGAAGCAGGACTTCCTGAAGTGGACGCAGTCGGTCAAATACAAGCAGGGCAACGATTACTTCCGACACAACGGCGCCGGCGAGATGCTTGTGTTCTCCGCAGCCGATTTTGAAGACTTCCGGCAGCCCCGTCCGGAAATGGCCCCGGAGATGGAAGGCGAGCTGGAAGAGGTCGTCCGCGTCCTGGCGGAAAACCGCTGGCCATGGCGTCTGCATGCCACCTATGACGAGACGATCTCTCGCGCCCTCGACGTGTTCGAGAAGGTCAACAAGGACATTCCGCTCGAAGGACTGAACTGGTTCTTCGACCATGCCGAAACCATCTCGGATCGCTCTATCGACCGTATCGCCGCACTCGGCGGTGGCATCGCCACGCAGCACCGCATGGCCTACCAGGGCGAATACTTCGTTGAGCGGTACGGTCACGGCGTGGCTGAGGCTACGCCGCCAATCCGTCGCATGCTCGAGAAGGGCGTGAACGTATCGGCCGGCACCGATGCCACCCGCGTTGCTTCCTACAATCCGTGGGTCTCGCTGTCGTGGATGGTGACTGGCAAGACGGTCGGCGGTATGCAGCTCTATCCGCGCGCCAACTGCCTCGATCGCGAGACGGCGCTGCGCATGTGGACGGAAAAGGTCACGTGGTTCTCCAACGAGGAAGGCAAGAAGGGCCGTATCGAGAAGGGCCAGTTCGCCGATCTGGTGGTGCCGGATAAGGACTTCTTCTCCTGCGCCGAGGACGAGATCTCCTTCCTCGTATCGGAACTGACCGTGGTCGGCGGCAAGATCGTCTATGGGGCAGGCGATTTCAAGACGCTCGATGAGAGCGACATCCCGCCCGCGATGCCCGACTGGTCGCCTGTCCGCAGGTTCGGCGGTTACGCCGCCTGGGGTGAACCGGAAGGCGCGGGCGCCCGCTCATTGCGTCGCACCGCGATCTCCACATGCGGATGCGCCAATGATTGCGGCGTGCACGGCCACGACCACGCCGGAGCCTGGACATCCAAGCTGCCGATCGCCGACATCAAGGGTTTCTTCGGCGCTCTCGGGTGCTCCTGCTGGGCTGTCTGAGCGACCTTTAGTTCGGGTGGCACAGTCACCCGAACATCATTCCATCATTACCGATTTCGCAATTAAATCGAAACCATTGCTGCAATTGTTGGAATGGCAGTAGGCGGCCAATATCACTCCATCAAACGCAGCCGCTCGCGGCGAACATGCAGGAGCAGATATGACCTACCAAACCCAAATGTCCAACCCCGGTCGGAGCGGTCTGGCCCGCATCGTCGGCTCGCCAATCGTGCGGACGATGTCACTGCTGGCTCTTTGCGCAGCCTACATCCAGGGGCCGCTCACCAAGATCCTGGACTTCAATGGTGCCTTGGCCGAAATGGATCATTTCGGCCTGCACCCGGCCGCGTTCTTCGCAGTCGCCGTCATCGTGTTCGAGCTGACGGCCTCGGCCATGGTCATCACCGGTTTCCTGCGCTGGGCCGGCGCGCTCGCGCTATCCGTCTTCACACTTCTGGCCACCTTCATCGCCCTTCGCTTCTGGGAAATGACGCCTGGTATGGACCGCATGATGGCGACCAACGCCTTCTTTGAACATCTCGGCCTTGCTGGCGCATTCGTCTTCGTCGCCGCATTCGACCTCACGAAGGGAACAGGCAGATGAGCGCCGCGAAAACATCCGAGGGAACCTTTGCGCCCCTTGCCCAGCCTGTCTTCGCGGTCCTCTGGATCGCCACCGTGATTGGCAATACCGGAAGCTTCATGCGCGATGTCGCAAGCTCCTGGCTGATGACGGATCTTTCGGCATCGCCGGCCGCGGTCGCCATGGTCCAGGCGGCCGGAACCCTGCCGATTTTCCTGCTTGCCATTCCGGCAGGCGTCCTCACCGACATCCTCGATCGCCGCAAGTTCCTGATCGCCGTCCAGGTGCTACTGGCCTCCGTCAGCATTTCGCTGATGCTCCTCTCGCAGACGGGCATGCTCTCGGTCAGCGCTCTGATCGGGTTGACGTTCCTCGGCGGCATTGGGGCCGCGCTGATGGGGCCGACCTGGCAGGCAATCGTGCCGGAATTGGTGAAGCGCGAGGACGTGAAGAGCGCGGTGGCCCTGAACTCGCTCGGCATCAACATCGCTCGCTCCATCGGCCCTGCTGCGGGCGGCCTGCTTCTCGCAGCCTTTGGCGCGGGGATCACCTATGGCGCGGACGTTGCCAGCTACATCGTGGTGATCGCAGCGCTCGTCTGGTGGCCGCGCGCCAAGAACGCAAACGACGCTCTCCAAGAAAACTTCTTTGGCGCGTTTCGAGCCGGACTTCGCTACACGCGCTCGAGCACGCCACTGCATGTCGTCCTCCTGCGCGCCGCGATCTTCTTCGCCTTCGCCAGCGCCGTCTGGGCTCTTCTCCCGCTCGTTGCCCGCCAGCTGCTCGGTGGTGATGCGAGCTTCTACGGTATCCTGCTCGGTGCAGTCGGTGCAGGTGCGATCGGCGGGGCACTGGTTATGCCTGAGCTGCGCCAACGCCTGAGTTCCGACGGCCTGCTTCTCGGCGCGGCGGTGATCACCGCAGCCGTCATGGGAGTCCTTGCTCTCGCGCCACCGAAGTGGGTCGCCATCATCGTCCTTCTCTTCCTCGGTGGTGCATGGATCACCGCCCTGACAACGCTCAACGGCACTGCGCAGTCCGTCCTTCCCAACTGGGTGCGCGGTCGTGGTCTTGCCGTCTACCTGACCGTCTTCAACGGTGCGATGACTGCCGGAAGTCTTGGTTGGGGTGCGGTCGGCCAGGCTGTCGGCATCCAGTCCACCTTGATCGTCGGGGCCATCGGCCTGCTTATCGCCGGATTCATCATGCACCGCGTGAAGCTTCCGGCCGGCGATGCCGACCTGGTGCCGTCGAACCACTGGCCCGAGCCTCTTGTCGCCGAACCCGTTGCTCATGACCGTGGCCCGGTTTTGATCCTGATCGAGTACAAGATCGAGACACAGCACCGGAGTGCATTCCTGCATGCCCTCGACCATCTTTCCAAGGAGCGCCGCCGGGACGGTGCCTACGGATGGGGTGTTACCGAGGACTCGGCCGACCCGGAGAAGATCGTGGAGTGGTTCATGGTTGAATCCTGGGCGGAACATCTTCGCCAGCACAAGCGGGTTTCCAACGCCGACGCCGACTTGCAGAGCAAGGTGCTGGCCTACCATGTCGGTCCCGATAAGCCGGTTGTCCGCCACTTCCTGGCGATCAATCGACCCTGGGCGGCGTGACGTATAAATTAAGGGTGGCGGCGACGGCCGTCACCCGACATGTGATCTTGAAAACTGGGCTGATCCTCATCTGAGTGTCACGACCCAAATTGACGATGCATGCAGCGACGATGATCGTCGCGCGTTCACTGTCGTAGGCGAACGAGGGCGCTCCCGATGGTGGGTTGAGCGCCCTCGGCGTGTCAGGAGGAGTCGCGCTCCTCAAGAAGGTGCAGGGCGGTGACGAGTACGAAGTAGCTTTGCAATGAGGTTTCGACCAAGGACTAAGTCCTTGTATGAAGGATTCGAAAATGGCTGAGCTGCCAGGCGGCGGAAACAGCGTTCCCACGTTGGGCGGACCTGGATGCGCCAGATTCGCAAACCCCAATGTGGTCCGACCTCCGTGAAGCCCCGGGGCTCTCCTTCACTCGGGCTTCGCCTTCAGTCAGGGAGTCCGACCTTGGCGAAACCGTCCCTGATCCTGTCCGCATCGGCGGGATTAGTGAACGGCAGACGTCCCATGTGGCCAGCGAACGAGTATTTCGGGTTGACCTTCTTTAGCTCCGCCCAGACCCGCCGCGCCTCCTCGATCTCGCCGAGGTGACCGAGCGCTGCAATCAGGAAGCCCCGCGACAAGTCAGTGTCGGATACCAGTCGGATGCGCTGACGGAAGGCTTCGACGGCCTTCTCGTACTGCCCGGCAACAAGGTGGGCCGAACCGATGAAATGCCAGTACAAGTGGCCAACTAACGGGTCGAGACGCATGGCGCGCTCAATGTCTGGAATCGCGTCGAGCGGCGCACCACCATAGATCTTTGCGAACGCGCGCATGCCCATGGCGAGCACAAAATTTGGGTTGAGCGCCAGTGACGTCTCTGCTTCCTTAGTACACCCGGCCAGGTCGCGTTCCCAGAATTTCACCAACGCAGCTATATAGTGCGCGTAAGGAAGGTCGGGCCCCTTTTCAAGCGCCAGCTTGACGAAGTGGGCTGAGAGTTGCTTGCTGTCGGTCCTTCCGCTGTAATTGTTCTGGAAGTCGCGATTGTAGGCATGAGCAAGGCCGGCGTAAGGCTCGGCATAATCGGCATCGAGCTCGATCGCCCGGGTGAAGCAGCCAACGGCAAGCTCGAACATTTTCTTGGTGCTCTGCGTACCCAACAAGGCCTCTCGCCCGCGCAGGAACAGATCGTGCGCCTCCATGCTTTCTGTCGGCGTTTGCACAATGCGCGCCGATTCCGCTGGTGTCAGGGTCACCCTAAGGGCCTCGACGATGCGGCGCGTAACCTCGTCCTGGAGCGCGAAAATGTCGGTGAGGTCGCGATCGTAGCGATCCGCCCACAAATGCGTGCCGCTGGCAGCGTCGATGAGCTGTGCAGTGATCCGCACCCGGTTGCCGGCGCGGCGGATTGAACCCTCCAGCACAGCCGTCACGCCGAGTTCGCGCCCCACGGTACGGATGTCCACACTCTTGCCCTTATAGGTGAAGCTGGAATTTCGGGCGATGACCAGGAGCCCGGCGATCTTGGAAAGATCGGTGATGATGTCCTCGCTTATGCCGTCGGAGAAATACTCCTGCTGGGGGTCCCCGGACATGTTGTCGAACGGCAGTACGGCGATCGAAGCCTGCTCGCGGCGCGCCGCAGCCGGTTCACCAGCCAACAGTCGCAGCTCTCTTGCGACCGAATCGCTGTTAGGGTGCCATCTCCACACCCGGATCGGTCGGTCGATGTTCTTCACTGTCACCTCGCC
Organism: Rhizobium vallis; assembly: GCF_003985155.1. Lineage (GTDB taxonomy): Bacteria > Pseudomonadota > Alphaproteobacteria > Rhizobiales > Rhizobiaceae > Rhizobium > Rhizobium vallis. Next base: position 7,370 of record NZ_ML133717.1, on the reverse strand, counting down.
GCCGTCCTTGAACGCAACGTCGACTCGTCTGCCGACGCTCTCATTGACGATCGAGGCGATGCATATCCCCCCAGGCTCGGCGATGCTTTCAAGGCGCGCAGCAACGTTGACGCCGTCACCGTAGATGTCGTCTCCGTCGATGATGACGTCGCCAAGGTTGACCCCGATCCTGAGCGTGACGCCCTTGCCGCTCGGCTCGTCCTGCTCCTTGACGGCGCGCTGGATGGCGATCGCGCATTTGACGGCGTCAACCACGCTGGAAAACTCCACCAGCGTGCCGTCGCCGATGAGCTTCACGACCCGGCCGTTATGCTCGGTGACGGCGGGATTGAACAATGCCTCGCGATGGCGTTTGAGGGCAGCCAGTGTACCCCTCTCGTCCGCGCCCATCATTCGCGAATAGCCAACGACGTCCGCGGCGAGGATTGCCGCAAGTCGTCGGTCGGACTGGACTCTTTCGGCCATGTACCAATTCCTATTCGATAGTCATGGCGGATCTCGGCGGACCGTCTCAGTTCCGCGCCAGCGAAGTTTGAACAGGCCCTGCGAAGGAGCTTATATCGGCGGAGCGATTACCCCTTCGATTCGACGAGGATCACCAGAGATTCCGGCACCACCCCGTCGAAGGCCATGGCATCGGCGGCCGCCTTGCTCTGCATCGCCGCCTGCAAGGCATCAATATCCGGAACGTCCATCATCACCGCAACGCGAGTCGGATCTTGAGGGTCAACAAACGTTCGGATGTTGGTCACCCCGAGCGGACCGAAAAGCTCCTTGCGCTTCGGTGAGGTAAGCCAGTGTTGCGCGCCCTTTGTGATGTCGTGATAGCCAATAATTGTCGGCATAACATCCTCCCTGCGACGACATCGACGGCCGGATCAAGGCCGCGGGTCTCGCAATGCTACGGTGCGCTCTTTTTGTCGGGCTGTAAATTGTCGCGTCAGGGCGCGGGAATGGTTGAGCAAGGGCTCAGACACAGATGATAAAGATCGCCAGGGTCGTCACTCAGTTGCTGCCGTCTCGGGAACGTCGGCCAACTGCCGGAAGGACCCTTGCCCAAGAAGGCCAGGCGCAGCTGCACAGGACCGGGAATGACCGAAGCGGGTCAATTCGAGCTAAGGCCGATCCCAGACCTTGGCGGCAAGAACTCGGATGTCCGCATTTCCTGTTGGGTGTCCAAGTAGCGGACGGTCGGCCATCGATCCCGTGGCGGAAATGATTTCCGTTTACCATTTCGGTCACTCAGACCGCGTTGACAGTTATCTGGAAGCCGCCATCAGCACGAGCTTGCCTTTGACGCCTCCCTGACCGAGCAGCTCCTGGGCGCGACGAGCCTCGGTCAAGGGCATCCGTTCGGCCACCATCGGCTTGATCTTCCCATCGCGAAGCAGCTCGAGTAAGGCGCCGAGATCATCGCGGAACCAAGCGAGCTTCCACCGTTTCAAATATTGTATGCTGTAAGGGAGTATGCGTCGTCGTCCTGGCGAAACGAAAGCGCGGACCGCGTACCACGCAGGTCGCAATATCCCGCGAAGACGATAACGTAAGCCCTCTGCCAGTTGGCCCTTCTGCAGAAATGAAGTGAAGCCATAGGCTATGACGCGGCCACCAGGCCTCAGAGTCCGAAACGAACGCCAGACATTGGCTTCGCCGACCCCGTCGAAGACGACATCCACGCCGTCGTTTGTCAGGCGATGGATCTCTTTGACGAAGTCGGCCCTCTCGTAGTCGATCGGCGTGGCCCCGAGATCGGATACGATCTGGTGAGCTGCAAGAGATGCAGTCCCATACATCTCCAGACCTGCCAGGCGGCCGAGTTGCAGCAGAGCCGTGCCCACTCCGCCGGCCGCGCCATGAATAAGGACCCGTTGTCCCGGTGAGGCATGCCCAAGCCGATGCATCATCTGATAGGCCGTAACGTAGTTCAGCACGAGGCTAACTGCCTCGGCGGGATCAACACCTGTGGGAACCGGAATGAGTTCATCTTCCGGCAGGCAGATGAACTGGGCGTAGCCACCATGAACGGGCAGCGCCGCAACCATTTTACCAACCATCGAATGGGACGCTCTCTCTCCGGCCTCGTCAACGATGCCTACAATGTCCCATCCTGGCGTGAATGGCAGGATGGTCTTTTCCGGATGAATCCCCTCCCGCATCAATAGCTCTGCGAAGGAGACGCCGGCGGCGATTGTTCGCACCCGCAGCTCACCCGATGCCGGATGGGGCGCGTCTTCCTCCACGATCTCCAGAGCTTCAGGTCCGCCATAGTGGCGAACAACGACCCGCAGAGACTTCATTGGCAGGCTCGGTCCAGATTGGACTCCTCCACTGAGGCAACCTCAGACAATAAAGTACCGCACGCCGGTATGAAGCGACTTGCTCCAGATCAAACCCACGTCGTCTCGGTTTCCAAGAGCGCAACGTCGGCTCTCGATCGCGCGAATTTCGGTTCGATCACACCGCCCCTCGCAGTGCGTCTGTAGCATTCCGCCTTCGGGCCGCGTTCTAGCACATACCGCACGTTCCTCGGATCGACCTCGAACGGCAGCAAAGGGCCCGAATGCTGTTATAGGCCCACGTCTCTTTCGCGCCCGCTTGCCGTCCAGGCACTACTGCTGGAGAAGACCAGTAACATATTGTTGGTAGGCATCTCGATCGTCTCGCGGAGATTAAGTCCAGCGGCCTCACCCACGTGTTCAAGATCAGTGATATCACGCACACCCCAGGATGGGTTGCGTTCCTTTAGGGCCGCATCAAAAGCAGCGTTCGAGGGGGCGTTGTGTGCCCCGTCGCGCATGAATGGGCCGTAGAGAAGAAGAAGCCCACCAGCACGAAGCAAACGGCCAGCTCCTGCGAACAATCCTAAGCTTGCCGCCCATGGCGCGATATGGATCATATTGATAGACACGATGGCGTCAAAATGCCCCGTTTGTTCAACGCCCCATTGTCCTGAGCACACATCAAAATCCCGCGGTGCCAGCACATTCTTCAGCCCTGCGAATGTGATCCAGCTGGACGTGCTGGTGCGGGCGTCGGCATCCGGATCGCTCGGCTGCCAGGTGAGGTTGGGCATTGCTCCCGCAAAACACACGGCGTGCTCGCCGGTCCCGCATCCAATCTCCAGCACGGCGCCATGTGTTGGAAGGACACGTTTTAGGACCGCGAGGATCGGCGCCGAATTTCGCGCAACGGAAGGCGAGAACATGCGCTGGTCGGCGCTTACGTCGCGCTGTTCCAGCGCAACAGGCGAACGGTCCTTCTTCTCTGAGGGCATTGGCCTTGAATCCCCCTTGGGCGATGTCTCCCACCCTATATCTAAAATGATGGGACTGAAACCAAGGATTTCGGACTTACGAAAGGGGGGGCGTCGGCGCGATCCAACTACTGACCGTCAATCACGCTTTGCGGCATCCCTCCAGGCGCGCTCGAACGGTAGGCGCCAAGCATGCGGGGCAATGAGTTGGTGGATCGACTTCGGCCCCCAGCCGCCCTGGTCGTAGAGGCGTACGGGCGGCGGGTTATCGAGGAGAGGTTGAGAAACCTCCCAGAGCCGCTCAATACCCTCGGCCGTGGTGAACAACGTGTGGTCACCGCGCATGGCGTCGAGGATCAGACGCTCATAGGCCTCGAGGACTTCGCCAATCAGGCCCGTTTCGCTCATGGCGAATTGCAGCGAGAGCTTGTCGAGCCGGAAGCCCGGTCCAGGGCGCTTGCCATAGAAGGAAAGCGAGACCTTGGAGGCATCGGCAAGGTCGAAGGTGAGGTGGTCAGGACCCTGGGCCCCCACCCCAGAGCCGGCAGGGAACATCGATTTCGGGGGCTCGCGGAACGCGATCGAAATAATGCGCTGACCCTCGGCCATGCGCTTGCCGGTACGCAGGTAGAAGGGCACGCCAGCCCAGCGCCAGTTGTCGATGGCGCATTCTAGCGCGATGAAGGTGTCAGTGTCGCTTTCGGGATCGACGCCAGGCTCATTGCGGTAGCCGATGTATTGACCGCGCACCACGTTGCGCGGCTCAATCGGCAACATGGAGCGGAACACCTTGTTCTTCTCTTCCGAGATTGGCGCAGGCTCAAGAGCAGTGGGCGGCTCCATCGCCATAAAGGCAAGGATTTGAAAGAGGTGGGTCACTACCATGTCACGATAGGCGCCGGTGGTCTCGTAAAAGGCGGCGCGGGTCGAAAGGCCGAGTGTCTCCGGAACGTCGATTTGCACATGGTCGATGAAGTTGCGGTTCCAGATTGGCTCGAACAGGCCATTGGCAAATCGGAAGGCCAGGATGTTTTGCGCCGGCTCCTTGCCGAGGAAATGGTCGATGCGGAATATCTGCTTCTCGTCGAACACTTCGTGTAACTTCTTGTTCAGTGCAACGGCACTGGCAAGGTCCGTGCCGAAGGGCTTTTCCATGATGATACGGGAGCGTTCGGTCAGCTTAGCCTGGGCGAGGAGTTGCACGGCCAGAAGGGCGGCACTTGGTGGCACGGATAAATAATGCACGCGCCGCGTCTCGGCGCCCAGTGCTTCCTCGGCCCTCTCGACCGCCTCCTTGAGAGCATTGGCGCCGGCAGCGAGCGGGACATAATCGAGCGATGCGGCAAACGCTTCCCATTCGGACTGCGAGAACTTGCGAGTCAAGAACTTGTCCAGCGAGTCACGGGCGATGGTGCGGAAGGCATCGGCATCGATGTCGTCGAGCGAAACGCCGATAATGCGGCACCCTGGGATGAAGCCCGCATTGGTGAGGTGGAACAGCCCAGTCAGCAGCTTGCGCCTTGAGAGGTCGCCCGTTGCGCCGACAAGCACAACGACCTGTGGATAGCCGGGGCCAACCCGAGTTGAATTCTTGCGCAAAACCCTCGTCCTCAAGTCTTCCGTTGTACCTTGGGGATGGAGGTCGGCCCCAGCTCCGCGCTGCCGCGGAGCGGCTATCTTCGTGCCTGATGCCATGACGTTGAATCTCACCCCTCAAAGGTTAAATAGAGGCATGGATCGAGCAGCAGAGCAAGGGGGCGGTAATACCATCCCGAACTGCCGCGTCTTAGCGACTTCGGTCGCGCGGGGCGGTTAACCGTCGAACCTTGCCGCGCATTAAGGACAACAGGATTGCCACGAATTCGAACCCTATCAAGGCGGCCATCTCAGCGAGGTCGAGCTTGAATTCGATTTCGACAGGACGCGCTCCACGTCCAATCGAGCATCGCCAACGCCGAAATCCGCAGGATGATCAGGGTGCGCATGAAACAACTGGACCTGCCAGTGGCATACGCCTAGTTTGCGAGCTGTATCGGAGGCCCTTCATGCTCCAGGAACCAACCCGAAACGACCGATGACATCGGCCTCGCGATAAAATGACGCTGAACCCATGCTGCCGAAACACCGCCTCATCTTTCTGCGCCACGCCAAATCCGCTTGGCCCGACGGTGCGGCCGACCTTGAACGGCCATTGGCGGATCGCGGGCGCAAGGCAGCACCGGTGATCGGCGCCTATATGGCGCGCGAGAAGCTGATCCCCGATCTCGCCCTCATCTCGCCGGCCCGCCGGGCGCAGGAAACCTGGAAGTTCGTCCGCAGGGCCCTTTCGAAAAAGGTCTCCGAACGCGAGGCGGCGGATATCTACGAGGTGTCGGCAGAGCGCATCCTCGATGTGATCTGGGCCGTTGAACCTGGCATCCGCACGCTGCTCATCGTCGGCCACAATCCCGGCATGGAGAATGCGGCCTCGCTTATCGTGGCGGACGGCGATGCCGATGCGGTCGGACGAATGCGGGAGAAGTTCCCGACGGCGGGACTTGCCGTCATCGACCTCGATCTCGACGGATGGGACGAGATTGCGGCTGGCACCGGTTATCTCGCACGGTTCGTAACCCCGCGATCCTTGGGATAATCAAGCCACTTTCCGGTTTGAATTTGGTGGACATGGTGCGCGGCGCTGATTCTACCCCGGTTAAGAACGGGCCGTTGACATCAACCGGCTGGAAACTACAATCTTTGATTGCCAAAGAATGGAGGCTGACCAGTGAAAAATCAGGTGCTCGGGGACTACCTTATCTTTCTCGTGCCCGCGTTTGTCATTCCGTTGGGCTTGTACCTCACGGATGAGACCTCGTCGCCGACCACACTGTTCAAGCTTGGCTTGCTGTTTCCACTCTTTTTGCTTGCGATGAAGGGACTGGCTGGTTTCTTTCCACCCGAGAACCTGCGGGAACGATCCGTAGCCCGAATAGCTGAATACGCTATCCTTCAGGGCTTGGTTTTTGCAGCATTTATGTCGATGTTCGGCGGCTTTATGCAACCCGAGTTGCAGTCCAGCTTCCTCTCGACGTTGGGCCAGTTTGCATTCGCTGCCGTGCCGGTGGCTGCTTTCCACTTTGTATCGGCGCTGAATGCACAAAAGAAGCTGGGTGCCTCCTGAATCATCGGACGGCCTTCGAGCGCAAAATTCTGCTCCCGCCGGCACACAAGCCGAGAATGACGAGGTCGGGATGGTCGAGATGTCGACGGTCCGCTCGGACATACACTGGCAAAAAATGCCACAGCTCATCACAGACACCCAATCTACAGAAAGCGGCCCGGGATCATTCGCGTTCAAGCGGGGGAAGCGATAACTGGTTTAGCTATGCTGAACGGGGCGCGACCTCCGTTGCCGACGCCGTCCTCACCCGATTGTTGGATGATAGCATTTGGAACGCCTGACGGATCGGTGGCCTCTTAGTCGAGAGCGGCGTCGCTTTATGAAGACAACCACCGTCAGACGCACATTGCGATTGACACCCGGCAAAGGGAGAGCCTGAACCTCGCAGGAGTCGCGCTCACGGTCATCACCATCCTTGCGCAAGCAGTATCTTTGTTGCGGCATCGATGGAGCGTATTCGGGCGTCCGCTCAAAGGTAGTAGGGCCGATCTCAGGTAACATCACGAGTTGCCCGAATGTCTGGAACGCAGCCGCGATTGTCGCTGTCTGGTAGGAGGCGCTTGGCATATTGCCGGCAAGGTTGGTCTGTGTGGACCAGAGGGACTGGCCGTGACGCCGCAAATGATCGCCGGTCGGCTGGTTCGAGGCTAACATCGCGTCGGTCGCGATCTGAGGCTCTGGTTTGATGTCCGGGCGGCGATCACCTTTCCTGACGTAGGAGGCCATTAGAAAAGGCATATCATGTCCGTCCGAGCGGGCGCGACCTACATACTGGACCCGAACATAGGCCGTGCCATGGTGCTTCAGGTCCAGCAAATCTGCTGCCTTGCTGGAAACATCGATGATGCGGCCCTTATGGTAGGGACCGCGATCGTTAACACGCACGATGAGCGAAGAACCGTTTTCAAGATTGGTCACCCGCACGTAGCTGGGCAAAGGAAGGGTGGGATGCGCGGC
>NZ_ML133716.1 GCF_003985155.1 Rhizobium vallis | reverse complement strand
GGGGCGGCAGCCGGCGGATGCGCTTTCGATGGCGCCAAGATCGTGCTGCAGCCGATCACCGACGTCGCGCACCTGATCCATGGGCCTCTCGGCTGTGAGGGCAATTCCTGGGACAACCGAGGATCGGCTTCTTCAGGTCCAACGCTCTGGCGCACGAGCTTCACGGCGCTGACCGAAGCAGGCGCCACCGAAAAGAAGCCTTTCGATGAGGAGGACTAGGACATGGGTACATTGACAGGAAGTACGGATGGCCCTGCTGTCAACGAGGATGGGGATCTCGCCACCCCTTTTCTCAGATGCCTCATAAGGCTCATCCGCGCTCAGGATGCCCATGGGGCGTGGGAAGGCAAATCGGACGCTGACCTGCTGGCCGACTTCATCCTCACCAAGGAGCAGCGCCGTAAGATCCCGATCATAGGCGATCCCGATCCTGATGTGCTGTGGAGGCTACAGAATTTTTACAGTTGCGTGGGGCTTGTGATCGAAGAGTGCACAGGCCTGTTGGCATCGCCGATCATGACGATCGGCCATGAGGGCTTCGGCCGCTTGCTTTTCACGACTGGACGGTTGGTCGTTCTGTCGAAGACCCTGCGCGATGTCCACCGGTTCGGCTTTGAGACGCTAGGCAAGCTCGCCGAGACCGGCACGAAAATGGTCGATGACGCTATTGAAGTTATCGAAACCTATCCCGACGTGGCGCGGGCATCATGAAATCAATTTTCGAGGAAAGAGATCATGTCAGACATTGTGGAGCAGCTGAAGAAGGTCCGCAAGCTGCAGTCCCGCGCCGCCGCTGCGAAGATGGAGTTGCACGATCTTGCCGAGGACCTTCCGATTAATTGGGCTAGAATCAAGACCATTGCAGGAGAGACGTTCGACGCCTTCGCCGAGTTGAACGCTGCGAAGGAAGAGCTCGCTGCATTGGAGAATTCACGATGACTGGCCCTTTCGTCACGCGCGACGGCTCCAGCTGGGTGCCGGAGTACCTGACCTGCATCGATGCTACAACCTGCATCGGCTGTGGCCGATGCTTCAAAGCCTGCTCTCGCGAAGTCATGCACCTCTATGGCGTCGGTGAAGCGGGTGAAATCCTCGGCATCTGCGACGACGAGGAGGAAGACTTCGATGGCGAGCTCAATCGTATGATCATGGTTGTCGATGAGGCCGGCCGCTGCATTGGTTGCGGCGCCTGCGCGCGCGTCTGCCCGAAGAACTGTCAGACCCATGTCGCGGCAGACAAGGTTACTGCGTGATCTCGCGAACAAGTCAACGCTGTTACCTTCAGATCGTTTGTTGTCTCCTGCTGCTCGTCGTCTGCGCAAACGAACGAACGTAGTTACTTCGTGTGGCATTCCATCCACAAAGTTAGCGCTGCGATGGTGGCTAGTTCGTCGCTTCTTTCAATAGGACTTTTTTAAAAGCGCGAAGTGGCGATCGCTGTCTCGTCGCCCTCGGCGATGAACTTATCCGGTTGCCAAGGCAGATGCCCCGCGATTGGATCGCCACAGATCGTGCCGTTCGTGTCCCATGCCTGATCCGCGGATGCGGCGGTTCTAATCAATGGCGGCCGGTGCAAAGAAGGCACTGCAATTGCACGCAATGTCTCGCGCAAGCTGACCGTCAAGGTAAGCACCAGTGCGCAGCTGACGGAGGCACTTGCGGCGAGGACCGCAACGCCACTTTCCACCCCGCAGGCTCAATACGATCCGACACAGGACGATCCTGAGCGCGGTTGAATTACATGCTAATTCCCTTGTCCCCAGCGCAACCGTCGACATTTCTCGCAAATGTCGGGCATCCGCCACTTTTGTCAGGTTTGTCGTGATTGGAACGTTTTGTTCGCCGGTCTCTCCGTCAAATACACATCAACCTGCCCTCAACCCGCCCATTGATAAAAGAAAATCATCTTCTTGGCGCGTCGGAGCAGTTGGCATGGTGTTTGCTGATCCCTGGTTACAAGCGGCAGAAAGCAGTCTGCATGATGCCGGTTCATGAAACGAACGGAACGGAGGCCACCTGACCGTTCGTCATCGGATCCGCGTTCTACCAAGCGGCCATGCATCCGCCGGCGGAAGGGTCAATCCCGATGTCACAGCTTGCAACCAACTCAAAGAGAAGGAAAATGCAATGACCAAGATTTCCGAAAGATCCTTTGAAACGATCGAAAACCCGGGGTCATCGTCGCTCAAGGTGCCAGATCAGTTCGGCGCATCTGTTGAAAAGGGGAACAAGAAGGTGACAGAGGCTCTTTTGAAACTTGCGTCCGGCGCTGAAGCGACACAGAAAATGCTGCCTCCGATCCTCGAAACGACAAGTCTATTCGGCAACGAATTGTGGTGGAAGACGATCGCTGCACTGCAGGCCGACGCCGAGGCCAGCTTCTCACATTTGCAAGCTTTGCTGGGCGCGAATTCGCCGTCGCAGATCCTCGAACAGCAGTCGACCTTTTTCCGCAAGCGCGTTGAGACAAGTTTGCAGCACGCCAAGGAAGTCCGGGTGCTCTCAAGCAGGGCGGTGGAGGAAATCTCAAAGCCGGTCAAGGATGCTTTTGACAAGGTGCTGACGGACCTCAAGGCGACGTAAAACTGAGGAGACCCTAGAAATACCGCGCGGTGATCTGCCCGGTGAAGAAACACCTGAAGTTCGCACTCGCTTCGATGACCGCCCGGTAACCCCGATCTTTCCCATTCATCTTCTGTGCACGGCTGATGCGCGGGACCATGTCTATGGCGCTTATATTCGCGCCCGAATGCAGAGCCCGCTTGAGCAACTCATTGTTGGCTGCGGGATAGAAGAAAGCGATTAGCGTCTTTTCAGGCGACAGCAGGGCGACCTCATTGATCGAGGCGCACCTTGACGATCACGTCGGCGGCCGCGGCGAGGGCCTGTGGAATTGGAAAACGACCACGACTTCCGCGTTTCGGTAGGCTTCGCTCGAGATTCCCGCCGTTAGGCCGGCACCAGTTCCACTGGCGATCAACAAACTATCGCCGGGGGCCAGCGCATGGAGCGAGCCGAAACCGTGGGATGGCTCGACCGGCGACAGCACGCGGACACCAATTTGTTTCACCCGTTTTGCGTATCAGTCATTCTTGCTCATTTCCTTGTGGCACGTCTCTTCGAACAGCCGGGACCGCGGCTCGACCCATGTCAGAACGAGATGTTAGGCGGGTTCGAAAGTGCTGACTTTCACAGCGGACAAAGATCCGGCTGATTCTGGCCTGAGACGTCATCATTGATTTGGGACAAGGAAGCCGGCGCGGCCGGAGGTCATAAAGCATCCTGTTTTGAAAAGGGATGCGAAAATGTCTGATGATCTGATCGCCAAATACGGCGATGCGCGGGTTCCGCGTTATACGAGTTACCCGACGGCGGCGGCTTTTTCTGCAGCCGTGGGGCCGGATGAATATGCCGGCAATCTCGCCCATATCGCCGCGGCTGGCCCGGTTTCGGTTTATCTCCACGTCCCGTTCTGCCGTTCGATATGCTGGTACTGCGGCTGCCACACGACCATCACCCGGCAAGACGCTCCGGTCGCCGACTATCTCGACGTGATGAAGGAAGAGATCGAGCTCGTCTCTTTTGCGGCCGGAAACGACGTGCCCGTCAAGTACGTGCATTTCGGCGGCGGCACGCCGTCGGTCATGAAGCCGCAGGAATTTTCGGCTCTAATGGCAAAGCTCAGGAGTGCCTTCACGTTTGAAGCGAAAGCCGGCGTCGCAGTCGAGATCGACCCTCGCACATTGGTCGCCCCCATGATCGATGCGCTCGCCGAAAACGGCGTCGACCGCGCAAGCCTCGGCGTCCAGAGCTACGATCCGATCGTGCAGGCCGGTATCAAGCGGCTGCAATCCTTTGAGCAGACGGAAAGGGCGGTCGCCGGGTTGCGCTCAGCAGGCGTCAGCAGCATCAACTTCGACCTAATTTATGGCCTTCCGAAATAGACTGTCCAATCTTGCATCGAGACGGTCCGGCTGGCTGCAGAACTGCGTCCCGAACGTTTCGCCGTTTTCGGTTACGCTCACATACCCGCTTTTAAGAAACATCAGCGCCTGATCGACGAAGCATCGCTGCCGGACGCAAAACAGCGGAACGAGCAGGCGGAAGTGATCGCCGAGGAGCTCCAGAAGGCCGGATATCTGCGCATTGGGCTCGATCATTTTGCACTGCCGAACGATCAGTTGGCGCTCGCCGCGCGCAACAGAACGCTGAGGAGAAACTTCCAGGGCTATACCACGGATGATTGCGATAGCCTGATCGGCCTCGGCGCATCTGCGATCGGGCGGCTGCCGGCCGGCTATATGCAGAACCACGTGCCTCTCGGCCTCTATGCCGAGCGAATTGCCTTCGGGGTGCTGCCGACCGCCAAGGGATATCTTCTCAGCGAGGAGGACAAGCTTCGGGCGAGGGTCATCGAGAGGCTGATGTGCGATTTCGAAGCCGATCTCGGCCAGTTGAGCAGCGGATCGGGTTTCGACACCGGCTTCCTTGTCGAGCGCAACGACCGTCTCGGCGAGCTCATGGCCGACGGCGTCGTGACGATCAGCGGTGAGCGGATTGTCGTATGCGAGGAGGCGCGCTTCATGGTCCGTGCAGTCGCGGCGGCATTCGACGCCTATTTTAGCTCGCACGGGCACACGCACAGCAAGGCAGCCTAGTACTTGTCGCCGGAAGTGTGCATCGGTTCCGGCGACACGAAACGCATCAAAGGCCGCGCGAGAAGACATCGAGTTCCCGTTTCTCGATCGAGGACCCTGCAGTTATCTTCCCAGGAGTCCCGTCGACAACGGCACGTCGAGGAGGATCGACGTCGCAAGTTCGTGTGAAGCAGGGCGGGCGCACTCACAAATACGGTCATCGGGCCGCCCTGTCACAAGTAGATGGGCGCCCGTATCACCGCCTGGACGTCGAGGTCGTTATCGTCGAGCTTTTCGGCTCATTCAAATACAGCTCGATCTCGGCAGGCCCCGGCCCAGGGTATCGTTGGCGACTGACGTCGAACCTTTAAGGTGGCGTGGGCAAGCGCCGGTCCGCAGAGTTGTGCCCATCGCGATTATGGCGGCCGCGCAGGCGCCTGAAGGAGCCTTTTCGCGAGGTGAGCTACCGAGCGCCACATGATCGACGGCTCTCGCCCTCTCACGAACGCGGTTGTTCGAGCACGTCGAAGGACGAGGCAGGGGTCTCCTAGTTGTAGGACTTGCCTGCCGCGGGGATTTCGATCAAACGTTCGACGGCGCCTTCCGTGCAATTCTTGGGTAACCAGAACGAGACCCCGGGTTTTGGCTGGCATCTCCTTCGCGACTGCCGCGCAAAAAAACGACCTCGTTATATTCGTCGTCAGCGAGATTGCCGCCGGGCTAGTGATCTTGCCCACGCGTTCCTTCACAGGTCTGCCGTGCAGATCATAGCTCTTTTCACAGGCCACATTCACTTTCTCGACGGTCCCACCAGGTTTCGGCATCGGCTTTGCCGACAACCGTGTCCGACCACTGCCTTGGACGTCTTGCCTGACAGCGCCTGGCTCTGCTCGATGCTCACTGAGCATCAGCTGCTCCTGGCGAGGCAAACAGCTGCCACGAAAGCCATCGTCATGGGCTGCGCGGTCATCCGCACCTGCTGTGTCTCACTGGGTGATGTTTGTGAGGTCGGCATCGAGCCGCTTGCGCACCATGTTCGGCACCTTTGCAGTCTTGATCGCTTCGAGATTGGGCGGACTGTCACCCACCTGGATCAGGGCAACCATGCCCATGCCGGAATGTGGGGTGCATTTCAGGACATAGACGCCTGGAACATCGAATTTCGCGCGATATAGCTCATTCGGCTTTGACTTGAAGTCGGCAACGCCATCCGGAATGAGGCCTTTGAAGGTTTCGACGTTGTGGCCCTTGTCGGTGGGGATGAAGGTGACGGTGTCGCCGGGGGCGATCTTCAGGAAGCCAGGCTCGAACACCATCGCGCCTTCCGTGCCTTTGTTGAGCATCCGAACCTGGTGGTCGGCCGCCATCAACGGCGCTGCCGAAACAATCAAGGCTGCCGCTGCAGCGATCAGACCGAATTTTAACCGCATTTGCAAGCTCCTTTTCTGCGAGACCCAATCAGCCTCATGAATGTGTCTTAGCAGATGCCGGAATTGGGCTCTTTGACGCCCGTCAAATTCGGGGAAAAAAGGCAGAAGGTCCCAATTTTTGCCTGCTTGCCCAGCGCCCTTGCGAGGGACATGGCAGCCTGCAAGCGATGTAGGAATCACCGAAGGACAAGCACGCTCGGCGAACGTCGGCGCTGCTGAACAGCTTAGGATTGCCGTGACTGAGCTCATATCGCGTCGAGAAGTTCGCGGAGGGCATGAATGTCGATCCCGCGGCTTGTCGCGTGTGTTGAGGTTTACCCTCTGACAGAAATCCTCGGAAAAATCATCAGTGTCGCCCGATAACCGTACCAGCGGGCAAGATTGACGTTCCGCAGGTCGTGCCTGCCCTCGGGAATAACGATGTTGCGCGACGCAAGTTTCGTAACGGTGTGGGCCAGGGTCTCAATGGTCAGGCCGAGATGATCCGCAATGTCTTGACGATTCATGGAAACGCGCAACGGACCTTGGCGGACGCGGGTTGCGCCGGAATGCAAGCTTCACGATGAAGCTGCAGGGGCGCTCCTCGGCGTTCTTCTTCGGCAACAGCACCATCTGTTCATGCGAAGCGGCCGCCTCCTGCCAGAGCAACGAGAGCTAGGTCGAGCGAGCGCATTAGACCGAGCGACTTCCCCGTGGAAACTCATGTGCGATATCCGGCGGATCTTGCATTTCGTGACGGCCTCAGCCGTAAATAGGAAATCGTTTTGCAGCGACGCGCCGTTGAGATCGCCGGCGAATTGAAGAGCGATTATCACCCGACGATCTTTCGCCGATGATACGAAGCAGGCGCACGACACCTTCTTCCACCTGGACAAGATGGTTGCTTATCACCCTCCCACCAAATCGCCTTACCGGCTGCGACGGCCTCGGCCGCCGAGCCTACGAACAGCGAAGAGAGGGATTGGCCGGCATGTATGGCTTCGCGCCCCTTCGCGCCATTGTCGAACGCGTGGTTGTTCTGCACAGCATCTTCATCGCCCCTTGTGGCAGTGGGTGCGGTAGAAAGCAGCTGCGTCACACGGGAGTAAGCGGGCGGTGCCAAAGGGGGAAGTTTGCAACAGAGTGTAACAACGTCGGTTCGTCCACCGCTTCCAGTCCGCTTGTTGATGTAGATCAAGGAGCCGTTCCCGTCTTCGTGACAGTCCTGCCTCGAAATCCGAGAAAGCCGGCCGCGAGGCGGTCGTCTGCGCACTGGAGACGACATCATGAATTACACGACAGAAACGATGGTGATCGCGGTCGCAGCGTTTCTGGCGCTGCTCGCGGCCGCATTCGCGCACGATCATCTGTTTGCAGTCCATATGGGTATACTTTGCCTCTGCCTGGTTGCGGGAACGCTGCTGCTTGTCAGAAACGCAGAGTTTTCGCCGACGGGCCAACAGCGCAAAACAGAGCTTACGGGCTATTGCGACGAGGTAATCCGCTACGGCCTGATCGCTACGGTGTTCTGGGGCGTCGTCGGCTTCCTCGTCGGCGTGATCATCGCGCTGCAGCTCGCCTTTCCCGACCTCAACATCGCGCCCTATTGGAATTTCGGAAGATTGCGGCCGGTTCACACATCGGCGGTGATCTTCGCCTTCGGCGGCAACGCGCTGATCATGACATCCTTCTATGTGGTGCAACGCACCTGTCGCGCGCGTCTCTTCGGAGGAACACTCGCCTGGTTCGTCTTCTGGGGCTACCAGCTGTTCATCGTGATGGCTGCGACCGGCTACGTGATCGGCATCAATCAGTCGCGCGAATATGCCGAGCCCGAATGGTACGTCGACCTGTGGCTTACCATCGTCTGGGTCGCCTATCTGGCCGTCTATCTCGGAACGATCCTGAAGCGCAAAGAGCCGCATATCTACGTGGCAAACTGGTTCTATCTCAGCTTCATAGTCACCATTGCGATGCTGCATGTGGTCAACAACCTCGCTGTTCCGGCGTCGTTCCTCGGCTCCAAGAGCTATTCTCTCTTCTCCGGCGTCCAGGATGCACTCACCCAATGGTGGTACGGCCACAACGCCGTCGGCTTCTTCCTCACCGCCGGCTTCCTGGGGATGATGTACTATTTTGTGCCGAAGCAGGCCAACCGGCCGGTTTATTCCTACCGGCTGTCGATCATCCACTTCTGGGCCCTGATCTTCATGTATATCTGGGCCGGCCCGCATCATCTGCATTACACGGCGCTGCCTGACTGGGCGCAGACGCTCGGAATGGTCTTCTCCGTCATGCTCTGGATGCCCTCCTGGGGCGGCATGATCAACGGTTTGATGACCCTTTCGGGCGCCTGGGACAAAATTCGCACCGACCCGATCATCCGGATGATGATCGTCGCCATCGCATTTTATGGGATGTCGACCTTCGAAGGCCCGATGATGTCGATAAAGGCGGTCAATTCGCTCAGCCACTATACCGAATGGACGATCGGTCACGTGCATTCCGGAGCACTTGGCTGGGTGGGTATGATCACCTTCGGGGCGATATACTACCTGACGCCGAAACTGTGGGGGCGCGAGCGCCTCTACAGCCTGCGGATGGTCAACTGGCACTTCTGGCTCGCGACGCTCGGGATCGTGATCTACGCCGCGGTGCTCTGGGTCGCGGGCATCCAGCAGGGGCTGATGTGGCGAGAATACAATTCCCAGGGCTTCCTCGTCTATTCCTTCGCTGAAACGGTCGCGGCGATGATCCCCTATTACGTGCTGCGTGCCGTCGGCGGAGCACTCTACCTAGCGGGTGGCCTCGTCATGGCCTGGAACGTGTTCATGACGATCCGCGGCCACCTGCGCGACGAAGCGCCAATCCCGACCAGTTTGGTGCCCCAGGCACAGCCTGCCGAGTGAGGTGAGACATGGCATCGTTACTTGATAAACATAAGACCCTCGAGAAGAACGCGACGCTTCTTCTGGTCGGCTCGCTGCTGGTCGTCAGCATTGGCGGCATCGTTGAAATCGCACCGCTGTTCTACCTGCAGAACACGATCGAAAAAGTGGAAGGCATGCGGCCCTACACGCCGCTAGAGCTCGCCGGACGGAACATCTACATCCGTGAAGGCTGCTATCTCTGCCACAGCCAGATGATCCGGCCGTTCCGTGATGAGGTCGAACGTTACGGCCATTATTCGCTCGCCGCGGAATCGATGTACGACCACCCGTTCCAATGGGGATCCAAGCGGACAGGGCCCGATCTGGCCCGCGTCGGGGGGCGTTACTCGAACGAATGGCACGTCCAGCATCTCGCAAATCCGCGGGCCGTGGTGCCGGAATCAATCATGCCGAGCTACGCCTACCTCGAAGAGAAGGAGGTGACGGTCAGGAGTATCGGAGAGGACCTCAAGGCCAATGAGGACGTGGGCGTGCCTTACAGCGACGACATGCTGGCGAATGCCGAGGCCGACATGAGAGCCCAGGCCGATCCGAACGCGGACACGGCGGCTCTACTCAAGCGCTACCCAAATGCGAATGTCGGCGATCTCGACGGCGATCCAACCCGGCTGACCGAGATGGACGCGCTGGTGTCCTACCTGCAGATGCTCGGAACGCTGGTTAATTTCTCGACCTATGACGACGCGACCGGCTACCGGTGAGGTGATCCATGGAAACTTACACTGCAATGAGACACTTCTCCGACAGCTGGGGCCTCCTGGCAATGGCCGCATTCTTCGTCGGCGCGGTCATGCTCACCCTTCGCCCAGGTAGCAAGCAGACGGCCAAAGATGCCGCCGATATTCCCTTGAAGGACGATTGAGATGTCGCAAAAGCATATCGATGAACTGAGCGGCGTCGAAACGACGGGTCATGAATGGGACGGCATCCAAGAGCTCAACAATCCCATGCCGCGCTGGTGGATCTGGACCTTCTACGTGACGATCCTCTGGGCGATCGGCTACGCCATCGCTTACCCGGCCATCCCGATGATCACTTCCGCCACTAACGGCTATCTCGGTTATTCAACGCGCGCCGAGCTGCAGCAGGACCTCAATCTCGCTAAGTCATCGCAGACGGAGTTCCATGACCTGATCGCTGCCAAGACAGTGGAGGAGATCGACGCGGATCCTGCTCTTCGTAAATTCGCGATCGCTGGCGGCGCATCCGCTTTCAAGGTGAACTGCGCGCCCTGCCATGGATCGGGAGCGAGCGGCGGTCCGGGGTTTCCGAATCTCAACGACGACGACTGGCTGTGGGGCGGGGATCTGAATGCCATCCAGGCCACGATCTCTCATGGCATCCGCTTCGACGGCGATACGGATAGCCATTCCTCCGAAATGCCGCCCTTTGCCGGTGTTCTGGAGCCCATCCAGATGAAGCAGGTCGCCGCCTTTGTCTGGGGGCTGACCAATACGCCCTCGGATGTCGGTCTGGCGGCGGCCGGAAAACAGGTTTTCTTCGACAATTGCGCCCCATGTCACGGCGAGGACGCCAAAGGAAAGGTGGAAATGGGTGCGCCGGATCTCGCCGACGCAATCTGGCTGAAGTCGCGGGGTGAAGACGCCATCCTTCGTCAGGTTGCCTCTCCCAAACATGGCGTAATGCCTGCCTGGGCAGCGCGCCTGGGG
Source organism: Rhizobium vallis (assembly GCF_003985155.1). Taxonomy (GTDB): domain Bacteria; phylum Pseudomonadota; class Alphaproteobacteria; order Rhizobiales; family Rhizobiaceae; genus Rhizobium; species Rhizobium vallis. Next base: position 8,881 of record NZ_ML133716.1, on the reverse strand, counting down.
GACACAACGGTAAACGAGCTTACTATTTTCGTTCATGCGCTCGGCGGCGGCACGTAAGGAGAAAAGACATGACAGCCCACGACCGCAATCCGATCCTCCCTCTCTACGGCGCGCCGCGTGCTGTTATCCGATCGCGTGTCTCAGCCCGCGCCCAACAGATGCCTGCGTCTTCGGAGCAGGACGACCCGGCAAAAATCGGCAATTCGATGGTGAGTTTGATCTGCCTCAAAGACCACAAGCAGACGAGCCGATAGTTTCAGCTCCTGTGGAGGACGTCCCAGCGGTTTCTCCGCCGCTGTCCTCCGGCCACGCCCTTACTCTGGGGCGTGGCCTTTTCGCTTCTGCACGGTCGTTCTTGATCTGCATCAAGGAACGGATCCGCCACGGCTGGGAAAAGAGTGGTGAAAATCGGACAGGTCCTATGAATCTCTATACCCGCCCTAATCTAAATGACATTGACCACGTTCGCGTCGAACCCGTCAACGCCCGGCGCAACCGCCAGTCTCTCTATGCGCCGCGCAAGAAGATCTTTCCGAAACGAGCCGAAGGGCCCTTTCGCCGGTTCAAATGGGTCTTGATGCTGCTCACGCTTGGCACATATTACCTCGCGCCGTGGATTCGCTGGGACCGCGGTCCCTATGCGCCCAATCAGGCAATCCTCGTCGACCTCGCCTCGCGGCGCTTCTTCTTTTTCTTCATCGAGATCTGGCCGCAGGAATTCTACTATGTGGCGGGCCTGCTCGTCATGGCGGGCTTCGGCCTCTTTCTCCTCACCGCCGCTGTCGGCCGCGCCTGGTGTGGCTATGCCTGTCCGCAGACCGTCTGGGTCGATCTCTTTATCGTCGTCGAACGCGCCGTCGAAGGCGACCGAAACGCTCGGATGAAGCTCGATGCCGACCCCTTCACTTTCGACAAGCTCAGGAAGCGGGTGATCAAGCACGCGATCTGGTTGCTGATCGCCGTCGCCACGGGCGGAGCATGGATCTTCTATTTTGCCGACGCGCCGAGCCTGGCGGCTTCACTGTTTGACGGCAGCGCTCCTGCCGCTGCGTATGCCACGATCGCCACCCTGACCGCGACGACCTATGTGCTTGGCGGCCTCATGCGCGAACAGACATGCACCTATATGTGTCCGTGGCCGCGCATTCAGGGCGCGATGCTGGATGAGAATTCGCTTGTTGTCACCTACAACGACTGGCGGGGCGAGCAGCGGTCGCGCCATGGCAAGAAGGCTCAGGGTCTGCCGGTGGGCGATTGCGTGGACTGCAATGCCTGCGTCGCCGTCTGCCCGATGGGGATCGACATCCGCGACGGCCAGCAGATGGAATGCATCACATGCGCCCTCTGCATCGACGCCTGTGGCGGCGTCATGGACAAGCTCGGGAAGCCACACGGCCTGATCGCCTATGCGACGCTCAAGGAATATTCGAGCAACATGTCGCTTGCTACTGACGGAGGACGGACAGCCATCCAGCCCTCCAATGTCCGAAACGACGACGGAAGCTTCATGCCAGCTGTCCGGAATTTCGACTGGCGCATCATCTTCCGCCGAAGAATTGTCTTCTACGGTGTCGTCTGGGCATCGATCGGCGTCGCCATGGTCGTCCATCTCGCCTTACGCGATCGGCTCAGGCTCAACGTTATCCACGACCGGAACCCTCAATATGTTCTGGAAAGCGACGGCTCCATCCGAAACGGCTACACGCTGCATGTCCTCAACATGGTGCCGAAGCCGCGGGACGTGACCATCACCCTCGTCGGGCTGGAGGGGGGCACAATGCGCATTCCCGAGTTCGGCAGGCAGGATGCCCGCAGCTTCACCGCTCACGTCGAACCCGACGCGGCCACGACGCTCAAGGTCTTCGTCACGCGCGCCCCAGACGGGGCAGAGATCAACGAATTCCTCTTCGTCATCGAAGATATAGGTCAAGCCGACCGGGCGAGCTATCGCGCCGCGTTCAACGCGCCGGGAGACGTGAAATGAAGACTTCTACTCAGGGCTTTACCGGCTTGCACGTGCTGCTTGCCACCTCGGCATTCTTCGCCGTAGTGATCGCCGTAAACGCCACCATGGCCTTCTATGCTGCGTCCAGCTGGAGTGGCATCGTCGTGGAAAACACCTATGTGGCCAGCCAGGAATTCAACACCAGGGCGGCAGCGATGAAGGCAATGGCCGCCTCCGGCGTCGAGGGCGCGCTCGTCGTTAAGGGCATCCAAATCCGTTACGACATCCACGACAAGGCCGGCACGCCTGCGATCATCGATGATGTCACGCTGAACTTCAAACGGCCCGTCGGCGATCATGAGGATTTCCGCGTGACGCTCCGGAAGACGGGCGAAGGGCGGTTCGAAGCCGATCACCAGGTTGTCGCCGGCGACTGGATCGTCGAGGCCATATCGAGAATGAACGGGGCGGTCGTCATGCATGAGGCCAAACGCTTCGACACCGCGGAGTTCCGCCAATGACCTGCTGCTCGATGGATGCGGAAAGCGTTCTCGGCCTCAGCGCGACATCCGCCAGCGCCGAGGAGGTATGCCTTGCAAGCCACCCGCTCGGGGCAGGGTTACGCCAGATCGACCTCAGCGTACCCGACGTCCACTGTGGCGGCTGCATATTGACCCTCGAAAAAGCGCTGTCGGCGCTTGCGTTCGTCAGGAAAGCCCGGGTCAATCTCACCGCCCGGCGTGTCACCTGCGTCTATCAGGAAGAGATCGAGGCGAAGGCGACCGATCCCTCCGAAATCCTCGCCGCGATCACCTTGGCCGGATACCGCGCCCATCTCATCACGTCGACAGCACCCGAAACCGACAGGATCCGGAACCAGCTACTGCTGGCGATTGGAGTTTCCGGCTTTGCGGCCGCCAACATCATGATGCTCTCGGTGTCGGTATGGTCGGGCGCCGATGCGGCCACGCGCGACATGTTTCACTGGATCTCGGCGATGATCGCGGCGCCGGCGCTGATTTATGGTGGACGCTTCTTCTTCAAATCGGCCTGGAGCGGGCTCAAGCGTAGGCGCACCAACATGGATGTTCCGATCTCGCTTGCAGTGACGCTGTCCTATGCGGTCTCCCTATGGGAAACCATGCACCATGGCGAACATGCCTGGTTCGACGCGTCGGTGTCTCTGCTGTTCTTCCTGCTGATCGGCAGAACCCTCGATCATGTAATGCGGGAAAAAGCCCGCGCCGCGATCAACGGGCTTGCCAGACTGGCGCCGCGCGGGGCGCAGCTGATGATGCCGGACGGGTCGCGGCACTACATCCCGGTCGAAGAGATCGCCGTCGGGGATAACATCGCGATTGCCGCCGGCCGACGCATTCCCGTCGATGGCATGATCGTCAGCGGCGAGAGCGATGTTGACCTCTCCATCGTCACCGGTGAAAGCAGCACGGTCGCCGTCGCCGCAGGCAGCGCGCTGAATTCGGGTGCGATGAACCTGACCGGTTCGCTCGTCCTGCGGGCGACCAAAGTGGCAAGGGATTCGCTTCTTTCCGAGATCATCGGCCTGATGGAAGCGGCCGAGGGCGGCAGGGCTCGTTATCGCCGGGTCGCCGATCGCGCCGCAGCACTTTATTCTCCCGCCGTGCACCTGTTGGCGCTGGCCTCCTTTCTCGCCTGGGGCTTGCTTGGGGGCGATTGGAAACAGGCCATGCTGGTCGCGGTCGCGGTGCTGATCATCACATGCCCCTGCGCATTGGGCCTTGCTGTACCGGTGGTCCAGGTGGTCGCCGCCGGCGAACTTTTCCGCAGGGGCATCGTGGTGAAGGACGGTTCGGCGCTCGAAAGACTGGCCGACGCGGACATGGTGGCCTTCGACAAGACCGGCACCCTGACGATGGGCCGGCCCCGCCTCGTCCGAAGCGACGCGATCGCGGGCAATAGCGCCATCGTTTGCGCAATGGCGGCGCATTCACGGCATCCGCTTTCCCAGGGTCTGGTGCGGGACATAGACATCTCTTACCCCTTCGCCTTCGACAGGGTCACGGAAATCGCCGGCGGGGGGCTGGAAGCCTGGAAAGGAGCGGACTTCTATCGGCTCGGCAACCGGGCCTTTGCCTGCGGAACCGGGCTCACGCCCGCGGGCGATACTCCGTTTTCGGAGGTGGTCCTGTCGAAAAACGGCGTCGATCTCGCCCGTTTCCTGTTTGACGACACGCTTCGTCCGGGCGCCGCCGAGGCTTTCCGCCAGCTCGCTGCAGCCGGTATCGAAACGCTGATAGTATCCGGCGACAGGCAGGCCGTCGTCGACAACACAGCGCGGGCTCTCGGTATCGGCAAAGCTCTGGGCGACCTGGCGCCGAAACAGAAGGTCGAGGAACTCCAGAGGCTGGGCGCCGAGGGCTATCGTGTGCTCATGGTCGGCGACGGGATCAACGACGCACCGGCGCTGGCCGCCGCGCAGGTCTCGATGGCGCCCGCAACCGCATCCGACGTCGGCAGGCAAGCTGCCGACCTTATCTTCTTCAACGATCGTCTCGATGCCGTTCCTGAGGCAATCGCCGTTGCGCGAAGATCCGCCAGCCTCATTCGACAGAACTTTGCTCTCGCCATCGGTTACAACGTGCTTGCGGTACCGATCGCAATCGCCGGCCTGGCAACGCCGCTGATAGCGGCGGTGGCCATGTCGACTTCGTCGATCATCGTCGTGACGAATGCGCTGCGATTAAATGCCTTCGGCAGGCGCCCCGGCCTACGGAGCGAGCCGCTTGCCGGCGGACGTGCGGAAGTTGAAACCACATGAACATGCTGATCTATCTGATGCCGATCGCACTGCTGATGGGGGGAATGGGTCTCCTGGCGTTCCTCTGGTCGCTGACGAGCCGCCAGTACGACGACCTTGAAGGAGCAGCTTGGCGAATCCTCGTCGAGGACGAAACCGATTGCAAAAGACCTTGAACCGCTCACGGCCGAAACGAAAGGAAGATCGATGCTATCGAGACATCCCATACTTTTGCGATCTGACCTGTTTCACGGCCTGGACAAAGCAAGGATAGAAGAACTGGCCGACACGGCTCAGTTCCAGATCTTCGCACCGGACGAGCGGATTATCGCCGAGGGCCAGCAGGCGTCGTTCGTCTATTGCGTGATGCGCGGCTTCGTGCGACTTTCGAAGTCGGAATCCGCGGGGCGCCAGGCAGATATCTGCATCTGCGAACCGGGCGAGACGTTCGGCGAATATCTCCTGTCGGGAGGCGGCTCCTACACCTACAGCGCATGGTCCGCCGACGGCGCAGAGGTCGCGTTGTTCGACCTTGTGGAGTTGCGGGCGCTTGCCGACCGGGACCCCGTCATGCGTCGCAACGTGATGCGCATCATGGCCCGGCATCTGCTCGGTGCCATGGATTGCATAGCGGGAGACCGGCTGCACACGGCTGCACAGCGTGTTGCGAATTACCTCGTCAGCCGCTGCCCGGCCTCAGCATCGCAGGCCACCTTTCGCCTGCCTTACCGGAAGAGAATTCTGGCCGGCAAACTGGGGGTTGCGCCCGAAGCCCTTTCGCGGGCTTTCGCTGCCCTCGGTCCTGCAGGGGTCGAAGTCAGAGGCAGGGTCGTCGTGGTCGACAGCGTCGACCTGCTGCGGAAGGCGTGCTGACCTCGGGGTAGGGCGATAACCGCGCCGGAATTCGACCGCCGTCAATGTGGCGATCGCTTGCTCCGTTATGGCCAGGCGCAAAATGTACCAGGACGTCATGCTCATCGGGATTGTTCTTGTCATCTCGACTGTTTTCATCGCTTGCTTCAGGCCTTGTCCGCATCAACGGTGGCGCTGACGACACATGCGGATACCGTCGGACTGGCGGGCTTAATAGGGAAGTGCAGACGAACGTTCGCAACGAGCACCAACATGCGACGGAGAGCGTCCGGCGTTATTCTTCGAGGAGCAGGGCCGTCGCGAGATAACCCATGCTGATGGTGCTTGCGAAGAGGTAGATGAACAGGCCCTGCGCGAGATAACTCTCAACCGTGCCTGCCGCGGCAAATCCATTTTGCCAAACGAAGAAGCCCACGGCGGATCCAATTGCGAACCCCGTCGCCAAACGCGTGAGCATGAACCTGATCATGCGAGGCATGGCACCACCTCAGACTTACTCATTACAAATGGCCGGGCAACGGGAATGGTGGCTGGCCAATTGAGTTTTGTCAACGACTGGCGCAAGCCGTCATGCAAGCAGCGGCGGGAGCCGGAGACTACAACAGTGCATCTTCTGTCTTTCGCAGCCGGCGTTATCACGCCTGCGAATGCGTCGAGGCTGAGGGAGTTGCGAGTTGCAAGGACGATGCGCGCTAAGGACCTAGCGCGGCGGCGGCTTCTGTGGTCGAGCGGTTTGCCAGACGTGTCGGGATGCGGGAATAAAGAACGGCTCCGGCCACGCCCACGACCGCATAGAGCACGAACATCAGCTTGATGGCAATCTGTCGACCAAGCCCGACGAACGCCCTCGCATCAGGCAGGGCGTCGGCTAAGGCGCCGACGAGGCTGTGGCGCGCGAACGTCCTCGTCCCATCGGAATCGCCGACGTGCGAGCTTGCTATGCCAATGATGCGGGTCGAGCGCGCGGTGCCGTTTCCACTCACCGAAGGCGCCCAATAGCTACCCTTCACAACAATGATCCAGCAAGCCTTTGGACGCGCTAGAGCAAGTCCTGCGATCGATGAATCGATTGTGATGTGACGGCGTCCATCGATGCTGATTCAAACATCCACAGAGAAGAGGTGGATGATGGGACAAGCACTGAGCGATGATCTTCGAATACGGGTTTTGAAAGCGTCTGCGGCCGGCATGTCGGCTCGACAGGCTGCGGCTCGTTTCGGAGTTGGGATTTCGACGGCGATCCGCTGGTTTGCAAGAGCGAAAGAGGGTGAGTTAACTGCTCGGCCACAGGGCTGGAGACGACCTTCGGCAGTGGATGCACACGAGGAATTCGTTGTCGCGTTGATCAACGAGCGTAGGGATGTGACGCTCGATGAGATGGTTGAGCGCTTGTCCGTCGAGCGGCAGGTGAAGATCAGCCGCAGCGCACTTGGCGCTTGGCTTCGAGGCCGCGGATGGACCTTTGAAAAAAGACCGCCCACGCACTGGAGCAGGACCGGCCGGATGTCCTAAAGCGCCGGCGTGTCTGGTTCGACGGCCAACTGGATCTCGATCCAGAAAAGCTGATCTTCATCGACGAAACCGGCCTTTCGACCAAGATGGCACGGCTACGCGGACGTGCACTTCGAGGTGAGCGTTGCCGAGCTGGCGTGCCACATGGCCATTGGAAAACAACGACCTTTACCGGAGCGTTGCGCCTCACTGGGATGACCGCGCCGTTTGTCTACGATGGCGCCATGAACGGTAATTGTCTTCCTGGCTTACGTCGAACAGGTATTGGGGCCTACCCTGGAGATCGGCGACGTGGTGGTCATGGACAACCTACCGGCTCACAAGACAGCGGGTGTACGCGACGCCATCGAACGTGTCGGCGCCACGCTCATGTTCCTGCCCCCTTACAGCCCAGACTTCAATCCGATCGAGAACGCCTTCTCCAAACTGAAGGCGATGCTGCGAGGTCGGGCAGAGCGAAAGATTGACGCCCTCTGGGATGCAGTTGGCGCCCTGATACCCCGCTTCACCCCCGCAGAATGCGCCAATTGCTTCAAGGCTGCTGGATATGATCCGGATTGAACAGGATTTGCTCTAGACGCTAGGAGAGGATGCGCCCCCGCCTTGTCTCGTCGCGTGCTGCGCCCACATCGCGATCCAGTGAACACCTCTCCTCAATCCTGCGAGGGCGCCGAGAATTTGTTCAGCGGAGTGCCGGTTCATCAAGCCGGCTCATGCTCGGACGATTCATCAGTCAAGATCAAGCGAGTCGGATCTTTCAAGTCAAACTCAATAACACGTGGCACGAAGAGACGGGCATAGCGCGTGAAGGCGCTGGCCGGCGGAAAGCGAATTACCGTATCGCATCGGGCGAGAAGGTACATCTCTGTAAGAGCAGAGATACCGCCGTCCACTCCGAGCGATGCACTGTGTAATGGCCGGCCTGGGCCGCCTGAAAGCATTTCGGGATAGTGATTGATCGGGAAATACACCGAGTAAATGGTCCCGTACCTGCGCGCTGTCCGTACACAAGAAAACCATCACAGGGCGTCGATGCGGTATCGCTTTGGCCTTTTCGATGGCAGTGCACACTGACCTGCCACTGAGAATTTCCTCCAGAATGGATTAGAGTCCGGCCCATTGATCTGAACCCTTCAAACTGGACCAATTTTGGTTAGAGTTTTCCGGTGCATTTTCCTGGCTGGGAAAGGGACCAGAAGACGATGAAAGCGTCGCAGTTTTCGGACGCTCAGAAGGCGTTCATTCTGAAGCAAGGTGATGAAGGCGTGTCGGTTGCTGAAATCTGCAGGAAGGCGGGGATCAGCCAGGCGACTTATTTCAACTGGAAGAAAAAATACGCGGGCATGCTGCCACCGGAGATGAAGAGGCTGAAACAGCTCGAGGACGAGAATTCGCGCCTGAAGAAGATCGTCGCGGATCTGACGCTGGACCGCGAGATGTTGCAGGATGTCATCCGCCGAAAGCTCTAAGGCCTGCTCGGAAGCGGGAGATGGTGAAAGGCATGTGCTGCGATTGGGCGATCTCGATCCGACGTGCTTGTGGAGCGTTGAACTTCGATCGATCAACTCACCACTATACCTCTCGCCGTGCTGATCAGGCCGGTCTGGAACGTCGTATTCGCGAGATCTGCGAGATCCGTGTGCGGTACGGCTATCGCCGCGTGCATGTGCTGTTGGAACGCGAGGGTTGGGGCACCAACATCAAGCGAACCTACCGCATTTACAGGGACTTGGGGCTACAGTTGCGGAACAAGACACCGAAGCGGGGGGTAA
>NZ_ML133715.1 GCF_003985155.1 Rhizobium vallis | reverse complement strand
GCCGACGTTCTTGCCAGCATCGCTGATACGTCGATTACCAGGCTGGAGCAGTTGCTTCCGTGGAATTGGACGCCGCCGACCGTCAACGCTCAAGCGGCCTGACCTGCGGCCTTCACCGGAGGCTTACAGATCTTGTAGAGATTTCTCGCAAGGTCTTTGTCAAACATCTCCAGGGTCTCACCGTCCACCCGGCTGCACCACGGTTGGCTTTGACCGCTTTGTAAGCTTCGTACACTTGCCGCTTCTCAATCCGAAACGGCTTGTCTGTCGTACCTATCGAAGTCCTGTTTCCAGTTGTTCCAAACAATACGACCACCTGATCCGATCCCTTTGCTCCGGCCCCATTACAGGGCCCTCAACGCTCATACGGATCGGTCCGCCCCAGTCTCCTGCATCGGTACTCTCGCCTTACGGTTTCTCCGCTTGGGCTTCTCCCTTGGCATCAGGAGCCTGGTTCCTGCAGTTCCGGGTGAAAGCCTGTGTCCAACTCACGCCCCCTCTACGCCGGTCGCCGCCCGCCCAATCATCAGGCACCCGGCGGACTTGTCCCAGGATGACGAAACAGTCCTGGTTTCGACGACGCTTATATTCATAACGGCGCGTCTTCGGAGGGTTCACTTTCGTTCGTCTTCGGACACGCACCTGCTCGGATCTCGTCCGAACTTTTCATCCGGCGCTCACCACCACGGCTCTTTACCGCAGCAGCTCGGACTGGTTTGAGACCCGCTCCTGAAAGCCGATCCCGGAGGGCCATCCTCCATCATTCACGCAGCTTCACGTTACGGGGTTAGCTCACACTGAACTCCTTCCGTGCCTCTGCAGCACACTTTCGTCGATGAAGATCAGTTTCTCCGGATCGAGGTCCAATTGACCATCGAACCAGGCGCGCCGGCGCTTCAGGACGTCCGGTCGGTCCTGCTCCAGTGCGTGTGCGGTCCTTTTTAAAGGTCCACCCACGGCTTCGAAGCCAAGCGCCAAGTGCGCTGCGGCTGATCTTCACCTGCCGCTCGACGGACAAGCGCTCAACCATCTCATCGAGCGTCACATCCCTACGCTCGTTGATCAACGCGACAACGAATTCCTCGTGTGCATCCACTGCCGAAGGTCGTCTCCAGCCCTGTGGCCGAGCAGTCAGCTCACCCTCTTTCGCTCTTGCAATCCAGCGGATCGCCGTCGAAATCCCAACTCCGAAACGAGCCGCAGCCTGTCGAGCCGACATGCCCGCCGCAGACGCTTTCAAAACCCGTATTCGAAGATCATCGCTCAGGGCCTGTCCCATCATCCACCTCTTCTCTGTGGAGTTGAATCAGCTTCGATGGACGCCGTCACATCACAATCGATTCATCGATCGCAGGACTTGCTCTAGGTCGCTCGTGGCGGGGCGAAACTCGGTTGCTGAAAACGATGATGCTCTTCGAACGGCGCCAAATGAAATTTTGCCGGCTGCATCCTCCTTGTAAGCGCGGACGATCCATTGGACGCCTGACTATCCTTAAAACGTCGTCTTTTTGCATTCGAGACGGGCAGGAAAGGCTTCATTAACCAACGCAACCAATAGGTATTCTCAGCTATGTCACAGACCCACAAGATTGATCTGCCGTTCGAATGAATGAAACGGCAATTGGAAGATTTGAGTAGACAAGTCGATCGTCCACCTCACCTAAAAGGTTTGCCTTTATGCCCAAGTCCATTAGACTCGCTTTATCTTTGATATTTGTTCTGCTCTCTCTTCTCGCGGCGGGCCAGGGCATCGTGAGTATCGTCAAGCTGCTGTCCATTAGGAGCAATATATCCGAAGTTGCCAGCAACTGGCTGCCATCGATCGATGTGATAAATCGGATCAATACGATCACCGGGGACTACCGCATCCTGCAGTTCAGGCTGGTGACAAACTCATCAGATTCGACGAGCCTTGCGCATAATATCACCACCTTCCGCCAGAAGATGGAGGATCTCGCGAATGCCCGTGGTGAATATGAGCCGATGGTGACATCCGGCGAGGAGCGTCAGGCCTATGACGCGTTCTCCGCTTTGTGGACGCAATATCAGGAGGATGGCGAGCGGATTGTTAAACTAATGCAGGCAGGCAAGAAGGATGAAGCATTTGCTCTTCTAACGAGTGACGCCACGACGAAACTGTATAATGATAGCGGAGCGCTCCTTGACCAGGATGTCGCAGTTAACAAGCGTGGTGGAGTCGCGGCCGTCGGAAACACGATGGGCGCCGTTTCATCGACGGTTTTGGTCACCATTCTTGCCATGGCGCTGGCAACTACGACGGGCATTATAGCCCTGCTTTACTGCATCCGGAAGATTACCGATCCGATCTCGCGGTTGACTACCACGATGGGCGTACTGGCAGATGGTAATCTCGACACTGAGGTTCCTTTCGCAATGCGCGCCGACGAAATCGGCAAGATGTCGAGAGCCGTTGAGGTATTCAAGCAAAACAGCATCAAGGCCCGCGATCTGAACGCGCAGGAGGCCGCGTTGCAGGCCAAGAGCGCCGACTTGCAGTCGAGCATTGCCGAGGTGGTGTCAGCCGCCGTAGCCGGTGACTTCACCCATCGCATCACCAAGAAATACGGCGATGCGGCTCTCGACCGTTTTGCAGGAAGCGTCAATGAGCTGGTCACCTCTGTTGACCGGGGCATCGCCGAAACTCGCCGAGTTATCTCAGCGCTTGCCGATGGGGATCTGACGGAAAACATGTGCGGCGAGTTTCAGGGAGCCTTTGGTGAACTGAAGAGTAATGTCAACGCCACCATGGCAGCCCTTCGATCCGTATTAGGCGAGGTTCGCTCCGCCGTCGACACGATCAACGGCGGAGCCGGCGAGATGCGCATCGCCTCAGGCGACCTTTCAAAGCGCACGGAACAGCAAGCCGCGGCCCTGGAGGAGACCTCTTCGGCGCTTGAGGAAATCACGGTGGCGGTAAAAAGCTCGACAGAAAGAGCCACGGAAGCCAGCCATATGGTCGATGAGGCACGCAGAAGCACCGAGCAGTCGAGCGCGGTTGTCAAAGACGCGGTCGCCGCCATGGGCCGCATCGAGCAGGCCTCGGATGAAATCGGCCAGATCATTAACGTCATTGACGAGATCGCCTTCCAGACCAATCTTTTGGCCCTTAACGCCGGCGTCGAGGCGGCGCGTGCGGGTGACGCTGGAAAGGGTTTCGCCGTTGTGGCTCAGGAGGTGCGTGAACTGGCACAGCGCTCCGCCACTGCCGCCAAGGATATCAAGGCGCTGATCAACCGGTCCGGCGACGAGGTCAAAACTGGGGTCAGGCTGGTAACGGCCACAGGCGATGCCCTTGGTCTAATCCGAGGCCACGTGATCAAGGTGAACGAGCACGTTCATACGATCTCGACGGCGGCACGAGAGCAATCGACCGGGCTGGCGGAAGTCAGCACTGCGGTCAACCAGATGGATCAGACGACCCAGCAGAATGCGGCGATGGTGGAAGAATCGACGGCGGCCACCAACCGGTTGGCGGATGAGGCTTCCAATCTGGCGCGGCTTATTGCGCGCTTCAGGCTCGACGGTTCGACTTTTGTACGGCGTGTTGCCCACCAGAACGGTAAGCCGGCCGCCTCGCCAGCGCGTGCCCTCTCCCAGAAGCTTGCCGGCGCCTTCGGCGGACGTACTACAGCCGCTGTCGCGACTAAGGAATGGGAAGAGTTTTAATGAATCATGTCATAATTCACCGCAGGATATTATCGGTTTCCATCTGGCAGCCAGCAGTTCTGCATGAAGACGACGTTGATCCCGGAAATCCGGGGGTTAGCAGAGGCGACGCCGCTGCCCCTAACGCATGTTCTCGGTTCAGGGATCTGCCGGTTCTGTCATTCCGGTGATAGAGCTTGCTGCCGAGATAACCAATCCCATCGGTCTAGCCACAGCGCCATTGTCGTCGTTGAGGTAGCAGATGGTATCATCGGCCCGGTCGTCGATCAGGTCTCTGGCATTCTATCGATCAACGGCGATCGGATCCAACCGGTTCGGACTTAGGCGCGACTTCGACCCAACCTTCAGCTACGGAATCACTCCGCTTGAACAAGGGATGGAATGCTCCCTTAGTTTTGAGCAAAGGTTTGGCACCAATCAGGACGCATCGCAGCTGCCTAGCAGACTTTTGCTTTTTCACCTTCCGCGACTGTCTTCCTTCAAGACGCGGAGTATTAACGAAATTCAACGAGAGTTCGAAGATGTCCAAAGTTATCGCAATCAATTTCGGGCAACAGGCTAAGACAGATACCCACTTAGAAAGCCACGAAGATGCACAGTCGCAGCGCCTGGAGCAAGAGCGGCTGCAAATGATCCAAATCACCAATCACCTTGAAGCACTGTACGCTCGGCTGCTGACCGTCTGTGGCGACAGACCGAAAAATTAAGGGCGCAGCGATGGTATAGCCCGGTGGAGCGCTGCGAACCACAGCGCCATCGCGAAGGGCTATTTCCGGGTCAGCTTTCGGGCGGAGAGGCCATCATATGCACTGTTTTAGATGGCAGTTCGCCGTAACGTCTCTTGTACTCTGCAGCAAAACGGCCGAGGTGTGTGAAGCCCCACTTAAGCGCTATTTCCGAAACGCTGATTTTAGCGCCGTTTTGCAGCAGTTCCTGTCGAGCTGCGCACATACGCAAGTCTCGGAGGTGCATTGTGGGGCTGGTATTACGAAATTGTCGGAAGCCGTGCTGCAAAGTCCGCACGCTGACCTTGGCCGCAGCGGCGATATCGTTAAGGGAAATGGGTTGAGCCATATGCTCTTCCATAAACTCCATTGCCCGTTTCACGTGGCGAGGCGTGGGAGACGGAGACGGACGACGAAGTTCATCGGTATAGCGATGCATACAGCTTTCGATCAAAAGGTACTCTATCGCGTCGAGGAGCGAGCTATAGGCCGACGGGCATTGTCGCAGAGCCCCCCCGGCACTGAGGCCGCGATGGGCAGACAGGGCTAGTTCTCGCATGAGCGTTCCCGCGCTCGATGCAAGATCAAGGGTCGGCTGAATTTGCAGATTTCCGCTGATCGTCCGATCGAGCATGCGAGAAAGCTTGTCACGCAAGGATTGCGTATCGATCGTCAATGACAGTTGAGATCTTATGCCATCTTGTCGGGCATTCAGCGGAGCATTTGCAACATGCGGCGACTCTACCTGTTGCCCAGACCAATGAAAGACTGCATTCCCGGACGCCGGCAGGAAGACCGTTACGACGTCAACTGGGGAATCTATCATGACCGAGAACGCCCCTTCATGATGGGCATCCGCAACGCCAAAACCATCAAGGGAAATTCGACTGCAGCGAGAGTTAAGCGATCTACTGTCGTGTTGAGCAAGGTCAGAGGACGCCAGGGGCGATGATATCAAAGGCAAAAGACGTTCGGGATCGGAGCCCTCGATAAAGTTGTCTTTCACTAAGGTCCCTTCATCGGGCTTGCTGAACAAACTTTCGGTCATCCAATATAAACCTATCTATGAACACCAACTCGCACATGCCGGGACTAGTTTTCCAAACCTTCAAAGCTCGAGACCGGATGGCGTGCGAGCGATTTTGATCGCGTACATGACCGATTCGGACCTTTGTGGAGGCCGGTTGAATCTCTCATTCCCTAGGCTTTCGTCATGGCGGATCATCACCAGCACCGACATCCAGGTTCTCCCGCTCGAGATGGCCTCCTAGTTTTTCAGCGCTGCAGTTGGGAAGCCTCTAATGATGCGATGACTGGCTTCCACAAGCCTCGAACAGATTGACAGATTGTCTGATATACGTTAATGCTATTCCTGATCAAAGGCAAGGCAGCATCAGGGAAATCTGCCACGGTTCTAGTGGAGTTCCCGCACGGCAAATCAATCTAAAGATGCCTCCCAAGGCGAGGGGTGACGGGCTGCTTTCGATCGCAGCCCGTCACGGGAAGGGTGGGAGTGCTATGAGTGGGAGAGAACCTACGCCAACCGACCTTGGAGGCCGTTGAGTCGACACGGAGAAAAATGATTGTGCTGTAGGATGGCCCCACGATTTCGCCACACGCTGGTCCTCTTAACCTGCGCATCAGCATACTTCGGTTATGACGTATAAGAGAGGCACGCTCCAGGCTCAACACTCGGAGACGCAAAGACGTCGACGAGTTCTTTTGGCCTACTAAGCGAGGCGGTCGCGGCAAATATCAATGCGTAAGCCGCGCCTCGTCGCATTGAGTTGACTTTGCGCTCTTCTTAGCGGGTACGGACTCCGGGCGTCTGATTGGGCAAAAGAAGAGCTTAAGGACGAAACCTGATGATGGTCAAACAGCTTGTGCTGCCATAGGCGTGCTGTTGTCTGTGCCGCGCGAACGCGAAAAGCGCGATCAAATCGGAACGTGGCGGCGAGAGAAGACTAACAGGAAAGACCACATCAAACTCAACCGGGTGTCGGAATACCGATGCTTACGGCATTGCGTGCATGAGGCCTCAAAATGACGCCGGTCTCGACCTGTGTCCGCCGAAAATCGCAAAAAGGAATTGACAGATTGTCGGACAAAAATTTTACTATATCGCCCGCGCATTGCTTGTTCGCGGGAGACGCAGCGACGGACCGGGAGTTATAAGTGCTAAACTTGGCCAAAAATGCACAAATTGTCGACCTTCTTAATCTGCCGGAAGCGGCGACCGGCGCGTGATACAAGCGTCTCTGACTCACAAGGCGTGTCATACTCCATCGACCGAGGTACTGGTTGAACGTGACAGTGACGCCAACATTTCTCCTGGGGAAAAAGTCTGTGTCTTGATAGGCGCGTCAAATCCTGTTGGTCTTTGTTTGGCGCGCTCATTTATAGAAAAAGGCTATCGGGTCGCCGTAGGCGACGCCAATCCCGCCGACTTCGCCTCCCTGGCTGAAGGCCAGGGAAACAATTTTTTACCGGTCAAAGTCAACCCGAACAGAGACGTTTACGTCAACTCAATGGCTGACCAGGTGTATTTGCGCTGGAGACGGGTCGACGTTCTGGTGAACATAGTTTTCCGCAGAAATGAAACAACCCAAACTGTAACGGGATCGCTATCCAGCGCGAATCTGGGGCTTGATGCCGTATCCAATCTAATCAGAGTTACAGGTGCCTTTAGCTCTCGACTTCAGGGCGCGGAGCTTGCCGTAGTGGACGTCGCATGGTTCGAAGAGACGACCTCGCTGGAAGCAGAAGCCGTCCTTCAAGCGGCGTTGCGCACTACTACCTCCGCAATTGCTAGGCAATATTTCGGTTCCGGGCTGAGGATAAATGCTGTACACGCCAGCGATGTGAACTCTACGTCTTCAAGCGAAAATGACGTGCTTCGAACAGTGATCCACGCCGTGCAATTCCTGGCGAATTCGGAACTGTCCGGAAAGCTGACAGGGAACGTGCTGGAGATCGATCCTCGGTGCAGATAGATCCACTCCCACGTTCTGATCCGGCAAATCTGCAGGTATTAACCTTCCGTTAAGTTTCTCGAAAGACGCAATGGGTAAGAGGTCAAATCCTAACAACACGTAAAAAAGTTTCGATTGTTTTAGTGAAACTCTTATCCATGTTCGTTCAGGCTCAAACATTACTATTCCAAAAGCGAGGCCCCAGCACCGTTTGAGCCCTTTGGAGGTAAGTATGTTCGTCGATCGCCTGTTGTCCACCTTTACCATAAGAGCAAAGGTGTTATTGGTACTTGTACCCTTGATCCTGATATTGGCGGCAGTTGGTGGGGTCGGCTTAAAAGCAACTGGCTTGCTTCAGTCTCGTCTTCGGCTTTCAAATGAGGTTCTTCAGACCTTGAGCGGGTTTCGAAGTGTCGCGGAAAGTATGAACCGCTTTTTGGCGCAAAGCTCAACGGAGTACCGAGATGAGGCGCTGACAAGTTTAAACGGGCAGAGCGCAACCATGCAGTCGCTCCAGGAAGCGGCGGCAGGTAGCGGGAGCGAAACTGGTGCGCTCGAAAACAGTGTATCGGCAATGTCCGTTATCTCGGGCAGCATCGGCCGCATGTGGTCTTTGCATAATGACGAGGAATCCGTTCGCAGCGACATTGTTTCCAACTTGTCGAAGATCAAGGAGGTCGGAGGCGCCCTTAAATTGGCTGCGGTTGATGTGCGCTCACAAGTACGCAATCAGGAGAACTCCGGGAAAACCATGCTCCGGGAGGCTACCCGCTCACTCGATACGGCATCAGTTATGCAACACATGGCGGAAGACTTGGTGAGCTTGCCGGACGGAGCGAAGCAGCCTCCGACTGTCGCCCAGCAAGGGCTTGTGATCAAAAAGTCGCTAAAAACAGTTAAGCGGGTAGTCTCGACTGCTGACGAGCAGGCCGTTACTAAAATTGAGAGGACTATCGCCAAGCTAATCGCCAACCCCGAATTTGTCGACCCTTCCACACGGCTTGCCGGCTCTGACCTACAGAGCTTTGCGACGAACCTGCGAGTGGATGCGATCCAGCACATGATTGAAGGAACAAATGCGATCCGGGCGTTGGATAAAGCGTTGACGGATTCCGAAATGCTTGTTGCGACGGCGACAACGATCGGCCAGGACGCCGATTCGATCGAAATCGAAATCAATAACCTGTTCCGTACAGCCAACGCAGAGAATCAGCAGCGCCTCGTTGAGCAACTTACAAAATTGGCGCGTGACACCGTGGCAGTTGGAGGCGTTGCCAGCTCGATATCTGGCTTCGATAAAATGCAGGAAGATCTATTCGCCCAGGTGGATTCTATCCAAGAGAACACAGAGAAGCTGGTCAAGATAGCGGAAGCCCGCCAAGCGCAATATTCTGAGGCGGACAAAACCGGCCAGGAGATCTGGAAAAACCTCGTAACCTTTGCAGCAACTCAGGAAAACGATGCTCGCAATGAAAGCAATCTTGCCCGCTTGCTGTCAACTATCGCCACAGTGTCCGGCGTCTTGGTAGCCTTGGCGGCTGGCGCCGGCCTGATGGCGACACTTCGCGCCCCGATCGAACGGATCGCGAAGCGCATGCAAGAGCTGGCAAAGGGCGATCTTCGATCGCAGATTGTCGGACGTGACCGGAGAGACGAAATAGGTGAAATGGCTCGCGCACTCGAGGTTTTCCGTGAAAATGCTGTCTCGAAGATGGACATCGAGACACGAACGGAAGCCGATAGGAAAACCGTTGAACAGGAGCGGATGGATCGTGAACGCGAACGCGCTCAGATGGAGGAGGAGGTCGCAACTGCCGTCACCATTCTAGGAGAGGCGTTATCTCGATTGGCGCGTGGCGACATCTCTCAAGAAATTGACCGCCAATTCCATCCCAATCTTGAGCCGCTGAGGCGCGATTTCAATCACTCGCTTTCGATCCTGAGAGAGACAGTGTCTCATATCGACGAGAATACCAATCAAATTCAATGGGGAACCAGCGAGCTTTTCAAAGCCTCAGATGATCTGTCGCGGCGAACTGAATTGCAAGCCGCCTCACTGGAGGAGGCTGCGGCCGCCGTCGAACAGGTGACGGTCACGGTCAGAAAATCATCCGAGAATGCCTATGAAACCCAGGCTTTCGTGTCCGTTGTTAAAGAACACGCCGAGGGTGCGGCAACCATTGTGACCGATGCGATCAACGCAATGGGCAGAATAGAAGACGCGTCCCACAAGATCGGCCAAATCATTGGTTTGATCGATACGATTGCGTTCCAGACAAATCTTTTGGCACTAAATGCTGGTGTCGAGGCGGCTCGTGCTGGAGATGCCGGAAAGGGTTTTGCAGTCGTAGCCCAGGAAGTGCGCGAACTTGCCCAGAAATCATCAGCTGCAGCCCGCGAGATTCGCCACCTGATTTCGGAATCCTCTTCGGAGGTGGCGATCGGCTCAGATTACGTGGGGAAAGCAGGTGAGGCGTTACACAACATAACGGCGTCGATCTTGAAGATTTCCGATCGGATTGATCAAATCGTCAATTCGAGCCGCGAGCAAGCGGCGTCCCTCGCCGAGATCAACAATAACGTCAATGTACTTGACCAGGGAACACAACAAAACGCTGCCATGGCCGAGCAGACAAATGCCGCGGCAAAGACTCTCTCGGATCAGACTAACGAACTCAGCGAGCGGCTCGCTTCATTCAAATTGACCGAAGATAAGTCGACGCGTCGGGTTAGGTTAGTGGCGTAAGCTACGCATCGAACGGGACTGCCACGCGTCGGATGGCCACTGTGATAGCGGCGTTCTACTGAAGGGAAATCCGCTTACGGAAGCGAAATCCGGCCTTGGGCTCTTGGTCTCCCTTTCGCCGCCCGTCTGACTGTAAAAAACCCACCTAGAGCCGATCAACCTTCAAGAGATCAACTGCTTTGCAATGCTCAGAGACACGAGAGGTATCAAATCCGTGCGCATACGTGAAATTACAAGAGCCATTATTCTAATCACCGGCTTGGTGATCCCTTCTGTAGCGGCCGCCGGTGGCCTTACGGAATTGCCGCGGGAGGAACGAAAAACCTACGAGTTGCTCGATCCAAAGTTGCCTACAGGTGAATCTGTCTTCCGCACGTTTAAGGCACAGCGAGCACCGCCGTGGAAAATTGGGTACGCATCGACATATGCTGACAATTCTTGGCGTGCGAGTATTCTTGATGAGTTCACAAACAAGATTGTTCCAGCTTTCAAGAAAGCGGGGCTGGTCTCCGAGTTCATCGTCACCCAGTCAAATCTTGAAGACGCTGTCCAGATCAGGCAGATGCGGCAGATGGTAGACGACGGCGTTGATGCAATTATTATCTGCTGTTCGAACCTCACGGCGCTTAATCCTACGATAGAGTATGCGTATTCAAAAGGAGTGCCTGTGTTCTCGTACTCTGGTTACGTAACATCGCCGTTCGCCGTCAACGCAACTGAGAACAACATGCAAGGCGGGTTTGAGGCGGCGAAGTGGCTCGCTGAAGAAATCGAAGGAAGTGGCAATGTGCTTCTCGTTTCGGGGATCTCCGGCTTTGCCTCCTCGGACAGCTTTGACGTCGGCGCAAAGAAGGCTCTGGAGTATTATCCCGAGATAAAGATCGTAGGTCATGTCGACGGGAAGTGGACAGACAAGGTCGCGCAGGCCGAGGTGCAAAAATTCCTTGCAGCGAATCCCGGTCGAATTGATGGTATTATCGTTCAGTCGGGAGCTGAGAATGGTGTTATCAACGCGGTGCGCCAGTCCGGGCGCGACATGATCCCAATCGTTCTAGGGGGCGAAGCTTCGGCAGCCTGTTACTGGCGACGGAACCCCGACTTCGTAAGCAAGAGTTTTCATTTCTGGCCGCCGCGCTCTGAGGCGGGTTTCGTATGGGACGTAATGATGCGAACTCTTGAGGGACAGGGCCCCAAAATTCAGACAATCCTGCGGCCAGCAATTCCCAGTACCATAGAGGATGTAATGGCGGATTTGCCAGCTGATTGCGATCCTAACTCTGAGGATTGGATCGAGCCGAAGAATACAGCTTGGTGGTCTGCCAGCGCTGCTGCTAAATATTTCGATAACCCAGCGGATCCGCTCTCCTGGAAGCCGGCCGATTGAAGATCGCATGCGGGGTCTGTGTGGAATGCGGTGCCTTCATGATCGGCTCTCGTGCAAGGTAGGCTGCGCTAAGGAATGACAGTTCAAATTGGGAAATGCCCGGGTCGCCTCAGGAGACATGAGACAAGCGATCCGGTTCCAACGAACATATTTGCTCCGCGGTAGCATTCTTCCTCCGGCCCTCCTCTCGCCAAACGGGACAACATACTCATTGCGCCTTTCAATCTACGTGCTGCCGCGAAGGTTGTTGCTTCGAATGTGAAAGCAAAGTTCATTTCCGACCGCACTATCCGGCTCAGGCCGACGCGCGGTTCGACGCCTTACTGACATATCTGCATCAATTTGTTGCTCGAATGATTTGGGTGGCGTTCCCGGAATTCCTGATCGGATGGATGATGCATCTGTCTTGGCCCTCGGTAAGGAGCTTCACGATGAATTCGACTTTACAACCGCTTTGGCAACGCTCCTTTTTTCAGAAAAGGCGCAATCGCCGGAGAGACGAAGCGCTGCATCATGATACCTCAGCCGACCGAGGAGCGCTGCTTGAAGCATTGATCGGCGTGTTGCCCCTCCCAATTTTCTTCAAAGATCTGCACGGTCGCTATGTCGGTTGCAACAAGGTTTTCGAAGATCTCCTCGGTCGCTCGCGCGACGAGATCATCGGGAATACAGATTTTGATCTCAGTTCAACGCAACTGGCGGAAATTTATTCTATTGAAGAGAAAGGCCTTCTTGAAAGGGGTGGAGCCCAAGTCTCCGAGCGTAAGATCGCTCTCGCAAACGGCGCCATCCTGGATGTTGTCTGCAACAAGGCAGTTTTCAGAGGTCACGACGACGAGCCCGCGGGTCTGATTGGCGTTATCATCGACATAACCGAACACAAGTTGGCGGAGCAGGAACTCAAAAACGCTCTCGAACTAGCCCAAGGGATCGTCACCGCTATTCCAGACGTTCTGTTTGAGGTCGACGAGGATGGGCGATATCTTCAGGTCTGGACCAGAAATCCCGAACTACTAGCCCAGCAGCGGGAAATGCTACTGGGTAGGACGGTCGACCAAGTTCTTGCGCCTGATCAAGCGGCTATTGCAATGGAGGCGCTTCGAACTGCAAGCAGTGAAGGAGTTGCCTACGGTCGATGCATTAGCGTATCCTTGCCAAACGGCGAGACCCGATGGTTCGAGTTGTCGGTGGCTAGACGACCAAGCGCCGATCCTGACGCCGCCACCACGCTCCTGGCATTTTCGCGTGATGTCACGGAACGAAGGCAGGCGGAAGACGCCATCAACTCCGTGCGGACGCAATTGCTAAGTGTGCTGCAAACCATTCCTGACATGGTTTGGGTAAAGAATGTCGATGGCGTACACCTGTTGTGCAATCATGCATTTGAGCGGCTGACCGGGAAATCGGAGGCGGAGGTCGTTGGAAAAACGGACCTTGAATTGTTCGGGGCTGAGAGAGCTCACATTTCCGGAAAATCTGATGAGGCCACGATCGAAGCCGGTGGCATACTTATCGACGAGAATTGGGTGGTTTCCCCGGAGAACGGTCAGTCCATTCTTCTCGAAACACGTAAACTTGCGGTCCTCGGCGCCGGGGGAGAGGTTACAGGAGTCCTCGGGGTCTCTCGCGATGTCACGGAACTGAACGCCTCGCGGGAAAAAATCAGGCAAATGGCCTTTTACGATCCGGTGACTTCTTTGCCGAACCGCTTGCTGTTTAACGAGCGATTGCAAAAGGTCGTCAGTGACGCGTCGTCTCAACGTCGGCGGACAGGGGTAATGCTGATTGACATCGACCATTTCAAAGTCGTGAACGATACGATGGGTCACCCTGTGGGTGATCAACTACTCTGCCAGGTCGCTACCCGGCTTAAGAAATCTGTCCGCGATCTCGACACGGTTGCGCGTCTCGGCGGCGACGAGTTCGCGATTCTGTTGCCGGAAATCCAGACAACCGACGATCTCGATTGGGTTGCGTGCTCGATCCTCGAGAGATTCAAGGAATCTTTCCTATTGGATGGCAAGGAAGTCTACGTGTCATGCAGTGTAGGCATCGCGATCTCGCCCGACGACAGCACAGATGTCAACGATCTGGTGAAATACGCCGACTCTGCGATGTATCTTGCCAAACGCTCGGGGAGAAACAGTTTTCGCTTTTATTCGAAGGATTTGACTGTGGGCGTGGAGGAGCGGATGCAGTTGGAATCTGAATTGCGCCGCGCTATCGAGCGCGAAGAATTGGAGCTGCACTACCAGCCCAAGGTGCTTCTGGACAGCGGCGTAATGATAGGATCGGAAGCGTTGTTGAGATGGCCTCATCCCGAGATGGGCATGATTCCGCCGGTTCGATTCATTCCGGTCGCTGAGGATACCGGGCTGATCGTTGAACTCGGGCGATGGGTGCTGCGTGAAGCGTGCAAGACGGCGAAGGAGCTGAACGCCGATTGCCACCACCTGCACAAGATTGCAGTCAACCTTTCGGGTAAGCAATTCCAATGCTCACGGTTGGTAAACGAGATCGCTGCAATCCTCGGTGAAACCGGTTGCCGCGCGGAATGGATCGAAATCGAAATCACGGAGAGTCTGCTTCTCGATCGGAAGGGCGAGACCCTGCAGACGCTTCTTAAGCTGCGTCAAATGGGATTTTCGATTGCTATCGATGATTTTGGCACCGGTTACTCGGCGCTCAACTATCTAGCCCGCTTCCCGATCGACACGCTGAAGATCGATCGGTCATTCATAAATAGCTCGGACAAAAGGAACGAAGAATTGGTCAAAGCGATTCTGTCCATTGCACAATGTCTTGGGCAGGACGTGGTGGCGGAAGGTGTTGAGACCGCCGAGCAGGCAGCATTTCTCGCAGCGAACGGATGCGGTTCGGCGCAAGGCTTCTTTTACAGCAAGGCCCTGCCGAAGATGGAATTGATCGCTCTTTGGGTGCGCGCGTCCGCCACCGGCTTCGTTTCAGATCGTTACGCCGCTTCGCGATGATGAGCGCGAATAAGGGAAAATGTCACCTGTCTGATGGACGGTGATGCGGTGCGCGCTGTGAGACAACTCAACTTGAGCCTCGTCAATCTCTGAATGTCTGCGGTTTTTCGCGGAACAGGGGGCAACGCTGGGTCAACGACCATGCGTTGTGCGGCCCCGCGAGCCGCATTCTCGAATGCTCTGCTCCTACTGCGCGGCATTCGGTAGGCCGGGGAAAACGCGGTACACCGGCTCCTAAAGCAAGGCAGTCGCTCTCGATATGGCTTTCTTCAAAAATATTTGACAGATTATCATACAATCTGCCAAAAATGTCGCCAAGCACCTGATGGGAGGAAAATCAGTGTCTCTTAGTATGCATCACCTGGCCAAGCTTCCGTATTTTTATCCGTTCGAATTTGGCGATGGAAAAATCACGGTACTGTCCGACGGGCCGTTAGAGCTAGGAGATCCTCGCCTGAACTTCTTGGGGGTAGAGCCACGCACGGTCAGCCTGATGCTAGAGGACAATTTCCTGCCAACGAACAAAGTTGTACTCGAGCAAAACGTGCCGCTTGTTGAGATAAATGGAAGAACAATTCTATTTGATACCGGGATGGGGTCTTCCAAAGCTTTCGGGCCCACCACAGGTCGACTCCTAGCCAGCCTGAGAGAGGCAGGTCGAGATCCGACGGAGATCGATGCGGTGGTTCTGTCGCACGCCCATATCGATCATATCGGCGGTCTGTGCGATGCCAATGGAAGGTTAAATTTCCCGAACGCCGACATCTTCATCAGTGAGCGAGACTTCACGGACTGGACGGACGGGTCGTCGATCGATTCTTCATTTCAATTTCAAATCGATAACGCTCGGCGAAACCTGCTTCCCCACAAGGATCGGACCTTCTTTTTCAAAGACGGCGAGGAGTTCTTGCCGGGCGTTCACGCGATTTCGGCCCCCGGCCACACGCTCGGTCATCATTGTTTTATGCTGCAGTCGGGAAACGATCGCCTCTGTTTTCTCGGCGACCTTACGCACCATCATATCCTGTTGATGGAGAGGCCGATGATGGAATTCCGATACGACACGGACCCGAAGCTGTCAGCTAGATCCCGCACGCGCGTGCTTGATATGCTGGCGACAGATCGCATTGCGGTAATGTCCTATCACTTCGCATGGCCAGGTGCCGGGCATGTGGTGCGAAACGGAGACGGATTCCGCTATATCCCCTCTCCAATGCAGTTGCTTGCACATCGATAAGGAATTTCAAAGATGCAGATGCGTTCGGTAATCCTCAGGGAGTCGGGTCTGCCGAAGCCCTATTCAAATTCGAAACCTCTTAAGATTGAGCTTGTGGAACTGACGCCGCCTGGCCCCATGGAGGTGTTGGTCAAGATCAAGGCTGCCGGTGTCTGCCACTCTGACCTGTCCGCAATCAATGGGGACAGACCGCGTCCGCTTCCAGTCGCTCTAGGCCATGAGGCATCTGGCGTCGTCGCAGCAATCGGACCGAGTGTCGAGAAGGTTGAGGTTGGTGACCATGTAGTCATGTCATTTCTGCCGGTTTGTGGCCATTGCTCATATTGCGCTGAAGGCCGCGCCAGCCTCTGCGAACCGGGCTACCAGGCCAATGCTGCAGGAACGCTTCTATCCGGCGGCAAGCACATCCGTTTGAGAGGATACGAAATTAACCACCATAGCGGCGTTTCTGCGTTTTCCGAATATGCTGTCGTGTCGGCGAGCTCGGTAGTCAAAGTGACCAAAGATATCGATTTGGCGACAGCTGCTCTCTTCGGCTGTGCCGTTATGACCGGCGTTGGAGCTGTGATGAACACGTGTGGGGTCCGCCCAGGCCGTAGTGTGGCGGTAATCGGGCTCGGCGGCGTAGGCCTTTCGGCGATACTTGGCGCTGTTGCGAGCGGTGCAAGCGATATCGTGGCGATCGACCTAATCCAAGCGAAGCTGGATCTTGCCAAGGAGCTGGGAGCGACGAAGACTTTTTTGGCCACCTCGCCGAATATTGTTGCCCAAGTAAAAGGCGCGACAAGCGGCGGGGTAGACTACGCGATAGAGATGGCTGGATCCAAAAAGGCATTCGAGCTTGCATATGAGATTACCCGGCGCGGAGGGATGACCGCTACGGCCGGACTGGCCAGCGCAAATTCCCGTTTCGAGGTTTCGCCCTTGCCGTTGGTCGGAGAGGAGAGAACGATCAAGGGCAGCTATATGGGTTCCTGCGTGCCATCGCGCGACATACCCCGCTATATCGACCTTTACCTCAAAGGTAAGCTGCCAGTGGACAAATTGCTGTCGAGCACTGGCCCCCTTGATGAGATCAATGAGGTTTTCGACCGTCTTGACAGGGCCGAGATCAATCGACACCTAGTCTTGATGGACTGATGGCGGGGAGAATTCTCTTGAACGAGTGGACAGTGCTCGCCATCCATTACGGCACCGCGCAAAGACCAGTAAGTGACCTGATACTAGAGACGAATGACATTCATGATCGTCCATCACAAATCGACTACTTCGTGTGGCTGATCCGTCTCGAGGACCGATTAATTCTTGTTGACACTGGTTTCGAAGCCGGAGAGGGCGCGGCCAGAGGGCGGACCCTCTTGATCCATCCGGTGGCAGCACTGAGCAGCCTTGGCATCAAATCCAGCGAAATTACTGATGTCGTTGTGACACACCTGCACTACGATCACGCCGGAAACCTCCCGGCCTTTCCTAACGCCACTTTTCACATTCAGGATCGGGAGATGGCGTATGGAACGGGGCGGTGTATGTGCCATGAGCGAATGCGTCGGCCTTTTGCTACAGAAGGTGTCGTCGACGCGGTCCGGCTCGTTTTTCAGTCACGGGTACGGTTCCATGATGGGGATGGGGAAATTGTTCCTGGATGCAGGGTGCATCTGGTTGGCGGTCACTCGAAAGGTTTGCAAGTTGTTACGGTGGCAACAGGCGGCGCTTTGCTGGTTATCGCTTCCGACGCGCTTCATTTCCAGCACTATCTTGAAAATGACGGCGCGTTTCCCCTGTTTGCAGATTACCTAGAGGTCATCGAGGGTTACAACAAGCTCCGCGTCCTTGCCGGAGCAAACGGACTCATCATTCCGGGTCATGACCCTGAGGTGCTACAGAAATTTTCTCCCCTTGCGCCAGACCTCCAGTTCGCTAGAGTTCTCCTGTGACCCACAATAAACCGATTGAAATTTTTTGCTGTTTGCAGACAATCGGGTTGTCCTACGAAACGCTCCGGCAGTATATTGATTCTGTGCGTCACTAGAAATTTCATCGAAGGTTTGTTGTGAATGGGAACGATCGACCTCCAGATTAGACGTCAAAACGCCTCTCTTCGAATCCTTGTTGAGGATAAGCTCCGGCAGGCTATTTCAAGTGGCCGTTTCAAGCCCGGGCAGCGGCTGGTGGAGCGCGAGTTGTGCGAACTTATCGGGGTTGGCCGAACTTCAGTTCGCGAGGCGCTACGCCAGTTAGAAGCTGAAGGGCTTATTACTAGCTATCCGCATCGGGGGCCGGTTGTCAGCACTATCAGCTACGAGGAGGCTAGGCAGCTTTATAGTGTACGCGCGCTGCTTGAAAGCTTTGCCGGCCAGGAGTTCGCCGAGAACGGTTCGAATGAAGAGATCGTTGCTCTCCTCGAGACCGTGGAAGCGTTCGAAGCCGCAGCCAAGAGCGGTTCCGGAACGCGGATCATCGAAGCCAAGACCGCTTTTTACGATTGTTTGATGACCGGCAGCAAGAACGTGTTTGTGAAGCAAATGCTCACGTCGTTGCACAACCGGGTCACATTGTTGCGGATGACATCGATGACCCAGCCAGGGCGGCTGCAGAACAGCGTTTTCGAAATAAGAGAGATTGCGGCCGCTATTGCGTTGCGTGATGGCGACAGGGCAGCCGCGCTTTGCAAGCGCCATATCGAAATCGCGGCTAAGGTGGCGTTGGACTACTTGAGCAAGAACCCCGTCGAAACCTCCGAGTAGTTCCACAAAACGAAGTTCAGGCGACGGCTAAGGTTGACAGATTGTCTGAAAATCTGCTTACCTCTCTTATGGGAGGTGAGACACAGGAAGTGCGGCTTCCCAACAACATCATTTTGTTAGGGAGGACGTATGGGCGCCCATGCCGAGCTGATTAAACGCGTAACCCTGGCGATCGAAGATCCGGAGCTACCGCGACTGACCCCAGGTCTTACAACACGGATCTCGTTGCAAGTTGGACCAGAAAAGTCATCACTTGCTGTGGGAGGCGGGATAGTCGCACTGGACGGCGCGGACGAAAATGCTGACGTCATACTGAGTGCCCCAGAAGGAGCTTGGGAAAAGGTTATGCAGGTGCCGCCGCCGGCAACCTACCATTCGTTCACCGCCTTTCAACTCGCTAACCCTGAGTTCACGTTATCTGGTTCGCCCGTAGCAATCGCTCAAGCGCGTCCCGCTCTGGAGCGACTGTTCGAAATCGTCGTAGCGTCTCCGCCCCTAGTTGCGCCGAAGGTCGATCGAAATATTGAACAGGTCACCGGACGCTATAAGCGGGTAGAGGTCGGCGGCGTAGAACACGATATCTTTTACGAGGAAGCCGGTGCAGGAACTCCTATCCTTTTCCTCCATACGGCTGGCGCAGACGGCCGTCAGTTTCTACCGCAACTCTCCGACACTGGGTTTGCGCGTACGAACCGATTGATCTCAGTTGATCTGCCGTTTCACGGACGTTCGATGCCTCCTTTAACTTGGGACGGCTCGCCCTATCAACTCACAACGGATCTCTACCTGACCTGGTGCACGGCGATACTCGACCAGCTCGTCGGAGACAGAGCTATCGTCGTTGGAGGATCTATGGGCGCGGCGATGTGCATGGTGCTGGCGGCGGAGCGACCGGAACGTCTAATGGGTGTAATTGCGGTCGAGCCGCCGTTGAAGTCAAAGGGCCGTCGCAACCCCTTTCAACACAACGTCAACGTTCATGGGTCGCTTCATAACTCAGCCTATGTCCGCGGAATCATGAGCCCGCTCAGCCCGCAAGAAGAGCGACGCCGCGCCAGTTGGATCTACTCGCAGGGTGCTCCTGGAGTTTATCCCGGCGATCTTTCGTTCTACAGCGACGAGTTCGACGGTGCCGTCGTCGGTCCGAAGATTGATGCCAAGCGAACACCGACCGTTCTTCTCTCCGGGACCTATGACTACTCTGCGACGCCTGCAGACGGAGCAGCGCTAGCGGCCCTCATTCCTGGCAGCCGTCATGTCGTTATGGAGGGGCTTGGGCACTTTCCGATGTGCGAAAATCCTGACTATTTCCGGAGCTTCTTGCAAGACGCTATTCGGTTCGTCGAAGATAACGGCTGATCACAAAGCAACCGCGTTGGCCATTTACCGATCGTGTCCCAGTACGTGGCGTAGGTGACGGTAGGGAGTAAAGCCGAGCGCCCGCGCGCTTCTCGTTGCGCTGTAGCGGGTGATCGGCTTTGCGGGCGGCCATCAGTGTTTTCCGCTAGGGTCGGGTTGTTCAAGACCAACCTGACGGAAAG
>NZ_ML133714.1 GCF_003985155.1 Rhizobium vallis | reverse complement strand
GCAGTCGATCCGCAAGCTTGGTTGACCCAGACGCTTGAGCGCCTTGCGAATGGATGGCCCAGCAGTGAAATCGACGCGCTCATGCCATGGAACTACGCCGCCTGAACGGCCACGGCTTGTCGCTTACGATTGTCGAGGATTTCGCCGCTCTAAAGATCAAGATTCGTTCCGGAAGTCCCATTGCAAATACTAGGAGTAGTCCTATGACGAAGCATGATCCCGTTCGCCTGACGAAGCTCGCGGTTCTCCCGCTCCAGAGCCTTCATCTTCTCGGCAACATCGCTCGGCAAACCTGATCGTTTGCCGCCATCAACCTCAGTCTTCTTCACCCATTCATGCAGCGCGGCTGGCGAGCAGCCGATCTTGGCCGCGATAGATGAAACGGCAGCCCACCGCGATGGATGTTCGGCTTCGTGATCCAGCACCATGCGGATGGCACGCTCACGGACTTCAGGCGAAAATTTGTTCGTTGTCGTGCTTCATATCGGCTTCACTTTCTCACAAGTTGGAGCCTCCGGCAAACCCGGCGCGGTTCAGTTGATGGTACCCCATGGCTACTTCGTAACACAAAGGCGTTATCCGCTTCAGACCTATCACCCAGTTGAATCACCCCGTTCCGCTAGGGACTAATACAACCTGGGATATCGACAATTCGGCAAAATAAGTAACAATGGTGCGATGGTGGTGCATGGGTGAGATATTTGCTCGTTAGAAACAGCCGTCGAAGGTGCGGAGTCCGAACCCGATTATCAGGGGAAAAAGGTGACGCCTAAATTTGGACCGCCATTTGGCAAGGGATGGTAAGCCGTGAAACCGACTAACGTAAGACTTCTAAATATTTGGGACTCCAGTGGCGTGAACGCAACCACCATAGGGAAGTCACCACAGACGCGGCTCTAATAATGCTTAGCATAAGCAAAAGGAGGAGATAATGTCGAGAATTGCTGTAGCCGTTGGTTTGCTTGTCGCCATTACGCCGGTCGCGGCACAGGAAAATTTGAACCCAACGCCCTCTCCACAATACCAGTTAGATTCGCGGCTGGCACACAACCCATTTGTCCGCGTTAATCCTTTGAAGCTGAACGGGGTTGACTATGTCTTGTATAAAGATCCTGATTCCACGCAGGATCGTTACTATATGCTGCCTTTCTTGCTTCCGAATTGGACATCGTTTAAGCAGTCGTTGGAATCCGGTTGTAACGCTGGAGGTGCGGGCAAGAAGATCGTCGTAAGAATACCTCTCGAATTTTCTCGAGCTGGTGTTACTGACGAGATAGCGGCCTTGGCGTCCGAAGCTAGCGGACATCCTGTGGTTCCGGCGAAGATATTTTCCTATCCTTACATTTATATCGGAGTAAAAACCGGAGTCCGGAGTAATGGTGACTACCCTGAGCGAATTGTTGCCCAGTTCCCCTCCGAAATTGGAACCGTGTATGATAGGCCCCCTGATGCTATTGATGCAGTGATAGGTGCCACATGCGCGGAACTGCGCTATATCTATGACGCGAGAGACATGCGCGCAGTTGTTTACGCGCAGCAACAGGAGATACAAGAAAATATATTTTCAGCAACCTACAAGGGGTTCGAAAGCTCTGATGCCTTCCGCAAGATATTCGACAAAGAAACTGCCCAGGGGGGCATACAAGCATATTCTGATCAAAGTAGCAGTGGTTTTGGCTTAAATATTGGTGGGCATCTTGGATTTGGTTCGAGCTCCAGCCAAGGCGGAATCCGTGAAGAAGACACGAGAACCAGAACAATTTCAGGTAAAATTATATCGAGCGCCGCAAGCAAATTTGCTCAGAATCTTTCGGTTTTTAAACGTCAGGAGTTTGAGGCCAAGGGCAGCAAAGTTGAAGAAGAAATCACCAAGTTGGTGTTGAGCAGCGCCATTCATATCTCGGGCCGTCTGGAGAGGACCGATTCTAAAAACTGGAAGTTGTCCGCCGGCGCAGAAAGCAGAGCTTTGACTAGCGATCAGCTTAAGCGAATTATCGAAAGCGACAACAAATATGGTCTGAAGTTTAGCGAGAATGACGAAGTGTCCTGCACGAGCGGAAATCCATATTGCGGATCTGTCGAGAAGCAAACAGATTTCACGGATGACAACAAAATCCACTATGAAGGAAGTGGCAACGGCATGTGGATTCCTACCAGTATCGATCTGGAAGTGGTTTCGATTGATGCTGTTGCGAATTCGGTAGAAGCGTCATTTGTTGACCAACTAGTCAAGGGCTCGGCCGTCAGGCCAATAGAGGTTCCTACAATCGGGGCCGATTTAGGTAGCTATCATAGTGATCTCGTCGAGGACGTTGCGTCGGCAATCTTTGGAAAGATTACGGATCGCATCGAACATTTTTCGCCGAGTCAGCCTGCCTATGAGAAGAATGGTACATATGGACGGATTGAATGCCCTGATGGCAAATACGCCGTGGGAGTGTTTATAAATAACACGGGTGGCGGTCCCGGCATCGTCAGAACAGGTGGGATTATTTGCCGGACAATCAACGTGCGAGGGTGAGCGGCGGCAGTTTAGGGACACTCTTCCTTAGTGGGGGTGAGCTCTGAGTCGTCGCTGCTTCACAAATCGGCATCTTGCCAGGCGTCTGGGCTCTGCTCTGAATGTAACCCAACTAGAGTCTGAATCCATCTTCAAACATGATCAAGCAGTGAACTGTTTAATCCGTGCGAGCCAAGTATGAAGGAGTTTATCGAAATGGGTACGATCACTTCTGTCATTTTTATCGGCGAAGGAACTCCAAAAACCCGGATAGAAATCAGCGGCGTTAGCTTGAAGTCTGACCCTGACATAGGTGACGTTGAGCTAACCCAGTCTGTGCTAGGCACTAATAATCCAGATTCCGTAACCGGCTTTGGACCATTCAAATGTGAAGTAACTTCAGTCACATATAATAGTGATCGCACGAATGTGAGCGTTCGGATGAAGGACGACACTGATCAATGGACCGACTTCGTCCAAGTCAAATGAGGTGACACCGCTTGAGAATGCCGTCAAAGCCGAAGTCATGGACCATTCCCAACCCGAAAAGCGCCTGTTAAGATGCAAAGTCTTCTTATGACGATACGTCAACCGACAAAAGCAAGTGCATCGGCTAATGGCGCGGAAACGATAGCTGGCGCGACGTTGAACGTCTTCCCGCAATTTCGACACTCTCAGCCGATTCAGTCTTAGGGCATTCCATAGATGGCGTTTCGCCCGGCCAGATCATCCGAGGCGAGATCTCGCAGAACCTTGCCGACATCCAGTTTGCCGTTCATGACGGCTCCCTTGTCGTCAATATCAAGCAGACCGATGCAATGCCCAAACTCATGAAGAGCAACACTGAATAGGTCATTTTGATTTCCGCCTGGCATTCCCGTACCCGCATACCATGGCTTGCTCTTGTTGAATTGGATGAGGCAACGCTTGGTATTGTGCGTTCCCAACTCGTTCGGAGCGGTGGTCAGACCAGTGACGTTGAGGGGAACGAACTCGACGTAGTTTAGGGGACGCTCTTGCGGGCAATTGTTGGCCTCGAACGAGAACTTGAGCTTCGAATAGCTCCACTTGGCAGCCGCCTGTTTGATAACGCTCGCAGCACCGGATGGCGCGTCCTGCTCGCATATCACGAAGCGAGCTTCGATTGGATTGGCCTGATATTTCCAATTCCAATCTTCCAGCTTGTAAGCGCTAGCAGCTGCGGCCGAGAATAGAGTGGCCGCCAACGCACAAAAAGCAGTGGAGCGCGCCATCCATTTTGACAGCCCCTTGAGCGTGTTTTTCGTCGCAGTCAACATTTCGGTTTCCCAGCGCCAGCTAACTAAACATTGATTACACCTGTGCAATACCAGGAGGGCTGTTTCTCAAACCCAGTTTTGCAGCCGTAGCAGAAGCCAGCATTGTGGAAGCCCTGCGTGATGTCCCAATTGCAGTTGGCCAATCGAACGACTTCGTTACCGGCGTCATCCAGGCAATGGAGTTGATTATAAGCTTGATCGTCCACAGTTCCGTGAACGGCGTTGAGAGGTGACGCGTCATTGTTGATGTCGATCCAGGTTTTATCGTCTTTGTAGAGTCGAAGCGTCGTTAGTACCGAGCCGTTCGTATTTCGCAGTTCGATCGTGATGCGTGGCGAGGCTGCAATGCCGGGTCGAACAACGCCGAGCGCGCAACCGGCGCCGGCGCCGAATATGAGTGCTCGTCGAATGAATAGTACTGCCATCGTCTTTCCTCCGTTGCGTTGATCTTCCTCTTCCCGTCTTGGTCTCGGCACTCACTTATATCGTCGTTATTGGCGGCGGATCAGACATTTCCACGTCCTGACGGAAGCGGAAAGGGAATCGAACCGGAAATCGAGGGCCCGACTCGACGAACGTTGTTGCATCAAAAAGAGCGTCAAGGCCCGATAGGAATTCGTTCGCATAGGTGGCCGGCATGCGGAGATCAGCCTCTTCACGGTAGAGAACCACCCGGCCTTTGGCCAATTCGCGTAGAACAGTTCCTGACAATTCGAATTCGTCTTTGAGTGTGGACGGGAAACGCGAGTTGGTCTGGGATGCCTGTCCTCCCCGCGCTAAGGTAAAAGGCAGCCGGAATAGCGACAAGTCCGCTAGGAACCACACGTCGCGTCAAACTCGGGTTGGTGACCTCCTGCCAACTGAGGGGCACCATTTCGTGTCGCGGCGATGCGCAGCAATCAAGCAAACGGCTCAAGGCCATCCCTCATTTTAGCCATTACCACCCCAAAGGCGCCAGCCTATCTAATAAAATCTATGTAATCGTTATGATCGTCAATACTATTTCTTCACGATCATAGACAAGCTGCGTTTTTTATTGCATTCTTTGCAATTAACGGCATGCTCATTTCTATGATAATTATAGACTGCGCCTTGAAATGGCGCGGCTCTAGTTATCTTTGCTTTCAGAATGCAGATTGGTGAGGCTTTACAGATTTATTGGCTGACGAGGCGCGTGTTTGCCACCCACGCGATCGCGCTACGAGCACCCGATGAGCTACACACGAGATACAGGAGTCAAATGCTGATGGGATCACTTAGCGCCTGGCATTGGCTGGTTGTACTTGCCATTATCATGCTGCTCTTCGGGCGACGCAGCATTTCCACGTTCTTGGGGGACGTAGGCAAAGGCATTGGCGGCTTTCGTCGGGAAGTGCATGAACTCGCCAATGGCGCGGCGGTCCATAAGGTTACGCCCGTCGCCGATAGCTCGCCGTCTTCTGTTCACCTTAGCCCTGAGTCTCCCAGCGACAACGAGAGCGCGTTGTCGGGTGGGCGGCTATCGCCGCCCCAATCCTAAAAGTCCTCGTTTACCCTCCTCCTCTGGTACCGAAAAGCCGAGTGTTTCCTGCGTCTCATGGCAGGAACGGGCTGTGATGCCCACCGCGGAGATTCGTCATGATGGCCGTCGGCGGCTGGTCGCCCTCGTCGAACCCGGTCAGTGGAGGACGTCATCGAATAGAAATAGGAGAAAGCAACCTTCGGCTCGAGCGGTATCGGAGTGAGGTTGAAATCGAGCTCCGACGCTAATTAGCCTTCTGTCGAAGGCACTGTCCAGTTCCGGCAATCGTCTGCACGAAAGCGATCTTGGTATTGAGGCTGCTGAAACTACGAGGCTCTCCAGCTCCGACGATCGGCCGCGCCATCACCATCCGCGAGGCTACAAACCGCACGCATGAAATATATGTGTACCGATCGAACGAAGTTCCACATTATACTTCTAACTCTTGTTTTATTGAAACGAAAAGACTGGCATAAATAATTTATTTATATCGACAATCATGAGTAAACTTCTGCCTTCAAATATGATATTAAGCCATTTTAGACGATACTAAGATATCTTTTCTACTGCACTCATCTAAATTTAGTCTTGGGTAAAATTATGGATTGGCGAATATCACCTTAATTCAAAATATTCTTGTGATATTGTTCATTTTGAAAACCTGCTGCCTACCTCCCCTCCACGATTCTCCATTTAGATAGACATTATCATTGACATAAATCAGATCATAATACAAGCTTATATTGTAGTTCCGCGCGCTATACACTGTGGGAGGAGTCGATGCCCTTTAAGGGAGCAGGCGAACTGCCGTTCGACGCTAAACCCGTCGGCTGGCAAGAATTCATAAATCCGACTATTAGTCGCAGAAGTCTGCTGAGCGGGCTGGTGGCCAGCCCGGCATTGACCTATGCCGGATCCAATGAAGCTGCCAACCACACTTGGTACGACTTGGAATTCAATCTTTCGGCGGACTTATCAAGGCTTACCGTCTTAGAGGTTGAGGTTTATCCAGGAGCAGCCGGTACGGGACAAGCAAAAACGCCGGATGAGCGCAAGGTCGTCTGCGACTGGGTCATTCCGTCCGCTGCATTTGGTTCCGGCGCATATTTCGATATGGCACAGCCTGAGGAACTGCCAATTGGCCCGGTCGCGGCCTCACCGCGCGTCGTCTATGTGCGGAACATAGAATACGGCTTGCGATTCAGCGGCCCTTCGAAAGGGCGCGGTTTTGTAGCATTCAAATTCGAGCGTCCCAGCACCCGCTGGACGATACAATACATCACCAATCTCTGGTTGATGAGCGATGGGAAGACGGAAGCCATCGAAAGTAGTCGAACGGCGTATTTTCATGCTTTCCGATCCATCTCGCCGCCCACTGGCGAGTCCGCCGCGCAATTCGGACGCCTGCTCCCTTTTGAGGATATCGCCAGTGGACGGGTATCGGCCACGCTTACCAGCATGTTTGGCGGACACGTTGACACCACTGCAAGGATGGGTGATTTTCGCGCAACGATCGACGGCAATTTGATGTGGACAGTCATTGGCCGAAACGGTCCGATGGTCCAGTCGCTTGGCGGACAGGTAAAGGCGTCCGCTTTCAGCTTTGGCTGGTTGAAGTCGCAACCAACGGGCGCCAAACCAGATTCCGAGTCCGACGCCGCGCCAGTCGATGAGAATACAGTTTCTTATTTTGCCGGAACGGTAGGTCCCGACGCGATCCAGCTCGCGAGTCCGGCC
Organism: Rhizobium vallis; assembly: GCF_003985155.1. Classification (GTDB taxonomy): domain Bacteria; phylum Pseudomonadota; class Alphaproteobacteria; order Rhizobiales; family Rhizobiaceae; genus Rhizobium; species Rhizobium vallis. Next base: position 14,530 of record NZ_ML133714.1, on the reverse strand, counting down.
GGCATCCTCCAGCTGGGTACAGGCCACCGCGTTTCGGTCAAGCCCGCTGACATTTGCACATTGCGCTTCGACGTCATCGTAGGATCGGCGCCCTTCCTCTCATCCCAGAAACAAGTGGTCGCCGCCCTGACCATCGGTGATGGCATCCTAGCCATTCACGAGACCGACACGCTCCTGACGGATGGCATTTCGGCCACCCGCCTCGTGCTCGCCCAGACGACGACGCCCGGCAAGCTGGAAGTCCAGCGGCGCAGCGTCTTGTGGGGCATGGCGACAGGAATCGGACCTACCATCTTTCGCGCGGGCGTTCCGGGAACACCTTGGCACAAAGTCGGGGACATTGTCTCGCCAGTCGGTCGCCTGCGCATAGGCAGGCCCGAGGCACAGGCGGATACGAAGGAAACCCAGGCTGAAGGCGCCGACGCCGACACGAATCCTGCGGAGACGAAAGAGGCGACGGTCACGCCCCTCTGGGTCGATATCCGCAGGGGACGGCTCGGCGTCTGCGAGCCCTTGCAACAGAAGGATCAGACCTCCGAGCAGATCGCTCGCGTCTTTCAGATTGCCAACGGAGATCGCGCGGGCGCACCGGACGCATCGGTTTTCGTCCTTCACGACCGGCCGCAAGAAAATCCGGCCGATCCTGGTGTGCTGAAGCGGATACATATCGATGTCTCCCTGTTCGCGGTGAGCCACGCACTGCCGGATACCAGTTTCAGTCGATTGACTTTCCGCGGTTCAAATCTTCGCCTGCAGTATGAAGACGGCAATCCGATCCTGCACCTAGAGAACGGCGAATATCCGCGCCCGATCTCATCGAGCTTTGTCTGGTTAGGGAACCTGACCGGCGATACATGCCGCGCAAGGTTCGACCTTGGCGATGCGACGCTAACGGCGGCCCGCGACTATGACCTGATGAAGCTGCGCTTCAAGTTCCAGGACATGTTGCTCGAGCATCGCTCAAGACCGGAGATTCGCCCCTCGCAGGAGGACGCGCGGATATCCGTCGGCCCGGATGGAGCCATACACGACACACGACCGATCCTCGTGGCGGAGTTCGATCCGCAGCATGTGCTGGAAGAGGCGATCTTCCGCCTCGAAGCCCCCGGCCTGCCCGATGTCGACCTGTCAAAGACGAATTCGGACGTCCCCGACAACATGAAGACCACCGCCGCAATCCTTGAAGCCTTGAACGCAGAAGCGGATCCGAGAAAACGAGCGGCGTTTCGCGAGGAGGTTCGCAAACAGAAGGTGCGTTTCGAGACTGGTCATAAGTCGTTTGCAGCACTCGCTTCCGCTTACGACGCGGCATCGTCGTCGATGCCTCTCGACCAGCGAACTTACATCGGTCCGTTTGCCCTCGACCCGGACGGGATGGCCCTAGCGCGCATGCTGATGCGCGAGAGCAGTGCCGGTCCCGTGGAGGGCGAGATTCGCGAGATGATCCGGCGGGTCGACATACTCGCGCGCTCCGATTCCCGTTTGCGCAAGGACGGACGCCTCTTTTCGGCCGTTGATCCGAATGTTTCGGACGAGATCAACTTCTCGAATGCACAGCGCAACGAGGCGATATTCGAGTCCCAGGAGCCGCTCTACGGAGTTTTCAGGAGCTTCTGGCGAGACCGAATAGTTGAATATCTCGGAGTGAGAAGAATAGGCCTCACCGACAAGCAAATCGAGGATCGCCTCGGATTCCTGCCTCCTGCCGGTGCTGACCCGCTCTCCAACAGGTTCCTCGCCGAGTATCTGTCGCTCAACAACCGAGTTTCGGGATATCCGTTGCAAATCAGGGTTGACGTTCTGACGGATCGCCTGATCGGCAACTTTGTCAAATTCGCGCTCGGGTCAGAGCGGGTGCCGGATCTGGTCAGCGCGCGGCTCGCCGGCCGCAGCCGTCTGGCATTCCGAATTGATTGCGAGCCGCCCCTTGGCGTTACCGCCGCCGAAGGCGACATAAGGGGAACCTCCGGCGACTCTCCCGCCAATACCGGGCCGGGCAACACGATTTATTTCCCGATTGCCTTCACCTTCGAGGCCTTGACCGATTGGTCTCGGTTCGAAGCTGCCGTGACCCGCCGTGCGAGCAAGCTGTTCGATGCGCTGCCGTCCGGAATTCTGCCTCGGCCCGGCAGCAGGGCATCCAATCCGAGCGACCATGCCATGTTGCGCTTCCAGGGCTTCTCGGAAGGCGCGGTAACCGGCGACACCCGGATGGCGGAGGTGCGCGCAACGCTCAAGAGCGAGAGGCAGGTTGATCCGGAGGCAAAGCAGGGCAAGCCGTTCCCGGGCGAGCCGCTGGATTTCGAAACTTCCATCGAGCTTCCCGCCCGACTTTTCCTGTCGACGGCACAGGATGCCATCTGGCGCACCAATCGACGGGTGCCGACAATCCTGTCCCAGTCGAGCGGCGGAAAACCGATCGAAATTGGTGACGCCGAGCCGTCAGGCATCGCGATCGAGGAAGGGGAGCGTCCCGCAGGCAGTCTTTCGCACAGTCCATTGCCCTGGGATCTCTGGAGCGTTCGACTGGAAACCTCGATTGCCACACCGCCGACATTGCGGGTTGTGGGTTCGCCGGATCTGCGTCCCGACGCGCTCATCGTCGGGCGGTCCGCCGGCCAGATGCGGCTGCCGGGTCAGGGCGCGCCGCCGCGCGGCCCCTATGCGCCCTGGTTCATCGGCCCGGAACAGATGGAAAGCGGAACCCTCACGCCGGAGGACGTGGCGGAGGCTGCCGAAAGGGCGGTGAACAAGGACGCAACCAAGGAGGAGATCGAAGCGGCCAGGGCGGCTGCGTGCGCTGAACAACCTGAGAAGTCCCGATATCGGCTGATAGAATGGATCTGCAAACGAGCCGGTTTCCGCAAGGCGCTGCCGACGGACAACTACACATTCTTCCGAACCTCGCTGGATGCTTACGACAGGCATCAGTTGGTTCTCCTGTCATCGACATATGGCCTGCCCGTCATCGGCAAGCGTCAGCCAGCCAAACCTGACGACCCTAATAATGTCGACGAAGCCGGAGCCCTGATCGCGAATTCCGGCCAGATAGAGCCGGGGGAATCCTTCGCCATTCTGGATGCGGCGAACGGCCAGGCCATCCACAAGCCGCTGCCATTGAACGTCCAGGCGCTGTCGCTCAGCGCACTCGGTGGCTCGCTGCTTCACGACACGGCCTTCAATCCTTCCGCCGGTGCGAACGACTTTCTCGGCAACAAGATTTTCGAAGGTTTTTCGATCGAAACATTGCAGCAGGACATTGTTCTTGGGCGCGATGTTCGAACCGAGGTCGTCTACAAGGGCTACCTCCTGCCGCTCGGACACAAGGCGTCCTTCGTGAAGTTGACGGAGCGGATTTTCCTGCGAACGCCGGAACAGGGCATCAAGGCCATGCTCCGGCAGCGCATGTATCTACGGATGGCCGAGCGTCAAAAGCTTTTCGGAGCGGTGGGGCAGCCGCATGGCGGGCGGATGTGGTGTGGCAAGACGGTCCGCCTTCTGGCGGACAAGACACCTGATATTGTCGATCCGACCTTTCCAATCGACGGGCAGGTCGGTGACGGACACAGGGAGAGTGCAAACGGGAGCATATTCCTGGGAAACGGGCCCGGAATCGCCTTTTGGCCGAAGACGGACATCACCGCGAACGGCTTCTATCACTTTGAAATCACGATCGACGGCACCCCGACATCGCTGCCCATGATCTTTGTCGATAATATTGCCGCGACCACGGCGGAATCTCTGAAGGCAGCGGTCGAGCAGTACAATAAATTCACGCCCGCGTCCCGGCGCGAGCTTGATATCGGTGGACTGAAGATCGACTACGCGCCAAACAGCAAGTCCGGAGAGGCGCAGTTCGAGACCAGCAAGATTCATATTCGCGCGCACGGCCGGACGCGCTCCGCGACGGCCGAGAGCTGGGAGGGTCAACTTGAGGAACTGCCGAATTTCGAAACGACCTCCGTGCTTGAGGGCGCGGGTCAGCCACCCTTCTATCCGATGCTTCAAAAGGCAATTATTCGGCTTGGGCCGGTCGAGAAATTGAGTGGCGGCAGCCCGAAGTCGATCGAAGTGCAATATGACGGCCACTACGTGCTCTATGGCTTCCCCGGCGACCCAGTCGCGAAGGGTTTGCCAGATCTGACACCTGAGAATGCCAACCCGAAAGAAGTATTCCTTAATCTGCGGGACCTTGTGTCCCTCGACATGGGTGGCAACGGCGACCGGGCCGGCGGCATTGCAAGACCGAACTCACATCTGATCGCGATCAGCCGGAAATTTGGACCACTGGGTGGCGATATATCCACGCGCTGGGAGCCGACAAGGGCCATATCGCCGCCTACCGCCGACTCCATGGAAGCTGGCGATGGAAAGCCGAACTTTAACGACCCATCGGCTGAGAAAATGAAGTTTGACGATGGCGAGTTGGTGTCGCTTGCCCGCTATTTTAACGAGGAGATAAAGCGACCGGTCGTCAAGCCGCCTCCGCTTCCTGACAACGACGACCAGAGCGCACCCTTCGACATGGGCGACTCGCTCAGCGAGGCCGTGAAGCAGGTTCAGTCATTTTTCAGCCTCGACGCTAAGCTGCTTGGCACGATACGACTGAAAGACCTGATGGCCCTGCTGGGCATCACGGCCGACGATATCCCCATCCTGAAAGAAGTCTATGAATTCGGAACTTCGGCGCTGCGAGAGGGCGAAGGACAGGTCAATGGTCTTGCCAATGATATCCGGACCCGCGTGCTTGCTCCTCTGCGAGACGTCATCCAGCAATTGCGCCACGAGTGGCAGGCGCTGGATCAGGACCTGAAGGACAGGCAGGCTGCAATCTTCAATAAGGCCCCCGGCTCCGCCAACAAGCCGGAGCCCCTGAGCCTCGCGCAGCTCTATCCCGAGATCGATGGCGGGCTGAGAAAGGTCGAAACGGCGCTCAACGACGCGCTTGGGACGGAAGATGCCTTGGCTCTTATTCCGAAACTGGCGCAGATCTACACAGCGGCCCGCGAACTCATTCATAACCTCGCCATCGTCGCATCGAACCCGGTAGAGCGGTTGGAGCAATCGCTCACCGGGACACTCAATGACTTGATCGAAGTGCTGACGCAGTTGAGGCCGATCATCGAAGCGCTGAAACTGCTTCCGACGGTTCTGACTGTGGGAACGCCGCGCCAAATCGCTGTCAAGATCACCGACTGGCTCTTTGACAGTGTCGGCGACCCCACGCAGGCGGCCGCGCAGATCGAGGCGGTGCTTCCCCTCGGCGCCCCGCCACTGAATGTCCGGAAACTCCTGCTGTCACTGGACCCCAATGCGGAAGGCAACCTGACGTCGCTATGGCCAATCGTCACCGGCAGCGGCGGGATCGCTCCCAGGATAATCGCCGCGGCGGAAGCGTCGATCAAGACCGCCACCCGGGACGCCGTTACCGAAGCCCTTAAGGCGCTGTTTGACGGCAAGAGCGCCGAGGCGGCCGGGCAAGCTGGTGCGGCAGCATTTCTAAAGAAGATCCAGGCGGATCTGAAGCAACCGATCGAGGACGCCAGGAAGGAACTTGAAACTTTTGCGAAGGCGGCCACCGACAAAAAGGAAGCCTGGGCTGCCTATGCGTTGTCCATTGCGGTGGATACACTTTTCGAGCGCTATCCAGAGCAGTTGATTGCCGTCACGAGGGGCCTCGAATGGATCTCGTTCGCCGTCGATAAGGCGCAGGGCGTTGCCAAGGCCATCACGTCAGGCGATCCCGAACGGATCCTGATGGCTTCGGGCGATTTCGCAAAATCGGTTCTCGGCGTCAACACCGATGCGATCAAGGCGAAATTTGAAAACGATATCTCGGCGAAAATCGCAGCCAACCTGTTGCCCGCCGCAGAATTCTTGCAAAAAGACCCGCTTCTGGCCGATCCCGCCGCATTGATGGAGGAAGCGGCCGCTTGCACGGAGTTCGACAAAGATAAGACGAAACCACTGGTGCTGCCGGGCACCTCCAGCAGTAAGGTGCTCGCACCGATCGGCGAAGCAATCAGGAGCCTGATCACGGCCAAGGCCGAAATCCAGAAACTGGATGGGGGTGCCGGGCCGCTGCACGATCCGGCGCTGCCGGATGACCTCAGTAAAGAGGCCCTCAAACTTCATGCGGCGGTATCCGCGCTTGTCTACAGCGGCGACAAGAATTTGATCCTCTCCTTGTCTAAGCTCTACTGCCATCTGGTCGACATGCAGCTCGTCGCGCGCGACTGGCAACCGCCGGCGAAACTCGACAAGGCGGGAATTGAAAGCATCGGAGCGCTGGCGAGCAACCTGCGCATGCTCGGCCGCAACGTTGCCGGAGAACTCGGAGAGATCGTCGATCTGCTGGCGACATTCCTGAAGGATCATGGACCGGTCGTTGGCGCCGGCGCCGTTGTCGCGGCTGTGGCGACGCGGCTTGAGCCGAACCTGCCATCGCTCACATCCACCAACGCCCAAATTCTCAGGGACCTGAAGACGAAGACGGCGGATTCCGAGCAGAAGATCATCGACTGCGTCTGGACCGTGGCGGATCTCGGGGTGAAGCTCATCAAGACGACCACCGGCGGCGCAAAAGACCAGATTGACTTGGTCATCGGGGCTGTCAACGAGCTGGAGAGCCTTGCGCAGCAGCTCTCGCTCACATTGACGCCGGAGATCACCGAACTCACGGAGGCATTGACCAGCATCAATAGTCATATCGCGGCAGTTGGCGGCTTAGCATTGCCGACCAAGCCGCCGTCGATAAAGGAACTCTTGCAGGGGAAGATTGCCGACAAACTATTCTCTGAGTTCTTTTCGGCTGCAGGCGGAAGCAGGACTTTTCGTGATCTGGAATAGGCTCTGCGAGACCTCGAGGATCGGGTCCAGGAAGAAGCGCTCGCGCTGCTGCGGCGGCTCGAAGGTGGACCGGCATTGTTGCGCGATGCCGTAATTTCCTATGCGGTCGAGAAAGCGAAATTCGTTTGGACGACTGGGCGGAGCTATGCCGTCATCAAACAGGTTCGCGACACAACGCTGAAAAGCGTGGGATCGATTTCGCTGTTCGCGCCCTTCGCGCGCAAGGCGCTGCTCGTCGCGCCGATACCGGGACTCGCCGATGACAATCCCGTCTGCAAGCTCGATGATCCGACAAAGGATCTCGACGCGCTGTCCAATTGCGATCGCCTTGCCCAGGAACTCAAGGTTCTCGAGGACTGGACAAATGCGGGTTCGCTCACGGCGGAAGCCCGTGTGGCGCTGAGCCGCAGAATTGTCGTGCTGTTTACGGGTTGGTCCGGGGGCGTCGCGGCGCCGCAACTGATCGTGACCCAGGCGGGCGACATGGCGAAGGACGCGCTTCGGGGCGATGTCCTGGCGGCGATCGATCTCGGCAATTTCCGCGACCAGATCGAGGACGCGATCGCCGCGCTGATCCCAACCAAGGCTAAGTTTTCCTACGACTTCAAATCGACCATCAAACACGCGCCCGGCAGCGATGCCATTTTCCAGCCCAAGGACGGCGCTGAATTCGGTATCGCGGTTCGTGCGTCGGTGGATCTGCTCAACCACAAGACCGATTTCGCCGCCACCGCTCATATCGGGCCCTTCGATATTTACCTGATCGGCGGGCTTGTCGATGCATTGCGCCTCAAGTTCGACGGTGCCGCTTTCTCCATAGGCCAGGACACCAGCCCCAGGTTCGACGTCAAGTATCTGGACTTTGTCATTGGCAGGGACCTCGAATTCGCCCAGAAGCTGCAGAGCTTTCTCACCCCCAAGGAGGGGAGTGGCGTCTTCATCCAGCCGATGACGCGCGGGGCCGGCATAGAGGTCGGGTACGGCATCAACCTCGGAACGATTGGAGTCGGCGCGACGTCCTTCTTCAATGTCAGCCTGAACGTTTCGGCGGAGTTGCCGTTCGACAATCAGGAATCATTGTTCAAAGTCTCGCTGGGACGGCGCCTCTCACCGTTTACCATGGGTGTCTTTCCATTTGTCGGTTCGGGATATTTCTCGATTTATGCTGCGGCAGACGGCGTGCGCGGTTTCGAAGCCTCGTTCGAATATGGTGGCGGGGCGGCGATCGGATACGGACCGCTCGAGGCAAATGTACGAATATCCGCGGGCGTGTTCATCCGCATCATCAAGGTAAAGAAGGACGGCCAAACCCGCCGCACCACGGAACTTTACGGAACGTTCTTCGCCGGTGGTTCGGCCAGTATCTGGATCTTTCATTTCTCGACATCACTCTATGTCCGGCTTGGACAGTCCGCTGATGGCAAGATGTATGGCGAGGCGATCTATTCCTTCTCTTTCTCCCTCGGCTTCGCTGATTACAAATACAGCATCACCGCCACCCGCGAGGAAAAGAAGCTTGGTTCTGGCCAAGCCTCCCTTCACCGGCAGCAGGATGGCGGAACGCGCTTCGCTCGTTTGAGCGAAGACGGCGCATGGATCGATCCCATCATCACCGGTGCACCGACGAATAGTGGCCTCACCGTTCGCGCCAAGGGACAGTCGGACTGGGATAGCTATTCTCAGTATTTCGACAAAGGCCTCCTGAAAGGACTACTCGTATGACGGTCAATGTCCTGCCACTGCTACGCGTGATAGCCAATGGAAGATATAAGAAACCGAAAGGTGGTCCCAACTATCTGAAGTTCACTGTTGTCGCGACGCCCGAACTCGTCGATAGCGCCGACGGCGCACTCGCCTTCGAAAACTGGCCGGCGGAGATCACCGAGCGCCTGAGAAAAAAGACCCAATGGCCCTTCGCCGACGGATTGAAGCTATTTTTCCGGCTTATCACGGCAGAGTGCATTCCCCCGAAGATAGCCGCGCCGAACTGGAAAGAGCTGCCGTTGCAACTGACTGCACCCATCGCTTATGCGGATGAGAAGGCATGGCGTAAGATAGACGCGCTTTGGAAAAAGACGCTGGTTCCGCTTGATCAGTTGCAATCTCTGGCCCAGGACATAAAAAACTCGCTCGACAGCAAGAAACAGACGCCCGACCTCAAGTCGAGCTACGATCCGAAGGTCGCGCTGAACAAAGATGGCGATATCCCGGCGAAACCGTATGACCCATCGACCCCCGATATCATTCGCGGAGTCTTGCCAATTCGACAGAGCGATTTTGCAATTGAAGAGCAAGGCGAACGTGCAGCTCGGATTCTAGCAAAACAGCTGCGAGGACCTCGCGCGGTGCTGGAGGACATCGAACCAAGCGAAGTGGACTACCAGAAAAAATTCGAGGAAGTCGTTAAGAATACCCAAGCCGAGCGAGCTGCGACCGAAAAGCTGTTCAGCGACATCATCAAGGGCAAAGCGCCGAGCGACGAGAATTCGGTGGCCCCCGCGGCATCGATCGTGCCGCAGCAGGCAAGTGTGGCGCAGGACCAAGCCTCGGCCTCCACAGATCGCGATATCCGGCGGGCAACGCACGAATATGGCACTTGGCGGCAACAAAAGACGTCCCCGGAATACGACCCGCAAAAACGGGCATTAGATCGGCTGCGCGGTATCTTTTTCGCGATTCAGGGTGACCCGACATTATCGCGGCTTTTCGGCTTGACCTTTGATTTCGAAATCGAAGAGGCTGCTCTTCTGGCATCGCTTGGGCAGCAGAACACATCATCCGTCGACCTGCATCTGGCGATCGAGCCCTCCGCCGCATCGACGTCCAGACCCGTTGCGACGGCTGCGCGATTGAACCCCGAAGGCTTCTGGCCCGTCTCCGCATTTGAGGCCTTCATCTTCACCGGTGCCGACAACAGCTGCAAGAAACTGTTGCTGCCTAAATTGGTTGAACAGAGCAATGGCGTTTGGAAAATCGGGGCGACCCTCGGGACAGACGAAGCCCCGATGGATCGTTACGACCTGACATCACTGGATCTGCGCCGATCGGTAAGTTCCAAGTCGCGCGATCGCGATCTCGGGGAGGCCCAAACGACCGCCGGCTTCACCATTCTGGACAGGGGACGCGCCGCGCAGGTCGCTCGCGATCTTGCCCTAGCTAAATTGCAGACCGGAGATGAGAAGACAACGCCGCCGGAGATCGTCGTTCTGCATGCAGAGGAACTGACGATCGGCCGACATGTCGACGTCGCCGCGGCAAAGGGCGGCACGCCTGTTTCGGCACTCCAATGGCGCAGCCTTCTTCGCCGCTACATCGACTACGATTTCGGGCCGGACGACAAGACGCTCGAGGCGATTCTTTCCCAGCTGGTGACCGTGCACGATAGCAAACGCGTGCGCGAAGAGATTTCGTTCCAGGTCGCCGCCCGGCTCATGCCGATGGCAGCGAAAATGCCGGACGACCAACAGCAGGACGAGGAGGATAAAAAAGCCACCTATGAGGTGATCACGGAGGAAGCCATATTTCTCTGGGATGGAACACCAGGCGGCGTCCTAACCGATGGTCCCAAGCGGCAGGAACAGCCCGATGAGATGCTGCCATTCGCGCGGATACTGGATCTTCCGGGAAAAGAAGCCGCTGGGAAAGAACTCCGGCCTGCCCCTCTTCGGTTCGGGTATCCCTATGTGTTCCGATTCCGGTCGATGTTCCTCGGCGGGGGATCCCCCGATCCCATCGATCCGGAAAGGAACAAGAAGATCCAAGATGACGAGATCCTGCCAAGGGGTATCGGCGGTACGGTGCAGCCACGCCGTTTCCTGCGGCACGAGAAGATCGCAGCGCCAACGCTGGCATTGCCGGCGCGGCTGGCAGCTGCGAGAATCTCACTACGGATGGGCTACGAACAGGTCGACCAGGCTATCGTCCGATCCTGGAGCGATGCGCCGTCCAACATGGACCCGATCAGCGCGACCGATCCGATAAGAGGAGAATATGTCGCGGGAAGCACGCGAGCCGTGCCTGATTTAACGACACGTGTCTTCATTCCGCCGGAGGTGCCGTTTGAGCTCGTCGTACGGCACAGCAAGCTGGACGAGACCCCGAACGTGACGGCGCTCCGTCGAGGCGGGCTGCGTGACGTAGCCTATACCCCGAAGCGGCCGCCAAAGACGGTTGTGCCCGAGGATCCCGAGCCCGAGCCGAGCGGCTTCCCCGTGGCCATTACCACGATCAGAGACACATTCGATCGGGAGGGCGCGGCCTACCGACGTCTTGTGTCCGCCGCCCCCGAGTCAACGGAGCGCGGCATACCGGTGTTCCAGCCCGGCGGCAATAATACCACAAAGGACGGGGAGGACGGCTATCTGCCGGATCCTGCAATCTCCAGCTATTCAATCCGCGCCAGGATCAGAGGCAGCGACCGCTATCTTACGGGCGACGTCCTCGTCAGCGTCTACGACAAGAAGGCCTATCCGCACATCCTGCCCCTAGTGATCGTCGTCTCCAAGGCGGGAAAAGGCGGTAAGGATTTGCGACCGTCTCATCCGACGTCAATCGACCAGATTGCGACCCACACCGGTCCGCGTTGGATGACGTCCGCCGGCACCTTTCCCAAGGCACAGCAGACTTCGTCGACCCAGGTGCAGCATGTCAGCGTTACCCTTTATCCAGGTGAAGACTTTGATCTGGAGGTTGCGTGCCTGCCGGATCCTCAAATGCTTAAGCAACGATTCGCCATCGTGGAGGCCGCCGCTATTCAGCTCGCGGCCGCTGGAAAAGACGAAGCCGGTCTTAAGCAACTGACCGACATTTGTGGCGAGGACATTGCCGAAGCATGCAAGGTCTCCACGTCGAACCCGTCACTGACCGGCATCGGCGGTGCCGCCGTGCCGGACGACCTGACACTTCTCAAGATCGCGACCAATATGATTGACGCGATCCGGACGCGTTGGCCAATCGAGGAAATCTCGGCCGTCTCCAAGCTTCGGGTCTGTCACGCCGTCAACAAGCCGCTGATGGCAAGCTGGCATGAAGGCGCAGCCAAAACCTTTCGCCATTCGGAATTTTATACGTGCGAGGAAATACTGAAGCCGCCGCTCAAGGATGAGCACGGCGCGCACGGCGTGCTGCTGGACGCGACCGTGGATGTCGATCTCTCCATGGTCGAGAGCTTCGTGGTGGTCGCCCAAACGGTCGGTGCTGACGGCTCGAAGCTTGATGATCCTACACGCGGGCGTAGCACGATCTCCAAACGTTCCGGGCGTTGGCCGAAACTTGTTACGTCAGAAGGCAAACAAGCCTACGTTTCTCCAAGAGACGTGGTTGGCTTCGACGTCGGGGCAGACGGAGCCGTAACACTTCCAACGCAGCAGATAACGCTGCTCAACGTCGGAAACCTGCCTACGCATGGCGCGGTGGGTCAGTTGATAGAGCATATCAAGGACCCCAAGACAAATCTCTGCACGATTCCGAAGCCGGAGAGCCTTTCTCCGACCATTCCGCCCGTCGAGCATCCGGGGGCCCCCGTTTTCGGAGCCCCGGTTGGTCGCATGACGCCGATCTGGCTTGCGCCGCTTTTCGTGTCGGGCAGCACGGCGCCCATCTCACACCGCCAGGCCATGCAGGACGGCGCGTTGGACGTGGTAAAGCCGACGCGCAGTTTAAAGGCCGAGAAGCCGTATATCTTCAAGGATACTTTGGCGCGCAAGCTCAAGCTCAGTTTGATTTCTGTCTGCCGCCACGCATCGGCGTTCGAAACGGCGCCGGTGTATGGTGGGGGCACGGAGCAACTGCTCTATCGGCGCCAACCATTGCGGCGGTCTGAACAAGCAATTCTGAACACTTCCTCCATCGAGGTATATGTAAAATCGTCGGCGAGACCGGCAGCACCGGACCTTCGTCGACCCGAGCCTTCCTTCATGTTCACCCGTGCCTCGGCTGTCGATGTAGAGGGCTCGATAACACATAGTGTGGTTCGCCAAGCTCGCACCCGGCTCTATTTCGGACGCTCCTGGTTCAGTTCGGGTGAAGGCGAGCGAATCGGAATCGTGCTCTGGCCGCCCAAGTACCGGGAATTGTTGAGCATCGGCGTCGATCGGGATCGTATCAAGTTTGGCCAACGCGAACTTAATCTCCGAGATTTCGAGGATCGGGATCTAGGGCCTGGTGGGTCATTTGTCACACGTTGGGGAGGTGACCCCATCCGCCGGGACCCAAGCCCTCAAATGGGGAATTTCATACCACCTGCGGCGTTCGAGGATTTTTCCAAGCTCGACAAAGGCCCGCACAGGCCTGGCTATGAGGAAACGGTGGATATGCCGATTCCCAGGGCCAGTCCGCCCGTGCCTGATGAAAACGGCAACGGACAGGTAGATCCCAAACCGGCATACGATTTCCTTCAGGTCTCGCTGCTGACATACGAGCCCTGCTTCGACCTGGACCGGGAAGAGTGGTTTGTTGATATCGATTTGAAGCCGATCCGTGCCTCGGAACCCTTCGTCAGGTTCGGGTTGGTCCGGTTCCAGAAGCTGTCAATCACGCAAGATATCATGGTGTCGGAGCCGGTAACCGTGACGATGCAGCTCTTGCCGCAACGGAACGTCGACCTGATCGACCACGGCGTTTCGGAGAACGGGGCACGCATGCTGGAGCTTGTCGTGCGTGGCATGGGTTCGCTCGATATCAAAGATCTTGACCCTGGGACGCTGCCGGGCAACGAAACTGGCCAATGGGTTAAGAATTTCGACCTGCTCAGGATGCCCAAGATTCGGCTTGCCGTGTTCCATGAGACCGGCATCGGGCCTAGCCTCGTTCGGACTCCATGCGTTCTCGAGGGCCTCCAGGTGGACGAACTCGGGCAGACCGTTCTCGCGGAAGCAGAAGTTGAGAACGACGAACTTGTGTGGAAGGTCGATTTCAACCTTCCATCAGGGTTACTGCGCGACCTCGGTCCGGGGCGATTTGTCAGCTATGTGGAAGAAGTGGATCATCGCATGCCCGCAACCTACCGCGCCGAACCGATTGGCCTCAACACCATGTTCTCCCCGGACAACTTTGAGACATCCGGGCCACGATTCAGCGCGCGCATCGCCTTTCTAGAAACAACGAAGGAGCTTCTGGAAACAGCGCCGTGACAGACGAAGAGTCTGTTGTGCGCAAGCGGTAAGGGTCGATGCATTAACGAGGGCTGAGTCGGACAAAAGCCAATGAGACGCCAGCCCGGTCATTGCGTGATTGACTTCGCGCTGCTGTGTCAAATGCAGTTGAAGGGATTGTATCCGACGATCCAGATATTTCGAACTCCTTGTGAAACGTAAGCCTCCGGTGAAGGCCGCAGGTCAGGCCGCTTGAGCGTTGACGGTCGGCGGCGTCCAATTCCACGGAAGCAACTGCTCCAGCCTGGTAATCGACGTATCAGCGATGCTGGCAAGAACGTCGGCCAGCCACACCTGCGGATCGATGTCGTTGAGTTTTGCCGTCATAATCAATGTGGCCATGAAGGCCGCACGATCTGCACCGCGGTCTGATCCGGCGAAGAGCCAGGATTTTCTGCCGAGCGCCATTGCCCGTTCATTCTGCCCATGTCGGTCAGGAATTGGAAGTTTATTATCGTTGGCATCCGTATTTTGGCCGCAAGGTCAACGTTCGGCGGGTAGAGCATCGAGCAACGGGCCAATTTCTCAAG
>NZ_ML133713.1 GCF_003985155.1 Rhizobium vallis | reverse complement strand
GCGAAAAGATGGAGGATTGGCGTAGATACTACAATGAGGAAAGACCTCATGGTGCGATCGGCAACAAGGTGCCGATCTCGTTGGTGAATTCGGGAGGCGCAACCAGCCCGCCTCCCTGAATGAAGCCGGAAAACTCTAGCATCCGGTGGTCCAACGTTTGGGAGCGGTTCAAGACCGCCGAGGCTCTAATCGCCGCCGGATGAAAATTCAGTGGCAGGTCATTTGAAGGCCAACCACCTACCTTCCTGCCGAACACTGGCAGACCAGAAAACAAGGGGCGCAGCCAATACACGTCGCTTGATCAGTGCTTGTGAGATACGCCGGAGCCAAAGAGGAGCCGTAGTGAGTAGTGAACGCACTGTCATGCAGGTTCCTCCATGTCGCCCCCCCCCCGCGCCAAGAACGCTAGGGCACACCCCCGGATTGCTTGATTGCTGGGCAGATTAGCGAAGAATTCCGCCCTATATGAGCCGTTTCAACCGCACTTAAACGCGCGCTACATCTGAATAGGTCTTAATTGTTGTTAAGCCATTATCGACCAGGCCAGTTCCCGCCTCGGCGAGCTTTTGGAGGTTGTCGAAGCCAAATCGATGTACGTCGCGGAGCGTCTTCGAGAGTACTACGAGCCGCCCCGCCGTGAGTAATATCCGACCGAATCCCTCATGGTTCACAGTCAACACCGGTGACGCCATCAGTCCGGACTGCTCCTCTATAGCAAGTGCTACGGCGGCATAGAAGATCTCAAGCCGCCACTGCACCTCTAGGTCAGGTCCCCCGATGAGAGGAATCGCCCTACGCTGCTGCCTCGTCACGATGAAATCACAGAGCAAATCGGTGTCCGATTTCTCTTGCCACAATTCAAAGGTGTCTTGAGCACGCATCAGACGCAAGAGGCACTTAATGAAAGGCGTGGCGAGAGCATCTTTCTCATCTAATCGAGCATTGTTGGGGACAGGGGTGACGTTTGACATCAGTTAAAATCCTCCTGAGTGTTGGATGCGGTTTGACTAAGGGCCACACCCGCTTCCGGTAACACCATCCCTTAAAATGGTGCGGCAGATGGGACCTGTGGCGACGCAACTTGGCCCGGACGAATGACATGGCCCCTCGAAACGGGGCGGCCGCAACAACAACGGCAAGCGGCGGGCAACGCTGGCGGGCTTGACGAAAAGCGCTTCACAAGCGAGATTCCCGTCGCGATAGTCCAGTGGCGGTAGGTTTCGCCGCGAACTCCACCCTCAACCAACCTATTCGCCGCCAGGTGTAAAACCGTGTCTCGGGCTTTCGAATTGAGGATCAGGCGGGGGGTGGAATCAGCTTTTCGAGGTCGACAAGGACAGTGAGAGTATCTTGAGAGGCCGTGTACTTGCCGATACCCCCTTTTCCGTGCGAACTGATGCAGACCTGCCATGTATTTTCCCTTCAAGGTTCAAATCGACTTCGACCGGACGCCACACGTTCCACCAGGCGATTGCCCGCCGCGTAGTTCTGGGAGTTCAAGACTCATGCCAGTCTCCTCCGCTGAGGTTCGGAACACGGCATCTGTATTGTTTCCAGCTTCTTAGCTAGCCCATGAAGAATTGATCGAGGACAACGTTGTCGTGAACCGGACAAGACGCGGTGGGGATCGAAGAAATGGCATCCCGGTGCAGCGGCGGAACCTATTCTCCGGCCACGTCAGCAACAAATGACACCCGCCGAAGCCGCTCCGCTCTCAATTCGCGGATTGGGCGCAATGTCCGGCCGCTTGCCGAGGTGCAGCCGGTCGATCTTCTTTGCTTGGCGATCACAGCGCCTCCCAGTGATGGACTCCGAGACCCGCATGCATCACTGGCTGGAGCTCCCTTCCTCGACAGTTAGCGCCGTCATTTGGGGGAATGCCGCGGGCAAATGGAATGCAGGCATAGGCCCCCGCGACGCCGGCGACAGCTCAACAACGCTCTGAATTTCCACAGTGAACGGCTGTTAGACGTAGCCGGCAAAGGGGAAGCTCACGAAGATCAGATGGCCCTTCAGGGCCGGGTCCTGGTCCGATGCCCACCGGATCGACCGGCCGCAAGGTTTTAGGACCGTTTCAACAACCAGCCCCTGGGCGCCTCGGCGGCGTGTATCTTAAGTTGCCGGCGTGCGTCGGCCGCGTTCACTCTCTATCCGCACCAGAACACGGCACCCGGGGGATCATGCTGCCGGCACGACCTAGCTGGCCGGTACCGTCGGCGCCGGCAAGAGGATGACTGTGGCAGCGGCCGTCATGGAGCAGTGCTGCCTCGGTGTGACCGCTGAGGCGATACTCGCTGTTTCCGGTCATTGCTTAGCACAGGCCGGAAAAGCGTTTCTGGTACCTTAGCGAACGCTCGCGATTTTAGCAGGGACAACGGGACCTGGCGGCAAGCGGACCCCAAACAAGTGCGAAGCAAACCGAATCTTTGGCAACCTCAAAGAGGGTGGAGTCGATACCCTGGGGGTCAAGCGCCCGCGTCGTCGCGGAGCATTGGGCGCGGAGGGGTTTGCGGATTCTCGATACGTGATTGGCACATCAGTCGGACCTCAGCCGATCTTCGTGCAAAAGGATCCTTTAAAAATGGGCCCCTTAACGCGTGCCTTGGCATGCTTGCTTGCTGACGAAGTTTAGGTTGAGAATTGAACACCGCTAGTTATTCGCAGGATTGCTCGGCAAACGAACGAGGCGGGGTGGCGTTCCAAGCATGAGCTGGGACAGATAGGGAATGTCGCGCACGCTCCAGCGAACTGCTAGTGCTACGGCAATGATCATCGTCCCGAGAATTCCCGCCGCGCCAGACCTCATTGTGGGAGCCCATTGTTCTCCGTAATGTATCAAATCCATGAGACGGAATACCGTAGCCTGCACCAGGTACAACACGAGCGTGCTCTGCCCCACTTCCACGGCGATAAAGCGAACCACCCGGTTCGAGCGTCCAATTTCCAGGATTGAAGCAGAATCTCGATCATCACTGCAGAGGCCACTGTCGAGCCAAAAAACATCAGAAGGATATCTTTTGCCGACTGCAGATCCTGGATTAAGGCGAGATTGTTGTAGACATAGGTGTCCTCGCGCCACGCCATGAAGCACAAGCTAGCCGCGATAGAGGCGGACATCATCAGGAGTGGCTTATGATACCGCATTATGCTCGTCCACCAATCTCTCGACTGCGCAAATGAAAATCCCATGCAGAAAAAGGGATAGGTGTACTTTATGAGAGGGAATATAGAAAACGTCACGGGGGCAACTGCGACCAGTATGGATGAGACAAGCAAAGAGCGTGCCGACCCGGAGTTGAAGATCGAAATAAGTTTGACCAAAAGAAAAGAAGCAAACGCAGCCCAGATGAACCAGTATGTGCCGACGAAATCGTGCATGAATTGCAACAGGTTGCCAGGTGCGTCCGGCGGCCGGGGAAACATGAGCAATTTGACTGCCTCCAAAAGGGTGAACCAGAACAGCGTCGGCACCAGGAGCTGCAGCGCGCGATCACCGATGGCTTGCCTGAACGATTTGCCTAGTAGCCCTGATCTAGAGAGATATCCGCTTATCGCCATAAAGAGAGGCATGTGAAACATGTAGATCGATTTGAAGCATGCCGAATCCCAGAAGCCATCACCCTCGTAAAAGATATATTGTATCAGGTGACCGAAAATCACCAAGACAATGAGTATTCCTTTGGCGAAGTCTAAAGCTAGATCGCGATCGTCGGCCTCTGGCGCCTCAGGCACTGTCTTTCCACCTACAATTCTTGCTCGCATTCTCAACATCTCACGATGCCTACGGGAGCCTTTGAAAGCGGCATTTTCCAACCTCTCGTTCATCATGCAGGCTAATCCAGCTTCCGATCAGCGCTCCGACTTCGGCATGCTGAACGACGGCCAACGGTCATACAATTTGCCTGGGTTCCAAGTTCACAGGGCGACCGTGGCGACTTAGGCCCAGTAGCCGTTTTCGGCGTGTCCATTGGCTGTTTTTCGCCGCAACGTACGCCCCGCCTAAACTCGCTGCCGCGCAACTGCTTGGGCTGCCACGTCGTCGAAATCTTCTAACGGACATTTGCGCGTATGCAAGTAGCGCTGCTTGACTCTGCACTCGGCTATTGTTGCGATTGCATATGATTCTCCATGCCAAACTTGCGCGACACCGTATCAAAAGAACATATTGCCGATTCAATGGCTCCTAGCCGCTGTGGGTATCGTCTATCACCTACCGGCGCTTGGGTGTGGATCGGCACCCCAGCGCAACCCCCGGACGCTGGAGATTTGCTCCATTAGATCCGCCGCCCAACGTGTCCTATATGGCAGCCTCACCATTGTAAAATTCATGCTCCTAATGACACGCATCTGCGGTATGGATGAGTATCGCGGACCCTTGACAACCTTGAGCGGAAGGTCGGTGAGTATCGCGATACACGAGGCTTTGGCCGCGATCGCCGCCGTTTTGGATCGCCGCCAATGATAGCTGGACGTTGGGCTGCCATTGTCGATCCGTATGCGACGTTTGTCGATACGTCAGAGACGACCGTGGTCCCAATCCGTAGGAAGATCGCAGTAAGCGTCAAGATATGCGGGATGCAACGGCCAGTGTCTGGGGATGCGCTCCCCTGTCAAGGTCGAGACCCCCTCCTCGATCAGTGGCTTTCCCTTTTTGGGATACCTCTCCTTCGGTGGCGAAAGAATGAAACCGGGCTGGATATGTCGCTGGTCATTTCGCGCGATTCAAATTGGCGCAGACTTTGCGGCTCGCTTGACGCGACGATCCCCCTGAGCTGAAGAAGGCCGGCCGCAATAGCGCCGAGCATTGGCGCACATATATAAAGCCAGAGTTGAGAGAGTGCCGCCCCTCCTGCGAAAAGTGCTGGGCCGATCGATCGTGCTGGATTCACAGAAGAACCCGAAACGGTGATACCGCCAAGGTGGATCGCAACTAAGGCAAGTCCAATCGCCAATCGTGCAACAGCGCCGCGTCCAGCCGTGCATTTGAGGAATACAGTTACGAACAGGAACGTGGCGATAAACTCGAATAGGAACGCAGCTCTCCATCCGTAGACTACCCAGCCGGTTTGGGCGAAACCTTCTAGGGTGATATCGTAACCGCCGACCTTGTTCATAGCGATAAGGTAGAGCGTGCCTGCCGCCGCGATAGCTCCTGCACATTGGGCGGAGACATACGCGAGAAAGTCCCACACTCTCAATCGGCGCGACACGAGGAAACCCAGGCTGACCGCCGGATTGAGATGCGCGCCCGAGACTGGGCCAATCGTGTAGGCCATTGCAACCACGGTCGTCCCGAAGGCTAAAGCGACACCCAACAGGCCCACCTCTTGACGCATATAAAGCAATGTGCCGCAGCCGAGGAAGACAAGTGTGAAGGTCCCGAAGAATTCGCAAACATACTTTTTCATTTTTCACTCCATTGATTAGACCCCACGTACTTTTCGGTGTCATCCTCGTGCCGCCAAGCGTTCCGCATGCACCGAACCAATCATCGTGTCAGGTCCCGAAAACCTCCGTAGTTGACTTCAATTGCGTCCTTGTCCGACGAGATCGGCATCAGAGCCTATGGTCAACCAGCGTCACCGATCACCAGCAAACGTCGTACCAAATGAAATATGTTGCGCATCACAGCGATCGCTCTGATGACGTTCGGTCTTATGTTCGAAAGTGCCGTGAACAGGATAGGCAGGCGAACCGTACCGAGACGTATGGACCCGAGCTGGGCTACGAACAAATCGCCAAGCAGCCCATCCTCAAATTATCGAAACAACGACCCTCTTCATGGCTCCAAGCGGAAGGTGGTGCAAAGCAGGAACCAGGACAAGGGTTGATAAGACCGCCAGGGACGTTCACGAGAAGTCGAGTAACGCCCCTTAGCCACGAACAGGCACATGATCCTTGGCGCGATTTGAAGTCCGCGTGAATTCCCTTGTCCCCAGCGCAACCGTCGACATTTTTCGCAAATGTCGGGCATTCGCCACTTTTGTCAGATTTGTCGTGACTGGAACGTTTTGTTCGCCGGTCTCTCCGCCAAATACACATCAACCTGCCCTCAACCCGCCCATCGATAAACGAAAATCATCTTCTTGGCGCGTCGGAGCAGTTGGCATGGTGTTTGCTGATCCCTGGTTACAAGCGGCAGAAAGCAGTCTGCATGATGCCGGTTCATGAAACGAACGGAACGGAGGCCACCTGACCGTTCGTCATCGGATCCGCGTTCTACCAAAGCGGCCATGCATAGTCCGCCGGCGGAAGGGGTCAATCCCGATGTCACAGCTTGCAACCAACTCAAAGAGAAGGAAAATGCAATGACCAAGATTTCCGAAAGATCATTTGAAACGATCGAAAACCCGGGGTCATCGCCGCTCAAGGTGCCAGATCAGTTCGGCGCATCCGTTGAAAAGGGGAACAAGCAGGTGACAGAGGCTCTTTTGAAATTTGCGTCCGGCGCTGAAGCGACACAGAAAATGCTGCCTCCGATCCTCGAAACGACAAGTCTATTCGGCAACGAATTGTGGTGGAAGACGATCGCTGCACTGCAAGCCGACGCCGAGGCCGGCTTCTCACATTTGCAAGCTTTGCTGGGCGCGAATTCGCCGTCGCAGATCCTCGAACAGCAGTCGGCCTTTTTCCGCAAGCGGGTTGAGACAAGTTTGCAGCACGCCAAGGAAGTCCGGGAGCTCTCAAGCAGGGCGGTGGAGGAAATCTCAAAGCCGGTCAAGGATGCTTTTGACAAGGTCCTGACGAACCCCAAAGCGACGTAAAGTTGACTCGGCACTAAGATCAGGGCTGGACGAATCATGATCGGAGCCGCTTTCGAGGAGACAACATTATGCGGCCGACTGATGTTTCATCTGTTCGCGGCGCTGGCGAATTCCGGCGTGATCTGGTCAGAGAGCGGACCCGTGCCGGCCCGGAGGAACGTGGTAGGCGCGGCGGCGGCCGCCGCTGATAAGCTTGCCAGGGCCTCATCTGGTGGCTGGCCACAAAGTGCGCGAGGCCATCGCACCTTACGAGGCTCTTAGATGGTTACATGTGGGGGATAGTAAAATGATTGTAGCTGTTCCAAATAGCGGGGCGTCACGGATTAACCAATCCGGTGTAGAAGCATTACGAGAATTTCCTAACTTTCCGATAGGCGGGATCTTGTTCAAGGATATAGCGCCTATGCTGGCTGGTAGAGGTGCATTGGGCGAAGTCGTTTCTACCGTCGCAAGCCAAGTGTCGGGAACAGAAATCGATGCCATTTTGGCGGTTGATGCGCGTGGTTTCATCTTGGGCGCCTCATTGGCTGATAGGCTCGGTTGCGGTTTCATCATGGTAAGGAAACCCGGTAAACTGCCGGGGGACGTCCTCTCATTTGAATACAGCTGTGAATACTGCTCCGGAACCCTGGAGGTAACTGCCGGCCTCATCGGTGACGGCCTGCGATGCCTGATTGCTGATGACCTTCTAGCGACGGGTGGCACTGCTCGGGCGACTGGGAATTTTGTCAAGTCCCAAGGCGGAGAGATCGCCGGATACGCATTCATACTCGAAATCGAAGTTTTGAAAGGCAGGCGTCAATTGGACGACGCACCAGTGATCAGTGCGATGACGTGCTAGCGCAGCAACATAGACGTAAGGAGGCAAGCGCATGAATACCCCTGATTGGCTTTCGACACCGCAGGACGTGCATGTAGCCAGTCAGACGCTACAGGCCCTCGTCACAAGTGAACTTTCGAAACGAGTCGTCTCGGAAAACGAAATTAAAACGATCTATCTGTTTCTAACCCGCAAGTGCAATTTGGGATGCCACCACTGTTATATCGCAGGCGTCGGGCCCAAGGCCAAGGGCATTGATTTCAACCTGGAGGCGATCCAAGGACTGATCGAGCAAGCACTACCCAATGGGCTGCGCAAGGTTAAGGTTTCCGGGGGTGAACCGATGGTTCACAAGGAATTCATGGCAGTCATGGAATATCTCGCATCCTGTGGGCTGAAGGAGCTGGTTTTCGAGACGAATGGAACCCTCTTTGACGAGTTCACGATCGAGCAGCTAAGTAGGCTCCCCAATTTGACGGTCTTCATCAGCCTCGACCATTTCGACCCAGAGGCGCACGACGCTTTCAGAGCAAAATCGGGTGCGTTCGCCAAGACTGCGATTGTCCTGCAGCGGCTTGGAAAAACTGACATCTCTACGGTGGTAACGACGACTGCCTATCGCAACAACTATGACAAGGTGATTTCGATTATAGATTTGGTGCTCGGCTGGGGCATCAAGAAGCATCGGACGCTGCTCAACATACATCCGATGGGCAACGCGCGCAGCCATGAGGACAATGCGATAAGCTTGGAGGAATGCAAGCTACTGATAGGCGATCTTTTGAAATCTCCCCATTTTGAGAGTGGCGCTGCATACATGACTCTGCCGCCGGCTCTGATGCCTCTCAAGTATCTGAACGGCGTGCATACTTGCGGTTGGGGCGACAACGTACTGGGCATACTGTCGAACGGACAAGTTTCGATGTGCAGTGCCTCCTACGATGATCCGGAAATGATCGCCGGCAATGCCTTCGAAATGCCCTTGATGGAAATCTGGCGCAACAGCCCGTTCTTCCATGAGCTACGCGAGGTGGTGAGTGGCGAGGTTAAGGGCGTCTGCGGCAACTGCGTGTTTTATCCAGTCTGTCGCGGCGTCTGCAAGATGAGTAGCTGGTCGCACTATGGTGAAAAGGACGCGCCCTATCCGCTGTGCCAGGAACTTTACAATAACGGAGGTTTTCCGGAGTACGCCCTGGTGGACCCGACGAAAGATTCCACCTACCGCCGCGGAGTTATAGCGAAAGAGCGTCGGCCCGCCGCCGAAGCTCCTGTCTATAACTTCTCGGAGGAAATCGCGGCTGCTGCGCAACACACTCACTAACGCAGGAGGCGCGACGTAATAATTGCTGTGTCGACGACGTAATTTAACCAGGTCAACAAAAATAACGTGGAGGATTGAGGATGAGCAGAGCTTTCCGAGGTGCGGCGGGTGTGGCGCACACACTTGCGAACAACGCGATACGATCCGGCAACAAAGCAGCCGCCCAGCAAGCCCAGGTGATTTCTCGTCTCGCGGAAGGACTCGCCCGGCTGCAGGCGGGTTTGGATGACCAAGCTCAGCAATTGACGGCTGGCCTTGTAAAATTAGAGCAATCGCTAAAGGTGTCACGCAGATCGCAACGGTCGAAATCCGGCTCACTCGCTGCTAACGGCGAACTACAAGACTACTACGTTGATATAACCGCCTCGAAGAAATTTGGCAAAGCCAATTGGCCGCGCGCCGCCGATTCAGGTCTTGTAGGACGCCGCATTGGGCGAGGACCGGTTAGGATGACTGGTTCCGACACACAATCGGCAAAGGCGGTTACCGCCGCATTCGCCAAACTTCTTTCGGCTCAGGCACAATTGCTGCAGATACGCAGTGAAGTGGAAGACCTCAAGAAGGTTCAGAGGTAGCGGCAATGGCTAGTTCCCGACTGTTTGGCTACGCCGTTGACGAAGAGGATGGCAAGCTGGTAATCGTGATTGACGGATTGCTTGCCGAAAGTTGCATCCGGCAAATTCGGGACAGCGCCCAGACGGGCCGCGGTGGTGAACTCTTGTCGCGATTGCTGCCGGTAAGTTCGGTTTACAAGCTTATGTCTGGACAAGAGGAACGCGCTGAAGAAACGCTCAGCCTTGAACAGTTGCTTGGACAAAACGTCGACCAGAGTTTCGCTTCCTTCGAACAACAGTTCGCCGACCTGAGGCAGACACTAGCCGAATTCGGCAGCCCGGAAAGTTCGAAATAAATCACGCAGCCGTATCAGGAGTCTCCGCGATGCTTCGGTTGTCACCAGAAGACTCTATTTTGCTGATCACCTGCCGGGCCTACCTACGACCCGAGGATGAAGAGCGTTTGGTTCGTCTCTGCAAGGAGCCTGTCAACTGGCCCTATGTGGTATGGCGCGCCGAGCATAATCGGACGGTGCCGCTGCTTGAGAATCACTTGCGCCGCCTCGATTTGTTGACACTATTGCCTACTGAGGCGGCGCATTACGTTCAGTGCTGGACTGTCATGTCAAAGGTCAGGTCCGCACTCGAATTTCGCAATCTGCCAGAAATCATGGATGCGCTGGATCGGGCCGGCATCGCCTGGTTCCTGGTGAAGGGACCAGATCTCGCGCTTCTCCACTATCCCGATCCACTCCTACGGCCGATGACCGATCTCGACATCATGGTCAAGCCCGCTGACGCGCAGCGCGTGCAGCGGCTCATGTTCGATCTCGGCTACCGGCACGGTATTTTCGACCCTTCAAATGGCAACTGGCATCCGGAACGAAAGGAACTCGATGACGAAACCTTCCGCGAAAGCTATTCCTTGCCGGTGTTTGTAAGGATAGAATCCGTTGAATCTCCGTTCCCTGGTCCCGCGGTGCCACGCCAGCTGCGCTACCGCCACGTAAAGGGATACATCGATTCCGCGAAGAAGCTGCACATGCCCATCTTCATTGATATGCATGTAAATCTCTCCGTCGGCATCGATGTCGAAGACATATGGTCAGGCGTGCGTCTTGCAAACGGTCTAGGCCGCATATTGCAGGTCCAATCCGCGACTGGCGCCGTCTGGTTCCTTTCGGCCAGGCTTTATCACGAGGCCTTCCTTTATAATTCGCTTCGACTATTGATGTTCGGCGATCTTCATGCGGTTCTACACAAAGAAATGGCGAATATTAGCTGGGCGGAGGTCGCTGCGATAGGTTACAAATACGAGATGAGGCCGGCGTTATATTTCGTCCTGACGCAGATGAAGCGCATCTGTGGGATAGACATACCGTCCGAGTTCCTAGAGCTCATTCGACCTGATCAAACCGAGGTACCACTTCAACATGATTGGGGCGACGTGTTGCCCAAACTGCTGTCTATTCCCACTGTTAACGATCTTGAGCTGGCGTAAATATGGCGCCCGAGTCACCATATCGTACAGATCCTGCGGCGAACGACCTTCGTATCGCAGCAACCGAAACCTCTGCAAAGTTTGCGTCAACAGTCCATCGGGCCCTCACGCGGTCAGGAATAACGATCCTAAACACGCAGGTGTTCAGCAATGGCCAGATGGCTGTCACTCCGCGCGACGGCGGGCTTGGCGGAAATGTGGTGGTCGTGCAAACATTTCCTGACAGCGTTCATGATCGTCTTTTCGAGTTGTTCCTAGCGCTTGGTGCCGTGCGGGCGCGGGGTCCCCGCACGATTACCGCTGTTCTTCCCTACCTCCCATATTCGCGTTCGGATCGCCCTGCCTTCGACGGCGGACCTGTACCGGTGCGAATCCTTGCGGGGATTATCGAAACGCTCGGTATAGATCGGCTGATAACTTTCGAACTCCATGTTCCTCAGCTGTGCGCCGCATTTGCCTGTCCTGTCGTCAATCTTCAGTTCGCTCCCGCCCTAGTTCGCCATCTCGGTTCTGCGGCCGTCGATGGCGACATGGTCGTTTCACCGGACTTCGGCGGAGCGAAGCGAGCTGAGCACTTGGCGGCCCTGCTCGGCTGCCCATTCGCTGTCATGCGCAAGCACCGCAGAGACGATGATGACTTTCGGGAGAGCGTCGAGATTCTGGGGGACGTTGCTGGCCGGACGATCATCCTGATTGACGACGAAATCAACAGTGGTCAGACGGCTTTTTCAGCCGCCGCACATCTCAAAGCGGCAGGCGCTCGCAAGATAACCCTTGCCGCAGCCCATGCCATATTCACGCCGTCGCTGAACGAAAACTGGGGACGGTCTCAGATCGACCGCATCGTTGTGACCGACAGCGTCGGACGTACCGACAATTTCCCCGACAGTGTCGAAGTAGTCTCGATCGGCAACGAAATTGCAGGCGCGCTGCAGGCACGCTGAGAAGCATTACCTGAAATCTAGCATCACGCGATTAACACGTGGATCGAGCGCCTGCTCGAATGCCTCTTGGGCGTTTGACGAGGGCCAAAGATTGACCTGCAGCACGTCGAAGCGTGCGGCGTGTTCAACGATGGTTCGAATGGCATTTCTCACGTCGTCCGCGCTTTGGGCTATGGTGCCGATCAGTTCAATTTCCCGGTAATGCAGAAAGTTAGCGCCTACCGATAACAAATCGGACGTCGGAATCGATTGGTAGAGTACAATCCTGGCACCGCGTGACGCCGCAGCTATGGCCCCCTGAATGCCTCTGACACCGAAGCGCGTGCAAAAGATGCAGTCGAAGCCCCAGCCATCCGTTAATTTCTCGACGAGTTTCGGATCAGACAGAGAATGAACTGACCCCGTTGCATGGGCGCCGGTCGACATCACAGGCCCATGCGTTGCCACGTCGTCATCGAAAAGGTAAACGTCGCATCCTTTGGTTGTCAGAAGTATCGAATGGAGAAGGCCCATCGTGCCTCCGCCGATGACGGCCACAGTGTCTCCAGCCTTTGCACGCGCCCTATTTATGCCGCGTGCCACGCAGGCGACAGGTTCAACTAACGCGGCACGCTCGGGAGCCAAAAAGGAAGGTACGGAAAAAACCTGATAGGCGGGTACGCCCACAAAATTGGCCAATCCCCCCGGCCCCTGCGGCACCCCTCCTCTCGCTTTAGGATTTAAATATGCACAGTGGTTGTCCAGTCCGAGGCGGCAGGCACGACATTGGCCGCATCTGCGCATTAAAAGCACCGCAACGCGGTCTCCTACGCGCAGGCCATCCGGTACATCGTCCGGCAGAGACACGATCGTGCCTGACAACTCGTGCCCGCCCCAATAGGGGTAAGTCGGCTTGGCGCCCCGATAAACGCGTTGCTCCGGTGTGCAGAGTCCACACAACTCTATCCGCACACCGACTTCGGACGATACGGCGAGTGGAACCGACAATGTCCATTCTTCAACCTTGCGGGGGCAAGTAATTACGAGTCCACGAACCTCCATACGAGACCTCTCGCTCCCCGACACACCGACTATCCTAATATGTACACTTACTTGCATCCAGAATCTAGCCAACAACCACAGGCGGCAGTCAGAAAGCTGATGAAATCACGTGCCTTGCTGGCGGGCTTGCTTATGTCCTGGGTCTTGACAAGCTTCTCGGAGATATCGTCGGCGCAAACGGCAAAGGACGTTTCAAGCGGCAGAAGTGTTCCCTTGCGCAAGGAGCGACGAAACTATTGAAGGTAGAGTGGAGCGCTTGGGCCGCGTCAATGCCACCAGCCTCAAACACGAGCCGCGGTTTACCAGCCCGTTCTTCGATGCATCCTCATCTCTGCGAAGATGCCATGTCGCCTTCCCTCATCTGCCCGCGCGAACCCTCCTAAGAGCCTATCGCCACATCGTCCAAAGCTTCATCCTTCGTGGCGCACCGGTTCGAACCGAACAGACCAACAATCCGAGTCGCACCGAGAAGGATGACGGCAACTAGATCGGTAGTTGGGCGGCCGCAACATCAGAAAGGTCTCAGCGTTTGCTGGACGCGTGCCTGCGATGGCGGTGGTGGCAACGATCTTCTCTGGCTGCCCCAAGCGCGGGAGAGGCCATTCGACGCTAGCAAGAGTTCGCTCGAACCTGATATCCGTTACCGCAACGACTTCGCTGAGACCACCTCCCAGGCACCATTCTACGATGCCGGCGAACAAGGTCAGCGTTGCCTCGTGAACGGAACCATCTCCCCTCCCCTCCCCTCCACTCTTCGAGGTGTCGACGCAAAAGCGAGAACTCTAGACCATCAGGGGATTGGCGTTCAGGCGGCCCTTCGGGAGCAGAGACGGAAATACGTCTACCAGCATGGTCGGTCCCATCGCAGACAAATCGCGTGCACATCCTGCAAGTGGTCCAGCCGCGGTGACATCCAGGATGGCAGTCGGGGCGAGAGCGTCAACCCCATCTGCCTCGCACTCGTCGACTACTTCTACATCCCAAGTGCGAGTGGAAAAGATCCTCGCACGTAGCCTATGATCGTCCTGAAGCAGCTACGCTTCGTAGTAAATTTTTGGTGTCGAGATCGCGAATACCTGCATGAATTTCTCCGCCGCCGTTAGGCGCCGGGAACTCTGCACGAATTGGAATCGGGCGTCCGTTGTCGAATGCTTACGGTTTTGTGCGAGTGAGTCGCGGCAAGGGGATCACCGACTTTGCCGAGGTCTTCTGCTTTTCGTCTAAATCGCCGGGGCACATTTGTAGGATTCACAATAAAACACACCATGACCAATCGGTACCGCGGTCTTGCTAAGCTGCAGGATATAAACGGAAAAATCCATTTACTCTACGTTCCGGGTTTATCCACGTTAGCCTTTCGTTAACCTAAAACCCCTTGCTCAAAATGCAGAATCGGCTCTAATAGCTAGTGGCGGAACTTTAGCGGTTTCGCGAAAAGTTCCGCCACTTGCAGGAAATGGATTTTGAGATGGCGAAAACCGCAGCAAACACAGCGCCGGTCGTCGAAGGGTTGACCGCATTGATGGAGCGTCATGCTGACGCTCTCTCCAGCCAACTTCAAGCACATCATCTCAAGGTCTTCCCGCCGACGTCCGAAAAGGGCATTCGATCCTTTGCACCGTCAGAAGCCTCAAAATTGCTTGGCATCGGTGAGTCTTATCTTAGACAAACTGCTTCGGAAATGCCTGAACTGCACGTTAGTATGAGCCCTGGCGGTCGACGCACGTTCACGATCGAAGATATTCATTCAATCCGTAAGCACCTGGACCTGATTGGCCGCGGGAACCGGCGCTACCTGCCCCATCGTCGCACGGGGGAGCAGCTTCAAGTCGTCTCGGTGATGAATTTCAAAGGCGGCTCGGGCAAGACGACGACAGCCGCGCATCTGGCACAGTACCTGGCAATGCGTGGCTACCGGATTCTCGCGATTGATCTTGATCCCCAAGCAAGCCTTTCCGCACTCTTCGGCAGTCAGCCAGAAACTGACGTTGGTCCGAACGAAACACTCTATGGCGCCATCCGGTATGATGACGAGCAGGTCCCAATCGAGCAGGTTGTCCGAGGAACGTACATCCCGGATCTTCATCTAATTCCTGGCAATCTTGAACTGATGGAGTTTGAGCACGATACCCCGCGCGCGCTTATGAACCGGAAGGAAGGTGACACGCTTTTTTACGGTCGGATCAGTCAGGTCATCGAAGACATCGCGGACAACTACGATGTCGTCGTTATCGATTGCCCTCCCCAACTTGGCTATCTCACGCTTTCAGCTCTGACCGCCGCAACCTCGATCCTCGTCACCGTCCATCCCCAGATGTTGGATGTAATGTCGATGAACCAGTTTCTGGCGATGACCTCGAATCTCCTTCGGGAAATCGAGAACGCAGGCGCCCAGTTCAAGTTCAATTGGATGCGCTACCTCGTCACTCGTTTTGAACCGAGCGATGGCCCGCAGAACCAGATGGTGGGCTATCTGCGTTCGATCTTCGGCGAAAATGTCCTCAATTTTCCGATGCTCAAGACGACCGCCGTTTCGGACGCTGGCCTGACGAATCAAACCCTCTTTGAGGTTGAGCGCGGACAGTTCACGCGCTCGACCTATGATCGGGCCTTAGAGGCGATGAACGCCGTCAACGACGAGATCGAAACTCTAATCAAAAAAGCATGGGGTAGAACCACATGAGTCGGAAGCACCTCCTTGACGTCACCACGGACGCGCCCGACAGCTCATCAGCTGCTGAACACAGAGCGGCAAAGACTCGCTCCATGCCGCTTCTCGGCGTGACCAGAAAAGAACGAGATCCAGCGACGAAGCTGACTGCAAACATCGGTAACGCGTTGCGCGAGCAAAATGATCGTCTTGGTCGTGCCGAGGAGATCGAGCGGCGTCTCGCCGAAGGTCAGGCCGTGGTTGAACTGAACGCGTCGTCAATCGAGCCGTCCTTCGTTCAGGATCGCATGCAAGGTGATATCGAAGGACTTCTTGCATCCATCCGCGAGCAAGGACAGCAGGTCCCAATCCTTGTGAGACCTCATCCCGTTAAACCCGCGCACTACCAAGTTGCCTTTGGACACCGCCGGCTGCGCGCCGTTTCGGAGCTAGGACTGCCGGTCAAGGCGGTTGTTCGAGACTTGACGGACGAGCAGTTGGTTGTCGCACAGGGTCAGGAAAACAATGAGCGCGAAGACCTCACCTTCATCGAAAAGGCACGTTTCGCACACAAGCTAAACAAGCAGTTTCCACGAGAAATCGTCATCGCGGCTATGTCAATCGATAAAAGCAACTTGTCGAAGATGCTCCTGCTTGTTGACGCCCTCCCCTCTGAATTGATCGATGCCATCGGCGCCGCTCCAGGCGTTGGACGCCCAAGTTGGCAGCAATTGGCAGAGCTGGTTGAGAAAGCATCGCCTCCGGCAGGCGCTGCGAAATATGCTGCCTCGGAGGAGGTGCAGGCGCTGCCGTCGTCGGAACGGTTCAAGGCAGTGATCGACCATCTGAAACCGCGTCGGACTGCGCGCGGGTTGCCAGACGTCCTGTCGACCCCCGATGGCGACAGGCTTGCGCAGGTCACGCAGAGCAAGAGCAAGCTAGAAATTACCATTGACAGGAAAGCCACGCCGGATTTCGCGGCTTTCGTACTCGAGCATTTGCCGGCGCTTTACCAGGAGCATCGCGCAAAGCATCAACGGAAACAGGGAGTGTAACCCGCAAAAGAAAAGAGCTCCCTCAACGTCGCCGTCGTGGAAGCCCTTCTGTCTCTGTAGCAAGAACAGAATCGCATTTCCTCGAATCCTCGTCAAGAGTCTTTGGCGCCGTTTTGGTGAGCGAATTTCCTTTGCCTGCTGAAAGGTGAGAGACAATGCAGTCGGGGAATGTAGCGACGCCGTTCGGGCGGCGGCCAATGACGCTTGCGCTCGTGCGGCGCCAGGCGGCAATGGAAATCAAGCATGGAAAAGCTGCCGATAAGTGGAAAGTGTTGAGAGACGCTTCCGCCGCGATGGAACTGCTCAAGATCCAGTCGAACAGTCTGGCTGTTCTTGACGCACTTTTGAGTTTTTATCCTGACAATGAGTTGCGTCAGGATGCACAATTGATTGTCTTCCCCTCGAATGCCCAACTGGCGCTTCGGGCGCATGCAATGGCGGGCGCAACGTTGCGGCGGCATATTGCCATTCTGGTGGAGTCGGGGTTGATCGTCCGTAAGGATAGCGCCAATGGCAAGCGCTTCGCCCGCAAGGGCGACGATGGCCAGATCGAGAATGCTTTTGGCTTCGACCTGTCGCCCCTCCTGGCGCGATCGGAAGAGTTGGCGATGTTGGCGCAAAGAGTGGCGGCCGAGAGAGCCTCGCTCAGGAAAGCCAAAGAGAGCCTTACAATTTGCCGGCGGGATGTTCGCAAACTTATTACTGCTGCAATGGTCGAGGGCGCCGACGGCGATTGGAAGACGACCGAGGACATCTACATTGCGCTCGCGAGCAGAATTCCGCGCGTTCCGACCCTTGAAGGGGTCACTAGCGTTCTCAATGAAATGGAGATGCTCCGTGAGGAAGTGCTTAATCGTTTGGAAAACCTCGAGAATGCTGAAAAAATTAGCACCAATGCTGCTCATATCGAGCAGCACATACAGAATTCAAAACCCGAATCCATAAATGAATCTGAACCACGCTCCGAAAAGGAGCAGGGGGCAAAGGCGAGCTTGAGCCTTCAGCCGAAGAATGAATCGCAAAGGGCGTTCCCCTTGGGATTGGTGCTCAAGGCGTGCCCGATGATCAGCGACTATGCACCGCGCGGCGTGGGAAGCTGGCGAGATCTGATGTCTGCCGCTGTGGTGGTTCGATCTATGCTGGGGGTAAGCCCTTCCGCCTACCAGGATGCCTGCGAGGCGCTAGGACCGGAGAATGCTGCGGTGGCAATTGCGTGCATCCTGGAAAGGGCTAACTTCATCAACTCTCCTGGAGGCTATCTGCGGGATCTAACGCGCCGAAGTGAGCGCGGTGAATTCTCGCTTGGCCCGATGATAATGGCGTTGTTGAAGGCCAATGGGCAAGGCGGTTTGAGGGCTGGGTAAGTGCGGCTGATCGTTGTTCCTGCCGTTGAGGATTTCGGTTGTGGTCAGCTGACCACCAAGCTAACCTCTTGGAAAACACCAACTTTCAAAGGCGGCTTGTCGCAGGCATTGTGCCGGTTACCGTCTGGCTCCCGAGCCAAATGACGCCTCTTAGGGGAACAGTAGACCGTGATCTCAATACGAACGCGCCCAAGGTCGCGCACGAACAAGACCAGGAGCGAAGTCTTCGCACGAAATGGCAGCCGCCTTTCATCAATTCATTGGCACCGGCGCGGCAAATCGCAAGGCGGCCGGCTGTGCCGGCTAATCGCGAGTGGGCGATGGCGCCGCATGGATAGGACGCAATAGGAACAACTACCTGCTGCCATCCGCAGCGCCGGAATCTACGGGGCTGATTCGCGGCGGCACTTCCACAACACTGGGAGAATTCATCAACCGCTATCTTGGGCGAGGTGACGCAATGAGCCACTCGACCCTATGGTCTTTTGACCAGGCAAGAATGGCATTCGAGGTGAGTTTGGTGCCGTTGTCGGAGAGATCATTGCGAGTTTCGAGCGAGGCGACGACCGGAGATCGAGGTGTCCGGGGATCGCCGCGAGGCATTCTCGCGTCGCGTCATCGACGATGTTGAGCACGCGAAACCCCCTTCCGTAAGCGAACTTGCAGGCACGCGCGCACCGATCCTGGCCAACGCGAAGGCTCTGCCCGCTGGTCGCTGGATTTTGTTCGTGACCAAAAGCAAATGATCCAGTGGAACATTTCTCCACCGAACGACTGAGGCATATACCTATCTCGCAAGGCCCAGCCATCGGCACAGTATTTGAGTCCGTTGAAGAAGGTGATGGGTCCAGGCGGCTTGGAGGAGGCATAGCCGTTCCAGCCGCCGAGTTTGGCGATGATCCAAGCGGCCCAGGCGAGCGAAGCTTTGGGATGGGGATTGGATTGCAGCTTGGTCTTGCCCTTGAAGCGGCTTTCGAGGGCGGCGAGCGTGTTGATCTCGTGGGGACTGACTGCCAGGCTTGCCGGGTGAGGATCGCCGCCACTGCGGTCCTGCACGAGTTGGAGGACGATTGCCGCGGCCTTGGCGGCGATGGCGACGAGCTTTTCCAGCCGCGGCGCTAACTGCAATTGGCTGTCTTCGATCTTGAAGCCCTGCGTCTTCATCACCCGGAAGAACTGCTCGATCATCCAGCGCTGCTTGTACCAAGCGACGATCTGCCAGGCGTCAGTCGCACTGGAGAGCGCATGGGTGGTCAAGAGCAGCCAATGCAAGGGCTCGACACCGTCGGGTGCGTCCGGTTCGACGACCTCGACCCAACTGAGCCTAACCCCGTCGGGCAGCCCTTCTTCGCGCAGGTTTTGCGGTCGCCTGATCGTCGCCTGGCCGAAGCGCAGGCACAACGTTGCCTGCCGCGCCGGACGGTCGGCGCGCTCGCGCAGCTCGATCGTTTGGGTGTCGCAGAACCGAACTGTCTCTACGACATCACGCAGTTTAGAGCCGCCGATGAGTGCATGGTCATGCATGACGCGCGACAAAAGATCGAAGCGTTGGTCGGGCAGGCGCGCCCACATCATAAAGAAGTCGCCCTATTGCGCGACCTCGCGACCGGCGACCGGCGACCGGCGGCTTCGGCGGGGGGGGGGAGCGCCGTTGGGGTCGACCGCATCTACGGGCTCTATCGCGAAGAAGGACTTTCCGTTCGCAAGCAGAAAAGCCGGGGCGGCACTGTCGGCACGCGTGGCCCGATCCTGGTCGAAGCGAAGGCCAATGCCCGAAGCTCGCTGAATCTCGTTCACGACCAGTTCGCTTGCGGAAGGCGGTTTCGCGTGCTCAACTTCGTCGAAGACGTGACCCGCGAATGCCTGGCGGCGATCCCGTGCACCTCGATCTTGCGTCGTCGCGTCGCTCGCGAACTGTCGGTCCTCATCGAACGGCGCGGCAAACCGGGGATGATCGTCTCCGACAACGGCACGGAATTCACCTCGAATGCCATCCTTGCCAGGTCGAAGGATCATAGTGTCGAGTCGCACGGCATCACGCCGGGAAGCCGATGCAAAACGCTAATGTCGAGAGCTTCATGTATAGACGGCCCCGCGGGCGCAAGAGGCTTTCTGCAAGTTTAGGTCATCATTCGGGTGCGTTCATGTATTCGGCCTTTGTCTGCGACCGAGACCATGGTCGCTGGCCCTGATGGAGTACGCGGATCGAGGCCTCATCAACGGGTCGCGCTTGAATGCGGCGCCTAAAGCTCTCCGGGTTTGCTCGATCCCCAGCTCCGCTGGATGACCATCTGTTGCTTCTGCACCTTACGCCGGTTCGCTGAGGTTTCCTGTCTATGCTGTCTTGACGCGTGCCTCCCTGAACATCTCTCCACTTGTCATCATCGCCCAGATGATCCGAGCAAGTTTGTTAGCCACGGCGACGGCCACGATCATAGGACGTCGTCGTTGTAGTAAAGCTTCGATCCAAGCTCCCCCGACCTTCGCTCGAGCTTTCGGATACCGAACTATATTCCTGGCGCCGATTACGAGCAGATGACGCAGGTAGGCATCTCCTTGTTTCGTAATCCCTCCCAATCGAGTGGTGCCGCCACTGGAGTTTTGACGCGGCGTCAGGCCCAGCCAAGCTGCAAACTCTCGACCGGAGCGGAACATCCTAGCGTCCGGAATGGTGGCGGCGATGGCCGTAGACGTGATTGGGCCGACCCCTGGGATCGACGAAAGCAGATTTGAGACCGGATCTGAACGACCGATTTCCGCTAGCTTCGTCTCAATCCCGTCGATCTGCTTGTTCAACTCGCCAACAGATCCGATCAAGCTGGTCAACGCATACCGAGCATGTTCTGGCAACGAGGCCGCAACTTCCTCTATCATCGGCATTATGGTCTCGATGCGTTGTCGACCTTGGCCGAAGATGATTCCGAATTCGGCGAGATGAGCGCGGATCGCACATACCGTCATGGTCCGTTGCCGTACCAGCAGACCTCTAGCTCGATGTAGCATCAGGAAGCTCTGGTTAGCCTCAGACTTTACCGGAACGAAGCGCATATCGGGTCGCCGAACAGCCTCACAGATGGCTGCAGCGTCCGCGGCGTCATTCTTCGCGCCGCGCCGTACAAACGGCTTCACATACGAAGGCGGTATCAACCTAACCTCGTGACCGAGCTTCATCAGCTCCCGAGCCCAGTAGTGCGCCGTGGCACAAGCTTCGACACCAACAACGCATGGCCTTGCACGCTGAAAGAACTTGATCATCTCGCTTCGCCGGAGCGCCGCGGTTTTGATCACTGAACCGTCGGCATCCACCGCATGGACGTGAAAGTTATGTTTGGCCAGATCAAGGCCTATCGTGCTGGCGATCATATCAGTGGCTCCTGTTTGAGTTGGCGCATCATCATACGACCAACCGGTTCGGAGCGGGGCCGTCTTCCCCATCAACGGCCGGATGCGGGACGAGATGGTCAACCAAAGCCTGTTCCTCGGCTGCGATTATGCCCGAAGCGCCATTGCTGGGCCGACGATTACAACCACTTCCGGCCGCACTCATCGCTCGGACCAGACCCGGGCACGTGATGCAGATACCATTGCCGCAACCGGCTCCAACGCTGCGCGAGATGAAAGCTTCGCGTTTCCGCCACTTGGCGTACTCGGAGCGCGCAGGCTCTAGTTGTGAGCTTTCGGGAGGTTGTCCATTCAAAGCGGATTTAGGAGACTGGAGCTATCACACCTCGAGTCGGAAGGATCGCCGCGAATGAACATTCATAAGAATGCCCGACTGACGCCGT
>NZ_ML133712.1 GCF_003985155.1 Rhizobium vallis | reverse complement strand
ACGCCCGCTTGCGTCAGAACGGAAAGGATCACCTGTGCGCCGTCATCGCCGTCGCACGAAAACTCATCGTTCTCGCCAATTCGATCCTCTTTCGAAAGGCCGAATGGACGCCACAATACCGGAAAAAGTGAAACATGGTTGCTCCCCGCTGGGGAGAAGCGGAATCGTGGCGGCGTCTCGAACTTCTTGAAAGCCCCTCTTGTGGAAACGAAGGCAAGCGTCTGGCTCCCTCTTCTCCCCAGCGGGGGTCCGAAGGACGGGTTGAGACCCGTGGCTCAACCCCGGTCGTGGCCCGAAGGGTCGGATGAGGGGGTGAGCGGCAAGCCGCGAATGAGCTGAGCGCACGCGAGGGTCAAATACCGGCCCTGCCGCCCTCATCCCACACCCCAGGAGACCCGACAGCCGGCGCGGCAGCCCCTCACGCTGGACTGCCGCAGCCGACTCCCGCCCAACGATCCGCTCACCCCCTGCGGATGCCGAGAAGCCGGTAGCGCGTGCTGCCGAGATTCCCGTCTTTCGGATAGTTCTGGTAACAGACGCTGTTGCTCTGGTTGCCGCCGAGGATCTTCACCGTCGGCCCGCCGTCGTCGGCGACGAGGAAGCCCACATGCCCGTCCGAGCCGTTCATCGGGCCGCGGGCGAAGACGGCGATGTCGCCTTCCCGAGGGTTTTCGCTCACGTCGTCTCCCCAGTCCCGCCAGCTTCGGGCATCCTGCCGGTTTGTGCCGATCATGCCCGCCTGCTCGACGCAGAAATTGACGAAGGAAGAGCACCAGGCGACGCTGTCGTCGGTTCCCGACCAGTGATTGGTGGATTTGTGATACATGACGATGCGCGGATTGTTGCCGCTGCCGGCAACCTCGGCCACACCCCTTTCCAATTCCGCCCTGGCGACGTCGTAAGGCCTCCTGCCGATCGCCTCTTCGATCGGGAAACCGCCCGACATCACCTTCAGGAAGCTCGCATGCATATAGCCGTCGACCGTGCCGTCACCGTCGAGATCGACCTTGGCCCAGTCGCCGTTGCGCTCGAGAATGGTCACCGGCGTGCCGAGCGGCAGCGCCCTTTCCACCGCAAAGCTCTCGCCCGGCCCCCGGCGCAGGTTGAGCCCGCCGGTGGCGCTGACTTCGGCGAGCTCCGAATGTCTTTCGATCGCAGCCGCCAGCCTCCTCGAGGCGCCGAGCGCGATCGCCCCTTCCGCGTCGGCCCGGAACTGGCCGAAATCCTTCCATCTGCCGCCGACGATATTGCCGTCATAGCTGACGCCTTGAAAGGCGAGCGGCGGATACACCTGGTAGAGCGCCCATTGGTCGGTCGCGAGCATGTCCCTCGTGCCCGACCAGCCGGTCGACGCCGCAAGCCAGATGAAGTCGACGAAACCGGCCTGGCGAACCGCCGCGCCCACCGTGCCGGAACCATAGACGCCGACACGATACTTGCCCCTCAGCGCGCTTGAAACCGCCCCGAAATAAGCTTTGATCGAGGCGAGATCGGCCGCCTTGTAGTAATCGTGATCGACAGCGAAGTAGATCGCCGAATTCTCCGGCTGCCCATAGGTCTCGGCAAGGGCGAGAGCGCGGCCGCTGTCCCTCTCGCCGGTCTCCGCATCGAGATCGCCTATATTGCCGCCGGCCCC
Source organism: Rhizobium vallis (assembly GCF_003985155.1). Lineage (GTDB taxonomy): Bacteria > Pseudomonadota > Alphaproteobacteria > Rhizobiales > Rhizobiaceae > Rhizobium > Rhizobium vallis. The sequence continues at coordinate 20,654 of NZ_ML133712.1, read as the reverse complement.
GCCCCGCTGCTGAAAAACCACTGCCAGCGAAAGCCCCGCCTCCAGAATATCGTCATATTCGGCCTTCTCGATCCGCTTCTGCGGCAGTCGGGTCGAATTGCTGTGGTTGTAATAACGGATGACCGTTTCGACGCCTGATGCTTTCAGCTCATTGGCGCAGTGGCCAAGTTCCCATGGGCTATCGATGACCTTGTGCATGGCTCGCCCCATATTCAACAATACATTTGCAACCAAGTAAAAATTACCATCTACACTTTAAAGGTGCAATAATCACTATTGAGTAACCTGTCATTGCTTCAGCTGTCGGCACGTCATTTTGCAGCCGGCAGCCCCAGGCCGGCGAGCTTCAGCACCTCCGCGACCCTTGCGTCGGGATCGACGCCCGGTTCGATCTGGCCGTCGATCGTCAGCAGGGCGAGGCCATGCGTCAACGACCAGAGAAACAGCGCAGCGTTTGCCACTTTCTCCGGCGCCAGCCGCTTTTCCAGATCCTCCTTCATCTGGCGGTAGACCCGCATCCGCGAAGCGCCGATCGCCTCGTTCCCCTTGGAATAGGCCTGGAAACCCTCCCCGAACATCAACCGGTAGAGGCCGGGATTGGCGCGTGCGAAGGCGACATAGGCGATGCCGCCGGCAAGCAGGTGGCGCCGGGGGCCGGCGAGCGCCGCGTCGATCTCTTCGCTGAGCTCGGCAAATCCCTGCTCGGCAAGGGCCGCCGCAAGCGCATCCAGGCTGCTGAAATAGTGATAGGCCGCCGGCGCCGAGACGCCTGCGCGCCGGCCGATCTCCCTGAGGCTCAGCGCCTGCGGCCCGCCCTCTTCCAGAAGCGCCCGCGCGACGGAGAGCAGCGTCGGGCGCAGATTGCCGTGATGATAGCGGGTCGATCCCTTCTCCGTCGTCTTGTCCGTCACCATGCCCCGATCCAATCTTTACACTGTTAAAATCATGATCTAGTCTGCCCGCGATGACAAGGGCACCGACGACAAGGTTCATAGAACTTCACAGGAGACCGTCATGCAAACATCCGAACCCAGCCGCACCGCAATGGCCGCCGCGGCCCACAGGGCGGCGCATCAGAACGTCGATGGCGGCGCCATCTTTTCCGATCCCTACGCCCGCCGCATTCTCGGCGAGGAGGCGGCGGCGGCGGCCGACCTGAAAGCGCAGGATCCCGCCACCCGCTCCTTTCGCCTGGTGATGGCGGCGAGAAGCCGATATGCCGAGGATTGCCTGGCCCGCTCGCTGGCAAGGGGCGTCGCCCAGGCCGTCATCCTCGGCGCCGGGCTCGATACTTTTGCGCTGCGCAATCCCCATCCCGGCCTGATGGTCTTCGAGGTCGATCATCCCGCCACGCAAGGCTGGAAGCAGACGAGGCTGCACGAGACGGGGCTGACCCACAGCCTGCCGATTTTCGTCCCCGTCGATTTCGAGCGCGACGATCTCCAAACACGTCTCGTCGCCTCCGGCTTCAAGCCGGAAATCCCGGCCTTCTTCATCTGGCTCGGCGTCGTGCCCTATCTCCGGGAAGCCTCGGTCTTCACCCTGCTCCGCTCCGTCGCCGGCCTGCCCAGCGCCTCCATCGTCTTCGACTACGGCGAGCCGCTGGAAAACTATCCGCCCGAACGCCGCGCCCGCGCCGCCGAAATGGGCGCCCGCACGGCCGCTGCCGGCGAGCCCTGGCTGACGCGCTTCGATCCGGCCGATCTAGCCGAACGCCTGCGCGCCCTCGGCTTCACCTCGCTCGAAGATCTCGGCCCCACCGAAATGGCCAAACGCTACTTCGGCCTGCCGCAGGACGCCCCGCACCGCGGCGCCGGGCCGCATGTCATATGCGCCGGAAACTTTTGATTTTCGGCAAGAATGGCGCGGCCGTGATTAACCGTCAGGATAGCAGAATCCGTTCTTAGGCCGCCGCCTCCGCAAATACCGATACGCGCGCCTCACCCATCATAAACAATCGAAATCTTGTTCCCGGCCGGGTCGCGCATATAGGCGGAGTACCAATCCGGGCCGTATTGCGGGCGCGGGCCGGGGCCTCCCTCATCCGTTCCGCCGCTGGCGATCGCGGCTTCGTAGAAAGCATGCACCGCCGCGCGGGACTTGGCCATGAAACCGATCATCGCGCCATTGCCAGCACTTGCCGGCTCCTCGTTGAAGGGCTGGCAGACCCAGAGAGTGAAACCTTCGCCTTTGCCCCCTTCGGAATAGGCGCTCCAGCCGGGAAACTCCTTGTGCTTGCTCCAGCCGATCGTTGCCAGCACCGCCGCGTAAAAGGCGTTCGATCGATCCAAATCGAGGGCGCCGACGGTTGCGTAAACACTCATGATCTTTTCTCTCCCAGTTGCGGAACACGAGAGAATTCATAGCGCACGGTCGCGAACATAACAAGAACATCTCTGTGACTTTACCGCGGGTAGCTTCCCCTCCCCAACCCCTCCCCACAAGGGGGAGGGACTTAACCAAGCCGCTCGCTTATCGCCACAACAATCCAAGACGGCAAAGAGAAGAAGGACCGCCGCTCCGGTTTAGCCCCTCCCCCTTGTGGGGGTCCGGAGGACGGGTCGAGACCCGCGGCTCGACCCCGGACGGGTTGGGGAGGGGTTTGAAACCTTTCCCCCGCAATCCGGTCATTGCCCCTGCCCCGCCGACCGCATATTGCAGTCTCACCGATCCGAGAGAAAGCGCATGCCGATCACATCCCTCAAACACGCCCTCCTCGCCGTAGCCACCTTTCTGGCGGCAACGATCCTGCTTCTGCAGGCAGCGCAGGCCGAGCCCTGTGCGCCGCAAACTTTCGAAGGAGCGAACTATATCGTCTGCACGGTCGATCCGGGCAAAGCCGATCTGCGGCTGTTCTGGAAGAGTGCAAACGGCGAACCCTACCGCTATTTCTCGAGCCTTGCCGAAGCCCTTCAGGCCGGAGGGCGCACGCTCGTCTTTGCCGTCAATGCCGGCATGTACCGGCAGGATTTCTCGCCGCTCGGGCTTTACGTCGAGAACGGCAAGGAATTGAAGCCCGCCAACACGAAGACCGGCGGCTCCGCCGGGTCGGTGCCGAATTTCTACAAGAAGCCGAACGGCGTGTTCTTTCTCGATGGAGAAGGCGCAAAGATCCTGCCGACCGATGACTTCCTGAAGCGCCGCCCGGCCGCCCGTTTCGCCACCCAGTCCGGCCCGATGCTTGTCATTTCAGGCGCGCTGAACCCGATCTTCATCCCCGGCTCGACCGATCGCACCCGCCGCGGCGGCGTCGGCGTCTGCGGCGGGTCCGTCCGCATCGCGATCAGCGAAGACGAGGTGAATTTCCACGATTTCGCCCGCCTCTTCCGCGACCAGCTGCAATGCCAGGACGCGCTTTTCCTCGATGGCGGGCACGGCGTCGGGCTCTACGATCCGGCCCTTGGCCGCAACGACCGCTCCTGGCACGGCGGCTACGGCCCGATCCTCGGGCTCGTCGAATAGCGGCAGGGGCGAGCCGCTATCGTCGCTTGATTTTCTTCATCGCCTCGCCCTTGGCTACTGCGTCACACGAAGCACCGCGGAGCCCGTCGTGCGTCGGCCTTCCAGATCGCGATGGGCTTCGACGACGTCGTCGAACGCATAGATGCGGCTGGGATCGACCTTCAGAACGCCCGCTTCTATTGCGGCGAAAAGGTCGGCCGCGGCTTCGGCGGTCTCGGCCGCCGTGACAACATAGTGATCCAGCCTGCCCCATGTGAGATGCAGGCTTTTCGCAGCAAGGACATAGGGATCGATGGGAGTGATCTCTCCGGACGCCTTGCCGAACTGGACCAGCGTGCCACGCACTTTGAGAACGGCAAGGGAGCCACGGAAAGTATCTTCGCCGACGGAATCGAAGACCGCGTCGACGCCGACCCCTCCCGTCAATTCGTAGGTCCGCGCGACAAAATCTTCCGTGCTGTAGTTGATGACGTGGTCACATCCTGCCTGGCGCGCAATCTCCGCCTTGCTTTGGCTGGATACGGTTCCGATGACGCGATACCCGAGAGACTTTGCCCATTGCACGAAGATCTGGCCCACACCGCCGGCAGCGGCATGATAAACGATCGTATCGCCAGGCTTCAGCGGCACGACGTCCTTGACCAGGTAGCGCGCCGTCAACCCCTTCAGGAAGTTTGCAGCCGCCTGCTCGTCGGAGACGCCGTCCGGAATGATCGCCAGGCGATCGGCGGGATGAACACCACGGGTGGCATAGGCGCCGGTGCTGTGACCGAAAACAACGCGGTCTCCCACCTTCACCGATGTGACGCCGCGACCGACGGCCTCGACGATCCCCGCTGCCTCATTGCCGATAACCGCCGGGAAGGATGGAACCTCCATCGTGCCGCGCCTGAAATAGACGTCGACAAAGTTGAGCCCGATGACCGTGTGGCGAACGAGCACCTCTCCGGCAGCGGGTTCCGCAACCGGGATGTTTTCGAATTTCAAGACCTCAGGCGCGCCATACTGATGAATGCGCGCTGCTCGTGCCATGATCGACATGTCAGTTTCCTCTAGGACGTAAAACGCCACCCGGCTCGAGTGGGCGCCGCCAAAATCGGCGTGCTGAAGATATTGATCATTTCGGTTCGCATGATAATCATACGCTCAACGAGAGCACCTTTCGGATTTTTCGAGAAATGGACACGCTGGACGCTCTACGTCTGTTCGTCGGCATTGCGGAGGCGGGAAGCCTGTCGGCGGCGGCGCGACAGAACTCGGTCGCGACATCGACCGCCACGGTCGCGCTTCAACAGTTGGAGCAGCAGGCAGGCACGACGCTGATCAGACGATCGACGCGGCGCCTATCGTTCACGCATGAAGGACTGCAATTCCTGGCCGATGCCCGGCGATTGCTGGCCGATTGGGATGCCTCCATCGGTGGCGTAAAGGAAGGCCCGTTACGCGGACCGATCAAGATGACGTCGACAGTCGATTTCGGCAGGAGCAAAATCGTCCCGGCGATCGACCGGTTCATGGAACTGCACGCGGGCATTTCCATAGATCTGCATATCTCGGATGCTCTCGTCGATCTTGTCGAGCACAACATTGATCTGGCGATCCGAAACGGACCTCTGCGGGATTCCTCGCTGAAGGCACGTCTCATTCTGCGCGGCCAGCGCGTCATCTGCGCGGCACCCTCATACTGGGAGGCTCATGGCCTGCCGGCACATCCTGATGATCTCGCCGCCCACAATTGTCTCCTGGTGTCGAGGCCGGCAACCCCGTTTTCGACGTGGCACTTCGTCGAAGACAGCAAGAAAATTTCAATCCGGGTCTCTGGAAATCGGGTCGCGAACGACGGCTCCGTCCTGAAGCGATGGGCTTTGAAAGCCTACGGTGTTTTCCTCACTCCGGTCTGGGATATCCGCGAGGAATTGGCCTCGGGCGCGCTGGTGACGGCGCTCGACCGATTTCTGCCGGAGAGCGCCAATCTGTATGCGGTAACGGACGGCAGCGCGACCAGCCACCGCGTTCGAGCCTTGATCGACTTCCTGGCGGACGAGTTTCATCGGGAGTAGCCAGACCTCGCCCTGGCGGCAACGCCATCAGGATCGTAGTTTGCGCGCAAGATCTTTCTCTAGAAAGCCGTCGCGCTCGCCAAGCCGCAGTGCCAATATGCGCTCCTCAACTGCTTCGGGAGGCCGGCCACCATGAAAGATGTCGTCGCTTTGGTGTCAGGCGGAAGTCGCGGCATCGGCCGCGGCATTGCCCTTGCCCTGCTTGCCGAAGGCGCCACGGTCCATGTCACCGGCCGGACGCGCTTCGAGGCGGATGTGAAGACGCCCGAACGCGCCGGCTCGCTCGAAGGGCTCGAACTTGAAGCGACGAACCTGCCGGGGCGAATTTTCGTTCACCAATGCGATCACGGCCACGATGCCGACACCGAGCGCCTGGCCGAAGAGATCCGCGCCGGCAACCGGCTTGATATTCTGGTCAACAATGCCTGGCCCGGCTACGAAAACATGGTCGAGGACGGTGATTTCACCTGGCCCCGGCCGTTCTGGGAGCAGCCCGTCTTTCGGTGGGAGGCGATGATCGGAACCGCGCTCAGGGGCGCCTTCATGATGTCGCGCGCGCTCGCTCCGCTGATGATTTCGGCCAGGCGCGGCCTCATCGTCAACATTTCCTTCTGGGCGGGCCAGGTCTACGAGGGCAACACGATCTATGGCATCGCCAAAGCCGCCGCGGACAAGATGGCTGCCGATTTCGCCCATGAGCTTAAGCCCCACAATGTCGCCGCAGCAGCGCTTTATCCCGGTCTCGTCCGCACCGAGGCCGTGCTGCGCAATGCCGAGTTTTTCGACATGTCCAATTCCGAGTCGCCGCAATTCATCGGCCATGTCATATCAGAGCTCTGGCGCGACCCCGCCTTAATGTCGAAATCCGGGCGCGTGCTGGTCGCAGCCGAATTGGCGCGGGAGTACGACATAGCCGATATTGATGGCTACAGGCCCGTTCCGCTGACGGCCGCTAACTTTGCCGGAAATTGATTTCGCCGTGATCGGGATGCCAGCGTTCCCGAGGCCGGCTCTGATGGATTTTAACTTCGCCCTCCACTCGGCGTCATCCTCGGCCTTGTGCCGAGGATCTGCCGCCCTATCGAGGGGTTGCAGATGCTCGGGACAAGCCCGAGCATGACGAAAGAGAGGTTTGCCGACTTTGCCAGCCGTTGGAACCGGCGGAGAGCGCCGTTCATTCCTCTTTTCCATCGGCGCCGACGGCTGCGGCCGAAGGCGCCGCACCTCCTCAGATATGCTCTAGGGAATCAGCAGAATGCTGCCCGCCGCCCTTCCCGTTTCCATCTCCTCATGGGCCCGGGCGACATCCGCCAGGGCGTATTCGGCGGCGATCTCGGCAACGATGCCCGTTTCCAGCGCCCGGATCGCCGCCTGCGCGGCGTCGCGATAGCGGCCGATGTCGGAACACCAGGCCATGATGCTCGGGTGGCAGAGCGACTTTCCCGGCCGAAGCTCTTCGACGGCAACCGGCGGAACCGGTCCGGCCGCCTGGCCGATGGTCACCGCTGTGCCGAAGGGCCGGACCGAGCGGATGGTTTTGAGAAGCATGTCGCCGCCAATACCGTCATAGGCGACATCGACGCCGATCCCGCCGGTGAGCCGCTTCACCTCCGCGACGATATCTGCCTCCCGTCCGACGATCAGGTGATCCGCGCCATAGGAGGCGGCGCGCGAGGCTTTCTCGGATGTGCTGACGGTGCCGATCACCGAAGCGTTGAGCGACTTCGCCCAGCGAACGAGGATGCTGCCGAGCCCGCCCGCGGCCGCGTGGATCAGCACAGTGCTTCCCTCGCGGACATCATAGATTTTTTCCAGCAGCATATAGGCGGTCATACCCTTCAGCAGCGAACTGGCGGCCGTCTGGAAGGAAACCGCATCCGGAAGCCTGATCACCTTCTCGGAAGCGATGTTTCTGGTGGAGCAATAGGCCCCGACCGGCGGCCCCGCATAGGCAACGCGGTCTCCCGGATTAAAGTCGGCGACATCGGAACCGACAGCTTCGACGATACCCGCCGCCTCGGCGCCGATCACCGCGGGATAGGACGGCAGCGGATAGATTCCCTGGCGGTGATAAATATCGAGAAAGTTGGTCCCGATCGCCTCATGGCGGATTGTGATCTCGCCATTTCCGGGGGGATCGGAGCGCTGATCTTCAATGCGGAACTGGGCAACGCCGCCGGGCGCCTGCAGCAATATGATGCGATCTGTCATCCTGTCTCTCCATCGTTTGCGCTGAAAATATCCCGTAGCCACATGTGTGAAAATTCCCTATTCCTTCACAATCAACGGGAGAAAATTCACATATGGATTGGGATGACCTGCGGCATTTCCTGGCATTGGCGCAGGCCGGAACGTTCCTCGGCGCGGCGAAACAGCTGGGTGTCGAACACGCGACGATCAGCCGGCGCGTCGCCTCGCTCGAAAAGAGCCTGGGGCGCAAGCTCGTCGACCGGCGCGGCCGCCGCCTGATCCTCACCGCCGACGGAAAAGAGGTTGCAAGACACGCGGCCCTCGTCGCACAGCAAACCGCCGCGATCGAGCAGTTTGGCCGCAGCAGCGCCACGGAGACGCGCGGCCATGTCCGCATCAGCGCCCCTCCGGCTCTCTCGGCCGCTCTGCTGGCAAAACCGGTTGCCGCCGTCAGGCATCGTCATCCCGGCATCGAGGTCACTTTGGTGGGAGAAAAACGGCTTGCTTCGCTGAACCGGCGGGAGGCGGATATCGCCATACGCTTCTCCAGGCCGGAGGACGGCGACTATTCGATCATCAAACTCGGAGAAATCACATTCTGGCTCTATGCGACGCAATCTTACCTCGAAAGCGTTTCGCCAGCGGACTGGACCTTCATCGGCTATGACGAGAGCATGAGCGCCTCCCCGCAGCAGATGCGCCTCCTCGAACAAGCCGCCGGCCGGCCCATCGCCATTCGATCATCGGTCCTGGAGTTCCAGGCTGCCGCCGCCAGTCTTGACGGCGGTGTCGTCATGCTGCCGGAGTTCGCGGTCATGGAGAGGGATTGTCTCCAACGGATCGATGACCAGATACCCCTGACACGCGAGGTATGGCTGGTCGTCCACGCCGATATCAAGAATGTCCCATCGATCCGTGTCGTCATGGACGCGCTGAAGAAGGCCTTCGACATGTCCTCGATCCGCCATCCCTAGAATGTTCGGCGCAGCCCGAGAGTTTGCACGGCTCTGAACTACCTCGCGGAGACAAATCGAAACTGCAGGAGGAATTTGCGAATGACGGAACATGCAGTCGTGATTTCGGGAGCCGGCCCGACGGGCCTGATGCTGGCGGGCGAGCTGGCCTTGGCCGGCATCGACGTCGCCATCGTCGAACGCCGCCCCGACCAGCAGCTTTTCGGCACACGGGCCGGCGGTCTCAGCGCCCGCACGCTCGAGGTGTTCGATCAGCGCGGCATCGTCGACCGCTTCCTTGCGGCAGGGCAGATAGCCCAGGTCACCGGATTTGCCGTCACCCGCCTCGATATCAGCGATTTCCCGACAAGGCACAATTACGGGCTGGCGCTCCGCCAGAAGCATATCGAGCGCATTCTCGCCGGCTGGGTCGACGAGCTCTCGGTGCCGATCTATCGCGGCCGTGACGTGACGTCCTTCGTTGAGGACGAGACCGGCATTACCGTCCACCTCTCCGATGGCGGCGCCACGCTCAGGGCACGTTACCTCGTCGGCTGCGACGGCGGCCGCAGCCTCGTCCGCAAGGCAGCCGGCATCGCCTTCGAAGGATGGGATGCGACAACAGGCAATATTCTGGCCGAAGTGGAGATGGAAGAGGAGCCGCCGCTCGGCGTCCATCGCACCGCCCTCGGCATCTATGCCTTCGGCCGGGAGGATTACGAAATCCGCAACGGCAAGGTCATTTTTGCAAGCGACGGCCCGGTCAACGTCATGGTGCCTGACGGGAATGCCGGCGCCACGACCGAGCCGACCCTCGACGACCTCAAGCAAGCCCTCATCGCCGCATTCGGAAAGGATTACGGCATCCACGGCCTGAAGTGGATCTCCCGCTTCACCGACATGTCGCGCCAGGCGACGGCCTATCGCAAGGGCCGCGTCTTCCTCGCCGGCGATGCCGCCCATGTGCATTCTCCGGTCGGCGGCCAGGGCCTCAACACCGGCGTGCAGGATGCCGTCAATCTCGCCTGGAAGCTCGCCCAGGTGATAAAAGGCACCTCGCCCGACGCCCTGCTCGACACCTATCACGCCGAGCGGCACCCGATCGCCGCCCGCGTGCTGCGCACGACGATGGCGCAGGTCGCCTTGCTGCGAACCGACGACCGCACCGAAGCCCTGCGCGATATCATGATGGAGCTGCTGGGCATGGACGAACCCCGCAAACGCATCGCCGCCGAAATGTCCGGCCTTGCCATCCATTACGACCTCGGCGAAGGTCACCCCCTCCTCGGCCGCCGCATGCCCGACCTCGACCTCACCACATCGGAAGGCCCCGCCCGCGTCTTCACGCTGCTCCACAACGCGCGCCCGGTGCTCCTCGTCCTCGACGGCTCCGGCAGCTTCGACATCGCACCATGGTCGGACGACGTCGCGCTGGTTCACGCCAGATATGACGGACCGTGGGAACTGCCGGCGCTCGGCCCGGTCTCGGCTCCGTCAGCAGTGCTGATCCGGCCCGACGGATATGTCGCCTGGGTCAGCGACGGGACGCAGGATGGTCTTGAAGACGCGATGAAGACCTGGTTCGGGCCACCTAGCTAAAGTCCAGCCGATCCGATCGCCCTCGCCTTTCTGCGGAATTAGGTAGCAAATGCCACAAAGTAGGCATCCCATCACTTTGGACTACCCAAGAGTGATTTTATTGCAAGACGGCAGGTCCGCGCTGACCTCGGCAGCGATCTCATGCTATTTGAGTTGAGACGAGGTCACGAATTGATGAATATTGAAAACGTAATCGATCAGCAAAGTTTCCTAAAGTACCTGACGTCGATGCGAACCGATTTCGAGATTGGCGCTGTCCGATGGGAAAACACCGACCTTGCGAGCTACCTTGAGGCTATGAATGCGTGGCTAAAAGACAGCGCACCACAGAGCGAAGCCAACCCATGGAAGCTCGCCGCTTTTTTGTTACAAGCGGGAGCTTTCTATGAATGATTGCCTACCACATCATTGTGACGATCTCTACATGATGATGCCGCGCTCGGGCTGCCCGATCGATCCGACTCTTTAGGCGCGCCAAAACCTTAATCGCCAAAACTCAACTTGCCCTTGCACGAATCCCACATCGCGCTAGCCTGCGTTCCCGACCGTTATCCCTGCCGAGTCGGCTGAATCCCGAGGGAACACACATGACGGCTTTGATCGAGGCCCGGGGCGTCAGCAAGCGCTTCCGGCAGCACAGGCGATTTCCCGGTCTTCTCGGCGCCTTCAAGACGCTGGTGACAAGCGAATATACCGAGGTCACGGCCGTCTCGGATATCGGCTTCGATATCGGGGCCGGTGAGGCCGTCGGTTATCTCGGTCCGAACGGCGCCGGCAAATCGACGATGATCAAGATGATGACCGGCATTCTGGTGCCGAGCGACGGCACCGTCACCGTGCTCGGCCGCACGCCGCATCTCTCCCGCATGGCGAATGCCCGCGAGATCGGCGTCGTCTTCGGCCAGCGCAGCCAGCTCTGGTGGGATCTGCCGCTGATCGACAGCTTCACCCTGCACCAGCGCATCTACGATATCCCGCCCGCCCGCTATGCCGATAATCTACGCCATTTCAGCGAGTTGCTCGATCTCACGCCCTTCCTCGATCGCGCCGTGCGCCAGCTCAGCCTCGGCCAGCGCATGCGCGCCGAGATCGTCATGTCGCTGCTGCATGATCCCAAAATCCTCTTCCTCGACGAGCCGACGATCGGCCTCGACGTCGTCGCCAAGGATGCCGTGCGCCGCTTCCTGGCCGAGATCAACCGCGAGCGCGGCGTCACCATCATCCTCACCACCCACGACCTGCAGGATATCGAGACCATCTGCCCCCGGCTGATCATGGTCGATCACGCCAGGCTGATCTTCGACGGTGAACTCCGGAGCCTGCGCGCCGCCCTCGGCTCGGCCCGCCGGCTGACGCTGGAATTTGCAAGCGATCCCGGCCCGCTGCACCTCAACACCGCCTCGCTCGTCAGCGACGAGGGCCTGCGCAAGAACTATCTGATCGAGCGCGAAGATGTGTCGCTGGTCCGCATCCTCTCCGAAGTCGGCGGCGATCGCGGCCTGAAGGATGTGGCGCTCCACGAGCCCGATATCGAGGAGGTCATCCGCACCTTTTATCAGCGCCGCAATGCGAGGGCCAAGGCATCATGAGCGCCTATCTTGCGTTCGCGCGTAGCTCATTTCACGCGCAGCTCGCCTACCGCAACGAGGTCTGGGCCAATATTTTCGGCAAGCTCGTTCAGGTCTTCGCCCGCGTCGCCATCTGGCTCGCCGCCTTTGCCGGCGTCGGCGGCACCGTCGTCGACGGCGTCTCGCTGCAGCAGATGGTGACCTACGCCCTGCTCGGCGGCGCGGTGATGGGCGCCACCCGGCCGGAGCGCGTCATCAGCGAGATCGGCCGCTCGCTGAAATCGGGCGATATCTCGGTCTGGCTTTTGAAGCCCATCTCCTATCCGCTCTATCTCTTCGCCAATGAAAGCGGCTCCTTCGGCTACCGGCTGATGACCCAGGTGATCCCGACCGTCGCCGTCACCGCCTTGTTTTATGGCATGCTGCCGCCGGCAAGCCTGTTCGATGGGGTGATGTTCGCAGCCTTCTGGGCGCTCTCCTTCATCCTCATCTTCCTGATGTCGGCACTATGTGGCCTCATCGCCTTCTGGCTGATGACGAGCTTCTCGCTGGACTGGATCCTCGGCGCCCTGCTGCATCTCTTCTCCGGCCTGCTGGTGCCCTTCTGGTTTTTCCCCGAGCCGCTCGCGACGATCGCCCGCCACCTGCCCTTTGCCTGGGTGGTCTATTATCCCAACGCCGTCTATCTCGGCCGGCTTTCGGTCGCCGAAGTCTGGCTCCATTTCGGCCTCGGCCTCGCCTGGGCGGCTCTCTTCCTGGCGGGCGTGCTCTGGCTCTGGCGCTGCGCCTCCACCCGCATCACCGTGCAGGGAGGCTGACCCATGATCCTGCATCATCTCCGCGTCCTGCCGCTTCTGGTGCGCATGCATGTGCGCTCGCAGATGGAATATCGCGGCGCTTTCTGGCTCGATCGCCTCGCCCAGATCCTCTCCTATGGCAGCGTCTTCGCCACGATCGGCATCCTGCTTGCCCGCTTCGATACGCTGGGCGGCTGGCGCTGGCCGGAGCTTGCTTTGCTCTTCAGCTTCCAGCTGCTCTCCTATTCCCTTGGTGCTGCGATGAGCTTCACGCAGCTGCGCGATCTCGAGGAGCTGGTGCGCCTCGGCACCTACGATACGCTGCTGGTCAAGCCCTTCAGCCCCTGGACCTATCTGATCTTTTCCGGCCTCAACATCGGCTATGCCGGCCACATCCTCCTGGCCGTGCCGCTGATGGGCTGGGCGGTGCTCTCCGTCGATTTCGCCTGGACGATCCCCTCGGCGCTGTTCTTCATCGCCACCATCCTCAGCGCCACGCTGCTGACCGCCGCCATCATCACCATGATCGGCGCCACCGCCCTCATCTGGGTGCGCTCCAACCACCTCTTCTCGATTTTCTTCGGCTTCTGGGAGCTGACGCGCTACCCCTTGAACATCTTCCCCGGCGCCATCCAAGTCGTCCTCATCACCGCCGTCCCCCTCGCCCTCACCAGCTCCGTCCCCGTCGGCGCCCTCCTCGGCAAACCCATCCCGCTCCTGGGAGACTGGGCAGGGGCCGTGGCGCTAGCGGCCGGCCCGATCTGGGTGCTGCTCGCCATGGCCTACTGGCACTATGCCAACAGCAGGTATCAGGGAGCGGGTGGGTGATGGCGCCCTTCAGGATGAGAAATAGCCAGGCTAACGTCGTGCCGTGCAGCCCCCTCATCCGGCTGCCGCCACCTTCTCCCCGAGGGGAGAAGAGACTCGCGGCACCGCCACCACACATTTTCCAACGACAGCGATACGATGAAGCAAGGCGCCGCGACGAATCCCCTTCTCCCCAGCGGGGAGAAGGTGCCGGCAGGCGGATGAGGGGGCTGCACGGCACACCTTCTCCACTCTTATTTCGGTGCCCGTCACAGGAAGGACAGAGCAAGAAGAAGCCTCCCAATAACCTGCCGTGCAGCCGAGCAGCCCCTGGACCATCTCCGCCCCCATGGCTAAGGGTAGCCCATGGATGACATCCTAATCCGTACGCACAAGCACAGCATCAATCATCGAGCGGAAATCGAAGCCAGCGCGCTCTGCGGCTGCTTCCACTGCTGCGCGTCCTTTCGCCCTGCCGAGATCAAAGATTGGCTGGACGATAACAGGACAGCTCTTTGCCCACGCTGCGGCATTGACGCCGTCATCGGTGACGCTTCAGGCCTCCCCGTGATGACAGTCGACTTCCTGAAGCAGATGAATCGACATTGGTTCTAGTCGTAAGCCCCGCGTCCACTCGCCCATCGACAAGTCAGTTTGTGGGGAGAAAGCACATCCTTCTCCTCCGTCATTCCCTACCTCGGGTTCAACCCGAGGGATGTCACGGGAATCCAGCCACCGCGCGTCCGCGCGGTGAATGACCTTTCAGAATGAATGAAGTCCGCCGCGCCCAAGCAACGACCCGAAGCGAAGCCAACATAAGCTATAACTGCCACCAGGCTCGGAAGCCGCGATCTTTTCGGACAGCCTCTTTCGCCATACGCTCGAATGCATTCGTCGCCGCCAGTTACGTCTCCCAACCTTGACAAAATGTGTAAAACTCGTATTTTTCACAAAAAGGAGACTGGCTCGTCATGGCTCAAGTTTTAAGAGTTCCGGCTACCGAGTTTGCTCGTAAATTTACGACATTCCGGGAACAGGTGCAGACGGCAGGCGTGATTGAGGTCACAGCTCATAACCGGACGATCGGTGCTTTCTTGTCTGCAGCTGAACTCGAACACTATCAGAACATGAAAAAGCGCGAACGCGAAGTCATTCGAGTCAGTGAAATGGATGACGAAACCATGGCGCTGATCATGGGCGCTGAATACGGCAAAGTGTCCGAGTGAGTTACCCGACTCCGGTTCCGGGTCTCGTCGTCCGATACAATTACCTGTGGGACAGCGAAAAAAGCGAAGGCCTGTCCCTGGGACGCAAGGACAGGCCTTGCGCCATTGTCCTGTATCATTCGAAGACCAATGATACGATCGTCGTGCCGATCACGCATTCTCCTCCCGAACTTGGCGAGGAGGACCTGTCTATCGAGGTTCCACCGGAACTCTGTGGCCAGCTTGGTTTGGATGACGCTACCAACTGGGTCCGCGTGAGCGAGGTCAACAGATTTGAGTGGCCCGGTATTCACCTTCGCACGCTCCCCTCGAATCCGAGCCGTTACGACTACGGCATGATCCCACGAGAGTTCTACGAAAAGATCAGAGCCAAGCTTCATGAAGCGATGATGAAGGGGCGTGTGCCTTTGGCTAAACGCTGATGGGTCCGAAGGACGGCCACCGCGCGTCCGCGCGGTGAATGAGCTTTTAGAATGAACGAAGCCCGCCGCGCCAAGCAACGACCCGAGCGATGGCAATACACAGCAGTGCCACCCTGGGACCTTAGTCCAACTAGCTCTGATTGCAGAATGAACTAAGATCGGAACCGTCCTGCACTAAGGACGCGAGGGAAGCCTGGCATTTGAGATTGTGCCTCTGCGTAAGCCAGGCTTCCCCCCGATTCCGCGGCCCTTGTCGCATGCGGTCGAAGCGGCCGACCACCCCAAGCATTCAACCGGACCTCGATATCAATCATCACGCCGTAGCGGTCGCTCGGCGATATCCCATCCATCGGCCGAGAACCGAGAGTCCTACAGACCCCGGCGTCCAAAGGTGGCCCCGCTGCGGCTCGGCAGGCGGCGTGCCGGAGATGCCTCGACCCTCTCCGGACGCGTCGGCGTGGGTTGCTCGTCGAAGCTGGGAGAGTCCGGGACGTGAAAGTTGCTCGGCAGGAAGAGCAGGCCGAGGCCATAGGCTATGTTCGCGGCCTTTGCCACCTTCGCGATAATCTCGACCGTCGTCCCTTCCGGCATCAGCAGCGGGACAAGATATGCGGCGGCCTGGATCGCGAGAGACGCCGCTATAAGGATGGCCGGATTCCAGCCTATGTCGCGTATTCGCGCCGCCTGGATGCTGAAACCTATCCAGAAAGAAGGCAGCATCGGGATCGCCAGGATCAGAAGCGTCGTGCCTGCCCGCATGACCTGCCCGCTTCCCGGCGGCGGCCTCATGATCCAAAAGCCGCCGGCGATGATGCAGCCGACGACGAGGGATAAGACGCAGCATGCGGCTAGATAATGCAGCCTCCTCAAACGCCCGCGAAACATGAATAGAGTATCCAGCATTGCAACCCCCTGCTTAAAGGGCAACACATCACACAACCTCTTCAAAGCTTTGAATCAGATCGATAAAATGCGAGACAATCACCCGCCTCCCGCCACCGGCGGCAACACGGATCGAACCCATGCGCTTCTATCGCCCGACATTCGAACTCGCCGCCTTGCAACAGCCGCAGGATCGGCTGGTCTCCAAGCTCGGCGGCCTGCCATGGGGCTTTCCGCAAGCCCGCTGGCCCGCCTGCCCCGATTGCGGTTACCCCATGAGCATGGTCGCGCAGCTCGAGCATGATCCGCCGATGATCGATCTCGGTTCGACAGGCGGCGTGCTGCATCTCTTCTTCTGCGCCAATCTGCTCTGCCTCAGCTATGGCACCGGCGGATGCGAGGCCGTGATCTTGAGATGCGAGGAGATCGGGCATGGCCTCACGCAACAGCCGCCCGATGAGGATGGCAGCCAGAGTATCAACGGCGAAGTCTGGATTGCCGGCTGGGAGCCGCATGACGATCCCGTGCCGCCGGAACAGGTCTCCTCGTTCTACGACGATGGCGATCACATGAACCTGCCCGACGGCATTGCCCAGCCCTTCGGCTTCGACAGCCGCTGGAATACCAAAGCCAGCGGGGTTCCCTACTGGACGGGCAATGGCGTGACGCTCGACCCTTCCAGCATCACCCTCCCGCCGTTCGAATTCCTCCTGCAGATCCATCAGATGGTCTATGTCGACGGCGCCCCGCCTTCCCCGGATCTCGCCGGCTGCACCGTCAGCATCTACCGGGAAATCGCAGGCGAGACCGAATGGCAGCATCATGCGCCCGCCAAGCCAACCGCCGCCTCATCCCCGATGTCGATCATCGCAGAATACGGCGCCCAGTCCTACGGCGTCGATTTCGTCAATTTCGGCTCCGACGGCACAGCCTTCGTCTTCATCGACCGCCACTCAGTTCCGCCGGTCGTGCGATGGCATTGGAGCCGGTAAGACACGATGCCGAAAAGTGGGACGGTTTGCGGCCACGACTTCCCCACAACAATGTTCTTTATATGTTCCAAAAATCATGCCACCCTGCGATGAGATTCATGGGAGCCGGCAACGATGAGCGACAAGAGAACGGCATTTCGATTGCTGCACGAGGCGCCAGGCGCCTTCATCATTCCGAACCCCTGGGACGTCGGAACGGCGCGGATCCTCGCGGCAATGGGTTTCCAGGCGCTGGCGACGACCAGCGCCGGCATGGCCTTTTCCCTTGGCGTGGCCGAGGGAAAAGCGCCCCGCGAAGACACGCTCGCCCATTGCCGCGCTCTGGTTTCGGCAACACCCCTTCCCGTTTCGGCCGATCTGGAAAAGGGCTTTGGCGACAGTCCGGAAAGTGCGGCCGAAACCATCCGTGCCGCCGCCGATCTGGGCCTGGCGGGCTGCTCCCTCGAAGACCACACCGGCAATCGCGACCATCCGATCTATGATTTTTCGCTTGCCGTCGAGCGCATCGCCGCTGCCGCCGAAGCGCGGTCGGCCCTTGCCCATGATTTCGTGCTGACGGCGCGATGCGAGAATTTCCTGTGGGGCCGGCCCGATCTCGATGACACGATCAAGCGGCTCCAGGCTTTTGAAGCGGCCGGCGCCGACGTGCTCTATGCGCCGGGCCTGAAGGATCTGGAGACGATCCGCATCCTTTGCGAGGCCATCTCCAAGCCGGTCAATGTCGTCATGGGTCTGCCGGGCGCCACATTCAGCGTGGACGAACTCGCAGCCGCCGGCGTGAAACGGATCAGCGTCGGATCGGCGCTGGCGCGGCTCGCTTATGGTGCCTTCGTCAGCGCCGCTCGGGAAATGTCAACGGAGAAAACCTTCCACTTCGCCGAACGCGCGATGGGCTTTGCCGAGCTGGAAGGCTTTTTCACCGGCGCAACAAAAGCCTGACATGGCGCAAGGGCAGACCTTCCTCACTCACCGGACGCGGCTGTGAACACAGCCAGCTGAGCGGCAAAGGCACGCTGGTAGGCCGGCCGCGCTTCGCCGCGGGCGAGATAGGCCGTAAGGTTCGGGTGTTCCGCCAAGAGGTCCGATCCCTTCAGCCGCAGCAGCACCGAGACCATCTCCAGGTCTCCCGCGCTGAATCCGCCGTCGAGCCAGTCGGCATCGCCGAGGTGGGCGGAAAGTTCGCCGAGCCGGGTGCGGATACGTTTTTCGAGGAGAGGAAGCCGCGCGTCGAACCAGCTCTCGCTGCGCTCGAAAATCCTGGCCATCTCGCGTTCGATGACAACAGGCTCCATTGTGGCGACCGCGGCAAAGATCCATGCGATCGCCCGCGCCCGGCCATTGGCGTCCCCAGGCAGCAAGCCCGGATAGCGTTCCGCGATATGCAGCACGATCGCCCCGGACTCGAACAGTGCGAGATCGCCTTCCTCATAGGACGGAATCTGCCCGAAAGGCTGCAGCGCCAGATGCGCGGGCTTCTTCATCGCCTGGAAGGAGAGAAGACGAACCTCGTAAGGCTCGCCCACCTCTTCGAGAGCCCAGCGAACGCGCATGTCGCGCGCAAGTCCCCTGCCGCGATCCGGCGATTTTTCAAAAGCGGTAATGGTAATGGTCATTGTCATTCTCCATAGCGGGTCCCCTTGAAGACGACCGGCGAAACGGGATTCCGACATCCATCCCCAATATAGTGCCGGCGGTGGGATCTCGGTGGCTCTAAGCGCACATGGCTGCTGGGTCGACCTATTGGGTTCGGCGATTGTGTTCCAATACGGCTCGTTCCGCATCCGCCCCTTGGGTTGCAATGCCCATCGATTCCAGAAACAGCGTGAGCCTCCACCAATCGACTTTCGCGCAATCTCCAAATTTATCATGCATGTCCACAACCAGATGTGGAACAGGTTCCTCCCTCTCGAACCTTAAGCCTAGGCCGTGTTTAGCAAACGTCCATCGCTGCCCGTCAACGACGAGAATTCCCGATCGAGGGAAATTGAGCAGATGCGTAAAGTCATTCGCCTGCGGGTAGCTCTGGCTGAATGCCGAAAGCAGCTGGTGCTGAAGGTTCAAGAGCTCATGAATTCTCGACGAGTAAAACGACAATTGCATCTCCGAAGAGGATTTGCAGTTCGCGTCCGATCCGGTCGACGAATTGACGGTGTCTCTGCCCCAAATCCACTGGACGAATTAGGCAGAACCACCACTACCGCCGTCAAGGGGGCACACCCGTCGCATTCAATCCGTCGGGGCAAAAATGCGCAAGCTGGTCGGCCTACCCACCTCCCCGCCGGACAACGACCCGTCAGGGAAAGCAGTGATTAAGCATTCAGGCTAGGACTATAGACCAGGCCGCTTCGGACCATCGCCCGATGTGCGAGTCGCGATCACCGTCTAATCTTTTCTCAGCTTCAGCGAGTGCGGTTTCGCGCCGCGCGCTGTGAGCGTCACTATCGAGATTTCATGATCTGCTTTGGAGAAAAACGATGCGGAAAGCTATTTTGGCGCCATTCTTTGCCCTGTCGCTGGCGGTCGCCGCAAGCCCGGTAACGATGATCGGCCTCGATGCGGCCGCGCTGGCCAAGGACGGCGGCAATGGCGGCGGGAACGGCGGTGGCAACGGTGGCGGTAACGGCGGCGGCAATGGTGGTGGCAACGGCGGCGGTCACAGCGAAGATCATGGCGGCGGCAACGGTAACGGCAACAGCAACCAGGGCAACGGCTCGGACCATGGCGGCCTCAAATCCCAGGGCGGCGAAAACGGCAAATCCGGCGAGGCCCACAACAAATCCGATAACGGCAAATCCGAAAACGCCAAGTCCGAAAATGGCAAGTCGGGCAAGACGGTCTCCACCAAGGAAAAGAACGTCAATGCCCAGCTTGCCGGCCTGAATTCGATCAACCGCAATTACAGGGCGCTGATGCACACTTCGGACCCGCGCATGACGGCGATCTCAGCCTATGCCGTGGCCTATGCCCAGTACGAGATCGACAACGGGGTCGAGCCTTCGCCCGACGATCCGCTGCTCGGCGACGAGGCGCTGGAAGATGCACTGGCCGCGGCCACGAAGTCAGGCGAAATCAGCCCGGCCGCATTTGATCGCGCCAAGACCATCCTCGGCGTCGGCGAGGCCAACGGCAAGATCGACCAGATCCGCGCTGCGCTCGAGAATTCCGCCGCAACGACGGAAGAATAGCGGCGCGGCGAAAGCCCGCCCGCAGCCTCTGCCGCGCTTCTGATCACAAGGCGCGGCATCCTCTTGCGCTCTCGTCCCGAGCGCAGGCCAAGGAGCCTCGAAGGACATGCCGCACGCTGCGCCAGGCATCCACCCCAGCGCCGGCACCCTTCGAGGCCCCTGAAAGGCACCTGAGGACGAGGCTCTTGAACTTTGGCGCAGCATCCTCAACGCCTGCTGTCGCAAACGCGGCATCCTCCAACGCTCCTCATCCTGAGGAGCGCAGGCCAAAGGCCGGAGCCTCGAAGGACACGCTCCAACGCTGCGCCGATTGCCTTTCTGGGTGCTAGACAGGTTATCTGCCTTTCGCTGGTGCTCAAGACGCTCGTCGCTTTCGCTCCTCACCCCCCTCATCTGCCTGCCGGCATCTTCTTGGATAAGAAAAATGTAGGATACTGACGCTTGCCGGGCGGGTGGCCGCCCGCCCGGCAGCTGGTTGTCGGATCGTCACCTTCTTAGCCGTTTGGGGCTG
>NZ_ML133711.1 GCF_003985155.1 Rhizobium vallis | reverse complement strand
GAGCACCGGGCAAAGCTGCACTCGACGAATCCAATTGAGCGTCTCAACGGCGAAATCAAGCGACGCACCGAGGTCGTCGGCATCTTTCCGAACGACGAAGCCATCGTCCGTCTCGTCGGTGCATTGCTGCTCGAACAGAATGATGAATGGGCCGTTCAACGCGCCAGGTATATGACGCTTGAGACCATGGCCCAAATGAGCGATGATCCCCAAATCGGCCTGCCCCGCTGTGATGTCGGGTCAGGAAACGAGCGGGACAGCAGGCTAATACACTGCCCGAATTGCCCCGTGTGGACGGCAAGCGTCAAGCCTTGATGCCAAATTCAAACGGATATGAGTGGGGCTTCGCAGCTGCGGCGAGGTCTCGATAGGGTCCGACAGTAAGCCCGAATGAGTGGGCACAATGGGACTGAAAGTGGGATCACTTGGTGAGCCCGTTGTTCCCGCGCGGAGATCCCGCCGCTATTCTCGCAAATGTCGGACAGCCGCCGCCCTTTGTCGCATTTGTCGAGATCACGACAATCGGTTTGTCCCGCTCTGCTCTACGCACCGTCAAGCCACGGAGTGGTGCCTGCTTCGCAGTTTTGAATTTGAGAGCGAGCGGGCTACGGCTCCGTCATTGCTGGGGGTCCGATAGCGAAAGCCTGTTCGAGATGCGTGCTTCTCTATCGTCGCACAGGGCGTTTTCAGCATCTTGGGCCCTCTCACCGGTCTGAACAACTGTTTCAGCTTGATCATTTGAGGTTTTCGCAACCGAACGTGCTTGCCGTGGCTGGTCGGCAAGCCGTCGCTCGAACGATCATGGAATGCGATACTAAGTTTTCCGGAATCTGGATTCCAACTGGAATGCAGGAAGACGATCGGTAGTAGCGTTTTTAGCTCGCATTTTACGCTGCATTTTCGAGTGGCACGTCGCTTGCTTCATTTCTCGTGCCGCCGATTCACCGAAACTCAGAAAGAGCCAACGCAAGCTCTATGGTGGTGCGAATTGCCCACTGCTCCCGCGCCCAGACGGCGCGGAACCGTCCTAAAAGCGGCATTAATCTTGGCGAAGGACAATTCAAATCCAAGGGAGAGTAAGATGAGCATCACACGCAGACATGTCATCGTTCAGGGTGGCGTCATTGCAGCAGGCCTGCTCGCCAGCGGCCTACCGGGGACAAAAGCCTTCGCGCAGATACCGTCAATCCCTTGGCGGCGCTCACTGCAGGGCTTGGCCTGGAACGACCCGATCATCGAGACCTATCGCGACGCAGTGCGCCTTCTCAACGCCCTTCCCGCCAGCGACAAATTCAACTGGGTCAACCTCTCGAAAATTCACGGCAGCGGTGACGTCGTCAAATACTGCCCGCATGGCAACTGGTATTTCCTGCCGTGGCACAGGGCCTATACGGCTATGTACGAGCGCATCGTTCGGCACGTGACCAAGAACAACGATTTCGCTATGCCGTTCTGGGACTGGACCGACAATCCGTACCTGCCCGAAGTGTTCACAATGCAAAAGACGCCCGACGGCAAGGACAATCCACTTTATGTTTCGTCGCGCACCTGGCCAATCACGCAGCCGATGCCGGACAATATAGTTGGGCCACAGGTTCTCAACACCATCCTAACGGCGAAGCCATACGAGGTCTTCGGCACCACCCGCCCCCAGGGACAGAACTCACTCGATCCTTCCTGGGTCACCACCAGCAGCGGCACGCAGGGGACGCTGGAATACACACCGCACAATCAGGTGCACAACAATATCGGTGGCTGGATGCCGGAAATGTCGTCGCCCCGCGATCCGATCTTCTTCATGCATCATTGCAACATCGACCGCATCTGGGCGACGTGGAATTTGCGCAACGCCAACAGCACGGATCGGCTCTGGGCCGACATGCCGTTCACCGACAATTTTTACGATGTCGACGGCAACTTCTGGTCCCCGAAGGTCTCTGACCTTTATGTTCCAGAGGAACTCGGATACAATTATGGTTTCCGGACCTACTTCAAGGTCGCGGCGGCGAGCGCCAAAACGCTGGCCCTGAACGATAAACTCACGTCCGTGATCGCGGCGACGGCGACCGATGCTGCAGTCGCCGGCGTGACGACCACCTCCACGGACAACAGCAAGGCGGCAACGGAAAACGTGCCGCTTTCGCTGCCGATCAAGATCCCGGCGGGCGCATTGCAGGAGATCGTCCGCCAACCGCCTCTGCCATCCGGCATGGATACAATGGATTTCGGCGCGGCACAGGAGCAGGCGGCCTCCGCTCCTCGTGTGCTGGCATTCCTGCGCGATGTCGAGATCACCAGTGCCAGCACGACCAGCGTTCGGGTGTTTCTCGGCAAGAACGACCTTAAGGCCGATACGCCCGTCACCGATCCCCATTACGTCGGTTCTTTCGCCGTTCTCGGTCATGACGGCGACCATCATCGCAAACCATCCTTCGTCCTCGATCTGACGGACGCGATCCAGCGGGTTTACGGCGGAAGGGGGCAGACGGATGGCGAGGCCATCGACCTGCAGCTCATTCCTGTCGGATCGGGAGCGGGCAAACCCGGCGCCGTAGAGCCCGCAAAGCTAGAAATAGCCATAGTGTCCGCCTAACATCCGGACTGGCTGGGTTGTGGAGACATCGATGCGCTATCATCGTTGGGTGCTTATCGCTATTCGTGCGGCGGCATTATCGATGCTGCGCATCGTCAGCCCGGTTCAAGCTAACGAGAGCGACATGCGGGCAACGACCAGTAAGCCCGCGACGATAACCATATCGAGCAGAGCAGTCCACTCATCGGCTGATACCAGTGCGCGGGTCGTCCTTACTGTCACTGGTTATGAACCGTCGACTTCAGGACCAGTGACGACGGTCGTTTCGCTTGACTGCGGCAGTAACGTTCGCGAAATTGGTAGGTTTGGTATTTTTCCGAACAAGGCGTTTTCGGTATTGGACGGGGCAAAGCCTCAACGATTTGGGTTTCCCTTGCCCGATGACCCGTCTTGCCGTCAGCCACAGACCGTCATTATCCGGCTGGAGCCTCAAACAGGCGGCGGTTCGGGCGCCAGCATCACTATCAGCGACGCAAGCATCGAATAGATTGGCAGTCGGGGCTGATTTGCCGCTAGCTCCAGAACCTTGGCGGCAATGAAAGTCCGCCGGATAAAATAGAGGGTTTTGATAGGTTGTTGTGACAAAGGTCCAACGCGCAGCGCCTATCGTGGTCAACAGTTTACAGTCTTGCCGCTGCATTCGGCGACTGATGGTCGTCTGCAAGCAGGCAAAGGTTTTTGGCCGACCCGAGACTAGGCTCAAGATAAAGTCGCTCTTAAAGGCATTGAACCAACGACGCGTTCCTAGATCAGTAAAGTGACTCTTCAACCACTTCAGATGCTTGCGCGGAGTCTGTCCGAAAGCTGCATTGACTTCGCACGCGGTCCAAAACCGATTCAGACTGCGCGTTCAATTCAAAACTGAAGATTAGACGTGTGCTTTTAATGGCACTGGATTTGCAAGGACACGGGCGGCGTGCGGCCATAGGTATCGTGATAGAGAGGCGCGGAGGTTAGTCTTGAAACGAAGAGATTTTTCGACTGTTGGGCTCACTGCTCTTCTCGCCGGGATCGTATTCCCGGCTTTTCCCAGCACCGGATTCAGTGAGCAGCGAAAGCCGTCCATCCCCGCACTCCCTGATCAGCGGAAACTTTGGAGTTGGATCAAAAGGCTCAACAGTTTCGGCCCCCGATTGACCGGCAGCCCGGCGCAAGCACGGGCAATCGATTATCTTGCTGGTGAGTTGAGAGGGATGGGCCTTGAGGTGAAGCGCGATCAACTCACGATGCGCCGGTGGATGCCACGAACCACCGCGTTCAAACTGTCAAATGGTGAAGTAATTGAGGTAGCGGCGCCGTTCCCGTATTCCGGGCTTACACCTCCCGGCGGTATCTCGGGTAAGATGGTTCTTTTCAACGGTCGGGTTCAGGCGTTTGAGAAAGCCCGCGGCAAAATTGCGGTGGTGACGGTAAAGCGTCGGGATCTGGCGGCATTCCTCGAACTGGTGACCAATCGACGCGGCAGCCTGCCGGAAGGCATAGACTTTCCCAAAGCCGTAACCACGCCGCTTATCACCGGTTTGCTTGGCGTACCGATCGACAAGGCGCGTGAAGCAGGGGTTTTAGCCGTCGTTTGCATTTTCGAAGGCGTCTCGGAAGTGCAGTTGAAGGGGCAGGTGCTGCCATTCACCACACCGTATTGGGGCTTACCTGCAATATGGGTGGCGCAATCTGAAGGAGAGCGGATCAAAGCCGCGATCAAGCACGGTTTGAGCGGTCGCCTGACCTTGGATGGCACGTTGGAAGACGTTGCGACCGATACGATTTATGCGGTTTTGCCGGGCTGCAACCTGCTTGAGACAATCATCATCAACACCCACACCGATGGACCTAATGCGTGCGAAGAGAACGGCGGTGCTGGGGTACTCGCTCTGGCGCATTATTTCTCCTCGCTACCGAAATCTGCCCGCAACCGAAGCCTCGTCTTCGTACTCGTCACGGGTCATTTCCAGCTTGCCCAGTTCGGCCGCCACGGGAATCAGGCGACGGCGACCTGGCTCGAAATGCATCCAGAATTGTGGGACGGCAAACCCGGCCATGCTAAAGCCGTTGCAGGAGCTACGATTGAGCATCTTGGATGTACCGAGTGGCGAGATGACTTTGCAAAAGGGCACCCCGCGCCCACCGGGAAGCCGGAACTCGATTTGATCTATACCAGTAATAAGTCGATGAGTGGCGTGTACATCGCTGCCGCACGCGGGCGCAAAAAGGTACGCGCGCTGATAGTCGCCCCAGCGGCGGCGCAGGTGATGTTGGGCGAAGGACAGCCATTATACGCATCAGGAATTCCGACGATATCAAGCTGTCCGATACCGGACTATCTTTGCCAGGTCTTGCCGGGCGGAGGCTTGGACCGGCTCGACCCTGATTACGCCTTTCAGCAAGTCGAAACCTTTGCCCGCACGGTCGACTTGCTCGACAGGATGCCGCGTGGTGAGATCGGAATCGTTCCGTTTAACCTGTCCACTGTTATCGGTGATCTGCTGTAAACCTGACCAACACTAACGCCAGCGAAAATGGCGGTGTCACGCGATCGGCACTTTAACTGGCGCCGAGGATCATCTGGCAGTTCACGATAGTGCCGGGTCATAGCCGTCCCATCTGGGCACGCTTCGTCATGCATGAGATGACCGGCCTGCGTTTCCACATCGCGGCCTTCGAGGCTCTCGGCGGCGCTCCGCGGGAGTGCTTTGCGACCGGATGAAGACTGCCGTCATCGGTGAGCGTCAGACAGAAGGCATCGTCTATAAACCATGCCACCACCAGCCTTAGCCCCAACCAAAGCCACGCGGACGGCCGCTGAAACATCCTAGTTGGTGGGATCCCACACCGCAGGCGAATCCATCACCTCCTGTCCTCCGATAGTCTCCAACGAGCTGGGAGAAACTGCTGATCCAGGCTGAATGAAGACTTTGTGTGGCATTCCCTGGCGACGAGCTTGCTGCCCCTCTCCCGGCGTAGCTGGCTGACCCAGTGCTTGGCATAGACATTGCAGGGGATGAATGCGGCGGTAACTCGTTGGGGTCGGAAGTCGTCAAACTGCTTTCCTAGGCGTCGGCATTGCCTACCGAGCACCTCGCCAGACGGAAGCACGATCGATCTGGCACGTATGTATGCGTACGGGATCATAACCATAGAGGAGTTGAAACGATGGCGGATATTCTTACATCTCTAAACCCGCTCCGGTGGATTGAAGCGCCATCCACGGAACTGGAGAGCCAAGTGACCCAAAGTCTATTCCCGATGTTCCAACGCTTGGCGGAAGCGGGCGCTGAAACCGCTAAAATTCTGCAGGTTGCCTTATTGCGCCGCGTGCAAGTCATGTGCGACAGCCACTCTACCCGCCAGGGAAAGCTCTTTACTGAGGCCGAACGTCTTGCCGAGAGTCTACGCGAGGTGCACGGCAATGGGAATTTGGGCTACGCTTGGGCGGAATACCTGCGCGACGCTAGTGAGCGCGCCATATTGTGCATGGATCTTCTCCGACAGCGCGGCGACATCTTCCTCGAACATGAAGCGGCAGGCTGTCCGCCGGTTTTCTTCTGCGACTACGAGACAGTTATGGATGGAAACGATCTGCCCTTGAAATCCAATTACGTGTTACTTCGAATGATCCCGCCCCAAGGTGTTAACGTCGATGACACGAAGCGCCCCTTCATAATCATTTGCCCGCGCGCCGGACATAGTCCCGGCGTCGGTGGCCACAAAGAAGACAGCCAGGTCGGCGTAGCGTTCCGGGAAGGTCACCCGGTTTATT
Organism: Rhizobium vallis; assembly: GCF_003985155.1. Taxonomy (GTDB): domain Bacteria; phylum Pseudomonadota; class Alphaproteobacteria; order Rhizobiales; family Rhizobiaceae; genus Rhizobium; species Rhizobium vallis. The sequence goes on along the minus strand of NZ_ML133711.1, from coordinate 17,992 downwards.
TGGTGTCCTTCCGCCGAGAGCCAGAGGGGGGGCAGTATCTCTCTAATGTCACGTATGCGGAAGCGGCCTTTGTTCGTGAGGTCATGCGCCTGCATCCGCTTGCCCGCCTTCCAGTCGTAGTCGGCAACTGCCAAGCTGGCTGGGCTACCCTTCTGATGGTTGCGACAAATCTCGACTTAGCTGGCCCGATCATCCTCAACGGATCGCCGGTGACACCTACCTCGGGAAATATCGGTGAAAATACCCTCCGCTACATGGCGGGCCTCTTCGGGGGAGCTTGGATAACCATGTTTTTGTCAGATCTGGGCGGAGGCATCTTCGACGGCGCCCATCTCGTACAGAATTTCGAAACGCTCAATCCCGAGCGCCAGTTATTCATGAAGTATGTCGAACTGTTCCGAGATGTGGATGCGGCGAGCGAAGCCTTCCTTAAGGCTGAGAAGTGGTGGGGCGGCTTCTGCCTGATGCGGGGAGACGAGATCCGCTGGATAGTTGAGCACCTCTTTGTTGGTAATCGACTGGCGCACAACAAGGCGTATGGGGAGCCGGACCGGCGGCATTTCGACCTTAAGAAGATCAGGGCGCCTATTATCATATTTGCCAGTCATGGCGACAATGTAACGCCGCCGCAGCAGGCGCTGAATTGGATCCCCGAAATCTATGACAACGAGGAGGAAATCCGCCTTCTCGGCCAGCACATTATTTATATGGTACACAACGACGTCGGTCACCTCGGTACATTCGTTTCCTCGAGAGTAATCAACAAAGAATACAATGAGGTTGCAAGCACGCTCGAGGCAATTGAGGCGTTGTTGCCTGGCCTTTACGAGATGCGCATCACGGACATTCAAGAAGATGCTGGACACAAGAGCTATAGTGTTGAACTGATCGAGCGCACCTTCGAGAATATCCGTGAGTTTAACGATGGCCATGACGATGGAGGTCCCTTCGCTGCCGTCGCCCGCGTCTCTGAACTGCAAGCGCAGATCTATCACACAGTTGCCCGCCCCTTTGTGCAGGCCGCGGTCACAGACATCTCAGCAGACGCCAGCCGAATGTTCCATCCAAAGCGGCTGGAGCGATCGCTTCTGTCTTCTCAGAATCCGATCATGGTTGGCTATAAGTCAATTTCAGAGCAGGTACGGAACTCCCGGGCGAACGCAGCAGCGGAAAATCCTTTCCTGGCTGCGGAAGCGCTCTATTTCAAGGCTGTCGAACAGGCGATCGTGGTCATGCGCGACTGGCGCGACATGGGTTATGAGCTCGCGTTTCACATGATCTGGAACAACCCTTGGCAGCGATATTTTGACAATCCCCACGAAGCATACCGCAAAGGGACGACACTTGACGATATGAGATGGCAGCCGGACATCGCCAATGCGCTCAGGAGGATCGCGATCGGCGGACTCGCCGATGCCATCATCCGTATGGTCGTACTCCTGGTGAGCGATCGTGGCGGGATCCGACGCGACCGCCTGGCGCGCTGGTCACGGGTGCTGACCGAGGACGAGCCCTTCCGCTCACTAAGCGCTGATCATTTGGCCGAAATCACTCGCGTGCAGACGGCTATCGTCACCTTTGAGCCGGAGCAAGCAATGGAGACGCTGCCGCTGTTGCTAACGGAACCGAGGCAACGGCAACTCGCTTATGCAGCCGCTTGCTATATCCCGGGCTCCAGGGCGGAGATGTCATCGAGTACTGTTGCCATGCTACAGCGCTTCGCGGACGTGCTTGGCCAGCCATCGATCGTCGATGTGATTGAGGATCCGCTGGCAGTGACATAGTTTGTTCGTAGAGTAGCGTCTCGATCTCACCGAATCACATAATTATTGGTTTTCGCTCGTTGGTCACGGAGGCGCTTGAAACAATTCCATCGCAAATTCAGCCAGGACCGCAGATCGGAAAATTGCCATTGGACATCCGTCCTTTACAACGCAACGATGCCGTAATCCGGTTCAGTGATCGGGCCGGCAGAGGGCGGATTGAAACTGTGGAGGAAGGCTCTCGTCATAGGGCTGGCGCTCGCTGCAAATCATCGTGATCGAACGCACTGGCCATACGGTTGATCTCGGCTGACCGCGCACCGACCGCCTTGGCGGTCTCGCGCCACCTTGCGGTCTCGCGCCACCTTGCGGTGTCGCGACTTCCTTAATGATCGCGCGAGCCTCGGCGAGCGTTAGGGCGTAGAGCCCTGCAGCTTCTTCCAGCAGGTCAAGGGAGCAGGTGCCTTCATCAAGATCAATGTTTGTCGTCAGCGCGCGCGCCTTGACATCCGTAGGCACTGGATTGAGGTCATAGGCAGGGGACAACGACCAGCTGGCTTTATTGAGCCACAGAAAGCCGTGATTTTTCTCCCCAGCTCAGAGCTAGAGCGGGCTGCAGCGAGAAGCGGCCGGGGTCCTCGAGCCAGGCACGATCATACTCAAACACGATTGTTTCGGCACCACGGGCGCGATTGCTCCGGGCCAGATGGGACGTGTGCGGCCGTGAAGGTCGAGATGAACTTCGAAATCAGCCATCGCGTGACGATCCCGGTGATCGCCTTGGGTGAGCGTGCTTGGGCAACTCTGCATTGGCCAGAGACTGGCCGACGCTGTCGTTACGGATGTCGGCGACTTGGCTCAGCCCATCTAGCAGGCCGAGTGCCTGGAGGACGCCTGCATAGATGCCGATGCTGACATTGGTGTCGCCGGCCTCGATCTTTTGAAGCGTTGAGCGTGAGGTGAAGGCACGTTCGGCTACTACCGCCATAGGCAGGCGGCGACGTCGACGTGCGTCGTGGATGTCTGCGCCCAGTTTGCGCAGCGCGCGCCGCACAGCGGCCGGAGCGTTGTGAGGTGTCGGAATTTGTCACCTTCGCACTACAGATTGCACTAGATATGTAGCACGAAGGTTACAATTTTTCAAGAGAGATGGTCAGAGAGAAAAGTGGTTAGAATGGGAATCGCGGGAGCGATAGCGCAAGTACGAGCCAGGCTGGCAGGCGAAGAAAGATGGCGGATCTTGAGGTGCTCAAGATCGATGCCGCCTCCGGACTGGAAGCGCGATCGGAACCACTATCGTCTGCTGATGCGGCTTTTGCCGATTGCCAAGCTGCACCCGGCCCTTAGTCGAACGGGTGCTCCTGGAAGATGCGGTGGTGTCGGTGACCGTGGACACCTCGTCGATCAGGGTCGCAACCGTGGCTGGTTTTGAGAAATCGGCGGGCGGACATTGTCGGCCATCAGGACACCAATTGAACTAGGCCATTTGGACTAGAATTTCCACTTATGGCGCGCCAACCGATCGGTTCCTCATGGATCGGGAAGCCGACCTCTACACAGCGGGCTCAATCCTCTAGAATAGTTGCTAATGACCGCTCATCAGACAATCTGATTGAAAGTTCCCCGCGAAGCAGCCATATATTTAGCTCAAATTCATTAGTGCTACGTAGGACATTGATCATGGTAGATGTGGAGCTGCAGGTCGCTCGGCAAAATGCCTCTCTTCGAGTGCAAGTCGAAGAAAGGCTCAGACAGGCTATTGCGACGGGCAAGTTCAAGCCGGGGCAAAGGCTCGTCGAGCGCGAGCTTTGCGAAATGATCGGCGTGGGTCGCACGTCCGTCCGTGAAGCGCTTCGGCAGCTTGAGGCAGAGGGATTGATCACAAGCTTCCCCCACAAGGGTCCAGTTGTCAGTATCATAACCTATGAGGAGGCCGCTCAGCTCTACACCGTCCGCGCGCTGCTCGAGGGGTTTGCTGGTCAGCAGTTCGCCGAAAATGGAACGGCGGAAGATATTGCCACTTTGCAAGATGCCGTTAGAGAATTCGAAGCGTCGGCGGAAAGCGGCGTGGGACACAGGCTCATCGCTGCCAAAAACGCCTTCTATGACTGCTTGATGGATGGCAGCAAAAACGTCTTCGTCAGGCAAATGCTAACATCGCTGCACAACCGGATCAATCTTCTGCGCATGACTTCGATGACACAACCGGGGCGCCTCAAACATAGCATTGCAGAAATCAAAGAGATTGCCGAAGCGATCCAAAATCGCAACGGACCCAGGGCTGCGGCCGCTTGTAAGCACCACATTGATATGGCTGCGAAAGTCGCACTCGAGTACCTGCGCAACAACACCTCAGGCTGATGCCATAAGATTTTCCGAAAATTGACAGATTGTCTGATGCTGGAGGTGGCCGGGTGTAATTAAATCCTTCAGGGCACGGTGCTTTTGACAACGCAACAACCTCTCTGGTGTCCATCGGACGATAAGATGGGTGCTGCTTGCACGGTCATTTTAAGTGAGGTGATTGAAGAAGCGACGGCAAAATTGGCGTCGTAGCGAGGGAGGGCCGGCCCAAGCATGAATTTTCCGATTGACAGATTGTCTGATAGGTCGTTAACTACTCCTCACTAACGGAGGTAGCTGATTGTGCTTGCCTCACATTCGGGAGCGGGACGTTGTCACCACGAAAAAATCTGCGCGTCGCCTTTATTGGTCTCGGCGCAATGGGCGGGCCGATGGCACAACATCTGTTGTCGGCTCAATTCGAAGTCACTGGCTTTGATCTATCGGCCGAGGCTAGGGAAAGGTTCGCGGCCGTCGGCGGCGTTCCGGCAGAGACGGTAGCGGAAGCATTCAATGGGGCCGATGTTGCGGTTACCATGCTTCCCAACGGCAAGGTTGTTCAAGACGCGCTCTTCAAGGATGGGGCCTGGCAATCCCTGAGTGCTGACGCGCTTGTCATCGACATGAGCTCATCGGCGCCCAATGATACTCGTGAGCTCGCAGAACGCTTGCATCAGAAGGGCTTGCGGCTGGTCGATGCTCCCGTGTCAGGCGGAGTGAAGCGAGCCGTCGAAGGCTCTCTTACTATCATGGCAGGCGGTGCTTCTGACGATATCGATCAAGCTGATCCCATCCTGTGCGCCATGGGCGGCCAGATTTTTAGGACAGGCCCGATCGGCTCAGGGCACGCCATGAAAGCCATCAACAATTTCGTATCGGGAGCCGGGGTTCTGGCAGCTATCGAAGGCGTTCTTCTTGGCCGAACGTTTGGTCTCGATCCTAGAACGATCGTCGATATTCTCAACTCGTCGTCTGGCAAGAACAACGCAACAGAAGTGAAGATGAAGCAGTTCATCCTCTCGGAGACTTTTGGCTCTGGTTTTGCTTTGGGGCTTATGGCGAAAGACATTAGGATTGCAGCGGACTTGTCGAAGGCGCTCAATCTCCAGCTGCCGACATTGGCCGGTACCGCTGATGCCTGGGATGCTGCTCGGCATGCTTTAGGCCCCGATGTCGACCATACGAAAATTGCGCAGTTCGTGAAAGATCAGGCCTGACCGCGAAAAACTACGCCAAACTGACAGTTGAAAATTGTCTGATAATCTGTCAAATATGATGAAGGGAGCGAAACCCAATGGCCACTTTGGACAGGAAAGATAAGGGGCCTAAGGCCGGCGAGCGAACAGCTCCATCGGAGCAGTTCAAGCGCGGACTTGCTACTCGTCGGCAGGTGATGGGGGACGCTTACGTTGATGCGGCCCTCGGAAAGGCGACCGACTTCACCTGGCCGATGCAGGAACTCGTCACCGAGTATTGTTGGGACAATATCTGGAACCGACCTGGCCTCGACCGTCGCGCTCGATCGATCCTCAACCTTGGAATGATAGCGGTTTTAAACCGACCGCACGAGCTCAGAGGCCACATCCGCGGCGCCATCAACAACGGTGTTACGAAACAGGAGATCCAGGAGATCTTCCTTCAGGTGGCTATCTACGTTGGTGTGCCAGCAGGCATCGACAGTTTCAGGCATGCCCAGGAAGTATTCACCGAAATGGGCATTTGAGAATGTGCTGTCCCGTGAGGGGGCATGTACAACATGCGCGGAGTTCTCAGCGCTTATCAACAAGGGAGGAGCCTAAAATGGCGATAGATCTCAAGAAATTCATAGAATTCGTGCGGGAGGATTTCGAGTTCAAGCGCGAAACTCGTTATCTTAACGGTATATTAAAATGCGATTTCCCTACCCGCAGTGTAGCGCTTCATTTCGAGGACGGTACGTTGCTAAAGGTGGAAGAGGCCGAATACGACGACGACAAGTGCACTATCGTCATACGCGGGACCGGTTCACAGTGGGAGGCGCTGCTTCAGCACAAACCCTTGCCGTTTTATCAGTGCTTGCAGTCATCAAACATCAAGCATGGCCTCTACCTTAGCAGTAACAACGAAACCTTCGCGTATCTGCCTGCTCTCAACCGCATGACCACCCTGATGCGCAATGCCCGTTCTGAAGGAGCAGCAGCATGACCAAGTTTGACCCCATTATCGGCCGTTATCTCTATCTCACCGTAGAAGGTATCGAGTACCGCGTCTATTACGAAGAAGCGGGCCAGGGGATTCCGCTTCTCGTCGGTCATACGGCAGGGTCCGACGGTCGCCAATACCGTCATATGCTTTGCGATTCCGACGTGACGAAAAATTTTCGCGTCATCGCGTTCGATCTGCCGTATCACGGCAAGTCCCTTCCCCCCTACGGCGTTCGCTGGTGGGAGAAGGAATACAACATGACCAAGAAGTTCATGATGGACTTCCAGCTCGAACTCTCAAAAGCGCTCGACCTAGACCGCCCCGTTTATTTGGGCAGCTCCATGGGCGGCCATCTCGCGATCGACCTGGCATCGAACTATCCGGACAACTTCCGCGCCACGATCTCGGTCGAAGGTGCGTTGCGCTCGGCGGCGGAGTACGTCGACGTCGGTATGGCTGGCATCCGCAGGGAGTTCGACAATCCAAACGTCAATCGCACCTCCATCGGTGCGGCGATGATGCTGAATATCTCACCGTACTCGCCAGAAGCGAATGTCCGTGAAATCCAGTGGGAATACAGCTGCGGTGGACCGGGAATCTTCGCGGGTGATCTTTATTACTACTACTACGACCACGATGTGTCGCCAGAAGAAGCCAGCAAAATCGATACGTCGAAATGTATGCTATACTTCCTCACGGGCGAATACGATCCAAACACGTCCCCGGCCGATACCAAGATTGCTGCAGACCTGGTCAAAGGCTCCAAGTTTTGGACAATGGAAAAGCTCGGACATTTTCCCGTTACTGAGGACTATAGCGAGTTCCGGAAGTATCTGTTGCCGATTCTTGAGGAGATCCAACAGTCATCAGCAGCCCGGTCTAAGGTTGCCTGATCCTTTTCTCGGGAGGAGAACTTCAATGAGGTGCATTCTGAATGTCACACTTGGGGCGCTGATCTCGGTTAGCGCCCTGGCGACAACCGCTTACGCGGATGGTGTCGATCAGCTACCGGCTACAGAAAAGAAGATCTATGAAACTGTAGATCCGCAGATTCCATTGGGGGCGAGCGCCTACAAAGACTTCAAGCCCAAAAAGGGTCCTCCGTGGAAGATCGGCTATGCAAGCAGCTACGCTGGCAACACCTGGCGAGCCGCAGCTCTCGATGCGGTCATGAGCGATCTTTTACCGCGATCAAAGGCTGCGGGCCTGGTGTCTGATGTCGTGGTCACCCAGTCGGATCTTAAAGACGCCGTTCAGATCCAGCAGATGCGTCAAATGGTGGACGAAGGCGTCGATGCAATCATCATCTGCTGCTCGAACGTCACGGCTCTTAATCAGACGATCGAATATGCCTACAAAGCCGGTGTGCCGGTGTTCTCATTTTCGGGCTACGTGACGTCGCCATACGCCATCAATGGCGCGGCCAATCACGCGCAGGGCGGTGCCGAGATGGCGACGTGGCTGGCGGAAAAAATAGGAAAGAAGGGCAATATCCTTCTCGTTTCTGGTATTCCCGGTTTCGCTTCTTCGGACAGCTTTGACAAAGCGGCTAAGGAAGCACTTGCTAAGTACCCCGACATAAAGATCGTCGGTGAAGTTGCAGGGAAGTGGACCGACCAGGTGGCCCAGGTCGAAGTTCAGAAGTTTCTTGCGACGAACCCGACGAAGATTGATGGGATCCTCACGCAGGGGGCCCAAGAGAACGGCGTTCTCAACGCAATGCTGCAGTCAGGTCGAGACATGATCCCGATTACTCTCGGGGGGGAAGCTTCCGCCGCGTGCTACTGGCGCAAGAACCCCGAGTTTGTGGACAGGAGTTTCCATATTTGGCCGCCGCGTCGCGAGATGCAACAGATGTGGGAGATCATGCTCCGCACATTGGAGGGACAAGGCCCTAAGGTTCAGTCCTTCCTTCGACCCGTCTTGCCTTACACCATCGATGAAGTCCGCGCGGCAATACCAGAAGATTGCGACTTGAACTCGACAGACTTCGTGGAGCCCAAGGCGGACGGGTGGTTTCCTGCTGCGATTGCTGCAGACTACTTCGAACGCCCGGCTAATCCCTGGAAGCCTGTGTCGAAGTGAAACTGTTCTGCCCGGTGGGTCTTGCCACCGGACAGAAGTTTCTCTTGTGGGAGGACCGCCTCGCGCGGCCGTTGGGATTAGAGGATCTCCGATGCAAAACCAAACTACGATCAAGTTGATCAATGTTGCCAAGTCTTTCGGCGAGACTAAGGCCTTAAAGAAGTGTGATTTTGAAGCCCGGGCCGGAGAAGTGCACGCCATCGTCGGAGAGAATGGAAGTGGCAAAAGCACGATGGCGAAGATCATGTCTGGAGTGTTGCACCCAGATTCCGGGAGCGTTTCGGTCCTTGGAGAAGAGATTTCGACTCCGACTGACGCCAAGCGCATCGGGCTGACAACGATCTTCCAGGAAGTGCTGGTGGCCGACGAGGCCAGTGTATTGGAAAACCTGTATGTCGGGCGCGACGGCATCTTCCGCTCGCAGGGCGGCAGTGGTCGGCGTACCGAGGCTGAGGAGATCCTGAAACGCCTCGTCGGCAAGCCCGTGGATCTCGATCAGAACGTTGGGGCATTGCCTCTGAGCGTCAAGCAATGGATAGTTATTGCGCGAGCGGTCTTGCGCAGGCCGAAGGTCCTCATCCTCGATGAATCGTCTGCGGCATTAGACCTCGATTCCACGATCCGCCTCCACGAGGAAATTGATCGTCTCCGTAGGGAAGGTGCGACCGTGCTGATCGTAACGCATCGGATCGCTGAACTTGTCCGCATCGCCGATCGAGCCACGATCCTTCGCGACGGCGTCACCATTGGTACGCTCGAGAAGCATGAAATAACTGAAGAGAACCTGCTTTCAATGATGACGCCCGCGGACCGAAACGCAAGCGACGCGAAGGCGTACGAATCAAAGCAAGTAGGCGCCGCCGCGCCGGCCGTGGTAGCGGTAAGAGACCTCGTTACTCACAGCGCGGCAGCGCCCTTCGATTTCGATCTACCGAAAGGAGCGATCATCGGTGTTGCAGGACTCGACGGGCAGGGGCAGGACGCTTTCGTACGCGCCGTTGCGGGTATCATCCAGCCTTTTGGTGGTAATGTCCAAGTCTGGTCATCCAGCACCGAGAGAATGAAAAAGGTCGCATCGCTCGAAGACGCTACCAAAGCAGGAATCTCGTATATTTCCGGCGACCGCAAGCGTGAAGGTATCTTCCCTCAGCAGAGCATCTTCGAAAATCTTGCCATCGGCGTCTATCGAAAGAACCTCGGTCCTCTTGGTATAATCAATAAGGCCGGCCTCAAACCCATGTTCAAACGCGAGGTGGATCGGCTCCGGATTAAGATTGGAAGTCCGGCGAACAAGATCACCTCACTGTCGGGCGGAAATCAGCAAAAAGTTTTGATCGGCCGTGCCTTTGCAAACGAACCGTCCGTCATCGTCCTTAACGATCCCGCTCGCGGTGTCGACCTCGGAACGAAGCGCGATCTCTACCGCGAACTGCGCCTGTTCACGGAGAAGGGTGGCAGCGTGATTTATCTATCAAGCGAAATCGAAGAGTTCATCGGCTTTGCGGACCGCGTCGACGTCTTCTTTGCTGGAAGGCTTTTCCGGTCGCTAGCAGGCGAGGACATAGCGGAAGAGCCAATCTTGGCCGCAATGTTTGGAAAATCGCCAAACGCCTCCATCGAGTTCGATCTGGAAAGGACTGCATGATGTCTGGAATCGCATTCCGTCAAATCACCCAGGACCGTTCCCTCTTCGTGCCGGCCGGCCTATTCATTGTCCTTTTGGTCGCCGTTGCCCTACGCGGACACGGGCTATTCACGAACAACGGCCTCGCAGGTGCAATCCTTGTCGCCACGCCCTTGATTCTAACGGCGCTTGCCCTCACCCCCATTGTCATGGCGGGTCGTGGAGCAGTGGACCTTTCAGTTGGCCCCTTGATGGGGTTCATCAACGTTACCCTTATTACCTGGCTTGTGGGTAACGGAATTACCAACCCTATCGCAGTGATAGTATGGGCAGTCGGCCTGGGAGCGGCATTCCAGCTACTCCAGGCGCTGGTTATCATTTATGTGCGTGTCGCTCCGATAATCGTTACGCTGTCGGGTTTTCTTGTCCTCTCCGGGTTGAACCTGATGGTGATGTCCCGACCGGGTGGAGTCGCGCCCGACTGGATGCTTAGCTGGGGGGCGGGGACCGACATCATGTCACCTGTTTTGCTGTTGCTGGTTGCAGCGTATGCATTATGGCTCCTTCTCAGGGGGACTATGTTTTACCGCAACCTTCGCATGACGGGTGCGGATGAGCGCATGGCGTATACGAGCGGCGTTCGAGTGGACGCAGTCCGCATCATCGCCCACGTTGTTGGTGGAGCATTCGCTGGACTTGCCGCCCTCAGCTACACGGCGCTGATCTCCTCTGGTGATCCGACGCAGGGCAGCACCTACACCCTTCAGGCTGTTACGGCCCTGGTTCTCGGAGGTGCGAGCCTCTCCGGTGGTCGTGGTGGAGCACTTGGATCTACGCTTGGCGCGATCAACATGTTCCTCATCTCCTATCTCCTCTCCACCTTCAACTTCGGCACGGTTTCGGGGTTCGTTACCCAGATGGCATTCGGCTTAATCCTCGTCGGATCACTTCTCGTGAACGTCTTTGTCATCAGTCGCCGCGCGGTTGTGTAAGGAGCAAGATAATGGTCGCGACAGTTATGAATTCCGAAATCAAATCGGCTCAGAAGTCTAACCCGCTCAAGGCTCATCGGAGCATCGTCATTGGCTTTGTTCTTCTGGCCTCTCTCTTAGCACTCGGTGCATTGCTGGTCCCCGGCTTCGTATCATCCCAAAACGCGCGTTCAATCCTTCTTCTCGCAGCGTTTCTGGGGCTTGCCTCCATTGGCCAGACCCTGTGCGCTCTGGTCGGTGCGCTCGATCTTTCGATACCATATATTATTGGAGGCGCGAACATCCTCCTTCCCAGCCTTATGGTCGCAGGTATTCCCGCTCCCCTCGCGATGCTGGTTGTCATGCTCCTCGGTGCGCTTGTCGGGGCCGCCAATGGCGCCCTGAGCTTCCGTCTCCAAGGGCAAGCGCTGATCATGTCGCTCGGAGTTGGCTTCGCGGCCGTCGGTGCGGTCCAGATCTACACCTCACTCGGCTCGGCGTTTGGTGGTACAGTGTTTGCTCCGGTACCCGAATGGCTGAGGAACATTTCGGCGTTCAACGGAAAGTTTTTCGGCCTGTCGCTGCCTCCGGTCATCGTGATCTGGGCTATCGTCGCCATCGCGCTTGGATGGTTCATGTACAACACCTGGTTTGGCCGCAGCATTTACGCCGTCGGCGGAAGCCGGACGGCGGCCGCCCGCCTCGGAATCTCCGAATTCAAGGTCTGGACCGTCATCCATAGCGTCAGCGGTGCCATGTCTGCAATCACGGGCATGCTGCTACTAGGGTTTTCCGGTGGTGGCTTCGTCGGCGTGGGCGACCCTTATCTTTTCACCACCGTAGCAGCGGTGGTGATTGGAGGGACGTCGCTTCTTGGTGGGGCGGGCGGCTATGGCGCGACAGTGCTCGGTGTTCTTGTCCTGACTGTACTGACCTCGCTTCTAGTTGGCCTCGGACTGAACTTTCCGGCGCAGCAGGCTGTCGTCGGTCTGCTCATCGTTCCGATGGTCGCGATATACGCACGGTCACCACACATTCGAAATCAGATATGATCAATGCATAGAAAGGAAGATCCATGGCAATCTCCAGCACCCTGCTAGGCCGTTTAAAGGACCAGACTCTCGTTCGCGAGCAGATGCTGGTTGGAGGAAAGTGGTCGAGCGAAGGGGTAAACGGCACACGCATCAACGTGCTAAACCCCTCCACGATGGACGTCCTTGCCTCTTTGCCTAGCGCTGGCCTTGCTGAAGTGCGAGCCTCTATCGATGCTGCAAAGGCTGCACAGAAGAAGTGGGCTAAGGTTTCGGCGAAGGAACGCTCGCTGATCATGCGGAAGTTCTACGAAGAGGTGGTAGCTAACGCTGAAGACCTGGCCGTAATTCTGACATCGGAAATGGGCAAGCCACTGGCGGAAGCGCGTGGCGAGATTGCTTACGGCGCTTCCTACATCGAATGGTTCGGTGAGGAAGCCAAGCGTGTCTATGGTGACACCATTCCAGGTCACCAGGCCGACAAGCGACTGCTTGTCATCAAGCAGCCGGTTGGCGTTGTGGCCGCCATCGCTCCTTGGAACTTTCCGTCGGCGATGGTGTGCCGCAAGATCGCGCCGGCGCTCGCGTCCGGCTGCGCGATCGTATTCAAGCCTGCTGCCGAGACTCCGTTATCGGCGCTTGCATTGGCGATCCTCGCGGAGCGTGCCGGAATACCCGATGGCTTGTTCAGCGTCCTCCCGACGGATAATGCAAGAATGTTTGGCGAGGAGGTCTGCTCCAACCCGGTCGTCAAGAAACTGACCTTCACCGGTTCGACCGAAGTTGGCCGTATCTTGATGGCGCAAGGCGCCCAGAAGATCATGAAGCTGAGCCTGGAACTCGGCGGCAATGCGCCGTTTATCGTTTTCGACGATGCAGATCTCGACCAGGCGGTCGAGGGGGCTATGCTTTCTAAGTTTCGTAACGCGGGTCAAACCTGCGTGTGCGCGAACCGTATTTACGTACAGAGCGGGATCCATGACAGGTTCGTCGAGAAGCTGGCAATGCGCGTGAGTGCCTTGCAGGTTCTTGACGGGTTTGAGAGCGGGGCGACGATCGGCCCGTTGATCAACGATGAAGCGGTAGCAAAGCTCTATGGTCATATCGATGACGCTGTGACCAAGGGTGCGACTGTCGTGGTTGGTGGTGACCGCGATGCTCGCGGAGGCACGTTCGTCCAACCAACGCTTCTCTCGGGTGCCACAAAGGATATGAAGGTTGCGCGTGAGGAAACCTTCGCGCCTCTGGCTCCGGTGTTCAAGTTCGATACTGTCGAGGAAGTCATCGAACTCGCGAACGATACGGAATTCGGCTTGGCAGCCTACTTTTTCGCCAACGACCTCAGGAACGTTTGGAAGGTCACAGAGGCGCTGGAATACGGCATGGTTGGCGTGAACACGGGTCTGATTTCCACCGAATTAGCGCCATTCGGCGGCGTCAAGCAATCCGGCTTCGGCCGAGAGGGCTCAAAGTACGGAATGGATGACTTCTTATCCATGAAATACGTCTGCATGGGCGGGATCGGCGCATAGCGATCGCCCAAGGGTCGCTCGCCGACTGAACTTAAAGGGGGAGAGGTCTGTTGAATAGAGGCAGGACAGCAACATCCTCTCCGCCGGTTGCGAGGTCTCAAAAGGCTGGACTTTTCTAGAGGTTTCGCGGGAGCTGTCCTACGGATCTTCCCTTCCGACCCCTTCTGGGGCCGGCCTTGCAGACGAGATTTCTGCCTGTCTTTTCGATTGTCGATCCTTCCGCCAATGCCCTACAAGGTAAGTCTTTCCCAGATAGCTTGTAGCCTTCGAAGAGGTAACACGACATGAACGAGCTGTTGCACCGTGGCGTTGTCGTTTCAACGTATCGGAGTCCTGAGCAGGAGCATGATCACCACCCGATCGATGCACGCGTTCGTCCTGAAATCGATCAGGCCGACGATGCTGCACGTGCCAGCGTGGAGGGTCAAGCGAAAGCCATTCGCGTCAACCAGCGACGCGTCAAGGTGTAGTTGTCGGCGGCCGCACCCTCAGTGTCGGTTTGACGTAGCCGCCGATCTTCGCCGGCGCCAGGCCTTTATGGTAGATCCGGATGCGTCCGGGTCATCCAGACGTCAAACGCGTAATGCAGGAAGAGATTCGATAGGATCGGGCTGACCACGCCCCCTTGCGGGGTACCACGCATCCGCTCAATGACTTCTCCGTTCTTTTCCATAGGCGCGGTCAACCATCTTTCGATGTAGAGCAGAGCCCAGTTGCATTTAACGTCTTTTCTGACCGTCTTCAGCAAGAGATCATGCGGAAGATTGTCGAACAGCTTTGATGTCGGATTCCGGATCAATCATCTGCTTGACCACCATCTGCGCGATCCGATCACTGACCGCCGATTCCAGATCTTGGTAAGCCCACGGTGAAGGCCGTCTTGCGATAGAGGGCTTCTGACTGCCAGTCCTAGTGGTAACACTAGGAGTGGTCATATGACGAAGCATCCAATTGAGGTGATCACGTCTGTAGAGCGCCGTCGGCGCTGGTCACGCGAAGATAAAGAGCGCCTTGTCGCTGCGTGCTTTGAGCCAGACGCGGTCATCTCCGAGATTGCCCGCGCGGCCGGCATCCATGTCAGCCAGTTGTTCCGTTGGCGCAAAGAGCTTTGCCGGATCGAGGAGCCAAGGTCTGATACGGCGACTTTGGTGCCGGTGATCGTATCCGAGGCCGCTTCGACAGTCTCTCCCGTTCAACCGGAATCGCCCACCACATCCCACCCTCGTCGGAAGCGTAGCAATGTGACAATCGAGCTTGGACGGGGTCGGCGCGTGCGCGTGGATAGCGACATCGATACGGATGCCCTTGGCCGGATTCTCGATTGCGTGCTGGGGCTGCGATGATTCCGGTTCCGAGTGGCGTGAAGGTCTGGCTGGCGACAGGCCACACCGATATGCGAAAGGGCTTCCCCGGTTTGTCGTTGATGGTGCAGGAGGCGCTGAAGCGCGACCCGATGTGTGGACACCTGTTCGTATTCCGCGGCCGCGGTGGACAACTACCGACATTCTGCATACGTTTCCCGTTATTCGACGATTGCCTATCCTTGGCACCCGCTGTTCGGGAAGAAAGTGCAGGTCTCACCGTTCAGGCGTGGCAAAAGTTTAACCTGCATCTACACGGATGAGCGTCCAGATCTGTGCCGCGAGTTGCCGAATTGGATGTTCGATCAAAGCTATTGCACTATCATGGCGCTAGGGCTGCCTGAGATCAGCATTGCCGGTCTCAACGAATTGGCAGCGGCGCTGGCATCGTTCGGCGCGACTCACGCAAGAGGAGCAAAATCCCGTCCTTCGAGGAAGAAGGAGAAGGATGATGCGAAGCAAGCGACATCAAAATCGCGACCAACTCGTTCTGCAGTTGGAGCGCCAAAATCTTCAGGTTCCGGCGGTCAAGAACGTCAAAGGGTTGGTGGAAGCGCTGGCGGATCTTCTGCTGGAAGCTTTGGACGCGAACAGAATGACGAAGACGGGAGGCGTTGATGAACACGAAGATCACGCCTGACCATCTTGGCCGCGCCGCTGTGGTCTATGTCCGCCAGTCCACAATGACTCAGGTCACCGGCAATCTGGAAAGTCAGCGCCGGCAGTATGATCTGGCTGGAGCTGCCGCAACGACCGGCTTTGCATCGGTGACCGCAATCGATGACGATCTCGGCCGCTCCGGCTCAGGCAGCATGGAACGGCCTGGATTCGAACGGCTTGTGGCACAGGTCTGCTCCGGCGATGTGGGAGCGGTCTATTGCATCGAGGCATCCCGCCTGGCGCGCAATGGCAGGGACTGGCATCATCTGATCGACCTTTGCGCACTTGCCGGTACGCTGGTCATCGATCCGGATGGTGCCTATGACCCGCGGCTCGTCAACGATCGTCTGCTGCTTGGATTGAAAGGCACGATGTCGGAGTATGAGCTTAGCTTGATGCGTCAGCGCGGCATCGCAGCACGCGATTCCAAGGCAGGACGCGGGGAACTGCGGTTCATGTTGCCGCCGGGCTTGTGCTGGAGCGAAGTGGGCAAGATCGAGATCGACCCGGACGAACATGTGGCTGAGACGATCAGGCTGGTCTTTGCCAAATTCCGGGAGCTGGGAAGTGGACGACAGGTCTTTTTGTGGCTGCGGTCGGCCGATATCAAGATGCCGGTCGTTCTGCGCAATGTCGACGTCTGCAAGCTCGTCTGGAAAGCGCCGGCGTACCACAGCGTCATGCAGATCCTCCACAACCCACTCTATGCGGGCGCCTACGCCTTCGGAAGACGCGCACAGCGAACGCGGATCATCGATGGTCGCGCTCGCAAGGCCACTGGGGTGCGCAAACCCCGGGATGAATGGAGCGTGTTGCTGCGCGACAATCATCAAGGTTACATCAGTTGGCGGGAATACGAGGAGAACCACAAGCTCCTGGCCGAGAACGCGCACATGAAGAAGAACTGCGATCGCAAGTCAGCGCGTGGCGGTCGTGCCCTTTTGACCGGGCTGATGCGATGCGGTCGCTGTGGCCGAATGATGCGCGTCTTCTACGGCAGCGCGAAGGGCAACGCGCATCGCTATCAGTGCCGCGGCGACGATGCACACGTGGGTGTCGGCCTTTGTATCGGCATTGGCGGCGTCAGGGTCGATCGCGCCGTTGCGGTCCAGATTCTGGAAGCGGTGTCTGATCGTGCCGTCGAAGCGGCAATCTTCGCCTCGGATCAAGTCGAGCGGTCCCGAAGAGATGTCATTGCGGCACTCGATCGGGACCTCGAAGGCTCACGCTACGAAGCGCTGTTGGCCAGTCGCAGGTATGAGCTTGTGGACCCGGCCAAGCGGCATGTTGCACGCGAACTGGAGGCCCGATGGAATGATGCCCTGGAGCGAGTGGGCGTGCTTGAGCGCAAGATCAAGGACCTGTCCGCGCTGTCAGCAGCGCGCCCCGTCATCGATCGTGGCCGACTCCTGCAGCTTGCCCAGGATCTCCCGACCGTCTGGAATGCGCCCTCCACTGAGACGAGAACAAAGCAGCGGCTCATTCACATCCTGGTTCAGGAGATTATTTGCGATCTCGACGATGCGACCAACGAGGCGGTGCTGTTGATCCATTGGACCGGAGGTCGGCACACAGAGGTGCGTGTGGCGCGCGTCAAGACCGGAAGATATCCTGCTGAGCTCGCACCATCGGCCGTCGAAGCACTGCGCAAACTGGGCGGACATTGGCCAGATCGGGAACTCGCGGTCTCCCTCAATCGGATGCTTTGCAAGACAGGTGATGGCGAGAGCTGGACGGCCGTGCGTGTTCGTGACATGCGCGAGCGTCTGGGAATTCCCGAATATGATGCCACCAAAGTGGAGATACCGATGATCAGCTTGATGAAAGCGGCGGAGAAACTCGGTATTTGCGTGGGATCGGCCAAAAGCCTGGTGCAGAGAGGAATTCTTCCTGCAACGCAAATCCTTCCCGGCTCGCCGTGGATGGTTCCGGTAGATGCGTTAACCTCGGAAGCCGTCCGGATAGGGGTGCAGGGTGTCGTCGATCGACGCCCCAAGTTTTATGAAGATTATCAATACGATAAAGTCGTCCGGTTGCCCGGAATTTGATGGAGGGATGCATTATGAAGCGCACTGTGGCGGTCTGATCAAGGTGATCTGGCATGACGGCCAGGGCGCTTGCCTGTTCACGAAGAAGCTGGAGCGCGGCCGCTTCATCTGGCCATCAGCGGCCGATGGCACGGTGGTGATCACGCCTGCGCAGCTCGGTTATCTGTTGGAAGGTATCGACTGGCGGATGCCGCAAAAGACCTGGCGGCCGACGTCGGCCGGATAGGCAAAAACACTGGAATGACAGGGTCGAATATGATTCCATCCTGTCATGAGCAATGCGACCGAAGAGCTTCCGGACGACCTTGCCAGTGCGCTTGCACTGCTGGCCCAGGAACGCGCTCGACGTGTCGCAGCCGAAGCAGAAGCAGCGACCGCCAAGGCAGAAGC
>NZ_ML133710.1 GCF_003985155.1 Rhizobium vallis | reverse complement strand
AACCTGAAGGCCGCAGGTTCAAATCCTGCCAACGAAACCAAATTCCCAAGACAAAGCCAAAAGCAAAACAATACGAAAAAGCCCTCCAACCATGGAGGGCTTTCGTGCGTTTGGAGACACGGCATTCGGCATCCCGACAGCCGTCAATCCAGGCGAGGTCGGCGTTTGATCCACCGTGCTTGCCGGCGCAATGAATCGCGCCGCAGCAGGAACCTTGCCTTGCTCGCGCTGCGTGCGCAATCTGCGCCGGAGATAAGGCGAAGAGATTGTTGATGAAGTTGAAGCCACTGGTGTTGATGGTTGGCGCAGGGGCAGCGGCAATTGCGGGGATTGCTGTCCTTGGACGTGACGCCGAGCCGCCTCTGCCTGCAAATTCCCGGGCCGATTCCGTCCTCATCGACAAGACCGGCCACACGATGACCTTGTTCAGCGGTGGGCAGATGTTGCGAACCTACGCCGTCTCCCTCGGGCGCGGCGGGCTGGAGGCGAAGGCGCGGGAAGGGGATAACCGGACGCCGGAGGGGCATTACCGGATCGACGCGCGGAACCCGCGCAGCGCTTTCCACCTCTCTCTCTGCACATCAGCTATCCCGACGCTCGGGACACTGCGGCCGCCGCGGCGCGTGGTGAGAAACCGGGTGGGGACATCATGATTCACGGCATTCGCAACGGCCTCGGCTGGCTCGGGACTTTTCACCGCTGGGTAGACTGGACGGCGGGTTGTGTCGCGGTCACCGATGCGGAAATGGAAGAGGTCTGGCGGGTGGTGCCGGACGGCACGCCGGTCGAGATCAGGCGGTGAAAACGGGCAGGACGATCCGACAGACGTCGTGGAATCTCTGGCCAAAGTTCCCGGGACCCAGGTAGGGCGAACGATCCTGGGAAGGAAGCATGTCGATCGAAAGGGCGCGATGGTCTAGCGATCGAGACATCCAGAAAGCCAAGAACTTGAAGTGCGGCCGGCATATCTGGAAGGTTGCGCCAGGGTTTAGATAGTTGCTAAAATAAGAATATTCCAATATATGTAGGTCAGGCGCTTTTTATATTCCATGACAGTAAGCAACGTCCGTCCATTCCTGGCGGCGCCTATTATGCTATTCAGAAGGTCAGTTCGGTTTGATGAAATAAATCAAAGAGTTATAGGGGGGGGATAATGCAAAAACGGGCATCTTCTCTACTGGCGCCTCCGCATCGGAGGCGTCGTCTTTTGTGGGCAATATCGGGATTGCCGACGCTTTGCGCAATGGCGCTTTTTGCCAGTGCTGCTTCGGCGCAAGCGCCGACCGAAGAGCAGCGCAATGCGATCAAGGCGGAATGTCGCTCCGATTTCATAGCGCAGTGTTCCGGGGTGACGCCGGGGGGCATAGAGGCGCTCACATGCCTGCAACAGCATAGCGCCACGCTTTCGGCGGGCTGCCGGAAGGCGGTGTCGGCGATCAGCGCCAAGCCCAAATCGACATCCGCGGAGCCGGCCCCGGCGGCACCGACAACGACCGGAGCGACAAGTCCGGCACCGGCGACCGGCACGCCCGCGCATCAACCGACGCAGGCGCAGCGCAATGCGGTCAAATCTGCCTGCCAGCGGGATTTCATGGCACAATGTTCCGGGGTGACGCCGGGAGGCGCCGAGGCGCTCAGCTGTCTGCAGCAGCATAACGCCGCCTTATCGGCGCCGTGCCAGCAGGCCGTTGCGGCATTGGGGGGATCGGCCCCAGCTTCCGGCAATACTGCTGCCACGGGCGCGACCACGCCGGCCCCCGGAGGCGTGATGCCGGCCTTTTCTCCGCGGGAGGAACTGATGATCCTCAGGGAGACCTGCGGAGCGGACTTCCGGGCCTTCTGCCGCATGGTCCCATTGGGAGGAGGGCGGGGCATCGCCTGCCTGCGGGACAATCTGCCGCGCGTGTCGCCGGCCTGCCACAGGGTCCTGACCTCGGGATTGTAGCGCCCGTTCGAAACCTGCTCCCCGAAAGAGGCTATCGCGCTCCAGCGAGACACTCGATGAGCGCGGTGCCGCCAAGGCAGGCAAGGCTCTTCGCTTACCTGCATGCATGCTTTGCATCTCTCATATTTCATATCCGGCTGCGGCAGGCCCGGAGCCGTCATCTGCAACTCGATGAAATCAATGACGACACGAACGAAAGGCATCGCCATGTCATCGACTTTCCCTTTCCCGCGATTGAAGCGGATGCTCATATATGCGTCAGTTTCGGCCAGCTTGGCGCTGCCGACGAGCGCCTGGGCGGATGATGCAAAAGAGCTGCTCAAGAAAATGTCCGATTTTCTGGCGGCGCAGAAGACGATATCGTTTACCTACCAGTCGTCGCTGGAAGCGGTGACACCCGACTTCGAGAAGCTCCAGTTCGTCAGTTCCGGTACGGCCAACCTGACGCGCCCCGATAAGCTGCGCGTCACGCGCACCGGCGGCTTCGCCGACGTCGATGTCAGTTTCGACGGCTCGTCGCTGACGGTTCACGGCAAGAACCTCGACGCCTATGCCAAGATCGATGGCAAGGGTTCACTCGACGACCTGATCGACAGGATGATGACCGCGGGTGTGGAGGCGCCGGGTGCGGATCTGCTGTCCTCCGACGTCTATGATGTGCTGATGACTGATGTGACTGAGGCGAAGCACATTTCCAGCGCTTTCGTGGACGGCGTCGAGTGCGACTACCTTGCCTTCCGAACGCCTGAGATCGATTGGCAGATCTGGATACAGGCCGGTTCGCAGCCTATACCGCGCCGTTACGTCATCACCAGCAAACACATCGTCCAGGCGCCGCAGTACACGCTCGAAATCAGCGATTTCAAAAGCGGAGCCGATGTCGCCGCTGCGTCCTACAGCATCGAGATTCCAGCGGGCGCAAAGACGGTCGATCTCAGCGAGTTGCAATCGCTCGATGAGCTTCCGGCCCCTGCCGATACGGGAGAAGTGAAATGAACCGTAACAAGCTGCTGTTCGCTCTCGGCCTTGCCGGGGTCCTGACATTCACCGACTTTCGCATCGAAGGGCAGGGAGCTCTTCCGTTGTCGATCGGCTTCGCCACGCCGGCGGGCGCGGTCATCGGCCGGCCGCTGACGCCGCTCTCCTATGCGGGTGTTGCCCGCCGGACGACGCGCCGGGTCGTGCGGACGGCGACGACGATCGCCGTGCTTCCGCCGGGGTGCCTCTACGGTCCCTATTACGGCGGTTACTACTACCGATGCGGCTCCCTTTATTACGCCAAGAGCGGCAGCGTTTACGTGCAGGTGATTGTGCAGTAGCGATTGCGGCTGCCCTATCCCACCTTCGATATTTCGGCTTTTGCCACCTCTTCGGCCTTGGGGCGCCGCTTCCAATATTCCTCGAGGCGCTGCAACAGGACGTAGAAGGACGGCACGAAGAGCACGGCGAGGCAGGTCGAGGCGATCATGCCGCTGAAGACCGATATGCCGATCGATTTGCGGGCCGATGCGCCGGCGCCTGTCGCGAGCACCAGCGGCAGGACGCCGAGGATGAAGGCGAAAGAGGTCATCAGGATCGGCCGGAAACGCAGGCGGGCGGCCTCGACCGCCGCGCCGAGGATTTCCATGCCATCCGCCCGCTTTTCCCTCGCATATTCGACGATGAGGATGGCATTCTTGGCTGCGAGCGCAATCAGCAGGATGATGCCGATCTGGGTATAGAGATTGTTGGCGGCCCCCACCGCCATCAGCACCGCCACCGTGCCGAGGAGAGCGAGCGGCACGGCGAATAGCACGGCCAGCGGCAGGATCCAGCTTTCATATTGGCCCGCGAGGACGAAATAGACGAGGAGCATGGCGAGCGCGAAGACGAAATAGATCTGACCGCCGACCGCCTTCTCCTGGTAGGACAGCGCCGTCCATTCGAAGCCGGTGCCTCGCGGTAGCGTCTGATCGGCGATCTGCTCCATGACATCGAGCGCCTGGCCGGAGCTGAAACCGGCGGCCGGCGCGCCAACGATCGTGGCTGTGGGATAGAGATTGTAGAGGCTGATCAGAGAGGGGCCTTGCGTCATGGTGACATCGACGACCGTGCCGAGTGGCACCATCGTCCCGTCACCGGCCTTGACCTTGAGGTTGCGGATATCTTCGGGGCTCACACGGAAATCGGACGCGGCTTGCACATAGACCTGGAAGGTGCGGCCGAATTTGTTGAACTGGGTCACATAACTCGATCCGACATAGCCGGAGAGAGCGGAAAAGACCTGGCTCACCGCGATTCCCAGCGTCTCAGCCTTGATGCGGTCGACAGAAACGGCGAGTTGCGGCACGTTCGAGCGGAAAGGCGTGCTCAGCCTCTGCAGCGACGATTGGGCATCGCCGTTCTTGACGATCGTATCGGCAAGCGCTTGCAGCAGCGGATAGTCGGAAACGCCGTTCCTGATCTCGACCTGCATGGTAAAGCCGCTGGCGTTGCCGACGCCCTGGATCGGCGGCGGTACGACGACAAGCGTCTTGGCGGACAGCACGTTTTGTAGCGCGCCATTCAAATGCTGATAGATCGACAGCAGGTCCTGTCCTTTCGCCTTGCCGCGCTCATCCCAATCCTTGAGGACGACATAGGCCACGCCGGCGTTCTGCAGGCTGGCATTGTTGTCGAGAACGGAAATGCCACTGATGGTCAGAACCTGATCGACGCCGGGTGTGGCTTCGGCGATCTTGCCGACCTCTTCCATTACGGCATCTGTCCGTTCCTTCGAGGCGCCGTCGGGCAATTGCGTGCTGATCAGCACATAGCCTTGATCCTCGATCGGCAGAAACGCGGTCGGCAGGCGCGTGAGCCCCCAGACGGCGACGCCGATCAGCGCGAGGGCAGCGACGGCCATGATGCCGCTGTGGCGGGTCATCGCTCCGATCAGGCCGGCATAGTGACGTTCGCCCCAATCATAGCCCCTGTTGAAGCCGCGGTAGAAGACGTTGCGTTTCTCGAGCGGCACCGGCGGCCGCAGCCAGAGTGCGCATTGGGTCGGTTTCAGGGTGACGGCATTGATGGCGCTGATCAGCGCCGTGGCGGCGATGACGAGCGCGAACTGCCGGTAGAGCTGGCCGGTCAGGCCGGGCAGGAAGGCGGCCGGAATGAAGACGGCCATCAGCACAAGCGTGATGCCGATGACGGGGCCGAGCAGTTCCTCCATCGCCTTCTCCGCCGCCTTTCGGCCTGACATGCCCGCCTCGATGTGCCGGGCGACGCCCTCGACGATGACGATGGCATCATCGACGACGATGCCGATGGCAAGAACGATGGCAAAGAGCGTCGACAGGTTGACGGTGAAACCCAATGCCGCCATCGCCGCGAAGGCACCGATGATGGTAACGGGAACCGTGGTTGCCGGCACGAGCATCGCCCGCCAGTCCTGCAGGAAAACGAGAATGACGATGAGAACGAGCACGCCCGCCTCGATCAGGGTGACGTAGACCTCATCGATGGAGGCCTTGACGAATTTCGTCGTGTCGAAGGGCAGGTGATATTCGAGGCCCTGCGGGAAGCTTTTGGAAAGTTCCTCCATCTTGGCGTTTACCGCCTGCGCCACGGCAATGGCGTTCGCCTCCGGCAGCTGGAAAATGCCGATGCCGGCCGCCGGTCGGCCGTTCTGCATGAAGGACTGGCTGTAGGTCTGGGCACCGAGTTCGACGCGGCCGATATCGCGGACGCGTGTGATCCGGCCACCCTGTCCGGTTTCGACCTTGACGATGATGTTCTCATAGTCGGGCGCATCGTTCAGCCGGCCGTTGACATTCAGCGTGTATTGGAAGACTTGCCCCTTCGGCACGGGCGGGATGCCGATCTGGCCGGCGGCGACTTCCTGGCTCTGCTGCTGCACGACATTGACGACATCCTGCGGCGTCAGGCCGCGCGCCTGCAAGAGGTTCGGATCCATCCAGATCCGCATGGCATATTGGCCGGCGCCGAACACGGTCACGTTGCCGACCCCGGGCAGGCGGGCGAGTTCGTTCTGCAGATTGATGACGGCATAGTTCGACAGGAAGAGACTGTCATAGCGGCTGTCGGGCGAGGTCAGGGTGACGAAGCCGAGGATCGCCGTCGATTTCTTCTGGGTCGTGACGCCCTGAAGCTGCACCGCTTCGGGAAGCGACGACATTGCGATGGCGACGCGGTTCTGCACCAGAACCTGCGCCTGATCAGGATCCGTTCCGATGGCAAAGGTCACGATCAGCGAATAGGTGCCGTCGCTGGCGCTCGTCGACTGCATATAGAGCATGTCCTGCACGCCGTTGACCTGCTGCTCGATCGGCAATGCCACGGTGTCGATGAGGGTCTGCGCGCTGGCGCCGGGAAAGCGCGTCGTGACCTGCACGGTCGGCGGGACGACGTTCGGATATTGCGCCACGGGCAGTTGGAAGAGGGCGACAGCGCCGATGAGCACGAAGACCAGCGCCAGAACATTGGCGAGTACCGGTCGCTCGATGAAAAAGCGCGAGATCATGCTGTTGTCCTCGGACGTTCAGGATGAAGCCTGTGGCGAATTCATTGCATCGTGGTCGTGGCCTTTGCATCGCCGGCAGCGCTCGCCGCCGGGTTCATTTCCATCTTCTCGGGGGTAACCTTGCTGCCGGGGATTGCCAGCTGGATACCTTGGATGACGACCGGGTCAGCCGGATCGAGGCCGGACTCGATGACGCGAAGCGGACCTTCGCGCTGGCCCGTCTTGACCTGCTTCTGCTCGATGATGTCGTCCTTGCCGAGAACGAGCACGTAGCTGCCCAGCTGGTTGGTTCCGATCGCGTCGTCGCGCACCAGCAGTGCCTTGTCGTTGTGTCCGACCGGTACGCGCACCCTGACGAAGAGGCCGGGCAACATGGCGTGATCCTTGTTGTCGAAAAGGGCGCGCACCTGAAGCGTGCCTGTGGAGGCATCGAGCTGAGGCGATACGTAGTCGAGATGTCCCTTGTGCGGATAACCTTCTTCCGTCTGCAAGCCGAGCTCCGCCGGTATGTTCGGAAGGTCCGTCTGCCTGAAGGTGCGTCCCTGCTTGGCCAGATCTTGCTTGATCATCAGCACCTGTGTCTCGCTGACGTTGAAATAAGCATAGAGCGGATCGGTCTGGACGATGCTGGCGAGTTTGGTGGGACCGGATATGCCGACAAGCGCGCCGATATCGACGAGGTGATCCGTGACGATACCGTCGAAGGGGGCAAGCACCTCGGTATAGCCGAGGTTGATCGTCGCGAGTTCGAGATTGGCCTGGGCGTTCAGGATGGCTGCATTCGCCTCGTCGAGCGTCGCCTTGGCGCTGTCGACCGCCGTCTGGGTGGTGACCTGCTGCTTCATGAGATTGAGCTGCCGGTCATATTCCTGCTTTGCGCCGACCTGAGACGCCTGCTGCGAAGCGAGCGACGCCTTCGCCTGATCCAGTTGCGCCTGATAGGTGTCGCGTTCGATGCCGAAGAGCTTGGTGCCCTTCTTCACCATCATGCCGTCCTGATAGTCGATCGATTGGATATAACCTTGGACGCGCGCCTCGATATCAACGGAATTGAGCGGCGCGGTATTGCCGGTGAGCTCGAAATAGAGCGTTACCGGTTGCTGGACCGGCTGCGCGACGCGAACCGAAGGTGGCGGAGGGGCAACATAAGTATTGCCGCTCTCCTCGCAGCCGGCGAGAATTGCCGTGCCGGCAAGTGCTATAAAAAGTTGCAGACCCTGGTGCACTCTCCCACGCATTGCCGCCGCCCCCGACATGTCACGAGCCCAGTCTTCATGCGTGCCTCGACGGCGGCCCCCACGGCCTGCCGAAGGTTCAAGGCATGTGATATTATGTCGCGGCATTGCTACAAATTGCAATAGCCCTTGGTGCGCAATTGAACTGCCGAAGCAAGGAGACGTCGCTACGGCTTTCCGAGCCGTTCGAGGGCGGACTGCAGAGGTGCTTCCGAAACGCGGACTAGTCCGACATAAGGATTGGCCATATCTGAGATGAGGAAGACTGCACCTGCGACGGATAGGGCGCAAACGAACAGGATTGAGAGCACTGTTGGATTTACGGGCGCCTGCAGCCCGAAGGTGGAGAAAAGCAATCCGAGCCAACAGACGAGAACGGCGAGAAATGCCCAGGGCAAGCCCTCACGGCCGGATTCGACCAGCAGCCAATGGGTTTCGGCGACCATGCCGCTCACTTCAAGCGCGCGCGACTGGAGAGAATGCTGCACGTCATCCCGCGGCGACAACGATCGAAGGTCGCCCTGAACCGCTTCGATATCTTGATATTCCCCCAGCGCCGTACCTGATACCTCGTCGGTGGTCTCGGCCGTCCAGCCGCGGCTTAGCCGTTTCTCGATGAGTTCGCGCAGCAGTCGGCGCGCATTGTCGGTTTCCGGGCCGTAATGGGCCATGACGCGGTCCAATAGCAATATTCGCGCTGCAACTGTTCTCATTTCCGCTTCAGCATTGTCATAGCTCGATTTGGCAGATGCGATCAGTAGGCCGAGTGCTAGGGCAGACAGCGTTCCCACCACCGCGGTCGCGAGCCGGATGACGTCCTTGGATTCCGAGCTGAGATGGTGATCCGGCAGGCGGGCGCGGACCATCATTCCTATCGACGTTGCCGCCGACAGAAAAACAAATACAAGCCCGCCAAGTAATAGTGAGCTCAAGTCCGGTCTCCGTATCGTCACGTCAATCCCGCAGGCGCCGCTATTGCCGGCAAGATGCGGGATAAGTTCCAGGGATCATAGCGGAAGACGGCCGAAGCGTGGAATCTTTACTTTTCTATTCTCCGCTAACCAAGAAGGACGACAAGACATTGCTGGGGAGGTCACGGCTGCTGGAAAATGAGCAGCACATAAGCCAGGAAAAGCACCAGGTGGACCGCGCCCTGCATGAGATGCGTGCGGCCGCTGGCGAAGGTGATGATGCTGACGGCTAGAGTGAGCAGGAGCATCACCAGATCCCCGTGTTCGAGGCCGAGCGTTACCGGGTGCCCGTAAAGACGGCTGATGACGAGCATCGCCGGCACGGTCAGCCCGATCGTGGACAAGACCGAACCCAGGAAGATATTGACGGAGCGCTGAAGATTATTGGCGACGGATGCGCGCACGGCGCTGATCGCCTCGGGTGTTGCGACAAGGATGGCCATGACGACCCCGCCGAATGCGGTCGGAGCACGCAGGGTTTCGATGATGTAATCGATCGGCAAGGCAAGCTGTTCGACCAGAAAGACCACCGGACCCATGTAGGCGAAAAGCAGGATGACATGAGGCCAGATCGACCCGCGAGGAGGAGCTTGATCGCCCCGAGGCTCATGATGGTTGCTGTCGGCGGCGAAATATTCCTGATGGCGACCGGCCTGAAGGAAGAGAAACGTGGTGTAAAGGCCGACCGAGATCACACCGAGTATGAGTTGCCGCGGTGCGGATGGATGCGGTCCGTCCGGACCGGCAAGAAAGGTCGGCATGACGAGGCTCAGCGTGGCAAGCGGCACGATGACCCCGAGATAGGCATTGGCGCCCTGGAGATTATGCTGCTGTTCCGGCCGCCGCCAGGCGCCGAGCAGCAACGACAGACCGACCATGCCGTTCAGGATGATCATAACGACCGCAAACAGGGTGTCGCGCGCGAGCGTGGGGTTGTTCTCGCCATGAATCATGACGGCTGAGATCGCCATCACTTCGATCGAGGTGATGGCAAGCGTCAGAATGAGCGTGCCGTAAGGCTCTTTCAACCGTTCGGCCAGACGATCGGCATGCCGAACGACCGACAAGGCGGAGCCGAGAACGACGGCAAACAGCCACCCGAAAATGATGGTGAACCAAAACGGGTGGGAAAGATGCCGGAAGAGCTGCTCGGGGAAGGCTATGAATATCAGGCTGGTTACGATGCTGACGCCGAGGAACCATTCCCCGCGCAGACTGGTTTCGCTGACGCTTCCCAATGCCGGCCCGTCAGTCATCGGAACCGCCGCCGGGCAAATTTCGCCGCAATAGGATCGTTAACGCCATCGTGTGCCCCGCCCCCGCTGTCTTGCGTCTGCCGCATGAAGGGCCGAGTGAAGCCATCCCGATTGCCCTCATGCGGAAGCCCCTTTCCGAGAGTATCAAAACGACCGTACCTCACGCCAGAGGCCCGTCACTGGCTAGAAGGACGAATCCTTTCGCTATTCGCGGCCGGTCGCCGGGATTGCCGCGCCGGTGACGACGGCTGCGGCCGGCGAAATCAGAAAGGCGACGAGACGGGCGATCGATTGCGGCGATACCCAGCCGTCCGTCTTCGCATTGGGCATGGCTGCTCGATTCTCGGGCGTGTCGATCGTTCCTGGCAGGATACAGTTGGCGGTGATGCGGTCATCGCGGCATTCGGCGGCGATTGCTTCGGTCAATCGGATGACGGCGGCTTTCGAAGCAGCATAAGCCGCCTGGTTGGCGCCGGCCTTCAGACCGGGCGCGGCGGCGACGTGAACGATGCGGCCGTAGCCGGCGGCTTTCATCGTCGGCAGAACCGCAGCGCTGATCGTCAGCGCGGTACGGGCGTTCGCCGTCATCATCATGTCCCATTGCGCAGGTGCCTCGGGCCCGACCGGTCCCATCCGGAAACCGCCGACGGTGTTGACCAATGCGCCGATGCCGCCGAAGCGCTTGACCGCGCGTGCGACAGCGGCGGCGCACGAGGCGTAATCGGTGAGCTCCGTTCCGGCGATCGATAGAAACTCCGTAGAGGCGGGAAGATCGCTGGCCAAGGCTTCCAGCTCCTGGCTCGAACGGTTCATGCAGACGAGCTTCGCTCCGGCTGCGGCCAGTTCGCGAACAACGGCGCTGCCGAGATTGCCCCCGGCTCCGGTGACGATCACGGCTCTCTGGTCGTTCATGGCTCGATCTCCCGGCTGTGCCTGTCTTGGACGATGCCGCGCATTGTTGATCCAGGCTGGCCGGCAGTGCAAGCCCGGCGCCAAGACTAGATCAAACATCTTGCGGAACAGCCCGCGGTGTTATCCGTGGGCTGTTCCGTTCGTCATCGGCCGATGGACCTGTCGGTCCGGCTTTCAGTGATATTTCGCTCGTTCGCGGCCGAGGATGACCGGCGCATCGAGGCCCGAGATCGGATGAGTAACATCCGCCGGGATGTCGCCGGTAAGCTGCAGGTCGAGATAGCGGGCGCAACAGACCCGCAGGAAGGACGTGAAGTTGCCGAGATCGTGGCCGGCATCGATCGATTCATGGTGCAGGCGGGTAATCAGCTGGACCACATTCATGCTATCACGCCGGGCGATTTCCTCGAGCTTCGACCAGAAGAAATTCTCCAGCCTGACGCTGGTGACCATGCCGTCGATGCGCAACGACCGGGTGGTGCTTTCCCAAAGCCGCGCATCCGCCTTGATGAACAATTCGCACATGTCGTCCTCCCGGTGCCGCCCTCCTCAGGCGGCGTTGCTTTCCAGCAGAGCTGCGGCATCGAGTACGGCCATGAACTGGCGCAGCCACGACGGATTTGCCGGCCAGGCCGGTGCCGTCACCAAGTTGCCGTCGGAGACCGCATCGGTGATTGCAATATCGGCGTAGATGCCGCCGGCAAGTTCGACTTCCGGCCGGCAGGCGGGATAGGCCGAGCAGGTGCGTCCCTTGAGCACGCCGGCGGCGGCAAGCAGCTGCGCGCCGTGGCAGATGGCGGCGACAGGTTTTCCGGCATCGAAGAAGTGCCGGACTGTTTTAATGACGTCGGCATTGAGGCGAAGATATTCCGGCGCGCGGCCACCGGGGATGACGAGGGCATCGTAATCTTCGGCGCGCACGCTTTCGAAGGTGGCGTTCAGCGCGAAATTATGGCCGCGTTTTTCGGAATAGGTCTGGTCGCCCTCGAAATCATGGATGGCGGTGGCGACGGTCTCGCCCGCCTTCTTGCCAGGACAGACGGCGTCGACCGTATAGCCGCAGGCGAGCAGCGTCTGGAACGGCACCATCGTTTCGTAATCTTCGGTGAAGTCACCCGTGATCATCAGGATTTTTGAGGCTGGCATCGTATCCTCCTTTGAAACCAACAGGCGGAGATTAACAAAGAGCGCCGGTGAGAAGGTACTATGGGAATACTACAGATGAAATTCCCATCTGAAGCCACGCGCTCGAGACCCACGCGACCTAGACCGCCTTGACGGCCACATCCGGCACGGCGCAGGCTTCGCCGCCGCCGAAGAGGCGGGAGCGAGTGAGGAAGCGTTTCTCGCGGCCGTTATCGAGCGAGAACATGCCGCCACGGCCCGGCACGACATCGATGATGAGCTGCGTATGCTTCCATGCCTCGAACTGGCTGGCGCTGATATAGACGGGCACGCCGCCGATTTCGCCGAGTTTGACGTCGCTGTCGCCGATCATGAATTCATCGGCGGGATAACACATCGGCGAGGAGCCATCGCAACAGCCGCCGGACTGATGGAAGAGGATATCGGGGTGATCGCGCCTGATTTCCGCAATCAGATCGAGGGCTGTGTCAGTTGCGAGAACACGCGGTTCGCCGTTGACGGTGGTTTCCATCGCTCTTCCTCCAGAGTTTTGGGAGGAGGATTCCCCTCCCCAACCCCTCCCCACAAGGGGGAGGGGCTAAGCTGAGGCACCGTCTCGCAAAACAACAAGCCGGCTGCATATGCCGCGCTCAAGAGTGAATACGGTGAGGGCCACACGTTAAGCCCCTCCCCCTTGTGGGGAGGGGTTGGGGAGGGGTTTTGACACCCCTCCCATCATACGGAACGCTTCTCAGAAGAAGCCGAGCGCCTTCGGGCTATAGCTCACCAGCATATTCTTGGTCTGCTGGTAATGCTCGAGCATCATCTTATGCGTCTCGCGGCCGATGCCGGACTGCTTGTAGCCGCCGAAGGCGGCATGGGCCGGGTAGGCGTGGTAGCAGTTGGTCCAGACGCGGCCGGCCTGGATCTCGCGTCCGAAACGGTAGCAGCGGTTGGCATCGCGGCTCCAGACGCCGGCACCGAGGCCGTACAGCGTGTCGTTGGCGATTTCGAGCGCTTCCTTCTCGTTCTTGAAGGTAGTGACCGAAACCACCGGCCCGAAGATCTCCTCCTGGAACACACGCATCTTGTTGTGGCCTTTGAAGATCGTCGGCTTGACGTAGTAGCCGTTCGCCAGTTCGCCGCCGAGATCGTTGCGCGAGCCGCCGGTCAGGACCTCCGCACCTTCCTGCTTGCCGATATCGAGATAGGCGAGGATCTTTTCGAGCTGCTCCGTCGAGGCCTGGGCGCCGATCATCGTCGCGGTATCGAGCGGGTTGCCCTGCTTGATCGCCTCGACGCGCTTGACGGCCTTTTCCATGAAGCGGTCATAGATCGATTCCTGGACGAGGGCGCGGCTCGGGCAGGTGCAGACTTCGCCCTGGTTGAGGGCAAACATCGCAAAGCCTTCGAGCGCCTTGTCGAGAAAATCGTCGTCTTCCGCCATCACATCGGCAAAGAAGATGTTCGGCGACTTGCCGCCAAGTTCCAGCGTCACCGGAATGAGGTTCTGGCTGGCATATTGCATGATGAGCCGGCCGGTCGTCGTTTCGCCGGTGAAGGCGATCTTGGCGATGCGCGGGCTGGTCGCCAGCGGCTTGCCGGCCTCGATGCCGAAGCCATTGACGATGTTGAGCACGCCGGGTGGCAGGAGATCGCCGACGAGCTCGGCCCAGAGCAGGATCGAGGCCGGGGTCTGCTCGGCGGGCTTCAGCACGACGCAGTTGCCGGCGGCGAGCGCCGGCGCCAGTTTCCAGGTCGCCATCAGGATCGGGAAGTTCCACGGAATGATCTGGCCGACGACGCCGAGCGGCTCGTGGAAGTGATAGGCGATGGTATCATGGTCGATCTCGCCGATCGAACCTTCCTGCGCACGGATGCAGGAGGCGAAGTACCGGAAGTGGTCGATCGCCAGCGGAATGTCGGCGGCCATGGTTTCGCGGATCGGCTTGCCATTGTCCCAGGTCTCGGCCTGGGCCAGCAATTCCAGCTTGTCCTCCATGCGCTGGGCGATCTTCATAAGAATGTTGGAGCGTTCGGCGGCGGAGGTGCGGCCCCATTTCTCCTTGGCCGCATGGGCAGCGTCGAGCGCCAGATTGATGTCCTTTTCACTGGAGCGGGGAATGTCGCAGAGTTTGCCGCCGGTCACCGGCGTCAGGTTTTCGAAGTATTTGCCTTCGACCGGCTCGCGCCATTCGCCACCGATGTAGTTGCCGTATTTCAGCTTGAACGGTGACTCGACGATCTTTTGATGAAGCATGTCATCCTCCCTTGATGATCCAGGTTCCCAAGTGAACCAGTGGGAGGAAAATGTGCGCGTTTTGTCGAAGGGAACAGGGAGGATCATCAATACCGCAGTGCACACTGTCGCAGGGATGCGACAGGATCGTCTCGTGATTGCCCCATGCTCGCGGAACCTTCGAACGCCTGCTCAGTGCAGGTCGAACTTCTTCATCTTCCGGTGCAGAGTCGCGCGGCTGATCCCGAGCGCGGCGGCCGCCTGCGAGACGTTGCCGCTGGTGCGCGACAGCGCGCGCAGCAAGGCTGCCTTTTCCGCTTCGACGATCTCCTCCTGCTGCGAGACCCCAGCCTCATGAAGAGCATCGGCGGCGGGAATGCCGGCGGCAATCCGCTTGTCGTCCAGCTGCAGCGCGATGCGGGCGGCGCGGGTTGCGCCGAGCACGAGATCGTGCCGGTCGACTGCGAGCAGGGCGGCGGCGGAATTGGCGCCGGCCGGGACCATCAGGAAACGGGCGCCTGCAAAGGCCGAGCGGAAGAGGTTGAGTTCGATGCGCATCGCCGCATCGCGCACGGTCTGCGTCAGGATCGCCAGCGTCATTTCGCTGACGTCTTCGCGGCATGTGGAGATATCGAGGGCTGCGGCGAGCTCACCGCGATGATCGCGGATTGGCGCCGTCGTGCAGCTCAACCGGATATTCGAGCAGAAGAAGTGCTGGTCGCGGAAGATGGCGACGGCGCGCTCGTCGGCAAGCGCGGTGCCGATGCCATTGGTGCCGATGCTCGCCTCGGTCCACACCGAGCCGGTCCAAAGGCCGAGGTCGCGGAAGTCCTTGTCGTCGCCTGATGTGCCGCGGCGCTCCAGCGCGATGCCATCTCTGTCGGTCAGAAGAATGCAGCAGCCCGCCCTACCGACAGTGGTGAAGAGGCGGTCGAGCTCATCGGTCGCGCCGGCAATCAACCGTTCGGACTGTTCGCGGGCCCGGTGGAGTTCCTGGTCGGTGAGGCGCAGCGGCGCACGTTCTTCTTCAGGCGCGAGCCGATGCATGGTCATGCAGCGACGCCAGGAGGCGACGATCGGAGAACTCGCGGCGGCGGAATTGCGCTGCGCAGAGGTGTAGACATGCTCGGCATGTGCTGACTGTTCGTGCATCTGCTCCTCCCACGGAACTTCAGCATAGTCTGATGGAAACGCGGCCGGTTTGCAATTGCAGGCTCGACGGCCGCCCTCCTCTCACCCTGGGCGATCAGGGCATGATGCTGAAAAGTATGCGCGATCTTCGTACGACATCGCGCTCCGCTTCATTGATCTAGATCTACTGCAACAGCCAGGTCTCGATGCCACGCGCGGCCGCCCGGCCGGTGGCAAGGCAGGCAGTGAGGAGATAACCGCCGGTCGGCGCCTCCCAGTCGAGCATCTCGCCGGCGACGAAGGTGCCGGGCAAGGCCTTCAGCATGAAGTCTTCGTCGATGCCGCTCCAGCGGATGCCGCCGGCCGAAGAGATCGCCTCGGCGATCGGTCTCGTTTCGAGAAGCGGGATCGGCAGGGCCTTGATCATGCCGGCGAGACGTTGCGGGTCGGTCCGGTCGCGCTCGGGCACCAGTTCCCGCAGCAAGGCCGCCTTGACGCCATCGATGCCGGCGCCCTTGCGCAGGCGGTTCGAGAAGCTTGATTTGGTGTCTTGCCGCGACAGATCCCGCGTTAGTCTTTCGGCGGTCCGCCCTGGTGCCAGGTCGAGCGTCAGGACGGCACTGCCATGGCTTTGCAGCCGATCGCGCAGGCTCGCGGCATGAGCATAAACAAGGCTGCCTTCGATGCCGCTTGCGGTGATGACGAATTCGCCGGGAAACGTGCCGGCCTCGGAGGCGGCGGTGACCGACTTCACCGGTTCGCCGGCGAAACGCTCGCTGAAGCTTGCGCTCCAGCCGACGATGAAGCCGCAATTGGCTGGCTGGAAAGCGTCGATCTCCACGCCTCTCTCGGCCAGCCATGGCACCCAGATGGCATCGGAGCCGAGGCGTGGCCAGCTTGCGCCGCCGAGCGCCAGCAGGGCTGCGTCGCAATGGGCGATCTCACGCCCTTCCGGCGTTTCGAAAACGTAGCCCCCTTCGGCAAAACCGGTCCAGCGATGGCGGGTGCGTAGCGCAACACCCTGTTGCTCCAGCCGCCGGAGCCAGGCGCGCAACAAGGGAGAGGCCTTCATGACAGTCGGGAAAACCCGGCCGGAGGAGCCGACGAAGGTCTCCGTCCCGAGCCCTGCAGCCCAATCCCTGATATCGTCGGGGGTGAAGGCATCAAGCGCGGGGCGCAGACGAGCGGAGGCCGCGCCGAAGCGCGCGGCGAAACTGGTATAGTCTTCGGAATGGGTGATGTTGAGACCCGATTTGCCGGCCAACAGGAACTTGCGGGCGAAGGTCGGCATGGCGTCATAGACAGTCACCGCATGGCCGGAGAGCGAAAGCAGCTCGGCCGCCGCAAGGCCCGCCGGGCCGCCGCCGATGATCGCGATCCGCTTCTGGTTCATTGATGTCTCGCCCGATTCTGTCTGGGGCAGTTTTGGCGCGGGCGTGGGTCACCTGCAAGGGCGCAAGCCGTCAATGCTGCGAATGCCTGCACTGGCCGTGGTCGGCGAGGACCTCGATGACGCGGCACTGGTCGACGCGGCCATGGCCGCAGCCTTCCACCATGGTTTCCAGCTCGGCCTTCAGCGCCATCAGGCTGCGGATGCGCTGCTCGACCTCGATCAGGCGGGCCTTGGCGATGGCGTCGGCCGAGGCGCAGGACTGGTTCGGATCGTCCTGCAGGGTCAGCAGGGTGCGGATCGCCTCGATCTCGAAGCCGAGCTCGCGGGCATGACGGATGAAGGCGAGGCGGCTGATATCGGCGGGCTCGAAGGAGCGCTGGTTGCCTTCGCTGCGGTTCGGCGCCGCAAGCAGGCCGATGCTCTCGTAATAGCGCACCGTCGGCACCTTCACGCCGCTCTGGCGCGCAGCTTCACCAATCGTAATCTTTTTCATGATTTTTCTCTTGCACCTCTAGTCGCTAGAGGATGTAGGAGGGATGCTTCTCTTTGACAAGGACGCGACGATGGCTGAGACGAGCGAGACACGATACCGGGTCGGCGGCATGGATTGCGCCGCCTGTGCAACGAAAATCGATACCGCAGTCAGACGTGTGGCCGGTGTCGCCGATGTTTCCGTTTCTGTAATGGCGGGCACGATGACCGTCCGGCATGACGGCAGCAGCGACCTCAAGGCAATCGAGAAGAAAGTGACGGGGCTCGGCTATTCCGTCGCACCGCTTACCGGAGGTGCGGTGCCTGCGCATGAACACGGCTCGCACGACCATCACGACCATGACCATGGGCACGATCACGGCGATCATGCGGGCCATGATCACGGCCACGATCATGCCAGCCACGATCACGATCATGCCGGTCATGATCACGATCATGCTGGTCACGACCATGCCCATGGCGAGAAGGAAATCGAGGGCCTGCACGGGCACGACCACGCACCGATGGCCGGTCCCTGGTGGCAGAGCAAGAAGGGTCGGCTGACCATCCTTTCGGGTGTAGCGCTTGTTGCCGCCTATGCCATCGGCCATCTCGTGCCGACAATCGCTCCCTATGCCTTCATCGTCGCCATGCTGGTCGGTCTGGTGCCGATCGCGCGGCGCGCGGTCATGGCGGCCCTCTCAGGCACGCCGTTTTCGATCGAGATGCTGATGACGATCGCCGCCGTCGGCGCCGTCATCATCAATGCCGGGGAGGAAGCGGCAACTGTCGTCTTCCTGTTCCTCGTCGGCGAGTTGCTGGAAGGGGTCGCGGCGGGCAAGGCGCGCGAAAGCATCCAGTCGCTGACGACGCTGGTGCCGAAGAATGCGCTGCTTGAAGACAATGGGCAGACCCGGGAAGTGCCTGCGGAGAGCCTTGCGGTTGGCGCGATCATCATGGTTCGCCCCGGCGATCGCATCTCGGCGGACGGCGTCATTGTATCAGGCGAGAGCGCGATCGATGAGGCGCCGGTGACCGGCGAAAGCACGCCGGTGCGCAAGGGTGTGGATGCCGTCGTCTTCGCCGGCACGGTCAATGGTGACGCGGTGCTCAGGGTTCGCGTCACGGCGGCCGCAGCCGACAATACCATCGCCCGCGTCGTCAAGCTGGTGGAGGAAGCGCAGGAATCGAAGGCGCCGACGGAGCGCTTCATCGACCGGTTCTCACGCTATTACACGCCTGGTGTGGTGGTGGTCGCAGCACTCGTTGCTGTGGTTCCGCCGCTGTTCTTCGGCGGTTTGTGGAACGAATGGATCTATAAGGGCCTTGCCATCCTGCTGATCGGCTGCCCTTGCGCCCTCGTCATCTCGACGCCTGCGGCAATCGCCGCTTCGCTGTCGGCAGGGGCGCGGCGCGGGCTCTTGATGAAGGGCGGCGCGGTCTTGGAAACGCTCGGCAAGGTGACAATGGTCGCCTTCGACAAGACAGGCACGCTGACGGCAGGCAAGCCGGAGGTGACCGACATCGTTTCCTTCGGTTTGAGCGAGGCGGAGCTCTTGTCGCGTGCTGCGGTGCTGGAGCAGGGTTCCAGCCATCCGCTGGCGCTGGCGATCCTCAACCGCGCCAAGGCCGACGGCGTTCCCGTGCCGCCTGCCTTCCAGCTGGAAGCGCTGCCGGGCAAGGGCGTCAGTGGCAAAGTCGGCGGCGAGACGCTGGATCTGCTGTCGCCTTCCGCCGCCCGCGAGCGGGGGGCGCTTGATGGAGCGCAGGATGGACGCATCACGGCGCTGAACGACGAAGGCAAGAGCGTATCGGTGCTGCTCGTCAATGGCGCCGCGGCGGGGCTGATCGCCATGCGCGACGAGCCGCGCGAGGATGCCGGAGCCGGGCTCTCGGCCCTCAAATCCGCTGGCGTCAAGACGATGATGCTGACGGGTGACAACAAGCGAACGGCGGCAGCCGTTGCCGGCATGCTCGGCATCGACTGGCGTGGCGAGATGATGCCGGAGGACAAGCAGAAGGTCGTCGGCGAATTGAAGCGCGAGGGCTTCGTCGTCGCCAAGGTGGGCGACGGTATCAACGACGCGCCGGCGCTGGCGGCTGCCGATATCGGCATCGCCATGGGCGGCGGCACGGATGTGGCGCTGGAAACCGCCGATGCCGCCGTGCTGCACGGACGGGTCGGCGACGTGGCGCGGATGATCGAACTTTCCAAACGAACGATGCGCAACATCCTGCAGAATATCACCATCGCGCTCGGGCTGAAGGTGGTTTTCCTGGTGACGACGATCTTAGGGATTACCGGGCTCTGGCCGGCGATTCTCGCTGATACCGGCGCCACAGTGCTGGTGACGATCAACGCGCTCAGGCTACTTCGAATAAACGTGTGAATGTTCCTCGACTGCGCGTGAAGCCAGGCGATCCGGGGCTGCTCGGGAATCGAAAATCAAGATCTAACGCATCGGCCCGAAAATCGATTTTCGGGCCGATGCGTTAGGTCGGCGCTCTATGTTGGAACCTTTCTCCACAGCGTCTTTTCGTTAAGCCTTCGTTATCCATGTTTTTCACAGGAATGCAGCGATTTCAAACCTGCCGTAACGCAATGCACAAACCATCCGTTGACGCGAATTTGGATTCGCGTACTATATCTAGTGTTTGAGGTTCCTTCGATTCGTGAGGATCGAGGGCTAAGACGGGAATACGGTGCGCTTCGCCATCATGGCGCGGCAATGCCGGAGCTGCCCCCGCAACTGTAAGCGGCGAGCAACTGTCCGATTTCAGGTCACTGGAGCATGATGCTCCGGGAAGGCTGGGGCAGAGTGCTTCGACCCGTGAGCCAGGAGACCTGCCTCGAACGAAACGTCCACGGGCGGGGTGTCCGGAAGGTCGCGTTGCATGGCTGCGGATCATGTCCGCAGCGCGTTTCGCAGGCCCAACCCTCCGCATGAGCCATTTCGGGGTGAAGTCATGTCGAGCATATCAAGGCCGCCACCCACGCAAATCCCACAAGGGATAGTATCCGGCGTTTAAGCGCCAACTCTGCCAGATCATTATCAAGCGTTGCCCCGGACGCCGCACGGCGCCCGATCCCAGTCCTGCGTCCTGAATTTATTGACATCACGAGGAACATGATGAGCGTTACCGTTTACAGCAAGCCCGCCTGCGTCCAATGCACCGCCACCTACCGCGCCCTCGACCGGCTCGGCGTGGACTATGACATCGTCGATATCTCGCAGGATTCCGAGGCGCTCGATCGCGTGCGCAGCCTCGGCTACATGCAGGCTCCCGTCGTCATCGCCGGCGAGCGGCATTGGGCGGGCTTCCGTCCCGACATGATCAGCGCGCTTTCCTGATCGGAAAAGCGATGGGCCTGATCGTCTATTATTCCAGCCGGTCCGAAAATACCCATCGGTTCATCGCCAAACTCGGACTGCGCGCGGCGCGCATTCCGCCAAGCGGCGCAGACGCGTTCCATATCCGCGAACCCTTCGTGCTTGTCGTGCCGACCTATAGCGGCGACGGCGGCAAGGGAGCCGTTCCCAAGCAGGTGATCCGTTTCTTGAACGATGCGGAGAACCGAGGACACATCCGCGGTGTGATTGCCGCGGGCAACAGTAATTTCGGCGAGACATACGGGCTCGCCGGCGACGTGATCTCGCAGAAGTGCCAGGTGCCTTATCTCTACAGGTTCGAGCTGCTGGGCACGGAAGCAGATGTCGCCAACGTCAAACACGGAATGGAACTGTTTTGGACACGGGAACAACTTTGACGCGGGATGCGGGCGCAAAACCGCATAACACTTTTGCTCATCCCGCCGGCGAACGCCCTTTGAAAGCGGCTGATGCACTCGACTATCACGCGCTGAACGCGATGCTGAACCTCTATGACGATGAGGGGAGGATTCAGCTCGACAAGGACCGCATGGCGGCCAAGCAATACTTTCTCCAGCATGTGAACCAGAACACGGTGTTCTTTCACAATCTTCGGGAAAAGCTCGATTACCTCGTCACCGAGGGCTATTACGAGCAGGAGGTCCTCGACCAGTATTCCTTCAATTTCGTCCGCGACCTGTTCGACCAGGCCTATGCCAGGAAGTTCCGTTTCCCGACCTTCCTCGGCGCCTTCAAATATTACACCAGCTACACGCTGAAGACCTTTGACGGGAAGCGTTATCTCGAGCGCTACGAGGACCGCATCTGCATGGTCGCGCTGGCTTTGGCGCGCGGCGACGAAAGCCTTGCCCGCGACATGGTCGACGAAATCATATCCGGCCGTTTCCAGCCAGCAACGCCGACCTTCCTCAATGCCGGCAAGAAACAGCGCGGCGAGCTCGTCTCCTGCTTCCTGCTGCGCGTCGAGGACAATATGGAATCGATCGGCCGCTCGATCAATTCGGCGCTGCAGCTTTCCAAGCGCGGCGGCGGTGTCGCCCTGTCGTTGACGAATATCCGCGAGGCCGGCGCGCCGATCAAGCAGATCGAGAACCAGTCCTCCGGTATCATCCCCGTCATGAAGCTGCTCGAAGACAGCTTCTCCTATGCCAATCAGCTCGGGGCGCGGCAGGGGGCGGGCGCGGTCTATCTCAATGCGCATCATCCCGACATCATGCGCTTCCTCGACACCAAGCGCGAAAATGCCGACGAGAAGATCCGCATCAAGACATTGTCACTCGGCGTCGTCGTGCCTGACATCACCTTCGAACTCGCCAGGAATAACGAGGACATGTACCTGTTCTCGCCCTACGACGTGGAACGCGTCTACGGCGTGCCCTTCACCGAGATTTCGGTGACGGAAAAATATCGCGAGATGGTGGCGGATGCCCGCATCGCCAAGAAGAAGATCAAGGCGCGCGAATTCTTCCAGGTGATCGCCGAGATCCAGTTCGAGAGCGGTTATCCCTACATCATGTTCGAGGACACGGTGAACCGGGCCAACCCCATCGCCGGGCGCATCTCCATGAGCAATCTCTGCTCGGAGATCCTGCAAGTGAGCGAGGCGAGCGACTACAATGACGACCTCTCCTACAAGCATCTCGGCAAGGACATTTCCTGCAATCTCGGCTCGCTGAACATTGCTGCAGCGATGGATTCCGCCGATTTCGGCAAGACGATCGAGACCTCGATCCGGGCGCTGACGGCCGTTTCCGATATGAGCCACATCTCCTCCGTGCCTTCGATCGAGAAGGGCAATGACGAGCGCCACGCGATCGGCCTCGGGCAGATGAACCTGCACGGCTATCTCGCCCGCGAGCGCATCTTCTACGGCTCGGAGGAAGGCGTCGATTTCACCAATATCTATTTCTATACGGTGACCTACCACGCGATCCGCGCCTCGAACCTTTTGGCGGTCGAGCGGGGCACGAGCTTCAAGGGCTTCGAGAATTCGAAATATGCCTCCGGCGAATATTTCGACAAATATACGAAACAGGAATGGAAGCCGGCGACGGAGAAGGTTCGCGCAATTTTCGACGATGCCGGCATCCACATTCCGACGCAGGAAGACTGGGCGGCGCTGAAGAAAGTGGTGATGGCTTCCGGCCTCTATAACCAGAACCTGCAGGCAGTGCCGCCGACGGGGTCGATCTCCTACATCAACCACTCGACCTCCTCGATCCACCCGATCGTCTCGAAGATCGAGATCCGCAAGGAAGGCAAGATCGGCCGTGTCTATTATCCGGCGCCGTTCATGACCAACGACAATCTCGACTATTATCAGGATGCCTACGAGATCGGGCCGGAGAAGATCATCGACACCTATGCGGCGGCGACCCAGCATGTCGACCAGGGCCTATCGCTGACCCTGTTCTTCCGCGACACGGCAACGACGCGCGACATCAACAAGGCACAGATTTATGCCTGGAAGAAGGGCATCAAGACGATCTACTACATCCGCCTTCGCCAGATGGCGCTGTCCGGCACCGAGGTGCAGGGCTGCGTTTCCTGCACGCTCTGACTTCTGGGGACAATTTTATGAACATTCAAATCAAACCCGCAAGCCGCGCGCGCGCCATCAACTGGAACCGCATCGAGGACGATAGGGATCTCGAAGTCTGGAACCGGCTGACCGGAAATTTCTGGCTGCCGGAAAAAGTGCCGCTGTCGAACGACATCCCCTCCTGGGCGACGTTGACGCCTGCCGAGCAGCAGCTCACCATCCGCGTCTTCACCGGGTTGACGCTGCTCGACACGATCCAGAACGGTGTTGGTTCGGTCCGGCTGATGGAGGATGCGGCAACGCCGCACGAGGAGGCGGTGCTTTCCAACGTCTCCTTCATGGAGGCGGTGCATGCGCGTTCCTATTCCTCGATCTTTTCTACGCTGTGCTCGACGCCTGACGTCGACGACG
Source organism: Rhizobium vallis (assembly GCF_003985155.1). GTDB lineage: Bacteria > Pseudomonadota > Alphaproteobacteria > Rhizobiales > Rhizobiaceae > Rhizobium > Rhizobium vallis. The sequence continues at coordinate 5,334 of NZ_ML133710.1, read as the reverse complement.
CCTATCGCTGGTCGGAGGAGAATGAGTTCCTGCAGCGGAAATCGGCGCTGATCATGGAGCAATATGCTTCCGGCGATGCGCTGAAGAAGAAGGTCGCAAGCGTCTTCCTCGAAAGCTTCCTGTTCTATTCCGGCTTCTACCTGCCGATGTACTGGTCGAGCCGCGCCAAGCTCACCAATACGGCCGACATGATCCGGCTGATCATTCGCGACGAGGCCGTGCATGGTTATTATATCGGCTACAAGTTCCAGCGTGGGCTGGAGCGACTGGGTGATGAGCGGAAGCAGGAGATCAAGGATTTCGCCTTCGACCTGCTGCTCGAGCTTTATGATAACGAGGCCAGATATACCGAAGCGCTTTACGACGGTGTCGGGCTGACCGAGGACGTCAAGAAGTTCCTGCATTACAACGCCAACAAGGCGCTGATGAACCTCGGCTACGAGGCGCTTTTCCCGGCCGAGGCCTGCAAGGTCAATCCGGCGATCCTGTCGGCGCTTTCGCCGAATGCCGACGAAAACCACGACTTCTTCTCCGGTTCGGGTTCCTCCTATGTCATCGGCAAGGCGGTCGCGACCGAGGACGAAGACTGGGATTTCTGAGACTTAATTTCAGCCTCCCCTTATCATTTGCCTCTCGATCGACCACATTCAGCGGAAACTGAATGTGGTACTCGCCGAAAGTGTGGCTTAGCGGGAGTTTCTGATGTCGTCTTTTCTAAACAAGGCCAAGGCTGCCGTTGAAACGGACGAAGGTGTCTGGCCGATCCGCCGCAGGCGGATTCTCGACTGGCTGGTGAACGAGACGCGCAACGAGCGCTTCATCGACAACATCCTGGTGGAAATGTGCGGGAAGCTTATGGCGGCAGGGGTGCCGGTGGCGCGCGCGACATTGCATTTCAGGACGAACCATCCGCAATGGATCGGCGCCCGCATCCTCTGGAAGGAGGGCCTGACGGAGGCGAGGATCGACACCTTTGCCTATGGTGTCGAAAACACGCCGGAGTTCCTGACGAGTCCCATCAACGCGATCCATCAGGGTACCGAAGAGATCCGCAGGCAGCTGGAAAGCATAGCCGACGGCGACAAGGATTCATTCTATCGGGAACTGCATGACGACGGCCTCACCGAATATATCGCCTGGCCAATCGAGCATACTTTCGGCAAACGGCACGTCGTGACGTTTTCCACCAGCCGGCAGGGCGGCTTTACGAGCGAGCACGTCGATTTTCTGCGCGATCTCTTGCCGGCGCTGACGCTCGTCAGTGAAATCAGGCTGAAGAACATCATGGCGCGCACGTTGCTGCAGACCTATGTAGGCCCGCATGCGAGCGAGCACATCCTGTCGGGCGTGACGACGCGCGGCAGCGGCGTCACCGTCGGCGCGGCGATCATGATCTGCGACCTGCGCGACTTTACGGCGCTCTCCGATCTCTGGCCGCGCGATGACGTCATCCATCTGCTGAACGATTATTTCGATGCCATATCGGACCCGATCGAACGCTATGGCGGCGAGATTCTGAAGTTCATGGGCGACGGATTGCTGGCGATCTTCCCACTGACCAAGGAAACGGCCTGCACCGATCTGTTGCAGGCGATCCGCGAAGGGCAGGAGTCGATGGCGCAACTGAACCAGCAGCATGAGGGTAACGGACGCGAACCGCTGCGCTACGGCGTTGGCGTGCATGTCGGCGACGTCATGTACGGCAATATCGGCTCGCGCCGGCGGCTGGATTTCACCGTCATCGGCCCGGCGGTCAATATCGCCTCACGGCTGGAAAGCCTGACCAAGGAGGTCAAGCGTCCGGTGCTCTTGTCGCGGGCCTTCGTTGAAATGGCGGGTTGCGCAAAAGACATGGACGAGCTTGGCACCTTTTCGCTACGCGGGCTCGGGGAGCCCGTCGATGTCTTTGCTTTTCAGGAGCGGTAGGCTTCCGCGGGGTCATACCCCGCGTTTGTTTCCCCAAAGCAGCACATGCAGTTGCGGCAGCACGCGGACTGAAAACCACCGGTCAGCCGTCACCTTCTCGATGAGCCAATGCATCCGATCCATCACGCCGTCGATATCGACACGTGCGTCGGCGTCATCTGGCGGTGGCGGCGTATGGTTGCCGGGCTGAAGGAACAAGGGAACATAGGGATAGCGTTCACCCGCCAGTTGGGCGAACGCGTAGTCGGCATCGTCGAAGACGACGATTTTCAACGCGATCTCCGGCCCGCCAGCGGCCAGTCGAAGACAGTCATCCACCTGCTCCCAATCGGTCGACATGCCGCTTGATGGCGGCTTGGGGCTCAAGATCAGCATGTCGAGATTGCGAAACCAGTCCCGCGCTACGCTTCCCTGCGTTTCCAGCGCGAAACGGTATCCTCGGGAATGGCCGAGCTCGATCAGCGGCCCCAGGGGCTGAATCGCCGGATTGCCGCCGGAAAGGGAAACCGTCAGCGGCTTGTCTCCGGAAAGCTTCTTGACCTCTTGCCAAACCGCCTCGGTGGACATGGGGATCCATTGATCCCGAAAGGCGCTATCGACCGCGTGCAGGCTGTCGCACCAGCAACAGCGGTAATCACAGCCGCCCGTCCTGACGAATACCGTCGGAAGCCCGATCAATGCGCCTTCGCCCTGGATGGTCGGGCCGAAGATCTCGCTGACGCGAATGGTCTCCGCGCTCATGGCCTGTACTCCGCCCAGGTCTTTGGCGTCTCGCTGACGCGCACCGACGATGTCTCGGGGAAGCGCTGTTTGCACCAGTCGTAAAAATGCTTGGCCAGGAACTCGGACGTGACTTTCGAATGGCCGAATACGTCGTTCAGGTGACGGTGGTCGAGAGCCTCGTCGATATAGCGTTTGAGCGGCGAGAGGTCGTGGTAGTCGCGCACGAAGCCGTCGTCATTCAAGGTTTCCGCAGCGAGTTCGACGACCACGACGTAGTTGTGGCCATGCAGCCGGGCGCATTGATGGTCGGCGGGCAGGTGGTTCAATTGATGCGAGGCGGAGAGATGAAACTCCTTGGTGATGCGGTACATCAGCGCGCCTCCGTGGCGGAATATTGCGAGACGGCAGCTTTCCAGAAGTCGCGGTCCTCGTATTCCGTCGGATCGGTGACGCCGGCAAGATGGAAAGCCTCGCGGCGTTCGACGCAGGTTCCGCAGCGTCCGCAATGGAGCCTGCCGCCTTTGTAGCAGGACCAGGTTTCGGCGAAGGGCGTGGCGTGTTTTTCGCCGTCGGCCACGATCGCCGCCTTGGAAACCTCGACATAGGGTGCAAGCAGCCTGACGCTGGCATAACCGTCCAGCGCTTCGTTCTGCATGCGCTGGAAGGCGTCGATGAAGCCCGGCCGGCAGTCCGGATAGATGAAGTGGTCGCCGCCATGCACGGCGACGGCGACGGCATCGGCCTTTTGCGCTGCCGCCAAACCGAATGCGATGGCCAGCATGATGGCATTGCGGTTCGGCACCACGGTGGCCTTCATGGTCTCCTCGGCGTAGTGGCCGTCGGGAACCTCGACATCGTCGGTCAGGGCCGATCCGCTGAGATGGCCGCCGATGGCGGCGATGTCGATGATATGGTGTGGAACCGCGAGCCGTGCGGCACATTTGGCGGCGAAGTCGAGTTCCTTGCGATGGCGCTGGCCATAGTCGAAGGAGACGAGACCGATAAGCTGTGCTTCCGCCGCTATCCTGTGGGCAAGCGAAACGGAGTCGAGTCCGCCGGAGCAGACGACGATGGTTTTCATATTTTAGATTCCCTTGTTTTGACCGGGTGGGCTGCGACCGGATTACGGCGTGCTTTTAGGACAAATCGCGCGTCAGGGAAATAGTTTTAAGATGCCAGCCTTCAGAGCCGATCTAACCGATCGGAAAATTGATCTGCGGCGGCAGTAAGAGATGCAGATCCGCCGCGTCGGGATTGTTGATGCGCTGCATCAGCATGCGGCCGAGATCCTCGCCAGCCGCCGTCAGGTCCTCGTGGATGGTATCGACCTTCGGCTGCAATTGAGTGAGAAGACGAGACGTCTCCTTGGCGACGATGTCGTAATCGACGGCGAGTGTGCGGCCGGCGTCGCTCATGCCGCTGATGACGGCGAGCGCGGAGACCTCGCCGGGACAGATGAAGCCGTCAGGCGCATCCGGGGCGGCCGCCCGGGCGCGGATGAAATCGCGCAGCAAATCCGCCGGCGTATCGAGATCGACCGCCTCGGGGATCTCATAGGCGATGCCGGCTTCCCGGACCGCCGTCATGAAGCCGTGCAGGATATGCTGGCAGAAGGTCAGCCGTTTCGGCGGCAGGATCGCCGTCACTTTTTTACGGCCCTTGGCGATCAGCCGGCGCGTCGCCTCGTAGGCGAAAGTGAAGTTGTCGTAGTCGACATAAGGGTGCGGTGTCGAAAATTCGGTGCGGCCGTGACAGATGAAAGGAAAGCCGGTTTCGAGCAGCAGGCGGACGCGAGGATCGAGCGGTTCTGTCCGTGTAAAGATCAGTCCGTCGGCGAGGTGGTTGCGGACGATGTAATCGGCGGCCTCGACATTGGTCGTCGACAGGAAGTTGGGGGCGACGACCAGATGGTAGGAGGTCTCTTTCAGTGCCTTGGCGATGCCGTACATGATTGAGGTGCTGAAGCCGACCACTTCCTCGTGCGAATCGAGCAGGATGGCGATGACGTTGGTGCGGCCCGTCTTGAGACGCTGCGCGGCCCGGTCGGGAAGATAGCCGATCTCGCGGGCGATGCGGTGCACGCGCTGGCGGGTCTCGAGCGAAATTTGCGGCGCATCGGAGAGCGCCCGCGACACCGTCGTCACCGCAAGGCCGGCGATCGTGGCGATCGTTCGCAAGGTCGGCTTGCCGCGCTTCGGCAGGACATCGAGATTTTCGCCGCGCTGCGGCCTGGACGATTCGCTCACTCTGGCTTTCCGTGCTGGAATTGCCGGTACAATAACACGATGGGACCGGTGCGCAATCGACGAATGAAAACGTTTTAAATTTTGGCGCTTTGTTCGCCCAACAAAAATTATGTATGTATTTCAATGCAATGACGAAATAACCATATTTTTCTCGGAAGCCGAGAAAGGGCTTGACGATCAATGTCTTATAACGTTTTAAATTAGCAACCGCGCGAAGGAGCGCGGTCGTATGTCGACCGCCGCAACGGCGGGAAGCATCGGGCGACGGGAGGTCCCGCCGCCGATTTTCAATGGGAGGAAATTCATGCGCAAGTTTTTGAGCTCGGCGGCCGTTGCTGTCGTGATGCTGGCTGGTTTGGGTGTGGCACAGGCTGCGGACGTGAAGGAAGTGCAGATGCTGCACTGGTGGACGTCCGGCGGCGAGGCGGCGGCTTTGAAC
>NZ_ML133709.1 GCF_003985155.1 Rhizobium vallis | reverse complement strand
ACGGCGTCAGTCGGGCATTCTTATGAATGTTCATTCGCGGCGATCCTTCCGACTCGAGGTGTGATAGCTCCAGTCTCCTAAATCCGCTTTGAATGGACAACCTCCCGAAAGCTCACAACTAGAGCCTCGGCCGGGGTCTGGTATCCGAGCGATGAGTGCGGCCGGAAATGGTTGTACAACACGACGACAGAACACCCACGGGACCGAGGTTCGCGAGCTTTTGTATCCGTGGCATCCCTGGTCCGGGCAACCCGTTCACGTGCATGAGGCGGTGTCCAAAGGGAAGCATATTTCCGCTGCAGCCTTTCTGGTTCTTCTTCTGGTCGACTTCTTGAGGTCCCATCGTGGATGTTCGACCGATCAATGAGTGGTTGTTGGCGCAGCCTGGCGGTTCCGCACGTCGATCTCGCAAGCCTGCATTCTTTGGCAAGATTGCTGAAGGACGCTGATGCCTCATCGCAATCTTCGGTAATGGGCGCAGCACTTTGGTCGACTCAGCCTATTCAACGCCATGGTGAGGCAGCTAAATGCTGACTTCCAAGAGAACCTTGAGCCTGCCCATCGATGCAAAATAGCTAATAGCGCGGCAATCAGGATGAGACGCTTGCGACAATCTGGATGAGATTCTTAGGTCGCGGTCGGGATCAAATTATCATGCTGATTGCCGCTGACAAGTTCTTCGTCGTTTTCTGATTGCCGCTCCGCGACAGACAGCGTTGATGTCCTGATTGTCGCAAACGAGGCCGGTCGGCCGCGCTGGCGTTTTTCCTCAAGCGCAGTTCTGCGGCGATAGCTTTCGACGTTCATCTCGAAGATCGTGGCATGGTGCACGAGCCGGTCGACTGCTGCGAGTGTCATGGCAGGGTCGGGAAAGACCCGGTTCCACTCTCCGAACGGCTGGTTGGCGGTGATCAGGATCGACCGGTGCTCGTATCGTGCCGAGATCAGCTCGAATAGCACGCTTGTTTCCGCCTGGTCCTTGGTGACGTAGGCGAGGTCATCGAGGATGAGCAAGTCGTACCTGTTGAGTTTGTCGATGGCAGACTCAAGCTGCAGTTCCCTTCGGGCGACCTGAAGCTTCTGCACAAGATCGGTGGTCCGGGTGAACAGGACCCGCCATCCGTTCTCGATCAGCGCAAGGCCGATGGCAGCAGCAAGATGGCTCTTTCCTCCGCCGGGCGGACCGAACATGAGGATGTTAGCTCCCTTGGCAAGCCAGCTGTCGCCGGCGGTGATTGCCATGACCTGCGCCTTCGAGATCATGGGTACAGCGTCAAAGGCGAAGCTGTCTAAGGTCTTTCCGGGCGGCAGGTGCGCTTCGGCGAGATGCCGTTCAATCCTGCGATTGGCACGCTCTGCCAGCTCGTGCTCGGCAATAGCCGACAGGAAGCGAGCTGCCGGCCATCCTTCCCGGTCCGCCTCTTCGGCAAATCGTGGCCACAGCATTTTGATCGTCGGCAGCCGGAGCTCGTTGAGCATGATGCCGAGGCGTGCTTCATCGATAACGTGGGCGTTCTTCATGCCGCTTCTCCCGTCCCGATCAGGGCCTCATAACCGTTGAGCGATGCGAGTTGCACATGAACGGTCGGCAGCTTGGCTGGATCCGGACCGAAGAGCGCTCGCATGGTAGCCAGATTGGGTAAGTCACCAGCATCGAGTATCCTGGCCAATTCTTCGGCAAGTTCGCGTTCGCAACCACGGTCATGCGCGAGCGCCAGGAGTTCGACGGTGATCTTGCAAGCCTGCTTGTCGGGAAGATGCTCGATGAGGGCTTCGAAGGCCTTGCGATATTCCTGACGCGGGAAGAGCTTGTCGCGATAAACGAGGCCGCGGAGCGCCATCGGCTTTTTGCGCAGGGAATGGATGACGTGGTGGTAGTTGACGACCTGGTCGTGTCGGCCGTCGGGATGGCCGCGTCCTCGGCGCAACGTCATCAGATGCGTACCGCCGACAAAGACATCCAGCCGATCGTCGAACAGGCGAACTCTTAACCTGTGGCCGATCAGGCGGGATGGCACGGTGTAGAAGACCTTGCGCAAGGTGAAGCCGCCCGTCCGGGACACCGTAACGACAATCTCTTCGAAGTCCGTGGTCCGGCGCTCGGGCAGCGCCTGCAGATGGGATCGCTCAGCATCAATGCGCTTGCCATGGGCAGCGTTGCGACGGCTGACGATGTCATCGACAAAGGCGCGGTAAGAACTGAGGTCGTCGAATTCCTTGGCCCCCCGCATCAGCAGGGCGTCATGAACAGAGTTCTTGAGATGGCCATGGGAGCTTTCGATAGAGCCGTTCTCATGCGCGACGCCTTTGTTGTTGCGCGTCGGCGTCATTCGATAATGGGAGCAAAGCTGATCGTATCGGTGGGTGAGATCGACCTTGGCATCGGCGTCGAGGTTGCGGAATGCCGCCGACAGGCTGTCGCTTCGATGATAAAGCGGCGTACCTCCCACGGACCACAGGGCATTTTGAAGCCCTTCAGCCAGCGCGACAAAGCTTTCGCCGCCGAGAATGACATGGGCATGTTCGAAGCCCGACCAGACAAGCCGGAAGTGATAGAACAGGTGATCAAGCGGCTGGCCGGCGATGGTCACACCAAGACCGCTGGCGTCGGTAAAATCCGAAAGGCCCAACCGGCCTGGCTCGTGCGTTTGGCGGAAGATGACCCCCTGCGCTTCGCCATGGACAGCACGCCACGACCGAATGCGTCGTTCAAGCGTGCGGCGGATACCTTCAGAGAGTTCTGGATGTCGGCGCAGCATCTCGTTGTAGACAGCGACGGCACGGATACCGGGTGCGGCCTTCAGGAGCGGGACGACTTCGGTCTCGAATATCAGCTCTAAGGGATCAGGGCGGCGGCGTCCGCGCGGCGCTTTGCTCTGAGAAGGCAGTTGTACCTCCTTGTCGAGGCGGTATGCCGTGGCTCGGCTGATCGACGCTTTTGACGCGGCGACCTCTACGGAATGCGTTTGTCGGTACTTCATGAAGAGTCTCATCTGATGATCGGTTAAATGGCGACCCGGCACAAACTGGTTCTCCAATCCAGAAAACCGCAAATGTACCGGACCGACCGCGATCATGAGACGCCGAAAATCTGCGCCACGCCGGGGTATGACTACGATCGGGCTACGCCCTCACTCCGTCACACCCCGGCGCGAGTCTCATCCTGATTGACGCTGAATCTCATCGAGATCGCCGCTACGCATAAAAGAGCCAGCCTGCCCGTCTAACCAATGCGAGCAGAACTCTCGGGACATTGTCACCCAACTTGTAGAGGGCCATCTTCGGCGTCAAGGCGCAGACCTCAACCGCTTCCGAGCAGAGAACTACGTCGGGTGCTGGACATATTTGTGAAGAACCCAACACGGCACAATACTTTTATCATCACGGAATGGGCGCGGCAGTCGGCCAGCAGCCAGGCGCCTGTAAAATCCAAGTGTCGAGCCGACAGGGCCTTGAAGGCATGCCTGAAACCAGGATGAGGGAACATATCGCCGGATTGGGCCGAGTTGAAGAACGTTGTGGGCAAGAATCTGTGCCCTCACCTCATCAGTCCAATTCCGCCGCCGCCGCCGACAGGTGATCTTTGAGCTCATTTGGGGATCGTTAGCGTTCAGCTTCGGTAGGCGGACGTGCATTTTTGCGATGGTGGAAGTTGTCGGCAGGTGGGCAACACGTGAAATATGGTTCTTCACTGAAATCGAGGGCATCAGACACGTCCCGCGCTCGCCGCGACAGAGCGTCCGACGAGACCTCGAACCATCTTCCGCGAACACTTCATAGCACTGCCTGCAACGTGCTTCGTGTAGACTGCAATCTTCAGTACATCGTTAAGCGAGGTCGTGTCTGAACAACACCGTAGGCATGCCGGATCCTCCGTATTCGAGATGGAATAGAGCGCCTCAGGAATGGTCCCATTTCATCCCGAGGAGGAGAAGTGAAATTGCCATAGTGGCGTGGCGGCGTTTGTTCGCGAGGCTCATGCTACGTGAGTGTCGAGAAGATTGCGACGGATTTAAGTTTCGATCGCCGTGGTTTACCGGAATGCACCTTCCGCTATTTCGCCGCCGAGACGTTGGTCGAGTTCCTCGTGCTGGCCGTTGCGGCAACTTGGCGATTCACGCCGCCACCGCGCGCCTATCGCTGCGGCAGCACAGCCGGCTTCGACGCATCTTCATTCAGACAAGGCGATGGCAAAAATCATCGTCACGCCCGCGCGCGCTGGCCCTGTCGAGATTGCGGCCTTCCTGATGAAAGGCGACGTCGATCCGCTGGACGCCAAGAAGTGACCTTCGTCTTGTCGACCCCCCCTGCGGGAATAGAGCCAATCAAGCGTGCGGCGCGCCAGTGGGAGGACGGCACTTGGCGCGAGAACGTGCCGTTGCGGCAAGTGGAACATCCGTGTCGATTCTCGCGTCAGCGATTTTGAGCTTGCTCGGGCTTCCGGCGAGATTGAAATTGGGAATTTGAATGCCTTCACTGCAAACACACCGGATCTTCATTTTACGTGGCGCAACTTTCCTCAAACGAACCCGCACCCGTGCGGTATTTGGCCACATCCTCGCCGAGGCCGGAGCCGGAATAACCGGGTCCGAGCTTCACTCTCATCACATCAAGGGTGCCTGCCACGAGCAAACGCCTTATAATTGGCGCGAAGCCAAACCGCGTCGGTGACAGGGCACTCACAGTAATGGGCAGGGTGCGGCTGTGGGCCGGCAATTGCTTATTTTGACGCGTCGCTTTTGTTGGCATGCGCCTGAATTTGCGTGCATCGCTCGATCAGGTGCTCGAACGGCTCGGAATCGCCGAGCAGCAGGCCGTCGTCGACCATGCGCGCGTAATCCTCGCCGAGCGCACGCAGACCTTCTCCGGATGGCGTCAGAACCAGATTGCCGTTGACGGCTGCGGCGTAGTCGATGGGCGAGCGGTCGGCCGCCTTTTCCGCAAAAAACATGGATTTGTGTTTCGCCACGGCATTGGCGAGTTGCCGATCCGCGGATGCTTTGTCGGCGAAACCAGCATCGTCCAGCCGGACGACATCATGCCAGTGGCGGGCAAAACGATCGCCGCGAAGGCGCTCCTGCAGGCAGAAGACATGGATGGCGGTCGCTTTCTCCCACAACGTCCGCTCCGCGTGCATGACGCGGGGACTCGCTTTCGGAAATTCGACACCATCAACCTGGCCCGACGCGTCACAGTCGACGGATACTGGCCGGCTCGCCGGTCGACCGCGCTCCGAATTCGAGCATGACGCTCGGGGCGACATAGCCGGATCCGCTGCTCACCGCTTCATAGTCGAGGTAGAGCGTATCGTCCTCGAGGCGGATTGCCGCCGGAAGAGATTGAACGCGCAACGCGCCATAACCGGCTCCACCGAGCCCGCCACCCAGACCGGAAGCCGCTTTCGCACCTCGCTGGTCCAGTGTTTCTCCTCGCTGCGGGTTTTCGGCAGTGCTTCGTCATTGTCGCCAACCAAGTCCGGCGCCAGGGCGCGGATATCGTAGGTCAGGTCGACATCCTCGGAGAACCTTTTGATGACACCGTAGGCTTTCGAAAGCGAGGTGCCGCCCTTGAAGACGAGATGCTCACCGAGCTTGGACGAAAAGAGCGTCTGCAGCGTCCAGACGACCCAGACATCCTTTTCGAGGAGATGAATGGGCCGTCCGGTGCGGTCGGCCGCCACCGCCAAGGCTTCGCGTCGGTTATCCTTTGACAAGGTCAGAAACAGATCAGCGATGCGCAGCCTTTCCTACGCTTCTTGCAAGCCAGGTCGGAAACTGCGGAGCCGCCGCCACCAGCTCGCCGAACGCGTTTGGCGGCAGCTTTCGCTTGATCCGCGACAGTGCTTCATCGGCCCTTTCCGGCCCAAGCCATGCAAGTGCGCGGACCGCCACGCCAGCAGGTCGATCGGCCAAGGCCAATTGCCAGCGCGGCACGTGCTTGAGCTCGACCGTCTGCTGTCCAAGGGTCATCGTCCGGCTACGGCCGGATGTCAGGTAGACGGAGCGGACCGGGACCTGGGAGGTCAGGCCCAGGGCATTTGCCGCGGCGGCGCCATCGAGACGATGACCTCACCGCGCTGCTGCGCCACCGCCTCTACGGCCTGTTCGACCGTCGGCGGCCGACTGCCAAAGCGACTTTTGACGGGCCGCATATAGATACCACGGCCCGCCCGGACGAGCTCGCCACGCTCGGCCAGGCGCGACAGAGCCTGATCCAGGGCGGCTCGATTTCCGAGATGCAAAAAACTCTTTGCCGAAAGCGCGGTCCTTCCGGCAGTCGTTCAGCATGTCCCATGATTTGCTATGTCAGCTTTTGCATGGCATTTCTCTTGTCAGAATTATATGCAAGTTTCTGACAGTTTGCAATGAGAGGGGAAGACGGCGAGCCCGGACGGTGCTGACCAATTTTTATCGGTCAGTGACCCGCTGTCTCTTCACAATCACGATTCATCTATCAGGCCGTCAAACACTTCCACCATCGCATCGCTGATGGCCTTGCCTAGCGCGGCTGCAGCGTTTGCAAGCGCCTCGTCGTCCATATCGCGAGCGGCCATCGCAAAAGCAGTTCCCTCGGACGTTACGATTTCCCGCGCCCGCTCAATTGCCCAAAGGCCGAAGTCGCTGCGGCTGCTGATTTCCACGGTTTCCATGTTGTCCCCTGATTTGTTCGAGAGGACGGCTTATACCGATTTGCCGGACAATGCAGTCTGAAAACCGAGCCCGAGGACCGACTTTGATCTGTCTCGTGAGCGCATTCCCTACGGTAGCGTGCTCTATTGCGCCGCACCTTGGCGACTGCGGTGTCACCAGCATTTGTACTGCGGTATAATTTGGAAGCGCTATGTGGGGGTCAATGGTTCAATTTTGCCGCTCCGATAGCACCCATTTGTCATATCACTGAAAAACTTCTGACCTAACGAGGCTTTCCGGGCCTCCGTTCAGGGTGCGGCCGTCGATCAGGAGTGACGAAATCATGTTGGAACGTGTTGGCAGCGGATCGAAAGAGGTCGAAACCCTGGTCGTGGACCTCGACCAGAAAGACGTGACTGGCCGTTCTGCATCGACAAAAACCATCGACGCCGGCGAAATACGCAAGATCGCGCCGAGCGGCAACGGGCAGGCACTCGACATCTCCGCTGCGCGGGGCTTCGTCGGGTTTACCCAGAGCAAAAGCGGCGCCACCGCGATCCTGGTCGATGCAAAGGTGAGCACGCCCGAAACCGACCCGGGCAACGATCTCAAGATCGACCTGGACGGTTTGAAAAAGGTTGCCGCTTCCGAATTCGGCAGCACCGTTCCCAACAACATCACCCACCTGTTCAACCCGACCATCCAGGCGATGGCCAAGCAGTTTTACGGGGGAGACAGCCCCGCGGTGCGCGATCAGTTCAAGGCCGACGTCAAGGCGCTTCTCGGTCCGCTGCTCGACAAGGTAGGCGCCGGAGAGGTCAGTCAGGCTGATCTTGGCGGCCTTCTGGAGCGCCTGACCTCGCGTCTGAGCGCTCCCGGCGGCAAGGAAGTCTGGGGTTACCGCCACGCGGTACAGACCGCGCTCGAAGGGCTCGTCATGGGCGCCAGCCTGGTCTCGAAGCTCCCGGCCAATGCCGAGTGGGACAAGAGCGTCTCGCCGCTACCCTCCAGCAATCTCGCCAGCTATTCGTTCAACGACGTCATGGCGGCAATCATGATCGGCACCGGGCTGGCCGGCAAGGGCATTGCGGCCAACGGCTCAGATCGCGGGCGCTTCTTCGCCGGCAGCGGCGGTGACGCCTGGATCGCCGAGCGTATGTTCGCCACCACGGACAATGGCTGGAGCAAGACCGTCCAAAATCTCGATCTGCCCTATATCGACAGCGACTATCTGACATCGAGCCTCAAGAAGATGGACCTTGTCATGTCGGGCTCGGATGCCATCGAGCCGGTCGTGGAGCGCCCGATCGACGAGAACGACATCCTGGAAAGCAAGGTGCTGCGCGGCTACGCTCCGTCGACCGCCTATGAGCCGACGCTGAAGAAGCTCGACGAACTCAAATACGGCATTCTCGGCGACGCCGTGAAGGACGTGAACCGGAATTTCGTCGCGCCCGACAACATGGACCACCTCGACCAGCTGACGCCGGAACAGAAGGCGACGGTGCTCTACGATCTCATCGAGATCAAACAGCAGTTCAATGGCTATATGAACCAGTATGGCGACAGCGTGCCCGATGGCGAGCGCGTCGGCAAGGACCTCGATGCGCGGATCGAAAAGCTGACGGCCGATCCGGCGACGCAGCAGCATCTCTCGGATATCTTCGCGAGCGGCATGAAGGAATATCTGCAAAGCCCGGAGAATTCCGATCTGCTCACCAACATCGAAGACGCCTATCTGATCGATATCGGCGGCGGCAAGGCGATCGACCGGGCGCTGAGCGCCGGCAAGAGCTTCGAAGATGCCCTGAAGGATTATTATTCCGAACTCAACACGCTCGTCGATCTCCTGCCCCAGGATTATATCGACGCGCATCTCGACGCCGCGAACGTCACCTTCTCGAACATCGTCAAGGAACATTATATCGGCGACGGCCAGGGTGTCGATCTCGAGCCGCTGCTGTCGGGTCCGGATGACACATTTGTGCCCGGCGCAACGAATGACGCCATCAGCCAGTTGGCAAACACCTTCGCCGAGGATTTCATCAGCAAAAACGGCCCGGCAGATGGCGGCGAGACGCTGAAGCAGAACCTGGCGCAGGATATAGCGCGCGACGTCGACGGCGTTCTGCGCATGGTGCGCGGCGGTATGAAGCTCGACGACGCGCTTGCCTCCTTCAAGGATTCGCTCGACCTGCCGCGCCAGACCCGTACACCTGCCGGCATCGATGCCGAAGTGTACAAGGCCGGTCTGATGCACGCCGTGCAGATGCTGACGATGTCGAGCGTGCTGGTGGCGCACGGCCTCGGTGTCGGCGGCAAGTGGACGCCGGCCGATATCGCCGCTGCGGTCGGCTCGGCGACACAGATCGTCGGCATGACGATGGAGGGGCTCGGCAAGAACCTCGACGTTGCCGGCAAACCGTTCAGCGCCTTCGGCAATCAGCCTGGCAGCTGGGGCAAGGGGATCTCGATGAACTTCTCGCCGAAGACGATGGAAGCGGCAGGCAAGATCCTCGGCGCGGCCGGCGGCCTCGCCATGGCCGGCCTCGGCTTCTATTCGGCGTCGCGGTCGATGAAGGCCGGCGACCGCGCCAAGGGCGCGCTCGAAATAATCGGCGGCATTGCCGGTACCGGCAACGCGCTGATCGGTTTCTCCGAGGCGATGCTTTATCTGACCAATGCCATGTCCCGTGCCTTTTCCGGACTCGGAACGGTGGCGCCGGAAGTCGTGACCATCTTCAGCAGCGCCGCCAAAACCGGCCTTGCCGCGGCCGGACTGGTCACCGGCCTCGTTGCCTCGGCCGTCGGGCTGGCGCTTGGTCTGTGGGATATGGCCAATGGCGTGAAGAAGCTCGACAAAATGGAAAAGCAGCTGAACGAGAAGCTTGAACGCTACACCGGCGAGTCCGTGCATCTCGAATTTGGGCCAGACCCGTCATTCATCTGGTAGAGGCAGAGGGGCGGCAACGATGACCGCCACAGCCTGGGAAATACCCTGCGACCCCTCGGTAAAAATGTGATTTTTGATCTCCAGGCGCGAGGCCGCTGCATTTTATGCAACCGCGATGTCCGATCGGGCTTGAATTATCACGCAAAGGTCGATCTTATGCCTAACGTAAGGTAAACGACGTCATCCGCGAAAAGCGGAAAAAGAAAATCAAAGGGAACGCATGTCATCGATCGCACCAGCATCTTCGGATATCGATACGGTTTCATTTCTCCGGCTAAACGCCAATTCCGATCCAAAGTCCGAAAATTCCACGAGCCAGGGCAAAACCACGAGCACCACGGTCAAGAAGGCATCGCCTTTTGCCTCTGACGGGACCACGACGGCAGCCCTGACGATTTTCTCCTCTATATCGGCGCAGACGAGCAGTCCGAAGTTCGTTTCGCTGGCCGCCACGTCGAATGGCACGTCCCGCCCTACCGCGCCGATCCAGCCGGTCATCGATCTCCTGTTCAATTCCGATTTCATGAGCGAGATCAATCAGGGCTTCATGGAAGGGCTGAAGGACAAGGACAAATCCTTCGAGAGCATCGACGTCGTCAAAAACCCTCACAATTACACTGCCGAGCAGAAACTGATCATGTATCTCGATCTGCTTCAGACCAAGGCGACCTTCGGCCAATACAAGGACAGCCTCGGCGACAACCAGCGCGGCATCTACAACGACCAGGAGATCCTGAAGGATCTCGACAAGTCGATCGCCATCCTGGGCTCGGACCCCGACGTCAACTCGCTGATGACGGAGAAGGCGCTGAAGGCCTTCAAGCTGATCTTCTCCGGTTATCGCGTGGCGCCGGCCGATACGAACAAGGACGCTTCCGAGATCATCAACGACACGATAACGCGTGACGAGAAGATGAAGGACCTGCGTACGAAGGTCGAGGATGCCTTTGAGCGCGACATCGTCAATGGCGGCCTGCTGAATGACGGTCTCAAATCCGGCAAGGACGTCACCACCATTCTCAAGGAATATAATGCCGCCCTCGGCTTCTATTCCATGGTGCTTCCCGACGATTTCGTAAAGCAGCGCTCGGCGATTGCCGACAAGACCTATGCCGAATTCTTCGACAAGAACGTGCTGCCGACGATCTCCGATCCGACGACGGCGCTCGATGGCCTGATCCGCATGGGACTGGCCGGCAACAAGACCGAGCGGGAACTGAAGGGGCTCGGCTCCATCCTGCCGGTTGTGGATTTCGACCAGTCGCTCGGGCTCGGCGGGAGCCTGTTCCCCGATCTCAAGATCGACCTCGACGGTTTGAAAAAGGTTGCCGCTTCCGAATTCGGCAGCACCGTTCCCAACAATATCACCCACCTGTTCAACCCGACCATCCAGGCGATGGCCAACCAGTTTTACGGGTCAGACAGCCCCGAGGTGCGCGATCAGTTCAAGGCCGACGTCAAGGCGCTTCTCGGTCCGCTGCTCGACAAGGTAGGCGCCGGAGAAATCGGCATCGGCGATCTCGCCGGCAATCTGGAGCGCCTGACGTCGCGCCTGAGCGCACCCGGCGGCAAGGAGGTCTTGGGCTACCGCCATGCGGTGCAGACCGCGCTGGAAGGGCTCGTCATGGGCGCCAGCCTGGTCTCGAAGTTGCCGGCCAATGCCGAGTGGGACAAGAGCGTCTCGCCGCTGCCCTCCAGCAATCTCGCCAGCTATTCGTTCAACGACGTCATGGCGGCAATCATGATCGGCACCGGGCTGGCCGGCAAGGGCATTGCCGCCAACGGCTCAGACGGCGGGCGCTTCTTCGCCGGCAGCGGGGGCGACGCCTGGATCGCCGAGCGCATGTTCGCCACCAAGGACAATGGCTGGAGCAAGACCATCCAAAGTCTCGATCTGCCCTATATCGACAGCGAATATCTGACATCGAGCCTCAAGGACATGGGACTTTCCATGTCAGGCCTGATGAAGACGCTGATGCCCGGCACGGATGTGATCGATCCAATCATCGTCGACGGCAAGACCGCCGAAGAGGCGATCAAGAGGATCATCGCCCCGAGCCTCGACGCGCTGGCGGAAACCCTGTTCAAGGGCAATGCCGATGCCATGGCGCAATACAAGACCAATTTCACGACGATCTTCACCGCGCTTTGGGCGACGATGCGACCGGGCGGCAGCGTCGAAACGATCAAGGCCGACCTTGCCAAGCTGATCGACAAGACCGCGACGGCGGCGCCGGCAGGGGTCGATCCTGTCAAATACAAGGCGGCGCTCTCTTCCGGCGTGATGTCGGTGCTTACCGCATCCCGCTCCATCTATGCCGGCCTCAACATGACGAGCCCGACCTGGGACAGCATCGGCATCGTGGTTCTGCACGCCCTTGGCGCTCTCGCGCACATGGGCAGTGCGCTCGGCTCGGCGATCAAAGCCTCGAATTTTTCGCTGCTGGATGGGATCAGTTCACTCGTCGGCGTTTCCGACGAGCTGGCGCGGGCGCAGCGCAGCGTGCTCTCCGCCTTTTTCAAGAATACCGGGACGACGGTTGGCGCCGTTGCCGGCGTCGCTTGGCTGCCGGTGGAATATTACCAGTTCCTGCAGGGGCTCACCAGTGGCAAGGGCGATCCGGTCGATCTCATCTTCATGGGTATCGGAACCGCGGCGGACACGGTCGGCGCGATCGAGGGCATCGCAGGCGTTGCCAATATGCTGGTGAATTCCACCTTCCTCGGGCGCACGGGCGCAACGGTAGCGCTCGTCTCCGGCGGCTTCTCGCTCGCCTTCGCGATCGCCGGCGCGGTGTCCTGGGCGGCCTGGGCGGGCTTTGCCATCTACCAGAGCATCAAGCAGGAAAAAGCCTTCCACAAGCAGACCGACATGATGAACGACATGCTTAAGCGCACTGTCAACGACACGGTCGGCATCTACGCCAAAACAGGTCAGCGCGTCGGCGCCAAGGGCGGCGTCGCCCCCGCGCCCCGCGACCCGGAACAGCGCGAGCTGACCCCTGAGAACTGGGACGCGATCATCGCCGATATCGAGAAGCGCCGCGGTACGGCGGTGGGCTGATCCGGGACGCTTTCGCAACACCAAATATCTGGGTACTCACAGGCCCGGTTGGCGTAGAGGCGGTCGGGCCTGTGAATATTTGATAGCAATAAATTTAAGTATGAATTTCATGCGCAATCTGGATATCTGCTGCGCTTTATGGATAAAAACGTTCAATTTTAATATAAAGGTCGAGAAAGTTGTCAAAGCGATTGTAATTTCCGAAAATTAACCATCGGTTAAGTTTAAACAATTGACCGGCCGTTTTTTTATCCATATCAAATCATGCATTCATTTTGATAACTCCTTGATGGAAGTGCTCATATGGCCGTAGATGCAGTGAATTCCGACCTGAACCTGGCGCCTGCAAACCCTGTCTCGGTGGAGCTGACGACTGATAAGACAGATTCCAAGGACACCACCGGCAGCACGACGAAAAAGGTCGATCCGAACAGCGAGAGCGAGATACTCTCCGCTGCCGTGGACGCGTTTCTGCCAGGCATGATTTCCAACACCCTGATGCTGAACAATTCGCTTTTCAATTTCGCCAAGGAGGCGATCGACGAAGGCAGCGACGAGTAGCGTTCCCGTTCATCGTTTGCAGTTGACGTGTACCGAGTTGAGGAATTGCAATGAGCGGAGAAGAACTTACCGGCCGCGCCTTTACGCCGCCCGTTGATGGCGTATCGACAGGCAATGTGCTGAAGACCTCGGAGATCGTGGCGGAGCGGATCGGGCTGCAGCCGGCGGATTTCGCCGGCCTTCGGCCAACCGAACTCACCTCCATTCCCAACATCCAGGGCCGCAAGATCGCGCCTGAGTCCGACGCCGTCCCGCCCTCCTATTCACCGGAAGGCAATACCAGGCCCTCCAGCATTCTCGACCGGCTGTCGGCATTCTTCATGCCGGTGGCCGGGAACGGCCAGCCGGAGACGCCGCTGGTGCGATTTGCCGCGGACAAGGATCACAGCGGCCCGAAGATCGAAGACATCACGACATCGATCGACCGGCTGGAGAAATCACAGCAATTCGCGACCGGCACGACGCTGCTGTCGTCACTCACCCAGTCGGTGATGTCGTCGTCCAAACGGCTGACGCAGGGCCAGTGAATATCATGATCACATCGGCCCTTGCGAGATCACCGATCACTTCGCCCGCGCGCAAAGTCCTTCCGAAGGCCGCCATGCTCGCTTTCTGCCTGTTCCTCGCCGCCTGCAGCCAGGACGTGCTGACGGGACTCGATCAGCGCGATGCGCTGGATGCTCAGGTCCTGCTCGAACGCGCCGGCATCTCCGTCACCATGAGGAGCGAAAAGGGCGGGACCTATGCGATCGCCGCTGAATCAGCCGATCATGCCCGGGCGATCGAGTTGCTGGCGGGCGCCGGTCTGCCGCGTCAGTCGTTCGGAAATGTCGCCGAACTCTTTCCCGGCAACGGCTTCCTTGTGACGCCTTACGAACAAAAAGCCCGGATGAGCTACGCCATCGAGCAGCAGCTTGCCGAAACGCTTTCGGGGCTTGACGGCGTGGCGACGGCGCGCGTCCATGTGGTGCTGCCGGAGGAAAACGGCCGCGGGCTCATCAAGGAAAAGGCGAGGGCGGCGGCCGTGTTGCAATATCGCCCCGGCGCCAATCTCAACGAGATCGACATGAAAAGCCGGTCCGTTCTGGTCAACAGCATCCGTGATCTCTCTTACGAAGATGTCTCGGTGGTGGTCAGCCCCTGGTCGGAGGTCGGCGCGCCGGCGGCCCCGCCGGCAACGGCAGCATCGGCCCCGGCGGCAACCGTGACGCCGGCACCCGCCGCAGCGCCATTCTCGATGGTGCAAAGCGCTCTCTCGGCTTTCAAGGCCCCCAATCTGGCCGTGATCGGCGCAATTATCCTCGCCATCGGGGCATGCCTGCTGCTGCTGTTGCCGCAGCGGAAGGAGCGCTGAGCATGCGCACGCCGCGTTCGGACGGCGAGGCGATCTCGGATGCGGCGAGGATCCGCAGGGCAGCGCTGCTTTCCGCGGATATGCTGACGGCCGCCCGATGGGATGGGACCGCGCCGCTCCTTGCCGATGGGTCTACCCTGTCGCGGCGGCTGCACCGGCGGCTTTTCACGGAGATCGCAGAAGCCCATGGCGACCCCGCCACATTTGCCGACGGCGCCCGCCGCCTGATTTCCATGGACGCGGACGGACTCTCAAAGGCCGCGTTCCGGGCGGGCTTCGCCTATCATCTCGCAGCCTTCTGCCCCGCGGTCGATCGCCCGACCCTTGCGAGGCTCAGGGCCGCCTACGGCGAGGAAGCGGTCGCATTCGCCCTCGGCCACATCAATCTTTCCACGGCAACGCCGCCGCTTGATCTGTTGAGCGAGCAGGCAAGGCATGTCGTCGAGGCCGATGGCTGGTCGATGCTGACGCTTCTGGCAGACGAATATCGGATCTCTGCGGCATGGCGGTGGGCGGGCTGGCGCGACATGGCCGAAAACGGCTCGGCTTCCCTGTTGAAGAGCCCGGCGCTCGTTCTGGCGACGGCCGCCGTCGACGAGGTCGCCTCCACACAGGAAGGCGCCGGACGATGAGCTCGGGATTTGCACGCCACGACCGCATCATTCCGGCGGAAAACTTCGGCCAGATCAGGGAGGCGGCGCAAATTCTGGCGGCTGCCCGCCAGGACGCCGCCCAATCCCAGGCCACACTTGCAGCCGCCAGCGAGCAGGCCGCCCAAAACGGCTATCGCGACGGGTTCGAACAGGGCGTTCGTGATGCCGCCGCACGGCTTGCCGCCTCGCTCGGAAAAGCCGAACAGGAGATTGCCAATCTCGACAGCTGGGTCGAGGCGGTGGTTCTGAAATCGGTCGGATTGATCCTCGGATCGATGGAGGCCGACGAACGCACCAGGCGATTGGTCCGCCACGCCATATCCCAGACCGCAGAGGCCCAGGAGATCGCCCTCCATGTCGCCCCCGAGGATGCCGCCATGATCGCCCAGGCAATTGCGGATATCGATCATCGCATCACTATCGAAACGGATCCGCTGATGTCTGCCGGCGAGATCGTCCTGGAGACATCGGCGGGACGAAGCCAGATCGGCTTGAAAGACCAGCTCGCCACCGTGATCGAGGCCCTCGTCCATGGCTGACGCATTGCTTCGCATGGAGCGGACGCTCGAACAGACGGACGTGCGGCGGCAGAGCGGCCGCGTGACGAGTGTTTCGGGCCTGCTGGTGCGGGCGCTCATCCCCTCGGTTCGGATCGGCGAGCTCTGCGAACTGCATGAGCCGGGCAGGGGCCGCATCGGCCTCGCCGATGTCGTCGGTATCGACGGCGAGACGGCACTTCTCTCGCTTCACGGCGAAACCCGCGGCATCTCCCAGCGCACGGAAATCGTCCCGACCGGCCGGGAGCCGGCGATCTCTGTCGGCAACTTCCTGCTCGGCGCGGTCGTCGATGCGCACGGCAACGTCCTGCGTCCCTCCGCCAATCCGGCCGGCGATGACGCGCGTTTCCTGCAGCCGCTCTACGGCCAGCCGGTCAACCCCTTGTCGCGCCGTCCCATCCGCCAGCCGTTCACCTCGGGGATTGCCGCCCTGGACGGATTGCTGACCTGCGGGCAGGGCCAGCGCATCGGTATTTTCGGCGCGCCCGGCGCCGGCAAGTCGACGTTGGTGTCCCAGATCGTCGCCAACAACAAGGCCGATGTGATCGTCTGCGCGCTGGTGGGGGAACGCGGACGCGAGGTCGGCGAATTCGTTGCCGACAACATGCCGGAAGGCGTTGCCTCGAATGTGGCGCTGGTTCTGGCGACATCGGATCGCCCGGCGCTGGAGCGGTTCAAGGCGGTGATGACGGCAACGGCGATCGCCGAATATTTTCGCGAGCAGGGAAAACATGTGCTGCTCGTCATCGACAGCGTCACCCGCATGGCCCGCGCCTTGCGCGAAGTCGGGCTTGCTGCCGGCGAACCGCCGGTGCGGCGCGGCTTTCCGCCTTCCGTATTCGCCGTCTTGCCGCAGATCTTCGAGCGCGCCGGCAACAGCGCAAACGGCACGATGACGGCTTTCTATACGGTCCTCGTCGAAGGCGAAGAGCAGGACGATCCGATCGCCGAAGAAACCAGGTCGCTGCTGGACGGCCATATCGTGCTCTCTGACAAGATTGCCAGGGCGGGCAATTTTCCGGCGATCGATGTGCTGGCCAGCCGAAGCCGGACGATGAGCGCGGTGGTGAGCGAGAGCCATCGCCAGGCAGCCGACAGGCTGCGCGCCCTGCTGGCCCTCTATGACGAGGTGGAACTGCTGATCCGCGTCGGCGAATATCGCCAGGGGCGCGATGCCGCCGTCGACGAGGCCGTCGCCAAACACGGGCTCATCCAGCGCTTCCTGTTTGACGGCCAGGGCAAGCCGCAGCCGTTCGGCGCGATCGTCGAAGCGCTCGAGGAGCTTGTCCGATGAATATCGCCGCGCCCGCATGGCCCGACTCATCGATGGCCGGGAGCTTCTTTTCCCGTTCCGGCACGACGATGCGCGCCGCCTGGCAAATTCCGGTCCGGGAGCAGACGCTTTCCGTTCGCCCGCTGTCCCCCGATATCGCGGCCACGCGGATCGCCGATCCTGTCGGCATTCTCTGCCGCGTCGGCGAGCAGGATCAGATGCTGATTGCTTCGGCCGGAGCATTGCGGCTGCTGGCCGAAAGGCTGGAACCGCTGCTGCTCTGGGAAAAACTGTCACCGCATGAAAAGGCGGCGGTGGTGGAACATCAGTTCGCCGAGGCCTTCGAGGCAATCGAGAACAAGATCGGCATCGGCCTTTCGCTGCTGGAGATCGGCGCGCAGCCGGAGCCGGATTTTAGCGGCAATTTCGGCTTCGAAATCGGCTGGAGCGGCATGAGCCTGCCCTTGAGCGGCCGTTTCGATGAAACCTTCCTTGCCGGCCTCGTCGGCTGGGCAAGCCGCCTACCGCGCCGCACGCTCAATGCCCTGACGACGGCGGTCAACATCCGGCGCGGTTATGCCGTGCTGTCGGTCGGTCAGATCAAATCCCTGCGATTGGGGGACGGCATCGTCATCGATGGGGGGGCACCGGAGACCGTGGTCGCGATCACGGGTGAACGTTACCTTGCAACCTGCATGCGCTCGGACAAAGGCGCGGTCCTCACCGAGCCGCTCCTGTCGACGCCAACCGGACCAATGAGGCATTTCATGACGAATGACACCGTCGATCAGGAATTGCAGGGCGAGCCGCGTCCGTCGCCTGTCGACAGCATCCCGATCAAGCTGGTCTTCGATGCCGGACGGCTGGAGTTGCCGCTGCGCACACTCGAGACGATCGGCGAGGGCTATGTGTTCAACCTCGACAGGCCATTGTCGGACGCCGTCGATATCATCGCCCAGGGCCGCATTATCGGACGGGGCGAAATCATTTCCGTGGATGGGTTGAGCGCCGTTCGCGTCACGGCGCTGCACGACTGATGGAACAGAGCTTTCCTCTTGCCCAGAGCCTCGCGGCAATGGCGGCGATCTCGATGCTGCCGGTCATTGCCGTGATCGCAACCTCCTTCACCAAGATTTCAGTCGTCCTGCTGATCGTGCGCAATGCGATCGGCATCCAGCAGACGCCGCCGAATCTCCTGGTCTTTGCGATTGCCATCGTGCTCTCGGCCTTCGTGATGAACCCGGTGCTGCAAAACAGCTGGCAATTGCTGCTCGCCCATAGCGGCGATTTCGGCACGGTCAGTGGCATGGCGGACGGCATGATCAAAGTGGCAGCGCCGCTGAAGGATTTCATGCTGAAATTTTCCGACGCCGAGGTGCGCGACTTTTTCGTGCAGGCGTCGCAGAAGATCTGGGCAAACGCGCCGGCAACCCCCATTGCCTCCGACGATATCACCGTGCTGACGCCAAGCTTCCTCGTTTCGGAACTGACGCGGGCCTTTGAAATCGGATTTCTGATTTATCTGCCCTTCCTGATGATCGACTTCGCCGTCTCCGCCATTCTGGTGGCGCTCGGCATGCAGATGATGTCCCCGACCGTGGTGTCGACACCGCTGAAGCTGCTGCTGTTCGTCTCGATCGACGGCTGGCGGCGATTGCTGGAAGGTCTGGTGCTGTCCTATGCGCAGTGAGCATCGCGCCTTGACGAAAGCCCCGGTTCGAGCGCCTGCCGCGCCCACGCGAAAGGCCTGCCACCATGGGTGAAGACCAGGTCGCAGCTGAAATCGGCATGTCCGTCATGGCGACCTTCGCCTTGGCCGGCCCCATTCTGGGCCTGGCCGCGCTTCTCGGGCTGATCATCGCCATTTTCCAGGCTGCAACGCAAATCCAGGAACAGACCATCGCGCAGATCGTCAAGATTTTCGTGATCTCCATCACCCTGCTGCTGTTCGGCCGGGTGCTGGCAACGCCGCTGATCGAACATTCCGTTCATATCCTGAACGACTTCCCGACCATGGTTCAGTGAGGCGGGGCGGATGGGGCCGGATCATCTTCCGCTCGTCGGCATCGAGGTCGCGGCACCGGCCGCAGCCATGCTCGGCGCCGCCCGCGCGCTCGGGATCCTGCTGATCTTCCCGATCTTCTCGCTGTTCAGCATCGTCGGCATTCTGCGTTTCGGCCTGGCAATCGGCCTTTCGGCGCCCTCCGTCGCCTTCGCCTATTCGGTGCTGGCTATCGGAGATACGTCCTGGTTCGATCTGGCCGCCCTTTCGATGAAGGAACTTTGCTTCGGGGCGCTCATCGGCATGGGGCTCGGCATTCCCTTCTGGGCGGCCCAGGCGGCGGGTGATATGACCGATGTCTATCGCGGGGCCAATGCCGCCAATCTCTTCGACCAGATCAACGCGCTGGAAACCGCGCCGCTCGGCTCGCTGATGATGTCGATCGCCCTGGTGATTTTCGTCAGCGCCGGCGGCATCATCGATCTGGTCGCGATTTTCTACAAGTCGTTCGAGTTCTGGCCGCTCTTCAAGCTCATGCCCGCCATGCCCGACGATCCGCTCGACATGATCCTCGGTGTATTCGGCCGGCTGTTCAAAGCGGCCGGATTGCTTGCCGCCCCGTTCATGATCGTCACCTGCGCGCTCGAATTGTCGCTGGCCTTCGTTGGCCGCTCGTCGAAACAATTCCCGCTGAACGATAGCCTGCCGGCCATCAAGAACTTCGCGGTCGTGGTCATTCTCGTCATCTACACGGCCTTTATCTCCAGCTATTTCCACGATCTCTGGATCGACGGATTCAACGAGGTGAAAGCCATGCTGGAGGTGACCCATGGCCAAAAATGACGATACCGAGGAAAAAACCCTGCCGCCGAGCCGGGTGAAGCTCGATCGGCTCCGCCGCGAGGGCCAGGTTCCCCGCTCGAAGGAAATCCCGGTTGCGATCTCCGTCCTTGCCATCGCCGTCTACGTCACCTGGGGCTTGCCTGATATCCTCGAGGATTTCACCCGCAGTTTCGATGCCGGCCTTCAGTCCGCCGCGCGAGCCGACGTCTCCGACGCCGTCACTGTCGGCTTGAGCGAAACCGGCGTGGCGCTGCTCGATCTCATCTGGCTGCCGCTTGCCATGGGTCTTGCCGCGACCATCCTGGTGTCGATCCTCGACGGGCAGGGGTTTCCCGTATCGTTCAAACATATGAGCTTCGATTTCACCCGGCTCAATCCGTTCGAGGGCATCAAGAGGCTTTTTTCGCTCGCGAGCATCGCCGAGTTCGTCAAGGGGCTCGTCAAGTTTGTCCTGCTCGCAACCGCCGGCGGCGGTGCGATCCTCTATTTCCTCAACAGCATCTTCTGGTCGCCTCTTTGCGGAGAAGCATGCACGCTCTCCACGACAGCCCATCTCCTCGGCTCGATCCTCGTCATTGCCGCCGGCATCATGGTGGCGGCGGCGTTTTTCGATATCCGCATTTCGCGCGCGTTGTTCAGGCACGAACACCGCATGACCAAGACCGAGGCGCGGCGCGAATACAAGGATACCCAGGGCGACCCGAAGCTGAAATCGGCGCGCCGGCAAATCGGCGCGGAAATGCGCAGCAGCCCGCCGCGCAGGCAAGGATCAGGCCGGCAATGAAAAGCGGGAGCCTAAGCCGCCCGCTTGATCTTCGCTTTGCGGTTCCGGTGGTCGGGCGTCTCAGACGCCCGATTGGTTGTCACCTACACGCGTCCAGTTCTTCACATCGTCCAGCGTGATATCGGAGAGGAACGTCACGCTGGCAAGTGAGCTGTCGGTGCGGAAGACGTTGCTGCCGTGGGAGAACGCCCCGCCATCGATGGTGACGTCGGCGTCGATCTGCTTGCCGCCGTTGGTGCGCACGAGCGTGGTAAAGCCGTCAGCGACGAAATCCTTCAGATAGAACCTCGTGTCGGCATTGATCTGGAAGATCTTGTCGGTCGCGCCCTTGGCGGAGCCACCGATAATAGTGATGTCGCCGGCGCTTTTTACCGTCAGCGCATCCTCGCCGACATTCTGCCAATTGACGTTTTCGAGCGTCGCGCCGTCATAGACGTGGATTCCGTCGGCGCCATTCTCGCCGAGATCGACATTCTTGAGCGTCGCGCCGTTCTTGAGAATGAACAGCGGCGATTGGGTTTCGGACTGGCCGCCATCGCCGAGCTTGGACGAGGCCGTATAGGTCGCGCCCTTGCCGTCGAACACGCCGCCATCCACGACGATCGGCTCGTTGACGACGATGACGCTGCCCTCTTTCGAGAGGTCGGGTTTTTCCGTCGTGGTCTGCAAAGTCGTGGCCTGTTTCTCGTCGGATGGATCCACCTTCTTGGAGTCGGATTGCCAGTTGATGTGCTTGCGCAGCAGATCCTTGGGGTCGGAATCCATGCCGTTTTCCGACGTTTCCCGCGAATTCGGCACATAGGAGGTCAGTGTCGGCGGGTTGCCGGAGAAATCTTCGAAGGGCGAGACCTTGCGGGTTCGGATGGTGGTGAAATCCGTGTCGGCCCTATTGCTGCCGCCAAGGCAATCGGACTCAAGGTCGAAACGGGAGGTTCTGTCGAAGTCTATGGGCCTTTGTCCATCTACGCCACACATTGCATTCATCCCCAGTTGGTCTCGTCTACTTCACTTGCTCTATCAGCCCGGCCTTTGTTTGGAGCCGGCAGCGTTCCGGATTTGCCCGATCTCTCCGATGGTTTCGATCGTTATATCCCTGTCGATCTCCTCCGCCGCCAGCACCGGAATGCGGCAGTTGTGGTGGATCATCAGCGTCTGGGTGAGCAGGCGCCACTCGCCCGGCACGATGATGATGGGATCGTATCCCCGCTCGTTGGCGTCCTCGAGAGCCTGCCTGGCTTTCTCGGCCAGCAGGCGCAGCCTTTCGGCTATCTCGATCTTCTCGGTCGCTCCAGCGGCGTCATAGGAGCGGATGAAGTGGTCCCATTCGGCGGGAAGCACCAGCGCCGGCAGCAATCCGCGCCGGTCGAGAAGCCCGAAGGCGATCTGCTTGACCAGCGCGGCGCGCGCCATTTCGGCCAGGGCATCCGGCGCGTGATCGGTGCCGGCGTGCAGCATCACTTCCAGCAGTCCGCGCGGCTGGGAAAGCGTCACGCCGGAATCCAGCAGGCGTCTGACGACCGCGACCGTCAGCATCAGCGGCACCTGGGTGGCGACGTCGATCGCCAGTTTGCCGAGACGCGGTTCGAGGCTGCCCAGCCATTGTGCCGCGTCGTCGACGCTGAACAGGGCGCCGATATGGCGGCGGACGATGCGCACGATGCCGTCGGCAATCTGTTCGGCCGTCCGTTCGGGACCGCAGCTGACGAGACCGGCGGGCACGTTTTCGACCTGAAGGTGGATCAGATCCTCGGCCATGCGGGGATCGGCGTTGAACGTCGGCACCGTCACGGAGACGCCGACGGCGCGCGCCGCCATGCGGATCCGCCCGTCCAGCATTTCGCCGAGTCGCATCGCCTCAAGCCGCGCCAGCGTTTCCACCGCGACGGTGGCGATGACGGGATCGCCATATTTCGTCCTGTCGAGCGGATAGGAATTGGCGCTTTCCACGGCATTCGCCGATGCGGCCGCGGCTGGGCCGGCGCGCCGGCGATGCACCATGAAGGCAAGGCCCGCCAGACACAGGCCGATCGCGCCGAGCACGCCTGTGGGAAATCCCGGCACGAAGCCCGCGCAGATCGTCAGCGCCGCCGCAATCGCCAATGCACGGGGCTCCCGGAAGAGTTCGCGGCCGATATCGCTGCCGAGACTGCCGTTGCCGTCATCGGACACGCGGGTCACGACGATACCGGCCGAGACTGCCATCAGAATGGACGGAATCTGCGACACCAGACCGTCGCCGATCGACAGCAGCGTATAGAGATGGGCGGCCTCGGCGAAGCTCAGGCCCTTCTGGAAGATACCGATCGCCAGGCCGCCGATGAGATTGACGGCGACGATCACCAATCCTGCGACCGCATCGCCCTTGACGAAGCGCATGGCGCCGTCCATCGCGCCGAAGAACTGGCTCTCCTGTTCGAGACGCGACCGGCGCTTCTGCGCGGCTTCCGTGCTGATATGGCCGTTGCGCAGGTCGCTGTCGATGGCGAGCTGCTTGCCCGGCATGGCGTCGAGCGTGAAACGGGCGCCGACCTCGGCGATGCGCTCGGCGCCCTTCGTCACCACGATGAACTGCACCAGCGCCACGATCAGGAAAATGATCAGCCCGACGACGACATTTCCCGCAACGACGAAATCGCCGAAGGCCATGATGATCTCGCCGGCATCGGCGTCCGCCAGCACGAGCCGGGTCGAGGAAATCGTCAAGGCCAGGCGGAACAGCGTGCCGATCAGAATGACCGCGGGAAAGGTCGAGATTTCAAGCACGCTCTTCAGATAGGTCGTGGTGATCAGCACCACGAAAGCGAAGGAGAGATTGAAAGCGATCAGCACGTCCAGAACGATTGTCGGAAGCGGCAGCACCAGCATCGTCACGACGGAGGCGAAAAAAACCGCAAGCAGCATATCGGTGCGCTGCGCAAGCATGGCGAAGGCGGATGACCTTACCTTCATGATCCGGCTTCCGACGCCATCGCCTATTCTTGTTCGCTGCTGGAAATTTCGGCGAGCTTCGGCTCGGCATTGCCGGCAGAGGCGAAATTGACCGTATCGTCCTCACTGTCACGGGAAACGATCATCTGGTCTTTGCCGATCTCCTTGATGCGCCAGCCGCTCGAAACGACATCGCCTTCCTCGTAGCGGCGGCCGTCGGAGCCGATGATGAACCTGACGGGCGTATAGCCGGCGGCGGCAACGAAGCCGTCGAGACCGGAAGAGAGGGCGGTGAGATCGACGATGGAAACGGAACCGCGCCGGCTCATCGAGGCGATGATGCTGCGCAGCTTGGTCTTGTCGGGCAGGCCGAGAGGCCGCGATCCTTCGCCGATGCGAATTTCGTCGGCGGTGGCGACGATGCTCAGATCTTGGGGAAGCTGCGCCATACGAATGGCCTGGCGGATTTCGGCCGCGATCGCCGCCGCCGCCGGCGCCGGTTCGGGTGCGGCGGAAACCCTGACGAGCGGGGCTTCGTGAGCCGGCGCATCGCTGTTGTAAAGGCCGGCCAGCAAAAGCAACGCCGCCAGCCCGAGAAGGCCGGCAGCCGCAATCCGGCGCGGCGCGAACCGCACGCGCCCGGCGCCGAGACCTTCGAGCTCACAGATCGTGCCGTCGAAGGAGATGGTCTGTCTCTTCGTAAGGGTCATTGTCCGATCGCGCGGGATGGAACGACCGTCGATCACGACGTCATCCCGCAACGCGGTCAACGACACCGTGTCGGAGCCGCGGGAGCGCTGCAGACTGATGGCAAAGGCGGGTTCCGGTTTGGCGCCTAGGACGATCAGGTCACAATCGGCGCTGCCGCCGACCACCTGCCGCTCTGTCGTCAGCGGCAGATTGGAGCTGCGCCCGGCGCGCGTGATGCGCAAGACCGGTCCGCCGCTGCCTGACGCAGCGTTGCCGGCGTTACCTCTGAATGTCGGCGAAGAGGAATCTAGATCCATAACCATCTTGTTCCCGAACCGTCCGTCGAGCGGCTTTTATTGTCTTCGAAAGCGGGGAAGCGAGACGGGCGAACCCGTCTCGCCATTGTTTCAATCAGCCTGGGCCGATCTTCTTGATGGCGTTTGCGACGCCGTTGATCTTGGTGATTTCGGTTGCAACCTTCAGGCTCTGCTCGGTCGCTTCGTTCTGGGCCGACTTGAAGGCGGAAATCGCCGAGCCGATGCCCGCATCAAGTGTCGAAGTACTAGCCATGTCTTGAACTCCTTGCATGGTTTTGGCGGCCAGAGCCTTGCAGAATTCAAGATCGAATTCAATAGCTTATGTTAAAAAGTTATTAATTCGCGATATGTACAACAAATGCGCGAAATGGATATCCGTCCTGTTCCCAGAGGACCGATGATCTGCAACAGTAGATCGGATAATTATTAATAGACTGGATTCCGTACTCACTGCCTGCCTTCGTTCATTAGTTGTCGGGCGATATCCGGATCGTGAGGTAAACTCAGATGTTTGCGCGTTTTGTTTACATGGCCGCTATCGGACTGCTGGCCTCCTTTCCTCCATCGGCCGGCGCCAGCGAGCGGGAGGTGCGCCTGGATGTCGTCTCCCTGCCGCTTGGCGAAGTTGTCCAGACGCTGTCCTTCATGTCCGGCATCCCGGTCACGACAGTCGGGACGCTGAGCGGCAAGGTCGAGCACTGGTCCGTCCGGGAAAGCGGAGCCAAGGCCTTCGTCAAGCTTGGCGATGCCAGCAATCTCTTCGTCGCCTATGACGGCAGCCGCATCATCATCGCGCCGAAGCAGGAGGTCTCCACCGTCGTCCTCGATCGCGGCGGCCGCAGCTGGAAGACCGAGCAAAACGCCATTCGCGCGCTGTTCCCGCTGCTGCCGGACGATGCGCTGCGTGAAGATCCCGCCAGCGGATTGGTGCTGGTGCGCGGGCCCGCGGTCTTCACCAAGGCCGTCGAAGACGTGCTGAGCCGGCCGCAAGCCGACAGCATCAAGGTCATCAAGGGCGGCCAGTTGGAAGTCCTGACGACGAACAACGGTGCCTGAGCGGCTGATATGAAGGCGCTGAAGTCTCTCAGGCAGTTGCTGGAGATCCGCAGCCTGCGGGCGGATAATCTTTCCCGCAGCCTCTCTGAGGCGCGGGCGGACGCCGAAAACGCGCGGGAGCGGGAAACGGAAGCCTCCGAAGCGCTCGACATCGCGGCAAGCCTGGCCGCCGGCAATCCTGTCGTCGACGCATTGCGCAAGAGCGGCGCTATCTCCGCCGCCGAGCTTCAGGACGCGCTGATGCGACAATCCGTATTGCGCAGCCATGAAGCCGTTGCCGGCCTATCGCTTGCGCAGCGCAAAGCCGACCGGCTGGCTGCGCAAGAGCGGGCAGAACACGTCGCCGCCGATTTTTCGCGGGCACAGAAGGCGGTATTGCGCACCGAATTTTCGCTTGAAGCAGCGGAGAAAATCGACCGGTAGGGAGCTAAGAACCAGCAGATGAACCAACCGGCTTCTGTTCTTCCATCTCTTCCTCGACAATCGAGCTGACGAGGGCAACGACCCGGCTGCGCACACGCGGAGAAAGGAGCAAAACGTCGTCTATCAGACGCCGTCCCTCCGCCGTGGAAATGTAGGCAATCTTCTCATCGATCTCTGTTATGATTTGCTGGCCCTGAGTGGTTTCGGGATCTGGAAGACCTTCGAAAAACCTCGAAACAGGGATCTTGAGGCAATTGGCAAGCTCGTAGAGCATCGAAGCGCTGACGCGGTTCTTACCGCTTTCATATTTTTGTACCTGCTGCAAACTGACCCCGATGCCGGCGCCGAGATCCCCTAGGGATACATTCGACTGCATTCGGCGGATACGGATTTGCTGTCCGACATGCCGATCAACTGGATGCACCAACTCGCGCGCTACATTCGACTGTTCGGCTTGCGCAGGCCTCGAAGTCCGGACCTGTGCTGCTGCATAGCGCTTCATGGTGGATACCCCGATGGAGAGTTTCACGCGGTGCGCCCCCGCTGAAAACTCGCTAAACCCACTGATCGGGGAGTTGGAAACCGTACACGACGGTCCTGTGGCCTTTAGTTCCGAGGAACCTGGACATACGCCACAGGCTCCTCGACCGAAGGTCAAGGAGTGTGATGCCGTTACGGCCGGCATCAACCACGTGTAGGGGTTTCCACACCCCAGGGCAGCGCGTACTGCCCTATCGAAAAAGATAGCGGGAATCCGCCCGCTGCGCAACCGAATTCTTTACAAGATCCAATGGCTTCCCTTTACGCTCGGACACTTGCCTCAAAAGCGAGAGGTCACGCTTCGGGCGGTAAAGTGGTCAGAAAACCAAAGGAGGTGCGATCAGCGGAACGCCCATTGCGAGGATTGTCTGCCCACTCTCCCGGAAGAGATGACGATGACACCTGGGAGAGCGCGGACGTCGTGGCGATCGAGGAGACGGACGATACCGTCACCGTACTTCTCTGGCATCTGAAATACTCGCAGGCAGTAATGGGGCGCCGGGCGGACGATCTTTACCTCGTTTGCGGTCAAGCACAGAAGGGGGTGAAGGGGACATGGAGCTTGAAGAACCTCATCAACCACCTGACCGTGAGAGAAACATCACATCTTAAGGGCCGGGCCCGTTTCATTCGAGGCAGCCTGAATGACTTGGCCACGCTTCGAAAGGCTGCCCAACGCAAGTTCATCGAGTACCGGATCGGGATTGTACAGCCGGGTCTTAACGGTGAAAACATACCCGCAGAACATCTTGCGCTTCTGGGAGCGACTGCCACTTCATACTGTCTGTCACCGGGTGTCCCCTAATGACTGTCGCGAACCGCACCGATCCAGCTTAGCTGCCGGCCACCGTCTCCAGCGGCGCTACTTTCCATGACGGCAGGGCCGCCGCGAACTGTCACGGCCTTCTTGGGGCTTTCGATATCGAAATTGACGTTGTAGCGGTTCCACTCTGTAACAGCGGCAGAGCCGCCGACAAAATCAGGGGTAGGAATGCTCGATGTCCTGCCGATTGTTGCGGCGGGTGCATAGCTGCAGTGCAACATAGACGCTGGCTTCATGGCGCTGGCCCGAGTATTGCTATTTTCATCGAAGCGATGCTTCCTCCCGCAACGCTTCGAAGTTTAGACGGCCCACTCCTCCTCCCAAAGGGACGTCTGTGGGAACAGCGGCACTCCTCCTCCCAGGTCGCCGTTCGGTTCTTTTAGGAAAGCCTGCCGCACCTCCTCCCGCGGCAGGCTTTTCTATTTCGGGGCGATGGGCCGTCAGAGCCCGAGATCAAGTTGGGACTGGGGTCGTGCATTGCCGATCGGAGGTCGTCAGCGTTGAAAGCGTGACGCCGAGCAGCCGCACTGGCCGCTTGAATGGATAGACAGTCGCCAATCGACGGGGCATCGTTCGATGGTGTGCTCGAAGATCTTGGCTGGTTCGGCAAACGGTTCACGCCGGACATGCGCGCCGATGTGCTGCTGTTTCGAGCGGGAGACCGGCGGCTGGTTGCCGTGGATCCCAAATGGATCCCGCTTCGGCTAACGTTGCGTTTTTATAAGATCGACAGGACGCGTTTGGCAAGCAACCAAGTTTTCCTATCTCCAGCGCCGGCTGCGGGCGAGGGCCCGGTCGCGTCTTTGAAGGCCATGATGTTCGGCTGCGTCAAGAGCGCGGCCATGGTCTATGACGATCAACCCATCGTCGACCATTTCCGGCGGATCGACGCCGAGAGGATCATGGGCGCGAAATTTCGCTCTGCGCAAGTAAGGCACGAACCGTCGAGACGGCAGTTCCTAATGAGCTCATCGAAAGGTCATATCATGCTGAAATACAAGCTCTACGTACTCGTGGTAAAAGCCGACGGGAATCTCGCGATCCTCGCCGCGCTTGCCATGGTTCTTACCGCGATATGGCGCGGCGTTTTACCTATAGGAAGTTTCTACTAAAAGACTGGAGGTGCAGGATCATTCCTGCACCCTCCTCACATATCACCACGTTCGCAGTACGCGTGTCACCTATCTCTCACGCGCAACAGCGGAAACGACAAGGTCTGTCATTTGAGAGTTACCCGGAGCGCCCCACCAGTCGCAGAGGGACAGGTAGGAGAAGTCGCTCACACTGTCACCGTAGCCGATCACTGGGCGACCTGGATGCTCCGTCCGAAGCTTTTTGAGCAGAAATTGTGAGGCCACCCGTTTTGAGATCGCAGGCGGAACTAGCGCAAGGTTATTGCCGTTGTGGTGTCGAACCCAACCCCGTTTTTCTCGAATGATCGGCACAATCTCTTCAAGGCGTGAGCCGTCTCCGTCAATCTCTTTGAAGACAACATATGTCGCGAGATCAGCTTCCATCACCGACCAGCACCGGATGTGGACGCCAAGTTCCCTCGCCTTGGTCCTGCCCTCATCGAGGAGCTTATCGAAAAAGCCGGCAAGCGGCCGGAGCTCCCTTGCGACGACCTCATGCCATTCGGCGTCAGGCTTGCCGTCCTTTTTGAGGATGACGGCACCGTTCGATACGATTGAGTAGCTTTCAAACGCGATCGTAACGCGCGAAAGAGCCTCAGAGCCGCGCGCCGTAACCGGGATGGCCTCCGTGGAGACGAGCAGCCACTCGACAAAGGCAGCTTGAATCTTCGTCATATAGGAGTTGCTTCCATTAATGGATTTGGACGCCAATACCAGATCGGCTTCCGCAATCTCCGGTATCTTTTTCTTGGTTTGAAACAAGGTGTCGTCGAGGTCCACCAGAGCAATGGGCTTCATATGCGTACTCCAAAATGCGACTGGTTAAATATTTGATCGATTGCCAGATGTGAGCTTTCGCGGATTCTCCATTGGCAATGAATTTTACGATACGGAATTTGTCACATCTCAGTTTCCTTGACCTGCGCGCCGAGCTCGTAAGTAGACATACGTGGAGATTAGGAGACGTGCCGGATCAGCGTGACGGCGCGGTAGGGGGCGATCTTTCTAGGGGAGACGACATACGGGACGCCTTTGTTGTCGATCAGGTACATGAGGGCCGCGAGTTCTGGATCGGTTGGCGACGAGACGTACACCTTTTCCGGCACACGTCGCAGGATGGCCCTGGTCGCCTCCGCAATGCCCGGCTTTACTCGGTTGATGTTCGTTACGGCGTCCTCCCCCATCACCCAGGCGACGGCAGCGGCGGCGGCATCGCGATGCGCCCGGCGGGTCTCGATACTCCAGACGCTCGGGATTTCGGTTGCAATCACAGTGGAGACATCATTCCACATACCATCCACGAATGATCGGGAAATATCGTGTTCCGCGAGATTATCCCACTGGACGCAGGCGTGGAAGTCACCGGGACCGACGAGGGCAGCGTTGAGGATCGAGCGGCTGATAAGCCCGGATACGGTGCATCCTAGCATTCCGGAGGGAATAAGCCAGTCGTCGCCCGATGCGGCGAGCCATGCGCAGCCGCAGGGGTCGGCCAATACAACTAGCCGCGCAGGCCGGTCTGAGTAGTCCTTGAAGCTCTTTTCGAGTTGGTTCGCAATTGCTCCTTTGCCCGTCCAGCTATCTACGAAGACGATGCTCTCGACAGGACGCCTGGCAAGAATGTGGCGCATAGCCTCGTCGTCAACGCCCTTGTCGCGAATGATCGACAACCCGTAGTGTCCGACGTCCCGGCCGAGTAAGGCGATGGCCCTCTTGAGAAGGATGCCGAAGGGCACGCCGGCGCGGACCAAACTGACAAGGGTAATAGGACCCTCGACCGACTGCACGATCGCGAGGGCGAGGCGTGCCGTCTCGGCGCCCATGCGCGGGCCACCAGTGGCCATGGCCTTAGCAAACAGCTCCATGTATTCGCGGGTCGGGGCCATCTCGGCGGAAATCATTTCCGAGTAATGCCGCCGCCCGGATTGGATGGCCTCTTCCCTCGTGGCCGTGTCAGTAGGCTGAATATCCACTCTCTTGAGAAGGAGCGTCACGTCGTATTCGGCGTAGGAGCCTAGTGTGGCAGGGGAGGCGATGCTGTCATAGGTATCCCCCATGGGAGTGATGTCCTTAGATAACGCGACAGCAGTGTTGTGTCGCCGTGGACTGGCGGAAATGTCCGATCGAGTGAGCCGATTTCGAAGCGGCAGACCGCATGGCCTAAGGCGGCTTCATTCACCTTCTACGTCTGAAAGGACAATGGGATCGCCCAGTGCGGACATCAGGCTGGCACAGACATTTTCCGGGCCTGTCTCCGAGCAGAGTATAATTTTCGAGTACAGCGCTGGATCGACGTTGTAGAGGTAATGTGGAACTGTTCCGCCGTAGTTGTCGGAGAACGAAAGTACTGAACCGATCGCGTGGCCTTTCGACAGGGGAGAACGCGTCACGGATGAATAGAAAACCTCAGCGCCCTCCTTTTCCAAGCGCTCCGCAAGCAGGAAGGGCTGCCACACGTGTTCGCCCGTTCCGAGTACGAGGGTAATCCCGTCATCGGCAGCGTTTGCATTGAGACCCTGCAAGTGATCGACGACGCCGAGACGCGCCCAGTCTCGAGCGACGTCGGGACAGACCTCGGGCCGCTTAGGACGGTCACAGGAAGGGACCTGCGGAGTAGCTGCCGTGAAATCCCCACGCGGAGTCCAACTGTACCGTCCGGAAACGATAGTAGCCTCACTGACTGTTCCCGTGATCTCCGCGCGGGCAGCGCCTTCTGACCAGTCGGTAAGCGTAAGTAGGACTGTGTGCTTCAGCTTCAAACGAATTTTTGCGGGAAGGGCAGCGAAGATGTTGGCAAATGTCTTACCTGTCGAAGCCTCATCGTCAACGAGTACCAAGCCGGTCGCACCATGAACCAAGTCGCGGAGCCTTGCCTCGCATGGTTCGTGCAGGAGGTGCCGCGGGGCATGGCTATGCTCTTCCTCAAATTCGCACAGCAGCGGCAGTTTAAGATCATGGCGAGTGGAGCAGATATATATTGCATCGCCGCGACCAGTGAGTTCGCGGAACCGCCGATGGACACCCGCACCAAGGCCAATGCCCGCTTCGGCTATTCCGATGAACAAAACCGGACCAGGAATATCGGCAGGAATCTGACGTGCAAGGAGGTCGAATGCATTTCCCATGACCGAAGGGCGGATCGGCAGGAATCGACCAAGAACCTTGGAAACAAACAGAAACGAGCGGTTCGGGTTGATTCGCTGCCCGAAGCCGAACATCTCGATGGGGGGTACAAGGCTTCGATCCACGTGAACCGAGATAGTGCCGTCGGCGAGTTGCGCAGAGTATGTTGAAGGATTCACCATTGCCAGCTTTCGAAAGTACGGACGTTTACCGTGGAAAAAATCCGTGCCATATGTTTCCGTGACGCCGCACGCTCATTGGCGTCTCGTTGACGAGCAGGGTAGCACTTACCTCTCGAGGCTCAGAGTGCATCCGCGCCACGATATCGCAGGAGAATTCGCCGGCCCTTGGCGCGAAGGCCAGCACGGCGCGAGCGCCTCCCTGGTTTCAGCTTCGTTGGGGCTAAATCCCGATCTGAGGCCTTCCTGCCCCGTCGATGCGGCTCGTGACCCATCTCCGACAAAGCGACTGGGGCGATAGAAATAGAGTTTACGTCAGTTCATCCTCGCTCTCTGCGGTGAATCAGTAGCATGAAGTGAAGCAAGGGACGTGCCACTCGGACATGCAGCACGAATGCGAGCTGAATAGGCACCAGAACTCGAATATTGCATTCCAGGTCTCACGCGGCAGATGTCCAGATTGCCGGGAAATTTCGTATTGCATCCATAACGGCTTTGGGCGACGGATTGCGGGACCTGCCATGGCAAGCGCGTGCGGTCGCGAAACCTCAGATGGCGGCGAAGCGCTGCAGTTAAGAGAGATGCTGGAGCGTATATTCGCCTAAACGCTGCTGACGTGGCGGTTGGGCCTTTGAACGGTGGACGAGATCAGCCGGGAAAAAAGGCGTAGCTTCATTGAAATCGGCAGGGTGTACCCCGCCCACTACCGGGGATCAGAGCAGGCCAGCCTTGGCCCCAACCTGCGATGATAGCAGGTGCCTGGGGCACCTCCAGCACGTCGAGGGTTCTGCATCTTCGTGTCAGCCAATAGCCGACAGTTCGCACCACGTTTGTATTCGCTTTGTCTGCTTTACGACAGACTTAAGTCTTGATGCCTGCACTCAGCCGTCGTTGTTCAGTCCCGGCATTTTCATGGAGCGGATCGAGGGTGAAACGTTCAGGCTGCGAAGTCTATGTCTTGCAGACGAACTCGTAGTGTGAGGCCCTTGAGGGTCTTGAGCCTGCGTGACCTGCCACTGAACTTTCATCCAGCGGCGATTAGAGCCTCGGCGGTTTTGATACGCCAAGTGGCGCGGTGTGAGCAACCGGCAACGCGGATCGTGTCCCAGCACCTGGTGTAGCTGACGGTAGGGAGTAAAGCCGAGCGCCCGCGCGCTTCTCGTTGCGCTGTAGCGGGTGATCGGCTTTGCGGGCGGCCATCAGTGTTTTCCGCTAGGGTCGGGTTGTTCAAGA
Organism: Rhizobium vallis; assembly: GCF_003985155.1. Classification (GTDB taxonomy): domain Bacteria; phylum Pseudomonadota; class Alphaproteobacteria; order Rhizobiales; family Rhizobiaceae; genus Rhizobium; species Rhizobium vallis. The sequence continues at coordinate 16 of NZ_ML133709.1, read as the reverse complement.
CCAACCTGACGGAAAG
>NZ_ML133708.1 GCF_003985155.1 Rhizobium vallis | reverse complement strand
TCGATCATATGGAAGTTTCTAGTTCCAGAGCTAGGCGCAGACATAGAAGCTCACAGTTTGTGAATCGTCTGTCCGCAATACAGCGGCCAACGCTACTGACGCCAGATGGGGTCAGCTTGTCGCTTACATAGCACGATCGTTCGGATGGACACGACGTCGGGCAGCCTTTCTACATGCTATTATCCGAACGGCAACATTGGGCAGCCTGTCTCATGTTTTCCATGGAGCCAAACCAATAGGGACTTCGTGCCTGCCAAAAACGCAGATGGGGCAGCACAATGACTGTAGTGGCCTCCAGTCCGCTTGGTGAACGCCTGGGGATATATCTTGTCCTCCTCGCGGGCCTTCTAGTGCTTTCGGCATGCACCAAAGACGAATTGGCTGAGCGAAAGCGGGCCTGCTCGGATTACGTTAAGTTTGGCGTACTTCCGAAAAGTGATGGTGATCGATGCGTTTATGAGGAGGGAATATTCAAGGCAGCCGCTGAGACAATCACAGACAGGCAAGTTGAAAACATCTACCCGATCTTGATAGAGGCCTCCCGGCGAATGGCGGCATCAAGCTCCCGATTGGACAAAACGTCCTTTGCTGTGCTGTCTTCCGATATTCCAGCGCCGGGGCCGTTCATTGATCCGCAAAGCAGCACCACTTGGCACGCTGCTATCGATCTCGCTCACGTGACGTTTGATGCCCCTACTCAAGACCCCGATTTTCAGAGAGATTGGTGGGAAATCTCGGGTGGCCGTTCGGGACGCCCCGATGATCTATGGAACCTCAAGATAGTTGGCATCGGGCCATATGATTTTGACGGCCTCGAAACAGTGTGCCAGTTGCTTGCCTATTCACAATCGGCGGAAGGTTGCAAAGCCCGCGTTTACATCGATCTCGACAAAAAGAGCATTGCTCCTGATCTGGGCGAATTGGGTGTTATGGCTATAGATTTCATTCCACCGACTAGGGACGAGGTGCGCAGGGTTCTCCTTGATTCTGAGTTGGAGCATTGGCCGCCAAACCATACTAGCTGACCGAGTCTTTCATTATCCGAAAGTAGCTGGCCCTACTGATACCCAACGCCGACTGAATTTCTGATGGGGTCTTACCCTCCGACTTAAGGGCTAATACGCTACTTGCCTGTGTCCGGGCCGTGGGTGCTCTGCCTTTGTACTTGCCCTCTGCTTTGGCCTTGGCGATGCCCTCGCGCTGCCTTTCTAACATCAGCTCCCGCTCAAACTCCGCAATAGACCCCAGCAGATTAAGCATCAGCTTGCCGGTGGGCGTCGAGGTATCCAGATTGAGCGCCAAGATGCGCAGCTCGACACCCTTAGCCTTTAGCGTCTCCGTGATAGCCACCAGGTCGGCCACCGAGCGGGCCAGACGGTCCAGCTTCGTGACCACCAACACATCGCCCTCTCTGACAAACTCAAGGGCACGCTCAAGCTCGGGCCTTTCGTTCGCTACCGAGGAAAGCTGCTCTCGGAATATCTTTGTGCATCCCGCCGCTTGTAGGTCGCGAAGTTGGGCTTCTAGTCCCGCCTTCTGGTCGGTGGTGGATGTGCGGGCATAACCTATCATCACTGCTGTCATGGTGTCTTCCTCGTAGTCTCACATGAATTAAAGACTATGAGATATTTAAAGTCTCAAAATGTCAATTGTATTTATGTGAGACCCTTAGGGCGACTTTGCGGCAGACTCACAAGGGCTTGGCCTATTGAGACAGCTTAGTTGACTTGGAAGCGGGACGACGCCTAGCTTTGCGAAAACAATGGAGGTTGAAATGGCCAAATTGCCCAAGGATGTACGCCTTGATTATATCGTCAGAAACGGCTTGGTGAATAAGCCGGAGGAATACATCCGAGGCATTTTCGGGAACGCTAAGCAGTTCGAACGGCGGCACGGCGCGTGGGTGATACGTCTCGGCGCAGGTGGAACCGGGTACGCTCCCAACTATCGTATCGAATTCGCGGCATCGCCAAGCCAGGCTTCACCGGAAGAACTGCGGGCCGGCTTCCTCGAAGGCCAATACGTTCCGACGGTCGAAGCCCTGACAGCCGCTAACACTTTGTACGGCGGGTCCAGTCATAAAGTGTTGCAACATGGTTTGGGCGACGAGCGATGGAGCACAGCGACTGACGACGAAGCATCGCTCTTGTCTGTCTTGCAGAAACTGGTTGAGGATCGTCGACGCAGTACTTCCCCTCGTTGAGGTCTTGCTCTGCCGGGACTGATTTCGCAACAGCTCTTTGGGTCCCATCGAGCCCCACCGGGGGGAAGTCGCACGGCAACTGGCACGTAGGTGACCTCTGAGATGCATGACCCCTAAATTTATGGGGTGGAGACTCTGTGGGCGACCTTCGGCCGAAGTCGCGTCGCCCTCTTGACTCATTCGAAAGTGAGAACATAATAAGAACATCGGCGAGGCGACCGCCAATCTAAAAATTCGAAGAGTGGAGACCGGATATGTGCGAGCATCCGACTGGCGAAGCTGTGGCCCTTCACTGGTACGCTGACCTTCTTGAAGATACCGAGTTTTATTGCGGCCAAGCGCGCGAGATAAGCAAGGAAAGAGCTGTCCCTGCGCTCGTGAAAGCGGTGGCGGGTAGTAGAGACGTGCGGTTCTTCGTTGTTCATATTCTCGATCCAGACACGCTTCTGTATGCGCTCATTGTGATTGCGCTCGATCCTATGGCGGGCGATGCGGTCGGCATTGCCAGTATGGAAACTGATATCGTTGGGTGGGTCGAGGACGATGGCCTGAGGCAACCGATTCTGCGGGATGTTTGGACCGACCCGGTTAGATTCCGATCTGCGCCGGATTTCGAGTTGGCGCTTGCTCGCTATCTCGCCATTCTTCAGGACTGCGGAAATTTGCGATGGGTGCATCTGTCATGAAGCATGCATTTCTGGCCGATGGGTTGCCATCTGAGAGGGAAATCGAAGCCGTTCTCGCTTGGCACGACAACAACACCCATGCCGCGATCGGCACCCTGCTCGATGACATTCGTCACCTCCGCCTCCAACTCGTACTCGTGGAAGGAGCTATGGGCAGAGGCATGACGCGAGGCTGGCGGCCGACCTACGACCGAGACTGACAATGCCTGAAATGAACATATCGAAGAAGCTTTCCCGCTGGTCCTTGGAGGATGCGCGGGAGGTCGGTCACGTGCTCGTCATCCGGTGTGGTCTTTGCAATATCACGCGCCGGTTCCTGCCGGGCGATATCCTCAAGCTCCGCAAGAACACCACGTTGAACCGCCTGAAGTTCGTCTGTCAGAAATGCGACAAGGGTACCTACATCGACGTGAATGTTTACTACCCGTCTGCGGGAGATATCGGCAAGCTTCCAATCCGCCGCCTTGCGGGGATACGAGACGTTAGAATGCCAATTTGGCGAGATGAGACCCTATAGGCCGAACATGGCGAACCGCAGAGACAACCCAATTACACGCTGGCGGATGGCGAGACCGAGGCAGCACCACGTGCTTCTCTGGTGGTCTGACCCCTCTGGTCGAGAGGTTCGGTGGAACTTTCCCCTTCCCGTGCGGGGCAAAGTGCTTTCATCGGCAGTCGAACTTGACAGCAATTCGAACAGCTACGCAGCGGATTACGAGGGCAACCACTACCTTGTCTTTTGCTTCAACAGCCGCGAAGCTGCACGGTACTTTAGGGACCGCTGGCAAGGCCAATTCATCGACACGGACGAAGTGAACCGCAAGGGCGTATGGACGCCGAGGGAGGGAAACGTGTGTAATCTCTACCGGATGCTGAGCAATCAGGATGCGATCCGCTCAATTACCAGGGCGATGATCGACAGCACCGGTAACATGGAGCCCATCACCGAGTTCTGGCCCGACTACCGGGCACCGATCGTCCGCAACACGCCGTCCGGCCGAGAGCTTGCCTATGTGCGGTGGGGTCTGCCGAGTTCTTCGCAAGCGATATTCCAAGCCGCCACCAAGCGAGCCGATGGCCTCCGCAAGAAAAACAAGCCAGTCGACTTCCAAGAGCTTCTGAAGATGGAGCCAGATGGCGGCACCACGAACGTCCGCAACGTGGAGAGCAAACACTGGAAGCGCTGGCATGGCGTCGAGTTCCGCTGCGTCGTGCCTTTCACCTCCTTCGCAGAGCCAGACCCAGCCAACAAGCCCGAAGGCGGCCGGACGCCCAATGCATGGTTTGCCGCAGACCCAAGCCATCCCCTCATGTTCTTTGCCGGCATATGGGTGCCGCAATGGGAGAGCGTTAGGAAAGTCAAGGAGGGGCTTACCGTCAATGACCTGTTTGGCTTCCTCACCACCGAGCCCAATGGGGTCGTGGAGCCTGTCCACCAGAAGGCAATGCCGGCCATCCTCGCGAACAGCGATGAGATCGAGACATGGCTCACCGCACCATGGGAGGAGGCTCGCCAGCTACAGCGACCATTGCGGGAGGACCAGCTTATTCTTGTGCCGACCGAGAAGGATGCCGCATGAGCATCGCCAGCCACTCAACAGCACCCGGCGCTAACCTCCTCTTCGAGCATTACTGTGAGGAGCCCGGATGCCAGGAATGGGGAGGCTTCGGCCACAGTCCCTCACCTGCTGTCCCGACTCGCTGGTGGTGCTGGGGACACTTCCCGTACAAGACCTACGAACAGGAGCAAGCCTTTAGGAGGAAGCTCGAAGCTTCGGAGCGGGGTCCGGCGCAGTGATCGCAGAGCTTCTTGTTTGCGCATCGCTCACGGCCGTGGACGGTGACACCGTGCGATGCGATGGGCAGCTCATGCGGCTCCTTGGTGGCGGCATTCCGTTCGTTTGGGGGATAGACACGCCTGAGATTGGCAGCCACGCGAAATGCGTCAAGGAGCGAAAACTAGCACTGATAGCCAAAGGTCGGCTGAAGGAACTATTGGAGGAGCGCGGTCTGCGGATTGAGGTCAAGGGGATCGACAACACGCAGGCACATCGGCCCCTGGTGAACGTCTACCGCAAGGACGGTCGGGAGGTGGGCGCGATGCTGCGAGCTGAGGGCTTTGCCCGCGAGTGGAGACCCCATCACAAGAACGACTGGTGCAGCCAGGATAAATAACAGCGCGCCCTTCGAGCACAAGGAATGCTGCCACCATCGGAGATGCTTGGCCTCCACTACCACGGGATTATCTTCGAGATACGTGACTTCAAATAATGGGGTGCCGACTATGGCTGCTCTGGAGGGGCGCCTTCAAGTATCTGCACGTCATATCCTCCCGAGCCGTTGCGGCGGCCGATGCGTAAGTCTACCTCCGGCATTTCCTTATGGACGAGGCCTGAATAGCGAAGAAACGCTTCATGAGACTTATCTGGCAGAATCGAACTTATCGCCACGCCCTCATTTGTAAGGATGTAGACGCTCGTCGCCGGCTTCCCGGTATGGTTCCGGTAAACTGCCGTGCCTGAGGCGGTCATGTGAATCAGCCCCCTGTCGGGCAATTCCACATCTTTCGGAAATACAAGGGCGTAGTCGTCGAACGAGATCAGCCAAATGTCTTTCCCTGCGTCATCCTTACCCTCTTGGAAAGAGCGATTTTGGCCTAGGCCCGGCTCAACAAGGAGACCTGCCGTCGTGAGGGCAATAACTGTGTCGTAGGGTATCTCACCCGTAAGGCATTTCGGCAAAGTATTGCCAATTCGATGGTCGCATGCATCCTCAAAAAGCTTAGCAGTTATTGCCTCTATCTCATCCACGACGCGTAGAACTTTGTTCGAAAATGTTCCCGGGCTCCTTACTTCTTCAGCCAACACCCGACCCCAACGCTGCCTCAGCTCTTCGGTCGATGCTTCGCCAGCGTAACCTTCAAACCGATCCATGAAGGGTTGATTTAGCTCTTCGGGGCCTGCAGCAGCCTCAATCTCGGTTGGGGGAGAAGTCTTCAAATCTTCGATGGCGTAACCCAGAACCCCTTCCCTATTGATTTGCTTTCGTGCGATCATTCCGAAATGGATTTCAAATGCCCGTGCAGCAAACTGAGGATCGCTCTTTAGGCGTTCCATTCCGTACTTGACTGTTTCCTCTATCAAGGCGCGCTCGCCGTCAATAATGGATCTGCGCCGTGCAGTTCCACTTTCAATGCGGACGTTCAGCCACTCGGCTAAATTACCACCCAAGCGATCTATCGCGGATAGTAGTCGACTCTTCGCTTTTGCGTTCACGCCTGCGGGCGTAAGTTCGGCCGTTAAAGAAATTTCGTTATCTAAGTGGTCCGGCGCAGTCACTTACTCCCCCGAATCGTAGGCCATCAGGGCTTACATCATGGCGTGTATGGAGGACCTTCGCAACTCGTGACGGCTTTATCTGCCGGCCTCAGCAACGCCAGTCAGAATCGCCTGTCCAATGGGTACTCCCGCTGGGTACTTTATTGGGTACTTGGGAAGTTCTTACCGCACCTTATCAGCTTGTTTTTAATGATAAAAACTAAACCGAGGAAAATTTGGTGGAGCTAAGCGGGATCGAACCGCTGACCTCTTGCATGCCATGCAAGCGCTCTCCCAGCTGAGCTATAGCCCCATCAAGGCGGTCCGGCTCAAGGCCGGTCCTGGGATGCTCCTCAAGGCGTGCCCTGCGGAGTGGCGGCTTATTACTTCCGGTTTTCGGAGATAGCAAGCCTAAAAAATTCGGCCCGGAGAATTTTTTCCTCGCCGGGCCGAAATGCAGTCGTCAGACTTCGTCTTCGTCGCCGGTCACGCCGATGATGTCGCTCATGTCGTCGTCATCGTCGTCTTCGTCGGGTGTAAGGAAGGTATCGTCGTCGTCATCGCCTTCGATTTCGACATCGTCGTCGCCCATATCGGGGATGTCGTCGCCAGAGGCGGCGTCATCGGCATCCTCAAGCGAAACCAGTTCGACTTCGGTGTTTTCAGTATCGACTTCCGCGACCTCATCTTCCTCGGCAACTTCGGCGATCGCCGAGGTTTCTTCGAAGAAGGAGAGAGGGTAGGACTTGCCGGTATAAGGGGAGACGATCGGATCCCGGTTCAGATCATAAAACTTCTTGCCGGTTTCCGGATCGGTGCGCTTGGTTCCAAGTTCCGCTTTCGCCACTATAAGCCTCGTGAGAATGACCGAATGCGAGATTCGGCAAATGCCGATCAAGCCGGCGTTCCATCGGAATTTATAAGCCGGTCCCCTTAATCGCTGTGGCTTCCCATGTCAAAGCCAAACTTAATGATCGCAGCGCGGGGTTTTTCGAGAGTCGGCGGATGACCGCCCGGCGGGTTTATGTTAACGAGCCGCGACGGCCGCCGAGGCGGGCGAGGATTGCGACCGGTCAAGCTCAGCTTCCGGCAAAAATAGACTGTTTTTTCAGAGGATTGCGTCATGAGTCACGGCTCTGCGCCAAGGCCCGCCACCGCCCGTAAATCCGCCGGCCTTTCCGGCAGAGTACGCATTCCGGGCGACAAATCGATCTCGCATCGCTCCTTCATGTTCGGCGGGCTCGCCTCCGGCGAGACGCGGATCACCGGCCTGCTCGAAGGCGAGGACGTGATCAATACCGGCCGGGCAATGCAGGCGATGGGCGCCAGGATCCGGAAAGAGGGCGAGCAGTGGGTGATCGAGGGCACCGGCAACGGTGCGCTGCTTGCGCCTGACGCGCCGCTCGATTTCGGTAATGCCGGCACCGGCGTGCGGCTGACCATGGGCCTTGTCGGCACCTATGATTTTCATTCAACCTTCATCGGCGATGCCTCGCTTTCGAAACGTCCGATGGGCCGCGTGCTCGATCCGCTGCGCGAAATGGGCGTGCAGGTCAGCGCATCCGCGGGCGACAGGCTGCCGGTGACGCTGCGCGGGGGAACGCCAAGTGCAATCCGCTACCGCGTGCCGATGGCGTCTGCCCAGGTGAAATCGGCCGTCCTGCTTGCCGGGCTCAATACGCCGGGCATCACGACCGTCATCGAGCCGGTGATGACGCGTGACCATACCGAAAAGATGCTGCAGGGTTTTGGCGCCGCCCTTTCCGTCGACACTGACAAGGACGGCGTGCGCACAATCCGGCTCGAAGGGCGAGGCAGGCTCACCGGCCAGGTCATCGACGTGCCCGGCGATCCCTCCTCCACCGCCTTCCCGCTGGTCGCCGCACTGATCGCTCCAGATTCCGACATCACCATTCTCAACGTGCTGATGAACCCAACGCGCACGGGGCTGATCCTGACACTGCAGGAAATGGGTGCCGATATCGAGGTGCTGAACGCGCGTCTTGCCGGCGGCGAGGACGTAGCGGATCTGCGCGTGCGCCATTCCGAACTGAAGGGCGTGGCCGTGCCTGAAGAACGGGGGCCGTCGATGATCGACGAATATCCTGTCCTCGCCGTCGCCGCCTGCTTTGCCGAAGGCACGACCGTGATGAAGGGGCTGGAGGAACTGCGCGTCAAGGAATCCGACCGCCTCTCCGCTGTTGCCAACGGGTTGAAGCTGAATGGCGCGGACTGCGATGAGGGGAAGGACTTTCTCGTCGTGCGCGGCCGGCCTGATGGCAAGGGGCTCGGCAATGCCGCCGGTGATAAAGTCAGCACTCATCTCGACCATCGCATCGCCATGAGCTTCCTTGTCATGGGGCTTGCCGCGGAGCATCCTGTGACCATCGACGACGCTGCGATGATCGCGACCAGCTTTCCTGAATTCATGCCGCTGATGACCGGTCTTGGAGCATGGATCGAAGAGGTGCGGGAATGAACAATGGACCAGCCACCGCAGGATTGATCGCATGACAACCAAGACCTTTACCATCGCCATCGACGGCCCGGCAGCTGCCGGCAAGGGCACGCTGTCGCGCCGCATCGCCGAGCAATACGGTTTTCATCATCTCGATACCGGGCTCACCTATCGCGCCACGGCCAAGGCGCTGCTCGACGCCGACCTGCCGCTCGACGACGAGGCGGTGGCGGAAAAGATGGCGCGGGAGGTTGAACTTGGCGGGCTGGATCGCGATATACTTTCCAGGCACGAGATCGGCGAAGCCGCCTCGAAGATCGCGGTCATGCCGGCGGTGCGCCGGGCACTCGTCGAGGCGCAGCGACGGTTTGCGGCGAAGGTGCCGGGAACAGTGCTCGACGGGCGCGATATCGGCACGGTCGTGTGCCCGGATGCGCCGGTGAAACTGTATGTGACGGCGTCGCCGGAAGTTCGCGCACGACGCCGTTACGACGAAATCCTCGGCAAGGGTGCGACGGCGGATTTCGATGCGATTTTCGAAGACGTCAAGCGGCGCGACGACCGCGATATGAATAGGGCGGACAGCCCAATGAAACCGGCGGTCGATGCACACTTGCTTGACACGTCGGAAATGAGTATAGAGGCCGCGTTTCAAGCTGCTAAGTCGTACATCGACGCTGCCTTGGACCGAAATGCCTAAAATAAGCGGTTTTCCGTGCTACGTGCGCGGGACGCTCATGCAAAGCAAGCCTGAAATTCCGTCCAAGCGCCGGATTGCCTTCGTAAAAGAGGGCGGACTGGGTTCAGGCCCATTCAACTCGAACCAACCGGCGCATACGTGAGCCTTGAAGCTATCGAAGGCCACGCAGGAGATTTTATGTCAGTAGCAACTCCCTCTCGCGAGGATTTCGCGGCCCTTCTGGAAGAGTCCTTTGCCAAGAACGATCTGGCCGAAGGCTATGTTACCAAGGGTATCGTCACGGGCATCGAAAAGGATGTCGCCGTTGTTGACGTCGGCCTGAAGGTCGAAGGCCGCATCGCGCTCAAGGAATTCGGCGCCCGCGCCAAGGACGGCCAGCTCAAGGTTGGCGATGAAGTCGAAGTTTACGTTGAGCGTATCGAAAACGCGCTCGGCGAAGCAGTTCTGTCGCGCGAGAAGGCTCGCCGCGAAGAAAGCTGGGTCAAGCTCGAAGCCAAGTTCGAAGCTGGCGAGCGCGTCGAAGGCGTTATCTTCAACCAGGTCAAGGGTGGCTTCACGGTCGACCTCGACGGTGCGATCGCCTTCCTGCCGCGTTCTCAGGTCGACATTCGTCCGATCCGCGACGTGACCCCGCTGATGCACAACCCGCAGCCCTTCGAAATCCTCAAGATGGACAAGCGTCGCGGCAACATCGTGGTTTCGCGCCGTACGGTTCTGGAAGAGTCCCGTGCCGAGCAGCGTTCTGAAATCGTTCAGAACCTCGAAGAAGGCCAGGTTGTTGACGGCGTCGTCAAGAACATCACCGACTACGGTGCATTCGTTGACCTCGGCGGCATCGACGGCCTGCTGCACGTCACCGACATGGCATGGCGCCGTGTGAACCATCCGTCGGAAATCCTGAACATCGGCCAGCAGGTCAAGGTTCAGATCATCCGCATCAACCAGGAAACCCACCGTATCTCGCTCGGCATGAAGCAGCTCGAGTCCGATCCGTGGGATGGCATCCAGGCCAAGTATCCGGAAGGCAAGAAGATCTCCGGTACCGTCACGAATATCACCGACTACGGTGCGTTCGTCGAGCTGGAGCCGGGCATCGAAGGCCTGATCCACATCTCGGAAATGTCCTGGACCAAGAAGAACGTTCACCCCGGCAAGATCCTGTCCACGAGCCAGGAAGTCGAAGTCGTCGTTCTCGAAGTCGATCCGTCCAAGCGCCGCATTTCGCTCGGCCTCAAGCAGACGCTGGAAAACCCGTGGGCAGCATTCGCCCGCAGCCATCCGGCCGGCACTGAAGTCGAAGGCGAAGTCAAGAACAAGACCGAATTCGGCCTGTTCATCGGTCTCGACGGCGATGTCGACGGCATGGTTCACCTCTCCGACCTCGACTGGAACCGTCCGGGCGAACAGGTCATCGAGGAGTTCAACAAGGGTGATGTCGTCAAGGCCGTCGTTCTCGATGTCGACGTCGAGAAGGAACGCATCTCGCTCGGCATCAAGCAGCTCGGCAAGGATGCGGTCGGCGAAGCAGCAGCTTCGGGCGACCTGCGCAAGAACGCAGTGGTTTCCTGCGAAATCATCGCGATCAACGACGGCGGCATCGAAGTGAAGCTCGTCAACCACGAGGATATCACTTCCTTCATCCGTCGCGCCGACCTCGCCCGCGACCGCGACGAGCAGCGTCCTGAGCGCTTCTCGGTCGGCCAGGTTGTCGATGCCCGCGTCACCAACTTCTCCAAGAAGGACCGCAAGATCATGCTGTCCATCAAGGCTCTGGAGATAGCGGAAGAGAAGGAAGCCGTCGCTCAGTTCGGTTCGTCCGACTCGGGCGCTTCGCTCGGCGACATCCTGGGCGCAGCCCTGAAGAACCGCGGCGGCGAATAAGCCTCGCAACCGTCTCTGAATTGAAGAACCCGCCGGAGCGATCCGGCGGGTTCTTCATTTTCAGGCTGTCAAAAAGTTATTCCCAGCCGACCATGCGCTGATAGAGGGCATAGACCGGATCGGCGGCCGCGCTTGCCGGCTGATGAGCCACCGGTTCGGCATCGATCATCCTCGGTGTCCTCCGCGCGGGTGCTGCGTCGGTCTCTTCGCCGTCTGGCTCGGCATCCTCGCCGCCGGACTGCGCCTGTTGCTGATCCTCCGGCGCGTCGTCGCGATGGTGTTGGTGCTGGTGGTGCGTTTCGCCCGCCTTTTCGTTCGGCAGCATATCTTTGGCGAACTGGTAAGGCAGCTGGGTATAGGCAAGGCCCTCCGGCATCTTGGCTGCCAGCGGCACATAGGCGGCTTCGGCCATCTCGGGAACCGGCATCGTTTCCGGCTGTGCGGAGATTTCTTTCGGCTGACGGGCAGCCGCAGCTGCAATCTCCATATCGATCTGTGAGGGCCGAGGTGTAACGGACGGGGCTGCATCGGCTGCAGTGAAGTCCGCCGGCTGACGGGTCAAAGTCTCGGTCGCGTCGCTGATGACAGCTTCATCGAGGATCGCATCGATCTCCACCGCTGCCTCGATGGGACCATCTTCCAGCACGGTCTCGACCTCCTGCTCGCGGATGATGGTGGCGATCATCTCCGAAGCCTCTTCGGTCATGGAGGCGACAATTCCCGTCCAGTTCCTGGGAATGACCGGATCGGCCCTTTCCGATGTCGCATGGGGTTGGATGGCGGGTGGTTCCGCCGTTTCTCCGATATCGTCGGCTTCTGCTGACTCCGCCGAAAACACCTGCCGGGATTCGATCTCCTGGGAGATAGATTTTTCCGGGGCGGCTTCCCTGGCTGTCACCGGAGCGAGCTCGGTGTGGCTTTCAGGCTGTGGCGTTTCCGGATCGATAGCCTGCACGGCATCAGCAATGGCCGCTTCTTCGGCCGTCGCCAGTGCCGCAGCCTCGATCGGCGGAGGCATCTTTTCCGCAGGCTGGCGCGTGGCGGCGGGCAGGCTGTCCTCGTGCAGCTGGATCTCAGGGCGGGCTTCGGCGCGCATCGGCGAAGCATCGTTCTGGCCGTAGGAGCGCACGACAGCGCGGGCGGCGAGATCGCGATCCTTGTAGCGGACGATTTCGAGATAAGCGATGATACGGGCTGCCTGCGGCCCCGTCGGGTTCTTCAGGGCTTCGGCGATCACCCTGAGCGGCAGGCTATGGCCCTGGTCGGTCAGTTGGCGCTCGACCTCGTCGATCCTGGCGGCCGGCAGCCGGCGGATGGCGTCGGCAAGCCGGGAAGCGAAGGCAAGATTGGTCTCGTCCTCGCCGCGGTCGAGCGAAATTGAGCGGCCGGCCGCATCGATGACATCGAACAGGGCTTCGACCATGCGCTCACGCGCGGCAAGGAGCAGAATATTGAGCTTGCCGGCAATGGCGGAATTCAGGTCAGTGGCTTCGACGGCGTTGACGGGCGTGGGCGCGACCACCGAACCGCCGAGACCGCCGGCGACGATCGCCGCAGCCTGACCTTGGGACGAAAAGCTTGCATTGGACGCTGCACGAACGGGAGACAGCACGGCATGCCCTTTCGTAAAGTGACGATGAAAGCAGGCTCTATGAAAGGACCGCGCTCATCCGGCCCCTTGCATCCCAGCAGATCCTCCTGTCCGCATGACGCAATTCCGGCGTCATCGAATGCATAAAAATTGAATCAATTATTAAAAAAGAGACATTAATGAATCGCTAACGGCCGCAGACGAAGTTCGCCCGCGGCCGTGAAACCATGGAATGAAGGCAAATCGCTCAGCTATGGGCGAAGATATCGGCCTCTTCCCAGCCGAGCAGATCGAGCTTGGCGCGGGTCGGCAGGAATTCAAAGCAGGCCGTGGCGTGGTCGAAACGACCGTCGCGGATCAGGCGCTCAGTCAGCTTGTCGCGCAAGGCGTGCAGATAAAGCACGTCGGAGGCGGCATATTCGATCTGCGCGAGGGAGAGCGCCTGAGCCCCCCAATCGGAGGATTGTTGCGCCTTGGAGACATCGACGTCGAGCATCTCCTTGAGATTGTCCTTGAGACCGTGGCGATCCGTATAGGTCCGGCTGAGCCGTGAGGCGATCTTGGTGCAGAACACCGGCGTCGTGGTGACGCCGAACGTATGGAAGAGCACGGCAATATCGAAGCGGCCGTAGTGGAAGATCTTCTGATGGGTCGGATCTTCGAGCAAGGTGACGAGATTAGGCGCCTGTTTCTGGCCGGCGGCGATGCGGATGATGTCGGCAGTGCCGTCTCCCGGTGACAGCTGGACGACGCAGAGCCGATCGCGGCGCGGCACCAGACCGAGCGTTTCGGTGTCGATCGCGATCGCACCCGTATAACGGGCGGCATCGGCCGCGGAAATATCGCCTTCGTGATAACGTATGGTCGCCGCCATGAGACTGTCTTTCGTTCGAATGCTTCCCCTACAGCGCCGCGCGTCTTTTCAGAGGTGCAAAGGACGCTGTAGCACTTTGAATGGCTGCATGCGCTATAGCGCAAAGGCAGACGAGGCGAAACCGCTTTCCTGTTGCGGGTGGGTCAGAAGGTCGGCGGCGTATTGATCCAGAGGAGCACGGTTTCGCCATCGTGGCGGTTGCGCCAGGAATGGTAGCGGCGGCTTTCGAAATAAAGTGAATCGCCAGATCCGAGGTCGAAGAACTGATCGCTGTCGAGCACCAGTTCGAGCCGGCCGGACAGGACATGCAAAAACTCCTCGCCTTCGTGGCGATAGGCGCCCTCGCTTGCCGCACCCGGCGCCAGCACGAAACGATGGCAGTCCATCATCCTGCGGCCTTCGGCGAGCAGCTGCACCGTGACCCCGGGCGTCGTTTCCGGCCAGGTACGCCATTCACCATCGCGCACCAGCGTCGGCACGTCGGCGCTCTCCTCACCGGAGAGGCGGGAGACCGTGGTGCCGTAATAATCGGCGAGATCGTGCAGCATCTTGAAACCGACGCCTTGCGAGGTGCGCTCCAGCGTCGAGAGCGTCGAGGCGGTGATGCCGATGTCGCCCGCCACCTGATCGAGCGTCTTGCCGCTCGCATGGCGCAGGCTGCGCAGCTTGCGTCCGAGGCCGGAATCCTGGCCTGTGTCGGCGCCATCGGGGGCAGGATCCTCGCCTTCCAGCGCCTCGCGGATTGCCGCGGGATTGAGCCCGCGCTCGACACGATACCAGGAGATTCGCTTCAGGCGCGCCACATCGTCGGCGCTATATTGCCGGTGGCCGGTTTGCGAACGGCCGGGAACCAGAAGACCCTGGCTTTCCCAGAGGCGCACCGTCGAGGCCGAAATGCCCGCTAGCCGCGCGGCCTCCGCCACCTTGTAGCGTACCGGCCCGTTATCACCCATCCGAAAATATCCCTGATTCCAACCGCCCGCGAGCATTCATCAAAAAGCGTGATGTTTGAAGCGAAAAATGCCGCTTGTTTTCTTGCAGGAAAAATGTAGGAGTTTTCTACATATCTTGCAGAACTTATGCAAGATAGTTTTCCAACCCTTTTCAGCGCAGGAGCGCATCGATGAACGCGACAAGCCTTACCGACCGGAAGAATGCCGCCATTTCCCGCGGCGTCGGCGTGACGACTCAGATCTATGCGGATCGCGCAGAGAATGCCGAGATCTGGGACAAGGAAGGCCGTCGCTATATCGATTTTGCCGCCGGCATCGCCGTTCTCAACACCGGCCACCGCCATCCCCGGATCATCGCCGCGGTCAAGGCTCAGCTCGACCATTTCACCCATACCTGCCATCAGGTGGTGCCCTACGAGACCTACGTGCATCTGGCCGAACGGCTGAACGCGCTGGTGCCCGGCAATTTCGAGAAGAAGACGATCTTCGTGACCACGGGCGCCGAAGCCGTCGAGAACGCCGTCAAGATCGCGCGTGCCGCGACCGGCCGCTCGGCCGTCATCGCCTTTGGCGGCGGCTTCCACGGACGCACCTTCATGGGCATGGCACTGACCGGCAAGGTCGTGCCCTACAAGGTCGGCTTCGGCGCGATGCCCGGCGACGTGTTCCACGTTCCCTTCCCGGTCGAGCTGCACGGTGTCACCGCCGATCAGTCGCTTGCGGCGCTGAAGAAGCTTTTTGCCGCCGACGTCGATCCGCAGCGCGTCGCGGCCATCATCATCGAGCCGGTGCAGGGCGAAGGCGGCTTCTATCCGGCGCCGGCTGCCTTCATGAAGGCGCTGCGCGAACTCTGCGACCAGCATGGCATCCTGCTGATCGCCGACGAGGTGCAGACCGGTTTTGCCCGTACCGGCAAGTTGTTTGCGATGGATCATCACGAAGTGGCGCCCGACCTGACGACCATGGCAAAGAGCCTTGCCGGCGGCTTTCCGCTCGCCGCCGTCACCGGCCGCGCCGAGATCATGGACGCGCCTGGACCCGGCGGGCTCGGCGGCACCTATGGCGGCAACCCGCTCGGCATCGCAGCCGCCCATGCCGTGCTTGACGTCATCAAGGACGAGGATCTCTGCAATCGCGCCAACCAGCTCGGCGGGCGGCTGAAGCAGCGGCTGGAATCGCTGCGCGAGAAGGTGCCGGAGATCGTCGACATCCGCGGACCGGGCTTCATGAACGCCGTCGAATTCAACGACCGGACGACCGGATTGCCGAGTGCCGAATTCGCCAACCGGGTGCGGCTGATCGCGCTCGACAAGGGGCTGATCCTGCTCACCTGCGGGGTCCACGGAAACGTCATCCGCTTCCTCGCGCCGATCACCATCCAGGACGAGGTCCTCGGCGAGGCGCTCGACATTCTGGAAGCCTCGATGCTGGAGGCGACTGCAGGCAAGTGACCGCGCCGAAACCGCATTCAGGGCTGCCGGCCAACCGGCAGCCTCATTCCCAATGAGGATATGACATGGCTTTCACCACCGCACTGACGAAGCACGTTCCCTTCTCTTCACCCTTCCTGCGCGCCGCAGGCTATATCAACGGCGTCTGGACATCGGGCGATGCCACGACGACCTTCGACGTGCTGAACCCGGCAACCGGTGAGCTGCTCGCTTCGTTGCCCGACATGGGCGCTGCTGAGACCCGAACGGCGATCGACGCGGCCTATACCGCCCAGCCGGCCTGGGCTGCCCGCCCGGCCAAGGAGCGTAGCGCGATCCTGCGCAAATGGTTCGACCTGATGGTCGCCAATGCCGACGAGCTCGCCGCGATCCTGACCGCCGAAATGGGCAAGCCCTTCGCGGAAGCGCGCGGCGAGATCCTTTATGCCGCGGCCTATATCGAATGGTATGCGGAAGAGGCCAAGCGGATCTACGGCGAGACGATCCCCGCACCTTCGGACGACAAGCGCATGATTGTCATCAAGCAGCCCGTCGGCGTCGTCGGCACGATCACGCCGTGGAATTTCCCGGCGGCGATGATCACCCGCAAGATCGCCCCCGCACTCGCCGTCGGTTGCACTGTTGTTTCGAAGCCAGCCGAACAGACCCCGCTGACGGCGATTGCACTTGCGGTGCTTGCCGAACAGGCCGGCCTTCCCTCAGGCGTCTTCAACGTCATTGTCGGTACCGACGGTCCGGCGATCGGGCGCGAGCTTTGCGGCAACGAAAAGGTGCGCAAGATCAGCTTCACCGGCTCGACCGAAGTCGGCCGCATCCTGATGCGCCAGTGCGCCGACCAGATCAAGAAGGTGAGCCTGGAACTCGGCGGCAATGCGCCTTTCATCGTTTTCGACGATGCCGATCTCGACGCCGCCGTCGAGGGCGCGATCGCCTCGAAATATCGCAATGCCGGCCAGACCTGCGTTTGCGCCAACCGTCTTTATGTCCAGTCGAACGTCTATGACGCTTTTGCCGCCAAGCTTGCGGCGAAGGTCGCCGAGATGTCGGTCGGCGACGGCTTCAAGGCGGGCGTCGTGATCGGGCCGCTGATCGACGAGCAGGGTCTTGCCAAGGTGGAAGAGCATGTCAGCGACGCGCTTGCCAAGGGCGCCAGGGTGCTCACCGGCGGCAAGCGTATCGACGGCGCCGGCACCTTCTTTGCGCCGACGGTACTGACCGGCGTTGCCCGCGGCATGAAGGTGGCGCGCGAGGAAACCTTCGGGCCGGTGGCGCCGCTCTTTCGTTTCGAGACGGTCGACGATGTCATCGCCCAGGCCAACGATACGGAATTCGGTCTCGCCGCCTATTTCTTTGCCGGCGACCTGAAGAAAGTCTGGCGGGTGGCGGAAGCGCTGGAATACGGCATGATCGGCATCAATACCGGCCTGATGTCGTCCGAGACGGCGCCTTTCGGCGGCATCAAGCAATCCGGCCTTGGCCGCGAGGGCTCGCGCCACGGCGCCGACGACTATCTGGAAATGAAATATCTCTGCATCGGCGGCGTCTGATCCGTCATCAGACAGTGCCGGAAGTATCGGCTGCACGCGGCATTGCGCCGCGTGCTTTCAATAATGCGGCGGGCGGGTGATCGCTGGCGCGTCCAGCGACTGCTCTTCGAGCGACAGGAAACGTTCGGTCAGCCGATCGAGCTTGGTGCGCATCTGCTCGACTGTCTTCCATTGCTCGGCGAGCTGATCGGAAAGTTCTTCGATCGTCTTTGCCTGGTGGGCCAGCATTTCTTCCAGCCGGGTGATGCGGTTCGTCTCGTCAGACATCGATCCTCCTTTGCCGGAACCGGCAGAACTTATGGTTCTCCCAAAGCGGAAATGGGCCGTGTCGTCAATGCTTTCAATGGCGGGCGAGACTATCGCAAAACTGTACCGTTTGGTTACTGAAAGACCTTGCCGTGCCTGATGTTGTGGGGTAGGCCCTTATCGATCAGGGAGGAATACTGATGGATGTAGGGAACGGCTTTCTTCATCCGGACCGGCTCTTTCCGGCCGATCCGGCAACACGGAGCGTCGCGCGGGACCTCTACGAGACGGTGCGTAACCTTCCGATCGTCAGCCCGCACGGGCATACCGAACCGTCCTGGTTCGCCGACGACAAGCCGTTCGAAGACGCGGCCTCGCTGCTGGTCATTCCCGATCATTATCTCTTCCGCATGCTGCACAGCGTCGGTGTGACATTGGACGATCTCGGCGTGCCCAGGCTCGACGGCAAGCCTGTTGCAACGGGGCGGGCGATCTGGCGGACGTTTGCCGCGCATTACCATCTTTTCCGCGGGACACCCTCGAGCCTCTGGGTCGACCACGCGATGTCGGCCGTACTCGGCTGCACTGAGCCGCTGACGGCCGAGAATGCCGATGCGCTCTACGACCACATCAACGCCCAGCTTGCCCTTCCCGAATTTCGCCCGCGGGCGCTGCATCAGCGATTCGGCATCGAAACGATCGCGACGACGGAAGGCGCGCTCGACCCGCTCGTGCATCACCAGAAGATGGCGGCGGACGGCTGGATCGGCAAAGTGCGCACCACCTACCGGCCCGACAGCGTCACCGATCCCGACGCCGTCGGCTTCCGCGACAATCTCCTCAAATTCGGAGAGATCACCGGCGCCGATGTAACGCGCTGGGACGGCCTGATAGAGGCGCACCGGCGCAGGCGCGCCTATTTCCGCCAGTTCGGCGCGACTGCGACCGATCACGGCGTGCCGACCGCCTTTACCGCAGATCTGCCCCTCACGGAAAAGCAGGCGCTGCTCGACAAGGCGCTGAAGGGTCCGCTTTCCCCTGGGGAGGCCGAACTCTTCCGCGGCCAGATGATGACCGAGATGGCCGGGCTTTCGGCCGAAGACGGCATGGTGATGCAGATTCACGCCGGCTCGAGGCGCAATACCGACCGCGCGCTCTTTGCAGCGCGCGGCCCGAATATGGGCGCCGATATCCCAACATCGACGGATTGGGTCGGCGGCATGAATGCGCTGCTTTCCAAGTATGGTCACGCGCCGGGCCTGCGTGTGCTGCTTTTCACACTCGACGAGACGACCTATGCGCGCGAGATGGCGCCAATGGTCGGCCACTGGCCCTGCCTGATGATCGGCCCGCCCTGGTGGTTCCACGACAGCCCGCTCGGCATTCGCCGCTATCTCGACCAGGTGGTGGAGACGGCTGGTTTCGCCAATATGGCGGGTTTCAACGACGATACACGCGCGCTGCTTTCGATCCCGGCGCGGCATGACGTCTGGCGGCGCGAAGTCTGCCGTTTCCTCGCTCAGCTCGCCGCCGAGCACCGGATTTCCAAGAAGGAAGCCGAGATCGTGGCGGGCGAGCTCTCCTATGGCAATGCGAAGAAGGCCTACAAGCTGTGACGGAACGACTGCAAACCCTTACCGGCCTCGCCCCGACCGCGAAGCTTCCCGCCTATGACAGGAATGCGCTGAAGGCTGGCATTCTGCATCTTGGACCGGGCGCCTTCTTCCGCGCCCATTTCGCACCCTTCACGGATGACGCGCTCTCAGCCGCAGGCGGCGACTGGGGTATCGAGGTGGCAAGCCTGCGCACGCCTGATGTGGCGGATAACCTGACTGCCCAGAACGGGCTCTATACGATGCTGATCCGCGATACGTCAGGCACGACGGCGCAGGTGATCGGCTCGATCCTGAAGGCGCATGTGGCGCCGCGCGATCCGGCCGGCCTGCTGGCGCGGCTGGAAGACCCTGCTATCCGTATCGTCAGCATGACGGTAACGGAAAAGGCCTATGGTTTCGATCCGGCAACGGGCGGCCTCGACCTGAAGCACCCCGATATTGTCGCCGACCTTGCCAACCGGCATGCGCCACGCGGCGTCATCGGTTATATCGTCGAAGGCCTTGCGCGCCGCCGGCACAAGGGTATCCCGCCCTTTACGCCGCTGAGCTGCGACAACCTGCCGAGCAACGGCGCGGTGCTGAAGCGCCTCGTGCTGGAATTCACCTCCCGGATCGATCCCGACCTGCATCGCTGGATCGAAGCGAACGTGCCTTTCCCGTCGACGATGGTCGACCGCATCACGCCGGCAAGCACCGAGGCAACCTATGCCGATGCCGAGGGGCTGACGGGCCGCACCGACATGGCGGCGATCGAGACCGAGCCCTTTACGCAATGGGTCATCGAAGACCATTTCGTCAATGGCCGGCCGGCTTGGGAAAAGATCCATGGCGCGCTGATGGTCGAAGAAGTCTCGGCCTATGAGAAGATGAAGCTGCGGATGCTGAACGGCGCCCATTCGCTGCTTGCCTATCTCGGTTATATCGGCGGCTATGAATTCATTCGCGACGTCATGGACGATGCCGCTCTGGCGGCTCTGGCCTACCGCCACATGCATGCAGCGGCGCGAACGCTTGACCCTGTGCCCGGTATCAATCTCGACGACTACGCCAGTGAATTGATAGCACGCTTTGCTAACAAGGCGATCGCGCACCGCACCTACCAGATCGCCATGGACGGCACGCAGAAGCTGCCGCAGCGGCTGCTGGAACCGGCATGCGAGGCTCTGGCGCATGGCGACAGGGCGGAGACCTATGCGATCGCCGTCGCCGCATGGATGCGCTACGCGCTCGGCGAGCACGGCAATGGCGAACGCTATGAGCTGCGCGATCCCCGCGCCACAGAAATCGCTGCCCTCATCGCCGATGTTCCGCGTACCGGTCCGGCGATCTCGGCTGCCCTTTTCACGCTTCCCGGCCTTTTCCCGAAAGCTTTGACCAGCCACCGGGCGTGGACGCAAGATGTGTCCGACAAGCTGGAGATTCTGATCCAGGACGACCGGCTGCCGCTCTTCTAAGCGGCAGCCGCTACGCCTTGATGCGCGCCATATCGGGATCGTAGAGCGGCGCCAGCGACACCTTGCAGGGAATGCGTTCCCTCGCAACATCAAGCTCATATGTGCCGGAGAGAACGAAATCCTCCGTCACTCCGTCGGGGCTGCGGACATAGCCGTAGCCGATCGGCTTGCCCAATGTGTAGCCGAAGCCGCCGCTCGAAAGCCAGCCGACGCGCTTGCCGTCGCGATAGATCGTTTCGCGACCGAACAGCACGGCATCGGGATCGTCGGGGACGAAGCAGGCAAGGCGCTTCTTCACGCCGCCCGAAAGCTGCCGCTCGATCGCCTCGCGGCCGCGGAAGGGAATGTTCTTCCGCATCTTCACCGCCCAGCCGAGGCCAGCCTCGATTGGCGTATGGTCGGGACCGATATCGGAGCCCCAGGCGCGATAGCCCTTTTCCAGGCGGCAGCTTTCGATGGCGCGATAGCCGGCATTGACGAGGCCGAGCTCACCGCCTGCTGCCATCAGCGCGTCATAGACCGTCGTCGCATATTCAATCGGAATATGCAGTTCATAGCCGAGCTCGCCGACATAGGTGATGCGCAGCGCCCGCACCGGGCACCCTGCAATGCCGATGGTTCTGACATGGCCGAAGGGGAAGGCCGCGTTCGAGACGTCGCTGCCGGTCACCTTCTCCAGCACGGCACGGGAATTCGGCCCCATCAGCGACAACACGGAATAGGCTGATGTGACGTCAACCAGTTCGGCATGCATCTCCGCCGGAATATTGCGTGCGATCCAGTTGAAGTCATGCGTGGCGAAACCGGTGCCGGTAACGATGTAATATTCGTTCTCGGCGATCCGGGCGACCGTCACATCGCACTCGATGCCCCCCTTGTCGTTCAGCATCTGAGTATAAACCAGCGATCCCACCGGCCTTGCGACATCGTTGGAGGCGATCCAGGAAAGCGCTGCCTCGGCATCCCTGCCCTTCAGCACGAATTTGGCGAAGGAGGTCTGGTCGAAGATGACAGCCGCCTCGCGCACCGCCTTGTGCTCGCGGCCGACGGCGTCAAACCAATTCTGTCTGGTATAGCTATAGACATCCTTCGGCTCTTCGTTGGCGAAGAGATCGGCAAACCAGTTCGGCCGCTCCCAGCCGAGCTTCTCGCCGAAGCAGGCGCCCTGCGCCTTCAGCCGGTCATAGAGCGGCGACTTGCGGCAGGGGCGGCCGCTCGATTGCTCCTCGAACGGCCAGGCCATGGTGTAATGTTTGCCATAGGCCTCGAGCGTCCGCGTGCGCACCCAATCCGTATCGAAATGCGGACGGCCGAAACGGCGGATATCGACCGGCCAGAGATCATAGGGCGGTTCGCCCTTTGCCACCCATTCGGCAAGCGCCATGCCGGCGCCGCCGGCCGAAGCGATGCCGAAGGCATTGAAGCCGGCGCCGACGAAGAAATTCTTCAGCTCAGGCGCCTCACCGAGAATGAAGTTGCCATCGGGCGTGAAGCTTTCCGGGCCGTTCAACAACTGCTTGACGCCGACATTTTCCAGCGCCGGAACGCGGCCGAGCGCCTGTTCCATGATCTGCTCGAAATGGTCGAAATTGCTGTCGAGCAGCGTGTAGTGGAAACCTTCGGGGATTCCTTTCTCCGCCCAGGCAATGGGGTTCGGCTCGTAGCCGCCCATGACGATGCCGCCGACTTCCTCCTTGTAATAGGTCAGGCGATCGGGATCGCGCAGTGTCGGCAGGTTGGAGGGCACGCCGAAGGATTCGGTGATGATATATTGATGCTCGACGGAGACCAGCGGCACGTTGACGCCGAAGCGGGCGGCGAAGGCGCGCGTCCACTGGCCGGCGCAGACGACGACGCGCTCGCATTCGATGCGCCCCTCGGCGGTGATGACGGCGCGGATCCTTCCCTTGTCGATTTCAAGGTCGAGGACTTCCATATCCTCGAAGATCGAGACACCCGACATGCGGGCGCCTTTCGCGAGCGCCTGGGTGATGTCGGAGGGATTGGCCTGGCCGTCTGTGGGAAGGAAGGCGGCGCCGACGAGATCGTCTGTCGTCATCAGCGGCCAGAGATCGAAAGCTTCCTGCGGCGTCAGCAATTGCATTTCGAGACCGAAGGACTGGGCGGTGGTCGCCTGGCGCCTGACCTCGGTCCAGCGCTCTTCGTTGCAGGCAAGGCGCAGGCCGCCATTCATCTTCCAACCGGTGCCGAGGCCCGTCTCCTCCTCCAGGCGCTTGTAGAGATCGACGGAATAACCGAGCAGCTGGGTGATGTTGGCGCTGGTGCGCAGCTGGCCGACGAGGCCGGCGGCATGGAAGGTGGTGCCTGAGGTCAGCTTCTTGCGTTCCAGCAGGACGGTATCGGTCCAGCCGAGCTTGCCGAGGTGATAGGCTGTCGAGCAGCCGATGATGCCGCCGCCGATGACCACGGCCTTTGCCGTCTTCGGTAATTGTCTCGTCATTTATCGATCCTGCTCAAAGGCTTGATAGGCGCGTTCGAAGCGCGCAAGATTTTCGGCTGTATAGGCGGAATAATCGAAATCAATGGTGGAATGGATTTCCGAAATCATGCTCCAGAGCGTCTCACGCAACAGCGAGGCGCATTTCATCGCGCCATAGCGCCTGCCGAGATCTGAGGTCAGCGGTCGGTCGAAATAAGTCTCCAGCATGGTGCGCTCGGCGGCTTCCGAAAGCTCGTTGTTGGAGGCCAATCCGCCGAGATCGAAAAGCGGCGTGTTGAAGCCGGCATAATCCCAGTCGATCAGCCAGAGCCGCTTGCCATCATCGAGAAAATTGGCGGCCAGCAGGTCATTGTGGCCGAAGGCGATGTCGAAGGGTCCTGCAGCCTCTTCAAGCACCTCGGCCTTGCCAGTCAGCTCGGCAAGAAGGGAAAGATAGGGGCTCCCGGATGCCTTCAGATTGGCGGCATAGTCGCGGATGACATGGAAGACCCAGAAGATCATCGCCTGGCCACGGAAATGCCGGGCGATGTCGCGGTGGCAGGCGCGCACCAGCGGGACGACGCGAGCCAGCATATTAGGCGTCCTGATATCCTCGGGAGAAAGCGCCCTCGCCTCGATATATTCGAGCACCAGCACACCCGGCGAATGGTGGATGACGGCGGGCGATATGCCTGCTGCATGGGCGGCGTAACTTGCGGCAAGCTCGTTCTGTCGGTTGATATGATGGATCGGAATATCGGTGCCGAGCCTGACGACGCAGCGCGCGACGGCATCGCTGACCAGATAGTTCCTGTTGGTGATGCCGCCTGCTATCGGCGAAATTTCAAGCGGGCCCTGCCAGATGCCAAGCGCATGAATCCTATCTTCAGGCGTCATGCTTATCCCCCAAGGGCATGATGCCGAAAGTGCGAGCGGTTTTCGGACGACATCATGCTCTAACTATTTAACCTAGAACAGGATTCATCCTGTTTTAGTGATCCTCCCGAAATGATGGGGCAGAGGAGGATCAGCTGTCAAGCGGAGGGGTCAGATCGTCTTGCCGGCGGCATCGAAGACGTGGCAGCGGGCCGGATCGAAAGAGGTCGCCACATTGGCGCCGCGCTCGACCTTCTGCTGGCCGTCAAGTGCCACGGTCAGGAGCTGGTTATCCGGCGTCGTGGTGTAGAGCATGGTGGCGCCGCCGAGATTTTCGACGAGATCGACGTTGACGGTCGAGAGCGTGATTGCGCCTTCTGCCAGCGAAAGATGCTCGGGGCGGATGCCGAAGGTGACGTCTTGGCCGGCCTCGCCTTTCAGTCGGCGTGGCAGGCGGACGGAATTGCCGCAGACATGGATGCTAGTTTCGGCCTCGCCGACCTTTTCGATACGCGCCTTCAGGAAATTCATCTTCGGGCTGCCGATGAAACCAGCGACAAAGCGGTTGGCGGGATTGTTATAGAGATCGAGCGGCGCGCCCACCTGCTCGATGCGGCCGGAATTCAGCACCACGATCTTGTCGGCCATCGTCATGGCTTCGACCTGGTCGTGGGTGACGTAGATCATGGTGTTGCCGAGCTGCCGGTGCAGGCGGGAGATCTCGACACGCATCTGCACGCGCAGTTCGGCATCGAGGTTGGACAGCGGCTCGTCGAAGAGGAAGATGCGCGGCTCGCGCACGATCGCGCGGCCGATCGCGACACGCTGGCGCTGGCCGCCGGAGAGCGCCTTCGGCTTGCGCTCCAGGAGTTTCTCGATCTGCAGGATCTCGGCGGCGCGTTTCACCTTCGGCTGGATGTCGGCCTTCTTGTAACCCGCCGTCTCCAGGCCGAAGGCAAGGTTCTTGTAAACCGACATATGCGGATAGAGCGCATAGGACTGGAAGACCATGGCGATGCCACGCTTGGCAGGCGCCACCTCGTTCATCCGCTCGCTGTCGAGCAGCAGAGCGCCTCCCGAGATCTCCTCAAGACCGGCGATCATCCGCAGAAGGGTCGATTTTCCGCAGCCGGATGGGCCGACGAAAACGACGAATTCGCCGGGATCGATCGACAGGTCGATGCCATGGATCACGTCCATCGCGCCGTAGCGCTTCTCGACCTTCTGAAGAACGACACTGGTTGCCATCTTCTCAAAACCCTCTCTTGTTGCCGTTACTTCGTTCTTGCGCGCCAATCGGCGTATTTCGGACTGTCTGGACCGACCGGCAGCGGCACTTCGGCTCCACTGTCGGAAGACTGGTAGATGGCGGTGACGAGTTCCAGCGCGCGGCGGGCGTCCGTTGATGTCACCGGCAGCGGCCCCTGACCGCTGAGGAAGGCATGAAACTGGCCCATCTGCGTGGTGAAACGCGGCGCGACCGGCCGCCAGTCGCCGACCACCCGATCGATCTTCTCTCGCACGTCGTCATTGGCGGCGATGATCTTCCAGGGATCCTTGCCCGGCGTATAGGGCTCGTGGGTGCTTTCGAACGTGACATTCTCGAAATGCAATCTCAGCCGGCTGATCTGCTCCTGCGAACCCAATGTGCAGGACAGCGAGACGAAGGCCCCGTTTTCCATCAGCAGGCTGGCAGAGGCGCAATCCTCGACCTCGATATCGTTGACACGGGTGGCGACACGGCCGAAGACCCTCGCGGCCGGCCCCATCAGATGCATCAGCATATCGTGCAGATGCAGCGCATGGGTGACGAGCACGCCGCCAAGCTCAGTCGCCCATTTGCCGCGCCAGGGCACGGCGTAATATTCGGGTTTGCGCAGCCAGAAGGTTTCGACCGAGGCCGTATAGGCTTTGCCGGCAATGCCGGCGTCGATGATCCGCTTGGCCTTCTGGATGCCGTCGCCATAACGGTATTGGAAGATCGGCATCAGCACGCCCTTGGCGGTCTTTTCGGCTTCCATGATCGTATCGACGGCGGCGAGCGACCCCGTCAGCGGCTTTTCGCAAACGACATGCTTGCCGGCAGCCAGCGCCGCAACCACCTGTTCGAGATGAACGCCGGGAGGGGTGCAGATATCGATGATGTCGATCGTGTCGTCGGCGAGCAGCTGCGCAAAGGAGGTGGTGCGGGTCTCGATGCCGAACTCGTCACCGACATCAGCCAGGCGCTGCTCGTCGAGGTCGCAGATCGCCACGACCTTGAACTTGTCGGCATGCGGCAGGTAGCCTTCGACGATGTGGGAGCGGCCGATGCCGCAGCCGACGATCGCGACCGTCTTGATGCTCATGTCACTCTTTCCCGTTGCCGCCATCAGCGTTTCATGCCCGTGGTTGCGATGCCCTCGATCAGCAGGCGCTGGAAGAACAGGAAGAAGAAGAATACCGGCACGAGCGTCAGGGTCGACATGGCGAACAGACCGCCCCAATCCGATGCGCTCGTGGAATCCACGAAGGTGCGCAGGCCGAGCTGGATCGTGTAGGTGTTCATGTCGTTCAGGTAGATCAGCGGACCGAAGAAATCGTCCCAGGTCCAGATGAAGGAGAAGATGGCGGCCGTCGCCAGCACCGGCAGCGACAGCGGCAGCATGATCTTCCAGTATATGCGCCAAGCGCTGCAGCCATCCATCATCGCCGCCTCGTCCAATTCGCGCGGGATGCCGCGGAAGAACTGCACCATCAGGAAGATGAAGAAGGCATCGCTTGCCAGGAACTTCGGCACGACGAGCGGCAGGATGGTGTTCACCCAGCCGAGGTTGAGGAAGAGTACATATTGCGGGATCAGCGTCACGTGATAGGGGATCATCAGCGTGCCGAGCATGATCGCGAACCAGAAGTTCCGGCCGGCAAAACGCAGCCGCGCAAAGGCGAAGGCGGTCAGCGAACAGGCGATGACATTGCCCGTCACCACCAGCAGCGAGATGACGAGCGAATTCCAGAAGAACCGGCCGAAGCTGACGTCGAGACCGACCCAACCGCGCGCATAGGAGGAGAAATCAATCGACGACGGGATGAGCGAGGTCGACGAGAAGATCTCGTTTTCCGGCCTGACCGATGCCGAAACCATCCACAACAGCGGATAGAGCATGAGAAGCGAAGCGGCGATCAGCAGCGCGTGGATGATGAGCGACGCCGGCAGGCTGCGTTTGGTGATATCGGATGGCGGCCTGGCCGCAGTGACGGAAGCGGTCATCTCAGTCATCGTAGTGCACCCAATAACGCGAGCTTAGGAAGGAGAAGGCAGTGAAGATCGCGATGATCACCACCAAGATCCAGGCGAGCGCCGAGGCATAGCCCATGCGGAAATTGCCGAAGGCTTCCTGGTAGAGGTAGAGCGTGTAGAAGAGCGTCGAGTTGATCGGACCGCCCGTGCCGCCTGATATGATGAAGGCCGGCGTGAAGGCCTTGAAGGCCTCGATTGTCTGGACGACGGCGTTGAAGAAGATCACCGGCGTCAGAAGCGGCAGCGTGATCTTGTAGAATTGCCGGAATTTCGACGCGCCGTCGAGGCTGGCGGCTTCATACATATCCTGAGGAATCTGGCGCAGGCCGGCGAGGAAAATAATCATCGGCGAGCCGAACTGCCAGACCGACAGCGCCACCAGCGTGTAGATCGAATAATTCGGATGCGAGATCCAGCTCGGACCCTCGATGCCGAAATGCGAGAGCGCGGCATTAACGAGGCCATCGCTGGCGAACAGCTGACGCCAGAGCACGGCGATCGCCACGCTGCCACCCAGCAATGAGGGGAGATAGAAGATGGCGCGATAGATCGGCAGCCCGCGCAGGCCGCGGTTCAGCGCCATGGCGACCAGCAAGGCGAAGGTCAGTTTGAACGGCACTGAGAAGACCACATAGGTCAGGGTGACGTGCATGGCGGCGGAAAATTTCGGATCCGCCGTGGCGATGCGCACGTAGTTCGCCATTCCCACCCACCTCGGCGACTGCAGCATGTCGAAGTCGGTGAAGGAGAGGTAGAGCGAAATCAGGGCCGGCCCGAGCGTCAGCCCGAAAAAGCCGATGAGCCAAGGGAGAAGGAAGAGATAACCGGGAGCATTAGCATTCCAGAGACGCCTGAAACGTCCCTCGGCCACAGCCCCCTGATATCTTTCCACATTTATGGCCCCTGCGGGCGTGCGCATCGCATTGCTCATACGGGATCAGCCTCGTGCGAGAATCTGCGTGATTTCATCGACAAGCTGTTTGCCGCCATCGGAAGGAGATAGCTGTCCGAAAGCCACCTGTTCGGCGATGTTACGCAAGGTCAGCTCACCTTCGCCTGCGCCAGCGGGCGGCGGCGGCGGCAATTTGCCGGCGAGTTCGCCAAGGCCGCTGACATATTCCAGCGGAACCTTGCCGTTCGCATCGAGCTTCGCCGCCACGACCTCGCGCATGGCGCTCGATTCCGGAATGCCGCGTTCGACATCCAGGAGGACCGCTGCCTCGGGGTTCTTGACGAAGAAATTGACGTAGTCCACGGCTAGGTCGACCGCTTGCGACTGGGCGGAGACCGAGAAGAACATCGAAGGCTTGCGATAATGGCCACCCTTCGAATCCGCCTTGATACGCATATAGTTGGTCAGCGCCAGCTTGTCCTTGTTCATTGCCTGATAAGCGACGAACTGGTTGGAATGGGCAAAACCGGCTGCCGACTTGCCGAGCGAAACCGTGTTGGTGTCGATATCGTTCTTGTCGAGAGCCTGGACATCGGCGGGAACGCAGGCGCCGGCCGCACGGAACTTGGCCCACATGTCGTACCATTCCGAGGCATCGTCCACACCGAAGGCGATCTTGCCGTCGGCGGTATAAAGAGCCTTGCCGCGCTGGCGCAGCCAGTTTTCGAACAGCGGTTCACCGCCGCTGCCGTCGGCCATGCCGAACATGCCCTTGCGCTTGCCCGACTTGGTGATCTCGGCGCCCATACGGGCGAACTCTTCCCAGGTGGTCGCCTGGGTCGGCAGATCGACGCCGGCCTCCTTGAAGGCGGTGGTGTTCAGGACCGTTGCGGCCGAGTTCGCGCCAAGGCTGACGCCATAGAGATGGCCGTCGACGCTGCCGCCTTCGATCTGCGCCTTGTCGAAATCGTCGAGGTTGAGCTTGGCCGGCATGTAGGATTCGAGCGGAGCAAGCGCGCCGCGCCGCGCATATTGCACAATGTAACGATAATCCATCTGGATGACGTCGGGTGCGTTGCGACCGGCGACCTGGGTCGCAAGGCGCGGCCAGTAATCGCCCCAGCCGAGGAATTCGCCTGTGATCGACGTGCCGGAGTTCTTCGACTGATAGAGTTGCGATACCTTGTTGGTGCGGTCGGCGCGCGGCTGCGACCCCCACCACAAAAGACGCAAGCGCTTTTCTTGTGCCAAGGCGCCGGTTCCGAGCGCCGAGAGCGAAAGAAGCGTGGCCCCTCCCGCAACGAAATTACGTCTACTTACACGTAGGGTCATTTTTTCCTCCTCCAAAGGGAAGCGCCTCCACACGCTTCCGAACTAGTTATGCTTGCGCAAATAACTAATTGGTTACAAGCTACGGGCAAAGCGGCAAGCATGTCAAGCGGTGTCGGCTCGCGCGGGCCGCCCTTCTAAATTCGGTTTTTACAATTTCGCACCGAAGGCTTATGAGCGCAACACGGGAAGACGGAGGGCGGAGCGATGAACGACAGCGGCGAGCATGGGGAAAAGAAAATGTCGCGGCGCCCGTCCCAGGAGCGGACGAGCCAACGCGATCCGGAGCGGACACGCGCCGCGATCCTGGAAGCGGCCACCCGGGAATTCGCCGAAAACGGCATGGGCGGCGCCCGCGTCGACGCCATCGCCGAGCGCGCCGGCACCAACAAGCGCATGCTCTATCATTATTTCGGCGACAAGGAGCAGCTCTACCTCCGGGTGCTCGAAGAAGCCTATGTCGGCATCCGTACCGCCGAGCGCGCGCTGCATATCGGCGATCGCAGCCCCGAGGAAGGCATCGGCGAACTCGCGCTCTTCACCTGGCGTTATTTCCTCGAGCACCCGGAGTTCTTGAGCCTGCTCGGCACGGAAAACCTTCATCGCGCCCGGTGGCTTCGCCAGTCCGTCCGGCTCAAGGAATTGCATTCGCATCTGATCGGCGAGCTTTCCCAGGTGCTCGAGCAGGGAAAGAAGCAGGGCGTCTTCATCGAGACCGCCGATCCCCTGCATGTCTATCTGACGATTGCCTCGCTCGGCTATTTCTACCTCTCCAACCAGTACACGCTTTCGACGATCTTCGGCCGCGACCTGATCGAGCCGGCCCATCTCAATGCCTGGGAACGGCATATCGTCCACGTCACACTGGCCTCGATCAAGCGCTAGAGCCTTTCCGGGTTAGCTTGCAGCATTCTGTTGGCTCAAACGGAGTCGGATTGTCGACCGGCCGGTGCGCGTCGTAGCCCAGCTCTACGGCCAAGCCGGCCGGTCGATCAAGCGGCCCGTTTCAGCCAACCCGAAGGGCCGGGCATTTTTCCGCCAGGATCAAAGGCGATCGGCTCGGACGTACCAAGGGGTATGCCCGTCGCCAATCGCCTTTGCCCTGACGAAAACCTGCTCCGGCAGAATGCTGCAATCTAACCCGGAAAGGCTCTGATTTCGAAAGCAGGATTTGACTCTTGACAGGTTCGGCGCTCTTCTGTCATCAAGTAACCGTTTAGTTACCGGCTTGGGAGGGCCGGGCCAGGACGCCCGCTCCCGCCGCAAAGGATTGCAGGGAGGAAAAAATGGCACGCTTGGGGATCATCTTGCACGGCGTCACCGGCCGCATGGGCTACAACCAGCACCTGGTGCGCTCGATTCTGGCCTTCCGCGATCAGGGCGGCATCACGTTGAAATCCGGCGAGAAACTGGAGATCGACCCGATCATTGTCGGCCGCAACGGCGCCAAGATGGAAGAGCTGGCGAAGAAGCACAACATCAAGCGCTGGTCGACCGATCTCAATGCTGCTCTCGCCAATCCCGACGATACGATCTTCTTTGATGCCGGCACGACGCTGATGCGCGCCGAACTGCTCTCCAAGGCGCTCGACGCCGGCAAGCACGTCTATTGCGAGAAGCCGATTTCCGACGATCTGCAGGTGGCGATCGATCTTGCCCGCAAGGCGCGCCGCTCCGGGCTCAAGCACGGCGTCGTGCAGGACAAGCTCTTCCTGCCCGGCCTGCGCAAGCTGGCGCTGCTGAGAGATTCCGGCTTCTTCGGCAAGATCCTCTCGGTACGCGGCGAATTCGGCTACTGGGTTTTCGAAGGCGATTGGGGCGTGCCCGCCCAGCGCCCCTCCTGGAACTACCGCAAGGCCGACGGCGGCGGCATCATTCTCGATATGCTCTGCCACTGGCGCTACGTGCTCGACAATCTGTTCGGCGAGGTCAAGGCCGTCTCCTGCCTCGGCGCCACCCATATCGGCCAACGCATCGACGAGCAGGGCAAGCCTTATGATTGCGACACCGACGATGCGGCCTATGCGACCTTCGAACTCGAAGGCGGTGCGATCGCGCAGATCAATTCCTCCTGGGCCGTGCGCGTACGCCGCGACGATCTCGTCACCTTCCAGGTCGACGGCACGCATGGTTCGGCCGTCGCCGGCCTGACGAAATGCTGGAGCCAGCATCGCGTCAACACGCCGAAGCCGGTCTGGAACCCCGACCAGCCGCAGACGATCGACTTCTACAAGACCTGGGACGAGGTTCCGGATACGCAGGCCTTCGACAACGGCTTCAAGGTGCAGTGGGAGATGTTTATCCGCCATGTCGTCGAGGATGCGCCGTGGCCCTACGGACTGGAAGCCGGCGCCAAGGGCGTGCAGCTTGCCGAACTCGGGCTGAAATCCTGGGCCGAGCGCCGCTGGCTCGACGTTCCGGCGCTGGAGTTCTGAGCCGTGACGACGATCAATCTCCCCGTCGACGGCAAGATCGTTCCCTACACGCTGACCGGCACGCCGATCGAGATCAACAAGCGGGACGCCAAGAGCTTCCCGCGCATCGCCTTTGCCGCCGCTCATGTCGTTGCCGATCCGCTCGCCGACAACGATCCCTGGCTGACGCCGGCGATCGACTGGGAGCGAACGCTCGCCTTCCGTCACCGGCTCTGGGACCTCGGCCTCGGCGTTGCCGAAGCGATGGACACGGCGCAACGCGGCATGGGCCTCGGCTGGCCGGAAGCCCGCGATCTGATCCGCCGCGCGCTTGCCGAGGCGGCCGGCCGCAAGGATGCACTGATTGCCTGCGGCGCCGGCACCGATCATCTGACGCCCGGCCCCAACGTCACCGTCGACACGATTATCAAAGCCTATGAAGAGCAGATCGAAACGGTGGAAGCCGCTGGCGGACGCATCATCCTGATGGCGAGCCGGGCGCTTGCCGTCACGGCAAAAGGGCCGGACGACTATGTCAGGGTCTATGACCGGATCCTTCGCCAGGTCAAGGAACCCGTAGTCATCCATTGGCTCGGCGAAATGTTCGATCCGGCGCTGGAGGGCTACTGGGGCAATGGCGATCACTTGAAGGCGATGGAAACCTGCCTGCAGGTGATCGAAGCCAATGCCGCCAAGGTCGACGGCATCAAGATCTCGCTTCTTTCGAAGGAGAAGGAAGTGACCATGCGCCGGCAGCTGCCGAAAAGCGTGCGCATGTACACCGGCGACGACTTCAACTACGCCGAACTGATCGCCGGCGACGAACAGGGTCATTCCGACGCGCTGCTCGGCATTTTCGATGCGATCGCGCCGGCAGCGTCCGCCGCACTCGAAGCGCTCGGCCGCAAAAGCAACCACGAATTTTTCGATCTGCTCGAGCCGACCGTTCCGCTTTCTCGCCATATCTTCAAGGCGCCGACGCGCTTCTACAAGACTGGTGTCGTCTTCCTTGCCTACCTCAACGGCCTGCAGGACCATTTCACCATGGTCGGCGGCCAGCAGAGTACGCGATCGCTGACGCATCTGGCCGAACTCTTCCGGCTCGCCGACAAGGCCCGGGTTCTCGCCGATCCGGAACTCGCGGTGACGCGCATGAAACAGGTGCTTGCCGTCCACGGCGTTCACTAAGCGCTAGTGCGACTATGGGAGAGGAATGACATGCAGGTCGAAGGACTTTCGATCAATCTCGCGACGATCCGCGAACAATGCGGCTTTGCCGAAGCCGTCGATATCTGCCTGAAGCACGGTATCACTTCGATCGCCCCCTGGCGCGACCAGGTCGCCAAGGCCGGTCTCGACGAGGCGGTGCGCATCGTCAAATCGAACGGCATCAAGCTGACCGGCCTTTGCCGCGGCGGTTTCTTTCCGGCGGCAAACGATGCCGACTGGCAGAAGAACCTCGACGACAACAGACGCGCCATCGACGAGGCGGCAGCGTTTTCCGCCGATTGCCTCGTGCTCGTCGTCGGCGGTTTGCCGGGCAGTTCGAAGGATATCGTCGCTGCCCGCCAGATGGTGTTTGACGGAATCGCCGCCGTGCTGCCGCATGCACAGGCTGCCGGGGTGAAGCTCGCCATCGAGCCGCTGCACCCAATGTATGCCGCCGACCGGGCCTGCGTGAACACGCTCGGCCAGGCGCTCGACATGTGCGAGCCGCTCGGCGAGGATGTCGGCGTTGCAATCGATGTCTACCATGTCTGGTGGGACCCTGATCTTGCCAACCAGATTGCCCGCGCCGGGCGCATGAACCGCATCTTCGCCCATCACATCTGCGACTGGCTGGTGCCGACTGGCGATATGCTGCTTGACCGCGGCATGATGGGCGATGGTGTCATCGACCTCAAAGGCATAAGACGGATGGTCGAGGCCGCCGGCTTCTTCGGTGCGCAGGAGGTGGAGATCTTTTCGGCCGAAAACTGGTGGAAGCGCCCCGCCGACGAAGTGATTGCCACCTGTGTCGAACGCTTCCGAAGCTGTTGCCAAGCCTGATTTCAGTATTCGTTTCATCATGCATGCAGGAGGATTATTCGATGGAGAAACGCCGTTTTGCCCTGATCGGCACCGGGAACCGCGGCACCACCATGTGGGGCAAGGACCTGCTTGCCGGCTGGCGCGAGCATGTCGACCTGACGGCCATCGTCGAGAAGAATTCGCTGCGCGGCGAGCGTGCTCGCAACATGATCGGCAGCAATGCTCCGCTCTATGAAAACATCGATTCCATGCTCGCCGAACAGAAGCCGGACCTGGTCATCGTCTGCACGCCCGACCACACGCATGACGATATCGTCGTGCGGGCGCTGGAGTCCGGCATCGACGTCATCACCGAAAAGCCGATGACTACCTCGGTCGAGAAGATTCGCCGGATTCTCGACGCTGAAAAGCGCACTGGCCGCCGGGTCGACGTCTCCTTCAACTATCGCTATGCGCCGACAGCCGCCAAGATCAAGGAACTGCTCAATGCCGGCGAGATCGGCCGGGTGACGTCAGTCGACTTCCATTGGTATCTCAATACAAAGCACGGCGCCGACTACTTCCGCCGCTGGCATGCCTATACCGAAAACTCCGGCAGCCTCTTCGTCCACAAGGCCACCCACCATTTCGATCTTCTGAACTGGTATCTCGACAGCGATCCCGAATCCGTCACCTCCTTCGCCGACCTGCAGAACTACGGCCGCAAAGGCCCGTTCCGCGGGCCGCGCTGCAAACTCTGTCCGCACACGCAGGAATGCGACTACTATCTCGATCTCGAAGCCGATCCCTTTCTCGATCAGCTCTACGAAGAGCCGTCGAAGATTGACGGCTATTTCCGCGACGGTTGCGTTTTCCGCGAAGACATCGATATTCCCGATACGATGGTGGTCAGCCTCCGCTACCGCAACAACGTCCATGTCTCCTATTCGCTGAACACCTTCCAGCCGATCGAGGGCCATCACCTCGCCTTCAACGGCACCAAGGGGCGCATCGAGCTTCGCCAATATGAGGCCCAGCCCTGGGAAGAGCCGAGGCAGGACACGATTCTTCTCATCCGTAATTTTCCGAATGGCAAAGAGGCGGTGGAGCGCATCGTCGTTCCGCATTTCACAGGCGGCCATTACGGCGGCGACGACCGGATGCGCAACATGATCTTCAAGCCCGACTTGGAAGATCGGCTCGGCCAGCGTGCCGGCACGCGAGCGGGCGCCATGTCGGTGCTGTGCGGCATTGCCGCGCTGACGAGTTCGCGCACCGGCAAGGTGGTCGATATCGCCGATCTGATGCCCGAGCTTGCCAATGACGGTTCGCCCAACTCGCTGAGGACGTCGCGCTGAACGCATGACCCGCACGCCGCCGCATGCGTCAGGCGATGTTTTCAAGATCCTCCCGGCGGATCTGGTAGAGCAGCGGCTGACCGGCAACGAAACGCTCGATTTCGTCCGCCGCCATCTTGCCAAGGCGTGCACGTTCCAGTCCAATGGCGCCGGCAATATGCGGCGTCAGAAAGACGTTCGGCAGATCGTAAAAGGCGGAATCTGCCTCCGGAATCTCCGGATCGGTGACGTCGATGACCGCATCGATCCGGCCGGTCTTCAGCACCGAAAGCAGGGCCGCCTCATCGATCAGAATGCCGCGCGCCGTGTTGATCAGCGTCGCGCCATCCTTCATCAGCGACAGTCTGCGGGCATCGATCATATGCTGTGTCGACGGCAGTGACGGCGCGTGCAGGGAAACGATATCCGCCTGTCGCATCAGGTCGTCGAGCTCGACCTTCTCAGCTCCGAGGCCGGCTGCCTCCGCGGCATCGAGCGTGGGATCGGATAGCAGCAGCCTGTAATCGAAAGGTTTCAAGAGCTCGATCACGCGCCGGCCGATGCGCGAGGCGCCGACAATGCCGACGGTGCGACCATAATTGCCAATCGCTTCGCGCTGCATCGGATGGGTCCGATCGCGGCTGCGGTCGGCGACATAGAGGTCGCGGAAACGGAAGGCGCGCTTGCCGGCGAAGATGATTGCGGCAAGCGAGAATTCGGCGACCGGCACGGCGTTGGCCTCGGCGGCATGGCTGACCGTTATGCCGGCTGCGAAGAGGGCGTCGTCGATGACGCCCTTCACCGTGCCCGCCGCATGGACGATGAGACGAAGCCGCGGCGCGGCGGCGGGAATCTCCGGCCCGACATAAGGCGCGCCCCAGCCGGTAATCAGGATTTCGGCTTCGGCAAGCAGGCGTCGTGCGCGCGTGTCGTCCAGGCGCTGCAGCGGCTCGACGTCGAGCAGGCGGCCGGTGGTATCCAGCCGGCGCAGGATCTCATCTGGCAGGACATGCTCAGTGCGGGATGGTTGCATGGCAAGGACGATCGCCGGGCGGCTCATGGCATCTGTCCCGGCGCTTCGATGGCGCTGACGGTCACGCCCTTTTCCTTAATCAAGGCCTCCAGCGCCGCAAGATCCGGCGCTTTCGGCGGCTTCGTCCAGACCGACGAGACGGCAGCGGGATCGTCGAGCGCCAGCACCGCCGTTACCAGGATGGTCTCGCCGGCCGGGATCTGGCCGCGCAGTTGCGGCACGATGGTTTTTGCGACGATCACATTGGTATTGGGCTGCGCCTTCTGGGCGAGCCCGGCGCGCGTGACCGAAGAGCCGAGATCGAGAATGCCGGTGAAATCTGCCTCGCCGATTGCGTAGGCAGCTCCATCCGAACCTGACAGCGTATCCAGTTCGAAATCCCGGCGGGCGATGGCAAATCCGCCTTCTGCAATGCGCAGCGGCCGGTTTGTCCTGATCCGGTGGAGGCGGATATGCCAGGGGGCTTGCGGCACAAGCCAGGTTTCGACGCCGACATCGGGGAAAGGCGACCATTTCGCGTAAAGCACATCGCCTGCGAGCCTGGCTTCCTGGTTCGTTTCGCGCACGCGGTAGTGCAGGCCGTCATCGCTGAAGGCCAGCATCGAATCGAAGGCGGCAAGCGCAAAGGCGCGCTCATCGGCCTCGACGCTGAAGCCGTAACGCGTGGAATAGGCGAATTTCGCGTATTTTTCCGTGCCGAAACGCATCTGCAGGTTTTCCTGCCCGGATGAAAGCGCGACGACATCACCGCCCGCCCGCATGAGCACCATGCCGGGATGGCGCTGGGGAACGACCTCGGGCGCCGGTGCCGGTGCCTTCTCGCTGGCGGTCCAGAACGGATAATCCTCAGCGATCGCGAGCGGCAGGAAGGCCTTGAAAGCCCAATAGGGCGAGCCGGCAGAGTTGTAGCTCTCCGACATCAAGAGGTTCGGATAGCCGAAGCCGATCGACAGCACGCCGTCACGATCGGCGATCGGCTTATCCCTCCACCAGCGCAGATGCTGCAGGCAGAGATGCTTGATCTCACCCCAAGGCAAGGCCTCGAGATCGGCAAAGGCGAGTGCTGACCAGAAGCCGGCGCAGGCGAAACGATAGGTGAGGCTGCGGCCGAAGGGGATCGTCGCTCCATCGGGGCCAAACCAGTGGCGGAAATCCCGGGCGAAGAGGACCGCGCGCTCGCGGTAGCGCTTCGCATAGTCGTCATCGACGAGCTTCGAATAGATCAGGCCATAAAAATGCATGGCGAAGGGAATGTAGTGGTCGACGCGGCGCACGTTGCCGTCGCGATACCAGCCGTCGCCGATATAGAAACCTTCGAGCTCTTCAAGATATTGCCGTGTCAGGCTGCGGTCGAAATCGGCGCCGAGACGATCGAGCGCGATATCGACGAAGATCCGGAAGAATTTCCAATTGTTGTCGGCATAGTCGAACTGCCTGGCATGCTTGAAATAGGCGATGACATTGCCGCGGGCGCGCTGATCGAGCGGCTCCCAGATCTTTTCCGGCACGAGCGCCAGGGCAAAACCGAGTGCGGCAAGCTCGACCATGCGCTGATCGCGGCCATTGACCGTTCCCCAATATTCCGGATGGGCGGGATCGGTACCATTTGCGAGACCTTCGGCAAAACGATGCCAGTGGGAGAAGTCGCCGTTGCCGGCGCCAAACGGCGCCAATCCCCAGAGCGGGCGGGCGAAACCTTCGAGGTCGGCGGCGGCTCGGTCGAAATGGGCGGCGCCGCCATTGAGCCTGACGCGGGCGTTGCCTTTCGAGAAACTGCCAAGCAGCGGCTCGAAGAGCGCGAGCAGGGCCCGGCTCATATCGGCGCGGGTTTCCAGCGGATTGCCGGCAAGCGGGTTGGCGCTGGCGGGATCATAGGTCATCGGCATCTCTCACGGGTTCGGCATTCGGAACGGTTCCTCCCGGAACGGGAACGACCGCCTGGCAGATGTGGCGCGCAGGGGCTGTCCTGTCGCGGAAACGCGACAACATCAGCGACACGGCCTCGCGACCCAGCGCGGCGCGGTCGACGCGCATGGTGGAAAGCCGCGGATTGGTCATCAGCGCGCAGGGCAGATCGTCGAAGCCTACGATCGCGAAATCCTCCGGCACGCGCAGGCCAGCCTCGGTCACGGCCTCGAGCACGCCGACGGCGATGAAATCATTCATGCAGAAGGCGGCAGTAAAACCGGCATCCTCGGCCAGGGCCGCGACAGTCAGTTCATGCGCCTCGCGGCTGGCGCTGCCCTGGAAGGTCAGCGGCACAAGACGGCCCTTGGCGCCAGGGACGGCGGCGATCGCCGCCTCGAAACCGCGCACACGCTCCCGGATCGTGTGGCGATGGGAGCCGGTCAGATGCAGGATGCGGCGATGGCCGGCTTTCGTCAGCCGGCTCGTCGCCTCATAAGCGCCGAAGAAATTAGCCGGCGAAACGCCATCAAAATGCATGCTGGGATCGGTGCCGTTGACAAGAACCGTGGGCGTCAGGCTCTCCTCCAGCCAGCCGCGCAGCTTTTCGTTCGGATCGATGCCGACGAGAAAAAGGCCTTCGGCATCCGCGGTCTGCATGTAGTCGCGTATGACCTCGGGCGTGGCGCGATCCTCGCGGACCATCCGCACTTCGAAAGGCATGCCGGCTTCCGCAGTACCTGCGCGCAGGCCATCGACGATCGACTCGTAGAAAACGCTGAGCCCACCCGTGACACCATCGCTGGCGATCAGCGCCAAGCCGCCGGCAACGGCTTCGGAGGCCGACTTGACGGGATAACCGTGTTCGGAGGCCACCTTCAATATCTTGCTGCGCACGGTGTCGCTGATACCAGGTTCGTTGGCGAGCACGCGCGACACCGTGGAGACGGAGACGCCGGCCAATTTCGCGATATCAGCCTGCCGCGGCCGTTTGATTTTCAAATCGTTCATGTAGCAAACATTATGCAAATAATGCAAATTTGCAAGACAATCATTATTTCTTGCAATAAAAAAATTCTTGCGTACTCTGCTTGCCGAAATGCCTGACAACGCCATTGGAGGATGGCAGCGGGCATAGTGGGACAAAGGAGGATTATCATGCAGGTCAACCGCCGTTCATTCCTAATGGGTTCAGCCGGTGCAGCCGCCGGCCTCGCCTTCGGCGCAGGAAGCGCCGTACCGGCCTTTGCCGAAGACACGCAGCTCCGGGCCATGTGGTGGGGATCCAACGACCGCGCCAAACGCACGCTCGATGTCGCCAAGCTCTACCAGTCGAAAACGCCCGGTGTGACCCTGGTTGGCGAATCGCTTTCCGGCGACGGTTACTGGACGAAGCTCGCGACCCAGATGGCCGGCCGTTCCATCGCAGACGTCTTCCAGCTGGAGCCGAACACGATCTCGGACTATTCGAAGCGCGGTGCCTGCCTGGCGCTCGATGAATTCGTGCCCGCGACGCTGAAGGTCCAGTCCTTCGGCGCCGACATGCTGAAGCTCACCACAGTCGACGGCAAGCTCTACGGCATCGGGCTCGGCCTCAACTCTTTCGCGATGTTCTTCGACACCGTCTTCTTCGAAAAAGCCGGGCTGCCGCTGCCGACGCCCGACCTCACCTGGGATGAATATGCCAAACTTGCCGTCGAACTGACGAAGGCTGGAGGCAAGGAGGGCTTTGCCGGCGGGCCCTATGCCGCGCGCTATGCTTACGTCTTCGACGCGTGGCTGCGCCAGCGCGGCAAGAGCCTCTACAAAGGCGGCGCTCTCGGCTTTACCTCCGACGATGCCAGGGAATGGTTCAGCTATTGGGAAGACCTGCGCAAAAAGGGCGGCACGGTCGCCGCCGACGTGCAGACGCTCGACCAGAATACGATCGACACCAATTGCCTGGCGCTCGGCAAATCGGCGATCGGCATGGCCTATTCCAACCAGATGATCGGCTATCAGCTGATCATCAAGAACAAGATCGGCATCACCACGCTGCCGCGCGAGAAGAAGGGTGGGCCGTCTGGCCACTATTATCGTCCCGCGCTGATCTGGAGCGTCGGCGCCACGACCAAGAATGGCGAAGCGGCCGCGAAATTCATCGATTTCTTCGTCAACGACGTCGAAGCCGGCAAGATCCTCGGCGTCGAGCGCGGCGTGCCGATGTCGCCGGCGGTGCGCGAAGCCATCCTGCCCCAGCTGAACCCGACGGAGCAGGAGACAGTCAAATACGTCAACCTTCTCAAGGATCAGGTCGGTGAGTATCCGGCGCCGGCGCCGATGGGGTCGACGCAGTTCGACCAGCGCGTGCTGCGCCCACTCTGCGACGAACTGGCCTTCGAACGGGTCTCGCCCGCCGATGCGGCAACCCGGCTCATCGAAGAAGGCAAGGCGACGATCAAGGGATGACCGGTCGCCCGACATGAGAGGAGAGGCCCGCAAACCCCGGCGGGCCTTTCCATTTTCAAGAATGTCAGTTGGCGGCCAGGCTTTCGACCACGCGCCAGTCCGGCCGGCCGAGATTGAACGGCCAGGCATTCACATCCCGATCGTTGAAATAGACCACCTCCCGCAGGTTTGGAAAAGCGCTCTGCTTCAGCGTGGCGGTTTCGATCCAGGGCTTCATGTAGGCGTCGCCGCCTTCATAGCCGAGTTCCGCCACCCAGATGGGCTTTCCGTAGCCGGCGACGAGATCATAGCCCTGCTTCAGCGCCTCGGAGAATGTCCGGTGCTTGCTGTAGGCAAGCTCGTCGTAGCGCTGCAGACCGAAGACCGAGAGCCCGACGAGGTCGACATAATCGGCGCCGGGATAGTAGGCGTCGAGGCCTGGCTCACCCTTCGGCGACCACATGAGCTCCGTTCCGGGCGCCTCCTCGCGGACGATGTCCATCATTCGCTTGTAGGCCGCGATGTAGTCCTGCGGATTCCAGCCGGACCATGAGAACCGCCCCGATTTGTCCTCCATCTCCTGTCCCCAGCGGATGATCACCGGGCTTTTCAGCTGGGATATCATCTGGGCGATCGCACGCATGTTGACATCATAGTCGCCGCGCAGGACCTTTCGACGAAGCTGGTCGGAACTCAGCCGCCAATCGACGTCCCAGGACCAGGGTTCCACCGTGATCAGCAGGTTGCGGCCTCTTGCCTGTGCGTAGGCATCTGCGGCGCGCAGCGTTTCCAGGTCGACGTCCTCCCAGGGCAGGAACAGAGCTTCGGTCGCGACATTCGCCTGTGCGCCGAAATCGCCGTTCGGATCGTAGGCGCCGAACTTGATGCCGTCGGCATGAAGGACAGGGCGTTTGTCGACGATCGTCCGCGCGCGCGCCGCCGGGTCCGCGATGATGCCCGCATATTGCACCTCGCTTCGGCCCGGCAGATCCGCGACTGACAGCAGCAGCACCGCCATCGCGACGGTCGAGAGGCGTTTCTTCATCAGCTTCTTCATGGCTCACCCTCCTTTGCGGGCTGCTTCCTGGCTCAGCAGGACCTGCTTCAGTTCGCGCGCCTTCGCGCTCACGGTGTCCACAGGAATGAGCTTGCGGAATTCGTCGCCATCCAGCGCCGTTGCATGGCGGAACACGTACCAATTGCCGTCCGGCTGGCGCCGCTGATAGATGACCTTGCCGATCTTCTGGTGGCCGAAGCAGGTGCTGGCGCGGCCGGCACCTTCGGCGTTCGTCCAGGTGGCGCGCATGCAGAGCTGGCCGAAATCGTCGACCACCCATCTGCCTTCGGCGAAAGACTGCTTGCCCTTGTCATTGGTCCAGGCGACGAACCGCCGGCCCTCATCGAAGAAATAGCCGCCGCCAGTGCCCCAGGTCCACGTCCTGTCGCTATACATCCGATAGAGCTCATAGGCGCTGAGCGGCGCCGGCGCCTTCTTCCCCACGGCCTCGGCGCCGTTTGCCACCACAGGCAAGCACAGGCTGAGGGCGAGGGCAGCTCCATATAGTCTCGAACCGATACTCATTACATTCTCCTACTCGCCACTTGCCGGTTCCGCCGGCTCAGACACCTTGTTCATCCCGTCCCGTGCTTGCGAACCCGTTCCACTTCAGGCGGAATTTCACGACCCTGGTCTTGCTGCCGCCGACGCCGGCGCCGGCGACGGTAAATTGCGACTGGCTGAAACTGACGAGCGTCTGGCCATG
Source organism: Rhizobium vallis (assembly GCF_003985155.1). GTDB lineage: Bacteria > Pseudomonadota > Alphaproteobacteria > Rhizobiales > Rhizobiaceae > Rhizobium > Rhizobium vallis. The sequence goes on along the minus strand of NZ_ML133708.1, from coordinate 6,052 downwards.
GGAAAGGGCTTCGAGGCTGCGCAAGCCATGGCTACCCGCCTGCATGCCGCCGGTAATGCAGATCGCAAGTCCGGTGGCCGTCGCAAGCCACAGCCCGCGCGATTGCGGCAGCAGCGGCAGATCGTTTTCGATCGCATGGCGAACGACAATCAGCACCGTCAGCGACAGATAGATCGCAAGATTCATTGCGGCGAAGATATAAAAGCCCTGGGCAGCGGCGGCCTTGCTGGCGAGCGCCATGGCGACGGTGCAAAGCCCGGCGAGCCCGATATAGGGCGCGATGACGCGCAGCGGCAAAGACCGCTGCCCCTGCCGTCCCTTCGGCGTGATGCGAAAATCGACGAAGGAGCCACAAATATGATCGCGCACGGCGGCAAGGGTGCCGGCGAGCGACCACGGCCAGCGGATGAAGATGAAGGCCAGCCCCTCCCACCCGAAGAGTTTCGCATTGTACGGCCTGAAGGTGCCCGTTGCCCGCCAGAAGAAGGCAAACAGCGTCAGCACGATCGATGTGGGCGTGAAATGCAGCAGGAAATCCGGATAGGTCACGTTGACGAAGACTTGGCCCGTCAGCAAGGCTGCAACCGGCAGCAGGAACATCGCGGCCATGATGGTGGAAAAGAGCGGATACCAGAGCTGCGAAAACACGAACTGGAATCTCAGCCGCCAGTGCAGACGTGGGACATAATGGCGGGAATATTGCAGCAGGATGGTGACCAGGCTGCGCGACCACTGGAATTCCTGGACGGCAAGATCAGTGAAATTCGCAGGTCCGTCGCCATGGGCGATCGCATCGACGGCGTGCACGCCGCGCCAGCCGCCGGCATTCATCATCAGCGTCGTGGAATGGTCTTCGGCAAGCTCGGGTCCAAGGCCGCCGATCTGGCGGAGGGCCGATGTGCGAACCGCATAATGCGAGCCGATGCAGAGCGGCGCCCAGCCATTGTTGTAGCCCGTCTGCAGCGAACCGTGCAGGCTTGCCTCCGCGTAGAGCCTGCCGCGCGCCGCCCAGCTTGCCCCGGCATTGGCATCGCAGATGCTGGGGGCCGAGACATAGCCAACCTCGGGATCGGCAAAGGGACGCAGGATTTCCCGGAGATAGGTCGGCGTCGGCACATGGTCGGCATCGAACTGGGCGACGAAATCATAGCGCTCATAACCAAAATGGTCGTAGAAATAGGCAAGGTTGCCCTCCTTGCAGCGCGTCCGGCGCGGCCAGGCGGTGCGATGATACGCGGCCACGCCCTTTCGGGTGGAGATCAGCACGCCGCGCTCCGCGCACCAGCGCCCGGTTTCCGCCGACGGATCCTCATCGGCCAGCCAGACATCGAAATCGACGCCGACCTGGTCGAGCATCGCCTGAAGTGTGGCGCGGACGACGGCGAAGGGTTCGGACGGCGCCTTGGTGACGACCATCGCCACTCGCCCCTGCGGCAGGGGTGCCGCGGGGCTGACCCTCCTCGCATCGAGGAAGATCAGGATGAAATAGGCCGGGATGAGCGTGATCCAGGCTACGACGAGGGTGACGAGCACGAAGGCTGCCCAGGAGATGATATGGGCGGACTGGCACCACCAGATCCAGAAATAGCCGAGTGCGGCCAGCCAGCAGAAAATGCCGAGGCCGTAGACGGCACGGTTCCGGCCGATGAAGACAGGATCGAACATGTCAGCGGCGGCTTTCGCCATTCTGGCGCCGTTGCCGATCGAGGCCTCGCTCATGCTCTCACCTCCAGCCCGAAGGTGGGACTGGCGGTGCGAATGATCGTATCGATATCCGAGAGAGCAGGCGAGAAACCGAGTTCCGCCTGCGCCCTTGCCGTATTGGCAAAGAGGATCGGCGGATCGCCGGGACGGCGAGCGCGGTAGCGGACGGGAACTTCCCGGCCGGTCGTGCGGTAGATCGCCTCGAGAATTTCGCGCACCGAGGTGCCCCGGCCGGAGCCGAGATTGACGCTGAGCGATTCCCCGTCCTCCATCAGATGGTTGACGGCTGCAAGATGCGCCTGTGCGAGATCGCTGACATGGACATAGTCGCGAACACAGGTTCCGTCCTCCGTCGGATAGTCGGTGCCGAAGATATCGAGCCGCTCCAGTCTGCCGGCGGCAGCGAGAAGGGCGCGAGGAATGAGATGGGTCTCTGGCTGATGACGCTCGGCAAGCTCGCCCTCGGGATCGGCTCCGGCCGCGTTGAAGTAACGCAGCGCCGCGAAGCGGATGCCATAGGCGGCGGCGAAATCTTCGAGCGCCATCTCGAAGATCAGCTTGGTGCGGCCATAAGGATTGACCGGCTGCTGCGGGCTTTCCTCCCGTATCGGTAGCGAGGCGGGAACGCCATAGGTGGCGCAGCTGCTCGAAAAGACGATCCGGTCGATATCCTGATCGAGGCAGGCTTCGAGCAGGGTGAGGCTGCCGACGACGTTGTTCCGGTAATACTTCCTGGGCATGTCGACGGATTCGCCGACATAGGCACTGGCGCCGCAGTGGATGACACATTCGGGCGAAAAATCCGCAAGCGTCCGGCGCAGAGCGACGGCATCGCCGAGCTCGGCCCGAATGAGCGGCCCCCAGCGGACGCTGTCGGCATGTCCGGTAGAGAGATTGTCGTAGGTAACCGGAACCATGCCGGCGCGCGCCAGCGCTTTGCAGACGTGACTGCCTATGAAACCGGCGCCGCCGGTAACCAGAATGTAGCGGGGCATCTCATACGACCTCCACCTTCTCTTCGCCGGCAAGCAGCGCGTCGAAATAATCGACGGTGCGTGCCAGACCGGTTTCGAGCCCGACCAGGGGCAGCCAGCCCAGATCGGCCATGGCGCGGGAAATATCCGGCCGCCGCTGGCGGGGGTCATCAGTGACCCTGGGCAAGTGGACGATCCGCGAGCGCGAATTCGTCAGGTCCAGGACGATTTCCGCCAGGCGGCGAACGGTGATTTCGGTCGGGTTACCGAGATTGATCGGGCCGATGCAGGCGCTGCCGGCGGTCGAGAAGCGCAGGAAACCCTCGACGAGGTCGTCGACATAGCAGAAAGAGCGAGTCTGCTGACCGTCGCCGTAGATCGTCAGGTCATCATTGCGCAGAGCCTGCACGATGAAATTGGAGACCACCCGACCGTCGTCCTGGCGCATGCGCGGCCCATAGGTATTGAAGATCCGGCCAACCTTGATGTCGACGCCGTAGGTCCTGTGATAATCGAAGAACAGGGTCTCGGCGCTACGCTTGCCTTCGTCGTAGCAGCCGCGCGGCCCGATCTGATTGACATTGCCGCAATAGGATTCGTGCTGAGGATTCTGGTTCGGATCGCCGTAGACCTCCGATGTCGACGACTGAACCACGGTCGCACCGGTCTTTCGCGCGCAATCCAGGGTGTTGACGGCGCCGAGCACGTTGGTGAGCAGCGTTCCCACCGGATCCCGCTGGTAATCGGGCGGAGAGGCGGGAGAGGCGAAGTTGAAGATCAGCGACGCTTCGATATCGAAAGGCTGACGAACATCGTGATCGATGATGTCGAAACGGGCATTCGATAGAAGATGCTCGACATTCGAACGGCGGCCGGTGGAAAAATTATCGAGGCATATGACGCGGTGGCCGCGCTGCAGAAGCCTCTCACAGAGATGCGAGCCAAGGAACCCGGCCCCGCCATTCACCAGAGCGGTGCGCTGTCCCTGGAGCGCCAATATGCCTGCGACTGCGGAATAACCTTCGTTGGGAACGAAACTACGCATTACAAACCCCTTCCCATATATCTAGTCTTTTTGTTTGGTATGCAATTCATGCCTTCGTTGTCCGGCACGTTATTCATGGATAAAAGAATAAATCCACGAACAGCTTTGGAATTATGCTTCGGTTTACCGAATTACTATTAAAATAATAAGACTACCACCGCTACGGTCAACTTTAAAAATACCAAGTATCCAAAATAATTACGCAACTATTCTTTAAAATAACGAATGATTAATCATTCTTAATACTCTGCCGCCAAAATGCCTGCCTTTGCTGCTCAAGCTTCGCTCAATGAAGCTAGTATACGAGGGAACGGGAGAGGCTGGCCGTGATCGACTGTACGGCCGGACATTATCCGGAAGCGCCATAAGCGAGGGGGTTGGCTATGTGGAAAAAACAAGATGCAGCGCAGCTGAAAAGCTGGCGTCTGTTCCGTGCTGTTATGCTTGTCGGGGGAACGACGCTTCTTGCGATCGGACAGACGGCCTGCACGATCGCCGGCGACGATATCGCTGGTATCGCGACGAAGAACGTCGTCGTGGTCGAGGCGCCGCGCGTCTCCAAGGCCTATGCCTATCCGGCCAGTCCGACCGAACGCCAGGCGCCCGCACCGGTTCGCGCTGTCGCCTATCACGGCTCAGCGCCTTATATCTGCTCCCCCAGCGGCTTCGGACAGAAGTCGCGCTGCTTTGCGCGTCCCTCGATCTGAAGCAACGTCAGATCAGTTGCGCCACCGGGCGGACATGTCGTCTTCACCCACAGGATGCTCATTGAAGAACCGGGACGCGGCTTCCGTCCGGTTGCGGACATTCATCTTCTTATAGATGTTGCGGACGTGAACCTTCACGGTGTTTTCGGAAAGGTGCAGCTTGTCGGCGATAATCTTGTTCTGCGTCCCTTTGCAGATGAGATCCAGGATCTGAACCTCGCGGGTCGTCAATGAGGAGATGCTGTCGCGTCTCAACTTGAGAGCATTGTTGCGTGCCGCGTCGACCGATTTCGTCTGATAGAGCGATGGCTCGAGTTGGTCGTTCTTGTTGGCAAGGCGATTGAGGAGTGCGGAGGGGAAATGCTCGCCGCCCTTCATCAACAGGTCCACCGCCGCCATGAAGACGTCGAGTCTAAGGTTAAGCGGCAGGACACCATCGATGATTCTTGCCTCCACCAGCCGGCGAACATAGGGTTCGAGCATGTCGATTGCCTCGACGACAAGTCCGATCGAGGTTTCAGGATGGCTTTCGCGGACGCCCTGCAGCGCCTCATGGAGTTCCGGACCGGATATATGATAGAATAAAACGAGCTTTATATCGACAGTATCCTTTTCCATCATCGGCTTTGTACTATTTATACTTACAACTTCGCAGTTCGGAAATTTCTTCGCCAGTGCTTCCGCCATGCATTCCGAAAATAGATCCGCCTTGGCTACCACCATTATAGTATCTGCGGACACGCCCAACTTGCGACTTTGGTCTGCATTCTCCATTCCTGAGCCTGTCATGAACATATACGCCTCCCCTAGCGTTACACTTTACTCAGATGTTCAGCGATGGCGGGTACTGGATATTGTGAAATGCCGGCCCCTGATGTCACCGCATTATTTTTTAGACATTTCTTAATTATGTTAATACGGATTGAGAAGGAAGGAAATGGCCCAAAGTAATTAGTTTTAGGGAGTGAAAAGCGCGATTTACAACATCTTGGTTGCATTTTTACTGCATCAATACTTCTACGCTACATCTTCCTCCACTATAGGCAATTCAAGAAACGTAATATTTCAATACATTTCGTCATGAATCCGGCACATGTTACGATACTTGAATATTAGACAGAAAAGCATTCGAGATAGTTCGCCAACCAGACGATGACTGTGGCAACCCGCACAGCGCGAGCCCGCCGCGTGCCGCGGAAGTGTACTTGTTTTGTTTGATTGCGTGGTCGGGATTTGTCCCGTTCGCGTTACTCACCCTTCACGTTATGGCGAACTTTAGCGAACGAGGGGCTACCATCGCCAGTGAAGATGAAGTCTTCACGCCAGCGATAGCTGGCTTCTACTTTTAAGAGAGGAATTTTGTTTCGTTTGCAGGATTTGTCATTTTCTGTCCCGCTGCGTGGGCTTGGCGTCCTGCGGGCCGCTGACTAGGCGTTGAATGCTCGACCGGCTACCAGACATGCAAAAGCCCGCACGGGGCGGGCTTTTGTGTATTTGGTTGCGGGGGCAGGATTTGAACCTGCGGCCTTCAGGTTATGAGCCTGACGAGCTACCGGGCTGCTCCACCCCGCGATATTATTTTACAGCAGAAAGGGCCGCGAGCGCGACCCTTTTGTGACGGC
>NZ_ML133707.1 GCF_003985155.1 Rhizobium vallis | reverse complement strand
GCCGAACTGCCACGATGGCTTCATCGCTACAATTGGCACAGGCCTCACGGAAGTCTAAACTCAAAACCACCAATCACTAGGCTCGCTCTTACCCAGGACAACCTGTTGAGGCTCCACATCTAGTCGCCGCCGGATGAAAATTCAGTGGCAGGTCACTTCTTCCATCCCTTGGTGTCCACCTATTTTGGTGGACACCTCATGCCAAAGCTCACTCAATTGCAGAAGGTGCGGGGAAAATCGCGCTTACGATCGTTCAGAAAACATTGCCTGTTTTTGGAGGCGCAGGCGGTGTTTCGCCATGCCATTAACCAAGTACCGGTTTTGAGGCATTCTCTCACTCAACTCACCCAGCTTCACCGCCAAAACTGCATACGTTGGAACTCGACCACTGCCCAATGTGGTCATTGATTTGCGGCCCATTCAGAGCGCCAAGACAGCGCCCTTTTGCGTGACAGTTAAACTCAAACGGATGTCGGTGGCCGAGAACCCAGCCATCACTGCAAATTCCCCCGCCTCTATCCGCCAACGCCGCTCGGTCGTGTCGAAGAAGGCAAATGTTCGGGCGTCAAGTATGAAACGCAACCTTCGTTTCTCACCGGGTTCCAGGGCAATTTTCGAGAAGGCTTTCAGCTCTTTAACCGGTCTGGGTATAGATGCTTCAACATCGCCGACATAGATTTGCACCACTGCCGAACCTGGCCGCTCGCTGATGTTGGTCAATTCCAGTGTCACTGTCACCGCGCCGGCAGCGTCTGGTAGCCCTACCGTCAGGTCCGACATCGCAAAGCTTGAATAACCGAGACCATGACCGAACGGGAACAGCGGCTTAATGCCGTGGCGGTCGTAGTGCCGATAACCGACGAACACACCTTCGTCATATCGCACATGGCCGTCCTTACCTGGATAGACCGCGTCATCCTCAGTATGTGTGGGGTTGTCAGCCCAGCGCACGGGGAAGGTCTGTGCCAGTCGGCCCGAGGGCTCGGCCTTGCCGAGGAGCACATCGGCGATCGCGTTGCCAGCCTCCTGTCCGGGATACCAGCATTGCAGTACTGCACGAGCACCGGAAAGCCAGGGCATTTCCACCGGTCCACCGGTTTGTAGTACGACGATCGTGTTCGGATTGGCCGCAATTACCGCCTCAACAAGCTGGTTCTGCAGACCGGGAAGTGCAATACCGCGAAGATCGGAGCCCTCGGTATCCCAGTCGCCCGTTCTGCCCACGAAGACTACCGCATGATCAGCCTTTGCCGCGACGGCTGCTGCCTCGGCAATCTCCGCTTCGGCCGAAAATCTGCCTATTCCTACCCGAATTGCGGCGATATAGAGGTTGACGTGGTCGTGCCGGGCGTACTCGGCGACGACCTCGTATGTACGGCCGGCTTCGAGCGTGATTTCACCCACGACCTCTTCGCAGCCTTCTTCAAAGAATGTGGTACCACGTATCCAGGAAGCCCAAGCGTCCACCACAAGTCTGCCGTCCACATAGACCCGGCCAAGCCCGGCCGAGGTTAGTCCGACGCGATAGACGCCGGCTTCCGAGGCTGTGAAGATGGTGCGCATTCTAGCCGAAAAGCGAAGGGGATCGACAAAGCCCTCGGCCACGGGGGGCAACCATACACCAAGGCTCGACGGTTCCTCGACGACCTTCACCGGTTCGCCAGCTAGCTCCCTTCCTTGGAAAAACTCGAAGGTTGTGGGGTTTTCGATTAGCGGCTGAAACCGATAATTGTTGCAGCCCTGAGCGTAGCACAGATTCTCCTCACCCAGCGCGTCCACCAGCCCCTGCCACGGACTGATGACATAGTGAGGGTTCAACTGCGCCGAGCCGCCTCCCATCACCTGCGCGACCTTGGCATTGGGTCCAATGATGGCGACCATACCTTGCTGAGCCAATGGCAGGATCCCGTCATTCTGTAGCAGAACTGCGCTTTCCGCTCCCGCGCGCCTGATCAATGCCCTATGTTTCGGTTGATCAATGGCGTACTCCTTAAACTCGCGATGATCGTTGATAGCGCCGGTGCGTTCCATCAAAGTCAGGATATTGCGCACACAGGCGCGGATCGTCTCGACACTAACCTCGCCGCCTTCGACCGCAGCCAGTAGCTTGGAGCCGCGATCGCGGGTCGGGCCCGGCATCTCCAGATCCAGCCCAGCATTCACGGTGGGTGCGGTCGAACGCGAGCCGAACCAGTCCGACATCACCACGCCGTTAAAACCCCAGTCACCGCGCAGAACCTCGTTCAACAGCCAATGGCTTTCCGCCGTGTAAGTACCGTTTAGCTTGTTATACGAAGACATCACGGCCCAGACCTTTGCCCGCTTCACCGCCGTCTCAAAGGGTATCAGGTAGACTTCGCGCAGCGTGCGTTCATCGATATCTGAAGAGATGGTTGTACGTTCAATCTCGGACTCGTTGCCGACGAAATGTTTTATCGTGGCACCGACTTTCGTGGACTGCAGACCTTCGATATAGCCGACTGCAAGTTCCGCCGTCAGGATCGGATCCTCAGAGAAGCACTCAAAGTTGCGGCCGTTTGTGACGCTACGCTGGATGTTAACGGTGGGGGCTAACGAGACGTGGGCACCTTTTGAAAGAACCTCGTCACCTAGGGCACTGCCGATTTCCTTGGCTAGATCCGGGTTCCAACTCGCTCCGATGGCGATGCCCACCGGGAAAGCCGCTGCAGTCACACCTCCGACAAAAGACCCCGCCCCGCGGGCGCCGTTGGGGCCGTCGGTCAAGCGCAATCTCCCTATCCCTAGGCGGTCGATGGGCGGTAAAGACCAGAACGTATCGCCGGAAAGTAGCGAGACCTGCTCCGCCAAGGTCATATTATCGAGCAATGCTTTCTTATCAATCATCTTCTCTGCTTCTTGAATCTCAATACTTACCTGTCCCAGATCAACATCTCAAGATGCATATCGGGGAAGCTGGTGATCTCGGCGCCATGGAGCCGTCCATCCATAAAAAGGACGCCCGTTTGTTCATCAAGGCGTCGCGTCCCGCCGTCGCGAGGACGACGACATGTTCGAAGCCTTCACATAGCCGAGATGCGGTCACCGCTTTCCATTGAAAACAAGGAACATCGCGGCAATCGATTTCAGCAGTGAAAGTTGTGCCGGCTGCGGCAGCGCCGGTTCTGTTACGGAGTTATTCCTCCGCAAGTTTGTGAGACAGTTCGAACATTAGCAAGCTTTATCAGACAATCTGTTGACAGACAACCTCGGTCGCGCAGCTTTCGTGTCGTCATTGATGATTCGATGCTTCCCTCGGAGGCGGATCCCGATTGATGAAGTTTCTTCACCGCCTATGGACAAGGATCGACCACAATGGACAGGCTGTTGTCCCGTTTCCGGCTACAGAGTAATCATTTTCGTACTGTCTTTCATAATCAGCATTTGCGCGGTGGGGTTTTCGGGGCACTACGCCGCGGGTCTCCTACAAGGCCGCCTGGAAACCTCGAGCGAGGTGATGCAGGTGCTCTCGGGTTTCCGTGACGTCTCCGCCTCGTCCGTCTGCATCGCCCTCACGCCGTGCTTGAATCCTCCCTACATATGCAGGCATTCCCGGTTGATATCGATCCAGATTGTCTGAGAGCTACCAGTATTCGTTGATCCTGCCGTTATAGCTTTGCCTGCTCGTCTGCACAAATTTAGATATCGAGAGATCAAAAACGGGCGCCTGGAGGAGAGCCGTGGCAGTACCGCATTCGTACCGGCTGGTCGTGTCAGACAGCCGAAGACTTGCGGATTCTCTACCATCATGGATGGCCTCGGCTCAGAGAGGGATCGGAGGCTGTCACGTATTTTTTTCCGCTTTCGGCATGTTAAAGGATGCCAGGCGATCTTGCTGCCAATTATTTTTCTGGCTGCGAGCGACCGCTTTCTGCCGGCACTCAAATTCCCCTGGTGAAGCAGGGCTATCGCATATGAGCGATGATAGAGATGAGGAACTGATCGTCCCACCCTGCCTTCTTGATCTTTCGACGAATGGAGGCCTTATCTGGATGGGCCCGGATGAGGTTGAGGGCAATCTTTCGTAACAGAGCAATGTTTGCCGGTCCGTGATCCTTACGGTTTCTGGCGGCATCCTCGCGGAACTGGACGTCGAGCACCCAGTGCAGTTTGTTTTCGATCTGCCAATGAGTTCTGGTTACCTCGATCAGGGCGGCAGCCGACATGACGGTGGAGAGCAGGAAGTAGCGGACATGGCTGGTCAGACGGCCATCGGCATGACGGCTTGTGGCCTCGACGGAGCCGATGGCCTGCAGGCCGGGGAAGTCGATGTCATTGACGGCGACGATGCAGGCACGGCGTCTTTCGCAGCGGTCATGGTCATTCTCGGCGGCGGTCTGGACGCCGAGTGGCTCGACGTCGTCCAGACGAGCAATCGTCTGTGCCAGGAGGCCGGGCTGATTGGCCTTCAACGCCAGGGCATAGTCGCCGCCGGCGGAAAGGATGGCATGAGCGGTATCGGCGCGGCAATGCAGGGCATCGGCGGTGACGATGGCACCTTCCAGCGACAAAAGCGCAAGCGCATCGAGCGCCCCTTGGACCTCGTTGCGGCCCGGCGCGGTCTGTTGGCCGATGACCAGGCCGCAACCGGCAGCCCAGACCTTGACGAGGGGCAGCGGCGTCGCCTCGTACCGCCTTGCCGTCGACCGCCACCACGCCTTCCATGCCCTTTGCAAAGGCTTCGGTAAAGCGGCTTCGAAGGCAACCTGATTGAGGCAGCGGAAAACGGTGGAGAAGGTGCCATGGCCGGCGATGCCATAGGGCAGCGGCACGATCGTCTTGAGCCACTTCTTTTTGGAAACGCCGAATCGGCCATGTCGGCGCAGCTTTCGGCGCCGCAAACGATCAGGGCAATGGCAATGAACAGGATCGACATCAGCGGATGACGTGTGTTGCGCCCCGAGGGTCGGGCAGATCTTTAAAACAGGTGGCAAATCGATTCATCCGTACCTCCAAATTATCGGAGAGTTCTTGAGTCGATTTGCCTCAGCAAAACAACTCCTTACCATCCATATGCGATTCTCCTGCCTGGTGAAGCTGTCTCGTCTGGCCGTCACTTCAATCGCCCGCAACCGGCGCCTTAAGGTAGTCGAGAAACGTCCGGAGAGCGGACGGCACCTGTCGATGCGAAACGTAGTATGCATGAAAACCCGGCCCGGTAGAGGTCCAGTCCGGCAGCACGACTTCGAGTGAACCGGCCGCAAGTTTGTCCTCGACCCGGGCCTGCAGGCAATAAAAGAGACCGCCTCCCTCCTCCGCCATGCGGATAGATAGTTCCGAATCTCCGAGCGTGAGAAGTCCCGGAACGTCGAGAGAAACCATGCGATCGCCGTCGCCAAGTTCCCATTTGCAGAGGTGATCTGTACCGGTTCGGATCCGGATGCACTCGTGCGTCAAGAGATCTTCCGGCCGCGCGGGCCGCCCTCGTTCGTTGAGATAGGCCGGAGAACCGACTACGATCCATTCGAGTTCGGATGTCAGACGCGACGCGATCATCCCCTCGGGAACCGTTCCCCCATAACGGATGCCCGCGTCAAAACCTTCGGCGACCATATCGATGAAGCGATCCTCGACGCTGACTTCGACCTCGACATCTGGGTAGCTCTTGCGAAAACTGTGCAGTCGAGGAGCGATCAGCAGCTCGGCGGCGTCACGCAGGGTGGTCACTCTCACTCTGCCCGTAGGCCCGCTCCTGAAACTGTCTAGGAGATCCATCGCAGCTTGAATGCCGAGGAAACGGGGCTCCAGTTCGGCAAGCAGCACTTCGCCGGCGGCGGTGAGACTGATGCTCCTGCTTGTCCGATGAAACAGACGGACGCCCAGACGGGCCTCCAAACCCCTGATCGAGTGGCTGAGGGCAGACCCGGAAACGCCGCGAAGCGCGGCGGCCTTTCGGAACCCCCCCGCGCACGCGATCGCGACGAAAGTTTCAAGGTCGGCCCGCGTTGATACCATGAGTTATGGATACTCGCACTTGTACTGAAAAAGATCGCCCTTGCCGGCGCCGACCTTGCTTCAGGCCGGCCGGCACCTTCAATCCTTATTTAACTGGCCCTGTATTTGGTATGTGATGGCCGAGGAAGCAGTCAAAAATTTGACCTAGTGATCCATGTTGGATCCTGCGAAGGACGGCGGAGATGGCCCGGTCGCTGAAAAACGAAAACGTCCGGGATTAGATCGTCATGCAATGAAGATCTTCGTGTCCACAGCCACGAGAGACGGCACCGGTTGGTTCCGCGAGGCGGTCTAACAGTCCCGGAGGTTCTAGTTCTGAGCTCTCGAAAACGCGGGCTACCAGTCCTGCCGGGTTGGATGGACGAAATGTCGTTGATCGTGATCTCCGGGGGCTGGTCTAGTGCATAGACCACGGCTTCAGCCACCGACGACGGCGGAATACCCTGCTTGTTGAGCTCTCCGGCGATCTTTCTGCCCGTCTCGTCATGAACCTTGTCGGCCCAGCCGGTATCGATCACGCCAGGGCTGATCATAGACACTTGGATCCCGCTACCCACGCCCACCTCCTTCCTGAGGCTTTCGGTAATACCGCGTATGAAGAACTTCGTGGCTCCGTAAACCCCTGCCGCCTCGCCGACATGAACGCCGGCGATAGAGCTCATATTCAGGATGCGGCCGGACCGGCGCTCCAACATCGACGGCAGCACCGCGGCGATCGCATGCAGATAGCCACGCAGATTGGTATCGATCATCTTGTTCCAATCGCCGACGGCGGCATCCTTCCAATAGGAAAAGAGCATGAGGCCGGCATTGTTGACCAATATATCGACCGGGCCGTACGTCGTTGTGGCGAACGCGACGAGGGCCTTGGTACTCTCAAAATCCGTGGCATCAGCAACCTTGTAGCTGGCAATACCTCCCGAACCGGTGATGTCTTCGACGATCTGACTGAGGCGTTCCTCATTGCGGCCGGCAAGGACGACGCGCGCACCTTTTTCCGCCAATCCTCTGGCGGTCGCCGCTCCAATGCCCGAGGAAGCCCCTGTGACGATGGCGACCTTGTTTTTCAGATGTGACATGACGTGCTCCTTCACTGCGGTTGGGTCAATTCGGCTTGCCGCGCGGCTTTGACGGGCTCGGGGGTCGTCCGGTTTTCCAACACCTGGCGCTTGGTTTCCTGATCTCCGCCGACGATATGGTCGATGCCGTTCATGAGAGCCTCGAACCCCTGCTGGGCGACGAGCGTCTTGTCGTTTTTTTGTTGGCCACCGAGCTTCGTACCGCCCATTCCAGCGTTCGCGTGGAAGTCGCTGTTGGTGGCGCCCGGAAGGAGTGCCGTCACCGTGACCCCGGTCGAGCGCAACTCCTCGCGCAGAGATTCCGCGAACATGTAACCGAATGCCTTCGACGGGCCGTAAACGGTTTCGTATGGCGTGGGCAGGGTCGCCGAAACCGAGGAGGTGATGAGAATCCTGCCGCGGCCGTTCTTGACCATATGTTGGACGACGCGTTTGGCCATATGGACGGTCCCGGTTACATTGATCGCAAGCAGGCGAAGCTCATCCTCGAGATCGTTATCGACAAAGGCGCCGCCAATACCGATACCGACGTTCAGAGCCGCGGCTTCCAAGGGGCGCCCCAGCCCCTGCGTAAAGGTCCAGAACCTCTCGACGCCATCGTACGTCGAGGCATCCGCTTTGAACGGATATGCTTCGGCATCAAGGCTTCGTAGCGCATCGGCGGCCTCGTTCACCTTGTCGCTTGAGCCTGAAATGGCGACATCGAATCCATTCTTGGCGAATTGTTTGGCAAGCTCGAAGCCTATTCCAGATGAGCCGCCCGTGATCATTGCGAGTGGTTTATTCCCTGTCATGATTTCACTCCTTTGGTTTGGTCAGCACCACGATCGTCTCGAGGCGCTGGTGACCAAATGCCCGTGGAGCCGATTGGTTACATGAGCAAAATTGATCGGGGCGGTGAGTGAAAATCATCCACCGATCTGGCAGGGACCAGGAGTGCGTTACCTTTTTGGTCCCGTCCGCGGTCGAACTGGCCAGGCATTCCCTACGTCACGAAGGCCCTTGAGTGAACACGGCTCATCGGTGCGTGCGATCCCGCTCACTTCAAGTAGCCGTCGCGCTACCCTATTCTTATAGTGCGATCGAACGGTCGTTCGCAGCCCGCGGATATGATCCGACGACCCAAGCGCCCGAGTAGCGTTGATGGACTTCTCTGCGCTGGTGCCATCGGCCGGCACGCTTCTCGGAGAAAAATTCCACGGCGACGGCTTGTCCGGCACACCTTCCAGCGGTGACGGTCCAATGACGGGAAAGACAAAAAATGAGCGAGAGAATGAACAGCGTCGTTGCTCCTGGCCGCGTTGCGGTCATCACGGGAGCTGCGAAGGGCATCGGCTTGGCAATCGCGAGGGCTCTCGCGGCCCGCGGCATGAAGCTCGCGCTGCTGGATCTCGACGCCGACGCACTTGAGGATGTTACTTCGACACTCGACACGGACATCCTGATCGTGAGCGGCGACGTATCAGATTTGTCGGCACTGACCAGGTTGCGGGACGAAACGATTTCGCGGTTTGGCGACGTGGCCGTTCTAGTAAACAACGCGGGCATAACGCAAGGAGCCGGCCCTTGGGACAATCCTGCAAAGTGGCGACGCCAGATCGATGTAAACTTCCGAGGTGTTCAGGCCGCGCAACACGTCTTCGTGCCCTACATGATCGAAGCCGGTCGCCAGTCGGCCGTTGTCAACCTCGGCTCCAAGGAAGGTATTACGACTCCTCCAGGTAACGCCGCATATTCGGTGGCGAAGGCAGCTGTCAAAGTCCTGACCGAACAGCTGTCGCACGAGCTTCTGAAGGAGACGGGAGGTCGTGTTTCGGCTCATCTCCTCGTCCCTGGCTACACGTGGACACCCATGAACATCGCACTCAAGCCGCAGGGCATTGCGAAACCCGATGAGGCATGGACCGCAGAGCAACTGGTGGAATACTTCCTGGTCCGTCTGCTCGACGAGAATTTTTACATCATCTGTCCGGATAACGCGGTTACGTCTGCGATCGATGCCAGAAGGATCCGCTGGGCGGCCGACGACATGATCCTGAACCGGCCGGCGCTTTCACGCTGGCACCCCGACTGGATGGATAAATTCGCAGCCTGGTTGAAGGCAGGTCACTGACGGTGGAATGTTTGTAGAGGAGAGTAATCCAATGCCCAGACCCTATGTAATCTGTCACATGATGTCGCCGCTGGATGGCCGATTGATCGTCAATGATTGGGCCGAGGCAACCGGCCATTCGGTCGATGAGCTCGTGAAGATCTATGACGGCCTGCATGAGAAGATCGGTGCCGACGCCTGGCTTTCGGGAAGAGCGACGGGAGAAGAGTTCGCGGACGCCGTCGACCGCCCCTATCAAGCAACCGGCACAGCCGCGCGACCGATCCATATCGCCAACCCGGACGCCGGCGAGTTCGCTGTCATCGTGGATAAGGACGGTCGGCTACGCTGGGACAAGAGCGACATTGACGGAGCTCACCTTGTGGTCCTGACAGGATCTGACGTGGATGATGCTTACCTGGCGGGCCTCACCCAGGCTGGCGTTTCCTATATCGTCTCGGAGAAAGATGGCGTCGATCTGAAAAACGCGCTTGACCTTCTTGGAACCGAGTTCGGTGTGAAGCGCTTGATGCTGGAAGGCGGGGCGCAAACCAATGGCCATTTCTTGAAGGCGGGTCTTGTTGACGAGGTCAGCCTGGTCATCTTCCCTGCGATCGGAGGCAAGTCGAATACACCGGCCATATTCGAGGGCGGCGAGGATGGGCTTGCCGGCAGGGCGAGGCTCACGTTTATCAGCGCCGAAGCCGCTGGCCTCGGCTCCGTGCATCTGAGATATCGCGTTGGACGTCCATAAGAGACGTCCATAGGAGAAGATTGTGGAAGGGCTCCCTCCTGCCGTCGTCGAAATGATCGTCGAGGAGCAGGGCGCGATACTCCTGAGCAAGCAACCTTGTTTCGAGATCATCGCGCAGCGCAGAGAGCCGGAAGAACTGGCGTAGTCTGCCCGTGGTGTCTCTCCGATTAGGCGGTGTGATGAACGGTATGTGACGCCGACATTAATGCCCGCGGCGGTGACCGCGATATGAGCGTCAAGGCGTTGCTCGAGTGCAGCTCGACAAACAAACAAGGTGAGACGCGTATTGCCGCACGTAACGATGCTCCCCACAAAAATGTCGGGCCTACTACACCTGCTGTCAGGTTTGTCAGGTGCGCGCCATGGTGCTGTTCCGCCCGACTTCCTACCGCGCTCTCGTGGAAGTCCTTGAAGCATAGGCACAAGATTCCTTCTGAGGCTCGATCCGGCCAGAGTGGCATGAGTCTTGAAACTTTCTCGTCGCGCGGCGGCAGCTGTCTTCTCCCGAGAAAGCGCGCGAGTCAAAGTCGAATTGCAGGTGAACGCATGGTGACGCAGTAGAACTTTGTGGATGCGGTTCGACCCGGGGAGAACAAAACTCCGGGCAGAGGTTTGGGAGGGTTGTTTGTCTGTGTCTGACAAAATTGCGATCTTCGGTATGGCGAGCGTTTTTTCGGTCACCCATGCGCTATTCGCAGTCGCTCAAGAGGCCAGGGCCGTGACTAACCCCCTGGCCTATATGCTGCAACCTATCACAAAATCCCAGGGGATGCTGAAAACCTTCGAACAAAGCCGGGAGACATTTCCGGGCGAGGTTCTGCTCGATATGAACGCTACCTATCTCGACCGACAGATCTACAATCCGGCCACGGCGCGCTACGACCACGTTAAACTGCGCGGCTATCAAGACGCCCGCCAGACCGGCTTATCCGGTGCCGACACGCCATTGGTTGGACCGACCATCGATCTACGGCCCGGTCAGACGGTGCGGGTAACGCTTCACAACCTGTTCCCTCAGGATTCCACCTGCGGCATCGGCGGTGGCAGTGCCAATACCCCCCATTGCTTCAACGGTACCAACCTGCATTCGCACGGTCTCTGGGTAAATCCGTCTGGCAATGGCGATAATGTGCTGATCTCAATCCGTCCCGGCGTTTCGTTCCAATATGAATACAACATCGCCGTTGAGCATCCCGCCGGCACCTTCTGGTATCACCCACACCTACACGGATCAACCGCATTGCAGGTGTCGAGTGGCATGTCCGGGGCGTTGATCATCCGTGGCGATCGCATGCCGACACCGACCGAGACTGGCGATATAGACCGCCTATTGAAGCAGCCGGGCGGCTCCGATATCGCCGAACGGGTTTTGGTGCTACAGCAGATTCAATATGCTTGCACCGATAACAATGGCGACATCACTTATGATTGCCAGCCAGGACAGGTGGGCGGCATCGAAAGCTACGATCAGTTCGGACCTGGCAGTTGGCCGGCTTCGGGCCGCTTCACCAGCGTCAACGGCCAGGTGCTTGGTCAGTTGGCATCAGCGGAGGCTGGCTCGGTCGAGCGGTGGCGGATGATACACGCCGGGGTTCGCGACACCATCAATTTCGAAATCCGGCGCAAGACCGGGACGACCGCGTTCCGCACGCTTGCGGCAGCGGACACCGACAGATGGATCGACCAGAATTGCGGCAAGGATACTATTCCGTATGGGGTGGTGGCCCAGGACGGGCTGACAATGGCGCAGGTGCAGATGCGGCAGCAAGCGATCCTGCAACCGGGCTACCGCGTTGACGCGCTGGTGGTGTTGCCAGGAGCGGGTGACTACTGCATCATCGATGGCGCCGCACCGGCAGCGGCCAGCGTCAACCAGGAGGCTCCAAGCCGACGGCTTCTCGGCATAGTCACTGCAGTAGGCGGCCATGCCGTCAATGGCGAGATCGGCACCTATCTTCAGGATTGGCTGATTTCGGCGGCTGAGCGCACGATGTCACAGAATGTCGCCGGCAAGGTTATCGATGACCTCAAGAACGAGATGTCGCTCTCAAGCTTTATTCCCCATCCGGACATCGACGCGGGCGAGGTCACCGGCGAGCAGCAACTGGTGTTTAACATCGATGTGAAACAGCCGGGTGCCACCTTCTTCGAGGTTGACGGCAAACCTTATGATCCCAACCGCATCGACCGGATGTTGCCGCTGAGCGGAGTCGACGAATGGACGCTCCGCTCGGATTTCGTCAGCCACCCATTCCATATCCATGTCAATCCGTTTCAGATCATCAAAATTGTCGATGCGGCCGGCAACGATGTCAGCGCGCTTGGCGCCGATGACGACGGCGATCCGCAATATCCAGGCTTGAAAAATGTCTGGAAGGACACGCTGTGGATCAAGAATCCCGGCACCGATCCGTCGGCGCGCTACACGATCACCGTGCGGACGCACTACCAGCGCTATATCGGCGAGTTCGTTCTGCATTGCCACATCCTCGATCATGAGGACCAGGGCATGATGCAGAACATCAGGATCACCCTGCCGGACGGCCAGGGTGGCACCGTTTCCGGCCATCATTAGGGCGTCGATCGCCATTGGGAGGAACTATGAGCTTCACTGGCACTTGGAGTTATCGCAGCCTGATCAACAATCCCGATTTATCGGTTGATTTCAATGCACTGGAATTTGGCCAGGGAACGCTGGTGCTGACCGAGTTGGCTCGGCGCAAGGTCGGCGGAACCATTGGTGGGCCCGGGTGGTCGCTGGAATTGACCGGTACGGTGCGTCCGGGAGACCCTGTCGAGCTGCAATTCACTGGAAAGGGCGATGTGGCCGGCGAGACCTGGATCTACAGCTATCGCGGCTACATCGTGCCGAACTGGCCGAATGGCGTCGATCAAAGGGACGCCATTGTCGGTAGCATCGTCCGCGACGTCCCGCATTCGCATGGGGTCGCCGCAGCCGGCTACGTTGCCTCCTGGTATGCCGTGCGACAGTGATGCTCCAGCATTTGCCGCAGCTCGAAGACATTCGGATCAACATTCACCGGCCAGGGTCTAGGTCGACGGACCGATGCCTCACATTTGAACCGCGTGCTCTGGCGGTTCAGCGGGATGTGCTGCCCGAACTTGTCGAACACGATCGTCGCCAGCAACTGAGGGCCGATGAAGCCGCGCGGGCGTCGCATGGAACGGTGCGGGAGCCTGACTGATCGCCTCGCAATCGCGGCAGGTAAATTTCTCGCGCACCGTCTCGATCACCTTGAATCGGCGCGGGATATCCTCCAGCGTTTCCGTCACATCCTCGCCCAGCTTCGACAGCCGCGAGCCGCCACAGCAGGCACATGCCGTCGGCGCTTCGATGACGATGCGTGCGCGCTCGACGTCTTTGGGCCACGCCTTGCGCACTGGACGCTTGCGGGCGAAGGCGCGCACGGACTGCGTTCTGGCCGCGGCCTCTTGGACGCTCAGTTCGTCCTCGGCGGCCTACGCCACGAGCTCTTCGAGCTGCAAATTCCAACTGATCGATCAGCCGCTGCGTGCGCTCGCGGCGCGGCCCGTGCTTCTCGCGCTCCAGCT
The DNA here is from genome assembly GCF_003985155.1 of Rhizobium vallis. Classification (GTDB taxonomy): domain Bacteria; phylum Pseudomonadota; class Alphaproteobacteria; order Rhizobiales; family Rhizobiaceae; genus Rhizobium; species Rhizobium vallis. The sequence continues at coordinate 35,452 of NZ_ML133707.1, read as the reverse complement.
TGCCGGTCAGCAACTGCAAATGCACGTTGAGCGCCTCAATGCTCGACAGCCGCGCCTTCGCGTTGGCCGCGTCCGCCTCAGCTTGCAGCCGCGCAGCACGTTCGGCCAGCAGCGCCGGATGAGCGCTGGCAAGGTCCGATGGCAGGGTAAGCGGCGGCAATGTCATAACGACATTGAATCAGATTTATCAACAATTTCAATGCAAAAATTGAGTCAAACCCGGCTGGGGCGCCAGGTTTCCTGCCGTGCGCGCCAGTCAATTCCCTCCAGCGACAACGCATGTTGATGCCCCTCCTGGTGAGGCTGAATGATTCTCAGATCGAGTTGATGAATGGTACGGTTGCGAAGGTCGCGAACCGCGTTGACGACCGCTGGGGAATTTTGGAACAAATATGCTCCGGTTGATTGCTGGTCGATGAGCAGGCGCTTCCGCCTGATTTGAACGTAAATCCAATTGACGGGAATATCGAGCCTGGCGGCAAGTTGTACGGCGCTGAGCAAACTAGGTTCGTGTGTCCATCTGTTGCGCTGTGCCTTTACCTAGATGCCCGCTGCAAGGCGGAGGCGTTGCACAGTGATTGGCAAAACCTTCTCCTCACAATTGGGCGAATGGTGTCCTTCGCGCGTCAGTATTTCAGGCTTCGACATATCCCTGTGTCGCAGACACGGGTATCAGCAAGGTCGATCCACCACGATGTTCAACCTCATACGACGGCGCGAAGTTGCCGCCTCTACGTCCCACCTCACGCATCACATTAAAGGAGCGTCCAAATAACGGATGGCTCGGATCCAGCACCTCGATCTTGTCCGGTGATGATTCGTCAGACTCACAAGCAGGGATATTTCTGTAGACCTTCGAGCAGATAACCGAGCTGCGCCGGTGTGATCACCACCGTGCCGTCAGCGGCTGACGGCCAGATGAAGCGGCCGCGCTCCAGCTTCTTCGTGAACAGACAAGCGCCCTGGCCGTCACGCTAGATAAACCTTCCTCGCTCCAATTTTTTCGTGAACAGGCAGGCCCCCTGGCCATCGTGCCAAACGACCTTGATCAGATCGCCGCGTTTGCCCCAAGGCGGCGCATCCTCGGATGCTTACTTTTGTCCGGAAAGTTTTGGCCGCATTGAACTCATCAAATAAGGATTTGCGCCGCGCGGACGAGCACGCGGCGCTTTTATTCGGCAGGGAAAGCAGCTTCGTCTAAGCCTTTGGCCATATTCGATGAATTCTTGCTCCACAATCTCTGACGGGCCAGCGCCGGCAGGGCAGAGGAGATTAATCCTTCAAGAGGCTTTTGTTCTCAGTCGTCGGCACGTACTGGAAAGTGTCTTGTCCTTGCTCAATGGCCGGACCGGAGCCGCCTTCGTAAGCGAGGTTCCAGCTCGTGACTATCTCAGTGTTGTTGCCGTTGACCTGTGCGTAGCCGGTCCATCCGGTTGCGGAATTGCAGTTCTCCGTCGAATTGTTCCAGCCGACCGAAAATGCGATGAACGTCCCGTTTACCCTTCCTGTTAGCGGATAGGGCGAGTTCTGGCATCCGGTGCCCTGGGCTCTGTTTACATATTGGCCGGAGACATTTCCGAACGAGTCGACTTGAATGATCATCGTCGAGCCGGACTGGTTCTGCCAACTGCTGGAAGCCGATGCGATGCTTGAAAAATCCTTGAAGTTGCTTGCATCGAAAGCAAGAGCTGAGGTTGCTACAGCAAACACAAGTGCTGCAACTGCATTAGTACGGATCATGGTTTTTCCTCCTGATGTGCGCCGACCGTCGGCGATCGTACCGAAGGTTGCATATAAACTCGTAATAATCAATCAATCCGAGTAGCAATTTCCCGGGTTGAGAAAACCGAAAGACGGGCCGCGCGTTGCGTGGCGCGGCCCGAGAACGAGCATCAGGAGTGAAGACTTACACGATGCAAATTACGAACGGGATAGCGCAACGCTAATATTTGACCATCATTGGAACGGACAAACTGCATGGCCGCAACCCCGAGAGCTACCTCACGGACGTCCTAACCCAGATCAAAGATTAACCGGTAGATAGGCTTGAAGACCTGTTGCCGTGGAATATGCTTCCGACGGTCTCCACTGCGCAAAAGGCCGCCTGATGGCTCGTTCGATGCATATCTGCACGATCGAAGACGTGGCCACCATGACCGGCGAGAACCTCGAACTGCTCAGAGAGATCGTATCCATCCGAGCAGGGCCGCGGGATTTTGGGCGCCGCGCGTAGTAACGTCGGTTCATGGAGATCGGATCGAACTGCACGGAGATCGGGTGAGAATCGGCGCCGACGGTACGCCATCACATGACCGCGACAGACCCGATCATCCGCCAACACTTGCCGATCGTGCATGAGGCGATGCATCACGTCACCCATATGACCGTGCGCAACCGCGGCACCTTCGGCGGCAGCGTCGCGCATGCGGATCCAGCGACCGAGATGCCGATGATGACACGGTTCCTCGGTGGGACGGTCATCGCCTCCTCTCAGCGCGGCAGACGCGAAATACCTGCAGCCGATTTTTTTGTCGGATCGCTGGTCAACTCGTTGGAACCGGACGAGTTTGTAATTCGCGTCGAGCTCGACGCGATGAGACCGGATGCCGGATGGGGATTTGAGGAGTTTGCAAAACGCCACGGGGACTTCGCACTCGCTTGCTTTGCGACGACGCTGCATTGTGTAGATGGCAGGGCGTCTGACGTTCGCGTTGGCATGATGGGCGTTGGTGAAACCCCGCTGCGGCTTGAAGAGATCATCGAGGACGGATGTTTCCGAGCCGGCTCTCGATACGGTGGCGGATCGCCTGGCTGGAATCCTCACGCCCAACACGGATATCCATGCCTCTGCAGATTACCGCAGGCATCTCTCAGGCGTCCTTGCCAAACGGGCCCTTCGCGCCGCCTGGAGCCGCGCGAACCACGAAAGGCTTCAAGCAAGATGAGTGAGAAGACGATCACCGTCAGCGTCAACGAAGCGTATATGACGCGCACGATCGAAGCACGAACGCTGCTGAGCCACTTCCTGCGCCAGGATCCTTTGCCTGACCGGAACCCATGTCGGGTGCGAACATGGCGTTTGCGGTGCCTGCACCGTCATTCTCGATGGAAGGAGCGCACGCTCCTGTCTGATGCTTGCAGTGCAGGCAGACGGGAGCGAAATCGAAACCATGGCCAGGGAAGCGTCGATACTCGGACGAATCCAAGAAGCGTTCCGCCAGCATCATGGCCTGCAATGCGAATTTGTAGGCCCAGTTTCATCGTTGGCGATCATCGACCTTCTTCGCCACCATCCGCTGGAAACCGATGATAAGATCAGGGAAGCGCTCTCAGGAAACATCTGTCGTTGTACGGGCTATGAAAACATCGTCAACGCCGTCCGCGAACTGGCTAGCAAGAGAGGACCTTAAGATGAAGATGCATTTTCTCGAGGCCGGCCGCCTTCGTATGCGCCGGTCCATCTACGTCCCTGGGGCGCTGAAGGAAGAAGCGATTGAATTGCCGGTTCACGCCACCCTGATGCGCCATCCCCAAGGCAACGCGCTGTTCGATAGCGGATGCAATCCAGAGGCCGCCATCGATCCAGGCGCGCGATGGGGTGGGTTAAGCAAGGTTATGACCCCGATCTTTTCGCCAGAGCGGACGGTCGTTCATCAGTTGAAGACTCTTGCTCTCGATCCCGAGGACATAGATGTTGTGATCTGTTCACATCTGCATCCCGATCATTGCGGCTGCAACGCGTACTTTCGGCGCGCAACGATCCTCTGCCACGAAGCGGAGGCGCAGGCCGCCACGGCAAGCGGTGCAGAAAATCAAGGCTATCTTCGAGGAGAATGGGACCAGCCCCAGGGTTTCCAGACCTTCAATGCCGAGCATGACGTCTTTGGCGACGGGCGCATCGTCTTGCTGCCCATGCCGGGTCATACCCCCGGAATGACCGTCGCCCGTGTCGAGCTGGAAAAAGATGGTTCATTTATACTCGCTTCAGATGCTGCCCCGCTCCAGGCGAGCGTCGACACCGGTATCGCTCCGAGAAATACTTGGAACATCGAACTCGCCGCAGAGGCACTCGCTCGCCTGAAAGCTCTTCGGGAGCGGGGAGCTTCTATCATTTTCGGCCACGACGACGCGCAATGGCAAGAGTTGCGAAAGGGTGTGGAGTTCTACGAATGAGCCAGCAGGACCATTCCGTCGAGCTGCGGCCCAAACTTGTCGGCAAGCGGGACAAGCGCACCGAAGATCCACGTCTGCTGACGGGTGTTGGTCAGTATGTCGATGACATGGCGCCGCGGTATGTTGCATATCGCATTGCGACGCTCCGACCAGCCACATGCCCGAATCCTGAACATCGATGTCGGCGATGCGTTCTCGGTGCCCGGCGTCGTCGCGATCTATAACGCGAGCGACCTGGAAGGAGAGATCAAACCTGCCATACCGACCTCGCGTATGCCTGGTTATTACGCCACCCCCATATGGCCACTTGCACGCGGGAAAAGGTGGCCGTTCTATCGGATCGTGTCCCAGTACGTGGCGTAGGTGACGGTAGGGAGTAAAGCCGAGCGCCCGCGCGCTTCTCGTTGCGCTGTAGCGGGTGACCGGCTTTGCGGGCGGCCATCAGTGTTTTTCCGCTAGGGTCGGGTTGTTCAAGACCAACCTGACGGAAAGATCACCGATGACCAATGACATGATGAACGTGCGCTCCCTTGTTGAGAAGAGTGCCGATGCAGATTTGTTGCGTGAGATGATCGGTCTTGCTGCCGATCGGCTGATGGAGCTGGAAGTAGGCTCGGCTACGGGTGCAGACTTCGGTGTGAAGAACTCGATGCGGCTCGCACAACGCAATGGCTACCGTGACATCGGGAGACGCGGGCTGGCACCGTCGAGCTTCGCATTCCGAAGCTGCGCAAAGGCAGCTACTTTCCGAGCTTCCTTGAACCGCGCCGCATGGCAGAGAAAGCTCTGACGGCCGTTATCCAGGAAGCGCATATCCAGGGAATCTCGACTCGTTCTGTCGACGACTTGGTCAAGGCCATGGGTATGAGCGGCATCTCCAAAAGCCAGGTGAGCAGCCTAACATCGGGACGAACGCAATCTGCGGGGCGAAGGTGGCTGCGACGGCCATCCTCATCAGCGGCTGGAGATAGATCAGATAACCGCCCACGGTGACAAGGATGCCGATCTGGAGTAGCGGCTCGGAGATGCTGGTCCCAACGAAACTGCCCACCGGTTCCGCTTCCGCAAAGACGATCGACAGCTCAACCCCCTCGAGCGTGGATTCCGATGGCGGCGTCTCGGCCCGATGCAGAACGCGCGCCCCGAGCCAAAGCGTGCTTTTTTCGCCCACCCAGCTTCTTTAGAGGTTGGAGGTGAATTTATCGCGCCCTTCAACACTGCGACCGCGAGATAGAGGGAGACGAGAAAGAGAAGAGACCGGTATGACGCTTGCTCGGTCGCCTCATTGACGATCCGGCGCTGGAGTTCGAGAGGCGCCGCGCCGATAACGAAAAGAGCCAGGGACAGCCCTGCGACCAACGCCTGATGACGCCTTCCCATCAGCCAGATGAAGCCGAATAGTTCGGAGAGCATCGAATCCGTCGCGCCATTTGCGGGACGCGGCCGGACAATTAAATCCTGGAGGGCCAGATGTTCATCGCGCACTCACGGGTCAGAGAGAGCGCTCGACGCGCCCGGTTCGGGAGTCGTCGGATGGCCTCACCAGTAGGACGCTCACGACCGTCCCCACCATGAGGATCAGGATGACGAGGAGAAGCCTCGACACGACGGCGTCTGCGATGACCCTGACAAACATGACGGAAACTCCAGGGACGATTTCATAGTTTGAGAGAGCTCACCATGCGGTATCCAGGGTGATGTTGTTTACCACGCCGCCGACGCCGCGGATGCTTTCCGCCGCCACCCTGGCCGCCGAGCATTCCAGCTCCGTCTCGACCTCTCCCCTCAGGGTCACTGCCCCGTCGGAGACGGTCGCATTGACGATGGGGAACCTTATTTCGAACTCGGTTTCCAGGCGGCCACGAACGGCCGTCCCTAGGGCCTCGTCGCCGGAAGCAGTACACTGCCGTCGAACATCGAGAAGCGCTCGCATCAAGTCGTGACGGCTGATTATGCCGGCGAGTCTGCCGTTCGGTGTTTGATGTCGTGGGCCTGCAGGAGTTCTGCGAGCTGGCTCGCGGTTGCGCTCGGGGCGGCGCTGACGACGGGCGTCGACATCACGTCCTTGACGCGCCAGCTTCGGGCCTTCACATAGTCCGCCAGTGCATCTTCGCGGTCGCGCGTATGCGGTACCGCCCGTCTCGCCCAGGATGACGCCACCCGGCGCAGCAGGTCTCCCCGGTGACGATGCCGGTGAGCCGCCCTTCGCCATCGATGACGGGCACCGCGCCGATCTTGCTGGCGTTGACGATCTCGACGGCTTCCCTGACGTTGTGTCCCTCGTCGAGCGTCGTCACGGGGTCGTCATGATGTCTCTAGCAAGCATCGCGCTGTCTCCTTTTCGATCGGACAATTACGGAGCCAACTTGTTGAGCGCATTGACGTGGATCAAGGCAGACACGAAGCCGCGGGAGGCATCCTTCACGCGTCGTCGTCTCTGAAGCCTTCCGACGAAGTGCGGCGTCAGGCTCGCCCGCATTGCAACTTATTGAGGATCGAGGCGTTACGGTTCGGTCTCGTCCTCGCGCGGCGTACCAAATTCTTCCCGCGCCGTCGCAAGGAGTCTTATGCAGCAACCCGTCAAGCTGGTATCCGTCGGCACCGCCGTTCCGCCACATGTCATCGACCAGCGTGACGCGGCGCGAGCCTCGCACACCGCGTTCTCATCGCGATTTGGCGATTTCGAAAAGCTGGCAAGGGTGTTCGAAACCTCGGGAATTCGGCGCCGCTATGCCGTCCGGCCGATCGAGTGGTATCTCGAGACGTCGGGATGGCCCGAACGAAACCTCGCTCATATCGAGGGCGCTGGTGCAATGTTCGTCGCCGCCGCCAGCAAGGCTCTCGTGTCGGCGGGCATTGCAGCAGGCGATGTCGACACGATCGTAACCGTCTCCTCGACTGGTATTGCGACACCTAGTCTGGAAGCGAGGGTAAGCCGAGAACTGGGCTTCCGGGACGATGTCGAACGGGTTCCCGTGTTTGGCCTCGGCTGTGCCGGCGGAGTCTCTGGGCTTTCAATCGGGTCACGGCTGGCGGCATCCCGGCCAGGCTCAGTCGTGCTGGTGGTCGCCGTCGAGACCTGCACGTTGGCATTTCGCATGGACAAGCTTACGAAGGCGAACATCGTGGCGACCGCCCTCTTCGGCGACGGGGCCGCCGCCTGCGTGGTGCGTGCTAGTGAGACCGGTCTGGCCGAGGTCGAACTTGCAGGCCAGCATACGTGGCCCGACACGCTAGACATCATGGGATGGAGCGTCGATCCGGAGGGTCTGGGCGTGATCTTCGATCGTGCGATACCACCGTTCGCCGAAACTCATGTGCTGAAGGGCGTAACGTCCATACTCGCCCGATCAGATCTTGCTCCTGCCGACGTTGACCGGTTTGCGTGCCACCCCGGTGGATCAAAGGTTATCACCGCCTTGGAATCGGCGCTTAAACTAAGCCAGGGAACCCTCGACCAGGAACGTGAGGTTCTCTCGGACTATGGGAACATGTCCTCGCCAACCGCGCTGTTCGTACTCGAGAAGCTTCTTGCGCAAGGACTACCCAGGAGAACTGTCCTGACGGCGATGGGACCGGGCTTCACCCTTAGCTGCCTCTCGTTGACGGCTGCAGCATGACCCGGCGATCATTCTCCAGGACGTTTTAAGATCGCATCGTTTGCAGAACGAACAGGACTCGAAACACGTAGCTGACGCTGCAAAGGCTGCGATTGCCGTGGGACACCCCAAGTCGAAGGCGAGGTTGCCACCTCGCACTCGAATCCTTTCTCTTGCGTGCCGGCGTAGCTGCGGCAGTATGGCTGGTGGTAGTCGCTACCCAATCCGGTCCTCTGTCGCACTAGGAGGAGCGTGCCCAGCGCCAATTCTGGATTTCCGGCAAGTCTTCTCCACGCTCCCGCACGAACGCCCGGTGCTCGTCGAGCTTTGCATGCAAGGCTGCCGTCACATCTGGCACCTTTTCGGCGAGGCCGGGCACGCGCGCGATCGGTCGCGATGTCTATCTGCGTGTATCTGAACCATGCGATCCAGCCATGGCACTGAATGTGCATCGGCAAACAAAAGCGGATTTACAACCAACGTTGTCAGATACGTCTCCCCCAAGCGGGATTGATGTCTCGGGGGCCAGTGTCTCTCGATTACGCCTGTCATCGATCGCCGACCTCGGCAGGCCACAAGGAGTGGGAAACTTTGATCTCCTACGCACTTTGCTCATCGCTTCCCATTCCTAGCTGCATTGAAGCGTATCTGGGGCAGAGTGACTTCAAATAGGCGCTTCAGCGGAGTCCACCGACCGAGGCACTGGATGTTCGCAACCAACTGCCGCTTTTCCGGAAGATGATGAGTTAAGGTGGCAGGAAACGGAATAAGACTGGTTGACGAGAAGCCCGGGAAAAACAACAGAAACTGGTTCGAAAGTTCTTGTTCGTTCATCAGCGCTTTTTGTTGGATTGTGAGAGCACGGATCCTGCCAACTGCTTGGTAGCAGTGCTGTATTTCGTGCTCGATAGAACCTGCGAAGCCTTGTCCTCCATCGCAGCTCCTGTCTGCTTTGAGGTGCCCGCCTGCAAGGGCTCTGTTGCAAGATCGACTCCGACTATGTCCTGATGTACCCGGCGATCCGCCCCGGCAGCTACGTCCTCATTTCCGTGACCGACACCGGCACCGGAATGACGTCCGATGTGATGGAGAGGGCTTTCGACCGTTCTTCACCGCGAAACCGACGGGCTCGGGAACGGGGCTTGGGCTGAGCATGGTCTACGGTTTCGCAAAGCAATCCGCAGGGCACCTGCAGCTCTACAGCGAACTTGGCGAAGGGACGACGGTGCGCCTCTTTCTTCCACGCGCCGACGCCGGAAAGGATTCTCATCCGAACGAGCAGCGGGCTGAGGAAGCCCCGCCTCGGGGCACGGAAACTATCCTGGTGGTCGAGGACGACGCGAGAGTTCGCCGAGTGACGGTCAGCCGCCTGCAGACGCTTGCCTACTTCGTGATCGAAGCTACGAACGGGATCGACGCGGTGAAGGAGCTGGAGGCGGGGCATGACGTAGCGCTCCTGTTCAGTGATGTGGCCATGCCGGGAATGAACGACGACGAACTGGCCCGGAATGTCCGGGAGCGCTGGCCGAGGGTGAAAATTCTCCTGACGTCGGGCTTTTCTGAACCCCATGCCGCGGACAAGGAGATCGAAGCGGGCGCCGGCTGGCTGAAGAAGCCGTACACTGCATCGGAGATGTCGACCCGTCTCAGGCTGCTGCTCGCCACGAGGCCTAATAGCGATTCTGCTCGACAGCAGGATTTCAATTTAGAAAAATCAAACCCAAACCTCAATCGCGCTGCCGTTGCGGGGACTCATATCTTTCTTCGCGGAAGATCCCAGCCTACGTCGCCACCCAAGGTCGCTCTCCAAGAACATCAATGGTCGCCTTGTGCTCGCGACGGAGGCTCTGCAACGGGTGGTGCGGAATTTCGTTCCGAAGACGAGATCTGCGCGCAAGTCGATCAAGGAAATTGGGCTCTATGCGAAGGGCGCTCAGCGGCGCCCTTGCTGCTGAGTGTGGGCAGAGCAGTAATGTCTAGCCAATCCCGATATTCGATCACCCGACCGTCAGTCGGTCGTCGAGAGTGCTGATCCCTGGAGCGGACCATGCAGCGCGCTCCGCCGCCTGCCGTTCCGACCAGGTCTTCACCTTGCCGGAGAGGATTACCTTTCTGCCTTGGACGTCGATTCTGATTGCATCGGCCTCAAGAGCGGCGTCGCGCTGGAAAGCATCCTCGATGCGTTTCTTGACATCCACCGCCGTAATATGCGGCTTCAGCTCCACTAGGTTGGACACCCCTACTACGCCGGCGAGATCCCGCACGGCGTCGTAGGCCGCGTTCTTTTGATATTGCCACTCGACCTCTCCCCGCAAGGTGATCCACCCTTTGAGGACCCGCACCTGCACCGAATCCTTTGGCACGGAAACGTTCCAGTCGAGCATTTTGACAGCTCGCCGGGCGATGTCGTCGTCGTCTGTTTCCTTCGGCCCGAAAATCCGGACCTCGATATCGGCAGCTATTCCGCGCACGCCCTTGACGCGACTAACCACGCGCTCTGCGGCTTCTTTCTCCGCGTAGGAGCGCACGTGACCAGTCAGTGTGACGATCCCGCTATCGACCGCGACGCCGATATCAGCCGCGTCGATGCTGGGCTCGAATTCCATTTCGTCGAGAATGTTCTGTCTGAGTTGAATGTCGTTCATGACAACCTCCTTCAGGTTTGCGACGTGCCGATCGTGACAGCGCCGCAGATTTTCGTCGTTGATCTTCATCAAGCACGAGAGCGACCTTGGAATTTCAGCGGACAGAACACGGTCTGCGGGCTGCTACTGGGTCTGCACGTCAGCGGCCACGAAGAGGCGGTGGCCGTTCCTCACGACGGTGATGAGAGCACGGGCATGCTCCTTCACGAGTATTGAGAGGAGTTGCCCGACGTCCGTCACCGGCTGCTGGTCGAGAGCGACGATAACGTCGTCCGGCTGCAGGCCGGCCTGTGCCGCGACCGAACCCTCGGCGACGACGACGACGCGGGCGCCGGGACCATGGAGAGTTCGCCATCTCGGCGTCGGCGAGAGGGCCGCGGGCGATATGAATGGTACGCGAAGCAGCCGGTTCGGCAACCGGTGCGTCGGACACCACGGGAAATGCTTCTATCCTTCGGCTCGCGCGGTCGATCTGGAAGGACGGCTTGGACTGCAACGGTAGCGATCCCACAAGCCTTCGAACGTCGGACGCGCCGCGCACCGTCCTTCCGTCGACCATCCGAATGACGTCGCCCGGCTGAATTCCTGCATTTGCCGCCGGTGAACCCGGAAGGACTTCGCTGACCAGCGCGCCCGCCCCTTCATCGACGCCGAACGCCTTTGCGAGACCGGGCGTCAGGTCCTGCGTTAAAATTCCCACCTCGCCGCGTACCAACTTGCCGGTCAGGATGAGCTGCCGCATCACGATGCCGACAGTCTCGGCTGGGACCGCAAAACCGATGCCGATGCTTCCTCCGGCGGGGCCGATGATCGCGCTATTGATCCCGACCACGACGCCGTCCTCGCTTACAAGCGCGCCGCCCGAATTGCCGGGATTGGTCGACGCGTCCGTCTGAATGAATCCTTCGTACCCCTCCGATCCCACGGCACGGCGCCCAAGCGCGCTTACGATGCCCATCGTCGCGGTCTGGCCCAGGCCGAAGGGATTCCCGATCGCCACGACGACGTCGCCGACGTGAAGCGAGGACGCGCTTCCAAACTCGGCTTGAACAAGATGATCAGGTGGAATTTGAACGACAGCGACATCCGTCTCGGGATCGGCGCCGACAAGTTTCGCTTGGAAGCGTCGGCCGTCGGAGAGCGCCACCTCGATTTTTGAGGCGCTTGCTATGACATGCTGGTTGGTGACGATGTAGCCGTGGACCTCGTCGATGACGACACCCGATCCGGCCGATTGGAAGCTGTGCTCTGCCGGCGCAGCGTCGTCAGGTAGTCCGAAGAACTTTCTGTAGAAGGGATCAGCAAGCGTTGCATCCGCGTCGTCGAGTTCCCTGCCCTGCACCGAGATGCTGACGACGCTCGGCACGACACGCTGGAGCATCGGCGCGAGCGACAGGCTGTCTGCAACGGCTGGAGCCGACAATAGGCTCTCACCTGCGATGAAGAGCGCCGCCAAGGCGAGCAACGAACGCGACATCTCTGATCTCCTTGCGGAAGCGCCGCCGGTTGTCGGCGGACGTCTTGACGAAGAAGCTTTTGTGTAGCGCAAGCAAAGCGCATTGATCCTTGTCAAGGGGAACATCGGCTACGGAACGATCACGGCGGCTCCAGAGACACGGCCTGCGCGCAGATCGTCGAGAGCCTCGTTCGCATGCTCGAGGGGGTAGACGCTGGTGAAGCATCTGACCCCTGCCGCCTTCCCGATCGAGAAGAATTCCGCCCCGTCGCTCCGCGTCAGGTTCGCCACCGAGACGACCCGCCGCTCGCCCCAGAGCAGACGATAGGGCATGCTCGGAATGTCTGACATGTCGATGCCGCCGCAGACCAACGAGGCCGGACGGAAGTTCACGCTTGATCTTGGCGCCGTCTGGACCGGGTTTTCCGGTGAAAGGCCGCCGGTGCCGCTCGACGCCGCCATCATCTTCGCGCCGGCCGGCGAGCTCGTGCCAATGGCGCTCGACGTGGTGCGGAAGGGCGGAACGGTTGCCGACCGGCAAAGATCTCGTCTTGAATCAGAGCGCCCGCGCGAAACGCGGGTGCGAGGTGAAATTAGATGTGGCGCTTGGATATAGGCCGCGTAGATATGGCATGTGGTGCTCCGATTGTGGGATGCGGGTTCGGCTCGAGCATCGACGGTCATTCCGTTCTGACTGCACTGCGTCCCGACACGGCCGTGACGGCAATGCCGTAGAAGACATGAGGAGAGCCATCGGGCATGGGGAACTCCTGGGGCTTTATAGAGCCGATTTCCCACCAGTCCGAATACTTTTGGAGAAGACCACGCGTGGAGCCGTTCGCTTTGTCGCGCCTCGCTGTCAGGAAATTCCTCGAACCTGCCTTCGACGACGATGCTCGTCCACCCGCCGGCGCTCGAACGCTGCTCGATGTGTAGGCAGACCTTGTCGTTCCCCGCATCCAGTCGAGCTTCTTGCCGGGCATGGTGAAGCTATAGGCGACGCCGTTGGAAAAGGCGAAATAGATCGCCGCCACGTAGAGCTGCCCATCCTTGCAGCATGCCAGATGACCGAAACGCTCGTTCTCCAGGATGCGGTAGCACTCACCGGGGTTGATCTCCGTCAGATTGATCGTCATGGCCGTGTCCTCCAGCTTCGATGAAGGCGCGATTATAGGAGCTTCATTGCGCCGCGGCCTTGACCAAGCGCAATGCGAACTCTCTCAGCGGCATGCATCATGACGGAAGTTTAACCTCAGGAGGCAAGCATGAAGCCGCAGTTCCATCTCCCGTTGTCGACCTATCCCGACGCGAGTTCCTTCGCCATAATCGACAATGCTATCGGCCTCGCTAGGCAGAATGACGCCCATCTCGTCGCCAGTATCCCACAAGTCCGGATCCCCCAGGTCCATCCGCCCTTTCCCACCGTTATCGATGTCGAGACATGGCGGGGACAAGCAGAACGGTATAGCCGGGACAGCGGGACTTCGCTGCGGGGACACATCGCCGACGCTATTTCGGAAACTGGCTTCGAGGTGCGAATCCACGGATTCGAGGTCAGGGAACCGTTCGTCTATGAACGCTTTTCTGAAATTGCCAAGTGCTACGACCTTTCCATCGTCGAAGCCTCGGAGCTCTCCCGGCAACTCTCCGAAACGCTGCTATTCGGAAGCGGCCGTCCGCTCGTGCTATTTCCAGCCACCAGCGTCTACTCTCGTGTGGACACGATCGCCGTCGCCTGGGACGGCAGCGCCACCGCAGCGCGCGCCCTTTCCAGCGCACGGGTCTTCATCGAACGCGCGATCAAGGTGCAGGTCATCTCGATCACCGACGACAAGGAGATCGACGAGGCGAACCGCGCCCTCCTGATCTCTTCGTTGAAGCATTCGGGACTCGACGTGGATGACGTATCGATCCAGGCAGGCGGCGAGACCGCGACAGGCGCCATCCAATCGGCCGCGCTGGAACGAAAGGCGGACCTTCTGGTCGCGGGCGGATTTGGCCATTCGCGGCTTCGTGAGTTCATCCTCGGCGGCGTCACTCGAGAACTTCTCGTCAAGGCCGAGCTACTAGTGCTTCTCGCCCATTAGAGGGCGCGAAGGGCGTTTAGAATGACCGCGACGTCGATGGCCTCCTAAAGCAATGCCCCGCCGACTGGCGGAAGGTATTGAAGCCGGTCTTCGAGCGTGATCGTGCCAGCCGGCGTGCCGTCAAACACTACCTTGACACGCATTGCGCTGCCTGACCCGTTAGGCGTCTCCTCCGACGCCGACGCGCACGCCATCGACGATTCCGGATCCCGCGGTCTCGGTCACCTCCGATGGGCGGCTCACTCCCAACCCACGTCTATGCGCCTCGTCCACCAGCGCGCGTCCGACCACATGGCCCGACGCCTGGTCCAGCGAGGCGGCCAGCCGCAGGATCCTGTTAGGATGCTCCGATCCCTCGATGTGGCCGACTTCGGGCTGTCCCGCGGTGAGCGTCCCCGTCTTGTCGAACACCGCCACGGTGGCCTGGACGAGTGCCTCGAGAGGTCCCGCACCCTTCACCAGAACGCCCTCCTTCGCAAGTGCGACGGGTACGGCCAGGATCAACGGACAGGGCGTGGCGACGACCAGCACGGCCACGATCCTTGACAGGTCTCCGGACATGAACGCCGAGACGCCTGCAATCGCTACCGTGGCGAACAAGAACCACACCGAGAACCGGTCGGCCAGTCGCATCAGCTTCGCCTTGGAGCGCCTCGATGCTTCCACGAGCCTCACTATTCCGGTATTCCGGCATAGGTGCTGTCTCGGCGCGACTTAGAACGCGGATTTCGATCACGTCCCCCTCGTTCGTAGCGCCACTTGAAATGTTGCCATCCCTCGCGATGCGCACCCTTAAAGGCTCTCCGGTCAGGACCGCCTGGTCGATCGTCGCGACTTCGCTGACGAGAGCCCCGTCGGCCGGTACGACGTCGCCCTTGCGTATCAGGAGCACGTCGCCGACCGCGATCTTCTCGATTGACCCCCTTGCTATGTAGATCAGCGCTTCGCCTGCCCGGCGCTGGCCGGGGCCAGATCTGAGACCGTGCGATGCAGATATTCGGCACAGGACCCCGCAGGACCATATTCATCTTCATTGTCTTCACGACTTCGAATCAAATCAACTGCTTAGCCTTGAAAGACGGCCTATTCTCCAAACGGAAGTTCAATTTCTTCGCCGTTTCTTTTTCCGCCCTCGGTCAGGACCGTGTTGAGCCGCTCGGCATCTTGTGCTGGCAGCATTCCCGCCCCGGTTCGAATACCTTCTCGCCATGTAGGCCCGCGCCTCCATGCTTCGTTGTAGACGAGCGCCAAGTCGGTAGATCGCCTTGTCTGCTGCAGCGCTTCGAAGAGCAGCGCAGCTTGTCGGATGTCCTTCTCACGCTTCGCCGGCCCCTGCCCGTCCGTGTTTCGGCGGCTGGCGACTATTAGCTTGTGGACGGCATACCGGGACGGATCAGGGACGACGACCGGAACACCGCTTCGGTGGAGCAGCATTGTCCTGACGGGTTCCCTTATGAGGAAGTCGAGAAAGCGCAGTGGATCCGCGCTGGCGCCACCAAGAGCGGGCATCTTCGCCGGCTGATCGATGTAGTCATCCGAACCACGGTTCGACGTCAGGAACTCAACCCTGTAGCCGTCGGCATTCTGAAACGCTGACGATACCGCGGCTCCCGATCGATGTGGAACTGGACGAAAGCTGGCGTCGACGCCCTGCAGCAACTCAAGGATCGGAGGCAGACTATCTTCGACCTCCCGACTGATGGCATAGTCCTGGGCGATGTCAGCATCGCCGGTCAGGATCGCAGCCATGGGAAGACGGACACCGAGCAGTCCTGAATAGCACTGAAAGGCCACCGTGCCTATGAGAATACCCCGGAGCCGAAAGAGACCGCCATCGGCAAGAGCCTCGACGATATCGCCCGACATGGCGTCAGGGGCGATCATCCCGCCTTCGCGGGTCAGGGTATTTACCAAGCGCCTGCGAGCGCGTAGATCGTCCTTGTCCCGCTTATGATCAGCTACGCGCTGTGCGATAACCGGATCATCAGCGGAACCGACGTAACGACGTTTCGTACCACCATGTCCATCCGGGATGTCGAAATACCAGTACTTGCGCCCCTTGATGTTTGCCGGGGTGAACCGACCCTCCGGAGGGAAATCGGCCGTCCAAGCGGCGTCGAGCGAGCGCTGACCGAGCTCAGCGAGCATCGTCTGATACATGAGGTCGATGGACTTCATAGCTCGACTCCAGGGTTATACTGTTTTTCAAAAACAGTATAACGGTCGTGAGGATAGGTCGCAAGATAGGATGCCGCCTCTATCGCCTTGAAAGGACACCTGCAACAAGCTTAAAAGGCAGGCAGCGCGTCACGCTCATCGTTCAAACCGCTCCAGCATTTTTCTCAACTGCGCGTTTTGCAACGTTAGCTTTCTGGCCAGCTGATCCCTGAGCATCCTGATCTCGTCATCGAGGCTCATCCCGTTTGCAGTTTGGATAAATTGGGGATCGTCTGCAATCGCCACCGCTTCCTTGCTGCGGCTCCTTTGCTCGCGCGGTGCGACTCGGCAATTCGCTTGAGCCTAGCGGCATCATTCGCAGCGGTGACGTCGAAACCAGTACCACCTGATATAGCGGGATCAGCGACCTCCACGATTTCGGCAACTTCGCCGTCGACCTTGTCGTGGACATCGCTTTCGGCTTCTTCGGAATGCACAGGCTTGAGGGAAATTGCACCGGGTTGACCGTGACGAGGTAGCTCCGCGCCTGCCGGCCGACCATCGCTATTCAGGCTGTCCTCGGCAGGCGTTTCAGTCGGACCAGAACTAGGCAACGCCTCCGGCGAAACCTTCTCGGTCGAGCCGCTTTCTCGCTTTTGTTCGCGTCCCGGTGAGACCAGTCGGGCAAGAAATTTCCAGGGAGACGCCATCTATCCGACCTCGCGTTTTATCCCGCAAGCAGGCAGTAAGTCTTCATTCCGGCAACAGCTCACCGTCGCCAAATTTTATCTCTTGATAAGCATGGAAATGCGGCCGGCGATTGACCAGCTGCTTTTATCAATCGAGCTTGAGCCGTTTGCGCAGATCGGCATTTTCAGCGCGAAGTTTTTCAGCCAGAAGCTTGCGCAGCCGCTGATTTTCCTCTTCTAACTGCAGGAGGTCCGCCATTTCATCGATCGCTGTCATCGGCGCGGCAGGCGCCGGCTGCACAGCCTTTGGAGCGCGGCGCACCGGTGCGCGTTTGGCACTCGCCGCAGCTTCGACCACCTTTGTCTTGCGCCCTCTCCTCTTCACACCACCGGCGCCGGCCAGAGCAGCTGCTGGCTCTGCCGTAGTGTCAGCTGACGCGGTTTCGAGTGCCGCGGCTTTCTTGGCCCTGGGTTTGCGCTGTTTCTTCGGCGTAATTGGCGTTTCGACAACGGCCGGCACATCGGCACTGGTTGCAGTATCAGTCTCGTCGGCCATGCTCGTCTCCTGTGTATCTGATGCAGTTGTCGACGGCTCAAGAGGCGGTGTCAACAACGACTCAGCCTGATCTGGTTTTGGTAGAGAAATTTCGCTGTTGGATTTGCCACTCTGAGAGCTATCCGACAGAAACGGCATTGCCTCTTTGTCTAGGTCGCGAGCGACGGATTTTAGGTCCACGTTGCCCCAGATCGAGTTCGACCTAGTATCGAGTTTTCGTCTGCCGCTTTTGTACTCGACGGCAAAACTGCGTTGCACTTTTTTCAATATAAAAGCCCTTGAAAAATTCACGGGATGATTTGGTGATGGGGTGGTGTATCCGAAATAACGATTACCGGACTGCCCGTCTATAGCCACGCTCGAATGTCCACCTCACCTTTCCAGGAGCAGAATTCGTGGCCAGTCGAATGGGGGATGAGACGGGTGAGGCTACATTGGCCCTGAACGAAGTCAAACCGTACTGATTCAAAAGTTGCACGTGGGCAACTTATCGGCGAGCTTCCTTGTTGTGCATCGCCGGAGTCTTAAAAGATTTTAACTGCCGAACCCTCAATCGAAGAAGCAATGCGCCTGTCAACCTTGTCTTTCTTTGCTCGCCTGCCGGGCCAGTTCCCTTCGATCCATTATGCGATCCTAGACGCACAAATCGGAAACAAACACAGCACAACGCTCGTGTCTGCTGCAATGCCCAACTTCCTTAAGGGATGAACCCCACCCAACTCCATCCAATTGCACTCAGACTCCAGCCGCAGCCGATTCCGACGGTTCGGCTCACCATCCTGAAGCTTCAAGTCTGCGCGCCCATTGGCTTGCCGCATTCGCGGCCACCCAGCAAGCGAGCGTGCGAGGGGACGCGTGCCTCAGGGCGAAATTTGGCTCCCTCGGCGGGTCCAAGGTGTCTTGCGTGTCGCCCTCACAGAACGGAACCAGCCAAGGTAGGCGCCCTTGAGAGGCTATTTTGCCAGGCGATGTCGATTGAGCGGATGGGCGGCAATCAAATCCAAAGACTTCACATGTAAGGCCTTGGTTCTGAGTGTGGGACTTGGGCCGTCGCTTGACGCCGGCTTAGCTTTTGGGGGGAATGATGAAGGTCACGCTGCTTAACGCCGGAACAATGCCAGCCCTGCTGAATCGCCTTATTGGCGACCATGATGAAATCCAGATCGCAGTAGCTTGGGGATACAATGGGAAACTGGCCGATCGATTGATGGAAAACAAGGCGAAATTTCGCTCCGTCACCTTCGGTTTAAACGGCTTTGCGACCTCACCCGATCTTGTTGAGCGGCTAATCGGCACCAAGAATGCCTTCATCGCCAAAGCAGACAAGGGGATCTTCCATCCCAAGCTCTATTTGTTTCGAACCGGAAGTGAAGCTGAAGCCATCGTCGGAAGTGCCAATTTCACGAAGGGCGGCCTCGGCCTGAATCACGAGGCTTGCCTGCACATCGAAGGCTCTGCCAACAATGAGATTTTCGACCAGATACAGAGTGAGCTTTCCGGCTATGATGCACTGAAACAGCCTGTCACCAAGATACTTGCGGATAGCTATCGTCGACAATTCGAGGCCGCTCGAAAGCGGCGCGGCCAGCGCGACCCAATCCTTCCCGACGACAAGAAGAGCGGGAAGGGGCTCATCTCGTCCTTGGCCATGATGAGTTGGGACGAATTCGCGCGGACCGCAAAACTCGACCCCCACCATCATTTCAAGCGCCGCATGAGACTACTTCGCGAAATTCAGCGCCTTTTCGCAAGTGCCGGCCGGTTCTCTGACCTTTCAGTGACAGAATGTAAGGGGATCGCCGGCACGCTCGGCAACGCCGAGAAGGAAGCCGTAGGCCTTGGGGGCCATGATTGGGGCTGGTTCGGCTCGATGGGCGGTAACGGCGACTTCGCCGGTCTAGTAGCGAAGCAAGACCGCCAGCTTGGCGCGGCCTTGGACTGCATCCCCCGGAAAGACCCGGTAATGCTGGAGGATTTCACGGAATATTGTCGCAGATTCCGCAAAGCGTTTGTGGATGCCAAAGCCCATCACATCGGCGAATACCCTACCGCGACGCGGCTTCTCGCCATGAAACGTCCGGACACGTTCGTTTGCGCGAACGGGAAGAACAAGGCCAATTTGGCGAAAGCCTTAAATTTCGCCCCGACAACACTTGCGTTGGAAAATTACTGGGATCGAGTCATTGTGCCGATCCAGTCATCGCCTTGGTATAACGCACCGCGCCCAGACGGGGATGATAGCGAGTTGTGGGATTATCGAGTCGCCATGCTTGACACGATCTATTACGACGAACATGCCTGACCACGCTTACCTCAGCATCCTGACGGCCATGCCGGACATCGATGGCCACCCCGCCCCAAGTCACCTGTGGGGTTGATGTGAGTCGCTTCACCTCCTTCTTCGCAATCTCGACACCGGTCGAACAGGGCTTCGCTCAGTCCGACTGCAATCGGGAAACTGATTGCACCCACAAAATACCGAGCCGTCACGATTGTGGATTTCGATGATCTGGCCCACTAGGCAGGTAGGACACTGGCGTAAAACAGCCCCTTCGGTCGTCTCGAAGCGGACCTCAGCGCCCGCGATCTCGCAAAGTTCGCGGATGTATCGTGACGGCTGGCGGCTGTTGGTGACGATGTACACGCCGCGGCTGGCGCGTGTCAGCGCAACGTAGAACAGGCGCCTTTCTTCGGCGTAGGCAAACGTTTCGGGGCGGGGTATCACCAGATTAAGAAGTTCGTCGTCTTCGACCCGGCTCGGCACACCGTAATCGCCTTCGCTGACATCAAGCAGGATCGTATAGTCCGCTTCGAGTCCCTTCGCCCGATGAAACGATTGGCCGGAAACCTCGATGTTCGCAAAGGACGGTAGGGTTCCTTGAAACGGGTCAACGTGATTGTATCGCCACAGCACCAAAACCTTGAGCGTGGTGCCTGGTGCACTCCGCCATTGCGACGCAATATCATCCAAGAACGCATCAAGCCGCTCGAGAATGCGATGACAGGCCAACCCGAAGTCTGGCCTGCCACCTTTGCCATCGATGGGTATCACCCGTATCGAGCGAGGTACCGCAGCACGTATCGAATGCACCGATTTCGTGATCTGTTCCGGATTCCGTTGGACGAACTTCGCGGCCGTCTCCGCAATGAGCTGGTTGCACCGATAGGTCTGCTCAAGGCGCCCCTGCCAACTGGCTCCGAAATTCGCCTCGAACTGCATGAAGATCGTGATGTCAGAGCCAGCGAAGCGATAGATCGACTGCCAGTCGTCTCCGACCGCGAACACCTTGCTGAACGCCTTCTGCTGCTTGAGCGCCTTGATAAGGTTGGCCCGCGGCTCGGAAATGTCCTGGAACTCGTCAACAAGGATCAGAGAATACGGGCTTTGATATCGGCCGGTCCGGATCAGACTTACAGCATCGGCGATCATCGAGTCGAAATCGATCCGCTGGGATTCTTCGAGTCTCCGGGAATATCCTTGCGTGATCGTCCACACGACGCGCGCATAGAGCTTGCCACGCTCCTTGTCGTGCAGGGTCTTGGCGCGCTCGAGCAGCATTTCGAGCGTCAGATGACTGGCGCGGATATGCTTGATGCAGGTGGATATAAGCTTGTGATAATGCTTGATCACGACCGGCTCGAGGGCCTTAGTGATTTCTTTATAGCTCTTGCGCTCGAAGGGCATGGCGCGCCGTGCCAGTTCCGCTTCAAGAGTGCTGAGCATCGTCTCGCTGCTGGCCTGCGCCGAGGTGGTCTCGAAAAAATCGATCTCTTTCCGGCGATACGCCTGCCGTTTGCTGTCGGCGTGTTGGACATAATCTGCAAAGGGCGAGGTGCCGTCGGCGTCGAGCGCAAAGTGCTCATGCACCGTGTCGGTCAGCGGATAGTAGAAATCGGGATGCAGGTGTCGAAAGGTGCCGTCCTCATTTTCGATCTTGATCTGCCGCTCGTATTCGAACGCGACGGAGTGCAGCCATAACCAGTTGGCGATCTTCTGTTCCTGCAACGATTTGACGGTCACTCCGGAAAGCGAACCTATCGTAGCGGCGCCCTTCCTGATGCGATCCGACACGTAGCGGCGAAAATCCATCTCGACGTCGAAAACCGCGGCCGGCATGTCTGCTTTGGGATGGACCACAAGCAGGTCGCTCCACAATCTGGCAAACTCCAGATCTGTCTCGACAAGGCCTCGGATGATCTCTTCTATTACCTTGGTCTCGCCGCCAGGATGATCTACCCAGTTGGCAAGCTGGGGCGGGCGTCCCTCCACGTCTTCAATTATACCGCGTCCAAGCGCGTGAAACGTCGTGACGCGGCACTCCAGCGCGCTTTCCTCGACCCCGAGCTGTCTCGCAATCCTGGTCCTGAGTTCATCGGCGGCGCTTTTATTGAAGGCGAGAAGCAGAATCTCGTCTCGTCGATAGAGCTTCTTTTCCAACACATAGGCTACCTTGCCGACCATGGTCGCCGATTTGCCGGAACCGGCGGAGGCAACCAGCAGATTATTGTCGTCCAGCCGGATACAAGCCTCGCGTTGCTGATCGGATAGCGATCGCCCATCGAGATGGTCGAAGAAATGCTGGAATTCAAGCAGCTCAGACCTGACGAACGCTTCATTATAGGCGTGGCGAACGCTCGGGTCGGTCAGCATTGCGAACGAAGCCGGTAAAGACTTCTTGAGCCCGACCGGCATGAGTTGTGGATCGAGAAGCGGATGAGCGAGCGCCGCGGCGGCATTGCCGGGCACGCTCGTGATAGCCTGTCCAAGATCGGCTTGCGCGAGATATTGCCGGTTGCCTGCTGTGATTTCTCGAAGTTTGGCATCGACATCGAGCAAGCGCTCTCTCTCGTTGCCGATGAGGCCAAAGAGGTAGGCGTTGATGAATGCATGAACGTCTGCGACTAGTTGTGCCGCAGATTCACCCGTTAGCCCTGACAGGGTTTCCGTTCTGTTGCGTGTGCGGACCTCGACGGCATGCCAGAGGAGAGCCTTGCTAGTGGAAACGGATACGATCTCGAGGCAGCGGAACTCTTCGTCGCCATCCTGACGCAGCCGGACGCTTTCAGGTCGCCCCGAGTCCAAGGTCAGCTTCCAGTTTCTTGAAGAGAACAATCTCGCAAGCAAACTGGGGCGATATGTACGCGCCCGGCCAGAGAACAAGTTACTTAGAGCCACATCCGATATGCCCAGAACAGCGATCCTCGGAACCGTGTAGCATCAACATATTGAGATGTTCCAAATCATCGCGAGGGCGGCAACGAAATGCGCGCCGGCCCGATCCTGCGGCTAGCGAGCAATGAGGGGCGGCACATGCCAACTTCAGCCTGCGAGGAATGTGTACGGAGCCTGCCGTCGCTCCAAGTCGAACGGTAAAACATGCAACAGCAAATTATCTGACAGTTTGAACGGCGCCCGCATCATGGGGAAATCCGACACCGCCGGGTAGACGAGGTACATTTCACCAGTACCACCGAGGTATTTTTGCCCGTACGCAAAGAGCTGATAAAAATCAGCTTGGCTCAGCTCGTAGTTTTTGTCGCGATCATTGCTGAGCCGTTTCCATTTCGCGTCGATAATCCATCGTTGGTCACCACGCCTGACGAGGATATCCGGTTTCATCTGAAACCAATCCTCTCCTTCCTGTGAGCAAAGGTGCATGGCGCCGTGCTGGGGGTGGATCTCGAAATGCTCAGGCGCAATCATTCGCAATGAGCCCAGCACGTAGCGCTCAAACAGCCGCTCCATCGGAAACAGCATGCTCATCCCGTGATAATCTCCGGCAAGCGCGAATGGCAGCCGATGTGTCAGTAGAAGCTCGCATAGCGGTCTGATATCCGCATAGTCAGCCAAATGGCGGTCTCGTCC
The DNA here is from genome assembly GCF_003985155.1 of Rhizobium vallis. Classification (GTDB taxonomy): domain Bacteria; phylum Pseudomonadota; class Alphaproteobacteria; order Rhizobiales; family Rhizobiaceae; genus Rhizobium; species Rhizobium vallis. Next base: position 12,224 of record NZ_ML133707.1, on the reverse strand, counting down.
CCAAAACTTAAGGTCCGCGTCAATGTTCCGGCTTTCCGGAACGTCGGCGAACAGGGTGGAGAGCTCGCGCGCCAGACGCCAGTTATCGCTCGTCATCGATCGTCGCGCGATGTGTTCAATGGCCGAACGAATGAGACGGTTCTCCGGCCTGTCCAGCGAATAGACATCGTGCGTGACGTGAAACATATGCGCGCCGCCTGCTGCGGCGCGAAGCTGCCGGTTGAAATCGAGCCTGCCTCTCAAAAAGGGCTCTCTCGCCTCGATGGAGCGATATGCCTGGCGCGGGCCGCGCCGGGCAAGATCAAGTGCCTTAGCCAGGAAACTAGCGGCCAACCACTCCGTCATCGGGAGATCAAAGGCCTCGATCGTGGCCCCGCCTCCGATTCTTGGCGTGAGATTCAGCGCTTCGGAGACCATATTGAAAAGCAGGCGGCGGGCCTGCGCCACCCCCTCCGATGAACCGATATGCTTTGGCAGGATTTCAATTCGAGTTCCGCACGGTGTCTCCACCACGCCGACATAGTTGCGAAGCTTAAGGGTTCGCGGCCCCTCGAGCTTCACAAGCGATGGCGCCCCTCCCCGATCGCGCCCGTGACGCGCGAGCCATTCGAATGCGCTCGCGGGAACAGTCGCCAGGTCAATCGACCCGGCCGCCTCATCGATCGTAAGCCTGGCAAACTCCCTGACGGTCAACATGCCAACTAACCGATGATTTGCTGATAGGCCGACGGTCTGTTGAGGGCCTCGGCGTTTAACCGCCAGACTTTGTTTGTTGGCACGGAAATCTCGCCCGCCCCAAACAGAGAGACGGAGCCATCAGCACTCTCGACGATGAACCGGTCCGCCGGATCCACTTTTCGGTGATCATTCAAGACGAGGCGGATACGCTGCCAATCGTCAAAGAAATACTCCTTCAAAAGGGGCAGAATACGCCGGGAAAAGAGCTGTTTCAGTTGGCCAACATCGTCCGCGGCTTCAAGATGCAGGAAGTAGGCGTGGCCAAGTCTGTGTTCCCGGTCGAGCAGTGCCTCAATGCGAGCGTTCATCACACTCAGTAAGGCGCCTATGTTAACTCCAGCGAGCTCGATCTCGTCCAAGGTTTCAGGTTGTGGCTCGATTTCCTCGAACACGAAGCGCCGGCGCAATGCCATGTCGATCGAGGCCAAAGAGCGATCTGCTGTGTTCATCGTGCCGATAATATGTACCCCGACCGGGACTCCGAAGGGAGTTTTGGAATAGGGCAGCATCGTCGTCAGTGCTTCGTCAGCGCCAAGCCGCTTCGATGGTTCTATCAACGTGATGAGTTCGCCAAGGATCTTGGAGATGTTGCCTCGGTTGATCTCGTCGATGATCAGTACCTTCTTGCGTTCATGATCTTCGGGCCTGGCTTCGCTCGCGATCAGCCGCTCGACGATTAGCGGGATAATGTTGTTATAGCCATTCACAAGGAACTTCTCGAGACGGCTGTCGGGTACCCGATCGAAGACGAGCTTGTCGCGAATATCTGCGATTGAGATGCGGCCCTGGCGAACCAAACCCGCGAGTTCATCGAGAAGTTCCCATGGAAGCGGTAAGCTCGAACCGTTCGGCTTTTCGAGCCAGAGGATCTCTGGTGTTGACCTCGTGACCACGTAACCACTGGAGAAGCGCTCACCGACGGGGATACGGGCCTGATCGGCTGACGGCTGACAGAGTGCTTTGAAGATACCGTCCTGTACGTGGTAGCGGATCGCTCCGTCGGGAGTCGTCTCGGCTCGCAATCCCTCGACAAACTCTTCATAGCTGAAGCTCTGGTGGAAGGTCACGAAGCGAATAAGCCCCTCGGTAACGAGATCATCGAAACGCTCTTTCAGTGCGTCGCGATCGCTCTCCCGCTTTGCAGCGAACTCAGGATCAAGGATCGCCAGGGCTCGATCGACGACACGATAGGTCTTTCCCGTACCAGGTGGGCCGTAGAGAATCTGATTGAGCGGAGCGGCGACTTTGCTAGCGGAAGCGGGTGTATCGGCCGCCAAAGCCTCGCTCGCTGCGGACTCCTCGATCTCCTGCTCCTTCAGCCACTTTTCCTTGATCTCCTGCTGATAGAAATCAATCGGACCACCGCGCTCCCGCTCGAGGTTGTGCCGAACAGTCAACAGCTCGCGGTCCTGCTCCACCTTCGACATGCGTCGAAGAGCCTGACGGTCAACACCGCCGAGTTCTGAAAGGATCTTCCGGACGTGCCCAGGGCTCGCAATGCGTTCAAACTCGTCTGGAAACATAAGATGCGGCAGGATGTGCCGCAATTGCCGATATCCTTCGTCCGGCACTCCGTCAATCCACTCCGCGAACGCCCAGGGGTCGCCCAGGACAGAATCGCGCTCTGACGCGCTCATGGCTTTCAGTCCGATCATGGATTTGATCAAGAACCGAAGCTCTCGCGGCTTATGGTTCATGAATCCGGGACCAGCTGAACCAAGGCCACGCAAAATGTCGTCGGCCATCAACTCATCGGCGAGAGTGCCCGAAAGGGTCTCTCCTGACCATCCCCATGCGGTCAAGATTGGCCGCCGCTTGGCATCCGGCCCCATGTTCGTGGGAAAAAGGTTTAGTATCCAAAGCATCTCTGCCAGAAGCTTGCAGGTGGCCGGCGACGCATCATGAAACTGGCGCTCGAGCTTGACATGAAAGCTGTCCTTGCTTCCATCCGGCCGACCATTGAAGCAGCGATCTGCTTCGGACAGAGCCTCCGTTGTCCAAAGTGGCTCTTCGCCGAAAAGTGAGCCATCTACCCGCAGGCAGCGGTCGAACCATACGGCGGCGGCCTTTAGCGTCGCCTCAGAGTTCGGATGAAACGGACTGTATCTCGTCATATGCCCCCCAGCGCGCCCGACTATTTGGGCGATCTACCCTGGATACCGAGAGAGGTATATTTTTTGCAATCAGAAATGTTGTGCAGGATAGTTGACCGCTGCTGATCAATCCCACCGATGGCTGTTCCTTATCGGAAAAAGTTGTCAGCGAACTTACTGCGGCGACCAAGGGCCCTACGACAGAATTTCAAGAGAGGATTTTCCCGTCGCCTTGAACGGAATCGAACCTGCGACCACCACATTTCCGAGAGCTTATAATGCTGATTATCTATGATAATGTCCTTTATCATAGATATGAAAGGTCGACGAATGGCACCGAGCCGTCAGATGCGAATTCAGCATAAAGTTCACGAGATCGATGCAGCCCTGCGGCTCAACGGCGAATACCATCTCTATCGGGACGAAGATTCTTTCGCTGTTCTGGAAGGGGTAAGGCGCATGCACCAGTTGTCACAACTCACCGTGATTGAACCGCCTGGACGCTTCGGCGGTGAGTACGTTCTTCGGCTGGTGCGGGAGCCAACGGGTGATGATCCCCAGATCGAGCAATAAGTTTGAAACGCTGGCACAGACAGGGAGATAGCTAGTGGATGATCATGTCGAGGTGCTGAAACTCCCTCCGTTTCCGTCACGGGCCTTGGTCATTGCGTCGGTCAATATGCTCAAGGTTGAAGGGCATGATGGTTTCGAAGCTATGCGCCTGGAGTGGGATCTGCAGGATACTGATGCAGGAGGGGGGCGACGCTTAGTGCGCGGGCGACCTCGCTAGCGACCTATGTGCTTCGCGATCCGGAGCTTCGTACCCCTGACGGAATCCCGCTGCAGTCTGTCATCGTTGCCAGAGCTGGCGAGATTTATCGCCGTGGTTGGGTCAGCAATATCGGTGAAAGGGAACGAAACGCATTTAAAAGCGCTTCCACCGCTGCAGGTTCCATGAATGATGTTTCCGAGAGCGGGATCATCTCCACCGAGGACTACGGCGATGGAGTTTTTCCTGATTCAAGCGTGAGCAAGCCGAGGTCCACCATGCCTGCGTCCAACAAGGTATTTATCGTGCACGGCCATGACGAGGGCGCTTTGGACAAGCTGGCCCGGTTCTTGGAGAAGTTGAAGCTCGACGTTATTGTTCTCAAAGAGCAACCGAACCAGGGCCGCACCATCATCGAGAAGTACGAGGACTGTGCCGGTGAGGTCGGTTTCGCAGTGGTGCTCCTCACACCCGATGACGTGGGATCATCTGTGGCTGCGCCTGGCCACGCGCAGCGCGCGCGCCAGAACGTGATCTTTGAACTCGGATACTTTTCTGGGAAATTGGGGCGCGGAAAGGTCTGTCTGCTGCGCAAAGGCGACGTGGAAATTCCGTCGGACCTATTCGGTGTCGTCTATACCGATATGGACTCGTCCGACGGCTGGAAAATGGCTCTTGTGAAAGAGCTCAAGGCGGCCAAACTGGAATTCGATCCCAATCGGGTGTGGGCATGAGCCAGGTTGTGCCCAGTCAGCCACGCTTCTATGCGCTTCCTGCGATCGTCGCCTTGGATGATCTTGGCAGCCGTCGATTCCTGGAATTCTTCACGGCACAGATCCGCAATCCAAATACCCGTCGCTCTTACGCCAAGGCAGCCGTCGAGCTTCTGCGGTGGTGCGAACACAGCGGTGCCCGATCGCTGGACGCCATCACACCCATCCACGTCGCCGGCTGGGTCCAGGAGCTGACTAGGAGCCACGCCGCACCAACGGCCAAGCAGCGCCTGGCCGCCGTGCGGCACCTTTTTGACTGGCTAGTAACGGGCCATGTCATGCAAACCAATCCCGCTCATTCCGTCCGTGGACCAAAACATTCCCGGAAGAGGGGCAAGACGCCGGTCCTGGCTCCGGAGGAAGCCCGCCAGCTGCTCGACAGCATCCCGGCCGACACCCTGATCGGCAAGCGAGATCGGGCGCTGATTGGCTTGATGACCTACACCTTTGCGCGGATTGGTGCCGCCTCGAGCATGGAGGTGAAGGACGTGTATCCGCAGAACCGGCGCCTATGGGTGCGTCTACATGAGAAGGGCGGCAAGCAGGTGGAACTGCCCTGTCATCATACGTTGGAAGCCTATCTCGACGACTACATGGCTACAGCGGGCCTGAAAGCGGATCTGCGTGCGCCGCTGTTTCAGACGATCAAGAGGCACAGGACGGCTATCTGGATCAGGCCCTCGCGCAGGCCGAAGCCTATGCCATGGTTCAACGCCGGGCCATCGCCGCCGGCATCAGCACGGCCGTTTGTAATCACACCTTCCGCGCCACCGGCATCACCGCCTACCTCAAGAACGGTGGGACGCAGCAGAAGGCAGCCAACATTGCCAATCATCGTCAACACGCACGACCCAGTTTTACGATCGCCGCAGCGATGACGTCAGCTTGGATGAGATCGAGCGGATCCTCATTTAATTTGCCTTGTCTGCGAAGGATCGTTGCGTCGGAAGAGTACGGCATTACTGATGGGCCTCGTCTAAAAGGCCGCACGCTTGTGCCAATCGTGTTCCGAACCCCGTAAACATTACGGGAAGCTCGAAAGAGTTCTCTGTCGAATGTTTTGGCAGCAATCCTGGTAGCTTCGCATCCTGTGCCTCCGCCTGCTGCAAAATCTCGAACCGCTGTACGAGATTGTTTAGAACTTGAAGCAGGTTACGCTCGTTGATGTTAGCGATGTTCGGAAGTGCCGGCATGCGAAGCGGCAGTGGAACGCGTTCGATTACACCTTGCCGAAGGAGATTGTCCGCCCAGCCTGAATTAGGAAGTTTGTGCAGCTCATATAGAATAGCCTTGTCTTCTAGCGTTCGGTGCGCTTTCCGGCGTGTCTCCGCATTAAAACGTCTTGCCTCTTCTACCGCTTCGCGCTCTTCATCGGTCGCTTTTTGGAAATCTCGGGGCAGGGCTATTCGCACAAGCCGTTTGAGTTCCGCATCGGTGCGGCGCTTGCTTGCCAAAAAATCGATGATTTTGGCATCTGAGGGAGAGAGGCTTTCCAGTACACTTATGAAAGGTCGTTCAGCGGTGATCGCTGATTTTGGGTCCAGCACCTGAGTGAAGGGTCCCGCCCACAGGTCTCGCAGGTTTTCATCATCAGCCAGCGACATGCCATTCATTAGCATGTGCAGCTCTTCTTCCTTCGGGGGCGTGATGGCTTCAAGCTCCACGCCAGCGGCATCGAGATTGGCACGAACTTGGCTGAGCCCGAGCTGCGCATTTTGCTCACGCTTCCGGCGAACACGGTCGGCATAGATCCCGATTTTATCGGCGAGAAGACTGCCAGTTACTTTAGCGGCAGGGTGCAGCAAAGCGGTGATGATCTCCGCGAGGCTGCGATCGATTTCCTTGCCTATGCTGACATCTACAGAGACCGCAGGCTTCGAGTTGGCGTCATTACTTTCGGTCATTCATCGTCTCATTGAGCACCAAAAGATTTTGTTCATAGCCCGTCCAGCAGGTGCAAGAGGATCTTGCACCTGCCTTCGCAGATGACGTTACGGCCGATTGGGAGGCTTCGGCCGTAGCAGGGATTTAGCCCTTGGATGACCTCGGGTCATGACCATGGCTGTCGGAGCGCTGAATGGCGCCGTCCTTGCCATGGATCTGCAGTTCCGTCTGCTGGTGCTGGCTGATCGGCCGGGCGAGCTTTTCCGCTTCGGCCTTGGTATCCGTGCGGTGGCTGGCCTTCTGGTCGCCGTCGCGCTTCACCTGCCAGCCACCGTCCTTGTGGGGCATTACTCGATGGGTATCACGTGCCATGGTCTTACCTCACATATAGTGGCGGATTGCCGGCAGGTCTGCAGGCGGAACGTCAGGGAACTTCTGGCCGGTGATGACCTCGCTGACGCGGCCCTGGTTCAACTCGCCGAGGCGGGCTGCGATCTGGGCCTGGTTGAGGGGGCTGTGTGCCCAGAGACCCTTGATCTTCGAGGCGAGGATCGGGGTCAGCCGGGGGCTGCTATTACGATGCTTCATGCGGTTTGAACCTCTCTAGGTCTTGACAAAGGCCCTCGACAACGCACTTTTACGTTTGCGGACTAAAAGGCGTTCACCGTTGTCAAAGCGGTGGTGTCGAAGGGAGTTCCGTTTCGTCGGAACTCCCTTATAATATAGCAAAATCCTCAAAAAAATCAATCTACTAGCGCCGATTTTCGGTGCGTTTTGATGCTTTTTGATCCGCCTTGATAGGGAAGCGGGCGGACCTTCTTGTCCTGGCGATCGCGTTCAATGCGTCGTTTTCGGGCCAGGTTTTCGGTTGTGCCGGAGCGACGACCGCCAACGATCATGCCTTGAGGTTGGGCCGTGGCCCGATAGATCTCGGCCCATTTGGGGTCGCAGCCTGCGAGAACGTAATTGCGCATCACGGCGGCCGGACGCTCGGTAATCATAATGGCCTTTGCGTCGTGAATACCGTTGCAGCAGCGTTCGACCCAGCGCCATAGCTTCTCTTCGAAGGCCTTCAGGCAGCCGGGCGGCAGATGAACGATCCAGTGAACGTGAACGTTATGATCATCACCTGGCTGGAGAGTAAGGAAAGGCGCGTCGTCTCTTACGTTTTCGAAGGCATAGGCGCCGGTGGCCTCATGACGAAGTGGCGGGGGGAGTTGGCGCGTCGTCCATTTGCCGAAATGGTTCTGTCTGATTTTGGCGAAGGCCTTCACGGCCTCACGCGGATCGCAACCGGTGCAGGCGAAATTGATGGTTGCGTGAGTGTTGAGCGGCCGCCCGATGCGGCGCGCCTGCTCGTCGATGTAGTAAAGGCTTCTTGCCGCTTTTCGGCCGATAAAAAGGCTCTGCAGATGATACCCCTAAGAAAGTCTTAACTCGGCGCCTCTTTATCTAAGCTGTGGCGCACTGTTGCTGTCTCAATATAGGAATTGGTTGTGGTTCGCGGAATACGCGCATGGCGGTTCTTTCTCCGTTTCCCGATAAATTTTGACGATATCAACAGTTTGTTTCGATAGCGGAACAATTTCTGACATTCTAAGCTGTCCATTACTCATCTGATGGCGGCACCATATGTGCCAGGTCGGCAGGTTCCCCTCACCTTCCCCACGTCAATCCTCCGCACCTGAAAGCGGGCCGCGTGTCCCGCTTTCCCGCTGACGCGGCCGGTGCTCACGCATAGACGCGCCGCCAGAAGATCAGGCCGATCAGCACGATCCCGATCAGGGCGGCCAGGGTTTGCCCGTAAAAACCGACGCCCTCGATCCGCATGTTGAAGATAACCAGCTCAAGTTTATTCATTATATCCACAGCAGGCTCTGATTGATGAAGGCAAGGATGAGTGACCTGTCTTCAATCAAAATGAGAGATGTTCATCTATGGAGATTCTGATACCATCCATGTCATCAAACGGAGTGGGCGTTGTGGCTGTAACAAGTTTGGTCCCTGATGCGCTGTACTGGGCGCGCTCATCGAAGTATTTCGAGGGCAAGATTACGGTAGTACAGGTCTCTACTATCTTCGGCGCAGAACCCGACTACTGGACGTTAGCACTCCTCGGCACTGATCAGCACGCCATGCCGGACGATTTCGAATTTATTGGGCCCGCCGAACACCCGGCGAAATATCCGCTGCGTCAAGCCGCCGAGTAGCCCGCACTGGTGCGGCATCTTCATAGGTGGATTTAAGGCGGTGGCAATTAGAATTGTCGCGGCAGGACATCGGCGTAGGGCCTAGACGCTCCGGTCGCATCTTATGCGTTCGCCAACTTCCTCGGTTGCGCGCCCTGATGGGAATCGAACAACCGCGGCGCCGTGGCTACCATTAGTCAGCAGCAAATCTACTGAAAATTCCTGCCCTGATCTTCAGGGTATCGATATCAAAGGTCCGGCACAAACATATCTCCGAGCCGAAGCCCCGGCGCCGGCCGTTCGTGAGAATCCGGGCTGCCTGAAGAGCCGTGCGCGAACACGTCGCCGCCGCGTCCGGTCGGCGCCCAGAATTTACTGTCGCGCCCGGCAGGCACGACAGATCGGCCGAGAGATCGAAGATCTACTGAGCGACGAGGTGTTCCACGTCGGCCTCCTGCTGTATCCTGCCATTGATCACGATGACGCCGAGCACCACCTTGCGCGAGCGAGCCGATGTTCCAACCGGCCTTACGCGACGCTTCAGTGCCGCCAGCCAAGGAACGGCGATGCAAACTGCTTTATCCATCTAAGGTTCGCGCCAATTAGGTGGCGGTTGACGGTTAAGCAGCATGGAATCGCCGAATTCATGCGCACGATAACCGTATGCAGTTAGAGCGGTGGAGGCACTGGCGAGGAGGCTGTCGTCGGCGAAGGCGCGCAACAGCTCGAAATGGCTTTCGCCCAGCTGGTGGACGCCAGTGAGAACCGCATCGACGACGCGGAGCGGAGTGCCCCGTGCGATACGCCCTGTCGCAATACCATCTCCGGCACGCACGCTGCCATCGGGATTGGCGGCTGCTTCAAGTGCGCGCACGACGCTCGTGCCGATCGCGATGATGCGACTGCCCTTGAGCTGCGCCCGCGCTACCTGCGCCACGGTACATTCAGGGATGTGGTACGGCTCGTCGAAGGGAAGGCGCGAGTCGAGCGCGGGATCGCCGGTGGAAGAAATGCCGGCGGCATGCGTGAGTGTTGCAAAACCGATCTCGCGCCGACGCCAAGCTTGCAGTGTGCGCCAGTCGAGCGCGAAGGAAGCCGATGGCGCCTCGAACGCGACCGGCCGGGCGGCAATTCTCGTCCAAACATCCCACAGTGCCAGCGGCTCCGGAACATGCGCGTATTGAATCGGCCTACCATGCTGCGCCAGTCCTGCAAACATGGCTGCTCGGGTGCCTTGGAAGCTAAGCTCGAGAAGGCGAGGATGGTCGAGAATGCGCTTAACGACGGCTTGAAGTGGGCCGAGCTGGAGGCGATCGCCTGATGACAGCGCAGGGGGCGGCAGCCGATCTTCCGTGCGGGTGCGGTGATCGCCCGAGCCGAAGACGATCGCAAGGAAGCGGACTGGAGCGGAAGGTGACAGCCAGCCGGCTAAGCGGATCTCGATTGTCTTTCCACATTGGAGATGCGTGCCGTGCAGGCTGGCAGGCAAGGTCGCAGCGTCGTTGGCGACAACCAGATCGCCAGGATCGAATAACGTCCCGAGGTTAGCCCGCGGCAGGTCGCGCATCGTGCCGTCCGGCTCCACGACGAGCAGCCTGGCCGATTGCCGATCGAGCCGATCAGCGGCGATCACGCGTGGGCTCCGGCGGCAAGCGCATCGTGACTCGGCAACGCGTCGAGCATCTTTTCGATGATCTCGGCAGCGGCCAGTTCCGGATCTTTCAAGGTCGACCGATCGGCGTCTGGTAGCGCCAGCGCGTGCAGCGGGGTGTCCATATCGCCCGGGTCGAGGGCAAGAAACCTTATTCCATCTCCTTTCGCCTCCGCGTCCCAAATCGCCGTCAGATGGGCAAGCGCTGCCTTGCTCGCGCCGTATGCGCCCCAGCCGGGATAGGCGTTGACCGCCGCGTCGCTGGAGATGTTGATCACCAGCGCGCCGCGGCCCTCGCGCGCCGACGTGGCAAGCGCACCGAATAGGGCTTTCGTCAGCCGGAAGGCGCCAAGCAGGTTGACTACGAGGGCCGCTTCCAGCTCCTCGCACTCCGTGTCGGCAAGAAGCGCCAGAGGCACAGGACCGAGGCTCGATGCATTGTTGATCAGGACGTCGACGCCGCCAAGATTGGCACTGATCTGCATCGCGATCGGATAGATGTCTTCCTTCTTGCCGATATCGGCGACAATGCCGTGCGCACCCGTCTCGGCTGCGACGCGTCCGACATTCGCGGCGGTGCGGGCGACGAAGGCAACGCTCGCACCCTTCTCGGCAAGCTGCCGCACAAACGCCAGTCCGAGGCCGGAAGTGCCGCCGGTGATCCCTACGCGAAGTTCTTGAAGATCGATATTCGCCTGCATTGCGGTGCTCCTTCAATGGGTACGCCTAACTGCTACAAGTTCAAGTTAACTTGAAGTCAAGAGAGCTTCGTGCTTTTATTTGTGCATGGATCCGATGCTAACCATCACCGACGTGTCGCGGCGCAGCGGCATTGCCTCATCAGCTCTGCGCTTCTATGAGGAGCGTGGGTTGATCGCATCCGAGCGCGCCGGCTCGGGACATCGACGCTATCACCGGTCTGCATTGCGGCGGATCGCTTTCATCGTCTTTGCACAGCGGATCGGGTTGACGCTTGAGGAGATCGGCGCCGAGCTCGCCAAGCTGCCGGCCGATCGCGTACGTCACGTCGGGATTGGTCGCAGTTGTCGAGCGTGTGGGCAAAACGTATCGACCAGCGCATAGCCGAGTTACAGCGCCTGCGGTCCGGTCTTGGCGAATGCATCGGTTGCGGCTGCCTGTCGATCGACCGATGCCGGTTGGCGAACCCTGCTGACGTGGCAGGACGCAAAGGCCCGGGGGCGAGGTATTGGCTCGGGTGAATGAGCCTCCAACAATGACGAGGTCTTGATGCTAGACTCTCTCGGCCTGCTCACGCAATCCGGCGACCATACCATCTCCAGCCTGATCAGCGCGAACTCCCGACGCGTGGAGGCGCAGCGCCAGCAGGACATCCTGGCCAAGGGCCGTATCAAGGATGTCAGGGCCCTGTCGGATACGCTTGAAGAACATTTCGGGCCGACAGTATGGGGAAAGACGCTGAATTACCGCCTCAATGCCGACGCCTTGTGGGGCACGATTGAGGCTCTAAGACTCACGCAGCCAAAGGATCTTTTCCAGGTCCTGTCGCCTGCGCTGCTTCAAGCAACCGTGAAGAGAACTATTCCAGCATTTTCAAAATACCTGAAGGCCACCGACCAGCTCCGGCCTAAAATGGTCGTCGAAAGTTGCGATCTGTTCCTGGTCGCGCTGCTCAAGGGATCTCACGCGACAATAGCGGGCCTTCCCAAAACCAACAGGGGACCGGCAAAGCGCCATCTCTTCTTCGCAACCGCTTTTGTCGAATTTGAAGCGTCTCAGGAAACGTAATCGCTGCTGCCGCCAGAACCGGATGAACTGTCCTCATTTCATTCGACGCTCTCGGCCAGGCTCGTGTTTGAATTTCAACCGTGAACGTTCGCTTGGCGGGAAGCAGCCTGTTTTCGTTGTTCGGCATCGTCCTCACTCCGGGGCCCACCTCCGGGTGCACGGCGATCACCTCCGACCGTTAAGAGCAATGTGCAATGATTATCGGCTGATGGCGGACATCGCTTCGATTGTCGGTAAGCGACAAGCTGACCCCATCTGGCGTCAGTAGCGTTGGCCGCTGTATTGCGGACAGACGATTCACAAACTGTGAGCTTCTATGTCTGCGCCTAGCTCTGGAACTAGAAACTTCCATATGATCGA
>NZ_ML133706.1 GCF_003985155.1 Rhizobium vallis | reverse complement strand
GCTAAGAAGGTGACGATCCGACAACCAGCTGCCGGGCGGGCGGCCACCCGCCCGGCAAGCGTCAGTATCCTACATTTTTCTTATCCAAGAAGGTGCCGGCAGGCGGATGAGGGGGCCACGCGGCACGCCATTCGAGGCGATGCTGCGGATCGCACCTCAGCTGGTCGGAGTGCCTTGCGGCCAAAGATGATGATCGAAGGCCCGCCAAATGGAATCAGAACGCAATTACTCCGCCGCTATCTTCCGGCGAGCGATTGATTTCGCCACCCGACGATCTAGTTTCGCGGCAGTGTCGAGGCTGTGTCGGTGGGGGAGAAGACTTTGAAACATCTGCGCACGACGCTCGGGCTCAAGAGCAAATCCGAGCTTGGGATGATCCTGCCGCACGAGCACGTCTTCGTCGATCTCAGGACACCCGACCAGCCAGGTTATGCCGAAGCCAACACCGAAGACGTCGTTCGGCTGATGGCGCCGGAAATCGAGAAGATCAAGAAGCTTGGAGTGACCGCCCTGGTCGAATGCTCGACCGGCGGCGTCGGACGCCGTGCGGATATCGATCTTGCCGTGTCGCTTGCGACGGATTTTCCGATCGTCGTTCCGACAGGCAATTACCGCGAGCCCTGGATTCCCGAATGGGTCCGCCATGCTTCCGAAAAGCAGCTGGAGGCGTGGATGCTGCGCGAGCTGACGGATGAGATCGGCGAGACCGGGTTCCAGGCAGGCTGGATCAAGCTCAGCGCCGGCGACGATGACATGACGGCGCTCGAGACGAAAATCCTGCGGGCAGCCGCGCGCGCCGCGGCGCAGACGGGCGCGGTCATCGGCAGCCACACGATCAAGGGGCGGGTCGTCATGGATCAGCTCGATGTCATCGAGGCCGAGGGCTATCGGGCCGACAGGTTCATCTCGATCCACACGCAGGAAGAAAAGGACTTCGCCTTAAATGTCGCCGTTGCCGAGCGGGGCGCCTGGATCGAGTATGACCATGTCGGCCGCGCCGGGGATGACGAGGTAGCCGAGCTGGTGATCAAGGCGCTGGAGGCAGGCTGCGGCGACCGCCTATTGCTGAGCCATGATCGGGGCTGGTTCGATCCGGCGCTGCCGATGGGCGGGACACCCAAGCCGTACACGCACCTTTCGACGGTCTTATTGCCCGAGCTGAAACGGCGGGGCGTGGATGATGGGACGCTGATGCGCCTGACCCACGACAACCCGTTTGAGGCTTTCGCCCGGTAAGGGGAGTAGCCGCGCGGCTAAATGCGTGCGTGTGCTCATGCAATTATTGAACGTACAGGCGAATTTACTCCGAGCGCCGGCGGCCGAGAGAGCCTCATCCTGAGGGCGAGGGACGAGGGGGCGCTTCTGCGTTCAATGAATGGAAGGATGACCCTTCGGTAACCGGTGTTCCATCACCACGTTGTCCTTACCGTCCTAAAGGTTCCTGTCGGCCCTAAGGGGACTTTTTCGTTGTCGAAGGAGATGGCGGCTTTGCACCTTCATTTCAGCCGTTCAGACACTATGGTCAGTGTCCCAAAAGCTGCCATCGAGCTGAGCGCAATAAAACTCAAAGACGGCAGCAACGCCAGCCATGCTGGCCTGTCGATGGCGACAGGTGTCACCCGGCACTGCCGGGTGACAGATCGTGCGGCCGACGTTGGGTGAAGGCCGCGGTCCGGTCGATGTCGTCAAGACCTGATGAACGAGAGCAGGTCGGGGTTGAGGACATCTGCATGTGTGGTCAGCATGCCATGGGGGTAGCCCGGATAGGTCTTCAGCGACCCGTTCTTGAGCAGGTCGACCGCACGCGGCACGGAGCTTGCAAAGGGGACGACTTGATCGGCCTCGCCATGCATCACCAGCACCGGCACGGTGATCTTCTTGAGGTCTTCGGTATAATCTTCCAGCCAAGAGTCGACAGTCGCGTAGTGAGCCAGGGCACCACCGGCCATGCCCTGGCGCCACCAGTTCGCAATGATCGCCTCCGAAGGCTTCGCCCCATCGAGGTTGTAACCGTAGAACGGGTTCTCAGGGACGAACCGGAAGAACTGCGACCGGTTGCCCAGCACGCCCGCGCGGATCGCTTCGAACCACTCCGGCGGCTGACCGGACGGGTTTTCCTCGCTCCGGTACATGTTCGGCGTCAGGGAAGCGACCAGTACCGCCTTCGCGACGCGCTCTTGGTGGCGGGCGACATAGCGAGCCACCTCACCGCCACCCGTGGAGTGGCCGATGTGGATCGCGTCGCGCAGGTTTAGGTGCTCGGTCAGGGCCGCGAGGTCGGCAACCCAGTGGTCCATGTCGTTGCCGGTGCCGGGCTGGTCGGATCGGCCGTGGCCGCGCCGGTCGTGGGCGATCACCCGGTAGCCGTGGTGAAGGAAGAAGGTCATCTGGGCGTCCCAGTCGTCCGCCGACAGCGGCCAGCCGTGGCTGAAAACGATCGGCTGGCCTGAGCCCCAGTCCTTGTAGAAGATGTTTACGCCGTCCGTGGTGGTTATTGTAGGCATCGCGTCGCTCCATTTTCGCTGTTAAGCATTCATTTGAAGATCATAATTAATCAATTAGAGCCATTCATCCACGCGCTACTGCGATAGGCTTTTGGACATTTAGCGTCCCCTCTCCGATTGGACAGAGTTGTTTGCGAAATACTCCGGCGAGGCGCGTTCGACTATACCCCGAAATTGCGACGTTAATTAAATCCCTCTTTTATCGCAGACAAATACCTTGTACGTTCGAGCTATGCCTTGAAGGTATAGCGAGGGCCCGATGGAACTGAGGCATTTGCGCTATTTTGTTGCTGTTGCGGAGGAGGGAAGCTTACTGACCGCAGCAGAGCGGCGGCTTCACACGTCCCAGCCCTCACTCAGCAGGCAAATTCGCGATCTGGAAACCGAAGTCGGTGTAAAACTATTGGAACGGCAGTCGCGCGGCGTGACGCTCACCGCCGCCGGCAAAGTGTTTCTTGATCACGCGCGGCTGGCGTTATTGCAAGTCGAGGCGGCTGCGGAAGGGGCCCGGCGGGCAGAACGGCCGGAAAAGCAGTCGTTCACTATCGGTTTTCTCGCAGGGCAAGAGGTCGTGTGGCTACCCCATGCATTGCGCATTATTCGTGAGGAAGCGCCGGAGGTTGAGATCATATTGTCCAGTCAGTCTTCCCCGGACCTTGCTCTGGCACTGATGCGAGGCAAGCTGGACGTCGCTTTCCTTCGCCCCGAGACGCAGAGTGTTGGTGTGTCCTTCAAATTTTTAGCCAAGGAGCCACTGATCGCCGTGCTGCCGGCGGACCATCGCTTGACGTCGCGCAAAAAGATCCAGCCGCAGGACCTTGCCCGCGAAACTTACGTCAGTTCGGCTAGAATTTCTCCCGTACTGCAATCCGTGATCCAAGATTACGCCTCGAACGTTGGGATCACACTCAAGGCAGAGTACGAAGGCGAAGGCCTGCCATCAGCAATGTCGCTCGTCGTGTCTACAGGCGGAATAACGCTTATTCCGCTTTATGCGCAAAATATGCTGACGCCAAATGTCGTTGCCAGAGCACTTGAGGGTGTGCCTCCGACAATTGATCTCACCTTAGGATACAACGATTCAAATTCCTCACCTTTGCTCCGTCGATTTTTGTCTCGCTCTGATGAATTGGTCGCCAACGTCCAAAATCAGAGCATCATCCGCTATGCTGAAGTTCCACAGTAGACAGGACGCTCGAGGCTGCAAACGGCGCAGAGGGCTTAGAAATGATCCTGTCGAAATGGCCCGACATCGTCGTCAGCGACATCAACTGCTGGCGGAAATCCAGATGAACCACCCGCAATTCTCCAACGTCCCTTTCATCCTGCTGACCGCACTGACCGACCGCGAAAACACGCTCGCGGGTCTCCGAGGCGGCGCAGCGGACTATCTGACCAAGCCGCTCGACTTCGACCTGCTGCTCGCCAAGCTGGAAGGCTGCGTCACGCGGCTGGAGAACGACAGAGCGGTCAACCGGTCGTATTGATGGGGGGCGGAGCCCGAAAGATCTCGTCCTTAGATGCACACAGCGTACGAGGATGAGGGACGTTGGAGAATGCCGCGTTCGCAACAGGGGCGTTGGCTGATTCCCGTGCCGGCGTGCCGTGTGACACCCCCCTCTGGCCTGCCGGCCATCTCCCCCACAAGGGGAGAGATCGGCTGGGCGCACGGGTTTCCCCAAGTAATCAACGTTGCAGCACGGCGAAACGGTAGATGGGTAGGAAGCGTAAGCCACTTGTGATCTCCCCACCTGTGGGGGAGATGCCCGGCAGGGCAGAGGGGGGTGCCACTCGGCATGACCTTTCGGTCGTTCTGATGTCTTTGCGTCTTTGTAGAGATCCAGCGCGTAAGCTTTATCGTGCGGTCTTTCTCAACACATCCTCCAACACCTCGAACACTCTCGGATCCAGCGTCTGCGACACGTTGAACCGCATGAAATTCGTCGCCGATTGCGAGAGGCTGAAGGCATTGCCCGGGGCCAGCACGATCCGCTTTTCCAATGCCGCCCGCGCCACGTCAGTCGCATCGATGCCGTCAGGCAGGCGGCACCAGAGGAACATGCCGGCCTGGGGCTCCAGCCAGGGGGTGATGCCGAGGCCCTTCAGCCGGGCCGAGACCTCGCCCATTGTGCGGGCGAGCCGCTGCCGCAGTGTTTCCATGTGTTTGCGGTAGCTGCCGTCGCTTAAGGCATTCAGCACCAGCTCGGCCGTCATCCGGCCGCCGCCGAAGGAGGTGGCGATCTTGAGGTCGGTGAGGCCGTCGATCCATTCGGGTTTGGCGGCGACGAAGCCGCAGCGGGCCGAAGCCGAGAGCGTCTTGGAGAAGCTGCCGATGTGGATGACGCGCTCGAGCCCATCGAAGGCGGCAAGGCGCGGGGCCGGCGTCTGTTCGAAATCGGCGAAGATATCGTCCTCGATGATGGTCAAGTCGAACTGGTCGGCGAGTTTGAGGACGCGGTGGGCCGTGACCGGGGAGAGCGTGGCGCCTGTTGGATTGTGGATGGCCGAGTTGGTGATGTAGAGCCGTGGCCGATGCTCGGCGACGACCTCGGCGAAACGCTCGAGATCGGGGCCCGAAGGCGTATAGGGCACACCGACGATCTTTGCCCGGTGGGCGCGCAGGAGTGCATGGAAATTGAAATAGCAGGGATCGTCGACCAGCACGGTATCGCCGGGTTCGAGCAGGAAGCGGCAGAGTAGGTCGATCGCCTGGGTGCCGGAGTCGGCAAGCAGGATCTGATCCGGCGAGGCCTCGATGCCGCGTTCGCCCATGCGCCGCGAAATCAGCTGGCGCAAGGGCGGCAGGCCGAGCGGCGAGCCGTAATCGGCAAGTGCCGGGCCGTCGGCGCGGGCAAGCGTCCGGAGCGCCCGGCGCATGCTTTCCCCGGGCAGCCAGGAGGGCGGCAGCCAGCCGCAGCCGGGCTTCAGGTCTGATACATCGGCCTCCAGCGATTGCCGCGAGATCCAGAAGGGATCAACGGCGCGGTCGAGTTTCGGCCCAGCTTCGGCGAGCGCGAAGGGTGCCGCTTGATTGGCGACGTAGAAGCCCGAGCCCGGCCTTGAAAGGATCGCGCCCTCGGCGACCAGGCGCTCATAGGCATCGACGACGGTAGAGGTCGAGAGCTTCATGCTGGCTGCGAGGCTCCGCACCGAGGGCAGCCTTGCGCCCGGCGTCAGGCTGCGCCCGGCAATGCGCTGCCGGATCGTCGCCATCACCATCTCGACACGCGTGCGTGCTGCGCTCTCTTCGTTCATCTGTACTGCTTTCTGCATCATAACAGTTTTGCGAAATCGTATCAGACCGTCCCTGTCATGGCTATCGGCATTGGCGGATAAGGATGGATGGCGCGTTCCTCGGAATCTGATTCAGGTAACGCGCCTTAGGTTATTGTTTTTATGCATGCCGCTCACCCGGCATGCAGTTGGAAGGAAGTGCGGCGCATCATGGAACGTATGACGGCAGGATGGATCAATGGTTTGATCGGGGTGGTGATCTTCAGCGGCTCGCTGCCGGCGACCCGCGTGGCGGTGGCGCAGTTCGATCCCGTTTTCCTTACCGTGGCGCGCGCGGCGATCGCCGGGCTGCTGGCGCTCTGCCTGCTGCTCGTCTTCCGGCAGAGACGGCCGACCGGGCGCGAAATCCTCTCCCTTGCCGTCGTGGCACTCGGCGTCGTGGTTGGTTTTCCGCTGCTGACGGCACTGGCGCTGCAGCACGTCACATCGGCCCATTCGATCGTATTCGTCGGCCTGCTGCCGCTTGCCACGGCGAGCTTCGCAGTGATCCGCGGCGGCGAACGGCCGAAGCCGGCTTTCTGGATTTTCTCCATTCTCGGCAGCGCGCTGGTGGCGGGTTTCGCCCTGATGCAAGGGCTGACGGCCTCGCCGGTCGGCGACCTCTTGATGCTGGCGGCGATCCTCGTCTGCGGCCTCGGTTATGCCGAGGGCGGCAGGCTGTCGCGCACGCTCGGCGGCTGGCAGGTGATCTCCTGGGCGCTGGTGCTGTCGCTGCCTGTGATGATCGCGGTCGCGTTCCTTTACCGGCCGGCGAGTTTCGCCGGGATCGAGATGCCGGCGCTCGCGGGCCTTGCCTATGTCTCGCTGTTCTCCATGCTGATCGGCTTCATCTTCTGGTATCGCGGCCTCTCGCAGGGCGGCATCGCTGCCGTCGGCCAGCTGCAGCTGCTCCAGCCCTTCTTCGGCCTGGCGCTCGCCGCCACGCTGCTGCACGAGCCGGTGACGTGGGCGATGCTTGGCGTGACGGTCGCCGTCATTCTCTGCGTGGCCGGGGCAAGGAAATTTGCGCGCTGAATTCGGGGCGGCGGTCACAAAGCCGCCGCTCAATCGTCAGCAAATGGCCCCGCTATCGCCGCATCGCGCCCTTTTCAGGCTTCATCGTCGCGGCCTCGCCAGCCTTTCAAGGGCTGAGCGATCGACCGAAATCACCGGAAAAGGAATGAAAATGATCACTCGTTACACATCCCTCGCAACGATGACCGCCGCGGTGTTCAGCCTGCTTGCCTTCAGCCCGGCATCGGCCCAGCAGCAGCCGGCACAAGCGCAGCCGCCGGCACAGGGCCAGGCGCCGATGCAGGGACAGGGCGGCGGTGCGGCCGCGCCCGTCAGCGATCAGAAGCTCGAAGCCTTTGCCGTCGCCTATCTGCAGGTGGACAAGGTCCGGCAGGAATATTCGGCCAAGATCGACGCGACGAAGGACGATGCGACGAAGCAAAAGCTGCAGGAGGAAGCCAAGAAGCAGATGGTCGACACCGTCCAAGCCTCGAACAACATTTCCGTCGAGGAATATTCGTCGATCCTGACGGCCGCCCAGAGCGACCCGGCTCTCGCCAAGAAGGTCCTGGAAAAGATCGGCACCCCGCCGCCGGCGCAGCAGCAGAAGTAAGGCTGCCGCCCAGAGCATGTCGCGCAAAAGTGTGCGCGCTTTTGCGATAACCACATGCGCAAAACAAAGGCTTAAAGCGCAGTGCCCAGCGTTTGGCCGGGCACTGCTTCGCGCTCGGTGTTCGCCCTCAGAACCGGTCGAAGGCCTTGGGGTGCAGCTTCCCGATCCTCATCAGGTGCTGCAGCGTGTAGGATATCGACAGGGCGTCATCGAGCCCGTCATGGCCTCTCAACGGAGGGTGCTCGATGCCGTAGTAGTCGGCGAGCTTGCTGCTTGGCGTTTTTGCCAGATCCTCGATCGGCATGCCTGCGGCAAGGAGCAGCTTGACCGCATTGTCGAAACGTTGGGCCGGGATGGGCGGCTCTATGCCGGCGACATAGCAGCTGATCGCCACCATGTTCATCTCGTCCTTCCCCCAGGACCAGAAGCGGGCGCCGCCCGAGAAGCTGTCGACAGCGGAAAGCGCATCCTTCAAGGCCACGCCATGAGCCTCGATATCCTCCTCGGTAATGCCGGTGAGATCGGTGAAGTAGCGATCGAGCGGATACCGCCTGCCGAAGCGGTCGACCGCCTTGATATAGGATTTATGCGTATCGAGGATCGGGAATTCGCCTTCGAGACCGAGCCTGACGGCGCCGATCTGAGCAATGACGGGATCGGGATCATGCGCCGCGCACCAGAACCGGCGCTGCGAGCCTTCGAGGCAGAGAAATTCACAGTCGAATATGATGGCGGTTTTCATCGTCTGAGGCTCCTAAACGGACTGTCCAAATCGGCAATGATGCGCTGTCTTTATCGCCTCTTACTCTGTATCGAATTTGAAGATCGATTGACCGTCAAGCGTGCCAGCCTCGGTGGGATAGTAGAGGTAGGAGGCGCAGGCACGGTCAAGGCGGATGGCGAAGTCATTGGCGACGGAGATACGAGCTTCGCCGGTTGGGGCCCGGCGGACGAAGGCCCGCAGAGCCTCCTGGTCCGCTTTGGCGAATAGAAGTTCCGTCACGATGCCGAAGGTCGCGGGGTCGGCGGCAAGGATAGGCGAGGCGCCGCCGTTGCGGACCTTTCCGGCCATCTCCGTCCAGCGCGGCCAGTCGGCCCTCATCTTGTCGGAGACGTCGTCGGGTAGGGGCGGCACGGCATCGATCTTCCCCGTAACGTAAGGCTGCAAAGCCTCGACAGCAAGCATTCGGTCGATGACATCCTGGATGGTGAGGGCATCTGATGATCTGACGTAGCGTCTGCCGTAATAGGTTCGTTTCTGAAGAGCGGGCACGAGCTTTGATTGCCCGAAAACATCGATAGCTTCTCGATAGCCAAACAGCCACCCGGCGTCCATCGTGCCGTTTCTCCTGATCGCACCGCTTCGAATTTGCTGTGTCAGCTTTTGAGCGATGGGATCGATCGGTTCGGCATCAAGGTCGGTAAGGACGTACAAATGGCTCAGAAAACTCTCCTCAGGCTGGAGAGCCCTGGCCATCAGCATGTCATAGTGCGTGTCGCGCTCATTTGGTGCGCGGTCAAGCTTGGGATGGCCGACCACGGCCCGCACGAAGTTGGCGCGCATCCGCATCAGGCCTGGGCTTTCCGTTGACGTGCCTCGCGCCACAAAGGCGTCCCACGCCCGGGGATTGTTTTCGCTGGCGGCGACATAGCCGGCGATAACGGGCAAGCCGTGAGCGTCCGCCGCCTGGACGATTTTCTCCTTGAACTCGTCCGGCTGATCGATGATGGACGCGGTGACGACGCCGTGACCGTTGTTGAATGCGCTGTTCATCTCGATTGCCGTATGGAACGGCACAACGGCGAACCGCTTCATCAGAATGTCTGCGCCGCCTTCCTGCAGCAGCAGCGCGCGGATGCCGGATATGCCAAGGTATGATACCGTGCGATCAAATTCCTCGACGCCAAGTGCATCACGGAGCCTCTTATACCCCATGCTGTGGATGTACCACGCGGCCACGAGATCGTTCACCGCGACGGCTTTGAGATTCCGCTGGAGCAAGGTTGATAGCAAATCGCGGGTTTCCTGGTCCGCGAGCGGCGTATAGCGAATCTTGAGATAGGCAGCCTCGGCGCCATACTTGTCGGTAACCGCCGGCGGCAAACCTGCAGTATCGGCAAGCACGATGTCGCTGAAAGCGAGGATCGTTTCCCTTTGTGGGCAGAATTTATCCGCGGCAAGGGCCGGCGAGTCGAGGCAGGACAACAGAAGAAGGCTGAAAAATCCGGTCAATATGCGAAGCATCGTCATCCCTTGCGGTTCCCCAAAAGCAGCCCCTGACTTGGGGCGCGCGACCGCTATCCGGAGGATAGGTGGCAGCCGGGTGCGCGGCAAGGGGATGACACGGGGAGGTGGTGGTTTTCTCGTGGCTGGGGGAGCACTTCGGAATTAGATCGGGACCGGCAAGTTTCGCCGCAGCAAGAACATAAAGTCTTCTATGACTCCCAATTGTGCAATTAGAGATTTTATTGGGGGAGTAGAAATTATCATGCGCAGATTCATTCGTGGTTTTTTGATCCGGCCAATTGTTTCATTCCTGTTATTTACCGGTCTCGTTCTCTCATTTCCCGTAATCGCCACTGCGAGTGAAGAAAAACCGGCGGCTTGGGAAAACGAGATGGGGAGATTTTTGCGCCAGGATGATTGTGCGCAAGCCTGGAAAGCGGTCTGGAAAGAGGCGCGCAAAGGGAACGCTGCAGCACTCACCGCGCTTTATTATGCTATCAGCTCGACATCGATTATCCCGCCGTCCTACTTCCCGCCCAGTAGAGACCTCATGGTCGAGCAACTGGGCAACCATATTATCGCGCTGGCGATATATTCCCGAAAGGATGAAAAGCAGTTCGGGGAGGAGTTGCGCCAGCACGGGATTCCGGATGGTCTGTTCGGCGAGTACGTGGAGCCTGACGTTTCCGGCAAAATCCAATCCGTTAACGGATGCTTCAAGAGCAAACGCAATCTCGACGATTGCTATGCCACGGCCGTCAAGCTCAGGCTCATCCCATCCTTTGAGCAGTATGTGACCTGGATGGACAATGCTCCCAGGCCAGCGTTCTGTCTGCCACGCGGGAAGTCTCCCGGCCTGATAAAGTAGCTGGATCTTAGCAGGATGGTGGAGGTAGGTCGTCGACTGGCTCGACGCCTGCTGCGGCAATCCGCTCGCGGATGTCTGACAGGCCCATGTGCAGCCTCCTGTAGCATCCGGTCGGACGACCATCCCTTGTAGCGGAAGTCTTGCGCCGAGGCGATGTCCGAAATTCGCACCTCTATCCAGTCTGCGCCGAATAGGTGTGGCCTATCGAGACCATTTACCTTTCGGAAACCATGCGGCCCCCAATTCGATCTCAGCCGACGGGCGGGGACTGCATGACAGGTTGCAGAAACAAGGACTTCAGGGACAGGTTCCCGCCCGCATCGTTTGCCGAATTCTGTTTCCAAGGGGGCATCAATGCAGAACAATTCTCAGGCTCATACCGGTCAGCACTCTCATCAGCGCGCCGCTTCCGGGCAGGCCGATGCTGCCTCGCGAAGCCAGAATATCGACCGTCGCCTCGAATTCATGGGGCTCGACAATGAAGGGCGCGCCGGCATCCGGTCGCTGAAAGCCCTGATCGAGCGGGAATTGCCGCATGGGCTCGACAAGTTCTATGCGCAGCTGCGCGGCAGCCCGGAGGTCAAGCGCTTCTTTTCCTCCGATGAGCACATCGCCCGGGCCAAGGGCGCCCAGATGGGGCATTGGGCCAATATATCGGACGGCAATTTCAGCGAGGATTATGTCGGCAAGGTCCGCACCATCGGCACCGTGCACGCCCGCATCGGCCTGGAGCCGAGATGGTATATCGGCGGCTACGCCATCATCGTCGATCATCTGATCCGGAGTGCGGTCGAGGAGATGTTCCCGCAGGGGATGTTTTCCCGCAAGACCATGAAGCCGGCGGAGTTCGGCAAGGCGCTGGCAAGCCTCGTCAAGGCCGCGATGCTCGATATGGATCTCGCCATCTCGGTCTACATCGACGAGGCCGAAATCGCCAAGCAGAAGGCGCAGGCGGACGCGATCGCCAGCGAACAGAAGCTGGTGAGCGATTGCTTCGGCAAGGCGATGGCCGCCATCGCAGCCAAGGATATCAGCTACCGCATCACCGATGAGCTGCCCGAGGCCTACCATCGACTGCGCGACGATTTCAACCACGCGCTCGAGCAATTGACGGGCACGATCCGCGAGATCGATTCCGCCGCCGGGCAGATCAACGCCGGGGCGCAGGAGATCCGCTCGGCTGCCGACGATCTCGCCAGGCGCACCGAGCAGCAGGCCGCCTCGATCGAGGAGACGGCGGCCGCACTCGAAGAGATCACCACCACGGTCAAGGATTCCAGCCGGCGCGCGGAAGAGGCGGGCCAGCTGGTCGCAAAGGCGCGCACCGGCGCTGAACTGTCCGGCCGGATCGTCGAGCGGGCGGTCACCGCCATGGGCGCGATCGACAGTTCCTCGCGCGAAATATCCAGCATCATCGGCGTCATCGACGAGATCGCCTTCCAGACCAACCTGCTGGCGCTCAACGCCGGCGTCGAGGCCGCGCGCGCCGGCGAAGCCGGCAAGGGATTTGCCGTCGTCGCCCAGGAGGTGCGCGAGCTTGCCCAGCGCTCGGCCAAGGCGGCAAAGGAGATCAAGGCGCTGATCAACGCCTCGGGCGAGCATGTGAAGACCGGCGTTTCGTTGGTCGGCGAAACCGGCGAGGCGCTGACCGTCATCGCCGACGAGGTCAAGGAGATCGACCGCCATATCGGCTCGATCGTCGAAGCCGCACGCGAACAGGCGACCGCGCTCGCCGAGATCAACACGGCCGTCAACGCCATGGATCAGGGCACCCAGAAGAACGCCGCCATGGTGGAGGAATCCACCGCCGCAAGCCACGCGCTGGTGCGCGAGATTGCCCGGATCGCCGACATGCTGCAGGAATTCAACATCGAGAAGACGGCCGCAGTTCGCAGACCGGCGCAGGCGAGGCCTGCGGAGACCGGTTCTCCCGCGCGCGATCTGAGGGCCAAGGTCGGCAGGGCGTATCAGACGCAGGGCAATGCGGCGCTGGCGAGTGGGCAGTGGGATGAGTTTTGAGGGTGTTGTCTGGGCGGTTTAGTGAAGGTGAGGGTGTAATCAGTCTTACTGCCGGAGCATGAGGGAAGGACGTTAGCTAACGGCTTACCGTGCAGCCCCCTCATCCGGCTGCCGCCACCTTCTCCCCGCTGGGGAGAAGAGATTCGTGGCGGCGTCTCGCTTTCTATCTGCCGCCTTTGGTTGTGTTCATATTCGACGCTGCAGCTAGTCTCTTCTCCCCAGCGGGGAGAAGGTGCCGGCAGGCGGATGAGGGGGCGGCACGGCACACCAAACACTTGACGCGCCAGCAACGCCACCCCAAGCAACCCTACTTCGCCAGCACCACCAGGGGCTCACCCTTGCGCACGATATAGGTCGCCAGTTCCGAAGCCTTGCCGCTGCCGACGTTTTTGGCCGAGTGGACGGTGCCGGAGGGAATGAACAGGGACTGGCCGGCATGAAGCGTCACCGGCTCCCTGCCTTCGAGCTGATATTCCAGCGTGCCCTCGATGACGAAGGCGATCTCTTCGCCGGGATGCGAGTGGTTGGGCGCGAGAACGCCCGGCGCGAAATCGACGCGCACTTGAACGGCTTCGTGGCCGGGCACGTCGATATCGTTCTCCACGAGATCGGTGCGCTGCAGCGGCTGCTCTGCATGCGCTGCAGCGGCAGTGCCGAGAGCGAGGGCGAGCGCGATAACCTGGATCGTTTTCATAGTGTCATCTTTCCTGAATTGACCATCTGTCGGCTCATCGGCCGCATCGCCATTTCAGTCGATGATTGAACCAGGGATGTGTCTGGAAACCCGCTTTTTTGTAAGCAAGTGTAGCGAGAGACCTGAGTGAGATCTCTCATGAGACTTACGCGAACCGGATGGCGTTTCTCGCGCGCGCCTTCGCCGCTTCTTCCTCGCGATCGCGAGGCGGCTGAGAGGTCTCGAGTGAATCGAGCAGTTCGCGGGCGCAGGCAGCGATCGAACTGACCGCGCGTTCGAACGCGGCCTCATTGCGCTTCGCCGGCTTGGTCGTTCCGCTGAGTTTCCGCACGAACTGCAGCGCGGCATCATGAATCTCGTCGTCCGTCGCTGGCGGATCGAAATTGAACAGAGGTTTTATGTTTCGGCACATGGCTTGCTCACGGTCGTTTCTGTTTGCCGCTGAGGGGAGAGCGGCTTCGTATGAAAGGTAGTCGCGTGGGCGCGAAATGCAACCGGGCTACGGGGAGCGGTGCGCCGGGCTGAACTCTCCATCTATGCCGATGTTGAAATGCCGATACAGCATTCGACGGTAGCCGCAGCCCCCTCATCCGCCTGCCGGCACCTTCTCCCCGCCGGGGAGAAGAGACTCGCGGCGATGCCTCGCCTTACGTCTACCGTGGTTGGTTGAATGTATATTCGGCGGTGCCACAAGTCTCTTCTCCCCTCGGGGAGAAGGTGCCGGCAGGCGGATGAGGGGGCTGCACGGCAGGACCTGTCCAGGCAAGGGCGATCCCGCCGTTCTCCCACACCTCAAGCCGCCGAGGTCGAGCCTCTCACACCGAGCGTCGCGATATCCGTCACCCCGCCCGATGACTCGAAATCGAATATCTTCTGGGTGACCAGCGCAGCGGCCCCCCTTGCCCAGGAGTTGTCTTCCCAGTCGGGCAGGAGCGGTGGGGCGGTGCGGAAGGTGCGGGCGGAAAGGGCTTCGCGGAGCGGCGTGAGGAAAGCGTCGCCGAGGGAGACGGCTTCGCCGCCGGCGACGATGACTTCGGGGTCGGTGATGTTGACGAGGTTGGCGAGGGCGGTGCCGATGCCGCGGCCGGAATCGGCGACGAGGGCGGTGGCGGTAGTGTCGCCTGATGCGAGCGCTTCGCAGAGTTGGGGCAGGCCGAGTTCCTCACTGCTGCCGGTTGCCTCGCGCCAGCGGCGCAGCATCGAGAGCTCGGAGTGATAGGCCATCAGGCAGCCGCGCTTGCCGCATTCGCAGAGGCGGCCGTTTTCTTCGTAGAGCGTGTGGCCGAATTTGCCGGCGGCACCGTTTGCGCCGCGATAGAGCTTGCCGTCGATGACGAGGGCGCAGCTGATGCCGACACCGACGGCAAGCACGGCCATGTTGCGGTGCTGGCGGCCGAGGCCGAAGAGCTGCTGGGCGATGGCATAGGCGTTGGTATCGTCCTCCAGCCAGACCGGCACGTGGACGCGGCTTGCGACCAGCGCGGCGAGGGGGACGTTATCCCATTTAAAGCGGTGGCTGCGTACGCAGGCGGTCTGCTCGTGGTTGATGACGCCGGGCATGGAGATGCCGATGCCGGCGAGCCTGGCTTTCGGCCGGCCGGCGAGCTTCACCAGTTCGGGCACGGTGGCCGCCAAGAGGTCGGCGACCACATCCGGATCGTGGCCCGAGAGGCCGACGCGCATGGCGGCGACGGGATTGGTGGCGAGATCGGTCGCCACGCATTCCACCGAATCCACCATCAGCTTGAAACCGACGGCGAGCGAATGCTCGTAATTGATCTCGACGGGGATCGGCCGGCGGCCGGCCGGGCCGGGAACGGCCTTGCCCTCGGTGACGATGCCTTCCTCCAGCAGGTCTGAAACGACGAAGGTGACGGCGGCGGGGCTGAGGCCAATCACCGTCGCGATATCGGCGCGGCTCCTCGGCCCTTCGCGGCGGAGAAGGTTGAGAATGAGGCGTCGGTTCATGGCTCTGGCCGTGGTCTGGTCGCCTTTGAGCTTCACGATGCATTCCTTAATTTTGTAAATTAATTATTGCGGGTCGTTTCGATCTATGCATAAGTTCGGCCGTCGATCAACTGAGCCAAGCGGATTATACGCCTGAGATCATGAACGGATCGGCACGTTGAATGCCTGCGAGCACGCTTCAGGAGGAGGCGGCTCGCCAGGCGATGTTGATCGATCAACTGGGAGGAATTCGATGGCATTTTCGAAGCAATTTCCGGCAACCACACGCAGGCGCTTCCTGAAAGGGGCGGGCGTGGTTTCCGCAGCCGCGATCACGACGACAGCGGTGGGCAGCTTTCCGATCCCGGCGATCGCGCAGGCGCAGGACGTGACGATCATTTCGTCCGAAAACAACGCCGCCGCACTCGATGCGCTGAAGACGATCGCCGCCAATTTCGGCAAGGAAGCCGGCGTCAACGTCATCATCAACAATATGGACCACGAGGCGCACAAGACGGCGATCCGCAACTATCTCGTCGCCGGCGCGCCCGATATCTGCTTCTGGTTTTCGGGAAACCGCATGCGCGCTTTCGTCAAGCGCGGCCTGTTCGACGATATTTCCGATCTCTTCGAGAAGGAGAAATACAAGGACGTGCTGGGGGCGACGGCCGGCGCCGTCACCGATGACGGCAAGCAATACGGCCTTCCGACAGGCGGCACGCTCTGGGGCATGTTCTACCGCAAGGATGTGTTCGATCAATATGGGCTGACCGTGCCGAAGACGGCTGACGAGTTCCTCGCCTATGGCGACAAGTGCAAGGCGGCCGGGATCACCCCGGTGGCGATCGGCACCAAGGAATTGTGGCCGGCGGCCGGCTGGTTCGACCAGATGAACCTGCGCATCAACGGGCTCGACAGGCACATGGCGCTGATGAACGGCGAGATGAGCTATCTCGATCCGGCGCTGACCCCCGTCTTCGACCAGTGGGAAGCGATGATTTCAAAGGGCTTCTTCACGCCGAACCATACGTCCTTCGGCTGGCAGGAGGCCGCAGCGCTGCTCGCACAGAAGAAGGCCGGCATGATGAACCTCGGCGCCTTCCTGCGCTCGGCCTTCACCGAAGAGGATATGCCGCAGCTGACCTATGCGACCTTCCCGGTGCTCGACCCGAAGATCGGCCATTTCGAGGAATTCTCGGTCAATTCGGTCCATATTCCGGCCAAGGCGAAGAACAAGCAGGGCGCGCGCGATTTCCTCGCCTATTTCTACAAGCCGGAGAACCTGGCGATCTATATGGAGCCGGGCGGCAACGTGCCGCCGCGCCACGATCTGCCGCCAAGCAAGGACCCGCTCGTCAACGTCGCAGTGGAGACCCTGAAAACGGTGCAGGGCGCCTCGCAATATTACGACCGCGACAGCGATCCCGACATGGCCCAGGCCGGCCTCGTCGGCTTCCAGGAGTTCATGGCCAAGCCCGAGCGGCGCAAGGCCATCCTCACGCGCCTCGAGGGGACGCGGAAGCGGATTTACAAGATCTGATCATCGGCGAACGCGCATCTGAAGATGCCCCTCACCCTAACCCTCTCCCCGTAAAAACGGGGAGAGGGGACGTGCCCTGCTTGACGTGTGCGGGGGACGGAGAGGTTGCGTCATGGTCCCTTCGCCCCGCGAGCGGGGAGAAGGTGGCGGCAGCCGGATGAGGGGCAGTCCAGTCGCAAGTGAGGTTCTCGACATGCAGACATTATGGCGCCGCCAGCGGTGGTGGCTTACCCCGGTTTTGCTCATCGCGCCGGCGATCCTGCTATTCTTCACCGTCATCCTGCTGTCGGCGGTCAGGAGCGTCTGGATCAGCTTTCATGAGTGGGATGGCTTTGGGCCGATGGTGTGGGTCGGGCTTGGCAATTACGTCGAGCTCTACAGCGATCCGCAATTCTACGTGTCACTGAAGAACAATCTGATCTGGCTCGTGATGTTCATGGCGGCACCGCCGATCGGGCTCGCCATCGCGCTCCTGGTCAACCAGAAAATTCAGGGCATGCGCTTCCTGAAATCGCTGTTCTTCATTCCGCTGGTGCTTGCTTCGGTGACGGTCGGCGTCGTCTTCACCTGGGTCTATACGCCGGAGTTCGGGCTGCTGGCGTTGATCTTCCGGGCTTTCGGGGCGGTGGCGCCGGCGGTACTTTCCGACGAGCATTTCGTCACTTTCGCGATCGTCATCGCAGCCCTCTGGCCGCAGATCACCTTCTGCATGGTGCTCTATCTCGCCGGCCTCAACAATCTGAGCGAAGAGCTGATCGGGGCGGGCCGGGTCGATGGGGCGAGGGGCTGGAACATGCTGCGCCATATCGTGCTGCCGCAGCTGACCCAGGTCACCTTCATCGCCATTGCCGTGACGGTTGTCGGCGCACTGCGCTCCTTCGACATGATCTCGGTGATGACGGCGGGCGGGCCGTTCGGCTCCTCCTCGGTGCTTGCCTACCAGATGTACGAGCAGTCGATCTTTTCCTACCGCTTCGGCTACGGCGCGGCGATCGCCTCGGTGCTCTTCGTGATCATGGCCGTCTTCATCGCCTGGTATCTCACCCACATCATCCGCAGCGAAGAGAGGGGAGGCTGATGTATCCACGTCCCATTCCGGAAACCGCGATCTGGCAGCGCCGCCTCTATGTGCTTGCCGTCGTCATCGTGCTCCTCCTCTGGCTCTGCCCACTCTTTGCGATCGTGCTTACCTCCTTCCGCTCGACGGCTGACGTGATGGGCGGCAATCTCTGGGGCTGGCCGACGGAGATCGGCGTCATCGACAATTACCGGGCCGTCTTCACCGACACGCCGATGGCGCGCTATTTCCTCAACAGCCTGACGATCACCATTCCCTCGGTCATCGGCGTGCTTGTCATGTCGACGCTCGCCGGCTTCGTGCTGTCGCGCTACCGCTTTCGCGGCAACATGCTGATCTTCGCGCTCTTCGTCGGCGGCAATTTCCTGCCGCACCAGATCATGATGATCCCGGTGCGCGACCTGATGGTGCGGCTCGACCTGATCGATACGACGGCGGCGCTGATCATCTTCCACGTCGCCTTCCAGACGGGCTTTGCCACGCTCTTCATGCGCAATTTCATCGCGGCACTTCCCGACGAGCTGTTCCAGGCAGCGCGCGCCGAAGGGGCGTCTCCCTTCCAGACGCTCATCCATGTGGTGATCCCGCTGGTGCGGCCGGCGCTGGCCGCCCTTGCCATCCTGATCTTCACCTTCGTCTGGAACGATTATTTCTGGGCCGTGGTGCTGACTGTCAGCGACAGCGTCAAGCCTGTCACGGCGGGCCTAGCCAATCTGCGCGGCGAGTGGGTTTCAGCCTGGAACCTGATTTCCGCAGGCACCATCGTCGTCGCCGTGCCGCCCGTCGTGATGTTCTTCCTGATGCAGCGGCATTTCATCGCCGGCCTCACCATGGGCGCGGTGAAGGGATGAGCAAGCGTCTTCCGTTTCAACAAGAGAGGGCCAGGATATGACCAGTCTCGAACTCCGCGAGATCAACAAAAATTACGGCGCCTATCATGCGCTGCGCGGCATCGATCTTTCCGTGGCGCAGGGCGAGTTCATCGTCATGGTCGGGCCTTCGGGCTGCGGCAAGTCCACGCTGTTGAAATCGATCGCCGGGCTGGAGGCGATCTCTTCAGGCCAGATCCTCATCAACGGCCGCGATGTCAGCCTGAAGGAACCGGGCGAGCGCGGCATCGCCATGGTGTTCCAGTCCTATGCGCTCTATCCGCATATGACGGTGGCGGAGAATATGGGCTTTGGCCTCAGAATGGCGAAGCGCCCGAAGGCGGAGATCGATGCGGCGGTCGCCCGCGCCGCCAAGATCCTTCGCATCACCGACCAGCTGGAAAAGCGGCCGAAGCAGCTTTCCGGCGGGCAGCGGCAGCGCGTGGCGATCGGCCGGGCGATCACCCGCTCGCCCGAGGTCTTCCTGTTCGACGAGCCGCTGTCCAATCTCGATGCGGCGCTGCGCACGCAGATGCGCGTGGAACTCAGCAGCCTGCATGCCGAGCTTGGCGCCACCATGGTCTATGTCACCCACGACCAGGTGGAGGCGATGACCATGGCAAGCCGCATCGTCGTGTTGAACCAGGGGATCATCGAGCAGGTCGGCTCGCCGCTGGAGCTTTACCGCAATCCGGACAATCTCTTCGTCGCCGGCTTTCTCGGCGCGCCGCGCATGAATTTCCTCGGCGTCACCGTCGATGCCGTCTCCGGCCTCAGCATCACCGTTTCCGCGCCCGGCCTTGCTCCGCTGACGGTGGAGCTTGCCCAGCCGGCAACACTTGCGAAAGGCGCTGAGCTGACGCTCGGCGTGCGGCCGGAGGCAATCGCCGTGGTCGCCGAGGGCAGTGGGGAGGGGGCCGTACATGGCGAGGTGCGCCTCGTCGAGCATCTCGGCCGCGAGACCATTCTCTATGTCGATGCCGGCAATCTCCGCACCATCGCCTCGGAAAGCGGCACCGGCAACATCACCGCGCAGCTCTCCTACGTCGCGCCCTTTGCCGCCGGCCAGAAGGTGGCGCTGAAGCTCGATGCGCGCGAGCTCTATCTCTTTTCTCCCAATGGCGGCCGCACGATCAGCGCCCGCAAGACCATTCTCGACAAATAAGGAACGACCGCCCGTGTCCGACAAGACCCTCTCCGTATGGAACACCGTCCAGACCGACCGCTTCCTCGTCGGTGTGCCGCACTATCCCGAGCATGTCGACGAAAGCTATTGGGAGCGCGATGCCGAGCGCATGGCGAAAGCCGGCTTCAACGTTGTGCGCATGGCCGAATTCGCCTGGCATATTCTGGAGCCGAAGCTCGGCACCTACAATTTCGATCTCTTCGACCGCGCCATCGCGATCCTCGGGCGCTACGGCATCGACACGATCATGTGCACGCCGACCGCCACCCCGCCGCGCTGGCTGACCGCTGCGCACCCTGAAATTTTAAGGGTCGACGGCAAGGGCCGGCCGATGAGCCACGGCTCGCGCCAGCACTGCGATACGGCAAGCCCTGTGTTCCGCGAACATAGCAAGCGCATCACCAGGGCGATGGCCGAGCATTACCGCGGCAACCCCCATGTTCTGGGCTGGCAGACCGACAATGAGCTGAACACCAGCATGCCGGAGAGCTTTTCTCAGGCGACGCTCAGCGAATTCCAGGCGTACCTTGCCGGCAAATACCGCGAGATATCAAAGCTCAACGCCGCCTGGGGCGGCGATTTCTGGGCGACGGCCTATGACAGTTTCGACCAGGTGGTGCTGCCGATCGAATTCGGCCCGACCTTCCCGAGCCCCGGCCATGTGCAGGATTACCACCGGTTCCTCGCCTTCTCGACGGCGCGCTTCCAGCACGACCAGGTGGAGATCCTGCGGGATGTGAAGCCCGCCTGGTTCGTCTTCCACAATCTCGGGGGCCTGAGGGATATCGATTTCCGCGGCCAGTTTAGCAAGGATCTCGATTTCGTCGGCTACGACATCTATCCCATGCTCTATGACGAGTTCCAGCGGCTCGGCAACCACGCCAAGGTGCAGGCGCTGCACCTCGATATCTGCCGCGGCTTTTCCGGCAATTACATCGTGCCCGAGCAGCAATCGGGCTTCGGCAGCCAGCCGGGCTTCTGCACGCTGACGCCGGAGCCGGGCGAGCTGCGCCGCATGGCGCTCTCCTCCGTCGCGCATGGCGCCGACGGCCTGATGTTCTTCCGCTGGCGGCCCGCCCATTTCGGCGCCGAGATCTATTGGATGGGCATCATCGACCACGATGATATCGGCCGCCATCGCTATGAGGAGGCCAAGCGCTTTGCGGGCGAGATGACGGCGCTCAAGGACAAGATCCTCGGCACCTATGTGCGCATGGATGTCGGCATCGCCGGCTCCGATTTCGACAATCAGGAAGCCCACAAGACCTATCCGATCGGCCTGCCGAGCCCGCAGGACGATGCGATCCTGCTGCACCAGCACTGCTATGACAGGGGCATTGCCTGCGGCTTCATCCACCCCGAGGACGATCTTTCCAAGCTGAAGCTCTTCTATGTCCCCCATTGGGTGATGTGGAAGGACGAATGGACGGCCAGGCTCGAAGCCTTCGCTGAAGCAGGCGGCACCGTCGTCATCGGCGCGCGCACCGGCACCCGCAATGAGGACAACCACGTCATCCGCGAGACAGCGCCCGGCACCGCGCTTTCGAAGCTGACCGGCGTGCGCGTCGAGGATTTCGGCCGTCTCGCCGCCCCCGGCGCCAACGGCCTCTTCGACGTGATGGAGCGCTCCGGCGGCCTTGTCATCCCGCCGAACAAACCGGCCGAAAGCCACCGCCGCCAGCGCCGCTTCAAGATCGGCAACCGCGAAATGACGGCCGGCCATTTCTACGAAAACCTCGTGATCGACCCCGACGTCGAGGTGATCGCCGCCTGGTCCAACCGCTACGCCGAAGGCCAGCCGATGGCGACCTCCCGCAGGCTCGGCAAGGGCCAGGTCGTCTATCTCGGGACTTATCTCACGCCTGATCTGACGGAGGCGCTGACCGAACGCCTGTTTGCGCCTGCCGGCATCGAACCGCTGGTCGGCGGGCTGCCGGAGGGCGTGGAGGTGACGATGCGGATGAACGACGAGCGGCGGCTGCTGTTTGTGCAGAATTATATGGATCAGGCGGTGACGGTTGGTGGCGTGCCGGCCGGGCGGGATTTGTTGGATGGGGAGAAGATGGTGGCGGGGAGGCTGGAGCTGGAGGGGTATGGGTGTGCGATTGTGGAGTTGGAGGGGTGAGGGGTGGCGGTGTAGCCGACAATGTAGGAGGCCGTGTTCTCGGCCCGGGCGTTTACAATAGCGTTGCTATCCAAACAGCTTCCAAATTCATCGTGGTCTGATGGAGCGTCGCCGACGTGGGTCGGTGGCCACTGTCGACCCGGTTAACTACTGAAGCCGTTTCCGTGTCGGCGAGCCACGCTCATCGTGGGCCTCCCGTCATCCCCGCCAAGCAAGGTCAAAACTAATCCGCGGCCAACAACTTTTTCAAATTGAAGAGTACAGTTCATGGAGCTAACCACTTCTCACGCAGCCCCTTCGGGGGCTTTTTTCAAGTCGGCAATAGCCTTCTCGAATGCCTCGCGGAGCCACCCGGTCAGTTCCTCATTCCGTTCCCCGGCCTTGAACACGTTGCAGATGACCACAGCCTTCCTAGCGAAATGGAGCTGTAGGAGCACGCCGACCCGGTAGACAAAGCCTTGCTCCGTATGGGTAAGGCCCTTCAACTTAAAGATATCGTCTTCGATATCGTTGTTGTCCGAGAGCTTCAGCTCCACCGCGAGCAGATTGGCCAGGGGCTCGCCTTTGATGTGGACAAGGATGTCGGGCTCAATGTTCTTCGTTCCACCGCCAGGCCGCTGAAGGCGCTTCACCTCCTCACCGTGGCGATTGTAGTCCGTATCCACCTCCCAGTCGGGGAAGTAGTGTTCGAGGTTCACGGCAATCCTATGCATGATAGGACGTTCGCGGATCTTTAAGCGGCCATACCGCTCGTCGGCCATGAGCGGCATCGTGGAAGCCACCAGACCGGCCAGGATCTCACGGTCTTCCATGATGGCGGCCTATATCTTGAGCTGCTTGAAAAATGCTTCATTCCTTAGGCGTGCATCCTTCAGAACGTATTTATAGCTGAGCGCCTGCACGAAGCAGCGGTAATCGGGATTATAGCCATAGAAACCGCCTCCTCCCGGAAGCGGCACATTTATCTGCGCGAGCTTGATCCATCTTCGCATGTTCGGGGTAAAATCGGCGATGATGTAGCAGAAGAAGGGCGTATCCGGCGTGACTTCCTGAATCTGGCCGCCGTTCTTGTCGAGGATGCGACCGTTCTGCAGATCCTCGATATAGCCGTATATCTGAACGAAGGGGTTTTCCTCCTCGTCGTAATCACTGCGCACCGGCTTTTTGAATTCGACGATCACCACAGGTTGGTCGGTGCCAGGCCGGTGGTAGGCGGACCGCCCTGCAAAAAGCAATACATCCGGGCGATCTGAGGAGGTATGCTCGGCGACGATCTTCTTCAATGCTTTGTCAGACGCCCAGTATTCGTAATAGGTCAGCTTATCGTCCACGATCCAAAGATTATGCTTATCGACGTGGACTTCCTTGTTGGTTACCCGCATCGGAACGATGAAGCTATGGAGCGCCTCCTCAGAATGATGCCTCATCGTTCCGTCGGGCTTGTACTGGAGACGCTTTTCGAGAAGGTCCAGCACGATCTTACGACGGACAGTGTAGTCCGCAAGGACGGAGAATTCGTGCTCCGTCAGGCGGCCTAGTAACTCCGTAACACCCGTTTCCACGGGATCCTCCTCCCGCGGCTCGGTCTTGGAAAGTACTTCAACCTTGCGCTCGATATCCCGATTGTCGCGGTAATCCAGCACCGCGAGTTGTTGGTAAATCTGCTCGGCAGTGCGGAAATTTCGCGGCACGCTCGATACGACGAAATCCTTGGGATCATCAACAAGGTATGCGTAGCGCGGATACTTCTTGATGACGGATTTGGTGATGTCCGCCTGCTTCTGGATAACCCGGTCAATCTGAGTCGAGAGAACCTCACGGATAGCCTCAAAGGTCTTCCGTTTAATGGTCTCAAGCAGCTCGGCATCTAAGTCAAACGCCGTGCGCTCAGAGTTTACGGAATCGTCGAAGATCTTGCCCGAAAGGACGCCGGCATAGGCGTAGGAACGTCCGTCTCTATCAATGTAGGTCACCAGTCCAAGCGCCAGACCGATATCGAACTCGGTAACGACGCGACCGTGAGCGGCGAGGTAGATTTTGTGGGCAGCTTTGCCCTCGACGACCGATTTTTCAAGCAGGTTATGTTCCAGCTTAACCGCAATTTCGTCGTTTATGGTGAGCGGAATAGAGCTAAGCGCCAGCTCCTTTTCCTTCAGGTATGCACCAAGCTCAATAAGGTCTGCCGCGCCCCCAATAGTGATCGTGGGTCTTACAGGCGATATGAGGTAGGGGAGGAAGTGTGCGACGACCTTACGTACGATGGTGTCGAACTTGGTCGGGAAATGCTTGGCATATCCTGACTTCATACGCCGAAGGACGACGGTCGTACCGGGATCAATGCCACTGACAACTTCCACCGAATAGTCTGCCAAGGGCTTTTCATTATCGAGTACGAGCGTGAAAGTGCGCCTTAGCAGCTCACCGTCCTGCACGTAATGACTGACGACATGGGCTTCGGCGAACACTTTCAACCATGAGAGGCGCCCGAGACCCTTGCCCCCGCGGGATTCCTTGTGGTCGCTGTCGTAGGTCTTGAAAGAGTTGAAATTGTCCCTGTTCAGGCCAATGCCGTTGTCTCGGATCTCAATGGACGGATTGGTCGATTCCAGATCGATGAGCGAAATATCAATCTTGCCGCGGGTTGCCCATTCTTCGTCGAAGCGGTCTTGAATAGCATGGAGCGCGTTGTAAATGGCTTCCCAAAGCGGCACCAACGAATTGGATGGGGTTGATGGTCCGAGTGCGAGATTATGCACGCGCCTGATTAGATTCGGCTGGAATGTAGTGTCATCGAGCATCGGAGTTCCCCCACTGACTACAAATCAGATGTGGCGAACTTTGCCAAGGTATCTCTTGGGTTGAGTAGTGTCAAAATACCGAGTCTCACCAGGAGCTCAGCGCCCAGCCCCCCAAAGAACCCGGCGCCGCAAATAAGCACGGCCGCGGCAATTCCTAGCAAATACCACAAATAGCAACATTACTGCGAATGGGTTGGCGCGTCATACCAGGTCGGCGCGAGCGACTCGGACGAAGGCGCTAGCGAAGAAAGCTCGCCATATTCGGCTTGGCAGCTACTACAATGCCTACGCCTTGCTCGCCCAGGCTGTGGTCGAGGACCAGTTCCCGCCCGCAAGGCTTATTTCGCGCTATGTCCAAAGACTTGGCGCCGATGGAGAGCTGTCCGCCCGCTTCAACCTCCTCGTCATCGTGACCCGCGCGGCGGGCGGTCACAATCATGACACCTGCAGCCCAACCATGCCATCTTCCTCTCTGAGAATCGCCGATCACCAGCGCCGAAAGATGATGAGCCGATGCGTCAGACAAAAAGAAAACGTCGCGTACTAGATCTGCTCGTTCGGAGCCAACCAACTGGGGTCGCTCTGCTGAATGAGCTTTGCTGCCGTTACTTGGAGGCGGAAGCCTCGCCCGGAAATTCAGGAAAAGCAGACCGTCGAAAGTCGTTTAAGAGGACCGTCCTATCTGGTTTCACGGGATTGGAAGTCCACCATCTTGCTGACAATCGGTACATCTATGAGGAACTCACTGCCGGAATTTTTGCGCGCTGGGCGATTTGGGAACTGCTTGATCAAAAATATCTCTCGGGAATCCCGCGCCCAAAAGAAATGATCGTTGCGGTAGGAAAGGACGCATGCGCCGCTTTTTCAGTCCTTAAGGAAAATCAACTGGCCGTCATTGGACCGGCAACGTTCATGAAAGATATCGTCGTTCTCGGAAATCGCGAGCTCGAAATCTCGGATTTCCATAAACTGTCTGAGATACCTTGGGCGTTATGGTGTTTCACTGAGGGCGGTGTAACGAACGATCCATACTTCCCCGCAGGTAAGCTAGCCCGGCTTCCTTATCAAATTGAAATAGCAGGGAAATCTGCGGTAGCTACCGCGAGAAAGCGCTTACCCTATCGCTGAAATTCTCTAGCTTATTGTCCCACGATTCCTGGACATTAACAGCGTTTTTTTGAAAGAAACGATGCCGACAACGGCTACCGCGAGATTCAGAAAAGCGGTTAGAATGTCAACGTATTCCATGTTCGAAATTTACCGGAAGATGTCGACCGGGACAAGGCACCGCAGCGACTTTATGTGTGGTACATTACCGAGGTTAACCAACGCATGACACTGGTGGCAGGTATAAGTATTGGTGGAGTTCCTGCCTTCGTGGGCGACTTACTCCTGTCCTGGGGGTTGCCGTCCGAGGTTGACCTGCCAACCTTGCGAAGCCCCGGAGTATTTCCTGGAATGGATAAGGACTATGCTGAGGGCCTCGCCCAAAAGCTTATCATTGTCAGACCCTATCTACTCATCGCCTGGGCGGGGCTGAGACGAGAGGCGACCAGAATTGTCGAAGCGCTTGATGCAGCGTTGCCTAGGACCAAACAGTTGGAGGAACATCCGGAAGCGCTTTTCGAGATATTAAACTCCTGCAGTGAAGGCACCGAGATCGTTGCGTTAGTCATTGCCGGATCATCGATATTTCCGTTTTGCGTCCGAACGCGCGGTTTCGAGATTGACGACAAGAGAGTGTACCTGCTGGGATCAGGTGCGGGCGATTTTTTTAGTTTTCTTCAGGAATGCCCTGAGCTCGTTCCATCGCAGGAACAAGCAGATGGCCTGTTGGCTCGAACCACCATGCTGCGTTTTGCTGCTAGGGCGATGGCCTTTCAAGTCATTGGCAAAGGGTTGGAGAATTCATGGGGCGGAGGGTTTGAAGTTGCTTTTCCAACGCGCGATGGCTTTCAAAAGATTGATCGCCTTATGTTTCGAGCGTGGAAACTAGAGCGTGATGGTACATATGAATATTCGGGTCATTCCTTTTTCTCGCGGTATGTCGGGCAAGATCTCCTTTTGAGCCGCTTCAATCCCGAGGAAAAGACCTATCTTATCAAGTCGCCTCTGGGCCAACCTTCGGTGCCAGACGCCCACGAGACAATCTGGCCAGAATGGACATTCGAGCTTTTTATCTTACCAACAGGACAACTTGTCGAAGCCGCGAGATATCATCCTCCTCATCGCCCCGTAAGTGATTTCGTCGAATACTCTCACGGCGCACTTGTTGGTTGGCATTGGGATAAGGCCTATGTCGACGAAGTTGCACGACAAGCTGCGGTATTCGTCGCTGAGGGCGTTGGGTTTAAGCGCCATCGTTATTAAAGCGCGTCGTGGCTGGCGCGCTCGCGACGACAGAGTGGTAGGCGGGGAGGGAGCGCCCAGCGGGCTTTCTGGGATGATAGTGGGGACACAATGTCCCCCTAGTTGCCCCAGCCAACTTCGAACCGATCAAATCGAACCTCGCTTATCGGTCGGTCGGAGGGGCCTAGCCTTACCGAACGAAGAACGAGACGAAGCTCGGGGGAATAGTATTGTTCGAAAATAATCGGAGGCAATTCCGCCAGTTTCAGACGGCTGTTGATGGCCCAGACTTTGTAGGAACAAGATGCAATCGTTTCCTCTCCCAAGCCGTCGAACCTAATAGAAGTCGTGCCCGAAACGGATTTTTTGCCATTGAGGAAAAGCGTCGTGTCGGATTGCCAGTTCTTCTTCTGTGGCAGATCGTCCAACGCAATCGCATTCGCGTATTTCAGCTCATGCGTCCCGTTGGCACTCACTCTCTTTTCGACGAGCAAGGGGTGCAAATAGACAGCCGACACCGGCTGCAGTGTACGGTTACGCTCCACCAGCTTTTGTTCGGTGAGACCCGGGCCGTCCGGCTTGTAGAAGACGGAATAGAAAGGCTCTTCTCTGGTCAGCAGCACGCCCTGTTTGGTGTCATTGGCGGTCAAGCAATTGCCAAGGGCTGGCACCGCTAAAGTTATTCCGACCAGTAGCGATAAACCTCTTAGCAAGATCGACATCTCAGATGCCCCTCATCCAAATCCGCTACGACAGTGCTTAGGTGAAATTGCTCCATCTTGGTCAAGCCGTCCCATCCACTCCGCTGTCTTCATTGAGATCATGAACCGGCAGATACGTATTCTTCTCCAATCATCCGCCAGTTGCTACCGTCCGCAGCCGACACAATGTTTGATAATTCTGACAGAAAAGCGGTTGATCTCACCCATAACTGATTGCATAATGCAAGCGGACTCACCCGGATATGCCATCTAATGGAGGAGGGCTGATATGGCTAAGCTCGTGTTCGGAATGAACCAGTCGCTGGACGGCTACGTCGATCATATGGCGTTTGCGCCGGGCCCCAAGCTCTTCCGCCACTTCATCGAGGCGGTTCAGAGCTCGACGGGCAGTGTGTACGGCCGCAAGATGTATGAGATCATGCGCTACTGGGACGACGAGCATTCCGAATGGGATGCGGACCGACGGGCCTTCGCGGCGGCATGGCGGAAGCTGCCGAAATGGGTCGTGTCGCGCACGTTGAAATCCGTCGGCCCCAACGCCAGACTTGTCGAAGGTGATCTCGCGGGCGCGATCCGCGCCTTGAAGGCCGAGCACGACGGGGGCATCGGCGTTGCCGGTCCGAACCTGGCGCGAAGCCTGACCGAACTTGGCCTGATCGATGAGTATCAGATCTATCTGCATCCTGTCGTGCTGGGGCAGGGCACGCCATTCTTCGCCGGCCCCCGAACGCCGCTGCGCCTGACGGCCACCGATCGGATGGATGAGGATGTGATCAGGTTGACTTACGTTCCGGCTTGATCTTGCGCCTTGCTGGCCCGGGACCGGCAAGGGGAAAACGCCAGAGCATCAGCCCTGGCGCCGGTTTGTTGACAAAGCTCGTCATTCACTCCGACGTCATCCTCGGCCTTGTGCCGAGGATCTGCTGCGCATTGATGGGCAGATGCTCGGGACAAGCCCGAGCATGACGAAGGAGAGGGCGGCCGACTTTGTCAAAAGTCTGACGCCACGGCATCAGTCCAATAGATTGCCGATGCCAGCCCCTCATCCGGCTGCCGCCACCTTCTCCCCGCAAGCGGGGCGAAGGGGATATGCCGCCATCTCTCCGTTCCCGCCACCTCTCGCGGGGCACGTCCCCTCGCCCCGTTTACGGGGAGAGGGTTAGGGTGAGGGGCAGCCATGGGCGCGAACGGGTGGCATTGGCTGAGCATGACGAAGGAGAGGGCGGCTTACGCCACCAACCCCTTGGTCAGTTCCAGCGCCTGGCGTTCGAACAGCCGGCGATAGATGCCGTCGTGCAGGCGGATCAGTGCCTGGTGGTCGCCTTCTTCGACGATGTTGCCCTTGTCGAAGACCAGCAGCCGGTCCAGGGCGCGGACCGTGGACAGGCGATGGGCGATGACGAGGGTGGTGCGGCCGACCATCAGGCGTTCCATCGCCTGCTGGATCTGCACTTCGCTTTCGCTGTCGAGGCTCGACGTCGCC
Organism: Rhizobium vallis; assembly: GCF_003985155.1. GTDB lineage: Bacteria > Pseudomonadota > Alphaproteobacteria > Rhizobiales > Rhizobiaceae > Rhizobium > Rhizobium vallis. Next base: position 20,664 of record NZ_ML133706.1, on the reverse strand, counting down.
TCGTCGAGGATCAGCACCGGCGTATCGGCGAGAAACGCGCGGGCTATGGCGACACGCTGCCTCTCGCCGCCGGACAGCTTGACGCCGCGTTCGCCCACCATGGTCTCATAGCCCTTGGGGAGCTCCATGATGAAGTCGTGGGCGCTTGCCTGTTTCGCCGCCTGCTCGATCTCGCGCCGCGAGGCGTTCGGCCGGCCATAGGCGATGTTTTCCGCCAGCGTGCGGTGGAACAGGATCGGCTCCTGCTGCACGATGGCGATCTGGCTGCGCAGGTTTGCCTGCCTGACGCGCGCGATATCCTGCCCGTCGATGCGGATCGTGCCTGAATTCACGTCATAGAGGCGCTGGATGAGCTTGACGAAGGTCGTCTTGCCCGAGCCCGAATGCCCGACCAGACCCACGCGCTGACCCGGCTTGATGGTGACCGAGAAGTCCTCATAAAGCGGGTTGGGATGCGCGCCATACTGGAAGGTGACGCGATCGAAGACGATCTCGCCGCTTTCGATCTTGATCGGCGTGGCGTTCGGCCTGTCCTCGATGCCGAGCGGCGTCTTGTCGAGCAGCACCAGTTCTTCCATGTCGTTGACGGCCCGCTGCAGGTTGCGAATGTCCTGGCCGACATCGCGCAGATGGCCCTGCAGGACGAAGAACATCGCCAGCACGAAGGTGATATCACCAGGTGTCGCCAGCCCTTGCCGCCACATGATGAGGCCGGTTCCGAGGATACCTGCCTGCATTGATACCATCAGGAAGCCCTGGATCGTGCCGCTCAGGTTGCCGCGTTTCCATGTGCGCCGCGTGCGGCTGTCCCACCTGGCGAGCACATGCCCGAGCCGCCGCTCTTCGCGATTTTCGGCGCCAAAGGCCTTGACCACGGAGTTGCAGCTGATCGCATCGGCAAGCGCGCCGCCGAGCTTGGTGTCCCAGGCATTGGCAAGCCTTGCCGCTGGCGACACGAAGCCCATGGAGAGCGCCACGGTCGCGCCGATATAGATCAGCGAGCCCAGGCTGACGATCAGGCCCATGATCGGCCAATAGCTGCCGAGCACGATGCTGGCGCCGACCAGCATGACGATGGAGGGCAGGAGCGCGATGAGCAGCAGGTCGTTCAGCGCATCGAGCGCCCACATGCCGCGGGTGATCTTGCGCACCGTCGAGCCGGCAAAGCTGTTGGCGTGCCAGTCGGTGGAGAAGCGCTGCACCTTGTGGAAACCGTTATTGACCACATCCGCCATGGTGCGCAGCGTCAGCTTGATGATGCCGTTGAAGATGAACCAGCGCAGCGCAACGCTCACGAGGCCGAGCGCCACGACGATGACGAAGGCACGCAGCGCATCATCGGCCGCATTGCCGCCGGCAATGGCATCGACGATCTGGCCGGAGAAAACCGGCACCATGACTTCGGCCAGCGTGCTGGCCACGACCAGCACGATAATGCCGCCGACCAGGAGAGGCCGATGGGTCCAATGATGGAAAACAAAGCCGAGCACGTGGCGATAGGCATCGGCGCGGAAATCGAGCTTCTTGCGAGTCATTTTAAACGCCCGGCCCCATATCGGCACCGGTCCTCAAAATAGAGAGTTAAAAGGCCACAGCCCGGGCGGGAGACGCAGTGATCCCGTCAGATCAATCGGGCTATGAAGGGAGAAAAAACCGCATGTCGCGCGCGCCTAAGGCGGGCCGCGAATGGAAATGACCTAGTGTCGGGACATTCCACATGGGAAGGTTTCGATGATTTCTGCTGTCATGCAACGCCTCCCTGATGTTCGATCTGATGCGGTGAGTTTTATGTAGCGAACGAATTCGCCATTGCCAAGCGGGAAATTACAACCTGACGGAAAGTGATGCGAAAACGTCACAATTGGGGGATGGGGAAAGGGGATGGCCGCAACAGGTTTGCTCCGGCCACCCCATCAGCCTATAAAGCCCCTCGGACGCCCGGAGAGGCGTTCAGGCAGGAGCCCGACCATGATCAAGATGAGCGTCTACTATCCGGCCGACGGCGGCTCGAAGTTCGATCACGACTACTACCGCACCCGCCACATGCCACTGATCCAGGAACGGCTCGGCGATGCCTGCCTGCGGTACGAGATCGATAAGGGCCTTGCGGGTAGCGAACCTGGAAGCGCGCCGCAGTTCGTCGCGGCGTGCCACGTCTACTCGCCGAGCCTGGGGACATTCCAGGAGGCGTTCGCTCCTCACGGCGCGGAGATCGTCGCTGATGTCGCCAACTATACAGACATCGCGCCCATCGTGCAGTTCAGCGAAGTCATTGGAGGGTAGGGGGCTTCGGCGCGTCAGGCGTAGCCGTTGAACTTTCCGGGGTCGGCGTAGTGCTGGCGCACCTGATCCATGGTGACGTAGCCGGTGCCGAACCGGTTATGAGCCGGCGACCTCGCGCGCAATCGGCGCGTATTCCTCATAACAACTTGCGCAGAAATACCCTCTGGTGCGCATCTGGAGGATATCTCTCCAGCGTACCGAACACAGTATATCCCTGCTTTTCGTAAAAGCGCGGAGCCTGAAAGCTGAATGTGTCAAGCCAAATACCGACGCACCCCTGCTCTTTGGCCCATTGTTCGGCCCGAGCCAATAGCTCCGTGCCCAGTCGCTGGCCCCTCATAAATTCAGGCACGAAGAGCAACTCGACGAATACCCAATCATAATAGCACTTTGCAAATAGGCCGCCTCGAATTTCGCCCTCATCATCGCGCAGCAAAATTGCGAGCGGCTTGTAATCCTCTCGGCTCACTTTTGAAGAATTAAAGGCAAGTAATGGGTCTAGGATCGCTTTGCGGTCGTCCTCACTTGGGTCGGTCTTGATTTCAAAAGCAGCCACTTCGGAGCTCCATGTCGGTTTCAAAATCTATGTAGCTGACATGTCGGGGCGAATGAAGCGGTGGTCATTCACGAATGTCTGCTCTTGGCGCGTTAGCGCTATCGCGGCCGCTGTCCGGCGGTAGCGCGATCCATGGATGGTGAGCTGGCATTGCCATCAGGCCAGGATTTCGGCGGCGAATACCTTCTGGACGATCTGCCAGCGCCCGTTGAGGTAAAAGCACGACAGCAGGTCGGTCACCTCGCGGGGCGGGATCCGCAGGCGGAGCTTGAGCAGCGCCATGTCACGGGTCATGGTGATGGATAGGATCTGGTCGGTGCGCACGATGCCGGCATCCTGCGGTGAGGTGATGCTCCGGACCGCATCGAGCCAGGCGGCAACAGGCGTCACCACCACGCTGTCGCCATCGCCGCGCCTGGTGACCAGGGCCGCGGGGTCGAAGATGGTCGCGAATTTGTCGGCGTCCATCGCGTAGGCGGCATCGAAATAGGTTTTCGCCAAGGCGACCAATTCATCTATGTTTCCGATCGGGGGCGTCTCGTGTTGCGTCATGGTGGTTCCCTTCAACTCCAGTGTCCGGCTGAGTATAAGGATGGGGGCGGCATTGATTAGCCCGCGCGCACTAATCAGCCTTGTAAGCTCAGCTAAGCAATTGAGGACGATCATGAAACCTTCCCTTCCGTCCGCCGGAGACTTCAACCAGCTCCGCGCCTTCGTGGCCGTTGCCGGTTCGCTGAACTTCAGCCGGGCGGCCGAGAATCTTGGCGTGTCATCCTCGGCGCTCAGCCAGATGGTGCGAGGGCTCGAGGAGCAACTCGGGGTCAGCTTGTTCAACCGCACCACCCGCAGCGTCTCCCTGACCGAGGCGGGGGCCAAGCTGTTCGAGCGGGTGCAGCCCGCCGTCGAGGAGCTGGCGGAGGCGCTGGGCGAGACCCGCGAGCGCCGCGCCCATCCCGCCGGGATCGTGCGGGTGCACTGCTTCCGGGCGGCTGCGGACCTCCACCTGACGCCGATCCTCCGTGACTTCAGCGACGCCTATCCGCAGGTCGTGCTCGACGTCACGCTCGACGACGCCGTCGTCAACATCGTGGCCGAAGGCTATGACGTTGCCATCCGCCTAGGGGAGGTGATCGACAAGGACCTCATCGCGGTGAAACTCGGCCCGGACCTGCGCCAGACCGCGGTCGCTTCACCCGATTATCTCGCCCGGCACGGGACGCCGGCCCACCCGCGCGACCTTCTCGCCCATCGCTGCATCGCCTGGCGATGGCCGGGGCAGAAGACGCCATACAAATGGGAGTTCATGGAAAACGGCAAGTGGTTCGAGGTTGCGATCGACGGCCCGCTGATCTCCAACATGAAGGACTTCGGAGTGCAGGCGGCGGTCGACGGAGTGGGTGTTGCATTCGCCAGCCAGCAGTTGATCGCGCCCCACATCGCCGAGGGCCGCCTTGTCGCGCTGCTCGAGACCTGGTCCGCTCCGTTTCCCGGCTACTACCTCTGCTATCCCGCCCAACGGCAGATGGCGCCGCCGCTTCGCGCCGTGATCGACGCCATCCGCGGCGGCCCGCGCAGGAGTAACGGCGCCGAGGCGGCGGCCTAAATCGGTTGCTGACGCTCGGGAACATCCGGTGCCAGCACCTTCCAGGCGGCCATGGCGAGCGTGATGACGGTCTCGAGTTCGGCACGGCTCGCGCCGTCGCGAGCCTGCACCGATAGGCCGTGCATCACTGTGGTGTAGTAGCGGGCGATGGCCGTCAGGCTGTCCGTCGAGGCGGCGAGGTCGCCATCACGAACCCCTCTGACCAACCGCTCCCTGATCTCCTCGAACTGCGCCCTGCGAACGTCTGCCAGAAATTCTCGTACCGGGTGGTTCTCTATCGTGCCGGTCGGCGCTGCAAGGACCAGCATGCATCCGCGTGGCGAGCCGGGAATGGTGATCGTATCGGCCACGGCGCGCAACATGGCGTGTATCGCCTCGCAGGCCGTGGGCTGCTCGGCAAGTGCCACCCGCGGGGGCTGCCCCTGGGTCGCGGCATTGAGGGCGACGGCTTCGCGGAACAAGGCTTCCTTGCTTCCGAAGGATGCATAGATGCTGGCCGAAGCAATTCCCATGGCCTCGCTCAGGTCCTTCATCGAGCTTCCCTCGTAGCCGCGCTCCCAAAACAGATCCATGGCGCTGCGCAAAGCGACGTCCCGGTCAAATGTCAGTGGCCTGCCACGCGCCGCCATCTCGTCTCCGATTTGTTTGTCGATCGACAAACTATAGCTTGACGGATGCCGGAGCGCCATGCACTTTATTGTTTGTCAATCGACAAACAATTCTCGCTATCGCCTTGAGCAAGGACCAGTCCCATGAGCGTCCCCACCTTCATGCGTGCGTTAGAGCAGACGTCCTTAAATGGCCCTCGGGATCTGCGGATGATCACCGATGCGCCGGTGCCGGTTCCCGGTCGGGGCGAAATCCTCATCCGCGTCGCCGCTGGCGGCGTCAACATGGCCGACATCTCCCAGGCCTACGGCAAGTTTCGCGGAGGCCCGCAGCCGCCCTATATTGCCGGCTTCGAGGGGGTGGGTGAAGTCGTGGCTCTGGGCGAGGGGGTCACAGTGGTGGCGCCTGGCGCTCATGTCATCGGGGTCGGATATGGCGCTTTTGCCGAATACATGGTGCTTCCGGCGATGGCCGCAATACCGGTGCCCGAGGGATGGTCGGACGAGCAGGCGCTTGGCCTGGTTGTGAACCTGCCGACGGCAGTGGCGGCGATAAAGCTGCTGGGGCAGATCGAGAAGGGTGAGACGGTGCTGATCCATGCGGCGGCAGGCGCTACCGGCCAAGCCGCAGTCAAGATCGCCAAGCACTATGGCGCAATGGTGATTGCGACGGCCTCATCGGAAAAGCACGAGATCGTGCAGTCCTTGGGTGCCGATCACATCCTCGACTCCCGCACCGCCGATATTGCCGCCGAAGTGCTTGGTCTCACCGGCAATGCCGGCGCTGATCTGGTCATCGAGTCGGTCGGGGGCGAGACCTTCGAGGCCAGCCTCGCGTCCGCGCGACGCGTCACCGGCCGCGTCGTCGTGACAGGCTTGCCCGCCGGCGAAGCATCGCTCACCAATTGGGACCTCGTCTATGAAAATCAGGTCCACATTATCGGCTTCAACATGGGGGTGCTGATCCAGGCCGCGCCGCAGATGTTCGGTGCCGTCATGGGCGAACTCTTCGCGCTTATCGGTGCAGGCGTGTTGTCCCCCGTCCAGCCAACCGTCTACGAACTTGCCGACGGGCCAAAGGCGCTTGCGGCGTTGGAGGGCCGCTCCACCGTCGGCAAGTTGGCGCTGCGGCTCTGAGGCCGCTTCGCCCCAGGAGCAGTCGTAGGGTTCGGCGTGAAGAAATGACCGTTTTGGGGCCGTCAGCGGTCCTTCCGATTTCAGAACACGGCGCGATAAACTGGCGTTCGAGTGCCCATGAAGTGATTACTTTGAAATCTTTGTTGCGGTCGGGCATGTTGCTTCCAAGACTGAGGGTAGAGGTGAGCGCGTGCCAGAGATTTGGGAACTACAAGACAAGCCCGCATATGGCGGAACGATAGTGGATGCCGGTGTTCATCCTGAGGACGGATCGTCCTTGGTGATCGAGCTCACTCCAGACGAGGGAACCCAATACCTGAGCTATTACCTAAGCGAAAAAGCGTTCAAGCGGGGCAAGGCCTCAGGCGTCAACTTCGCCGACAATCACTGGCCTCTTCTGATTGCCGAATACGATTTCCCGACGCGGTTGCTTACCACCTACCCGCTATGGCTCCGGTCCAATCAGAGCAATTTCACCAAGACGAAATACGGGTCTATTAAACGTATATCTTTCGAGGACCAGCTGCCGATGGATATTCAGGCCGGCTTCGGAATATTCTTCGACCTGCCCACCGGTTTCCACCGCGGTCCGTTCGAAGGTTTCGGTGTCGACCCCCGGATACGCTACATCATAAGTACGTTCGACGAAGTGGGAGGCGCCGCCGGGCTTACCATCTGCGCTGACGACGAGATCTCGATCGACGGAGAGGAGATCCGGCTGCCGGAGCATATCTACCACGGCGTGCGGCTGGACATTAATCGTGCTCATGACGCAGCGGTGAGGTTCGCGAATGGGGAAAAGGTGAGCTATCTCCGCAACCGCCTCCTGCCATCCGTCGTGCCGGATTTCGAGCCCGATCATTTCGTGCGATCCGCTGCAGACCTGCAAGACACGGTGCGGTCCGCGCTTGTCAAAAAAGGCACCCCACGCTCCAGCAACTCCAACACTGCTGCAGCCGTCCGAACGGTGATCCGTCAGGTCGACCAGATTGCCAAGGACGACCCCGTGCAGCTGTTCGAGTTGAGCGAGAAGATCGAGCTCGTCTCGCTGCAAGTCCTTATAGAGGACATGTCAAAGGAACTTCTCCACCGACGAAAGGAGGGATTTTGGCAGGATTATTTCGTCCAGAACCCCTTCGTGCTGAAGATGCTCTTCGGCCTGCCTGTGATTATGTACACTGACCAGGCATCGGTCGGAGGCATGGGCCTCAAGCGTTCTGGCGAGAAGTATGCGGACTACCTCCTGGAGGCGGGTATGCTGGGCAATCTGGCTATCGTCGAGATCAAAACGACCGAAACCCCGTTGTTGACGAAAGACCCTTACCGCGCGCCGACACTTTATGGCCCATCCACCGACTTGTCAGGTGGAGTGAACCAACTCCTTGACCAGAAGCTCAGGCTGATCAAGGGTATCGCGGCAAAGAAGGAAGAAGACGACCAGCCCCACATTCAGGCCTGGTCGGTTCCCTGCATCCTGATCATCGGCAGGTTGCCGGAAACGTACGACTTGAAGAGGTCGTTCGAGATCTATCGCGGAAGCCAACGCGATGTGCTGATCATCACGTTCGACGAACTCTTGGCCAAATTAAAAGCGTTGCACGAATTCCTGTCGACTAAGCCGGACGAGCCCGAGGAGGACCTCTCGGACCAATTCGCCGATCTGCTATTATAAAGGCCGGTCCGGATGAGCTTCTGTCGCTCGTAGCAAGCCCTCCTTCCTCGATCCGCTTCATCTCCGCCGCCAGGAGCGCTCATCGGTCGTCGTTTAGGCAGCCACGCGCAGTGGCGTCGGTGAGGATTGGATCCTTGATTGGGTCCAAACGACCAGCGTCTGCTTACAGGGTTCGCTTCAAGCCTGGTCATCGTCCGAGTCGAGGGCGCAAAGCAGCCTTATCCCCGAAAGGTCCGAGGACTTCGAACGTCCGCTTCGGGCCAAGAGCTGTCGTTTCCCCATTCCGGCAGGCGCCGGGATGGGGCGGCTGAATTCAGAGGATTTCGAAGACATCGTATTCGACGCCGCCCGGACGCCGGCCGCCTTGCGCTGCCGTCTCGAAATAAGGGGTCGTCCGCAGATGGTATTCAGAGGGGACCGACCACTTTGCGCCGCCCGAGGGCATTGTGGCGTCGCAAACCTTCCCTATTTCTTCCGTCAATTCAATCATGGCCGCCAAGGATATCGCCAATGGGATGGGAAGCACTCGGGCAGTGGGGTGACGATGCGGTTCGCATCGAACCACTCGCTGGTGGAGTCGCCAACGACGTGTGGAGCGTTCGCGTCCACGGGCAGGTCGCGGTCGGTCGTCTCGGCTCCAGGCCCGATGCCGATCTCGCATGGGAAACCGAGCTGCTCCAACACCTCGACCGGGAAGGCATGACCGTTCCGGTGCCGATCCCGACGGCTAACGGCCGGCTGTTCGTGGACGGTCTGGTGGTGATGAAATACATGGAGGGCGGACCGCCCGAGACGGAGTCCGACTGGCGTCGCGTGGCCGACACGCTCCGCAAGCTGCATCGGTTGACGCAGGGCTGGCCGCAGCGCCCGGGTTGGCGATCGTCGACCGATCTCCTGCATGCCGAAACCGGAACGAGGATCAACCTTTCCGCGATGCCGCCCGAGGGCGTTGTTCGATGTCGGGCAGCATGGGCGCGGCTCATAGGGCGTCGGACATGCGTTGTCCACGGCAACCCGAACAACCCTGGCAATGTCCGCATGACCGCAGATCGGGTCGCGTTGATCGACTGGGATGAGTCACATGTCGACGTCCCCGACCTTGACCTGGTACTGCCCGGCAACGCCGCCGATCTCGACGACGGCGCGCATGACATCGCCGCGCAAGCCTCAGCCGCATGGGAAGCCGCCGTCTGCTGGCAGGACGAGTATGCCGTCAGGCGGCTTGCCGAAGTTCGACCGGTCTGAGCCGTTTCGGCGAAAGCCTCGGCCGCTTTGCGCCAGAAGCGGTCACCCGCACCCTGACATCAAGCGAGACAAGCCCGGACCTCGCGCCATCAGTGCCTTAGCGGCCGACGCCCAAAGGGGCCGGAGCCTCTTCGAAACACGCGATCAGCATGTCTGTGAGGACGCGTATCTTCCTTGCGGGATGCTGCCCCGCCGGGCGGACAAGATAGATGCCGGCCGGAGGTGGCGGATAGCGTGTCATGACCGGCACCAGCGCGCCGGAAGCGACATGCTCATGGGTTACGCCCTCGGGGATCCAGGCTATGCCAAGCCCCGCCAATGCGGCGGCGGCAAGAGCGAGCGCGTTGTCGGCCTTGAAGCGTCCGCGCGGATGAACCGTAATGATCTCGTCTCCGTCCATGAATTGCCAGGCTTCCGTTCCCTGCATGAGGGCCTCATGGCCGGCGAGCTCCTCCGGCGTCTCGGGGGAACCGTGCGTTCTGATATAGTCCGGGCTTGCAACCAGCTTCCCGTAGAGTGGGCCGATGCGTCTTGCGACCAGGTTGGAGTCCTGCAGATAGCCAACCCGGATCGCGCAATCGAAACCCTCTGCGATGAGATCGACGAAGCGATCGCTGTAGGAGGTGTGGATGTGCAGCTGCGGGTGGCGTTGCGCCATCTGCGCCAGCACGTGCGCGAAGTGGCTGGGGCCGAAAGACAGCGGCACGGCAACACGCAGGCGGCCGCGCAGGTCACCGGAAGGCAGGATCGTCTCCCTGGCCACATCGATCTCGGCACAGACCCTGGCTGCATGGTCCCGAAACGTGATCCCCGCTTCCGTGAGAGCCGCGCCGCGTGTCGTCCGTGCAAGAAGCTGGACGCCGAGTTCCGCTTCCAGCCGGATGAGCCGCCGGCTGACCATCGACTTGGAGATGCCGAGCCGCCGCGCGGCCGGCGAAACTCCTCCGGCATCGGCAACTTCCACGAATGTCCTGAGATCCTCGATTTCCAATTTTGTGTTCCCCATTCCGCGACACAGCTTGGCACAAAAGCAGGCTACCGTATCGAAAACGGGAATGACAGTGTCCGTCCCGCAGGCGGCGCCGCTGTCAGCGCATGCCTGCGTTAGTTTCGAGACATAAATCTAAACCGAACTCACACACAAAACGGCAGCAGAGGATCTATTCATGACCTTTCGTAATGGCCTTGCCTCGCTTCTTCGCCCTGATGATTCCGTACTGGTTCTGATCGACCACCAGCCCTACCAGCTCGCGAACCTGAACAGCCACGATCCGCAAGCTGTGGTCAACAACACGACCGCACTGGCGAAGCTAGCAAAAGCCTTCAATGTTCCGACCATTCTCACCAGCGTGATCGCGGCGCGGGGTGGACTTCTCTTTAAGCAGATCACCGACGTATTTCCGGAGCAGGACGTCATCGATCGCACCTGGGTGAACACCTGGCAGGACGAGAATGTGGTTGATGTCGTCAAGGCGACCGGCCGCAAGCAGCTGATCATCGCCGGCCTGTGGACCGAGGTCTGCGTCGCAATGCCTGCGATCCAGGCCGCCGGCGAAGGCTGGGACGTGACCGTGATCACCGACGCGTCGGGCGGGATTTCGAAGGAGTCTCACGAAGTTGCCATCCAGCGAATGATCGCGGCCGGCGCGAACGTGATGACCGTGATGGCGCTCGCTGGCGAATGGCAACGCGATTGGGCGCGCACCGAGCATGTCGAGGAGCTGACCGAGATTCTCATCCAGCACTTCGCCGGCAGCGGCATCGCACATCTCTGGGAACAGCAGCTCCTCAACACGCCAGTACCTGCTAACGCAGGCTGATGTGAGCGGGGATGACGAGAGCCGTGGACGACGCGATACGAGAAAGTTCGTCGCTTATCCAGGCTCGTCATCCCCATTAATTGGACGCGTCAGGGTAAAATCGTTCCACCGTTTTGCCCCAAGAGCAGCCGTGGTTTGTCATCTATTCATGGGAGTGGCGATGGTGCAGATCGGGGTAGTGAGGATGTTTATGCCTTAGGGGCTCATGGCGATGCCAATGCGAGTGCGGTTCGCTGAATGGGCCGTCATGGGAATGTTGGTGATGCTCGTCATGTACATGCGAGTGCTCGTGTTCCAGCGCCCCATGCTCATGCTCGTGATCGTGACGTTCGGCCAGATGAAGCCAAAGACCAATCGCCATGAGAACACCTGCCGTAATGATCTGAAATGTCAGGGCCTCGCCGAAAATTACGACTGCAAGCACCGCCCCGATGAACGGCGCTAGGGAAAAGTAGGCTCCCGTGCGGGCTGTCCCAAGATGACGAAGCCCAAGCATGAACATGACCAGGCTAACGCCGACGCCCAAGAAGCCGACCAATGCGCCCGCTCCAACAAGACCAGCCTGGGGTAGCGAGGCACCGAAGATGAATGCCAATAGAAGGTTGCTGCTTCCTGCCACGAGCCCCTTGATCATCGCGATTTGAACTGGGTCCGCCGACGACAGTTTGCGGGTCAGGTTGTTGTCTATGCCCCATGAAAGGCACGCGGCCGCAATGAACAGGCTGCCCTCATCAAGCCGCAGGGCTTCACCGTTCCACGACAACAGCACTGCGCCCGCGAGGATCGCACCAGCGCCGAGGAGTAGTCGCCTGTCGACATTTTCCCGAAACACGAGCCAGGCAATGCCCATGGTCGCAAGTCCCTCCAGGTTGAGGAGCAGCGATCCCGAAGATGCAGACGTCTGAGAAAGCCCCAGCATCAGGAACAGAGGGCCGAGCATCCCCCCGAACAGCACGACAAAGGCGAGCCAAGGGAGGTCTGCCGCTTGCAGCGCGGCCTCGACATCGGCAAGTCCAATCAGGCGACGGCCCCAATGAACGACGGCGAGACCAAGTCCGGCACCCAGGTACAGGATACCCGCCAGCAACCATGGATCAATCGATCCCACAAGCAGTTTGGATAGCGGCGCAGACGCACCGAACAGAACGGCAGAGCCCAAAGCAAGGGGGACACCGGGCCAAAGATGTGTGTGTTTGCCAATCATCGCTGCGGTGTATCATACCAGATCAAGCAACGGCCACCGCCTTTTCAGCGGCAGCGACGACGGCTTTGGGCCTAAAGCGCGTCGCGATCTTTCAGATTCGCTCGTTGCGCTTTAGATCCTTGTTTTTACGCATGTCGTTGCCGCAAAACCGCGCACACTTTTGCGCGACATGCTCTAGAGCCGCCGTCTACCCATTCCGGAATACGCCAGAAGCGGTCATCGGTTCATTTGCGGCACGCATGACCGGGGAAGCCCCGCAGCCGGTTTGCTCCAGCCACCCGCTCAGCCTAGACCAGCCAGTCCGGTCTGTGCGCCACCAGTGGCTGATCCGGGCGGGCGGCGAGATCATCGAGCCATGCCAGTTCATCCTGTGACACCTGCCGGCTTGCCTGCGGCGCCTCGCGCCAGCGATCCCATTCGGAGGTCACGCGATCGTTCAGGACGTGGTGATCGCGCAGGAGGTTGATCTTCAGAAACCAGAGGCCGGTTGTGCTTTCATGCCCGAAGCTCTCGGGCTCGGCCTCGCCGCGGCGGCACTTCAGCCAGGCCTCTCCCGCCATGAGAAAGACGTTGCGGGGCATGTCGGCGGCGTCGAACGCGATATGGTTGCGGCGTCTCAGCATCGCGTCTATCTGCGCGTCGGCGAGCCGCCACTCACCCGTTCCGGCATTCTGATATTCGCAGATCCAGTGATCCTCCCATGCCGCCGAGAAATAGGATGCGAAGCCGCATCGCACACGGGCAGGGACGCCTTTGCTGCGGAGAAAAGCACAGAGCATCAGCGCGAAGTCCCGGCATGTTCCAACGGAACGTCTGTCGGCCGGGCGCGCTTGCGCAAGAGGACGGTCGTCCAGCTGCATGATGTCGGCGAGCCGTTCGGCAATGGGCAAGGTCTGGCGTGCCGCCGGCCGGAGCTTCGACGTGTCGAGGCCATATTCCGCGAGCCAGCTTGAATGCATGAGCAGGCCCTGGATGATACCGGCGAGATGCCCGGCCTCATCGGGGAAAGCTGCGATGGCCTCAGCCTGTTGGCCGGGGTCAGACATCAGCGTGTGGGCAGTCCATCGGTCGAGACTGGTCATGCTGGCGCTCCCGTTGACGGATATGGTCGCCAGCCAAATCCATCATCGGGCCGCCGGCAAGGTCGGGAAACGGGCAATTCGACCACATCGCCACTGTTGCGAAGCGAATTCATAGAATTTCGAAGACGTCGTATTCGACGCCGTCCGGACGCCGGCCGCCCTGCTGGACCGCGACGATCTCGTTCAGCCATGCGTGCTGTGGCGCCGCCGTTTCGAAATAAGGGGTCGACCGGAGATAGTATTCCGAGGGATCGACCGCTTCGCCCTTCGCGAGGCGCTCGTCGACTGATGGGGAGGAGCGCCTGACGCCGCGATAGGTCATCAGGATCAGACCGCCGTCGTCAGCGACGAGCAGGAGGCGGACATCTTGCTGAAACGTGCCGTCGGCGCGTGCGAGCAGGAGGTCGGAACCGATCAGCGGCGAGACCTCTCCCTTCAGCCGCTCGCCCCGGAAATGGCCGCCGGAAACGGGAAATATGCGCCGTCCGCCCGCCGGCGTCGGGCCGAGCTCGAAGGGCGGATGAAGGTTGATGAAGAGTGTCATCAGGTGCCTGGATTGCAGGGACATGGGAGATCGCCTATTGTTTGCATGAATCCTCAAAGCGCGTCGCGATCTTTCAGATCCGTTCGCCGCTGGAGGTTTTCGGTTTTGCGTCTGTCGTGATTGCAAAGCTGCTCTACAGTTTGCCCGACAAGCTCTAGCTGAAGGCGCGTTTCCCCCAAAACGCGCTTTGCTTGAGATGCTCACAAGCAAAACTCATCAAGAGAGAAGAGATCATGCGGCCGCCGTTGGAGTCTCTGCGAATTCTGGAAGCCTGCGTTTCCGCCTCCAGCTTTGCCCGCGCCGCCGAACGCTTGTGCCTGACGCCTGCGGCCGTCAGTCTGCGTATCCGCACGCTGGAGGCCGAGCTTGGCCAGCCCTTGTTCATGCGGGCGGGGCGACGGGTCGTCCCGACGGCTGCGGCCGCACAGCTCGCGGGCCGAATTCGCGCGGCATTGGATGGCATTGCCGGCGCGCTCGACGAATTCCAGGCTGCGACGCCGCCACTCAGATTGACGGCGCCTCCGACATTCGCCTCGCGCTGGCTGGCGCCCCGGCTGGCGCGCTATTCCTTGGGCGGGGGAATGCCGATCGAGGTCGACGTCTCCCCCGATCTTCGCGATCCCAGCGCCTTCGACGTCGCCATCAGGAGGGGTCTCGGCGGATGGGAAGGGCTTGAGGAATACCGGCTCGCGCCGGTTGACGTGACGCCCATGCTGGCGCCACGTCTGCTTGGAACGCGGGGGCTGGAGTCGCCGGGCGCGCTCGCCGATTTTGAGCTGTTGCCGCATCCGGATTGGCAGGAATGGTTCAGGGGCGCCGGAGGCGAGCCGCCGCGCGATCTGCGCTTCGCAGCGGTCGAATACCCTACGCATGAGCTGGACGCCCATGCAGCGGTGGCGGGCGCAGGCGTGGCGCTGCTGTCGCCTTTGTTGTTTCGCCCGTTTGTGGAGATGGGGCTGCTGATCGCCCCTTTCCCCTATGTGCTGAGCGGGCCGGCCTGGCATTTTGCCTTGATGCGCGCCGACGATGTCCGTCTTGCGCCCCGCCAGTTCTGCGCCTGGCTTTGCGAGCAGGCCCAGCAGCCGATCACGCCGCTTCCGGAATACGGGCAATGACCTTGATCTCAAAGTCGAAGCCGGCCAGCCAGTTTACGCCGAGTGCCGTCCAATTCGGGTAGGGCGGCTTGCTGAAAACCTCTTGCTTGACGGCCATAATGGTTGCGAACTGGTTTTCCGGGTCGGTGTGGAAGCTGGTGATATCGACGATATCATCCGTCGTGCAGCCGGCGGCGGCGAGCGTGGCTTTCAGGTTTGCGAAGGCGAGCCGCACTTGGCGCTCGAAATCGGGTTCGGGCGTGCCATCGGGGCGGCTGCCGACCTGGCCTGATACGAACAGAAGGTCGCCGGAGCGGATGGCGGCGGAATAGCCGTGTTCTTCGTAAAGGGCGTGCCTGTCGGCCGGGAAGATTGCCTGGGGTTTGGTCATTCTGGTCTCTCTTGCTGGTGGCGTCTGTGAATGCGTGAAACGCTTCCCAAAGGGCGCCATATTTCATATACGTGACGTATCGAAATATCTCGCATACATCTCGTATGTCAAGTTAATATACGCGACGTATGTGAAAATGAGGATGGAATGGCGAAGACACGCAGCGAAACGATGCAGGAAAACCGCGTCAAGCTGATCGCGGCGGCGCGCAAGGCCTTCGCAAAAAAGGGCTATTCGGCCGCATCGATGGACGAGCTGACGGCCGATGTCGGCCTGACCAGGGGCGCGCTTTACCACAATTTCGGCGACAAGCGCGGGCTGCTGGCGGCGGTCGTCGATCAGATGGACACGGAAATGGCGGCGCGCGCTCAGGAAATCGGGGCGCGGGCGGATGATGTTTGGCAGGGCCTGCTGGCGGAGGGGGCGGCCTATATCGAGATGGCGCTTGATCCCGAGGTCCAGCGCATCGTCCTGCTCGATGGACCGGCGGTGCTGGGCGATCCCTCGCAGTGGCCGAGCCAGAATAGTTGCCTGCAGGTGACGAAGACCACCGTCGAGCGCCTGATCGCCCAAGGCATCCTCAAGCCTGTTGACGCCGAGGCGGCGGCCCGGCTCTTGAGCGGCGCGGCTCTCAACGCCGCTCTCTGGATCGCCGCGAGCGACAACCCACAGAGCGTGTTGCCCAGGGCGGTCGAGGCCTTTCAGGCCCTGGCGGCCGGTCTGCTTTTGAAGCCGGTGTGAGCCGTCGTCATGGTGACGGCTGGCAAAAATCCGTTCACCATATCGAGATACCCGGCGTAAACGCTAATCAGACAACGGCGTGTACAAGATGGCCCACGGCGCGCCTTTCCCGCACCAATTCAGATAGATGCCCGGCATTTTTCAACCTTCTTTAAGCGGCGTTGCTTAGCGTGACCCCGCAAATCGAGGGTCCTATTCCATGTTCACCGTTCTGACGTGCGTCACCGAGCAGCATAATCTCGCGCTGGTCGGTCTCGCGGGTTTGATCTGCTTTCTCGCGAGCCATTGCGCGCTGGTTCTGCTCGATCGGGCGACATCGTCCGATGGTGCTGCCCGATGGGTCTGGATTGCGACGGCGGGCGCGGCCGGCGGCTTCGGCATCTGGGCCACGCATTTTGTCGCCATGCTGGCTTATGATCCCGGTGTCGTCGTGGGCTATCATGCCGGCTTGACGCTGGTCTCCCTGCTGGTGGCGATCGTGGCGACGACGGCCGCCGTCGCAGCCAAGATGGCGTATACCAGATGGGTGGCGAACATCCTGGCGGGCGTGCTTTTTGGAGCCGGCATCGGCTCGATGCATTTTACCGGCATGCTGGCGATCGAATTCCCCGGAGATATCGCATGGGACAGCACGTTCGTGGCGGCGTCGGTCGTTCTCGGCATTGCCTTTTCGGTCGTAGCCTTTCGATTTCAGGGCAGGGGCGACCGGTCGATTTCGGGCAGGTTCGCACCCACGCTTCTGTTGACGCTGGGTGTCGTAGCCCTTCATTTCACCGCGATGGCGGGTGTCACCGTCACCCCTGGCGTGGTGGCGCTCGATCCCGCGACGCTGCTTTCGCCTGAAGTCATGGTGGCGACGATCGCAGCCGTTACCTTTTCGCTGCTGGCGGCGGGTTTTGCGGCGGCCATTTTCGCCGTGCGCTCGGAGGTCAAGACCGCCAAGGCGGAGCGCAACTTCAAGCTCCTCGTGCAGGGTGTGACCGACTACGCCATCTACATGCTCGATCCGGATGGGAAGGTCAGCAACTGGAATGCCGGCGCCGAGCGCGTCAAGGGCTACACCGCCAATGAGATCGTCGGCAAGGATTTCTCGCTGTTCTATTCGGAGGAAGACCGCCGGAAAGGCATTCCGCGGCGGGCGCTCGAGACCGCCCGCTCCGAAGGCAAGTTCGAAGCCCAGGGCTGGCGCTACCGCAAGGACGGCTCCTCCTTCTGGGCCCATGTCGTCATCGACGCGATCTACGAGGAGACCGGCGAGCTGATCGGCTTTGCGAAGATCACCAAGGACAACAGCAAGCAGAAGGCGGATGCCGATCGGATCGAGGAGGTTAGCCGCAATCTCGACGTTGCGCTGGAGAATATGGGGCAGGGCATCTGCATGTTCGGCCGGGATGAGCGCCTGCTCCTCTGCAACAAGCGCTATCTCGATATCTTCAGATTTCCCGAGGGGTCGGTGCGTCCGGGAATGCCGTATCGGCAGATCGTCGAAATCGGATATTCCGCCCATGCCGAAGATCCCGCCGAGGCCGCAGCCCAGGCCGAGGCCCATTATGCCAGGAACATGGCGCTGATCAGGGCCGGAGCCGGCAGCGCGGTTCACAAATACCCGAGCGGCGTCTCCATCCAGCAAAAGGTCAACATCCTGCAGGATGGCGGCTGGGTCGTCACCTTCGAAGACATCAGCGACCGCCTGAAATCCGAGGAGCAGGTCGCCTTCCTTGCCAAGCACGATGCGCTGACCGGCCTGCCGAACCGATTGCAGTTCGGCGAACGCGTCTCCCAAGAGATCATGGTGGCAGACCGGGTGAGGGGCAACGTCGCGGTCATCGGCATCGACCTCGACAAGTTCAAGGAAGTCAACGACCAGCACGGGCACGGCACCGGAGACATGGTCCTGGTCGAGCTTGCGCGGCGTCTCGGCGAAGTGCGGCTGGAGGGCGAGTTCATCGCCCGGTTCGGCGGCGACGAATTCGCCGCGACCAAGCGCTTCGACGATTTGAGCGCGCTGCACGATTTCATCGCCCGCCTGGAAAGCGCGCTCGCCGGAATGATCTCCGTCGACGGCTTTGAAATCAAGACCGGCGCCAGCCTCGGCGTGGCGGTCTATCCGAACGATGCCGAGAGCGTCGACGGGCTTCTGGCCAATGCCGACCTTGCCATGTACCGCGCCAAGCAATCCTTGCTGCAGAAGGTCTGCTTCTACGAGGCTGCGATGGACGAGACCGCACGCCGCCGCCGTGCGCTCGCCAAAGACCTCTGGGCGTGCATCGATCGCAACGAGCTTCATCTGCACTATCAGGTGCAGAAATCCGTGCGCACGGGTGAGATCACCGGATACGAAGTTCTGCTGCGCTGGCGCCATCACGAACGCGGCAACATCCCGCCGATGGACTTCATCGGCCTTGCCGAGGAATGCGGCGCGATCCTGCCGATCGGCGAATGGGTGCTGCGCGAAGCCTGCCGGGAGGCGGCAAGCTGGAACAACGCCCACAAGATCGCCGTCAACCTTTCGCCCGTCCAGCTCGGCCATGCCGACATGGCGGCCGTGATCTCAGGCATCCTCTCCGAAACCGGGCTCGATCCGCGCCGCCTGGAAATCGAGATCACCGAAAGCTCTATCATCATCGACAAGGACAAGGCGCTGCGCACCATGCGGGAGATGAAGACGCTCGGCGTCTCGATCGCCATCGACGACTTCGGCACCGGCTACTCCTCGCTGGAAACACTGCGCTCCTTCCCCTTCGACAAGATCAAACTCGACAAGAGCTTCATGGCCGAGGTGGAAAGCAACGCCCAATCCAAGGCGATTGTGAGGGCGATCCTCGCGCTCGGCCGCAGCCTGGAGGTGCCGGTGCTGGCGGAGGGCGTGGAGACGCAGGCGCAGTTGGATACGCTGTTCGAAGAGCAGTGCGACGAGGCGCAGGGTTATCTGCTTGGAAGGCCGCAGGCGATGGGCGCACCGGGGGTTGAGAAGGCGGCTTGAGCGCTCTTTGACGGTGGCGCTTGGGTTTGACCACGGCGATCCGTTTCGAATCCGGCAAAAACCCCTCCCCAACCCCTCCCCACAAGGGGGAGGGGCTTAAATGCCGCGACTGTCTTGCCCAATTCATCGTTTCATCCGCAGTGAGGTGGGCTTTGTCGCAGCCGGCGCCGCAGGTCAGCCCCTCCCCCTTGTGGGGAGGGGTTGGGGAGGGGAAACCTTTGGTTCGACCTCGGTCGGCGGGCGCGGCATCCGCCAACATCCCTCATGCTGAGGTGCGCAGCCCGAGAGGGCGGAGCCTCGAAGCGCGCCCGCAACGCTGCTTCTTGCAGACCAGCCCGAGTGGATCACGGCGTGACGAACGTTTGTTTCCCGGCGTCTTTCTCCAGCGCAAAGCTTTTTCATAAAGCACGGGAACGGCGAATGTGGCGTCGTTCAAAGCGTGCACATTGCGCCTATGCTCATCGAAACCTTCATCGATGCGTCGCCAGCTTCAGGACATGCCATGAGCCTTCCATCTACCCCGATCGATGCCGCGGCCTCGCTGCCGACCCTTGATCTCTCGCGCTATTACGGCTCTTCCGAGGAACGCGCCGCCTTCGTCGCCGAGCTTCGCCATGTGCTCCACGCCCACGGCTTCTTCTATCTCACGGGGCACGGCGTTGATCCGAAGCTGATCGAGGATGTGGTTGCGACGGCAAAACGCTTCTTTGCGCTTCCCCTGGAAGAGAAGCTCGCCATCGAGATGGTGAAGTCGCCGCATTTTCGCGGCTACAACAGGGCGGGGCAGGAGCGCACGCGCGGCGAGCAGGATTGGCGCGAGCAGCTCGACATCAATACAGAGGGCGAGGCCGCCGAGATCGGGCCGGAGACGCCGCCGTGGAAGCGTCTGCAGGGGCCGAACCAGTGGCCGGCGGCCTTGCCGGAGCTGAGGCCGCTGCTGCTTGCCTATCAGGCCGAAGTGACGCGCATCGGCATCGATATCCTCAAGGCGATCGCATCAGCCCTCGGCCAGCCGGAAGACGTCTTTGCCGAGATCTACGAGCCGCAGCCCTCGCAGCTCCTGAAAATCATTCGCTATCCCGGGCGTGAGGTTGCCGAAACCGATCAGGGTGTCGGCGCGCACAGGGATGGCGGCTTCGTTACCGTGCTGCTCCAGGACAGGACGCCGGGCTTGCGCGTGCGCACCGAAGAGGGGGAGTGGATCAGCGCGCCGCCGGTGCCGGGCACTTTCGTCATCAATACCGGCGAGCTTCTGGAACTTGCGACCAACGGCTTCGTGCGCGCCGATGTGCATGACGTCGTCGCGCCGCCGGCCGGCGTTGAGCGCTTCTCCGTCGCCTTCTTCCTCGGCTCGCGGCCGGACGCGACGATCCCGGTCATCGGCCTTCCCGATGAGCTGAAACGCGCCGAACGCGGCATCTCCGTCGACCCGCTCAACCCGATCTTTCGCGAGGTCGGCATCAACCAGCTGAAGAGCCGGTTGCGTTCTCACCCGGATGTTGCCGAGGTCCATCACGCGGATCTGGTGCGGACGATTTTGGCGGGGTGAGAGTACGCGTGATTGACGGAGAGGGCGTGCCGTGTGGCCCCCTCATCCGCCTGCCGGCACCTTCTTGGATAAGAAAAATGTAGGATACTGACGCTTGCCGGGCGGGTGGCCGCCCGCCCGGCAGCTGGTTGTCGGATCGTCACCTTCTTAGC
>NZ_ML133705.1 GCF_003985155.1 Rhizobium vallis | reverse complement strand
ATCACCTGTGCGCCGTCATCGCCGTCGCACGAAAACTCATCGTTCTCGCCAATTCGATCCTCTTTCGAAAGGCCGAATGGACGCCACAATACCGGAAAAATTGAAACATGGTTGCTCCCCGCTGGGGCGAAGAGGACTCGTGGCGGCGTCTCGTTCTTGTCGGAAGCATGCTTTGGGACGCGAAGCTCGCAGCTCGTCTCTTCTACCCAGCGGGGAGAAGATGCCGGCAGGCAGATGAGGGGGTGCGGCGAAGCCGCAAACACATGGAAATCCGCAGCACTACAAGTGGTCATCGAACTTTCCGCTCGAAAATTGCCCCATCGCACAAACTCCCGCACCATATCACGGTCAATTCCCTTTCCGCCGCAACCCCACCCTGCCCTTCGGCAACGCCCGCCCATCCTCCAGAAGCCGCAGCAGCACATTCCGTTTCCTCACGCGCGGGACGAGATCGATATCGCTGACGAGCTTTGCGCCGCCCTCGCGCCGCTCGAGCGTGATCTTGCGGCTGTGGAAGGCTTCGAGTTCGGCGCGGTGCGCGACGCTGACGATCGTGACCTTCGGCAATTCCTCGATCACCATCGCCATCATCTGGTCCTGGCTCTTCTCGTCGAGCGCCGAGGTCGCTTCATCGAGCACGATGATATCGGGATTGTGCAGGAGGAGGCGGGCGAAGGCGAGCCGCTGCTTTTCGCCGCCTGACAGGGTCTGGTCCCACGGCGCCTCCTCCTCGAGCTTGTCGTTCAGATACTCGAGCCCGACTTTATCGAGCGCCGCCTTGATCTCCTCCAGCGGCCAGCCGTCGGCGGCATTGGGATAGGCGACGGCGCGGCGCAGCGTGCCGGCGGGGATATAGGGCCGCTGCGGCAGCATGAACAATCGCCGGTCGGTGTGGAAATCGACGCTGCCGTGGCCCCAGGGCCAGAGGCCGGCGATGGCGCGCACCAGCGTGCTCTTTCCCGAACCGGATTCGCCCGACACCAGCACCCGCTCCCCCGGCTCGATCTCCACCTGGGTCTCCTTGACCACGGCGGTGCCGTCATCGAGCGACACGGCAAGATCGTTGAGGCTCAGCATCGCCTCGCCCTTCGTTTCGCCATGCCTGATGCGCCCGAGCGCGTCGCTCTGTTCGGCGCGCTCCAGCCCGTCGAGCGACATCATCAAGGAGGCGACGCGCCGCGCGCAGGCGTTCCAGTCAGCAAGGCGCGGATAATTGTCGACAAGCCATCCGAAGGCGTTTTGCACGATGGCGAAGGCGGAGGCCGCTTGCATGACCTCGCCCAGCGACATGCTGCCTTCGAGAAATTTCGGCGCGCAGAGCAGCACCGGCACGACAGGCGCAATCAGCATCGAGCCATGCGACACGAAGGTCGTGCGCATATGCTGGTGGGCAAGCAGCGCCCATTGCTTCAGCACGTTGCCGAAGGTCTTGTCGAGATCGTTGCGCTCTTCCTCCTCGCCGCCGAGAAGCGCGATGCTCTCGCCGTTTTCCCGCACATGCGTCAGCGTATAGCGAAACTCGGCTTCCACCTGGTTCTTGGCCTCGGAGACCTTGACGAAATGCCGGCCGATGACGGTGATTGTCGTCGAGGTGACGATGGCGTAAAGCACCGCCGTGACGACGAGAAAGCCGGGAATGGTGATCGTGAATCCGGCAATCGGCAGGCTCAACGCTCCGCCGATCGTCCACAGCACCAGGATGAAGGTCGAGGCCGACAGGAAGGCGGAGATGACGCCGGCAATGAAATCGACCGGCGCCTCGGTGGCAATCCTCAGATCCTCGGAGATGCGCGCCTCCGGGTTCTTATGGTCGCCGCCGATCAGGTTCAGCTGATAATAGCGCCCGTTTGCGAGCCAACGGGCGATCAGCGAGGTCGCGAGCCATTTGCGCCAGCGCCGCTGGATCATCATGCGGACATAGACCTGGGCGGTGACGAGCACCACGCTTCCGAGCACGAGCGGCGGGAACACCGCGCCGAAGAAATAAACGGTGCCGGCATCGTGCCGCTCGATCGCGTCGAAAATCCCGCGGTTCCAGAGATTGATGCCGTATTGAAAGCCGACATTCATGCCGATCATGACAAGCAGCCCGATCGAGCACGGCCAGGCGAAGCGATCGCCGCCGCGCGCCCAGTAACCGCGCGCGCTGATCCAGAACCGCCGCAGCAAATAGCTCCTGCGCGCCTGCTCGGCCTCCTCGGGCGTCAGGTCCTTGTCGGGTTCGACCTCGGGCGGCGGCCCGGCCTCAACAGTCGATGCCTTCGCTTTGCGCGACTTCTCGGCACCTTGCGCATCGGCGCCGTCGACCGATTTCGGTTTCAAATTAAAGTCGGTCATGCCACCGACAACGGCTCAGAAATCGAAAGGTTTCATGATGCCGGTGTGGAAGATCGCTTTGGCTGGCTGGTCGGGAAAATAAGGCGGTCTCACACACCAGCGCACCCGCCCCGCCCTTCGAGGCCCCTGGCGGGGCACCTCAGGGTGAGGCTCTCTGAAGCCTTGGCGCGGCACCCTCCGACGGTCCTCATCCTGAGGTGCGCAGGCCAAAGGCCGGAGCCCCACCCTTCCAGGCCCCTGCGCGGCACTTCAGTGAGGCTCTCTCAAGCCTTGGCGCGGCACACTCCAATGGTCCTCATCCTGAGGTGCGCAGGCCGAAGGCCGGAGCCTCGAAGGACACGCGCAACGCCGCCTCTTGCACCCGCGACAGCAAGAAAATCAGGACCGAAACCGCAAATTCCGCCGCGTCAGCTGGCTGACCGAGGTGCAGCCCATCAGCTTCATACCGCGCTCGATTTCGGTGCGCATCGTCTCCAGCGCGCGCTCGACGCCGGGCTGACCGGCCGCTGCCAGCGGGAAGAGATAATAGCGGCCGAGGCCGACGGCCTTGGCGCCGAGCGACAAGGCCTTCAGTACATGCGTTCCCCGCTGTACGCCGCCATCCATCATCACGTCGATCCGGTCGCCCACGGCATCGACGATCTCGGCCAACTGATCGAAAGCGCTGCGCGAGCCGTCGAGCTGGCGTCCGCCATGGTTGGAAAGCACGATGCCGGTGCAGCCGATCTCGACCGCACGCTTGGCGTCCTCCACCGACATGATGCCCTTCAGGCAGAATTGCCCGCCCCAGGTCTTCACCATGTCAGCCACGTCGTTCCAAGACATGGAGGGATCGAGCATTTCGGTGAAGTAACGGCTGATCGACAGCGCGCCGTCATCCATCTTGACGTGGCTTTCGA
The DNA here is from genome assembly GCF_003985155.1 of Rhizobium vallis. Taxonomy (GTDB): domain Bacteria; phylum Pseudomonadota; class Alphaproteobacteria; order Rhizobiales; family Rhizobiaceae; genus Rhizobium; species Rhizobium vallis. The sequence continues at coordinate 51,764 of NZ_ML133705.1, read as the reverse complement.
GCTGCGGCAGCGCGAAGCGCTCATGCGTCAGCCAGCCGATCGCCCAGGAAGGCTTGATCGCGAATTGCGTCATGCCGGCGAGATTGAGCTTGAAGGGAATGGAAAAGCCGGTGCGCTTGTCGCGCTCGCGATTGCCGCCAGTGATGCTGTCGACCGTCAGCATCATCGCCTGCACGCCAGCGGTCTTTGCCCGCGCCATCATCTCGCGGTTCAGCCCGCGGTCCTTGTGGAAATAAAACTGATAGACCTGCGGCCCGCTGCTGATCTGCCGCGCTTCCTCCAGGCTGATCGTGCCGAGCGAGGAAACGCCGAACATCGTGCCGTATTTCGCGGCGGCCGCCGCCACCGCGCGCTCCCCCTGATGGTGGAAAAGCCGCTGCAGCGCCGTCGGCGAGCAATAGACCGGCATGGCAAGCTTCTGCCCCATGACAGTCACCGACATATCGACATCGGCCACCCCGCGCAAAACATCCGGCACCAGATCGCAATTCTCGAAGGCGGCCGTATTGCGCCGATACGTCACCTCGTCATCGGCCGCCCCATCGATATAGTCGAAGATCGGCCCGGGCAGACGCCCTTTGGCCATGCGCCGAAAATCATGAAAATTATAGCAGTCCTTAAGGCGCATCTTTGCTCGACCCGTTGCTTTTCGGGCCGCAACCTAAAGCAAGATTCGAAACCTTGCCAAGTCCGGATTGAGCGATTTACGACCTGTCGGGCAGGATATGGGCCGGGGGATAACCGTCGGCGGTGGTTTCCGATGCTCTGACGCGCCTCAGCCCTTCCCTCGCCACGATCATGTGGGGAAGCTTGATCGCAGAAGCCAGGCCGAGCCTTGCCAGCAGCCGGATGAAATGCCAGCCGAGATCCGGCTGCCCCGGCTCGATGCCGAGCCGCGCCGATTCCGGGAAGGCATGATGGTTGCCATGAAAACTCTCGCCGAAGGTCACCAGCCCGAAACGCGGCAAGTTATAACCCTGCACCGCAACATGATCGACACTCCAGCCCTGATCGCCGCCACGATGGGCGAAATGACCGACCAGCCAGTGTCCGGTCAGCGACACCGATATCCGCACGGCAATACCCCACACGGCCCATGGCAAGCCGCCGAGCGCCAGGAGCACGAGCGCGACCGGAATCTGCTGCGCCATCCATGTCGCCTCCAGGAAGCGATAGAAGCGGCCGCGCCGCACCCGCTCCTCGATGACGAAACGGGGCGGATGATCCAGCACGACCGCGCAATGCATCTGCCAGAAGGCGTCGATGAAGAAAGGCCGCCGATGCGCATAAAGGTCATGGCAGTCGCGCTGCCGTTGCGCCCAGTCGCGAATATCGTGCGCGTAGATCATGCCGAAGGGACCGGCCATGCCGACCATAGTGCCGAGATAGACGAGAAAATGCTCGATCCAGAGAGGGGTGCGGAACGAGCGGTGGATTAGAAGCCGGTGCATGCCGACTGAATGGCCGAGGCAGATCGTGACGGCCGTCAGCGGGATAAAGACGGCAAAGGCGCTCCAGGTAAAGGTCAGCGGCCCGCCGATGATGGCGATCAAGGTCATGGCGGTGATCCAGATCGATTTTGCGGGCATCCAGACCACTCTGCCCGTCACGGGATCGCTGTCGTCGTCGATCATACGACCCGTTGAAATGCTGCTCATGGCAAACCCTTCCCGTCGGGCGGATTCTCCACTTGAACCCCACCCGCCAATTCAGTATTTAAGGAATTACCTAATTACTTTGCATCACCTCGAACGATTAAGCAATGAGTTAATTGCTTAATTATATCCGGCCGATGACGCAGCGTGGAGACTGGAATTTGGAAGACGAGGCTTTGGACGATTCAATGGAAGGCGGCGGCGCCCAGCGCGTATTCCACGCGCTCTCAAGCGCGCCGCGGCGCAAGATCCTTGCCTATCTCTCGGCATCGGGCCTGACCGCCGGCGAAATCGCCGACCGCTTCAGCATGTCGAAACCCGCTGTGTCCCAGCATCTTTCAGTCCTCGAAACCGCGGGGCTGATCAAACGGGAAAAACAAGGCCAGTTCGTCCACTATTCCCTGATCGAGAACAATCTCGTCAACGTCCTCAACGGCTTCGTGCAGGAGGTCTGCCCGGTCGGCCGGCCGATCAAGAAGGAAAGCCAGGCGCGCGCCCGCGCGAAATAGAGAAACGGCAAAGCGCATGAAAACAAACAGCTGAAGCCGTTGCCTGAATCAAATTCTCAAGCCGCGCGCTTTTACTGCCCTTGAAACTCGTGTCAGACTGCGCAGGCTGAGAGATCAACGAGAAGGCCGGAAACCATGCACAAGTTCACCGTATCCATCACCCGCGAGATCGAGGCAGACACCGCCGAGGAGGCTGCCCTGTTGATGTACCAGGAGCTCGCCAAAGAACCGGTTCCCGACCGCTATACGGTGACCGACGAGGCGAAGGTGACGATGGAGCTGAGACTCGACCGGGAAAAGGCGGATGAATTCGCGGCCATCGACCACACCGCCGATCCCGGCAACTGGTAAGCGCCGGACACTCCATCGATCAAAGGCGACCGGCACTCAAGAGAGCCTCACCCTGAGGTGCCCCGTAAGGGGCCTCGAAGGGCGAGGCGGGTGCGCTGCCTCACAATGGATGCAAGAAGCGTCGTTGCGGCATGTCCTTCGAGGCTTCGCCCTACGGGCTGCGCACCTCAGGATGAGGTCCGTTGGAGATTGGCGCACCCCAATAATTGAGCGCTGCACCCTCAGGCGATGTTCAAGAACCCCTCACCCGAAGGATCAGACGCGTGCGCTGGCGTCAGATAAACTCAACGAGATACACAGCAAAGCTCCATCGAAATTCCGGGCAATTCACCTTTGCACCAATCGTGAACTGCGCTAATCGCGAGGCCCAAGCTCTGCGCCACAAGGAAAGCAAGTGACCTCACCAGCTCTGCGCCACAAGGAAAGAACGTGACCTCACCTCTCAAAATGGCCGTCGCCGGCGCGAATGGCCGCATGGGCCGCGCCATCCAGTCTTTGCTAGGGGCCGATCCGGGTTTTGCGTTCGTCGGCGGCATCGGGCGTCCGGGCTCCGTGGGTGCGGGGCTGATCGATCGTGCGGCCGCGATCGGCGTAGCGGATGTGATCCTGGATTTCACCACCGGCAGCGCGGCGGCCGAACTCGCGGGTCTCTGCGCGGCAGCGGGCGGACCGGCGCTGGTGATCGGGGCGACCGGTTTCGAGCCGGATGAGCTGGAGCGGATTGCAGGGGCCGCCGGCCGCATCCCCATCCTGCGCTCGGGCAATTTCTCCATCGGCCTCAACATGCTGGTCGGCCTCGTCGAGCAAGCCGCGCGCGCCCTTCCCGCTGAGGGCTGGGATATCGAAATCCTCGAAGCCCATCACGCCGGGAAGATCGACGCGCCATCCGGCACCGCGCTGATGCTGGGCGAAGCCGCTGCCGCCGGCCGTGGGGTTCTGCTCGAATCCGTCGAGCGGCGCGCCCGCGACGGCATCACCGGCGAGCGCCCGCCCGGCGAAATCGGCTTTGCCGTGCTGCGCGCCGGCGGCATCGTCGGAGAACACAGCGTCCTCTTCGCCGCCGCCGAAGAGGTCATCACCCTCTCCCACTCCGCCCTCGACCGCGCCATGTTCGCCCGCGGCGCCCTTGCCGCCGCCCGCTGGCTGGCAGGCCGCGCGCCGGGCGAATACAGCATGCGGGATGTGCTGGGTCTGGCGCCGGGCGCGGGCTGAGAAGCCGGCTGAATACAGAGGCTTGAAGCGCGTCCTTGAATCAAATTCTATGCCGACCCGCTCACTATATCGAGAATGGCCGAAGCAACGACAACTTCCGTTCCGGCTAGGCCCACCGAGCAGAACAGCGTGATATCCTCGGGCGATCCCCGCCCGTTTGCACTGCCTGCAATGATGTCGGCGAGATCGGCCATGCGCTGTTCGTTGCCGGAGCCGGCGAAAGCGGCGCGGCGTTTCTCGTTCGAGAAAGCGCGTTTTAATCAATGTCGGTCACCGCGATGCGGCCAGCATTACATCAGCACCGTCCATGACATAGGTCGCATAGCGATGGTCGCGGATGAGGCTTATCTTTTGCCCCAGCCATCCGAGCAGCATGAAATAAGAAGGACCGCCCGACGGTTCGGCTGATACCAGCAAGATTTCCCGGCCTTCCAGCCAGGCCGGTTCGATCCTGACCGGCGGATATTCGGCATAATAGGTGAAAAATCGACCGACGTCGGCGGCACCGGAGATTTCCGGCCGTCGCGCCTGACGAAGCCGAACATCCTGCGCCAGCATGCGACGCAAAGCGTCCCAGTCTCGGGCGTTGAAGAGCGCTGCAAAGTTCAGGACCTCGGGACTCGGCGGCGGCGAAACCTCGGAGCGCACGTCGGAGATGGCGCGCAATCTCGCCCGACCGCGCGACAGATGGGCCTTGACGGCATCGACACTCAGTTCCAGCAGCGCTGCGATATCAGCAAGTGACTCTCCCAACACATCCTTGAGGATCACCGCGCTGCGTTGCGGCACCGGCAATTCTGCAAAATGGCTAAGCGCCACCCGCACCGTGTCCTGTCGGATCAACGCGTCCTCCGGGCCGACGGCGCTGATATCGGCCAGATCGAAAGCCGTCTCAAGAGGCTCCGCCCGGCGCGTACTGCGCTGGCGCAGCGCATCGATGGCTCTGTTATGGACGATGCGAAACAGCCAGGGTCGCAGCGGCGTGTCCGGCGGGATCGAGCCAGCCGTCGCAAATACCCTGGCAAACGCGTCCTGAATCACATCCTCGCCGTCGATCACCGAACCGACCAGACGAGCAGCATAGCGGTGCAGTTCGGGGCGAAGCGCGTCCGCTTCGCTGGCGAGCGCTGCGAGCAGAGTTTTCCTCTCTTCGTCTTCGAGAGCAGCGTCTTCTGTCATTCGATGACCGTCACACCCGTATCCCCATGTACCGCGTAGACCATGGCCTCGGCGAGATCAGTCCTGCCGATCAGGTCAGCGACCATATCGCCAAAAGCCCGCGGCGTCATATCAGGCCAGGTGGCGGCCTGTTCGGCAAATGTCCGACCCGCCGCCGCGGCGTAAGTCCCGATGCCGGTATCGCCCACACCGGTTCCGGTAAACATCTGCCGGGGAACGATGACCCGGAAGCGCAGACCGAGGCCGAGTTCCGCCGACAGGCCCTCGGCATATTTTGCAATGAACCACTGCGCGCGCTTGGCTCCCGCATAACCGCCCGATAGCGGCGACCCCTGCACGGCGGCTCCGCTGGAGACCAGAACGACAAGCCCACCCGGCGTCATCGGCAACGTCAGAGCAGCCTGTACCCAGTGCAGCGCCGCCTTGACGTCCACATTCCAGTTGGTCGTGAATGCCTCCCAGCCAATCCGGTCGATCCGTTCCATGGGCGGTTCCGCACCGGCATTCATGATGACGAGATCGGGGCGCGTCTGCTCCATGATCCGCCATGCCGCGTCGACATCGGTTGCATCAGCCGATATGGCGGTCACAGTCGGTTGCTCGGCTGGCCCCCGCACGGCAGCCGCGTTTCGGGCGACCACGGTGACTTCGGCCGCGCGAGCCACAAATGCTTCGGCGAGCCCCCTCCCCAAGCCGCGGCTCCCGCCGACAACCACGATTCGCTTTCCTTCCAGATCCATCTCTCAGTCCTCATTTGGGTCGAGTCCGACCGCTCGACGACGGTCGCAACAACGACGTTCCAACGAGGTGAAAGGAGTCATCGCCATCTCAGATTTGTGGGGGCCAGCGTCTAAAAGTCTCTATCGACCGAAATTCGACGGTGATCGATTTCGGCCTGGAACGGATCAACACGGACCGGCGAGTACGACTTGATCCTGCGATGCCCACTTCGTGGACAGACAGGAACGGAGGAGGACGAAGCTCCGGCTTCTACCCCACCAAGCGCCGCGCCATCATCACGTCGTCGATCTCCCTGCCCTCTTCCAGAACCCCGCCGGGAATCCGGCCGATCTCGGCAAAACCCTGCCGCTGATAGAAGCGGATCGCCGCAGGGTTTTCCGCGCTGACGAAGAGTTCCAGCTGTAAAATGCCGGCAGCACGGGCGTGATCGGAGACCGCCTCCAGCAGTCTGCCGGCAAGGCCGGTTCCGCGCAATCTGCTGATGATATAGACCATGACGATCGTGGCGCGGTGGGCCATCTTGCTCGACCGCTGCCGAAACAGGCCCATGATGCCGACGGGCGCGCCATCCTGGAACGCGATGAAAACCGGCTCGTTCAGCCGATTGCGCCACTCCTCAAGAGACAGCACCTCCCAATCTTCATAGCGGCTGGCAAAAGAGGCCGGCTCGGTGCGAAGCGCCTCCAGGCGGATCTGCCGGAAAGCCTCCACCTCGTCTGCGCCGATGAGCCTGATCGTCACGCCGCCTGTATCCATCCGATGGCCTCCTGGGATTAGGAGCTATGTCATTGCAGCCGGCTCCGGCCAATGCAACTCGGAAACGATGGCGAAGAGCGTGCTGCGGCATGCCGGGGCCGATCGAGCTTCCAGCCTCGATGGATGCAATGTCGCGGCGATCCCGCCGACGGGCCCTTAGGGGAATGCCATTGATTGCGCTTCGCGCATTCGCTCCTGCCGTCGCTCACCCCCTCATCTGCCTGCCGGCATCTTCTCCCCGCTGGGGCGAAGAAGACTCGTGGCGGCGTCTCGTTCTTGTCGGAAGCATGCTTTGGGACGCGAAGCTCGCGGCTCGTCTCTTCGCCCCAGCGGGGAGAAGATGCCGGCAGGCAGATGAGGGGGGTGAGGAGCGAAAGCGACGAGCGCCTTGACTGGCAAGCGAAAGGCAAATCAGGCGCCCTCGCGAGCGCCCCCTTCCAGATCACTGCGCCGTAATTTTCACCCGGCCGCCCTTGCGGACGGTCGGTTCATCGGTGGGCCGGAGATCCCATTGATCCGTGCTGACGGCTGGCCGGTCGGATGACAGCTGGCCAGGCACTGGCTGGCCGGTCGTCCCAGCCGCCGGCTGGCCGCTCGCCGGTGCCCGCGTTGACCGAACGACCAGCTTGTCCGGCTGGACCGCCGGTTCCAGGGACGCTTGATCGCCAAGCCTTTCCATGTCGAACGGCGTAATATGACGGACGACGACGAGAAGAAGTATCCCGACCACCGCGCACACCAGCGCATAGAGAAAGAAATATTTCAATGCATATCCCTCGCCGACTGACAGAGCTGCCTTGAAAGCAGCGCGAATGATATTTTAGCATTATTGAATGATACTTACAGAAAAGGCAAATAGATTTTAAGTGAAACCAAGCAGCTTCAGAAATGGACAGTGAAAATAAGGCCGTTATTGGAAAGATTTACGAAGCATCTCCCGCTATGCTCGATTTTATCTTGATCGTCGCGGTAAAGGCGAGAAGCGCGGCCGGCGCCGCCCTGGCTGTTCAGCTCCTGCGGTGCCGCGCCCGGAATTGTCGGGGGCTGCAGCCTTCGCGGTCGTGAAAGACGCGAGAGAAATAGAAGGCATCGTCCATGCCGATCATGGCGGCGACGGTTTCGATCTTTTCATCAGTGGTGACGAGCAGCTGCTTGGCGTGGTCCATGCGTGCCCGAAGCTGGAAGGCCTTGGGCGGCAGGCCCGTTTCGGCAACGAATTTCCGCCGCAGCGTGGCGGGCGACATGTCGTGCTCGGCGGCGAAACCGGCAAGGTCGAGCGGCTGCAGCGCCCGGCCGCGCAGGGTCTCGACGATCTCGCCCATCGCAGCCTCGCTTTCGCGCCGGCCCACCTCGCCGCTCGCCTGTCTGGCGGCAGCGATTACGATGCGGTGCAGCGTCGATGCCGCCGAGGCCTGCCCGAGATTGGTGTCGTCGGCGAGATCGGCATGAAGCTGGCCGAAGAGCCGCACCATCTCCTCGAGCTGGCGTAGCGCCACGATGGGCTGGCGCTCGGCAAAGAGCCGCAGCCGCACGAAATCCCGCGTGAACGAGCCCTCAAACAGCGCCCAGCGCTCATCCCAGCCTGCCTCGTCGGGACCATAGGAATGCGTGCGGTTCGGAAACAGCCAGAAGAGAGAAGGCCCCGCCACGCGCTGGCGTCCGCCGGCTGCGGTTTCCAGAAACCCCTGCCCGCGCTCCACCAGCACGACCGCGAAGCTCGGCAGTTTCCTCTGCATGACTGCATGGCGCGCATGCTGCCGACCGCTCCCGGTAACGGCAAGCCCGCCGGTGCTGCCGAGCGGCGATCGATAAAGCGCCTCGGCGTCTCTCATGATGAGCGAAAAATCCAGCTTGGATTTTCCTCCATGGCATCAACCCCATGCTGTCAGCTAATTGAAGGCAGGAGAACTCAAGCGAGGGATGGATGAAATGTCAATTGCCCTGAACGCCGAGGCCCGTGAGCCCGAGGTTACGCTTGCCGCGCACGGCAGGACGCTGCCGGCAGAAAGGCTCGGCTGGCTCACGCCGACCGATCCCGCAATCGGCATCGACGCCATCCGCGCCCGCTACGAAGAGCACGGCTATGTCTGGCTGAAGGGGCTTCTGCCGCGGGCTGACGTGATCGATTTCCGCGGCTGGGTCTTCGCCCGCCTCGCCGAGACCGGCCTTCTGGAGCCGGGCCACGATTTTTCGCTCGGCATCGCCGCCGCCGAGGGCGTCGACTGGAACCTCGCCAACCGCCGGCTGATGTCGATCGTCCGCTCCGCCGCCTATGAAGGCTTCTGCGCGCAGCCGCCTCTCGTACGCTTCATGGACAATTTTCTCGGCGGCATCTCCTACCTGCACAAGCGCAAGCTGATGCGCTACGTCCAGCCCGGCACGACGATGGCAACGCCCGCCCATTACGACCTGGTTTATCTTCGCGGCGGCACCAGCCGGCTCGTTACCGCCTGGATCCCGATCGGCGACATCCCGGCCGAAATGGGCGGCCTCGTCTATCTCGAAGGCTCGCACGCGCTCGGCCGCGGCATGGAGGCCGAATTCCGCGCCCGCAGCGGCGATCTCACCCCGGAGGAGCGGATCAGTGCCTATAACAGCCACATGGCCGAAGGCGGCTGGGTCTCGAAGGATCTTCCCGCCATGGCCGAACGCTTCGACAGGCGCTGGCTCGCCGCCGATTATGAGGCCGGCGACGTCGTGCTCCACTCCCCCTACATGATCCACGCCGCCACCACCAACGAGGACCGCGCCCGGCGGCTCCGCCTCTCCACCGACATCCGCTACCAGAACGTCGACGACGAAATCGACGCCCGCTGGAGCAACCATTGGAGCTTGGGGGATATGCTGTAGCTTGGAGACGGAGAACAGACAGCCGTTTTCGTCGACTATTGGCTCCCGCAGTCTGAACGAATGCGGGATTCGTCCCTCCTGAACTGCGGCAACTTTGCTCGAGAAGCGATCAATGGAGTCACTGGTTCGCAGCCTCGATCAGGCTCAAAATCTCGTGATACCGGGCGTCGCTCATTCCACGACGCTGTTCTTCGGCAAGTGGGCTGTGATCCTCAGCTGTGAAGTGGATCGTAGGACGCTCAGATGCTCCCTGAAAACCGATCTCGATGTCCGCGCCTGAGGTGGGCGGATAACCCGGAATTACGTTTGCCACACGACCGCGATGTGCCGGTTCAGATGATCCGTCCACCTCGTACAGCTCGAGATATCTTTCGAACGTTGCCCACTCGACCTCAACCCAAACGCCCCAGCCAAATTCACCGGAGCGATCGGCAAATGGCACGAATAGAACGCACCGTATGAAATACCGCTCGCCGAATTGGCATAGATCGCTGTCGAACCTCGCCTTTTCGGACCTTTCATGGTCCGGGATGCTCCAAACATCATCAGGGAGCTTGTAGCCCCGATTGGTGATCAGTCCATCATGCTGGACGCCACATACCGAACAAATGAAATTGTCGCCCATCTTTCCCCACAGGATGAAAAACAGAATTTCGATAGCAGCGAGCAGTAAAGGCGTCGAGCCCTTCAATCCTCCGGTGAAAAGCTCTAGACTGCCGGCGCCGGCAGCTTGCTTGGAGGCGGTCCCCAGGGAACCGGCGGGCGCTCGGCTGAGGGGGATCCCGCATGTCGGCAATCGCATCTCTGTTTCAGGAGGCCGCCCGGCTTGCGGCCAAATTTCGCGAAAGCGCCCCTAGCCGCCATGTCCCCCAGCACGATTATGCCGCCTCCCTTGCAACCTTCGACGAACCGCTGCCGGCCGCCGGCGCCGATATGGCCGATGTCATCCGGCAGCTTGCCGAAGGCGCCGAGCCCGGCCTGCATCTCACCACGGGCCCGCGCTTCTTCGGCTGGGTCATCGGCGGTTCCCACCCGGTCGGCGTCGCCGCCGATTTCCTCACCAGCGCCTGGGGCCAGAATGCCGGCAACCACGTCGCCGCCCCGGCCGCGGCCGCTGTCGAAGCCATCGCGGCGCGATGGCTTCTCGATATCCTGAAGCTGCCGGCCGAAAGCTCGGTCGGCTTCGTCACCGGTGCGACGGTCGCGAACTTCACCTGCCTTGCCGCCGCCCGCGGCGAGGTGTTGCGCAAGGCCGGCTGGGATGCCGATGCCAAGGGCCTGTTCGGCGCGCCCGAGATTACCGTGCTGATCGGCGACGACGCCCACACGACCGTCTTCTCCGCGCTGCAATTCTTAGGCCTTGGCCACGATCGCGTGCTGCGCTTGCCCACAGACCGGGTGGGTCGCATCGACCCGGCCGCTCTGCCCGGCGCGCTTGCCGCGGTCACCGGCCCTTGCATCGCCATTCTCCAGGCCGGGCAGATCAATACCGGCGCCTTCGACGATTTTCTCCGCATCATCCCGGCGCTCAAGGAAAAAGGCGCCTGGGTGCATGTCGACAGCGCCTTCGGCCTCTGGGCGCAGGCATCAGAGAGGTTCAGCCATCTCAGCCGCGGCGTCGAGGCGGCCGACAGCTGGGCGACCGACGGCCACAAATGGCTGCAGACGCCCTATGACTGCGGCTATGCGATCGTGCGCGACGAGCTTGCCCACCGCCGCGCCATGACGATCGCCGCGAGCTACCTGCCGCTCGCAGCCGAGGGCGAGCGCGACCCCTCCCATTACGTGCCGGAGCTTTCCAGGCGCGCCCGGGGCTTTGCCACCTGGGCGATGCTGAAACATCTCGGCCGCGACGGCATCGCCGCCCTCATCGACCAATGCTGCGCCTCCGCCCGACTGCTCGCCGAACATCTCGCACGCGAACCCGGCATCACCATTTTGAACGAGGCCACACTGAACCAGATCATCCTCCGCTTCGCCGCCGACCGCCCGGATGATGAAAGCGACGCGATCACCCGCAGAACAATCGAAAAGATCCGCCAAGACGCCACCCTCTTTGCCGGCGGCGCCAAATGGCACGGCCGCGACGTGCTCCGCCTCTCCGTCACCAATTTCCAGACGACTGCCGACGAGGCCCGCCTGGCCGCCGACAGCATCATCGCCGCCTTCCGAAGCGTCAGCCGCGGCTAACCTGACGCTGACTGACGTTGTGTCAGGGCGTGGCGTGCGATGCTGCCAGGTGCCCAGCCACCCGCCCCCGTCCTTCGAGGCTCCGGCCTCTGGCCTGCGCGCCTCAGGATGAGGGCTGATCGTTGTGCCGTGCGGCCGAGCCGGTCGATGTATCACGCCGCCAAGGGCTGAGCAGCGTGCCGCAAGGCTGAATCTAGGCTCCGCTATGCCGGACAAAGCTTTTGACGCACCCCGCCCTCCGGCAAGCTGGGCCGCAACCTCTCTCCGCCCTCATCCTGAGGTGCCCCGCAAGGGGCCTCGAAGGACGGGGGCGGCCACCGGCCAGCGTTGCCGAAGTTCCACACAGCGTAGCGGATCGGCTCTTGACTCATCTCCGGGCAAAGCTACCGTCCACTCTCCTGGATTGAGAAATTTGGACCCCTTCGCTTCACGCTCCAACGGTTTTCCAATGTCACGATATCTCCCTGCGCTTGCCGCTCTTCTCGCGCTGATCCCTGCCGCCGGCCATGCCAGTGAGGCGCGTGGAAAATCCGCGCCTCCTCCAGCGAAGGACTGCGTGGAAATCAGCGGAACCGCTCTATCAGGAGCGGCCGGAGGCCCGACCTATGCCGCAGCCGAACTCAAATGCGGGGCAGGATTTTCGCTGGTGCTTCGGCGCCAGACCGGTACGAATGGAAACCTTCCCGTCTGGACCGTGACCGACCAGGTGACAATCCTAAAGCCTAGCCCCCGCCACGAACTTCTGCAGCCGGCCTATTGCTCGTCCACCCAGTTCCCCGAGGAAGCCATCTTTGCAGTTGGCACGATGGTGGAACAGCCGGACGGCTCCTATAAATCGGAGAATCTGGTCAAAGCCTGGAGGTTCGATACCAAGCGCGAAAGGCTGGCCGCCATCCCCGTCGACAGCGTGGATTGTGCGGTGGACGGGGCCGATTGACGCTCGATGCCTCCGGCAAGCCAAGCGCCGCCCTCTCTCCGCCCTCATCCTGAGGTGCCCCGCAGGGGCCTCGAAGGACGAGGGCGGCCACCGGTTTGCGATCCGGAAATTCGAGCAGCTCTATGCACCCAGCCACCCGCCCTCGTCCTTCGAGGCTCCGGCCTATGGCCTGCGCACCTCAGGATGAGGGCTGATCGTTGTGCCATGGGGCTGGGGTGCCTCTCTCCAGCCTCATCCTGAAGTGCCCCGTAGGGGCCTCGAAGGACGGGGCTGGCCACCGCCACTTACTCAGCCTCGACCGGTCCGCGTTTTGACAATGCCGGCAGAGCCTCGTAGTCCATGGCAATCAACGCCTCCTTCTTGCGGCGCGACCAGCCCTTGATCTGCCGCTCGCGGGCGATGGCGTCGATGATGCGGTCATAGGTTTCGGTGAAGACGAGTTCAACAGGGCGGCGCTTGGCGGTGTAGCCGTCATAGATTCCGGCATTGTGCTCCCAGACACGCGCCTCGATCTCCTGCTTGGTGAGACCGGTGTAATATGAGCCGTCGCTGCAGCGCAGGATGTAGACCGTGACTTCCATTGGGACGAGGCTAGCACGGCGGAAATGCAGCCGACAAGGATGCGATGGATGCCTGCAAGGTCACCCAGCCACCCGCCCTCGTCCTTCGAGGCTCCGGCTATGGCCTGCGCACCTCAGGATGAGGGCTGATCGTTGTGCCGCGCTGGGGCTGAGCAGTGCGCGCCCAGCTGAGACCTGAGCACTGTGCCGTCAGTTGAGGGCTGGGCAGTGTGGCAGAAGCTAAGCCTCCGGTAAGCCAAGCGCAGCCCCCTCTCCGCCCTTATCCTGAGGTGCGATCCGCAGGATCGCCTCGAAGGGTCATCCTGAGGTGCCCCGCAGGGGCCTCGAAGGACGAGGGCGGCCACCGCGTGCCTTCGGCACAACGATGCCGCCACGGCATCAGCCCCCAACCCCTCACCGCCAAGGAGGTTTGGAAGGACGTTTTTAAGAGGCCCCAACATTTTCAAAAATGCGCAAGAGATCGGCCGCAGACCTCGGCTCCATCCATTTTTTAAAATGTTGACCTCTCTTAAAAACCTCTTTGTCAATCTTAAGCAATTGGATTCATTGGAATTCAGTGGCAGGGAGGTTTTTAAGGCGGCGAAATTGCCGGCTTCATCGTCGGACGGCGACCATCGAGCTGGCGCGGTAGCGTGACAGCTGGACCCGGTTCGATTGGTTGCCGCCGAAGAGGTAGACGTATTGGCGCCGCTGGTCGAAATGGTCGAACAGGCTGACGTGGAAACGCCTGCCGCTGCGGATCACCACCACGTCGCCGCGCTGGGCGGAACGGGCGAAGACCGGCCTTCCGAACCTTATCCAGGAGCGCGCCATATTCGGATTTTCAGGCGGCTCGCGGAAGGATCGCTTGGCGACATAGGCCAGGAACGCTCCGCACCATGAGGTGCGCCTCGGGTTGACACCGAGGAAGGAGATGGAGCGTTCATGCATGCTTTTGTATCGGGACGCCGTGCTGAACATATCCGCCTCACAAGGCACGGCAAACGCCGTGAGGACGATGACGAGAATAACCTTCATGGTTTCCCACCATTGTTTCGAAGATCATGATGATCTCAATTGTGACGAAGAATAAAATGCGGGCGGAAACGTAAAGATGAATCATGGCGCGAATGAGAGGCAATTTATCCGGGTATTTTTGCAGATTAATCTGAAAAGTAACTTGGGGCAGAGGCAACGCCGGCTCGGCCGCCGATGCTGAAAACATGGCAGGACGGCCTGCCCTGCAAGGCTCGAAGCGCCACCTTTCGCGCCGCCTGGATTTCCCGCACCTGCTGCGAATACTTTGTCACAAATGGCAATACATTCCCTCGCTCGGCCTCGCCCTTTCAGGAGAGGAGCGCTGGGCCGCCGATGCCCCGAAAAAACACAGGCCCCTCACCGCCAGGGAGGTTTGGAAGGACGTTTTTAAGGAGGCCCAACATTTTTAAAAAAGCACTGGAAACCGGCCGCAAGGGCCAATCTCCACCCATTTTTTAAAATGTTGACCTCTCTTACAAACCTCTTTGTCAATCTTAAATGATTGGATTCATTGGAATTCCGTGACAGGGAGGTTTTTAAGGAAGCGTTTTTTCGATTTTTTCCGCATTGCCGGCACAGCGAAAAACGCATCGCGAATTCGCAGCCGGCATGAAACCGGACACGGCATTCCTGCGTACAGGCCTTCATAGGCAACAAGCCAAGGGATGATGGCATGATCTGGAAAGAAAGCGTCGCCCCCATCGCCGGGCATGCCGCCGAACAGGGGCTGGCGAGGCTGATGATGCGGCTGCCCGCCACGCGGGCAACGATCAGGGCGGCGGCAGCCGACGACCCCGGTCTTCACGAATTGTGCAGCGCCTATGGCGAAGCCTGCGCCGTGCTCGATCGCATGCGCAGGGATGCGTCGGCAGATCCCGCGATCGTCAGCGAATACGAGATCATCTGCGAGGAAATCGAAGCCGAGGTCCTGCAGACCCTGCTCGGCGACCGGTAAGGCATACGCTGCCGGCGGCCGCAGCAACCTTTAATGCAGCAGACCGTCCGGATGGCCGGGGGTGCCGGCCGCATCCGCCTCGCCATGATGCGAAGCCGCGTCGGCGATCTCAAGATGATGGGACTCGCCCAGACCTCCCTTGTCTGCAAAGAGATCGGCGAAATCGACCGCCGCGCCGTGATCGCCGCCCTTAGGCGTCGGTTCGTGCCTGTCGAAGACGTCGTGGCCGAAGTGGCGAAGCTGCAGGGTTTCGCCGAATACGCTGTCGTCAAGGAAGTTGGCGTGACCGGCCTTATCAAGCGCGATCTTGTCTTTCTGGTTGTCATGGCCTGTTGTCGTCAGGTCGGCCGTGACGTGCACCGTCTCCCCGCTGACCTGGGCGTTAAGGCTCGCCACCCGAAATTCGGTATCCTCGAAGGTCGTGTTGTTGCTGACCGGGAAAGTGCCTGCGGCAATGATCGCCGGGGATATGCTGTAGGGCGTCACGTCGCTGGCGATGGCATTGTCGTGGAAGGCGCCGGATGCGGGCCTGTCGACCTTCAGTGCGGCCTGCGTCAGGTCGTCGAAGGTGTTATTGTGCACGTCGATATTCTCTCTGACATAGCTGGTGGTGCCGGCCGAGCTGACCGACACGCCCCAGACGCCATCATGGATGTAATTACCCGCAATATCGTAGTCGCGCGTATCGCCGGAATCGCCCAGCCCAATGCCGTAGGACCAGCTATAGCCGCCATATCCCGATATGTCGTTGTCGTGGATGGTGATGTTGGTGCCGGCCTGGGCGCTGATCCCGAAGCCGCCGCCGGTCAGCACATTGTCCTCGATCACGGCATTCACCGGCCGGATGAGCGTCAGCACGCCCTTCGGCGTCGAGGCGCCCGTCTGGTCGAGAGTATTGCCTGAGATGAAGATGTTGCTGCTGTCGTTTATCTGGATGGCGTCGGCCGCGGTGCCATGGGCATTGGTGACGGTGTTGTTGACAAGGGTGACGCCGTTGATCTTCTCGATCCACATGCCGTCGCCATTGACGTCGTTAATCGTGGTGTTTTCGATGGTGAGGTTCGAGCCGGTCCGGAAGGTGACGGAACCGCTCCTCGACAATCCGGTGTGGTCGATCTCGACGTTGCGCACCGTCCAGTTCGAAACGGTGCCGCCGTAGATCGCCGCGCCCTCCGTATCGGAAATCTTGATGTTCTCGATCACGATGTTCGAGGCATAGAGGCTGTGAATACCGTCGCCGGGGCTATGGATCACGGGTGCATCGCCCACCCCGTAACTGCCGATGGTGATCGGGGCGCTGACCGTGCCCGAATATTTGATATCGAACTGCTCGTTGAACACGCTTCCGGCAGCCAGAAGCACGGTGTCGCCGGGCTGCAGTTTCAACGCTTCCACCGCAGAGAAAGTCGCAAAAGGCGTGTCCGCGCTGGTGCCGCCGTTGGAGTTGGAGCCGGTCGCTGAATTCACATAATAGGTTGTCATGTCGCCTGTTTCTTCTACTGCGCAGCGCTCAGGGGTCGGCTGCGTCGAATCCATGGGATGCGGCGGGGGTAAGGATCATATCGAAAGGCTCTTGGATGCTGCCGTTGCGGCGGCAGCCGGAGGGCTTGCGAGGCCCGCCTTCATCCCGAGAAAGCGCCAGGCGGAGGCACCCACTCGAAAATGCAACTTAAACGAAAATAATCGAAAGAGCAATCATTGAGGCGCGAATGGACGCTAGCGTACCGTTCTGCGACGAACAGACCGATCAGACCGTATTCTGAGGCGCGCAGCCCGAGAGGGCCGAGCCTCGAAAGCCAACGGTTAGCCCTCATCCTGAGGTGCGGAGCCCGAGAGGGCGGAGCCTCGAAGGACGGGGGCGGGTGGCTGGGCTCGACAATAACATCCGTATCTGCCGAAACGGCGGCCAGCCTCGTCCTTCGAGGCCCCTACGGGGCACCTCAGGATGAGGCTGGAGAGAGGGCGTACCAGCCCCGTGGCTCTCCTGCAGCCCTTATCCCGAGGTGCGATCCGCAGGATCGCCTCGAAGGATCATCCTGGGGGTATGCAGTCCCCAGGCTGATGCCGGACAGAGGTCGCGCCACCTCTTACTTCAGCAAGTCATCCAGATGGACGTAGACGGTCAGCGCGTCCGTGTCGCTATGATGCGAGGTTCCATCGTCGATGCCGTAACTGAAGTTCTCGCTCACATGGCCGTTATCATGCGCGGGGAGCTTCGTCTCATCGAGAGTGTAGGCATAGCTGCCGTCTCTTTCGACATGGATGTTGCCGTATTCGCCGGTCAGCGTCAGGCCATTCTTGCCGACGGTTTCGCCGTCGAAGTGGCGAAGCACCAGGGTGCCGTTGTCGGAGCTGTCGTTTTCGAGGAGGTTGCCGTGATGGGCAGCACCCGTATCGGTCAGGATCTTCAGGCTGTCATGGACGGCTGAAACCGCCGGATCGGCGGCCGCCTCGGTCGTCGTAGCGGCCGTGGCATCGGCGGCCGCAAGCGTCGCCGCCTCGACATTGGCGACCGTGTGGTTGTTGCTGACAGGGAAGGTATGGGCGTCCTGGATAGCAGGCGATATGTTGGTGGCCGTGGTGCCGGCCTCGATCGTGTTGTCGTGGAAGGAGCCGGATGCCGGCCTGTCGACCTTCAGCGCCGCCCCCGACAGGTCGTCGAAGGTGTTGTTGTGGACGTTGATATTCGTGCGTGCATAACTCGGGCTGCCGATCGGGGCGGTGACAACAACGCCCCATGCGCCGTCATGAATATGGTTGCCCGAGATGTCGTAGTCTTTCGCAGTGCCCGTCTCGCCGAGAGCGACGGCAAACGACCAGTCGTAGCCCTTGAATCCCGATATGTCGTTGTCGCGAATGGTGACGGTCTTGCCCGCCTGCGCGCTGATGCCGAAGCCGCCGCCGGTGAGCACATTGTCCTCGACCACTGCGTTAACAGGCCGGATGAGCGTCAGCACGCCCTTGGGACTAGCGGCGCCCGTCTGGTCGATATGATTGCCGTGGATCAGGATATTGCTGCTGTCGTTCATCTGCACGCCATCGGCGGCAGTACCGTGGCTGTTGGTGACGGTGTTGTTGAGGAACTTGACGCCGTTGACCTTTTCGATCCAGACGCCGTCGCCATGGACGTTTGCTATTTTGCTGTTTTCGATGGTGATGTTCTCACCGGTCCGGAAGGTGACGGAGCCCGATTTGCCCGACACGCCAGACTTGTCGACCTCGACGTTGCGCACCGTCCAGTTCGAGACATTGCCGGCATAAATGGCCGCGCCGCCGACATTTGAGATCTTGATGTTCTCGATCACGATGTTGGTGGCATAGAGGCTGTGAATGCCATCGCCGGTGCCGTGGATGACGGGTGCTGCCCCCGTGCCGTAACTGCCGAACTTGATCGGCGCCCCCTCGCTGCCGGAAACTTTGATATCGAGCTGCTCGTTGAAGACGCTGCCTTTGGCAAGGAGCACGCTGTCGCCGGGTTTCAGCTTCAAGGATTCCACTTTGGACAAAGTCGCAAAAGCCGATTTCAAGCCCGTTCCACTGTTGCCGTCGGAGCCAGTCGCTGAGTTCACATAGTAGACTGTCATATCGCCATGTTGCCCTGTTCGTCGGATCGCTATGTCGCCACGAGAATCGACCGGGGAGTCGGCCGATCCGACGCGGCGGGGGCAACCGGCCACGGCAAGAAGGCGATAAGATGGTGTCAATGCGGCAGTGGTCCGATTATGGGTTTTACTCCACAGTCGACGGCGGCGAGGTCCGCAAAGCGCCGGGAAGCTGCAACTTGAGCCGGGAAAACATCGACCCCGAGGCGAATAAATCGCGAAATCCCGGGTCGGGCACGTACCTCGCCTTCAGGCTGCAGGGGTGATTCGGTTTTTCGCTTGCGCTCACCGAAGCCAAGCAATGAAAGATCTGCCGTGTAGCCCCCTCATCTGCCTGCCGGCATCTTCTCCCCGCTGGGGAGAAGCGGAATCGCGGCAACCTCTCGCCTCTCGTAAGCCTTTCTTGTGGACGCGAAGCTCGCGTCTTGCCCGCTTCTCCCCTCGGGGAGAAGATGCCGGCAGGCAAATGAGGGGGCCACACGGCACGTCCTCTAAGGCAGTTGCCCCTCGCCAAGGCATCACTCCCTACCCCCTCGCCCCCAACGCCGCCCTCAGCGGCAGCCGCGCCGCCGCGAGCGCCGGCAGCGCGCCGCCGATCACCCCGACCGCAAGCCCCAGCAAACCTGCCGTCAGCGCCACATCGGGCGTCACCACAAGCTGAAACGCCATCCTGGTATTGTTCGCCCCCATCGTGCTCGCCTGCCAGCCGTCGAAGGCAAGCCGGGAAGCGACGACGCCGAGAGCCGCGCCCGCCGCCGAGAGCAGCACCGCCTCGACCCAGGTCGCCGCGAAGGCCGGCAGGCGGGCAAAGCCCAGGAGCCGCAGCGTGGCGATCTCGACGGCGCGGTCGGAGACCGAGCTCATCATCGTATTCAGCGCGCCCGCGGTCGCGCCCACCGCCATCAGAAGCGCGATCGGCCAGCCGAACAGGCGGATCAGGCTTTCGGTGCGCTCGGCCTGCGCCGCATAGAGATCGGCCTCGGAGACGGCGGTGAGCGCCATGCCGGGCATTGCCGAAAGCCGTGCGCGAAGCGCCTCCAATCCGGCCGCGCCGTCCAGCCGCACCCGCAGGCTCTGCACCTGCCCCTGCCGGTCGAAGGCTGATTGCACCGCTTCCCGGTCCGCCCAGATCTCGGATTCGAAGGCACTGCCGCCCGAGGTGAAATGCCCGACGACCTGCCAGTCGACCGCGCCGAGCCGCACCGTGCCGCCGACGGCAAAGCCGGGGAAAGCTTCAGCGATGCGGGCGCCGACGACGATCTCGCGGCTGCCCGATGAAAACAGCCACCCCTTGGAAATCGACGCGCGCTCGCGCAAGCCGGGACCAGCAAGGTCCATGCCCCGGAGCGACAACGTCTGGTCGGCACCATCGCCGCCCCTGACATCGATGGGAACGACGACTTCCCGCGACAGAACGAGCCCGCCTGTGCCGTCGCGGGCAATGCCGGTCTCGCCGTTCATGGCGGCAAGGCTGCGGACCGCCTCGGCAGGCACATCCGAGCCGGTCTCCTGGCTGGTGCCGCCGCCGAGAATGACGGCGATGCCGGGCGAACCGGCCCCGGCAAGTGCGGCTTCGAAACCGCGCGCCATGGCGAGAAAACCCGCCAGCACCGTTACGACGAGGGCGACCGAAAGCGCCATCGACAGCGAGATCGCAAGCCGCCGCGGCAGGCTGCCGAGATTGACTCTGATCATGAGAAAACTCTGCTTGAGCACTGACGACATTGGATTATCTCGTTCTGAAAGCGTGGACGATGGGCAGGCGCATGGCGGTGAAAGCCGGCAGAAGCCCGGTCAGCAGCCCGAGCCCGGCGATGATGGCGGCGGATTTCATCAGCACGGCCCCACCGAGGACCAGGCCGAATTCCGGCCCGATCACAAGTGTCGCGAGCTTTGCGAGCCTGAGCCCGCCCGCACCGCCGACGGCAAAGATGAGCAGCGTCTCGCCGAGGATGAGCGCCATGATCCGCCCGCTGCTGAAGCCGAGCACCTTCATCACGCCGATTTCGAAGCGGCGCTCCCGAACGGCAAAGAGCATGGTGTTGACCGATATCATCAGGATCGTCACGAAAGCGGCGGCAACGACGAGGCCGACGATCAGGCCGACATCGGCATATTGCCGGAGGAAGGCTTCGAGGAACTGCCTTTCCGATTGCGTCCTCGTCTGCGCCGCCGAATTGGCAAACAGCGCGTCGATCCGCGCCGCGAGCTTGCCCGGTGAAACGCCCTCGCGCGGGCGCACCACGACGGCATCGACCGTGTCCTTGTCCCGGGCGCGGGCGGCATTGATCGCATCGTAACGGGCGAGCATGAAATAGGTGTCGGTGCTGGCATCGGCGCCCTCGAAAATGCCGGCGATCGTAAAGCTCCAGTTCCGGCTGCCATCCGCCTTGATCAGCTGGCTGGTGACGCCGATGCGCTGGCCGACTGACCAGCCCTGCGCCTCGGCCAGCGCCCGGCCGACCAGCACCCGGTCGCCGCCCTCTTCGAGCGCCGCGATCAGCTTCGGCGTCAGCCCCAGCGCCTCGCCATTGGCGGCGGCGATCATCCTGGGATCGGCGGCGCTGACGGCAACCACATTCTTCTCGACCTCGACGAAGCCCCGCATGCGCGCGGTATAGGCGACGGCGGCGACATCGCCTTCCCCGGCGATCCGGCTGAGATAGGCAAGCGGTAGCGGCAGCCCCCGGCCCGCCTTGTTGAAGACGCCGAGCAGGTTGTCGCTGGCATCAGCCGCCCCCTGGCTGCCGGCACTAAAGCTCGCCGTCAGCGCATAGATCAGGAAGGCGGCGCCGACCGAAAACATCAGCAGGATCGCCCGCAGCCGCTTGCGCCAGGCATTGCGCCGCATCAATTCAAGCAGGGTCATCGGCCTGTCCCCTCGGTGAATTCGCCCTTGTTGAGCGTGAGGGTGCGCCGGGCAAAGGCCGCCGCCTCGGGATCGTGGGTGACCATGATGATGGTCTTTCCGAGCTCGCGGTTGAGGAAGCCCAGCATGTCAAGAATATCGTTAGCCGACTTCCGGTCGAGATCGCCGGTCGGCTCGTCGCAGAGAATGAGATCGGGATCGCCGACGATGGCGCGCGCAATGCCGACGCGCTGCTGCTGGCCGCCGGACATGCTTGACGGAAACTGCCGCTGCCGGCCGGCAAGCCCGACAAGCTCCATGACAGTATCCACACGCGCCCGCCTCTCTTTCCGCCCGAGCGGCTTTAAAAGCAGCGGCAGCTCGATATTCTCAGCCGCATTCAGCATCGGCAGCAGATTGTAGAACTGGAAGACGATGCCCATGCCATGCGCCCGCCAGGCGGCCCTCGCCCCCTCACCCATCTGCTCGAGATGGCTGCGCCCGATCCGGATCTCGCCGGCATCAGCGCTGTCGATGCCGCCGAGCATATTGAGTAGCGTCGATTTCCCCGATCCCGACGGCCCCATCACCGCAACGAAATCGCCGCGCGGAATGGCAAGATCAAGCCCCGAGAAGATCGGGATCGTCTCCCCGCCGATCCTGAAGGACTTCCTGACGCCGGCAAGGGCGATGTATGGTTCATCTGTGTTGGTCATTGCAGTGCTCCTTGGTGGTTCATGAATCCGTGGATTGAAGGTCCGCCGCCGAACCGGAGGCCGCCCTCGTCCTCCGAGGCCCCTACGGGGCACCTTCGGATCAGGCCGCAGAGAGGGCCTGCCAGCCGCTGGGCACACCGATCAGCCCTCATCCTGAGGTGCGTAGGCCGAAGGCCGGAGCCTCGAAGGACGAGGGCGGGTGATGGCCCCTTTCAACATCCGCATTTGCCGAAGCCGGTGGCCAGCCCCGTCCTTCGAGGCCCCTACGGGGCATCTCACGATGAGGCCGGAGAGAGGGCCTGCCAGCGCCGCATGGCACTCCGATCAGCCCTCATCCTGAGGTGCGTAGGCCGAAGGCCGGAGCCTCGAAGGACGAGGGCGGGTGATCAGCCCCCAACTCCACCGCCTCACCCACCACCAGCCGAATGCGCGCCGCCATCGCAGGCCGCATGCCCAGGGGCGGCGCAGCGAGCCTCAGGCGCAGCGTCACCGTTCCCTTCTCCCTGGAAATAACCGGCGCGATCTTCGCCACTTCGATCGCGAAGGGCTGATTGGGAAAGCCATCGAGCACCGCCTCGCCTGAAATCCCCGGCCGCACCAGCGCCATGTTCGCCTCCGCCACATCGGCATCGATCACCAGGCTTGCCGTATCGGTGATGACGAGCAGGCTTTCATTCTCCCGCACGCTGTCTTCCCGCGAAAGCACCGTGTCGCCGACATGCGCGTCGAGCCGCGTGACGGTGCCCGTGATCGGCGCCCGCACGGTCAGCGCCTCGACCTGCTCGCGCGCTTTGTCGATATCGAGATCGGCCTTCGCCGCATCCTGCCGTGCCTGCTCCGCGGCATTTTCGGCCGTATCGAAAGCCGTCTTCGCCGCCTCCAGCGCCTCGGCCGACATCGCGTCGCGCCCGGCAAGCCGCCCGGCGCGATCAAGCGAAGAGCGCGCCTGCGCCAACGCGATTGCCCGCGCCTCAACCGCCAGCGCCGCCGCCCGCGCCGATATCTCCGCCCCCCGAAGCGCAAAACGCGCCCCCGCATCGTCGAGCCGCACCAGCACCTGCCCGGCCACGACCCGATCGCCCGCCTCCACCTCGACGTCGACGATCCGACCCTCATATTTGGAAAAGACGGTGGCGATATTGGGCGCCACGACATAACCGGAGCCGGTGATTTCCCGGGTTGGCGTAGTCGTACCCCGGGTCGACGCAACCGTGCCCTGGGCCGGCGCAGTCGTACTCCCGGCGGACGCAGCCTTATCCGCCGCCCCGCCATCGGGCACCGCCGCGCCATCAGCCGATATCACAGCATCCCCGCCCACAAGTCTCGCAAGCCCGCTCTCGATCCGCTCCAGCGCAGCCGGCCGATAGAGCAGAACCGCCGCCAGCGACGCCGCCGCAAGGGCCAGCATCTGAGGCCTCCCCCACCGCCGGCTTCTTCGCTCCGGCGGCTCCATCTTGAAAGCCGCGGGCTCGATCGAAAGCGATCTCAGCTTGGCGGCAAGGTCTCGTTCATGTTCCGATGTCGTGTTCATGCCGCCAGCATGGCCACCGCCTGGAAAATCGCGACCTCGAACATGTTTCAGGCGGTGCTGGATCGCGATTGTGTACGTGGTGGTTGGCCGGCCAAGGAGACGCGGTGGCCGCCCTCGCCCTTCGAGGCACCTCACGGGGCACTTCAGGATGAAGTCGGAGGAAACTCGCGGCCGGTCTCGCCGCAGATCACAGCGCCACGGCACAACGACCAGCCTCAGCCACACCGGTTAGCCCTCATCCTGAGGTGCGTAGCCCGCAGGGCGAAGCCTCGAAGGACGGGGGCGGGTGGCTGGGCTGTATGCTTGCCGCCCATATTCCCACCATGCTAGCCTCGCCCCAATGGAAGTCACGGTCTACATCCTGCGCTGCAGCGACGGCTCATATTACACCGGTCTCACCAAGCAGGAGATCGAGGCGCGTGTCTGGGAGCACAATGCCGGAATCTATGACGGCTACACCGCCAAGCGCCGTCCCGTCGAACTCGTCTTCACCGAAACCTACGACCTCATCATCGACGCCATCGCCCGAGAGCGGCAGATCAAGGGCTGGTCGCGCCGCAAGAAGGAGGCGCTGATCGCCATGGATTACGAGGCCTTGCCGGAATTGTCGAAACGCGGGCCGGTCGAAGCTGAGTAAGTGGCGGGTGGCCAGCCCCGTCCTTCGAGGCCCCTTCGGGGCACCTCAGGATGAGGCTGGAGAGAGGGCGCCCCAGCCCCATGGCACCACGATCAGCCCTCATCCTGAGGTGCGCAGGCCAAAAGCCGGAGCCTCGAAGGACGAGGGCGGCTGATGGACCCCTTCAACATCCGCATTTGCCGAAGCCGGTGGCCAGCCCCGTCCTTCGAGGCCCCTGCGGGGCACCTCAGGATGAGGCTGGAGAGAGGGCCCGCCAGCTACGGAGCACAACGATCAGCCCTCATCCTGAGGTGCGTAGGCCGAAGGCCGGAGCCTCGAAGGACGAGGGCGGGTGACCTCACCCCTCACCCCTCACCCCTCCCTCTGCCTCCAAGCCACCGGCGTCATGTCAGTCACCCGGCGGAATTCCCGGTTGAAATTGGACTTCGTCTGGAAGCCGACCTCGAACATCACCTCGGTCACCGGCTTCTCCGTGCCAGATAGCAGCCGGCAGGCTTCGGCGATCCTGTAGTCGTTGACATATTGCGAGACGTTCTTGTCCATCGCCCGGTTGATCGCGGCCGAGATCTGGCGGGCGGGGATGCCGGCTTTGCGGGCGAGCCGGTCGAGATTGAGATTGACGTCGCGATAGAGCTTCCTCGCCTCCATCAGCGCGTCGATCGTGGCGATCGTCTCTTTGTCTTCGCTCGTATTGTCATCGATCCTCTCGGTTTTCGCGGGCGCCTCCACCGTCTCGGCCGGCGCCCGGCTGCGGCTGGCAGCCGCCGCCGCCGCGCCGAGGATGACGAGGCCGCCAAGGTTTCCGACACTGATCAGCGCCAGCGCATGTTCGCCATGGGCCCAGGTGAAATCGAAAAACACGAAAGTATCCACCGCCGCCGACACGCACAGCGCCACTGCGGCGAAGATGATCGCCCGATAGGCCGGCACCGCGCCCTCGAATGGCGCCAGCCGCAGCGCATCCGCGCCCGGCCGCATCAACAGCAGGATCGCCAGGGCATAGCCGACGAAGATCAGCACCAGCGCGATGTCGATCGCGTCCCGCCAAAGCGCTATCAGAACCAGAATGAACGCGGCGGGCACGGCATGCAGCGCAATCCGCACCGGCAAAGGCCGCCGACTGGTCCTCACCAGTCGGGAAACCCCAGCAAAGGCGAGCGGCGGCACCAGCGCCGCGATGACGGGCGCGACATATCCGACCGCCTGCACCCCATAACCCCAGCGCAGCCCGGAGAGGATCGACTGCGCGACGCTCAACAGGATCAACGCCAGAAACGGCCGGCTAGGCTGCATCTCCTCGTCGCGCCGGATGACGGCGACGAAAAGGATCAGCAGCAGGAGGGCGATGACGAAAGGAAGCGGAATGAAGATCATGGGGCTCTGTGATCGGAATGACGAACGGCGCCATCATCGCCGAGTCCGCCGGCGCGCGCGACCTCCATCATGTTTTAGGACGTGTTTTCGGTGGGGATTTTTTTGATGTTATGTAGCAAATGCCACCAACTCCCGGTCCAACGAAGCCACGTGCTTTCACACAAACTATTGCCTCCCATTCCCGATGAATTGAGCGCACAATCCAATAGGCTCACTAAGCCGAAGGACTACGCTGGGGGCGGTCCATGGTTTCCTCACCTGCAACAGCACTTATGGTGCCTTTTGCGGTTTTATTGATGGGTCTGTTCGCACCGAGCGATGCCCACATGGCGGCTGGCACTTGGACCTACCCGCCCGCCTGTTGCAATGGCAACGATGTCGATGGTGACTGCCAAGCGATTCCGAGTTCGGACGTCACGAAAGGGCCGTTCGGATTCTCAATTCACCTTCATCCGGGAGACCATCATCTTGTGACCAGAAATCAGCTATTGTTAATCCCTTACGGAAGGGAGATTCCATCTCAAGACTATCACTATCACATCTGCCTTCAGCCCACAGATGACCGATCTGACGCTGCGGGGATGGGGCGGGATGGGAAATACCGCGTTAACTGCTTCTTTGTGCCTCCGGACGGTGTTTGATTGAGAAATCCTCTCGTCGTTTCGCGATAGCAGCAAGCACGAGGTGCGCGGTTCGGTCGCGGTCAAGCCTGCCGCAAAGCTGCCAAGGCCAGCCTTTTTGACGATTGGTGTCCGGCAGGACAGCGGGGGGCGCCACGCAGCTCGTCGGTAGAGGAAGGAAGAAGGTATCTCACCTCCAAGAAAGCCTCATCCTTGCTCGCACAGTGCCACCGAAGCGGCCTCGAAGGAAAAGGCCGGCCGCCGCGCTTATCGCCCAAAACAGATTTACAATCCCCTCCCCACGATGATACAAAAATGCGATTTCAGCAACACACGACAGCCGCAACCCCATGAACCTCACCACCACCCTCGCCCATGAAGCCGCCATTGCCGAAGCGCTCCGTGCCGTCGACGAAGCGATCGGCGATGAGGTCCCAGGCGAGCAGGCCTTCCGGATCATTGCCGCCATCAAGGCTCTGCGTCCGGACCGTTCGCCTGAAGTGACCGAGCTGGAGCGCATCGATTACCTGGAGACGGTGCAGAGGAGCGCCCGCGCCGCCTGGAACAGCCGATATGCCGCCGGCAGGCTCGGCCCCGAATGCGACGCCGTCGCCGGCATCGACACGCCGCTCGGCCGGCTGAAGACGGTGACCTGGCGGCGGGCATGGCGCGGCGGCAAGATCGCCTGGGCCAGCGAATATTACCTCGACGACGACCCCGTCAGCATCGCCGAAATCCGCGCCGCCGGCCTGGCGCAGCGGCCGACGACGCGGAATAGAAGGAAGAAGCCGGAGTAAGCGCGAGCTGCATTCTCATGAACTGCCTTGAGCGGCAAGCGAGAGGCAAGTGAGCGCTCAGAGAGCGATCGCAAGCCTTACATCGTTGCGATTTCCACACCGAAACCATTGCCCGGATAAAACACCCCATCAACAATGGGGAATCCACCATGCGCGTACAGGTTTCGCTTTTCACCGACAACACCGCCTTCAAGGCCAGCGTCTCCGGCGGCAGCGGCAAGGGCTATCTGTCGCTCGACATGGAGGCAGACGGCGTCATGGTCGTCATCTTCGCGCCGGCCGGGCGACGCCGCGGGCTTGCCCGCATCGCCGCCGTCATGAACGAGGAGTTCAACCGGCCGCTTGCCGACGACGCAGACGATGAAGATGAGGACGACGAACTGGAGGCCGAGCTTGCCGCCGGCATCGAAGCCCTCGGCTTCTAGCCCATGTTCGAAGCCACCTTCACGCTGACGCGCGGCGACGACGACATCGATCTCGTCATCGAATATTCCCTCACCCCCCACCATCCCGGCAACCGCCATGCGCACCCCGAATTCTGCGCCCCGCCCTCCGGCGGCGAGGTAGAGCAGCTGACCGCCCTCCTCGACGGCGCGCCCCTCGACCTCACAGACGCCGAATACCGCCTGATCGAGCGCCATATCGAGGAAACCCACGATCTCTTCCAGGAGGCCGACTGAGAGAGCGCCCGATACGTCAGCCGTTGCCAGCAGCCCTATCCTTCACTCCGCGTTCGAACGAGGGGTCTCGCATGCTCGAAAAACTGCGGCACGGATATCAGCTGCCGGGTGCTGCCTCCGCCGAGATCGAGGCACGCGAGGCAGCCCTCGGCATAGTGCTGCCCGAGGAGTACAAGACCTTCCTGCGCGCCTCCAACGGTTTCAACGATGAGATCGGCCGGGGATATCTGGCCCTCTGGAGCGTCGATGAACTCGCCATGGCAGATGCTTACGAACTCTTCGAACTCCAGCCCGGCCGCTTCCTGATCGGCTCCAACGGCGGCCCCACCGCCTATGGCATCATCGACGGAAACTATGTTTCCATCCCCTTTGTCTTCGCCGGTCCATGGCAAGATGAAGTCCACGAGCTGGGCGGGAATTTCGACGCGTTCATCGCGGCGATCGAAGCGGGCAAGGGTTGGTAGCGGTGGCGCGGAGTTGCTTCGGGATTCACATCCACTAAGCTCGGTCAGACGGCAGCAAAGGTGCAAGAAATTGAAGATATCTTCCTATGACGAAGGACTTGAATTCAGGCTTGCCAGCCTGCCGCCGATCTGGATTCATGGCGGTCTCCCCATCGTCGCGATCTTCCTGACGTTTCCTCTGTGGCACGGGTTTCATGGGCCGGGGATAAAGACGGCAGCGATCGTCGTTGTCGGCATCATCTTCTCGTTGCTTGCCCATGAGCTCGGCCATGCCTTGATCGCCCACCGCTGCGGCGCAAAGCCGGTGCTGATCCGTTTGCACGCCGGCGGCGGAGAAGCCATTTGCGAAGTCAATGACCGCACGCCTTGGGAGGACCGGCTAATCACGCTTGCGGGGCCAGCGATGAACCTCGTGATCGGCATCGCCTGCTTTTTGATCCTCGCAACCGTTCTGCCGGATCAAACGTCGCCTCTCCCGAACGACTCCCTTTGGACAAAACCGCCACCGACCTTCGGGCCGCCTTTGCCTCGCGCTGTGGAATGGCTGGGCTGGCTCAACCTCCTATGGGCCGCAGTCAACCTTCTGCCGGCGTTTCCCCTCGACGGCGGCCACCTGCTTTACAGCGTGATCGAAGAGCGCAGCGGCCCCCAGCCCGCTCTTTTCTGGACGGGCTTGCTCGGCACCGTCTTCGCGGTCGCCGCCAAGATCATCTTCGTCGGCGCGCTGCTGGCTGGAATTGTGATCTGGTCGCCGCCCTATGTCTCGCCGAATTGGAAGGCCCTGAAATCCGCACGCCGGTCCGGCGCCGATATCGTCAATCTGCGGAAGCCTTGAAGCACCTCGCCCCGGATAAGCGAACGTGCTGGAATGGTCGAGTTGATCCCGGATCGGAAGCTGGCGCTGCCGGGATCACCCTTATCGGCTTTACGCCCGCACCGCCCCCTGATTCCCCGCGACAAGTCCACGACCGGCCGCCGCAACGGCATGCAGGCCGACGAGACCGATGGCGGCGAGCGCGTTGACCAGCAGAACCCCGGCCACGACGGACAGCGAAAAGCCGTCGTCGCCGGACGGCAACACCGATGTTGCGGCAAAGAGCAGGCCTTCATAGGCGGCGAAGCCGGCAAGAAAGGCGGCTGCCATCGTCACGGGAAGATCGGTGGAAAGGCGCAGCACCGCGAGTGCGGCAGCCAGCGAGGCGAATGCCGCGATGCCGATCGCAAGCCCCCAGGCATAGCTGTCCCATGTCTGGGGATAGCCGAGCACGACATATCCGACCATCTGGTTGGCCAGCCAGGCAAGGAGAACCGCCGTCACCGCCATCCGCCGGGGCAGAACGACCGCCGAAACCGCCGCCAACGCCACGAAGGGCGTGACGCAGGCAAAAAGCAGGCTGAGCGCCACGCTCGCGCCCGCGATGAAAACCACCCAGGCGGCGGCGAAACCGGGCGCGGCAGGGCGCAGGGGAAGCTGATTCCGTTCGAGCATCGAAAAACTCCATTCGGCCGGGCGCATGCGCCCATAAAAAATAATAGCAAAACCACGCGAAAATGCCAGCAAGCTCCCCTCGCCGCCGGCAAGCCGGAAATGTCGGCGCGCAAGATTAAACCAGTGAAAAATCATCAAGATTTCAAGCGCCGCGCCCCTCGAAATATGGAAGCCGGCTACATATTTTTGAGCAATTGCCACCAGAAGTGAAGTCAGCAAAAATACACAACAACCGAATCGTATAAATCATTTAAAAACAAATAGATAAAACACAATCCAAACTCCGCAAAGCCGAAAACCAGCCCTCGCCGTCACCCATGCGAGAAGTTAAAATTATTGTTAAATCCGCGTTAATCCGGAAATGCAAATATTCGCTATCGCTTTTAGAGGGGGCGCCTCTTAACCTGGGAGCATAGCGTGGATATTCTCGATCGTGGTGCGAATGCCGTTGCCGTTCTTGCTTCACTCTCCAAATCCCAGGCAATGATCGAATTCGATCTCACGGGCCGGATCTTGACGGCGAACGGCAATTTCTGCCGCGCGCTCGGATATGAGCTCTCCGAAATCGTCGGCCAGCACCACAGCATGTTCGTCGAAAAGGCTTACGCATCCTCTCCCGAATACAAGGCCTTCTGGGCCAAGCTCGCGGCCGGTAATTACGATCAGCAGCAGTACAAGCGCATCGGCAAGGGCGGGCGCGAAGTGTGGATCGAGGCCTCCTACAATCCGGTGATCCGCCGGGGCAAGCCGGTCAAGGTGATCAAGATCGCCACCGACATCACCCGCCAGAAGCTGATCGCGGCCGAAGACACCGGCAAGCTCGATGCGCTCTCGCGCGCCCAGGCGATCATCGAGTTCACGCCCGATGGCGAAATCCTCGCCGCCAACGAGAACTTCCTGAATGCGCTGGGCTACTCGCTTTCCGAGATCAAGGGTCGGCACCATTCGATGTTTTGCGAACCGGCCTATGCCGCATCGCAGGAATACAAGGCATTCTGGCCGAATCTTGCCGCCGGTAGGCTTGCCGCCGATGAATTCATGCGCATCGGCAAAGGCGGCCGCAAGGTCTTCATCCAGGCCTCCTACAATCCGATCTTCGACATGAACGGAAAGGTCTTCAAGGTCGTGAAGTTCGCGACCGATGTGACGCCGCGCGTCGAAAACGTCGAAGCGCTCGCGAACTGCCTGACGAACCTGTCAAACGGCGACCTCTCGCAGAAGATCGCCTCACCTTTCATTCCCTCGCTGGAGCGCCTGCGCACCGATTTCAACAGCGCCTCCGACAAACTGAAGCACGCCATGGCGACGGTCGCCGACAATGCCAGGGCGATCTCCTCGGGATCGAAGGAGATCGGCAGCGCCGCCGACGACCTGGCCAAACGCACCGAACAGCAGGCCTCCTCGGTCGAAGAGACGGCAGCAGCCCTCGAGGAGATCACCACGACGGTCAAGGACGCCAGCAAGCGCGCCGGCGAAGCGGGCGAGCTGGTGACTCATACCAAGGCCCATGCGGAACATTCCGGCCAGGTGGTGAAGGAAGCCATCGAAGCCATGGACCAGATCGAAAATTCCTCGCGCGAGATTTCCAACATCATCGGCGTCATCGACGAGATCGCCTTCCAGACCAACCTGCTGGCGCTGAATGCCGGCATCGAGGCGGCGCGCGCCGGCGAGGCCGGCAAGGGTTTTGCCGTCGTCGCCATGGAAGTGCGCGAACTGGCGCAACGCTCCGCAAGTGCTGCCAAGGAGATCAAGACGCTGATCACCGCCTCCAGCGGCCATGTCGCCACCGGCGTGACGCTGGTCAGCAAGACCGGCAGCGCGCTCGAGGAAATCGCCAGGCAGGTTCACGATATCAACGGCAATGTCGTGGCGATCGTCAAAGCCTCGCGCGAACAGTCCAATGCGCTCGCCGAGGTCAACCGCGCGGTCAACACCGTCGACCAAAGCACCCAGAAGAATGCCGCCATGGTCGAGGAACAGACGGCGGCCAGCCACAGCCTTGCCCGCGAGGCCGCAGCCCTTTTCGAACTCCTCAGCCACTTCCGCTTCGACGACGCCGCGAGAACGACGAACGTCTCGTCCCTCCCCGAGATCCGGACAGCCGCACCGATGCCGGCCCAGCGCCCTCGCCCGGCACGATCCCACGGATCGGCCGCCGTGGCGGAAGCGAGCTGGCAGGATTTCTGATCGGGCGCGGGCTGCTGCTGCCCCTCTCGCCGTTCATCCATAAATTGGGCGTACCCGCAGATAGTCCGTGGCGAGGTTCTGCGACCCAAAACGGCAAGATCGGTCGAGCGCCTCATGCCTGCCTGCGCTTAGTTGGTGCGGCCACGGAGAACGGAACGATGAAGGCGGCGCTTCAACACTACCATGCCCGGATGCAGCGGGTGCTGGATCACATAGACCGGCATCTGGACGACGATCTGGATCTGGAGGCGCTGAGCAGCGTCGCGGCCTACTCGAAATATCATTTCCACCGGCAGTTCACGGCGACCTTCGGTCTGTCCGTGCACCGCTACGTCAGCCTCGCCCGCATGAAGCGCGCTTCACACCGGCTGGCCTACGGGGATGCCAAAAGCGTCACTGATATAGCGATGGATGCCGGTTATACCGCACCCGATGCCTTCGCCCGCGCCTTTCGGCAACGGTTCGGGCAATCGCCTTCGTCCTTCCGGAAGTCTCCCGACTGGGAGCCGTGGCTTGCGGCCTTCGGGCCTTTGGACAATGCGAGGAGCAAGCTCATGCAGAAGACTTTTACCATTGACGACGTGACCATACGCGATGTGCCCGCCACGCCGGTGGCGATCATGGAACATCGGGGCGACCCGGCCACACTCGGCGCCACCATCCAGCGCTTCATCGCCTGGCGCAAGGCCGCGGGCCTGCACCCGAGGACAAGCCCGACCTTCAACGTCTGGCGCTCCGAGCGACGCCCCGCGTCGCCTGCCGATTACAGCGTGGACCTCTGTGTCGGGACCGACCAGCCGGTTGCGGCAAACGGCGAAGAGATCAAAGCCGGCGAGATCAAGACTGGCAAGATTCCTGGCGGACGCTGCGCCGTGCTGCGCGTCGTCGGCAACACCGACAATCTGGAACCCGCCGCACTCTACCTCTACCGCGACTGGCTGCCGGCGAGCGGCGAGGAAGCCCGCGACTTCCCGATCTATTGCCAGCGGCTGAGCTTCTTCCCGGAGGTGCCGGAGCATGAAGCGGTCGCGGAATTGTTTTTGCCGCTGAAATAACACCCGCGGCGGTCGATCAGTCGGTCCGTTTCAGCCAATCTTCCCGCAGGTTCGCCCGGCAAATCTGCGGGATCCCGCGCCTGACTGCCACGATCTCCGCTTGTCTGTCGTCAATCCGCGTGCTAAATACTGAACCGAATGGTTCAGTATGCTAAAGCCCGTCTCGATGCCTCGTTCGCCGCGCTCTCGGACGCCACCCGACGCGGCGTTTTAGAGCAGCTGGCGCGTGCAGACGCTTCGATCACTGAGCTTGCCGAGAAGTTCCACATGACCCTCACGGGTATGAAGAAGCACGTCGGCGTGTTGGAACAGGCGGGGCTCGTCACCACGGAGAAGGTCGGGCGCGTGCGGACCTGCAAGCTCGGCCTAAGCGGACTGGGAGACGAGGCGGCATGGATCGAGAGCTACCGTCAGCTCTGGGACGCACGCTTCGACGCGTTGGACAAGGTTGTCGAGGAATTGAAACGGAAGGAGAAGGACGATGGAGAGTAAGCCTATCCCCATGAAGAACCCTACGACGGTGGAACGGACGTCCGAGCGTGAGCTCGTCGTGACGCGAACCTTCGACGGCCCGGTGCACATCGTGTTCGAGGCGTGGACCAAGCCTGAGCTGTTCATGCGCTGGTGGGCACCGAAGTCGATGGGCGTGCCTATTCTTTCCTGCAAGATGGATGTTCGTACCGGAGGCGGGTACCGTATCGAGTTTGGCCACGATCCCTCAGAGACTTGGGCATTCTTCGGCAAGTATCTCGAAGTGATACCGAACGCGCGCCTGATCTGGACGAATGAGGAAGGTAGTGACGGCGCCGTGACCACGGTGACCTTCGAGGAAAAAGGCGGCAAGACGCTGCTGGTCCTGCACGAACTCTATCCCTCGAAGGAAGCGTTCGACGCCAATTCCGGGGCGGAGGGCGGGATGCCCGAGCAGTTCGAGCAACTGGACAAGCTTCTCATTACCCTGGGCGCCAGCGCGGGAGGGTCATGACGTCATCGATCCCGCAGTCGACGGCGCGGCATCCTCCAACGCCCCTCATGTTGAGGTGCGCAGCCCGAAAGGGCGGAGCCTCGAAGCACGCGCCGCAACGCTGCTTTTGCATTCTTCCGACCAACGCACCCGCCTCGTCCTTCGAGGCTTCGGCCTTATGGCCTACGCGCCTCAGGATGAGGCTCTCTTGAGCCTTGGTGCGGCAGCGTTCCACGTTCCTCATGCTGAGGTGCGCAGCCCGCAAGGGCGGAGCCTCGAAGCACGCGCACCAACGCTGCTCCCAGCATTCCTACAACGCATCCAACGGAATCTTCAGATAGCGTCGCCCGTTCTCCTCCGGCTCCGGCAACCTCCCGCCGCGGATATTCACCTGCAGCGCGTGCAGCATCAGCTTCGGTTTGGCCAGTGTGCGGTCGCGAGCCTGGCGGAGCGCCACATAGGCGGCCTCGTCCTTGCCTGCGATATGCGGATTGTCGCGGTTAGGGGTGCCATAAGGAATTCATCTCCCATGCCTATCAAGATAGGCACGGCACATGATCACGAGCTGTCGGCGTAAATCTTCAGCCACCTCGCCGGAATGGCCTCGCTCGAAGGAGTTGCGCACCGCTCCGAATATGACGGTGACAAGCGTGCGAGTATTCGACCTTGCATCGGAACCGTCGTTGTCTGAAGCGCTTGCGAGCATGGCGGTAATTGCCGCGTCGGTCCGCACCGCGAAGGCCGATATCAATGCCTCGTTGTCCATTTCCACGACGGATCGGTACAGGGCCCGCGTAACATCAGGTTTCTCGGTCTTGGTATGCCAGTAGGTGTCGATTAGCGCTTCCACCATGTCGCCTGCCGGATTGCCCTGCCATTCGCGGCAAGTGGCTTCGACCCTCTCGGCCAGACGGTCCAGATAGCGTTCGTTGACAGCATAGATCAGAGCCTGTTTGTGCGGGAAGTATTGGTACATCGTGCCGACCGATACGCCCGCCCGCTCGGCGACGCGCGTAGTGGTGAGCTGAGAAAGACCGTCCTTTACCAAAAGCTGAATGGTTGCTTCGAAAATTGCGTCGACGGTAGCAGAAGCGCGTCGTTGCTGCGGTCGTTTCCGGGGCTTCAAGGCCTGCGGCGCGGAAGAGATCAAAAGCGAATCCTCAAACTGAATAATTCTTCATATCATGGCCGAAAACGTAAACGAAGAAAGGCTTTAGACATGAAGGAAGAACGCGTTGCGCTTGTAACCGGCGGCAATAAGGGCATCGGCCTGGAGGTCTCGCGCCAACTCGGCAAGGCTGGTGTCACGGTCGTGATCGGTGCGAGGGACGTGGATCGTGGCACCGCGGCAGCCGCAGAATTGAAGTCGGAGGGCATATACGCCTTCTCCGTCCAGCTCGACGTTACCGACAAACAGAGCATCACTGCAGCAGCCCAAGCTATTGTAGACACGCATGGCCGCCTGGACATCCTCGTCAATAACGCGGGCATCTTCGATTTTGCAGACGCCCCTCCCAGCCGTGCATCCATTGATGCTGTTCGCAATGTCATGGAAGTAAACTTCATCGGCGCATTGGCTGTGACGCAGGCGGTGCTGCCGCTGCTGAAAACGTCACCCGCCGGGCGCATCGTAAACGTGTCCAGCTCGCTTGGTTCACTGGCGTTGAACGGCGATCCGACATCGACATACTATTCGCAACAGTTCGTCGGGTACAACGCATCGAAGGCGTCTCTGAACATGCTGACGATCCAGTTGCACCAGGAACTGAAAGAGACCGGCATCGTAGTGAATTCGGTCAGCCCCGGCTTTGTCAAGACGGACCTGACCGGATACGGCAACATGACTCCCGAGGAAGGAGCAAGGCTGCCAGTGCAGTATGCACTCGTTGCAACGACATCGGGGACGTTCGTCGAACCGGGTGACACGACGCCGTGGTAAGGTCACCTCACGCACCGTTCATCGGCGTCTGCAAGCGAGGGGATCGACTTCTTCAGCACGTCCCCAGCCCCTACAACGCATCCAACGGTATCTTCAGATACCGCTGCCCGTTCTCCTCCACCGAACAGATAGTGGCGACTGGAAAATGAACGGTCGCCTCGGGCTGCGGCTGGGTCGCAGGGATCGAACGCCCGAGGGCGTTCGCGCTGCGGCTCAGGAAATCTATGCATGCGGTGCCTGAACCAGCATGAACACGAGTGCACACAGGCTGCGAGCAGCATGGCATTCCCACTACCATTCCTCGCAAAAAACAGCCTATAAACTCAAGCAACGCAGCACGAGGGAGATTTCGATGGAAGCACGGTACAGGATCGGCGGCGTCTTCTGCTTGGCTTTGGCGGCCGCGATTGCCTGGCAGGCGGTTTGGCTGCCGCTGCAGGATGCAAGTCTCGGCGCCGATATGGTCACCTGGATGCCACGCGCCACCGTCGTCGTCGGGCTATGCGTAGTTTTCGGCATCTATTTCCTGGCAACGGGCAATCGATATCCCTACCGCGACGTGGAACGGCAAACGCTGACGCCGGTCGGATGGGCGCTGTTTGCCATGGTCGCCATCATCGCTCTGGCCGGCTTCTTCGGCATGGACATGATGCTGCGGTCGCTGGGGTATCGGTAAGGAGAGCCCAGACCAGCGCCCGCTCGTTCGCCCGCCGGCATCCATCGCCCTGCGGTCATGGGCGCGGCATCCTCCGACCTCCCTCATGCTGAGGTGCGTAGCCCGGAGGGCGGAGCCTCGAAGCACGCGCTCAACATTGCTTCTTGCATCCTCAACCGTTGGAGCGCCGCCTTGTCCTTCGAGGCAGTCAACGAGCACCACCTCTCCCCTCATTCCTGTGCCTGTCACAGGAATCCAGCCACCGCGCGTCCGCGCGATGAATGACTCTTATCAATCTGGGGATTCTCCCGCGCCCAAGGACTTGGGCGCGCTGGATCCCTGTGACGAGCACAGGGATGAGGGTCAGTGGAACGTGCTGAGGTGCGCAGCCCGCAAGGGCGGAGCCTCGAAGCGCACACCGCAGCGCTGATCCCAGCCCCCTACAACGCATCCAGCGGTATCTTCAGATACCGCCGCCCATTCTCCTCAGGCTCGGGCAGTCTCCCACCGCGGATATTCACCTGCAGCGCGTGCAGCATCAGCTTCGGTTTCGCCAATGTGCGGTCGCGGGCCTGACGGAGCGCGACATAGGCGGCCTCGTCCTTCCCTGCGATGTGCGGATTGTCGCGTTTCTGGGCGGCGACCGTGCTCTCCCAGCGCGGGTGGCGGCCGCCCGGCTGGTAGTCGTGGCCGGAAAACAGGCGGGTTTCCTCGGGCAGTGACAGGATCGCCTGAATCGAATGCCAGAGGGCGCTGGCGCTGCCGCCGGGAAAATCCGTTCGCGCCGTGCCGGAATCCGGGGTGAACACCGTGTCGTGCACGAAGGCGGCGTCGCCGATCAGGTAGGTGACGGAGGCCAGCGTATGGCCGGGGGAAAACATCACCCGGGCGTCGAGCGCGCCGATCTTGAACGTCTCGCCATCGGCAAACAGCCGGTCCCATTGTGAGCCGTCGGCGGCAAGCGCCGGCCAGTTGTAGATCTCCTTCCAGAGCTTCTGGACCTCGGTGACATGGGCGCCGATCGCCGTCGGCGCGTCGGTCCTGCCTTTGAGGTAATGGGCGGCGGAGAAATGATCGGCATGCGGATGGGTGTCGAGAATCCATTCGAGCGTCAACCGCTCGGCCGCGATATAGGCAAGGATGGCGTCGGCGCTCGCGGTGCCCGTTGCCCCAGAGCATTCGTCGAAATCGAGCACCGGGTCGATGATGGCACAGCGCTTCGTGGCGGGATCGGTCACGACATATTGCACGCTCGATGTGGCAGGATGGAAGAAGGCCTTCACGTCGGGCACCTGCCCTGCCCGCCTCTCCAGAAAGCGCCGCGCCCCGGCCAGATCGAAGCCCTGGCTCTTGCCGAAGGCCTCGATATCGCCAGCATCCATCCGCCCATCGAGCGCCTCGCCCAGCGCATAGAGCGTCAGCGCCCGCGTGCCGCTTTTGCAATGGGCAAGCACCGGCCCCTTGGCTGCGGCCATCGCCCCCTGGAAGGCGCGGATATCGGCCTCGGTAATCTCAGCGCCCTTCACCGGCACGAAGCCGTAGGCAAGCCCGGCGGCAGCGGCCGCCGCCTTCTCCGCCGCATTGCCGGGCTGGCCGGGCTCCTCGCCATCCGGCCGGGCATTGATGATCCCGGCAAAGCCACGCGCCGCAAAATCGGCAAAATCGGCGACCTCGGGCTGCCCCGCCACCGATATCAGCTCATTGACCCTCACGGATGTCATCGAAGCCCCCGCGTCCATGAGGATAATCTCATATGGATGGAGGCGGGCGTCAAGGAAATCCACTTGGGTGGGTTTGCCGATGGGGGACGCTGCGGCGTGATCCTTCGAGGGAACAGCCTTCGGCTTGCGCTACTTTCTCTTCCCCTTACAGGTGTGCCGTGTGGCACCCCCCTCTGCCCTGCCGGGCATCTCCCCCACAGGTGGGGAGATTGGCTGGGCGTGATGGCTTGCCCAAACAACGGGCCGTCACATTAATCGTAAATTTGCAGCGAGGCATGGCTTCCTGCCGATCTCCCTCCTTGTGGGGGGTCCGAAGGACGGGTCGAGACCCGTGGCTCGACCCCGGGTCCGGCAGGACAGAGGGGGGTGCCACACGGCACGCCCTCTCTCCGTTCCTGAAACGCGCATCATCAAGGCTGCGCCGGCCCCTGCAGGCGGTCCATGACCTGGAGCAGGAGATCGGCGCAGACCTTCATCGGTTCGTCCTCCGCGCATTTCAGATCGATCCTCGTATTGCCGTCCTCGATCCGGAAACGGGCGGCCTTGGAGGGCGGTGGGCCGCGATGATGGCCGCGGTAAAAGCCCATATCGCCTCTCCAGCCGTGTCCCCGGAAGGCGAAGCGGTCTCGCGGCGAAGCATCCGGCATGGCTTCGTCGCGGGACGGAGGCGATGCGCCGGCATCGGGCGGCGGCGAACCCGTATCGGCTGCGGGCGGCGGTGCTGCGCCTGCGACTGGCGGGGCGGATGGTTCCTGGGCGAAGGCGGCTCCAGCGAGCGCGGCAAGGGCAAGGCCGGTGAGCAGGAATCTTTGCATGGCGATCGGTCCTTTGTTGGAAAGGCGGGCGTTCTCTAAACCCCGCAACTCGGGCTTTGGTTCATGCCGCCCCGCCGCCTTCGCTCCTCGCGCACGAAGTTGTGACCGCGATCTCCAGGCCATCCCGTAAAAAGGAGAGCGTCGCCGCCGCCTGCTTGGCCTCGGCATGCATGGCGCTGGCGCCGACGATGACGACGCCATCGAGCATGTCGGCCTCCGCTCGCCAGCTTGGCGCTCACGACAACAGCCCAGTCCATATCCGCCGTCTCAAGAGCCTTCGCCACCCCGCCGGCCGCATGGCGGGCGATGGCGCGGGATTAGGAGTGGCGGGAAACGAGACCGGCGAGCCTTGGTCATCTGCCTTTCTCTTGCCGCTCAAGGCGCTTGTCGCGAATGCTCGCAGCGCAAGCGAAGGGGAAGGCGCCGACAATCGATGAATGTGAAAAACAACGCTGCCACCCGCCGCGGATCTACCGCTCCTTAGGCTCGTCGCCGACTGCACCTTGGGCAAAGCGTTGCAAAGTATTAATCGCGCCGAAAATTCCGCGGCCGCCGTAGTAAAAGCTGCTCCACAACAGCACGCTCAAAACAAAAGCCGCGATGAACGCCCAGAACTTCACGGAAAAAGTCTTTCTGCCGCAGCTCAATTTATCTTATATTAGGAATATATACTTGAATGCCTCAAGCAAAGCAAATGGATTTATTCAACCGGAGGGTTGCATCACATCGGCCCCAGGGGAAACTTCAACAGAGCGGTGACATCTGGCCAAAAACGGTTTCCACGCACTGGAGAAAGCCCGTCTGCCTCTTATTTCAACCAGCAGATGGCAAACGAAAGGACCGCCCGATGCTGAACAAGAACACGATCTGCCTCTGGTACGACAGGGATGCCGAGGCTGCCGCCCGTTTCTATGCCGAGGTCTTTCCCGGCAGCGCCGTGGACGCCGTCATTCGTGCGCCTGGAGATTATCCGGATGGCAAGCAGGGAGACGTGCTGGTCGTCGAATTCACCGTCGCCGGCATTCCCTGCATCGGGCTGAACGGCGGTCCCTCGATCAAGCACAACGAATGCTTCTCCTTCCAGATCGCCACGGAAAATCAGGAAGAGACCGACCGCTACTGGAACGCCATCGTCAACAATGGCGGCCAGGAAAGCGCCTGCGGCTGGTGCAAGGACAAGTGGGGCGTCTCCTGGCAGATCACGCCGCGGGCGCTCAGCGAAGCGCTGAAGGCAAGCCCCGCCGAGGCCAAACGCGCCTTCGACGCGATGATGACCATGGGGAAGATCGACATCGCGGCAATCGAGGCGGCCCGGCGCGGCTGAGGCGTGCCGCAGCTTTGCCTGTCGACAATTGAGCGATATCACCCATCGTGCCACGAAAGCCTCGTCAACGCCTCCTTCGTCATGCTCGGGCTTGTCCCGAGCATCTGCCTCCCGTCGATAGGGCAGCAGATCCTCGGCACAAGGCCGAGGATGACGGGTAAACAACGAGATTTGCCAGCAAAAGCCCCGCCAATCATTGGCGGGGCTGTTCATGCTGAAAGGTGCTCGCAATAGATCCTGGGAGAATCAATGCCCGCCTTCTGCCAGCTGAAGCTGGCGCGAGGCTTGCGCCGATCAGGCGAACAAGATGTCCGACACGTGATGCACCACGGAGATTTGGTTGGTTATAGAGTTAGTGATGTAGAGATTATCCGCCGCTGAGTCATAGACCACGTTGGTGGTGGAGTCGTCTCCTGGTATGGCGATGTTGACATCGACCGTTGTCTTGACCCCGGTCGCAAAGTCGAACGCCGTGCCGATATGCTCGCTGCCGGAGGAATCGCCGAAGAAGAAGGTGCCGTTGACGGCAAAGCCATAACCGAGCCCGCCGGCCGAAAAGGTCTTGGATTCGATCGGGTTCAGCGTGTCGGGATCGATCTTGGAGACCTGCCAGGTGGCATCGTTGAGCCGGCCGACGACATAGATGCCGGTCGAATCCTGCATCGTATTGACCGCCGTGAATCCGCCCCAGTCGAACGTACCCGCCCCGTTCTTGCCGATAAGGCCGGGAATCGAAGCCCCCTTCTGATCGAGCGATCCATCGGCGGCATCCCACTTTGCGAGATAGGTCTGATCGGGGAAAGGGTCCTCCCCGCTTCTCGCCTCGTTGGTTCGTCCGATGATCTCGCCGCCGCGGACCGAAAAATAGGTTCCGCCGATGTCATATTCGCCCTTGTCATAGTCGCCGAGCGAGATGGCGCCGCTGGCCTTGCCGGCCTCGAAAGCCGAGGCGTTGTCGTAAATGCTCACCATGGAATCATCTGGGAAACCATGGCCGGAGCTGACGTAAAACTTGCCCGTCAGCGGATCGATCGCCACCCCCTGGAGTTCGTAATGGTCGTCGAAGGGGCGCACGATTTCCGCCTGGGCCTCGGCATGAGCCGTATTCACAGACTTGCCATCCGTCATGCCATCGACGGTCAGGGTGATTACGCCGGCATCCGCGTGGCCGGCGCCGTCCGACACCTTGTATTGCAGCTTCTCCGTCACATGCTCGCCGTCATTGAGGCCCGCCTTCACGGCCGGGTCGAGATCGTAGGTGAAGCTGCCGTTCGCCGCGAAATGAAAGGTGCCGAACTCACCCGCCACGTCGGTCGTCTGTCCCTGACCGGTGGCAATGCTCGTGCCGCCGACCGAGCGCAGGAAGAGCGCGCCGGTCGCCTCTCCCGCGTGATCATTGGCAAGCACATTGCGGGCCATCTCGCCTCCCTCGTGGAAGGAGAAGCTGTCGTCGATTGCGACAGGCAGGCTCGTGACCCCGTGAACGTCGAGCTTGAAGTGGCCGACATCGGTGTTCCCCGAACCATCGGAGATCTTGTAACCGATCGTCTCCGTCAGCGTCATTCCTTGAAGAAAGCCCACCTTGGCCGCCTCGTTCAGCGTATAGCTGTAGGAGCCGTCGGCCCTGACGTGAAACGTGCCGTGCTCGCCCTCGATATCGGTGACCTGCCCGGCCGTCTTGGCAAGGACCCGCTCGCCGTCGAAGAAATTGAGAAACATGTGGCCGGAAGCCCCGGCCAGATCGTTGGCCAGCAGATTACCCGAAATCACGTCATTCTCGGAAGCGCTGCTGACATCATCAACCGCCACAGGTTTTGCAAGCACTGTCATCGATATCCCCTTCAGATCGATTCGCTTTGGTCAGCGGGAGAGAAGCAGCCGAGGCTAAAGAGGTCAACGGTTTTTCTAGCAGGAGTGGTATTTTAGGATTTCACAGCTTTGTCACTCAAGAAAGCCTTATCCTTAGGCGCGGAAGCCGAAGGCTGGAGCCTCGAAGGACGAGGCGGGCGCGCCAGCAGTTGATAGAGGCAGGAAGCAACGCTGCGGCGCGTGCTTCGAGGCTCCGCCCCACGGGCTGCGCACCTCAGCATGAGGGACGTGGGAGAATGCCGCCACTCATCACGGAGGAGAGGCCGTGCCCAGGAGCCTCGAATACGGCAGCCGCCGAAGCCAGCTCCTCAATCGCTGACGGTAAATCCCCACGATGAGGGATCGATCAATTCCGCCGGCGGGATCATCTCCTTCAGCTCGACCGGGCGGCGCTTGAGCTCGACGGCGGTGTAGATTTCATCGGGACCCAACCATGAGCTGAACTCGACTTTCAGGGCCACGCCGTCGGGCGTCAGGCATTCACTCGTGCCCGCATCAGCTAGGTGGGTTACTTCAAACCAGGCGCAGGACTCTCCAAGGTAGCGATCGCTCTTTTTCAAGTCGGTCGGACCGATCCCAATTTCGATAAGATTGCTCGACGGCCGCAAGTCAACCGAGGAGCGATGGGCCTCGAAATGACGCTCGTTTTTGGAGTAACCGACAGTCAATCTTTGATCGTCGAGCATGTTCCAGACTGAAAACACCGTCCTCCCATCCTCGCTGCGCTCTTCTTCAAATCGCCACGGATAATGCCTGAGTACTCTTTTCTCCGACCGGTCACCGATCATTCTCGCTGAAAAATCGGGAAGATTTGCAGGTCTGTTCGGATAATTCCTGAGCGGCTTCAGCCAGAATGCAGGATCGAAGAGCCGCTTGGGAGGTCTGACTTCCGATTCCGCGACAGAAGTTCGTTCCAGTCTGACCACTTGCGTTTCGCCGGAAGGCTCCTTGCGCTTTATCAATTCCTTTGTGGCGACTTCAATACCATCACTTGATAGGCAACTGTAGGAGAAGGGTCCATAAGCGCCCTTCAACTCAGGCTTGTCTATGACCTCCCACCATTTGCAAGCTTCACCGGCCGGATGGATGGCAGTCCCAGCCTCCTTGGTGTTCTTTACTCTGATGCCCCTGCGTAGCTGCGCGACCTTTGTGATGGTCATACTCGTAACGTCTTCGTCGTCAGGAGCCTTCCATGTCGACAACAATACGTTATCGAAGAAGTTTCCATAGGAAACGCCTGTCCCGCGGTCCGACTGTTCTTCGACCCGTGTCCATCCACGATGATGAACGACCGAGCGCAAATATGTATTTGTCGGGCCATCCGCCTCTCGAAGCGTCATCAACGCCCTGTAATCTGGCACATCACGGCTGATGAAAAAAGGAATGTCGTCGGCATTCGCCATGCCCGCCGCAAGCACCCCCATACCAGTCGCAAGCAAAAAGACACACGCCGCGCCACGTCTTTTCAAGCTTGACCTCGTCAGTATTTGAAAACGAAACATTTTAAGGCTGTTAAAACATCAATGCCACGGAAGGGCTCTGCAACGCGCGGCTCAAATCTTGCGCGCGTCGATGCACAGCATCATCGGAGATTTGTCGGGATTGAGGCGATGACGGCCGCTATGGTTGTAAATTACGACCACCGACCGCATTTAACGCAGCCGCGATCGTCGCCAGCGGGATGACCAGCGACAGAGGCGAGTCGATCAGTTGAAGTGCGCCGTATGTCTTATACCAGCCGGCCACTCTGTCGTTCTTGGCGTCGATCGCC
Organism: Rhizobium vallis; assembly: GCF_003985155.1. GTDB lineage: Bacteria > Pseudomonadota > Alphaproteobacteria > Rhizobiales > Rhizobiaceae > Rhizobium > Rhizobium vallis. The sequence goes on along the minus strand of NZ_ML133705.1, from coordinate 7,770 downwards.
ATCACGACACCGCCGACTTCGGCAGTGACGCGCAGGCATCGCTTGCCGGCAGCCAGCAACAGTTGGCCGCCCATGCCCTGCCCCTGCAGCCGTTTGTCGACGGCCAGCCGTGTCAGCCGGAAACCCGGCACCTCGTGTCGGGCAAGACCGCGCTTGACCTCGTCAGGCACAATCTCCGGTTTGATCGATGTCGGGGCAAGGCTGTAAAAGCCGTGGATCGTTTTTCCATCGGCATCGTCGATCGCAAGGAAGGTCTTGGACCCGCCCTGTTCATGGCTCTGGCGTGCATAGCGCTGCAGGAAATCGTTGAGATCAGCATCGCCGCAGTCGAATGATTTGCGATCGTGACGTTTACCGATCGGCTCTTCGTGCCAGGCCGTCATATCGATTTCGGCAAGGCTCCGGCAGCGGCCAGCAGTTTTTCATTCGGCTGAGGCGGATTTTCCAGGAGTTCGAGAATGCGCCCGTAATCGCGTTCCGATGCTTTGATGACCTCCGCCTCGGCGATGACGGCATCTGCCTCGCGCAATGCCGATTGCGTCACGAAATTGGTGAGATCCGTATTGCGAAGTGCCGCCGCCCGCACCAGCCTGGCTTTGGCTGATGCGGCAACCCGCAGGCTCATGCGCTCATTGTCTTCAATAGCCACTCTTGGCATGACAGACCCCATCGTACTTATTGAAAGCGTACGCGGGATGGCGGCGCGTGTCAATAATCGTATGCTTTCAATGCGTACAAAACCAAGGCCGGTTTCACCCCAGCAACGCTTTGATCTTCGCCACATCCTCCGCCGTCGCCGGATTATAAACCACCATGCTGAGATCAGGCCGGCCGTCCACTTGGAAGGCGGAATATTCGAAGGAGAGCAGGCCGAGCACCGGGTGCTTGATGTGCTTGGCGCCCTCGCCGTGGGTGCGCACGTCATTGTCGCGCCACATGGCCAGGAATTCCGGGCTCTTGCGGCAGAGTTCGTCGATCAGCGGCTCCACTTGCGTCCCAGCGCCCGCACGCGCCGCATCCACCCGGAAGGCGGCGACGACGAAGCGGGCGACACTTTCCCAGTCATATTGGGCGGCGCGCACGCGCGGATCGAGGAAGATGAAGCGCAGCACGTTGCGCTCTTCCGGCGGCAGCGCGCCGTAATCGGTGAGCAGCACGGTCGCCGCCCGGTTCCAGCCGACGACGTCCCAGATTGCGGTGCGGATCAGCGCCGGGCTCGGATCGAGCGCATCGAGCACGCCCTGCAGCCGCGGCGTGATGCCCTGTTCGCTGCGATAGCGCACCTCGGGCGGGCGGCCGAGACCGATCAGGAAGAGGTGCTCGCGTTCGATATCGGTCAGCATCAGGGCCCGGGCGATCCGGTCAAGCACATCCGATGACGGCGCCCCGCCGCGGCCCTGCTCCAGCCAGGTGTACCAGGTCGGGCTGATATTGGCGCGACCCGCCACCTCCTCGCGGCGCAGCCCCGGCGTGCGGCGGCGCTCAGCCGCAAAGCCGAAGGCTGCAGGATCGAGCTTGGCGCGGCGGTCCTTGAGGTAAGCGCCCAGCCGATTGTCCGAGGTGATGAATTCGCTCATCCTGTTAGCCACTATACCATGATAAAGTCACTACTTTACCATGATATCAGCCTGCTCGATATCTGTCTCCGTCAACTCAGGAGATATCGACATGCGCGTATTCGTCACTGGAGCCACCGGCTGGGTCGGCTCGGCCGTCGTCAATGAATTGATCGCCGGCGGTCATCAGGTGCTCGGCCTTGCCCGCTCGGAAAAGGGAGCCGCGGAACTTGCGGCATCAGGCGCTGAAGTCCAGCGTGGCACGCTGGATGATCTGGAAGGCCTGAAGCGCGGCGCGGCCGAGGCCGACGGCGTCATCCACACGGCTTTCAACCATGACTTCTCCAGATTCGCCGAAAACTGCGCCGCCGACAGGCGCGCTATCGAGGCGCTCGGCGAAGCGCTCCAGGGCTCCGAGCGTCCGCTGCTGGTGACGGCGGGCCTCGGCCATGCGCCGGGCCGCATCGGCACGGAGAAGGACCCGCCGATGCCGACGACGGAGACCTATCCCCGCGCCTCCGAAATCACCGCCGTGTCGCTTGTCGCCCGCGGCGTGCGCGCCTCCACCGTCCGGCTGCCGCCCTCGGTGCACGGCCATGGCGACCACGGCTTCGTTCCGATCCTGATCGAAACCGCGCGGCAAAAAGGCGTCTCCGCCTATATCGGCGATGGAGCCAACCGCTGGCCGGCCGTGCACCGGCTCGATGCCGCCCGCCTCTACCGCCTGGCGCTGGAGCGCGGCGCAGCCGGCGGCCCGTTCCTCGCGGTCGCCGAAGAGGGCGTGGCTTTCCGGGAGATCGCCGAACTCATCGCCCGGCGGCTCAATGTTCCGGCCGTCTCGCTTTCGCGGGAAGAGGCGGCAGAACATTTCGGCTGGTTCGGTATGTTCGCCGGCTTCGACGTTCCGACATCAAACGAGCACACCCGGGCGCTGCTCGGCTGGCAGCCGGCAGAGCCCGGGCTGCTGACCGATATCGACCATCCGGCTTATTTCGGCGGATAGCCTCGATGCCTCGCCCAAGAGAGCTCCATCCTGAGGTTCGCCGAAGGACGAGGCGCGCCGGCGCTCGATGGATGCAAGGAGCAACGTTGCGGCCCGTGCTTCGAGGCTTCGCCCTACGGGCTGCGCACCTCAGCATGAGGAGCGGTAGAGGATGCCGCACCCAATGAGAGGCGCTGGAGAAATAACACGCTGATGGGAGGTGTCGGAGAATGCCGCCGCCGCTCAAGAGAGCCTCATCCTGAGGAGCCCCGCAGGGGCCTCGAAGGACGAGGCGGGCGCGCCGGCGGCCGATGGATACAAGGGAGCGGAGTTGGAGCAGGACCGGCGCTAAGACGCATTTTTCCGTTGGCAAAGTTCCATTTGCGGGATGTCTTTCAGGGAGTCGCGATAGGCTTGGAATTTCGCTTTCGCGTCTCCGGCCTGCTTGTCCATGATCCGCCAGTCGTCCTCGGTAGGCTCAGGGCTATAATATATATCCGTGAATTTCACGGTTTTCCGATCGTCGGAAAACGTAAACACCGAATTCACGGTGAGCCTTCCCCAGCTATGATCCGTGATGATGACCGAATTTTCCTTTTCGGACAGACTTATATCTCGCCCGACGGCGCGCGGTTCCTTTTCGCCGAACCAGACCATCTGCCGGCCTTCGATGCGGTAGTGAAAACCCTCGCAGTTCGTTCCTTTTTCGTAGAGGTCCCTGCTTGTCAGCCTGCCAATCAGCGAAATTTGCTGTTCCTCCGAACAAGACGTGAGCAATACCAAAGCAAGCATTGCACATCGTTTTCTCATGCTCTTTCTCCCCGCGGCGGAACCAGTTCCAGCTGCTTGAAAATAGAGCGAGTTGAACAACGCCTGATTAATTCCAATTCAAGTCTATGATCGTCTTCACCTGTATGACGGAGCAGCGAAAAAGCAGGCAGCCGGGGACCAACTGTCCATGAGCGCCAGGCCTGTCATGATGACGGCGAGGAATCTCATGGTCGTTGAACCCGTGGCGGCAGGCAGGGTTCCGGGAAAATATGGAACAGTGTCGGCCGTGATCGGTTGTCCTGAGGTCGTGAACCTCAAAAAAGGAGCCGAAGATGAGCAAGACCAACGTTCGAGACATTCAAAAACGCGCCGAACAGCAGGTCAAGAACACCAGCGCCGGCGGCCACCTCGGCGGCACCTATTTCGGCCAGCAGGCCGATGGCAAAACCACGTCGGATACAACAAACGACAGCGCCAAGGGACGGCCGAACGACGGGAGCAATTGAGAGGATTAGCATGGCATTTGCGGTGATGGGGGCGTGTCGAAAGGGAGTGCCATGGGACACCCCCCTCTGCCCTGCCGGGCATCTCCCCCACAAGGAGGGAGATCGGCAGGATGCCAAGCCTCGCCCTAAATTTACGGTTAATGTGACGGCCGGTTGTTTGGGGAAGCCATCGCGCCCAGCCGATCTCCCCACCTGTGGGGGAGATGGCCGGCAGGCCAGAGGGGGTGCAACATGGCACGCCCTTTCCTGCGTCCTCCTGGCCCCTCAGAGTGAGCTGCTCTCTCGGCCCACCCATCATTGATCAGCAACGCCTCCGCCCTATTTTCTGCTGCAGTGGGAGATGAATCTTTAAGCGAAGGCGGAGGGGCGGCGTGGCATCCTATTCGAGAGACGATGCGATACGGGAATTGGCCCCGGTTCTCGGCAAGGCGCCGGCGGGCGCCGTCAGCGGGCAATGGACCGCCACGACAATGCAGGCCGGCCATTCCTCCCGCACGGGCGGCTATCGCGACGCTGAAGGCAAGTACGTGCCGGAAGATTCCAGCCATTCGCTTGGGATCATCGATGAGGTCGTCGAGAAGCTCAATGCGGCCGCGCAGCAGCGCTTCAACACGATGGTGATCGGCTGGAAGAAGCCGAAATTCCCCTTCGGGCGCGGAGAGGTCACGCTCGAAACCCACTTCGACCAGACGATCGTGCCGCGTGGGCCCGACGACCCGATCTATGAGGCGGCCGCGGCCGCCCGGCGCGCCTTCTGGCAGGGTTACGGCAGGCCGCATGAGGGTTTCGTCGTCGATCGCCAAAAGGCCAACACCTACAACCAGACGAAATGGTTCGGCCCGCACCGCCGCATCCTCGCCATCGACAGGCCGGGAAAACTGATGCTCGCGACCGACGGCCTCTCCACCCCCTGGGCCGGCATTGCCGATCCGGAGAATGGCGTCGAATGCGAGCTCTACATGGAGTTCGATGCCACAACGCTGAATACAGCCGGGATCGGCAACTGGGCGAGCCTTCTGATCAATATCGGCGACCTCGTGGCCGATGGCCATCGCGTCGCCCGCGACGTCGAAAAACACGGCGCCATCCTCCTCTGCCGGCTGACGGAAGACTATGCGCCGCTCACCCGCATCATGCTGAGCCGCGATCCCGGCCGGATCGAAGGCCTGCCCTTCGGCTCCGTGCCGCTGATCCTGGTTACGCCGATCGCCGAAGCCGAGATCGATGGGCAGGACCTCTCCGACGAATGGTGTGCAACAGCCGCACGCCACGCGCTGGCAAAACGCGGCATCAGGAATTGATGCTTGTTGGGGCGAGCGTGGTGGTCGATATCGCCATCTGCCTTTCGCTCGCCGCTCAAGGCGCTCGTCGCTAGCGCTCCTCACCCCCCTCATCTGCCTGCCGGCATCTTCTCCCCGCTGGGGCGAAGAGGGATCGTGGCGACGCCTCGCTCCCCGTCACATTTCGGCTGTGGGAATGATGGCCACGCGGCTTGGTCCCTTCGCCCCTGCGGGGAGAAGATGCCGGCAGGCAGATGAGGGGGTGAGCGACGATAGGAGCGAATGCACGAAGCGTAAGCGAAGGGCAAATATTAGATTACTAGGCTCTCTTGAGCGCCGGCGCCAATCGCGCCGGCCCGAGTATCCGGCGCACCGTCCTACTCGTTGATGTCAGGCTCCACCACCTGGGCAAGGTTGCGCAGCGAATCCTGCCAGCCGAGATAGCAGGCTTCCGGCGGGATCACGTCGGGCACGCCGGCCTGGGTGATGTTGACCTCGGTGCCGACCGAGACCTTCTTCAGGGTCACGGTGACTTCCATTTCGCCGGGCAGGTTCGGATCGTCGAACTTGTCGGTGTAGCGGACGCGCTCGCCGGGCACGAGTTCGAGGAATTCGCCGCCGAAAGCGTGGGCGTGGCCATTGGTGAAGTTGCGGAAGGACATCCGGAATGTGCCGCCGACGGAGGGTTCCAGATGATGCACGGTGCAGAGAAAGCCGTTCGGCGGCAGCCACTTGGCAAGCGCGTCGGCTTCGATGAACGCGCGATAGACCTTCTCCGGGGTGGTCGCGAAAACGCGGTGCAGGTGAATGGTGCTTGGCATGGTCGTGATCCTTTTTGCATGGACGGAATGGACGAGCCTAGGACGGGTGGGACCTGAGCGATCCGACACCGGATCGACCTTTTGTTCAAGAAAAATTGCTGGGGCCAGCCAGCGAGCGGCACTCAGCCCGGCATGCCCTCGAATTGCGGGAGATCGAGCGGCTTTGCCCATTTCAGCCGGCGCCGGGTGAACATTTCGACGCCGGGCTCGATTAGTTCGGGCCGGTCGAGGCTGCCGAGCGTGACGAAGACGAGGCCGGGGAAGCTTTCCAGGTTGCTGGAAAACAATCGGGAGCCGCACTCGGCGCAGAAGTTGCGGTCGAGCCCCTTGCCGGAATCGGCGATATAATGAAACGCCTTCGGGCTGCCGGCGATCAGGGTGAAATCGTCCTGCGGCACGGCGAAGAAGGTCGCCGCCTCACCGCCCGTCGCCCGCTTGCAATCCATGCAGTGGCAGTCGGCGACGAAATTCGGGTCAGTACCGAATTCGAATTTCACCGCGCCGCAGGCGCATTGCCCGGTATATTTCCTGCTCATGCGTCAAACCTCCCCCGAGCCAATCGGGACGTGTTGAACCATCATGCCGGCTCCGCGACAAAGCCAGAGCCGTACATGCCCGTAAGGCATGATCCCGGCGATCCCGGGATCATGCAGAGCTTTGAAGCGATAGAGTGCGGGCGCGTTGCGCCCTAGGCCGCGGCCTGTTTTCTCAAGGCGGCGAGAAGCGTGCGGGCGCCCTCTTTCGACGAGGCCGGGTTCTGGCCGGTGATCAGCAGCCCGTCCTGGACGACATAGACGCCCCAATCGGCCACCGAGGAGAACTTTGCCCCCTGGTCCCTCAGCTCGTCCTCGAGCAGATAGGGCACGACGTCGATCAGATGCACGGCGTCTTCCTCGGAATTGGTGAAGCCCGTGACCTTGCGGCCGCTGACGATCGGCTTGCCATCAGGCGTCTTCACATTCATCAGAATGCCAGGCGCATGGCAGACAAGCGCCACCGGCTTTCCCGCCGAGAACATATCCTCGATCAGCGACAGCGCATGGCGGTCGTTCGTCAGATCCCAGAGCGGGCCGTGGCCGCCGGGGAAGAACACGCTGTCGTAGTCCGCCGCGCGGATTTCGGAGAGCCTCAAAGTGTTGGCGAGCGCGGCCTTTGCCGCCGGGTCCGCTTCGAACCGTCTCGTCTCGTCGGTCTGGAATCCCGGCTCGTTGCTCTTCGGATCGAGCGGGGGCTGGCCGCCCTTCGGCGAAGCGAGCGTGATGTCGACGCCCGCGTCACGGAAAACGAAATAAGGGGCGGCGAATTCCTCCAGCCAGAACCCCGTCTTCCTGCCGGTATCCCCCAGCTGGTCATGCGATGTGAGAACCATGAGAATTTTCATTGCCCAGCTCCTTCATCCGCCGCGACAATGCCGCCGGCGTCCGGGTTTACGGTGAAATACTGCTGCTGATCTCATGCTGAAACGGGAGGAACCATAGACCTCAGGCCGGCTAGGCACAAGCTTTGGAGTGGGGTGTTTCTGCTCGGGGGCGTGGTGAAGCCGGGACATAATGGGCATGTGCGGATGTTTACCTGCTTATCGCCATGGCGTGCCGTGCGGCCCCCTCATCCGCCCTTCGGGCACCTTCTCCCCGCTGGGGAGAAGAGGGAGCGAGCCGCGGTCTCATCAGTTCCTCAGGTCTCGAGTGAGAGAGATGTACGGCGCTGCTGCGAGTCTCTTCTCCCCGGCGGGGAGCAACCATGTTTCAATTTTTCCGGTATTGTGGCGTCCATTCGGCCTTTCGAAAGAGGATCGAATTGGCGAGAACGATGAGTTTTCGTGCGACGGCGATGACGGCGCACAGGTGATCCTTT
>NZ_ML133704.1 GCF_003985155.1 Rhizobium vallis | reverse complement strand
CGTCTTCGCCTCTATAGCTATGACGTGGATCAAGCACCGGCACGTAGCGCGAGAAGGTGTCGACCACCGTCAGCACGCGCAGTTTCTTACCCGTTGCGAGTTGGTCGTGAACGAAGTCCATCGCCCAGACGTCGTTGGGTCCGACGGCCATGTGCCGATCCTCGCGAAGCTTGGCTTTTACCCCCCGCTTCGGTGTCTTGTTCCGCAACTGTAGCCCCAAGTCCCTGTAAATGCGGTAGGTTCGCTTGATGTTGGTGCCCCAACCCTCGCGTTCCAACAGCACATGCACGCGGCGATAGCCGTAGCGCACCCGCGTCTCAGAGCCCGATTCAAAAGTTCATTCGTATATCCTATCTTGCGATGCGCCTTGTGAGCATTCTGATTGAAGCGATTTGCGCCCATGCGGTTGCGCTTTCGATCGATTTCTCCCAATCCTTGGCGAGACGGCGGCAGCGTCCAAGCCAGGCGAAAGTTCTTTCCACCACCCATATCTTGGGCAGGACGACGAAGCCCTTGGCGTGATCCGAACGCTTGACCATTTCGATCGTCCAGTCACCATGGCCGCACATTGCTCGCCTCAACTTGGCTCCGGCGTAGCCACCATCGGCGAAGATGTGGCGCAGCCACGGAAAACGGCGGCGGATCGCCTTGAGGACATGGGGTGCGCCGTCGCTACGCTTTGGCTGTCGATAATCCCTGCCGTCGGTTGCGCCTCCCGTCCCTCGATTTCCCGCGCCGCCATCACCAGAAGCTGGTTGATGCTCTGCCACAGTCCGATCGCGCGCCAAGCATAAAAATAACCGCGCACTGTCGAAACCGGCGGAAAATCGCCCGGCAGCATGCGCCATTGGCAGCCGCTCGAGGCGATATAGAGGATCGCCTCCACGACCGAGCGCATATTCGTCGTCCGACGCCGCCCGCCACGACGCGCTGGCGGGATCAGCGGTTTGATCAACGCCCATTCCCGGTCCTTCAAATCACTTGGAAAACGAAGCACGTCTCGGTTATGCTCACGGCGAGCGATAGCAGTCCAGCTCATCGAAACCCCATTTGATTTAGCACCAATAGGGAATCACAACTGACTGTTATCGCTCAACTTCTTTTAAATCGGGCTCTTAGGCAATTTCGGCGGAGGACGGATTATCAAATATACCGGGCATTACCACTTGGTGTATTCTGCGTGCTTCGCGGTTATACGAGCCCTATTTGTTGTATCAATACTTATGCCATCGGATACGACCGAGTCTAATACCGGAGAAAAGATCGCTTAACCGCCCGAATCATTTCAAAAAATATTACAGATAGTGGAGGAAGCCCGTGGGCTTACGTGTAATCGCGTGTTCTGCTCCCCAGTTTTCTCACGGCGAGGCGGGCGAAATGGCATTATCAAGCGCCGATCCGGCAAGCCTCTACAATGCCTGCAGATATGCTGCGTCACTGGCATCCAAGGCGGAAGGTGCATGGGGCGAAAGCAATTGGCGCGGCACCAGGAGTGACAGGCGACAATCAACGCTTCTGCTATCTGACAGGGACGATGTGCAGCGAAGGCTAACGCCGCTATTAGTCCGGGTCCGGCCCAATTTAGTTCTCATAGGAGCGATGTCGATATGCTTCCGTGGTGCGATTGAGACAGCGAAATACATCAGAGAGTTTCTAGGCGATGACGTTTGTATCGTTCTTGGCGGTCGCCACGCCACCGAAACAATATATCGGGATGACGAAAATCGTGTAAGACATCATCTAGCGTCCCCTCTGCGGCTAATTGCTGACGGAAAAGTTTCCAGCTGTTTCGACATCGCGCTCTCCGGAGATGGTGAACACTTTATCGCGGAAATTGGGTGCGTCGTAGCTTCCTTGGAAGCAAGAGGTTTTTCGCCAAGGGAGGCGAAATTCTCATTGGGCCACCTGACGACCACCCCGGGGCACTGGATCGCCGGCACAATCATGGACGATCAGGTCCACACTGTGTGCTCTTCGGGCATGCCGCTCGATTATAATGGGATGCCATCCCCAGCCGAAATGTTCGGAGTTACAACTAGCTTTGACGTGTTTGGTGGCGCGCCTACCGCGCACGTCTTCAGCGACATCGGGCGTGGATGTATCTATGATTGTATCTTCTGCAGTGAGAGGATCAGCGTTGGCGGGCCTCCTCGACAGTTCAAGATAAGCCCCCACCGGTTATGCGGCCAACTCGCAGCAGCCCGCCGCGTAGTCAAGGCAGATTACGGCGAAAACTTTCCTGTCTCGGCGTTCATTGAAGACTCAACTCTTCTTGGATGGAATTCGGCCCTCGTAGCCCAGTTTGAAAAGGTATTCGACCCACTCGAAAATCCTGTGCGGCTTGGCGGACAAGCGACCATTGACCAAATTGTCAATAACCCAGCCCTTGCACGAAGACTAGGCCGCATGGGCCTGGATATCTTTTCATCGGGGTCGAGACACCGCGCCCAGAACTTGTTGGAGGTCTTCACAAGAACATCGCCACCAAGAAGGGTTCGTGGATGGAACGCGCGGACAAAGCAGTTGAGATCTTGTCCGAAGCCGGAATCAAGGTTGGGGTATCCCTCCTATTTGGTATGGGCGAGGGAGCTGCTGAAAGGCAGCAATTGTTTTCGGCCTTAGAATGCTGGCGGAAAACGGGCTCTCTGATCACAATCAGCATGAACTGGGCCGTCCAACACCCTTTGAGAAACACGGTTCAGGGGAATGAATATACCTATTTGGATTGGGCGGTGTCGCCCGGTCCCATGCTGTCGTTGTTAAGGAATTTTGGCGAATCCTCTGAGATCTATCCAATTGCCGGCGGTACAAGCCCAGACGAAGCCTCCGTAAAGGATATTCTCCAAGCCACCAAGGAGATCATGGCTATGCCGCCTGCACACCCAATGCAAAAGCAAGAAGCGGATCATGTCCCAGGACGTGGTGTAGCTTAGACGACCACGGCTCATCCCAGCCGGATGAGTGTCAGCTTGCTGCTGGCAGGCTGATGAGGGGATCATCGCTCATTGTGGCGATTGTCTCAAGTGTCATGTAGCGGGATCGCTGGACGGCCCATTCATCGTTCTGTTCGAGCAGCAGCGCACCGACCAGGCGCACGATGGCGTCGTCGTTGGGGAAGATGCCGACGACCTCTGTCCGCCGCTTGATCTCGCCGTTCAATCGCTCAATCGGGTTGGTCGAGTGAAGTTTGGCCCAATGCTGCTTGGGACATGTAGGCGAGCACGTCTTGCTCGGCGCTGTCCATAAGACTGGTGAGCTTCGGTACCTTTGGCCTGATCTGGTCGGCGACGTTGCGCCACTGAGTGCTTGCCGCCTCCGGCGTGTCCTGAGCGAAGGCCGTGGCAATGAAGGCGGAGAAAACTCGGCGTCCGCTCTTTCCAGCATGGGCCAAGGCATTGCGCATGAAGTGGACCCTGCAGCGCTGCCAGGTGGCGGAGAGCACCTTCGATACTGCGGCCTTGATGCCCTCATGCGCATCGGAGACAACGAGCTTCACGCCACGCAGACCCCGCATGGTCAGCTTTCGAAGAAACTCCGTCCAGGTCGCCTCGGCCTCGGACGTGCCGAGCACCTCGCGTCGACCGTCGGTGTTGACGCCGACGGCGATGATTACGGCGACGGAGACAATACGACCACCGCGCCGAACCTTGAGGGAGGTCGCATCGATCCACAGGTAGGGCCATTCTCCTTCGATGGGCCTGTCGAGGAAGACCTTCACCTTCTCATCGATTTCTTCGCACAGCCGGGATACCTGGCTTTTGGAGATGCCGCTCATGCCCATGGCCTTGACGAGGTCATCGACGGATCGGGTCGAAACGCCATGGATATAGGCTTCTTCGATGACCGCCGTCAGGGCCTTCTCGGCCATCCGGCGTGGTTCGAGAAAGCTCGGGAAATAGCTGCCTGTGCGAAGCTTGGGAATGCGCAGCTCGACGGTGCCCGCCCGTGTCTCCCAATCCCGGTCGCGATAGCCGTTACGCTGGGCCAGTCGGAAGCCATTCTTCTCGCCATAGCCCGCGCCGGTCTTCGTGCCGACCTCCAGCGCCATCAGCTTCTCGGCAGTAAAGCCGATCATCTCGCGCAGCAAATCGGCATCGGCGCTCTTCTCAACGAGTGAGCGCAGGTTCATCATGTCGTCGGTCATCGGTGGTGTCCCTCAGGTTGGCTCTAAGCAACCCGACCCTACCGGAAATCACCGATGGCTAGGAAATCCAGCTACACCACTCCATTGGACACGATCAAGAAGCGGAGCATATATATGCTGAACGGAGCGCCTAAAGGCGGAATAAATTACCCTAGCTCAGACCGAGTATGCGCCGGAACCCATCTCTTTATCGATATGTGGGATGCAGAAAATACGGGAAATGCTGAAGCGATTGAGGCGGCGGTAGCGCAAGCCGTTCATGACTGCCGCGCAACGATGTTGGAATCGAGTTATAGAAAATATAGCGAAGATGGGGGCGTCACGGGCTTCGCAATTCTCGCTGAATCGCACATTTGCGTAAATACCTGGCACGAAGAACGCATGGTCGCGATAGACGTATTTTTTTGTGGTTCGCTAGACCCGTACGCGAGTATCACCGCGTTGCGCGACGTATTTCGTCCATCCCGGATCCATATTAGCGAGCACAAGCGTCTTCTTGGAACAAGAATAACGCATCCAAATATTGTGGAAGCGCTTTAACCGAAAGTATTCTCCGAAATCGAGGCGGAACATGTCTAGACAAATCGTTTTCGTGCGCGAAAAATACCCTTCTGAATTCCGCACTATGATCGTGCCGAATGAAGTGCCGTACTACACAGAAAAGGGCTTTGAGGTATTCGTCGAGCTTGGTATCGGCGAAAAAATTGGCTTTGCGGAACCAGCCGGATGTCCTAAAGCGCCGGCGTGTCTGGTTCGACGGCCAACTGATCTCGATCCAGAACAGCTGATCTTCATCGACGAAAGTGTGCTGCAGAGGCACGGAAGGAGTTCAGTATGAGCTAACCCCGTAACGTGAAGCTGCGTGAATGATGGAGGATGGCCCTCCGGGATCGGCTTTCAGGAGCGGGTCTCAAACCAGTCCGAACTGCTGCGATAAAGAGCCGTGGTGGCTGGGGCTTACTTTCCGCCGCCGGTGCGCGTCGTCTCCATTCCAAAGAAGACCGGAGGCGAAAGGGTTTTGGGTGTGCCGACGGTCAGTGATCGGATCGCGCAGATGGTGGTCAAGCAGATGATTGAGCCGGATTTAGGGCCGCTCTTCTTGCGAGACTCCTATGGCTACAGGCCGATGAAGTCGGCTTTGGATGCCGTTGGGGTAACGCGTCAGCGGTGCTGGAAGTACGATTGGGTTCTGGAATTCGACATCAAAGGGCTGTTCGACAATCTTCCGCATGATCTCTTTCATCGAAACCCCATTTTGTCGTCGAACGCTCGTTGCGTGATCGCCCTTGATGAGAAACCCTTTTAGCCAGTTCCAACGCCGCGGCCGGACATGGGGCAACCATTGCCCGATTGACCCCAGTCTCCAACTTAAGTGGCTCAGCTCTCTTCAATGAGGCCACAGCTAGCAAGGGCAGAGACGAAATCGTGAACGTCGCATTTGGTGACGTCATACCGTTCTGATTTAAGCTCGCTCAGTATCCTTGGTAGTGTATACTCGCCGTCCAGTTTCGAAACCAAACCGGCGACCCAAGGCGGAGGAGATTGGATGATCTTTCTTGATTTCTGGGATTCCTTCCCGATCCAGATACTCCCGTCGTCGGCTACAAACACCTGATGAGAACGCTTTAATAACGGCTTAAAGTAGTGCACGAGCGACCTCACTCGGTACGAGGGGCGACATCGCACCTGAATTTGCAGCCGGGACAGACACACGTCGCCCTTGTTGCAGTTTGACGTCTTCTTCGCCAATGGCAGAACCGCGGTGGACGGTCCGAAACATAACGCCGTTCATGCTCTTTTCCTCCTCTTCGAGCCTTTCATTTGGCCCAACCCATCGCTGGCGATTTTCCAGCTTGTCAAGAAGTATAAGGCGGCTTCGGGAGGCCCATACGGTCGTATGAAGCCCCACTTCACCATTACGGTCGACTCGGCGCCCATTGCTGATAAACAAAACTCCAATCTCTCGGCATGTGGTAGATCCAAAAATCGTGCCAGCTGCAAAAAGAGCCTAGGAAAAGTTTTCCTATTTGCTCGGAGCCTAAATGCAACTGCATCAACAGCGCCCGAACAATATCGCGTCGCGTTTCAACAAATCGGCAGCGCCGCATGCGCGCCAATCAACCGCAGACGAGGGAGAAAACTCCGAGCAGCTCCGGCAGTGTTCTGGTAAGCGCGTCGCCGTTTTCCGCAAAGCGGCGCACAACGGCAGCGCCTATGCAGTCCGCCCCGCCATGACAAGCGCAATTCGCGCGGTGGAGTGCTCGGCAGGAGGGAAGAGTTCGGCTCGTGGCGTCCCGGGCATGGCGGGTGCGCCTACCCCGGTTATTAAACGATCTCCAGCCACCGTCGACGGTCACCACAGACCCGGTGACGCTTGCGCGCTGGCGAGAAAGCGCACCGCTCGGGCAATTTCGTCTGGACGCGCCACGCGACCCATTGGCACCCGGCTGCGCACCGCGGTGAGGTCTATCTTGCCCGCGCGTTCAAGTTCCGAAACCATCGGCATGCGCACGTAAAAGTTCCCTGACCAACGTTGACGATCTCGAGGCTGAATCCTGATCGATCAAGTCTCACTTTCATCCTCTTGAAGGAATGCAGTCTTCCTAAATGCGTAGACGGGGTCATCGGGACATGATGCTCCGATCGGCTGCCGGTGGCCGAACTGCTCAGTCTCGGATGCCGCGGCCAAGATCTGCTCCTCGACTAGATCATAGACCACCGTCCGTTCGGCAATTCTCCAATCCCCTCCCTTTTTCAGGAACAGATCGCAATAGCGGCCGCAGATCAGGGCCTGACTTAGCGTTCCGGCCTTGTCCGGTGCGCGTTGCAGTGCGGCGAAGTAACTTTCGACGGCGGCTTTTTCCGGGCTGCTGAACTCAATCAGAATGTTCGTGATTTGATGGATGTTGCGCGGTCCCGTCTTGAAGACACCAAGGGCGAACTCGATGAAGCCCTCGGCCGAACCGGGATAGGTCCCGTGATTGTCACGTGCATCGGGCCAGTAGGAACTGCGCAGCGCCCTTTCATCGGCGCGGTCTATCCCGCGGCAATACCGATAGAGGCAGTCGCGGAGCGCCTCGCGGTCGAGCAATTCGGTAATTTTTTTTTGTGTTTCATCGCTTGTCGCACATCTGATATCGGGGCGCTTACCCATCCAGTGACGCAGCCAGCTTTCAACTGCTCGGCTGACGTAAGGAAAAACCCTCCCTCTGCTTAGGCATGCATGTAAACAACTGCCCTTAGAAGTAGACACCAATGGGAGAGCTGCGGGTAAGGTGTTTGGACAGCGACGGCGCCGTCATGCACCAGTTGCGTTGCGTTTCAACCCCCACAATGTTGGTTGAACAAAAGGCGATCGAGCAACGCATCCGAAACGCAATCTATCTCCAGCGCACGTTCAGGGCAGGATCGAGCGCCTCGCGACGCGAACAGTTCGTCCCTCTCCTCGACATCGATTGCACCGGGCAGTATGTATCCCTCGTCGTCAAGATTGAATATTTCGGGCGCTTGGGCCCAGCATCTTGCATGACCTTGGCATTTGGAAGTGTGCACTATGACGCGCATACGGTACTCCATGTCTTTCCTCCTCTCAATTATCAGGACCAGTCCAGGATCAGATTCTCCATTCCAAACACGTGGCCCCCATAGGTGATGGGCGCCGTACCATCCTTGATACGGAAGTCAGGGATGCGCGACAGCCACTCCTCCAGGCCGATGATGATCTCTCGCCGGGCAAGGTGTGATCCAAGACAGCGATGGGGACCGTACGCAAAAGCGGTGTGGCGATTGTCTTCTCGTGCCAAATCGATCGTGTTCGGATTTTCGAATTCCACCGGATCACGATTGGCAATCATCGTGGCGCAGGAAATGTAGTCACCCTTACGGATCGGCGCGCCTTCGAAATTGATATCTTTCGTCGCCACACGGATCATCTGCACGGTCGAATAGGCGCGAAGCAGTTCTTCGGCTGCGAGCACAATTCGATCCGGTTTGCTCCGCAGCAATTCCTGTTCTGTCGGATTGCGCGCGAGATAGGCCAGGTCAAAGCCGATCGCCGTTGCCACGGTGTCCAGTCCCGCGACGAATAGAAGCACGCCTATTCCATGGATTTCCTGGTCTCTCAACAGGCGGCCGTCGACCTTTGCCTGCACGACGAAGGTCATGAAATCGTCGGCCGGTTCTTTGCGGCGCATCGCTGCAAGTTCATCGATGAACGCCAAAATTGTTCGGGCGGCTGCGGTTCGTCTGATGCCGTCGCCGTGGAGCAGGTCCTTCCCCCAGCCCACGAATGTATTGAGGCGCTCATCGGATAAGCCGAGCAAACGGAGGAAGATACTAACCGCAAAAGGAAAGGCGAAGTCCGTCAAGATGTCGCAGCTTGTGCTCGACGCGGAAATCTTGGAAATCAACGCAATCGCCCGATCACGGACCGCCGGTTCAAGCTCCATTATCCGCCTGGGCGAAAGCAGCGGATTGAGAAGTGAGCGAAACACGCTGTGAGCCGGGGGGTCGAGTTCAAGCGGGATCAGCGGCCAGTTTTCGCCAAGCGCCGAGGCGAAAAGGCTCCGATGGCTGGAAAAGGTTCCGGTGTCCTGCAGCAATTTGCGTTGGTCCTGAGCGCGAACGATGACCCAGGTACCTCGGCCATCGCGCGTATTGCAGGGAGAATAAAAGATTCTCGGTCCATTATGGAGGCAAGCGACAGCTGCGTGCGGATCCCCATTTGGCATGCGCTCCATGCCGGGCGACGTGAACAGGCTGAAGTCCTTCACCATTTCGGGAGGGACATGTTCTGGAACCCTAATGGTAGCCACTGCTTTTCTCCTGTCATCAAAGCCCCTTCGCCGAGAACGAATTCTCCTCGGAGAGGGAGCGAGCAAAATCGTTGAGCGCCAGATTTCCAATCTCAGCAGCGCGAGGCGCCAATGACATGCGATGCAGCGATCAGATCGCCGTGCGGCTCGAAATCCACGCTGCTTTGTTGGCCGAAGTCGAAATTTCTTGGATGCCTCGCCCGCCCTTCCGGTCGACATCGGATTTTCACGGGTACCTCTCTTCCGGTAAATGCGTTCTGAGCACAGATGCATTTTGATTTCCTCCGCTCCATGGCGGTCACCAAAGAAACCGGCCGACAGTCCTTGCCGCCCCGCAAGAAGAACTTCAAAGTTCATGCCAATTTGATTGATTTGGCCGGAAAGAAATTTTTCAATTGCCTTTCAGCGCTTTGGCTCAAGGCAGAACTAAAGATTGGCTGATCAAGGCCGTGTCGCGTATCTAACAAAACCCGACATCAGGTGCCGGATGCCATCTATTCAGGTGCGACTTTTTTCCAGCCACCACAGCCGGGGGCCAGAGACAGCGCGACGAGTAACGAATGTCCTGATGTACTGCGATGCAGTGGGATAGCTTGAGGGTGGGTAGCTTTGAATTGTGGCATCGAGCTAGCGGCGGAATTCCGGGAACAGCTCGAAGCGTGCTACTCCTTTGTCCTGAATGTCAGTTCTACCAGCCCGACGACACCACCCTAAGAGTCGGCGGCAATCTGCCGATTGGGTGTTGCCTGACAGCAATGGGTATGGTGGCCTACCGTCCGCCGAGACGGAAGGCGATGGCCGCAGAAAGCCCGCTCAAGCGGCGGGCCGAAAATGCCGTCCGAAACAAATCCACAAACTGCCCTGCCTGGCACGGCAAGAGCGTGGGTACGGAGATTTGATCTGGATCAAATCGCAATCCCGATGAAATTGATAGCCATCAAAGACGCGCTGGAAGAAATAGGGATAGCCGAAGTCGCAACGGCCGCGTGGTCGTCTCGGGCATGTCCGGCATAGGCGGTTTTCGAAGGGATCAGGACATGGACGTCGCACGCAGTGAGGTTCTCGTGATTGGCACTTCCGTCGCTTGCCGTTCCTGCCAGGCGCGGCACGGCGTCGTTTGCGGCGCCTTGTCGGCTGGCCAGCTTAGCGAACTTGGCCGCCACTCGCTGCGCCGCAAGGTCGACGCAGGCTGCGAGATCATTGCACAAGGATCGGAAAACTCTTTCTATTCGAACATCACGCGCGGCGTGGTGAAGCTCTGCAAGGTGATGTCGGACGGGCGCCAGCAGATCGTTGGCCTGCAATTCGCCCCCGATTTCGTCGGCCGCCCCTTCGTGCGCGAAAGCACGCTGTCGGCCGAGGCCGCGACCGATGCGGAGATCTGCGTGTTCCCCCGCAATTTGCTCGAACGCATGATATTGGAGACTAGGGAATTGCAGCGTAGCCTGCACGCTCAGGCGCTGAACGAGCTGGATGCCGCGCGCGAATGGATGCTGACGCTCGGCCGGCGGACCGCCGAGGAGAAGGTCGCAAGCCTGCTCCACCTCATTGCCGCCCACGCCGAGACGGCGACGAGCACTGCCTTCGATCTGCCGCTATCGCGTGCCGAGATTGCCGACTTTCTCGGGCTGACGATCGAAACCGTCAGCCGCCAGTTGACCCGGCTTCGCAAAGAGGGCGTCATCCGCATCGAGAACATCCGGCATATCACCGTGCCCGACATGGATGCGCTCGCAAAGAAAATCAGCGGGTAATTACCACCCGCGTATTGGAAAGGCCAGCCTGGCGCGCCAGCGTAAAGAACTAGGCGGCATTGTCGGGATGCAGACGGACGTGCCGGGCGCTACCACATCGAGCATTCCGGGCGAGAAAACTTCTAGTCCCGGAGCCGCCGGCTTGCAGCTCGGGATAGCCGCCGGGCAGGTGGGTGGCGTCGCCATCGGCGCCGGGCGCCCAGCAGGTCGCCAGCGAGCTGAGCGGTGAGCGGTGAGAGGAACAAAATATCAGCTCCGCGGCGACGTCAGCCGAGCAACAAATGCTCGTAGGCCAAAGGCTACATAGCGCGACCCGGGTGCCGGTCGGCATCAGCCGATCGATATTGGCGGCTGCGAGCTCTTCACGCCCCCAACCTGCGGATATCCGCCATCGTCGTCTTCTGTGACGAAATTATCGGAGCCGTTTGCGTTTCACCATTTTTCGATGCGCGGTCCGAGCCTGGCGCCCCCTTTTTGTCGGACCTCAAACTTTCTTGTGCAGTTTCAAACAAGAAAACGTGCGCGGGTAGACATACGCACGAGCAGAACCTCAAACCCCGTGACCCGCGCCTTCCCGCCGCGACCGGACTGGCGGGCAGTATGCTAAGGTTCTAAAAGGCGGCAGAGAAACCTTGATCGAGATGCGGTCGGAAGTAGCCGAAACAGCGCCCGGCCGTCAGCGCGGCACAACGGCTTCACAATTCGCTCGCCCGCACGAGCAGCGCACGAGTGCGGCGACGAAGGCCCTGTGCTGACCGCAAGTCCATCTCCTTCAGGCCAAATGGCATGACGCTTGCTTGCCCTGGCGTGTGGGCCGAGGTCGGATTCGTGTTAGCCGTGACTGAGAGGCCGCAAATAAATTTTCCTAGAGGAGCTTCATTGATGACCATGGAAAAGCAGGTCCCTATTGTCACCTTTCGCACGCGGGTTCGCGACGAGTCTATATCCGGTCCCAACCCCTACCGCTGGGAAGACAAGACGACCGACGACTATTTCAGCGGTAAGCGGGTAATCCTTTTTTCGCTGCCGGGCGCCTTCACGCCAATCTGCTCCACCTTCCAACTGCCTGATTTCGAAAGTCTTTATGTCGAGTTTAAGAAGAATGGCATTGACGACATCTACTGTCTCTCCGTCAACGATGCCTTCGTCATGAATGCTTGGGGCAAGTCTCAGGGGTTGAAAAATGTCAAGCTTATCCCGGACGGTTCGGGAGAATTCACTCGGAAAATGGGTATGCTCGTCGCCAAGGACAATCTCGGTTTCGGTCTGCGCTCCTGGCGCTACGCTGCCGTGATCAATAATGGCGTCGTGGAGGGGTGGTTCGAGGAAGAAGGCTTTGGCGACAACTGCGCAACCGATCCGTATGGCGTTTCTTCGCCGCAAAACATTTTGAAATGCCTTAAGGCCCCAGCCTTCGTATGAGCATTGAAGCCAACGACCAGCAGCTACGACTTGTCGTGCACACCTGCGCCGAACGATAGGAGTTTTGCTCGAACCATGAAGTCCTTTACAAGCCTTCATCAGCGTCAGCAGCAATCGCTGGTTATTACGCCCCAGCTCATCGCGTCTATTCGCTTGCTGCAGCTGGCGCACACCGAACTGAATCAGTTCGTGGAACAGGAAATCGAGAAGAACCCATTTCTCGACCTGGCGTCGAATGACGGCGGGGCTTCTGGCGTATCGCCAACTGCGGCGGATGATCCAAATATCAGCGCACGCGAAGACCACGTTGATGGACCGGCCAGGACGGACATGCCTGAGCTGTCTAGTCCCTGGAAATCAATCCGTGACACAGGCAACCTTTCGCCGGGGGAAAGGCCTTCCCTGGATGAGTTCGCCGCCTCAACTGAGACATTGCACGAACATGTCGCCCATCAGATCGCCCTCACTGCCTTCACACCCCAGGAGCGGCTGATTGCTGGCGCGCTTGCCGACCATCTGGATGACACTGGGTATCTGCAAGTGAACCTTCTGGAGCTAGCAGAGAGGCTAAATAGCCCTGAGGCTGGAGTGAAGCGGGTTCTTGAGGCTTTGCAGCTATTTGACCCGCCGGGCATATTTGCGCGAAGTCTGGGCGAATGCCTCGAGATTCAGTTGCGCCAACGAGACCGGTTCGACCCGGCCATGGCAGCTCTGGTCGCAAATCTCGAGTTGCTTGCGCGACGCGATTTTCGAGCACTGAAGCGACGTTGCCGGGTCGATGAAGACGACCTTCTCGATATGTTGAACGAAATTCGTGCACTTGACCCAAAGCCTGGAAACCAGTTCCAGTCCGCAAGGTCGGAATCCATCATACCCGACGTCTTCGTCCTACCCTCGCCGGGAGGCGGATGGCACGTCGAGCTTAATCGGGAGATTTTGCCCAAGGTACTGATCAACCAAACCTATTTTGCGCAAGTTACTCGCCTAACCGCCCAAAGCTCGAAAGATCAGTCATTCCTCAACGAATGCTTCCAGAGCGCGAGCTGGTTGGTTCGGAGTCTCGATCAGCGCGCCACGACGATCCTTAAGGTGGCGACCGAAATCGTGCGCCACCAGGATGTCTTTTTGGAAGATGGCATTGCTCATCTTCGCCCTCTCAATCTTAAGACCATCGCTGACGCGATCGACATGCACGAGTCCACTGTAAGTCGGGTAACGTCGAACAAATACATTCTCACGCCCCGCGGCGTGTTCGAGCTCAAGTATTTTTTCACCGTCGCGATCCCGTCCTCACAAGGCGGTGACGCGCACTCGGCCGAAGCTGTGCGCCATCAGATAAGGGCACTTATTGCCGCAGAGACGCTCCATGATGTGCTGTCCGACGATGGCATCGTTGCCAAGCTCAAGGAAACAGGCGTCGACATTGCTCGCCGCACAGTCGCCAAATATCGCGAGGCGATGAACATCCCCTCGTCCGCGCAACGCCGGCGGGAGAAACGGTTTGTACTGGCGGCCGCGGAGGGATAAGTCCTTTGTACCGTAGGTGATGCCCTTTTCCCAAAAACCGCGGAACTGAGGCACATGTGACATTGTGCCTAGTCCTCTCCATGGAGGATCGACTTCATATGGGCTGGCGACCGCAGCCTCGTCACGGGAGCTTCAAAAGTTGTTCCGGCCGCTTAAGCTAACGTTCTAGAAAAGATTAGATGTCTGTTCCATAGCCCAAGCGCTTAGGGGCTAAGCGGTTAATCACGAAACTCGTGCAGAATTTTTATGTCGCGCAAGCGACAAATCTAGAAGCAGTTGTCGCCTCCCATTCATTTTCGCCGAACCGCTGGGATTTCGGTGCGGCGGCAACGAGAGCCTCAACCGAAAATGATAGACGGAGATACGCGGGCAGACGTTCTGGAGTTGGCGCGCTTTCGAGATCTCCGATGTTCGACGACGCAGGAATACAACACGCGGGCTGATCGAACTCTTGGCCTTCCTTACCGCTTGGCACGACGCATGCACGGTAATCCGAAAATGCGCCATCGAACAAAAAGGAATCATCCCATGATCAAGCTCACAGAGAATGCCGCCGCCATCATGAACGTAACGCTTTCCCGAGCCGAGCAGGCGGAAGGCTTTCGCATCGCGGTCGAGGCAGGTGGATGCGCCGGCTACAAATACCTGGTGGGGCTAGAAAGCGTCCAGGGCGAGGGCGACGCGGTGATCGAAACAAATGGGGTCAAGGTGTTCGTTGACGCAGACTCCCAAGCACACATCAACGGCATGACGATCGACTTCGTGACGGGACCAGAAACCTCCGGTTTTGTCTTCGACAATCCCAATGCGCACCAGAACTGCACTTGCGGCAAATCCTTCGGCTGATCACCGAGAAAGCGAGAGAGCCATGCGGAATTATTGCGAAAAGGTCATGGTTTCCTTTTTCAATCCGAAGAACGACGGCGTGCAGGAAAATCCCCTCAGCGAGACCGCGGCAGTTTCCTACGGTAGAGGGCCTGAATTGATAATTGGAGTCGATCCAACGGTGGGAGCGTTTCTGGTGACGCCGTCGTCCTTGCGTTCCAACCCAGCGACCGCCTTCTCGCCAGCGCTGGCCGAACTCATAACCCTAAAGCCCGCCGAAGCGCCTCAAACCGTCCGTCAGGAGACAGCAGGCTTTTTAAGCGGTTTGCTGCCGGAGAAAAAGGTCTGCTCATCAACGGATTATCCTGAGGCAGCAAAATTTTTTGGCGGGCATCCGGGCCAGGATTCCAAAGGAGACGCTCCCTCTGCAAGCAGTTCCGCGCCGAGGAAAGGTGAGCGAAGACGCGTGCGTGTCAACAGGCTTGATTTCATGACCAAGTCGCTCACTTCGCTAGATCTGGCAGTAGACGGACGACACTCGTTCAAGCCGTCGAAGACGTGTCAGCGGTTTATACAGTACTGGTCGTCGAAAGCCTCGCTCCGGCAGAGGAGGACGATCAGACCGTCACAACAGAAATCTGAGGCCTGGAGAAATTGGCAGGGTCGAAATCGATGTTGTAGCCGGCAATCGCGTAGGACAGGGTCTAAAAATCGCCGCAGCCTGCAACAGTTCAGTTCTCAGCGACAAGCTAAGCTGGCGACCCATCTAGTTAAGCAGCCGCGGCGAATCCAACCGTTGGAAAGGGCGCGAGCGCACAACGTTCTTCCCTTCCTACTGATGGCGGCGATGCGACGTTATCGATGCCAACAAGATCGCATGACGCGCCATCGCACGACTCCACCCCGCGCTGCTTGCCCGAGGTTAGCAAACAACAGCATGTGCAAGACGCCGCAGCATTGTCACCGCTTCCCCTCAGTCGAGATCCACCCATGAGAGCGATCTATCTCGACAATAATGCAACGACCAGAGTCGATCCTGAAGTGGTTGAAGCCATGCTGCCGTTCTTTGCGGATCAGTTTGGAAACCCTTCGTCGACGCACGCTTTTGGCTCCTCCATCCGCGAGGCGGTGAGGAAGGCGCGCCGGCAATTGCAAGCGCTGATCGGCGCCGAGTTCGATCATGAGATCGTGTTCACCTCGGGGGGGACGGAAAGCGACAATGCGGCGATCCTTTCGGCGCTGGAGGTGATGCCTGAGCGCACAGAGATCGTGACTTCCGCAGTCGAGCATTCAGCGGTGCTGACACTCTGCGGCCATCTGGAGAAGACGCGCGGCATTAAGGTACACAGGATCCCAGTGGATCGACATGGACGTCTCGATCTTGACGCCTATGAGACCGCCCTCACTCATCGTGTAGCGATTGCTTCGATCATGTGGGCGAACAACGAGACGGGAACCATTTTCCCGGTCGCTAAGCTTGCCGAGATGGCCAAGAGAATCGGTGCACTTTTCCACACCGACGCGGTCCAGGCGGTCGGCAAGGTTCCAATGGACCTCCAACCTACTGCAATCGACATGCTTTCGTTGTCCGGACACAAATTCCATGGACCAAAAGGCATTGGTGCACTCTATCTCAGGCGGGGCTTATCTTTCTCCTCACTGATCAAGGGAGGTCATCAGGAGCGCGACCGACGCGCAGGGACAGAAAATACGGCCGGGATTGTCGGTTTAGGCAAGGCTGCCGAACTCGCCCTGAAATCAATAGACGACGAGAGCACCCGATTAAAGTCGCTCCGAGATCGATTGGAGAACGGCATTGTCCAGCGTGTTCCAGGCGCCTTCATAACCGGCGATAGGCTTAAGAGGTTGCCGAACACGGCGAACATCGCCTTTCAACGTGTCGAAGGAGACAGTATGCTCCTTCTTCTCAACCGCTATGGCATCGCCTGCTCTTCCGGCTCTGCTTGCTCCTCCGGTTCGCTGGAGCCGAGCCATGTCTTGAGGGCAATGGATATCCCTCATGCTATGGCGCACGGAACAATCCGCTTCTCGTTCTCGCGCGATAACTGTGACGAGGATGTCGACCGGGTGCTCGAAGTTTTACCGGGCATCGTTGAAAGGCTCCGGAGCCAATCCCGTTCCGGCCACGTGGCCGACACGAGCAGCCGGGTTCGTTCAGGGGAGTAGGAGCAGGCACGCTCATGAAACGGCAATTCCTTTTCACCGATACGACCTGCATGACGGCACCGGCATCGTATGAACGATCAGGTAAAAGCCGGGGCTCTCAGTCACATAGATCGCCGGTTCACCGCCCATGCGTGTTCATGGAGGGGGCCCAGCGCCATATCATCTTAATCAATCTCTCGACACCATCGGTGGATCGCATCCGACCATCAGCCTATGCCGACTCCAGTTGCAACGCGACTGCCTTGCGCCTAGCCGCGTCGAACCACGCATTCCGTACGTTGCAGCTTAAGCTACGGGAGAACGATCTCGCGATCACCGCTCACGACCAGGGGGAATCTTATGTGCCGTTGCTCCGCTGACAGCAGTCCCGTCGATGTCAAAGACATCCTCAATCGGCTGAAATCTCTCTCGGCTGCGGAGGAGTTCTTCAAAGCCCTAGGGGTCCCCTATGACCCGAAGGTTCTCGATGTCTCACGACTCCATATCATGAAGCGTATGGGCCAATACCTCGCGGCAGAGGACTTCTCCCATCTCCCAGACCGGGTAATCGCTGCTCGTGCCCGTGCCATACTGGAAAGGGCCTACTGTGATTTCGCGACCTCCGCGCCGCTCTCGCACCGGGTCTTCAAGGTGCTCAAGGACCACAATCCGAACAGACCTGTCACACCCGGCCGCACCGTTGTCCCGTTAGACTCTTTCCTGAAGCCGTTCGAAAAGAAGTGAGCACGGTTGCGACACGACAATGTCGGGAAGCTTACAATTCAGTCATATGCTAGCAACGTCGGAATCGAAGCCATTTCAATGTGATAGAGAACGCCAAACGGTTGGCACGAATGATGCACGCAAGCATGTGTACTGACAAGCCCGCCACCCATAGAGGGAGGGAGTAAGAAACCGCCATGCACATAGTTATCTGTATCAAACAGGTACCGGACTCCGCACAAATACGAGTGCATCCGGTGACGAACACAATCATGCGTCAGGGGGTGCCAACCATCATCAACCCCTATGATCTGTTCGCCCTTGAAGAGGCGCTCCAGTTGCGCGACCGCCATGGCGGCGAGGTGACCGTGCTCACCATGGGGCCGCCCATGGCAGAGGACGCGTTGCGCAAGGCGCTCACCTACGGCGCCGACCGCGCCGTACTCTTGACCGACCGTCATTTTGCCGGCTCCGACACTCTGGCGACCTCGTTTGCTCTTTCGCGAGCCATCGCGAAGATCGGAGAGGCCTTCGGTACGCCCGATATCGTCTTTACGGGCAAACAGACCATCGACGGCGATACCGCCCAGGTTGGGCCTGGCATCGCCAAGCGCCTCGACCTCCTGCAGCTCACCTACGTTGCCAAAATCGTCTCTGTCGACATCAATGGGCGCGAGATTACGGTGGAGCGCCGCTCGGAAGGGGGCACGCAGACGCTGATGAGCAAGCTCCCTTGCCTAATTACAATGCTCGAAGGCACAAACGAAATCCGCCGCGGCTCGCTCGATGACGCGCTACGGGCCGCGCGCAGCCAGATCGTGAAGTGGAATGCGGCCGACGCTGGCATAGAGGACCTCACCAAGTGCGGCCTGCGTGGCTCGCCAACCGTCGTTAAGAGGGTCTTTGCCCCTCCTGAGCGGGCGGAAAAGGCGGAGCAGATCGACACCGCGGAAAAAACACCGCGCGATCTCGCGGAGGAGTTGATCGCTGGGATCTTTTTGCGCCAGCCGGCGCTCGAAAGCGAACTCGCCTTTGACGGCGAATGAAGGCAAGGAGCGACGATGTTGAGCACGAATCGAGAGAGCCCTCCTCCAGCCGCTGGCCGTGCCGCCATGAAGAAAGAGCTGCCCGATCAGTTTAAGGACCATCGGCACGTTTGGGTCTTCATCGAGCTGGAGCGCGATCAGGTGCATCCCGTCTCCTTCGAGCTGCTCGGCGAAGGCCGCAAGCTCGCCGACAAGCTGGGCGTCCAGCTTGCCGGCGTCGTTCTCGGACCACCGGGAGAGGCCACGTGGTTTGCCATCGCCGAGGCTTTTGCTTATGGCGCCGACCTGGCCTACCTCGTCGAGGCCCCACTGCTCGCCGACTACCGAAATGAGCCTTTCACCAAAGCATTGACGGATCTGGTTACTAACTACAAACCGGAAATCCTTCTTTTAGGGGCAACGACGCTCGGGCGCGACCTTGCCGGTTCCGTGGCGACGACCTTGTTGACAGGGCTCACGGCGGATTGCACCGAACTTGATGTGGATGCGGACGGCTCGCTTGCGGCGACCCGGCCGACTTTCGGCGGCTCCTTGCTTTGCACGATCTACACGCTCAACTGCCGGCCGCAGATGGCAACGGTCCGGCCGAGGGTCATGGCCATGCCTCCGCGCGGGAATAATAAGATCGGACGCGTCATTCAACACAAAGTGTCGATGATCGAGGAAGAGATCGTCACTAAGGTCCTCGGTTTCTTGTCCGATGGCCAGTCGGCGACGGCGAATCTCGCCTATGCGGACGTCGTGGTTGCTGGAGGCCTCGGTCTCGGCGCGGTGGAGAACGTGAAGCTTATGAAGAAACTCGCGCGGACGATCGGGGCCGATTATGGCTGTTCGCGCCCCCTCGTCCAAAAGGGCTGGATGCCTGCTGATCGGCAGATCGGCCAAACTGGCAAAACTATCCGGCCGAAGCTTTACATAGCAGCCGGCATTTCCGGCGCCATCCAGCATCGCGTTGGCGTCGAGGGAGCTGATCTTATTTTAGCCATTAACACCGATCCTAACGCGCCGATTTTTGATTTCGCCCACCTCGGCGTCGTCACCGATGCGATCCGTTTACTGCCGTCATTAACGGAACTCTTCACCCATCGACTGTCGCCGCACAGTCGCGATAAGCTTGCAAACTGAGGGCGCCCCATGACTGAGGAAAACTTCGACGCCATAGTTATCGGGGCCGGCATGGCCGGAAACGCAGCTGCTTACACGATGTCGAACCGCGGCATGAAGGTGCTGCAGTTGGAGCGTGGCGAGTATCCGGGCTCCAAGAATGTGCAGGGCGCCATCATGTACGCGGACATGCTGGAGAAAATCCTGCCGGATTTCCGGGATGATGCGCCTCTGGAGCGGCACTTAGTCGAGCAGCGCTTCTGGATGATGGACGACTCGTCCCACATCGGTATGCAATACCGGTCGGACGACTTCAACGAGTCGAGACACAATCGCTACACGGTCATTCGCGCCCAATTCGACAAATGGTTTTCACGCAAGGTGCGCGAGGCCGGAGCGACGCTTCTATGCGAGACGACCGTGACGGAACTCGTTCGTGATCCAAAGGGCAAGGTGATTGGCGTTCGCACCGACCGCGCCGGCGACGTGATTCTTGCTGACGTGGTCGTTCTCGCAGAGGGCGTCAATGGGCTGCTCGGCACGCGTGCTGGATTGCGTGACACGCCAAAACCGGAAACTGTCGCGCTCGCCGTCAAGGAAATGCATTTCCTGGCCGAAGAGGTAATTGACCAGCGGT
Source organism: Rhizobium vallis (assembly GCF_003985155.1). Taxonomy (GTDB): domain Bacteria; phylum Pseudomonadota; class Alphaproteobacteria; order Rhizobiales; family Rhizobiaceae; genus Rhizobium; species Rhizobium vallis. Next base: position 37,426 of record NZ_ML133704.1, on the reverse strand, counting down.
TCGGCCTCCAGGCCAATGAAGGCTGCGTCATCGAGGCAGTTGGCACGATCTCTCGCAACATGGCCGGGCTTGCCTTCCTCTACACCAACAAAGAATCGATCTCGATCGGCATTGGCTGCCTTGTCTCCGAATTCGCGGCAACAATGGAAAGTCCTTATGATCTGCTCGAAAAATTCAAAAGCCATCCGTCGGTAAAGCCGCTGATCGCAGGAGCGGAAGTCAAGGAATATGCGGCGCATCTCATTCCAGAAGGTGGTTACAAGGCAATTCCGCAGCTTTTTGGTGACGGCTGGGTCGTCGTCGGCGACGCGGCACAACTTAATAATGCGGTGCACCGCGAGGGGTCCAACCTCGCCATGACGTCGGGGCGCATCGCCGGCGAAGCAATCGTCCAGATCAAGAATCGCAAAAAGCCGATGGTCAAGGAGAACCTCTCCCTTTACAAGTCGATGCTTGAAAAGTCGTTCGTTATCAAAGACTTGCGGAAATACAAGGACATGCCTGCCCTGCTGCACACCAATTCCCGCAATTTCTTCACGACTTATCCAAGGTTGCTGTCGCAGGCCGCACAGAACTTTGTGCGAGTCGATGGCACCCCGAAGATCGACAAGGAACGGGCGACCACGGGCACCTTCATCAAGGCACGCTCCCGCTGGGGGCTGTTTGGTGACGCGGTTCGCTTGGCGCGCGCGTGGCGATAAAGGAGAGATGAGATGACGGTTGCAGTGACGAACATACGCGTAGAGGACAAGCTTTACCAAAATCGATACGTGGTCGATGCCGGACGCCCGCATATTAGGGTGCGTCCACACGATTGGCCAAGCGTAAATCTGTATGCCCTCACAAGTGTCTGTCCGGCCAAGTGCTACGAATTGAATGACCAGGGCCAAGTGGAGGTTATCGCCGACGGGTGCATGGAGTGCGGCACGTGCCGCGTACTCTGCGAGGCAAGTGGAGATATCGAGTGGAACTATCCGAGAGGCGGTTTCGGCGTTCTCTTCAAGTTCGGATAAAGGTTTGCAACTCCACGATTCAGAACCAACTTGGGTTTGCAGACGGGCGCATCGGAAACTTGCAGAGGTGCGCGTTGCAGATTGGTATTAGAAATTACTATATATACATGCAAGCAAGGGTGATAAGAAACGTTAGACAACCCAAGGCCATATAATGACCCACATGCCCGCCCGACCGGTCGATGGAGCGGAACCCCTATCTGCGCTACCTGCTGGACCTATGCGCCAAGCGGGCACGCAGCGCAGCGGAATCTACGAGATATCAAAGGTACTGACTGCCCCCGCCCGGCTAGAGATTACGCTTGCCAACGTCGTGAACGTCCTCTCTTCCTTTCTGCAGATTCGATGCGGAGCAATCGTTGTTCTAGACGCTGAAGGTCAGCCCGAGATTGCCGCAACTGGCGACATCCCCCCATCCTCTCAATCAGCCGCTCGAGGCGTTATACCTAAGGCCGTAATCGACCATATCGCGACGACCGGTATGCCCTTAATCGTAAAGGATGTCAGCAAGTCCGAATTATTTCAGGCTGAGCCGCAACCGCCTTGGAGCAGCGGCACCGTCCCAATTTCTTTTATTGGCGTTCCGGTAAAAGCCGATAATAAAATACTTGGCACAATATCGATCGATCGCGTCAGGAACGACGCCGCCCCCTTCCCCGCCGACGAGGACGTTCGCTTTCTGACCATGGTCGCCAATCTGGTCAGTCGGACGATCAGGCTTCATCGTTTCCTGAACCTGGAGGGTCGGCGACCTATCGACGAACAAGAGAGACCGGAGAAGCCGATCATCGCGCAAAGGGGCGCGCCGGGCCGACATCCACCCGTCAAAATCGACGGGATTATCGGGGATAGCCCGGCTCTCCAGCAGGTGGTTGAAACCGTCTCGGTGGTGGCGAGGACGAATTCCACCGTGCTTCTGCGGGGCGAAAGCGGCACCGGCAAGGAATTTTTTGCACAGGCGATCCATGAACTTTCCCCTCGTAAAAACAAGCCGTTCGTCAAATTGAACTGCGCCGCGCTGCCCGAAGGCGTCCTGGAATCGGAGCTGTTTGGGCATGAAAAAGGGGCTTTCACCGGGGCCATCGCGCAGCGCGCCGGACGCTTCGAACTGGCAAATGGCGGAACGCTTCTGCTTGACGAGATTGGCGAGATTTCGCCCGCCTTTCAAGCCAAACTGCTGCGCGTCCTGCAGGAAGGCGAACTGGAGAGGGTGGGCGGAACCAAGACGCTTGCGGTCGACGTCCGGCTCATATGCGCCACGAATAAGAACCTCGAGATGGCTGTTGCAAACGCCGAATTCAGGGCCGACCTGTATTACCGCATCAGCGTAGTTCCAATTGTCCTGCCGCCGCTTCGAGAGCGACCCGGCGATATTCCACGCCTTGCGAACGCTCTTCTTGACCGATTCAACAAGGAGAACCAACGCGAGCTGACGTTTTCGTCGTCGGCGATCGAGGTGATGTCGCAATGCTATTTCCCAGGTAACGTCCGGGAACTCGAAAACTGCGTGCGAAGGACTGCCACCCTTGCGCGTTCAAGCTCGATCGTTTCGTCTGATTTTGCCTGCAAGAACAGCCAGTGCCTTTCGTCGCTCCTCTGGAAAACCGACGGGTCGCCCGGCGGCATCACCGTCGATGGGCATGCCCGGAGCAATGTGATGCCGACTTCATCGCCGCGCTCGGGCGGGAGCATCGGTGCGTCGGACGAGGTATCTTCCGTCAAGGCTTGTGATCCGCACGGTTCCGGTTGTCCCGCAATGGAGTCGCGCCTCACGCAACGGGACCGGTTGATCGAGGCGATGGAAAAGGCCGGATGGGTTCAGGCCAAAGCGGCTCGTATTCTCGGCCTTACGCCTCGTCAGGTCGGCTATGCTCTACGCCAGCATCGCATCGAGGTGAAAAAGCTTTAAGCGCCTGGGTGATGTTGGACCTTCTCGATCTCCAATGCCTGGTTTGGTGGCTTACGGACAACTCTTTTGTCGACTGTCGGAAGCTTGACAAGTCTGTGTCCGAACACGGTCGGAAACGGGCAATAAATGCAAATTCTTAAAGCAAATCCCGTCCTTGGGATGGCATGGCTTTTGCGTTTGAAAGGCGACGTCAACTAGCAACGGAGCACTCAATGTCCGCACCGATGATTTCGCTTGAAAGTGCGACCAGCACGACATCCTTGGATCAATTGCTGGCGACCGCGAAACCGAGTGGCTGCACATCCTCGTCATGTGGCGTGTCCACAAAACCGGCCGACGTGGACCAGGCTATCTGGGCGAAGATCAAAAACCACCCCTGCTATTCAGAAGAGGCTCACCATTATTTCGCGCGCATGCATGTCGCGGTCGCACCAGCCTGCAATATCCAGTGCAACTATTGCAATCGTAAATATGACTGCGCCAACGAAAGCCGCCCTGGGGTCGTCTCGGAGAAGTTGACGCCAGACCAGGCGCTGCGCAAGGTCATTGCCGTCGCCAACGAAGTGCCGCAACTTTCCGTGCTGGGTGTCGCCGGACCGGGCGATGCCTGTTACGACTGGAAGAAGACAAAGGAAACGTTCGAACGAGTTGCGGGGGAGATCCACGACATCAAGCTGTGCATCTCCACCAACGGGCTTGCGCTGCCGGATCACGTCGCCGAACTTGTCGACATGAATGTCGATCACGTGACAATTACGATCAACATGGTTGACCCTGAAATCGGCGCAAAGATCTATCCCTGGATCTTTTACCGCAACCGTCGTTACACCGGCATCGAAGCTGCGAGAATTCTGCACGAGCGGCAAATGGTGGGCCTGGAGATGCTGACCGCGTGCGGCATCATCACCAAAGTCAATTCGGTGATGATTCCTGGTGTCAACGACGAACACCTGGTCGAGGTAAATAAATGGGTCAAGGAGCGGGGGGCGTTCCTGCACAACGTCATGCCGCTTATTTCCGATCCGGCCCATGGCACCTACTACGGCTTGACCGGACAGCGCGGCCCGCGGGCGCTCGAATTGAAGGCGCTCCAGGATCGTCTCGAAGGCGGCGCAAAGCTAATGCGCCATTGCCGGCAGTGTAGGGCCGATGCCGTCGGCCTGCTTGGGGATGATCGGGGCCAGGAGTTCGCACTCGACCAGCTTCCCGGAGAGATCACCTATGACGCCCGTAAGCGCGAGGCCTATCGGGAAGTGATCGCCCGCGAACGCGGCGATCACGCGACCGCCAAGAGCGAGGCAATCGAGACAGTCAAAGCAGCCGGCGATGGGTCCCTCCACGTCGCGGTCGCGACAAAGGGTGGCGGTCGCATCAACGAGCACTTCGGCCATGCGAAGGAGTTCCAAGTATACGAAGCTTCGTCGAGAGGCATCACCTACGTCGGGCATCGCAAGATCGAACAGTATTGCCTCGGAGGCAGGGGCGAGGAAGCCACCCTCGACGGCATCATAACTGCGCTGGTCGGTATTGACGTCGTGCTATGCGCCAAGATCGGGGAGTGCCCTAAGACTAAGCTCATGGAGGCCGGGGTTCGGGCAACGGATGCTTATTGCTATGACTACATCGAGACCGCCATCGGCACCCTCTACGCCGCCAAGTTTGGCGTCGAACCACAAGCGGCGACGGCGTGAGCGCTCTTAATCCGACATCTTCAGGAGTTTAAAAATGGCCTTCAGGATCATAGCGTCCCAATGCACCCAGTGCGGTGCCTGCGAGTTCGAATGCCCCTCCGGTGCGATCAGGTTCAAAGGTGAGATCTACGTTATCGACCCGGAAAAATGCACCGAATGCAAGGGTACCTTCGAAACGCAGCAATGCGCGGAGGTTTGCCCCGTGCCGAAGACCTGCGTCCCCGCCGCACCTGCGATTTGACCTTCAGCATGGTCGGGGCTCCTGCGGAGAAGCCTTCAATGACATCCTGCAAGGAGGAATGCCCATGGGCCTTGGACGTGAACAGGAGGTCGAAATTCACAGGCCTCCACGATTTACACCCGGCGAGCGGGTGCGGGCCAGACTTCACGTAAAGAATGACGGCACCTATGCTGGCAAAAAAATTGGCGAAAATTTGGTGCGGAAGGGCGACGAAGGCTATGTGCGCGACATCGGCACCTTTCTCCAGCAGTTTTACATCTATGCCGTCGAATGGGTCGAACGTGGCACTATCGTCGGCATGCGTGCCCGTGAACTGACGAGTCTAGACAACGCCGCTGCTTGCGGCCCTGCTGAAATCGCGGGGCCCCCAACGAAGGAATAGCGACATGAAGATAATGATTCGCAGAACGAGCGCCGGCTTGTCGGCTTACGTACCAAAGAAAGATCTCGAAGAGCCGATCGTAGATGTCGAGGCTGATGACATGTGGGGCGGCACGATCACTCTCAGGAACGGCTGGAGACTCGTCTTGCCCAAGCTATCGCGGGATACGCCTCTGCCGATCACCGTCCACGCAAGGAAGATTCCTGACGAGGACTGATGCTGCAAACGAGAGGTAAGAGAAACCAGCATGAACAAAATTTTAACCTCGGACCGTCTCCTGATCATTCGCAACGGTGACGCCGAAAAAAGACTTAGGCTGCTCCAGGAAGCGCTCGCTGCGGATCGGATCGTTCCCTATCTCGGTCCAGATCTCCTTCGGCTGCAATCCACGGAACCACCTGTACCGGACACCCCGGAAGCCGTCTCCGCGGCACTCAACGAACGCACACCTGCCCCTTCCAGGATACGCAGCAATATGTGGTCAGTCGCGCAGTTTATTGAACAGCGACGGCATCGCCGGACGCTTCAGGCCTGGATGGCAGAAATATTTGGAGCACCCGTGGCGCCGACCGCCCTCCACGACTGGCTCGCAACGCTGCCGCTCTCCCTTATCGTCGACGGCTGGTACGACGGGACAATGCGTGCGGCTTTCGCGAAGACCGGTCGAACGGATGTCGTCGAGATTCAGGGCGTCACGCGTGCAAACGGCGGCGGCGACATTTGGACAAAAACTTACGATCTGTCCGGGAGAGACGTCGAATGCGTCTCAGCGCCAAAGACGGTCCTCTATGCGCCGTACGGCAGTGTTATACCAGCTTCGAACTTTCTGGTGTCCGATTCCGATTACGTGGAAGTCCTAACCGAAATCGATATCCAGACGCCAATACCTGGAATGGTGAAAGAACGGCGTATAGATCGCGGTTTTCTTTTCATTGGCTGCCGCTTCAACGATCAGATGCTCCGGATCTACGCTCGACAGATCATCAAGCGCTCTCACGGCCCCCACTTTGCAGTACTTGATGCGGAAGGCCTTACCAAAAACGAGCGCCGTTTCCTTGCAGCAAGCGGAATCACGGTGGTCGACCTGCCGATCGGCGAAGCCGCGGCTCTGCTTGTACCATTTGGTAGCAAGGCGGATGGTGACCATGGCCGCACGGCTTCCGCTTCGAATCTCTGTAGCGGCTAGAGTGCCGCAGATTGAAAACGTTCTGTTTCTGCCAAGTTCGAATGCCATACTGCCCACGTTTGCTGGCGTGGGGGATTGCGGGTGGGATCAATGGCGATGAGCGAGCGTGATCTTTAGCGGATCGAGGTTCTGTCGCAGGTGATCGACGGAAGATCGGCGACGACCGCAGATTACTGTTCACTCAATGTCAATCGAAGGACCGATTATGAAGAAACCTAAACCATTCCCAATACAGCGGCAGAGCCGCGGCCGGAATCGCCAGAAATAAGCCTCGCATCGGCCACCGGGTGCTCCACTCGTGCGCCAATAACACGCGTAATCAACGGGATCGAGACGGCACACGCTTTACGGTCTTGCGCTTATTTGTGATCTTTATCCCACAATATGGACTTCGATACTTGGTGTTTCCAAGTGACAAGCAGTGTGGCCAATAATTCTAACCGCCTAGCTCTGCGTCTTCATACTTCCAGAAATGATGTCCCTGGCGGCTGAAAGGAACGCGTCCATTTGGGTTCTGGTGCCGATGCTGACGCGGATAAAATTTTCCAAACCGGCATCGGGAAAGACGGCTACAAGTATGTTCTGCCTATCCAAAGACGCTTGCCACCATTTGCCATCTCGTCCGGGTGGCACCCGAGCTAGCAAAAAGTTTGTGTGGGAGGGAATGACAGAAAAGCCCAATTGAGACAAGGCAGTGGTCGTTCTGTGTCTTTCATGTTTAATATATCTGTGGTTCTCGTCGTAGTCGGCGCGGTGCGAAAGGATACTAATGCCCACCGCATGGCCGATCACGTTCATGTTAAAGACATTTTGCAGGTTGCGTAGCCTCCCAATAAGTTCGGGATGACCAAAGCCGAAACCGACGCGAATTCCCGCGGCTGCAAAGCCTTTCGAAAGTGTTCTCAATACTAGAAGGTTTGGATGACGATCGACTAGGCGCAGGGCATCATCGGGTGCAAAGTCGACATACGCTTCATCCACCACTATCAACTGGTCCGATTGCGCGACGAGGCGGTCGATTTCAGCCACCGGAACGAATGTTCCCGTTGGATTGTTCGGATTGGCCAGCAGTATGAATTTTGCATCTTTTGCTGGACCAAGAAGCAGCTGCTCGATTGGCAGAGAATAAGACTCGCCCCATTCGATTTCGAGAAATCTGGCACCCTGCAACTTGGCCAGTTTGCGGTTAAAGGAAAAACCTGGCGATATCATCGCAACGCTATCTCCCGGGTCGAGGAATGCTCTGTAGATGAGCCCAAGCAGCTCCGACGAGCCGTTCCCGGCGACCACCTGATCCTGGGAGAGGCCATACGCGCTGGCGGCTGCGTCGCGCAAGCTCAGATTGTCATCTTCGGGATACAGATAATGCCGTTCGAGGGCCGCCAGCGCACTTTGCAACACCATCATCGGCAACGGAAACGGATTCTCATTCGTGTTTAGTTTAACGCAGTTCGCATCTCGCCCCGGTTGATTGGAGGGTAGCGCATTTAGCTGTCTCGCCATCGGCGAAAGAGCCGAAAGCACGGCTTGCAGCTTTGCATCAGCCATATCTTTTCTCCGTTTCAGTAAGCCGAGTCGTGAGCGCGTGATCGGCCGTCTCCTGTTGAAGCCACATCGGACGTTGGCGCGGGCCGCCTGCGGGCTGCTACGGTCGCCGCGTAGTTAATAGGCCAAGGACCGCCGCGGCCGCTTCAAGCCGCCAATGGTCAAGCCTCCCCACTCTCACACTCATGCGTCACTTGCTCCATTCGCCTTTCGAGGAACTGTTCGATCTCAAACGCCAACGCCGCAGGGTCGTGGCCAACCGTTTCGAGATGTAATTCAGCGCCCTCAGGGATTTCGTACGGCGAGGAAACGCCGGTGAAATTGGCGATCTTGCCGGCGAGCGCCTTCCGATAAAGCCCCTTCGGATCGCGTCGCGCGCATTCCTCAAGCGGCGTGTCGACGAGGATTTCAATAAGCTCCCCTCCTCCATCAGCTCGGCGACCTCGGCAACGCGGCGGATGTTCTCGACGCGATCGGGTTGATTGAAGCCAGGTCGCGATTGAGCCCGTGGCGCACGTTGTCGCCGTCGAGGATGTAGGTGTGCTTCCCGTGGGCATGCAGCAGCCGGTCGAGCGCATTGGCGATTGTCGACTTGCCGGAGCCGGAAAGTCCAGTGAACAAAAGGACGGCTGGCTGCTGACTCTTCATCGCCGCGCGCGCCCTTGTCAGCGTCGGTCGCCTGCCAATGCAGGTTGTCGGCGCGCCTTGCCCAGCTTTGGCTGCCACTGAAATTGAAGACCCCGGTCGGCCCTTGGGCTTTGCGAAAGAGCTCGGGAGGATCGACGTGGTCGATGAGTTCCAGCTCGTTTTCCCAGCACAGCTTCCACCGCACCTCAGAACATGCAAAGACCTCCTTTGGTATTTCCTGCTGCTGTTTTTGAAGCCCGCACTGTGCGATCGAAGCAGTGGCCGCCCCGATGCATGTCGGCGCCGTTGCTCTCGGGTTCGCGCTATAGCCAGTCCGGATCGTCAAATGTTTCGCCGTCACTCGCGTCTGAGATCATTCCTAATGCATCATCACGGGAGATTGGTAAAATGGATTGTATGAATGGAATTATCGATGCTTTGTATGTCGAATATACGGGTTTCTTAGACTTTGACGTGACCTCCCTGGCACTCGCGGCGTAAAGACGACCGCGCGTCCCCTCCAGCGGCCGAAAGCAGGGATGCGTTGGACCAGTTGACCCAACTGCGCCCTCCCCGGTTTACCCACCTATGTCCCGGAGTGGCGATGAACGGTCGCCAGCTAGTCCTTCGCGGTTTCTGATGGAACTTCATCAGGGACGCACGTTCTGTTTATTGAAGCTAGCGATCTACGTCCTATTCGCGATCGTCTGCAGTGGCGCTGGTAGACGCGACTTTCATGGCACGATCGCCGCTATCGCTACCGGTCTCGTCTATGCGGCTTAGTAAGCTGAAAATATCTTGCAAGATCTCTTCATCGAAAGTCCGCAACTTCACGATAGTAGCCAGCAGCAGAACCGCTTTGGTTTCAGTTTCGCCCCAAAGATAAGGTGCCGCCGGGGCGATAATCTCTTCCGGAGTGGCATCCAAAACCTCACACAGATGAATCAGTCGGCTCACGGTCAAGCGGGATACTCCATTTTCGTACCGGCCGTAGACCTGCTTAGTGATGCCAAGCAAGGGCGCCAGTTTCGAGCGCGGGAGTTTTCGCTTATCGCGGGCTTCGCGAAGGCTGATGCTGATCAAGTTTTCGAGTTCGGCGCTAAGTGCAATCCGTCCGTCAAAAGGTTTTCGATAGACCGGCTTGTCTATGCCTGGATCATCGACTTGTTGCAAACCGAGTTCATTAATCCATTGCTTCAATGGTGGTCCTGACATTGCTCCGACTGAGGTAAATGCGCCAAAGCTCTTTATACGGAAAGTGATGTGCTTGGAACCACCAATGTTTCGTTTCGATCTAATTTGGCGCATTTTGGGCCACGCGGACCTCACCCGATAGCTATCGTTCACCAAAATATATAAGTGATCGCAAGTACATAGACATAGATCATACCGAAATCGCTTCACGCAAGGATTATCCACTTGCGCCAAATTGGCTATGACCCTCAGTGATTTTGGTGATAACGGTCGCTTCATTTCCTCGTCTAGCTCCCGGGACGTCGTGTGCGGGCATGGTGGCCTTTTGTCCTGCACGTGGAGCTCTCGGTTCACGGCAGACCAATCACGGCTCCGCGCGCTGGCTGCTCTGGTGTTTGGTTCCGGCATTTGATGGTGCAATATTTTCCTTGGCATGGAGGGAAGCACTATGGGCCAGGTTCTACACGGGAGCGCCACGACGACAGAGGCAATCCGTCGAGCAATAGTGAAGAGAGCCTGAAAACGCTTTCGAAGCGATACGGGATCAACCAGAAAACCGTGGCGAAATGGAAGAAGCGGACATCGTTGGTCGACCTTCCTACAGGCCCAAAGGACCCGCACTCGACGACCCTTTCCCTCGAAGAAGAGGCCGCTATCGTCGCCTTCCGCCGGCACACGTTGCTGCCGCTCGATGATTGCCTCTACGCTCTTCAGCCGACCATTTCACATCTGACGCGTTCGTCGTTGCACAGGTGTTTGCAGCGCCACGGCATTTCACGTCTGCCGGAGGTCAGAGGCGACAAGGAGCCGAAGAAGAAGTTCAAAAGCTATCCGATCGCTTACTTCCACATCGATATTGACGAGGTGCAGACGGCTGAGGGCAAGCTCTATCTCTTTGTCGCAATTGACCGAACATCCAAGTTCGCGTTCGCGGAACTCTACACCAAAGCCGGCAAGATGAATGCCGCTCAGTTCTTGCGCAATCTGATCGCGGCAGTGCCCTACACCATTCACACCGTTTTGACCGACAATGGCATTCAGTTCACCAACCGAGCTTGTGATCGAAATGCCTTCCAGCACATCTTCGATTGGGTCTGCGACGATCACAGCATCGAGCATCGCCTGACCAAGGTGAAGCATCCCTGGACCAACGGACAGGTCGAACGGATGAACCGAACGATCAAGGAGGCGACCGTCAAGCGCTTCCACTACGACGATCATGCGCAGTTGAAAAAACATCTGGCCGACTTTATCGACGCCTACAATTTCGGGCGCCGGCTCAAGACGTTAAAGGGCCTTACGCCTTACGAGTTCATCTGTAGACGATGGACTTTGGAGCCGGATCGATTCATCATCGACCCCATCCATCAAATGCCGGGACTAAACACCTAGGCGATGCCCTTACCTCTGAACGGCGACAGCCATGAACAGCGTTTCCAGTCTCAGCGACTCGACCCCGTTTTCGCGGAACCTGATCGTGATGTCAAAAGGCTGTTTCCGAGCCGAATGGCAAAAAGGATCGGCGCGATGGAACGGAGGCGCGGAGAGGACGGGCTTAGATTCAGCAATCGAAATCAAAGCATGCGCGCCGGCAGCTCGAATACCCACATGGCATTGAGCGGGAAAACCCAACGAGGGAGTTTAACACAGACCCTACTGTCGAAGCAAAGCGCATGCAAATAGACTTGGCGTCGCTCGCCGACGAATCGCTCGAGCATCGAGCGAGATCAACGCCAACCAAAGATCGAAAAATTGCGCAATCGGCGCGTATTGTTGATCAGACGGAAATTCGAGTGAAAAACTAAGTTGTGAGATTGCGGGTGTCTGCACACCGACGACAGCGCGTCGGCTGCGACAGCTATCACCAATACTGCTAACTACTGGTCGGGGCGTCATAGACAAACCCAGCTCACTTCACGGGCTCCGCTACATCACTGATACCTCTGTCGCTCTCGTCGTCATCGGGGATCATTCGCTGCAGGAGCCGAATAAGATCGCGCGTCGTGCCGTTCGGAAGTCTCCTAAGAATCCTCGCCAGTGTGAGACAATCCTCGGCCTCCTCCGATGTGCGGCCCCAAAGATGTGGCGCAGCTTCAAAGATCATATCGATAGGCATGAAGCCAAGAATCTCACACAGATGGATCATCCGAGTAACAGTCATTTTGGAAAATGCCCGCTCGTAGCGTCCGTATACAGGGATGGACAGACCAAGCATTGGAGCAACGTCTGCGCGAGACAGGCCCTGCGCTTCGCGTGTCTTTTTCAGGAACGCGCTGATCAATTCCTCCATGTGACCCAACGATGTAATTTCGCCGCCGAAACCTGGCTTTCGATAGATCGCCTTGTCAACCTCCGGATCGGCGGTGCTGACGAGGCCTCTCGAACTTCTGTAGCTTGCTAGATCTTCCGTCACCGCACGTCCCTGTTTTCCTGCCACTCGTTGTAGGCTTGAGCCAACCTGAACCGATTTGAACCACTTGTCATCGCCACACTACAACCGTTTTAAATACCCATTTTGGGCATTTTTTGCGTTATAGCAAATATTTGAGAGTTTAGCCAAATTGCTTCATGAATGCATTCAAAACAGTCTCGCTAGACCGGTGGCCCAGTTCCATGAAAGATGAGTCGGCTATGGCCGCACCCGCCACTGAAACATCTAGGTTGCGTCGAATTTGAGCGAAAATTCACATTCAATGCTCAACATCTTCTAAGCGGTCTTCGTTGAGGACGATAAGACATAATCCTCGAAAACCGATCCATTTCCCCGTCCCACGATATCCCATTTGGCTAGCTGGGAAAGCTCCGCCGTGCTGGAAATCACTCAGCCAAGAACCCATATCGGTTACCGCTCCCGCTAGCGTGTAGGTTCGATGCTCTCTGAAAATTCCGGCATCATGGAGCAAGTGCCACAAACGTGAACTTTGCTAAACGAAGCCGCCACCTTATCGCATCCACACAAAGGGCTTGAAATAGTCGACCGTGAGGGTTATATGTTTGTGAGCAGCAGACAACGAGGCTTCCGAAAGGTCGCTGTTGCAGGTGCACCCTTAGAGGTCGGTACACCACGGTAGGGCACACGCGTTCGGCGGAAACGCCATGGGAAGGCTCCTTTAGGGGGCCTTTTTTGTTTCTAGGGCACCCTTATTTGCTGGAAATGAGCCTTTTTTACGAGTTGGCAGACGTTACACCTTCGCTTGATGCGGCTGAAATTAATTTCTTTCTGATCAGCGCTTTTTACCACCAGTTCTACGTTGTGTTCGTCTGATCTGCTCGGGAAAAGGTAATAAACAACAAGATCATTAAGGCCAGAGGTCAGGACAGGGCCTGAAACGGCAATGTTACCTGCCCAGTAAGGCATACAGAGGTAGGCACAAGATGCTCGAACGTGAATCTACCTTGCGGATGTTCGATTGTTGGGAACGAGTCGTTAATAGTCGTCATGAGGCGCGGTCACCCGAAGACAGCTCTCACGATCTGGACCCATTCACTGAACTGGATTATAGATTGCGCTGGGTAGTCTGGCTCTGAGACATTGAATTTTCTCCCGATATAAGGGCACGGGTTTGACAACCTTACGAAAGTGCTAACCCCTGAACGTGGTTTCGTTCTCCTGGTAAGGGTCCTTTCATGTTCAAATCGATACGAATAGAGCACTGACCTTTCGCTTCCGTCCTTACGACGGAGTTGTCTGCTTATGTCTCGCGTATGGACCGGAAGCCTGAACATGCTGCAGGAGCGAATTCCATCCTGAGACCGAATTCCTACGACGCTTTCTCCGCAGGAGACCGGAGGTTCGAAATACGACCAGTGCGCCTGGCCTGACCCGAGAGAGGCTTCGGGCAGCCGAGGACGACACCTACGGCCTGTTCGTCGACTTCCGTTGGCCCAAGAACGTCGGGAAGCCATATTGCCCTCGCTGTGGCTGCCTGGCGCCGTACGGCGTCGTCGTTCTGATGCTCGGAGCCGGAATGCCGCGCCGAATTTTCGGTTTTCGCCGACCGCAAGCTTTCATTCAAGAAGATCATCATGGCAATCTGGGAGGAATCACGGCCGCCAAGGGCATGGCGGCGCTCCATCTGAGCCGCAAGGTCAACGTCCAGTACAAGAGTATCCATCCGGCGAAGGCCGCGGCACTTATGATTTCGGCTCGTCTGCCATGATGCGTTCGAATCTTGTCGCGATCGCATTGCTCGTCGACAAGGAACTGCCGAACACCTCCTTCCCAGGTGCGGATATCGGCGAGGAACTCCTTCAAGCTTTCGATGCCCCGGTCGGTGAAGGTCGTGATGCCCTCTTCGCTGCCGTCATGGGCATGGATCATCTCACCACAGTCGATGTTGTCGGAGTTGCTGGCGACCTCCTGGATGAGTTCGAGGTTCTCGCCAATCAGCGTGGCGACGTAGTTGATCGTGTAGACATGCGTCGGGCGCGCCATCAGGCCGCCATCTGCCGGGCGCTTCCGGCGGGCCAGTTCCACGGCAGCAGTTCCGGCAGCCGTGATACGGGAATGCCAGGCATGCGGGCGAGCACGTCCGCCAACCAGGCCTGCGGATCGATATCGTTCGTCTTTGCCGTGACGATTAGGGAATACATGAAGGCAGCACGCTCGCCTCCGCGCTGGGAACCGGCGAATAGCCATGCCTTTCTTCCGAGAGCAATGCCCCGTTCATTCTGCCCATGTCGGCGATGAAGTCGAGGTTCACTATCGCTGGCATCCATATTTTGGCCAGAAGGTTTCCATTCGTCGCGTCGAAGAACGAGCGACAGGCCGGTTTTTGAAGGTTCTGGGGCCGACAGGTGTCGTCATCGCGATCTCAGGGTGGATGATCGATCCCGTGGTCTGCCGCGGCATGACCATGGGAACGCCACGCGTCGATCTTGCGACGCTAATCGAATTGAACAGGCTGGTCTCTGGCGGCAGCAAAGCGGCACCCTTCCGAAGTGGACGTAGAATCACTCAGGAGGACCATGATGAGATCCCGCAATACGCTGGTGCCGGCGTCGGGCCGGCAGCTCGACCTGATATTCGAGGAGCTCAACGATGACCATCACTGATTTGATTCCGACAGCGCTGCTCGCGCGCAAGGCCGTCGTTTATGTGCGGCAATCCACTCAGTCGCAGGTTATAACCAATCTGGAAAGCCAGCGACGGCAGTATGATCTTGTTGACATTGCGCGACACCACGGCTTCAGCCACGTCGAGGTGATCGACGACGACCTCGGGCGCTCTGCCAGCGGAACCGTCGCCCGTCCGGGCTTCGATCGTCTCGTCGCCCTACTGTGCGCCGGCAAAGTTGGTGCCGTTTTCTGCTTCGATGCTTCACGGCTTGCGCGCAACGGTCGGGACTGGCATCACCTGCTCGAACTGTGCGGCCTGGTCGAAGCCCGCGTCATTGACCATGACGGCGTCTACAATCCATGTCGACCCAACGATCGGCTGCTGCTGGGAATGAAGGGCAGTATCAGCGAGTTCGAACTGGGCGTGCTGAGAGCCCGGATGCTCGATGCCGCCAGGTCGAAGGCGCGCCGTGGCGAACTGCGACTTTCTGTTCCGTTCGGCTACATTTGGCATCGGGAGGCCGGGCTTGGGCTCGATCCTGATCTGCGTCTGCAAGAGGTAATTCGATCCATCTTCGCCCGCTTCCACGACCTTGGAAGCGCGCGTCAGGTGCTGCTGTCGATGACGAAAGATCACATTCACTTCCCTCGGCCGTCGGATGAAGGGCGCATGACCAACTTCGTATGGATGCCAGTACGTTATCGCAATGTGATCGGCATCCTCAAAAACCCCTTCTACGCCGGCGTTTACGTCTATGGGAAGAGCGAGAAGCGGACTGCCATCGTCGATGGATGGGCTCGGCGCAGTTACGGGCACGGCAAGCCCGTCGGTACCTGGGAGGTGATGATCCGGGACCATCACGAAGGTTAAATTAGTTGGGGCGAATACGAGCGTAACCAACAGCAACTGGCCCTCAATAATTATGGCCGATCGGGTGGGACTAAATCGGGCCGCGGCGGCAAAGCATTATTATCAGGTCTCCTGACCTGCGGACGGTCTGGACGGCGACTGAGTGTTGCCTATACGGGAAATCCACAAAATCCTGTCTATCGCTGCTATAAACAGAACCTGATGATGGGCTTGCCCCGTTGCATGACGTTCGGCGGCTCGAAGGTCGATGCGGCGGTTGCGCGCGAGTTGTTGCGCGCGGTAGAACCATTAGCGATCGAGGCGACTTTTAAAGCAGAGCGGATGCACCGGGAGCGACAGGAAGACCAGCGCCACATTCACGATCTGGAGCTACAACAGGCCCGCTACGAGGCTAGCCTCGCCGAGCGCCGCTATGCGGCATGCGATCCCGACAACCGCCTGATAGCTGCACAGCTTGAGAAGAATTGGGAAACGGCGCTACGCCGCGTCCGTGATCTGGAAGTGCGCAGGCCTACCGAAAGTCCTTCAACCATCGAAGTTGACCCAGGCCACTTTCGCAAACCTCGCCGACAATCTGCAGGCGGCCTGGGAGTCGCCGGATGTCACCATGCGCGTGCGCCAGCAACTGCTACGTACATTGATCGCCGACATTGTTGTCGATGTCGATGATGAGGTGCGCGACGTGGTGCTGACCATCCATTGGAAAGGCGGTCAGCATTCGGAGCTCAAGGTTCGCAAGCCCCAGACGGTTGAACACGGGTGCGCCACAACGGAAGATGCTTTGGCAGTGATGCGGAGCATGGCAGGACGCTGGTCCGATGAACATATCGCCGCGTCGCTCAATCGAATGGGAATGCCCACGGGGCAAGGAAAAACCTGGACTGCACACCGGGTCGCTTCAGTAAGGCGGGTCCGGGCCATTCACGCGTACAAATCAGCCGATAAAGAGGGCGAATGGCTGACCATGACAGAGGCGGCGGCGGTTTTGGGCGTGACCAACCACCGAATACGCCACCTGATCAAGACGAACGTGTTGTCTGCCGAGCAGGTGGTTCCCGGCGCGCCGTATCAAATCCGGGCCAGCAATCTGACTTCGGCAACCGTCCAAGCCGCGATAGCCCGAAAGGGCCGCCCGTGTCGCATTGCTGACACCGAGACGCTTCCAATGTTTACAGATACTTAAAGAGGGAGTGCACAATGACTCAGGTCCGGCAACGCCGCGCAGGGCTCGTTCGGCGGCATTGTTCGTCAGACACAGTCTGCCGTCGTCGAGGAACCGGGCGAAGGCTTCCCAGCGACCCTCCTTCTCGAACATGTAGTTGATCGCCTTGGCGACGGGGTTGTGCTTCGACATTTGCCCGCGCTGGGCCATGAGCCAATCGTGCAGTTCTTCGACGAGCGGGCGAGCATGTTGCAGCCTCGCTGCGAGCCTATCCTCGGCAGGCATTCCGTTTATGCCGCGCTCGATGTCGAAGAGCGCGTCGATGCGGGCAACGGCCTCAAGCGCGACGGGCGATATCTCGTGGGCAGGTTTGCCCTTGCGCACGTTGCCGGCGATGTCAGCGAGTTCGAAGAATTTGCGCCGCGCGTGGCTCCAGCAAAGTGCGCTGATCACCAGCGCGGGGCGGCGGTCGGCACGATAGAGGTCGTTGTAGCCGCCATAGGCATCGGCTTGCAGGGTGCCGTGCCATCCGGCGAGATGCGTGTTGGGGTGGGTCTTCTCGCGATCGGGAGAGAAGTGGAAGAGTGCGGCGGGAGGCGCGCCGCCCGCGAAAGGGCGGTCATCGCGGACGTAAGTCCAGAGTCTCGCCTGCTTTGTTGCTCCCCTGGCCAGAAGCGGCACGGTGGTGTCGTCACCATGCAGCCGCTCGGCGGCCAGAACATGGGCACGGATCAGGTCATGGATCGGCTGCAGGGCCGTCGTGCAGGCTCCGACCTGATCGGCCAGTGTGGAGAGACTGAGAGCGACGCCTTCCCTGGCGTAGCGCTCAGCCTGGCGGTTCAATGGCTGATGTTGGCCGAACTTCTCGAACAGGATCGTCGCCAGCAGGTGCGGTCCTGCCCATCCCCGCGTGTCGCATGGAAAGGGGCCGGTGGCTGGCTGATCTTCTCGCAGTCCCGGCAGGTGAACTTCTCGCGCACCGTCTGGATCACCTTCCACTGGCGCGGAATGATCTCCAGCGTCTCGGTGATGTCTTCGCCCATCTTCACGATGCGGTGCGAGCCGCAGCAGGTGCAGGTCGACGGGGCATCGATGACCAGGCGCTCGCGCGGCAGGTGCTCGGGAAACGGCTTGCGGGCCGGCCGGCGGCGTTCGAAAGCGGAGACATTTGTGATTCTCGTCGCCACGCGTTCCGCAGCGATCTCGTCTTCGGTGGCGTCGGCTTCAAGTTCTTCGAGCTGCAATTCCATTTGCTCGATCAGCCGGGCGCGGCGCTCCGAGCTCTGGCCGTACTGCTCGCGACGTATCTTGGCGATCTCGAGCTTGAGATGCCGGATCATCGCCTCAGACGTCGTCACGACCGCGCGCACCTGTGCGAGGTCGGCCTCGGCAGAGGCGGCACGCGCTTCCGATGCCGCAAGCGCGGCGCGCAGACTGGCTATCTCCGAAGCAGCATCATCCATGGCCGAAAGCTACCATGCCGCATGCCGAAAGCCCAACAAAAACAGAGGAATGCAGGCGGTCAGCCTGCCTTCGAAGGCCGCTGCGTCCAGCGCGGGTTGCGCCAGTCGATCCCTTCCAGGAGATAGCCGAGCTGCGCCGACGATACAGGCACGGCGGAGCCATTCTGGCTGACCGGCCAGATGAACTTTCCAGCTTCCAGCCGCTTCAGGTAAAGCGACATGCCGACGCCGTCATGCCAGAGGACCTTGATCAGGTCACCCTTGCGACCCCGGAAGCAGAAGACTTCGCCGCCATGAGGATCGCGGCCAAGACCTTGCTGAACCTTCAGCGCCAGGCTGTTCATGCCGCAACGCATGTCCGTCACCCCGCCCGCGATCCACACCTTTACCCCCGCGGGAAACGCGATCATGACCCATCCACGACGGGCAACAGGCGGGCAAGAATGGTCGGATCAAGCGAGGCTGGGATCGTCAGCCGTCGGCCATTCGGCAGGCCGATCTCGATCGTCATGTCGTCTTCAAATCGCGGCCGTGAGGCTACCTCGCAAGATGCCGCCGCCGGTGGCGAAATCGTAAGTGGCACGAAGCCCGTTGTAGCGGAACTGCTCAGAAGACCACTACGGTATTCCCGACGCCAACGGGTCAACAATGACCGTGACAATCCATATCGCCGCGCCGTCACCGAGCCTTTCCGAAAGCCTTGTAGACTTTCCTCGACGATCCGAACCTTCTCTTCGTCCGACCAATCCCGTCGGCGACCAAGATCGTCGACGGACAAGACCTCAATGGGGGAAATGATTGTAGCGCATGACATAAGGCATGGACTTAAAGCCAATCAGCAAGTCAGGACAGACGGCCTTCGCCGGATGGGTACGTACAAGACCGCCTACTTCCTGCTGCAGAAGCTCCGGGAGGCAGCCGACCTTCGCCGTGATGCGATCAAGCTGCACGGTACGGTGCAGATCGACGGCAAGTATGTGGGCGGCGTCCTCCGCAAGGTGACAAGAAGGAAGAGCGCAAGGACGGGCGCAAGAAGGAAAATCAGAACGGCAAGCGTATGTGAGTTCTGGCGCTGAGGGAGGCCAACCGCCATGCACCGAACAGAACGGTGACGCGGGTGATCCTGGACGAGAACGGCAAGGATGCATGGGCGGCCGTCGCCAAGCATGTGGAGCCGAAGGCGCTCCTGATCGCTGACGAACACAAGGCGCAACCAGGGCTTTGAAAGAAAGCGCTGTATAGATCCACCTGCTCCGCCCTTTTAGTCCGCTAGCAAAAGGCGGTAGGGGACCGACTTTTCGAAGCGGTTTCCTGCCGGCCGACAAGGGCTACGGCAGCGCTGAAATCCTCGCCAAGCCGGTCGAGTGTAAGGCTTCGGCAACATCGCGCCGAAGAACAACTGGAAGGCTCAGTCGTCTTCTCACGCTGGGTCTATCGGCAGCGTAACCTCGTGAAACGTCAAAAGCATCGGTTCGATCGTAGTTGACGCAAAGCTGACAGTCGTGTGCGATCGCGCACATTGACAGGCTGGCATGATGCAAGCGCCGACGTGCATTGTGACCTCAACCCAAATCACTCCAATGCTGGGTTGGCCTTCGGACGGATCGCTCGCAAGGTTGACGCTGTTCAAATACTAGGCGGAGTGGCACAATCCGCGACTCCCGACACACGGTGAGCACCGGAAGACGCCTTCTGTCGCCATTGAAACATTCACTAACAATGATCTGGTGGCACACCAATTGCTTGTAGGAGCCCAGATCTCTGCCAGCAATGGTTCCGGTCCAAGCTCCAGTGGCTACTATCGACGATGACCAACACCTTTAGATGTAAGGCCCATCTTCGCCCATGTCGTACCGTACGAACGGAGCTCGTCAGCGATCATCACGCGCGGCGGCGTGCAGCCGATCCAAAGAGCTTTGTCACCAGCCACTGCTCAGCGCGGGAGCCTCTTCAGCTTTGGACCAAGACGTTGAGAGCGATGCCATTCTGGCCGACAGCGCCGCCGGAGCCAATGTTCTTCGCGCGCGATCGAAGTAACCGACGTTCAGATGTCAGGTCGCCACGAATGAGACTGCTTCAAGGGATTCCAGTGGGAGATCGCCTTGCCGAGTTAAGGCTCCCACTGGCACACGGTTTCATTGGTCACGCCGGTGCCGCATGTTGGCCGCCGCAATCCGCTAAACTTAACGGTGCCTTAGAACCTGAAGAGACACAGCGAAATCGGCCTTTTGTTTGGCACCGGTTGGACTAGGCCCGTTTTCGTTTTCGTCTCAAAAGTGGAGATGCGATATGATTTCGAATCACCAAGCCGACGTGGTTGGCGATAGCGACAAGCTCATCGAGCAAGCGCTGCGAGCTGCCATGGATACTGCTCTAAGTCCGGCTGCGCCGGCTCACCTGCGTGGAGCGCTGGACGCGGCAGTGTTTCCAGGGGGCTCCCGGATGCGCCCCAAGCTCTGCTTGAAAGTCTCCTATGTGTGCGGCGAAAAAGATCCTGAGCTGGCGACAAGAGCCGCGGCAGCAATTGAATTGCTGCACTGTGCCTCGTTGGTGCATGACGACTTGCCTTGCTTCGATAACGCGGCGCTACGCCGCGGCAGACCAACGGTGCACCGGCTTTTCGGAGAGCCTATCGCCGTTTTGACCGGCGATGCCTTGATTGTGATGGCTTTCAAATACCTCAGCTTGCAGGCTGCGCTAACACCTGAGTTGGGCGCGCGCATGATCGAGGTGGTTGCGGAGGCGGTCGGCCCCAGTCACGGACTGATCGCCGGACAGTCGATGGAGGCAATGACGCACGTCCCAATCGACCGCTATCACCATTACAAGACCGGCTCCCTCTTTGTCGCGGCGGCCACTTGCGGTGCCCTGGCAAGTGGTGCAGATCCGGCCCCATGGTCTAAGGTGGGGGAATTGCTCGGGCACGCGTATCAGATCGCCGACGACATCGCAGATACAGTCGGCCGCGCAGAAGTGCTTGGCAAATTGCCTGCCGTGGACACGCAGCTGAATCGACCCAGTATCGTTCGCGGCCAAGGATTGGACAGCGCAGCCGCCAGATTTTATGCGTATCTCGAACAGATAGGTGACACCATTCCTGCCAGCCCTCAAAAACGGTCCTTCGTTGACTGGCTTAATCATGCACTTTGCAAAGGCGTGGCTGGACCGGGAAAAGCCGGTCTGATTCAACAAACGGCGCTGGATTGCGCGCCTTTGTAAGCCCGAGTTACGGTACGCATAACCTAGCCGGCGGCATCATTACCGCTTCATCGTCAACAGCTGCTTCATGAACATTTCGTTCCCTGCATCGAACCGCTGGGCCAAGGTGGATTAGAGGTCTAGCTTTAGCGTTAACGGTTTTTGCAACCAGCTTGGAGGGCCGGCCGACAGAGCGGGCGACGCCGGCATCATCCGACTGGCGGATGCGCGGAGGGCAACAAGTGCGCGGAGGGCAACAAGCGCGCCTGGCGCAACGTCGCCAGATCAGGTGAGCCGGTGCAAAAGCAGGCGACGGCCAACTGGCGGATGACGACCTCGAAATGCGCAACGACCGCTTCGGTCGATACCGTAGCCGCCGGCAGCACGCCGGCTGCCTGCCCGGCAATGTCCGCACCCAGGCGAATGGCCTTGGCCACGTCGACGCCGTCGCGGATCCCGCCGGACGCGATAAGCTTCACCGTTGGCAGTGCCCGACGGACCGCCTGCAAGCTGGCCGGTGTCGGGATCCCCCAATCGGCAAACGCCATCGCCACTGCACGGCCGGCGGCATCGCGGGCGCGCTCGCCCTCCACCGCGGCCCAACTGGTGCCGCCGGCTCCGGCGACATCAATCACCTCAACACCCGCCTCGACGAGCGCGCAGGCCACCGAGGCGGACAGGCCCCACCCGACTTCTTTGGCCACGATAGGCACGCCCACGCTACGCGCGGCGCGAGCCACCTGCGCCAGTACGCCGTGCCAGTCGCGGTCGCCATCCGGCTGTAGCACTTCCTGCAGCGGATTGAGATGGACGATCAGCCCATCAGCCTCCAGCGCATCGACAGCCCGGCGCGCCAGATCAAGGCCGTCGGCCTCGCGCAGTTGCGCAGCGCCGATATTGGCCAGCAAGGGAATGTCAGGCGCCAGGCGGCGTAGGGCGCGCGTCAGCCCCTGGGAATTGCGCGATTGGAGGCTCACGCGCTGCGAACCGACGCACATGGCGATCCCCAAGGCTTGCGCCGCCTCGCTCAGGTGCCGATTGATGGCCTTTGCGCGTGGCATTCCGCCGGTCATGGAACTGATCAGCAGCGGCGCACGTATTGGCTTGCCTAACAGCGATGTGCGCAGTTCGATCTGCGTCAGGTCCAGCTCGGGCAGTGCGCAGTGTTCGAACCGGATTTGCTCCCAGCCGGCAGCGACCGTGGCTGGCGCCGTTCGCCGATCCAGCACGAGGTCCAGATGGTCGTCCTTGCGCCGGGTCAGGGCGTCGTCGCACCCGCTCGCTCGATCCGCCGTATTGGGCGTTGGCGTTGCGTCGGATCGGACCGAGGGCGCCGCGCGCACGCCGCCGCCTCCCGCGCGTTCACGCCGGCGCACGCTGGCCTCCCCCCGCCGCATCGTTGCCGTAGCGGCTGATCGAGGTCTGGTAGTACTTCGCGCGAATGACCGCCATGGCCTCGATTAACGGTCCCCATGGTGCAGGAAAGCGTTCTTTCACCATCACTCGGTGCAGCATGCGCGCATGGCCGACCAGCTCGTCGTTGAGGAAATCCTCCACAGGCATAGCCGGATAACGCTGCAGGAGCAGGATGGCAGCGTTGTCGGCTTCTCCCGCCGCCCTATCCTTGGCGCATCCATGCAGATCGTTCTGCAGGCGCCCTATCGTGGAGATGAGCCGCAGCACCTGGCGAAACGCCGGACGCGCGCGCAGGGTCGCCATGTCCAGCCCCCATAGCAACGACAGGCAACAGAACACGTTCGCGTAGGCGATCGAATCGATGGAATTGTGCAAGTATTCGGCGTACGACCAGCGTTCAGCCCCCGCCGCCTGCGCGGGTCCGGCGCGCAGCGCCGCGCAGTAGCACCGGGTATCGTTTAGAAGCTCAGTATAGTCGCGCCTATCGTAGGCGAGCGCGGCCAGGGAAGCGCGCAGCACAGCGCAGCCCTCGAAACCGGGGACCGCGCATGGCACGCCCTGCCCCAGCGCCTGCTCCACCGCGGCCAGCTGCTCCGGCGCGATCAGGCCAAGGTCGTTGCAATCGTCGAGCCAAAACAGTAGCGCCAACTCGCGATAAAACGCCACGATCAGCTTTTCGTCCTGCGGATCTCGGCCGGTGCGGGCGCTGATATCGTGCAAGCTCGGTTGGATACACTGCAGGATGTACTGTCCGCCCCTAACTGCTTCTACGGCATGCTCGTCGGCGAATCCGGTCAGGGAACGCCCCCACTCCAGTACTTGCTGCAGCGCGCTTTCCGTCGGGATCATTGCGCCATTCCTCCTGCTCCCTCGGTCGGGATGCGCCGCCCCCAACGAAGAGCCAGCCACAAGCCGGCGAGTTCGATCACGCGCACGACCCGGGTCGGGCAATACAATTCCTTGCCGATCCACAGCGGCGTCTGCGGCAATTCATGCGCCTCATGGCGAGCGAGCATCCACTCCAGCGCGTGCGCGACCGCCAGCGCGATGCGGGCGCGCCCTGTCGGCTCTTCGCGCCCATCCATCACGTGCAACGCGAACAGCGCATAGGCGGTTTCCTCAAATGTTGACGCGCGACCCGCGCCCCAGCCGCCGTCGTCGCGCTGCGCCTGCAACAGCGCCGCCAGCGCGCGCTCGTCGCGCCACTGGGGCGCGCCTTGCGCGAGCGCAGCGATTGCATGCGCGGTGGGATACAGCCACGAAACATGCCATTTGTCATTGTCCCATAGACCGTCCGCGTTGCGATTGGCCTCAAGGTAAGCGCTGGTACCGGCGGTGGGCTTTCCCAACAGTCTGAACGCATGCAGGGCGTGGATGTTGGTCGACACCGAGGCATTGCGCTCGCCGGGGAAGGTAACGAACAGCCCGCCGATTTCGAAGTGGCGCAACGCGTTGGCAGCCGGGTTGCGTCCTGCTAGGTGCAGGATGCACAACGCAACAGCAGTGTCGTCTGCATCGGCCGCGAAGTGCAAGGCCGGACCCAGACCGCGCACGCCCAGACAGGCATCGAGCTGCGCGACGATCACGCGCACCGCCTCGGCGAGCGCGGGATGCGAAAACAACCCGGCCAGATGCAGAGTGTACAGCGACCAGCATGGCTCGAACACGTTGATCGGCCAGACGCTGGGAACGACACCTTCGATGCCGCTGCGCGCCGCGCGCGATGCGGCCTGAAGATACCTGTCGGCACGCTCGACCTGTGGCGCGCTCGCCTGTGTGAGGGCGTGCGCACGCCACGCGGCGGTTGCCGCCGGGCTGATGCCGATGCTGCCGTCGTCGTCCAGGCATGCCGTGGTCGGCGACGTCCCCCAGGCTTCCCAGGAGTGCAACAACGGATGGCCGCTCGGCAGCGGTCCCACCGTCCCCAACTTAACCAGGCACGCTTGCCGCAACGGCAACAGCGCCGGGTAGCGCGGAAACACCACGTCGCCCACCAAGGATGTGGCCTCGCCGGAGATCTGCGGCAGGATCAGCTCCGCGCCTACCGGCGCGTCTTCCGGCACCGCATCCGCGTAGGGATCCGGCTGGCGCTCGAGGAACCGCGTTGCAGCCTGAACTGCGTCCGCAGCGCCGGGAAGAGGATCGGCACGCCGCAATGCAAGCAACGCCGCCCACGTGGGTACATGGCGGAACAGTGGGAAGTCAGCACTTCCCCACCCGCCATCGGCCTGTTGCTGCGCCATGAGCCACGCGTATCCGTTCTGCCGACCGGTGACGTTGCCGCTGAACTGCAAAACGCGCGCCGTGTCGTAAACGGACGGACTCACGCTGCCGCCATCGCGCGTCTCGTTCAGCAAGTGGCGCAATTCAGAAAGGATCTGTTCGGACAGCGCACTCATGCGGGATGTTCCCTCTGCAGGCAGTTGACGAGAAGCGCGGCGAAGCGCACCTATGCTGGCGGCGGTCCGCGGTGGGCAACCGCTCCGATCTGCGCCGTGGAATCGAACACAATGTAGCATCTAGCGGTGCCGCCGGCCGATCGCAGCGGTACGGCGGCGCCTCCGTGCGGACCGGCGCCAATGCGCACGGCGCGTGCTTGAACAGATACCCTTTTGGCCCGCTGCACGGCCTGCGCCAACCGCTCCGCACGCGGGCGCAGCGAGGTGATGGCTTCCTCGGCCTCTGGCCATAGGCCCGGCACTGACTGGGGCGCTGCATGCAGCTTCGTGATCGGCACGCCGGTTGCTTTCTTCTCCGCCGCATGCTTGCCGGGGGCTTGCCCAGCGTCGCGTCATCCGCTGGCGTGTCATCCTCGACCACCTACAATACAAGGCCGAAACAGGCGCGATAGCGATCCAGTGCGCGGTACAGAGTAAAGCGCGGCATCCTCCGCGACGGCGCATAGCGCGCCAATGCCTATGGACGCGCGCACCGGCAATCCGCCGCACGCCTGCGCGCCCGATCCGCCGAACGGGGAAACGCCAGTTCGGTCGTCGTTTAGCGTGGAACCCTTCTGCATGTTGTTCATCTCCTTCTACCTGACAGAGAATGCCGCGGCGAGCGGCGAGCCGCCGCGGTGCTGCCGGCGTCGCACCGCGCGCGCGCGCCGAGTGCAGCAATGCCGCCCATCGTCGTCGCCGCTGCCTCTTGACACGGGGCAGAGGATCCCAGCTCATGAGAATCCGATGCGGACTGTCATGGACGGATGTGCGGTCGGGTAATAGCGCCGGCCTTTTTCGACGCCGCTCATCAATCGCGGCCGCACCCCGGCCTCCTGCATGGTCAATGCCAAGGCGATGCTGAACTGCACCAGCTCCAGCCATACAAGGTGATAGCCCATGCAGACGTGTGGGCCGGCACCGAACTGCAGCATGTCCACCGGCCGGATCGGCTCCGTGCGTTGCAGCCACCGCCCCAGACGGAACTGATCGGGCGCTTCGTGCAGCAGCGGCGAGGTCGAGAAATGCAGTAGTGGGATGCACAAATGAGTGCCCGAAGGAATGCGCCGCTGGCCGAGTTGTAATTCCTGCATCGCGCGACGCGGTACGAGCGAGGAAGCCGGATGCATTCGTAGCGTCTCCCGAAACAGCGCCTCTGCGACCGGACATTGCGCCAGGTCCTCGTGCCCGGTCGGCACCGCGCCCACGCGTTGCGCCTCTTCGACCAGGGCGTCCCACAGCTCTGGATGCTGCGCCAGCTCGATCACCATCCAGGCTATCGTCGAGGCGGAGGTCTCGTGGCCGGCAAGCAGCAGCAAGCGGATATTGGCGACCAGGACGTCATCGGAGAGCGCGCCATCGCTGCAATCGAAGGCGCTCACCATGTCGTTGATCAACCCGGTGCGCGCGGCGCGCGCGCGCGCGTCCCGGATGAACTGGCGCGACTGCGCGTCGATCCAATCGCGGGCGGCGCGGCCGCGTCGCAAGGGCATCCCCGGCAGGTCGATCGGGGGCGCGACCATCAATTGTAGCAGTTGCCGATACTTGCGATGCCACTCCGACAGGTCTTGGGCGGGGATGCCCATGAGACTGAAGGTGAGTTTGAGCATCAGGTTGCGGGTGTCTGGCAGGATAGCGACTTCACCGCGGTCGCGCCACGCCTTGACCTGAGCCCTAATAATTGGTTCGAACAGCTCGCCAATGCCGGCCTCGGTCAGACCCCTCGGCAGAAACGCCGCTTTTATCCCATCGCGCGCCTGCCGGTGCGCGCTACCGTCCAAAGTGACCAACGTTCCGCCAAGGATGTCGGGCGCCATCTCTTCGATCAGTGCCGAGGACACTTCCTTGTGCCGGAGCAATGCGAGCGCATCTGGATCCAGGCATGTCATCAGGTGTCCGGCCGGGCCGAAGTCCAGCCAGAAGTGGCTGCCTAGGGTCCTTTCCGCGCGCCGCAGCAGGCGCGGCAGATCGCAGACGATGGCGGGAAGATGCCCGACCAGGGGGAAAGCGCCAGGCATGACCGGGATGTCGTCCCGTAGCCGGCGCCAGCGGTTCAGCGGGTTGAGCAGCATGTCCATCACCAATGCGACGCTGCGGCTGCTTCGGCGGCGTCACCGGCCGGCCGAGCCGCGCTGTTGCCACCGTCGGCGTAGGTTGGAACATGCGCCAACATGCCGCCGTCGATGCACACCACCTGGCCGGTGATGAACGCAGCCTCCTCCGAGAGCAGGAACGCGACCAGCGCGGCTACGTCCTCGGGGCGGCCGACGTGCGGCAGGAGCTGGTGCCGGTGTAGATGCCGTTGCATGCACTCGTCCAGCTTGGCGAAGAGACGTTCGGTCATGACAAGACCTGGCGCAACCGCGTTGCAGCGGATCTTCGCGTGTCCGTATTGGGTGGCAAGCGAGGCCGACAGCATGTTCATTGCGGCCTTCGACGCGGCGTATGACGTCAGTGCGGTGTCGCCGCTGAGCCCTTGGCACGATGACATGTTCACGATCGCGCCACCACCACGGCCGATCATTTGTGGGATGGCCTGCCGGCAGCAAAGGAGCGTGCCGCGCAAATTGGTCGCCATGGTCTGGTCCCAGACCGCCACGTCCAGGTCGAGGATCGCGCGGTCGTGCGGAGTCAAATGCATGGCGCTCGCATTGTTCACAAGCACGTCGACCCCACCGAAGCGCCGCTTCGCCGTTTTGAACAGCTCTGCCACCGCCTGCGCATCTGCGATGTCCATGGCCACGGCCAGCGCTTGGCCCGCTTCGGCTGCGATCTGTGCGGTGCAGGCGATGGCAGCGGGGCCATCAATGTCGGCCACCACCACTCTGCCGCCCTCGCGCGCGATGGCGAGGGCGCATGCCTTGCCGATCCCGGCGCCGGCGCCGGTCACCACGGCCACCTTGCCTTTAAATCGTTCCATCATGTTCTCCTGGATTGCGTAGGTCTTTCGCTGCATGTCGCTCAGCGTCTGCCGGAGAGGGCGTAGGGCCGGGGTTGGTGCAATGGTCATCGCCGGCTTCGCTTTCGATCACCCGAATGGCCGCGACCGGGCACTGGCTGGCTGCTAGGCGCACGGCGGCGTGCAGCGCCTGCGGGACCGTCGCCATGCACACTTCCGCCACGCCGTCCGGCTCGCGCTGACGAAAGGTGCCCGGCAGCGTCAACACGCACTGACCAGTGGTTCCGCACAGGTCCTGGTCGACCACGACGCGAACCTCAGCCGCCGCCTGCGCGTGCAGCCGCACCGGCAGCGCGCGGAACGTCCTAAGGAACGCTGAGGGCTCCCGGGTCGGCTGCTCGGCCAAGGCCGACGTGGGGAAGCGAGCCTGGATCTGCGGCAGGCTCTCGGCCAGTTGCACCCTGGCGAGTTGAGCACCTAGGCAGAAGTGGATGCCGTGGCCGAAGCTCAGCATAATCTTTCCGTCGCTCGACATGCCAGGCCTGGTGCCGTAGAACCGCACCGGATCGAAGCGGTCGGGATCAGCGAAAGCGTCCGGGTCGCGATTGCCGGCCGCGATCAGCACGCGCACGTCCGCGTCCTTCGGGATCACCACGCCATGCAGTTCGATGTCGCGCTGGGCGATACGCGGAATGGAGCTGAACATGGCGGGCGCCTCGCAGCGCAGTACTTCTTCTACAAATGCCTCCACCCCTGCGGCGTCTCCCTGCAGCCAGTGCCGCTCCTCGGGGTAGGCCAGCATCGCCAGCACCGCATGGTCGATAGTCGCAGCAGTGGTGGCGAAGCCGCCCAGCAACATGCCCCACAGCATGCTGATCAACTCCGCGTCCGAGAGCGTATCGGCGTCGTCGGTGTGTGCGCCGACCAGTGTCGACACGATGTCGCGGCGGGGATCGGCGCGCTTGCGCAGTATGAGGTCGCCGAAATAGGCCTTCACCCTGGCGCTGGCCACGTCCGCCGCGGCGAGCTGTGGATCGCTGGCGTGCGGGCTCAGGCCTTCTAGAATGGCGCTGACGATCGCTGAGAGCTCGAAAACGTCGTCTTGGGGCATGCCGAACAATTCAGCGAAGACAAGCATGGGCAAGGCCAGTGCGAATTCCCGATGCAGGTCCACCGCCTCTCCTCGCTCCAGTGCGGGCGCCATGCCATCCAGGCGAGCTGCGACGATGCGCGCGATGCTCGGCCGCAGGTTGTCGATCTGGCCCACGGTGAAATCGCGCGAAATCAGCCGGCGCAGACGCGTATGCGTCGGTGGTTCCTTCATGGCTAGCGTAGACGCCAGCAGATTGAGCGACAGGCTGCTCGCCGCACGCGGGAAATAGCGCGCCAGTTCGGATGGCGCCGGCCCCCGAAACGCATCGCCCGTAGCCTTGAACGCCCAGTAGATGTCGGCGTGGCGGCTCAACAGAAAGAGGCCCGACGCCGCGCGGTGCACCGGATCGTGCTCTCGCAACCACCGCATGAACGGGTACGGGTCTTGGATGCATGCTGGCGACGCCAGCTCGGCGAAGGCGTCGTGGCATGCTGCCGTGGTGTCTTGCACGTCCATCTTGATTACCTGTCGAGTGGCTGATCTGACCGGTGCGCGCCAGGCGCCGCCAAATGAGAAGATTGCGATGCCGGGGGGCGTCCGCACCAGAGCACCGGCATCTCCTCGAACCCGCCGGTGATGATCTCCTTGCGCAACTTCAGTTCTTCGGGCGCCACGGCCAGGCGCAACGCGGGAAAGCGCTGGAAGATCGAACCGAATATGGCCTTCAGTTCCAGCCTCGCCAGCGCCGCCCCGATGCAATTGTGCTGCCCGTAGGAGAACGCCAGGTGGGGATTTGCGTCGCGTCCGATGTCGAAGACTTCCGGGTCTTTGAAATGGCACGGATCAAACGAGGTCGCCGGCAGGCCGACCAGTACTTTGCTCTCCGCGGGTATATGCACGCCCGCGATGGTAACGTCGGTCCGGGGATAGCGCATGATGCCGTCCCACCCCGCGCCAGGCGAATACATGCGCAGTATTTCTTCCACCGCCTTGTCAACCAGGGAAGGATCGCGGACCAGGCGTTCGCGCTGTTGCGGATGGCGAAACATGGCCAGCAGGCCGAATTCGATCTGCGCGACGGTGCTCTCGTGCCCCGCCACCAGCACGCCCGCCGCGAGGCCGATCGCCTCTTCCTCGGTCGCTTTGCCCTGGTCGACCGCGGCTAGCAGATCCGTCAGCAGGTTATCGCCCGGATCCTGTCGCTTGCCCCGTATTTTGCCGTGGATGTAGGCGCGGAGCTCTTCCCAGGCCAGGCCGGACGCGCTGCGCGGGCCGCTTTCATGCTGGTGCGTCATCACCTCGTCGGAGAGCCCTGCGAAAAAGGCGTGTTCCTCGAAGGGCACGCCCATCAGCGCGCTGATTACCTTGGCCGGAAGCGGAAAGGAGAGATGGCGTCGCAAGTCTGCGGGCTGGGGCTGAACCGCCAGCGTATCGAACAACTGCACGGTGATCGCCTCGACCTGCTGCGTAAGCAGCTTCACCCTGCTGTTGCTGAAGGCCGGCGCCACGATCGTGCGTAACCGAGCATGCTCGTCCCCTTCGTGCGAGACCAGCCATCCCGGCGAACCGAGAATGACCGAATCGGGGGTGAAATCCGCCGGAGGCATTCCCGCGGGCAGGAATGCCGCGTCAGACAGCACCGCCTTGGCCTCGTCATAGCCTGTCACCCACCAGCATTCGTGCCCGGACGGAAGGCGCACGCGGTGGATCGGACCTTTGGCGCGTAGCGCTAACATCTCGGGCGAGGGCTCGATGTGATCGACCCGCCACATCGGCAGCGTCGGCAAGGATTGTTCGGACATGGTGACGCTTCACTCTTTAAGCCCGGAAGGGGCGGAAGATGATGGGCAGACTGCGGGCAGCAAATGAGTTAAGGCAACGTGTAGACCACGCCCTCTGCGGCGATTGCCAGCGCCAGATCCTCCGGCCGCACGAACGGCGGGGGGAAGACACTTCCCAATTCCAGGCGCGCCAGCGCAGCGCCCAGGCACAGATGCGGCCCCTGGCCGAGCGGCAGGTGCGGGTTTTGCAGCCGGTTGAAATCGAACATGTCGGTATCGCCATAGGTCGGCCGACCGTAGGAATTGGCGCAGCAGGTTCGACCGCACCCGCCCACCGACCCGTCCGCAAACAGAACTTCCAGTCCAGTCCCACACCCCCGGCTTCCCGCCTGGCTCAAGGTCTGCCGCTTTGGCTGTACCGCTCGCGACGTGGGCGATTGTTGTGGGTCGCAAACGAAGAACTCTAGATCGCATCTAACACTCCTCACATTTTCCCGGCACACACAACCGAGCCACTATCATTGCCCAGCAAACCATCGGAACTCACGAGACGCGAACAGCGATGCGCCGCCCGAAGACCATCGCGCTGCGATTGGCGACATACCGTGACCAGAGCAAATCGCGTGCCGAAGTGAATTCGTGGGTTCAGCAGGCATTTCGTAGCAGCGCGTAGTGTCAAGCTCCCGCCATTCAGTCTCAATGCCGACAACCGCGGAGTACATGTCTGACAAAAGACTGCTCTAAGCCGGTCTGCGTCCGATAGTCGGCGACCTGCATGGGATGCCCTCGCGGCGGGCTTTCGTGCAACAATCCGCGCCATCTTCGACGTCGAAGTTGCCCCGCCAGTTTTCGTCCGATGGGCGGGAACGTCGTCGACTGCGCCGAGGCCGCCGCGTTAAAAGCGCCGGCTCTGGGCAAATCAGACTGGACCCGCCTCGACCCTCCGGTAGTAAAGTTTGCGGAGCTTATTTCCGCCAAATGCAAGTTCTGAGCTTGTAGTCATCTCGTTGACGTTGTTCTTAATGTTTCCACCCCCGCGCTTACCGAGACGGTCGAGCTTCTCGATCGGCGTAGGTAGAAAAGGCAACGGGAAACGCTCAAATTTCGAAGCATGTTCTCTTCCGGAAACATGTCATCTAATCAGGAGCGGCGGTCGGCAACAGTCGCCTGAGTCGGAGGTGCTTTCTAAACCAGACGATGCCCAATCCAGAAGCCTCCTGCCGAAGATGAAGCAATCGGGAGACCAATGCAGCATCTCATGGACCGCCGCACCGTGGTGAAGAAAGCGGTCCTCGGTTGCTGGAGGTTGTTGAGTAGTTCCATGACATCGAATTGAGCTTTAGCCTGATGAATTGGGTCAATACCTACACCGCTAACTAAGGGGTGCGCCGTTTACGCCTTAGGTCAAGCTGGGGGACGTTGGACTGCTCTGACCTGCCCCTGCGAATTTCCTCCAGAATTGATTAGAGTCCGGCCCATCAAAGGACGGACGAATGAAGAAGCAGAGATTTACCGAAGAGCAGATAATTGCGGTGCTGAAGGAGCAGGAGGCTGGTGCGAAGGCGGCCGACCTTTGCCGCAAGCACGGATTTCAGAAGCGACGTTTTACAACTGGAAAGCCAAATACGGCGGCCTGGAAGTCTCCGAGGCCAAGCGGCTGAAGGCGCTTGAAGATGAGAATGCCAGGCTGAAGAAGCTGCTCGCCGAGCAGATGTTGGACGCAGCAGCACTCCGCGAGCTTCTTTCAAAAAAATGGTAGGGCCTGTCGCGAAGCGTGACGCCGTCACGCATCTGAAGACCGTCATGGGTCTTTCGGAACGGCGGGCCTGCCAGATCATATCCGCCGACCGCAAGACGATCCGCTATCAGTCGAACCGACCGCCGGAAACCGAGTTGCGAGCGAAGCTGCGCGACCTCGCCAATGAGCGGCGGCGTTTCGGCTACCGGCGACTGTTCGTCCTGCTTCGGCGGGAGGGAGAACCGTCCGGGGTCAATCGCATCTATCGCCTTTATCGGGAGGAGGGTCTCTCTGTCCGCAAGCGCAAAGCCAGACGCCGTGCTGTCCGCACGCGTGCTCCGATTTCTGGTCGAAGCTAAGGCCAATGCCCGATGGTCGCTAGACTTCGTGCACGACCAGTTCGCTTGCGGAAGGAGGTTTCGCGTGCTCAACATCGTCGATGACGTAACGCGCGAACTCACACCGCGCCACTTGGCGTATTCAAAACCGCCGAGGCTCTAATCGCCGCCGGATGAAAATTCAGTGGCAGGTCAGCTCAGTTTCATCGCGATCATGTTTTTGTGGCTGGTTTGCCTGCCGAGTTCCTGAATGTATCGACCTGTCGCTCTCGCGCGTGGGCCGGAAGGACATAAATAGCAGGCTCAAGAAATAAACGACCTGAAGGAAAACCGAAGCCGCTAGTGTTACGGCGAACGCTTTGAAGATGGAAAGCGACGCGGCGTAGGCCGAAACAGCGCTGGTGCACGTGACCAGTAGCAGGATGCAAAAAAAAGTTCTAAAGGACAAGGCCTTGCTCCCGTTCGTTCGTCCAATACTTGAACTGCGTCGACGCTGACGTTTCGCCCGATTCGTCCACGCTATGAACGTGCATGACTTCGCCGTGAGTGCCATAGGTTGCCAAAAGTTGGGTCAGCGCGAATACGCCAAAGTGACGACTTCTTCTTTCGCGGCTTCCGACTCGGCAAATCCTGTTCGCCAGACTCCGAAGGCCGCCGCCATAGCGAGCAACAAGGCGGCGCCAGTATCTCTCCGGGATACGCAATAAAATCTGCCGCTTCCTATCTATTGCATTTTTGTACGTTCTCCGCTGAGGTCGCGATCGGCTTGTTTGGTGAGACACCTTGGTCATGCACCAAGGTCGCCAATCAGGCAAAATAGATTGATTGGATGCCATCATCCGCGTTTTGAATAACGCTAAAAACGCGGCACCGAAAACGCCTGGGGACCGAGCGCGAACTCGCGACCGCGGCTTTCAGCACACTTTAAGTCAGCCAACAGTGAGCGCGGCTGTTGCCCCGGTTGCGCTAGCCAAATGTCGTGATGCTCGGATGGAACTCGCCGATTGCAAATTTTCTTTCTGCTTTATACGTCGTAAGGGGTGCCTTGATAGAAGCTCCACTCGTTAGCTTCGAGTTCAGGCTCTCGCGTCTGCAGCATGGGAAATGATTTCTAATTCTGCCGGGTATTCGTACAACGTACAGATCTCGTCAAACTTGGAACACGCACCCGTTTGCATAGTTTGCCCAAGGTCGGGATCCGTTCCGCAAATTTGGGACAAATTCGAGCCATACGTGCGGCGACGCCGATGGCCGCCGCGTTCGATTGCTGAACCCGCTTAGTCGACTCGCGGCTGCCGGTATGGTCTAACATCGTCGCGTTCATGTTTGGCCCGGAGTTGGTATGGGGGCTGGCCGGAATAAAAACACGCCCATTAAAATATCTCAATAGAATCAACTGGCTGGGCGACATCGGAGCGACGCGTCCGGAGCCTGGCTTGAATTGAACCGAACCGAATTGGCGCAGGACCATTTACACAGCACGCTGAAATCTGCATATTGCCGCGCGTTGTCGCTATCCCAAGTTGATGCACGAGTCGCTTTCGCTCCCGTCAAAAGCAGCTGGGCACGAGCTCTTTTCAAGAATTTAGAAGGCAAGGATATGGAAAATTTTGTGTATCTGTTGGAGCCAGAAAGTGCGATCTTTCGCGCCGCTGAGCTCCCTGATCGCAACAGCATTGCATCGATCGCCGGTTTAATTGGCAGTGATCTTATTCAGATGATCCGCTTCGACGACATGCACTCGCTATTTGTTGGCGAAGAAGCTTTGCGAGTTGGGTTAACCGCCTTTACGATCTTTGACGGGTACCCGATCCCTCTTGCCGGGCAGATAGCGCTTTTGGGAGGCGATGGTAGTAAACCTTATCGTTCGCCGTCAATAACGATGACGGAAGCCGCGCGACGTTTTGAATGTTGCCGGCCGGTGCTTGATCCTGTGTTTGTTCCGATGGACCGAGTGGCGAACAAGGGCCTCATCGTTGCGGGCGCACTGGAAGGCCTGCAAGTGCGTATTGATCGCCGCTCCCCGGTGCTCCTATGAGCGCAATGACGAATGATAGGATCCAGGAGAATGAACTCTATCGCGCCGATTCGCTGAGAGTCCGCGAGCGTGGCGACATGGGCTCGAGAAACGGAAAGCTGACGCCTCAAAGCGGCGTTTACTACGTTGCCGAAGGCCTCCCGTTCAACTGGACAAAGGTCAACACTGAAGGTCGGAAGACGTTCAGTGCCGGTCTCCAACTACTCTGAGGACTATCGAAGAGACATATGATAACTCTATCGGCGGCTAACACGTCGTTGCGCAGCAATTGATCTTTGATCTTCCCTCAGATTGCTACACTCAGACTGCTCGATCGGCGCCGCAGATTGAAAGCCTGCGTTTGTCCGTTTGGCGATAACTGGGAGGCGGGATCGCCTCCCCGCTGCACGGGCGATCGAGTGATTGAAAAGCCGGCTTCAACTGTCACTTGCTCAAGCTGGCACAACCTTTGAATGCTCGCCTTGCGGGGATCAAAGCAGCCAACTGAATTCGATTATTGGAGAAAGCGACGAAGCGCATGCCAAATGTGCATCACATCGGGGTCTCGACGGTGGCGGTGCCAGCTGCGGACGCCGCACGTCAAACCGGCATAGCCGTCGACCACTGCGACGATTGCCAAACACGCTATTTCAGCCGACCATGCCAGATGGGTCTCAAGTTATATTTTGATGACTATGTGCTCTTCCGCGTTTTTTCGCGCGCACTTGAAGAAATTGAGATGGGGATTGCCACCGCGACCGAGGCAACCGGCCTTTCGCTTAGGGAGCTGCGGGATATACCAGCCCGCAGTTTCCCGGCAAGGCTTATCCGCGCTTTTGCCCTGCAAGAGGCGAGTGATTGCGTGCCTGATGCGGAGGAGCAACTGTTGCGCGATATGCTCCTAGGGCATGTGCGGCCAGGCGACCCTGAGGGCGTGCGTTTTGCTAAGATCATTGCGCGACGTTCCATGCGCGAAGACCACCTCTGGCGGGATCTCGGCTTGCTTGACAAAGCCGAACTTAGGAGATTGCTGTTCGCGCATTTTCCGGCGCTGGTGGCAGGCAACACCAACAACATGAGGTGGAAGAAGTATTTTTACCGCAAGATTTGCGAAGCTGAAGGCTTTTCCCTTTGTAGCGCTCCCAGCTGCAAGGAATGCGGCGATTTTAATGAATGCTTTCTCCCTGAGGAAAGCGGAAGTCTTTCTGGAGCGGCAGAGTTCGTCGGGCGCGAGATCTTGAAAACGTGAAGGCCACAGATGCAACTTGGCGGGCTTGTCCGGCGACGTTGAACCGATACGGGGGATTATTGCTCCCGATATTACGACTGTGCGGGCACGCGCAAATGCCACTTTCCTAAAGATGAGCGGTGATGTCGTCGTCGGATAATGATCATCGGTCAATTCTGATAGCACCTACTAAAATTGCCTTAAGCTCTTCGCCGTATTCGACTACGCGATCCACAATTTGTCGGAGCTGAGCGTATGGCCGGAAAAAAGCGTCCGCGACTAGCGCTTTAACTTGATAGCTTGCTCACGATCTTTGCTGTAGCCTTCGAGCATTTCCTCAGAATCTGGCCCGCTGACGATCGAAACCGGCTCCGTTGTCAATCTCAGCCAATGGCGAAACAATCCGGGCCTGCAAGACTGCAGCTGCCAAGCTGTCGGCATTCCCCCTATTTGTTCATGGAGACAGCATAACAGCGAGTTTGTTGTAAGCGACAATCTCTACTGTGCCTTCATATGCGTTCTGCTGATCATCCGGCCTTGATTCGACGCGTGGTGCGAAGCCGATCGGCCGTCAAGACGGTACCGATCTGCTTGGCTCTACGACTTGCCACACTACTTCTGTCCCTCGCCTGAGATGTAAGGATACGGACGAGATTTGTTGATCTTTGACGCAAGCGATTTCCAACCGACAAGACCTCGCAGCCGCTTCGTCCAGTTTGGCGGTTTCGAGACAAGAGTTTGTCGATCCCGCCTTCGAAAGTTCGGAACTAAATAGCTGAAGATCAGCAAAACAGCTGTTTTATATGCTGCTGCCCACATGGCACGGGTTTTGAAGATTGCCATGCGAGGCGGCGCGAGCTGCCTGCCTTTTACTCAGCGATGGATGGAACGAAAGAAGGAAGGCGATATGTCAGATTTGCGTCAAATCGCATTTTACG
>NZ_ML133703.1 GCF_003985155.1 Rhizobium vallis | reverse complement strand
GAAAATGGTCATCCGCATTGCCCTCGCCAGAAAGCTCCTCGTCATTCTCAACGCAAAAGCACGAGACGCGCGAAGGGAATTCCAATATGCAACTTGACACACCAGATAGTCGCTCATCCGGCCCTTCGGGCCACCTTCTCCCCGCTGGGGCGAAGGGGAGCAAGCCGCAATGCTGCTGGTTTTTCGGAGCTCTCGGTGAGGAGGAGACGCTGCCACGAGTCTCTTCTCCCCTCGGGGAGAAGGTGGCGGCAGCCGGATGAGGGGGCTGCACGGCAGGACGCTTCTTACACCGTCTTGGCGGTGAATCGACGGAAAATGTCCGGTCGCGCGGGCATCTCTACCTCACGAACAGTATAACCAGCGGTCCCGCCAGCAGGCTGGCGAGGATGAAGGCGGAGAGGAGGTATTTTTCAAGGATGCGGAGGATGGATTTGAGCTGGGGCATCTTGTCGTCCTGAATTGTGATGCCCGATCCTCGGCTGGAACAATTACGCCAGCATGACCGGCTGCCTTTCAACTTCCGCAATGTTGCTGCAACCCTTGCGGCAGAAACTCCGGGGTAAGGCTTGGGCGGGCGATGCGGATATTGTTGATCGAGGATGAGAGGGAGCTGGCCGAGGCGCTGTCTGCAGCGCTCGGCAAGCATGGGATCGTGACCGACCACACGATGCATCTCGGCGATGCGGTGGAGCTGACGCGGCAGAACTTTTACGATGCGATCCTGCTCGACCGGCGCCTGCCCGACGGCGAGGGGCTGCGTTTCATTCCGGAGCTCCGGCGGACCGGCAAGGAGACGCCGATCATCGTGCTGACGGCGATGAACGAGCCGAAGGAGCGGGTGGAAGGGCTCGATCTCGGCGCCGACGACTATCTCGGCAAGCCGTTTCTGGTGGAGGAACTGATGGCGCGGCTGCGGGCCGTGCTGCGCCGGCCGCCCAATCTTTCCGAGCTCAAGATCACCGCCGGGCGAATGGTGATCGATCCGCTGCATCTCAGCGTCACCGTAGGCGATACGCCGCTCGATCTGCCCCGGCGCGAGCTTCTGGTGCTCGCCGCTCTTGCCAAGCGCAAGGAGAAGACGGTGCTGCGCTCGACGCTGGAGGCGGCGGTCTACAACTATGAGGAGGAAATTCAGTCGAATGCGCTCGACGCGCATATATCGCGGTTGCGAAAGCGACTTGCCGATGCGGGTGCAGAGGTTTCGATCCACAATATTCGCGGCGTCGGCTATCTCATGAAGGAAGAATGATGGGCGGGTGTAGTAAGGCCAATCCGTCGCTCTGGTGGAGGCTCAGCTGGCAGCTGAGCGTCGTTTTCGTCGCCGTGGTGACGGCTGTCACCATCGGCCTCTGCTTCTACGGCGCGACGATCCTTTCTCCGAACGTCGCGCTGGAGGACCATGTCACCGCCGCTCTGGCCCCGGCCGTTGCGCTCGATGCCGAGGGACGGCTTGAGATAAAGGATACGCCGGAGCTGGACGCACTCAAGCGGCAGTATGACGGGCTCTGGTATGTCGCGGCCGCGAGGAACGGCTCTTATGTGTCCTACGGAACCATTCCGACGGCCTATAGCGAGCTTGCGCGCCTGACCTATCTGTTCGAAGGGGCCGATATCAGGGGTTCGGCCGGCACGGACGAGATCGCCTCGGTCGAAAGCGTGGAGACTGCGATCGGCGAGCTCAGGGTGCTGTTTGGCGGTGTCGCCGACAAGGGCTGGCCGGTTTTGACCCTGATGGGCGCGGTCTATCCGATCTACCTCCCGCTGTTTGCCATCGCCTTGCCCGCGGTTTTTCTCGCTGTTCCGAGGATCGTCCGGCGCGGGCTTGCCAGCGTCAGCGAGGTCGCCCGCAAGGCATCCGAGATCGAACCGCGCCGCTACGATGCGCGCCTGCCGCTGGACGGAATTCCGAGGGAGGTCGCGCCGCTGGTGATCGCCTTTAACGAGGCGCTCGACCGGCTGGAAAACGAATACCGCAAACGGCGACACTTCCTGATCGATGCGGCGCATGAACTGAGGACGCCGATCGCGATCATGCAGACAAGGATCGATGGAACGGCCGAGGGGCAGGAGCGCAGGCGATTGCTCGACGACGTCGCGCGCCTGGCCGAGACGGCCGAGCAGCTGCTCGACTTCGAGCGCAACGACCAGGCGGCCGATTTGCATGAGACCGTCGATCTCGTCGACATCGCGCGCGGGGTGGTGGCCGATCTTGCGCCGCTTGCCATCGGCGCCGGCTACCAGATCTCATTTCAGAGCGAGGTCGAGAGCCTGCAACGCAAGGGCAGCCCTTCGGCGCTGCCGCGGGCCGTCAGCAACCTCGTGCGCAACGCCATCGACCATGGCGGCGGCAGCGGCATGATCACCGTTTCCGTCTCGGCATCAGGCGGTGGGCGGATCAGCGTCGCCGACGAAGGGCCGGGCATTCCCCCCGAACACCGCGAGCAGGTGTTCGAACCCTTCTACCGCGTCACCCCGAAGAGCCGGGGGGCGGGTCTCGGCCTCAGCCTCGTCAAGCAGATCGTGTTGAACCATGGCGGCGAGGTTCGCATCGAGAGCGGTGCTGCCGGCACCGAGGTGACGATCCGGCTCGGATAGGCTCTCACGGCAGCTTGTGCTGCCGGAAAGGCTGTAATGCTTTTGCAATTGTTGGCCGCCAGCTTCGGCAGAGACTAGAGCGCCGCGCGTCTGACAAGACGCGCTAAGGACGCTCTAGCACTTTAAACTGCGCATAATCCTTTCCGAAAATCGATTTCGATTTCGGGGTTATGCGCTACCGGCTACGGAGGCCTGACAGAGTGCGCAGCAATCCATTTTTTCCATCCATTTCAAGACGGGCTTCGAGGGCCTTTTCTCTCGTCCTGCCGCTGGTGCTCGCCGCTGCTGCGGCCGGCTGCAGCACGGTGCCGCTCAAAGAGGGCGGGACGCTTTCTTCCTATTCCAATCTCGGCCCACCCAAGGGCAAGCTCCAGAAATCGCGCATCTATGTCGATGGGGCGGGTCTTGCGCCGGCGAAGACGGTCGCCATCGCGCCGACGACCTTTGCCTTCAGCGCCGCCACCCGGATCAAATCGCCTGATGACCGGACGATGGTGTCGAACGCGCTCGACCGGGCGCTCTGCATCTCGCTCAGCGACAAGTATCGGATAGTGGGGGCGGGCGAGCCCGCCGACCTGACGATCCGCTCCGTCGTCACCGATATCGTGCCGACCAACAAGACGATGGCCGGCGTTTCCACAGTCGTGACCGTCGGCACCGGTTTCGTGCTGCCCGTCGGCGTGCCGCGGCTGCCGGCCGGGCTCGGCGGACTGGCTGTCGAGGCCGAGGCGGTCGACGGCGCCGGCGTGCAGCGGGCGGCGATGGTCTGGGCGCGCGGCGCAAACTCGCTGCAGAACAACCCACGTGTTTCCGAAGTGGGCGACGCCTATAGCCTGGCTTCGAAATTCAGCAGCGAATTTTCCCGGATGCTGATTGCCCGCAAGGAGCCGAAAGGATTGGACCTTTCTCTTCCCTCCGGCCAGCGGATGAAATCCTGGCTCGGGGGGAAACCGAAATATGTCGCCTGCGACGCCTTCGGCCGCGAACCCGGGCTGGTGGGGGCAGTGGCCGCCAAATACGGCGCGCCGCCGCAATGGACCGAGAAGAAGCCGAAGCCGGCGGCTGCGGCTTACTGACCGAGCGCCCAGCCATGACCCCAAGGGATGACGCCGAAGCCGTCATCCGGGCTGGGCGTGACGGGACGAACGGAGCAGGGGCCGCAAGCCTTGCTCCGTTCGTCTTTCTCGCTCGGATGTTTCAGGTGGCGGGCCTGGGGTATAGCCAGAAATGCAATTTGATCTGATCGGGCCCGTCGGAAGGATGCGGGCCGCGCTTGAACAACTGCCCGCCATTGCGCTCGATCACCCGCCGCGAGGCGTCGTTATCCCAGTTGCAGAGAATGACGAGGCGGGTGAGGCCTTCCCTGGCCGCCACATCCAGCAGGAGGCTGAGGGCCGCCGTCGCATAGCCGTTGCGCTGTTTCCACGGCACGACGGAATAGCCCACATGGCCCGCGACCTCCGGCGGCAGCGCCTCGGTGCCTGGCTGAAAGCGCAGGCTGATGCTGCCGCAGAATTCGCCATCCCAGATGCAGAACAGGCGGGTGGTCAGGAGCGGCGGTGCCGACCCGGCGGGCGGTTTGCCGCTGAGATCATCAAGGAATTTCGATCTGTCCTGGCGCAATCGCCGAAGCTCGGCGCCGATAAAGGCTGCGTCGCCGGCGCGGCGCGGATCGGGAAACCAGCCGGCGGCGAGCGCTGCTTCGAAGCCCGACAGGTTTTCGAGATCCGGCGCAAGCAGGAGGTTTGCTCGGTCTGTCATCACTCACCTGGCAAGTGCAGCCATTCGGAAGGTTCGATCCGGGGAAGACAAGCACGGCTTGGAGATGTTGGAAAGCGGGTGAAGCACCGGGCGCGCGCCGCCCGGCGGGCATAAAGAAGCCCCGCATCTTCATGCGGGGCTGGCTGCCGATGTCGGGTGACTGGAATTACCGGCACTGGCGGCGTGGGCCGTAGCTCGGCTGATAGGTATTGTCGTAAGCGCGATAGGACCGGTAGCGGGCGTAGCAATATTCGGCATGCGAACTGTAGCCGCTGGGGCCATAGTAGGTCCGCGGCTGCGAGGC
Organism: Rhizobium vallis; assembly: GCF_003985155.1. Taxonomy (GTDB): domain Bacteria; phylum Pseudomonadota; class Alphaproteobacteria; order Rhizobiales; family Rhizobiaceae; genus Rhizobium; species Rhizobium vallis. The sequence continues at coordinate 60,870 of NZ_ML133703.1, read as the reverse complement.
GATGAGGCCACCGATGATGGCGCCGGCCGCCAGGCCGCCGATGATGGCGCCGCTATTGTTGTGATGGTGATAGTACCCGCCATAGCGGTAGCGGTCGTCCCGGTAATAGTCGCGGTTACGATAGTAGTCGCCGCGGTTACCATAGTAGTCGCGGTTGCGATTATGGTGGCGGTTGCGATACCAGTAATCATCGGTGTTGCCGAACTGGCCCGGGCAGTTGGTGAAGTTGTTGCAGCCGACAGTCATGATCCGGGCATCGCTGCCTCCAGGCGCCGGCTGCGCGGCCTGCTGTACCGGTGTCGGTACAAAGACAGGGCCTGCCGAGGCCGGCATTCCGGAGAAAGCCGTCGTGATCGACAGGGCTATGATGGCGAATCTGTTCATTTCACTCACCTTGGGTAAACGGACGTATCGAGGGGGTAACGCAGGGGAAGGGATTTGGTTTCATTTTGGGATGAGAACGTTATTCCCTGCTTACAAACGCGGTGAGAATGCCCGTCGTGGCGGGGCGATCATCGCCTCGCGCATTGAGACCTGCAAGCTCAACGCCGATGATCCGCTTGCGTATTTTAGCCAGCACGCTCACTGCCATCGTCAACGGCCACGAGCAGAGCCGGATCGATGAGCTGCTGCCTTGGGATTGCAACGCGAAATAAAGTAGCCGTGAGACTGCAGTCGGCCCGTTGCGGACATCGCCTGGGGCGGTAGAGTGACTATCGAATTTGAGGGCAGATAGATTGCACCAAACAATTACGCTTAATGTCGACCCGTACCTTTCCAATGAACAGTGGGCAAAAGTTCACGAAGTTTATCGTGGCATGGACGGCTGGATCGATGAGGCTAAGATACCGCGCTGGTACGGGACAACCGACGTGGAGCCATATATCACCGCTTCAGCTGAACCGAGCGGTCTTGTCTTTGAAGGTAATGTCGAGCCTATTTTGTGGACGGGTTGGATATCGGTCATCTGCGCGAGGTTGACGATAGCGCTCGGCACCACTGTTCATGATGCAGAAATGTAGAAGCGGTTCCCAACGTTGGCTTGAATGACTTATAATGGCGCATTGTTTCGATCTCCGTCACAGGGGCAATCTTCGACACGGAACAATGCGTTAAAGTCAAGGTGCTAAAACCAGCGCTTACCGATCTCGGGCTGAAGCTTGAGTCAGCGGTTGAACCTGCCAACGGCCCAAAAGCCTCAATTCATCCTCCCAACCATCCCACCGCTATGATCCCCCCTCATCGAGGGCACGATCATCCATGGCAAAACTGACGGCGAGGCAGCGCCTGTTTGTGGCGGAATATTTGAAGGATCTGAATGCGACGCGGGCGGCGCTGCGGGCAGGCTATAGCGAGAATTCCAATGCCAATCGGAACCGCTTGATGGCGAATGAGGCCGTCCGGGCGGAGATTGACAGGGTTCTGGGCCAGCGGCTGGAGCGGCTTGAGATCACGGCCGAGCGGGTGCTTTCGGCGATTGCGGAGATTGCCTTCGGCGACGTGCGCGATGTGTTTGACGAGGAGGGGGCGCTGAAGGCGCCTTCGGAGTGGGATGATCGGACGGCGGCTTCCGTTGCGGGGCTGGAGATCAATACGTCTGCCAAGGCCAAGGGGGAGGTGGTGCATGTGGCGAAGATCAAGCGGGCGGATCGGCTGCGGGCGCTCGACATGCTGGCGCGGCATCACTCGCTCTATAACGATCGGCTGGAGATCAAGGGGCTGGAGGCGCTGAGCGAGAGGCTGGCGCGCGCCAAGGCGCGCAGGGCCGGTGATGGCGGGGCGGAGGGCTGAGATGGCGGGACGTGGGCCTGATATGGCGGGGCGTGAGGCTGGGGCAGGCAGCGCGGCTGGTGCGGGCGGGCGCTTGGGGACGGGCGAAGGTCGCCCCGGGATTGCCGATCCGAATGAGGGGATCATCGAGCTTGCGGGCGACTGCCAGTTCGATCCGCTGGCCTGGAGCCTCAGTGCTTGGGACTGGGGTATCGGCGGGCTGGAGGGGCATTCCGGGCCGCGGGTTTGGCAGCGGGATATTTTTTCGGTTATTCGCGATCATCTCGGCGATCCCGCGACGCGGTTTCAGCCGCTGCAGATTGCGGTGGCCTCCGGCCACGGCATCGGCAAATCGGCCTTCATGGGCATGCTTTCCAACTGGGCGATGTCCTGCTGGAACGAGGCGATGCTGGTGACGACGGCCAATACCGACACGCAGATGCGCACCAAGACGGCGCCGGAGATCGGCAAATGGTTCCGCTCCTCGATAACTGCGCATTGGTTCGACGTGCAGGCGACCTCGATCCGGGCGCGGGATAAGGCGGCGTCGGAGAAGTGGCGGCAGGATTTCGTGCCCTGGTCTGTGAATAATACCGAGGCCTTTGCCGGGCTGCACAACCAGGGCAAGATCATCGTGCTCGAATTCGACGAGGCCTCGAAGATCCACGACAAGGTGTGGGAGGTGGCCGAAGGGGCGCTGACCGATGAGAACACCGTGATCCTCTGGATCGTCTTCGGCAATCCGACGCGCAATTCCGGGCGGTTTCGCGAGTGCTTCCGCCGCTATCGTCACCGCTGGGTGACACGCCAGATCGACAGCCGCACGGTCGAGGGCACCAACAAGGCCAAGATCGCGCAATGGCGGGAGGATCACGGCGAAGACAGCGATTTCTTCAAGATCCGCGTTCGCGGCCAGTTTCCGAGCCAATCCGCCATGCAGTTCATTTCAGCAGACGATGTCGACCAGGCGCGTGCGCGCCATCTTCGCCGCGAGCAATATGCGTTTGCGCCCGTCATCCTCGGCGTCGACCCGGCCTGGACCGGCGACGACACGCTGGAGATCATGCTGCGGCAGGGGCTCTATTCGAAGAGCCTCGTTTCGCTTTCGCGCAACGACAATGACGTCGAGGTGGCGGGGCTGATCGCCCGGCTGGAGGAGGAGCACCAGGCCGACGCCGTGTTCGTCGACGCCGGCTATGGCACCGGCATCGTCAGCGCCGGCGAGGTGATGGGCCGCTCCTGGCGGCTGATCTGGTTTTCGGGCAAGCCGCTCGATCCCGGTTTTCTCAACAAGCGTGCCGAGATGTGGGGCATGCAGAAGCGCTGGATCAAGGCGGGCGGGGCGCTCGATCCGCGGGATGAGGCGCTTTACCAGGATCTCGTCGGGCCGGAGACGGTGGCGCGGCTGGATGGCAAGATCCAGCTGGAGAGCAAGGAGGATATGAAGGCGCGTGGGCTGCCCTCGCCGAACAGGGGGGATGCGCTGGCGCTGACCTTTGCGGAGCCGGTGGTGAGGCGGGAGAGGGGGCGTGGAGCGGGGAATGGGGCTGAGGTGGAGGTGGAGTATAGTCCGCTGGGGTGAGGGTGATGAGGACGGGTGGCTGGCTTGCTCCCTTTTTATCCAGAGGGGAGGGATGCCCGTTAGGGGCGACGCTAGGAGCGCAAGCGAAGGGCATATTGAGCGGCATGCCGTGAGCCCCCTCATCCGCCTGCCGGCACCTTCTCCCCGGTGGGTAGAAGGGGAATCGCGGCTGCGTCTCGCCCTTTTTGAAGCATCTTTTGCGGAAGCGGCCAGCGCGCCAGGAGCGGTCATTGTGGCTGCAGCAAAACTCCTTATGCCGTGACATCGCAGAAGTTGGAAAAACAACTGTAGCCTTGATGGGGATTTTTGCGGCGAGGCTTATAGGCTGTCCGTGTCTTCCCGAACCTTCAGAATACGGTCGATAAGGCCCCATTCAAGCGCTTCCTCCGCCGTCATGAAGCGGTCGCGATCCATCCCGCGCTCAAAGTCTTCGTAGGAACGTCCGCAATGTTCTGTGTAGAGTCGCGTCATGCGTTGCTTGGTCTTTAAAATTTCCTCGGCATGGATCAGCATGTCGGAAGCCTGCCCTTGAAAGCCGCCGGAGGGCTGGTGAATGAGGATGCTGGCATTGGGCAATGCGGCTCTTCCGCCGGGTTCGCCTGCCATCAGCAGGAACGATCCCATTGAACGGGCCGTCCCCATGCAAAGTGTATGAACCGGCGCACGGATGAAGCGCATGGTGTCGTACATGGCCAGGCCGCTGGTCACGGCGCCGCCCGGCGAATTGATATAGAGGTTGATGGGCTTTTTCGGGTTTTCCGCTTCCAGAAACAGCAGTTGCGCGCAGACGAGCGCCGAAACGGTATCGTTCACCTCGCCATTGAGGAAGATAATCCGCTCGCGCAGAAGCCGGGAATAAATATCAAAGGATCGCTCCCCGCGGCTCGACTGTTCTATGACCATAGGGACGAGTTGCATCGCTTCGCGCATCGGCGACCTCCAGACTTTCAGAATTTTGAGGGGAGGCTCGCCGTGTCAGGCGGCGAGCATGAGGGGCGGGCTGTTGCTGTTTGCCGGCGCTCTTGCCATTCCATCGACCCTTGCGTCCGTCAGTTCATGGACGATCCGAAGGCAAGTGCCGCCAGTGGCATTCGGGGTGACCGTGAACGTCACGGTGCTTTCAAGGAAAGGCGGGTTATCGTCACGCAGCTTGTAGCGAACTTGCTCGCCGGGGGTGACGGTGATCGCATCGGGATCAGCCAATGCCTCCTTCGGCAACCACCTTTCCCGAAGTTCGGGAATGGTGACAGCACGCCAGACCTTTTGCGGCGGATCGCCCAGGTCAAACTCCAACTCGACGCCGCTATCCCACGCCTTGGTCTTCGCTTCGTTCATTGATCCCACGTTCATTGATCCATGTCCTTCAGCAAGACTTTGAGTGCTGCGATACGTTCCGGCCAGTAGGCGCGGTATTTTGCCAGCCACTGGGCGATGAGAGCCAACCCATCGGGATCGACTTCGTAATTCACGAAACGCCCCTGTCGCTCTTCCCTCACGAGCTTTGCGCTGCGCAGAACTGCGAGGTGTTGCGACATCGCGGGCTGGCTGATCTCCATGCCCTCGCGCAAGGCACTGGCGTTCATGCTCCCTGCCGCCAGCTTCTCAAAGATCGCACGGCGGGTCGGGTCTGCCAAAGCTCGGAAAAAGTCATTCTCGATCATGCGAACACATAAGCACGGACTTATGCGATTCGCAAGCTATTTCGTGGCAGCTTTCTGTTGCTGCGGCGGGGAGAAGATGCCGGCAGGCAGATGAACGCCTTGAGCAGCAAGCGAAAGGCAGAGTGGCGGTGGCAAGTCGCGAGGGGTGTTCGTGGCGGCAACCATCCGGGGCGTAGAGATGCATGGAGCCCTCCCGGGTGGAGGGAAGAGCGTTGTGCAGGGCAGGGGCGGACACGCACTCTCCCTTGCTGCCTTCCGGCCTTGGCCTGCGCTCTTCCCTCGTTCGGGCCGCCTTTGACGCCAGCAAGATGGATGATGCCCCATGTGTCTGTTTTCCAAGCCTTCCCAGCCTGATCCGCCGGCGCTTCCGCCGGAACCGGCGCAATTGAAGCAGCCGGACGGGGCTGCGGTTCGCACCGCCGTTGGGCGGCGGACGGAGGATCGGGTGCGGTCGCGGCCAGATACGATTCTGACGTCGCCTTCCGGAGTGACGACGACGGCGCCGACCGAGAAGAAGACGTTGCTTGGGCAGTGAGGCTCGCGGTGCGGGTCTTGGCGCTGGCGCGGGCAAGGCCTGCGTAGGGGCACCTGCGCTCGTTGCTCGGCGTCATCCCAGGCCTTGGCCGAGGATCCGCTAAGCCGTCGCAGATGCTCGGGACAAGCCCGAGCATGACGAAGGAGAGGGTTGGTCGGCCTTTTCACAGTGAGAGCGCAGATCCTGTCTGCGCGGATATTACCCGCTTCGGCCCTGCCGTGGGGATGCAACGCAGCTTGGCTGCGGGGATGGACACCAACGCAGGCTTGGCCCGCATGGAGGCAAATGAGGCATGAGCGACAACGCACCGGATCATGAGAGCCAGATCACCTATCACCGCCGGCGGATGGAGGAGCTGAAGCGCATCCGCCAGCCGTGGGAGGCTGTGTGGCGGCAGTTGGCGGATTATATCGAGCCGACGCGGCTGCGGTTGACCGAGAAGGACGAGGGGGCGGTGAGCCGCGCCAAGATCATCGACAGCACAGGGACGTTTGCGCACCGGACGCTGAAATCGGGGATGCATTCGGGCATTACCTCGCCGGCGCGACCTTGGTTTCGGCTGACGACCTATGATCCGGATTTGAAGGATTTCGCGCCGGTGAAAGAGTATCTGGCGGCTGTGGAACAGCGGCTGCGGGAGGTGTTTCAATCCTCCAACGTCTATAACGCCTTTCATACCGGGTATGGCGATCTTGGGCAGTTCGGGCAGTCGGTCGGCATTCTTTCGGAGGATGCCGACAAGGTGGTGCGGATGCAGCAGTTGCTGCATGGCAGCTTCTGGATTGCGCGCGACGAGAACGGCCGGGTGACGACGCTCTATCGGCGGTTTCGCTGGTCGGTGCAGCGGATCGTTTCCCGCTTCGGTTACGACAATGTCAGCCAGACGGTGAAGAATTTCTACGACAATGGCCGCTATGACGAGATCCTGACGATCTGTCATGCGATCGAGCCGCGGCTTTCGCGCGATCCCGACAGGATCGACAAACGCAACAAGCCGTTCCTTTCCAACTATTGGGAAGAGCAGGCGGGCGACAAGCGGCTGCTCGAGGAAAGCGGTTTTGACGAGAACCCGCTGATCGGCCCTGCCTGGGAGATATCAGGCGACGACAATTATGCGACGTCGCCGGGGCAGATCGCGCTCGGTGATATCTCGATGCTGCAGCTGGAACAGCAGCGTAAGCTCGAGGCGATCGACAAGCTGGTGCGGCCGCCGATGACCGGGCCGACCTCGATGCGCAACAACCCCGCGTCGCTGCTGCCGGGGAAGATCACCTATGTCGACGATCCGAACGGGCGGGGTTTTCGGCCGGCGATGGAGATTCAGCTCCGGCTTTCCGAGCTGGCGAGCGATATTCGCGAGACGCAGGAGCGCATTCGCCAGGCTTTTTATGCCGATCTGTTCCTGATGCTCTCGCAGATGGAGGGCATCCAGCCGCGCAACCAGTTCGAGATCGCCGAGCGCAAGGAGGAGAAGCTCTTAGCGCTCGGGCCGGTGCTGGAGAATATCTACGGCGCGCAGCTGGAGCCGACGATCGACCGGACCTACCAGATCCTCAACCGGCGGCGCGAACTGCCGCCGCCGCCGAGGGAATTGCAGAACCAGGAGCTGAAGATCGAATATATCTCGATCCTCGCCCAGGCGCAGAAGGCGGTGGCGACGGGCAGCATCGAGCGGGGCTTTGCCTTCCTCGGGCAGGTCTCGGCCGTCAAGCCCGAGGTGCTCGACAAGGTCGATGCCGACGAGGCGGTCGATCTCTATTTCGACTATCTCGGAGTGCCGCCCTCCGTCGTCGTGCCCGACGACGAGGTGGCGCAGCTCAGGGGTGCGCGCGCCCAGAAGCAGCAGATGGCCGAAAATGCCGAGATGGCCGCGAAGATGGCGCCGGCGGCAAAATCCGGCGCGGATGCGGCGGCGGTGCTGGCGAGCGCCGGTGAGAACCCGAACGGGGCGGCCCTTCTGCAGCAGCTGGGGCTTGGCTGATGAGCGACCCCAGCGACTATCTCTCGCCCGCCGAAAAGTATGAGCGCGAGGCGCTTGTCGCGGCTTTTCGCGAGGTCTTCTCGCTGCCTTCAGGCAAACGCGTGCTGTTCTGGATGCTGGAGCAATGCGCGATCTACCGCGAAGCCTTTGCCGGCGAGGCGGTGAACGCGACGCATTACACGCTCGGCCTGCAAGGGGCCGGGCGCAAGCTGATCGCCATGCTCGACGAGGTCGACCAGCGCTTCTACCCCAGCCTGCTGCTCGAAATCGCCACCATCAAAGCCATCGACCGCGAGGTCGCCACCAACATGAGGAGTGAAGACGATGATGTCGACGCATGAGCGCATCGGCCGGCCTGATATAGCATGGAGCGCCGAGGGCGCCGGCAGCGGCGGCGGGGAGCCGGAGAATGTTTTGTTTCCCGATGACGTGCCGCAGCAAAGCGGCGCTGGCCGGGGTGACGCAGGCGCGGGCGGCCGGAGCGAGGTGCAGGCCGATCCCGCCAGGACCGATGAGGAGAAGGCGCCTGATAAGGCCGGGCAGAACGGCGACGAGACCGCGCCTGATGAAGCCGACAGGGTGCCGGAGGATGGGAAGTATACGCTTACCATGCCTGACGGCATTGCGGTGGACGAGGAGCTGCTCGGCGCACTCGGGCCCGATTTCCGTGAGCTGGGGCTGACCAACAGCGAGGCGCAGAAGCTTGCCGACCGGTTCATCGCCATCCAGGCGGGGCGTGCGGAAGCGCGCGGCAAGGTCTGGGGCGAGACGGTTTCGAAATGGGCCGATGACGCCAAGGCCGATTCAGAGATCGGCGGAAGGCGCTGGGACGCGACCGTGCGTGACAGCCGGCGCTTCGTCAACAACATGGGAACGCCGGCTCTGCGCGAATATCTGGAGGCGAGTGGTGGCGGCAACCATCCGGAGCTTATTCGTATTTTTGCGAAGGCCGGGGCGCTCATCAGAGAGGACGATCCGGCCACCGGCGGCGCCGGAGGCACGGGCAGGCCCGTCGATCCAGCGCATGTTCTTTTTCCGAACGATGCACCGAAAGGCTAAAGTGATATGGCAACAATCGGCAATAGTTTCCCTCAGCTGATCGACATGCACAAGGGCTCAACCGAGGGCTCCGTTGTCGAACTGCTGTCGCAGCAGAACCCCATCCTCGACGACGCGATCGCGACCGAATGCAACATGGGCGCTTCGCACCGCCACATGATCCGCACCGGCCTGCCATCCGTCGCCTGGGGCCGCCTCTACCAGGGCGTTCCGCAGTCCAAGGCGACCATGCAGCAGGTCGACGACACGACAGGTTTCGTCGAGGCCATGTCCGGCGTCGACGTGCGCCTCCTGAAACTCGCGCCCGATCCGGCCAAGGAACGGCTGACGTCTGCCGCCCCCTTCATGGAGGCGATGAACCAGGAGGTCGCGACCGGCATCTTCTACCACAATACCGAGACGACGCCGGAGAAGTTCAAGGGGCTTTCGGCCCGCTATTCCAGCTATTCCGATACGCGCGGCACGATTGCCAACCAGGTGGTCAACGGCGGCGGAACCGGCAGCGACAATACCTCGATCTGGTTCGTCACCTGGGGCGATCATGCCAGCTCGCTGATCTATCCCAAGGGCACCAAGGCCGGCGTGAGCCACGAGGACAAGGGCGAGCAGCGCGTGCTCGACGAGAGCGGCCAGCCCTATTTCCGCAAGGAAGACTACTGGTGCTGGCATGTCGGCATGTTCGTGAAGGACTGGCGCTACAATGCCCGCGTCGCCAATATCGACGTGTCGAACATGCTTGCCGGCTCCGTCGACCTCTGGGCGCTGATGCGCAAGGCCTACTATCGCCTGCAGTCGCGCCGCCGCGATGGCGTCGCGAGCCGCATTGCGATCTACATGAACCGCGACGTTCTCGAAATCCTCGACGTGCAGTCGAGCGACCGAAGCCTGCTGGCGGCCAACCCGAACTATACCGGGCTGACGCACATGACCGTCGAGGGCAAGGAAGTGCGGGCCTATCGCGGCATTCCGATCCGCGAGACCGACGCCATCCTCAACACCGAGGCGGCGGTCCCCGTTGCGCCCTGACCGGGCCTGATTGGCTAGAGCGGTTCAGCTTTTCATGGAAACGCAGAACCGCTCTAACTTTTTGTTTTTACGCAATTCCGGACGGAAAACCGCTTCGCACTTTTCCTGGAATTGCTCTAGAGCCCGTCGCCATTGGCGGCGGGCAATCATCCCAAGACATCACCAGACCCGAGAGGCATCTCAGATGATTTTCGACAAGCAGAGCCTGCTTTCCGACGCGCAGGCAATCACCGCGGATGCGGCCAGCACCAATGTGATCAACCTCGGCCCGATCGCCACCGGCACGGTGCGCAATATCGGCAAGGGCAAAAAGATCCCGCTTTCGATCCAGGTGGTCGAGGCGTTCAACAACCTGACCTCGCTCGAGGTCAAGGTGCAGGTCGACGACAACGAGACCTTCACCTCGCCGAAGCAGATCGGCACGACTGGCCTGTTGGCGCTCGCCGACCTTGCGCTCGGCAAGAAGATCAACATCGACAGCGTGCCGCGCGACGCCGACGAGCGCTTCTTCCGCCTGTTCTACGACGTGACGGGAACGGCGCCGACGACAGGCAAGATCACCGCCGGCGTGGTCGCGGCGACGGAGTAGCCGCCATGGTGACGGTGACCGCAAACGAAAGGGGCTATTTCGACGGCGAGCTGCGCGACATCGGCGCTTCCTTCGTCGTGCCGGATGCTCTCTGGAACGACGAGGAGAGGCGGCCGAGATGGGCAAGCCTTTCGCGCGAGGGCGTCGGCGCTGCCCGGATCGTCAGGCCGAAAGTCGGTGAGGCGGACGGTGTTGCCGAGATTCCCGAGGACTGGCAGAGCCTGTCTGTGGCGGCGCGCAAGGCGCTCGCCAGGGCGATCTCCGGTGAGCCGGTGCCGAATGTGAAGGACGCGGACGGGGCGATCGCCGCTGAGATCGCGCGGCGCGCGGTGGATGCTGGTTCGGGCGTGGGCGACAAGGTGTCTGGGAATGGTATCCAGGAGGCGCTTGGACAGCAGCAGCCCGATTGGGTTGTGCCGGCTGCGTCGTAGCCGGTGCAGAGTGACGGGGAGGGCGTGTTTTGCCCTCCCTCAGACTGATGACAAAGCCGCCAACTTCTCTTTCGTCATGCTCGGGCTTGTGCCCCAAGCATCTGCCTCCGCGCGATAGGGCAGCAGATCCTCGGCACAAGGCCGAGGATGACGCCGAGTGAAGAGCTGGGCTCGTCGACAAATCCGGAGGGCGCGTTGCCCTCCTTACCGCACTCCAGACGAGAAACATCTTCATGGCTGAAATTTTCAATGAGCAGCGGGTGATCGGTGTGCATATCGTTCCTGATGGAACGGTGCTGCACAATGGGCAGCGCGTGGTGGGTATCCGCGAGGCGGGGAGCGGCGTGCTGTTTACCGGTGGCCGGCGTGTGCTCGGCGTCAGCGTGCTTTCGGGCAGCGAAGTGATCTATAACGAGCAGGTCGTCATCGGCGCGGTGATCATCCGGGACGGCCGCACACTCTATAATGGGATGCCGGTCGTGACGGTCAGCGGCAGCGGTGCGGCACCCGTTGATCCCGATCGCTACATGTTCTTCGCGACGCGCAACCGCATGCCTTCGGGCGCGCTGGTGACGGCCGCGGCGGGGACGAACTATGTCTGCTCGAAGATCGTCGTGTCGTCGCCTTCATACCGCACAAACACCTTCCGCTTTCATTTCTCCGGCTTTGCCTCGACGGAGGGCGGAAACAGCCCGCAGGAAACGATCTATGCCGGCAATGCGACTGTTATCGACGGGCTTTTGATCCGGGTCGGCGGCGCATTCCATGCCTGCAGCTTTGCCGGGGCGGCCGGTGTCACGATCGCCGATCAATCGCAGGGCGCCTGGAGCGATCCGCTGACGCTTGCCGATGCCGTGGCCGCCGAGACCGACATCGAGATCTGGCTGTTCTACCACACCGATGCCGGGCAGATGCAGCTGCCCGTCTACCGCATCCAGAAGCATCGCGGCGAACGCATATGGGGTGCGGCCGATTACGCATCGCTGCTTGCCTTCAAGGACACGCCCGATGCCGACAGCACGCCGGCGCTGGAGACGAATTACGGCGGCCAGACGCAGCCGCAATATTACGGGCCTGATTTCATGGTGGCGAAGGGCGAATGGGACGGACGGCCGGTCGCGCTCGTTGCCTGCGACAGCATCGGCGAGGCGAGGCAGGAATTTTCCGCGGCCGCGGACCAGAGGGGCAATCTCGGCTGGCTGAGGAAATGGCTCGACTCCGCCTGGCGGATTCCGCATCTGATGATCGGCATGCCGGGCGCTGCGGCCTTCCGCGAACTCACCGGCTCCGGTGCAAGCATCGCCACGCGGCGCTGGGCGATCGTCGATGAGATCATCGCCTTCAACGGCGGCAAGCGGCCATTCACCGTCATCCTCAACCAGATGGGGCAGAACGATACGACGACGCCCTATTCCACTTTCTTCACGACGCGTTACCTCGGCTTCGTCAACCGGCTGCGCGCCCGCTACAGCGGCGTGAAGATCGTCGCGCTGCCGCCGCTCGGGCGAACCAGCGCCACCATTGCGATCACGCTGACCTCTGTCGGCACGCTGGCCACGGCGACCTGCGCCTCGACCGCGCATCTGATCTCCGGCCAGAGCCTGATCATCGCGGGCGCCACGCCCTCGGCCTATAACGGCACTTACGTGATATCGGTCACCGGCCCGACGACCTTCACCTATACATTCGCCGGCGGCACTTCGCCGGCGACAGGCACGATCACCGCCGCCGACGATTTCAGGACCGAGGCAAGCCAGACATATGCCGCGCAGAATACCTATCCCGCCGATGGGACCGATGCCTCGAACAAATGGCGCCTGCGCAGCGACATCCTGGCCAAGACCTCGGCGTGCTGCGACGACGGCATCGATACGCTCGCCGCCTGGCAGGGACCTGCCGGCATGGGCAAATGGCCGGGGCAGGTCGACCTGCCCTCGAGCGTATTGACTGTTCAGGCCGGCACGGACGGCGTTGCCACCTATACTTCAATCCAGGTGGCCGACGGTTCGATCTTTTCCCCCGAGCAACCGCTTCGCATCTACAGCGCCGACGGCCTGACATTGCTGCGCTCGCCGACGATCGCTGCCGTGAATGGCAACGTCCTGACGCTCGCGGCAGCGGCAACGGTGCTGCCGGCGGGCAGCCTCGTCAGGCAGGCGGTGTCGCCGGATGGCGTGCATCCTCATCCCGCCATGGTGAAACGGATCAGGCTGGGTGTGGCGCAGGGGGAGAAGGAAAAATTGAAGGTGGCGTGACGTCCACGCCCTCGTTTCACAGGCTGCGCTTCAGTTTTCGTCTTTTATGTGCCGTCCGCCGGCCATCAAGCGAAGCTGATGTTCGTCGTGAACGCCCTGCCGGTAAAGCTCGATGACGAGGGAGCCGATGCTGTCGGCTTTCTCGCTGGATCTTTCGATATCAAGATCAGCGCAGACAGCTTCGTGAACGCGCCGGCAAACATCGAGATCCGCCGAAGAGAGCGGTTCGTCGCGTGTGCTGAACAGCTTGTCTGACATCGCCTAACCCTTTTCGATGCCTGTGAATCGCTATCGAAAAAGATAATTTCGCGATGTTTCTTCTGCAAGATGGACGAAGGCCCAATCTCGAAACAATCAAGAAACGCGGCAAGTAAAGGCCGAGGGCGGTCGAGGCGAGCCGGCCACGGGCGCCTGGGTCTTCCGATTGCTGAGCGCATGATCTATTCCGTCGCGGGAGCCTTGCCGCCTTCGCGCGACAGGCGCAGCGCCTTCAGCCGCTTCGTCTTCTCCTTGCGCGCCCGCTGCTCCGCCTCGATGGTTTCCTTGGCGGTCCGCTCGGTATTCTCGAAACGATGCTGCCGATAAGCCTTTGATGAGGGTTCACGTTCTCTTGTCATGGCCGGGAAACGCAAGCCGGCGGAAACGGTTTCATGGAAAATGGGAAATCTGCCGCGACCCGGTGGGTGGGCTGGCCGGAGAGGGTAATACCCATATAAGTCGGGTATTAAGTATTTCAGGCATATCTCTCGTCAGAAAATGACACTATGAATTATTGCATGATGACCGTAGGTAAGCCGGCGGCATTCCTCTTCAGGTGCAGCAAATGATTTCTTCGCAAGGACGGCGCCCGCGTGAATAATTGGTTTCTTCATGCTTCTTGATTGAAACGGTGTCTCATTTCTCGGTACTGGAAAGCAGGTCTCCAAATTGTCTGTTAGTGTGAAGAAGAAGGCTGTGGCATCGGCGCTATGGTCTGTTGTCAGGATCGGCGTAGATCAGGTTTTTTCCTTTGTTGTATTTGTGGTTGTTGCTCGTATTCTCGGACCCGTCGAGGTTGGGTTATTTGCACTTGGCATGATTGTTTCCGAAATGGGTCGCATATTCGCGACCTCTGGTTTTTCCGACGCTGTCACCAAAGCGAGGGAAGACGATGAGGAGATCGTCTCGCGAGCAGCCTTCTGGGGCAATATGGGCATGGCTGTCGCCTGTGCCGCGCTCATAACCATGCTTGCCCAACCGATTTCTTGGCTTATGGGAAGCGATCGGCTGGAGGGGGTTCTCATCGCCCTTGCCTGGACACTTCCGATTTCTGCCGGCGGCGCAATTCACATGGCGCGCCGGTTGCGCCGGTTCGGGCACAAGACGCTCGCCATTCGATCCATCATTGCGGGTTTGATCGGCAGTGCTGCCGCCGTTTGGGCAGCCCATGAGAATTTTGGCGTCTACGCCCTGGTGATACAGCGCTTCATCACCGAACTCGTGACAATGTTGACGGCGTGGCTTGCCTTTCGCTGGTGGCCATCGGTCAATTTCACACGGGCGCAGCTGATGGAGGTTCTTCCCTTCAGCGTGAGCATGTCCGCTTCGAAATTGATCGGCGTGATCATTTCGCGCGTGCAGGACATGATTATCGGGGTTTTCGTCGGTCCGGCGTCCGTCGGCTTCTATCGCGTCGCCCGGCGGACGATCGACATGCTGTCGATCGGCACCCTGACGCCCATCTCCACGGTCTCGGTCAATCTCTTCGTCACCATCCGCGAGGATCAGGCAAGGGTCAAGCAGACGTTCGTCCGTCTGCTGAGCGTCGCCGCCGCGGTGTCGTTTCCCGCTTTCTTCGGCCTGGCTGCGGTCGCCAAGGACCTGGTGGCAATCCTCTATGGAGAGCGGTGGCTTGACGTCGTACCGATGATGCAGGCGCTGTCGCTCTTTTGCATACCGAGCCTGTTCGGCCTGCTCTTCCTCTCCATGCTGACCTCCTTCGGTCAGTCAAAGAAGGCTCTCCGCTTCACGACCATACAGTTTTTCGTCACCGTCGCATTTGCTCTCATTGCCGCGCCTTTCGGCGTGTGGCCGATCATATTGTCACTGCTGGCGCGCGGATATGTGATGATCCCCTATCAGATCAAACTGATCGAACCGCATACGCAATGCTCGTTGTCCGAAGCAGGGCTGGCTATGCTGCGGCCGCTCGTGGCTGCCCTGATCATGGCCGTTGCCTGCTATTGTCTCGCGACTTACGGGCTTGCGCCTATTCACAATGCTATCCTGCGCCTCGTTACTGCGGTCAGCGCCGGGATGATCATCTATACGGCAGTGCTGTTTCTGACTGACCGTCAATCGATTATTTGGTTGATCCAGCTATCAAGATCTCGTTCCGAGAAATTCAGCTAGTATAGAGATCTGCGATAGGCGCATTTGCCGCCCGTACTACTGTGCGTGCAAACTGAAAGGTGTGGCAAGCAGCCCAATGGGGCCGCTTGCCTTTTCTTTTTCGGGTTGTTCGATGCATTCGATGTGATGCCGGCCAATCAATATTCGGCTTGGAATATAGTTGGCGAAGCTTTCCGTCTTAAATTTTAGGTTGCTTTTTAGCGGTTTACCTTCTTTTGGAAAGCTTGTTTATCTCTTTGTAGAATCGATGTAATCGATACTCGCCTGCCAGTATGACTTCAATTTACAATTCTGTGGATATTGGGTGATTACAGCCAGAGCCTCTTATCTGGAGGCATTTCCTATGCATTCAATAAGAGTGGGGCCGATCAATGTGTCGGCAGGGGATATAGTTTATGGAGTTTGCTTGCCCTGAAGTTCAGGGCGGCTTTGAGATGGGGGTCTCAATGAAAATGTTCGCCTTCAGTAAGGTTTCCAATTTCGGGGATCAGTTGAATCATTGGCTTTGGCCAAAACTGTTGCCCGCGGGATTCTTCACTGAAAACGATGACAGGCTGTTTCTGGGGATCGGCTCTGTCCTTTATGACAGCCACCCCGCCAATGCGCAGAAAGTTGTATTCGGGGCAGGCTATGCCGGATATTCGGCGCTTCCGACCATCGACGAGACCTGGAAGCTCTATTTCGTGCGCGGCAAGAACACCGCCGCAGCCTTGAACCTGCCTGAAGATATGGCGATCGGCGATTCCGGCATCCTCATAAGGGCCGTTACGCTTCCGAAATATGAAAAGCGCTTTCGCGTTTCCTTCATGCCGCATTACGAAAGCGCGATGTTCGGCAGCTGGGAAAAGATCTGCAACAAGCTCGGCATCAATTTCATCGATCCGCGATGGGACGTGGATATGGTGCTGGAGCACATGCTGTCGTCGGAGCTCGTGGTTTCCGAAGCCATGCACGGCGTCATCATCGCAGATGCGTTGCGGGTGCCGTGGAAGGCGATCCTGCCGCACGATCCGAACCATCGGAACAAATGGCACGACTGGGCAAGCGTGCTCGATCTCAAGATCGATTTCCTGCGCCTTGGGCCATCCAACGCGCTGGAATGGCTGATGAGTTTCTTTTGGGGAAGGCGACGTTTCGTCTACGCCCTGCGGAAACGCCGAGACAAATTTTTCAGCTTCGGTTTCGGTTTGCCGCTGACAACCGCTATCGGTGCACTGAAAACGGCCAGCCAGGCCAATGGCCAATTGAGCTCCGATACCAGCATTGAACGCGTGACAAGCCGCATGCTCGTCGAGCTCGATCGCCTGAAGACGGATTTCGCTCCTGCCGCCATGGCGATGAGCGGCGCGTATTGATCCGTGCCGCGCTTAAGATGCAGGACAGGGGATGACGGCACTGGCCCGAATTGCGCAGGCCGTCAGCTAGCTGTCTGATCCGAGATCCGGCGGTGCAAGGCCAATTCTGACGCAACCGGATGCAGGTTGCGCCGCCAACCGGGCGCCTCGTCGGCGCCCGGTTTTTTGCGACTCAGCCTTTGAGGAAGGCGAGGAGGTCGGCGTTTATGACGTCGGCATGAGTGGTGCACATGCCGTGCGGGAATTTCTCGTAGACCTTCAGCGTGGCGTTCTGCAGGAGCTTGGACGAGAGCAGGGCGGAATCGGCGATCGGCACGATCTGGTCGTCATCGCCGTGCATGACGAAGGTCGGCACGGTGATGATCTTCAGGTCTTCGGTGAAATCGGTTTCCGAAAAGGCCTTGATGCCGTCGTAATGCGCCTTGGCGCCGCCGATCATGCCCTGGCGCCACCAATTGTTGATGATCGGCTCGGAGACCTTCGCGCCCGGCCGGTTGAAGCTGTAGAAAGGGCCAGCCGGGAGATCGCGATAGAACTGCGAGCGGTTGGCGGCGAGCTGGCTGCGCAGGCCGTCGAAGACTTCGATCGGCAGACCGCCGGGATTGGCATCGGATTTGACCATGACCGGCGGCACGGCGCCGATGAGGACGAGCTTGGCGACGCGGCCCTGCGGCTGGCCATGGCGCGCGACATAGTGGGTCGCTTCGCCGCCGCCGGTGGAATGGCCGACATGGATCGCGTTGCGGAGATCGAGATGCTCGACGACAGCGGCGGCGTCCGCCGCGTAATGATCCATATCGTGACCATCACCCACCTGGGTGGAGCGGCCGTGGCCGCGGCGGTCATGGGCGACGACGCGGTAGCCGTGATGCAGAAAGAACAGCATCTGGGCATCCCAATCGTCGGAGCAAAGCGGCCAGCCGTGGTGGAACATGATCGGCTGGGCGTCCTTCGAACCCCAATCCTTGTAGAAGATATCGACGCCGTCCTTGGTGGTGACTGTGCTCATGGCATGGCTCCCTTGGTTGGTTGGATTGATGCAGGCGGAAGTCTGCGCCGTCGTCGGCGCAATTGGGCAAGGTCATGGGCGCGGCTCGAAGGTTGCGCCCGGTGCGGATCTACGTATCTAACGTGTCTTGCTATTCGATGGATATGACAGATTTCCATAGGTGACGGCGCAGATAAGTAAAGCCACGGAGGTCACAGTCGGATCGTTTTGACGCCGGGCGCTCGCCGTGCCCTTCGAGGCCCCTGAGGATAGGGATCTCTTGAGCGGTTTCAACGGGAAGGCGCCAGCGGTTACACCTGCGTAAAGCTGCCATCGGTGGTATTCTGGAAACTTCCAGCCAATGGGGGGCGGGTAAGATGGCGAAGTTGTCAGGAGAAAAAGACGGCGACAGCTCGGCAGGACCGACCAAGGCGACGCATGCTTCGACAACAAAAGGGGACGACGCCCATCAAGCGATCATCCGGTCTCTTGGGCGTAACTTCATCTATGTCTTCATATTCGCCGCTGCGACCGCCGTTGTCGTCACATCGATCATAGCGATGCTGCGTTGAACTTGGCCGACCGCCGCTGGTATGGTCGTCTGTTTCATATCGTCGGTGCGGGTCAAGGGGCCGAACGGGCCGTCATCCAAAGCGCAGCCGAGCTTTATCGGCAAGTCAACCGCACCGCTTTCACATTCATCGGGTGAAGCAGTCTTTTGGGCGTTTCGTCGCGGCAACCATTGAGGGGCTAGGGTCGCTCAACCACGGGGTTGACCGACATGACATCCATCGTTTCCATCTGCAATCTGGCGCTCGCTTCCATCGGCAAGGACAGCATCAATGCGCTGAGCGAGCCGACGGTGGAGGCGCGCGCCTGCAACCGTTTCTTTGCGCCGGCGCGTGATGCGCTGCTGCAGGCCTATCCCTGGCGTTTTGCCGGCAGGACTCGATCGCTTGCGGCAATCGAGAACGACCGGCCGGGGGAGTGGGCCTATGCCTATGACCGACCGGTGGACTGCCTGGCGATCCGGGGCATCCGTTCGGCGCTCGACGTGACCGGCGATGCTTCGGTGGGCGGCGTCTTTTCCGGTGGCGCGTCTTCCTCCGCCGGCGGGCATGCCTATGACGCCGAGGGCGGCATGATCTATTGCAATGTTTCGCCCGCCTATCTGAATTTCACGGAGAGGCTGACCGACCCGACGAAATATTCGCCGCTGTTCATCGATGCGCTTGCCTGGCATCTGGCGGTGCGGCTCGCCATGCCGCTGACGCGCGATGCGCAAGTGCGCGCCGATGCGTTTCAGCTTGCCACGAGCACGCAGGCGCTCGCCCAGACGGCGGATGCCAACGAGGCCTGGGACGGCGCCGACGATCAGGACGGGCTGACGGGAGGGCGGGCGAATGGCTGATCTGCGCGCCTACCAGCCGTCCTTCGGGGGCGGGGAACTCTCGCCGGCGCTCTGGGCGCGCGTCGACCAGGGGAAATATGGCATCGGCCTGAAGACGGCGCTGAACCTCTTCATCAATCCGCATGGCGGGGCATCGAACCGCGCCGGTCTCGCCTTCATCCGCGAGGTCAAGGCCAGTGCCAACAAGGCGCGGCTGATCCCTTTCCAGTTCAACACCGAGCAATCCTATGTGCTGGAATTCGGCCATCTCTATTTCCGCGTCTTCCGGGATGGCGGGCTCGTTCTGTCAGGCGCCACACCTTACGAGGTGACGACGCCCTATGTGCATACGGCGCTCGACGAGCTGGTGTTCGTGCAGGAGGCTGACGTGATGTATATCTGTCATCCCGACTATCCCGTGCGCAAACTGGCGCGCCACGCCGACAACAACTGGACGCTTGCCGTCGTCACCTTCGCGCCGAAGATTGCGGCACCCACTGGCGTCGCTGCCGTCCCGCTCGGCGGATCGGGGAGCACGACCTATGGCTATAGCGTCTCTGCCATCGACAATGAGAGTGGCGAGGAAAGCCTGCCGACCGCGCCCGTTTACGTCAACAACGACCTGACTGTGACCGGCCGCAGGAACCGCATCACCTGGGCTGCGGTGGCGGGCGCCTCACGCTACATCGTCTACAAGAACGACAACGGCGTCTATGGCTATATCGGCGGCACGGCCGGACTGTTGTTCGACGACGACAATATCGCGGCCGATCTTGCCGATACGCCGCAGACGGCGCGCAATCCCTTCAACAGCGCCGGCAACTATCCCCGCTGCGCGACCTTCATCGAGCAGCGGCTGGCCTTCGCCTCGACGAAGAACGATCCGCAGGCGGTCTGGCTGTCGCAATCGGCCAATTACGAGAATTTCGGCTATTCCTCGCCGTCGAAGGCAAGCGACGCCGTGACCTTCCGCATCCGCGCCCGGCAGGTGAACGAGATCCGCTCGATGCTGGCACTGCGCGGACTGATGCTTTTGACCTCAGGGGCCGAGTGGATCGTCAGCGGCGGCTCGCAATCCGACGCGATTTCTCCCTCGTCGATCAAGATCGACAACCAGGGCTATCGCGGGGCCGCCAGGGTGCAGCCGATCGTCGTCGGCAACACCGTGCTCTTTGCCCAGGAACGCGGCGGGGTCGTGCGCGATTTCAGCTATGTTTATACCGAGGACAGCTTCGTCGGCAAAGACCTGACCATCCTTGCCCGCCATCTCTTCGAGAACCGACGCATCAAGGCCTGGGCCTATGCGCAGGCGCCCTATTCGATCGCCTGGGTGGTGCTCGACAACGGCGCGCTTGTTTCGCTCACCTATCTCAAGGAGCATGACGTCTGGGCCTGGACGCGCCATGAAAGCGGACCTGACGACGACGCCGTTTTCGAGGATGTCACCGTGATTGCCGAGGGCAATGAGGACGTGCCCTATTTCCTCGTCAAGCGCACGATCGGCGGCCAGTCGCGGCGCTATATCGAAAGGCTGCACAGCCGCGTCTTTCAATCGGTCAACGATGCCTTCTTCGTCGATTGTGGCCTGACCTATAGCGGCGCGCCGGCCACCGTGATCGGCGGGCTGGCGCATCTCGAAGGGCAGAAGGTGGTGGCGTTGGCCGATGGCAATGTCGTTCGAAACCTGACCGTAACAAGCGGCAGTGTGACGCTCGATGTCGCCGCTTCCAAGGTGCATGTCGGCCTGCCCATCGTTTCGGCGCTGCAGACGCTCGATATCGATCTCGGCAATGTCGGCGGGCTCGGCACTGTGCAGGGGCGGCAGAAATCCGTTAGCAACGTGACGCTGAGGGTCGAGCAGACGCGCGGGATCTTCATCGGCCCACGTGACGGGGCGCGGGGCGACGAACATCTCGTGGAATACAAGCAGCGCTCGACGGAGGATTGGGACGATCCGATCGAACCCGTCACCGGCGATATCTCGCTGACGCCGCAATGGGACTGGGACACCGGCGGCAACATGTGGATCAAGCAGTTCGATCCGCTGCCGATGACCATTCTCGCGATCATGCCGGATATTACCCTTGGCCGGTGAGATCCGAGTTCTGCCCGTCCGCGCGCTTGATGTGCGCGGGGTCGCACGGCGCATGCGCAAGGCGGATCGCGACGAGGTGTGGAAGGCATCGGGCCTGACGCCGATCGGGGCACTCATCTATTCGCTGCGCAAATCTTCGTCCGCCTGGACGGTTTTCATCGACGGGCGGGCCGAGGCGATCTTCGGCGTCGGCGCCATCAACATCCTTGCCGGCGTCGGCGCGCCATGGCTGCTCGGGACCGATGCCATCGAACGCCATGCGGCCGGCTTTCTCCGGGGCTCGCTCGAGTGGAGGGACCAACTGTTGCGGCACTATCCCATTCTGAGAAACCTCGTCGACGTCGACAACCGCGTCTCGCTGCGCTGGCTGCGGTGGCTGGGTTTCACGATTTTCGATCCCGTCATCCTACGCGGTCATGAATTCCGCCCATTCGAATTGAGGTGCTTCGATGTGTGATATCGGTCTTGCCCTGGCGCTCGGCTCGACGCTGGTCAGCGCCGCCGGCTCGGTGCAGCAGGGGCAGGCTGCGAAAGCGGCCGGCAAATACAACCAGCAGGTCGCCGAGATGAATGCCGAGCTTTCCGAGCGCCGCGCGCAGGATGCGCTGGAACGCGGCCAGCAGGAAGAGCAGCGCAAGCGGCAGGAAGTGGCGAGGATCCAAGGCGCGCAGACCGCTGCGATGGCGGCGAACGGCCTCGACATCACCTTCGGCTCGCCGCTCGACACGCTTGTGGATACCGCGACCCTCGGCGAGCTCGATGCTCTGACGATCCGCACCAATGCCTATCGCGAGGCCTATGACTACCGCGTCGACGCCGTCAACCAGCGGGCGGGCGGCACGCTGGAGCGAGCGAAAGGGGATGCGGCGGCCAAGGGTGGATATCTGACGGCGGCGGGCTCGATCCTGACCGGGGTGGGCAAGGCCTATGAGGGGATCAACAGCAAGCCCACGACAGCCACCACACCGACGACATCCAAGCAGAAGTGAGGGCGAGCCATGGTCACCGTTCCCGAATACCAGAGCAATGTTGCGACGCGGCCGATCTTTCAAAGCAAGCTTGACGTTAAGGCCGACGCCGACGACTTCGGTGCGGCCGTCGGCAGGGGCATGGGGGATCTGGCGAAGGGCATCGAAGCTCTAGGGACGTCGATTTCCAACGTCAAGAAGCAGCGCGAGGCCGCTCAGCAGGCGGCGAATGGCGGCGCTGCCGAACAAAAGACAGCCGATCCCAAGTCGCTCGAGAGCGTCATGCGCGCCAAGGAGCAAGAGAACCAGCTCGCGGCCTGGGACCGCAACGCCCGATACGGCGAGGGCGGCTTCATGACGCTCACTGGCCGGGCGGCGGTCGACGGGCGCGCCGACTACGAGCGGCGGCTCATGGAGAAGCGCAAGGAATTCGGCGCGGGCCTTTCGGGCGAGGCGGCTGAACTCTATGGCCGCGCTGCCGATGCCAGGATCAATGCCTCGCTGCAAAGCGCGGTCGTCTATTCCGGCCAGCAGCGCAAGGTCTGGTTTCAGGAGAATGCAGCCGCGCGCGTCGACAGCTTCGCGAGGGATGCGGTGGTGAATTTCACCCGTCCCGATCTGGTGACGAAGAATGTTGCGGCTGGCCTCCTGGAACTGCAGGAACAGGGGCGGCTGGAGGGCTGGAGCGGCGATACGATGATGGCGCGCGGCAGCCAGTTTGTTTCCGGCGTCCACAGGGACATCACGCTTCGCCTGGCCGATGACGACCCGATTGCCGCCGACCGCTACCGGAAGGATCACGCCGGGCAGATGACCGGCGCCGACAATGACATGCTGACGGAGGCGCTCGAGAGCGAGATCAGCAACGAACACTCCAAGCGCGAGGCGGGCACGATCCTGGCGCAGGCCAGGCGCTCTGCCGAACCATCGGGCGATGCCGATGGCGGGCTTGCGGACGCCGGCGTGCCCTCCGGCCGCGCGGTCGCGACTGCCGGGCCGACCAGGCTTCGCGAGGCGCTTGCCGCGCGGCCGGCCGGCAGCGGCACGGAGGCCGTCGGCAGGCTCGACGAGAGTTTCGCCACCAACCTTGCTGCGATGATCGAGGATGCGCCGCCGGCCATTCGCGACGGGCTACAGATCCTTGGCAGCGCGAAGGGTGCCGCCAACGCCGTCGATCTCGGCTGGAACGGTCGGGCGCTGAAATCCGGCGCCGTGCCGAAGGACGTGCTCGACTATGTCAACGACCATGCCGAGCGATATGGCATGTATTTCCCCGTCATCGACGATCCCGAACAGGCCGCACCGTTTGCGACGCGCGGCGGCACTGTGGCGCCCCGCGGCAACAAGGTGACGCCGCGCGCGCTCGGCCCCTCTACCGACGACATCGACAAGAGCCTTGCCGGCATCAGCGACGACAAGGTCCGCCAGCTCACGCAAAACCGCGTCCAATCCGCGCTGGAGACGCAGGCGAGAGCTGAGGGGGCCAGGGTGGAACAGGCCAAGGCCGAACTCTGGCGAGCGATCGATGCCGGAAAGACGCCGGATGATGTGCCGCGGGAGATCCGCCAAGCGGCCGGCATGGAGGCTGTGTCGTCGGCGTGGAACTACATGCAGACGGCGGCGAAGGGCCGGGCAGGGCAGGGCGATGAGGTGCTGCTCTATGACATGCGCAGATATGCCGCCACGGATCCCGATGGCTTCGCCAATGTCGATCTCAGCGACTATCGCGGCCGGCTGACCCCGGACGCATTTCGCCAATTGGCGGAATTGCAGACCGCGGCGCCGACCAACCAGGCGGACAAGAGACGCGAGGGCGAGCAACTGGCCAATGCCTTTGCGCAATCGGAGGCGCAGCTCGAATCCATCGGCATCAGCGCAAGGGGCAGGCAAGGCCCCGAACGGGAGAGGGCGATCAAGCAGATCGCGCGCTTCCAGAACGCGCTCGCCTCCGAAATTGCCGCCTTCAAGAAGGAGAATAACGGCAAGGCGCCAAGCGAGTTCGATATCAGCTCGATGCGCAACAAGCTGCTGCTGCCGATCGTGCTGCGCGAGCCGGAGCCGGTGACGGAAACGCCGGTGCTCCATCTGGCCGACTGGCCGGATCTTGCCCCTGATAGCCGGCAAGCGCTGGCGCAGGAACTTTCGCGCGACCTCGGCAGGGAGCCGAACGAGGCTGAAGTGATGGGCTATTACAAGGGCATCGTTTCGCTTTTGGCGCTGGCGGCTGGACGGTGATGAACGGCGGCGGTCATTCATGATGCCAACTGTCTGGATTCTAAGCTTGTCTCCTCACCAGATTTGGAGACAAGCTATTGGAAACGTTGCCGGAAACCAAGATACGAGAGACGGGCGAGCTGGGAGCCGACGCTGTCGCCGGCGACGTTGTCCCGCGCTCATCTGATGAGCAGCCCGAGCAGCCGGCGAGCGAGCTTCCTCCTGCTGCTGAAAACGCGGAGACGACCGGCGATCCGGCGCCGCTGCCGGAACCAACAATACCGAATACCCGTCCGTTAGGGACCACCGCTGCCGCTGCCGCGGTCGCCCTTCGCTCTTCAGATGGAGACCCCGATCAGGTGGCGAGCGATCTTCGCCTTGCCGAGGATTATGCCAGAGAGACGGGTAGTCCAGTGCCTACGCCGGAACTGGTGAAGCAGTACCGCGACAGTTTTCGGCAGAAGACGCAGGAAGCGCAGAACGCGACGATTCTTTCGGAGTCGCCGGTTCTGTCCAACTGGCTGCTCATGCCCGGAAATGCGGTGTTGGCCGGCGATGATGTGGTGGGGCTTGCGTATTTTGAACGGATCGGTAGGCCATCTACGACCCCGGTAGGTGCGGACAACCTCGGTAGGGCTGCACCACCGGCCACCCTGTCCACTCCGGCTCCAGCCAAAAGGACTGCGCTACAGGTGCTGGCGCAAGAGATCGCCGGGGCCAGGGATAGGAGCAATGATGAGATCGCGGCACTGGAAGACCAGATAGACCGGCAGGCAGTGCCTGATCGGGATCTTTGGAAAACGGTGCTCAAGGATGTGCGAAACGGCACTGCTACGCGCGAAGATGCTCTCTCCGTACTCACCCCGGGGGTCTCCAGCTTCGTTCAGGAGGTCAAGGAGGCGGCGAAGGCTGTACCGGGTGCGGCTGTCGGATCGGTCGGCAAAGCTACCGAGGGCATTGGTCAGTGGGCGCAGCCATTGGCGGGACGCCCAGATAAAAGCGCCCTCGAGGCGTTGATAAGGGACATCGCCAGAGCCAAGGAGATCCGTGACAATCCAGAATTGATAGGCGCGCTTCGTATGCGGATAGATCACCAGCGTGACATCCTTCCCAGCAGCGCGCACGGGGCCCTCAGCGACATATTGGACGGTACCGCCACGCCGGAAGAGGTCACAGCAATTCTTACTCCTTCGGAAGCACTGAACGATTTCATCAGAGCTGTGCCAGCCACGCTACAGAAAGCGGGCCAGGAATGGCAGGATAAAGGTGCAAATCTCTATCGCCCCACTCCTGGAATGGAAGACAGCATTGGTTGGAAAGTCGGCACAGCCATCGGCTCGGCTTTGCCTGGTGCTGTTATCGGAGCGGCTACGGGCGGGACGGGGGCGATACTGTACGGCGCAGCGGAGGGCGCGGGTGAAGCTGCTTCGGGGGCTCGCAAGGCCGGTCTGGACGAGGCCATGCAGACGCAGGCGGCCCTTTACGGCGCCGTTCCCGGAGCTCTTGGTGCCATTCCGCCGCTGCGCCTTGTTCCCGGTGGCGTGGCGAGGCGCTTGCCACAAGCGGGCGCCGCGAAGTTTCTCACCGATCTTGCCGTCACCGGCGCGATCTCAGGGGCTCAGAGTGGTGGTAAACAGCTGGCGCAGAATTCGATCGCAAGATCTCTCTATGCGCCGGACAGGAATTTGTTTGACGGCGTTGCCGGTAATGCCATGGCCGATGGTTTCGCCAACATGCTGCTTGCGGCTGGCGAAACCGGCATCAGAGCTGCGTTGCGTGGTCGTTTGCCGAGTATGCGGATGAAGGGAGCCACGACTGGAGAGCCGGTAAGCATCGCCGAGATATCCCGGCAGGCCCAGGCATCCAAACTGCGTCAACGCGATCCGGAGAGGTTTCGTTGGTATGTCGCGCAGGCAACGCGAAACGGTCCTGCTGAGAGCATTTACGTTCCGGCGGACCGATTTGTCGATTACTTCGAGAAGAAAGGGATTGATCCTCGTACAGAGATCAACCGTCTCGGCTGGATCAGCCGCAGCGATCTTGACGCTGCGATCGCCGCTGGCGGCGATCTGAAAATCTCGACCGCCACCTATGCTGCGAAAATTGCGGGCTCCGAACATGATGCATTCTTTACGGAGAATGCAAAGTTGCGTCCTGATGACATGTCAGCGAGGGAAGTCGCCGAACTTAAACGGCGTGAGGAACAGGCACAGAAAGATGCCGAAGGCGCGTCCATCGACCAGCAGGCGCGTGATGCCGTCGAAGGCGCGGAGAAAGATGCTGAAACCGCCCGCGTTAATCGCGCGACGCGACGCTTCGTGAAGGAAGCACCTGAAGATGGCGAGGCTGTCGATACAGACGAACAGGCGCGACGGGCTATCGAGGGCGTGGATAAAGACGCCGAAGCCGCCAGAGTCAATGAGCAGACCGGACGCCTTGCGGGTAAGGCCTCTGGCGATGCCAAGGGCGCCGACCTGGATGAGCAGGCACGACGCGCCGTCGAGGGCGCGGATAAAGACGCTGAAACCGCCCGTATCAACCGGAAGACACGGCGCATTGCGAGGACGGCGCCTTGAGATGCCGAAGCCGGCAATCATTCGCCGTCCGGTCGAGGTTTGTTGTACGCGGGTTCCTGCACCGGAGCCTGCCCGGGGCACCCTGACATTTCCTCCGAAATATTTGCCCGGCCAGATGGGGAAACAACCATCGGCGCTTATGGTCTTTTTACAACCAAGCGAGTGGCGGCACATGACGATTTCAAGCACGAACAACCGATCCGGTCCCTATCCCGGCAATGCTGTGACAACAGTTTTCGACTATGATTTCTTCATCGCCGACGAGCGGCATCTGCTCGTCATCAAGCGGCGCGCCAATGGCGATGAGGAGATCCTGACGCTCGACGCCGATTACAGCGTTTCAGGGGTCGGCAATCCCGAAGGCGGTTCGATCAATACCGGGGCGAGCGGCGCTCCTTCCGCCCAGGAGACGATCACCCTGCTGCTCAACGTGCCGTTTACCCAGGAAACGGAGTTGGAGAACCAGGGGCCGTTTTCGGCAAAGACCATCGAAACGGCGCTCGACGTCGCAGCCCAGCGCGACCTGCAGCTGAGCGAGCGACTGGACCGCGCCATTGTCGTCTCGCCGACTTCGACGCCGACGGAGATCGCCGAGCTGATCAACGGCGTGCTGCGGCTGGCCTCGATTATCGAGGCGGTGACTGAACTGGCGGGCGTGGCGCAGAGCATTCCGCCGGCGGCCAATGTCGCCGCGCAGATCGCCACCATTGCTCCCGTCGCGGCGCAAGTGGCAGCCGTTGCTGCGATTGCAGCGCAGACTGTCGCTGTTGCCGGCGTTGCGGGGGATGTCGAGACTGTCGCGGCGAATATTCAGGACGTGACGAATTTTGCGGATGTCTATCTCGGCGCTTCCGCCGTCAACCCGGTGCTCAGGGCGGACGGATCGGCGCTGCGGGATGGCGACCTCTATTTCAACAGCGCGGACCGGGGCATGCGGGTCTATGGCGGCGCCGGCTGGGTGCCGACCGACGGCACAGTGACGGCCACGAAAATCTCCGACCTCCAGGCCGACAGGGACGCTATCGCCGCCAAGCTCGTCATGCCCGATTTCGTTCGTGGGCTGGTTCCGAACCCCAATGCTGGCGTGCCGCTCACCAACCTCGATATCAGCGCCGGCGATGCACGCTTCGGCGGCAAATACATTTCCTTCGGCACCGTTTTAACCAAGCGGCTAAACGCGGCGTGGTCGGCGGGAATGGGCGGCGGCTTTCTCGATACCGGCGCGGTCGCGGCAAGCAAGACATACCATGTCTACGTGCTGCGCAAGCTTTCCGACATCAGCGTCGGAGACTTCATCGCGTCTCTTTCGAATAGTTCGGCAGGGGTGATGGTGCCAGCGGGCTGGGAGATTCTGGCGAATAGCCGGGTTGGGTCATTGTTGACGAATGCCAGCTCGCAGATCGTTGGGTTCAAGCAGTATGGGAGTCGGGTGAAGTTATTCGCTACGGTGCTGGAGTTTTCCGCCAGTTCTCCTTTCGACAACACAGGTTACAACCCGATTGGACTCCCTGATGGTATTTCGGTGGACGCACGCGTGTTCCTACAAGCGCAGGCAAGCACCGGTTCAGCAGTTAATTTCCGCTGTGATACGGAGGAACACATAGGCGCAAGTGGAGACGCTAACCTGTACGTGAATGTCGCAAATAATACTCGCCTGCAGATTGGGGGAAGGGTGCGAACAACCATTACTGGGCTTTTGTGGGCGCGCTTTGATATTTCTGTTGGCACAGGAGATTGTGCCCTGACGACTCACGGCTGGGACGACTACGTCGTACCAAGGATCGGTGCATAGCTATAATCTATATTATATCACAAGGACTTTAACATGGGGAAGGTTAAGGAGGTCTGTTGCCGGAAACCAGAAGGTTTCATGGTCGAGTTCTACTTGAGGAGCATCCTAACGCTCAAGCTATTTCCATTCCCAAGCCGACTTTCCATTTTCTACAAATAGCAGTTCTAGCTCCGTGCTTTAGATCCGGAACCATCAGTCTACAAAATCGACATCATGCGGCTACCTCCGTTCTGGCCGACCAATTGGCGCAGGAGGAGAAAGGATTCGCAAATGGACCTTTTCTCCCAAACCAGGGGTGTCACCCCCGGCCCAGATAGGCGACCTTTGGCGCCGAGCTCTCCTAATTCAGTTAGTCGCCGCAAATTAACCATCAGTGCCATGCTGCACTGAGCAATCAGGCCGAATAAATCCATGGATCAGCAAATCAGAGCGGAAATCGAGAAGCTGCACGAAAGGGTGAGCGGGTTGAAGGAGCGCGTCGTCAATCTGGAGGCGCAGCATCCGCACATCAATGCCGCCTTGGCGCGGATCGAGGGCAGTGTCGACAAACTGACGAACAGGATCGGTAGGGCCATCTGGGCCGTTCTCACCCCCGTCATCGTCCTGGCAGTTGGTGCCGGTTTTAAGATTATCGCGTCTGGTTCTCTCACGCAGATTGGTCCCTAATTCAGCGGGCAACTTTTGCCAACTTAGGATAGCGGTTCCAAGGAGACATCTGAAATGACGAGCGTCATCATTCGCATTGCCCTGCGCTATCTCGCCGCCGCGCTGGTGGCGAAGGGCGCCCTCTCGCCCGATATTGGCGGCCTGATTTCGGGTGATCCGGATATTTCGATGATCGTCGAAATCGCCGTCGGCGCCGTGATCGGTCTTTCCGCGGAGGCCTGGTATTATCTTGCCAACCGGTTTGGGTGGGCGCGGTGAGCTGGCTGGCGAGGCCTCTTCTCGGCGGTGTGATGGAGACGTTCACGGCGCCGCTGCTTTCAGCCTTGCAGGCGAAGCTTGATGCCGAGACCGATGAGAAGCGGCTTGCCGCCGAGCAGGCGATCAAAAGCATTGAGGCGGCGCGTGATATCGCGGTTGCTGAGGCCGCCGACCGCTGGAGCGCGACGCGGGTCGGCCGATGGCTGATCGTCGTTCCCTTTGGCATCTGGTGGGCATCGATCTATCTCGTCCAGATCGTCAATCCGTGGTTCGGGCTTCATCTCGTCGTGATCGATGTTCCCCCTGATATTCACAGCATGGCGCTGGTACTGGTTCCCGCTATCGTGATTGGGGATGCCGGGGCATTGATCGCGCGGCGGTTTGCCCGGTGATGTCATGTTGCATGCCGCTGCCGAATTGTCCGCATCGCTGCTGATGAAGGTCGACGGCTAAGATTTCGTCACCCGGGGACAGCATGTCTCGCCATCCGGAATTTGGCGCTGCTTTTGATGGCAAGATTCTGCCTGCCGAAGTAATAGCGGGACCGTTTTGCGGGCAGTCACAAGGCCCTCAACCAACCACCGCGATGCTGCCTCCACGCGGTGGCCTTACCGGCGCCGGTAGTGTTATTCAAGCCGCTGGCGGGCCGAGGAGGTTAGGCAAAAGTGTCTCGGGCGCCGGATTGACCTTGCTTCCATGTCCGACCCGCCATCACCTCACTTGAACGCAACTCCTCGCCCAACCACTTAATCCCTACACAACAGCGCCAAGGCGGACCGTCGCAATCGTGATGGCTTCGCCGGCGGCGGGGCGGCCGTTCTTGCCGCCTGAGGATCAGATCATGGGTTATATGGACAAGGAGATCGTGCCTCAGAATGACGGGGCGCTGATCGATGCCTATTCGCAATCGATTGCGGCGGCGGTCGATGTGGTCGGGCCGGCGGTCAGCCGGATCGAAAGGGTCGGTGGCCGCCAGGGGCATGGGTCGGGTTTTGCCGTCTCGCCGGATGGTCTCATCATCACCAACAGTCATGTCGTGGATGACGCGAAGGTCGTTCGCATTACCACGCCCGACGGTTTCGCCACCGAGGGTCGCGTGCTCGGCCGGGATGTCGATACGGATATCGCGCTCATCCGCGCCAATTCCAGCACCGGCGCCTGGGCGAAGCTCGGGGATTCCCAGCGCCTGCGCCGGGGCCACATCGCGATTGCGATCGGAAATCCGCTCGGCTTCGAATGGACTGTGACCGCCGGCATCGTTTCGGCGCTCGGCCGGTCGATGCGGGCGGCAAGCGGCCGGTTGATGGAAGACGTGATCCAGACCGATGCGGCGCTCAACCCCGGCAATTCGGGTGGGCCGCTGGTGTCTTCGGGTGGGGAGGTAATCGGCGTCAACACCGCTGTCATCCAAGGCGCGCAGAGCATCGCTTTTGCAGTGGCGTCGAATACGGCCAATTTCGTGGTTTCGGAGATCCTCCGTTATGGCCAGGTCAGGCGCGCCTTCATCGGCATATCAGGCGACACGATCGTGCTTCCCCGCCGGGTTGCGCTTGCGGCCGGCACGGTGCAGACGACGTCCGTGCGCATCCGTCGCGTCGAGCCGGACGGACCGGCGGCCATGGGCGGGTTGCAGGAGGGGGATTATATCCTCGCCATCGATGGCAGCGCGGTCGGCGGCGTCGACGACATCGTCAGGCTGATGGACGGCAGCAGGATCGGTAGGGAGACGGAGGTTCTGGTGTTTTCGGTGGCGGGGCGGATCGAGACGAAGAGCTTGGTGCCGCTGGCGCGGTCGTGATGGACTGGGAACGGCTGATGACTGAACGACTGCTGGCCGACGACTTCGCGACAACGGGATCGCTTCGCGACCCTGGGAATTACGGAATGACCGCCAGCACCGGGGTTGCGGTATCGAGCAGGGTTTCCTCGGTCGCGCCGGACGCCGTCTGGATGCGGGCTTCGCCGGTCTTTCTGGCGCGCTCGACCTTGGCCATGATCTGATCGCCGCCTCGGGTGCGGCAGATGGAGAGGACGCCGATTGCCGCCGTCTCGACTTCGTCGGTATGGCCGAAGAGGATGACGGCATCGTCCCAGATCGACAGCGGTCCCGAAGCCGCGCGCACCTGGGCGGCGATGACCTGGCCTTCGACGAAGTCCCGGACGGCGGCCTTGGCGCGGTCGATGACGGCCTGGGGCAGGGGACGCGGCTCCTTCAGCCGCTCGACCGAGCCTGCCTCGTTGATAACCGCCGCCAGCAGGATGCGGGTGGGGGTGCCGTCCGGCTCGACCGAAACGCCGGCATGATTGATCACATCCGAGAGCGAAACGCCCAGGAACAGCGCAATCTGATTTGCTTCTTCCATCTTCATTCTCCGCGTGCCAGACAGCATGCGCGAAGCGGCGGAAGGATCTATGCTGAGATGCCGCGCAAGGCCCCTGACAGATTTCTGCCGTTCGTCCAGCTTCTGGAAAAACCACTTCTTGTCGATTTCGGTCATCGCGGTTCCTTCAAACATCGTTTGATGAAACCGAGTTGTTGCAGATTTCGCAACAAACGGCAAGCGTTTGCGGGGCTTCCGCATCGCGTTGCGTAAATTGCATGGGCTCGTGACGGAGGCTAGCGGCGCCAAGCCCATGCCGGCGGTCGAGAACTCCTGTTGTTCCTCCTTCGTTCTACAACCTAGATAATTGACATCACTTGCCGGAGTCAATACATGAAAGGAAAATATTCCTTTTGTAACCTTCAATGGTAGCAATTTCCAATGGTTTCGGAATAAAATCCCATTCCGCGTCGGATTGCTCTTGACGATGTCGTTGCCGCATCGTATGTTGCTATTATCACATCATGGCGAAAGGGCGGACGTGCAAAAGCTCGGTAAGGACCACAAGACGCCATGGCGGAAGGTACACGAGAAGATCGGCCTTTCCCCGGCAGAGCTGGCGCGGGCGATGGGGCGTCACCGCTCGAAGATCAGCCGGGCGCTCGGCGATGGCGAAGGGCTGATCAGCGGCCGCGATCAGCTGCTGCTGATGAAGGTGGCGCGCGAGCGCGGCATCGAGCTTTCGGCCGATGAAATGATGCCGGAGCAGCGATGAGGGGGCGGCCCCGGAGCCTTCTTCGCCAGGCAGAACTGCTCGACGGGATCGTCGGTCATTGCCTGATGCGCGGTGGGGCGCCGGCCGATGAGGCGCTGATAACGATTACGCGTGACGAGGCCGGTGAGTTGCAGGCGCTGGTGCGCTGCCTCTGGCACATGGCGCCTTATGAGAACGAGATCCGGCGGCTGGTTGCCGGGTCATGATCGGACCGCCGGGCTGATGACAAAAAGCTTTGAAGACGAGACAGGCCGGACGAACCGGACGGCAAACCGAGACGGAAAGGAATGGTGAATTCGATGACGGCAGTGGACAGGAAAGTCAGATTGTCGCCGGCGGCGACTAAGCGGCCGGTTTCGGGTGAGGGCGCCGAACATGCGCGGAGGGAGCACGTCGCCCACAAAGTCGGGGCGGGCGTGGCGGAAATGGAGCCGATCAGCTGCCCGTGCTGTAAACAGCCGGTGGCGGCGCCCTCTCTCGAGATCGTCGTCGATCGATATGATGTGACGCCCCTGCAGGCGCGTATTCTCGGCGCGGTGTGGCGCGGCAAAGGCATGCCGGTGCAGACCGAGCGGATCTTCGATGCGATGTATGTCGATGATGCCGATGGCGGGCCGTCGCCGACGCGCATGTATGCCGCCTTCAAGGTGGCGCTCTGCCATCTGCGCACCCGGCTGGATGGCTCCGGCATCGGCATCGAAAATGTCGGCTATCGCCAGGGATACCGGCTGGTCATGGCAGGCGAGATCACGCCGGCTCGCCGCGCCTGAAATTTCCCCGCCAAAGCCTGCATCGCAGCCAAAGCGCGCCGCCTCGAATTGATTCATGCTGCGCGCTTCAGCCCTTGTTTTTATGCATGTCGCCCCAAACCGTTGCCCGTTCTGGGCGACATGCATCCGCCAAAAACGTTGTGACGATCACAGCGATCAAATCAGGGGACTGAGATGACCGAAGTCGAACGCGTGCGCCGTGAGATTTGCCTGTCCGATGTGGCGGCTCGTCATGGGCTGGCATTGAAGCGGGCCGGGCGCGAATTCGTTGCTTGCTGCCCTTTTCATGCCGAGGCGACGCCCTCCTTCACCATTTTTCCTGGGAAGGACCGTATCGAGCGCTTCCACTGCTTCGGCTGCGGCGCGCATGGCGACGTGATCGATTTCGTTAGGAAAATTAAGGGCATCGATCTCCCTGAGGCGCTGGGCGTGTTGGGCGGCCGCGTCGCCGCGCCGAATCCCGTGCCTGCGAGAACGCCGCCGTTGGACGTCTATGCCGAGATCGTAGCGCTGGCGCCGCCCGCTGCACCCATCGAATGCGGCAGGCCGGTGCGCCTCTATAATCCGAAGCGCCGGGGAGAGCGATCCGAATGGGGCGCCTTCGCGCCGTCGATGGTCTTTCCCTATCGCGGGCAGGATGGCCGCCTGATCGGCTATGTCCTGCGCCACGACCTTGCGGGCGGCGGCAAGGAAACGCCGATGGTCATGTGGGTGCAGCTGCCTGATGGCAGTGAGACATGGTGCCGTTTTCCTTTTCCCAAACCGCGCCCGCTCTATGGCCTTGACCGGCTTGGCGAGGCGAGGGCGGTGCTTGTCGTCGAGGGCGAGAAGTGCCGCGACGCACTCTCGGCCGCGACCGGGCGCACCGTCATCTCCTGGCCCGGCGGCACACAAGGGGTGAAACATGCCGACTGGTCGCTGCTTGCCGGCCGTAGCGTCGTCATGTGGCCGGATGCCGATCGGCCGCATCCGCAAACCGGAGTGATAGCCGGAATGAAGGCCGCCGACGAGATCGGCGCGATCCTGACCGGTCTCGGCTGCAATTATCGCGTCCTCGGCGTCGTTCGATAAGGCGGCGCGCAGCACTCATGGCATCCCCTCCCTATCTCTATGCCGACTGGCTCCGCGGGCGCACGCCTCCCAAGGGCTGGGATGCCGCCGATGCCGTCGCCGACGGCTGGACCGAGGATGAGCTCACGGCCTTGATCCAGGCGGCGGCCCGGCCATGGACGCCTCCCGTGGCGGAGAAGGTGCGCAAGGTGCCGCCAACGGCTGCCGGCAAAATCATCGCCGCCGACGGTGGTTGGCAGATGGAGCTGCTGCGCAGCGAGAAGGGCAGGGTCAAGCCGGGCGCAACGCGCAACTGGGCGCTGTTCCTGGAATGCCATCCCGATCTTTCGGGCATCTTCGCCTTCGACACTTTCAAGATGCGCGTCGTGCTGATGCGCCGGCCGCCGTGGGACCCCGCCAGGGGCAGCTGGCGCGAACGCATGCTGGAGGATCGCGATTACAGCGAGGCCGTCATGTGGCTGGAGGGAAACGACATGACGCCTAAGGTCGCGACCATCGCTCCCGTCATTCAGACGGTGGCCGAACATGCGCGTTTCGACCGGCTGACCGACTATCTCGAAGGGCTCGTCTGGGACGGCAGGCCACGGCTGCACAACTGGCTGACCTATTACATGGGCATCGAGGATACGCCCTATGCCCGAACGGTCGGCACGCGCTGGCTGATCTCGAGCGTGGCGCGCGGGCTGCAGCCGGGCTGCAAGGTCGATACGATGCCGATCCTCGAAGGCCCGCAGGGCGCGCGGAAATCCACCGCCGTGCGCATGCTCTATGGCGATGATTTCTTCACCGACGAATTATCCGATATCGGCTCGAAGGACGCGATGATGGAGATGCAGGGCATCTGGGGACTGGAGGTCGCGGAAATGCATCGCTTCAATGCCTCGGAGACCAGCGCGGTCAAAAAATTCCTGCGCAAGCAGACCGATCGTTACCGCCCGCCCTACGGCCGATCGGTGGTCGAGGCGCCGCGCCGGGTCTGCCTCTGCGGCACGATCAATCCCGACGGCAATCCTTATCTCAAGGATACCACGGGCGGACGCAGCTTCTGGCCGCTGACGGTCGGGCGCATCGACATCGAGGCGCTCGGCGCTGATCGCGACCAGCTCTGGGCGGAAGCCGTTGCCCTCTACAAGGCCAAGACGCCCTGGTGGGTGCAGGAAGAGGAGCAGCAGGCTGTTGTCGCCGAGCAGGAGAAGCGCACCGATGTCGACGTCTGGGTCGAGGTGATCGTTCCGACGCTCACGGGCCGGAGGTCGGTCGCCCAGTTCGATATCCTGAAGAGCCTCGGCATATCGGCCAAGGATGCCGACTGGCGCCACGCGAACCGCATCGGCCGCATCATGAAGAAACTCGGCTGGACCGCCAGCCGCGACCGCAAAAACGGAGAGGACCGGGTGGTGTTTCTCAATCCGGTTTTTGAGGAGAATGGTGTGGATGAGGAGGAGAGGGCGTTTTGAGAGGCTGGATTCGGCCTGCCGCCCGCCCTCGTGGTTCGCCTCACCATGAGGGCTACCTTTGGCGCCTGAGGCTGAAGCCACGCAGGACGGGGGCGGCGGCCACCTCAATCCATTAAATCGGCCACCACCCAATATGGCAAAGCCGCGAGAGTTGCCCATCGCGGCTTTGCTCATCCCGGTTTCCCTGATTGCGCTGGATTGAAGATCGACCCCTCGCGGTCCAGCGCCGCTCTTGGCGGGCGATCATGGGCATTTTCGACCGATCTTCCGGGGGCGATGGGCAGGAGTTCCGCAAGGGGTGTTCGGTCCCGACAACTCTTCATCGGCAATAGTTGTCGCGGTTTCACTCCAAGAGGAAGATTGCCATGGCCAAGGGAAATATATCCGCCTGCCTGCCGATCACGCTTGCCTATGAAGGCGGCTTCACCGCAGACAGGCGCGATCCGGGGAATTGGACCGGCGGCGCCGTCGGCAAGGGGATATTGAAAGGCACCAAATACGGCATCGCCGCCGCGAGCTACCCCAATCTCGATATCGCGAAGCTGACGATTGCCGATGTCAGACCGATCTACGAGCGGAATTACTGGCGGCCGCTCGGCGCCGAGGCGCTTCCAGCAGGTCTCGACCTGGTGACATTCGATTTCGGCGTCAATTCGGGAACGGCGCGCGCAGCCAGGACATTGCAGGCGGTGGTCGGCGCGAGGGTCGATGGTGCGGTCGGAGCCGAGACGCTGAAGAAGGCGGCGGCGAGCGATGTCAAGAAATCGA
Organism: Rhizobium vallis; assembly: GCF_003985155.1. Taxonomy (GTDB): domain Bacteria; phylum Pseudomonadota; class Alphaproteobacteria; order Rhizobiales; family Rhizobiaceae; genus Rhizobium; species Rhizobium vallis. Next base: position 24,126 of record NZ_ML133703.1, on the reverse strand, counting down.
TCCAGTCGCAATGTGGCGCTCGGCGGCGAGGTCAACTGGCTGCTGATTGCGGGGATTGTCGTGGTCGTCGTGGTGGTTGCGGGGGTGTTGGTGTTGAAGGCGCGGCAGAACAGGGAGCGGGCTGTGGCCTATGAGGCGGTGGCGAGGGTGTCGTGACTGGCGTGTATGATCTCTCGTGGCTGATCCAATCCTCTGCGACATTAAGAGGGAGCGCCGCGCCGCCACTTGTCTCTTCTCCCCCATCGGGAGAAGGTGCCGGCAGGCGGATGAGGGGGCTTCACGGCACGCCGCTCAATATTGCTCTTCGCTTGCGCTCAGGCATTCGCTCCTGACGTCGCTCCCCCCCCCCATCTGCCCTAACGGGCATCGACCGGGGCGAGCCACGGGTCTCGCCCGTCCTGCGGACCCCCGCTGGGGCGAAGAGGGAGTGCGCCGCTGCCTCATCCCCGGCCACCAGTGGGATGAAAAGTAGCAGCAGTATGCCGGCCACTCACCACTGCGAATACATCACCTTACGTCAGGCACTCACCGCCTCTTGCTCCACCCCGGAAAAATCCACCGCTGCAAACGCAGCCGCAATCACTTCCGGGCCGGCGCCGGTTTTGGCGGCATCGGTCGAAAGAATCTGGCGGTAGCGTCGGGCACCGGGCAGGCCGGTGAAGAGGCCGACCATGTGGCGGGCGACGTGTTGCAGACGGCCGCCGCTGGCGATGTGGCGTTCGGCATAGGCCATCATCCGGTCGCGCAAGCCATCCCAGTCCGGCTCGGCCACGGGCGCACCGAAGAAGCGCTGGTCGACATCGGAAAGGATCGCGGCGTTCTGATAGGCGGCCCGGCCGAGCATGACGCCGTCGACATGTTCGAGATGGGCGACCGCCTCGTCGAGCGTGCGGATGCCGCCATTGATGCCGATGAAGACGTCGGGCCACCGCTCCTTCATCCGATAGACGATGTCGTAATCGAGCGACGGGATCTCGCGATTCTCCTTGGGGCTCAGGCCCTTGAGCCAGGCCTTGCGGGCATGGACCCAGATCGCATCGGCGCCGGCATCGAGAACACGGGTGATGAGCTGGGGCAGCGCCTCTTCCGGCTCCTGCTCGTCGACGCCGATCCGGCATTTCACCGTCACCGGCACGGTTGCGACCGCCTTCATCGCAGTGACGCATGCGGCGACCGTCTCCGGCGTCAGCATCAGGCAGGCGCCGAAGGTGCCCGACTGCACGCGGTCGGAGGGGCAGCCGACATTGAGGTTGATCTCGTCATAACCGTAAGGCTCGGCAAGCTTCACCGCCTCGGCAAGCTTCGCCGGGTCCGATCCGCCGAGCTGCAGCGCCAGCGGATGTTCAGCGGCGTCATGGCCGAGCAGCCGCTCGCGCGGGCCGTGGATGATCGCGTCGGCCACCACCATCTCGGTATAAAGCAGCGCCTCGCGGCTGATCTGGCGGTGGAAATAACGGCAATGCCGATCCGTCCAGTCGATCATCGGCGCAACGGCAAATTTTTTGCTGCCGTATCTCATTGATTTCCCTTCGCATTATTGATTTTCACGTTGAACCGCAATCGCAACATGTTGTGTTTTGTTGTTGTTATCGCTACATCAGCGGGTATTCGTTCAATCAATTGGTACATTGTGACAGTCAAAGGGGTCGTGTGACAACTGGGAACCATCGTATCTAGAAAGCGGAAAGACGGCACAATCGCCCACATGGCGAATATCCGCATCAACCGCGACGGGGTAATCTACAAGGAAAGCCAGACCTTCGACCGGAAAGCCGCCGCCAATGGGTGGATAATCAAGCGAGAGGATGAGCTAAATCAACCCGGCGCCATCGAGCGCTTATCAAAGCCTCAAGCAACCCTTGCAGATGCGATCGACAAATACATTGAAACGAGCCTGAAAGCCATAGGCCGGACGAAGGCCCAGGTTCTTGCGAAGATCAAGGATTTTCCGATTGCCGGGAAGCTCTGCGAGAAGATCACCAGTCAAGATATCGTCGGGCTTGCCGAGGAATTTAGCGAAGGCCGGAAACCGCAAACCGTAGGGAACTATCTTTTCCACCTTTCCGCCGTATTCGCTATCGCCAAACCGGCATGGGGATAAGGGCGGCATGAGAGGCTATCAAAACCCAATCGTTCGCATTAACGAGATCGCAGGCGTCAGCCAACCAGCGTCGGGAAGTCGTTGGAATATTGGGGTGAGCGCTCCCGCCCACCCCAACACTAGTGTAATTAGCCCGCCCGCTACGGCGCGTGAGCCCCATTTGGCTAGTCTTGTGGACGTTTGAGTGGCGAGGTCAGACGCGAACGCAGCCCCGAATTCGAACACTTTGCTGAATAAATTTTCCAACGTCCTAAACAGCGCGTAGGAAGTTCGTTTGAGGGCGCGATTAGGGTCGCCAACTGCTTCTTTTATTAGCTTGATTGTATGAGGAACTTCGGGGTCTATCAGTTCAGGTTCATCGCTCAAGCTAGAAACTATTTCATCGGCGATGCCGACCGACTTCCTAATATCACTTTCATCAAGCTCGACGACAGCAGCATTTTCCGTGTACCGGCGCCAGTCGGGAAACTGCGCCACATACGCGGCGACGGAATTGATGTGCGCGCGCAGACGCGCAGCCACCGCGCCACTCAGCTCGGCGTCATACCTTTTCGCCATTTCGTCACAAGAGATGTTCAAAATTCCAAGCTGGATAACGTCATCCGCCGCCTCCAGTTTCGATTGGAGCGAAATTATAGTTTCGAGAAAACGCGTGTCGCAGTTCGATCGACCCAGCTCTTCAACAACCGTCTTGCCTTGAGATACAAGTGCCTCTCGCGCGGAATCGGCGCTCTTGATATCTCTATTTGAGGCCACTGAAGGTTGGTGATCCACTGACAAGAACCCCTCATGGATCTTGAACTGTACGGGTGCAAGTTTTTGCTCGGGAACAAGATTGACCAGGCGATCGATAGTGCGCTTATCTGGAGGGGCAAGCTCACGCGGGACGGCGGCACTCCCGTCCAATTCCGTCCCAAGCTGTTCCGCGTCTCGTACATGATTCAATAGGAGCTTCAGCGCAGCCGTAAAGGTCGTTCGAATGTCATTGCGGGTCTCTTTCTTCCCGGGTCGCATGCGGTCTCGAACGACCAATGAAACGAGGTCAAGCCGCATGAAAGAAGTACTGCTGTCTATTGCTTCGATTTCGGTAAGCATCCGACTCAGACTAGCGTCATCTAGGATATGATGGTTCCTAATGACAAGCTGACGCAGAACTTCAAGCCGCGGCGCGATCTCCAGGGCGGTGTCCAAATCGACATGCTGGGAGTTGCTGACCCCAGCTCGCAAAGCCATGATGATGTCTAGAACAGGCTCACCAAGAAGATACCGCACTTTAGCGCCCCCGCTTTGTTACTTTTTTTTACATCAGCAGGCGACAAACTTGTAAAGCCCTGAATAATCACATAGAATTTTTATTGTCGGGAAAATCGATCATTTGGGCGACCGCAAATATCGGCCTCTTCTCAGTCATCGACGTTTCCATTGTTCCTTTGTTCGTGTGCCATCACCGCCGTCTGGGCGTGATCGTCCACCAAGCGCGTATATAACACCTGGCCGTGCCATCGACAAATTCGGGCCACCAAAACAAAAACGGTGCCTCACGCGAGGCGTGCAGCAGATCCTCGGCACAGGGCCGAGGATGACTTCGAGTGCGGGCAAGGCTTGTCAACAAACAAAAACGGCGCCCCTTGCGGAGCGCCGTCCATGCCGCCGAAGCGGAAGTCTGACTTACGAAGCCGAGATGTTGACGGCCTTCGGGCCCTTGCCCATGCGATCCGGCTCGGTGTCGAAGGTGACCTGCTGGCCTTCGCGCAGCGACTGGATGCCAGAAGCCTGCAGCGCAGAGATGTGGACGAAAACGTCCTTTGCGCCGCCGTCCGGCGTGATGAAACCAAAACCCTTGTCCTGGTTGAAGAATTTTACGGTGCCCTTGGTGGCCATTGGGATAGTCCTTTTCCCTTAGTCTGTGTAGTATCCGCGCCCCCGAGAGGAAGCGGACGGCTTTAGCTTTCGCCCCGGTCGTCTGGGACGAAGGGTCAGTCGGAGAAGTCACGTACGGGGAAAGAACGTCTACGTAGGCGGGTATTCCCGCGCGCCCTCCGTCACGGAAGGGATTACCACATCGGTCCAGTCACCGGCATGCAAATGCCCGAGTGGATGAATTGGTGCCAGCATTTCGGGCAAAAAGCAAGCGACTTTATTATAGCGTGGCCGCTATTATGACAGGAAAGGCCGAAGATTCAGATACTTGACGAATAGTTAGCAGATGTTTGCACGGCTGTGCCAGATCGGGATTCCGTACGGGAATGAGACGCCGCGACGGATTTCGATAGCCGGACACGGATTCCCCCAGAAGTGGTTTGGTGGCGGTACAACGTCGCGGACTGGACCCGGGCATTTGCCTCGCCTCATGCCTCGGGCGCGGCGGCCTGCTTGCGTGCCTTTCGGCGCAGGAACCAGACCACGAACGGTGAGAGCAGGAGCGCCTCCGTGAAATTGATCGCTGACGACGCTACGAGGTCGCTGGGCGTAATGGCCACGGGGTCGGCGAAATAGAGGGCGGCGAAGGCCATGACGGTGGCGGCAAAGGCGGCCACGACGGTGCAAAGCCAGGCGAGCAGGGAATAGAGGAAGCCAGTCGGCAACCGCGTGCAGATGAGCTGCGAAACGGCGATCGAAAGGCCGAATATAAATACAATCATGAGCATGGCTTATCCCTTCGGCGTTCAAGCCGACAACCCGCGCCGAGCGTTTCCGCCTTTCCATGAGCCGGAGGGGCGCCTCAAAGAATCGGTTCCGCTCTTGTAGCACGGCAACCGCAAGACACGGCCGTCAGCAGGAGTGTTATTCGATCCTCGGATGAAATCCAGGCAAGGCTTTAGATGGTCTTAACCATGCGGGCATCCGCGCTGATGATGGGAATTCCCCGGGTGGGGCGCGGCGCCTGTTCACGCTGAGGTGCGGATTCCACAGACTGGAGCCTCGAAGCACTGGCGCTCATTCGAAGCGGAGAGCACTGGCGTATCTTGCCGGCTGCCTGTCTCTCAAGCCATTCCGGACGCATCTCTGCGTCCGGGGGAATCGTGTCGTGGCTGAAGCCTGTCGCGCAAAACCGCTGCACGGTTTTGCGCCGGGGATGCGCTAGATCAAAGCCTCATGCGACAAGCTCGAGAACGACGGCTCGAAGACGTCCTTAACGGAAAGCGTGAAATCGTGGCTGGTGATGTTTCCGTCCGCGTCATAGGCTTCGGCGGTGAAGGTCAGGCTGTGGGTGCTTTCGTAGTCGATCGCTGCCTTCGTCTGGATCTTGTTGCCGACGAGCTTGAAGACGCCGTCCGCATCATCCGTCAGCCGCCATTTCACGGCGCCGCCTTCCGGATCGATGGCTGAGAGAAGGCCGACCGAGGTGCCGATCGCGACGTTTTCGGAGATCGAGCCGCGCGAGAAGGCGAGATTGATCGGCGCCTTGTTGACGGGGGCTTCGTTGACGTCGAGGATGTTGATCACGATGTCCTTTTCAACGGTGACCTTGCCGTCCGAGACGGCCACCTTGATCGTGTGCGACTTGTCAGTCTCGTAGTCCAGTGCCTTCGAAGTGACGATACGGTTGCCCTTGAGCCGGAAGTGATCGCCAGCGCCGTCGAGCAGCGTGTAGGTGAGGGCGTCGCCATCGGCATCCTTGGCGCTCAGCAGACCGACTGTGGTCCAGAGCGGAGTGCTCTCCAACAGAGCGGTCTTTGAGAGCTGGATATCAGTCGGCGCGGTGTTGTTGCGCGTGAAAGTTTCCGTGGCGAAATCATAGACGCCATCGGCAAAACGAGCAAATTCGATGTTACGCAGCGTGTCCGTCCCCCCCTGCGCACTTGTCAGGATATGATCGCCATTGTTCACCGAGAGGGAATAATTGGCGAAATTGAAGTAGAAGACCGCCGTGTCGGTGCCGGCGCTACCGTCGAAAGTGTCGTTGCCGCCAGTGCTTGTAAAAACGTCGTCGCCGCCGCCGGTCTTGACGTCGATGCCGAAGGCGGTGCCGCTGATGGAGGCCGAGCGGTCTGCCAACTCGTCGGAGAGATCCGCATGGGCGCTGTCGGCCAATCTCAGGGAGATAAGCATGTCCTCGAAAACCGGTCCTCGGGAGAGGAGGATTTGGTCGAAACTTTCGAACTGCGCGGCCGAACCAAGCACGCCCCCACTAAGAAGATTGCCTTCATATGTTTCCAGGATTTCGAAGTTCTTCACGGTAAGACCGACAAGGCTGCCGGCGTTCAGCGTATCGGTGTCGGCGCCGCCATCGACTGTTCCTGAGAACGCGATGTCGGATCCATATACGGTTAGGGTCACGATATCGTTGCCGCTGCCGGCGTCTATATCGAAGACCTCGCCATAGCCGTAAGACTTGCCGTCGATGATGGTATCGTTGCCTGCGCCGCTTTTGATGGTGTCGTTGCCCGCAGCGGCATTGATGGTATCGTTACCAGCGCCACTGTCAAAAATGTCGTTGCCGTCGGTTCCTGTCAACACGTCGTCACCGCCGCCGGTCTTGACGTCGATATTGGAGCCGATGCCGGAGATGTAGGCCGAGCGGCTTCCCAGCTCGTCCGAAAGGTCGGCATGGGCGCCGTCCGTCAATTTCAGGGTGACGGCAAGGTTTTCGCCGAGCGGACCGTCGGAGAAGGTGATCTTGTCGAAGCTTTCGAACTGCGCCGCAGTACCGACAGTGCCTATCGACGTTTCAAGGATTTCGAAATTCTGGATCGTTATGCCGGTAAGATTGTAGGCTTTCAGCTTGTCAATGCCGGCTCCGCCGTCGACTGTTCCGGAATTCGCACCATCGACTAAATCCCCCACGACCACGGCATCATTGCCGTCGCCCGCATCGATATCGAAGACTGTGTCATCAGTAAAACCACCATCAATATCCACGATCGTGTCGTCGCCCGTGCCGCCCCTGATGACGTCATTTCCGGCGCCGCCGTTGATCTGGTCGTTGCCATCGCCGCCATTCAGCTGGTCATTTCCGGCATAGCCCTGAATGATGTCGTTGCCTGCGCCTGTTGTGATCGCATTGTCACTGTTCGAACCGGTGACCTCCGCGGAAACCGATCCCAGCTCCTCGGCAAGGTCGGCCGTGCCGGAACCTGAAATGACTAGGGTGACCTTGGCGTGAGGATTAGCGGCGGAATAGCGGATGACATCGTAGGCTTCGAACTCGGCGCCGGTCTTGGTGATCGATGCGCCATTCGTGTTCAGAATATTCAAGGCCATGTTTTAACTTTCCAAAAGATGCGTTGCACCTGCAAGAACGGATGACGGGCGGTGGCCTCAATCGGAGATTCGGCAGCTGCAGGTTGGAAGCTGGCGGCACCGGCAGCACCGGTGTTTGGGCGCGCCGGCGCATTCCGCCTGTGCTCGGGACGCATTCCTGCATCCCGAGCGACTGTATTGCGGTCAGATCAATGCCTCATGCGACAAGCTCGAGAAGGACGGTTCGAAGACGTCCTTCACGGTGAGCGTGAAATCGTGGCTGGTGGCGTTTCCGGCCGCGTCATAGGCTTCGGCGGTGAAGGTCAGGCTGTGGGTGCTTTCGTAGTCGATCGCTGCCGTCGTCTGGATCTTGTTGCCGACGAGCTTGAAGACGCCGTCCGCATCATCCGTCAACCGCCACTTCACAACGCCGCCTTCCGGATCGACCGCCGAAAGGAGGCCGACTGCGGTGCCGATCGCGACATTTTCGGAGATCGAGCTGCGCGAGAAGGCGAGGTTGATCGGCGCCTTGTTGACGGGGGCTTCGTAGACGTCGAGGACGTTGATGGTGATGCTCTTTTCGACGGTGACCTTGCCGTCGGAAACGGCCACCTTGATCGTGTGCGACTTGTCCGTCTCGTAGTCGAGCGCCTTCGAAGTGACGATGCGGTTGCCGTTGAGGCGGAAATGATCGTTCGCCCCGTCGATCAGCGTGTAGGTGAGGGCGTCGCCATCGGCGTCCTTGGCGCTGAGCAGGCCGACCGTGGTCCAGAGCGGTGTGCTCTCCAACAAGGAGGTTTTCGAAAGCTGGATGTTGGTCGGTGCGGCGTTGTTGTCAGGCGTGAACTTTTCCGTGGCGAAATTGTAGACGCCATCGGCAAAACGCGCGATTTCGATGTCACGCAGCGTGTCCGTGCCCTCCTTGGCGCTCGTCAGGATGCGATCGCCATTGCTGGTCGCGAAGGCATAATTGGCGAAGTTGCCGGAGAAAACGGCCGTGTCGATGCCGGCGCCCCCGAGGAGCGTGTCGTTGCCGGCGCCCCCTTCGAACGTGTCGTTGCCGCCGGTGCCGAAGAAATAGTCGTCACCGCCGCCGGTCTTGACATCGATGCCGAAGGCCGTGCCGAAGATATCGACATGGCGGTTTGCCAGCTCGTCGGAGAGATCGGCATGGGCGCTGTCCGTCAATGTCAGCGCGAGGACGTCGTTCTCGTAGCCTGGCTTGTCGTATTTGACGATCTTGTCGAAGCTTTCGAACTGGGCGGCCGAGGCAAGAACCTCGGCTCCCGCCGTTTCAAGAATTTCGACGTTCTTGATCGTCAGACCCGCAAGCCCGATGAATTCATTGCCGGGGCCCAGCGTCGGCTTGATGACTTGCAGCGTGTCAATGCCGGCGCCGCCGTCGATCACGCCAGAAATTGCGGAAGAATGTGTCTGCAGGTTGATGGCGTCATTGCCATCGCCGGCGTCTATATCGAAGGTCTCTGGGGCGGTGGACATATTATCGCCATCGGTGATCTTGTCGTCGCCCGCGCCACCCCTGATGACGTCATTTCCGACGCCGCCGAAGATCTGGTCGTTGCCTTCGCCGCCGGTCAGCTTGTCATTGCCGGCATTGCCGTTGATCGTGTCGTTGCCGCCGCTACCGTCGAAAATGTCGTTGCCGTCGGTGCCCTCCAGTTTGTCGTTGCCCGTACCCGTCGTCACGTCGATACCGGAGACGTTGCCGAAGATCTGGGCCTGACGGCCTGCCAGCTCGTCGGAGAGATCGAGATGGCCGCCGTCCGTCAATCTCAGGAAGACGGCATTGGTCGTATTCGAGTTGATAATCGTATCGAAACTTTCGAATTGCGCAGCCGAGCCGACACCCGCAAAACCTGCTGTATCAAGGGTTTCGAAGTTCTTGATCGTCAGGCCACTCAGATGGCTGGCTTGCAACTTGTCAGTGCCCGCACCACCATCGACTGTTCCGGAAAGCGCGGTGTCGTCGTTCTGCAAGATCACGGTGTCATTGCCGCTGCCGGCATCGATGTCGAAGGTTTCGGGGCTGGAGCCACTAATTTGGCCATCGACGATCTTGTCGTTGCCGGTGCCGCCCCGGATGACGTCATTTCCGTCGCCGCCTTCGATGGTGTCGTTGCCGGCTCCACCGGTCAACCGGTCATCTCCCTCATTGCCCCAGATGTGGTCGTCACCAGCGCCGCCGTCGAGGATGTCATTCCCGCCGGCCCCGGTCAGGTAATCCCTGGTGCCGCCGGTCGTGACGTCGATACCGGTGGCGTAATTGTCAGGAGAGATGTAGATCAGGCCGGGACCTAGCTCCTGCGAGAGGTCGACATGGGCGCCGTCTGTCAACCGCAAGGTGGTGGTGGGGGAGGGACCGACCGTACCGGAAATAATTTTCTCGAAGCTTTCAAACTGCGCGGCCGATCCGACAACATCGAATCCGTGCGTGTCGAGGATTTCGAAGTTTTTGATTGTCAAGCCGCTCAGATTGTTGGCTTGCAGCGTGTCGACTCCGAGACCGCCATCAATTTTTCCGGATGGCGTACTGGTAAAACCCTGTGACAACGACACGAGGTCCTTACCCTCACCTGCATCAATATCGAAAACGTCGTTGGTATAACCTTCGTCGACAATCACATCGTCGCCCGCACCGCCCTTGATGACGTCGTTGCCGGCGTCGCCGAAGAGCCTGTCATTGCCATCACCGCCATTCAGCAGGTCATCGCCAGCTTCGCCTCTGATCTGATCGTCGCCAGCGCCGCCGCTCAGCGTGTCTGCGCCGTTGCCGCCTGAGATGGTGTCGTTGCCTGCACCTGTTGTGATCACATTGTCGCCGCTCGAGCCCGTCACGCTTGCGGAGACCGAGCCGAGTTCATCGGCAAGATCTGCCACCCCGGAACCCGAGACGGCGAGGGTGACAGCGGCGAGAGGAGCGGCTTCAGAGTGGCGAATGACGTCGTACGCTTCGAACTCGGCGCCGGTCTTGGTCACCGCGGAGCCGTTCGTGTCGAGAATATTCAAGGCCATATGGAAACTTTCAAAAAGGTGCGTTTTGCCGACGCATCTCTGCGTCGGCCGCAATCACGTCGCGGTCAGATCAATGCCTCATGCGCCAAGCTTGAGAACGACGGCTCGAAGACGTCCTTCACGGCAAGCGTGAAATCGTGGCTGGTGGCGTTTCCAGCCGCGTCATAGGCTTCGGCGGTTAAGGTCAGGCTATGGGTGCTTTCGTAGTCTATCGCTGCCGTCGTCTGGATCTTGTTGCCGACGAGCTTGAAGACGCCGTCCGCATCATCCGTCAACCGCCACTTCACAACGCCGCCTTCCGGATCGACGGCCGACAGCAGGCCGACCGAGGTGCCGATCGCGACATTCTCGGAAATCGACGTACGCGAAAAGGCGAGATTGATCGGCGCCTTGTTGACCGGAGCTTCGTTGACGTCGACGACGTTGATCACGATTTCCTTTTCCACAGTGACCTTGCCGTCGGAGACGGCGACCTTGATCGTGTGCGACTTGTCGGTCTCGTAGTCCAAAGCCTTCGAGGTGACGATGCGGTTGCCCTTGAGCCGGAAGTGATCGCCGGCGCCGTCGAGCAGCGTGTAGGTGAGGGCGTCGCCGTCGGCATCCTTGGCGCTGAGCAGACCGACCGTCGTCCAGAGCGGGGTGTTTTCCGACAAAGCGGTTTTCGACAGCTGGATATCGGTCGGCGCGCTGTTGCTGCTATCGGGCTTGAAGGTTCCCTTGGCAAAGTCATAGACGCCATCGGCAAAGCGCGAGAATTCGACGTCCGTCAGCGTGTCGGTGCCTTCCGCGGCGCTCGTCAGGATATGATCGCCGTTGTTCAACGCGAAGGAATAATTGGCGAAATTGCCGGAGAAGAACGCCGTATCGATGCCGGCGCCGCCATTGATGGTGTCGTTGCCGGCGCCACCGATCAATTTGTCATTGCCGGCCTTGCCGTTGATGATGTCATTGCCGCCGCTGCCGTCGAAAGTGTCGTTGCCGTCGGTGCCGGTAAATTCGTCGTCGCCGTTGCCGGTCTTGATGTCAACGCCGGAGACATAGCCGGTGACGAAAGCCCCGTGATTTCCCAGCTCGTCGGAAAGATCGACGTGAGCGCTGTCCGTCAATGCCAATGCGGCTTTGGAATCGCGGAACTGATCGGTCGAGTAAACGATCTTGTCAAAGCTCTCGAATTGCGCGCTCGAACCGGAAACCGTATATCCCGCCGTTTCAAGGACTTCGATGTTCTTGATCGTCAGGCCTCTTAGCTCAAAGGCTTGGAGCGAATCAATCCCCGCGCCGCCATCGATAGTTCCGGAAAGCCGTGGAGCGAGCTGCAGGATGATGGCATCGTCGCCGTCGCCTGCATCGATATCCAAGAGTTCCGGCACGAGGCCGCCAGGTCCAGGCAGAAAGTCGAAACCACCATCGGTGATCGTATCGTTGCCCGCGCCGCCTCTGATGACGTCATTTCCGGTGTCGCCGAATATGTGGTCGTTGCCATCGCCGCCAATCAGCGTGTCATTGCCCGCTCCGCCATAGAGCTGATCGTTTCCGGCGCCGCCGTTCAGCGTGTCTGCGCCGTCACCGCCTATAATGGTGTCATCGCCTGCGCCTGTCGTGATCGCATTGTCGCCGCTTGAGCCTCTTACGTTTGCGGAGACCGAACCTAACTCGTCGGCCAGATGGGCCACGCCGGAATCCGAGACAACCAGAGTGACAGGCACGGAAGGATTTTCGGCGGAGTTCCTAATGACGTCGTAAGCTTCGAATTCGGCGCCGGTCTTGGTAATCGTTGCGCCGTTCGTGTCCAGAATATTCAAGGCCATATATATCTTTCCCCAAAAGATGCGTTGTACTCGGCAATATGAGACATCCCCGAAAGAACTGTTCTTGCAGCTTCAACGGACGGACAACCCCCTGGGGATCTATGCCAACCCCCGATGATGTTTTCAATGCAAAATTGTGTCTTTTCATTGCTTTTTTAATGAAAAACTAAGGATAAAATACTCGAAAGCAAATTTTAATTCGAGAACTCAAAGGCATGCTTTGATCTCCTAATTAGTATTATCTTTCATTGCCAGCCGGGATGCTCTCGGGAAGGTTGTGTCTTGGGGCGGTCCTTCGGCAATGCCGCGCTGCGGCGTCGTCCGCGTCACCATCGCAGGTTGGTTCTGGCTTCGACTTTTTCCTGCTTCCCGCGCGGGAGACCTTACTTGAGCTTGATCAGCCCTGCTTCGGTGGGGGGTAAATCCGCACGCGCGGTAGAAGCCGGTCAGGTGCGGTTCGAAATCGACATGCAGCCATTCGGCACCGCGCTCGCGGGCGAGGCTCGTCGCCTGGCGGACCATGCGCGTCGCGATGCCTTGCCTTCGCATCTCGGGATGAACCGAAGTGTCGAGGATGAAGGCATGGATGCCGCCATCCCAGGCGACGTTGACGAAGCCGACGAGCCTATCGTCATGGTAGGCGCCGACATGGGCGAGGCTGCGGGAGAGGATGGCGGTGAAATCCCGGCTGTGCGGGCTGCCCCAGGCGGCGGAAAAGAGGGTGTTCAGCTCGGCGGCGGAAGGGAACGGGTCGATGCGCAGTTCCGGCATGGGCGGTTGCCTCGTTCAGCTGATATGGAGCTTTCCGATCAAGAGCGGGCGCCCGCGCCCGCGGGGAAGGAGAGGGTCGTGGCCGCCAGCTATTCCTCATCGCCCAGCAACGCACTCAAGCTCCAGGGTTCCTCGCCCTGCTGGTTGGCGATATCCTCCACCTTCCAGCCGCCATGCTCCTTCACCAGCCTGTAATAGAGCGTCACGTTTTCGCCGTTGCGAAACTGCACCTCGACTTCCGCCCGGCCGTTCAGCAGGATCGGTTGGCCGATCCTGAGGTCGCTTGCCTCGCCATCCTGCCCCGCAATGACGGGATCGAAATCGATCGCCCCGACATCGCCTTCCGCCGTCTTGTCGAGATCGGCCTGCAGTATCTTGTTCAGATGGTCGGAGAAGAAAGCCGAATAGGGAGAGGGGCTGTCGTCACTGCTGGCGGCATCGAAGCTGTACAGCGCCTGCAGCAGCGCCTTCGGGGTTTTGAAGGTCTCGGCGAAAGCGGGAGGGGCGATCAGCGCGGAGAGGGCGAGAGCGAGGGCGGGCAGGCGCATGCGGGCTCCTTCTGGTGACGAAAAAACTATAGCACGAGTCGCGGATGCGGCATTCCAGCGGGGGCGCAGGTTGCTCGTCGGCGGAAGCGCGCTCTGTTCCCCAAAGGCAACCATGTGCAGCGCGCGGGAATGGTCTGTGGTCAGCGACGCATATTGACATGTAAAGCAATTGCTATCATATTAGCACTTAAATTGAAAATGACGGATAAGTGCTGATATGTTTGCGCTTACGCTGACTTCTCCCGCGCAAATCATCGAAAATGTTGCTGCGCGCATGAAGCGTCGCCGGATCGACATGAACCTCACACAGCGCGAACTCGCGTCTCGATCCGGCGTGTCTTACGGGTCGCTTCGACTGTTGGAGGAGACTGGAAAGGGATCTTTCGAATCTGTCGTCAAAATTGCATTCGCTCTCGAAGCGGAAGCGGAACTCGAAACCTTGTTTCCTCCTCGACCGGCGAAGACACTGGACGACATTATCGGACATCCGGTCAGGCAGAGAGTGCGCAAGAAATGAAGTTCGTCTCCATTAACAAGATCAGGGTCGTCCTTGACCTGGAAGGCGCCCGGCGTGAATTGGGGACACTGGCATGGAGTTCCAGGGAGCGTCAGGCATATTTCGAATACGCGCCTGATTTCATCGCTTCGCCGTTGCCGATATCGCCTTTCCAACTGCCCGTGAGGGCAGGGCTGGCGCCCCCCGGCAGGATCCCCAGGGAATTCGAAGGGCTGCACGGCCTCTTCAATGACTGCGTTCCGGACGGTTGGGGTCGATTGCTCCTGGATCGCCGTCTCGAGAAAATCGGGGTCAAGACGGGCGATGTGACACCCATCGACCGCCTCTCAGCCGTTGGAACGACCGGGATGGGAGCGCTCGCCTTCATCCCTGAACTTCCCCTGGAGAAGCACGGTCAAAACGACCTCGACTGGTTCGTCGAACAAGTCGACCGTGTCCAGAACGAAATGGACACAGCCGAGATCGATGCACTGCAGGAGGCGCAGGGCGGATCTGCAGGTGCGAGGCCGAAGATCATGGTCGGCCTCAATAGTGAAAGGAACTCGTTTTACATCGATTACGGGTTGGCAATGGAGCCTGGCTTCGAGCACTGGCTGGTCAAAGGTCGCAGCATCCACGACCGGGAGGATATTGGCGTCGAAGAGTACGCCTATGCCCTGATGGCACGGGCGGCAGGACTAGAGATGGCCGAGACCCGGGTCATCGAGACCGCCAGGGGCAATCGCCTTTTCGCAACGAAGAGGTTCGACAGAGCCGCGAACGGTCGCCTGCACATGCACACAGCGTGTGGTCTGGTCAATGCGAGCCACCGCGAACCGACCCTCGACTATGAGAGCCTCCACAAGGTCACGGCTGCGCTGACACGCAACAGCCAGGATGTGTCGCGGATGTTTCGCAACATGACCTTCAACGTCTTCGCTCATAACAGGGACGACCATGCCAAGAACCACGCCTTCCTGATGGCTGGGGATGGCCGGTGGACGCTGTCTCCGGCATACGACCTCACCTTTTCGCAAGGTCCTGGCGGCGAGCACAGCGCCTCCATCGGGGGAGAAGGGCGCAATCCCGGGAAGGAGCATTTGCTTTCCGTGGCAAAGGGAGCATCGATCGCTGAAGGCGATGCCATTGATATCATCGAAGAGGTGCGCGCCGCCGTTGATCAGTGGCCTCGACTTGCGGATGAGGCAGGTCTTGGGAAAGCCAGAACTGACGAACTGGATCGAAAGCTGAACGGCAGACCGCGCGCTTAGATGCGGGCGGCGGGCATTCCAGCGGGGTGCAACTGAGACATCGTTGACACGCTTCCGGCCGTGAACATAATAGGAACATCTAATACTCTACCGGCGGAGAAAACGGCATGTGCGGACGCATATTCGTCAGGACGTCTCTTGAGGAACTGATCAGCAATTTCCCCTTTGCAGTGAAGGGCGGGGATGTCGACGGGTTGGGAAATCGCTTTCCGCGATGGAACGGCGCGCCGTCGCAGGATTATCCGATTATCATCATGGACGTGGTGCGCGAGCCTGACACATTGGGCGCCATTTTCGTGGCCGCCCGCTGGGGCTTGATGCCGTCCTGGGCCAAGCCGGGGGGCAGGCCGCCGCCGGTCAATGTCCGCTGCGAGAGCATCGCTTCCAATGGCATGTTCCGTTCGGCATATCGCTCGCGCCGGTGCCTGGTGCCGATCAACGGATTCTTCGAATGGAAGGATATTCTCGGCACCGGCAAGAACAAGCAGCCCTATGCGATCGCGATGGAGGACGGCTCTCCCTTCGCGCTCGCCGGCATCTGGGAGACCTGGAAGGATGAGAACGGCGTGTCGATCCGCAACTTCGCCATCGTCACCTGCGAACCGAACGAGATGATGGCTGAGATTCACGACCGCATGCCTGTCATCCTGCATCGCGAGGATTATGAAAGGTGGCTGTCGCCAGAACCCGATCCCGGCGATCTGATGAAGCCTTTTCCGGCCGAGCTGATGACGATGTGGAAGATCGGCCGCGGCGTCGGCTCGCCGAGGAATGACGGACCTGAGATCATCGAGGAAGTCGAGGACGATCCGGAACCGACGCTGATCTGAAGCAATTCCAGCAAAAGTGTGTAACGGTTTTGCGTCCGGAATTGCGTGAAAACAAAGAGCTAGAGCAATTCAGGCAAAGGCGTGTGGCGGTCTTGCGTCAGGAATTGCGCTAATTTCACCGGCTCGGGCGGGAGCCATTCACGAAACCATGCGGCAAACATCCTCGCGAGGAGAGGACAACGCATGCAAGACGATATCGGAACGCTGTTAAGATCGTTCCTCAACACTACCCTTCGCCGGCAGACACAGCGTCGAATACGGGATTTCGGCGGCTATGAGATCGGCAAGCGCCGGAAGCCTGAGGTCATCGATGCGATCGCCGCCGACGCGGCTGATTTCCTCTGCACCTCTCTCGACATCAAGGCGAATGGCCGGCCGGCAACCCGGGAAGGTGTCGCCTTCGCCATCGCCCAGGCGTTGCGGAATGTGTCCGATGAGCTCGCCTACAGGCTGACATGGCGCGACGACCAGGCCTGGCGGGATGTTTGCGAGTCCGTCGCCGTCTTTCTGGAAGGCTGCCTGGCGTTCGACCGGAAACCCTATGACGGCTCGCTGACGGCGCGGTCGGATTACAACGGCTGGAAGAGCTGGGAAATGATCATTAGCGGCGAGCGGCCCAGGGGCAAATGGCGCCACGCGTGGAAGGAAAAGCCGGGCGACGATTTCATCGGCTTTGACGGCGAAACCTGCATGGGGCGGATCTTCAAGATCGATCTGACCGGCTCCGACGAGCGCTGGTACTGGCTGATGGCGGCCGATGGCAGCCCACGGCTGGGATGGCCGGCGGCGGGATATGAGGCGAGCGCCAGGAGTGCGGCTTGTCGGGTGGAGCGGATTTATTTTGCGCTGGTGGCTGGGGAGGGGAGGGTTGTGTCTGGGTGAGGGGGATGGCGGAGGCGGTATTGGGATAGATGGAACTGTTGGCTCTCTGCTAGGTTGGCGGCAATGGCAACCACCTCTCCTCCGTCATTCCTGTGCTTGTCACAGGAATCCAGTGCGCCCAAGTCCTTGGGCGCGAGAGAAGCCTTTATCGAGTTGGAGTCATTCACCGCGCGGACGCGCGGTAGCTGGATTCCTGTGACGAGCACAGGAATGAGGGAGGAGAAGGCAGTGGCCGCCAATTACTCCGCATCATCCGGTAAACGTACGCAAACTCCACGGGTCCTCGTCCCGCTGGTTGGCGATATCCTCCGCCTTCCATGTTCCTTCACCAGCGTAAGGGAGTGTCGCCGCTTCATCGTTGCGGAGGAGAGAGGCGGTCACAAGAAGCGGAGCGGCGATAACCTAAACATGCGCCCATATTTTCCGCAGTGACACTCCGAGGCATTCAGTCATCTTCCGATCCTGTTCCTCGGTGGTATCTCCGATGCCTGGATTGTGGGCCTCGAGAGCAAAGCGGCCGAACGCGGCGGGCCAGACATACCGCAAGTCGTTCAATGACACGGTGGCGCCGCAGCAAGGGGCCACGGTGCTGAGGTCTTTAAACCCATTCTCAGAAGCGGTTTCCATCGCCTCTCCCCACCATTCCTCGGCATCCGCACCACAGGCGCCGCACTCCACGCCAGACCAGTTTTCGCCGGGATCGTAGAACCTGACCTCATCCTCGAAGCTCGATTTCACTTCGTCCGCCCCGGGGACGATTGTTTCCAGCAAGGAGACCGCCTTGGTGGCGTTTTCCGGGGAGGGTTGCCAATACGGGTCGGAGGGGACGTAGCGTAGGATGGTGTCGGACATTGTTGGTTTCTTTCTGGTCACAAGTGGTAAAGCCGGATGGCACGAAGGAAGAGGACGAACGGCGGCAGAGCTACGGTTGAATGTCTGGGGACAATAGGTCTCATTTCCTATACAGACCGGCAATCTTACCCGGCAGCAAAGCGCTCAAGAATCCATGCAAAATCCGCAGCACGTTTTGCAGAAGGTCCTTCAACTTGCATCACCGATTGTTTTGAGGAATGGATACCGAACGTTGTGGAGGAGAGACCGACTGTGGGAAAATTTCACGGGACGCGTGAGGAGCTTGAGATAGCCGTTGCCGCTACCGGCAAAGCCGGCGAATGGAGCGAAAAAAACGGCCACGTCCAATTCCGATCTAAGACGGGCCAAATTCTGAATTGGTGGCCGTCAAAGGGGACATTGACCTGCCAAGGCAAAGAGCCGGAGACATTTCAGCTGGAGATAGATTCTGCGCTCGGAAATCCAGCGCCTGTTGCAGCACCCGCTGACAGTGAAGCAAAGATTTTTGTCGTTCATGGTCACGATACAGAAGCACGTGATCAACTAGAACTTGTTCTTCTTAGGCTTGGGTTGAAGCCTTTTATTCTCCAAAACTCCGACGGCGGAGGAAAGACTATCGTCGAAGCGTTAGAGCAGAGCATCTATAAGGACGCCGCTTTTGGCATAGTCCTTCTGACACCGGATGATTATGGCTATTCCAATAGGCTCGCAGATGCCGATCGTCAGCCCCGAGCCCGGCAGAACGTCATTCTCGAAATGGGGATGGTAATGGCTGCACTTGGAAGGGGAAATATGGCGATCCTGCAAAAAGGCACGCTTGAACGACCCTCTGATACGGACGGCATTCTGCGTATTGAGTTCAACCACCATGTCAAAGAAATCGTTCCTAAGCTAGTGCAGCGTCTCCAATCAGCTGGCTTCACAATTCCCGCAGATCGAATTAGCGCCGCATCAGCATGACCATTGGCAAGAGCGAGGCAGTACAGAGATATTGTGATTGGGCTACTCGCCGCCGTGAGTGGCAAGCCCTCCGATAGTCAAGAGTGACTTCCACATTCTGGAACTGGGCGTCAGCGGGCACGCGTGCGTAAGCCGTTTGCGCGCTGATGGCGGGTCAACTAAGGGCAAGGTTTCTGCCAATTTAAACTACTCTGTCAATAAAATCGAAGTGCTAACTTAAAGGATTGTGCGAGCGGCGAATCCGTCTATCTTGAGTTGATTAGATTGATGTCGGTAATTACATGCGCCAGATCACTGAGCTTGAATTTTCACTCATCGAAAGTAAAATTAGGAAGGCGGCCGACAAGATCGGATTAGATGACCGCTCTACCGGTTTTCTTTATTTGATACTCGACGCGCTTTTTCCGAGGTCAGGCGAAGAGATATCTTCTCTTATTACGGACGGTGGAAATGATCGGGGTGCCGATGCTGTTTATATACAAGAGTCGGGCAGCTTCGTCCATGTAAGTATTGTTCAATGTAAATATGCTTCAAATATAAAAAATTCCAAAAAGAATTTTCCTGGCAGCGAGATCGATAAACTTATCTCCCTTATTAGGGACATCACAGATAGGGCACCAGGTTTAATTGAGTCTGTCAATCCTCTTCTTAAAGAGAAGATTATCGATGTATGGCGCCTTATAGATTCGGGGAAAATAATATATATCCATGTTTTTCTCGTATCAAATGCAATGCCACTCGTCGTTCACGAGCGCAGTAGATTTGATGCATTTTGTACGCAATACGAATTTGTCTCTGTTGAGGAGCTGTCGTACCAAAGTATTATTAGTTTATTGTCCAGTGATGGGAGAACTAAGGAGAACGGGATACTTGATACTGTCGACGTTCAGAAATATGAGAGAACCGATTGTGATATTCGCGGCTTAGTGGCGAACGTCGACGCGAAATCGTATATTGAAATGATTTCGAACGAAGGGGGATCAATTAAACGCCATCTTTTTGATGAAAATATTCGCGGTTTCCTAGGCTTGGACGGTGGGTATAATCGCCAAATACATCAAAGCGCTCTTTCAGAGGAAAACCATCTTTTTTGGTACTTGAATAATGGTATTACAATAATTGCGAAGGACTTTACTCATCAAAAGGTGAGAGGATCCAAGATTCATTTAACGGATTTTCAGATCGTTAACGGTGCCCAAACATCATATTCTCTTTTAGAAGCTTATAAAAGGGACTCCGAAAGGGTCGCGGAGGTCGTCCTTCTCGTGAAGATTTTTGCCTCGAGCCGGCCGGATATTTCTGAGCAGATTGCAATTGCGACAAACAGTCAGGCACGTATAGCTCCGCGAGACCTCAAGGCGAACGACCCTATTCAAAAGAAAATTGCTGCTGTTTTCGAGGATAATAATCTTTTATATGAGCGAAAAAAGAACCAATTTGAAAATGCAGAAGAGGGCGGACGTATTGATTCATTGAAGTTAGGGCAGGCAATATTGGCCTATAGGCTTCATGAGCCTCATCTCGCGAAGACTGCGTCGGACGAGATATTCGGTTCCATGTATAATCTAATCTTCTCTGAAAAGTTAGACGCTGATTACCTGGTTAAATTAGCGCGGCTTTATCTGTTTGTTAATTCTGTTCGTGAAACGGAACTCGTCGTTCTCCGCAGGCAGGAGAATTTTGAGAGCAATGGTGAATTTATAGCTTATACTCAGTGGTATATAATGTATTGCATATCGTTGATGGTGGGAGGGGCTGAGTTAAATATCCCCGCAGAAGAAGAGTTTGATCGTTATTTTGATCGTGCTCGAAGCGTAATTTCCCAAATTGCGGAGAAATATAAATCGCAATCCTTTTACCGGGTATTTCGTTCGGTAAAGACAAAAGAATTAATTATGGACGAATTAGGAATCGGACAACTTCGGTTTGAGTTTTGAATCGTTTGCCGCGCGAACCGATATCACCGCCCCGGCCGCCCGGTTTTCCCCTTCGTGCGCCCCTTGCGCTTCTGCTCGCCCGGATCCTCATAGCTTCCCACGCCCGTCTTCCCGCGCACGACTGGCCGCATGTCATCGCGTTCCGGCTGACCCTCAACCAGCGGTGAGAACCGCTTCGTGCTCTTTGCGGCATCCGGCTTGTCAGGCACATGGCCGGTCACCGGCTTTTCCGTGCGGCCGACGGTCATTTCGTCGAGGGTGTTGCGGCGGAAGAGGCCTTTGCCATCGGCCGGTGTGGCGACGTGGCGGCCCATTTCGTCCAGGTCCGGTTTGCGGAAGAGGGGCGTTGATGTGTCGGTGCCTGGGCCCATGTCGTCGAGGCTGGGTCTGGAGAAGTAGGAGGTTCCACGCCCGCCCTCGTGGTTCGAGACGGCCCCCTGGGCCTCCTCACCATGAGGGCTGCTGCTGGAGGCCGTAGCTTTGCCCTTGCCATTGGCGCGGCCGCCTTTGCCTTCCATTGCCTTGGACTCCTCGCGGGCCATCGGGTCGTCCATAACGGCCAGTTCGGCGGCTTTGAGGCGTTTGATTTCGTCGCGGAGGCGGGCGGCTTTTTCGAAGTCGAGGTCGGCGGCGGCGTCGCGCATGCTCTTTTCGAGCGCGTTGAGATGGGTCTGCAGGTTATTGCCGACGAGGTTGCCGCCATCGGCGAAGCCCTTGCCCGAGACGCCTGAAATATCGGCGCGGACGTGGTCGCGTTCGTAGACGCTGTCGAGGATGTCGGAGATCCTGGCCTTGACCGATTCCGGTGTGATGCCGTGTTCGGCATTGTAGACCATCTGCTTTTCGCGGCGGCGGCTGGTTTCTTCCATCGCCCGCTTCATCGAGCCGGTGACGTTGTCGGCATAGAGGATGACCTTGCCGTCGACGTTACGCGCGGCGCGGCCGATCGTCTGGATCAGCGAGGTCTCCGAGCGCAGGAAGCCTTCCTTGTCGGCGTCGAGGATGGCGACGAAGCCGCATTCGGGAATGTCGAGGCCTTCGCGCAGCAGGTTGATGCCGACGAGCACGTCGAAGGCGCCGAGGCGGAGATCGCGCAGGATCTCGATACGCTCCAGCGTGTCGATGTCGGAGTGCATGTAGCGGACGCGGATGCCCTGTTCATGCAGATATTCGGTCAGGTCCTCGGCCATGCGCTTGGTCAGCACGGTGCACAGCGTGCGGTAGCCCTTGGCCGTGGTTTCGCGGATCTCGCCGAGCACGTCGTCCACCTGGCTGCGGGCCGAGCGGACCTCGACCGGCGGGTCGATCAGGCCGGTCGGGCGGATCACCTGTTCGGCGAAGACGCCGCCGGATTGTTCCATCTCCCAGCCGCCGGGCGTGGCCGAAACGGCGATCGTATCGGGGCGCATGGCGTCCCATTCCTCGAAGCGCAGCGGCCGGTTGTCCATGCAGGAGGGCAGGCGGAAGCCATATTCGGCCAGCGTCGCCTTGCGGCGGAAGTCGCCCCGGTACATGCCGCCGATCTGCGGCACGGTGACATGGCTTTCGTCGATGAAGACGAGGGCGTTGTCGGGGATGTATTCGAACAAAGTCGGCGGGGGATCGCCGGGGTCGCGGCCGGTGAGGTAGCGCGAATAGTTCTCGATGCCCTGACAGGAGCCGGTGGCTTCAAGCATTTCGATATCGTAGCGGGTGCGCTGCTCCAGGCGCTGGGCCTCGAGCAGGCGGCCGGCCTTCTCCAGTTCGGCCAAGCGCAGCCGCAGCTCTTCCTTGATCGATTTGATGGCGCCGTTCAGCGTCGGGCGCGGGGTGACATAGTGCGAATTGGCGTAGATCTTCACCGATTTGAGGTCGCCGACCTTCTGGCCGGTGAGCGGATCGAACTCGGTGATGGCGTCGATCTCGTCGCCGAACATCGAGATGCGCCAGGCGGCATCTTCCAAGTGGGCGGGGAAGAGCTCGATCGTGTCGCCGCGCACGCGGAAGGAGCCGCGGGTGAAATCCATGTCGCGGCGCTTGTATTGCTGGGCCACGAGGTCGGCCAGCAGCTGGCGTTGGTCCAGCCGGTCGCCGACCGACATCTGGAAGGTCATCGCCGTATAGGTCTCGACCGAGCCGATACCATAGATGCAGGAGACCGAGGCGACGATGATGCAGTCGTCCCGTTCGAGCAGAGAGCGCGTCGCCGAGTGGCGCATGCGGTCGATCTGCTCGTTGATCGAGGATTCCTTCTCGATATAGGTATCGGAGCGCGGCACATAGGCTTCCGGCTGGTAGTAATCATAGTAGGAAACGAAATATTCCACCGCATTGTCGGGGAAGAAATTCTTGAACTCGGAATAGAGCTGGGCGGCCAGCGTCTTGTTCGGCGCCAGGATGACGGCCGGGCGCTGCGTCGCCTCGATCACCTTGGCCATGGTGAAGGTCTTGCCGGAGCCGGTGACGCCGAGCAGCACCTGGCTGCGGTCGCCATTCTCCAGCCCTTCGACGAGATCGCGGATGGCGGTGGGCTGGTCGCCGGCCGGCTCGTAATCCGATTTCATCAGGATGCGGATGCCGCCTTCGGATTTGTCCGGGCGGGCAGGGCGGTGCGGCGTCCAGATCTTGCCGTTCTTGTGCAGCGGGTTGCCGCTCTCGATCAGCGCCGACAGCGCCTCGACCGTGGCGGTGACGCCGCCGGGCGAGATATTGCCGGCATCTTCAAGCGAAATATCGAGACCCGCCACCGGGTTCAGACCGGCGGCGGCGCGGGTCTTCGGGTCGGTGGAGCCGCCGATCGAAACGCCGCGCGCAGTCTTGCTGGCCGTCGCCTTCTTGTTGACGCTGACCGCCTCGGTGTGCTTGCGCGCCTCGTTCTCCACCTTCTTGCGGTGCTTGCCGGCCTTGGAGGCGATGTCGCGCTGGCTCTCGACACCCGACGCTTCCGCATCGGCCTCGAGCTGCTTCACCCAATCGGCAACCGAGCCGGAAAGGGGAGCGCCCTCAAAGGACGACTGGGGAGCTTCCTCGAAGCCATTCGGGGCGGGGGATTTCTTCGGAGATCTGGCCATGGCGCGAATATGGAGAGAGTCAGCGCGAAAGGGAAGAGGGGAAGAGTACAAAAGGGAAACGAATGAATCGTTCGGATTGGGTCAACAATCTCCCCAGCTTAGGGTCGACGGCCGGCGCGTCCGCCTTGTACCTTGAGGCCCTTGGGGCGGTACTCCCTTCCTCATTCCTGTGCTTGTCACAGGAATCTAGCCACGGCGCGTCTGCGCCGTGAATGACTCTTATCATGCAATGGAGTCTCCCCGCCCAAGGACTTGGGCGCGCTGGATCCCTGTGACGAGCACAGGGATGAGCGACTATCTGGTGTGTCAAGTTGCATATTGGAATTCCCTTCGCGCGTCTCGTGCTTTTGCGTTGAGAATGACGAGGAGCTTTCTGGCGAGGGCAATGCGGATGACCATTTTC
>NZ_ML133702.1 GCF_003985155.1 Rhizobium vallis | reverse complement strand
CGTCAGCTTGCCGGAGGCACTCGCATCGCCGCTGCCGGCCGCACCCGCCTCGACCGTCGCCCGGTCGTCGGTGACCGTCGCATCGACGACGATCGAAGCCGCATCGTTGGCGCCGGTGAGCGAGATCGAGACATTCGCCTCGCTCAGCGTGCCATTGCCGAGCCGTATCGCGTAGACGAAACTATCTTTGAGGATTTCACCGGCAGACAGTGTGTTGATATCCGCTCCCGAGCCCGCGACGCCACTTCCATCGCTAATACGGAATTCAATCTTTCCGTTGTTGATCCTGACCCAATTGCCGAGCAGGGTCGTCTCCCAGGCAGATGCCCCATTCGCTCCGACGTCTTTCGCAAGAAGCTCATAGTCAGCAGTAATTGGATTGCCATCTCCGTCATCGACCGAGAAGAGGGATTTGGCATTCCCACCAAGATCATTCGACATCACGTCAAGGGTTATGGTTTTAGTGGCCGCATTGTAGAGCTGGAGACTGAGCAGTTGGTCTTCTGTCCAGATGTAAGAGTCATCCTTCGCCTGCGGCGTATTGGAGAAAGAAGTCGTGCTGCCGCCGCCGGTGCTTTGCGTAGCCATTAAATTACCCCCCATAACACAAAACAAGTAACCCGAAGCTGATTCAAGAGTATTCAGACCAGGACGGCACGCAGGAACGCGCTGTGGTTCCGAAATTGCCGAAACAACCGTCCATTGTTCTTAAATCATAACCGGAATACTCCCCACTCCTAATAAAGAGTTAACATATATACTGTGAAATGGAAGATGATTTTCTTGCGATGGTAAACTTCTCCCCTCACTCGGTACGAGAGGGGCCTGTTGTCAGCGCGAAACCCAGCTGCCGGCGGCGCGCTCCTGTCAGCGGTCACCGCACACGAACCTGGCGGACCCGGCACCGCCGGATCGAATGTCATTTGACCGAGGGGCAGTACCACAAGGCGACCGTGCCAAGGCACTGGTCGACAATCGCCACCGGCGATTGTGGCTAGCAAGGAGCCGGCATTCTCCTGTTCAAGCTGCTAGGGCTATCTCACCGCCGCAATCGGCTTCGCGCTGATTGAGAATGGCTGATGAGCACTATTCACGCGCTCGATGGTGCGCGGCTCGCCATCGGCTGATCGAATTATGCCTGCGGCAGCAAGTTCTCGAAAAGAGACTGTTCGTTATGGTTGGTAGCCCATCCGATGCGCCCGAAGCCTGGAAGGCGGCCGACCAGCAGATTGGCTACAGCGAGGCGGTCCAGGACGAAGAACGCGCGGCCGCCATGGAGGACGATGTGGCCGAAATGCTTTGGAATATGCCAGCGGAATCGATCGTCGGCGCGACCTCCCAAGTCTCCTTTCCTAGGCGCAACGCATCGGACAGCTCTTGAATCGCTGTCAGTTCCCGAAGCGTTGGCACCACGTCATATTCGTATAACTGCGTGCATAGATTCTCCAACGCGACTGCACACTCATTATGCTCCGCCAGAGATATATATTCGCGAATATACTCGTCCGGTAACCGTCCGCCGAAATCACGGATCAATTCTGTCAGGCGATTCTCAATGTTCATATGAGCCTCAATACTGTGGGTAGCCCAAGGCTCCGTCGCTGGACCATCGGCTTTTCCGTACAGGCGAAGGAAGCTCTCATGCGACTGATCGCCTGGAGGATGTCAAGGGCGATTGTGCCTTTGATGGTCTACGACGCAGGCTTCTTGAAACGAACACCAACTCCGCCGCCGTTTTCAGGAATGAACTCTATTCCTCCGGCATGAAAAGCAGCTTGGATTGTCGCAACCGTCGCGGACTTAAGCTGCTCGCCCCGCTCAAAGCGCGCGATGGTGTCAGGCGAAACGCCGGCCTTCGCGGCGAGATCGCGCGTTCCCCAGTCCAATGCTACACGCGCCATTTTACACTGGATCGGCGTCATTTCGTAATGCCGATACGATTCTGTATTGCAGTGTACGACATTCGTATTTATCGTATCCCTGTTACGAATTACTTGGTTGCCCATGCGCGGCCCGCTCGACCGTACGTAGACTGACCACAACTAAGTTTACCGGAGCTCGGATCATGGCTGATTCCGACAATAGCAGAACTTTAACTACGGTCACGCAGGGTGACCTCCATTCCTTCGTGGTGGCGTCTTTTCCCACAAATCCCGAGGTTGCGGCACGGCTTACAGCGCCGTTGGATGTCCGGAATGACGATCGCGCCCTTACCATTTGGCGTCAATGGTGCGTGGCTCGCCAGCGGCTGATCGAATCATGCCTACGGCAGCAAGGGCTCGAAAAGAGACTATTCGCGATGGTTGGTAGGCCATCCGATGCGCCCGAGGCCTGGAAGGCGGCCGACCAGCAGATTGGATACAGCGAGGCGATCCAGGACGAAGAACGCGCGGCCGCCATGGAGGACGACGTGGCAGAAATGCTATGGAATACGCCAGCGGAATCGATCGTCGGCGCGATCGCGAAGCTCCATGCCACGCTGACCAAATGGCAACCAGCCGCCTCAAACGATGAGCATCCTTGGCCACAGCTCCGTTCGATCATCGCTGATTTGCTAAAGATCGACACCCAAAAATCGTCGGGCGATAGCGCACGTCGTCAGGTCACGGCAATGCAAGGAGCGCTGCTTCCTATTCTTCCTTGAAGGCCCGCGCGACCTGATCCATGAAGGGTTTCGTCAGATAAGCCAGAGCAGTCCGCTCACCTGTCTGTATGAAGGCTTCGACCGGCATGCCGGGAACAGGCGTGACGTTACCAAGCCTTTGCCACTCGCCGTCGGAAACCTCGGCTCGGACGACGTAGTAGCTGAGGCCCGATCGTTGGTCCGCCGTGAGGTCCGCCGCGACACCGGTCACAATGCCGTTGAGCTCCGGCGTGTTGCGCTGGCTGAAGGCGGAAAACCGCAGATTCACCGCCTGGCCGATGCTGACCTGGTCGATATCGCTTGGCGAAAGCTTGACCTCCGCGACGAGTGCGTCACGATCCGGAACAATCTGCATGATCGCTTCTCCCGGAGCGACGACGGCGCCGGGAGCGTGAACGGCAAGCTGATGCACGACGCCAACCTGTGGCGCACGAATATCGACGCGTTGCAAGTCATCCTCGGCAGCCACCAGCCGCTCGGTAAACTCCCCCACGTCGCCCTCGGCTTGACGAAGCTGCTCCGAGACTTCGCTGCGTTGGTCATCATCGATCTGGATAATCTGCAGCTCGGTCTCGGTGATCTTTCCCTTCGTCTGTGCCTCTGTGGCAACCAGGCTGCCTAGCTCGCCTGTGAGGCTCGCCGCCTCTCGCTGCAAGGCAAAAATCCTGTTGGCTGGAACCAATCCCTGTTCGAAGAGGCGCTGCAGGCTTTCCAGCTCCTTCTCGATGAGTCCGATTTCCTGCCGTTTGCCGGTTTCCTGCGCGACGAGGCCTTCCGTCTCTTGTTTGAGCTGCTCAATTCGCTCGTTCAACTGCGCCTTGCGGCTCCTGCGCGAGGACTTCCTGTCGGCGAAGAGCCGCTTCTCGCCTTCGATCGAGCGGCTGACTTCTGGGTCGTTCGCTTTTGCCAGAAACTCCTTCGTAAATGCGATCGCCTCCACCCCATCACGCTCCGCTTCAAGCCGTGCTGTTCTGGCTGAAAGCTCGTCGAGACGTTTTCTGACGATGGCGAGATTGGCGCGCGTTTGCGTGTCGTCGAGATGGATAAGGACCTGACCGGCGTCTACAACATCGCCATTCTTGACGAAGATTTGGCCGACCGTTCCACCTTTCTGGTGCTGGACCGGCTTCACATAGCTGTCGACAACCACCGTTCCTGCTGCAATGACAGCACCCGAGAGACGTGTGGTGGCGGCAAGACCTCCCATGACGCCGCCGAGAAGCAGGACGGTGCCGAGGGCAGCAGCTGTCAGCTTGCGGATGGCGCGCTCCGCCGACGGCGCTCCTCTGTCGCTCAAGATCCCGTCTCCTCGCCGCCAATCAGCAGACGCATTGATTGCGGCGCTGCCTTTGCCGACCTCATCGTTGTCTTGTTGAGCACCTCATCCTTCGGACCGAAAGCCTGCATCTGGCCATTGCCCATGACCAAGACCTTATCGACTGCCACGAGAGCGCTCGGCCGATGCGCGATCACGATCGCGATCCCTCCTCTCGAGCGAACGCCGGAGATTGCTTTCGTCAGCGCCGCTTCACCGTCGGCGTCGAGATTGGAGTTCGGCTCGTCGAGAACAACCAGGAAAGGATCGCCATAGAGCGCCCGAGCAAGGGCGATGCGCTGGCGCTGGCCAGCCGAGAGCGCCGATCCATGCTCTCCGATCTTCGTGTCAAATCCATCGGGAAACTGCACAATCATGTCATAGACGCCAGCTGCCCGCGCCGCGGCAATGATCGCCTCTGACCCAGCGTCCGTATCGAAGCGCGCTATATTTTGAGCGATCGAGCCTTCGAAGAGCGAGACATCCTGCGGCAGGTAGCCGAGGTAGCGACCGAGTTCGCGCGGATCCCATTGCGCCAGCAATGCGTGGTCGAGCTTCACTGCTCCACCCAGTGGCAGCCAAAGGCCCGTGACGGCACGGGCGAGCGTCGACTTGCCCGATGCGCTTGGACCGATCACTCCAACCGCCTCGCCTGCCAAAACCTTGAAAGAGACGCCGCGGACAATAGGGCTGCGGCCACCGGGAGCGGCGATCTGCAGGTTCTCGACGGTCAGGCTTTCCCGCGGCGCCGGTAGAGTGACTTCGCGCTGCTCCGAGGACATCAGCATCATCAGCTTCGTGAGGCGCGCCCAGCTTTGCCGAGCGGCCACGAAGCCTTTCCATTGACCAATCGCAAGCTCGACCGGTGCAAGTGCACGGCTCACCAGGATGGAGCTCGCGATCATAATGCCCCCGGTTGCCTCCTGCCGAATTACCAGTAAGGCGCCGACGGCGAGAACACCGGACTGCAACATCATGCGCAGGATTTTCGAAGCTGTCGCCAGGCCGCCCGTGACGGTGCTGGCGGCAACATGATTTGCCAGATATCGCCGGTTAAGCTCCGTCCACCGCTCGCCGATGAAATGGCTGAAGCCCATGGCGAGAACGGCCTCCGAGTTTCGTTTGGTCGCTTCGGCAAGAGCGATGCGCTCAGCGGCAAGCTTGGCTGCCTCCTTTGCCGGCTTGCGCGACCGGAATTCGGTTAGCGCCGTCAAGCCGATAAGCATCAGTGCGCCTGCGAGCGCAGTCACCCCGATCCAAAAGTGGAAGAGGAAACAAAGGAACAGATAGAAGGGCATCCACGGCATGTCGAACAGGGCCGTCGGCCCCGGTCCCGACAGAAAGCCGCGCACGGTATCGAGATCGCGCACGCATTGCAGTCCATCGCCTGGCATCTGCATCCGGGAAGGCAACAGAACCAGAGAACCGTAGACACGGTCACCGAAACGTTCGTCGACCGCAGTGCCTACCCTGACGAGCAGCAACGATCTGATCAGTTCCAGGATGCCCTGGAAGACGAACAGCGTTGCCGCGATGACCACGAGTCCCACCAATGTCGGCAGGCTCCGTCCGGGGATGACCCGATCGTAGACCTGAAGCATGAAGAATGAGCCGGTCAATGCCAAAATATTGATGACACAGCTTGTCACGCCGACTCCGAGAAAGGCCTTTCGAAGCGACGAGAGGACCGCCACAAGAAACACTTGTGACGGCTGTTCTGCAGCCTTGTTCAAGACGATTTCCTCATTTGTCACGCCGCGGCCGTGAAGCGGAAATCGTCCTGATGCAGGCTTGTCAGCGCGACGTTCTTCAACGTGATCGACGTGTTGGAGTCATGAGCGATCACTGTGTCTGCTCCGACTTGGGTGGCGGCTGCCATCACGGATGCAAAGTCTGCAAAGAGGTCGTTGCTGAGGTCGATGATATCGACGCTCTGCGCTCCCGCCACGAAGTCATTTATCGTGTCGTGGCCGAAGCCCGGCCTGAATACGAACGCATCATCTCCAGCCAAGCCGATAAGTGTATCGTCGCCCATCCCTGCGTGGATGTTGTCCGCACCGGTTGTCCCAGTAACGGTGTCGTTACCTGAGGTGCCGCCGACATAGGAAATATTGGACCTTAAATCAGCTCTGCCCCATACGGTACCATCGGCGAAGACGACTTTCTCAAGGCCAGTCTGATAATATTCGTTGAGATTGCCCTTGAGCAGGATGCTACCGCCGTCGCCCGCCCCTGTCACGCTCTCGGCAATCACCAACGTCACGTCGTTGCCGTTGCGCACCAGCGTCACGTCGGTGGGGTTGATGCCGGACAACACCAGTTGGTCGTCGGGATCCCAGTAGCCCGACTCTGTGATCGTGTCGTTGCCGTCGCCGCGGGAATAATAGATCGTGTCGTTGCCACCACCGCTGGCGATGGTGTCGTTACCGGTCCCGCCAGCGATCCTGTCATTGCCATCCCCGGAATTGATCGTGTCGTTGCCAGCTCCGGCATTGATGGTATCGGCCGCGCTAAAGTCAGTGATCATATCGTCGCCCGACGTCGATCCCTGTGCCAGCAGCGTCGCCCGGAGCGTGTCACGCGTCCACGTGGTATCATCGGCGAAAACGACCTTCTCGATGCCGCTCTGGTAGTATTCGTTTAGGTTGCCCTTGAGCAGGATACTGCCGCTGTCGCCCGCTCCCGCCGCACTCTCGGCAACGACAAGCATCACGTCGTTGCCATTGCGCACCAGCGTCACGTCGGCGGCATTGATCCCGGACAACACGAGCCGGTCATCGGCGTCCCATTCACCCGATTCCGTGATGGTGTCGCTACCGTCGCCGCGGGCGTAGTAGATCGTGTCATTGCCGTAGCTGCTGACGATCGTGTCATTGCCGATCCCGCCGGTGATCAAGTCGTTGCTATCCCCGGAATTGATCGTGTCGTTGCCAGCTCCGGCATTGATGGCATCGGCCGCGCTGAAGCCGGTGATCAGATCATCGCCCGACGTCGATGCCTGCGCCAGCAGCGTCGCCCGGAGCGTGTCACGCGTCCATGTCGTGCCATCGGCGAAGACGACTTTCTCAAGGCCGCTCTGATAGTACTCATTGAGGTTGCCCTTGAGCAGGATGCTGCCGCCATCGCCCACGCCCGCCGCACTCTCGGCGACGACAAGCGTCACGTCGTTGCCATTGCGCACCAGCGTCACGTCGGCGGCGTTGATCCCGGACAACACGAGCCGGTCATCGGCGTCCCATTCACCCGATTCCGTGATGGTGTCGCTACCGTCGCCGTGGGCATAGTAGATCGTGTCATTGCCGTAGCTGCCGACGATTGTGTCATTGCCGATCCCGCCGGTTATCGAGTCGTTGCCATCTCCGCCGACAAGGATGTCATTTCCTTTGCCACCAATGATGAGGTCATTCCCGCCCGCAGCGTCCACGGTATCGTTGCCGTCTCCCGCCGAAATTGTGTCATCGAAGACAAAGCCGACAATGTTGTCGTCGCCCGGTGTGACCATGCCGGCGAGAACGATACGTGCAATATCAGCGTTGCTGAGCACAGTTCCGTCCGCGAAGCTGAACTGTTCGACGCCCGTCGTCGCCCAGATGTCGATATTGAACTCGTCGGTCAAGACAATGCGGCCATCATCGGCGATGTCTGGCGTATCGCCGCCGACAATAATCGTTAGATCGTTGCCGCTCCTCGAAAAGCGGAGGTTGGAAACATTGAGGTCGGTAAATACAAGCCGGTCCGCTCCTCCATTGTAATAATATTCACGAACGACATCGTTCCCGTCGCCGCGGCTATAGTAGAAAACGTCGTTCCCACCACCGCCGACGAGAGTATCATTGCCTTTTCCGCCAGCGATGAGATCATTGCCATCACCGGCGTTGACTGTATCGTCGCCAGCTCCGGCCTCGATAGTTTCGTTGAAGACAAAGCCAAGGATATCGTCATTGCCGGCAGTGATCATTCCCGAAAGAATGATGGAGGCAATGCCGGCATTGCTGAGCACCGTTCCGTCCGCAAAACCGAACTGTTCGACGCCCGTCGTCGCCCAGATGTCGATATTGAATTCGTCAGGCAATACAATGCGACCATCATCGGCGATGTCTGGCGTATCGCCGCCGACAATGATCGTAAGATCGTTGCCGCTTCTCGAAAACTGGAGGTCGGAGACATTCAGGTCGGTGAAAACGAGCCTATCAGCTCCTCCATTGTAATAGTATTCCCGAACGATATCGTTTCCGTCACCGCGGCTATAATAGAAAACGTCGTTTCCGCCGCCACCGACGAGAGTATCATTCCCTTTACCGCCTGTGATGAGATCGTTGCCATCGCCGCCATCAACTGTGTCAGCGCCTGCCATGGCATTGATCACATCCGCTGAATTAGATCCGGTGATCGAGTCGTTGTTCGCTGTCCCTGCATGGTCCACCAGAATGGTTTGCAGGGTGGAGCGTGTCCAAGTGGTGCCGTTGGCGAAGACAATCTTGTCGAGCCCGGTTCCGTAGAAGTCGTCCAGGGTCTCCTTCAGCAGGATTGACGCCCCATCGCCTGCACCTGGGGTGCTTTCCGCGATTACGAGTGTCACATCGTTTCCATTTCGAAGGAGACTGACCTCCGCCGGGTTGACGTCAAGGAAGACCAGTCTGTCGCCATTGCCCTGATAATAGCTTTCCTGAATGGTGTCGTTGCCATCACCCCGGCTGTAATAGTAGGTGTCATTCCCTCCTCCGCCGATCAACAAGTCATTTCCACGTCCGCCGGTAATGCCGTCCTCAAAGTCTGTTCCATTTAGGGTATCTGCGCCGGCCGTTGCTTGTTGTGAGAGCAAGATCGTCCCAATATCGTAGTTTTTCCATATCGTTCCATCGGCAAAGCGGATCTCCTCGACCCCTGTGCTGCGCCAGATGTCGATGGCAAATTCGTCCTTCAACAAGACGGAGCCTTCGGCAGTACCCGAGCCGGCGCTTCCGATAACGATGCGCAGATCATTGCCGCTTCGCTCGAGCCGTACGTCGGACGGAAGAATATCAGTGAAGATGAGACGATCGTCGGTCCCATTGTAGAACACATCGGTGACGACGTCGTTGCCATCACCGCGACCGTAGTAGAACGTATCGTTGCCTCCGCCCCCGCGAATGTTGTCGTCGCCGAGACCTCCGGTGATCACGTCGTTACCACCACGGCCATCGATCGTGTCTGCTCCCGCACCTGCAGTGATGACCTCGTCGAAATCAAAAGCCGTGATCGTGTCATCACCCTCGGTCACCTGGTCGGCGACAAACCGATTGATGAGGTCAAACTTCGACAGGATCGTGCCGTCAGCGAAAACAAACTGTTCGACATCATTCATGTCCCAGACGGCGATATCGTATTCGTTCCGAATGAGAAGCGAGTCGTTTGATCCGGCAAGCGTTATCAGCAGGTCGTAGTCGCCCACGCGATGGAATGTGACGTCATCGACGTCGACATTGCTCTTGAACCGAACCGTGTCGTTATCGGAATAGAGCACAATGCCATAGCTCTCCTGGATGATGTCCTGTCCGTCGCCATAGCCGAACAAATAGGTGTCGTCGCCATCGCCACCTGCCAGGTAGTCGTTGCCTGCTCCTCCATCCAGCGTGTCGTTTGTCCAAAACCCGTAGATGGTGTCGTCACCCGCCGTTTTCATCGAAAGCAGATATTGATTGCGAATATCGGCGGCGTTCCAGATGACGCCATCCGAAAAATGGATCTCGTCGACCTGATCCGGCCGGTAATTGATCGCGTTGTATGAGAATTGTCCGAGCAAGGTGAGGGTTTCGCCGGTATCCCGCAGCTTTATAACGAGATCGCTGCCGGCTGCGTCTCGAACGAGCTGAATATCGGAAGCAACAACGTGATCGTTGAAAACGATCTTGTCGTAATCGCCGCCGCTAAGTGCGCCGGCGCCCCGCTCCTGGATCGTGTCATTGCCGTAGCCGCGACCCCAGACATAGGTATCGTTGCCGTCATAGCCGTAGAGCGTATCGTCCCCGGCTCCGCCGTCGAGGACGTCATCGAGATTGAACCCCTCTATGACATCGACGCCATCTGTCTTTGCCGCGGCGATAAGAGTTGTGGCGATCTGATACCAGGCAATGCTTTGATCACCCGATGCGAAATCGATCTGTTCGATGCGATCGAAGAAGATGTCGCCAAATACTCCGGACGCGGCATAGGAGAATTCGTTACGCAGCGTGATGCTGCCTTCACCGCCGTTGACATAGATGATGATGGAGTTTCGATCGCCATCAACCCTGCCGAAGGTTATATCTTCTCGGCCGATGCCGGCTCCGAAGCGCAGGATATCATCGGTTCCCGACAGGATGTTCGTCATCCGGTCCTGAATGACATCGTGACCGTCGCCCAACGCATAAAGGTAAATATCGTTCTGATTGCCGCCGGAAATGAAGTCGTCACCCTTGCCGGCTCTCAGGATATCTTCGCGCTCCATGCCATAGAGCTGGTCGTTTCCATCGGTCGAGTTTGCCTGCAAAACAATGCTCGCGACCTGATCGCTCGTGAGGCTCGTCCCATTGTCGAAGGTAAAGAGATCGATGCGGTTCATGTACCAGGTGCCATAAGGACCGGTATAGGTGGCAGCGAATTGCCCTTGGATCGTGATCTTGTCGAGCGGATTGTCCTTGAAGCGGATGACAAGATCGCTCGATGCACCATCGCGCTGGAAGATCAGATCGGTGTTACGAATGCCCGTCAGGAACTGGAGCATGTCCTGATCATTGCGGAAGGCGTTGGGCTCGAAGTCGTTGATCGTATCCTGGCCGTCGCCACGACCGAAGCGGTAGATATCGGTGTCGCCACCACCTTCCAGCAGATCGTCTCCCTTGCCACCCTGCAGGACGTCGATGTCGGCAGTACCGACAATATGGGTAGAGGCATCGTCAATCTTCGAGACGGCTTCGGCGATATCGACCTTCGTCCAGACGCTGCCGTCCTTGAACACGATCTGATTGATTCCGAAGTCGTGGGACACGTCACTCACCGTCAATCCCGGCCAACGTCCCTCGAACTCGTTCGTGATGCGCAAAACGGCGCCGGTGACCTTGTCAGTCAGAATCAGGTCGATGCCATCACGCGAAGCAATGATGTCGCCGGCATTGTGAGCAGAAAAACGGATCGTGTCGACGCTGCCGCCGATGCCATCGTCATCGAAGATCTCGGTCGAGCCGAAACTCTTGCCGATGATATAGTTGTCGGAGCCGGTACCGCCGCGAACGACGGTCTCACCGCCGTCAACGATCAGGATGTCGTCCTGGCTGCTGCCATTGACTTCGCCGGTCCCCGTGATGAAGAGATCCTGCGCCATTCCGAAGGCATGCGCAAAGTCGACGACGGAGATTCCGCCAGTATGCTGCTCGACCGCATTGAGCATGTTCTGTGCGAGGAACGCGTAGGTATTCTTTTGCGATGCCGAGCCACGCGAATAATCGGACAGGAAAACGTCGAAGAAGGGCTTCCATTCTGTGAGCCACGACACAGCGTCGCTGCTCTGCTCGGCATCCGCGAGAAGCGCCGTGAAGACGGCGGCAATCTGCGTTCCGCTCTTTGAAGTGAAACCATCCGCTCCGGCATTGTAGTCGATGCTGTCAAAATAATGCGCAAGCGGGCCGCTTTGCACCGCAAGGCGTACGGCGAACAGATTGAGGGCATCGTCCATCTTGTCGAGGAAGGCCGCAACGGCTTGGTAGCCAGCGGCGGCCGAGTCGGGCACGTCGAAGAACGCCTGCAGCGACTCGCCGATCAGCCGTTCGTAGAACGAAAAATCCGACCCTGCAACGGTCTCGACGGCAATGCCGGCATCCAGGGAATGGCTCGACGATGAGGCCAAGCTGCTGCTCCAGGCGGCTTTCCCGTAGTTATAGATCCGCAGATAGTCGTCGCCACTACTATAGTCGAGATAGGTTATCGACACGCCGTTGTGCAATTCTGTCCCTGTGGTGACCGCGACCGACGAACTGCCGCTCGTCCACTGTGACAAGAGGTCGGAAAGTTCGCCTCGTCCCGACACGCCGCCACTGCTCGCAACGATGACGCCCGACGCCATCCTGATACCCGGAATGTCAGATGTGGTGTCCCCGGACGAGGATACGCCCCATGCGTAGTCAACGACATTGCCGTCCTTTCGAACGATCGCGAGGTCGTCATAGGCGGTCAGGCCAGCGGGGCCTGTGACGATATTTCCACCGATTTTTACCGGGGATCCCTCCGCCCAGGCCGTCAATATGGGACGAATGACTTCACGAAGGTCAGAAAGAACAGGCGACGTCAGGGATTGAACTGCAGCGCGCACCGTCGCGGCAGCGCTTGGAAGGACGCTCATCGCCTCATGCAGGGATACAAGCGTACCGCGTCCTTTGAGATCGGCGAGATCTAGCACAGACTGCGAAACCGCAATTGGAGCGCCGACATATGTGGTATTTTGGTTATCGAGGCGCAGCACGACATCGGCGATCGTGCGCACCGTGCCATCGGCCATCGTATAGCCGGCGGTGCTGGTGATGGTATTCCCGTTCACCGTCTGTGGCGGTGTCGCCGGGTTGGCTGTTACGTTGATGGATGAGATACCCCGCTCCGTCACGCTCTTCAACTCGCCCACATCGGTGCGATGGTTCTCGTTAGAGTCCTGCCAGAT
This sequence comes from Rhizobium vallis, assembly GCF_003985155.1. Classification (GTDB taxonomy): domain Bacteria; phylum Pseudomonadota; class Alphaproteobacteria; order Rhizobiales; family Rhizobiaceae; genus Rhizobium; species Rhizobium vallis. The sequence continues at coordinate 65,018 of NZ_ML133702.1, read as the reverse complement.
CAATAGCGATGAGAATGTATCGGCTGCGCTTAGCGTACCGTCGCCGTCGAAATCTGCCAGCCCGTTATCGGTTGCATCGACCTTGCCGTCGTGATTGCCATCGAGAGCGGCGAGCGCTGCCAGGCCAGACGTGGTGGCATTGCCGAACATCTCATTGGAACCGGAGATTTTGCCATCACCGTTCAGATCACGCACGAGAATGCCGTCGTCCTTGCCGACGAAACCGGATGACTCGGCATAGAGATCGTTGTCGAGGTCGAGCTTGGACTTGGAGCGATCAAGCGCCGTGAGTTCGATACCATCGCCATCGAGGTCCAGGACCAGAGGGTCTTGTCCGCCCCAGGGATAATGGCCCGTCATCGTCTTGATCATCAGACCGAGAATATCGAATGCGCCCTCGCCGAGCACCGAATACTGGCCCTTCTCATCGATCGAAATGTCACGGAAGCGCTGGAAGTACATATGGTATTCGGCCAGGAAAATCCCACCCGGTCCCACCTCGCCGCCGCCTGGACCTTGGGTCGTCCTGTCCTTCCAATTGAGGACATACATCGTCGCGACGTCGTCGGAAGGCGTGCCGTCTGGATTGCTCACATGCCAGAAAGCGTTGCTGATCACCAATTCGCCAGCAGCGTTCAAACCGTACTTCATTCCATAGGGACCCCAAGCATAAGGGTCCTCGTTCGCTTCATTCTTGAGGCCGCCATACAACGTGAAGAAACCCCCGAATGCGATGCGATCCTCAGCGCTGAGGTCCGTCACACCGATGCCGTTGGTGAACCAGATCTTGTCCTGGCCGTCGCCGGTTGTGATGATCGAGCCAAAGTCGGCACTGATCAGCACATCGTCATGATCGCTGAGTTTGACGCGATCGGCGCCTTGAACATGCAATGCGTTGTTGAAGCCGAGGGCACCCTTTGCAGCATAGTCCACAATGGTGAGAAGTTCTTGGCTGTATCCCTGCCACTGGAAGATGTTATCCAATGTAGCGACGTCATCATGATCAGACGTGACGCCGTTGAGATAATTTATGCCGTGTGACAGGCCCGAATAGTCGACGACATCGACCTTTTCGACGAATGCGTTGGGGCTGAGCGACTCTCCGGCAGGCAGCTCGGACTGGATACGTCCGGATTTACCCATGTCGATGAGGATGGGCGCATCGAGGGCTGTATCGGCGACAATTAGCTCGTCGGCACGGTCGGAGAGTTCAATCTTATCGATCGAAACGAGAATGTCAGTTCCGGCCTTGCCGGTCGCCAAGTCCTCGACGGTGACTTCAAGTGCTTCGATGCCGCCGAAATTATGGTTGACCTTGAGGTCGGTGACCCTGACGCCCTCCTGCTGCAAGGCATTCTCGTTGGCGGGGGTGTTAGGATTGTCTTCGGTCAGATTGTCTACGGTATAGCGTACCGTATCGGTCTCGGTCGCTCCGACCAGCCATTCGAGGAAGTCGGTAAGAAGACCGACATTCTCATTGCCGCCTATATAGACATCGTTCTCGTTCTGTCGGCCGCTCTGGTGATCCGCGACGGTCACTGAATCGATGAAGGTGTCGGACCCGTTGCCGCCGACCAGCAGGTCGCGACCGAGGTGACCCGTCAGAGTATCGTCGCCATCGCCGCCTGCAATGATGTTGTTCTCGTCGCTGCCGGTGATCTGGTCGTCTCCATCCGTCGCTGCGAAAAGCCCGGCATGATACTGGTCATAGCCATTTGCGGTATCGCCAAGGGTCTGAACCAATGGATCGTCGGAAAGCGAAAATGCAAGCGAGCCGATCGCTTTCGGTATTGAAAAATCATCGGCGCTTGGATCCTTATAAAGCTCCTGCATGGCGCGCGAGATCAGCGTCTCATCCACCACTCCGAGGCCCTTTTCGAAAAGGCTTTCCAGGATGGTCTGAATGCCGACGATGTTGATGAAATTGTCTTCGGTTGAAGATTTGCCGAGACCCCACAGGTCCTGTGAAACGTTGACTGTCAGAAGCTGCGCGCCATCGCCGCCAGTTACTTCCGCCCCATTGTTATCGAAGAGACCGATGATGCCTTTTTCCGGATGGTATGCGGCGTTGGGGTCGTCCTGATACTGATGGAAATTGATTTTACGGATCGCCATCAACCCGGCGAATTGGACCAACGCCTCCGTCAGTCCGTTGACGGCATCTTCGACGATATCCGTTGCTTTGCCGGTGGTAATGAGCCAACCGAGCGCGTCGGCATCGTCGAACAGCGATCTGATCGCAGTGTTGCCGAACACATAACCGTAATTTGAGTCCGCCTCTGAGGAACCGCTGTCCAATGCCGAGTAAGCTATGGCGGTTAGAAGTTTCGAAGCCGCGTTGGAGGAGCCTTCGAGATTTTCGAAGCCAGTCGCTGCTCCCATCTTTTGGTCAAACAGAGTTGCCCAAAGCGTGGCTCCGATCGAAGTCCATGAAATGTGACCCGACTCTCTTGCGAACTCGAGGCTAATCAGCAAGGCCTGACTATGCAAATTTACAAGATGCGCTACGCTGACTTCGATCCAATGGCTGTCGAGTGTGGTAACAGGAGTCTGTTGCGAGAATAGCGCCCGCAACGGCGTCAATAGCTCGTTTGCAGTTGCATACGCTTCGATATTTTCACCAATCAGCGGTTGGTGAGGATCGTAGCCATTATAAAAGTCTCCCCAGACTATTTCGGAAAGTGAATTCTCAATGCCTGAGAGCGGATCCCAGCTTGAGGCAAGAGTATAGGCGGTGGCCGCCGCATGCTCGAAAGTCATATTGTCGAAGATAACGGCTTCCTGACCATAAATCGACGCGATGAAGCCGGCGAGCCCTCCGCCCAAGGAATGGCCAGTTAGTAGCACACGAGCAGAGGATGGATCCAGATTTGTGGTGCCAGTGATAGCCTGAAAGAAATCAGCAGCAAGATAAGCTTGGTTATTTTGGGGATATCCCGCCCCCACGAAATAACCGTTCAACGCATCGGTCGCGAAATTTGCAGCGGTTTCGGCGTTGGTGCCTCTGTAGGAAATTACTGTCGCACCATTCCACTCGTAGGCGATTCCATAGAAGCCGGCCGAAATATCGCGTCGAATGTCTCCGTCTACGCCGAGGATCGAAGAATCTCGATCGATGATAGCATCTCCAATTCGAGATGCATTTTGGTCAAGTACAGTACCCGCACCGTAACCGCGGTTGTAGGCGTCCATCGAAAGGATCGCCGTCATCAGTTCGCGCGAAACAGACATTGCGCTATCCTCCATTTATAAAATCGTTTTGTGCTAGCCGAAATGCGAAAGGGCGTTTGCTGAAAGCAGCAGCGTTCTTGATCGTCGCGTTGAACTGCGCGGACCATTTTTGGAAAAAGCCTGGCCCGAGGACCTGTTGTAGTCTGCCAGAGGTTCGCGGTTCCGACGTGATGGCTAGCTGGATGGATTTGAGTCGATAGCCCTTGCCGAACTCGCTTTCGAGATTTTGCGGATTAACTTCTCTGGCGGTAGACGGGTCCGAAAGTGTTTCGAAAGTCACCAGCGTTGGAAAGGCCGATTTCGGAATCTCCCGCGTTTCCCGTAACGACTCGATCGCATCGTTTTCAGCTCTGATCTCGGTCCGGCGGTCGGGGGTCGCGGATTGCGAATTGGCTTTCGCTGGACGAAAGACCTTATTGCCGGCGGGATCGTCGTATGTTTTCAGGAGGGCAAACAGGTATTTATTCGCAGCGACCTCAACGACAGCGGCTTCGCCATGCAACTCATTGCTGAACCAGCCACCACTGTCACCTAGCCGCGCCCAAGCCGGGCTCTCGTACCAACTGATGCTCTGAACGGACTGCCCTACGCGCTCTCCCGCAGGAGTTTCCACGACAATGGTCACCTTCTGGTTCCAGTGCCACGTATTGAAACCCAATAGGCCGCATCCAGAAAGAAGAGCAGATAACAAAACGGGCACGACAATAGCCGCACGGTGCCTGATCGACATGCATGTCTCGCGCAGTTGAAATCGTTTCAGAATGCCGGCCGAGCGACCGGTCAGTTTATGAGATTGCCAATCTCGCCGCTGATCGGCTCAGCGGAACTGGAATCGGAAGCCAACTTTCGCAAGACCTCACGATCAACCAGATGGGCGACCATCGGGTGGATCTTGATGTCTCCCCGCTTGGCGACCTGGTGGAAATTCGTTAGCACCATCGTTGCCAGTTCACGTGTGGGCGCGATCACGTCGAGCAACCACACGACCTCGCCACTTTTCCAGTCCTCCGACTTCAGCCGGACCGGGAACACCCCCGCCTTAGCCTGCTCCGAGATTCGCGCATCGGCCTCGGCGCTGACAGTCGCCCAGATGGCGATTGCAGGTGGCTCAACGCCGGTGACGGCCTTGGGCATAGCGATGGCGATACGGTCATTAATCAAAGGATCGACTACCAGATGATGGAGGTCGGATAACATCTGACTGCGGTAGCGCGGCACAGAGGTCATCGCAAGAACAACCTGCCCAAAAGTCGATTGCAACGCCGCCTTTGCTCCGGCAAGCTTCTTCTTCGTTTCTTCAGATAATGTGTTTTGACCTGAATTAGCCGACACTTCGGTCGCAATGTTATTCATGTATCCCCAGCCCCATGGGTGACGAGCAGAATGGCCCGACAGAGTTGCAATCGCTCCGCTCGCGATTGCCCGATGGAGATTACAAATTGAATTTACAATTGCAAGTGAAATTGCCGCGCGATGCTCTTATGAGATGAAGAATTCAGCGAAATTTTTTCTGCCCGATAGCGGCCTGACCGTGAAGTAGGATTCGGGTATTGGTCTACCGCTCAGTGCATGCGGACCTTGGTGCCGTCCGCGTTTGGCGCTCGTTCTTAAAATTTTCCAGTTCCAAGCCGCCGGCCCTGCCGATTGAAGCCGACGGCAGCAGTTAGGTTTTCTCAGATCTTAACCAATACTCCGGGCCGAAAGGCCGGACCGTTATTACGGTTCCGAAACGAAGTACTTCCGCCGGCGGTTGACATCAAGCTCCAAGCGCTTTCCGAGCACGCGTCCTGGTGGCGAGTGTGGCACCAAGCTATTGGGGTTGAGGCCTGATGTCGTTTGGTTCTTCTGTTCGCGGATGCTGCCCTATCGGCCGGTCGGCCTAGGTCTGTTGCGCTGCTCGACGAAATTGGCTGCGATAGATTGGAAAGTTGCCGTGGCGGGATATAAGCAAAACCGATGCAACGCTGAAGCCCGCAACACCAATTCCAGCAACCAGGTCGACCACATAGTGCCCGCCTTCGGTGATGGCGGATAGCAGCATTAGCATGTTCAACAGAATTATCGGAAACTTGACCCACCGTACTGTCCATGCGCCCCAACTGCACAACACCGCTACCGCAGCATGAACCGATGGAAACGAGATGATGCCGCTTGCATGCTCCAATCGTAGGACGAAATCGGGATTATCTCTGACTGCCATGATTTGCGGGACGTATTCGACGCCGAGCATGCCGTTGATGTTTTTGAGATCCCCAGGACGTAGGGAGAAGTCAGTATAGGTTCCAAGCGCTGGATACCAAATGGTAATGACACTCGCGATGACGCAAATTAGGCCGTAAGTCGCGACGACCTGATAAGCGCGAGACCTGTCGCCGCACAGGCTCAGCAGCACCGGGAGGAATAAAAGCTGATAGTGGAATGCTTGATATGCAAGCATCAATGACTTTGCGAGCAGTGGATGTGTATCGACAAAGGAAATCAAACGCGGCCAGTCAATTCCGAGAACGCGGTCTAACTGGAGAAGATGTTGATCCTGCAAAGGCATCTTCAGGGCAAAAGCAACGTAAGTGGATATCACAAGCGGGCTCGTTAATAACAATCCCAATCCCGTGCACTCAGCAATGCAGAGCAGTGACGGGATTCTACGCCAATGGCAGAGGAGGCCGAAGCCCACGAGGAAAGTTAGGCCGAACGCGCTTAACTGCATGAAGGCTGTAGGATCCACCTTCAGGTCGACGAGCCATGCCAGTATTGGAACAATCACGTAAGCAAAGGTGGTAAGGCATATTAGGAATGCTCGTGCTGTAGCTGTTGCTGCCATCAAATACCCTCAACGTTCCCGGGATTTACTACAGTGGACAAGTTAAGGTTTAGTTGGCATGTTTCGGCAAAGCTGCCGTTCTGATCAAATTTCGCCTCTCTAGAAGCTGATTGCCCCTGGGTCCTAATTGGCCGTTGCGGCTGACCTCAGTCCGGCCATCGCCATTGAACCTCGCGCCCAGTCGCCTGCGACCCTAATTCTTTTGGCTAACTTTTCGCGGGTCGTGCAGGCGTTCTACTATGCTGGCGGGAAATCTGGAGAGGGGCATGCACTATCGCCAAAGGTCGGTGCTGTTCGTGGCGCCTTGGCTGATCATAGGAGCTGCCGCAGTAGGCGCGTCGGGTGGTATAACTGTTGCGGACTTCGATAAACCAGAACTGCTGATCGCCGCGCTGTTTGTCGGCCTCGTCATCGGCATGGCCGTTGAGCAGCTCCTACCAACGACGAGAAAACAGGCGCGGCGGGAGAGAAACAGGTCACGTCCCGAGAAAAGGCGCAGCAATGAGCGATCCTCTTGCGACCTTGGCGTCCGGTGCCAGCTGGGGAGTTATTGAAACCAGTCGACCCGTGGATCAACTGCGTATCGTGATGCGCTCACAGTTCACTATTCAGCCGTTGCTGAACAAGAGCGAAGCCCGCATGTTTCGGGAGCTCGGCAGCATCGTGATCGCTTGCAATTCCTCCTGGCAGGTTATGGCGCAGGTGTCGTTAGGCGAGATCCTCCGAAGCTCCGATGCGGACGCCTACAGTTGCATCAACTCCAAGCGGGTCGACCTACTGCTCGTGGACAGCAATTGCCAACCGCGGCATGTCATCGAGTATCAGGGCGAAGGACACCATCGCGGCACTGCGGCCGCGCGCGATGCGGTTAAGAAGGAGGCGCTGCGACGCGCCGGGGTCGGCTACCACGAAGTGGTGGCTGGCCATACCACCCCATCGGAACTCAGGTGGTTGATCGACAAGCTGGTGGACAATCCGATTGCCAGCTAACGCGCCTACGTTTCTCGTGCCGGCCTGGCCGAACCGCTTCCATCGGAAGGCGCCATCTTCTGGTCTCGACGGTGTGGGGGCATAACCGGGATGATCTATGATTTCCAGGCCGTTCGCGAAAATCTGTTTCCGGCGAGCAACGGAGCCATCGAGGATTGGGAGGCCTTTCCTTGGCATCGTGACCGAACCAATCGAGTTCAGGCTCACAAGGCACATTCGTCGCAAGCCATCGCGATCGACGTGTTCGGCACAATCAAGATGAGCACAGATCGCGACCGCATCTTCGACGCCATCGCGGCAAGAGTATCTTGAATCAAGTCTGGGAGGCGGCCGCATAGCAACGGCGGGGTGTGCTATCAGTCTATGCCTGACATAATCGGCGCCTTGAATTGGCTGTTATCCAATTGTTTTCATTGATATGGATCTGAGCGTCGTTTCAAAATTTTGATAAAACCAGGATATAAATAACCGGCTTGTTTCTGCATTGCCGGAGGGATGTTTGCACGCAATTCAACAAAACGCGGATAAAAATCCGCGTCTTTGTCTTCGTGCCATCGCCTTGTTTCCACTCGAAGTTTTCCGCACCGCGAGTTTCTGGAACGGCCGAATCTGATATAAGGGGGATAAAAGAGGACCCACAATGCCCATTCACGACCCCTGCTCTCTGCTCAATCGACTAATTGAAGAACCGATCGAAAGCGCGTGGTTAGAGTTCGAGGTCAACAACAAGGATCCAGTCCAAATCGGAGAATATGTCTCGCCACACTTCGTGAGCGTTTTTCACTCCCGCCGGAGGAATATCAGGCCGTTTCGGCAATCATCGCTGAATCGATCAAACTCAATCGCATTGCGCCCGCAGATCCCGATCAAGGTAGGCGCAACGCGCGGTACGTTCCATATTGGGCCGCCTAAAATCTATTGACCACAGCGACGCTCTTGATAAGGAATCGAAAGGGAGATCCCTCGCCTGAAGTAGCTATGTGTTTGGCAATTGGTGATTTTTCCAATCGTCGGCACACAGCCACTTCCAGTCGATACATTATGCGATCTTCTTCGCACAGAACGTGAACACAACGGCAATAGACCGGACGCTGGCCTCGAAAACACTCGCCGTGCTAAAACCGTTGACCTGCTATTTCAGTGTCAGTGGCGTAAAAGGTATTTATGGAACTTTCGTTGCCCTGCGTCTGCGGCGACACTGTCCACGAGCGATGTGTGAAGGAATTTGCCCCTGTCTGAGTACTTTTTTCTATCAATAGCACAAGTCATTCTCAGTCCCGCGAACATGGGAAATGAGACTCCTCAAGTCTGGCTCTTTCCGAACACTACTTGGAAATCTGTCACTTACATCTACAGCAACGATCGCTAAGAACGGAATTCCCAACTCCAGCGCAGCATTATATTCGGCAAGAGAGTCACCGATGGCTAGTACACGTTGTGGTTCGATGCCGTCCTCGCGCAATATTCTGCGAAATTCGGATAGCTTGGACTTTGGCGCGCCTGCGATGGATTTGAAACAGCCCTTGATGCCGCGATCAATCAACGCCACTTCGAGTTCGTCTTCGGGTGCGGCGGAAACGACGTGCTGAGCGACACTCCCCTGGAGGGTCGTTATTGCATTGAGCGCCCCTTCGATAAATCGTGCTGACGCGACCCCGATTTCAACGGATGCGCGGTAATCCGAACAAAGCTGATCCAATCGAGTGGCAGACAGCGATCGTTTGAAGATCACACTCTCGAAATATTTAAACTTCTCATATCGCGACATACCGCCGTTTGCCTCTGCATACGCACGAACTTCGTTGATTTTTGACTGATCTTCTGTGCGATAGACATCTAAGAATGCATTGATCTTTTTTGCAACGGTATCCAGTATTACGCCATCAAAGTCGTATATGATCGATTCATATTTCATTTCCACTTAAAATTTCTCCAGTTTTTGGCTTTTCATGAGGCCGATGCTACGATTTCGGAACACTATGGTGACGCTCGGGCGAGGCAGATTTTTGGAAAGTCTTTGCTGCTGTTTATCGGCGATACGCAACAAACCTGCCGCGTGATGTTTACTTAGTCGCCTTGAGCGGGCCGAACCAAGAACCTGCGTTGGGCAGGCTGGAGAGGTCAAACGGTATGGATTGCCAGCAAATCCGCATAGACTGTCTGATTGCTCGCCAGCACCGGATGGCCCTGCAGCAAGGCTTCGCCCTCAGCGGGGAAAGGTAAATGGGTTCCACCGGCCTCCTTGACGAGGCAGTAGCCGGCCATGCAGTCCCAGGCACGCATGTGGGGCTCATAGTAGCCAACAAGCCGGCCTGCGGCCACGTAGGCCAGCATCAGCGCGCCCGAGCCGTTGCGGATGAAATTCCCGCCTTTGCCGAGCAAGGCAGAGACAATCGCGCCTACCCGTTCCGGGGTGACATAGCTGTTGCAGCCGATGCCCGTCATCGCATTCTGCAAATTCCGCGATGGATCGAGGCCGAGGGTCTTGCCGTTCAGGCTCGCGCCCATGCCTGTTGCCGCTGCGTAGAGTTCATCATCGCACGGAACGTGGATCACGCCGATCACGGGCACACCGCTGTGCAGAACGGCAATCGATACACACCATGTCGGCAGGCCATTGACGAAGGGCGCGGTCCCGTCAATCGGATCGACCACCCATGTCAGCCCCGAGTGTCCTTCCTGATAACCGTATTCCTCGCCGAGAAATCCGTCCGCCCCGAATGCCTCCGCCACGCGCGCTCGTATGAACGTCTCGACGTTGCGGTCGGCAATCGACACGACATCCTGCAAATCCCGCTTCGTCTCGATCACGAGCGTGTCGCGCCCGTTGAAATATTCGAGCGCCATGGCGCCGGCCTCCTGTGCAATCGCTTTGGCGAAGACAAAGCGTGTATCAAGTTCCGTCTCTTGCGACATAATGCTGGTTCTCCTTGCAATGGTCGTTGGCTGTTTACGGGGTCGGTGCCGCAGTCGGAAGGCTAGCGTGCGTCAGGTAGTGTGACTCGGAGAATCGTTGCCGGTGTTCATCGGCAACGCGCATCAACATCCGCAGCAGGAACAATGCGCCTCCGACGGAATGTTCAGGTGTTAATCTGCAAGCTGTCGCCCATCTTCATCTCGCGTTGCTGCTCATGGAGATCGAGACGATTCACATCAATAACGCTCATCCCCGCCCGTCGAGCTGCTTCAAGACCTTGTTCGCTATCTTCGAACACGACACACCGGGCTGGTTCTATTCCCAACAACGTGGCCGCCTGCAGAAACAGGTCCGGTGATGGCTTTGGATTTGTCACGTCATCGATGGTGACCACGTGGTCGAAATATTCCCACAGACCCGTCGCTTGCAGCGTCGCTGTCACAATTTCTCGCGAACTGCCGGATGCAACAACCATGGGAAGCAAGCCGGCCAACCGGCGAACGGTTGCAGCAACCGCACCAACTTCACGCACATTGTGTACATTCCGGAGAAAGTGCGATCGCATGATGGCGACAACGGATTCGCGATCGAGCACAACGTCGAATTCCCTCTCGAAGGCGTCCATAAGAACCCTTCGGACATCCCGGCCCGCACCAAATACCAGGCCTGGTTCATCACTTTGCCGGAAAGTGAAAAGCCGGCCGACCATGCGTCGGCAAAGATAGGCGGCGTGTGGACAAGTGTGCCATCGCAATCAAAAATCACAGCCTCGAAATCTCTTTCGAGCGACAGAATATCAATCATACTTACTCCTTCAGGCGAGCAGGAAATCGACTTGAGGTTTCAATCGGCGCAACCCGGATAGACCGGCGTCGAACGCCGACCGGCCCGGAGCTTTGCCGCAGAGGCTCTCACGTGCTGATAAGAGCGATGCCGCGACTTCGGAACCCCAGCGTGGCGTCGGACGCGACCGGCAGAATGCGGTCGACGGCGTGGTCGACGATGAAGAGCGTACCGACATCGGTCTCGACCTCGTACTCGACATGATCTCCAAGATAGGCCGAATGCAGGATGCGGCCGGCAAGACCCTGCCCTTGTCCCTCGGAGAGCGCGATGGCGCCAGGACGAACCGCAAGGCTCGCCGCACCCGGCGTCGCCCTGCCCGCCGGCACGCGATGCTCAAAACCGCCTATGCGGATTTCAGCATCGGCTCCATCGATGCCGACCACCTCGCAGGGGATGACGTTCGCCTCCCCCATGAAATCGGCAATGAAGGCGGAAGCTGGCGCTTCGTAGAGGTCGCGCGGGGCGCCGGACTGGGCGACTTCACCATCCTTCATGATGATGATGCGGTCGGACACGGCAAGCGCCTCCTCCTGATCATGCGTGACATAGACAGCCGTGAAGCCGAGGCGCTGCTGGAGTTCCCGGATATCCGTGCGCACCTTGCGTCGCAGGCGCGCATCGAGGTTGGAGAGCGGCTCATCGAGCAGCAGCACCTGCGGCTCCAACACCAGCGCGCGGGCAACGGCGACGCGCTGCTGCTGGCCGCCGGAGAGTTCGGCGGGAAGGCGATGGCCCATGCCGGCAAGACCGACGAGCGCCAGCCCCTCGTCCGCCTTCTCGCGCGCTTCCTTGCGGCTGAGGCCGGAGGCGTCCAGGCCATAGGCGACATTGTCGCGCGCATTCATATGCGGGAACAGCGCATAGGACTGGAAGACCATCGAGACATCGCGTTCATTGGCCGGCAGCATGGTGACGTCCTTGCCGCCGATCAGGATTTTTCCGGCCGAAGGATGTTCAAGGCCGGCAAGCATGCGCAATGTCGTCGTCTTGCCGCAGCCGGAAGGGCCAAGCAGGGTAACGAGCGTGCCGGGCTCAATAGCGAGCGAGAGGTCCGGAATGGCGGTGAAGGCACCAAACGTCTTGCGCACGTTCTGGAAGACGACGGAACCGGCTTTCTGGTTGATCATGCGATTTTCTCCTGGCGAGAGGAAGTGGCGGTGGCGAGGCCGGCGACGCGGTTTTCACGGCGCAGGCGCCGTTCGCCCACGACGAGCTGGAAGCCGGCGATGACGGTGATCATCACGACGATCAGCATGGAGGAATAGGCGATCGCCACGCCGTATTCGCCATTCTCGACGAGGCCGACGATGTAGGAGGTCGCCATGTTGTACTCAGCGCTGACGAGGAAGATGACGGCGCTGATGGAGGTGATGGCGCGCACGAAGGAATAGACGAGCGCGGCGGTGATGGCAGGACGCAATAGCGGCAGAATGACCTTGCGGATCGTGCGGAAGCTGTTGGCCCGGAGCGTCAGCGAGGCTTCGTCCAGGCTCTTGTCGAGCTGGCTCATCGCCGCAATGCCGCCGCGCACGCCGACCGGCATGTTGCGGAAGACGAAGCAGGCGATGAGGATCAGCGCCGAGCCCGTCATCTCAAGCGGCGGCAGGTTGAAGGCCATGATGTAGCTGACGCCGATGACCGTGCCGGGAATGGCAAAGCTCATCATCAGGGCGAATTCGAAGGCATTCTTGCCGGCGAATTTCTGACGCACGATGATATAGGCGGTCAGCAGACCGACGGCGGCAGTCAGCGGCGCGGAGATCAGCGCGATCTCCATCGTCGTCCAGAACGAATTCCAGGCGACACCTGTCCAGGCAATCCCGTTTTCGAAGCCGATCGAGAAGGCCTTAACGTAGTGGTCGAGCGTCAGCGAATTGTCGAGGCCCCAGGTCTTCACGAAGCCGCCGATCAGGATCATGCCGTAGATGACGAGCGTGAAGAGGATCCACGGGATGACGACGGCGTGAACGCCGATCGACAGCCCGCGCGGCAGAGCGATATGCGATCCGCTATCGCCCTTGCCGGTGACGGTGGCAAAGTTCTTGCCCGACAGCCAGACGCGCTGCGCGAGGAAGGCGGAGAGCGTGAAGGCGAGCAGCACCATGGCGAGCACGGCAGCGCGCGAGGGATCGTTCTGCGACCCCACCACGGCGAAGAAGATTTCCGTCGAAAGCACGCCATGGCTGCCACCGAGCACAAGCGGATTGCCGAAATCAGCCATGCTTTCGATGAAGCCGATGAGGAAGGCGTTGGCGAGACCGGGCTTCATCAGCGGCAGAGACACCCGCCAGAAGGTGCGCCAACGGTCGGCACGCAGTGTCGTGGACGCCTCCTCCATCGACGGGCTGACGCCTTCGACGACGCCGATCAGCACGAGGAAGGAGATCGGCGTGAAGGACAGCACCTGCGCGATCCAGATGCCGGTGAGGCCGTAAAGCCAGCGGCCGGGCTCGATGCCGAACAGTTCCGACAGCCCCTGGGTGACGACGCCGGCGCGGCCGAAGAGCAGCGTCAGCGCGAGACCGATGACGAAGGGCGGCGTAATGATTGGCAGGATCGTCAGCAGCCGCAGGCCCTTTTTGAAGGGAAAGCGCGTGCGGGTGGCGACGAGCGCGAAGGCAAGCCCGAGCAGGGTCGAGCCGAGGCCGGTCATGATGGCAAGCCAGAGGGTTCGCCAGGCGACGCCGCAGCGGCCGGCACCGATCACGCAGTTGAGGCTCCAGATGCTCGGATCCTGAATGTTGCGGATGAAGTTGGCCGCATTGAACGAGCCGTCGAAATCCTGCACCGAACCGATGAACATGCTGCCGATCGGGTAGAAGACGAAGACGGCGACGAGGAAGACGAGCAGTGCGATGGCGCTGACGACGAAGGCATCGCCCTTCATCACACCGCGCTCGGCAAGGCCGAAGGCGAAGAGCAGCACGAAGGCGATGGCGGAGAGCACCGCACCCGCGCCCATGGCGGGCTGGCCGTTCGAGAGCGGGCCGAAGAGCGTGTCGCTCACTGTCCAGGTCCAACCGGAAAAGCCGACGGCGAGGCCCTGAAGGGAGAGGAAGAGGACACCGATCGCGCCGGTCCAGGCCAGCACGGCGCCGCGGCGCATCGGGTCCGTCATGCCGCGAGCCGTGACCGCCAGGAGAAGGAGCACGAGCGCACCGGCAAGCCACAGCCGGCCATGCGCGAAAATCTGCACGAGACCGGGGGCGGCCTCCGTGGAAAGGGGGAAACCGGCCAGCCAACCGGCTCCGAAGAAGCCGTTTTCGATCCGATACCAGGGCAATAGGGTCAATGCGACCGCGCCCAGGATCAGGACCACGTCCAGCCTGCGATTGCCATGTCTCATGGCTAACCTCGCTGTCTTTGAGTGTGAGGAGGCGGCGCCCGGGGAGACAGGCGCCGCCGTTCAGGACATCAGTTGGCGGCGGCGCCGACTTCGCGATCCCAACGTTCCAGCAGTTCCTTGCGCTTTGCCGGATCACCATAGGTCTTGAAGTCGTAGTCGATCAGTTTGATGTTCTCGAAGCGCGGCGCTTCTTTCGGGATTACCGCGCTCTTGTTGGAAGGCAGCTGAAAGGACTTTGCATCCTTCATGCGGGACTGGACTTCCGCCGTCAGCGCCCAGTCGTACCAGATCTTCGCATTGTCGAGGTTGCGCGCGCCCTTGATGATCGACATGGAGCCGATCTCATAGCCGGTGCCTTCGCAGGGCGTGATCGACTTGACCGGGAAACCTTCCGCCGTCTGCGCCACCGCGTCATGCACGAAGACGATGCCGAGCGCCGTCTCGCCGCGTGCAGCCGCCTTGACGGGTGCAGAGCCGGACTTGGTATATTGCGAGATGTTGCCGTTCAGCTTCTTCAGGTAGTCGAAGGCCTGGTCCTCGCCCATGATCTGCACCAGCGAGGCGAGCGCGGTGTAGGCGGTGCCGGAAGAATTCGGGTTGGCGATCTGGATTTCGCCCTTCAATTCCGGCGCCAGAAGGTCGGCCCAGCAGACCGGCTCCTTGTAGCCCTTGGTTTTGAAGATTTCCGTGTTGTAGCCCCAGCCGAGCGCCCCGGCATAGACGCCGACCGTCTTGTAGCCAGAGCTTTCGGCCTGCTTCTTCGCCCAGTCGTTGAGTTCATCGAGCTTCGGCGACTTATATTCCAGCGTCAGATTTTCCGAGGCTGCCTGAAGATGGGGGTCGCCCGTACCGGCCCACCAGATGTCGGTCTTCGGGTTGCGAGCCTCGGCTCGCACCTTGGCATAGGTCTCGCCGGACGAGAGGCGAACCATGTTCACCTTGATGTCGCTATGCGCCTTCTCGAAATCGCCCTTCATCTGCTCGCAGATGACGACATCGGCCGAGCAGATGAGATTGAGTTCGCCAGCCGCCTGCGCCGGTAGCGCCCCGAGCGCCGTGCCGGCGAAGAGCAGGGAAAGGGTCTTGATTTTCATGGGGCATCCTCCTGTTGCCTGGGTTTGATTTCGCGTGAACAAGACACAGCGCGGCCTTCGGCCTGCCCGCGGCGGCGCGTTCACGATTTCCGATTGCGGTTGTCTAAAGGGCTCGATCAGTTCGTTGCGGCAATTTCCGCGTCGAACCTGCGGAGCAGTCGACTTCGTTCCTCCGGCGAGCCGAAGGTAGCGAAATCGTAGTCGACCATCTTGATCATCGAAATGTCAGGGGCTGCGAGCGGCAGGCCGGATTTCGCGTTGGATGGCACTTGGTTCTGGCCGGACGCCGCCCCGGTCCCCTGCCCTTCCGGGCTTAGTGCAAAATCGACGAAGCGCTTTGCTTCCTCGATGTTTCTCGCACCCTTGACGATGCTCACGGCGCCGATCTCGTAGCCGGTGCCTTCGCAGGGTGCGACAATCACGAGAGGAAACCCCGCTTGCTTCTGCGTGACGGCGTCATGCATGAAGGAAATGCCGATAAGCGTTTCGCCGCGCGCCGCCGCCTTGATAGGCGCAGATCCCGAGGGGGTGTAACGCTCGATATTGTGGTTGAGCGCGGCGAGATAACGGAAAGCCTCATCCTCGCCGAAGAGTTGCACCAGCGTCGCAAGTGTCGTGAAGGCGGTGCCGGACGAATTCGGATTGCCGCTCTGGATGCGGCCGCGATAGGCGATGTCCGTCAGGTCCTTCCAGCAGGTCGGCGCCGGCAGCTTCAACTCGCGCAGCAGATCGGCATTGTAGGCAAAGCCCAGCGCCCCGGCATAGATGCCGGCCGAGCGGCCGCCGGACATGGCGAAGAAATTTTGCGCCCAGGGCAGCATGTCGCGCTCATGGGCCGGCTGGTAGGGTTCGAGCAGGTTTTCAGAACCGGCCTGCAGATGGGTGTCGCCCGTGCCGCCCCACCAGACATCGACGGTCGGCGCTGCTTTCTCCGCGCGGATCTGATTGAGGATATCGCCGGTGCTCTTGCGGGTCACCGAAATTTCCACCCCGGTCTTCGCCTCATAGGCCGTCTTCATCGCGGCACACCACATCTCGTCCACACCGCATAAAACGGTGAGCGACGAGGCAGCTATGCCGGTGCCGGCGCTCGCGAGCCACAAAGCCGCGACCGCGCTGAAAGCGGTGATGCCTCTCACGATTTCCTCCCATTGGACCTTGCGTCCCAATCTCCGCAGTCAGGATGTCACATCTGCTGCCCTGCGCAATCGGAGAATGGTTACGGTTCTTACAGCTTTGCCCACGACGATCCCCTCAAAAATGTCAAAGGTTACAAATGTGACAAAGCGCATAACACGAGCCCGCTTTGAAGATCGTGACGGCCCTGCCTATAATGGATGCGGGAGGACGTGCATGTGTTAAATGAGAGGATCAGCATTCTGATCGTCGAGGACGATCCGGACATGGCGGAGCTTATCTCCGACCTCGTGGAGGCGGAAGGCTGGACACCACTCACCGCGCCGTCGGCGGAGGAGGCCGCGATCGTGCTTTCGCGCGAAACCGTGCATCTCGTGCTCGTCGACCATAACCTGCCCGGCACCTCCGGCCGCACCTTCGCGCAGCGTCTGCGGGCGCAGACCAATATCGGCATCGTCATGGTGACAGCTGCCGGCAGCGCCGCGGACCGGGTGCTCGGCCTCGAAACGGCGGCCGACGACTATGTCGTCAAACCCTTCGAACCTATCGAATTGACGGCGCGTATTAAGGCCGTGCTGCGCCGGACGATCCCCTCGCTGAAGCCGGAGCGGGAAAGTGAGCGGGAGCACGAACCGGCGGCGCTGAAGCTCAGCGATTGGTCGGTCGATCTCAAGAACCGTCGCGCCGTCTGCCTGACCGATCCCGCCAAGTCGCTCACCAGCGCAGAATTCGCCCTGCTCGAAATCCTTGCCGAGACGCCGAACATGCCTGTCAGCCGCGCGCTTATCCTTGACCGCCTTGGAGCTGAGAGCGAACGCTACATTGACCGCAATGTCGACGTGCTCGTGCTGCGCCTTCGCCGCAAGATCGAGCGCAATCCGGACCTGCCGCGCCACATCCAGACGCGCCGCGGCAAAGGCTATGTTCTGAGCACAGGCGATGGTGAGCCATCGTCGTGATCAGCCGTTCGTTCCTCTCGTCCATCGCCTTCCGGCTGCCTTTCGCCATCGCCTTCATCTGCGTGCTCGTTTTCAGCCTGGCGACTATTGCGGTCTACGGACTTCAGCGCGCCCGGGACGAGATGGCGGCCTACGGTCTGCAGGCATTTTCGAGTCTCGCCAAGGCCTCGCTGGTCTCACGCCAGGTTTCCGACCTCGTCTCCAGTGCGCCCTTTCTGATGAATGCGACCTCGCCCTACCGGGTCTCCAGCGAAAGTCGCTCGGTCGTCGTGCAGGTCGATGCGCTGTTGCGCGCCATGCAACCTGAAAACGACGGGGCCGCCGTCAGGGGTTTTGCGAGCAACCGCATCGTCGAGCTGCTGGAAACGATCCGCACACAGACGACGGCGCTTGCAGGAGATGCGGAATCCGCCCAGCAGCACAAGGCGGAGGCTGCGGCAGCGCTCGGCGAGATCGCGACCGGCAGCGGCATTGCGGATGCCGATTTCCGCAGTCGGCTGAATGCCATCGTGCAATCCGCCTCCAATTCAGACAGTCTCTTCCAGCTCGGTGAATTGCGGCGGCGCTACGTCTCCGAAACCGCCCCGCGTCTCGAACGC
Organism: Rhizobium vallis; assembly: GCF_003985155.1. Lineage (GTDB taxonomy): Bacteria > Pseudomonadota > Alphaproteobacteria > Rhizobiales > Rhizobiaceae > Rhizobium > Rhizobium vallis. The sequence continues at coordinate 47,078 of NZ_ML133702.1, read as the reverse complement.
GCTTCGCCGGACATCCGGATTGCCGTCGCCGATCTTGCGCCTTACGAACGGGTCTTCGAGGCACAGACGCGCTATCTCCTCGAAATGTTCGCCATCCGTGCCGCCGTCTCGCGCCTGCATACGGTCTCACGCGATCTGTCGCATGCGACGGAAACGCAAAGCGAGGCCGTTGCCCGCAGCCTAAGCGATGATCTCGTTTCGACCTCCGATGCCTTGAGCCGCATCCTTGTCATCGTCGCCCTCGCCTCACTGCTCGTGCTGGCAATGGCCGTCGTCTCGATCCGCTCAGTCATGCGCGTCTCACGCGGCATCGTCTCGCTTTCGAACGGCATGAATGCACTGGCGGAAGGGCGCAAGGATGTCGATGCGCCGCGCTATGACGGCACGGAGACCGAACTGGTGCGCCTGCTCGAAGCCTTCAGTGCGTTCCGCGAGAGCGTCGAGCGCGTGACACGACTGCGGCGCACGGCGGAGGCCGCAGCCCGCACCATCCGCTCCACCTTCCGCAGCATGAACGAGGGCATCGCGCTCTTCGATCCGCACGGCAGGCCGATCACCATGAACCGGCGCGTCATCGAGCTGGTCGGCTGGTCTGGTTCGGCCAGGAAACTGCCGCTCCGCAGTTTCGTGACGCCGTTGCCAGAGATCGATCCGGCACTCCTGCCGGCCGAGAACGACACCGGCCTGCTCTCCGACCGCTCCGTGCTACGCCACCGCTCCGACGCCGGCCGGGTAACCGAAGTGTCGCTATCGCGCCAACCGGATGGCGGCATCGTGCTGCTGGCGCGCGATATCACCGAAATGGACAGGCAGGAGGCAGAGGCAGCAAAGATCCAACGCCTCGACGGCATCATGCGCATGACCCACCAGGTGAGCCACGAGGTCGGGAACATGATCGGTATCATCACCGGCAGCCTCGGCCTGCTGGAGCGCGAAACCGGCTTCAATGACCGGCAAAAGCGGCATCTCGCCCGCATCCGCAAGGCAGCCGACCGCGGCAGGTCGCTGGCCGGGAGTATGCTTTCCATCGGCAGCCAGCAGCCGATCCATCCGGACGCGGTGGAGATTGGCGCGGTGCTGCGCGGCATGGCCGACGTGCTGGAAATCGCCATCGGCGAAAAATGCCGGCTTGCCTTCGAGATAGCCGACGGCCTGCCCACCGTCCTGATCGACACGGCGCTCTTCGAGCAATCGATCCTCAATCTCTGCCTCAACGCCGCCGCGGCCATGCCTGCGGGCGGAACCATCCTCATCCGCGGTTCCCGCAGCGAGGCCGGCGTCAGCGTCAGCGTAACGGACAACGGTATCGGCATGACACCCGAGGCTGTCGACAAGGCCTTCGAGCCCTACTTTACCACCCGCGATGCCGAAGGCGGCGCGGGTCTTGGCTTGGCCGTGGTCTATGGCTTCGTCCGCCAAAGCGGCGGCGATGCTCGCATTTCCTCGTTGTCGGGAAAGGGAACAGTCGTTGAACTTTGGTTTCCAGCGTGAATTGCAGTCCCTGTCCTGAGTTATGGTTTTGCGGTTCATGGAACTTGCAAACCTCGCCCCGGGTTGCGGCCCGCCGAGGTTGGCGAATCCTGGGGCGAATGGCAGCTTTACGCCGATACGGCGAGCGTTCAGCTACGCTTCCGAACTGTGGGTAGCTTGTCAGGAATCGATTTACGCCCCAACTTCTCAGCATGAAGAAGGTCAAAACTCAATTAAACCGGCTAGCTGACCACACCAGGACGATTCTCGACGGTAGGTCTACACAGCAGTACGGTGCCCTGTGTTTTCGCACAATCGCCGACGATGGCCTTGAAGTTCTCCTGATTACAACCCGGGAGACTGGGCGCTGGACGATTCCCAAGGGATGGCCAATTGATGGGCTGGCTCCCCATGAAGTTGCCGAAAGAGAAGCGTGGGAAGAAGCTGGTGTGAAGGGACGGGCGAAGAAGCGGATCTTCGGCCACTTTGTCTACATCAAGTCGCTCGAGGATGGGCAGCAGGTTCCCGCTTTTGTCGAGGTTCATCTGCTTAAAGCCCATGATACTAAGAAGCGTTTCCCGGAGTGTAAAAGTCGCACGCTCGCCTGGATGCGACCTGCTGAGGCTGCGTCTCTCGTCTATGAGCCCGAATTGCGAGGCTTACTGCGTCGCATGGAAAAACACGCAGGTTGAGGCCTCGCGGGTCGTACAGGCTGGCGCGGTAGATAGAACGTGTTTTATCAGTTGGAGAGGCCTTTTGTGATCCGAACGAAGATCGACACGCTATGGAGGAGGCATTGCTGCGCTTTTCATTTGCAGTTTTTTCCCGACGCTATGATGCAATCAAAGCTCTGCGATCTGCAGGACCGCATCGAGCAGCATAGTAATGCGCCGCTTCTTCGGGCCCCGCCACAAGCCTGCACATGACGATCGTCACCCTGATCGATGCGACGGCCCTTTTTTCGGTTCCAAACCATGAGGTCTGGAAGCTGAAAGAGGGCCAATGGAGGGAGATTGTGGATAAGCTTGCTGAGAAGACTCCGCCAATTGATCTCGAATTCAGCGAGGTCGCTACGTCAGAAGCCGCTGTCTTCCTAAAGGCAGCACAGGAGCCCTCAGATCTGCGCAAACTGCGTTCGGCCATTTCACATGCCGTCTGTTTCGAAGATTGGCATCCGAGACCGCCCCAGATCGCTCATATAACGCTGTTCAGGTTTTCTGCTGCAGAACGGATATCAAAGGTCAACATTGATGGATTTGCCCCGATAAGGGGCACCGTCCGATCGCTTGAATTGTTGGAGGAGCGAGTTTATCCGAGCGTCGAGATCAATAAGCTGAGTTCGCCGCTTCGCTCCTCCGGTATGGACAAGGCGACGGATGCCAAATCCGATAACAAAGCCCAGACAAAGAAGAAGCTGCGCGGTGCGAAGTTGGATGTGAAACGGGTGAGCCGGCAGGAGATCCTGCGCATCAATGCCCCGGCCGGCTCACGCTTCAAGGGGTACAAAAGCGTCTATGTTCGCGACCTGGTGCTCAAGGCGGAGCTTGTGCATTACCGTCGCGAATGCTGGGTGACGCCGGATGGAAAGACGGTACTGGCAGCCTTGCCGGCGGGGATCATCGGTGGCTATGGCGCCAATCTCAGGCGGCTGTGCCTGATGTTGCATTCACAGGGACAGGTAACGACCGCGCGTCTGACGACATTGCTCAATGACATTGGTCTCGACATCTCAAAACGCCAGATGGTCCGGCTTTTGACCCGGCAGCTGGATGGCTTTGTTGCCGAGGACGCGGCGGTGTTGCATGCCGGTCTGGTGTCGTCGTCTTATGTCACCGTCGACGACACCGGCGCCCGACATTCCCATAATCTGTATTACGCCACACACATCGGCGGCCCGAATTTTACTGTCTTTCGCACCACAAAATCGAAGTCGCGCCTGAATTTCCTGTCGCTACTGCGCGGCGGCTACCAGGATTATGTGCCGAACGATGCCGCGTTCGATTACCTGAAAGAACGCCGTGCGGATGCGGCCATTACTGCCGGACTTCGCGCTCTTGAACCCCAGCGCTTCTGCAACCAGGTGCCATTCATGGCGCATCTGGCCGACAAGGGTATCGACATCTTTGACCGGCAGGAGATTGGCACGCTTGCCGAGGCCGGCCTCTGGGGCGCCATCCGCCATCATGGCCTGGTGGGCAACATAGTGATCGTGTCCGACGACGCCGGTCAGTTCCGCGTCGGCAATCACGCCCTGTGCTGGGTGCATGCCGAGCGCCTTCTGCAGAAGCTGATGCCGGCGACCGCGAAGGAGGAGCGGCTGCTCACGATGGCCCGCGATCTCGTGTGGCGCTTCTACAAGGCGCTGAATGCCTACAAGCAGAATCCTTCCCCTCACTCCGCTCCCGCGTTCCGACGACGGTTCGACAGGATCTTTACCTTACACACCGGTTATGAGGCCCTCGACAAGTTGCTCGAACGGCTGCATCGACGAAAGAATGAGCTGCTGAAGGTCCTCGAACATCCCGATATTCCGTTGCACACCAACGCATCGGAGAATGACCTACGAACGTTTGTCACGAAGCGGAAGATCTCCGGCGGTACGATGAGCGAGGATGGTCGTGTTGCGCGCGATGTCATGCTTGGTTTGATGAAGACGTGTCAGAAGTTGGGGCTTTCCTTCTACCACTTCCTCGGTGACCGGCTCGGCATTGGCACCATAGGTAACCCAGTCCCGCCGCTGCCGGCGATCGTTCTCGCCAGGGCCTAAACACCGGAGCCGCTCGGCTCGGCCGCATTCAGCGACGTTGCCCAACAAACCGCCAGTGCCACCAAATTTGCTCCACTTACCCCGGTTACCCCCGCAGCTCAGCACGTTTCGATCTCGTTAACCATATGAATTAACGTTGTTCTTTTCCTTTCTGGAAGCGTATCGGCCTCTAACTTCCGTAACCGATAGCGACTGAAGCGTGACAACTAGCCATCGATAAGTATCAATTATCGGAAGTGATTGATTTCATGCCGGAATCAGCGAATGTCGGTCGCCCTGGATGACCGGAAACGCCCGGCTTTCCGGGCTCTTCAGCCGATTTCGGCCGGGTTGACCGGACTCGCGCAAGCGGAATTCGACAGTTGCCGTCGGCGCGAATGGTCCGTCACCGCCGCCACGACTGACTTCAATACCCCTGAAGCCGGCCTTTGATCGTGAGGTTACCTTGGAAACCGCTGCTTTTCCGGCATTTCCGCCCTAGACGCCCGCTGGTGCGCGTTTGCGTATGGGGAACATGTGCAACTTCGTCCTCACCCAACTCGGTAGCGGGCCCAACCTCTGATGCTTGCGGTGCCTCTCGATATCAAAAGTTTGTAGGAGGCCCATCCTCTGCAACGGCGGGGCTGAACATACCCGGAGATTCGCGACACTATGGAAGTGAAGAACGGGTTGCTACCGATACGCCTTCGCGTTTGAATTTCGTCCACAGTGGCACCGCAGTCCAGTCCGTGACTGATCCGAAATCCAAGTTGATACGCGTATTTTGTGGATGAAAGCTCAGTAAAGCCAGAGCAAGCTTGCACCTATGAATAAGCACGGCGGAATGCTTGCAAAAACAATCGTTTAGCGCCGATCGGTGTGGATCGTAGTAAATCAGGGCCACCGCGGCCGCGAGTGATGCCGCTATTCGCTTCTTGGTGTCGCTCGATGCCGCTGCGACCGGGCCAGTTCGACGAAGCGGCGCTTCACCTCGCTAAACAGCGCCGGCGGCAAAGGTCCGATATACCCCGTCTCGCCATCGACCGGTCGGATATCCGGACCCGGCCAGCCAAAGCGGTTGCTCTCGGTCAGCATGATCCAGGAACGATCGTCGTCGAGTCCAAGCCGTCGCTTTGTCGCCGGCGGAATCTCGATCGCCTCTTCGGCGTTGCCGGTCGGCGTGTGGGTGATTGGCAAAACGCGAACCATCGGCGTGCCGTCGTCGAGATGCGCGACGATGGCCAGCACAAGCGCCGGGCGATCCTTGTCACCCTCCTCGCGGCCTTCGAGATGTTGCCAATGCCAGAGATAGGAGTAGCGAAGGACCCAGCCGACCTTCGGTTCAATCGGCAGCATGCTTGCCGGTCAGCTCGGAGTTGAGATGATCCAGGCCATCACCCATCTCGGAAGCCTCGATCGCTGCAAGGTCGTTGTCACTGAGCGACGACGTCAGCTCGACACGCCTATCCCGCTTCGTCAGACGCATATAGTCTTCGTAGGCGATCAGCACCGTTCTCGGACGGCCGTTCTTGGTGATGATGACGGGATCGCGGACAGCCGCATCCTGATAGGTGCCGAAATTCTTCGAGACAACGGCAGCCGTGACAGTGGAGGTCATGTCAAAACTCCTTTTTCCGGAATATACGGATTTTCCGGAAGTTTTGCAATGCTGAGCCCGAGGTAAACGACAACGCAGACCGCCAGACGTCAGAACAGGTTCACGGAGATCAACACCTTGTCAGTTGCATAGGGTGTATCAAGCAAGGGAAAACGGTATGCGCATAGTGATCGAGGCGGCCGAACGGTTGGAAGAGCTTCTGGATCTGATTGTGCCGAAAGATGAAGTGATCATTTGCCGTGATGGCACTCCCGTCGCTGTCCTCACGGCGATAGCCAAAGGCGAGCCCAGCAAAAATGAGCGCCAATCATTGGCCAACGAAACCTCGAGCAGCGCCCAAAGTGCCAGCCGGATGGATAAGTTCTTGAAACTGGCCGCCGAAGGCCGTGTCGCTGTCGACGGCCACACCACTTCAGCACATGACGATTTTTACGACGAACACGGTCTCCCGAAATGAACGCCGCTATTGATCGCCGAAGAGCTGGACACGATCGCCGCGGTGCTGCCGATCGGCCCCGCGATGAACTTTCCGAGCTGCTGACCGACCAAGATGTCGAAACCCTGCGGCATCTGGTCAACGAGGGCATGGGCGACAATACGCTGCGAGCCCTGACCTCCGATCTTGCCTATCTGCAGGCCTGGTCGCTGGCCGCCATCGGCGATCCCCTCCCCTGGCCGGCGCCGGAGGCACTGCTCTTGAAATTCGTGGCACACCATCTTTTTGATCCGCAGAGACGCGACAGCGATCCCGAGCACGGCATGCCGGCGAATGTCCAACACAGCCTTCGCGACCGGGCTTTCTGAGATCGGTGGGACCGCATGCTCCTGACACGGTGCGCCGGCGGCTGGCAAGCTGGTCGACGCTGACCAAATGGCGCGGCCTCGACGGCCGCCTTCGCCTCCCCTGCCCTGAAGTCGGCGATCCGGCTGGCGGTGCGCGCCGTGCCGCGGCCACGTCGCCACAAGAGCGCCAAGGCGGTCACCGGCGCGACGTGCTGGCGAAACTGCTGGCGACCTGGGGCGGCGACAGCCTCCGCGATGTTCGCGACCGGGCGATCCTGATGGTCGCCTTTGCCTCCGGCGGCCGCCGGCGCAGCGAAGTCGCCGGCCTGCGCATAGAACAACTGACGGTCGAGGCGCCGGTCACCGGTGACGCCAATCGGGGAATTCCTCTTGCCGAAGCGATGGAGCAGTCGCGTCACCGGTCCGTGCAACAGGCATCAAGCTACTACAACGACGCGACACGGCGCAGTGGCCGCGCCGCCCGCATGCTTTGAACCGCACGCGCCGCTCAGCGATTGATTTCATGTGGCAAAACGGCGAAAGTCGCCTTCGAATACAGAGCCCAAAGCGTTCAAAAGCCGCTGATAAGAGGCCCTCGCCTTGCCGCCACGCTCATACTCCACGGGTAACAAGCCCAAGAAATGCGGCAAACAAGCTCACGCACTCGAGCGGGTTAAAAATCCCAGGGATTGAGGAGGCTGAGACCTGTCGTTTCGAAATCCTTGAGATTGTGCGTGGCCAAGCGTCCGCCGTTCACGTGCGCTATTGCGGCGATCATTGCATCGGGTGCCGACATTGCGTGACCCTGACGAGCCGCCTGCCCCATGATTTCACCATAAGCGAGCGCGGCTTCTTCTGTGAGGCCAAACATCCGGTCGGCAAATCGACGACGCCATTCCGTCAACCCCTGTTCCAAACGCTCGGCCCGCTGGTCCGGCCTGATCTTTTGAATGCCGAAAGCGATCTCGGCGATTGTCACAGTGGGCAGTGCCAATTCCGCGTCGAACCGAACCAGCCATGCCATGACGGCCTCGTCAGGATCCTTTCGCAACGTCTCCGAGACGACGTTCGTGTCGAGAAAGATCAAAGCTCGATGCCCGGGTGAGGACGACGGCTTTCACGGATGATGGAATCCAGGTCGATATCTATGGCAGCTTGCGCGTTGACGCGCTGGTAGAAACTTGCCGCTGGTTCGCGACCCGCCTCGCGTGTCTCGTAGGCTTCAAGCGCACGCTCGACGACTTCGGCAATCGAACGATTTTCACGGCGCGCCAGTCGGTGAGCCAGATCCCTTGCCTTGGAGCTTCGGACAGAAAGTTGTGGTGCGGCCATTGCAGTCTCCTTTACTGAAAATATAGGCTCAAAGTGCGCTGCCATCAAGATGGCAGATGCCGGCTTGCCATCGCGCGTGCCACTTTAGGGCTTCGGCAACAACCAACAGCGCTGCGCCGGATCGAACCTGCTCAAACTGGGACGATTTCTCGGAAATTCAGCCACAGAAGCCGTTGGATTGGATGAAGGTTATCCTAGCAATTGCGGAATTAAACTCCGTAAATGCAAGGATGATTGAGCGTCGAATTGCGGCGGCTGGCGCCGGAATCGATCTCCTCCTCAGCCCGCCGGGCGGGCGTCAGCAGGCTATCGAAGTCAACTGCAGCCTGAAACCAAAACTCGAAAAAGGCTTTTATATTGCGTGCGAGGATCTGGACCCGTGCGACGCATCGTCGTCTATCCCGGAACGGAAATCTTCCCGTTAAAAATGACGTCGAAGCAATGCCCCTCGCCTCGCTAGGCAAAACTCTACTCGATCTCGCTTAGGAATTATTGTTTCGGTGACAGCCGACGATTTGGAACGCAGCGCTCGCTACGTGCCAGCCTTGCCTCCTCGTCCGAGCTGAAATGACGCAACAGTATCAGAGCTGGCGCGAGTGGTCTCGCGGTTACCTCATCGAGGTCTCAGGGTTGTGAGCATTTCGAGCGCCCTCGGACCAGTTCATCCTGTGCTTTCCGGCCGTCGCCACACCTGGTCTTACTGCCCTCCTGATAGAGCAGAAGGATAAAAACCGCAATTACAGGATCATGCTTAGTCCTCCGCGCCACCGCTTGCTCGATAGCATCGAGAACGCGTTCCCGTTCGGCTTGAGATTTGTCTGGCGGCGGCTTGGTCAGGGAGAACAGCTTAGTATCAAGCTGCTGATCTGCTGGTTCGTTAAGCCGCCTCACACTGCTTCGGCGCTTGCCGAAATTCTCAAATCCGCCGGACCCATGAGGCAGCCTGACTGCATCGATGTCACATACTTCGCAACGGGTACGGAGAAGGCCGGGGGCATCCGGCCTTCCAGTGATCGCATGGCAATCACAATCAGCCCTGCAGGTTATCCGCCGACATCTTGCCGGACTTGCGATCCTTTACCAGTTCGTAGGTAATCTTCTGGCCGTCGTTGAGGCTTCGCAGGCCAGCCCGCTCCACTGCGGAAATGTGGACGAAGACATCGGTGCTGCCGTCATCCGGCTGAATGAAACCGAAGCCCTTCGTTGCGTTGAACCACTTCACCGTACCAGTCGCCATTACATCTTCCTTTGATTATCGTCTTGCCGAACCCTTTGGCTCGGCAGATGCTCCTATTCGCGAATGTACTGATAGACGCTTCTCGACACGACGAAAAGCATACGGACAGCCCGGGTTTCCGCGTCCCTGCTCTCACCAATCCCGCGGCGGCGACCCTACTTCTTGCCTCGTTGCTTCACTCTGATGCTGATGGAACCGCCCTCGGCCTGGCGGACTTCGAACTGGTTTGTCTTGCGGATGAGATCGCTGAGTTTTCGGAAGCCGAACGTTCGTGGGTCGAAGTCCGGCGCCAGGTTCAGGAGCTGCTTACCGACGGTGCCCAGGTTGACCCAGCCGTCTTCGGTGTTTTCTTGGGACAGCACCTTTTTGATGAACGGCACAGCTGCAGTTGCCGGCTGCAGGGGTTTGTCGGCAGACGCGGAATCGTGCTCGTCTTTGACAGTGCCGGGAAGAAGGTTCTCGGTGTAGACGAACCGCCGGCAGGCCTGACGGAAACTTTCCGGCGTCTTCTGTTCGCCGAAGCCGAAAACATCGACGCCCTGTTCACGAATCCGGGCGGCAAGTCGCGTGAAATCGCTATCCGATGACACCAGGCAGAAACCGTCGAACCGGGCACTGTGCAACAGGTCCATCGCATCGATCACCAGGGTGATGTCAGAGGCATTCTTCCCTGTCGTATAGGCGAACTGCTGCTGTGGAATAATCGCGTGTTTGGCCAACACATCCGCCCAGCCCTTGGACCGCGAGCCGGAGAAATCACCATAGATGCGTCGGACACTTGCTTCGCCTATTTTGGCGACCTCTTCAAACAGCCCGTCCGCGATTTTTGCCGAGGTGTTATCAGCATCGATCAGTACAGCCAGGCGCGGCGATCGTGTTTCGGACGGCATAGGGTTCCTCCGCTTTGGGATAGGGTATGTGACGCCATCGCAATTCATCAGCCTCTCTGGCTTGCGGTGAGGCGATCAGGTTGCCTGCTGGCGTTCTGCTGATGACGCTGTAGCGACACGTGTTTGGTGACAGCCGGAAAAGATGCTCACAATCCAACCTGTAAGCTACTGCGTTTATTGATGAAATCTCTGGTTTTGACGGCAGTCAACAAGTTCGGTGGATAAACAGATCTCGACCTTTACTCCAAGAGAGAATCGCGATGAGTTGCAGTTCAGATGCCCGGTAGCCTTCTATTAACTCTATTTTTCTTGTCAGAATCAGAGAATCGGAGATAATGACGGCATTTCACCGGTTTCGGCGATTTTATCGACAGAATGGCCAGAGGCACAATGAACGCGTTTAGCTCGCTGCCGTCGTTTGAGTTTGACGACAAGATCCTGATGCAAGGTGCGGAAATCTCGCGCAAGCTTGATCAGCTGCGTCTGGAGAATTCTCTCCCAAACGCAAAAAAGACGCTGCGCCAGTTCTCGCTCGCTGAGGTCGCACATTATCTTGGCGTCACGCCGAGCAATTTGAAGCGCCTTTATCTCGACGGCAAGGGCCCGAAGCCGACCACGATGTCGGGAAATCGCAGGTATTACACTGCTGAACAGATGCTGGAGCTGCGGTTTTTCCTCGACAAGACAGGAAAGACGGAAGCCAAAAGATATGTTCCCCACCGCAAACCGGGGGACAAATTGCAAGTCATCGCCGTTGTCAACTTTAAGGGGGGCTCCGGGAAGACAACTACCACAGCTCACCTCGCGCAGCACTTGGCGCTCACCGGACATCGCGTGCTTGCAGTTGATCTTGACCCGCAGGCGTCGCTTTCGGCTCTGCACGGTTTCCAGCCAGAGCTTGATCGGAACCCTTCGCTCTATGATGCGATACGTTATGACAACGAGCGCAGGTCGATTGCCGATGTCATTCTGCCGACCAATTTCCCGGGCCTCGACATCATCCCGGCGAATTTGGAATTGCAGGAATATGAATACGACACGCCGCTTGCGATGCAGGGGGACGCAGAGGGGAAGCGTTTCTTCACGCGTCTCGGTAAGGCGCTCGAGGAAGTAGATGGCCGCTATGATGTCGTGGTGGTCGATTGCCCGCCGCAGCTCGGATATCTCACCTTAACCGCGCTAACCGCGGCGACCTCCGTCTTGATTACGGTCCATCCGCAGATGTTGGACCTGATGTCGATGTCGCAATTCCTTCTCATGCTTGGCAATATCACAAAGACAATCAAGAAGGCCGGCGCCAATGTGCGCATGGACTGGCTCCGTTACCTGATCACTCGCTTCGAGCCCACGGACGTTCCTCAGGTACAGATGCTGGGCTTCATGCAATCGATGTTCGCCGAGGAAATCCTTAAGAGCCCGATGGTGAAGACGACCGCGATCTCCGATGCCGGTTTGACGAAACGCACCCTTTACGAACTTGACCGCTCAAATTTCACGCGAGAAACCTATGACCGGGCGATCGAATGCATGGATGCTGTTAACTTCGAGGTTCAGGGGTTGATCCATAAGGCTTGGGGGAGGCTGTAATGATGTTCACGGTCGTCAAAACCTCGAGAATCTTCAGCCAAAACAAACCGATATCAAGGTTTCCAGGATAGCGATATGGCTCGGAAAAACCCATTCGCCAATGTGATGAGCGATACGCCCACCGACAACAACCGGGCGGCGCTAGATTACACCATCAGGGGCGCTTCAAAGTCGATCCTGAACTCCATCGATGAGATGGCCGCCCGTGCAGACAAGCTGCTTGAAGGCGAGACCGTCATCGAACTGGACCCAGATCTAGTTGATGCATCGTTCGTGCGGGATCGTATTGAGGACGACGAACAGGAATTTGATGAATTGCTTTCTGCAATTCGCGAGCGTGGCCAGGATAGCCCAATCCTGGTGCGACCCCATCCCAAGAGTTCCGAGCGCTATATGGTGGTGTTCGGACACCGGCGTCTCCGAGCGGCGAGGGCGCTCGGAAGGAAAGTCCGTGCGGTCGTCAAGGACCTAAAAGACAGTGATCATCTGGTCGCGCAGGGGCAAGAGAATTCGGCGCGCGCCAATCTGTCATTTTTCGAGAAGGCAATGTTTGCGAGTGAAATCGCGCGGCTTCACTTCGATGGCGACAATGCGATCATTCTCTCAGCACTCTCCGTGGATAGGGCGACCCTGTCGAAGATGCTGGCGGTAGCGAGCATGCCTCGGGAATTGCTGGATGCCGTCGGCGCCGCCAAAGGCATCGGGCGCGATCGATGGTATGAGTTGAAGACCCTGTTGGAGCGGCCTTCGAACCTGGCGAGGGCGCGCGCCTTCGTTGGAACCGAGGAATTCGGTGCAAAGACGGGGGACGATCGGTTTAACGTCCTGCTGACTCATATCAAGGCGTCAGGCCGCTCGGGTCCGTCGAAACAGGGTCGTGCCAGCAAATGGATTTCTGAAGATAAGTCCGTTGCCGCCGACCTGCGGAGCGACGGACGTACTTTTACACTCGCTTTGAAGGCCAAGGATGCGGTCGGGTTTGGAGACTTCCTCTCCGAGAACCTGACGGATCTCTACAAGGCTTATCGAGGCAGAAACGTTCAACAAGGAGAGTAGACAGCAAAAGAAAAAGGCCCCCAAACGACCAAGTCGTGGAAGCCTTCCTCGTATTCCTAGCAGATCGAGAATCGCATTTCCACGAATCACAGTCAAGAGTCTTGGCGCCGGTTTTTGGTGAGCAGAGTTCTTTTGCCTAAACTGAGGTGAAGGCAAATGGAGAGTGGATATGTGACGACGCCCTTTGGGCGACGGCCGATGTCGCTTGGCATGCTGGCAAGCCAGCAACTGGCCGAGACGATCGAGCCGGGGATAAAACGCAGCAAATGGAAGCTGTTCAGGGCGATCTGCGAAGCACGGCCGGCGCTTGGCGTGACGGACCGGGCGCTGACGGTGCTCGATGCGCTTCTGACCTTCTATCCCGACGACGAGATTTCCGAGGAGAGAGGCCTGATCGTCTTTCCCTCGAACGCGCAGCTTTCGCTTCGCGCCCGTGGGATGACGCCGGCGACGCTGAGGCGGCATCTTGCCGTGCTGGTCGAGGCCGGCCTGATCCTGCGCAAGGACAGCGCGAACGGAAAGCGCTATGCGCGCCGCGACAGGGCGGGGGCGATCGGCGAGGCCTTCGGCTTCAGCGTCGCGCCGCTTCTGGCACGTGCGGTCGAGATCGAAAGCCTTGCCGCTGCGGCAGTCGCCGACCGGGAGCTCGTCAGGGCGACCAGGGAGCGCCTGACGGTGTGCCGGCGCGATATCTCGAAGCTGATTGCGGCAGCCATCGAGGAAGGAGTTCCGGGCGACTGGGAGCAGATATCGATGCTGTTTCGCGATCTCGTGCTGCGGCTTCCGCGCGTGGCCAGCGCGGGGGCGTTGACGGCGCTGCTCGACGAGATGGGGCTGTTGCGCGAGGAAGCGGTCAACCTGCTGGAAAGACAGGTAAAAATTAAAAAAATGGACGCCAATGAGTCTCAAATTGAGCGCCACAAACAGAATTCAAACCCCGACTCCAGATCTGAACTTGAACCAAGCTTCGAAACGAAGCAGGGCGCGAAGGCGGCGGCCGATAACGACCCGGTCGCCGGGCCGCAGGACGAGCCAAGGCTGAAACATCAGGGGCCTTCCGGCAGGAAACCGCCGATGGCTGATCCGGCGACGGGGCATGGCCTGAAATCCTTCCCGCTCGGCCTCGTTCTCCAGGCCTGCCCGCAAATTCACGATTACGGACCGGGCGGAACGATCGGCAACTGGCGCGACCTGATGTCGGCCGCCGTGGTCGTCCGCTCGATGCTGGGCGTCAGCCCCTCGGCCTATGAGGAGGCCTGCGCCGGCATGGGGCCGGAAAACGCCGCGACGGTGATCGCCTGTATTCTGGAAAGAGGCGGACACATCAATTCGCCCGGCGGTTATCTCCGCAATCTCACCCGAAGGACCGAGAGAGGCGAGTTTGCAATCGGCCCGATGCTGATGGCACTGGTGCGGGCAAATGGTGGAGTGCGGCGTGTTGCCGGCTGATGGAAAGAGACCAGACGCCATATGCGCATTGTTCATTTTACAAGTCCAGGTAAGCTCGGGATTCGGTAGTGGTGTTCAAGCTGGCAGGTGCTCATGGTGGAGTTTCGCATTCGTTGCAGAGCGTGCCGGTACCAGGATTCCCGCGCGGGCCACGCCAGGAAATGATTTAATTTCAACAAGGTGTAGTCGATGGAGAAGCGGTGAATGAAGCAGCTCTGTAAAAGGACCAGTGCAATCCTTTTGGCGGGCACCGTTCTGTGTGGCCCGGCAAGCGCTGCGGAACCGTCCTACGACAAATACAAATCGTGGTTGGCAGTCTGCGACAATGGGTTGAAGTGTGAAGCCAAGGGCTTCGAGGACGGCACCATCAGCAGCCCCGACATGCGCTTCATCCGTGCCCCCGGTCCGGACGCGGCCACCGAGGTTACGATCAGCGTGCCTTTTCCTGTCGGCCTCGGCGACTTTTACGCCGACGGGGAACCGCTGCATCTTGGGTCGTCCTGGACGCTCTCCCGGGATGAGGACCTGACGACGATCTCGACGAGCGACCCCGCGGCGGTGAGGGAATTTCTTTCGGATCTGCGCAATGACGCAAAGATCGAGGTCGGCGATGACAAGGCGGTCATTCCGCTCGACGGCATGGTTGCCGCTCTTCTGCACATGGATGATCGTCAGGGACGCGTCGGCGGCGTCACCGCGCTGATCAAGGCAGGGAATGCTTCCGCTTCGAAGGTGCCTGCTGCGCCTGCCTTGCCGGTCGTCCATCGGCGAAAGATCGAGATCAGCCTGTCGGATGCGGAAGGACAACGGCTGATCGCTCGGGTCATGGGCGCAGGCAAGGCGCTTTTCGAGAGTGAAGGATGCCAAGCGGACGCGGCGAATGAGGGACTTAACGCCGAGGTTTTTCCCCTCGATGCAGACCACGCGCTTGTTCTCATCCCCTGCATCATGGGTGCTTACCAGGGATCGTCGCTCGCCTTCATCCAGCCGATGAAAGGAGACGGTGTCCCCATTCCCTTTCGTCCGCAGCTTCCTCTCGGCAAGGGCGAAGGTCCGACGACGCTCTTCGTGGAGCCGGGTTTCGATCCGGGTACCGGAAGCTTGCAGATATCCGGCAGAGGACGTGGCGTCGGTGACTGCGGCCTCTCTGCCGAATGGGTGTGGGATGATGCCAAGTTCAAGCTTGCGGACGCATCCTTCCAGTCATCGTGCGGCGGCAGCCAGGCTGTGGACTGGCCGACCCTGTTCCGGACGAGATAAGTTGCCGCGGGCTTCCGCCCAAAGGCGATCGACATTTCACATGCGCCGATCCAACTCGCTTTCGCTTAAGCCGAAATGCTCGAGGATGATGCCGACGTTTCGGCGATGCGACTTGAAATAGATGTCGAAGAGATCGCCGATCAGGGGAACCGTTCCACCGGCGGCATCGATGCCGAGATTGACGGCCATGCGCGCCAGCTTGTGGTTGGGAACGCCAAGGTGTCTTGCCTCATTGATGAGGTAAAGACCGATGAGGGATCCGGCGACGTCGCCGACGGCCGGGATGAGGCCGAGAACCGAGTCCGCCCCGATCCGCACGCCGATGACGGGCAATCTGACGGCGGTGTCCATCAGCCGAGCGATGCGGACGGCGCGCCGGATTCTTTCGCGCTCGATTGACGTGAGGCGTTTGGTGTCAGCGGAGGTCGGCATCAAAATTCCTGCGGCGCCGCAGATTGCGGCGCGAGGTCCTGATGCAGCGAAGGTGCGGGATCACGACAATGATTGTCCATTGCCGTGAAACGCCGCAGGCCCGATAAGGTTCGTCTGCGGCGTCAGTCCTTCAGGTCGATGACGTCAAGCGGCTCTTTGCGGTCTCGCTCTGCCGGCTGGTGCTTCGATCTGAAAACGGCCAACCACGCCTTCCAGTGTCTGCGTCTGGCTGCCGAGCGCGCGGCAAGCGGAGACGGTTTCAACGGCCATGGCAGCGTTGCGTTGCGTGACCTCATCGAGCGCACTGACCGAAGCGTTGATTTCGCCGATCGTGGCTGCCTGCTCGGAGGACACGGAAGCGATGCGGGCGATGAGGGTGGAAACCTGCTCGACCTGTCCTTCGATTTCCATCAGCGCCTTGCCGGTCCGGTTGACGAGGTCCACCCCGGTCGAGACCTGGGTCGAGGAGGTGGAAATCAGAGCCCGGATCTCCTTGGCGGCGTTGGCCGAGCGCAAAGCGAGTTCGCGCACTTCCTGCGCCACGACAGCAAAACCCTTGCCGGCTTCGCCCGCACGCGCCGCTTCGACCCCGGCATTGAGCGCGAGAAGGTTGGTCTGGAAGGCAATTTCGTCGATGACGTTGACGATGTCGCCGATCCGGGCGGACGAGCCTTCGATCCTTTCCATGGCGGCGATCGCGTCGCGAACGACGGCTGCCGAATGTTCGGCGCTGGTGCGGGTCTCGGCCATCATCCCGGTTGCCTTGCCGGCATGATGGGAGGCGTCCTTGGTTTTGGCGTTCATCTCCTTGAGCGCGGTCGTGGCTTCTTCGAGCATCGCGGCTTGCTGCTCCGTGCGCGAGGCGAGACTATCGGCGGCGTTAGTGATGTCAGTCGAGGAATTGCCGACCTGTCTGGAGGTCCGGGCGATCTCGGCCATCGAGGCGGAAAGCGCGTTCATGCTGTCGTTGAACTTCGCGCGCAAGGCCTCGTAGGCGGCGGCGAATGGTGTCGTGATGCGGCAATCAAGATTGCCCTGCGACAATTGCTCCAGCCCATATGTAAGCTGGTCGATCACCGTTTCGCGTATCTGTTCCTCGGCTGCCTTTTCGGCCATCTGGCTGCGTTCGCGCTCGAATTCCGCGTCGCGAAGCGCTGTTTCGCGCTTCTGCGCGTCCTGACGTTCCAGCGCATTGCGGCGGAACACCGCCACGGCCTTTGACATGGCGCCGATCTCATCGGAACGGTTGGCATAAGGAACTTCGGTGGAAAAATCGCCTTCGGCAAGATTGCCCATATAGGCCTTCATGCCGTCGAGCGGCACGATTGCCCGGCGACGCAGGAGGTAGAGCCCGACGATCAGCAGTGCGACGGAGCCAAAACCGGCAGCACCCGCATAGATCGTCCAGCGCACGATTTCCGAAGCCGCGTTGCTCTCTTCATTTTTCATGAAGGCGTCGGAATTCGCGACAAGTTTCTCCACAGCATCCTGGTGCGTATGGAAGGCGACGCGCAACTGCTCGATCGCGCCGCGCGCCTTGTCTTCATTCTTTGCATTCAGGGCCGGGATGATCTCACGATTCATCACGTCCCAGAAGGCATCGCCCTTGGCCAGCACATCGTTTTCAAGCTCGTCCTTCAAAGCCTGCGGCAGCCGGGTGGTTTTCCAATAGGCGCGGCGGTCGTCATAAGCGGCTTTCAGATCTGCGATCTTCGCGAGATTGGTTTCGGTCAGTTCGGGAAATTTGCTCGCCTCGAAGGAGAGCATATAGGACTCGACGACGAAGAGCGGCGGCGGAAGAATATCGGCAACGAGATCCTTGCCGTAGACGACCTGTTCGTAAACCGGGCCGTTGACTTCTAGCCTTTCCAGCGCCGATTGCTGCAATCCGATCGAGATGAAAAGCCCGGTTGAAACGGCGACGCCGAACGCCACCAGACTACGGGCAATGGTAAATGCCAAGGCTGCCTCCAAATAACTTTTAGCACCTGTGCTTCAAGGTGCCTGATCTACGTACGCCACTATTTCACAGGGACACTTCAATATAGTTAATTTTCTAAGGCTCGCTCTTAACGAGAAAGTTTTTGATGCCTTTTCACATCAAATTCTCGTGTGAATACTACATTTGGGAACGCCAATATAACAAAAGCCAACTATCGCGTGATTAATAAGATCTTCGATGCCGGGATCGAAAGGCTCCAGACAGGATCGGGAGCTGGCGCAGGGGTTCATCGCCGGCAACATCAGCTGGGCCATCAATTTGCCAGCCGCTGGGAGGTGTCATCGTTACGCTGTCCGGTTGTGGTTGATTTTTTCGCAAAAACTGTACTAGAGGATGCGATGTCCTGCAGATGTCGAATTCTCGCTATGGGAATAGGAAGAGGCCGATGTGGCGGGAGAAATTGTCGTCATAAGCGTTCGATCGCTAGAGGGTAGGGATGAACGCATTGCGGAACTAATTGGTTCTATAAATTGAAATTGCAAATGCCACAGCTGAGGAAATCGTCCATCAGAAATCGTAATCTGCGTTCTCAGGTGGCCGGCATGCGTTTCGGCGGAGCGGCCTAGACCATCATGGATGTTATCGACGAGCCCTCAGATGAGCCGCGCAAAAGAGGCCGGCCCAAAGTCTCTAGTGACGAAGACAAGCGTGCGCACATCGTCGCCGTCGCCGGCCGTGTTTTCGTAAGATACGGCTATGCCGGAAGCACGACAGCGGTCGTTGCCGCCGAGGCGGGCGTTTCCAAACAGACGCTCTATAAGCTGTTTCAGAGCAAGGAAGAGCTGTTTGCCGCCGTGGTGGGTGCGCATCGGCGGCTGATGCTCGACCTGCCGAGGCCTGCCGAAGATATCCCGATCGCTGAAAGCCTCGAACGGATCTTCATGATCGACATGGACGAGGACATGGATGCCGATCGCGCCGGTTTCCTGCAAATCGTCTTTCGCGAAGCGGCGCAGTTTCCCGAGCTTATCGAGATCCTGCAGCGCGAAGGCATGCTGGCCAGCCGGCAGGAGCTTGCCGACTGGCTGAACGAGCGCCGGGCGGAAGGCAGGCTGTCGCTGGATGACCCGGCGAGCGGCGCCCGGATGTTGATGGATATGATCCTCGGGGCCATGGGCCCGCCGGAAGGACGCGCGCAGGCCTGGGCCAATCAGGCTGAACTGCTTGCCCACCTTCGCCGCTGCATCGCCATCTTCGCTGCAGGCGTCGGCGCCGCATAAGCGGCAAAGCTGCAATCCTTCAATTTCAGCTTCCCATTCCGCACCGGATGAATTATAGAACTATAGAGTTCTATTAAGTCGATTCGGCCGCATGAACGTGGCTGCGCTTCGCCATGACCGGCGACGATATCTCAGCAAAGATCAGAGGTTTACCCGTGGCTGCCCAGCAGGCTTTCGCGTGGTAGCGCCCTGCCTATCGGAAGGGGCAAACGTTGGTTTCCACCTATGTAAGCTATCTCGCGGTCGCGCGAATCTGAACGCCAGCCTTTCGAGCGTGGCCTCCCAGGCAACGGTTGCCCGCGACAGCGCCTATTACAAGGAGAACATCGGCAAGGTCACGACCGTCGACGAATTCATGGGCGACTACAAGCTCTATTCCTATGCCATGAAGGCCTACGGCCTTGAAGACATGACCTATGCCAAAGGCCTTGATGAAGAAGGTGCTGGAAAGCGACCTCAGCGATTCATCGAGCTTTGCCAACACTTTGAGCGACAGCCGCTATGCCGAGTTCGCCGCCGCCTTCAAATTCGCCGGCGAGACCAAGACCGCGCAATCGGACGCGCAGCGCGACAGCCTGTTCGACGCTTATGAGCGTTCTTTCGACACTGAGGCAGAAAACATCGAAAACGAGACGGATTATTTCGACGAGAATATCTCGTCGATCACCTCGGTCGACGATCTGCTCTCGAGTTCGAGACTGAAGAATTATGTGCTGACGGCTTTTGGCCTCAGCACCGACTATACCTCGACCAGCTTCCTGAAGAGCGTCCTGACGAGCGATGTCGACGACGCCGACAGCTTCGTCAACCAGCTCGACGACGATGTCTATGTCTGCCTGGCAAAGGCCTTCAACTTCAACGAGGATGGCTCGACCGACGGCGACGTGATGTCGGAAGACCAGCTCTCGCTTGTGACAAGCGCTTATGCGGTGGCCTCGTCGACGATCGCTTCCACGGAAACGGGGGAGGCCTATGACAGCTATTTCGCAGCGGAAATCGGAAACATCACCTCCGTCGACCAGTTGATGAGCGACGACAAGCTGGTTTCCTATCTGAGGACTGCCTATGGGCTCACCGATAGCGAAACCGACAACTTCATTTCCGCAGCACTGAAAAGCGCCGACCTCGCCGACGCGATCGGCCTGTCTGACCTGCACGACGCCTTCAATTTCGATGAGGACGGCGCGCTTGCCGATGGTGACACGGCCCAGACGTCGGAACAGACGGCCGCGACGACGGCCGCCTTCGATGAAGATTATCAGGTGCTGATCGCCAATACCGACACGCAAGACGCCGTCGACAACTATACGACACGCATCGCCAGCGTCACCTCGATCGACGATTTCCTGGTGTCGAACGCCGATGACGACGATGACGACAACGACGATCTTCCGGAATTGTGGGAAATGGCGCTGCGGGCCTATGACATAGACCCGGACAGTGTCTCGAGAAGCGAGGTCAGGAAAATTCTCGAAAGCGATCCTTCGGACTCGAAAAGCTATGTCAACAGCCTCGATGATGACCGGTTCTTCGCCTTTCGCAAAGCCTTCAACTTCGATGATAACGGCGATGTGACCGTTCCTTTGCAGGCCATGTCGGAATCGGTCGTCGATGACTACGCTGCCTATTACAAGCAGAACAAGATCCGATACCTCGAAGGCGACGAGCTGACGGAGGCGACCGACGCGGCCGATGACGAGATCACCTATTTCCGCGATCAGATGGCGACGATCACTTCTGCCAGCGAGTTTCTCGCCGATGACAGGCTGGTCGCCTTCGCGCTGGAGGCGAAGGGGCTCGATCCCGATGACGTCACCGCCGACCAGCTGAAAAGGATGTTCTCTTCCGACCTCGACGACGAAGACAGCTACGTTAACAAGCTGGAAGACAATCGTTTCGCCGAGCTCGTCGGTGCTTTCAATTTCGATCAGGACGGCAATATTTCGGATGATCCCACCGGGACGGTGCAGCAGCGCGGCGACGTGCTGGAAACGGTCGATGCCTATGTCCGCCTGACGCTCGAAGACGACCAGGGCGACAGCAATACCGGTGTGCGGCTCGCGCTCTATTTCGAACGCAAGGCGCCGGAGATTTCGAACGCCTACGACATTCTGGGCGACAGCGCGCTTTTCGAGTTCTTCACGACGAGCTTCAATCTCTCCAGCTACGTCTCCAACATGGACGTCGACAAGCAGGCCGAGATGATCGACAATTTCATCGACATCAAGGATCTCTCCGCCCCCGACAAGGTGCAGGATCTGATCAAGCGCTTTACCGCCATGTACGATATGGCAAACGGCACCGGCACCACCTCGAGCGCGCTTTCCATCCTGACCGGCTCGACCTCGATCAGCGCCGATACGCTGCTTGCAGTCGCGCAATTGAAGAGCGGGTGAGGGGCTGCTGCAGCGTCCCGCTGTCCGAGGCGTACCAGTTGCCAAGCTTTCACACCCGGCAAGCCGGTCTTGAAACGCCGTGCGTCCTCTCGAATGCACGGCGTCTCCAACAGTTTGAAATGCGCATCCTGCATTCCGAAAATCGATTTCGATTTCGGGCCGATGCGTTAGTCGTTCGCCGTCACCTTGACGCCAAGCACCGTGGGAATGGTGTTCGGCGCACCCATGGCCGCGCCCACGATCATCGGGAAGGGCACCGGCTTTTCAGGGGCGGCGCTGATCGTCAGGCTCTTCGGGCCGTCGAGGTAGGTATTGACGGCGGCCGAGATCTGGTTCTGCAGTTCCGGCAGGTTGAGCTGCGCCAGCATCACCGGCACGAGTCCCTTCAGCGATTGCGCGAGCTGGTCGCCGCTGACGCCCTGCTGCGAGCCGGCATAATCTAGAGCCTTCTTGGTGATCGATGCATCGTCGAAGCGCAGTTCGGCACTGTTGAACGTCAGCTGCTGCATCATGCCCAGCATGGCGAGGCCCATCGCCTGATTTGCCTCTTCCTTGTTCGGATTGGCTTCGGCGGTCTTGGCCGCTTCCTGCAGCGATTTGATGAAATTCAGCGTGTAACCGGAAAAGTCTACCGCGAGGTTCAGCCGGCCGACATTCTTGAAGTCGAAGGCATATTCGTCGATCGCGACCTTGCCGCTTTCGGTCTCCCAGCTGCCCTTCATCGTGACTGCGCCGTCTAGCGTCGTCAGCCCCAGCTTCTCGATCGCGTCTTTGGAGGCCGGCTCCTCGACCTGCGACAGGTCGATCTTGAGGCCGGCGACATTGGCGTCGTAGGTGAAGCCGCCATCCTCGCGCCCGAGATTCGACTCGGAGCTTTCGATCGAGAAGACATCCTTGCCGTTCATGTTGAAGGCGATCCGGCCGGTGCTGACGACCTCATAGAGCACGATGTCGTCGAGCGTCGCTCCGGCGGCATTGGCGGGGATGGTCAGACCCTGGACCTGCAAATCCTTGGCGGAAAACTCACCACCCTCCTGCTTCACGTCGACATCTGGGAAGGCGACCGACTTGGCGTAATACCCGCCGCCTTCGGTCTCCTTCACGCCCTCGAAGGTGATCTCGCCGATCTTCATCTTATCGCCAGGCAGGCTCGCAAGTCCGACCTCGACGCCTGATGCCGTGACCGTGTCGCCATCGACATCAGCCTTCTCGAAGGTGATGACCGTACCGCCGGCGCCGGTGGCCGCAGCAAGCTTCTTCATCATATCGGCGCCATCAAGGGCAAAGGCCGGGCCGCCTAGCGTCAGGAACGCAGCACTTGCCGCCAGGAGATTGAGATTGCGGATGTGTTTCATCGAAAGATCCTTGTGGAGAAATGGATGCGAGAAGCAGGAACACAGGCCTTGTGCTGCGGCATCATCCTGCTGGCTTAATTCTGGGCGACGAGATTGAGAGCCGAACGCTGGGGCCGAAGACCTGTCGTCATGCGGCCGCGGGAAGGGCGGCGTCTCATTCGTATATCTCCGCGAATCTTGCAACCATTTGCATATAGATTTCCGGATCGGATTCAATCACCTCGCAGCCGTTTGCATCGAGCCCGGCCGCCGTAGCAGGCTCTTCCCCATCGATCTGGTTTAAGCGGGGTTAACGAGGCTTTGGCGACGGCGACGATGACCGGCGAAACCGTTGCAGGCCTCGGCCGGCGGACGCTGGTGCGAACTGAGCAGCAATGCGTTCAACATCGCATGAAAAATTGCAGCATTGTTGGAAATGTTGTATTTTACAACAAATACAGCAACAGGGAAACTACATGCCTAAGTCAAGCGGTTCCTATTCAACCAGCGATCTCTCGCGTAAGTCTGGCGACATCATCGCCGAGGCCCTGCGCCATCCAGTGACCATCACCCAGCGGAATAAACCCCGATTGGTCCTGCTCAATATCGAAGACTACCAGCGGCTGATGAAGCAGTCGGATCGGCGCACCGTCGGGACAATCGAAACGATGTCAGATGAATTCTTTGCCGAGTTCGAAAATGCCGTCGAGGTCTATGCCGACGAGGACGAGACTGGCCGGTGAACTATGAGCTGATCCAGACCGCAAGCGTCATACGCTATCCGTATCTATGGGCGAGAGAGGCCGGGCGTGGAGAGACGGAAGGACGCAAGGAACGGCCGGTCGCCGTCGGCGTCAGAATGCCGCGACCGGACGGTGATCTGGTTCTCTTCTTCCCCATCACCACCAAGCAGCCGGAGGCGTCGCGGTTTGCCGTGGAAGTGCCGGCTATCGAAAAGCGCCGCGCCGGCCTCGATGCCGATCGCAGGCTCTGGATCATCTTCGACGAGTTCAACACCGACATCGTCGGGAACTCGTTCTATCTCGAACCTGAGCCGCCAATCGGCCGCTTCAGCAAGGCCTTCTTCCTGCCGCTTCTGCGTGAATTCATCAGTCGCCGCAAGTCGGCCACGGAAGTCAGCCGGACCCGCTGAGCGGGCCCCGAGAATTTGGACTAGCGTTTGCGCACGAACTCGGTGCGCAGAACGAGACCCTTGATTCCGTCATGGCGGCAATCGATCTCCTCGGGATTATCGGTGAGGCGGATCGACCTGATGACGGTGCCCTGTTTCAGCGTCTGGCCGGCTCCCTTGACCTT
Organism: Rhizobium vallis; assembly: GCF_003985155.1. Classification (GTDB taxonomy): domain Bacteria; phylum Pseudomonadota; class Alphaproteobacteria; order Rhizobiales; family Rhizobiaceae; genus Rhizobium; species Rhizobium vallis. The sequence goes on along the minus strand of NZ_ML133702.1, from coordinate 22,949 downwards.
CAAATCCTTGATGACGGTGACGGAGTCGCCATCGGCAAGGACATTGCCGCTTGCGTCCCGAACGACCGCCTCATTGCCGGCGGCTGCTGCCACCTCCGAAGCCGGACGCCATTCGCCTGTCACTTCGTCATAGATGTATTCGTCGTCGTCAGCGGCCATGCTCGTCTCGATTCCCTAGAAGTCCTTTGGCGCCTCTCGTGCGGGAGCTGCGTGCAAAGGCGCTTATCGCAGACGTTCGTCCATGGCAACTCGGGTGGCGCTCCTCGGTGCCAAACTCAAAACGGCATTCTCACATTAACTGCCGTGTCTCGAATTTGGTGTCGAGGTATCCTCTTGAAATCGTTGCAGACAGAATCTGATGATTAAATGCAAAGGGACCTCAGCCTCAAACGCAAGTCCAGGTCAAAAGCGTTGCGAAACTGAAACACCTCTGGCGCCTTGCAGCGGTTCAGGGCATCCTATGATGGCTGAAAATTGTGTTTATCGCAGTTGGAGGAATGCCGATGCGCTGCTTTACCGTGCTTGGACCCTCGCAGACCGGAAAATCAACAGTCGTGGAAAAGCTCGGCTCGCTGGAGGGGGCGCCGAGAAAATCCAGCTCCCCTTATGGATTGAACCTCACAGAATTCACCTTTGGAAACGAGGCGTGGTGTGCTCTGGATGCGCCAGGACCCAACGAGGCGTTGGCGCATGCACAGCACGCGCTTCTTGCCAGCGACGCCTGCATCCTGTGCGTTTCATCGGCACCCGAGGAGGCTGTGCTCGCCGCGCCCTATCTGCGGATAGTCGAAGCCTCGGGGACGCCGTGCATCCTCTTCGTCAACCGAATGGATGAACCGAGAGGGCGGCTGAGGGACGTGATCGCTGCGCTTCAAGACTACGCCAACCACACGCTTTTGCTTCGCCAGATCCCGATCCGCGAGGGTGACAGGATCATAGGCAGTTGTGATCTGATTTCCGAACGGGCGTGGCGATACCGGGAAGGTCAGACCTCGGCGCTGATCGCAATCCCCGAAAATACCGCCGAGCGCGAGCATGAAGCGCGCACCGAGCTGCTGGAACATCTCTCCGAATTCGACGATTGGCTTCTCGAGGAATTGATCGAAGATCGCGAGCCGCCCAGCGACGCGCTTTATGCCATCTCGTCGCGGGTTCTCAGGGAAAACAGGATTATTCCAGTCCTGATCGGTGCCGCAAGTCACGGCAACGGCATGATGAGACTGATGAAGGCGCTGCGCCACGAGGCGCCGCCGGTGGGGGTTCTTCGACAGCGCCTGGCTCGTGCGGGCAATGTCGATGAAAACAAGCTGACTGCCGTGAGCTTCCATGCCTATCATCGCCAGAATGTCGGTAAGACAGTGCTCGTGCGCGCGCTTGGCGAGGGACTGCGGCAGGGCGCATCACTGGGCGGCTCCAGCCTCGGCGCCGTACAGCATCTTGCAAACGGGCGGTCCAATTCGGCGGTTGTGCCTGCGTCGGGGGATGTGTTTGCGACGGTCAAGTCGGACCACTTGCCCGTCCCTTCGCTGTTGACATCAAACGCGGTGGCCGCCCCGCCTGAATGGACGGAGCCACCCACGCCGATGCTTGAAAGGATCCTAGTCCCAGGCAGCGAGCGCGATGAAAACAAGCTCTCCGAAACGCTGGCAAAACTTTCCGAGACGGATCGCGGCCTAACGGTCTTGCAGGAGGAAAGCACCGGCGCCCAGCTCGTGCGCGCCCAGGGGCCGGTGCACCTGCGCGATCTCTGCCGAACCCTGTCCGACGTGTTTCACATCGACGTAACCGATCGACCGCCCACGCCGATCTACCGCGAGACAATTGCGAAACCATCTGAGGTTCATTACCGTCACCGCAAACAGACCGGCGGTGCCGGACAGTTCGCGGATGTTAAGCTGAGCATTCGCCCCAATGAGCGCGGCCGGGGCTTCACCTTTAGCGAAACCGTCAAGGGTGGCGTCGTTCCGCGCAACTACATCCCGGCTGTCGAAGCAGGCGCGCGCGAAGCGATGGAGAAAGGGCCGCTAGGCTTCCAGGTCATCGATGTCGGCGTAACGCTGTACGATGGTCAACACCATGCCGTCGACAGTTCGGAACACGCCTTCCGGACTGCGTCGAAAATGGGAGTGCGACAGGCGCTTTCCGAAGGGTCGGCCGTTTTAATGCAACCGGTCTTCCGCAGCGAAATTCACATTCCGTCGATCTATTCCGGCAGCCTCGTCCAGATCGTCTCCGCTCTCAAGGGTCAGGTTCTCGGCTTCGACCGGGATGAAACCGCTAAGGGATGGGACATCTTCCGGGCACTCATTCCGGGCGGCGCACTTGACGATCTGGCGCGGGCGCTGCGCTCGGCAACACAAGGCATTGGTTACTTTTCCAAGACCTTCGATCACTTCGAGGAGCTATACGGCAAGGAAGCGGACGCCATCGTGAGGGCACACGAGGAACCAGGCGTCGCACACTGAAACGCTCGCGCCACTTCATGCTTGTTCGCAGAATGGGGCTCATGTCGCTTGGCAGTTAACCGTGAGTCGCACTTCATCCTGAACATCAGCAGGCGCTTCTCCTCCAGAAGCCGTCGCTGCAGCAGCATATCCTTGACCAGAAGGTAGGGCGTGGTGGCGAGCAGATCGACATAATGTGCGACGGGCCAATCCTGTAGGGACGGTCGAACTCACCTCCGAATTGTGGTCCTTTCGCCTATCTCGGCTCAACGGTCAAAACCATTGGCATGGCCCAGGTAGCCTGAGAAATCGGCCAGCGCAGCAATTTGACGTTATCGTCGTCGACCTGCGCTTCCCATCGCGCATAGAACTTTTGGCTATACCCGTTCAACCGGACGCTCCGGCATGCGATGGGACCGCCATCGAGGTTGAGGGCGATCTTGAGATCCAGTGGCGACGCCTTGAGAAAGTCCGCCAACCGGTCGAGGGAAAAGAACGCCTCCTTTGTCGTGCCGATCACAATGCGGCCTGCGCCGTCCTTGGCCACAAAGGTCCGATTGGCTAGCCAGCGGCTTTTCACGTTCACGTGGGTCTGGCCATCGTCACCGATCAGAAGCGGATATGAAACCATGGAATTTGTCGCTCCGGCAAAGGCGCTCTGCCAATCCTGATGGGTCAGGTCACGGATGTCGGCTGAGTTTGCATCCGCAATGAAGGCGCCAGCCTTTGCATCATACTGCTGGGGACCCAGCGCTACACCCTCACCGATGAAGGGTGTGTCCGGCCGGCCATGTGTGTCGTAATAGCTGCCATTGACGATCAGCACGGCCTTCGGCAAAGCATGTTCCCATTCGTCGATACCCGTATCACCCTTTGGTGCGTTATGGACGACGAAGCGGAAGCGCGCCGGGTCAATCCGGCTGAGAAAAATCCGGTCGACCTCGCGTCCATCGGCAAGCACTGGCAGTTCTGCTACTTCGAAGCCGGGCTCAGGCTGCTGCCAGACTAGCGGCCCCGGCTGCACGGTCGGGACTGGGCTCTTTAGCGCCAATTGCATGGAGGCAGATAGCCGCTCGTCGTCAGGCTTCACAGTGATCCAATAGGTTCCGCCGCGTCGCAATATGCTGTTGAAACCGTAAGCGCCCGCAATCTGCCAGAGCCATCCCGCACCAATGACAATCGCGATGACCAATGCTGCGGCTATTCCGTAGAGGAGCTTGCGAACGACCGACATCAAAAGTTCTCTCTAATCCATATAGTTAGGTTAGGTATGCGACGTGACGCATGTGCTGCGCACATGCGATTTCAAGTGAGGCTTTTCTACGACGATCATATAAGCCGAGGGCGGCGCCCGATGAGATGGCCTGCGTTACCGCCGCCGGCGCCCCTCGCGGGCGCTCGTGAAGAATGTCGAGCAAACCGCCTGTTCCGTCGCATCCCCTCAGAAACAAGTTTTGATCTCCGGCCCTCTGAGGTATTCATCACAGATCCAAAAGCGCGTGTTCTGCTTCGACGCGTCAATCCCCGGAGTTGCATCATGAAAATTGCGCCGCAGCAGCGGATCTATGTCTGCTTCTTTCTCTTCGCCGTGTCGCTGGGGGCGCTGCTGTCGAGGATGCCGGATTTGCAGGTTGCGCTTGGCGTCGATAAGTCCGAGCTTGGGTTGACGTTGATAGGGTCTGCGATCGGCGCCTTGATTTCGTTGACTTTCTCTTCGCCATTGATCGCCCGGCTCGGCGCGCGGACGACGGCGTTCATTACAGTTCTCGGCACATCTGCGCTGCTGTCGCTGGTGCCATGGATCGGTGCTGCGCCGGTCGTATTCTGTTTGTTTTTCGCCGAGGGGCTGCTCGCCGGGGCGCTGGAGATCAATCTCAATGTCGAGATCGACCGCATCGAAGCACAACTGGGACGCGGCGTGATGAACAGGGCTCATGGTTTCTGGAGCCTCGGCTTCTTCGTCACGGCGCTTGTCTCCTCGGTCGTCCGCCAAGCCGGTATTTCGATGCAGCTACATCTCGCCGTGACCTTCGTCGCGGTCCTCTTCATCGGCATCTGGGCGATCGCCGGCATGCGCAATGCGCCGGCGCGGATCACGTTGGAGGAAGGCAAGGCGCCGCCGATAGCGCTTCCTACCTGGGGGCTGATGCCGCTCTGCGTCATCGGCATCGCCGCCTTTCTCGTCGAAGGTGCGGGGATCGACTGGTCGGCGATCTATATGCGCGATGTGTTTGCAGTCGAGCCCTTCATCGGTGGACTGGGATTGACACTCTTTACCTTTTGCATGGCGCTGGCGCGCCTGTTCGTCGATCCGCTGGTCGATCGGTTTGGCGCGCGGGCCGTCGCCACGATGCTGCTTGTGCTTTCGGCGATCGGCACCTGCGCCGTCTGGGGCGCACCGCATGCCTATGTCGCACTGGCGGGCTTCGCCTTGATGGGCGCCGGCTGCAGCGCGGTCTATCCCCTCGCCGTCTCGGCAGCGGCCCAGCGCACTGATCGCGCGGCCTATCTCAACGTCGCCGCTCTCGGCCAGATGACCTTCGTCGTCTTCTTCCTGGCGCCGCCGCTGCTCGGTTTCATTGCCGAACATGCAGGCATCAGGACCTCCTATCTCGTCTGCCTTCCGCTGATCATCTACGCACTCTTTTCGGTCAAGGCGCTTGCCACGCGCCGGGCTGCCGGCGGCGCTAGCGTTGCGACTGTTCAGAGCGTCAACGGATGACGGATTGCCAGCAGAGGGTTAGCCAATTCGGCTACGCCGACCGCATTGGCTGTGGTTTACCGGTCTGACCAACCCGGTGTCAGCCGGGCGACGCAGCGACGGTCGACCGGCTATTCAAAGGCAATGAGGCTTGCCGGAGTTGGCGGCATCGGTTTGACCGTAACGCCGGAAAGTCCGGCCAGTCTTGCCATCTCAGTCAACTCACTTTGCGTATAAGCCTGGCCCGCCGGTGTGCCGGCGAGCATCTCCCAGGAGAAGGCCGCGGGAAAAGGCGGCGAAACGCCATCTTCGTTCGGCACGAAATCGACCGCGACGATCCGGCCATCCCTTGCAAGGCTCGCGATGATCTTTCGCAAAAGCTCAGCACATGTCGGCACATCGAAGTGGTGCAGAAAATTTGGAAGCAGCACAAGATCATACCCCGTGCCCCAATCCACATCAAAGGCACTGCCGGCGATCGTCCGGTACCGGTCGGCCACGCCGGCCTTTTCCGCATTCTGCCTCGATAGTTCCAATACGGCGGCCCAGTCGACGGCTGCGATTTCCGCCGATGGAAAGACCTTGGCAATTTCGATTCCGAAAACGCCTGGACCTGCCGCGATGTCCAAGACCTTTTTGGGAGACCTCGGCCAGCCGGAGATTTCGCCAGCCAGTATCTTGGCGCTGAGCCCGGTAAAGGAGCCCATGCCGCGGGCAAACTTCAACCAGACGGGGTTGTCTGCCGACATGTTGGCAAGCCCGGACGAACCGCCGTTTCGCACGATGGCGGCCGGATCGCGCAGAAAATTATCCAGTATTTCGGGTGCGGCGACGAACTCGACGGCAGAACCCATATAGGCCGGCGAATTGCGATCGAGGAACATTCTGGTCGAAGGCGTCATTCGGTACTGTCCGCTCTCCTTTGTCAGGAAACCATGGACCACAAGGTAGTCGCACAGGATGCGCACCCCGCGCTCCGAGGCGCTTGTCGCCGCCGCCAACAACGCTGCCGTTCTGCCTTCGCCGATATGAGTAAAGAGATCGAGCTCGATGGCCGCCCTCATCGCCGCCGTCTTTCGGCAGGCAAACAGTGCATCGACCACGAGTTCGGGCGACACGACGCCGGCATGGGCGTCCTCGACAATTGTTTCCATGGGATCCCCCAGAGCCTTCGACTGATCTTGCCTGGCAGCGCCAGCCGCCGAGATTATGCGTACATTCACATATTCTACAATACGTACCGCGCTAACCCTATCGGGTGCCTCCGCGTTAAAGACCGCGCTGTGCGCCGGCCGCCCCCTTTGCGCGAAATTCCGCCAACTATTCACGCCTCAATGCTGCAATCACCGGTGAGCGGGCAATCGGATAGTTGACTCGAATACTCAAGGAATATAGGCGCTTGGTTTTCTAGCCATAATCCGACGCGCGTGACCATGCTTCTGACCGACATCGTTTCCGAAATCGCTCGCACCGAGGATCGCCCGGCGCTTCTTTTCGGCGGCGGGCGGAGCCTTTCCTATGCGGAACTCGACGAGCAAATGCGACGCTTCGCAAACCGGCTGGGCCATGGGGAAAAGCGGCTCGTGGCTATCGCTGCGGAAGCCTCGGAGCATGCCACCGTTGCCTATCTCGCGGCATTGCGCTCAGGACACGCGGTCGCCATGCTGCCGCCCTGCGATGAGAGGATCTGGGATGATTTTATCGACGCCTTCCAGCCGGATTTCACCTTCCGTCGCGCCGATGGCCGCTGGCGGCTGATCGAGGACATCCGGCCCGGAAAGGACAGACCGGCGATCCATCCTGATCTCGCGCTCTTGCTCATGACATCGGGCAGTTCGGGCGCTGCCAAGGCAGTGCGCCTTTCCCGTGCCAATCTCGACGCCAATTCACGTTCGATCGCCGCCTATCTCGAACTCTCGTCCAGCGATCGCGCCGCCTTGGTCCTGCCTCTGCATTATTCCTACGGGCTGTCGGTGCTCAACTCGCATCTCATTGCGGGCGGCAGTATATTCTTTCCCGGCACCTCCGTGACGGACGGCGATTTCGTCCGCATCATCGATGAGAACGGCTGCACAAATCTCTCCGGCGTACCCTACTCCTATGAACTGCTGGAAAGGTCTGACTTTCGCACCTCGCAAACGAGGGCGCTGCGTCTCATGACGGTCGCGGGCGGCAAGCTCGACTCTGATCTGATCCGCCTTTACCGGGACCATATGCGTGCGCAAGGCGGCCGCTTCTTCGTCATGTACGGCCAGACCGAGGCGACGGCGCGCATTGCCTTCGTTCCGCCGGAAAGCCTGTCCGACGAGGAGCAGCGCATCGGCATATCAATACCGGGGGGCAGCCTCACCCTCGCCGATGACGAAGGCAGGCCGATTAGCCAATCAGGCATCGCCGGAGAACTCGTCTACCGCGGCCCGAACGTGATGATGGGCTACGGCAGGGAGCGCGGCGATCTTGCCCGAGGCGCCGAGATCGAGGCGCTGAGCACCGGCGACATTGCCGTGCGGGATGAACAGGGCTTCTTCCGCATCGTCGGGCGAAAGAGCCGCTTTGCCAAGATCGCGGGCCTCAGGATCGGCTTCGACGTCATGGAACAGGCGCTGCTGCGCGAGGGCATTACGGCGGCAGTCCTCGGTGACGATGCGGGGCTGCGGGTCTACGTGGTCGATGCAGGCTGTTTGAAGCGTGCGCGGGCCGTCGTCGCTGAGGCAAGCGGTCTTCCGGCCAATCTGATTTCCGCGACGGCGCGCGACAGTCTTCCAAGGCTTGCTTCCGGCAAGATCGATTATGCCTGTCTCCGGGAGGAGACGCGGAAAGGGCGGGCGGAATTGCGCATGGCGTCGGGCACGGTGCTGGATGCCTATGCCCGCGTATTCTATCCCCTCGCCGTCAGCCGCAAGGACAGTTTCATCTCGCTCGGCGGAGATTCACTGCGTTTCCTGCAGTTGGTCATGGAGCTCGAAAGCCTGGGCGTTGCTGTTCCCGACGGTTGGGAACGCATGACGATCGCCGAGCTTGGCACGCGCCATCCGACGACGTTTCCGGCGAAGCGCCAAGGAGCAAGCGGGGTGCCGATCGACCTGGTGCTCAGAGCAGTCGCAATCCTGCTGGTGGTGATACAGCACGAGACCTTCTGGCCTATTCCCGGCGGCTCCGGCGTGATGATGCTGCTGGTCGGCTTTAGCCTGGCGCGCTTTCAATCAGGTCATTTGTTCGCCGGCCGGCTTGGCCTGGCGCTGAGACCGGCAATCAACGTCCTGATCCCATATTTCCTGATCGTCGCCGCCTATGCGGTCGCCTGGCGGGCGGTGCCATGGGCTTCGGTCACGCTGACCGGCAATTTCGGCTATGCCGAGCCGGAGCGCCACGAGATGATCCCCTATCTCTATTGGTTCATCGAAGCCTATGCGCAAATTCTTCTCGCCTTCGCGCTCATCTTTGCCCTGCCGGCCGCACGCAGGCTCGCGCTGGCGCGGCCCTTCGCCTTCTCGCTCGGCCTGTTGGGTCTTGCCGTCGTCGCGCGCTTTTCGCTGCCGCATTTCATCGAGATTGGCGGGCGTCAGATCTTCGCGACCTATTGGGTTTTTCACCTCTGCGTTTTCGGCTGGTGCGCAGGCTTTGCCGATCGGCCGGCAAAGAGGCTAGTTTTGATGGCGTCGGCCGCACTGGTCCTCGGCTACCTCGCCTTCTGGGAGGCCGTCTGGATCGGAACGACGGTCAAGTATTTGACGATCTTTGCAGCGCTCCTTGCCCTTGTTTATATCAAGCGCATCCGGTTGCCGGCCGAGATGGGGCGTCTCGTGACGCTGATCGCGACATCAGCCTTTCCAATCTACCTGTTGCACCGTTTCGTCCCGGAATTGCTGATGGCGCCTGCGGCGGGCATTCTTCCCCCTGCCGCCTTTCATCTCGTGGCGATCGCGGGCGGTGTCGTGGCCGGTATCGCCGCCAACCACGCGCTGGCTCGACTTCGCAATCTGCTCGGCAATCTTTCGGTTGGACGCCGCTTGGAGTTAGCGCTGCCGATCGGCTCAAATTGATGTTGGGAAGCGATCGGCATGCGGTGATGACAGAGGCGGCCGTCGGCGGGAAGGCAATTCAGCCGAGCGCGTGACCGGCCGGATATTTTCAGCCGATCCAGTATAGCAGCGCACATTGCGCCTAATCCATGATGTGGTAGCCGCCGTCGATATAGATCGTGTCGCCGGTCATCGACCGTGCAGCGTCATGCGCCAGAAAAGCTGTCGCCATGCCGACATCGTCGATCGACACCAGGCTGCGTGTCGGCGCCCTTTCCTCGGCCTTGCTGAGCAGATCGTCGAATTCCGGGATGCCGGAGGCAGCCCGTGTCGCCAGCGGTCCGGGCGAGATGGCATGCACCCGAATGCCTTTCGGCCCGAGTTCGGCGGCGATGTAGCGCACGGCGCTTTCGAGTGCCGCCTTGGCGACTCCCATGACGTTGTAGTTCTTCACCACCATCTGGCTGCCGTAATAGGTCATGGTGAAGAGAGTGCCGCCGCGTTTCATCAACGGCTCGGCGAGTTGCGCCATGCGGATGAAGGACCAGCAGGAAATGTCCATCGTCTTCAGGAAGCCGTCGCGCTGCACATCGACGACACGGCCCTGCAGCGTGTCCTTGGGCGAAAAGGCGATCGAATGGACGAGGAAATCCAGCTCGCCCCAGTGTTCCCCAATGCGATCGAAGACCAACTCCAGCTGTCCCGGCATCGATACGTCGAGCGGCATGAAGATCGGCGCTTCCAGGGCGTCGGCCAGCGGCTCGACATAGGGCTTGGCCTTATCGTTGAGATAGGTCACCGCGAGTTCCGCGCCGAGCGCACGGAAGGCTCTGGCGCAGCCCCAGGCGATCGACTGGTCATTGGCGATGCCAACCACCAGCCCGCGTTTACCTTCAAGAAGTTTGGCCTTCACATCAGGGATTATCATCAGCCCCTCTCTTCGGTCACGGGTTGCCCATCATGCGGCGATCAATGCGTATGTGTGCCGCGCGATCATCAGTTCCTCGTCAGTCGGCACGGCGTAGACGGCGACCGTGCTATCGTCGCCCGAAATCAACAGCTCGCCTACGGCGTTTCGCCTCCTATCGAGCTTAGCGCCTAACCATTCCAGCTTCCGGCTTATCCGCTCGCGCATCACAGGTGAGTTTTCCCCGACGCCTGCGGTGAAGACAAAAGCGTCCAATCCGCCGAGCGCGGCCGCCAGCATGCCGGCATTGAGGCCGATGCGATGCACGAAATGATCGAGCGCGAGTGCCGCACCCGGCTCCTCGCTCGCCAGCAGGTCGCGCACGTCGTTGCTGAGGCCTGAGAGCCCCTTGAGGCCGGATTCCTTGTAAAGAAGATCCTGCAGCTCCCGTGCGCTCATGCCGTGCTGCTGGAGAAGATAGAGAAGCACGCCCGGGTCGATCTGGCCGCAGCGCGTGCCCATCGGCAGGCCGTCGAGAGCCGTAAAGCCCAATGTGCTCTCCACGCTTTTTCCCCCGCTGAGCGCGCACATGGAGGCACCGCTTCCGAGATGCGCGACGATGACCCGCCCGCCGATATCGGGCGCGATCTCGGCCAGCTTTCCGGCGACATATTCGTAGGACAGGCCATGGAAACCATAGCGCCGCACACCCTCGTCGAAATAATGGGCGGGAATGGCATAGTGGTCGGCCATCGGATCGTGGCCGCGATGGAAGGCGGTATCGAAACAGGCGACCTGGGCAAGCTGCGGCTGGTGTTCGAGCAGCACGCGGATGGGCGCAAGATTGTTCGGCTGATGCAGTGGCGCAAGCGGCGTGTAGCGTTCCAGTTCCCGCAGCAGCTTTTCATCGATGCGCAACGAGCGCATATGGTCGGGCCCGCCGTGGACGACCCGATGGCCGACCGCGATCAACTGCCCCTGGTGCCTCTCACGCAGCAATTGTCCGACCACCCGCGTGGCAGCGGGAAGATCGGGAACGGCCTCGCGGGCATAGTCTTCGTCCGCCAGCCGGTCACCGCCGGCGCTCTTGATGGTCAGGTGCGGCGCGGTGCCGATGCCCTCCATCTTTCCCTTGATCTGCCGCGCAAGCGAGCCTTCCACGGAGAAGACTTCGAATTTCAGGCTGGAGGAACCGGCATTGACGACGAGGATCGTATCCATGGCATCAACCGCCCTGTATCGGCGCCGTGCGGCGGCGCGCTTCGGCAAAGAGCACCCCGACAGCGCAGGAGGCGAGGCGCGCCCGCACGCTATCGGCCCGCGATGTCAGGATGATCGGCACGCGCGCACCAAGGACGATACCTGCCGCATCCGCCCGTGCCAGGAAGGTGAGGTTCTTCGCCAGCATGTTGCCGGCCTCGAGATTGGGAACGACGAGGATCTGCGCCCGGCCGGCGACCTCCGACTGGATGCCCTTGATCCTTGCGGCTTCCGGATCGATCGCATTGTCGAAGGCGAGCGGACCGTCGAGGATGCCGCCCGTGATCTGACCGCGCTCGGCCATCTTGCACAATGCCGCCGCGTCGATCGTCGATGGGATCTTCAAGGTGACCGTCTCGACCGCCGAAAGGATCGCGACCCGCGGCGTGCCAAGACCGATCTCGGTGAAGAGATCGATGGCGTTCTGAATGATGTCGCGCTTGGCATCGAGATCTGGCGCGATGTTGATGGCCGCGTCGGTGATGAAGAGCGTTTCGGCATAGTTCGGAACGTCCATCACGAAGACATGGCTGATCCGCCGCGCGGTCCTCAATCCCGTCGTCGACGAGGTCACGGCCCGCATCAACTCGTCCGTATGCAGGCTGCCTTTCATCAACAGGTCAGCGCGGCCTTCACGGATAATCTCCACGGCTTTGGCGGCGGCCGCGTCACTGTGCGGAGTGTCGACCAGCTCGAAGGGCGAGATATCGATGGCATGGGCCTTTGCAGCAGTTCGCACCTTTTCCGCCGGCCCGACAAGGATAGGACGCATCAGCCCGTCTTCAGCCGCCTCGACAGCCCCTCGCAACGATGTCTCGTCGCAGGGATGGGCGACGACTGTCGTCATCTGAGGCGCCTGCCTGGCCTTGGCGATCAGCCGTTCATACTTTTCGTGCCGCCTGGCTTCGCCAGGGTTTTCCCAATCCGGCATGTGCCTGTGCTCCCTCTTGAAAGACGCGTTCAACTCCCGATGCAGTCGGCTATTTCACGCGCCTGACGGCTCTGAGCGGCGTCGGGCTGTCCGGCGAAACTGGCCCCGCGAGCGGCGCTTGCGAAAGGCCGAAGAGGTTGACGATCTTCTGCCAGCGCTGTTCGGCCTCACCGGAGAGAGCGCCGCGTGCGGTCAGCACCTCGCGGAGCGAGGACAAAGCGTGACGACGATCGTCCTCGTCGGTCGGCAGAAGATACGGGATCGCATCGACGGCCGCCTGCTCATCGATGACGAGCATGAGGAACTGGTCGCGGATCAGGGCCTTGAATTCGCCAAGTGTCATCGCCGGCATTCCGTCCTCGGTGCGCCGCATCCGACGGATGGCGGCAAAACCGCGCTCGTCGGCCGCACCGTTCGCCATCGCGACATAAAGCAGGCTGCGCGCCAAGCCTTCCTTCAGGCCGCCCTTGTCTATCTGAGCCTTCAGTTCCTCGATCCTCGCTTTCAGCACCTGTGCATGCAATCCGGTCTTGCTCGCGCGCCGGTGCGGTCTCTCGTCCGCCGGATTTATGCCGACCGCCGCCTGCAGGAACGGAGACCCATAGATGGTCAGGAACGCCGCCTCGCTGAGTGTCTCGATGCCTTCACGCCATGCATCGAGCCCGGCAACCATCTGGCGCGAAAAGATTTGCTCCAGGGCGAGGAACGGATTGTCGGCAGCAACGGGATGGCGCTCCTCCGCCACATCGACGGCGAGGTCGGCGATGCGCGACATCCAGGGATTGAGGTCGGAAAACAGCTCATAATGCAGCCGGAGCGGATGGAGCCTGCGCATCTCTTCGGCCGCCTGTTCCGGCACCATCGCGCGCACGAAGGGCTGAACGAAGGTGCGGTAGAGCGACAGGTTGATCTCCGAGACCTTGGCTGCCGTCGCAAAGCGCCTGTCATCGGCGGCATTGTTGCAGCCGAGCGCACTTATATCGTCCAGCGTCCTTTCCTCGCAGCGCATGATCCAGTCGCCCTCGACGAGATCGCCGCCGACAGTCGCATCGGTCTTGGCTTCGAAAATCGCTTCATAGAGCCCCGGCGGCAGTGCATCGATGAGATCGATATTGCTGGAGAATTCTCCGTGCTCCTTGCGGGCGACGCTCGCCGACACGAAGATGCCGAGATGGCCGATCTTTTCATGCACCGTGTAGACGATCGTCTGCCCGTGCGAGCGGATTTCGTTGACGCTGTCATAGAGATCGGTGATCCAGCCGAGCGCCTGGGCAGGCGGAGTGATATTGTCTCCCTTGGAGCAGAAGACGACGATCGGCGCACGGATATTCCTCAGATCAATCGCCTCGCCCTTCGAGGTCTCGATGCGGCCGGCGGCGAGATTGTTGCCGACGAAGAGTTCGTCGACGATGAACTGGATTTCCTCGGCGTTAAGGTTGACGTGATTGCCCCACCATTGCTCGAAGCCGAGATAGCGCGGCGCTTCGGTGTCGATCTTGGAATAGAGGTTATATTGCTTGGTCCAGAGCGTATTGGCGGGGTTCTGGTTCTCGAAATTCTGCACCAGCCAGGCGCCGTCGAACTTCCCGTGGCCGAGATCGCCGGCAAGCGCCGTCAGCCAGGTGCCGCCGAGCAGGCCGCCGGTATAGCGCATCGGATATTTGCCGCGTTCACCCGCCCAGTAAGAAAGAGGGGCGCCGGCAATGATGATCGAGCCGAAGAGTTCCGGGCGCATGGCGGCCAGCATCATCACAGCCCAGCCGGCCTGGCAGTTGCCGATCACACAGGGCTTGGCATCGGCGCCGGGATGCAGCGAAATGACCTTTTCCAGAAAGATCGCTTCGGCAAGCGCAATATCCTCGATCGTCTGACCAGCCACTGGCTCCGGAAGGAAGCCGATGAAATAGCAGGGGTGCCCGGCGTTCAACGCGACCCCGATTTCGCTGTCGGCCTTGAAACCGCCAATACCCGGTCCGTGCCCGGCGCGCGGATCGACGACGATGAAGGGCCGGCGCGTCTCGTCGATCTCTGTGCCGGATGGTGGAACGATGCGGACCAGCGCATAGTTGACGGGCCGCTTCAGCGTGCGACCATCGAGCAGAACCTCGGGCGTGAAGCTCAATACATGCGGGGCTTCCGCTTCGGAATGGACGCGATATTGATTGCCGCGCTGGCGCATTACATCCCAGTAGAGGACACTGCGCTCTGCGGCGTCCCTGACATAATCGAAAGCAAAACCGGCTGGGCGGAGGTGCGTGACGTAATCAAGCTTGGGGAGATGGGAAGGATACCGCATGCCAAAACCTCCTGGCTCACCGCTCTCGGCGGGAGCTCAAAGACTTAATGCTGGGTGATAATCTCGATCCTCGTGCAGGGCTGGCGTATGGCGGCCACACGCCCTCTTAGCACTTGCAGCATAAGCGCAGCGCGCTGCCTCACCAACGTATTTTACGGTAGCATACACGGCGGTTCGCCGACCTGACCGGGAAAGGTCACTGGTAGCCTGAACAAATCAAGATCGACGGCGACGCTGTGCCCCACGGCCGGATTCGGGTCAGCCGAGCGCGTGACCGGCCAATGCGTATATTTTCGGCGTGGCCGCGTGCCGGCGTTCCCGCACTGCCAGCCATGGGCGGCCGCGCGACATGGTGGTGACGGTGTCAAAAACGGAAAGGCCGCATTGGGAGAGGAAGTCGGAAAAAGCTCCGCTTTTCTCCCGTGTGTCGAGCCGCAGGAATTTGCCCGCATGCTCGGCGACGTGGGGGCGGATGACGGCGATGGCATCCGCGTCGCTTGAGGCCGCCACCGGGCCGATGACATGGCCGCGGCCGAACCGCCGGCAGAAGGAGAAGGCCTCGATTTGTCCGTCGCGGATCAACCCTAAGCCGCTGGACGAAGGAAGAATTCGGGCAAGGAGCGCGGTGCGATCGGCGCCGAAGGCCTCTTTGTCCAATGCAGTTATGGCCGCTAGGTCTGCGATATCGAGCGCGCGGAGTTCGGCGCCGGGCGGCGTTTCCGCGGGAGCGGGAGAGAAAGCCTCGCCCTGACATTGGGAGACGACGGCTTCCGTGGTGAAGTCGAGGGAATGATAAAGGCGTTTCGCCGCCCGCGTGGAGTTGAGACCCAGATTGTGTTGGGGAATCTCGGTAAGGACGTGGTCCATCAGCCATTGGCCGGCGCCCCGGGCCTGCAGGCGCGGCGAGGTGATGACGAGACCGATCGTGGCGAAATCCTCGCCATAGGCAAACCACATGGCCGATCCGAGAACGCGATCGACTTCGTCAAGCGCGACCACGCCCTTGCCTAGCTCGCGGACGAATTGCCAATCGTCGGCGCGATGCGGCCAGCCCACCCCGATCGACAAGGCATGCAATTGTTCGAGATCGACCGTATTGATGTCGGCGATGCGCATCTCGAAGCTGTCGACCAGTTTCGATTTCCCAGCGGCCACGCGCTTCCTCCAAAATTGATCCCCATGGCAACGCCGGCCAAACGCATGGCCGGACGTCCTCTCTCAACCAGACTATAGGAAACCCGCCAGCAGAAATCGCTGGTGAATCCCATGCAGACGCAACAATCAACCAAATCGGTGAAGCTTTCGGCATCTAAAGCCTCGCGTCCTGGAAAAGATTCCAGTCGGCGGTGTCGCCATTCACTCAAGGGGTTGGGAATGTCTGCTCCCGTCAGCGCTGATCGCCCGTTCAAGGCCCTGCCGGCCACCTCCGCGGTCGAGATCCTCCACAAGCTTATCGGCTTCCCCTCCGTCGTCGGCACGCCCAATGGCGCGATGGTCGACTGGATCGATGCCTATCTCCGCTCCTTCGGGATCGAAGCCCGTATCCTTCCCGGTCCTGAGGGCGACCGCGCCAATCTCTTTGCGATCATCGGCCCCTCGGACAGGCCGGGCTACATCCTTTCCGGCCATATGGATGTCGTCCCCGCCAACGAAGCCGGCTGGAGTTCCGATCCCTTCGTGCTGAGAGCCGAAGGCGAGCGGCTCTATGGCCGCGGCACTTCCGACATGAAAGGTTTCCTCGCCGCAGTCCTTGCCGCCGTTCCCACGCTGACGGCAAGCCCGCTTGCGCGCCCGATCCATCTCGCCTTTTCCTATGACGAGGAAGCCGGCTGCCGCGGCGTGCCGCACCTGCTTGCCCGGCTGCCCGATCTCTGCGCGCAGCCGCTCGGCGCGGTGATCGGCGAACCGAGCGGCATGCAGGCGATCCTCGCCCACAAGGGCAAGGCCGCCGCCCGCATCACCATCAAGGGCCGCTCCGGCCATTCCTCCCGGCCCGATCTCGGGCTCAACGCCGTGCATGCCATGGCCGACGTGCTGAACGCGGCGATCGCAACGGCGCAGGATCTGGCCGACGGTCCGTTCGACGACGCATTCGAACCGTCCTACTCGTCCCTGCAGGCCGGAACCGTCAGCGGCGGTCAGGCTATCAACATCATTCCCGATCTCTGCACGCTGGAAGTGGAGGCGCGGGCCATATCCGGCATCGATCCCGTCTCCCTGCTCGCCGGCGTGCAGGATGCTGCGGAGCGCCAGAAGGCGCCGGGCTTTGACGTCGAATGGGAAATTCTCAGCGCCTATCCGGCTCTGTCGCTGCCGCCGGGTGCACCCCTCGCCGGCCTCCTGCAGGAATTGACCGGCAAGACGCCGCTAGCGGCCGTCAGCTACGGCACGGAAGCCGGCCTCTACCAGCGCGCGGGCGTAGATGCGATCATCTGCGGTCCGGGCGATATCGCCCGTGCGCACAAGCCTGATGAGTTCATTCTCACGAGCGAGCTTGCCGCCTGCCAGGCGATGATAGAGGCGCTCGCCGCCCGCTGCCGCGCCTGACTTTTCCAGCCAAGGATTCCGGACGATGACCTTTCTCTTCAATTCCGATACCCGCCGCGGCGCCGTCTTCCAGGAAATCTTCGCGCGCGAGCTGCCGGACCTGCCTTTTTCGATGGAGCCTGCGAGCGTCGATCCGAACGCCGTGCGCTACCTGATCAGCTGGACGGTCCCTGCCGACCTCTCGCGTTACCGCAATCTCGAAGTGCTGTTTTCCATCGGCGCCGGCGTCGATCAGTTCCAGATCGGCGACGTGCCTGATCATGTGAAGATGGTGCGCATGGTCGAGGAAGGCATCGTGCGCATGATGCAGGAATATGTGACGCTTGCCGTGCTGGCGCTCCACCGCAACCTGCCCGCCTATATCGGCCAGCAGCGCGATCGGGTCTGGAAGGCTCTGCCGCAGCTTCAGGCGCAAGAGCGTCGCGTCGGCGTGCTCGGCCTCGGCGTTCTCGGCCGGGCCGTGCTCGAGCGGTTGAAGCCTTTCGGGTTTCCCCTGTCGGGCTGGAGCCGGTCGCAGCGTAATATCGAGGGGGTGGCCTGCCATGCCGGCGATGCCGGGCTCGAGGCCATGCTTGCCGAAACCGATATCCTGGTCTGCCTCCTGCCGCTGACCGATGAGACCCGCAGCTTTCTCAACGCCGGTCTCTTCGCGCGCCTGCCGCAGGGAGCGGCGATCGTTCATGCCGGCCGCGGGCCGCAGCTCGACCACGAAGCCCTGATTGCGGCTTTGGATAGCGACCATCTTTCCGGCGCAGTGATCGACGTCACCGATCCGGAGCCGCTGCCGACGGACCACGCCTTCTGGAGCCACCCGCGCATATTGCTCACCCCTCATGTGGCGAGCGTCACCCAACCCAACACCGCTGCATGCGCCGTCGCCGACAACATCAAGCGGATACGTGCCGGCCTGGATCCGATCGGATTGATCGACCGCCGCCGCGGCTACTGACACTTCAAAGAAAGGAAAACCCATGCCCCTTCTCAAGACCATCGACCCGAACCCTTCCTTCGCGCCGCGTGAAAACCTGCCGCTGCCGGAGCGGCTGATCTCGGGCAATCCGGAGTTCAAGACCTGGGCGCAGGATGTTGCCCGCGGCGAGATGATCCATACCGGCGTCTGGGAAGCCACCCCGGGCGTCACGCGCTCGATAAAGGGCGAGACCTTCGAATTCTGCCACATCCTGTCCGGCGTCGTCGAAATCACTGGGGAAGGTGCCGATCCCGTCGTCTACAAGGCGGGCGACAGTTTCGTCATGAAGCCCGGTTTCGCCGGTGTCTGGAAGACCATCGAAACGGTCCGCAAGATCTACGTCACCGTCATGGCCTGAAGGCGCCAAACAATAAGCTGTCGGGCGGCGGCAGAACGGGTTTTTCCGCTGCCCTCCCCGCCGTCATCGGATCAAGCTACTTCGGCCGATCGGTTAGCCTTGCTCTCAGTGATCCGAGGTATTGCCATGACGCTGAGTTTCGATCCCGACAGTCTTTCCCTTCCGATCGGCCATCTCATTGGAGATCGCCTCATACCGGCGAACGGCGTCATCCCGATGCGCCGCCCTTCCGACGGCAAGGCCTATGCCGGTTGCCCCATTGCCGGCGAGGATCTGGTCGATCAGGCCGTTCAAACGGCGAAGACGGCGCTGAAAGCCAGCAACTGGGGCGGCGTTCGCCCGCGGGAGCGCCTGAAGGTGCTGCATCGGTGGGCCGACCTGATAGAAGCGGAAGCGCCTCACCTGGCAAGGCTGGAGGCGCTCTCGTCGACGCGTCCGGTCGGCCATCTAGTGGAGGGCGACATTGCGGTTTCGGCGGAACAGATCCGCTTCTTCGCCGAGTTTGCCGATAAAGAAGGCAGCGATCTCGTGCCGACCGATGACGGCAATCTCGGCATGATCATGACCGAGCCCTATGGCGTCGTCGGCGCGATCACGCCGTGGAATTTCCCGGTCTCGATGGCGGCCTGGAAGCTCGGGCCGGCGCTTGCCGCCGGCAATGCGGTGGTTCTGAAGCCATCCGAGATGACGCCCTTCTCGACCATCCATCTTGCCGAACTCGCGCTCCGCGCCGGCCTGCCTGCCGGGCTGATCAATGTCGTGCTGGGGGACGGCCCGGTCACCGGCACTGCGATAACGGGCCATCCCGACATCGGCAAGGTGAGCTTCACCGGCTCGACGCGGGCGGGATCGGCGATCATGGAAAACATCGCCCGAACCGGCATCAAGCCGATGACGCTGGAGCTTGGCGGCAAGAGCCCGCAGCTCGTCTTTGCCGATGCGGATCTCGACAAGACGGCGGCCGCGATCGCCGCCGGGATCATGAGCAATGCCGGCCAGGCTTGTGTCGCCGGCTCCCGTCTCATCGTCGAGGAGGCCATTGCTGGCCCGCTTGTGGAAGCAATCGTTGCCCGGATGAAGACCGCCGTTGCCGCTCCCACCTGGGATGGCGCGGCGCAATATTGCCCGATCATTTCCGAGAAGCAGCAGGATCGTATTCATGCGATCGTTTCCGCGGCCATCGAGGCCGGCGGCGAATGCCTGACCGGCGGCAGGCCGATGGATGCTCCCGGCTATTTCTACAGCCCGACCCTGATTGGCGGGATCGACGGAAATTCGCCCGCCATCACCGAAGAGATTTTCGGTCCGGTGCTGACGGTTCAGACATTCCGGGACGAGGAAGAAGCGCTCGCGCTGGCGGATCATCCGACCTATGGACTTGCCGCCGGGCTCTTCACCCGAGACCTTTCCCGGGCGATCCGGCTCACCCGCCGCCTGCAGGCCGGAACCGTCTGGGTCAATCGATACAACCGCTCGCGCGATCATATCCTTCCCACCGGCGGCTACAAGCAGTCGGGCATCGGTAAGGATCTCGGCCGCGAGGCCTATCATGCCAACCGCAAGAGCAAGAGCGTCTTGATCAGCCTTTGAGGAGGATATCGCCATGACAACCTACCGGATCGCTCTCATTCCCGGCGATGGCATTGGCCCCGATGTCACCGCCGCCGCCTGGTCGGTGCTTGAGAAGGTGGCCGACAAGACCGGCTTCACGCTCGAAGGCGAAGAGTTCCCCTGGTCCTGCGCCTTCTACAAAGAAACCGGCACGATGATGCCGGCCGACGGCATCGAGACGCTGTGCGGTTTCGACGCCATCCTGCTCGGTGCGGTGGGATGGCCGGCGGAGGTGCCGGATTCGGTGTCGCTGCATGGCCTTCTGCTGCCGATCCGCAAAAGCTTCGTGCAATATGCCAATATCCGCCCGCACCGCCTGCTTCCGGGCGTCAAGGGACCGCTGAGGTCCGATGGCTTCGACATTCTCTGCATCCGCGAAAACACCGAGGGCGAATATTCCGGCGCCGGCGGCCGCGTCCATCAGGGCACGGCGGACGAGGTGGCTGTCGAGACCTCGATCTTCACCCGCACGGGCGTCGAGCGCATCCTGCGCTTCGCATTCGAACAGGCGCGCGCCCGCCGCGGCAAGCTCGCCTCGGTGACGAAATCGAACGCCCAGAAATATTCGATGGTCTTCTGGGACGAGATCACCCGCAAGCTTGCCGGCGAATATGCCGATGTGGAGGTGACGAGCTATCACATCGATGCCATGGCGGCGCGCATGGTGATGGCGCCGGAAAGCCTCGACGTGGTCGTCGCCTCCAATCTCTTCGGCGATATCCTCACCGATCTCGGCGCCGCCATCCAGGGCGGGCTAGGCTTTGCCGCCTCGGCCAACATCAATCCGGATCGCAGCGCGCCGTCGATGTTCGAACCCGTGCACGGATCGGCCCCCGACATTGCCCATCTCGGCATTGCCAATCCCATCGCCGCCATCTGGTCCGGCGCCATGATGCTCGAACATCTCGGAGAAAAGGCCGCTGCCGGCGCCATTATTGCCGCGATCGAACGAACGACCGCCGACGGCATCGGCACGGTCCCGGGCAAGGACAGGACCGAGGCGATCACCGCCGCCATTCTCGCTCAGCTTTGATTTTCTTCACCGGGGACAGATAGATGCAGAACTTGAAGGAAGCCGGCCTCTTCCGGCAACAGGCGCTTGTCGGCGGAAGGTGGATTCCCGCCGCATCCGGCAACAGCGTCGACGTCATCGATCCGGCCAGCCAGGCGATCATCGGCACGGTGCCCGATATGGGAAGCGCCGAAACGCGGGCGGCAATCGAGGCCGCGGAGGCAGCCTATGGCCCGTGGAAGAAGAGGACGCATGCCGAACGCGCAGCACTTCTCGAGGCATGGCACGCCCTGATGATCGAACATATCGAGGATCTCGCGCTGATCCTGACGACGGAACAGGGCAAACCGCTCGATGAGGCCCGCGGCGAAATCCGCTACGGCGCTTCCTTCATCAAATGGTTTGCCGAGGAAGCCCGCCGCATCGGCGGCCACACGATCCCGTCGCCGACGCCGGACCGGCGCATCGTCGTCTTGAAGGAGCCGGTCGGCGTCTGCGGTATCATCACGCCCTGGAATTTCCCCAATGCGATGATCACCCGCAAGGTCGCGCCCGCACTTGCCGCCGGCTGCACCGTCGTTATAAAGCCCTCCGAATTCACACCCTATTCGGCGCTCGCCATCGGCTGGCTTGCCGAAAAGGCCGGCATTCCGGCCGGCGTGATCAACATCGTCACCGGCATGCCCAGCGGGATCGGCAACGAGATCATGGCCAACGAGACGGTCCGCAAGATTTCCTTCACCGGCTCGACCCGCGTCGGTTCGCTGCTGATGCGCGGTGCGGCCGACAGCGTGAAGCGGCTTTCCCTGGAACTCGGCGGCAATGCGCCGTTCATCGTCTTCGACGATGCCGATATCGATGCCGCCGTCGAGGGCGCCATCGCCTCGAAATTCCGCAACGGCGGCCAGACCTGCGTCTGCGCCAACCGTATTCTCGTCCAGGCCGGCGTTTATGACGTCTTCGCCGCAAAACTTGCCGTCCGCGTCGACAGGATGAAGGTCGGCCCCGGCACGGAAGCCGGCGTTGCGATCGGGCCGATGATCAATGAAGCGGCGATCGCCAAGATCAACCGCCATGTCGAGGATGCCCTTACCAAGGGTGCCGCGATCGTCACAAGAAGTGCGGAACTGCCGGCCGGCAGGCAATATACGGCACCCATGGTTCTCACAGGCGCCACCACCGACATGCAGCTCGCCAGCGAAGAGACCTTCGGTCCGGTCGCGCCACTCTTCCGCTTCGAGACCGAGGAAGAAGCGCTCGCGATCGCCAACGGCACGCCTTACGGCCTCGCCGCCTATTTCTATACGGAAAGTCTGAAACGCGCCTGGCGGGTTGGTGAAGCGCTTGAGTTCGGCATGATCGGCCTCAACACCGGCGCGATTTCGACCGAAGTCGCCCCGTTCGGCGGCGTCAAGCAGTCGGGGCTCGGCCGCGAAGGCGCGCAGGCCGGCATCGAGGAATATCTGGAAATGAAGTCCTTCCACATCGGTGGGCTCGCCTGAGCAGATGGGATAATCGGCTTGGTGCCCATCTTTGACGGTGAGGAAGGTGCTGCGCTTCGAGTTGATGGTAGAACGTGGTCTGAGCCATCAGCCACAAGCATCAGAAAGGAAGCGCAGCATGAAGCATTATGCCGGTCTCGATGTTTCCGTAAAGGAGACTTCCGTTTGTATTGTCGATGAGAATGGAAAAGTCTGCCGGGAACGTAAGGTGGTCAGTCACCCGGAAGATCTCATCACACTTCTATCCGATCCGCAGTGGCGTATTGAGTGGATCGGTCTCGAAGCGGGCCCGCTATCTCAATGGCTGTTCGAGGGCCTGGCCAAGGTCGACCTTCCTGTGATCTGCATCGAAACCAGGCACACCAAGGCTTTCCTGAAAGCGCAGCCG
>NZ_ML133701.1:109299-109707 GCF_003985155.1 Rhizobium vallis | reverse complement strand
GAGCTTACTCCGCTCTTCGTTGGCCAAGGCATCAATAATGAGGGCGTCGTCGGGATAGGGAACATGAATTCGGCGCCCCATCAGGCGCGGCCCAGGTCCAACGGCTTGGAGTTCTTGCCCCTCAGGCGAGAGCCTCCTGAAATGAGACAGTGCTGAGTTAAGACGCTTACGATCGTCCCCACCGTTTGCCCAGTAATCCGCGATATCACCGGCTAGCGAATCTGGATCGTTTAAAAACCGAGAAGCCATCGAATCTCTGTTTTCTGCTCGGAGCCAACGAGCGAACCTCCTAAGAATCCCTAAATTGTTCTCGACGGTAGCCTCGGGAACCCTTCCGTCCCCTCGGCCGACGCTACCGTCGGGTAGAATTTCGTAGTTTCGGACTGCTTCCGCGAACTGGTTGATGCG
>NZ_ML133701.1:0-109289 GCF_003985155.1 Rhizobium vallis | reverse complement strand
TTGATGCGGGTCTCGTCATCGGGATGCATGTCCCGGTCGGCGGGGCGACCACGCTTGGCGCCGACGCGAGCCTTGGTTGAGACCACGTGAGTCTCCGTTGCGGCATCGACGTCTTGCTGCCCCGAACTCCGCGACGACGTCTTGCCGCTGCTCAATCCGAACGCCTTCTTGAACCCTGACGCCATGCGCGACGTAAATCCGCGGCGTTTGCCCTGCGGCGCCGCGGCGACTTCGCCCGCCTCCGCCATATTGCTCGATGTCTTGCTCCCCGAGCCGCCGAATCGCAAGCTGCTGGAGCCCGCCCGAGAGACGTCTATGCTGTGGCGGGCGCCGCTCAACGAGTTCTCCGGCGCCAACGACTGCGGCGTCACTCGCATCGAACCGCCCACGGATCTGCGACGCGGCACACGGTCGCCGGCGTCACTGTCGTGCGAACCGAGGCGCAAGTCGCTCAGATCCTGTTCCACATCTCGTCTCTGTGAATTGTACTCCCGGATCCAGGCGTCCGTATCGAAAGCTCCGGTCACGCCTTCGATCCACTCACTTACTTCGCGAGAATCGTCATCGCGCGGCTGGTTCCGTCTTGGGTACATCGATGCCGGTCCTCCGGAAATCAAATTTGGAACCTCGATCCTATTGACGCCGGACGGCTCTCCTTCCCGTCGAAGCAGGACGAACAGTCGCCGATAGCCGAAACGCCGACGCTCGTTTGCAAGGTCACGCAGCTTTGCCCGCAGCGCCACCTCCGGCGGTCGGCAGGACCGATAACGCACCGTCTTGCGGTCGGCGGATATGATCTGGCAGGCCCGCCGCTCCGAAAGACCCATCACGGCCTTCAGATGCGTGACGGCTTCACGCTTGGCGGCAGGCCCTACCATTTTTTTTGCAAGAAGCTCGCGGAGCGCGGCCGCATCCAGCATCTGTTCGGCCAGCAGCTTTTTCAGCCTGGCGTTCTCGTCCTCAAGCGCCTTCAGCCGCTTGGCCTCGGACACTTCCATACCACCGTATTTGGCTTTCCAGTTGTAAAACGTCGCTTCCGAAATCCCGTGCTTACGGCAGAGGTCGGCCGCCTTCGCGCCTGCCTCCTGCTCCTTCAGTACCGCAATTATCTGCTCTTCGGTAAACCTCTGCTTCTTCATTCGTCCGTCCTTTGATGGGCCGGACTCTAATCAATTCTGGAGGAAATTCGCAGTGGCAGGTCACCTTCACCACCTAAGGGGTCACGTGGCTCCGCTTTTCCAAAGCATTTTAGAATATCGATTTTGCATGATGGCGACCAGTCCGGTTGCACTAGCATATGCGTAATCTGCAATTGGAGACCAACAACGGTGAAAACAGAACAGGCCCGCGGGGCGGTAAATTTTCCGAGACGCCTCTAACATTCAAGCTAATCTTAGCCCTGCCGCGGCGCAGACACCTCCGACGGACTGTCAGCCGATTCGACGATGGTCTGGCGAAGGGAGCCACGCTTTCGCGGATCCTCGAGGCTTGGGCTGAGGTAAAGGGATCAGGAGCGGCGCATGCAACGCGCACCGCCCGCTTCATCGAGTCTAGCAGTCACGTATCCGCTTTATAGGCCGGACATGTGAGCGCACCGTTCCCATGTGAAGCGACTGAAAAGAATGCGCTTCATCACACCTTTCACTCTCAGGAGAGACCGCCATGGATAACTCAGAACGATCGCTGCGCTACAACATTTCCGAGGAAGATGATCGCACCCGGGCCATGGCGGGGTGGATCGAGAATATGACCGGGGCACAAACGCTTACGGGCATGCCGTCCCGATCAACGCCAGATCCCCATGCTCTTTCGCCTTCGTCGCCAACGCGACCATACTCGCTCTCTTCCGAACCTCCAATTAAGGTGCTCGACAGATCGACATTTGCCAGAAAAGTAAGGGAATTTTACGGTGATGAAATCAAGCACATTTCCGTCAATCCACAAGAGTACTCGCCCTTCGTGTCCTCTAAAGCCCTGCGTACGGCTACCATCGCTCGACTCTACGGCGGCACCGACAATGATACGCCCAGCGCGCGATATTTCAGCTATGATCTGGGAGAACGAAGCGTTGGGCTTTTAAGAACAGAGGATGGATTTAGCATCGAAAACGAGCCGTGGCGGGAACTATTTCCCGGTCGAAGAAGAATCACGTCGATTGTAGACCTTCGCGTTACTCATCCGCTTGTCGAGAACGCAGGCGATATTCTGCTCGAACATCAACTTCAACTCGACGGCGAACAGCCGTTGATCATGTCACGTCCCGCTACGCCGGAGATGGGAACCCGTCTAGAGCAGATGGGTTTCGTTAATGTGGGTGAAAATCGCTGGGTGCTCGACCCTACGCAACATCCCGACAAGTGGACAAAGAATAGCAAGGGTGGATGGCAGCGCGCCGACAAACCTTGGAGTTATCTCTCTAAAACCGTGGAGTATCTTAGCGACGATGAAGCAGGTGTCGAGGAGCATTCGAGTGACGCCAGTGTCGAGACAGATTCATCCGATGATGACCCGTCTTGGTACTTCGAACACCTCAATTTGAACCGCGGCTAAAAGCTTGCCTCATCGTGAGGACTTTTTGCGCCGCCGGCTGAGTTGATACGCCCTTGTATTACGGGAGGACGCAGGCGAAGATTAGAGACTGCAATAATTGCTGCGACTCTCTGCGACGGCCCGCCTCATGCTGCACTCCGATCCTGCCGCGATGCAGATTGGCGGGGCTGGCTTCTGGGTGGTCCGCAACGATATCGCCGTTGGGGGTATCTTCTGATAATGGCCGTCGGGTTCGAAAACCTTCTGGTTGAGCCCCTAAAAGATCACCCAGGTACTCCCCAGGCGCCTCATGAATAACGACACCGAAGCGCTTGAACTCGAATCGCTCGTATCCGGACCCGTCGCCAAGCCCAAGGCGACCGTCCGACACGATGTCGATGAATGATCGACGTGCGAGCTGACCGGAAACCGCAAGGTCCGGTCGACATCATCGGGACGCGCCCATGGGCCCCATCGGCACGCGTTGGCGAATAGCGGCGAGATCCGTCTCGTCGGCGCGTTCCAGTTCTCGACCATCGGCGTGCGCACATAGCCGAGCTCTTATGGCCGTCAGGCCCACTCGACGCGACGCCAACTCGCATGCCAAACTTTTCGTGATCAAGATCAGGCCCCTTCCAGGCAGCGTAGCCGTTGCGTCTGGGGCGCCCAGCAACCCGCCCAGCGAGGCCACATTGAAGATCGCAGGGCCGCGCGGCAACGCCGCACCGCACCGTTCCGCTTCCAGGAAGATCCACGGCAACGACAATGTCGCCGTTTGTCGCAAAGGCATCGACCAGAGCGCGGCCAATCCCGCCTGCAGCGCGTGTAATGACGGCGGGTGTCTGCTTGCTTCATGGATTAGCTTCTCCTGCTCCGGCGTATGCGATCTAACGCTAAAGGAGCCAGATGACAGCAAGTTAGCACCACGTCCCGGAAAAGAAGAGTTCGGCACCAGCTGAACGCGCCGCTATTCCGCCTCGGCTTTTCATGCTCTTTGCCGCTTCCGAGCGTATAGACCGGGTCGTTAGAATGCGATGTTCCGATCGGCTGCCTGAAACCGAACCGCTCAAACTCTGGCGACGCCGCCTGCTGTGTCTGCTCCTCGAGCCAATCATAGACCACTGTGCGGTCGGCAATTCTCCACTCCCCCTTCCCTTTTCAGAAAATGGTCGCAATATCGACCACATAGGAGAAACCTGGCAACGTTTGATCCGGCCGCAGTCCGGCCCTCGTTGGAGCGCAGTGAAGTAGCTCTCGACAGGTGCTTCAGCCGGGCTGATAAACTCAATCAGAACGTTGGTGATCTGGTGGATGTTGCGCGGTTCGGTCTTGAAGACACCAAGCGTGAACTCAATGAATCCCTCGGCGGAGCCCGTGTACGCTCCGTGAACGTCCTGCGCATCAGGCCAGAAGGAGCTGCGCAGCCCCGCCTCGTCCGCCCGTCTATCCCGCGGCAATACCGATAGGACAGTCGCGGATCGTTTCGCGATCATGCAATTCGACCCATTTTCGTGGTCCATGGCCCGTCGCAAGTCTGGTCTTGAGTTGAAAATGGCGTTCTATGCATCTGCGAACGGACATTCGCGCCGTCGGCGCTTGACTTGGCCTCGCAATGCCACTTCCCAGGGAACGTCTGTGAACTCAAACAGCGTGCGTAGGACAGCAACTCCCGCGCAATCAAGGACCATTGGTGCGTTGGATTTTGTCTGCAAGAACAGCCAGGGCCTCTCTGCGCTTGTGTGGAAGGTAGCTAACGGTCCATTCGGCGACAATGCGATCGACGAGTTCGCCAGAAAGAGCCCAATGTCGACTGGATCCCCGTTTGCGGCCGCCGGGGCTGCCGGTGCCTGTCTCGGCGAAGTCTCCTCCAAAGCCTGTATCCGAACGATCCTGCCTGGCTCCCAATCGGGCTCGTCTGACCGAGCGGGAGCGGCTGATCGACGCGAGGGAGAAATCTGGGGCCAGGCGGCTCGCCTCTCGGCGTCACCCCACGTTAGGCTGGTTATGCCATCCGCGGGCATCAAATCGGGGTGAAAGAAAGTTCTAAGCCTGGTGTGGTCGAGCGGCCCGACCTGCCCTCCTCAACTCAAGCACTCGAGGCGAGCCGCCATTTTACCGGTGTAGGTCTATTGTCGAATGCCTGACAACCCTATGTCGGGTCGCAAATGGAGGGAACCGGACAAAAAACTCTAACCAATTGAAAACTAACGCAATTTTCATTGACATGGCCCTTGCTTCTTGAACCGCGACGTTAAGCAGCAACGGAGCCTTTAATGCCCCCACCAATGATTTCGCTCAAGAACCTGACCAGCACGACAACTATGAACCAACTGCTGGCCACAGCGAAGTCCACTGCTTGCGCCGCGTCATTGTGCGGTTCGTCCGCAAAGCCGCACCACGTCGAGCCGGCTGTCTGGGAGAAAATCACGGACCTTTCCTGCTATTTAGAAAAAGCGCACTACTATTTCGCGCGCATGCACGTCGTAGCCGCACCAGCTTGCAATATCCAGTGCAACTACTGCAATAGTAAATACTGCGCCAACGAAAGCCGGCCTACGCCTGACCAGGCGCTGCGAAAGGTCGTTGCGGTCGCCAATGAAGTCCCTCAGCTTTCCGTGCTCTTTATCGCCGGACCAAGCGATGCCTGTTATGACCGGAAGAAGACAAAGGCGACATTTGCACGCGGAGCCACAGAGGTCCCCGATATCAAGCTGTGTCTTTCAACCAACGGTCCGGCAGTGCCAGACCGTGTCGGCGAGCCTGCTGACATAAATGTTGATCACTTGACGATCACCATCAAAATGGTCGATCCGAGAGCCGGCGCGAAGATATCCGCGCCACTGCAGGGCCGAGCCGCAGCTCAGCAGAAGCCCGGATACAAGCAGACCCCGCGAGCACATAGGCATCCAAGTCTCGATATTCGTCCAACATGCCTGGCACTCTCGGGCGCAGCAGCGCTGAGCTCTTGGTCATTTCCCCGCGCAAAATCCCCGTTTGCTCTCTTTGATGCTTCGGGAGCATCCCGATCACCGCTTCTGTGTCAGTCTGCTCCCGTCTCCAACGCTGCGGCGACCTCCTTGCGCAGCCATTTATGCTGCGGGTCGTGATGGCACCGCTCGTGCCAGATGAGCATGACCTTGTACGGTGCCGGCTCGAGGGGTGGATCAACAACCCTAAGCGGCAGCATCGCAGAAACTTGGGTCGCAACGCGGCGCGGGACGAGCAATACCAAATCCGTCCCCGAAGCCACCACCGCTGCCGTGAGAACGCTGGAAAAAAGTATGGGACTACGATCCTCTCGCAGGTTGGGCAAGTGGTCGTAGATCGGGCCGAAATGGTCGGGGGAGTCCGTACTGATGGCAGCGTGACGCAAGGTCGCGAAGTTGTCGATCGTCCATTCCTGCGCCAGCGCGGGATGGTCGTGGCGCAACAAACACGCGAAGCGGTCTGTATAGAGACTGCGCCGAAAATAGCCAGGCAGTTGCACGTCAATATGCCCAACGGCCAAATCAATATCACCTTGCTCAAGCCCCCGCACGGCACGATCAAACGGCAAACAGGCGAGTGTGTCGAGATGAGGGGCACGCTCGCGTAACCACGGCAGGAGGCGCGGTAGTACAGCCAAAGCTTGATGATCGGGGATCGCCAGCGTTGCCCCCCTCCCCCATTCTTTTGAGATTACGCTGCGGCTTGTCACCATCTCTCGGATCGTACGCAGTGCCGACGGCAGCCTTTGAGCCAAGTGTTCGCCTTGCGGCGTTGGGATCAAACCCGTTGAAGACCGCACCAGCAGGTCATCATTGAACATGCCGCGCAGCCTTCCCAGTGCCCGGCTCATCGCCGGTTGACTCCGCCCGATGTGCTGGCCCGCGTGCGTCACGTTCCGGTATTCGAGCAGAGCCTCGAGCGCGACCAGGAGGTTGAGGTCTATTGATGCCAAGTTTATCTGGTGTCCAGTGAGGCGCTCTCCTCTCCAATCTTGCAACATCTTTCGCCTATAAGCGAGTTGATCCGTCACCTCTTTTTCTACATAGCGTTTCATGACGTTCATTCCTCAACAATCAATTCCGGGTCCAACGTTTTCGAGTTCATCTCGGCGGTGGAGCGCGGGTGACAACCTCATGGCATTGTGCCATCACGCGTCCAAGGGGCGGCCAGATCTGTGTGACGATGGCGATCACATGGAACATCGGGGTGTCCCACAGGAATATAGCGCCCGTGTCGACTTCCCCGAGCCCGTTGCAACAGTCTCGGATCCGATGCTGGGGTGCTTGGGTGAAAGAGGCGCACGCGCTCGAGCACAGCGTTGCAATAGGCCTCGGTCGCATAATACGCGATGCGGTCGATGTCGCTCAGGTGAACACCTGCAGATGCGAGGCAATATTGAATCGAACGCATTGGTAACTTGTTGGAGTGCTTGATCCGGTTAAGGCGCTCCTCCTCGACCGCCGCTATCACTCGCCCGTCGCGAACGGGAACCGCAGCCCCATCGTGCATAAAGGTGCTCGGTAGATCGGACGAATTTTCGTAATCTTTGCTTAGACCGCCACTGAGCCCTAGACACAGCATGTTGCTCTCCAGTTCGTTTCGGAAGGTAGGTCGCTCTGGCCTGGCCACCGGCCTTCGTAGTTTCATAGGGTGGCGCTTGACAGTGCAGCTAGAGCTCACGGGGTCGAAGCCGATACCATTAGTGACCGGCGCGGCGACATTGCCGACAACCGATCCTGCGCAACCTTCTTGATCATTGTTGCGACGCCGCACAGAAACCCGGGCCGAAGCGCTTGCAGCAGAACTGCCTAACCTATCCACATCACTCAATCCTTCATATTTCGGCCCGACAGCCGCAAGAAAACATCACGAGGTTTGGTGGCCCTGCAAAAGGCGCAGACCAAGTCCTCGCGGCTGCGAGCGCGCCTGCTCTGGCTTCTAGTGATTGTGGGAGATGCACTCACAGGTTAGTCGACCAGGGAACAGTGCTTCTTGTGAGAGCCCTATCAGCACTGAAACGGGAGAAGCAACGGTGAAGATTCTGCCCGATCACGACCAGCGTAAGATAACAATCGAGGCCAGGCAACTGACAGAGGGCTCCAGGTCGAATTTCCAGCATCGTCTCCGCACCTGAGGACCCATTTTTTTAGAACTCCACATAATCTACACAGCGCTCTTCAGCGTTTTCTAAGGGCAATCGTTTTGAGCAGTAAAATCGTTTTTGTGGATGGAATGCGTGCAAAAAGGAATGGGTGGATTCATAGCAAGGCGAGCGGCACTTTCAAACAGCGGCCGTGATGATCAACGTTTACGGCAAATCCGCCTCCGACGTCGGTGCCGACGACCGACCTCCGAAATCCTCGTGTATCGTCGTACCCGCAACACTCCTTCTCTACTCTGGTTTTCAGCCGATAAACCTAGCCGCAGCTTCGCCAGTCGGCACGTCGATAAGCGTGATCGGGCTTGCTGCAAGGAAACGGCGTTGGTTGTTGGTCGGCGCTGCCGCATCCAGCACCGCAAAACGTGGTGCGTTGGATCGCGTCATGATCCGTCGGGCGTAGGTGCGCAGCATCTGGTCGTTGAAGCGGCAGCCGATGAAGAAGAGCCTCTGTTGGTGCGCCGCTCCTTCACCGCTTCGCTGACCCACCTGAGCGGCGGAACTCCTTCCGTCGCTGATGAGGCCGTTGATGGCCTGCTCGCCCGGCCTTCCGGTGGGTCGGCCGGCATCGAGACAGGCGATTATTACGCGGCGGGCGCGGCGCGCGAGGTTTCGATGCGCTTCAGTCCATCGGTGATGGCCGCGAGCCCTTCCCGCAGCGTCTGCCCTATAGTGCCCGGACCGATGTCGATTGGAGGATTGTCAAGCATGGCTACAATGTCGCTGCCGTTGAGATAATCGAGCTTCTTCTGGACTGTGGTTCGGACACGCTCGGTCGCGCTCGACAGTGCCTCACCGTTGCGTTCGGTGATGGCGGAGAGCTGATCTGAAAGCTCTCCTCCGAACTGCAGGAAGATGTCGTCGACATACCTCCACGTTCCGCCGCGGGCTTCCACATCGACCATCTGGTTGATCTTGCTCTTTACCTCATCCCGCAGCGTCAAGGCAGTGTCGAGATGAGCCTGCCATATAGCTATGATACTTTCGACCGAGTTCTCGATGGATTTGGTCCTTTCGGGCTGGTCTGCGATGCCAAGAAGGACCAGAAGTTGATCATCGTTACCGAGCCGCGGGACCACCGCTGCGATCAGACGCTCCACAACCGCGCGCCTACGGGCTGCATCGCCTAGTTCCTTCGGCCATTGCGACGACACTATCTTCGCAATCCTCTCAGAATTCGCGTTCTCTAGCGGATAAGAAAGCTGTCGCTCCTGAGCCTTTGCCTTGATCAGACGGAACAAGGACTCTACTACCTCGTCTTGATCGAGAGCGCCCGTTGGAACTCTGTTCAGATCGATCCCATTCACCACGACCTCTTCGCGGCGGTCGCCGTTTGTCTCGCCCTGCCCCGCCCCATCGGGCATGTCATCCACATATTGAAGATTTCGCAGATTCTCAGGATAGGCCAGCATCAACAGAAGTCGGCCGGCGAAGTTGTGCAGCGTTGCCTCCTGCTCTTCCGGAGGCGTCGCAGCCAGCACACGTTGCAGCCAATCCGCGATCTTCGTGGTCAGATGGGACAACTCTGCGGTCTGTCCCGCGCCAATTTGCGCGCTGAGACTTACTGCGTGATTGGAAATGGTCGCGGCCGCGGCGGCAATGCCCTCCTTCACTTCCGGGAGAAGCTGCTCCAGGAGCTCAGCCCCGCCTTCACGCTTGCTTCTCTCTTCAGTTTCTTCAACACTCCCTGCAGAGTTCCCTTCCGCGCTATCGAGCGCCGTCATCGGCCGATTGAATTCTTCAGAGTCGTCGGGTGGAAGAAATTGGGAGTTCTCCTCGGCGTTCATCTCAAACTGCTGAATGTCTTCTTCAGTTAAGATTCCTGCTTCCTGCATGTCAGGCAACCTCATGCGGAAGTTCACGAAATACTTCTTCATCACCTTTTGGACCTGCGGGAACCCGGCCTTTCCACCATCAGCCAACTTGACGAGGATAACGCCGTTTTCGTTCATCCTGCCCGTGCCTCTCCGCAGAAGCGAAAAGTTCTCCTTACTACTATCCTCATCATCTTCAAAAGGCATGTTTTTCAAAGTTTGTGCCAATCCATTGAGCTTTTTCTTACTCACCAGGACAGCAGGCTTCCGCAGATCGCCAACCGTGCCGACCGCAAAGCAGAACTCCAAATCCGCTCTGTTCTTCGTCTGGTCGATCAACTGCAGAAATTTCTTCGCTCTTGTCCTATTGTGCTTCATTCCGGCCATTATATCTCTCCAGTTTCCTGTTCTAGATCAGTGTACGTCGGTTGATAGGGTGGGACAGGATCTGATCACCCAACTTCCCGAAGATCTGCCTGATGGAGGTGACCGCGCTCTCCAGCGGTCTAGTCGAGCGGGAAAGCGGCGCGCCGAGATCAAGCGACGATCGCCGCCAGTCGCAGCCGTGACCGCCTCCGATCCGGCCGGCAACCGACATGCCGACCTCTCCCGCCGCAGACCTGCGTGGGCGTCTCGTGACCCCATAGGGCTTTCCCAGCGCCAGTCGGATGCTATCCCGGCGTTCATAAGAAATCTGGACATCGGAATTCTGACAGCAGATTGCGGGACAACGGGCTCATCACGCTGTCAGGCTGGAGGTTAAAAACTGCCCAATGGCGACCGGACACCAGTCGTACCTGAATAAGGTCCCCTCCTCCCAATGGCTGCTTATCCGCCTCATTTAAGAGGCGAAACAGCGCCCAATGGCCGCTCTTGGAGAGGGTGGCGCCTTGAAAACCGATGAAAGCGACGGAAGCGCCGCCGACGCCGCCGGCCGTAGGCCAATGGAAATGCATGGCCGCCGCGGCCGTTCCTCGTCGATGTTCGAGGCGCTGGCCGTCGATGTCTACCACCACCTGGTCTGTCAACGGATCGGTCTCGGCGACGGTGAGCAGGAATCCAACTGACACCTGGCCGGCATCATCGAACATGGTGTCGCGGATCGTGGCTGCCCGTTGGAACTGGGCCAAGGTATTGCGGCCGATAGGGAAATCGACACCGCTCGTTGGCCGAAACTGCCACGAACCTTTGGATTTGTCGACGAATGGGGAAAGGTTCTCGGCGAAGAAAGTGTCGATCTCCGCCTTGCGGCCGAACAGCCGGGCGAAATCGCTCAAAGGGATATCCCGGCGGGATCCGCTCGCGAAGGGATACCGTCCTTCGGTAGCCCGTCGGCACAAATCGCCGGGGCCGCCCGCCCAACCGCTCGCCAACCCGCGCCTCATGCCGCTGACGGTTAGGTCCGAGCTGTGGCGGCTGAGGCCGAGGATCCATTGCCGGATGGGTTCGGGCAGATCGGCCGCCCCCGCCTCGATCTGTTGGATGGCGACGCCCGCCTGCCCGTTGTGTTCCAAGATGTTCGAACCCGCCAGCCCCTGCGCCTGGCTGAGGGAGCGATACAGTTCGCCGAGATCCCGGAGAGCACTGTCGATCGGCGCCTGCGCGCCCGCTTGGCTGTTCGACGGCACTTCGACCAGCTGGTGCAGCCACCGGAAATGATCGCCCATATAGAGCTGGACGTGAGCTTCAGGCGTGTCCGCGGCCGGTTGAGACCGGAACAGTGCCTCGAGCTCGCTTGGCAACACCTCGCCCTGGGGGACACTGTCACCTTTCGTCAAGCCGTCCTCGGGAGCCGGTGGTTGCTTGAGCTTTAGCTCCTGCGCCGCCGCGAAAAGGAACAGGCGCATTGGTGACGTCGGCGCGGACAGCGTGTTCAAGGTGCGCAGCGCGTCATCGATACCCCCAGACGGGCGGATGGACATATCGCCAATGAGCTGGTCCCAGCGCAACGCGAACTCCTGAGCGTAGAGATCCGCCGCCGAACGCCGCAGCTTCTGGCTCACATCACCGGCTGCAATCGGCGCGACTACCTGTGAGTCGAGAACCCAGCCTTCTGCAGCGACAGCGTCAGCCACTTGCGGCAGCAATCGCAGGAAGGTTCCGTAAAACCCCGCCCTCGTGTAGATGCCAGGAACCCCCTCGCTGAGCGGCTGTCCCGATTTGCGAGCCAGGACGCCCTGCGCCAGCGGCCCGGCATGGTCGGCCAGACGCCAGGTTGGCGCCCGCGAGGCTTCGGGACTGGTCGCGATGATGTCGAGGACGCGGCGCGCCATCGAGACGGTCTGGAGCTTCGCGCGGCTCCTCTCGATCAGTTCGCCATTAAGCTCACTATGGGGCAGCGGCCCTTCCATGAGTGCATCCAGGTGATCAGCGAGCGCGCTGCGCAGGCCGGCATCGGCTTCGGCCGGAAACATCACTCGCCAGTCGGCAGCCATCCAGTTTTTGACGACCGCGCGCTGGAGCGGACCCTGCTGACCCAGCATCAGGTAAACCTTTAACGCCTGGTAGACGAACTGATCATCGTCGTGCCGCTCGACCAATAAGGTTTCCAACCGGAACATCAGCCGCGGCAGCAGGATGGTGTTCACGGCGCGGCGGTACGCCGCGAGCGTCTGAACCTTGATTTTCTTACTCTGGTCGAGACCCGAACTTGATAGGCGGCCGCCCGCGCTGTCGCCGTTGGCATCACGCAGCCGCTGAAGCAGTGGCAGGATGGGTCGAAGATCGCCACTCTCAACCCGGTCGAGCTTCAGCTTTTCAGCCCCTCTGGCATAGCTGCCAGCCATTAGGCGAACGCTCTCGATCAGCTGAACATTCCGAATATAGCTGAACGTCCATAAGACGCTGGCGGTAACAATGACCGCCGCTATCATCGTGTAGGCGCCATACCGGATCCGCCGCTGGCGCCGATCGAAGCGGTGATTGGCATCGACGAGCCCAGCTTCGGCGAAAACGACTTCGCGCAGCAGCCGGCTGATGAAATAATTACGGCCCGGGCCACGAAGCGCTGTACAGGGCGGCTGAGCGATCTCGAAGGTCTGAGATCTGGCGTTCGCAACTCGATCGAAGGGCATGCCAATTTGCGTGCCGCTTAAGAAGTAGACGCCGCGGAGCATAAGCGGTTCCTGGAACGAATTCCCGCCAAAGGCTTCCTTCAAGAACTGTTGCGTCAGGTGCTTGAGGCTAGCGACCTGCTGTGGGAAGCCGAACATGAGCGCACGACGCTGGAGGTTGCTTTCGTGCTGCATTCGTTCAAGCAGCCTTTCGTTTAGGCGGCCAACAAGCGCATCGTATGCTGCGGCAAACGCCATCGGATCGCCTTCGTCCTCCGACGCCTCTTGCGCAAAGGTGAACCCCCACACCGCCTCCCGCCCCTCGCGACCCAGATCGTCGAAGAATTCAACAAATCCCGCCAGCAGATCGCTCTTAGTGAAAAGCACATAAATCGGCAGTTGCAGGCGAAGCTCCCTGTACACTTCGAGGAGCCGCTCACGGATACAGCGCGCGCGATCGGCGAGCACTTCCTCGGATGTAGAATTCAGCTCGCTGATTGCGATCGTGACTAAGACACCGTTCAGCGGCTGCCGTGGCCGGGAGCGTCTGAGCATACGAAGCAAGCCACGCCAAACCGCTTTGTCCCGGTCTGCATCACCCTCCTGTACCGTGTAGCGCCCAGCAGTGTCGACGAACACCGCGTCATCGGTGATCCACCAGTCGCAGTTTTCCGTACCCGCTAACCCACCGGCGGCTCTCAGACCGGACCTCGCCGCCATCGGAAAGCTGAGCCCGGAATTGACTATTGCTGTGGTCTTCCCCGAGTTGGGCGGACCGATCATCACATACCAGGGCCGCTGATAGAGCCACCGCCTGCTGATACCTCCTGCGTAGCGGCGCCCCTTGAGTGTGGTAAGGGTCTCGCGGAAACGATGACGAATCGCCTCCAGCTCTCTTTCAGCAAGCGTGCTGGCTTGCCCCACACTTCGGTCGGAAGGCCTTGGGTCTCTCTTCTTCTGCTCGGCCCCACCCGCGTCCAGCGCTCCCGACACTCGTGATTGGACGAGGTCTTCAAAATAGGCCTGAACCTTGTAAAGCTGGGACTGGATCAAGTAGATCACGGTGTATCCGACCGGAATCAGCATCGATGCCGCGATCTGGCTGCGAAGGCTGTCAAGCGGCGCAAATCCTCCGACCGAGATATGCGGTCCGAGCGTGAAGATTAAGGCACATACGATCGCCGCCCCGCCGACACGGAGCCATTGCCACCTAAGCGCTTTCTTGATTGACTGCATGGCTTGTCTTCATTGTGTCTTTGTGATGATGATTTGAATCCGACGGTTCCGCGCGCGGCCCTCGGGCGTGTGGTTCGAAGCGACCGGTTCTCCGCTCCCTCTGCCCTCTTCTCGCACGCGGCCTGGGTCATCCATCATGGATTTGATAATCTCGGCAGCTGCGCTCGCACGCGCGAGCGAAAGGGAATCGTTTGAAGGGAAGGCGAGTGATTGCACCGGAATGGCGTCGGTGTGCCCGGTCAGGAGGACCGATCCCGACTCACCGTTCAGAGAACGACCAATTCGTAAAAGAAGCGGCAGGAACATTTTCTTCACTTCCGGACTAGCAGAATCGAACATCCCGGAGGCGCGAATGATAACGACGATCTGCTGTGGGTCCTCGGACACAGTGACAAGCCCTTCGCGGATTTCGGGCTCGAGGAAGTTACGCAGTCGGTCGCTGCTCATAACAACCTTTGGTGGCAATGCGATTCTCGCCGATCTGACAACGCCGTTCGGCGGCAATGTCGCGATATCGTTGAAGACAGCGTCGGCGCGGGCATTTAATGCATGCAGGAGTCCGGTATAGATCGAGAGGAGTAATCCTGCCCCAAACGCTACGACGGCCCAGATTGGAACGATTGTGCGGCGTGGCTTCGGATTATTTGAGTTCCTCCGCCAGTGCGGGGATAGTTCGCGCTCGAAGTCACCACGGGCTGCTCGGATCAGGCGGTAGACGTCTTCGCACAGCACACTGAGCTCTGCGGCTCCTCCCGCAGTGACGCGGTAGCGGCCTTCGAAGCCCAACCTCATGCAGTAGTAGAGCAGCTCCAGCAGTTCTATATTGATGGCCGGTTCATTTTTCAATTGCGTCAGCAGATCGAAGAAGCGCTCGCCGCCCCAGGTATCGCTGAACAGCGATCCCACCAAGCTGCGCGTCGTCCAGACGCTGTTGCTGCCCCAGGCTGTGTTCAGAACGATGTCATCGATGGTCGCGCAGAGGGCGTATTTGCAGACCTTGATCGCTCGCGAGGGCAATCCGAGCGGCGTGATCCGACGCTCAAAAGCATCGATCTCCCGCAGCACCCTAAGGCGCAGTGCTTCAACGTCGATATGGCTAGCACTGCTCTTGAGCTGAGCGCTGAGACCCAGCAGCGCCGCCGCGGCCGCGACCAGTGGATTAAGTCGGTCGAGCGCAAGCATCTCCCAGGTAAGTTCGTCCGCCACTGGCGATGACGGCGAAGGGACAGCCAACTGCTCCTCGGCGTGAAGGAGGACGAGTGGCTGGGATTTTGGCATCGTTTCCTCAATCACCATCATCAACCCGCCCACTTCCCTTCGGAGCGGACGCTCTCATCGTGGGATCGGCGGGCGGGTCGACTACGCTCTCGCACTGGGCGCGCGAAGTCGGCGCCGAAGCTCCGGAGCAAATCGGTTTCGATGCTCGATACGACGTCATTGAAGACGCGCACGTACGCACTCCGGTTTCGCGCCTTATGGTTGCGGTGCAAAAGGGAACGGGGCCGCCCCATCGCCTTCTCGATCCCTGCTAGGGACAAGCGTGCACGGACGCTGGACAGAGCCTTCTGCACAGCCGCGAATGACACGTCATGCGTCCCACGGTCGGTGAAGGCTTGCTCAACGGCCAGGTCTCCGCGGAGGGACCCGCTGGAGTCATTGCACAGAACTGCGCGCAACGCCTCGCCGACATCGGGAACGAGACTCAGGGTTTTTTCGTCGGAACTCTTATTTCTGAATAATTGTTCGCCAGCTCTCGCTCGGAGAGTATGCTGTGCAGCGCGGCGGAATACAGAAGCATTTTCCCTGCACGATCCAGCACGCTTACGATGCCGGCATTCCGGACATCTGCCAATGATAAGCCGCAGGCGGCAAGGAAAGCCGTGACCGCCGCTCGATGATTCTTGGCGAGATGATTGCTCCACCTTGGGTTGCGTCAAGATGGGGGCCCGATCTGGCACACTGTCTGCGTAGATATCCCACGGACTTCTCATCATGCCCGCCAGCGCGTCTAAACGAGTGCCTAAGAACGGCAATGGTAGGAACTCGCCGTCCCTCAGGTCCAGCAGCGCTTCTTCACCCCGGGTGCAATTGCCCGCCAGGAGCGACGAGGCCGTTTCGAGGGGGCCAAGAAGACTCAACTCCTCACTTGTCGCTGCAAGTTGTCCCTCCGGTTCGGCGGCACTCTCCGCAATGGATATCGAAGGCGACACCGCGACGACATCGGTCATATAGGCGCCGATCTGAATAACATCGCTGGTTTTCCGGGCGACCGGCGCCTCTGACGGAAGCGGCACCGCCTCGTCATTTTGACATGTGTCGTCGCGGCCTCGGTCGATCAGTACGTATCGCCGTGCCATGCACTCGATTGAGCAGTGGGATTTCGAGACCATCTGCTGATCATCCGGCAGAACCAGGCTGTTGCCTGCTCGGCTGGTAGTCAGTCCACCAGCCGCGTCGCCCGGCACGAGATATTCCGGAAAACTACATCTATTGCTGTGTACACGTAGCGTGAGGGGCATTGGTGGGCTAACTCAAATGTGGGTTCTGTCCGGCTCGGATGGCCCAGAGAGCCATTTCGAGATTTGGGAAGTCGCCAGCAACGTGCAGCGCCAAG
Organism: Rhizobium vallis; assembly: GCF_003985155.1. GTDB lineage: Bacteria > Pseudomonadota > Alphaproteobacteria > Rhizobiales > Rhizobiaceae > Rhizobium > Rhizobium vallis. Next base: position 92,897 of record NZ_ML133701.1, on the reverse strand, counting down.
CCGGCGGATTGGGGCATATCCTTCCAGAAGCGGCTATTTTGATCGATCTCGAAATAGCTGAATCCAACATGGAAGGGGATCTGACGCGGCGCGACCGGTAGGGGATTGATGATAATGCCGGGCAGTGCGACATTGACGAGTTCCGTGATTTTCTCCGCCGGGCCGATCTTAATCTGAGACGGGAACTCGCGCCGGAGGCGCTCGACCTCAATATCAGCCCGAGCAGCCAGCACGAAGCTCGAGGTCGTAAAGAGAGAGCGGTCGGCCACCTCAGCCACATGGACACCGTATTTTTGCCGCTGCAGCGGTACGGGGACCGCAGTCTGCTCAATCACTGCACCCAGCGAAGCCCGGATCGACTGTATCACTGGCAAAAACGCCTCCGCGAGAGAGTCGTGCTTGTAAACACCAAGGGTCGGGGCACGTTTATCGACGCGGGCGAACGTGGCTAGTTCACCCGCCAACTGGAGCATGAGAACATACAGCGATTCCGGATTTACAACGGCGGCCTTGGACAGGTGGCAGAAGTACGGCTCGTACCGATTGATCGCCTGCAGCAGAAGGAAGTCCGCGAGCTCTGCAACCCGGTTCGTTCCCGACTGGGAGACCCGAGTGGCCAGAGCTTCACCACGATGGTGAAGCAGGCCGGTGATCTCAGTGATGTAGTTCGAGAGGACCCGGGAGCTGGCGCAGTCGGGGGTTGGCGGCACGTGCGTTTCGTCCAGAATGATCTGTCGGTCGGCCCGGACCTCTATGATACGGGCGATTGGGATGCAAGTGTAGCCAGACCGGTCTGCCGCGTCCGGCAGCAGTCGAAAATCCAGCCTCGCTACGTCGATGGAGGCGCTGCCTCGCTCGCCAGCGTTGGTGTCGACAACATCCTCAGTGGAGACTGCGAAGCGGATAGGTACGTCAATTCCCGCTTGCGCGTCGGTTTCAAGAGCGCCGGGTTGATAAAACGGTACCGCCAAGTGAATAAGCGAATCTCGAAAATCCGGCGGAACGTCGTAGGGAGTTGGCTGGTTGGCTTCGTCAGGAATACTGAAGGGCATCCCGTCCTCCAAGACGCCGCGAGCCGCTTCGATGGCGATCTTACCGAGACCAAGCAGCTCTCGATTGAGCCGCAGCTCGCTGATACCCCACCCGTACCCATGCAAAACCGCCGTCCTGCTGCGCACCAGCTGTTCGACGTGACGATCGGCCTGCTGAAAATGCTGCGGGCGGAGGAACAAGCCCTCCGACCAGACGACCCTATTATTCCACGACATTCAAGACTCGCCTCGCGTCCACCTGACAGAACGGCTTTCTCCGTAAAAGTAGCAGAGCTTCACTGCCCCCTTGCATGCACATCTGATATCCAACAATGCGCTGGTAGAAGGGCATCGCGTGTCGGGACAGCTCAGATATGCAAGCGCCGAAGCTCATCAGGATTGGTCATGAGCCCCCTTGCAGCGCGACAAGCAAGGGGTCTCATCTAGACTGTCGCTCAGTAGCCCGTTGCCCTCAGAGCCTTATTGGTCGTTCATGTTCACACTGACCTACAACGCGCCAATTCGCCTGTCCTGTCACTCGTACGGGATGAATCTCGCAAATGACCGCCCGGAAGCCTTGAGACCCGGCGCCGCAAGTACGGGGCCAAAAGAGCAGCGCAACAGGCAAGGTGACACGTGATGCGCATTGCCTCGTCGAAAATGTTCCTGAATACGCTGAGGCAGTGCCGCCGCCAACATCGTCTTCACGCGCCGCCGCCCCTAAAGCACCTTGACGACCAGTTTAGCGATTAGACAACCACCTCCTGGACACGATCCACGAACCGGTTGCAGTCCCGGTTCGCGCCAGGTGCGGGATAGCAGCCTGGCGGCATGGATCATTCATGCGGCGAAGATAGGCATTTCCACATTTGGTGATGCCCAATAGCTAGCGAATGGGATATGCGCTGCGCCTCATGTTGGCGCGCGAGCACATGCAAGATGGCACGGTGGAGATCGACCGTTTTCATCTCGGTGAGCGACCGAGAATGGATCCGGACGGTCTACCGCCTGGACGGGGCCGAAAAGGCCTTTCGATACATGCAGGGCGCGCGACGGCGAAAGGGATCGAACCGCAACCTGCCTGATGGGCGGTGAGGCGTTCATGGCGATTGGCAAGAGCTTTGCTACGCATGAGAACGTAAAGCATTCGAGCCGCGAATTCGTCCAAGTCGCCGTCCACTCGGTGGGAGGTTTCAGGTCCCGGGTCCGCCGCACCATTGCCGGCGTCTTTCATCATATCAGCCCGCAGCATGCCTTGTCTTTCCACGAGATCGGCTTCCGCTGGTCACAGCGCATTGTTACGGGCCAGGCAGTGCGGATACTAGTCACGGGTGCCGCCGGCGCTGCGATTGCTGCAAGTCTTTCGCGCTATTACCGGCCGGCAATGCGCAGAAGTCCGGATGCCGGGATCATCGTTAGATCTCCCAGCCTTTTGTGATAAGGCCGCGTTGTTTAGCGGAAGCCAGCAAGGAGTTCGAAGACGAAGGCCGACCTCACTGGCGCCGCAATTGGCGACAGTTGCCACTACCCTGGTATCGTTGGGCCAATCCCACCATAGAAGAGATCATGTCGATGTTTCGTCGTAACCGGCTTGCGCGGCACCGGCGGCCGTCAGCGTTGATAGCAATCCGAGCCGATCGCCACATCAAGCACGGACCTCCGGTCTGGAGAACGGGTCGTCGCTGCATCTCTCGAAGGATCGCCGCTGTCGTTATGGGTTCACGCAGGAGCTGCGCCATAGCCGCTCACTAACCGGATGCGAGCATATCACCTGTGCATGCAATCCAATACCGGGACTGCGCTAGTTTGAATCGCGGGCTCTTCTCCGTGGTTTTTGAGGTTCTGCTGCAATGATGCGTTTACGCTACCAGTTATCAACGGCCTGGCCATGTCTTCGGGATCTGCCGGCCTCCCGTCACCTGAGCTCGATTCCGCAGAGCCGCCCCATGCCACAACAGCAAAAAACGGGACCCACGGTGATTGAGCGGCGTCCGAACGAGGCTCGGCAAGCTGGAGCGGTCGATGGTCGCAGTCGCGCCCCTTGCACTCTGGTTAAGTCGCTTGAGCCCCTGATAAATTCTGACCTTCCGTCAGCAGTCGGTGCCCGACAGCTGACCCCTTGTTTCCTGAAGGCCATATCCCAGGGGGGTGAGCATGGTTGACAGGGACCCTCGGACTAAGGGGCAGGGCTCTTCGCGGCCGGATGAGGGCCGGCACCCAGCGGATCAAAGAGCGCAGTCTTCAGTGGCGCGTGTCGATCAAGTGGCCGACAACTTCAATTCGGACGACATCTGGCAAGAGAATTCGGTATTGCGTTACGTGGAAAGGCTAAGCGTCGACCAGCCAAGCCCGCCGACCGAGCTTCAAAGCCCTGAAGAACAAACCCCGCAAATGATGGCTGACATGACGGAACTGACGAGAGTTCCGGTCGTCCCGGCAGAGACCGCGTTCAACCTCACGAGGACAACAGATGAATACAATAATGCCGATCGCACTATTCACCTCGTCGAGGGCCAGCCGCTGGAGACTGGCCCTCAGCGCGGGGGGCTGCATGGCCTTGGGAATTTAGAAGCCTCAGCGGTTGCCGGGCCCACCGAGGTGCCGGGTGGAAGAGAGGAGCATTCGGCCATGTCCGAGGTGCCCGCGGAGCCCAGCGATCCGACCGGTGGCGGGCGCAAGAGGCGGACTACTGAGAAGGACGCAGATCCCAGGCCCAGCCGCAGGCAGACGTTATATGCTCAAAGGCCGCTGGCGTTGGCGCCTGATCTCAGCGCCGCGAATGCCGGCATAATCGTGGGGGCCTCAACGGGCGATCTCGTCAATCGAGCGGCGTTCCGGACGGTGTCGGCCCAGGACCAGGCGAGGCTGGACGAAATCGCCAGGCAGACACCGCGGCAGTCGAGGCAGAGCAAGGGGGCGTGGGCGGACGCGCTGAAGGCGGCCCATCCCAATCTCAGCGCCGCCGATGCCGCCGTAATCGTGGGCGTCGTAAAGCGGGTTATCGCCAGGAGGGCGGCGTATCGAACGGTGTCGGCCCAGGACCGGGCGAGGCTTGACGAGATCAAGGCGGCGACACCGCAGCTGCCGGGGCAGAGCAAGGGGGCGTGGGCGGACGCGCTGAAGGCGGCCCATCCCGATCTCAGCGCCGCCGATGCCGCCATAATCGTGAATGCCGTAAAGCAGGATATTGCTAAAAGGACAGCGTTCCAGACGGTGTCGGCCCAGGACCACGCGAGGCTGGACGAAATCGCCAGGCAGACACCGCAGCTACAGGGGCAGAGCAAGGGGGCGTGGGCGGACGCACTGAAGGCGGCCCATCCCGATCTCAGCGCCGCCGATGCCGCCGCCATCGTGGGCGCCGTAAAGCGGGTTATCGCCAGGAGGGCGGCTTTTCAGACGGTGTCGGCCCAGGATCAGGCGAGGCTGGACGAAATCGCTAGGCAGACACCGCGGCTGCCGGGGCAGAGCAAGGGGGCGTGGGCGGACGCGCTGAAGGCGGCCCATCCCGATCTCAGCGCCGCCGATGCCGCCATAATTGTGGGTTCCGTAAAGCATAATATTGTAAAAAGGGCGGCGTTCCGGACGGTGTCGGCTCAGGACCAGGCGAGGCTGGACGAAATCGCCAGGCAAACACCGCGACAGTCGAGGCAGAGCAAGGGGGCGTGGGCGGACGCGCTGAAGGCGGCCCATCCCGATCTCAGCGCCGCCGATGCCGCCACAATCGTGGGCGCCTTAAAGGACGATATCGCCGTGAGGGCAGCGTTCCGGACGGTGTCGGCCCAGGACCAGGCGAGGCTGGACGAAATCGCGGCGGTGACACCGCGGCAGGGGCGGAGCAATGCGGCCTGGGCGGACGCGCTGAAGGCGGCCCATCCCGATCTCAGCGCCGCCGATGCCGCCACCATCGTGGGCGCCGCAAAGGACGAAATCGCCAGGAGGGCGGCGTTCCGGACGGTGTCGGCCCAGGACCAGGCGAGGCTGGACGAACTCGCTAGGCAGACACCGCAGCTGCCGGGGCAGAGCAATGCGGCCTGGGCGGACGCGCTGAAGGCGGCCCATCCCGATCTCAGCGCCGCCGATGCCGCCGTAATCGTGGGTGCCATAAAGCAGGATATTGCTAAAAGGGCGGCGTTCCGGACGGTGTCGGCCCAGGACCAGGCGAGGCTGGACGAAATCGCGGCGGCAACACCGCGGCAGGGGGGGAGCAATGCGGCCTGGGCCGATGCGCTGAAGGCGGCCCATCCCGATCTCAGCGCCGCCGATGCCGCCACCATCCTGGGCACCTTTAGGGACGATATCGCCAGGAGGGCGGCGTTCCGGACGGTGTCGGCCCAGGATCAGGCGAGGCTGGACGAGATCAAGGCGGCGACACCGCAGCTGCCGGGGCAGAGCAAGGGGGCGTGGGCGGACGCGCTGAAGGCGGCCCATCCCGATCTCAGCGCCGCCGATGCCGCCATAGTCGTGGGTGCCGTAAGGCGCGATATCGCCGTGAGGACGGCGTTCCAGACGGTGTCGGCCCAGGACCAGGCGAGGCTGGACGAAATCGCTAGGCAGACACCGCAGCTGCCGGGGCAGAGCAAGGGGGCGTGGGCAGACGCACTGAAGGCGGCCCATCCCGATCTCAGCGCCGCCGATGCCGCCATAATCGTGGGTGCCTCGAAGAAACGGATAGCCAGGAGGGCAGCGTTCAAGGTGATATAGGACGGCTCATGACTCATCACCACATTCCCTAGGAACTGCACCATCATGTGCGTTGGTTGTCCACCACGGGATTGCATGAGCATGTGAGAGCGCCGAATTTTTCTTCAGTCTGGAGGCCAATACCTGGCTCGAGATCGATATTTAGGGGCACGACGGCCGGCGCATTCCGGCTGACTAACACGCCGAGAGCGACCTCGTCTTCGACGGTCGGGAGCGCAGAATGTCGGCTCGCATGCCGCTGCGACCATCAGCCCGCTCCTCGCAAGATTGGCGCCAAGGCCGCCGTCGAACGATGGCGACGAGGCAAGTTTTTCCAAAACTTTCTTTAGCATAGAGGTAGAAGGATCGCTACAGCGGGGTTGCAGTGCGCGGGCGGCTAGGGTGACTAAGTGCGTGCACTCCACGACCGTCAAACGGGGTCGGTGTCCGTCAATTCGAAATCGCAGGGATCTGCACGAGAGACCGCGTGGTTGCCCTGCACGACTAATGGAAGCAGGGTCGACAGTCACGTTGGGATGCGGTAGGTGCGCGATAGAACGGGGGATTGGCGGCGGGACTCGATTCTTTTTAGAAGATCACGCAAAGCCGCATCACACCCATTGTCAAAAGTAAATACCGCGACGATGGTTATTAACCTTCGACTTCCGTCGAAAACGGCAATGGCGCTCACGAAGGAGGCCGGCCGCTGCGAAACCCCGCCATCTCCGCACCCCACTCCTTCGCTCCAACTGGGAGCAAAATGAATGAGGCAACGTGCGAATCTCGGGGAGCATCGTTACATGCGGTCAATACGGATCTCATCCAGATTGTCGCCCTATATGCCTCGTGCGGCGGTCCGGCGGAGCGCAGGAGATATAATGCCGTTGAAGTGCTCGAGCCGTTCTACCACTGACGCCGGGTCGCTGCACGCGCGATGGCGCCGACACCCCCAAGAGCGATCGCCGAGGACGCCATCCACCTTATGCAGCAACTGGCGCGGAGGCGGCCGCGCGAAGACTTCGTAGTTGGAGGCCTTCAGGCTCACGTTTGCAACGGTACTCCGCAGGTTGCCCTTTGCAACGACTGCCCGACGATGTTAATTCAATCTGGCTGAGCTTGTACCGTCAAGTTTATCCAGTTTGGGGTTCGCTCCAGCGGTGGGTTGCGCATCTGCGGCGGCATCGGCGGGTTTAGGTGCGGAGACCATTCCGGCTGCGCAGCACTGCATCACGTCGCGGGTTGCCGATCTGGGCGAACTCTGCAGGGTTAGTTAGCCGAGGCCAGAGTGCTTGGCTTGCCACGCTCCTCGATAACCCGATCCAGTCCACAGGCGACCGCAGGCCGGAGAGCGAAGTATCGGCGACGAGAGTCCGGCTTTCCTCACGACCATCAGAAGCCTGAACCCGCGCCAACGATCATTGGCAGCCAGCGGGATCAACACCAACGCTTGCCTTTCGCTCGTTTCCGGCCACGGCGCTTGCGCATCGTGAGCTTCTCCTCCCGATGGACCCGGAAGAGCTTCTTGTTGTTCACAAGGTGTCCCTCGCGCCTGAGCAGCACATAGCTGCGTCAAGATCCGAAGCGGCGGCATTCACGCCCCAAGCATTCACGACATATACGAATGTCGATTGTGCATGAGCAATCGCGTCTGCTCATTGCTAAACATTGAGAAACAGAGGCGCGACGATCTTTTATGTCGGGAAAACTGGGATTTGGGTCATGCTCGATGCAGATCATCTATTAAAACCGATCAGCGACGGCAACGCATGCGGGGATGCTCTCGATTACGATTTGAGCTTCCTGGAGCTGGAGATAGCGTCGCATGGCAAGCCGCACCAGCAGATAGGCGACTCCATCGCCACCGAGGAGGCTCCCGATTGGACAGAGGTGTGGCGGCTTGGCCTCGACCTTTCTGCCCGCACTAAGGATCTAAGAGTCGGAATCTTGCTCACACGATCCGCCCTCAGTCAGTTCGGCTTCTCTGGTCTAAGTCGGGGGCTTGAGCTGCTCGCGGCCTATGTCGAGCTCTACTGGTCAGAGCTACATCCGCGACCGGATCCAGAAGATGACGAAGATCAGACCGTTCGCCTCAACGCTCTAGCGAGCCTCTGCGATCTCTCCGGGCTCTTGGCAGAAATACGCCAAGTCCCACTCACCTCCTCCAGGCAATTCGGGACTTTCACGCTCCGCGATTGGGCTGGTGCGCTACGGTCCCAATCTACGGAAATTGATCGTTCGACCATCGAGCACGCCTTCATCGACACCGATCCACTGCAGCTCGAGCAGATCAGCACTGGTCTCCACGCCAGCCTGGCAGCCGCCACCCATCTAGACGCGAGTGTTCGGCAGCACGTCGCGAGTGACGAGGCCGTTCGATTCGACCCTCTGATAGTGCTACTCACCCAGGCCAAGGATCTGGTCGACGCCCATCGGAAAAGGGCCCAGCCTGCAGCCCCGGCATCTCCATTGCCAGACTCTAGCAAGGCCTCTTACCCCGAAGTGATCCGCAACCGCGATGACGTTGTCGAAATTCTTGGCCGCATTTGCCACTGGTACCAGGTGAATGAGCCCGCGAGCCCGCTGCCAGCCCTCCTGGAGCGCGCGCAGCGACTTGTCTCGAAGGACTTCATGGCTCTTATCAAAGAGTTGGCGCCAGAAGGGGTTGCCCAATACCGTTCGATTGCCGGTCTGGCGGTCGGCGAGGGCACGTGACGTGCGCAATCTTCCCTATCAGGAGAGTGGAACACATGACAAAGGCGAGTAGTCAAAAGTTCATCGCGCGGGTTCGTCCGCCTCGCGTACAGATCGAATACGACGTCGAGACCTATGGCTCTCAGAAGAAGGTTCAGCTTCCCTTCGTGGTCGGCGTGATGTCCGACCTCGCCGGCAATGCTGCCGAGCCGCTTGCCCCTGTCGCGGAGCGCAAGATGATGGAGATCGATATCGACAATTTCGATGATCGGCTCAGATCGCTGAGGCCCAGGGTGGTGATGCGGGTGCCGAACCTATTGACCGGAGAAGGCCAACTCGCTGTCGACTTGACGTTCGAGCGGCTCGAAGATTTCTCGCCGGCGGCCGTGGCGCGCAAGGTCGACAGCCTTAGCAGGCTGCTCGAGGCGCGAACGGAGCTCTCCAATCTGCTGGCCTATATGGACGGTAAGAACGGTGCCGAAGAGTTGCTCACCCACTTCCTCGCGGATTCGGCACTGCTAAGCGCCCTCGGCAATGGCATCGAGACTGAGAAGCCTGATGCATTGGTTGCCGCTCCGCCATTGCCATCCCCAGACACAGAGGAGAACTGATCATGATGCCTGCAGATGCCACAGATGTACAGGTCGCCACCGTTGATCTCGGCGATTTCACCCGCATGCTTCGATTCGAGTTCAAGATCCGCTCGGACCACTCCCGTGACTTGGTGGAGAGTGCCGTCCGAACACTGGCCGAGCAGGCACTTCAAAACACGTCGCTAATCAGCGACGATGTCGTCACGACTATCCAAGCAATGATTGCTTCGATCGACCAGAAGCTTTCTGCACAACTCAACGAGATCCTCCATCACGAAAATTTCCAGCGCGTGGAATCAGCTTGGCGGGGCTTGCATCACCTTGCCATCAACACCGAAACCGATGAAACGTTGAAGATTCGCGTTCTCCCAGTTTCAAAGGTGGAGATGTCCCGAACTCTGCGGAAATATAAGGGTGTCACCTGGGATCAGAGTCCGCTATTCAAAAAAATTTACGAAGACGAATACGGCCAAATCGGCGGTGAACCCTATGGCTGCCTGATTGCCGACTACTATTTCGACCATACCCCACCGGACGTAGAGTTGCTTTCGGGACTGGCGCAGATCGCGGCGGCGAGCCACTCACCGCTTATATCTGCCGTCTCACCACATCTGCTGCAGATGGATTCTTGGCGTGAGCTTGCGAACCCGCGTGACATCACAAAAATCTTCCTCACGCCCGAACATGCCCCTTGGCGGGCGTTCCGCGAGAGCGAGAACTCTCGGTACGTGGCCCTGACCTTACCACGCACCCTTGGCCGGCTGCCCTACGGGGCCAAAACCAACCCGGTCGATGAATTCGCCTTCGAGGAGGACACAGACGGCGGCGACAGCGAGAAATACCTTTGGACGAACGCAGCCTACGCCATGGGCGTAAATATCACGCGCTCGTTCAAGCTCTATGGCTGGCTCTCCAGAATTCGTGGCGTCGAATCCGGCGGCCTGGTCGAGGGTCTGCCGGTACATACCTTCCGCAGCGACGACGGTGGCGTCGACCTAAAATGCCCCACTGAGATCGCGATCAGCGACCGCCGTGAGGCCGAACTGTCCAAAAACGGTCTTCTACCGCTGTTGCACCGCAAAAACACGGACCTCGGCGTATTTATTGGCGCTCAAACTATTAACAAGCCGGTCAAATACGAAGACCCCGACGCGTCAGCGAACGCCGAACTCAGTGCACGGCTACCCTACATCTTCGCAACCTGCCGCTTCGCACATTATTTGAAGTGTATGGTCCGGGACAAGATTGGCACGTTCAAGGAGCGCCACGAGGTCGAGGAGTGGCTCAACCAATGGATTCAGGGCTATGTCCACCCCTCGCCCGAGCTTGGGAGCGAAGAGAGTAAGGCACAGCAGCCGCTCTCCTCAGCCGAGGTCAAGGTGGAAGAGGTCGAAGATAATCCCGGATATTACGTTGCGAGATTTTACATGCGGCCACACTACCAGCTCGAAGGCCTAACCATCTCTTTGAGACTTGTCTCGCGCCTGCCATCCGCCCGCAAGGACTGAGAAAACCCGCAGATGATTGTGCTCCGTTCTCGGCGCCAAAACTCCGGAATAGCTGCCCCGGGCTGGCCGATGCAATCCAGGCCCAATCAGATCAACGAGAAAAGGAAAGTCCATCATGGCGTTCGACGCGGTTATAAAATTCACGCAAGCGTCCAAGGACGGCATTTTGCCCAAGGGCGAATCTATCATTCTAAAGGACGGTATCACCCTAGCGGACGAATGGAGCTTTTCACTCGAAAACAAGCTGAACATTGGGCCTCATACCGCCGGGGCGGGCGCGGGCAAGGCCGAATTCGAGGTCTTCACTATCAAGAAGCAGGTGGATACGTCATCGCCCTCTCTGTACGTTGCCTGTGGTCGCGGCGCCCACTTCAATAGCGTCGAACTGAAACTTTTCAAAGCGACGGGGAGCGGACAAGCTACATCAGAATCGAACCTGTTCTTGCACTGGAGTTTCAACATGCTGGTAGTCGAGAAGGTCGAGTGGTCCTATGCGGAAGAGGCCCCCGAGGAGACGATCACATTCCGGTTCGGCGCCTGCAAGGTCATTTATTACAGGCAGGATGAAAAAGGCGCTCTTACCAAAGCCGGCGAGGGCATCTGGAACCAAATCGCGAACAGCACCGACTTCAATAGGCTCGTCGGCTGATGGGGCCATCGGCAACCCGGGAATATTCGGGGCTGCGCGCGAAAACGACGGATCGACTCGTCGCTATTGCACCTGGAGATTGTAACATGGGCAGAGATGTTAAGCGGGATCTCGTGCAACCATCCCTCCTGGACCGGCTTACGGACGATGAGCCGCGCAGCTCGTGTGAAGCGCAGGACAAGCGCAGCTTCTCTGTTCGCCAACTGGAAGAGGTGATTCTACGCGATGTTTCCTGGTTGTTGAACACCAATCAATTGGGTGCAACCGTAGATCTACAAGCGTACCCTCACGTAGCGGCCAGTGCACTTAATTATGGTGCCTGGCCTCTCAGCGGACAAATTCGCGAAGGGATGGATAAGAGCGCATTGCGCGAAGCGATAATCGAGAGCCTTCAGCGCTTTGAGCCGCGTCTCTTACCGGACACCCTGAAGGTCACGGTCCTGGACGATGGTCAGGGTTGCGGCACTTTTCGCTTTAGGATCGAAGCCGATCTGTGGGCGCAGCCGTTGCCGGTGCGAATGGTGATGCGTACGGAGGTAGATTCCGAGCTCGAATCCGCCCGCGTTCATCTCGGTACAGAGATAAGCTGATGGATCCCCGGCTCCTGCGACTGTACAACGACGAACTTGCTTATATGCGCGAGATGGGGGCCGAGTTCGCCCGCGCATTCCCGAAGGTCGCCGCCCGGCTCGGGATGGAATCAGCGGAGGTCGCCGACCCCTACGTCGAGCGGCTTCTGGAAGGCTTCGCTTTCATGGCGGCGCGGGTGCAATTGAAGCTTCAGTCTCGCTTTCCGGAATTCACCCAGCACCTCCTGGAGATGGTCTATCCGCATTTTCTACCGCCGCTCCCCTCGATGACGATCGTCCGTTTCGAGCCCGACCAGGATGCCGGACGACTTGAAAATGGATACCTCGTGCCGCGGGGAACCAAGCTTTTGGGCCGTCTTGCTCCGGGCGCCGTCACACATTGCGAGTTCCGCACGGCCCATGATGTGCATCTCTGGCCAATTGTGGTGAGCGCTGCCGATTATTTTTCGACGCCGGGGCAGATCGCCGCACTGGATCTTCCGGCCCGGCAAGATGCGAAGGCTGCTTTGCGACTACGCCTTCGCACCACCAATGGCATGCCGTTCAATAAACTCGGACTAGAGGCTCTCACACTGCACCTAACAGGCCCCGGTGGCATCGGCGCCGCACTCGCCGAACAGCTTCTCGGTGACGCATGCAATATCATAGCCCGTCCGGTCGGCCGGCCTATCCCTTGGCAGGAAAAGATTCCGGTTCATGCGCTGCAGCAACGCGGTTTGGAGCCGAGCTGTGCTCTCCTGCCCGAGGTGCCACGCTCTTTCGACGGGTACCGTCTCCTACAGGAGTATTTCGCCCTCGCGGAGCGGACGTTGTTCGTCGAGGTTAGCGGGCTGGCAGACGCAGTAGCCCTGTCAACTGCCGAGACCCTTGAGATCGTCTTCGCACTCAGACGTGTCGAGCCACGGCTGGAACGACAGCTCGGACCCCAAAATATCGTTCTCTTCGCAACGCCCGCGATTAATCTCTTCGAACGCCAGGCAGATCTCGTCCACGTGAGCGACAAGAACACCGAGCATCATGTGATTGTTGACAGGATGAGGCCGCTCGACTTTGAGGTCCACTCGATCCTCGAGATGAGCGGAGACGGGGCGAAAAACGAAGCGGCTCCCGTGAGGTTCTACCCGTTCTATAGCATCAGCGCGCACGGTCAGGAGGAGCAGCATTCCAGATACTACGCGATCCGCCGGGAGCAGCGCCTCATGTCGGAGCACCAGCGTCTAAATGGCGCGCGGACTGGCTACATCGGCAGCGAAACGTTCGTTTCTCTAGTTGATCGCCAAGCGGCTCCCTATTCGGCGGAACTCCGGCATTTGTCTGTAAACTGCCTGTGCTCGAACCGGGATCTGGCGCTGCTGCTGCCGATCGGCCGGGACGAGACAGACTTCACCCTGGAAATCGGCGCTCCAGTTACCGCCACCCGGTGCGTATCGCCCCCGAGCCGACCGCGCCACTCCTTCGCCAATGGCGATATCACTTGGCGATTAATTAGCCATCTTTCACTGAACTACCTCTCGATCAGCAATTCCGATAGGAACGACCACCGGGGCGCAGAAGCGCTACGTGAACTCCTCCGCCTCTACGTCGATCCAGTCAATGCCTTCGCCTCACGGCAGATCGACGGGATCCGGGAGATTCGGTCCAGGCCTGCGGTCAGGCGATTGTCCAGCGGTGGACAAGCCGCCGTAGCACGTGGGATTGAGGTTGGTATCATCCTGGACGAAGCGGCCTTCGAAGGCGTTGGCATCTTTCCGCTCGCCTCCGTGCTCAACCAGTTCTTCGCGAAATACGTATCCATCAACAGCTTCACCGAGATGGTCGTCTCGACGCTACAGCGCGGGGAGGTAATGCGATGGCCGACGATGGCCGGCCGCCGGGCGATCCTTTGATTTCGGGGGCACTCGGCGACTTCCTAAGCTCGCTCAGGGCCGAACCGCATGCCTGCGACTTCTTCCAGGCTCTGCGGCGGATCGATGCAATCTGCTCAGATCGGCCTCGGCTGGGAGAATCGAGCGGTCCCAGCCTGGATCGCGTGCGGATCGCCCAGCAGCCCTCCCTTGCATTTCCGACTCGATCGATCGCGGGCGTGACTGCGCACGAGGAGAACGACCCCGTAATCTCCACCTACGCCTTCGGCTTGTTTGGACCCCACGGTCCCCTCCCATTGCATCTGACGGAGTACGCCCTTCTCCGGCAGCACAACGCCGCGGATGAGACGCTGATCCGATTTGCTGATACCTTTCATCATCGAATGGCCTCGTTCTTCTTCCGCGCATGGGCGGAGGGCGAACCGACCGTGAGCTATGACAGGCCACAAGAAGATCGATTTGCCCTTCAGCTCGGCGCGCTAGCCGGCTTCGGGATGACCTCCCTGCGCGCGCGGGATGCTATGCCTGATCTGGCCAAACTCCACTTCACCGGCCGTCTCGCCTCACACACCCGCAACGCCGAGGGGCTCGCTGCCATCCTCGCCAGCTTCGTCGAGGCGCCGGTTGATATCCGTGAATTTGTCCCAAAGTGGGTGGATCTGCCCCGCATATCGCTCTGCCTCCTGGGCCGCGACCCGGCCACGGGCACGCTGAACAGCAACGCTATTGCAGGTGCGAGGGTCAGAGTGTGGCACCATCGGTTCCGACTCATTGTGGGTCCCCTCAGCCTGGCTCATTACGAATCGCTTCTGCCCGCAGCTCCCGGCCTTAAGTCGATAGCGGAGATCATCTGCAACTACCTTGGAGATGAACTTGACTGGGAGATTAACCTCGTTCTCCGTCAGGAGCAGGTCCCGGAAGTGCAGTTGGGTCGCTGCGGCAGACTCGGATGGTCCAGTTGGATGGGCAAGCGGAAAACGCGCCAGCACGCCGATGACTTGACAACTACCCCGACTGACCGGGGCCCACCGGCTGCCGCATGGCACTCTCCTGAAACGGACATCCATGATGCGGCGGGCCCGCTCGACCTTCTTTTCGGGCGGGGAGAAGATCTCCTTGGCGAGATCGATCTGGAACGGGTGAATGGCCCACGTAACCTCGATACCAAGTGCGGCGGCACGGCGGGCGGCGGCTTGGAAGGCCCGTTATGACAAGCATCGGAAGCTCGACTCTCTTCAGTAAGCTCAACGCAAACTGCAATGGGACCGCCAAGGCCCTTTGCAAAATTCGCCGTGACGCCTCTTTGGAACGTTATCGCCATTTTGACGCCCTTGAGGCTTCAGCAGCGGAGAGGCCTATCGAGCCGACGATCGCGGCGAAACTCGACCACCGTGGTTGTCCGCTCGGGCGCTGCGCCCTGGGCCTGGTTGAATCTTCCAGGAGACACGTCGTCGCTAGCACCGCCGGAATCCGCCAACTCATCGATGTTACAAGGCCGCATGGCGA
Source organism: Rhizobium vallis (assembly GCF_003985155.1). Lineage (GTDB taxonomy): Bacteria > Pseudomonadota > Alphaproteobacteria > Rhizobiales > Rhizobiaceae > Rhizobium > Rhizobium vallis. Next base: position 77,784 of record NZ_ML133701.1, on the reverse strand, counting down.
GATTTGGGTGGGATTTAGCGTGGGTGAGTTCCAAGAGACCCACACGCTTTCTTCACCCCGCCCTCCCCCGCTTGGCTCTGACGATGCGGGCCAGCAAGACATCTTGGCTGAGCAACGGTCGGCGATTTCGATGCACGAAATAAACGCTTTTCGGCATCTTCGCCGATGGCTTCGGCAGCATCCTACTCACGCCATCGGGCGCAACCGCGCCTTCTCATCAAATCTGCGGAACACACACCACCATGGTCGAGTCAAGAATCGAGAGTCTCTTAAGGCACAATCGTTTTGTTGCGGTCACTTCGGCCGCGTCCGAGTTGAATGAAATCTCTCTCCGGCGGCTCAGTGGCACCGAGCGGCTGGGGGAACCTTTCCTCTACGAGGTGAAGCTCGCCAGCCGCAATCCAGTTCAGAACTTTGCTACGATCCCCGGTCAAAACCTGACAATCGGCCTTAAGCTCAAGGACTCGCAAACCCGCTTCTTCAACGGTGTTGTTACGCGCTTCCAATATCTCGGCCTCGACGATACCGAGCACCTCAACTACGTGGCGCAGGTGCGGCCGTGGATTTCATTGCTCGAGCATCGCTCTAACAGTCGGGTCTTTCAGAACAAGACGAGCATCGAGATCATCACCACGATTTTTCGAGAACATAAAGGCAATTTCAAGAATCAGACCGCCCGACGGTTCCCACAGCGCCCATATTGCGTCCAGTACGATGAAACGGATCTGGCCTTCGTCAGCCGCCTCATGGAGCAGGACGGCATCTACTACTATTTTGAACATGCTGAGGACCAACATGACCTGGTGCTGGTCGACAACGCCGCGAGTCACATGGCCTGCACGCCTGAGATCGTAGAGACCCACCACAATCTCAGGCCTGCCCGAAGTCTTTACCAAGAAGATGTCATCCTGCATTGGGACGAGGTCGTATCGCTACAGCCGAACAAGGTCGTTCTCAGGGACTATGACCATGAGAAGCCGATGGCAGAACTGACGTCTGTCGCGCGTGTTCCTCCCGTGAGGACAGGCGGCATTCCGCCATGCAAGCTCACGGGAAGCGCCATCACCCGACCGCGGGAGAGCGTGGCGGTCAGAACGGGCGAGACCTCGTCGGCAAGCAGCGGCTGCACGGCAATGCGGGAGGTCTTCGAGTATCCAGGCCAGTATACAAAAAAAAGCGATGGCGATTTCTACGCCACCATCCGTGCCGAGGAACTCGCCTGCAACGCTTATCGCGCGCGGATCGAAAGCACTGCGCGCCAGATAACGACCGGGTCATTATTCAAGGCGGCAAATCCCTTCTACTACGGCCAGGTCGGTTCCCGCCCGAAACCCACCGATCGCTTTCTGGCAGTCGGACAGGACTTCACTGTCATCGGTGAGGTGGGGGACGATCTCACTGCGGACACCGTGGGGGGGAAGGGCGAGCGGTTCCTCTATCACAGCAACGTAGAGATTATCCCCGCGACCACCCAGTACCGACCGAGGCGCCGCACACCGGCGCGGTTGATTCACGGACCGCAGACGGCCGTCGTCGTGGGCCCCGAGGGCGAGTCGATCGCGACGGATAAGTACGGCCGTGTGAAGGTTCAGTTCTTCTGGGACCGAGAAGGCGGAAAGAACGAGAACAGCTCCTGCTGGATTCGGGTGGCCCAGAACTTCGCTGGTAAGGGTTTTGGCAACCTGGTCGTCCCACGGATCGGCCATGAGGTCGTGGTTGATTTCATCCACGGCAATCCCGACACGCCCCTGGTGACCGGCGTCGTATACAATGGCTCAAATCTGCCGCCTGAAACCCTGCCGACCGACAAAACGCGGTCGACCTTCCGGACGCATACCGATGGCGGCGCCGCTAATGCCTACAATGAACTGCGCTTTGAGGACAAGCAGGGCCGTGAGGAGGTCTATTTGAAGGCCCAGAAGAATCATACCGTCGAGGTCGGGAATATCTACAGCATCGACGTCAAGAGACACTTCCTCCTGACCTCGGGCGGCGCCGCGCCCGACTCCCCTGCCGCAGCGGCCTTAGGTAGCCGCGTCGAGGTAACACCCGACAAGATCCGCCTTGTAGTATCGGGCAGAACCGGCCCGCAGGCCATCGAAATCAGCGGCGATGGGATCGCCATTATCGGCACGATGATTGGCGTTATGGCAACGCCTCCGCGGCTCGGGTCCATCGTCTCCATGCCGCCGCCGACACCGGGTCCACCCACGCCGTCGATAATGAAGCTTATTGCGACACTCGGGCTGCCGCCTGTTACGCCCGAGTGACACGATGTCAAGGTGAACTGGTTCTGGGCCTCGGCTGTCCGGAAGTCGTTGCCTTTAAGTCGGCAGGGCCCTGCAGGCGTAGAGAAAAAGCGTAACGGCTTCGGCGTCGTAAGCTGACCTACCAAATCAACGTGACACTGCGAGATTGCCCGAAAATGAGGAAAGGTTATCGCGCGTGAGCGTTTGTTCCGGGAACTTGCGCCTCAGTTAGATGGAGTTGCCACGCGAAATCGGCCGCAAGCGGCTCCAAATGCGTCTGGTTTAGGTCTCCACCAAGCTGAAACTGGTGGATGAAATACCTTTATCACTCGGCGTCACGAAATTGCGATCAGGGCGCGGGCGGCGCAAAAATCAGCGTTCTCGATCTGGGCGTTACAGCGCTGCTTTGCAGGGCGGGCTCTCGCCTCGAAGCGCTTCTGGCGGAGCGTGGCCGCCTCGAGCAGCAGTCGAAGCCTTTCACCATGCTCGAAGGTGTCTCGCTCCTATTTGCGTTTCGAGTTCCTGATAGGCGCTGGCCATGCCTGTCAGGCCGAGTTTGCGCAGCATGTCAATGGTGGGATTGTTCAACGTCGCGATAAAAATCATGCGCTGTCCAGCTCGAGGGAGGACGCTGGCCATGCCCCCGAAGCATAACGGGATACGAATTTGGTATTGGAAGGAAAGGTCGCGACGGAAGTAACATCAGCAGTGACGCAATGACCTAAGGAACGACGCAATGTACGGCAGAAGGCAGGGGGGTGTTGGCAATAGTTCCGAACAAGGCGGTGAAGACACCTTTAACTGGGTTGAAGGCTTGACTGGCTCCTCGTCCGGCGAAGCGGCACTGAAAGAAATTTTACTGGCCTGGGCGGAAGACGGGCAGCAGGAGCAGGACGAGGACCGGCACGAGGCAATGGCACGGATCGAGGCCTGGACGGAAACCCGCAATTTTCGTGCCCCCCTGAACTTAACATCGCTGTCCCTAACGGCACTGCCCCCCACCTTACCGGCCGGCCTCCAGCGGCTCAACGCCAATGACAACCGGTTGGGCAGGCTGCCCAACAACCTCCCGCCCGGTCTGCGAAAGCTCTCTGCCTGCGACAACCAGCTGACCACGCTGCCTGAGGTTCTTCCGGACATGCTCGAGACGCTCTACGTCGACGGCAACCGGCTGACCAGATTGCCGAACGAGCTTCCTTCCGGACTAAAGTATCTCTACGTCAACCACAACCGGCTGACCAGTTTGCCCGATAACCTGCCGCCTGAGCTCAGGGAGCTTCATGTCACCCGCAACGAAATCGCGCACCTGCCGGAGAATCTCCCCCTCGAATTGACGGATCTCCGCGCCGAACTCAATAATATAATTCGCCTGCCCGAGCGCCTTCCTGCAAAGCTCACGAGGCTCGAAGTCCCTCACAATGAACTGACTAGCCTACCCGAGGACCTCCCGGCCACCCTAAAGTGGCTCAGCACCGACAGTAATGAACTGACCCACCTGCCCCCTAACCTGCCGAGGGGGCTGGAGGAGCTTAGCGTTCGTGGAAACAACCTGAGAGGACTTGGCGACGGGCGAACTGCACTGCCGTACATTCTGTCGCAGCTTCCGCCTCATTGCAAAGTGTACCTGAATAACAATCCGCTGCCAGATCGACTGCGGGCGCACCTGAGCGCGCAAAGCGGGACGAGCCTTCCGCAGATCTTTTTGTGATGCTGCCTGACAAACGGGCCAAACTAGGTCCCTGCGTTTTGAGTAAAAGGCCTTTTGCCGAAGCCATGGCGGTGGGGTGCAGGCCAGGTATGACGCGTGCGGATCAAAAACAATGAGTTTGCAGGTTTATGCCGCTCGCCGGAATATGTTGAGTTGTGGAAGCAACAGACGTCTCACTGAAGACTATGGCCGGAAAGCCCAGGCTCGGCACTTGTGTCCTTCGGGCGACCTTGCATGCGAGCCAGTTCGTACAAAGGATTACCCGCTATCGCGTACCAGGAGGTGCGACGCGTACGGCCTAGAGGCATTGCCGCCGGTTGGAACGTTCGGAAGCTGGACCCAGATTTCAACAGGCCTCAAGCGCATCCACCATTTCCACATGGTCCACCCCCAGCATCGCGTATTCGTTGATCTAACTACCCGAGACTCCAGCCTACGGGCCTATTTGCATTCGTCGGCGATCGACGACTCTGTCGCCTATTAGTTGAAATAGAGTTTTCGTGGCGAGCCAGCAGAGGAACAGCCCATGGATGAGAAAAACAGCCCCATTGTTTGCATCTCGGGTGTAGACGAACGAAAGCTCGGCGCCGCTCTAATCGCGGTCCAATCGGCATTTAGTGTCGCGATTGCGGAACTATCGAAGCTTCACAAAGGGAACAGTCCTCAGTGGTTCGAAGACCTGGAGGAGGTGGTAATCGCTAACGCAAAAGGCACAGTCACCGAGGGCATCTCGCTGGATGTCGAGGTGGAAAGCCTCAAATTCGGCATCGACGTCCTTCGGGCGATCTTAGATGTCAGCCGCGTTGAGCTAGGCTTTGCAGCAAAGGAATAACCTTTCGCCCAAACGAGGTCTCGATGCTATTGGCGCCGGAGATGTTCGATGCACACTCGAACCTTCGCATGAGTACCGCGCTCGTCGCCAAAGTCGCCCGCATCGTCACCAAATGGTATGGCCGTCCGACAAACCAGGAGGTCTTGCCGCAGATGATCGACGATACGACCTATGCATGGCGCACCGGCGTTTTTGAGGCAACGCGCGTTTTCCATGCGGAAGACCCGGGCGGACCAACCTTCATCGGGGGCAATTTGCGCAAGCCGGACTCCCATGGAAGACAATAACTTGTCGGACGCTGGGCGCACGAGACTGAGGGACTCAGCGTTGAAGATGTGCCGACAAGCTCGGCATTAGCGATGCACCCTGTATAGCGGGCAGCGACCGCCTTGCCATGCTTGAAGATGCCCTGAGCCGACACGCCCACAGTTGATAAAGATGTCGACTCAGTACCGCCGGCCGCTCCTCACCTTCTACCTTGCTGAGCCGCCAGCCATTGCGGCTCGTGGCAAGGATTTTTCGGACTCTTCCCGAGAATATGCACAACGCGACGCAGCGCTTGTCGACCCGCTGTTTCGTGAAGTTCGCGCTCGCCAGGAAATGGTGCGTGATGAGCCCTTTGTAAGAGTCACCCTTGCGCCGGCAGTCCGAGACCTCCCCGTTCATCTGGTTCGTCGTCTGGAATCGCAATCGATCGATGATCGACCTCCGCCCCTTCGTCGCAGGGATACACATCAAGTGGATTTGACCTGGACAGCGACCGCTCGCGCTGGAGCGCCGAATACCGGCGGCGCATTTCACCGGACGCAATCGACCCTGCCGTCCAAAGAGCGACCAGTTCCATGAAACCCGGGTCTTCATCGATCCGGATTCCTCGCGCCTTCCAACGCGCGATGACCCGCTCGGCTATGTCCCTGCGTGAATCCATTACCACTTCCCTGCCCCCTGCCCCCTGCCGCCTACGCGGTTAGATACCAAGATGGTGGGTTCTTCGCCAGTTCAAACCGTCCAATATGTCACGCCGGCCGCCCGCGATCCGTTTTCAGGAGCTTGTTAGCTGGAGCTATCGAGATCGCAGGACACACTTTCCAGCTCTCTCCCGACCTGATGGTCCCCGTCACCATCTTTTCCGTCCATGAATAAGGTAGGCCGCCCCCGATCAGTCCAGGCGATTTAAGTGCGAGTCCGCTTTTACGTCGCCTTGAGGTCCGTCAGCACCTTGTCAAAAGCATCCTTGACCGGCTTTGAGATTTCCTCCACCGCCCTGCTTGAGAGCACCCGGACTTCCTTGGCGTGCTGCAAACTTGTCTCAACCCGCTTGCGGAAAAAGGTCGACTGCTGTTCGAGGATCTGCGACGGCGAATTCGCGCCCAGCAAAGCTTGCAAATGTGAGAAGCTGGCCTCGGCGTCGGCCTGCAGTGCAGCGATCGTCTTCCACCACAATTCGTTGCCGAATAGACTTGTCGTTTCGAGGATCGGAGGCAGCATTTTCTGTGTCGCTTCAGCGCCGGACGCAAATTTCAAAAAAGCCTCTGTCACCTTCTTGTTCCCCTTTTCAACAGATGCGCCGAACTGATCTGGCACCTTGAGCGACGATGACCCCGGGTTTTCGATCGTTTCAAAGGATCTTTCGGAAATCTTGGTCATTGCATTTTCCTTCTCTTTGAGTTGGTTGCAAGCTGTGACATCGGGATTGACCCTTCCGCCGGCGGATGCATGGCCGCTTGGTAGAACGCGGATCCGATGACGAACGGTCAGGTGGCCTCCGTTCCGTTCGTTTCATGAACCGGCATAATGCAGACTGCTTTCTGCCGCTTGTAACCAGGGATCAGCAAACACCATGCCAACTGCTCCGACGCGCCAAGAAGATCATTTTCTTTTATCAATGGGCGGGTTGAGGGCAGGTTGATGTGTATTTGACGGAGAGACCGGCGAACAAAACGTTCCAATCACGACAAACCTGACAAAAGTGGCGGATGCCCGACATTTGCGAGAAATGTCGACGGTTGCGCTGGGGACAAGGGAATTCACGTGGACTTCAAATCGCGCCAAGGATCATGTGCCTGTTCGTGGCTAAGGGGCGTTACCCGGAAAATCAAAACTCGCGGAGCTCTCCGCTATTCCATATCGCGCCGCGATATCTTCGAGCGCTTCCTGAAAGACGGCCGCGTCGAAGTGGACTCCACATGTTGAGCGGGCAATCAAGCCCCAGGCGTTAAGAAAAAATAGCCTGTTTGCTGAAGGTGACGAGGGCGCGACATACTCCTCATCTGATGATGTCTATAAAAGAGGATTTTGAACCGGATCCTGAGATATCGGACGCCGGGATCGCCTGGCATCGGCTTCGCGGCGCACGGTTTCGTGTTGAAGGTCGGAAAGCTGGATGATCCACGGCGCTCCGGTGCATAACTGGCGAGCGGGAAGGACACCGCTGCTGACCATCCGGTAGGCGGTAGCTCGACTCACCTTTAGAATGTCGGCGGCCTCGTCGAGGGTTCTCTCACCGCGTTCGGCCCGTTCACCTTCTCGATAGACGGAGATGCCGTGGATGTTGCGAAGACTGCAGACGTGGCTTCGCGTCCAGCTGGCGCCATGCCCTGTCCGCTTGCCGGATCGATTCAAGATCGCTGCGATCGACAAATCGGGCAACTGCCTCGCCAAGTTGCGAACGAGATCGACAACATCAGCCTTAACTGCCCAGCGGGTCTGGCCGATCTTGTTTTTCTTCACCGTCATCCGGGTGTGATCGCCACCCTGCCAATGAATGACGAGCGCCAATGTGTCGTCAACGGTATCGACAATGATTTCTTTGATCAGCAGCCGAATGATCTTTTGGCGTGTCTCGATAGACGCGTCGGGACCTGTGCCATGCCTTACTATAGATCGCTACCGAGCATCATCAATCTTGTACGGTCGTCGGCCGATAAAGCAGGCGTGTTACGGTCGGTCGAGAGCATCTCGAACTGGACCTCGAGATCACGCAATAGGATCAGCTTCTCATTCCAGCGCCGCTCCAGTTCGCCGGCGACCAACCGATTGCCCGGATCGACAGCATCATACTGGCGGCGCGCCCTGGCAGCCTCGTATTGTGCTTGCTTGATTAAGTTCTCGAGTTGCTGTTGATTGTCGCTATGACGCTGCGTGTGCGCCTCCATTGCCCGCAAGGCCGCCTCGATTCCCGGAGGTTGCAATCGCTCGAGCACCTCCTGCGCCACGGCCCGATCGACCCGCATGCCGCCGAACCCGATACAGTTGCCGACCGCCATGGCGCCGAACGTGCCGCGACAAACATATCGCTGCGCCGCCTTTCCCGGAGTATTGAATGTGCAATCGGCGACCGCAGCGACCGCAACGGAATAGTCAGGCAACAAAGCTTGGCGCGCAGTTCAACGAGTTTGGTTGCCGAAAGGCGCGGCGCAGCTACGATCTCGATCGAACTTGCCGCAGGATCAAACATCCATGCCGGAATTTGAAATGAACCACCGTGTGCCAGAATGAGCAGATAGTGAACGCCTTCGTGCTCATGGCTGCCGGTTACCAAGACGGTTTGGTCAACCAGTGGATGGAAGGGATAGGTGACCCTTGCTTCAAACGTCGGAAATCCGGCATTATGAACCCGGCTCGGAAGGCGGCGGCAGGACTTGGGCGACGATCGCGACGCTGCTTCAAACTGCATTTTGCCGCGCGCGGCAAAAGCACGTTTATACTGACCAGCAAACTATGCCGATTAACCGACTTTGCCAACGTTTCCGGCACCATAGCAGCCGCCTAGTCGGCATAGCTTAGGGTCTCTCCGTCGCGAAGGAGAGGACACATGAACGCAACTCAGGATCGCATCGCCCTATGCAGGAAGCTAGTCTACAGTCCACATCGGGACGACGATGCACGTGGCACTCGCTAAGCCTGTTTCGGGATCTGATCGACTGGCATGTCGGCAATGGAATACTCCGCAGGATTTAAGCGAGGTTCACGTCGACCGCTTCCCTGAGCATCGTTTCAAACACTGGAGACCCGACTCGGGCGATTGATCGGCGCTCCGCCGCTCGCCTTTGGCGTTACGGGAGAATGGCTTAATACCGACCGCGCTTCCTATTCAGCGCAGTGAGCACGAGAAGATCGACGATGCTGGCCGGTCCCAAAAACGGGATGGCAGCTTCTAGAAGTCGATTGAACGGACCGGTCGGGACCGGCGTCCGCACGCGGTGCCCCACGGTCTGTGGGCCTCTGAATTCTGTTCTGCAGGTAAAGTCAGCCGACGCCGTCGCGTATCGCGACTTTGGAGCTCGTTGGGTTCGCTCGCCAGCCCCTTCCTCATGCGATGCGGCTCCGCCCCTTGCAAGAAACGCTCCGGCGTCCCAATACTTTTGGCTTTGCTCGACGGCGCTGTATCCCGCAGCTTCGATAGCCTTGCTCCGAAACGCTTCCTGCGGGGTCGTCAACTCCTGCAGTCAGGCGCCTTCCGCCGCTGCGTTATGATCCGTCGGAGCCAGACTTTCAGCGGCTGTTTCCGCCGCTGACTTTATGGCTGCGGACCCTCACGGTTGAACTCTCCAACCCGGATTAGTGCCGGTCGAGTTCGGCTTCGACCTTCTTGCGACTGTTGCCTACGTTCTTCACGGTCTTCTTCACCGCTTCCTTGGAAATGCCTTCCTTCCGGGCTTCGTACTTCACCTCGTGATCCTGACCACCTGCGACGCGAGCACGATCCTGGCTGCGGGCTTTGGATGTGGTTGCCACTGAGATCCTCCTAATGTCGGTCCTTACGAACGGGCGCCGATTCAATAAGTTCCGGCCTCCGTTATGGTGAGGCGCGCTTCGGCGATGTCGCGGACGCGCTGCACATGGCCTCGGGCGAGATGGTTCACTTCGACGATGAGATCGCGCAAGGCATATCTGCGACCGCAGTTAATCAGTAGCGGACAATTCTTCCCAGGCAGTTGGTACGGCTCGTCGTGTGCCTATGAGCAAACCCATGGATTGATTGTCATAGAAAGCAGGACTAGAACAACAGCGCTAATGCAGGAGCGCTCGGCATCCGAACGCAGAACAAGATCGCGGCGGAAGCCACGCAAGAGCGTCGTCTGCGAAGAGAAACCAAGCGGCTCGGCAGGTTGCGGCTAACCTCTGACCGAGTCGGCACCACGAAGGAGCCAACCCATCGGGGACAGATCCCCCTCAGCCGCTACATCAACGTGATTTGGAGTTTGGAATGGATCAATTTGCTACCGCCGACAACACCTCCGCAGCCGCTCGTCGCCGCGAAGCCAGGATTGCGAAGGGCTACAGCCTTGAGGACCTGGCCATCGCCACCGGACTTACGGTCGAGGAAATCGCAGCGGCCGAGGAACCCCTTCAGATCGTGCCTCAGCACCACCTCGAGCGCATTGAGCATGTGATCTCATAGCTTCCGTCGCCACCGGCACGCGGTCCCGGTTTAGGGGCCGCAGTCAACCACGGAGGGCGCGGAACGAAAGATCGATGCTCTATGGGACGTCCTAGGCGCATTGATGCTCCGCTTCACGCCGACAGAATGCGCAAACTACTTCAGGGCTGCTGGATATGAGCCGGATTGAACAGGATTTGCTCTAGTCGATATTGCGTCCAATTGAAGTGTCATCCGCCATTTTAAGATAACTGCAGAATCACTTAAAGAGAACATGGCACCAATGATCGCACAAACAACCGGTCCGCTTCTGCCAACCGACGCAGTTCCGATTGTCGCGATGTTCTTCTACGATATGGCGCAACTATCTGCTCGGTGGCTTAGGTAAGCCACCGCCGTTCGCGGCTTGTGGCTACTCATCCTGCCGGGCTGCGCTGTCCGTCGCGTCACGCGCCGCACCCAATCGATCGCGATGCTGATGCCAATGCGGAAGCGCTTGGACGCCGCCCGGCACCACACCCCTCCTGTATCACCGCTTCTACAACTTCTCGCGGTTATTCGAAACAGGTCTCGCCATCCAGCTCAGCCTCCTGACCGGCCAGAAGGATGAATCTGATTTGCGTCATAGGGAATCCTTCTCACGGGTCTACCTAAAATCATCCCGCTCTAAGCTTACGCGCACAACTCGCGGTTCAGCATGAACTCGCAACATCTGTTTTACGGTGCGAGGGTCATACCTCGATGCGATCGTCAAGCAGCCCGATCTGTCAAAGCCGCGACTATCTCTTCCAATGCAAATCTTAGGCTATCACTCAGCTTTCGATCTTTTTGCCAAACGACGACGTAGTGATATGTTGCCCCTGGCTGAAATTCGCGGAATGCAACGTCGAATTCAGCATATTCGCTCGCAATGATCTCGTTCGTAATCGAAACGCCGATCCCTGCCATGACATAGCCAATGTCATGGCCATTGGCGTCATATTCCACGGCGATGTCAGGAGCGGTTCCCATATATCGAAGGGCATTGACGCTCATTTGGTGAGAGGCAATTTGCGGGTCGATATCGATGATCGCCTCACTAGCAAGATCTTCGGCAGTGACAAGCTGCTGTGCCGCAAATCGATGGTTGGCCGGAAAAAGACATACGTTGGTGGCCGAGCCGACGGGCACCCAATCAAGAATGCGCTCATCAAGAGGCAATCGGGAGATGCCAAGATCCGAGCGGCCGTTTAACACATGATCTGCAATCTGCTCATAAGTTCCTGATTTCACCTGAACGGCGTAAGAGCGGCTTCTCTCCCGAATCCTTTTGACCACTTTCGGCAAGGTCGCGAAGGAGAAAGCGCTTGGCGCCGCGATGCCGATCATTCGCGTATCGTTGTTCCGCAGGAAGTCGATTGACGGTCCGATCCGATCAAGTCCGGCAAACGCCGCGTCGATTGTGCGTAGAAATTCCCATGCCTTGACGGTTGGCACCAGTCTGTTGTTTTCCCGGCGGAAGAGCGCGAAGCCGACAGTCTCCTCTAGCTGCTTGATGTTTTGGCTGACCGCCGGCTGGGTTATTCGCAACATCTGCGCTGCGAGCCTTTCCGAGCCGGCGCGCATAACCTCCCGCAATATTTGAAGGTGGCGGATCTTCACTCCGGAGTCGGTGACGTCCATGGCCGGGAATCTCAATCGTGGTCGAGCGACGCGCCTCATAAGCTGCGCTTATCAAAACTTCCTGAATCTTATAAATTGACGGCGGCAAGTCAAAGTATATTTTTGACATACGCCAAACTTAGAGCGCCGGTTAAGCTAATGAATCCAATCTACCCTCGGTTAAATCTCGGCAAGCCCTTTGTATATGTCGGGAGAATACCTTTCCTATTTCGGTGCGCTCGCAAGAATATTGGAGACTTGCATTGTACGCATTTGTAGATCAATTTTTATCTGGATTGAAGAACACACTTTTAGTGTTTGCCTTGAGCTGCGCTTTCGGGACCCTATTAGGTTTGCTTATTGCCGTTCTCCGCAACTCGACCCGTAAGTCGGTTTCATCGTGCATGCGGGCCTACACGGGCATCATCCGGGGTGTTCCGGAACTTCTGATCATCCTCCTGACGTATTTCGGCGGAACCGCCCTTTTGAGCGCGATTGCCGGTGGCTACATCGAGATTAATGCATTTGCGGCCGGTGTCGCGGCACTGACCGTCGTGTTCAGCGGGTACGCCGCGGAAATATTCCGTGGTGCGATCAACGCGGTTGCACCAGGCCAACGAGAGGCTGCAGCGGCGCTCGGGCTTTCGAACGCGCAGATTTGGTTTCTGATCATCATTCCCCAGATGATCCCGATCGCTCTGCCGGCATTCTGTAACCTTTGCATCTCCTTGATAAAGGATACATCGCTGATTTCCGTCGTCGGGCTGACGGATGTCATGCGCGTCGCCTATATAGGCGCAGGCTCACTGCGCGCTCCACTCCCCTTCTATCTCGCAGCGTCTGCAATCTACCTCGCCCTCACAAGCCTGTCCCTTCTTTCGTTCCGGTTATTGGAGCGCCGCTATTCGCTCCCGGCGATGAAAGGTTGAGGCAATGAGCATGACCATCGCGCTTGAAGCGTTTCTCACCCTTCCCCGCGGCCTTCTTCTCACTCTGGTTCTGACATTCGCATCGCTTGCCGCAGGCTTCGCCGTCTCGGTCCCGCTCGCCTTCCTACGGGCATCATCAAATCCGTGGGCTTCCGCGCCCGTGCTGGCATATACCTATGCGTTCCGCGGCACGCCACTTCTGGTTCAGCTTTTCCTGATTTACTACGGGATTGGCCAGCTTCCCCTCGTCCGCCAAAGCTTTCTATGGGCCGTGATGCGAGAGCCGTTCTGGTGCGCCTTCATTGCTTTCACCCTGAACAGCGCCGCCCATACGACAGAAGTTCTGCGCGGCGGGATCCAGGCGGTCCCGCGTGGGCAGATTGAAGCGGCCAAAGCCTTGGGCCTTTCCCGTTTCCACACTGCCCGTCTTATCGTGTTCCCTTTGACCCTCAGGATCGCTCTTCCCGCCTATGCAAATGAGGTGGTTGGAATGCTGAAGGCAAGCTCCCTTGCAAGCACCATCACGCTGCTTGAGGTGACCGGGCTCGCCCGACAGCTGGTGTCGGAGACATTCGCCCCATACGAGGTCTTCATTGCCGCGGGGGCTTTCTATCTGCTGCTTACCCTCTTGATCACGCAAGGTTTCCAGATGCTGGAGACGCGTTGGACGCCGACGGCAAACCGTCCACCGCCGGCGCAACCTGTACCTCGAAGAGCGAACGGAAAGCCGCCTCTCGCCTCGGCTGAAACTTGACGCCAGCCCACATCCCGGACGCCAACAATCAAACTCAGCAATGAAAGGAACATCGTCGTGAAACGAACACTTCTGCTTGCCCTGTCTCTTGTCGTCTGCGCCAACAACGCGGGAGCAATGGACAGGAAGACACTGACAATCGCCTCTGAAGGTGCTTCGCCGCCCTGGAATGCCATCACCCCCCAAGGGGAGCTCGCCGGCTTTGACATCGACGTCGGCCGCGATCTTTGCCGGAGGATGAAGTTCGAGTGCACTTTCGTGCCTCAGGACTGGGACGGAATCATACCGGCGCTCACCGTTGGAAAGTTCGATGCCATCATGTCGGGGATGGCGATAACTGAGAAGCGGAAGAAATCTATCGCTTTTTCCAAGCCCTACGCCGGAGGTTTCAACCAAGTTGTCATACGCAAAGATCTCAATCTTCCGCCCACGGATACGTTGGCCGAGCTCGACCTCACAACTATCGACCCTGAAAAGCAGGCAAAGATCGAGGAGCTTCGAGCCGCTCTCAACGGCAGAACTTTGGGCGTATTGCGATCATCGAATTCGGAAGCGGTGCTCAATGAACTGTTCGGAAAGGTCGCGACGATCAGGAGCTACGATTCCCAGGACAACATGCATCTCGATCTCGTGGCTGAGCGCATCGATGGCGGTCTTGCCGACTATTTCACCTGGAAAGCCTTCCTCGACAGCACGGATGGCGGGATTGCGACGCTCTACGGCCCGCGGCTCTCCGGTGGCCTGTGGGGCCCGGGTGTCGGCGTCGGGCTCCGGCAAGATGACGGCGAACTGGTTGCGGCATTCGATAGCGCCATCGAGGCCGCCACGAGCGACGGAACCCTGAAGCGGCTGAGCGAGCAATGGTTCAAGATCGATGTTTCGCCGCAGACATCGAACTAGACACTGGCTTTCCGACACGCATTTCCCCCGAAGCCATAGTGCGTGAGCAGTCGGCAGTCCCAAAGATCGAAGGTAGACCATATGTCCGCACCCTTTTCCATTGCTGTCACCGGCCAGTCGCTCATCCGTCATGATCTTCGAACGATCGGCGATCCACGGCTCGCTGAGATCGCCGAGATCCTCAAAGCAAGCGATGTTGCCTTCACCAATCTCGAGACGACTATCTATGGTCGTCATGGTGGATGGCCGCTCAAAGGCAGCTATTTCGGCGCTGCAGCGCCGGATGTCTTGGCGGCGTTGAAGGAGCTCGGTTTCAATAGCCTGGCTCTGGCGAACAACCATGCTTTCGATCTTGGACCGCCGGGGATCCTCTCGACGCTGGAGGAGGTTGCGGCACACAATTTCCTGCATGCCGGCATCGGCCACAACAAGCATCATGCTTCCACGGCACAGAAAATGACGTTCGGATCCCGAAATGTCGCGCTGATTGCCATGGATGCCGGGCCAGGCCCGTCTTTCATGTACGCCGAGGACGCAACTGAGGGCAGGATAGCAAGGCCCGGCATCAATAGTCTGAAAGTCTCCAGGGTATTCGACCTGGAAGCGGGAACATTCAACTTGCTTCGCTCCATTCAGGAGCGTCTTCTAAGTTCGCCCTTGGAGCGCGCGAATTATGCCCAGCCAGAGGATCCGCCTGATCTTCATGGCCAAGACGAAATTGATTTCTATGGAACCGTGTTTCGCAGATCAGATGAGACCGCTCGCCGCATCGTCATGGACCGGCACAGCGCCAGGGCTCACCTTTCGGCGATCGCGGAAGAAGCGGGCCGCGACACGCTCGTCATCGTGTATTTGCATCATCACCATTGGGAGCCGAACTGGCAGCAAGTCCCCGTCTGGGTCCGCGAATTTGCGCACGATTGCGTTAACGCGGGCGCAGGCCTCTTTGTCAGCCATGGCGCTCCGGTCCTTCAAGGGGTTGAGATATATCGGAATACGCCAATTTTCTACGGCCTTGGCAACTTCCTCTTCCATACGGAAAAGGACGAACAGGAATGGAGCCCGCCGGAAGTGTGGAGGAGCGTCATCGCGACCTGCAATTTTGGATCTAGCGGACAGCTGGAAAATGTACGCTTGCGTCCGATTGTGATCGGTGGAACCGAGGCATTATCGAATCCTGCACGCGATCGCCTCCCCTTCCCTGTGCTCGCCGATGGCAGAATGGCGGCAGACATCCTTGACGATCTTGCCGACCGCAGTGCCGGTTTTGGCACTGTGCTTGACCGAGAGAAGAACGTTGGCCAGATCGCTTTTTAGAACCTGCAGTATGCGGCGATAACTCTACGAACCGCTGACCAATTTTTGCGGCCGCGCTCTTGTTGGTCTTTTTATGGGGAAACGTCCTTGTGTTCTTCCATCTCTTCATCGACAATCGAGCTGACGAGGGCAACGACCCGGCTGCGCACACGCGGAGAAAGGAGCAAAACGTCGTCTATCAGACGCCGTCCCTCCGCCGTGGATATGTAGGCAATCTTCCCATCGATCTCTGTTATGAATTGCTGGCCCTGAGTGGTTTCGGGATCTGGAAGGCCTTCGAAAAACCTCGAAACCGGGATCTTGAGGCAATTGGCAAGCTCGTAGAGCATCGAAGCGCTGACGCGGTTCTTACCGCTTTCATATTTTTGTACCTGCTGCAAACTCACCCCGATGCCGGCGCCGAGATCCCCTAGGGAGACATTCGACTGCATTCGGCGGATACGGATTTGCTGTCCGACATGCCGATCGACTGGATGTACCGACTCGCGTGCAACATCCGACTGTTTGGCTTGCGCAGGTCTCGAAGTCCGAACCTGGGCTGCTACATAGCGCTTCATGGTGGTCACCCCGATGGAGAGTTTCACGCGGTGCGCCCCCGCTGAAAACTCGCTCAACCCACTGATCGGGGAGTTAGAACACCGTGCTAGACGGCCCTGTGGCCTTTAGTTCCGAGGAACCTGGACATACGCCACAGGCTCCTCGACCGAAGGTCAAGGAGTGTGGTGCCGAATCGGCCGACACCAACCGCTAACAGGGGGTTCTAATCCCCAAGGCAGCGCGTACTGCCTCGCTGCGAAACCTAGTTGAAATCCGCCCGCCGCGCAACCGAATTCTTTACAAGATTCAATAGCTTCGCTTTACGCGCGGACACTTGTCTCAAAAGCGAGAGGTCACGCTTCGGGCGGTAAAGTGGACAGAAAACCAAAGGAGGTGCGATCAGCGGAACGCCCATTGCGAGGAGTGTCTGCCCACCCTCCGGGAGGAGTATGCCACCGCAAGCTCCGCCCATAGGGGGTCCTGGGTGAAGCTGGAAAAGGGCCCGCAAGCGTCGATAATGCTCATCTTGCCGAACTGCTCGAGAAGCGTTGCAATACCCCCGCGGCTAACTGCATTCAGCAGCGAAAACGGCTCGCACGGCGAGGAGATGATGCGATGGCCCCAAACCCCCGGCCGTTCGTCCTTTGACAGTGCGTTGAGAAGCTGTGTGTCACGATGGTTGTTCCTCAACGCCTCGCAGAATGCCCAGCGCATCAACGGATAATAGATCGTATGCCGACTTCCACCCAGGACACGCACGCCAGGCAGGATCGACGTTACGATGAACATCAGCAGAAGGTTCGGAACGATCCGGCCAGTTCTCAGGGCCTCCACAAGACTTGGCGGCGAGAATTCAACACAGACATCATCTGTCTCCTTCGACCGGAGGACCCTGCCATCCAGCCAAAGTGGAAAAAGCCGCCCTTCAATGCAGCCCCAGAAAAAATGCGTCGAGTTTTTCAGCCAGCCTCGCCAAGCCGTGTCAGCGAGTTGATCGATGCAATGGATGAGGCGCATCGCGAATGCTCGGTCCTCGATCAACGAGGCTCGCAGCCAGGACCGGCCATCGGAAAGGTGGTCCGCGACCAGATCGGCAACGTCGCTATCGTCAAGCTGAAGAAAGTCCACCTGGCTGTCAGAATACCGCTTCCAGAGGCAAAGATTTGCCGCTTTGATCGCCTCTGCCGCCGACTGGAATTCGCCAAGAGGCAAAAGGTCTCGCAAGCAGGAAATTGCCTCCGAGTCATGACCGGGCCTGTCGACGTTTTGAAGATGGAATCTGTAGCAGCCGTTTCTGCCAAGAATGCTGTAGGGGATCATTTTGCTGCGCGACAGGCCGAAGACATTGACTGCATCGCCATCGACGTGGAGCCAGGCCGGACCCTTGCGACCGCGTTCCACGAACTTCACTGTCGAGCAAGCGTAGGAGATATAGGATGTCCTGCCATGCGCGCGAAGTCCCATCAGGGAGAACAGATGGGTGTAAAAGGCGTCAGGCTCGATCAACAGGTGGAGGTGGGGGCCACACTGCAGCACCGGAGCGACTTCGATTTCGGTTTGAAAGCGCGTCACGGCCCCTGCTGAATAACCCTGACGTTGCGCGACGGCCGCCACGCGTGACCGCAATAGAGACATTGCCTGGCTTCGCGCGACGCAGCCCGATTGATCCGATCCAACCGAGAAAGCCGCCTTTGCGTAGTCGTTCAGCGATGCCTGCTCAAACTGACGCAACCAAGGGAATAATTCAAAAATGAGGGTCAACACCTCACCTTTTGAAACCAGGTCGCTATTGGGCGACGTCTCCATCCTCAGACGCACCGGCTTTCCACCGGCGCTCCCCGATCCATGTTAAAGTGAAAGAAGAGCGCGACGGTCACCATCAGCGCCCCGAAGAGGCCGAAAATCCCCGAAGGTGGAATTGCGTCTCCGATCGTCCCGATGATGCCATACGCAAGAAGCCCTATCGAAACACAGATCGTGTGGATCTGGCTTCGCGCCCGCCCCAACATGTCAATCGAAACAGTCGATTGAACCCGTACATCGATCAGGATCCGCGTGACATTGTAGCAGAAGCCAAGCAACACCAGTTGAACGAGCGCGGACAAAAAGCTCTGGAAAACAGGAAAGCCCAACAGAACAATGCCAGCAAGCGCCGCCTGGAAGAGGATGCTTTGTCGTCGCGAACGCGCCCTTCTGAGAAGAAGGGTTGAACAGCCCGCAATCGAACCGAGGGCCCAACCTGCCTCGAGATAACCGAACTCTAGCGCCGACCCCTTGAGTTCGCGAGTGACATATGCGGCGCCCAATACACTCACAAGCATGCCCATCGCATAGGTCAACGCATACATGACGGCGATGGTCTTCAGTGGGTGAACGACGAAGGTCGTCGGCAACAGATCCATCCGACGAATGCTCTTTGCCTGCAAATCCGATCGAGAACGAGAAGGCGGCTGTCGGCCGAGCAGTGCCAGCAGCCCCAACAGTGATAGGCCGAAAAAGGCGCCAGGCAAGATCGACGTCAGATTCATCCCGATGGCGGTTAAGCTGTACCCGGTGACGATAGCGGCGATGAGATTGCCCGCCTGCATCGCAATATAAGACGCCGAATTGAATGAAGTGAGGTTCTTAGGACGCACGATGTCTGGAATGATGGCCTGCAGCGCAGTCGAATAGGTTCTGTCGATGAACGCGAAGATGGTCCACGATAGGCAAAGAACACTAAGTGGGTCACCGAACATGAGACCAATACCCGTTGAAAATATGAGGATCAACCTTGATAAATCGCAAGCGATACAGACGAAGCGACGATCAAATCGATCAACTAGAACGCCGCCAACGTTGCTGGTGAGCAACTCGGCGGCACTGCCGAGCGCCAAAAGGATGGCGAGAGCGCTCGCGCTCTTGCTGACATCTGTCGCAACCCATGCCGCCAGCACGAAGTAGACATTCCGGCCAGTGGCCGACGCCAGAACACAGAAGAGATAGATGCCGCGAGAGGCATAACACCCTATGCCGCTGCTTTTTGTTGCGCCCACTTCATCCACACTCCCTACTGGCAGGTTCATGGGGACATGCTATTCTTCTGAAGAGCTGGCGGCTTTCACGAATTTGATATTATCTCTAGTTCAGAACCAGGCTACTCCTTCCAGAGCGCCCGGTACTCGGCAGGGGAAAATCCCGTCTCTCGGCGAAATCTGGTCGAGAGGTGGCTCCCGCTGGAGTAGCCACAGGCGATGGCGATCTCGGTCACGCTGATCGCAGTCGTGCGGAGAAGGTCGGTCACGCGTTCAAGACGGCGTTGGTTATAGAAGCCATAGGGCGTCGAGCCTTGCGACTGCTTGAAAGCGCGGGAAAAA
The DNA here is from genome assembly GCF_003985155.1 of Rhizobium vallis. GTDB lineage: Bacteria > Pseudomonadota > Alphaproteobacteria > Rhizobiales > Rhizobiaceae > Rhizobium > Rhizobium vallis. The sequence goes on along the minus strand of NZ_ML133701.1, from coordinate 58,178 downwards.
TGCTCGTAGGTCAATCCCGCCTCTTCAGCCAGAGCGCGCACGCTTGGAGGTCGATCGATGTGAGCTTCAATCCGCCCTATCACGCGCTTGAGAACGGTAGGCGACAATCCTCCTCGAGACAATCTGCCAGATGTGCCGGAGCGGCGCTGCAGAAGTCCGAAGATAGCCGCGAGATGCCCTTCCACGATCACACTCCCCATGGAATCGTCGTGTGAAAGTTCTCCGGCAATCTGCCGCGCCAAGCATTGGATCGGCAGATCTCTAAATCCAAGCTCCGGACGCAAGGTGCCGACGCGCGGCAGCTTAGTCGTGAGGTTTGAAAAAAAATCCTGCGTCACGGTTATCATAAGATAACAACCCTCAGCATCCCCTTCATCCCAACCGCTCCAGTGGCAACCGGGCGGAATGTAAACAAGCGAGCCGTCTGGACGCGGACTGAACTCGACTCTTCGTCCGTCCAGAAAGTTTTCGCCGGATGCCGCCGTACCCCTTATGTTGAGGAAGATCAGGTGGTCATCCGCGACAACGTCGATAACCTGTCGCCCGAGACTGCGCCGGCGAACGACATCTGCGCGGGCATGGCTCCAATGGCCTTGCTGGTGAAGGATGATCTCCCCTTGTGACTTCTTCATCCTCTCGGGGTGAATTGATGGAATGATCCCCACTCGACAGCTGCTCCCTTGAAAAACCGGTGTGTTAGCGACCCTACCTCACCCCAAGTTGTCAACAAGCCAGGCTTTAACCTCAGGTCGAATTTCATGTCAATTTCATGAAAACCAATCAAAATCGTGGATGCGAAAACATGACGTTCGCGATCATCTTCTGCCGACATCATCGCTGACGGCACAATCTTTTCGGGATGCGCGATTTCCCTCCTGAATCCCAACAACGCGATGGTGCGAGAGAAAGGCAGGCTTTCGCATGCGTGAATTTGCCGACTTCATTGAGGAGTGCGACTGCGCCCCGCGCCTTAACGAGCTTTCTGAGTTTTTTTCGACCACCGCATCCGGTGAGGCCGGAATGCCTATCCGTCCGCCTGAGCTCGATCGCCGCTTGTTCCCAGTGGACATGACGTTCAGGCGCTTTTCAGCCCTTCATCCGCTGCGCCAAGGTCCATTCGATAAGCACTACTTGAGCAGCATACCCTACCGCCTCGAAGAGGAGTGCCGCATAGGCGGCGCGATCCTCAAATACGCGCGGGCCAGAAAGGGTCAACTGCAACTCTACACGCTAGGTACAGCCGAGGGGACGATGGCTCGTGTGATCGGCGAACTTGGCAAGGGCAGGATAGAAACACTGTCATGCAGTCCCAACGTCGAGAACCTTAGAAGCTTCTATGCCTATGGCGTTCCTCCTCATGCCATGTTTTTTCACGGACCATTTCATCATCTGACATCGCAAAGGGTCCAAGAAGACGTGGAGCTCCGAAAGTTTGGCAGCGGTTTCGATATCATCCTCGAGGACACGACTTTCCAGATGTATTCGCCAAATCGCTTCGATCAGATCCGTTTCGTCTCGCAGCATCTCAAGACCAACGGGCTCTTCATGTTCGTCGAGAAGTTCAGGCATGAAGACGACGAGGAATATCGCCGGCGGGAACGCCAGAAGGACCATAGCTTCAAAGCTCGCTTCTTCAGCGCGTCAGATATTCGCGCGAAGGAAGAGACGGTGCTGACGCGAATGGATCGAAACGAAGTCACCCTTTCGGAGATGAGCGAAACACTACGCCGGTTCTTTGGACACTCATTCGTCACCTGGAACAGCGGCAATTTCTACACGCTTGTCTCCAGCAACAGTCAGCAGAATCTCGACCTGTTCCTATCGAAGCTGTCCCCACCCGCGATTCCGGCAGAATATGTCTATGCGGACCTTCCTTACCGCCTTTACCCGGAATCCGAAGCAAGGCGGCTATCGGGGCGATCCTGGACCCTTTAGCGGCTCCTCATCTTCACCGTCGCGTGAGCGCAACTGCGTCACGTCTTCACGAGCCTCAACTGGAACAACGTTCGCGTCAGCAGAAAGCGCTCCATCACGTTGAGCAGCCCTCAGCGCTTTGCCATCTCGAAAAGCCCTTTTTCTCCAAACAGGCAGGAACAGCATGAAGAAATCGATTGGCGAAGTCCATCACTTCGTTGAGCTGAGTCCGCCGGGCAACGCGCATCTGGTCCTGCCACGAGCGCCATCATTCGCGGATGAGGAAGATGTTCCAAAGTGCGTACACGTCGCCGAAGCGTGTGTCGCTATCTCGCGCACGCAGCACGTTGCCGACAAGATCTGCACGCAAATCGAGGACTTCTACCAATCCCTCGTCTCCGTGGGACCTGACAGGTTTCTAGCTTTCGAAGGTGGAGGCGCGATCATAAGGCCGACAAGTGAAAGCTTGTTCTTCAGGGTCTCAGCGCGAGACCACGTCACCTTCTGTGGCATCCGCGCGCTGCTGGAAGCAGGCTTGTTTCTGGCCACGTCCGTGTCCGAGGGGGCTATAGAGTGGCGTCACGCAGACGACACGCGATCTGGTGAGACCTGCAATCGCCTCCACAACGACCGCTGCGGAAGCGACGAACAATAGCTTCGTCCAACTTCGCCACCCAAAGGAAAATCGATCTCGGGACAATCAGGTCGTAGTGCTTTTCCAATCTACCAACCATTTCGTCACCCCGCTTTTCTTCGAGTCTCAGAGGTTGATGCCGCGAGCGCGGCTAGCAGCCCTTTGGCGCCGCTCCGCTATGATCTGCTCACTGCTCTGCAGACGGACAGTCTGCTGCAGGACCTTCAACCGCTCCTGCATCGCCGCGAAAGCTCGGCGCTGCGGTGGCGGCACGCGGTTGACAAGATCCTTGTCACCTCGGACGAGGGCATTGCGACCAAAGCGCTCGTCGAGCGCCCGGCTGACGGCCGCAAACTCCCGGCCAATGCCCGGATCGAGGAACGCGGCGGAGACGCCGAGCCTTCTGCTGTCCTTCCTCGCCTCGGCCGTCAGGCGCACCAGCGCCTCTTCCGCAGCTTTCGAAAGAGCTGGAATGGCAACCGCCATGCGCCGCCGTTCGTCCGTGATAGCCTGGCGTTCTGAGTTGAGCGCATTGGTGTAGGCCGCACCGAGCGCGCGCAGACGCGCTGCAGCTTCCGGCACGGTCCGCGTCGCCTCTTTCCGCTCTCGGCCAGAGGCCAGCATCCGGTCCATCAGGCGATCCGAACCACGCAAGGCACCATAGGCGGCAGGATTGTTGGTCACCGCGGCTCCAATGCGCTCGGCGGCAAAACCTTTCTGGAGAAGTTCCTCGATCTTGCCGACGACTTCAGCCGGATCGCGCCAGATTGTCGTTGCCGCGTTCGCCAGTGCCACACGCTGCTGACGATAGAGAGGCGAAGCAAGAGCCCGAGATCGCGCCTCGTCGTCAACGGGGATCTTGAACTCGGTGACGGCGGCGAGCATCGGGGGAATGGGAAGGTTCTCCTTCCCCACCCCCTTCTCCGTCTCTGTCCTCAGATCGACACTGGCGCCGGCAACGATCTTTGAGCGATCCCGACGTTCGGCGAGGTGCTGCTCGTCGGCAAAGCGCCGCACGGCTTCGAACAGCCGCATCAGCTTTCCGCGCCGTTCATCCGTGAGATCCTCCGGCACGCGCTCGACTATGTTGCGTTCAGCGATCACATCCGCCTTCGCGCTAAATGCGCTCCAGCCAAAGCGGGCCGTCAAAGCTTCGCTCACCGCCTTGATCTCCTGCACCACCGATCGATCTTTGGCGGTAAGCGCAAAGGCCGTCTTGTAGGCATCGTCCCCGCCCTGGCTGCGCACCGCCTCGATTTCCACAAGACGCGCCATGGCGCGTTCGGAGAGCGTCGGGATCGACAATGACATATGCGCGCGGCGCGTCTGCTCGCGCAGTTCGAACCGTACGGCGTTCCTGCGGAACTCGGTCGCATGGGCACGGGCCATCGGAAGCAGTTCCTTCACGGCCGCGACAGCGAGATTGCGCTCTTCACGCGCCACGCGTCCGTCGACGATCAGCTCGGAGCCACGCAGCCGGCCAAGCCGACCAGGGGCTGCCGCAAGGTCGTCGGCGAGCCTGCTGGGTGCGACTCCGATATCCGACGCCAGTGCATTCAGCGAGACGAGCGCTGCATCCGGATCCCGGTAGATCTTCTCCAGCAGCGGCCGCAGGATCACCTCCCGCTCTGTCCAGGCCGGCGACGCAAGCTGCGCCAACCGCGCATCCTCCTCGACGCTGCTGACAAAGGACGTGGCCGGCGGGATCAGATAGCGTGTTTCAGCAGCACTTGCGCCCGAGACGGAGTGGGATGCAGTTCGCGCGTCACTGGATGTCGCTTCGACCATCGTCTGGCTCCGTTCTTCATTGTAGGCGACCCGCCGTTCCCGCTCGATGGCAAAGCCGAGCGCCACGCTTGCCCTCTCCCAGAGCTTGGCCACCTGCTCCCTCTTCTCGGCAATCCAGGCCCAGCGCCGGGTAAGGCTTTCCTCCATCTCGGCTGCGGCAAGCGAGAGATGATCGAGCCCGCGGCGCCGGGCGAAGTCGTTCGCGTGTGCGCGGTAACTGGCCTCGCTCTCAAAATCGAGCGTCGTCGTCTTGGCACCGGAGCGCGACAAGCGTTCGACGAGCGGATTGAAGAGTTCCGGCCGATGACTTTCCCGCTCGATGCGCTCCTGTCGTGCGCTAGCGGTCTCGACCTGGCTGGCCGTCCAGACGTTGCGATCGACCTCTCTCTCCTCGTAATGCTTGTGACCTGTCTCCTCGTCGACAACGGCAATCTGGACCTTGACCCGCTCGACACCATCCTTGCGCAGCGTCACGGTGTCGCCTTCCTGGATGCCGGCCTCCTCGAGTGCCTTCGGCAGGCTGACGCCCCAGAGCCGATGGGCGGTTCCGTCGTCCGTCCTGACATCGGCATAGGGGCTGTCGTCGGCATCCTCGTCCTCGGGCCGGAATTTGGCTTCGCCGGTTTCGACAAGCTCGCCGGTGACACCGGCGGCATGATCGACACGCGGTTTGCGTCCCCATTCCGGTCTCGGCTCAAAATCCTCTTTCGCCGCATAAAGATCGACGCGGTCGCGATGCCGGGTCATCGACACATAGGTCAGATGCCGGTCCATCATGCCGGTGGCGAGCACGAAGGTGCGGTCGACGGTCGACCCTTGAGATTTGTGGATCGTTGCGGCATAGCCGTGGTCGACATTGTCATAACTGTCCTCGCCGAAGACGACTTTATTGCCATTGTCGAGCAGAACCGACAGCAGCGGATCGCCGCGTTTGTCGCCGGTCGCGGTGACCGTGCCGAGCATGCCGTTCTTGACATATTGCGGCCCGGAGTGCTTGGCCCGCGGCTCGAGGAAGCGGGCGTTCTCCAGGAAGATGATGCGGTCGCCGGCGGCAAATTTTCGCGCCCCGCGCTCGGTCCGGAAGCTGCGGCTTTCGCCGAGGGCATTATCGCCGGCCATCACCTCACGCAGCGCCTCGTTGAGCTTGCGGACATCGTCGTTGGTGTGGGCGAGCACCAGCAGTTCATCACCGCGAAGACGGCCATCCCTGCCCTCAGACGTTGATCGCTCGATTGCCTCTCTGCGCGCAGCAGCCCAGTCGGAGACGATGCGATCGATCGTTTCCTCGCGTGACCCTGCCTCGACCAGATGGCCATGGCGGGCATAGGCGTCTAGGCCCTTCTCGACTTCGCCGCGGGCAAACAGACGCGAGGCATCGCGCGCCCAGGCCTCACGCTGGCGGCGCACGCCGGCAAGCTCAGCAAAGCCGATGCGTTCGGTAATTGCCCGGAAGGCAGCACCGGCCTGGATCGGCTGCAGCTGCATCGCGTCGCCGACCAGCACGACCTTTACCTCAGCCTCCTCGGCAATCTTCAGCACACGGGCCATCTGCTGCGAGGCCACCATGCCGGCCTCGTCGATCACCAGCACATCACCGCGATGGAGCGTATCGCGGCCATTGGCCCAGGCCAGTTCCCAGGAGGCAAGTGTCCGCGACTTGATGCCGGAACTGTCTTGCAGCCCTTCCGCCGCCTTGCCGGCAAGGGCTGCACCGATCACCCGGCGTCCCTCGCCCTCCCAGGCAAGACGTGCGGCAGCAAGCAGCGTCGATTTGCCGGCGCCGGCAAGGCCTACAATAGCGGCAATGCCACCATCACCGGTGACATGACGGACAGCATCGACCTGCTCTGCATCGAGCCGGAACGGAGTTTTGGGATCGCCGCTCTCGATGCTCTCCACGCGTTCGATCGCCACCGTCACATTCCGCTCGGAAACGCCGAAGCCGCGACGCTCCGACAAAACCCGCGCCGACTGCGCCATGTCGTATTCGATGCGCAGCATCTCCCGCGTGGTAAACATCGCGGGCTCCGACACCTTTCCTGTCTCTGCCTCGATCTCCTGCGGCTTCAGTATGACCAATTGGTCCGACGCCATCAGCCTGGCGCGGATGTTGGCAAAATCGGTGGGATCGTCGACATAACGGTGCAGCGCCTTAGCGATTTCCCTCTCGTCGAAGGTAGAGCGTTCATTGCCGAGCTGCTTCAGCAAAAGCTCCGGCTCTGAAAGCAGCCGATCGGCCATCTCCTGGCGGCGGGCGAGATCGGCCGGCGCGAAGTGGAGCTCCCTGCCCTTCCTCGCCAGCGCCGCCTTCTCCGGCCCGAGATGTTTTTGCGCGATGCCGTCGAGGCCCTGTTCGGCATAGGAGCGACCGTCGAGGCGGATGTCATGTCCGGCCAGCGCCAGATGCCGGTTGGCCGTTTCCGCCCAGGCGATCTTCCACGCCTTCATCGTTTCCTTGTCGCCCGCCCAGACTTTGTAGACGATCTTGCCGTTCGGGCGGTCCGGCGTGACGACGCGCAGCGGCTTACCATCCTCACCAAGCACTGGAACCTTCTTTGCCCCGAACCCCTCCTCCGTCAGCGGCCGGAGCGTCGTCATCAGGTGGATGTGCGGGTTGCCGTCCTTGTCGTGATAGACCCAGTCGGCGATCATTCCTTTCGAGGTGAGATTGTCGCGGACGAATTCGCGCACCAGCGTGATATTCTCGGCCCGCGTCAGCTCCTCCGGCAGCGCGATGATCAGTTCGCGGGCGAGCTGCGCATCTGCCCGCGTCTCGAAGGCGTCAACGGCATTCCAAAACACTTCGCTGGCCTTGCTGACGGACTGACCTGATATCGCCGACCGCAGCCAATCCGGGATCTCATCCGGCAGCGCCAGTTCCTCATACATCAGTTCGCCCGCCCCACCGCGATAGCTGAACGACGTTCCCGCCTGCTCGTCCATCATCCGGGCGCGGTGGCGATAGGCGGCAGCCGAGACGATGCTGCGTCCCGATCCCCTACTGATCACCTGCGCTCTGACGAACATGATCGCCACTGGCGTCTCCAGACTGGCCCAAGCACGTCGCGACAGCGACGTATATTGCGCCCTCAAACAGATCGGCCTGACAAGGCCGATGCCGTCTTTCCCGTTGCAACGTACCTCACTTTACTATCGTCTTCTAGTTAGTATAATCGCTTCGTGTTCGATTATCTGAACCGGAAAGGAACCAGGAATGGCGATCAAATCATCGATTTCCGATCTCGATGCGCAAATCGAGAAGCTGCGCGAACGCAAACGTCTGTTGATAGTTAAATCGGCCGAGCGTTTTGCCCGCGCCGCGACGAAATCCGGCTTGGCAGAGATGGAGATCGCCGATGAGGAGGTCGACCGGATCATCGAGGAGATCGCCGCGCGATTTCGCAAAGGGGAAAAGAAAGGGGGTGCTGGCCCCGCTCCTCAAACGCGCCGACCGGCAGATAGCAGCGCTGGAGCGCAGGGCCAGGTTCCACATGACGGCTGAACGCAAACGCGACACACGCGAGAAAATCCTGCTCGGCGGGATCGTCATCAAAGCCGGACTGTCGAAGGCGGATCGGGCGTTCCTGCTTGGCGGACTCATCGAACTGGCGCGACTGATGCCGGGCTCGCCCGAGCATCGGCGCCTCAGCCATATCGGCGAAGACGCTTTCAAAATCACTTCGTTGAACGGCATTCCGTCGCGTATCGAGGAGGTGGCTGAATGATAGCGAGAGGGAAGCCGCATCCGAGCCTGCTGTTCGTTTTCGCGCCTGTCGTGGTCACGGCAATTGCAGTCTACATTGCAGGCTGGCGTTGGCCTGGGCTCGCCGCCGGCATGCCGGGAAGGATGGAATACTGGTTCCTGCGAGCCGCACCTGTGCCGGCGCTGCTGTTCGGGCCGCTCGCCGGGCTACTGACCGTCTGGGCCTTGCCGCTGCATCGGCGAAGGCCGGTCGCGATGACAAGCCTTCTGTGTTATCTGGGCGTCTCCGCCTCCTATGCCATGCGCGAATTCGCGCGGCTTGGACCTTCGGTGCAAACCGGGGTCATCACATGGGATCGAGCGCTATCCTATCTTGATATGGTCGCAGTCCTCGGCGCTGTCGCGGGATTCCTGGCAGTGGCGGTATCGGCCCGCATCTCCGTCGTCGTGCCGGATGAGATCAACCGCGCCCGGCGCGGAACGTTCGGGGACGCCGACTGGCTGTCCATGGCAGCGGCCGCAAAACTGTTTCCGCCCGATGGGGAGATCGTCGTCGGCGAGCGCTATCGGGTCGACAAGGAAATTGTTCATCAGCTCCCCTTCGATGCAAACGATCGCGGCACATGGGGACAGGGCGGCAAGGCGCCGCTGCTGACATACAAGCAGGACTTCGATTCCACCCACATGCTGTTTTTCGCGGGATCGGGCGGATACAAGACGACCAGCAACGTTGTGCCGACGGCGCTCAGATATACCGGGCCCCTGATTTGCCTCGATCCCTCCACCGAGGTGGCGCCCATGGTCGTCGAGCACCGCACCCATGCGCTCGGGCGCGAGGTGATGGTGCTCGACCCCACAAACCCGATCATGGGCTTCAACGTGCTTGACGGGATAGAGACGTCGCGCCAAAAGGAAGAGGATATTGTCGGCATCGCGCATATGCTGCTATCGGAGAGCGTGCGCTTCGAAAGCTCGACGGGCTCCTATTTCCAGAGTCAGGCGCACAATCTGCTGACGGGGCTGCTTGCTCATGTGATGCTGTCGCCGGAATATGCCGGCCGGCGGAATCTGCGAAGCTTGAGGGAGATCGTCTCGGAGCCGGAGCCCTCGGTGCTCGCCATGCTGCGCGACATTCAGGAGAACTCGCAATCGGACTTCATCCGCGAAACTCTGGGTGTCTTCACCAACATGACCGAGCAGACCTTCAGCGGCGTCTATTCCACCGCATCGAAGGATACGCAGTGGCTGTCGCTCGACAGTTATGCCGCGCTTGTCTGCGGCAATGCCTTCAAACCGAGCGATATCGTTTCGGGCAAGAAGGACGTCTTCCTCAACATCTCCGCATCGATCTTGCGCTCCTATCCGGGCATCGCTCGTGTGATCATCGGCTCGCTCATCAACGCCATGGTGCAGGCCGACGGCGCCTTCCAGCGCCGGGCGCTGTTCATGCTCGATGAGGTCGATCTGCTCGGCTACATGAGGGTGCTCGAGGAGGCGCGCGACCGCGGCCGCAAGTACGGCATCTCGATGATGTTGATGTACCAGTCGGTCGGGCAGTTGGAGCGGCATTTCGGGAAGGATGGCGCGACGTCATGGATCGATGGCTGCGCTTTCGCCTCTTACGCAGCGATCAAGGCGCTCGACACGGCGCGCAACCTCTCTGCGCAATGTGGCGAGATGACGGTGGAGGTGAAGGGCAGTTCCCGCAACATCGGCTGGGACACGAAGAACAATGCATCCAGGAGATCCGAGAACGTCAACTTCCAGCGCCGGCCGCTGATCATGCCGCACGAGATCACCCAGTCGATGAGGAAGGACGAGCAGATCATCATCGTCCAGGGGCATAGTCCGATCCGCTGCGGCCGGGCGATCTACTTCCGGCGAAAGGAGATGGATCAGGCAGCGAAGGTCAATCGTTTCGTCAAACCGGTGCTATGATCGTGGTTTTATGAGCGGCCCACCTCGTCCTCGCCGGCATAGGCGTCGACGGCGTTTTCGAGTTCGGCAAAAAGCTCATCGGGCATCGTTTCGATAGTGCCGACGGTGCGTCGGTCTGCCTGCCTGATCAGTTGCTGATAATCTTCGATATTGAGGAGAACCAGCCGGGGTTTGTTCCGCTGGGTGATCGTCACCGGATGACGCAGCGCCTCGGCGATGATGTCGCCGGATTTACGTGAGAGGTCACTGGTTGAATACGTCCCGCTTGGCTTCGGCATTGGGCTTCCTTGCTATCGCTGGAATTTACAGCATTTACAACATTACTGCGATTGTTGTGAAACTTCGCAGCCGTCCTTCCTCGGCTCACTTGAGGGCCATCGGCAACTGAGAGGCAACCTCGTCTGTCGCCTCTCAGTATGTGAGATGGTGCTGCTACCACCATGACCAAACGACGCGCCCCGCATAGACCGGGATGCGAGTTGCCAACGTGATATCCTTGATGATCGGCGCCAGCGAGCCGAGTTCGTCCGCAATCAGCGCAACGAGCTCAGGATAGTTGATATCGACGCCAGTGTCGTCGGCAGCCCAAGCGCTCATCCAATCGCCGCCGTTGACGCGGAATTCATGCGTGTCGTAATCAATTTCGAGTTCGTCCAGCAGATTGATAGTGAAGCGCCCGAAAATCTCGATCTCGCCCTCCAGCTGATATTCGGCGAATTCATCCTCCCCGATGAGAACACTTCGTTCCAATTCCATGATGACGCTGATCCGATCGATTGCCGCGTCGAGCCCCTCAACCAGGCGATCGTGAAGCTCTCGCGAAAAATCGCTGTCGCAGCCGAAGCGGTTTGCCAGGACGACGAGCCGGAAGCCGGCAAACTTGGTGTAGAGTATGAGGTTCTGATCGGTTGTCATAATGTGATCTCCTTCGTTGATGACGGAGATCGGCCACTCTCTTGCAAAGAGGGGTCAAGGACCGCGGGACGCGGCTCGCAAGCGGGGGAACCGATTTTTCCAGAGCGCAGTGAAACGCAGCAGCGGAAAAATTGGGGGAGACGCGCCGTCCTTGACGCCGGATTTGCTGGAGTAAAATTGGACGTCAGAGAGAGAAGAGACCCGCGGACCCGAAGGGGACGCGACCGTTTCCGGCGTGAGCCGGCAGGAGGTGTCGAGGATAGAACCGCCGCCCTGCGGCTGGGCAATTCGCTCACGTCATTCCGCGAGAGGGGGCGTGACCGGAGGCGGAGACGGTGTTCGGGCTCCGTGAGCGGAGCGAATAGCACCCGGCCGCCGATTGGCCGGCTCGCCCAAATCCATGATCTTCGGCTTCAACGATCATCACAAAAATGAATCGGTGTGGGCCGACCGATTCATAAGTGTCGTTAGACGCAAAAGCTGGAAGAGGCGACTCTCCGTCATGCTCACTCAACCCTATCAGCTCTACATCGAACGCAGGGACGCGACGAAAAACATGGCGCGCTTCTACGCGCTCGCAATCGAACCGACGTTGTTCGGCACACCATGCCTGACGCGGCGATGGGGACGCATCGGAACGATCGGACAAGCCATGGTGCATCACTTCGACAGAGAGGAGGATGCAGTCCGTATGTTCCTCGAACTTCTCCGATCAAAACGGGCGCGCGGCTATAGGCCGAACACAAATGTCGGACGGGAACCCATGGTCCGGGCTGTCCGCGGAAGTCTTCCTGGTCCTTGCCGGTAATTATCGGCGTGAAGCGCAGCTTCGGGTCGACGCGCCGGTCGATCCGGCGTGCCGGCCCAGGCGAGGAGGCAAACGCCGCCTCAGAAGGGTGGCGCGGCGTCGATGGCGCCCTCCTGCTCGGCGATCGCTACCCTCAGTTCGGCCCGAGCGATCTCCAGCTCCGCTTCGATCTGGCGGCGCTCAGCCGGATCGGCGTTTCTGAGCTCGGCCCGCAGTTCCTCAACCTGAATTTCGAGTGCAATCGTCATCGTCGTCTCCTGAAATGTGAAAGATGACGCCCGGGGTCGTGAGGATCGGGCCGGGTCAAGGATCGCGTCAGCGACCGGCGGAGCCGGCGAGCGGAGGAACCGATTTTCTGACGGTGCCCTTCAGGGCGCCGGCTGAAAATAGGAGGGGCCGCGAAGTCCTTGAGGCGGCACGAGCCTCACGGCAGACTTCAAGTATCTGAGCAGACAGGGTCCTTGGTCTCGTGTGGCACGACAGGAGGATTGAAGGCGGGCTCGATGCCCGCTTTCAATCCCGCTATTGCGCGCAAAACCTGAGATACGGCGAAGCCGGCCCCGATTGCTCGGGGCCGCTCGCTTTGTTCTTCAGTTCGGGCTGTTCCAGAGGATCACCTTCTTGCTAGGATCGCCGCCGGGTGCCGGTGCGAGATTGCCGAAGATCACACCGATCTCGGGAGCCTCAAGCTTCACTGAGAGGTATTCCTCGCCGGTCTGCCGCGCGATGCGGTTCCAGGCGGCGCCGATCTCGAAGCCCGTCTTGCGGTGAATGACGCGGTAGTCGGGCGCTTCTTCGCTTGCCTTGCTGGCATTTGGGACGATGGCGATCGGGGCGTTGACCCGGATCGTGGCGAAGACGCCTTCGAGGATGCCGTCGGTCTTCTGCGTGAGCGTTGCGATCGTGGTGGCCATGGTTGTTGTCTCCTTCGGTTGCTCGGGACCATTCCCGATGGCGCACGAAGAGACGGCCGACCTGCTGCGGTCAGCTCGCCTGAAAATTTTGCAAAATTCTATTTTCCACCAGGATAAACGAACCGAAATCGAATTTTGCAAAAATTTCGGGCGAGTCTTACCCCTTCAGGGGTTGGCCGCCAAAGCAGGCGGTCGTCTATACGAGCGATATAAAACGGGAATGGTTCGGGGCAATCGAAGGAGACAACAAACCATGGCCTCCCGGTCCAAGCACTGGGGGATATTGGCCGCACACTCCACGGACGCTTCGCCCGCATGTCGATCAACACAATACCCTCGCCCGCTCCCGGCTGCGGCAGGCTGTGAGCACCTCGATAACATTTCTGCTGATCGGCGAGGTCGCCGCGGCACCGCATTGCCGTCTGCACACCGTGCTCCAATCCCGGGTGAAGCTGTTCACGCGGGCGTCGAATGAGTGATCTTCCCCAAACGTGCCCGCTCCCAAGCACCTGAGCCGCCGATGGGTCGCCAGGTACATCGCCATTGGCAAACACGCAACCGGAACGATCTGAGCCGGCTTCATCCGCGGAGCCAAGCTCGGTGAGATCACAAGGCAACAGGATCGGAGCAAGTCACAAACGGAATGCCATAAAGCGCGACATTTTGATCGTCCGAAACCAAATACGCTCCCTCCGCCACGGCTTGCGCCATGAGCAGATGATCGAAAGGATCGCGGTGATGAAGTGGAAGAGCAGCGAGAGCGATAAGATGCGCGTCCGAGATATCCAGCCGGTCGAAACCTTGATCCGGCAAAATCGCAACAATCTCTTCGATATCGGCATCAAGTTTGCCGATGCGCAGCTTCACAGTGATTTCCCAAAGGGAGACAGCACTGACGAGGACATCATTCTCGGGATCGCCAATAAGGCGACGCGCATGGTTCCCTAGCTTCTCGTCGTCGTTCAGCCACCACAGCAAGGCATGTGTATCGAGCAGCAGCCTCACGTCCCGTCTTCCATGGACTTCAGAACATCCGCCGGCAGACCATCGAAGTCATCGGCAACTTTGATCTTTCCGCGCAACGCGCCTGGTTTCCGCATGACGACGCCGGCTGACGGCGGGCCGATTTCGGCGACAACCTTGTGATGCGACGTCAGGACGAACCGCTGGCCGTCTTCGACCTGCTTGAGGAAAGACGTCAGGTTGCCGCGAAATTCCCGCACGCCGACACGGCGGGGAGATGGTATCTGCTGCCGAGATTGGGTCATGGCGAAGCTCCGTTTCAGCGGCAAATGTGTACACAATTTTTGCGAAATGCAAGCATCTCCTTCAGCCGTATGGACAGATGGCGCTTACGCGCCATCTCCCGCCGCTTGCCAAAACGGAGATGCCAAGTCGGCGGGCCTTGTCGGCAAGATTGCCGGTAATGCCGGAGCCGGGGAAGATGACGACGCCAGCCGGCATGACCGAGAGCATGTCGTCATTGCGGCGGAACGGTGCGGCCTTGGCGTGCTTCGTCCATTCGGTTTGAAGGCGATCTGTATCACCTTGCGCGCTTCTGCCCAGCAGGCAGCGATACGTTCGGCGCCCTTCGGCGAGCCGCCGTGCAGCAGCACCATGTCGGGATATTTGGCGAGGGCTTGATCGAGTTTCGCCCAGATTCGTTCGTGATCATTGTAGTCGATGCCGCCGCCGAAGGCGATCTTGGTGCCTGCCGGGATCAGCACTTCGGTCTCGGCGCGCCGGCGGGCGGATGGAAAGTCTCTGGAGTCGATCATCGCCGCGGTCATGTTGGCGTGGCTGACCTTGGAGCCCGTCCGCGGCCGCCATGCCGAGCCGCATTGGCTTCGAAGTGGTCGCCCGCATAGGCGCGCATGAACTCGAAGGCATTGCGGCGCTCAAGCAGCGTGATGCCTTCGGCAACGAGGCGCTCCAACTCGACACTCTTGACCTCCGAGCCGTCCTGCTCGCGCTGACCGTTGCGTTGGCTATCCTCATTACGCTGAAGCTCCCGCTGGATGCGCTCGCCGGCGCGGTGGAAGAGATTGACCGTCGACCACAGGAGGTCTTCGAGATCGGGCTCCAGGCGGGTATCGCCGAGCATTTCGAATAGAGCATCGAACATGGCGGTCAGCGCCGACTGGACGACCGGCTCCTCCGGCAGCGGACGCGGGTCCGGTTCATCCTGGAAGGGGCGATGGCCGTAGATCTGCATCTCGTAGATGAAACGGTCGGTTGGGGACGAGGCGGGGCGGGGCTCGAAGGCGTCGTCGATGGGAAGACTTAGGTTCAGATGGTCTCCGTCGGATTTGGGCCGCGCCTCTCGCGGCCTGACGGCGATCCCTGTCCACGCGGCAGACGGGCCGGAACCGCGGCGCCTGACGCCGCGGCGAAGCGCCGGGCGGCGGAAGGGAGGTTTCTTGCTGTGCCAGGAATGGCGGGCCGCACGCGGCCCAAGCCAGGGGAAGAAACCTGAGCGACCCGCTGAAGGCCCGCCCGCCGCATGGTAAGGGTCGCCTCTCGGCAGGCCCGCGGGCGGGCGCCTACCCGTGCGGCGACCGGCAGAGACCTGCCATCCTGTAGGCCCTCACGCCCTCACCTTCCCCGTCCGGCTCGATCATGCGGGCAGAAAGGCCAGAGCGTTTCAGAACGAGCTGCGCCCTGAGATTAGCGATGAGCCGTTCCGGACTGAGCCGGCGCAGATCCTCGTTGAAGTCGCCGAACTCCGGGGCAAGCACTAGCGGCAGGATCCCCAGCGCCTGGGCGCGGTAGCTCAATCCCTCGATACGTGCCGGCCGGCCGCATCGGCGTCAGCTGCGATGTAGAGACGCCGGCAGCCATCGGGCAGTCGGAAGGCGGCAAGGTGATCGGCGGTTCAGTGCCGGCCGGCTCGAAGGGCTGGGTAGCACGCGATTAGAACTCACTTCATGCTGGCGCAGCCTCTACATTTTGACCGGCTGACTTCTAATCAACGCACCGTTGACTTCTAATTATCATGATCGTTAATTTTAATTTTTGGAGGCTGGAATGCACGTATCTTCTTTCCTGCCTTGGCGTTGAAATCGGCCCCAGCGGCCGTAACATTTACATACTAACTATTTTGCGCTAGTAAAGTCCGCGAAGCTCATGCTACGCCTTCCTTTTACGGCTCGATCAGCCTTTGGCCAGGCAAGGGAGGAACGACGTGCGACAGTTTTTGATCGGCAACCAGGCGTTCGACGACAGTTCTCCAGAGTTTCTGCCGCAGCTCGAACGCGCTTACGAACAGAAGCTCAGGCCACTTTGCCCGTGTCGGCAACCGCCGGTGCCGATGTACATTGCCCGGATGGATGGCCAATTCCTGATCAAACGCATGCCGCTCTCAGGCCGGCAGCATGATCCCGGCTGCTCGTCTTACGACCCGCCGTATGAGCTATCCGGCCTCGGGCCGTTGATCGGCAACGCCATCCAAATCGACGCGGCGACCGGTGCGGCAACGCTGAAACTCAATTTTTCGCTGTCGAAACGAGGGGGCCGATCGACGTCGACATCGCCTTCGGAGCCGTCGGAGACTGTGCGAAGCGAGCCCAAGAAGCTCTCGCTCAGGGCGATGCTCCATTATCTCTGGGACATGGGGGAGCTGACGGAATGGACCTCGCTATGGGCCGGGAAACGCGGCTGGGGGCGCGTGCGCAGCAGTCTGGTGAACGCGGCAAAGCAGATGATCGTCCGCGGCGGCCCTCTCAGCGATATCTTGTTTGTCCCGGAAGTGTTTCATCAGGACGACAAAGAGGGGATTTCAGCGCGGCGTGCGGCTATGTTGGCCGGCGCCCAGTTAACCGGTCCCGGTCCGCGGAAACTGATGATGACCGTCGGAGAGGTAAAGGAATTTTCCTCAGCGCGCGATGGCCAGAAGATGCTGGTGCGCCACCTGCCTTTCCCCTTCATGCTCGATGAGGGGGCGTGGAAACGGTTGAATGCCCGATATGAAACCGAACTGGAACTGTGGCGATCCAACGAGGGGTTTCATCTCATCGTCATCGCCACGTTCGGCATTTCGGGAGCGGGGATAGCTTCGGTCGAGGAAGTGGCGCTGATGGTGGTCAACGAGAACTGGATCCCGTTCGAAACCATCCATGAACAGCGTCTCCTGGAGCGGCTCTCCAGCCTGAAGCGAAGGAGCGTGAAAGGACTCCGGTTCGATCTTTCGCGCGACCAGCCGATTGCCTCCGTGACCTTACCGGAGGCAAGGCCAGCGCCGATCGCCATGTTCATCGTTCCGACGAAGGCCGACGAAGACTACGACGTTGCATTGAATGAGATGATCGCCGCGAGAGCCGAGATGACGCCGTGGATCTGGCGTGTAGCCGACGGCGAAATGCCGCGGCTGCCATAATCCACACCAGCCTCCTTGGTCAGCGACGTAGACGCCCTAAAAGGAAGCCATCGAGCGGGCGATCTCGACTGCGTGAAGCTATATCCCGGTCAAATCGGCCCAGAGAACTCTCTGCCATTTCTGCATAGCTGCACTGCACAAAAAATGTTTACCAAGCGGTCAAAATATGAGCATATTGCCTCCAGTTGATGCAATCGATGGTTTTCCTCCCAGTGCCATCGTATCAGCTGTTCCCCTCTGGAGGTTATTGACCTTCACACCTTAAAGGGCCCTGGTTTTCCAGCGGCCCTATTTTTCTGCATAGTTGGTGAGGCGGCCCCCTTTGCATTGCATGACCACATCGAAAGCGGAGCGCTTGCGGTTGGCGGGTAACCCACGCTTCAAGTTGGCGGGTCGAGCTTGTTCGCCGCGCGCTCCTATGGCACCCAGAAATCGGAGATGGAAAGCGGAGCATATTTCAGTTATTGCAGTTATAAGCGACTTGCCCTATATACATGGTCAGAGGTGTTCGCCATGACCAGCCATGTTCTTCAATTTACCAAATTGTCGGATCGCGACCGCAAGGCCGTCGCGCCTATGCCAAATCTGGCGGAGGGCGACCAACTGGAACTACGGATTCGCCGTGAAGGTGGACAACTTCAAACCCTTTCTCTCCCAGCCTCGGCTCTCGCACCTGTCGAAGCACTCCTCGATCATCTGTTGCGCGGCAAGCGTGTTGCCGTGCTCACGGAAGATCAGGAATTGAGCCCGACCGACGCCTCCACCATCCTCGGCATCTCACGTCCTCTCGTGGTGCTGCGCATGGATCGCGGCGATCTGCCCTTCCGCTATGTCGGCAAGCACCGCCGAGCCAAGTTGAAGGATGTTCTCGCGCTCAAGGACAAGCTCGATGCTCGCCAGAAAAGCCTCGACGCGCTGGCCGAGGACACAGAGGATCTGATCGTCAATCATGGCCTCTAAGCCGCCTGTCGCGGTCTATGATGCCTGCGTCCTCTACCCTTTCCATTTGCGTAATGTCTTGGTCCAGTGTGCTTTCGACGGTCTCGTCGACGCACGCTGGACCGACGACATCCACGCCGAGTGGATTCGCAATCTGGCCATCGGCTCACCCGATATACCCTTCGCCCGTCTGAAAGCGACCCGTGATCGGATCAAGGAAGTTTTGCCCGATGCCGATGTCGGCAACCACCGAATTCTCATCCCCGACCTCTCGCTACCGGATCCGGATGATCGTCATGTTTTAGCTGCAGCCATCGCCGGAAAGGCTTCTCTGATTGTCACGTGGAATCTCAAGGATTTCCCAGCCGCGGACCTTCGGCCTCATGGGGTGGCCTGCGTGTCGCCAGACAATTTCCTCGTGGGCCTCCATTCCACGTTTTCGAGCGCATTGATCGACAGCATCAGGCGCGGCCGGTTGAATTTACGGAAGACGGTGCCGGCGGTTCACGAATTCATTGATGCACTGGACCATCAGGGGCTCCGCGCGTTTTCAGTGGTCCTGCGTGAGAAGGCCGCACAATTGGACTGACGGTCGAGACCGACAGAATTGTTTGAGGCCCGGACGCAACCCGTTAAGCTCGATCCGACGAAGAGCGGCCGAGGTCAGTCGCGGCGTCTCGATAGTAGATCTCGCTCACCCGAAACCGGCCGTCGATCCGCTTGCATTGGATGATGATGTCGACCGCGATCGTCAACATCTCGCGGATGTCGTGCCGTTCGAGGTCCCCACCACCCTCCGACTCCTTGACCAGCAAAGTCAGCTGCTCAAAGGCGAGGCGGGCCGAGTCGGCATGGACCGTGGTGATGGAGCCAGGATGGCCGGAGTTGACATTGCGGATGTAGTAGAATGCCGTCCCGTCCCGCAGCTCCTGCAGCAAAATGCGGTCGGGCCGCATGCGCAGGCAGGATTCGAGCAGGTCCTTCGCGCCGACCTTGGCGAGCCCCTGCCCGCCTTTGGAGTAAAGGAGCCGAACATGGTTGGGCTGCGGGACCACCAGCTCGGGAGTGTCTTCGATCGAAATAATCCGCTCGCTTTGCGGAATGTGGCGGATCAGCGCTTTCGATAGAGTTGTTTTTCCCGACCCGGTGGCGCCGGAGATGATGATGTTCTTTCTTGCAAACACCGCCTCCCGGAGAAACGCTTTGTAGGCGCCAATGCGATAGTATTCCAACAGCCTTTGGTCCGATTGGCTCGCGTCGCCGTCGACCCGCAAAACGTCGGCGAACAATCCTCCATGATCGAGATCCTCAAGGGTCAGCGACACGGAGGACGGCTTGCGGATGGTGATGCTGACGGTTCCCTTCGTCGTTGCCGGCGGGATGACGATCTGGATCCGCTCATCATCCGGCAGGGTCGCCGACAGGATCGGCCGCGTCTCGTCGATCGATTGATCGGAGAAGCTCGCGACGGCGCGAGCGAGACGCATCAGCCGGTCGAACGAAAGTTCGGGCATCTCATAGGTCTGCCATCCGTCCCTACCCTCCGTGACGACCTGTCCCGGCAGGTTGACGACGACCTCATAGAGCGTCTTGTCGCGTAGGAAGCGTGATAGTGGCGAAAGCAGTTCGCGCACGACGCCGGAGTCGGCAGCTTCAGTCATTGCCGAACCTATTTTGTCACGAGCTTCGAGGAGGGGCTGAAATCCCCAAGGACAGCACGGTCGTAGACGCGATTGCGGGGCTCGGTCACGCGAAGCCGATAAACGCTTGAGAAGTCGAGGTCGCGTGCGACGAAGATCGAAACCAACTCGCCCTGATGTTTCATGAGCGTCGGCGGAATGTTGATCGACTGCTCGACGGCGATCGCCGCGGCCTGCTGACCGGCGCTGGTGGTATTTTGCGCTTCGACGTCGCTGTCCTGCAGCCGGCTGCTGGCATAGGAACTGGCATCACCGACGATCGACAGGAGCATTGCGCTGCCGAACCGCTCCCACCAATGGGTGTCCACATAACCATCGATGCCGGCCCGGCCAAGCGCATCGGTCGCCGGCGAAGCCAAAGTGATGATCACGCCTTTCGGCGTCTTCGCCCGGTTCCAGAGAACGAACAGGCGCTTTTGGCCACGGCGAAGACCGCCGCGATATTCTCCGACGATCTGCGTGCCTTTTTCCATCAGCACCACACGGCCATTATCTGAGAGAACGTCCCGGTTGATGACGCAGCTCGTGAACCCTGGCTGATCGGAGGAGAGCGCGGTCTCGAGAACGCAAGGAATGGATGTCCCCATTGCGACAATGAAATCGCGGTTGCCCAACGTGCCGGCGCGCGATCCCTGCAACTGCGTCGGCGTCAGCAAGCGGTTGAAGCGCTGGTCTTCGTTTTCACCCTGCGAGGCGAAGCCGCCGGGATTGGCGCCGAGCGGCACGTAATTCGAGGCCTGATCCGACGCCTCGCCCTGATCCTGCCGCCGCGTGGCCGGCGATTTCTCGCCGCCATAGGCGATGACCGGCGCACGGCGGGCAGCGTCGAGCAGCTTGTCATCCTCGGTCGGCGCCTGCTCGGCGGCGACAGGCGTCGGGAGCTGAAATTGCGGCGGTGTCGCCACCGGCTGTGGCTCCTTCGCCGGTTCGAAATCCGATGTCTGCCGGATGACAACGCGCTCCGGCTGGGCACCGTCTGACGGTTTGTCCTGCCCTCGCATCGACCAGAGAGCGAAGGCGACAAAGACGACGATCGCCAACGCGACAGTGCCGCGTTTGAGGGTGGGGTTATTGTCGAGCCGGCCACCGGCCGCCGTCTCGGCCCGCTCGCCCGGAATCTGGGCAATCTCTTCCTCGGCCATGTCACCTCCTATTGCGCCGCGCCGGGCGGCACTTTGACGACGCGCTCGACCGACGGTGACGTCGTGTTGGTCTCGGAATTGATGCCGACGCGATCGTAGGCTTCGTTGAAGACGCAAAGCACGTCGCCGCCCCGGCGCAGGATGAACTTGCGGCTGATCGCGTGAACAAGGACGAGATTGCCGTCGACCGACTTCGAGACCAGGCTTTCGCTGCCGTCGGAATTTTCCATATAGATCGCCGGCATTTCCTGGTTGCCGGCGAAGGCGAAGGTCGTGACCTTGCCGTTGTCATAGACCGCTTGCGGTTCGAGCGCTTGGGATCCTTGCGCCGAATAACGCCAGTTGCGCGGTCCATAGGCTTCGTGAAGGGCAAGCACGCGATCGGCCTCACCGGCCTGCGCCGCCTGCGCGCGCGCAGCTGCTTCCTGGCGGTGCCGCTCCGCTTCATCAGCGGGATAGCGATATTTCACATAGAAAAAGGTGTTCTGACCGGCTTCAACGCTTCCGTCGCGGACAGTGAGTTCCATCTGGTAGCTGCGGGTCGAGCCGTCCCGTCGTGTCGTCACGACCGAGATATTCGTCACCGGCTGATTTTCCCTGGGCTTCAGGAACAGGATGTTGCCGGCCGGCGCCACTTCCCAAGCAACGCTGTTGCCAAGCGCCACATGAGCGATTTCCTCGTCGGCGGCGAATTCGATTTGCACCGAAGACCGCAGCGTGCCGACGACTTTGGTGATGTTATAGGGCTGGTAGTCGACGAAACGGATGCGGTTGTCCTGCGCGGCGCCGCGCGGCGTCTCGAGGGCGAGCGCTGCAGACGAAAACCCGGTGGTCAGAATGAGCGGAAGGAGAAAGTGCAGTCTCAATTGATGGCCTCCGGATCGGCGCGATATTCGCTGACGACGAAGCCGAGCGGATTGGTCAGCCGGTCGGTCGAGGACATCGGAGCGTTGGCATAGGAGAAGGTCAGGGTCGTAACCCAGTGCGTGGTGCGCACCTCGTCACCGCGGGTCACGGTCCTCATATAGCGGACGGATGCCACATTGGCGTTGATCAGCGAGATGGAAACAATGTTGATCCGCGACGTGGCGCTGCGGCCATAAATGTTCTGCGGGGAATCGGGATTGCTGCCGCGGTAGACTGCGGCAAATCGAGTCTGTTCCGGCTGCGTCGACAGCAAGGCGACGGTGCGGAAATTCTCCTCGCCCTCGCTCCAGACGTAGCCCTCGCGGGCGCGGACATATTTGGCCGCGAAATATTTGGTGACGGCCTCGTCGTAGGTGCCGGCGGCCGACGTCAGCGCCGAGACTACGTCAACGATGCCTGTGGAATTATCGACCCGCACGACGAAAGGCTCGACGGTTTTCAAAGGAGTGAGGCCGGCAACGGCAAAGACGGAAACGGCAGCAAGCGTGCCGGCGCAAGCAGCGACGAACCAAGCGATGCGGGCGGAACGCTCGACCTGGATCATCCGGTCCTGATCGAACCGGCGGGCTTTGTCGAAGTAACTTTTGAGGTTATTCGTGGTCACCATGTCATTCGCCCTCGCATGGACGGTAGGAGCCCGCGACATCGAAATGCGCGAAAGCGGCCGGTGTGGCTGAAGATGGTTCCGGCACATAGGCGGCGGCGTGACTGGTCGGCTCAGCGGGAACGGCCCGGGTCGCCGGCTGCTCGCCTCCACTGTCCTGCCATTGCCACATGGCGCGGTTCAGCGGCCGGCGGGAATAACCATCACATTTGGGCAACGGGTGGGAAATCGAACCGCAGCCTACGAGACCGGCGGTCAGCAAAAACGATAAAACGATACGGAGCATCCCAAAAAAACCTGTTCAATTGTCTGAAGCGTTGGTGGCCGTCATTCGGTCCGGCCTGGAGTCAGGCGGCGGCCAACGGAACGCGCGCCTCGGCCGACCGCTCTGACTGTGTGGGATGTCGCCCAGGCGAGCGTGCTTTCATGCGCATCGCGGGCGGCGCCGTAGCCGTAGGTGAGCGACGCCCCGCCCGCCGCGAGAGCTGAAGCGATGCCGGGCAGTTGGTAGAAGACGTAGAGTGCGGCAACGCAAATGGCGCAGAGCGCGATCGGCCGCATAAGCACGTCACTATAGCTTTCGATCGCCGTAAACGTCGTGTCGATGCAGGTGATCAGCAGCGAGCCGATCGCCACCACCAGCACCTGCAGGATGACGAAGTTGGCGAGTTGGCCGATCCAGGATTCCGTGAATCGGCGGGTCGACTGGAACATGGCGAGCGCGATGAAGATCGGACCTATTGCCAGCACGATGGCAAGCGCCAGCCGGGCATAGAGCGAAACTATATAACCGATCGCCGCGACAAGAAAACTTGCGCCGATAACCAGCAGGCCGCCCACGCCGGTGACGATATCGATAGGCCACGAACCCCGCGACCATATCTCTTTGGCGCACCTCTGGCCCTTATCCAGCAGGCTGTCGAATGTGGAGGCGCTCGGCGCCGCGCCGGAGTTCAGCGCCTGCGAGATTTCGTGCGGCAGCGCATCGAAAAAGATATTGGTGACGTAGGTTTGATACTCGCCGGCATTCCTCACCAGCATGACGATGATGGCGAGCTTCATCGCTCGGAAAGCGAATTCGAGGATCGGTTCCTGCACGGAGCCGCGCAGAACGAGATAACCGTAGAGCACGACATAAAGTGTAAGTGCGGCCGTCAGCGGGCCGCTGACCCAGCTGGCGATATTGGAGGTGCCCGACGAAATGAAGTTCTCGAGCGGTGCCTTGAACTGCCCGTCGACGAAGCTGAAGACCTGATACATCGTCAGCCTCCCAACGATTTGCCCATCCGCTCCAGCCGCAGCTTGCCGTCGGCCGCCTCGGCGTTGCGGCAATTGGGCGTATCACGGAGTTCTCCGGGATTGTTACGGCATTCGCCGATGATTTTCGCGAGCAGAGCATCGTCCGCCATGAACTCATCGACCGTGTAAATCTTCTCCGCCTGCGGGGAGCAGGCCGCCAGAAAAAGCATTGCCGCGCTAAAAAGAAGCCACTTCATTTGAGCGCCGCTCCCATCGTGTCCATGCGCTTGCGCCAGTCCTCGGCCTTGCGTTGGTCATCGACCTGCACCTGGGCCTGCTGGACCATCTGCAGGCCCTGCATGCGCAAGACGTCGGTTTGCAAGAAGGCGGTTTCGGCCTGGAGGCGGGCCTGCAGATCGGCGATGTCCTTGGCGTCGGCAGCACCGGAGATTTTCTGGCGAAGCTCATCGATGCCGCCGATGCGCTTGGTCGCCGCATCGTAGATCTGCCGGCCGAGGCTCATCTGCCCGGCGTTCTGGTTCTGGATGCGCGACAGTTCCTGCGCATAGAAATCGTCGGCATCGGTGCGATAGCTGGAGTTATCCTGAAGGAATTTCGAAGCGGAACTGCCGAAGACGCCGCTGCCGGAACCTTGGAACAGGCCCTCGATTGCGTTGAAGTCCTGCGGAAGCGCCTTGCGGATCGACGGATCGTTCAGCAGGTTGGCGACGTCGGCCATGTTGGTGATCTTGTTCAGCGAGCCGTAGAGCTGCTGGGCTTGCTGGAGCTGCTGGTTCAAGGCGTCGAGCTGGGACTTCAGCTGCGTGATGCTCTCAATCTGCTTGGCGATCGATGTCTGATCGATGACCGGGATGCCCTGGGCCGACGCCAGCATCGCCGACGCTAAAAGAGCGGCCGATACAAATAATGGCCGCATCGTTCCTGTTCGGATCATGCTGTCTTCCTCCTCTGATGAAACACGGCAAGCCAATCCTCCCGTCCCTCGCCGATCTCCAAACGGATAGCATCGGCAAGCTCGACATTGGCCGTCCGGCCGGAGAGGATGGCAAGTTCGTCGTCGAAGCCGTTGAGGTTCAGCTCGGCGACAACGCTGTTGTGCCCCTGCTTGACGATGAACCGGCGGCTCTCGACGGAGAGCTCGCGCGAGATGAGCTCGAATTCACGTTCGGTCAGCTTGAAACCGTCGACATAGTCGGCGCGGTCGCCGCGCGGGTTCGGAAGAAAGATCTGGGTCGGGCACTGCTCGATGATCGTGTGGGCGATCGGCGATACGATGGCGTCGCGCGGGCTCTGGGTCGCAAACAGCATGAGACCGTTCTGCTTGCGGATCGTCTTGAGCTTGTTCTGGGCGAGATCACGAAAGCCTTCGTCCTGCAGCGCCTTCCAGAACTCGTCGATGACGATGATGATGCGACGCCCGTCGATCAGCTGCTCGATGCGATAGAACAGGTAGGCCATCAACGGCGTGCGGATCTCCTCATTGTCGAGGAAATCGGTCATGTCGTAGCCGATGAACCTGGGGCCGATACCGATATCGTCAGCCTCGTTGTCGAAGACCCAGCCAAGCGGCCCGCCCCTCTCCCACCGTCGCAGACGTGCGGCAATGCCCTCGGGATCGGTATTGTTGAGGAAGGTGCGCAGGGCGCCGATGGAGCGACGCTCCACCGGCAGGTCCGCCACCCCGTCGACCGCCGAGGTGATGTCGCGCAACTCGGTAATCGATAATTCGCCAGGTCCGGATCGGACCAGCTTGGCGATCCAACCGGTGAGGAATACTTTGTTTTCCGCAGTGAATTCCAGTGCTTTCAACGGCGCGCAGCCGGTGGCGACACCATTTCTCAGCGGCAGATAGGTGCCGCCGGCCGCCCGCACGAAGAGATCCGCGCCGCGGTCCTTGTCGAAAAAGACCATATGCGGATCGTGCTTTTCGAGCTGCGACAGCATGAAGTTCAACAGCACCGTCTTGCCCGCACCCGACGGGCCGCAGACGAACGTGTTGCCGAGGTCGCCGTGGTGAAAGTTGAAATAGAAGGGCGAGCCGGACGCGGTCTTGAGCATGGCGACCGCCGGTCCCCACTCGTTGCCGTCCTTCTTGCCCGCCGGATAGGAATGATAGGGAGCAAGGGCTGCGAAGTTGCGCGACGTGATCGCTCCCGAGCGCGCGCGATAGCGGAAATTGCCCGGCAGTTGTGCCCACCAAGCAGCCTCGAGCCCAAGATCCTCGCGGGCGACGACCGCGCCGCCGCTGGTGAGATAGGCGCGCGCCTTCGCCATGTGATCGGTCAGTTCCTTGACCGAGGGAGCGAAGACGGCAAGCGTAAGATGATGTTCCCCGAGAACGAAGCGATTGGATTCGAGATCGTCCATCGCCTCACCGAGTTCCTCGATCTGCGAGGCTGCCTTGTCGCCGGCACTGACCATCTGGTTCTGCTTGCGACCCATGATCGTGCGGGCATCGGCCTTTGAGGTGAAGGCGAAGGACTGCGTCAGGATGAGCTCGAAAGGTGCGGTCAGGATAGCGTCGAGCATGCCGCTGCGCGTCGTCGCCGGATATTCCTTGAAGCCGAACATGCCGGCATAGCGGCTGTCGGCCTCGTGACGGATTTCAATGGTTTCGCGCCCAAAAATCACCCGGTCGGAATAGATCGCCGAGGAAATTCGTCCCTCCGTCAATGCGATCGGCTCCCGCCGTCCACCGACGATCTGGTGGAGAACTTCGCTCGGCTCGGAGAAAAGGATGCCGTCATGTTCGTGGAGGGTAAGCTGCCGCGGCCCAAAGCGCTGCAGGCCGGCGGCGACATCCGCCACCCGGTCACGCAGATGCTTCAGAGCCTGCCCGTCGAGCTCGGCATCGGATCGGCGCGCCTTGCTGAGTCGAGAGAGAAGCTTGGCGGCCTTTTCGGCGGGATCCCGCCCGGGATGCCAGACAAGGGTGAGGTAGAGATCGTTGCCAAACAGGTCTTCATTCACCATCCGCTCCCGATATCGCGCGTTCAGACCGTCGGAAAAGGGATTGGCGAAGCGTCCCTCGGGATAGGCATTGTCGCGGCGGCGCACCATATGCGTCCAGAGCGCCAGTCGCTCGTCGGCGATATTGCGATAGAGCGTGTTCAGGCTGCGGTGCAGGCCGTTGAGATTCCTGACGTCTGATGTCTCGAAGGAAACGCCGTCGAGAGCGATCATTGTCATCAACGCTCGGGATTCGAGCGCAATGGTCGTCTCGTCGACATGCCTGACATAGGGAATGAAGGTTTCCGGCCCTAGCTCGCGCGACCGGAGCGTCGCAATGTTAGACAAAGCTGAGATCCCTTTCGTCATAACGCCGGGTGAGCTTCAGAGGCGAGAGCGTGGCGCCGCCCCAATACGCGGTATTGCGGGAGCGGCCACGGGTTTCGATCCACGCAATGAGGATCCGAAACATATTGTGGTCGTGCTTGACGAGCGCGCGAAACAGGACATGGAAAACGATACCGACCAGCGCGTAGGCGATTGATCCCGCAGTGATGTAAAGGATGGTCGTCAGCATGATGTTGACGCCCATCGCCTCCATCGTCACGCCAGCGATCATTGCCGGGCGCGTGCAGGCGAGAAACAACGTGTCGTCTTCGAGACTCGGAATGCTCGCCATAGCGCTCAATTCCCCACGATGGTATTGACCAGCTCGGTGGCGCCGAAAATGCCGCCGATCCCGATGATCCAGAAGCCGGCCCGCCTCAAATCCATGTAGCCAAACATCCAGGCGATGCAGATGATGATGACGGCGATAACGGCCAGCAGACGGGCGATATTGCCGGTCAGCATGTCGACAATATTCTGCAGCACGGTTTCGATGCCGGCGGCCTGGGCGAACGCTGGCTCGACCAGGCAGATGACAATGGCGGCCGCCATGAGCGTGGATGCGGCAAGGGGGCGAAGTCTGGCTTTGAAGATCATTCACTTTGCTCCGATCGATCATTTTGGAAAACGAGAACCGAGGATTGCCGCCTTGAGCTGAACACGTCCCAGGATGGGGCCTCGACGGCTTGGGAGGGTTGTAAAGGCGGTTCGGGAAGTGCTGGTACCACCTCATCCTGTGGCTGCCCGCCCGACCCGTCCTGGTCAGCGCGTTCGCCAATGGTGAGCGAGGCAAGCGTTGGCGATAACTGCTTTGCTTCCTGGCGTACCTGCTCGTCATATTTGGCCATGGCGCCGAGGGATGGATCATCGCGGCCATAATAGGACTGGAGCATCACCCTTTCGGCCTGAGCCGGATCCCCCGCGCGTAATGCGGCGCGGTAGTATCCGTCGAGAAGCGTGGCCGTGGCCTTGAGGTTCCGGCAGGGATCGAAGGCGTCGGCGACGGATAGCTTTAGTTTCTGAAGGTGCTCGATGCCAAGGCCGCCAAGGCCGATCTGGATATCCTGGCGATCGGCAATCAGGGACGTGGCAACCTCGATCGCCTCCGCCTTCGATACGGGTTGAGCGGCCAGCGGCGGGCCCGTGTTGATGCGGATGGCGAAGGGCTGAAACCGGCTCTCGAGGCTGACAATGCCGGCCAGCGTCTCGACCTGAACCATCGGCGCACAGGTTTGCGCGATTTCGACGAATGCAGCACCCATCGGTCAGTACCAAACGCGCTGTTTACCGGCGCCGTCGATGGTGACATCGACATAGTGCGGCTGCGATCGCACATTCGGACGACTTATCGGATAGCCCATGCACTGGCGGTGCCCGTCCACGCGCTGCCAATGTGGCGACAGGACCGAATTGTCGCGGGAAGTATAGTCGTTCCCATCCCAGCAGAGGCTGTTGCTCACCGGCTGCGGCGATGTCGACACGCAGGTTGCTTGCCGACCGCCGCGACCGCTATCAGTCGTGAGCTTGTACCCCGCATCGCAATAATAGGGTTCATAGCCCGGCCGCGAACTCTGAAAACCGACGCCGCTACAGGTCGGGAATAAGTGCCCCTCGGCAAGCTCCCGCCACAGCTTCTGGATCGGCGGCCGGCATTCGGCATATTGCGTCGGCCCGCCGGGATTGGAAAGGCATAGGATAACCTGGCATCCCCAATCCTCGGCCCGCGCGTTACTGCCGAAAATAAGATAGGGTGGCGCAACGAAGCAGACCGTAAGCAGTGAATTCAGGAGAAGGCTTTTCATGAACAGGATCCTTCGAGACGATGGCGCCCTATTGCGTTTCGGGAGACTCAATCTGCCTGCCCGCGTTTATACTGTCGTATATAACATAGTTAAATGACATGACAAGCGCGATTAAAACGCAATGGCACAACCTTGCCTTCTCGGGACTCATTCTCCATGAGATCCTCGACCATCCGCTGGAGGACGAGACCCCGCAGGCGAGGCTGAAGCAGATCGGCATGATGACGATCCTCTATACGATGACTCAGGCCCATCAGAAGCTAACCCTCTCTAATATAATTGAGATTACCGAGCTAACACGCAGCGGTGTGAAGGAGACGGTCGACCTTTTGGTAAAGCGGGGAATGCTGGTGGAGACGATGGGGAAGAACGCCATGGGCCGGGGGACGGCGCGGCAATTCGAGATCTCTCAGGACCTCCTGAGCAAGCTGAGCTCTTTCCGCGCCAGCCAGGAGGCGGGGTTAAACTGACTGATCTTCGGCTTTAATGGAGTGAGATGCGAATCATCCGCCAGCCCGATCGCATGGCTGCCGGTAGTCATCAGGGACGATCAGGCAACCCGTCCGCAGGCGGGTTGCAATCAAACAATGAAGAGTATCGGAGAAATCAGCATAGCGGCGCCGTGAGGCGGATTTCGGGAATTCTCGCCACGCTAAGGGCGGAACAAGGGCAGCCGCAGGAGCCTCAGCATAGCGGCCGTCAAGGGAGGCGGGACCGACTGCCCCCGCCCGTGCGTTCCCTATCTCCGTCGCCGCTCAGCATATGGAGCGCGTTGCGCACCGGCGAACTCGGCTGGAACATGACCTACCGGTGAGGGCGCCGATGGTTGGCTCTCCAGTGTCTATCCGGCATTACGCGCCAAGCGAAAACAGATTTCATGAACGGGTCCAACGCGTTTGGACGGAGAGATCGCTAATCCCAGGCAGGATCTGACGAAACAGGAAAGACGTTGTTTGCAGCTTTTATCCGACGGCGATAGTGACGGTGCTATCCATAGGAGACTGAAACTTATCCATTCAAACCGTCCGCCTCCATCTTTCCAATGCGCGCCAGCGGCTGCAGGCACCCGCTCGTGTTGAGGCCGCGGCCAAAGCTGTCAGCGCAAATTTATCAAAGCAATATTTTTTGCTAGTTCCAAATAGATCATCCGACGACCCGCTGTCATCAACGCTTCTCTCGATGCTACGCACGACGACTCGTTCGCGCGGGACATCGTTCTCGTTCGCCCTCGGCGGACGATGGCTTCCGCCATCGCGATGCTAAGGGAGGATCTGCCGGAGGAGGTTGCAAGCCTGCACAGTCGCGTGATTTTCAGCATCGACGGTCGAGGGGATGCGCTGGTTCTCACCACGGGCCGCATGACGACGCCGTCGGAATACTTCGCGCGTCACTTCAATATGCCGGTGAACACGCCCCACTAGCTGCGCGAGGTCAATGCCTGACGATTTTAGACGCCGGTTCGCGGGATAGGAGCTTGCGGCCGTCGGGTCGCGGCAGTGGGCGGCGTCCGGGTGGCTAAGAAGGAGACGGCTCACGCCGCCTCCTCCTCGTTGAGGTCCGGCTGCAAGTCATGCAGATAGTCGACCGCGCGCTGGGCATGAGCTGCCGCTGAAAAGATGGCACGCTTGTCGCTGCCGAGAACCTTGAGCCAGTCATCGAGATAGCTTGCATGGTCGGGGCGTGGTTCGAGCTCGGGGACGATACCAAGATCGGCGCAGAGAAAGCAGCTGCCGAGTTCGGCAATGAGCTCTTCGCGGGCGCGTTCGCTCCTGTCTTTCGCATAGCGGCTGAGATCCCGATCGAGCCTTCGCGGTGCAGCGGTCCAGTGCGTCATCTCGTGACTGAGAACGGCGACATAGGATGCATCGTCCCGGAAGGCGTCGAAGCACGGCATCTGGATGTAGTCACGGGCAGCAGCATAATAGGCCGCCGATCCTCCATGGCGGATCAGGGCGCCGGTATTGGCAAAGAAGCGGCCGGCAGCACCGATGCGGCTCATCCAATCCTGGTCAGGCGCGATGGAATGGGCAAGGCCATCAAGGCCGGTGATCTGGTCGGTGTTGAACACGGTGTAGGTTTTGAGGAAGGGGATGTCGCGTTCGATTTCGGCGCCTGTCTCCGTCGTCTCGGCGCGGATGAAAGAGCTGGCGAAGACGACGGTCGTGCCGGTTTCGCCCCTGCGGACGGCGCCGCCGAGCTCGATTGCCTGGCGAAACGTCATCCACCTTGGTGATGCAAAGCCGCGGGCGATGGCTTCAGACCAGAGGAGCAGAGCATTGATGCCGGTGTAGGGTTGGCCATTGTGGCGCAGTGGCCGGCTGACCTCGGCTGTCCAGCCTCCCGTCGTCCATGGCTTGGTCCATGGACGGACGCCCTGTTTGAGATCGGCGATGATCTTGGTGGTGATGCGGCTGTAGATATCGGATCGTTGATTGGATTGCTGCCTGTTCATCTCTGAACCTCCGTTCGAGGTCGCGGCCATCGCGACCTGCTACGGCGGTCCAAAAGCCAGGCTGCAAGTGCGGCCAGCACCCGCAGGGCCGCAACGAAGTGAAGGACGGCAAAGCCGTTGCGGGCAGCGCGAGCCTGGCAGGACCAAAAGCCGGGGCAGGACGGGATGCAGCAACACCACGGCGAGACAGGTTTGAAACCCAGGCAGAAATGAAAAATCCAGTCTATTACGCAAGGCGGGAGCGTCCGGGATGAATCGATGGACCCGAAGCGTGGCATCGACCTTGCGCGGCCGTTCCTCGTCGACGCAATGGAGAAGGTTAGCAACGAGAGTGCCATTTCGTCGAGGAAGCCAAGACCGCCGAGACCAAACTCGTAGTCTTCGCGCGCATGCATTCGACCCGTACCTCAGCCCCTACTTCGTCGCCAACCAGGACAAGATGCGGGTAGAGTTCGAGGATCCGTATATCCTCATCCACGAAAAGAAGCTATCGAACCTGCAGTCCTTGCTGCCGGTAAGTTGAGGTCTGATGGAGCATTCCAATCGGCCGACCGCCTTCAGCAAATAGGCAGAACCATTACGAAATCACGGCGCAATCGCTGGCGTTTTTTTCCGCCACCCGTTCAAATGGCCGAAAGTTTCGAGTTGATCGAATTGAAGCTCCCGTGTTCGGGAAGTGGTGGGATCCGGGAACGTTTGGCAAGATTCAACGAACCACTGGCCGCCACGCCCAGAGAGGGTCATAGGGAATACGATGACAAGCGCGGACGCTCAGTCGTTCAGTCAGGTTGCGAGCACGTATCAGCTTGGGATCGGTATGACTCACATAGCGCCTCCAACTGATTTACGGCACTAGCCAAATCGTGAAGTTCCGATTTCAGCGATTGGATGATGTCGAAATGTCCGGAGCCATTCGAATTCGCAGTTGAACTTTTCAAATCCGCAGAACTTCTATTCGGATGGGGAAATGGGATGAGCTTTTGCACGGTTATGCTTTTGACGATATTGACGCAGAATAGTAGATTGTACTGGGCAAGTCTTTGCAATGGCAATCGAAAGCGAAAACACGTCAACGTATGTTTCGTCGCGCAATTCGGTACAGGGCCTGCATATTTCGGAACATCAAAGCACCTGAAGTTTTAAGTAGTTCCTATTGGTCCGCGTTTTATCCAATCGCCCAGAGTAGTTTGGGCTTCCGTTGGATGAGTGCGGTATAAACAGCGCCGCAGGTGGCGTGGATCCTGCGCGCTGTTAGCCGTAGGCTTCACGCGGTTCGGGTCCCAACAGATGCGGGAGGCAAGCGCATGAGTGCCACCCCTTCCTCTGCGGGCATCGGCGTAAGATGGGAATCACCGCGAGAGAACTCGAGCACTGCGTTTGCAGCGAGAAGTTCGGACTTCGGGATGGGCTTGCTATAGTAGAACCCCTGTGCCACAGCGCAGCCGCTTTCAGCCAAGAATTTTTCTTGATCGACCGTCTCCACGCCCTCAGCGACTACATTTTGCCCTAGGCAGCGCGCAATTGAGAGAATTGCCTTGACCAGTTCTCTACTTCGCTTGTCGGATCGATTGATGAATGACCGGTCAATTTTGAGGGTATCAATGGGAAAGTTAGCCAAATAGCTCAGAGATGAGTAGCCGGTGCCGAAATCATCGATCGCTATGGAAATTCCGCTCGCATGCAATTGAGAGAGTGTCGTCGAAACGCCCTCGCAGTTATGGAGCAGGAGACTCTCAGTTATTTCAACCTCGATCCACTCCGCACGACAACCGGTTTCCTGCAATACGTCCGCCACCGTTTGCGACAAACGCGGGCATTGAAACTGCTTAGGAGACAAATTTATCGCAATCTTGTGCGGGGGCAGTCCATCTGCATTCATGACGGCAGCCGTGCAACACGCCTCATGCAGCACCCATCGTCCAAGATCGATGATCAATCCCGTTTCCTCGGCGACACCTATGAATTCTCCCGGAGGGATCATTCCCATCTTCGGATGATGCCATCGTAGCAGTGCTTCTGAACCGATCACCTTTCCGTTGTCCAATAGGACCTTTGGCTGATAATGGAGTTCAAGTTGCTCATGTTTCAAAGCTAGGCGTAGGTCTGATTCTAGCGCTAGGCGCTTTTCAGCCCCAATCGTGAGATCCTTTGAGTAGAAGCGGAAGTTGCTACGCCCCGAGCGCTTCGCCAAATACATCGCAGAATCCGCATATTTCACCAAATCGTCGGGAGCGTCGCCGTCATTTGGAAATACCGATATCCCGATGCTGCAGGATACAAAGATCTCCCTGTCGGAAAGCATGAAGCGTTCGCCGAATGCGGCAAGCATTCTGCTGGCAATTTGAGCCAAATCGTCATTGTCCTGAACATTGGGCAGCAAGACTGCAAATTCATCTCCACCGAGTCTCGCCACGGTGTCGCTGGCACGGACGCCTTTTTTCATGCGTGTCGCCACCTGCCGCAGCAACTCGTCACCGACGGGATGTCCCATAGTGTCATTGATCGCTTTGAAATGGTCCATGTCGATCAGCATCACCCCGGCTCGCTGGCCCGCCGAAGCCGCGTCCCCGATCATCTCGCGTAGCCGTTCATTGAAAAGTGTCCGGTTAGGCAGGCCGGTCAGAGAATCGTAGAATGCCAT
This sequence comes from Rhizobium vallis, assembly GCF_003985155.1. GTDB lineage: Bacteria > Pseudomonadota > Alphaproteobacteria > Rhizobiales > Rhizobiaceae > Rhizobium > Rhizobium vallis. The sequence continues at coordinate 24,386 of NZ_ML133701.1, read as the reverse complement.
CTGATGGATTTTCTTACGGGACGTGTCCAGTTCGGTGATATCGCGGGCGACGCCGAGGATCCCCATCAGCTTTCCCCCCGTGAATACCGGAACCTTACGAGTCTCCAAAAGCGTTGATCGACCGTCCTCGTGAGCGGTAAACCGTTCCTCATTGATGAGAATACGGCCGGCTTGCATGGCCTCCTCATCCTTGTCACGAAAAAACTGGGCGAGTTCGGGAGTAAACAGGTCATAATCCGTTTTCCCGACGATTTCCGCTTCTGCCTTGCCGACCAATTCTTCGAAGGCATGATTGCACAACAGATATTTGCCTGTTACGTCTTTCAGCCATACCATATCCGGAATGGTCTGCAGGACACTTAGGAGGCGAGCCCGAGCTTCAATAGTCGTGCCCTCGGCGTGCTTTCGTTCGGTAATATCGCGAGATAACACCAGAAAAGTGACGGTTGAGTGATTGCTGCTTGGTCGCCTTGCGACCGACAGTTCAAACCAACGGGATTCGCCGTTTGGTAGGGCTATACGGACACAACGACCGTAGGAGGCGCCGGTTTCATCGGCTTCTTCAAGAGCCAGCATAGCGATGTCGGCCTGATCTGGAGGGAGCACATCGCGGACAAGCTTGCCGAGCAGCACTTCTTTTCGCTGCGCCAGGATCTCCTGATTCCTTGCCCAGACCTGCAGGTAGCGACCGTCGGCATTTACCTCGAACAGAACGTCAGGAATGGCGGCAATAATTCCCTCTGCGAATTCAAGAGCCTCTTTGAGATCATGCTCCGCACGTTTTCGCTCTGTGATGTCCAACATCGCGCCAACCAAGCCGATCCTGTTACCAGCGATATCAGTGATTGCGGTCTTGCTGAGTAAAAGATCAACGACACCACCATTCTCGGTGGTGGCCTTTGCTTCATATTGCTGAACACCGCCATTTGCAAAAAGCGCCTCGTCCAACGCGGCATACGTCTCGGCTATGGGTGCGGGCACCAAATCGAAAACGGTTTTTCCGATAATATCTCCCTTTGAGCGGCCGGAGAAGCTTTCGAAGGCCCTGTTGCAACCAAGGTGTATCCCATCTCTGTTTTTGAAGAAGACGGGTAACGGGATCGCGTCGAGTACGACGGCACTGGACATCTCTTCGGCGTTGAATGGCAAGTCGATGTTTGTCGCAGGATGCCGGGGATTCGCCCGGAAAGCCTTCTCAAACGGTTGCTTCAGACTTGCGACATCTGCGTCGTGACCGTGCGATGGCCGGACAACGGAGGCTTCCGAAAATGGCGGGGCCGTGCCCGTGGCAAGCGGAGCGCTGGCATTGACCGCGTTGCGGAAGGCTCCACGCCCCTGGTCGATTTGAGCATCAGTCGGCATCTGCACTTCCACAGGCTGTTCGGGGCGGGATGTGCGTTCCGATTGACGTACGTGTTTCATGTGCCTGTCCTGCTTTGTCACGTGGCTGAGCAATCATGCGTCAAGCCAGCATTTTGTTAGGACCGCACAAGTCATTTGGCGGAGTACCATGCCGCTACCCCACCGGGATATCGCTCTCATTCAGAATCATCAAAGACGTGTATTTGCATGTGGTCGGCGACGCCGCCCATATCATTTAGAACGCTTGCCAATCATCATTCGAAGGCGCGAGCACCAGGTTACCACGGCGCATCGGATAGTCTCCGCGGTCAACCATTGTCTGACCGGGCGGGAAGCTCTTCCCAAGTTCGCCCGTGACCTTCTGTGGCTTCCCGCTCTCGTCTTTGAAGTGGAAATGTTTCAACAGTGCGGCTAGGCTTTGGCTCTCTTGAGCGAGGTGCGATCCTGCAGTATTCATCTCCGCGACCATGCTCGCATTTTCTTGAGTGGCATGGTCCATATGGTTAACCGCGCCGTTGATCTCGCGCAGGCCCGACGATTGTTCCTGGGAGGCCGTTGCGATTGCGTCCATATGAAGATTTACATCCTGCACAAGCTCTTCAATCGTTCTCAGGCCCGATCCGGTTTCACTCACGAGCCTTACGCCTTCGTCGACGGCAAGAGCTGAATTGCCGATGAGATCCTTGATTTCTTTTGCCGCTGTCGCTGAGCGCTGTGCAAGCTCCCTGACCTCCTGGGCAACAACCGCAAAGCCTTTTCCCGCGTCGCCAGCACGCGCTGCTTCGACGCCGGCGTTCAGCGCCAGGAGGTTCGTTTGGAAGGCGATCGCGTCGATGACGCTGATGATCTGGGAAATCTGCTTGGAGGAGTTTTCAATGCGATTCATGGCGCCGATAGCATCGCGTACAACCCGACCGGACATTTCCGCATGATCTCGCATCTGTTGGACGGCTCCGCGCGCCTCAGCCGTCCTCTTCGTGGTCGATGCAACGTTGACGGTTATCTCCTCCAACGCCGCTGCAGTTTCCTCGAGCGAAGCCGCCTGCTGCTCCGTGCGTCTTGAAAGATTTTCAGATGCGGCCGAGACGCCCGAGCTGCCATTCGTGACCGTTTCGACTGAATGGCCGACGGTAACAAGCACGTCCCGGAGCTGACGAATGGAAGCGTTGAAATCCCTGCGCAAACTTTCAAACTGTGGCGCTAACGGCTCCTCAATTTCATAAATCAAGTCTCCATCCGCCATCCGCTTCAACCCGGTTGCCAATGCCGTCGTCGCTCGGATGAGGCGCTCTTCTGCTTCTTTTTCCGCCCTTACCTGAATATCCAGCTTCTCTTGGTCAGAACGAATGCGCTCAGCTTCCGCGGATGTCTCCAGGTTACTTTTCTGTATGGCCGCGCCGCGGAAAAACTCAAGGCAACGCGCCATGTCCCCGATCTCGTCGCGTCGGATCGTCAAGGGCACCGGCGCCGACGTATCGCCTTCTGCGAGTGCCTTCATTCGGCTTGTCAGAGTCCGAATGGAGCTTGAAATTCTCCGAACGACCGAAATGCACAAAATGAGTACCGTAGACATGATCAGAAGCGTGGCGCCGGAGTAGCCGATAAAGGCATTGCGAAGATCGGCGTAACGCTGAAATGCCATCTCGTCCAACTCGTCGCCGGTGCGCATAATGAGTGCGGTCAACAAAGCAGCCCGCTGTTGGGTGATTTCATTCCATCGATCCAACGTCTCGGGGGGGAAGGAAACGCCCGGCTGGTTTGCATACATCTGATCGCGAACGCCCGCGATGAACTTGCCTGCGGCGCTGGCCTCGAAGTCGTCATAAGATTTGACGAGATCGGCGGGGAGAAATTCCTGCATCGCAGGCACATAAAGCTGCTTTAGATTTTTTGACTGTAAGAGGGACGAAAATAGATCGACGGACATGGCTGAATTTTTGACGTAGGCTCGGCCGGGCCTGATCTCCAGCAAACTAGCTTCCGTGATCTGCATGAGCGCGTGAAAACCGGTAATTTGGCGTGCTAAATCCAAATCATTGACAGTCGCCCCAGTGCGACGGACGAGCTCCAAGCCCGCAAGGGCAGCTGGGCGCAAAGCAACAGCTCCCTCCGCCTCGCTAGCCGTTCCGTCATCGACGCGCCGGCGGAAGCTATCGATATTGTCCCGCCTTTCACGAATGATCTGTACCGCCCGTTCTATGGCCGGATCGTCGAATGCCTTTTTCCAAGAGTCGTAAGCGGAAAAGACCGCTGTAAAAGCCCTGTCCGATGCAGCTTGCTTTGCCCGACGCACGTCGGCGCCTGCAAACGCTTCCGCCGCTATAGCTTGGGCGAGGAATCCGCCTTCCCGCCCAAGTCGCTGCGTTGTTTGTGCGCTGCGGAAGGTAGAGTATTCTCGGTAATATCCCAGTGATGTTGATACTCCGATGATTACGAACGCCGTCAACGGGATAATTGCCAAAATCATTAAAAGTAGAGATAGCGGCAGTCTCGACATATGTTCCTCATAGACGACTATAAATTACACCGGCTTCCATTAGCGACGCGGTCCAGAACATTGCGACATTGACCGCTATGTGTGAGATGACCTCGGCATAATTACTATAAGATTAACTCCTGTAGTGGTCTTGAACTGCGTTGCGCAGATCGGAACATCGTCGCGTTCAGGGGATCATCTGCAAGACAGATCTTGGGCCGAGGCAGTCGGCTTTTCTGGAGAGTGCTGTTGCTGCAAGCCTTGAGGACGGTCGAGCGTGCCGGCTGATCGTAGCTCGGTCGGCGCAATCTGCTTATGATATACGCAATGTTTCCGAGGGAAGTACCCCATAGCGCTTGCGATAGTCCGCAGAAAATCTGCCTCTATGCACGAAGCCCCATTTCAGAGCGACCTGCGTGACCGAGAGGCCAGGTTCGCCTGTCATCAGTTCCTGATGCACTAATTCCAACCGTAGGTGCTGCAGGAATGCCAGAGGGGTCGTATTCCGAAAGTTGCGAAAACCGCTTTGAAGAGTGCGTCGGCTTACGCCACAAGCCGTTGCGATTTCCTCAAGAGATAGCGGCCGAGTAACATTGGCACGCATATAGTCGACCGCCCGCTTAACGGCCTTGGGTAAGGGTGATTCAGCAACGCGGCATAACTCAGATGAGTAGCGATGCTGCGCAGCTTCGATCAAAAGCTCCATCGTCGTTTCAGTGAGGTGATGAAGTGCTATCGGTGATTGAAGGAGGGTTCCGTCTCGTAATCCAGCATACAGCACTGGTACCAGTTGAACCAAAAGGGAGCCGAACCCGACCGATAGGTCGATTTCTGGCGAAAAATCGAGGCTGCCTCTTATTGGCGTATTGAGCCGACATCCCAAACGGCGCGTCAGCTCATCATGGGCGATCCTAAGCCCCAAATGTTTCCTGGGCCCAATGAATTGGGTCGTACTCGCCGACATACTGTTCACGAAAACGCCCCGCGTTCCCTCTGACGGGATTTGTCTGCCGTCAACGGTAACGACCGATCGCCCATGTAGTGGAAGCATGATGATGTTTGCCTCCGCCGGTCCCCGGTGCTGGACGGTTAGGTCGCCCTCGTAGTGCGCGGCAATAACTGCAATCGGACCATTGGTAATCGCATGTACATCGTAGGCGATCGTCTTATCGCCATGTACATGCGCTTCAGATTGCGGGGAAAGCCTCGAAAGCGCTGCCGCGAGTTCCTCGCTGCAGGTACCTTTGAGCGAGAAATGGTCAATCTTAGAGGGGGACACTCTCAACTCTCCACATCATCACTTCCTTCCCGAAACGGTATTCAAGCATGAGGCCCGCCTATCGCTAACGACAGGCGGACAGGGCAATTGACTTGTCGCGGCCAGTCCTCGCCGTGAATTCGACGCAGTCGAAGTCGCCTAAGTTGATAGTGCGAAGATCAATCATTGTTATATATGGAACTCCGACAGAATTGTTACCTGCTGCCAACCATCGCTTTGCAACCGATTCCCAAATGTCTGGCCTTTGATGGTCTCCATTCACGGCCCAGCAGACTCGGGCGTGCTCGCGCTAGCGACTAAACCTCATCCTTTAAGGTTTCTTTTTGCGTGATCAAACGTGCGGAGTGATGGCCGGAAACAAAGATCCATAGCCAGCTTAGTCCCACTGCCAATCTGCTCCTCGTACCTATCAGGAAGTAGATATGGGCAAGCCCCCAAATCCACCATGCAATTCCGCCCTTGAGCCGGATCTTCCCAAAGTCGATAACAGCCGAATTCGGCCCGATGGTAGCCAGGTTTCCCAGATGCCTATATCTGAACGCACTTGGAGTGGGTGTACCCAGACGTCGTGCTTCAATTACCGAAGCGACATATTTGCCTTGCTGTTTGGCGGCGGGAGCCACTCCGGGGACGGGTGTTCCATCAGCGGCCTTCACGGAGGCAGTATCTCCAATAATAAAAATCTCGGGCTTACCGCCAACAGTCAGATCTGGCTGCACGACCGCCCTACCCGCCCTGTCCTTTTCAGCACCGACCCAGGCGGCGGCGTTCGACGCTTGCACCCCCGCAGCCCAGATGACGGTCCGGCTTGAAACGAACTCATCTCCGATCGCGATGCCGTTCTCGTTGCATGCCGTCACGGGAATGCCTGTTCTCACTTCGACGCCCATCTTGATTAGCGACTGCTCGGCATATCTCGAAAGTGCTTCCGGGAACACGGGTAGGACACGTGGACCTGCCTCGATGAGAAGGATGCGCGCCGATCTGGTGTCGATGCTACGGAACTCCTCAACAAGGGTTCGTTGGGCCAGTTGCGCTATAATCCCAGCCATCTCCACGCCTGTCGGGCCTGCTCCGATTATGCTGAACGTGAGCATTGCCTTCCGCCGTTCGGGATCAGCCTCCAATTCGGCCTTCTCAAACGCGAGAAGAAGCCGCCGCCGGATGGTCGTCGCGTCTTCGAGTGCCTTTAGCCCGGGCGCAAACGGCTCCCACTCGTCCCGGCCAAAATAGGCGTGCCTTGCACCTGTCGCGAGAACGAGCGTGTCATAGGGAATAGCATTCCCATCCTTGAGCGATACTACGCGTGCCTCGGTATCAACGCCAACAACCTCGCCCAGCAGCGTCGATACATCCTTTCGTCCTCTGAACAATGCTCTGATGGGCCAGGCTATCTCCGAGGTTGCCAATACAGTCGTGGCAACTTGGTAGAGGAGCGGTTGAAAGAGGTGATGGTTGCGCCTGTCGACGATCGTTATGGAAGTGTCGGGACACTTGAGGTCCTTCGCTAACTGGAGTCCGGCAAAGCCACCGCCGACTACGACAACTCGATGCGTATCCATTTCGTCTCCCCAAACCTGCGCGCTCGGGGCGCGCGCCTCGTAGAAATGGCCATTGCGCCCGATCAGTCGCTGATACGGGTATTTACATTAATCGACGGTGGACTCACCAACAGTGGAAGAAGAGGCTCCAGCACCCGCTTGACATTAGGATGTTCGCCATGGCCAACGACAGCCGCCTCATTCTGCCAGCCGTCTAAGATGATGAAAGTGTTCGGATCGTCCGACCGCTGGTAGAGGTCGTAGTAGAGACAACCAGACTCTTCGCGGGCGGGTCCAATGAATTCCTGAAGGAGTTCTTTTACGCGATTTCGATTTTGGGACGTGGTTTTGAATTCAACGACAAGGTGCTGTTCCTCTGACTTCTTCGATGTCATTTGCGCTGGCTCCTAATTGAAAACGACGACCGGCTTGATCACTCGCCCGGCTTCGGCGTCCGCGATCGCTTCGTTGATCTTCTCGAAGGGATACTTGGTGATCAATTTTTGGAAGGGGAAAAGCCCAGCCTGATTAAGATCCATCATCTGCGGAATGAACAGCTGTGGAATCTGATCACCAAGGATCGCACCCTGGATCTTGCGATTGAACACCATTAGATCGAGGGGGATGGGAATGTCGTTCCCGAGCGCGTCGAGGCCGAGCAAGACAACGTGCCCGCCGGCACGGGTGCACTTGATCGAGTTCAGAATAACCGGAATGATGCCAACTGCGTCGATCGCGAAGTCGGCACCGCCGCCCGTCAGCGCATGGATCTGGTTGACTACGTCGGGATCTTTGCCGTTGATCGCATGTGTGGCACCAAGCCCCATGGCCATGTCTAGCCTCTGCTGATTCAGATCTATGATGATAATCTTGCTGCACCGACGAACTTTGGCGGCCATCACGGCGGCCATGCCGACAGCACCTGCGCCGAAAACGGCTATCGTCGACCCTATTTCCGGCTTCATCGCGTTTATCACTGTTCCTGCACCCGTTGCCATGCCGCACCCGAGTGGCGCAGCGTCGGTAAGGTCGAGGTCTGTTTTCGGCAAAAGCGCTGCATTGTTTTCAGTCGCAAGGATATGCGTCGCAAAGGACGACTGGCCCACGAAATTGCTGCCAATGCCAACTTCATCGCAGAGCAATGCCTTCTTACCATTCGGACGAAGCCCCGTAAGATTGTACTGGGTATAATTTTGGCAGTTCATTGGGTGAGAACGGCGGCAGTCGGCGCAGAATCCGCATGAGCTCTGGCTCAGTGCGACGTGATCACCCACTTTGAGGCTCTGAACTTCTGGTCCGACCGCCTCGACGACGCCGACGCCTTCGTGCCCCGGGATCACCGGTGCCGGCGGGCCAAAAATACCGTCGCGAAGCAGCAAGTCCGTGTGGCAGATCCCGCTCGCAACCGTGCGAACCAGGATCTCGTTGCCTTCGGGGTCAGCCAGTTCGAGTTCACGGAACTCCAGCGGGCTCTTTGGCTTCACGGCGACAGCCGCAGTGATTTTCACCATTATATTCTCCTGCGTTCTCCCGCAATTGCTACGGGAATGACTTGATCGGCCCGACGGACTAGACGCGACCCGCGCGCGCACCGTAGATGATTGCGGCAAATGCAATGATCACGCCCTGGACGATAAGCTTGCCCGGCTCCTGGATGCCGAAGACGGTCAGCATCGCGAACAGGAAGCTGAAGGCAACGACGGCAACGAACGGCCCGGCGACGCCGCCCCGGTCGACGCCGAACGTCACACCGCCGAGGATCGTGGCGGCGAGAGCATTCATGAAGGTGTCGAAGCCTGGCTTGATGGTGCCGACCGCCAACGCGGATACCTGGACCAGGGCCGCGATGCCTGTCAGGGCGCCCGCGAGCGTGTGCGAGACAAAAATCGTACGTGCCAACGGAATTCCTGTAGTTTCCGCCGCCCTCGGATTGTCGCCGACGGCCCTGAAGTAACGCCCGACGATGAGAAAGCGAAATGCGATAGAAATCAGGGCGGCGATGACGATCCACAGGACCACGGAATAGGAAAGGCCGTGGATATTGCCGCTCGTAAGTATTCGAAGCCAGCTTGGCGTTGAACCGGGCGCGCGGCCGGCGCTCATGTATTGGACGATCCCAATCAGAATGGCCGAAACACTTAGTGTGGAGATAACGGCAGAAGCGCGCACGTATGCTACGAGTATTCCGTTTACACCCCCCACAGCTAGCCCAATCACAACAGGCATGAGGACGGTCATTAGCGGTGGATAGTTGTTGAGCTGGCCCGAGCTGGCCAGATAAATCGCGAACGCGAAAATACCGCTGACAGAGAGATCGATGGATCGCACCCGCATGACAAGCGACTGGGCGAGCACCGCGATCCCGAGCGGCGCTGACTGCTTGAGGATTACAAACCAGTAGTTGGGATTTATGAGCGTGGCGCTCACTGCTGGAGCAACCGCAACCAGGATTGCGAGCACATAGTATGCGGGCGGTAGCCCGAGTATCCACGAAATGGCGCTCTTACCCCTCAATGAGCGAGATGGTGCTTCAGTTTTCGAGTCTGATGTGGTCATCGAGAAGTCCATTTCTTTCAAAGTCCGATTGTTTTGCGTCGCTGCGAAACGACGAGTACGAGAAGCAACACACCCTTGACGACCGACTGAAGAAATGCAGAGACGTTGGCCAGATTCATCACATTATTCACTGTCCCGAGGATCGCCGCGCCAACGACGGTTCCCACAATGCTTCCGATGCCCCCGGCGAGGTGGACCCCACCCAATGCTGCAGCCGTTACAGACTCAATCCCGAATGAAGCGCCGCCCTTAGGATCACCCGATGCAAGGCGACCTGCAAGAAACATCCCCGCAGCGCATGCGAATAGAGCGGAAAGAACATACGCTTTGATGATGGTGCGCTCGACGGGAACACCGTTCATCCGTGCGTTGAAGTCATTGCCGCCGGAAGCGAAGAGGTAGAGGCCGAAGGGACGACGATAGAGAATCCAGGATGCGAAGAGCGATGCCGTGATCAACCAAAACAATGAGTTAGGTACGGGGCCGATGGATCCGGCTACCGAGCCGGAAAGCCACTCCGGCACGCGCCCGCCTGGGATTGGCAAAATGATCAACGCGATACCTTGGCCGATGCCCATTGTTGTCAGCGTCATGATGATTGGATGTACATTGAGGCGCGCGACACCGTAACCGTTCGCTACTCCGAACCCCATCGCCACCGCGATGCAGATAAGCACGCGGGTTATCTCAGGAAGATCAAGCGTCATGATCGTCGTCGTTAGACTGATGACGGACCCAACCGACACGTCGAGGCCGCCAGTGAGAATGACGAACGTCTGACCGAGAGCCGAGATGACGAGCACCGTCGATTGCGCCAGGAGATTAGACAAATTCTCCGGATCCATGAAGTCCGGCAATAATATTACCGAGGCGACAACCATCACCAGGAGCGTTCCAATGGAAAGCCCGATCGCTCCCGCGCGATAAGGGAGCTTCAGGCGACTGGCAAATGAATTCATAAGTTATCCTCCTCAATGCACCGCAGCACGGGGATCCGGTGACGCACTCGCCCCCAGCGCAGTCTCGAGGATTCTTTCCTCGGTCGCCCCCTCTGCGGACATCTGCCCGACGATCTTCCTGTCATGAACGACCAAAATGCTGTCGCAGAGCCCTATAAGCTCAGCGTGCTCGCGCGACGAAACCACGACCGCACCGCCACGATCACTGAAGTCCCGCAGCAATCTGTAAATCTCTGCCTTTGCACCGACGTCGACGCCGCGCGTGGGCTCCTCAATAACGAGGATGTCCACTCCGGAGAGCAACCAGCGGCCCAGCAGCACCTTCTGCTGATTCCCGCCCGAGAGTTTACCTACGGGCGCATTGGGATCGGCGGCCGCAACTCGTAACGACTTGATCACCTCGCGGACCCTCGACGCCGATCGCCACGCAACGCTTGCCATATTCCGATTGAGCTGTTTTCCCAGCGCGATGTTGTCGTAGATAGGCAGGCGCAGGAACAGCCCTTCCTGCTTCCTGTCCTCAGGGATAAAACCGATTCCTGATGCGACCGCGCGAGCGAACCCTGACCCTACATTCACCACGTGCATGCTGTTGTCGGGGCCGGCACGCCACACGGCGATGGCCTTTGGCGATTCAACGCCCACAATGGCACGCATTATCTCTCGCTGGCCCTGTCCTTCGAGCCCTGCCAGCCCGATGATTTCACCTTTTCTGACAACGAAAGTGACTGTCGAGCTGCTGTCGTCGAGGCGCAAGTCCGAAACCTCCAGCATTGCCGCTCCGGTGGCCTGCGAGCGCGGCGGAAAGAAGTTCTGAAGTTCGCGACCAACCATTGTCGCTACCAGCGTTTGCAAGTTGAAGTCCTGCGCTCTTGCAGTCCTTACCCAAGCGCCATCTTTCATGACGGTGATGGTGTCGCATAGTTCGAAGACTTCATTCATGCGATGAGAGATGTAGACGACAGCCTTATGTTGAGCCTTAAGGTCGCGGATAACCTTGAAAAGATGCGCGACATCGGTCGAGTTCAACGCCGCCGTTGGCTCGTCGAAGATGAATACGTCCGCGTTCGACGTAAGTCCCTTCGCGATCTCTACTGCCTGCTGCTGCGCGACAGTCAGTGTCTCGACGATCGCGGTTGCGTCGAGCTGTGGAAATACGTCAGCCAGCAAAGCGCGAGCGCGTTTCACTACCTCGACGCTATCGATCGAACCGTCAATGCGACGAGGTTCGTGGCCCAGGAACATGTTCTCAGCAACGGTGAGATTGGGGATCAGGGTAAACTCCTGAAACACCGTCGACACTCCCGCCAACCGTGCCTCCTTAGGGGAACGGAAATTGACTTCCTCCCCGCGGAGCCGAACACTTCCTGCGCCCGGCTGATATACCCCCGCCAGAATACGCATCAGGGTGGACTTCCCCGCGCCGTTTTCCCCCATCAGAGCGTGCACGGAGCCACGTTCCAGGGAAAAGCGAACGTCCGAAAGGACTTTCGTGAAACCAAACGATTTGTTGATGCCGACCATCTCGACAAGCGTGCTCATGGGAATTTCCATCTTCGACAGGGATACGGGCACGAGTGATCGTGCCCGTAGTTCATCAAGCCTTGAAATAATCAAGGAGCTTTTCGTTCGGCATTTCGGTCGGCGCCCAGTACGCATCAGTGAGATCTGCGCGATAGAACTGGGAGAGCGTCTCGTCGGTGATCGGCTTGGGGCGGTTCGTCCAGTTACGCTGAATCGGCTTCCCATCCAGCAAGGCGAAGGCGGCCCGTAGCGCGGCAGTAGACAGAGCGGGTGGGCAAATCGGACCGATCGAGGAAAGTTTTTCGTCATTCCAACGACGCATCCAGCCGTTAAGTGCTTCGCCCGTGATTGGCGGGATCGTTGAGGCGCCAGCCTCCTGCAAGGCATCCAAAACGCCAAGAGACATGTTGGCTCCATCGGTCCAGATGCCCGCGACATCTGGGTCGGAGAGATACAAGCTTTCGGCGATCTTCTTTGAGTCCTCATAAGACCAGCTTCCGTGCTGGGTCGACGTGATCTGAAGTCCAGACTTGCTGAAGACTTCCATGGCGCCTGCATAACGATCTGCATCGATGGGATGCCCGGCGACGCCACGCAGAACCCATACCTTGCCCTTGTTGCCAAGCTTGTCGACGAGGAACTGAGCCATCACGCGCCCGAAATAGAAGTCGTCGCCCTGGACCTGAACCGTAAACTCCTCGGTGTCGACGCGTCCGAGATAGACTACGGTTGGAATGCCAGCAGCCTTTGCCTTCTTGATGCCCTCGACGGCGGAACCGGTGGTTAGCGGTGCGATGATGATCGCATCGACCTTCTGGGCGATCAGATCCTCGATATCGGCAACTTGTTTGGAGGCATTGAGATCAGCGCTCCGGAACTGGTAATCAGCGATCCGATCCTTGTTCTTTTTTATTTCATATTCGGCTTCAAACGCCGTCTGGTAGGTATGCGTTGAACCAGCGAGGCCGTAGTGGCTGTGTCCGATCTTCCACGGGCCTGACTTCTTGAACTTACCCGCGTCGACAATTGGGTTGGCGCCTTCGGAGGGCCAAGTGTCAGGTAGGAGACTGATCGCGTCGTCGGCGCGAAGAATCCCCGGCATTCCGAACGTGCCGGCTACAGCAATTGCCCCGCTCGCTTGTAGAAATGTACGTCTCTTCATGAAAATTCCTCCTCCGGCCGCTCTGGGCGGCATTGTCTGTTAAGGCGAGAGCCTTGCCTTCCCAAGCCGTGCCGGACTCTCCTCAATACGGCGGAGTGCATTGGTATGAGCTATCAGACAATCTGTCAATAAATATAAACTTCGACGTTTGTTTTTTCGACATCGTTTTGTTTTCACTTGCACATAGTCGCACTTGACGGATTGTCCGATAGTGCGACAATATTCGTGTTCGCTAAATCGATGGGAGGGTTATGAATGTCCACTCTGGTGATTGTCCGGCATGGCCAAAGCGAAGGGAACGCGCGCGGGGAGTTCACGGGTACGAGCGACGTGCCGCTCACACAGGAGGGCTGGTCTGAGAGCAGGCGAGCCGGCTCACTGCTCGCGAACCTCGGCATCTCGTTCGATATTGCGTTTAGCTCTGCCCTCTTGCGCACAGTCGACACTTGCAGAGCGATTTTGAACGAAACCAACGGCGATCTGCTGGAGCCAATCAGGAGAACCGAGTTGAACGAACGCGACTACGGACAGCTCACCGGCATCAACAAGAACGTGGCACGTGAGCGGTGGGGCCAGGATGTTGTCCAGGTTTGGCGCCGCTCGTACAGCACTCCACCACCTGGGGGAGAAAGCATACGGGACATAAGCGCGAGGGTTCTGCCCTTTTTGATAAGCGAAGCGTTCCCCCCCTTGTTGAGAGGGAAATCGGTTCTTGTGGTGGCCCACGGGAATACGATCAGGTCACTAAAGCAGGGCATCGAACGCCTCACGATCCAGGATACGCTCGCTATTGAGTCACCGACCGCCGCGCCAACTGTATACCGGATTGCGTCGGACCTCTCGATCATCGAGAAGACTAACGTCCTGGTTGGTACTGTCTGTTAAGCCTGGCTGGCAGTAGCATCGTTTGTAGTCGGTTGAACTTGGCAATACCGGTGTCTCGAAGCTGTCGATAGCCTTCAGAACCGGCTCGACGTCGGCAAGCGACGCCATCCGGCTCGCCTCACACGTTGCTACTAAATTTTCGTCTGCCGATCTTTCAGCCCAAAGCGGGACAAGACGCATGCTCCCTTTCGAACATGCATCGGAACCCTTTGATCACTTCAAATCAGCGTTCACTCGTGACTTTGCAAAAATGCAGCCCTGCTCCGGTTGAACTGATCTAATTTAATAGAGTAATTATTGACTGATTGTCTGACGATGAGTACGTTCGCGCGAATTGCGTTGTGAGCCTTGGAGGAACAGTTACATGAAGCAGGCATATGCGGCGGTCTCGCGCGAAAAGGCGAAGCCCTTGATCTTGGAGTGCATAGGGATTGAGGAACCTCGTGCAGACGAGATTTTGGTCCGCATCGTCGCATCGGGGGTATGTCATACCGACCTGGTGGTCAGGGACCAGGGATATGACGTACCTCAACCTGTTGTGTTGGGACACGAAGGCTCTGGCGTCGTCGAGGCCGTCGGGAGCGCAGTTAAAGATCTTGTGCCCGGTGATCACGTTGCTTTGAGCTACGCCTATTGCGGCAAGTGCGAAAAGTGCCTTTCCGGTACACCTTTCTACTGCGAGGACTTCTTCGGTCGCAATTTCCGCGGCACTCGTCCGGATGGCACCTGCCCGATCCATGATTCTCACGGGAAACAGATTAGTGGCTGCTTCTTCGAGCAGTCGTCATTTGCAACCTACGCCATCGCCAGCGAACGAAACGCCGTGAAGGTTGCAAAGGATGTTCCACTCGAGTTGATCGGACCGCTCGGGTGCGGGCTTCAGACCGGTGCTGGCGCGGTACTGAATTGCCTCAAGCCGAAGCCCGGCTCGTCAATAGCAGTGTTCGGTGCTGGTGCGGTTGGCATGGCGGCTACGATGGCCGCGAAAATCGCCGGATGCGCGACCATCATCGTGATCGACTTGAACGATGAACGGCTGGAACTTTCGCGCGAACTCGGGGCGACGCACACGATAAATGCCCGCAAATTGGACAGCGTTGCCGCGATCAGGAAGATCGTCCCCGCAGGCGTTGATTTCAGCTTGGAATGCACGAGTTCGCCGCGAGTTTTCCGTCAGGCAGTCGACTGCCTTGGTACGCCGGGAACATGCGGTCTCGTTGGCTCGTCCGCTCTCGGCACTGAAGGCACGATCGATATCGGGAACTTCCTTTTCGGCCGCACATTGATCGGCGTTGTCGAAGGACAAAGCGTTCCGTCCGAGTTCGTCCCGCAGTTGATCGAGTATTGGCAGCAGGGACTTTTCCCGTTCGACAAACTGGTTCAGTTCTATGACCTCGACCAGATCAACGAGGCGATGGCTGATTCCGAGAGCGGCAAAGTCATTAAGCCGATCCTTCGCATGAAGCATTAGTTTTGCGAGACTTTTCGAAAGACAAGACGGACCGCGATTAAATGCGATCCGTCGGAACAGCCGTGCTCAAGACGAGATATGGTCGAACGCTGCTTTCGATGCAATCGCGGGCCACATCACTCCGATAGGCCTGCACGAATGATGTGCTGGCAGGGCCCACGCAAAAGCTCTAGGACTCTGCCGGTCAAAGGCGGCCCCCTACAATCACCGGCAGGTAAGTGGCGAGGGCGGCTCCGTTATCCAAGGGGTCCAGAGAACACCTGCGCGCCAAACACTGAAAAGACGTTGCTCCGGCCGACGTGTTCAGCTGACGTGTCCTGGTCCAACAGGTGGCCAAACCGATCGCGCTTTGTCTTAAAATAAGTGATGTTGGACGCGCTAGATGCGGCGATCAGACTCTGGCGAGACGACACGATGACGCCTGACGTTCGCAGCGCCTCTATTTTTGTAGGATTGTTGGTCAGAAGCCGAACGCTGCCGATACCGAGGTCGCGGATGATATCCGCCGCTGCGTTATATTCGCGGGAATCAGATGCGAAGCCGAGTTCCCAATTTGCCTCAAGAGTATCACGACCATGATCCTGCAGGCTGTAAGCCGCAATTTTGTTTCCTAAGCCAATGCCACGCCCCTCTTGCCCACGCATGTAGATCACGCAACCAGCGCCCGCTAACTGGACCGCCCGAAGAGCCATTTCGAGCTGTTGACCGCAGTCGCATCGCATGGACCGGAACGCCTCACCTGTCAGACATTCAGAATGCACCCGTACCAGAACGTCTTCCTTCTCGCACAACTCGCCAAGTGTCAAAGCTAAGTGTTCCGTTCCCGTCAAACTATCGCGATAAGCAATTGCCTTGAAATCCCCAAACCGCGTTGGCATAAAGGACTGCGCGTAACGCTTTACCCTCGTATCACGACTCCTGCAGTACTCAATCAAAGCGTCGATCGTTACTATGTGCAGGCCATGTTCGATTGCGAACTTCTCGAGATCTGGCAGTCGAGACATGGTTCCGTCGTCATTGGCGATCTCGCAGATTACGCCAGCCGGCGCCAGGCCGGCAAGTCGTGCAAGATCCACGGCAGCTTCGGTGTGGCCAGGACGGCCCAGGACACCGAGACGATTTGCACGCAAAGGAAAAATGTGACCCGGTCGCGATAGGTCTTCCGGCCGCGTCTGCGGATCGATGAGCGACTTGACGGTTGCTGCTCGATCTTCGGCTGAAATCCCTGTCGTTGTGCCGTGTTTGCAATCGACGGAAACGGTAAATGCCGTCTGCAGTGAGTCCGAATTACGTGTGACCATCAGGGGGATCTCGAGTTTGTCGAGACGTTCGGCTGGAAGTGGCACGCAGATAAGGCCTCTCGCATATTTCATCATGAAAGCGATGTGCTCAGCTGTTATTTTTTCGGCAGCAACGACTAGGTCGCCTTCATTCTCCCGGTTTTCGTCGTCGACCACGATAACCATCTCGCCCGCTTCGATCGCCTCGATCGCCTCATCTATGCTCGAAAAAGACATGGAATCCTCCTCCTTATTATGGGCTGACGGCGCGACGCGCGGCATCGAGCTCTCTGTCGACAAGCGCGCGCAGGTTCTCAGAAAGAGCATCGTTCTGAAAATCTTCATCGAGAGCGAAAATGAAACGGCTATGTATTTGCGCTTCGAAAAAGTCGAATAAGGCTTCCATCGAGGCTTCGACGAGCGGCTTGTGACTCGATGCTTTACCGGTTGCAAAAGGGATCACATAGCGGCCCTTAAGCGCTTTCATGTCGACAAGGTCGAATAAATGCTTCAGCAACCCAGTGTAAGATGCTTTGTAGACCGGACTACCAACAACTAGCACGTCACTAGCCAAAATATCGTTGAGTGCCGCTTTAACAATCTCAGCGGCGCTGGAGGGCAACACTGTTGCCCCAAGGTGCGGATGAAGGTCGACAAGGTCCCAGCAGCTTGCTTCGTTGCCGGACGCGCGCACCCGATCCACCATGAAGTCTGCTACGGCCCGGGTTTTCGAGGGGCGCGATAAATTCCCCGTTATTACAACAACTTTCATGTCACAGGACTCCCAACATTCTCGCATAAGACAATCTTACAATTTTCACTCACACCGCAATGGAGGTCGTTGAGGACCCGTGGGGGCAAAAATAGTCCTGCGGTGTCCTGAGCCCTCACAACCCGTAATTTCCCAACCTCGAAGGCTGGATTGCTTCGCAGAAGTCTTCTGTCTCGTACGACTTTATTCTCTCAATGGGTGGGCTCGCCGTGCAAGCGCACCTACTGTCTGCAATCCCTGCCGCTTTTACCGACCCAGCACGTTTGCGTTAGAACCTCCTGGACACGGAATGAGGCGTTGCCGCTTGATATACGGTCGCCGTGGCTCCACCTCAGTTACGACAGGTAGTATCCCGGTCACTTACGGGAACTCTGGTGAGCTTGCCTTCGATGGATCATGGGCGAGCCAAGGTTCCGCATGCGATACCCACACGTTTGACATCGGCACACTTCCAGGATCGGTATCGAACGTGCCGGCTCTAACGACTTTGAGCTCCGGGCTGGCCGGCCGCTCCGCATAAACGTGCGAGCCACATACCGAACAAAACCACCGCAGCTTTCCAGGCGTCGATTCGAAGCTATGAAGCGTATCTTGGCCTGTAAGGATCTTGAAGTGCTCGCTTTTCACCTTCGCAGCGGTATTGTGATCAGCGGCGTGTGACTTCCGGCATGTTTGACAGAAGCAATTCCACATGGGTCCATCAATTTCCTGAACCTGGTACGTTACCGCTTTGCATTGGCATGATCCGAAGATTGGCATCGGGTATCCTTTCACTGATTCATTACGTTGATTTCAAATTTCTCGTCGCCGCTAAGCCAGCGTTTGATGTTGCGCGCAGCCTGGCGGATGCGGTGTTCGTTCTCGACGAGCGCCAGACGGACGTAGTCGTCGCCCATTTCGCCGAAGCCGATACCCGGTGCAACGGCGACGTCGGCCTTCTCGACCAGCAGCTTGGAAAACTCCAGCGAACCGAGATGACGGAACTTTTCCGGGATCTTTGCCCAGGCGAACATGGTGGCAGCCGGCGGCGGCACGTCGAAGCCGGCCTTCCCGAAGCTTTCGACCATGACGTCGCGGCGACGCTTGTAGACGTTGCGAACCTCCGCAATGTCGGAACCGTCGCCGTTCAGCGCATGGGTCGCGGCCACCTGGATCGGCGTGAAGGCGCCGTAGTCGAGATAGGACTTGACGCGGGTGAGCGCCGCGATCAGCCGCTCGTTGCCGACGGCAAAGCCCATGCGCCAGCCGGGCATGGAAAAGGTCTTCGACATCGAGGTGAATTCGACGGTCACATCCATTGCACCCGGCACTTCGAGAACCGATGGCGGCGGAGCGCCGTCGAAGTAGATCTCGGAATAGGCAAGGTCGGAAAGCACGATGATGTCATGCTTCTTGGCGAAGGCGACGACGTCCTTATAGAAATCGAGCGTCGCGACGAGGGCCGTCGGGTTCGACGGATAGTTGAGGATCAGCGCCAACGGCTTCGGGATCGAATGCCGGACCGCCCGCTCCAGCGGCGGGAAAAAGCTCTCATCCGGCTCAACCGACATCGAGCGGATCACGCCGCCCGCCATCAGGAAACCGAAGGCGTGGATCGGATAGGTCGGGTTCGGGCAGAGGATCACGTCGCCGGGCGCGGTGATCGCCTGCGCCATGTTGGCGAAGCCTTCCTTGGAGCCCAAGGTGGCGACCACCTGGGTATCCGGGTTGAGCTTGACACCGAAACGGCGGGCATAATAGGCGGCCTGGGCACGGCGCAGCCCCGGAATGCCCTTGGAGGAGGAATAGCGGTGGGTGCGCGGATCCTGCACGACCTCGCACAGCTTGTCGACGATCGACTGAGGAGTGGGAAGGTCGGGGTTTCCCATGCCGAGATCAATGATATCGGCGCCGCCCGCTCGCGCGCTTGCTTTCAAACGGTTGACCTGTTCGAAAACATAAGGCGGCAAACGTTGAATTCTGTGAAAGTCCAGCACACTATTTCCAATCAAATCGCAGATACCTCCCGCGCCGATTATAGAAACCGACGCGGGAGGCTGGGAGGTCTCCTTCCGGAGAACATTCATTACTTCTTCGGCCGCCAAGCTAACGGATCTTCAGGACGTTCGAAGTAGTTTGCAGCGACGTCTGCAGGCCACCAGCCGTTGTTCTTCGGCTCGATCCAATCCGTGGAATTGGGATCGCAATCTTCCTTCAGCACTTCCTTCACGTCATCAATGGTGTAAGGAAGCGCAGGACGAAGAATCGACTGGATCTTTGGTCCCTGGCCTTCGAGCGTTCGCATCATGACGTCCCACACAAGGCGGGCATCAGACCGCGGCGGCCAGAAATGGAAGCTCTTGCTTATGAAATCAGGGTTCTTACGCCAGTAGCAGGCTGCCGAAGCCTCACCCCCGAGCACGATAGGCATCATGTCGCGGCCGGATTGCTGTACTGCGTTCACGACACCGTTTTCTGAAGCGGACTGAACGAGAATGCCATTAACCTCAGCAAGATTGGTGGCAAGAAACTTCTGAACCTCAACCTGGGCGACCTGGTCGGTCCATTTGCCAGCTATCGTGCCTACAATTTTGATACCGGGGAATTTATCGAACGCGTTCTTCGCGCCGATGTCGAAGCTGTCCGATGATGCGAAACCGGGGATGCCCGATACCATCAGGACGTTGCCTTTTTCACCGATTTCCTTGGCAAGCCATTCAGCAGCCTTGTAGCCACCGTCGGTGTTATTCTCTGTGGCATTGATTGCGTAGGGTGATGTGACATAGCCCGAGACTGAGAAGACTGGCACGCCTTTCGAATGAGCATACTCTATGGTCTTGTTAAGTGCGGTAATGTTCGAGCAGCAAATGACGATCGCATCAACACCGTCGTCAACCATCTGCCGCATCTGCTGGATTTGGACAGCGTCTTTGAGGTCAGACTGCGTGACGATTAGATCGGAGACTAGGCCTGCTTCCTTATATCTCGGAAGCAATACGTTGGTGAATTCGTCCAGGATGTTCGCGCGCCAGGTATTACCGGCATATGTGGATGCATAACCAATTTTCCACGGCGGTGGACGTTTTGGAACAAAATCTTTGTACACCGTCCCCCCGAGCGGAATGGCGGGATCGATATTCTCGTAAAGCGCCTTTTGGTCCGGCGGCAACGAATCGAGGCCGTCAGCCTTCGCCACGCCGTTCATGTGATAAAGGCTCGACAGCGTAAAAAGCGCTGCAACGATTTTCTTCAGCATTCAGGGCCTCCTCCCCTTGTGGTTCCGCTCAACCGCCGGCCCCTTTGGCCGCCAGCCGCGAAAATCCTGCCAGAATCTGGCAGAGTTCGTGTCGGGACGGCAATCGCCGTCCCGAGGACTGGTTCAGTTGCGCAGACCGGCTTGCTTGAGCAGCGGCATGACACGGTCGTTAAAGAAGGGAAGTTCCTCGTTGTAATCGACCATTGTCAGCAAGGCGCCGTTGACGCCTGTATTGCTGAGATCCACGAGCTTGTCGGCGACTTGTTCTGGATTGCCGACGATCGGGTATCCACCCCAGCCAGCGACGAAGCGTTCCTTGAATTTTTGATACATTTCGGCAGAATGGTTTTGAGATTGCACCTGCAGAACTTCACAGATGTTCTCGCATGCCTCCCAGTCACCCTTCTGGTTGACGTAGTAGTCGTAGTATTCCTTTGCTTCCTTCTCCGTTTCGCGAACGATAACGGGGCAAGCTGTGAATGTGCCAAGATCACGGTTATATTCAGTACGCGCCAGGTCCTTCACCTTTTTGACCCAGGCAGCGCCGGATTCCATGTCTTGCATGAAGCCGAAGTTGAAGTCGCAGAACTTGGCGGTGAAATGCAGTCCCTTGCCCGAGGCGCCGGCGCAGATCAGGAGCGGGCGACCCGCCTTGTTGTAGGGTTTGGGTTCACTGAAGGCGTCTTTGACTTTGAGGAACTCGCCTTCGAAGGTAACGCCATTGCGTTTCCAGAGCGTCTCGACGATATCCATCCATTCAGTGGCGTATTCATAGCGGGTGTCGTGCTCCATCATAGGAACTCCGAACATTTCCATTTCGGGAGTGAACCAGCCGGTAACGAGATTGAGGCCGTATCGACCCTTCGAGATGTGATCGATTGTTGTCGCCATCTTGGTTGCAACAATCGGGTTTAGCGTCGGAATGTGAGTCGTTGAGAAGAACTGGAGCTTCGTGGTGACCGCCGCGAGAGCGGCCGCCCAGGTGAACGTATCCATGTTCACGCCATTGAAGTTTGAAGGACCGCCAAAACCACGCCAGCGTGCAATCGGCACCATGCATTCCCAACCGGCTGCCTCAAGCTTCTTTGCAATCTCGACGTTGTGGTCGAAGGTAGGTTCGAACGTTGTCTCAGCGAGCGTAATCGCGCATGCATTCGAGCAATTCGTGCCAAATACGCCGAGCTTGAGCTTGTTATCATTGAACATTGGGTTTCCGGCAGCGCGGAAATCGTCTTGTGCGGTCACTGTAGTCCCTCCTCGGGCTGGCAACGGATGATGCTCAGCCCACTCAAATGCGTTGAATAACTAGATGCCCATCTCGTCGAAAACTTCCGCTGCCACGCGGAAGCTGTCGATGGCCGCAGGAACACCGCAGTAAATCGAAACCTGGAGGAAAACCTCCCGAATTTCCTCTTTGGTAAGACCGTTGTTGATTGCTCCGCGAACATGCAGTTTCAGCTCATGCGGACGATTGAGGGCCGAAATCATCCCGAGATTGAGGATGCTGCGCTGCTTGCGCTCCAGGCCCGGCCGATTCCAAATCGCGTCCCAGCAGTATTCTGTGACGAGGGTTTGCATCGGCCAATTGAAGTCGGTGGCTTTGCTGACCGACGCATCAACATAGCCCCCCCCCAAGACTTCGCGCCGGGTCTTTAGTCCGCGCTCAAAGCGCTCTGTGACTTCACGTCCATGAATTTCTCTTGCGGGTGCCATATTGCTCACGCTTTTCTCCTTGCCGCCCTTGGGCTTTCGATGAGTGATGTGATTGGTGGTTAAAGCCACCTACTATGCGGCCGATCCACTGATGGACGACGACCTGACGAGTTGACCGTTTTCGTAGAGAAGCGGCGCGATTGACTCGATGAACCGTGCTTCGAGCACTTCTCCGAGCACAACATCATGCGTTCCAACGTGAACGACATCTTTTAGCTTGCAGACAAACGCCGCCTGCGCATCGGACAGGACCGGCATGCCGTCGAGAGACAGCCACTCGCCGTAATGAAAGCGCTCTTCACCCTTCAATTGCCCACTGAACAGCGGCACAAGATCGGCATGTGAAAGATGCAGCATGTTCACGGCGAACTTCCCGGAGATCTTCAAAGGCTGATTCACCGAAGCCGATTGGTTGATGCAGACAAGAACAGTTGGTGGGTCCGCGGTAACCGACTGGACCGCGGTGGCGGCCATGCCATGACGGACCCCGTTGAGTTCGGTCGTGATCAAGCAGATGGTTGATGTGAACCGACGCATAGCTGCCTTAAAAGTCAACTGCGCCTCAGTGCTGGTATCGGCCATATTGTCCTCCCACGGCCAAATTCGATCGAGCCTAGATAAACAGATCAGCAGACAATCTGTCAACTGGATTTTCACAATTGACAGATTGTCTGCTAAAATGTCTTCTAAGGCACCCAAAAATGAGGAGATGGTCGATGGATTTGAATCAAAGAGTTTGTATCGTCACAGGGGGCGGCAGCGGCATTGGTCGTGCGACAGCCGAGCTTTTCGCAAAGAACGGCGCCTATGTGGTTGTTGCTGATGTCAATGAAGACGCCGCGGTTCGTGTGGCGAACGAGATCGGCTCGAAGGCTTTCGGTGTTCGCGTCGACGTCTCGTCCGCCAAGGACGCGGAAAGCATGGTTGAGAAGACGACCGCAAAGTGGGGCCGGGTCGACGTGCTCGTCAATAATGCCGGGTTCGGAACGACGGGGAATGTGGTGACCATTCCTGAAGAAACTTGGGACCGGATTATGTCCGTAAACGTCAAAGGGATCTTCCTTTGCTCAAAGTACGTCATTCCTGTTATGCGACGGAACGGCGGAGGTTCGATCATCAATACGACTTCCTACACCGCAACCTCAGCAATCGCGGACAGGACTGCCTACGTAGCATCGAAAGGAGCAATATCTTCGCTGACGCGCGCGATGGCCATGGATCATGCGAAAGAGGGAATTCGTGTCAACGCGGTCGCTCCAGGGACAATCGACTCTCCTTACTTCACGAAAATCTTCGCCGAAGCGAAGGACCCCGCGAAGCTTCGCAGCGATTTCAACGCCCGTGCCGTCATGGATCGGATGGGGACAGCTGAAGAGATTGCTGAAGCAATGCTTTTTCTTGCGTCCGATCGTTCGAGGTTCGCGACCGGTAGCATTCTGACGGTCGATGGCGGCTCCTCGATCGGAAACCACCTGGTCAAGTGAAGGAAAGGGCGGCACTCGTCATGCCCTTACATTTGAGGCAGGAACACCGGGTATAAGGCTCCAGCCTCGTTGATCATTGACGTGTTCCTAACCCGTCAATGACAGCACAGAGCTGTTGGCCTAGGCGCAGCTCTTGTCGGACTTGCGGCACGCTCCAGCAAATATGATAGAGAAGGAGAAGGACTGCCGGCGACAACTAGATCTAACAGCGGAAACTGGATCAAGGACATTTCGCAATTTTTGTCGAATAACCCCACGATGTCGGTCAGATGACGTCATGCGAGTGCCGACCTTCCGGAATAGCCGCATGCTGGTTCCGAATGCCCTCTATCGCAACGCTGTCGGCATAAGTTTAGTCCGGAATACAAGGTGATACGATCGTGTCCCGGGAGGTGGTGTAGGTCGCGGCTGATGGCCGTGCTTTCCCGACATGGGTCGGAAGGGGATATCAGCGTGCCACAGCGGGGCAGGCTGATTTGGGGCTCATCTCATTTGGGCCATGGTCTCAAGCGTCATATACTTGGCGCGTTGAACGGCCCATTCGTCATTCTGTTCGAGCAGCAGTGCGCCGACGAGACGGACGATGGCTTCGTCGTTCGGAAAGATGCCGACGACCTCGGTGCGTCGCTTGATTTCGCCGTTGAGACGCTCAATTGGATTCGTCGAGTGCAGCTTTGCCCGGTGCTC
>NZ_ML133700.1 GCF_003985155.1 Rhizobium vallis | reverse complement strand
CGGCTGCGCTTTCAGGAAAGCCTTGGTGTGCCTGGTTTCGATGCAGATCACAGGAAGGTCGACCTTGGCCAGGCCCTCGAACAGCCATTGAGATAGCGGGCCCGCTTCGAGACCGATCCGCTCAATACGCCACTGCGGATCGGATAGAAGTGTGATGAGATCTTCCGGGTGACTGACCACCTTACGTTCCCGGCAGCATTCTCATCGACAATACAAACGGAAGTCTCCTTTACGGAAACATCGAGACCGGCATAATGCTTCATGCTGCGCTTCCTTTCTGATGCTTGTGGCTGATGGCTCAGACCACGTTCTACCATCAACTCGAAGCGCAGCACCTTCCTCACCGTCAAAGATGGGCACCAAGCCGATTATCCCATCTGCTGCTCAGATTGCCAAGTCTGCCATGAGGACCGTGCCGCCTCAAGGTCGCGCGGCCCCTCCAATTTTGCCTCCGCTGCGTTGCACTCCGCTCCGACAAAATCGGCACCTCCGCGCGCCGGCTCCGCCGGTCGCTGACGCGAACCTTGACCCGCCCCGATCCTCACGACCGCCGGCGTCATCTTTCACGTCAACAAGGAGATGACGATGACGAACGAAAACGCCTTCAACATCGAATGCACCATCGAGGAACTGCGCCTTGAAGCTAGAGAAGCACCGACCGCGGAGGAGCGTCGCCGCATCGAGGCGGAGCTGGAAGCCGCGCGCGCCGAACTTTTAAAACAGGCCGGGGAGGAGTTGCCGTGAGGCAGCTCTTTCCGCATCGTGCACCGAGGCAGCCAGGCCGGATCGACCGGCTGGCTGCCTGTCAGGGTTTCCCTCCACACTCCCGCCGGCTCCGCCGGAAACGGTCGCGACCCCTTTGGAGCCGCGGGTCTCTTCTTTCTCTGACGTCCTATTTTACTCCAGCAAATCCTGCGTCAGGGACGGCGCGGTCTCCCCCAATTTTGCCGCAAGCGACAAAATCGGTTCCGCCGCGGCGGACGACAGCCGCCTCTCAATTGGCGCTCCTGAGTGTCTGGGATCGTCAGCTCCGCACGAAGCGATTGGCTTTGGCTTGCGTATCCATATCCTTCCGCCGGAAATAGATCGCCCGGCCGCAGCGGATCGGGCTATGGCCCTGGACGATGATGATCTGCTCGTCCTTGCGCATCGATTGGGTGATCTCGTGCGGCATGATTAGCGGCCGGCGCTGGAAATTGACGCTCTCGGATTTGCGTGTGCCGCCGCCTTTCGTGTCCCAGCCGATATTGCGCGACCGCCCCTGCACCTCGACGGTCATCTCCCCGCATTGGGCGGAAACATTACGCGCCGTATCGAGCGCCTTGATCGCCGCATAGGAGGCGAAAGCGCAGCCATCAATCCATGAGGTTGCGCCATCCTTGCCGAAGTGCCGCTCCAACTGCCCCACCGATTGGTAGAGCAACATCATGCTGACGCCGTACTTGCGACCACGGTCGCGCGCCTCCTCCAATACGCGCATATAGCCGAGCAGATCGACCTCATCGAGCATGAAGAGCGCTCGGCGGCTGAAGCCGCCATCGGCCTGGACCATGGCGTTGATCAGCGAGCCGATGATGACACGTCCGATGCCCGGATAGGAGCGCAGGATCGACGCCGGGATGTTGAGGAACACGTCCTTTCCACCGGTGACGATATCGCTCGATTTGAAGCAGTTGCCGCAGACGAGCCCGGCGTAACTGTCCAGCGAGAGCCATTGCGTATCCTTAGATGCCGTCGAATAGACGCCTGAGAAAGTCTGTTCGGTCATGTTGGTGAAGACGCCAAGCGTTTCGCGAATGAAGACGGATTGCGAATGTTCCTGAATGTCACGCAGCATGGCGAGCACCGAGGGTTCCGGCTCGGACACGATCTGGCGCAGGCTGCGCAGGTTTCGCCGGCCGGCATATTCCGGTGACAGCATGACATGGGCGAGCAGGCCGGTCAGGAGATTGTGCGCCTGGTTCTGGAAGTAGGAGCCTGTCGAGGATTCGAAGCGCAGGCTTTCTGAGAGAAGCATGTGGGCGATGCCAACGATATCCTCCTCTTTCCGCTTCGAGTGCTCGATGCCGTCGAGGACGTTGAAGCCCATGATAGGATTTGTGGGATCGAGCACCATGACCTCGCGCCCGAGAATGTGGGTGCGGTGCTCAACCACCATCGGCGCGACCTCGGTCGAGGGATCGAGGCAGATCAGCGGACCGGTATACCGCAGCGCTGTCGGCAGGACGTTGCTGGTTGTCTTGTACCCGCCCGATCCGGCGAAGAAGAGCATATGGGTGGAATCGAAGTCCTGGCTGTAGGTGAGCAGCGGCGCCTTGCCGCCCTGTCCCCACGTGCTGCGATCCTTCGGATCGAAAGGCAGCTCATGAATGATTTCCTTGTCGACGCGATAGCGCTCGCCGACGACGATCTCGCCGTCGGGGGGGAAAAGCTTCGCCGCCGCCGCCATTGAAAGCCAATCGGCATCGCCAAAGATTCCGCCCTTCGCCCGTTTGACCGCCTCGGGAACGACGACGGAGATCCGGGCGGCGACCGCCACGGCCATGAAGCCCGCCAGCGCGCCGATGACGGCAACGAAATCTAGGTAAGAAAGCGCATGGTCCCATGTGACGACGCCTCGCTCCACCGACGGAGCGAGGCGCCCATATTCGCGCAAGGCGTAAAATCCGCTGACGACGAGGAAGCACAGGAGGCTGACTGTCGCGACCGGCCGCCGACGATGCAGCGGCAACGCCCAGACGGTCAGAAGTCCAGCAAGTGGCCCGAACAGAAGCGTTGACACAGGCGTTGCGCGGAGAAACCAGTATTCAGTTTTACCAGATAGGCTGTGCGCCAGCGCCGGCCATCGCCAGGCGGTGATGTAGACAGTGACGGCCGTGACCGTGACCGGCACGAAGACGAGCAGTTGGCTCGAATCCAGTCGACCCTTCAGCGCCATGCAGGGTCCTCCCCGACATGCGGTGAAACAGGATCGAGCGAAGGACCCCTGAACGCATCTTCACCAATCCCGCGCAATCGCCGATGTTCGGCCGATCCCGGCATCACCGTTGCCAGCTCGATGAGGCCGCCAAGCAGAAATGCCCGGTTCACCTTCGACAGGCCGGCTCTTACGACGATGCCGCCGAGCAGAAATTTCTCGCGCGCTTCCTTCTTCCGCTCAGCCGTCATGTGAACCCTCCGGCGCCGGTCCAGCGCCACCAGCTGTTGGTCGACGCGCTTGAGGAGGCGGGCCGCCGGCCGCTTTCTTCTCCTCTTTGCGAAATCGCGCGGCGATCTCTTCGAAGATCCGCTCGACCTCCTCGTCTGCAATTTCCATTTCCGCCAGCCCGGATTTCGTCGCAGCGCGGGCAAACCGCTCTGCCGATTTAACTATCAAAACTCGTCTGCGTTCTCGGAGCTTCTCCATCTGCGCATCGAGATCGGAAATCGATGGTTTTACGGCCATTGTGAATCTTCCTTTCCTAGAATTGGCCCAGCAGATCGATTATACTAACTAGAATAAAATAGTTAAATAGGCTATTTTGCATCAACCCGAAAACGTCGCAGATGGAATTCCGGCCGATGGCCGTCTTCCGGAAAAGCGGCATCGGCCCTGCGGTCCGATCGGTTTGAGGGCGCAATATACGTCGCTGACGCGACGTGCTCGGAAGATCAGGAGACGGCAGTGGCGATCATGTTCGTCAGAGCACTAGTGATCAGCAGGGGAGCGGGACGCAGCATCGTCTCGGCCGCCGCCTATCGTCATCGGGCCCGGATGATGGACGAACAGGCCGGCACGTCCTTTAGCTACCGGGGCGGAGCTTCCGGGCTGGTGCATGAGGAACTAGCGCTGCCCGACCAGACGCCTACCTGGCTGCGGTCAGCAATTGACGGACGTTCCGTCACTGGTGCCAGCGAAGCGCTGTGGAATGCGGTCGATGCTTTCGAGAAGCGGGCAGATGCGCAGCTGGCGCGCGAGCTGATCATAGCCCTACCGGAGGAGCTGACACGGGCGGAGAATATCGCGCTCGTGCACGAGTTCATCCGCGACAATCTCACCTCGAAGGGCATGGTCGCCGACTGGGTTTACCATGACAAGGACGGCAATCCTCATATCCACCTGATGACGACACTCAGGCCTCTGGCCGAGGAGGGGTTCGGGCCGAAGAAGGTGGCGGTAATGGGCGAGGGCGGCGAACCATTGCGTGTCGTCACGCCGGATCGCCCGAATGGCAAGATCGTCTACAGGCTGTGGGCTGGCGACAAGGAGACAATGAAGGGGTGGAAGATCGCCTGGGCGGACACCGCCAACCGGCATCTGGCGCTCGCCGGCCATGATGTCCGTCTGGATGGCCGCTCCTATGCCGAGCAGGGCCTTGACGGCATCGCGCAAAGACATCTTGGCCCGCAGAAGGCAGCACTCTCGCGCAGGGGTGCCGAGATGTATTTTGCTCCAGCCGACCTTGCCCGGCGCCAGGCGATGGCCGACCGGCTGCTGGCCGAGCCCGCGCTGCTGCTGAAGCAGCTCGGCAATGAACGCTCGACCTTCGACGAGCGCGATATCGCCAAGGCGCTGCATCGCTATGTCGACGATCCCGCCGACTTCGCCAATATCCGTGCGCGGCTGATGGCGTCGGACGATCTCATCATGCTGAAGCCGCAGCAGGCCGATGCCGAAACCGGCAAGGCGAGGGAAGCCGCCGTCTTCACCACGCGCGAGATCCTTCGCATCGAATATGACATGGCGCAGTCGGCACAGATCCTCTCGAAGCGTATCGGCCTTGGCCTTTCGGCCCGTCATGTCGAAGCCGCCATCGAGAGCGTCGAGACCGGCGATCCGCAAAAAGCCTTCAAGCTCGATGCGGAACAGGTCGATGCCATCCGTCATGTAACCGGGGAGAGTGGCATTGCCGCCGTCGTCGGCCTTGCCGGCACCGGCAAGTCGACCCTGCTTGCCGCGGCCCGCGTCGCCTGGGAAAGCGGCGGCCGCCGGGTGATCGGCGCCGCCCTTGCCGGCAAAGCCGCCGAGGGTCTGGAAGACAGTTCCGGCATCAGATCGCAAACACTCGCCTCCTGGGAGCTCGCCTGGGCCAGCGGACGCGAGTTGCTCGAACGGGGTGACGTGCTTGTCATCGACGAGGCCGGCATGGTGTCGTCGCAGCAGATGGCCCGCGTCCTCAAAACTGCCGAGCAGGCAGGGGCGAAGGTCGTGCTGGTCGGCGATGCGATGCAGCTGCAGCCGATCCAGGCAGGCGCGGCGTTCCGGGCGATCACCGAGCGGATCGGTTTTGCCGAACTTGCCGGCGTGCGCCGCCAGCGCCAGCAATGGGCGCGCGAGGCGTCGCGGCTGTTTGCCCGCGGCGAGACCGGCAAAGGCCTCGACGCTTATGCCCAGCAGGGTCATCTCATCGAGGCTGAGACGCGAGACGACATCATCGGGCGGATTGTCGGCGACTGGACCAAGGCACGCAAAGAGGCGCTCGGAACGTCTATCTCCGAAGCGGCCAATGGCCGTCTTCGTGGTGACGAGCTTCTCGTGCTCGCCCATACCAATGAGGACGTCAAGCGCCTGAACGAGGCGCTGCGATCGGTGATGACGGGCGAGGGCGCGCTCAGTGAGAGCCACTCATTCCAGACCGAACGCGGTGCGCGGCAATTCGCCGTCGGCGATCGTATCATCTTCCTGGAAAACGCCCGCTTCCTCGAGCCGCGCACCAAGCATTCCGGTCCGCAATATGTCAAGAACGGCATGCTCGGCACCGTCACCTCCACCGGCGATAAACATGGCGACACATTGCTTTCGGTGCGTCTCGACAATGGTCGCGACATCGTCATCAGCGAGGCGAGCTACCGCAATGTCGATCACGGTTACGCCGCGACGATCCACAAATCTCAAGGGTCGACCGTCGAGCGGACCTTCGTACTCGCCACCGGCATGATGGACCAGCACCTGACCTATGTGTCGATGACCCGGCATCGCGACCGCGCCGACCTCTATGCCGCGAAGGAAGACTTTGAAGCGAAGCCGGAGTGGGGCCGAAAGCCGCGTGTCGATCATGCTGCCGGCGTTACCGGCGAGCTCGTGGAAAGAGGAGAAGCCAGGTTCCGGCCGAATGACCGGGATGCCGACAATAGTCCTTATGCCGACGTGAAGACCGATGACGGAACCATCCATCGTCTGTGGGGTGTCAGCCTGCCGAAGGCGCTCGAGCAGGGTGGCGTCTCCGAGGGCGACACTGTGACCCTACGCAAGGACGGCGTGGAGCGGGTCGCGGTCAAGGTTGCGATCGTCGACGAGCAAACCGGACAGAAGCGCTTCGAGGAAAGGCAAGTCGACCGCAACGTCTGGACCGCCACACGGATCGAAACCGCCGAAGACCGCCAGCAGCGCCTCGAGCGGGAAAGCCATCGGCCGGAACTGTTCAAACCGCTGGTGGAGCGTCTGTCGCGCTCCGGTGCCAAGACGACGACGCTCGATTTTGAGAGCGAGGCCGGGTATCGGGCGCATGCGCAAGACTTCGCCCGCCGTCGGGGCATCGATACACTTTCTCAATTTGCAGCCGGGATGGAGGAGGGCGTCTCGCGGCAGCTGACATGGATTGCCGAGAAGCGCGAGCAGCTGGCAAAGCTTTGGGAGAGGGCAAGCGTTGCGCTCGGATTGGCGATCGAGCGGGAACGGCGCGTTTCCTACAACGAGGAACGGGCAGAAACACAAACAATCTCACACGAACATGCTGATCGCGACCGATATCTGATCCCGCCCACCACAGTCTTCGCCAGAAGCGTGGAGGAAGATGCACGGCGGGCGCAGCTCGCCTCGCCCGCCTGGAAGGAGCGGGAAGCAATCCTGCAGCCGCTGCTTAAGAAGATCTATCGTCAACCGGATGCAGCACTTGTCGCCCTGAACGCTCTGGCATCGGATGTGAAGATCGAACCCCGCAGGCTCGCCGACGATCTTGCCACAGCACCCGATCGGCTCGGCCGTCTGCGTGGTTCCGACCTTATGGTCGACGGCCGTGCGGCGCGCAATCAACGCAGCATCGCGACGGCGGCATTGACGGAACTGCTGCCACTCGCCCGCGCCCACGCGACGGAGTTCCGCAGAAACGCCGCGCGGTTCGAAAGCCATCAGCAACAACGCCGCGCCCATATGGCATTGTCGATCCCGGCGCTCTCCAAAAAGGCGACGGCCCGTCTCGTCGAGATCGAGGCGGTGCGCGGGCAAGGAGGTGATGACGCCTACAAGAGCGCCTTCGCGTTTGCTGCCGAAGATCGGACCGTCGTGCAGGAGATCAAGGCCGTCAGCGAGGCGCTCACCGCTCGCTTCGGCTGGAGCGCCTTCACCTCGAAGGCCGATGCGATTGCCGAACGCAACATGGTCGAGCGGATGCCGGAAGATCCCACAAGCATCAGCGGCGAGAGCTCGACCCGGCTGTTCGAAGCGGTGAGGCGCTTTGCCGAGGAGCAGCATCTCGCCGAGCGACGGGATCGCTCGAAGATCGTTGCCGGCGCCAGTGCCGATCAGGGGAGGGGGACAGACAAGGAGAATGCCGCCGTGCTGCCCATGCTTGCCGCAGTCACCGAGTTCAAGACGCCGATCGACGAGGAGGCGAGGTCTCGCGCTCTCGCCGGCCCTCTGTATCGCCAGCAGCGCGCCGCGCTGGCCGCCGTCGCGTCAACGATCTGGCGTGATCCGGCTGGCGCCGTCGGCAAGATCGAAGAGCTGCTTGCCAAAGGTTTTGCTGGCGACCGCATCGCCGCGGCAGTGGCCAACGACCCCACAGCCTATGGTGCGTTACGCGGCTCCGATCGCCTGATGGACCGGATGCTGGCTTCCGGTCGGGAGCGGAAAGAGGCGGTGCAGGCCGTGCCCGAAGCCGGCGCCCGTTTGCGATCGCTCGGTTCGGCCTACGTCAATGGGCTCGATGCCGAACGCCAGACGATTGCCGAAGAGCGGCGGCGCATGGCGGTTGCCATTCCCGGCCTGTCGAAGGCGGCCGAAGAAGTGCTCATGCGTCTGACTGCCGAGGTGAAGAACAACGGCCGCAAGCCGAATGCATCGGCTGCGTCTCTCGATCCCGGTATTCGCCAGGAGTTCGCCGCCGTCAGCCGGGCGCTCGACGCGCGCTTCGGCCGCAACGCCGTCCTTCGAGAAGAGAAGGATCTCATCAACCGCGTTCCACAAACACAGCGCCGCGCCTTCGAGGTGATGCAGGACAGGTTGAAAGTTCTGCAGCAGGCCGTCCGCATGGAAAGCAGCGAGAAGATCATCTCGGAACGGCGTCAGCGGGCTGTCAGCCGTGGCCCCGGTATCGATTTCTGAAGCCGGTGAAGGAGCCAAGGATTCGACCGGGCCGACGCCCTGCAGCGACCGCTCGCTCAGGATGTTGATGTCGACGCTCGGATAAACCCGCTCTTCCGGCAGTCGATCTTCGTTCGGATCACAGACGCGCGCTCCTCCACCTAACGCAGCATGCCATGCTACGCAGGTACTTCGGGATCTTGCAGCCAGGCTGGAATGTCGCGCTTAGCATGTAGAATACGCCATACGTCGACGTAATCGGCTTGCTCAAGATAGAAGACGATATAAGGGAAAGGCTTCAGCGTCATGCTGCGCAAATCGGGCAAACCGAGTTCATATGCATAGCGCAATGAGCCCGATGCCGGATGCTTTGCGATCAAACCAAATGTCGACTGCAGCGCATCGACGAAGCTAATCGCGACTTGAGCGCCGGCCTCGCGAGCATAAAAGTCCACGGCATTCTCGACATCCCTGCGGGCCGACTCGCGGGGGACGATAGACTTTACGGTCACGTGGAGCTTTGCCGCGAGGCGCGGGCTCGCAGGCTATCGAAATAGGCGGCATCAACCGGCTCGGTCGGTTGGGATGAAGCACCCTCAAGCAAGAGATTACGCAAATGCTGCCGATCTTTGTCGCGACGGATCAGCTCGCGGACGTATTCGCTGCTGGTGCCATAGCCTCGCCCGGCGACCTGCTGGTCGACGAACTGCTTCAGGTTATCGGGCAGCGAAATATTCATGGTGCTCATCGGGCTAAGATAGCCAGGATGGCAAAATTTGGCAAGGTCGCCGGGGTAGTTGCCGCTCTCACGAAATTAGACGGCAGGTTTATTTATCTCCGCGTCATCTCGAAGCCTAGCGAGATGTTCCCCGCACACGGTCTTGACCACCATATGCAGGTCGGACCTCTTCGCTGACTTCGAAGTGTTTCGAATACAATTCGCGATCGAGCGGTGCAGCAAAATCCCGATCTTGCTCGCACCAAACAGTCGATATCCGGCGGTAATCTTCGGTAACGTTCCTGAAGGGCTGGCAGAATTAGGGGTTGTTCATCCTGCAGTGGCTGTAGGTCAAACGCTTGTCGACCGCAGGAAATGGGGCTGCTTCCGCAGGAAACCATTTGATTGATCTCGCAGAACTGGAGGCGAATTTCCACAAGCTGCCCTCGATGAGCGTCCGAATCCCATAGACGGTAACCAGGTTTCTAGCGGAAACCCAAAAGAACAGGCCGTCGCCGGTCGATCTGATGATCGCGCGTCCGTCCTCAAAAGTCAGAAGCCAGTCAGATCCCTCAGTGACGATTGCACCACAGAAATCGCGGATCCGCGTGCAGATCGCCTCCGCAACACATGGCGCGTCGGCGACCGCGACGAAGGTTTCGGCAACGTATTGGTGCATTTGAAATCCTTTTCGGTCGACCTCGCGTAGCTCCGTCATAGATCTTCGTTCTTGGGAAAGAGGTCCGATGTATGTGGGTAGCGGTTCGAAAACTTTTGTCTTCAGACGCATCTGGGGAAGGACACACGGCGAAATGTCGAAAACCCCGCAGCACAGCGGTAATACTTGATAACCGTCGGCACGCCGAGCTCATCATGTTTCAGCACGCAGGTGAATGCGCATCACGTTAACATCGCCAATCTCTCGATAAATCATTACGATTGCCACTATCTTTAGATGAATCAGTTCCTGGATCTCTTACTCTCGCCTCTTCGTTATTGAAGAGAAGAACGGGTAGCGTTTCATAGACATATTCTGTGGGGATCGCTGGTTTAATCAGGCCCGACATGAAGCGTTCGATGTTTGATAGGCTGTTGCTCGCGACGAGTGTGCAGAAATTCCCGCTGTTCCAGGTCACAAAGCAGTGCTGAAAACAGCGCTTGACGGCATCCGACATCTCCGCGAGCGTAACCTCGTTCCGATTCATGACGATTAGCACTGCCGCCTTTTTTGCCATGATTTCGGTCGGGCCGAAGAAACGAGCCTTGAAGCCGTGATCCTTCTGCAATTCGCGGCGATGATATTCGTCGATGTCACGGTTTTTGAACTTTTCGACGAAGAGAAACAGGCCATCATTCTTTAGATGCTGCGAGACGAATTCGATCTGATCGGACCGGTTCGGTGAATACATTTGGAACGTCGTATCTTCGAATATGATGTCGAAGCCCGAAGCAAACTTGGCAAGCTCCTGTCGCATCCGCAGCAGATCTTTGCGCAGGTGATGGAAGGGGCCGTGAAAGAACGTGGCATGCGGAGGATCGCCGTAGGCCATGAAGCTTCGATAGTTTTCGACGTTCGGACTGCATGACAGGCTTTCGACACGGCCTTCGGCCAACTCGGAGATCGTCCGCGCCATAGTCCCTTCCGCTGTGCCCAGCGAATAAAGGTTGAGCGGTCCGGACATGCCCTGACCATATCGGAGGATTGCATGTCCAAGTCGGCATTCCTCCTCGAGCCGGTAGGGAATGCTTGCATGGTAATGTTGGTCGAACGGTCCACGACGTCGTTCGTGAAGGAGGATGAAGCGGTCGAGAAGCCTATCATCGCCCAGCAGTCTCCGGTCCACGTGCGGCTGCTTGATTGGGTTTCCCGACCGGCCGGCGGCCGTTGCTCCAAAGAAGGCGGCGAGCTCGTTCAACCGCGGAGCCCGTTCGCATTCTTCGAAAAATGAGGAGAAGTCCCGCATGTCGTGCTCCATTGGTTCGACACGCATCGATGCTCCCGTTGCCAAGACTGATGTCTGCTATTCGATGGGAGAGAGCATCGTGCCAGGGCACAATCGCAGGCGGTTGATCCTGCAGCCGTCATAATCCGGCTATTCTTTCAAAAAGCTGTCTTAAAATTCTGCGTTGCAGCAGCCAGATGGAATCCCGCCACAGTTTGTAGAAAAGAATGCCGCCGGTGAACGGGGGTTCGTGAGTCTAAAGATCGAGGAGTTATGAATGGTCGGTCCTGCAGCGTTTGCCCCTGATATCATCAGACGCGCAGAACATACCGCAATTGCCCATGAGTATGAGTGCTGGCGATCCGTGCGCGCGGACGTCGTGCGCAGGAGCGGTGTAGGGCGGCAGGAAACAAACCTTACCGCGGAGAACCACGCGATCCTCTTGAACATGCTTGGCGCTGCAAAAGCGGGCGAAGATTATGTGGATGGCCGCAGGGTTGCATTTACGCAAAGGCCGGCCGGATCGCTCTCATTCATTCCGGCGGACCACAATTGGAGCGGCTGGGACGACGGCGATCCGGCGGCGTCCTACCTGTTCATCACCGTCGGCAAGAAATTCATTCTGGATCAGTTTGAGAATGTACCCGGCGCGGATCTTGACCGGCTCCTGCCGAAAATCGGTTTTGAGGATGCGTTAATCCAACATGCTGCGCGCAGCATCCGCTCGGAAATCGGCCAGCGGGATGCTTTGAGTCATATGATCGTCGAGAACCATGCGCGGACGATCTTCGGGCGGCTGTTCCGCGGCTCGGGCCAGAGGCGACATTATATCAAAGGCGGGCTGTCGCCTGCCATCCTGAAACGCGTGATCGGCAGGATAGAAGCGTCGCTGGACGGTTCTTTGAGCTTGGCCGAACTTGCCCACGAGGCGGGTTTGAGCGAGCATTACCTCTCGAAGGCGTTTCGGCTTTCGACGGGTTTTTCGCCACACGCATTCATTATTCGAAGACGCGTGGAGCGGGCTAGCGAAATGCTCCGCTGCTCCGGCCGCCCGATAACGGAGATCGCCTATGCATGCGGCTTCGCTAGCCCCAGCCATCTTGCTGCAGCTTTTCATCGTGTGATCGGTATCACGCCAAGGCAATACAGAGCCGACTGGAAGACATAAGCCGGCGTCCGAGCGGATTACAGCGGGATTTTGAAAGTGGGATGTCGCTTCATCCTTTAGCCTCACCGCCACGCAAGCTCTGCGTCTCCATTTTGCGGCACCCAGATGAATCAAGATGCCAATATTGCACCGAACCTTGCTGCGGATCGCGCCGGATCGCTTTCGGTGCGACGCTTCTTTCTGATAAGCGCCTTCTTTGCTGCAGCCGGCCGCAACGCCTACTACATAGGTGCAATTTGGATGCTAGCGGCGTCGGGCAGCAATGCTGGCTCCATTGCTTTGTTTCTGGCTCTAGGAAGCGTCTCGGAGTTTCTGGCGAGTGCGCCCGCAGGATATCTCGCCGATCGCTTCGATCGCCAGAGCCTCTGCATGGTAAGCGACTGGATCAGGATCGCAATCTTGCTGATGACATCTGCTGCGCTCGTCCTACAAGAACCGGACTACGTCCTTTATGGATCGGTGATTTTCTTTGCGGTGGCCGACCGGCTGTATCTTACGGCCTCCTCGGCAATGGTGCCGTCGATTGCGCGATCCGAGAGCCTGATGGCCTTCAATTCACTGGCTTATGTCGCTATGCAGTCGGGCAACATGCTGGCGGCGATAGCGACCGGCTGGCTGTTGAGCGCCAAGCCCGGAACGGCATGCTTCCTCTTTGCCGCCGGCACATTCGCGATCTCAATGCTCAGTATGTTCCGGACCGCGATCCGCTATCGAATCTTGCCGTTCGATCATTGCCGCACGGCGCAAGCTCTACGGGAAGCGTCCGAAGGCGAGGAGACAAGCCGCGTGCCGCCGCGTCTTGTTCTCAACTATGTGTTGATTTACGTGATGGGTATGCTGATCAGCGCGCTCATATCAAAATTTGTGCTCGAGGAACTTCAGGGGACCTCGCTTGAGTTCGGCATACTGGAATTTTGTTGGGCGGCCGGCGCGATCATCAGCATGCTGATCCTTACCCTGAGGCGGTTCAGCAACGTCGATGCCCGGATCACTCCTATCATCGTCCTTTTGTCGGGCTTGGTCATGGCAGCATTCTATCCAACGCGGAATCTGGACATTGCCATCGCTTTGATGGCGCTTCTTGGCGCCGGTTATAACCTTTCACGGGTACTGATCGATGTCGAGATACAGAGGCTCGTATCGAGCACGAAGCTTGGACGAGCGAAAGGTTGGGTGCACGTCGCCTGTATGGGCTTCAGCCTGCTTGTCTATGCCGGCCTCGCTGTTGCCGGAGACGCACTAACTTCGTCGGCGGTATTCTTTGCTTTTGGAAGCGGAATGATCGCCGTCATTGTTGCCGGCTATGCATTTCACTTGGTGAAAAATAGAGGCTCATCACGTCGGAGCATGCCGCTATGACCGGGCCTACAGATCCTGACATTTCGGCGGTTTCGAAGCATGACGTGCTGGAATTGGTCGGCACATTGTTTCCTTGGATTGCCGATTTCCGGCGCCGGAGCCTCGTGGATTATGCTCGAGCCGCGTTCCACGCCGAGCCGCCTGCAAGCAGCTGTGATGCCCGGCGCCACGCGATGTTGCTTCTTCAGCGGTGCATTCGCGGGGCGGCCAGGAATGCGGGGTTCGCGGACGACCGCGCCAGCTACATTGCCGCGGAGATCGCCAATGCTCCTGTCATGCAAGCCGGCCCGCACCTGCATTTGTTGATCGAGCCAGACGCCTATTACACGCATCTTTTCAGCCTGATGGGGCTGAACGCGCATCGCCGTTCGGCCTATGTCTCTTATGCGGTATCGACAGTCAAATTCGTCGAGAGGGGTCGAAAGGGACCTGGTTGGCTAAAACTCGGTGGCGATGCGATCAACGTTTTTGGGCTAAGCCGGAGCCAGATGATTCCCTATAGCGTTCTCGCGCAAAATGGCCCCTATCGCTTCGCCCTCAAAAACGTCGACCGCGTCCATGGGGACGGAGGTCTGGTCGCGCGGCTTCGCTCCGAACTGCCGCGAGGTGAGTTTTCGTCCGCTGCGCTGGCGATCAAGCAAGCCAATGCATCCCTGTGGCAGCGATATTTCGATCCGGGCATCGATTTCCTGCAAATCGATGATGATGATGTGGCCGACCTCGTGGTCGAGCATCTTCTGGATAAATCATCCTGGCTCGCCCGAAATCTGTTTGGGAAAGGTGGGTTTGTGCCGTGTCTGCTATCCGCCACCGAGGCTCTTGCCGATGGTCATTGGCAGGGCTGGTTCAAGAACACCACGGATCTGTTTTGGGGCAGCGATCACGGCCACCTTTTTCCGTTGCGGCTGGCGGATTCCCGCCTTGAGGCGAGAGGAGTGGAGGGTTTCTCGCTCGAATTTACCGCGGATGCGGTGATCGAGGCGCTGCAGTCCCGCAAGATCATCCCGAACCTGTACTTGATGTTCATCGTCATGGCGATTTTACCGGGCGTACATGTCCTCGGCGGCAGTCGGCACACGGTCTACTACCCTCTCATGCGCTATGTCTTTTGCCGTGCGCTCGCTATGACCGGAGATTGCGAATTGCGCACCACGATCGCCGCCGATCGAAAACCGGGTATCTGGGGGCATCGCGTGCTGCTGGAGGACGCCGAACCCTTCTCGGAGCTCGATATGCTGGGGCCGCGCACTATTCAGGCAGTGCTCAGGAAGTATGGAAGTCTGTCACTGGACGATGCCTGCGGTGCCCTCGAAAGTTTCGTGGGCGATCCCTTATGGGCCTGTTTCAAGACCCGTCATAATGAAGGGCTAGTGAGCGTGAGCGATCCCGAGTGGGCATTTTCGTAGTACTGGATTGTCCGCGTTTCCACGTTGTGCGTGATTGATATAATCTGACATCAAACCTTCGGCTTCCTTCCTGCCTTCATCGGTTGCGGTCTTTCTCCCGGCAAAGGAATCGAAAATAATTGTGAGATATCTATTGATAACGCGTCCGCGAGGCGATCCAGCAAATCAATAGAGACGTTATATTTACCTCTCTCCAAATCACTGATCACGGTCCTATCGACACGCGCATCTACAGCGAGAACTTCCTGCGTAAGCTTCTGCGCTGACCTGTGATGTCGCAAATTCCACGCGATGCGCGCACGAGTGTCCATGCACAATTGGCAACATCTTGCATGGCGTTAATCCATGGAATATATTCTACATATTATTCTTTTGAGTTCCAATGTGCTTCGTTTCTCACCTCCGCTCCTCGTTGGGGAGGGGCGTCTCTCCGAGGAAGGCAAACCCAATGCATGATCGAGTGGCCAAGCGGTTCGCGAGCAGCTCTCTGCGCAACGGGTATCGGGCTGAAGTCGACAGCGACCAAGCATCGCACCCGGTCGATATTCATGTGGGCCAGCAGCTTCGCATCAGGCGAATCCACTCCAACCTGTCGCAAACCGAACTCGGCCAGAAAGTTGGCCTGAGCTACCAACAGGTCCAGAAATACGAGAGTGGCAAGAACCGCATCAGCGCATCGATGCTCTATGAGATCGCAAGCGGTTTGAATGTGCCGGTAGGCTGCTTTTTCGACGGGCTGCCGCAACCAGGCTCAGGGGAGGGGGCGGTTATCGCACCCGAGGCAGATGAGCGTATCGCTTATCTCGCCACCGCGGAAGGACGCCGCTTTGTCGAGGAGATACTTCGTCTTCCACCCAAACTCAGGACCCGCACCCTGGCGGTAATCAGGGCAATCGCCGGAAATGAGGATAAAGCCGAGGAAGATTATCGCGCGGTGATGCCGGTTGATTTTTAGCGGGCGGCCCTTCCGTGCCGCAGTCCCTACTGCACTTATTTCACTCACAATTTTGCATCGAAACGCCGTCCCTTACTTCTCGCGTAGCTGCGTGGCCGGCAGATCAAGAAACCTAGACAGAGTCCAATTTTCGGCAAATTTCGCGTTGGCTAGAATTCATTAGGGACTATCAGTCCGTCGATTGCCAAGCCGCCAACATGCATTTGTTGCATGATGGACGTGCGGCGGACCATCGGCTGGAATCTAAGGCGACTGCGGGTGGATAGAGGCCTCTCCCAAGAGCGTTTAGCATTGGAGGCCGAAATTGACCGTTCTTACGTTGGGCGGGTCGAAAGAGGCAGAGAAAACGTCACGGTTGCGACCTTGGAAGCCTTCGCAAAAGCCTTATCCGTGGGTGTCTCTGAGTTGTTTGCGGAAATCGACCCAAAAGATGTGCGGCCGCAATCACTTCGTTCCGGGCGCAAGACGTGATCGCACTGCAACGCATGAGACTCTCTGACGTGGAGATACACAGCAATGCATAATCGAGTAGCCAAGCGGTTCGCGAGCAGCTCTCTGCGCAACGGGTATCGGGCTGAAGACGACAGCGACCAAGCATCGCACCCGGTCGATATTCATGTGGGCCAACAGCTTCGCATCAGGCGAATTCACTCCAACCTGTCGCAAACCGAACTCGGCCAGAAAGTTGGCCTGAGTTACCAGCAGGTCCAGAAATATGAGAGTGGCAAGAACCGCATCAGTGCGTCGATGCTCTATGAAATCGCCAGCGGTCTGAATGTGCCGGTAGGCTGCTTCTTCGATGGGCTGCCGGAGCCGGGTTCAGGGGAGGGGGCGACTATTGCACCCGAGGCAGATGAGCGGATCGCCTATCTCTCCACCGCGGAAGGACGCCGCTTTGTCGAGGAGATCCTTCGTCTTCCGCCCAAACTCAGGACCCGCACATTGGCGTTAATCAGGGCAATCGCCGGAAATGAGGAGAAAGCCGACGAAGATTGATCGTCCGATGATGCCCGGTTTGAATTCTGTATGTGAGGCTCGATATAACAGGCATTGCCGCGTTGTTTTGTGGATTTAACTCGAATTTCGAACTGCTTGAGGATATCCGTCCGGAGGGCCGTCAGTCCGTCCAGCAACTGTTCGAGCTGGGCTGTCGTCGGCGAGCGTGGCAGGCGTTCAATCAGATCCCGGAACTCCTGGTAGAGTCCCTGCCAGTCCCCTTTGACGTCTTCTTCGACGGGCGCTTCGATCAGCTTTGCAATGTCGCGGCGGCAACGAAAAGCTGAAGGACTCGTCGACCTCCCCTCCCTGTCCCTGCGGACAACGCTTACCGTTAGGGCGATCCTTACGCTGCAGAAGACCTGCTTCGACCAGCGCTGCGAGATGCCGCCGGACGGTCTGTTCGGCTATGGCGTGCGTTCTCAATGAAAGCAGGACATTCGACGGGAATACGATCGAGCCATTTTCCTGGGCCAGCTCGTTCTTCAGATAAAAACTCAAGAGGGCATTGAGCACGGCACGCGCCCGATCGGTGATGCCGAGCAACGGCTTTGTTTCGCACAACGCGCGAAACAATTTCCATTTATCGGCCTCAGAATCGATGGTCTGCTCCACCTCGTTGTCAGCTGACAACGGCGACCATACCTCATGTCAAAGAATCCAGTCTAGCGGATAACAGCACCACTTCGACAAGCTAGGTACCACAGCCGACTCAGCCGGGGACAGATCCCGTCGCAGACTACAACAGGCAATCCCCATTTCTCATTTATAGGCAGACGGACGGTACAGGCTCTCGGCTTCCAGCCCACGGGCGGGCTCGCCGCCGGAGGGCTTGTCGTTTGCCTCATGGGGTTCAGGATCGCGCCGTGACGGAGCAAGGCCGAGCATCTGTTCGAGACGGCCGGCATTGAGCGGAGCGCTTATTCCCTTGAAGTTCATGGTCCAACTTTCATCTGCGCATGACTTGCGTGAGGCCGCGAAGATAAACGCAATTTGAGGCTGCCGAGAACCGGCCGCCGGCGTTATCACCATCTTTTCCGATGCGGGCAGAAGAAGAGGAGGGGAGGGCGCTGCACCTGCCAAATCCAAGCAGCCCAGTTTGAATAACCAAATCGCGGGATGCCGATCGCGAGCCCCGAGGCTGGTTTCCGCGATAACGTCCAAGCAATGGAAACGCCGTTGCCATATATCAAAGGTAAAAAATTCGGGAGACGTTTCTTGGCTTTGTTTACCTGCTGTTTACCATAAGACCCAGCGCGCGCCAGCATCGCCGCAAGATAGACGGCAAGGTAGGGGGAGCCCAGTCCACGTCTGAGCGTTTAGGCGGGCGTCTGCGGTTATCGTGCCTTCGTTTCCTCGCGATTGGTGAAGTGGGCGTTGCCCAAACCCGTGCCGATGGTCAGCACGGCCCATTTCGACACGTCATTCATGAAAGGGATCTGCGACAATCCCTGCACGACGGCGTCGTTATGCATCATCACGAATGTACTGTGGTCACCGATTTCGGGAATGGCCTTCATCAATGCGGCGGGAAGGTTGAAGCTGTCGCTTTCCCAGTTCCCGCCGGGCAGGTTCTGTCCGCCGCGTTCGATCGAGCCGTCGGCTTTGATAATGCCGGGACAAGCGATCCCGATAATGGGGGCGGGTTTTAGATTGGCCTTTTCAGCCTTTTCGATCAGGCCGCGCAACATCTCCGCCAGCTTCTCTATCGTCGCACTGCGGCTCGGCTCGTCATCGGCATGGCGCCAGATGGTCGATTCCCAAACGCGCGCATCGGCAAAATGCGGCGTCTTTTCTTTTCCGAATTCAACGACACCGGCGCGGACGTTCGTGCCGCCGATATCGACGGCAAGCATCGCCTCGTAACCCTTGAACATCCAGGGCGGCATCAGGTGTACGGCGCCGATCAGCCCGGCCTCATCGGGATGGTGGGCGATCGGCACAACTTCGATCTTGTGACCGGCCGCTTTCAGAAGAACCATGGTCCTGGCGATTGCCAGCTCCCCAAAGCGGCTTTGTCTGAAGCCGCCGCCAACCACGATACGTTCCGTCTTGGACCAGCGCTCGTCCTTGAGGAACTTCCCGATCACCTCGGCAAAGTCCTGCGAAAAGTCCTCCACCGCGCTCATAACAAGCGCAGCAGCTTCCATATCCTCTCCCTTGAGGAGCGCCTCGATCTTTTTCTTGGAAAGCTTAGCCGTCGCAACCTTGCCGATCGGGTCGTCTCCGAACTTGCGGACGCGTTTTCTCCAATCGTCGAGCTTCTGCTGGAAGGTCTTCTTGTTGGCGTTGTCGCCAACGAAACCATTCTTGTCACGCAGTTCGTTATTGTAGTCGTCGATGGTCACCAGCGGCAAAATCGTGGCGCCATGCGCCAACGGCGCATTGACCTCATCACGGTGCTTGGAACTGCTCTTGGCCATCGATGTACCTTCTGCGATGTGAGTGCTCGAACGGGCGGCGAGATAAAACGCGGACTTGCCTGCGGATGTTCCGGCGACTGACGATCATCTTGTCCTCGTCGCCTAGCGACCTAGCTTCAATGATTGCAGAGTTTGGAGAATGCCGTGCAGGACGATGCCGCCACCCAGGAAATGCTTTCGTTGGTTTTGGAAGAGCCGGACCGCTGGGCGATGTTTCTCGACATCGACGGGACGCTGCTCAATCTTGCACCCACGCCGGATGCAATCGAGGTTCCGGAAGCGCTGCCCGGACAGCTTCATCGATTGTCGAACAAGCTTGGAGGCGCTTTGGCGCTGGTCACCGGACGGTCGCTTGCCTATGCCGATACTCTGTTCAAGCCCTTTGCATTTCCGACGGCAGGCCTTCACGGCGCGGAAATCAGGAGCGCTGCCGGAATGCACACACTCGAGGCGACACCTGAATTTCAGGCGTTGAAGCATGCGCTGACGGCCGAAGCCGAGCACTATCCCGGGGTCTTGATCGAAGACAAAGGTGCTGCCGTCGCTGCCCATTACCGGCTTGCGCCCGAATATGAAAAGGTCCTCGAAGACCGCATGCATCATTATGCCGAACTCGCCGGCGCGAACTGGGCGTTGCAGCTCGGCAAGATGGTGTTCGAGCTGCGCCCGGCACGATCGAGCAAGGGCGACGCGCTGGAGAGGTTCTTCCAATCCGACCCCTTCAGGAACCGCTGCCCGATTACAATCGGCGATGATCTGACCGACGAGTCGATGTTTGCAATCGCCAACGCGCGCGGCGGCGTTTCTATCCGCGTCGGCGCGATCGGCGCCCCGAGCTGCGCCACCAGCCGGCTGTCGTCGGCGGCACTGGTCAGAAACGTCATTGCCGCCCTGGCCGCCTGAGACGCGTCCCCTGCACGGTGTCCGGCGGTGGATGCCGTCGCCTTTCCGCCGGCCACACAGTGCCAATTGTCAAAAAAGTATCGGTTTTGACGGGGAATCGTGGTGGCGGGCATGAAACGAGCCCACTACACTCCCTTCAACAATAAGCCAAAGCGGGAGTTTGGCAGGCGGATTTAAGCCGTCTCGGAGGAGGAACAATGGAACCTGACTTGGAAGTCGTTCAGATCAGGCCGGGCGAATCTTTTGCAACGAAAGCGCACGGCTATCCCTACCATACGGTCCGCTGGCATTTTCATCCGGAATACGAGC
The DNA here is from genome assembly GCF_003985155.1 of Rhizobium vallis. Taxonomy (GTDB): domain Bacteria; phylum Pseudomonadota; class Alphaproteobacteria; order Rhizobiales; family Rhizobiaceae; genus Rhizobium; species Rhizobium vallis. Next base: position 123,445 of record NZ_ML133700.1, on the reverse strand, counting down.
TTCATCTCGTCGTGGCGACGACGGGCCGGTATTTCGTCGGCGACTTCATCGGCGAGTTCGAGCCCGGCAATCTCGTGCTTGCCGGCCCTAATCTTCCACATAACTGGATCAGCGATGTCCCGAAAGGATCGAGCATCCCACTGCGATGCCAGTTGATCCAATTCAACGAAAGCTTCGTCAGCGACACGATGAAGCTGTTTGCCGAACTTGCCCCCTTCGAACCGGTTCTCGAAGCCTCCCGACGCGGCGTGCTCTTCGGCACCGACACCAGCCGACAGGTCGCACCGTTGATGAATGAGGTGCAGCAGGCTCACGGCGTGCGGCGCATCGAGCTCTTCATGATGATGGTCGGGCTGCTCAGCCGGGCGCAGGACGCGCAGCTTCTCGCCAGCCCGAGCTATCTGCCCGATCCGTCGGGCTATATGTCGGCCGGCATCAACAAGGCGCTCGCCTATATCAGGGAGAACCTGACCAAATCCTTTGACGAAGCCGATCTCGCAGCGATTGCCGAACAATCCACGGGCGCGTTTTCGCGCGGCTTTCGCCGCCACACCGGCATGTCGCTCGTGCAATATGTGAAACGGCTGCGCATCAATCTCGCCTGCCAGATCCTGATGAGCGATGAACATGCTTCGATCACCGATATCTGTTTCGAGGTCGGCTTCAACAACCTGTCCAACTTCAACCGGCAGTTCCTGGCGGAAAAAGGCATGACGCCTTCCCGTTTCCGGCGGTTGCTAGGGGACAACATCAACGTGGCGAAGGCAGCCTGAGCAAGCGGAACGAGGAGGTTTCGCAGAAGGCGACAGAGGAGAACGACAGAACCGAAAACCGACACTGATTTGAACGCGAGTACGCGATGAGCGGCCCGCGACGGGAAACGTTTGTCCTGAAAAAATGAGAGACCACGGGACGGGCAAGCCGTTCATTCAATCGAACGGCGAACAGCAGAGCAGTGCAATCACGATCCTAAACAATTTTTTCCAATGGGAGGAGATGGAAATGATGAAATTCTCAATGAAAGCGGCAGGCGCCGCGGCACTTGTCCTTTCCCTGCTGGGCGGCACGTCCGCCTTTGCGCAGAGCGCTGTCAAGGATGCGACTGTCGCATTCCTCATGCCCGACCAGGGCTCGACACGTTACGAAGAGCATGACCATCCGGGGTTCGTCGCTGAGATGAAGAAGCTCTGCGCGTCATGCAAGGTCCTCTATCAGAATGCCGATGCCGATATTGCCAAACAGCAGCAGCAGTTCAATTCGGCGATCACCCAGGGCGCCAAGGTCATCGTGCTGGATCCAGTGGATTCGGCAGCGGCCGCATCTCTCGTCCAGCTCGCTCAGAGCCAAGGCGTCAAGGTCATCGCCTATGACCGGCCGATCCCGAAAGGCAAGGCCGATTTTTACGTCTCCTTCGACAACAAGGCGATCGGCAAGGCGATCGCGGAATCGTTGGTTCAGCATCTGAAGGCTCAGAATGTGCCGACCGATGGCGGCGGCATCCTGCAGATCAATGGTTCGCCGACCGATGCGGCCGCCGGGCTGATCAAGGACGGCATCCACGAGGGTCTCGCCAGCGGCGGATACAAGACGCTTGCCGAATTCGACACGCCGAACTGGCAGCCGGCGAATGCCCAGCAATGGGCAGCCGGGCAGATCACGCGTTTCAGCAAACAGATCGTCGGCGTCGTCGCCGCCAATGACGGCACCGGCGGCGGCGCCATCGCAGCCTTCAAGGCGGCCGGTGTCGATCCCGTGCCACCGGTGACCGGCAATGACGCGACGATCGCCGCACTGCAGCTCATCATATCAGGGGATCAGTACAACACGATCTCCAAGCCGAGCGAAATCGTCGCCGCTGCCGCTGCCGACGTTGCCGTGAAACTACTGGCGGGAGAAACGATCAAAGCCGAAATGACGCTCTACGATACGCCCGCACAACTCTTCGTGCCGGCCGTCGTCACTGCCGAAAATCTTAAGGCCGAGATCATCGACAAGAAGATCAATACCGCCGAGGAGCTGTGCACCGGCCGCTATGCCGACGGTTGCAAGAAGCTCGGCATCATCAAGTAATCCACAAGGGGAAGCGCGATCGGCCCGCCGGTCGCGCTTCCGATTTTCGCTTTTTCTGAAAGACCAGGCGATGTCTGAAACCTCTCATGTGCTTGATGCTTCCCAGCCCGTCCTCAGCCTGCGCGGGATTTCGAAGAACTTCGGCGCGGTGTCGGCGCTGACCGATATCGAACTCGATGTGCATGCCGGCGAGGTCGTAGCGCTTGTTGGCGACAATGGCGCCGGCAAATCGACACTGGTGAAGATCCTGGCCGGTGTGCATCAGCCGACGTCTGGCACGATCCTGTTCGAGGGAAAGCCGGTGAACCTGTCGAGCCCCAGTGCTGCTCTCGATCTCGGTATTGCAACCGTCTTCCAGGATCTCGCACTCTGCGAAAATCTCGATGTCGTCGCCAATATCTTTCTCGGCAAGGAGCTCAATCCCTTCCAGCTCGATGAGGTCGCGATGGAGATCCGCGCCTGGAAGCTGCTGAGCGAGCTTTCCGCCCGAATCCCGAGCGTGCGCGAGCCCGTCGCCTCGCTTTCCGGCGGGCAACGGCAGACCGTGGCGATCGCCAGGTCGCTGCTGCTCGAGCCGAAACTGATCATGCTCGATGAGCCGACAGCAGCGCTTGGTGTGGCCCAGACCGCCGAGGTGCTGGATCTGATCGAGCGCGTGCGCGAACGCGGCCTTGCCGTCATCATGATCAGCCATAACATGGAGGATGTCAGGGCTGTTGCCGACCGCATCGTCGTGCTGCGGCTCGGACGCAACAACGGCACTTTCATGCCCGATGCGTCCAACGAAGAACTCGTCAGCTCGATCACCGGCGCATCCAACAATTCCGTCTCCCGCCGCGCGATGCGCCGCGAGGCGCAAAGCAGAGAGAACGAGGAGGGCAGGCCATGATGAAGACCATCCAGAACGAGCCGGCAGCACCTGCGCTCCTCGACCGGCGCGATGAAAGAGTGCACCATGACGATAGCCTCGCCGGCTGGGTCCGCGCGTTCTGGGACCGCATCCGCTCCGGCGATCTCGGCTCGCTGCCTGTCATCGTCGGCCTGGTGATCATCTGGACGGTGTTCCAGGCGCTCAATCCGGTGTTTCTGTCCAGCGCCAACCTGGTCAACATGCTGTTCGACTGCTCGACGGTCGGCGTCATCTCGCTCGGTATCGTCTGCATCCTGATGGTGGGGGAGATCGATCTTTCCGTCGGGTCCGTCAGTGGTTTCGCTTCGGCGCTCACCGGCGTCTTCTGGATCAATCAGGGCTGGCCGGTGGTGCTGGCCATCCTGGCCGCCATGGCTGTCGGCGCCTTGATCGGATCGCTCTACGCTTTCCTGTTCAACCGCTTCGGCATGCCGAGCTTCGTCTCCACCCTGTCGGGATTGCTCGCCGTTCTCGGCCTGCAACTCTATATCCTCGGATCGACCGGTTCGATCAATCTGACCTACGGTTCCTGGCTCGTGAATTTCGGGCAGATCATGGTGATGCCGGATCCGGTCGCCTATGCCTTGGTGGCGCTTGCCGGCATTGCCTTCTTTTTTTCGAGCTACCGCACGGCGACGCGTCGGCGGGCTGCCGGGCTTTCGTCAAAATCGGTTAGCGGACTGCTTCTGCGCGCCGTTATCATCACCGTCGCCCTGGAAGCAGTGGCGTTCTATCTCAACCAATCACGCGGCATTCCCTGGATGTTCGGCCTCTTCGTCGGCCTCGTCATCGCGATGAATTATGCGCTGACGCGCACGAAATGGGGACGCTCCATGCATGCCGTCGGCGGCAACAGGGAGGCGGCTCGCCGCTCGGGCATCAATGTGTCCCGCATCTATGCGAGCGCCTTCGTCATGTGTGCCCTGCTTGCGGCGACCGGCGGCGTGCTCTCGGCTGCGCGGCTTGCCACGGCAAGCCAGCAGGCCGGCACGGGCGACGTCAATCTCAACGCCATCGCGGCGGCTGTTATCGGCGGCACCAGCCTGTTTGGCGGGCGCGGCAGCGCCTATTCGGCCCTTCTCGGCATCATCGTCATCCAGTCGATCGCGAGCGGCCTGACGCTTCTCGATCTGTCGTCATCGCTTCGCTACATGATCACCGGCGCCGTTCTTGCCGTCGCCGTCATCGTCGACTCGCTGGCACGCCGGTCTCGGATTTCGCATGGTCGAGCCTAAACCAACAGAGAAAGCAGAGGAAGAAAATGGGACAGGATCTGTCTGGAAAAGTCGCGGCCATCACCGGAGCGGCGTCGGGTATCGGCCTGGAATGCGCCAAGGCCATGCTTGCCGCTGGCGCCCGGGTCGTGCTGGTCGACCGCAACGACGAAGGCTTGAAGGAAATCTGTTCGACGCTCGGCGCCAATGCCATTCCCCTGGTCATCGACCTCACCAACCCGAAAAGCGTAGCGGGAATGATGCCTGCGGTTCTGGAGAAAGTTGGCCAGCTCGACATCTTCCACGCCAATGCCGGCTCCTATATCGGCGGCGAGGTGCTTGACGGTGATCCCGATGCCTGGGACCGCATGCTCAACCTGAATATCAACGCGGCATTCCGCTCGGTGCATGCCGTCCTGCCGCATATGGTTGAGCGCAAGACCGGGGACATCATCCTGACGAGTTCGGTCGCCGGCATGGTCCCCGTCGTCTGGGAGCCGATCTACACGGCCTCCAAACATGCGGTTCAGGCATTCGTCCATACTCTGAGGCGGCAAGTGGCCAAGCATGGGTTGCGCGTCGGCGCCATCGCACCCGGGCCCGTCGTCACCGCCCTTCTCAGCGACTGGCCGCAGGAGAAACTGGATGAAGCGCTCGCCGCCGGCGGCCTGATGGAGCCGAAGGAAGTGGCCGAAGCCGTGCTTTTCATGCTGACGCGCCCGCGTAACATCACCATCCGCGATCTCGTCATCCTGCCGCAGAGCACGGACATCTGACGGCAAAGCACCTATTCGGGAGGAAACGGACATGATCCTCGACAGATTTCGCCTGAATGGTCAGGTGGCGCTGGTGACGGGCGGCACGCGTGGCATTGGCCTTGCCATTGCCGAGGCGCTCGGCGAGGCGGGCGCCAAGGTCGTCATCACAGGACGAACGCGTAGCGCGGCGGCAGAAGATCGGCTCTCCAAGGATGGTATTGATTGCGATTTCATCGCCGCTGACCTGATGCAGGATAGTGCCGCCGACGAGATCGTCGCCGAGACACTTGCTCGCACTGGCCGGCTCGACATCCTCGTCAACAATGCCGGCATCGCCATTCATGGCGATAGCGGCGAATTTTCCGATACGATCTGGCGCGAGATCATGACCGTCAACGTCGACGCCGTCTTCCGCGCCTGCCGCGCAGCGCTCGCACCCATGCGGCGCCAGGGGGGCGGTGTCATCCTCAATATCGGCTCGATGTCGGGCATCGTTTCCAACATTCCACAGAACCAGGTCGCCTATAACACTTCGAAGGCAGCGGTTCACATGATGACGAAGAGCCTCGCCAGCGAAGTCGCCGCCGAGAATATCCGCGTCAACGCCATCGCCCCCGGCTATATCGAGACCGACCTGTCACGCGGCGGCATTGAAAATCCCGACTGGTTCCCGACCTGGCGCAGCATGACCCCGATGGGACGGGTCGGGCAGCCGGAAGAGGTGGCGGGTGCCGCCTTGTTTCTCTGCTCGGCGGCGGCAAGCTATGTCACCGGCGAAGTTCTGGTCATCGATGGTGGCTACACGACACGATAATAGACGGACATCGGAAGGGGGGAGGGGCCGCAGGTGAACCATAATCGCTTGGTCAGCACATGCTCACGCCAAGCAGTCGAGCATCCACTGAACACCGAAACGATCGGTGAACTTGCCGTAATAGCTTCCCCATGCCTGCACGGCGAGCGGTGTCGTTACCTCGCCGCCTTCGGCCAGCCGGGCGAAAAGCCTGTCGGTCCTGTCACGGTCGTCCATGATCAGCATATGGGCGGAGCCGCGCATCGGCTCGGCATCGTGATTGTCGGAGGCGAAGAACAGAATACCGGGTCCTTCGAAGCGGGCATGCATTACCTTGCCCCGCATGGTTTCGCTGGCAATAGGCATTCCGTCTGCGCCGTGCCGCTTCAATTGCGTGACGCGTCCAAGCCCGCATTGGGCATAAAAGGCGAGCGCCTCCTCGCAGCCGGTGGAAAAGAACAGATAGTTGGCAAGCTGCATGGCTTGGCTCCATTGTGGCGCCGGGCCGCCAGTCATTGCTGACGCCGGCCCGGTCTTGCATCAGGTCCCAGATTTCTGCGCGTGCGCTCCGATCATTACGAGGCGATAGCCGCACCCTGGATGGCGCCAATAAGCTCAGCGTTGTCGTAGCTGCGGCCGGCGATACCCCAGGCCCCCTCAGGCGCGTAGACGATGTTCGACCATATGTGTTCGCGCTTCAGCTTGCCCTCCGCGGCCTGTTCGACGACATCGGCCGCTTTTTCGAAGAAGGCTTGTTTTGCTTCAGCGCTCGCCAGGGCGATCTCGGGCAACCTGAGTTCGATGAACGCCGCGGCGACCGGCGTTCCCCCTGCCAGCACATGCTCGCGGGGCAGCACGTTGATGGTGCCGATGATATTGGCGGTCATGAAAGTATTGCCGGTCAAATCGGCTACATCAAGCAACGCGTCCGTCAGTCCGGCGAAGGCTTGCGCCTGCGCTTGCTGCGAAAGCAGGCCTTCCGGCACCGTGAGTCTGATGGGCATTGTATATCTCCCTGTTTTGGATCGTGACCGTTTATGATATATACCGATCACTCTTTATGCATACACACCGATCACTCTCTTAGCAAGGCATAAAGAGCGATCACTCCAAATGAGGTATCCATGCGTTACAGTGCCGAACACAAGCAAGAGACCCGAACGCGAGTCATCGCGGCGGCCGGACAGGTTTTCAGAAAGGAAGGCTATGGCGGCGCCGGTATCGATGCGTTGACCAAGGCGGCCGGTGTCACCAATGGTGCCTTCTACGGACACTTCAAATCGAAGGGCGAAGCCTTTCGCACAGCCGTGCTGGCGGGCCTTGAAGAACTGCGGCAGGGAATTGCGGCACTGAAAGCCAACCAATCGAAAGACTGGCTCACGACGTTCGTCGGCTACTATCTCGGCTATAAAAGAACCTGCGAGCTGGGTGAGAGCTGCGCGCTGCCGAGCCTTTCTCCTGACGTGATGCGCGCGGACGATGAAACGCGAAGCGCCTATACGGCAGAGATCAAACGACTCGTCGAGGAAGTCGCGGCCGGCCTGCAGGAGGGCGCGATACAGGGCCGATCCGACACACGGCGCGAGGATCGGGCGATCCTGCTGCTCGCCATGCTGAGCGGAGGCGTGACCCTCGCGCGCGCTGTTTCCGACCCGGCGCTGTCCGAACGCATCGCGGATGTCATTGCGCAGGCTGCGTTGACAGCGATGGAGCCTGGAAAGTGATCCGCTCGCCTTGACGACGCCACGCTACTCAGCTTGGCCTGCTGCAGGCGCTCTGATAATCGGCAAGAACGCGATCGACCGCTGCAATCAGGATATCCTCGGGATCGCCGGCTTCGGCCGCCGAAAGCTGCGGCAGGAACTGGTGCAGCAGCGTTTCCGGGATCGTCTTTCCGCGCAGCGCACCCAGCAGTCTCTCGAACGCCTTGTCGGCCTCCGGCCTGTTCCAGTAATAGCGGATACGATCGCTGTAGCTGTAGTGCCGCTGCAGACGCAAAGCCGTGTCGTCACCGTGATAATGAGCCTGCCAGTCGGCAGGCGCCGACAACATCACCGCCTCCATCGCGGCCGCCAAAGGCCTGTCGCCGTAACCAGAGACCATTTCGGTGGCGATCATATCCAGCGCATAGGCGGCCTCGCGCAGCGCGAAGGTCAGGCCGGGACCGACCTTCAGGATCGGAAAGCCGTCCTTCACAAGTCCGCTAAGCGCGGCGCGTGTCTGATAGTCGGTGGAATGGGCCTCGAATACGAATTGCGGCTCCTCGTCGAGAAGTGCGGTCAATTGCTTTGCGAGCTCGGGCCTGTAACCGATGACGTTTTCGCTGCCGAACTCGACGCCCGGCTGCACGACGAAGGCGATGACGCGGGAAAAGGCATCCTCCAGCCCTGCGCGCGAAAAGACTTCGCGATGAATGGCGATCGTCGCGCGCGCCGCCTCCTGCGCGGTCGGCCGGAGTTCTTCGAGCGCATGGTCGGCGCCGCCCGGCACCGGAACTTCGGTGCCGAGGATATAGAGCGGCGATGGCGCGCCGATCTCCTTGGCCGTCTTTTCGCTGATCTGCGCGAGTCTTACGGCGCGCTCGGCAATCGTCCGATCGTCGAGCGCGGCCGGTTCGCCGGCGCAGCCCATCGAGGCGTCGAGATGGATCTTGGTGAAGCCCGCCCTCACATAGGCCTCGACCATGGCTTCGGCCTTCTGAAGTGCTACCTCCGGCGCTTGCCCGCGCCACGGATTGGGGCCGAGATGATCGCCGCCGAAGATCATCTGCGAGCGATCGAGCCCTTCTTCGGCCGCGATGCGCTCGGCTAAGCCGATGAAGTCTTCGGGCGTCATGCCGGTATAGCCGCCGAGATGATTGACCTGGTTGCAGGTCGCCTCGATCAGAACTGGCCCGCCTTCCCGCACCGCCCGCCGGATCGCGGCCCTGAGGACGAGCGGATGGGCGGAGCAGACAGAGGGAATGCCGAAGGGCCTTCCCTCGCGCCGCGCGGCGGCAAGACGGGTCAGTATCCGGTCCATATCTATCTCCTCGGTGCCTGGGCAATAAAGGCCGTCAGCTCGGCAAGGGTGGAGACACCTTCCATCGGGCCGAGCCAGGTGACATTCCGGGCTCCGGCGGCATTGGCGTGAAGTAGTGCCGCATCCGGCGCCATGCCCTTGCGGCGGCAGGTGAGATAGGCCGCGCCGAAACAATCCCCGGCGCCGGTCGGGTCGACCTCAGCGACCGCGAAAGCGGCGCAATCGATGCGCGGACGGTCAAGGCCGAAAAAGGACGCGCCCTGTTCGCCCCGCTTCAGGACGATCTCGCCAATGCCGCTTTCCAGGAGGCTGGCGACAGCCGCCGCCTCGTCGGTCAGTCCGGCAGCGGTGAAAAGCTCCTCGTCGGAGGGCAGCAGCAAGTCCGTTGCACCGAGCACATGATTGAAGCTTTCCAGAGCGCCGTCATCCGTCAGCAACTCCTTACGGAGATTGGGATCGAAGGATACAGATCCACCACGGGCGCGCACCGTCTCGATAGCATGCAGGATCACCTCGCGGGCGCCGGGAATGGAAAGAGCGGTTCCCATGACATGCACATGCCCGGCCCGCCCGATGAGATCTTTGGCAGCGGGCGTCAGGCCGATCTGGCCGGCGGCGGATCTGGCGATGTTGAAGACGAAGTCGCGGGCACCGTCCGGCCGGTAGCGGACGAAGGCGCTGCCCGTCGGCCAGTCCGCGCTGATAGCGATGGCGGAGATGTCGACGCCGTCCTGGCGCAGGCGATCGACGTTCAGCCGACCGAAATCGTCATTGCCGACGCTGGCGATAATTCCGGCCGCACCGCCCATGCGCGCCACCTGATCGATGAAGATGGCCGGCGCGCCGCTCGGATAGGGCCCGGTCAGGGATTGCGGCTCGAGGAAGCCGGCGCCGATCGTCGTCGCCATGATCTCTACCAGGATCTCACCGACCGTGATCGTCGGGCCAAGCGCTTCCGGCGCAAGTGTCCTGTGAGGTAACGGCATCTGCAATCTCCTTTATGCGAAAAGCGTCCTCCGCACTCCGCACAGCATTTAAAAACGGCTTGCTCCGGCCGTACCCCGCCTGCCGAAACCAGTCAAGAATAAATTTACGCGCGACAACTTCATATTGCACTGCAAGAGCGATATTTGGCGCCACGCCGCATTGCAAAATCCGCACTTAGGGCAGGAGAGCTCCTCAAATTCGCGATTACGACAGGAATGCTGTCCAAGTCGGTCACGAAAACGTCCTTGACAAGCTCTGCCGCAATGGCAGATAAAAGTTTACGCATGTAATTTTACGCGTGAACATCCGTAAAGGAGGAGCGGAGACCATGAGCAAGATCATTTGCATTCTGTCTGCATCCGTGGCCTGCCTCGCGCTGGCCGCCGGAATGGCGGACGCGGAGGAGCTGACGATCGCCACTGTCAACAATGGCGACATGATCATCATGCAGAAACTGTCGCCGGAATGGGAGAAGGAGACCGGCAACAAGGTGAACTGGGTGGTGCTCGAAGAAAACGTCCTGCGCCAGAAAGTCACGACCGACATCGCGACGAAAAGCGGCCAGTACGACATCATCACCATCGGTGGTTATGAAGCGCCGATCTGGGGCAAGCAGGGCTGGCTCGCCCCCGTTGGCGACCTCGGGGCCGACTACGACTATGACGACCTGCTCGCCCCGATCAAGGCCGGCCTGACCGTCGATGGCAAGCTCTATGCGGTGCCCTTCTATACCGAAAGCTCGTTCACGCTCTACCGCAAGGATCTCTTCGATGCGGCCGGCATCAAGATGCCCGACGAACCGACCTATGACCAGATCAAGCAATACGCGGCCAAGCTGACCGACAAGTCGAAGGAACAATACGGCCTGTGCCTGCGTGGCAAGCCCGGCTGGGGCGAGAACATGGCGTTCCTGGGAACCATGATCAACTCGTACGGCGGGCGCTGGTTCGACATGGACTGGAAACCTCAGATTAATTCCGAGCCCTGGAAGAAGGCCATCACCGACTATGTCGAGCTGATGACCAAATACGGTCCGCCCGGCGTGACTGCCAACGGCTTCAACGAAAACCAGGCGCTGTTTTCGACCGGCCACTGCGCGATGTGGATCGATGCGACGTCGGCCGCCGGCCGAGTCTATGACCCGAAGCAGAGCAAGGTCGCCGACAAGATCGCCTTCACCCGCGCTCCCATCGCCGTCACGGCAAACGGATCGAGCTGGTCTTGGTCCTGGAACCTGGCAATTCCGGCGACGTCGAAAAAGCTCGACGCCGCCAAGTCCTTCCTGAAATGGGCGACCTCAAAGGACTACGTCAAGAAGGTTGGTGAAACGGAGGGATGGGTGGCCGTGCCGCCCGGCACGCGCAAGTCGACCTATGCCCTGCCGGAATATCAGAAGGCCGCTCCCTTTGCCGATACCGTGCTGAAAGCCATCCTTTCAGCCGACCCGTCAAAGCCGACCAAGGATCCTGTTCCTTATACCGGCGTCCAGTTCGTCGCCATTCCTGAATTCCAAGGTATCGGCACGCTGGTCGGTCAGCAGATCGCGGCCGCCTTATCAGGCCAGCAAACGGTCGCTGCGGCTCTCGATAGCGCCCAGAAGCAGGTCGAGCGCGACATGAAACGGGCGGGTTATCCGAAATAGGGCTTCTATCCTCGCGGTTTTCCGCGAGTCCTCCCGGAAAGGTTCCGGCAGTGAAGCTGCCGGAACCTTCTGGTCTGAGCGACCGCCATTCTTTACCATTCCGGCTTCTCTGCCGGCTGAATTGGAGAACGATATGAGACTGAAAGACAAGGTCGCCCTGATCACCGGCGGCGCGCGCGGCATCGGCCTCGGCTTTGCCGAAGCTTTCGTCGGGGAAGGCGCCAAGGTTATCATCGCCGATATCGACATCGAACGGGCGACGAAATCCGCTGACGCAATCGGTCCTGCCGCCAAGGCGATAAAGCTCGATGTCACCGATCTCTCGGCCATCGACACGCTCGTCAAAGCGGTCGACGAGGAGTTCGGCGGCATCGATATCCTGATCAACAACGCCGCCATCTTCGACATGGCGCCCGTCAACGAGATCACCGAGGAAAGTTATGACCGCGTCTTCTCCATCAATCTGAAGGGGCCGCTCTTCATGATGAAGGCCGTGTCGAACGTCATGATCAAGCGGGGCAGGGGTGGCAAGATCATCAACATGGCAAGCCAGGCCGGTCGTCGCGGCGAGGCGCTGGTGCTGCTCTATTGCGCCTCTAAAGCGGCCATCATCTCGGCGACGCAATCGGCGGCACTCGCGCTCGTGAAGTACGGCATCAACGTCAATGCCATCGCACCCGGCGTTGTGGACGGCGAGCATTGGGATGTCGTGGACGCGCATTTTGCCAAATGGGAAGGGCTGAAGCCTGGGGAGAAGAAGGCTGCAGTCGCCAAATCCGTTCCGATCGGCCGCTTCGCGACGCCTGACGACATCAAGGGCCTGGCAGTCTTCCTCGCATCCGCCGACAGCGACTACATTCTTGCCCAGACCTACAATGTCGATGGCGGCAACTGGATGAGCTGATCGCCTGCCGCAATCATGAAGCCAGGAGCCAGAGGGATGGAAGCCATCTGCTATATCGAAAAGGGCGTCGCGGTCACCAAGGCGCTCCCGGTGCCGGAGCTGAGGCCCGGCCATGCGCTGGTACGCGTGCGAGCCGCCGGCCTTTGCCACACCGATATCGACGTCCTGCATGGCCGCTACGGGGAGGGGCGCTTTCCGTTGGTGCCCTGCCACGAATATGCCGGCGTGGTCGAAGCCGTAGCCGGCAATGTCTCCGGCCTTGCGATCGGCGCCCGGGTTGTCATCGATCCCAATCTTCCCTGCGGAGAATGCCGGGCCTGCCGGAAGGGACTGAGCAATCTTTGCCGCGACCTCAAGGCCTATGGCGTGACGGAGAACGGCGGTTTCGCCGAATACAGCCTGGTCAGGACCGATCACCTCTACGGGATCGGCGATCTCGACTTCAACCTCGCCGCACTCGCCGAGCCGCTTGCCTGCGTCTTGAACGGCCTCGGCAGTGCCGGCCTGCGGGCCGGTCCGACAGGAACGGAGAACGCATTGGTCTTCGGCGCCGGGCCGATCGGGCTGCTGCTTGCGCTTTCCCTCAAGGCCGAAGGCGTTCCGTCGGTGACGGTCGCCGACATCAACGAGGGTCGCCTTGCCTTTGCCGAAAAGCTGGGGCTGGAGACGGCCGTCTCGGGATCAGAGGCGCTTGCCAGCCGCAGCCGTGACTTCGATTTCGTCGCCGATGCGACCGGCATCGCCCGCGTCGTCGAAGGCATGATCGACTTCACTGCCGATGGCGGCACCGTTCTCGTCTTCGGCGTCTGCGCGCCTGATGCACGCATTTCCATCGCGCCCTTCGAGATCTTCCGGCGCCAGATCCGATTTGCCGGCTCGCATTCGCTGAACCGCAACATTCCCGAGGCGCTTGCCATCCTGAGACGGGATACCGGCGCAATGGCGCAGTTGGTCTCCAATCGACTGCCGCTTGGCGAGGTTCTTCCTTTCATCACCAGGAAATCCGCCGATCCGGCAACGATGATGGTGCAGTTCTCCATCGACTAGATCGATCCTCATCGTCATCGAGCGGTCGACAGATCGCTTTTCGTTCGGCGGTGAGTCATCTAGAAAACCGTCAGAGACGCCGTGTCAGGAGAGCAGATGGTGGGAAAGACGATCAAAACCATGGAGGACTTTTCGGAGTTCGTCGGCCTGTCGCGTCCCACCGTCTCGAAATATTTCAGCGATCCGATGTCTGTGCGGCAGAAGACGCGGGAGACGATCGAGCAGGCCCTGAAGAAATCAGGATTCCGGCCGAATATCTTCGCCGTCAACCTCAACCGCCGGCGCAGCAACATTCTCGGCGTCATCATTCCCAATTCTACTGATCCATTTTACATGGCGCTCACCCGACGCATCGAGATGATCGCCAACGAAAAGGGGTTCCTGGCCTTCGTGCTCTCGTCGGACGGCAAGGCGGAGATGGAGGACCGGGCGATCAAGACGCTGAAATCGATGAATGTCGCCGGCGCGATCATCGCCCCGCTCGGCGTGGAGTCCCACCACGCCATACTTGATGAGCTCGGCCGCAGCGTGCCGCTTATCTATGTGGATTCGCCGCTCGACGAGACATCCTCCTTCGTCGGCACCAACAATCGCCAGAGCTTTAACCTGATCGTCGACTATCTCTGCCGCTCGGGCGAACCGCCCTGCTATTTCGGCATGCCGCATGTCAACACCAATGCATTGACGCGCCAGACCGCCTATCTGGAGGCGATGGAGCAATTCCGGATGGCGCCCAGCATTGTCGAGCTTGCCGATAGCAAGAGCTGGGATTTCGAGCGCTTCGGCTTCGAGGAAGCGACCCGTATCCTGACTTCGGGGCAGGGATTCCCGACGCGCACCGTACTCTGCGCCAACGATCGCGTCGCCTTCGGCGTCATCGCCGCCGCCTATCAGCAGGGACTTAAGGTCGGCCACGGCGCCAACTATGATCTGCGCGTCGCCGGACATGACGACCACCCGCTCTCCCGCTATGCCTGCCCCCCGATCACGACGGTCGCGCAGAACTATAACGAGATCGGCCGGCTGGCGATCGAACTCCTGCTCGACAGGCTCGGCGAAGGCGAGAGGCCTGCTACGCCGGCAGGCCGTATCCTCTTGAATGCCGAACTCATGCTGCGAAGCTCGGCGTGAGATCGTGCCGCTTTAAAGCGTCATGCCGCCGCTGAAATCGGTGGCGATGGCGCCGGGGGCAGCTTGATCGCGCCTGGGGCAAGCTCCGTCAGCCGCGCGCGGATTGGGCGGGCAGGGTGATCTCGAATTCGGCGCCGCCGCCTGCCGTCTGCAGCAGGCGGACCGTGCCGCCGTGAGAACTCAGCATGGCGCGAACGATGCCGAGGCCCATGCCCGTGCCGCCCTGCTCGCGGCGGGTCGAGAAGAACGGCTGAAAGACACGCTCGCCATTTGCCTCGGAAATGCCGCTGCCGTCATCGCGGACAAGAATGACGGCCGTTCGAGCATCGGCCGACACCGCGAGTTCCAACATCGTGGCGCCGTGCTGCAGGGCGTTTTCGGCAAGGTTGGCAAAGACGATGCCGGCTGCTTCCTGGGGAAGAGCAATTGATATTGCCGCATCACCTGCGCCCGAGATGCTGAGCGCGGGAAATCGCCCGCGCAGCAAGGATATGATGTCTGCGACGCTGATCTGGCCTTGCGCCATAGGCGTTTCCGCTTGCGCAAGCTCCCTCAGCCGCTGCAGCAAGGCATCCAGCCGGACCGCATCGGCGACGATGTTGTCGAGAAAATGCAGGCGCTGCGCTTTCGTCATCTGCCGCTCGCCGTCATCGTCGCGTAAAAGTTCCGCCGCTCCCCGGATGGCTGTTAGCGGCGATTTCAGCTCATGAGAGACATGGGCGGCAAAGGAGCGGACATATTCGGTGCGATCGACCAGTTTCCCGGCGAGATCGAGGAAGCTTTGCGACAGCACCGCGATCTCTCGCGTTCCATGGCTTTCGAGCGGCCGGATCGCTGCCTTGCCGCCGCGGGCAATCTCGTCCGCGCGGGCAATCAACGCTTCGATCGGCCCGGTAATCGTGCGCGTCAGCACATAGGCAACGGTGAGCGTCAACATGAGGACGACGACGAGGGCGCCGATTTCCATCGGCGCCATGCCGTTCGACCTCGCCTCGACGGTGCGAAACCAAATGACGATCAGGATTGGCAGCGTCATGACGGTCAAAAGCACGGCATAGACGATCAGCGCCAGGTTGGGCCGCCACTTCGAGCGGACTTTCGGCGCCGGCATCAGGCCTTCCTTCCGATTTCGCCGCCGAGCTTGAAGCCTATGCCGTGAACGGTAGCGATGATCCCGGAGCCGCCGGCGCCGGCGAATTTGGCCCTGATGTTGCGGATATGACTGTCGATCGTCCGGTCGGAGACATAGGTGTTCGGGCCATAGGCCGCTTCCATCAGCTGTTCGCGGCTGAAGACCATATCCTGGTGTGACAGCAACGCGTCCAGGATTGCGAATTCGAGCGCCGTCATCGCGATGGCGCTCTCGCCGAAAGAGACCGTCCTGCCGCGACGGTCCAGGCTGAGTTCGCCGGCAACCAGGGTGGCGTGGCGTCTGTCAGGCCCGGTTTCACCGGCGCTGCGCTTCAGGATCACCTTCACCCGCGCGACGAGTTCGCGCGGGCTGAAAGGTTTGATAACATAGTCGTCCCCGCCAATTTCGAGACCCAATACCCTGTCGATCTCCTCGTCTCGAGCCGAAAGAAACAGGATCGGCAGGCCCGACGTCTTGCGAATCTGGCGACAGACTTCCAGACCGTCCATATCGGGCATGCCGATATCGAGAATGATGAGATCGACGTTGCCCCGGCGGAAGGCCGCCATCGCCTCGGCGCCGTTGCGGGCTGCCGTCGATGTGAGGCTGGCGCGCTCGAGGGCAAAACAGATCACATCGCGGATGTGAGGTTCGTCGTCGACGACGAGAATGCGCGGCGCCATAATCGGTCCTGGGTTGGTTTGTCGTGCTTGTTGTTATCGTTCTCGTTCTATCTTGCAATGGCTGCGGGAGACAGAAGATAGGCCTCCAGCCGCGAAGAACGAAAACTCCAGCTCCGCCAGTCGCGCGGGCGATGCTCGAATTTCCAGACGAGCGAGCCGCGGATGAGCTGTGCTTCGCTGATCTTGTCGGTCCTGTATTGCGGCAGCGCGCGGATATGGAGATCAAGGGCCGGAATGGCGGAAGGGCCGAGAGTGGAGAGATAATAAATATCAAGCGGCGGGCCTTCGTGACTGACCTCCTGGCTGTGAGCGACGTTGAAGCGGGCAATGACACCAGGAAAATCGACGAAAGCGCTGACATAGAGAACCGAGATCAGAGAGACGAAGTTGGCGGCGATCAGCCACTCGTTGGATCGATTGAGCAGAATGCGCAGCAGGATCAAGACAAGGCCGATGGCAACAAGGCCCATCCAGATGCCTGCGGCGATACGCAGTTCCGTCAGCGAGTAGACCTCGACATAAAGGTCGAGCCGCAGCATCGACGACAGGCAGAGAAGGATGTTCTGGCCGATCCAGGCGTGAACGAGGCCGCGGATCAGCGCACTGTGATCGCCGGGCCCGCCGCGCCGCATGGCGAGGAGGACAAAGCCGGCGGCAAGAAGCGCCGTCGCAATCAGGGGATAGGCGCCGCGATGGGCATATTCGGCATGGCTCATGTGATCGGGCAGATCGGCGCCGCCCCAGAGATAGACGAGATCGAGAAGCGTCTGCACCGCAAAAACCGCGTTGAACAGAAGCAGCGACCGCAACAGCGAGGCATGGCCGAGCGGTGCGTTTCTGGTGGGCACGATCATGAACGTCCTGCCCTCCTGCAACCGCGCAGAGCGACGTTTCAGGCGCGGCTGCAGCATCGCCCAGACCACGATCGCGATCGTCACCCAGAAGCCGATTCGCCAAAGATCGAGGAACTGCAGCAGGACGGCAAAATCAATGCTGCGCAGCGCGATCTCGATAAGCGGGTTCGCAGCCGCAAAGAGAGACACGAAGACCGCTGCGAGAACAAGGGGCATGACCCAAAGGCCGACGCTTTGCCGGGCCCCGGCAAAGGAGAAATGTTTGGCCGGCGTCGCATGATATTTCCAGCAATCCTCCACAAGCCGCAGCGGAACGACGACAGCGAAACGGAAAAACACCAGAGGCACGCCGGCGAGGCGACCTGGCATGAGCCTGGCGCTGACGAGAGCAACCGACATCAGAGCGCCGAAGCAAAGGACAACGCCCGTTAGCGAGGGCGCTTCCAGCAAGGGCGCAGAAGCCAGGATCAAAAAAACCAGCAGGAAAACCGTCGTCAGTGGCGATGGCCTCTTCGAAGCCGAGAGCAAAATGCCGACACAGACGGCGAAGGCAAAGAGGACGAGATTTATCCCGGGCGCGTAATCAAAGATCAGAAAATCTGCCAGCGCAACGAGCGCAAACAGGGCAGCGATCGGGACGCTGCCATATTTGATCCGCATCGGCTCCGTCAAGGTATCGGTTGTATCCATTGCTGCTCCTCTCGCAGATGCCGCTTTTCGGTTGGGATGAACATGTCGACGGGGTTCGCCTCGGCAGGTATGCCTTGACGCCCGCTTGCCTCTGCCAGCCACCATCCGTCATTGCGAAGGCTATCCGGCACGGCGGGCAGGGTGATGTGGGGCGGGATGTCGTTCTTGCTCATGGCGGGAACATGCCGCGCCGGATTGCAGTTTTTGTGCAGAGGGTGAGGAACAATTCAGGAAATCGCTCCGACCCAACGGGATCGCGGTGAGCGCTTAAGAATCACAATTCCCGCGGAATGCTCTTTCCGCTCGTCCTGGCCGGCGCCGCCGCTCTTTTTTCGGCAATCGGGGTCGAGGCGATCAGCCTGGCAAGAGCTGCCTGGGATCGCATTCCCGTCTTGCCGAAGCATCGGCCGGTATGTGTTTTCACCGTGTTAGACGAAATCCCCAGAACCCGGGCAATCTCTGGCAGGTTCATGCCGCTGCCGATCAGCGCGGCGACCCGGGTTTCGGCTTCCGTCAGGCCGAAGATGCGCTGCAGCTGCTGCGCTTGCCGGCGTGTTTTCGCTTCCGGATCGACGATATGGACGAGGACGCGTGCGCCGCTGTCGACCGCATCCCAAATGGAAACCGCCGTCGGTGCAAGCGGCGTGACCATCACCAGATAAGGTGGCAAACCCGATGGCCGAGAGATCGAAAATGCCCCTTCGAAAGGCGTGTCTTCGCCAGCGGCGATCAGCAGAGCCTGGCGAATGGCGTTCGTCAGGCGCAGAGAGCTTTCGGAGATGTGGGCTGCAAGGGACGGCCTCTCGGAGCGGCTGAGGAAAATACCATCGGCGCGCTGAAGCAATGCCTCGGCCGCCGTATTCACGAGAAGGATCGCACCGCGCCCGTCGATCAGCACAGCCGCGTCGGCTATCGCGTCGATCAATCGTTGCGACAATTCGGGTGCGCGGGCGATCCGGCTCATCTGAAAAGAAAGATCGATCGCGCGCGCCATATGCGGGCTCAGCAGCTTCAACCGAGCCGCCGCATCGGCGGCATGTTCGTCCTGTCGGCGGGACAGGAAAAGGGCGACCCCGCCGATGCCTCCGCGTTCATGCAGGCTGGCATGCGGCAGGAAGAGCTGATTGAAGATGTTCTGAGGTTCACAGATATCGGCATAAAAGGCCGAATGCCGTACGGCCTCGGCATCGATCAGCTCGTTGCCGATTACAACCTCGCCCGGCTTTACCTTCTCGAATGCGCGGGCATAGGGGTTGCCCGTGTACTGCCGGAGATAAAGCCTGTTCAAATCGTCGCGCATGCGGCCGGGGATCAGAAAGCTGCCGCGGCCGTCAGGCGCCTGATAGACGATATTTCCGCCGACGGCGCCGACGTAATCGACGATCGAGCACAGCGTATCCGGCCATAGCTCGGACCGCGCCGCTGCCTGGTAGACCGCATCAATGATGTCGACATGATCCATGTCAGCGCCTCTCGCTTTCACGATGACGGGTCCGCCGAGATGACGAGCGTCACCCGATCAGGTGATTCTCATGCCCGTTCGGGGGAAGGGAAGGTTGCGACCGATGAGAGGATGGATGATTTGAGGCGACGAGGTGAAGTGCCCATCATCTAAATCGCGGCGCGCGCTTGGCATTGTGGAGCAGTTCACAGGCTGTCGCGAATGGCCCGAAAAGTCTGAGCAGCAGCGCCTGTTCCTCGGCATCTATCCGATGGCGAGCGCAATATTCGGTGACGGACCAGACTTTCGTCAGATCGTCCGTTTCGATTTGCTTGGGTTCGATGTGTTCGGTCAAGGGCGTGTCCTCCGAACATGAAGACTACGCTTCCCCAGCTTTTATAAGAACTAGCTAAAAAGAATTATGTATAAGCGTCCCGCCGGGTCAGGCGAAAGGCCAGGCGAATAAACGAAGACGCCCGCCGTTGGCACGGCGGGCGTCGTGTCTCAGCGATGTATCACCGCTGATTACACGAGATGAGCATCTGTGCCCGTGATGTTGAGCGTCAGGACACCGACATCCGTGTGGCCTTCGCCGTCGGAGATCTTGTAGTACTGGACGGTTTCCATGACCTGCTGGCCGGCAGTCAGGTCTTCCGTCAGCGTGTAGGTGAATTCGCCATTCGGCTTGACGTGGAAGACGCCATGGTCGCCGGCGATGTCGGTAACGGCGTCGAGGCCGCTCTTGGCGCTGACGTTCGTGCCGTCGAACTGACGGAGGAAGAGCTTGCCGTTGTCGCCCTTGATGTCGTTGCTGAGAACGTTGCCACCCATGACGTCGCCTTCAGAGAAGCTGAAGTGGTCATCGACAGCGACCGGCTTGACCTGGGTTACGCCCTGGATGTTCAGGGAGAACACGCCGACGTCGGTGTGACCGGCGCCGTCGGAGATCTTGTAGGTGACGCGTTCAGTCAGCGTTTCACCATTGGTGAAGCCGATCTTGGCAGCGTCGCTCAGGACGTAGGTATAGCTGCCGTCCGGCTTGACGAAGAAGGTACCGAAGTCGCCATGGATCTCGGTGATCTGGTTGTTGCCCTGCTTGGCACCAACGCTTTCGCCGTCGAAGGCGCGCAGGTACAGGTGGCCGTTGTCGGAAGAATCGTTGGAAAGCAGATTTCCGGAAATTACGTCTGTTTCATTAAATGTTGCACTATCATCAGTTGCGTGTATCGGCGAAGCCATTGCTCTCTCCTAAAATTGTTTATCGACGGGTCAATTTTGACCTTAGCGAGCGGCTCCTTTAACAACTGATTAATACTATAAGTCAATAACCTATTTAACAGAAGGTTAATTTCGCCGCCGATTTTCCCGTTGCTTCATTTGCGATGGAATAATTCCATTTTCACGCAAATTTGAAGAAAATTTGGCGAACTAATACGCGGATAACTTGAGTAAAATGCCGGAGACGGACACCTCCGGTGGAGTTTTATGACGCTGCTGGCTCGCCCGTTGCAATCGCGGTCTCCGACACCTATTTTACAGCTGCGACCGATCGAAGCGGAACCAAACCGTACGGCTCTTGGACGACACGCTTGCGCACCGGCCATGCGGCCAGAGGCCGCACGATAAGCAATCCCACACACAAGCGATGACCCCGGCCATGGCCGGCAAAGGATTTTTTTGACCGACACAAATAAAGCCACCGCGGTTGCGGCGGCCAAACCGCGTGAGGGTGATGAGGCAGTCCGCCGTGCTGCCGGGACCTGGAAGCCGTCTCCCTGCCTTCTCACCCGCCGCGAACTGCAGGCGCTGATTGCCAAGCAGCTCGGCTGAACGGCGATCGGTGCAAACAGCCATAAGGAGAATTCGAAATGCAGGTACTTGTCAGAGACAACAACGTCGATCAGGCGCTCAGGGTTTTGAAGAAGAAAATGCAGCGCGAAGGCCTGTTCCGCGAAATGAAGGAACGGCGCGCCTACGAGAAGCCATCCGAACGCCGTGTCAGGGAAAAGGCGCAGGCAATCAGCCGGCAGCGCAAGGCTGCCCGCAAGAAGATGCAACGCGAGGGCCTGCTTGCCGGACGGACGCGGACGGCTGCCCGTTAACCGCCTCGAACCATCCCAGGCCACCGCAATTATATCCGGAAAGGACAGACAATGGACGAACTCAATAGCCTCACCGTTTCGGAGGAACGCCTCGAAGATTGCCGCGACGTCGTGGAGCCGGATCTGCAGGATCTGATCCAACGCGCCCTGACATCCGGCTTTTCCCGGGAAGAAATCCTCATCGCCGTCAGCGAACTGGTCGCCGAAGATTTCGCGGTGGTCATGAAAACGCCGAGCGTCCATTGAGGACGACCGCGAGAAGATCAGGGAATTATCGCGACAGTGCCGAGGTCAAGCTTTGACGCCGCTCAATGCTGGTTGGCCGATGCTTTTACGAAGTCGATGAAGGCACGCAGCGGCGCAGGCACCAAGCGCCGCCCGGGATAATAGAGGAACGGCCCGGAAAAGCACTGCCACCATGGTTCGAGGATCGGCTCGAGGGCGCCGCTGTCGAGATGCGGGCGCAGCCAGTCCTCGAAAACGTAGACGATCCCCGTACCCGATATCGCAGCGTCCACCTTAAGGTCGGTCGCCCCGCCGATCCTGACGATCAAGGGGCCGCTCGGTTCGACCCGAACCACCTCGCCATCTCGCTCGAATTCCCACGGCGTCGTCAGCGCGCCGCTGGCAAAACGGCCGAGCAGACAGGCATGGCCGAGCAATTCGCTCGGGTGCTGCGGCCGGCCGTGACGATCGAGATAATCGGGGGACGCCGCAGTGGCAAAGCGCTGCACGCGTGGCCCGATCGGCACGGCGATCATATCCTGCTCCAGCCGCTCATCATAACGGATGCCGGCGTCGCAGCCGGCGGCAATCACATCGACGAAGCTCTCTTCAGCGACCACCTCCAGCCGAATGTCGGGATAGGCGGCGAGGAATGGTGGAACGATGGCCGGCAGCACCAACCGCGCCGCGCTGACCGGCACGTTGAGCCGCAACGAACCGGCCGGCCTGTCGCGAAAACCGTTGACGACGTCGAGAGCCGACTCGACCTCCGTCAATGCGGGACCGAGCCGCTCCAGCAAGCCTTTGCCCGCTTCGGTCGGGACGACGCTGCGCGTCGTGCGGTTGAGCAGCCTGACACCGAGCTGCGCCTCCAGGCGACGAACCGCCTCGCTAAGGAAAGAGGCGCTGCCGCCGCTTGCGCGCGCGCCTTCGCGAAAACCGCCGGCTTGCGCCACCGCCACGAAGGCATTCAAATCACCCAAGTCGACTTTCATTGTTCGCCACCCCGCACAGCCCGTGCGGATTGTACCCGGTTTTCACGCGATCGGACAACGCCTAACTTGGCGCCATCTCTTGAAAGGAGTTGGATCATGTCCATTATCGATCAGTCCGGTACGTTCACCATCGGCGACCGTCGCGTCAAACGGCTCGGCTATGGCGCCATGCAGCTTGCGGGTCCAGGCGTGTTCGGCCCGCCCAGGGATCATGACGCAGCCTTGGCGGTGTTGCGCGAAGCCGTTGCGTCAGGCGTCAATCACATCGATACAAGCGACTTCTACGGCCCCCACGTCACCAACCGGATCATCCGCGAAGCACTGCATCCTTATCGCGACGATCTCGTCATCGTCACCAAGATCGGCGCACGGCGCGGTGCGGATGGATCATGGATTCCAGCCTTCTCGCGCCAGGAGTTGACGCAGGCAGTCCACGACAACCTGCGCAATCTCGGCCTGGATGTGCTCGACGTGGTCAACCTCAGGATCGCCTTCGACCTGCATAGCCCCGCCGAAGGATCGATAGAACAGCCGCTTGCGGTCCTTGCCGATCTTCAGCGGCAAGGTCTGGTCCGTCACGTGGGCTTAAGCAACGCCACATCGAAGCAGGTCGCCGAAGGCCGCGGGATCACCGAGATCGTCTGCGTACAGAACCAGTACAATCTGGCGCATCGGGCAGATGATGCCCTGATCGACGAGCTTGCCGGCGACGGCATCGCCTATGTACCGTTCTTCCCGCTCGGCGGCTTTACCCCGCTGCAATCGTCCACACTCTCCAACGTCGCCGCACGCCTGAACGCCACGCCTATGCAGGTGGCGCTCGCCTGGCTGCTGCGTCGTGCTCCGAACATCCTGCTGATCCCCGGCACCTCATCGGTCGGCCATCTCAGGGAGAACCTCGCCGCCGCCGGGCTGGCGCTCCCGGACGACGCTGTCGGAGAATTGAACCGCATGGCTGATATCGCCGCCTGACGGTATCCGAATCGTGCAGCGGATCGCGTTGCTACGCCACGCTCTCGCGTGGCATAGCAGAGCACTCCGGGATGAATTGCCGCATGCTGCGGCTATTTCCCCCGAGCTTGCCGCCGGTTGCGACTATACGTTCAATAGCGCTCGGGCACGTGCATTTCAGGCGGAACCGGCGCCCTGTTGTAATCGGCATGACGGATGCGGTCCGGTAGCTCAATCTCCGGCTTCGGAACATCCTCATAAGGGATCTGCTCGAGAAGATGGGCGATGCAGTTCAACCGCGCCCGTTTCTTGTCCACGGCCTGTACCACCCACCAGGGCGCTTCCTTGGTGTGCGTGCGCGCCAGCATTTCTTCCTTGGCCTTGGTGTATTCCTCCCAGTGGACACGGCTTTCCATATCCATCGGTGAAAGCTTCCATTGCTTCAGCGGATCGTGGATACGCATCTTGAAGCGGAATTCCTGCTCTTCGTCGGTGATCGAAAACCAGTACTTGATCAGCACGATTCCGGAACGGACCAGCATGCGCTCGAATTCAGGCACCGAGCGGAAGAATTCCTCGAGTTCATCAGGCGTGCAGAACCCCATCACGCGCTCGACACCGGCGCGATTGTACCAGCTGCGGTCGAAGAGCACCATTTCGCCGGCTGTGGGAAGATGCGGGACATATCGTTGGAAATACCATTGATGGCGTTCCCGCTCAGTCGGGGCGGGCAGCGCGACCGTCCGGCAGACGCGCGGATTGAGCCGCTGCGTCACGCGCTTGATCGCGCCTCCCTTGCCGGCCGAATCCCGGCCTTCGAAAAGTACCACGACCTTCAGCTGCTTGTGCTGAACCCAATCCTGCAGCCGCACCAGTTCGTGCTGCAGCCGGAAAAGCTCCCGGAAATAGATCTTTCGCTCGAGCGTCTGCTCGGCCGGTTCCGACATTCCTTCGGCGACCAGATCGTCCAGCCGGTCTTCCTCCATCTGCATTTCCAGCTCCTCATCGAAGCTGTCGGCGATTTCGGCTTTTATTCGGCTGAGCTGATCCTGATGTGATTGCGACATGGCCTTTTTCCTTCTGCTTTTTTTGACAGGAGCATGTCCTTGCAAAATTTTTGTGACGACCATCCATCAAAAGCTGAAACGGCTAAGCGCCTCTGTCGTTCCCGGGCCTGGCGGAAGCGGCGCGGCACGCAATGGGCGCATTCCACCCGCCGAAACCACGCCTAAAGCTGCCCCGCCCGGTATCGGTCGACAAGGTTGCGGCAGGCGCGGATCGTCAGGGCCATGACGGTCAGCGTGGTGCCGGCGATGCCGCTGCCCGGGAAGGCGCTGGCGTCGGTGACGACAAGGTTCGGGGCATCCCAGACCTGATTATAGGGATTGAGCACCGAAGCTTCCGGGGTTTCGCCCATGCGGGCACCGCCCGTCTCATGGATCGCCGCGCCCATGCACATGGTCTTGCGAAACCATGTGCGGAACATGAAGCGGCTGAAGGCGTCGGCTTCAGGGAACGCACCCTTGCCCATCTCCTTGAGGCCGGTGGGCGAGCCGATGAATTCGAGATCGCCTCCAACCTCTCTGACCATGGCGATCAGCGTTTCCTCCTGCCGGCGCAAGAGCGCCTGTTCTTCTTCCCGCATGACGCAGCGGATATGCGGAACGGGAATGCTCCAGGCATCCCTACGCCTGACATCCAGCGTAATTCGATTATCGGCATAGGGCAGCATGCGGCCGAAGCCGAAGAAGGCGAGGCGGGCATCGACCTCCCCGGAGACCGGTGCCCGGCCCACGCTGCCCTGGTAATCGAAATCACCGCGGCCGGCATCCCCCTCGCCGAAGCGGGGAATGACGATCCCGCCCGAGGGATTGTAGAATGGGTCGGTGGGGGCGGAGCGGTCGGGCGCCCAGCCCTTCGCCTTCGAGAAGGAGCCGAAGGCAAGGCATGGGAGCTGATCCATGAAGTAGCGGCCGAGAACACCGGAGCTGTTTCCAAGTCCGTCCGGATGCTTCGCCGAAGCCGAATTGAGGAGCAGTCGCACGCTCTCGATCGGCGAGGCAGACAACACCACTGTCGCCGCGCGAGCGGTCGATACCTCGCCGGTGTTGCGATCGATGTATTCCGCGCCGGTGGCGCGGCCGGTTTTCTCGTCCGTGGTGATGCGGCGAACGACGGCGTCGTAGCGAACGGTCAGACCGCCACTGGCGTTCGCTTCGCGCAGCGGCCGCGGCATGCGGTCTGCATCGGGCGCGATGTAGCGCCATGAGACGACGTGCCGTTCCGGCCAGCGGCTTTCCACAGCCTGCTTGAACAGCTGTTCGGCGGGCGTCAGGCCTGCCGGCTTCGCATAGATGCCGTCCGGCAGGGTCGCCACATTGTCCTTGTTGCCGTAGAGCCCGAGATAGGCTTCCACCTCGTCGTAGAATGGCGCCAGCTCGTCATAGGAAACCGGCCAGTCCACGCCCTTTCCAGAGCGCGACCGGATCTTGAAATCCTCGTCGGTCCAGCGCAGTAGCACCCGGCCGAAACTGTGGAGACGCCCGCCGCCCTGGCGTCCGCGGATCCAGAGGAAGGGCTCGCCTTTCGGTGTCGTATAGGGGTTCTTGCGGTCGTTGACGAAGAAATGGCTGAAGCGCTCGGTAAAAAAGGCCGCGCGTGCCTGGATCGGCTGTCCCTTGAGCGTGGCGCGCGCGCGTTCCCAGATATTGATGCTGCTGGCGGGCTCCTTCTTGCGGGCGGGATCGAAATCCCCAGGCCCGACGGCCGGGCCGGCCTCGAGCAGCAGCACCGACAATCCCTGCGCCGTCAGTTCCTTGACCGCGAAGGAACCCGCCGCGCCGGAGCCGATCACCAGCGCATCATAGACGATCTCAGACATGTCTTTCCAAATCCTGTCCTGGAGCAATTCCTCAAAGGGGCGCGAGGCGCGTCCGCAATTGCGGGAAAACAAAGGGATGGCGCCTCACAGCCGCGATCCGTCGGCGCCGAAGAGGGAGGCCTTGGCAATATCGAGGCCGGGCGTCAGCGCATCGCCGGGCTCGAGAGTGACGTCGCCCATGAGCCGGAGCGAGAGGCTTTGGTCTCCCCAATCAAACCAGACGACGGCGTCCGAACCCATCGGCTCGACGACGGAAACGCGGCCCGGAATGATGGGCAGGCCGCTTGCAGTTCCGTCGAGGACAAGATGCTCAGGGCGAAAACCGAGTGTGGCTGGTCCTTCTGTCGCGGCCGCGCGGAAAGAGTAGCCGGAGAGATCGCAGGCCAAGCCGTTGCTTCGGAAGAGACGCGCCTCGCCGTCGCGCTCGATTCGGCCCTCGATGAAGTTCATCGCCGGAGCGCCGATGAAGCCGGCGACGAAGAGATTGGCCGGGCGGCGGTAGATCTCGGCCGGGGAGGCGAGCTGCTGGATCACGCCGTCGCGCATGATGGCGATCCGGTCGGCAAGCGTCAGCGCCTCGACCTGATCGTGCGTCACATAGATCATGGTGTTGCCGAGGCGCTGATGCAGCTTCTTGATCTCGACGCGCAATTCGTTGCGCAGCTTGGCGTCGAGGTTCGACAGCGGTTCGTCAAAAAGGAACACATCCACTTCCCGCACCAGCGCCCGGCCGATCGCGACGCGCTGGCGCTGCCCACCGGAAAGCTCAGCCGGTCGCCGGTCGAGCAATTTGTCGAGATGGAGAAGGGCGGCCGTGCGGGCGACGCGCGCCTCGATTTCGGTCTTCGGCAGCCCGGCGACGCGAAGTCCGAAGGAGAGGTTCTTGCGGACCGACATGCGCGGGTAGAGCGCATAGGACTGGAAGACCATGCCGATGCCACGGTCCTTCGGCTCCTCCCAGCTAACGTTCTTGCCCGAGATCCAAACCTCGCCTGCCGTAATGTCCTGCAGGCCGGCGATGGCATTCAGAAGGGTGGACTTGCCGCAGCCGGAAGGGCCGAGCAGAACCAGGAACTCGCGTGGCGCGATGTCGATCGACATCTTCTCGATCACGGTGTGGTCGCCATAGGCGATCTTCAGGTCCTTGACGGAGACGGCGGATTGCATGGAAGCGTTACCCCTTGACTGCGCCGGCGGCGATGCCGCGCACGAACCAGCGGCCGGACAGGAAATAGATGGCGAGAGGGACGATGGCGGTCAGGATCGTCGCCGCCATGTTCACGTTGTAGGTGCGCTCGCCCATGGTGGTGTTGACGATGTTGTTGAGCTGCACGGTCATCGGCAGATTGTCGCGCCCGGCAAAGACGAGACCGAGCAGGAAGTCGTTCCAGATGCCGGTGAATTGCAGCATGGAGACTACCACGACCATCGGCACGGCAATCGGCAGCATGATCTCGAAGAAGATGCGCCAGAAGCCCGCGCCGTCGACACGTGCGGCCTTGCAGAGCTCCTCCGGCACGCTGACGAAATAGTTGCGGAAAAGCAGCGTCACCAGCGGCAGGCCGAAGATGACATGGACGAGAATGATGCCGGCGAGCGAATTGTAGAGACCGATATTCGCCATCGTCCGGACCATCGGATAAAGGAAGATCTGGTAGGGGATGAGGCCGCCGGCCATCAGCAGGCCAAAGAGCGCATTTGCCCCGCGCGGGCGCCAGAGCGACAGCGCATAGCCGTTGACGGCGCCTGCGAAGACCGAGATCACGACCGCGGGAACGGTGATCGCCACCGAATTCCAGAAGCCGCTGCGAATGCCGACGCAGACGGTTCCCATGCAGGCGCCCGACCAGGCGGTCACCCAGGCGGAGAAATCGAGCATGGCGGGCAGCGCGAAGATCTGCCCAAGCCGGATTTCGTCCATTGATTTCAGCGAAGTGACGACCATCGTATAGAGGGGAAGAAGGAAGAAAAGTGCGGCGGCGATTAGGAAGGCATAGAGACCGATGCGTCCGGCCGTGATCCGCGCCGGCTTCGGCCCATTCGGGTGAGGCTGGGTCATCACGACGCTCCCTTTGCCCGATTGCGCATATGCATCGCGTAACGGAACGGCGCGACTGCGATGATGACGCCCAGGACCAGCACTGTCGCGCCTGCTGTGGCGAGGCCGAGATTCTGGCGTCCGAACAGATTGTCCATGATGAATTTCGCCGGTACTTCGGTCGCATTACCGGGGCCGCCATTGGTCATGGCGACGACGATGTCGTAGGTCTTGATCACGCCCATGGCGAGCAGCATTCCGGCGGCGGCCAATGCCGGACCGAGTTGGGGCAGGATGATCGAGACATAGATGCGCCAGACCGGAATGCCGTCGATGCGCGCTGCCTTCCATTGTTCGGCCTCGATGCCGCGTATGCCGGCAAGCGCAATCACCATGACGAGTCCTGCGCCCTGCCAGACGCCGGCGAGCACCAGCGCATAGATCGCCATGTCGCGATTGACCACCCAATCGAGCACGAAGCTTTCCCAGCCGAGCGAACGCACGCTCGCCTGGATGCCGAGCGTCGGATTGAGCATCCACTGCCAGATCAGCCCCGTCACCACGAAGGACATGGCGTATGGATAGAGGAAGATCGTCCTGAAGGCGCTTTCGAAGCGGATCTTGCGGTCGAGTGCAGCGGCCAGCAGGAAGCCGAGCACCAGGCAGCCCGCCACATAGAGAACGCCGAAGATCAAGACGTTTTGCAGAGATGCCAGCCATTTGGCGGAAGAGAAGAGCTTCGAATATTGCGCCAAGCCGACATAGGTCGAAGACGGAAAGAGTGTGGAATTGGTGAAGGAGAGCCGGATCGACCAGGCCATGGTGCCAATGAACACCACGACCGCGGCGAACCATGTCGGCAAGAGGGCTATGGTCGCGGAAAGATTGCGCTTGCGTTTGACGGACATCGGCCAGCTCTTTGACGGTGAAGCGGAACACGCGCCGCCGCATAGGACGGCGGCCGGCAGCCGTGGCGTCGGAATCAATCCAACGCCACGGGCATGATCCTACTCGAAGATGGCGAAGAAGTTCTTGGCTGCAGACGCCGCGTCATTCGAGCCGCCGCTCCAATATTCATCGACGAAATCGTCGAGCGCGCCGACTTGCTGGGGCGTGAGCACGATCGCCTGATCCGGCACGATCGCGCCGGCGCTCATCAGTTCGAGGCCCTTCTGGGCGCAGACATCAAGCTTCGACTTATCGACGTCGGAGCGCATCGGAACGGAGCCCTTCTTGAGGGAGAATTCGACCTGGACGGTGGGGTCCATGACGACTTCGGCGAGCAGCTTCTGGGCCTTGTCGGTCGCTGCATTGCCTGTTTTGGGGAACCAGAGGGAGTCGGCGATATAGACCATGCCGGCCGAGCCCGGCACGATCATGCAGCCATAGTCCTTGCCCGGCGCCTTGCCGGCGACGGTGAATTCGCCCTTGGCCCAGTCGCCCATGAACTGCACGCCGGCTTTGGCGGTGATCAGCATGGCGGTCGCATCGTTCCAGTTGCGGCCGGCCGCGCCCGCATCGACATAGCCGCGCAACTTGCCGAGGATCGCCAGCGTTTTTTTCACACCCTCGACGGATGCCTCGCTCTTATCCTTGTCGGCATAGATCTTCAGGAAGCCGTCGATCCCGACCTGCGAGAGCAGGACCATGTTGAAGACCTTGGTTTGCTGCCAGGGCTGGCCGCCCCAGGCGACCGGGACGATGCCGGCGGCCTTCAGCTTGTCGAGATCGGCGAAGAACTCGTCCCAGGTTTTTGGTTCCTGCGCGATACCGGCCTTGCCGAAGGCTTCCTTGGAATAGAAGACCCAGCTTTCGCCATGGGCGCCGGTTGGAGCGAGATAGACCTTCCCGTCATAGGAAATGAGATCATGGATCGATTTCGGCAGGGCATCCGCCCATTTGCCGGCGGCGGCCACGTCGTCGATCGGATTGAACAGGCCCTGGCTGACGAAATCGGCGGCAGCGAGGCCGATGACACCCTGCTTGGCGCCCGGCGCGTCACCGGCAACGATACGGTTCTGGAAGGCGGCATCGGCCGCGCCGAAACCGGCAATCGAGGAATCCATCCAGACGCCGCCGCGCTTTTCGAATTCGGTCTTGATGACGTTCAAGGCCGCCGCTTCGCCGCCCGACGTCCAGGACGACATGATCTCGATCGTCGGCTTGTCCTCGGCATGCGCCGAGGCGAAGAGACCGGCGAATGCCGCGCCGGCAAGAAAAAGCTTCATCATGGTCTTCATAGTTCCACCTCTTGAAAATGCCCTCTTGGCGGGGCGTTTGTCGTCTTCGGAATGTTGTCAGCGATAGGTCGGCAGGAGCGCCTGCCGGACGAGCGTGAGCCCGTTGGCGATGTCGCGGACGGGATCCGGCGCGGCATCGAGTTCAAGGATTGCCCAGCCTTCATAGGCCCGGTCGCGCAGCAGCCGGATCCAGGCCGGCCAGTCGACGCGTCCGAGGCCGAAGCCGCAGAAATAGGGCTGGTGGCGTTCATGGATGTGCTTGTCGATCGGTGTGTCGGCAGGCATCGGACCGATCGCGTCCTTCCAATGGGCGATGATCATGCGCTCGTGATGGCGATCGACGAGCTGGATGGGATCGGAACCGGCAACGATGATATGAGCCGTGTCCGGGCACATATGCACATAGGCCGGGTCGGTCAAAAGCATCATCAGGTCGACATCGCGCGCGCCAGCAAAGACCGAATGCGCCTCGGTGTGCAGCGCAAGCCGTACGCCCCTGGCATAAAGGGTCGCTCCGAGCCGGTTGAGGAAATCGGCGATCACCTTGGCGCGGTCGAAATCATGGAATTGCACCGGCTGGGCGCCGAGCGTCTGGCGAAGCGGCGCGCCGATCACCATGATGTCGCTGCCGCAGGCCTTCAGGAAATCAGCATAGCGTTCTGCCTTGTCGATCAGCGCGCGCTGGGCCTCGGGCTCGGCGAAATCGCCGGCCGCCTCAAGCTCCGCAAAGAAGCCGCTGCACAGCGTCAGGCGGCGCCTTGTCAGTTCGGCTGCAAAGGCACCGATGGAACCATAGGTCTTGATGGCATCTTGCCAGTTGAAGGGAGAAAAGGTCAGTTCGACGCCGGTCACGCCGGAGGCCTGGACGCTGTCGAGGATCTTGTCCCAGAAAGCGCGCGGCTCGGCGCGCGCGTGATCGACGATCGCATCATGGCTGTCGACGCCCCAGAAGCCGGGATGAAAGAATGTCACGAGATCGACGCCGAAGCGTAGCTTGTCGCCAGCCATAACCTGTCCATTTCTCGAGGCATGACCTACCCGCGTGCGGAACGAGAGTTCCCACATCCAATAAGCCAAGGATTTTCAACGCATTAAGGAATGGCAATCGTTTGCCATGCCCAGATGATAATCAAGCTGGTTTTTTAAGCAAGCGATTTTTGGCAAACGTTTGCTATAAATCGCCGCCTGCCTTAGAGTTGCAAATCGAAGCATCCGGGAGAAATAAAAAACGTGAATAAAAACAAGGATGTGGCGGGAGAGGAGCAATCGGGTGCCTTGATGGCGGATGTTGCACGGCTCGCCGGCGTGGCAATATCGACGGTCAGCCGCGCGCTCGCCAATCCCGGACGGGTCAACGAGAAGACGCGCGCCAAGATCAATGCCGCGGCCCGGCAGCTCGGCTATACGCCGAACGCGATGGCGCGTGGCCTGAGAGTCGGCAAATCCAACATCATCATGATCATCCTGCCGGGATCACTCTATTATGGCGTCTCCCAGATCATTCCGCAGGTCCTGCAGAGCATCAACAAGTCGCTGATCCAGGGTGGCTACAATCTGATGATCGCCAATCTCGATCGTGACGAGCTTTCCGAACGGCACATTCTCGACCTTGCCTTTGGCGGTAGCGTGCGCGGGGTCATCATCCTGTCGTCGAAGCTTCCTGAAGTGGACGGGCGCTCACTGGCAAATTCCGGCCTGCCGATCGTTTCGATGCTGCTCGACATGAGCGATGCGGGCCTGTTGAGCGTCGTGACCAACGATCGCGAGGCCGTGCGAGACGTCACGGCCGAACTCATCCGACTGGGTCACCGACGGTTCTTCTATATTGCAGGGCCCGAAGGCAATTATCACGATGTTGAGCGTTATGGCGGCGTCATCGAGGCGCTAGAAGCGGCGGGATTGTCCGAGGAACGGGTGCGTCGCTCAGGCGGTCATCTCGATTATCAGCACGGCTTCGACATCGGTGTCCAGGCGGCAGATGATTTTGCGACATTGAGGGAAAGACCGACGGCAGTCATCGCCACCAGCGATGACATGGCCATCTCATTTGTCAGCCGTATCCAGCGTGCGGGCTTGAGCATTCCCGGGGATCTGTCCGTCGTCTCCTTCGACGGGTCGCCCGTCTGCGAATTCTCGTCCCCGCCGCTCTCGACGATCGAGCAGCCTGTCGAGGAGATGGGACGCGCGGCGGTCGATCTGCTGCTCGATGCCCTTGGCCAGACGCAAAATCCGACGGCGCGCACCGTTATTCCCAGCAGATTTATCCTGCGGGAAAGTATCGCCGCTCCGAAGAACTGACTATGACGGGCCGGCCGCGGATGCATGCGGAAACAGCGTCGCCTTCAATTTTGACATCCTTTCAAGGCGCCCGCGATCCTTAACCTTGCCAAGGATCGACAATGATGACGCCGGTGCCGTCGAAATCTCTCACGTTTCGCGTGACCACGGTTATGTTATGAACGAGTGCTGTGGCAGCAATCAAAGCATCCGCCTCGTTGCGTCGGTCGGGAATATGCAAATGCGCGCAGCGCGTCGCGATGGCGTCATCGATCGGCAGTATCCGGCCGGCGAACTGCGGTCGCACATGGTCATCAAGCCATGTCCGCAGGCGTGAACCTTGCCGGGCATCTCGTCGTTGGACGGCAAGCACGCCCCGTTCCAATTCGAGAATGGTAATTGCAGAGAGATAAAAGTCTGAAGCATTTGCAGCTGCGATCCATGCCACGACTTGTGCATCAGCCTTGCCGTCCCCAACCTTGCGCAGCTCGGAAATGACATTCGTATCCAGCAGATAGCTCAAGACAGATCCACTTCGCGGGTTTTGATCTCGATCCGCGACGGCATGAAATCGATTTCCGATAGGCCCGGCATGGATAGCCCATCGACCAAGCTTTGGCGTCTGCCAGTGAGACGCTGAAATTCCTCATATGTGAGAAGGACATGGGAAGGCTTGCCGCGATCAGTGATAATCACAGGCCCTTTTCTGGCAGCTTTCTTCGCATTGCTGACGTCGTGATTGAGTTCACGGCTGGAAAGGGTCGTAATGGTCATGACATGCCCCATGTAGGTATTTACCTACATATAACACCGCCAATCGTGAGAACAAGCGTCCTAGCTCCGTTAAATTCATCCTCGGGATCGAAGACCTCAAAAGCGCAAGCGTCCGGCGACATGTTCCCATAGGGCGCGGATTGCGCTCCATCAAAACTTCGTCTGACCCCATCAACCCAAGCGTCGTGCTACGAAAATCAGAACACCGGGCGATCTGAAACATCAGCCACGCACGGTCGAATTCTGAAATTCCGAGCACGCACATGGACCTCTCGAAGATCAAGACGCTGATCGACTTTGTCGGACGATCGAACATTACCGAGCTGACCGTGACGGAAAAGGACGTGATGGTTCGGATTTTTCGGACGCCATCAGGTCAGGAGGCTGCTGCCGAACCAACAGCGAAGGAGTCGGTGATCCCCGCTTTGGATGCCGGTTTGGATGCGCCAACAAGCATCGAGAACACCTCCTATGCCGTGAAAGCGCCTGTCTTCGGCGTTCTGCACCGGACCCCGGCGCCCGGGGAGCCGCCATTCGTCGCAATCGGCGACGTGGTGGAGGAAGGGCAGACCCTCTTCATCATCGAAGCGATGAAGGTCTTCAACACGATTACCGCGCCGCGACCAGGGCGCATCACACATCTCACCGAAATCGATGACGGCGAGGTCGAGACCGGCGCTCTGCTCGCGGAGATTGTCTGATGCCGGAAACGTCCGAACAATCTGCGGCCGGTCGCTTCGATACTGTCCTTATCGCCAACCGCGGCGAAATCGCCGCCCGGATCCAACGCGCCTGTCGTGAGCTCGGCCTCGAGACCGTCGCCATCTGTTCCGAGGCGGACAGGGAAGCGCCCTATGGCAAGACCGCAGATAGTTTTCTCTGCATCGGTCCGTCGAGTGCTGCCAAGAGCTACCTCAATCAGGATGCCATTCTTCTGGCGGCACGGCTAACAGGTGCGGGCGCCATTCATCCGGGCTACGGTTTTCTGTCGGAAAATGCCGCCTTCGCCGACGCCGTCGAAAAAGCCGGACTGACCTTCATCGGCCCGACCTCGTCATCGATTGCGACCATGGGCGACAAGATCGCCGCGAAGCGGGCGATGATGGCGGCCGGCGTTCCCTGCGTTCCCGGCCCCGATAGCGCGTTGCCCGATGATCCCGCATCGATCGAGCGGATAGCGCTGGAGATCGGGTATCCCGTCATCATCAAGGCGGCCGGCGGCGGTGGCGGGCGCGGCATGCGCGTCGTGCCCAAAGCCGACCAATTGCATGAAGCGATCGCGCTGACGCGGGAAGAAGCCCGCAAGGCGTTCGGCTCGCCGTCGCTCTATATGGAGAAATTCCTCCAGCACCCCCGCCATATCGAGATCCAGGTCATCTGCGACGCCCACGGCAATGCCGTGTGGCTGGGGCACCGGGACTGCTCGATGCAGCGGCGCCATCAGAAGGTGGTCGAGGAGGCGCCGGCCCCGGGGATTGCGCCCCATATTATCCGGCCGGTCGGCATGGCCTGCGTGCAGGCCTGCCTTCAGATCGGCTATCGGGGCGTAGGAACCTTCGAATTCCTCTATGAGGACGGCGCTTTCTATTTCATCGAGATGAACACGCGGCTTCAGGTCGAGCATCCCGTCACCGAAATGACGAGCGGGATCGACATCGTTCAGGCACAGATCAAGGCGGCCCAAGGTCACGTTCTGGAGATCGTCCAAGGCGATGTGACATGCGAAGGCCATGCCTTCGAATGCCGTATCAATGCCGAGGATCCCGATAGCTTCCTGCCATCGGCGGGCGTCATCACCCATCTAGCCCTGCCTGCGGGACCTGGCATCCGCGTCGATACGCATATTCATCCCGGCTACAAGGTCTCGCCCTATTACGACTCGCTGATTGCCAAGCTGATCGTGCATGCGCCGACGCGGGCGCATGCCATGGCAAGAATGTGCGAAGCGCTCGCCGGCACTGAGATCGAGGGAATCGCCACCAACATTCCCTTCCTGCGCGCTTTGTTCGAGGACCACGCATTCGCGCGCGGCGAGACGGATATTCACTATCTCGAGCAATGGCTGAAGCTGCGGAGGGCGGCGGCATGAGCGCGATCGATTTCAGCGATCCGGCGACCATCGCATTTCTCACCGACGCGCTGACCGCCGCCGGCGTGGATGGCCTCGAAATCTCCCGCCCGGGCGGACAACTCCGCATCGTCGTCGCCGGACAAGGCCATGCCCGGATCAATTCGGCCGAAACGCTGCTGCGCACTGCGGGCACCGCATCGTCAGTCGTGAAGGCGCCGATGGCAGGCCATTTCTGTATTGAGCATCCGGCCGGCTCTGACTCAGCCAAAACCGTGCCGCGGTCCGTATCCGACGCGGATATCGTCGGCTTCATCAGGGTAGGGCAGGTGCTGCTTCCTCTTCGCGCCAGCGGTTCCGGTCTCCTGACCAGGCTGCTCGTCGAACCCGGCACACTGGTCGGCTTCGGTGATCCCCTGTTCGAAATCGAGCTTCCATCATGACCGTCACGACGAACAGACATGCATCACAACGCGAGATCCTTCCGGCCACCAAAGGCCGGGCGCGGGTTTCCTCGATCGGCGCCAGATCTTTCCTGCTCGAGGCGCCGGGGGATTTCGATCTCGCCGCGCAGCGGCGGATCTGGGCTCTCTCCCAGGCCGTGAAAGGGTGGGCCGACCTCGCCGAAAACATTCCCGGGATGACCAACCTGCTGGTGATCTTCAAGGAAACGCCTGAGGACCCCGACGCCGTAACCGCCCGACTGCTGGAGGCGTGGGAGAATGCGCGCAGCATCGATCTCGCAGGCAAGACCATCCAGATTCCGGTCTCCTATGGCGGCGAATATGCGACAGATCTTCCCGCTCTTTGCGATCTCTCGGGTCTCAGCGACCACGAGGTCGTCCGCATCCATCATGAAGCGACTTACCGTGTCTTTGCCGTCGGCAGCGCGCCCGGCTTCGGCTATCTGCATGGCCTCGACCCACGCATCTACATGCCGCGAAAGACCGTGCCATCGCTGAATATGCCGAAGGGTTGCGTGACCATCGGCGGCATGCAGACCGGCGTCGCCATGCTCACAGGCCCGAACGGCTGGAATTCCATCGGCTTCGCGACGCTCGAAATGTTCGACCCTGCATCGCCGAACCCGGCGATGATGGCGCCCGGAGATACGGTGCGGTTCCTGCCGGCGAGGGTCGAGCTATGATCGAGATCCTGGAAAGCGGGTCGTTCAACACGGTGCAGGATCTGGGACGCCCCGGCTATCGCGACATCGGCGTGTCGGCGAGCGGCGCGATGGATCCGCTTGCAGTGCGGATCGGGAACATTCTCGTCGGTAATGACGAAAATGCGGCCGTGATCGAGGTGCAGACTTTCCCGTTCCGCCTACGGTTCGAGCGGCGCACGGCCTTTGCCGTGACCGGCGCCGACGGCAATCCTCATCTGGACGGATCGGAACTGCCTGCCTGGTGCGCCTATGTCGCGGAGCCCGGACAGGTTCTCGATCTGTTACAGCCGCCGCGGCTTGCGCGATCCTATATTTCGTTCGGCGGAGGGCTCGATATCCCTGTCGTCATGGGATCGCGAAGCACGTCGCTGCGCGGCAACTTCGGCGGCAATGACGGACGGCCGTTGGCAAAGTGCGACAGGATCGCGCTCGGCGAGGACGCGGATATCGCTCTGATGCCCGCAGCCGGCCTGGCTGTCGTCGAGCCGGCGGCAGCGTTGCGCGATATCTTCCCGGCTCCCGTTGACGGCACACTGTCTATCCGCGCGCTTCCGGCCGGCGAGCATGACCTTTTCGCAGGGGACGGCGAGGCCTTCTGGAACCAGACCTGGAGGATCTCCTCCCGCAGCGACCGGACGGGCTATCGCCTCTCCGGCGAACCCATCACGCCGACGACGTCCATCGAGATGCGCTCCCACGGCGTCGTGCCCGGGGTGATCCAGGTGCCGCCCGGCGGCGAACCGATCGTGCAGATGAGTGATGCGAACACGGCGGGCGGATATCCGAAGATCGCCGGCGTGATCGAATGCGATCTCTGGAGACTCGGCCAAGCCCGCATCGGCACTCGCCTTCAGTTCGTTCGCTCGACGCATGCGGAGGCGCGCAGGGTGGAACAGGCTGTCGCCCGCTATGTCGAGGACGTCAGGCAGACATCCCGGATGGTCAAGCGTGCCCTGAAGGCGATGGCCTAGTCGCACCCCTCAAAAGGAGGAACTGATGAAGATCGATCTGAATTCCGACATGGGCGAAGGATTTGGTCCCTACCGGCTCTGCGACGACGAAGCGATGATGAAACTGGTCTCGTCGGCCAATATCGCCTGCGGTTTCCACGGCGGCGACCCGGATACGATGGGCCGCATGGTCCGGCTGGCAAAGCTGAACGGCGTCGGTATCGGCGCGCATCCCGGCCTGCCCGACCGGCTGGGATTCGGCCGGCGCGAAATACCGTTTCCGGCAGACGAGCTTCGCCAGCAGATGCTCTACCAGCTCGGCGCGCTGATGGCGATCGCCAAAGCCGAGCGCGTCACCGTCTCCCATATCAGCTTCCACGGGGCCATGGGCAATATGGTCAATCGCGATCCTGTTATCGCCGACTTGATGATGGATGCGATCGCCACCGTGGATGCCAGTCTCGTCGTCTTCGTCACGTCAGGCAGCGAGATCCAGCAGGCGGCCAAACGCGCGCGCTTGAAGACGCTGGCGCTTTTCCTTGCGGACCGGGCCTATGACGCCGAGGGCAGACTTGTCGCTCGCGGGCTTGCAGGAGCCCTCGTCAAGGACGAAGCCGCGGTGCGTGCACGCGTTCGAAAATTCCTTCTCGAAGGCACGGTCGAGACGATCGATGGCGCCGTGATCGAGATGCCGGCACGCTCGATTCTGGTCCATAGCGATACGCCCGGTGCTTTGGCGCTTGCCGGCATCGTGCGCGGCGAGATCGAAGCCACGGGTGCGACGCTCGCTCCCGCCGCCGAACTCGCCGACTGACGCAATCCTGATCGCCTGCGGCGGTCTTCCCATTTCAATCTCTCATCGAAGGACCATGTCGATGGCCGTCATCGCAGACCGCTTGAAAAACGTCTCCATATCCGCATCCGCCGCCATGACCCAGCGCGCCCGGGAACTGGCCGCCAAGGGCATCAAGGTCGTCAGTCTTTCCTCAGGCGAACCGGATTTCCCCACCCCGGCGCATGCGATCGAAGCGGCCCATGCGGCAGCGCTTGCCGGCGATACGAAATACCCGCCGATGGACGGCACGCCGGCGCTGAAGGCCGCCATCATCCGGAAGTTCAAGCGCGACAATAATCTCGACTACGATGCCAGCCAGATCGTCGTCTCGGGCGGCGGCAAGCAGGTGATCTTCAATGCCATGCTGGCAACCTGCAATCCGGGCGACGAGGTCGTCATTCCGACACCGTCCTGGGTCAGTTATGCCGACATCGTCAAATTCGCGGGCGGCATTCCGGTGGCGGTCCCCTGCCACGAGCAGACCGGCTTCAAACTGCGCGCGGAGGATCTGGAGGCGGCGATCACGCCGCGCACCAAATGGCTCTTCCTGAATTTCCCGAACAACCCAACCGGTGCCGCCTGCTCCCGGGCGGAGATGGCCGCCATCGCCGAGGTCATGCTGCGCCATCCCAATGTCTGGATCATGACCGACGATATCTACGAACACCTGGTCTATGACGACTTCCAGTTCTGCACGATCGCCGAGGTCGAGCCGAGGCTCTATGACCGCGTGCTGACGATGAATGGCGTCTCCAAGGCTTACGCCATGACCGGCTGGCGGCTCGGCTTCTGCGCCGGGCCGAAAGACCTGATCTCTGCCGTCAGCAACGTCAACGGCCAGAATGGCGGCGGCATCGCGACGCTCACCCAGGCTGCCGCCACTACGGCTCTCGACGGGCCTCAGGATCTGCTGAAGGAGCGTGCCGCGATCTACAAGCAGAGACGCGACTTCGTGCTCGAAAAATTGTCTGAGATCGAAGGGCTGCGCTGCCACAAGCCGGAAGGCGCCTTCTACATCTATCCCAACATATCGGAGCTGATCGGCAAGACCAGCAAGGGAGGGCGAAAGATCGAGACCGATGTCGATTTCGTCATGGGTCTCGTGGAGGAGCATCATGTCGCGACAGTGCAAGGAGCGGCTTACGGAATGAGCCCGTTCTTCCGCATTTCCTACGCTACCAGCATGGAGAAACTCGATGAGGGCTGCGCGCGCATAGCGCAGTTCTGCCGGGACATGCGCTGACGAGCGACGCGCCTTACGTTTTCAGCCGGGCCGTCAGCTCAAGAAGGATGTCTCGGACGGCAAGAGCCGGTTCCGACAGGGGATTCTGGTCGGAAACGCAAAGCGACAGCGTTTCCTCTATCCGCGGCGAGACGAGCCGGCAGATCAGCGGCTCGCTCGATTCCGATACGATGCGATCGGCGATGGCCTTCGGCATGATCGTCGCGCCGAGGCCGCTGCCCACGGCGCGGGCAAGCGTGCGCACGATTTCGACTTCCGCAACGACCTTCAGATTGCTGCGGGTGCGCGTGAAGGCTGTATCGACCGCTCGGCGTACGAAATTATAAGCCGGCGGCAACAGCATCGGGATCCCGTCGAGACCGCTAACCGCAACTGGCTTC
The DNA here is from genome assembly GCF_003985155.1 of Rhizobium vallis. Taxonomy (GTDB): domain Bacteria; phylum Pseudomonadota; class Alphaproteobacteria; order Rhizobiales; family Rhizobiaceae; genus Rhizobium; species Rhizobium vallis. The sequence continues at coordinate 83,041 of NZ_ML133700.1, read as the reverse complement.
GCATCCGCTTCGATGGCAAAGTCCCGATGGGCGACCAGGAAAAACTCTTCGCTCAGGATCGGCTCGAACCGCACACCTTTGATCGGCCCGGTTCCATGCAGAAGCGCCATCTCCAGCCGGCCGTTCATGATCATCTGGCTATAGGTCTGTCCGACGCTTTCGGTCAGATGCAGAAGGATGCCGGGATGCCGTTTCCTGGTCTCCGCCAGGAGGTCGACCGAGAGCGTGGCGGCACTGCTGAAGGGCACGAGGCCGACGGAAACGCGCCCGGCCAGCGAATTGCCTGCGGCGGAAGCATCCGCTTGCGCCTGCTCCATCTGCCGGAGGATAATCTGGGCATGGCGATACACCGCATGGCCGGCATCGGTCATGCTGACGCCCTGCTGGCTTCGGATCAAAAGCTTGTGGCCGAAATGCTCCTCGAGTGCGGCAAGCTGCTGGCTGAGGGCCGGCTGGGCGATATGCAATAGGTCCGCCGCTCGCGTGATGCTGCCGCTGTCGACGATCACGATGAAGGATTTGAGGCGTCTGATGTCCATGAGGATCGGGGTACCGTTCTGGTCTGCGTCATAACATGTTTGCAGACGCGCATTGCTTTTGCAACGCGACGCCGTTGCTCGTTCGCAGCTTGAGCGAGGCAAGGACACTATGAAGTGACGCCGGCGCTACCTCTTTCTCTTCTTCGCCAGCCCGGTCCCGGCTCCATAACCGTTGCTTATTGCTCCAGAGATAATCGGTCTTAGGCAAGGGTTTAAAGCTTCGCTACTGTCTCGATCAACAACAAGGGAACGACCATGCCATTCTCCGACTACAAGACCGCACTGGTCACCGGCGCATCCTCCGGTATCGGCGCAGCCGTGGTTGAACGGCTCCGCCGGGAGAACATCGAAGTCCACGCGATTGCACGCAGCGCCGAAGCGCTGCAGCAGCTGGCCGAGCGGACCGGCTGTATCGCCCACGTCATCGATGTCACCGACCGCAAGGCATTGGTCGAGCTCACGGGTCGCGTGGACTTCGATATTCTGGTCAACAATGCCGGCGTCGACCGGCCGAAGAAGTTCCTGGAAGCCGACGAGGGCGACATCGATCTCCTCGTCGACGTCAATCTCCGGGCGGTCCTGCATATCTGCCGCCTTGTCGTGCCTGGCATGGTGGCGCGGGACCGCGGCCACGTCATCAACATCTCGTCGATCGCCGGCGCCTATAATTTCGGCGGCAACTCATCCTATCACGCCACCAAGGCAGGGGTGAGCATGCTGTCCAACCAGCTGCGTATCGACGCTTTCGGCAAGCGCGTGCGGGTCACGGAAATCTGCCCGGGCCGGGTCGCCACAGACATTTTCAATCACGTCCACGGCGATGATCCCAGCATCCGCGAACGCTTCATCGACGGCTTCGAATTGCCGCAGGCAGCCGATATCGCCGATGCGATCGCCTTCGCCATAGCAGCCCCCGTCGCCGTCAACATCGGACACATGGAGATCACGCCGACGCTTCAGGTCATGGGCGGCTTGCAGACGGCAAAGCCGCAAGCTCCTGTAAAGACCGATCGATCCGGGGAGCCAAACCCGTGAGCGGCTTCGACCTGTCGGCAATCCTGGACAATCCCGACTTCGTTGCCATGCTGCTGCAGGGCATCGAGATGACCTTCATCATCTATGCCGGTTCCTGGTTGCTGGCGATGGGGCTCGCACTTCTGCTGCTGGCTTTGCGTCTGTCGCCCTTTCGCTTCGGCGATCCGATCGTCGCCGCTTACGTATCCTATCACCGCAACGTGCCGACGCTCGTGCAGCTAATGCTGTGGTACTTCGGGATTTTCACGCTGATGCCGAGCGGGGTTGCGACATGGCTCGCAAGCCATAATGCGGAGGCGATCTTCGCGGTGATCGGGCTTGGGCTCTGTCAGGCCGCCTATTTCAGCGAAGATCTTCGTTCGGGCGTGCGCTCGGTCGGCCCCGGCCAGATGCAGGCGGCGCGTGCCCTCGGCCACGGTTATCTCTCGGCCATGCGTTTCGTCATCATGCCGCAAGGCGTGCGCAACGCGCTGCCACCGCTCATCAATCACAGCGTTTCCCTGTTCAAGAACAGCAGCCTCGCCGTCGTCATCGGCGCATCGGAACTGACGCATGCGGTCAAGGAAATCGAAAACCTCAGCTTCCGGACCTTCGAGATCTACCTGATCGGTACGGTCCTCTACCTTTTCTTCTCACTCGTGATCATGAGCATCGGCGCCTATCTGTCGATGCGCGCAGATCCTGCCCGGAGTGCGCGCGCATGATCCACGACATGATCGTCATCATCCAGGACTACTGGCTGCTGCTCTTGATCGGCCAATATCCGAACGGACCGCTCGGCGGGCTCGCCAATACGCTGATCCTTTCGGCGCTCAGCATCGCTCTCGCCTTTCCGGCCAGCATCCTGTTCGCATTGGCCCGGCTCTCCAAGTCGCCGCTGCTGCGCTGGCCGGTCACCGCCCTGGTCTATTTCACCAGGGGCGTGCCGCTGCTGATGCTCATCCTGTGGAGCTATTTCCTCGTTCCGCTGCTGACCGGCGCCGATGTGCCGAGCTTCATCACGATGCTGACGACGCTGGTGGTCTATCAGAGCGCGTTCCTGAGCGAGGTCGTCCGTGCCGGCATTGTCGCGCTCGGACCCGGACAGATGGATGCGGCGCGGGCGCTGGGCCACGGCTATTTCGGGGCGATGCGCTTCGTCATCCTGCCGCAGGCGCTCTACAACATGATCCCGAGCATCCTTTCCACGTTCGTCTCGACGATCAAGGACACGACGCTCGGTTATGTGATCAACGTGCCGGACCTCACCTTTGCGGCAAGCCAGGTCAACAACCAGCTCCTGACGCAGCCTTTCCAGGTCTTCCTCATCCTGGCGATCGTCTACTTCATCATCTGCTGGACGCTCACCTACTTCGCAAATCGCCTCGAGCGACGCATCACGCGGCGGCGTGCGGGGCTTTCCAGCCAGCCTGCCGCCTCCCCGGTCTCGCCGGCGAAAATCATATCGGAGCAGCTATGAGCATGTCAGTTTCCGCGCAGGAATCGCAGACGATCAGGCTTTCACAGGTCTGCAAGAGTTACGGCGATTATCCGGTTCTGAAGGACATCGATGCGCAAGTCGCGCGCGGAGAGGTCGTGGTCATCTGCGGACCGTCAGGTTCGGGAAAATCCACGCTGATTCGCACGATCAACCGCCTCGAGGAGATCAACAGCGGATCGATCACGCTGGACGGGCAAGATATTCACGCCTCGATGCGGGCAAGGGAACTGAACGCGCTGCGCAGCCGGATCGGCTTCGTCTTTCAGAACTTCAATCTGTTTCCGCATCTTTCGGTCGCCGAAAACGTATCGATGTCGCCGATCCGCGTGAAGGGCGTGGCGCCTGACGTCGCCCATGACAAGGCGCTCAAGCTTCTCGATCGGGTCGGCCTCGCCGACAAGGCGCGGGCTTATCCCGGCCAGCTCTCCGGCGGCCAGCAGCAGCGTGTGGCGATCGCCCGCGCTCTTGCCATGGAACCGCCGGTGATGCTGTTCGACGAACCGACGAGCGCGCTCGATCCCGAGATGGTCGGGGAAGTGCTGGCCGTCATGAAGAGCCTCGCGGCCGAGGGCATGACCATGCTCTGCGTCACCCACGAAATGGGTTTTGCGCGCGACGTCGCGGATCGGATCTGGTTCATCGATGCCGGCCAGATCATCGAAATGGCGACCCCCGAAGAATTCTTCAACAATCCACGCCATCCCAGGGCTCAGCGCTTTCTCGCTGATCTCAGGCATTGATACCAATCACCAAAAACAAAGGAGAACAGCAATGAACTGGAAATGCCTAAGCCTCACCGTCGCATTTGCCGGCATGGCCGCCGCCGTGCCCGCCAAAGCCGATCAGCTTGACAATATCATGTCAGCAAAGACCCTGCGCTGCGCGACTTTCGCCGATGTTCCTCCCTTCGCTTCGCCCGACCCGAAGACCCGCGAAATGGCCGGCTTCGACGTCGATCTCTGCGGCGCCATCGCCAAGGAAATGGGCGTCAAAGCCGAAATCAAGCCGGTCTCGGTCGAGGCGCGCGTCCCTGAAGTCAAGCTCGGGCGCGTCGATATCACCGTTGCCAATCTTGCCTATACCCAGAGCCGCGCCGAACAGATCCAGTTCAGCGATCCCTATTATCTCGCCAAGGAAATGCTGATCGTGCCGGCCGACGACGCCGGCAAGACGAAGGCCGATTACGCAGGCCAGCGCCTCGCTTCGACCAAGGGCTCGACGTCCGAAATGTCGATCAAGCTCAACAAATCCGATCCGCTGACATTCCAGGATACGGCTTCCGCCTATCTCGCCGTCCAGCAGGGCAAGGCGCGCGGCATGGTGGCCAACACCATGACGACGACCAAGTTCGTCAATGATTCGAAGAGCAAGGGCAAGGAAATGCGGATGATCGAGGAGCCGATGCTGTTCCAGCCGATCGGCATCGGCATGGCCAAGGACCAGCCGGCGCTGACCGCCAAGGTCAACGAGATCCTGCATAAGCTCGACGAGTCCGGCGAGATCAACAAGATCTGGGACAAGTGGCTCGGCCCGAACACCGAGTACAAGATGACCCGCACCGACAAGGTGGTGCCGCTCACGCAGCTGAAGTTCGACCCGATCCCGTAGACCGACCGGTCTCGGAACCTCCCGATGACAATTCAACCGAGATAAGGCGGCGGGATATGCCCGCCGTCTGCCAACGATGTGAGGCACCATGATCCATATAAAAGATATCGCTGAACGGCCCAGCAAAGCTGACATCGAGGCCGTTTCCAAATTTTCACCCGCGACCATCCACGAAGCCCAAGGGCGCCGCGGCGCGCTTTCCTCCCGCCTCAAGCCTGTCGATTACCGCATGAAATTGTGCGGCCCGGCATTCACCGTGAAATGCGCGCCGCGCGACAACATCATGCTGCAGCTCGCCATCAACTACGCAAAGCCGGGCGACATCATCGTCGTATCGGCGGGCGAATACGAGGAGGCCGGCTCCTTCGGCGACGTCCTCGCCAATGCCTGCCTCGCAAAGGGCGTCGGCGGTCTCGTGACCGACACCGGCGTGCGCGACACGCTTCAGCTGAGGGAACTTGGTTTCCCGGTCTTCTCGCTCAGCGTCTGCATCAAGGGGACGGTGAAGGAAACCATTGCGGCGGTGAACGACCAGATCATCGTCGGCGGCCAGATCATCAATCCCGGCGACATCATCGTCGGAGACGCCGACGGACTGGTGGTCGTGCGCAGGCAAGAGGCACAAGAGGTCGCCAGGCTGTCGCAGGCCCGCGAAGACGCCGAAGCCGGCTATATCGCGGCGTATAAAGAGGGCAAGTCGGTCATCGAGGTCAGCAAGCTGGAACCGGTGCTGAAGGCCAAGGGCCTCGTCGTCGACATCTGAGGCGATACGTCAATTGCTTCCAGCTTGCCTCTTCTATGGCGGTGAGCCTTCCGGCCAGCCGCCATATCCAGAACCCGCTGCTCCCGGCGCATCGCCTCAAAGATCGATCTGGACACTATTATGGACGCGTGTTCTATAAAGCGGACAGAGCTGACGGGAGCGCGCCATGCATCTTTCCATGTGGACTTATCCCTGGGACATCCAGGACCAAGGGCTTAGCGCCTTTGCAGACGAGCTTCGCGGGCGGGCGGGCCTCGGCACGGTCAGCCTGGCGACTTCCTATCATGCCGGCCGGTTCCTTCAGCCGCGGAGTCCCAAACAGAAGGCCTATTTTCCCGAGGACGGAACGGTGTATTTCCGGCCGGATGAAAGCCTGTGGCAGGACAAGGTGATCTGGCCGCTGATGGCTGCGAATGTCGCCGAGCGCGGCGATATGCTGGACGCACTGGTCAGGGGGCGAGAGATGACCGGCCTCAAGGTTTCCTGCTGGACTGTCTGTCTTCACAATAGCCGTCTCGGTATGCTGCATCCGGCTGACGTGACGCGGAACGCCTTCGGCAATCCGAACTACTACAATCTTTGCCCCTCCAGCCCGGCGGCGAGGGACTATGTTGTCACCCTTGTCCGCGATATCACCACGAACTACCGGCCTGATATGGTGGAGCTGGAAAGCCCGAACTTCATGGGCTTCGCGCACGAGTACCATCACGAGAAAGACGGCGTCGGCCTGAATGCCGAAGACGATTTCCTGCTGTCGCTCTGCTTTTGCGACCATTGCACGGTGCGCGCTGCAAAGGCCGGCGTGCCGGCCGAAGGCGCGCGCAGGACGGTCGCACGCTTCATCGCTGAACTTTGCGAACGTGTCGTTCCGGAACGGCAGTTCCCCGACTTTCCCGCCGCCGGCATCGACACATTCCGCGACTATCCCGACCTGCATGCCTATCTCGCCTGGCGCAGCGAACCGGTGACCAGCCTGATCGGCGAAATCAAGGCTGCGGCGGATCCCGCGAGCCGCATCGTGCTCATCGATTTGAAGGACGGCTGGCTCGGCGGCGTTGATCTCGCCGCGGTCGGCAAGCTCTGCGACGGGGCGATCCTCTGCTGCTACGACATGGAACCGACTGCCGTCGCCGACGTCATCCGCACCGGCCGGGCGGCGATCGGACCAGAAAAGTTCCTCGGCGTTGGCTTGCGCGTCTTCTATCCCGAGGTCGGCGGACCGGCGATCCTGGCCGCACGCGCCAAGGCGGCCGTCGATGCCGGCGCCGATGGCGTGAATTTCTACAATTACGGCCTCATACCGGCAAAGCGGCTGGACTGGGTCAAGGCGGCGGTCGACACCATCACCTGAGGATCGCGCCGGTTCCGCGAGGGATGCGGGATCGGCGTTTCGTCCAAACTCTCAGGATGCGATGGGTTCGGCGACCTGGATCAAGCAGTCGCCGGCCTGGCTGTCGCAATGCAGCCTGTGGGAGATGACGATGCCGCTTTCGGCAAAGCGCAACTCTTCCTCCGGCTGCTGAAGACACTCGAGATCATGATACCATCCGGCGAGGTCGCCGGCGGACACGGTTGCGCCGAGTGCCGCAGCCGGCTCGAACCAGCCTCTGCGATCCGCATAGATGCCTTGGCTGTGGCGGGAGAGCGAAAGAAGCTGCAGCGGCCCAGGTTCTGCGGGCGGCGCGCGTGACAGAATGGGCCGCTCGACGATGCCGAGCGCGATGAGAAGCCGGTCGATTGCCGCAGCCGTGAAGGCCATGGTCTCCGGCGTCACGGTTCCGCCGCCGCCGAACTCGCCGGAAAGGCCGATGGTTTTCGCCCGTCCGGCAGCGCCCATCGAGGTCGGCGCGGCCGGTCCGTTGTCGGCGATGAAGGCATGCGAAGCGCCCATGGCGCGCATCAGCGAAATGGAGCGCTCGAAGCGGATAGCATCTGCCTGCCGCTCGATTAGGGTGCAGGGGAGGTGGGCCATGGACGTACCGCCGGAATGCAGGTCGAGCACGGCGTCATGGCGGGGAAAGAGTTCATGCTCCAGGAAATGTGCCATGCGCGCCGTCGGTGACCCCGTGGGATCACCGGGAAAGGCGCGGTTGAGATTGCCGCCGTCGAAAGGCGAGCTGCGCTTGGCCGCCATCACCGCCGGCAGGTTCGCCATCGGCAGGATGGTGACGGCGCCGCGGATTTCATCAGCCTTCAGCAGCCGCATCAGCCGCCCGAGTTGGAGTTCGCCCTCATATTCGTCGCCGTGGTTTCCCGCCACCAGCAGCAGCGACGGCCCCTCGCCATTCCTGAGGTGAAGGATCGGAATTCGGATCTGATAATAGGGCGAACGGTCAATCGAATAGGGAATGGTGAGGTGGCCGGCCTGCCGGCCCTCTTGCGAAAAATCGATCGGATTGACGAGGCCGCTATGCATGATGTCTCCAATGCGGGCGATGATCGTACCGTCAGAGGGCGGCGACCGCGGTCATTTCGACGCGCAGATCGGGATCGGCGAGACGCGCTTCAACGCAGGCGCGGGCCGGGGGATTCTCAATGTCGATCCAGCTATCATAGACGCCGTTCATTGCCTCGAAATCGACGATCGCCGGCAAGAAGACGTTGACGGCGATGAGGCGCGAACGGTCGGTGCCGGCTTCCTTCAAAAGGGCGTCGATCTTGGCGAGCACGTCGCGGGTCTGATCCTCGATATCAGCCTTGCGGTTTTCCGCGACCTGGCCGGCAATATAGACGAGCCCGCCGTAGCTGACGGCCTGGCTCATGCGGGAACCTTTTTGGTAACGCTGGATCATGCAGGTTTTCCTTTTCTTGCTTTTGGAAGGAGAGTTCAGCCGAAGCTGGTGAGATAGGCGGCCGTCACCGACTGGTCGGGGTCGAGGCCGTAGAGAATGGCGTGCCGGTCAAGGCAGGTGCAGGGATGCGAGATGCCGAACTCTATGACGTCACCCACCGCGATATCGCTGCCATCAGCAAGGGCGACGAAGGCGTGCTGGTCGTTGAGACGGAGCACTTCGGCGCCGTCGAGATTGGCGAGACGGGCGCCGTTGCGATAGAGCGCCAACGGCCGTGGCATGCCCTGGTCCATGGCCACGTCGCGCATCCCCAAGCCACAGATCGCAAGCCTTGGCTCCGGCCGGGACAGCACCTCGGCCCAGACCCGCAATGCGGGACGGAAACCCGCAGCCGCGGAAATCCTTTCGCCGCGAATGCGCAAGCCGCCGCGCGCGTCGAGGCTGGCAAGGCCGCGCTCGTAGATGCCATGATCGTGGAAGAAGATCGCGCCGCTGCGTAGCACGAGCCGACAGGCGGGATCGGCCGCAACGGCGGCTGAAAGCCTTGCAATCACGATGTCGAAAAACACCGAACCGCCTGCTGTGACGAGGAGCGGCCGCTCGTTGCCGAGGCGGGCGCGCACCCTCGGCAGGAAATCTGATGTCATCGCCATCAGCGCGTCGATCCGAGACACCGTCTCTTCAGCATTGGCGGTCGCGGCCGCGCCCTCGTAGGCGGCGATGCCGCTCAGCCGAAAGGCTGGCGTCTCGGCGGCAATGATCGCGTCGAGGATCGAGCTGGCGGCGTCAGCACTGCGAATACCGGCGCGGCCGGCGCCAAACTCCACCATCAGCCCGAGAGGCGGCAAATCGCTGCGCTCCTGCCACGCGGAGGAAAGAGCATCGACGAGCTCTATCGAGTCCACGAAAATATGCAGCTCGGCATCGGGATATTGGCCAAGCAGCGCGGCAAGCCGGCGAGCGGCGGCCGCTCCGCCGATCTCGTTGGCGAGGATCAGGCGGCGCTGCCCCGCCTTGAGCAGGACGGCGGCCTGACGAATATCGGCGACCGTCGTGCCCCAGGCGCCTGCCGCGACAAGCGCATCGGCCAGCACCGTCGACATCGGTGTCTTGGCGTGCGGAGCAATTTCGACCCCCTGACTTTTGACGTAGATCATCATCATTTCGGTGTTGTCGGAGAAGGCCTGCCGGTCGAGCGAGATCAGCGGCAGGGCCATCCTGCCGTCATAGGGTTTCCACCCCTGCGCGCCGATTGCCGCGAGCGGCAGAGGCGGACTGCCCGGCGGAAAACCGCGCACCCTGTTGTCGATCAGCACGTTCTCGGTCGCGATATGAAGGTCGGACATAGCGGCCCTCCGGGCCTCAGCGGCATCGGCGATGCCGAGGCGATAGGTGTCGTTGGCGGTGGCAAAGAACAAAGCGCGCTGCTCGTCGTAAGACAGTTGCGCGGAGATCGTGCGAAAGACCTGATAGATCTCGTCGAAAGAGGCGTGCAGCCCCGCCACCGGAAAGTCGCTCGCAAACATCGAACGTTCAGGGCCGAAACAATCGAGGCAATGCTCGATCACCGGCCGCAGGCTTTCGAGCGTCCAGTCATTGTCGTAGGCGACGAGGTCGGAGATCTTCAGGCGGACATTTGGCTCGTTGCCGAGCGCCCGCAGGCCGCGCCGCCAAAGAGCCATGCCGTCTTCGGTCCGATCAGTGGGACTGCCGCCGTGATTGAGCACGAACAGCGTTTCCGGGAAGGCTTGCACGAGCTCGAGCGCCTTGTCCATCTGCCAGGGATAGAGCATCAGGTCGAAGACCAGCCCGAGCCGAGACACTTCGGCAAGCCCCGCCCGCCAGGCCGGGTCGCTCATGCGGTGGGGGCGCGGCGCAAAACTCTTTGACGTTTCGGGATGCCAACTCAGGATATCGCGGATGCCGACGACGTTGGGGTTCGCCGCTTCCGCCTCGACGAGGCGCGTGACATCAGGTCCGTCGAGGGGAACACGCGCGATATAACGATGCGCCACCCCGGAGCTGCGGTCGAGGCTATCCAGCCAGCGACTTTCCTCCAGCGGATGCTCGTCGGACCAGCCGGCCTCGACATGGACGGTCGCAACCACGTTCTGGCGCGCCGCATCGGCGCGATAATCCTCGATACCATAGTCGCGCAGGATCGACGCGAGGTTTCCGAAAACCATCTCCTCGCCGGATGCCCGCGCCTTCTCCAGCCAGGGATGACGCTGCAGGGCAAGATCCCAGAGATGATGATGCGGATCGATCACCGGCCCGTCATAAGGTTTCGTCATCGGCGCGCCTCGCGGCCGGAAACAAGGAGGAGGGCAAGGATCAGCGTGCCGAACATGATCGACCGCCAGCCGGGCGAGGCATTGACGACGGTAATCAGCGCCGTCGCCGTCACAAGCAGGATCGCTCCCGGAATGGTGCCGGCATAGGTGCCGCGGCCCCCGAGGATGGAGGTTCCGCCGAGCACGACGGCGGCGATCGAGGTCAAGAGATAAGGGTCGCCGATGCCGACATAGCCTTGGCGGTTCATGCCGAGCACGAGAATGCCGGCAAGCCCTGCGAAAAAGCCTGAAAGCGTATGGACGATCAGCGTGTTGCGCGTGACGCTGACGCCGGACAGCCGCGAAGCCAGCGGGTTTGCCCCAAGCGCCAGGAAACGTGCGCCGATCGGCATGCGGTGGATGAGCAGCAGGACGACAGCCGAGACGACCAGCCACAATAGGATGCCCGAGGGAATGCCGAGCGGCCGCGCCTGCCCGAGCAGAATGACCGCCGGGTTGCTGACGGTGACCGCACTGCCGCCGGCGACGATGACGAGCAGCCCTTGCAGGAAAGTCGCCATGGCGAGCGTCATGATGATCGGCGGCACGCGAAGATAGGCAGCACCCGCGCCGTTCATCAGGCCGATGCCGGTGGCAATGGCAAGGGCGGCCGCGATGCCGGCAAGGCCGGTCGGGTCCCAAGCCGGCGAAATCAGCGGCAGCAGGATCGCCGTGACCGTGATGACCGCGCCGACGGAAAGATCGATGCCGCCCATCAGGATGACGAGCGTCTGGCCGGCCGCGACGATGCCGATCACCGCGGCAAGTTCGAGCAGGTAGCGCAGGTGACCATAGGCGCCGAAGCCGCGCAGCGTGAAGCTTGCGACGATCCAGACGAGCGCGACCAGAAGCAAGGTCAGCAGCGGCGGATTGCGGAACGCGGATCTGATCATGTTCATCGCCTTGCCCTCCATACGCCGAGAAGTTCGGGAACGGCGACCGCCCCGACGATGATCAACCCTTGAGCGACATATTGGGCGACCGGCGGGAAACCCAGGAAGAACATGACGTTGATCATCACCGAAAGCAGCAGGCTGCCGCAGATCGCGCCGCGCATCGTGCCCTTGCCGCCGAGGAAGCCGACGCCGCCAAGCACGGCGGCAGCGATCGAGTTCAGCGTGAAGGGCGTGCCGATGACGGGATCGCCCGATCCCGTCTGCGCGGCGACGAAGAGACCGGTCAGCGCGGCGAGGAGACCGGAGAACGCGAAGGCTGCGACCTTCACCCGCTTGACCGGGACGCCGGAGCGGAATGCGCCGACCGGATTATCGCCGGCCGCATAGATGCCGAGGCCGAGTGGCGTGGCGAGAAAGACTTTCCAGAGCGACAGAATGACGACGAGCAACAGGAAGGCGACGGGCGTGTGCCCGGCGAGCGCCGTCGACAGCCAATCGGGAATGAAGCCGCCGGGCCGCGGCAGCAGGATGAGAGCGACCCCGCTGATGATGAAGGAGCCGGCAAGTGTCACGATGATTGCCGGAAGCCGAAGATAGGTGACGATGGCACCGATGATCGCCCCGATCGCAAGGCCGGCGAGGGCGACCGCGAGAATGCCGCCCGGCACGCCGAGCGCTCCTTCCATCGTGGTGGCGGCGATCACCGCTCCAAGGCTGACCAGCGGTCCTATCGCCAGCGTGATGCCGCCGTTCAGCATCAGCAGCGCCTGCGCCATGGTGACGAGCGCGAGCGGGAACCAGTTCTGGGTGAACTTCGAGAAGCCGCCGATGGAAAGGATACCGGGAAAGAGCACGGCATAGAGGATGAGAAAGGCGGCGACGACAAGGTAGAGGCCACCGAGGCCGCGGTTGCGGCGAAGCTGGACGGAGCCATAGAGCTGGGATGACGAACTTGTGCTCATGCCGCAGCTCCCTGTGTCGCGGTCGCGATGCCCATCGCCGCGCCGACGATCGCCCCTTCGCTGATCGTATCTCCCGACAGCGTCGCAGCGACACGTCCCTCGCGCAGAACCACGACACGATCGCAGAGATGCACGAGTTCCGGCGTATCGGAGCTCGCCAGAATGACGAGCCGTCCTTCGGCTGCGAAGGCGCGCAACATCAAATAGATCTCCCGCTTGGTCTCGATGTCGACGCCGCGTGTGGGGTCGTTGAGGAGCAGCACGGAAGGGTCGAGCGGCAGCCATTTGGCGAGCGCCACCTTCTGCTGGTTTCCGCCGGAAAGCGCCTGCACAGGGCGCGCCGTGTCGCCCTTGATTGTCAGACGCCGCGCGAGATCGGCGATCAGACCGTTTTCCGCCTGCCGGTCGCGCAAGCCCCTGCGGGCCAGTCGTCCGAGCGAGGGCAGGGTGAGATTGGACGCGATGGAATGCGGCAGCACCAGCCCCTCGTGCTTGCGATCGGCCGGAACGTAGACGATGCCCGCCGCATTCGCCTCGCCGACACTGGCGGGCAGGGCGGGTTTGCCTGAAATCTCCGCCCGGGCGGCTGCGGCTGGAATGGCGCCATAGAGGCCGAGCAGCAGGTCTTCCTGCCCTTGCCCGACGAGCCCGCCGATGCCGACGATCTCGCCGGCGCGGGCAGAAAAGCCGATCTCGCGCACCATGCCAGCGGAAAAGCCTCCGACGCTGATGCGCATTTCGCCGGGCTTGGCGGCGGTGCGCGGCGGAAAGAGATCGCCAGTTTCGCGACCGACCATCAGACGCACCAGCCCTTCGCCGTCGATGCCGGAGAGCGACTGGTCGGCCGTGACCAGACCGTCCTTCAGCACCGTGACATGCGAGCACAGCGCCTGCACCTCGTTCAGGCGGTGGGAAATATAGAGAAGCGCCGTGCCGCGACCCTTGAGCGTCCCGATCAGGCGGGCAAGGATGCCGGCTTCGTGCGCGGAGAGCGATGAGGTTGGCTCGTCCAGAATGAGCACGCGCGGCTTGCGGAATAGCGCCTTGGCGATCTCGACCATCTGGCGGCGGCCGAGCGCGAGATCGGCAACCGGCATGTCAAGCGGTTCGGTCAGGCCCACCATGTCGCAGACCTCACGCACGCCGCGATGAAGCGCTCCGTAATCGATGAGGCCGAACCGGCGCGGAAACGCGCCGATCCCGATATTTTCGGCAATCGAGAGACTGGCCGTCAGGCTCAGTTCCTGCTGCACCACGGCGATGCCGGCCGCGCGTGCAGCCGCCGGGCTGAAGCGCCCGACGGGCTTGCCGTCGACGAGGATGGAACCGCTGTCGGGCTGGAGGGCGCCCGACAGGAGGTTGATCAATGTGGATTTGCCGGCGCCGTTCTCGCCGAGCAGGGCGTGAACCCTGCCCGGACGAAGGGCGATGTCGACGCCCTTCAAAACGGGATTGCCAAAAAATCCCTTGAACACCTGCCGGGCTTCCAGCAGGGGTCTTTCTTCCGTCATGACGGTTTCCTCAACCCGGGATTACTTGGCGAGCAGCTTGTCGAAAAGCGCCTTGTCGTAATCGGAGTAGATATAACCGTCGGCCGGGAACTTGTCGGCCCGTGCGAGGTAGCTGCCGATCGAGCTGTCGTCGATGACGGGCAGCGGCACCTTGACGAAGGCCGGGACGTCCTTGCCCTGCAGCGCCTGCACGGCAGTGTAGACGGAAAGCGCGCCGAGCCAGTTGGGCTGCATCGTCGCCCAGCCCTTCAGGCCCTTCTCCTTCCAGAGCTCCAGGAACTGCCTTGCGTTTTCACCTGTCGTCGGCACCTGTTCGCGGCCTTGCCGTTCGAAGGCCATGACGGAGCCGGCAGACAGCGCGCCGCCGAGCGACAGAACGCCATCAATTTCGGGATTGGCGAAGAGAAGGCTGGTCATCGCTTCCTGGGCCGGCGCGACGTTATATTCCGTGTTCGTCTCGGTGATCACCTTTAGGCCGGGATTGGCATCGAGGACCGGCTGGGCGCCCTTGCGGCGGTCGTCGCTCACCGAAATGCCGGCCGGGCCGTTCATGATGATGATCTTGCCTTTGCCACCGAGCTGGCTGACCATCCACTTGGCAGCGGTGGCGCCCCATTCATTGGAATCGGTGTTGATCTTGGCGGTCACCTTGTCGGTATCGACGAGGCTGTCGAAATTCACCACCGCGATGCCCTTGTCGCAGGCGTCTGAGATGACCCGATCGAGCGCCGTGGAGGAGCCGGCGATCACCACGATGGCGTCGACATTGGCATCGATCATCGACTGGATATGCTGGATCTGCGTCTGGGCGTTACCCTGTGCGTCCGTGATCACCAGGTCCTTCACCAGGCCCGCCTTCTTCAGCTCGTCCACTTCGGCCTTGATGGTGCCTTCGGTCTGCTTCATCCAGGTCGGCACCGAATAGATGTTCGCCCAGCCGATCGTGTAAGGCGCCTTGCGGTCACCCTTGATGCAGTTGGCGGCGGCGGACGCCGTGCCGGCCGAAAAGGCGAGAAGGGCCGCAGCTGCGGCAGCGCCCGCGAAAAGGCGGCGGCGCAGCGAGGCGGAAATGCTCTTTTCAATATGCTTCATGTCGATCCCCTTTTTTGTGTGTGGCAGCGCTGACGGCTTGCCATCTCCCATTTGTCCAATATAATGTACATATGATCTAAATACCGGACGAGGCGATCTTATGCCGTTTTTTCGGCCTCGCAAGAGGGGCGGAAAAATTTCATTCGCTGGGAATGACAGGATCGGTTGACAGATACGGCAGAGGGTTTGAAAAGCTTGGCCGGACGAAAACAGGGATCGATGGCAATGGACGCAATTCAGGACGAAGCAATCGGCAAGCGCGCCCGCGGGCTCGACCGCGCCTTCGAAATCCTCGATTTCCTGCGCCAGAAACGGCAGGCCTTGAAGCCGAACGAAATCGCCGCGCAGATCGGCGCGCCCCGTTCGTCGGTTTACGAGCTCGTCAATCTGTTGCTGAGCAACGGCATTCTCGAATTCACCGGCGGCGAAGGGCGTGTCTATCTCGGCCGCAAGCTCTATTTCCTGGGTGCCGCCTACGAGAACCATTTCGATTTCACCCGTGAATGCGAGGCGACGCTGGAACAGCTTGCCGACGAGACGCGGGAAACGGCGCAGTTCTGCATGCTCGATGGCAACAGATATACGGTCGTGCGCATGCGCGAAGGCGCGCGGCCATTCCGCATTTCGACGGATGTCGGCCAATCGGTGCCGATCCCGTGGACCGCGTCGGGCCGGCTGCTGGTTGCGCATCTGTCGGATCAGGAAATCCTGAACTTCATTCCGCCCCAGGATTTCCGCCTGCCGAACGGCGAATGGCTCGACGCGCAAACCTTCATCGCCGAAGTGCGCCAGGCCGAGCGCGAAGGCCTCTTCACCTTCAACAGCATCGTCGACAGCTTCACGCACTGTTTTGCCGTGCCGGTGCGCGACGAAGAAGGCCATGCAGCCGCAACGCTCTGCCTCGTTACACCACGCGACGACGGCATCGCGAACCGCGACCGCTACCTAGACTGCCTGAAAAAAGCCGCCACCGGTCTGGGCCATGCCCCGGCACGATCAAAGCGAGGCTGACGCTCCGAGCGCAGCTGAACTCCGATACCAGGCACACCGGTTCGTTCGTAAACCGGACCTTTTCCGCATATTCCTTTAAATTGTGTCACGCTGGCGCGGCCTCCTGGCCGGGCTCGCAGGGTCCGCGTGTCCGTCAATCCACGATCGAAAGACCTCAAGGATCGGTCGCAGGGCGCATTTTCCGGGGCTGCCCCGATGGTTGATTTCGAGTTTCAAGCTTATCCCGCAAATCTATTCACTCTGCCTCCGAAACTATGAAATTAAGTTTCTCTATAAAATCTATGGGAAACGTATTTTAGCAATCGGCAGCCAAATTAAACTTTGGCCCTGAACAAGACCAGGCTGTCGACGGCAAATGGAGAGGATGCGGAATGACACGGAAAATCAGGCTTGGAGCATTTCTTCCCGGTGGCGGACAGCATGTTGCTTCCTGGCGGCATCCCGACCAGCCAGTCGACGGCGCGACCAGTTTCGAGTTTCACAAACAACTCGCTCTGACAGCCGAGCGTGGGCTCTTCGATGCCTATTTCCTGGCCGACGGACTGGCTGTCGGTTTCGGCGGAGCGCGCGAAGGCGGCAATGCCCGCGTGTCCGGCTTTGAACCCGTGACATTGTTCTCCGCCCTTGCGCCTTTCACCACCCATCTCGGCTTCATCGCGACGTCCTCGACCACCTACGAGGAGCCCTATACGACCGCCCGCAAGTTCGCCTCGCTGGATCTGATCTCCGAGGGCCGCGCCGGCTGGAACGTCGTGACCACGACCGGCGACCTCACGGCACAGAATTTCAACCGCGAAACGCAGCTTCCGCATGCCGAGCGATATCGCCGCGCCGCCGAGCATGTCGAAGTCGTCCGCAAACTCTGGGAAAGCTTCGAGGACGACGCGTTCATACGCGACAAGGAATCCGGCGTGTTCTTCGACCCTGCGAAGCTCCACGATACCGACTACCGCGGTGAGCATTTCAGCGTGCGCGGTCCGCTCAACGTCTCGCGCTCGCCTCAGGGACATCCCGTTATCGTTCAGGCCGGGCAGTCCGACGACGGGCGAGGCCTTGCCGCAGCGACGGCCGAGGTCATCTTCACCGCCCATCAGCATCTCGAAACCGCCCAGGAGTTCTATCGGGATATCAAGGCGCGCGCCCGCGGCCTCGGCCGGAACCCCGATCACATCCTCGTCATGCCCGGCGTATCGGCTTTCGTCGGCAGGACTGAGGCCGAGGCGCGTGAGAAATACGACCGCCTGACCTCGCTCATCGTCGAAGAGGACGGGATCGGCCTGCTCAACGGCCTGACCGGCGGCACGCTCGACCTGCACGGTTATGATCTCGACGGGCCTCTTCCGCCCGCACCGCCGACGGAAGGCATGAAGAGCCGCCAGGCGCTGATCCGCCAGATCGCCGACGAAAACAACTTCACCATCCGCCAGCTCTATCAGTGGATCGCATCCGCCCGCGGGCACTACACCATCGTCGGAACCGCCGAACAGATCGCCGACACGCTGCAGACATGGTTCGAGAACGAAGCTGCAGACGGCTTCAACATTCTGCCGCCCTGGCTTCCGACGGCGCTCGACGACTTCGTCGATCTGGTCATCCCGGAACTGCAGCGCCGCGGCCTGTTCCGCACGGCTTACGAGGGCAAGACGCTTCGGGAAAACCTGGGCCTGCCTTTCCCGACCAACCGATGGGCTGCCGGACGCGCAGCTCTGCAAGCAGCAGAGTGAGGAGCAAACCATGGCCTATGAAATCAACCAGACTCTCCCGAGAAGCTTCGGCCGCCTGAAGAGCCGCGAAAGCAATGTTTCCGGTCTCGCCTCCCGTGTGCGCGGGGTGCTGGCATCGCTTTTGCCGCGCTACGGCCTTCTCGTCGCCTTCCTCGTGCTCTGGCAGGTGTCGAGCACCAGGGGCTGGGTCAATCCCGCCGTCTTCCCACCCTTAAACGTGATCCTGTCCGCTCTTTGGACCAACCTTGCCAATGGCGCTTTGCTCGATGATATCGCGATCAGCCTGCAACGAGCCGGAACCGCCTTTGCCTTCGCAGTCGTGATCGGCATTCCCCTTGGTCTGTTCATGGGCCAGTTTCGCATCGTCGAACAGGCGCTCGATCCGATCCTGCAGCTCTTCCGCCAGACCTCGGCGCTGGCACTCTATCCGGTCTTCATCCTCCTGCTGGGTCTCGGCGAAACGTCCAAGATATTCATGATCTTCTGGGCGACGCTGTTTCCGGTCCTGCTCGCCACGATCAGCGGCGTCAAGGAGGTGGACAAGAAGCTCATCGAAATGGCGCGGACCTATGGCGCCGGACCGCTGACCATCTTCCGCCGCGTCATCCTGCCGGCGTCCGTGCCCGCGATCTTCGTCGGCCTGCGCCTCTCTGCCACGACAGCGCTTCTCCTGTTGATCGCCGCGGAGATGATCGGCGCCAACAAGGGCATCGGCTTCCAGGTCATGAACGCCCAGTACAATTTCCAGATCCCGCTGATGTTTGCGGCGATCCTTCTGCTCGCCTTCCTCGGCCTTACCGCCAATGCCCTGCTCGTTCTCCTGCAGCGCCATCTCTGCCGCTGGTCTCAGCCGAGCGCCTGACCTGCTTCCCCCAATTTTCCTCTTCCGAAAGGACACCCCCATGACATTCCATCCCCGCAACCTTCTGCTACCCGCCGCAATCGCTCTCGGCCTTGCCACGCCGGCGGCAGCCACCGACACGGTAAAACTGCGCTATCTTGCGAGCCAAGGCGGTCTTGCCGCCCACGAACTCGCCGCCGAACTCGGTTATTTCAAAGATACGGGCATCACGCTGGAGAATGTCGGTTATGCCCAGGGCGGCCCGGCCTCCCTCATTGCCCTGGCATCCGGCGATGTGGAGATCGGCAGCGCTGCCACCTCCGCCGTCCTGAATTCGATCATCGGCGGCAACAACTTCGTCGCTGCTTATCCGTCGAACGGGATCAACGACGAGGTGCAGTCGACTTTCTACGTGCTGGAAGACAGCCCGATCAAAAGCATCAAGGACATTGCCGGCAAGAGCATCGCGGTCAACACGCTCGGCGCGCATCTCGACTACACCATCCGCGAGGCCTTGCATTCCGTCGGCCTGCCGAGCGACTCCGCCAATCAGGTCGTCGTTCCCGGGCCGCAGCTGGAACAGGTTCTGCGCTCCAAGCAGGTTGATATTGCCGCCTTCGGCTATTGGCAGACGACCTTCGAAGGTGCGGCGCTGAAGAATGGCGGGCTGCGCGCGGTTTTCGATGATACCGACGTGCTCGGTGACATCGCCGGGGGCTTCGTGGTCTTGCGTCGGGATTTCATTCAGCAGCATCCCGAGGCAGCCAAGATCTTCGTCGAACAGTCGGCCCGCGCCCTCGACTATGCCCGTGAACATCCCGAGGAAACCAAGAAGATCTTCGCCAAAGCGCTCGCCGAGCGCGGCGAGAACGCTGATATCGCACAGTATTTCCGCGGCTATGGCGTGCGCGCCGGCGGCCTGCCGGTCGAGCGCGACATCCAGTTCTGGATCGACGTCCTGGTCCGCGAAGGCAAGCTGAAGCAGGGCCAGCTGGCGGCCAAGGACATCCTCTATACGGCCGACGCCAAGCCGGCGAGCAACTGAGGAACCACAATGAGCGTCGCTGAGGACATTCGCCGCGGAGAGGTGACAATCCGTCACCTCTCCAAATCCTACAGGCTGAACGGGAAACCCCTGCAGGTTCTCAAGGATATCAATCTCGACGTCCGCTCCGGCGAAAGCCTCGCCATCGTCGGCGCCAGCGGTTCGGGCAAGACGACTCTCCTCAGGGTTCTGGCCGGACTTGAGGATTCCGATACCGGAGAGGTCTTGGTCGACGGCAAGGCGATAAGAGGCGTCGGCGCCGAGCGCGCCGTCATCTTCCAGGAGCCGCGCCTTCTTCCCTGGCTTGATGTGCTCGACAACGTGGCTTTTGGCCTGGAAACGAGAGGTCTATCGCGCGAGCAGGCGAGGGGGCGGGCACGCCACTATGTCAAGCTCGTCGGGCTGCAGCAATTCGAAGCGGCCTATCCCCGGCAGCTCTCGGGAGGTATGGCGCAGCGCGTCGGCATCGCCCGGGCGCTTGCGGTCCAGCCGGAGATCCTGCTGCTCGACGAACCGCTCGGCGCACTCGATGCGATGACCAAGATCAGCATGCAGCAGGAACTCGCACGGATCTGGCGCGACGAGGACGTGACGACCATTCTCGTCACCCACGATCTCGAAGAGGCGATTTACCTCGCCGACCGGATCCTGATCCTGCCGCGGGAGAAGGGCGGCGAGCCGCGCCTGATCGAAATCGATCTGCCCCGCCCGCGCGACCGCAGCGCCCCGGAATTCGTCCGACACCGTGAGGAGTTGCTGAACCTCTTCGGCTTGCATTGAAGGCTGCTGTTGCGGGCGCCTTTACCGATGAACCTGTCCGCTGATTTCAGTCTTGCGGATTCAAGGTGTTTCACTCGATCCAGGGATCGACAAGTTCGATCCCGAAGCCCTCGAAATCTCTGGTGTTGCGCGTAGCGAGAGTGAGACCGTGAGCAATAGCGGTCGCAGCGATGAGGCCGTCCATCGACGACAGGCCGCGGCCGCTCCGCTTTGCAAGACCCATGAGGTCTCCCCAGGCGAGAGCAACCGGTTCATCCACTGGAATGATGCGACGCTCGAAGCGTTGCGTCAGATCTTGGGCAAGCCATTCGGCCAGCACGTCGCGTTTTCGTCCCTTATCCATCAGGGCAACGCCGCGCCTGATCTCTGCGATCGACACGATGCTGATGAAGGAGCGATCCTCGTCGAGCCTATCCAGCCATTCCAAGACGCGCGCACTGGGGTTCGGCTTCGTCACCTCGGACAGGATATTGGTATCAAGCAGAAGCCTCACAGAGCCGGATCACGCGGTTCGTCATGTTGACGCTCAAGGTCCAGATCTGCGCCGCGTAGCGGTGACTCCATCAGGAATTCGGCAAGCGTCCCCTTGCGCGCGGTCTTCCGTTGCCATTCCTCGGCAGAAACGACAACCACGCTCGGCTTGCCGTTTCGCGTGATTGTCTGAGGTGCGGATTGTGCGCGTTCGATGACCTCGGAAAGCTTCGCCTTTGCACTGGCAACGGTCCAGCTTTCATCGTCTTGCCGTGATGACTGCATCGCTCACCTCGTGACCAGAATGACTATGATGACTATAGGGCGAGACCGAGTGGATGGCAAGCGGCGCGGAAGAAACGGCAGGCGGCCATCATGGCTTGCCCCTCGCTCCTGCTGTCAGATAGGGCCGCCGATCCAGTTCCGCCGACCTGTAGGAGCTGCGCAGCCGCAGCAGGTCCTTGCGGGCGATCAGGCCACACAGTTTGCCCGAGGTGGGATCGACAATCGGAACGCGACCGTCGCCCGTCGACAGCATCAGATCGGCGATGAATGCGACCGTATCGTCCGGATGCCCCACGGGGACGGAAGCGTCGGTTACACGTTCCGCTAGCGTCTGCGCGGCAAGCTCCGAATTCCCCTGCCAGAGCAGGCCGTCGGCCCTCGTGACGATGCCGGTCAGCTTGCCCGCCGCATCGACCACCGGATAGATCCGATGTGTTTTCTGCCGGGAGGCGAAGAAGTCGCAGGCTTCTCCGACCGTCATTGTGACGGGGAGCGTGTCGACATTGCTGATCATGATCTCCCTTGCCCGGGACAGCTCGAACGGGTCCACGCCATATTCGCGGGTGATGTGCTGCCCGCGGCGCGCGATCTTCTCGGTGAGGATCGAGCGGCGCAGCAGAAGCACCGTCACGGCATAGGCGACCACCGTTGCGGCAAGCAGCGGAACGAGCGTGCTGACGTCGCCGGTGATCTCCATCGCAAAGAAGGTGCCCGTCAGCGGCGCGCGCATGGTTCCGCCCATCATCGCCGCCATTCCGAGCAGCGCCCAGAAACCGGGATCGTTGCCCGGCATGACGAGGCCGACCAGCCAGCCGAGAGCGCCGCCGAAGATGAGGAGCGGAGCAAGCACGCCGCCCGAGGTGCCCGAAGACAAAGCAAACAGCCAGATGACGGTCTTTACCAGCAGGATCGACATGACAGCCGGTGCGAGCAGCCGGTTGTTGAGCAAGCCGTCGATGATATCGTAGCCGACGCCCATGGCCCGCGGCTCGATGAGGCCGCCGAGGCCGATGACGAGGCCGCCGAGCATCGGCCACCACATCCAGTGGATCGGCAAGCCCTCGAACAGGTCCTCGATCTTGTAGAGCAGCGTCGTCAGCAATCCCGATTGCAGCCCAGAAATGATGCCCATGACAGCGCAGGCGAAAATCCCCCACCAGGGCAGGGCTACCTGGAAATGGGTCGGAAAGAGCGGGCCGGTGCCGAACAGCAGTGGACGCCAGCAGATCGAAACGCAGGCGGCGACGGCAACGGGAATGAAGCTGCGCGGTTTCCACTCGAACAACAGCAGTTCGACCGCCAGCATGACCGCGGCGATCGGCGAGCCGAAGATGGCCGTCATGCCCGCAGCCGCACCGGCGACCAGCAGTGTCTTCCGCTCGGCCGCGCTCATGTGAAAGAATTGCGCGAAGAGCGATCCGATCGCCCCGCCCGTCATGATGATCGGCCCCTCGGCGCCAAACGGGCCGCCGGTTCCGATAGAGATTGCCGAGGACAGCGGCTTCAGAACCGCGACCTTCGGCGACATGCGGCTGCCGCCGATCAGGATGGCCTCGATCGCTTCGGGAATGCCGTGGCCGCGGATTTTCTCCGACCCGAAGCGGGCCATCAGCCCGATGACGAGGCCGCCCAGCGGCGGAACCAACACCACCCACAGCGAGCGCGGCACGGCGGCCAGAGAGGCGGGGTGGATGCCGATCTCTCCGAACCAGATGGCATTCGTCACGAGCGCGATGAGGCTGACGAGACACCAGGCTGCAAAGGCGCCAGCAGTGCCGACGATGATGGACATACCGACCAGCAGGAGGACCCGCCGGTCGGTGGTGAAGTCTCCGGCCTCGCGCCGGGAAAGACCGCCGGTGAAATCGTGTGGCCGGTTGCTGGGTTGATGCTGCGCCATAAAAGCCTCTGCTACGCGGAAATGGGTATGCTTAAGTGGCGTCAATATATCGTGATACGATATAAATCAATGGATGAAAGCGTGGAGGAGAAAATGTCTCAGGAGACGCCTCACTTGACCGGCTGGCGCCCGCCCATCTATTCGAGATGGCGGAAGGGCTCCCGACCTTGGCAGCCGTTGCGGCAGAGGAGAATAGCTTTGAAAAAAACCATGCCGCCGCTGAGACAAGAGGATTACGAAGCTCTCGCCGACCTCCGATTTGCGCTTCGCCAGTTCATGGATTTCAGCGCATCTGCCGCACAGTCGGAAGGACTGCCGGTCCAGCAGCATCAGGCGCTGCTCGCGATCAAGGGACAACGCGGCGGCGAAGCGATGACCATCGGCATGCTGGCCGAGCGGCTCATCATCGCGCCCCACACGGCGACCGAGCTCGTCGGGCGGCTGTCTGATGCCGGACTGGTTGAACGCCATGCAGATCCGGCCGACAGGCGTCGCCAGACGCTTCTCCTGACCGACAAGGCGGACGAGCTTCTGACGCGACTGAGCGCCGTCCACCTCTCGGAAATCAGGGTCATGGCCCCGAAGCTGATCGAGCTTCTCCTCGAACTCCAGAAATCGGCCCAAATAGCGGAATAGGGCGCCCTCAGCCCCGTCACCGGAAGAGTCGGGGCGTGAAGAGCTGTGTTAGCGGCCGACGGTCTGGCTCTCCGGCGTTCAGCTCAGAAGCGTGTTCCTCAAGCGATGAATGTGAGCAGCCCCGATGCCGCAGCAGCCGCCGATGATCGTCGCGCCGGCCTCGGCCCAGGCGCAGGCATAACGCGAATAGGCATCGTCGTTCAGGTCGTCGCGGGTATCGTGCAGGCCCTCATTGGCGGCCGCTTCGCCTGTTTCCCCTTCGAAAGCATTGGCATAGACGCCGATTTCGATCTGAGCGTCCACCTTCCCGAAGACACGTGCCGCAGTCTCCACGGCCGCCTGCATGACCTCCGGCTTGCTACAATTGAACAGGAAAGCCTCCGCGCCCGATGAAACCGCCCACGACGCCGCATCCTCGACGCTTTCGCCGGAGCGAAGCTTCGGTTCGCCGCCTCTCATGGCTGCCTCGTCATCCGCCAATGTGAAGGCAATCCAGAACGGTTTGCTCGATGCCGCCACCGCCTTGCGCACGGCCTCTGCCTCGGCGATCAGGCTCAGCGTCTCGCCGAGCCATATATCGACGAACGGATTGAGGTTTTCGACGAGCACCTTGAGATAATCCTGCACCCGTGAAGGATCAAAGTTCTGCGGCTCGTAGGAGCCGAAGATCGGCGGCAGCGAACCGGCGACCACCACCTTCCGATCGGTGACGGTATCGGCGGCCTCTCGCGCCAGGCGACCGGCGAGACGGATCAGTTCCGCACCCTCCTTCCGGAACCGGTCCTCGCCGATATGGAAGGGCACGAGCGCATAGCTGTTTGTCGTGATGACCTGAGAGCCGGCGGCGATGAACTCCTCGTGCACCTCGCGCACGATGTCAGGCGAGTTCATCAGCGCCAATGCCGACCATTCCGGTTGTTTCAGTTCGGCGCCGAGCCGCAGCAGCTCGCGGCTCATGCCGCCATCGAGAATTCGGGTCGTGCTCATGAAGAGGTCTCCATTCAGTCTGTCGCGCCGTCGCCGGCGGTGGGCTTTTCATAACAAAGTGGGCGAGATGCACCTGGTTCGTGCGTAAGCGAGTTCATGGCCAGTCCCCTATCCGCCGGCCTAGCGGCGAACCGGCACCTGCGCTTCGAGACCTCGAAAAGCACGGGCGATCACAGCGGTCAGGGCGAGATAGAAGAGAGTGACGACGATCAAGGGTTCGTAGACGAGCAGCGTGTCCTGGCGGACCTTGTTTGCCACGGCGTAGAGATCCATCACCGTCACCGTGAAGGCGAGCGGCGTCGCCTTGAGCTGCATGACGATCTCTCCGGCAATGGTCGGCAGGGCGATGCGAATGGCGCGCGGCAGCCAGATGCGGCGGGTCAGCTTCCAGGGCGACAGGCCAAAGGCCCGCCCGGCTTCGAGCTCGCCCTTGGGCACGGCAAGCAGCGCGCCGCGCAACACCTCCGCCTCGTAGGCCGCATAATTCAGCGTGAAGCTGACGGCCGCAAAGAAGAAGCCCTCGCGCAGGATCGGCCAGAACAGGCTCTGGCGGATGCCGGGGATCATAGGCAACAACGAGCCCACCCCGTAATAGAGAAGCCACAGCTGGATCAGCAACGGCGTGCCGCGGAAGAAGGTGCAGTAGCCCCGCGCCAGCAGCCGCGTCAGCCTGCCGCCGCTGACCTGCGCGAAGGCGAGACCGATCGCAAGGATGAAGCCGAACACGACGGAAATGATGAGCAGCGCAACGGTCTGCCAGGCGCCTGTCAGCAGCAGCGGCCAGTAAGAAGAGATCCAGGTGAAACTCATGGGCGTACTTTCTTCAGGCGAGGCGCGGCTGACCGCGTCGCACCCGCCCTTCGATCAGCTTGAAGACGACGTTGGAAACCAGCGTGATGGCGAGGTAGAGAAAGGCCGAGGCGAGGAAGAAGATGAAGTAGTGTTTGGTGCTCGCCCCGGCCAGACGGGTGGCCAGCGCCAGTTCCTGATAACCGACGACCGCGACCAATGCGCTGTCCTTGGTGACCGACATCCAGAGATTGGCTAGGCCCGGCAGGGCATTCGGCAACAGCGCTGGCAGCAGGACGCGGCGAAACCGCAGCATCGGCCCCATGCCGAAGGCCTTGGCGGCTTCGATCTGGCCAACGGGAATGGCAAGGATCGCGCCGCGCAGCACCTCGGTCATATAGGCGCCCTGCACGAAACCCAGCACAGCGACGGCCGCGACGAAGCCATTTACATTGACCGGCGGCAGGTCCAGCGCGGCCAGAAGCCGGTTGAGCCCATCGGTCCCCGCGTAATAGAGCCCGACGATGAGAATTAGCTCGGGAACGGCACGAATGACAGTCGTATAGAGATCGAGCAGAAGGCGGAGCGCTCGATTGCCCGAAAGCTTTCCAAGCGCACCGCCGGTGCCAAGCAGCAGGCCAATCGCGAAAGCGCAGGCCGAGATGGCGATCGTGGAGACCGCGCCCGTCAGCAGGACGCCGCCCCATCCCGGAGGATAGGGGGAGAGCAGGTCCAGAATGCCTTGTTGCGCGGTCGCCATCGTGGGGATTGCTTACTTCGCGCCGTAAATGTCGAAATCGAAGTATTTCTTGGTGATGGCGTCATATTTGCCGCTGGCGCGGACGGCAGTGATGGCCGCGTTCAGCTTGGACTTCAAATCGGTATCTTCCTTGCGGAGGCCGCCCGAAACACCGGCTCCGAGAATTTCCTTGTCGTCGGCGACATCACCCATCTTGGCGCAGCAATCCTTGCCGCCGTCGCTCTTCAGAAAAGCGTCGAGCGCCAGTGAATCGCCGAAAACATAGTCGATGCGGCCGGAGGCGAGATCCTGGAAAGCCTCGTCGAGCGTCTGGTAGGTCTTTTCCTCGGCAGCACCGGCGAAATATTTCTTGTAATATTCCGACTGGATCGTCGACACCTGGATGCCGATGGTCTTGCCCTTCACGTCCTCGGCGGTGGCGCCCGGCTTCTGGTCCTTGGGACCGATCAGGGTGCTCGGCGTGTTGTAATATTTGTCGGTGAAATCGATCACCTTCGAGCGCTCGGCGGTGTTCGACATCGATGACCAGATCACGTCGAATTTCTTGCTCTGCAGAGCGGGAATGAGCCCATCCCAGGAAATGTCGACGATCGAGCATTTCTCCTTCATCTCTTCGCAGACGGCATTCATCAGATCGATTTCCCATCCGTGCCATTCGCCTGAAGCATCCTTGGCGAAGAAGGGAGGGTAGGATTCGTTCATGACGCCGAAGCGGACTTCGGCCTGTGCGGTGACGGCCGAAAGCGCAAGTGCCGCGCCGGCAAAGAGCATGGGGAGCAGTTTCATTCGCAGGATTCTCCTGTTGGATGTTGTCGATGATGGGATGTGCATCAGTGGGCGCTGAGGCCGGTGAATTCCCGGCAGCGGGCGCTGACGGGCGCCCCGAATATCTGCTCCGGCGGTCCTTCTTCCTCGATCCGTCCCTGATGCAGGAAGAGAACACGGCTGGAGACATCGCGGGCGAAGCGCATCTCATGCGTGACGATCAGCATGGTCCGGCCTTCTTCCGCCAGATCGCGGATAACTTTCAGTACCTCGCCGACGAGTTCGGGATCGAGCGCCGAAGTCGGCTCGTCGAACAGCATGACATCGGGATCGACGCAGAGCGCTCTCGCGATCGCCGCGCGCTGCTGCTGGCCGCCGGAAAGGAAGGCGGGATAGACATCGCGCTTCTCGAAAAGCCCGACCTTGTGGAGCAGCGCTTCAGCCTTTTCGGTCGCCTCCCGTCTGGAAATGCCCAGAACATGCACCGGCGCCTCGATGACGTTTTCCAGCACGGTGCGATGCGCCCAGAGATTGAAGCTCTGGAAGACCATGCCGAGCCCGGTCCGCAGCCGTTCGACCTGCCGCCAGCTGCGCGGCTGCAGCCGGCCGCCGCGGCCAGCCTTCAGCGCGATCTCCTCGCCATTCACGGCAATGCGACCTTGATCCGGCGTTTCCAGGAAATTGATGCATCTGAGGAAGGTGCTCTTGCCGGAACCCGACGAGCCGATAATGGAGATGACATCCGACTTGTGGGCCTCGGTCGAAATACCCTTGAGAACCTGTTGCGAGCCGAAGCTTTTATGGAGATCTTCGACGCGAAGAGCAGGAAAGGGTTGATCCGACATGCATGGGTCCGGCTGAACTGAATTTGCAAAGGATAATGATAAAAGAACGCGGATTTTTCGCGCAATTTTTGTCTCTTCTGCATATTTTGTGCAAAATAATCTTTCTCATGCGGCGAATGCGGCAGAATGCGATAAATGCTGCGACAAATTAGGACTGGATAATGGAACAACTGGATCGTTTTGACCGTGACATACTCGATATCGTTCAGCGCGACTGCCAGCTGAAGGCCGAAACCATCGCCGAAAGGGTCGGTCTGTCGGTCTCGGCCGTGCAGAGGCGCCTGAAGCGCCTGCGCGAAGACGGGATCATCAAGGCGGAAGTCGCCGTCGTCGACCGCAAGGCAACGGGAACGGCGATGGTTTTCATCGTCGGGATGGAGATCGAACGGGACAATTACGACGCACTGGCGAAATTCCGCCTCTGGGCGGAGAAGCAGGATCACATCCAGCAGGTCTATTACGTCACCGGCGCGGTCGATCTGATCGCAATCGTCACCGCCCGTGACGTTGAGCATTATGACGACATCGCCGCGCTGATCATGGCGGAAAATCCGCAGATCCGTCGCATGCACACGAATGTGGTACTGCGGGACGTCAAGCTCGGCCTGTTTGTGCCCCTGGAACAGTGATGGCGCGGCCGCATTGGTCCGGCCGCGCGGACAAGCCGCTGGACTCGCATATGACAAAGGGCATAATTCCGGGCGCACATTCTCGGGAGGAATGATCGTTGACGCTCCGACACCAGATCATCGCATTGGCGATCGTCCCGCTCGTCATTTCGATCCTTGCGATCACCACCTTCATCACCTGGCAATCGGCAAACCTCGCCAAGAACAGCATCGATACGTTCGAGCAGAACATGCTGAAGACCAAGGAAGCCGAAATCCTCAATCTGACCAACCTTGCCCTGTCCGCCATCCAGACGATCTATGACAAGGCCGGTCCCAACGACGAGGCAGCCAAGCAGCAGGTGTCTGAGATTCTGACCTCGCTCGACTACGGCAAGGATGGATATTTCTTCGTCTACGACTATGACGGCAACAACATCGTCCATCCGCGCCAGACGTTCCGGCACGGGCACAATTGGCTCGACCTCACCGATCCCGATGGCGACAAGGTCATTGCCGAACTGATCGCCACGGCAAAGGCGGGCGGCGGCCTGCATCAGTACAAATGGCAGAAACCATCGACCGGGCAGATCGCCGACAAGCTCTCCTTCGTCGTCAGTCTCGACAAATGGCACTGGGTCGTCGGAACCGGCGTCTACCTCGACGACGTCTTTGCCCAGAGTGCGGCCGCCAATGCGGTGACCCGCGCCAACATAAGGCGAACCTTCGTCATCGTCGCGCTGATCGCCGTGCCCTCAGTGCTCGTCGTTTTCACGACCTGCATGTTGCTGACCTTCCACGAGCGTCGCATGGCCGACAGCCGGCTCAAGGCGCTGACGCAACGGGTCATCGACACCCAGGAAGAAGAGCGCGCGCGGCTTGCGCGCGAATTGCATGACGGCATTTCCCAGAACCTCGTCGGCGTGCGCTATGCGATGGATCTCGCCGGCCGCAAGGTCAGGACCAATGTCGACGATGCGGCCCTCACCATCGACCGCGGCATCGAAGCGCTGAATGGAGCGATCAAGGAAATCCGGCTGCTGTCGCATGATCTGCGCCCGCGCGTGCTCGACGACCTCGGCCTGAGGGCGGCGCTGGAGGCACTGTGTTATCACTTCGCCGAGCGGACCGGGATCGAGACGGAGATCGACGCTTCGGGCTTTAGCGATACGTTGAAGGCCGAAGCCAATACCGCGCTTTATCGGGTCGCGCAGGAAGCCTTCAACAATGTCGAGCGGCACTCCGGCGCCTCAAGGCTTGTCGTCAAGCTCTGGAGCGACGGCGGCCGTGCGCGCATGACCGTCACCGACAACGGCACCGGCTTCGACGGCAGCAAGGACGGTGTATCGGGCACATCGGGTCTCGGCCTGCGCAACATGCAGGAGCGGATGGCCCACTTCCGCGGCCTTTTATTGATCAACAGCAACGAGGCCGGCACGACGCTGACGGCGATGCTGCCGAAATCGGCCAATCGTCCCGCCGATCGGCAGGCGGAAGCCGCATGACGGAACGTCCGAAAATCAGGGTGCTCTTGATCGACAACCATCCGCTGGTGCTGGACGGCCTGAAAGCCGTGCTCGAAACATTCGACCATATCGAAGTCGCCGGAACGGCCGGGCTTGCCCAAACGGGGCTTGATATCGGCCGACAGGTTCTGCCGCAGGTCGTGCTGATGGACATCAACATGCCGAAGCTCAGCGGCATCGACGCGATCGAATTGTTCCGGAACGAACTTCCGCAAGCCCGCGTCGTGATGCTCTCGATGCATGACAGCCGCGAATATATCTCCTCTTCGGTCATGCATGGCGCAGCCGGCTACATTCTGAAGGACGTCTCGACCGACGAGATCGTCTCGGCCATCGAGACGGTCGCGGGCGGAGGTACCTATTTCTCCTCGGGTGTCTTCGACGCACTGATGGGCGAACGTGCGGAGGAGGGTGCCGATCCGCTGACGCCGCGCGAGCGCGACACTCTGGGATTGATCGTCGCCGGCCGCAGTAACAGGGAAATCGCCGAGATGCTAGGGATAACCTCGGCGACGGCAGAGACGCATCGCAAGAACCTGAAGAAGAAGCTCGGCATTGCCACCACTGCGGGTCTCATTCGCTATGCGCTCGATCACGGCATCGTCTCGAAAGTCGGCTAAACCAAGCCTACCCACTTCTGGGTAGGCTGCGGCATTTCGGCCCAGCGCCTATCTTGTAGGAACAAAACCAGCGCCATAGGAGTCGATCACGGCTGGCCCAAGGGTAAGCCGTTGGGAGGAATTCATATGCGTCATGTCCGCTTCCGTTCGATCGGAAAACCTCACGCGA
Source organism: Rhizobium vallis (assembly GCF_003985155.1). Classification (GTDB taxonomy): domain Bacteria; phylum Pseudomonadota; class Alphaproteobacteria; order Rhizobiales; family Rhizobiaceae; genus Rhizobium; species Rhizobium vallis. The sequence continues at coordinate 52,268 of NZ_ML133700.1, read as the reverse complement.
CCCGAACCGGGCCTGCCGCGGCCGCCGGCTGACAGATCTGCCTTCCACGCCGACAACTGGAACATGGCGACCGCGCCCGCGGCGCCTGAGAGGTATCCGACATGGAAAAACCACGTAACAAGGCAGCGCTCTGGCTGCTGGTCATTCCTTTCATAGGTCTGCTCTGGCCGCCATTCTACAACGCCCGCGAACCGTCGCTTTTCGGCTTCCCCTTCTTCTATTGGTATCAAATTCTGTGGGTGCCGATCACCGCGACGCTGACCTGGATCGCCTATCGGAGCACCCGCCATGACGACTGACATCAACGGCACGGCGCTTGCCGTCTTTATCTTCTTCTTCGCGCTCGTCACGGTCATGGGCTTCGTCGCGAGCCGCTGGCGCAAGCCCGAAACGCTGGCGCATATCGACGAATGGGGCCTCGGCGGACGCAATTTCGGCACCTGGATCACCTGGTTCCTCGTCGGCGGCGATTTCTATACCGCCTATACCGTGATCGCCGTCCCGGCGCTGGTCTATACGGTGGGCGCCTACGGCTTCTTCGCGCTGCCCTATACGATCGTCGTCTATCCCTTCGTCTTCATGGTCATGCCGGTTCTCTGGAAACGCGCCAAGGAATTCGGTTATGTCACGGCAGCCGACGTCGTCCATGGTCAATACGGATCGCGTGGTCTCGAACTCGCCGTCGCGGCAACCGGCGTCATCGCCACCATGCCTTACATCGCCCTCCAGCTCGTCGGTATGACCGCGGTCCTGAAGGCGCTCGGACTGCATGGCGAATTGCCGCTTGCGATCGCCTTCATCATCCTGGCGCTCTACACTTATTCGGCGGGCCTGCGCGCGCCGGCGCTGATCGCCTTCGTCAAGGACATCATGATCTATATCGTGGTGATTGCAGCCGTCGCACTCATCCCGTCGAAGCTCGGAGGCTATGCGAATGTCTTCGCCTCGGCCGACGCCGCCTTCCAGGCCAAGGGGTCCGGCAGCCTGCTGCTTGGCGGCAACCAGTATGTCGCCTATGCCACGCTCGCTCTCGGTTCGGCGCTTGCGGCCTTCATGTATCCGCATACGCTGACGGGCATCTTTGCCTCCAACAGCGGCAAGACGATCCGCAAGAATGCGATCATGCTGCCCGCCTATACGCTGCTGCTCGGCCTTCTGGCGCTGCTCGGCTATATGGGCCATGCCGCCAACCTGAAGCTCGAGAGCGCCAATGACGTCGTTCCAGCGCTGTTCAAGACGCTCTTTTCGGGCTGGTTCTCCGGCTTTGCCTTTGCGGCAATCGCCATCGGTGCGCTGGTGCCGGCGGCGGTGATGAGCATCGGCGCTGCCAATCTCTTCACCCGCAATTTCTGGAAGGCCTATGTCGACCCCCAGGTCAGCGATGCGGGTGAAGCCAAGGTCGCGAAGATCACGTCGCTGGTGGTAAAGGTCGGAGCGCTTCTCGTCATCATCTTCCTGCCGACGCAATTCGCACTCGACCTGCAGCTGCTCGGCGGCATCTGGATCCTGCAGACGCTTCCGGCCCTGGTCTTCGGCCTCTATACCAACTGGTTCCGCGCACCCGCTCTGCTTACCGGCTGGTTCGTCGGCTTCTGCGGCGGCACCCTCCTCGTCTGGGATGCCGGCTGGAAGCCTCTTCATCTGGTCAGCCTCGGCGGCGAACCCTTCACCGTCTATACCGGCCTCCTGGCGCTTGCGGCCAACATCGCCATTGCGGTCGTGGTCAGCGCTCTGCTTCCAGCGAGTGCTCCTGTCCGGGCATAAGACAACGTCAAAACGAAGGGCAGCGTACGCTTCCCTTCGCAACGGGCGCGATCAGAACTCTTCCCAATCGCCGGCCAATGCCGCGCTCCCGCTCGCCTGGAACGACTTGCCCACCTTGGCGATCATCTGGCGTGCGGGCGACGCCACGGGTTGAGCATGCTGTGGCGCTGCTGACGGCTGTGATATCCGCTTCGATACGACCGTTCCCCCGATGCTGAACTGTCCTAGGAGTTGGAACAGCGCATCGGCTTCCTTGGCGAGATTATGCGCGGCGGCTGTGGCTTCTTCCACCATGGCGGCGTTCTGCTGCGTGCCCTGGTCCATCTTGTTGACGGCGGTGTTGATCTCTTTCAGCCCCGTCGCCTGCTCCTGCGAAGCGCCGACGATGGCCCCGACATTGCCGTCGACCTGCTGAACCTGTGCGGCAATCTCCTGCAGTGCCTTGCCGGTCTCGCCGACGAGGGCGACGCCGTTCTTCACATGGCCGTTCGACGCGTTGATCAGTTCCTTGATTTCCTTTGCCGCCTTGGCGGAACGTTGCGCCAATTCGCGCACTTCCTGGGCAACGACGGCAAAGCCCTTGCCAGCTTCCCCGGCGCGGGCGGCTTCGACGCCGGCGTTCAATGCCAGCAGGTTGGTCTGGAAGGCGATCTCGTCGATGACGCCGATGATGCTGCCGATTTCGGTGGCCGAGGATTCGATCTTGCCCATCGCGTCCACGGCATCCCGGACCACGCTGCCCGAGCGCTCGGCGTTGTCCTTGGTCTTGCGCACGAGCTGCCCGGCTTCCTGGGCCTTGTTGGTGGATTCGGCGACGGTGGTCGTGATCTCTTCCAGGGCAGCGGCGGTTTCCTCGACCGAGGCTGCCTGCTGTTCGGTCCGCTTGGCCAGATCGTCCGAGGCGGAGCGGATCTCCTGTGCACCGGCTGCGATCGCGCTCGCGTTCTGGGCAACCTTCTGCATGGCGGCTCGGAGCTTTTCGACCGCGGCATTGAAGTCGGCCCGGAGCTTTTCCAGAGACGGAATGAACGGCGTGTCGATCTGCTGCGTCAGGTCGCCGTCAGCCAGCGCCTGCAATGCATTGCCCAGCTGACCAACAGCCTTGTCAGTCTGCTCGGCCAGGGTGCGGCGTTCATCGGCATCCTGCTCGAGCCGGTGTCGTTCCGTCACAGCACGCTTGGCTTCGGCATCGGCTTCTCGTTCCGCCTTTGCCGAAATCGCGTCGCGCAGGCCGGCTACGGCCCGCGCGAGCTTGCCGATCTCATCGCCCCGCGCTTCGAGACGGCGATCGCCGTCGAGATTGCCTTCCGCCATCGCCTTCAGCGAAAGCTGAAGCTTTGCCAGCGGGCCGACGATCGTGCGTGCGGTGATGGCGGCGGCAATGATCGAAAGAAGAGCGGCAATGGCGAGCGCCGTCAGCGCGATCGGCTTGAAGCCGCTCGCCACACTGCGAACCTCGCCGCCGACCGATTTGTTCAGCGCTTCCTGATAATCGATGAATTTGTTGATGGCGCCGAGCCAGGAAACGAAGGCCGGGCGGGCCTGTTCGAGCAGGATCTTGCGGGCCGCCTCGCCGTCGCCCTTTTCCTGCAGCGCGATGATCTGGGCAACCAGAGGATTGGTCTTCGCCTGTATGTCGGCAATCTCGCTCAGGATGGTCTTTTCCTGGTCCGTCGCACCTGCCGGAGATGCAACCATATCGGCCATGCGCTTTTCATTCTCGGCGTAAGTGGCTGCCAGCTTTTCGATCAAGGCTTCGGCGGCCTTGCGTTCGTCCGCCGACGTCACAAGGGTCACGTCGCGAATGGCGATCGCCCGGTCGTGCACGCTGCCGCGATAGTTGATCGCAAACCGCTGCTTCACGCTGTTGACGTCGTTGATCGTTTCAAGATTGCTATTGATCTGCTCAACCTTCACCGCCGAGTAGATGGTCAGGCAGGCCATCAGCAGAAGCAGGAAGCTGAAACCGAGGGTGAGGCGCACCCCGATCCCGAAATTCTTAATGCCCTTCATTGTCACTCTCCATCGCGTCGGCGAAGCTTGTCAAAGGTATCTTGGCCACCAGGATCGCTCGTCACATCTCGTTCAAGCGCGGAGCTCGATCTGTCGCCGAATGCGCCTCGGCGCGCCCGAGATGCGAGGCGTGCATCGAGGTCAAAATGTCGATTTCATGCGAGATTTCGGGTGCCCCAGCCGCCATCATGGCGTAGGTGACGATCCTGCGAACGTCATTCCAATATCCTAAAAATTTAGGGGAATATATTTTAGAGAATGTAAACGCGGACGGCGGAGCATCATTGCGTGGCGCTTTTCGTATATTTTATCGGCATTTTCCGCGCAAACTGCACTAAGCTGGGCACCAGGAAGAGTATGCCAAGTTGCTGGACAGTAACGGCACACATCTCTTGTTGCAAACCAGACTCTTTGACGCTTTTCGAGCGGCCTGCATGCGAACAATGATTTCGGCGCTGGCTTTTCCGACGCTGGACGACGGCCTGACGCCTTTCCGGTGTCAGCTGCGCAATAGCGGCAGCAGCTGCTCGCCCTGCCGTTTGATCTCGGCAAGGTAAGGCGTGTCGGAAAGCACGAAATGCGTGATGCCCAGATCCTGGTATTTGCGCAGCGAGCGGGCGACATCCGCCGCCGAACCGACCAGCCACGTGGTGCCGGCGCCGCCGCCGCCGAATTTTCCGGGCGCGGTATAGAGGTTATCGTCGAGCACGTCGCCGCGTTGATGCAGCTCGAGCAGCCGCTGCTGGCCGACGGCGAGCACGCGCTGGTGGTCGTGCCAGCCGGCGCCTTTGCTCTTCGCCATCTCGGCAACCTTCGCCTCGGCGTCAGCCCAGGCCTGTTCCGTCGTGTCGCGGACCAAGGTCGTGATCCTCAATCCGAATTCCAGCGGCGGGAGATCGCGGTCCAGCTGCCTGCTCAGCGCCTTCAGCCGCTCGATCCGTTCTCGGACGCCGTCGAGCGGCTCGCCCCAGAAAAGCTGAACATCGGCTTCGGTGGCGGCAACCTGCTCGGCGGCCTCGGAGGCGCCGCCAAAGTAGAATTTGGGGTGGCGGCGGTCGCCGCGGATCTCGATGCGCGGCACCACGGTGGACTCGGCGACCCGGAAGTGATCCCCTGCCGACGTAACGTTTTCTTCGGTCCACAATCGGCGGACCAGCCGCATGAATTCCCTGGTTCTGCTATAGCGATGCGCCTGATCGCCCTCGCTGTCGCCATAGGCAGACAGGTTGTCCTTGCCCGATACGATGTTGATCCGCACGCGGCCACCCGTCAGGTGGTCCAGCGTGGCTGCCGCGGACGCGAAGTTCGCCGGCCGCCAATAGCCGGGGCGGATCGCGATGAGCGGCTCGAAGGTCGTGGTGCGTGCCGCAAGTGAGGCCGCAACGGTGAACGTGTCGGGCCGGCCCCAACCGGTGCCGATGAGCGCGCCCTTCCAGCCATGCTCCTCCAGCGCCTTGGCGTGGCTGGTCAGCGTATCGAGGCTGTTGTGATTCTCGACGGTGGAATCACCGCGATGACCGGGTCTGACGTCGTTGGGAATATACCAGAGAAATTCGGAATTGATGCTCATACCACACTGCAGTTCTGCGCGGTTGGAAGAAGAGGGCCGAGGGAAGGTCTCCCAAAAGCGATGCATGGTAAGATGGAATATTATCTACTATTTTTATAGACTGTTTCGTTTAACAATAACGTCGCCTGAGGAAAAATTGTCCCCAAAAGAGTGAACAGTGGAAAGGGCGCCATCCCTCGAGCCGTGGGATAGGCGGGGCGTACCGACATGGAAAAGCGCCCGAGACGGCTGTCCGCAGGCGCTTTACAGCAACGATATTTGGTTGGGCGGTTTTCGATCGCCGCGACGTTATGGAAACCGCGATCGCCTGATGTCAGGCAGTAGCCGGCGGATATTCGTTGGCCGAGAAGACGTGGTGATGCACTTTGCCGGTGAAGAGCTGCAGGAGTTGCCCGGTGACCTCGCGGCTTTCGAAGCGCACGTCGGAGGCAAGCGCTGCGTTCACCGCATCCATATCGGGGTAACGAATGGCAAGCGCCATGGCATAGACCGGGGCGCCTTCGTCGCGCTCCGTTCCGTCCAGCACCCGGATTTCCTCGGCGCCTGGAAATTTCGTCCACAGAGGCACGAGCCGCTGCCTGACGAAGGTGCGGAACTCCTCTTCTTTCCCGGGATGGATTTCGCCTTCAAACAAAGCATAACGAATGATCATAGGTTCTCTTTTCCAAAACTCGCCGGAGCTGGATCGATGTTGAGGTCGTGCGGGGAGGGAGGGCGTATCGCTCGATACGCCCTCTGATCGGAAGGCTTATTTGCCCCAGATCTTCTTGTATTGATCGCGATAGCCGTTATCGGGATCGAAGCTGTTCTTCGGTCCGCCGTCGAACTCGACGTTCTGGCTGGTCACGACATGCAGCGGCGAGACATAGCCGGACCAGGGAGCACCCGCAAAAGCGCGGTTCAGTTCGTCGACGAGTTGCCAACCCTGGAGATTGAGCGGCTCGGCGACCGTGACGGCCTGGAACTGCTTGGCGCGGATACGCTGATAGGCGCTCTCCGAGCCGTCGCCGGCTGCGACGTTGACCGGCTTTCCGTCTCCGGCAATGCCGGCCGACGCAAGCGACGGCCCCATGAAGTCATAGTACAGGTCGTTGATGGCAAGGGAATGCGTCCACTTCGCGCCATACTTCTGCAGAAGCGACGTGGTGAGCTGGGGCATGCGCTGGGAGGTTTCGGCGATCGGCGTGTCGACATATTCGAGCACCGTGCCGCCGAGATCTTCGATCTCCTTTTTCATGCGATCGGCCTTGGCAATCGCGATCGCATAAGTGGAGTCGGTGAAGATGATGACACCAGGCTTGCCGCCGGCATCGGCAAAGGCCCAATCAGCCGCAGACTTCGATACTTCCATCGCATCGGTGGTGACGTTGGCGAAAACGCCGACTTCGGGGACCGGACCGACCGCCGAGGCGGCGTGCCAGGAAACCATCGGAATTCCGGCAGCCTTGGCCGCTTCCATCGCCGGCTTCTGCTCAACCGCGTCAAAGCCGTTGATGATGATACCATCAGGCTTCAGCGCCATGGCCTGGCCGAAAGCCGCGGTCCGCCCGCCGATCGAGCCGGCGCCGTCGAGCGCCTTGACCGTCCAGCCGAGTGCGCCTGCCGCTTCCTGAACGCCATTGACGACGCCGAGGATGCCGCCGTTCTTCATATCGGCGGCCAGGATGACGATATTCTTTCCGCTGGCGCCCTTGGGGCCGCTCGTCGGGCCATCCCACGCGCTCACCTTGGAGGCATATTTGTCCACCACTGCCTTGGCGTCGGCCATCGAGTCGGCCAATGCCGGCACGCTGAGCATAACGGCGACGGTTGCGACCGTTGCCTGCAATAAAGTCCTGCGCTTCATGTTCACTCCTCCATTGTGTTTGTTATGAAATGCCGGCGATCCGGCATCATTTCGATGCGGGCGTGATCCTCCTCACGGCTCCGCGTTTGCGCTGGGCGTAACCTGCTATGCCGATGGCAATCAGCAGGGTCACGCCGTTGAACAGCGGTTCGACGAAGAACGACCCGCCGAATTGCTGAATTCCGGAAATTCCGACCGCCAGGATGATGACGCCGATCAAGGTGCCCCAGACGTTCACGCGCCCCGGCTTGATCGTCGTCGACCCGAGGAATGCGCCGACAAGCGCCGGAAGGAGATATTCGAGGCCGACGCTTGCCTGACCGATGCGCAGCTTCGAGGCGAGGAGGACGCCGGTCAGGGCGGCCAGCAGACCCGAGGTGACGAAGGCGCCGATCACGAACTTGCGGACCGGAATGCCATTGAGCGCGGCGGCCTTGGGATTGGCGCCGATGGCGTAGAGATATCGGCCGATCGGCAGGTATTCGAGCACGATCCACATGCAGATGGCGATCAGCAGCACGTAGAAGCCGGTGATCGGCAGGCCGAACAGCATGGTGCCATTCAGCGCATAGAAACCATCCGGCAGGACGCCGACCACCTGCCGCCCGCCGGTGTGCCAAAGTGCAAGCGCATAGAGAACCGTTCCCGTGCCGAGCGTTGCGATGAAGCTGTCGATCTTGGCGACCTCGACCAGCAGGCCGTTGATGAAGCCTGTGAGGACACCGAGCGCGAGAACGATGAGGACGGCGACCGGCCAGGGCAGGCCGTAGGCCGTCTGCAGGCTGATGGCGAGAATGTGCCAGAGCACGATGCCGTAGCCGACGGTCAGATCGATGCGGCCCGATGCCATCGGGATCATCGCGGCGAGCGACAGAAGCGCAATGATCGCCTTGTCTGATACAATCGAGCGGACGTTCAACACCGTCGGGAAGGTATCGGGCAGAAGGATCGAGAAGATCATTATCAGGCCGACGGTGAGGATCACCAGCCCATAGACCGGGATCAGGCGTCCGATCTTCTGCCCTGTAGACAGGCCGGCCATTTCGCTCTTGGTCGGCTCCAGCGCCGTGGATTCAATGGATTGCATGGCTGTTCTCCCGATGGCTCAAGCGGCTTCCGATGCGGATGCGGCTGTGATGACCGCCTCCGTCGTCAGAGCGCTTCCAGTCAGTTCGCTGACGATTTTGCCGCGCGAGAAAACCAGCGCGCGGTGGCAGATATGGGCGATTTCCTCGAAGTCCGTCGAAACCACCACGACCGCGAGGCCGGCTTCGAGCGCCTTGGTGATCAGGCGGTAGATCTCGGCACGCGCGCCGATGTCGACGCCGGCGGTCGGATCTTCCGCGATCAGCAGCTTGCGGCCGGTCGCCAGCCAGCGGCCGACGACCACTTTCTGCTGGTTGCCGCCCGACAAGGCCTCCACGGGCAGATCCGGGTCGTTTGGCCGCAGGCCGACCGACTGGCCGATCTTATGGGCGAGGTCCGCCTCGCCCCGCGGCGACAGGAAGGAGAAAAGCCCGCGCCCGACTGCACCGGGATTGATGTAGGTGTTTTCCCGAATGGAAAGCGACAAGGCGACGGATTCTTCCGTCCGGTCGCGGGCGATCAGGCCAATGCCCGATCCCATGGCCCGCAGCGGGCTCGAAAGATCCGGAGCCTGGTCATGCAGCAAAACCGAGCCGCCGAAAGGCTCGCAACCGAACAGGGCGCGGCCGATCCGTTCCTGACCGGCGCCGCGCAATCCCGCAAGACCGAGAAGCTCGCCCTCGCGGATATCGAAGGATATCGGGCTCGTACCGGCGCAAACGAGATCGCGCACCTTGACGATTGCCTTGCCGGGCTTGGTCTCGGTCTTGGAAAAGAGGCTGTCGCCGCTGCGGCCGATGATCATCGTCACCAGCTCGTCAGGAGTGGTCTCGCTGACGGGCTTCTGGCCGACCATGCAGCCGTCGCGCAGAACGGCGACCCGATCGGCGATGCGGAAAATCTCGTCGAGCCTGTGGGAGACGTAGATCATGCCGACGCCGCGATCCTTCAGCGGGCGGATCGCATTGAACAACCGGTCGACTTCATCGGCGGGAAGGCTCGCCGTCGGCTCGTCGAGCACGAGAACGTCGGCCTCGACGGCAAGCGCGCGGGCAATGGCGACGAGCGATTTTTCGGTGCGCGACAGGGCCGAAACCCGCGTGGTGGGATCGAAGTCACAGCCAACCAGCTTCAGGGCCTCCTTGGCGCGCGCCTGCGTCCTGTTCCAATCGATCAGGCCGCGGCGCATCGAGAAACCCTGCGACAGGCCCATGTTCTCGCCGACGGTCATCCACTCGATCAAGCCGAGGTCCTGATGGATGAAGGCGACCGGCTGCCGCTCGTTCGGCTTCGGCGGGCGATGGTGATAGCTTTGGCCGCGGAAGAGGATGTCGCCGGCATCGGGCTTGTAGATGCCCGCGAGCGTCTTGATCAGCGTCGATTTGCCTGCGCCGTTTTCGCCGAGCAGTGCGAGGATTTCGCCTTCGCGCAGATCGATCGAGACGTCGCGGAGCGCCTGCGTGCCGCCGAAGCTCTTGGTGATCGACTGGAACTCCAGCAGTCTCTTGGCTTCCACTGTTGGCTCCTCCCAAAGCTTCAGTTGTCATTGAGCGTATGTTATCGATAACATTTGCGGATGGTCAAGCGGAAAATGACAATCTCGAATTTCCGGAGCGACTGACCTCAGTCGGCCTGGAACCCGTCGAGAAGACGCATCATTTCGGCGGAGTCCTTCGGCCCGAGGCCGGCAGCGCAGAGCAGCCGGTGGACCTCGACAACCGAGCCGGTCATCGGCAATGGGGTCTTCGTCTTGAGCGCAAAGGCTTGAAGCGAATCCAGGTCCTTCAACATGTTGTCGATCCGGCCTGTCGGCGAGAAATCCCGGGCGGCGAATTTCGCCATGAATTCCTGCATGATCCGGTTATCAGCCCGGCCGCCGGCAAGGGCTGCCGGAATGGCGGCCGGATCGACGCCGCCGGCTTCAGCGAGCTTAACTGCCTCGGCGACGGCCTGAAACAGCACCGCGCAAAACAGCTGGTTGATGAGCTTCGTGGTCTGCCCGGCGCCGGATGCGCCCATCAACGTGTAATTGGCGGCAAGATGCTTCATCACCACGCGTGCCCGCTCGAAATCCTCCGGGCTGCCGCCGGCCATGATCGTCAGGCGTCCGCCGAGCGCACCGGGCACCCCGCCGGACAACGGGCAATCCACCCACGCCATGCCGGTTTCCTCGCGGAGTCGCGCTGCCATTTCAGCCGTTTCGGCGGGATCGATGGAGGACATGTCGATCAGCAACTTGTCGGCATTTGCTGCCGCTGCCACCCCGCTCTTGCCGAAGACGACAGAGCGGACGATATTTGCGTGATTGAGGCTGAGCACACAGAATTCCGAGGCCGAGACCGCGTTCTCCACGGAGCTTGCGGCGCGGGCGCCCTTGGCTTCGAGCGCCGCGACTTTTTCGGCGTCCAGATCGAAGACCGAAACCTTATGCCCGGTTTCGATCAATCGCGTAATGATCGCCGTTCCCATAATGCCGGCGCCGATGACGGCGACATCTGCCCTGTAATCATCCTGCATGATAATCTCCTCCCTTGACGGCTATGCCGCTCAGTCCCTTGCAAGCCAGTGCCACAATATCATCCAAGGCATTGTCGATCGCCACAGTCACCACACCAGCTTCACCGGTCGGCGGCTCCAGCGTCTGCAACTGGCTATCGAGCAACGACGCCGGCATGAAATGGCCCTGACGCGCCTGCATCCGCGACAGCAGCAGGTCGCGGGAGCCCTCCAGGAAAACGAAGGCGAGGCGCCCGCCCGCCGCCTGCCGCAACCGGTCCCGATAGTTTCTCTTCAGCGCCGAGCACGAAATCACCAATCCCCGCGATGCGTTCTGCGCGGCCCTTATTTCCTCGCCGATCCGGTCGAGCCAGGGCAGGCGGTCAGCGTCAGTGAGCGGTATGCCCTGCGCCATCTTCTCGACATTTCGGGCGGGGTGAAGCTGGTCGCCTTCCAGAAACGCCATATCGTTTCGAACGGCGATGCGCTCCCCGACCGAGGATTTGCCGCAGCCGCTCACACCCATGACGACGACGGCAAGCGGCGGCATCTTTCTCTCGATTTCCATCATCTCGTCTCGATCAGAGGCAGGTGGTGATACCGCCGTCGACATAGAGCGTGTGCCCGTTGATGAAGGACGAGGCGTTGCCCGACAGGAAAACGGCCGCACCCACCAGTTCCTCGACATTGCCCCAGCGTCCTGCCGGCGTGCGCTTCTCGAGCCAGGACGAGAATTCCGGATTGTCGACGAGCGCCTGGTTGAGCGGCGTCTTGAAATAGCCCGGCGCAATCGCGTTGATCTGCAGGCCGTGCTTGGCCCAATCGGCGCACATGCCGCGCGTCAGATTGCGCACGGCGCCTTTGGTCGCGGTATAGGGAGCGATGCCGGGGCGCGCCAGTTCGCTTTGAACCGAGGCGATGTTGATGATCTTGCCCCTGCCGCGGGCGATCATGCCCTGGGCCGCCGCCTGACCGACGTAAAACACGCTTGAGATATTGGTGGTCAGCAGCAGTTCCCACTTGTCCTCCGGAAAATCTTCCAGAGGTGTGCGAAATTGCATGCCGGCATTGTTGATCAGGATGTCGATCGGCCCGATATCGGCTTCGATCGCGGCGACACCCCGTTTGGCAGCCTCCTTGCTGGTCACATCGAAGATCGCCGCGTGGGCCGACAGGCCCTGGCTCTTGAGGCTCTCGACCGCGCGTTTGACGCTTTCGGGCGTGCGGCCATTGATGACGACCTCGGCGCCATATTGCGCCAGACCTTCGGCCAGGGCGTAGCCGATCCCCTGGCTCGAGCCGGTGATCAGGGCACGGCGGCCGGTCAGATCAAACAAGTTCTTCATGCAAACAGCTCCTCCAGTCTCGCCGCCGGCGACGGCTCACGCGGCCGCTCACGGTGAAACATACTTGACATTCCTCTTTCGAATTATATGTTATCGATAACATAATCAACCGACAAAATGCGGGATGGAAACGGAATGCCTGAGGTAGAGATCTTGATGACCGGATCATATCCGGAATGGGATATGGTCGATCTGGAGGCGAACTACCGCGTCCATCGCCTGTGGGAGGCGACGGATCGGCAGACACTGATCACGCGGGTCGGCAAGGATATCCGCGCCATCGCCACCCGCGGCGAACTCGGGGCATCCGCCGAGCTGATGGCGCAATTGCCGAAGCTGGAAATCGTCTCCTGTTACGGCGTCGGCACCGATGCAATCGACCTGTCCTATGCGCGGGCCAACGGCATTCGCGTGACGAATACTCCCGACGTGCTCACGGAGGATGTCGCAGATATCGCGATCGGATTGTTGCTTGCCACGGCAAGGCAGATTCCGCAGGCCGATGTTCTCGTCCGCTCGGGACTGTGGGGCAGCGTTGCCATGCCGCTGGTGACGCGGGTTTCGGGCAAAAAAGTCGGGATCGTCGGCATGGGGCGGATCGGCAAGGCGATCGCCAAGCGCGCCGCCGCCTTCGGCTGCGATATCTCCTATTTTGCGCGCCACGACCACACCGACGTTCCCTATGCCTACGAACCCGATCTGATCGCGCTCGCGGGCTGGGCCGATTTCCTGATCGTCATTGTTCCTGGAGGGGAGGCGACGGTGAAAATCATCAACGCGGACGTGCTCAAGGCCCTGGGGCCGAACGGCATATTGATCAATGTCTCGCGCGGGACGACCGTCGATGAACAGGCGCTGATCGCAGCGCTCCAGGACCGGACCATCCAGGCCGCGGGCCTTGATGTTTTCCTCAACGAGCCGAGGGTCGATGCGCGTTTCCTGACGCTGCAAAACGTCGTGTTGCAGCCCCACCACGGCTCTGGCACTGTCGAAACCCGCAAGGCCATGGGCAAGCTGGTCAGAGACAATCTCGCTGCGCATTTTGCAGGTAGCGCGCTCCCAACTCCCGTCGTGTGAGGATCCCGATATGAAAGCCATCGTCATCCATGCCGCCAAGGATCTGAGGATCGAAGAGCGCGAGCCGGAGGTTGCGGGAGCAGGGCAGGTGGAAATCGCCATCGAAGCCGGCGGCATCTGCGGTTCCGACCTGCATTATTACAATCACGGCGGGTTCGGCACCGTTCGGTTGCGCGAACCGATGATCCTCGGTCATGAAATCGCCGGTACGGTGAAGGCGCTGGGCGCTGGCGTCACTGACCTTGCCGTCGGAGACCGGGTTGCGGTTTCCCCGAGCCGGCCGTGCAACCACTGCCAATATTGCCTGAAAGGGCAGCAGAACCACTGCCTCAACATGCGGTTCTACGGCAGCGCCATGCCCATGCCGCATATTCAGGGCGGCTTTCGCCAGCGGCTGGTGGCGGAGCGCTGGCAATGCCACAAGGTCGCCGACGGCATCTCCATTCACGAGGCCGCTTTCGCCGAACCCTTTGCCGTGACGCTGCATGCGGCAAACCGCGCCGGATCGCTGCTGGGCAAACGGGTGCTCGTCACCGGTTGCGGCCCCATTGGAATGCTGGCGATCGTTGCGGCGCGCGTTCTCGGCGCCCGCGAAATCGTCGCGACCGATGTGACCGACAGCGTTCTGGCGATTGCCCGCACCAGCGGCGCGGACCGAACGATCAACGTGGCGACGCATGCCGCCGACCTTGCTGCCTACAGCGCGGACAAGGGATATTTCGACGTCATGTTCGAGGCATCAGGCAATGAGAGGGCGGTGCGCGCCGGCCTGGAAACCCTGAAGCCTCGCGCCGTTCTGGTGCAGCTCGGTCTTGGCGGCGATGTCTCCATTCCGCAGAACATGATCGTCGCCAAGGAAATCGAGATGCGCGGGACATTCCGGTTCCACGAGGAATTTGCGCTCGCCGTCGAATTGATCAACGCGCGCCGCGTCGACCTGAAGCCGTTGCTGACGGGTGTTTTTGCAATCGAAGAGGCCGTCGCCGCCTTCGAATTGGCAAGCGATCGCAGCAAGTCCATGAAAGTCCAGATCGCCTTCTGATATCGGCTCCCGCTATCGGGAGCCGGCGCGCTCCGTGCTTTCGCGCAGGACGACCTTATAGCTGGTCAATGTGATGTCGCCGCCGGCCGCGCCGCCGCCCTGCAGGGCATCCAGCAGGCGGGCGGCGGCCTGGCGGCCGATGCCGTAGCAATCCACATCGATGGTGGTGATGCTGGGATGACAGATGGACGAGATCTCGTAGTCGCCGAAGCCGGCAATGGCCACGTCTTCAGGAACTCTCATCCCCCTGCGCTTGCATTCCATGATCGCGCCGAAGGCGGAAAGGTCGGAGACGCAGAGAACCACTTCCGTGTCCGGCCAGCGCTCCAGCAGGCTGACGATTGCCTGGCCGCCCTGTTCCATGGTGATGGGCGGCACGCCGAAGGAGATCATCCGCCCCGGTCCCAGGCCGAGTTCTTCGACGGTCTTCTGGAAACCGCTTCGCCGCTGGCTGCCGCGCGTGTCGCGCGCCGTCGTTCCGCCGATATAGCCGAATTTCCGATATCCCTGGCTGGCAAGTGTGCGCACCAACAGGGCCATCGCCTCCGTATTGGAAAAGCCGACCACATGATTGATCGGCTCCTCCGGAAGCTCCCAGGTCTCGACAACGGGAATGCCGGCCTTCTCGAGCATGCGCCGCGCGCGGCTGGTGTGCGACCCCCCCGTCAGAATGATGCCTTCGGGGCGCCGGCGCAGCATCGCCTCGATCAGCTTCTCCTCTTTCTCCGCGGCATAATCGGTATAGCCGAGAAGAAGCTGAAGGCCGGTATTTTCCAGCGCATCGGTGATGCCCCGGGCGGTGTCGGAAAAATTCGAATTGTTGATCGAGGGCACCAGCGCCGCGATGAAGCCGCTGCGCCGCGACGAAAGACTGCCGGCGGAGAGATCCAGCACATAACCGAGCGCATCGACGGCTTCCATGATGCGCTTGCGGGTCTCTTCGGAAACACTCGCATCCTGCCGGAAGGCGCGCGAAACGGTCATGGCCGACACGCCGACATATTTGGCGACCTCAGCCATCGTCAGCTTTTGGGCGTCTCCAGGCTTGAGACGCTTGTCCCTGGGCTCATCCTCGTTTTTCACTGCGCGCCGCTTTCAAAACAAGCTTTCCAAGTTGGGCAATTCGAAACACGATAAAGTTATCGCTATCATCCCACAATCGATTTTATTGCAGCAATGCGCCGTTCCACAGCTGGAAAAACCGAAATGACGCCGGATTTCCGCCAATGCCGGCGCATCGACACCTGTACGAGACCTGAAAAACAGGCCAAGATGATATCGATAACAATCTAGATAGGAAAACATGATGTTCGGGGAAATCGAAGGTACAGGGTTCGAGGTTCTCGACCCGCGCTTTGAAAGCTGCTTCGTCGGCCACGCGCGCGTCGAGCGGCTCTGGACGGGCGGTCGCTGGCTGGAGGGACCGGCCTGGTTTGCCGCCGGGCGTTATCTGGTTTTCTCCGATATCCCCAACAACCGGATGATGCGCTATGACGAGACCAGCGGGCACACCTCGGTATTCCGCGCGCCCAGCAACAACTCGAACGGCAACACCGTCGATAATCTCGGTCGGCTCGTCACCTGCGAGCACCTGACACGCCGTGTCACGCGAACCGAATTCGACGGTGGGATCAGCGTTCTGGCCGACCGCATCGCGGGCAAACGGCTGAATTCCCCAAACGATGTCATCGTCAAATCCGACGGCACGGTCTGGTTTACCGACCCGAGCTACGGCATCCTCCACGATTATGAGGGCGACTATGGCGAAGAGGAAATCGGCGGATGCCACCTCTACCGGCACGATCCGGCAACAGGCGCGACCGAGCAGATGACCTCCGATTTCGTCAAGCCGAACGGGCTGGCTTTCTCACCTGACGAAACCGTGCTCTACGTTGCCGATACCGGCGCCTCGCACCTGCCCGGCGGTCCTCGTCATATACGAAAGCTCGCAGTATCAGGTGACGGAAAGCTGACCGATCTCGGCGTTTTCGCCGAATGCACCTCAGGCTTTTTCGATGGCTTTCGCGTGGACCGGAAGGGAAGAATATGGGCGAGCGCCGGCGACGGCGTGCACGCCTATGATCCTGACGGTACGCTGATCGGCAAGATCCATATTCCCGAGATCGTTTCCAATGTTGCTTTCGCGGGAGAGAAGCTGAACCGTCTCTTCATCACCGCGACCACGTCTCTTTACGCTGTTTATCTCACGGCCAACGGATCGAGACTGGGGTAATTGCCGAGGAGAGGCTGCCCTTCCGGGAAGCCTCTCTGTCGAGAACTGCCGATCCGATCAGCCTTCACTGTTGGCTGAGGCCGCCCGCCAGACGAACCAGTCCAAGGAAATCCGACCGGTAGCCGAAGGTGTCCGTTCCCCGCGATGCCGCGGCGAGATCGGCGATCGCCTGATAGGAATAGGAATCGACGGCGGCGATGCGGCTCAGTTTCTGGCCGAAGGCGGCGACCGCTACGGAGAAGCGTACATCCTGCGGTGCGGCGTCGACGCTGGCGACGGTATTGCTGTCGCCGACGGGTGTGGTGATGAGAGCGCTCTTGTCTTCGCCCGGCCGCTTGTAGCGCATCTTGACGAAGGCAAGCTCGCCTCCCTGCGCATTGTCCGAAGTCGCGGCCGGCGCCTTCTCGGCCGTGCCGTAACGCAGGTCGTCATTCATGACCGCGGGGCTTCCCTTGGGCGTGATCTCGTAGATTGCCGTGACACTGTGGCCGGAGCCGATATCGCCGGCGTCGACACGGTCATTGTTGAAATCCTCGCGGTTGAGCGCCCGCGTCTCGTAGCCGATCAGCCGGTATTCGGCGATCCGTTCCGGATTGAACTCCACCTGGAACTTGACGTCCTTTGCGATCGGAAACAGCGTCGATCCGGCTTCTTCAACCAGCGTCTTCTGGGCCTCCGCCAGGGTGTCGATATAGGCGGCGCTGCCATTGCCGTTCTGTGCCAGCGTCTGCATCAGGGAATCGTTGAGATTGCCGCGCCCGAAGCCGAGAACGGTCAGGAAGATACCGTCCTTGCGTTTCTCCTCGATGATGCGCTTCAGATCCTCATCGCTCGAGGGGCCGACATTGAAGTCGCCGTCGGTCGCCAGCATCACCCGGTTGACGCCGTCCTTGACGAAGGCCTGCTTGGCCAGATCATAGGCCGCCGCTATGCCCTCGGCGCCGCCGGTCGAGCCTCCAGCCTCCAGCCTGTCGATCGCCGACAGGATTTTCGCTCTCTCCGCCACACGCGTCGGCTCAAGCACCGTGCCGGCATTGCCGGCATAGGTGACGATGGAGACGGTATCGTCGGCCTTCAGCTTGTTGACGAGGAGACGGAAGGCGCTCTTCAAAAGCGGCAGCTTGTCCGGTTCGTCCATCGAACCCGACACGTCGATCAGGAAGACCAGATTGGCATGCGGCGCGGTCGCCGGGGCGATGTCATAACCCTTGATCGCCACATGCATCAGTTCCGTGTCATGATTCCAAGGGGTCGGCATCACCGTCACGGTCGCCTTGAAGGGCTGGTCGGCATTGTCAGGACCCGGCCAGTCATAGGGGAAATAATTGATCATCTCCTCGACGCGAACCGATTGCGGATCGGGCATCGCGCCCCCGGTCAGCGACCGGCGCACGAAGGAATAGGAGGCGCTGTCGACATCGGCGGAGAAGGTCGAGACCGGATCGGTGGCAACGCTCTTGATCGGATTTGCCTCGGCATTGGCAAACCGCTCGCGATTGGGCTCGAGCTGAATCTGCAGACGTCCGTCTGCCGGCGGAACGGGCGAGGGGGCGACAGCCTCCATCGGTTCGGCCAAGAGTTGCCCCTCAGCCACCATGCCCGGAGCCGCTGGTGCAGCACTTTTAGCCATCCCGAGTATCGCGGCGGAGTCCTCCGACTTGTTTTTGAGAACATCAGGCTTTGCGGCCTGCTGTCCCTTGTCCTGCAAGGCTTGCGCGCCATTGGCCACCGACGGCTGGGCCGGCCGGTCCTCTTCGGTCGTTGCCTCGGAGAGCCGAGGCCCGACCGTGACGGGCTCTGCCGGCTTCGGCGTATTGTTTTGCGCAATATTGTCTGTGACCCTCTCCTGGTCGACAATCGGCAATCCGCTGCGAGTCAGCTCGAAGGTCAGATAACCGGCGGCGGGAATGACGAGCAGCGTCGCAAGGGCTGAACCGGCAAGGAATTTCTTGTTCATAGCAGGGCTCCATATCCAGTTGATGATGGAGCTTTGACGCCGGCCTTTCGCATTTCCTTGGGCTGCCGCTGCATTATTTCCTGCGTCGTCGAAGGCCTCCATCGCCGCGGCAAGCGCACGCGCGCGCGCCTCCGGATCGGCTGCCGGCGGTGTGGTGCGGGAGAGTTTTTCCAGTTCCTTGTCCACGGTCATACCTCTTCCTTGCCGAGCATGGCCTTCAGCCTCTTGCGCGCCTCATGGACCTGCCAGGACACGGTCGCCTCCGAGCAGCCCATGACATCGCCGGCGGCGGAGTGGCTGAGGCCTTCGCCATAGACGAGCAGCACCGCGTCGCACTGCCTTTCCGGCAAAGCGCGCACGGCTGCCCATAATTCGCTCGATATCTCGTCGTCGTTTCCATCTGGCGCATCCTGCTGCGGTTCGGCAGCGTAGGCGCGGAAGGTCTGCTCCTCTCGGGCAAGCTTGCGTCTGTGGTCGCGGGCGGCATTGAGCGTCAGGGTGTAGAGCCATGTCCTGAAGCGGCTGGCGCCGCGGAAGCTGCGGATCGCCGCGCCGAGCTTGACGCAGACCTCCTGGGCGATGTCATCCGCATCGGTGGCACTGCCCGACCACCGCCATGCCGCCGCATGGACGAAATCATAATGGCGCGAGACCAGTTGCCCGAAGGCCTCCCGGTCGCCGCCCTGCGCTCGTTCTATGAGCTCCGCATCCAATGCGCACCTACCCCCAAGCTACCAAGCAAGATGCTATTTCGGGATTGAGACGTTTCTCCGATGGCTTTCCTTGGGTCGCCGACGAAAAAATTATCGGTTTTTCTGAAAATATGCGAAGCGCTGCAATGCAGGGTTCAAAATATTCAAGCATCGCGACATCCATGGGTCGCTGCCGGACAGGTTGCCTCCATCACGAGGGCGCATGATGCGGGCAGAGTCGGCCAGGGACGCGGATCTGCATGTCCCAAATCGAAAGGACCTTTCATGTCCGCTCCATCGCCTGTTCCCACCGAAAAAGGCATCCTGCAGTTTCTCGAGATTTGCGACGGCTTCTATCCTGCCGATGCCGTCGAAGCGCCGATCGAGCAGCAACGGCATTGGTACGACGCGCTTTGTGCGCGGTTCGACCGACCGCTGCCTCCGGATATGATCTTTGCGGACGGCATGGTCCAGCGCATACCGATCCGGCGCTATCGTCCGCGCAAAATCACAACGCGCACCATTCTGCTCTATCTTCACGGCGGCGGCTTCGTCGTTGGCTCGCTGGAGAGCCATCATGCCATCTGCGCCGAGATCGCCGATTTCGCCGGTGCGGAACTCGTTTCCGTCGATTATCGGCTGGCCCCCGAATATCGCTGGCCGGCACAGACGGATGACGGTTTTGCCGTGCTGAAACATCTGCTTTCCGCCAACAACAAGGTCGTACTGATCGGCGACAGCGCCGGCGGCAATCTTGCCGCCGGCCTTGCCTTGCGTGCACGAGACGAAGAACTACCCGGAATTGTCGGCCAGGTCCTGATCTATCCCGCACTCGGCGGGAACCTCGGCGCGGGCTCCTACATCGAAATGGCCCAAGCTCCCGGACTGACGACTGCGGATGTTGCCTACTATCGCGAGATCCTGCAGGCGCCGGCGGGAAATCCGATCGCCGAACCGGTGCACGCATCCTCGCTTGCGGGGCTCCCTCCGACCTTCATTACGGTCGCGCATTTCGATCCCCTCCGGGACGACGGCCGGCTATATGCCGCCCAGCTCGCGGAAGCAGGCGTTGAAGTCTGGTTCCGGGAAGAGCCGCAGATGGTACACGCCTGGCTGCGCGCCCGCCACATGAGCGACGGCGCGCGCGACGGCTTCCACGCCGTCTGCGAAGCCGTCCGGCATTTCGCCGTGTCCTGATGATCACATCAGGTCGCGCGCGATCCGCTTTTCCGCAAAGACCTTTTCGAAGATCTGCACGTCATCCTCGAAAGCGGTGACAACGGCGCTGATGATCCATTCCGTCCGGGTGCAGGCAATCCGCGCGGTCGCGACGGTCCGCACGAACCAGCCAGGGCGGCGCATATCGCAGGTCCAGGTCGATATGCCCTTCATCGACAGCGGATCGTCAGGCGAAATCGACCAGACTTCCTCCCGCAATTGCCGGGTCGACAGGCCCGTCTGCGGGTGTTCGTAGAGCCCGGTATCCTCGTGAATATGATACTCCGTCCGGTTACCCGAAAGGTCGCGGACGACCTGCCGCTTCGTCGCTGCCCCCACATGCTCGATGTATCTCGGCAAGGGATCGGGATTGGCTGGTTCCTTGAGGTCGATCCTTTGGTGCTCGCCAAGCATCGGCATGGCGAGGCCCAGCGACGCGGTATCGATCTCGATCCCTTCATCGTCAGGCGGCGGCAGGATCATCGGCCAATAGGACGTGGAAAGCGAAAGACGGATGCGATGCCCCTTGCGGAAGCGATAGCCGCAAGCATCGAGCACCAGCCGGATCGACACTTTCTCATCCGGTGCCAGCGGCTTCGGATCGGCATTACCCTCCCGGTGGGTGAGATTGATGACGCCGAAGGCGACACGCGTTGCCGTGCCATCCGGGTGGACATCGATGAGCCGCATGCAAAGATTTCCGCTCGCAGCCCGGGAACGCAGGCCGAGCGTGACCACCGGGCGGCCGAGATAATCGTGATCGCCCGTGAGCGGCATCGTATCGAAGGTCAGCGAGCCGGCATCGTCGCAGCGCTGATCGACCGCCATTTCGGCGTCGGGCTTCAGGGTGAAATATTCGCCGGACGCCGTTCCGGTATCGAGGGGCGAACGCAGATAGGCAGAATGCTCGGGCGCCTGCTGGATCGGCATGCCTTCGGTGAGCCTGCCGAACTGCTCGACGTAAAAGCACTGCATCTGCGGCGGCGACCAGATCTCTTTCGCCACCCAGAACCCCGGATCGCTGTCGCGCCGCGGGGCAGGGCTGACGGCATCGAGAATATAGGCGCGGGCCTGGGGCAGGTTGTCGATCCCATTATCCGCGCCGCGCAGCCACTTGTTCCACCAGGCAATCGCTTCGCCGTGGAAATCCGTGCGTGGTTTCGGCCAGGCGAAGTGCGGATATTTGTGGACCCAGGGACCGATCAGCGCCTTCGCCTTGCCGCCCAGGCCCTCGACCGCCATCAAAGGCGTATTGCGGTAGCCGTCTGCCCAACCGGCGATCACCAGCGTCGGGATCTCGACGCGCGAAAAATCCTCTGAGATCGAGCCGTGGCGCCAGAAATCGTCACGCCGCTGGTGGCTCAGCCATTCCTCCATGAAGAAGGGTTCACCTGCCAGGCGCTCCAGCCACATCTCCTTCCAGCGCTCGCCGACAAGTGCCGGATCCGGCGGGCGCGACTGGTAGCCGAGCATCGTTGCCGCCCATGAGAGTTGGGCCGAGAGATGGCAGCCGTTCTTGTAGTGGATGTCGTCGTTGTAGCGATCGACGGTCGAGGCGATCGAGATGACGGCTTTCAGCGCCGGCGGACGGAGTGCTGCGACCTGCAGGCTGTTGAAGCCACCCCAGGAGATGCCCATCATGCCGACCGAACCGTTCGACCATGGCTGTTCGGCAATCCATGCGATCAGCTCGCAGGCATCGGCAAGCTCGCGTTCGGTATATTCGCCGTCGATGACGCCATCGGATTCCCCCGACCCGCGAATATCGACGCGCACGCCGGCAATGCCCGCTGCGGCAAATACCGGATAGGTTGACTCGTCCCTGGGGCTGGTTCCATCCCGCTTGCGGTAGGGCAGGAATTCGAAGACGGCGGGAACGGGATCTTCGTTAGCACCGTCCGGCATCCAGATGCGCGCGGCAAGCCGAGTCCCGTCCTTGAGCGTAATCCATTCATTGTCGATGGTGGTGAAGCCGCGCGAGGTCATGCTCATTCCCTAGTGTACCTTCAGTTGCCCGCGCTTTCCATGCGCCGCGTGGCGAGCACGCGTTCCAGCCAGCCGATTTCCATCTCCGGCACGGATTTCAGCAGCAGATCGGTGTAGTCGTCAAAGGGCGGCGACAGCGCCTTCGATTTCGGACCGAACCGCACCAGTTTGCCGCGATGCATCACCGCCACGCTGTCGGCGATGGCCCGGACGATCGCGATGTCGTGGGTTATGAAAACATAGGAGAGCTGCTCTTCCTCCTGCAGGCGCAGGAGCAGCTTGAGGATGCCCTCGGCCACCAGCGGATCGAGCGCCGAGGTCGGCTCATCGCAGAGGATGAGTTCGGGCTTGGCGGCAAGCGCTCTCGCGATCGCCACCCGCTGTTTCTGGCCGCCGGAGAGTTCGGCCGGGTAGCGATCGACGAAACCCTTGCCCATTTCGATCTGGTCGAGCAATTCCTTCACCCGTGCCGTCTTCTCGGCGCCCCTCAGGCCATAATAGAAGGTCAGCGGCCGGCCGATGATGTCACGGACCGTCTGTCGCGGGTTCATGGCCGTATCGGCCATCTGGTAGATCAACTGGATACGTCGGAGGTCATCGTTCGGCCGTCTCTTGAGATCAGGCATCAGCGGTTTGCCGTCGAAGACGACGCGCCCGCTGCTTGGCGGCAGCAGGCCGGTAATGACGCGCGCCAGCGTCGATTTGCCTGAGCCGGATTCGCCGACGACGGCAAGCGTCTGGCCTTTCGGCAGATGCAGCGAGACATCGTGCAGCACCTTGAAGCCGTTGGAATATTCGGCGCTGACATTCTCCACTTTGAGAAGCGTGCCGGACTGATCGGCGGCCTCGTCGCGGTAGGCCTGCCTGACATTGACGAGGGCACGGGTATAATCTTCCCGCGGCGCCTCGATGATCTGCTGGACGCTGCCGTATTCCACGTGGCGGCCATGGCGCAGGACCATGATGTCGTCGGAGATCTGGGCGACGACGGCAAGGTCGTGAGTGATGTAGAGGGCGGCCGTATGCGTTTCCTCGATGGCATGCTTGATCGCCGCCAGCACGTCGATCTGCGTGGTGACATCGAGCGCCGTGGTGGGCTCGTCGAAGACGATGAGCTCAGGATTGGAGCAGAGCGCCATCGCCGTCATCGCCCGCTGCAGCTGGCCGCCGGAAACCTGGTGGGGAAAGCGCTCGCCGAAAGTTTCCGGATTGGGCAGGCCGAGGACGCGGAACAGATAAAGCGCCCGCTTGTGCGCTTCGTCCTTGCTCATCAATCCATGTTTGATCGACGCTTCGACCACCTGATCGCCCAGCCGGTGGGCTGGATTGAAGGCGGCGGCCGCCGATTGCGCGACGTAACAGACCCTTGCACCGCGAATTTTCCGGATGCCGTTCTTGCCGAGTGGCAGGATGTCGGCGCCATCGAGCCGCACCTCACCGCCGGTGATTTCGGCGCCACCCCGGCCATAGGCGAGCGCGGAGAGGCCGATCGTCGACTTTCCGGCGCCGGATTCCCCGATCAGGCCGAGAACCTTGCCTTTGTGAAGGTCGAAAGAAACGCCGTCGACGATCGTCACCCGCCTGGGCGCTTCGCCCGGGGGATAGCTGGTGGCTTCGATTTTCAGATTGCGGACGGAAAGAAGCTCAGGCATCGCCGCGCCCTCCCTTGAGGCTGGATGTGCGTTTCAGGAGCCAGTCGACGACGAGGTTGACGCAGACGGCAAGGGCCGCGATCGCCGAGCCCGGCACCAGTGCAGCCGATATGCCGAAGATGATGCCGTCCTTGTTGTCCTTGACCATGCCGCCCCAATCGGCCGCCGGCGGCTGAATGCCGAGGCCGAGGAAGGAAAGCGTCGAGAGGAACAGGATCGAGAATGCGAAGCGCAGCCCGAACTCGGCAAGCAGCGGCGACAGCGTGTTCGGCAGGATTTCGCGGAAGATGATCCAGAGCTTGCCTTCGCCGCGCAGCTTCGCCGCCTCAACGAATTCCATCACCGCGACATCGAGCGCCACTGCGCGGCCGAGACGATAGACGCGGGTGGAATCGAGGATCGCCATGACGAGGATCAGCACGATCATATTCTGCGGCAGCACCGCGAGAACTACGAGCGCGAAGATCAGCGTCGGGATCGACATCATCAGATCGTTGAATCGTGAGAGGACGGTGTCGATGAGGCCGCGCGAGACGGCGGCGGTGAAGCTGAGGATGATGCCGAGCGAGAAGGAGATGATGGTGGCGGCCGACGCAACCAGCAGTGTCGTGCGCGCGCCGAAGATCAGGCGCGAGAGGATGTCGCGGCCGAGATTGTCGAGGCCGAAGACGTAATTCGAATCGGCAGGCGCCCAGACGTCGCCGACGACCTGGGTCTCGCCATAGGGGGCGATCCAGGGTGCGAAGAAGGCACAGATGAAGGCGATGGCAATGCCGATTATGCCGACCCAGGCGGTGATGGGGATATCTCTCAATCTCATCGCGGATGCCTCAGCCGGGGATTGGCGATGATCGCGAGGATATCGGCCGTCATGTTGAGAAAGATGTAGACGGCCGCAAAGATCAGGCCGCAGGCCTGCACCACGGGCATGTCGCGCACGGTGACCGCGTCGACCATATATTGCCCCATGCCGGGGTAGACGAAGACCACTTCAACGACGACGACGCCAACGACGAGATAGGCGAGGTTCAATGCGACGACATTGATGATAGGCGCGAGTGCATTGGGAGCGGCGTGCTTGACGATCGAGCGAAAGGCGCTGAGGCCCTTCAGCTCCGCAGTCTCCATATAGGCAGACGACATGACGGAGAGGATCGCCGCCCGCGTCATGCGCATCATGTGGGCGAGGACGACGAGCACGAGGGTCGCTGTCGGCAGCGCGATCGCCTTCAACCGTTCGACGAGGCCCATACTGTCGTAGACGGTCGCCGGAAAGGTCGCCATGCCGAACTTCACGGCAAAGAAGAGGATCAGCAGGTAACCGATGAAGAATTCCGGCAGCGAGATCGCGGCCAGCGAGATCACGTTGATGATCTTGTCAGGCATTCGGTTGCGGAAGTGCACCGACAGCATGCCGAGCCCGACGGCAAGCGGCACTGAAATCACCGCTGCGAAACCCGCGAGGAAGAGGGAGTTGCCGAGGCGTTTGCCGATCTGTTCGCTCACCGAATTCTTGCTGGCCCAGGAGGTGCCGAAATCACCCTGGACGGCGTTGCCGAGCCACTCGACGTAACGCGTCGTGACCGGGCGGTTCAATCCAAGGTCCTGACGAATATTGGCAACGGCCTGCGGCGTTGCCGACTGGCCGAGATAGGTGGTGGCAAAATCGCCGGGCAGGGCTTCCAGGCCGCCGAAGATCAAGATGGAAACGGCAAAGAGCAGGACGATGCTGAGCACGAAGCGCTCGAGGATAAGGGCAAGCAACGGAAAACGCTGCCGGAACTTTAGCCCAGGCAAGATGTCGCTTGGGGCAGGATTGGTCATGGCGAAGGCCTCGCGCTAAAACGTCGGGAGGACCGCGGGTTTCATCCCACGGTCCCGGCTTCGTTGGAGATCGGAGGGGGCGTGCGCCCCTTGCCATCAAGCGTCCAGCCAGACGCGGGTTGCGACGTAGCCGTTCGACATGTCGTTGCCGATATCGTGGACGTAGCCCTTCACCTGCTTGGTGGAAGCGTTCACGAAGTCGTTGAACATCGGCAGGATCACGCCACCCTCGTCTCGCACCGTCATTGCCATGGTGCGGTACATGTCCTTGCGCTTGGCTTCATCAAGCTCGGAGCGCGCCTGCAGCAAGAGCTTGTCGAAGTCAGGACGCTTGAAGCGGGTGTCGTTCCAGTCCGCCGTTGAGAGATAGGCGGTGGAATACATCTGGTCCTGCGTCGGGCGGCCGCCCCAGTAGGAGGTCGAGAAGGGCTGGACGTTCCAGACATTGGTCCAGTAGCCGTCACCCGGTTCGCGCTTGACCTCGATCTCGATCCCGGCCTTTTTGCAGCTTTCCTGATAGAGAACGGCCGCATCGACGGCGCCGGGGAAGGCGACTTCCGATGTGCGCAGGAGGACGGAGCCGCTATGGCCTGATTTCTTGTAGTGAAACGCGGCTTTGTCAGGATCGTAAGTGCGTTGCTCGATGCCTTCGGGGAAGAGCGCATAGGTGCTGTTGATCGGGAAGTCGTTGCCGACCTTGCCGTAGCCGCCAAGGATCTTTTGCACCATGGTCTCGCGGTCCATGGCGTATTTGAGTGCCAGGCGCAGGTCGTTATTGTCGAACGGCGCCTTGTCGCAATGCATGATGAAGACGTAGTGGCCGCGGCCGGCAGTCGAGAGGATCTCGACGTTCGGGGCGCGTTTCAGCATGTTGACGGTCTTCGGGTCGACGCGGTTGATATAGTGCACCTGGCCTGATGAAAGAGCCGCGATGCGGGCGGTGGCGTCGTTCATGCCGATGATCTCGATCGAATCGACATAACCCCGGTCGGTTCGCCAGTCGTCCTTGTTCTTTTCGAAGGTGGCGCGGACGCCAGGCTCGAAGCTCGTCATCTTGTAGGGGCCGGTGCCGATCGAGGCCAGAGGATCGTCGACGCCGCCATTCGGCTGGATGACCAGATGGTAGTCCGACAGCAGCAGCGGCATGTCGGCATTGCCCTCGCTGAGCGTCAGCACGAGATTGCCGCCGTCGGCCTTGATTTCCTTGATCGAGCCGAGAACACCGAGCGCGCCGGATTCCGACTTTTTGTCAGTGTGGCGCTTCAGCGTCGCGACGACGTCGTCGATCGTCATCTCCTTGCCGTTGTGGAACTTGACGCCCTTGCGGATCTTGAAGGTCCAGGTCGCCGCGTCCTTCGAGGGCTCCCAGGATTCGGCAAGCGCCGGTACGGCAGCACCCGTCAGCGGATCGGATTCGACAAGCATGTCGCCCCAGCAGCGGCCGATGCAGAACATCACCTGCGACAGGAACTTCGCCGGGTCGTTGGAATCGGTGGCAGCGCCTCCTTCGAGGCCGAGCTTCAGATGGCCGCCGCGCTTCGGTTCGGCAGCTTCAGCGCTTTCGGTGAAGAGCTTGTCGGCGACAGCAAGTGTCACGCCGGCGGCCATGGCGCGTCCCATGAATTCGCGACGGCTAAGCCCGCCCGCGGTGACGCGGCTTGTGAGATATTTCGTGTAGTCGTTCATTCCCCAGTTCCTTCTTTATGGTGCGTTGACAGAACTTCCGGGCTGGTCCGCAGGCGGTTTCCTCTCCACCTTCGGTGCCCGCATCATGCGGGAAAACATTGCGGTTGCTGCCGCCTCGTTATTGTCCTTTCCAAATGGGGCTTCGCTTCTCGGCGAAAGCCCGGGCGCCTTCCAATTGGTCTTCGCTCGAATAGAGCCTGTCGACGGTCTCGAACTGCCGTTTGGTGATCTTGTTCATGGCAGTCTGAAACGTCGAACCCTCCGCTTCGCGCACGATTTCCTTGATCGCCGCATAGACGAGCGGCGGTCCGCTTTCCAGCAGGCGGGCAAGCTCCCACGCCCTCTCCATCAGCCGCTCGGCCGGCATGACTTCGTTGACGAAACCCCAGCGATGCGCCTCGTGAACGTCGAGCCATCGTCCGGTCAAAAGCATGTCCATGGCGATGTGATAGGGGATGCGCTTCGGCAGCTTGATCGAAGCCGCATCGGCGACCGTGCCCGAGCGGATTTCCGGCAGGGCAAAGGTCGCATGCTCGGCGGCGAGGATCAGATCGGCTGAAAGCGCAATCTCCAGTCCGCCGCCACAACAGATGCCGTTGACCGCACAAATGACCGGCTTGTTGAGGTCGCGCAGTTCCTGCAGCCCGCCGAAGCCGCCGACACCATAGTCTCCGTCGACCGCATCGCCCGATGCCGCCGCCTTCAGGTCCCATCCGGCGCAGAAAAACTTCTCGCCTGCGCCCGTCACGATGGCGACGCGCAAGTTAGCGTCATCGCGGAAGTCCCGGAAGATCAGGCCCATGGCGCGGCTGGTGGCAAGGTCGATGGCATTCGCCTTCGGCCGGTCAATGACGACCTCAAGCACTCCGCCGTCCTGTCGTGTGCGAATCTGGTCGCTCAAGCTCTGCTACCTCCTCCGCCGTATCAGGGCATCGACGGCAGCAACACCGCGCCCTTCGGGAAGAACCATCAATGGATTAATGTCCAGTTCCTCCAGGTGTGCCGCATTCGCAACGACATAATCTGCCGCTGTTGAGACAGCGCCGACCACGGCTTCGAAGTCGCCTTTCGGCCGCCCACGATAGCCATAGATCAATTTTGCCAGTTTGAGGCGCAAAATCGCCGCGCGAATATCGGCTTTCGTCGCCGGAAGCGGCAGGACGATGGAATCCTCGAGCAATTCGACGAAGATTCCACCCGCTCCCAATGTGAGCGACAATCCGAAGACCGGATCGCGACTGGCGCCGACAATCAGCTCGGCGACAGGCGGATCGACCATCTTCTCGACGAGATAACCTGAATTCAGCGGCATACGCGCCGCTGCATCCGAGACCGCCCCGCTATCCTTCAAGTTGAGCATGACGGCACCGGCCTCGGTCTTGTGCGCGATACCGAGGCCTTTCAGCACGACAGGGAAACCGAGCCGCTCCGCCTGCGCGGCGGCTTCACCAGGAGAAAAAGCCTGCAGCCCCCAGGGAACAGGGAGGCCGCAGGCAGCAAGCTCGATCTTCGCATCAGCTTCCGTCAGCGTCTCGAGCTCGCCATCAACGGGGATGACGTTGAGCAGAGGCAGGGGAGGCGGACGATCCCAGGCCTCGCCGATCCCAGCGGCGACTTCCGCCGCGGTGATGGCTTCGTCGATCCCGGAGAAGGCAACCACGCTCTTTGCCATCAGACGACCGGCGACCGGCTCCGGCATGTTTTCGGGGAGGGTCGCGAGTACGCCGGCCAGCGCACCGGTCGCGGAGGCTGCGGCAATGACTGCGTCCACAGTCGTCATCCACTCGGATGCCTCACATCGGTCGCTGCGGGGGAAATCGAGAACGACGAGATTGAGAGCGCAGCCGCCTCCGAACATGGCGCAGAACGCTTCGGTTTGACCGGCGAGATCGCCCCAGACGAAGGTGTGGTAGTCGAGCGGATTGGCAAGCGCCACCATCTCGCCCAGCACCCGCCGAAGACGCGGCAATTGCTGCGGCTGCAGTGCCGGGAATTCCACCTTGCGGCCGACGGCGGCATCCGCCATCAGCGAAGCCTCGCCGCCGGAGCAGCTCATGGACGAGATCGAATGGTTTGCGAGCGGACCGGCAATATGCAGGAGCTTCAAGGTTTCCAGAAGCGCCGGCAGGGTCTGGACACGGCCGAGGCCGAGGCGGGCAAGCACGGCATCCGCAACGGCATCGCTGCCGGCAAGCGAAGCGGTGTGCGACACGGCCGCATGTTTCGCCTGCTCGGACTTGCCGACCTTCAGCACGACGACCGGCTTCTTCGCCTGGCGAGCCTTCGCGGCAAGGCGTTCGAGGGCGGCAAGATCGCCGAACCCTTCGACATGAAGGCCGACCGCCGTCACACGGGGGTCCTCCATCAGCGCACAGGCGACATCGGCAAGCGATGTCTGCGCCTGGTTGCCTGCTGTGACCATATAGGCGATCGGCAGCCCACGGGTCTGCATGGTCAGATTGAGGGCGATATTGGAGGACTGCGTGAGGATTGCGACACCGCGTTCGATCCGCTGCATGCCGTGCTGATCGGGCCATAACAGCGCACCGTCGAGACCATTGATCAGCCCGTAGCAGTTGGGCCCGAGGATCGGCATGTCGCCGGCCGCCTCCAGAAGAGCTTGCTGCAGGTCGGCGCCATCGGCAAGTTCCGCTATCGCCTCGCTGAAGCCTGACGCATAACAGACCGCCCCGCCGGCGCCGGCTCGCGAAAGGCCGCGCACGATGTCGATGGTGAGCGTCCGGTTGACGCCGATAAAGGCGGCGTCGGGCGCTGCGGGCAGATCCGAGAGGGAGCGATAGCAGCGTCGCCCGAGCACTTCGTCGAGCTTCGGATGAACAGGCCAGATCTCGCCTGAAAAGCCCATGCGGTCGCATTGCTCGACCACCCTGCGCGCTTCGCGGCCGCCGAAGACGGCGATCGTTTGCGGTCTGAGCAGGCGGTCGAGGGGCCTTGAGGTCATCGGCTCACGCTCCCAGGGGCCGAAGCAGGTCGCGGCTGATGATATGCCGCTGGATTTCCGACGTGCCGTCCCAGATGCGCTCGACACGCGCATCGCGCCAGAAGCGGGCAAGCGGCAGGTCATCCATCAGGCCCATGCCGCCGAAGATCTGGATCGCCTCATCCGTCACGCGGGCGAGCATTTCCGAGGCATAGAGCTTGGCGGAAGCGATCTGCCGGTCTGCGGGACGGCCGGCATCGACCTGCCAGGCGGCGGCAAGGGTCAGCCAGTCGGCGGCGTCAATCTCGGTGATCATGTCGGCAAGCTTGAACGACACGCCCTGATTGGCGCCGATCGGCTTGCCGAACTGTTTGCGCTCGGCGGCATAGGGAAGCGCCATCTCAAAGACGCGCCGCGCCCGGCCGACGCAGGTCGCGGCAACCGTCAGCCGCGTGCCGTAGAGCCATTGATTGGCGATATCGAAGCCGCGATGCAACTCGCCCAGCATCTGGCTCGCGGGAATTCGGCAATCGGTGAAGCTGAGCGTGCAGTTATGGTAGCCGCGATGCGAGACGGAATCATAGCCCTTGAGGATGTCGAAGCCGGGCGTGCCGCGATCCACCAGGAAGGCAGTGATCTTCTTCTTGATGCCTTTCGGCGTCTCTTCCTCGCCGGTAGCGGCAAAGACGATGACGAAATCGGCGACATCGGCATGGGAGATGAAATGTTTCGTGCCGTTCAGGATGAAGTCGCCCCCATCACGGCGGGCGGCGCATTTCATGCCGCGCATGTCGGAACCGGCATCCGGCTCGGTGATCGCAAGCGCATCGATCTTCTCGCCGCGCACCGCGGGCAGGAGGTAGCGCTCACGCTGCTCGCCTTCGCAGGCCATCAGGATACCGGAGGGCCGCCCGAAGAAGACCGTCAGCCCCAGCGAGCCACGCCCGAGTTCCCGCTCGACCAGCGTGAAGGTCACATGGTCGAGACCGGCACCGCCCACCTCTTCGGGGAAATTGCAGGCGTAAAAGCCGAGATCGATGCATTTGCGCTGGATTTCGCGCCCAAGCTCCGGCGGGACGATACCGGCGCGCTCGACCTCGGTCTCATGCGGATAGATTTCGGTTTCGACGAAGGCGCGAACCGTGTCGACGATCATTTCCTGTTCTTCGCTGAGACCGAAATCCATGGCGCTCCTCCTATCGCCTCTGGCCGACGTGACGGCCGGCGCCTTCAGGCAACGCCAATTCCGAATGAGCCGCGACGATCGCCTTGACCTTATCGAGCACTGCGGCCGGCGCCGGTGTCGCCTTGCCCACCTTGCTGTCGACATGCAGCAGCAGGTGCTCGGCAGTGGCGAGAGCCTCGCCCGTCGCCGTATCGAACAAAGTGTGGAAGACATGCAGCCGTTTGTCGTCGGCGGCCAGAACCTGGCAGGTCGAATGGATCGCCTGCCCGAGCTTCGCCTCGCCGAGATGACGGATATGGCTTTCCACGGTGTAGTAGCTCCGCCCCGCCTCGACATAGGCGAGGTCGACGCCGACAAGGCGCAACAGCGCATCGGATGTATCGCCGAAGACCTGGAGATAGCGGTGTTCGGTCATATGGCCGTTATAGTCGACCCAGGCCGGGCTTACCTTGGCCTCGACGAGCCGCAACGGCTGCGACGGATCGGCTGGCGCGGCCTTGCTGCCGCCTTTCGCCCAGAGCGATTGCTCGAAATCCTTCAGAAGCTTGCCGGCGCCCCAGCCCTTGCCGCTATCGCCGCCCTTGAGGGCTTGCAGGATGCCGACGAGATTTTCGTCGCGGATGCGTTCGAGCTCGCGGATCGAAAGACCGGCCGCCTGCTCGTCGGATTGTCGGCCGATCTTTTCGATCAGAGCGTCGTCGAGGTCGACGACATCGGTGAGCTTGGTCCAGGGCCAGGCGAGGCAGGGCCCGAACTGGGCGAGGAAGTGGCGCATGCCCGCCTCGCCGCCGGCAATACGATAGGTCTGAAACAGGCCCATCTGCGCCCAGCGCAGGCCGAAGGAATAGCGGATGACGTCGTCGAGCGTCTCGACGGTGCAAATATCGTCGTGGATGAGCCACAGGGCCTCGCGCCAGAGCGCCTCGAGCAGCCGGTCGCCGACAAAGGCCTCGATCTCCTTGGCGATGTGGACGCCCTTCATGCCGATCGGCGGAAGTCTTTCCATCGCCGCCTGGATGGTGGCCGCCGAAGTCTTCTCGCCGCCGACGATTTCGACGAGCGGCAAGAGATAGACGGGATTATAGGGATGGGCGACGAAGAGGCGTTCGGGATACTTCATGTCCCGCTGCAGATCGGTCGGCAGCAGCCCGGATGTGGAGGAGCCGATCAGCGCGTCGGGTCGCGCCACGGCATCGATCTGGGTCAGCACGCCGCGCTTGAGATCAAGTCTTTCCGGCACGCTTTCCTGGATCCAGTCCGCACCGACGACGGCCTCTTCCAGCGTCTTGCAGAAGGTGAGCCTCCCGCGCGGCGGCAACGGCGCGCCAGTCAGCATGGCATAGGCTTTTTCGGCATTGGCGATCACTTCGCCGACGATCCGGCCCGCTTCCGGGTGCGGATCGAACACATCGACGTCGATGCCGGCCAGCAAAAACCGGGCGATCCATCCGCCGCCGATGACGCCGCCGCCGATACAGGCTGCCTTGTTGATCCCTCTCATGCCGCCCTCAGCGCTTCGTCAGTTTGAGTTTCTTGCGAACGTCCTCGGGACCGATGATCCGGGCGCCCATGCCTTCGACCACTTGCACGACCTTTTCGACGAGCTGCGCATTGGTGGCGAGCTGGCCCTTGCCGACGAAGAGATTGTCTTCCAGGCCGACGCGGACGTTGCCGCCGGCGAGAACCGCTGCGGCCGGATAGGCCATCGCGTTGCGACCGATCGAGAAGGCCGAGAAGGTCCAGCTCTGAGGCACGTTGTTGACCATCGCCATGAAGGTATTGAGATCGTCGGGCGCGCCCCACGGAATGCCCATGCAGAGCTGGATCAGCACCGGGTCTTCGATCAGGCCTTCTTCGGCAAGCTGCTTGGCGAACCAGAGATGGCCGGTGTCGAAGGCCTCGATCTCCGGCCGCACGCCGAGATCGGTCATCTTCTTCGCCATCGCCCGCAGCATGGCCGGCGTGTTGGTCATGACATAGTCGCCGAGGTTGAAGTTCATCGTGCCGCAGTCGAGCGTGCAGATCTCCGGCAGGCATTCGGCGACATGGCTGACGCGCTCGGTGGCACCCGCCATATCCGTGCCCTTCGGGTTAAGGGGCAGGGGACTTTCGACATTCCCGAAGATCAGGTCGCCACCCATGCCGGCAGTGAGGTTGAGGACGACATCGACATCCGCTGAGCGGATACGGTCGGTGACTTCCTTGTAGAGATCGTTGCGGCGGCTGGCAGCACCCGTTTCCGGATCGCGGACATGGCAGTGAACGACCGCCGCACCGGCCTTTGCCGCATCGATCGCGGATTGGGCGATCTGCTTGGGAGTGATCGGCACGTGGCTGGATTTTGAGACCGTATCGCCGGCGCCGGTCACGGCACAGGTGATGAAGACATCGCGGTTCATCGCAAGAGGCATGTTTTTGTTCTCCCCGTCTTGTCAGCATTACGCGACAGGTTGGGCAGCGATGCTTTGCAATTTCAGAAGCAGTTGATACATTATCGGAATTTTCTGGAGGCGGTCTTGCTGCAGCGATCAACGGAACGGCTCGATATCGATCTTCTCGTCCTGCCGGACACGAACCTGATCCTGATCGCATCGGTCATCGAACCGCTGCGCGGCGCCAACCGCATCTCCGGCAGCGAGCTTTATCGCTGGCGCCTGCTGACGCCTGACGGGGCGCCGGTCCCAACCACCAGCAATATCGCCGTGCCGGCGGAAGGGATCTTCCGGGCGACGACCGAGGATACGCCGCTTTTCGTGCTGGCGAGCTACAATTGGCACCGAAGTGCGACACCGGCGTTGAAGATGCAGCTCTCCCAGGCCGCCCGCCACCGCACCATGATTGCCGGCAT
The DNA here is from genome assembly GCF_003985155.1 of Rhizobium vallis. Classification (GTDB taxonomy): domain Bacteria; phylum Pseudomonadota; class Alphaproteobacteria; order Rhizobiales; family Rhizobiaceae; genus Rhizobium; species Rhizobium vallis. Next base: position 17,805 of record NZ_ML133700.1, on the reverse strand, counting down.
CGAGTCCGGCACATGGCTGCTTGCCGAGGCAAGTCTGCTCGACGGGCAGCCGGCGACCGTGCACTGGGAGGACTACGAGGATTTTGCGCTGGCTTATCCCGAGGTGGGCGCCGTCAAGGATCGTTTCGTCATCAGCGCCAAACGGCTGACGACGTCAGGTTCGCTACCGACCGTCGACCTGATGCTAGAGATAATCAGGCAGCGGCAAGGCTATTCGCTGGCGCTGGAGGTCAGCCGGCTGTTTCGTTACGAGCAGCCGTCCTTCCATGCGGATGAACAACTTTCCGCCGCGTCCGCAGGGCTCGGCATGCACGACCCCCGCGTGACGCAGGCGGTGCGGCTGATGGAGGAGCACATCGAGCAACCTCTGATCCTGGCGCGGCTCGCCCGTAGGGTCGGCATCAGCGCAAGGCATCTGCAGGATCTTTTCCAGCAGAGTATCGGCGCGCCGCCGCATGTGCATTATCTCGCGCTGCGCCTGAACGCGGCCCGCCGCAAGGTGATCGAGACGACCGCCTCCTTCGCCGACATCGCGGCTGCGACCGGTTTCAATTCGGCCTCCGCCTTTGCGAGAAGCTACCGTGCGAGTTTCTCCGAGAGCCCGTCGGAGACCCGGCGCCGCTTGCGCCGCCGCATCACGCCGCCGTAGGCTGGAAAGCGTCTCGTAACATATCCGCGAGCTCGCGAACTGCCTCACTGGATCGGTAGGGATTGCGCCGGAGCACGACTTTCGAGGAATCGACCGGTGGGAAGCCGTCTTCGGCAGTCAACTCGCGGCAGCCGGGCGGAATATTGCTGCGACATAACGTGGTGACGGCAAGGCCCGCGGTCACGGCATTCTTCAGCCCCGAGCCGGTATCGGCGATGAAGGCGATCCGGTAATTGCGCCCGATCTGCTCCAGCGACCAGAGCGCATAATCGCGCGACCAGGTGGAGTTGCGATAGGTCGCAATCGGCAGCGGATCGATGTCGTGCAGCCGGTGCACCATCGATGTGACCCAGACGGTCGGGTCGATACAGAGGACCTCGCCTTTCGTCTGATCGCTCCAGTCGAAAACCACGGCCAGATCGAGTTCGTCCCGCTCGAGGGCGGCGAGGTTACGGACGGTATAGTCGCAAGACACGGTGACCTCGACGGCCGGATGGCGTACGGCGAAAGCCGCAAGAGCCGCCGGCAGCACCGTCTGGCTGTATTCCTCGGGAATTCCGATGCGCACTGGCCCATCCAACGGCTTGCTGCGGATCGTCGCGGCGGCCTCGCTCAGAAGGTCGATTATTCGTCGGGCATACGGGACGAGCTGTATGCCCTGGCGTGTGAGCAGTACGCCGCGGGCGCCGCGCTCGAACAGGTTTTCGCCGATCGTCTGTTCGAGCCGCTTGATTTGGGTGCTCACGGCCGATTGGGTCCGCCCGATGCGCTGGGCAGCAGCCGAGAAGTTCAAGGTCTCGGCGACGACAAGAAAGGTCCTCAGCAGGTCACTCTCAATCGGCTCATGCATGGGAATAGCCATAGAAAAAATCGATGTCAGCTATCTCTACTATTCGTTTGTCTAATGTCAATTCTTGAGCCAGAAAAGAACCGCGTTCGACTTCCTTCTTTGAGATACCTGCGTGACCATCGAAAATCCGGCCAGACCACTCGCAGCCAGCGAGCATGAGAAGGGCGTCTTTCTCATCGCGGCCGCAACCCTTGCCTGGAGCGCGAGTGGCGTCTACTCCCGACTCCTGACCACCGACGTGTGGACAGCGATCGCCTGGCGATCGTTGTTCGGAGGCCTGTTTCTGCTGATCCCCTGCCTTTTCCTCGAAGGGGGCATCTCGCGGCGGCAATGGCGATCCGTTTTCCATCCGTCTGGTCTTGCGATGATTGCATGCCAGACCTTCAGTCAGGGATGTTTCATCGGTGCGCTATATACGACCACCGTCGCCAATGTGACGATGATCTATGCGACGACGCCGTTCATCGCGGCGCTGCTCGGCTGGCTCATCCTCAAGGAGAGGATTGCCGGGCGAACAATGATTGCCGGCGGCATCTCTCTCGCAGGCGTCGCGGTCATCGTGGCCTCGTCGATCGGCGGCGGCACGGGTTTCGGCGATCTGCTGGCGCTCGGCATGACCGCTTCTTTCGCTCTCGTCATCATCATTCCGCGCATCAGCCCCGGCGTGCCGAGCCTGCCGCCGACCGTCGTCAGCGCCTTCCTCACGCTTGCGATCTTTGCCCCCTTCGGCTCGGTCGGCTCGCTGGACCTCCACAACTGGATCGTTCTTGCCGCCTTCGGCGCGACCAATTTCTCCCTCGCGCTCGTGCTGTTCCTGGCTGGAGCAAAGCGAATGCCGCCGGCCGAAGCGGCGCTGATCGGCACGGTGGAAATCGTGCTGACGCCCTTCTGGGTCTGGCTGCTGTTTTCCGAAAAGCCGCCGGTCGCCACCTTTTTCGGCGGCACGATCATCCTCGGCGCCGTGTTCTGGCACACGGTCATGGACTTTAAGCGCGGGCAGCGGCAACGTTCCTGACCGTCATGCATTATCACGTCTTTGCCGACTGTCGTCTTTGAGTTGCGCCCTGTCGTTTTCGTGAGCGCTGTTTTGCGCGCGGCGTGGTTTGCTGAAGGTGCAAGGCGGCAGAGGAACCGAGATCCTCAAGGACATTGCCGGATAATAATCCGGAAAGACACCGAGATCGACCGAAAGGAGGTTCTGGAGCCCGGAAACCAGCTCTTTGCGCAGCAGATCGACAGATTGCGGCAGGCGATCACGACCCGAACTCGACAGGCTGAAGCTTCGGCGTTCGCTCCTCCCTTCCATTCAATCCGTCTCCGCCTATTTGCAAATTCGAATATCGCCCGATGCGGCGGTATTGAAATGCCGGACTGCAGAGGAGGCAGGCCGGAGGAAAGGTTGCCGTCGGCTGCATTGGTTGCGGATCGAGGCATTTCAAACACGTGGGAGGAATCCATGAGCAAGAATAGAGGCGTCGTCTATCTCCGTCCGGGCAAGGTCGAGGTTCGCGACATCGACGACCCGAAGCTGGAAGCGCCCGATGGCCGCCGCATCGAGCACGGCGTCATCCTGAAGGTGATTTCGACCAATATCTGCGGCTCCGACCAGCACATGGTCCGCGGCCGCACGACCGCGATGCCGGGCCTGGTCCTCGGCCACGAAATCACCGGCGAGATCATCGAGAAAGGCGTCGACGTCGAAATGCTCGATATCGGCGATATCGTCTCGGTGCCGTTCAATGTCGCCTGCGGCCGCTGCCGCTGCTGCAAATCTCAGGATACCGGCGTCTGCCTGACGGTGAACCCGGCGCGTGCCGGCGGCGCTTACGGCTATGTCGACATGGGCGGCTGGATTGGCGGACAGGCTCGTTACGTGACCATTCCCTACGCAGACTTCAACCTGCTGAAAATCCCGGATCGGGACAGAGCCATGGCGAAGATCCGCGATCTCACCATGCTCTCCGACATTCTGCCCACCGGTTTCCATGGCGCGGTGCGTGCGGGCGTCGGGGTCGGCTCGACCGTCTATGTCGCCGGCGCCGGTCCTGTCGGCCTTGCGGCTGCCGCCTCTGCCCGCATCCTCGGCGCTGCCGTTGTCATGATCGGCGATTTCAACAAGGACCGCCTGGCGCATGCGGCCAAGGTCGGTTTCGAAGCGATCGACCTCTCCAAGAGCGACCGTCTCGGCGACATGATCGCGCAGGTCGTCGGCACCAATGAAGTCGACAGCGCCATCGACGCCGTCGGCTTCGAGGCGCGCGGTCACTCCGGCGGCGAGCAGCCGGCGATCGTTCTCAATCAGATGATGGAGATCACCCGTGCCGCCGGTTCGATCGGCATTCCCGGCCTCTACGTCACCGAGGATCCGGGCGCCGTCGACAACGCCGCCAAGCACGGCAATCTTTCGCTCCGCTTCGGCCTCGGCTGGGCCAAGGCCCAGTCCTTCCACACAGGCCAGACGCCAGTGCTGAAGTACAATCGCCAGCTCATGCAGGCGATCCTGCACGACCGGCTGCCGATCGCCGATATCGTGAACGCCAAGGTCATCCCGCTTGACGAAGCCGCTGAGGGCTATGAGAGCTTCGACCATGGAGCGGCGACGAAATTTGTCCTCGACCCGCATGGAGACGTCGCGAAAGCCGCCTGACGTTCAGGACCGAAACAGAGATGGCCGGACAAGCGCCGGCCATCTTGCATCGATCACACAAAACTCGGTCGGTAGCTACTGAATGCTGAACGGGAAATACTTCGCGTTGATCATGTCGTAGGTTCCGTCTTCCTTGATCGTCTTCAAGGCTGCGTTCAGGCGCGCTAGACGATCGCCGTCATCCATACGCAGCGCAATTCCTGCGCCTTCGCCAAAATAGGTCACATCGACCAGATCCGGTCCCTTGAACTCACAACAGGTTCCTGCCTTCGTGTTCGCGATCCAGTCGTAGATGGCAAGCTTGTCTTCAAGGATAATGTCGACGCTGCCATCCGACAGCCCCTTGTACAATTCCGGCGACGACCGGAAAACCGTCTTCTTCATGTCGGGATAAAAATGCTTGGCGTAGGATTCCTGCGCCGTCGACGACGTCACCCCGAGGATTTTGCCGCTCAAGGCGGCGGGGCTGATATCGCGGATCGGCGAATCCTTGCGAGCGATGAATACCGACGGACTGTTGTAGTATTTTTCAGTAAAGGCAACCTTCTGACGCCGCTCAAGGCTCATGGACATGGATGAGATGATCGCGTCGTATTTGCTGGCAATGAGATCGGGGATCATATCGTCCCACTTCTCGATGATGAATTGGCACTCGAATTTGCCGACCTCGCAAAGGGCATTGGCAATGTCGATGTCGAAGCCCTGAAGCTTGTTGTTGGCATCGAGATAGTTGAAGGGCGGAAATGCGCCTTCAACGGCAATTCTCATAGGGGTCGGATCCTGCGCAGCCACCGGGACCGGCGAGGCCGCAGCCAAGAAGACACCCACGCCGCCCGCCATCAGCGTTCCGCGCAATATGGTTTGAATGGACATGCGCAGCATCGTCGGGAACTCCTTGGGGTGTCGTCGATCTCGCCTCATGGTGCGCCTTAGCTTTTAATTCTACGTGAACGCTTGTTTGTTACTGTCAGTGACGGCGCCCGCTTCTAGTTGTGTTCAGGGGTCTACACTTGCACATCGTTCGTCCTTCCAGCTCCAATACGTTTCAGCAATCCTGGATAGCTTCGGGCAGAATTCTCTTTCTCATCGCCGTCAGCGGGCTTGGCGCGATCGGACTTGTCGTGCTTTCGGCTCTGTGGGCGGGAACGGAAAGCGACGCGGCGGCCCTCGATCGCCAGCGTCAACTGGTCAATGCGCGCCTGCGGGAGCAGGTCACGCAGGTAGCCCATGTCATAGGCCAGTTCGGCAACGGCTATCTCGCCCGCATCCATCCGGCCTCCCGGGCAGCCGGAGTTTCCTCCAGCCTCGATATGGTGCTGACGACGGCGACGGGAAGCGCGATCAGTCAGACCGCAATGTCCGCTTTCGGCTACGATCAGGCTTTTGTCGTCGACGAGCAGGCTCACCTGCTGATGATGGCGGACGCCCAAACTGAAAAGCGTTATCGCTGGATGAAGCCTCTCCTTTTGCCGCTCCTTCAGGATGCCCGCCTTGAGGCGAACCAAGGCGCGGTTTCCAGCGAACGAACGCCGTCCTCGATGGAAAGCCGCCTTGCGAGCGCCGCGCGTCCCAACCGTGCTCTGGCCAATCTGATGCGGCTGGAAGGTCGCCCGACGATCGTCGGAGTCGTGGCAATCAACGAAGCTCCGCAGGGACAAGAGCAGCCCACGCGGCAATTCCTGATCGTCGTGCGGTTCATCGATGGCGCGGCACTGGACGAATTGAGCCGGCAGCAGGGCCTCAACGGCGCACGCTTCGCGCGCACTGCCGATGCTGACGAAAACGAGGTTGCGTTTCAGATCGATGCGACGTCAAACGGCGAACCGATCGGCTTCATCGTCTGGCGGCCCGACCTTCCGGGCTCGAGGGTGATCGGCCGGCTGATGCCGGCGCTTTCGATTGCCGCCTTGGTGATCGCGGTCCTGTTCTCGGTCCTGCTCGTGCGCTTGCGCAGCAGTCTCGGCGATCTGAAGAAGAGCGAGCTCCATGCAAGGCAGCTTGCGCTGCATGATGTGCTGACCGGCCTTCCCAATCGCGCGATGTTTGCGATGCGGTTCGACGAATGCCTGGCCGATACGCAGAATTCGGTGGAGCGCTTCGCCGTCGCACTTCTTGACCTCGACCGGTTCAAGGCCGTGAACGACACGTTCGGCCATGCTGCCGGTGATGAACTGATCAGGATGGCGGCCGAGCGGATCCGATCGGTGCTTCGTTCCGATGATACGCTTGCCCGGCTTGGAGGGGATGAGTTTGCCCTGCTTCTCCGGGATATCGACGACGATCAAATTCTGCCGGCAATATGTGAGGCGATCGTTGCCGAACTCGCAAAACCCTTCCCGCTTTTGAAGGGCGAAGCGGTCGCGCGGGTCGGCGGCTCTATAGGCGTGACCATCGTGCCGGATGCCGGGCGGAACGCCGATGACATCATGCGCTATGCCGACGTCGCGCTTTATGAGGCGAAGGTTGGCGGAAGAGGTCAATGGCGAGCCTATTCGCCATCCATGGACGGCGGCAGGAATGCGCGCGATATTCTCAAGAACGAATTGCGGGAAGTTCTGGCCAAAGGGGCAGCCTCCCTCGCCGACGGCACGCAACCCGATCCGATCGTAAAAAGGCCGGATTTCGGATCGCTGGAAGTTTATTATCAGACGATACACCGTGCGGAGAACGGATATCGGGCGTCGGGTGCCGAGGCCCTCGTGCGTTGGCGCCACAGCCAACGCGGTCTGCTGACGCCTGCGAGCTTCATCCCTGTCGCCGAGGAGGGCGGCCTCATCGATGCGCTTGGTTTCTGGGTATTGCGCGAGGCCTGCACAGCCGCGCGCAACTGGCCCGAAAACAGCTTCGTCGCGGTCAATGTATCTCCCTCCCAGTTGAGGAGGCCAAATTTTGCCGAGGAAGTATTCACGGTGCTTCAGGAGACCGGGCTGGCGCCATCCCGGCTTGAACTCGAGCTCACCGAGTCCTCACTGATCGAAGATAATTCCGACGTTTACACGGTGCTGAAGTCGCTGCGCGGCCGGGGCGTTCAGATTTCGCTCGACGATTTCGGAACCGGCTATTCCTGTCTCAGCCACCTGATGCGCTTCGATATCGACAGGATCAAGATCGATCGATCCTTCGTCTCGCTGCTCGGCACGAAAGCCAATGGGGCAGCCATCATCGGCGCCATTGTCGCGCTCAGCCGCAACCTCGGTATCTCGACGACGGCCGAAGGGGTCGAGACCGAGTATCAGCGCGACTTTCTGACCGCGCTGGGTTGCACCGACCTCCAGGGCTATTACTTTTCCAGACCGGCTCCGCTTCGCGAACTCGATTGTTTCCGGCAGCCTGAGGACGCCACCGGGCCACGCACGATCGCTCCAAGAGCCATCGCCTGAGAGGCTTTGCCCTCCCGCCGCTCGCGCGGTCATCTTGTGCACATCAGCGCAACTCAATAGGAAGGCAGGCAATCCGGCCGCCGCGAAGATGGGACGCTGGCCTGATATTATTGATTTTGAAGGAGAATATATTGCGTCGCGCCATCCAGTTATTGCTGACGGTCGTCATCGTCCTGGTCGTGGTCATTGGCTTCCGCTGGTACCGCTACGTCACCAATACGGAAAGCCCGTATGATGAAGTCGGCATCGAGTTGAACAGCCGGATGCCCGGCCCGATCAACGAATGGGGATGTGTCACGCTGCACGCCACGTTCGGTAACGCCTTACCGCCCTATGGCTGTCAGAATAGCACGGATGCCCGCAAGTGGCGGTAGGACCGCTTGGATTGCACCACATAGCAATCTGCCTTCATCACGTTACGTCTCAGTTCCAGGGTTGACATGAACTCGACCGAGGACGTAGCCTCCGCAGCATTCACCAGGGGGGTCCCGGCAAGGGGCTGAGATACTGCTGGACAATACGGCTTTGCCTGTTGTGGCGCAGTGACCCGTTGAACCTGATCCAGTTCATACTGGCGTAGGGACGGTGCAAGCGCTCGAAAGGCATGGGATTCGTTTTCGAATCCGGGCCGGCGTCTTTCCATCATTCCGGCGTGAGGACTGGGTCTCCAAACCAATTTGGAGCCTCAACCATGACAATTGCCGCCAAGAATCTTCATCCGACCGTCACGACCGGCCCTTTGCCGGGATCTCGCAAGATCTTCGTTCCAGGAGAGCTGCACCCCGATATCCGCGTGCCGATGCGGCAGATCAGCCTCCATCCGACTTCGGGCGAACCGCCGGTGACTGTATATGATTCCTCCGGTCCCTATACGATCGAAGGCGCCGACATCCGTATTGAGCAGGGTCTTGCCGCATTGCGCCGGAACTGGGTGCTCGCCCGCGGCGACGTCGAACCCTATGAGGGCCGCTGCATTCGTCCCGAGGATAACGGCTTTGCCAGTGGCGACCGGCTGACGCCCGCGTTTCCTGCCAAGCGTCAGCCGCTGCGGGCCAAGGACGGCAAGGCGGTCACGCAGCTGGCCTATGCGCGCGCCGGTATCGTCACGCCGGAGATGGAATTCATCGCCATTCGCGAAAACCTCGGCCGTAAAGCGCAGGCCGGTGCGATGCTTCGCGACGGCGAGAGCTTCGGCGCCCACATTCCCGATCACGTGACGCCGGAATTCGTCCGCCAGGAGGTCGCCGCCGGCCGAGCAATCATTCCCGCCAACATCAATCATCCGGAAGCCGAACCGATGATCATCGGCCGGAATTTCCTGGTGAAGATCAACGCCAATATCGGCAACTCGGCCGTCACCTCGTCGATGGCGGAGGAGGTCGAGAAGATGGTCTGGGCCGCCCGCTGGGGCGCCGACACCGTCATGGACCTTTCCACAGGTCGCAACATCCACAACATCCGCGAATGGATCATCCGCAACTCGCCGCTGCCGATCGGCACCGTGCCGCTTTACCAGGCGCTGGAAAAGGTCGAGGGCATCGCCGAAAACCTCAGCTGGGAAATCTATCGCGATACCCTGATCGAACAAGCCGAACAGGGCGTCGACTATTTCACCATCCATGCCGGCGTGCGGCTGCATTACATCCCGCTGACGGTCAACCGCGTCACCGGCATCGTCTCGCGGGGCGGCTCGATCATGGCCAAGTGGTGTCTGCATCATCATCGCGAGAGCTTCCTCTACGAGCATTTCGAGGAGATCTGCAACATCTGCCGCGCCTATGACGTCTCATTCTCCCTTGGTGACGGCCTGCGCCCAGGCTCGATCGCTGACGCCAACGATACCGCGCAATTTGCCGAACTCGAAACGCTCGGCGAATTGACGAAGATCGCCTGGGCGAAAGACTGCCAGGTGATGATCGAAGGGCCCGGCCATGTGCCGATGCACAAGATCAAGGAGAACATGGACAAGCAGCTCGCCGTCTGCGGCGAGGCGCCCTTCTATACGCTCGGACCGCTGACGACCGATATCGCGCCGGGCTACGATCACATCACCTCGGGGATCGGCGCGGCGATGATCGGCTGGTTCGGCACGGCCATGCTCTGCTATGTCACGCCGAAGGAGCATCTCGGCCTACCTGACCGCAACGACGTCAAGACCGGGGTCATCACCTACAAGATCGCCGCCCATGCCGCCGATCTCGCCAAGGGCCATCCTGCCGCGCGCATTCGTGACGATGCGCTGTCGCGCGCCCGTTTCGAATTCCGCTGGGAAGACCAGTTCAACCTGTCCCTCGATCCCGAGACGGCCCGCTCCTTCCACGACGAGACGCTTCCGAAGGAGGCGCATAAGGTCGCTCATTTCTGTTCGATGTGCGGCCCGAAATTCTGCTCGATGCGCATATCGCACGATATCCGGTCGGAGGCGCAGAAGGAGGGCCTGGAAGCCATGGCCGCCCGTTACCGCGATGGCGGAGACCTCTATGTTGCGGTCCCTTCCACCGAAGCGCCGGATGCTTGAGATGCGCGTCCTTGTCAAAGGGGCCGGCGTCGCCGGCCTCGCCGTCACACACGAACTGCGTGCCCGGGGCGCCGAGGTGACAGTCCTGGACCCGCACGCAAACTTCGAGCGCGCCGCGTCGTGGTTTGCGGGCGGCATGCTGGCGCCCTGGTGCGAGCGAGAAAGCGCCGACGAGGCCGTGCTCCGGCTCGGCACAGAGGCCGCCGATCGTTGGGATGCGATGTTGCCAGGGCACGTCGCCCGCAACGGGACGCTGGTGGTCGCGCCGGCGCGCGACCACGGGGAGCTGAAACGCTTTGCCGGCCGGACGAGCTCGTATCGGTGGGTTGATGAGGAAGACATTGCCTCGCTGGAGCCGGCCCTCGCCGGGCGGTACCGGCAAGGTCTGTTTTTCCCAGAGGAAGCTCATCTCAATCCCAGGCAGGCGCTACAGCTGTTGAAAGAAAAATTGACGGCGCAGGGCGTTGTTTTTTCGGGCGGCGATATGGAGGAAGACGAATTCTCCGATATCGTCGATTGCACGGGTGCTGCGCGCATCGGGCAGCTTGACGATCTGCGCGGGGTGAGGGGCGAGATGCTCTATCTGCGTACCGATGAGATAGAGCTTTCACGGCCCGTTCGCCTGCTTCATCCCCGCATCCCGGTCTATGTCGTGCCGCGCGGCGACGGCCTTTTCATGGTCGGCGCGACCATGATCGAGACCGATTTCGGCGGGCCGATTACCGCGCGCGCGCTGATGGAATTGCTGAACGCAGCTTACACGCTGCATCCGGCCTTTGCGGACGCCGCCCTTGTCGAAACCGGCGCCGGCATTCGTCCAGCTTTCCCTGACAATCTTCCGCGAGTCGCGCGGGAAGGCAATGCCGTCGTGCTCAACGGTCTTTATCGCCACGGTTTTCTCCTGGCGCCTGCAATGGCGGCAAAAGCCGCAGATCTCGTCTTTTCCGGGCGGACGAAGCAAAGGAGCTCCCAATGCGTCTGATCATCAATGGCGAACCCCAGACAATCGCCGCCACCACCCTTTCACAGCTGCTGGCCGCACTCGACTACGAGGGCGAGTGGCTGGCGACCGCCGTCAACGGCGAGCTCGTTCATCGCGAAGACCGCGAAGAGCACGCCCTGAACGACAATGACAGGATCGAAATCCTGACCCCGATGCAGGGAGGCTGATATGCTTGATTTTTACGGAGACCAGATCGGATCGCGACTTCTTCTCGGCACCGCGCGTTATCCTTCGCCGGCGGTGCTAGCCGATGCCGTCAAACGATCCGGAACGGAGATCGTCACCGTGTCGCTGCGGCGAGAAACGGCCGGCGGGCGTAATGGTGGCGCATTTTTCGACATGATCCGCACGCTCGGCGTCCGCGTGCTTCCGAACACCGCTGGCTGCCACGGCGTTTCCGAGGCGGTGCTGACGGCCAAGATGGCGCGCGAAGTGTTTCAGACCAACTGGATCAAGCTCGAGGTGATCGGCAATCACGACACCCTGCAGCCGGATGTCTTTGGGCTCGTGGAAGCTGCGCGGATCCTCTGCAGCGAAGGCTTCGAGGTCTTTCCCTATACGACCGACGATCTGGTAGTGGCCGAGCGCTTGCTGGAGGCGGGATGCAAGGTCTTGATGCCTTGGTGCGCACCGATCGGAACGGCGGCGGGACCGCTCAACCTTTCCGCCCTTCGATCCATGCGCGCGCACTTTCCCGAGGTGCCGCTGATCGTCGATGCCGGGATCGGCCGGCCGTCGCATGCAACGATCGTTATGGAACTGGGTTTTGATGCGGTCCTGCTCAACACTGCGGTTGCCGGCGCGGGCGATCCCGCCGCCATGGCGGAAGCCTTTGCCAAGGCGATCGATGCCGGCAGGCAGGCATTCGGCGCGGGCATGCTGGAACCGCGCGACATGGCGGTTCCCTCGACGCCGGTGATCGGAAAGGCGGTTTTCGCGTGATACTCGATCCTTTTTATCTCGTTGTCGACAGCGCCGCCTGGATCGAAAGGCTGGTTCCGCTCGGGGTCAAACTCGTGCAATTGCGCGTCAAGGATCGATCGCTGTCTGACATCCGCGCCGACATCCAGCGGGCAAAAGCAGTCTGTGAGGCGCACGGGTGCCAGCTGGTCGTCAATGACTATTGGCGGCTTGCCATCGAGGAGGGCTGCGATTTCGTCCATCTCGGCCAGGAGGATCTGGCCGCGGCCGATCTTGCCGCCATACGTCAGGCCGGCCTGAAATTAGGGCTTTCCACGCATGACGAGGCGGAATTGGCAGTCGCGCTTGCGGCGCGCCCGGATTACATCGCGCTCGGTCCGATCTACCCCACCATTCTGAAGGCCATGCCCTGGGCGCCGCAGGGTCTCGACCGCTTGCACGACTGGAAAAGCCGCATCGGCTCGCTACCGCTTGTCGCCATTGGCGGCTTGACCGTGGAGCGTCTTGCCGGCGTGTTTGAAAATGGGGCTGACAGTGCTGCCGTCGTGACCGACATCACGCGCAATTCCGATCCGGAGCGACGCACCCTCGAGTGGATTGCAGCAACTCGCCAACGCGGGACGACGTGATCCGGATAACGGTCGATCTCACATTTCGCAGATATCCCCAGGATATCTGCGAAAGATTGCGACATTGTTGCCTCTACTCGATCGTTGCGAGTTCGATGCCGAGCGCAACGGTGCTGCCGGCCTCGGCTTTCAGGCGAATGCGACCGGACTTCGGCGCGACGACCCGCGTTTCCATTTTCATCGCCTCGATCAATGCCACGACGTCGCCTTCGGCAACCTGCGCGCCGTCTTCCACGAGCCATCGCTGCAGCGTTCCCGGTATGGGCGCGGTAATCGCTCCTTCGCTCACTGCTTGAGAAGGAGGCTTGGCTGCGGGAGAGGTGACGGCGCCTGAAAAGAGTGCGGCCGGAAGCCCCAGCACATGGCGCTTGCCGTCAATCTCGATGAAACTGTGCAGAAGCCGGCCTTCGACGGGATCAACGCGGGGGGAGGGCTCCACACCGCGAAATTCGGTCTCGATCCAATTGGTGAAGACACGAAAACCGTCTTCTCCGGTAAAATCGGGTTCGTTCACAACGGCGCGATGGAAGGGCAACACCGAAGCCACTCCTTCGATCTCAAACTCCGCAAGCGCCCGACGAGCCCGCACGAGTGCTTGCTCGCGCGTCGGCGCGGTGACGATGAGCTTTGCCATCATCGAGTCGTAGAGCCCGGGGATTTCCGACCCGGCTTCGACGCCCGCGTCGAGGCGCACGCCAGGCCCTGCGGGGGGACGAAAGCGGGTGATCAGGCCCGGGGTCGGCAGAAATCCTCGACCGGGATCCTCGGCGTTGATGCGAAATTCGAACGAGTGGCCGCGTGGTTGCGGTGTGTCGGTGAGGGAAAGCGGCAATCCATCGGCAATACGCAACTGCTCGAAAACGATATCGATGCCGGTTGTCTCCTCGGTGACGGGATGTTCCACCTGAAGCCGCGTATTGACTTCAAGGAAGGATATGGCGCCGGCCTGAGACAGCAGGAATTCTACCGTTCCAGCCCCCGTATAGCCTGCCGCGACGCAGATCGCGCGGGCAGCATCGTGGATGCGGCTCCGCTGTTCGTCACTGATGAACGGAGCAGGGGCCTCTTCGACCAGCTTCTGATTTCGTCTCTGCAGGGAGCAATCGCGCGTGCCGAGCACGACGGTGTTTCCGTGATTGTCGGCAATGATCTGCGCTTCGACATGGCGCGGCCGGTCGAGAAACTGTTCGGCATAACACTCGCCGCGACCGAAGGCTTCCGTCGCCTCGCGCACTGCAGATTCGAAAAGCTCGCCGACGTCTTCGAGCCGCCATGCGACCTTCATGCCGCGCCCGCCGCCGCCGAAAGCGGCCTTGATGGCGAGCGGAAGCCCTGCCTCCTTGGCGAATGCCACGGCATTGGCAGCCGTCTGCAGCGGGCCGTCGGAACCCTTGACGAGGGGTGCTCCCACCTTTGCCGCGATCCGCCGAGCTTCCACCTTGTCGCCGAGCGCCGTGATCACGTCGGGGGAGGGGCCGACCCAGATCATTCCCGCATCGATAACGGCTTGCGCAAATTCCGCACGCTCCGACAGGAAACCATAGCCGGGATGTACGGCATCGGCGCCGGCGCGACGGGCGACGTCGAGGATCCTTTCGATGTTGAGGTAGGTGTCGGCCGGACGGCCTGCACCGAGCCCATAGGCTTCATCGACCAGTTCCGCGTGAAGCGCGCTGGCATCTGCTTCCGAATACATCCCGACCGACGTGACGCCGTAGTCTCGGGCAGCCCGCGCGATGCGAATGGCGATTTCACCGCGATTGGCGATGAGCAGCTTTTTCATCGGATGGTTTCCTTCACCAGCGGATCGAAAGGAGCAATGGGATTGAACCGGATGTTGGCGCCGATCGGCACCTGACCGGCAAGGTCCAGGTGATGGGCCGCGATCACACCGATCACTGGATATCCTCCGGTCAGCGGGTGGTCCGCCAGGAATATGACCGGCTGGCCGCTGTGCGGAACCTGTATGGCGCCATGAGCCGTGCCTTCCGAGGGAAGTTCGGCCGCATCGCGCTTTTCGAGGGGAACGGAACCCGACAGGCGCATTCCGACGCGGCTGGACTCTGCCGTAACCTGCCAGCTCTGCGAAACGAGAGTTTCAAGCCCCTTGTCCGTAAACCAGTCCGAGCGAGGGCCAAGGATGATGTCGAGCGTTACTGTCTCGCCGCTGCGCGGCAGCGGCGGCGGCACCGGCCTGAAAGGGTCAACCGCCATCGACCGACGCTCCGCGGGCACAAGAATATCGCCTGGTGCAATCGGTTCGGGCCCGACTTTTGCCAGCGTGTCGGTTGAGGTCGAGCCGATGACGGCCGATACCTGAAAGCCGCCGCGCAAAGCGAGATAACTTCTCATGCCCTCCGGCGGCAGGCCGATCCTCAGTTCGTCTCCAGTATCCAGTGCGAATGGTCTTCCCGAGGGGATAACGACGTCCGATCTGTCGCTGCTGTGAATCGTCAACGGACAGGGCGCGCCGGTCACCGCCAAGGTTACCGGACGATCCGCCAACAGCGAAAAGCCGCCAAAGGTGATCTCGATCGCGGTCGCATCGCGCGGGTTTCCGACACAGAGGTTGGCCTCCGACAAGGCGACGCGATCGAGGGCACCGGATTCGGAAATGCCTTGGTCTGCCCTGCCGGCCCGACCTAGGTCCTGGTATAATGCCGGTCGGTCCGATTGGGTAACCGTTAGGCCGCCTGACGGCGGAGCCGGCGCTGTTGTCTTTGCCGAAGCCATGCCGACTGGGGCGACTTCCTGTGCCGAAAGGCGGCGAAAGCGCACACGGTCGCCGGGGGCCAGCAAAGCCGGCCGCTCCCGCTCAGTGTCCCACATCCGCCAGGGAGTGGTCCCGAGAAGCTGCCAGCCGCCGGGACTATCGGACGGATAGATGCCGCCGAAGCGGCCGCCGATCGCGACGGATCCTGCCGGGATTCGCACCCGCGGGCTTTTTCTGCGAGGAACGTCGAAGGCGGGATCGTCACAGGTCATGTAGGAAAAGCCCGGGGCGAAACCGGTGAAGGCGACGGTGAAGGTCGCCTCGCTATGCCGGCAAATGAGTTCCTCAACCGTCCAGCCGAGCAAGCCGGCGACATCTCCCAGATCCTCTCCGTCGTAGACCACCGGAATCTCGAAGAAGGAACCTGCGCGCGCCGTGCGCGCGGAAAGGTCCATCTCCGCGATCAGATCCGCCAGCCGCGCGCGGTCGGTTTCCAGTGGATCGAAACGGACCATGACGGTGCGGGCTGCAGGGATGAGTTCCTTCACGCCGGGCAGCTGTTTTTCCTGCAGCCTGTCAAACAGCGCCTGCGCCGTTTCGAGATCCGCAAGCTCGATCAGGAAACTGTCGCTGCCTGCGGGAAGGAAACGCAGGAGTTCACCCACGGGCCGCACCGTCCTTCACCTCGGCGAAAGCGGCCAATCGGATGCCGCGCCCCGTAAAGGCCTCCCGCAATCTTTGCGCCAGCGCGACCGCCGTCGGCGTGTCGCCGTGGACGCAGATCGTCTGCGCTTCGAGTTCGATATCGTCGCCGTCGATTGTCGTGATCCGGCCTTCAGTCGCCAACCGCAGCATCCGTTCGGCGACCTGATCCGGATCGTGGATGACCGCGCCCGGCGCACGGCGGCTGACAAGGCTGCCGTCGGCATTATAGGCGCGGTCGGCAAAGGCTTCGCAAACGACGGTCAGCCCGGCCGCACGAGCCTGCTTGACGATGGGGGCGCCGGCGAGCGCCATCAGGATGAGGGAAGGATCGACGGCCTTTATCGCCGCGATCACATCGCCCGCCTGGCGGGCGTCGTTCGAAATGGTGTTGTAGAGCGCGCCGTGCGGTTTGACATAACGCACCGTCGTGCCTGCCGCTTTCGCCAGCCCCTGAAGGGCGCCGATCTGGTAGATCGTATCACCGACCAGCTCTTCGCTCGACGGATCCATGTTGCGCCTGCCGAATCCCACGAGGTCCCGGTATCCGACATGCGCGCCGACCACCACGCCCCGAGCCGCCGCCGCCCGCAGCACCTTCAGAATGCCGGCAGGATCACCGGCATGGAAGCCGCAGGCAATGTTCGCGCTTGTGACGATGTCGAGCATCGCAACGTCGTCGCCCATCGGCCACGGACCAAAGCTTTCACCAAGATCGCTGTTGAGATCGACGGTCATCATATCATAGCCTGTTGATTGATAGAGCAGAGATTGTTGAATAACATATACAATATTGTTCAACAATAAAAAACTGTCTATGATCGGATGAACGGGTCTTCGGAGTGAGCAAATTTCATGGCCTTGGCCGATTTGGATGAGCAGAGTGATCAGCCGCTTTCCGAAAAAGTGGCTTTGCGAATACGGGAAATGCTGATCCAGGGACGCTTCGCACCGGGCGAAAAGCTTTCCGAACATCAGGTGGCCGGGCAATTCGGCATATCGCGCAATACCCTGCGGGAAGTCTTTCGGCTGCTGACCAGCCAAGGGCTGCTGACGCATATTCCCAACCGCGGCGTGTTCGTCGTTTCACCAAATGAATCCGCGGTCATGGATATCTACCGCGTGCGATGGGTCATTCAAAAGGGCGCCATCCAGGCGGCAAGCCGCGGGCATCCGGCGCTTGCCAGGATGAAAGCTCTGACGCACGAGGCGGATGCCGCCCGCTCCAGCAGCGACTGGCAACAGGTCGGGACGGTCAATATGGAGTTTCACCGCGCCATGGTGAGCCTATGCGACAGTCCGCGGCTTTCCCTATGCTTCGATCTCGTACTGGCCGAACTCCGGCTTGTCTTCCGCCTTCTGGCATACACGGCTCATCTCCATGAACCCTACATCGCGCTGAACATAAGCCTCCTCCAATTGATCGAGGAGGAGAAAACTGCGGACGCCATCGATTTCCTGGAAGCCTATCTGCTGAAATCGGAAAGATCGGTTCTTGCCGCCATGCAACGGAAGAAAGGATGAGGACGACCTGCGTGGTCGAAGCTGACACATCCATTCTACGCCACTTGTTCCATAACATGCCTTACGCCTCAGACCTCGAATTTTGAGTGCCTTGCGCTCGACGTGAGGGGTCGATGGTTCGTATCCTTTCAACTGCTCCGATAGCTGAAGTGTCCATACCGGAGACATAGGTAACAGAGCGTACCTAACACATGGGTGACAACCTCGTGCCGAACGGGTTGTCGATGGTTTGCAAGGTCCTCTGCTCCAGGTCAATATATCCCAGATCA
>NZ_ML133699.1 GCF_003985155.1 Rhizobium vallis | reverse complement strand
CCGCCGACGTTCCGGCCCAGAGAGGACTTCCATCTTAAAATTGCTACTAGTCATATTACCAACATTACTCCTACCCACTTAGCTAAGTGGGGGAGCATGTCCGGGCCTTTCGGGGGCTAATTCAAACTGTTGGAATAACCATTCTGCGGGTCAAGCGTGCGTTGAAAGAAGGAACGTAGGTCTGGTAATGGCCTGTTGACCACCGCAGACAACGTCGAATTGAAAAAACTAAACACTCCCATCTGGCGCTATCGCCAACTGCCTAATTGCGACAAGAGCCGCCTCTTCCAATCCGCGCAACTCGTCATGTGGAATGCGGCGCGGCCCTATCAGTACAATCAATCCTTCAATTTGGGAGGTGATCAAAGCAGCTCGCAACTTTCGAGCACGGATGGGAAGCTCCGAGTTCACGCCGGCCAGCATTCCCTCGATCCAAGCACGCATTTTTGCGTAGAAAACGTCCAACATCCGCATCACCGTATCGCTACGGCTGGATATTGCCCACATCTCCTGAAGGAGAGCATTTGTGCGAGGCCGCTTGTTTTCCTCAATCATGTAGCGGACGGAATATTCAAAGATTTCGATGTGATCGGTCAGGCGCTCAGGCACTCGTCGTTGAAATCCCTCATCCCAGCGATCAAATATATAGACGGCGAGCTGCTCCATCAGGAGCTCTTTAGTCGGGAAATAATAGGTGACGTTTCCAACTGTTATTCCGCATCGCTTTGCGAGCGTGCGAAACGATAGTTCGGCAAAGCCCTCTTCCACCAGGATGTTCTTCGCCTCCTCAAGGATGGCGCGCACACGTGCGTTTCCCTTGCCGGTCGTCGCCAACGCTGTTCCCGTCGTTGGCTCATTCGACTGATGAGTTTCTTCCATTGGATCCGGCCTCCCTCGGCCCGCTTTCCAAGTAGAACCGCATGCGGCTCCGCCGACTTTACCTTGGACATAAGTCCTAAAACAATTTTCGACGCAACGGAAGCACGAAAGAGCGGCAGTTGGGGCTCATGATCAGGAAGGTCCAGCAAGCAAGCGATATGACCATTGGCTAGCATACCCACTACGGAACCTCACTAAGTAATTTTTGTACGATCGTCCTATTGTTATTCTAACGTTCCTGTCCTACGTTGCGCCCCGCCCCTTGGCCGAACGCCACCATCTACCAAGCAGGCCGGCTTATCAGCACAAGCCCGAAACCAACAAACAGACAAAGTGAGACACCGATGACAATCCGCAAACTCGACAACGCCCTTACATGCGAGATCACCGATCTGAAGCTACCCGACATCAAAGCCTTCATGTCGGATCTTCTGACTTCAGAAAATAAGGGTGCGCCCATCACCTGCGGCCTTTTCAAGCAAGAGGCCGGAGAACCTTGTCCCTATACGTACGACGCGGAAGAGTTCAAAATTCTCCTCGAAGGTGAATTGTCGGTAACAAACGACCGCGGCGAGACCTACGATATGAAGCCGGGCGATATCCTATTCTTTGGCAAGGGCGAGAAAGTGAAGTTCTCATCCAAGTCAAAGGGATTGGCCTTCTACGTCGCGCAGCGCTGAACATCCAAGCACGGAGGTTACCGGTAGGCAGAACATCAGATCGATGTACTTGGCCGCCGGAACAACCAAGGCCAAATTCAATGTCCACCGTGGGCGACGCTGACGGTGGATTTGTATCAAAATCGTGGAATTGCAGTAGACAAGCCAATTCCAGGCCTCCCGGCCGTCGGCAGCAGAACAGCCATAAGATCTGGCAGAGTTCGAAACCAACTCGGCAGGCTCTCTGGTCCGCTCCGACACTAACAGATACTCGAATTCATGCCTGTGCAGACCGGAGCAGGGTCACACAGGTTTGATAGTCGCCGAGAACTGGCGCAGCTTCGGGCCGCGGCTGCTGCGTCGGCGAAACCGCCGACCGAGTTGGCGGCAGTTCTCTCTGACCTCCGAGAGCTTCTTTTGCTGGCTGTGCGCACACGTTTTGTAACCGGAATGGCATGCGCCGCATGCGGTCAATCATACGTCCTCCGAAAAAAACTCTTGACTGGCAGCGAAAAAGATATCTCATACATGTAATACGTTATTTGTTATAACACAGACGAGGCGTAATCGTGCAGCCTTCCCTTATTCTTCGAGTTGTCACGCATCTCATCCTCGCCATCTGTAGCCTGGCGATACTCTTGCCGCTCCTCTGGGTGCTTCGTACCTCGTTTGCCGACAAGGTAGTCGCTTACCAATTGCCGCCCGCCCTGTTTTTCACGCCGACGCTCGACAACTACAGGACGATAATACTCGAGATGAATTTTGGGGCCTTCTTCCTGAACAGTCTCATTATCGCGTTAACATCCACGTTGCTTGCAGTCCTCATCGGTGCCCTCGCCGCCTACGCGATGGACCGCTACAAAGCCGGCGGCAAGGCAATGCCGATCGTCATTCTGGCCACCCAGATGATGCCGCCCATCGTGTTGGTCATCCCTTTCTTTCTAATTTTCAAGAATATCGGGCTGACTGATTCCCGAACCGGCCTGATCGTCACCTATCTCGCCTTCAACCTGCCATACGTCGTCTGGTTGATGATGAGCTTCATGAAGCGCGTCCCACGCGAGTTAGACGAGGCAGCGTTGATTGATGGTTGCACGCCATTGACGGCATTCATACGCATCATTGTCCCAGCTCTTCTTCCAGGTATCGGAGCCGCCACGGTTTTGAGCTTCGTGCTGAGCTGGAATGAATTTCTGTTCGCTCTGATGCTGACAGGAAACGAGTCTAAAACCCTCCCTGTCGCGATATCAAGCTTGGTCACCCAGCAAGGTACGGCGATCGGGGCGGTCAGCGCGGCAACTATCCTTGCCATGCTGCCAATGGCGATCCTGTATTTCGCCATGCGCCGTTTCCTCGTCGCAGGGCTAAACCTTGGAGCGGTCAAAGGCTGACCGGCAAACGACCGTAACCATCCACTACTCAACCAGTACTAAGGAGATCGAAGCATGCCCCGACAGCTCAGAACTATGCTTGGCGTGATGGCCGCCTCGCTGCTTGCCGCCTCGACCGCACTTGCCGATCCCGCGGCCGTCTGTAAAGGCAAGACCTTGAACCTGTTGCTCGAGACGGTTCCTGATAGCACTGCGCTGATGAAGATCGGTCCGGAATTCGAAGCACTGTCGGGCGCCAAGATCAACATCGAGGCAGTAAACTACTCGCTTATGCATGAAAAGCTTGTGCCCAGTCTGACTGCTTCGACCGGCACTTACGACGTACTGGCAGTTGACAGCTATTGGACCGGTGAGTTTGTCACTGCCAAGTGGATCCAGCCACTCGATGACCGTATTGCCGCCGACAAGGTCGACACCTCCGTCTACTATCCGGCACTCATGGAGATAAACGGTAAGGTCAAGGGCACCACCTACATGCTGCCATTCTGGCACTACGCGATGGGCATGCTGTACCGTAAGGATATCGTCGAGGACTCTAAGTTCCAGGCCGCATATAAGGAGAAGTTCGGGCGTGACTGGCGATTGCCAGAAACCCTCGAGGAATATGCCGACGTGGCGGAATGGGCGGGCAAATTCACCGGTAAAGCAGGTGTGGCGATGGCGGGCCAGCGCGCCGATCCCGTGGTGATGGAAGCCACCAATTATCTCTTCTCGCTTGGAGGGGATTTCTACAACCGTCAGACCTGGGTCCCATCGCTGAACTCTCCAGAGGCTATAGAGGCCGTAAAGATCTACGCAGAGCTCCTAGCCAAGGCTGCTCAGCCCGGCGCTCTGGGCGCAAACTTCGACGATGTCGCCAATGCGCTGAAGCAGGACAAAGCAGTCTTCGCGATCACCTATCTATTCTTGATGCCCACGTTGCAGGATCCAAAAGAGTCAAAGGTGGTGGACAAGGTGGCGTTTGCACGCATGCCGGGTAAGGATAGCCTACTTGGCGCCTGGGGTTGGGCCATCCCGACGAATGCTGCAAATCCCGATTGCTCTTGGGAATTTATGAAGTGGGTCGAGTCTAAAGACATTGCGATGAAGCGCGCAATGGCAGGTGGGCAAGCGACGCAGGCCTGGATCTATCAAGATCCGGAATATCTGAAGCGTTGGCCGCAAATGGCCGCAGTGGGCGATGCGCTCGCCCACGCGAAGGGTCTGCCAGTGATGTCGCGCGCGACCCAACTGGTTGAAGTCTTTGCGGAGGTCATGGGCGACGTTCTCGCAAACGGTACAGATCCGGCGACTGCGATCGCCAACGCAGAGGATAAGTTTGCCGGTCTTACCAAGGGGGACCCACTGTTGAAGTGATCGCCCAGACAATGTCCTGCGGCCGGTTAAATCAGCCGGCCGCAGCGTTGATCCCATCGTGTACGGACCCATTAGCATGACAAGCATTAGCCGAACCGCTGCGACACCTTCGCGTTCCGCCCAATCGCGCAAAACGGACGGATATTCGTTCGCATTCTACAAACTATTGTTCATGATGCCGACAATTATCGTTCTAGCCTGCGTAGTTGCCGGGCCACTTATCTATTCCTTCTGGCTCAGCCTGCATGAATATGTGATCACCTACGGGCTCGGTGACCTAGTCTGGCTCCACAACTATGCTGTCATTTTGAGTGAGGATTTCGCAAGCGTATCATGGACGACGATGAAGCTGACGGCAATCGTCGTCTGTCTAGAATTCCTGATCGCTTTGAGTTTGGCACTTCTGCTAAATCAGTCTTGGCTGAAGTTCCGCGAACTGTATCTCACTGTCCTTATGCTTCCGATTCTCATGACGCCAGTCGCCGTGGCGCTCATGTTTCGCCTGATGTTCAACCCTAATCTTGGGATCATCAACTGGATTATTTCCGTCGTCGGAATTCCTCAACAGGGTTGGTTCGGCGATCCTCATCTTGCGTTAGCAACCGTCGTGCTGGTCGATATCTGGACCGAAACTTCGCTCATGCTCATCATGCTCTATGCAGGTCTCAAGTCGCTGCCGCAAGATCCGGTAGAGGCTGCGCGTATCGATGGTGCAAATGCGTTTCAGATTCTTCGCCACGTCACCTTGCCCATGCTGAAACCGGTCATCCTTGTCACCCTGATGATCCGTATGATCACAGCTCTGAAGAGCTATGACCTGATCTATATGCTCACGCAGGGTGGTCCCGGCAAGGTAACTGAGACTATTAGCTTTTATGCCTATCGTCTCGGGTTTCGGTTCCTGGACATCGGGCAGGCGGCAGCAGTTTCATTCATCCTACTCACTGCAGTAATCGTCCTGACCGTCGTTCTTCTGCGTGTCATGCGGGAGAATTGACATGACGCAGAACCGGCCACCGCGTTGGAAGCGTATGCTGGAGTGGGACAAGCGCCCCCTCCGGCTCGACAGTTTCTCAGAGGAAAGTCCGGAGGATGGATTCGCGGTTCTCCATTCGCCGTTCGATCCCGCTCCGGGGCTCAAGGTCGGACCCAAGGGCGATGTTCTCGAGATGGATGGTCGGAAGGCAGCGGATTTCGATATTCTCGACGCCTTCATCGCTGCCCACCACATCGATGTTTCCGTGGCCAAGGAAGCTATGGAACTCGACAGCACGCTTGTGGCACGGATGTTAGTAGACGTTAACGTATCACGGACGGAGCTTGAACGTCTGGCGCGAGGGATGACCCCTGCCAAACTGGCTGAAGTAGTAGGTAAGCTGTCGGCACTCGAGGTGACATTTGCCTATTCCAAGATGCGCCAGAGGCACAGCCCCGGAAACCAGGCGCACGTCACCAACGCTAAGGATGATCCGCTGCAACTCGCAGCCGATTCCGCCATTGCCGTGGCACTAGGCTTCGACGAAATCGAAACCACGATGCGAGTGGCGGGCAATGCTTGGGCCAACGCACTCGCCTGCACGGTGGGTGCGGCAGTCGGACGTGGCAGCACTCTCTTTCAATGCTCGATCGAGGAAGCAGAAGAGCTCAAGATCGGGCTGGCCGGCCTTGCTACATATGCCGAAACCGTTTCAGTCTACGGCAGTGAACGATCCTTTGTCGACGGTGACGACACGCCTTGGTCGAAAACCTTCCTGACCGCGGCCTACGCATCTAGGGGCATCAAGGCGCGCTGCACATCGGGAGCTGGCGCAGAACTGCTAATGGGCTATCATGAACAACGTTCAGTGCTGTATCTGGAGGCGCGCTGTTTGTGCCTCCAGCGAGCCATGGGCGTACAGGGGACCCAGAACGGCGGCATAGACGGCGCGCCACTAACGGCATCAATGCCAGGTGGCGTGCGCGAGTTGATGGCGGAAAACCTTCTCGCAGTATGGCTCGGACTGGAGTGCGCCTCCGGCAACGATACGAGGACGTCAGAGTCGGAAATCCGCATCGGGGCCAAGATAACCCCCTATTTGCTTGCTGGATCGGACCTTATTACCTCCGGGTTCGGCTCAATTCGCGCCTACGATAACTCCTTTAATCCGTCGTTGTTCAATGCAGAGGAAATGGAAGATTACCTCGTCCTGCAACGCGACTTCGAGGTAGATGGCGGGCTCGCCCCGCTAGAAGAAGAGAAGGCGTTGCACGCACGAAGCCAGGCCGTTGAAGCACTTGCGGATGTCCTCGATGAGCTCGGCCTCGCCACGGCCGATGCAGACATGAAGAATAGCGTCATCTTCGCTTCCGGCTCAGAGGACACGGAGACCTTTACTCCCAGGCGCACCCTTCAAATTAGTCGAGATATCGCTGCTCGCGGCCTGACAGCGCTCGATGTCGTGAAAGCGCTGGCCCTGCGCGGCCGCCGCGACATGGCCGAAAACCTGATGAGCATGTTGCGCCAACGCATAAGCGGAGACTATCTCCAGACCTCAGCTGTCGTTCGCGATGGCAGGGTCATCAGTGCGGTAAATGAGCCAAACAACTATTCCGGGCCTGGCACCGGCTACCGGATGAACCAGCCGCGCTGGGACCGTGTCAAGGCGGTTCGTGGCACTATCAATCGCAGCCACGTCTTGGCGGCGGAGGGAAATCACGAGCCCCCGACGGGTTCGGCGCAACTTTACTCAATCGGAATTGCTGCAAAGGGCGAGGATCCACACGAGGTCGTCATAGGCATTTCGCCAGCTTTCGGTGATCGACTGCATTGTACGACTGCGGGACACGCCGTCAGCGAAGTCTTAGATGCATTGACGAAGGGTGTGCTGGAAGGTGGCGGAATGCCGCGTGTGGTTCGGATCCGCCACACGGCAGACACATCCTTTCTGGGCCTGAGTGCTGCCCATCTGGCAGGTTCTGGTTATGGTATAGGCGTTCAGGCCAAGGGCACCGCGATCATCCACCAAATGGACCGGCTGCCGCACATGAACTTGGAGCTATTCTCCAACGCGCCATTAGTATCGCTGGAGCAATATCGCGCCATGGGCCGTAATGCCGGGCGCATGACCTGGGGCGAGACGCCCGAGCCGATTATCGTGACCAATAACGGGCAGGCGCTCGGCGCGCGCTTCCACCCGCGTGTCGCGTTGCTCTACGCCATCGAAACGGAAATGACCGAACCCGGCGCCGAGCCGGAAGAGATGTTCTTCGCCAGTCCGGAGCGGAATGCATGAGTTCAGATGCTCGCAATCTCTACCCCCTCTCCGAAAAGGCGCCTCATCTGGTACGTAGCAAAACGGGGCTCAGACTTGAGGATTTCACTGTCGACGCCGTGCTGGAAGGCCGGGTCGGCGCACAGGATTTGGCGATCTCGCCCGCAGTGCTGCGACTGCAGGCTGATATCGCACGCGCGACGGGCCGCGACCGTCTCGCCGAGAATTTCGAGCGCGCCGCGGAGTTGGTCGCCGTGCCGCAGGAGACGCTCCTCAATACCTATGAACTGCTGCGCCCCGGCCGCGCGAGATCCGCCGAGGAACTGCGTGCGCAAGCCGCGCTGATGCGGCGCGACTATGGCGCAACCCGGATCGCCGCCATGATCGAGGAGGCCGCCGACGTGTGCGAACGACGCGGTCTTTTCACAAAAAGATTCTAGCAAAGGGAATACAAATGGCCCAGGTGGAAGTGGTTCGGCTCGTCAAAAACTTTGGCTCTGTCGATATTATTCGCGACCTTGATTTGAGGATCGCTAACGGGGAATTCGTCGTGCTAGTTGGCCCTTCCGGCTGCGGCAAGACAACGCTACTGCGCATGATAGCCGGGCTGGAAGCTACTACGGCGGGCGAGATCCGCATTGGCGAGCGCGCGGTGACGCACCTTTCGCCGCGCGACCGTGATATCGCGATGGTCTTCCAGTCCTATGCCCTCTACCCGCATATGACCGCAGCCGAGAACATGAGCTTCAGCTTGAAACTTGCGAAGGTTTCGCAGTCGGAAATCAACGACCAGGTGAACCGCGCGGCGAAAATGTTGCATATCGACCACCTGCTTTCGCGCAAGCCGCGGGAACTGTCGGGCGGGCAGCGCCAGCGCGTCGCCATGGGCCGCGCGATGGTGCGCCAGCCCGCAGTCTATCTCTTCGACGAACCGCTGTCCAACCTAGATGCACAGCTTCGCACCTCGATGCGCGCCGAGATCAAGCGGATGCATCTGGAAGAGAAGCAGACGGTGATCTACGTCACCCACGATCAGATCGAAGCCATGACGCTCGCCGACCGTATCGTCGCCATGCGCGCCGGCAGGATCGAGCAGATCGGCTCACCGGACGATCTCTACAATCGCCCCGCCAACACCTTCATCGCCAAATTCATCGGCTCGCCGGCCATGAACCTACTTCCAGCTACGGTCGGGGACGGTGTGATTACCGTGCCGAAAGGCGCCTCCTTCCCGCTGCCGCCGGCATTCGCTCACCTGAAGGGCGAGCGCGGCCGCCAAGTCCTGCTCGGCGTGCGACCGGAGGCGTTCTACTTGGAAGCACGCAGCCCCGACTGGCCGTCATTTGCCATCACCGCGTCGCTAATCGAACCCTGCGGCGCCGAAGTCTACGTCATCGGCGACGTTGCCGGCCAAGAGGTCACTTTACGCCTACAGCCCGGCACGGCGCCGGAGCGCGGTCAGGTGCGCCGCTTCCATGTGGATGCCGGAGCCGTGCACCTGTTCGACGCGAAAACTGAGAGCAGCCTACGTCAAGGAGGCACCCCATGAGCTACACGCTTCTAAGCGGCAAGACCGCGCTCGTCACGGCAGCCGGATCTGGGATCGGCCGGCAATCCGCCCATATCCTTGCCGCCAACGGTTGCTTCGTGATGGCGACCGACCGCGAAGCCGAACTGGCAGAGGAAACCACGGAGGCTATCCGCGCCGCCGGCGGGTTTTCCGCATCGTCGGCGATGGATGTGGCGGACGAAGCCGAGGTGACCGAAGTCTTTGCCAAGCTCGTGCGCGAGCACGGCGCGCTGAACATCTTGCACAATCACGCGGGCATCCAGATCGGCGGGTCACTGGAGCAGATCAATACCGCCGACATGCGCAAGAGCTACGAGATCAATGTAGTCGCGCAGTTTGCGGCCTGCAAGGCAGCGCTCCCTCATATGCGAGCGCAGGGCGGCGGAGTGATCCTCAACACCGCGTCGAACGCCGGCGTGTTTCTCGACAAGGGAATGCTTGCTTATATAACCACCAAGTCGGCCGTCATCACCATGACCAAACAGATCGCGCTTGACTACGCCCGCGACGGCATCCGGGTGAATGCGCTTTGCCCCGGCTGGGTCGACACGCCGTTTAACGGGCCATACGAGGCGCAGCTCGGCGGCCGCGCGGCGCTGGAAAAGGTCGTGCGCGACCTGGTGCCAATGGGCCGCTTTGGTCGACCGGAGGAGATCGCAGAAGCCGTGCTCTTTCTGTGTTCGGATCGCTCTTCCTTCATCACCGGCCATGCGCTGGTGGTCGATGGCGGCGAGTGCCTCGCCGGCGGCAGCAACTCTTCGGTTTGACCAAGCAGCCAAGCACAGCAACAAGGATATTGTAGTGTTAATCAATCCCCACCCCGCCGCAGCCGGGCCTTCCGGCGGCCTGCCGCCTTTCTTCGCGACGACAGACCCGGCTCGTACGGCCGAGATCGGAGCAATCACCGAAAGTGCGCTTCTGTCCGTGCCTCCGCCAGGCATCTCGCTGAAAGAAGGCGCCCGCATCGCGGAACTCGTGTTCGGCATTGCCGGCGAGATGCGAATGCTATCCTCCGAGCGGGATTCGAACTTCCAAATCCGTCTTGCGGGCGGCGAGCAAGCTCTCCTGAAGATCACCAATGCCGCGGAGGACCGCGCCGTGACGGCGATGCAGACCGCAGCCCTTGCGCATCTTGCCGCCATTGATCCGGCGTTGCCGGTGCAACGCATCTGCGAGACGCGGGAGGGCAAACCCTGGGAGATCGTAACCGGACCTTCCGGGCAAAAACATGTGGCGCGGCTGTTGACCTTCATCGACGGCACCATGCTGCACGCGGCCAGCCCCGGCCCTGACCTGCACCGCGGCATAGGCGCCCTACTCGCGCGGCTGACCAAAGCACTGCGCGGCTTCTTTCATCCCGCGGCGGGCCATGTGCTGCAATGGGATATCAAACATGCGGGGCGCCTACGCCCTATGCTCGACTCGGTTGAGGACAGCACGCTGCGGGTCCGGCTGATCGCCCTCCTTGACCGCTTCGATGCAGAGATCGCACCGCGCCTGCCACATCTGCGCGCCCAAATCGTCCATAACGATTTCAACCCCCACAACCTCGTGGTGAATGCGACCGAGGCCACGCGGCCGACCGGGATTATCGATTTCGGCGATATGGTGCATACGCCGACGCTTTGTGACCTCGCCGTAGCCTGCTCCTACCACATCACCGACGACACCGAACCGCTGAGCCGGGTCGCCGAGATGGTCACTGGATACTACCGCGTCTTGCCCCTAGAGGAGGAGGAATTCATGCTGCTCCCGGACCTGATCCGGCTGCGCCACATCACCACGCTCGCGATCACGGCATGGCGGGCGCGACGCTATCCCGAAAACGCCGGCTATATTCTGCGCAATGCCGCGGCCTCGCTTCGGGGGTTGGACGTAGTCGACCGCATCGGCCCAAACAAAGCCGCGGAAACTCTGCACGCAGCCGCTCTTTCCGCCAAACCGGAGTAAATTGCCATGACTATGGTCAACGCCTTTGACCCGAAACGCATTTCGAGCCTTGAAGCCGAGGATGCGGCCCTGATCGAGCACCGCAACAAGGTGCTCGGCCCGGCCTATCGTTTGTTCTACGAAGAACCGCTGCACCTTGTGCGCGGCGAAGGAGTCTGGCTCTACGACAACAAGGGCAAGGCCTATCTCGACGCCTATAACAATGTAGCGTCGGTCGGCCATTGTCATCCGAAGGTGATTGAGGCCATCACGCGCCAACTCGGCACACTTAACACCCATACCCGCTATCTGCATGAGGGCGTCGTCGCCTATGCGGACAGGCTGCTCAAGACCATGCCACCAGCGCTCGGCCACACCATGTTCACCTGCACCGGATCGGAAGCCAACGACCTTGCGCTGAGGATCGCGCGCTCGTTCACCGGGCGGCAAGGCGTGATCGTCACCAGTCTCGCCTATCACGGGGTAACGGAGGCGGTCTCAGAGATCTCGCCTTCGCTGGGGGACTTCGTACCACGCGGATCGCGCGTGCGGGTGATCCCGGCACCGAATGCGCTTACAGTTGCGCCCGCCGAGCAGGGCGCAAAACTCGCCGCGGATCTCGCCGCCGCCATCGCCTCGCTGAGGGCCGACCATATAGAGCCGGCCGCCTTCATTGTAGACACGATTTTTTCCAGCGACGGGCTTTATCCCGATCCGGCAGGCTTCCTCAAACCCGCTGTCGATCTCATCCGCGCCGAGGGCGGCGTCTTCATCGCAGATGAAGTGCAGCCCGGCTTCGCACGCACCGGGGACGCCTTCTGGGGCTTCCAGCGCCACGGGTTGGTGCCCGATATGGTGTCCATGGGCAAGCCAATGGGCAACGGCTTTCCAGTCGCGGGCCTGGCTCTTCGGCCGGAGCTCGTCGACGAGTTCGGTGCCAAAGCGCGCTACTTCAATACGTTCGGCGGCAATGCGGTGGCCTGCGCCGCTGGGATGGCAGTGCTCGACGTGATCGAGGAAGAAGGACTGCAGGAAAATGCGCGCATCACCGGCGCTATTCTAAAACAAGGGCTGAAGGAGATCGCCGCGGGCCGCGACGATATTGCCGACGTGCGCGGCACCGGGCTGTTCCTCGCCGTCGAATGCGTGGAAGGCGGTGCGCCCAATGCGCGGCTGGCCGGTCGTGTAGTCAACCACCTGCGGCGTAATGGGGTCCTGATCAGCGCCACCGGGCCGGGGGCAAATATCCTCAAGATTCGCCCTCCTCTGGTCCTACGCCGGACGGAGGCCGAGCGTTTTCTCGAAGCAGCGCAGGAGGCGCTGGCATCATATTGACCACTAAAGATTTCAAGGTCGGCTTTGCAAGGCGCCATCGTCCTGTTTTTCTGGGATTTTTTGACGAAAGCACTCACAGTTCTACAGAAATTGTTCTAGCTTCGGTCAAAACGTAGGAAAGAGAAATCGAATGGAGTTCACACAACTAACGTCAGAGCCGTTGCATGAGCAAGCCTATGCCACGTTGCGCAACGCGCTTCTTACGGGGCGGCTAGCGCCCGGTCAGTCTCTGACGATCCGGGGCCTTGGCGTGAGCCTCGGGATCTCGGCCACGCCGGTGCGCGAGGCGTTGCAAAGGCTGATCGCGGAGGGGGCGCTGGAACTGACCCCGAACCGGGCCATCCAGGTTCCCGTCATGACGCGCAGCCGGTTCATCGAGGTCACTGAAATTCGTCTTCGCCTGGAACGCTTCGCCGCCGAGGCTGCCGCCGCGCGGGCCGACGGCGAGCTGTGCGACAGGCTACAGACCCTCTCGGATCGAATGCATGCGGCTATCGAGAGGGGCTGCTTTCCCGATTACCTAGCGGACAATCAGACCTTCCACTTCCTAATCTACGAGGCATCCGGACTGCCCTATCTCCAGCAGCTGATAGGGCTGTGCTGGCTGAGAACTGGCCCCTGGCTGAACCGACTGGCGCAGGAGGGTCGGTTCCTGGCCATCGCCAACGAGGAGCATGAGCATATGATCGCGGCTCTAAGAAAACAGGACGCCAATGCAGCTTCGGAGGCAACGGCCCGGGACATAAGCGAAGCCGGCTCCGTCCTTATTGAATTGCTACCATCATAGCCCCACTGGCTTTACCGGTACTCTCTTTAACCAAGTCGCCGCGGGTTGAACTCGACCAGCGGCTCTGTCGCCGCGTGCGGCGAAAGCGGATTTAGTTTGTCAACCACGATGCGAGGCGCCGAATTTACACTTCTGTCTTGGCGTCAGGGCCGGCGCATTGTTCTGCAAGCACGCGTGACGACCTGAACGAAGTGTGCGGGCATTTCGTACATCCGACAATGTCCGGCTTCGGATTGACCCATGCCACGTTCCGATCGTCTCCCAAGTACATTCATCTGAGCCGCCTGGATCCTTCCCGCCGACTATTGCTGGCACCGGCGCCGTGTTGCAACATACCTCAGTGGAGAAAATCCGTTCCGCTCCAAGGAGCCGTGTATCCCACGCTTAAGAACCAGTAAGCAGATTGCCCCCTGCTGCGCTACGAGGAATGCGGAGTAACGTGGGGTGCTCAATTTGGTGGACATTCAGGCACAAAAAGGCGGTCAGTCCGTCGATTGGCCGCCGTTTTATCATCTTGCGCGGGACGCCGCCCAGAATATACCAGTCCTTGACGTGTTTCACTATTGAAACCGGGAAATCCGAAATGGCGGACGCTTGGTGTTCTCCGGTCGCCAGTTGCCGGTCAGCCGCGGCGCCTTTAAACAGAAACCGCCCCGGGCATGGGCGCCTGGCAACATCAAGCACCGTTGCTCAAGCAGCTTCCTGCTTGTAGTCGAAGACGCAGTAGTTTTGAAGCCGCTCGGCATCAACCTCGGCGCCCAGACCCGGATCGGTGCTGACTTCGAGGTAGCCATTGCGGATACGATTTTCTGGAGCGTTCTTCAGAACCTGAACATAACCGGTGGATTCTGGCAGGTAGGGATAGATTTCCAATGGCATTGCGTTTGCGCACGCTGCCCATACCTGGAGCGATGCCGCGGTGCAGAGTGTGGAGGCGCAGTTGTGGGGTGAAACGCGTGCGTTGTAGGCTTCCGCCATCGCAGCAATCTGAACAAGTTCGAAGACGCCGCCGCAATTCCCAACGTCCGGCATAACGACATCAATCGCGCCCGTTTCAAGAAGGTTGCGGAAGCCGTTTCGTGTATAGACACGCTCACCAGCAGCGATCGGGAACTTGTAGCGTCCCGCAAGATTCTTCAGTCCTGTGATATTGAACGCGTCGAGTGGCTCTTCGACCCACATGACGTTGAGTTCCTCACAGAGGTCGAGCACCCGGAACAGCTGGTCATTGTTGATGCCGCCCGAGAGGTCGATCATGAGTTCTGCCTGATCACCAACTACTTCCTTGAGAAGCTTGATCCGGTCGATTGCTCTCGTGAGTTCTTCCGGTGAAAGCATGCGCCGCTGGACGTGAGTGAGCGTTCGCCCGGGCTGCTGCGTAGCGAAGGGGTAGCTCTTGAGGATCTTGTAGCCATCCTTCAGAGGCCGTTCCGCCGCCTTTGCCCACTCGACGGCGTCGTTGCAGTGATAGTTCCAACCGTTGGCGTATACCTGGGCCTGGTCAGCAAACTTTCCGCCGAGCAGTTCGTAGACTGGAACGCCCAATGCTTTACCCTTGATGTCCCAGAGAGCTTGATCGATGGCGCTGACCGCCGCGAAGGCGATGGCGCCGCCGCCCTTCGTCCAGAAGGAGTTGTCATAGATTTCGTGATAGACTTGTCGCGGATAGCGCGGATCCTGGCCGATGACGCGCGGCGAGTAGTCGGCGATGGCGCCAGCGGCAGCGCGGGCGCCCAGACCGTAGGCTACAGCTGCTTCGCCCCAGCCCGTGATACCTTCGTCCGTCGTGACTTCAACGAGCACCGGGCGAACACCGCCCGTTGGGATCCGGTATGCCCGGATGTTTGTAACGCGCATGGCTGCATTCCTTCGAAAGGCGGGATTTCGCTCGCCTGACCGCGCACGCGAATTGTGCGAGTTCCTCCGGCGGAGCGGCAATCACCTGATTGCCAACCGATAGTCGGCCAAACCGATCGACGTCGCAAAATCGAAGTTCTGATGACCTTATAAGATTGACTTATGGGCGCGTGCATCGATGAGAAATGTCCCTCGGTGCGAAAAAGAAAGCCCCAACACCCGCCGTTGGCACGGAAGGCGTTGGGGCCTGCGAAAGCGCGCGCATGTGGGCTGGATCTATCGCGCGGTGGTCCCGCCATCAACACTGAGCATCGCGCCAGTTGCGAAAGTCGCATCGACTGCCACAAACACCGCGAATTTGGCAATTTCCTCCGGCGAGGCGAACCTTTTAAGTGGAACCTGCGAGACAGCTCCCTGGCGTACGTCATCCGTCCCGCCGAACCATTTTAGTTCCGACTCCATCATTGGAGTATCGACCGGGCCGGGGCAGACGGAGTTGACGCGAACAATAGGAGCCAGTTCAAGCGCCATTGCCTTCGTCAGGCCCGCCAGTCCGGCTTTGGACGCGCAATAGTGCGCATAGTATTCCAATCCCTTGAACGACAGGTCGGACGCGATGGCTGCGATGCTACCACTACCTCTCTCTCGCATCCGGAGAGCGCATTCGCGCATGATATAGAAAGCCCCGTTCAGGTTGACATCGATGTGTTGTCTCCACAGGCTCGCCGTTAGAGCCTCGAGCCTTGCGGGCGTTATGATGCCTGCCGCATGGACCAGATAGTCAACTCCGCCCAACGCATCCCAAGCGCCCCGAACCGCAAGCGTCGCCTCCTCTTCCTTTCCGACGTCGGCGACGAACCCAATGGCCGCACCGCCAATCTCGGAAGCGACACTATCTAGGGCCTCTTTTCGTCGGCCGATGAGGGCCACACGGGCGCCTCGCGCCGCCAGCGCAACAGCCGTCGCCCTTCCGATGCCAGACGACGCTCCCGTTACGATCGCGGTCTTTCCCTTCAAATCAGACACGGAATCCTCCTAATTTCTGCTGTGCAGTTTCAATGCGCGAGTGCTTCGTGATCCCGTAGCAGCTTCCTGATCTGACCGTGGCAGTGGTCTGAAACCTTGGAACGGGGACGGAATTTTGGTCGGAGAAGGTAGTAGTGTGTCGGCGAGACGTCGGATATCGCCCTACCCTCGACGTGAAGCGTGCCGGAGGTAAGCCTCTGCATTGCCGTCCACGTTATGAAGTCGACGACAGCGACGCTCCCCGTCGTGGCCGCATAGCAAGCCATCGGAAAATAGCTGGAGAACTCGACACGTGGAGGTCGGAGCTTTTCCCGTATCTCCTTTGCAGCCAGGTTGCCTTCATACAGAGTGCATATCTGGTGCCCGATCAGGTCTTCCGTCTTCAGCGTTGACCCGCCCGCACTCAGGAGCCCCCTGGGATAGATGGCGAACGCTGGCACCTGGAATGTCTCGGTCTCAAAGAGACGCGAGTCAGTGGGAATCTCCGATGTGCCTTCGTCGGTGACCGCCAGATCGTGGCGCTGGTTGTCCATCTCGGAAACGATCGTCGCCGCCGACCCGGTCATCAGCCGGAATTCCTGATCCGTCGATGCAATTTCCGAAATGGCGGATGGGATCAGATACATGCCGACGTTGCTGGACGAAATGATGGATATCCGCGGGACAGCGATGGATCCCAATCGGCCGAAGCGATACCGGATATCGCCGAGCTGCTGCATCACCGAACTCACCTGCTCGAAGAGCACCTGTGCCTCAGCACGGGGCGTGATGCGTCCCGCGCGCCTGTCAAAAAGAACGGTTCCCAGCTGATCCTCGAGCGTCGCGATCGTCATGCTGACGGCAGGCTGTGTCCGACCGAGGTTCGTGGCAGCCTTTGAGATGCTTCCAGTGAGCATCACCTGATAGAACGCCTCGATCTGATGATACTTCATCTAGTCTCCCCACTCGACAAGTAGGAGATCCCTGCACCGGAAGCGCCAAGAGGATGAGCGACACAGTGTTCGCCACTGACGTTGAGGGATGCTTTAGCGAGCGCCACCCGTGCGTCGGCTTCATCACGCTTCATCTGAGCGACAAGTGCTGGAAGGCCGTCGAATTTCAGCTCCGGCCTCAGGTACTTTACGAAGGTCACGGTACAAGTCTGTCCGTATAGGTCTCCCGAATAGCTGAACACATAAGTCTCGAGCAACGACAGTCCGTCAGCTGTCACTGTCGGGCGCCTACCGAAGCTCGCGACTCCGTCATGCTCTCGCCCAGCGCCGTCTTTGAACTTCACGGCATAGATCCCGGCGCACAGCTTGCTGCCGCGAGCTAGTTCCATGTTGGCTGTCGGAAATCCGAGTGTCCGTCCAAGCTTGGCACCGTGGATGACCTTCGCTTCAACACGATAGCGGTAGCCCAATAGATCAGAAGCGCGGTCAATGTCTCCCAACGACAGGGCAGTTCTAGCTTGTTCCGAAGTGAAGGCCTCCCCCTCTCTGTCACGAGAGGGATCGATCAGCTTCACAAGCGTTCCGGCTCTTTGGCCGTAGTCACGCAGATAGGCTGGCCCACCCGCCCGTCGGTTGCCAAAGTGGAAGTCGCAGCCGACTGTGATCGCCCGAGGTTTCGTCGTCTCCCACAGCCAGTCGCAGAACTCTCTCGGAGACATTCGCGAGACCGCAGCATCGAACGGGAGCGCGAGCGTCCCGGCGGCGCCCAGCTGCTGGAAGTGCTCTTCCTTCTGCGGAAGGGAACTGAGCTCGAAAAAGCCTTCCGATGGCTGCAGAATATGTTTTGGATGCGGTGAGAAGCAGGCGACGTAATATTGAAGTCGCATGTCGATGGCCAGGTCATGCGCCGCTTGGAGCAATGCCTGGTGACCACGATGAACTCCGTCAAAGTTGCCCAAGGCGATGACGTTTCCAGTCAGCCTGTTCAACGACGAGACGCGACGTTCGGCGACAATTTCCCTGTTGGTCATGGCCCGTTCTCCCAGTATGGCGCCTCGCCAAAAATCTCAGCTAGGTAGTCGATGAATATGCGGACCTTCACAGGCAGGAACTGCCTGCTGGGATAGACCGCTGCTATGGAAATGTCGCCAGCCCCTTCATACTCGGGCAGTACCTGCACAAGCTTGCCGGATCGAATATCCGCACCAACTTCCCAGGTAGATCGTAGAGCAATCCCAATTCCAGACAGCACCGCGGCCCTGACCACTTCGCTGGAATTGGTCGCCAAGCTTGCGCTGGGTCGGTGGATAACCTTGCCGCTATCGCTCGCCATCCGCCAAGGCTCACCGTTGTGCGTGGGAAGACAGCAGTGACCATCCAAATCTTCGAACGCTGCTGGTTCGCCACTGTTCGCGACGTATTTCGGCGATGCGCAGAGGATACGTCGGACAGGTGCCAGCCGCTTTGCGACCAGTGTGGAGTCAGTAAGCTCGCCAATGCGCACGGCCATGTCGAAACCTTCGCCGACGAGATCGCTGAACTCGTCGGTCAGGATCAGGTTCAGAGAGATGGATGGGTATCGGTTGAGGAAGGCAGCCATATGTGGAGCGATGTGCAGGCGGCCAAAAGATGTGGGAGCCGACACCTTCAACGTCCCCTGCGCGAGGTCGACTTGGCCGGATATGAAGCCCTCGGCCTCCTGCAATCCTTCCAAAACCCTCAGGATTCGCTGATAGAAGCCTAGGCCTGCCTCTGTCATTGAAACCTGTCGGGTGGTTCGCTGGAGTAACCTCGTACCCAAGCGGTTCTCAAGACGCATTATTCGCTTCGAGACCACGGCAGGCGAGTAGCCCAATGCGCGCCCCGCGACTGACATGCTGCCCGTCGATGCGACTTTTGCAAAAATCTCGAGATCCCCAAGATTGGTCATGGCTTGCTCCAGCGCTGATCCATCAGATCGGGTCGGCCTCGATCGCGGCCAGTGCTGCGCGGCCAACCTCGATGTCTTGGTCGCCTGTTCCCGAACCCACACCGATGGCTCCCGCGAGCTTGCCGCCGAAGCGTATGGGAAGCCCACCCGGAAGATTGGTAACCCCACCGTTGGAAGCAATTCCTGCAGCGACAGCGAACTCAGGTGTCATCGATCCAGTCGCGTTTCGGATCGATGCGGCTGTTCGCGCTTTCGCACGAGCAGTATGCATGCTGAGGTATTTCGCGCCGTCCATCCGAAGGCTCGCGATCGTTTCGCCACTCGGGTCAACAATGAAGATGCATTGCGGCACCCCCATTTCCTGAGCCTTCTCCACGGCAGCACGCAGAGCCGCAAGCGCTCCGGACTGAGAAAGCGCGACGGTTTCATTGTAGGCTTTAGACACGTATCTTCTCCTGGTTTCGGTTAGTATCCGGCCTTGCCGTCCACGCGGTTTCGCAATGGGCGTCCGGCCAAGTCGTGTTCGACATTCTCTGCAAAGATGGACAGGCAGCGGTCGACGTAGCCGTCCGCGTCATCGCACGAGATGTGCGGAAAGATCATGAGGTTTGGAACATCCCAAAGAGGACTTGTGGCTGGCAGAGGCTCGGGATCGAATACATCGAGCGCAGCGCCACTCAGATGTCCCGCCTCAAGCGCCGCGCAGAGCGCAGCATTGTCGACGACGGGACCGCGGGCAATGTTGAACAGGGATGCTCCCGATTTCATCGAAGCGATCTGCTTCCGGCCGATCAATCCGAAAGTCTGTGGAGTTAGCGGACAACTGACGACCAAGCAGTCTGCGATAGGGAGCACGGATTGGAGGTCACCGACCTCAACCATCTCATTCGCGTCTGGATGCGGCCTCCCGCTCCGGCTAACGCCAACAATCCGCACTCCAAACGGCCGGAGCCGTGACGCAATCGCGCTGCCTAGCTCTCCAAATCCAAGAACGACGACCGTCTTGCTGGAAAGGCACGCCGAAAGCTGATTGTCCCAGCGACGCAAGCGTTGGTTGCGAATATGACGCGGAACGCCTTCACACAGCATCATGACAGTCATCGCGCCGAACGCGCCGCCCTTCTCGGCATGCACTCCACTGCTGTTGGTAAGGAAAGCACCGTTAGGCAACCAGTCCAGCGGCATGTACTTCTCGACGCCAGCGCTGGTGCAGTGCACGAAGCGAAGTGACTGGCCATGTTCCCGGAGGCGTCGCACATCGAAGCCAGAACCAACGAAATAGGACGCCGAACGCAGGACATTCAGGTCCGGCTCCTGTTCAGGATGGATGACGATTTCCGATCGACGTGCATTGGGGCCGAGCGCTCGGGAAACAGCCTCTTTCGAGACGAAGTAAGGGGACTCCGGGGTATGCTTGTTCTCGATGTAAACCAGAAAATCTCGCATTTTCATTCCCTTACGAGTGATCGAGATGATACTTGCAAGCAGTGTGCCAATTGCTGGATTGAAAAATTTCGAAAGGGGATTGCCGTTTCAAAACTTCTATGCCTACCCTAAAGGCGTTCGTAAGCCTTGCAGGAGAGATGGCCCCACGAGGGCCGCGCCGACGGAGCACCCCCCCAGGAAACTCTCAGGCAAAAAGACTGCAGGGTTTGGACAATCTGGAGAGAGACACGGCCTCGCCGCGTCCACCGAAGGGGACCTTCGACACGAAGGAAAAGCTCTCAGGTACCGAGACAGATTGGGGGCAAGGGACTGGCAAGGTCCCGCACCTACTGTTGGAGAGATTATGTCCCATATTGTGGTTTTGGGCGCCGGCATCACCGGCGTAACGACGGCGTATGCCCTTCTGAAACGCGGTCACGATGTGACCGTCATTGAACGACATCGCTATCCGGCGATGGAAACATCTTTCGCGAACGGCGGTCAGCTGTCGGCGAGCAACGCCGAGGTCTGGAATAGTTGGTCGACCGTCGTGAAGGGCATGAAGTGGATGCTCAAAAAGGACGCTCCGCTTCTGATGAATCCATCGCCAAGCTGGCACAAATACTCCTGGATGGGTGAGTTTCTCGGAAGCATCTCCGGGTACAAGGACAACACGATCGCTACCACGAGACTTGCCATCGAGGCGCGCAAGCATATGTTTGCGACGGCTGAGAGCGAAGGCATTGATTTCGATCTCGAAAAGCGCGGAATTCTACACGTCTACTACGACCGCAAGAGCTTCGATGGAGCGCAGAAGGTCAACGAACTTCTGCAGGCCGGGGGCCTCGACCGACGTGCCGTTTCGCCCGCTGAGATCAAGAGCATCGAACCCGCGCTCGTGGGCGATTTCTTCGGTGGCTTCTTCACGCCGTCGGACTCGACTGGCGACATCCACAAGTTTACTCGCGGTCTGGCCGAGGCCTGCGTTCGACAGGGCGCCAAATTCCTGTTTGACGCGGACGTTCAGGACGTAGTCGCAGGCAACCAGGTGACTGTGACGTGGAGGCCTACCGGCGGAGCCGATACCCAGGTTCGCACGCTAAACGCCGACGCAATTGTTGTCTGCGCTGGCGTAGGTAGTCGCAAATTCGCGTCCATGTTGGGCGACCGGGTAAACGTCTATCCGGTAAAAGGATACTCGATCACCGTTCATCTCGACGATCCCGAGAGCCAGAACGGTGCGCCTTGGGTCAGCCTGCTCGATGACCGCGCCAAGATAGTCACCAGCCGACTTGGGCCTGATCGCTTCAGGGTAGCAGGAACAGCCGAATTCAACGGTATCAATCGAGATATCCGGTCTGATCGCACGAAACCGTTGGTTGACTGGGTGCGGATGCTATTCCCCAGCGCATCGACCTCTCGCGTCGTTCCCTGGGCGGGACTACGGCCGATGATGCCAAACATGATGCCGCAGGTTCGAAAAGGCAGTAAGCCTGGTGTGTTCTACAACACAGGTCATGGGCATCTCGGCTGGACATTATCAGCAGCCACCGCTGACCTCCTCTCCGGATTAGTGGACGAATACTCACAAGGGCAACCGCGGAGAGTTGCC
This sequence comes from Rhizobium vallis, assembly GCF_003985155.1. Classification (GTDB taxonomy): domain Bacteria; phylum Pseudomonadota; class Alphaproteobacteria; order Rhizobiales; family Rhizobiaceae; genus Rhizobium; species Rhizobium vallis. The sequence goes on along the minus strand of NZ_ML133699.1, from coordinate 125,316 downwards.
TGAGCTACCGGGGCCGGACATTTTGTCCGGCCTTTTTTTTCGTCTCAATCGCGAGTCTCAAATCTCTTGAGATTGATGGACCCGAAGATTCTCAAAGTTGAGACTAGCCAGCCCTACTGAGATTCATTGCGAAAATACGTTAAGTATCTGCTTCTACATTATTTTATAAACTGGCACACCCCTTGCACCGTCGTTTGTGAGGATCGGACAGGCCGATCTCTACAACAGAGGAGACTCTCATGGACCTCGGTCTTTTCATGATGCCGCTTCATGATCAGCGGCGCAATTTCACGGAGCTGTTGAAGCAGGATCGCGAAGCCGTTATTCTCGCCGATCGTCTGAATTTTGCTGAAGTCTGGGTCGGCGAGCATATCACCTGCTCGTGCGAACCGATCGCGGATCCGCTCCAGTTCTTCGGCTCGCTGATCCATGCCACGAAGCAGATCAAGTTTGCCACGGGCGTTCTCAATCTCCCTCAGCATCATCCTGCCCGCCTCGCTGGCCAGATCGCACAGTTCGATCATCTTTCTGAAGGCCGCTTCATCATGGGTGTTGGCCCGGGCGGTCTCGTAACGGACATGGAACTGTTCGGAACGAGCGACAAGAATCGTGCTGAGATGACGACCGAGTCCATCCGCATCATGCATGAGATCTGGTCCAGCAGCCCGCCCTACAACATCAAGGGCAAGTACTGGGACGTAGTGGTCGAAAAGACCCTTATACCGAGCCTCGGGTTCGGCCCGATGCTGAAGCCCTATCAGCAGCCATTCCCGGAACTCGCCATTTCCGTCATGAGCCCATCTTCGAGCAGCGCTCGCCAGGCTGGTGAAAATGGCTGGAGCATTGTTTCAGCGAACTTCACGCCGCTGGCCAACGTCAAGACGCACTGGGAACAGTATGCTGTCGGTTGCGAGAAGGCTGGCCGCCGTCCGGATCGCAACAAGTGGCGTATCGCGCGCTCGATCCTTGTCACGGACTCGGATCAGGAATCGGCTGAATACCTGGCGGACGAGACCTCGTCGTACAACTGGTACTACGAGTACATCGTCGAAGACATGAAGGCATTCAAGCTGCTCGGCGTTCTGAAGCCATCCATGAACACCCTCGACAGCGACATCACGGTCAAGAATTGCCTCGACTGGATGGTGATGTCCGGCTCGCCGAAGACGGTCCTCGACAAGCTCGTGACATTCGTTGACGAGGTCGGTGGTCCTTTCGGCTCCCTCATGATGACGCAGAAGGACTGGGACCGCCCTGCTCTGCACAAGCGTTCGATGGAGCTTCTGGCGACCGAGGTCATGCCCAAGCTGCGCCAGCACGTCTCCACCCTTCAGGCAGCCGAATAATCAAGCGCATCTGATATTGTCACGCGGGAGCGTCCCGCGTGACCAAAAGCAATAAAAATCGTCAAAAACGGGAATAATAGACCAACACAAAACCACTGGGAGCATTGCAATGAGTTCAGATTCTAAAGACCTCTCGAATATTCCGGCAGCACGCACTGCGGACATTCTACGCGACATCAGCTTGGACCGCCGCCACTTCATGTTCGGCACCGCGGCGATCGCAGCGGGCGCTACGCTTGGCGCTTGGACCCCACAAGCCCACGCGGCCGTAGGCGGCAACCTCGAGGTGATGGCCTGGGAAGGCTATACGCTCGAAGGCGAGACTGCAGACTGGCGTAAACAAAACAATCTGACCATGCGCGCCGCAATCATGAGCAACCAGGACGATGTAACCGCCAAGGTGGTTGGAAATAATGCGGTTCGGCTCGACCTGGCCGAATACTCCAACGGCTACAACGCAATCTACAACGAGTTGAAGGTCCTCACAGAACTCGATGTCTCCAAGATCCCGAACTACAATAAGGACGACATTTATCCGCCGTTCTTCCAGGGCAATATGTGGTTCTGGGATGGTAAGCAATGGGCTATGCCATGGGTGTGGGGCGTCGATACGATCATCGTTCGACCAGATCTCGTAAGCGTGCATGTCAGCAGCTATGAGGATCTTCTGCAGCCGGAGTTTGAAGGCAAGCTGGCGTTCGTAGACAATCCGCTTACCACTTGGCCGCAAATCGCGAAAGTCACTGGCTACAAGGACAAGTTCCCCAATCTGACCAAGGACGAGCTTGCCGATTGCTTCGAAAAGCTCAAACCTTATCGCGACCAGTGCAAGGTCTTTGCCTCATCGAACGGAGACATTATTTCGCTATTTGCATCCGGCGAAATTGCTGCTTGCTTCTGCGTCTGGGCGGCGGTGCCGCTTGAAACCATCAAGCAGGGTGTCAAGACACAGGCGATTATGCCCAAGGAAGGCGCAGCGGTGTGGGCCGACGCTTGGTTCATTCCGAAGACTGCCGAGAATATCGAATCCGCGCACGCGTTTATCAACGAGGCACTCAGCCCTGAGATTCAAGCTTCGATCAGCAGGACCGCCGTTGCAAGCTCAGTGTCTAAGAAGGCGCCGGCTTTGATGGACCAGCAAACCCGCGCTCTGTTCGACTATGACAATTTCGACAGCGCCTTCGCAGCTATGAAAATCTACGGTCAGCCCCCGAGAACCTCGGACAAGTATGCCACCTACGACGACTGGCTGCAGGTCTGGTCTGACTTCCGCGCAGGATTTTAATGCCTCCCGGCGGGCGCGATCGTCATCGCGTCCGCTGATAGCTCGCTTGTGGTTGCATCCACTGCCAACCTGCCAATGATACAGTTACAGGACTACGCCCATGGCCGCCGCTGCTGACTATGTCGATAAGACCAACGATGAAAGAACGGGAATGCGTTTGCCATCGATACCGAAGGGAACGGGGCTCGCAGTTGCGCCTCTGATGTTTTTGCTCCTCTTCTTCTTGATCCCGGTCGCGCTGTTGTTCGTGACCAGCTTCTTTACCGCGCGCTCGTTCGTTATCGAACACGTCTGGAACATCGAGAACTACGCAAAAATCTTCGCTGCCCAAGGCTTTTGGCAGGCAACTTGGGTGGGAATGAAGAACGGTTTCTTCACCGCGACGTTCTCAGTCGTTCTAAGCTTTCCCGTTGCATACTACCTCGTATACAAAACCAGGAGCAACGTCGTACTCTATTTGGTGCTGCTCTCCTGGTTCTCCAGTTACCTGGTCCGCGTCTACGCGTGGAGAACGATCCTTGGGACTAACGGCGTGATCAACTCCTTTTTGATGGGCAGCGGCATCATCAGGGAACCGCTGCAGGTAATCCTCTTCAGCCCTTTTGCTTCGATCCTCACGCTCATTCACATCATGCTCCCATTCGCACTCCTGATCCTCGTTTCGTCCCTTCGCGACGTAAAGCAGGAGTACCTGGAAGCAGCGCGTGATCTCGGAGCGAGCGGCCTCGGCGTGCTCTACAAAGTCATCCTGCCGATGTCCTACAAGGGCATCGTGGGATCTTTCATGTTCACCTTCATCCTTGCCGCTGGCGACTACATCACTCCGCAGCTTCTCGGTGGGCGTGAGGGCGTCACGAGCGGCCTGCTTATCGCGAACCAGTTCAGAAGCGCCGGAAACTGGCCTTTGGGTTCTGCGATGGCATTCGTTCTGCTCGCAACCTTTGTGGTTGTCTACGTCGTCTTCACGCAGGCCTTGAAGTTCGCAAAACTTGCGCCCGGTCGGCGCTACCACGGGTGATCGCCATGCTTAGAGCTTACCTCTCACTGTACCTGGTTTTCCTGTTCGCTCCGATCGCGATCATCGTGCTCTTCAGCTTCCACAGCACGCCAGCCTTGACCTTTCCGATCGAAGGCTTGAGCCTGCGTTGGTACGCACAGCTATTCGACAAGCCGGACTTCGTAGCTTCGCTCTGGAACAGCCTAAAAGTCGGCTTCTACACCGCGATCGCTACCACAATACTTGGCACGCTCGCCGCGCTGGCCCTCATTCGTCTGAAAGGCAAGTACAAGCAGGCTTTCGAATTGTTGAACTTCGCGCCAATCGGCCTGCCCGGCCTCTTCCTTGGGATTGCGCTGGTCACCCTCTTCGCTGCGATCAACCTGCCGCGCTCGCTCGTCACCGTCACGATCGCCCATGTTCTCTTCACGTTGCCGTTTTTCGTCGAAACGATGCGGTCGCGGATCAATTACTTCGATCATTCGCTCGAAGAGGCAGCCCGCGACCTCGGGGCATCCCAAATCCAGACCTTCCGGCTGGTCACGATCCCGATCCTTGCACCAACGATCGTTGGCGCCGCAATTCTCACCTTCGCGCTGTCCTTCGACGAGTTCATCATCACCGTCTTCGTCAGCGGAAATGACACTACGCTCCCGCTTTACATCTGGTCGATGATGCGCCGGACAGTCGATCCTTCGATTAACGCGGCCAGCGTCCTTGCACTTGCACTATCGATCGTCGTGCTGGGCGTAGGCGGGCTGACCCTTTGGCTCCAGAGAAAAAGAGCTGTCGCCCTGCGCGACGCCATCTAACAGGGGAACATCAATGTCTCAGAATATCGTCGAACTCACCAACATCACCAAGAAGTGGGGCATCTTCACTGCCCTGGACAACATCAGCCTCAACGTTCGGAAGGGCGAAATCCTTACCCTCCTGGGACCAAGCGGCTGTGGGAAGTCGACGCTCATGCGTATTGCGGCTGGCTTTGAGAGCGCGAGCTCGGGAGAGGTCACCATCGGCGGAAGGAACATGACCGCTGTCCCGCCGGAAAAGCGGCCCGTCAACATGGTTTTCCAGCGCTATGCTCTCTTCCCTCACCTGGACGTCTTCGACAACGTAGCCTTCGGGCTCCGCTTGAAGGGTATCGCGAAGTCAGCGGTCACCGAGCAGGTCAACGCAATGCTGAACCTGGTGCAGCTTCAGGACTTCTCGAACCGTTGGATCGGTGAAATCAGCGGTGGTCAGGCGCAGCGCGTCGCCCTGGCACGTGCGCTCGTGAACCGTCCCTCGGTGCTGCTGCTTGATGAGCCACTGGCGGCGCTCGACCTCAAGATCCGCCATCACATGCTTGAGGAACTCAAGCGCATTCATACCGAGACAGGCACCACCTTCATCTATGTTACGCACGACCAGGACGAGGCCATGATTTTGTCCGACCGCGTCGTTCTAATGAACAAGGGGACTATCGAACAGATCGGCACCCCCGATGAGATGTACGGTGCTCCCAAGACGCTCTTCTGCGCCAAGTTCTTCGGCGAGACCAACCTTCTTGATGGGCGCGTTCAGGATGCGGACGGCAGCGGCGCCGTTCTGTCACTTCCCGTCGGCGCGGCGACAGTGGGTACTCGGGGCCTGCGGTCCGGTTCGGCTGTGCACGTATCCATCCGTCCGGAAGCGATCAACATCTCGGCGGCGACGGGTACTTCGGAAAGCTCCAACGAGGCCGTCGGCAAGGTCGAGGACGTGATGTTTATCGGCAGCCGGGTTGTCTACAAGGTTAGACACGCCGAGGGTACGCTGTTGAAGTGTCAGGAGCCTCGCGCGGCAGCTGGTATCCGCTTCGGCGTCGGCAGCCCAGTTTCTCTCAAGTGGGATCCCGCATCCGTGGTTGTCCTCGCAAGCTGAGCCCAAGAAAGAAGGCGAGAAATTGATGTATGATTATATCGTAGTGGGCGGTGGCTCGGCGGGTTGCACGATAGCCTCGAGACTGAGTGAGAACCCGGACTCAAAGGTACTCCTGCTTGAACAGGGCGACCGCGACTGGAGCCCCTACATCCACTTGCCCGTGACGTACTACAAGACGTCCCAAAGCGACATGCTGACGCGTTATCGCCTGGAGCCACAGGCTTATCAGGGCGGCATCACTCCGGAGTTTGTCCAAGGTCGTGTCCTTGGTGGAGGTAGCTCCGTCAATGCGATGGTCTACATGCGAGGCATCCCGCAAGACTACGACCGCTGGGCCGCTGATGGGTGCGACGGCTGGGCTTACAAGGACGTATTACCCTACTTCAAGAAGGCAGAGTCGAACGAGCGCTTCGCTGGAGAAGCGCACGGTACGGAAGGGCCGCTTTCGGTTTCCGATCAGCGCCACACCCACTATCTGACGAAGGCGTGGGTGCGTGCCGCGCAGGAGCTGGGGATCAATTTCAACCCCGACTTCAATTCCGGCAACCAGGCTGGTGTCGGCTTCTATCAGGTTACGATGAAGGAAGGGCTGCGTTGCAGTGCCGCGAAGGCCTACCTGAAGCCTGCACGGAAGCGGAAGAACCTAACGGTTCAGACGAAGACCAAAGCCCTCCGCATTCTCATCGAAAACAACCGTGCCGTCGGCGTCGAGTACGTTCAGAACGGCAACGTCGTCAAGGCGATGGCAAGTCAGGAAGTTGTTGTGTGCTCGGGAGCGATCGGCTCGCCTCATCTACTGCTCCTGTCAGGCATCGGTCCAGCGGATCACCTTCGTGAGATCGGCGTTGACGTGAAGCACGACCTCCCCGGGGTCGGCCAGAATCTCCAGGACCATTTCGACATGTTCCTGATCTACGAACTGACTGGCGCCCATAGCTACGACAAATACAAGAAGCTCCGGTGGCAGGCCTGGGCGGGCTTACAATATGCACTCTTCCGCAACGGACCCGTCACCTCCAACGTCTGCGAAGGCGGGCTTTGCTGGTACGGTGCAGAAGACGACAAGCTGCCCACCCTGCAGTATCACTTCCTGCCTGGCGCAGGTGTCGAGGAAGGTTCGGATTCGACGCCGAGCGGCAATGGTTGCACCACCAACGTCTACCAGTCGCGGCCAAGATCGCGCGGATTCGTCAAGCTTCGCAGCTCGGATCCGAACGTGTTCCCGGTCGTCAATCCGAACTATCTGGCGGAAGGTATGATGTCGAGGTACTCGCTGAGGGCGTAAGAATCGGACAGGAAATCCTGCAGCAGCAGTCCCTGTCGAAGTACGTCTCGCACCCATATCGTCCCGGCGGCGTGCTGAAGACGAAGCAGGAGCGCATGCAGTTCGTCAGGGAAACGGGCCAAGGCGCCTTGCATCCGTCTGGAGCCTGCAAGATGGGGACAGACAGCATGGCGGTTGTCGATCCGCAATTGCGAGTTCGAGGCATCGACGGTCTCCGCGTCGCGGATACTTCGATCCTGCCGCGCGTCCCCTCGGGAAACCTCAACGCTCCGGCGATCATGGTAGGCGAGCGCGCGTCCGATTTCATCAAGGGCAACAAGGTCTCCATCGAATACCGGATGGCGGGAGAGTAATGTGGAACTCGTCTCGGCTGTCCCGGCGAATATTCCCAGTGAACTCTCATGGTGGCAGCAAGACGTAAGGTCTTCTTTCACGATCAAAAACCTGCCTCCGTTGAGTGGGAACATTGAGGTCGACGTCCTTATCGTCGGTGGCGGTTTCACAGGCATGTGGACCGCCCTCACCCTCAAGAAACGTGAGCCCTCGCTCCGCATTGCCATCGTCGATGCCTATCGGTGCGGCGACGGCGCAAGTGCCCGCAACGGCGGCAATGTGCACGGCTATTGGGGGGCGCTTCCGACATTGCTTCCCATGTACGGAGCGCAGAAATCGCTGGAGGCAGCCGAGCTTGGTACGCTTGCGCAACGAAAGCTCCGACATTTCGCCGAGACGCATGATGTCTGGTGGACCGAAGAGGGCTACCTCCGCGTTGCCACATCAGCAGCCCAACGCAGCAAACTAAACGACTTCATGAAAGTGGCTGAAACACTCGGTTTCCCGTCGAGCGTCAGGCGGCTGTCCAAATCCAACCTCTCGGAACTCTGCAACTCGCCTAGGTTTGAAGAAGGATTGCTTTTTGAGGAGGGGGCGACCGTCCATCCGGCAAGGCTGGCTCATTTTCTGCGAGAAGAAGTGATTTCTGCCGGGGTTCAAGTCTACGAGGATACGCCAGTCCTGCGTGTCAGTAAGGGCGAGCCCTGCCAGGTGAACACCGCTCGTGGGGGCGTAACCGCTCGGGACGTCGTTCTGGCGACCTATACGGGGACGATGTCGGTGCCATCGGTCTACAAGGCGACAACGCTCTTCTCGAGCTTCCCAGTGATGTCGAACGCGAACGAGCTCGAACTCGAACGTCTGAATTATCGCGTCGCCCGGGGCATTGCCGACTTGAGGATGTTCACTCACTACTTCCGAAGGACTCGGGATGGTCGGATCCTGATGGGCTCTGGATCCGGGCCGATCGCCATCGGCGGAAAGCACAGTGCAAGCGACCTGCGCAGCGATCAGCGGAGTGCTGACCGAGCCGCAATCGGCCTTCAGCGCTTCTTCCCGTCAATAGCGAAAGCTGGCATAGCCGCACGATGGGGCTTTCCGATCGAGGTCACCTCGGATCGCCTGCCCTATTTCGGGACGATCTCGGGTTCGCGTATCCATTATGGCTCTGGCTATTCCGGCCATGGTGTCAACGCAACAGTGATCGCTGGCGAATGCCTAGCATCTATCATCTTGCGGACAGCGGATCGATGGTCGACTTCGCCCTTCTGTAAACGCGACCGCCTGCGCTTCCCACCTGAGCCCTTCCGTTTCGTGGGCGGAGCCCTGATCCGGAACGCCATCGTTACCTGTGAGGATGCTCAGGATGCGGGCTTGAGGCAACCGCTGATCGCCCGCGGCATCGCTGATATCCCTCGCATGATCGGTATGCGCATTGGCACACGATAAATAATGTAACCGGAGATAAAATGACCATTCAGCGCTTCGAGCCCAACGGCAAGCGGCTTAGCCACGTACTCGTCAACAACGGCATTGCGTACGTAACCGGACAGGTTCCGACCGACCGCACGCAGGATATTGCTGGCCAGACCCAGCAACTGCTCGACCGTATCGATCACCTTCTTTCCGTGGCAGGGACAGAAAAGTCGAAGATCCTGTTCGCCCAGATTTGGCTCAAGGACATCAAGCGAGATTTCGCCATTATGAACCGGGTTTGGGAGGAATGGGTTCCCGAAGACGCTCTCCCCGCGCGCGCAACTGTGGAGGCCAATCTGGCAGCCGAAGAAATCCTGATCGAAATCGCGCTGACGGCAGCAGTCTAGTCGCACTCAATCCTGATTGTGAGTTGCCCAGGCTGCTCACAATCAGGTCAATCTCGCCCTCTCAGAGGGAAATCACCTTAGTGAAAGATTGTACTGCTTGAGTTTGCGGTACAGGGTTGCCCTGCTAATCCCAAGAGCATCAGCGCAAGCGACAGCATCGCTTCCATGACTGTCTATCGCGGAAAGAATGGCTTCCCGCTCCGCATGACTCGCAGCAGTCTTCGATGAGACCGGGCCTCTTTCTGTCGCATCGCCGTGGACCCGGATTGGCAGGCGGGCGGAAGATGCAGAAGCCTCGGACGCTACCTTCTGCGCTAATTTCGGCGATGGGGCTTCAGTCTGCAAAGGCACAGGCGCCAGCATAAGATCATCGGAACGGATAATCCCGCCCTCTGCGAGCCGAGCTGCACGTGTCAGAACATTCCGAAGTTCGCGGATGTTGCCCGGCCATGGATGCGCGAGAAGGTGAGACATTGCCTTCTCATCGACCGCAACTGGCCCTTCATCCGAGATCTGCTCAAGGAGATTATGGATGATCGTGATGAGGTCCGTGCGTTCCCGCAGAGCTGGCAGGTTAACGATCGTCCCAGCGAGACGATAGAAAAGATCCTGTCGGAACGTTCCCGCGGCGACCTTTTCGTGAAGGTTCTGGTGCGTGGCAGCCACGACCTGCACATCTACTGTCCGCACCTTACCCGAACCGAGAGGCATCACTTCCTGTGTTTCCAGGAAACGCAGCAGCCTCGTCTGCAGTTGAAGCGGCATATCCCCGATTTCATCGAGGAAAAGCGTGCCCTTATCCGCCTCAACGATACGCCCCGCATTGCCCTCCTTGCTCGCGCCGGTGAATGCACCACCACTGTAGCCGAAGAGTTCGCTATCGATGAGCGTGTCCGGAACTGCCGAACAGTTGAATGCCACAAATGGGCCCACGGCCCTTACGCTCTCGTAGTGCAGCGCGCGGGTGAGCGTGTCTTTGCCCACCCCTGTCTCACCAAGCAGAAGAACGTGCAACCCGCACCCGAAAACGCGCTTCAGGATATCGATGTTGCGTTTCATCGACGGGTCGTCGCCGGCGCATTCGGCAAGGGTTGTGATCTTGCGAACTGACTTCGCTTTGATCGACTTGGAAATCGATACCGAGGTCTGAGCCTGAGGAGCTGAAATCGGGCGTTTCAGAGAAACGTCGACAAGCTTGCTGCTGCCGAGTTGGCGCAACTCCCGCAGGGCTTCGCAGAGGTAGTCGATCGTCGGGTTTCCTCGGATCTTTTCAAAAACTCCCCAGATCGATCTCGAGCCGATTGCGGAATCGTCAATCTTGAAGAGGTTCCTGGCATTCTTGGTGGCACCGACAATTCGGAAATCGCTATCGATCGCGAAGATCGTCGGCGACCGCTGCTCGACATTGATCGTCATCGTATAGAACTTCCGATAGAAGTTTCGGAAGTAAGACGTCTCAAGACGATCCGCCGTAATTTGCGCGATTCCAAACACTACGCGATGAGCGAGCTGCGGAAGACCGGGATTTCGCGTGGAGAGGTTGATCACTCCAAGCACGTTTCCGTCCGGTCCGAAGAACGGCGCCGCAGCACAGGCTTGGCCCGTCAGATCGGCATAAAAATGGTCGGTGAGGTAAACGGCGGTAGGGGCTAGGTTCTTGAGAGCGGTGCCGATACCATTTGTACCACCCACCTCCTCAGTCCATACGGCACCAATCCTGTCGCTGCCGCAGTAGAAAGTCGAATCCCGGCTGCGTCGCTCGGAGATGATGACCCCATTTCGATTGGCGATATGTGCGCTGTAACCGCCCCCTTCAATCATCGTCAGGGTAGTTTCCAGCTCGCCGGTGGCCAACGCTATGTCATTGTCAAAGAACTCGCGCTCTGTTCGCATCTCCTTGGACGAGAGATCGATCAAAGTCGGCCGAGATGGATCGAGCTTGTAGTCCTGTAGACAGCGCGCCCACGATTCGGTCCGCCATGAGGCGTCAGATCGATCCGAGCCGGAAAGCACGGCCTTTTCGATAAGACGGAAGTGGTCGTCCGTATCCAGCATTGAAACAAGGCTCCTTATGCAGAAGCCAATTAGCCGGCCAAAACTGACGGCTGTCAAGGAACTGTCACCAGTCTCTCGCAGTCTCATTTCTGAGACTAATTTGAGACTGGCGCCAAGAAATACGACGAAAGTCGCAATAGCCTTTTAAAAACAAACATATGTTCGTCTGGCACGTCAGTTGCACCTCCCTTTTTGACCTCAAAATGCGGGAAATGAAGGAGATTTGCATGGCGTACACGGACACACGGCTCTTCATCGGTGGTGAATGGTGCAGCGCAAGCGATGTCAGGACGCTCGACATCGTAAACCCCTCCAACGGAGAGGTTATCGGCACTGTCGCGCACGCGTCTCGCGCTGACCTGGAGAAGGCAGTTGAGGCCGTAGTGGAAGGATTCAGGGTATGGAGCGCAACATCCGCGTTCGAGCGGTACAAGATCATCCGGAAGGCAGCGTCACTGCTTCGCGATCGTCTTGAGGAGATTGCCCGCCTCCTGACCACCGACGAAGGAAAGCCGTTGGCGGAATCCCGCCTCGAGGTAAATTCCTGCGCGGATCTCCTCGACTGGTTTGCTGAAGAAGGCCGCCGTACCTACGGACGCGCGATTCCCTCCCGCTCGATCGGCGTCCAACAGTTCGCGTTGAAGGAACCGGTTGGTCCCGCCGTTGGCTTCACGCCGTGGAACTTCCCGATGAGCCAGATCGTCCGAAAGCTCGGCCCGGCTATTTCGGCAGGGTGCTCGATAATCATCAAGGGACCCGAGGAAGCACCCGCCGCACCTGCCGCGCTCTTCCGCTGCCTCGACGAGGCCGGAATTCCAGCGGGCGTTGTCAACCTTGTCTTCGGGACTCCTTCTGAAATCTCAGAGTTCCTTGTACCCCATCCGGCAATACGGAAAGTATCGTTCACCGGGTCGGTCGGCGTCGGCAAACATCTCGCCTCACTGGCAGGTCTTCATATGAAGCGGGTAACCATGGAACTCGGTGGCCACGCGCCCGTCATCATCGCGGATGATGCCAATATCGACGCTGCCACAACCGCCCTTATCGGTTCGAAGTTCCGCAACGCGGGACAGGTCTGCATTTCGCCGACACGGTTCCTCATCCAGTCGAAGGTCCACGACCAGTTCGTCGAATCCTTCGTAAGCAAAGCCAAAGCGCTGAAGGTTGCCGACGGACTCGCTGACGGATCCCAGATGGGCCCGCTCATCAACGAGCGCAGAAGAGCCGCTGTCGAGGCGCTCATCGAAGACGCGGTATCGAAGGGTGCAAAGTTGGAGACCGGGGGTGAGCGCATCGGCAACCAAGGCTTCTTCTTCGCGCCGACGGTCTTAACCGGAGTCAACACGGACATGCGTGCAATGAACGAGGAACCCTTTGGTCCGATCGCGCTTGTTCGCTCGTTCTCCGACATCGACGAGGCCCTCGTGGAAGCAAATCGCCTCCCCTTCGGGCTTGGATCCTATGCTTGGACCACCAGCGCCACCACGGCGCGTCGTCTGGCCCACGGCATCCAGGCTGGAATGGTGACGATCAACCATATCGGGCTCGGCCTGCCGGAAACCCCCTACGGCGGCGTGAAGGATTCCGGATACGGTTACGAAGGCGGCAGTGAAGCGTTGGACGCCTATCTCAACACCCGCTTCGTGACCCACGACACCCTGTGAGACGGAGGAGCCAGCCATGATCAGAGCAGACGATTTCCGGGAGGCAATGCAGCGGTTTGCCGGACCAGTCACCGCCATCACCACGATTGAGAACGGCATCCCATCCGGCTTGATGGCAACCGCGGTCTGCAGTCTGTCCGCGGAGCCACCGTCCCTCATCGTCTGCGTCAACAAGACGGCATCGGCTCACGACACTATACTTCGCCAGGGCTTTCTCGGAGTTTCGGTCCTGGCGGATACGCAGATGGCCTTTGCAAACCATTTCGCGCGAGCGAAGGGACCCGACCGCTTCGAAGGAGCGCTCTGGTGCATGCAGGAGACGGGCGCGCCGCTTCTAGCGGATGCCTCTGTTGCGTTCGACTGTCGTATCGCACAGACCCATGATGGCTTCAGCCACACGATCATCGTCGCGCTGATCCATGACATTCTTCTTCCGAACAGCAACGCCGACCGATGCCTTCTCTGGCATCGCAAGGGCTTTGTGAGCCTGACCGCTCAGGAAGCCGAAAACGCTACAGCACAGTAAGGAGGCTACAATGGCTTTTTCAACCATCGAAGATGCGATCGCAGCAGTAGCACGCGGTGAGATGATCATTGTCGTGGACGACGAATCCCGCGAAAATGAAGGTGACCTGGTCATCGCGGGAGACGCAGTGGATCCAGCCGCCATCGCTTTCATGATGAACCATGCTCGTGGCCTCGTCTGCGTGTCACTTCCCGGCGAACGGCTAGACGAGCTGGACATGCCGCTCATGGTTCGAAACAACTCGGAATCGATGAAGACTGCATTCACGGTCTCAGTCGACCTGATGGAAGGGATATCGACAGGCATATCGGCGGCGGACCGTGCCAAGACAATCAGAGCTCTCGTCGATCCCACATCGAAGCCAGATGATTTCGCCCGCCCAGGCCATATCTTCCCTCTGCGCGCAAACCCGAAAGGCGTGCTAGGTCGACCGGGTCACACCGAAGCGGCCGTCGATCTATGCAGGCTCGCTGGCCGCATGCCTTGCGGCGTGATCTGTGAGATCGCCAAGGACGACGGGACGATGGCGCGCGTGCCTGACCTCGAGATCTTTGCAGCGACCCATGGACTGCATCTGGTTACGATCGAAGCTCTTATCGAGTACCGCCGACATGCCGAAAATGTCGTCGAGATCACTGCCAAGTCTGAAATGCCTACCCCGCATGGCAAGTTCGAGGCAATCACTTTCACGGACACGGTCTCGGGTGTTGAACACGTGGCTCTCGTGATGGGCGACCTGTCGCGCGGACCATTTCCTGTACGCATCCACTCTGAATGCCTCACGGGGGAAGCGTTCGGCTCGCTCCGGTGTGACTGTGGGGACCAGCTTGAGATGGCTCTTTCGATCATTGGCGACGAGGGCGTTGGCTGCCTCATATACATGCGGGGGCACGAGGGTCGAGGGATCGGACTTGGCCGGAAGATCGCAGCATACGGACTTCAAGACTCTGGCTTGGATACGGTTCAAGCAAACAAGGCGCTCGGCCTTCCGGCAGATGCGCGCGACTACACCGCTGCAGCGTCACTTCTGACGCAACTGGGCGTCAGTGAGGTCGTTCTTCTCACGAACAACCCGGATAAAGTTGCCGCCATGGAGGAAAGCGGCATTGTCGTGAAGGCACGACGCGGGCTGTTTGCCGCAACGCAGGCCAACAATGTTGCGTATCTGACTACAAAACGAGAGAAGTTCGGACATTTCCTCGAACCCGCTTGGGCGCTGGAAGCTGGCTGATGCTCGGGTGGGAGTGGATGGATCCGCCGGATTGGATGAAGGAAGATGCCGCGGCAATTTCCCGAGACGCACCCCTTCGCCGATTTCGCCGAGCGGTAATTCAGAAGAGTGGTCCGAGCTTGCCGATGATCGGCGGCATGAGAGATGACGGTTTGAAAGTGGCTCGAAACCATGATCCGGAAACAAGAAAGCCACGGAAACCCGTGGCTTTTCTTCACGTGCTGCCCGAACAGTTGGTTCGGATCAACGCCCGTACACTGCACGGCGGATGTCGCCACGCGACAGACCGATATCCTTCAGAGAGGCGTCGCTAAGCTGGGATAGCTGGCGATAGGCCTTACGCATTTGGAAGAAGTCGATAATCTTACTACTCGTTTTCATCACAAACCCCGTTTCGTTTCTGCGCAATTATCTAGCAGAATGCATGTGAAATGAGCAGTCGCTTGCTTGCATGGCTGACCTACGCCAAGCGATGAACTGAGCTCGATCTAGCGCTTATCTCCCCTTGGAACGCCCCGGGCCGTCGAGTGAGCCATTGGTCGTGTCACGCAACTCGGCGAATTTTAGGAGATTTGACCGTTCCCTCACTCAATTGAAACTGGCTGACCAGATCCCGCAATCGGCCCGCTTCCGACGATAGCGACGCCGCAGCTGCGGTCGATTCCTCAACCATCGCCGCATTCTGCTGCGTCGCCTGATCCATCAGGTTCACAGCCGTGTTGATCTCGGCAAGCCCGGTCGACTGCTCGCGCGCTGAGGTGGCGATTGCCTCCATCACTTGGTTGATCTCAGCAACATGGTCACTGATCGACTTGAGCGATGCACCGGTTTCGAGGACCAGCTTCACGCCGTTCTCGACTTCGATGGAGGAGTTCTGGATGAGGCCCTTGATCTCCTTGGCCGCCTGTGCGGCTCGCTGTGCGAGCTCACGCACCTCCTGTGCGACCACGGCAAAACCCTTGCCCGCCTCGCCGGCCCGGGCTGCTTCGACCCCGGCATTCAAGGCCAAGAGGTTCGTCTGGAACGCGATTTCATCGATGGCACCGATGATGTTGGAGATTTGCTGCGAGCTGTCTTCAATACGCCGCATCGCCCGTTCTGCCTCGGACACGACAGCTGCCGACCGCTGGGCGCTGACATTGGCCTCCAAGGCGACTTTGCGCGCCTCATCCGTCCGCTTCGTTGCTGTCGCGACATTCGAGGTAATCTCATCCAGCGCGGCAGCCGTCTCTTCGAGCGAAGCTGCCTGCTGCTCAGTGCGTTTGGAAAGATCCAGAGCGCCCGACGCGATTTCATTGGATCCGTTGTCTATGCTGTGCACCGTTTCCAGGACGGCGCCGATAGTGGCGCCGAGTTGCCTGAGTGACGCATTGAAGTCCTCTCGAAGCGTTTCATAGTCAGCCGCGAACTGTTCCGACAGCTCGAAGGAAATGTCGCCAGCGGCCAGCCGGCGGAGGCCATCGCCCAGAGTTTCTGTCGCTTGGCGCAGTTGATGGGCTTCAAGTTCGGCGCGCTGCTGAGCCGAAGCACGCGCTGCTTCTGCTACGCTGCGATTAGCGGCAGCGTCTTGTTCCAGTCGAACGACGTTGCGCGCATTCTGCCGGAATATTTCGACTGCAGCGGCCATTTCCCCGACTTCATCGGCCCTGCTTGCATAAGGTATATCACTGTCGAGATCTCCCTCCGACAAACGTCCCATCGCGGACGCGATGGTGCGTATCGGTCGGGCAATTCCAGTTATGGCGAATGCAACGCCCATCGCCGCGACCAGCACCGCCAGGAAGGCGATAGCGGACGTCAGCATGAAGGCCGATTTCGCGGAGGAGCCGCTCGCCGCAACAAAACTTTGAGCCTGAGTGAGGATGAAGGCGACCAGTTCCCCGACCCCCTTATTCACCATTTCAGCCTGTGGCTGCATGCTCGCTTTGAAGAAGTCGGTGGCATCCGCTTGCCTACCGTCGCCCCGCAGCCCGATCATCTGCGTGGCCATTGTACGATATTTGTCGAGTTCCAGCTTGATCTGATCGATCAACTGGCGCCCGCGTTCGGTTCGGACACCCTTTTCATAGTCGGCAATCGCCTTGTCGACGGCCGCTGTGGCCGCCTCAATTTCCTGTTTGACCGCTATCTGTTCCTTTGCCGTGCCGTTGAGCAGGTATTTCCCATAGACGAGTTCCAAGCTGAGGAAGTTGCCCTTGATCTCCCGCGCCGTCACCAACCGTTCCATCCAGAAATTACCGATCTGCTCAGCGTTGGCGCTCAGCGTCCAGATGGTACTCAGCGAGACATAAGACAAACCAATTGTGAAAATGCTGATGATCGAGAGCTTGAGAATTAGGGCCTGCTTAATGCTCGGGCGTTTCATGAGGGTCTCCGGACGTGTGTTTGAGACGGCTTGCAGTTCGCTACCAGGATACAAAGTCGCATTAGGGATATAATTTCGGGTTAACTTTAGGTCACTAGTCCTAAAATTGCGTGACTTAATAATCTGGTAACCTTCGCATGAAGTTCGCGCAAACTATCAACCCGAAGTTACTCCATGCTGTGGTTGCACCTGCTCGCGCAGCGTCTGGATGATCCTCTCTTAATGCATGTCTAAATCGGATATCGCGCCAAGCATAACCGCTGAGCCCTGCGCCGACTGGCTAAGGCTCAACGGGGTTGATTTGCGCTCCAGGCCCGGGATGGCCTTCAGAATTTTGAAAGGTGCCTGCTTACTAGTTTCACGAATGCGTCGGGCGTCTCATACATCGGATAATGTCCGGCGTCCGTCAGGACTTCCACCTCGACATTCTCGTACCACGTACCAACCGTCTGCTGTGTCTTCTCGCGGGAAGACCCCGGATCATTTGCGCCGATCACGACGAACACTGGCGTGTTGTTTCCGAGGACTTCACTGGAGAAGTCTGTTCCCGTCCACGACGCCATATAGGCGACCAAAGGACGTTCAGAGGTGCCTGCAAGGCTGGTGTCGCGCAATTCTTCAAGCCACTCGTCTTGCTTCGTGTGGCCCGTGTTCACATCAATGAGCGTCTTGCGGACTTCTGGATCGTTGATGGCGTCCTGAAGTAGCTTTCGCCGCTCCTCCGTAATCTTGGCTCCGGATGCGGGCAGCGCCGCCACCATAAGGACTGATTGCACGTCATCAGCAGCATCGACGGTGAGGCGTTGGACCGTCATCCCCGTCATTGAATGGCCGATCACATGGTATTTCTGCCATCCCAACGCCTTGGCTAGACCTCGAACGTCGCGTGCGACTTCCTCGATAGTGTACTGGCCCTTTTCGTCGAGGCGCTGGCCGTAGCCACGGCAATCCATGAATGCGACGGTGAATTTGCTGCGATCCCACAGCGGAAATGTGGGCGCATACAGCCGATGATCTCCCATCCAGCCATGAAGTGCGATCACCTTTATCGAGCCCTCGCCGATTACACGGCTGGGCTTCACATCGATATTCTCATTCATCTCAGTAGCTTCCTTTTTCATTCTTAGGCTCGTTGGCCTGTTCGGCCATAAGCGAACGAAAGGATCCAACACTTGCGGCCGCCGCGCCTGCGAGAAGCCTCACATCGTTCGACACTGTCACCAGATCGAAGCCCCACTTTGCCGCCTTGGCCGCATATGCCGGCGATCCGCAATGCAGGGCTGCCTTGATGCCGGCGTCGTGCGACGCTCTCAGGATCCGGCTGATTGCGTCGATGATCTCCGGCTCCTCGCGGTCGAAACCCGGAGGGTATTTCTTACCCGTGAGGCCAATCGTTAGATCCGCTGGCCCGATATAGATGCCGTCGAGGCCGGGCGTTGTCGCTATCTCGTCCAGCCGCTCCAGAGCCTGCGCGGTCTCGATCATTGCGAAGCAAACGATCTCTTCGTCGGCTTCACCGAGATAGTTGCCGCCGCCAGTTGAAATCAGCGCGCGCGAGGGGCCGAAACTGCGTATCCCAGTTGGAGGATACCTGACATAGGATACGAGCTGCTCCGCTTCAGCACGGCTGTTGATCATGGGGCACACGACGCCGTATGCGCCAGCATCGAGCGCCTTCATGATATGAACAGGATCGAGCCAAGCTGGCCGGACGAGCGGTGTGACTTCACTTGCCCGCATGGCCTGGAGCATGCCGACAGCTTCCTGATAGTCGACAATGCCGTGCTGGAGATCGATCCCGATGCTGTCGTATCCTTGAGCAGCCATGATTTCTGCAGAGAAGGCGCAGGGTATTGAAAGCCAGCCATTCAGTACGCAACCGCCTTTCGACCAGATTTCCTTGAGTTTGTTGGCCTTCATAGCTTCCGACTCCCGAGAACTCGTCCATACTTCTTCATCACGTCGAGGTCCGGCTCAAAACCGATGCCCGGCTGGTCAGACACCTTGATCATGTCGCCGTTCCGAATTCCCTCGACATCGGCGAGCCACGCATCCGGCTTGACGAAATTGTACTCCAGCGCTTGTACGCCTGGCCGCGCTGCCGCAACCTGCAGCGAAGCGAAGAAACCGGGTCCGAAGTAAGGAGAATGCGGCATCAGCGTCACATCGTGTCGCGCCCCCATATCGATGACTGAAACATACTCGGAAACGCCGCCCACCTTGGTTATGCTCGGTTGCAGGTAGTCGACCGCGCCCGCCGCTAGTGCCTGGCCGAATTGGAAAGACGTGCACCAGTTTTCGCCGGCGGCGATAGGAAGCCCTCGCCCGCGCAACGATTTCAGGGCCGCGAAATCTTCCGGAGGGTAGATTGGCTCTTCGAGCCACGCGAGATCGAGGCTTCGCAGTTCTGCTAAGTTCGTCTCGACGAAATTATGCGACCATGCACAGTTCACGTCCACGCAAATGCTCGTATCGGGACCAGTCGTATTCCGGCAAGCCCTGATGTCCGGAAGCGTTATCTCGTGCAGTTTGATCCTGGTAAACCCGGCGTCGAGCACCTCCTTGGCAGATTGCGCGACCAGGTTCGGTTCCCCGTACCGGACAAGGCTGGCGTAGAAAGGTATCTCCGTCCGACCCCGGCCATCACCGAGAATCTTATGGAGCGGCTTGCGCTCACGCTTTGCGAACAGATCCCAGAGCGCCATATCCACGCTGGAGATCGCAAAGATCGTCACGCCGTAACGTCCGAACATATGCAGCTGCCGCTGGGTGTTGCGGTTCCAAGTGGGAATATCGGTGATGACCTGGCCGATCAGCGAAGGAAAAATCAATCGATCGATAACAGATTTGGTGGCGTCGATCAGCGAATAGCCGAAGCCTTCGCCCCATCCAATGTTGCCAAGTTCGTCCTCAAGTTTGACGAGCGCGAACTCGAGCGTTTGCCACGCCGTCGGCATGATACCGACGCCGGTCCCTCTGAGCTTGAAGGGTATTTCGACGAGGATAACCTCGCCCCAAATAATTTTCACTGATTTTCTCCCCAGGGGTTGGGCAGTTCATTGACTGCGAAATGCCCCCCGACATAAGCCATCTGATCGCGCGGCAACTGATCGCGCCCCTTGAAGCTGGGCGCGTGATTGTCGCGGGCGTCATCTTTGGGGCAGTAGCCGAACGAGCGCGCGTGGCGGTTATTGAACATCGCCTCCGGGCAGTTGGACGCTGCATATACGACCTCGCACCTCACGTTCGGGTGCTCCAGGCCAATATCGATCAACGAAGCCAGATCACGTCCACTCGTCCACATCCGCTCGCGCCTGGCATCGACCACGAGAGGATCGGCATTTCCTATTCGGAGCAGCATTGTGCGGATTCCGAAACGGTGTGCATACATCGCGCAGGCAGCTTCGCCGAATGCCTTGCTCAGCCCATAGAAGCTATCCGGCACAATCGGCAGTTCCTCGTGCACAATAGTGTCCGCCCCAAGCATCCCGACAGCATGGTGGCTGCTTGCGAACACAAGGCGCTCGACAGCATGAATACGGCAGCTCTCCAGTAGATTGAGGACAGCGCGGTAATTGGGATCGAGCGTCTGTTCGAAGTTGAACCCTGGTCCCACCAGACCAGCGAGATGCACGATGCCATCCACATCGTGGGCCGCAAAGTCGCAAAACTCGCGGTCAGCAAGATCTCCGCGGATGCTGATTTCGTCGACGGTAGTCTCGAAATCAGCAATGTCGGTGACCTTCAGCTTGTACCGCTCGCGCAATATGGGTCGGAGCAATCGCCCGACGTTGCCACCCGCTCCCGTGATCAAGATCTTTTTCATGTCGGTCAGTGCAGCAATTGGCGAAGGAACGAACGCGTCCGTGCCTCCTTCGGATTGTCGAAGAACTCCGCGGGCGGCGCCGTCTCGACGATCTTGCCGTCGGCCATGAAGATCACACGATCAGCGACCTGCCGGGCGAAGCCCATTTCGTGCGTTACGCAAATCATCGTCATTCCGCTGTCTGCGAGATTGACCATCACATCCAGCACTTCGCGGATCATCTCTGGATCGAGCGCGGATGTGGGTTCGTCGAAAAGCATGATGCGTGGTTTCATGGCCAGGGATCTGGCGATCGCGACGCGTTGCTGCTGCCCCCCCGACAGTTGCCCTGGATACTTGTGCGCCTGCTCTGGAATCCGAACCTTTTCGAGAAAAGACATCGCGACATCGTTGGCTTCCGCTCGCGCGAGGCCGCGGACAGTCCGAAGCGCAATTGTGCAGTTTTCGAGAATTGTTTTGTGCGGGAAGAGATTGAAGTGTTGAAAAACCATGCCGACCTCGCGGCGAACCGCTTCGATCTTTTTCCGCTCGCGCGTTAACTCGACGCCTTCAACGAGGATCTTCCCCTTCTGGTGCTCTTCGAGATGATTGATGCAGCGGATCATCGTCGATTTCCCGGAACCCGATGGCCCGGCAACGACGACGCGCTCGCCCTCCCCGACTGTGAGATTAATGTCGGTAAGAACCTGGTGCGCGCCATACCACTTGGAGACGTTCTCGAATTCGACGGCACGTTTTCTGTCTGTGGTCGCAACCATGAGACTTCCTTGGATCAAGCTTTTTGAAGGGAAATGGAAGGCTTGCTCACCGGTGTGGCGCGCCGCCTCAAATGTCTGGTCAGGTACCATTCAAGCAGGCCCCAGACTCGTCGGATGGTCTCGACCATGATCAGATAGAGAACCGCTGCCCAGATGTAGACCTGAAAGTCGAACGACCGGGAAAACGCAAGTTTTGTGGCCTGCATCAGCTCGGGGACGGTGATAACACTCGCTAAGGCAGATGCTTTCAGGGAGAGAATCAGTTCGTTCCCAAGAGGGCGAAGCGCCATAATAAGGGCCTGCGGCAGCAGGACATGAAACAACGTCGTGACGCGGCTGAGACCGAGCGAGTTTGCTGCCTCTAGCTGTCCGCGAGGCAGCGAGCTGAGAGCACCACGCAAGATCTCTGCCTGATATGCCGTCGTGTTGAGCGTGAAGGCGAACAGTGCGCACAGATAGGCATCGCGGAAGAACCACCAGAGGCCAAGACTTGTTAGTTCCCCTCGGATCTGTCCCGCGCCGTAGTAGATCAGGAAGATCTGACCAAGCAGAGGCGTTGCACGAAAGAAGACGATGTAGGCTTTCGCGAGATAACGAAAGACCGCAATCTCACCATTACGAAGCAGAGCCAGAGGCAGGGCAAAAACTGCTCCAATCAGAGCTGAAGTCAGTACGAGTTCAAGGGTGACGACCAGGCCCCAAAGGATCTTAGGTCCATAGTTTGCGAGCAACTCGGTGTTCATGTGCGCCTCCTGGCGAAGCCACGATTAGACCGGACTTCAAGCAGGCCGACGATTGACGACGAGATCATCGAGATCACCAGATAGATGAGACAGGCGACGGCATAGAAGAACAACGGCTCCTTCGTATTTGCGACCGCGAGCTGTGTCTGTCGCATCAGGTCAGCAAGCGAAATGATGGAGACAAGCGACGTATCCTTGAGCAGGACGAACCAAAGGTTCCCGAGACCGGGCAGTGACAGCCGCCAGAGCTGAGGAGCGATGATGCTGATGAAGGTACGGGCGCGCGAAAGTCCCAGGGACGCTGCAGCTTCGTGTTGCCCCACTGGGATTGCTCGCATCGCCGCAACGAAAATCTCGGACGCAAAGGCCGAGAACACGATACCGAGCGCGATCATCCCGGCGATAAAGCCGCTGAGTTCGCCGAACGGGGTACCGAAGAGCGAAAGCCATGCCCACTGTATGAACATCCCGCCGCCGTAATAGATGATGAAGAGCGTCAGCAGCTCAGGCAGAGCGCGGAACGTCGTCGCAAAAAGCGTGGCGAGCCTCGCCAGCCAACGGTTCTTGCCGTTGATCAGAAGAGCCAGCCCCAAGCCGAGCAACAAGCCGAAGGGCAAGGTTGCGAGCGCAAGCCTGATCGTCAGCCACACGCCGTCAAGGAGGGACTGTCCCCAGCCTTCCGGGCGAAATGAAAGTAGGTCTAGGAGTTCCACCGTTCCTCCGATCCGTCGAATAGCCCGGCCGGAGATCGGCCGGGCGAACGACTGCAGGTCTTAGAAAATAGAGAACGGGAAGTACTTCGCGTTGATCTTCTCGTACGTGCCATCAGCGCGAATGTCGTCGATCGCCTTCTGGAACTTGTTCTTGAGCTCGGTGTCGTCCTTGCGGATGCCAACACCCTTGCCTTCCCCGAAGATTGGATCACGGAGATCATCGCCGACCAGTTCGCAGCAGGACGCGTCGCTCGACTTTTTCAGCCATGCATCAAGAAGCACCTTGTCCGAGAGAACAAAGTCCAGACGGCCTGCGGCAAGGTCAGCGCTCGCGTCGTCGACCGTCGTGTACGTCTTGATGGTGGAATCCTTGTACTTGGCTTCAAGGAAGTTCTGCTGGGTCGTCGAGCCCTGAACGCCAATTGTCTTTCCCGCAAGTGCAGCGGGCGAGATGTCCGTGACCTTCGCTTCTTTGGTCGTCATGAACTTCGCAGGCGTGTCGTAGTACTTGGTCGTGAAGTCGATCTTCTTCTTGCGTTCGGCCGTGATGTTCATGGACGCAATAATCGCGTCATACTTGTTGGCCATCAGTCCGGGAATCATGCCGTCCCATTCCTGGGTGACGATTTCGCACTTGAGCTTTGCCTTCTCGCAGAGCGCATTGGCAATATCGACGTCGAAGCCGGTGAGTTGGCCGTTTTCGACATAATTGAACGGCGGGTAGACGCCTTCGGTAGCGATTTTGACAGTTTTGTCTTCGGCATGAGCGCCTGCCACGAGCGCAAGTACAATTACCGAGGCGGATGTGAATACGGAGAGTTTCATGTTGGTAGTATCCCCTAAGAGAGTTGTTGATGACTGTGGAATTCTTCCGTCTTTTGTTGTTGCGTAGGCCCGAAGGCCTACGAGTTTGCAGCCAGCACTTCGTCCAGGCCCGACAGGAAAACGTCGGCGTGCTCGGCGGTGAAGGGAAGCGGTGGTCGGATCTTGAGAACGTTGCCCGAAGGGCTTGCAGCGCTGATCAGGATGCGCTTCTCGCGCAGGCCATTCACAACGTTGAGTGAGAGCTTTGCGTCTGGCTTTTTAGATGTCCGATCAGTTACGAATTCCATGGCCAGGAACAGGCCTGCACCGCGAACATCGCCAACGTGCTCGTACTTCTGTTGAAGCTTCTTCATGCCGTCGACCATGTAGTCGCCGATCTTGACCGAGTTCGCCATGAGGTCCTCGTCCTTGATTACGTCTAGGACGGCTTGCGCAGCTGCGATGCTGACAGTGTTTGCACCGAACGTGTTGAAGTAGCGGATATCGTTGCCGAAGCTCTCCAGCACCTCTGGCTTGGCGGCGACCCCGGCGATTGGCATGCCATTGCCCATGGGCTTGCCCATGACGACAAGATCAGGAACGATGCCATGGCGTTGGAAGCCCCACCAATGCGTTCCAGTTCGGCCAAAACCAGGCTGCACCTCATCTGCGATATAGAGGCCGCCCGCTGCCTGGACGACGTCGGCAGTCTTCTTCAGGAAACCCGGAGGGTCAGTCAGGATGCCGTCTGTCGAAAAAATTCCGTCTGCTATGAATGCGGCGAACTTGATGCCATGGCGCGTCATCTTCTTGATGGCGTCCTCGACGCGCTGCGCGAAGACCTCACCAATGTCCTCGCCATTCCCACGGTAGTCGTCTGGAGCTTCGACGACGTAGACATGCTGGCCGATCGGAACGTTGGGTCCCATCGACGGGGAGATTTCGGCGACTGCGGTAGTCAGGCCATGGTAGGCGTTGGCCGTGACAATGATTCCGGTGCCGCCAGTGTAGTAGCGGGCAATGCGGAGTGCGAGATCGACTGCTTCGCTCCCCGTGCACGTGTACATGACGTTGCTGATTTCATCGGGATACGTGGCGAGAAGGTCTTCCGAGTACTTCAAGATGTCTTCGTGCAAATAGCGAGTATGCGTGTTGAGCACCTTCGATTGCTTTGCGATTGCGTCGACTACGCGAGGGTGGCAGTGCCCTACCGAGGGTACGTTGTTGTAAACGTCGAGGAAGGCATTGCCTTCCGGGTCGTAAAGCCAGACCCCCTCTGCGCGAACAACGTGGACCGGATGCTCGTAGAAGAGCTTATAGGAAGGGCCCAGCAGCTTGCGCCGACGAGCGATCAGATTCTGCTCGTCTTGCGTCAGCCTATCCGCAGTAGTCGGATCAAAGCCGTTGATCATGAAGGCTGTTGCCGATGAAGCCGCCATTGGAATTCTCCTATTTGTTAAGGGCTGCGGCGATCGCAGACGTCGCCTGTTCGTTTGAAATGTCGGCCAAGCGATGGAACTGACGCCATGCCTGGGGGGTGTTGCGCAGGATGTATTGGCTGTTTTCCGGAAACCGCACCGCGCGCCATTCAGTGATGATGATCCGCATCGCCATGCGCACGACGACGGATCGAAACAGCAGGTCGATCTCGTGTGGTGTCAGGGCCCGAAGCGCATGGAAACCCTGGACGAATTCGATTGCCGCCTGCAGCGGATCGGTTGCTTCGGTCAACTGGTAGGCGGCAGCGACAGCAACATCGAACAACACGGGCGTCTTGACCATGTCGCCGAAGTCAATGATGCCAGCCACTTGATCCGTGTCATTGGGATCTACGACGATATTGTCGCTGTTCAGATCATTGTGAACTAGCTGGGCCCTTAGAGCAGGAACGTGCGGTTGGATGTCGTTTTCGAACAGAGAAAGCCACGCATATAGCTCGTCTTTGCCGCCGGACGTCGGGAGATCGTCGACCATCCCCTTGAGCGAGAGAACGTTCTTGAGATCCCAGGTGGAAAAGTGGTCCTCGGCCGGGTGACTGAAATCCGCGAGCGCAATTTGTAACCGTGCGAGCATTGTGCCGATGTTGTGTCGCTGAGCTGGCGTCTGCTTCGCTTTCCGCTGTAACAGGCCTTTGGAGAAGGTCACCAGGCGCACGGTGCGAACATCATCTTCCGATATCTGCAGCTGAAATTCAGGCAGCCCTTCAAGCGTTTTCACCACGCGCTGGACAGGCAATTCTGGATCCCGTCCAGCAACATGCATCAGGGCAAGCGTGTGAAGATTTGTGACATCAGGCGCCTCCCCAGGATTTACGACCTTGAGGAGGTACTCATCGCCAGAAGACGTCGCGAGACGGAAGTTGCTGTCCTTCTCACCTGACAGACGATGGGCTTCCGCTACGACGCCATAATAGCCACTCGCGATTGCAACGGCTTCAGCCTCTGAAAGGAGCTGGGAGCGAGCCGTCAGCGCGGGGTTGATCGAAGCAGCTTGCGGAATTGCCATAATTGCGGTCGCCCATATTGATATGCCGATATATTGGTATATAAACATCAAGGACGTCAACTAATTTTTCATCAAAACTTCGAGGAGCTCGATCATGGACCAGGGAGTTGCGCTGTTTCACCCGGAGCAGATGGACCTGCGCCTGTCGAAATCCTCCCAGGTCTACGAGCTTTTGCGTGAGGCAATCATCTCCTTGCGGCTGGCGCCGGACGCGCCGATCCTAGAACGCGAAATCTCAGCGCAGCTGGGTGTGTCCCGGACCCCGCTTAGGGAAGCGATCCTTCAACTCGCTACTGAGAACCTCGTGCGTATCGCCCCCAGCGACGGAACGTTCGTAAACCGAATCATCCCCAGCGAAGTGCTGCAGGGACAACTGGTGCGGGACACAATCGAAATGCGGCTGACCCGTCTGGCGGCAAGGAACTTCGGCGACACGTTCGAGAAGGATTTCGAATTGTCCCTCTTCCGGCAAAGCTCTGCGGCGAAACGCCAGGATGTGGACGAGTTCTTCGCGCTCGATAACGAATTTCACCGTCTCATCTGCCAGTGCGCGGGCTTTCCTGAAGCCTGGCAGACCATCCACGGGGCAACTGGACAGCTCGATCGCTGCCGACGGCTCGCCTTCTCTCTCGAAGCCCACTACTCGGCCGTCTACGACGAGCATGCCGCCATGTACGAGAAGCTCCGGACCCGCGATGAAGACGGGGTCGCCGAGATCTTCCAGGTGCAGCTCGATAGCACCTTCCCCTCAATCGACATTCTGCTTCGTGAGCGTCCCGATGTCGTTGCCGGAGCGGAAGCGGACTTCGATATCGCGCTGATCCGCTAGGGAGCGTGGCACAAACTATCTGAGGAGGTTTTCATGACAGTACCCAGCATCGAACGTATCGATTGCTTCCAGGTTCGATGGCCAATGCCCGAGCCGCTGGCGAATTCCATCAGCGTCTTCCGGGAACGGGCTGCGCTGATTGTGTCGGTGACGGCAGGCGGCAAGACTGGTTGGGGAGAGACATGGGCTCAGCCACTAGCGGCCGAAACCATCATCACGGGAAGCATCGGACCAGCAATTCTAGGTGCAGACGCCTCCGCGCCGCGCGCCATCTGGGACTCGATGATCCGCCTTCTGGGTCGAGACCGCAGCGGGATAACGCACATGGCGATATCGGCGCTTGATATGGCAATTTGGGATGTTGCCGCCCGGATCGAGGATATGAGCCTAGCGCGGCGTCTCGGAGGTGCGGTCCAATCATCCCTGCCGACTTATGCAAGTGGACCATTTCTCAAGACCGGAAGCGATCCCTACGCCGACATGGTTCCCGAGATCGAAGGCTACCTCGCACGCGGATTCAATGCGGTGAAGCTGAGACTTGGCGCCGACTTCAGGTCTGATCTGAAAGTTCTTGAACAGATCCGCATGAGGTTCGGCGATGACCTTCCTGTCATGGTCGACTTCAACCAAGGCCTTACGCGCCTGGACGCCGGTCGCATTTTGGGTGAGTTACCCGCTTTCGGAATTCTCTTCGCCGAGGAGCCACTGCAGCCAGATGACACCGAGGGATATGCGGAACTTGGCACCCGAAGCGCGACGCCTATCGCCGCCGGCGAATCCTTGGCGGGCGTCCGCCGCTTCAAAGACCTGATCGCGGCAAACGCACTGGCTGTCGTGCAGCCGGACGTCGCCCTATGCGGCGGAGTGACCGAGTACATGCGGATCGCCGCGCTGGGTGAGGCCCATGGATTGCCCGTGGTTCCACACGTTTGGAGCACCTCCGTTATTCACGCCACTTCCCTGCAGCTCGCGGCCCTAGCGCCGAAGGGACGGGGTTACGGTTTTCCCATGCCGACTTTCGAAATCGATCCGACACCGAACGCCCTGATGGAGCTAGGTGGAAAGGTTGCGGTGAACTCCGACGGGACGATCGATGTCCCCGACAAGCCGGGCACAGGCCTCGACCTCGACGCGGAGCGTCTCTCACCTTTCACCAAATCCCGCAGCTTCGTCGACCGCCAATAGCCGCTCATAGAAAGAGGAACTCATGGAACTCACCGTAGACAGCAGCACCCGCATTCACTTCCTGATCGGCGATCCTATCGCCCAGGTCATCGGCCCCACTCTCATTTCTCAAAAAATGTCGGACGCTGGCTTCAACGGGGTAATGCTGCCACTTCACGTCTCGAAAACGGACCTCCCGGCGGTCCTTCAAGGTTTCGACGGTATCCAGAACCTGGACAGCGTTCTGATCACCGTGCCGCACAAGATCGCGTGTGTGAGCCATTGCACATCACTCTCGTCTCGGGCCGAGAAGCTCGGTGTCGTCAACATCATGCGAAGGAAGCCGGACGGTACCTGGCATGGCGACAACTTCGACGGCCCGGGTTTCGTCAAGGGACTCGAGAACCATGGCCACGTCGTATCGGGCAAGAAGGTCTACATGGCCGGAGCCGGCGGGGCCGGATCGTCGATAGCTGTCAGCCTTCTCGACGCCGGAGTGGAATCCGTTGCGATCTACGACAAGAACGAGGAAACGCTTGGAAAACTGTGCGAAAGCCTCGATCATTTTTATCCGGGCCGCGTCAAACGCTCGACCCCACAAAGCGTAGGCGGGTATGACATAGTGGTCAACGCAACTTCGATGGGCCTTCGCGTGGGCGATCCCCTCCCGGTCAACCTTGATGGCGTTAGGCCTGGAACACTTGTGGCAGATGTGATCACCAAGCCTGCGGTGACGCCATTCATGGAAGACGCACTTGCGCGCGGGTGCGAGGTGACCTCGGGCACCGACATGCTGGATGGACAGATCGACCTGCTTTTCCGTTTCGTGATTGGCGAAGACATCCCCTGAAAGGGCACTCAGGCAGTCAAATGAGCCAAAACCCCGGCACACCGCGGTGCGCCGGGGTTCGGCTTGATATACTGGTATTTCGAAGTTTCCAGACTATAACTACCGTCAAGATTGACACGACTTCGCAAGGACCACCGCAAGGATGCAGCCCGTATTTAGCGCCGACCAGCTCGACAGCCGATTTTCCAAATCCTCGCAAGTCTACGAACTGCTACGCAATGCGATCATATCGCTGCAATTGCTTCCAGAGAGTGCGCTCAACGAAAAAGACATCTGCGCTCAGCTCGAGATTTCCAGGACGCCGCTCCGCGAAGCCATTCTCCAACTTGCGAAGGAAAACCTGATCAAGATTGTTCCGAGCGACGGAACCTTCGTCAACAGGATCGTATTACGAGAAGTCCTTCAGGGTCAGCTCGTGCGCGATACGCTCGAGATGCGGGTGACACGTCTGGCTGCCAGGAATTTTCAGTCTCAGTTTGAGAAGGAGTTCGAGCTTGCCCTTTTCAAGCAGCGGGCTGCGGCCGAGCGCAAGGAGGTCGACGAGTTCTTCGCACTAGACAACGAGTTTCACCACATCATCTGCCGTTGTGCTGGCTTTGGCGAAGTCTGGCAGACCATTCACTACTCAACTGGGCAACTCGATCGCGTTCGCCGCCAAGCCTTTGCTTTGGAGCAGCAGTTTTTCATGGTCCTCGAGGAGCACGAGCAGATGTATGAGAGCTTGCGAGCCCGCGACGAGGAAGGTATCGCCAAGGTCTTTCAGATTCAGCTCGACAGCACGTTCCCTTCAATCGAGATTTTGCGCCGTGAAAGGCCAGAACTTCTATTGGGCGGAGAGGACTTCAACGTGAGCGACATTCGGTAACGTCCGTCGCTTCGGTGGATTTCGGCGGTCCGGCGCCACACGTTGTTTAGCCAGAATTTCAATCGCCCGCTTCTCGGAAGGTGAAGAGGCGGGCCTATCTTCCCGCCCCCTTCTGCAGGTCACGCTCGATCGAACTCGATAAGCAAGCCGCCTTGCGGTAAACCGAGAGGGCTCGCAATCTCATTGGCAATCGCTTTACGTCCAGCCACTTCATTGAGCGTAAGATGACCGCCTCCAAAGGTCGCCTTGTCGAGAAGGCCTCGAACGAGGTTGGCATCCGTCTATGTGGGAAGCGTTCCGCCTCGCCCATGACAAGCAGGTCTGGGCTCGGGTCCTGCGCTCTTCGGACCGACGTGAACTATTCCGCCATCATCCATTCGGCGATTGAACCGCCCACTGCCGCTATCGTAGAGATCTCGACGGAGGGAACGCCGAAAACGCGACCCGCAATTGTTCCCTGTCTCTGCATTGCAACATGCCCGTCGATGGCCATGCACAGCTCGACGGTCGCCGGATTCGCAAGGACGTCACTATTCCGCCGTAACTCATCATCCGACATTCATCGGGGCATCGCCCGTAGAGCGAAGCGACTAGAGCGTGTCGCAGCTTACGTGATTAAGGATTCCATTGAAGACTGATTCACCTGGCCATGGAAGGAGGGAGGGTTTCACCGCGGTTCGTCAGCAAGATGATGATCCTGCAGCGGTTGTAGGGCTCTGTCGCGCCGGCCACGCAGGTCATGCCCCAGGCGGTGGTAAATTGAGGGCGCATAGCGAGTGGATTGCCGCGCATGTTGCCGGCAATGGCGATGTGACGCTGAACGAATTGTGCGCCGAACTGGCGGGGCGCGGTGTGATGGTCCATCGCGCCCCGATTGGCCGGTTTCTCCAACGGCTTGGGCTGAGCAATCAGAAAAGCCCTGATGGCTACCGAACAACTGCGACCGGAGATCGCGCGCGCCCGTGACCTGTAGATCGAGCGACGCCGACGCTTCTTCAACAAAGCATTAGCTCGGCTCATCTTTATCGACGAGACTTCAACCAGCACCAAACTGACCAAGCGCACTGGATGGTGCCACAAAGGACAGCGTTACCAAACTTCCCCAGTGGCGCCACGTTTAAAGACGCCCCGCCTCGATGATTTGTTTCAGGAATGCGCGCGTCCGTTCCTGTGTCGGCGAACCGAATATTTGTGCCGGTGGTCCGGCCTCGAGGAGCCTGCCTTGCTCTAGAAAAACGACGAGGTTTGAGACTTCTTTTGCAAACTGCATTTCGTGGGTAGCGAGGATCATCGTCATCCCTTCCGTCGCCAGATCACGAAGAATATCGAGAACCTCTGCGACAAGTTCTGGATCGAGTGCAGACGTAATCTCGTCCAACAACAGGGCCTCCGGCTCCATCGCGATCGCACGCACGATCGCAACCCGCTGTTGTTGGCCACCTGATAGCTGGTCCGGGTAATATTTCGCGCGATGCCCCAGATTGACCCGTTCAAGTAACTCTACAGCTCGCGCCCGTGCCTTTTCGCGCGATTGTTTCAGGAGCTTGATCGGCCCGGTGACGATGTTCTCCTCGACAGTCAGGTGTGGGAACAAGTTGAAAGACTGGAACACCATGCCAACTTTGCGACGAAGCTTGTTCAGGTCAACGCCGGGCCCGGAAACAACGTCGTCGTCAACTCGTATTTGTCCATTGTCGATTGGATCCAGTGCGTTCAGGCACCTCAACAGAGTACTCTTTCCTGAACCCGAAGCACCTATCAGAGTGACGACTTGGTGCCGATCGACCTCTAGGTTGATACCTTTCAGAACCTCGTGCTCGCCGTAGCTTTTTCGAAGGTCATCGATTTGGATGAATGCCATTTCAACCTCTCAAGCGCTTGTTGGCCCGCGCTAGTCTCCAATCGACGTAGCGGGTCTGCGGTATGGTGAGGACGACGAACACAATCGCAACGACCGACACCGAGGATAGATTGAAGCTGGAAGAGGCGTAGAATTTCGCCTGGTTGAAGGCATCCAGTGTTCCGATAACATTGACGAGTGACGTGTCCTTCTGGAGGGCGATAAATGCTGACAGGAGCGGCGGGACGACGAGGCGGATGGCCTGAGGCAAGATGAACCATCGGAGCGTTTGAATGTAACTGAAGCCAAGGGAGCGGCTGGCAGACCATTGCGACGGATGAATGGAAGCTATCCCCGAGCGATAGATTTCCGCAACATAGGCGCTGTATGTGAGCGTCAGAGCGATGATTGCGAACCAGTCCGGGGACAGGCTTGCAAGGACAGGCAAGTTGGTCAGAGGCAAACCAAACCCGATAAGATAGAGCACTATGATCGCCGGTACTGCGCGCATAAGGTCGATATAGGCAACAGCCATGAAGCGGATCGGAGCGCCGGCCTTCCCGGGAGCCATGCGTGCCACGGCAAGGACCAACCCGATTACCAGCACCAAAATCTGCGAGATAAGCGCCAGCTTAACGTTGACGGCGAAAGCCTGGAGCACGTCAACAGCGCTTTCGCGCATCAGTTGCCATTGGAGGAAGGTCTGCTGGAGCTTGCCATCATTCTGCAACAGCAGCTGCAAGAAGCAGAAAACGGCAAGTACTGCGAGAGTGAAGCCAAATGCGATCAATGCGTCTTGGCGCGAGGCGGCCGCGGAGGAGCGCGCTGCCAGAACGTCATCGGCGCGCGTCTGACGGCTTGCGCGCAGTGCCAGGGTCATCGACCAACATGCCATAAGCAGTACCAGCGCTCCTGCTGCCATGGCAACGACGATCAGCCATAGGCTGACCGTCTTCAAATCAGGATCCGTGATACCATTCCTGACAGCGCCCCCGAGTGCGGCGATCGTGAACAGTAACACCAGGGAAACTCCGAGCGCGGTGGAGGCAAGCGGCACTGCGCGCGGAGCGGGGCTAAGCCGTGGCATGGGAGATCCTTTTGTTGTCAAGGCAGTTGCCACACTGGCACACTGTTTGGATCTTTCCCGAAGAGCGGGGCGAGATAACTGGCGGACAAGGCGGCAATTGTGCCATCTTTCATCATGTCGCCAATCACATTGTCGATCGCGGCAGAATTTTTCGAGTTCTTCGGTGTGACTGCTCCATAACCCTGTTCGACGTCATACTGGCCTATGACTTCGGCCGCGCCTTTCGTGCCGGCAGTCGCTGAGAGAACCAACGTCGTGTCCGAGATTATCGCATCGACCTGTCCGGCTAGCAGTGCATTCACCAGATCGGGTTGTGTTTGATAGAGCGCGGGCTGCCGGCTCGGCTTCAATGTGTTGATGACCCAGTCCGACCCCATATTGCCTTGAATGACGCCGATGTGCTTCGATCGGATGTTTGATGCCGTGACGTCAGTGCCGGCCTTGACGGCAACACCGAGGTTTGAGTTGAAATAGGGTTGCGAAAAATTGAATATTTGCTTGCGCTTTTCGGTGATCGTCGTTGTAGCAATCGCGACATCGTAGCCTCTGGCGGTTCCGGATATGTACTGGTCCCAAGCAAGATTAAGTAATTTAAGGTTCTTGAGGCCCGCACGGTGAGCGATCTCGGCAGCCATGCAATATTCGAAACCGTCCTGGGTGGAGGCTGGTGACATGCCGTTGTACCAGCCAGGGTTAGGCAGGACCGTGGCGACGATCAAGGTATCCGGCTGGTCGGTGGCAAGGTTCAATGATCCTGCAGACCCCATGGGCGCGCACTTGCCATAGGATGGAGCCGAGCCATCGGCGAGAGCATGGCCGGCGCCTAGGACTGCAATCATCATTGCTACGAGAATCTGCTTATGTTTCATGTGTTCCTCCCATGGAGTTTCTAAGTCAGTGCCGTGAACGTGCTCGATCTCCGGCGGCCAAAAGGAAATGCTCAATCAGCGATCGGAAATCCTGTTTTGAGGCGTTAGGCGCCTCGGGGTGCCATTGCACACCAACCATCCAATGGTCGCCGGCGTTCTCCAGAGCCTCGACAAGGCCGTCGCCGGCCTGCGCGGCGATGGTCAGTCTGTTACCGACCCGGTTCACGGCCTGGTGATGCGCGGACTGAACGGAAATTTGCTTGTCGGCATAGATGCTGGAGAGCCGGGAACCGTCTGCAATCTGCACGAGATGTGAAACCATCACCGAGTTTTCGTCGTTGCCGACATGGATCGTGTCGGAGCCTATGTCCTGGACGAGGTCGCCGCCGCGCAAAACGTTCATCAACTGCATGCCGCGGCAGATCCCAAGAACGGGAATGCCGTGTGCTTGAGCCGATGCCATCAGATCAAGTTCGAACTTGTCCACTTCAACATTCAAGCCGTAGATGGTGTCGGACGTGGCCATCTGTCCGTAACAACTGGGATCAGCGTCGGCCCCTCCAAGCACAAGCAAACCTTGTTTGCCGTCGAGCAGCGCTGCCGCTTTGTTGCCCGGACAGGAAGTTTCCAGAAACGAGCCGTTCGCTCCACATGCGGCGAGCTCGCTAAGGACGTTGTCGGCCAGACACGTCAATGCGGTTTTCAGAGTGTCGCTCGCGCCGGGTGGCATTAAGGAGCCAGCGACGAGAATCTGAAGTGCACCAACGTCGTCAGGCTCCGGGTATGAAAGGGTTGCTTTTGTCATGACCATCCCTACTATCTAAGCAAAATGCTAAACATCTAAACTCTAGAGGTCAAATGAAATTTGTCGACCCGCGCAGTGTCGCTTCTGTTTCGACACCCAGCCTCGTGGCAAAGCGCGTGCACGAAGCGATCGTCAGCGGAGAACTCCGACCCGGCGCCCAGTTGCCGTCCGAAGCGGAAATGGCGCAAGGTTTCGGCATCGCATTGATGACTGTCCGGGCGGCGCTGACGGCATTGCGCGACATGGGCCTGTTGATGACAGTGAGGGGACGACACGGGGGAAATTTCGTCGCAGACGACGTGGGAGACCGCCTGACCGAAGCAGCGAGGAAAGCCCCGCTGGACAAAGTTCTGCTGCGTGACCTCACAGACTGGAGGCGCGCCGTTTCGGGTGAGGCCTGCTTTCTGGCCGCCGAACGATCGACGCCCGATCGCCTATCGCAGATCCGGTCCGCAGAACAGGAGTATAGCTCGTCGGAGGTGCAGTTTCCTGAGCTGCGGTTTGCCGACGTCAGGCTGCATGTCGCCATTGCCGAAGCGTCGGGTTCATCTCGGCTGGTGAGGGCGGAAATGGAGCTTCAAGTTGCTCTGACAGACGTCATACTGTCGACCGATCGCCCCGTTCGAAGCCGCAAACTGGCCTCATATGATCATGGTCCGATAATCCGAGCCATAGAGGCCGGGCAAGCTGCGCAAGCGCGGGAAGCGATGATCCGTCATGCTGAGGACACATTTAACTGGGCTGCACTATTGGTATAATTTGAGCTTGGTCATCCAATTAAAAACGGTCACCGGAGCCGGCCGACGGTGGTTTTCACCGCCGGCCTGCACTCCGTTATCGAGGCGGTGTTCGAGGCTAGAACGGCAACACAGCTTTCCTGCGCTGTGTGCTGATCCAACGCTGGACCGTGAATGCCTCGATGGCGCCCTTGGGGCCCCATTTTCCGCCTCCGCCCGATGCTCCAATTCCAGAGAACGGGCAATGCGGTTCATCGTGGACTGTCGAAGCATTCACATGCACCATTCCGGCATTGATCCGCTCGGCAAGAAGCTCGCCGGCCTGCGCGTCGGCAGTGACAATGGCCGCCGTCAGTCCGTAGTCGCTGTCGTTCGCCAGTTCGATAGCATGTTCCGTGTCATCAGCCGGCACCACACAGGTGACAGGTCCGAAAATCTCCTCGTACCAAATGCGCATCTGCTGCGTGATACCGGTTAGGACGGTCGGCTGATAGAAGGGGGCTCCCGCTTTCCCTCCACAGCATACGACGGCGCCAGCGTCGCGTGCTTCGTCAACCAGTGCCTCGATGCGCTGGAGTTGACGAGCATTGATGATGGGACCAATGACGGAATGGGGATCGTCAGGGGGGCAGGGAGCGAACTTTCCGACCTTGTCAACCAGTCTTCGGACGAACTCGTCGTAGATGGTCTTTGCGACGATAACCCGGTCGGTGGACATGCAGATCTGCCCTTGATGCAGGTAGGAGCCGAAGAATGCCAGATCGACGGCGTGGTCGAGATCGGCGTCTTCCAAAACGACAAGCGAATTCTTGCCCCCGAGTTCGAGCATGACGGGTTTGAACTTGCGAGCGCAGTCGACCGCCAATTGCTGCCCGACATTGGTCGATCCGGTGAAACTGATGCCCGCGACCCTCCTGTCGTTTACGAAGGTGCTTCCCACGTGGGGAGACCCTTCGCGCCCCGTCGTGAGCACGTTGAATACTCCCTGTGGAAAGCCGGCATCCGACAGGAGCTGCGCCAACATCAGTCCGCCTGAAATGGGACTGTCGGCGGATGGTTTGAGAACGATCGTGTTGCCAAGTGCGAGTGCATAGACAAAACCGCGCAAAGAGAGGTAGAGAGGGAAGTTCCATGGGGAAATGACCCCGATGACGCCACGCGGCCGCCGGACGGTGCGATTGATGCGTCCCGGAGCGTTGGAGGGCAGCGTTTCTCCAATCTCTCGTGTCGTCAGCCCAGCCGCCTCACGCAAAGCGACCGGAATGAGCGAGCATTCGTACATCGCTTTTCCAAAGGTTGATCCGGTCTCGGCGATGAGTGCTCGAACAAACTCGTCACGACGCTCAGAGAACAACTCGGCAGCACGGTAAAAGAAGGACGAGCGATCCGTGGGGGATAGTTCCTCCCAGGCCGGCTGGGCAGCAGCGGCCGCGGTGACAGCGCGCTCGATGTCTGCCGGCGTCGCGTCTGCGATCATCGCGATGGTTCGACCGGAGGTGGGATCCTGATCCTCGAAGTACGCGGAACCCGACGGACGTGCCCAGAGGCCATTGATGAACAGCTTCTGTTCAGGCGGCGATGAGTTCTCTTCGATACTTTTCCAATAAAACATTTCGTGCTCCTCCTTTTTGAATAATCGCCCAGCGCGGCTCTGCCGGCGCGACTTCCAAGGGGTTGTCTCACCCCTTGGTTCGACCTCTGTTTGCAGATGCTCAGGCTGCCGCGGCGCTGGAAATCGACCCGTCTGCACGGACACGTTCCAGGACGCTGGAGACTGCTTCGATAGCGCGGTCCGCCTCGCTCTCCGTGATGACGAGAGGCGGAGACATAACCAGCACGTTCTCGTTGGCCATTCTGACGATGACGCCGGACTCTCGCTTGATGACGTCAGGAATTACGTTATCGGGAAGAGGCTGGCCTGTCTTTTTGTCGGCCACAAGTTCAATGGCGATGCCGAGACCAGCATGCCGGATCTCTCCAACGCTAGGAAGATCCTTGATCCGTTGAAGGCCGTCGGAGAAGTATTGCCCCATGACGTTGGCCCGCTCGACAAGCCGTTCCTCCTCGAGAATCCGAAGGTTTTCGAGGGCGATCGCGCAGGCAACCGGATGTCCGCTGTAGGTGTATCCAACCGGGAAGCCATGGCCTTCGCAAACCGCGTCGGCTATCTCGCGGGTCATCAGAACTGCACCGAGCGGAATGTAGCCGCTCGAAATCCCTTTCGCCGTCACCAGGATGTCGGGTTTGACATTGTACTTGTCTGCGCCAAACCACGAGCCGATACGGCCGAAAGCCGTTACGACTTCATCAAGGATCAACAGGATCCCGTTCTTGCGAAGGACCTGTGCGACACGCGGCCAGTAATCGTCGGGCGGGATGACCATGCCACCGACACCCATCACAGGCTCTCCGATCATGGCAGCAATGTTCTTTGAGCCAATTCGGGCGATGGTGGCTTCCAGTTCGGCGATACAGAAATCCGTTGTGGATTGCCCATTATAACGCCACGTCTGGAAGGGCTTGGGAGGAGTGAGATGGTGTACATGTCCGATACCTGGCCCAACGCCGGCCTTCAATCCGTCAAAGCCGGTTGCCGTGCCGCCCCCATAGGCAAGGCCGTGGTAGGCATCGTTGCGAGAGAGGATCCAGGTACGCTCTGGCTCGCCGCGGTGGGCATGGAAAAGCCTCGCGGTCTTGATCGCGGCATCATTGCTCTCCGAACCGCCGGACGTGAAATATACAACATCGAGGCCCGTCGGGCTGAGGGTCGCGAGTTTTGCAGCCAGGGCAATCGCCTTGTCGTTGGAAAACTCCCAGAAGGCGGTTGCATATTCGAGCGTTGACATCTGTTTGGCAGCGGCTTCCGCCATTTCGGGACGCCCATGACCGATCTGGGCCAACCACAGACCGCCCGTCATATCAAGATATTCCCGTC
Source organism: Rhizobium vallis (assembly GCF_003985155.1). Taxonomy (GTDB): domain Bacteria; phylum Pseudomonadota; class Alphaproteobacteria; order Rhizobiales; family Rhizobiaceae; genus Rhizobium; species Rhizobium vallis. The sequence goes on along the minus strand of NZ_ML133699.1, from coordinate 87,171 downwards.
CGGCGACGTCCCACAGGTTGCACCCTTTGCCCTTGACGAAGATGGTTCGGTCCCGCGTCTCCAGCGGCAGAAAGGTATGGATCATGTGCTTGGAATCAAGCTGACGCAGGCGCTCATAGTCACTCATTGTTTTCACTCCCATGTTGAAATTTGCCGCACGTCGGCGAGCGCGACGGGCAATTGCGTTGAGATCTCGTTGGATCATGCTTCAGCGGTGGCCGCTGCGAACGTTTTGTCCAGCCGGTCATACAGTGCCGGATTTGTCCGACGTATGCGCAGCGCGGTCACTACACCTGCCGCGGCGATGACTATGACGAATGCCGGAAACAACGTCACGATCACGCTTTCGCTTCCTGTGAGCAGCGGAAGGTTTCGGGACACCTGTACGAATGCAGCCGTAAGAGCGAGGCCGGCTATCGCAGGAGCAACGAATACACGCAGCGCCGAGTGTTCGCCTGGCAGTTTGGCGAAATACGCAATGATCGAAATCGAGACCAGGACCTGGATCGCGAGAATTCCGATACCCGCGAATGCGACCATCCAGGAGAAGACGACGGCATAGGGATCGGCATTGATCAGCATAAACCCGATCAGGATAGCCGCAACCAAGACTGCCTGAATGCGGCCGGCGACATGGGGCGACGCATGCTTTTGATGGATGCGAGCAAAACCTGCCCACAGGAGACCATCCCGACCGAGAGCAAAGAAATAGCGGTTGAGTGTGTTGTGGAAGGAGAGGAGACAGGCAAAGAAGCTCGTCAGCAGCAACATGTTCATGGCAACGATGGACCAGTCGCCAAGTGTTCCGGCGATAGCACTGAAATAAAATGACTCCATCGATGCGTTCGCCTTGGCGGCGACGCTCGACGCGCCATAATATTGGACTACGGCCCAACTGACGAGCGCGTAGAAGAGGGTGATGATCGTGACGGCCGCAATCGTGGCACGCGGTATCGCCTTGTCAGGATTGGAAGCTTCTTCACCGAAGATTACCGTTGCCTCAAAGCCGATAAAGGCGCTGACCACGAAAACGAGAGTTACACCAATGCCCGGTGAAAAAATGTCGCTTGGCTTCAAGCCTGCCGTCGTCAGTCCCTCGGGACCGCCACCGTGGATTATGACCCCAACCGCAAAGAGGCTCAGGATCAATAGCTCGGCGATCATGCAGAAGCCGAGGAGACGTCCGGAAAATACGATGTGTCGTTGGCCGCACCAGGAAACGATAAGAAGAACTAGGAGTGACCATACCCACCAGGGCACACCGACGCCGAGCGGCGCAAGCGCTGCGTGCGCGAACAGGCCCAGCGAGGCATAAATGCCGATCTGGATTGTGAAATACGTGGCGATGGCGAGAAAGGCGCCGGCCACGCCAAGGGGGCGTCCGAGGCCCCGAGAGATATAAGTATAGAAGCCACCGGCGCTACTGACACTCCTCGCCATCGCAGTGAATCCGGCAGAGAAGATCAGGTAAAGAATCCCGACGAGTAGAAACGCCCCGGGCACGCCGATGTTTCCGAAAGCGAAGGCCGGCGGCGTAGCTCCTACAACCGCAGCCATAGGGGCCGCAGCCGCCACAACGAAAAAGACAATATGCGCCACACCAATTGAATTGGACGCGAGCGAACGCTTCTCAGCGACCGAGCTTCCCATGATAAACCTCCGAAGTTCCCGTTTATGGTTCTATTCTAGGTCTGGAGTTTGGGACTACGCTCCGGTCAGGTCTATTGCGGTTTGTGACAAAATTGCGATAATTTGCGCCAGGGCCCGCGACGGAGGACACGATGTGCCTGAGCTAACGTTGAAAGGTTTGGACCGCAAAAACGCGCTGATCCGCGTCTTTGTCCTGCAGGTTATCATCCAGGGATTGGCTGGCGAGGGCGACCGGCTGAATGCCCTCCTCAAGCGTCACAACCTTTCGGATGCGCGGCTTGGCAATCCTTACGCAACTGTCGATCTCTCTGATTATTTAGCATTCTTCGAAGATGCATCAGCAACCTTGTCGGACCCAGTTCTAGGGGCACGATTGGGAATGAATTTGCGGCCAGGAGACTTTTGGCCGATCGGCCTGATCTTGATGCAGGCTGGGTCAATAGGCTCTGCGCTTGGCCACTTCTGTCGGTACGCGCCGGCCTTCCAGACGGGGTCGAGCTTCTCGTTGCAAAGCTCCGCCGACGGATTGGTATGCAGCTATGATGTGCATAGTGCGCCCTTCGACCAGAACCTGTTCAGGCAAGACAACGAGTTTACACTCGCTTGCATCTGCAGCCAAATACGGACGGCCTTCGACAAAAAGTGGAAGCCTTTGGAGGTCCGCTTTAGACACCTGTCAAACGGTCAAGACCGACTCCTGGAACGTTTGTTTGATGCGCCCGTCTTTTTCGGGCAGACTCACAACTCCATGGTCGTGGATCCCCGGGAAGCCGAACAGCAGCATCGAAAGGAAGATCGGGAGCTGATAAGTATTTTGAACCAGCACCTCGGGACTCTCGTCGTCGCAAGCAATAGCGAGCTTTCCGCAGCCGAGCAGGTTCTGGCACTCATCCATGTGAAACTGGGAATTTCCAGCGTTGCAATCCCTGACCTCGCCAAGGAAATGCGGATGACTGCACGGAGCCTGCAGCGAAGGCTGGAAGAAGAAGGAACGACTGTCCGCGAAATACTGCAGGAGCACAGGAAGCGGATGGCCGAGAATTATCTCAGCAGAGGAGACATGACGATGGACGAGATATCGGTCGCACTCGGCTATGCTGAACCGTTGATATTCGCTCGAGCGTTCAAATCCTGGACCGGGTATAATCCAGTGCGTCCCGGCGGAAGCAGGACGCGATCTTAGCGTCTCGAGTAGCGTAGCGCTTCTTGCCCGCCAATCACAGCTTTTCGACGTTTAATCGCATCTGACGGATCACCCGAAGAAAAACCTCCAGCTCCTCTGGATCGACGCCAGCAATGAGCTGCTCTTCGCGCCTTACGGCTATGGCAAGAATGTTGTCGTGGAGGGTATAGCCCGTTGACGTCAAGCGCCAGTTTCTCCGGCGTGGATCGCTTTCGGATGCTTGGTTGCTTTCCACAAGTCCCTGATCGTTCAGCGTTGTCAGCGCTCGACTGACTGCAGCTTTATCAAGAGACACGAAATCGCAGATTCTCGCCGCTGGAATGTCGGGCTCTGCGGCAAGCATTGACATTGTTCGCCACGCGACAATGCCGACTCCGAATTTTTCAAGGTAGGTGTCAGACGCTTTGCGGGTTAGGGCATTATTGATGGATGACAGGAAGTAGGGAACGTAGGTTTCAAGATCGAGCACTGTCCTGTCGTGAGGCCCCAACTTCACCGGACTTGAAATTCTCGTCTTTCTGCTTTCCAATATCTCTTCGGTCACACGGGTTCCTCTAGGCCAGCCCTCCCAAGCTGAAACCCGCAGCCTTCAGATCATCATAGGTTGGCCCCGGACCAGCTGCGAGAATCTTGCGAGCCTTAATATGCTCGGCCGGATCATTGACGGTCTCGACTGCTATAAGCCTTTCCCGGCGAAAACGAAATGCAGCAATTTTTCCGCCTGATAGGACGGTATGAGTATCGTCGTGAGGCAGCGCAAGTCCCGCAATCTGCAGCTTGCACATTCCCTGGTCGGACCAGAACCATGGTCGACGATCATGAGGAACCGGCCTGCCTAAAATCGACAGTGCAACACTGCGGCCGTGGTCGCTTGCGTTTTGCACCGATTCCAGGCGCAAGTTTCTGCCTTCGCGGGGGCAGTCGAACGACGCGCAGTCGCCGATGGCAAAGATCCCGTCGTCGGATGTCCGCAAATGAGAATCAACACATATTCCAATCGTCGTATCGAGGCCGCACGCGGCGGCCAGTTGGTCATTTGGTTGTGCGCCGGTTGCGATCAGAACTATGTCAGCAGGGATAATCGGGCCGTCACGCAGTTGAACACCAAACACGATCCCTTCGCTTCCAACAATGCGCTCGATTTGAGCGGAGAGGCGTAAATCCACCCCCCGTTGTCGCAGACCGTCCGCCAGAGTTTCGGAGGTAATACCTGAAACCGCTCGCCCAAGACATCGCTCACCTGCTTCCACAACGGTGACTTGATGCCCGAGCCCTGCAAGAGCGGCGGCTGTCTCCATCCCTACAAAACCAGCACCGATCGCAACAATCCGTTTGTGGCAATCAAGCATTGTTCGAAGGCGCGTGGCGTCAGCCACGGTTCGCAGGCTGAGAACGCCGTGCAAATCACCTCCGGGAAGCGCCAGGGTACGAGCGCGGGCGCCTGTGGCAAAGATTAGATGGGTAAATGACAATCGCTTATCTTTGGAGTCAATCACCTCTCGTTCCATGCGATCGACGGCGATTATCGGTCGATCCGGCTCAATCGATATGTGCGACTTTTCCCAGAATCCCGAGGGCCGCAGCGCAAGGATATCCTCGCGACCATCCGACAAATAGGCCTTTGACAGTGGGGGGCGTTGATAAGGCAAACGCCCCTCATCGCCGAGCACGACGATCTCATCGTCAAAGCCTTCGGTGCGAAGGCTAACCGCCGCCTGTACTGCCGCCTGGCCGGCACCGATAATAAGGACACGTCGCTTCATATTTGCATCTCCGGCAGATGGACGATCAGTCCATCCATTTCCTCATTCAAGCGGACCTGACAGGATAGTCGGCTTGTGCTGCGTGGAGCTACGGCGGCACATTCCAGCATGTCGGTTTCGCCGTCTTTGCGGGAGCCCGCGCGCGCAATCCACTCACTATCGACAAAACAATGACAGGTGGCGCACATCATGGATCCACCACATTCGCCAATGATGCCCTCAACGCCGTTCGCCACTGCAACGTGCATGACTGTGTCCCCAGATTGCCCTTCACATTCGATGCGGCGACCGTCGGCGGTTACAAATACAACTACAGGCATGGTCTCCCCCTATGCTGCAAGAAAGCGGACCGGCAACTTGTCCAACGCCCGGATTGCATTGTTCGGTCGCCAGACTGGCGCACCGACCAGCTCTAAAGATCGAACGGCTTTGGCGAGTTCCGATAAAATGGCCTCTCCCTCCGCTCGGGCGACGTTCTGTCCGACACATCCGTGTATTCCGGCGCCAAAGGCCATGTGACCGGTTACCTTGCGCGAAATATCGAAACGCATGGGGTCATCCCAATGGTCGGGATCAGTGTTCGCAGCACCAAGTACACAAAGGACTTTGGTGCCCTCCGCGATCTTAGTACCGGCGACCTCGGTATCCGCAGCAGCCGTTCTACAGAAGGTGTGAACGGGGGACGTCAACCTCAGCGCTTCCTCAAAAACTGCGCGGGCGCGGGACGGGTCTTCGCGAAGAAGAGCATACTGATCCGGATTGTTTGCGAGACACCATAGTGCGTTTCCGATTCCAGTAACGGTGGTGTCCACGCCGGCCGACAACAAGGATCTGACAAGCATGCCCGCTTGTTCTGGTGTGATCTCTCCGGCGTCAGATGCAGCATAGATTGCTTCACCAAAGCCTCCCGGCAAGAGCTTTTCACGGGAGCATTGGTTCGTGATCCAGGGGACTATATCGGCGGCCTTTGCAAGTGCGTCCCGACGCAAGTGGTTGTCAGGTCCAAGGGCATTAAATACCATCGCGCCATAGTCAGTCATTCGTCGAGCATCACGTTCGCGAAGGCCGACGGCGCGCGGGAAAACATCTGTCGGGAAGGCTTCCGCAAGGTCGACGACCGCATCGAACGGGGCGCCACGGTCGAGGAGTCGGCGAATTAAATCCTTAGCCGATCGCGCAAAATCCTCCTTTAGCTGCATAACCGCTTTCGGCGATAGCGCCCGAGCCATCACGGCTCTGGTTAGCGTGTGCGCGGGCGGATCGACCTCAAGAATGATGCTGGGCGGGCGCCATGGCTCGACGAGGCCAAAATCCGTGAGCCCGACGCCGCGCGAACTGACAAATCGCTGCCAGTCGGAGAATATCTCGCGCGTGACGGCAAAGGTACCACTAGCAAGAACCGAGTATTTCGGGATGTAGACGAGGGGCCCTTTTTGCCTCAGTTCGGTATAATATTCGTGCGGGTCCCTTAAAATGTCTTCGTCATAGGGGTCGATATCCCAAAGCGGAATTCCTTTCGGGCATTCAACGGCAGTGTGGCCTTCAACTAGCGGCATGAACTTCCTCCCTGATTTGCAACCTGTCCCTAAGTTGTGCGCGTGCGTGGATGCACTGCACCGGGCGTGCCTCGACAGGCCCGGCAACTTTAAGTGTTTATTCGATGGAACGTCGGCTCTGAACGACCGCCTTCGTCGGCTGTGTCGCCAGAGCAGGAGCCCGAGTCGTTGGCTAGGTGACGACCGCGCAGTCGATGCGGTGGACAACGAATACAAACGCCGACTCTCTCGAACCGCATCGTGCTGTCTCCTCCTGCACGAGTTGCGATCACAACACGATAGTTAAGACATATGAGTTGCGATGTCAACTTAGATGCGGTCGGCGACATGAGGACCTAGTCAGAGCCGGCAACTACGTTCCATCTCGCTTCGCTGAGATCGCGCGCCTTTGAGGCCGACTGCAAACCAGTCCCAGCCTACGCTCCGACAATCGAGAGGCGGCTGCCCAGCTCCGCTGGCCCCGTTGCGCGGGACCGGCGAGACCTACGTCGGTGTCCGTCGGCTAGTGGCTGTTTCTGTATCGTCCCATCGACAAACAAAGAAGTCCGGGCGACTTGCCGCTCATTGTGAAGCGCGATCTCTATGCCGCAAAGCGCTTCTTTTGCCAGGCTTCTGGCTCACCGGCGGGCAGGCCGTCAATGACCAGAGCGATCTGATGGGCTTCACTTTGGACTTCAAAAGGTTCGCAAAGCGTGAAACACGCCCTTTAAGAGGGGAATTGCGGCCAAACCATCTCGCGACAAGCGCGTATCCGCCGCACTCGGTTATGCCGAGGCGACGGTGTCTTCAGGGGATTCCAATCCTGGACAAGCAGTAACCGCTTCATCAGAAGCGCGGTGGGCATCAGCCATGCATTGAAGGCGGGGATGTGGATCCACCCTCAGCTTCGTCCGTTCGACCTGATGCGAGCCGTGGACTCCGGCGTGAAAACAAGGCCATGACTTTTTCCCATCAACTAATGTAGCTGCATATCACAATGCTACATCGGATAGCCTGTCGATTGCCGACCAGATGCGCTTTGCATATCGAGGGTCGAAAAGCGCGTGATATCCTCCTGTATGCCAGAAGACGACGGGGCCTTTCAGCTCGTTCTTCGAAGCCAAATCTATGATCGCCGCGACAGCTTTGCCGCTGTAGACGGGATCGACTAGCACGCCCTCTGTCGTTGCCAATAAGTCGATCGCTTCATATACGCCGGTGGCGGGTAGCCCGTACCCATCGCCGAGATAGGCCTCGGTAATGTTGATATGATCGCGTGTCAGCTCAAGATCTGCGTTTATCAGGCGAGCACCACCGCGGGCGTGCGAAAGATATGTGCCAACCACATCGGGATAAACGTCTTCTGCTACGACAACGCCGCGGATTTCGCTTTCAAAACCATGGAGTGCATTTCCAAGGACTAGCCCGGCGTGGGTTCCGCCCGAGGAACTCGCGTGAACGATTGTCCCGACAGTCCGCCCGTGCTCACGCATTTGTTCGCGCAGTTCGTTGTACGCCAGAGCAAACCCTAGGCAGCTTCGTTCAGAAGCACATCCTATCGGCAGCCGATAGACTCGCTCCCCGGATTGTTCGAGTTCGCGGACAACTGTCTCTGCTTGCCGTGCAAGTTCAAGCCAACTGACATTGCCGACAAATCGAAGGTCCGCGCCCAAGAGGCCATCGAGCATTAGATTGCCAACAGGCTCGTGCGGCTCATCATGAGAAAGGAGCAGCGTGCATTTAAGCCCGAGGACTGCGCTAGCCGCGGCAACTGCACGCGTAGCATTGGAAAGGCGCGAGCCTTCCGCAACCAGGTGCGTTGCGCCGCTCGCCACAGCGTGGGCCAGTTCGACTTCGAGCTTGCGGACCTTGTTGCCGGCGAGACCGACGGAGCCGATGTCGTCCCGCTTGCACCAAACCTCGACACCGATCGCCTCACTGAAGCGTTCGAGATGCTGTACTGGCGATACAAACCCGCGCAGATCAAGGCGAGGCAAACCTTTAAGCGTTTCCAGAGTAGTCATCCAAAATCCTCTACACATCGTCAGATGAGAACCCTATACACAAGGACAGATACTGAAATCCGGACAGTAGATACGTGGCTTCTGACAAAATGACTGGCGGGAATGGCACGGGGAGCGATCAAACGCTTCCGCCGGAGTCGATCGCCATGAAGATCGTACAATTGGCCGAAGTCACCTCTTTCCCGATGGATCGGCACAGCTGGGGTCAATTCGTATACTCCGTCGCAGGCGTCATCGAGCTCACCGTGAAGGGAAGCCGCTACGCGGCACCGCCCGATTTCGGCGTGTGGCTGCCGCCAGAGACCGAACATCTGGCCTGGGCCGGCCACGAGACCTCATACCTCTTGCTAGACATCGAACAGAGACTCTGCGACCGCCTGCCGCGTAAGGCCAGTGTTCTCTCCGTCGGGCCCATCGCCAAAGCGATCCTCCTAGACCTTAAAAGGCGTGGGATAGGCGAGCCTGGAACTGCAGATGATGCCCGGTTGATGCGCGTTCTGGTCGATCAGCTAAGTGTAGGGTCGCATCTCGAGAGCTTCCTGCCTCTGTCGGAAGATCGCGCACTGAAGCAGGTGCTGGAATCCCTCTGTCAGAACCCCGGCGACGGCCGCTCTCTTGAGGAATGGGCAAGCCACGTTCACAGCACGGAACGCACCTTGGCCCGGCGCTGTAAACGCGATCTTGGGATGAGCTTCGTGAAGTGGCGACAGCGGCTTCGCCTCTCCCGGGCAATTGCCATGCTTTCGGACGGCCTTTCCGTTCAAACGGTCGGACACAAGCTGGGTTACAGCACGACCTCGGCATTCATTGCAATGTTCCAGGGGGCGATTGGTGCGACGCCGAACGCATTCCGAGGTAGCTTGCGGGAGGAGGATGAGGGGTTCCGGTGAACCGAGGATGCCATTTTAGGCCGGGCAGTCGACAGGCGTCGTCTTTCGAACCAACAGGGATCAAATGTCGAACGGGGGCCGAAGCCCCCGCGAAATGTCAGAACTTGCCGTTCTGGTTTTTCCATTCTACCTGGGCTGGGATGGTTTCGATCGTATCCCAGTGCTCGGCAATCTTGCCGTTCTCAACCCGGAAGAGGTCGTAGAACGATGTTGCCTTGTCCGCGAATGTGCCTTCGCTGACCGTCAGGACAAAATCGCCCTTGCCGAGCACCTTATGGACCTTGACATACCTCATGGTGACGCCGGCATCGGCCATCGCCTTCAGGGCTACGCCAAGACCAGACAAGCCGTCGCCGATCTGCGGGTTATGTTGTGTGTAGTTGTCGCCGTCGAAATAGCCCGTGAGCTTTTCCATCCGGCCGTTGACCAGAATGTCATCGACGAAGGCTGCAACTAGCGTCTTGTTGGCTTCTGTTTTGTTGAGGTCCCTCGCCTCCGTTGGTCCGTCGATCATCGTGTGGCCGCTGGCATTAGGGCCGGCCGTTTCTTGAAGATTGTCCCAATGTTCGACGATCTTGCCATTTTCGAAGCGGAAGATGTCGAAACCGATCTTCGGTCCGAAGAAATCGTAGTCAGTGTGGGAGAAAACGAAATCGCCGTCCTGGAACACTCGCACAGTATTCACCTTGGCCGCCCCCTTCGGAAGGGCAGCAAGCAGTTCTCCGAAGCCCTTCAAGCCGTCGGCCGCACCAAGATTATGCTGGATGTACTTATCAGAATTGATCACGCCGACGGGCTCGGCCGCACCGGTTTCGATAGCTTTGAGAAGGTCGACGACCTGCTTTTCTTGGTGGGTCATTTGGATCTCCGTTGCATGAGCGGAGATAACCGGCAGGCTAGCTCCGAGGGGGAGGATTGCCGCCATCGCTAGCACGAGGCGGCGTGGGAATGTGGTTTCCATGATATGTAACCATTTCTGTAGCATATAATATGTATCTAACTGTGTTACATATTAATGTAAAGCCGTGCTCGGCGAAAAAACGGATTTCGTTCACCCGGCTGACTTGATGTCTAAAATATCGGTGGCGAGATCAGCGATGGTCGTGCGCGAGAGCTCGTGTTCCATCGCGGTTTCGACCGTGGCAAGACGACCGCGCAGGACCTTGCTGATGTTCCGCCCGACCGGACATTGAGGGTTGGGTTCCTGGTGCAGCGGGAAAAGCGTGAAGTCTTCATCGATTGCCCGATGCACGTCGAGCAACGTGATCGAGGAACCCGAGCGCGCCAGCAATGCCCCGCCCCCGCTTCCCATCTGGGAAATCGTCAACCCTGCCTTGGTCAGTTGGGAAAGGAGCCGCCGGATGACCGTCGGATTGGTGTTCACGCTCGATGCGATTAGCTCTGACGATGCAGGGGACCCCTCCTGAGACTGAAGAAAGGTCAGGATGTGCGTGGCAACTGCAAAGCGCGTATTCATGGGGTCCTCAATGTGTGCCTTATACAGGCACACATTGCATGTGCGCAAGGGAGCTCGCCGATACACGGTCTCGATCAATCTAAGAAGCGACATCTGTCAGGCTGCCAATTCCGCTGCTGAGTTTGAGCGCTCACGCCGCATGAAACAGACCTAGTGGGATTGGTCCCGTCTCCACCTCGGTGGCATCTCGTAGCCGCCGAGCCTGTCATGGAGGAGTTGAGCAAAGCGAAGGGTCGTGCGATCTTCGAGGAAATCGCCGACAATCTGGGCTCCAGCGGGCAGCCCGTCGACGAAACGACGTGTCGGCACGACGGTTGAAGGCAAGTTTGCGACGGTGACGACCCCCGGCCACAGGAGATTATCAAGATAGGGCCGCTTTTCGCCGCTGATCTCAATCGTCCGTGCAAGTTGTTCTACATGATCCGCACCATGATGATCATGTGGAAAGGCAACCGTCGACATGACGGGGCAGATCAGGACATCAAACTCACGGAAGTAGGCCGCCCATTTTCTTCTCATCTGTTCGCGATGCTCAAGATGGCCTTGCCAGGTCCTCAAAGCTTGTGTCGTGGCGGCGGCGATCCACTCCCCGTAAGGGCCGTGATCACCGCCAACTGCCTCTCGTGCTGCGATGCTGGCATCGTAGATCTTCTGTGGCGCGCTTGCGCAAAACTCGCCGAACAGCGTCTTGAAATAAGTACTTTGGGAAGCGGAGGGATCTATATCGGGTCGTGCGGCTCGGACATTCGCACCCAACCTCTTGAGATCTTCTACCAGTCCCTCGATGGTGTCGCCATATCGGGTATCGACGGGGTAGCTTTTTTCGTCGAGCCAAACGGCAACCCGGAAGTCTTCAAGCCGCTGGTGGCGGGTTTCAGGAAGAGGCCAATGATTTGCATCACGCGAGCTGTCCTTGGGCCGTGAAATGACGTTGAACAGAAGTTCGAGATCGTGGGGATCCCGCGCCATCGGTCCCGCAACCAGCATTTCGGCTTTGCGCAGAGAATTCGGACCTGGCGGGACATGACCTTGCACGGGTACCACGCCATAACTTGATTTGTGGCCATAAACGCCGCAGAAGTGCGCCGGGCATCGTATTGACCCTCCGACGTCGCTGCCGATTTCAAGAGGTGTCATGCCCGCGGCAAGCGCGGCCGCGGCTCCGCCTGAAGATCCGCCGGGCGTCCTGGCAAGATCCCAGGGATTGTTGGTCGAGCCATAGATCGCATTGTAGGATTGATGATCACCTGCGCCTTCTGGCACGTTTGACTTACCGAAAATGACGGCGCCGGCCTCGCGAAGGGCGGTGACGACCTCCGAGTCACTCTCTGGCATGTAACCGGATAGATGCGGCAGGCCTCCGGTGACGGGCATGCCAACGACGCTGAAGACGTCCTTGATTGTCATAGGCAGTCCGTGCAGGCTGCCCGTGTCCTCACCACGGCAGCGCGCCTCGTCGGCCAGTCTTGCCTGGTGTCTGGCTCTGTCCTCATCGAAGGCCACGATCGCATTGATTTCGGAATTTACAGCGCACACCTGGTCGAGATGCAAGTCGAGCAATTCGACCGCGCTTATCTGTCCGCTGCGCATTTGCCCTAGCATCTCGGTCGCTGTTTGGAAAACGCCCGATCTGGTCGTTCCGCTGTCTTTGGGATTCACGTTGGGCTCCATTTCGTTTAGAGGGTCAGACGATCAGGAGATCCGTCAGCCGGGGATCTGCCGAAAGCACTGAGGAGTTGCCCGAGATCGCGGGACGGCCATGATCCAGAACTATGACCCGCCTGCAGATGCTCATGGCCAGTTGAGGGTTTTGATCGACGAGAAGCAGCGCTATGCCCTGTTGGGCCGACACCGCGACAAGGACATCGACAAGCAATTCGACGATTGACGGCTGCAATCCCTGGGTCAGTTCGTCGATAATGATCAGCCGGGAGCCCGTCATCAATGCACGTGCAATCGCAACCTGCTGCTGGAGGCCACCAGAAAGCGTCCCAGCGAACTGGTGAGAGCGCAACGCCAAGTCAGGAAAATAAGAGAAGACGTCAAGCGAACAGCGCCGGTATGCGTTCATTCTGGCCAATCGAAGATTCTCGTCGACGGTCAAGCGTGGAAAGACGCCGCGCGTGTCGGGTAGGAAGGTCACGCCTGCCCTGGATAGTGCCGCCGGCGACCGCGGTGGCAGGGGAACTCCGTCAATTGAGATCGTACCGCGGCTTCGATCGGCGAGGCCCATGATCATCCTGAGGAGTGTCGTTTTACCCGTTCCGTTGCGGCCAAGTAGCGCCAGAGTTTCACCTTCGTCCAAGGTAAGCGAAACCTCATTGACGATCTCTATGTCCTTGTAGCCCCCAGAGAGTTCCCTAATGTCGAGCAACATTGTCACCTCTGTCCGAGATAGGAGCGTCGAACGTCGGGATCAGCGGAAACCTGATCCATCGTTCCCTCTTTCAATATGCGGCCCTGATGCAGGCAGATGACCCTGTCTGCGAGCTTCCTCACGAGTTCCATGTCGTGTTCCACGCAAACGATCGCGCATCCGGTCCCCTGTCGCAGCTCTTTCAGATCCTCAACGAGCAGTTCGGATTCATTACGAGCCAGCCCGGCCGCCGGCTCGTCAAGCAGAAGCAAGTCCGGTCGCCTTGCCAAAGCCATGGAGATTTCGAGCATGCGGCGTTCACCGAGGGATAGCTTTCCTACGGGCACGTCTCCGCGCATCTGCTCCAGTCTCCGATAGCGCTCCGGCTGCACGTCGCATGCGCTTCCCTCTTGCCGCGCAAGCGCCATGTGGTCGCCGACAGTGAGTTCTGGAAATAGGCTTGGCACCTGAAATGTGCGTGACAGCCCGACGCGTGCTCTCGTGCTCGAAGACGTTCCAGTCACGTAACTGCCCCTCAGGAGGATTGTGCCGTTGCTCGACGGCAATTGCCCGGAGATGGCATTGAGCATGGTGCTCTTGCCTGCACCGTTCGGTCCGATGATGCACACGATCTCGGAGGACCGGATAGATAAGTCGAGCTTGTTGATGATGGCCGATCCGCCCATACACACAACAAGATCACGCGTCTCAAGACAGATATCAGTTGTGGCTGTGTCCTGAGCCAATCGTGGCTTGCGGAAGTCCGGCGGCTTAATTGGAGCGACATACTCACCTTTTTCGAACAGGCCGACGATACCGCGCGGCATGAAGAGGACGCTGAGCACAAAAAGGACACCGAGAATGAGGAGATAATAGTCCCCGACCGAACCTGCCAGAGCGTCCTGACCGTAGACTGCAACGAGGGCGCCCGCGAAGGGTCCAACCAAGGTTCCTCGGCCACCCAGTGCCACCCAGACTAGCGCCTGCGTCGACAACAGGATGCCGACTCTATCAGGCGTGACGGTGGTGATGAGAGGAGCTGCCATCGCTCCTGCGAGCGTCGCGATAGCGGCGCCGATCACGAAGGCGACAACACGTGTTGAATGGGTGCCGATACCCAGATGTTCGGCCTGCTGCTCGTTGAGCCTGATCGCCGTCAGGCGGTTCCCAAGTCTACGGTCGAAGACGCACATCTTGGTGGCGAGAACTACCAACGTGATCAGCGCAAGCGCACTCCAATAGTATAGATTTGCGTCGCTTGGTGGGGCGACAAACAGACCGTTGCTACCGCCTGTAACGCCAACCCATGTTATGGCTATCTTTTCGGCGAGCAATGCCATGGCCAGTGTCAGCACGGCCATTGTCGATGGGCTGGAAGCGCGCCGCAATCCCGCCCCCCCAATGGCGGCGGCAACGATGCATGAGACCGCGAGCGCCCCGAGAACACCCCAGCCCGCCCAGATGTCTGACTTGGCTGCCAACCCGATGCCATAGGCCCCGCAACCGAAGAAGATCGCCTGCCCGATCGTCACTATACCCGCTCGACCCCATGCGACATCAAGGCCGAAGGCAAACAGACCGTACAGCAGCGCCAAGGCCACCAGTTCGACTTGAAAGGGGCCGACTAAAAAAGGGACCAAGGCAAGCACCGAAGCCCCAAGCACGGCAGTATAGCCCCCGTTGGACATTAGTTTAGGCATCATGGTGACCATTTCATCTACCCGATTGCACACCCCAAACGACCGGCAATAGACTGGTCGAGAATCTCGATGCCGTGGTTCGGGATTGGCTGGCACAATTTACAGCACGTCTCGACCGGTCAGCAGGTCAGCCCAGAGGGCAAAACGCCTGCATTCTCCGCGATCTTCCAGGTTCCCCCCGGCAGGATCTCGCAGACATACATGGGGTAATCGACCCCGCGAGATGCTGGGGCGACCTTGAGCGCACCCTCACTGAGGATCGACCGCACTTCGAGGTTATCAAAGGCTTGGAGGACCTTGGCGGCATCGAATGATCCGGCGCGCTCGATTGCCGCTGCAATGAAGTTCCAGCAGTCGAATGCTGATGACGCGACCGACGGTATAGGTCCCTCGCCATATGCCTCCTTATATTGCCGGACGAACTCAGCGTTGCGTTCGTTGCTGATTTCGGGCGTGTACCTCGCCACTGTGAACTGGCCATCAATGGCACTGCCAAGCGCAGGATAGAATTCGGGCTGCAGCGAAATTCCGGTGACCTTCGTCTTCACCAGAAAGCCGAGACTCTCCGCGGCCTTGATGAAGGCAATCGCATCGCCGCCGACAACGCTGGAAAGCACCACGTCGGGCCCGGCCGCCTTAAGCTTCGATATGACACTGGACCAGTCTCCCGTACCCAAAGGAGCAAACTCTTCTGCCAGGACCGTGCCGCCGGCCGCGGTGAGCTTCGTCTTGGCATAATTCGTATAGTCCCGCGGGAACTGATAGTCGCTGCCCACAAAAGCCCACCTCTTGCCGAAACGACTCGTCATGAAGGGTATGATCGGATCGATCATTTGCGAAACGGTTTCGCCGAGGGGAATCATGCTTCCGCCACAGCTGTCGGCCTTGGTCGCGGCAGTTGCATAGTTGCCCGCTTCCAACTGAACAAAGGGCGTGCGATAAATCGAAGCGATCCCGCGGACGGCAGTTGTCTCGTCGTACGTTACGGTGCCGACGACTAGATCTACCTTTTCTTGCTGGATGAACTTCTTGGCGATCATGCTCGCCATAGATGGCTGGGACTGATTGTCCTGGGTAACCATCTCGACCGGCTTTCCACCCAGTCCTCCAATGGCATTAATCTTGGCCAGCCCGAGTTCCAGCCCACGTCGCATCGCTTCCCCTTCGGGCGAGATCGGACCCGTAAGTGGTGCAATGAAGCCGATCTTTAAAGAGCGGTCTGCCGTGAACCCGCTGGCGAGAGAGGGCCTCGTCCAAGTTCCGTTAACCCCAGCCATCACAGCGGTGCCAACAGCTCCCTTCAATAAGCCGCGCCGCGAGATACTGCTGGACCCAGTCATATCAGATCTTATAAGTTTCATGTCATATTCCCCTTTTTTTTAATTTCAACGTTATGCCGCGCGGCCAGATAGTCACGATGATCACAAGCAACGCCAACAGAATTCCTTCCGCGATCGTCACCTGGAATTGCCATTTGAGGATTATGAGCAGCAATTGAACGATCGCAGCTCCGATGATAGGGCCCTTGATGGACCCTTGACGTGCAATCAGGACGCTAAAGAACGCCGGAGCGATGAAGCTCAACCCCATAGTCGGGGTGATAGAGAGCGTTGGAGCAATCAGAGCACCAGCAAGGAGTGCCATCGCTGATGCGATTGCAAAGACGAGCGTGAACACATGCTGCGGTGCGATGCCCAGAACCGACGCCATCTCGACATTGTCGATGGAGGCCCGGATCCGCAGACCAATGTTTGTCTTGTAGACAAGAAGAATGACAACAATGACTGTCATCAGCATGCCCGCGCTGGCAAACAAACGGTAGAGGGGATAGGTGACACCCAGGATTTCAACCGACGCCGTCACCGGCATGTTGACGCCCTTCTGGGATATGGAGAAGGCGACCGAGACTAGTTGCTGCAGGACAAGCCCTATGCCCCACGTCGCAAGCAAAGTGGCTATGAAGCCCCGGTGATAGACCCATCGCAGCACGAAGCGCTCGAGGATAAAACCGAGGCAGAGGCCGATGAATATAGTGAACCCGAGCGCGGCAACGAACGGCATGTCGCGCATTGCATACATGCAGTATGCACCGACCATGACCATGTCGCCCTGCGCAATGTTGACGATCTTGAGCTCCCCCATGATGAGCCCGAGGCTTAGCGCGATGAGCGCTAGCGCTGAAAACGCCCAAAAAAAATCCAGGATCAACTGAACCAACACGCCTTCGCCCCATCAGCACACACCAGCCTCTTGCGGTGTTCTGAACGCTACCACTCTCGGAAATGACCATCCCCCCCTCGAATGGGGGGGTGCGATGAGGTATGAGGTGGCGTGAGGTAAAATACGTCCGGATCACGGATCTTGTACGGCGGGGTTCTATGTCAGGCACCAGAGCAGGCTAGAGGCGAAGCGGGAGGAATGATGGCGGTGGTTCCCCACATGAAACTGGCGCCGCGGGCGTTGAATTTCGAGGACATGGTGCGCCTCCGGCTGAAGCAGCACCTGACGACAGCGTCCAGCATGCGCGTCACGGTCATCACTGCGCCTGCCGGCTACGGAAAAACAGTCACGTTGCGGCAATGGCGTGAAATTCTACTGGCTCGAGGGGAACGCGTCGCCTGGATCGAGCTCGACCAGCGCGATGATGATCCATCGTCGCTATCGCGCATATTGCAACAATCAGTCATTGGAGAAGGGCTCCCTGCCGACCGGGGGTCCTGGCGCGCCAACCTCGACGCGTCGATCGACGGCATCTCGCATCTGCCAGGACGGGTTTGGCTACTGCTCGACAATCACAGTTTCGACCCTTGCGACGGCGTGGACGAAGTAATTTCTCACCTCATCGATAATGGGCCGGATTGCCTTCGCATCGTAATTTCCGGCCGAAGGCGGCCTCGGATACCGGTTACCAGGCTGCGTATCGCAAACCAGTTGCTCGAACTTTCGCAGGAGCAACTTCGCTACGATCCGGAAGAATCGGCCCGATTTCTGAAGATCGAACTCCCAGCGGACATGGATCTCCTCGACCATGAACTAATCACGGCCATGACGCGTGGCTGGCCCGCCGGCTTGAGGATGACGGTGACTATGCTCGGCCGTTCGAAGCGAGCTAAGGACGCTCTGGCAGCCCTGGCACAATTGCCTGCGGAGTTCGCAGAGTTTTTCGCGGAATGCCTGGCAACAGACCTGACATCTCATCAAGTAGCCCTGCTGGCTCGCACATCCATGCTCGACGAATTGAGCTTACCCTTGTGTCGGGCCGTGGCCGGCGCCGCAGGCATCGAAGATCTCTTTCGCCGGTTGCGATCGGGAGAACTTTTCGCACATTGCGTCGATGAAGGCGGCACCCGATTTCAGCTTCATCCACAGTTTCGCCAGTACTTGCAGACCTATCTGAATGAAAGGCTAAACGAAGACGGAAAGCTACAGAACGCCCGCGCAAGCGCCTGGTTCGCGCAGAACGGGGATTGGCAACTCGCCGTGCAGCACGCCTTCTCCGCCGGAAACACTCTTAAAGCAGTGGAGTGGGCGCGACAATGTGCGCTCGAAGAAGTCGCGAAAGGCAATCTCTCCATGGTTATCGGTTGGCTGGGGCAGATTTCTGTGAGCCAGTTGATGGGGGATGGCGCATTGCTGGCGGCAGCGGGCACGGCTTATGCCCTAAGCCTGAGACTGGACGATGCGAAGTCAATCGCCGGCATGATCGAAAATCTGATTGCCGCGTCACCGTCCGATCCCGATCTCTACGAACTTGCAGACTATCGGAAAAGCCTGTTGATCTTCATCGCATACATGTCAGACGACGGCACGGCGCTACTAGCTCTTGCCGATGAATTCCGCAGTTCCGTGTCGCAGGCCTGGTCTGTCCTCGTGGTGGGCAATGCCACGATTCATGGTCACTTGATCGGCGGCAACATCGCTCTTGCCCGCGGTTCCCTACAGCCGCTGCCCGTCGAAGCCGACCAACCGGCGCTGTCTTTTTCCGTCGTTTGCCGAAGTTGCCTCCTAGCTCTGTGCGACGTGGCCGAGAACAGGCTTGACGAGGCAGAACCTCGGCTCAGACAGGCATATGACTTGGCGCAGAGGGTCGTTGGGATCAATACGGCGCCCGCTGTGCTGGCAGCCAGCCTGCTTTCCTTCGTGCGCTACCAACGTAACGATTTATTCGAAGCGGAATTGCTGCTTTCAGGTCATCTCGATCTCATTGAGCAAACATGCCTTGTTGAAGGTTTGATCGCCTGCTATCTGACTTTGGTACGGATCATGGTATCCCGCGGCGACTGGAAATCGGGATATCAATTGCTTGAGCGCGGCGACGCGTTAGGTCGAAAGCGAGACTGGCTGCGCCTTAGAACCGTTTGCATCGCCGAGCAGATTCGCCTCAACTTGCTTCAATCTCGCGTAACACAGGCGCGTACGCTGATGACGGTTCTCCGGGGCATGATCCAGGCCCGGCCAGCGACCGACAGGTCACCAACATCGTTTGGTTGGCGATTGTTGAGGATGAGTGAAGGCCGACTGCTCGCTGCCGAGAACAAGCCGCACCGCGCGGCAGAGATTTTCGAGCGTCAAATGCATGAGTTTGCATGGGACGAGCAGGCAGGTTTGGAAGCAGGCATCGAATACAGCGTCTCGTTGCTGGCGATGGGCAGGCGTGGTCCAGCGATCGAGGGGATGATCAGTCTCCTGGCGCGAACCGAGCCGGGCGATATCATCCGCCCCTATATCGACAGCGGGGCGGGCGCGATCTTCCTCGTAAAGTCCGCTATCGCCTACTTGCAAAACAACGCCAGCCGGCGGGTTTCGCCTGAATACCTCGACCGACTGGCATCGGCCCTTGCGTTTATAACCGTCGAGCGGCCGCACTCCCACGCTGAGCCGTCGTTGGCACCGGCCCTGACAAAGCGGGAGCGCGAGTTGCTCAATCGCGTGCAGCATGGAATGACCAACAAGGAAATAGCGACCGACCTCGATATCGGCCTGGAGACCGTCAAATGGCATCTAAAGGCCATTTTTAAGAAACTGAAGGTCAGAAATCGAACGGAGGCTGTTTCGGTGATCCAGGCAGGCGTTATTCCCGATCAATAAGAAGATGGGGGATGAGTGCTACTGGTTGGCAGTTGAACGGAATCGAATCGCAAAGCGATAGTCGATGGTTGCTGAAAATTCCGCCTCTTGATGTTCAGTGGAACGATGTGAAGATCCGGCACTTATCCGAGCCTTAGACTATGCCGAGCCGATTCTCTGAAACCCGAGATTTCCGGCAAAGCCGGAAAGTAAGTTCGTCACAATATCCAACCGCCGCTGTTACAATTTAGGCGGAGACCAGCATGACCATGACACCAGCAAGAGCTCAATTCTTTCGCAAGGCATCGACGATTGGCTACATTAGGCGTGCGCGCGATTCCTCATAAAATACCTGCTAGTCAATCACGCCGCGATGGTGCGGACGTCACGTCTAGGTTCAGCGGCCTGAGCGGGTTCGTGGTCGAGAGTGAACTGATTGACCAGTTCGCGCAGCCTGCTGCCTCAGACGACAATGACGCGGCCGCCGCTGTGGATTGCTCGTCCATCGCAGCATTCTGCTGAGTGGACTGGTCCATCTGATTGACGGCCGCATTGATTTCCGCCAGTCCAGTGGACTGTTCACGCGCGGACGTGGCAATTGCGTCCATCAATTGATTCGGCCGCCGATTTGCGGACGGTATAGAGATTGTAGATGCGATCAGCCTTCCGACATTGGTCTGAGCTTGGCGCTACAGCACAAGCATAGTGTTTCGGTTCTTGGAATATGGAGAATGCGGCGGGATGCCTCTCTGCCACCGGTCGTCACTATGCAGAATGGTGAACGCCTCTGACGGCATCGGATCGCGAAACTGTTTGCGCGACGGGAGATTTCCGCTTTCCGTCGGTCTGTTGCGCCCTCCAATCTCGACTTCGCGATGAGCAATGTCGAGCCGCGCTTCTGTCGTCACAAAGGGATGCGAAATCCGTCATCTGATCGCCAGAGCCTCGCGAAATGATCAGCGATGAAGATGGCTGTCCATGTACCAGCAGAAATACGTATGATCGGCCGGTCGCCCTTCGCCGCGAGCCAATCCTCAATCGGTCGGGTCGCGGCTTCCATTGCTTGCACTAGAGCCAGTAGTTCCTCGCCAGCCTGAGTGAGCCGATAGCGATTGGGAGCGCATAGGCAGCGTTCGCTTGGTAGCTTGTTCGAGCGCGAGGACCCGTCGCCCAGCCGTCGCCGCGCTCAAGCCAAGCGCACGTGCCGCGGCCGAAAGTCCGCGGCCATTCGCTACATGATAGGGAATATGGAGATCTTCCTAGCTAAGGTTTTTCATTTCTGAAAAATACCCTTCGAATTTGTTAGCTTTCGTCGTCACCTAAAAAATAGTATTTCAAACTCGAAAATTAAACTTGGCTTGGTCTAAGTATATTTCGCTGCAGGCCCGTAGTAATGGAGGTTCTTATGCTTACACGTACCGAACTTGGGTCACTTTCCGTGTCGAACATGGCGTTCGGTGCGATGTACCTAGGTACGAAGACCAATCACGGAACTTCGATGGCGTTGCTTGACACCTACCTCGCGGCTGGTGGTAATTTTATCGATACTGCGGATAACTATACTTTCTGGGTCGACGGTGGAAAATCCGGCGATAGCGAACGGCTTATCGGCGAGTGGCTCGCCAACCGTGGCGGTCGCGACAAATTGGTTATAGCCACGAAGGTCGGCGCAAGGCCAACGGAAGAAGGTGCGTTTCTCGACAAGGCAGAAGGGCTATCGTATGAAGCTATCATATTGGCAGCGGAGATGTCATTGGAGAATCTCGGCACTGATTATATTGATCTCTACTATGCCCACGTTGATGACCGTACGGTTCCAATTGAGGAAACACTTCGGGCGTTTGATCATCTAGTCAGAGCCGGCAAGGTGCGTGAGATTGCGTGTTCGAACTATACCGCCTGGCGTGTTGAGCAGGCCCGAGCGACGAGCGCGGCTCATGGCTTCGCTTCCTACGTCGCCATCCAGCATCGTCATAGCTTCTTCAAGCCGGCACAGGGGATCAAGCTAGGCCTTGCCGACGCGCTTGGTGAGAGGGGCGGACACGGCGTCGAGAATGTTGTCGGATCGGAATTGATCGACTATGTCGAAGCTCACCCGGGCTTTCGTATTGTTGCCTATTCGCCACTGTTGCAGGGCGGTGTCGCCGACCCGAATCGTCTAGCAAAAAATTATCTCACTGCCGATAACAATAAGCGACGCACCGTTCTCGAAGAAATTGTCGCCGAGACGGGCGCTACGGCAAACCAGATCGTCCTGGCCTGGATGATGGCGACGCGTTCAGCTGTGATCCCACTAGTAGCCGCTTCGAAGCTGAATCAGCTTGAGGAAAACCTGAAAGCATCCAAAGTGATTCTCACTGCGGAGCAGTTGGATAAACTAAATGAAGCCGCATGATCTCTTGCGGGTTGTTAACCCCAGCTTGAGATTTGGGTGCTGAAAAGGCGCTCCGATTTGTTGGAGTGCGGGTTTATGATTCTCAATGTCATGGCCGAAAAGCTGAAGCGCCAGTCGAAGGACGATTTCAAGGGGCGGCAATTCGAAGCATGGCTGATCATTCAGGCGGTGTCGTGGTATCTGCGTTACCCGCTGAGCTATCGTGACCTGGAAGAAAAGTTCAAAGAGCGAGGCTTCGACGTGGATCACAGTTCGATCAATCGCTGGGTTTTGGCTTATGCGCCGATGATCGAAAGGCGGCTGAGACGCTTTCGGAAGCCGCATTGCGGTTCAGTTCGCATTGACGAGACCTATATCAAAATCCGTGGCCAGTGGCGCCAACTTTACCGCGCCATCGACAAATACGGCGATCCAGTGAATTTCCTGCTGACCGCAAAGCGTGATCTCGATACTGCCAAACGCTTCTTCCGCAAGATGTTGAAGGACGAACCGTTGCTTTCACCCGGCAAGATAGGCACCGATGGCACCGAAACATTTCCGCCTGCGATCAGGGATAGCGTCGAGGAAAAGCTGCTCACACCGGACCCGGTCCAATACGTCACCAAGCATTTGCAGCAAGGCATTGAAAGCGACCATTTCCGGGTGCAGAAGCTCATGCCGAAGGTCGGCGACTTCCGAACGTTCGACACTGCAAGGCGGACTATCGCCGGGTTCGAAGCCATGCTGTGGCTGCAGAAGGGCATCGGCTTTTCCGGTGGCTGGACTGTTAACACCAGAATGACGCACGCCTCTTCGGACTTCAAAAAGTTAATAAAGCGTGAAAATGCAGCCCGTTACGGCATAACTGCGCCCGCCGAAAAACTTTGCGACGCGCCCGGGCACGCCTGCATCTAGCAGCCGGCCTCAACGTGCGGGAAGCCGCCGCGCGGGTAAAGATTGGCAAGACCGCGCTCTAAAATGCCTTGAAATCGGAAGGGAAATGAAATGGTGAACCGCGACCGACTGTTCCTGCTGCGTCCGGGCTTCAATGACCCTGCTTATCCAGGCCAGCAGTTTTATTGCTGGCACTGCGCCCTTATGGAGGGTGTCTTGGCCTCCTTCCCGAATTTGGCAAAGAAGCTCGATGTTGAACGCATAGAATGGCTAAGGCCCAGACGAGGCGTGGCCGCCCTTGTAGGAGAGCAAAACCAGTCCTTGCCCTTGCTGGTTTTAGCGGAGGGGGATAATTCGCCTCATCAAACAGGGGTTCACGAGGGGCGCGTGTTCATCGCTGAAAAAGACAAGATCCTTGCCGCGCTATCGGAACGGCACGGCTTTCCGCAACCACATCCATGACCTGCGAAAAGCCGTTCTCACTTCATTCTGAAAAGTCGGACAGATTTACCACTTTCGTGTCGTGACGCCTCATAGCCTGGGACCGTTGCTACCGGCAAAGGGGCATCCATAGTTGTCTGGCGGCTTGAAGGCGATCTAGCGACAGATCCGGTGTGTTGGATACCAAGTTGCACATCCACTCGTCATGAATCAGATCGGACAATCGAGCATCGAACAGGCCATCGACGGCGGCTTGGACGACGACGTTCCTTAGATGGAACGAAAAAAGAATGCAGGCATCGCAGACTGCGACAAGGCGCGATTTGTCCGTTTTCTGGTTCGATATGGACAATGTCCACTTCACCGTTAATTAGCAATTTTCGCGGACAAAACTTGTGGATGCCATCAAACGTCCGTTTGTCGGACAGTCATTTTCCAGTTCGCTGCACCTGAGCAGCGAAGGGCGAAGATCAGAGAATGGCACGAAGAGCATTACTGAGCGATTCATGGTGGCAGCAGGCGCCAAGCATCCCGGATGACGGACCAATCCGACCTCGACCCCATCATGCGGTAGAATAAGGCCTCGAACCGGTTGGGTTTCGCCTGCGTTTTGGCCGCCCTGCGTTATCCGGGGCGGCCGCTTGCGGACAGCGAGGTCCTGTCGCTGGGCATGCTCTGGTTTCTGGCACGGCAGATCGGTGCCGATCATCACTGGAACGCGGGGAAACCGACATACCCGCGCTTTGAGCCATCCTACGCGAAGCCGAGCCCCCTTGCCGCAGTTGGTGCGGATCAACTCGTGCTAGCCTCGACCCACTTCACCCTCCTGAAACCCACGATCCGGGCCGAGTTCGGCGATGCCTTCGGCTTCGTGGACAGCGCAGCAACCGTTACGGCGGAAGTCGCTTCGACCCTGAGGCGCGAGGGCCTAAGTGTACCCGAAGGCGAAGGCGGCTCGACGACGTACCTGTTCACCGGGAATCTGGAACCCACCGCGGTCGTTCCGGTCTCATCCAGAGACGGCCTCTAAGTAATGATGTTAGAGTTGCCGAATACTTCGCTTGAGATCAGCGCGCCGGTTGGAAATACGGAGCGTCAGCAAGGACGAACACTCATGCGACGTTGATACGGCAGACTCTGTCACGGTTCGGGATGGCAAGATACCGCCGACCAGAATGACATCGTCTTGAGCCGTTCGCCCCACGCCATGGCCGCTCCGTCGCCTGCACAAAGAGCGATATATCCATCTGGCCTGATGACGATAAGCGTCGGTTCATCAGATGAAACGCCGAAGACCCTATGGATATCGCTCACGTCTTGAGGGTCGCGTGACGGCACGGCGCGATAGGCCTTATGTTCCGCGGTCCGGTTGGAAAGGATCGAAAATCCCTCCTGCAACAGGTGGCTGTTGAGCCAAATGGCGGTGAAGTGCGTGCCGCGGATCAGATCAAACAGGGAAGCATCATCACCGCCCTCAAGGCGGATGGTCGCACCCGGCGCACGATCTCCCGCCTGAACACGACCCGATGTGCGCCGCTGGTCTACTGCGAGTGCCGATCCCCTATAGTTATGTTCAGTATTGAATATATCCTGCCTGATCCGCTTTTCAGCCAAGTCTGCGCTCTCAAGGTCGATCCCAGTCGCGATCATCTCCTTTGCAAGGACACCGACGACGCCCGCGCCGATGGGGCGACGCTCCTTCTCGTAAGTGTCGAGCAGTGTCGGATCGTCTCCGCCGAACATGGCTGCCAATTTCCATCCGAGATTATAGGCGTCCTGAACACTCAAATTCAGTCCCTGGCCCGGCGACGTTGGAGGCGAGTGAGCCGCATCTCCAACAAGGAATGTCCGCCCGACGCGATAATGGTCGGCAAGTCTCGCACTGGGCACATGGCTCGTGATCCATCGGAGACCTGAGAGGTTAACCCCCGGCCAACCACATCGCTCATCGAAGAGCTTTTGAAGCAGACCCAATGACAGCTCATGCTGCGGCAGGTCGATCGGGATTGGAGCCACAAATTGGAAATATCGACTGTGAGAAAGCGGGCACATCGAAATACGGGCATTGGGCTTGTCCGGCAGAGACCAGTTCATCCAATATCTGTCGCTCAGTCCGTCGGCGAGCACGTCAGCGACAACATATCGTTCCTCACTCATTGTCTCGCCCGAAAAGCGGACGCCGATAGACTTGCGGACAAAACTTCGCGCGCCATCCGCACCGATAAGGTACCGACACGTCACTCTTTCCGCTCCCGATGGGCTGTCCAGAAGCGCATGCACACCTTCCTCACTCTCCAGAAGACGAATGAGCGGTGTGCCATATTCGACACGCACGCCCAGGCTTGCCAATTTTGTGCGCAGAATTTGTTCGAAGCGCCACTGCGGGATCAACAGGGTTTCGGTGAATGGCCGCTCTATGCCTGGATTCTCGATGGTAATACCGAGAAGGTCATAGACACACTTTTCCCACTTCAGGGTGGCTCCCTGGTAACTTTGCCAGCGCGGGAACTGTGACCCGCCTGCGAGAACCTCATCGATCACCCCGATGTCGCAAAGGATTTCCAACGTCCTGGGCTGCAGCCCCTTAGCCCGGGACGCCCGTTGAGGCTCCGCTTCCTTTTCCACGATGCGAACATTGATGGAGCGGCGTGCAAGTTCTATCGCTGCTATCAGTCCGGCGGGACCTGCACCAACAACCAGAACGTCCAGCTCCCTGACGGGACCGAGAGATGTCATGCTTGCCTCTTCCGATGTCGATATTCTATCATCGATAGATGAATGTCCCTATCGTTGATAGAGAGTCAAGGTTGGAATGGCGATAAGGCTCACCAAAGAGGAGATTGTAAGCGCCGCGCTCACGGTGCTGGACGAAGTTGGGATCGATGGCCTCACGACGCGGCGTGTCGCCGACCAGCTCGGGATTCAGTCGCCAACGCTCTATTGGCACTTCAAGAATAAGCGCGCGCTGCTGGATGCGATGGCGTATCGTATGATGGGAGAGGTGGCCAGACCGGACCCGGCCGATTTCCCCGATTGGAGATCGTGGCTGAGAGCCGAGGCTGAGGCGTTTCGAACGGCCCTTGCACGCTATCGCGATGGCGCGAAGGTTCATGCCGGATCGTCACCTGGACCTGAGCAGGTGTCTGACATTGACCATCATATCACGTATTTATGCAACGCTGGCTTTTCGCCGGGAGATGCCGCTCGCGCGCTTTTCGTGCTTGGACGCTTTGTCGTCGGCTGGATGATCGAGGCCCAATCGGGCGAGAGCCGGATGCTCCCCAGAGAGATTTTGGCGCAGGCGCCGTTTCTGGAACGCGCGGTTGCCGAAGTCCCGCAAATCGGAGGTCCTGACACGTTCCTCTGGGCCGTGGACACCTTCATAAAGGGTATGTCTCGGCACCATCCGAACGATCGGCTCTAACCGCGCCGCGATCGACGAGCCGAACGAGGCAGCGATGAGTCGTTACCCGACCCGCTTTCCACCTCCTTCACTGCCACGGCGCCGCCAGTCGCGCTCGCTCGCAGGGCGGCGGCGATCATCCAGGAGACCACCTTCTCCTCATTAGGAAGGCCTCCCGCGCGCGAATCGAAGGATTTCGCCACTGCCTCGATAGCGATCGCGTCACGTGCCAGTACCTCTTCGTCGAGGATTTGTGTCGGGAGAAGGCTGGCGATCTTGACCAGGGCGGAAAGGCGCAAACCCGGCGTGTCGGCTTTGCGGAAGAGCGGCTTTCCGTATTTGCGTAGAAACAGCACGGTTGCTGCTTCGCACGCGATTTATAATTAGACGGTCTTCCAGTTCCAGACGCCTGAGGTGTCGGACCCGCCGAAGGCGGTGTCCATCGCGTCGCGCAGGATCGCGGTGTCTATGCGCTGGCCGCGTTCGAAATGGGGGATAAGACGCGGCGCTGCCGCACGGATGGCCACGACGCTGCGGATGGTGGGGGCAAGCCGAAGCGGCGCGGCCTGAAGGGCCGCGATCGAGGACAGGTCGTTCATCGAGAAAACCTCAAGAAAGAGCGGAAACGGGACGAGCCGTGCGGTGCTCTCTCTCAACCGCTCCGGCTCAAACCCGTCCCGGCCGACCTCTCACTCTCCGGTACGTGGTCGCGTGATGTTTCCGCAGCGAAGCCGAACCTGACTATCGCACTCTGAGCCCACCGGCTGACGATTGGGCGTGCCCCTTTTAACGCGCGCTGGCGACAGGTCATCGGGAGATCGCCTTCCGATCTATCCGTCGGGTGAGGCATCCGCGTTCAGCCCAAGGACAACCCCACCGCCGGCGTGATATGGGCTGCCCGGCGCGCCGGGAGCACCGAGGTGGCCATTCCCGCAGCCACGGTCATGACGGCGACGGCGCTCAACGAGGCCCACGGAATGACGAGCGAGGCCTGGGCGAGGATCGGTTTAATAATGGTCTCGTAGCCGACAAAGGCGAACGCGACGCCTATCGTCGTTCCGAGCATCGTGGCGACGAGCGACAGCAGCATTCCTTCGATCAATAACATCTGCCGCAACTGCCTCCGCGTGAGCCCAAGCGCGCGCAGCAGCGCGTTCTCGCGGGTGCGCTCGAGAACGGAGAGCGCCAGAGCATTGGTGATGCCGATCAACGCCACCGCCACGGAGATCGCGAGGAGGCCGATAACTGACCACGTCAGGATGTTCAGCTGCCGGTCGCC
Organism: Rhizobium vallis; assembly: GCF_003985155.1. GTDB lineage: Bacteria > Pseudomonadota > Alphaproteobacteria > Rhizobiales > Rhizobiaceae > Rhizobium > Rhizobium vallis. The sequence goes on along the minus strand of NZ_ML133699.1, from coordinate 59,135 downwards.
CGCCGCGCGGGCCTGGAGATGATCCTCGATCTGTAGACCCGCGCCATCGGCCAGTCCATCGAGTTCGCCGACGAGCTTCAAGGGATCTTCGCCCTCGGCTGCCCTGATCCAGACGACTTGCGGTTCCGGATTGTTCGTGAGTTGCGCCAGGGTCTCAGGTGCGACCACGCCAGCCTGGCCCCAGCCGCCGAGGAAGACGACTTTCAACACGGCCTGCCGATCACCGATGCGCACCGTGATCCGATCGCCGGGCCGGATGCCCAGCGTCCTTTGGGACGAACGGAAGGCTTCACGGTCGAGCCTGATAGTGCCCGGCTCCGCCTGAGCAAACGTTCCGCTGTCGCGCGCGATCTGAACGGCGGCCGGCGCCGCGACGATGGCGATGGGTGTATCCCAGCCGCTGATCTGTGCTATGGCCCCATACACCGGAACCGCCTGATCGATGCCGGGTGTACGGCGCACCCTGTCGAGTAGATCGGCCGTGGTCGGACGATTGAGCGAGGTCAGCGCGACATCAATGGGAAACCGGGTGTCGCGGTGAGCATCTATCGACGTGCGCCACGTTACCATCCCGGCAACGACCGTGGTCGTTAGACTGACGCCGGTCAGCAGCGCGGCCGTGGTTGTAGCGGTACGCCTCGGATTGCGCACGGCGTTCTCGGTCGCCAACCGACCGATCGGGCCAAGACGCGTGCCAATGAGCCTGATCAAGCCGGGCACGAGGAGGGGGCCAAGGCACAAGACAGCGACGAACGTAGACGCGCCGCCCACGACCATCGACACCCTGTCGCCCTTCGCCATCGCGATCGTGAGCATGGCAAGGCCGGTGATGAGAAGCAGAGCAACAAGTGTCAAATGTTTCCGGCCAACGCCTGTGCGCAGATCTAGCGCGCGATGAGGGCGTAAGCCTTCAATCGGGCTTACGCGACCTACATTTCGGATCGGTAACCAGGAAGCCGTCAACGTCACGACAAGCCCGATAACGAACCCGGCCAGCAACCATGGCACAGGCAGCGCAGGGACGCCCATCGGTGTCAGCGGCGCGAGCACCGGGATGAGGGCGACCAAGCCGTAGCCAAGCCCGACGCCGGCCACAATGCCAGCTGACGATGCAAGTGCACCTACGATGGCGGCTTCGAGCTGGACGGATGTCAGCAGTTGTCGCCGGGTCGCACCGATGCACCGCAGCAGGGCGAAATCACGAACGCGCTGCGCGAAGAGGATGGAAAAGGTGTTGGCGATGACAAAGCTCGATACGAAGACCGCGACGCTGGCGAAGGCCAGCCCCATCAGGGCGAACGCGTCTGTTCCCTTGTTGAGCTTGGCGAGGCTTGCAGTGACGTAGGATTGCGCCGGTATGGCAATCATGCCATCCGGGAGGTGTCCGACGCTCCCACGAATGGCGACGCTGCCAACATGGAAGCTGGCCTCGTCGCGCCAAGCCACATATTGCGGCCAGGTGACGTATACCGAAGCCTGGGTCCACGTCGTGGGCGATTCAACGAGCCCTACTACGCGCATGTCTACGGCAGCGCCGCCTTCGCCGAGGCAGATGCGGTCGCCGACCGTGATCTTCCAGGCGCGCGCGTCCCACACATGCACGACCGCCTCACCCGGGCGTTCGGGGAATCGACCGGTGACGAGCTTTTGCCATCGCATCTGCGGCGCCGACGCGATCGGCCCCACCGCGGCTTTGCCCGCACTAACGGGAGATCCATTCACAGTGTGCGCCGCCAGCAAAACCCTACCGAGAGGCGATGCGTTGTTACCCAAACCATCGACCAATTCGATCGCCGCCGCCGTCTCCAGCGTCTCCGTGCAACAGGATGGGTCGCGCGAATGCGCGTTTGGATCGGCCCTGACGACATAGTCTGCGCTGCGGTAAGGCGCACCGTCGCTGGCCATCAGGCCTGCACGGGCGCCCCAGCCAAGGACGCCGATCGCGACAATGAATGCGACCGAGACGATGACGGCGATGGCGGCCGCGATGTATCGACGGGCATGGATGCGCAGCGATCCGAGCAAGACATTGCGCATCAGACAATCCGCCCGTCCTGCATCAGGATCACGTCATCAGCATAGGTCGCGGCGGCCTGATCGTGCGTGATCATCACGACCGTCTGGCCGAATTCGCGCGTCGAGCGCCGCAAATGATCGAGGACATCGGCAGACGCGGCGCTGTCGAGGTTTCCTGTAGGTTCATCCGCGAACAGCAGGTCGGGTTGCGTTATCAGCGCTCGGGCGATGGCGACCCTTTGCTGCTGCCCGCCCGAAAGCGCCGAGGGCCGGTGATCGAGCCGAGCCGTCAGTCCGAGCGTTCCGGCCAACGATTGCGCGCGCTCGCGCACTGTGTCGTCGATGCGATGCCCCGCTAATTCGAGGGGCAACAGGATGTTCTGCTGAGCGGTTAACATGGGCAGGAGGTTGAAGGACTGGAAGACGAAGCCGATATGCCGGCGCCGGAAGATCGTCAGCGCGTTGTCGTCAAGTGTGCCGAGCTGCGTGCCGCCAACTTCGAGCGTGCCGCCGCTCGCCCGATCGAGCCCCGCCAGGCAGTGCATGAGGGTGGATTTGCCAGACCCACTTGGCCCCATGATTGCCGTGAACTGGCCGCGCGCCAGATCGAGGTCGATCCCGCGCAGCGCGTGAACCAGGGTGTCCCCCTGCCCATAGGTCTTGATCAGACCTCGCGCGCTGGCGGCCGGCGCTTCAGATGACTCTGGTTGAATGATCGCGGTGGGATCGAATAGCATCATGCCGCCAGTAAGCCATCTGCGATGTTGTCGGCTTGTATCGGTTTTTCGATATGCTTACGATATGTCGCGGGTCGTAGTATAAACCGATCATGCGCGTGTTGATCGTCGAAGACGAACCCTATTTGGCCGAGGCTATCCGTGATGGCCTGCGGCTCGAAGCGATTGCCGCTGATATCGCCGGCGACGGCGACACGGCTCTGGAGTTACTCGGAATCAACGCCTACGATATCGCTGTCCTCGATCGCGACATTCCAGGGCCTACGGGCGACGAGATCGCCCGGTACATCGTTTCGTCCGGCCGGGGCACGCCGATCCTCATGCTGACGGCCGCCGACCGGCTCGACGACAAGGCGTCGGGGTTTCAGCTCGGCGCCGACGACTATCTAACCAAACCCTTCGCGCTTCGCGAACTCGTGCTCAGGCTTCGGGCGCTTGACCGGCGCCGCCTCCATAGCCGGCCACCCGTGCGAGAAATCGCCGGGCTGCGCCTTGATCCGTTTCGCCGCGAAGTCTTCCGCACCGGCAATTATATCGCCCTTACGCGGAAGCAGTTCGCCGTTCTTGAAGTGCTCGTCGCCGCCGAAGGTGGTGTGGTCAGTGCCGAACAATTGTTGGAGCAGGCCTGGGACGAGAATGCCGACCCCTTCACCAATGCCGTGCGCATAACGGTCTCGTCCCTGCGCAAGCGCCTTGGCGAACCCGGGCTGATCGCCACCGTGCCCGGCGTTGGTTATCGCATTGAAACTCAACCGGTCGCAGGGCCGGTAGGTGGCATCCATGTCTAGGATTTCGGGTTTCAGTGTCCGACTGAAACTGACGTTCAGCTATGCCGGCTTCCTTCTGGTCGCTGGCGTTCTGCTGCTCGGGATCGTGTGGCTCTTCTTGCTGCGCGGTGTGCCTGCCGAGTTGCTCATACCCAGTGCCGCCAATTTGCCGCGCGCTTTCAACCCGCACAATTTCGGCCCGATCGTTTTCGGCGCCGCCGCGTTGATCGCCATGATTCTCCTGTTGGCGTTCGGCTTGTTGGGCGGCTGGTTTCTGGCCGGTCAGATGCTCGCTCCCTTGACCCGCATCACTGACGCGACCCGTCTCGCCGCGAACGGGTCGCTGACACATCGCATCGGCCTGGAGGGCCGCACCGACGAGTTTCGCGAACTTGCCGATGCGTTCGATGACATGCTCCTCCGTCTCGACGCGCATGTTGCTGAACAAAGACGGTTTGCCGCAAACGCCTCTCATGAGCTGCGCACACCCTTGACGACGATACAGACGCTTCTCGACGTCGCCCGAGGTGATCCGGGATGCGATTGCGGCGCGCTCATCGAGCGCCTCCACGACGTAAACGCGCGCGCAATCGATATGACCGAGGCACTGCTGTTGTTGAGCCGTGCCGACCAGCTATCCTTCGCACGCGAGAACGTGGACCTGTCCCTTCTGGCGGAAGAAGCCGCCGAAGGCTTGCTGCCGTTCGCCGAGGCGCGTGGCATCACCATCGAGACCTCCGGTGACGTGGCGCTGACTTGGGGATCGCCGGCGCTATTGCTGCAAATGACGACCAATCTCCTGCACAATGCGATCGTGCACAACCTGGCCGGACCGGGATCGGTGTGGCTCATAACCGACACTTCTCGCGAGAACGTCGAACTCATTGTCGAGAACACGGGCGAGGCCCTCGCACCCCAAACGGTCTCCACGCTGGTCGAGCCGTTCAAACGTGGCGCCGAGCGAATCCGCGCCGACCATGCCGGCGTTGGGCTTGGCCTGGCGATCGTAAAAAGCATCATTCAGGCCCATGACGGAACGCTCAGCCTCACGCCACGTACGATCGGCGGCCTCCGGGTCACGGTGCGGCTACCGATTTCATCCCCTCGGGCTGACGGATGATGGCTCGGAAGATCAAACTGGTCGGGGCTGTCGCAAAGTTTTCTTGTTAACCCCAGCTTGAGATTTGGGTGATGAAAAGGCGCCCGATTTGTTGGAGTGCGGGTTTATGATTCTCAATGTCATGGCCGAAAAGCTGAAGCGCCAGTCGAAGGACGATTTCAAGGGGCGGCAGTTCGAAGCATGGCTGATCATTCAGGCGGTGTCGTGGTATCTGCGTTACCCGCTGAGCTATCGCGACCTGGAAGAAAAGTTCAAAGAGCGAGGCTTCGACGTGGATCACAGTTCGATCAATCGCTGGGTTTTGGCTTATGCGCCGATGATCGAAAGGCGGCTGAGACGCTTTCGGAAGATGGCGGCCTCGGGGGTGCTGTAGTTCGTCAGCACCTTCGTGGAGAGTATCTTCCCCGCGTATTCCATCGCAACGTCGGTGAGTGCACCGCCGCTGTCGACGCCAATCCTGGCTTTTGAGTTGTCCATCTGTCTATGCCCTATTCTGGAACGTATTTCTGATTGATGCCACCCGTCCGCTCGTCCCCTGATTTTTATTGGCTCTGCGGCCGGCTGAGCGGCAAAGGTCTGATCACGGACTGAAGGAGATCTGATTTTTTTCAACGGGATTGTGCCCCTTCCGCACCGATGCGACTTGGACGGTTTTCGGAAACTGTGTAGACAAAAACCGTCTTGCAGCGCAAAGATACGTCCCAAAGATATGATCACCTGGGTAGGAAATACCGAATTTGGTTTCGACAGCGAAAAATACGCTAACCCTCAAAACCAAGAGGGCGCTTCAGGAGAGGATCCTCGACGACGCGACGAAGGTCGGAGACAAGCTTCCTACGGAGAAGGCCCTTGCCCTTGAGCTCGGAGTCAGCCGGACAACGATCCGTGAGGCTATCGCGGCACTGCGGGCCGACGGCCTCCTGGAGGCGAAGCATGGTGTCGGCGTGTTCGTATCCCAGAAGCTCGATCTGGATGCGCACGCCGTGCAGGGTTCTGATAGTTTCCATTTTTCCGCATCCATGCTCGACATTCTCGAATTGCGGATGGCAGTGGAGGTTCACGCTGCAGGACTGGCGGCCTCCAGACGATCATGGGCTCAGGAAGAGAAAATCTGGCAAGCAGCGGACGCGTTCAAAATGGCATTCGCCAACAACGATTCTACTGAAGAAGCGGACTGGGCCTTCCACCGCTCCATTGCCGAAGCCACGAACAATGAAGCCTTCCGTGAGTTCTTTGACCGCATGGGTCTAGCCATCCGCCCTTGGCGCGCACCGCAAGGTGCGAAGCTTGGCACCCTGATCACCCCGCCATATCTCAGCAAATCCATCGACGAACACGACGCGATCTGCGAGGCTATTGCCACTGGGGATGTCGAGCGTGCACGCGAATGTATGAAAAACCACATCGGTCGGAGCCAGATGAGGTTCCGCGGCCTCATGCGCGGGGCCGATGAAAATGACTTGGAGACCAGCAATGTTCTTGACGGCGAGCAGTGAGATACTTTCGTTGGATCGTACCAAGACTAGACTTCTCAGACGTTGGGGATGTTGAAGCGCCGGCCACGCGGCCTTATAATCACCGAACCGTTACCAGCCGACTGGGAAAGGTTGTCAGTCAGATCGAAAAGTGGGAGGTCGCGCGCGCCTATCGTACCAATCCTGCCGGCAAGTCTCCCGTTTTCTTTTCAATTGATAGCGCCTTTCTTCGTGTCGTCCCCGGTTATCAAAGCCGGCGATCAGATATCTTTCGCGCGGCGATACACGCTCGGATGGTGGTTGTGGCCATGAGTAACTATTCTTGCGACCTTTGAACTATTTCGGTTCGGGCCTTTTTGTACGGGCGACACTTGCGCGCCGCCCTCTGCCCTACAGCTTCTCAGCATCTCAATCCTTGAGCAGGGCCTGCGCGGCTTCAATGCCGAGGGCGCGCGGGCGCTCGCAAGTGGTCTGAAGGGTGAGAACTTTCCCGCTCTCGCCTGCCTTGAGCAAACCGGTTAAGACTTCCACCACGTGCAGCGCTACATCAAGGCCGCAACGCGGGGTTTCGCCGGTTTCGTGCGACAACATCATGTCGGCGAGTCCAGCGCAGCGATAGTTGGCACGCGGAATGGTGTCGTCGAGGTTCTGGTTGGGCTTGCCGAACGGATGTTCCCACGGCGCGACACGGCTACGGGAACCATCGAGTGCTGCTGTTTCGAGTTCTCCGCCGAAGTAGTTCGGGTCGGGCACGAAGATCGATCCATCGGTGCCATACAGTTCGATATTGTGGTGGCCGTGAGCCGCGACGTCCCAGCTGGCACCGATGGTAACGATGGCGTCGTTGTGAAATTCAAGCACGCCATGGATGGTCGTGGGCGTGCCAACCTTGATGACGGTACCCTTGTAAGGTCCTTCGGCCGTCACTTCACGTTCAGTGCGTGCCATATTGGTAAAGGATGACAAGCGCTTCACCGGCCCCAGCAGATGCACGAGATCGGTGATGTAGTAAGGACCGAGATCAAGGATCGGGCCACCGCCAGGCTGAAAGAAGAAATCCGGATTCGGGTGCCAATGCTCCATGCCACGGCTCATGACGTGAGTTGTGCCGCTCATGATCTTGCCGAGCTTGCCGGAATCGATGATCTCCCGCGCTTGCTGGTGAGCGCCGCCCAGAAAGGTGTCCGGAGCCGACCCGACCTTGAGATTGCGCTGATCTGCCGCTTTCTTAAGGGAAAGTCCTTCTTCTACGGAAAGAACAAAGGGCTTTTCCGAATAGGCATGCTTGCCCGCGGAAATGATGTCGTAAGACACCTTATAGTGCGTCGAGGGAATGGTGAGGTTCACCACGACGTCGATCTCACTGTTTTTCAGGAGCTCATCCGGGGTCTGCGCAGCGACGCCAAACTCCTCGGCGCGCTTTTGCGCAGCCTCCGGCATTTTGTCCGCCACGGCACGGACCTCGAGGCCCTTAAACAGGGGCGCGAGACGGAGGTAAGCGGCAGAGATATTGCCGACACCCATGATGCCGACTCCATAGGTCTTAGCCATTTAACTTACTTCCACTTGCTAACAGTAGCGAATGAGCGCGTGCCGAAACGGATCGCGTTGGTCGGGTTGTCATGCTCGGCAACGAAGTACTGCGCCTTGGTGCGCGATTTTACTTCCTTGATCATGTTGTCCCAGCCGACAATGCCATGACCGACATCAGCCCAGCCGCTTTCCTCCAGGTTTTCGCCTTCGGTTGAAATATCTTTGACGTGCACAGCGGATATACGGTCGCCGTAGCGGTCGAACCAGGTTAGTGGATCAACCTTCCCGCGGAGGACCCAGGCCACGTCGCATTCCCATTCGATCTTGGGGGCGGTCTCGAGGATGATTTCCATCGGCGTGCGGCCGGTGGTAGTCGCCTTAAACTCGAAATCGTGGTTGTGCCATCCAAAGCCGTAGCCGGCAGCGGTAACCTTCTCGCCGATCGATGCTAATGTCTCCGCCAGTTCTAGCCACTCGGCTTCATGTTCGCTACGCTTGTCGGGACTGATGGAGGGGCAATGCAGGCGCTTCATACCCAGAGTTTCAGCGGTCTGGAGCGCGGCGTCGGTATCCTTGAGCTGATCGAGGCTGAAGTGACCTGTCGGCATGGAGAGGCGGTTCTTGTCGAGCTCGGCGCGTAGGGCGGCGGCGTCGGCATAGAGGCCGCCATAACCCTCCACCTGCTTGAAGCCGATTTCGGACAGCTTGGTCAGGAGTTCGGAGAACGACGGGTAATTACGAGCGCTGTAGAGCTGAAAGGAGAGTTCGGTCATTGTGGCCTCTTTGCAGTTTTCAATCGGTACGGCAGGCTGAATCCTGCCTTTTGGTGTCATCCCAGTGCTCGGGTCGAGCGCAAGGGCAAAGTTTGGATGGGATCCATTCCAAGTTTGCAAAATGAGCCCGGCCGTCGCCGGGCGACAGTCGGTAGGGGTGGGACATGAGCCCCACCCAAGTTCCTAAAGACGGTTTTCGGACTGCGCGTCGAACAGCGAGCCGCGTGCGATGTCGAAGCCGACATTGACCTTGTCGCCTACAGCCAGAGGGATGTCACTGGAGCATCGGAAGGTGACCGGGGTGCCGGCTACCTTGGTCCAAGCGAGGGTTTCGGATCCCATAGGCTCGACGATTTCGACATCCGCAGTGGTCTGGAACGGCATGGAGCGAGCCGCATCGCCCAAAAGGATATGTTCAGGCCGAACGCCGAGAACGGCCTTGGTCGAGCCAGAGAGGCCGCCGGCAAATTCATAGGCGCCGACCGGGATGCGTGTGCCGTCGCCAGCAATGAACGTATCGCCTTCGACCATTCCTTGAATAAAGTTCATCGAGGGCGAACCGATAAAGTCGGCAACGTAGAGATTCGTTGGCTTGTTGTAGATGGTGTGCGGATCGGCAAGCTGCTGGATCACGCCATTTTTCATGATGGCAATGCGATTTGCCAGCGTCAAAGCCTCGATCTGGTCGTGGGTCACGTAGATCATAGTATTCTTCAGGCGCTGGTGCAGGCGCTTGATTTCGACGCGCAGGTCGGACCGAAGCTTGGCATCGAGGTTGGATAGCGGCTCGTCGAATAGGAACACATCAACATCACGCACCAGAGCGCGGCCGATGGCAACGCGCTGGCGCTGGCCGCCCGACAGGTTGGCCGGCTTGCGCTGCAGTAGCGGCTGGATCTGTAGAATTTCGGCAGCACGGGCAACGCGCTTGTCGATTTCCGCCTTGGGCATGCCGGCGACACGGAGGCCAAAACTAAGGTTCCTTTCCACCGTCATCTGCGGATAGAGCGCGTAGGACTGGAACACCATACCGATGCCCCGATTTTTGGGCTCTTCCCAAGTGACATTCTTGCCGGAGATGAAGATTTGTCCGTCGCTGATCTCGAGCAGGCCCGCGATACAGTTGAGCAGCGTGGATTTGCCGCAACCCGAGGGCCCGAGCAACACGATGAACTCGCCCTCTGCTATATCAAGGTTAAGGTTTTCAAGAACCTTGACGTTGCCGAAGCTGAGCGTGAGGTCTTTGATGGAAACGCTAGGTTTCATGAGACTAACCCTTGATTGCGCCAGCAGCGATGCCGCGGACAAACCATTTGCCGGAAACGAAGTAGACGAATAGCGGTACAAGGCCGGTGATAATGGTAGCGGCCATGTTGACGTTGTATTCACGTGTGCCGGTGGTGGTCTGGACGATGTTGTTGAGCTGGACGGTCATTGGGCTGTTTTCGCGACCGCCAAAGACCAGTCCGAACAGGAAGTCGTTCCAGATGCCGGTGACCTGCAGGATGAGTGCCACAACGGCAATCGGCAGCGACATGGGCAGCATAATCTGGAAAAAGACCTGCCAGAATCCGGCACCGTCGACGCGGGCCGCCTTGAAGAGTTCCGCAGGGAGCGCGGTGAAGAAGTTGCGAAACAGCAGTGTCAAGATCGGCATGCCAAAGGCGGTATGCACCAGGACGATGCCGGTCAGCGTACCAAAGAGGCCAATCCGGCCCATGCCGATGATCATGGGGTAGACGACGACCTGGTAAGGCACGAAGGCACCGAACATCAGAACGCCAAAGAGGAAATCGGCGCTCTTATACTTCCAGAAGCTCAAGGCATAGCCGTTGATCATGGCGATGACGATCGAGATCGGCACGCTCAGAAGGGTAATCTTTACCGAGTTGAGGAAGCCGGGCTGGAGACCACGGCATTCGATGCCGGTACAGGCGGCGGACCAGGCCTTGATCCAAGGATCGAAGGTTAGTTCGCGCGGCCAATTGAAGAGCAGGCCGTCGCGGATTTCCGGCATGGTTTTGAGCGAGGTCACGACCATGACCCATAGCGGTATCAGGAAGAAGATCGCCGTGATGATCAGAAATGCGTAAACGCCGATCCGGTCTGCGGTAAGCCGCTTGGGCAACGGGCCGCGCGGTTCGCCAGCAGCGAGTGTCCCGGGTGCGTGGGCGCGATTATCAGCAGTAATGGTGCTCATTTGGCGTGTTTCGCTTTCATTTCAGCGCGGATGCGAAGGCCCTGAACCAGAAGCAGGACCGCAAGAACCGGCAGAAGCATCAGGGTTGCCGCAGCCATGCCCTGGGCCACGTTGCGGGCATTGATCTGCTGGATGACGTAGAGCGCGGGCATATAGGTGCTGATACCCGGTCCGCCCCCGGTCATGGCGACCACAAGGTCGAAGACGCGGATGATGCTCACGGCCTGCAGCACGAGCGCAGTCACGATGGCGCCTTTCATCATCGGCAGGACGATAAAGATGTAGGAGCGCCAGGCGGGAATGCCGTCAATCTTGGCCGCTTTCCAGATTTCGCCGTCAACTCCGCGCAGGCCGGCGAGCAGGATGGCCATGGTGACGCCGACCCCGTTCCAGAAATTGCCCACCACAAGCCCGATCAGCGCGGTGCCGGGATTGGAAATCGGAGCGAAGCGGAAATCGGTCCATCCCATAGCCCGAACTGCGGACTGAATGCCCAGATTTGGGTCCATCATCCATTGCCAGACGAGACCGGTGATCACGAGCGACAGGGCGAAGGGATAAAGGAAAATGGTGCGTAAAAGGTCTTCATTCTTCACTCGTTGGTCGAGGAAGACCGCGAGCAGGAAGCCGAACACCATATTACAGACGATGGCGCCGAAACCAAAGATCCAAATATTGGCAACAGAAACGATCCAGCGCGGCTCGCGCCAAAGATCGAAATACTGTTTGAAGCCAATGAAATGAAAGTTGGGGAACAACCTTGAGTCGGTAAATGACCAAATGACGGTAAAGATGATGCAGACAATGTAGATGAGAATGGCTGTGGCGGCCATTGGGAGAGTGCCGATAACCGAGGGAAGCAGCGCCATCCGGCGGCGATTGCGCCCGGCTGCCTTGAGTTGCTCGACAGACCCGATCTCAGCAGAGTTGTCGGCTGGCAAAGTCGTTGCCATCAGAGCCTCCTTCGCGGCGCTGCGTCCAAAAGAAAAGTGGCCACTAGAGGTGGCCACCGGGAGTTGTCGATTAATTGGCGTTGGCGATCATGTCTACGAAGCGCGCTTGTGCGTCGGCAATCGAGAGATCCTTATTGAACCAGATGTCCGAGTAAAGGGCGTTCTCCTGCTGCTGAAAGGCCTCGGTTCGCCAGGTGCTGTCAGACGGCACTACGCGGGAGGGATCGTCCAGCAGCGGGATACCGATCTGCATGCAGGCGTCGGCAGCCGACATATCGACGTCTGAACGGATCGGCAGCGAACCCTTCGCGAGGTTGAACTTCACCTGCACTTCGGGACTGACCATCATCGAGGCCAGAGAGAGCTGAGCGCGCTCGACTTCAGGATCGTTCTGCTTGAAGAACACGAAGATGTCGCCACCAAGCGAGATGTAGGGCTTCTTGGAAGGCCCGAGGGCACAGGTATAATCTTTTCCCGCGACCTTACCGGCCAAAGCGAATTCACCGTGAGCCCAGTCCCCCATAATCTGAAAACCGGCCCGGTCGTTCAGGACAAGAGCCGTCGTGTCGTTCCAGTTGCGGTTGGCCGCGCCTTCATCGGAATATTCTGACAGGGCACGGATGGTTTCGAAAACTTTGGTAACTTCCGGACCGGCAGCAACTTTGGTGTCCAGATCCTTGAGCACCGCTTCGCGTTTTTCCGCGCCCAGGATGTTGAGGAAAAGCGCGTTGGCAAGAAGCGTGATCTGCCAACCGCCGCCATCACCACCCACAGCAATCGGGATTACGCCAGCTTTCTTAAGAGCAGGCAGAGAAGCAACTAGGCCGTCGATGTCGGTTGGAATCTCGGTGATGCCGGCCTTTTCGAACGCGGCGTTGGAGATCCAAGCCCACTGTTGGGAGTGAATATTGGTGGGGACGCACCACCACTTGCCGTCGATGTGGCATTTATCGGCGGTCGCTTTGGGACGGATAAATTTGTCCCAGCCTTCTTTTTCCGCCAACGGAGTGAGGTCAAGCAGCAGGCCAGCCTGGATCAGCTCTTCATACTGACGGCCAGGATTGAACTGCGCGACATCGGGGGGGTCGCCGCCCAGAGCACGCTGCATTACCGTGGCGCGGGCAGTTTCGCCGAGAGCGATGGCACCATCGACCCAGGTGTCACCGGTCTTGTTAAATTCTTCGGCGAAGACCTTCGCGGCGGCCTGTTCGCCACCCGAGGTCCACCAATGCACGACCTCGACGTCGGCAGCGTAAACAGCCGTAGAGCCGAGGAGAGCGGTTGCCAATGAGACAGCCACTGCCAATTTCTTCATAAAAGTTCCTCCCAAAGAACAAAGAGCTATGACAATGGCATACTGAGATAGTACCACAGAGTCAACAGATATGTTCAATGCTGTGGACTACATCAGAAGATCACATCGCAGCCAGTAAGAGATAACATCTCATCGATCTGCGTCTAAGTCATGAACACGCCCACTCAGCCCACTAGCCCTTTTGAAGGCAACGCGATCAAGTTGCTCGCAGCTTACATCCTGCTTAATCCTCCGCCTCGTCCCCGTAGACGGGCAACAGTCAAAAGCGTGTCGAACGGCGCGCGAGGACCTTACGGACCCAGGCGCCGGGGGACACAACCGCGTAGCGGGCGACACCTTCACCGCTGGAGGTGTTGAGCGGAGCGAGATCACCGATCCTCACGGATCGAGAGCACCTTCGGCATCCGTAAAAATCTCCGCCCCGAGCTTCCTAGGCAATTCGATCTGGGTCTCGATAATTGCTTCGGGGCGCATGTGGCCGGAACCCGGCTGAAGATTCGGTCAGTATCGCGAAACGTTTTGAACTGCGGGTAGACCATCCATCGCACGCAAGGCTACGACCACGACATCCGCGATCACGGCGACTGCAAGCACGCCACATTCTACAATCACTGCGATGAGAAATCGTACCACAAGGGGCCATGATATTATCTCTTGTGACCGTTGGCGGACTGCAGTGCGGTGATCGTATCTAGAAATAAGCGAAGTGCTTTGGCGGTGTTCGCTCTGCAGTCCATCGGTCGCTGCTTCTTTCGATTGTTGGCTTGCGAGAACAACTTGCCCATCAGCTTGATGAACATCGTCACCGAATAGTCCGTGAGCTTCTGGGAAAGCTTGATGACTTGAGCCACGATCAGAGCGTGGCGACGGCTGGCGTTGAAGTCGTTGGCAAGCCAGGCCGGCGTTGCGTTGCCCTCCCGGATCATCTGGTCCCACCTTCCGGATGATACGCGCGCGCCTGCAGTTCCGGATCGATCTCCAGCCGTCGATGGTTCTCCTCCGGAAAAGCAGCAAGCCGCCGCGCCTCTCTCAGCCGCCTCCCACCGGCCTGTGATCCAAACTCTAGGATCGAAAAAGGGATTAGCTCAATTTAGAAGAAATGAAAAATATGTTACATATTCTAAAAAAATGCGCGCACTCAATTTCCTTGAGCCGTCATCTCGCTCTTGAAAGGATTAGAACCTTCCGCCCAGCATGCCCCACGCCAGACCCCCTCCCCGTCATCTTCCTCAGGCCCAACTCCGACACGATCCGTCGCGCCGCCTGTGGCGTATCTTCTAGCTGAAAGTTTGGGTTCCTCACTGGGTTTGATTCGTAGTTGGAATGTCGATCATCGTAAGCGCGAATTTCTGCGCACCTTCTGAAGCGCAGTGCTCTCAGGCATGAAGTGTCCACCAAAATAGGTGGACACCAAATCATGGAAGAAGATGAGCAAAGACTGCGGGTGCGGCTTGTGGGATAGTGACGGCCGCCGTCGATATGACCCAGCTTCGGTAGATCGTCTTGTTGCAGCCTGCCTTGAACCGGGGGTCTCGGTATCGCGGCTTGCGCTTGAACACGGCGTGAATGTCAATCTCCTGCGGAAATGGATACAGAGGGCCAAGCGGCTTGGTCATCCTGTGCCTGGGGGTCCGGCGTTCGTTCCGGTTCAGGTCGGTCCCGATCGGAGCCTGGCAGTGCAGCGCAGCAGCTTGGATAAAAGCATCAAGAGGCTGTCTTGTGCGGCCAAGCTGAGCGCTTCACTGCCGAACGGGGTGAGCGTGACGGTGGAATGCAGTGATGTCGATGGGTTGACTGCCATAATAGGAGCGCTGGGTCATGTTCAGACTTGGCGCTGATCTCAAGGTTTACCTGCATCGCGAACCGATCGACTTTCGGGCCGGCATCAACAGCCTTGCGGTCCTGGTCCAGGAAACGATGGAGCTTGACCCGTTTGCGCCTGCAGTCTTTGCCTTTTGCAATCGCCGTCACGACCGAATGAAGCTCCTGTTTTTTGATCGGTCCGGCTTTGTGATGGTCCTGAAGCGGTTGACCGAGGACAAGTTCCGATGGCCCCGTCGCGAGGTGCCGGTGGTCATGCTGACGACAGAGCAACCGATCATCGACAACCAAGATATGCAGGCCCTTTCCCAAGGAGAGAGCATAGAATGCCTCAGTGAACACCAATCAGTTGTTGCTACGGAGTAACACGATCTGCCGGGTGACTATCCCTGCCGCGCTTGAAGCCCCGCCGGAGTAGCTTTCCGACCTCGTCCGGCACTTTCTCGAACAACTTTTTCAGGTCCCTCTCGTCGACAGCCTCTGCCGCCTCCGCCGGCGAACACCAGCGCGATTTCCGCTGCCCTTTCTCAGGAAACCTCTCCTCAATCCTGGAAACAAGGATGAGGTGAACTCGGACCTGCGCCTGGACGATCTCGCCGTTGTCCAACACCTTTCCGTATTCGTGGGCCCCCACAGACTTCTTCCAGACCCGGCCCCTCACGCCCGCTTCCTGCCATGCCTCCTCCTTGGCAACCTCGAACGAAGATTTCTTTGCCATGCCCCAGCCTTTAGGGATTACCCATCGACCAGTGTCACGGCTGGTGATGAGAAGTACCTCGACTACACAATCGGACCCTGGCGAAAATCGAAGGCAGATCGCTCCATATTGCAATGCAAAGTCAGAACTCCCCGGCCGACCGGACAGCCGTTTTTTTTTCTGAAAAATGAGAGCTACGCACCGCGCCCATGACCGTCATTCCTGTGGTTTTTCGCAAAATGGGCTGTCATTGTCGTGACGCGTCCTTCAGGCGGCTTTCGATCAGCAGACCATGTTCGTCCATGATGGGGTGCGCGACCGAGACGATATGGGCGTTGATGCGCTTCAGGTCGCGCAGCATGTCGAGATGCAGCGAGCTGGTTTGCAAGCTTTCGGCGCGGCCGTCGCGCAAGCGCTCGAGGTGGCGCTCCGAGGACTGCTTCTCCATCCGCCGCACCTCGACCTTCACTTCCATCATCTGCTTCGCGAGCTTGAAGTCGCGGGTGACGAAGATCGTCTGGGCGATGCGCAGGTTGTCGATAGTCAGGTGGAAGAGCTTCTTCAGCTCCTCATAGCCGTCTTCGGAGAATTTCAGGCCCAGCGAAGCCTTCTTTGTGACCTGCGACAGCAGGCCTTTCTCGATGATGTCGCCTATATGTTCCAGATTGATCGCATAGTCTACGATGACGATCGAGCGGCGGCCGTTTTCCTCGCTCAGGCCCTCGCGGCCAAGCTTGGAAAGATAGATCTTCACTTCTTGCTGCAGGCTGTCGACGCGCTTTTCCAGCGAGGGGATTTCCTTGAGCTTGGCGAGATCGTCCTTCTCGAAAGCATCAGAGGCGCGCATCAACATGCGTTCGATGAGATCGCCGACGCCGAGGGTCTCGCGCGTGGCGCTGGCGAGTGCCACGACGGGTGTCGAGAGTTCGCCTTGGTCGAGATATTTCGGGGCGTTGTCGGGCGGCACTTCTTCCGGAACCAACCGCAGCATCCAGAGTGACAGGAAGCGCGAGAAAGGCCAGGCAAGGGCTGCGAGCAGCAGGTTGAAGCCGAGATGTGCGTCGACGGGCAGCTTCGCCGGGGACAACGGCAGCATTTCGAGGATAGCGGCGCCATAGCCTGCGAGCGGTAGTGCGACGGCGCAGCCGATCGCGCGCACGATCAGATTGCCGAGCGTGACGCGTTTCGCCGAAGGCGGGCCGGAAAGCGAGGCGACGACGGGCGGAATGGCGCCGCCGAGATTGGCGCCCAGCACCAGCACGATGATCAGGCCCGCTGAAAGAATGCCGGTCGAGGCAAGCGACAGGATCAAAACGACGGCGGCCAGGCTGGAGGAGGAAATGAAGGCGATGCCGGCGGAAAAGGCGAGCGCCACCGGCCAGGCATTGTCCAAGAGGCCGATGAACGCGGCGAGTGCCGGCGACTGGCGCATCGGCTCGGTGGCGCTGCTCAAGAGATGCAGCGAAAGCAGCATCAGACCGATGCCGATCAGCGCCGTGCCGCCGCCCTGGCGGGAGGTCGAGCCGCTGCGATAGAGCACGATGCCGGCGAGGATGACGAGCGGCGACAGCCACTCTATGCCGGTCGCGACGATCCAGGCGGTGACCGCGGTGCCGACATTCGCGCCGAGCAGGACGATCTGCGCCATGCGCGGCTTGACCAGCTCACGCTCAACGAATGAGGCGACCATCAGCGCCGTGGCCGTCGAGCTCTGCAGCGCGATAGTGGCGACGAAGCCCGAGACGAAGGAGCGAAGACCGCTGCAGGTGCCTGTCGCAAGTCCGGTTCTGAGCTTGGCGCCGAAGGCCCGCGACACGCCATCCTTCACCTGCGTGAGGCCGAACAGCAGCAAGGCTACGGCACCGAACAGATTTATCATGACGATCGTGGATTGCATAGCCTTCGATACATTCCTTGTTGGCGTTCTGGCCGCACTGCGGTCAGAGCCTTCCTTCGAGAAAAAATCTGCGCCGGAACGCGAACATGTCGTCGAAGTGACAAAACTCAGGTGCGCCCAGCTCGAACTGGGTCGGCAATTTGATTGTTGTGTTGTCAAGAAGACCCTCAAGCTCCCTCCGATCTGTCTCGGAAGGATGGCGAATGAGATACGCGATACTGAGGTGAAACTCATAAGTCGCATGCTCGGGATGGCGAATATTGAGCAATCGCGACAACGCGTCCCTGAAGGAGCGGATACCGACCTCTTGGGATGCTGCCCTGGGTGACAGACGAAGCGCGATTCCATTTACGAGCGGTTGCCAACCGTTTACGTCGATCTCTAATGGCAGATCGAGCGGAGCATTGAAGTGCTCGATTTTTCGCTCGAAATGCTGATTGCAATCGTAAAGGGGCGCATCCGCCGGCAGGTCACTCGGCCAGTAGCCAGGCTCTCTCCTCGCGTCGACTACTCCTTCGAACACCGTCATGTGCCAACTAGAAGGCGGCAGGAGGGTATAGAGATGCGAAAGGCGATGCGTTCGCAGCACTTTGTGGAGATCGAGTAGCGCTGAACTCAAGCCGCTCCCAGGATCCAGATGGCATATAATAGTGTTGCCTGGGAACGGCTTCACGCTGCCGTCAGCATGGAACTTTGTTCCCACGCCATTCGGATAGTGGGTGCCGTCGGTAGCGGCTCGCATTGATGCCATCGGCTGCTGCGTTTTCAAATTTTCGACCTTCTCATACGAATGATAGTCGAAGGCGGCGTAAGAATAGTCAGCCGTCTTCGTTGGCGAGCCGTTCAGAACAAGCGTCCGATAATATCGTGAACCTCATCTGTCGCAGCGATGATGTTCTGTGTCGCAACCTCATAGGTTCCCGCATGCATAACCGTCAGGCCAGCTTCCGAGCAGATCACGGATCCAGCAGCGATGTCCCAGATGCTGGTGTTCTTTTCGATGTATCCGTCCGTGTAGCCGAGGGCAGCGAAGCCCAGTCCGATGGTGGCACATCGGAACTCCGCGACACCCCAGCCGGCCTTACGGAGGGCAATCTCGATCTCGGAAATACCCTCGATGGTCCAGCGAGGGCTCTCACCGACAGCCGCTACCCTGACTGATGGGAAATGTACGTTGCGCTGGAACCGTTTTCCGTTTTTGGAAAGGCCGAGACCTTCACCTGCGCTGAGCCGGATGCCGAGCACGGGATAGGAAATCACGCCGACGGTCGAACGCCCGTTCTCGACATATCCCAGTGAAACACCCCAGAGGGGGGTGCCACGTAGGAAGTTTGCGGTTCCGTCGATAGGATCGATAGACCAGAAAGCATCACTGCCCTCACCGCCCATTTCTTCACCCATCGCGGCGTCCTCAGGAAGCATATCGGTCAGATGTTTCCTGATCAGAGCCTCCACCTCCCGGTCGGCCTCTGAGACGAATTCACTAGCGTTTTTCTCCTCAAGGACAAACCGGTCCCGCTCATGGAAGAACTTCAAAGCAAGTTTTTCGGCGTCCGCCATGATTGCGTTCGCTGACGCCAGCCTCGTTTGAACATCTGTCATCGCACCGCTTCCTTAGGCGTCCAGTAGATCGGGTATGTCCGTCGAAATCGTCTGGGCCCCGTTCTTCAGCAGTTGCTTTGCCTTTTCGCGGTCATTGACCACAGCGACGGCATACTCGATGCCGCTGTCGGCAAGGATCTTCTCGGACTCCGGGGTCAGCACGTCCTGGAGGAGATGCAGAACCTGAGATTTGGTTTCGTTTAGGAGGGCAATCGGGTCACGAGGCGGCACGACAACCGCAAACGCGCGCGGCACATCGGGCATAAGTCGAGCCGCAGCGTGGATCGACTGTATCGAGAAGCTCGTAATGAACAGGCGCTCGCGGTTGCGCGGCCACATGTCCTTCAGGACCTTCAACGCGATCTCTGCAGTATCGACGTCATCGCCGGGGGTGGGTTTCAGTTCGACCTGGAGCCCGACATCAAGCTCAAGAATAGTTTCGATAAGTTCTTCGAAGGTCGGGACTTGGATGCCAGCGAACTCCTCGCCGAAACTCGCTCGCGCATCCAATCGTCGGACATCCTCGAAATTCAGTGCAGCCAGGAAGCCCGTGCCATTCGTTGTCCGATCGACTTTGTCGTCGTGCATGATGACCGGACGCAAGTCCTTCGTCAGCTTGACATCGATCTCGACCCATTTTGCGCCCTTCTCGACCGCGGCTCGCATCGCCGGCAATGTATTTTCAGGAGCAAGCAGTGGAGCGCCGCGATGCGCGATAATCGCTTCAGGGACGACAAATTGACGGTCGGCGGCCGGCTTGGCACGCAGTTCATGTTGAGACATTTTCTTTCCTTTGAAGTGAGGGGAAGCGAGGGATCCCGTTGAGCGAATGGATCCCTCGCCAAACCCTCAAAGCGGGAGGCTACTTGAGGGTTACATTTTCGACGAACTGCTTGTTCAGGTCGTCGCCAAGAGGCTTCACTGCCCAGGTAAAGCTCTTGGCGAGGTCGGCCTGCGGGAGAAGAGCTGCACTGGAATCCGCATCGGGGTTCTGGGGAGCCGAGCCGAATTCACGGCTGAACGAGGTCTGCGTCTTGCCGCTCGTCAACCAGTTGACGAGCACCAGGGCTGCAGCCTTGTGTTTGGCGTTAGCGGGAATGGATACGACATTGCCGCCGCCAGGCAGGCCGAAATCGGG
Organism: Rhizobium vallis; assembly: GCF_003985155.1. GTDB lineage: Bacteria > Pseudomonadota > Alphaproteobacteria > Rhizobiales > Rhizobiaceae > Rhizobium > Rhizobium vallis. The sequence goes on along the minus strand of NZ_ML133699.1, from coordinate 39,091 downwards.
CACATAGACCTTGATAGTCTTCGGAACTTCGCCCTTCTTTTGGAGACCGGCGACGAAATCTTCCCACGACGCTACCATCATGAATTCGCCGGAGGTCAGACGCGTGATACTATCCGCGTTGGAAGCCGTAATGATGAACTGGTCCTTGCGCTGGTGAAACCAATCCCAGGCGGGAGAAAGCTTCTTCAGTATTTCAGGGTTCGATACGCCAGCAGCGTAGTCGACATCGGGCACGAGCTTTCGGGTGACAGACTCGATGAACGCCGGACCGGATCCACCACCTGCCGAAGCAGCGTTGAAGCCCATCTCATTGGGATTTTTCTCGAAAAATGCAGAGAACTGCTCGAGCGTGCGCGGCAGATCCGCTTCCTTGATACGGTCAGGATTGTAGGCGATTACCGACTGGTTGCCCCAGAAAGCCGGTGCATAGCCCTTGCTGTCACCGCCTTCGATTTTGTAACGGAGCTTCGGCCCGCCAGGGATGATCGAGTTGATTGGTCCGAACAATACTTGCTCGGGTTTCAACTTGTTCAGGTCGCCGCCGGACAGAGAGATGACATCGATGTCACCCTCCTTGCGATCCTTCTCGGCGAGCAGTTTGGCCAGGTTAGCGTCATGGCTGCCATCAGGGATGGTGACCTTGATGCCGGTCTCGGTTTCGAAGGCCTTGATCTGCTCCCGGAACCGGTCCTGGAAGTACCATTGGAACCAGCTTACCTGACCCTCCTTCTTTGCCTGGGCGACAATCTGGTCCCATGACATGGTGTTTATTTCTTGAGCATTGACCGGCAGTGCCAAAGCAATCGCCGCCATGCTCATTACGGTTAGTTTCTTCAACATTGAGTGTTTCCTACGGATCGAGTGGTGGTGGCATCAGCAAACATCAACGTCATCCCTTTCCCGTGATGGCGGCCGGGTTTGCGCTTCCAAGAAAGCGCTCGACCAACAGCATCAGCAGGACATTCGGGACAACGAGGATCAGGGAGACGACCGCAGCGTTCGGTCGGATGAAGTTATAGCCGAGGTAAGAGTAAAGGATCGTCGGAACGGTGGTGAAATCCGGAGCGCCGATCACGTACGAGATCGCGAATTCCTCAATTGACATGATGAAGACGATGATGAAAGCCGCCATCAATCCCGGCCGAAGAATTGGCAGATAGGCTGTGCGAAAAACCGAGACCGGCGGCGCGCCCAGATCCCTTGCCGCATCGATCAGGTCCTGTCGGATCAACGCGAACGAAACGCTCAAGATCCTGATGGCATAGGGAAGGAACATGACCGTATGGCCGATCAGGATCCCTGCAAATCTGGAATAGATACCGAGCTTTATCAGCAGCGAAGAGAAGAAGATCGCCACCACGAAGCCCGGCAGAACGAGCGGCAGCAGCGTCAATATCTGCATCGCCGATTTGCCCGGAAATTCCAGACGCCCAAAAGCGTATGCCGTCGGCAGCGCAAGGACCAAAGCGACCGCGGCCACGCAGGGCGCAAGAGTGTAACTGTTGACCAGCGCCTCCGGGAGGGCAGTCGTGTTCCACACCTCGACCCAACGGGTAAGAGAAAGGACAGGCGGAAACATAGCGGGATAGGCCCACGGATGATCGACATCCACCAAGGACCAGAGTGCAGCAAGCGCAAATGGAATAAGGAGCCAAAATGCGCCGACAATCAGCAGCGTGTAGATGAGAACGCGGTTGATCCAAACGGCAGAATTCGAGCGACTGGTGACCATAATTATGCCCTCCCCAGACGAGTTACGAGCTGAGTCAAAGCGGCAAGTATGATCGCGCCGAATAGACTGAGGAGCATGAGCAACACCGCGACCACAGCAGCGATGTTCCAGCCGGTTCCACTTTCCTGAGACCGCAGCATAAACTGCGCCATCGAGTTGATGCTTGTCGGACCAGCGACGACCTGGAAGGAAAAGTCGCCGGCTGCACCAATAAAGATCAGGATCAGGGATGCTTGCAGCGACCGAAGGGTAAGTGGCATCACAATCTTGCGGAAGCGCGATAGTGCTCCCGCTCCAAGGTCGCGCGCGGCATTGAGGATATCATCGCCGATTGCCTGTACCGCACCCGTCAGAATGAGGAGCGCAAAGGGCATCTGTTTCCAGATTTGTAGGAAGATGACGCCGAAACCGTATGGATCATTTTGCAATCGCATCGGGCGCGCGATGATGCCCAATTTGACCAGAGCGAGATTGAAGAAGCCCTGGAACGAAATGAAGTTGATGAACAAGAACGCCGCGACAAGACCATGCACCAGGAGCGGCGCCTTAAGGACTGCGCTTATCAAGCTTGATCCCGGAAATGGTTTCCGCAACCAGAGAGCCAGGGGATAGGCAAGCGCCACGGCCAAAACCGCACTGATCACGGAAACACGTGCCGAGTACCAGAACGCGCGCCATAGCTGAGCATCGCCCAACACGGACTGCCAAAATCTGGTCGAAAAGTCGCTCTCTCCGGAGAAATTCAGATATCCAAACGACTGGGAAATCGCCATTCCGATGACGATGCTTGTGAAAGCGACGATGAGTCCCAAACCAGGAAGAAGAAGAAGATAGGCGCGAAGTTTCTTGCCCGCATTCATTGGACCCGCTCCTTGAGGAAGCGAACCTTTTCAGGAGCGATCTGGAAGCTACGGAGACTTCCATCGGAGATCTCCGTCTGGCCCAAAATCTGAACCCGGTAGGTAACGTCTGATCCCTGGGGCGCGACGGCGAGATCTGTGAGGTTCCCGAGAAAGCTCTGAGCTTTAATCTCGAACGTAACGACATTTGATAGGTCAGAAGACTCCGGACATGCGACTGCGTCTTCCGGCCGCCACATTGCATAGACTTCTTCCGCGACCGGGGGTTCATCCGATTGAACAGTGACTTCGCCCATCGGGCTGGTCACGCGATAGGTGCCTCGGCCTGCATCGGCGGCCGTGACACGAACCGGCATGATGTTCGCGGTGCCGACAAAGTCAGCGACAAAGCGATTCACCGGGCGATAATAGACTTCGTAGGGGGTGCCCGCCTGTTCAATGCTGCCCGCATTCATCACCACCACCAAATCAGACATGGCCAGCGCCTCGGCTTGATCGTGAGTGACATAAACCGCGGTGAATCCATGGGCTTTTTGAAGCTGGCGAATTTCGAACCGGACCTGGTCGCGCAGCCGGGCGTCTAGATTGGACAGGGGTTCGTCGAAAAGGATGACTCCCGGCCGGACAGCCAGCGCTCGCGCAAGTGCGACGCGCTGCTGCTGCCCACCGGACAGCTGAGAAGGAAGTTTCTGAAGCTGTGCCTCTAACGAAACCTGGGCTGCCGAGGCTCGGACGCGTTTGTCGAGATCGTCTCGCGGCGTTCCCTTTTGCCGAAGACCAAATGCAATGTTTTCGAACACTGTCAGATGAGGGAACAACGCATAGGACTGAAAGCACATCGCTGTGTTGCGCCGCTCGGGTGGTACTTCGCGCATATCTGCGCCATCGATAGTGATTGCACCGTCGTCGAGAGGAATGAAACCGGCAATAGCGCGCAGCAGGGTCGTTTTCCCGCAGCCCGACGGGCCGAGCAACGTGACGAGTTGGCCTTGCGCGACCGCCACCGAAATTCCTTTAAGCGCCTCATACGATCCAAATCGAATGCGCGCATCGGTGATGCTCAGTTCACTCACGTTGCCTCCCTGCGGCGTGCCGCAATGTTTTTTATACGTTATGCATGATAATAGCTCGTTTTCTGAAAATGCAAATGAAAATTTTGTGACGGCTCGAAATACCTGTAATATTATGATTAAACGTGATTTTATCCTCTTGAATTCAACACAAAGGCGCAATTCATATTCCTGCCGGATATTTAAATGCGGTATGTATGAAAATAGAGTGATCGGCTAAATTGCATATTGGATAAGGATCGATCAGGTGATACGAAGATAACGTCCGGAACCCATTCGCGAGACAGAAGGTCATATGGCCGCCAGACCAACCAGGCATCGCTCACCGCTCTCCGAAAATGAGCGTCTGATCCTCGAGATCGTCCGACGTGACAGAGGCGTTAAACGGTCGTCAATCACGCCTTTGACAAACCTCACGCAACCGTCAGTTCATCGCATCATCGATGGCCTCCTTGGTGGGGGCTATCTCACGCTTGGCGACACCGTCATCGAAGGAAGAGGCAAGCCCAGTAAGGGCCTGGAGCTAAATCCGGCAGCAGTTTTCTCGGTTGGAATATCTATCAATACAGACAGCGCCTCGCTCTGCATCTGTGATTTTAGATGCCGAGTGATCCATCAGGAAATACTCGATTTTGCGCCAGAAGATCGGGCCAAGACGCTTCTTGCGCTCAAGGAAAGATCTGTCGCGGCAATGCGAAAGAACGGGATTCCACGAGAAAAACTGGCGGGCGTCGGCTTTGCGATGTCCGGCTTCTTTGTCCCGCCGGATGGATTTTTCGTCACCCCTGAACCGCTAAAAGATTGGTCTCTCGTAAACATTTCGGGCGAGCTTTCCGCACTTTTCGATGCCGCCGTATGGACGGAGAACAACGCGACGACCGGAGCAATAGGCGAAACCATCGTCGGGGCGGGCCTTGAGTACCCGACATTCGGATACCTCTCATTCAATTACGGCTTTGGAGCCGGGATCATCATCGACGGCAAGCCTATATTCGGCTCTTTCGGAAACGCAGGCGAAATCAGCCGACTTTACACGCTTGATGAGGTGAACCACCGGCCCGCCCTCGGTGAGCTCATCAAGCGGCTCCGATTAAGGGGCGTATCGGTGACGAATGTCGCTGAACTGCGCCAGACCTTCGATATTGGATGGCCTGGCGTGGAGGATTGGATTGAAGAGGTTAAACCCCACCTCAACCGTGCAATCGACGCGATGTGGGGAGTGTTCGATCCAGCCGCTATCGTTTTTGGCGGGGAGCTCCCACGCAGCTTAGGAGAACGCTTAATCGAGCTGCCATTCTCCGACCGCTATTGGCGAACAGGAGTGGCCGCAGTCGAGCCAAAACGTATTCTCAGCATGGTAGACGGGGACCCCGCCGTGATCGGAGCAGCTCTTATTCCACTCAAAGAACTGTATTTTGTCTGATTGCGATCCGGTAGGAACGCCACCACCGACACATGGACTACTTCTCGCGCGTGAGTAAGGTCATAACTGTCAAAGCTAGTTATACGCGCGAGGCTGTCAGCTAAACTGACCAGCGGATTCCTCTCGTTCGAAGGGAAAGTACTGCAAGGACCGTCCCGTTCCAGTTCACAGGTTTAGCCAATAGAAGTGGCCATTGTCCGAATCCCGCGAGAAACGACGTTCGCCGCGCAGTCGACGGTACCCGGTTTCACCTTTTGGTAAGCTAGTCGTTGCACCGATTGCTCTGTTGCGACGAAACGTTGGTTCTTCCGTCGCTGTGCAACTTGTCTATCGCGCGCATGATGCAGGCGATGCTCCGGGTGCCGATTCCGATGAAGCCGCCCCATTGTTCCGAGATGATTGCGCCCCCGGATTCCGGGATGATCTCGCCCCCTGTCTCAGGGGTCTGCAGGCAATAATTGTTGCCAGTTCGTTCGAGTGATGTGTCAAGCTTTGCGCGGCAGATTTCGGCGTAGGCTTTCTCCACTGAGTTCGATGCGGTGGGCATTGTGGACGAGGCGATCCAGGATGGCGTCGGCATAGGTGGGATCACCGATGACACCGTGCCAGGCTGATACGGGGAGTTGGCTGGTGATGATCGTCGATCGACGGCCGTAGCGGTCCTCGAGGATTTCAAGCAGATCGTGACGGGCCTGTTCGTTGAGCGGCTCAAGGCCCCAATCGTCCAGGATCAGCAGCTGAACATGACCCAAGGTGCGTTGCAGGCGAGCGTATCTGCCGTCGCCGCGCGCGAGCGCGAGCTGGGCAAAGAGTCGTGGGACACGCTGATAGAGAACGGAACGGTCGTCACGGCAGGCCTTGTGGCCAAGGGCACAAGCCAACCAGCTCTTTCCGACACCTGAGGGACCGCAGATAGCGAGATTGTCGTGGGCACCGATCCAGTCGCCACCGAGCAGCTTCATGAAGAGCGCACGGTCGAGGCCGCGTTCAGCGCGATAATCGACATCTTCCGGGGTGGCTTGATGACGAAGCTTGGCGAATCTGAGGCGCGCCGCGAGCTTGCGGTCGTAACGGGAACTCCATTCCCGTTCGAGCAGCAGTCCGAGCCATTCAGCATGAGAGAGGTGTTCGGCCTCGCCGTTGGCGACGAGTTCGCCGAAGGCCTTGGCCATGCCGGCCAGGCCCATGGCGTTCAGTCTATCAAGTGTTGGATGAGCAAGCATTCTTCGTTCTCCTTAGTGGTAATAGCGAGGTCCGCGGATGTTCTCGTGGTGGATCGGTTCGTGCGAGGCGGCTCCATTCGAGCTCGCCGTGCGGTCGAGGCGATTGTCGAGGATGGAGCGCACCGACCCATAGGTCCGGGCCCCGATCTCCAGCGCTCGGGCGCAAGCGGCATTGACTCTGTCGCGGCCGAAGCTCTTGTTAAGGCGGATAATACCGAGGCAGGCGCGAAAGCCCTGCTCTGGATGGGGCCGGTCGGCAAGGATGCGCTCGCACAACAGGTCGACATCCGGCCCCATGGCTGAGGCTTCGCGTCGAATGCGTTCGATCGTCCAGTCGGCGAACCGACGATGCGCCGAGGGCATATGATCGGGGATGGTCGTGTGCTTGCCGTTGCCGCTCGAGCGGCGGTGCGCGGCAATCCGCTCGCCCTTATGGAATATCTCGATCGTATTGGCGGTGATGCGTGCCTCTACCTGCTCGCGGGCAAAGCGATAGGGAACGGAGTAATAATGCCGTTCGATCTCGACGTGGTAATCCAGTCCAGCGCGCCGGATACGCCATTCGGCGAAGACATAGCGCTCGACAGGCAATGGCCGTAAAGCCGGACGATCGAGTTCCTCGAATAATTGACGCCGCGTGCAATTGACCCGACGCAAGACCCTGATGTCGTTGAGGTCATGGAGCAACTCCATGATCGCTGCATTGACCTCGGCGAGACTGTAGAAGACGCGATGGCGCAGCCGGCCCAACAGCCAGCGCTCGACGATACGAACCGCAGCTTCCACTTTCGCCTTGTCGCGCGGCCGCCGCGGTCGTGTCGGAAGGACCGCGCTCCCATAGTGCGCCGCCATGGCGCAATAGGTCCTGTTGACCTGGGGATCGAAGTGGCACGCCTTGATGATCGCCACCTTGGCATTGTCGGGCACAAGAAGCGCCGGCGAACCGCCGAAGAACTCCAGCGCCTGAACATGGCATTCGATCCAGTCGGGTAGTGTCTCTGTCCAGCGCGCCTGCGCGAACGAAAGGCTGGACGCTCCCAGGACCGCCACGAACAAGTGCGCCTGCCGCGTCTTGACCGACAGCCGATCAACGACGACCGTCACCGTGTCGCCGGCATAATCGACGAACAGCTTGTCGCCGCTCGCATGCTCCTGCCGCATCGTCACCGGCAGTTTCAGTGCCCAGCCACGGTAAAGGTCACAATACCGGCTGTAGCGATAGCCATCCGGATAACGGCCGATATATTCGTCCCAGAGGATTTGCAGCGTCACGTGCTTGCGCTTGAGCTCGCGATGGACCTCGGCCCAGTTCGGCTCCGGGGCCCGGCGATGACCCGTCTTTGTCCCGGCCGCCTTGTAGAGCGCCGCCTCCAGGACGGCATCGCTCACCTCGTCATCCAACGGCCATGAAAGCCCCGCAGCCGTCGCACGCCGCAGGGTCTCGCGCACCGTCGACGGAGCTGCCCCGACCCGAACCGCAATCGATTTGTGGCCCAGTCCTTGCTCGGCCCGATATCTCAGTATCTCGCGGACACGCCGCATCTCCAGTCTCTCCGCAGGCATCCCGTTCCTTCCCCATCACTATCGACGGAAGGAACTTCACACCGGCAGAACACCCACGCCATATCCCTTCCGAAGGGGCGGCATCATCTCGGAACAAGGGGGCGACTAATTCTCGGAATCGGGGGGCGAGATCATTTCGGAATCAGGGGGCGGATTGCCTCGGAATTTGCACTCCGGGCTTTGGCGAGCCGCATGACAGCATCTCGCGAGGCATTTTTGAAAGAAACACAATGCTGTCGCATATTTTGTCCCGCATCGGTGCCAAGCTAGCCGCGCTTTCTATCTGTAGTATCGCTATGGTAACCGTCATGCTTTTCATCGCGTGGCAAGGTGGTCACGTGGTGGAAGAACGCTCGAACTATCTGAAAAGCCAACTGATTGTTTCGCGTAATTTGGTTGATGCCAAGGCATCGATGCGCGGCATGCAGGTCGGCATGCGCGATCTGCGTCTTGCGTCCTCCCCGGAGGAAATCACCAATGCCGTCGACACCATTACCCTCCGTAACAAGTCGGTTATCAGCTATCTGGACGAGGCATTGAGCGGGTTGAGGTTACCGGTCAACAGAGACCGGATTGAGAAGCTCAAAGCGCTGACCGGAAGCTATCTTGTGACGGCAAACGATATGATCGAGGTCATAAAGGCAGAGTCGCAGATCAAAGGTGAAGACCCCGCACTCGAAGGTCGAGAAAGAGAAGTCCAAGCAAAACTATCCGGGATGACCACCGAGATATCCAACCTACTCGATGAGGGCGTTGAGTCGGCAAAGACAATGGCGACACAGGCGGAAACAGAGGCAACTGCAGCCGAAACACTCGCTTTCCGGCTTAACCTTGGCGCGGGTCTATTGACTATTGCTGCACTGATCGCGTCCGCCGTGTTGGGTGTAAAAGCCATCGCGCGACCGATCTCTGCCTTGACAGGCAGCATGAGTACATTGGCTGGCGGAAATCTCGATGCGAACATTCCCTACGTCGATCGCCGGGATGAAATTGGTGCCATGGCGCGCGCGGTCGAGGTGTTCAAGCAAAACGGCATCAAAGTGCGCGAGCTGAACGCGCAGGAGGCGGCGCTGCAGGCGAAAAGTGCCGATCTGCAAGTCAGCATTGGCGCGGTAGTGTCGGCAGCGGTTGCCGGCGACTTCACGCAGCGTATCACCAAGGCTTATGACAATGCCGATCTCGACCGCTTCGCAGAGGGTGTCAACGAGCTGGTGGGATCCGTCGACAACGGCATCACGGAGACCCGCCGTGTCGTAGCAGCACTGGCCGAGGGCGATCTGACGGAAAGCATGAAGGGCGAGTTCCAAGGGGCTTTCGGTGAACTCAAGGACAACGTCAACGCGACGATGGCAAACCTGCGCTCAGTCCTCGGCGAGGTGCGCGCTGCCATCGATACGATCAATGGCGGTGCAGGTGAGATGCGGATAGCGTCCGGCGACCTCTCCAAGCGCACGGAGCAGCAGGCCGCCTCGCTGGAAGAAACCTCCTCGGCGCTCGAGGAAATCACGGTCGCGGTAAAGCACTCGACCGAGCGCGCCCTTGAGGCAGGCCAGATGGTCGACGAAGCGCGCAGGAGTGCCGAGCAGTCGAGCGCTGTTGTCAAAGAAGCGGTCTCGGCGATGGGCAGGATCGAGCAGGCCTCGGGCGAGATTGGCCAGATCATCAACGTCATCGATGAGATCGCTTTCCAGACCAACCTGCTTGCCCTGAATGCCGGGGTCGAGGCCGCCCGTGCTGGCGAGGCCGGAAAGGGCTTTGCGGTCGTCGCTCAGGAAGTGCGTGAACTGGCTCAGCGATCGGCCAATGCTGCCAAGGACATCAAGATGCTGATCAACCGGTCAGGCGAAGAGGTCCATTCCGGCGTCAAACTTGTGACCGCGACCGGCCAGGCGCTGACACTGATCGAGGGGCACGTGGTCAAGATCAACGGGCACGTGCATTCGATCGCCACCGCTGCCAAAGAACAGTCGACGGGTCTCTCTGAAGTCAGCATCGCCGTCAACCAAATGGATCAGGTGACGCAGCAGAACGCGGCGATGGTCGAGGAATCGACGGCGGCCACCAACCGGCTCGCCGACGAGGCGGCGAACCTTTCCCGGCTGATCGCCCGCTTCAAGATTAAGGCGAGAGCAACCCCGCGCCCAATCACTCCGGACAGTCGGCCGGTTTCCTCGCCGGCACAGGCGCTCTCCCGCAAGCTTGCAGGTGCATTCGGCGGACATCGTGCCATGGCGACAGTGGCGGCCGAGTGGGAGGAGCTTTGAAGGAGTACAGCTTTCAACGTCTGGGCAGGCTGTCACTTTGGAAATGATGACCGTCGAGTCGCCACATCGATTTGGCTTCGCCTTCACAGAGCCGAGCGGATTAGTTTCCGCCCGGCTCATCTTACCTGCCGTTGCGGAGATTTTGGATCCGTATGGACGACGTTGCGATTTCTTCGAACTTCACTCGGCACGGCTGACCCAGCGGTGCCTGAGCGAGTAACCCCACGCTGAAGGCCGTGTCAGCCGAGCCGACCGCGAAGATTCGCACCATCTTCCAGAAGCGCCCGTCGAGAGACCAGTGGAAAGCTACCAAATTGCCGTCCTTGTGGATGCGCAGAAAAACCGAGTGGACCCCCGGCTCCTCCGAGTTGCAATCATCGGACGTGTCTTGCGTGACGACGGAGACAATGGTGGGGGCATTGAGCGCCGAAAGCTCATAGACCAACTTGGCCCAGTGCCCGGACGCGGTACGGATAATCAGCCCCCCGGCATCATAAATCGTGCTGAGGGTGGCGGTAACCTTCGCCTGGAGAACAAAAACCGGCGAGGTGATAGTAACCTCCAGCGACGGCGCGTTCAGCTCGGGCGGGGAACCGTCTGGGCTGACAAAATAATTCGTACCGCTAAGTGCTTCGATCTCCACGCTGTCGCCTGCTATGATAAATGTGCCGAAGTCCTTGTTCAAAGGTGTTGCCGTCGTCAGGTCCATTGCTCTCTCCTATCGCTGATTCCAATCGAACCGCGCTGCCACCATCTACTAAGATATACCCGTCCGTTACAAAGACGTGAGCGACCAGCGTATTCAAGCAACGTTAGGGAAAGTGCGCCGCATTCACCGGATTTCGTCACGAGAGCGACGACGGTCGTCGGACGGTAGGATGCCGAACCGCGGTGGCATGCATGGCGCGGGTTTTGTTCGTTTGATGGTCCATTTGAACGGCGACAGTTTCGATTCGGCAGGACGGCCTTCTCGGGTGCGATTCGGAACTCGCTTCGCAGATTTTTCCCTATGCCCGGATCTTCACGACAGACAGTTGCTCCAAATCTGTGCTTCCAAGTTCTAGCCGTCAAGAACGACAACATCGTCATTTTTCCAGCTTAAGAAAACCTCGTCGCCCGGTCGATAATCGTCGTTTTGCTCGAGCCGTGGCTTTGCGACGATCTCGTGGCTGCCTGCATTGACGATATAGCGAGTGGCCTCGCCAAGGAACACGGTCTCTTTCATTCGACCGGCCATCGCGCCTGGGCTAGGCTCACGTGAGATCCCGATGCACTCGGGTCGGATCATGATCGCACAGTTCTTTCCGGACTTCACAGGAGCCATTGCAAATGTGGTTCCATCGCTGTGCAGGCGGCCGTTGTCATTTATGCACTCGATCAGATTGGATTCTCCGACGAAGGCGGCAACGAATTTGGTTTTCGGTTTGTGGTAGAGTTCTTGCGGCGTTGAAAGTTGTTCAATCGCGCCGTCCCGCATGATCGCGATACGGTCCGAAAGCACGAGGGCTTCGTCCTGATCGTGGGTCACGAACAAGACGGTCATGCGGAATTGTTGCTGAATGCGTTTGATCTCAAATTTCAGCTGTTCTCGCAGATGTTTGTCAAGGGCTCCTAAGGGTTCATCCATCAAGAGGACCTTCGGATCGAAGACAATCGCGCGGGCAAGAGCCACTCGTTGTTGTTGGCCGCCGGATAATTCTCTTGGGAATCGATCGGCGAGAGCCTCTAGCCTCGTGATGCCGAGGACGTCCGCGACCCGTTTCCGGATTGTGTCGTCTGATGTCTTGCGGACACGAAGCGGAAAGGCAATGTTGTCCGCCACGTTCATGTGCGGAAACAGCGCGTAGTTTTGGAACACCATGCCGATCCCCCGGAGATGGGGCGGTGTGGAGAGGATAGATCGGCCGTCAACGAGGATGTCGCCGGAGCTCGGCACATCGAAGCCGGCCAGCAGTTTGAGCATTGTTGATTTGCCAGAGCCGGAGGGACCAAGCAGCGAAACAAACTCCTCCGCCGCAATTTTGATACTGGTGTTGCGCAGGGCAAAGAAGCTCGCGCCGTACCTGCGCGAAACATTGCGGAATTCAACAGATGTGCTCATGGCTATGCTCCGGAAACGTCGGTCTTTTTGCGTGCAGGCAGTAGTGCCCGATATTGAGTTGCCACAACGATGAAGATGACCGCAGTCACGATGACGCTGGAGGCGGCGCTGAGTGTCGGGTCAAGCTGGATCCGGATGTCGCTCCACATCTTGATCGGTAGAGTCTGCGTTTGCCGGCCGAGCAGAAAGAGCGTTATCAGGAGCTCGTCGAAGGACTGCAAGAATGCCATCAACCAGGCGGCAACGAACGCCGGCAACAATAGCGGCAGCGTTATCCTTCGAACGACCAGGTGGGGCGGGGCGCCCAGGGTTGATGCCGCATGCTCGATGTTTCGGTCCAGACCCCTCAGCGCAGGGACAAGAACAACGACCGTGTAAGGTGCGCAAACCAACAGATGTCCGATTATCAATCCCGGGAATGACCCAAGCAACCCGAGTTTGGCCGTCGAAAGATACAGGCCAAGAGCGAGAAGAATAATTGGCAGCATAAGTGGCGCAATAACCAGGAGGAAGATGACGCGCTTCCATGCAAGCTTTGCGCGAACCAGGGCGAAGGAGGCCATGGTGCCGGTTAGCAATGCTAATGATGCGACGATCGCCCCGACCTTAAAGCTCTGGAAAAGGGCGCCGCGCCAGTCGGGGTCTGTGAGGAATTTCTCATACCACTGCAGCGAAAAGCCTGGGGGCGGGAATATGAGAAACGGAGAAGAACTGAATGACAGGATATAAATGATCGCAAGTGGCGCCAACAAGAACATGACCACAAGGCAAAGGGCGACCTTGAGCAGCAAAGGAGCAAGCCAGGCCGGACGGCGCAGGATGAGGTAGACGCCATCTTCTAACAAGGTAACTGCCGCTTTGCACGCTCTCGATGCTCCCGACGCGCGGCCGCCCCCGCGGCGAGTTTTTCCGAGCCGAAGCTGTTGTTCGCTTTCCTCGACCGACCACAATTGTTCAAGCGGAACGAAACGGTTTCCGATCGCAAGAACCAGCATGGTCACCATCAGCAGGATGATACCCAGCGCATATCCGCTCTGGAAATCCAAAAGCGTCGTGATTTGGGTGACTACCAGCTGTGAAATCATCGTATCGGCCGGTCCTCCGAGTAGTGCGGGCGCGATGTAAAATCCAATCGAGATGATGAAAATCAGCATGGCGGCTGACAAAATCGCCGGTCGGCTCATGGGAAGAAGGACGCTTGCAAAGGCCCTAACCGGGTGTGCTCCCAAGATCTGCGCCGCAGTTACAAGGGAACGGTCGACACGCGTCAGGCTTCCATACATAACGAAAATGCCGATGGGCATGAGGACGTGTACCAAGCCGATGTAGACCGCTGTGCTCGTGCCCAGGATTCGCAACGGTTGATCGATGAGCCCTAAATTCTGTAAGGCGATATTAAGGACACCACGCCGACCGAGGATCACCATCCAGCCGTACGTCCGTATCAGGAAGGCGGTGAAAAGCGGTACCAGCAGGGCGATGCTCAGTAGCGCGAGGCCGCGTTTGCTGAGTGTGGTCATGTAATATGCGATCGGGAAGCCGATGACGATACAAATGATTGTTGTTGTCAGCGCTATCTGCAAGCTACGCAGGATCGCACTCAAATAAATCCCGTCGTTCCAAATCGCGCCGTAGCGACTGAAGTCCAGCGTCGCTCCATTGACGCTTTTCCACGCTGCGCTTAGCAACGGAACGATCAAGAAGGCTGCAATCAGGATGACCAGTGGCATCAACTGGAACGCAACCATTCCATGGTGGCGCAGCAGCTTCCAGTCTTTGAAAGGCGTGTTCAACACCTTCTTCCCTTCGTGCTGAAGTTCCTTCGACAAGTGCATATTCGTCGTCTTCCTGACTCAAGCAATTTAGTGCGCCTATCGAGCGCGTGTCTGAGAAAAATATCCGACGCGCTTTTGGACGCGCACATACTGTCTTTGTTGAGAGGAGCGATGCACCCTACGCGGGCTTAGCGCAGCTCCCGACCCTGGCGACGCCAGGGACGTTCAAGTTGCCCAGTTTGCCTCCACAAGGCGCATCACGTTCCCATTTTTATTTTCTCGTATTGTGGCAGCTTCTGTATTATGCGCAAATATCTATTTTGCTGATTATTCATTCAGAACTGATATGGAGGTAGCCATGCGTGTTTCTCTCCGCCACATCGAAGTCTTCCACGTCGTCATGACTTCGGGGAGCCTCACTAGGGCCGCTGAACTCATGCACACCTCGCAGCCAACGTTGAGCCGCGAGATCGCGACGTTGGAGAGATTGCTGGGCTTTACCTTGTTTGAGAGACGCTCGCGTCGGCTTCTTGCAACGGAAAAGGCGGTCTTGTTCCATGCGGAAGTGCAACGATCTTACTCCGGACTTCAACAACTGCTGCAGTCCGCGGAGGCGATACGTGGTAATACAACGTCCTACCTGCGGATCGCCTGTCTGCCTCTTTTTTCCAGCACGATTGTACCGAAAATCAGCGTCGGTTTGCTCCGAGAGCATCCAAACTGCCGCATGGCAATGGTGCCGCTAGATCACGCTGATCTGATGCGTGAGCTCCTCGCGCTTCGTTGTGAGCTTGGGCTGGCCGAGGTTGGAGTGGCGGTCGAAGGGATGCATGTTGAGGAGGTGACCGTCGGTGAAGAAGTGTGCGTGCTTCCGGAGGGCCATCCACTTGCCGCCCTGCGCACAATCAGCCCCTCCGACCTCGAGAAAGTCGATCTCATAAGCTATACGTCGAACGACGCGTATCATAAGCGCTTCCAGAGTTTCTTCGAATCCACG
The DNA here is from genome assembly GCF_003985155.1 of Rhizobium vallis. Classification (GTDB taxonomy): domain Bacteria; phylum Pseudomonadota; class Alphaproteobacteria; order Rhizobiales; family Rhizobiaceae; genus Rhizobium; species Rhizobium vallis. The sequence continues at coordinate 24,083 of NZ_ML133699.1, read as the reverse complement.
AGCTTCACGAAAAATGTTAAACTGGAGACGACAACGGCAGAAGCGATCTGTTCGTTTGTCCAGCAGGGCTTAGGAGCAGCCCTGGTCAACCCGATCACGGCCCGCGCTTTCGCAGGGCGCGGAGTAGTCGTGCGGCCTCTTTCGATCTCGATTCCCTTTGTCGTTGGAGTTTGTCGGCCTCTCGGGCGGCCGATTTCAGATTTTGCGGCCACCGCCGCGCGCCTCATCGTTCAGGAATGTGAGGCAATCTCAGTTGAGCTTCGGCGGCCGGAAGTGTGGCAAGGCCAGACCGGGGTTTAAGGGAAAGCATATCAGATTTGAATAAGTAGGCAGAAAACTACGCATTTTTCTAGGAAGTCTTTTTCTGAAATAGTTGCGCCAACACAGGGGCAATTATGAACATGACAACGATAGAAGAAGGCAAGCGTTCTCAGAACCTGCATCAGAAGAGCGTTCATCGCGATAGCGCTGGTGTTCTCAGCATGGAGGGAGTTCGGCTTGATCACCTTGCCGAAGCAGTTGAAACGCCGTTCTATGCGTATTCCGCGCGAACAATTGCAGGCGCCTATCAGGACTTCAGATCCGCGCTTGGACTGGACGTCGGCGTCTGCTACGCCGTCAAGGCCAATGGCAATCTCTCGGTAATCGCCCTGCTTTCCGAACTTGGATGCGGCATGGACATCGTGTCGGGAGGGGAGTTGCAGCGCGTTGTGGCGGCGGGTGCAAGCCGAGATGGGGTTGTGTTTTCCGGTGTCGGCAAGACTCGCGCGGAAGTAGAGGCCGCGCTTGCCGCCGGAATTCACCAGTTTAACGTCGAGTCTGTCGCCGAGCTTGAGCTGATATCGGCTGTCGCCGCAAGTCATGGCGTTGAGGCGCCAGTTGCGTTACGCGTCAATCCAGATATTGACGCGCTTAGCCATGACAAGATATCCACCGGTCGCAAAGGCGATAAGTTCGGTATATCGATCGATGAGATCGCGAGCCTTTACCCTCGAGCATCAGGAATGCGAGGCATTCGGCTTGTTGGGCTTGCAACGCATATCGGTTCACAGATTACCGATTTGGAACCCTACCGCAAAGCCTATACGCGCATAGCTGGCCTGACCCGTCATCTCAGAGATCTCGGGCAGAGTGTCACACGGCTCGATCTGGGAGGCGGTATCGGGATTGACTATGGTTCAGGCTTCAAGCTGGACTTGAGGGACTTTGCATCGATTATCCGTGCGACTGTTGGCGACCTCGATGCGGAGTTGACTGTTGAGCCTGGCCGCAGGCTTGTTGGTGAGGCGGGTGTTCTGGTTACACAGGTCCTGTACTCCAAACCACATGCGGACTTCGACATCGTCGTCATCGATGCCGCTATGAACGATCTCATTCGCCCGGCCATGTACGACGCAGTACATCCGGTTGAGATGGTTTCTTCAACCGAAGGCGGATCAAGAAAGTGCAGAATTGTCGGTCCTGTATGCGAAAGCTCTGATGCTTTCGGAAGCTTCGATCACCTTCCGGAGCTTTCTTCTGGGAACCTTGTCGCGTTTCTGGCCGCGGGCGCCTATGGCGCTTCGATGTCATCCACCTACAACGCCCGGCCGTTGATCCCGGAAGTACTCATCTCGGATGACCGGTTTGCCGTCATCAGGCGCCGTCAACCTATCGAGGAACTACTTGCGCTCGAACGAAATCCAAAATGGCGTTCCTTATCCAGCCGCTTGCCATTCAGCATGAAGGCAGGTTGAACGTGACTGTAGATCCACGACAACATCGGGCGGTTTTCCCGTTCCTCAAGATGCATGGTCTTTTCAACTGTTTCGTGATCCTTGATCTGCGAGGGTCGCCCCAGAGGGTTCCTGCTGAAGATGTCCAGCGTATTTGTGATGTGCGGTCCGGCGTCGGTGCGGAGCAACTGCTCGCCATTGAGCCGCCGACGGATGCCGGACGCTCAAGTGGCGCAGATGTTTTTATGCGCATCTACAACATCGATGGCGCAGAGGTGTCCGCTTGCGGCAATGCGACTCGATGTGTCGCCTATCACCTCATGAGGGAAAGCGGTCACGAGACGGTTACGATCGAAACCGCTGCGGGTTTACTCCGATGCAGCGCTTCGGGAGATCAAGCTGTCAGTGTGCAATTCGGGCCGATAGGCACTGCTTGGAATGAGGTTCCGTTGACAGGTCCGGCAGACACTTCATGTTTGCCAATTGAATCCGGTCCCCTCAAAGGCGGCTTCGCAGTCAGCGTAGGAAATCCACATACCGTGTTTTTCGTCGACAAACTCGCGGATGTCGATATCCCGAGGTTTGCACCGCCTATCCAGAACCACCCAATTTTTGAATCTGGAACGAATGTGGGCGTCGGCGAGATTGTCGACGCCTGCACCATCAAACTGGCTGTTTGGGAGCGGCCGGGAATGCTTACGCAGGCATGCGGAACCGGCGCCTGTGCCGCAGCCTTTGTCGCCCGTCAACGTCGTTTCATCAGCACGGACTCGGTAATGGTGCACTTGCCCGGAGGGACCCTGCGGATCGATCTGCGGGAGCATGGCGTCACGATGACGGGCCCCGTCGCGACCTGCTGCAGCGGCTATCTCCCGCTGCAGCTTAGCTAATCAAAAGAGCGTGTTTCAACGCCAAAACCTCAGAGGACGAAAGGAACTCAAATGAACGTCAGGTCAATAAACTTCATCGCGGGCGGCATTGCTATTCTGCTTGCTTCCGGGCAGTCAGTCAGCGCTCAGGAGGCTGTCCCAGAGAGCCTCAAAGGCGCAGGCGAAGTCGTCGTGACTTCGGGTGGCGGTACATGGGAGGAGGCCCAAAAGAAAGCCTTCTACGAACCATTTACTCGCGATACCGGAATTAAAGTCGTTCTCGTTCCGGAAGACCATTCCAAGCTGCTTGCTTCTATCCAGGTGGGACAGCCGGAAGCGGATGTGACGTCTATCCCGGGCGGGTTCCTCGCTGGATTCGTGAATAAGGGAGCGGTGGAAGAGATCAACTATGGCCTCTTCGACAAAGACACGCTCGCCGCGATCCCGGACAATCTCAAGAATAAGTACGGCATCGGAGCGCTGCTCTACTCTGTCGGTATCGCGTATGACGAAACTCGGTTCAAAGATCCGTCCATGGCTCCCAAGAACTGGGGTGACTTTTACAACGAAAGTGCCTTTCCCGGCATGCGCACCCTACCCAAATGCGAAAAGATGATCGACGGCGGCATGTTGGAAGGTGCGTTGATGGGTGATGGCGTTCAGCCAAAGGATGTCTACCCGATCGATATCGATCGCGCATTCGCGAAAGTGGCCGCGATTAAGCCCAACGTAAGCAGGTGGTGGACAGCGGGTGCCGAGGCGCCACAGAGCTTGATTGACGGAGAAGTCGATATTGCTGACGCTTATAACGGACGAATTTTCGCCGCAAAGAAGCAAGGTGCCCCACTAGCCTTTTCATGGGATCAGTCGTTACTTCAGTACGATTACTGGGTGGTCACCAAGGGCGCCCCCAATCGGGACAACGCAGATAAGCTCCTTGCATATATCGCCACCGCAAAGCCGCAAGCCGCCTTCGCGGGACTGATCGGTTATGGGCCTGTGAATAAGAAAGCTTATGACCTTATCCCCGAAGATCAGCGTAAAGCGCTCCCGGGCGCACCAGGCGTTGCCGAGAAGCAGGTTTTCCAGAACTACGCCTGGTGGAATGAAACCGGCGCGGATGGCAAGACGAATTGGGAAAATGCCCTGAAAAAGTGCGTAAGTCTGTTGTCCCAGTAACATAATCACTTTGCGGCGGCCCCTTCTGCGAGGGGCTGCCTGTTAGCCGATATCTTTCGAGGAATTCGCGATGCCTGAGCAACTGCCAGAGCAAGACGGAAGCATTACGCATGGCATCCGTCGTCGGCTTCTGCGCTTTTCAAACCCCAAACTCTCGGACTATGTCTGGCCGCTGTGCGAGATACGTGGCAGCCAGCCAGGCCCTCGACTCTGCATATCGGCAGGCGTGCATGTCAACGAAGTGTCAGCGATCGAAGCTGCTGTTCGTCTGCAGAGATTGTTCGACCCGCAGGAGATGCGCGGCTCCGTCGAAATCATCCCGCTGATCAACCAGCCGGCACGGTTTCAATACAGTGAGTACGTGTGTCCAATTGATGGGCGAAACATCAATTTCTCATTCCCTGGCAAACCGGATGGCTCGTTCACTGAAGCTCTTTGCGATGCCGTTACCACCGAGTGGACGAGAGGTGCAGCATGCTACGTCGATTTGCATGGAGGAGACTTGCGTGAACAGGTGGCATTCTTCTCGATTTACCAACGCACAGGTGATGAAAACTTCGACGCCGAGGCGCGTGCTCTCGCAATGTGTTTCGATGCAGAAATCGTAGTGGGCTTGCCGCCAAAGCATATGGAGCAGCCTGGACGACCGCCGACGGGTTTTGCTCGTGAGCGCCGCTTCTCAATAATGTCCGAGGCTGGCTCTCATGGCATGGTCGAGCATGATGCGGTGGAATACCACGTGGGGGGTGTTTTGAACATTGCGCGTCACATCGGGGTTCTTCCGGAAGCGCGCTCGCAGTTTGCGAGGGGTCGCGCCCCGTGTGACGATTACATTTGGGTGGATTCTCCGGAGGACGGGGAATTCCACGCTTTGGTGGACCCGGGGTGCCAGGTTACCAAAGGACAGCAGCTAGGAACCATTTATAGCCTTTTCGGAGAGCCGTTAGCTCCGGTTGTTGCGCCAGTCGACGGATTGATGCTCTGGAGGATGACCCACCCTACCCTCAAAGCTGGAATGGCCACATTAGCCATCGCTGTCGAAGAGCGGCAGTGACGAGGCGGATGTCATTCTTGGAGCGACTACGCTTAGCAGAGCGAGCGCTCGGACGGCTAGATGGCATTACAATGCTGCTCCCACGGCAGGAGCTCTTTCTTTATACGTCAGAAAAGAGGCTGTCTTTTCTTCGCAGATCGAAGGGACGCAGTCGACACTTTCTGATCTGCTACGTTTTGAAATGGAAGCGCAGGCCGGGCAACCGATCGATAATATTCGCGAAGTCTTAAATTACGTCGATGCAATGATGTACGGTCTGGAGCGGTTACAAGACCTTCCGATGCCGCTACGCTTGGTTCGTGAAACGAACGCGCGATTGCCGCAAAGCGGGCGCGGTGGTACAAAAAACCGGAAAATTCCGCGATCACAGAACTGGATTGGAGGCACGCGACCCGGCAACGCCCTCTTCGTGCCACCACCAGGCAGCGAGATGGACGCTTGTCTCAACGCGCTCGAGCGTTTTTCATGCACGAAGATCGCTCCCGGCTGCCTGCACTCATCAAGGCCGGTCTACTGCACGTCCAATTTGAAACAATCCATCCGCTTCTAAACGGCAATGGACGAGTCGGTCGTTTGCTGGTGACGCTGTCACCTTTGCATGAATGGGGTATTGCGCAAGCCTTTGCTCTCTCTGAACTTATACTTAAAAACCCATCGCGCAGACTATCGGCTGCTCCAGGAGGTTCGCGAGCAAGGTATTTGGGAGGCCTGGCTTGATTTCTTCTTCACCGGCGTCGCCGACGCCGCCAATCAGGCATTCGAGGCCGCTACTCGGATCGTCGACGTATTCACGGAAGATCGCGAAACGATCACAACGAACAGCGATCGAGCTGGTTCGGCTCTTCGCATCCATGATCTTTTCCAGCAAAATCCTTTTTGACATCCGGCCAACTCGCTGAACTTGCCGGCTTATCCGCGCCAGCCGCCAATGCAGCACTGACAGACTTAGAGGGTTTTGGTGTGGTTGACGAGGTGACCGGACGAAAACGGGGTCGTGTCTTCAGCTATCGGCGGTACTAAGTCAATTCGACCAGTTTCCAGAAAAATCAGTAGATTTGCGACGAAACGCGACAGATGCCGACTCGCTTTCCAATCCCGTAAGATTCCAAGCGCTCACGGCTCGCCAAGACGAGGCTTGACGTGCGCATCGGCCCATAGCGCCAACTCCCGAAGCAGCGGTTCAAGGGTACGGCCGAATGGCGTGATGGAATATTCCACCTTCGGCGGTACTTGCGGATAGACGGTACGGGCGATGACACCATCCGCCTCCATTTCCCGCAGTTGCGTCGTGAGCATGCGCTGCGTTAGCCCCGGCAGGAGGCGGCCAAGCTCGTTGAAGCGCTTTGTTCCTTCGAGGATATGAAACAGCAGGATCGCCTTCCATTTCCCGCCCACGATATCGAGCGCGGCTTCCACAGGGCAGTTTCTGTATACCTCGTGACGCTGTTTTCGCATTATGCCTCCTCAACGGTATCAAATACGACAGTATATGCTCAATTTGTGCGTACTTGCAAAAACTATCGTCTAGTCTATCACCGCGGCTCCATCTAACAGGAGTCAGAAGCATGAAGAACCATCCAGTCATCGAACTAGAGAAGGCGGCCCTCGCTCGCTGGTGCAACGGCGACCCTGACGGCTTCCTTGAGATCTCGGCGCAAGATGTCGTCTATTTCGACCCTTTTCTTTCAACTCGGCTCGACAGCTTCGACCAACTCAAGGCTCACTATGATGGCATTCGCGGCCAGATTTTCGCGCCACGCTACGAGCTGATAGAACCGCATGTGCAGGAAATCGGAGACGCAGCGGTCCTTACGTTCCGTTTCGTCTCCTACAGCGGCAGCGAAGGTGCGGAGATGCGTTGGAACTGCACTGAGGTTTATCGCCGTCAGTCCGACGTTTGGCAGATCGTGCAAACGCACTGGTCGTTTACCGCTGCGGGACTGAGATAAATACTCAATCTCCTTTCCCTACCGGTCGAAGGGGTATCGTCGCAAAATTCCCAATTAAGGTTGGGCTTTTGCGACGGAATATTGCAACAGCCGACCACCACATCACATCCCGACGGAAGCGCAGCGCTGTGACGATTGAACTGGGTCGTGGCCATCCGGCGGCTTGCGCAGTCGGATGCCGTGCTAACCGTCCGCCATAAACTCTGTAGAAAGTCCGCATTGTCCGCAGATAGCCTCTCTCCCGGTGCTGGCAGAATGTGGTTCTATCTTTTCGGCGGCAAGCTCATTTGTAGCGCATAGCTCCCGACATTCTGGCGCGCATGAAGTCAAATTTCCGCGACGAAGCTAGCCCCTCAGGACCTAGCCACTCTGAATACTCGGGATGTCCATGGCGTTCATGGGGCACCTTTTCTCGTATAAACGTCCATTCCGCACGGCATGACGCCCGCAACACATTTGCGCTGCTTCCTCAAACATCCGTTTGCGCCGTTCTCAAGACTACCGTCGATCGCTCTGTGTCGAGAGGTTAGAATTGCCAAACTGCGGTGTTTCGCATCGGGTCACGTTGGTCACCTCTCTTGGAAGAGGTCGTACAGGCGTCGCTGTGCCGTTTCGATTGGCATGCTTTCGCCATTGAAGAACTCGGCAAGCAAAGCAAAAAAGCCTTCATTCATTTGCGTCGGCATGGCCATTGATTGCGCACTGACATCGCCCCTTCTAGCGATCATTTCCAAGCCCAGCCGCCCACAACGGTCGAGTCCGCTCGGGTTGACGTCAGTCCGCACCGGAAGAGAACCCTTAGCCCGGCTGAACGCGATCTGATTGTTGCGATCAAGGACCATGCGCACGAAGGCGCGCTGCGTCTCCGCCGACCCTTCTTGGTTGGTGAGCGGAAAGGCAAAGGCGTCGATGACCATGAAATATGCGATCTCAGTGCCGGGCGCCAAGGCGCAACCGAAGTCCTTGTCTACGGCGTAGCCGTTGGCGACCAGTTCGCCCTTAGCCCAGTCTCCCATGAACTGCATGCCGGCTTCGCCTCGGCCTACGGCGAGTGTTGCATCTGCCCAGGTTTTTCGGGCGCGTACTTCTTCCGGCTCAACATAGCGAGAAAGTCGCCGCAGCATTTCGAGCGATTCCGCCGTTCGCGGGTCGGCTGCTATTGCCGGGTCGCCGCTGATGAAACGCCCATAGCCCGCCGGGCCAAGCTTAGAATACATGATGTCATTGAAGATATAGGATATCTCAAACCGGCCACTGCCGAGAGCGATTGGTATTCGCCCTGTCGTCTTAATCTTTTCGGCAGCGGCAAAGATGTCATCCCAGGTCTGCGGTATCTGCAAGTCGACTTGGCGGAAAATGGCTTCGCTGGTCCAGAGCCAGTTTTCAGCGTGGATGTTGGTCCGCGCGAAATAGACTTCGTCCTTGTAGGTAATGCGATCAAGCACAGTTGGGGGAAGTACTTCGCGCTAGTGGTCGGCTTTTGCCGCCTCTTCAATGTCAAGTACGATGCCCATTTCCGGCAGTTCGCGCGAGCCCTCATTGGCGTTCCATTGCATGACGGCAGGCGGATAGCCACTGGCAACGCGGTCGCTAACGACCCTCTGCACCGCCACCTTATTCTTCGCCGGGAGATCGATCCAGCGGTTACCAGCAGAGGTCCACGCCGTCCGGAAGACATCAAGTGCTGCCGATTCACTTTTCGACACCCGGAAGTGAACGACATCTACTGTCCCTCGCTCCTCCGCGGCCGCAGGCTCGAACGAACTCGCTAGCACCAAGGCTGCGGCCGTTAGACAGGCATTCCTTACTTCCTTGTTCATTCTTTTTTCCAGTTCCGCGATGCCGCTTTGTCGTGATTACGCGCACCGTTGCGGCTTGCATTCGGCCGCGGAGCGGCGAGGAGCGCTGGATTTCTTGGTTAGATATTCCCCTGCCAGAGTGGTCGATTGTGGTTTGGCGAACAGATATCCCTGGCCAATCTCGCAGCCGCAATCAAGCAGGAAACGGCGCTGCTCCTCTGTCTCGATGCCTTCCGCGACGCAGCGTTTGCCGAGGTTGCGCGACAGGTCGATCATCGCGCGAACGATCTGCTCGGAACGGGGGTCGGCTCCGATGCCGGAAACAAAGCTGCGATCGATCTTCAACTCGTCGAAGGGGAAGTCGCGCAGATGCACGAGCGAGGCAAAGCCGGTTCCGAAGTCATCGAGTGAAACCGAGACGCCATGCTTGCGGAAGCGCGCGACGGTGTCGAACATCTGCTCGGCTCGGCGGTTGAGGAACACGTCCTCAGTGATTTCCACCGCGAAATCCTTCCAATCGAGGCCATTGTCCCGGATGGCTGCGGCGAGCATATCATAGCCCTCCTCATCGAGGAGAAGAATCTCGGGCAGATTGATCGAGATTGTGCCGGGACGGAACCCGGCTGTCTTCCACGCACAGAGGTCCCGGCCAACGGTCGCGATCACTGCGCGCGACATTCCACGAATTAGCTGCGTTCCCTCCATTAGGGGCAGAAAGCGTCCTGGCGGCAACAGGCCGAGTTTCGGATGTTGCCAGCGCACAAGCGCTTCGAAGCCGAGATGCGCACCGGTTGCGAGATCGACCTTCGGCTGGTAGTGCACTACGAATTCGTCGCGATCGACGGCAAGAACGAGAGCAATGGACAATTGGTTCTGCTCGAGCTGTCTTGCTAGCGCCGCCTCGTCGAAAATAACGGCGGCGTTACGCGTGGTCTTCGCCGTATAGAGCGCCAGATCCGCCATGCGCATTAGGCTCACCTCGTCCGAGGCATGGTTCGGCACGACCGCGCCGCCAATGCTGGCAGTTGCCTGGATGGCGCGCCCCTCGAAGGGAATTTCATCTGCGATCGCCCCGACCGCGCGATTGGCTATCGTGGCCAGCGCCGCAACATCCGTTACTCCCGGCAGGAGCACAGCGAATTCGTCACCGCCTAGCCGGGCAGAAATATCGCACGAACGGAAGGTTTTCTGTAGGGCGCGGGCGATATGACACAGAACCGCGTCTCCCGCCGGATGACCGAGGTTGTCGTTGATGCTCTTGAAGCGATCGAGGTCCACGAGCAGCAAAGAGAATCCCGTGCCCCTTCGGTCCAGATCCGAGAAGAGATTGCCGAGGGCGTGATTGAAGGACGAACGATTGCTGAGCCCCGTCAGGGCGTCGGTATGGGCGAGCTTCGTCAGCCGGTTCTCGAACTCCATGGTCCGGCGATGCTCGTTGCCGAGTTTCTTGAGGAGCGGACCGAATAGCAGGACGCTGGCGAGGATGACAATGGATGCGATCAGCGCCAGAAGGCACGTGCTAATCAGCTTCGCATTGTGGATGCTGATGTTGCTGCGTTCATAGGCACGCAGGATGAGATCGCTGAACTGCCGCATGAGGATGCTGTCGGACGCGACGGAAAAGTCAACCGGTCCCCAGAACGAGTAGCGCTCGCGCCGATCCTTGGCGTTGGCAGTGGCGATCCGGGTAGCGCGATCGAGAAAGGATTCCAGCCGCTCGTTAAGGTCGAGTCGCAACTGCTCGGATATGTCGTCACGGGGATTGAGCCGCTCGAGGAAATTCCGCCCGATTTCGTTATGCAGCGCGTCCAATTGCCGGCTGATTTCGCGAATGTCGCCGATCGCACTCTCTACGTTGGCACGTATGGGGTCGATAATGTATTCGGGCAGGCTGGAGTCGGCCGAAGCACGCATCAGCGCCCGCGTCTGGTTGGCAAGTTGCTGGAAGCGGATGAACTGGTTGCCAGTCAGAAAGCTGATATTTTGCTGTAGAGAATGGCGGTCGAGCGCGACAACCAATGTCAGATAGGTGGCGGCGATGAGCATCGTCATGACGATCACTGCGTTGACGTAATGCCGTGCGATCGACCGAATATATTTCTCGACGGATTGCCTGGGCTTGATTATTGATTTCCGTCGTTCACGCATCGACGCCGACCCCATCGCTATGGCTAGTAGATTGGTTTGATCTTTCGATCTGCTGCATTCATCCCCCAATACCGTTCACTCTGTTGTTTTAATTAAGCAAGTTTTGCCCCAGCCCGGCACAAAAATCTCACTAAGTTTGGCAAGTGATCTTGAGGGGCGGTAGGTCCCTTGCGGCGTCAAGCCGAACGCGCGGCTGGAGGACAGCTCGCCACGTCAGGAGCCAATGACGACGCGAGCCATGCCGCTCATTGAGCGCTTGCCGCGGCGCCTTACGCAGCAAGGTTGTCGATGTCGTTCGGCCGGAACATCCGAGCGAGATTGAGGAAGCAAATCATGCCGTTCTCGTGGGTGATGATGCCGTCGGTGAAGCCGCGATCGAAAGAGGTGGCCATTTCGGGCACGGGCTGGATCTGGTCGCCGCGAACGGTAAGAATGTCCGACACCTGGTCGACCAGCAGACCGAGCACCGTCCCATGAACCTCCGCGACCACGATGGCGCTTCGTTCATTAGGCGCAGTTACCGTCATGCCGAGCTTGCGTGCAAGGTCGACAATCGGAATGACGGAGCCGCGCAAGTTCATGACCCCCAAAACATCAGATGGCGCGTGAGGAACCGGGCTAGGTGTTTGAGTTCGAGCTGTGCCGTCAGTGCCGTGGCCTCTTCGAAAATTCCGGCACATTAAAGTGTGGCAGGCCGAAAAAACCCACCAGCAGGGCTATGTGATTGGTTGCAGCATGTGCCGTCGACGTTGGTCGGTAACGCGCCGTGATGCTGCACCGGTACTGCCCAAGCCATTATCTTCGTTTCCTGCAAAGCCGAACGATGGGGCTCGATATCTGGCAGTGATGCTGTCTCAAAAGGCGGGTAACTGCGCGATCGAACTCAAATTGGTGCTAGGGTCCGAAACGGACCTTTCCGAGGTCTATGGTTTCATGGTGCAGCGCCGGTTCCCGGTAAAACCGAATGGAGTCATCAGCACTACGGTGCTCTTCACCGAGATCTTTCCTTGCAGCAGCAATGAGTTGCGCGATGCGTATGGCGAATTGCCGTTCGGCGACCTCCTAGCCTATGGCGAAGGAAATGAGACGCGACTAGAGGCCCGAACGGCTGGGCGGCAACAAAGAACTGCTCCTGGGCACGGTCGACATCACCGCGCTTCGTCAAGTGGTGGCCGCCTTGCCGGAGTTGCGCGAAGCGCTCGCCGACAGAACGAAACATCCGAAAGGCCGACGCGAATGGGTGCATTCGCGATGAAAGTTCGCATCTCACCTGAAGCGAAGCCGCTCGCCGGCAATCGCTGCCCGAAAGCGATGAATTCCGTCTTGGGCAGGGTGCTGGTTCCAGATTGAATGCGACCGAGGCATCGCATGAAGACATTATGGAACATGAATCCATTCTGCGGAGTCTCAAGATAGGCCAGCGAGCTATGCGCACTACCGTGCGATCCGGGTCGACAGAATTATGGAAGAGAGTGTGCGTTCAACGCCTTCGATCACCCCTATATCGTCTATTAGCCCGTCGAGCTCTGAAATCGAGGGCGCGACAATGATTGCAATCAGATCGAAAGAACCGCTCACGGAATGAAGCGCTGTGACGGCCTTCATTTTCGCAAGCGAGGAGGTTACCTGCGCGAGCGCCTTAGGTGCAATCGTTATGAGGATATGAGCCCGTACCAGGCTTGATAGGAACTCGTCAGATAACCTGACGCCATAGCCAGTTATCACCCCTTCCCTCTCGAGACGGTCCAGCCGCGCCTGTACGGTTGTTCTCGATAGCGAGAGTCTTTTCGCCAATGACGCTACCGGCGTTCGCGCATTTTCTCCCAGCAAAGCGAGAAGCTCCCGATCCTTTTCTGTCAACTGCATATGCACCTCTACATATTGCTCAACTTAATCGTCGAACTGCATATAAATATACCGCATTTCGTTCAATCCGTAGCTATGTTCCGGTCAATGGCCGCCGATACTTATAAGTATCCTATTCAAGATACAAAGGGGATTTATATGAAGGAAACAGTGGTCATCGGTGCTGGCAAGATCGGCGGAGCGATTGCGCTGATGCTGGCGGAAACGGGCGACTACAAGGTCGTGGTCACCGACCGCGACGAGAAGCAGCTTTCCAAGATCGACCGCCATCCGGCGATCTCGACCGCAGCCGTCGACATCACCGATAGCGCTGCGCTGGTCGCCGTCCTCAAGGGCAAGTTTGCCGTTCTCTCGGCCGCGCCCTTCAATCTGACCGGCAAGGTTGCCGAAGCCGCGCTCGAAGCATCGGTCCACTATCTCGATCTCACGGAAGACGTCGCCACTACCAAGAAGGTCGAAGAGCTCGCCAACGGTGCCGATGTCGCCTTCATCCCGCAGTGCGGTCTGGCGCCGGGCTTCATCTCGATCGTTGCCAATGAGCTGGCGACCCGTTTCGACACGCTCGACAGCGTCCGCATGCGCGTCGGGGCCTTGCCGCAATATCCGTCGAATGCCCTGAACTACAATCTCACCTGGAGCACGGACGGGCTGATCAACGAGTATATCGAGCCCTGCGAGGCTGTCGTCGAAGGCAAGCTCGCGACGGTTCCGGCGATGGAGGAGCGCGAAGAGTTTTCGCTCGACGGCGTCACCTATGAAGCCTTCAACACGTCGGGCGGCCTCGGCACGCTGGCGAAGTCGCTCGAAGGCCGCGTGCGGACCATGAACTACCGGACGATCCGCTATCCCGGCCATCAGGCGATCATCAAGGCGCTGCTGAACGACCTCAACCTAAAGAACCGCCGCGACGTTCTGAAGGACCTCTTCGAGAACGCCCTTCCGGCCACCATGCAGGACGTTGTCGTGATCTTCGTCACCGTCTGCGGCTGGAAGGATGGCCGCTACATGCAGGAGACCTACGCGAACAAGGTTTATGCGGGCGTCGTTGCCGGCAAGAAGATGAGCGCGATCCAGATCACCACGGCGGCCGGCATCACCACCATTCTCGATCTCCTCGCAGATGGCAAACTTCCGCAGAAGGGCTTCGTCCGCCAGGAAGAGATCACCCTGGCCGATTTCCTGAATAGCCGTTTCGGCCGGGTCTATGATCCCGAGGCCATGCGCCTGAAGCAGGCGATGTAATCCTGCGCTAAGCATTTAGGAGCGCCCGGTCGCGGAAGCGATCGGGCGTTTTTTATTGCCTAGCGGAGTAGTCGGCCCAGAACTTCAAGCGGGTGCGGCGGGCGGATGGCGTCGATCGTCTTAGCCTGTGAGCGGCAGGAATAGCCGGTCGCCATGACGACGGTATCATCCGACGAGGCTGCGATGGGCGCGGCCCAGCTCATGGCATAGAGCTGTTCCGAGACGGCGCGGTTGCGGGTCTCGTGGCCGAAGGTGCCCGCCATGCCGCAGCATCCGGCCTGTATGGTCTCGAGCTTGATCTGCACGGCGTCGAAGACGGCCTTCCACTGGACAATCGAAGCCGGAGCATTGCTGCGTTCCGTACAATGAGGCAGAAGTTGAAAGCGCTTGCCGGAGGGTGGCATGATGCTTTTCGCCAGCCGCTCGATATTGGCAGCCAGCCATTCCTGCGGCAACAACACCGGTGCGGATGGTGCGATGCCGGTGATGCCCTTGTATTCGCTGCGGAAGGCAAGCGTCATTGACGGATCGAGACCGACAAGGGTCACGCCGGTCTCGGCAAGCCGCTGCAGATAGCTCGCAGTCCTGTGGGCAGCCTTCTCGAACTGGCCGACATAGCCATGCACATGCAGCGCCTTGCCGTTGACATGCGATGCAGCAAGTAGTGGCGAAAGCCCCATTTTCTCGGCCAGCTTGATCGCTGCGATCACCACGTCAGGATCGAAAGACGCCGTGAAGGCATCCGGCACGAACACGACGATGGCCTGTCGCTCTGCGACGGAGAGCTTGGCAAGGACCTCGGGGGCGGCAGTGGCAATGCCGAGACGCCTCGCCGCCGTTTGCAGCGAGGTCTGCGGCAGAAGGGGAAGCGATGTCAGGCCGGCGGCCCGCATCAGGCGCTGGCCGAAAGATGTCCCGGCGGCAAGATTGTAGAGCGGCCTGACCCTTCTCATCCACGGCAGAGTGGTCTCGATGGCTGAGACGAGTGGGTCTTTTAGCGGCCGCAGATAGCGGCCATAGTAAAGCTCGAGAAACTTGGAGCGGAAGGCCGGCACACTGACTTTCACCGGACATTGCCCAGCGCAGGCCTTGCAGGCGAGGCAGTTGTCCATGGCCTCGCGCACCTCATGGGAAAAGTCCGCGCGGTTTTTAGGATTGAGGCTGTTGAAGAGTCGCGCCGGAAGACGGGTAAACGAGTTGCTGCTCCGCAGCCGTCCGGCTTCCTTGCGGGGATCGATACCCTTGTCGGCCAGCAGCCGCAGCCATTCCCGCATCAGCATCGCCCGGCCCTTCGGCGAGAACCGCCGGTCGCGCGTTGCCTTGTAGGAGGGGCACATCGGGCTTGTCTCGTCGAAATCGAAGCAGGCGCCATTGCCGTTGCAATAGGCGGCGTTGTCGAAGGCAGCGCGGATCTCGTTGCCGATCACCCGGTCGGATGCACCGCGCAGCGGTACCGCGTCGATCTTCAGGAGAGGGGCGGAAACTGAGGACGGCGCGGCGATCTTGCCCGGATTGAGCCGGTTTTCCGGGTCGAACGCGCGCTTGATGTCTTGAAGGCTTGGATAGAGATCGCCGAAGAACTCGGGCACATATTCCGACCGCACACCCTTGCCATGCTCGCCCCACAACACGCCGCCATGCTTGCGTGTCAGCGCCACCACCGCATCGCTGATCCGGCGCACCATCGGCACATGATCCTCGCGGGTGAGATCGAGTGCCGGGCGTACGTGGAGCACGCCGGCATCCACATGGCCGAACATTCCATAGGAAACACCGGCATCGTCGAGCAGTGCACGAAACTCGCGGATATAGGCGGCCAGGTTCTCCGGCGGCACAGCTGTGTCCTCGACGAACGCGACCGGTCTGATAGGACCATCGACATTGCCGAGGAGCCCGACGGCGCGCTTGCGCATCGTCCAGATCGCCTCGATATCCTGATGATCGCGGGCAACCGTGTAGCCGAGGCGACCGGCGTCATGCCCCCGATCAAGCGTTTCCCTCAAAGCGGCAAGCTTCTCTTCAAGTTCGGCTGCGTCATCGGCAAGGACTTCGACGATGTTGATGCCGTTCGCCGGAACCGCGTCACCATCGGGAAAGAAACGGGCTATGCCGATCCAGACAATGTCCTTCCGGGCAAGGCCAAGGACCTTTTCATCGACGGTCTCGACCGAAGCGACCTTGAGGGCCGTCAGGCTGCGGGCATCCTCAAGCGCAGCATTGAAGTCGCTATAGCGGATATTGACGAGCGCGGTCTTTGCCGGGATCGGCAGGAGGTTTAGTTCCGCCTCGGCAATCATCGCCAGCGTGCCTTCCGAGCCGCAGAGGATGGCGTTCAGGTCGAAACGGCCGTCCTCGCGGCGGATATGGGCGAGGTCGTAACCGGTCATGTAGCGGTTGAGTTTGGGAAACACCGCCGCGATCCGCTCACGCTTTTGCCGCACGATCGTCTCCACCGTGCGGTGGATGTCGCCGATGCGATCCTGCTGCGCCATGATGCCCCCGAGCTGCGCATCATCCATCGGGCGCGACCACCAGTCCGAACCATCGGTCAGGACGATGTGCAGGCCGAGCACGTGACTGGATGTCTTGCCATAAAGGCAAGAGCCCTGGCCACAGGCGTCCGTCGAGACCATGCCGCCGATCGTCGCACGGTTGGAGGTAGACAGTTCAGGTGCGAAGAACAGGCCGTATGGCTTAAGCGCTCGGTTCAGTTGATCCTTGACGACGCCGGCCTGGACACGGGCTATCCGTCTTACGGGATCGATCTCCAGGATGCGGTTCATATTCCTGGAACAGTCGACCACCACGCCCGATGTCAGCGATTGACCATTGGTGCCGGTGCCGCCGCCGCGGGGGGCGATCGCGATCTGGCGGAAGCGACGCTCTGACAGGACGCTCGCAATCAACTTCAGATCATCGACGCTCTTCGGAAACAGGATGCCCGAGGGCACGATCTGGTAGATCGAATTGTCGGTCGCCGAGACCGTCCGCGAGGCAGCCTTCGTTTCCACGTCGCCGGCAAACCCGGCTTCGACGAGACGTTCGAAGAAGCCGGGGTGTGATTGCTGCTGACCATGATCAGATCGAAGACGTGGGATCATTTGCCGAGTGGTGCCTGAACCAGTCAGGTCCGCAATGCCGCGCAGGCACGTTCGATGCGATCGAGTGCCTCGACGAGCTCGGTCTCCGATGTCGCGTAGGAAATCCGGAAATACGGCGAAAGCCCGAAGGCGGAACCCGGAACCACCGCAACATGCGCCTCTTCCAGAAGGTAGTCGGTAAAATCCTGATCGGCTTCCAGCGTCTTTCCCATCGGCGTCGTCTTGCCCAGAACGCCTGAACATCCGGAGAATGTGTAGAAGGCGCCTTCAGGTGTGCGGCATTCCAGACCGTCGATCGCGTTCAGCCGGGAGACGACGAGATCGCGTCGGCGGCGGAAGCTGTCGCGCCGATCCTTCAGGAAATCCTGAGGTCCGTTCAGCGCCTCGACCGAAGCAGCCTGGCTGACGGAAGAGGGGCACGACGTTGCCTGACTCTGAATGACCGCCATGGCCTTGATCAGCGCCTTGGGGCCTCCGGCATAGCCGATGCGCCAGCCGGTCATCGCATAGGCTTTCGACACGCCATTGATGGTCAGCGTGCGCTCCTTGAGCCGCGGCTCGATGGCAACGGGCGTCACGAAGGCGAAATCGTCATAGGTGATGTGCTCATACATGTCGTCGACCATCAGCCAGACATGCGGATGGCGCAGAAGCATATCGAGCAGCGGGCGATAGTCTTCGGCGCTGTAGGCAGCACCCGAGGGGTTGGACGGCGAGTTGAGCAGCACCCAGCGCGTCTTCGGTGTAATCGCCTTTTCCAGCTGCTCGGCCTGGAGGCGGAACCCCGCCTTTGCATCGCAGGGGATCAGCACGGAAACGCCGCCGCAGATCTCGACGATATCGGAATAGGACGTCCAGTAGGGCGTCGGTATGATCACCTCGTCGCCGGGATCGATGCTCGCCATGAAGGCGTTGAACAGGATCTGCTTGGCGCCAGTCGCGACCGTCACCTCCTCGGTCGTATAGTCGACGCCGTTTTCACGGCGGAACTTCTCGACGATCGCCTTCTTCAGGGCCGGTGTGCCGTCGAGAGCGGTGTATTTCGTCTCCCCGGCATCGATCGCTCTCTTGGCGGCATCTTTGACATTATCGGGCGTGTCGAAATCGGGCTCGCCGGCGCCGAGAATGATGACAGGAAGGCCATCACGCTTCATGGCGGCCGCCTTCGCGCCGATCTGAAGAATCTTCGAAACGCTGACCGATGCGATCCGCGAAGCGGGCCGGAAGCCCGCCTCCTCGATTTTCGCTGAAACCGTCATGACAGGTCCACCTTATGCGATGTCGAACGATACGCCCTGTGCCAAAGGCAGGGCCTTCGAATAGTTGATCGTGTTGGTCGCACGGCGCATGTAGGCGCGCCAGGCGTCCGAGCCGGACTCGCGGCCGCCGCCGGTTTCCTTTTCGCCGCCAAATGCTCCGCCGATCTCGGCGCCGGATGTGCCGATATTGACGTTGGCAATACCGCAATCCGAGCCGTCGGCGGCAAGGAAGCGCTCTGCCTCACGTATGTCGAGCGTGAAGATCGACGAGGAGAGGCCTGCACCGACCGCGTTGTGATCGGTGATGGCGGCGTCGAAATCGGAGTATTTCATGACATAGAGGATCGGCGCGAAGGTTTCTTCGAGAACCGGGCCTTCATGCTTCGGCATTTCGACAAGCGCCGGCTTGACGTAATAGGCATCGGGATGGCCGAGATCGACACGCTCACCACCATGGATGCTGCCGCCGTGCTCGCGGGCTTCGCCGAGCGCCTTCTGCATGCTGTCATAAGCGGCCTTGTCGACGAGCGGGCCAACCAGCGCGGCGCTGTCGAGCGGATTGCCGACGGAAACGCTTGCATAGGCCTTCTTCAGGCGCGGGACCAGCTCTTCATAAAGGCTGTCATGGACGAAGAGGCGGCGAAGCGTCGTGCAGCGCTGACCGGCCGTACCCATGGCACCGAAGGCGATGGCGCGCAGCGCCATGTCGAGATCGGCCGACGGGCAAACGATGCCGCCATTGTTGCCGCCGAGTTCCAGGATCGAACGGGCAAAGCGCTTGGCAAGACGTGGGCCGACTTCCCGGCCCATGCGGGTGGAACCCGTCGCCGAGACCAGCGCTACATTCTTGTGGTCGACGAGTGCTTCGCCGATCTCACGGCCGCCGGTGATGACCTGCGAGAGGCCCGCCGGCGCGTCGCCGAAGCGCTTCAGGGCACGCTCGAGAATGGCCTGCGATGCGAGCGCCGTCAGCGGCGTCTTTTCCGATGGCTTCCAGACGACGCTGTTACCGCAGATGAGAGCGAGCGCGGCGTTCCAGGACCAGACGGCAACCGGGAAATTGAAGGCCGATATGATGCCGACGACGCCAAGCGGATGCCAGGTTTCCATCATCCGGTGGCCCGGCCGTTCGGTGGCGATCGTCAGGCCATAAAGCTGGCGCGAGAGACCGACTGCATAGTCGCAGATGTCGATCATTTCCTGCACTTCGCCGAGACCCTCGGACGGGATCTTGCCTGCTTCGATCGAGACGAGGCGGCCAAGATCGGCCTTGGCGGCGCGCAGTTCCTCACCGAGGAGACGGACGAGTTCGCCACGCTTCGGGGCGGGAGTCAGCCGCCAGGCCTGGAAGGCGGCATGCGCCTGTTCGATCGCGGCGGCTGCACCCTTCGCATCGACGGTCTTCAGCTTGCCGATCTTCTCGCCGGTGACAGGGGAGAAGGAAACCATGGTGCCATTGGTATAGGCGGACTTGTCGACGCCGAGGCGATCGAGAATGGCGTGTGCTTCCTCGAGGACGGAAGAGGACTTTACGGAAATGTTCATGTGCCGGACTCCAATGTGCGGATGGCTGCCGTGTTTTGACGATTACTGAGCCGCCGGGCGGCGCGAGAGCCTCGAAAGGCAGTCGTCGATCGATGCTTGCTCGATTCCTGCATAGTGATCGAATTCGTTGAGAATCTTGGTGCCGAGATCGGTCTCGAAGCGCTGCTGGTTGGGGCTGGCGACGAATTCCTGCTGCGCGCCATCGCCAAGATTGGACTGGAAAATCCCGGCAGCGCTGACCGGCAGGAAGTCTTCGTAGACGATCGGGTCGAACTGGACGAGTTCTTCCGAAACCAGGGTTTCGATGTCAGCCGCATCCGTCGATGCCTTCGAGCCCTTCTCCGTCAGCGAATAGCTGAAATAGCCGAGCCCTTCGGCGCGGATCGTCGCCCAGTCATCGGGGAAGGCCTCGAAGGTGGCGGCAAGCGCTGCCTCGTAGGCCTCAGCGTTCGAGCCGTTAGCCGCCGGGCGGACGACCTTGCGCGACTGTTCCAGAAGCTGGTCGTAGAGGCCGCGGCCCTTCGGCGTCAGCGCGATGCCGCGCTGCTCGATCTCGCCGAAACGCGCCGTGTGCGACCCGGTCTGCCAGCCGCCATTCCCATTCGAAAAGGCGACGGCCTCTTCGAGCGCCTTGAACGATGTCTGGCGCAGCAGAATGGCGCAGCGCCGGGTCGGAGGACCCTCAACAACCGCCTTGGGAGCAATGCCGTAGTCGGTCATCAGGCTCTGCACCTTGTCGATATCCAGCGTGCGCGGCGTCAGGTGATTGATATGCGGACCCTTAAAGGACACGACGTCGGCGATCAGGCGGTGCGCGTCATGCAGACGGTGATACATCGCCACGTCGACGATCGCCTTGTCGTGCCAGCGGAAAGTTTCGAGCACTGCCGCCACGAAACGATCCGCATCCTCCTTCGCCAGGCCGCCGTGCTCTTCCGCCTTCTTCGTCAGGGCGATGGCCTCATCGGTGAAGATGCGGCGTGTCGCAAGGATCTTTGCCGCTTCCTCGCGCAGCTGCGCGTCGGCGATGAGATCGAGGCGGAGTAGCGAGGTGAAGACGCGGAAGGGATTGCGCTTCAGCGCGGCGCTACCTACCGGCCGGAAGGCGGTGGAATGAACGGGAACTCCTGCGGTCGAGAGATCGTAGTAGCCGACCGGATACATCCCCATGACGGCGAAGACGCGGCGCATCATTGCCAGCTCCTCAGCCGTCCCGAGACGAATCGCGCCATGACGCTCCTCGGAAATGCGTTCCAGATTATCGGTCGCTTCAAGGCGAGTCCTGAGTTCCGGTTCGGTGGAGAGAGCCTCGTCATTGACGCGGGCAACCAGATCCATGAGCGTTCCGTAGGCGGGAACCTCGGTGCAGTACATGGCCGACATTGCCGCGGAAAAAGACGACCGGATTTCGCTGCTCGCAACATATGCTGTCATGGCTCGTCTTTCCTCTAAAGAACGGGACCTCATTCTCAAAAGGCATTATAGTTGCCCTCACCGACCTCATGTTGTGAGAGGTTCTGTTAACTTGATGCGGAAACGGAATAGATATGCGCCGAAGCCTTGTTCCAGACATTGTCAATCTCCACGCTTTTGAGTGTGCCGCGCGCCACCAAAATTTTTCGCGGGCTGCGGAGGAACTCAATCTCACTCAGAGCGCGGTAAGCCGTCAGATATCTGAGCTGGAGCAACAAACGGGAGTAAAGCTTTTCGAACGCATCCGGCGAAGGGTGATCCTCTCGGAGGCGGGTCGACGTCTGCTCCCAGAGGTCAAAGAGCTGCTTGTCCGTTCGGAGCGACTAATGATCGGAGCTGTCGCTGCTGGGCAGATGAAATCGTCACTACGAATTGCGACTCTTCCAACTTTTGGCGCCAAGTGGCTTGTGCCTCGGCTAGGCGGTTTTCTTGCGCAATACCAGGACGTGGCGATTACCGTGGAATCTCGTTCGAAGCCGTTCAGCTTCGAAGAGGACAATTTCGACTTGGCGATTCATTTCGGTCAACCCGCTTGGGCCGGCGGCGTGTGTACGTTTCTCTGTCACGAAAAGGTACTCCCTGTTGCCTGCCCTCGCCTAGTCGAGGGGCTTAAGCTTGAGGAGTATGATTTACTCTCCCAGGCTCCGCTCTTGCACCTCACAACGAGACCGAAACTTTGGGCGGAATGGTGCAGAGTCCACGACGTCCCTGTCGAGAACGCGTTCGCCGGACTCCGCTTCGACCAATTCTCAATGATCACGGCAGCTGCCGTGGCTGGACTTGGGGTGGGGCTATTGCCGACATATTTGATTGAAGATGAGGTACGAACGGGCGCACTGGCTCCAGTCGCGAATTTAACCATGTCGACCGAGAACGCTTATTATTTTGTCAGACCAGAAGAAAAAAGGACGAGCTTGGCTGTCGGTCTCTTCCAGCAATGGCTCCTATCTGAAGTGGGTGATGCTAATCATGTGTAGCGCCACCGACCCCAAGCGGGCGACCGGACTTCACGGAGGCCGCTATGGAATCCGTGGCCTTCGAGAACAGAAGCTTTGATTCCGTAAAAAGCAATTGCCTGGCTCTCAGAGCCGGAGCAGTTTCAGACTACCCGCAGGGTTGGTCTTATGGAGCAGCTGATATCGGTATCGCCCGCGCTGTGATGTTGAGGAAGAGCGGTTTGGACCCACCTTTCTTAGATGTTTGATCCCAGGCTTTGAAGGGACACGTTTACAGCGCCCCGCTTTTCGCAAGCCTGGCGCAGAAGGCGAGTAGGTTCTTTCGGACTTCGAGAAGAAGAGCGTGTTGCCACGCTGACCGCAGCGCTCGACGGCGTGCTTACGCGCATCGAGGGCAAGGACTAAAAAGTAGGTGACGTGCAGGCGCTGATGACTTCGCAAGGCACCGGCCCGACGCAGGGGAAGCAGTGCGGTCGCCAGCTTTCGAAATAATGGGCATCGTGCTTGATATAAACGAATTCGCCGAGGCGGATCACTGGAGGGACGTCATTCCCGCGACGGTTCTCGACCGGATTTCCGAGAAGACACCGCAGTCCTGGGACGAAATCTTCGACGCGGCTGAAAAGATCAAGGCGAAAGGGCGCCTGCCGATCGCGCTCGGCGGCACGCGATGGGAGGTGTCCCTCATCTTCAACGACATCATCTATCAGACGTTCGGGCCGGAGGGTTATGCCCGCCTCATGGGCGGCGATGCCACCCTGGTGCAAGACCCGCGCATGCTCGAAGCCTTGGATCTGCTGCGGCGTCTGTCCGCCTATGTGGAACCGATCGACCAGCGAAAGGACAAGACCTGGGCCGATGCCACCGCGGCCGTGGGCCAGGGCAAGGCCGGCATGCAGTTCATGGGCGACTGGGCCAAGGGCGAGCTTGCCGCACGCGGCTACAGCGTCGACAAGGATTTCGATTGCAGCCTCGCTCCCGGCACGTCGATCGCCTATTTCATGGTGATCGACGCCTTTGCCTTCCCGCTGACAAATCGGGAAGGCACGCAGGAAGCGCAGCTCGCTTTCGCCCGCATGGTGCTCGATCGGGACAATCAGGTTGCGTTCAGCCGGATAAAGGGATCGCTGCCCGTCCGCACTGATGTCGATCCATCGGGGCTCGATCGTTGCGGCAAGCTCGGATTGGAGATGATCAAGGCCGGGAAAAGTGAAGTCAGCGCCCAATCCCAGGCCATGCCGAGCCAGGTGTCGGAAGGCTGGATCGGCGTTGTCGGCGATTTTTTAACGATGGCACCATCACCGCCAAAGACGCGCAGCGACGCCTGCACGACGTCCTGACGCAATTTTGATCCAAATCCTAGCGCTCTATATCACGCTGATGGCGCATCCCTCGAGATCGGCCTCATCTGCCATGCTCTGGCGTGCGGATGGGGCTATCGCGCCATCGCGCCTTTGCTGGCGAAATATGCCCGAATGATCTTCATTACTAAATCAGGTAAGACTTCGAAGGCGTAAGGGGCATGCACACGCTAAAACTTCTGGTGAAATTCGCGACCCCAAGGCCCGAGGTTAACGAGTTAAGGCTTTCAGGATACTTCCGATTTGTCGCACCGGCATTGCGGTATTTTTCCTGCCGCGAGACAAGGCTGCGCTCACGGCAAGATTTCTCAATCAGGTCTGTGAAGCGACTTAAGATAGACGAACCTGTTCAATTCGGATGTGAAGTCTATATCGCGCCCAAGCGGTACACTCCCGCCTTCGCCTTGAACGGGGTCGAACCAGCCGCTCCGTTCTTTGCCCGACCTGAGAGATAGGTGACGTTTCGTACCGGAGACATGGGTAACACTTTTCGCTTTTTGGCGGGAGGTGTTGATGCCGTGGAAAGAGACTTCGGTGATGGAGGAACGTCTACGATTTGTCGCCCGA
>NZ_ML133698.1 GCF_003985155.1 Rhizobium vallis | reverse complement strand
CTGATACCATGGTGGGAGAGCTTCAAAGCTTATCCCGGAGAGAAGCGCGGGCCGCGAACGACGTCACAAACCGCACAGGCTGAAAACTCGTAGGCGCTTGACCTCGCCACGCCGATTAGAGAAGACAGTCCACGTTTCGTTTGGCACCAGAAAACAGGCGGCAGGCACAGCCGGCCGCCTCGGGTGTGTCACCGCGGAAGCCGGCCCCGATCGCTCGAGGCCGGCTGAGTGTCATTCAGTTCGGGCTGTTCCAGAGGATAACCTTCTTGTTCGGATCGCCGCCGGGCGCCTGAGCGAGGTTGCCGAAGATCACGCCGATCTCCGGCGCCTCCAGCTTCACCGAGAGATATTCCTCGCCGGTCTGGCGGGCGATGCGGTTCCAGCCGGCGCCGATCTCGAATCCGGTCTTGCGGTGGATGACGCGGTAGTCGGGGGCTTCCTCGCTCGCCTTGTGGGCGTTCGGGACGATGGCGATCGGGGCATTGACCAAAATGGTCGCGAAGATGCCTTCGAGGCTGCCGTCGGTCTTCTGCGTCAGGGTTGCGATCGTGGTGGCCATGGTATTGTCTCCTTCGGTTGCTCGGGACCATTCCCGATGGCGCCCGAAGAAGGGGGCGACTGCAGGCGTCACCGGAGCGCAGCGCAGGGGAACCCCTTGCGGGTTGACGCTGATGGCGGCCGGTCCCTTAAAAAGGCGACATGGAGAACGGGAATGGTCTCGCGCGACCGAAGGGCGGGACAAATTATCATGACAGCCCGATCCGGCGCTGCGCCAGAGGGCCAGGACTCTTGGAATGCCTCGCCGCCATTCTGCTCAAAGCCCTTGCCACTCCCAACCACCGCAAGCGAGAAGCGCCCACCCGCCGCCCATCATACATTGTCGCTCGGCGGGACCGACGCGGTGATCGCATCGGCAACTGCAAACAGTGGGGCAATGCTGGGTGGAACTGCTCGCTCGGGGGATCGAACATGTGATCCTTCGCAGACTCGCCTCGGCGCCCGATTGACGAATCCGACAGTGTCCCCCCGGACATCCAGCCGCCGGCACCCGGGCAACATCGAGCGTCCGAGGCCGGCTTCGTCGAGCATTCTTCGCAGGCCTGTGACGTGCCAACACATCACAAAACGGAATCTATCGGCTGCAAAGGCGCGGCAGGTCGAATATCTATCTAGAAAGCCGCCATCCATGCTCTGATGTCCGTCATCGACCGCAGGAGGATGGACTGGTTGTCGAGCGACGGAATAAAGCCCCAGCTCTGCCAGAAACGCTCCGCCTCTTCATCGACGGCGCGAACGACGATCGCTCGCCCGCCGACCAAATCGGCGCCGGCGATGCAGCGGCGAAAGGCATCCTTGACGAGCGCCGTGCCGATACCGCGACCAACATGCTGACGATCGACTGCAAGCTGACCGATGAGCAGACACGGGATCGGGTCGGGTGGACGGCCCGTACGGATCTTTCGGGTCACGACATTTGGCGTGATGACGGTCGGGGCAAGTCCATAATAGCCAACGACCACGTCGTCGTCATGGATGACGAACACCCTCGTAAAACCGTGCTGGTGGTTCGATCGGGCAAAGGTCGCAAGCCAGGCGTCGAGCGCAGGCTTGCCAGAGCTGAATGACTCCAGGCGATGACGCTCCGGAAGCGGCTCGATCTGTGACAGGCCCAAAGCTCAATGTTCCCAGGGCGCTTGACGCTGCAGGCGCTCCGCTACCTTGGCGGGCGCAGCGGCTGACGGCGCTTCGATGGCCGCAACAAAAGCTTCAAAAGCGTCGGCGGAAACGCGAATGACACTCTCGTTGAGGATAGCCGTCTGCGCTTCCTGCACCGCAGCGCGGCGCATGAACTCGGTTCGGGATAGCCCGGTCAGGGCCGCGCCCCGATCGATGATTGCGAGATCATCATCGCGAAAGCGCATGGAAACGGGCGTTTCCTTTCGAGCACTGGTAGCGGCCATGTCTATTTCCTTGCTAGATGAAGCGCAATGTAATGCAGAGCGCATTACATTGCAACGATCATCAGGAACGAAGGAAATGGCGCTCACGCGCCATCCTCCGCGGCCTGCCAGACCGGGATGCCAAGTCGACGCGCCTTGTCGGCGAGATTGCCGGTGATGCCGGAGCCGGGAAAGACGATGATGCCAGTCGGCATGACCGAGAGCATCTCGTCGTTGCGGCGGAAGGGAGCGGCCTTGGCATGCTTCGTCCAGTTCGGCTTGAAGGTGATCTGTGTCACCTTGCGGGCCTCGGCCCAGCAGGCTGCGATGCGCTCGGCGCCTTTCGGTGCGCCGCCGTGGAGCAGGATCATATCAGGGTGCTTTAGTTGTACCTGGTCAAGCTTCGCCCAGATGCGTTGGTGATCATTGTAATCCATGCCGCCGGAGAAAGCGATCTTGGTCCCGGCCGGGATCAGCACCTCGGTCTCGACGTGGCGGCGTGCGGAAAGGAAGTCCCTGGAGTCGATCATCGCCGCCGTCATGTTGGCATGGCTGACTTTGGAGCCGGTGCGCGGCCGCCAGGCCGAACCGGTCTGCGCCTCGAAGAGGTCGGCCGAATAGTCGCGTATGAACTCAAAGGCATTGCGGCGCTCAAGAAATGTGATGCCTTCGGCGATCAGCCGCTCGAGCTCGACGCTCTTGACCTCCGAGCCGTCCTGCTCCCGCTGGCCGGCGCGTTGTGCATCCTCGTTTCGCTGAAGCTCGCGCTGGATGCGCTCGCCAGCCCGGTGGAAGAGGTTGACCGTCGACCAGAGCAAGTCTTCGAGATCGGGCTCCAGCCGCGTATCGCCGAGCATCTCGAACAGGGCGTCGAAGATCGAAGTCAGCGCCGACTGAACGACCGGCTCTTCCGGGAGCGGCCGCGGATCGGGCTCGTCCTGGAAAGGGCGATGGCCGTAGATCTGCATTTCGTAGATGGAGCGGTCGGTCGAGGAAGAGGCGTGGTGGGGCTCGAAGGTGTCGTCAATGGAAAGGGTCGAGTTCATGATGGTCTCCGTCGGTTGCGGCCGCGCCTCTCGCGGCCTGACGGCGAACCCGTTCACGCGGAGACGGGCCGGAACCGCGGCGCGAAGTGCTGCGGCCCAGCGTAGCGCCGGGCGGGGACAAGAAGGTTTCTTGACCCGCGAGGAGCGCCGGCTCCGCCGGCGCGGGGAAGAAACCTGACTGACCAGCTGAAGGCCAGGCCGCCGCGTGGTAAGGGTCGTCTCTCGGCAGGCCCGCGGGCGCGCTCCCACCCGAAGGAAGTGCCCATGGAACAACCTTCCCTGTTGCGACAACCGCCACCACTGCCGTTCGACCCGCCTCACACGGGCAGGAAAACCATCGCGTCCTCCGGAACGAGTTGGGCCCGCAGGCTCGCCGTCAGCCGGTCCGGGCCGAGCCAGCGCAGATCCTCGTTGAAGTCGCCGAGTTCAGGGGCAAGCACAAGTGGCAGGATCCCGAGCGCCAGGGCGTGGCGGCTCAACCCTTCGACCGCGTGCCGGCCGGCGGCATCAGCGTCGCCGGCGATGTAGAGACGCAGGCACGCCGCAGGCGGCAAGAAGGCCGCGAGGTGGTTGGCGGTTAGCGCGGCGACCATCGGCATCGCGGGCATCACATGGCATAGCGACAGGATCGATTCCAGGCCTTCGCCCGCGACCATGACAGGCACGAGATTATGGAGCGGAAAGCCGAAGCGCACGGCATTGCCGAAAAGACCGCCGAGCGCACGGCGGGGATCCTCGACCTTCGCCTTGCCGTCGCCGCCCGGATCGAGCCATGTGCGATGCACGCCGGTAATAGCGCCGGAAGGATCGGTTACCGCAGCGACGAGCGCCGGATAGCCGGACGTCCGACCGGTCACAAGATCCCGGTAGTAGCAAGAGGGATGGAAGCGCAGGGCAGGATGGAGGGACGCCCTGAGGATAGCGCGCTGGCGCAGATAGCTGTCGCCAAGCGTTCCCGCCAGCGGCTGGGTCATTCGAAAGAGTCGCCTTGCACGCTCCGCCGCCGGTCTATCGACCGGCAGTTGGTCGGAGGCCGCGCCCCTGCGAGACGACGCTGGTTGGGGTTGGGGAAGGCTGAGGAAATGGCGTGCCTCGTTGGCGACGTCTCGGAAATCGATGAGCCCGCAGCTTTCCCGCACGAGATCGAGAAGGTCGCCATACTGGCCGGTCGCCGCATCCGTCCAATGCCCGGCACGCGAACCGGAGAGATGCACATAGAGCGACCGGCCTTTGCTGTTGGCGACATCGCCAACGATCCAGTAATTGCCGGCCCGACGGCCGGCTGAGAGGTAGTGACGGCAGACCGCCTCGGCATCGCGCGCAAGACGGTCCGCCAGTTCGGAAGGGGATAACATGGCCAGCCCTCCGTCATGGCCGGCTGGCGACACCGACGAGACGATGGCGCTGCATCAGCCGGGCGGGGATCGGAGCCTTGTCCTCAAGGTCGCTGGCGCAAAAGAAAATTGCTGTGACGCCACGGCCATCGATCGAGATTGATAGCTGCTGCCTGAAAAGAAGCACCACCACCTTGCCTACGTCGAACATGCGCCCAGTGCGGCTGGCACGATCGGATGACACGGAAGCAGAAGCAGCTTCATCAACGGCCGGAGACGAGATCACATTCATATAGGAACCCTGTCGAGAGCGAAGGATGGACCGACCTGCCTGGGCGCTCTCCAAGCCTCGGCAAGTCAACCCTTCCCGGCTCCCCTCTTACTCTTCCATTACGGCCGCGCCCGCATCCTGCTGCCGGCAGCGGAAAGTTCATGCGGTTGCCAACTTCCAGATTTCGGATCGATGGCTCCCAATCAACTAATCGCTGACTTCCAATTTTCATGGTCGATAGTTCCAATTTTCGAGGAGGAGGAATCATGGGGGAGAACTTCGCCTTCGGAGTCGTCCTTTATGACAGCACCGATGTCGTCTCCTACGGCGACCGGTTTGCAGCAGCTCCCCCTCTCCTGCCTTTGGCGATGACCCGTTTCCAGTCGCTCGGACGTACAACCGATATACTGCCTATTTTAAGATAGTATAATCGGAGAAGTTTGTGCTACGAACTCGGACGTGGTTTGGTCAGCCGGTCCGGAGAGACGGCCATGGGGGCGATGTGCGACAGTTTTTGATCGGCGGGCAGGCGTTCGACGAGGACGCTCCCGAGCTTCCCGTCCGGCTCGAACATGCTTACGTGCAGAAGCTACGGCCACTTTGCCGATGCAAAGACCCGCCGGTTCCCATGTACATTGCACACGTCGACGAGCTCTATGTCATCAAGCGCATGCCGCTTTCGGGGCGGGACCATGACCCTGCATGCCCGGCCTACGAACCGCCCTATGAATTATCGGGCTTGGGATCCTTGATCGGCAACGCGATCCAGATCGACGCGAGTGGGAAAGCTGCCCTGCAGCTGGATTTTCCCCTGACGAAGAAAGGCGCTCGCAGCGCGCCGGCGTCCTCCATGGAGGCGTCTGAGCCGGCGCTGCGCAATGAGACAAAGAAGCTCTCGTTGCGCGCCGTCCTGCACTATCTCTGGGAGGCGGGAGAACTGACGGAATGGCGCTCGTCATGGGCCGGCAAACGCGGTTGGGGCCGGGTGCGGACAAGTCTCATCAACGCCGCCTCACAGATGACCGCACGCGGCGGACCATTGAGCGACATTCTGTTCGTGCCGGAAGTGTTTCATCAGGAGGACCGCGAAGGAATAGCGTCGCGGCGGGCAGCAGCTTTGACCACTGCCCATGTCTCTGGCACCGGGCTGCGGAAGCTGATGATGACTGTGGCGGAGGTGAAGGAATTCACTGCTGCCCGCGGCGGCCAGAAAATCGTCGTCCGCCACCTCCCCTTCCCCTTCATGATCGAGGAGGGGATATGGAAGCGGCTGAGCGCCAGATACGAGACGGAGCTCGAGCTTTGGCGGTCGAGCGAACACTGCCATCTGATCATGATCGCCACCTTCGGGATATCGGCCGCGGGGATCGCATCCATCGAGGAGATCGCCATGATGGTGGTCAACGAGAACTGGATCCCGTTCGAGAGCATCCATGAGCAACATCTCCTGGAACGTCTTTCAAGGCTGAAGCGAAAGAGCGTGAAAGGCCTGCGCTTCAATCTCTCGCGGGAGCAGCCGGTCGTCTCGGTTACCCTGCCGGAACAACGCCCCGCGCCCGTCGCGCTGTTCATCGTCCCCATCGGTGCCGACGAAAACTACGAACTCGCCCTCAATGAAATGATTGCCGCGAGAGCAGAGATGACGCCATGGATTTGGCGCGTCGCCGACGGAGAAATACCCCGCCTGCCGTGATCGCCGACAGCTCTGCATCGGTGCGCCTATGCTGGCTAGTCGTACGAGGAAAGCCTCTACACGGGCTCCGCCTTTGTCCGCACGGAGCGGCTCGACCTTTTCTGCATAGCTGCACTGCACAATAAATGTTTTACCAACCGGTCAAAATATGTGCATATTGCCTCCAGCTGATGCATCTGATGGTTTTCCTCCCAGTGCCATCGTTTCAGCTGTTCCCCTCTGGAGGTTATTGACCTTCACACCTTAAAGGGCCCTGGTCTTCCAGTGGCCCTATTTTTCTGTGTCAGCAGCGAAGTGAGGTTCACGGCCGCCTGCATTGTCGCTTGACGGCGTTGCTACGGGCTGGGGCGGGCTCAGCTTGCACTTTCAAGAAGCTTCTTCGCCTTGCCTTCGAGTTCGAGGCGGGTGTCCTGATGGGTCTTGTCGCGCGCCAAGGCGGTGATACCCTGGACGAAGTCGAACACGCTTTCCGGCGGGTGCCCCTCTTCGGACAGAACCATGTCGATGACCTTGCCGGTTTCCGATTTCGAGAAGCCGCGTCGGCGCAGGAAAGCCTGGCGATCCTCGTCGTTGCGCGCGACGATGCGTTCGCGGGCCGCCCGGATACCGGCAACGAAGGCTGCCGGCGAGGAATTGGAAAAACTCGTCAGCGCCGGCGCCGCCTCGTGCGCGAAACGTTCGGCCGCGAACTTCGAATGGCGGATGCTGATCTCCTCGAAATTTTCCGAGCCCCAAATGTTGCGGTTGGCGCAGACCGCGCGCAGATAGAATGACGCGATGCCGAGCGTCTTCGATCCGACTTCGGAATTCCATGCATAGAACCCGCGGAAGAAGAGATCCGGTTCGCCATTCGGCAACCGGCCCGCCTCGATCGGATGCGTGTCGTCAACAAGGAACACGAACACATCGCGATCGCTCGCATAGAGCGTCGTCCTATCCTTGGTGATGTCGATGAAGGGATTGTGCGTCATGCTCGACCAGTCGAGAAGGCCGGGCACCTTCCAGATCGTGTCCCCAGTGCCGTTGCCGGCAATCTTCATCACCGCCGAGACGAGTTCGTGGTCCCAGATACGGCCATATTCCGGGCCGGTTACAGCCCGCAGTTCGACGCGGCCGTCGTCCATCTCCAGGGTTTTTACCAGCTCCGCCCGGTAGTTGAGCAAGCCGTGCTGCAGATTGATGGCAGCGAGCGGCGCCGGTAGTTGACGCATATAGGTCGCCGGAGCGCCGACCAAGCTGCAGAGCTGGCCATAACTCCAGTGCGTTGGTGCGATCGGCTGCCGATCGCCGGGGACGATGAGCTCGAGGCGCTCGGCGTTGTCGCGGGTGGCTTCGACCCGGATGGCGGAACTTTCCACGGTGCGCGCACGAGCATGGTCGGCCCGCGTCTTGACCGCGTGATGGAGCTCGGAAAGCGACAGATATCGTTCGTCGTCCGGCCGCGAGAACCACTCGGACGAGACGCGGCCAATGCGCTGTCCGCGCGAGATATCGACCTTGAAACCGGCCGAAACCGGGCTGGAACTGGGAAGCATGGTGTTCATGATGTGTCTCCTGAAAACGAAAGAGCCCGGCGCGGTGGCCGGGCAGTGTTGAGATGGGAGTCGGACGGATGGACAGCCCGGCGATGGCGCCGGGCTGCGATGATCAGGGGTGGAGCCTATTCCGCGGCGTCGAGATGGCCGGCGCGATGCTGCGCTTCCTGGTTCCGGTCGCCGACATCGGCGTCCTCCGTCAGAAATGCCGGAAGATCGTTGCTGTCGGCCTGCGAGATCCCGTCGTCGCTTGCCTGGTCGACCGCCCGCGGGAGATTGTAGGAAGGAGCCGCCTCGGCAGATGTCCGCAGCGGCTCCGGAAGCCAGCCGCTGCCGTCGAGCAGGCGCTCGGCTTCGCGCGCCATATCCTGCTTCTTCAGATGGTCGATGAGTTGGGCGGACTGTTCGCCCTTGGCCTCGCGAACCGCCTGCAGGATGTGCGCCTTGGTGACCCGGCCGAGATAATTGTCGACCGTCGGCGCCCAGCCGGCGTCGACCATGTCGAAGCCGACCGAACGCGCGACTTGTTCGGCATGGGCAATCGCACGCGTGCGTTTGTTCCATGGCTCGATGACCGCGTTGACTGACATGGAGGCGCAATGGGCGAGGAGCGCCTGGCGGCTGACGTCGTCGAGCACAATCAGGTAGGCCCAGAGGTCGTCGGGGTTGCTGGGAAGATCCTGGCCCCATGCCTCGTGTCGCTGATCGATCTCCTTGGCCCAAACGGTGTCGCCAAGACCCTGGGTCTGACTGAATTTGGCGCTCTGCAGCGTCAGTTCCAGGCATGAATCCGAGCCATAGAGATAGAAGGTCTTCAGCACGAAGGCATGTAGCACCGCCACGAGGGCGATGACCGGATCATTGGCGAGCGCGTTGCGCAGCGCGATCGTGCGCGTCGCCGTCAGGTCGAGCACCAGACGATCGGAGAGCGGCCGCAGAGCGTCGTCCTCTTCCTCCACCTGGTCACCTGGGACCGGCTTGCCGTTGACCGAGACGCCGGCGACGGAAGGCGACCCGGTGACGTCGTCGCCGATATCACCATCGGCCGCTTCCGCGTCGTCACCGCCGGTTTCGACTTGCAGCTCATCCTCAGGCCGGACGAAACCGCGCTCGATCTGCAGTTCACCATTGGCGGCAAGGGAGATAAAAGCGCCACCTCCGGCGACGTCTTGCCGATCGAAGACGCAGGGCCGGTCATTGAGCTGATCGATCTCGCTTCCGAGTTCCTCGAGCCGCCGCTCGATCTCGTCGGAAGAGACTTCGGCTCTGGCATATTCGGCGTCGAGCTTGTCGTATTCGGCCTTCAACGCATCGTGGCGGGAAAGCTCCTCCTCACTGAGTTCCCGCTGTTTGCCATGGAAGCGGCGAAGGCCCGATGTGTGGCCATAGGGGAAGTCGAAAGCAGCCTCGACCCACTTCCAGCCTTCCTCCGTCTTCAGAGTTTCGGCATCCGCAGTCAGCTTCTCGACAACCAGTTGTTCAAGTAGTGCCGGATCCTGCAACCAGCCGCCATTATCCTGCTCGAAGAGGTCGCGCATCACGATGCCGCCGGCCGCTTCATAGACCTCGATGCCGACATAGACCGCCCGGCGATCGCCTGCGCGGATCGTCGTCTCGGTAAGGAGCCTGCGGATGTAGTAGGCGTCCCGGACGTGCTGGCGCGAGATCGTTTCCCAGACCTGCTCCTGCCGAACATGATCATGGGTGATCGAGAACGCCATGATCTGTTCAAGCCTCATCTCGTCTCCAGCGTAGAGATCGAGCAGCCGCGGCGACACGGAAGCCAGCCGCAGGCGCTGCCGAACCGTCGCGACCGAGACGAAAAAGCGTGCAGCGATTTCATCCTCACCGAGACCCTGTTCGCGAAGCGCCTGGAAAGCGCGATATTGATCGAGCGGATGAAGATCGACACGCTGAACGTTTTCGGCGAGAGAGTCATCTTCGGCGGAGAGCTCATCGCCGCGCTTGACGATGCAGGGTACAGGTTCCGTCATTGCCATGCGCTTCTGCGAGACGAGCAATTCGAGGGCACGATATCGCCGGCCGCCGGCCGGTACGTCGAACCTGCCGGTCTCCTTACCATCCCCGTCGAGGATAGGGCGAACACTCAGGCTCTGCAGGAGCTTGCGGCGGGCAATATCTTCCGCCAGATTTTCGATGGAAACACCGGCCTTGATTTTGCGGACGTTGCTCTGCGAGAGTTCGAGCTTATCGAAAGGAATGTCTTCCGATCGGTTCAGGGTGATCTTCTGAACGGCTTTAGCCATTTCATTTCTCCGTGGCGGGCCGGCCGGAGCCTCTCTCCGAACCTCCTAACCCGTCACAGAATCCCCTTCCCGCCTCTTACTCTTTCTCCGCCTAGCCCTCAAAATTTTCCGCCCGTTTTCCCCCGCAGGAGTCCAGGCGGCGCGATCAAACGGGCGGACGGGAGTTGTCGCCAAGTGTTGATTTCAAAGGAAAAATCGCACAAAAAATATTTTGCGCGGTTTCGGTATCTATCGAGGTCGATCGCCTCTCGAAACTGATTTTCGGCTGCTTGGCGTCGCTCCAGAGCCAACCGAAAAGTACCGTCATGTCTCTATAGCAGAGTTCACAAGCCCGATCGAGGACCCGGGCGCGCTCGACCGCCCCCTACGCTTCACGGCTAGCTTTCTGGCGGAACCGGGCAGTTCCCGCAGCCGGTAAACACTGGGATCGACTCTAGGCGGGGCTAGAAGAATTGTAATCTTCGTGCTACATATCCCGCCGATCTGTAGTGCGAAGGTAGCAAATGCCTACTCCACATACCCCTCCAGCGGCCGTGCGTCGTGCCCTGCGGAAGCTCGGCGCGGATATCCACGACGCCCGCCGCCGTCGCAAGCTGCCTATGGCGGTCGTGGCGGAGCGTGCTTTCACATCGCGGTCGACCCTACAAAGGGTCGAAGCC
Source organism: Rhizobium vallis (assembly GCF_003985155.1). Lineage (GTDB taxonomy): Bacteria > Pseudomonadota > Alphaproteobacteria > Rhizobiales > Rhizobiaceae > Rhizobium > Rhizobium vallis. The sequence goes on along the minus strand of NZ_ML133698.1, from coordinate 198,936 downwards.
GGCGACACCAATGTCAGTATAGGCATCTATGCCGGCGTGCTGCAGGCCCTCGGCCTGCTCGACGGCCTGAGCCAGGTCGCCGACATCAGCAACGACAGCGTCGGACAGGCGTTGGCCAGCGCCGATCTGCCCAAGCACATCCATCTCAAGCGGCCATCCGGATCGTCCCGCGATGGCTGACTTCGAGGTCCATATCGATCTGGACGGCCGGACACGCTCGATTGGACTGGCGAGAAGCAATCGCGTCCGCGGCGCGGAAACGATCCTCTTTGAATATGACGATACGTGGCCCGATGACCCAGACCGCTTCTCTCTCGAGCCCGCCCTTGCTCTGACCCGCGGCGCCTTCGCCCCTCCTGCTGGACTGGCGACCTTCGGGTCCATTGGCGACTCGGCGCCCGATACCTGGGGTCGCCGCCTGATGCAGCGTGCCGAACGCCGCCTGGCGGAGCGCGAAGCTCACGCCGTTCGCACCCTCGCGGAAAGCGACTATCTGCTCGGTGTCGCCGACGAGACCAGGCTTGGCGCGCTCCGCTTCCGCTGGGTCGGCGACGAGGTTTTTCAGGCGCCGATCCGCGATGGCGTTCCCGCCCTGATCGAGCTTGGCAGACTGCTCCAGATCAGCGAGCGGATTCTCCGCGACGAGGAAACTGACGAAGATCTCCAACTCATCTTTGCCCCCGGCTCCTCTCTTGGCGGCGCGCGTCCGAAGGCGTCGGTCATCGACCAACATGGTCGCCTCTCCATCGCCAAGTTCCCGAAAGAGACCGACGACTACAGCATAGAGACCTGGGAGGAGATCGCGCTGCGGCTCGCCGGTCAGGCCGGTATCGCCACTCCCGATCATGAGCTGATCGATATCGCCGGCAAGGCAGTCATGCTCTCACGGCGCTTCGACCGCGATGGCGCGACCCGCATCCCGTTTCTGTCGGCGATGGCGATGGTGGGCGCCAGGGATGGCGAGCGCGGCAGCTACCCGGAGATCGTCGACGCCCTCGCGCAGCACGGCGCCCAGGGAAAAACCGACGCCCATGCCCTCTACCGGCGCGTGGTCTTCAACGTCCTGATCTCGAACGTCGATGATCACCTGCGCAATCACGGCTTCCTGTGGCAGGGAAAGGCCGGATGGTCGCTCTCACCGGCCTACGACCTCAATCCCGTTCCAACCGATCTGAAGGCACGGGTGCTCACGACGAACATCGATCTCGACGAAGGCACCTGCTCCGTCGATCTCCTGGAGGCGGCGTCGGAGTTCTTCGCACTCACGCTGCCGCAAGCGCGCATTGTCATCAAAGAAGTCGCGGCGGTGACCGCGACATGGCGCGACGCCGCCAAGGCGGTCGGCGCTCGATCGGCGGAGATCAACCGCATGGCCAGCGCTTTCGAGCATGACGATCTCAAGCGGGCGCTGGCGTTATGACGAGGACCTTCCTGCACAGTTTCGATCCGCCAGCATCCAGCCTTGTCACGGGCGCGACCGTCGACCTCGACGTCTCGGAGATCGAGGACGCCGGTATTCGCGAAGTGTTGCAGACGCCAGGGGCTGCATATGGCGCGTGGTCCATCCTCCACGCGCTGTTGACGCAACCGGCGGGCACACCCTTCATCCTCCGAGAACCGCTCGGACAGGCCCGCGAAGTGAAGGTTGCGCTATTCGGCCTGTTCGGCCGCTTCGTGGCCCGCGCCTATCTCGAACGATACTTCAACCTTTCGATCTGCGCGCATCGCGGCAGCCGCATCATCGACCTCGAATGTCGCCGGCAGGTCAAAGTCACGCGCTTGTTCCGTGGCGACCTGCCTGACTGGATCGCCTGCGCATCCGACCTGTCATCCTTGACCGTGGCCGAGGCCAAAGGCTGCCATGACAATGGCGGCCCGGCCAAAGCATTGAACCGCGCCTGGGCTCAGGCTGGACGGATAGATATCACCGCCGGAGGCAGTAAGGTCACAGTGAAGCGCATCGCCATCGCGACACGCTGGGGGATGGCGGCGCCAAGTCCCACCGAAGCCCACCTCTCGGTCCGCGATCCGGTCGATGAAGGCGAGCCGATCAAACCGGAGGAGAAAGACGCGCTCTTCATCGGGCTTCTCCGCCTCCATATCGCCAATCTCATCAATTCGCTCGGGCACGCGGAGCTCGCCAGCGCCCTTCGCGGCCTCACCCACCAGCCCTTCGCGCGAAGGCTCCAAGGGGATCTCCAACGCACCCGGTCACTGCTGGATGCCGTGCCGGTAAGAGAAGTGGAAAAAGCAACGGCCATGGGCGGACTGATCGGAGGGATCGTCACCCGTGCCGGGCCAGCCCGTCGCCGACACCGACGTCGCGCCCGCCGATCAGCAGGCGCTCGCTCGCCTCAACCTCCGGCCAGTCTTCGTCGGCATCGAGCGATCTCATCCGTGCCGCTATCGACGCGGAGCTGCAAACCGTTCGTACCCGCCTGACGCAGACAGTGGGCCCGGATGAATTTGCGCGACCGGATCGCGCCGGCGGCTGGATCATCCCGCTCGGTGAGGAGCGCCGCATCATCGGCAGCACCTGAACCAGCGGCCACCGAACATAGGCATCAATGGGAAACAGCCGGCCACAGCAGACGCGGCACGATTAGGGGGCGAAACAATGGAAGCACAGGAGAACGATCTCTCGAATGAGCGCCATCGCCAACGAGACCGGACTTGGAAGAGAGAGCCTGTATAAAGCGTTGAAGGCAGGTTCCAAACTCCGCTATGAGACGGTCCTCAGGGTGCTTTCAGCATTAGGCGTCCGCCTAACGGTAACGCCAAAGGCGGCTTGATGCGCAACCGCTCCTAGCGCAGCTTTCTGCGTACATGCCGAAACTGGCGGCTACGCAAGGCTGTGATCATCAGATCTATGGGGTTCGGCGTTCCCGGCATCCCGATAGTAGATTTCGGTCACCCGAAACCGCCCATCGATGCGTTTGCACTGGACAATGACGTCGATCGCGATCTTCAGCATCTCCCGTATGTCACCTCGTTCCAGGTCCCTTCCGCCCTCTGACTCCTTAACCAGCAATGTCAGCTGTTCGAATGCAAGTCGCGCCGAGTCGGCGTGGACGGTCGTAATCGAACCGGGATGGCCTGAGTTGACGTTGCGGATGTAATAGAATGCGGTGCCATCGCGCAGCTCCTGGAGAAGGATGCGATCCGGCCGCATACGAAGGCAGGATTCGAGAAGATCTTTGGCCCCGACCTTCGCAAGCCCCTGGCCGCCCTTGGAATAGAAAAGACGGACGTGGTTGGGTTGCGGGATGACCAACTCGGGCGTGTCTTCAATGGAAATGATCCGCTCGCTCGAAGGAATATAGCGGATCAATGCCTTCGAAAGCGTCGTCTTGCCGGAGCCGGTCGCCCCGGAGATGATGATGTTCTTACGCGCGTATACCGCTTCCCGAAGGAAGGCCTGGTAGGAACCATTTCGATAGAACTCCAGGAGCTTGCGGTCCCCCGTACAGACGTCCGCTTCCGTCCGCGCCACCTCGGCAAACAGGCCGCCATGATCAAGATCGTTCAAGCTCAGCGACACCGACGACGGCTTCCTGATGGTGATGCTGACGGTTCCCTTCGTTGTTGCCGGCGGGATCACGATCTGGATGCGCTCGTCGCCTGGCAGCGTTGCCGAGAGGATCGGCCGGGTTTCGTCGATCGATTGGTGGGAAAAGCTGGCGACGGCGCGCGCCAGACGCATCAGCTTGTCGAACGACAGCTCCGGCAGATCGTGGATTTGCCAGCCGGCCGTACCCTCGGTGACGACCTGGGTTGGCCAGTTGATGATGATCTCATAGAGGGACTTGTCGCGCAGGAAGGGCGACAGCGGTGCCAGCAACTCGCGCACGACACCGGAATCGGCTCCCTCTGTCATTGGCGGACCTATTTGGTGACTAGGGTTGAGTTGGGAGCAAAGGCGCCCAGCACGGCGCGATCGTAAATGCGGCTGCGCGGTTCCGTCACGCGAAGCCGATAGACGCTCGAAAAATCGAGATCACGGCCCAGGAAGATCGAAACCAATTCCCCTTGATGCTTCATCAAGGTCGGCGGAATGTTGATCGACTGCTCGACGGCGATCGCCGCGGCCTGCTGACCGGCGCTCGTCGTGCCCTGCGCCTCGACACCGCTATCCTGCATCTGGGTGTTGGCATAGGAGGTCGCATCGCCGACGATCGACAAAAGGATCGCGCTGCCAAAACGCTCCCACCAATGGGTATCGACGTAGCCGTCGACGCCGGCACGCCCAAGGGCATCGGTTGCCGGCGATGTCAGGGTGATGATCACGCCCTTCGGCGTCTTCGCCCGGCTCCAGAGGACAAACAGCCGTTTCTGACCGCGTCGAAGACCGCCGCGATATTCGCCGACGACCTGCGTGCCCTTCTCCATCAGAACGACACGGCCGTTGTCCGACAGGATGTCCCGATTGATGACGCAGCTTGTGAACCCGGGCTGGTCGGAAGAAAGTGCTGTCTCCAGGACGCAGGGAATGGAGGTTCCCATGGCGATGATGAAGTCCCGGTTCCCAAACGTTCCGGCGCGCGAGCCCTGAAGCTGCGTCGGTGTCAGCATGCGGTCGAATCGCTGGTCCTCGTTTTCGCTCTGGGCGCCGAGGTTGCCCGGATTATTCCCGAGCGGAATGTAGTTCGTGCTGGTATCAGCGCTGGAGGCTTCGTCCTGACGACGGGTCGGAGGTGACTTCTCACCACCATAAGCCATGACCGGCGCGCGACGGGCTGCGTCGAGCAGCTTATCATCCTCGCCTGGGACCTGCTCAGTCGCCAGAGGTGTTGGAAGCTGGACTTCCGGTGGCGCGGCGATCGGTTGGACCGGCTCTTTTGCCGGCTCGAAATCCGATGTCTGGCGGATGACGACACGCTCGGGCTGCGTGCCGTCGGCCGGCTTCTCCTGCCCGCGCATCGACCAGAGCGCAAAGCCAACGAAGGCGACGATTGCGAGCGCCACCGCACCGCGCTTCAGGGTTGGGTTGTTGTCCAGCCCGCGGCCGACCGTGGTTTCCGCGCGCTCCCCCGGGATTTGGGTGGTGTCTTCCTCGGCCATGACCTCCTCCTATTATCCTCTGCCATCTTGAGTCTTGACGACGCGCTCGACAGAAGGCGAGGTCGTATTCGTATCGGGATTGATGCCGACACGGTCGTAGGCCTCATTGAAGACGCAGAGGACGTCGCCTCCCCTGCGCAGGATGAACTTGCGGCTGATCGCGTGCACCAGCACCAGGTTGCCGTCCACGGACTTCGGCACCAGGCTTTCGCTACCGTCGGAATTCTCCATATAGATCGCCGGCATTTCCTGGTTGCCGACGAAGGCGAAGGTGGTGACCTTGCCGTTATCATAGACCGCCTGCGGTTCAAGCGCCGCCGACCCTTGAGCGGAATAGCGCCAGTTGCGTGGCCCGTAGGCTTCGTGAAGAGCAAGAACCTTATCCGCTTCGCCGGCCTGAGCCGCTTGCGCCCGAGCAGCCCCATCGAGCCTCCGGCGCTCGGCCTCGTCGGTGGGATAGCGATATTTCACATAAAAGTAGGTGTTCTGCCCGGCCTCGACGGTGCCATCGCGCACCGTCAGCTCCATCTGATAGCTGCGTGTCGAGCCGTCCCGCCGCGTCGTCACGACCGAAATGTTCGTCACCGGCTGATTTTCGCGGGGTTTTAGGAACAGGATATTGCCGGCCGGCGCCACCTCCCACGCGACACTGTTGCCGAGCGCGACATGGGCGATCTCCTCGTCGGCGGCAAACTCGATCTGCACCGAGGACCGCAAGCTGCCGACGACCTTCGTGATGTTGTAGGGCTGATAGTCGACAAAACGGATGCGGCTGTCCTGGGGCGCGCTGCGTGGGGTCTCGAGGGCGAACGCTACGGATGAGAGGCTGGCGGCCATAGCCAGGGTAATCAGGAAATGCTGTTTCAATTGATGGCCTCCGGATCGGCACGATATTCGCTGACGGCGAAACCCAGCGGATTGATCAGCCGGTCGGTCGAGGACATCGGCGCGTTGACATAAGAGAAGGTCAGCGTCGCCACCCAGTGCGTGGTGCGCACATCGTCGCCGCGGGTGATCGTCCTGATGTAGCGGACCGAGACGACATTGGCGTTGATCAGCGAGATCGAAACGATGTTGATGCGCGACACTGCGCTGCGGCCGTAGATATTCTGCGGAGAATCCGGATTGCTGCCTCGATAGACCACTGCAAAACGTGTCTGCTCCGGCTGGGTCGACAGCAAGGCGACCGACCTAAAATTTTCCTCGGCCTCACTCCAGACGTAGCCTTCTCGGGCACGCACGTACTTGGCGGCGAAATATTTTGTGACGGCTTCGTCATAGGCGCCGGCGGTCGAGGTCAGTGCGGAGACGACGTCGACGATGCCGGTCGAATTGTCGACCCGCACCACGAAAGGCTCGACCGTCTTCAGCGGCGTGAGGCCGGTGACGGCGAAAATCGAAGCGGCGGCGAGCACGCTGGCGGCAATGGCGATGAACCAGGCGACGCGGGCGGACCGCTCCACCTGGATGAGCCGATCCTGATCGAATCGGCGCGCCTTGTCGAAATAGCTCTTGAGATTGTCCGTGGTCACCATGTCACTGTTCCCCGCACGGCCGATAGGAACCCGCGGGATCGAAATGCGCGAAGGCGGCGGGCTCCACTGTCACCGGCTCTTCGCCATAGGACGCGACATGGCTGACGGCCGTTGCTGGGGCAGTTTCGGAAGCGGGCTGCGTGACGGCGTTATTGTCCTCCCACTGCCACATGGAGCGGTTTAGAGGGCGGCGGGAATAGCCGTCACATTTGGGCAGAGGGTGGGAGATCGAGGCACAGCCGGTCAGGTCGATGGCAAGGGCAAGCGATAAAATGATGCGGATCATGTGGAGCCAACCTATGCAATGTTTGTGGTCGAGGGGCCTTCATCCGGCACCTCCGGATCTGAGGCGGCGACCGACGGAGCGGGCTCCTCGTCCGACCGCTCGAGCGCTGCGGGAGGCTGCCCAAGCGAGCGTGCTTTCGTGAGCGTCGCGAGCGGCGCCATATCCGTAGGTCAGGGACGCTCCGCCTGCCGCAAGCGCCGAGGCGATACCGGGCAACTGGTAGAAGACGTAGAGGGCGGCAAGGCAGATGGCGCAAAGCGCGACCGGGCGCATCAAGACGTCGGTATAGCTTTCGATCGCCGTGAAGGTCGTGTCGATGCAGGTGATCAACAGCGAACCGATCGCGACCACCAGGACCTGCAGAATGACAAAGTTGGCGAGCTGACCGATCCAGGACTCGGTGAAACGACGGGTTGATTGGAACATCGCGAGCGCTACGAAAATCGGGCCGATCGCCAGCACGATGGCAAGCGCCAGCCGGGCATAGAGCGAGACGATGTAACCGATCGCCGCCACGGTGAATGTTGCACCGATGACCATCATCCCGCCGATACCGGTGACGATATCGACCGGCCAGGATGCACGCGACCAGATTTCGCGGGCGCATTTCTGGCCCTTGTCGAGCAGGCTGTCGAAGGTGGAAGCGCTCGGTACAGCGCCTGAGTTCAACGCCTGGGAGATCTCACGCGGCAGGGCCTCGAAGAAAATGTTAGTGACGTAGGTCTGATATTCACTGGCGTTGCGCACCAGCATGACGATGATCGCAAGCTTCATTGCCCGAAACGCGAATTCGAGAATGGGATCCTGGACGGATCCGCGCAGGACGAGGTAGCCATAGAGCACGACGTAGAGCGTCAGCGCCGCGGTGAGCGGGCCGCTTATCCAGTTGGCGATGTTCGACGTTCCCGACGAGATGAAATTTTCTAGCGGCGACTTGAACTGGCCGTCGACGAAGCTGAAGACCTGGTACATGCCTCAGCCTCCAAGCGATGTTTTCATACGTTCAAGTCGCAGCTTCCAGTCCGCCGCCTCCGCATTTTGGCAATTGGGCGTTTGGCGCAACTTGCCGGGGTTGTTGCGGCATTCGCTTATGATCTTTGTCAGCAGAGCCTCATCAGCCATGAGCTCGTCGACAGTGTAGGTCTTGTCTCCCTGGCCGAAGCAGCCAGAAAGGGTGAGGGTGACGACGCCAAGAAGGACATGTCTCATTTGAGCGCCTCTCCCATGGCATCCATGCGTTTGCGCCAATCCTCGGCCTTGCGCTGATCATCGACCTGAACCTTTGCTTGCTGGACCATCTGCAAACCCTGCATGCGCAGCACGTCGGTTTGCAGAAACGCCGTTTCTGCTTGTAGCCGTGCCTGGAGATCGGCGATGTCCTTGGCATCCGCGGCACCCGATATTTTCTGGCGCAGCTGATCGATGCCGTCGATGCGCTTGGTGGCGGCATCGTAGATCTGCTGGCCGAGGCTCATCTGACCGGCATTCTGGTTCTGGACGCGCGACAATTCCTGCGCATAGAAATCGTCGGCGTTGGTGCGATAAGTCGAATTATCCTCGCGGAATTTAGACGCCGAACTGCCGAAGACGCCGGTGCCCGATCCCTTGAACAGACCTTCGATCGCACTGAAATCCTGCGGCAATGCCTTGCGGATCGAAGGATCGTTCAAGAGGCTCGCAACATCTGCCATGTTGGTGATCTTGTTCAGCGATCCGTAAAGCTGCTGAGCTTGCTGGAGCTGCTGATTGAGCGTGTCGAGCTGGGACTTCAGTTGGGTGATGCTCTCGATCTGTTTGGCGATCGCCGTCTGGTCGATGACAGGGATGCCCTGCCCAAACGCCGCTCCAACCGGCAACAAGGCAGCTGCCGCCGCAAGAGCAAGGCCTATCCAGCTTCTTGCCATCAACCCGTCCTCCTTCTTTGCTGAAACACCGGCAGCCAATCCTCGAGGCAGTCGCCGACCTCCGCCCGGATCGCCTCGGCGAGTTCGACATTCGCGGTTCGGCCGGACAAGATATCGAGCTCGTCATCGAAACCCCTGAGGTTCAGTTCGGCGACGACGCTGTTGTGGCCCTGCTTGACGATGAAGCGGCGGCTCTCGACCGAGAGCTCGCGGGAGAGAAGCTCGAACTCGCGCTCCGTCAGTTTGAACCCGTCGACATAGTCGCTATGGTCACCGCGCGGATTGGGAAGGAAGATCTGCGTCGGGCATTGCTCGATGATCGTATGGGCAATCGGCGAGCCGATGGCGTCGCGCGGACTTTGGGTCGCAAACAGCATCAGCCCGTTCTGTTTGCGGATTGTCTTGAGCTTGTTCTGGGCGAGATCGCGAAAGCCTTCGTCCTGCAACGCCTTCCAGAACTCATCGATGACGATGATGATGCGGCGCCCGTCGATCAGTTGCTCGATGCGAAAGAACAGATAGGCCATCAACGGCGTGCGTATTTCCTCATTGTCGAGAAAATCGGTCATGTCGTAGCCGATGAACTTGGCGCCGATGCCGATGTCGTCGGTCTTGTTGTCGAATACCCAGCCGAGCGGCCCTCCCCTCTCCCACCGCCTGAGCCGCGAGGCGATGCCTTCGGGATCGGTGTTGTTGAGGAAGGTGCGCAAGGCACCGATCGAGCGCCTTTCGACCGGCAGGTCCGCGAGACCGTCGATGGCCGAGGCAATGTCGCGCAACTCCGTGACCGTCAGTTCGCGCTTCGCCGATCCGACAAGCCTGCCGATCCAGCCTGCGAGAAACACCTTGTTCTCCGCCGTGAGCTCCAGTGCCTTCAGCGGGGCACAGCCGGTGGCAACACCGTTTCGAAGCGGCAGATAAGTGCCGCCCGCCGCCCGAACGAAAAGGTCGGCTCCCCGATCCTTGTCGAAGAAGACCAAATGGGGGTCGTGTTTTTCGAGTTGGGAGAGCATGAAGTTAAGGAGCACTGTCTTGCCCGTACCCGAGGGGCCGCAGACGAATGTGTTGCCAAGGTCGCTGTGGTGGAAATTGAAATAGAAGGGCGAGCCGGAGGCGGTCTTCAGCATGGCGACGGCCGGTCCCCATTCATTGCCGTCCTTCTGCCCGGTGGGATAGGAATGATACGGAGACAGGGCCGCGAAATTCCGCGACGTGATAGCACCCGATCTTGCCCGGTAGCGGAAATTGCCCGGCAACTGCCCCCACCAGGCTGCCTCAAGGCCGAGGTCCTCGCGGGCAACGACGGCGCCACCGTTGGTGAGATATGCCCGCGCCTTCGCCATATGGTCGGTGAGTTCTTTCACCGACGGCGCAAAGACCGACAGCGCAAGATGATGCTCACCGACGACAAAGCGGTTCGACTCCAGATCGTCCATCGCATCGCCGAGCTCTTCGATCTGCGACGCCGCCTTATCGCCGGCGCTCACCATCTGGTTTTGCTTGCGCCCCATGATCGTGCGCGCATCGGCTTTCGAGGCAAAGGCGAAAGACTGCGTCAGGATGAGCTCGAACGGCGCCGTCAGGATGCCATCGAGCATGCCGCTGCGGGTGGTCGCCGGATATTCCTTGAAGCCGAACATCCCGGCATAGCGGCTATCCGCCTCATGACGGATCTCGATGGTCTCTCGCCCAAAGATGACCCGATCCGAATAGATTGCCGAGGATATCCTGCCCTCCGTCAGCGGGATGCGCTCCCGCCGGCCGCCGACGATCTGGTGCAGGACCTCGCTCGGCTCGGAGAAGACGATGCCATCGTGCTCATAAGTGGAGAGCACACGCGGCTCGAAACGCTTCAGGCCGGCGGTGACATCGGATACCTTGTCACTCAGGCGCTTGAAGGCATCCTCATCGAGCTCGATGTCGGCGCGGCGTGCCTTGCGTAGACGGGAGAGAAGGTGGGCCGCCTTTTCGCCGGGATCCCGACCGGGATGCCAGACGAGCGAGAGATAAAGGTCGTTCCGAAACAGATCCTCGCCGATCATGCGTTCGCGGTATCTCGCGTTCAGCCGCTGCGAGAAAGGATTGACGAATTGTCCGTCGGGATAGTCGTTGTCGCGGCGGCGAATGACGTGTGTCCAGAGAGCCAGACGCTCATCGGCGATGTTCCGGTAGAGCGTGTTGAGGTCGCGATGCAGGCTGTTGAGGTCCAGGACATCAGCGGTTTCGAACGATATGCCTTCCAGGGCGATCATCACCATCAGCGCTCTCGACTCGAGCGCAACTGTCGTCTCATCGACATGGCGCGACTGGGGAATGAAGGTTTCCGGCCCGAGTTCGCGCGAGCGAAGCGTTGCGATGCTAGGCAAGGGTCAAATCCCTCTCGTCATAGCGTCTGGTGAGCTTCAAGGGTGAGAGGGTGGCGCCACCCCAATAAGCGGTGTTGCGCGACCGGCCGCGGGTCTCGATCCACGCGATGAGGATCCGGAACCTGTTATGATCGTGCTTGACGAGCGTCCGGAATATGAAATGGAAGACGACGCCGACAAGCGCATAGGCGATCGATCCCGCGGTGATATAGAGGATCGTCGTCAGCATGATGTTCACACCCATCGCCTCCATCGTCACGCCGGCGATCATCGCCGGACGGGTACAGGCAAGGAACAGGGTGTCTTCCTCGATACCGGAAGCTGTCGGCATGATGTTCAGCCTCCGACGATGGTATTGACGAGTTCGGTCGCGCCGAAGATCCCGCCAATGCCGATGATCCAGAAGCCGGCGCGGCGCAGGTCCATGTAGCCGAACATCCAGGCAATGCAGATGATGATGACGGCTATGACCGCAAGCAGCCGGGCGATATTGCCGGTCAGCATGGTGACGATGTTCTGCAGGACGGTTTCGACGCCGGCGGCCTGGGCGAAGGCCGGTTCCACCAGCCATGCAACGATGGCGGCTGCCATCACGGCGGAGGCTGCGACAGGGCGAAGGCTTGCTTTCGAGATCATTCACTTTGCTCCGATGAATGTTTTTCAAATACGAGAACCGAAGAAGTTCGCGGGGCGCTGAAGACGTCCCAGGATGCGGCCTCGTCCGACTGAGGAAGGGATTTGCCAGTTGGTGGCGCCTGTCGAGAATCTGCCGGCTCCCGAGGCACCTCTTCGTGCCCTTCGGCGATGGTGACAGTCGCCAGTCTGACTGGCAGGCGGACCATTTCCTGGCGGACCTGCTCGTCATATTTGACCATGCGGCCAACAGAGGGATCGGCCCTCCCGTAATAGGACTGAAGCATGACCTTCTCGGCCTGCTTCGCATCGGCGCCGGCGCGTAGAGCAAGGCGATAATAACCGTCGAGCAGAGTGCCGGTGACCTTGAGGTTCAGGCAGGGATCGAAGGCATCCGAAATCGAAAACTGCAGTTTGCGCAAATCCTCCAGACCGATACCGCCAAGACCGATCTGGATGTCTTGCCGATCGGCGGCAAGAGAGGTCGCGACCTCGATTGCCTCGGCCTTCGATGCGGGTTGGCGCTCAAGCGGCGGACCGCTGTTGATGCGAATGGCGAAGGGCTTGAAACGGCTCTCGAGACTGATGACGGCGGCCAGCGTCCTCACTTCCACCATTGGTGCGCAGCTCTGCGCAAGATCCACAAAAGCGGCGGCCATCAATCAGTACCAGACCCGTTGTGTCGCCGCCCCGTCGATCGTCACATCGATGTAGTGGGGTTGCGGTCGCACGTTTGGCCGGGCCGTCGGATAGCCCATGCATCGGCGGCGCCCACCCTCCCGCTGCCACCGTGACGACAAGACCGAGCGATCCGTGAAACTGTAGCTGTCGCCGAAATTGGGGCAGAATGCATCGCTGACCGGCTGCAGGCCCGTCGACACGCAGGTTACTTCCTGTCCGCGCGGACCATAATCGCTTTCTAGCCGATATCCGGTTTCGCAATAATAGGGCTCGTAGGCGGGGCGCGAACTTTTGAAGCCGACACCGCTGCATGTCGGGAACGAATACCCTTCCGCAAGCTCCCGCCACAGCTTCTGGATCGGAGGCCGGCATTCTGCAAACTGCGTCGGGCCGCCGGGATTGGAGAGGCATAGGATAACCTCGCAGCCCCAATCATTTGCTTGCGCCTTGCCGGGTGAAGTAAGGTAGGGTGGCAAAATGCAGCAGGCCGCGACAACTAAGTTGAGCAGAAGGTTTTTCATGAGCACGCCCCTTCAAAGGACATTTCACTGCCGAAGAGGTCGCTTGCCTCTCGAACGATCCATACTACCTTATATAACACAGTAAAATAGCATGACAAGAGCGCTCAAGACCCAATGGCACAATCTCGCCTTCTCAGGCCTCATCCTGCATGAAATCCTTGACCATCCTCTCGAAGACGAGACGCCTCAGGCAAGGCTGAAGCAGGTCGGCATGATGACGATCCTCTACAGCATGAACCAAGTGCACCAGAAGCTAACTCTTTCCAGCATTATGGAAATTACGGCTCTCACACGCACCGGCGTCAAGGAGACGGTGGATCTTCTGGTGAGACGTGGGATGTTGGACGAGACGATCGTCAAGAATTCGATGGGGCGCGGAACGGCGCGCCAGTTCGAGATTTCGGAGGCGCTTTTGGAGAAGCTAAGTTCGTTCGGCGCTGGATGACCAACAAGTTAAAGTCACGAATTTCTTGCGCGCGTCAGTTCTCGCCTGTGATGGAGCATTGAATGACACCACGCAGATCCATAGCCGAACGGGTGATCGCACGGGCGACCAGTCGCGGCATGCCCATCGATGGAGACGTTGAGTGCATGGCAATCATCGAGCTGTGGGTTTCGGGCGATATCGAAGCGGGTGAAATGCGCGATCGATTTAATGCGTTGCTGACACGCCGCTCACGCAGCAAGCGCGGCCTTGGTCCCAGCCCCGAATTCAGTTCGGAGATGTCGCAAGCTGCTTTCGTCCAGGTAGACGACGGACCGGCTGACGAGGTCCCTGACAGACCATAGATTTGCCAAGCCATTGGAGAGAAGCATGACACGAACTCCACGTCGCCCCGCCAATCCACTTGATGCGGCGGAGGCTTTGTTCAAGCCAGCAAAGAAGACCGCACCGGCACCTGCCGTTGAACGTCGAGCGCTGCCGAACGTCAAGGAGCAGGTCTCTTTGAAACTCGACAGCGAGGTACTCGCCTATTTCCAGGCGGAGGGGCCAGGCTGGCAGGAGCGCATCAACGATGTGCTACGTGCCGCCATGACGGACGATCGTTGAACTTGGCTGCTCACGCGGCTACCCGTTCAGGCGCAGCGGTCCGACCAAGCCATTGGGCTATCGCACCATCGAAAGAGTTTCCAAACAATGAGCTAGTCACGACGGGGTCAAGCCGAGGACATGCTCTCCGGCTCAGGCAGCACCGAAGCGATGCAACATCATTCGAAGCTGCAGATTCTGTTGGCGAAGGCGATCAGCCAAAAGCGCCTTCAATCGGCGATTTTCGGCTTCGAGGGCGGGCAATTCATCAATTGAAGCTTCGCTAGGAGCCGCCGAATGGGAAGTTTCTGAGGTACCGACCTTATCGTCGCCTTTGGGCGTAGTTGGCAGCCGATGGCCTATCATCTCCGATCGACGGGGCTTTCTTGTCGCGACGGTGGCTTTTGCAACGACTTCGACGATGGCCAGTTCTTGAGGCTCTGAGCGCTCTTCCACGGTCGCAACGGCGATCGCAGTGATGGCATCAGAAGTCTCGGCCACCGGCGCGGGGACCGTCTCCGCGACAGACGCATTTTCCACGGCAGGCGCGACGACAATGTCTTCGGCTATCGGTTCAGCTTGCTGCCCGTCCTCGAACAGCTGCGGCGCAACGCTCGCTGCCTGGCGGGCAAATGCCTTCAGATCCGTGCTGCCCCAGATGGATCCCTGCCGGGCCGCCGAGCGGCGGCCCTTCGACTTCATCTCGACAACGAAACTTCTCTGCGGGGTCTTCATGTCATTCCAATCATAACAGCCCTACCGGCAGGCTATCGAATATCAAAGCGCTCGAGCATCTTTTTCAATTGAGCGTTCTGCAGTTTCAGCTTCAGCGCCAAGGCAGCCTTCAGCGCCGCGATTTCTTCGTCGAGAGCCACAACCTCCTCAAGAAATGTCAGAGGCTGCGCCGGAAGAGATACGACCCGTGGGTCGTCGCTCGGCTTCGACGGAGACTGCGTCACGACTTGAACCGAACCGGGCTTTATACGCTTCGACCGATTTTTGCTAGGGCGCGACGGGACTTCCACATCGCCAAGCTTTCCTGGTGCTATTGCGACCGGAGTTGGATCTGGTCGCTCGATCGCGACTTCCGGCTTAACCAGGTTAGCCGCCGGCTCCGATGGTAAGCGGGACGCGGGTTCGCTCGGTTCGACTATGGTCCCGACCACCGATGCTGACGTAGCCGGCGCTGCGTCCCGATCCCCTGTCTGGTCCTCGGCCGGTTTCTCCGGAGCAGCGGGAACGACAGGTGACGCCAGCGTTTTACGGCGCGACGTCAGGTCCGCGAGAAATCGCCATGGTGACTTCATAGTGCTTTACCCCCTGACTGGAATGCGCACCGGCGCTGCGAGATCCTTGCAGATCCCGCTTGCCAAATTTCTTGAACTGCTACGCTTGCCGGTGTCAAAAGACAGAACGACGGAACTGTTCGCGTCAGACGCGATCGAGCCGCCTGCGCAGGTCGGCGTTTTCGTTGCGCAGCTTTTCGGCAAGCAGCTTGCGAAGACGCTGGTTCTCTTCCTCCAGCTTGATCAGATCTTCAATCTCATCAAGGACTGCGACAGCGGGCGTTTGCGGCTGTACGGCAGCCTTGGGCGTCCGCTTGGCTCTGGTAGCCTTTGCTGCAACTTCGGACTTTGCAACGACCGCTTTGGCCCTCCTGCCACGGCCGCTTGCAGCCTTCACGGACTCAGCCGGTGCGGCAGCAGCTTTCGACGGAACGTCGGCCGGTGCCGCAACGGCTTTCTTCTGACGAGGTGCCCGGGTCTTCTTCACAGCGGGTGTCTCTACCGCCGCTACGCCTGCAGCAACAGCGGGGGCGGTGTTATTCTCTTCAGCCATCGATTATCTCCTTTAGAGCCGATTCTTTTTCGGCCGCGCGCGATACTCTGTCAACAAGTGCTTGTGTGGACCTTTCAACGCTTCAAGTCCCGTGTCCGCGGACGATCGTGTGTCGTTGTCACCCACCTGCCCCGCGTCCCTAAGAACCTTACCCTAAAGCTATGCGACCTCGCGTTTGTCTGCTGGTACATCGAACGACAAAACAAAAGAGGCGCGCGACCCCTGGGGTGCGTTCGCTAGACCTAGAGAGCACCAATCGCATGCCATGCGGCGATGCAGAATGCCATCGGTAACAGGTGGTCGCCACACAGGGGAGAGCGGTGGCGGAATGTCGAGCATGCGGTCATGGTCGGCCTCGGCGATTTCGAACCATTCGCCGACATGGAGCCGGTAGGCAAGGCGCGCCTCGTCGAAGGGCGCTTGGGTGTGACGGTTCACCATCGAAAAATTGTCGCGGCTAGCGACACCCTCGAAGATCTCGTGACTATCTCGTGTTCGGCTCTCCCACGCCTGCCCTCGCGAACTGCGGAGGCCGTCGAGCGATAATGCCCAGCCTGCGGGGCAACTTGGCGGGGTCATAATGCATTGAAACTTACAGTAAACAAGCTATTAACCAGAAGCTCTATCGTGCTTCACTTCTGTCACGCCTGCAAACCTTAGAGCCTTCCTGACTATATCGCACATCCAAAGGCACAATCTTGCATAATCTCGCAGCGATGGCTCGGGCAAAGTCAGACCTGGTCTCAGCTCCCTGGCCGCCAGATACGCCATCCGTTCAGCCAGTACGTTTCGCCACTCCACCATTTGCCCGCACCAGCGCCATCAGCATCGGGCCGATTGCAAACTCGCCTCTCTCGGTCCTTCGGGTGAGATCGCGGAGATAACCGCCGGGCGAATTGATGTGTCCGCCTCTTTCCAGAATGCAGGCGATCACCGTCGCGGCGTTTTCCGGCCCCATGCCGGCGCAGGCCTCCTCATAGGCCGAGGGGCTGACGCCCAGCATCGAGCGGACGACGACGGCGGCCGACATCAGGTCGCGCCAATTGCTGATCGTTCCGCCCGGTCCGTAATCTTGAATTTGCGGGCAGGCCTGGAGAACGAGGCCGAGCGGGAAGGATTTCAGGCCATGCCCGGCCGCCGGATCGGCCATCGGCGGTTTCCTGCCGGAAGCCCCCTGATGTTTCAGCCTTGGCTCGTCCTGCGGCTCGGCGATCGGGTCGTTATCGGCCGCCGCCTTCGCGCCCTGCTTCGTCTCGAAGCCTGGTTCAAGTTCAGATGTGGAGTCGGGGTTTGAATTCTGTTTGTGGCGCTCAATTTGAGACTCATTGGCGTCTATTTTTTTAATTTTTACCTGCCTTTCCAGCAAGTTGACCGCTTCCTCGCGCAACAGCCCCATCTCGTCGAGCAGCGCCGTCAACGCTACCGCACTGGCCACGCGCGGAAGCCGCAGAACGAGATCGCGAAACAGCATCGACATCTGCTCCCAGTCGCCCGGAACTCCTTCCTCGATGGCTGCCGCAATCAGCTTCGAGATATCGCGCCGGCACACCGTCAGGCGCTCCCTGGTCGCCCTGACGAGCTCCCGGTCGGCGACTGCCGCAGCGGCAAGGCTTTCGATCTCGACCGCACGTGCCAGAAGCGGCGCGACGCTGAAGCCGAAGGCCTCGCCGATCGCCCCCGCCCTGTCGCGGCGCGCATAGCGCTTTCCGTTCGCGCTGTCCTTGCGCAAGATCAGGCCGGCCTCGACCAGCACGGCAAGATGCCGCCTCAGCGTCGCCGGCGTCATCCCACGGGCGCGAAGCGAAAGCTGCGCGTTCGAGGGAAAGACGATCAGGCCCTTCTCTTCGGAAATCTCGTCGTCGGGGTAGAAGGTCAAAAGCGCATCGAGCACCGTCAGCGCCCGGTCTGTCACGCCAAGCGCCGGCCGCGCTTCGCAGATCGCCCTGAACAGCTTCCATTTGCTGCGTTTTATCCCCGGCTCGATCGTCTCGGCCAGTTGCTGGCTTGCCAGCATGCCAAGCGACATCGGCCGCCGCCCAAAGGGCGTCGTCACATATCCACTCTCCATTTGCCTTCACCTCAGTTTAGGCAAAAGAAAACCGTCCACCCTTTTCGGTGCCAGGACGCTTGACTGTGATTCGTGGAAATGCGATTCTCGATGTGCTTAAGATCTGAGAAGGGCTTCCACGACGGCGTCGTTGGGGGCCTTTTTCTTTTGCGCGCTACGCTCCTCTGTGCTTTTTGAACTCCTGGAACAGGCTCTGCAGCCTTTCCTGGACGAATTGATCGAAACCGGGCGCGGACTTGCCGTCAAAGACGAAGGTTGCGCCGGACGCTGTCTTTTTGACCGTCACCGGCACACCGCTGACCTCTGATTTGACCGCTGCGGACTTCGGCGCGGCCGCCCTCTTCGTTGCCAGCACGAATGCCTGGTGAAACCGCTCGTCACTCGAAATTTTGCGCGCGTCGTCCGCGGACAACTCGGCGATGATCTTGT
The DNA here is from genome assembly GCF_003985155.1 of Rhizobium vallis. Taxonomy (GTDB): domain Bacteria; phylum Pseudomonadota; class Alphaproteobacteria; order Rhizobiales; family Rhizobiaceae; genus Rhizobium; species Rhizobium vallis. The sequence continues at coordinate 180,583 of NZ_ML133698.1, read as the reverse complement.
CGACGTCGGCATTTTCCAGCCGCTCGCCCAGCTCCAGCCATCGCCGGCGGCCGATGTCAGGCGCAGCACCGATGGCGTTGATGAGTTCCAGGGGGACCTGCCGGATCACGATCAGCATTCTCGAAAGCGCCGCCTTGTCGACGCTGAGCGCCGCCATGATGACGTCACGGCCGAAGCCGCGCTCTTCCAGCCGTGAGGCAAAGAGCGCGCGTTCGACATAGGAAAGATTGGTCCGGGCGCTGTTTTCCTGGCCCTGGCTGACGACCAGCTGACCGTCGGTCAGGTCGCGGACAACAGCGCGCACCCTGATGCCGATTTTCCTGGTGGCGGCCAGGCGGCGATGGCCGTAGGCAACCTGATAGCGCCCCTTGGTCTCGGGATGCGGGCGCACCAGGATCGGAACCTGCTGCCCGTGATCGCGGATCTGCTCGACGAGGTCGGCAAGCTCAGCCGCGTCGATCGCCAGTCGGTCGCTGACGAAGGAGGCGTCGATCAGGCCTGGATCGAGTTCGACGATCATCTGGCCGGCGGCGAGCTGGCGTTCGAGCTCGCTTGCCCGCTCCATTTTTTCGGTGATGTTGCCGAGCGTCTTCGTGATGCCGCCGACGGGTGCCGCACTGCGTTCCTGCGGGACGAAGCCCGCAATCGGGCGATTGTCGCGCGGCGCGACCGTTTCCGTCCTGGCCGGGTTGGGCGCGGAAATCTCGATGAGGTTCTTGCGCGCCATCTCTATTTCCTTCCCCAGGTGGAGCGGATATGCGCCTCGATCTCGCCATTCACGAGGTTCAGCGACTCCAGCGCCCGATCATAGGTTCCGCGTGTGAACTGCGACCGCTCCACCTCGTAAAGGGTCTGCTTGGTGACGCCGGCATCGGCAACCGCCGTCGACTTCACCATGGGATTGTGCAGCATGCGATTGCCGAAGATCGCCCGCATGAAGCCGGTCATCTGGCTCTGCGGCCCGTCATTCGGCTCGAACCGCGTCACGAGATAGCGCATCCAGTCATAGCTGGTGCGCCCGCCGGCCTTCTCGACCACCGACATCAATTCGCTCGTCATCGTCAGGAACTGCGACATCGACATGACGTCGAGCATCTGCGGATGAACGGTGATCAGCACCGAGGTCGCGGCGCAGAGTGCCGACATGGTCAGGAACCCGAGCTGCGGCGGGCAGTCGATGACCACGACGTCGTAAAGGCTCTCGATATCGGTCAGCACCTCGCCGATGCGGGCGAAGAACATGGTCTCCGCCGTCCCCGATGCCATGGCTTTCGGCGTCTCGTGCTCGAATTCCATCAGCTCGAGATTGCCGGGGATGAGATGAAGATTGGGCGTGTAGGTGGCGCGCACGATATCGGCGATCGGGCGCGGCTCCTCATAGCGGATCGCACCATAGATCGTCTCGCCTTCCCCGACGTCGAACTCCGGCTGATGGCCGAAGAGTGCGGACAAGGATGCCTGCGGATCGAGATCGACGGCCAACACGCGGTAGCCCCGGAGCGCCATGAACTGCGCCAGATGAGCCGCGGTCGTGGTCTTGCCCGAACCGCCCTTGAAATTCATCACGGAGATGATCTGCAGCTTTTCGCCCGGCCTGCGGGCCGGCACATATTTCGGCGTTCCGTTGCGCTCGTCAAGGACCCGGCGAATCCGGTCCATGTCGGTCGCGCTATAGAGCCTGCGCCCGTTTGGAAGCGGATCAGGCCCGTGACCGTCAGCCGCCACCTGCCGGAGATAGCCTTCGCCGATGCCGATGAAGGCCGCGGCTTCGGCCGGCGAAAATGTCCGGATCGTCTTTTGCGACAGCGGAGGAAAGATTTTTGCCTGATGCTGCTGAAGTTGATAGGATAACTCCGTCGCATCTGTTGCCAGAAGCGACGGGAGGTGCTCTTGATCATCTTGAAAAGCAAGACTCGGCTGCATGATCTCTTTCCCCAGGCAACTGCGCAATTTTGAACGAAAGCGCTTCAGCTGCGCAGTTAATATATGCCTCGATTCGTGACCGAATTACAAACGCTTAACCAAAACGCCTGTTTTGACGCGTGCCGACACCTGTGGACGCAGGCAGATTTCACCAATGTCGGCAACGCCAAAGGCCCAAAATGGCTCGGCGAATGACAGGCCACAGCCCGCGGCTAAAATGCCTATGGTTCAGGCCCGCTCAGCCAATCAGGAGCGTATGAAGCGATGCCGTTGGCTTGTCGCCAAGCATCGAATACCTCGCTCCAACCGTGCTCAAGATCGAATGCGATGGCGTAAGGCAAATAGCGTTCATAAACCGCAACGGACATCTCCTGGCCGCTGGCTTGCCCGAGCATATAGCGTCGCAACGTCTGCAAGTTGGCGCGAATCCGTATTTGACTGAGCGTAGGAAGCCTAATCATCGCAACAACAAGAATGCTCCCGGCAACATCGACACAGATCGCGGCAAGGTAGGGCAACTTGTCGCCGGAGGGCGGATACTTCGATACGTAGTAAGTCGAGCTAATAAGGAGGAAAGGCATTCCGACGAATATGCTGAAAATCGACTTTGCTCGTGCAGATCCTCCAATTTCGATGGCTTTCTCCGGATGCAGCAAAGCTGTGATCAGCGCCATTACCGTGATTGGGATTGCAAACATAGCCAATGAGAAAACCACGAGCCCGGATAGATAGGCAACCACCGCACTGACAGCCATAATCACGCAAAAGGTCCAGACATATGTCTTGATACCCTCGCCTCTTTTTTGCCGATACTCGCTGGAAGCCGCAGCTCTCAATTCATCGCCGGCACCATGGAAGACATCAGCCGCCGAGCAGTTGCCATTGTCAGATGGATGTTTGCGGATTCGGTCCAGGACTACATGGAGCGGAAAGGCAAGGCTTGGCCGTTTGACGCCGGGTTTCCTCCTCGCGTTATACGGAAGCACGTCAGACACCTCGGCGTCCTCCCCGAGACTGGAGATGCGAAGTCTTTTCGCAATCGCCAGTCGGCACAAGGATGCTAGGAAAGCCGGCCTGTCCGCAGTTTTCTCCCAGCGAAAATGCAGATAGGCGGCAAGAACGGGCGACGTTCTTTCGATCAGTTTTCCATCGATGTCGGGCCAGGATATTCGATTTAGTCGATAGCTCCGCCGAAGCCGAAATCCGGTAAAGATGGCCGCAATCGCTGGGCCTATCAGGCTTGCAAAAATCAATAGGTGATCGGAAAGCCACCAACTGAGAAGCTGTGCGTTTGTTGCGGGAAGAAAGGTCCCCACCGGATATTCAATCTCGATCCCCGGCAGTGTTCGATCCGCCTTACCAAGCGGTATAGATATCGTCAGCTCTGTCGGCGAGCGCCAGGTTACATCATAACCCGCATGCTCACCTTGAGAGGACCGCAAAGTCCCGCCTGCGGGTATCGTGACAAGGATTGTCTTTGCGGCTCCGCGGTCATGAACGCTGCCCATGAACGCCGGCAAGACCAGCGTCTGACGCGCTGCGTCTTCCTGAACCAGCCGGCCCAACCTGTAGTCGATCGTTATCGTGTTCAAACCGAGATGAAATCTCGGACTACAACTTCTGCAACGCCTTTCACCGACATAGACCGAATAGCCCTCCAAGCTTTGCTCCCTGAAGTGGTACTCGGGAGATCCGTCGCGACTTGTCGATAGCAGACTGAAATCTCTCCAATGAGCACGATTGTCGGCATCGATGAACCGCTGAGGGATATCGACATAGACACCGCCATAGTTGGACTCTTGCTTGGCGAAAATCTTGAACGTCTCTGATACGCGAGCGCTCCCATCGCTGGACACGAGGATAGTGCTGTCAGCGGAATAAACATCAAACTCCCTGGTAAAATTACTGCAAGCACACAGCAATAACAGAAGAGCGGAAAGCAGAAGCCCCCGCATCAGGGCAGCCTTTTCCGATAATTTTGAAAACAGAATGATCGAGGAGAAAATGACGTTTTTCATCAAAACTGAGTCTATGAATGCTATACCTCGATCAAAAGTGCTAAAATTCAATCGATAGATGCAAATAAAAAGACTCGCAGAATTCAAGGCAAGTTAAATCTGGAGACGGGTTGTGGGCGCGCTCCTGTTAGCCCCCATCATCCTTCAGGTAGCTGGTGCCGTTGATAACCAGCAGTCCATCCGAGCCTTTATCAGGTTCGAAGATGCTCATGCTCTCCGTCTTGCCGCTCGTATCGGTTAGGTCGAGGCGATAGCCCGAAAGCCTGTAGCGTCCGCTTGAACCAGGCCGGTCGCCTGAGGTGGTGACGCCGGTTTGCGATCCGCCGATCTCATTGGTCATCGAGACGCCGGACCAGCCGGTGCGTTCGAAAACGCCGTTTTTATGTAACGTCAGCACGCGGCTGGCGGCGACCGATCCCGAGGAGGTCATGGTCATGCCGCTCGATGCGAAGGTATAGACCCATGTGCCGTCAAGCGTGGCGCCATCCTCGAACCGCGGCACGGCGCGATAGTCTTCGTCGGCGATCACCAGGTCCTGCCCCTTCTTCGAGAAGCTCTTGGTCTCGATCTCGATCGTCCCGTAGGGAGAGGTGACGCTGCGCATTTCGATCAACCCGGCCGACGAGAAGAACCCGCCGCCCGCGAGCCTGTAGAGGCCGCAATCGGTCGGATTGTCCTTGCAGTGCTCGACGATGCTCCGGCCGCCCTTCGGCAGTTCGGTGCTGAACAGGCCTTTCGGGTCGAAAATGTTGATCTCGCTGTCGGAATAGAGGTCCATGCCGCCGAAGACATTCGGCCGAACGCCGGTATCGAGATGGGTGAAGACGCCCTCGAGCCCGCCGTCGTCGCTTGCGGGCGCGAGATCGAAATCCTTGTCGGAAGGATTGAGCTTCACGGAACGCACGATAGCCTCGAAATAGGCCTCGGCGCTATTGCCTCTGTCGCCGCTGAGGTTCAACAGCAAGAGTTGCAGATAGGCCTGCCGCTTGTCGCCGGCGATGCCGACGACGATCTGCTTGATGCTTATCTCCTGCTGCTGAACGCAGCAGCGTTCCTCCACGCGGATATCGTGGCCGTTCACGGTGACCCCGTAATGCTTGATCAGAATGTCTTCCTTGGCCATTTCGGGAAGCGTCGCGACGAAGGACTTGAGGCCGGCCGGGAGCGAACTGCGTGCTGCCGGGATGGGCGTGGAGATCTGGATCAACGCGCTGCCGCGCTTGTCGTCCCCCGTCTGTGAAAAATCCTTCTGCAGCATGAAGAGATCGCCCTTGCCGGCTTTCCTCCAGCCGGCGGCAGCATCAGGCAGGCTCACCGTCAAACCGCCGATATCGGCGGATGCCGCAAATGCCTGCGGGCAGACGAGGAGGAAAAGGAGGCCGAGAACAAAACCCAAAGCAGACCTGAACCGGCAGACCCGATCGTTGTGCGCGTTTCCCCATTCCCCATCGACCATGCTCCGTCCCCTTCGTTGGCTGCCGCCGACGGGATCTGGAGCCGGTTGCGGCGATTTCAACCCTGAGCTTTCATGAAGGTTTTTTAAAAGCTTCGGCCGTCGAAAATTCAGGAAGCGGGCGCTATCAGTTTCAATGACGGGAAATAGGTGCGATAGCAGCCGACATCTCGTGTCAGAAGCGGCAACCGCTGCACGGCTGCGTGAGCGCCGATGAAGAAATCGGGAAGGACGCCGGTGCGCGTTCCGCCCGCCTTCCGATACTGGGTGAAGACCTTGCCCGCGAGAAACAGGGCGGCCTTCGGTATCGGCGTCATTTCGATGCCGGCCTCGTCGAGAAGAGCTTCGAGGGTCTCGATCCTTTCGTAGCGGACCGCGAGTTCGGCATAGATCACGTCGTTGATCAGCAAGGGGCCTTCGATGCTTGCCGCCTCGAGCTGGGCGATCGACCAGTCCGACCATTTCGGGTCGTCGGTCACGAGATCGAGCAGAACATTGGTATCGACGAATGTCACGTTTCGCCGCGCGTCAAAGCCATGATGGCGTCGGTATCGAGGCCCTTGCCGGCGTGGCCGCGCAGCTTTTCGAAGCGGCTCTCCGGCCGTTTCTTATCGGCGCGCGTCAGCACCACGCTGCCATCGGCCGCACGATGAAAATCGACCTGGCTGCCGGGAGCGATGCCGAGCAGATCCCGAACGGGCTTGGGTATGGTCACCTGCCCTTTGGCGGTAACGGTCGTGGCCATGTCGAACGCCTTTGTAATACTCTTCTTCTCAAAGGTATTACCTCGCTCGATTAAATTCAATCCCGGCGGCTAGGCGGCCGTCGATTGGTAGAGCCAGTCGGAGAGCTTCTCGGTCGCCCTGCGCGCCGCGGCGCCTGGAAGCAGGACGCTGCCGGTCAGCTCGACGCCGAAATAGGACACGGAGGGATCGGTCACCACCTGCCGCTGATCTTCGTCTGCGGCGAGATAGATCCGGGCGATTTCATCGATGCCGAACTGTTCCGGGCCACCGATCTCAACGATATCGCGCAATGGATTGCCGGTCGCCAGTTCCGCCAGGAATGCGGCGACTTCCCGGGCGGCGACCGGCCTCATGGCGGCCGGAGGCAATCGAAGGAGATCGCCTTCGGCGCCAATGTCGATCAATCCGTTTATGAATTCGTAGAACTGCGTCGAACGCAGGATCGTATAGGGCCGGTCCGAGGCGCGGATGAGATTTTCCTGCACGGCTTTCGCACGGAAATAATCGCTTTCGACAAGATGCGGCGTGCCGACCACGGAGAGCGCGAGATAGTGCCCGACGCCTGCTCGCGCCGCGGCCGCAAGCAGGTTCTTCGTCGAGGCCCTGAAGAACTCGAACGCCGAACTGTCGCCGAAGGAGTCGGCATTGGTCACGTCGATGACGATTTCGGCTCCTGCCATCGCCGCCTCGAGGCCCTTGCGGGTCACCGTGTCGACCCCGAACGATAGGGATGCGGCCATAACATCATGACCTGACCGGCGCAGCTCCGCCGTGAGTTGCGTTCCGATAAGGCCGCTTGCTCCCGCTACCATGATCTTCATGTCGGACCCTCTGTTGCGTCTCGTCTTCAATGCCTCGCTCGCATCGACAATGACCGGAAAGCCGCACGTCTTCCATCATGCCTGAGGTCTTGCGCCCTAACCTTTAGGCATAGGCAAGCCAAACCGAAGTCCAGGCTGTCTCAGCGGGAAAAGCAACTGTCTTCCGGTCCCGTTCGCGCCTAGAATCCCGGCTACATCCCCGCGCAATCTATGGGTTTCCATGAGTTGCGGTTGTGCTGTAGCGGGATTACGGTTCGTAACATGAGCTCGCCGGCCCCGAAATCGACAATGACTGCTGCAGAAACTGACGATCCCCCGGCCTTGTCTGTCCGGCCGGAGCGGTTGGTCATGAGCATCTGGTCGCATCGTCCCCAATCTCTCTATCTCGGGCTTTTCATTGCCGCCTATGTGCTCGCCTGCGGCTTTGCCCAGGCGCTCGCAATCGTTCCGGGAACGGGTATATCAATCTGGCCTCCGGGCGGGCTTTTCATCGCAACCCTCATCCTCGCCTCCCGGCGCAGCTGGCCATGGTGGATCGTGGGTGGCTGCATGGCCGAGCTCTTCAGCAATGTCTTGTGGTTCCACAGTCCGCCGGCGGCCGCCTTGTTGATCTATGCCGGCAACGCTCTGGAAGCGGTGGTCGCGGCATCGCTGGTGAACCGAACCCTGAGACCCCCGGTTCGGCTGGAAACCCTGCGGGAAGTTCTCGCATTCGTCATCATCAGCGCCGGAATTGCGCCCATCGTCAGCGCAACCGTGGGAAGCGCGACGCTGGCGTGGTTTGGCATCCAATCGCAGGCCTTCCTGACGGCCTGGCCTCTCTGGTGGATCGGAGACGCTACCGGCATCCTGATCGTCGCGCCGTTGGCGCTGGTCGTGTTTCACAGCTGGCGCGGCAAGACCCGGTTCTCGGCCGCGCAATGGATCGAAGCTTGCGTCCTGGGGCTGATCTTTCTCGGTGTCGCCGCTCTTTCGCTCAGCGGCTACCTTCCTTTCGCCTATATCATCATGCCGCCTCTTCTCTGGGCCGCGGTCCGCTTCGAGTTCAAGGGCGCGGCCGTATCGCTGGCACTGCTTGCCCTGATCACCGCGATCTTCACGGCAACGGGCGCCACCCAGTTTGCCGGCGATCCCGAGTCCCAGAAACACAACCAGATCATGCTGCAGCTTTTTCTGGCGATCTCGGCATTTTCGGCGCTCATCGTCGCCGCCATATCAAGGCAGCATCAGCTCGCGGTGCTCACCTTGCGCCAAAGCGTCGAGACGCTGCGCGATCGGGAACGGGAGCTTTCGCAACTTGTGGACATGGTTCCGAGCCACGTCTGGCGCCTGACGCCCGATGGCGAGCCGACCTTCTTCAACAGGCGGATGGTCGATTTCCTCGGCATGGATGTGGCCGGCGCCGACAGGCCTGACATGAGCCGGCTGGAGGCGGTCCTGCAGGCAACGGTTCATCCCGATGATGCAGCCGGGTTCAGGGACGCGCTTCGCGACAGCCTCGCCACCGGCGAGAACTTCGTCATGCGGTATCGGCTCCGCCGCGCCGACGGCGTTTATCGCTGGATGTCGAGCCGAGCCGAGCCCTTGCGCGACCAGGCCGGAAACATCGTCCAATGGTACGGGCTCTGCCACGATATCGACGATCAGGTTCATGCCGAAGAGGCGGTGCGCCACAGCGAGCGGCAGCTTCAGCAGATGATCGACGCCGTTCCCGTCCGCATCTGGAGCGTCGAGCCGGCGAGCGGATCGATCTACTTCAACAAGCGCTATCAGGATCATTTCCACGCCGTCATCGCCAATTTCGACGCGCGGCCCGAACCGCGCATCGATGAGCTCCTGCAGGAGCTGATCTATCCCGAAGATGCGCCCGACGTGCAGCGCACGCTGCGCAATTGTTTTGAGACCGGCAGCGGCGCCGCCATGCGGTTCCGCTGGCTCGAAGAGGATGGCGTCTATCGCTGGGCGGAATGCAGGGTGGAGCCCCGGCGTGACGACGACGGGACGGTCGTACAATGGTACGGCGTTTCTCTCGACGTCGACGAGGAGGTGCGCGCGCTGGAAACCTTGCGCGACCGTGAGCGCGAACTCTCGCAACTGGTCGACATGGTTCCGGCCCAGATCCGCCGCCTGAAACCGAACGGCGAACCGGTCTTCTTCAACAAGCGCCTGATCGACTTTTTCGGCCTCGACGTCGGCGATATGGACAGGCCGGGCATGAGCCGTCTCTCGTCGGTCATTCACACACTCGTTCATCCCGATGATGCACCGCGGCTGCTCGAGACGGTCCACCGCTCGCTTTCCAGCGGCGACCCCTTCACGATCAAATACCGCATGCGCCGTTTCGATGGAGCCTATCGCTGGGTCGACGGTCGCGCCGAGCCGCTGCGGGATCAAAACGGCGCGATCGTGCAATGGTACGTCATATCGGTCGACATCGACGACGAGATGCGCGCGCAGGAAGCGCTGCGCAATCGGGAGCGTGAGCTTTCGCAACTCGTCGATATGGTTCCGAGCCTGCTCTGGCGGCTCGATCCGGAAGGCGCTCCGACCTTTTTCAACCAGCGCCTGATCGATTTTCTCGGTGTCGACGTCGCCGATATGGAGAAACCCGGCATGAGCCGGCTGGCGGCACTCATCGACCTCGCCGTCCATCCCGACGATACGGCGAGCCTTGTCGAGGCGCTCAATCATTCCCTTTCCACCGGCGAACGTTTCTCCAAGCAATATCGCCTGCGGCGCGCCGATGGCGTTTACCGCTGGGTGAAAGGCAGCGCCGAGCCGCTCAGGGATGAGAGCGGTGAGATCGTCCAGTGGTACGGTCTCACCCATGACATCGACGATCAGCTGCGCGTCGAGGAAGCGCTGCGGGAGAGGGAGCGCTCGCTTTGGCAGATCGTCGAAACGCTGCCGGCCATGATCGATTGCGCTGCGCCCGATGGAGAGCCGGTCTATCGCAATCCTCAGCTGCGCGACTTTCTCGGATACAAACTCGAAGAGCTTGACGGAACCGGCAAGTCGCGCCTGGCCGGCACGCTCGACGCCGGCGTTCATCCCGACGACGTGGCCGAGGTCAAGGCGAAATATGCCCATTGCCTGGCGACCGGAGAACCCTATGCGCGCAAGCATCGCCTGCGCCGGTTCGATGGCGAATATCGCTGGGTCGAAACGCGTGCCGCGCCGATGCGCAATGCCGAAGGCATCATCGTCCAGTGGAACGTCATATGCCTCGACATCGACGGCGAGGTTCAGGCCCAGGAAGAGCTGCGCCGGGCGCAGGAGGGACTGGCGCGGGCAAGCCAGGCGGCGAGCCTTGCCGAGCTTTCGGCCTCCATCGCCCATGAGGTGAACCAGCCGCTCGCTGCCGTCGTGGCGAATTCGCATGCCTGCCAGCGCTGGCTCATGGCCGAGCCGCCGAATATGGAGCGGGCGCAGAAGACGGTCGAGCGCATCATCCGGGACGCCAACTCGGCGGCTGATGTCGTCAGCCGCATTCGCGCCCTGTTCAAACAATCTGCGGACACGAAGATCCAGACGACGCTCTCCAGCATCATCGACGAAGTGCGTGGCCTGATGGCCGACGAGGCCTGGCGGCGGCGCGTTCGCATCGACATGCAAATTGAAGGCAATCTGCCGTTCATCGCGATCGATCGCATCCAGATCCAGCAGGTTCTGATCAATCTCATCCGCAACGGCATCGACGCGCTTGATGTGACAAGCGATAGGCTGATCGAGATCCGCGTGCGGCAGACCGGAAATGCCATCCAGACCGAGATCCGCGATCACGGCCAGGGCATCGAGTTTCCCGAGAAGATGTTCGAGCCGTTCTTCACGACGAAGCAAAACGGCATGGGTATGGGGCTGGCGATCTGCCGCTCGATCGTCGAGCTGCACGGCGGAAGATTGTGGGCGGAGAAGAACGAACCGCGCGGAGCGACGTTGATCTTCACATTGCCTATTGAAACGAAGGCAGCATCATGACCGCCGACGACCATATCGTCTTCATCGTCGATGACGATGAACGCATCCGGGAAGCCCTCGGCGAATTGCTGGATTCACACGGCATGCGCGCCGCCGCCTTCGAATCGGCCGGCGATTATGTGAGAGCGGAAAAGCCGGACGTCCCCGCCTGCCTTATCCTCGATATCGAGCTGCCCGACATCAACGGCCTCGACCTGCAGAGACAGATCGCCGACGGGGATCATCCGCCGATCGTCTTCATCACCGGCCACGGCGACATCCCCTCCTCCGTGCGTGCGATCAAACGCGGCGCCGTGGATTTCCTGACCAAACCGTTCAGTGACGCCGACCTCATGGCAGCCGTCCATGCGGCGATCGCCGAGGACCGGGAAAAGCGGGCCGAACGCGCCGAACGCGATGCGTTGCGACAGCACTACCTCGACCTGACGCCGCGCGAGCGCGAGGTTCTGCCGCTCGTCGTGAGCGGCCTGCTCAACAAGCAGGCGGCAGCCGAACTCGGCATCAGCGAGGTCACGCTGCAGATCCATAGAAGAAATGTGATGCAGAAAATGGCGGCCGCATCGCTCGCCGATCTCGTGCGCATCGCAGAGAAACTGGAAATACCGATCACCCACTCGCGCCGAGTGGGAGGGAATTGAACATGAACAAGACAAGACATGTCGTGGCAGTTGTCGATGACGATCCAAGGCTCTTGGAATCGATGGGCGACCTTCTGGAGTCGGCAGGCTATGTGGCCCGAGGTTTCTCGTCGGCGGGCTCGCTGCTCGTCAACGGCCTGTCGGACCTCGACCTGCTCATCACCGATATCGGAATGCCCGGCATCGATGGATTCGAACTGCGCGACCTGGTGCGGAAATCGCGCCCGGAGCTGCCGGTATTTCTCATCACCGGTCGCCACGAGATAGCCGATCAGGGCCGGGCGCAAGGCGCGGGCGGATTTTTCCGTAAGCCTTTCGATGCCCAGGCGCTGCTCACGGCCATCGCCAACGCTTTGCACAAATAGAGAGACGGAGGGTGACATGAGACTTGACCAGCCTTGGGCACGGAGATCGGCGCCGTCATCACTGCAGTGCAGAAGCCAAGAGGATCAGCCGCTCGTCATCATCGTCGATGACGACGCGTCCATTCGCGAAGCGCTGTCGGAACTGATCCTGTCGGCGGGCTTCCAGCCCGCCAGTTTCGCCTCGACCCGCGAATTGCTCGACGCCAATATGCTGGAGAGCCCCGGCTGTCTGATCCTCGATGTGCGCATGCCCGGAACGAGCGGTCTGCACCTGCAACGCCATCTTGCCGAAAACGGCATTTCCAAGCCGATCATCTTCCTCACCGGGCATGGCGACATCCCGATGACGGTCCAGGCGATGAAGGCAGGCGCCGTTGATTTCCTGACCAAACCGGTGCGGGACCAGACGCTGCTCGATGCCGTGACCGCTGCCATCGCCATGGACGGCGAACGGCGGGCGGAAGCCGCGATCGCCAATCGCAATATCGAACGCCTGGAGACGCTGACGCAGCGCGAGCGCGAAGTGCTGCATGAAGTGGCGCACGGACGCCTCAACAAGCAGATCGCCTTCGATCTCGGCATCAGCGAAGTGACGGTCAAGCTGCATCGCAGCAACGTCATGCACAAGATGGAGGCGGCCTCCATCGGCGAATTGATCCGGGCATGGGAAACGTTGCCCGCGCCAATGCGCCAGGCCGCCGGCGCGCGCTGAATCGCGTCAAAGTCTTTCAGATTCGGCCGAACGGCGGCTGGTTTCCACAGGGTTTTCCCCATAGGCCCCGGCCATGACCCGCCGCCAATGTCCAAATGATGCGTGATCTATCCGATATGCGCCCCAAAAGACGATGCGGCGCCAACAATGGGTTTCGATTTGGCACGCATGCGCTATCTCTAAATTATAGCGCAGGGATATGACTTGGTCCCCGGCTTTGGTTTTTAAAGGAGATCTCGTATTGAACAATCTATCCGCAGTCGCACCCTCCGCTGATACCAACGCCTTCGATGATGAAGCAAACTTTCTGTCGGCCATGGGCAATGCCAAACGGCTTCACATCCTGCGCCTCTTGGCCGAAGGAGAAATGTCCGTGACGGTTCTGGCCGACGAGGTGGGATTGAGCCAATCTTCGACTTCCCAGCATTTGTCCATTCTTCGGGAACAGGAACTCGTGCAGACGCGACGGGCAGCCCAGACGATCTACTATTCCCTCCAATCCGGCGCGGCCAGGACGATACTCGACACGCTCTCCGACATCTTCGGAACGCACCGCCGCCCCAAAGCGGACTGCGCCCGAGCCGTAGGCGCCTGACGAAACGGCGAAGCATTGCACTTCCGGCTCATGATCCGGTAGCGCGGAGTCCCGCGATGCTTCGCCCACGTACCCCTCGAACGCATCGATCCCTGATGTACGTTTGATGTACACCTCCTAGACCACGGTGTGATTACGCCTCCATTTGCGAATGGAGATAATGCCCGCATCAGGAACGGACGGCGAGAACGCCGCCGGCATGGAGGCGATCATGGACGTATATGAGGCAGTCAAAAGTCGACGGTCGGTGCGCGGATTCAAGGATAAACCTGTGGAGCGGGAGGTGCTCGAGCGCGTGCTCTCCGCCGCAGCCTGGTCGCCGTCAGGATCGAACATCCAGCCGTGGAACACCTACGTGATGACCGGCCCACAGCTGGCAGAGCTCAAGACATCCGCCGTCGAGCGCGTGGCCCATGGCGACCCCTGGGACAAGCGGCAGTACGAGATGTACCCGCCCGCGATGGGCTCTCCCTACGGGGAGCGTCGGTCGGCCTTCGGCAAGGAGCGCTATAGCGCACTCGGCATTGCACGCGACGACTGGGAGGCGCGCCAGCGGGCTGCAATCGCCAACTGGAACTGTTTCGGCGCCCCCGCCGCCCTGTTTTGCTACATCGACCGTGATCTCGGCCTACCCCAATGGGCCGACGTCGGCATGTATCTGCAGACGGTCATGCTGCTGCTGCGCGCCGAAGGCCTGCACAGTTGCCCGCAGATGGCGTGGTCGCAGGTTCGCGAGACGGTCGCAGAGGTGCTGTCACCCCCGGACGGGCTCATCCTCTTCTGCGGCATGTCGATCGGCTACGAGGACCCCACGGTCAGTTACGCCCGCACAGGCCGCGCGCCGCTCGCCGAGACGGTCACCTTCGTCGGCGATTAGTTGGTTGCGATCAAAGGACAAGGGACCCCTCCTGCGAGATCTCGGAGAACACCATGACCACGCATAAAGTAGGCTATTTCATCGGCAGCCTCGCCAAGGGCTCGATCAACCGCAAGCTCGCCAAGGCATTGGTGCGGTCCGCCCCGCCGGAACTTGAAATGTCGGAAATATCCTTCAAGGACTTGCCGCTCTATAGCTACGACTATGACGCCGACTACCCTCCGGCCGGCCGGGCGTTCAAGGCGGCGATCGCCGCCGTCGACGCCGTGCTGTTCGTCACGCCTGAATATAACAGATCCATACCAGGCGGCCTGAAGAACGCAATCGACTGGGCGAGCCGCCCCTACGGCACCAACTCGTTCACCCGCAAGCCGTCGGCAGTGATCGGCACGTCGCCGGGCGCGATAGGCACGGCAGTCGCCCAGCAGAATTTGCGCAGCGTGCTCAGTTTCTGCAACTCGCCCCAGATGAATGCTCCGGAAGCCTATATCCAGTTCACACCGGGGCTGATCACCGATGACGGCGAGGTCACGAACGACACCACCGCCAATTTCCTTCGCACCTTCATGCGGGACTTCCATGTCTTCATCGCAAGGGTTCGCTCAGTGCTGCCGAAAGATGTCTAGAGGGCGCTTGGTCTCACCGCGCTCCTTTGGCGGCGGCATTCAGGCAAGGTTAGCGAGCGGGAATCTCGGTTGCTATTATCGGGAAGTATCGAAACGGCTAAGCTTTGGTGTCGGGTCGATAGGCACGCAAGCGGCGCTCCACTGGCGATATGCCGGTGCACGTCGACTGCGTGGATAAGGCCCTCTCCTCTTCCTGAGAAAACCATCCTTTGAACATAGGCTTTGGTTTGCCGAACGCGACCCCGCGGCTCTATGGGCAAAGGCCGCGCATTCTGAGAATTTCCGGCCGTGAGCCGTGTTAACCGAACGCGACGGGGATGATGAACACAGGGGTTTTTTCGGTTTCACCCTGTGGCCGACGAATTGGCAGGCGAGCGTCCCACCTGTCCGGCTCCACGTCTTTGCGGCGGGAGCCGGCCCGTGTCCTTGCGGACAGCGGCCGGCTCCTGTTTCTTGAGCAAGCAATGCCTCAGGCGAAGGCGTAGGAGCCGTCCGGCCGCTTCGGCACGCGCCGCTGCCAATGGATGTAACCTTCCTCCTCCATGGCCTTTTCGTCCATTTCGACGCCCCAGCCGGGCCGGTCTGGACGCAGTTCGAGATAACCGTCCTTCGGCAGGTAGGGATCGACGACGTAACGGGTTTCCCCTTGCCGCTTCTCGATGTCGAGGCCGCCATAGACATAGGCCTGGCCTTTCGGCAGCCGGTATTCGAGGATGCGGAAATTCTGCGCCGCGGCCGAGAAGTGAACGTTGACCGCGGTCGCCAGCGGCCCCATCGGGTTGTGCGGCGCGACGCCGACGAAGTAGGCTTCGGCAAGCGTTGCAATGCGGCGCATTTCGCTGATGCCGCCGACGACGCAGATGTCGGGCTGGATGAGGTCAGCGCCCTTGACCTGCAGCAGCCGCAGGAACTCGTTTCTGTTGTAGAGCGACTCACCGGTTGCCAGCACGCAGTTGAGACCCTGTTTCAGGTCGCCCCAGGCCTCGATATTCTCGGGCCGCAGCGGCTCCTCGAAGAACAGCGGATCGTAGGGCGCCAGCGCATTGCCGAGCTGGCGCGCGGCGACCGGCTCGAAAATCTTCGCATGGGCATCGAAGGCGATCTCGTATTCGTCGTTAACCGTCTCGCGAAGCGAGCGGAAGTAATCCGCCGAGGCTTTCACGACATTGCCCCAGCGATGGGCATGCATGTCGATCCGCCAGGGGCTGAGCTTAAAGGCAGTGAAGCCCCATTCTTCCTTGAGACGGTCGAATTCCTCGCGGGCGGCCGGTGCATCGGGCGCGGTGTAGACCCCGGCATAGACCTTGATGCGGTCGCGCACCTCGCCGCCGAGCAGCTTGTAAACAGGCACGTTGGCCGCCTTCGCCGCAAGGTCCCACAGGCAGTGGTCGAGCGCGGAGATCGCGGCGAGCCCCAGCGCGCCCGGCGGGAAGCGGCTCTGCTGGATCAGCAGGTTGACGAGATACTCGACGCGCGTCGGGTCCTGGCCTGATATGAAGCCGTAGAGATAATCGAGCAGCGGCGGCAGCGCTTTGTCGGGGCCGTGATTGTAGCATTCGCCCCAGCCGGTCAGGCCGTCATCGGTGTCGAGGGCGACGATCACGCGGGGGCGGTCCTTGTCGCGGGTCATGAAAACCCGCATACGGTCGATCTTCATCATTCTGTCCTTCTAGCGATTGAAATGAGAAATGTTCGGATCCCGGGCGATCTTCATCTCTGAGAGCTCCCGTTCTTCAAATTGTCCGGTTCGACGTAGCGGAAACGCCTGGAGTGATCGCGGTCGCGCGGATCGGGCCGCGGGATCGCCGAAAGGAGCGCCTGGGTATAGGCGTGCTCGGGCGTGCGGCAGACCTTCTCCGCGTCGCCGATTTCGACGAGCTGGCCTTTGTACATGACGCCGACACGATCGCACATGTAACGGATGACGCCGATATCGTGGCTGATGAAGATATAGGCGAGGCCAAGCTCGTCCTGCAGGCGCATCAAGAGATCGAGCACCTGCGAGCGTACGGAGACGTCGAGCGCCGAGGTCGCCTCGTCGGCAACGATGACGCGCGGATTGAGCGTGATGGCGCGGGCAATGCCGATGCGCTGGCGCTGGCCGCCGGAGAAGGCGTGCGGATAGCGCTCGCGCGCCCTCGGATCGAGGCCGACCTGCTCCATCAGATGGCAGACCCGATCCTCCAGCGCCCGCCCCCTGGCGATGCCGTTGACGAGCAGCGGCTCGCCGATGATCTGGGAAACGGTCATGCGCGGATTGAGGGAGCCGAAAGGATCCTGGAACACCATGCGCAATTCGCGCCTTGCTGCGGCGAGCACCGGACCCCTTGCCGTTGCGAGATCGATGATATCGCCGCCGGCGTTGCGATAGAGGATTTCGCCGGTCGAGGGATCGATCAGCCGCATGATCGAGCGACCCATGGTCGTCTTGCCGGAGCCGCTCTCGCCGACGATGCCGAGCGTTTCGCCCGGCAGAAGCGAAATCGAGACATCATCGAGCGCTCTCACTTCGCCGAAATTCATCGAGACGTTGCGCAGCTCGAGGATCGGCGCTTTCGTCCTGTCGAGCGGCGGGCGCGCCAGCCGGATCTCGGCTTTCGCCTCCAGCTTCAGGACCGAGCCGATCAGCATGCGGGTATAATCGTCCTGCGGCGCGTGGAAGATTTGCTCGACCGGCCCGTATTCCTTGGCCACGCCATTGTGCATGACGAGCACGTCGTCAGCGATCTGCGCGACCACGCCCATGTCATGCGTGATGAACAAAACCGCCATGCCATTGGCCTTCTGCAGCCGGGCGATCAGGTCGAGGATCTCGGCCTGTGTCGTCACGTCGAGCGCCGTGGTCGGCTCGTCGGCGATCAGGAGCTGCGGCTTGCAGGCAAGCGCCATGGCGATCATCGCGCGCTGGCGCATGCCGCCGGAATATTGGAAGGCATAGCGATCCAGCGCTTTATCAGCCGAAGGAATTTCCACCTGCTTCAACAGCGATATGGCTTCAGCCCGCGCTTCGGCCTTGCTCATCCTGGTGTGAAGGCGAAGCGCCTCGATGATCTGGTTGCCCACCGTATGGATCGGCGAGAGCGACGACATCGGCTCCTGGAAGATCATGGCGATGTCGCGGCCGCGGATCGCCCGGATCTGGCGCCCGCGCGGATTGAGGCTGGTGAGATCGGTCGAGCCGCCATTCTGATCGTTCAATATGATCGAGCCGCCGGCAATGCGACCGGGCGCATCGACGATCTGCAGGATCGAGCGCGCCGTCACCGATTTGCCCGAGCCGCTTTCGCCGACGACGCAGAGCGTCTTACCCGGCTCGATCGAAAAGGACAGGTCGTCGACCGCGCGAAAGACGCCATTGCGCAAGGGAAACTCGACGGTGAGGTTTTTGACCTGGAGCAGCGGCTTGCCGGCAATGGGAACGATATCGGTCATGCCGGCCTCATTTGTTGTAGGGGTCGGCCGCATCGCGCAGGCCGTCGCCGAGAAGGTTGAGCGCCATGACGGCGACCACGACGGCGCAGCCCGGCATGAAGAGCCAGGGTGCCGTGGCGATCGAGCGGATGTTCTGGGCCTCGCGCAGCAGTACGCCCCAGGAAATGGTCGGCGGCTGCAGCCCGAGCCCGAGGAAGGAGAGCGAGGTTTCGGCAAGGATCATCGCCGGCACCGCAAGGGTGATCGAAGCGATGATGTGGCTCGCAAAGCTCGGAAGCATGTGGCGGAAGATGATGCGTCTTTCGCGAACGCCGTCGAGCCGTGCGGCGGCGACGAATTCCTCGGTGCGCAAGGACAGGAAGCGGCCGCGCACCACGCGGGCGAGCTGCGCCCAGCCGGTCAGCGACAGGATGATCGTGATCATCATATATTGCAGCGTCGCCGGCCAGTCCTGCGGCAGAGCCGCTGCCATCGCCAGCCAGATCGGGATTGTCGGCAGTGACAGGACGAAATCGATCAGCCGCTGCATGAAGAAATCGATGCGGCCGCCGTAATAGCCCGATATGCCGCCGAGCACGATGCCGAGCATCAGCGAGAAGAAGACGCCGACGAGGCCGATCGACAGCGAGACCTGCGAGCCCTGCACCGTTCGGCTGAACACGTCGCGCCCGAGCCTGTCGGCGCCGAAGAGAAGCAGCGGCGTCGTCTTGTCGGGCGAGGCGATCAGATGAATGTTCGACCTGAAGAGGCCGAGCACCGAATATTCGTAGCCACGGCCGAAGAGCTGGATATCGACGCGCTTCGTCGTGTCTTCCTTGAAGATGGCGGCGAGCGTTTCCGGATCGCGGGTCAGCTTCATCGGATAATAATGCAGGCCGAAGGAGAAGCCGTTCTGAGTGTCGATCAGATGCACTCTCTGCGGCGGGTGAAATGTCGCCCGCGCATTCTGAAGGTTCGGATCGTTGATGGCGAAGAAACCGGGAAGCAAGGCGACGATATACATCATCACCGTGACGACGAGCGCCACCATGGCCAGCTTATGCCGGCGGAAAGCCCACCAGATGAGCTGCCATTGCGATGCGACGGCGGCGCGATCCGGCTGCAGATTTGTAATGCTGATGTCAGCCATATCAGCCTCCTATTCCAGCCGGATGCGCGGATCGACCAGCGCCAGAAGAATGTCGCTGATCAGGGAGCCGATCAGCGTCAGCGCGCAGATCAGCAGAACGAAGGCGCCGGCAAGATACATGTCCTGGGCCATCAGCGCCTGCAGCAGCAAGGGTGCGGCCGTCGGCAGATTGAGGACGATGGCGACGACGACCGAGCCGGAAATCAGGTTGGGAAGCAGCCAGGCGATGGTCGAGATGAACGGGTTTAGCGCGATCATCAGAGGATATTTCATCAGCAGCCGGAACTCCGAGAGGCCCTTTGCCCGCGCGGTGACCACGTAAGGTTTCGGCAGCTCGTCCAGCATGTTCGCGCGCATGACGCGGATGAGGCTCGCCGTCGAGGAGACCGCGAGGATGATGACGGGAAGCCAGAGATGCGTCAGGAGATCGAGCATCTTGGCAAAGCTCCAGGGCGCGGTCTCATAGGCCGGCGAAAACAGCCCGCCGACATCCTGGCCGAATTCGACCGCCGCGATGTACATCAGCACCAGCGCCAGCAGGAATGACGGAACCGACAGGCCGAAGAAGGCGAAAGCCGTGAACAGATAGTCGCCGATCGAATATTTCTTCACGGCGGAAAAGACGCCGATCGGCAGCGCGATCGCCCAGGTGGCAATCAATGTCGAAAGGGCGAGCACGAGGGTCAGCGCCATGCGCTCCCAGATCAGATCCGAGACCGGCTGCTGCCACTCGAAGGAGATGCCGAAATCGCCGCGCGAAAGGATGCCCCATATCCATTTAAAATATTGGATGAGCATCGGATCATCCAAGCCGAAGCGCTCGCGCAGCTGCGCGGCCGTGTTCTGGTCGACGATCTCGTTGGATGCCGCAAGCGTCGCGATATAGGTCGTGACATAATCGCCCGGCGGCAGCTGGATCAGCACGAAAGCCAGGAAGCTGACGGCAAAAAGCGATGGAATCATCCATAAAAAGCGTTTGGCGATGAACACCAACATGAAGCGTCTCCCGGCTTGGACGCCGCCCTCCGGCCCTTGCAGCTTTCACGACCGCAAGAGGAGAGCGAACCTGAAAGAAAGCGCCGTGCCTGACGGTACGGCGCTTGAGATCGAAATCAGCTCGTGAAGGTGAATTGCTGCGGCAGTGCCGGCCCCGGATTGGGCCAGGACCAGCTGTCCGGCTCTTTCTCGGGAACATTGCGCAGATTGTTGCGGATGATGCCGAAGCCGCCGACGGCAAGGCAGAGGCCGACCGTCTCGAATTCCTCCGCCGCGATATCGAAGATCTGCTTCATGATCGCGCCGCGCTTGTCGAGATCGGCCGTCGAACGCGCCTCGTCGAACAGCTTCATGCGCTTCTTCTGGCTTTCCGGCGGCTCCTCGCCGCGCGCGCCGTTGGACGTATACCAGAGCGTCCACGGAATGGCATAACGCGACCCTTGCGGATGGAAGGCGAAGAAATCGCGCGGGTCGAGCATCGGATCGAGACCGCCCGGCCCCGGCCATACCTGCGCATCATGGGCATTGTCGTCGCCGCGGGTGTAGTAGAGCGCCCGCTCGATCGTGTTGACCTTCATGTCGATGCCGATCTGGGCCCAATGCGTCTTGACCAGTTCGAGCGCATCGACGAGGTCGGGATAGAGCGTCGGAATGACGTCGATCGAGAAGAACACCTTCTGCCCATCCGGGCGAAGGCGGAAGCCGTCGCCGCCCTTCTTGTAGCCGGCTTGATCGAGCATCGCGCCCGCCTTGTCGGCATCGAATTCGGTGAACTGGCGCGCATATTTCTCATGATACCAGGGGTGGGTCGGACGCGGTCCGGCCTGATAGGGTTCGCTCTGCCCGAAATAGACGATGTCGATGAGTTCCTGGCGATTGAGACCGATCGACAGCGCCTGCCGGAACGACTTGTCGGCAAACATCTTGCGCATGGCAGGATCTTTGTGGGTGATGTTGAAGTAGATCTGGCACTGCTGCGAGGCCGAAGGCACCAGCGTCAGCAGGCGGTAATCGCCCTTCTGCATGTTCTGGGAGAGCGTCGGCTTGTTGGCGAGCACGCTGATGTGGCGTTCCTGGATATCGATCTTTCCGGAGATGACGTTCAGCATCAGCGATTCGACGTCCTGCGAGATGCCGAAATTGATCTCATCGATATAGGGAAGCTGATTGCCTGATGTATCGACCTGCCAGAAATAGGGGTTGCGGGTCATGACGACGCGCGTCGCACCGCCAGCATAGGGCTCCTTGACGACCCACGGATCGAGCGTCGGCTTGTCGACATTGCCCCAGCGCGAGGGGATTTCGATGTCGCCGCAGCGGCTGCGGAAGAGCTCCGTCCAGCTGGTGACGCCCGCCTTCTTCGCATCGGCTTCGACGTTTGGATTGTATTTCGGCAGGAACTGGCTGCAGTAATGCTTCGGAAAGAGCGTCGGATGCTGGCCGAGCGGCGTCGCGAGGTTTTCCAGATAAAGGGCGTTCGCCGCCGCGAAGGTGAATTTCACCGTATGATCATCGATCTTTTCGACCGTGACCGGCTTGCCGGCGACGGAAAGCTGCGCCGGCGTCGAGCTGTAAAGCTCGGTGTTCTTGACGCAGTCCTCGATCGCGAAAACGACGTCGTCTGATGTAAAGGGATGACCGTCGGACCAGCGCACGCCTTCGATCAGATGGAAGGTGAATTGCGTTGCGTCGTCATTGACCTCCCAACGTTCGGCAAGGTTCGGCTGCACGGCAGTAAAATCGAGGTTCCAGCGCACGAGGCTCTGGTTGCCGACCATGCGCAGGATGCCGTTATGGTCGGATGAGCCGCGCAGGCCGCGGCGGAGCGTGCCGCCATAGGTGCCGACCTTCTCGAACGGCGTCACCACCATCGGCTTTTTCGGCAAGCGCTCGGCCAGCGGCGGCAGCTTGCCGTCCTTGACGAGCTGCGCCAGATCAGGCGCTTCGCCGCCTGCGGCAAAGGCGCGGCCGGCAAGCGACAATGCCGCGACGCCGGCCATGCCACCGAGCACGGCGCGGCGGGTAACGCCGCCAGACAGTATTTCTTTGGACATCGAGTTCCTCCCCTTTTTATGCCGCTATGGCCTTGTGCCGGCTGGCGCGGCGGGCTCCCGACCCGCCGCTACGCGCCCTCCTCGGCACTGCGGAGGAGACCATAGACACGTTCTCAAATGATTACAAGAGTTGACAGATAATTACAGATTCGCTAGCGATGCAGCATCAAACGAGGCGTTAAAACCATTGGGAAGACAGTCTCGATGGAAAGAAGGCGGCAAATCTGTTAGATGCTGTCCACAGGCAACATCACAGCAGGTGACTGCATCGCGCCATGCTGGCGCAGGGTCGAGACGGCATATCTGGCTTCTGCTCGCCGGGCGAAGAGCCGATGGGGTGAATGGCCATGTGGCGGGAGAGAAAAGGACGAAAATGACGTTTGCAGTCGATGCCGTTTCGAACAGGGGCGCAACGCGCTTCAGCGACATCATCTACGAGAAGATCGTGGGGATGATCGCGGACGGCAAGTTTCCTGTGAACGAGCGGTTGCCGTCGGAGACGAAGCTCGCCGCCGATTTCGGCGCGTCGCGGCCCGTGGTGCGCGAGGCTCTGGAGAGGCTGAGAACCGACGGCCTCATCGTGTCGCGCAAGGGGTCCGGCTCCTACGTCAGGCAGCGGCCGGATTCGTCGATGCTGAAAATGGTTCCGGTCGGCTCGCTTGCGGATGTGCAGCGGTTCTTCGAGTTCCGCGCCGGCCTCGAGGCTGAGGCGGCGGAGCTTGCGGCGCGAAACTGGCAGCCAGCCGACAAGGAGCGGATCACGGCAGCGCTTCTCGCAATCGAGCAATGTCTGAAGAACGGCGAACTCGGCGCCGAGGAGGACCAGGCACTGCATGACGCGATTGCGATGGCGACGGGCAATCAGTTTCACATCACCGTGCGCGAATGGTTCAGGCTGCATTTCGCCATCGGCCATTCGGTGACGCGAAGCCTGAGCCTGAAGCGCACGCCGGAGCAGATCCGCAGCGTGCAGGACGAGCATGCGGTGATCGTGGAGGCGATCTTCGCGCGGCGGGAAACCGAAGCGCACGATGCGATGAAGAGACACATACTGAATGCGCGCGCCCGCATGTTCCAGGGCGTTTGAACGATGATGGGAGGACGGACGATGAGACGGATCGCTGTGACGGGTGCTGCCGGACGTGTCGGAACGCTGCTGCGCCCGCTCCTTCGACCCGATGTCGAGCACCTCCGCCTGATCGACATTCACGAACCCGCCGAACTGGCTGAAAACGAAAGCTTCGTCCAGGCCGATCTTGCCAACCTCGACGAGGCGACGGCCGCTCTCAACGGGATCGACGGCGTCATTCACCTTGCCGGCATCGCAAGCGGCATCGACATGAACGCGATATTGCAGGCGAATGTGCTTGGGACATACAATCTCTACGAGGCTGCCCGGATCAACGGGGTTGAGCGGATGGTCTATGCCTCGAGCAACCACACGACCGGCTTCTATCCGCGTGGCGAGGTCGTATCGCCGCTCGATCCGATGCGGCCGGATAGCCCCTACGGGCTTTCCAAATGCTGGGGCGAACTGGTGGCGGGGCTCTATTACGACACGTCAGGCATCCGCACGCTTTCCATCCGCATCGGCAATGCGGGCACCTATCCCAACAGCGAGCGGGCGATCGCGATCTGGATCAGCGCGCGGGATCTGGCGCAATTGGTTCGCATCGGGCTCACCCATCCGCTGATCGCCGCAACCGTCGTCTACGGCGTTTCCGATGCGGACGAGAAATGGTGGGACAACGATCTGGCGACGAGGCTCGGCTACCTCCCGCAAGACCGCCCGCGCGATCACGCCCGCATCGAGCAGGTTGCCGAGGGCCAGGTCGCCCTGACGTTCCAGGGCGGGGGGTTCTGCGAATACAATCACGACGGCGACATCCGCATGCGCGATGCCGAGGGGCTCGTCAAAGGCCTGGAGACGGTCTCGTGACGGCGCCGCGTATCATTGAGCCGAAGGTTCGTTCGGTGCTGGAGCAGCCGCTGACGGTCGGTGAATCGCCCGTTTGGGACGAAGAGACCGGCGCCCTATGGCTCGTCGATATCCTGGCGCCAGCGCTCGTCCGGATTTTGTGCGAAGGTAGAGTCAACCGTTTCGACATGCCGGCTGCGATCGGCTGCCTCGGCCTTTGCCGCGACAACAGGATCGTTGTCGGCCTCCAGACCGGCGTCCATCTCTTCGATCCCGTCTCCCGCCATCTCGAATTTCTCTCCGATCCGGTCGGGCGCGAGATCAATGGCCGCCTGAACGATGGAAAGGTCGGGCCCGACGGACACTTCTGGGTCGGCTCGATCAGCGAAGCCAAGCCGCAAACCGACGAGGCCGCACTGTACCGGGTGGGCGCCGATGGCAGCACGCGCACCGTGGCAACGGGACTGACGAGCTCCAATGGCCTTGCCTGGTCGCCGGATGGCCGGCGGATGTATCACTCCGACAGCCGGCAATGCTTCCTGCAGGCCTTCGATTTCGATCCTGAGACCGGCGCGCTGGGCGCCGCCCGCCGGCTGCGCAGCTTTACCGAAGAGCAGGGCCGCCCCGACGGAGCGACGACCGATCGCGACGGATTTTACTGGAGCGCCGGCGTCTCCGCCGGCCGTCTCAACCGCCTGTCGAGCGAAGGCGAAATCGTCGAGATCTTCATTCTGCCGGTCGCGGCACCGACCATGCCGTGTTTCGGAGGGCCTGACCTCAGCACCCTCTACGTCACGAGCCTGTCGACCGACCGCACCGGGCGTTTCGAAGCAGGCACGGTCATTGCCTTCGATGTCGATGCGGAGGGGCTGGCGCCCTTTCGCTTCGGCTGACGACCATCTGGAAGAAAAGCGAACGGGGGAGAACAATGAGCATCGCGATCATGCGCAAGGCGCTCACCGGCGTGTCGGGCGTTCCCGTCACCGCCTATGACGGAAAAGGCGAAGTCGAGCCTCAGATTACGGCGAAGGTCTATGCCCGGGTGGCGGCGGCAGGCATTCACAACATCGTCGCCGCTGGCAATACCGGGGAATTCTATGCCCTGACGCCGCAGGAAATCCGGATCGTCCACGAGGCGGCGGTGTCGGGTGTTGCCGGCCGGGCGCCGGTGACGGCGGCGATCGGCCGGTCGCTGCACGAGGCGATCGGCATGGCCAGGGATGCGGCGGCGATCGGCGCATCGGCGGTCATGTCGCATCAGCCCGTCGATCCATTCGCGGCGCCCTCGGCCCAGATCGACTATTTCTGCAATCTCGCCGATGCGTCCACCCTGCCGCTCGTTGCCTATGTCAGGGCCGAGGGTTTCACCGTCGCCGACATCGTTCGGCTGGCCAATCACGGCAACATTGCCGGCATCAAGTTCGCCACAACAGACCTGATGCTGCTGTCGCGTGCAATCCCCGCGGCCGATCCTGCCGGCGCGCTATTCGTCTGCGGCCTGGCGGAAAGCTGGGCGCCGACATTCACCGCAGCCGGCGCGCGCGGATTCACATCCGGCCTCGTCAACGTCGCGCCAAAACTCTCGCTTGCCGTCCACGACGCGCTTGAGAAAGGCGATTTCGCCGCGGCGAGAGCCATCGTCAACAAGCTCGAACCCTTCGAGCGGATGCGTACCAAATTCCGCAACGGCGCGAACGTGACCGTCGTCAAGGAGGCCGTCACCTATTCCGGCCTCGATGTCGGCCCCGTGCGCGTGCCGGGATTGCCGCGCCTCGATGAGCATGACCGCGAGGAACTGCATCGGCTGCTCCAGGGCTGGGAGGCCGAAGGCGATATTCAAACCACTGCAGACCAGCGGGACGCAAAGGCGGCCGGCTGAGTTCGACACTATTTTCCGCAAGCAACAGGATTGGGAGGTCTTGAGATGCTCAAGCAGCTATTGACGACGATCGCGATAACAGGCGCCCTGATGGCGGCGCAGCCCACCCTCGCGGCGTCGCCGCCCAACATGCTGGTCATCGGCACCAATCTCACCGGCATCAGAACGCTCGATCCGGCTCAGAACAATGCCCGCACGGTGTCTGAGCTGATCTCGAACCTCTACGACAACCTTGTGCAGCTGTCGCCTGATGATCTGAAAACACTGAAGCCGATGCTTGCGACGCAGTGGAGCGTCTCGCAGGATGGCAGGGTCATCACGTTGACCCTGCGTGACGACGCCGTCTTCCAGAGCGGCAACAAGGTCACAGCCGAAGATGCGGCCTGGTCGATCCAGCGCGTCATCAAGATGGGCCAGGTCGGCTCAACTGACGTCGCGCTCTGGGGCTTTAAGCCCGAGAATGTCGAGAAGCTGGTTCGGGCCAAGGACGACCACACGCTGGAGATCGAGCTGCCGCAGGCGGTCAATACCGACCTGGTGCTCTATTCGCTCGCCGGCTCGTCGCTCGGCATCGTCGACAAGAAGACGGTGCTGTCGCATGAGGCGAACGGCGATTTCGGCGGCGCCTGGCTTTCAGCCAATTCCGCCGGCAGCGGCCCGTTCAGTCTGGCGCAGTGGCGGCCGAACGATGTGGCGATCTTCAATGCGCAGCCGAAATACTGGGGCGGCAAGCCAGCCATGGCTCGTGTCGTTGCCCGCCATATCCCGGAATCCGGCAATCTCAGGCTTCAGCTAGAAGCCGGCGACGTCGATATCGGCCAGTATGTGGCAAGCGGCGATCTCGATGCGCTTTCCACCAACAAGGATATGGTCATCGACAACGTTCCGGGTCTCGGCTTCTACTATATCGCCCTCAACCAGAAAGATCCCGACCTGCAGAAGCCGAAGGTGCGTGAGGCCTTCCAGCACGCCTTCGACTGGAAGGCGATCTCCGGCAACATCATGCGCTATACCGGTTTTCCCTGGCAGTCGATGGTCCCGCGCGGCATGATCGGCGCTCCCGGCGAGGCTGCCGCCCACTACGATTACGATCCCGCCAAGGCCAAGCAGCTGCTGGCGGAGGCCGGATATCCCAACGGGCTGAAGAAGGTGCTCAATCCGTCGGGTGCGGCGACCCTGCCCTTCGCCGAAGCACTGCAGGCAAGTGCCCGGGCCGCCGGTCTCGATCTCGATCTCGTACCCGGCGAATTCACGCCCGCCTTCCGCGAGCGCAAATTCGAAGTGCTGCTCGGCAACTCCGGCGCCCGGCTGCCCGATCCCTTCGCCGTCGCCACGCAATATGCCTACAACCCCGACAACAGCGACGAGGCGCGCCTCGGCAGCTATTATCTCTGGCGTGCGGGCATGAAGGTGGACGAGCTCAACACGCTCATCGACCAGTCGATGAAGGAGCGCGACACGGAAAAGCGCAGCGACATCTTCAAGAAGATGGATGGCATCTACGCCGGCATGGCCTCGCCGCTCGTCATCTTCTTCCAGCGAACCGACCCATACGTCATGCGCGCCAATGTGAAGGGCTATCACGGGCATACGACCTGGTCGACGCGCTGGCATGACGTGACCAAGGAGTAGAGCGCGTGGCGAGCGCCGATCTGACATCGAAGGGGCAGGCAAGCCGCCGCTCTCGGGAGGGCGGGTTTGCCGATGCAGCCCCGCACCCTCTGCTGAGCCTGCTGCGGCGCCTGGCGGGACGCGTGGTGGCTGTCGTCACGACGCTGCTCGGCCTGCTCTTCCTGACCTTTTCGATGGGCCGCCTGCTGCCCGCCGACCCGGTGCTCGCCATCACCGGGGCGGAGGTCAGCAAGGAGGTCTATGATCGCGTCTATAACGAGCTGGGGCTCGGAGAACCGATCTGGATGCAATTCCTAGCCTATGTCGGGAAGATCGCGACGGGCGATCTCGGCACCTCGGCGACGACGGGCCAGCCGATCCTCACCGATCTCATGACGATCTTTCCGGCGACGATCGAGCTTGCGGTCATCGCCATGATCATCGGCGCGATCATCGGCATCCCCTTGGGTATCACGGCTGCGGTCAGGCGCGGAACCATTATCGACCACATCGCCCGCATCGTTGCCCTTGCCGGCCATTCCATTCCGATTTTCTGGACCGGACTGATGGCGCTCTTCGTCTTCTATGCGAAGCTGAAGCTCGTCGGCGCATCCGGCCGGATCGACGTCTTCTACGAAGGCCTGGTCACGCCGATGACCGGGTTTCTGCTGATCGATGCGGCGATCCAGGGCCAATGGGATGTGTTTTATAACGCGCTCGGCCATATCATCCTGCCGGCGGCGATCCTCGGCTATTATTCCGTCGCCTATATCAGCCGCATGTCGCGGAGCTTCATGCTGGAGCAGCTGAGCCAGGAATACATCATCACCGCCCGGGCAAAAGGGCTCGGCACCCGCAAGGTCGTCTGGCGCCATGCCTTCAGGAATATCCGTGTGCAGCTGCTGACGATCCTGGCGCTGACCTTCGGCGGGCTGCTCGAAGGGGCGGTGCTGATCGAGACGGTTTTCGGCTGGCCGGGGCTCGGCCAATACCTCACCCGCGGGCTGCAGATGAACGACATGAACGTCGTGATGGGCTCGGTGCTGACGATCGGCGCCGTCTTCCTGACGATTAACATCCTGTCTGATGTCCTCTATCGCATCCTTGATCCGAGAACACGGTGACGCCATGACGATCTCCACCGAAGACGCAGACAGCATCCAGGCCGGCGGCTTTCGCAAATGGCTGCTGGCGCCGGAGCCTCAGGGGTGGTTTCAGTCCTCAGTGCAGCAGGTCCATCAGGGCTGGTTGAAGTTCAGCCTGCACCCGCTCGGCCTTGCCGGACTTGCCATCATCCTGCTCCTGATCGTGGTGGCGACGGCTGCCCCCTTGCTCACCAGCTACGATCCGATCGTTCAGGATATGGCCGGGCGGCTTGCGCCACCCTCGGCCGATCATTGGCTCGGCACCGACAATTTCGGCCGCGACGTCTTCTCCCGGGTGATCTACGGCGCCCGCACGACGCTCTATATCATCATGCTCGTGACGATCATCGTCGCTCCCCTCGGCCTACTGATCGGCACCTTCTCGGGCTATTTCGGCGGCATCGTCGACGAGATCCTGATGCGCGTCACCGATATCTTCCTCTCCTTCCCCGGGCTGGTGCTGGCGCTTGGTTTTGCCGCCGCCCTCGGCCCCGGCATCACCAATGCGATCATCGCCATTTCGCTGACGGCCTGGCCGCCGATCGCGCGGCTGGCGCGCGCCGAGACGCTCAGCCTGCGCAAGGCCGATTACATCGCCGCCGTGCGCCTGCAGGGTGCGACCTCGATCGCGATCATCACCCGCCACATCCTGCCGATGTGCATTCCCTCGGTGATCGTCCGCGTCACGCTCAACATGGCAGGCATCATCATCACCGCCGCCGGCCTCGGCTTTCTTGGCCTCGGCGCGCAGCCGCCATGGCCGGAATGGGGCTCGATGGCCGCCAGCGGGCGCGAGTTCATGCTCGACAGCCCCTGGGTGATCGCCGCACCGGGCATCGCCATCGCGCTCGTCAGCCTCGCCTTCAACCTTGTCGGCGATGCGCTTCGTGACGTCCTCGATCCCAGGGGGGCGGAATGACCGGGCTGATCGATATTCAAAACCTCGAAATCGCCTTCGGCGGCGGCCAGGTGCGGGCCGTGCGCGGCGTGAGCTTTACGCTCGGGCAGGAAAAACTCGGCATCGTCGGCGAATCCGGATCGGGCAAGTCGACCGTCGGCCGCGCGATCATGAAGCTCCTGCCGCCGACGGCACAGGTCAGCGCCGAGCGGATGCACTTTCGCGACGTCGACCTGCTCAAGGCGAACGAGAAGACGATGATGACGATCCGGGGACGGCGGATCGGGCTCATCCTGCAGGACCCGAAATATTCGCTCAATCCGGTCATGCGGATCGGCGAGCAGATCGCCGAGACCTATAGCCTCCACCATCCCAAGGCGAGCGCCAGGAAAGCTCACGGTCAGGCCCTCGACATGCTCGAAGCCGTCAAGATCCGCGATCCCGAGCGTGTCGCCCGCCTCTATCCGCATGAAATATCGGGCGGGATGGGCCAGCGCGTCATGATCGCCATGATGCTGATCGCCGAGCCCGAAGTGCTGATCGCCGACGAGCCGACCTCGGCACTCGACGTGACGGTGAGGCTCGAAATCCTGGCTTTGCTCGATGAACTCGTTTCCCGCCGCAATCTCGGCCTGATCTTCATCAGCCACGACCTCAACCTCATCCGCAATTTCTGCGATCGCGTCCTCATCATGTATGCGGGCCGCGTCGTGGAGGTGATCGAGGCGCGTGATCTCGACAAGGCGCGGCACCCTTATACGCAAGGGCTGCTGGCGTCGCTACCGAGGATTGAGGATCCGCCCGCCCGGCTGCCTATCCTGAAGCGTGACCCTGCCTGGCTCGACGATTTCGCATTGGAGCTGCCGCGATGATCAGCATCGACAATCTCACCATCCGTTTCGGGCATGGCCAAAGGCCTGTCGTCAGAGACGTCAATCTCGCCGTCGAGAGCGGCACGGCCTTCGGCCTGGTCGGCGAATCCGGCTGCGGCAAGTCCACGGTTCTCCGGGCGCTTTCCGGCCTCAACGCCAATTACGACGGGCAGATCGCGCTTAACGGCGAGACGCTGGACCGCCATCGCGGCCGGCCGTTCTTCCGCCGGGTGCAGATGGTGTTCCAGGACCCCTACGGATCGCTTCATCCCCGCAAGACCATCCGCTCGCAGTTGCAGGAACCGCTGCGCAATCAGGGGCTGGACAGGAACTCCGTCGACGTAAATGCCGTGCTGAGATCGGTCGGTCTCGATCCGGCGTTGAGCTACCGATTTCCGCACCAGCTCTCCGGCGGGCAGCGGCAGCGCGTGGCGATCGCCCGCGCCCTGATGCTGAACCCCGACGTCCTGCTGCTCGACGAACCGACGTCGGCGCTCGACGTCTCGGTCCAGGCCGAAATCCTCAATCTGCTCCAAGACCTGCGCAAGGAGCGCGGCCTCACTTACCTTCTCGTCAGCCACGACCTCGCTGTCGTCTCCCACATGTGCAGCCGCGTCGCCATCATGGAAGCCGGCGAAATCGTCGAACAGGTCGATATCGACGCCTTGCGAAAAGGCGCGGTCGAACATCCCTATTCGCAGCGCCTGCTGCGGGCGAGCCGGATGTATGGGAAGGCGTCGTAAGAATGGTGGCCTCCGCGCCTTTGGCGTTTTGGCTCCCCACTCTCGGATTTATGATAACGGCTCCACGCGCCGTTGCCGCTGTAATTCAATTCATGATAACGTCTTGCATCGTGAATTGAGGTTGCCGCCGTCGATGCGGTTTTTCTTTCCATATTTTCCAGCCGAATTCGAAATTCCAGATGACTGGTGGACTGATGCCGGCATGGCAGGCTTCATGCCATCGGCGCCGACCTACTTAGCGGAGGATGCAGCCTCTTGCGCGATCTCGCTACGGGACATTGCGCCGCCTTTTCGTAATGCGACGACGCCAAAGGATTTCCGTGGGTTTGACCGCGTGCGCATGGTCAGCGTGTTGACTGCCATTTCCAATGGCACATCGTTGCCGCCGGTGAGCCTGATTGCAATTCCGAAGTTCGACGCTCTCTATAGGCCCTACACCTTTGGCCTGCTGGACGGCATGCATCGCTTCTTCGGCTCAATCGCCGCAGGCTTTGATGCAATTCCGTCCACGATGCGCGAGCCCTTCCAATGAAAGAGCCA
Organism: Rhizobium vallis; assembly: GCF_003985155.1. Classification (GTDB taxonomy): domain Bacteria; phylum Pseudomonadota; class Alphaproteobacteria; order Rhizobiales; family Rhizobiaceae; genus Rhizobium; species Rhizobium vallis. The sequence goes on along the minus strand of NZ_ML133698.1, from coordinate 148,614 downwards.
ACCATCATTAATGCCGAAACACCGCTGCCGGCATTGGTCGCCAGCACCGGCGCACGGCATATCGCTAGAATTCTTCACCTCCCAGATCCGCAACCCGAACACGAGGCGGGCCCAGGCGCGATCCCTGGGCCGCCGTCCCTTCTGATCATTCGGCCCTAACCCAAAGCAGTCGGAATGCATTTCAGCATCATCGAATGCTTGACATCGGCCATCTTAAAGCCGAAGCCGCACTCGGCCGCGCATGCGCGGCCGTTTTTGCGAGGATTCGGGAATGAAGACCAAGACGGCCGTCGCCACAACGGGAAACCTGATCCTGACGGGCGTCCTGCTCATGCTGCTCGGCGATCTGCTCTTTGCGCTGAACGATGCGATGGGCAAGTGGCTGGTGGCGAGCTTTGCCGTCGGCCAGGTGCTGGTGATCCGCTCGGTCGGGGCCTTCATCGTGCTCGGACCGATGATCGCGCGGCAAGGGCCGATGGCCTTGTTCCGCGTCGAGCAGAAGGGGCTGCAGTTCATGCGGGTCGCCATGGCGACCGGCGATGTCGCTCTGTTCTACGCGGCCGTCGCCTATCTGCCGCTCGCCGACGTCATGACCTTCTACATGGCCGGGCCGATCTACATCGCAGCACTCTCGCATTTCTTTCTCGGCGAAAAGATCGGCTGGCGCCGGTGGCTCGCCGTTCTCGTCGGCTTCGCCGGCGTCGTCATCGCGCTGCGTCCATCCACGGCGATGTTCTCGCTTCCGTCGCTCTTCGGCCTTGCCGGCAGCTTCGCCTTCGCGCTGTCGCTTGTCATGAGCCGCTATCTGCGCTCAACCAGCGACACGACGCTCGTCACATGGCAGACGATCGCTGCCCTTGCCACCGGCATCGTGCTCAGCATCGGCCACTGGCAGCCGGCAACATCCATCGATTGGTCCGGCATGCTGCTGCTCGGCGTCGTCGCGACCTGCGCACATCTGCTCATCACCCGCTCGCTGAAGCTCGCCCCGGCATCGCTACTGGCGCCGCTGCAATATACGCTGCTGCTTTGGGCGATCATCCTCGGCTACATCTTCTTCAACGACATTCCAGACACGCAGCTCATCATCGGCGCGGCAATCATCGTCTTTGCCGGCCTGTTCATCTTCCATCGGAAGAATTTGAAGGAAACGGTTCCGGCCGAAGCCGTGCCGCCAGACGGGCATTGAGAGACGAGCCGGATCGGCATTCAGGAATGCGGTCTTGCCGGGAAGGATCATCTCTTGCTGGCGCCGCGCCGACGGGCACGAACAAACCGCGCCCCGGATATATTCGACTGCCGTCCGCGCGTAAGACTCTTTGCGTTTTGTCCGCTGCGGACTGGACAAGCGTCCTCAGTTGAAGACAGATTGTTCGCCATCCCGCCCGTCGCGGGAGCCAGACTATCCCGAGCATCGACAACGCGTCTCCGGATAAAGACGCCGTCTCGGCCCTCGTCACATGTCTGGAACATCGAAATCATCGATTGACCTTCAACAAGGATGGGAAGGCGTCATGAGTTTCAACAACAGCCAAAGTGCGTCAAGATCTGCGGGGCGCGGGCGGCGGCAAGCGCCCCTCCCCGTTCGGATAATGTTTCGGGCTGCAAAGGCTGTCTTCGGCTTGGCGTTTCTGCTGGCGACCTTATGGGCCTCTCTCGCGCTATTCTACCGTCTGCCGGTTTCCCCGCCGATAGGAGGGGTCGCGGCAGGAGTCCTCGCGCTGGTCGGCGTTGCCGCGGTAATTTCCATGATCTGGAAGCCGCGGCTCGTTGTTATCCTTCCTTTCGTCCTATGCTTTGTCGGCATCGTCGCGTGGTGGAACTCGATCGAGCCCCCCGTCACAGCCAACTGGGCAGGAGACGTCGCCAGGCAGGTGACAGGGACGGTCGACGGCAACATCCTCACGCTGACCGACGTCAGAAATTTTGCCTGGAAAACGGATGGCGGTTTTGTGGAGAAATGGGAAACGCGCACCTACGACCTGAACAAGCTCAGGAGCCTCGATTTGTTCATGTCCTATTGGGCGGGGCCGGAAATGGCACACATGATCCTGAGTTTCGGGTTCGATGACGATCAATACCTGGCATGGTCGATTGAGGTGCGCAGAACCGCCGGGGGTAAATTCTCTCCGGTCGGCGACCTCTTCAAAAGCAATCCCCTCGTCATCATCGCCGCTGCCGAAAGCGATGTCATTCGTGTCCGATCCGACATACGCGGCGAGGACGTCCAGCTCTTTCGCATGCGAGTTCCGCCGGCCAATGCCGCACGGCTTCTCCTGCAATATGTGAGCGATGCGAACGCGCTCGCCGAACACCCGCGCTTCTACAACTCGCTCACCACCAACTGCACCACGACTGCCGCCAAAATGATGCGAGCCGTCGGAGCAACATTTCCGTTCGATTGGCGGCTGATCGTCAACGGTTACCTTCCGGAATTCGCCTATGACCGGAAAGCGCTCGACATGCAGCTGCCTTTTGAGGAGCTGAAAGCGGCGTCGCATATCGCCGCACGGGCAAAAGGTGCCGGCGCCTCCGGGGATTTTTCGAAAGCAATCCGTGAGGGCGTGCCTTCACCGCTTGATTGAAGGGCGCATCGGCCCCCTGTCGCGCAAAACTGCCGTGCAGTTTTCCGCGACATGCTCAATTCTCATCCGCCGGCGGCGGTTCCCAGCCGAAGACGCTGCGGCCGCCGAGGTCGGCGGATTGGCGGAATTCGCCGGCGATGATTTCCTTGAGGTCGGGGCCGGTGACGTAGCGTTCCATCTGGCGGGACTGTTCGTCCAAGCGCTTCAGCGCCTGCAGCTCCTCCTCAAGGCCGAGCTTGCCCTTGCGGACCGCCGATTTCATCACGCCGATCGTCTCGTCATAGACCTTGAGCGGAACAGGAAAGGGATGGCGGTCCTTGCCGCCATGGGCGATCGAGAAGCGCGCCGGATCGGAAAACCGGCAGGGCGCGCCATGGACAACTTCCGCCACCATTGCCAGCGCCTTCACCGTGCGGGCGCCGACACCGGGAACGAGCAGCAGCTCCTGGAAATCCGCCGGCCCGCGATCGGCGGCGGCGGCCAGATTTCCGTGCAGGCGCCGCATGTTGACGTCGCTCTCGCGTACGTCGTGATGGGCGGGCATGATGAGATGCGGCAGCATCGGCTGTTCGGCGGGCTCCGGTGCCGGCTCTTCGGCGCGCAGCAATGCCGCGGCCTCGCGGATGATCCGGTCAGGCCCGAGGGTCGCCAGCAGATCCAGCTGGCCGCGCCGCGAGCGCTCGGCGTGCCGGTCGGCAAGATTGACGATTTCGCCCTGGCTGCGTCCTTCGATCGCTGCATGCGGCGAGTCGACGAAGCTTTCCAGCCCCTCCGACAGCCAATGATACCGCCGCGCCTGCCGCCGGTCGCCGTTCATGCCTTGCTGCACCACCACCCAATGGCCGTCGTCGGCAACGATGAAACCGTGAAGATAGAGATCGAACCCATCCTGAAGGGCGGCGCTGTCGACCTTGGCGATGAGCCGGCTCGTTGTCGCCAGCCCCTCCCCGTCAAGACCGACGCGCTCGCCGATCAAGGCAAGCTCCTGCGGGGTCTTGCGCGAATGCGCGCCACGGCCGCCGCAGACATGCAGGCCGAGTTCGCCGGCGCGCGGCGTCAACCCGCGCTTCAGCGCGCCGAGAACGCTTGTCGTAATCCCGGAGGAATGCCAGTCCATGCCCATGACCGCGCCGAAGGACTGGAACCAGAAAGGGTGAGCGAGCCGGCGCAGGAATTCGTCACGGCCGTAGTGATGGACGATCGCCTCGGTGATCAGCGTCCCGAGCCGCGTCATCCGGTCGCCGAGCCAATGCGGCACGCGTCCCCCGTGAAGGGGAAGATCGGCGCTGCCTGCACGTTGTGACATTTCTCTTCCTACACTGTCTTCGCCCGGCGCCTTTTCGACAGCAGCCGTGTTGGGAACCCGGTTAAATTTCAGGCGTTTGCTATCAGTCAAACGGCCGAGGCAAACATGACCGCATTCGAAACCCTATTCAATCAACCGTACCTGACCCGAACAAAAGCGCAACATCCGGGCGGCGAAAAAGAGGGAAGTCCGGCATTGCGGCTCCAGGGACGCGCGGAAAAGGCCGCCTTTCTGATCAACGGCAATAAATATTTCGCCGAGGTCTCGCGGACGCTGCGGCAGGCGCGGCGCACGATCTGGATCGTCGGTTGGGATTTCAATCCCGACATCCTGATGGAACCCGATAAATCCGACGAAACATTGGCCGACCTGCTGCATGGCCTGGCTGCGGAAAATCCCGCGCTCGAAATACGCATCCTCATCTGGGCGCTCGGGCCGATCTATTCGGAAAAATCCCTGCAGGTGCTTCGCAAGAAGAATTTTCCCAAGAACGCCAGGATCGATCTGCGGTTCGATCTGCAGGGCGCGCTCCGCGGCTGCCACCACCAGAAACTCGTCTGCATCGACGATGCCGTCGCCTTCATCGGCGGCATGGACCTGACGTCGCGGCGGTGGGATACGCGGCGCCATCGCGCGAGCGACAGGCTGCGGCGCGACCCTGAGGGCGTCTCCTATGATCCGCTGCACGACGTTCAGGCGATGGTCACGGGCGAGGCCGCCCGCCTGATCGGCGATATCGCCAGGCAGCGCTGGGAAACCGCCACCGGCGAAAGCCATGGGCCGCTTGCCGGGAGCATGCCATTCGCCTGGCCGGCCGATCTTGCGGTTTCGCTGCGCGATGTCCCGACCAGCTTCATCCTGACAGAGCCGGCGACCACGTTGCGCGCCGGCATCAGCGACGGGATCGCCTCGACTCTGGACATCATCTCCAAAGCCCGGCACCAGCTTTATATCGAGGCGCAATATCTCGCCTCCTTCCGCGTCGCCGATGCCATTGCCGCGCGGTTACAAGAGGAGGATGGCCCCGAGGTCGTCATTATCTGCACGCGCAGCTCTCACGGGCTGATCGAAAAGGTGGTCATGGGTGGCAATCGCGATCGTGTCATCCGCCGCCTCAAACGCGCCGATCGCGCAAGCCGCCTGCGGGTCTGCTATCCCGTCGTGCCCGGGCCGCCAATGCCCCCGCCGACAGTGCCCGGGCCGGTACAGGGAAAGGGCAGCGAGGTCGAGGTGCTTATCCATTCCAAACTGATGATCGCCGACGACGAACTCGTCCGCATCGGCTCCTCCAATCTCAATAATCGCTCGGAAGGGCTTGATTCGGAATGCGATCTGCTGTTCGAGGCCGAAAACGGCGCGCATCGCCAGGCGATCGCAGAACTGCGCAACCATCTGCTTTCGGAATATCTCGGAACATCAACCGAGACCTTTGCTGCGGCCTATGCGCAAAGCGGCTCGATGATCCAGGCGATCGAGGCGCTGAACGATGGGGCTCGTGGCCTCAGGGAATTCACGGTCGAGCTTTCGGGCAGCATCTCGCCGGTCCGAGGCACCGCAATCTTCGATCCGGCCCGGCCGTTCCTGCCCCTACACCGACTGGGCCTCGGCGCGCTCGTCCGCCTCTTCGCCCGGACTGCGTGAGCCCCGCCGGAGGACAATTTCGCTGATGAGGAGAAGGAGCGAGCCGAACGCCAGCGGAATGAAAAAATAGGCGCAGCGGAATGCGATCAGCGCGCCGATCGACGCCTCCTTCGGCACCGCATAGGAAACGGTCGCCTCCAGCACGCCGAGCCCGCCCGGAACATGCGTGGCGAGGATCGCCGAATTGGCAAGCACGTAGGCCGTCACCGACCGGAAGAAGGCGACGTCGCCGAAGGCCGCAAGCATGTGGTGCAGGCAGGCGGAAACCAGAATGAAATTGATCGTCCCGACGACCACTTGCGCGACCGCGATCGAAAATCTCGGCAACTGAAACGACCAGCGCCACAGCGACAGCTTGCCGCGGACGAAAAACGCCAGGCTCACATAGACGATCGGCACGACCAGAGCCGAAAACCCGAAGAGGCGGGCGCCCGCCCGATCGATGCGCAGCACGCGCGCGGCATCGTCAGGATTGACGATCAGCGCAAGGCCGCCGAGCGTGATCAGCCCGAGGCCCACAGTCACACCGCAGAACAGGATGATCTTCGCCACGTCCTCGGCCGTTAGTCCCCAGCGCGAATAGTAGCGATAACGGAAGGCGCCGCTGCTCAAGCCGGCAAAGCCGATATTGTGGCCAAGCGAAAGGCTGACGAAGGACGCCAGCACGATCTTCCGGTAAGGCAAGGATTTGCCGAGCGATCGGATCGCCAGCAGATCGAAGCAGCTGAGGCAGAGATACGATGCCGCTGCGAAGACAAGCGCTGTGCAGAAAGTCGAAATCGGGATGCTGCGAACCGATCGAACGATTTCGTCCAGGCTATATTGCTGGAAGATCCGGTAGAGCAGAAAGCCGGCAAGACAAAGGGCGGCAACGAACAACCCATTCCAGATTATGCTTTTCCAACGCATCGATCATCCCCCGAAAGCGCCGCCGCTGCGGCATGCTCTTCCGGAACGATTGAACGAGTTCCGTGTTCCCGGGGAAGCGCTTCTCTGTTCCCTCTATGTGGTGGCCATGCCGGACAGACCGATCAAACTCCTGACCTATAACGTCCACAGCTGCATCGGCAGCGACCGGAAACTCGATCCCGGCCGCATCGCCTCCGTCATCGCCGAGACGGAGGCCGATATCATCGCCCTTCAGGAAGTGGACGTCGGCAGGCGCAGGACTGACGGGATCGACCAGGCGCATGTCATCGCCTCGCTCCTGAAGATGCAGGCGCATTTCCATCCGGCGCTGTCGGTCGCCGAGGAGCAATATGGCGATGCGATCATCACCGCGCTGCCGACCGGCGCGGTCAAATCAGGCCCCCTGCCCTCGATCGGCGAGACCAGGGGCGCGCTTTCCGTCGAAATAACGGTCGGCGACCGGAAGCTGCTCGTCGTCAATACCCATCTCGGCCTTCGCGGGCGCGAACGCATCCGGCAGATGACGACGCTGCTCAATTCCGGCTGGATGCACGGCACGTCGGAAATGTCCCTTCCAACTGTTCTCTGCGGCGATTTCAACGCCATTCCCACTTCCGCGACCTATCGGCTGGTGACGCGGTCACTAAAGGATGCCCAGCTCGCCGGCCCGCGTGCGCCGAGAGCAACCTTTCCTTCCCGCTATCCGCTGATGCGCCTCGACCACATCTTCGTCACCGACGACCTCGTCGTCCACAGCGCGACGGTGCTCGAAAACCGGCTGACAAGGGTCGCCTCGGACCATCTCCCCCTGCTGGCGGAAATCGGCTTCGTCTGATCGCCCCGAAATCCGGTGGAAAAACGACTTTCAACGCGCTCACGGCGACATTTGAAACGAATATTTCACGAATCATTCTGTATGAAATATTCATTCCATTGACGCTTTATGTGTTTGAGGTACGCGGGAAAGGGAGGGGCTCATGCTGGGAAGGCTGTTGTCGCGGGTTCGCATCCAGACGCAGGTGATGGTGTTCATCGTTCCGTTCGTCTTGAGCATCATGGCGGTCGGCGCCATGGGCTTTTATGCATCGAGCCTCCTTCAGGGGCGCATGGATATTTCCAATTCCGTCCTGCAATCGCTCAGCGGCTTTCGCGATCTGTCGGCCGCAATGGCCGAGTTCCTCGCCAATGCCACTCGGGAAAACAGGGATATCGTCACCCAGAAGCTTGCCGATCAGCGCAGTCTTCTGAAATCCGACCTCGACAGGCTCGCTTCCGATCGCAGCGGCCAGCAGGAACTGGAGCAGACGCTGTCTTCCATCGACGGAATTTCCACGCGAATGGACTCGCTGTGGCAGCTTCAGGAGAACCGGACCGCGCTGCTTGCCGATCTCCAGAAGGCGCAGAGCGTCGTCGTTTCCTCACAGACGGATATTGTCGAAGGCAGCAAGGTTCTCCAGCGCGCGGCCGATATGCAGGAGGATGAGGCCCGCAATACGCTCGGCGATGCGCAGCGCATTTCGGACTTCGCGTCCTTCGCGCAGGCATTGAACGACAAGGCTCAAGCGGGCGGCCCTATCGCAGGCTCCGATGTGGAGGAACTCGCCCGGCAGCAACGCATCCTCGCCATGGCGCTTGCCGGCGAAGCGGCAGAGGCCAGGAAGGCGGTCGACGATGCCGTTGCGACCTTGAAGCCGCTGGTCGAAGCCACCGATCAGAACGAGGAACGCGCAGCCGGTCTCCGAAACGTCATCGGCCAGCTCGTCGGCAGACTGCCCGACCTGCAGGCGGTAGCCACTCGGCGGGTGAAAACGGTCACCGACAAGGCGGCCGAGACCGCCAAATCGGTCGAGCGCGCCAAAACAGGCCAGAGAGACGGCCAGAAGCTCACAACCTCGGCCTATGTGATCCAGATCGTCATGGCGAAACTGACGCTCGCGCCGACGGACGCCAATCTCCAGCGGCTTTCGCAGGAAATCACCGCTGTCCGGAAAGGACTGGACGTTCTGATTTCCGATGCCGGCGGCGTTTCGCAGTTCGACAATCTCAAGCCGAAGCTTCTGCCGGCGCTGGACAGGATGCAGAAATCCGCCACCGATCTCGTCCGCATTAGCGCGGAGCGCCAGGACGAATTCCGCGCTGCTGCTGCCGATGTCGACCGCATGTGGTCGCAGCTGACGGCTTTTGCCGAAATGCAGCGGCAGAACGCCGCCGAGGAGCGCACCAACGCCAATTCCATGTCGATAGGAACGACCTTCCTCGGCGTGCTGATCGCAATCCTCGCCGGCGTCGGGCTGACCGTGACGCTCAAGGGACCGATCAACCAGATCACCTCGGCGATGCGGCGGCTCGCCGACGGCAAGCTCGAAACATCGATCGTCGGCGAATACAGGGCCGACGAGATCGGCGACATGGCGCGTGCGTTGGGCGTCTTCAAGAACAATGCCATCGCCAAGGTCGAGATCGAGGAGCGCAGCGAGATCGAGCGAACGAGAGCGGAGGAAGAAAGGCACCGTAACGACGAGGAAAAACGCGCGGTCGAAGGGCAGATCGATTTCGCGGTCACGGCGCTGGCGGAAGGTCTCGGACGCCTGGCGCGGGGCGACATTTCGCAGACGATCGCCACACCTTTCTTCGGCCGGCTGGAACAGCTTCGCAACGATTTTAACTCGTCGCTGCTGCGCCTGCAGGAAACGATCGACCAGATCCGCACCAACACCCGGATGATCGAGGGCAATGCCGGCCAGATGGATCTCTCCGCTAACAACCTGGCAAAGCGCACCGAACAGCAGGCCGTCGCGCTCGAGGAGATCGCCGCGGCCATCGAGGAGATCACCACCACGGTCCGTTCCTCCGCGGCTTGCGCCGACGATGCCCGCGAGATCATCACCGATACCAAGCAGACGGCCGATGCCTCGTCGGCGGTCGTCGCCAGCGCTATCGATGCGATGGGCAAGATCGAAGCCGCCTCCGACGAGATCGTGCAGATCATCGACGTCATCGACGAGATCGCCTTCCAGACGAACCTGCTTGCGCTCAACGCCGGCATCGAAGCGGCACGCGCCGGTGAGGCCGGAAAAGGTTTTGCGGTCGTCGCCCAGGAAGTCCGCGATCTCGCCCAGCGCTCGGCGGAGGCCGGCCAGAAGATCAAGCAGCTCATCGGCCGCTCGCGGGCGGAGATTACCAACGGCGCGCGCGTCGTGCGCGAAACGAGCGAAATCCTTGAGAATATTTCCGCGAAAGTGGTCACCGCATCCGAGCAGATGGACGTCATCGCCCGCTCGAGCCGGGAGCAATACAACGCGCTCCATGAAGTGAATACGTCGGTCAACCGGATGGACCAGATGACCCAGCAGAATGCGGCCATGGTCGAGGAAACAAGTGCGGCGACCAAAGAACTGGCAGACGAGACGAAGACGCTCCTCCAGCTGATCGACCAGTTCCAATTGGATGAAAAGGATGCACCCCGGCGTATCAGCGCGGCATAAGACAGCCTGGTTCCCTGCGGGCGTCATGGCCGCGACGCGCGGCCTCAGTGGCAGCTGTAAAGCAGCGGCATCACATCTTCGTCCGCCAGCTCCGGATAGAGCTGCCTGCGCGTGCGGGCGAGCGCTTCGGCCTCCCGGCGGTTCCGTTCGAGCAGAACCGATGTCACGTCCTTGTAGGGTGCACCGTCCGACAGGGCGACGCGGACGGTTGCGCCTTGCGAAAGGAAATCGCAGAACGACTGCACCGAGCGCAGCCGCGTCGTGATCTCGACGTAGCGGTCATCATATCCAGCCATGCAATCCTCCTTTCAAGACAGGAAGGTTTCACGCACACTTCGGCAACAAGATGGCGCCCGCTCAATTCGCCGGCATATGTACGCTTCCGGACCCGACCCTTGCCGAACCAGTTCGGTCAGATCACCAGCTGCTCGCCGAGTTCGACGACACGATTGCTCGGCAACTGGAAATAATCGGACGGATCGATGGCGAAACCGGCCATGGCGATGAACAGCCGATCCTGCCAATGGGGAAGACCGGTATTGGGATCGCCGACGAGCTTGCGCCGCCCGACATAGAAGGAGGTCGACATGATCTCGAAGTTGAATCCCGCCTGCCGGCAGAGCGGCATGGCCGCCGACACGTTCTGATCTTCCATAAAGCCGAAATTGAGCTGGATCTTGCTGAAGCGGGGCGAGAGCCGCTCGATCGTCACGCGCTGCGATTCCGGCACATAGGGTCGCGATGCCGTCCGGACATTCAGGATGACGTTGCGGTCGTGAAGGACCCTGTTGTGCTTGATATTGTGCAGGAGCACGTTCGGCGTCATGTCGGGAACGCTTGTCAGGAAGATCGCCGTTCCCGGGACATCGACGGGGCTATGGTCGGATTTCCGCTCGATCGACTTGATGAACTGGGCAAGCGGAATGTCGTTGCGCGCCGACTTTTCCCGCACGAGCAACGTTCCCTTCTTCCATGTCCACATCATGGCGATCAGCGCTGCGGCGATCAGGACCGGAACATAGCCGCCGTCATGGATCTTCAAAAGGTTGGCGCCGAGGAAGACGCTCTCCAGCACGAAGAGCGGAAGCAGGACGGCCAGGGCTGATAACACCGTCCAGCCCCAGATGGCGCGAAGGAACTGGTACGACAGCACTGTTGTGACCACCATCGCGCCTGTCACCGAGATCCCGTAGGCCGTCGCCAGCGATTCCGAGCTGCCGAAGCTGAGGATCAGGGCAAGCACGCCGATCAGCAGCATCATGTTGACCGTGGGAACGTAGATCTGGCCGGTATTCGAGGCCGATGTGAAGCATATTTCCAGCCGGGGCAGGAATCCGAGATGGATGGCCTGGCGCGCGAGCGAGAAGGCTCCCGTGATCACCGCCTGGCTGGCGATAATCGTCGCGGCCGTCGCCAGAAGCACCGTCGGCAGCAGCGCCCATCCCGGGAACAGCAGGAAGAACGGATCGGAAGCGGCAGCCGGGTTCTTCAGGACGAGAGCGCCCTGGCCGAGATAGTTGAGGGCAAGCGACGGAAAGACGACGGCGAACCAGGCGAACTGGATCGGCCTGCGCCCGAAATGTCCGAGATCGGCATAGAGCGCCTCGGCACCGGTGACGGTCAGGAAGACGGCGCCGAGGATGACGAGGCCGACGAAGCCCGCATGGGTGATGAAATCGAGCGCGTAGTAGGGATTGAGTGCGGCGAGGATGGAGAGGTCGTCGGCGATATGCAGCAGGCCGGCTATGCCCATGACCACGAACCAGACAAGGGTGATCGGTCCGAACAGCCTGGAAACGGCGGCAGTGCCGACCGACTGCATCAGGAATATGACGAGCATGATTGCCACCGCGATCGGCAGCACATAGGGCGTAAAGACGGGTGTCACCAGTTTCAGCCCTTCCAGCGCGGAAAGGACCGAAAGCGCCGGCGTGATCATCGCGTCCCCGATAAAAAGGGCGGCACCGATGATGCCGGCGAAGAAGAAGATGGTCGCGTGCTTTTTCGTCTTCTTCATCAGAAGGGCCAGCAGCGACAGCGTTCCGCCCTCGCCGTCATTGTCGGCCCGCAAGAGAAAAAGCACGTATTTGAAGGTGACGATGATCGTCAGCGTCCAGATCATCAGCGAGATCAGCCCGATCACTTCAGGCGGGGTCGCGCCGTCATGCGCGAAGGGCCGAAGCGCCTCGCGAAAGGCATAGAGCGGGCTGGTGCCGATGTCGCCATAGACGACCCCGATCGCACCGAGCACCAGCGCCGCGAGTTGTCGCGAACCATTTTGGCTGCTGGCGTCATGGGCTGTCGCAGTCATCGGGCATCCTCGGCTTTTGGTCCAGACCAAGGATATGGTGCGGCCATCGCAATTTAAAACACTATCGAAACCTGATCGATCTTATCCGGATGACCGCAGGCCAGATCGGCCTCATAGCCGACTCTGAAGCCAATTCCAAGAAATAGAGCGCGGTCCCGTTCGAACACCGCGCGACCTACGCTCGGGCGAACTTCCGGTTCAGTGCGGCAGCGACAAGGGGCAAAGCCGTGGTCGCCACGGTTCCCAAAGGCAGCCGGCGGATGCCGCGCGCCACGACGAATGCCGTCGCCATCGCGCCCGCCAGCTTGAGCCACGGCTGATTGCCGAGCTGCGCATGGGCGCTCGCATCGGCCCAGCGGACGTTCTCGGAAACCACGGTCGCCGCCTGCTCTCTGATCACGTGAAGGCGAGCCCGGAGGTTTTCGAGCTCTTCCCGCAACTCCCGTAGCCGGGCTTCCAGAACATGATCCTCGGAAACGGGGAACGGCACCTCGCCATAGTCTTCACTCCGAGGCAGGCCATCTGCGCCAAGCGTGGCAAGATACGCCCGGTACTCGGCCTCGCTCGCAAAGCCCTCACGCCGCAGCAGAGCGGGATTGACGCCCGCCTCTTCCCCGTTCGCCATTGGGATGCCGTCGTCATATCTCTTCTCTGTGCCAAAGTCGGCGGACTGGTCCTTCACCATGATGCGTCTCCCGTTGTTTCCAGAGGAAAACGCTCAATGGCTCTAATTGATCCGCCCGCCGCTCAGCCTGTCGCGCTGCCGTTTCGACCTCACTGTTGCGATGGACTGAAGCGCTCGGGCCGGAAGCCCACAAGCAGCGGGTGGCGGTGCCCGGTGGCTATCTCGTCCGCCAGCAGTTCGCCGGCGATCAGCCCAAGGGTGGCCCCGCTATGGCTGAAGGCGACGAAATAACCCGGGATCGACGGCAATTCGCCGAAGACCGGCTCGCCGTCGCCCGGGATAGGTTTCAGCCCGACGCCGTAATCCTCGATCTCAAGCACAGGATTGCCTTCGAGAACGTTCGACGCCTCACGCAACAGCCCGTCCAGCGTCGATTGCCTGACATCATAGCTGCCGTCAGGCCTGACGCGCACCTCTTCCTCCGACCAGGCGGAATCGAGCGCGAAGCCGCCATTTGGCGTTGGGCGAATGGCAACGCGAGGCGTATTGAGTACGGCCTTCAGCGGATGGCGGATCGGCTTGGTTCTGACGAGAAGGGCAACTGGCGTCCCGTCCTCGATATGCTGGCCGGCCTCGGCCACGATCGCCGGAACCTCGCCGCCCGCGGCAAGCAGCACGGCATCGGCCGCGCGGCGCCTGCCATCCGCCGTCGTGACACCGCTGGCGCGCCCGCCTTCGATATCCACCGTCGCACGCCCGGCATTGATGACGATCTCGCCGCCGAGTTCGCGGAATTCTTTAGCAAGCGCGCCGATCAGCGAGGGGAGATCGACCCACCCCTCCCCGGGATTGAAGATCGCGCCCTGCGGCGTCACGGCACGGGCGTCGACCCCGGGCGTTGCCGCGGCAATTTTTTCGGGCGCGAGCCATTGCGCGTGATAGCCGAGATCGCGCTCGTAGTCGAAGATCTCCGTGATCTCATTGCTGGCGTCATCGGCGTCCCAGGTGAGGCCGCCGTCGAAACGAACCCACGGGGCATCGGGATATCGGGCGGCGAGCGTACGGTAACGGTCAATACCGGCCAGGCGCAGCCTATGATAGGCATCCGAGCGCTTGCGGGCCGAGTTGAGCCAGGCGAGCGAACGGCCGGAGGCGCCGTTGGCAAGCGGCCCGTCATTGATCAGCACGGTGGCAATCCCGAGCCGGGCCAGATGGACCGCCGTCGAGACGCCGAATATGCCGCCGCCGATGATGGCGACCTTCGAAGACTTGTTGAAGGCATTCATGTCGATAACCTTGTTTCCTGCTCTTGCTTTGTTCGAATGAGATCCAGCGCGTGCGTTGCGACCGATGCGTCAGAGGACTTCCGCCAGGAAGCGCTGCAGCCGTTCGCTGCGCGGATTGTCGAAGATCTGCTCGGGGCATCCCGCCTCGACGATACGGCCCTCATCCATGAAGACGACCTGGTCGGCCACCCTGCGGGCAAATCCCATCTCATGGGTCACGACAGCCATCGTCATGCCCTGACGGCCGAGTGCGGCCATCAGGTCAAGAACGCCTTTCACCAGTTCGGGATCGAGTGCGCTCGTGACTTCGTCGAACAATATGATTTCGGGGTCCATGGCGAGTGCGCGGGCGATGGCGACACGCTGCTGTTGACCGCCCGAAAGCCCCGCCGGGCGATGATCCCTGCGGGCGGCAAGACCGACTTCGGCGAGCCGCGCCTCGGCGATACGCTGCGCCTCCCGCCTCGGCATTTTCTTGACCTTCGTCAGCGACAACATGACGTTCTCAAACGCTGTATGGTCGGGGAACAGGTTGAAGTGCTGGAACACCATGCCGACGCGCCGGCGCAGCCTCTCCGGCTTCATGGCAAGGATGCTGTCGCCATCGAGAAGGATGTCGCCGCCCTTCGGTTCGACGAGCCGGTTCAGGCAGCGCAGCAGTGTCGATTTGCCCGAGCCGGAAGGCCCAATGATGCAGGTGACGCTGCCGGGGGCAATGTCGAGGTCGATGCCCTTCAGCACGTCGAGTTCGCCATAGGCCATGGTGAGATTGCGGATGTTGAGCGCGCCGCCCCTGAAACGTGGCGCATCGGTAGCAGCGGGGCTGGCGGCCGCCTTCAGCTCGCTCACCTCGACCAACCCGCTCGCGGTGCCTGAACCGCGCCCCTGTTTTCCCAGCCGCAGCCTCGTATCGATGAAATTGACAAAGTGGGTCAGCGGCACGGTGATGACGAGGTAGAAGACGCCCGCCAGCAGCAGCGGCGACAGATTGCCGGTGACGACGGCCTGGTCCTGTCCTACGCGAAAGATCTCCCGCTCCGAGGCGAGCAATCCCAGGAAATAGACGAGGCTCGAATCCTTGACGTTGCCGATGAACTGATTGACCAGCGCCGGCAGAACGCGTCGGACACCCTGCGGGATGACGATCAGGCGCATGCCCTGCCCGTAGCTCATGCTGAGCGCCCGACAGGCTTCCATCTGTCCGCGCTCGACGCTCTGGATGCCCGATCGGAAGATCTCGCCGATATAGGCGCCGGCAATCAGGCTGAGCGCCAGGATGCCGAGCGGGAATGGCGACGGACCGAAGATCTCCCGTCCCATCCGGGCAAACCCTTGGCCGATGATCAGGATCGTGACGATCGCCGGCAGCCCGCGAAAAATATCGGTATAAATGCGTGCCGGCAGCCGCAGCCAGCGGGACTGCGAAATGCCCATGACCGCGAGCACCATGCCGATGACGACGCCGAGCACGGTTGAAGCGGCGGCGAGGATCAGCGTATTCTTCAGGCCGATGCTGATCATGCTCGGCAGCACTTCCGCCATCGCGTCCCAATCCAGGAAGCTGCGGCGCAGATTTTCAAGCCAGTTCATAAAAATCCCCATCGAAGCCCTTGTCGGACATGCCGGCGCAAGGCGTCAGCCGTCCGCTTTTGACGGACGGCCTGCGGCCTCACTTCTTGGGAAGATACTGGTCGGGCATCGGCGAGCCGGGAAACCACTTTTCGTAGAGTGTCTTCCAGGTGCCGTCCTGCATCGCGTCGTGCAGGGCGCCGTTCAGCGCCGTGCGGAACGCGTCGTTGCCCTTCCTGATCACGAAGCCAGCCGGCGCATCGAAGGACGGGATGTTGACGGCGACCTTCAGTGCGGGATAACGCTCGCCATATTGCTTGGCGGCCTCGTAATCGAGAAAATGCGCATCGATCGTGCCATTATTGAGCGCAGCCACGGCGGAATTGTTGTCGGGGAATTTCACGAGATCGGTCCCACCGAAATTCTTGGCGGCATAGACTTCCTGCAGCGTTCCCTGCACCACGCCGAGACGCTTGCCCTTCAGCCCATCAGCATCCTTGATCCCGGCATCAGGCGTCAGCACGGAGAGGTAGCCGGCAAGATAGCCGTCGGAAAAATCGACCGTCTTCTTGCGGGCTTCGGTGGTTCCGATCGCCGCAACGGCAACGTCGAAGCGCTCATTGGCGACCGAAGGCAGCAGCGCCGAAAATTCCTGGCCGGTGAACGTCACCTTCTCCTTGGGGAAGCCGATGCGGGAGGCGACGTTGAGGAAGAACTCGATGTCGAAACCAGTGAATTGGCCGTCCGCTGTGGCGAAAGTGTAGGGTTTGGCGTCGCCCATCGTGCCGACGCTGATCGTCCCGGGCTCGATGAGATTGTAGGGATTGCCGGCCGCGACAGCCGACCCGGCGCCCGTTGCAAGAAGGCACGTCAAAAGGCCGGCCCGCAGCGGGGCTAAGAGGGCTGCAAAAGATTCAAAGGTTTTCATGGTCGTTCTCCGCTCTGAAAGGAATGCTCTTACCGGCATTGTCTGCCCTCCTCTCCTGTCGCAACGCGACGAAGATTTCTGGACAAGAAACCGGTCTCATATATAAAGAGACCGGTCTCACGACATATTTGATACTCGTCAATTGACCGCCCGTCAATAACTCTTGTAGTGCTTGCTCATGGAAGATTCCGCTGCTTCGAAACGTTCAGTCACAGTCGCCGACGTCGCGAAGGCGGCAAAGGTCTCGAAGGCGACGGCTGCCCGCGTTCTCGGCGGCTACGGCGTGGTCAGCGATGAGATCAAGGACCGGGTCATGGCGGCCGCGGCCGCGCTCGAATACCGGCCGAACGAACTTGCCCGCAGCATGAGCACCGGCCGTTCCGGCATTATCGGGGTCGTGGTCGGTGATATCGAGAATGCCTTCTTCAGCCTGGCGGTGCGCGGCATCAGCGATGCGGCGCGTCTTGCCGGCTACAACGTCATCATCGCCAATTCCGGCGAAAAGCTCGACGCGGAGAAATCGGCCGTCGATCTCTTGATCGGCAAGCGTGTCGACGGGCTGATCGTAACGCCGGCCCGCTGCGACGGCATGGGGCATCTGCAGGATGTCCGCCGCGCCGGCGTGCCCCTCGTCCTCTTCGACCGAAGCATTCCGGAGCTCGGCGTCGATGCCGTGACCGGCGATGACCGGGATGCTGCCATTACGGCGACCCGTTACATGGTGGACCAGGGGCATCGCCACCTGGCCTACGTCTCCGCCATGGACGACGAGGGTGGCGGGCTGATCGATACCGGCCGGATTTCGAATTCCGCCGTGCGCGAACGCGTCGAAGGCTTCGTCAGCGTCCTGAAAGAGGCGGGCTTGCCGCACCCCCTTCACTCTGTGCGATTCGGAGCCACCGACCAGCAGCAGACGGACTCCGTCGTCAGACGCTTGCTCTCGGAAGCATCGCCACCGACGGCTCTGCTGGCATCCGACAGCCTCGTCGGGCTGAGGATCTTCAGGTCGCTGCAATCGCTCGGGCTGTCGATACCGAGAGACGTCTCGATGATTTCCTTTCTCGACGCCGACTGGACCAGCGTCACCGTTCCCCCGATCACCGTCATCGACCAGCACGTCTACGACATGGGCAAACTCGCTGGCGAACGGCTTGTCGCCCGCATCGAACGAACACCGCTTGCTGCCGAACGCCTGCGCGTCGGCACGAGCCTCGTTGTGCGCGGCTCCGTCGCGGCGCCCGGCGGATGATTCCTTCTAAGCGCGTCGCAATCTTTCAGATGCGCTTGCCGCGCTTAGGTCCTTATTTTGCGCATGTCGTTATCGCAAAACCGCGCACACTTTTGCGCGACAGGCTCTAGTCGAAAAGCTCGCCGTGGCCGATCTGCTCCCGTTTGCCGGGCGCGTCGCTAATGACAGGATCGTCGGCCGGGTCGGGATCTTTCTTGTTGGCATCGTTCAGAAATTGCGCGGCCTTGAGGAGTGCCACCGATATCTCCTCGGTTCCCCATCCGGCTTCGTTGGCGGCTGCAACCAGCTTTTCAAGGGCATCGCGCGCAGCAGCGGTCGCCTGTTCGAAGCGTTGCACGGGCGCTTCGGATTTGGGCGGTGGAAAGGTCATCGGCGTTCCCTCCAAGGATGTGGCCATCGGGGATGAACGCGGCTCGCCGGAAATGGATGCACCACTCCCGCTTATTTTGACAGATATGCGGCCTGCCTCCGGCGTCAGATGACGGTCTGCAGCAGAAACTGAGAGCGCTCCAGCGGCTGCTGGGCGAGAATCCTCAGCATGGCAGGGCCTTGTATGCCTGATGTCGTGCGCGAGCGGCCGTCGTGATAGACCACCGTCATCATCTGGCTGTGAATATCGTAGCGAATCTCTGCGATCGTCCTGGTGTGAACAGGAAAGATGAACTCCTCGGCCTGAGATTCCTGCTTCAGCTTTTTCATGCTCATCGCGATGCCCCAACGAAACAATGACGAGCGAAAAGGACAGGCCTGGTCCGGCCCCACGTCCTTCATCGGCGTCCCCAACATGCTTAAAAATCGATCAAATAACGAAACTGCGAATTTCGGCAATCCAATCAAAAGCCGTCTAGCCCACGCCTATCAAGCACACATCGTTGCTACGGTCGCGTGACATCAGCGTGACATGCATTCAGCGCATGGGAACGCAGCAGTGCGGGCTTCGTGAAATGTGGCTTTCAAGCTCCCTGTGCTCAATGCAATGTCGTGTGCAGTCCGTGTTCTCCAGCCGTCTGCGGCAAGCGTTCAGCCTTGCATGCGAGCGATCGGATGGCTTCGTCGGCGGCGAAGAGCACGTTCCTCAGCCGTTCGATCTCGCAATCGAGTTCGTAGATTTCGATCTCGTCGAAGTCTCCGCCATGGAGCAGGCGCTTCGTCGTTTCGATCAGGCGCTCCGTGCGGCCGACGATATCGAGTGTGCTTCGTATGAGGACGTCGAGCATGATTTCCCCTCACCTAAGGGAACCAACGTCGGTCATAATCGACAAGCTGGCAATCCTGAAATCTTGTTAGATCCGACGAAGGATAGCTCGCCTCAGTCGTCGTCGAGCGAGAAGACTGGCCGATAATGGCGCTCGGCGATCAGCAAGCTCCGGTCCGGCTGAATGATATAGATCTCTTCGACCTGCCGCCCCCATTGATCGGTAAAGCTGTGCGGGAAGGAAGAACCCACTGGCGATTTCGTCAATTTCGTGCGCGGCTGACCGTTATAGGTGATGCTGCCGGGAATGGGGGCGAGCCCCGCCGACGAATAGCTGCCTGAGGCGGTCGTGCAACCCGTCAGCGCAACGGCCAGAACCAGCCCCAATCCTATGCTCCGCTTCATCGAATCCTCCAGCTGCTTCGGCCTCGGCCGCTCGCTCCAAATATAACAAGCGGCGGCGGACAGTGTTCCTGAAATCCGCGACTATGGCCTTAAACCGGAACAACCGTGCCACGGCGGAGTTCGGCCGGCAAAGGAGATCACACATGCCCCCGAAAAATCGATCCAATGCCCGGCGCAGTACCGCAAGATCTGCGACCCCGGACGACCGCATGAGATCATGTCATGGCTAACGTCATCGAGGTCGATTTCAAGCTGGTGTGGCGATATCCCGTCTTCATTCGCACCGGCGAGAGCGAGGAACAGTGCATAGGAGGCCCGGATGCGGCCCTCGAAGCGCTGAACCACCGCTGGTCCAGCATGCGGGGCGGCGGTTATTTCGAAGCGAAGCGGCGCTGTGTCGATGCGCTTCGCAGGCGCGGCAGCGCCGAACTGGCCCGCCAGCGTTTCATCAAGGCCGCGATCGCGGCCGGCGTCCTGGCCTGACGACGCCGCGGCAGCGAGCCGGAAAGCACGCATCACGCGCCGTCGCCGCAGGCATCTCAAAACTCGTCGCTGCGACGCTTAACCGCGTGTTTCACAGCCAGCAGGTGCCTGCGCCGTTCCAGCACATAGTCGGCATAGCCAACACAGATGAACAGCAATGTCGGGCCGGCAAGGGTGATGATGAGAACCAATGCAACAAGGATGAATGCGGTCGTCATGATCTGTTTTCCATCACAATCGTCATGGCGAGGCGGGCAGGCTTCCAGCACCTCGTCATGAGGATGATTTCTCCTCGATTCCGCGAGTCAAACTGTTGAAGCCCAAGGAGGTTCCGCCCGAGCGGCAAATCGTGCGATCGGCCCACCCGACCTCGATCACCGCCGCGGTCTTTCCTCCCGCATCGCTGCCGTCACGCGCGCAACCAGCGGGCTCGCCGTGAGATCGCCCAGCGCAACCGAGAGCTTCGGCTTCCAGTTCGGATAAGTGTCGCTGGTACCCGGAATATTGGTCGGCTTTTTCTCTTCGGTGAGATCGGCAAGGCGAACTACGGCGAGAAGCGACGGGGTCCTGGCAATGAAGCGGTAGGCGCTGACGGTCAGTTCTCTTAGAGCTTCCCGGCTTGCCCTCGCGGTAAGCCCGGCCGGCAGATCGAGACCGGCGGCCTCGAGCGCCGCCTTGAGATTTCGGCGTTCGCGCTTGCGGTGTCTTAGATGTTCCCCAGTGAGATCCGGCGGCACGATGGCATGGTCGCATCTGGCCTTGATATCGGCGCCGCGCCACCAGCCGGCCAGTGTCTGGTGGTCATGCGTCGAGATGCAGGCCAAGGCGAGGACGGGATAGGCATCCGCCGGCTTGAAACCCTTCTCGTCCTGCTCGTAGGAAAGGATGCGATAGGAAAGGATCTGCGCCGCGTCGAGATCATCGGGCAGGTCTTCAGGGATCATGCCGAGCGCCTCGCCGATGACGAGGCATCGATGTTCGGCGGAAGCGTCTGCGAGGATCTGCAGGAGCCGATGCTGGGGATAGCGGACATAGCCGCCGCCATCCGGCCGGCTGCCTGTCGGCACCAGGAAGAGGCGACGAACCGCCGGAGCGTGGTCGATGCGGATCGCGCCCGAATATCGCATGGCCGCGCTCACCATGCGCCGGTAGGGCGACATGTTTCCCGCGGCGATCGTGGACGGCAGATATCCCGCGAGATGCCAATCCTGCCCGTCCACGGCGAAGGGATCGGGAGGGCTGCCGATCGTGGCTTTGGAGACATAGACGTCGGGTTCGCTCCACGTCGCCGAGCCGTCGACAGCTTCGCCGACGGCAAGATCGAGATAGAGCCCGAGCCGCAGGCCGGCCTTACGCGCCCGCTCCGCCGCCTGCAGCAACTGCCGATGAGCGAGCCATTGCAGCCACATATGGAAACGGACATCATCCGCGTGGTCGCGCTCGAATTCCCTGACGGCTGGACTGTCGCAGCGCCGGAAATCGGCCGGCCATCCCCGCCAGCCCGCACCCCTCCCGTCTTCCACCATGGAAAACGACAGGCATTCGAAAAGCGCGTGCAGCCTGAGGCTGTCGCCCCGCTCTGCGATGAAGGCGTCGAAATCAGCGGGATGGTAGTTCGCGTCGGCCGGTCCCCGCTGCCGCCAGGCCGGCCAGAGACCACGCAGCGCTGCGAGCTTGGTTCGGGCGACCCCGACGTAGTCGACGAGATCGGTTCGGCGAAGGCGCTGCAATTGCCGTTCGAGTTCGGGGCTTCCGACAAAACCCGGCACCCGGTCGACGGCGATATAAAGCGGGTTGAGATGCTGGCGGTTCGATGGCTCGTAGGGACTGCAGCGGTCGGGATCTGCGAGAAACGGCGCGTGAAGCGGGGTGAGGCCGATGAAATCGGCGCCGAGCGACCCGGCGAGTTCAGCCATATCGGCCAAATCCTGGTAATCGCCGATACCCCAGTTGCGCGGTGAACGCAGCTCGTAAAGCTGCAGGCTGATGCCCCATATCCGGGTGCGGGTAAGGAAATCCGGCAGAAACGAGGTCGGGATTTTCTGATCCGCCGGCTCCCGCTCCGGCAGCGACGCACCCGCCTCCGGATCAGCGGCTGCCGGCAATTCGACTTTCAATGCCGACAGGATCTTGCGTTTGGCCGCGTTGGAGATTGCCACCTCCCGATTGTCCGGGCTCGGCCTGGTCGGGCTGATGCCATGCCGGCGAGCAAGCTCGTCGAGGTCAGCGGATTTCATCCTGCGATCGTCTTGCCGCATGCGCTCACGCCTCACTGACGCTCCAGATCACCGTCCAGGGCGCGAGATCGCCGCCGTCGAGGTTGCCCAGACGGAAGATCGTCTCGCCCTCGTGCCGCTCCTCGGGAAGCATCGCCGCCTCATTGCCGAGATTGGCGCGCAGATGAAGGCGCCTGCTGCCGGCGAGCGTCCAATCTACGGCCACAGCACTTCCTGCCGAGCGGTAAACGGCGTCACCGGCGCCGGCGCCCTTCAGCAGGGGAATGATTTTCCGGCGCCTGACATCAAGAAGCGTCCTGTAGAAATCGAGGGTCTCCGAGGAGTCGAGTTTCGACCAGTCGAGCTTGGCGGCGGCGAAGGTCGACGGCGCCGTCGGATCGAGAAGGTCTTCGGCATCAAAGCCCGGCAAGCGCGAAAGCTCCTCGCGGCGGCCTTTCCTGACCTTCTCGTTCAGGTCCTCGTCGAAATCACAAAAGAAAGGAAAAGGCTCTTCTGCTCCCCACTCCTCGCCCATGAACAGCATCGGTATTCCGGGCGCCAGGAGATAGATTGCTGTGACCGCCCTGACGGCATCGGCCGGACTTGACGCCAAGACACGATCGCCGAGTGCGCGGTTTCCGATCTGGTCGTGGTTCTGGATGAAGGAGACGAAAGCGGTCGGCGGCAGATGGCCGCTCGGCTTGCCGCGGCTTCCCCCGCGATAGGGCATGTGTTCGCCCTGGAACACGAAGCCTTCCGCCAGCGCCCGGCCGAGATTGCCGGCGTCGCCGGCGTAATCGGCATAGTAACCAAAGGTCTCGCCCGTGGCAGCGATATGTAGCACATGATGCACGTCGTCGTTCCACTGGGCGGTGAACAGTTTCGCCTCGCCATTTTCGTCGCGCTGCAGCAGGTCGCTGTCGTTCTCCTCGTTTTCGACCACCAGGTGAACATGCCGGTTTCCGGCCGCGGCCCTGATGCGGCGCGCAAGTGCGCGGAGAAGATGCTCGTTGCTGTCGTCCTTGATGGCGTGGACGGCATCGAAGCGGAAACCGTCGAGCCTGAACTCGGTGATCCAGTAGATGGCGTTCTCGATGATGAATTCGCGGATCATCTCCGAGCCGTCGCCATCGTAATTGATGCCGTGGCCCCAGGGCGTCTTGTGATGATCGGTAAACAGCGGCGCATAGGCCGGGATGTGGTTTCCGTCAGGCCCGAAATGATTGTAGACCACGTCGAGGAAGACGCAGATGCCACGCTCATGCGCCGCGTCCACCAGCGCCATGAAATCTTCCGGCCGCCCGTAGCTGGCATCAGGCGCATAGGGAAGCACGCCGTCATAGCCCCAGCCGTAACGGCCGGGGAATTCGCTGAGCGGCATGATCTGCAACGCCGTGACGCCGAACGACTGCAGATGGTCCAGCCGCTCGATCGCCGCCTTGAAAGTGCCCTCCGGCGTGAAGCAGCCGATATGCATCTCGTAGATGACCATCTCTTCCCAGGGCCGGCCCGTCCAGTCGTCCATCTTCCAGTGATAGGAGGAAAGGTCGACCACTTCGCTCGGCCCGTGCACATCCTGCGGCTGGAGCCGCGAGGCGGGATCGGGAACCTCGCGACCATCGGGGAGGAGGAAGCGATAGCGCGTGCCGGGACGGGCGTCCGTGACCGTACACCGATGCCAGCCGTCTTCCGCTGCCCGCATCGGGCGCGGATCTGCGCCCTCGATCTTCAGCGACACGCTTTCATGCAGGGGAGCCCAGAGGCGGAACAGAGTGCCCTCTTCGGTGAATGCAGGGCCAAACGACATTTTGGTCAAGCGAAAGCCTTGGATGAAATGGCATGGGATTGGAGTAACTTTTGACAGGGCAAAAAGTTTCGCCGGCGTGCGAATTGCGAAGGCGGCCGTTGGGCAGACGTAGGAGTATAGGATTGCTTCTACCGGAGTAGGATTGTATCCTACTTTGTGTTAGAATTCCGGAGATAGGAGTGCGAGATGCGTTCGACTCAACAAATGAGCATCACCTTGCCGGTGGAAATGGCGAAGCGCGTAAAGCAGCGAGTATCTAGCGGGGACTACGCCTCGGAGAGCGAAGTCATACGCGAGGGACTGCGGGCTTTGCAGGAACGCGAAACTGCGGTTGAGCATTGGCTGCGAACGGAAGTCGCGGCCACCTACGATGCCTACAAGGCCGATCCTGCGACGGCCAAGCCCATCGATGAGGTCTGGAAGCGTCTTGAAGCGCGCATGGACGAAATCGATCGGGAAGAAGGTTGATGAAACGCTATCGTATCCGCCTCACCGATGAGGCGGAGTTGGATTTGGCGCGCATCTATCTTTCGTCCGCCAGAAATCCGCATCTTCTGCCGTCGCCCGCGACTATGTGGCCCGCATCAAGACGTTTATGGATGGGTTCGAGACATATCCCGAGCGCGGCAGCATCCGTGATCATGTTCGGCCTCGGCTGCGCATCGTCGGTTTTGAGCGCCGGGTAAGCGTGGCGTTCGTGGTAGAGCCCGCCGAGGTCGTTATCCTCCGTATCCTCTATGCCGGGCAACAATTCGAAAGAGACGAGAGTTAGAGCCACCCTGGATGCATATATCCCGGCACCACCCCCACCATCAAGCCGCCGCGACTTTGCCGGAGAGCGCCTTATCCATCGCCACCTGAAGCTGTTCCTGTGTGAACGGCTTCGTCATCCTGAGCATCCGCCCCAACCCGTTGTCTTCGGAAAGCTCGGCATAGCCGGAGGCGAGGATAACGGGCAGGTCGGGGAAAGAGGCGCGAAGGCGGCGCGCGAGTTCGGCGCCGGTCATGCCGGGCATGGCATGGTCGGTGATGACGAGGTCGCAATCCTGGCCGTCGGAGAGGAATTCCAGGGCCTGCGAAGCGGAAGAGGCTTCCCGCGGCAGGTGGCCGAGATCTTCAAGCATCGCCACGGTTCCGGTTCTGACGAGCGCGTCGTCGTCGACCACCAGAATGGCAAGGGATCTCGACACTGGTTTCGGCGGCTCCGCCGCAGGTTCGGCGACGGGCGGCGCCTTGGCGAAGGCCTCGGCGATGGGCAGCCAGAGGGAAACGGTGGTGCCCTCTCCTCGCATGCTCGATATCTGGATCGAGCCGCCGGATTGCGCAGCAAGACCATGAACCATCGACAGGCCGAGGCCGGTGCCCTTGCCGACCCCCTTCGTGGTGAAAAACGGCTCGGCGGCACGCGAGACAGTTTCCTCGTCCATGCCTTCGCCATCGTCGGACACCGATATTCTGATGTAATTGCCGCCCGCAAGACCGGCCGGCCGAGCCTCTTCAGCCTGAACCGCGGCGACCGTTACGGCGCCGCCGCTTTCCAGCGCGTCACGCGCATTGACGAAGAGGTTGAGCAGCGCCAGTTCCAGCTGGTTGCTGTCCACGAGCAAGGGCGCCAAATCGGCCGGGATGCGCTTGCGGATCTCGACGCGTGGCCCCACGGCCTTGGCAAGCAAATCTTCGACGTTTTCGAACAGCCTGAGGAAGTCGACCGCCTGCGGCTTCAGTTCCTGGCGGCGCGCGAAGGCGAGAAGGCGCTGGGTCAGGGCCGTGCCGCGCTCGGCTGCCTGGATCGCGTTCGTCACCAGCCGCTCGCTGCGCTCATCCGGCGGAAGCCGCTTCTTCAGAAGGCTGAGGCTTCCGAGCACCGCCATCAGAAGATTGTTGAAATCGTGCGCCACGCCGCCCGTCAGGTGGCCGATCGTGTCGAGTTTCTGCGCCTCGAAGAGCTGCGCCAGCGCCTCCTCGCGCTCGCGCGTCCTCTGGTCGATCCGATGCTCGAGCTCCTCGTTGAGTTCACGCAGTTGCGCCGCCGAGGTTTCGAGTTCGGCGGTGCGTTGGCGCACCCGGGCCTCCAGATCGGCGTTCAGGCGTTCGAGTTCCCGCGTCTTCCGGTAGAGATCGGCAAAAACCCTGACCTTGGCTCTCAGCACCTCGGGCACGATCGGGACGGAGACGTAATCGACGGCGCCGACCGCGTAGCCGCGCAGCCGGTCTGGCTCGGCCAGCATCACGGCGGAAACGAAGATGATCGGCGTGTTCTGGTAGCGTGGATGCTGGCGGATCATGCCGACGAGCTCAAATCCGTCCTGCTCCGGCATGCAGACGTCGACGAGGATCACGGCGATTTCGGTGCGCAGCAGGTGCTCGAAGGCTTCGCGGGCGGACTGCGCTTTGATGAGGTTTTCCTCGAGTTCTTCGAGGATGACCTCATAGCTGAGGAGCTTTGCGGGCTGATCGTCGACGAGGAGGATGTTGACGGGGTTCATGGCCGGGTCCTCAGCGGTGCAGCCACATGCGCAGAGCCGACAGAAGCTGCTCGGTGTTGACGGGCTTCGCCAGATAATCCGACGCGCCCGCTTCCAGACATTTCTCGCGGTCCCCCTTCATCGCCTTGGCCGTCAGCGCCAGGATCGGCAGCCGCCGGAAGCGCGGCTCCGAGCGGATGACCTGCATCGTCTCGTAGCCGTCCATATCAGGCATCATGATGTCCATCAGCACAATCGCGACGGAGGGTTCGTTGTTGATGACGTCGATCGCCTCGCTGCCGGTCGTCGCGGTCAGCACCTTCATCCCACGGCGTTCGAGGACGCTGCTCAGCGCGAAGATATTGCGGGCATCGTCGTCGACGAGCAGCACGGTCTCGCCGACCAGATCCTCGTCCGAACTGTGCAGCTCCTGCAGCGTCGCCTGTTTTGCCGCCGGCAGGTCGGCGACGACCCGGTGCAGGAACAGCGCCGTCTCGTCGAGCAGGCGTTCGGGCGACTCGACGCCCTTCACCACGACGCTGCGGGCCATGCTGTGCAGCGTCGCGTCCTCCTCAGGCGAAAGCTCGCGCCCGGTGAAGACGACCACCGGCACTTCGGCGATCTCGCCATCGTCGCGTATCTGTTCGAGTACCTCGAAGCCGGACATATCGGGGAGCGTCAGGTCGAGCACGACGCAGTCGGCGGAACCTTGCCGGAGAACGGCGAGCGCCTCCGATCCGGAGCCGACGCTGGTTATGTCGATGTCGTCGTGCCCGAGAAGAGCGGTGACGCTCATGCGCTCGGCCTCGTTGTCTTCCACGAGCAGCAGATGTTTGCGGCGCGGCTCGGCATAGGCTTTCAGCCGCGACAGCGCCTTGCCGAGGCCTTCAGGCGTCGTCGGCTTGCTCATGAAGGCGAAGGCGCCACGCGTTAGCCCGTGCTGGCGATCCTCGTCGAGGCTGATGATCTGCACCGGAATGTGTCGCGTCTGCGAATTCTGCTTGAGCTGGCTCAGCACCGTCCAGCCGAGCATGTCGGGCAGGAAGATATCGAGCGAGATCGCCGCTGGCCTGTACTCCTGCGCGAGACCAAGCGCGTCGCTGCCGCGCATCGCAACCAGCACCTTGAAGCCGTTGTCGCGGGCGAGATCGACGAGAACGCGGGCATAGTGCGCATCGTCTTCGACGACGAGCAGCACGGAATCGCCGGGCTCGATCCGATGACGGTCATCCGCGACATGCTCGGTCGGCTTTTCGGCACGGCGGCTCGCCGCGGCTTCCGCGAATTCCACGACATTGGCCGGCGGCATGGCAGGCTTCAGTGCAACCGTGCCGGCGCCGACATAGGTGAGCGGCAGGTAGAGGACGAAGGTGCTGCCGACACCTGGCGTGCTGCGCAGCTGGATCTCACCGCCGAGGAGGTTCGCCAGCTCGCGGCTGATGGCGAGACCGAGGCCGGTGCCGCCATATTTGCGGCTCGTCGAGGCATCCGCCTGCTGGAAGGCCTCGAAGATGATGCGTTGCTTTTCCGGCGGGATGCCGATGCCCGTATCGACGACTTCGAAGGCGATGACCGAGGGCGCATGCCGGAGCGAGGGATGTTCGGGAGACCAGCCGCTCGTTGCCGATGCGACGCGCAGCGTGACGCCGCCCTGCGCTGTGAACTTGAAGGCGTTCGACAGCAGGTTCTTGAGGATCTGCTGCAGCCGCTTCGAGTCGGTGATGATGCTCTTCGTCACATCGGTGCCGACCTCGACCGCAAAGGAGAGGTTGCGATTTTCGGCCTCGTGCCGGAACGGCCTTGCCATGACTTCGAGCAGGTTGCTGACGAAGATCTCCTCGGCGTCGACCGACACCGTGCCGGACTCGATCTTCGAGAGATCGAGAATGTCGCTGATCAGGTTCAGCAGATCAGTGCCGGCGCCATGGATGGTCTTTGCGAACTCGACCTGCTTGACCGACAGGTTTCCATCCGGGTTTTCCCCGAGCTGCTGGCCGAGGATGAGGATCGAATTCAGAGGCGTGCGCAGCTCATGCGACATGTTGGCGAGGAATTCGGACTTGTACTTCGATGTCAGCGCAAGCTCGGTCGCCTTTTCCTCCAGTGCGCGTCTTGCCTGCTCGATCTCCTGGTTCTTCGCCTCGACCTCGACGTTGCGTTCTTCCAGCTGCTGCGCCTTCTGGCCGAGCTGCTCGTTGGTCTGCTGCAGCTCACGCTGCTGCGTCTGCAGTTCGGCGGCGAGCTGCTGGGACTGCTTGAGCAGGCCTTCGGTCTGCATGGTCGCTTCGATCGAGTTGAGAACGATGCCGATCGATGTCGTCAGCTGGTCGAGGAAGGAGAGCTGCAGCTCTGTGAATTCGCCTGCTGAAGCAAGTTCGATCACTGCCTTCACCTGCCCCTCGAAATGCACGGGCAGGACGATCGCGCTTCGCGGCAGCGTCGTGAACACGCCAGAGCTGATCGGGACGACATTGTCGGGAAGATCGGTGACGAGGATGCGGCGGGCGTCGCTGGCGCATTGGCCGACGAGGCCCTGGCCGAAATCGAGCCGCGGCGGATGCGCCGCCTCGACCCCTTGCGCATAGACCGACAGTAGCGAGAGGAACGGCTGGCTCTCGTCGGCATCCATCTGGTAGATGACACCCTGATGCGCGCCGACCAGCGGCGCCAGTTCCGAGAGCAGCATCTTGCCGACCAGCGTCAGGTCGCGCTGGCCCTGCAGCATGTTGGTAAAGCGCGCCAGATTGGTTTTCAGCCAGTCCTGCTCGGTGTTGCGCTCTGTCGTCAGGCGCAGGTTGTCGATCATCGTGTTGATGTTATCCTTGAGCTCGGCGACTTCGCCGCGCGCATCGACCTTGATCGACCGCGTCAGGTCGCCCTTGGTGACGGCGGTGGCAACCTCGGCGATAGCGCGCACCTGGGTCGTCAGGTTGGCGGCAAGCAGGTTGACGTTGCCGGTCAGGTCTTTCCACGTTCCCGCAGTACCGGGAACATTCGCCTGGCCGCCGAGGCGGCCTTCCACGCCGACTTCGCGCGCCACCGTGGTCACCTGATCGGCAAAGGTCGCGAGTGTGTTGGTCATGTTGTTGATGGTTTCGGCAAGCGCCGCCACCTCGCCCTTGGAGGCGACGGTGAGGTTCTGCTTGAGGTCGCCGTTAGCGACCGCCGTCACCACCTTGACGATGCCGCGCACCTGCTCGGTGAGGTTGGCGGCCATGACGTTGACCGTGTCGGTGAGATCCTTCCAGGTGCCGGCGACACCCGGCACCTGCGCCTGGCCGCCGAGCTTGCCTTCGGTGCCGACTTCGCGGGCCACGCGCGTCACTTCGCCGGCAAAGGCGTTCAGCTGGTCCACCATCGTGTTGATGGTGTTTTTCAGTTCGAGAATTTCGCCCTTCACGTCGACGGTGATCTTGCGCGAGAGGTCGCCGCGCGCGACAGCCGTCGTCACTTCGGCGATGTTTCGAACCTGGGTCGTGAGGTTGGCAGCAAGCAGATTGACGTTGTCGGTCAGGTCCTTCCATGTGCCGGCCACACCCGGAACGACCGCCTGGCCGCCGAGCCGGCCGTCGGTGCCGACTTCGCGAGCGACGCGCGTCACTTCACCAGCGAATGAGCGAAGCTGGTCGACCATGGTATTCAGCGTGTCCTTCAACAGCAGGATTTCGCCGCGCACGTCGACGGTGATCTTGCGCGAGAGGTCGCCATTGGCGATCGCGGTCGCCACCTCGGCGATGTTGCGCACCTGCGCCGTCAGGTTACCGGCCATGGAGTTGACGCTGTCGGTCAGGTCCTTCCAGGTGCCGGCGACGCCGGAGACCTGCGCCTGGCCGCCGAGCTTGCCTTCGGTGCCGACTTCGCGGGCAACACGCGTCACTTCGCCGGCGAAGGCGTTCAGCTGATCCACCATGGTGTTGATGGTGTTCTTCAGTTCGAGGATTTCGCCCTTCACGTCGACGGTGATCTTGCGCGAGAGGTCGCCGCGCGCCACAGCCGTCGTCACTTCGGCGATGTTGCGCACCTGGCCGGTGAGGTTGGAGGCCATGGAGTTGACGTTCTCGGTGAGATCCTTCCAGGTGCCGGCTACGCCAGGCACCTGCGCCTGGCCGCCGAGCTTGCCTTCGGTGCCGACTTCGCGGGCGACGCGCGTGACTTCTGAGGCGAAGCGGTTCAGCTGATCCACCATGGTGTTCAGCGTTTCTTTGAGTTCAAGGATTTCGCCCGAAACCGACACGGTGATCTTCTTCGACAGGTCGCCATTGGCGATTGCGGTCGACACTTCGGCGATGTTGCGCACCTGCGCCGTCAGGTTGCCCGCCATGGAATTGACGCTATCGGTCAGATCCTTCCAGGTGCCGGCCACACCAAGCACGTTCGCCTGGCCACCGAGCCGGCCTTCCGTGCCGACCTCGCGGGCGACACGCGTGACTTCACCGGCAAAACCGTTCAGCTGATCGACCATCGTATTGATGGTCTCTTTCAGTTCGAGGATTTCGCCCGAGACGGTCACCGTGATCTTCTTGGAAAGGTCGCCCTGCGCAACCGCGGTCGCGACTTCAGCGATGTTGCGTACTTGGCCGGTAAGGTTGGAGGCCATGGAATTCACGCTGTCGGTCAAATCCTTCCAGGTGCCGGCGACGCCACGCACGTTGGCCTGGCCGCCGAGCCGGCCTTCCGTGCCGACCTCGCGGGCGACGCGCGTCACTTCCGAGGCGAAGGCGTTCAGCTGGTCGACCATCGTATTGATGGTTTCCTTGAGTTCGAGGATTTCGCCCTTCACGTCGACGGTGATCTTCTTCGACAGATCGCCATTGGCGATCGCTGTGGAGACTTCGGCGATATTGCGCACTTGCGCCGTCAAGTTGCCGCCCATCGAGTTGACGTTTTCGGTCAGGTCCTTCCAGGTGCCGGCCACACCGCGCACGTTCGCCTGGCCGCCGAGCCGCCCTTCCGTGCCGACTTCACGGGCGACGCGCGTCACTTCCGAGGCGAAGGCGTTCAGCTGGTCGACCATCGTATTGATGGTTTCCTTGAGCTCAAGGATTTCGCCCGACACCGTCACCGTGATCTTCTTCGACAAGTCGCCATTGGCGATGGCGGTCGAGACTTCGGCGATGTTGCGCACCTGTGCCGTCAGGTTCGACGCCATGGAATTGACGTTGTCGGTCAGATCCTTCCAGGTGCCGGCGACACCAGGCACCTGCGCCTGGCCGCCGAGGCGGCCCTCGGTGCCGACTTCACGCGCGACGCGCGTTACCTCACCGGCAAAACCGTTCAGCTGATCGACCATCGTGTTGATGGTTTCCTTGAGTTCGAGGATTTCGCCCGAGACGTCGACAGTGATCTTGCGCGACAGGTCGCCGCGCGCCACGGCCGTTGTCACCTGGGCGATGTTGCGCACCTGCGCCGTCAGGTTGCCACACATGGCGTTGACCGAGTCGGTCAGATCCTTCCAGGTGCCGGCAACGCCAGGCACGAGCGCCTGGCCGCCGAGCTTGCCTTCGGTGCCGACCTCGCGGGCGACGCGCGTCACTTCGGAAGCGAAGGAGCGCAGCTGATCGACCATGGTGTTGATCGCTTCCTTCAGCTGCAGGATTTCGCCGCGCACGTCGACGGTGATCTTCTTCGAAAGGTCGCCATTGGCGACCGCGATCGTCACTTCCGCGATGTTGCGCACCTGCGCGGTCAGGTTCGACGCCATCGAGTTGACGCTTTCGGTGAGGTCCTTCCAGACGCCCGTCACCTCCGGCACCTGCGCCTGCCCGCCTAGCTTGCCGTCGGTGCCGACTTCGCGGGCAACACGTGTTACCTCCGAGGTGAAGACGCTCAGCTGCTTGATCATCGTGTTGACGATATCGGCCGAGCGCAGGAATTCGCCTTTCAGAGCCCGCCCGTCGACGTCGAGCGGCACGGTCTGCAGCAGGTCACCCTTGGCAACCGCCGTGATCGTGCGGGTGACGGCCGTCGTCGGCCAGAGCAGATCGTCGATCAGGCCGTTGATCGACCCTTCCATCTCGGACCAGGAACCATCCGACAGGCCGAAGCGCACCCGCGTGCTCGTTCGCCCGTCGCGGCCGACGACCTGGCCGACATGTTCGAGCTGTTGGGCCATGCGCTGATTGGCGGCGATGATGTCGTTCAGCGCATCGGCGACCTTGCCGGTGACGCCGGTGAGGTCTGAGCGCATGCGCACGGAAAAGTTGCCACGCCTGACCGCGACAAGGACTTCCAGAAGGGCGCTGGCGTCGTCGAACGCCATGCTTTTGTGGTCATGACCGTTGAGGCTCTCTGCAACGGCGTCGTCGCGCGAAAATTCACTGGTTTGCTTGCTCACGGGATCCCCCTGATCGAAAACAAGTAATTAGTGCTCGACTGGAAAAAGGGTATGGGGGCTCCGCAGGGTTGCATAGATCAAGCTAACCCTACGTCAAGCGCCAAACTTTGCTGGTGCGGGAACAGTTTACGGCCGGGCGTCGTTTCCGTCCTGATGATGGAGAGCGACATGTCGAACGTTTCAAGGACAGGCAAAGAAGAGATCAACAACGCCACCAGCCCGACCACTTTCGGACGGTCGGTCGAGAGCCAGGCGCAAATGCGGGATGCTGCGGCGGAAGCGTCGCCCGAAACCGGCGGCGAGATGCTCAACATCTACCGGCTGGAACCGATCGCCAAACCCGACGATCCCAGATGGGACAATGCCCCCGGACACGGCGTCATCGTCGTGGCCGCCAGAACGCCGGGTGATGCCAGGATCGTCGCCGCGGCGCGCGAACTCGATTTCATGGAAGTGGATGCCGCACCCGCCGAGGATGTCACCACCGCCAATGCCAGCGCCTTTCGCGACGACAAACTCTACACCGTGATCGAGATCGATCGGGACAGACGTGATATAAAGCGGGGTATCCTCGACGGAACGGTCTCGGTCGACACGATCCGGCCGGTCGAGGCGGACTAGAAATCCTTCTTTACCCGGGGAGTTCTCATGAATACCGCCAATCTGCAGCTCAAAGGCCTTATCATGGCGATGGCCTCGCTATGCGACGCGATCGCCGAGAAGGAATTGCTCACGCGCGGGGAAATCGGCGCCGCGCTCTCGAAAGCTCAAAAGGCGATCGAGGAGGACGATGACCATGAGCTCTCCGGCGCCAACCAAGCGGCGATCCTGTTTCCGATCCGCGTGCTGCAGCTTGCCGGCGAAGCTGGCCGCAAAGAAGGGGCCACGTTTTCGGATTATGCAAGGCTTGTGGGCAAGCTCGGCTGACGATGTTCGAAGGCTTTGCTTGCGATACAGTCGACGTCGAGGCGGGTCCGCTTCGCGTCCGTCATGGTGGGTCGGGACCAGCCGTTCTTCTCCTCCACGGCCATCCCAGGACACACATGACCTGGGGCAAGGTGGCGGATCAGCTGTCGCCCGATTTTACGGTCGTCTGTCCGGATCTTCCCGGCTTCGGCCGCTCCTACCAGCCGGTCGATGCTCCCGACAGCAGCAACTCCTCCAAGCGCGCCAAGGCTGAATCCCTCATCGAGCTGATGCGGCGGTTGGGCTACGAAAACTTCGCGGTGGTCGGCCACGACCGCGGAAGCCTCACCGCCTTCCGCATGGCAATGGATCATCCCGACCGGGTGCTGAGGCTGGTCATCGCTGACGGCATCCCCGTCATCGAACATCTCGAACGCGCCGACTGGAAATTCGCCAGGGACTGGTATCACTGGTTCTTCTTTGCCGAGCCGGAAAAACCGGAACGGGCGATCTTGGCCGATCCCCTGGCCTGGTACGACAAGCTCTCCCCGGCGCTGATGGACAGGCAAGCCTATGACGATCTCCTCAACGTCATCCACGACCCAGCCGTGATCCACGGGATGATCGAGGACTACCGCGCCGGTCTGAGCATCGATCTCCTCCATGACCGCGAGGACCGCGACGCCGGCCGGAAAGTGACCTGCCCTATGCTCTGCCTCTGGTCGCTGCGCGACGACATGGAGCAGATCTACGGCGATCCCGTCGCCATCTGGCGAAACTGGGCGGAGGACGTGCGCGGTTTCGGCTTAGACAGCGGCCATCACGTGGCCGAGGAGAACCCGCGAGCTCTGTCGGAGGCGATCCGGGAGTTTCTCGAAAGCGGCTAATTTGGACTTAGGACGCGCTCTGGCAATGAGCGAACCGGCGCAATGTCCGGCGCTGTCGTTTTCTGTGAAAAGTTGATCGTTTTAGTCTTGTTTTCCGGTCACTCCTGCGGCTATACCCCGGCCGCATATATTCACGCACCGGGATTTTCATCGTGACCAGCTTTAAATCGCTTTTGGCCGTCTGCGGCCTCTCCGCCCTGATCGGTCTTGCCGCGACGCCGTCATTCGCCGGTCCGACCACTTACCCGCTGACGCTGGAGAACTGCGGCGAGGAGGTGACGTTCAAGAAGGCGCCCCAGCGGGCGATCGGCCTTGGCCAGAACAGCGCGGAAATCCTGCTGCTGCTCGGCCTTCAGGATAAGGTGGTCGGGACCGCCTTCTGGCCGAGCAAGGTCCTGCCTGAGCTCGCGGAGACCAATGCCAAGGTCAAGCTTCTCACCGTCGAAATGCCGACCTTCGAGTCGATGCTCGCCGAAAATCCCGATTTCGTGGCCGTCGCCCTGCCGAGCCTGGTCGGGCCGAACAGCAAGGTCGCCAAGCGCGAGGATTTCGACAAGGTCGGTGTTTCAACCTATCTCTCGCCCAGCACCTGCCTCAGCACCAAGGACGTCAAGGACCAGTATGGCAGCCGCGGTGAGCTGTGGAACATGGATCTCCTCTACAAGGAAATCGACGAACTCTCTAAGATTTTCGACGTCGCCGATCGCGGCCAGGCTGTGATTGCCGACTTCAAGGCGCGTGAGGCCAAGCTTCGCGGAAGCGTTTCCAAGGACGGCAAGAACCTCTCCTACGTCTTCTGGTTCTCCAGCCCCAGCCCGTCTGCCGATGCCTATGTCGGCGGCAAGAATAGCGCCTCCGGCTTCATCGCCGACCTGCTCGGCGGGCATAATGCCATCGACGCGGCAGCGGAATGGCCGACGATCGGCTGGGAAGGCATCATTGCCGCCAATCCCGACGTCATCGTCGTCGCCAGCCTCGATCGTAACCGCTGGGAACTCGACAAGCCGGAGGCCAAGATCAAGTTCCTGAACACCGATCCTGCCGTCAGCCAGATCCCGGCCGTCAAGAACAAGGCTCTCGTCGTCATGGACGGCCAGGCCATGAACCCGACCATCCGCACGATCTACGGCGCCGAACAGGTGGCCGAGCAGCTGAAGGCTCTTGGTCTTCTGAAGTGAGGGAAGCGGGTAGTCTCTTCCGGCAGCTGGGAGCGGCGACAGCACTGCTGCTCGCCTCGCTCTGCCTGATCGCGGTCGCCGTCGGCGTCAGCGTCGGGATCGGTGACCTGCCGATCCCGTTGGCGACCACCTTTTCGGCCGTCACCAACCGGCTTGGATGGACCGCGATCGAGCTGAACCGCATCCACGAGACCGTCATCTGGGATTATCGCCTCAGCCGCGCGCTCGTCGCCGCCTTCTGCGGAGCGGGCCTTGCGCTGTCGGGCGCGATTATGCAGTCGCTGCTGCGCAACCCGCTTGCCGAACCCTACGTGCTCGGCATTTCCGCCGGCGCGTCGACCGGCGCCGTCGGGATCGTTATCCTGGGGCTCGGCTCGGGCGCAGTCTCGCTATCATCCGGCGCATTTGCCGGCGCCTTCGCGGCCTTTTTCTTCGTCGCATTGCTGTCGAACGGCACACGGGGCGGCGCGGACCGCACCATCCTTGCCGGTGTCGCCGCATCGCAGCTCTTCAATGCCTCGACCTCCTATATCGTCACCACCTCGGCCAATGCGCAGCAGGCCCGCGACGTCATGTTCTGGCTGCTCGGCAGTTTCGGCGGCGTGCGCTGGCCGGAATTCGCTTTGGTTTCGATCGTCGTCGGCCTCGGCCTTGCCGCGTGTCTGCTCTATGCCCGCGTGCTCGATGCCTTCACCTTCGGCGACGAGGCGGCATCCTCGCTCGGCGTCAATGTCGGGCGCGCCCGCATGGTGCTCTTCGCGCTGACGGCCATGATGACCGCCACGATCGTCAGCATGGTCGGCTCGATCGGCTTCGTCGGCCTCGTCGTGCCGCATGTCGCCCGCTTCGTCGTCGGGCCGCTGCATATCCGCCTGCTGCCGGCCTGCGCCATCGGCGGAGCGATCTTCATGGTGCTTGCAGACATCGCCGCGCGCGCCCTCATTCCCGGTCAAATCCTGCCGATCGGCGTCGTCACGGCGCTGGTCGGCGTTCCCTTCTTCTCGATCATCCTCTACCGGTTCCAGCGCACGTCATGAGCATCAAGGCCGATAACCTCACCTGGAAAATTGGCAGGAAGACCATTCTGGACGGCGTTTCCCTCGAGGCGCAGCCCGGCCGGATGCTCGGCCTGCTCGGGCCGAACGGTTCGGGCAAGACCTCGCTGCTGCGGCTTCTCGCCGGCCTGAAGCGGCCGCATTCCGGCCGCGTCACGCTCGACCGCAACGACATCGGCGCGATCAGTCGCCGCTCGATTGCGAGGCGTATCGCCTTCATCGAGCAGCATGCCACCACGAATGCCAATCTCAAGGTCGTCGATGTCGTCAAGCTCGGCCGCTTTCCGCACCGGTCGATGTTCTCGGGCTGGACGAGGGCCGATGAAGAAGCGGTTGAAAATGCTCTTGCGCGTGCCGGCATGGCCGAGAAGCGCGACGATCGCTGGCAGAGCCTTTCGGGCGGCGAAAAGCAGCGTACCCATATCGCCAGGGCGCTCGCCCAGTCGCCCCAGGAGCTGATCCTCGATGAACCCACGAACCATCTCGACATCCAGCACCAGATCGGCCTGATGCGGCTCGTCTCCAGCCTGCCGATCACCAGCATCGTCGCCCTGCACGATCTCAACCATGCCGCCATGTTCTGCGATGAACTCATCATCATGCAGCAGGGGAAGATCGTTGCGTCAGGCGCGCCTGAGGACGTGCTGAGCGAGAAGCTTCTTCGCGAGGTCTTTTCCGTCGAGGCACGCATCGAAGCCTCGCCCCACCATTCGCGCCCGCATGTCCACTATCTCAAGTGAAAGAGGCCAGAGCCGCTTTCAGGTGACGATCTGCAGCGGCAAAGCGGTGGTCTTTTTCAGTGTCCTGAGAACGATGCTCGATTTGACCAATGCCAGATTGTCGGTGACGCGGATCATTCTTTCGAGAAACTGGCTGAGATGTTCGAGGTCGCGCGTCATCACCTTCATCAGAAAATCGGCGTCGCCGGTCTGCGAATAACACTCCAGAATCTCCGGCGCGGTCTCGATGAAGCGATGAAGGTTCTCGTTTCCGCCTTCGGTATGCGCTCTCAAACTGACAAGCGTATGGGCAACGACCGTGAAACCCAGTTTTGCGGGGTTGAGGATGGCGACGACACTCTGGATATATTGCTCGCTGCGCAGCCTTTCCAAACGACGTGCGCATTGGGTCGCGGAGAGATTGACCTTCTGAGACAGTTCGCTCTGCGTCAGCTCGCTGTTTTGCTGGAGGGCGGCAAGCAGTTTGATATCGAACGGGTCAAGCATGACCACCCCCTTCATGACGGTGAATTTCTGCACATCGTAACCATTTCACGCAGATTGTCTGCACCGCCATGTCAGCGGAGGAGGAAAATCGCAGAAATTCGGCGTGAAACTTCAGTTAATCTCCGACGCAGGATAGAGGAAACGAGGTGACTTGTGTTTAACGAACTGAACAACCGGGCAGCCGACAGCCTGCTTGCACTCATCAAGGCGTTTCAGGCTGACGAGCGCTCGGGAAAGATCGACCTCGGCGTCGGGGTCTATCGTGACGCCATGGGGCGCACGCCTGTTATGCGCGCCGTCAAGGCAGCCGAACAGTTTCTCCTCGAGAACCAGGACAGCAAGAAATACCTCGGCCCGGAAGGCGACCTGCAATTCGTGCGCCTGCTTGAGCCGATCATTTTCGGAAAATCGCCGGCCTTCGGTTCACGCCTCGTCGGCATCCAGACCCCGGGCGGCAGCGGCGCGCTGCGTCTCGGCGCCGAACTCATCCAGACGGCCAATCCATCAGCGACCGTTCTGTTGGGGTCGCCGAGCTGGCCCAACCATGCGCCGATCTTCGCCTCGGCGCGTCTGCCGGTCAAGCAATACGCCTTCGTCGATCTTGCGTCACAGCAGGTGACATTCGAAAGCGTCATCGCTGCCCTGTCTTCCGCTGTGGAAGGCGACGTGGTGCTGCTGCATGGTTGTTGCCACAACCCCACCGGCATCGATTTCACCATGGAGCAGTGGCGAGAGATTACCGATCTCCTCGTTGCGCATCGGCTCGTGCCCTTCATCGATCTTGCCTATCAGGGGCTGGGCGACGGGCTTGAACAGGATGCCGCACCGACGCGCATGGTCCTGGAAGCGGTTGACGAGGCGCTGATCGCCTATTCCTGCGACAAGAATTTCGGCCTCTATCGCGAGCGCGTCGGCGCCCTCTATGTCATGGCCCGCAATGGGGATGACCTCAGGAAGGCCGAAAGCAATATGGCGGCACTTGCCCGTGTGAACTGGTCGATGCCGCCCGATCATGGCGCTGCCATCGTCCGGACCATTCTCGAGAGCCCCGAGATGACGGCAATGTGGCGCGCCGAGCTCGAAGAAATGTGCCAGCGCGTCAACGGTAATCGTGCCGCACTCGCCGCCGCTGCACCCGAGTTGGCCTTCATCAGCCGGCAACGTGGCCTGTTTTCCAATCTCTCCATGCCCAAGGAAACGGCGGTCGCGCTCAGGGCAAACCACGGCATCTACATGGCGGATTCCGGGCGCATGAACCTTGCCGGCATGCAGCCGGCAGATGCCGGCGCCATCGTCGCAGCGCTCCGGGCCGAAGGCTGCCTGAGATCATAACCGACCGCACCATTGGAGCCTCCGAATGAGCAGGAAAGAAACGACCGGCCAGGCGATCACCCGTTCGCTTGTCGCCCATGGGATCGACACGGTCTTCGGCATCCCCGGCGCCCACATGTATGATTTCAACGACGCGCTTTACGGCGCCGGCGATAAGATCCGGTTCATTCATACAAGGCACGAACAGGGTGCGGGCTACATGGCCTACGGCTATGCCAAATCCACTGGCCGGATCGGCGCCTATACCGTCGTGCCCGGCCCCGGCGTTCTCAATTCCGGCGCGGCGCTCTGCACCGCCTACGGCGCCAACGCGCCGGTGCTTTGCATTACCGGCAACATCATGTCTCACCTGATCGGTCAGGGCAGAGGACAGTTGCATGAGCTGCCGGATCAGCTCGCCACCATGCGCGGGATCACCAAGACGGCCGAACGCATCGATCACCAGTCTGAAACCGGCCCCGTTATATCAGGGGTCATCGGCAAGATGCTCTCCGGCCGTGGGGGCCCGGGAGCGGTCGAAGCGCCGTGGGACGTGTTTGGACGATCCGGCCCCGAGGTCGATCTTCCCGTCGGGGTGCGGGCACCTCATCCGGCCGTGAACTCCGACGAGATCGCCGCCGCGGCAGCGCTGATATCGGGCGCCGGGAATCCGATGATCATGGTCGGCGGTGGCGCAGCAGACGCGGGAGCCGAGATCGCCGCTCTTGCCGAACTCCTGCAAGCGCCTGTGACGTCCCATCGCTCCGGCAAGGGTATCGTCGCCGACGACCATCCGAACTACCTGAATTTCGTCGCCGCCTATGAATATTGGAAGAAGGTGGACGTGCTGATCGGGATCGGCAGCCGGCTTGAGTTGCAGTTCATGCGGTGGAAGTGGCTGCCCAAAGGGCTCAAGATCATCCGCATCGACATCGATCCCACAGAGATGGTCCGCCTCAAGCCCGATGTCGGCGTCGTCGCGGATGCGCGGGACGGAACGCAGGCGCTGATCGATGCGCTTGAAGGGTCCGGCCGCGAGGACCGCACGCGCGAATTCGCCGAGTTCAACGAAGAGGCCCGGTCTCGTTTCCAGGCGGTGCAGCCGCAGCTTGCCTATCTCGATGCCATCCGGCAAATCCTGCCGAGGGACGGTTTCTTCGTCGAGGAAATCAGCCAGATGGGCTTTACCGCGCGCTTCGGATTCCCGGTCTACGGCCCTCGCCAGTATGTGACATGCGGCTATCAGGACAATCTCGGTTTCGGCTTCAACACGGCGCTCGGTGTGAAAATCGCCAATCCCGACAAAGCGGTCATCTCGGTTTCCGGCGATGGCGGCTTCCTGTTCGGCGTCCAGGAACTTGCCACATCAGTCCAGCACAAGATCAATGTCGTCGCCATCGTCTTCAACAATTCCGCCTACGGCAACGTGCTGCGCGACCAGAAGCAGACCTATAAGGGCCGCACTCTCGGTTCGGATCTGACCAATCCCGATTTTGTCGCCCTTGGCGAAAGCTTCGGCGTCCGA
The DNA here is from genome assembly GCF_003985155.1 of Rhizobium vallis. GTDB lineage: Bacteria > Pseudomonadota > Alphaproteobacteria > Rhizobiales > Rhizobiaceae > Rhizobium > Rhizobium vallis. Next base: position 107,727 of record NZ_ML133698.1, on the reverse strand, counting down.
TCCTTCAAGGCGACGAGTCCCGGCAAATTGAGAGACATATTGGAGAAAGCGCTCTCACTCGATGAGCCTGTCCTCATCGAGGTTCCGATCGAAAAAGGCTCCGAGGCAAGCCCCTGGCCTTTCATTCATCCGGCCCCGCACGCCGAATGATCGCAAGGGCCGGCGGCTTCTTCACGGCGACGGTCCCTTGAGAAAGATCGTCGCCAGCGGCGGCAGCGTCAGCGACAGGGAGAACGGCCTGCCATGCGCGGGCACGGGTTCGCTCGATACTGCGCCGTTGACGAGGCCTGAGCCGCCATATTCCAGCGCATCCGTCGTGATCTTCTCGATCCACACCCCTTCCTCAGGCACGCCGATCCTGTAGCCGTAACGCGGCACAGGGGTGAAATTCGAGACGACGAGCACCGACGAGGAACGGTCAGGGCCATAACGCAGCATGCCGAGAACGGAATTGACGGCGTCATCAGCGACCGCCCATTCGAAGCCCTCGGGATGGAAATCGCCGAACTGCAGGGCCGGTTCCTCTCCGTAAAAGCCGTTCAGGTCCTTGAGCAGTCGCTGAAGCCCCGCATGCGCCGGCCGGTCCAGCACGTCCCAGGTGACCGACGCATCATGGTTCCACTCGCCCGGCTGGGCGATTTCGCCGCCCATGAACATCAGCTTCTTGCCGGGATGGCCCCACATGAAGCCAAGATAGCTGCGCAGATTGGCAAATTTCTGCCACTCGTCGCCCGGCATCTTGGTGAGAAGCGAGCCCTTTCCATAGACGACCTCATCATGGGAAATCGGCAGAATGAAGCGCTCGGAATAGGCATAGAGCATGCCGAAGGTCATCGTACCATGATGATGGCTGCGGTGGACCGGATCCTTCTCGATGTAGCTCAGGCTGTCGTGCATCCAGCCCATGTTCCATTTGATGTCGAAGCCGAGGCCGCCCTCTTCCGGCGGCTTGGTGACGCCAGGCCAGGCGGTCGATTCCTCGGCGATGACAATCGCATGCGGGCAGCGCTCATGAATGATGCTGTTGAGGTGCTTGAAGAATTCCACCGCTTCCAGATTTTCGCGGCCGCCATATTGGTTGGGAATCCATTCGCCTTCGTCGCGGCTGTAGTCGCGGTAGAGCATCGAGGCGACGGCATCGACGCGCAATCCGTCGACATGGTAGCGCTCCAGCCATTCGAGCGCGCTGGCGATCAGGAAGCCCTTCACCTCGTTGCGGCCGAGATTGTAGATCAGCGTGTTCCAGTCGCGGTGAAAGCCCTCGCGCGGATCTTCATGTTCATAGAGCGCGCTGCCGTCAAAGCGGGCAAGCCCCCAGACATCTGTGGGGAAATGGGCTGGCACCCAGTCCAGGATGACGCCGATCCCGGCGCCATGGCAGCGATCGACGAAATAGGCGAAATCCTCGGGCGTGCCATAGCGGCCGGTCGGGGCGAAGAGGCCGAGCGGCTGGTATCCCCAGGAGCCGCCGAACGGATGCTCCATGATCGGCAGCAGCTCGATATGGGTAAAGCCCATGTCGCTGGCATAGGGAACGAGCCGTTGGCTGAGCTCGACCCAGTCGAGCGATCGCCCGCCATTCTCGCGCAGCCAGGAGCCGGCATGCACCTCATAGACTGACATCGCGCCCTCCAGCCTGTCGTGCCGGGGCCGGTGCTTCATCCAGCCGTCATCACTCCATCGAAACGGCGTCGACGATGCGACGATCGAGGCTGTGGACGGGGCGGCTTCGCTCGCTCTCGCCACCGGATCGGCCTTCTGCGGCAGGCAGGTCCCCTGCGCGTCGACGATTTCGAACTTGTACCTCTCGCCGGGCGCGAGCCTCGGAATGAACAGTTCCCAGACGCCCGCCTGCTGTCTCAGCCGCATCGGATTTCGCCGCCCGTCCCAGGCATTGAAATCGCCGACGACCGAGACGCGGCGCGCATTCGGCGCCCAGACGGCAAAACGAACACCCGTGACGCCGTCGATCGACATCGCGACCGCGCCGAGCGTCCGGCTCAGGCTGTAGTGGGTGCCCTCGGATATCAGATGGAGGTCGAGTTCTCCGAGCAGGAGGCCGAAACTATAGGGGTCTTCGGTGATCTGTTCGGCATCCGGCCATTTGATCCGCAGCCGGTATCCCGTCCGCGAAGCCGCCGCCGCCGCAAACAGGCCGGCGGGATGTGCGATACTGAAAGGCGTCACCACCCTGCCGCTCGCCGCCTCGATAAGATCGACCGCTTCGGCGCCCGGCAGGTAGACGCGCACAACCGTCATGCCGCCGACTTTATGCTGACCGAGGATCGAGGAAGGATCGCCATGGCGTCCCTCGATCAGGGCCTGGAGCGCATCCTGCCCGATGCCTGAGAGAAGGTCCGTGCGCTCGACGTTCATGTCTTGCCCCCCGTCAGGCGCGACAGGATTTCGGTCAGGCCGGAAAGCGGGATCGGCAGCCATTTCGGCCGGTTGCGAGCCTCATAGGCAATCTCGTAAGCGGCCTTTTCGAGAAGAAAGGCGTCGAGCACCCTCTGTCGCTGATCGGTTGGCATGGCAAGCTCCTTCGATGCCGAGACCGCCTGCCAATAGGCACCGAGAAACGCTTCCTCGGCATTGCGCCCGAAGCGGGCGATGGCGTCGCGGCGGACTTCGTTTTCGTGTTCGGTGACCGCGTCGTTTTCGAGCTGGGCAGTGGCGACGAGATAGCTCAGCGACCTCAGAAGCCCGGCGACGTCGCGTAGGGGAACGGTCTTCGCCCGGCGCTCGGCGAGGTTCTTTGCAGGCTCGCCCTCGAAATCGATGATGACGGCATCGCCTTCGCTGACCAGGATCTGGCCGAGATGGAAATCGCCATGGGTGCGCGTCATCAGCGCGCCGCGGGCGCTTTCCGCCAGCCTTGCGGCGAGCTCGACCAGCTCGGCGCGGCGCTCAAGGAGGGGCGCAGCCAGCAGGTCGACCGCGGAATCGGCGTTTTCCTCTCGTTCTGTTAGTTTCGACATCGCATAGGCCATCTCGCCCGCCGCCGACCTCTTAATCGCATCAACCTCACCGTCGCCAGCAACGACAGGGCTGAAAGCCTCGTCGGCGTTCTCCCCGGCGAGCACGACATGCAATTCGCCCAATCTGAGGCCGACCATCCCCACGAAGCTGATCAGCGACCGGAAAACGTCGTCGCCCGGCTCGACGGCCGGGTCGTTCAGCACGAGTTCGTCGGCGCCGCGGCGCAGGTTGTTCAGCATCCAGTTCCAGGCGTCACCCTGGTTGCGGACCGCGCCCTGGACGATGATCAAGGTCGAGCGGCGCCCGCTGGAATCGGTGTGCGCGACCTCGCCAAGCAGCGGCGCGGTGTGGTCGTAACCGGCATGAGTCAGAAACCGCGTCATCTCGACCTCGGGATGAATGCCGGGAAAGATGTGCCGGATCAGCTTGATCATCGCAACGTCGCCGACGATCAGCGAACTGTTGGATTGCTCTGCCGAGAGCCAATGGACCGGCATGTCGTCGGTCACCTGCATGCGGTCGAGCCGCTCGGTGCCGAGAAATTCGAGGGTGCCGGTGCGTCCGGTGATGCGCGAGCGGTCCGCAAGCCCGCGCAGGATGCCGCGGGCCATCCGCTCCACGGCAAATCCATCCGTCAGGAAGCCGACCCGCCTGCCCTGGCGAACCCGCCCGAGCGCCAGCTGCTGGATCAGCGCCGACGGCTGCGCATCGTCCCAGGCGACCGTCAATGGCAGCTGGTAGGATTCGGTGTGATCGGGCAGCACCGCCTCCAGCTCGCCGAGAACGACGCCGTCGGCATAGGGGATCGGCGTTGCCGAGATCAGCCGCGCCGCCTGAAGCGGCTGGTCCTTCGCCCCGAACCATCGCCGCCTGGCGAGATAGGCGGGCAGGATTTCATTGCTGAGGACGCGCGCATGGCCGGGTTCGTCGACGAGATCGAGGAGGCCGCGGCGGATGACCATCGTCATGAGATCGGGAAGCTGCTCCGGCGGGGCAGTGCGCCATGCCGGCGGGTCGGCGTCAGCCGCAAGCTGGAACCAGAAGAAGCCGTAGGGCGGCAATGTCAGGAGATAGGTCAATTGCCCGATCGGCGGAAAGGGCGACATGCCGGTCAGTTCGATCGGCACGCGGCCCTCGAAGCTCGACAGGTCGAGTTCGACCGCTTGGGGCAGCCGCGACAGGTTTGCGACGCACATCAAGGTCTCGCCGTCATACTCCCTGAGATAGGCGAGGATCTTTCGGTTCTCGGGCGAGAGGAACCGCAGCGAACCGCGCCCGAAGGCCGGATGCCTGCCGCGCAGCGCCAGCATCTTGCGCGTCCAGTTGAGCAGCGAATGCGCGTCCGTGCTCTGCGCTTCGACATTGACCGCTTCGAAACCGTAGAGCGGATCGGCAATCAGCGGCAGGACAAGACGCGCCGGGTCGGTGCGGGAGAAGCCGCCATTGCGGTCGGGCGACCATTGCATCGGCGTTCTCACCCCGTCCCGGTCGCCGAGATAGATGTTGTCGCCCATGCCGATCTCGTCGCCGTAATAGATGACGGGCGTTCCCGGCATCGAGAGCAGAAGCGCGTTCATCAGCTCGATGCGCCGGCGGTCGCGCTCCATCAGCGGCGCCAGGCGCCGCCTGATGCCGAGATTGATGCGGGCGCGCTTGTCGGACGCATAGGTCTCCCAGAGATAATCCCGCTCGGCGTCGGTCACCATTTCCAGCGTCAACTCGTCGTGATTGCGCAGGAAGATCGCCCACTGGCAATTCTCAGGGATTTCAGGCGTCTGGCGCAGGATGTCGGTGATCGGGAACCGGTCTTCCTTGGCAATCGCCATGTACATGCGCGGCATCAGCGGGAAGTGGAAGGCCATGTGGCACTCGTCGCCGTCACCGAAATATTCGCGCGTATCCTCGGGCCACTGATTGGCTTCGGCCAGCAACATGACGCCGGGATGGGTGGCATCGAGGGCGGCGCGGATACGCTTCAAGATGACGTGGGTTTCCGACAGGTTTTCGTTGATCGTTCCCTCGCGCTCGACGAGATAGGGGATGGCATCAAGGCGAAAACCGTCAATGCCGGTTTCCAGCCAGAAGCGCATCACCTTCAGCAGCTCCTCCATGACGAGGGGACTGTCAAAATTGAGATCCGGCTGATGCGAATAGAAGCGATGCCAGTAATAGGCGCCGGCGACCGCATCCCACGTCCAGTTGGATTTTTCCGTGTCGAGGAAGATGATGCGCGTTTCCGGGAATTTCTGATCACTGTCCGACCAGACATAGAAATCCCGTTCCGGCGACCCCGCCGGCGCCTCTCGCGCACGCTGGAACCAGGGATGCTGATCGGAGGTGTGATTGATGACGAGCTCGATGATGACGCGGATATTGCGCTGGTGGGCGGCCTCGACGAAGGCGCGGAAATCCTCCACCGTCCCGTAATCCGGGCTGACATTGCCGTAGTCGGCGATATCGTAACCGTCGTCGCGGCGCGGTGAGGGAAAGAAAGGCAGGAGCCAGATGGCGTTGACGCCGAGGGCCGCGACGTGGTCGAGCTTCTGATGCAGGCCGGCAAAATCGCCGACCCCATCGCCATTGCCGTCGTAGAACGACTTGATGTGCAGCTGGTAGATGATCGCATCCTTGTACCAGAGCGGCTGCTCAGTATTACCGAGGTTCAACGTGTCCATTCATGCCTCCGCTGCGCGAACGCGCCAGATCGCAAAAGGCAGGATCTGAGGGTTGAGACTGACGCTCTGCCTTTTGCCGGTCCATTTGAAACGATGCCCGCCGACCAGATCCTCGGCATCGAGCGCGCCGCCCTCCCCAAGCGACCAGCGCCAGAGCGGCAGTTCCACGTCGCTTTGCTGGAAATGATGGGGGTCGAGGCTGATCGCGATCAGCAGAACATTGTCGCGGGCCCGGCTCGCCTTCTCGAAGAACAGGATGTTGTCATTCCCCGCATTCAGCAGCGTCAGCCCGAGATGCGAGTGCAGCGCAGGATTTTCGTTGCGGATGCGGTTGAGCATCCTGATTTCGGCGATGATGTTGCCCGGGCGGTCGTAATCCCAGGCGCGGATCTCGTATTTCTCGCTGTCGGCATATTCCTTGCGCTTGGCATCGGGACGGCCCTCGCAAAGCTCGAAGCCGTTATAGACGCCCCACAGACCCGAAAGCGTGGCGGCAAGGGCCGCGCGGATCAGGAAGGCCGGGCGCGGCGCGTTCTGCAGAAAATCCGGATTGATGTCGTGGGTGTTGACGAAGAAATGCGGCCGGAAGAATTCCTTCGGCGCGGTCTCCGTCAGTTCCCGCATATATTGCTCAAGCTCCCACTTGGCATTGCGCCAGGTGAAGTAGGTATAGGACTGGGAGAAACCGATCTTCGCCAGCCGGTACATGACCTTCGGCTTGGTGAAGGCTTCCGAGAGGAAGACAACGTCGGGATGGCGCGCCCTGATATCGCCGATCAGCCATTCCCAGAACGGGAAGGGCTTGGTGTGCGGATTGTCGACGCGAAAGAGCTTGACGCCTTGGTCGACCCAGAGCTGGATGACATCCCTCAGCTCCACCCACAACGACGGCAGCGCGTCTTTCGTATAGAAATCGACGTTGACGATATCCTCGTATTTCTTCGGCGGGTTCTCGGCATATTTGATCGTGCCGTCGGGACGCCAGTCGAACCAGCCGGGATGTTCTTTCAGCCACGGGTGATCCGGCGAGGCCTGGATGGCAACGTCGAGCGCGATCTCCAGCCCATGCCGGCCCGCCTCCTCGACCAGCCGGCGGAAATCCTCGAAATCGCCGAGTTCGGGATGGATGGCATCATGGCCGCCCTCCTCGGAACCGATGGCATAGGGGCTTCCGGGATCGCCGGGTGCTGCTTTCAGGCTGTTGTTACGCCCTTTCCGGTTGGTCGAGCCAATCGGATGAATGGGCGGGAAGTAGAGCACGTCGAAGCCCATGTCGCGGATGGCAGACAGCCTGGGGATGACGTCGTCGAAGGTGCCGTGCCGATCGGGATCACCGCTCTGCGAGCGCGGGAAGATCTGGTACCAGCTGGCAAAGGCCGCCGCCTTGCGCTCGGCATCCACCGCACTTGTCGAGGAGCGAAGCCGAAATGGCCGCCTGTCGGCCTTGTTCATCAGCTGGGATGTTGTGGGATCGAGCAGGATCGCCGTCCGCTCGGAATCGGGAGCGTTTTCCAGACGGCCGATGAGCGCCTGCAGCTCGGCGCCGAGCGCCGCCGGCGCCTCGGCCTTCGCGGCGCGGACGAGCTTCAATCCCTCCTGAAGCTCCAGCTTCAGGTCCAATCGAGCGTCGTTCTTCTTGGTCAGCTCGTAGCGGAAGACCGCGAATGGGTTCTTCCATGCTTCGACCGCGAACTCGTAGCGCCCGATGCGTTCCAGGAGAAATTCGGCGCGCCAGCGGTCATTCTCGACCGGCTGCATCTCCGTCTCGCTCCACTCCCCCATGGCATCGAGCGGCCGCCAGAGCAGGACTGCTGCGATCGGGTCGTGGCCGTCGGAGAATATATCCGCTTCGACGGCGACGGTATCGCCGACCACCCGTTTGACCGGAAAGCGTCCATCATCGACCCGCGGCATGATGTTTTCGATGGCAAGCCGCGGCGAGGCAATCGCCTGCGCAGCATCGTGGGCGGAGCGGGATATGATCGGCGCCGGCGCCCTGCCTTCGAGTATCAGCGTCTCCCCTGCCCGCAGCCGCAGGGTCGCGCCATCGGCAGTGACGGGCATAATACCGGAGGCCGCTTCGCGAAGCGCCGTCACCGGCGCCGGCGCGCTTCGCCTGAGGTCTCGGTTGAGCAGGATGAAGCGCACATTCGATGCACTGCCAAGATGCTCTCCCTCCGATTGCAGTAGCGCCGAAACCGGCCCATTGGCGTTGCGGATCAGGCTGAGCGATGGAGCGCTGTTGTGGCTGACTTTGCCGATCTCGATATTGGCGACGCGAATCTCGGAGGAGATATCGAAGGCGAGATCATGGCGCAGCTTCCGCAAGCCGGAGCCATCGCCATGGGTCGGATCAAGCGGTGTCGCCGCACCATATTCGAAGCCCATCGGAACCATCAGGCCGCCACCGAGCGAGGCGGCAAGGCGCAGCGCTCTCACGGCGCGCCGCTCGAGGATTTCCCGGCTTTCGGTTCCATGCGCGATGCGTCTGGCGAAGGGCGGCTCGGGAAAGGCGACCTGCCAGCCGAGCGGTTCCTGGATGCGATGCTCCTCGATAAACCATCTCTCGTCGAGATCCCACCAGGCCATCGATGAAAAACATCCTGTGAAACCCGCATCCGCGATCGCACGCCTCACCGCGAAATCGGTGCCGGGCGTCCAGGCGAAGAACTGCGCCTGCGCCTTCTCGCGCACGGCCGCAATCAGCGATTTGAACAGCGCCGGCGACGCGCGATCGACCCCGAGCACCCGGTAACCCGAGAGGCCGAGGCCGGAGAGTTCCCGCAGCCGTTCAGCCCAATCCGTCAGCAATTGCGACCGGCGGTCCGAGCCCATCGCACTCATCGGTTCCGCCGGGTCCAGAGGCGAGCGCCTCGGGTCGACGGGACGAAAGCCCGCTTGCGGATCCCGGGCTTTGCCGTCGAGCATCACGTCCATCATCAAACCGACGCCGCTCTTGGCGGCGGCCTCGGCCAGCCGCGCCACCCCATCCTCGACCGCGCTTCCAAGCGACAGTTCGGGATCGAGACGATCGAAATCATGGGAGGCAAAGACGCTGCGCTCTCCGCCCCGGTCGAAAAGCGGCGCCGTCAGCACCTGTTCGAAACCGATCTCCGCAGCATGGTCGAAAACCTCACGCCATGCATCGATGCCTTGGAGAAGTAGCGGATTGACGTAATAGATCCGGGGTGGGGTGCTGAGCGCACCCTGGTTCGCAGAGAGTAACATCGGCCGCCACCTCGAGGTTGCTTTTCTGGCAAACTTCCTTTGGCGGTTGTTGTTCCACCGAATCTGCCAAATTGCGGCAGCGCGAAAATCGGCGTCGGATCAATGAAGGCGATCAAAGGCAGCCGGTGACACCGGGAGAGCTTGAGATTTCGTCCCGCATCTGGCTAATTTCCGCCTTCCTATTTGGCTGATGACGGCACACCAATGTTTCGACCGATCCTCTTTGCCGCAACCTTGTCTGGATGCGTAGCGTGCCTCGCCTCCTGGAGCATCGAGACAGATCGCTCCACGCCAGAAAAGCACGGCCTATTCGAAATCCGCGAAGAGGCCAGGCGCTTCATCACGCAGGAGAACGCCAAAGGGCGTGATCAATGGGACGTGCTGGAGCCCAACGCGAAGGTGCTGGTTCCCCGCTGTGCGGTGCCCCTCCAGGCACAATGGACGCCAAAGAGCCTCGGACGCTCGCGACCCAGCGTCACGGTGATATGTGCGGACGCGGTGCCGAACACCGTGATGAAAGATTGGGATGTGTTCGTACCGGTGCGACAGAAACCTCGGCGCTCTTAAAGACAGCGCCAGAACAAGATTTGATGTACTGGATAAGATCATTGCGGTTGAAACGGAGGCACCGGACGTGAATCCATCGGTGGAATTGTGCTCCTATCCCGGACTTGACGAGCGGATCGTGATCATCAGGGCGGGGGACGAAGTGGATGCCGTGTTTGTCCGAACCGACAGATTCAATGTCCTGATCGATACGCTCGGCACGCCGGAACAATGCAAGACGGCGCTCGATCTGCTTGGGGAAGAGGCAGAGGCGCGGCCATTGATCGTCGTCAATTCGCACATGGATTGGGATCACTTCTGGGGCAACGCCGCCATTGCTGGGCGCCCCCCGATCATCGCGCATGCCGCGGCACTCGACCGCCTGCGTGATCCCTCCACGCAGCAGGTCCTGAAAGACAAGGCGAGCCAGGAATCCCGGTTTGGCAATGTCGAACTCATCGGCCCCGACATCACCTTCTCCGGCTCGATGGTTCTGAACGGCGGCGATCTGACGCTGGAACTCATCCATACGCCGGGGCACACGCCCGACCATATCGCCGTCTGGATTCCTGAGCTTCGCATCTGCCTGGCCGTCGATGCGGTGGAATCGCCCATCCCCGAAGTCTGGAGCAGAGGTGCCGATGATCTTCGGCTGATCCGTTCGTCGTTGACGCGGATCCGCGACCTCGATGCGAGACTGGTCATCCCGGCGCACGGCAGGACATCTTCGCCTTCGACGGTGGATGAGAATCTCGCCTATTTCGAAGCGTTGGCCGATCGTGTCGGCCTCTTGAACGAAAGCCGGCTGGCCGATCCGCAACTTGGGAACTCAAGCGGATTCCGGCTCGAAGACTTCGTCACCATCCCCGACGGGATGCCTGCAGATGTCGCGACCTTCTACCGGAACTGCCATGAGACGAACCTTGGCGCGACGGTTCAGGCCCGTATCGAACAGCTGAAATCCGCATAGAGACCACACGCGGGAGGCCATGGCGTGAAACTGTTGGAGGGCGGGCGAACCGGGCAGATCTGGCGCAACGGCGATACCGTCGTCAGGCCGGCGGGCGCATGGACGCCGACCGTCCACCGGTTCTTGCGCCATCTCGGGAGCAGAGGTTTTCGCGGAGCCCCGGAACCGATCGAGATATCGGGGGAAGGCCAGGACGTCGTCAGCTACGTCGCCGGGCGGGTCTGCGAAAACCTCGGCGACCCGTCTGTCGGCTCGGAACGCATGCTGATGTCCGCGGCCAGGCTTCTGCGCGATTTTCATTCGGCATCTGAAGGTTTTCTGGAATCGGATGGCGAAGCCCAGACATGGATGCTGCCGCCGCGGGAGCCGCGTGAGATCATCTGCCACGGAGATTTTGCGCCTTACAACGTCCCTGCGGCAGATAACGAGGCTATCGGGATCATCGATTTCGACACCGCCCATCCCGCGCCGCGCCTGTGGGATCTCGCCTATGCGGTCTATCGCTGGGCGCCGCTCTCCGATCCCGTCCATCCCGGGGTGGCATTCGGCCTCGACGAACAGCTGCGGCGGGCGGAAATCTTCTGCACCGCCTATGGCGCAACCGCGGAAGAGCGGCGCGACCTGCCCGAGATGATCTGCAGACGGCTCCAGGCCCTCGTCGATTTCATGCTGGCAAGTGCTGCAGCCGGAGACGAGACCTTCGCGGAGGACGTCGATGCCGGAGACGCCCGTCTCTATCTCAACGACATTAGCTACATCGGCAAGCACCGGGACCGGCTGCTGGGTGCCCTGTGCTGATTAGAGCCACTTCCTCCGGCGGAAAAAGCCGAAAAGGCCGAGGCACAGCACGGCGATGACGCCGAGCACGACGAAATAGCCGTACTGGAATTTCAGCTCCGGCATGTCGCTGAAATTCATGCCGTAGATGCCGGCGATCGCGGTGGGAACAGCAAGGATCGCCGCCCAGGCGGCAAGCTTGCGGGCAATCGCCGTCTGCTCCGTCTGGCCGATCATCACGCTAGCCTCGAAGGCGAAGGCAAGCACCTCGCGCAGCGCATCGATATCTTCCTGAACCCGGCGCACGTGATCGGTCACATCGCGAAACAGAGACTGGAGCGTCGGATCCATGCCGGGAAGATCGATGTGTTCGTATCGCCGGCAGACGTCGACGAGCGGCACGACGGCGTTGCGCAGCCGTAGGAGCTTGCGCCGCAACAGGTAGAGCCGCTCGATGTCGGACTTCCCCAGCTGTTCGCGCAGCACCAGGTCCTCGAGCTTCTCGACTTCCTCCTGCACCACCTCGATGACGGGCATGTAGTTGTCGACGATGAAATCGAGGATCGAATAGAGGATGTAGTTCTCGCCGTGGGCAAGGGCGGCGGGCGTCGCCTCGCATCGCTGCCTCACCGCCAGATAGGAGGAGGATTCTCCGTGGCGAACGGAAACGACATAACCGCGACCGACGAAGAGATGCGTTTCGCCGAAGACGATTTCGTCGTCCTTCATGTGGGCGGTCCGGGCGACGATGAACATCGCCTCACCATAAATCTCCAGCTTCGGGCGCTGGTGGGGCTGCGCCGCGTCCTCGATCGCCAGCGGATGGAGATTGAACTCGGCCTGGATCTGGTGCAGCAGCATTTCATCCGGTTCGTGCAGACCGATCCAGACGACAGCGTTCTCCCGGTTTCGCCATTCGCCCGCCTCCTCAATCCTGATGTCGCGAATGCGCTGCCCACGCTCGTAAACGGCGGCAGCTACGACACCGGGCCGTTGTTCAGACCGAGGCGACGCCGAAGCGCTGCCCTCCCGTGCGGGAACACTCTCCAGATCCTTCAGCCGTTCCAAATCCGCCATCCTCCCTATTCCCGGGATCGCACATTCGCGGCTCCCGGAAGCACATCCGCGATCGACGCCGGCCGGGCGTTGCGTCGATCATAATGCCATTTCGTAAAACATTCACCCGTCTCGGCGTCAGCGTAGAGGCGGCACGCAACACCGTCGACTTCATCGGCATAATCTCATCGCGGCAGACCGATCGGGGGCCTTCGCCGCTAACGAAACGGCCGCAGCGCCATCTGGTCCGATCACGGACCTGCGACACAGCTTTCGGAGCGCAAAGGCACTCTATCAGCCACGAGTGATCCTATAGACAGACGCATTGCCTTCAACGCCCCGGAGCGGCGCTTCGAACTCCACGACTGTTTGTCCCGACAAAAGCTGCCGCACTCCTGGCGCCATATAGAGCGCTTCAGAGATGCAGAGTTCCCCGGCATCGGCCAGGGACTGCACACGTGCCGCAACATTCACCGTCTGGCCAAAATAATCGAGATTTTCGTTCAGCGTAACGGCGATCGAAGCGCCGCAATGGGCGCCAAGCTTGAGGATGATACCCGGCTCGCCATGCTCGATGTTGAAGCGCTCGATTTCGTCCAGAATCTTCAACGCTGCCGCAACCGCATCCGCCGGCCGAGAGAACGCCGCCATCACGGCGTCACCGATCGTCTTGACGACGGCGCCACTATGCTGTTGCGTCGTCAATTCCAGCAAGGCGAAATGCTCTCGCACCAGAGCATAGGCATTGAGATCGCCAAGCTTTTCGTAAAGCGCGGTAGAACCCTTCAGGTCGGTGAACAAGAACGTCACCTGGCGTATGCCAAGCCCTTCGCGTTCATCGACACGCTCCGATCGGAACAGCCGCCGGAATGTTTGTCGCGCGATCAGCATTCCGCCGGAAATATATGGCTCGAATTCCAGCGTTGGCTTATTCGGCAGCGCCACGATCTCGGGCGGCCAGTTGATCAGCATCAGCGAGCCGCGAACGGCTCCGCTGTTGTCGACTTCGACAACACAGCGGCCCGGCGACACGACCGCTCGGTCGGGCGCGAAGCGCTGTCCGTCATAGCGAACCCGCAGCACCGCAGGATCCGGCCCCGGCTCACCGGCGATCTCCACCATGAAGGCAGCCTGCGTCTGGACATTGACCCCGGCCAAAACGCCAGGCCCCAACTCTATCGGCAGCCTGACCGTCGTCCCACTCGGCAGATAGGAGAGGCTGCATACAAAGCCGCGCAGCATATCGACAAACCGCACCGGCTGGCCCGGCAGCTTGCCATCGCCGGCAAACCGCAGCTTCCAATGAAAGTCCTCAACCGACAGAGAACTCGGATCGTGAAATGAAAGACGCCGGAGGCTCGGCGAGGCGGAAAACGTCACCTCGATGAAATCGTCGAGGTCGGTTTCGCCCGATACGTCGCAGAGGCCGCAAACATAATGGGTTTTCAGCGTCCTTAGCGAGCCAAAACTATCCAGCACCATTCCGGACTGAGGGCAGAGCACGTCCCAATGCATCTCAAACAGGCCGCAGCGCGCGGCGTGGAGGAAAAGGTCGATGCACTCGCCGTCGCCGATCGCACGGTCACGGGCAAAAGCGAGCGGGTTGACCCGGTAGAGCGACATATCCTCGCTGCTGCGGATCAATGCCTCAAACTTGGAAATCACACGTGGGCTCCAGGATCGAGCCTGCTCGATCTCGGTCATCTTTCGCTCGAGGAGGCCATCATCGATACCGCTCATGGTATCCACCCCACCCGCTGATGCAGCGATATCGACCTTCCGCAGGTCAAATCCTCGGCCGTCATTTCTTGCCGGGCATCGTTTTGATGCTACTTCATCCATATTCCTGCAGCAAGTCGCGGCACATGGGAGGTTGGTCAGCAGACGAACAACAGCCGATGACTCGCGGGCACACCCAGTCAGGTCCATCTTGCAGAACCGTCGCGTGAGCAATGAGCCGGCGGAATGTTGCGATTGGGCCAACTGCGCATACGAGGGGAAATTGTGCAGTTGACGGGAGCAGCAGCTGAGACCCGTAGGTTGGCGTCACACCCACAGTTGAAGGATCCGCACCGATGGCTGCTCTCAATCACCCAAAATGCTGGCAATTCTCACCAAGTCGGCGACTGATAATGCGTGCATTTTCCGCATCATGTGGCCGCGGTGAAGCTTCACGGTGGCCTCTGCGAGCTGAACCTCAGCAGCAATCTGCTTGTTCAGCTTTCCGGCGACAACAAATGCCATGATCTGCCGCTCACGCTCGGTAAGTTTGGAATACCTTTGGCGTAATGCAGCAGTTTGGTTAGCCTCTTCGCGTCGAGCATTATCACTTGCCAAAGCACGGTTTACCGCTTCAAGCAGGTCCTGCTCGCGCACCGGTTTGGTAAGGACATCAATGGCCCCGGCTTTCATTGCGCGAACAGCCATACTGACATCGACATGAGCGCTGATCAACACCACCGACCTTGGATGCCGCCCTTTCGCCAGAGCCTCCTGAAACTCCAGTCCACTCTGGCCTGGCAGCCGAATATCCAGAACGATACAACCTGCACGGTGCGGATCATCCGCAGCAAGGAACTCCGGCACCGACCCATGGGTTTCAGTGGCAAGCCCTACGGATTCGAACAGTCCTCTCAAAGCCTCCCGGACACTTTCGTCGTCATCTATAACGATGACGGTCGGCGGAGCTCTTTTGCGATCATCGATCATGGTCGGCTGTGACCTCCGTCATTGGCAGTGTAAACGTGAACACGGTACCAGCTTGGCTGTCTGCCGCCGAAGCCCAAATCCTGCCGCCATGGGCTTCGACGATTGAGCGACATATCGAAAGTCCCATCCCGATGCCGTCGGCCTTTGTGCTGTAGAACGCGTCGAAAACTCGGTCAAATTCGCCGGGCGGAATGCCGCGCCCAGAATCCGAGACACTCACTTTCACGAATGGCTCCCCGTCCTTGGTGCACCTGATGCTGATCCGTCTTTCGCTCGAAGAAGCGTCCATCGCTTCGGCGCTATTCATGACCAGGTTCAGAACAACCTGTTGCAGCTGGGTTCGATCCCCGATGAGCTCCAGAGGTCCTTTTGGAAGATCGAGACCGAGTTCGATATCTCGGTGGTGGAGTTCCCCCCTCAAAAGATCCAATACATCACCCAGGGCGCCCTTTAAGTCAGTTTGCTCCATCCGGGCCGGTGACTTCTGAGCCATTGCTCTGATGCTCGCGATGATGTCGCCGGCGCGATGCCCATCCTTGACGATCCTCTCGGCCGCGAGCCGCGCCTGGTCGATATCGGTATGTCCCGGTTGCAGCCAGCGCAGGCACGTGCCGGCATTTGTAACGATTGCCATCAGCGGCTGGTTAACCTCATGGGCGATCGATACCGCAAGTTCACCCGTGGCCGTCATTCGCGTCACATGCGCCAGATCACTCTGGCTTTGTCGCAAGGACTCTTCCGCTCGTTTCCGATCCTCGATATCAACGACAACACCGTACCATCTCACGACATTTCCATCCGAATCCAGAAGGGGGTTTTGTCGAAGGTTGAACCAGCGATATTGCCCGTCTGCGCGTCTGATGCGGGCGTCTACCGGACGACTTTTTTTCGAGGCCACCATATCGTCCCAGGCCACACGCATCGGCTCCACATCATCCGGGTGAAACATCTGATAAAAGCCGAAACCCACGATTTCATCGACAGGTAAACCAACATAATCAATCAAATTCTGATTGAAGTATTCAAGCCGGCCATCCGAAGTGCAGGACCAAGCCATCGCGGGTATCGTGTTGATGATAAGATTGAGCTTGTGTTCACTCTCCCTCAGTGCGGCCGCGCTTTCTCGAAGAGCATTCTCCGCCGATTGCAGATCCTCTATGTCGATATTGCAGCCGAACCAACGCACAACGCCATTCGCATCGATCAGCTTGCGGCCTGAGAAGTAGAACCAGCGGTAGTTGCCGTCTGCTCCGCGAATACGCCCCTTCAGAGCAGTCTGGTCGGAATGCTCGAGATCTCTCTTCCAGATGTCGACCATCCCCGGAAGATCGTCTGGATGGTAAAGGTCCAGGAAACCCCATTCGAGGATTTGGTCGGCCGGACGACCGGCATAGTCCAACCAGCTTTGATTGACGAAATCGGCGCTACCATCCGGCCGCGCTGACCAAACGAGGACAGGCAACGAATTGATGATGAGGCTCAGGTTCTCTTCGCTGGCCGCAAGTGCAGTCTTCGTCTCTTTCAGTGCGTTTTCGGCCTGTTTGCGGTCTTCGATGTCCAGGACCACGCCATACCATCTCACGACATTGCCGTCGGCATCGAGCCGCGGCTTTTGTCGAAGCGTGCACCATCGATATTGGCCGTCCGCCCGCCTGAGCCTGCCCACGACCTCTCTGGCCTTCTTCGAGGCCATGATGTCGTGCCATTCCGAAGCGAGGTGTGATGTGTCGTCGGGGTGAAAGAGCTTGTAGAATCCCACTCCGGAGATCTCCTCAAGCGGCGCCCCGATAAACTCGAGAAAGTGCTGGTTGGCGAAATCCAGCAAGCCATCGGATGCCGCGGACCACACCATGGCGGGGATCAGATCGATGATGGGATCGGTTTCCGGCTCTCTATCCACAACACTCTCCGTTCGGAACTTGTGACGCTCCGGCAACCGCGTTCAACAGCAATACGCATCGGCAAGCCTCCGGGAGGCCGAAGGAAATAGTTACGGGATTTCTGTGAGTTAGGTAAGGAGAAATCGATATACCAAGGTCTACGCCGGCAATGCCATCGTCTAGTTGCACGTGACTTAGATCTCAATTGAGAGCGATCGCCAACCGGCTTACTCCTGGTAGCAGTTTCCGCCAAATCGGCACGGCCTGCAAAGCAGCCCCGTTTGAAAGCAACTTTCATTTTGTTTCGATCATTGGAGATCATCATGCGTAGTTTGATCATATGCCTGATGTTGGCGACCGCCAGCATGACTCCCGCGACAGCTGTCAGCGCGCTTGCCGCGCAAGCCACACCGGAAGACCACAAAGCTCCGGTTCCCATCCACTACCGAACCGCAAAAATCGAGGGCCTCGATATCTTCTACCGGGAAGCCGGTCCGGCCGAGGCTCCTGTGGTACTGCTGCTCCATGGCTTTCCGACGTCCTCCCACATGTTCCGGAATCTGATTCCGCTCCTTGCAGACCGGTACCACGTCATTGCGCCGGACTATCCGGGTTACGGACAAAGTGCATCTCCCGACCGCAGCAACTTTGCCTATACGTTTGGCGGGGTCGCCAACATCGTCGACAAGTTGCTGGATCATCTGGCGGTCAAAAGCTACGCAATGTACGTCATGGATTACGGCGCGCCCGTCGGCTACCGTCTGGCGCTGAAACATCCGGAACGGGTCAGCGGTCTGATCATCCAGAACGGCAACGCCTATGAGGAAGGGCTGAAGGAGTTTTGGGATCCGATCAAGACCTACTGGTCCGACGGATCAGACAAGAGCCGTGAGGCGCTTTCCGGCCTCGTCACCCTTGAAACGACCAAATTCCAGTATACCGACGGCATGGAAGACGTGTCGCGCATCAGCCCCGACAACTGGGTTCATGACCAGGCTCTCCTGGACCGCCCGGGCAACAAGGACATACAGCTCGATATGTTGTATGACTACCGCACCAATGTGCCGCTCTACCCTGAATTTCAAAGATTTTTTCGTGAGCGGAAACCGCCCACGCTGATCGTCTGGGGCAAGAACGATTTTATCTTTCCTGAGGCCGGTGCTCACCCTTATCTCAAGGACCTTCCGAATGCCGAGATTCATATCCTGAACTCGGGTCATTTCCTGCTCGAAGAAAAGCTTGATGTCGCAGCTCCACTCATCAACGATTTTCTTGATCGCAACGTCGCAAAGAAATGATCATCATGCATGGTCGTCGGCGGTGCAACCGAAGTTCCGCCAAGCCAAGGTCGCACCGCTGCACGACAAGACGAACATTCCGGATTTTGGAGATCACCCATGCCGTACAACTTTTTGGAAGTTGCAATCACTCCGAATGTGCGGCTGGCACAGGCCGAGATGGGTGCGGATCAGATCTGGTTGGGTGATCACCATCGCGAGTCCGACAGTTTCACCGAGAACGAGCTTGCCTTCATTGCTGCACGAGACAGCTTCTACATTGCATCTGTGTCGGAAACCGGGTGGCCTTATGTGCAGCATCGCGGTGGGCCACCGGGCTTTTTGAAACCCGTTGACAGGAAAACCCTGGCCTTCGCCGACTACAGGGGGAACCGCCAATACATCAGCACCGGAAACTTTGCCGCAAATGACCGGGCCTGTCTTTTTCTGGTGGATTACCCCCGGAGAGCGCGCCTCAAGATCTATATGCACGTCGAGAAGCTGACACTCGATGCCGACCCGGCCCTGACTGACCTGGTGTTCGACGCCGGCTACCGAGCAAAGGCGGAACGGATTTTCCGGCTCAGGCTGGAGGCGTTCGATTGGAATTGCCCTCAGCATATCACGCCACGCTATACCGAAGCCGAAATCGAGAAGGCGGTAACACCGTTGCGTGACCGCTTGGCGCAGCTGGAAGCGGAGAATGCAGAATTGCGTGCCCGGCTCGGGGCGCTTAGGGAACAATGATGGACACGACGAGGCCGCCTCTGCCAGCTTTTTCGATCGCCTCCGCCACGGAAAGGGTGCGTCTTGCCTGGGATAGCGAAGATAATTGAAGGACAGTGCTATGGATCGCTCGCCAGCATCGCGCCCAGCCGTGCCTGAAGAGGATATCATCGAAGCGAAAGCATTTATCGATCTGTTCATGATCGCGCCTCAGACGCTCGTAGACCAAACTGGGTTTGCCTGCATGCAATTGGGTACAGGTTGCGCGATATCGCTGCCCAGTGCGCCCGCCATTGGCCTAAATCGTATCCTCGGCATTGCAGCACTCGATGACCTCGACACAGCCTACGAGTGGATGAGCAAAAGGGTGGGCCGTCGTTACTTGCAAATGAGCGCCGCAATCACACCTCAACAGAAAGGGGATTGGATCAGGGAACACGGTCTTCTTGCCGAGGGCAATGGATGGGCAAAACTGCGAAGAGCGGCTCCTCGTACGCCGCTTACTCACGCCGGAGAAGTTATCACTCGACAGGTCAATGGCGACGAAGCCGACACGTTCGGCTCAATGATGTGCGCCGGATTTGGCTTTCCAACCAACCTGATACCACTTTGGTCAGCGATCGTCGGGAAGGACGGTTGGACATGCTTTTTCGCTGAGTTGGAAGGCAGGCCGATTGCGACAGGCGCCATGTACGCGTCAGGCGGCTATGCTTGGCTCGGTGGTGGCGCGACGGTTCCCGAGTTTCGCAATCGCGGAGCACAGAAGGCACTGATTGCCGCGCGTCTGAACGAGGGTGCCGTTCAGGGCGTGCGGACATTCGTCGTCGAAACCGCCCAGCCGTCAGCCGGTGAGCCAAATATCTCTCACGCCAATCTCATCGCGCACGGTTTCGAGCAGATTTATACGAGGATGAACTACCGGTTTCCGGATGGATCATAGGCGACGTCTGGCACCTCGGGCCCGCGACCCAAGTCGTTGCGTTCTTTCCAGTTGTCGCACTTGCCGGATGAGCGTATCGGCGACGATGCATCGATAGACGTTTTCATGCGCTATCGGGATATTCATTCGTGATAAGGCTCAGGGTTTGCCGGGAAGGTGGTAACCGGCAGTTCACATCTTGCGCAAATCGTTAAATTTTTTTTGTTAGAAATCTCCTCATCAATCCGGTCTCAAACCGGCAATTCGATTGAGGGCTTTCCATGCGCCGTCCAAACATCAAATCGAGTTTGTTGTTGATTTTCAGCGGCATAGCTCTTCTTTTCGGCCTTGTCGCCTATCTCGCGGTCGACGGCCTTCGCAATACCAATGGTTCGACGGAAGAAATCGCGACCCGCTGGCTGCCAAGCGTCCAGGCTTCCCAGACAATCAATCTCAGCATGACGAATTTGCGCCTTGCCTACCGCGATCACATCATCGCGCAGACGGAGGCCGAGAAGAAGACGCGCGAAGAGGCCATCGCCGTTGCCGAGAGCACGATCCGAAAATCGGTCGACGCCTATCTTCCGCTGATCTCTTCCGAGCGGGAGCGCGAGCTGCTCAAGACGATCAAGGAAAGCGTCGAAGGCTACATCGCCAGCAGCGCCCAACTGCTCGTCCTTTCCCGCGCCAACAAGACCGAGGAAGCCGGGAAGTATCTGGGCGGAGAGATGAAGTCCTATTCCGACAAGCTCAAGGAAGCCACGGCGACCCTGGTCGAATTGAATGTCAGCGGCAGCAATCAGGCGGCCGAACTCAGCAAGACGGTCTTCGCCTCTGTAGAATTCTATCTGCTTGCCGCGATCGGCTTTGCAGGATTGCTCGTTCTCGGCGCGGTGTTCTTCGTGCTGACCGGCATCGCCAATCCGATCATCGGCATCACCGCCTCGATGCGGCGGCTCGCCGAAGGCGACACCGCTTCGGAAATTCCGTTTGCCGGCCGCGCCGACGAGATCGGATCGATGGCGGCAGCGGTGGAGATCTTCCGCCAGGCTGCCATCACCAACAAGCGCATGGCAATGGAAGCCGATGAAAGCCGCCACCGCGCGGAGGCCGACCGCATTGCCGCCCAGAACCAGGCGGAAGCCGACGCCTCTGAGCGGCTGCGCATCGCCACCTCGGGGCTTGCGACCGGTCTGAAGCGACTGGCATCAGGCGATCTCGCCTTCCAGATCAACGAGACTTTTGCACCTGATTTCGAGGCATTGCGCCACGACTTCAACCAGTCCGTCACCCAGCTCGGGGCAACGCTGAGGGCGATTTCCGAAAGCATCGGCACGATCGACGAAGGCACGCGGGAAATCTCCTCCGGCGCAAGCGACCTTTCCAAGCGCACCGAACAGCAGGCCGCCTCGCTTGAAGAAACCGCCGCCGCATTGGAAGAGATTACCGCGAACGTCTCCAACTCCACCAAGCGGACCGAGGAGACGCGCAAGGTCGCAACCGAAGCAAATCACAGCGCCGTCATTTCAGCGGACGTCGTTTCCCACGCCGAGGAGGCGATGGGACGCATCGAGACCTCGTCGCAGCAGATTTCCAACATCATCAGCGTCATCGACGAGATCGCCTTCCAGACCAATCTGCTGGCGCTCAATGCCGGCGTCGAAGCGGCGAGAGCCGGCGAAGCCGGCAAGGGTTTTGCCGTCGTCGCCCAGGAAGTGCGCGAGCTCGCCCAGCGCTCGGCAAGTGCTGCCAAGGAAATCAAGGGCCTGATCCAGAATTCCTCGAAGGAAGTGGAAAGCGGCGTCAAGCTCGTGCGCGATACCGGCCAGGCGCTCAAGACCATCGGCGGCTTCATCACGCAGATCAACCAGCACATGGATTCGATCGCAACCTCGGCGAAGGAGCAATCGATCGGCCTCAGTGAAGTCAACGGCGCCGTCAACCGGATGGATCAGTCCACGCAGCAGAACGCCCACATGGTGCAGCAATCGACGGCGGCATCCGACTCGTTGGCGCAGGAAGCCCAGAAGCTTCGCGAACTCGTCACCCAGTTCAGGCTCGACGATGCGGGCTTTAGCCAATCGGCAGCCCTTCGCTCGACGGCAAGATCGATGGCTGAGCCGGCAGGCCGCACAGCCATCCATGCGGTTGCTGCGCGCCGCTGAACGGCCGCCTGCGCCAACCCAGCTCATGCAAACCGATATGAAGGCGCCCGGCAATGCCGGGCGCCTCTCCTTTGTCAGGACGCGAAGGCCGGATTGCGCCGCGCGCCCATTCTCAGCACGAAATAGATCGCCCCGCCGATCCCGACGCCGAAGAACCAGCCGTACGTGCCCCACCAGGCCGGCAGGATCGAGGTGAAGGTCGGCAGGATCGAGGAGAAGAGCGCGCCCACCGCAAATGCGATGAAGGCGCTGCCGTGCCATCCGTTCTGGAAGCGGAACTCGCCGTTCTCATGGTAGAGCGCCTCGACGTTCAACTGGCTCTTCCGGATGAGATAGTAATCCACCATCATGATGCCGAAGATCGGCCCCATCGTCGACCCGATGAAGTTGACGAAATGCGCCGCACCCGTCTCCCAGGGAGCAAACGGATAGAGCACGAGGGCGATCAATGCGGCGATATATCCGCCGCGTTTGAAATTGATCTGGCGCGGGAAGACATTGGCGAAGTCGAAGGCCGGCGACACGAAGTTCGCCACGACGTTGATGCCGAGCGTTGCGATCGCGAATGTCAGTGCCGCAAGCAGCGCCAGGAACCAGCTATCGAATTTCGCCGATATCATTTCGGGATGCAGCAGGACCTCGCCGTAGACCGTGAAGGCGGCCGTGGTGGTGACGCCTGCGACGAGGCAGAAGGCGAGCAGGTTGATCGGCAGGCCCCAGAGATTGCCTTTGCGCAGCGCCTTCTCGCTCGTCGCGTAACGTGAGAAGTCGCAGAAGTTCAGGTAGAGCGCAGCGAAATAGGTGATCCAGGTGGCGGCGACGGCAGCAAGGGCTGCAAAGGAGCCGGGCTCGCCCGGCACGCCGGCGTCCTTTGTCTTTTCGATCAGCACGTCGCGCGGGATCTCGGAACCGAAGGAGAAGGTGCCTGATTTGACGACCAGATAGACCGCAAGGATCAGCATCATGATCCAGACGGCGGGACCTGCCCAATCCTGGAATTTCCGGACCGTTTCCATGCCGCGCTGGATGATCAGCAGCTGCAGCGCCCAGACGATGACATAGCAGATGACCTCCAGCGTCGAATGACCGAGCAGATGGCTGTTCTGATGGAAGGCGAGAAGACTCTCGTTTCGGATCAGCAGCGCGACGATGGCGCCGGATGCGGCTGCCGTCTGCGCCCCGTACCAGAAGCAGGCGACCACAGCACGGACGAGTGCGGGGACATTGGCGCCGAACGTGCCGAAGGAGGCGCGCGCCAGAACCGGAAAGGGCACGCCCGTGCGCACGCCTGCATTGCCGACCAGACTCATCAGCAGGAAGATGACGAGAGAGCCGATGCCGATGGCGATGACGAAGTTCACGAAACTGCCGCAGAGCAGAAACAGGCTCGCCGCCAGATAATAGCCCCACAGGCTGTGGACGTCAGACGTCCAGACGTTGAAGATGCTGAATGCGCCCCATTTGCGCTCCTCGGCGGGTGCAAGATCCTCGTTATACAACGAGGGAGACGGATTTTTTACGCTCATGAATGCCCTCCCATGTCCCCTGAGGCCGACTCGGCCACAGAGAAAATTTTGCTCCTCATTTAGGCATCTGACAATTTAATAGTCACATTATGCACATGCTCTTTTGAGGGCGGCTATTGCCCACCGACGACGCGCCCGGCCAGACGGAACGGGCTTGCGATGGCGGCACCGGCGGCATCGAAGACGAAGGCGCCGACATCTCCAGCGCTGGCACGCTTGCCATTTTCGAAGCTGGCAAACTGCGCGCTGAATTTCGCGAGCGATGCAAAACGGTCGTGCCCCAATCCATCGGACGTCTGAATCGACGTGATGTCGATGACCCGAAGCCGTTCCTTCAACGCGGCCTCGCGAATGACGGGATCGTCGATATCGAGGCGGCCGACACGCGCCCGCTCCCCGGCGATGAAGCTCGAAGCCCCGAGCGCCCGGTCGTCCTTGGAAACGAGAAGGGAGATCGGGATCGGCATCTGGCCGATATCCGCCAGCTGGGAACGGAAGACATCGATGTCGATATCGGGCGCGGCAAGCACCACAGCCAGCTTGCCGACGACGTCGTCGCGGTGCTGCAGCTTGAGCTGGCGCACCGTCTCCATCACCAGGAACCCGCCCATGCTGTGCCCGAACAGGACGATGCGCTTCACCTTGCCGGATGCCGAGAGCGATGTAACGAGGGAATTGAGCTCGCTGCGAGAGGAAAGTGCGGCATCGCGGTCGGCGACATAGCCGGCGACGGATGCGGCCGAGGGCCAGGAAAACAGGATTGGGGCGCCCGGTATTTTGGCGTCCGCGGCGATCTGGGCGGTGCGATAGAGCGCCTCCTGATAGCTGTAGTTATAGCCATGCACGAAGATGCCGATCGTGCCGTCAGACTGCACGGAGGCGAGCGCCTGCTGCACGAAAGCCTCCTTCGGCAGCTGCTTGCGATCGACGACGGCATATTGCCGTTCCGGATCCGGCTTCGCCGTCGGATATGTGATGGCGGTGTCCTTCCTGCCGGGAGGGACCGAAAAGGCGTATTCCTCATAGGTCAGGTTCTCGGCCCATGTGCTGCCGAAGCCGCCCCGCACGCTGTCGGGGGTTCGGTTGGTCGCAGCCAGTACGCTCACCCGATCCGGGGCCGCTTCGGAACGAACCGGCTCGCTCAAATGAACGGGCTTCAGGACTTCAGGCGATGGTCTCGTGGCGCAGCCCGCCGGCATCGCCAGGCCGATCACGACAATGACAGTCGGTACTGCCTTCAGCAGCCGTCGGGGATACTCTTTCGTCATCGATCCGTTCCGCTGGAAACCAAAGTCTATCCGGTGTGGGATGGCATCGCCTTCGCCATCCCACCATTTTGTCCCGGCCCGTGTTGCAGCGGCCGCCACGGCGGCCGTAGGCGATGGCCGGGAAAGCCCGTTCCTCACGCCTCTGCCGCGGCCTCGGTACGAACGCCTTCATCCCTCGGAATTCTGAACCACGCGACGTAGAGTGCCGGCAGGAACAGCAGGGTAAGCGCGGTTCCGACAACGATGCCGCCCATCATGGCGTAAGCCATCGGACCCCAGAAGATCTCGCGCGAGATCGGGATCAGCGCCAGCGTGGCGGCGGCCGCCGTCAGCATGATCGGCCGCATACGGTGTTCGGTCGCCTCGATGACCGCCTGCCACGCCGCCATTCCTTCGGCGCGCAGATGCTCGATCTGAACGACCAGGATGACCGAGTTGCGGATCAGGATGCCGATCAGCGCCAGGATGCCGAGGATCGCGACGAAGCCCATGGGGGCATTGCTCAGCAGGAGGGCTGCGACCACACCGATGAGCGCCGTTGGCGCGACCGCGAAGACCAGGAAGAGGCGGCTGAAGCTCTGCAGCTGGATCATCAGGATCGTCGCCATAATAAAGAGCATCAGCGGCGCCACAGCGGCGATCGGCCCCTGAGCCTCTGCGCTGGATTCGACCGCGCCACCGATTTCCACCTTGTATCCGACAGGAAGGTTCTTCTGGAACTCCTCGACCTTCGGCTTCAGCTGGTCGACGATCGTTGCCGGCTGTGTCGAGCCGATGACGGCTGCCTTGAGCGTGATGGTGGGTTGCCGGTCACGCCGCCAGATCGTCGGCTGCTCGAGTTCGTAGCGGAAATTCGCCACGGCCGAGAGAGGCACGACCTTGCCGTTGGAGGTGGAGAGCTGCAAATTCTGCAGCGTCTGGACGGAGTCGCGCTCGGATGCGCTGGCCCGCCCGATGACGTTGACGAGGTAGATGTCGTCGCGGATCTGCGTCGCCGTGGAGCCTTCGACGATGCCGTTGAGCGCGGTTGCGATGTCCTCGGAGGAAACGCCGAGCTGGCGCGCCTTGTCCTGCAGGACATCGACCTTCACGACGCGCGACGGCTCGTTCCAATCCAGCACCATGTTCGACAGCAGCGGATGCGAACCGACGACGCCTGCAAATTGCTGGGAGATGTCGCGGACTTTCTGGATATCGGGGCCGCTGATCCGGTACTGGACCGGCTTGCCCACCGGCGGGCCGATGTCGAGAAGCTTCACGAAGGCGTCGGTGCCGGGGAAGGTTTTCGTCAGATAGTCCTGCAGTTCCGCCCGCACCTTGTCGCGCACGTCGAGCCCCTTGGTGACGATGATCGTCTGTCCGAAGGTGACATCGGGCGTCTGCACGTCGAAGGACAGGATGAAGCGCGGCGCGCCCTGGCCAACATAGGTCGTCCAGTGGTCGATATCCTTGTTGTCGGCCAGCATCTCCTTTTCGAACCTGGCCATCTGCCTGTTGGTCTCGGCGATCGAGCTGTTGTGGGGCAGGTTCCAGTCGATGACGAGCTCGGTTCTGTCCGAATTGGGGAAGAACTGCTGCTGCACCAGCCCCATGCCGCCGACCGAAAGGGTGAAGACGCCGATCGTCAGCACGATGGTGACCCAGCGCCAGCGCATCGCGAGCGTCAGAAGCCAAGAGAAGACGGAGGCGAAGCGTCCCTTCTTCTCGTGATGCGACTTCATCGTCTTCGGCAGGATGGTGACGCCGAGAAGCGGCGTGAAGAGCACCGCGACAATCCAGGAAACCACCAGCGAGACGGCGATGACCACGAAAAGCGTGAAGGTGAATTCGCCGGCCGCACTGCTATTGAGACCGACCGGGATGAAGCCCGCGACGGTGACGAGCGTTCCCGTCAGCATCGGAAAGGCTGTCGACGTATAGACGTGGGTGGCGGCTTTCCTCAGATCGTCGCCCGCCTCCAGGCGGGCCACCATCATCTCGACGGCGATCATGGCGTCGTCGACGAGCAGCCCGAGCGCGATGATCAGTGCGCCGAGCGAGATGCGCTGAAGCGAAATGCCGGAATATTCCATCACCACGAAGGTGATCGCCAGCACGAGGGGAATGGAGATCGCCACCACCATGCCGGCACGAAGACCGAGGCTGATGAAGCTGATGACGAGCACGATGACGATCGCTTCGAAGAGCGCGCGGGTAAAGCCCGAAACCGCTTCGTCGACGACGGCAGGCTGATCGGAGACGCGGTGAACATCCACGCCGATCGGAAGATCGGCAACGACCTGCTTCATCCGGGCGTCGAGCGCCTCGCCGAACTCCAGAAGGTTGGCGCCCTGCTTCATGCCGATCGCAAGCCCGATCGCGGGCTGGCCATCGTACCGGAACAGGGATGACGGCGGATCGACGTAGCCGCGCTTGATCGTGGCGACATCGCTTAGCGGGAAGAATCGATCGTTGATGCGAAGGTTGATCGACCTGAGGCTCTCCTCGGATGTGAACTGGCCGCTCACCCGCAATGCGATGCGCTCCGGCCCGGCATCGACGAAACCGGATTGCGTGACGGCATTCTGCGCCTGCAGGGTCTGGATGACCGACTGCTGGTCGATGCCGAGCGCTGCGATCTGGCGCGTGGAGAATTCGAGATAGATCGCCTCGTCCTGGGCGCCCATCACATCGACCTTGCCGACATTGGGCACGGTCAGGACCTCGGAGCGGGCGTTTTCGACGAGATCGCGAAGCTGCCGCTGGCTCAACCCGTCGCTGGTGAAGGCATAGATATTGCCGAATACGTCGCCGAAGCGGTCGTTGAAAAACGGACCGACGACCCCACTCGGGAAATCGCCCTTGATGTCGGCGATCATGTTGCGGATGCGCAGCCAGGTCGGCGCCACGTCTTTCGCCTTGGTCGTCGGCAGCAACTCGACGAAGACGGTCGTCTGGCCGGCAACGGTCTGGCTCTTGGTGTAGTCGAGCGATTCCAGCTCCTGAAGCTTCTTCTCGATCCTGTCGGTCACCTGCCGCGTCACCTCCTCGGCGGAGGCGCCGGGCCATTGGGCGGTGATCACCATCGTCTTGATGGTGAAGTTCGGGTCTTCCTCGCGGCCGAGATTCAGGTAGGAGAAAGTGCCGGCGAGAATGAAGACGATCATGAAGTACCAGACGAGCGAACGGTGTTCGAGCGCCCAGTCGGAGAGATTGAAGGACTTCACTGGCTGATCTCCTGGTCGATCCTGATGGCCTGGCCATCTTGAAGTTTATGCACGCCGGCCACGACCACCCTTTCTCCGGGGGTAAGCCCCTCGGTGACGCGGACAGTGCCGCCGCCATCGACGTCGCCGTCGATCTTGACGCGGCGGAGCGTCACTTTCCTGGCCGGCACATCGACGATCCAGACGCTCGGGCCGTCGGTGCGGGCAAGGATGGCGGAAGACGGCAGCACGATCTCGGGATCGGCGGCGATCGTTGCAGAGGCTGTTATGACCGAGCCGAGCCTGAAGGCTTCCGGCGGATCGGTGAGCGCGATCTTGGTCCTGCTCGTGCGGGTGGCGGTCTCCGCCTCCGGTGCGATCTCGCGCACGACGCCCGTCGTGCGGATCGAAGGTTCGAGCTGCAGCGTCACTTCGAAGGGGGCGCCGATCTTCAGTTTCTGGGCCGCAGCCTGGGGCACGTCGACCACGGCGTCGCGCTTGTCCGGCCGGGCAATGGTCACCACCGTCTGGCCGGCTGATACGACTTGGCCCACCTCGGCCGAAGTCGCGGTCACCACGCCGTCGAATTCGGCCTGAAGCTGCGCATAACCGAGCTGCTCCCTGGCCTTGTCGAGGTTGGCCTGCGCCTTGGCGACGGCGGCCGCAGCCGTGCGTCTGGCCTGCTCGGCCTCTTCGAGCGAGGCCTCGGTGCCGGAACGCGATTCCAGGAGCGCGCGCTGGCGCTGCTCCGTGGTCACCGCGTTCCTGAGCTGGGCGTCGCTGTTTTCCACATCGGACTGGGCGCTGCGCACCGCAAGCTCCAGCGCCAGCGGATCGATCGCCGCGACGACGTCACCCCGCTTGACGATATCCCCGACATTGACGTTGCGGGCGATCATCCGCCCGAGAATCCGGAAGCCGAGATCGGTCTCGATCATCGGTTCGATCGTCCCGGTCAGCCCGAGGCTGGTCGCCGGCGTCTGCTTGACTGTCGTCGAGAGCACCGGACGAGGCGCTTCCTCCTTGCTCTCCTCCTGCTTCGTGCAAGAGGAAATCAGGGCCGTCCCCATCATCAGTGCGATTATCTTCGGTCGAATACTCACTTGGAAGCTTCCTTGACATAAGACACGATTTCACCGGGCCGGAGGAACTTGGTCCCGTCGGTCACCACGACTTCCCCTGCCGACACGCCAGACTTGACGATGAAGCTGCCGGTCTCGTAGCCGGCGACGTCGATCGCCCTTGCTGAAACCGCTGATGATGCTGGATCGACGATCCAGACGGCGGGCTTGCCGTCCTTGGAGGTCATCGCAGACCAGGGAAGCTGGATGACATCCTGCGAGAGGTAGCGGAATCTCCCGACGACGGGAGCGCCGAGCGGAATGGGGTCGTCGCTCGATATCGCGACCTTGACCCTGATGGTTCCGGTGGAGGCGTCGATCGTCGGCGAAATCTCGCGAACCTTAGCCGTGATCTTCTGCGAGGGGTTCGACAGCAGGTTGACCGTACCGTCACCATCGATCGGGCGCAGGAACGCGCTTTCCACAACTTCGAAGACGGCATCCCGGTCGCCGTCATGGGCAAGGGTGAAGACGACCTGTGCCGCCTGCGCCACCTGCCCGACTTCGGCATTGCGGGCGGTGATCACGCCGTCGGCGTCCGCTTTGAGTTCTGTGTAGGACAGAGTGTCCTGGGCGGTTTCGAAGAGCGCCTGCGCCGACTTCGTCGAGGCTTGCGCAGTCAGCAGCGCCTCCTGTGCCTGGTCGAGTGCGGCGCGTGTCGTCACCTGGGTGCGAAACAGGCTCTGCTGGCGGTCATATGCAAGCTGCGCCTGGGTCTGCTGCGCTTCAGCCGATTGAAGATTGGCGGCCGCCACATCGAGGTCGGCCTTCTGCTCTTCCGGATCGATACGCGCGAGCAGCTGCCCCGCCTTGACGGACTGCCCGACCTCCACCAGCCGCTCGGTGATCTTGCCGCTGACGCGGAAGGACAGATCGGTCTGGACACGGGCGCGGACCTCTCCCGTGATCGCGCCGCCCTGAACCAGCGGCTCGGGCTTGGCGGCGACGGCGGCGACCTGCCGCGGGGTGGGCTCGGTCGGCCCGCCCGCATCGCTGCATGATCCCAGACCGACGGCGCATAGGATCGCTGTGGCGACCAGAATGGTTCTCATAGTTGACCTCTTGCTCTCAACGGCAGCTCCTATATAATTGACTGACGTATTAGTCAATGAAACTTTGTGCCGCAGGGATCGAGGGCGCGCACGACAACGGAGGCGAGAAAAATGGAAGCCCAAAAGAAGCTCACACGCGCGGAACAGAAGGCGCTGCGGCCCATCCAGATTCTCGATGCCGCCTTCGAGGAGTTCGTCAGATGCGGCTTCGCGGGCACGCGCGTCGAAGACATCGCCGACAGGGTCGGCGTCACCAAGGGCACGGTCTACGTTTATTTCGAGACCAAGGAAGCGCTTTTCGAAGCCATGATCAACCACTTCTCCGTGCCGTTTCAGCAGTTGCTGGCGATCACCGAGAGCCTCAGCGGCAGCGTCACCGAGAGGCTGACCTCAATTCTCGGCCTGCTCTACGACCAGATCGCCGAAGATCGCACGACCCGCGAACTGACGCGGCTCGTCATTGCGGAAGGACACCGGTTCCCCGACCTGATCGATCGCCACCACGATCAGTTCATTGAGCCTGTTACCGCCAAGGTCGACGCTCTTATTGTCGAAGGGGTCGCATCAGGGGAATTTCGCGAGGTTCCGGTGGAATTCTCCGACATCGTCGTCGCACCCATCCTGACGACGACGGTTCTGCGGCTGATATTCGATGATCGCCGCGTGCCCACACCCAACAAGGAGGCCTTCCTGCGGGTCTATTTCGACCTGCTGTTCAACGGCCTGCTCACCAAACCCCGCTGATCGTCAATGGCATCGAGCGCCGCCATCGCTCTCGGCGCAGCCGCCCGCCGATGAGCGATTTCCGCGCCATGGAGGTTTGGAAGGACGTTTTTAAGGAGGCCCAACATTTTTAAAAATGCGAAAGACATCGACTGCGGATCTTTGAGCCACCCATTTTTTAAAATGTTTGGTCTCCTTACAAACCTCTTTGTCAATGTTAAACTATTGAATATATTCATATTCAGTGGCAAAGAGGTTTTTAAGGGAGCGATTTTCCGAAAATTTCGCCGAAGCATTTCTGCAGAACTCCAGCGCAGATATGCGAGGGTTTCCTCGGTTCGTCGCCCTGCGGGGCTCGGTTTGCGAGAGCGTTGCGGCCCGTCTTCACCGAAAGCGGAAAATACCGTGCAACGCACGTAGCTTTTCTGAAGTCTTTATGTGAAAACATCGAGTTAGCTTATGCCTTCGAAGGCATGACCTGAATTCGTGACGGAAGAACGTGGAACGCAAAGTCAATCTTAAGGATGTCGCACGCGACGCTGACGTATCGCTGAGCACGGCCTCGCATGCGCTGAACGGCACCGCGCCGCTGACGATCGAAGTGCGCGAGAGGGTCTTGGATTCGGCCAAGCGGCTGGGTTATCTCGACCGCCGCAGGAAGAAGGCGACGATTGCGGCCTTGCGCGTGCTGCTTCTCGCCATTCCCGACGATGCCGCGCCAGAGAGCGATCTCAACCTGGTGAGCTGGACGATCCTCAACGGCCTTCGCCGGGAATGCGAGCGCCGCGGCATCCGGATCGTGCCCTTCGTGAGCACGGGTGGGCGAATCGATGGAGTTCAGGTCCGGCAGATCGCGCTTTCCGAGCGCGCCGATGGCATCGTGGTGCTGAACGACGATCAGCCCGAACTCATCCGCAGCCTCGCTTCTTCAGACATGCCCGTCGTCATCGTCAACGGCGAGGACCCGGCCATGCTGGTCGATACGGTGACACCTGAGAACCGTTTTGGCGCGCGGCTTGGCATCGATCATCTGCTGGGGCTCGGCCACCGCCGCATCCTGCACCTGACCTGGAAGGGCCGCACGACGATCCGGCGCCGGTATGACGGCTTTTCCGATGCCTATTTCGCCGCCCAGCTTCCGGTCCCTGAAGACTTGATCGTGGAGGCCGAGGGATACGAGCCGAGGCACGGCGAAGCCGCCATCAACGCGCTGCTCGACCGCGATCCCCAGATGAAAGGCGCCACCGCCGTCTTCTGCGCCGCCGACAACCTGGCGCTCGGCTGCCTGAAGGCCCTGGCCGACCGCGACATACGCGTGCCCGAAGCGATCTCGGTCCTCGGCTTCGACGACATCGTCCCCGGCGAATTCAGCCGCCCGCCGCTTTCAACGGTCAGCGTGCCCACCGACCGCCTCGGCGCCGCCGCCCTCGCCCTCATCGAACAGCGCCTGATCGCCAACGACCCGCAACGCCCGGCCCACCGCCTGGAACTTGGCTGCCACCTCGTCCTGCGCGGCAGCATCGCGCCGCCGCGTTAAGCCAGCCCTTAAAACGAAATGAGCGGCAATCACGCCTGAACCGCTCCGGCTCGAAGCGGGAAGACTGAGCCTTCCCGCCGATATTGCTGCTCCGAGATCAGAACTCGGACCAAGGCGACTGTGCGTCTGGATCGGTCACTTCATGCCCGTTCCGGCGATTCCCGTGGTGATGTATTTCTGCAGGAACAGGAACACGACGGTGACGGGCAGCAGGCTGAGGAAGGTCATTGCCAGGATGTAGTGCCACTGCACCGAGAACTCGCCCTGGAAGGCGTTCAGGCCGACCTGCAGCGTGAAATTCTCGCGGCTGTTGAGGACGATGAGCGGCCAGAGGAAATCGTTCCACCGCCAGAGCACCGAAAAGATCGCCAGCACAGCAAGCGCCGGCGCCGTCAGCGGCAGGATGATGCGCCAGAAGATGCAGAATTCGCTCGCCGCATCGACGCGCGCCGCCTCGATCAGCTCGTCGGGAATGGTCAGCATATATTGCCGCAGCAGGAAGACGGCGGTCGGCGAGGCGATCGTCGGCAGGATGACGCCCCAGAGATTGTCGGCAAGCCCGACCCCGACGATGACGAGGTAGGCCGGCACCATGACGACGGCGAGCGGGATCATCAGAGTCGAAATGATGATGACGAAGACCGTGGTATCGCCGCGAAATTTGTATTTCGACAGCGCGAATGCCGCCATGGCGTTGACGATCAACGTCAGAAGCGTCGCAACCACGGTCACGAACACTGAATTCCTGAGGAAGGTCAGGAAGTTGAAGCGGGTCAGCGGATCGGTGTAATTCTCCGTCGCCATGGTCAGCCGCTGCACTGGCGCGATCGCCTTGACGTCGACGCTGACGGGTGGGCCGGGATTTGCCGGATCGACCATCTGGGCCTTGAGGCCGATGCGCCGGATCATGGCCATTTCGCGTGACTGGCCGTCAACCGTCACCTGCCAGAGGCTGAGCGGCTTGTCGTAACCGGGCACGGTCTGCTCGACGGCGGCGCGCGGAAGCAGCGTCGGCGGAAAGCGGGTGATCTCGGCCGCCGGCTTCAGCGATGACAGGCCTGCCCAGAGGACGGGCACGAGCACGGCAAGCGTTCCGCCGATCAGCCAGACCCAGGACAAAATGTCGGTAATATCGATGCGTCCGGCCCGGCGCGTGCGCGAGAGAAAGGTGATCGGGTTCATCTCAGGACTCCATCCGCTTGCCCAGGCGCAGCTGTATGAGGGTGAGAACCAGAAGCACCAGTCCCATGAGAACGGATGCGGCCGACGCAAGGCCGAAGAGGCGAAGATCGCTGCTGAATGCCATCTGGTAGATGTATTGGACGATGAAGCTGTTGGCCGTGCCCGGGCCGCCGCCGTTGGTCAGAACCCAGGCCTCGTCGAAGATCTGCACGGACTTGATCATCAGCAGGATGAATACCACGAGCAGGTTCGGAGCAAGCAGGGGAAGCGTGATCCTGAACAGGGTGCGGCGCGGCGAAGCGGCGTCGATGGAGGCAGCCTCGTAGAGTTCCTTGGGGATTGCCTGCAGGCCGGCGAGCAGGATGAGGGTGTAAAAGCCCATGTGGAACCAGACCGACACCACGACCACGAAGAAACGCGACCAGCCGACATCGAGCAGGAAAATTTCCGGGGGCACGCCGAGCATCTGGAAGAAGGCGTTCAGCAGCCCGTTGCGATCGAGGAACCATTTCCAGATCAGGCCGATGACGACGGGCGACAGCAGAACCGGATAGAAGAACATCGCCCGGAAGAAGCCGCGCGCAAAGATCGCCCGATTGAGGATCAGCGCTGTGATCAGCGCCACCAGCAGCGTGGCGACGACATTGCAGGCGACGAACCAGAGCGTGTTCCAAACGGCCGTCCAGAACAGCGATTCCTGGCAGGTTCCCGGCTGCAGATAGTTGCCGCAGGAAAGCAGGGCGCGGAAATTGTCGAAGCCGACGAAGGGCCGCTCCGAGACGAAGAGATTGGTGCCGCCGGTGAAGGCGTAACCGACCGCAATCGCAATCGGCAGGAATGTGAAGATGGCGAACAGAACGAGGTTCGGCGCCAGGAACAGCCAGGGCATGCGTTTGCGGCCGAAGACGCGCTCCACCGCATTCATCGGAGCCTCGACCACCCTCATAGCCGTTTCGCCTGCCTGGGAGAGCAATACACCAGCCGCCATGGTCAGCGCCTCCCCTGTCCTGATCGGCGGGCAAAGGCAAGTTCGGTTTTGGGATCGAACAGATGAACACGTGCCGGATCGGCATCGATCACGAGCCGGTCGCCCTGGTGAGGTGCGAAATGGCCTGCCTCGTGGATGATGATCGGCTCGTCCTGTCCCTCGAGATTGCCGTAGACATAGGTCTCGGTGCCCAGGCCCTCGTGATACTGAACGACGAAAGGCAGGCCCTGCCCGCTGGACCGCGAGAAATGGGCAGGCCTTATGCCGGCGAGAACCTCCTGCCCGACGGCAATGCCCGCGGGATCGACATCGCTGACGATCCTGCCGCCGCTGGCAACATCGATGGCGATGCCGCTTTCCGTGATGGCTGCAACCTTGCCCTTGATGATGTTCATGCGCGGCGAACCGAGGAAGCCGGCAACGAAGAGGTTGCGCGGGTGGTCGAAGAGTTCGAGCGGTGCGCCGACCTGCTCGACCCGCCCGGCGCGCAGTACGACGATCTTGTCGGCCATGGTCATCGCCTCGACCTGGTCGTGCGTGACGTAGATCATCGTCGTCTTGATCTCGCGGTGGAGCTTGGTGATCTCGGCGCGGGTCTGGACGCGCAGTGCCGCGTCGAGGTTCGACAGCGGCTCGTCGAAGAGGAAGATATCGGGCTCGCGCACGATCGCCCGGCCGATCGCCACACGCTGGCGCTGGCCGCCGGAAAGCTGCTTCGGACGCCGGTCGAGATAGGGTTCGATCGCCAGCATTCTCGCGGCTTCGGCGATCCGCGCCTCGATCTCGGCGCGCTTGAACTTCAGGTTTTCGAGGCCGAAGGCGAGGTTCTTGCGCACGCTCATATGCGGATAGAGCGCGTAGGACTGGAAGACCATGGCGATCTTGCGCTCGGCCGGGGAGAGCGCGCTGACGTCGCGCCCGCCGATCGCGATCTTGCCCTGCGTGACCTCTTCGAGACCGGCGATGACGCGCAGCAGGGTCGACTTGCCGCATCCAGACGGGCCGACGAAGACGACGAATTCGCCGTCCTTGATATCGAGTTCGACGTCATGCAGGACCTTGACCGTGCCGTACGCCTTGTTGACGGTGGAAAGTTTCAGTTCTGCCATGCCCCACTCCCATCAGGTGCCGCCGTTTCGAAGACGACGTCGATTTTGTTCCAGCCTTGCGGCAACGGTGTCGGCCTCGTGATCCGCACCTCGTTCATCAATATCCCGGTGACGCCGGCCACGTAGACGGCCGGCATTCCTCCCGGATAGCGCTCAAGGCCGATCACCCGCCCGTCCACGCCGCGGGTCCAGGCATTGGCGCGTCCGCCGCCATCGGCCTTCGGGGCGAGGTCGGCGTTTGTCGGGCGCAGATCGTAGCTCTGCCCGGTGCCAAGCTGCCCGGGCCGCTGGTCGATGCCGATGCGCCTCAGCCATATGTTGCGGATACCTGCGGGCGCCGCGGCGATGACGGTGATCGCCCCCTCCATGTGCCCGGTCACGTCCTCGACGATGAGATTTTCGATTGCGCCCGCGGGTCGTTCGGCGACGCGGTCGACGACATTGACGGTCAGCGCCTCCCCCGAACCCCAGAAACCATCCGGTGTTTCCCGGCACTCTACCGTAATGCGCGAGAACCTTACGTTCGAGATCCGCCCGCCGTCACGCGAGAAGATGCCGAGCGCCCGGTTGGAAGCAGAGACATTGCAATCCTCGAACACGACATTGGTGACATCGCCATGGGTTTCCGTGCCGATCTTCAGCGCGCAGCTCAAGCTCTGAACAGAGCATCGGCGGACAAGAATGTTCTCGCATCGCCCGATGGCGACGCCTTGAGGGCCGATGCTTGTCTTCAGGCAGATGCCGTCGTCGGCCGTCGATATCTCGCAATCCTCGATGACGGCGCCGCGGCAGGCGTCGAGCACGATGCCATCCGTATTGGGAAGGCGGCGGTCGTTTTCGATGGTGACGTTGCGGACCGCGACATCGGTGCAATCAACGAAGTGCAGCGTCCACATCGGCGAGCGGCTGATGTGGATGGAACTGATCTCGACCTCGTCGCAGCCTTCGAAGACAACGACGCGGGGACGGAACTCGGCCGGGATGAAGGTTCCGACAGTCTCGTCGTCTCCTGTGATGAAGCTGTCGCAACCGGCTTCGATGCGCCCTTCCCCCGTCACGCTGATTTGGCGCGCATCACGCGCCACGATCATGCCGCGGTCGGATTTTTCTGCGATCACCGAAACCGTCGTATGCGCGTAAGCGGCATAGTCGGGAACGGGACGCAGGATCGCGCCGGCGGAAAGATGCAGATCGACGCCGGAGCGCAGCCGCAGACCCCGGCATATGTGGATGCCGGCGCGCAGCTCAAGACGTCCGCCGCCGGCAGCTGAAAGCCTGTCGATTTCAGCCTGCAGCCGGTCGGTATTGTCGCCGTCGAGCGCTTCAATCGCGACGAGAGAGGTGGCACTCATTGGCTACGGCCGCTTTCGATAAAGACTTCCGTCAGGAGCAGCATGGTCAACGCCTGGCCGTAAGGCGTCGGCAGGTTCGGGATGCGCCGGTAGAAATCGAGGTCATGGCCCATCGGCGTGCCGTCCGAGACGCCATGGACGACGCCTTCCTGATCGATCTGCGAGAGAACCGCCGCAAGCGCGCGCTCGGCATAGACCTTGTCGCTCTTGTCGAGAATGCCGGCATCGATGGCGCGCAACATGCCATAGGCGATGCCAGCGGTGGCCGAGGTTTCCAGGGGCGAGGACGGATCATCCAGAAGCGTCGTGAACATGCCGTCCGGCCTCTGGTATTTCTTCAGCGAACGCACCTGGCTGACGAGGACGTTCGACAGGAAACGCCGGTCCTTCTCGCCGAGCGTCGGCACGAGATCGAAGAGTTCGGGGATCGCGACGGTGATCCAGGCATTGCCGCGCGCCCAGAAGGCATTGGCGAAATTGTGCCGGCCGTTGAAGGTCCAGCCGTGATACCAGAGGCCGCTCACCGGATCGGAGAGGTAGCGGGTATGGATCACGAACTGATAGACGGCCTCGTCGACCCAGTCGTTGCGCCCGCAGAGCACGCCGGCCTGGGCGAGGAAGAGGCCAGCCATGAACAGCGTGTCGTCCCACAATTCACCGTCGTTGAGGCGCTCCTTGACGACATGCTGGAAGCCGCCATCCTCGGTCTTCGGCAACTCCTTGACGAGCCATTCGGCCCAGTCTTCGACGAGGGCGCGGAAATCGGGGCGGTCGACATACTGGACGAGAATTGCCAGCGGCAGCATCGGCGCCGTGCTGTTGATCTGGCGCGGCGGCAGGCCGCGTTCGATCTGGCCGCTGTACCAGGCAACGAGCTCGTGCAGCGCCTTCTGGTCATTGGCCGAAATTGCGCGGCGCAGGAATCCGTAAAGGCCGACGCCAACTTCCCAGTCCCATTCGTCGAACTGGATTCCGGAGGCGGCATTGTCCGTCACCAGACCTTCCTTGATGCCCTTGAGCCGGCTGAAAGCCGTCGCCACGCGATCGATCGTCGTCAGGAGTGCGGCGTTATCGACGGATGTTGTGTTCATGCTGGAGACCTATGTTTCAGGAGTAGAATGGCCCGTCAGCGCCGGCGCCGGATGCCGCACTGTCGTGGGTGAGGATCGGATGCGGCTGATCGTGCGTGAACGGCCGCGCCGTCCCGCCGATCGAAAGACCGTCGGCATAGGAAAGAGAGAGCGCCGGGCCGCCGGGCGGCGTCAGGGAGAGACGCCGAATCGCGGGATCGAAAGAAACCGTCGTCTGGCACAGGCGCTCGATGAAGGCCTTGAAAGCGTCGCCATTGCCGCAGCCGATGATACCAGCCCATCCGCAGAGCGGACCATAGGAGCGCGCCTCGCGGCCGGCGGTCGGGCCGTCCGTGATCAGCTCAAGCCCGTTCGACGCCCAGAGGGCGGAAAATCCCTTGCCCGATCGGGCGATCAGCCACTTGCCTTCGATGATGAGATCGTCGAGCCCGTCCTTGCCGATATAGGCGTGCGTCCATGCATGCCGTGCGTCGCCCGTATCTTCTATCAAAAGCGCGACGTCGCGATGCTGGGCGACGCGCGGCAGAATGCCGTTGCCGGCCCAGTAGGACGGTCTTTGGTTGCCCCAGGGATCGTCTTCACCGGGATGGTTGACCCACAATCGCGCCATGGGGTGGCCGGCCAGCCTGATGTCGAGGACATGCTGCTGGTGCCCCTTGCCGCCGGTCTTGTGATCGACAACAGTCGAAAGCTGTGCGGCCTCGTTCTTGAACAGCACGAGCTTTCCACTCTCGAGCCCCTGGCTATAGCGCGCCTCGACGCTTCGTCCTCGCGGCAGTGCGGCAAGCTCGGCGAGATCGGCCGGCGGCTCGTAACGGCCGGCGCAGAACATGGTCAATGCCGCGACGCCGTTGTTAAGCCAGCCCGTTCCAAAGGCGACCTGGGCGAAGGGCGCCAACTCGGTCAGCGGGCCGGCGCGCAGTTCCTTGTCGTAAGCACGCCCCTGCGATCCCGCGGGAACGCCGGCAAGCGTGTGAAGGGCAATCATGCGGAAGATCAGATCGATCTGGCCGCGGGCGCGATCGGCGATCTCATTCCCGGCCCAGCGCTCCAGCGCCAGCAGGCCGATGAAATCGATCGGGTAATAGGCGGCCGAGTTCCACTCCGCCAGGCCATGGGCTTCGACGCTGTCGAACCAGCGCCCGAGGCGCTCGACGGCGAGTTCGGCCTGCTGCCGTCCCGTCCGCCCCGAGGCCGAGAAGACCTCGTCGGGCAGCAGGAGGCCAGCCAGCAGCTGGCTCGTATGGAAGCAGAGCACATGGTTCTCGCTCCAGAACCACATGGCATCATTGCCCGGCTCGTCGACCCAGTAGCGGTAGGAGAGAACGGAAAGGCGGATGCGCTCGACCGTGGCCTTGGGCATCCGGTCGCCATAGGCGCCGAGCAACCACAGGAGCGGCACCATGATGAAATCCGAGCAATCCTCCCGCGCATCGATGGAGGCGAGCGTCGCATCGACGATGCGCTCGAAGCTCTCCCGGTCTTCGTAGCCGATCTCCATCATCGCGATGAGGCGGCCGGCGCGATTGGCGCCGAAGCGGGCGCTATATTCCAGCGCCTGCCGCTTGCGCGCGGCAAGCGATGCCTCTGATGGTAACGGAGAAATGCTGCTCATGAAGGCGGCGTCGATGACGCGGGTGACCGAGCCCGGGCCGGAACCGATCGTCATGTGAATGCCGTGATAGCCGTCCGCAATGGCGCAGACATCATCGACGGTCAGGCGGTCCTGATGGGCGCGCAGGGTCAATTTCGCATGGGCAAGGATTGGCCGCTCGTGACCGTGGCCGACGACCTTGACCTCAACGGGCAGATCGCGCACCGGCGCCGTATCGAAAATGATCTCCAGCGGTTGGTTGACGAAGACGTCGCGCGCCGGGCGCACGCCGCGCGAGAGGGCTTCCAGCTCGCGCACCTCATCCTGATCGAGCGGCACCGGCAGCAGCACGCAGAGCGGCTCCTCATCCAGCAATTCAAGCTCGAAGAACCATGTCGTATCGCGCTCGGCGAGGTCTTCGGTGTGGACGAGGATCTCGTTGTCGCCCGCTTGAAGCGACAGGCTTATCTCAGTTGCGCTCTCGACGTTGCGCTTGAACGGCTCGAAGCTCGCCGACTCCTGCCCGTTGACCCAAATGCGCACCCCGCCGCAGGTCTTGAGCGCCAGATTGAGAGTGCGCGGAGCTTCGGTCCTGAACGTGCCCTTCAGCCATTTCCTGACATGCGTCGGCACATGCCAGAAGCTGGTGAATTCGACGCGGCGATTCGAGCCGGGAAGATAGAGGCCTTGGCTCGGCCAGGATGTGTGCGGCAGAAGCGGCCGACCCACCATGGTCGACCAGAAGGCCTTGCGGCAGGGCAGGTCGCCGACATCGACGAAACCATTGATGAAGCGATAGTTCACGCGATCTTCGGCCGGGGCCGGCTCGCCGGGAAAATAGTTGGCGATGAGGCCGGACACGGCCCATGCCGTTATGGTCTGCCCCTTGGCGACGCGATAGACCGGCGCCATGTCGTCCAGCTGCTTGACGCTTTCCGTCTGCACAGATCGCCTCCTCCGCAATCTTATGAAAATATTTTCATTAACTCATTTGCATACGTCATTTTTGAAAAACGCTCAAAAACATCGCAGTTGCTGCAGAAAATAGCTTGACGGAGCGAATGTCAAGTATATGAAATTCACTTATCGATGGCTGAGGCCGCGATTGATGAAAATGTTTTCATGGGAGGATGAAAATGAAAACCTATCTCTCAGGGGCTTTCGCACTGGCGCTGGCCACCGTTTCTTTCGCTTGGTCGAGCGTCGCCATGGCGGAAACCCAGACCATCACCTTTCTCTTCACCGACGACGACCAGGCTTACGTCGAGCGGATGGAAGCGCTGAGCAAGGAATTCGAGACCGCGCATCCCGACATCAAGGTGAATTTCGTCTCGTCGGGCTATGATGCCGTCGCCAAGCAGCTGCCGGTGCAGCTTGCCATCGGCGAAGGTCCTGACGTCGCCAAGATCACCGACTGGCAGCTGGCGCCCTATTACCTCGACATGCGTCCGCTGATGAAAGACCCTGACGCCTTCGCCAAGCTGCACGGCGACAGCCTGAACACGCTTCGCTTCCCCGGCGTCAACGATCCGAATTCGATCAACGGCTATGTCGCCTCACAGACCTTCAACCTGCCGTTCGTCAACAAGACGCTCTTCGACCAGGCCAAGGAACCGCTTCCGAAGCCGACCGCCACGCTGAAGGAGATCGTCGAAGCCTCCGCCCGCGTCGCCAAGGCGACCGGCGCCCAGATCCCGTTCACGATGGACCGCTCTGGCCACCGCTTCTCGGGTGCTGCCTTCTCCTACGGTTCGAACTACGTCAAGGACGGCAAGTTTTCGTTCCCCGACGATGCCGCCAAGCACTACATCACCGATCTCTACAACTGGACGAAGGACGGCTCCTTCCCCAAGGAAATGTGGGGCGCTGCCGGCGGAACCCAGTACAAGAACATGGGCGACGAGTTCGTCAACGGCAATGTCGTGACCTATATCGCCGGCAACTGGATGGTCAATCCGTTCCAGCAGAAGATCGGCGACGGC
This sequence comes from Rhizobium vallis, assembly GCF_003985155.1. Classification (GTDB taxonomy): domain Bacteria; phylum Pseudomonadota; class Alphaproteobacteria; order Rhizobiales; family Rhizobiaceae; genus Rhizobium; species Rhizobium vallis. Next base: position 66,110 of record NZ_ML133698.1, on the reverse strand, counting down.
TTCGACTGGACGGCAATCAGCGCGCCCTGCGGCGATGCCGGTTGCTATGCGATGCCGGGCGGCACGGCGATCGTCGGCCTCAAGCGCACCAAGTATCCGCAGGCCGTCGCCTCGTTCATCGAGTTCCTCGGCTCGGAAAAGATCCAGCGTGAAATCGCCGAAAACTACGTCATCCTGACCGGCGCCAATATCAAGGATCCGCAGTACAGGCTGACCAGCAAGAACGCCAAGGATGCCATGGCCGTCTTCCTCGCAGCCCGCGACAGCGCTCCACAGGCCGCCCGCGACCTGGAGCGCCTCAAGGGATCTGGGGCCATGTATCAGCTGATCGTGCAGCGCATGAGCCAGCTGATCGTCGGCGAGCTTTCCCTCGAAGACGCCTTCAAGGCGATGAGCGCAGACGTCGACAAGATCAACGTGGCGCTCGCCGCCAACAAATAGCCGGCCGCGCCTGTCTCCCACAGATTGCGCGCTGCATCAGCCACGACCTTTCAACGGGCCGTGGCTGATCGTTTTTTTGCCCGTGCTTCGGCTCATGCTTCCGGCCGCCGACACATCGCGGAAGAGATCGGATTGCCGCCGACAGCCATCGCGCCGGGACTGGCGTTACCGTACAGTGGAGCAACTTCCCCAGTATTGCCGCTCGATCAAGTATATTCAGGTCCTCTTACGCATCCGCGGTGAAGTCGTCGTGACAGGCGCCGTCGGAGAGGCTATAGGCGTCGTAGTCAGTCCAAAACGCCGGCAACCCCGGTCACGTCAGCCGTCGATCCGTCTACCATTTAGAGGTGCATTTCCATGCCGATGGGTTCCGAGCATCCGCTGCGCAGGGAGTTGCATGACGAGCTGCATGCGCGGCCCTCGCTTTACTTCGACGGCGATACCGATGTCTGGCATGTCGCCATCGTCGGCGACAACGGTTCGCCTCCGCTGCCGGTTTCCCTGCCGGGATTGGAGGACGTCTCGACCACTCTCGGAGGCAACCACGGCATCGGCCGCTTCGGCGACGGCCGGCTGAAGTGGGAGGCGCATACCGAATTCCTCACCCTCACCTTCGTCACGCCGGCAACCTCTGCGCCCGGCAGCCATCCGCCCCAGGCATTCCAGGCCTGCTGCGACAGGATCGATGGAAAGGTGATCGCCGCCGTCCGGGTTCTGGTGCGCGACGAGAAGGACGGGCTGGCTTTCGAAAAACCCAAGCTCGACTACGTCGCCTCCAAGGTTGGCGGCGGTGATGCCGAAGTACATTCGAATTTCCGCCTGAGCGACTGCGGTTTCATCGAATTCCTGTTCTTCAACCACAACCTCAACGCCTATCGCACCGGCCGCATGGTCCGGCGCGTCCTCGAAATCGAGACATACAGGATGATGTCGATGCTGGCGATGCCGATGGCCCGCGAGACGATCTCGCAGCTCTCGGCCTTCGACCGGCGCCTCGATCTCCTGATCACGCACATGCAAAGCGCCGTCAAAGTCGACAAGGCGCTGCTTTCCGAAGTGACCAGGCTCTCCTCCGACGTCCTCAACTTCTCAGCCCTTGCGCGTCACCGCTTCGGGGCGACGAAAGCCTATGCCGAGATCGTCGCCAGCCGGGTATCGGAGTTGCGCGAGGAGCGCGTCGAGCAACGCCAGCGGATCGGCACCTTCATCGGACGGCGCTTCCAGCCGGCCGTCCGTTCCGTGCATGCAGCGGAGCGCCGCCTCGATGAACTCGCCGAACGGGTCAGCCTCGCCGGCGATCTCTTGAGAACCACCGTGCAGGTTCAGCTCGAGGATCAGAACGCTTCGCTGCTGACCTCGATGGAAGAGCGGGCCCGCATCCAGGTGCATATCCAGCAGGCGGTCGAAGGCTTTTCCGTCATCGCCATCACCTACTATACCGTCGGCTTGGCGAAGATCTGCCTCGAAAGCATTTCCGAACTGGGCGTCGATCCGCATATGGCGAAACTCGCCGTGCTCGCAGCCATCCCGCTGGTGCTCTTCGCCGTCTGGACCGCCGTTCGCCACGTTCGCAGAAGCATTGCTGGCGCCCCGCACAGCCCGGTATCCGGAAGCCATTGACACACTACCAGACATGCAAACGCCGCCGCCCTTTCGAGGCGGCGGCGTTTGCTTGCCTGGATCAGCGCGTCAGGATGCCATGGCGTAGTGGCGATGTTCCGATGCCCGGCCGCTGCCGGTCCTGAACCGGCGCAGCAGCTCGGCGAGGCTTTCGGTTTCCTGTGTCAGGCTCTGGGCAGCCGCCGTGGTCTCTTCGACCATCGCGGCGTTCTGCTGCGTCACCTTGTCCATCTGGTCGCCGGCGGCCGAAACCTCGCGCAGGCTTGTGGCCTGCTCGCGGGCCGCCACCGCAATCTCGGCGACCGTCGCATTCATCGCGGTCACCTGTTCGACGATCTGTTCGAGCGAGACGCCGGATTCGCCGACCAGCTCGACACCTGTCTTGACCTGCGTCGATGAGGTGGAAATCAATTGCTTGATCTCTCTCGCCGCGTTGGCTGAGCGCTGAGCCAGTTCTCGCACCTCCTGGGCAACCACGGCAAAGCCCTTGCCGGCCTCGCCGGCGCGCGCCGCTTCGACGCCGGCGTTCAGCGCCAGCAGGTTGGTCTGGAAGGCGATCTCATCGATGACGCTGATGATGTTGCCGATCTTCGACGACGAATTCTGGATCTCCGTCATCGCGGCGATGGCGCGGGAGACGATCTCGCCGCCCTTTTCGGCATTGGTGCGGGCCGTCGCCACGACAGCCTGGGCGCGGCTGGCGCCTTCCGCCGTTCCGTTGACGCCGCGGGTGACGTCACCGAGAGCTGCGACGGTTTCTTCGAGTGAAGCGGCCTGCTGCTCGGTGCGACGGGCAAGATCGTTGGAGGCCGTCGAGATTTCCGCAAGGCCGGATCGGATCGTCGTGACCGCGCGAATGACGGAATCGATCGCTTCCTCGAGGCTTGCGACCGAGCTGTTGAAGTGATCGCGGATCCTGACATAGCGGTGGTCGACCTCGCCGACGCGAACGGAGAGATCGCCCTTCGAGAGCGCATCGAGGCCGAGCGAAATCTGGCGGAAGGCATGCTCCATCACCTGCGCGTCGCTGAGCCGCTCGGCTTCCTGGCGCAGCCGCTCTTCTTCGGCGGCAAGGCGGGCGCGTTCGGCATTGGCTTCGGCAATCAGCTTGGCGCGTCCCGTCTCCTGGAAGACCTTCAGCGAACGCGCCATGGCGCCGAGTTCATGACGATGCTCGACGCCCGTGATCACGATCTTTTCCTCGCCGCGGGCCAACTGCTCCATGGATTGCGCCATGCCGCGCACGGCAGAGGAAATCAGCCGGCCGACAAAATAGGAGAGCACGAGGCCGATGACGATCAGGAGGCCGCTGATGACGAGCGTCGTGCTGGTCGCGGAGGAAACCATGGATTCGACTGAACCGTCCAGGTTCTTCTGCGCGCCGCTCACCGTCGCCTGCAGATCCTTGAACTCGCCCGATATCTTCGGCGCGAGCACGTTGAGCTGCGTCTGGCGGATATTGCCGGAGGCCTGCAGCACGTCCTTCATGTCGCCGAGGCGGGCGGTGTAGTTCTGCATGAGCTGGCCGGCGCCCATCAGGCGCTTCTTCTGCAGCTCGTTCTTCGCGGCCTTGGCGGCCGCATCGTTCAGCGAAACCGCCTCGGCAAGAGCTGCCTGCGCCGCGTCGTAAGCGGCAAAATCGTCCGAATGCACGAAACGTTCGGAGAAATAGAGGCTGCGGTTCAGCGCCTCCAGCGTCGTTGCCGTCATGTGCAGCAGAGCCACGTCGTCCTGACGCCAGGCGCTGCGCGCGACGTCGTTGAGCGCGATGCTGGTCCAGGGGCCGAATTCGGTGACCTTGGAAATCAGCAGGTCGCGGCGGGCCTGAAGCGAGACGATCTGTTCGAAGGCTTTGCCGTAGGCGGTAATATCCTGACGGATCGCGGTAAGACCAGACTGCAGGTCCTTGTTGTCGGCAAAACGCGGATCGTCCGCCTCAAAAGCCTTCACGCCGGCGCGGAAGCTGTCGACCACGGCCTGAGTCGGCGTCGAGCGGAAGGCTTCCGCCGACATCTGGATCTCGTGCAGCTGATCGCTGTAATCGGAGATGGCGAGACTCTGGCCTGCCGTGGCGCGGTAGGAGGCGAAGATGGCGGCAAGCCCGTTCATGCCCGAAATCGCGCTGACGGTGAGCAGGCTCATCAGCATGATCAGCGGCACGAAGCCGGAAGTAATCTGCGCGCGGATGCCGAATTTATTCCAGAAATGCAACATGATAGCCCTCTTATGCTCACTGGCTCTTCGGCAGGTATTTGGAAATGTTCTCAGGCGTCACGAGTTCGAAGGGAACGTTGTTTTCGCGCGGCACCTTCTCCTTGTTGACGAGCTTCACGGCAGCATCGACCGCGGCGGCACCCTGCCCGACGGCGCTCTGGAGAATGGTGACATCGAGATCGCCTGATACCATCGCGGCGAGCGCATCGTCGGTCGCATCGACGCCGGCGACGACGACATCCTTCATCGGCATGCCGGCCTTCTTCATGGCGCGGATCGCGCCGAGCGCCATCTCGTCATTATTGGCGATGACGGCGTCGAACTTGACGTCGGCGGCGAGCCATTCCTGCATCTGCTGGTCGGCATAATCGCGCGACCAATAGGCCGCCTGCCGCTCGACGATCTCGAGGCCCTTGCATTCCGGTGTCGCGATCACGTCCGATATGTCCTGGGTGCGGGCGCGGGCGGCCGCGTGGAAGGGTTCGCCCATCAGCACCACGACACGGCCCTTGCCCTTGAGGAGCGCGCAGACCTGCTTCGTCTCCAGCGTGCCGGATTCCTTCTCGTTGGAGGCAACCACGACCTGATTTTCCGGCAGGTCGAGCAGATTGGAGGGCACGTTGTTAATGTAGACAAGCGGAATGCCGGCATCTGCCGCCATCTTGGTCATTTGCGGCCCGAGATCGCCATCGGAGACCGCCAGGATGATCGCGTCGACCTTGTCGGCAATGAGCTTCTGGACCTGCTTCTTCTGCAGTTCGTTGTCGCCCTTGGCGTTTTCGGTGACAAGCTTGAGGCCTGAGATCGTCTGCCCGTGCGAGAGGACGCCGTTGAGGAGCACCGTCCTAAATTTGTCGAGATCGGACATCGAGACGCCGATCGTCTGGGCACTGGCGGCGGAGACGGACATCGCCAGGGCGATGGATGCGAGCATGGCCGTTTTCATGAATTTTCCTGCGCGAATTGGGTAGAATTTCGTTATTTCAAATCATAGTTAAATTTTACTTTGCGCCGGCAAACGAGAAGCAACGGATCGGAAATGATCCGCAGGGCGACAGCCGGGTTGGAAAAGGATCAAGCCAGACTTGATGGGATCGCATCAAGTCTTTGGTTTTTTTGAAAGATCAGCGCCCGCCAAAACCGGAGCTGACGCTGATGCCCTTGTAGATCACTCTCTGCAGCACGATCGCCAGGATGACGCCCGGCACCATCGAGATGGTCGCACCGGCCATGATGTAGTTCCACGCGGTGCCCTGCTGTGTCTGGAACAGGGTGAGGCCGAGCGGCAGCGTGGCTTTTTCGATGCCACTGGTGGCGATCAGCGGCCAGAGGAAGCTCTTCCACTGCGCGATGAAGGTGAAGAGCGCGAGCAGGCCGATCGCCGGCATGGCGAGCGGAACGATGACGGTGACGAGAATACGCAGGCGCGAAGCCCCGTCCATCATCGCCGCCTCGTCGAGGTCCTTCGGAATGCCGAGAATGAACTGGCGCAGCAGGAAGGTACCGAAGGAAGAGAAAGCGACCGGCAGGATCATGCCGTGATAGGTGTTGATCCAGCCGAGCTTGCTGACGACGAGGAAGAGCGGGATGACCAGCATGACCTGCGGGATCATCAGCGTGCTGAGATAGGTGAGCAGCATCCCTTCCCGGCAGGGGAATTTCAGCCTGGCGAAAGCGTAGGCGGAAAGGCAGGACACCACGATCACGATCGCGGTGACGCCGCAGGCGACGATGACCGAATTCAGCAGGAAGATCCCGAAGGGCAGCGAAACCAAGGCCTCGACGAAGTTGCCCCACTGATACACTTCGGGAAGGATGCGGACCGGCACGGCCATCACCTCTTCGTTGGAGCGCACCGCGTTCGACACCATCCAGAAGAACGGAAAGAGAAAAAGCAGCGCGACCAGAGAAAGTCCGGCGTAGCTGGCGAACGTGCCGATGCGCCGCAACAGGCGATGCCGGTTCGCCGTAACGGAATGCGGATGCCGTAAGGTCGGGCTATTCGTCATAATGCACCCATTTGCGCTGCATGCGGAACTGCAGGATGGTGAGCGCCATGATCATGATGAACATCACCCAGGCGAGAGCGGAGGCATAACCCATCTGGAAATTGGCGAAGCCCTTCTGGTAGATGGCGAAGCCGAGTGTCGCCGTCGCCGAGCCCGGGCCGCCGCGCGTCATCGCAAAGATCTCGTCGAAGACCTGCAGCGAGGTGATGGCCGTCATGACGGTGGCGAAGAAGACCGTGGGCGAGATGAGCGGCAGCCGGATGCGCCAGAAGCGCCGCCAGGGACCGGCGCCGTCGATCATCGCCGCTTCGAGATACTGCTTCGGCACCAGATCGAGTGCTGCATTGAACATCACGACATTGTAGCCGACATTGGCCCAGAGCGTAACGAGCACGACCGCCTGCATGGCCCAGCTCGAGCTCAGCAGGAAATTCGGCAGGCCGAGACCAAGCGAACGGATGATGCTGTCGGCCAGTCCGTCCGGCGTGAAGATCAACAGCCACACCACGGAGGCGGCGATCGTCGGGGTAAACGTCGGCAGGAAGAAGATCACCCGGAAGATCGCCTTGCCGTGTTTCAGGCTCGATATCCAGACGGCGAGCGTCAGCGAGACGATGACGTTCAGCGCCAGATATTCGACGGCGAAGAACAGCGTGTTGTTCAATATGGTGTAGAAGGCCGGATCGACGGTGAAGAGCTTGATGTAATTCTGAAAGCCGACGAAGGTCGGCGTCGAGATCAGCTGCCAACTGGTAAAACTCAGAGCCAGCGACGCCACGATCGGCAGGGCTATGAAGATCATGAAGCCGAGGAAGCTTGGCAGCAGGAACACCATCGCCGTCTGCGTCTCCGGCTTCAGGAAGCGCCGTGACTGAACGGGCTGCAAGGGAAGTTCGGCGACGGCGCTTTCCGACATATCTTCCTCCGTGCGCGGCAATTCCTGCCAGAGCGAGAGCTGGCGCATGACCCCCAACGGCAATCGATTTCGCAGGGATCATGCGCGGATTCAAAGCGACAGCGCGTCCCGAGACGCACGGCGCCTATTGCTGCGCGAGGCTCTGGATGGCGTCCATCGTCTGCTTGGCGTCGGCGCTGCCGGCGAAGGCGGGCGGGAAATACTGGTTGAAGAGATTTTCCACCGCCGCCCAGTTATTGGTGATCACGTAGGGCACGGAATGCGCCAGGGAATAGTCGATGGCCTCGCCGCCATTGGTGATGTCCTTGGCCGCCACCTTGTACCAGGAGGATTGCGAGGCGGTGCGCGCCGGCAGCGCACGCCCTCCCTCGGCAAGGTAAGCCAGCGCTTCCGGGCTGGTCAGAACCTGGATCGCCTTCCAGGCCGCATCCTTGTTCTTGCTCGCCGTGGAGATGCCGAAGCCTGAGCCTGCAGTAACGGCCGTAAGCTCTCCCTCTCCGCGCGGCAGGGTGGTGGAACCGACTTTGAACTTGACCTTGTCCTTCATACCGATGATCGACCACGGACCGTCGACATACATGGCGATATTGCCCGAATAGAACCGGCCCTGGATGACGTTGCCGGCATCCGCACTGGAGGGCACCAGCGGCGCGATCTTGTCCTTGGCGGCGAAGCTGATCACCTTGTCGGCAGCGGCAACGGCGCTGGGATTGGTAAGGTCGAGCACCCCAGCGTCGTTTATATATTTGTCGCCCCAGGCCGAGGCCAGGACCGAGTAGTTCTGCGGGGTGATGCCGAAGCCGTATTTGCCGTCCTTGGTCAGCTTCTTGGCGGCATCGGTAAACTCGGCAAGCGTCCAGCCCGGCTTCGGCAGCGGAATACCGGCGGCTTCGAGCGCGTCCTGGTTATAGTAGATGACCCACGGACCGACGTCATAAGGCAGTCCGTAGAGCTGCTTGTCGACCGACATGCCGCCGATGATCGACGGCGTGAAGGCGCCGACGTCGAACTTGTCGGTCGCGATGCGGTCATTCAGCGGCTCAAGCAGCGAATAGAAGTTCGGCATGCGCAGCGACTGCATGGAAACGATGTCGGCGAGCTGACCCGATGCCGCCAGCACCGGCAGCCGCGTCCAGTAGTCGACCCAGCCGGTCGTCGTCAGCGTCACCTTGATATCGGGATATTTGGCGGTCACCATATCGGCGAGGTGCTGCCAGCTCTTGGTATCGGCATCGGAACCGGTCCACATCTGCCAGGTCAGGTTGACCTGTTCGGCCGATGCGGCTGTGGCAAAAAGGCTACCGCCAATCGCGGCAAGCATAAGCGTCTTCTTCAACACCTTCATGGGTTTCTCCTCCCTCCATGAACGCAATGGACACGCAAGTGGGATCGACTACGCCTTGAGGACGATCTCGATCACCGGCACGGTGACATCAGGCCGCCGAACCGGCAGTTCCAGCATGACGATGCCTTCCGGCACCATCACGCCGACATTGGGATCAACATCCCTCGTGTGGGTGACCCAGTGGATCTCGCTGGCGTCATGCAGGAACTGCACATAGGCGACCCTGTCGGCGATGCCCTCGATGTGGATGTGGCGGTAAGGCCAGTTATAGACATGCAGGTAGAGGCGGTTGCCGCGCTGCGTGTAGCGGCAGCCGGCCGGCGCCGGAAGTTTGGACGGGCCGGCTCCATAGATGGCGCGGGCGTTGACGGCCATCCAGTTCTGGTAGACTTCGAGCGCGTCGATGGCGCGGGCATCGAACCTGCCCCGCCCGGTCGGGCCGACATTCATCAGCAGGTTGCCGCCGAGCGCAACGGAATCGATCAGCAGCTGGATGATCTGTTCCGGGCTCTTCCAGCTATCCTCGTCCCGGTGATAACCCCAGGAGCCGCTGAATGTATGGCAGGCTTCCCAGAGCACGCCCTGGCTGGCGATGGCAGGCGCCACGCGCGGCGTATATTGCTCCGGCGTGGTGATATCGGGCAAGGTTCCCGGCGGCAGATCGAGCCGGTTGTTGATGATGATTTCGGGCTGCAGCTCGCGCGCCAGCTCGACCAGCCGCTCGCTCTGCCAGTCATCGCGTCCCTTGCCGGGCAAGCCGCGATATTCGCGCGCGGGCCCGGGATAGCTGAAATCGAACCAGATTATGTCGACGCGGCCGAAGCCGGTCAGAAGCTCGCGCACCTGTCCGCGCATATAGGCCGCGTAATTGGCGACGTTGCGGTTGGCATTCAGCGCCTTGGCCTCGGGATGGTTGCGCAAGGGATGGTGCAGGTCGATCGGGAAATCCGGATGGTGCCAGTCGAGCAGCGAATAGTAGAAGCCGATCTTCAATCCCTCGGCGCGGAAGGCCTCAACCAGCGGCGTCAGAAGGTCCTTGCCGCAGGGCGTGTTCGGCGCCTTGTAATCGGTGAGCTTGCTGTCCCAGAGGCAGAAACCCTCGTGATGCTTGGTGGTCACCACGACATATTTCATGCCGGCGAGACGCGCACGGCGCGCCCACTCCTTGGGATCGTAGAGATCGGGATCGAAATTGTCGAAATAGCGCTGATAATGCTCGTCGGTCAGCTCTTCGCGGTTCTTCAACCACTCATGCCGGGCGCCCAGGGCATAGAGGCCCCAGTGGATGAACATGCCGAGGCGGTCATGGCTGAACCAGGCGTGCTTTCCCGCTCCCGGCACCGAATTTTCAAGTTGGCGCTCCGAACTCGTCACAGGTTTCTCCTCCCTGTTTTCCGGCTCTACGTCATGTCGAACCGGTTCGGTAAGAAAACATCTTCCTTGATCCGTCGCCTGTCAAGCCGAAATCCTCAAACCGGAAAACTTTATTGGAAACCCCAGAAGAATGGGTAATTTGGCCAGATATGTTGCAACGGCGCATAAAATCTGACAAAAGAAAGCTTTAGAACCGGTTCGATAGACATGACGACCATACGCGACGTCGCGCGCCTGGCGGGGGTTTCGATCTCCACCGTCTCGCTGGCGCTAAACAGCCCGCAGCGGGTCGGCGCCGAGACGCTCGACCGCATCCAGCAGGCGATAAAATCGACGGGCTACCGCATCGATCCGGTGGCCCAGACGCTGGCGCGCGGGCGAAGCTCGCTGATCGGTTTCGTTGCGGCCAATCTCGGCAACATGTTCTTCGGCGACATCCGCCGGGAGATCGAGCGCCAGGGGCTCGACAACGGCTATTTCGTCCTGATCGCGGATTCCTCCGGCAGGGCCGATCTCGAGCGCGCACTGCTGGAACGGCTGGAGGCACAGAAGATCGCCGGCATCGCGCTGGCGGCAAACGGGCACGGCGAGGAATACGCAGCCTTCCTGCGAGACTTCAGGACGCCGATCGTGATGTTCGACCAGAAGGTGGAGGGTGCGGGGCGTGATTTCGTCGGCTCCGACAATCCGCTGACGACGACCATTCTGACGGAGCACCTGCTGCAGCTCGGCCACCGGCGCATCGCCTTGATCTCCGGCCCGAGTAGCCTCTATACCGCCAACGAGCGTCTGACGGGATTCTTGAACACAATGGCCGGCGCCGGGGTCGAAGTCGATCCTTCGCTGGTGGTCGAGGGCGGCTATACCAGGGCCGGCGGCCACGCACAGGCGATGCGGCTGCTAACCCGCCGCGACCGCCCGACCGCCATCATCGGCGCCAACAACATGACGGGACTGGCGACCCTGCAGGTGATGCAGGAAATGGGCTTCCGCTGTCCCGACGACGTGTCGCTGGCCATGGTCGACGACGTGCCCTGGAGCAACGTCATCACGCCCCGCATCACCATGGTCGTGCAGGATGCGCAGAAGCTCGGCGAACTGGCCGCACAACGCCTGCTTGCCAGGATCGCAAGCCCCGAGGCCGCCGCCGAGCCGCCGCAGGACATCATCCTGACGCCGAGATTCGTGCGCGGAGAATCGACCAGGCGGCTGTGACGGCTTCTACTGATCACGTGTCTGCCAAAGCCGCCATAGATATCGTCGATTGCCGGATTTCATAGCACATTTCATAACGACCGACGAGAATGAGGCGAACCTCCCGAGGTCGAACTCCTCAAGCCGCTCGCCGGGGCGCGGCTGCTCGAGCAGCTGAAAGCTAGTTGAAAGCTTCGACGTCATAGGACAAGGGCAGCATCGTGGAGGAGACACGGTCAAAGGTGACGAGACGACGATGCTCGCAAACACAAGGAGGAGATTTCCATGCGTTCTTCACACAGCCATTTTCACACCATCGCTTTTTCCGCGCTTCTCGCTGCAGCATCATTCACGGCGAGTGCCGCCAGCGCAGCCGACAAGATCACTATCATGGTCGGCGGCTATGAGAAGCAGATCTATCTGCCCGCCAAGCTCGCCGAATCCCTCGGCTACTTCAAGGACGAAGGCCTCGACGTCGAGCTCCTGAACGAAGCGGCCGGCGTCGACGCCGAAAACCAGTTGCTGGCAGGCGCCGTCCAGGGTGTCGTCGGCTTCTACGACCACTGCGTGGACCTGCAGGCCAAGGGCAAGTTCGTCGAATCCGTCGTCCAGTTCAGCCAGGCGCCGGGCGAGGTCGAGATGGTCTCGAGCAAACATCCTGAGATCAAGTCGCCGGCCGATTTCAAGGGCAAGAACCTCGGCGTCACCGGCCTCGGCTCGTCCACCAACTTCCTGACGCTGTTCATGGCCTCGAAGGCCGGCCTGCAGCCCGGCGACGTCGTCACCATTCCTGTCGGTGCTGGCGGCACTTTCATCGCCGCCATGCAGCAGGATCAGATCCAGGCCGGCATGACGACAGAGCCGACGATCTCACGCCTGATCAAAACAGGCGAAGCAAGCGTTCTCGTCGACATGCGCACGGTCGAGGCGACCCGCAAGGCGCTCGGCGGCACCTATCCAGCGGCCTCGCTCTACATGGAAACATCCTGGGTCGATGCGCACAAGGAAGAGGCGCAGAAGCTCGCCAATGCCTTCGTCAAGACGCTGAAATACATCAACACGCATTCGGGCGCGGAGATCGCCGACAAGATGCCGAAGGATTTCTACGTCGGCGACAAGGATGGATACATCAAGGCGCTTGAAGAAGGTAAGGGCATGTTCACACCAGATGGCGTAATGCCCGAAGACGGCCCGAAGACGGTTCTGGCCGTGCTGTCCGAGTTCTCCAAGAACGTCAAGGGCAAGCAGATCGACCTTTCCAAGACCTACACGACGGAATTCGTCAAGAACGTCAAGTAGTCCGTCGCGCCGCTTCGGGTTGCGACCGGGAGCGGCGTCCGTTCGATCATGGGCTTTGCGTGCGCGCCCTTGAAGCACGCCTCAGGTATCACCATGCAACAGGACAACAAACAGATCCCAGCGATCGAGCTGATCAACGTCAGCCGGCGCTTCGTTTCGCCAACCGGCAAGTCCTTGACGGCGCTGCGCGATTTCAACATGACGGTCGCCCGCGGCGAGTTCGTCGCCGTCGTCGGCCCTACCGGATGCGGCAAGTCGACCACACTCAACCTCGTGACCGGCCTTGCCCGTCCGAGCGCCGGCGAAGTCCGGCTGATGGGCGGGCCGATCACCGGCATCGACCCGCGCGTCGGCTTCGTGTTCCAGACCGATGCGCTCTTTCCCTGGAAGAACGTGATCGACAACGTCATGGCCGGCCCGCTGTTCCGCGGCACGCCCCGCGCCGAGGCGGAAAAGAGCGCCCGCGACTGGCTGGCGCGCGTCGGCCTGTCGAAGTTTCTGCACCACTATCCCCATCAGCTCTCCGGCGGCATGCGCAAGCGCGTCTCGCTGGCGCAGACCTTCATCAACGAGCCTGAAATCCTGCTGATGGACGAGCCGTTCTCGGCGCTCGACGTGCAGACCCGTACGGTCATGCACGAAGAGCTCCTGAAGCTGTGGGCCGAGCGCAAGGCCTCGGTCGTGTTCGTCACCCACGATCTCGAAGAGGCCGTGGCGCTTGCCGACAAGGTCTATGTGCTCACCGCCGGTCCCGCTACGGTGAAATCGGTCTACCCGATCGATCTTCCCCGCCCCCGCATCGTCTCGGAAATCCGCTACGAGCAGAATTTCATCGATTATTGCAAGACGATCTGGGAAGACCTGCGCGAGGAGGTTGAGACCAGCTACCGCCGCGCAAGCGAAGCGGCCTGACGGGAGGATATCATGGCACACACGACTTTCGAGGCCGGTTCGGCCACCCTGTTCCGTCCGGGCACGTCAGATGCCGAGATCGAAGCCTCCGCGATGAAGGCGATACGCCGGCGCAACACGCTGGTGCGCTTCTGGCAGATCGCCATCCTGGTCTTCGTGATCGGCATGTGGGAGCTCTCCTCCAACATGCAGTGGATCGACCCGTTCTTCTATTCGAGCCCGAGCGCCGTGCTTCAGCGCCTCTACGAATGGGCGACCGAGGGCACCACCGAAGGCTCGCTCTGGTACAATCTGTGGGTGACGATGGAGGAGGCGCTGATCGGCTTCTTCGCGGGCTCGATCACCGGCGTCTTCATCGGCATCGGCCTCGGCCGCAACCGCTTCCTGTCTGATATCTTCTCCGTCTACATCAAGGCGATCAACTCGATCCCCCGCGTGGTCCTTGCACCGATCTTCATCATGATCATGGGCCTCGGCCTGCCGTCCAAGGTGGCGCTAGCCTTCATCATGGTGTTCTTCGTCGTCTTCGCCAACGCCTTCCAGGGTGTGCGCGAAGCCGACCGCAACATGATCGCCAATGCCCGCATCCTCGGCGCCTCCGACTGGCAGGTGACCCGCACGGTCGTCATTCCCTCGGCGATGAGCTGGATTTTCGCCAGCCTGCACGTCTCCTTCGGCTTTGCGATCATCGGCGCGATCGTCGGCGAGTTCGTCGGTGCCCGCTTCGGCATTGGTCAGTTGATCTCGATCGCCAAGGGCACGTTCGACGCAGCCGGCATGTTCGCGGCAATCCTGCTCGTCATGGTCGTCACGCTTGTTGCCGAATACATCATGACGCTGATCGAGAACCGCCTGGCGAAGTGGCGCCCGCAGCAGCATATCGATACGCAGTAATCAAGATCGACCTCCCAAGGCAGATCGAAGCGAAGGCCGGGCGTCCTGCCCGGCTTTTATTCATTTGATGCGTCTGCGATTTAAGCAAGCGGAAGCCGCACCGTCACGATGAGACCACCTCCATTCGCATCGCCCAGCGAGACCGAACCTCCGGCACCTTCGACGACCTCGCGGACGATCGCAAGCCCGAGGCCGCTGCCCTCGCTTTCGGTTCCCATGATCCGGTAGAACCGTTCGAAAACCTGTTCGCGCTCGCCTGCAGGAATACCCGGCCCGTTGTCCTCGACGGTGACGACGGCGTTGCCGTCCGCCTGCCCGACCGCAACGGTCACCCGCCCATCGGCACTGCTGTAGCGGATCGCGTTGTCGATGAGGTTAACCAGCATTTCGCGCAGCATCGTGCCGTCGCCCTCGAGTATGACGGGGCCGTCCGTTTCCAGTCCGACGTCGATGTTGCGCCTGAGCGCCTCCTCGGCGTGCACTTCGAGGATCTCTCGGGCTGCCCTGCTGAGATCGGTCTCATCACTGCGCGGGCGCCGGCTTCCGGGCTCGGCCCGCGACAAGGTGAGAAGCTGGCTGGCGAGCCGCGAAATCTGCCGCGTGCTGGTGCGAAGCGCGGCAAGCGCCTCGTCGCGGCGGGCCGCATCGCCTTCGCGGGCCGCGACACTTGCCTGCGTCGAAATCAGTGCGAGCGGCGTTCGCAGTTGATGGGCGGCATTCGATACGAAGCGTCGCTGCGCGGCCATCTGGTTCTGCACGCGCTCCATATGGTCGTTCAGCGCATGGACGAGCGGGCGCAGCTCGCTCTGCACCATATCAGGCGACAGTGGATCGAGACGGCTGCGGCCGCGCTGGCGCACGGCGTCCCGCAGTCTGAGCGCCGGCGCCAGGCCCCGCTGAAGCCCGAGGATGGTCACCAGGCTGGCGACGAAGACGAGCACGAACTGCTTCGAAAAATCCGAAAGCCACAACTGCCTTCGCATCGCATATTGGCTCTTATGCGTGACGGCGACGGTCACTGAGATCGCGCCGTCGTCGGGAAGGCCAACGACGGGATGGTCGAGCATCATGACGCGCACGGCAGCGCCATGGAAGGTGCGATCCTCGCCGGCGCGCTGGACGACCGGCAACGGCAGGTCGGGAAAGCCGCTCACCAGGCTGCCCCAGGCGGTGATGACCTGGTAGGATACGCGGTCGCCGAAGCCCGTATCGAACATTTCGAGCGCGGCCGGCGGCACATCCACCAGAACATTGCCGCCTTCGTCGACGCGGACCGCCTCGGCGATCACCCGGGCCGAGGCCAGAAGCGTTCGATCCGTAACCAGCTTTGCCGTCGCATCAGCCGTCCAAAAGCTGTCGTAGAGGTTGAAGCCGATCGCGCCGAAGAGCGTCAGCAGCACCCAGCAAAGCAGTTGCACCCTCAGGCTCTGGCTGAGCCGCGCGATCGTAGCTCCGGCCTTTGTGACGACGTTACTGGACATATCTGAGGAGATAGCCGAGCCCGCGCAGCGTGGCGATCTGAACCGAACTGTTCTCGAGCTTCTTTCTAAGCCGGTGCACATAGATTTCAATGGCGCTCGGATCCGCCTCGTCGTCGAAACCGAAGACGCTATCGGAAAGGGCAGCCTTCGAGACCGTGGTGCCGAGCTTCATGACAAGCTGTTCGAGAACGGCATATTCCCGCGGCGTCAGCTGCAGCGGCTCGCCCTCGACGAAGAACTGCCGTGTGCCGCCGGAAAAGCGCAAGTTGCCGACAGTGATCTCTGAGGATGCCCGGTCCTGCCCGCGACGGACCACAGCGCGGATTCTGGCTTCGAGTTCGGCGATTTCGAAAGGCTTGGCGAGATAATCGTCGGCGCCGCCGTCGAGCCCGGCCACACGGCCGTCCAGGCTCGCATTCGCGGTCAGAATGATGACCGGCAGCTTGCTCCCGGACCGCCTCAGTCGCTTCAAAAGCGTCAATCCGTCGAGCTTGGGCAGCGCAAGATCGAGGATCATCGCCGAATACTCCGCCACCTTGAGCATATGCTCCGCATCCTCGCCATCATAGGCGATATCGATAGTATATTGCGCCTGCCGCAGGGCTTTGCCCAGCCAAGCCGCCAGATCCTTGTTGTCCTTCACCACAAGCAGTCTCATCCATCCCCCTTAACACGTGCGGAGGGCTTGGCGGAAGCGCGCCTGTGGAAGGTCGGCGGCGCTCAGCTTTCGGACGAGGGCGCCCATTTCCGCATGCGCGAAACCATGGAGGAGGCGCTAAAGCCCTATTCCCTCAGCCTGTCGTGCGTCCGGCCGCTGCCTTTCTCGACGACGTCGTGGAGATAGGCGATCGTTCGCTCCTCGTCGCCGGAAACGAGAGCTGCGACCCGCTGGCAATGCGCAAAGAACGGGCCGCCGGTCTTGTCCATCTGCCCCTCATGCGCGTCGTGAGCGATCTGAACGGCATGGTCGAGGTGCTGCATGACGATCACGGTCCTTCGATCTTCCTGGTCTTGGCTTCGCCGGTCGCGATCTCAATCTTGGGCACGGTCGCTTCGACGGTTCGGCCGGGCGTGGTTCGAGGCGGATCGAAATCACCGCTCTCGCCGGCCCCCTGAAGCAGAGCCGCATCGTCCCGGTCATCCTGGTCGATCATGTCCTGCAGCGTCTTATTCTCGTCCTCGCCGGCCAGTTCGTCGCAGGCCTGCAGCCAATGGCGCAGATCCGCACCCTCGGGCCGGCCCTCGGCCTCCCAGATTTCGTAAGCGCGCCGACGTATCTGTTCGTGTTTGTCTATGGCCATGATCTCCTCCAATTCGAGACAGCCGATCGAGGACGTGAGACCGCCGTCTCGCTGCAGCTTCGGCAGGCATCAAAGCTTTCAGGGCGTGTTGATGGTGGGAAGAAAATGCTCCACCTGCCGGCGCTCATCGCTCGAAAGCGTTTCCACCCGCTCCTGCCAGAAGCGCTCGGCCTCCGGCGGATCCTTATCCCAATGGCGAACGGTGATGATGTTGTCGTCGATCTTTGACAGGCGATGGCCGCCAAGGCGCAGATATTCCCTGGCAAGCCGCAGGCTCTGGGTTTCGGTGTCGCTGCCGCGAGCCGTCGCCTCTCTCGCGTTGCGCTGGGCAGTTTCCAATGCTCTTTTGCGGTCGTTCTCTGCCTCTTGCGTATCAGCGCAGCGAGCATCGTCGGTGCCGTTCTCGGGCGGCACGGTAGATATGGAAATCATGACATGGTCCTCCTTCCCTTGAAGGTGCTTGCCGCCCCGCTGAAGCATGTATCCGGGCAGCGGCAGGCGTCATCGATCAGCTTTCGCTGTCGTGATCCAATAACCCTTGCGGGCCCCCTAGAGTTCCGGCGGGAGAGGATAGAAGTGAGGATTCATTTGATGCGGGACGGCCCGGCCGGCATCAGTGAACGGCCATGCTCACCATGCGATAGGGGTGGACGGCCTCGAACTGCAAGATCATCGCCGTTGCCTCCTGCAATACCCGCTCGGCATTCTCGGGATCATCACGGGCGAGTTCGTCGGCGTTGACGCGGATT
Source organism: Rhizobium vallis (assembly GCF_003985155.1). GTDB lineage: Bacteria > Pseudomonadota > Alphaproteobacteria > Rhizobiales > Rhizobiaceae > Rhizobium > Rhizobium vallis. The sequence continues at coordinate 48,361 of NZ_ML133698.1, read as the reverse complement.
GCTTCGGCCATGTTGGTGGAAAGGGCCGCGAACTGCCTGTTGCCCTCGACCAGCGCCTCACGCGCTGTGTCTTCCAGCGTACGGGCAATATCGACGAAGATTTCCTCGCGTTCCTCGATGCTCAGGTCTTTGATTATGTTGGTCATCTCTTCCATTTCAGCCACTCCTGAAGACGTGGGATACAATCGAGCTCATCAAGCCTCGATCACCCAAGAGCTGGGAATGCCGAAATCCGAATTCAAGCTTTGAGGCGGCTTGAACGCGCCTTCGAAATCCGAGCACGGCGACTATCGCCGTTATTGCCCAACGCCGGAGCCGATATTCCGTTCCCGCCGCACGTTGGCAGTCGACGACAGCGAGTGCCAATTCTTCATCTAACCTCTTGAAATCGAAACCCGCCAAACCAGATCATTTGCACAAGGCGCTCGCGGCTTCGCATCCGCCGGCGCGGGGTACTGCAGGTTCGGCCTTTCTTGGAAACGCAGAACCGCTCCGACTTTTCGTTTTACGCAATTCCGGGAAAACCGCTTCGGCCGATGAAGGAGTGAGGACATGGCTGCTAAAGAAGTCAAATTCAGCGTCGAAGCCCGCGACAAGTTGCTGCGCGGCGTCGATATTCTTGCCGATGCGGTCAAGGTAACGCTCGGCCCGAAGGGCCGTAACGTCGTCATCGACAAGTCCTTCGGCGCCCCGCGCGTCACCAAGGACGGCGTCTCCGTCGCCAAGGAAATCGAACTCGAAGACAAGTTCGAAAACATGGGTGCCCAGATGGTCCGCGAAGTCGCTTCGAAGACCAGCGACATTGCCGGTGACGGCACCACGACCGCAACGGTTCTCGCCCAGGCAATCGTTCGCGAAGGCGCCAAGGCGGTTGCCGCGGGCATGAACCCGATGGACCTGAAGCGCGGCATCGATCTCGCCGTCAGCGCCATCGTCGGCGAACTGAAGATCAATGCCCGCAAAATCTCCAACAATTCTGAAATCGCCCAGGTCGGAACGATCTCGGCCAACGGCGATGCCGAAATCGGTCGCTTCCTGGCGGAAGCCATGGAAAGGGTCGGCAATGACGGTGTCATCACCGTCGAAGAAGCCAAGACCGCCGAAACCGAACTCGAAGTCGTCGAAGGCATGCAGTTCGACCGCGGCTACCTCAGCCCCTATTTCGTCACCAATGCCGACAAGATGCGGGCCGAATTCGAGGAACCCTATATCCTGCTTCACGAGAAGAAGCTCTCGAACCTGCAGTCGATGCTCCCGGTTCTCGAAGCCGTCGTCCAGACCGGCAAGCCGCTCCTGATCATCGCTGAAGACGTCGAAGGCGAAGCTCTTGCAACGCTCGTCGTCAACAAGCTGCGCGCCGGCCTGAAGATCGCCGCCGTCAAGGCTCCCGGCTTCGGCGACCGCCGCAAGGCCATGCTCGAAGATATCGCCGTTCTCACCGCCGGCACCGTCATCTCCGATGACCTCGGCATCAAGCTCGAATCGGTCACGCTCGACATGCTCGGCCGTGCGAAGAAGGTGTCGATCGAAAAGGAAAATACCACGATCGTCGACGGTTCGGGCGCCAAGTCCGACATCTCGGGCCGCATCGCCCAGATCAAGGCGCAGATCGAAGACACCACCTCCGACTACGACCGCGAGAAGCTGCAGGAGCGTCTTGCCAAGCTCGCCGGCGGCGTTGCCGTCATCCGCGTCGGCGGCTCGACGGAAGTCGAAGTGAAGGAAAAGAAGGACCGCGTCGACGACGCGCTTCATGCAACCCGCGCGGCGGTGGAGGAAGGCATCCTGCCGGGCGGTGGCGTGGCGCTGCTGCGGTCCGTCAAGGCGCTCGACAGCATCAAGACCGCCAATGACGAGCAGCGTGTCGGCATCGACATCGTCCGCCGCGCACTCGAGGCGCCGGCGCGCCAGATCGCCGAAAACGCCGGAGCGGAAGGCTCGGTCATCGTCGGCAAACTGCGCGAAAAGAGCGAGTTCTCCTATGGCTGGAACGCCCAGACGGGCGAATATGGCGACCTCTATGCCCAGGGCGTCATCGATCCGGCCAAGGTCGTTCGCACCGCGCTCCAGGATGCCTCTTCCATCGCCGGTCTCCTCGTCACGACGGAAGCGATGATCGCCGAGAAACCCAGGAAGGAGGCTGCTCCGGCAATGCCTCCCGGCGGCGGCATGGATTACTGAGTGCGTCTTTGCGCGACAAGCTCGGGACAACCATGCACCGAGCAACTTGTCAGAGCGCCAGCCGACATCGTCGCCCGAGCCTCCCGAAGGAGTGGAGACGGTTTAAACGCGAGGTCAGGTCAGCATTTCCGAAACGGCGACGGTGCGGCCTTCCCTGCCGGCCCGGGCGATTGCCAGCACCGTGGCGAGGGTCATCGCGCCGTCGCGGGCGGAAATGAGCGGTTTGGCCTTGCCTTCGATGACATCGACGAAATGGTTGAGCTGATTTTCATAAGCGCGGCTGCCATCGAGCGTAATGTGCTGGCGCACAAGGGGATGCTGCCAATGACCGGCTTCCGTCTCGTGTCGCCAGAGATCCATGCACGGAACCGACAATGCCGCTTTTGTGCCCGCCAGATGATAGGAGTTTTCCGGCTGGTGCGGGAAATAAAGCGCCTGTCCTGCGGCAGTGTCCCAATTGAAAGGCGATACCGCCGCGTCGCTCATCAGAAGCGTCCCCAGGGCGCCGCCTGTGAAACGGACGCTGACGCTCGCCGTATCCTCGACCTCGAATGATCGAACGGCGTTGGATGTGAAGGCCATGACCTCGTCGATATCGCCGCAAATGAAGCGAAGGCAATCGATGTCGTGGATAAGGTTGATGAGCAGCGGACCGCCGCCCGGCAGGCGGCGCCATGCCGCGTCGAAATAGGCAGCCGGCTTGTCCGTCATCCACATGGCGTTGATCGCAACCAGCCGGCCGAGCGTGCCGTCGCGAACGACCTGACGGGCTTTGGCGATATCGGGGCTGTAGCGCCGCTGATGGCCGATCAACACCGGTACGCCTGCTTCCTCCACCGCTGCCACAAGCCGCATCGCCGCGTCGAGCGAGTCGGCGATCGGTTTTTCAACAAGGCAGGGAACCATGCGCTCAACGCAGGCGAGCGCCGCTTCCACATGCAGGGCATTCGGCAGGGCGATAATGGCGCCGTCCGGGCGCATCTGGTCGAGCATCTCACGCATGTCGGTGAAAAATCGCACGCCGAATTCGTCGGCGACGGCTTGCGCCGCCTCGGAGACGTCAGCGATGCCGACCAGTTCAACCCGGGGATTGGCGCGCAGCAGCGCGGCATGTTCCCTCCCTATCAGTCCTGCTCCCATCAATACAATTTTCTGGGACACGAAATCACTCCTTGCTCAAGGACAGACCGCCTCACACCCTGGCGATCGCCCGAAGTTCTTCTGCGGTGGTTGTGGGAAAGCCGAAAAACTCGAGATAGGCGGGGATCTGCTCGAACAGCATGTCGATCCCCACCTGGAATTCGCAGCCGCGCGCCCGCACCGCGGCGAGGAATGGCGTTATCTCCTGCTTCAGCACCACCTCGCCCACGAATGCGGAGGGCGAGATGCGGGACACATCCAACGGCAGGGGGTCGGTGTCGTTCATTCCAAGCGGCGTCGCATTGACGACGATATCGAAGCCGGCGGGGTCGGCCGAACCGGTCGTCACATTCAGGGCCGGATAGTGGAGCCGGAGCCGCTCTGCCAAGCCGTTCATCATCGGCGCATGCGCGTCATAGAGGGCGAGTTCGGCAATACCCGACTGGGCGAGCGAGGCGGCGATCGCCGAGCCGACGCCGCCCGCGCCGATCATCATCGCCCGGCTGCCGCGAAGCTGGCGGCCCCGACGCAGCACGCCGCGCACGAAGCCTTCGCCATCGAACATATCGCCGATCAGCCTGCCGTCCGCGCCGAGTCGCACCGCGTTGCAGGCCCCGGCCACTTGGGCATTCTTCGAGACGTCTTCAAGCAAAGCCATGGTCGAGATCTTGTGCGGCATGGTCACGAGCGCGCCATGGATATTGGAAAGCCTGAAGACCAGCTTCAGGAACTCCGGATAATCTTCCGCCCGGCACCCCATCGGGACCACGACCGCATCGATATGGTGCTTTTCAAAATAAGGGTTGTAGATCAGCGGCGCCTTGAACGAGTGCGTGGGATAGCCGAGATGGGCGATAAGTTTCGTCGTGCCGCTGATCATCGGCTTGAACCTTTTGAGTTTTGCTTTGCCTGCGGCATGAGACCACCTTGGACGGCTTCGGGCGCCCGGCCGACCGGGCAGATGGCGACTTTCGTAACGGCTGCCGCGTCATGACGCGACGCCGGGAGGCATCAGTGCCTGCCGAGGATTTCGCCCAGGAACTTCCGTGTGCGTTCGTGTTTCGGGTTGGAAAAGAACTCGCCCGGCGAGGCCTCCTCGACGATCGCCCCGCTCGCCATGAAGATGACGCGGTCGGCGACCTGGCGGGCAAAACCCATTTCGTGGGTGACGCAGATCATCGTCATGCCTTCCCTGGCGAGGTCGATCATCGTGTCGAGCACCTCCTTGACCATTTCTGGATCGAGCGCCGATGTCGGCTCGTCGAAAAGCATCACCTTCGGCCGCATGCAGAGCGCCCGGGCGATCGCGACACGCTGCTGCTGACCGCCGGAAAGCTGGGCAGGATATTTCTCCGCCTGTTCGGCGATCTTGACGCGCTCAAGCAGTTGCCGGGCCCTCGCCTCGGCTTCCGCCTTGCCGAGACCGAGCGCCTTCATCGGCGCCAGCATGCAGTTCTGCAGCACGGTCAGGTGCGGGAAGAGATTGAACTGCTGGAAGACCATGCCCACTTCGCGGCGAACCGCATCGATCGTCTTCGACTGATGCCCGAGAAGGAGACCGCCGACGCGGATTTCACCTTTCTCGTAAGGTTCCAGGTGATTGATGCAGCGGATCAGCGTCGACTTGCCGCTGCCGGACGGACCGCAGAGGACGATCTTCTCGCCTTTGCGCACCGTCATGTCGATGTCATGAAGGGCCTGGAAGGCGCCATACCACTTCTCGACGCCCGTCATCGTAATCATCATCTCAGCGGCATTCGCCGCATTCGAGCGGTCGTTCATCGATAAACTCCGTCTTCAGAAATTGTGAAAGGCTTGCGCATCATGACCGTTGCCTACCGCACCGATGCCGCGAACTTGCGCTCGAGATGTGCGCCGTAGATTGTCAGTGGGCAGCACATCAGGAAGTACAGGACGCCGACCACGCCGAAGACCGTCAGCGGCTGGAAGATCTGGTTGGAAACGATGTTGCCGGCGCGGGTCAGCTCCATGAAACCGACGATCGACGCAAGCGACGTGCCCTTAATGAGCTGGACGAGGAAGCCGATCGTTGCCGGAAGCGAGATGCGCAATGCCTGCGGCAGGATGACGTCCTTCATCCGCGAGACGTAACCGAGGGCAAGCGCCTTGGCCGCCTCCGTCTGGCCACGCGGAACCGCATCGATCGAGCCGCGCCAGATCTCACCGAGATAAGCGCTCGCATGCAGCGTCAACCCGACGGAAACGGCGGCCCAGGCGTCGAGCCTGATGCCGATGAGGGCCAGGCCGTAGTAAACGACGAAGAGCTGCATCAAGAGCGGCGTGCCCTGGAAGACGGCGATATAGCCGGCGGTGATCCGCTCGATCGACCGGATGCCCGAAGTCCGTGCGAGCGCTATGCCGAGCCCGGAGATGCCGCCGCAGACGAACCCGACGACGGACAGGGCGACCGTCCATTTCAGGCCGAGGAGCAGGAAGAAAAATTCATCGCGACCCATGCAGCGCCCCTCACTTGACCGGATAGCTGAAATAGCGGGCCGAAATGAATGCGAAGAGACGCATCATCAGCCAGGAAATGACGAGGTAGAACGCCGTCACGGTGAAGTAGACCTCGAAGCTGCGGAAACTGTCGGACTCGATCCGCTGGGCGACCGAGGTCAGCTCGTAGGCCGAGATCGCGGAGGCGATGCTGGTCGACAGCGTCAGCAGCACGAACTGGCTGGTCAGCGACGGGAAGATTGCCCGAAGCGCCGGCTTGAGGATGATCAGGCGGAAGACTTGCGCCTTATGCAGGCCGAGCGCCAGCCCTGCCTCCATCTGCCCCTTGGAGATTGACTGCACCCCGCCGCGAATGATCTCGATCGCGTAGGCGCCGCCATTGATGCCGAGCGCGATGATTGCCGTCGGCGTCGGATCCAGCCTCACGCCTGCCAGCGGCAGGGCGAAATAGATGAAGAAGATCTGCACCAGGAACGGCGTGTTGCGGATGATTTCGATGAAGGCGATCACCAGCCAGCGGACGGGCTTGAAACGGGACTGGCGAAGCGCGACGCCGCCTATGCCGATAACGATGGCCATGATCATGCCGCTGATGGCAAGCATGAAGGTGCCGAGACAGCCGGCCAGGAGATCGGGCAGACCTTCGATAACCGGGGTGAAATCCAATGTGTAGTTCATGGGTCTTCCCTGACGATCACGATGCCTTCACCATTCCCGCCATCGCTTCGATCGCCAACTCGTAACCTCGGGCGCCGAAGCCGATCATGATGCCGGTCGCGGTGCGGGAGATCAGCGAATTGTGATAGATGCTCTCGCGGGCATGCACGTTCGAGATGTGGAGTTCGATCTTCGGCCCATCGAATGTCTTCAGCGCATCGAGGAGCGCGACAGACGTGAACGTGTATCCGGCGGGATTGATGATGATGCCGCAGGCTTGCTTGCGCGCCTGATGCACAGACTCCACCAGTTCGCCCTCGAAATTGGTCTGCCGGAAATCCACGGCAAAGCCGAGCGCGCCGGCCTTGGCATGGCACCGGTCGCAGATGTCGGCAAGCGTGGTCGTACCGTAAATCGCAGGTTCGCGCTCGCCGAGAAGGTTGAGATTCGGCCCGTTCAGCACAAAGATCGTGTTGCTCATTTCCAAGCTCCCGGCGCACCGGTACCGTGCGTTGCGCAGCACCGGTGCAGGTACCGCATCGCTACGATGCGGCCTCGCAAGTGGTCAGTACGGTTGAGAACTGCGGATCAGTTCACGGTGAAGGGAATGCCCTCCAGGCTCGCCGGGAATTCCGGAACCGGGACCTTCATCCATTTGTCGTAGACCTTCTTAAGCTCGCCATCGGCCTTGATCTTGTCGATGAAGGTGTTCAGAGCTGCATTGAGCTCCTTTTCACCGAGCCGGGTGCAGGCACCGTTGTAGAGCTTCTGAAATTCGAGCTTGTTCTCGAACTTGCCGGGAGCGGCCTTCTCCACGCGGTCGAGGTAGAAAATATTGCCCCCCAGAGCCTCGACCTGACCGGATGCCAGTGCCTGAATGCTCGGCGCATCACCGTCGTAACGGCGGATCGTCGCCGAAGCGGGCGCGTTCTTCGTGACCTGGGTGTCCTGTGCCGCGCCCTTGGCGACGCCGATCGTCAGGTTGGCCATGTCTTCGTTGGTCTTTATCGATTTGTCCTTCGGACCGATCAGCACGATCGCGTTGGCGACATAGGGCTTGCTGAATTGTACGGCCTTGGCGCGGTCGGGCAGCATGGCCATGGTCGCGAACAGCACGTCGACGCGGCCGGTGGTCAGCGCCGGAATGCGGTTATTGACTTCAAGCGGCACGAATTCGACCTCAACGCCAAGCTCCTTCGCAAACAGTGTCGCGATGTCGGCATCGAGGCCGTCCTGCTTGCCGGCGCTGGTAACGAAACCCCACGGCGGATTGTCACCCTGGATGCCGACGACCAGCTTGCCTTTCGCCTTGATCTCGGCGGGCGTGACGGCGGCAGCGGGCTGCGCCATGGAAAATGCGGCCATAAGAGCTGCCGCTCCCAGCAAGGCATGGCGGCGCCCCAATTTGAATTCGAACATTTCGTGCTCCTCCTCTCGTGATCCCCTGGGGGATCCTGTCAGCACTCCATTTGCTGACGACGACGCAAAACTGACATAATAGCATCTTTAAATCAACGTAGTTTTTCGACAATATATGATGAAATTGGTTTAGGCATGGATATCGAAACTTAAATTACGAAACACGCTGCCCCGCAAAACGCGGAAAAAGGCTTTCCAAAGAGGAGGAGGACCGGCCATGAAAACTTCGATTGCGACGGTATCGATCAGCGGTGAATTGCCCGAAAAGCTGGAGGCGATCGCCAAGGCCGGTTTCGACGGCGTCGAAATCTTCGAGAACGATTTCCTGGCCTTCGATGGCAGTCCCGGCGATGTGGGAAAGATGGTGCGCGATCACGGCCTGGAAATTACCCTCTTCCAGCCTTTCCGCGACTTCGAGGGTATGCCGGCCTCTCATCGGCAGAGAACGTTCGACCGGGCGGAACGCAAGTTCGACGTGATGCAGGAACTCGGCACCGATCTTGTACTGGTCTGCTCCAACGTCTCGCCGGTTTCCCTCGGCGGCATCGACCGCGCGGCGGCGGATTTTTACGAGCTCGGGGAAAGGGCGGCGAAGCGCGGCCTGCGGGTTGGTTACGAAGCACTCGCCTGGGGCAAGCATATCAACGACCATCGCGACGCCTGGGAAATCGTGCGGCGGGCCGGCCATTCGAATGTCGGACTGATCCTCGACAGCTTTCACACACTGTCGCGCAAGATCGACATCAATTCGATCCGCTCCATTCCGAAGGACAAGATCTTCATCGTGCAACTCGCCGATGCGCCGCTGATCGACATGGACCTGCTCTACTGGTCAAGGCATTTCCGCAATATGCCGGGTGAAGGTGACCTGTCGGTCACGGACTTCACCGCCGCCGTCGCCGCCACCGGCTATGACGGCTATTTCTCACTGGAGATCTTCAACGACCAGTTCCGCGGCGGGCAAGCCCGTTCGATCGCGGCAGACGGCCATCGTTCGCTGATCTATCTCGGCGATCAGGTGCGCCGGGCTCCCAGCACGGAAAGTCTCACCGTCGCAGCCATGCCCAACCGGGCATCGGTAGAAGGTGTTGGTTTCGTGGAGTTCTCGACCGACGAGGAGGATGCCGCGGATCTCATCGGCATCTTGCGCACGCTCGGCTTCCGCAAGACGGCGGCGCACCGTTCGAAGAAGGTCAGCATTTTCCAGCAGGGCGATATTCGCCTCATCGTCAACACTGAGGAAAAGGGGTTCGCCAATGCGTCCTTTGCTGTGCACGGCACCTCGGCCTACGCGATGGCGCTGATCGTCGACGATGCGAAACAGGCTTTCGCCCGGGCTGAGGCGCTCGATGCCGAGCCGTTCAGCCAGCCCGTCGCCGCCGGCGAAGTGGAAATCCCGGCAATCCGGGGCGTCGGCGGCGGATTGATCTATCTGCTCGACGACAAAAGCGATCTCGGCCGCTTTTTGGAAATCGACTTCCTGCCTGCCGAAGACGAGGCTGAAATTACCCCTGCCCATCTCCTGCGGATCGACCACGTCGCTCAGACCGTCGCCTATGACGAGATGCTGACCTGGCTGCTCTTTTACACCTCGATCTTCCAGACTCACAAAACGCCGATGGTCGATATCATCGATCCGGCCGGTGTGGTGCGCAGCCAGGTGATCGAAAACGCATCCGGCTCGCTTCGCATCACCCTGAACGGCGCCGAAAACCGGCGGACGCTCGCCGGGCATTTCATCGCCGAAAAATTCGGATCGGGCATCCAGCATCTCGCTTTCGATACGAATGATATCTTTGCCACCGCCGAGGCGCTCCGCAAGAACGGCTTCCGGCCGCTCCATATCTCGCCGAACTACTATGGCGATGTCGAAGCCCGTTTCGGCCTGGATCCCGAATTGACCGAACGGTTGAAGGCTGAAAACATACTCTATGACCGCGACGAGCACGGGGAATATTTTCAGCTCTACAGCGGCACCTATGGCGAGGGCTTCTTCTTCGAAATCGTCGAGCGGAGGAACTATCGCGGCTATGGCGCGCCGAACGCCATCTTCCGCATTGCCGCCCTGAAGAAGCAGATGCGGCCGGAAGGACTGCCGAAAAAGTGAAACACCTTTCGTTGCCGCGATCCTCTGAGAAAAATTAATTTCCTTAGGTGTCCGCACCCGATTGAATAAGATGGAGGCCGGCAATTATATAGGAGGATCGACAAAATATCCGAGAGTCGCGCTTGCTGAATACAACCACTGAAACCGTCGCGGAAAGCAGCTACCGACGCATCCGCGCGGACATCATCTTCGGCCGTCTGGCGCCGGCGCAGAAGCTGAAACTGGAAAGTCTCAAAGAGACCTACGAAACCAGCGTCAGCACCCTTCGGGAAATTTTGAACCGGCTGTCGTCCGAAGGTCTGGTGGTTGCGGAGGGGCAGCGCGGCTTCGAGGTCTCTCCCGTATCGGCCACCGATCTCAGGGAGATTGCGGCGCTTCGTCTCCTGCTTGAAATCCATGCCCTCGAACAATCCTTCGAACACGGCGACGTCGAATGGGAAGCGCGTCTGGTTTCGGCTCACTACAAGCTCTCCCGCATGGAACGGGTGATGGCATCAGGCGACACCAGCCAGGCGGAAGACTGGAAACGATATGACTGGGAATTTCATCAGGCGCTGATTTCCGCCTGCGGGTCGAAGCTTCTGATGGAGATGCATTCCGTCATCTTCGACAAATATCTGCGTTATCAGATGGTCGCATTGTCCTATCGGGGTGAAATCGCGGCCAAGGAACACCAGCAGCTTCTGGATGCTGCCTTGGGGCGGGACCAGCAGATGGCGAAACAGGTTCTGACCGTTCATATCAAGGACGGCGTGGAACATGCGCTCGCCCGCAATGCGCTGCGTTGAGAGATCGCACGCGAGGGCCCGCAATGAGATCAGGAGAAGCCGTGATCGAGCGATTGGGCGAAGCAGGCGAAACGATCGGTGATGTCGTCTTCCGTCAGGTAAGACAGGATATCATCGCCGGCATTTTGCCGCCCGGCACAAAGATCAAGCTTGAACAGGCCAAGGAACGTTACTCGATCAGCGTCTCTTCGCTGCGCGAGATCCTGAGCCGCCTGACGACCGAAAATCTGGTGATCGCCGAAGGGCAGCGGGGTTTCGAGGTCTCTCCCGCCTCGCGCCGGGAACTGATGGAACTCGCCGACCTGCGGATCGTGCTGGAATCCCATGCGATGGATCTCTCATTCGCGTCCGGCGACCTGGAATGGGAAGGCCGGGTCGTCGCGGCGCATCACAAGCTCGCAGCGGCGGAGCGGCGACTGCTGTCCGGCGACGACTCGCGCACGATCGACTGGGTGCGCCATGACTGGGAATTTCACCAGGCAATCGTTTCCGCCTGCAATTCGGCGACGTTGATGGCAAACCTTTCCTCAGTCTTCGACCGCTTCCTCCGCTATCACCTGCTGGCCAGGAGCTTCCGCGGCGACGCGGTCGTCGAAGATCACAAGCTGCTGCTCGAGCTTGCGCTGCGCAAAGATAGCGAAGGGGCAAAGGAGGTTCTTCGCAGGCACGTACAAAGCGGCATGGAGCACGTCCTGAAGAGCAACAAGATTGCGTGAAGATGCGCAGCCGCGCATGTAGAATTTCGGACGATGCCCGTAGGCTCAAGCTACGGCAGCGATCTCAGCGCTATCGCTCGGCAGCAGCCGCGCTACGGCGCTCAGGAGATCCGTCTGCGATATCAACCCGAGAATTCGGTAATCGTCATCGACGATGATGACGGCATGCGTGCGCCCGTCCGTCAGAACCGGCAGCAGCGAAAGAGCGGCATCCGAAGGCCTTGCCACCGCCGGTCTTGAGATTGCGCCCGAGATCGTATCGGTGCTCGTTGACAATTCCCGCAAGCCGACGGTGCCGATGAGGCGGCCCTCCGGGTCCTTTACCGGCAGCGTGCGGATATTGTGCTTCAGGAGCAGATGCCGTGCGGCCTCCGGTTCGGAAACTTCGCCGACGGCGATCACGTCGCGTGACATGATATCGGCGCACCTGATCTTGGCATTCGAGCGGATGACCGCCTGCAGCTCGACCTGCTGCAGCAGCCGGCTCAAGTCGGCCCGATCGATATCGAAGGTTTCATCAAGCGCTTCGAGAGCCGCATCGACGTCCTCCTCGCGGAAACCGACCCGGGCGGCAGACGGCAGGTCGACGGTCTGATGGGTGTTCTCCGCGGGCTTGGGAACGACATGCGGGTAGTTTCGCCTCGAAAGCTTGTGGAACAGGAAGCCGAGACCGACGAGAATGCAGGAATTCAGCGCGACCGGCACGAAGGGGAAGAGAAAGCCCCAGCCGGCAACGACCGGACCGCCAAGGACGGCGGTCAGCGCCGCAGCCCCTCCCGGCGGATGAAGGCATCGCGTGAAGGACATTGCGCCAATAGCAAGCGACACGCCGACGCCGGTCGCGATGATCGGATCGCGGATGAAATAGGAGGCGATGATGCCCATCATCGCGGAAATGGTGTTGCCGCCGATGATCGACCATGGCTGCGCGAGCGGGCTTGCCGGCACCGCGAAAAGAAGCACGGCGGAGGCCCCCATCGGCGCGACGATCAGCGGAAGATGAGGCCCCTGGCCGAAGAGATAGCCGCTGATGATGCCGGTGAGGCCGATGGCCAGCAAGGCGCCCAAGCAGGCAATCAATCGCTCCCGCAAGGTCGCCCCGGCCAGGATCGGCGAAAACAAGCGGAAGCGTTGGAAGCGGCTCGGTCCCACCTTCGGGGGAACGGGATGTTGCATGAGAAGACCAATGTTGAGGGAAGTTCTATATAAAAACCATTGCCGCCACTCAAGTCGTATTGCGACATAATTGAGCCACTCACGCGAAGCGCGAAATAGTTGCCGAAAAAAGGATCGCAACGCCGAGCAAATAGCCATGCAGACCGCGTCATTGCCTCTGCCGATGACGATTCCGGGGATTACGGCTGGCATGGGGCTTGCATCCGCAGCCGCATCTGCAGATCGATCGGCGACGGCCCCATGTTGCATCTTGTCTTGACCTGTCTTCTCCTGAGCGCGGCTTCCGGCTTGAGCATGCGGCGTTTTCTTCTGCCCTATTTCCAAGGCGGCGATCTCGCCGAGAAATCCGCGCCGGTGACGATCGTCGCCAGCGCCGTCTTTCTGGGGACGATCGCCTTCACCGTCTCCGATCAGAACCTCTGGGCAAAATCCGTCATTCTCATGCTCGGCCTTTTCCTGGCGGCCACTTTTGACGACGCGAAGCCGAAGCTGACGATCGCGCTTTCCGCCGTCAGCCTGGCCGCCTATCTCGGGCTGCGCTCGATCGGCTGAGCCATCCGGGCCTGTGGCCGTGGACTGCGCCTATCCTGCGGCATCGAAGCTCCGGTCGAGGCCGGCATCCGTCTCTCTGGCGCTTGAAGCGCGTAGAAATCCTTAAGCTTCGTTCGGTTTCACCCAGGCTCCGCTTATGCGGAAAGCAGGTCGCTTCAGGAAGCCAAGGACATCGGCCGGCCGGCCGCGTGCGACGTCCTGCGGCTGTCGGCGACAGCGGTCTGGAAGTGCGAGATTCTTTCGTTCAAGACTTCCACCTGCTGGCGGAGCCGATGAATTTCCGCGGTGTTTTCTTCCACCATGGCGGCGTTGTGCTGGGTGATGTGCTCGACGTCGCGGACGGCGTTGTTGACCTCGTCGATCCCCTTATACTGCGTGGTCGTGGCAGACGAGATGACCTGCACCAGCTTGTTGATCGAGGTGAAGTGCTCCATGATCACAGAAAGCGCCTGGCCGGTCTCCTCGACGAGCTTGACGCCCGTGCCGACCTGCGACGCGCTGGTGGAGATGAGGTCCTTGATCTCGCGGGCGGCGGTGGCGCAACGCTGCGCAAGCTCGCGAACCTCTTGCGCGACGACGGCAAACCCCCTGCCCGCCTCTCCCGCACGAGCGGCTTCCACACCCGCGTTGAGCGCGAGAAGATTGGTCTGGAAGGCGATCTCGTCGATCACGCCGATGATGCTGCTGACCTTCTCCGACGACCGGTTGATCGCCCCCATGGCGTCGACGGCCTTGGCGACGACGGCCGCGGAATGCTCCGCCTGGCGGTATGCTTCGCCGACCGAGCGCGATGTCTGGTTGGCGTTTTCGGCCGTCGTCCGCACGCTGACGGTGAGTTCGCCGAGCACGCGCGAGCTGTCTTCAAGGGCGGCGGCCTGCTGCTCCGTGCGGCGGGCGAGATCGTCGGCTGCGCCCGAAAGGTTGGTGCTGCCTTCGGCGATTTCGTAGGTGGTGTTGCGAACCTCGGCGAGTGTCAGGCGCAGCGCATCGATGGCGTGATTGTAGGTCCGCGCCATCGCGACATACTCGGCGGCGAGATCCTCGCTCATCTCGGCGGCGAGATTGCCGTTGGCAAGCTTGCCGAGCATATCCGAGAGGGCGCTCAGCGCCTCGCTCTGTTCGGCCTCGATGCGCGCCTGTTCGGCCGCGCGGCGGGCCTGTTCCTGCTCGTCACGCGCCCTGTTTGTCTCGGCGACCTCTTCCAGCCGGGTCTTCTCCAGCGCCTGGTCACGGAAGACGGTTACGGAGCGGATCATGTCACCGATCTCGTCGCCGCGTTTGCCGTCACCGATCGCCACGTTCAGATCGCCGTCGGCAAGCCTCATCATCGTCTGGGTGATCCGCTTCAGCGGACCACGCAGCGTTTCGATCAGCATCAGGGCGCCGATGATCGCCAGCACGGTGCCCGCAATCATCGCCGAGAGCGACATCGTGGCCGAGCGCTGGCTGATTTCCTTGCCGCTCTCCTGCGCCGTGCTGACGAATTGTTCCAACGTATGGCTTGCCGTGGCCACCAGCTCGCTCGCGGCCTCTCTGTTCTTCTGCCACCGGTCCGCGATCGAGATCAGAAGCGAGCTGTCCTTTTCGATCGAAGCAAGGGACGGCTCGATCTTTTTCGCAAGTTCCTGCAAGGCGGCGTTTTTCCCGCTCAAGGGGACGAGCTGTGCAGCGCTTTCGCGCAGCGCCTTGAGATCGGCGAGAACGGCATCCCGCGCTTCGGCATCGACCCGCCTGTTCAGTTCACTCAGGTGCAGGCGCAGATCATCGATCGATTTGAAAGCGGTGTTGACGATCACCACCATCGAGCGAAGTGTGGCGATATTCGCATCCATGCCGACAAAACGCTCGATAGCGGTATCGGCATTCCCGGAGGCGAGCTTTCCGAACTTCTCCTCAAAGCCCTGAAGATCCTGGTCGACGGGAGCATAACCTTCGAGCGTCAGGTTGGCGCTGTCCTTGGCCATCGCCGCGAGCTTGTCCAATACCGGTTTCAGCGCGGCAATCTGGCTTTGGGCCTTGTCGGAGGCGAGAGCGGCGCTCGCGCCCATCTCCTTGACGAGCGGCGGCAGGAGGCTGCCGAGAGCGCCAGCGATATCGGCCGGGGCAGTTGCCTGCGCGGTCGCCTTGCGCAATTTTGCAATGCGTTGGGCGATATTCTTGTATGCGGAGGCATCGAGAAGAAGCGCCCGGACGAAGGCTTCCTTTCCGTTCGCCTGATCCTGGAGAACGTCAAGCTGCTTGCGGGCGGTCTGGCTTTCCTTGAAAAGCTGCGCCACGGCGTCATCGATCTCGTGTTCGGTATTCGTGCGCTCCTGCGACACTGCCCACAGCGCGTCGGCGCTACCCTGCATCTTGCCGCCGAGTTCGCGCACCGCGGAGATCTGCTGCTTCTGCGTGGAATCGGAGAGCATGGCATCGAGCGTCGCAGCGCCCTTTTCCTGATCGGAGATGCCGGCGATCAGCCGATCGCGCGTGGCCGATGTCGGAAGGTCGGTAAAGGCCGTCAGCGAGGAGCGCAGCTGCTGGAAACTGGAAAGAGCGTCGATCGTCTGCCGGGTGAGCGTCATCTGGCCTTTGAGCGTACCGGCGGTGAAATAACCGAAGAGACCGATGCCGGCGATGAGGACGATCAGAGGCACCACGAAGAAGAGAACCTTCGTCACGATCCGCATGCGCTGCAACAGTCGATCAATGAATGCCATAAGATATCCCCGCCCCAGGTCACGCCTGATGGCGCGACCATAGCCGTAACTGCTAAAAAAATGGTCAATGGTGTCGAGTTATTCGCGGCCCACGAGGGAGCGCCAGGGCGCCGGAATGCCTGCTCATTCCGTTGGCTTGCCGGCCTTGCCGTCCAGGAGATGAATGAGTTCCATGGGGAACGGAAATACGATCGTCGAATTGTTTTCCCCGGCGATAACGTTCAGCGTGCTCAAGTAGCGCAGCTGCATTGACATCGGTTGTCTGGCCAGCATTTCAGCCGCCTCCACCAGCTTTGCCGCGGCCTGCTGCTCGCCCTCGGCGTTTATGATTTTTGCACGCCGCTCGCGTTCTGCCTCAGCCTGCCTGGCAATCGCACGGATCATCGACTCGTTGATGTCGACATGCTTGATCTCAACATTGGCCACTTTGATGCCCCACGCATCTGTTTGGGCGTCGAGCATTCGCTGGATATCTTCGTTGAGCCTGTCGCGTTCCGCGAGCATCTCGTCGAGATCGTGCTTGCCGAGCACCGAGCGCAACGTCGTTTGGGCAAGCTGGCTCGTGGCTGCCATGAAATCCTCGACCTGGATCACCGACTTCTCCGGATCGATGACCCTGAAGTAAATCACCGCGCTGACTCGAACCGAAACGTTGTCATGGGAGATGACGTCCTGGCTTGGGACGTCGAGCACGCGCGTGCGCAGGTCGACCCGCACCATTTGCTGTGCGTAGGGAACAAGCAGGATCAATCCGGGGCCTTTCACGCCGGTAAATCGGCCAAGTGTAAAGACGACGGCCCGCTGATACTCGCGCAGGATCTTGATCGCGCTCGCCAGGACGATCAGCAACAGGACGATTGCGACGATATAGAAGATGAAACCTCCAATCATGGTCATCTCAGCTTCTCCTTGCTTTCTTCAGGTCCCCGATTCTTGCTGGGATCACGGGTGACCTCGAGGGTTAGCCCATTTCTGGCAATGACCGTCACGTCGTCTCCGTCCGTGAGCGGTTCGGCTGAGGCGGCGCTCCAGCGCTCTCCATGAGTGACAATGTAGCCGGTCGTGCCCGTCCAACTGGAGACTTTCCCTGAGATCCCGATCATCTGCTCCGCACCTGTCACCACGGCACGCCGGCGCGCGCCGAATGCAAGGCGAACGACGATGAGGCTGAAGGCAAGGGCTGAAACACTGATACCAACCAGGACCTGCCGGCTCACTTTCAGATCGGGCACATCCGTATCGAACAGAATGGTCGCGCCCAGGACGAGGGCGACCGCACCGCCGAGACCGAGGACGCCGAATGTCGGTGCATGCGCCTCCGCGACCAAGAGAGCAACCGCAAGCACGATGAGGCCGACGCCGGCATAGCTGACCGGCAGCATTGCCAAGGCGTAGAGACCGAGCAGCAGGCATATGCCGCCGACCATTCCCGGGATAACCGCTCCGGGCGTGAGAAACTCGAATATCAGGCCGTAAATGCCGATGACCATCAGAATGAGTGCGACATTCGGGTCGGCGATGACCGAAAGCAGGCGTGTTCTCCAGTCAGGCTCGATGCTCTGGACAGCGAGATCAGTCGTATCAAGCCGGATGTCCGCTCCTCCTGCCCGTACCGTGCGACCGTTGGCTTTCGCCATCAGCTCATCGACGGTGACCGCGACGAAATCGATGACTTTTTCGCGTTCGGCCGCAGTTGATGAGAGGCTGGCTGCGTCGCGTACCGCCTTTTCCGCCCAGTCGGCGTTGCGACTACGCAACTCGGCCAGCCCGCGAAGATAGGCAGCAGCGTCGTTCACTGCCTTTGCCTCTGCAGCGTTGCGCGACTGTGGCTCCTTGCTGTCGCCGTTCTGGCCGCTGTCTTGTCCGCTCCCCCCGAGAGCAATGGGCGTTGCGGCGCCCAGATTGGTACCCGGCGCCATGGCGGCGATATGACTGGCATAGAGGATGTAAGTGCCGGCACTGGCCGCGCGGGCGCCGCTCGGAGCCACGTAGCTCGCGACTGGCACAGATGAGGCAAGGATTGCGCGAACGATGTCCCGCATCGACGTATCGAGACCGCCGGGCGTATCCATTTGCAGGACGATCAACGCCACTTTGCGATCGTTGGCAAGCTGGATGCCGCGTATCACATAGTCGGCGGACGCCGGGCTGACGGCGCCATTCAATCGCAGCAGTAAAGCGACGCGTTCCGAGCCCGCTGTCGGGGCGATGGAAAACAGGAATGCCGAACCCCAGATCAATGCCAAAGCGAAAACACGGATTGCCTCTCGGCAAAACTTCCGGGGCAGAACGGTCACCCGATCAATATTCATACACTCTAATATACGCCAGATTTATCAAAAGATAAGGCAGAAGTTTCTTCACCAGCCACGCGATCCCAACGCGCATGTCGCCACATCCGGACTGGCCTGGTTTTGCTCCGCCGATGACAATAATCTTGTGAAAAATCCGATAGTAGGGCACAATTTGCGAAGGCATCTGAAGTTGCGGCGCAATCTCAAATCCGGCCATCTCGCGCCGAGTGACAGTTCGCGCCGGAGGGTCGGCGTCGATGGATCAGGGGTTCTTTCTTCTGTTCGCTACGGTATCCGTGATCACGGCCCTGACGATGGTTCTGGCGCGCAATCCGGTTCACAGCGCATTGGCGCTGATGGCGTGTTTCCTGCAGGTTTCGGCAATCTTCGTCTTGCTCGAGGCACCGTTGCTCGCAGTCATCCAGATCTTCGTTTATGTCGGCGCGATCATGGTCCTGTTCCTGTTCGTGATCATGATGATCGATGTGCGCGAAGCGGTGTTGCAGCGGTTCTTGCCGGGCGGAAACCTCCCGGCTCTGGTACTGCTCGTCCTGCTCGGGGTCGAGATGCTCGTACTGGTGCTCTGGAGCGACCGCTTTTCGGTCATGGAGCCCGTCACTATCAGCGGCGGCGATGACGTCAGGCAGCTTGGCACAGCACTTTTCGCTGACTATCTCCTGCCGTTTGAAACCGCCTCCGTAATCCTGCTGGCGGCCTTGGTCGGCGCCATCATGCTGGCGCGGAAGGAGCAGGGGTGATGGTTCCGCTCTGGTGGTATATCGTGCTCGGCGTGGTCCTGTTCGTGATCGGAGCGGCGGGCGTGCTGCTCAGGCGCAATATTCTAGTCGTCCTGATGTCGCTGGAGCTGCTGCTCAACTCGGTCAACATCAATTTCATCGCTTTCGGGCGTTACCACGCCGATTTCCGCGGGCAGATCTTCGCGATCTTCGTCATCGCAATCACCGCGGCAGAGGTTGCCGTCGCCCTCGGTATCCTGGTCGCCCTCGTGAGGAACAAATCCACCCTCAGGGTCGACGACGTGACGGTGATGAAAGGATAGCGGCTTTGGACCCGGTTGTATCGATCCGGCCGTTGCTTGCCATCACCGTCGCCGGTCTGGCGGCCCTTGCAGTTCTCCTTTTGAACAACCGCGAAAGACTTCGCGATCTGGTGTCGCCGTTGGCCGCGATCGCCATGTTCGCGATTGTCGTGTCGATGGCGCCCACGGTGCTGGCGGGCGGGACGGTCGAATTGCGCCTGTTCGAAATTCTGCCGGGGATTGACTTTGCTTTCCGGGTCGATGCGCTCGGCATGGTGTTCGCCACCGTCTCGTCGCTGCTGTGGATCGTGGCGGCGATCTATTCGATCGGCTACATGCGGCATTTGAACGAGCATGCGCAGACCCGGTTCTTCGCCTGCTTCGCCAGCAGTCTTGCGGCCGCCGCCGGGGGCGCCTTCGCCGCCAATCTGTTTACGCTGGTGATCTTCTACGAGGTGCTCAGTCTCGTTACCTATCCGCTCGTCTACCACCACGAAGACGAAGAGGGATGGAGGGGCAGCCACAAGTACCTCGTCTATCTGATGGGCGCCTCGAAAAGCGCGCTGCTCGCCGCACTGGCGCTGACCTACCATATTGCGGGGTCGCTCGACTTTGTCGCGGGGGGACTGCTGGCCGGGAGCCATGCCTCCGCGGCGCTGCTGACGGTCGTCTATTTCTGCTATCTTTTCGGCTTCGCCAAGGCCGCTGTGATGCCGATGCACGCCTGGCTGCCCGCCGCGATGGTCGCGCCGACACCGGTCAGCGCGCTTTTGCATGCAGTGGCAGTGGTCAAGATGGGCGTGTTCTGCGTGCTGCGGGTGGTGTTCCATGTCTTCGGCACGGGGATGGTGGGCGGGCTAGGCCTCGGCATCGCCACGGCCTATCTGGCCTCGTTCACGATCCTGATGGCGTCGGTTTACGCCCTGACGCGGGACGACCTGAAGGCCAGGCTTGCCTATTCGACGGTCAGCCAGCTCTCCTACATCGTGCTGGGCGCGGCTCTATTGTCGCCGGTCGCGATGGTCGGCGGGATCATCCACATCGCGGCGCACGCATTCTCCAAGATCACGCTCTTTTTCTGCGCCGGGTCGATCTATTGCGCGTCCGGCAAGCGCAACATCAGCGACATGGCCGGTATCGGCCGCAGGCTGCCCTGGACGATGGGGGCATTCTTCGTCGCCTCGCTCAGCATGATTGGCGTGCCGCCAACCGCGGGCTTCGTCAGCAAGTGGTATCTGGCGAAGGGCGCCGTGGCGGCGGGAGAGACCGCGTTCCTGGTCGTCATCCTGGTGAGCTCGATCCTGAACGCCGCCTATTTCCTGCCGGTCAGCTATGCCGCCTTCTTCCAGCCGGAGAGGCAGGAGGAGAGCCGGACGACGGTCCGTGAAATTCCGTTGGTCACCATTCCGCTGGTCGCGACGGCAATCCTGTCGGTGCTGATGGGCATTTTCCCGGGCTATTTTCTCACCCTGGCAGACGGAGCGATCAGATGATCAAGCGTGTCGTCGACTTCTTTGGTGACGAGCAATATGCGAGGCCGCGCCGCCGACTATTCTACCTCGTGCTCGTCCTGATCGTCGTCGCCGACTTTCTGGTTTCTCGCCAACACGCCGAATATCTGTGGGACAGCCTGCCGGGCTGGTCGGCCGTCTACGGCTTCGTCTCCTGCATCCTGCTTATCTTCGTTTCCAAGTTTCTCGGCCATCGGGTCGGGCTGATGCGGCGCGAGGACTATTATGACTGACTTCATCCATCCGGCTCTACTCTTTATTCCTGGCGCCCTGCCGATCCCGTTTCTCAGCGGGTCGGTCCGCAAGGCCTATCTCCTTCTGATCCCCACGCTGGCGATCCTTGCCGTGCTTGCGATGGAGCCGGGCAGCTATGGCGAAGCGCGGTTCATCGGGCAGGAGATCCTGATCGCGAAGGTGGACAAGCTCAGCATCGTCTTCGCCACCGTTTTCACCATCATGGCGCTGATCGGCATGGTCTACGCGCTGCACCTGACGGATGCCGGCCAGCACGTGGCGGCATTCGTCTATGTCGGCAGCGCGCTTGGCGTGGTGTTTGCCGGTGACTACCTGACCCTCTACCTGTTCTGGGAGGGCATGGCATTCGCTTCCGCCTATCTGGTCTTCGCGCAGGGTGGTGGGCCGGCAATCCGGGCCGGCTTCCGCTATCTCATGGTCCATATCACCGGCGGCGTCGTCCTGCTCGGCGGCATCATTTCCCACGGGCTCGCCACCGGTTCACTGCTTTTCGGCCCGATCGCGGGGAGCCTCACCAATGGGGGAATGGGGGTCGGCGACTACCTGATCCTCGCCGGTTTCATCCTCAACGCGGCCGTGCCGCCGCTCAATGCCTGGCTGACCGATGCCTATCCGGAGGCGACCGTCACCGGGGCGGTGTTCATGAGCGCCTTTACCACCAAGACCGCCGTCTATGTGCTGGCGCGGGCGTTTCCGGGGACCGAGCTCCTGGTCTGGCTCGGCACCATCATGGCGCTCTACGGCGTCATCTACGCGGTGCTGGAGAACGATTGCCGACGGCTTCTCGCCTATCACATCGTCAGCCAGGTGGGTTATATGATCGCCGGTATCGGCATCGGGACCGAGATGGCGGTGAACGGAGCGGCCAGCCACGCTTTCGCGCATATCCTCTACAAGGCGCTGCTGTTCATGGGTGCCGGGGCCGTCATCTACGTCACCGGCCGACGCAAACTCACAGAGCTCGGCGGGCTTTACAAGACCATGCCACTGACCGTGGCGCTTTACATGGTCGGCGCCTTGGCGATCTCGGCCTTCCCGTTCTTCTCGGGTTTCGTCACCAAATCGATGGTGATAGCGGCTGCAGGAGCAGATCACCGCGCGCTGGTGGTGCTGGCACTGACGATGGCATCGTCCGGAACGTTCCTGCACACTGGCCTCAAGCTTCCCTATTACATGTTCTTCGGGACGGACCGGAAACTGGAGGCGCGGGAGCCGCCGCGCAACATGCTGATTGCCATGGGCATGGCGGCGGTGCTCTGCATTGCGATCGGGGTGTTCCCGCAGCCGCTTTATGCGCTTCTGCCCTATCCGGTGGATTTCGAACCCTATACGGGCCTGCACGTCATGGAGAGCCTCGGGCTGCTGATGTTCACCGCCCTGGGGTTCGTGCTGTTCCTCTGGGCGCTCGATCCCGAGAAGACGATCAGCCTCGACACCGACTGGTTTTACCGCAAGGGTGCGCGGGCCTTCATGTGGCTCGCCGAAAGGCCGCTGGCGCGCTATGAGCAGGCGGTGAGCAACGTCTCCGAGACCGCGGCGCTGCCCTTGCTGCATGGCGCGGCGCGGGCAGGACTCCGGCTCGATCTTGCCGGCGTCGATGCCGTCGTGAACGGCGTTGCCCACGCGATCCTGCACGGCGGCGGGCGGCTCAGGCGGCTCCAGACGGGTGTCGTAACCCATTACGTGCTGGCAATGGTCGTCGGTCTGATCGCAGCCACCGTCGTCTTCGTCGTGGCGTGGCGGTAGAGGAGTGCCATGGGCTTCCCGCTCCTCAGCTTCATCATATTCACCCCCGTCGCCGGGGCCGCGGTTCTGATGTTCCTGCGCGGTGACGATGCGGCGCGGTGGACTGCGCTCTCTTTCGCCGTCCTCGACCTTGCTCTCTGCATCGCCATGCTGGTCGGATTCGACACCACGACCCATGCCATGCAGTTCACCGAGATGCGCCCGTGGGTGCCTGCGCTCGGGATCAATTATGCGCTCGGCATCGACGGAATCAGCGCGCTCTTCGTGTTCCTGACCGCACTGTTGGGGTCGATCTGCGTGCTCGCCTCCTGGGTCGCGATCGACCGCAAGGTGAAGGAATTCATGATCTGCCTTCTCTCCATGCAGGCGTTGATGCTCGGGGTCTTCTGCGCGCTCGATCTGTTCCTCTTCTACGTCTTTTGGGAGGCGATGCTGATCCCGATGTACCTCATCATCGGCGTCTGGGGTGGCGAGGGTCGGGTCTATGCGGCGATCAAGTTTTTCCTCTACACGCTGGCGGGCAGCCTCCTGTTCCTGATCGGCGTCATCGTGCTCTATTTCTACGGTGGCAGGACCTTCGATATCCTCGCTTTGACAGGGCAGGACTTGCCGTTCCGGATCCAGTCCTGGCTGTTCTTCGCCTTCCTGATCGCTTTTGCGGTCAAGGTGCCGATGGTGCCGGTCCATACCTGGCTGCCGGACGCCCATGTGCAGGCGCCGACGGCGGGCAGCATTATCCTCGCCGGAGTGCTCCTGAAGATGGGCGCCTACGGATTTCTGCGGTTCTCTCTGCCGATGCTGCCGGAGGCATCGATGTATTATTCGACGCTGATGCTGGCGCTTTCGGTGCTTGCGATCGTCTACGGCGGGTTGCTCGCGCTGGCGCAGGACGATCTGAAGAAGCTGGTGGCCTATTCCAGCATCAGCCACATGGGCTTCGTGACGCTGGGGATTTTTGCACTGAATCTCCGCGGGCTCGAGGGCGGTATCCTGCAGATGTTCAATCATGGCGTGACGACAGGCGCCCTATTCCTGTTCGTCGGGCTGATTTACGAGCGGACCCACACCCGCAGCATCGCCGACTATGGCGGGTTGATGAAGGTGGCGCCGGTCTACACCACGTTTCTGGCACTGTTTACCCTGTCGTCGATGGCGCTGCCGGGAACGAATTCGTTCGTGGGCGAGTTGCTGGTTCTGTCAGGCGGGTTTGCGGCCAACCTGGTCGCCGGCTCGGCCGCCGTTTTGGGTGCATTGCTGGCGGCAGCCTATCTGCTTGGCATGTATGGGAAAGTCGCGCTCGGCCCGGCCAGTGCCGGCGCCAGGTTGAAGATACGCGATGTGAGCGCCCGTGAGATGGCTGCGATCCTGCCGCTGGCCGTCTTCGTCCTCTGGGTTGGGCTCTATCCGAAACCCTTTCTCAACATCATCGATGCCTCGGTGAAGCATCTGCTGACGAACGTGCTCAGCAGGGGGAGCGGCCAATGACCGCCGCCATGCTTTTCCAGTCGGCCCTGGCAAGCCTGCCCGAGATCGTGGTGATCACCGGCGCCTGCATCCTGCTGATCCTGGGACAGTTTGTGCGAAAGGGACAGGAACATTTCCTTGTCTGGGCGTCGGTCGCGGTCGTGTTGATTGCCGCCTTGGCGACACTCATGCTGGCGAGCGAGGTGCGGCCGGCATACACGGGCATGTTCATCGCCGACCGCTTCGCGGTCTTCTTCAAGTTCGTTTTCTATCTTGCCACCGTTCTGACATTCCTCCTTTCGCGAAAATATGCCGATATCGAAGGGATCGGGAGCAGCGAATACTATGTCCTTCTGCTCCTAGCGCTTTCGGGCATGATGATCATGGCCTCCGCGACTGATCTCCTGTCGATCTATGTGGGCCTCGAACTGATGGTGATTTGCACCTATGTGCTGACCGGCTTCCTGCGGCGTGAGCGGCGGTCGAACGAAGCAGCACTGAAATACGTGATCCTTGGCGCGGTCTCGACCGGGATTTTCCTTTACGGCGTTTCGCTGATCTACGGGCTTACCGGCACGACGCAACTGGACGGGATGGCTGCGGCGGTGACCGGCGATCCGCTCGATCCCGGATTGCTGCTGGCGGTGGTCTTCATCGTCGCGGGGCTGGTCTTCAAGGTCGGCGCGGTTCCCTTCCATATGTGGCTGCCGGACGTCTATGAGGGCGCGCCGACGACGATCACCGCCTTCATGTCGGTTGGCCCCAAGGCGGCGGGGTTCGCGGTGATCCTGCGGGTGTTCCTCAACCCTCTGGTCGCAGCCTCGAACGTCTGGATCATCGTCGCCGTCATTGCGGTGGTGACGATGGCGCTCGGCAGCTTCGTGGCGCTGGTCCAGGATAATTTCAAGCGTCTCCTGGCCTATTCCAGCATTGCCCATGCCGGCTTCGCCATTTTCGGCGTAGCGGCCGGCGGGGCCGATGGGATCGCCAGCGTGATGCTTTACCTACTGATCTACGCTTTCACGAATCTCGGCATTTTCGCCGCCGTCATCATGATGCGGAACGACGATGTCTCGGGCGAGGTCATCGAAGACTATGCGGGTTTCGCCAAGTCACATCCGGGGCTGGCGCTTCTGATGCTGCTCTATCTCTTCTCGCTGGCCGGCATTCCGCCGACGGCCGGGTTCTTCGCCAAGTTTTACGTGCTGGTTGCCCTCGTCGAGCGTGGTTTCGTCATGCTGGCGGTCATCGCAGTGCTGCTCAGTGCCATCGCCGCCTATTTCTACATCCGCATCGTCATGGTGATCTACATGCGCGAGCCGAAGAGGGCGTTCGACCCGGCGTTGACGCCCCTGGTGCGCGTAACGCTGGCCGTCACCGCCGCCGGCACCATCGGCATCGGCCTATTTCCGTCGTGGTTTCTGAAGCTTGCCCAAGATTCGGTCTTTGGCGGGTGAGCGATTGGATTTGCAATGATCACACCGACGGAATAGACTTGAAGATGGAGGAAGGATTGCCCAAGTCGCCCCGTAGCGTGACCGATTTACCGGTTCGCGATGAGGTCAGTGGGCAACCGGTGCAGTGATATGACTGCAATGGAATTCTTGCCCGTTCTTTTCATGGTCGCCGGAGTCGTTCTGGTGGTGGGGGTGACGTTGTTCGTCTCCTCGCTGCTGCGCCCATCCAATCCCTACCCCGCCAAGAACATGCCCTATGAATGCGGCATGGACGCCGCGGGCGAGGCGGCGGCGGGCCGCTTCAGGGTGCCGTTCTTCATCCTCGCGATCCTGCTGGTGGTTTTCGATGTCGAAGCGATGTTCCTCTTTCCCTGGGCCGTCGTCCTGAAAGAGATCGGGCTGGTCGGCTATGTCGAGATGATCGTCTTCATGGTGCTGCTTATCGTGGGCTTCGCCTACGCCTGGCTGAAAGGAGCGCTGGAATGGGAGGCGTAAACAACGCGATCCGCGACAGCGTGCTGTTCACCACGGCCGACAGCATCATCAGTTGGAGCCGGAGATCAGCGCTGTGGCCGGAGACCTTCGGCATTGCCTGCTGCGCCATCGAGATGATTTCGGCCGGTTGCGCCCGCTACGATCTCGATCGGTTCGGCGTGGTGTTCCGCCCTTCGCCGAGACAATCCGACGTCATGATCATCGCCGGCACCGTGACCCGGAAATTCGCGCCCGTCGTGCGGCGGCTCTATGACCAGATGCCGGAACCGCGCTGGGTGATCGCCATGGGCACCTGCGCTATTTCGGGCGGCGTCTACAATACCTATGCCGTGGTGCAGGGATCGGAAACCTTCGTGCCAGTCGATGTGCATGTGCCCGGCTGTCCGCCCCGGCCGGAGGCGCTGATGCACGGCTTCTTGCTGCTTCAAGAAAAGATCAAGAGATCCCGGGCGCTCGCAGGCACACCTCTGGATCGGGTTATAGCGTCATGAGCGCGGGGCCGTCCCTCAATCGCGCTCCGATCATGGAGCGCTTCGGAGAAACAATCGAGGACCTCGGCACTGCGCACGGTATCGACGCCTTTGCCGTTCCGCCCGAAAAGATCGTCGAGTTCTGCCGGCTCCTGAAAGAGCATCCGGCGCTGCAATTCAATTTCCTCTCGGACATTTGCGGGGTTGATCACTATCCCGAAACGCCGCGGTTCGAGGCGGTCTACCATCTCTATTCGCTGCCCAACAGGTGGCGGGTCCGCATCAAGTGCCGGCTTGGCGATCCTCCCGAAGTGTCTTCGGTCACGGGAGTCTGGCGCACCGCCAACTGGCATGAGCGTGAGGGCTGGGACATGTATGGCATCCGGTTCGAGGGACATCCCGATCTGCGCCGGATCTACATGTGGGAAGGCTTCGAGGGCTTTCCCCAGCGCAAGGATTTCCCTCTCAGGGGCTATAAGGACAAGTTGAACCCCTTCGGTGCCGAAGGTCCGCCGCCAACGCAGCCCGACCTTGCCACCAGGGACATTCCGTAAGGGAGGCCGTTCTACGCCGGAACATTGAGATGACCGAAGTCACCGAGCTCAGCAGGCCTGAGGGTGAAGCGCTCAATACCAGGGAAGTGCTTCTCAACCTCGGTCCGCAGCACCCCAGCACCCATGGGGTTCTTCGGCTCGTCCTCGAATTGGACGGCGAGTTCGTCGGCCGCGTCGATCCGCATATCGGCTATCTCCATCGCGGCACCGAGAAACTGGCGGAGAGTTTCACCTATACCCAGATTTTCCCGCTGACGGACCGGCTCGACTATCTCTGTCCGCCCTCGAACAACCTCGCCTTCGCGCTGGCGGTGGAGAAACTCCTCGGCATAGAAGCACCGATCCGGGCGCAATATATCCGCGTGATGATGGCCGAGCTGGCACGGATCTCCGGTCACCTCCTGATCACGGGCGCGCTGCCGATGGATCTCGGCGCCATGACCGCGCTGCTTTACGTCATGCGTGAGCGCGAAATGATCATGGACCTCCTGGAAATGATCACCGGTGCGCGCATGCACACGTCCTTCTGCCGGGTTGGCGGGGTGCGCGAGGACCTGCCTGACGGGTTCTTCCCCAAGATCCGGGAGTTTTGCGACATTTTCCCGAACCGTATCCGCGACTATGAGCGACTGCTCGAAGATAACCGGGTGTTTCTCAATCGCACGAAGGGGATCGGCGTGATCTCCGCCGAGGATGCTGTCGATCTCGGCCTCAGCGGCCCGAACCTGCGTGCATCAGGTGTCGACTGGGACATCCGGCGCGATGAGCCCTACGAGATCTACGACCGGCTCGATTTCAACGTCATCACCCGTAACGAGGGCGATTGCTATGCACGCTGGCGATGCCGCGTCGACGAGATGCGCGAAAGCATGAGGATCATCGAACAATGCATCGACCAGATGCCTGAGGGGCCGTTCCAGATCGACAATCCGACGATCGCCTTCCCGCTCAACAAGGATCGGGTGCACTGCTCGATGGAGGCGCTGATCCAGCATTTCGACCTGTCGGCCTACGGCTTCAAGGTGCCGAAGGGCGAGGTCTATTCGGCGATCGAGGCGCCAAAGGGCGAGCTTGGCTTCTACATCATCAGCGACGGGTCGCCAAAACCGTTCCGCATGAAGGTGCGGGCACCTTCGTTCGTCAATCTTCAGGCCCTCTTCGGCGTCACTAACGCCCGCTATCTGGCGGACATGATCGCCGTGCTCGGCAGCCTTGACCCTGTGATGGCGGAGGTGGACAAGTAGCAAGGATTTGAATGCGATGACCATGCGTGAAAAGATCGAAGAGGCGGCGGCGCGCTATCCCGACCAGCGCTCTGCGATCATGCCCGCGCTGCTGATCGCGCAGGAAGAACATGGCCATCTGCCTGGGCCAGTGCTGGAAGAGGTCGCCGACATTCTCGGCGTCGAGCGGATCTGGGTCTACGAGTTGGCGACTTTCTACACCCTCTTCCACACCGAGCCGGTGGGGATGTTCCACCTGCAGCTCTGCGACAATGTTTCCTGCATGCTGTGCGGATCAGAGGACTTGCTGAACCATCTGGAAACGGTGCTGGGGATCAGGAAAGGCGACACCACCCCGGACGGGCTGTTCACGCTTTCGACCGTCGAATGCCTCGGCGCCTGCGAGATGGCTCCGGTGATGCAAGTCGGCGACGATTACCACGCCCACCTTGATGTGGCGCGGATAAACGCACTGCTGGACAGACTGCGGGCGACAGCGGGAGCCGCGAGCGTCGAGCACGCCTCCGCGCGGCTGCCGGGGGAGTAGCGCCATGTTCGAGCGGACCCTTCTCAAAAATGTCGATGTGGCGGACGGTCATTTGATGTCGACTTACGAGGCTGGCGGCGGCTACCAGGCGCTGGCGAAGGCGCTGCGCGAGTACGCGCCTGATGAGGTTATCGACCTCGTCAAACGCTCCAACCTGCGCGGTCGCGGCGGTGCCGGATTCCCAACGGGCATGAAATGGGGTTTCGTGCCGAAGCGCACGGGCAAGCCGACATATCTGTGCTGCAACGCCGATGAGGGCGAGCCGGGCACGTTCAAGGACCGGATCATCATGGAGCGCGACCCACATCAATTGGTCGAGGGGCTGGCGGTCAGTGCATACGCGATTGGGGCCGAAACCGCCTATGTCTACATTCGCGGAGAATATGTGACGGCGATCCGTCGTCTGCAGCAGGCGATCGCCGAGGCCTACGCAAAGGGCTATCTCGGAAAGCGCATTCTGGGCTCGGATTTCAATTTCGCCGTACACATTCACTGCGGCGCCGGCGCCTATATCTGCGGCGAGGAGACTGCGATGCTCGAGTCGCTTGAGGGCAAGCGGGCGCAGCCGCGATTGAAGCCACCATTTCCGGCCGTGGCCGGGCTCTACGCCAGCCCGACAGTGATCAACAATGTCGAGACGCTCGCTTGCGTGCCGCATATCATTGTGCGGGGGTCGGACTGGTTTCGGGGCATCGGCCCGGACAAGAGCCCCGGCCCGAAGCTCTACTGCCTCAGCGGGCAGGTGCGCAAACCCGGCCTCTATGAGTTGCCGATGGGCATACCGCTGCGCGAACTGGTCGAGAACCATGCCGGCGGCGCGCTGTCGGGACGCAGAATCAAGGCGGTGATCCCGGGCGGGGTCTCGGCGCCTGTTATACCGGAGCACGGGCTCGAGGTGAGGATGGATTTCGACTCGCTGGCTGCCGCCGGCTCGATGCTCGGTTCGGCTGGCGTTATCGTGATCGACGACACGACCTGCATGGTCAAGGTCGCCACCCGGATCATCGAGTTCTTCCACCATGAGTCCTGCGGCAAGTGCACGCCATGCCGGGAAGGATTGAACTGGGTCGTCAAGGTCCTGCGCCGGATCGAGGCCGGCGAAGGTGCGCCCAGTGATCTGGAGCAGCTGGACATGCTCTGCAAAGGCATTTTCGGCAATACGTTTTGTGCCTTGGGTGACGGGGCGGCGATGGGGTTGCGAGCGGCACTCGCGCATTTTCGCGATGAGTTCGTTGCCCATATCGAGGAGCGCAGGTGCCCCTTTCACTGAAGGCGTGCGCTACGACAGGACTGCGAGGAAGTATGGTTAGCATTACGATCGATGGACAAACGCTGGAGGTTGAGGCTGGCTCGACAGTGCTGCAGGCCGCCCGACGGTTGGGCATCGATATCCCGACCTTCTGCTATCTGAAGCGCCTGCCGGCGCTGGCCTCCTGCCGGATGTGCCTGGTGGAGATCGAGGGGCTGCGGCGGCTGCAGCCGTCCTGCGCCACCGCCGTCACCGAGGGTATGGTGGTGCGGGCGAACACACCTCTGATCGAGGAAACGCGCTCTTCCATGCTCGATATGCTGCTCGCCAACCACCCCCTCGACTGTCCGATCTGCGACAAGGGCGGCGAATGCGAGCTTCAGAACATGGTGATGGCCTACGGGCCCCGCGAGAGCCGATTCCGCGATGACAAGCGTGTGTTCCACTCCGAAGACATCCGTCTGAGCCCGGTCATCATCATGAACGTCAACCGCTGCATCCAGTGCCAGCGCTGTGTCCGGATGTGTGAGGAGGTCGTCGGCGCAGTCGCCCTCGGCACAATCGAAAAAGGAATGGATACCGCCGTCACCGGCTTCGAGGGCAGTCTCGCGGGTTGTGACCAATGCGGCAATTGCGTCGAGGTCTGCCCGGTCGGCGCGCTGATGAGCTTCCCCTATCGCTACAAGGCGCGGCCCTGGGATCTCACCGAGACCGACACGATCTGCCCGCATTGTGGCACTGGTTGCCAGCTGACGGTCGGCACACGCAAGGGCGAGTTCATGCGGGTGCGCTCGAAGTGGGACGAGGGTGTCAACCGCGAAACGCTCTGCGTTCGGGGACGCTTCGGCCTCGATTTCGTCGCGAGCCGGGACCGGATCAAGCGACCGATGATCCGTCGTGATGGCGCCCTGGTTCCGGTTTCCTGGGATGAGGCTGGGGACTATCTGCGCCGGCGGCTATCGGCCGTCGAGGGCAAGGCTGCCGGCGGACTGGCCTCGCCTCGCCTCCCCAACGAGATGCTCTATCAGTTTCAGAAGCTGATGCGGACGGCATTCCGCAGCAACAACATTGATTGCTCGTCACGCTGGTCCACGCCCTTCGATACGCTCGGCCCGCTGCTGGCAGCCTTCAACAGCCGCGCACCGCTGGACGAAGTGATCGGCAACGACTGCGTGCTCGTCATCGGCGGCAACGTCACCGAGGGGAACCCGGTCACCGAATACCTGCTGCGGGATAGCGTGCGGCGGCGACAGACCGGATTGCTCATGCTCTCGGCGCGGCCATCCCGTCTGGACGCCGATGCCCGGGTGGTGGTTCGCGTGCTGCCGGGCGGAGAAGCGGCGAGCCTTGCGGCGGTGGTGGCCGGTCTCGCAGCGACAGTCGGTCAGGCCTTGCCGGGCGATGTTCTTGCGGGCATTGACGCGACAATCGGCAAGCCGGCGGCGGAAACCGGCATTGACGGACCGGATCGTCTGGCAGCCGAGCTCACGGAAGGCCGCAGCGTCACGGTGCTTGTCAGCGTCGACCTCCTGAGATCACCCGAAGCGCGCGCGACGCTGCAGCAGATCAATAACCTGCTGCAGGTTCTGCGCCTGCTCGGCAAGGGCCCGGCGATGCAGTTCCTCTTCGACCGTGCCAACCAGATGGGCGCCTGGGACATGGGAGTTCTGCCGGCAGCTCTGCCTGGGCTGCGGGCGGTCGCCGACGATGTGGCGCGCACAACTCTTGCGCGGACCTGGGGCGCCGAAATCCCGTCCGAACCCGGCGCGGATCTCGACGCCATTCTGGAGCTCTGCGTCGGCGGGCGGATGGGCGCTCTCTACATCGTCGGAACCGACCCCCTGATCGCCTATCCCGACAGGGATTTCGTGACGCGGGCGCTTAGCGCCGCCGATCTCCTGATCGTGCAGGACGCCTTCCTCACGGATACGGCGGGCCTTGCCGAGGTCGTCCTGCCCGCGGCAGGTTACGGCGAGGAAACCGGCACGTTCACCAACAACGAGGGCCGGACCCAGAAGGTCCGCAAATTCCGCGAACCCGCCTTCGAGGCGCGGGGCAATCTGGCGATCTTCGACTTCGTCGCGGCGCTTCGCAACCAGGCACTGCGGCCGTCGACGCAAGGCGAAATTTTCGACGAGATTGCACGGCTGGTTCCGGCCTATCAGGGATTGACTGAGGACGCGCTTGGCGCCGACGGCGCATTCACCAAGGCGGTGCCGACGCCACCTGTGGCCAGGTTCTTTGCGCCGCCGCCCGTCCCGACAGCAGGAGACCGGCTCATGCTGATCACCGGCGACTGCCTGTTCCACAACGGATATCTTTCCGAACGGTCGGACATCCTGAACACGGTCGCCAATGATCCCTATGTCGCGATGAGCGCAGAGGATACCGCACAGCTTGGCCTGTCGGATGGCGATCAGGTCATTGTGCGTTCCGCCCAGGGAGAACTGACGGCGCAACTCAAGGTCGACAAGCGGTTTCCCAAAGGCCTCGTCTTCGTTCCGGAAAACTATAGAGCCTTGCGTCTCAACGGCCTGATGCGGCGGGGCGAATACCCATGCCCGGTGGAGGTCCAGAAGGTGCATGCCACTGTTGAGGTCGACCGCACGAGCCGGATCTAAAGCATGTCGCACAAAAGTGTGCAGCGGTTTTGCGGCAACGACATGCGTAAAAACAAAGAGCTAAAGCGCAAGGAGCGAATCTGAAAGATCGCGACGCGCTTTAGCGTGGGGTCTGAAGATTGGGGTCGGGCGCCGCCCTCGGCAAGCCGCCCTGCCCCAGCGTCTTCACATCAAGCTGGCGACGTCAGTGATACCTGGTCCCGCAGATGTAATCCTGCAGATCCTGCTCTGTGCGCTGCGCTTCGTCGAGCCTGTGCTTAACCACGTCGCCGATACTGACCACGCCGACAACGTCGCCTTCATCCATGACCAGCACATGACGTGTCCGTCGCTGGGTCATGATCCCCATCACGACGGGTAGCAAATCCCGTGTCGAACAGGTCGCCACATTGCGGTTCATGACATCTGCGACCCGCATCATCGCCGCCTCGGCCCCGTATTCCGCCACCGCATTGCAGCAATCCCGCTCCGATAGCGAACCCAGGTATTCGTCGTTCGATTGGCTGACGACGACGAAGCCGATATTGTTATCGCGAAACAGCCGCAAGACCTCCACCATCGTCTGATCGGGAGCGACCGCGATGACACCGACACCTTTGTTCTTCATGATTTCGCCGACAAGCATCTGAGCCTCCTGTCTGCGCGCTCCGGCTCGACGGATGGCGCGCGTTCACGTTCGCCGGATATTCCGCCACCAGTTGTAGCCCTTCGTCTCTCTCGTCTCGACGAGCACGTCCTTTTTTGTATTCAGGCGCGCGGCAACCACGCCGCCGCCGGTTGCCGCCTTGCCCGGCTTGGCGAGCAGGTCGTCGCGCCCGATCACCAGGTCACGCGAGGAAAAACTCGAAAATTCGTATTGCTGGCCAAGCGCGATTGCATCCGCTGGGCAGGCGTCCTCGCACAGCCCACAGAACAGGCAGCGAGCCGTGTCGATCTCGAATTTAGCCGGGTGCCGGTTCCCCTTCTCGTCCTCGTAGGGGACGACTTCGATGCAGTCGCAGGGACAAATCCGCGCGCAGAGTTCGCAGGCCACGCACTTGATCTCGCCCTCTTCATCACGCGTCAGGAAGTGATGCCCGCGATAGCGTGAGTAGGGTAGCCATTTTTCCTTGTCCGGATATTGCATGGTGACGGTTTTGGAGAACACGTAGCCGAAGGTCAGAGCCAACGCACTCGCCAGATCGGCGAAGAATGCCCAGCCAATCCATGTTCCAACTCTGTCCTGCGCGCGCGACATCGCCGCCTCGCTACGGAGCCGCTACGGCCCCTAAAAGTACACCGGTTATAATTATGTTCGCCATCGACAGAGGAAGCAAGACTTTCCATCCGATCGCCATCAGTTGATCGTAGCGGTAGCGGGGGAAAGTGAAGCGGAACCAGATAAACACATAAACGAAGAACGCGACCTTGAGCACAAACCAGAGGAGTGGTGGCAAGGGGATCAGGACACCGTTCCAGCCGCCGAAAAACAGGATCACCACAAGGACCGACACCAGCAACACGATGGCGTATTCGCTGACCATGAAAAACGCGAAGCGGATGCCGCTGTATTCGGTATGAAAGCCGGCCCCCAGATCGCCTTCCGCTTCCGAAAGATCGAAGGGAATACGCTGCGCTTCGGCCAATCCGGCGACGAAGAACACGAAGAAGCCGACCGGTTGGTAGACGATGTTCCAGACATCGGATTGGGCCCGCACGATGTCGAGCAGGCTCATGGATTGCGCCAACATGACCACCCCGATCACCGCGAATCCCATCGGAATCTCGTAGCTGATCATCTGCGCACAGGTCCTGAGGCTGCCGAGAACCGCGTATTTGCTGTTAGCGGCCCAGCCACCAAAGATGACGCCATAGACCTCGATCCCGATCACCGCAAAGACGAAGAGTAGCGCCACATTCATGTTGGAGACGTGGAGGGTGATCTCGGTGCCGAGGACCGAGATGCTTTCGCCGAAGGGGATCGCGACGAACACCACAAAGGGCGGGGCGAGCGCCAGGATTGGCGCCAGTTTGAACAGGAAGCGATCGGCCTCGGCCGGGATGTGGTCTTCTTTGGTTAAGAGCTTTATGCCGTCCGCCATCGGCTGCAGCAGCCCGTGCCACCCAACACGCATCGGCCCCATCCGTTGCTGGATGTGCCCGGCGACCTTGCGTTCCAGCCAGGTTAGCGGCAACGGCAGCAGCAGAAGGATCGCAATCAGAAACGCGACCTTGAAGACAATCAGGCCAAGGGCGACGATAAGCTCCATGATCCGCGGCCACTTATTCATCGGGTTGAAACGTGCGACCGGACTATGGCTCCAGCTATAGACCTGGCACTGTGCGCAACCGTCAGGCTGCATGGTACAACGGCGACGCACCTCATACAATGCCATCACAGTTATGTCGTCGCTGGCTATGATGTGTCGCCCGGGCGTCCTGACAATTGTGCCGACCTTGAGATCGTTCAGCAGCACCTCAAGCGATGAGATTGATCTTGGATCGAGATACGCCTCAGGCATCGGCATCACCATCGGGGCTGGCGACGAAGGCCGGCAAATCATAGGGACGATTTCACTGTGGCTTCAAGCACATATGCAACCCATAAATCTTGACATTTTTTATCATGTTATTTAGCGGTTTCGTGCTGATGATCGCGGCTCACGGGATCATGCGACGACTGATTAGGGGATTTTGTATGAAGTTTATGTTGGGGTGCACCGTCGTAGCGACCGCTGTGGCAAACGGTGCCGCGTACGGGCAGAGTGCCACCGAATTGGCACCAATAGTGATTACGGCGACGAAAGACGCCACTTCCACGATCGGGACCCTACCGGAAGAATATGCAGGCGGTCAGATCGCCAAAGGCGCACGCCTGGGGGCTCTGGGAAACCGGGATTTCATGGACACCCCTTTCAATGTGACCGGGTATACGTCCCAGAAAATCGAAGACCAGGGTGCCCAGACTGTGGGCGAGGTGATGGACAACGATCCGTCCGTCAGAAATACCCACTCGTCAGGGGGGATGTTGGACTCGTTCTACATCAGAGGTTTTCCGGTCGGCGAAGGAAACGCCGGCGAAATCGCATTTGATGGGATTTATGGGATCGCCCCGACCTACCGGGTCTTCACCGAATATGCAGAGCGTGTCGAGGTGCTAAAAGGTCCGACAGCTTTCCTTTATGGGATCTCTCCAAACAGCGCCGTCGGCGGCACGATCAACATCGTTCCGAAGCGCGCGCTCGATGAGGATTTGACGCGGCTGACGACAGATTACGCTTCCGACTTTCAGGGCGGTGTTCATGTCGACGTGTCGCGGCGGTTCGGCGACGAACGGCAATTTGGCATTCGTCTTAACGGCAGTGCCCACGGTGGTGACACGCCGATTGATGATCAGACACGGGACTTTTACGTTGGAGCCTTGGCTCTTGATTATCAGGGGGAAAACCTTCGAGCCACACTCGACGTGATCGGACAGCGCGAAACTTTCGACGCGCCGCAGCGTCCCTTCTTTCAAACCACCGGTTTGATCGTGCCGAGCGCACCCGACGGATCGCTCAATGTTCAGGAGCCGTGGGAGTGGTCGAAGAGCGCGGACCGCTCGGTCTTGGGCAGGGTCGAATATGATCTGACCGACGACATCACCTGGTTTGGCGCCGTGGGTGGCGGCAATTCTCACGTGCATCGCCTTTTTGGTCTGCCCACCATCCTGAACTCGGCCGGCGACGTCAGCATCACGCCACAGAATGCGGTGTTCGACGTCGACAGGCTTACGGCAGAAACGGGCATCCGCACCAAGTTTGACACGGGGCCGATCTCCCACACACTGACCCTGCAGGCGAGCTATCTCCACCAGAGCCTCGATCGTGCAATCGTTTCAGGCACTGCCCAGCGGAGCAATATGTACGACCCTGTCCGTCGTATCGAGCAGTTCGTCGCCAATCCCAGTTCAGTACCGAAGGTCTCGGAAGCCAGGCTGTCCGGCGTCGGCCTGTCGGACACCTTGTCGATGCTCGACGAGCGCGTGCAGCTCACTCTTGGCGGTCGCTTTCAGCAGATCGACTCGAAGAACTTCAATGCAACGACAGGTGCTGTCTCGTCGTCTTCGGATGAGGACGCCGTGACGCCCCTCGTTGGCCTCGTCGTCCGCCCCTGGGACGAGGTTTCCTTCTATGCCAACTACGCGCAGGGCCTGAGCATAGGCGATACTGCTCCGACGACAGCCATCAATGCGGGCGAAACGCTCGCTCCGTACAAGACGACCCAATACGAGATCGGCACCAAGATCGACCTCGGACAGATTGCGATGACCGTCAGCGCATTCCAGATCGAGAAACCCTTCGGCCAGTTGGAGCCAAGCGGCAGCGGGCAGATCTTCACCGCTGGCGGGGAACAGCGCAATCGCGGCGTTGAGTTCAACGTGTTTGGCGAAGTCACGGACGATCTGCGCGTGCTTGGCGGCGTGGTGCTGATGGATGGCGAACTGACGAATACCTCGAGCGCTGCGACCCGCGGCAAGCGCCCGATCGGCGTACCGAAGATCCAGGCGAACATCGGAGCGGAATGGGACACGTCTTTCCTCGAAGGCCTGACGCTGACGGCCAATGTCATTCACACCGGCGAGCAATATATCAATACGACGAACACGTTGAAGATCCCTTCCTGGACGCGGCTTGATCTGGGCGCACGCTACAAGACGGAGATCGAACAGAGGCCCGTCACCTTCCGGGCCTCCGTCGAAAACGTCCTCGACAAGGATTACTGGTCTGGGGTCGCAAGCTTCAGCACCATCGCCCAGGGTGCGCCGCGCACCTTCAAGGTATCGATAACCACAGACTTCTGAGGTTGTCAGCACCGTCCGTTAAGGCAAGCCTCACACTGCATCATCGACGATCAGGTGAAGCTTGCCTTGAGAACATGTCTCGAGACGGCTTTTCACACGAAATGCCGTCTCGAGATTTCCAGGCGTCAGCACGTCGGCAACCGGGCCGAAAGCATGCAGCGTTCCATGCGCAAGAATGGCGATCTTGTCGGCAAACTTCATCGCCAGATTGAGATCATGCACCGCGATGATGACGAGCAGTCCCTTTTCCTTCGCCAGCGACCTGACATGCCTCATGACGTCGAACTGACGATGAAGATCAAGGGCACTCGTCGGCTCGTCGAGAAGCAGCACGGTCGGCGTGCGGACAACGCATTGCGCAAGCGCGACGAGCTGGCGCTGACCGCCGCTCAACTCCGAAACATATTCGGACGCGAGATTTGCGATTTGCAAGGCGGCCAATGCTCGCTCGACCTCATGGAGATCTGTATCAGCCAGCTTCCAGCCACTGGTCTGCTTGCGCGCCAAAAGCACGGCTTCGAAGACGGTCAAAGCAGCTCCGGTCACCTGATCCTGCGGCATGTAAGCTATCGCCGTTTCGCGATCGTCCACGCCCGTCAGCCGACATTCGCCGGGACCGGGAAGGATGCCGGCTATACGACGCAGAAGCGTTGACTTGCCGGCCGCGTTGGCTCCGATCAGCGCGATGATTTCTCCGCCGTGGCATGGAGGCAATGATACGTCGCTGAGGACAGGTCGCGCGCCGTAAATCGCCCCCAGGGCTTCAGTGCTCAGGACTACCACGTTTCCCGCCCTCCCTTCAGGATAAGATAAAAGAAGACCGGCAGGCCTATGACGGCGGTGATGACCCCGATCGGTAACACCGCGCCCGGCACGAGAACTTTCGCCACCGTGGAACTGGATGACATGATCAGGGCTCCGATCATGGCGCTGGCCGGAAGCAGGTGCCGCTGATCCTCACCGACAAGCATGCGCGCGATGTGTGGCGCCACAAGTCCGACAAAGCCGATCGTTCCGACGAATGCTACCGGGATGGACGACAGGAGCGATATGAGCACCAGCGTTTCCAGCCGAAGGCGACGAACCGGGATTCCGAAAGATGCTGCCCGAGCCTCTCCGAGCCGAAGTGCTGTCAACTGCCAGCGTCGATAGACGAAGATGGGAATGGTCAGAACCAGGACGGCGACTGTCACGGCAAGCTTCGGCCAGGTTGCCTTGGTCAAGCTGCCCATCGTCCAGAACACGATGGCAGCAACAGCCTGATCGTTGGCAAAATACTGGACCATCGCCAAGGCGGTATTGAAGCTGAACACCAGCGCGATACCAAGCAACACGATCGTTTGGACCGAGCTTCCCCGCCGCAATCCCACGGAATGGATGATGAGGGCGGATCCAAGCGCCATGATAAAAGCATTGACCGCAACGATATAATCGCCGGCGACCGGAATGAAGGACAGGCCGAATGCGAGAGCCAAGGCCGCGCCGAAGCTTGCTGCCGACGAAATCCCAAGAGTGAACGGGCTCGCGAGCGGATTGTTGAGCACCGTCTGCATCTGAACGCCGGCGGTCGCCAGCGCCATCCCGACGACAACAGCCATAAGGGCTGACGGCATCCGGATGGACCAGATCACGACGCGCATCTGGGCTTGCGCATCCGCAGGCATCAGCACGGTCTTCAACACATCGTCCAGTCCGTACCAGGCTGGACCGGTGGCAATATCGGCGAGGAACACAAGGACGACCGCTGCAATCAGCAGACAAAGCACAAGATGCTTTCTGAGACTTGCCAGGCGATAGCGGCCGACCGCATTAACATGGCCGATGACTGTCTGAGC
Source organism: Rhizobium vallis (assembly GCF_003985155.1). Taxonomy (GTDB): domain Bacteria; phylum Pseudomonadota; class Alphaproteobacteria; order Rhizobiales; family Rhizobiaceae; genus Rhizobium; species Rhizobium vallis. The sequence goes on along the minus strand of NZ_ML133698.1, from coordinate 8,863 downwards.
CTCGGTCATTGTGCTTGGGCATCCAGGCTGACGGCGTAGCCGGGCTGATAGGCGATGGGCAGAAAGCGCTTGTGATATTCAGAAAACGTCTTGTCCGGGTCGAGATCGGCGAAGAGATCGGGGTGGAGCCACTTTGCAATCCATTGGACCGCGATAAATTCGTAGGGGCTGTTGTAAAACTGGTGCCAGATGGCGTGGAAATTACGCTTCGTCTGCGCCGTTGTCCCGGCATAGGCATCCCGCATCGTATACCACTCGAGCTTCTTCCTCGAGGCATCCAGATCTGCATTTGGGCCGACCGGAATCCAGTGGCCGCCAGACACGTAGGCCTGCCAATCGGCGCTGGTGACAATGACATGATCGGGATTGGAGACGACCACCTGTTCAGGGCTTAGCTGGCCGAATGTCGAAGGCAGAAAATCACTGCCAATATTGTGCCCGCCGGCCAGGTCGACATATTTGCCGAAATTCTCGGCGCCGAATGAAAGGCAGCAGTCCTCCGTGTATCCGCCGATGCGCTCGATGAAAACTTTCGGGCGGTCCGGCTTCGTCTTGGCAAGCACGTCCTCGACCCGAGCCATCGCCTGTTTGCGGAATGCGATCACGTCTGCGGCTCGCTCCTCGCGCCCCATGATCTTGCCGAGCAGCCGGATAGTCGGGTCCGTGTTCTGAAGCGGATAGTGCCTGAAATCGATATAGAGGACTGGTATATCAAGGGATGCGAGTTTCTCGATATACTGAGCGTCTTCATTCGCCTGCTTGGCTTCAAGGTTGAGGAGAACCACGTCGGGTTTCTTCACGATCGCGGATTCGATGTCGATCAGACTTCCTTCATTCCCCTTGAAAGTCGGCAATTTCGCGAGGTCGGGGAATTTGTCGAGATATTGCTTGTAGGTCGCGGGATCGGCTTCGATCAGATCGTTACGCCATGCGACGATGCGTTGCAGCGGATCCTCTCTGTCGAGTGATGCGACCAGGTAGAGTTGTCTGCCTTCTCCGAGCAGCATCCGGCGGACGGGCACCTTAACTTGCACATCCCGCCCGGCGATATCCTTGACGGTAACAGTCGTTTGCGGGATCGCGTCATTTTCGGCGCGAGCAGAAAGAGCAGTAAGCGGCGTCAACAACAGGATTATCGCAAACGCGTAGAGGCGAAGGCAGGTCACAGGGAATCTCCAACAGGTAGGCGCGAGCGTGCAAAGAACCACAGGCCGACAGCAGCAAAGAGGGATGCCGCGTAGAGCAGCGAGACGAGAGGGTAAACGCTTGTAAGTCCGAATATCTGGGTCGTGCCCGCTCCGATGGCTATCCCCGCCACGGATGCGATCTGCTGCCAGGACTGGGCAGTGCCCAATACCGAACCCTGACGACCATCGGCCGTGGCGGCTGACATGAGGGCCACGAGAATGGGTGTCGTTCCACCCAGCAGGCCACCCCAGAACAGATAGATCGCAGCAAAATATTCGACGGAGCGGGTCAGGCCGGCAAGAATGGTAAGCAATGCGCATCCACCGGCAATAGGGATCATCCAACCAAGGATGAAGCTTGCCGGACGGTCGTTGAAAAATTGCGCCCAGAGCGGAGCCGCCACGACGAAGCCGAGCGCCAGAAGGCCATAGCTGAAGCCGGTGACCCAGTGAGGAGCTCGAAAGACCTCAGCCATATAAAGCGCGAAAGGCACCTGCAAAACCATTCGGCTGGCAAGCATCATTCCCGTCAGTGCCAATAGGCCCCAGACAGGTGGCGTCGCTTGCCCCCTGAATGCTTGATTTTGGCGAGCCTGGCTTCGACCGGCTCCGCTCGTTTCTGCCGCAGGCCGAGGCAGGATCACCCAGGCAGCGACGGCGCAGACAGCGCAGATGGAACCGGCCGTCAGGTTGATCGTCGTGAAGGACGATGCGTCGAGGATGAGACCGCCGAGAAATGCGCCACCGAGTGAACCGACATTGGTCGCCACCTGAAGCCAGGTCAGAAGCACCCCTCGGTTACGGCCGCCGGTGACCTGGATGCCATAGGCCTGGGCCGGCGCGATATAGCCAGCGCAACACCCCTGCAGAAACCGCAGGAGCAGGATCAGCCAGACGTCCTCAGCGAAGGAAACGAGGATCTGGGTGACCGCAAGCCCGGCAAGCGCTCTGACCATCATCAGGCGGTTGCCGTACCGGTCACCCATCCTTCCCCACAGGGCGCTGGTGAGAGAGACGCCGACCATTGGGAACACATAGACCCCGATTCCAGCCAATGCGAAGATTCCGCCGGAAGACGATAATTCCTCGATGCGCAGTGGCCAGAATGGACCGCTCATCTCCATGGCTCCCATGGAGATGAACTGCAGGCCGAAGAGGATAGCGAAGACCGGCCCGAAGCCTCGGATAACCGCAATAGTCCCGGTCATGGCGTCTCTATCAGCGGGTTTGGCAGTTGATGCTCCAGACGATAGTCGCGATATCGCTCGAGATGCATGCGCAAGACGGAACGGGTCGGCCAAGGGCGATTAAGAAACGCCTCCCGCTCTTCCAGCCAGAATTCTTCGGACAGCATGCGGGGTCGAACCCGGTCAAACGCTTCTTCGGTCTTCTGCCTCAGGATCGACCATGCTTCGCTGAGCCCGAAATGTTCGTTCAGGCAAAGCGCCACTTCATGAAGATGGCAGACGAAGCAGGCATCGATGACGAACGACCGAACAAGAGCGATGTCGTCATTGAAGGTGGTCGGCAAGATGCCGGCGCGGCTGAACGGCTTCAGCGAATATCCTCGCGCCTCGAACAAGGGGGCGAAGCTGCGGCCATCACCGAAGTCGCGAATGAGCAATCGCTGCGGGCGCCCTGACGGATCGAAGAGTACGGTACTGTTCTGCTGGTGGGCTTCAAAGGCGATGCCGTATGAAAGATACATGGCGATCGTTGGCCTGAGAACGACCTCGGCATAATTGCGAAAGAACTCTGCGGCGGCTGCCCGATCATCGCCCATGCGCGCGATCAGTTCGCAGATCAGCGGCCGGCCGTCGACGGGACTTGCGGCAAGCAAGGCGGCCACGGTGACGGGCATCAGACCGTCCTTGCGTGCGATCCCGTCGGCCTCGCGATAGACGACGGAGAGGAAACGGCCGGGATGTTCGTCGCCTGTTTCGGGATGGCGGAGGATCGCCCCCAGCTCTTCGCGGAAGAACTCCAGTTCGCCTCCAATGGTTTCGTCGGCTGCGAGAATATCGGAAATCAAGGTGCTGAGCCTCGGGCCCATGTGAATGGACTTCGCCTGCAAGGTCCGCATTTCGCTCGTCATCCAGACGGCGACCGGCAATTTGACAAACGGCCTTGCTTCTTCCAGGTCCGGCAGCATCGTGCGAAAGGACATGGAGGGGATCGTGGCAATCTCCGGTCCATCGATCAGAAGCACACCGGAAGCGATCTCGTCAGCAAATTCCCGGCGGACAAAATGATCCAGGTGCCAGGCATGAATCGGCAAGGGCAGCCAGTCCGCAGGCGTTTGCCCCCTTTCCGTCAATGCCTTGACCCAGGCGTCCCAGAGCTCGGGGTAATTGTCGTGGAACCAGCCGTTGTAGCTGTCGACATGGGGCATCGTCTCCACATAGGCCCAATCCTGCCGCAGCGCAGCTATGCGCAGATTGACGCGCGCGCCGAATTCCGGCGACAAGGCCTCGACCTCCTGTGCCGTGAGGCCGGGCTTCGACTTCCAGGTCGGGTAAAATGGATGTCCCTCCAAGGAGCCCCACTGGTCCAGCATCATGGCTGCCTGATGTACAGGACGCGTATGCTGAAGATGGGAAATGAGGCCGGTGCCGCCGCCAGCCACTATTTCCCGGCTCAGCGTTGCACTCCAGTCCCGGCGGTGACGACGGATCAGCGCGTCGTTCTGCATGCTGTTCTCGATATCGGCGAGCAGACGCGCAATCCCATCCGAGGCGGGTTCGACCGACCAGTCCGATGAGCTTTCGGCGACGAGATCGGCAGGCGCTTCCAGTCTTCGCCGCCTGCCCCTGTCATCGATGATCTCGATCGCCCCGCGATTCAACATCGTGTTCGCCGGCAAACGCCGCAAGTCTGCGAAATGGAGTACCTTTCTGGCAGACCATAATGGAAGCCATGCCTGTGTCCCGTCTGCGGACCAAAGCAAGGCGTCGGGATTGAGAATACGTTCGGCGAGGAGGCATCGCACAAGGCGCGCTAGGGCGTTGTGCCTTGCCTGCTGGTGAAGTTGCAGGTCGGGCGCATCTCTCCCCCCCGCGTGGGAATTGACGGTATTTTCATTCATCCGATTGCCTCCGCCCATTTCGAGGGAACAAAATTCAGAGGAGGTTGCGGCAGATTGCCGTGGTAGGCCCGCGCCCAATGATAAGTGGTTTCGATAGCAGGCACCGGCACATCCAGCCGCTTGGCCACCTCAAGGAGGAGGGCCTGACCGAAAGCAATATCTTCATGAAAGGCGCGGCTTTCCCGATCGATCACCAGACCCGGTCCATCCGGATTGGCAACGAGCGGCGCATGGATTCCGGCATAGGCGCTGTTGGTTCTCAGCAGGGAATACATCGTGCTGTCATCGCCGATCTGGTCGCCATAGGCCTCGATCAGCTCCTGCCGAAGTGGCTTTACGCTTGCCAGATCGACCTTGAGCCGCCTTTCGGCGGCGTGCTTGAGCGCCTGATTTTCGGCATCACACGCTTCCAGCATGTCCGCGCCGGCGCGCGGGCAATCGCTCCACCAGCAGATCGGCTCATCGAAGGGCTGTTCCTCCCATGGGGCACCGGGGCCAACCAGTCCGTAGAGGACCGCCGGATGCATCAATGCATTGCCTGGAGTCAGCGTAATCTCGAGATAGTCGTCGAGGATGCCGATCGGCGCTTCGTAGAGCCGGCCGAGCAAGTCCGACAACTCTTCCTTTGCGGCCGCCTCCTCGCGACGATGAAGCGCCGCATAGAGCTGAGCCTTTGCGCCGCCCATGCGCACTTCGCTGCCCGCAACGAGATTGTAGGCGGTGTGGGGAACGTCCTTCATCCCCCAGATCACAATATTATCGCGGCCACCAAACGCAGTCTCGGCAAGCCAGTCGAACCCGCAAAATCCCGGAATGGCTCCGACGAAGACCCGCTTATTCTCCGGCAGATGGGGACCTATCTGCCGCAACAGCGCTGGGCGTGCCTGGGCAGGCTGTGTCACAACGACCAGATCCGCATCGGCAAGCGCTGTGCGGGGATCGATGCCGACATGATCAATCCTCGCCGCCAAAACGCTGCCATCGGACGAATTCGCTCGCCAGACCTGCTCCCCGTTCGACCATTTCCCGGCAAGGTCTGCCGATGATGTCAGAACGGATACTTCCACGCCGTCGCGTTGTTTGAACAGGACGGCGTTCAGATGGCCGGTTCGCCCGGCCCCGCATATTGTGACCTTCATGCCGCGCGTGCCTGTCCGAAAAGCCACGCATCGAGCCGGGCGGCAATCGACGGGTCGAACAGGCCGCGCTTTGCCATCCAGTCGTCGTCGAAGACCGAACCGAGATATTTTTCCCCTCCGTCGGCTACGGTCGTCACGACGGTACCCTGCAACTTACCGGAAGCGATGAATTCGAGAGCCTTGTAGATCGCCCCGCCTGTCGAGCCGCCAACGAGCAGCGCCTTGCGACGCGCAATATAACGCGCAGTTTCGAATGCCTGCTGATCGGTAACCTGTACGCCCTCGTCAATGCAGCTATAGTCGAGGACCTTGCCGACTTCGTCGCCGGCCGGCGTGCCGGTTCCGGACTGGTAATAGGAATGTCCCGGTTGTCCGAACACGATGGAGCCCGCAGGCTCCACGGCGATCGTGCGGATCGTGGGCAAGTGCTGCTTGAGCCGCTGCGAAATGCCTGTCATCGACCCGCCGGTGCCGACGCATCCCACAAATGCATCGATGCCGCCAGGAAGTTGCTCCATCAGTTCATCAACATAGTCAGCATAACCTTCAGGATTAGCGGGATTGTCGGACTGGTTCATGAACATGGCGCCCGGCAGTTGCGCGCCGAGTTGCGCTGCCAGTCTCTGCCTGGCGACGACGGCAACTTCATCTTCCCTGAAGTCCCCTTCGACGTAGCGGATCTCGGCGCCGATCGCGCGCATCATGCGGATCTTGTCCGGCGCGGCATGATGATCCACGACGGCAATGAAATTCAACCCGAACTCAACTGCCGCCAGCGCCAGGCCGATACCGGTGTTTCCCGAGGACGATTCGACGATCGTGCCTCCCGGAGCAAGCCGGCCATCCTGCAAGGCCGCCACCACCATGCTGCGCGCCATGCGATCCTTCATGGAACCGCCAGGATTGTTCTTTTCTATCTTCAACACCAGTTTGGAATTTCGGCTCGGGACCTCGATCGACATGACCGGGGTGCGCCCAATCAATTGGGTCACGTTCGTAGGAAGCATGATGTTCTCTCCTAGTTATCGGGATAGATCGACAGTTCGCCGGCTGCGCTCTTTGTTACGCACAACCGTTTGGGCATCGGGTGCCGATGAAACTCATTTTCCAGGAGATCCATCTGATAGCCGCCTGTATTGGCCCAGACGAGAAGGTCTCCGACCTCGGGAGCATGGGGAAAGCCAAGCCAACGATTGCTTAGGACGTCTTCGTCAAGGCAGCTATGACCCGCAATGTAGGCCCGGAAGGCCTCACCGGCGGGAGCCCGGCCGTTCTGGCGTAGCAGGATGGGATCCACCATGAATTCGGAAGCAAACCAGGTCTCGCAGGCGCTGAAACTGCTGCCCTCGACGAAAATCACGCCATTTCCGCCTCCGAGATCCTTCACGCGGGTAATACGAAAAGCTGAAATCGCCGCCTGGTCCACAAGGGAGCGCCCCGGCTCCATCGCGAGCGTTAGCTGGTGCTGCTTGAGGTAATCCTCGATCGTCTGGCCCGATGAGAGCAAAGCACCCAAAAAGCAGCCAAGCCACGCCGCGGCCGATTGCGGACCGCCGTAGGGATAAAAGGAAGCCGGAACTTTGCCGGTCCGGTAATCATCGCCGCGTTGGCGCTGCAGATGTTCTTCCCATGCCGCCCTAGACACATATTGGACCGGCAATCCGCCGCCGATATCGATCATTGTCGGGGAAAGTCCGATTGCGCGTGCTTCCTCCACCAGCTTGGCAGCCTCTTCAAACGCAACCGCCCGATCCTGCCAGCGATATCCGCTCAAATGGAAATGTATGCCATCGAAGCGGAGACGATCATCGGCGGCGATGCGCGAAAGGCAGGCCCGCACCTTGTCGGCAGCCATGCCAAAACGGCTTTTCTCATGACCTTTCGGTTGCAATCGCAAGAGGACAGGCTGCTGGGCGCCATTTGCCGGCAGCCGCCTCGATATGTCGGTCAGTTCCTCTGGGCTATCCACCGACACAAGAGCCCCGATGCGGACGAGTTCGTCGTGAAATTGCGCCGTCTTTGCGGGACCGGTCGCCACAATATCGTCACCCCGAGCCCCAAGTTTCACAGCATCACGAAGCTCGTAAACGCTCGACACGTCGATGCCTGCGCCTGCCTCGAGGGCGGCCTGCATCAGGCCTGAGGATTTGTTGACTTTCGAACCATAATAGATCGCGTACACAACTCCCCGATCGTCGAGAACGTGGCGCATGGCTTCAACATTTGCCGTGAGCTCCGACGGAAGCACGAGGTGAAGCGGAGACCCGTGCTCTTGGATCCACTGGTGCAGGAGCGGCGCGCTCGCGGTTAGAATGTCAGCAGCAAGAGGAGAGAGAATCGGAGACAACTCCGCCCCCGTCATTGCGATGATGTGGGAAGTCATCCGGCAAGCCTCTCCGAACCATCAAGAGGCTCGTACCACTGTCTGAGATCATCGAGGCTCACATCGCACGCGGGGAGATCGTCCAAAAAAATGTGCCGGGTGGTTTTGATCGGAAATTTTCGGCGGCTGCGAGCCATGTCGTAAATGTCGGCCGGCGTGATCGTCTCACCGGCCCTCCAGGCTTCGACGCGTACGCTCCTGTAGTCGAGGAGAATGGTTGGAACGGCACGCAGCCCAAGCCGGAAAGCCACTTCCAAACGGTGATGGCCGTCCATCACGAAAAGCGCGTCCTTCTCCACCATGATCGGGACTGTCCAGCAGCCGGCGGTGGAAATGAGGCCATGAACTTCATCGACCCTGCATGCATCGGTCTCCTCGGTAGGAATCAACTTATGCGGGGACAGAATGTGAAATTCCATGGTTTCAGCCACCTTTCGTTGTCTTATTTGACTAAAATTGCCAAAAACTTGATTCTTGTACTCATGTTATATCGCACCCTTAACGCGATCATGACAATTCTGTCAACGAAGGGTTTTCACTCTGCCTGACGATTTTGCTGAGACCTGACCCGAGGGGTTCATGTCGCCACGGGATGGCATCGGCGCCCGCAGACGAATGCCAAAACCCGGTCACAATCAGTTTAGACATGCGCAATTGTGCCAAACGCGAGCGTCGGTGCTATTCGCTGTTCGTCGACCACCCAGACGATACGCGGCAAACTAGAATTATTTTCTCCAAATGCCTGTCTCATTTGGGACGGCCGGAATAGTCATCCTCATTTTCCGTTATAGTCTATAAAATTACTATACAAAGCCTATGCCGGGTTCGCCTGGACGCGCAGATGTTATCGGAGGATCGCAATGGCCAAGCAGGTGATCGAATATGCCGGCGTTCCGGTCCGCATCGTAATTCCAGACAAAGGCTTCCTGAAGTTCATCGCCTTGGCAAAGCATGGCGTAAAATCGCGTGTCCCCATGGAACTATTGCCCTCAGGCCAGCTTTCACAATTATCTTAGGGATGGAGCGAATTGACGGCACAATCCCAGAAGGCAGTAGCGCATCGAAGTGC
>NZ_ML133697.1 GCF_003985155.1 Rhizobium vallis | reverse complement strand
GTTCAAAGCCGCCGCCTCGCCGCCGGACGTCCACCAGTGCAGCATCTGCACTTCCTTCACGTCCGCAGCCTGTGCCACACCCAAACCAGCCAGCATCACGACAGCAACGGCCGCCGAGCTCAAAAACCTATTCATCGAAGAACCTCCCAGTTCCAGTTTGGAAGATGCAGGAACCATTCCTGCATCCGATCACCCGCCCTCCTCAGGCGTAGTTTTGTCGTCGGCTAAGCCGGCCTTTCCGTTTGCGGCATCCACCAATTGGTGCGCTTGCCGATATGCATGTTCAGCGTCTTGGTCTCCGTATAGTCTTCGACCGAATGGCGGCCGAGTTCACGGCCGAGGCCGCTCTGCTTGTAACCGCCAAAGGGAAGTTCCGAGGCGCCGTCCATGAAGGTGTTCATCCAGACCGTGCCCGCCCGTACCGAGCGGCCGATCGTCAGGCAGGTATCGAAATCGCGGCTCCAGACGCCGGCCGACAGGCCGTAGTCGATGGAATTCGCAATCTTGATGGCTTCGGCTGATGTCTCGAACGTCAGGACCGACAGAACCGGTCCAAAGACTTCCTCGCGTGCCACCGCCATGTCAGGGGTGACTGCTTCGAGGATCGTCGGCGACATGAACTGCCCCATGCCGAGGTCGAGCCTCTCGCCGCCATGGGCGACCTTCGCACCGCTGCTCCTGGCACCAGTGACATATCCGGATATCTTCTCCAGATGCTGCGGCGTGATGATGGCGCCGACTTGCGTCGAAGGATCGAGCGGGTCGCCGACCTTCACCGCCTTTGACAGTTCGGCGATCCGCCCGACGACATCGGCAGCGATTGACTTGTGAAGGATCAGCCGAGACCCGGCATTGCAGCACTCGCCGGCATTGAAATATGCGCCGAAGACCGCAGCATCGATGAAGGCATCGAGATCGGCATCCGGGAATACGATCTGCGGGTTCTTTCCGCCCAGTTCGAGCGAGACCCTCTTCAGCGTCTGCGCGGCATTGGACATGGTCAGCTTTCCCACACCGGTCGAGCCGGTGAAGGACACCATGTCGACGTCGGGATGAGACGTCATGACAGCACCGACCTCAGGTCCCGTACCGGTGACAATGTTGACGACGCCATCCGGAATGCCTGCCTGCTGCAGGATCTCTCCCAGCACGAGCGTCGATCCCGATGTCAGCTCTGAGGGCTTGACGACAGTGGTGCAGCCTGCGGCCAGGGCGAAGGGCAGCTTCTGACCGACGATGAGAAACGGGAAGTTCCAGGGCGTGATGATCGACACCACGCCGATCGCTTCGCGCAGGACGACGCCGAGCGTACCGTCGCCAAGCGTGTTGTAGCTTTCACCGTGGAGGTCGCGGGCAAGGGCAGCCGCATAGCGCCATATGTCGACAGAGCCTGCAATTTCGCCCCGCACCTGCGTGATCGGCTTTCCTGCCTCGATCGCATCGAGAAATGCCAGCTCTTCCGCACGTGCCGCGATCAGATCGGCAGCCTTCAGGAGGATGGCGGAACGTTCGGAAGCGGTCATTCGCGGCCATGGCCCGAGGTCGAAGGCCTTGCGTGCAGCGGCGATGGCGCGCTCGGTGTCATTTCTGCTGCCGGTCGGGAACCGGCTGACCACGACGCCATGGCTCGGCGCGACACGCGCGATCGGATCGGAGGCGCCAGCCTCCCATTTGCCATCGATGAGCATCCTGAAATCGCGCGCCTTGTGGTCGCTCAGCGCGGTGGGGTTGACGAGGACCGTCATTACCATTCTCCCTTGAACGTTGCCGGGCGCTTCTCGCTGAATGACGCGACGCCCTCCTTCAGATCGCCGGTCTTGGCGGCGAGGATCGAGCCCAGGGCTTCGACCGCGGTTCCGTTGTCTTCGCCGTTCGCCGATGCGATCATCAACTTGACGATCTCGACGGCCGCCGGTCCCCGTGCGGCGATCCGCTCGGCATATTCCCTGGCCGCGGCCAGCGAGTTTCCTGTTGGAACGACCGCATCGACGATACCGAGCAGGCGCGCCTCCTCGGCGGTGAATATCTCGCCGCCCAAGGCCATGCGTCGGACGACTTGCGCGCCGAAGCGGCGTACGAGACGCTGGGTCCCGGACCAGCCCGGCACCATGCCGAGGCCGGTTTCCGGCAGGCCGATTTTGATCTGCTTCTCCGCAAGGCGAATGTCTGCAACGCCCGCAAGTTCAAGCCCTCCTCCGAGGGCATGGCCGCTTAGCGCCGCGATGAGCGGCACTCGGAGCGTTGCCAGCCTTTCGAATATCCGGTGGCCGTGCCGCACCCAGGCGTGACCGAATTCCTGGGGCAGCATTCCGCCCCAGGCCTTGATATCGCCTCCGGCGGAAAAGCCCCTTCCCTCGCCGGTGAGAACGGCGGCGCGTACATTCGGGTTCGCCTCGACCTCATCGGCAGCGTCTGCGAGGGCTTTCAGCATGTCGAGATCGAGTGCGTTCAGCTTCTCCGGGCGAGAAATCGTCAGCGTCGCGACGTGGCCTTCGATATCGACCCTGACCGTTCCACTAGCCATTGAAGGTGCCCTCCAGCGTCCGCGCGCTTTTTGCCGGAAGCAACAGTCCGATCGCTGCCTCTGCGAAGAGCGCGGCGTCCATGACCTTCAGGTCGGGTGCGATGATCAGCGGGAACTCGGACTGATCGAGGATGTGAGATCGGAGATCGACGCCGGGCGCAATCTCGGTGAGGACGATACCCTCCGGCGTCAGCTTCATCACGCACCGCTCGGTGACATAGGTGATGTCCTGCCCCTGCTCGATGGCACGCTTGCCGCTGAAGGTGACGTGTTCGACCTCGTTCACCAGCTTCTTCAGCTTGCCTTCCTTCTCGATCAGGAGGGCGCCATCGGCGATCGAAAGCTTCGCTCCGGCATTGAACATGCCGGAGAAGACGATCTTCTTCGCCCGCGCCGTGATGTCGACAAAGCCGCCGGCGCCTGCCGTCACATGCGGCCGGAACGAGAGCTTGGAGACGTTGACCGACCCGTCCTTGCCGATTTCGAGGAAGGAGAGCAGCGATGCATCGAAACCGGCACCCTGGAAATAGGTGAATTGATAGGGAGACGGCATGTAGGCGTCGGCGTTGGACGCGCAGCCGAAGGCAAAGTCGAGCAGCGGCACGCCGCCGACCGCGCCCTGTTCGATGACCCAGGTGACTGCGCCGTGAAGCCCCTCCTCCAGCAGAATTCGCGGCACGTTGGCCGAGATACCGAAACCGAGATTGACGCAACTTCCCGATTGAAGTTCCTGCGCGACACGCCGTGCGATGACTTTTTGAACGTTGAACTCGGGAACCCGGAAACTATCGAGCGGGCGGAAGATCTCTCCTGAAATCGCCGGATCGTACGCCGTCTGCGTCGTCTGCTTCTGATCCGGATCGACGATCACGTAGTCGACCAGCATCCCCGGCACCCGGACGTCATGCGGCTTCAGCGAGCCCTCCTTGGTGATCCGCTTGACCTGAGCGATGACGATGCCACCGTTGTTGCGTGCGGCAAGCGCCTGATCGAGGCCGCCGAGATAGGCGCCCTCATGTTCGTATGTAAGGTTGCCGCGCTCGTCGGCAGTCGTGGCGCGGATGATGGCGACCTGAGGGACGATCGCGGGAAAGAACAGCCAGTCGTCACCCTCGAAGGTGACGCGTTTGACCACCGGATGCTCCGAAGCCAGTTCGTTCATCGCGCAGCCCTGTCGCCAGGGATCGACGAAGGTATCGATGCCGACCTTGGTCAGCACGCCCGGCCGCTTCGCAGCAGCCTCGCGATGGATGTCGAACAGGATGCCGGAGGGAATGTTATAGGCCGGGATCTCGTTTCCGGTGATCATCTGCCAAATGAGCGGCGGCTCTGATGAGGACGGGCCTGAGGGATAGGAACCGCCGATGATGCGCTTGAGCAGACCCTTTCTGGCGATGTAATCGACGCCCTTGATGCCGCTCATGTCGCCGGCGGCAATCGGGTGGAGAGTCGTGATGTCACGGGGATGGCCTGTCGCATCGAAACGTTCGCCGATCGCCTTCAGCATGAGATCGGGACAACCGAGACCGCTCGAGGACGATACCGTTACAACGGCGCCATCCGGGATCAGCGCGGCCGCTTCGGCTGGGGTAAGATGCTTCTTCATTTGCATCACGCAGAGTCCTGTTTGATTTTGATGCTCATGCTGGCTCCGCAGCTCTCACGGACAACCAGCCGAACGGCTGTCGTCACCGTCTCCGCCTCGGCCTTGCCCGCATTGATCTGCTTGAGAAGCATCTGCGCGCCGCGCCGACCAATGCCTTGCGGATCGACGGAGACTGTTGTCAGCGCCGGCACCGCCGCCTGGGCCTCGATGACGTCGTCGAAACCCACGACCGCGAAGTCGGAGCCCGGCTCCAGCCGGCGCGCACGCAACCCGTCGCAAACACCGAAGGCCACGGCATCATTGAAGCACACGGCCGCCGTCGGCCGATGGCCAAGAGCAATCGCCTTGCCGGTCGCCTCCACCCCGCCCGCTCGCGACGGCGCGGACGCGATGACAAGTTCTTCGTGATAGTCGAGCCCGGCTGCCTCGACGCCGCTTCGGTAACCGGCAAGGCGATCGTCGAAGACAGCGGTATCGGGAAAGCCACCGAGAAAAGCGATGCGTTTATGGCCGAGTCCCGCCAGGTGCTGAACGGCGGACATCATGCCGGCCTGGTTGTCGGAGACGATGGATGAGACTTTGGCGCCGGGCAGGTTTCGGACGACAACCACGACAGGAATCCCCGCCGCAACGAGCGGCTTGAAGTCCGCAGCATCGGTGGCGCGCGCCGGCGACACAATGAGGCCGGAAATCCCATGTTCGCGCATCGATGCGACAACCTCGCGCTGCCGGTCGATGCTCTCGCCGGTGTTCGACAGGAACTGCACAAAGCCGGCCGACTGAACGACCATGTCGACGCCGACCGCGAGTTCGGCAAAGAAGCTGTTCGTCAGGTCGTTTACGACGACCCCGACGATCCTCGACTTGGCACCGGCCTGCCGAAGATTGGCTGCGCCGCGATTGTAGACATAGCCGAGATCGCGCATCACCGCATTGACCTTGGACCGCGTCCCTTCATTGACCAGGGAGGAGCCCTGAAGCACCAGCGAAACCGTCGACTTCGAGACGCCGGCGGCCTTCGCAATGTCAATGACGGTTACCCGCGCCTTTGTCACTTCTTCCTCCCGCCATCACGTCTGATGGCTATTCAATATTTGGAACGTTCCAATCATGTCAAGATGAATCTAAGTGATCCACTATTTTGTTAGACATTTTTGACGCCTCTAGCCTTCTTTGTCGCGGAAACCTTCGTTGTAAATTTGGAACGTTCTAAAAACGAGTGAGATTTGGCGGTATCGTTCGATATCTTCGACCGAAAGAAAAGCGAGGAAAGCGCCGCAATCGGCAGACCTTCCGGGCCCATGCCGAGTGGCGTCAACGAGGTAGGAGAGGACAGCCTCGACCTTCTGGAGAAGCAACTGGCCAAACTCGGCTAAAGTTGTCCTCGGTGCCAGGATTGCTGTCCCGCATATCTACCCTATCATTCTCGCAGTAGAGGAGGACCATGCCATGGCTTTCATTCACACCCCCAATGCATCCGCCAGCGAGAAGACGACATCGATGTATGCGTCGGCGGAGGCAAGCTACGGTTATCTGCCGAACATGTATCGCGCTTTCGGCCACCGGCCTGAAGTGATGGAGAACTGGGGAGCGCTGCTTTCGAGCATTCGCAGCCATATGAGCCTCAGGCGCTACGAGCTGGTGACGCTGGCGGCAGCCAAGGAGCTGAAATCCTCCTATTGCATGCTGGCGCACGGCTCCGTGCTGCTGCGCGAAGGTTTCACCAGCGACGGGCTGACGGCTGTTGTCAACGAGTCGGAAAAGGCGCCGATCGATGCCGGCGAACGCGCGATCATGGCCTTTGCCGCCAAGGTGGCGCGCGATGCGACGTCGATCACGCAGCAGGATATAGACGGGCTGAAGAAACATGGGCTGAACGATGCCGAGATCTTCGACATCACGGCTGCGGCAGCCGCCCGGTGTTTCTTCTCCAAAATGCTGGATGCGCTGGGTGCTGCACCCGACCATGCCTATGCCGAGCGGCTGGAGCCGAATGTGCGAAAGGCGCTCAGCGTCGGCCGGGAGGTCGAGCGTCCTCTGGCGCCTGCTTCGTCCCACCGCACATCGCAATGATGCCACGATTGATGAGGCGTAGCCCCTATTCCTTCGGCCTATCGGCAAAATGCCGGATCGCGAACTCGGCGATATTCTGGCTCGCCCGATCGGCATCATCGAGCATCGAGGGGAACAGCTGCCATTGATGCGGCATGCCCGGCCAGACCTCGGTGGTGACATCCACACCGGCCTGGCGCGCCTTGTCGGCGAGCCGCAGCGTGTCATCCAGCAGGGCTTCGCCTGAGCCGACCTGCAGCAGCAGCGGCGGAAAGCCCTTCATGTCGGCATAAAGCGGCGACGCCTGAGGATCGGTCGGCGGCCGGCGGCCGAGATAGGGCTTGCGGAGGGTTTCGATCCAGGCCTTATCGACTAATTGATCGCTTTCGGCATTCGACGTCATCGATCCGCCGGTCGCGGCCAGATCGGTGATGGGACTGAGCGCCACCACAGCCGCCGGCAACGGCTTTGCCGCCTGTATCTGCCGCAACACCGTCTCGATTGCGATGTTGCCGCCGGCCCCGTCTCCCGCGACGACGACGTTCCCGTTGTCATAGCCGTTGTCGAGAAGCCAGCGATAGGCCGTCAGCGCGTCGTTGATCTGCGCGGGATAGCCATATTCCGGCATCAATCGATAATCGATGAGAAGCACGTCGCTCGACGCGGCCTTGGCGAGCGATCCGGCAAGCAGGCTGTGGGTGCGGATGGACCCGCCCGAGAAACCGCCGCCATGAATGTAAAGGATCACCCTTTCGCCGATCGGGTGATGAAGACGGGCGGGCCATATCAGCTCGGCATTGACCCCGTCGGCATCGACCTGCCGAAGCTGTATGCGCGTCGGGCCCGGCGTTGTCTCCATCAGCGCCTTGAAGGCCATCCGCCGCTGCTGCAGGTTATCGGCACCGGCAAAGTGGTCCTTCCAGAGGCCGACGAGTTTTTCGACTTGCTCCCGCGAGGCCTGGCTTTGCGGCCCGATATCCTGCCCGACTGCCGCCGTTGTCAGCAACAGTGTTGCGGCCATGGCGGCGACGGAACATGCAAGCCGCTTGGCGGCTCGAACAACAGCTGGTGAATTCCGACCGTTCATCAACCTCTCCCGACGACGCTGGCCACGGCGGCATCTTTGGCCGGTTCGTCTGCCGGAGTCAAAAGGGTGGCAGACGCAAACCTCAAGCTTTTTTATTCCGCGGGCATCACCTGTGGCGGCGCCCTGGAATGAAAATCGGGCGTTACCTGTCCACCGCGGGCTCTTCAGGCTGCTTCGCAAAAAATGGATAACTCCTGCCGGTACGGCTTGCCATCCACGGTGTTTCCGTCGGAAATGGATTCCGTGCCTGGCCGCTCCACTCCGGCACTTCGTCTCGCATGTGAGTGAAGGATACCAATGACCACCATCTACCTTGCCGGCCCGGAAGTCTTTCTTCCGGACGCCATGCCCATCATCGCCGAAAAACGCCGTTTGGCACGCCAGTTCGGCTTCGAGCCGACCGGCCCGGGCAGCGATGAAAACCAGACCCCGGTGAAGCTGACGGCCGCCGAGATCTACGCACGCAACGACACAGCCATGCGGCGTGCCGAGATCTGCCTTGCCAACATCACTCCCTTTCGAGGCGTCAGCGCCGATCCGGGTACGGTCTATGAGATCGGCTTCATGATTGCGTTGGGAAAATCGGTCTTCGCTTATAGCAATCACCCAGACGACTATGGCGCGCGTGTTCGTTCCGTCTGGTATGCGGGGCTCGAGATCGATGAGACGAGCGGGCGCCCACGCGGACCGGACGGCATCGCGATCGAAAATCACGGCATGGCCGATAACCTGATGATCGACGGAGGGGTCGAGGCGACAGGAGGCAAGGTGTTCCGTGCGGTCGCTCTCCCCACAGATCCCGCCCGCGACCTGGCAGTTTATTTTGAAGCGCTTCAGGCGATCGCCGGCATGCGTGCTGATGACGGCCAGCTCCGCACCGGTAGCGGCCGCGCCGACATTACTCCGCCCGTATCGCCTCGATGACCGCCCTGAAGCCTGCCGACATGTGGCGGCGGCTCGGATAGTAGAGATAGAGCGGTTCCTCCAGCTGACACCACTCATCCAGCACCTGGATCAGCTCGCCGCTGGCGATCGCCTTTTCCGCCCGCGGCTCCCAGACATAGGCAAGGCCGACGCCGCTAAGCGCTGCCTGCAGCATCAGCTCGTGATCGTCGAGCGACAGTGGCCCAGTCGGCTGAAAGCTCACCGTCTGGCCGTCCTTCTCGAATTCCCAGGCATAACGTGCGCCTGATGGATACATGTTCTGGATGCAGAGATGCCGCTTGAGTTCGTGGGGCGTTTCAGGCTTGGGCCGGGTCTCGAAATAGGCGGACGAACCGACGACGACCAGGCGGATGCGCGGTTTGATGCGTAGTGCGATCATCCCCTCGGTAATGCGCTCGCCGAAGCGGATGCCGGCATCGAAGCCCTCCTCGACGATATCGACCAGCCTGTCCGTCGCGTTGATTTCCAGCTGCAAATTGGGATTTCGCTTGAGGAGCGGGCCGATGATGCGGCCGACGACGAAGGGGCCGATCGAATTCGGCACATTGATCCTTACCTTGCCGAAGGGCGTGTCGCGGTAGCGGTTGAGCGCATCGAGCGCGGCTGTCATCTCGCCGAAGGCCGGGTCGAGATGCGAGATCAGGAGTTCACCAGCCTCGGTCAGCGAAACGCTGCGCGTCGTACGGTTGAGCAGCCGAATGCCGATCCGTTCTTCGAGATTGAGCACCGCATGGCTGATCGCGGAGGCGGTGACACCCCGCTCCTCACCCGCCTTGCGGAAGCTTTTATGTCGGGCGACGGCCGCGAAGGCAGCCAGTTCGGAAAGCTCGGTGGCGCGCATTGATGAATATCGCTCATTATTGTTTCAATAATAACGAATCTTATACAATAGCGGATTTTGGGTCAAATTCACCCCGTCAGCACAGAGATGCGACGCCAAACCGAAAAGCTCGAAAGGAATTCGTCATGAAAGTCTGGTTCATCACCGGTGCATCCCGCGGCTTCGGTGCGCTGATGACGAGGGAAGCCCTTGCATCAGGGGACGCCGTGATCGCCACTGCCCGCAACCCGAAGACCGTTACCGAGCAGTTCGGCGATCATCCGAACCTGCTGGCAGTTGCCCTCGACGTCACCAATGAAGTACAGGCGAAAGAGGCTGCGGCTGCCGGTATCGCCCGCTTCGGACGCATCGACGTTCTCGCCAACAATGCCGGTTACGGCCTGCTCGGCGCCGTCGAGGAAGCCACGGCCGAAGAGATCGAAAAGCTTTACGGTACGAATGTCTTCGGCCTGCTGAAGGTGACACGCGCCGTACTGCCCTACATGCGCCGCCAGCGTTCCGGCCATGTGCTGAACTTCTCCTCCATCGGCGGTTACTTCGGCTATCCAGGCTGGGGCGTCTATGGCTCGACGAAATTCGCCGTCGAAGGTCTCTCCGAATCGATGGCCGCCGAACTCGAACCTTTCGGCATCAAGGTGACGATCGTCGAGCCAGGCTTCTTCCGCACGGACTTCCTCGCCGACACTTCGCTGGCGATCAGCCCGGCTTCGATTGCGGACTACGAAGGCACGCCGGCCGGCAACATGCGCAGTTTCGCCGCCGACGCCAACCATGCCCAGCCCGGCAATCCCGCCGCGCTCGCCGCTGGCATCATGACGATGGTCAATTCAGCCAATCCGCCGCTGCGGATGCCATTCGGCAGCGATACGGTGGCTATGATCGAGGCTCAGCATGCCAGCGTCGAAAAGGAACTTGCCGCCTGGCGCCAGCTCGCCCTGTCCACGGATTTTCCAAGCGAGGCAACGGCGTCGGCCTGAAGACCAAGGTGGGTGCGGCCGCTGCTTCCCCGATCGCCGGGATACAGCGGCAGCGCGCTGCGGGTGGGAGAAAGTGCAGCATGCGGCAAATTGGCGTTCGCCTTGAGCGTCCGATGGCCTAGATCTAGGTTCGATCACGATCATGAAGAGGCGAGCATGTCCATCAAGACCATCTGCATCTATGGCGCCGGCGCACTCGGCGGCGCTATCGCCGCCAAACTCGCGAGCCAGCCCGGAAACGACATCACCATCTCCGTCGTCGCGCGTGGCGCCCATCTTGACGCCATCCGCGACAACGGTCTCAGCCTGCGCGAAGCCGATGCTGAAAGGACGCTCAATGTCCGCCTCAACGCGACCGATGATCCCAAGACGTTGCCGCCGCAGGATCTCGTCATTACCGGCCTCAAGGGGCATCAGCTGGCGCCCGCCGCCGAGGGAATAGCAGGGCTGCTCAAGGACCGTACCCGGGTCGTCATGATCCTGAACGGCATTCCGTGGTGGTATTTCCATCGCGATACCAGGAGCGGGCATCCGGAACTGCAATTCGATGAACTCGATCCCGAGGGCAGGCTTTGGCGGCTGATCGCACCGCAACGTGTCATCGGCTGCGTCGCCTATCAAGGCGCGGAGGTGATCAATCCCGGCGAGATCCGGCTTTCCAATAAGGGACGTTTCGTGCTCGGCGAGCCCTCCGGCGAAATGTCGTCCGATCTCGAGGCGATCGCGGCCTTGCTAATCGGGGCCGGCCTTAGCATAACGACGACGCCCGATATCCGTGACGAGATCTGGAGCAAGCTGATGGGCAATGCCGCCTTCAACCCGATCAGTGCGTTGACGCGGGCTGTCATGACCGATATCATGGCGGATCCGGCGCTTTCGGCCATGGTCGGCAAAGTGATGAACGAGGTGCGCGCCGTCGGCGAGGCGCTGGGTGCGCGTTTCAACATTACGGTCGAACAGCGGCTGGAACAATCGCGCCATGTCGGCGCCGCCGTCCGGACATCGATGCTGCAGGATCTGATCGGCGGCAAGGCGCTCGAAATCACGCCGCTGGTCGGGATGCTGGCGGCTCTTGGGCGCCTGACTGCCGTACCGACTCCAGTCTCGGAAACGATCCTGGCGCTGGTGACGCAATTGGATCGGGAAAATCGGCGCGGCAGCTGATGGCAAGGTTGCCGGGAGAAGCCTGGCCGCCTTCGCTTATTTTCCGACCTGCTCGGCCCAGTTCGGGGCCTTGTCGCCGCCATCGAGGAAGGTCATCGCCATATTCGCCATCAGTGGCGAGGCGAAGGTCTCGTAGTGGGTGAGATCGGGCAGGATCGCCAGCCGGTTCTTCGACATGTTTTCCCGCATCCAGCCTGCATCGCGCAGACCGCCGCCGAGCTTGTGATAGAAATCGATCATATGCTCGGGGCGGATCATGTCGGCATCGCCGTACATCAGCATGACCGGCATGGTCAGTTTCGCGACGGCATCGCTATAGTCGATCGGTTCGCGCATCAGCGCCCCCATCGCATCCAGAAGTTTCGGAAATTCCGAAACGTCAGGAGCTACCGCCTTATAGGAAAGGAACATCGGCGTGTCCTTCATCATCTCGGCCATAGCGGCGCCCACTGCCGCCTGCTGCGGCAGCATCTCCGGGAAGAAGCCGTTCTGCGCATAGGGGGCCGAGAGTATCACCAGCCGGCGCACCCTGTCCGGCGCGTTCGCCGCCATGTTCAGCGCCACGCCGCCGCCAAAGGAATAGCCGAAGACATCGAGCTTGTCGTAGCCGAGCTGCTTCACGAGGATCGCGAGATCGGCGCCGATTGCCGGCAGCTCGATCGGCCGATTGCCGAGAGGCGTGCGGCCATGGCCCTGCAGGTCGACGGCGATCACCTGCCGGTGGTCCGTGAAAATAGGCATGACGGGTGCGAACATCTCGATCTGCCCGAGGCCGCCATGAAGAAGAAGCAGCGGTTCGCCCTCGCCACGGATCTCGTAATAATAATCGATGCCGTTGACCGGCACGCTTCCCTTCCGGACAATCGGCGCTATCGCCTTATTGTCTTCGATTACAGGCGCGCCGCCGGCGGCTGATATATCCGGCGTGGCCAGGAATGCAGCAGCTGTTGCGATCATCGAAATCAACGTCGTCTTCGACATGTCCTTGCTCCATATTTGCATCGATGCTGCAAGGACGGCGGTGGTGATCCCTTCCCGACACCGCGCGTCGAAATTTCTGCCATCGGCCTTTATGCCATTCCTATATTTTCGCCCCCCGCCCCGAATGGATTTCCTATCGCAGCCGGCAGTAGGCTCTTGTCATCATTGCAAAGGTCAAATGCCATGCGAAATGTGATGTCTGCCTTCCACCCGCTTCGCCCGCACAGCAGCAGCCGGCAGATGCGCGAGAAACGCACCGCGCGGGCGCTGTTCGTCTTCGGCGTCGTGCTTGCCTGCATCGAGCTCTACATCGTCTATTCCGCGCTCTGATGTCCATCGGGGCAAACGGCAAAGTCGAGTTCACGCCGGTTGCCCGCGGTGAAGCGCGTTTCCGTTAAATCTTGCCGTTCTCCCGCCGTTTCCACGCCGCGGGAGAACGCTGATGGGCGGACGGCCGATTTCCAACTTTTCATTAACCGACATGCTGGTAAAATCTTGTCATAAAGATTTCAGACTCCACGGGACCGATGTCGAAACCGAATTTCCGCTTCACCCATTATGATCTTAGGGAACAACGCGCCGGGACGATCATCGAGGTGTCGTTGAATGCGGTGAACAATGTTCGTCTGATGACGGCGCCGAATTTCCAGCGCTTCACCGAAGTTCTCGATTTCAAATATATCGGCGGCGTGGCGCGCAAATCGCCGGTCAAGCTCGCCGTTCCTGAAAGCGGCCACTGGCACGTGGTCGTCGACATGGAGGGCCATCACGGGCTTGCGGAATCCGCCGTCAAGGTGATCGCCGCTCCTGCAAATCAGAAGATGTCGCCGCCCTCCTGAACGTTGCAGCACCGCGCATCTTTCGGTCGCGCAAGGGCAAGCGCAGAACATGCTCTGCCAAAAAACGTTGATCACGAAACGCCCGATTGTTCCGATCTTGATCGCAATCAATGAATCAAGCCGCGAGGTCGGTCACAATTCTCCACTCGCGCGGCTCACCCTGCGCCAGCTGCAAGTCGGCGCCCCATTCATGCTCTGATCGCGGAGCGACGAACAGCAGACTACTATCTTCATCACCTGGGGACAGTCCATGACTTCGAACCCGATCGGTCATATCACCAATATCATCGATCCCGGCGATGCGCTCGGCGAAGTCCTTTTCGGATTGATCATGGCGCTGACATGGACGGTGGGCTCGAGGCTTGTTTTTGAAAATGAAGGGTTGGATGTCCATGAGTTGATCGTCGCAACAATCGGATGCAACGTCGCTTGGGGGATCATTGATGCCGTGTTGTTCATTCTGGGGACGACGTTTTACAAGAGCAGACGGCTGCGCCTTTTTCGGCAAATCAAAGCCGCCAAAAGCGAATCTGTGGCGCTCATGGTGCTCGCGAAAGAATTCCCGATCGAGGAAGCACCATTTTCTGGAAAGGCGGCCGATGCCGACGCCCTCTATCGATCACTCCTGACGCTCGCATCTCGGGCCGATCCTGTGAAAGTGTCCCTATCGAAAGGTGATCTGTTTGCCGCAATCGCGATCTTCTTTTTGGTTTCTGCCACCTCCATTCCGGCAGTGACCCCTTTCATTTTCATCGACAATGCGCACTTTGCTCTGAGAATCAGCAACCTGTTTCTCATCATGCTACTATTTGTGACGGGCTATGCGTGGGCCACGTTTTCAGGAGGCAGGCCGTTTTATGCAGGGATGACGATGACTTGTCTCGGATTGCTTCTGGTTGCAATAGCGATCGCTCTTGGCGGCTGAGCCCCTTCACCAACCGAACAGGCACAGCGCCTCAACGCGGATTGCGCTCCTTGCGAAGCTTCGCCCACCATTCCAGCCGCTTGCGGATATCGCGCTCGAAACCGCGCTCCGGCGGATCGTAAAAGATCTGGCGGCCCATCTTCTCCGGGAAATAATCCTGGCCGGAAAAAGCGTCCGGCTCGTCGTGGTCGTAGCGATAGCCTTCGCCGTATCCCTCGCCCTTCATCAGTTTCGTCGGCGCATTGAGGATGTGTTTGGGCGGCAACAGCGAACCGTTCTGCTTTGCGGCTTGGCTGGCGGCCTTGAAAGCGGTGTAAACGGCATTCGATTTCGGCGCGGTGGCGAGATAGACGCAGGCTTGCGCCAGCGCCAGTTCGCCCTCTGGCGAGCCGAGGTACTCGTAGGCATCCTTGGCGGCGTTGCAGATGACCAGTGCCTGAGGATCGGCAAGGCCGATATCCTCCACCGCCATGCGCACGAGCCGCCTACCGAGATAAAGCGGATCCTCGCCGGCATCGAACATGCGGGCGAGGTAATAGAGCGCGGCATCCGGGTCCGAGCCGCGCACGGATTTATGCAGCGCCGAGATCAGATTGTAGTGACCGTCCTGCGCCTTGTCATAGACCGGGGCGCGGCGCTGGACGATGCGCGTCAGGCCTTCCGTGTCGAAGCTTTCGCCGTCGCGCGCTGCGCGCCAGATCTCTTCGGCGAGCGTCAGCACGGCGCGGCCGTCGCCATCTGCCATGCGGATCAGGCTGGCGCGCGCCTCTTCCGTCAGCGGCAGCGGCTTCTGCTCGATCGTCTCGGCGCGCTTCAAGAGCTCCTCGAGGCTCTCCTCGTCATGCGACTTGAAAGTGAGGACACGGGCGCGCGACAGGAGAGCGGCGTTGAGTTCGAAGGACGGGTTCTCGGTGGTGGCGCCGACGAGGATGACGGTGCCATCCTCCATGACGGGCAGGAAACTGTCCTGCTGGGCGCGGTTGAAACGGTGGATTTCATCGACGAAAAGCAACGTCTGGCGGCCGTCCATACGCCGTAGGCGGGCCGTCTCGAACACCTTCTTCAGATCGGCAACGCCAGAAAAGATCGCCGATATCTGCTCGAAAGCCAAGCCTGCCTCGCCCGATAGCAGCCGCGCCACCGTCGTCTTGCCGGTCCCTGGCGGGCCCCAGAAGATCATCGAGCCGAGCGAACCGCTTTCGATCATCCTTCTCAACACGCCGTCCTCGCCGGTCAGGTGTTCCTGACCGGTGACTTCGGCAAGGGTCTTCGGCCGCAGCCGGTCGGCAAGCGGCCGCCTGGCGGCGACCTCCTCCGGAACACGCGGCGCGAAGAGATCATTGCTCATCGGAAGAACTGCCGGATGCGCTGACCGTCGCGCTCGATCTCCACCCGCCAGAGGCCGGGGTCGCCATCGGCGATTTCGGACAGTTCGCTGGTCGACTTCACGTTGGTGCCGTTGATCGAGACGATGATATCCTTCGGCTCAAAACCGAGACGGGCGGCAGGCGAATCCTGCTTCACCTCGGATACGACGACGCCTGCCGATTCCGACGGCATGCGCAGTTCGTCGGCGACCCGTGGCGACAGGTTCTCGACGACGGCGCCGGTAAAGGGCGTATGGCCGCCGATCGTGCGCTGGTCGCGCGGCGAGGTTTCCGGGGCGCGGTCGAGCGTCAGCGGCAATTGCTGCTCGCGGCCGTTTTCAACGACGGTGAGCTTGACCGATTTGCCGAGACCCGCCGTCGTCAGTCTGTAAAGCAGTGCGTCGGGATGTTCGACGGAAATACCATCGACAGCGGTGACGATTTGGCCGGCCTTCAGCCCGGCCTTCGCGGCCGGTCCGCCTTCCGAAACCTTGACGACGAGCGCGCCGCGGGCCTTGTTCAACCCAAGCGCCTCGGCCACTTCCGAGGTCACGGCATCGAAACTCGCGCCAACATAGGGCCGCTCAAATGATTTGACGCCGGCATCGGCCGAGGCGAGGAAGACCTTGACCAGATTGGCAGGGATGGCAAAGCCGATACCGTTCGAGCCGCCGCCGCGCGAGAAGATCGCCGTGTTGATGCCGATCAATTCGCCTTTCATGTTCATCAGCGCGCCGCCGGAATTGCCGGGATTGATCGAAGCATCGGTCTGGATGAAGAAACCGAACTCGTTCCTCACCACCTGGTTGCGGGCAAGCGCGGAGACGATGCCGCTCGTCACCGTCTGGCCGACGCCGAAGGGATTGCCGATCGCCAGCACAAGATCGCCGACCTCCACGGCATCGGAATTGCCGATCGGCAGCGTCGGGAAGCTCTCCTTGGTATCGATCTTCAGCACGGCAAGATCGACGCGGTCATCACGCAGCACCACCTTGCAGGGGAATTCGCGGCCATCCGACAGCGCCACCTTGATGTCGTCTGCGCCTTCAACGACGTGATTGTTGGTCACGACAGTGCCGTTCGCCTCGACGATCACACCCGAACCGAGCGAGGATTGTTTCTCCGAACGGTTCGGCATCTGCTGGCCGAAAAACTGTTCGAAGAAGGGATCGCCGGCAAAGGGCGACTGCCGCTGGACGATCTTTTCCGCATAGACATTGACGACGGCGCCCGACGTCTGTTTGACGAGCGGCGCGAAAGAGAGCTGCATCTGCATCTGGCTCTCGGGCACGGTCTTTGCCGTCTGCGCATCGGCCGCAGCCGGCAGAACGAGCATGAGAGCGAACAGCGAGGCGGAAGCGCGCGTGATCAGGCCTTGCATAGGTATCCTTTTTGAATCCTCTTGAGCAACGTTGTAGCGCCCGACGCTAGAAAGGAAAGAGGGCGGAAGCATGGAAGAATAAGGCAAAGGGACGTCTTGGAAACCGGTTGAAGTCATTGTGAATTTGATTCAGGAAGATTGGCCATGCAACTGATATCCAAAGCCAAAATCTGGGCGAAGTCACTGAAGCGTGACATCGTTGCGCTGTGGCTTGCCGCCCGAGATCCCCGCGTGCCGTGGCACGCCAAAGCGGTGGCCGGCGCCGTTGCCGCCTATGCGCTATCGCCGATCGATCTCATCCCCGATTTTATTCCCGTGCTCGGCTATCTCGACGATCTCCTGATCGTGCCGCTCGGCATCATGCTGGCAGTGCGGCTCGTTCCTTTTGATGTGATGAGCGAGCTTCGCGTAGAAGCGGAACGGCGCATCGAACGTCCTTCCAGCCGGGCCGGTCTGATCTTCATCCTTGCCGTTTGGCTCGCCTGCATCATCTTTCTGGCTCTGGCACTCAGCAAGCTAGTTTGACCGGCGGCAACAAGGGAAAATAATGATGACGCGGACAATGTCGACCGTCCTGGGTTTAGCGATCCTGATTTCTGTATCGGATTTTGCGTGGTCGGCCAGCTTCGATTGCGATGCGAAGGATTTGAAGCCCGACGAAAAGGCAATCTGCGACAACCGTGCACTCAACGACGCTGACGTGAAGATGGCGACAACCTTTGAGCTGCTTTCCGGTCTGCTGGCCATGGGCTCGCGCGGAACCTTGCAGGATGAGCAGACCGCCTGGCTGAAGAAGCGGCAGGAATGCGCGGCCGATGCCGCCTGCCTGAAGGCCGCCTATGACGAACGGCTGAAGCAGCTCGGCGAGACCTATAAAAACATCAACCGGCCGCTTTGAAAGCGACCGGTTGGATAAGCAACTGACATTCAACCAATAGGTTCGCTGGTGACTCAGCGAGCGTTCAGATCCCGTACGGCGCCGCGATCGGCGCTCGTCGCAAAGGCAGCATAGGCCTTCAGCGCGGTGGTGACGTTGCGCTTGCGCACTTCTGTGGGATGCCAGCCCTTGCCGTCCTGTTCGGCGCGCCGGGCGGCGAGCTCGGCCTCGCTGACACGCAGGCTGATCGTACGGTTCGGGATGTCGATGTCGATCATGTCGCCTTCGCGCACCAGACCGATGATGCCGCCATTCGCCGCTTCCGGAGAGATATGGCCGATCGAGAGGCCGGAGGTGCCACCGGAGAAGCGGCCGTCGGTGATGAGCGCGCAGGCCTTGCCGAGGCCCTTGGATTTCAGGTAGCTCGTGGGATAGAGCATTTCCTGCATGCCGGGGCCGCCCTTCGGGCCTTCGTAGCGGATGACGACCACGTCGCCAGCCTTGACCTCATTGGCAAGGATCGCCTTGACGGAGGCATCCTGGCTTTCAAAGACGCGGGCGGGACCGGAAAATTTCAGGATCGATTCATCGACGCCTGCTGTCTTGACGATGCAGCCGTCGATCGCAAGATTGCCCTTGAGCACGGCCAGACCGCCGTCCTTGGAGAAGGGATGCTCGACCGAGCGGATGACGCCGTTCTGGCGATCGGTGTCGAGATCGTCCCAGCGGGCCTCCTGGCTGAAGGCAACCTGGGTCGGAATGCCACCGGGAGCGGCGCGATAGAACTTGCGGACGGTCTCGCTGTTGGTGCGAGTGATATCCCAGCGGTCGATCGCATCGCCCAGCGTCTCGGCATGAACGGTCGGGCAATCGCGGTTCAGCAGGCCACCCTTGTCGAGTTCGCCGAGGATCGACATGATGCCGCCGGCGCGGTGGACGTCTTCCATATGAACATCGCTCTTGGCGGGCGCAACCTTCGACAGGCACGGCACACGGCGCGACAGCGCGTCGATATCGGCCATGGTAAAATCGACCTCGCCCTCATGGGCGGCGGCAAGAATATGCAGGACCGTGTTGGTCGAGCCGCCCATGGCGATATCGAGCGCCATGGCATTCTCGAAGGCCTGTTTGGAGGCGATGGTGCGCGGCAGTGCCTTGACGTCGTCCTGCTCGTAATAGCGGCGGGCGAGATCGACGATCAGATGGCCGGCCTCGACGAAGAGGCGCTTGCGGTCGGCATGGGTTGCGAGCGTCGAGCCGTTGCCGGGCAGCGACAGGCCGAGTGCTTCAGTCAGGCAGTTCATGGAATTTGCGGTAAACATGCCGGAGCATGATCCGCAGGTCGGACAGGCCGAGCGCTCGATGACCTTGACGTCTTCATCGGAGATCTTGTCGTCGGCAGCAGCGACCATGGCGTCGACGAGGTCGAGAGCGTGCGTCTTGCCGTGCAGCACGACCTTACCAGCTTCCATCGGGCCGCCGGAAACGAAGACGGTTGGGATATTGAGGCGCAGCGACGCCATCAGCATGCCGGGGGTGATCTTGTCGCAGTTGGAGATGCAGACCATGGCATCAGCGCAATGGGCATTGACCATATATTCGACGCTGTCGGCGATGAGTTCGCGCGAGGGCAGCGAATAGAGCATGCCGTCATGGCCCATCGCGATGCCGTCATCGACGGCGATCGTGTTGAACTCCTTGGCGACACCGCCTGCCGCCTCGATTTCGCGGGCAACGAGCTGGCCGAGATCCTTCAGATGCACGTGGCCGGGCACGAACTGGGTGAAGGAATTAACCACGGCGATGATCGGCTTGCCGAAATCCGAATCCTTCATGCCCGTGGCGCGCCAAAGGCCGCGCGCGCCCGCCATGTTGCGGCCGTGGGTCGTGGTTCTGGAACGGTAAGCTGGCATCGGTGTCTTCCTCGATATCTAGGAATCATCAGGCGAAGCGGGCGGCTGTGGATTTGCGGGCTAGGCAACGCTGCTTTTTGGAATTGTCCTAATCCAATCGGCGGAGACTGTCACTACCGGGAAGGGCAAATCCGGTACGCTGCGGGGCGGACGACACGGTGCGCATCGATCATATACGGTTCGATGAAGCCTTTCGTTACAGCCTATTCCATCATAGCCGAACACAAAAAATTGGCTTCCCGTCGACGATATTCAAGGCATAGACATTGATCCGAAGATGCGGGCGGTTCGTTTAGGAACTATAATCGGCAAATCCGCCCCGGAGGTTTTGACATGCCAGCCCATCGCCCACCAAAGATCGCCTCGTCTGAGATTACGCCGCGACAGATCTATGTGCGCCGCCGCGAATTCCTGGGCGCTGCAGCACTTGGCGCCATGGCGCTCTACGGAGCCGGCAAGGCGAGCGCGGCCGAGCTTTCCGCCGTCGAGAGCAAGTACAAGGTCGATGAGAAGACGACGCCGCTCAAGGACATCACGACCTACAATAATTTCTATGAGTTCGGCCTCGACAAGGGCGATCCCGCCGCTCATTCCGGCAATTTCAAGCCGCTGCCCTGGACGATCAAAGTCGACGGCATGGTCAACAAGCCCGGCACCTTCGACGTCGAAGCGCTGATGAAGGAATTCCCGATCGAGGAGCGCACTTACCGGATGCGCTGCGTCGAGGCCTGGTCGATGGTCATCCCCTGGAACGGCTTCCCGCTGGCTTCGCTGCTCGATAAGGTGGAGCCGCTCGGCAGCGCCAAATACGTCGCCTTCGAAACCGTCGTGCGGCCGGAGGAAATGCCGGGGCAGAAAGGTTTCTTCCAATCGCTCGACTGGCCTTATATCGAGGGGCTGCGCCTGGACGAGGCACGCCATCCGCTGACCCTGCTTGCCGTTGGGCTCTATGGCGAAACGCTGCCGAACCAGAATGGCGCGCCGATCCGCCTTGTGGTGCCGTGGAAATACGGTTTCAAGGGTATCAAGTCGATCGTCAGGATCACGCTCACCGACCAGCAGCCGAAGAACACCTGGCAGGTGACCAATGCCCAGGAATACGGCTTCTATGCCAACGTCAATCCAGCCGTCGACCATCCACGCTGGAGCCAGGCCACCGAACGGCGGATCGGCGAAAGCGGCTTCTTCGGCGCGAGCCGCCACCCCACCCTGCCCTTCAACGGCTATGCGGACGAAGTGGCGGGCCTCTATACCGGCATGGATCTGAAGGCGAATTACTGATGGCGGAACTGTCGCTCGCCATCCCCAAGCGTTGGCAGCCCGCCTCCGTCTGGCTGCTTTATGTCGTCGGGCTCGTGCCTGCGGCCTGGACCTTCTATCTCGGCGCGACCGATCAGCTGGGTGCGGATCCTGTCAAGACCTTCGAGCTCTTGCTCGGCCTCTGGACCATCCGTTTCCTGATCGCAACACTTGCCGTCTCCCCTGCCCGCGAACTTTTCGGCTGGAACTATCTGCGCTATCGCCGCGCGCTGGGCCTGCTGACGTTCTACTATGCGCTGATGCATTTCACCGTCTACATGGTGCTCGACCAGGCGATGGATATTCAAGCTGTCGTCAACGACGTGCTGAAGCGTCCCTTCATCATGTTCGGGATGGCAGGGCTGGCGATGCTCATTCCGCTGGCGGTGACATCCAACAATTATTCGATCCGCGGCCTCGGCAAGAACTGGATCTGGCTGCACCGCCTCGTCTACATCATCGCCGCCTGCGGGGCGCTGCATTTCGCGCTCTCGACCAAGCTCCTCAACCTCGAGCAATATATCTATGTCGGCCTGATGATCGCGCTCATCCTCTACCGCTCCTACCGGCCGATCGCGCGCAGCCGGAAGAAGGAGCACGGCCGGCTGCGCCAGCGGGCGGTGGCTCCAGCCCCGTGAGGATTGGTTATCACAGAGGACGCGTTGCCGGACGCGCCGGATCGAACATGCAGGCCATGGCTATTCCAATCGTATAGGCCAGCATGTTCCAGAGCGAAAATATACGGCCGAGCAGCAGCGCGCCCGCAGTGGTCAACCGAAACGCGTCGAGCCATGGCGTGTGATAGAGCCGGAACAATTCGACTGAAATCGCCACGACGAGCGCCATGACGGCAATTGCCGTGGGCCGCAATCTGCCGAAAAACAGCGCCAGCAGCAGATAGACCATCGCTCCCCACAGGGCAGATCCGCCGTATTTGACAACAATAAACGGCAGATCGACCGCGTAGCCGAAGCGCCTGAGCGCCAGTCCGAGGACGATGACGAGAAGCAGGGCGGCAAAACGAAGGAGCTGCGGTCGAGACCGGGCTTGAATGATTTCACGCAATTGAGTCTGTCCCATCACGATCTCGACCGATTGGCGGCCTAAAGTGCAGATATGCATCATAAGCAGGTCGGTCGCCGGCCAAGTCACAAACGAAAACAGCCGGGCTTTGCAGCCCGGCTGTCCTGTTTCCGGCGAAGCGGAAAATCTTAGGCGGCGACGGCCTGCTCTTCGGCAGCGACGCGAGCCTTGTCGGCAGCGCCCTTGGCGTAGGTGTCGCGGTCAACGAATTCGACAACGGCCATGGCGGCATTGTCGCCCTGGCGGAAGCCGGCCTTCATGATACGCAGATAGCCGCCGTTGCGGGTGGCGTAGCGCGTTGCGATCGTGTCGAACAGCTTCGAAACGACGGCGGCGTCGCGGATCTGCGAGATCGCCTGACGGCGAGCATGCAGGTCACCGCGCTTGCCGAGCGTGACGAGCTTCTCGACGATCGGACGGATTTCCTTGGCCTTCGGCAGGGTCGTGACGATCTGCTCGTGGGTAATCAGCGAAACCGCCATGTTGGCGAACATCGCCTTGCGGTGGCTTGCAGTTCTATTCAGCTTGCGGCCGGCTTTACCGTGGCGCATTGCTATTCTCCTTTAATGCAGTGCCCTTGACACTAAGCGGGCCTGCCGTTTCCTGGCACATGCAGGCGATCTGCCTGCTGTTTGACGGGGAAAGGCAGCCGAAAGAGCCTGCCTTTTGTTTTCTCAGTACTGGTCTTCGTAACGCTTGGCGAGATCTTCGATGTTCTCGGGCGGCCATGCCGGCACTTCCATGCCGAGGTGCAGGCCCATGGAAGCGAGAACTTCCTTGATTTCGTTCAGCGACTTGCGACCAAAATTCGGTGTGCGGAGCATTTCTGCTTCGGTCTTCTGAATGAGGTCGCCGATGTAGACGATATTGTCGTTCTTCAGGCAGTTTGCCGAACGGACCGACAGTTCGAGTTCGTCCACCTTCTTGAGGAGAGCCGGGTTGAAAGCGAGTTCGGTGACTGCTTCCTCTTCGGTTTCCTTCTGCGGCTCGTCGAAGTTGACGAAGACGCCAAGCTGATCCTGGAGGATGCGCGCCGCAAAAGCGACGGCGTCTTCGCCGGTGATCGAGCCATCGGTTTCGATGGTCATGTTCAGCTTGTCGTAGTCGAGAACCTGTCCTTCGCGGGTATTTTCAACCTTGTAGGACACCTTCTTGACCGGCGAATAGAGGCTGTCGACCGGGATGAGACCGATCGGAGCATCTTCCGCACGATTGCGTTCGGCCGGAACGTAACCCTTGCCGTTGTTGACGGTGAATTCCATGCGGATTTCGGCGCCCTCATCGAGCGTGCAGATGACATGCTCGGGGTTGAGGATTTCGATATCGCCGACCGTCTGGATGTCGCCAGCCGTGACAACGCCCGGGCCCTGCTTGCGCACGACCATGCGCTTTGCGTCGTCGCCATCCATCTTGATGGCGATTTCCTTGATGTTGAGCACGATGTCCGTCACGTCTTCGCGGACGCCCGGAATCGAGGAGAATTCATGCAGCACGCCGTCGATCTGCACCGCCGTGACGGCAGCACCGCGCAGCGAGGAGAGCAGAACGCGGCGAAGCGCGTTGCCGAGGGTGAGGCCGAAGCCGCGCTCCAGCGGTTCGGCAACAAGCGTCGCCCTGGTGCGCGAGCTCGAGGAGAACTCCACCTTGTTCGGCTTGATCAGTTCCTGCCAGTTCTTCTGAATCATGAGTTTGCCTTCCGTTCGTTGCCACCATCCAATCGTGGCAACCGAGCTTGAAAACCACCGGGAGCGCGAAGGCGCTCACCAGTGACGAGAGCGATGATCAGACGCGGCGCTTCTTGCGCGGACGGCAGCCATTGTGCGGGATCGGGGTCACGTCGCGGATGGACGTGATCATGAAACCTGCAGCCTGGAGCGCGCGCAGAGCCGATTCACGACCCGAACCCGGGCCGCAGACTTCGACTTCCAGCGACTTCATGCCGTGCTCCTGAGCCTTCTTGGCGCAGTCTTCGGCAGCGATCTGGGCAGCGAACGGGGTCGACTTGCGCGAGCCCTTGAAGCCCTTGGCGCCAGCCGACGACCAGGCAATCGCATTGCCCTGCGCATCCGTGATGGTGATCATCGTGTTGTTGAAGGTCGAGTTGACGTGAGCGACACCCGACGAGATATTCTTGCGCTCGCGACGGCGAACGCGGACGGCTTCCTTAGCCATGGTATTCCTTTCGTTGATCTCTTCACCGCCGTAATGCCAGCGGCTACACCGGAACGGCGCCCATATGGTCCCGCTCCAAACTCAAAAGAGGCCGGCGCAGACCGCCAGCCTCCCTACTCCGGTTTCCCGGAAATTACTTCTTCTTACCAGCGATAGCCTTTGCCGGGCCCTTGCGGGTGCGGGCATTGGTGTGCGTGCGCTGACCGCGGACCGGAAGGCCACGGCGATGACGCAGGCCGCGGTAGCAGCCGAGGTCCATCAGACGCTTGATGTTCATCGCGGTATCGCGACGAAGGTCACCTTCGACCTGATAGTCGCGGTCGATGGCTTCACGGATCTGAAGGACTTCTGCGTCCGTCAGCTGATGCACACGACGTTCAGCCGGGATACCGACCTTCTCGACGATTTCCTGTGCGAATTTCGGACCGATCCCGTGAATGTAGGTCAGCGCGATGACAACGCGCTTCGCAGTCGGGATGTTGACGCCAGCGATACGTGCCACGCCTGTTCTCCTTGCATTCCAGTTGCCATCCGGCAAGTGGGCTTCGTTATGCGGTCTTTGGAACCGCCCGTTCAGATTTACGTCCGCAACATGTCAAAACGACCGCACCCGGACTTCCCTGGGAAATCCGCGCCGATCGCATGGAATGTCGCGAGTTGGCGCGGTGTTTAGCGGAATCACTGCTGAAAAGCAACCATTCCGCCAAGTTTATTTTCAAAGCCTTAAAGCTTGGAAAGAATGCTTTCGACCTCGGCCGTGACCTGATCGATCTCTGCCATGCCGTCCACGGACCTGAGTTTGCCCTTGGCGTGGTAGTAGCCGATCAGCGGCGAAGTTTCCTTGTAGTAGACCTCCAGACGCGTGGTCATGGTCTCGGCATTGTCGTCAGGGCGACGTTTGAAGTGGGTCGAGCCGCACTTGTCGCAAACGCCTTCCTTTTCAGGGACCTTGTCCGAGTCGTGATAGACCGTGCCGCATTGGGCGCAGGTGTAACGGCCTGCCACGCGGCGGATCAGTTCCTTGTCATTGACACGGAATTCGATGACGACGGAAAGATCGAGCCCCTTGGCTTTCAGCATCGCCTCGGTGGCATCCGCCTGCACCAGCGTGCGCGGAAAACCGTCGAGGATGAAACCGTTGGCGCAATCGGGCTGGTCGATTCGCTCGGAAACGATGGCATTGACGATCTCGTCAGAGACCAGATTGCCGGCGTCCATGACGGCCTTGGCACGCTTGCCGATTTCAGTACCAGCCTGAACGGCTGCACGCAGCATGTCCCCCGTGGAAAGCTGCGGAATGCCGTGCTTTTCCACGATCCGCTGGGCCTGGGTTCCCTTACCCGCGCCCGGCGGCCCCAAAAGGATAAGTCTCATCGCCCCCTCTTTCCTCCACGCAACTTCGATTTCTTGATCAGGCCTTCGTATTGCTGCGCGATCAGGTGACCCTGGATCTGTGCAACCGTATCAAGAGTTACGCTAACCACGATCAAAAGCGAAGTCCCACCAAGGGATAATGGGATGCCGGTTTGCGACACCAGAATCTCCGGCAGGATGCAGACGAAGACAAGATAGATCGCGCCGATCACCGTGATGCGGGTCAGCACGTAGTCGATATATTCGGCAGTACGTTCACCCGGGCGGATGCCGGGAATGAAGCCGCCATGCTTCTTCAGATTGTCGGCCGTGTCCTTCGGATTGAAGACAATCGCCGTATAGAAGAAGGCGAAGAAGGCGATCAGCGCCGCGTAGAGAACCATGTAGAGCGGTCGACCATGGCCAAGCGCTGCAACGATGGAGGTCGCCCAGGCGGGCATCGACGTCGTGCTGGCAAAGCCTGCAACCGTTGCCGGCAGCAACAGCAGCGAGGATGCGAAGATCGCCGGGATGACGCCTGAAGTGTTCAACTTCAGCGGCAGGTGCGAGGTGTCGCCCTGGAACATGCGGTTGCCGACCTGGCGCTTCGGATACTGGATCAGCAGGCGGCGCTGCGCACGCTCGACGAAGACGATGACGCCGATGACGAGGATAGCGACGACGATGACCAGCAGGATGAGGCCGGTCGACAGCGCACCGGTGCGGCCGAGTTCGAGCGTGCCGGCAAGAGCAGTCGGCAGACCGGCTGCGATACCGGCGAAAATGATCAGCGAAATGCCGTTGCCGATGCCGCGCGAGGTGATCTGCTCGCCGAGCCACATCAGGAACATCGTGCCGCCGAGCAGCGTCAGGACGGTGGAAACACGGAAGAACAAGCCCGGCTCGACGACGAGACCCTGGCCGCTCTCAAGACCGGCGGCGATGCCATAGGCCTGAAGCGCGCCAAGAATGACGGTGCCGTAGCGGGTGTACTGGTTGATGATCTTGCGGCCCTGCTCGCCCTCCTTCTTGAGGTTTTCGAGCGCCGGCACGACCGAGGTCATGAGCTGCACGATGATCGAAGCAGAGATATAGGGCATGATGCCGAGCGCGAAGATCGCCATGCGCTGCACGGCGCCGCCCGAGAACATATTGAAGAGGCCGAGAATGCCGCCTGCCTGGCCGCGGAAAGCCTGGGCATAGGCTTCGGGATTGAGGCCCGGAAGCGGAATATGGGTACCGAGCCTGTAGACGAGGAGAGCTGCCAGTGTGAACCACAGGCGCTTCTTCAAATCCTCGGCTTTGGCAAAGGTCGAAAAATTGAGGTTGGATGCCAATTGTTCCGCTGCAGAAGCCATGCGTTTCTCCGCGCTACCAATTCCGGCGTCTCTAGGGGATAGGCCGGCCCCGGAATCAGTATGAAAATTATTCAAAACCGGGATTGGGACGGATTGCAGCGCAACCCCATGCCTCACCCTTGTTTTAGTCTTACCGGCATGACGCGGGCGCGCCAGCCAAGTTTTTGTGAGGCCCACATATGGGAGCAAAATCGCCCGGTGTGAAGCACCCCGGGCGATATATCATCAGATTATTATTCAGCTGCAGCCGGAGCCGAAAGCTGCGTCACGGTGCCGCCGGCCTTTTCGATCTTCTCGACGGCAGGCTTGGAGGCGCCTGCAACGACGATGGTGATCTTGGCCTTGAGCTCGCCGTCGGCGAGAACACGAACGCCGTCCTTCGGGCGGCGGATGACACCGGCTGCCTTCAGGGCAGCTGCGTCAACGGTCGCCTTGGCGTCGAGCTTGCCGGCATCGATCGCTGCCTGGATACGGCCGAGCGACACGACAACAAAATCGGAAGCGAAAATGTTGTTGAAGCCGCGCTTCGGCAGGCGACGGTAGATGGGCATCTGACCGCCTTCGAAGCCGTTGATGGCGACGCCCGAACGGGACTTCTGACCCTTTACACCGCGACCACCGGTCTTGCCGGAGCCCGAGCCGATACCACGGCCAAGACGCTTGCGGCTGTGGGTCGAGCCTTCGTTATCTTTAATTTCATTGAGTTTCATGAGCGTTACTCCGGACTCACTTCTCGTCGACGACGCGAACGAGATGCTGGACAGCACGGATCATGCCACGAACGGAAGGAGTGTCCTCCAGCGTGCGGCGACGGTGCATCTTGTTCAGTCCGAGACCGATCAGCGTACGCTGCTGGACATCCGGACGGCGAATCGGGCTGCCGATCTGTTCGATCGTGACGGTCTTCGCTTCAGCCTTCTTGGTAGCCTTGGCCATCTGTCAGACTCCTCTTATTCTTCAGAGGCGTTGCCGGAGGCGCTACGACGAGCCTGCAACGTTGCATACTTGATGCCACGCTGAGCTGCGATGTCCTTCGGGTGAACCTGGTGCTTCAGAGCGTCGAAGGTGGCGCGAACCATGTTGTAGGGGTTCGACGAACCGGTCGACTTGGCGACGACGTCGTGCATGCCGAGCGTTTCGAATACGGCGCGCATCGGACCGCCGGCGATGATGCCGGTACCGACCTTGGCCGAACGCAGCAGAACCTTGCCGGCGCCATGGCGGCCATGAACGTCGTGATGCAGCGTACGGCCGTCACGCAGCGGTACGAAGATCAGTTCGCGCTTGGCGGCTTCGGTTGCCTTGCGGATGGCTTCCGGCACTTCACGTGCCTTGCCATGGCCGAAGCCGACGCGGCCCTTCTGGTCGCCAACGACGACGAGTGCTGCGAAACCGAAACGACGGCCGCCCTTGACGACCTTGGCGACGCGGTTGATCGCGACAAGCTTGTCGACGAATTCGCTATCGCGCTCTTCACGGCTCTGGCGGTCTTCCCGCTGCGGCCTTCTTTCCTGTGCCATTGTCCTCTTCCTTTTTCTTTTCCGGGTGCAATCGGCAAACAAATGTGGACCGCATCAGCCTCCCCTTTCGGAGAGTGCCGCGGTCCGGCGAAAATCCGGCCGGCGCTTGAGGCGTCCGGCCGGAAACTGATCAGAAGGTGAGACCGCCTTCGCGGGCAGCATCGGCGAGAGCCTTGATGCGGCCGTGATAGATGAAGGCGCCACGGTCGAACACGACTTCCGTAACACCGGCCTTGGAGGCGCGCTCGGCGACGAGCTTGCCTACGACGGCGGCGGCAGCGGTATCGGCACCGGTCTTCAGAGAACCGCGCAGATCCTTCTCGAGGGTGGAGGCAGACGCAAGCGTCTTGCCGGCCACATCATCGATGACCTGGGCGTAGATGTTCTTCGAGGAGCGATGAACCGACAGGCGCGGACGGCCATTGGCCACCGACTTGAGATGACGGCGCACGCGGTTGGCACGACGTGCAAGTGCTTCTTTCCTGCTAGCCATTTCGCGTGATCCTTACTTCTTCTTGCCTTCTTTGCGGACGATCCGCTCGTCAGCGTACTTGACGCCCTTGCCCTTGTAGGGCTCGGGACCGCGATATTCGCGGATTTCAGCGGCGACCTGACCGACCTGCTGCTTATTGATGCCGGAGACAACAATTTCAGTCGGCTTCGGAACGGCGATCGTGATGCCGACCGGCGGCTCATAGATCACGTCATGGCTGAAGCCGAGGGCCAGCTGCAGGTTCTTGCCCTGCAAGGCGGCGCGGTAACCGACGCCGTTGATTTCGAGCTTGCGCTCAAAGCCGTCCTTGACGCCCTTGAAGATGCCTTCGATCATCGTGCGGGACATGCCCCACTTCGAACGCGCATCCTTGGTCTGGTTCACGGGCGTCACGACGACCGCGTTGTTTTCGAGCTTGAGGCTGATTTCGTCGTTAGCAACGAAAAACAGCTCGCCCTTCGGGCCCTTTGCAGTCACCTTCTGGCCATCGACCGTAGCCGTGATCCCAGCAGGCACCTGAACGGGCTTCTTACCGATACGAGACATGTTTCAATCCTGTCTGTTCGCTATGGAGATCCTTGCCCGATCTTAGAAGACCGAGCAAAGAACCTCGCCACCAACGTTCTGTTCGCGAGCCTGGTGATCGGCCATCACACCCTTCGGAGTCGAAAGGATGGTGATGCCGAGGCCGTTCGCGACCTGCGGAATGGACTTGACCGAGACATAAACCCGGCGGCCCGGCTTGGACACACGGCCGATCTCACGGATCACCGATGCGCCTTCATAATATTTCAGCTCGATGCTGAGTTCCGACTTGCCATTGCCGAAATCGACAACGGAATAGCCACGGATGTAGCCTTCGGACTGCAGGACATCGAGAACGCGTGCACGGAGCTTGGACGCAGGCGTCGAAACCGACGACTTGCGGCGGGAAGCGCCGTTACGGATACGGGTGAGCATATCGCCCAACGGATCAGTCATTGTCATCTAACCTGCTCCTTACCAGCTCGACTTGACGATGCCCGGCACCTTGCCGAGATTGCCCAGTTCACGCAGCGCAATACGCGACATGCGCAGTTTGCGGTAATATGCGCGCGGACGCCCCGAAACTTCGCAACGGTTGCGAATACGGGTCTTCGATCCATCACGCGGCAGGGATGCCAGCTTGATCGAGGCCTTGAACCGCTCTTCGATCGGAAGAGCCTGGTTCATGATGATCGCCTTCAACGCAGCCCGCTTAGCGGCCTGGTTGGCGACCGTAGTACGGCGGCGCTTGTTCTTTTCAACTGCGCTTGTCTTCGCCATGTCAGGTTCCTTTTCTACGCTCGTCGTTACGGTTATTGACGGAACGGGAAGCTGAACTCTTTCAGGAGAGCCCGTGCTTCGTCGTCGGTCGTCGCCGTCGTGCAAACGATGATGTCCATGCCCCACATCTGATCAACCTTATCGTAGTTGATCTCAGGGAACACAATGTGCTCCTTGATGCCCATGGCGAAGTTGCCACGGCCGTCAAAGCTCTTCGGGTTCAGGCCGCGGAAGTCGCGAACGCGCGGGAGCGCGATGTTCACGAGACGGTCCAGGAACTCGTACATGCGGGCGCCGCGCAGGGTTACCTTCGCGCCGATCGGCATCTGTTCGCGGACCTTGAAGCCTGCGATGGAGTTGCGTGCGCGGGTGATGACCGGCTTCTGGCCGGCGATCGCTGCGAGGTCGGCGGCAGCTACCGTCGGCTTCTTCGAGTCAGCGGTCGCTTCGCCAACACCCATGTTGATCACAATCTTGTCGAGCTTCGGGATCATCATCTCGTTGGCGTAGGAGAACTGCTCCTGCATGGCCTTGCGGATGCGCTCGACATATTCCTTCTTGAGCCGCGGCTCGTATTTTGCCTCAGCCATCGATCACTTCTCCAGAACGCTTGGCCACACGGACCTTCTTGCCGTCAACGACCTTGAAACCGACGCGGGTCGGCTTGCCGTCCTTGTCGACGATTGCAATGTTGGACAGGTGAACCGGGGCTTCTTTGTTGATGATGCCGGCTTCCTGGGTCTGCGTCTGGCGCTGGTGGCGCTTGACGACGTTGACGCCGCGGACGACCGCACGATCTTCCTTCGGCATGACCTGAACAACTTCGCCGGTGCGGCCCTTGTCCTTGCCAGCGAGCATGACGACCTTGTCGCCTTTACGAATCTTCTGCATCGCTTCGCTCCTTACAGTACTTCGGGAGCCAGCGAGATGATCTTCATGTGGTTCTTGGCGCGAAGTTCGCGCGGAACCGGTCCGAAG
Organism: Rhizobium vallis; assembly: GCF_003985155.1. Taxonomy (GTDB): domain Bacteria; phylum Pseudomonadota; class Alphaproteobacteria; order Rhizobiales; family Rhizobiaceae; genus Rhizobium; species Rhizobium vallis. Next base: position 184,805 of record NZ_ML133697.1, on the reverse strand, counting down.
ATACGGGTGCCGATCGGCTCTTTTTTGTTGTCGATGAGGACTGCTGCGTTGGTGTCGAAGCGGATGACGGAGCCATCCGGACGACGGATGTCCTTGGCGGTGCGAACGACAACCGCCTTCATCACGTCACCCTTCTTCACGCGGCCGCGCGGGATCGCTTCCTTGATCGAAACGACGATGACGTCGCCGATCGAGGCATACTTGCGCTTCGAGCCGCCCAGCACCTTGATGCACATGACACGACGTGCGCCGGAATTATCCGCGACGTCGAGGTTTGTTTGCATCTGAATCATATCAGGTCGCCTTCTTGGTTTACCGGAATGGTTGGGCCTAAGCCCCCTACTCCGGCTTATGAAAATGTTCGCCGGCCACTTGCCGCAACGGCAAGCAAAAACACGGCAATAGCTGAATAGCGCGGGGTCGATCGTGCCAGGGTGGTTTCCCGAACGGGACCTTCCGTGCGCTCAAAGCAAAAGAACGCCCGGCATTCGAGCGTTCTGACGCTGCTTCATACAGATATTTCGGCGAGACGCAAGGCCTCGCGCAAAATTCTGTTACTTGCCCTGGGCGGAAATCACCGTCCAGCGCTTGTCCTTGGAGATCGGCGCGCATTCCTCGATGGATACGGTATCGCCGATCTTGTACTGGTTGTTTTCGTCGTGGGCCTTGTACTTCTTGGAACGACGAACGGTCTTCTGGAGCAGCGGGTGAGCGAAACGACGCTCAACGCGAACCACTACCGTCTTCTCGTTCTTGTCGCCAACGACGACGCCCTGCAGGATGCGCTTTGGCATATTTTTCTTCCTTTAGGCCTTAACTTCTGCCGCCTTCTGGCGGGCAATGGTTTTCACGCGGGCGATGTCCTTGCGGACTTCGTTGATGCGCGAGGACTTTTCGAGCTGGCCGGTCGCCTTCTGGAAGCGCAGGTTGAACTGCTCCTTCTTCAGCTTGGCAAGCTCGTCCTTGAGTTGGTCGGCGGTCAACGCGCGAACATCTGAGGCTTTCATGAGCTCAATCCCTTACTCTGCAATGCGCTGAACGAAGCGCGTCTTGACCGAGAGCTTGGCAGAGCCCAGACGAAGCGCCTCGCGGGCGATCTCTTCGCTGACACCGTCGATCTCGAACATCATACGACCGGGCTTGACCTTGCATGCCCAGTATTCGACGGAGCCCTTACCCTTACCCATGCGGACTTCGGTCGGCTTTGCGGTTACCGGAACATCCGGGAACACGCGGATCCATACACGGCCGGCGCGCTTCATGTAACGCGTGATCGCGCGGCGGGCCGCCTCGATCTCGCGCGCGTTGACGCGGTTGGGTTCCTGAGCCTTCAAGCCAAATTCGCCGAATGCCAGGTCGGAACCGCCCTTAGCGACGCCCTTGATGCGGCCCTTGAACTGCTTGCGGTACTTAGTACGCTTTGGCTGCAACATTTTCTTACTTCTCCGAGCTTATCTTTCGCCAGCGCTAATTACGCGTTGTCGCGTTCGCGGCGACGATCGCCACGGTCGCGTTCGCGGCTTGCCGGACCCTGTGCATCGCCTTCCAGCGCGCGACGTTCGGAAGCCATCGGATCATGCTCAAGGATTTCGCCCTTGAAGATCCAGACCTTGATGCCGCAGATACCGAAAGCGGTTTCTGCTTCTGCCGTGCCGTAGTCGATGTCGGCGCGCAGCGTGTGCAGCGGCACACGACCTTCGCGATACCATTCGGTACGGGCGATTTCAGCACCGCCAAGACGGCCGGCGCAGGTGATCTTGATGCCTTCGGCGCCAAGACGCATCGCGGACTGAACGGCGCGCTTCATGGCGCGACGGAATGCCACACGGCGCTCAAGCTGCTGGGCGATCGACTGAGCGACCAGCGTCGCATCGACTTCGGGCTTGCGCACTTCGACGATGTTGAGGTGCGTTTCCGAATTCGTCATGTCCGACAGCTTCTTGCGGAGCTTGTCGATGTCTGCGCCCTTGCGGCCGATGATGAGGCCCGGACGTGCGGAGTGGATCGTGACGCGGCACTTCTTGTGCGGACGCTCGATGACCACCTTGGAGATCCCGGCCTGCTTCAGTTCGCTCATGACGAACTTGCGCATCTTCAGGTCTTCGTGCAGCAGCTGGCCATACTCGGCATTGTCCGCAAACCAGCGGCTATCCCAGGTACGGTTGATGCCAAGACGGAAACCGATTGGATTGATTTTCTGACCCATTATGCGGCCTCCTCTACTGCCTGCACTTCACGAACGACGATCGTCAGGTGCGCGAAAGGCTTTTCGATGCGCGACGCGCGACCGCGGCCACGAGCGTGGAAACGCTTCATGACGATCGACTTGCCGACATAGGCCTCGGCGACGACAAGCGAGTCGACGTCGAGATCGTGGTTGTTCTCAGCGTTGGCGATCGCGGATTCGAGCGTCTTCTTGACGGCGCCCGCGATGCGCTTGCGGGAGAACTCCAGCTCAGCGAGTGCGCGCTCGACCTTCTTGCCGCGGATGGCCGCAGCAACCAGGTTGAGCTTCTGGGGGCTGACGCGGAGCGTGCGGGCGACTGCTTGCGCCTCGTTGTCCTTCAGCCGGCGTTCGGCTTTTGCCTTGCCCATTGTTACTTCCTCTTCGCCTTCTTGTCCGCGCCGTGACCGTAGTAGGTGCGGGTCGGAGAGAATTCACCGAATTTGTGGCCGACCATGTCTTCATTGACGCTGACCGGGATATGCTTGCTGCCGTTGTAGACGCCGAAGGTGAGACCGACGAACTGCGGCAGGATCGTGGAGCGACGGCTCCAGATCTTGATTACTTCTGCACGTCCGCCTTCACGAACCTTCTCAGCCTTCTTGAGAAGATAGCCGTCAACGAACGGACCTTTCCATACTGAACGAGCCATTGGAGACTTCCTCTCTTACTTCTTACGCTGATGACGCGAGCGCATGATCATCTTGTCGGTCGACTTGTTCGACCGGGTGCGCTTGCCCTTGGTCGGCTTGCCCCACGGTGTCACCGGATGGCGACCACCGGAGGTGCGGCCTTCACCACCGCCGTGCGGATGGTCGACCGGGTTCATGACGACACCGCGGTTATGCGGACGCTTGCCGCGCCAAACGGTACGACCGGCCTTGCCGTCGTTGATGTTGGCGTGATCAGGGTTGGAGACGGCGCCGATCGAAGCAAGGCAGGAGCCATGCACGAGACGCTGTTCACCGGAGTTCAGGCGAAGGATCGCCATGCCCTGGTCGCGGCCGACGAGCTGCGCGTAGGAACCGGCAGAGCGAGCGATCTGACCACCCTTGCCCGGCTTCATTTCCACGTTGTGGATGATGGAGCCGACCGGGATGAACTGCAGCGGCATGGTATTGCCGGGCTTGACGTCGACAGCCTTCTCGGAGGCGACAACCTTGTCGCCGGCAGCGAGACGCTGCGGAGCGAGAATATAAGCCTTCTCGCCGTCAGCATAGGTTACCAGCGCGATGAACGCCGTGCGGTTCGGATCGTATTCGATACGCTCAACGGTGCCATCAACGTCGAACTTGCGACGCTTGAAGTCGACCAGTCGGTAGGTGCGCTTGTGACCACCGCCGATGAAGCGGGCCGTGATGCGGCCGAGGTTGTTACGGCCACCGCTCTTGGTCAGACCTTCCGTCAGCGTCTTGACCGGCTTGCCCTTGTAGAGCGAGGAGCGATCAACGATGACCAGCTGACGCTGGCTCGGGGTCGTCGGATTGAATGTTTTCAATGCCATTTTCTTATTCCTCAGAGACCGGTGGAGACGTCGATCGTCTGGCCTTCAGCCAAGGTCACGACAGCCTTCTTCACGTCCTTCTGCTTGCCGACAAAACCGCGGAACCGCTTGGTCTTGCCCTTGCGCAGCAGAGTGTTGACGGCCGTAACCTTGACGCCGAACAGCGCCTCGACAGCAGCCTTGATTTCCGGCTTCGTCGCCTGCTTGGCGACATTGAAAACAACCTGGTTGTTTTCGGATACCAGCGTGGACTTTTCGGTGATCGCCGGAGAGACGATCACATCGTAGTGGCGAAGATCGGTCACTTGAATCGCTCCTCTAGCGCTTCAACCGCAGCCTTGGAAAGCACGAGCTTGCCGCGGCGCACGATGTCGTAAACGTTGATGCCCTGGATCGGCAGAACATCGATGTTCGGGATGTTCTGAGCTGCGAGCTTGAAGTTGCCGTCAAGCTCTGCGCCGCCGATGAAGAGGGCGTTGGTCAGGCCGAGCGTCTCGAAAACGGACGCGAGAGCCTTGGTTTTGGCTTCGGCGGCAACCAGGTTGTCGATGACGATGACGTCATCGGCCTTGAGCTTGGCCGAAAGGGCGTGGCGAAGGCCGAGCGCGCGAACCTTCTTGGGAAGGTCATGCTCGTGGCTGCGAACAACCGGGCCGTGGGCCTTGCCGCCGCCGCGGAACTGCGGAGCGCGAGCCGAATGGTGGCGGGCGCGGCCCGTACCCTTCTGCTTGTACATCTTGGCGCCGGTGCGCGAAACTTCAGCGCGGCCCTTTGCCTTGTGCGTGCCCTGCTGCTTCTTGGCAAGCTGCCAGCGGATGACGCGGGCGAGAATGTCTTCGCGGGGCTCGAGGCCGAAAATCGCGTCCGAAAGGGAAACCTTCCCGGCGTCTTTTCCCTCGAGGGTCTTGACGTTCAATTCCATTGATCTGGCTCCCTTACTTCGCGGCCGACTTGACGGCGTCGCGCACGATGATCCAGGCACCCTTGGAACCGGGAACAGCACCCTTGATCAGGATCAGACCGCGATCTTCATCGGTCGAAACCACTTCAAGGTTCTGCGTCGTGACGCGCGTCTGGCCCATGTGACCAGCCATCTTCTTGTTCTTGAAAACCTTGCCCGGATCCTGGCGCGAGCCGGTCGAACCGTGCGAGCGGTGCGATACCGACACACCGTGCGTGGCGCGCAGACCGCCGAAACCATGACGCTTCATAGCGCCGGCAAAACCCTTACCGATCGTCGTGCCCGTCACGTCGACGAGCTGACCGGCTGCAAAGTGACCGGCTTTAAGCTCAGTACCGATCTCCAGAAGATTGTCTTCGGAGACACGAAATTCCTGAAGCTTCGCCTTCGGCTCGACGTTGGCGACAGCAAAGTTGCCGCGCATCGCCTTCGACGTGTTCTTCACCTTCGCCTGGCCGGCACCGAGCTGAACTGCGGTATAGCCATTCTTTTCGACAGTACGCGTGGCAACGACCTGGACGGCCTCCATGCGCAGTACCGTTACCGGGACATGCTCGCCGGCGTCGTTGTAGACGCGGGTCATTCCCACCTTCTGTGCAATCACACCTGAACGCATCGGTTCAATCCTTCCAACTCAGCTCGAGCAAGCTCAGAGCTTGATCTCAACATCGACACCGGCGGCGAGATCGAGCTTCATCAGCGCGTCTACCGTCTGCGGGGTCGGGTCTACGATGTCGAGCAGGCGCTTATGCGTGCGCATCTCGAACTGTTCGCGGCTCTTCTTGTCGATGTGCGGGGACCGGTTGACCGTAAACTTCTCGATGCGGGTCGGAAGCGGAACGGGGCCCCGGACGCTTGCACCGGTGCGCTTCGCCGTCGACACGATCTCGCGCGTAGAAGCATCGAGAATCCGGTGATCGAACGCCTTCAGGCGAATGCGGATATTTTGGCCGTTCATTCGACGTTATCCTTGTGTTTGTTTTCCACATGTCTTTAGGCAAGACACGGGTTGTTCTTTCTTCCTAAGGCGGACCACCGGTTTCAAAGATCGAGAGGGCGCCGAAACAGCATCCCTATCCAGTCTTCAGGGCCTTCTAGCCCACCTTATTGTTTGCTTAGTCTCCGCTTCGTTATCCAAAGCGGTACGCAAATCGCGCTCGCGCGCCATTTGCTACATTTCTGTGTAATAAGCAAGCGGCTTGCGCCGCCTGCATCATAATAATGTCATCGAATCGGCCGCCCCACCGGAGCGACCGAACGAATTACTCGACGATGCTGGCAACGATACCGGCGCCGACGGTGCGGCCGCCTTCGCGGATAGCGAAGCGCAGCTTTTCTTCCATCGCGATCGGAACGATCAGCTCAACGGCAACCGTGACGTTGTCGCCCGGCATAACCATCTCCGTGCCTTCCGGCAGCGTCACAATGCCCGTCACGTCGGTCGTGCGGAAGTAGAACTGCGGACGGTAGTTGGTGAAGAACGGCGTATGACGGCCGCCCTCTTCCTTCGTCAGGATGTAGGCTTCGGCCATGAACTTCTTGTGCGGCTTGACCGAACCCGGCTTGCACAGGATCTGGCCACGCTCGACGCCGTCACGGTTCACACCGCGAACCAGAGCGCCGATGTTGTCGCCGGCCTGGCCCTGATCGAGCAGCTTGCGGAACATTTCAACGCCGGTCACCGTCGTCTTCGAGGTCGGGCGGATGCCGACGATCTCGACTTCTTCGCCAACCTTGACGATGCCACGCTCGACGCGGCCGGTCACGACCGTACCACGGCCCGAGATCGAGAACACGTCTTCGATCGGCATCAGGAACGGCTGGTCGATCGGACGCTCAGGCGTCGGGATGTAGGCGTCAACAGCAGCCATCAGCTCGCGGATTGCGTCTTCGCCGATCTTCTTGTCGGAGTCTTCGAGAGCAGCAAGTGCCGAACCCTTGACGACCGGGATGTCGTCGCCCGGGAAGTCGTAGGACGACAGCAGTTCGCGGACTTCGAGCTCGACCAGTTCGAGAAGCTCGGCGTCGTCAACCTGGTCGACCTTGTTCAGGAACACCACGATCGCCGGAACGCCAACCTGGCGGGCGAGCAGAATGTGTTCGCGCGTCTGCGGCATCGGGCCGTCAGCAGCCGAGCACACCAGGATCGCGCCGTCCATCTGCGCAGCACCGGTGATCATGTTCTTCACGTAGTCGGCGTGGCCGGGGCAGTCGACGTGCGCGTAGTGGCGGTTCGGCGTCTCGTATTCGACGTGCGCTGTCGAAATGGTGATGCCGCGTGCCTTTTCTTCCGGAGCAGCGTCAATCTGGTCGTACGCCTTGAACTCACCGAAGTACTTCGTGATCGCTGCCGTCAGAGACGTCTTGCCGTGGTCAACGTGGCCGATCGTGCCAATGTTGACGTGCGGCTTGTTGCGCTCAAACTTACTCTTTGCCATTTTCGGCTCTCCGTTTTGCTAGTCCCCGAAGGGATCTAATTCTTGTTATCGGTCAATTGGTATTCCGGTCACTTCTGACCGGAATACTTTGCCTGGATTTCGGTTGCGACGTTCGACGGGACCGGCGCGTAGTGATCGAAGGTCATCGTGTACTGAGCGCGACCCTGCGACATGGAGCGCAGGTTATCGACGTACTTGAACATGTTCGCCAGCGGAACGTTGGCGTTGATGACAACAGCGATACCACGGCTTTCCTGACCCTGGATCTGACCGCGGCGGGAGTTCAGGTCGCCGATGACGTCGCCGACATAATCTTCCGGGGTAACGACTTCGACCTTCATCATCGGCTCGAGGAGCTGAGCGCCGGCCTTCTTGGCTGCTTCACGGAAGCAAGCGCGGGAAGCGATTTCGAACGCGAGGACCGACGAGTCGACGTCGTGGAAGGCACCATCGATGAGGGTTGCCTTGACGCCGAGCATCGGGAAGCCAGCGAGCGGACCGGAAGACAGAACGCTTTCGATGCCCTTCTGAACGCCGGGGATGTATTCCTTCGGAACAGAGCCGCCGACGATCTTGGATTCGAACTTGAAGTCGTCGCCGTCCGGGTTCGGTTCGAAGATGATCTTGACGCGCGCGAACTGGCCGGTACCACCGGACTGCTTCTTGTGCGTGTAGTCTTCTTCGTGCTGGCGCGTGATGGTTTCGCGGTAGGCAACCTGCGGCGCACCGACGGTTGCTTCGACCTTGAACTCACGACGCATACGGTCGACGATGATGTCGAGATGCAGTTCGCCCATGCCGGCAATGATGGTCTGGCCGGATTCCTGGTCGGTCTTGACGCGGAAAGACGGATCCTCAGCAGCCAGACGGTTGAGCGCGAGGCCCATCTTTTCCTGGTCGCCCTTGGTCTTCGGCTCGATAGCGATCTGGATGACCGGCTCGGGGAATTCCATGCGCTCGAGGATAACCGGCTTCAGCGGGTCGCAGAGCGTATCGCCGGTCGTGGTTTCCTTGAGACCTGCGAGAGCGACGATGTCACCAGCGAAGGCTTCTTCGATGTCTTCACGCGAGTTGGAATGCATCTGCAGCATGCGGCCGACGCGCTCGCGCTTGTCCTTGACCGTGTTGATGACCGATGCGCCCTTTTCGAGCTTGCCGGAGTAGATGCGCGCGAAGGTGAGCGAACCAACGAAGGGGTCGTTCATGATCTTGAAAGCGAGCATGGACAGCGGCTCGTTGTCATCGGCATGACGCTCGATTTCAGCTTCCGTCTTGAAATCGATGCCCTTGATCGCGGGAATGTCCATCGGAGACGGCAGATAGTCGACGACGGCGTCGAGCAACGGCTGTACACCCTTGTTCTTGAAGGCAGTACCGCAGAACATCGGATGGAACTTGACGTCGATCGTGCCGCGGCGAACGAGCTCGCGGATCTTGTCGTTGTCGGGCAGGTTGCCTTCGAGATAGGCTTCCGTCGCGGCTTCGTCGATCTCGACAACCGTTTCGATCAGCTTTTCGCGATATTCTTCGGCCTTGGCCTTCATGTCTTCAGGGATCTCGACGACATCCCACTGCGCACCCAGCGACTCGTCGCGCCAGATGAGAGCGTTCATCTCGATGAGGTCGACAACGCCCTTGAATTCGGTTTCTGCACCGATCGGCAGCTGCATGACGACAGCCGTTGCGCCGAGACGGGTCTTGATCATCTCGACGGAGCGGTAGAAGTCCGCGCCTGTCTTGTCCATCTTGTTGCAGAAGATCATGCGCGGAACGTTGTACTTCTCAGCCTGACGCCAGACGGTCTCCGTCTGCGGCTCAACACCGGCGTTGGCGTCGAGAAGCGCGATGGCGCCGTCGAGAACGCGCAGCGAGCGCTCGACTTCGATGGTGAAGTCGACGTGGCCGGGGGTGTCGATGATGTTGAAGCGGCGCGTCTTGCCGTCACGGCCCTTCCAGAAGGTCGTGGTGGCAGCAGACGTGATCGTGATGCCACGCTCCTGCTCCTGCTCCATCCAGTCCATGGTGGCTGCGCCGTCGTGGACTTCGCCGATCTTGTGCGACTTGCCGGTGTAGTAAAGGATACGCTCGGTGGTCGTGGTCTTGCCGGCGTCGATATGCGCCATGATACCGAAATTGCGGTAGTCTTCGATCTTATATTCGCGAGCCATTGTGGACTGCCTTTCGATACCGTTCGGAATTACCAGCGATAGTGCGAGAACGCGCGGTTGGCGTCAGCCATCTTGTGCGTGTCTTCGCGCTTCTTAACGGCGGAGCCGCGGTTGTTGGACGCATCGAGCAGTTCGCCGGACAGACGGTCGATCATGGTCGTTTCGTTACGCTTGCGGGCAGCGGCAATCAGCCAACGGATGGCGAGGGCTTGGCGGCGCTCCGGACGAACATCGACCGGAACCTGGTAGGTCGCACCACCGACGCGGCGCGAGCGGACTTCAACGTGCGGGGCAATGTTGTCGAGCGCAGAATGGAAAACCGTGAGCGGCTCCTGCTTGGACTTACCCTGGACGGCGTCGAACGCACCGTAGACGATGTTTTCAGCAACGGACTTCTTACCATCGAGCATGATGGCGTTCATGAACTTGGTCACAACGAGATCGCCGAACTTCGGATCCGGGTTAATCTCGCGCTTTTCTGCTTTATGACGTCTGGACATACTTTTCGTCTCTTCAACCGTTAAGGCGCTTCATCACGCGGAGGACCTCGCGCAGCGCCGGACTATTCGAAAACCGAATTACTTCGGACGCTTCGCACCGTACTTGGAGCGGCGCTGCTTGCGGTTCTTGACACCCTGGGTATCGAGTACACCGCGGATGATGTGATAACGGACACCCGGAAGGTCCTTCACGCGGCCGCCGCGGATCATGACGACAGAGTGTTCCTGAAGGTTGTGACCTTCGCCGGGGATGTAACCAATGACTTCGAAGCCGTTGGTGAGGCGGATCTTTGCGACCTTACGCAGAGCCGAGTTCGGCTTCTTCGGCGTCGTCGTGTAGACGCGCGTGCAAACGCCGCGCTTCTGCGGGTTCTCCTGGAGAGCGGGAACCTTATTACGCTTTACGTTCGCCTGGCGAGGCTTGCGGATCAGCTGGTTTACGGTAGGCATTCAACCATCCCTTACGTTTTATCTCAGTGCCCTGGCGGGCTTGAACTCACACCGTCTCCGGCAATGACGCACGCTTTCCGTCAATGCGCAAAATATGGCCCGATCCGCTTCCGCAGATGGACCACAAGGAGCAGAGGACGCATAAAACCATGCGTCATGCGTGCAGCATCATGACTTCAACGTGCGTTTAGAACCTTGTTTGAGGTGAACTCCAGGGCGCGTCGCCCCGAATAGCCAAGCCTCACATGGGATCTGATGGCCGGGGTACTACTGGTTTCCACCCGTCTCGTCAAGGCCGGTTAATAAATAAACTCGCCGCATCGCCTTGATCTGCGGGCCTAACGCCCGGATTTCATCCTTCTAGACGAAATGGCGGCCGTGCGCCAAGATAAAAACTTGGGCATTGCAGCAAAAGCAGCTAAGGAATCAGCAAATGCGGCGTGCGGCCCTCACAGCAGGATTCGCGCGACCGAATCGTCAAAGAGCCGAAGGACAGGCGATGATTACGACACCTGATAACGACAACAATTTCGACGGCCCGATGATCTTCATCATCATCGGCAAGGGCTACGAGTCCGACGCCAGCGAAGGCATCGACCTGCACATCCTGCTGAAGGCGCCAGACGACGACACTGCTGTGCGTGAAGCCTTGAACGCTCTTGCCGAGGAAGGTTTCATCGAGGCCGATCTCGACCAGATCGGCATGCTCACCGAAATCCCGGCCGAAGAGCCGCATGCCTCGGCCTATCAGGGCGCGGTCGACGGCGAGGTCGCGATCATCCGGTTCAATTGACGGGAACTGCCGGCCGCGGTGGCGCAACCGGCATGAGGCAGCGCCTTCCCTCCCCCGGGTCCATCAGAACATTGCAGAAATGAAAAACCGCCCGGATCGCTCCGGGCGGTTTTCAATTCATGAACTTCAGCTGCGGATTATTCCGCAGCCGGGGCGTTTTCGGCCATGTCCTGCAGCATCGGGGTGGCGACGGCTGCCCCAGTGCCCTTGCGACGCTCTTCGAGGATCAGCTCGTCGCGCGACGTGGCGATGCGGCGGATCTGCGTCATGGTGCCGCCGGTGCCGGCCGGGATGAGGCGGCCGACGATGACGTTTTCCTTCAGGCCCTGCAGGCCGTCGGTCTTGCCGGCGATTGCAGCTTCCGTCAGCACCTTGGTCGTTTCCTGGAAGGACGCGGCCGAGATGAAGGACGGGGTCTGCAGCGACGCCTTGGTGATGCCGAGAAGAACCGGATCGCCGTGGGCGGGCTTCTTGCCCTGCTCGATCAGATGATCGTTGACGTCTTCGAGCTCGATCCGGTCGACATTGTCGCCGACGATATAGGTCGAGTCGCCCGCATCGGTGATTTCCACCTTCTGCAGCATCTGACGGACGATCACCTCGATGTGCTTGTCGTTGATGACGACGCCCTGCAGACGGTAGACTTCCTGGATTTCGTTGACGAGGTAGGAAGCGAGAGCCTCCACGCCCTTGATCGCCAGGATGTCGTGCGGAGCCGGGTTACCGTCGAGGATGTAATCACCCTTTTCGATATAGTCGCCGTCCTGAAGATGGAAGGGCTTGCCCTTCGGGATCAGGTATTCGACAGGCTCGACACCGTCTTCCGCCGGCTCGATGATGACGCGACGCTTGTTCTTGTAGTCGCGGCCGAGGCGGATCGTACCATCGATCTCTGCGATGATGGCGTGATCCTTCGGACGGCGAGCTTCGAACAGTTCGGCAACACGCGGCAGACCGCCGGTGATGTCCTTGGTCTTGGCGCTTTCGAGCGGCGAACGGGCGAGAACGTCACCCTGGGAGACCTTCGTGCCCGGTTCGACCGACAGGATCGCATCCACCGAGAGGAAGAAGCGGGCATCGCTACCACGCGACAGCTTCGCGATATTGCCGTTGGCATCCTTGATGACGATCGCCGGCTTGAGGTCCGAGCCGCGCGGCGTCGACCGCCAGTCGATGACCTGACGCTTGGTGATGCCGGTGGATTCGTCGGTCGCTTCGAGAACGGAGAGACCATCGACCAGATCTTCGAACTGAACGGTACCGGCTACTTCCGTCATCATCGGACGGGTATAGGGATCCCACTCAGCCAGACGCTGGCCGCGCTTGACCTTGTCACCCTCGTCGACATGCAGCTTCGAACCGTAGGCGACGCGCTGCGAAGAGCGCTCCACGCCACGCTCGTCCAGGATCTGGACGGTCATGTTGCGGCCCATGGCAACGAGGCTGCCTTCGGAGTTGCGCAGCAGGTTGCGGTTCTTGATCTGCACCGTACCTTCGTACGAGGCTTCCAGGAACGACTGGTCGACCACGGTTGCCGTACCGCCAAGGTGGAAGGTACGCATGGTGAGCTGGGTTCCCGGCTCGCCGATCGACTGAGCAGCGATGACGCCGACGGCTTCGCCCATGTTGACAGGCGTACCGCGCGCGAGGTCGCGGCCGTAGCAGACCGAGCAGACGCCCGTCTGGATTTCGCAGGTCAGCGCCGAGCGGATGCGGATCGACTGGATACCGGCCTTCTCGATTTCGATGACATCAGGCTCGAGGATCATCTTGCCGGCATCGACGATGCGCTCACCCGTAACCGGATGATCGATGTCGTCGAGCGCCGTGCGGCCGAGGATACGGGCGCCGAGCGAGGCGACGACCTGGCCGGCATCGACGATGGCCGTCATGGTCAGACCGGTTTCGGTACCGCAGTCGACGTGCGTGACAATGCAATCCTGCGCGACGTCGACGAGACGGCGGGTCAGGTAACCGGAGTTTGCTGTCTTCAAGGCGGTGTCTGCCAGACCCTTACGGGCGCCGTGCGTCGAGTTGAAGTACTCGTTGACGGTCAGGCCTTCCTTGAAGTTCGAGATGATCGGCGTCTCGATGATTTCGCCCGACGGCTTGGCCATGAGGCCGCGCATGCCGCCCAGCTGGCGCATCTGGTTCGGAGAACCACGGGCGCCGGAATGCGACATCATATAGATGGCGTTCATCGGCTTCTGGCGGCCAGTGTTCGGATCGAACTCGACAGCCTTAATACGGGCCATCATGTCTTCAGCGACCTTCTCGGTTGCCTTGCCCCAGGCATCAACGACCTTGTTGTACTTTTCGCCCTGAGTGATCAGGCCGTCGTTGTACTGCTGCTCGTATTCCTTGACCAGGTTTTCGGTGTCGCCAACGATCTTTGCCTTGGTTTCCGGAATGACCATGTCGTCCTTGCCGAACGAAATGCCGGCGCGGCAGGCATGGCTAAAGCCGAGCTGCATGATGCGGTCGCAGAAAATGACCGTGTCCTTCTGGCCGCAATGACGGTAGACCGTGTCGATCATCTTGGAGATGTTCTTCTTGGTCATTTCCTGGTTGCAGATGTCGAAGGGCACCTTGCCGTTCTTCGGCAGCAGTTCGCCGATGAGCAGACGGCCAGGCGTCGTCTCATAGATCTTCGAGTAGGGCTTGCCATCCTCGTCGATCGACTTGAAACGGCCGCGGATCTTGGTGTGCAGCGTCACGACCTTGCTTTCAAGAGCGTGATGCAGTTCGCCGAGATCGGAGAAGGCCATGCCTTCGCCCGGCTCGTTCTGGTTCAGGATCGAGAGGTAGTAGAGACCGAGAACCATGTCCTGCGAGGGAACGATGATCGGCGCACCGTTGGCCGGGTGCAGGATGTTGTTGGTCGACATCATCAGCACGCGGGCTTCGAGCTGGGCTTCGAGCGACAGCGGCACGTGAACGGCCATCTGGTCACCGTCGAAGTCGGCGTTGAAGGCCGTGCAGACGAGCGGGTGCAGCTGGATCGCCTTGCCTTCGACCAGGGTGGGTTCGAAGGCCTGGATACCCAGGCGGTGCAGCGTCGGCGCGCGGTTCAGGAGAACCGGATGCTCGCGGATGACCTCGTCGAGGATATCCCAGACCTCAGGCTTTTCCTTTTCAACCAGCTTCTTGGCCTGCTTGACGGTCGAGGAGTAACCCTTGGCGTCGAGGCGAGCGTAGATGAACGGCTTGAAGAGTTCGAGCGCCATCTTCTTCGGAAGACCGCACTGATGCAGCTTCAATTCCGGACCGGTCACGATGACCGAACGGCCGGAATAGTCGACGCGCTTGCCGAGCAGGTTCTGGCGGAAGCGGCCCTGCTTGCCCTTGAGCATGTCGGACAGCGACTTCAACGGACGCTTGTTGGCGCCGGTGATGACGCGGCCGCGGCGGCCATTGTCGAACAGCGCATCCACAGATTCCTGCAGCATGCGCTTTTCGTTGCGGATGATGATGCCAGGTGCGCGCAGTTCGATGAGGCGCTTCAAGCGGTTGTTACGGTTGATGACGCGGCGGTAAAGATCGTTCAGATCCGACGTCGCGAAACGACCACCGTCCAGAGGAACCAGCGGACGCAGATCCGGCGGGATGACCGGAACGACCTTCATGATCATCCATTCCGGACGGTTGCCGGATTCCATGAAGTTCTCGACGATCTTCAGGCGCTTCATCAGCTTCTTCTGCTTGAGATCCGACGTGGTGTCGGCAAGCTCGGAGCGCAGGTCGCCAGCGATCTTTTCGAGATTCATCGAGGCCAGCATCTCGTAGATCGCCTCAGCGCCGATCATCGCGGTGAACTGGTCTTCGCCGTATTCGTCGACGGCAAGCATGTACTCTTCTTCCGAGAGGAGCTGGTGCTCCTTCAGGGCGGTCAGGCCGGGCTCGGTGACGATGTAGTTTTCGAAGTAGAGGACGCGCTCAACATCCTTCAGCGTCATGTCGAGCAGCGTCGAAATACGGCTCGGCAGCGACTTCAGGAACCAGATGTGGGCAACGGGAGCGGCGAGCTCGATATGGCCCATGCGCTCACGGCGAACGCGCGACAGCGTGACTTCGACGCCGCACTTTTCGCAGATGATGCCCTTGTACTTCATGCGCTTGTACTTGCCGCACAGGCACTCGTAGTCCTTGATCGGGCCAAAGATGCGCGCGCAGAACAGACCGTCACGTTCCGGCTTGAACGTGCGGTAGTTGATGGTTTCCGGCTTCTTGATCTCACCGTAGGACCAGGAGAGGATCTTCTCCGGAGACGCGATCGAAATCCGAATGGAATCGAAATTCTGTGCAGGCACCTGCGGATTGAAAAGATTCATGACCTCTTGGTTCATGCCTGTCTCCTTCATGGGCTAAAGCGCCCTCAAAATGCGATGGTCGGCGGCAATTTCCCGGGAGCCGCCTCCCTCGCTTAAACGAGAATAACCGCAAGATGCGGCGAAACTTCCCTTCCGGGCCGACACGGATACGGCGCCCGGCGGGACCGGCGTGCGCCGTATTGGCAGCGCACGCCCTATCAAGTGCTTACTCGGCCGCATCGGGCAGCTGGGCTGCCTGCGCCTCGTCAAGCTTGGTGTTCTCGAGCTCGACGCTGAGGCCCAGCGAGCGCATTTCCTTGACGAGAACGTTGAAGCTTTCCGGAATACCGGCTTCGAACGTGTCGTCTCCGCGGACAATGGCTTCGTAGACCTTGGTGCGGCCGGCGACGTCGTCCGACTTCACCGTCAGCATTTCCTGCAGCGTGTAGGCCGCGCCGTAGGCTTCGAGCGCCCAGACTTCCATTTCGCCGAAGCGCTGGCCGCCGAACTGCGCCTTGCCGCCCAGCGGCTGCTGGGTCACGAGCGAGTAAGGACCGATCGAACGGGCATGGATCTTGTCGTCGACCAAGTGGTTGAGCTTCAGCATGTAGATGTAGCCCACAGTCACCTGGCGGTCGAACTGCTCGCCGGTACGGCCGTCATAGAGCGTCGACTGGCCGGTATCCTTGAGACCTGCCAGGCGCAGCATGTCGTTGACGTCGCCTTCATGCGCACCGTCGAAAACAGGCGTCGCAATCGAAACGCCGCGCTTCCACTGGTCGGCAAGACGCAGAACCGAGTCATCGTCGAACTCGTGGACCTGTTCAGCCTTCGGACCGTCACCGACGACATCGCTGATGGTCTTGCGCAGCGGCTCGATGTTGCCGTTCGCCTTGTAAGCTTCGATCAGTTCGCCGATCTGGCGACCCATGCCGGCGCAAGCCCAGCCCAGGTGCGTTTCCAGGATCTGGCCGACGTTCATGCGCGAGGGCACGCCAAGCGGGTTCAGAACGACGTCGACATGCGTGCCGTCTTCGAGGAACGGCATATCCTCCACCGGCACAATGCGCGAGACGACGCCCTTGTTCCCGTGACGGCCGGCCATCTTGTCGCCCGGCTGGATCTTGCGCTTCACGGCGACGAAGACCTTGACCATCTTCATGACGCCAGGAGGCATTTCATCGCCGCGCTGGACCTTCTCGACCTTGTCCATGAAGCGCTGTTCGAGGCGCGACTTGGATTCGTCGTACTGGCCACGAAGTGCTTCGAGCTCGCTCTGGACCTTCTCGTCCTCGACGGCGAACATCCACCACTGCGAGCGGGGATATTCGGAGACGACGGCGTTCGAAAGCTCGGTGCCCTTCTTGAAGCCCTTCGGACCGGCAATGGAGACCTGACCGCGCAGCATGTCGATCAAACGGCCGTAGACGTTACGGTCGAGGATCGCCTGCTCGTCGTCACGGTCCTTTGCCAGACGCTCGATCTCTTCGCGCTCGATCGCCATCGCGCGCTCGTCCTTCTCAACGCCGTGGCGGTTGAAGACGCGAACTTCGACGATCGTGCCGTAGGTGCCGGGCGGCATGCGCATGGAGGTGTCGCGCACGTCGGAGGCCTTTTCACCGAAGATGGCGCGCAGAAGCTTTTCTTCCGGCGTCATTGGGCTTTCGCCCTTCGGCGTGATCTTGCCGACGAGGATATCGCCCGGCTGAACTTCGGCGCCGATATAGACGATGCCGGCTTCGTCGAGGTTCTTCAGCGCTTCTTCCGAAACGTTCGGAATATCGCGGGTGATTTCCTCAGGACCAAGCTTGGTGTCGCGCGCCATCACTTCGAATTCCTCGATGTGGATGGAGGTGAACACGTCGTCGGCAACGATGCGCTCGGAGAGCAGGATCGAGTCTTCGTAGTTGTAGCCGTTCCAGGGCATGAACGCGACGAGCGCGTTGCGGCCGAGCGCCAGATCGCCGAGATCGGTCGACGGACCGTCGGCAAGAATGTCGCCGCGGTTGACCTCGTCACCGACGGTGACCAGCGGACGCTGGTTGACGCAGGTGTTCTGGTTCGAACGCTGGAACTTCTGCAGACGGTAGATATCGACGCCGGATTTGCCGGCTTCGAGGTCTTCCGTGGCGCGGATAACGATACGCGTCGCATCAACCTGATCGACCACGCCGCCGCGGCGGGCGCCGATAGCAGCGCCTGAGTCACGGGCGACGACCGGCTCCATGCCGGTGCCGACGAACGGAGCTTCGGCACGCAGCAGCGGCACTGCCTGACGCTGCATGTTCGAGCCCATGAGCGCGCGGTTGGCGTCGTCGTTTTCCAGGAACGGGATGAGCGCGGCTGCGACCGAAACGACCTGCTTCGGCGAAACGTCCATCAGGTTCATGCTGTCGCGCGGGGCGAGCATAACTTCGCCGGCATGACGGCAGACGACGAATTCGTCGACGAAGGAACCGTCGGCGTTCATTTCGGCGTTGGCCTGGGCGACGTAGTACTTCGCCTCTTCCATGGCGGAGAGGTAAAGCACGTCGTTGGTCACCTTGCCGTCGACGATGCGGCGGTACGGGCTTTCGATGAAGCCGTACTTGTTGACGCGGGCAAAGGTCGCAAGCGAGTTGATGAGACCGATGTTCGGCCCTTCCGGCGTTTCGATCGGGCAAATACGGCCGTAGTGGGTCGGATGCACGTCGCGGACTTCGAAGCCGGCGCGCTCGCGGGTCAGACCGCCCGGGCCAAGAGCCGAAAGACGGCGCTTGTGGGTGATTTCCGAGAGCGGGTTGACCTGGTCCATAAACTGCGAGAGCTGCGAGGAACCGAAGAATTCGCGGACGGCTGCAGCAGCCGGCTTGGCGTTGATCAGATCCTGCGGCATGACCGTGTCGATCTCGATCGAGGACATGCGTTCCTTGATCGCGCGCTCCATGCGGAGCAGGCCGAGACGATACTGATTTTCCATCAGTTCGCCGACCGAGCGGACGCGGCGGTTGCCGAGGTTGTCGATGTCGTCGATTTCGCCCTTGCCGTCGCGCAGTTCGACCAGCATCTTGACCACGGCCAGGATGTCGTCCTTGCGCAGGATGCGGACGGTGTCCTCGACGGTCAGGTCGAGACGCATGTTCATCTTGACGCGGCCGACGGCGGAGAGGTCGTAACGCTCCGCATCGAAGAACAGCGAGTTGAACATGGCTTCGGCCGATTCCATGGTCGGCGGTTCACCCGGACGCATGACGCGGTAGATGTCGAACAGAGCGTCCTGACGGTTCTCGTTCTTGTCGGCAGACAGCGTATTGCGGATATAGGCGCCGACATTGATGTGGTCGATGCCGAGAACCGGGATCTCGTCGAAACCGTTTGCCAGGATGATGCCGAGTGTCTTCTCGTCGATTTCGTCGCCGGCCTCGAGATAGATTTCACCCGTCGAGTAGTTGACGATGTCTTCGGCGAGGTAGTTGCCGTAAAGGTCGTCGTCGCCGGCCTTCAGCGCCTTCAGGCCCTTGTCGGAAAGCTGACGCAGCAGGCGCGGGGTCAGCTTCTTGCCGGCTTCCACGACGACTTCGCCGGTATCGGCGTCGACCATCTCGGTGATCGCCTTGGCACCCTTCAGCGTTTCCGGCTTGAAGGGAATGCGCCAGCCTTCGCCGTCGCGCTTGTAGAGCGACTTCGTGTAGAAGGTGTCGAGGATTTCCTCGCCGTCCATGCCGAGCGCCATCAAGAGCGACGTCACCGGAATCTTGCGGCGGCGGTCGATACGGGCGTAGACGATGTCCTTGGCGTCGAATTCGATATCGAGCCAGGAACCGCGATAGGGGATGACACGGGCCGCAAAGAGCAGCTTGCCGGAAGAATGGCTC
Source organism: Rhizobium vallis (assembly GCF_003985155.1). Lineage (GTDB taxonomy): Bacteria > Pseudomonadota > Alphaproteobacteria > Rhizobiales > Rhizobiaceae > Rhizobium > Rhizobium vallis. The sequence goes on along the minus strand of NZ_ML133697.1, from coordinate 165,603 downwards.
TTGCCCTTGTCGTGGTCGAAGAAGACGCCCGGCGAACGGTGCATCTGGGAGACGATGACGCGCTCGGTGCCGTTGACGATGAACGTGCCGTTATTGGTCATGAGCGGCATATCGCCCATGTAGACGGACTGTTCCTTGATGTCCTTGATCGACTTCGCGCCGGTATCCTCGTCGATATCGAACACGATGAGGCGCAGCGTCACCTTCAGCGGCGCTGCGTAGGTCAGATCACGCTGACGGCATTCGTCGACGTCGAACTTCGGCGGCTCGAATTCATAGGATACGAACTCCAGCATGGACGCGCCGGAAAAATCCGTGATCGGGAAAACCGACTTGAAGACAGCCTGAAGGCCTTCGTCGGGGCGACCGCCCTTGGGCTCTTCAACCATCAGAAACTGGTCGTAGGACGCCTTTTGAACCTCGATGAGGTTCGGCATTTCTGCGACTTCGGGGATCTTACCAAAAAACTTGCGTACGCGCCTGCGACCGTTGAACGAAAGGGTCTGAGCCATCGTCGCTCCTTCAAAATCTTGCACCCGGGCCTGCAACGGACGGGAACCGATGGCCAGTCGACCCCGTCAATCAATGGGTAGTTCAATCTCGTCCGACTCCCGAAAACGCTCAGCTCGGATTGCTGTGCTGCCCTCGGTGCGAGACTATCCTTTTGAAGAACCCATTACCCAAAAGCCGTTTTGACGCGGCTTTTGGGTAATTCGTTCAGAAAAACGGCAAATGGGAGGCAGTCGTTGCTGCCTCCCAAAAGCAGTTCAAGATTACTTGACGTCGGCCTTGGCGCCAGCGTCTTCAAGCTTCTTCTTGATGTCGGCGGCTTCAGCCTTGGAAACAGCTTCCTTGACAGCCTTCGGAGCGCCTTCGACGAGGTCCTTGGCTTCCTTGAGGCCGAGACCGGTGATGGCGCGGACTTCCTTGATGACGTTGATCTTGTTTGCACCAGCGTCGACGAGGATGACGTCGAATTCAGTCTTTTCTTCTTCAACGACAGCAGCAGCGCCGGCGCCACCAGCAGCGGCAGCAACAGCTACCGGAGCAGCAGCGGAAACGCCCCACTTTTCTTCGAGAAGCTTCGACAGTTCTGCAGCTTCCAGAACGGTCAGCGAGGAGAGGTCGTCAACGATCTTTGCGAGATCAGCCATTTTACTAGTTCCTTTTGTTCGGTTCGAACCGGTTGATTATAAACAGCGAAAAACCGCCTTAAGCGGCTTCGTCCTTCTTGGCGTAGGCCGCAAACACGCGGGCAAGCTGGCTTGCCGGTGCTGCAACAACCCCAGCGATGCGGGTAGCCGGTGTCTGGATCATGCCCAGCAGCTTCGCACGCAGCTCGTCGAGCGAAGGCAGGGTCGCAAGCGACTTGACTGCTTCGGCGTTGAGCGTGGTTGTTCCCATGGCGCCGCCGAGAACCACGATCTTGTCGTTGGTCTTGGCGAAATCCATGACGACCTTCGGAGCGGTGATCGGATCGTTGCTGTATGCAATCAGCGTCTGACCCTTGAAGAGATTGGTAATCCCTTCCGCTTCCGTACCCTGAAGGGCAATTTTGGCCAGGCGGTTCTTCGCGACTTTGACGGTACCGCCAGCTGCACGCATCTTCGAACGAAAATCGTTCATCTGCGCGACTGTGGCACCAGCATAGTGGGCCACGACAACTGAGCCCGAAGCCTTGAAGACTTCGTTCAGTTCCGTGACGAATTCGCGTTTTTCCGCTCTTTCCACTGCCTATCTCCAGTTGGCGGGACCGAAAACGGGCCCGCCGGGTTGCCTTTGCCTCCTGGGATCATGCGAGATCCCAAGCGACGCTTGAGGATCCTGTCCCCCCGCGCTCCCGCGCCAATCAAGGCTAAAGAGGCACAAGGCATCCAAGGCTCGAACCGAGTTACGAGAAGCGAACTTCATGCAATTCGGGTCTTACCCGTCTCATGCAGGCCAAGTGATTAAGGGAAAACCACCTGCAATCTCGGACAGGATTCCGGATTTCTCCGGAATATTCCGGCCCCTTACGAGGCCGGAAATTCAGTCGCCGGGCTTAAAAGCCCGGCAATAACTTATGCAGTCGGACCTGCGGTGACCGAGCCGACTTCGATCTTGACGCCCGGGCCCATGGTCGAAGAAATCGCCACGCGCTTGACGTAGTTGCCCTTGGCACCAGCCGGCTTCGCCTTGATGACGGCATCAGCGAAGGCGCGGATGTTTTCTTCCAGAGCCTTGGCGTCGAAAGAAGCCTTGCCGATGCCAGCGTGGACGATACCAGCCTTCTCGACGCGGAACTCGACGGCGCCGCCCTTGGAGGCCTTGACAGCTCCAGCGACGTCCATGGTCACGGTGCCGACCTTCGGGTTCGGCATCATGCCGCGGGGGCCGAGAACCTTACCGAGACGGCCGACGAGCGGCATCATGTCCGGGGTGGCGATGCAGCGATCGAATTCGATCTTGCCACCCTGGACGATTTCGACGAGCTCTTCAGCGCCGACGATATCGGCACCGGCTGCCTTGGCTTCATCAGCCTTAACGCCACGAGCAAAGACCGCAACGCGAACCGTACGGCCCGTGCCGTTCGGGAGGTTGACGACGCCGCGAACCATCTGGTCCGCATGGCGGGGGTCGACGCCGAGGTTCATCGAGACTTCGATGGTTTCGTCGAACTTTGCGACAGCCCGTTCCTTGACCATGCCGATTGCCAGGGTCAGAGCGTAGAGCTTGGTAGGATCAACACCTTCGTTGATCTTCTGTGTGCGCTTACCAGCCATGATCTTAACCCACCACTTCCAGGCCCATGGCGCGGGCAGAGCCCTCGATCATCGCCATTGCACCTTCGATATCCGCTGCGTTCAGATCCTTCATCTTGGCTTCGGCGATCGACTTGATCTGAGCCTTGGTGAGGGAGCCGGCCTTGGCGCCCTTGCCGGGCGTCTTGGAACCGGACGTGATCTTCGCTTCCTTCTTCAGCCAGTAGCTGACCGGAGGCTGCTTCATCGCGAAGGTGAAGGACTTGTCCTGGTAATAGGTGATGACGACCGGGATCGGCATACCCTTTTCCATTTCCTGCGTGGCGGCATTGAACGCCTTGCAGAATTCCATGATGTTAATGCCACGCTGACCAAGCGCCGGACCAATCGGCGGGGACGGGTTTGCCGATCCTGCCTTGACCTGAAGCTTGAGCTGGCCTGCAACTTTCTTAGCCATATCTCTCTGCCTTTCATGAACGGCCGGTTGCCCGGCCCGTGATGCCGGATCTCTCCGGCGGCTGCGGTTGCGTGGTACGGATCGTTAGGGTCCGGCTAAGACCCCTCACCTTCCACGCGGATGCGGACAACGTCCGCAGGAGACAGGCCGCAAGGCCAGCCTCCCAATTCTGCAATCAGACCTTCTCGACCTGTGCGTATTCCAGCTCGACCGGCGTTGCGCGGCCGAAAATCGACACTTCCACCTTCAGGCGCGAACGCTCTTCGTCCACGTCCTGAACCGTGCCGTTGAACGAGGCGAAGGGGCCATCAGAAACGCGGACCTGCTCGCCGATCTCGAAGGTAATGGATGCCTTCGGCCGCTCGACACCTTCCTGGACCTGACCGAGAATACGCTCGGCTTCATAATCCGGAATCGGAACGGGCTTATTGTCGGAGCCGAGGAAACCCGTGACCTTCGGCGTATTCTTGATCAGGTGATAGGCTTCATCCGTCAGATTGGCACGAACGAGAACATAGCCCGGGAAAAACTTGCGCTCGCTATCGACCTTGCGGCCGCGGCGCACTTCCACCACCTTTTCGGTCGGCACGAGGATCTTCTCGAACAGGTGCTCAAGCCCCTTCTGGCGAGCCTTGTTCTCGATGTCCTCAGCCACCTTCTTTTCAAAATTCGAATACGCGTGGACGATGTACCAACGTGCCGCCATTTTCATCTCCACCCGTATCAGTTGCCGGTATTGAGCACAAAGCTCAGAACCCAGCCGATCAGCTGGTCAGCGGCAAAGAAAAACAGCGCGGCGAAAACCACCATCACCAGCACCATGACCGTCGAGATCATCGTCTCGCGGCGCGACGGCCATGTGACCTTGGACGTCTCGGAGCGAACCTGCTGCAGAAACGCAAACGGATTGGATTTAGATGCCATCGACTGCCCACGCAATTACGGCGCGTAAAGCTGAAACTATCAGCCCCACGCACCGCGTGTCTGTTGAACCCTAAATAAACACCGATTTCCGAATACACAAGGGGGAAACCGAAGTTTAACGAAATTAGTTGCCACCCATTATTCCCGGTCCGAAACGCTGCGAGCACGTCCGCGCAGTCCCGCATCGAGGAAAGTGGCAGGGGCAGAGGGGCTCGAACCCCCGACCTGCGGTTTTGGAGACCGCCGCTCTACCAGCTGAGCTATACCCCTTCACGCCTGTCATTCAGCGCTTGGGCCAAGGCCCGCAAATCGCTGCTGAAAAGCATGGCGACCCTTTAAGACGACGACACGGGATTGGCAAGCACGATTTTCGATTTTCAAAGCCATTCTCCCCATATGCGGGCAAATGGCTTGTCAACTTCGTGGCCAGACGCGGTCAGACCTTCACGTATTTCCGCCAATCGTGCTCTTCCCTAAAGCCCAGCACCTCGCGAATCTTGCGGTTTGAGAGCAGGCTTTCATATTCGCCGATCTCACGGGTGAAAGGCACGTTCGGGAAGAATCGCTTCGCAAGCTCCTTCGACGGCGTATTGGCCGAAACGGTGTCGTTGGCAGCGTTGAAGACCTGGTAGCCCAGTCCATCCTTCTCGATGCAGAGATGGCAGATCTGCCCAAGGTCGCGGGCGTCGATATAGCTCCAGGCGATGCGCTTGCGCATCTCCGGATTGGAGAAATAGGTCGGGAACCTCTCATACTCATGCGGCTCGATGACGTTGCCGATGCGCAGCGCGTAGATGTCGTAGCCCGAGCGCTCAGCAAAGGCGCGGGCCGTCTTCTCGTTGACCACCTTGGAAAGACCGTAGGAATCCATCGGGTTGACGTCGTAGTCCTCCTCCAGAGGGAACTGGTGGAAATCGCGATGGCCCTCGGCGAAGCAGACGCCGTAAGTCGTCTCGCTCGATGCGACGATGATCTTCCTGATGCCGAGCTTCACCGCCGCCTCGATGACATTGTAGGTGCCCATCGTGTTGATGCGGAAGGTTTCGTTGTCAGGCTTGATCAGGATGCGCGGGATGGCGGCGAAATGCACGACGGCATCGAAGGGCTGCACACCCCTGCCCGCATCCAGATCGGGAAAATCGCGATGCATCGAGAGCGCGTTGAAGACCTGTCCGCTATCGGTGATGTCGGCGATGAGATTGGTAACGCCGGGGCTATCCAGCGGCACGAGATCGATGTTGTTAACCTCGTAACCGGCATTGACGAGCCATGGCACGGCATGCCGACCTGCCTTGCCCGAACCGCCCGTGAACAGGATACGTTTCTTCATGGAATATCCTCCGCGTCATGAAACCGGAGGCATAGTTAGACGCTTCCGCGCGAAGAGCAAGCGAGCGTCGTGCAAGGGGTTCACCCCGCCTCGCCAGAAACACCCTATCGGGAGCATCTGGCCGATCATTTCCGATCACCGCAGAAGCCTGCGATGCTCTGCAAGGGTCATCACTTGACGACACTTACCTCATTGAGCTGCACTCCGGCTGCCTGAACAACCTCTTGCGGAATTGCAGCGATGAAAAACATCGTGAAAACATACATCGCGAATATCGTCGCAACGAACGTGGCCTTTGGAATCATCCGGGCTCTCCTCTTTGCAAGAAGGAGTCTGGACTAAAATGGGCCATTCACAAACCGGTTTCTGAATGTGAGATGAACAAAATACTGTGACAGGCCAATTTAACGATATTTTTACAACACCTGTTAAACCTACCCGAAGCCATCAAACGAAAAAACCCCGCTGTTTCCAGCGGGGTCTTCATAATTGCGGATAACCCGAAGGTTACTCGACGATGCTGGCAACGATACCGGCGCCGACGGTGCGGCCGCCTTCGCGGATAGCGAAGCGCAGCTTTTCTTCCATCGCGATCGGAACGATCAGCTCAACGGCAACCGTGACGTTGTCGCCCGGCATAACCATCTCCGTGCCTTCCGGCAGCGTCACAATGCCCGTCACGTCGGTCGTGCGGAAGTAGAACTGCGGACGGTAGTTGGTGAAGAACGGCGTATGACGGCCGCCCTCTTCCTTCGTCAGGATGTAGGCTTCGGCCATGAACTTCTTGTGCGGCTTGACCGAACCCGGCTTGCACAGGATCTGGCCACGCTCGACGCCGTCACGGTTCACACCGCGAACCAGAGCGCCGATGTTGTCGCCGGCCTGGCCCTGATCGAGCAGCTTGCGGAACATTTCAACGCCGGTCACCGTCGTCTTCGAGGTCGGGCGGATGCCGACGATCTCGACTTCTTCGCCAACCTTGACGATGCCACGCTCGACGCGGCCGGTCACGACCGTACCACGGCCCGAGATCGAGAACACGTCTTCGATCGGCATCAGGAACGGCTGGTCGATCGGACGCTCAGGCGTCGGGATGTAGGCGTCAACAGCAGCCATCAGCTCGCGGATTGCGTCTTCGCCGATCTTCTTGTCGGAGTCTTCGAGAGCAGCAAGTGCCGAACCCTTGACGACCGGGATGTCGTCGCCCGGGAAGTCGTAGGACGACAGCAGTTCGCGGACTTCGAGCTCGACCAGTTCGAGAAGCTCGGCGTCGTCAACCTGGTCGACCTTGTTCAGGAACACCACGATCGCCGGAACGCCAACCTGGCGGGCGAGCAGAATGTGTTCGCGCGTCTGCGGCATCGGGCCGTCAGCAGCCGAGCACACCAGGATCGCGCCGTCCATCTGCGCAGCACCGGTGATCATGTTCTTCACGTAGTCGGCGTGGCCGGGGCAGTCGACGTGCGCGTAGTGGCGGTTCGGCGTCTCGTATTCGACGTGCGCTGTCGAAATGGTGATGCCGCGTGCCTTTTCTTCCGGAGCAGCGTCAATCTGGTCGTACGCCTTGAACTCACCGAAGTACTTCGTGATCGCTGCCGTCAGAGACGTCTTGCCGTGGTCAACGTGGCCGATCGTGCCAATGTTGACGTGCGGCTTGTTGCGCTCAAACTTACTCTTTGCCATTTGAATGCTTCCTGTGAACGAAATGGTGGGCCCCGGCGAACCGGTTTAGTGCCGCCGTTTAAGGCTTTCGGCGAAATTGCGCAAGACTTAATTGCAGACGCCATTCTTGGTGTGACAGCGCATATGGGAGACAATTCGCCGCCTGCAAGGTGATTCGCCGAAGCCTCCTCGAAAATCGCTGAAATCCAAGAGAAAACGGGGATATTTACGGATATCAGGCGCGGCGATCAGTATGGACAGGTTGGGCAAGAAGCTGGAGCGGGTAGCGGGAATCGAACCCGCGTATTCAGCTTGGAAGGCTGCTGCTCTACCATTGAGCTATACCCGCGGGGTTGGTCAGATCCGATGACGAATGGTGGAGAGAGTTGGATTTGAACCAACGTAGGCTGAGCCAACGGATTTACAGTCCGTCCCCTTTAACCACTCGGGCATCTCTCCAGTTTTCGTCCGGATCTTGAAGACCAAGTTCGTCAGACTTCGAAGCGTTGCCGCCCGTCGTCTGCGCCGCGTATATGACCGGAGCATTTCAGTCTGTCAACACGATGACAACGGAAAAAACACGAAAAATTTCATTCGTCGCCGAAAGCCGGCACATGAAAGAGGGCCTATGCGGCGGCGAGCGCCCTGGCTATAAAGCCGCATGAGCAAAGACAAGAAATCCGGCGGCACGGCCGCGACAGAACCATCCGCCAAGGACACCCACTACGCTAATCTGCGCAGGGCACACCGTGACGCCAAGCGCGAGCGCGGCGAGATCCCGACGCCACAGCCTCAGAAGCGCAAGCGCGGCGGCGAGGACTGGAAACCGCCGGCGCTCGCCCCGGACCAGGTGCATCTCTACGGCCTGCATACAGTGCGCGCCGCCCTGGGCAATCCTGAGCGTAAAAAGATCAAGCTATTCGTGACGCAGAACGCGCTTGCCCGCCTCGAAATCGACGCCGACACGCTTGGCATTCCCGTCGAACTCGTCTCGCCGCAGGATATCGACAAGGTGCTCGGCCCCGAGGCGATCCATCAGGGCGTGATGCTGGAAACACGGCCGCTTCCGGTACGCCGGCTCGAAGCGCTGAAGGACAGCCCTCTCCTGCTCGTCCTCGACCAGGTCACCGATCCCCACAATGTCGGGGCGATCATGCGCACGGCCGTCGCCTTCAACGCCGGCGCCGTCATCACCACCCAGAGACATAGCCCGACCGAGTCAGGCGTGCTCGCCAAGTCCGCCTCCGGCGCGCTGGAACTGATACCTTATATACAGATCACCAATCTCGCCGATGCACTCGGTGAACTGCACAAGCTCGGCTTCTCCACCATCGGCCTCGATTCGGAAGGGCCGGCGCCGCTCGAGGGCACCTTTTCGGGCGAGAAGGTGGCGCTGGTGCTCGGTTCCGAGGGCAAAGGGCTGCGGCAGAAGACGCGCGAGACCGTCAATGCGCTCGCCCGTCTCGACATGCCCGGCGCAATCAAGTCGCTGAACGTGTCGAATGCGGCGGCGATCGCGCTTTACGCGGCGCGGCTCTATTTGAAAGCATAAGTGGTCCACAGGCGGACCGGACAAAGGGGGAATTGTCATGATCCGTTTCGTTCTTCGGCTCGCCGCTTCGGCGGCGACGCTCCTTATCTGCGGCGCGGCATACGGGCAGGACATCGATCCCGATATTATTAAGGTGCAGGCGGGAACCTATCTCGTGGCCCCTCAGGACGGTGCAGCCGGATGCCGGATAACATTGGAAACCGATATGGCGATCGGCGGCCATTCGCTTTCCGGCCAGGATTCCTGCGCCAAACCGATGCCGACGCTTGCCGAAGCCGCTGCCTGGAATTTCGACGGCAATGGCGGCATCATCCTGATCGATGCGACGCGCAAGGTGCTCGCCCGCTTCGTCGAGAACGAGGGCTCTCCGATGAAGACGGAAGACGGCGTGCCGCTCCTGCTGATCGCAGCGCCTAACGGCATCGACCGCCTGCCGACCTTCGGAAGCCTTGCCGGGACATGGACGATGCAAAGGCCGGACGGCGAAAAGCTCTGCGGCGTCACGCTCAAAGGAAATGCCGAGGCGGATGGCAATGCGCCATTGTCACTTTCCGGTGACTGCGCTGCCAACGTCGCCACGCTCAAGCTCGCGGTCTGGCATGTCGAGGGGTTCGGCCTCACATTGATGGGCCATGATGGTTCATCGCTTGCCTTCGACATGCGTGCCGACGGCAATTTCGACAAGTCGAAGGAGGAAGGCGGCAAGCCGCTTTCACTCGTGCGCCAATAGTTCGAAAATGACGGCGCGGCCCAATCAGCTCGGTGTCAGGCAGGCGGTCGCTTCGCCCATCGGCTTGCGCGCCATATCGCCGGCCGCATAGGCCAGCTCGACTGGATAGACGATCACGCTCGGCAGTTTTTCAATTGCCTCGGCGTTCTCAGGACTACGCTTCATCTCCGCCTTGTAGGCGGCGGCACAGTCCGGCAATTGCTTTGGCTGCAGACCGGTATCGTCGCCGATCGCCTTCGCACAGGCAGCGCTCTCCATATAAAGCGAGCAGGAAGCCGTGTAGACGCGGCGGAAATCGAGGGTCAACTTCCCCTTCCCGCTCGTGATCGCGGCAAAACCATCACCCTCAAGGGAATCATTGAGCAGCCGCTCGCCCGTCGCCGCATCATAGACGACGAACGGCAACCCGCCGTTCCATCCGTCAGCAGCGCGGAAAAAGACGAAACCGCCGCTGACGCCCATGACATAACCAGCGGTGTCATCCTCGATCACCCGCTCGCGCTCACCGGCGCGCTCGCAGGGCGCGTCGGCCGCGAGCAGCGCCAGCTTTTCAGCGCCGACCTCCCCGAGATCGACCTCTTTAACTGTGAAGGTGGGATAACGGCTGCAGGTGATCTTCGGCTTCGCATCGGGGTTAAGTTCGTCCCTGGGAAGTGGCACGACGTCCACTTTCACCGGCCGGTCGAAATGCGCTGCGATTTCCGATGCACCGGCAACAGAAATGAATGCCACTACGATAACCAATGAAGTGACCGCCCGTTTCATCATATTCCCGCCTCCCCCAATGTTTCCGGTATCTCTGACACGGTTCGAGCCGGTACGACAGATGGAAAGCGGCGGCCGCGATCGCGCAATGCTTGGTCAATGCCGGGAGAAATCGATTTTTACCTTGGAAAGATGCTCCGGCGCACTATGATCGGACGACGGCCGATTGTAGCAACCGATCAGAGGCAAGGAGGAGCATCCGCCCCATGGCCATTCGACCACTGATTTTCGGTGTCCTCTTCATCGCGGTCTTCGTGGGGATCATTCTCAGCATCATATGGGTGGATACATCGCACCCCATCCACCAGCCTGATCCCCTGTCGCCAACAGCGCCCGGCCCTGCGACGCCGGGAACGATGCAATAGGACAGGCAGGAACGCGGACCACCATCACGCGTTAATCCCGTAACCGAACGAGGATTGAACGCCCATGCGCATAATGATTGCCGTCATCGCCTTCATGGTCGCCTCCGTGCTCAGCATAGCGATGCTGTCGCCTTCCGGCGCCGGCCAGACCGGCAATGGCGACAGGATCGAAGCGAGCGTCAACGAACCTGTCACCCATTGAAATAATGGCCCGGATGATCCGGGCCATAACGTCAGCCGCGATAGAGCCAGAACGGCATGCCGCGATCGCGGTCGCGCCACTCGCGACGCTCCTGCCAACGCTCGGCACGCCACCGCCGCCAGTAACGGTGATCATCGCGCCAGTCGGACCGGCGCCAATCGCGATCATCGCGCCAGTCGGACCCGCGCCAATCGCGCTCATCGCGCCAGCCACGGTCGTCACGGTCGTCACGGTCGCGATCACCTCGCCAGCCATCACGAATTTGAATGATATCGCCTCGCGCCGTTACCGCCGGCCGCTCGGCCGACATGGCAACCGCCGGGGCGACGGATGCGAGAGCCGCACCGACGGAAATGGTTGCGGCGAGAAAGAGATGTGCGAGCCTCATGGCTGTTTCCTCATTTGATGATGAGGACAAGATAAGCGGGCGCGGCTGAATTGGCGCTGAAGCAGTGCTTCACACGCGGTTCATCAAGCGATGCGGGCTATTTGGAATCTGCTGGTACGATCGCGCGAAGCAAGATCGAACCTAAGATTTGGAAAGGCGCTATCGCGGGGAAAAGATGGCGTTGCTCTCTTCGGCTCGCCGAGCCGAAGCTCATAGAGCGTAGGCTGGTGCCCCCGGCAGGGTTCGAACCCGCGACCCCCTGATTACAAATCAGGTGCTCTACCAACTGAGCTACAAGGGCAATAGCTGCCCAACTAACAGATTCTGCGATTCTGTAAAGAAAAAATCCATTCCTGGGGACTGCAGCCTGCGCTAAGCGGCAGCTATCGGTCGCCCGCTTGACCTATTGTGGTTGACGATCGGCATCGACCAAAAGCTCCCAATGCGAAAGTCCTTGTCGCACCAGCCCTTTATCCTTTAGCTAGAACAGCTTCACAAAGGGCATTGCATGGGCCGTTCATTTCAGACGCTTTCCTTTCTCGCCTCGCCGTCGATGGAGGCGCTCGCAGCACGCGAAGAGTTGATTCGCATCTATGGCGACGTGCCGGCTGACGAAGCCGACGTCATCGTCGCGCTCGGCGGCGACGGTTTCATGCTGCAGACGCTGCACGGCACCATGAACTCAGGCAAGCTGGTCTATGGCATGAATCGCGGGTCTGTCGGGTTTCTGATGAACGATTACCGCACCGACAAGCTGCAGGAGCGGATCTGTGTGGCCGTCGAAAACGCCTTCCGGCCGTTGAAGATGACGACGGCCAATGCCGACGGCACCAACACGACGGCGCTCGCCATCAATGAAGTCTATCTGTTCCGCCAATCCTATCAGGCCGCCAATCTGAGGGTCGTGGTGGACGGGCGCGTGCGTCTGGAGGAACTGATCTGCGACGGGCTGATGGTGGCGACCCCTGCCGGGTCGACAGCCTATAATCTCTCCGCCCATGGACCGATCCTGCCGCTCGAGGCGCCGTTGCTCGCCATGACGCCGGTCAGCGCTTTCAGGCCGCGGCGCTGGAGGGGCGCGCTGCTTCCGAACAAGGTGACCGTCGATATCGACGTTCTCGAGCCGATAAAACGGCCGGTGAATGCGGTGGCCGACAACACCGAGGTCAAATCGGTGCTGCATGTCCGCATCGCCCAATCCGAGCATATGACGGCGCGCATCCTTTCCGATCCCGACCGCTCGTGGTCCGACCGTATTCTCGCCGAGCAGTTCAAGGATTGAGACGATGGCAATGCGACAGATATTGATGACAACGGTTTTTCTTCTGGGATGGTCTGTAGCAGCCGCCCCGGCACAGGATGCCATCCTGCCGGCATCGGTGATTTTTGCGACCAGCACCGGCTATTGGGAGGACGACGGCAAATCGCCGGCGGTCGAGCGGGCGCCCACCGCCGAGGCTGTCGCCAACCCCGAGGCCGCGCAGCGCCACGGCTACTACAAGCTGTTCGCCGTCCGCCAGGCGGACAGGACCTCGAAGATCTATCTGCAGCAGATTGCCCAGACCGGAACTGATCCGGCGATCGTCTCGACGATCGAACTGCAGGAATTCAGCGACCTGAAGCCTTTCGTCACCGATATCCGCCCCGAAAATTCGAACGGCATCATCAAAGAACCGGGGCTCTTCGCCACCGTCTATCTCAAGACCGATCCCGCGGCAGAGCCGGACGGCTGGACCGTGCTGATCGACGAATTCGGCGATATAACAGTCGAGAAGGCGACCAATTGAACGGTAAGGAACCGTTTGGAGAGGCGCCCGGGAGATGAAACTCGGCTTTCGCGACGGCGTCCTCTACGACGAGAAAAGGTCGAACTGGGACGCAAATGGCCCGAGACCCATCAGTTGGTCCCTGTGGTATCCTGCCGCCGAAGAGGCGCTGGAAAGCGATATCCCGGAAAGAAGCTGGTTCCAGAGGGCGACCGTCGCCCGGGATGCACCCATCCGGCCGGATGCCATACCCTATCCCCTCGTCCTATTATCGCATGGTACCGGCGGATCCGCCGCCGGGCTGGAGTGGCTGGCGCGGCGCCTGGTCCATCGTGGATTTGCAGCGCTTGGCGTCAACCATCACGGCAATACCGGCGGCGAGCCCTATCGCGCCGAAGGCTTCGCCTGTCTTTGGGAGCGGGCGCCTGACCTCAGCCACATGCTCGACCATTCCAACGACTGGCTGGGCGACCTTTCAGGCCATATCGATCCATCACGTGTGTTCGCCGCAGGATTTTCGGCCGGCGCCTATAGCGTCATGCTGCTGCTTGGCGCCATCGCCCGGTTCTCGCAATTCGAACCATCAAGGCTAAAACCGGGTGGCGTGCGCGGCCCAAGGGAATTTCCGGATCTCGCCGATCACATTCCGACCCTGCTTCGCACCAGCGCCGTGTTTCGCAATTCATGGTCGCGCGTATCGAACTCCTATCGAGACGAGAGAATCAAGGCCGCACTCGTCTGCGCGCCGGGTCGATCGATTCTCGGTTTCAGTGAAGAGAGCCTGAAAGCGGTCGATTCGCCCGCCCTTATCCTGGTCGGCGATGCCGACAGGGCGGCGCCGGCTGAGGAATGTTCGTCATGGCTGCATGCGCGGCTGAAACGTAGCGCTCTTAAAATCTTCAGCGGCGGCCTCGGGCACTATGTCTTTCTGCCGGAGGGAACCGGACTCGGCCTTGCCTTTGCGGCCGAGCTCTTCACCGATCCCGCCGGCATCGAGCGCGCGGCCGTTCATGACGAGATTGCCGATCTTTCGGCTGCGCTATTTCAAAGCGGTAACATCACCGGAATAGTCTGAGTGAAAGAAAAGCCCCGTTTCCCGGGCTTTTCAGTCTCGATTCTGCTTCTACCCGTCAGTCGACATCGTCGACCACCGCATCGGCGGCGCCGCTGATTCGGTGGGCAAGTGCCGCTTCCATGAACTCGTTCAATTCGCCGTCGAGCACATCGTCCGGCGCAGTGCTGGCAACGCCGGTGCGCAGATCCTTGACCAGCTGGTAGGGCTGCAGCACGTAGGAGCGGATCTGGTGGCCCCAGCCGATATCCGTCTTCGAGGCGGCTTCGGCATTGGCAGCGTCCTCACGCTTCTTCAGTTCCGCTTCGTACATGCGGGCGCGCAGCATGTCCCAGGCCTTGGCACGGTTCTTGTGCTGCGAACGCTCCTGCTGGCACTGCACGACGATGCCGGTCGGGATATGCGTGATGCGTACGGCCGAGTCGGTGGTGTTGACGTGCTGGCCGCCGGCGCCCGACGAGCGGTAGGTATCGATACGGCAGTCGCTCTCGTTGATCTCGATCTGGATCGAGTCGTCGACAACGGGATAGACCCAGATCGACGAAAAGGAGGTGTGGCGACGTGCGTTGCTGTCGTAGGGCGAGATGCGCACCAGCCGGTGCACGCCCGATTCCGTCTTCAGCCAGCCATAGGCATTGTGACCCTTGACGAGCAGAGTGGCGGATTTGATGCCCGCCTCTTCGCCGTCGTGGACTTCGAGAAGCTCGACCTTGAAACGCTGACGCTCGGCCCAGCGGGTGTACATGCGCAGCAACATGTTTGCCCAGTCCTGGCTTTCGGTGCCACCGGCGCCGGAATGGACTTCGAGATAGGTGTCGTTGCCGTCGGCCTCGCCGGAGAGCATCGCCTCCACCTGGCGGCGCGCAGCCTCGGCCTTTAGGGCCTTCAGCGTATCCTCGGCTTCTTTGACGACGCCATCGTCGCCCTCTTCCTCGCCGAGTTCGATCAACTCGATATTGTCGTTCAGTTGCTGTTCGAGCTGCCTGACGCCAGTAATGCCGTCATCGAGCTGCTGGCGCTCGCGCATCAGCTTCTGAGCTTCGGAGGCGTCGTTCCAGAGGTTCGGGTCCTCTGCCTTGTTGTTTAACCAGTCCAGTCGTCTTATCGCCTGGTCCCAGTCAAAGATGCCTCCTCAGCAGGGTGATAGCCTGCTTGGTTTCATCGACCACGTTTTCGATTTCGGCTCGCATTTTCCTGCTTTTCTGTAACGGTCTTCGTCAAAGCTGGTGAATAGAGACGCCCGCCGCTGAAGTAAAGAGCCGCGGCGGGCGTTCAAAAATTCGATGGGGGTCAGAACAGGCCGGGCGTGCCGGTCTGGACGGCCTGGTTGGCCTGCGGCGAGGTCTTCAGGATCTCTTCCGGCGCCATGGTGCTGTCCATGCCGATGACGGAGAAGCTGTCGGCTGGGCCGGTGCCGGGCTTGAAGGCCTCGATGATCGTGTTCGGATCGCCATCGACGGCGGCCATGCCGGTCTTGCGGTCGATCGGGATCAGATTCATGCCTGATGGAATGACGAACTTCGATTCCGGCATGTCCTTGACGGCAGCCTGCATGAATTCGTTGAAGATCGGGGCGGAGAGAACACCGCCGGTGCCGCCGCGGCCGAGTGGGGCCGGCGTATCGAAGCCCATATAGAGGCCGGCGACCAGATCCGGCGTGAAACCGACGAACCAGGCATCCTTCTCATCATTGGTGGTGCCGGTCTTGCCGGCGACGTCGCGGCCGCCGAGATCGACCTTGCCGGCGGCAGTGCCGCGCTGGATGACGCCCTGCATCATCGAGGTGATCTGGTAGGCGGTCATCGGGTCGAGAACGGTTTCGCGGTTATCGACGACATTAGGCTCTTCCTGGTTCTGCCAGTCGCCGGCATTGCAGCCCTCGCAGAGGCGCTCCTCGTGCTTGAAGATCGTCTTGCCATAGCGGTCCTGGATGCGGTCGATCAATGTCGGCTTGATCTGCTTGCCGCCATTGGCAATGACCGAATAGGCCGAAACCATGCGCAGCACCGTCGTATCGCCGGCGCCGAGCGACATGGAGAGAACCGGCAGCATGTGATCGTAAATGCCGAAGCGCTCGGCATATTCGGCAACGATGTTCATGCCGAGATCGTTGGCGAGGCGCACCGTCATCAGGTTGCGTGAGTGCTCGATGCCCGAGCGCAGCGTCGACGGGCCACCGACTTCGCCGCCGTAGTTTTCCGGCTTCCAGACCTGGCCGCCCGAGACGATCTCGATCGGGGCATCCATGATGACGGAGGCCGGCGTATAACCATTGTCCATCGCCGCGGCATAGACAAAGGGCTTGAATGAGGAGCCCGGCTGGCGCATCGCCTGGGTGGCGCGGTTGAATTCGGACTGGGAATAGGAGAAGCCGCCGACCATGGCGAGCACGCGGCCGGTCTTGGGATCCATGGCAACGAGGCCGCCCTGCACCTTCGGCGGCTGACGCAGACGATAGGAGGTGGAAGCGTCGTCGCCGAGCTTCTCGACATAGACGACGTCGCCAGGAGCGACGGCGCCAACCGGCGACTTCGTCGACTTGCGGGTGCTGTCAGCCGAACGGAAGGCCCATTGCATATTCTTGGCGTCGATCGTGCCGCGCTGGCGCTCAGTCGCAACCTTGCCGCTGCCATCCTTGGCCGGCTGCAGGCCGATGTCGACATTGCTGTCGGAGACGGCGAGCACGACGGCGAGCCGCCACTCCGGCACATCCGAAAGTGCCGGAACATCTGCAAGCGCCTTGCCCCAATCGCCGCTTGCGTCGATCTGCTTGATCGGGCCGTGGAAACCGCGGCGCTCGTCATAGGTGACGAGACCATCCTGCAGCGCCTTGCGGGCAGCAAGCTGCAGCTGCGGATCGAGCGAGGTGCGCACCGAAAGGCCGCCCTCGTAGAGAACCTTCTCGCCATACTGGTCGATCAGCTGGCGGCGCACGGCTTCGGCGAAATAATCCGAAGCGAAGAGCGAGGGGCCGGTCGTGCGGGCGGTGACGCCGAGCGGCTGCTTCTTGGCTTCATCGCCGTCGCTCTGGCTGACATAGCCGTTCTCGACCATGCGGTCGATCACCCAGTTGCGGCGCTCGAGCGCGGCTTCGGGGTGACGGAAAGGATGATAATTGGCCGGCCCCTTCGGCAGCGACGCCAGATAGGCAGCCTCGGCGACGGTCAGCTCGGTGACCGATTTGTTGAAATAGGTGAGTGCTGCGCCGGCGATGCCATAGGAATTCAGGCCGAAGAAGATCTCGTTCAGATAGAGTTCGAGGATCTTGTCCTTGCTGTAGGCCTGCTCGATGCGGAAGGAGAGAATCGCTTCCTTGATCTTGCGGTCGATCGTCTGATCCGAACTCAAAAGGAAGTTCTTGGCCACCTGCTGGGTGATTGTGGAGGCCCCAACCGGGCGGCGGCCGGAGCCGAAATTCTGCAGGTTAACGAGGATTGCGCGGCCAAGGCCGGTGAGATCAACGCCCGGATGATTGTAGAAATTCTTGTCTTCGGCCGAGAGAAAAGCTGCCTTCACGCGGTCGGGAATGGCCTGGATCGGCAGGAAGAGGCGCTTTTCCTTGGCATATTCGGCCATCAGAGCGCCGTTGCCGGCATGGACGCGGGTCGTCACCGGCGGCGCATAGCTGTTCAGAACGGCATAGTCCGGGAGATCCTTCGCGACATTGGCGAGATAGATGGCAATACCCGCCGCCGCGACCAGAAACAGGACGCAGGCCATTCCGAAGAAATATCCAAGAAGTCTAACCATATTTTCAGCTACCGGTCTCTTCGATCTTCAATCGGCGCGGACGCAACGATTGCACAGATCAAGGCAATTTACACGTTGCGCGCGGCTTACTCCATGAGCGCTACCGCCACAAGCCGTTTCCGCGTTCAAGGCTTACGAAACATAAGCCGGAGTAACGGCGCGAATGTGAGGAAAATAGGGCTCTTCCCGCCGCATTCACCGATCCATCAGCGTTTCATCAGCAGTGTCACATACAAGCAACGCCCCTTCCCGCCGCCAGTATGAAGCGCTTGTTCAGGACTTGATTCATGCAGCGCGCCTAAGTGTTTGTTTTTCAGATAAACTGCCGTCTCAAAGCCGCTCCGTATTCCGAGCGGCGGATCAGCCGCCATTCGCCATGACGGCGGTGCGGTATCGCTTCACCGCCTCGGTGAGGAGATCGGCGATCTTGCCCCGCCAGGTCTCGTCGAGAAGCCGTTTCTCGTCCTCGGCATTCGACAGGAAGCCGAGTTCGAGAAGGATCGACGGCACGTCGGGGGCCTGGAGCACGCGGAAGCCGGCATGGCGGTGCGGATTGTTGATGGTGCCGACCTGATCCCTGAAGGAATTCAGTACGCTCTCGGCGAGCGAGATCGAGAAGGCCTGCGTCTCGCGCCGCGTCAGATCGAGCAGAATGTCGGCCACCTCGGGCGGCTCGGCGACCGTCTCCTTGCCGGCGATCTGGTCGGAGAGATTTTCACGTTCGGCGAGGTCGGCGGCGAGTTTGTCGGATGCCTTATCAGAGATCGTATAGACAGTGGCCCCGCGGATATCCTTCTGTTTCAGCGTGTCGGCATGCAGAGAAATGAAGAGGCCGGCATGGTTCTGACGGGCGATCAGCACGCGCTGCGAAAGCGACAGGAACTCGTCGTCCTCGCGCGTCAGGAAGGCCTTGATGCCAGGCTCCTTGTTCAGCCGGTCGGTCAAAGCCTTGGCGAACGCGAGCGTCACCTGTTTTTCTTCGGTCTTGGTATCGACACCGATCGCCCCGGTATCGATGCCGCCGTGGCCGGCGTCGACGGCGATGACGAAATCGCCGGGGGCGGTCTTTTCCGGTGCCGGAATGGCGCTCGTCGTCTGAACCGCCTCGGCCTGATCTTTCCAGGATTGTGTCTTGACCAGGTCGGCAAAGGCCTGCTTGTCGATCATCTCGGCATCGAGCACGAGACGATGACCCTTGCCGGCCTCGTCGGCCTGCACCTTGGCGAGCGAGAGCTTCACCGGCCTTGCCGCCGTCAGAACGATGCGGGCGCTCCCCTCGTCCATCTTGCCGTAGCGGATGTCCTTGAAGAGGCCGCGGGCGGCCAGATCCTTCGCCGGAAACCCGAAGGCGGTCGCCGGCAGATCGACGACGATGCGTTCCGGATTGGCGATATAGTGGACGGAGAAGCGCGGTTCGCGGTCGAAATCGATGACGATGCGGGTTCTGGCGTCATCGCCGATAATGCGCGCGCCATAGGCAAGCAGCGGATCCCGGGTCTCGGCGGAACCCGCGACCTCGGGCAGGAGGCAGGCGGTGACAAGCGCCGCCGCCACAATCCGCCTTGCGACTGTCGATCGCCGCGTTGCGGATTTCGCCGCGATCCGAGCCCTCTTAAACAATAAACCGCCACATCCTATTTATATCGCGATGGACTGGCCGTGGCCGGAGCAGACGCCCTGGAGCGAAACACCTTTGCCACCTGCCGAATCGCAGTCACTTGATCCCCAGCTTCTATGCGTTTCGAAATCCATCAATATTATGGCACATTTGGCTTTTCCCTTGCTATTGTGACAGAGAAAACATACAACGAATTTTAGGGTAGAAGTGCTGACGGGATAGAGTCGCCGCAAGGCTGCCAGCCAGATCAGGACCTGGCGCCACATCGGTCATCGTCCGCCGTCTCATGCGTTTCCACCCGAGAACTGGATCCTGATTTTCCGGCTTTTGTCGGAACTTCATTGGTGGATCAGCCACCACGCTCTCAGGGAGCAAACTCATCGGACCCAAAACGGGTCTTCGTATTTGTCGATCACGCTTGGTTGTTGATGGTTTCGCAGCAGGTTTTATCTGAAGTGTACAGGCCCCGGACCGAAACGGTTCCGGCTGCGGTCTGGCTGCTGCTCTCCTCTTCGCGCCAGGCGCGACTTTCATTATCCGGCGCGGCCACGGTGGACCGCATTCTTTCTGTTTCAACAGCAGTCGGGAATGCGCTCTCGCGGCCACGCCGAGGAGCACAGCTTACATGGCAGACAAAATGCTTATCGATGCGTCTCACGAGGAAGAGACGCGCGTCGTTGTCGTTCGCGGGAACCGCATAGAAGAATTTGACTTCGAGTCTCAGCACAAGAAGCAGATCCGCGGCAACATCTATCTCGCAAAGGTTACGAGGGTCGAACCCTCGCTGCAGGCCGCCTTCGTCGATTACGGGGGCAACCGTCACGGTTTCCTGGCCTTCGCCGAAATCCATCCCGACTATTACCAGATACCGCTCGCCGACCGTCAGGCGCTGCTTCGGGCCGAGGCAGAGGAGCATCGTCGCGACGAGGACGTCGAACACGTCGAAACCGCGCCGATGGTCGACCTTTCGACCCAGGACCAGCCGGATGTCGGCATCGTTCCGGCCGAGGCGCCGGAACCGGCTGCCGTAGCGGCCGAGGCCGCGACGGAAGAGGTTGCTGCGACGGCGGAAGCCCCGGCATCGCCCGAGGTCGCCGAGGAAGCGCCGGCGAAGAAGGCAAGGCCGCGCCGCAGCCGCAAGAAGGTCGCCGAAACGACTCCGACCGAAGATGCCGTTCCGACAGATGTCGAAGCCGCAGGCGCTTCGAGTGTAGATAACGAGGATGACGGTTCGACCGGCGGCACGATGGCTGCAATGGTTGAAACCGACACGATCTCCGAGGACGTCGACACCAACAAGCGTCGCCACGACGATGACGACGATGATGACGATCACGGCGAAGAGGAAGTCATCGAATCCGTCGGCGCCGAAGACGCGATGGAAGAGGTGCCGGACCGTGTGCAGCGCAAGCCGCGCAAGCAGTACCGCATCCAGGAAGTCATCAAGCGCCGCCAGATCCTGCTCGTGCAGGTCGCCAAGGAGGAGCGCGGCAACAAGGGCGCAGCGCTTACCACCTATCTCTCGCTCGCAGGCCGCTACTCGGTGCTGATGCCGAACACAGCGCGTGGCGGCGGCATTTCCCGCAAGATCACCAATCCGCAGGACCGCAAGCGCCTGAAGGAAATCGCCCGCATGCTCGAAGTGCCGCAGGGCATGGGCGTCATCCTTCGCACGGCCGGTGCCAACCGCACCAAGGTCGAAGTGAAGCGCGACTTCGAATATCTGATGCGTCTGTGGGAGAACGTGCGCACGCTGACGCTTGCCTCCACCGCTCCCTGCCTTGTTTATGAAGAAGGCTCGCTGATCAAGCGCTCGATCCGCGACCTCTACAACAAGGATATCGGCGAGATCATCGTTGCCGGTGAGGAAGGCTATCGTGAAGCGAAAGACTTCATGAAGATGCTGATGCCGAGCCACGCGAAGGTGGTTCAGCCCTATCGCGACATCCACCCGATCTTCTCGCGTTCCGGCATCGAAGCCCAGCTCGACCGTATGCTGCAGCCGCAAGTGACGCTGCGTTCCGGCGGTTATCTGATCATGAACCAGACGGAAGCGCTGGTTTCGATCGACGTCAACTCCGGCCGCTCGACGCGCGAACATTCGATCGAGGACACCGCTCTTCAGACGAATCTCGAAGCCGCGGAAGAAATCGCCCGCCAGCTTCGCCTGCGCGACCTTGCCGGCCTGATCGTCATCGACTTCATCGACATGGAAGAGAAGCGCAACAACCGCGCTGTCGAGAAGAAGCTGAAGGAATGCCTGAAGAACGACCGCGCCCGCATCCAGGTCGGCCGGATCTCGCATTTCGGCCTGCTCGAAATGTCGCGCCAGCGCATCCGCGCTTCCGTTCTCGAATCGACCACCCAGGTCTGCTCGCATTGCGGCGGCACCGGCCACGTCCGTTCGCAGTCCTCCGTCGCCCTGCACGTGCTGCGCGGCATCGAGGAATATCTGCTCAAGAACACGACGCACAACATCACCGTGCGCACGACGCCCGATATCGCGCTCTACCTGCTCAACCACAAGCGCCAGACGATCGTCGATTACGAAGCTCGCTTCGGCGTGGCGATCATCATCGATGCGGATGGTTCGGTTGGTGCGCAGCACTTTGCAATCGACCGCGGCGAACCCGTCGAAAACCCGGTCAAGATCGAAAGCCTCTTCAACTTCGCAGCCATTCCTGAGGACGATGACGACGATATCGTCATCGAGGCAGATGAGGACGAAGACGAAGAGCTCGAAGAAAAGCCGGCAGCGGCCGAACGTGCTGCCACAGTGCGCTCTGAAGGCGAAGCTGACGGCAACCGCAAGCGCAAGCGCCGCAGGCGCCGTCGCGGCCGCAACGGCAATGCTGAGCAGCCGGCATCAGCCGCGGGCGAAGCCGGCGACGAAGAAGAGGACGGCGAGGACGAGGGTGGCGAAGGCGATGAAAACGCTGCCGCCACGCCCGAAGCCCGTGCCGAAAGCGAGGAATCGCAGCGCCGCAAGCGCCGCCGTCGCGGCAAGCGCGGCGGCCGCCGCAATCGCGCCGAGGACGGCTCCGAACTGACGGCTGATGATGAAGCTGGCGAAGGCAATGGCGGCGACGAAGACGAAGGCGACGATGCTTCGGATGACGTCGCTCCTGCTGAAGCCGAACTTGTCGAGACGATCGCCGAACCGGCTGGCGAAGGCCAGGCCGCAGCGGCGGCTGTCGAAGGTGCTGCCGTCGTCACCGAGGATGTGAAGCCTGCCCGTGGCCGCGGCCGCCGCAAACCCGCCGCAGCGCCGATCGAAGAACCGGTAGCGGAAGAAGCGCCTGTCGTCGAAGCCGAGCCGGAGGTGGTCGAGGCCTCCGCCGATCTCGAGACATCAGCCCAGGAAGAGGCAAAGCCGGTTCGCGCCAACCGCGAATCCAACATCTCCTCCTCCGAGCCGACGGTGAAATCCACCCGCAGCGAAAATGCCGAAAGCGAAGACGGCAAGCCGAAGAAAGCCGGCTGGTGGCAACGCCGTGGCTTCTTCTGAACGCTGATTTTTGGACGTAAATGATAAAGTCCGGCCGTGGCGACACGGCCGGATTTTTGTTTCTGGCGACAAGCGTCCCCGCCGATCCGATCGGACGATGACCATTGTCAACGGTTCTAATTAGCGGAGGCAGAATGCTTCGCCGATCGCACGCCAACTGGCATGGAGCGCTTCGATATCGCCTGGTTCAAAAGGGCGCGTGAAGAGCCATCATCGCCCGCTTCCGGTCAAGCGGCCGGCGGGTAGAGCAGATCGACGATATAGCTGGCGTCGAAGCGGGAATCGAGCATGCCGTAGGTGGAGCGCCAGCCGCCGGCAAGGCGCGTCTCGATGAAGGCATCGGCAATGCGCCCTGCCCCGAGCCGATAGAGTTCGGCGGCGCCGGCCGCAAGCGCCAGTTGCTCGACGAGCAGACGCGCTGCCCCTTCGTCCTGTTCGCAGAGCGCGATTGCGGCGCGCAGCACGTCGATCGTCTTCTTGCCTGCGGGGCCGAGATCACGGGCTAGGCCGGCAAATACCGTTTCGAACAGGTCCTTGCCGCGATTGAGCACGCGCAGCACATCCAGCGCCATGACGTTGCCGGAACCTTCCCAGATGGCATTGACCGGCGCCTCGCGGTAATGGCGGGCGATCGGGCGCTCCTCGATGTAGCCATTGCCGCCGATGCATTCCATCGCCTCGTAGATCAACGCGGGTGCGATCTTGCAGCACCAGTATTTGGCGACCGGCGTCATGACACGGGCATAGGCCGCCTGCTCGGCATTGCCGCGGGCCTTGTCGAAAGCGTCGGCAAGACGGAAGGAGAGCGCCGTCGCGGCGGCGACATCGAGCGCCATGTCGGCAAGCACGCGCGTCATGATCGGCTGGTTGACGAGCATCTTGCCGAAGACGCTGCGCCCGCGCGTGTGATGCACGGCCTCGGCGAGCGAAGCACGCATGATGCCAGACGAGGCCAGCGCACAGTCGAGCCGCGTCAGCGTCACCATATCGAGAATGGTGCGGATGCCGGCATCCGGGCCTCCGAGCAGGAAGCCGAACGTGTCTGAGAATTCCACCTCGGAAGAGGCGTTGGAGCGGTTTCCGACCTTGTCCTTCAGCCGCTGGAACTGCAGGCCGTTGGCGGAACCATCCTCCAGAAGGCGCGGCACCAGGAAGCAGCCCATGCCCTCCTTCGTCTGCGCCAGCATGATGAAGGCGTCGCTCATCGGAGCGGACATGAACCATTTGTGGCCCGACAGCCGGTATATGCCTTCGCTGACCTTTTCGGCCGCACTCCGGTTGGCGCGCACATCAGTGCCGCCCTGCTTTTCCGTCATGCCCATGCCGATGGTCACGGCGGATTTCTGCATCGCAGGCTTATTCGACGAATCATATTTGCGCGACAGGATCTTCGGGGCCCAGTCCTTCTGTACCGCAGGCGAAGCCGACAGTGCTGCAACGGATGCGCTCGTCATGGTCAGCGGGCAGAGATGACCGGATTCCAGCTGCGCCATCAGATAGAAGCGCGCGGCGCGGACCTTGTGAGCCTCATCCTTGGCTTCGGTATCGGCCTGCGGGTCCCAGACGGAGGAATGCAGGCCAACCGACATGGAACGGCGCATCAGCGCGTGCCAGGCGGGATGGAATTCGACAACGTCGAGGCGCTCCCCGCGCGGGCCGTGGGTGCGCAGCTGCGGCGTGCCCTGGTTCGCCATGCGCGCCAGTTCCTGCGCTTCCGGCGAGGTGACGTAGCGGCCCATGTTTTCCAGGTCCTCGCGGATGCCGCGCGGCAACGCCGCCGTCAGATCGACGATCAGCGGATCGGATCGATAGGCATTGATGCCGGACCACAGGCTCGGCTGGTTGAGTTCTGCGAGTTTGTCGTCAGTCCGGTTGGCGGAGGTCATTGTTCGCTTCTAGTGCAAGAACCCGGCAAAAGGAAACCGGAAGTTATGATTCGCTCATTCTGCTCTAGCGGAATTCCGGCGAAAATGCATGGGGACATAAGCCTTTGCCCACAGCGCATGCTTGCCCCGGCGGGCCGCACTCTTTATAGACCCGCCAGAGACAGCAAGAGGCAGGGTCATGGTCTTTTTCCCCCACCGCCACCTCATCGGCATCAAGGGCCTCACCGAGCAGGATATCACCTATCTTCTCGACAAGGCCGACGAGGCCGTCAAGATCAGCCGCCAGCGAGAGAAGAAGACGTCGACGCTGCGCGGGCTGACGCAGATCAATCTCTTCTTTGAGGCATCGACCCGCACGCAGGCCTCCTTCGAGCTTGCCGGCAAGCGGCTCGGCGCCGACGTCATGAACATGTCGGTCGGCAACTCCTCGGTGAAAAAAGGCGAAACGCTGATCGATACGGCGATGACGCTGAATGCGATGCGCCCTGATGTGCTGGTGATCCGCCATTCGAGCGCGGGGGCCGCCGCCCTTCTCGCCCAGAAGGTCTCCTGCTCTGTCGTCAATGCCGGCGACGGTCAGCACGAACATCCGACCCAGGCCCTGCTCGACGCGCTGACGATCCGCCGCGCGAAGGGCAAGCTGTCACGCATCATCGTGGCGATCTGCGGAGACGTGCTGCACTCGCGCGTGGCGCGCTCCAATATCCTGCTGCTCAATGCGATGGGCGCGCGCGTCCGCGTCGTCGCGCCCGCCACCCTCCTGCCCGCCGGCATCGCCGATATGGGTGTCGAGGTCTTCCATTCGATGAAGGAAGGGCTGAAGGATGCGGACGTCGTAATGATGCTGCGGCTGCAGCGCGAGCGCATGTCCGGCGCTTTCGTGCCTTCGGTGCGCGAATACTATCACTTCTACGGGCTCGACGCCGAAACGCTGAAGTCGGCGAAGGAGGATGCGCTGGTCATGCATCCCGGCCCGATGAACCGCGGCGTCGAGATCGCCTCGGAAGTGGCAGACGGCCCGCAGAGCGTCATCGCCGAGCAGGTGGAAATGGGCGTTGCGGTGCGCATGGCTGTTATGGAGACGCTACTCGTCTCGCAGAACCAGGGTCCCCGAACCGATGGAATGATGGCATGAGCAAACCGATCGTCCTCAAGAATGTCCGCATCGTCGACCCGTCGCGCAACCTCGACGAGATCGGGACGATCATCGCCAAAGGTGGCGTGATCCTTGCCGCAGGTCACGATGCGCAGAACCAGGGGGCGCCTGATGGCGCTGATATCCGCGATTGCACTGGCCTTGTCGCAACGCCCGGCCTCGTCGATGCGCGCGTCCATATCGGCGAACCCGGCGGCGAACACCGCGAGACGATCGCTTCGGCAAGCCGTGCGGCAGCCGCCGGTGGCGTCACCTCGATCATCATGATGCCGGACACCGATCCCGTCATCGACGACATCGCGCTCGTGGAATTCGTCAAGAAGACGGCGCGGGATACGGCCGCCGTCAACGTCTATCCGGCAGCCGCTATTACCAAGCGCCTTGCCGGCGAGGAGATGACGGAAATCGGCCTCCTGATGCAGGCGGGAGCCGTCGCCTTTACCGACGCCCATTCCAGCGTCCACAATACGCAGGTGCTACGCCGGATCATGACCTATGCGCGCGAATTCGGCGCTGTCATCTCCTGCGAAACGCGCGACAAATATCTCGGCGCCAACGGCGTCATGCATGAGGGGCTTTTTGCCAGCTGGCTTGGGCTTTCCGGCATTCCAAAGGAAGCCGAGCTCATTCCGCTCGAACGTGATCTCAGGATCGCAGAGCTGACGCGCGGCCGTTATCATGCCGCGATGATCTCGGTGCCGGAATCGGTGGAAGCGATCGAGCGCGCCCGCAGCCGTGGGGCCAAGGTCACCTGCGGCGTCTCGATCAACAATCTGGCGCTCAACGAAAACGACATCGGCGAATACCGCACCTTCTTCAAGCTCTATCCGCCGCTGCGCCCGGAAGACGACCGGGTGGCGATGGCAGAGGCGCTCGCCAGCGGCGCAATCGATATCATCGTCTCCTCGCACGACCCGCAGGACGTCGACACGAAGCGCCTGCCCTTCGGCGAGGCGGAGGATGGGGCGATCGGCCTCGAAACAATGCTGGCGGCGGCCCTCAGGCTTCATCATGGCGGCCAGGTGAGCCTGATGCGCCTCGTTGATGCCATGTCGACCAGACCCGCACAAATCTTCGGCCTCGCTGCCGGCACGCTTAAGCCTGGCGCTGCGGCCGATATCGCACTGATCGATCTCGATGAGCCTTGGCTTGTCGCCAAAGACATGCTTCTCTCGCGATCGAAGAACACGCCGTTCGAAGATGCGCGCTTCAGCGGGCGGGCAGTCGCGACATACGTGTCGGGAAAGCTTGTCCACGCACTCTAGGAAAGGCTGGACTGATAAGCCACGGAGGGCTGAGGGGACATATGCTATCCAATCTCATGTCATGGCAGATCACGCTGCCGATCGCGCTTGCCGCCGCCGTCATCGGCTATCTCTTCGGTTCCATTCCTTTTGGCCTGATCCTCACGCGCGCCGCCGGCCTTGGCGATGTGCGCAGCATCGGCTCCGGCAATATCGGCGCGACCAATGTGCTGAGAACCGGAAACAAGAAACTCGCGGCTGCGACGCTGCTGCTCGATGCGCTGAAGGCATCGGCCGCGGCCTGGGTCGTGGGCTATTTCCTCGGTGAGGAGGCCGCGATCATCGCCGGCTTTTTCGCCTTCATCGGCCACCTCTTCCCGGTCTGGATCGGCTTCAAAGGCGGCAAGGGCGTCGCCACCTATATCGGCACCCTGCTCGGCGTCGCGCCGATCATGGTCCTGCTCTTTGCCGTCGTCTGGCTGGCGGTCGCCTTCACCACCCGCTACTCCTCGCTGTCGGCGCTGGTCGCCATGCTCGTCATCCCCATCGCCCTGTGGATCCTCGGCAACGAAAAGGTAGCGGCTGTCATGGCGATCATGACCCTGATTTCCTACTGGAAACACAAGGCGAATATTTCGCGCCTGATGGGCGGGACGGAAAGCAAGATCGGGGCGAAGGGATAATGGATGCGCTGAGCGCGGCACCAAAAGGCGTTGTGCTGACCGAGCGGCAGAGAATTGCCTGGCTTCGCCTCATCCGCTCCGACAATATCGGCCCAGCGACCTTTCGGGACCTCATCAATCATTTCGGTTCGGCTGAAGCTGCACTCGCGGCGCTGCCGGAGCTTTCGGCGCGCGGCGGCGCCACGCGGGCAATCCGCGTCGCCAGCGAGGGGGAGGCTCATCGGGAATTGGAAGCGGCGCATCGTTTCGGCGCCCGCTTCGTCGGCATTGGCGAGCCGGACTACCCGCAAGCACTTAAGCAGATCGATGGCGCGCCGCCGCTCCTTGCCGTCAAGGGCGCCCTTTCGGCCGCCAGACAGCCGGCCGTCGGCATCGTCGGCTCCCGCAATGCCTCGGTCGTCGGCGCCAAATTCGCGGCAATGGTGGCCCGCGACTGCGGCCGGGCGGGATACAACGTGGTTTCCGGCCTCGCACGCGGCATCGACACATCAGCGCACCGGGCAAGCCTGGATACCGGCACGATCGCAGCCCTCGCCGGTGGCCTCGACCAGCCCTACCCGCCGGAGAATATCGGCTTGCTCGAGGAGATCACCGGCAGCAACGGCTTGGCGGTGAGCGAGATGCCCTTCGGTTGGGAGCCCCGCGCCCGCGACTTCCCGCGCCGCAACCGGCTGATTGCCGGCATTGCGCTCGGCCTCGTGGTCGTCGAAGCGGCAGAGCGCTCGGGATCGCTGATCACCGCACGACTTGCAGGGGAGTTCGGCCGGCTTGTGTTTGCCGTGCCCGGCTCACCGCTCGATCCGCGCTGCCACGGCACCAACGGTTTGCTGAAAGACGGAGCCTCGATCGTCACCGCACCTGCCGATGTCGTCGAGGCCTTGGCGCCGCTTGCGCAATTCGACCTCTTCCCGCCATCGCTGGCGGAAGAACCGGCACGTGACGGCAAGGTGATGACGATGCCGCCCGGCGATTCCGACCGGCACCGTATCATCGAGGCGCTCGGCCCGACACCGGTCGAGGTTGATGACGTCATCCGCCATACCGGTCTTTCGGCATCAGCCGTCTATCTCGTTCTTCTGGAACTCGACATATCGGGCAGGCTGCATCGACATCAGGGCGGCTTCGTTTCGCTTTCCGACTGAAACTTGCGCGATATCGGGAGTGGCTTGGCAAACTGCAGGAGCCGCGTGTCGAATCCGGTGGCTCTACTACCTGGAATAGCATTTCGTCCACAATCTCCCTTCGATTGCACCGTACGCAAGAGGTAAAATTGTAGCAAACCCCTTGACCGCGGCGATTTCCCTGTCCATGTCGGAGGGCCGGTATCCAAGTTGCGGTGTGTGTTGCGCTGGCTTCAACGCCGGCGTAGCTGTTTTTTTAGAGAATCATCATGAATGTTGTAGTGGTGGAATCGCCTGCCAAGGCCAAGACGATCAACAAGTATCTGGGTTCGGGATACAAGGTGCTCGCCTCCTTCGGCCATGTGCGCGATCTGCCTGCCAAGGATGGCTCAGTCCTCCCCGATCAGGATTTCGAAATGCTTTGGGAGGTCGACGGCGCCTCCGCCAAGCGGATGAAGGACATCGCCGACGCGGTGAAATCCTCCGACAACCTCTTTCTCGCGACCGACCCGGATCGCGAAGGCGAAGCGATTTCCTGGCACGTCCTCGACATGCTGAACAAGAAGCGCGTGTTGAACGGCAAGTCGGTCAAGCGCGTCGTCTTCAACGCGATCACCAAGAAGGCGGTGCTCGACGCGATGGCCGACCCGCGCGACATCGACGTGCCGCTGGTCGACGCCTATCTTGCCCGCCGCGCGCTCGATTATCTCGTCGGCTTCAATCTTTCGCCGGTCCTGTGGCGCAAGCTGCCCGGCGCGCGCTCGGCCGGCCGCGTTCAGTCGGTGGCGCTTCGCCTAGTCTGCGACCGCGAATCCGAGATTGAGCGCTTCATCACGGAAGAATATTGGAATATCTCCGCGCTGCTGAAAACCCCGCGCGGCGAGGAGTTCGAAGCGAAGCTGGTTTCGGCCCACGGCAAACGGCTGCCGCCGCGGGCAATCGGCAACGGCGAGGAGGCGAGCCGCCTGAAGGCGTTGCTCGAAGGCGCGACCTTTATCGTCGACTCGGTCGAAGCAAAACCGGTCAAGCGCAATCCGGGACCGCCCTTCACCACCTCGACGCTGCAGCAGGCCGCCTCCTCCAATCTCGGCTTCTCCGCCTCGCGCACCATGCAGGTTGCCCAGAAGCTTTATGAAGGCGTCGATATCGGCGGCGAAACGGTCGGTCTCATCACCTATATGCGAACCGACGGCGTGCAGATGGCGCCGGAGGCGATCGACGCGGCGCGGCGCGCCATCGTCGACCAGTTCGGCGAGCGCTACATGCCGGAGAAGCCGCGTTTCTATTCCACCAAGGCCAAGAACGCCCAGGAGGCGCACGAGGCGATCCGTCCGACCGATTTCGATCGCTCGCCCGACCGTGTGCGTAAATTCCTCGATGCCGACCAGATCCGCCTCTATGACCTGATCTGGAAGCGCGGCATCGCCAGCCAGATGGCGTCGGCCGAAATCGAGCGCACCACGGCCGAGATCACCGCCGACAACAAGGGCGAGAAGGCCGGCCTGCGCGCCGTCGGCTCGGTCATCCGCTTCGACGGCTTCATCGCCGCCTATACCGACCAGAAGGAGGACGGCGAACAGAGCGATGACGGCGACGAGGACGGCCGCCTGCCGGAGATCAATGCGCGCGAGAACCTTGCCAAGCAGAAGATCAATTCGACCCAGCATTTCACTGAGCCGCCGCCGCGTTATTCGGAAGCCTCGCTGATCAAAAAGATGGAAGAGCTCGGCATCGGCCGCCCTTCCACCTATGCCGCGACGCTCGCGACGCTGCGCGACCGCGATTATGTGACGATCGACAAGCGTAAGCTGATCCCGCAGGCCAAGGGCCGGCTGGTGACGGCCTTCCTCGAAAGCTTCTTCACCAAATATGTCGAATACGACTTCACCGCCGACCTCGAAGAGAAGCTCGACCGGATTTCCGCCGGCGAGTTGAACTGGAAGCAGGTGCTGCGCGATTTCTGGAAGGATTTCTTCGCCCAGATCGAGGACACCAAGGAACTGCGTGTTACCAACGTGCTCGATTCGCTGAACGAGGCGCTGGCGCCGCTCGTCTTCCCGAAACGGGAGGATGGGAGCGATCCCCGAATCTGCCAGGTCTGTGGCACCGGCAACCTGTCGCTGAAGCTCGGCAAATACGGCGCCTTCGTCGGCTGCTCGAATTATCCCGAATGTAATTACACCCGCCAGCTCTCCTCCGAAAACGGCGGGGAGGCGGAAGGGGTGGCGCTCAACGAGCCGAAGAACCTCGGCACCGATCCGACGACCGGCGAGGAACTGACGCTGCGCTCCGGGCGCTTCGGCCCCTATATCCAGCGCGGCGACGGCAAGGAGGCCAAGCGCGCTTCGCTGCCGAAAGGCTGGAAGCCCGAAGACATCGACTACGAGAAGGCGATGGCGCTGATCTCGCTGCCGCGCGATATCGGCAAACATCCCGAAACGGGCAAGATGATTTCGTCCGGCATCGGCCGCTACGGGCCCTTCCTCCTGCATGACGGCTCCTATGCCAATCTGGAGACCGTCGAGGACGTGTTTTCGGTCGGCCTCAACCGCGCCGTGACTGTTATCGCCGAAAAGGCGAACAAGGCACCGGGCCGGGGCGCGCGTGGCACACCGGCAGCGCTGAAGACACTCGGCGATCATCCTGATGGCGGCGCCATCACCGTTCGCGACGGCAAGTACGGCCCCTATGTCAACTGGGGCAAGGTCAACGCGACGCTGCCAAAGGGTAAGGATCCGCAGGCGATCACCGTCGAGGAAGCCTTGGCGCTGATCGCCGAGAAGGCGGGCAAGGCGCCTGCCGGCAAGACGGCCAAGGCAAAGGCCAAGCCGAAGGCGGCGGAAGCCAAAACCACCAAGACGGTGGCCAAGCCGAAGGCAACCAAGGCGAAAGCCCCCGCAAAATCGAAAAAGGGCTGACGTGAGCAGGATATCGCGCGACAGAACGAACCCTGCGGGCAAGCGCCCGGGCAAGCTCGGCCGCGCGGGCAAGGATGCTCCCGCCGTCGAGCCGTTGAACATCGTCCACGGCGCGTTGCCTTCGCGCGAGGTGATCCTGCGTTTCATCGCCGATCATCCGCAGAAGGCCTCCAAGCGTGAGCTCGCCAAGGCTTTCGGGCTGAAGGGCGACAGTCGCGTCGAGCTCAAGCACATGCTTCAGGAGCTCGAACAGGAAGGGATGCTGCAAAAAAGCCGCAAGTCGCTGATCCGTCCCGGCGCGCTCCCGCCTGTCACCGTTCTCGATATCACGACGCGCGACAAGGACGGCGACCTGATCGGACGACCGGCGGAATGGCCTGAAGACCAGGGCGTGGCACCCGCCGTCGCGATCCGCCAGCAATCGCCGGCAGGTCGGCAGGGCAAGGGCAAGGCCCCTGTCGCCGGCCTCGGCGACCGCATCCTGGCAAAGATCTTCCCGGCCGTCGATCGCGGCGGTCCTGCCTATACGGCACGCATCATCAAGGTGATCGATAGGCGCCGCGGCGCATCGATGGGCGTCTTCCGCGCAGCGCCTGGCGGCGCCGGTCGCCTGCTGCCGATCGAACGGCGCGGCGAGGAGATGGTGATCGATCCCGAGTTTACCGGCGGCGCCAAGGACGGCGACCTGGTCGAGGTCGAAATCGCCCGCCTTGGCCGCTTCGGTCTACAGCGCGCCAAGGTTCTTTCCGTGGTCGGCTCGGTCGCTTCGGAAAAGGCGATCTCGATGATCGCGATCCATGCTCACGGCATCCCGCATGTCTTCCCGCCTGCGGTCATCGCGGAGGCCGAAGAAGCAAGGCCCGCGACGATGTCGCACCGCGAGGACTGGCGCGACGTGCCGCTGATCACCATCGATCCGGCAGATGCCAAGGATCATGACGACGCTGTTTATGCCGAACTCGACCCCTCGCCCGACAATCCGGGCGGCGTCATCGTCACCGTGGCGATTGCCGACGTCTCCTGGTATGTCCGCCCCAATTCGCCGCTCGACCGCGAGGCGCTGAAGCGCGGCAATTCGGTCTATTTCCCGGATCGGGTGGTGCCGATGCTGCCGGAGCGGATCTCCAACGATCTCTGCTCGCTGAAGGAAGGCGTCGACCGCCCGGCGCTCGCCGTGCGCATGAGCTTCTCAGGGGAAGGCCGCAAGATCGGCCACACATTTCATCGCATCATGATGAAGAGCGCGGCAAAGCTCTCCTACCAGCAGGCGCAGGCGGCGATCGACGGGAATCCGGACGACAAGACGGGGCCGATGCTCGAGCCGATCCTGAAACCGCTCTGGCACGCCTATGGGGTGATGAAGCGCGGACGCGACCGACGCCAGCCGCTGGAACTCGACATGCCGGAGCGCAAGATCCTCCTGAAGCCCGACGGCACGGTCGACCGTGTCTTCGTGCCGCCGCGGCTCGATGCGCACAAGCTGATCGAAGAGATGATGATCCAGGCGAATGTCTGCGCCGCCGAGACGCTGGAAAAGAAGCGCCAGCCGCTGGTTTACCGCATTCACGACGGTCCGACGCTTGCCAAGCAGGAAATCCTGCGTGAGTTCCTCGCCACGCTCGGCATCGCGCTCGCCAAGGGCGGCAACATGCGCGCCAACAGCTTCAATGGCATCCTTGCGAAGGCGGAAGGCACGGCGCACCAGACCATGGTCAACGAGATGGTGCTGCGCTCGCAGAGCCAGGCGATCTACAGCCCCGAGAATATCGGCCACTTCGGCCTCAACCTGATGAAATACGCCCACTTCACCTCACCGATCCGCCGCTACGCCGATCTCATCGTGCATCGCGCCCTTGTCGGTTCCCTCGGCTTCGGCGAAGGCGGTATCACGACCGATCAAGAAGCGGTTCTCGACGATATCGCCGCCGAAATCTCGACCTTCGAGCGCCGGGCCATGGCCGCCGAGCGCGAGACCATCGACCGGCTGATCGCGCATCACCTGAGCACCCGAGTCGGCGAGGAATTTGCCGGCCGTGTTTCCGGCGTTACGAAATCGGGGCTTTTTATCGCCTTGCCGGACTATGGCGCCGACGGTTTCATCCCTATATCTACGCTCGGCACCGACTATTTCATCTATGACGAGGCGCACCAGGCGCTCTCGGGTGAAAGGACGGGGCTTGGCTATCGCCTTGGCGACAGCGTCACCGTGAAGCTTGCCGAAGCGATCCCGCTTGCCGGCGCGCTTCGTTTCGAAATGCTGAGCGAAGGGCGCGAGATGCCGACGGCCGTGCGCTCCTTCCACAAGGCCGGCCGCCGCGACAGGGGCCAGGTTCGCAAGAAACCGGGAACGCGACCTCCGCGCGGGCGCCGCTAGGGATCGGACCCGATTGAGGGAACGATGCAATACTCCGGTCCGAAAGAGGAAGATGCGATGAGCACACCGACCGATCCGGTCGTCCGCTATGGGGACACGCCCGAGGTCGAGCGTCCGATTGGGCGCTCCATCATGCGCGGACTGATGAACCGCTGCCCGGCCTGCGGCAACGGTAAGCTCTTTCGCGCTTTCCTGAAGCCGGTCGATCATTGCGCGGCCTGCGGCGAGGCGATGCATCACCAACGCTCGGACGACCTCCCGCCCTATATCGTCATTCTCGTCCTCGGCCACGTCGTGGTCGGCGGTTATATGCTGACCGACATGACCTTCGTGCTGCCGGTCTGGGTCCATCTTGCCATCTGGGCGCCGGTTACGGTCATCACCGCGCTGGCTTCGATCCAGCCGATCAAGGGCGGAGTTATCGGTCTGCAGTGGGCGCTACGCATGCATGGATTCGGCGGAGAGAGCGACAGTCCCGACGATTACGACCTTCCTCGTCGGCCGGATTGAGCGCCTTCACCTTCCAGACATATTTAACGTGTAGTGCCAGCCCTCCACCGATCACCACCGACACGCGCGGGAGTCGACCATCTTCAACGGCTTGACATGGTAAGCTTTTCTTGTCCGAACAGGCTTTACATTCCGCGGATGGTCACGCACATCGGAAATACTGCGAAACGCTGCTCGTCACCTGGATTTGGCACGCCTGTGTCTTTCTGTGTGATGCGGCCGGCCGATTCGCTCGCGCAGCTTTCTAAGGATTGATAAATGTCTCAGCCGAGAAACGGCACACCGGGCGATGTCGAGGAAATCCATTGGCCTTCTCTGGTGGCAGCCATCTCGTCCATTTCAGCCGTCGGCATAGCAATCGGCCTTGGACTGCCCCTCCTCAGCATCATCCTGGAAAAACGCGGCATCTCGTCCACCCTGATTGGGCTCAACACGGCGATGGCCGGGATCGCGGCGATGGCCGCGGCACCCGTCACCACCAAGCTCGCCCATAAATACGGCGTGGCGCCGACAATGCTCTGGGCCGTGCTGATTTCGGCACTGAGCGCGCTTGGCTTCTACTACGCCCAGGACTTCTGGATGTGGTTTCCGCTGCGTTTCGCCTTCCATGGCGCGACGACGACGCTGTTCATCCTCTCGGAATTCTGGATCAACGCCGCCTCGCCGCCCTCCAAGCGCGGCTTCGTGCTCGGCATCTACGCGACGGTGCTTTCCCTCGGCTTTGCGGCAGGACCCCTGCTCTTTTCGCTGCTCGGCAGTGACGGCATCTTTCCCTTCCTGATCGGCGCCGCCGCCATCCTGCTTGCGGCCATTCCGATCTTCATCGCCCGTGACGAAAGCCCGACACTCGAGGAAAAACCGGAGCTGCATTTCATGCGCTACGTCTTCCTGGTGCCGACGGCGACGGCCGCTGTCTTCATCTTCGGCGCGGTCGAGGCAGGCGGGCTGTCGCTTTTTCCGATCTTTGCCGTGCGTGCGCATTTCACCGAATCGCAGGCGGCACTGCTGCTCACCATGATGGGCGTCGGCAATGTCATCTTCCAGATCCCGCTCGGCCTGCTCTCCGACCGTATCCGCGACAAGCGGCCGCTTCTCGCCGGCATGGCGCTGATGGGCTTTGTCGGATCGATGATGTTGCCGGTGCTGGTCAACAACTGGCTGCTGATGGCCGGTATCCTGCTTTTCTGGGGCGGCTGCGTCTCCGGCCTCTATACGGTCGGCCTCAGCCATCTCGGCTCGCGGCTGACAGGCTCCGACCTTGCGGCGGCCAATGCCGCCTTCGTCTTCTGTTATGCGATGGGAACGGTCGCAGGGCCGCAGGTGATCGGAGCGGCGATCGACGTCGCCGGCAACAACGGTTTTGCCTGGGCGATCGCCGCTTTCTTCGGCCTCTATGCCCTACTTTCGGGTATCAGGCTGATGTTCATTCGAAAACGGGCTTGACTTTTCGGGCTGGATTCGTAGTTTCGCGCCAGAATTTGCCGTGGAGCCTCATCCGGCTTCCACGGCTTTCATTTTCTTAAAGGCAGGACGACCATGGCCAAGGCTACAACAATCAAGATCAAGCTGCTGTCGACAGCCGACACCGGTTTCTTCTACGTCACGACGAAGAACAGCCGTACGATGACGGACAAGATGACGAAGACGAAGTACGACCCGATTGCAAAGAAGCACGTCGAGTTCAAGGAAACCAAGATCAAGTAATCACTTGGTCTCCGGGATTTCGAAAAAGCGCGCGCCCTCGGGTTGCGCGTTTTTTGTTGTCCGGATTGGATCGTCGTTGAAGATGATAGCGCAAACAGAAAAACGCCGCCCTTCCATCTTCGGGAAGTGGCGGCGTTTTCTTAAAAGGGGGTCGGCCAGCATGCAAAACGGCACGAGGAACCGTTATAGCTTGCCTACTAGCCGACCGACCCCACGACCCAGGAGATGCGGCGGACCTGAGCATCATGGGGTATCGACAACTCCTCTCGGGAGCGCTTCTCTTATGAGCCGATAATTTGCGCAAAAATGAAAGAAAATCAACAAATTCTTAATGGTGATTTTTCCGAGCTTGATTCTATGGTTAAAAGTCCAATTTTGGGACATACAAAGATTTAGCGGCTTTGCTTAGGCTTGAAACTCAATGCATGAACCGCTGAAGAAATTCGACAATATAACCTAATAACTTACGCCTCCCCTTCCCCTACGTCAGGTGACGACGGCGCACTCTATTTGCACCCTGTTGGCGCCAGGCTTTTTTATAGTCTCCATTTCGACCCTGGCGACGACCTAACGTCTTCGAGACTGTCGAATGTCGGCACATTCCCAGCAATGCGGGAAGACCATTTTTGGGCTATTAAGCTGCGAAATTTTCACCGTGCGTAGCGCAAGCGGGCATTAAAAATCGGTAATAATTTACTTACCGCAGTGGAAAACTCTGATGTCGCGCCTCTGGCGGCGAATGATTCGTCAGGCCGCCGCGGCGACCACACGGTTGCGGCCCGTATTTTTGGCTTCGTAGAGAGCCAGATCCGCCTGCTTCATCAACTGGTCGGGGGTCAGGACCGAGGTAATACGCGAGGCGATGCCGAAGGAAGCGGTGACGCTCAGTGCCTGACCGGAATGCTTCAACGCGAAAGAAGTGCTTTCGACCGCCGTGCGCAGGCGTTCGGCAACTGCGGCGGCAACCTCCGGCGACGTGTCGGGCATCACGACGACGAATTCCTCTCCGCCATAACGGCAAGCGAGATCGGCACCGCGGATGGTCGAACGGACTCGGTTTGCGAATTCCCGCAGCACCTCGTCGCCGCCGTCATGGCCGTAAGTGTCGTTCACCTGCTTGAAGCGGTCGATATCGGTGATCAGCACCGAAAGCGGCCGGCCGCGGGCCATCGAGCGGTTGAAGAGCACGTTCAGGTGATTGTCGAGATAGCGCCTGTTGTAGAGACCGGTGAGCGGATCGGTCACCGCAAGCTCGATCGTCTGCTTGACGCTGTTGCGCAGGCGGTCGTTGTAGCGCTTGCGGCGGATCTGCGTCAGGCTGCGGGCAACCAGCTCGTTGGGATCGACCGGACGGACGATGTAGTCGTTGACACCGAGGTCGAGCGCGCGGACGACCATCTCGTCGGCACCTTGCTCGGTGATGATCAGGATTGGCAGGAAACGCGTGCGCTCGAGCGAGCGCAGTTGCGAGCACAGGCGAAGCGGATCGTAATCGTCGAAGTTGGCGTTGACGATGACGAGGTCGAATGCGCTCTCGGCGGCCTCGAAGAGAGCGGCCTGCGGATCGGAAAGGCCAAGCACGTCGGCGACCGGCTTCAGCGCCCTGATAATGCGCTCCTGCGAATTGGCGCGGCCATCGACGAGCAGGACCTGGCCGGTCTCGTCGGCGCGGCCCTCGCCTGCCCGCGTGAGGTGGTCCATGCCCATCGTATGGGCGGTGTCGGCGCGGATGCGCAGCTCGTCGCTCAACGTCTTCAGCCGCAGCAGGCTCTTCACCCGCGAAATCAGCTGCAGATCATTGACGGGCTTGGTCAGGAAGTCGTCGGCGCCGGCCTTCAGGCCGCGCACGCGATCGGCCGGCTGGTCGAGCGCGGTGACCATGACGACGGGAATATGGGCGGTCTTCTGGCTGGCCTTCAACCGCTCGCAGACCTCGAAACCGTCTATGCCGGGCATCATGATGTCGAGCAGGACCAGATCGACCTGGTTCCGCTCACAGATTGCCAGCGCCTCGTAGCCGTCGGCTGCGGTCATCACGTCGAAATATTCCGCAAGCAGCCGCGCCTCGAGCAGCTTCACGTTGGCCGGGATATCGTCAACCACCAGTATTCGCGCAGTCATAAGCGTCTTTCCGATGCGTCAGGCATCGCCCAGATAGGTTTTGATCGTCTCGATGAATTTCGGAACCGAAATCGGCTTGGAAACATAGGCTTCGCAGCCGCCCTGACGAATGCGCTCCTCGTCGCCCTTCATCGCGAAGGCGGTGACGGCGATGACCGGAATCACATGCAGCTCGTCGTCTTCCTTCAGCCATTTTGTGACTTCGAGACCGGAGACCTCGGGAAGCTGAATATCCATGAGGATGAGATCGGGGCGATGTTTGCGCGCCAGATCGAGCGCCTCCATGCCGTTTCTCGTCTGGATCGTGGTATAGCCTGACGCCTCGATGAGGTCGCGAAAGAGCTTCATGTTGAGCTCGTTATCTTCTACAATCATCACCTGTTTGGGCATTGCAAGCTGTCCCTACGTCCGTTCGCGCAGCGGTTCGTCCCATGAGAAAGGCACATGCGGACAAAAAGCTCCGTAAAACCGATAGCGCACGCTAGCGGTATTTGGTTGAAGAAAAGGTAACTTACCCGTCGAAATGCAAAGCAACTTCAAGACTTCTAAACAAGCAGCGGCCGACCCACACGAAACGGCGATCGCCGTGCTCGGCTGGCTTGCCGACGATCCCGAAATGTTCGGCCGTTTCCTCGCGCTCACCGGCGTAGCGCCCGCCCAGGTGCGCAGCGCCGTCAATGATCCCGGTTTTCTCGCCGGCATGATGGATTTCCTGATGAACCACGAACCGACCGCAATGGCCTTCTGCACTGCGAGCGGCATCAGCCCCGAGACGGTGACCGCCGCCTGGCGGCATTTCTCCTCGCCCGGCCTCGATTCCGGAGAATATTGACGGTGACGTCCTGCGAATTCGACATTTCGCACATCCGCCTCGGCGAACGGCCGCTGATCGTCTGCGATGTCGACGACGTCGTGTTGCAGTTCATCGGCCCCTTCCAGCTTTTCCTTCAAAGCCAGGGGCATGAATTTCTGCCGCGCTCGTTCCGGCTTCACGGCAACATCGTCTCGAAGGCGGACGGGGCTGCGATCGCGGACCAACAGGTCAGCCGGCTGATCGACGAATTCTTCGAGGCGCAAGAGCAGTGGCAGATACCGCTCGACCGCGTCGTTGAAACGCTCGGCCGGCTTTCGGACGAGGCGGATGTCCTTTTCCTGACCGCCATGCAGCCGCGGTTCCAGGACCAGCGCCGCCGCCTGCTCGACAGGATGGGCCTGCTCTTTCCTTTGCTTGCCACCGAGCAGCCCAAGGGGCCAATCGTCCACGCCTTGCATGCCAGCCGCTCCCTTCCTGTCGTCTTCATCGATGATATGGCGCGCAACCTGCATTCTGTCAGGGATCATGTCGCCGATTGCCTGCTCATTCACCTGATGCCGAACTCGCCCGTCCATCGTTTTGCTCCGGCAGCGGCCGACGACATCACCCGCGCCACCGACTGGGCGCATGCGGCCGAGCTTATCGAGTCACATTTCCTTTCCGGCACGTTCAGTCGCGCAGTTCCAGCCGCATGAGCGGACGGCCGTCCTTGCGCCTTGCCACAGTTTCGAAACCGGCCGCATCGAAAATCGCCGTCGACCCGATGCAAAGTGTGACGGATTTCGACTGCTTGACGTGATCGATGGGACAGGCTTCGAGGAGCCGCGCTCCCTCTCGCCGCGCGTGGTCGATCGCGCCGGCAAGCAGGCGATGGCTCATCCCCTTGCCGCGCAGTCTAGGCAGCAGAAAAAAGCAGCTGACGGCCCAGATCGATGAATCATGCGCATCGCCCTCCTCCAGCGGTCGCGAGACGGTGCGCGGCGAATTGAACTGCGGCACGTCATGGCGCGGCCCGACCTGTACCCAGGCGACCGGCGCACCCTCGGCATAACAGAGGATGCCCGGCGGCGGCCCCGTCTCGATCCGCTCCCGCATATGCGCCTTGCGCTCCTCAGCCGCCATCCCAGTCCTCACCGCATGCGGCAGGCGCAGCGCGACGCACCAGCAATTGTAGAAAGCACCCTGCGGACCGAACAGGATTTCGAAGTCGCCCCAGCGTTCCGGCACCACCGGCTCGAAACGAAGTTCGTTATCCAAAGGCAAAGCTCCCACGCTCTCTTGTGACTCGGAAGCTTAAAGCGTAACCTCGCAGCGTTCAATCTTTGTTCTCATCATGACGCCCGCGCCCGACAAGACACCCGGCTTCTGTCGCGACTGCCTTGCCGAGCAGAAGGGCGAGGCGCGCCGCTGCATTTCGTGCGGCAGCCCGCGGCTCGTGCGCCATCGCGAACTCTACGGCTTGACGCTTGCGCATATCGATTGCGATGCCTTCTACGCGGCCGTCGAAAAACGCGACAATCCGGAGCTTGCCGATAAACCCGTCATCATCGGCGGCGGCACACGCGGCGTGGTTTCCACCGCCTGCTATATCGCCCGCATCCACGGCGTGCGTTCGGCCATGCCGATGTTCAAGGCGCTGGAGGCATGCCCTCAGGCGATCGTCATCCGCCCCGACATGGAGAAATATGTCCGGGTCGGGCGCCAGGTGCGGGCATTGATGCAGGATTTGACGCCGCTAGTGCAGCCGCTGTCGATCGACGAAGCCTTCCTGGAGCTCGGCGGCACCGAGAGGCTGCATCACGATCCCCCGGCGCGCACGCTCGCCAAATTCGCCCGACGCATCGAAAAGGAGATCGGCATCACCGTTTCGGTCGGGCTCTCCTATTGCAAGTTTCTCGCCAAGGTAGCCTCCGACCTGCAGAAGCCGCGGGGCTTTTCCGTTATAGGCCGCGAGGAAGCGGTCGAATTCCTGGCACCGCGTCCCGTCACCACCATCTGGGGCGTCGGCAAGGCCTTTGCGGCAGCGCTGGAGGCGGACGGCATCCGCACCATCGGCCAGTTGCAGCAGATGGAGGAGAACGACCTGATGCGTCGTTATGGCAGCATCGGCCAGCGGCTTGCCCGGCTGTCGCGCGGCATCGACGACCGCGAAGTGCATCTCAACGATGCGGCCAAGAGCGTTTCATCCGAGACGACCTTCTTCGACGACATTTCGCGTTATGACGACCTGGTGCCGATCCTGCGTAACCTCTCCGAAAAGGTCTCCTGGCGGCTGAAGAAAAACGGCATCGCCGGACAGACCGTCGTCCTGAAGATGAAGAGCGCCGACTTCAAGCTACGCACGCGCAACCGCAAGCTCGAAGACCCGACCCAGCTTGCCGACAAGATCTTCCGCATCGGGCTCGAGCTTCTCGAAAGGGAAACGGACGGCACGAAATTCCGGCTGCTCGGCATCGGCGTCACCGATCTCGGCGATGCCGCCCGCGCCGATCCGCCCGATCTCATCGATCGGCAATCGGGCCGGCGAGCGGCGGTCGAAGCGGCAATGGACAAGCTGCGCGACAAGTTCGGCAAGACGACGGTCGAGACCGGCTACACCTTCGGCAACGGCAAGCGCGATCACTAAACCGTGAGGTCAGTGCGCGATCCGGCCGATAAAATCTTCCTTAAGCTTCGTCCCATAATGTGCCGGACAAGTATTGCGTATGGTTGGGTATCATGTTCTCGCGTCTTGTCTTCGGCCTCGGCTTGCTGTCGGCCACCGCACTCGTGCACCCTGCTCTTGCCGCGGATGCGCGTATGCTGCAGATCTTCGTTTCGAAGACCAAGCAGTCGCTTGCGGTCTATGACGGCACCGAGGTCGTCGCGACCTCGAAGGTCTCGACCGGCAAGGACGGCCACACGACGCCGAGCGGCATCTTCTCGGTACTCGAAAAGCAGAAATACCACGAATCCAACCTCTATTCGGCCGCCCCGATGCCGTTCATG
The DNA here is from genome assembly GCF_003985155.1 of Rhizobium vallis. GTDB lineage: Bacteria > Pseudomonadota > Alphaproteobacteria > Rhizobiales > Rhizobiaceae > Rhizobium > Rhizobium vallis. The sequence continues at coordinate 123,254 of NZ_ML133697.1, read as the reverse complement.
CAAAGGCTGACCTGGTCCGGCATCGCGTTGCACGAATCGAATTCCGTACCGCGATATCCCGCCTCGCATGGCTGCGTGCGCATGCCGGGCGCCTTCGCAAAAATGCTCTACGGAATGACCGAGACCGGCGTCTCCGTCATCATCAGCGACGGCGAACTGGTGCCGCAACCGATCGACCATCCGACGCTTTTCCACCCGGATGCGCCAGCGGTGATGCCGCTGCTTTCCGATGTCGAGCTGCGGCCCTCCATGCCCGACAGCCCGCAAAAACCGGTGCAGGTGGCGATGAACGACACCGCTGCAATGCCGATGCCTGACGTGGAGCCGGTTGCAGCACCCGAACCCGAACAACCGTCCGAGCCGATCAGCATGCTCATCACCCGCCGCACGCTGCGCGAGACGGTGATCGACATTCAGACCCTTCTCAATCAGTTGGGCTTTTCCGCCGGCGATCCAGACGGGTTGCTCGGCTCGTCGACCGTGCAGGCGATCAAGACCTTCAAGACGCTACGGCCGGCGGAATTTGCCGGCGACAGGAGCCTGGTTTCCGACACGCTCCTCAAATCTCTTTATGCGGCGGCCGGCAAGGGTGAGCCGCCGAACGGCGTCATCATGGTGCGGCAGGCCTTCAAGCCAATTTTCGAAGCGCCGGTGGCGATCGCCGATCCGGGCCTGGCACTCGGCACGCATTTCCTGACGCTGCACGCAGTCGATGGAAAGGCCGGCACCGCTGACTGGCTCGGTGTCACGCTGACGAACAATCTCTCTCGCGAGACGATGAAGCAGCTCGGTATCACCAATCAGGAAAGCTCGATCCTCATGGGCAAACCGATTGCCCGCTCCCTCAGCCGCATCGTGATCCCGGAGGAGACCCGCCGCAAGATCGACGCGCTGATCGCGCCCGGCTCGACGCTGACGATCTCCGATACCGGCCTTGGCTCGGAAACCGGCGAAGGCACGGACTTCATCACCATCACCCATGGGTGATCAAGATCACCCGGGCTGATCAGACGAGTTCGACATCCACGACGCCAGGGGCGGCGCGAAGGGCGGCGGCTATCTCCGGCGTGATGCGGTATTTCTCCGGCAGCGCCACTTCCACCTCGCGTTTGCCCTCTTCCTTGATGACGATGAAGGATACGAGGCCGTCGCCTTTGGCGTTCAAGTGGCCGGCAACCATTCGCAGCGGTCCGGAATCTCTGACATAGACGCGCAGCGCCTTCTGCATCTGCAGCGACTTTTCCTCCAGCGACTGGATCGTCTGTATACGCAGGCCGATACCTTCCGGCCGCTCTTCGCCCGTCGCGGTCAGCAGGAAGGATTTTCCCGACTCGAGCACGTCGCGATACTGGTTCAGCATCTCCGAAAACAGCACGGCTTCGAACTGGCCCGACGAATCCGAGAAGACGATGATGCCCATCTTGTTGCCGGTGCGGGTCTTGCGCTCCTGTTTCGAGATGACGGTGCCGGCAAGGCGTGCATTGGCAGCGCCCTGCTTGATGGCTTGGGAAAACTCGGCAAAGGTCTGCACGCGCATCTTCTGCAGGATGTTGTTGTAAGAATCGAGCGGGTGGGCTGTGAGATAGAAGCCCAGCACCTGGAATTCCTTGAGCAACCGCTCCGAAGCAAGCCAGGGTGAGAACGGCGGCAGGGAAATCTTCTCAGGCCCTGACGTCAGCGTGCTGCCGAAAATGTCCGACTGGCCGCTGAGCTTGTTCTCCTGGGCGCGCTGGGCATAGCCGAGAATCCGGTCGAGCCCGGCTGAAAGCTGGGCACGGTCCATAGCGAAACAATCGAAAGCGCCGGCATAGATCAGACTTTCCAGCACACGGCGGTTCACCTGGCGCGGATCGATGCGCAGACAGAAATCCTCAATGCTGGCGAAGGGCTTGTCGCCGCGCACCTCGACAATGTGGTCGACGGCGGATTCACCGACACCCTTGAGAGCTGCAAGCGCGTAATAGATGCGGTTGTCGCCGGTCTCGAACTGGCGGAAGGACGTCTGGACGGAGGGGGCGATGACCTCGATGCCGAGACGTTTGGCGTCCTGGCGGAAGTCGTTGACCTTTTCCGTATTCGACATATCCAGCGTCATCGAGGCGGCGAGGAACTCGACCGGGAAATGCGCCTTCATGTAGGCTGTCTGGTAGGAAACGATGGCGTAGGCGGCCGCGTGCGACTTGTTGAAGCCGTAGTTCGCGAACTTTGCGAGCAGTTCGAAGATGTTATCTGCCTGCGGCTTCGACACCCCGTTCTTGACCGCACCGACAACGAAACGTTCCCGCTGCTGGTCCATTTCGGCCTTGATCTTCTTACCCATGGCGCGGCGCAGAAGATCGGCTTCCCCGAGCGAATAGCCGGACAGAACCTGGGCGATCTGCATCACCTGTTCCTGGTAGACGATTACGCCCTGGGTTTCCTTAAGGAGATGGTCGATCATCGGATGGATCGATTCCAGCTCTTCATCGCCGTGTTTGCGGGCATTGTAGGTCGGGATGTTTTCCATCGGACCCGGACGATAGAGGGCAACCAGCGCGATGATGTCCTCGATGCAGTCCGGCTTCATGCCGATCAGCGCCTTGCGCATGCCGGCACTTTCAACCTGGAACACGCCGACGGTCTCGCCGCGCGAAAGCATCTCGTAGGTCTTCTTGTCGTCGAGCGGGATCTTGGCGAGGTCGACCTCGATGCCGCGCTTCTTGCAGAAGTCGACGGCGACCTTGAGCACGGTCAGCGTCTTCAGGCCAAGGAAGTCGAATTTGACGAGACCGGCCTGCTCCACCCATTTCATGTTGAACTGCGTGACCGGCATATCGGAACGCGGATCGCGATACATCGGCACCAGCTTGGAGAGCGGCCGGTCGCCGATGACGATGCCGGCGGCATGTGTCGAAGCGTGGCGATAAAGCCCCTCGATCTTCTGGGCGATATCGAGCAGGCGCGCGACCACCGGCTCCTTCGCGGCCTCCTCCTGCAGCTTCGGCTCCTCCTCGATCGCCTTGGAAAGCGGTGTCGGGTTTGCCGGATTGTTCGGCACGAGCTTGCAGATCTTGTCGACCTGGCCATAGGGCATTTCCAGCACGCGGCCGACGTCGCGCAGGGCGGCGCGGGCCTGCAGCGAACCGAAGGTGATGATCTGCGCCACTTGCTCGCGGCCATATTTGGCCTGGACGTAGCGGATCACCTCTTCGCGGCGGTCCTGGCAGAAGTCGATGTCGAAGTCCGGCATCGACACGCGTTCCGGGTTGAGGAAGCGCTCGAAAAGCAGAGAGAAGCGCAGCGGATCGACGTCGGTGATCGTCAGTGCGTAGGCGACCAGCGAGCCGGCGCCCGAACCGCGGCCCGGACCAACCGGGATATCATGCTGCTTGGCCCATTTGATGAAGTCGGCAACGATGAGGAAGTATCCCGGAAAGCGCATGCGCTCGATGACGCTGAGCTCGAAATCGAGCCGCTCGCGATAGTCCTTTTCGTCGTAGCCCGGCGACATGCCGAGTGTCGAAAGCCGCATGTCCAGGCCTTCGACCGCCTGTCGGCGCAGCTCGCTCGCTTCGGCGCGTTCGGCCTCTTCGGCATCGTCGGTCGCGCCGGTGAAGCGCGGCAGGATCGGCTTTCGCGTCTTGAGCACGAAGGAGCAACGCCTGGCGATCTCGATCGTACTATCCAGCGCCTCCGGCAGGTCGGCGAAGAGCTTGGCCATCTCGGCCCGGCTTTTCAGGTAGTGATCCGGGGTCAGGCGAAAACGGCTGTCGTCGGAGACGATGGCGTTGTGGGCAACCGCCATCAGCGCATCATGGGCATCGTAATCGTCGCGCGTCGGGAAGAAGGCTTCGTTGGTCGCAACCAGCGGCAGGTCGTGGGTATAGGCGAGCCCGACAATCTTCTGCTCGTGCCGTTTGTCGTAGGTGCCGTGCCGCTGCAGCTCGACATAAAGCCGATCGCCGAAGAGAGACTTCAGCTTGAGCAGTCGGTTCTCCGCCTGAGCGGAATGGCCTTCCTTGATCGCCATATCCACGGGGCCGGTCAGGGCGCCGGTCAATGCAATCAGCCCTTCCGTACCCGCCTCCTGCAGCCAGGAAGCGCGAACATGGATCGCCTGGTTGCTTTCACCGCCGAGATAGGCGCGGCTGACGAGATCGACCAGCCGTTCGTAACCGGCTTCCGTCGCGGCAAGAAGAACGATCGACGGCAGCTTGATCAGCGCCTGCTGGCCGCCGCGCTTTTCCGTTTCCAACCCATCTTCCATATCGATGGAAACCTGGCAGCCGATAATCGGCTGCAGGCCGTCGTCCATCGCCTTCTGGGAAAATTCCAGCGCGATGAACAGATTGTTGGTGTCGGTGATCGCGATCGCCGGCTGGCTGTCGCCGGTCGCTTTGTAGAGGATCTTCTTCAGCGGCAGGGCGCCCTCAAGAAGCGAATAGGCGGAATGGACCCTCAGGTGGACGAAGCCTGGCGTGCCGCCAATAGCCTCACCCGTTGAACCCTTTGCCGTATCCGCCATGCCATGCCTTCCCAATCACCCGAATGAATCGGACGCATTGTCGGCATAGAGGGCGATGATGTCCAGAAGAAGTCCCACGTCCCAACCGCATGAATGCCATGCGATCCCCTGAAAACTTTAGATCGCCATGACGATCAGCGAGAAGCTGGCAACGAACATTGCGATGGAGGTGAATGCTGCGATATCACGGATCATGTCAGTCATTTGGCTCTCCTTTACTCGTTATGTTTCTAATTTGTTCCATCTATGTTCGCATGTCAACAGGAATCTTTTCCTCGTAGCTTGCGTTTGAAAATCTTGTTCGCGACGCGCCGAATCGCCGCCGTCTCGATGCCGTCTTTGAGCACGCGGCCCCAACGGGCTCGGCCTTCAGACCCAAACGGATCGCCGCAGATCGTCCGGCAGCCGAGGCAATTCCCACGGACGATTGAGCGAATTTCGCCCGTTTTGTTCTATTTATGTTCCGCTCACCCTGCTACGTTGGTGCCAGATGAGTCAGGAGGAAGACGATAATGCTCGATACGTTGATGCTGAACGAATTTATCGTGGAGGCCAAGGCCGCGACCTATGTCGGCGGCGGTGTGCCGCGCCTGCCCTGTCGGCCGGGCGCTCACGATATCGGGTACGATCGCGGCGACTGGCGGTATCTCGACAGCTATTTCGGCGGCACCGATTTTTCCGGCCAGGAGGTGGTTTGGCTTGCCGGCGAACCCGTCTGGGCGATGAATTATTTCGGCTGCGTCGTCGCGCCTGATCTCATCAACGGCAGTGGAGCCGGAACGGTGATCAAGGCGGCGCTTTCAGCAATGTATCGCGAAGGCCGATTTCTTGGCGGAATGGAATTCGAACATTCATTCGGCCGCTATGTCGATCGCAGTGAAGGCCGCTGCGAGCGGTTCAGCGGCAGCGAATGCATCATGGTCGACGGCCGGAAGGCCTATGTGCTTGATTATCGCGGCGGGCTGATCATTCCCTGATCGCTGGTTTAAATCTTTGATTTGTGCATGTCGTTACCCCAAAAGCCGCCGCACACTTTGGGGCGACATGCACTAGAAATCGACGATCTTGCCGTCGGAGATCGTCACGCGCCGATCCATACGGCGGGCAAGCTCGTGATTGTGAGTGGCGATGAGGGCGGCAAGGCCGGATTGACGCACCAGCGCTTCCAGCGCGTCGAAGACGTAGCTTGCCGTTTCCGGGTCGAGATTGCCTGTGGGCTCGTCGGCAAGAAGCAGGGCCGGCGCATTGGCGACGGCCCGGGCGATCGCGACGCGTTGCTGTTCGCCACCGGAAAGCTCGGCCGGGCGATGCGAGCCGCGATGGCCGATGCGCATGTAATCGAGGAGCTGACCGGCCCGCTCGCCGGCTTCCTTCCAAGACAGTCCGGCAATCAGCTGCGGCATCATGATATTCTCAAGCGCGGAAAATTCCGGCAAGAGGTGGTGGAATTGATAAACGAAGCCGATCTCGCTGCGGCGGATGGCTGTGCGCTTCTCATCGGGAAGGCCGTCGCAGGCATTGCCGTTGATGGTGACTTCGCCGCCATCCGGATGCTCCAGCAGACCAGCGACATGCAGCAGCGTCGACTTGCCGGTGCCGGAGGGCGCCACGAGAGCGACGATCTCGCCTTTCGACAGCGAGAAATCCGCGCCTTTCAGGATCGTCAGCAGTGTATCGCCCTGCCCGTAATGGCGCTCGACGCCGGTAAGCTTAAGAACGACGTTGCGTTTCATGAATGCGGCATTCCTTATTCGTAGCGCAGAGCCTGCACCGGATCGAGCCTGGAGGCGCGCCAGGCGGGGAAAATAGTCGCGATGAAGGAGAGGCTAAGCGCCATGATGACAACCGAGATCGTTTCGCTGATATCCATCTCCGCCGGCAACTGGCTGAGGAAATAGACCTGTGGATTGAAGATCACGGTGCCTGAGATCCAGGAGAAGAATTGGCGGATGGACTCGATGTTGACACAGACGAGAACGCCGAGCAGCACACCGGCAACGGTGCCGACAATTCCGATGGCCGCCCCCGTCATGAAGAAGATGCGCATGATCGCGCCGGCGCTGGCGCCCATGGTGCGCAGGATGGCGATATCGCTGCCCTTGTCCTTCACCAGCATGATGAGGCCGGAGATGATATTCAACGCGGCCACGAGCACGATCAGCGTCAGGATCATGAACATGACGTTGCGCTCGACCTGCAGGGCGGAGAAGAAGGTCTGGTTGCGCTGTTGCCAGTCGGTAATTGATATCTGCCGTCCGGCCGCCCCCTCGACCTTGGGCCTGAGATTCTTGATGTCGTCGGGGTTGTCGACGAAGAGCTCGATCGACTGCACCAGTCCCTCTGCATTGAAATAGAGCTGCGCCTCCTCGAGCGGCATGAAGATGATCGAGGAGTCGTATTCCGACATGCCGATCTCGAAGAGGCCGGAGATCTTGTAGGACTTGACGCGTGGGCTGACGCCCATCGGCGTGATATCGCCATCCGGCGACGTCAGTGTAATCAGGTCGCCGACGCGCAGACCAAGCTGGTCGGCCATGCGGGTGCCGATCAGCACGCCCTGGCCGGAGGCATAGCCTACCATGTCGCCGGACTTGATGTTTTGCGAGATCGTCTTGAGTTTTGTCAGATCTTCGGCGCGGGCGCCGCGAACCAGGGCGCCCGTGCTGCCGCCGGCCTGGGCGGAGGCAAGCACCTGGCCTTCCACCAAAGGCAGCGCCATCTTGACGCCGGGCACGCCCGCGAGCCTGCTGGCGAGTTCGGGATAATCGGTGAAGGGGCCATCGACCGGCTGCACGATCATGTGGCCGTTAATGCCGAGGATGCGTGAGACGAGCTCAGTGCGGAAGCCGTTCATGACGGCCATGACGATGATCAGCGTCGCAACGCCCAGCATGATGCCGACGAAGGAGAAGCCGGCGATCACCGATATGAAGGCCTCCTTGCGGCGGGCGCGCAGATAGCGCCACGCCACGAGGCGTTCGAAGGTGGAAAATGGCCTGCCAGCCGGACCCAAGCCGGATTTGGAACTCCGGTCCACTGCTGCCTCTGCCATTTCGCCTCCGTTTCCTTAAGCCACGAACCGATTGATCGCCGCTTCGATGGTCATCGTTTCGCGGGCGCCGGTCTTGCGGTCCTTCACCTCGACTTCGCCGTTTGCGACCGCGCGCGGCCCGGCGATGATCTGGACAGGTACGCCGATCAGGTCGGCGGTCGCGAACTTCGTGCCGGCCCGGTCGTCGGTATCGTCGTAGAGCACATCCTTGCCAGCCTTGGTCAGCGCGGCATAGATCAGCTCGCAAGTATCGTCGCAGGCCTGATCGCCCGCCTTCATGTTGATCACAACGATATCGAAGGGCGCGACGGATGCCGGCCAGATGATTCCGTTGTCGTCATGCGATGCTTCGATGATGGCGGGAACAAGGCGTGTCGGGCCGATACCGTAAGAACCCATGTGAACGAAGTGTTCCTTGCCATCAGGCCCCTGCACTTTCGCACCCATCGGCTCGGAATATTTCGTGCCGAAATAGAAGATATGGCCGACCTCGATGCCGCGCGCCGAAAGGCGGTCGCTTTCGGGAACGGCGTTGAAGGCCGCTTCGTCGTGCATTTCCGAGGTCGCAGCATAGAGCGACGTCCATTTGTCGAAGATCGCCTTCAGGCCCTCGACGCTGTCGAAATCAGTGTTTTCACCGGGGATATCGAAACCGACGAAGTCCTTGTGGCAGAAGACCTCGGATTCGCCAGTATCGGCGAGGATGATGAATTCATGGCTGAGGTTGCCGCCGATCGGGCCGGTGTCGGCGCGCATCGGGATGGCGCGCAGGCCGAGCCGATCGAATGTTCTGAGGTAGGCGGCGAACATCTTGTTATAGGAATGCTCCGCCCCTTCGCGCGTCAGATCGAAGGAATAGGCGTCCTTCATCATGAACTCGCGCGAGCGCATGGTGCCGAAACGCGGACGGATCTCGTCACGGAACTTCAGCTGGATGTGATAGAGATTGAGCGGCAGATCCTTATAGGATTTGACGGACGAGCGGAAAATGTCCGTCACCATCTCCTCGTTTGTCGGACCGTAGAGCATCGGCCGATCCTGGCGGTCCTTGATGCGCAGCATTTCCTTGCCATAGGCGTCGTAGCGACCGCTTTCCTGCCAGAGCTCGGCCGATTGCAGGGTCGGCATCGAAAGCTCGATGGCGCCGGCGCGGTTCTGCTCATCGCGGATAATGTTGTTGACCTTATCCAGCACCTTCTTACCTAACGGCAGCCAGGAATAGATGCCCTGCGACTGCTGACGGATCATGCCGGCGCGCAGCATCAGCCGGTGGGAGACGATTTCCGCCTCCTTAGGGTTTTCCTTGAGGATGGGCATGAAAAAGCGGGACAGACGCATGGCGGATTCCGAGCAGTTGAGATCCCGCGGAGAAACGGAATCGAAGACAATTGTTAATGTCGGGAGCGTTCATAGCCGCTTCGCGGCAGGAAGGAAACCCGCAACGGACGTTGGCAACCTCCCCAAAGCGCATGTTCGCACCCGCAAAATGAAAGGGTGTGAAAAAGCGCGTGTTTATAAGGACTTGAACGAAAATCTTGTCAATAGAAAAATTTTGCTAGGGTGTAGCAAAAATGCAAAAAAAGGTAATGACAAAGCCCAATGTTTGAGCTAGCTTTAGCTTACAAAACAGGCAGGGAAGTTAATTCCTGCCAAATTCGCGGTCAAGTCTTGGGAGGATCAGATCTTAGGCGCGCTCGTCGCTGCCCCGGCAACGGTTACAGATCACGCGATACTTAAAACAAGGCTTTTAGCCTTGTTTTTTTTTGGTTTTTCGGCTTCCACCCCATTCAAAAGAACCGGTGCCTTCCGTAAGGAGATGGCCCCCGTTCCGTTACGCAAGCTCTTTGCCGTAAAAGCATGACGTTAGTATGACGGAATCCGGCATGCCGAATTTACATCTGCTCAAAGTTTGAGCAAAAGCTACTTCTTAATAGAAGCTCGGACCGAGTTGTGGAAGAGCATCGAAGCCCCAACCGAAATAGGTGTCGGAGACGTACCAGAGGCCGTAGATCGCAGCCGAAATCAGCGTCGTCAGCGAAAAGACGAAAGCGGCGCGAAACCGGGTGGGCGCACTCGGAACGGTGCCGAGCACGACGTCATTATCCTCGGCCTGGGTGCGCAGGCCGATCGGCAGGACCGCGAAAAGCGTCATCCACCAGATAATGAAATAGACGGCAAATCCCTGGAGAAAAAGCTGGAGCATCATGTTTCCCGTTAATGCCGCATCGGCACTTGCGCGTCCTTATACGGCGGAATGGCGGACAACTCAAAGCGGACAGCAGGTTTAGCCCCTTTTGGGTCACTCTGCCGCAGCCCGTTCAGGCCTGCTCGAGTTCAATCAGCGTTCCGAAGAAATCCTTGGGGTGCAAAAAGAGCACCGGCTTTCCATGGGCACCGGTCTTCGGCTGGCCGTCGCCGAGCACTCTCGCGCCCGCCTCGAGCAGCCGGTCGCGGGCGAGAAGGATATCATCCACCTCGTAACAGATATGGTGCATGCCCCCGGACGGGTTCTTTTCGAGGAAGGCTGCGATCGGGGAGATATCACCGAGCGGTTGCAGCAATTCGACCTTGATGTTCGGCAATTCGACGAAGACGACAGTGACGCCGTGTTCCGGCAGAGCCTGCGGCTGCGATACCGCAGCACCCAGCGTGTCGCGATAGGCTGCCGTCGCCACGGCCAGATCGGGAACGGCAATGGCGATATGGTTCACCCGGCCGAGCATGGTCAGACCTTGGTAACGAAGGCGGTGACGACAGGCTTCTTGCCCCAGGCATGGTTCGCGGCCGCGCGGACGGCGCGGCGCACGGCCTCCTGCAGCATATCGATGTCCTTGCGGCGGGCGCGCGGAATGCTCTCGATGGCGCCGACGGCCGCATCGAAGAGCGTGTCTTCCATCTCCTCGCCCTCGTCGTCATAGACCGGCAGGCCGATCGAGACGAGATCGGGATCGCCGATGATTTCATAGCGGGCGTCGAGCACGACGCTGACCGCGACATGGCCGACATAGGAGAGCTTCTTGCGTTCGCCGATACCCATCTCGTCGAAATCGCCGATCAGCGTGCCGTCCTTATAAATGCGGCCATGCGGCGCCTCGCCGATCACCTCGGCGGGGCCTGGCGCCAGCCGCAGGATATCGCCGTTGCGCACGCGCGGCACCAGGGCGATGCCGGATTGCTCGGCAAGTTCCTTATGCGCCGTCAGATGCGTCGCCTCGCCATGCACCGGCACGACGATCTTCGGCCGCGTCCATTCGTACATCCGCTGCAACTCGTTGCGCCTGGGATGGCCGGAAACATGGACCAGCGCCTCGGTGTCCGTGATGATGTGCACACCCTGCTCGACGAGACCGTTCTTGATATCCTGGATCGCCTTCTCGTTGCCGGGAATGGCGCGCGAGGAAAAGACGACGATATCGCCGGCGGCGAAGGCCACATTGCGCATCTCGTCGCGGGAGAGCTTGGCAAGGGCTGCCCGGGACTCGCCCTGGCTGCCGGTCAGGATGACGACGACCTTGTCGCGCGGGATATAGCCGTATTCCTCCTCGGAGATGAAGGGCTTCACGCCTTCCATCAGGCCGATATCCTGGGCAACGTCGACGACGCGCTTCAGCGAGCTGCCGAGCAGCAGGACTTCACGGCCGGCCGCCTCGGCCGCTTCGGCGACGGTACGGATGCGCCCGACATTCGACGAGAAGGTGGTGATCGCCACCCGGCCCTCGGCATTTTCGATGATCTTGCGCAGACTTTCCGACACATCCTTCTCGGAGGGCGAAACACCGTCGCGCAGCGCATTGGTGGAGTCGCACATCAGCGCCAGCACCCCCTCGTCGCCGAGCTGACGGAACCGTGTCTCGTCGGTCAGCGGCCCGAGCGATGGCTCGTGGTCGATCTTCCAGTCGCCGGTATGGATGACATTGCCGACCGGCGTGCGGATCATCAGTGACATCGGCTCGGGGATCGAATGGTTGACGGCCACACCTTCGATGCTGAAAGGGCCGACATTGATCGTGTCGCCTGCCTTGAACGGCGTCACCGGCACTTCACCGATCGTCGCCTTCTCGAAATTGCGCTTGGCTTCGAGCAGACCTGATGTAAAGCCGGAGGCGTAGACCGGTACGTTGAGGCCGGGCCAGAGATCAGCGAGAGCCCCATAGTGGTCTTCATGCGCATGGGTGATGATGATCGCCTTGAGGTTCTTGCGCTCGCTGGCGAGGAAGCGGATATCGGGCAGTACGAGGTCGACGCCCGGCAGGTCGGGTCCCGGAAAGGTGACGCCGCAATCGACCATGATCCACTGGCGATGCTCGGGCGGGCCGTAGCCATAAAGGGCGAGATTCATACCGATCTCGCCAACGCCGCCCAGAGGCAAGAATACCAGTTCGTCCTGTTTCGCCATAATTTTCGTTTTTTCCGCTATCCAAAAAACACATCGCCGGCAGCAATGGACATCATCCTGCCAGCGCCGGTATCGAGCATCAACAAGCCATTATCATCAATCCCGGCGAATTGTCCGGAAATCGACCGGTCCGGTAAATTGACCGTGATCTTTTCACCGATGCCGCAAGCGATCGCGCGCCAACGCGCGGTGATCTCGCTGACACCGCGGCCCTGATCCCAAATATCAAGCACATCGGCCATCGCGGCGAAGAGATGAGCGAAGAGCTCCTCCGGCGAGGCTGCACCCCCCTGCTGACGCAGACAGGTGACGGGGTAAAGGGGATTGTCCGGCATCACCGAGACATTGATGCCGATGCCGACGATCAGCGCATAACGCCCGTCCGGCAGGCCTTCGCCTTCAACGAGGATGCCACAGGTCTTCTTTCTGCCGATGAGGATATCGTTCGGCCATTTGACCTCGAGCGGCTCGGCACCCGGCGGTAACACCCTGCGGATTGCCTGGTGCACGGCGATGGCGACCGCCAGCGGCAGCGAGCCCAGGCGCTCCATTGGCGCCGGGTCGATCAGGAGAAGGGAGGCGTAGAGATTGCCGGGTTCGGAAACCCAAAGCCTACCGCGGCGACCGCGGCCGCCGGTCTGCCTTTCAGCGGTCACCCAGAGGTTGCCGCCATCCCCCGCCCGAGCCCGGGCGAGGCATTCACTATTGGTGGACGATGTTTCCGACAGAGCCTCGTGCCTGAAATCGCCCAGCGATATCCGGCGCCGTCCGTCGGAAGCCATCAAAAGAGCGTCGCTCGAGCTCGGCCGCGCCGCCGATCGGCCCGCCGATGAGGACATAGGCGGTCACGAAGAGACCGGAGAGGCCGAAGACCAGGCGCAGCGCGCCGGAGACCCGCGCGAATTCGCCGGTCGCTTCATCGAACCACATCAGCTTGATGACGCGCAGATAATAGTAGGCGCCGACGACCGAGGCGAGAACGCCGATGATGGCGAGCGCATAGAGCTTGGCTTCGATGGCGGCGACGAAGACGAAGTACTTGGCGAAGAAGCCGGCAAGCGGCGGGATGCCGGCGAGCGAGAACATCAGCGCCGTCAGCACCACGGCCATGAACGGGTTGGTCGTGAAAAGGCCGGCGAGATCGTTGACCTCCTCGACGACGGTACCATCCTTGCGGCGCATCGACATGATGATCGCAAAGGTGCCAAGCGTCATGACCATATAGATGACCATGTAAAGCATGACGCCGGTAACGCCGGTCTGGTTGCCGGCGGCAAGGCCGACCAGCGCATAACCCATGTGGCCGATCGAGGAATAGGCCATCAGTCGCTTGATGTTCTTCTGGCCGATCGCGGCAAACGAGCCGAGCAGCATCGAAGCGATCGAGATGAAGACGACGACCTGCTGCCAGTCCGCCAGAACCGGGTGGAAGGCGGTGATGACGATGCGGGTCATCATCGCCATGGCCGCCACCTTGGGGGCTGCAGCGAGGAAAGCGGTGACCGGCGTCGGCGCACCTTCATAAACATCCGGCGTCCACATGTGGAAGGGAACGGCCGAGATCTTGAAGGCGATGCCGGCGAGGATGAACACAAGACCGAAGACGAGGCCGAGCGAACGCGCGCCTTCGACCGTCAGCGCCTGGGCGATCTCGGAGAAGTGGGTGTGGCCGGTAAAGCCATAGACCAGCGACATGCCATAGAGCAGCATGCCGGAAGACAGCGCGCCGAGAACGAAATATTTGAGGCCGGCTTCGGTCGATTTCAGGCTGTCGCGATTGATCGCGGCGACGACATAGAGCGCCAGCGACTGCAGCTCCAGCGCGAGATAGAGCGAAATCAGGTCGTTGGCCGAGATCATCAGCAGGATGCCGAGGGTCGCGAGCACCAGGAGAACCGGGAATTCGAACTTGTCGAGCTGGTTTTCCCTGCCGTGGCCGATCGTCATGAACAGGGCGACCAGCGAACCGGTGAGCGCGACCAGCTTCATGAAGCGCGAGAAGCCGTCGGCCATGTAGACGCCGCCATAGGCAAGGCCTTCGGCGGGCACGAAGAGCAGCCACAGGCCGGCGGCCAGGAAGAGGACGATGGCGAGGCCGGTGACGACGGGGCCTGACCGTTCACCGGAGAAGACGCCGACCATCAACAGGACAAGGGCGCCGACCGCGAGGATGAGCTCCGGCACGGAAAGATGCAGACTGAGGAGAATGGTTTCAGCGGTCATGTCCGATAAGTCCCGTCATCAATTCATAGACAGCGCAATATTCTGCGCTGCGTGCACGGCGGCCGTGTAGTTATTGACCAGCAGATCCACCGAGGCGGCCGTCGCATCGAAGACCGGAGCGGGGTAAACGCCGAAGAAGATAGTCAGTGCAACCAGCGGATAGAGGATCAGCTGCTCGCGTGGCGAAAGATCGAGCAGCGCCTTCAGCTTTTCCTTCTCCAGTGCACCGAAGATCACCCGGCGATAAAGCCAGAGCGCGTAGGCGGCCGAGAGAATGACGCCGGTGGCGGCAAAGAGCGCGACCCAGGTATTGACCCGGAAGACGCCTATCAGCGTCAGGAATTCGCCGATGAAGCCCGACGTGCCGGGAAGCCCGACATTGGCCATGGTGAAGACCATCATCGCGACGGCATATTTCGGCATGTTGTTGACGAGACCGCCATAGGCATTGATCTCGCGGGTGTGGGTGCGGTCGTAGACGACGCCGACGCAGAGGAAGAGCGCGCCGGAGACGATGCCGTGCGACAGCATCTGGAAGATCGAGCCCTGAACGCCCTGCACGTTGGCGGCAAAGATGCCCATGGTCACGTAGCCCATGTGCGCCACCGAGGAATAGGCGATCAGTTTCTTGATGTCGTCCTGCATCATCGCCACCAGAGAGGTATAGATGATGGCGATGACCGACAGGGCGAAAACGAGCGGCGCGAAATAATCGGACGCGACCGGGAACATGCCGAGCGAGAAACGGATGAGACCGTAACCGCCGAGCTTCAAGAGCACGCCGGCCAGGATCACCGAGCCTGCCGTCGGCGCCTGAACGTGGGCATCCGGAAGCCAGGTATGGACCGGCCACATTGGCATCTTCACCGCGAAGGAGGCGAAGAAGGCCAACCATAACCAGGTCTGCAGTGCCGGCGGGAACTTGTAGGCGAGCAGCGCGGTGATATCCGTCGTGCCTGCCTGCCAGTACATTGCCATGATAGCGAGCAGCATCAGCACCGAGCCGAGCAGCGTGTAGAGGAAGAACTTGTAGCTCGCGTAGACGCGGTCCTTGCCGCCCCAGACGCCGATGATCAGGAACATCGGGATGAGGCCCGCCTCGAAGAAGACGTAGAAGAGCACGATATCAAGCGAGACGAAGACGCCGATCATCATCGTTTCCAGGATGAGGAAGGCGATCATGTATTCCTTCAGGCGCTTCTCGATCGAGAGCCAACTCGCCAGCACGCAGAAGGGCATAAGGAAGGTCGACAGGATGACGAACAGCATCGAGATGCCGTCGACGCCGACATGGTAGCCGATGCCGGTACCGAGCCAGTCATGCTTTTCGAGCATCTGGAAGCCGGGATTGGCATTGTCGAAGCCGATCCAGATGACGAGCGAGACGATGAAGGTGAAGACGGTGGTGATCAGCGAGATCCACAGTACGTTCTTCCGTCCGGCTTCGCTTTCGCCGTTCATCAGCAACAGGAGCACGACGCCGGCCAGCGGCAAGAAGGTGACCGTTGAAAGAATAGGCCAATCGGTCATCAGAAGGAACTCCCGAGCATCATCCAGGTAACAAGCGCCGCGATGCCGATCAGCATGGCGAAGGCGTAGTGATAGAGGTAACCGGTCTGCAGGCGGACCACGCGATCGGTGACGGCGACAACGCGGGCGGCGACGCCGTTCGGGCCGTAGGTATCGATGACGCCGACATCACCCTTCTTCCACAGGAAGCGGCCGAGGGCCCTTGCGGTGCGGACGAAAAGGAAGTCGTAGAGCTCGTCAAAGTACCACTTGTTCAGCAGGAACTGGTAGAGCACGCGGTGCTGCTGCGCGAGGATGCGCGGCGTCTGCGGCGAGCGGATATACATATACCAGGCGATGACGAAGCCGAGCAGCATGGCGATGAAGGGGCTCAAGCCCACGAGCGCCGGAACGTGATGGAACTGTTCAACGAGTTCGTTCTCGGCGCCGGTGAAGAGTGCGCCCTTCCAGAACTCGGCATATTCCTCGCCGTAGAAGCGGCCTTCAAAAATCACGCCCGCAAGCACCGCGCCGATCGCAAGGAGGTAGAGCGGTACCAGCATGACCTGCGGCGACTCGTGCACGTGGTGCATGACCTCGTGCGAAGCACGCGGCTTGCCGAAGAAGGTCATGAAGATCAGGCGCCAGGAATAGAAGCTTGTGAACAGAGCCGCGATGACCAGGAGCGAGAAGGCGAAGCCCGAGACCGGCGAATGCGAAGCATAAGTCGCCTCGATGATCACGTCCTTGGAGAAGAAGCCGGCAAAGCCGATCGGCGTAAAGGGAATGCCGACGCCGGTGATTGCCAGCGTGCCGATGATCATGAGAACACCGGTAACTTTGATGTGCGGATAGAGGCCGCCCATGTAGCGCATGTCCTGCTCGCCATCGACGGCATGGATGACCGAACCGGCGCAGAGGAAGAGCAGCGCCTTGAAGAAGGCATGCGTGAAGAGATGGAAGATCGCCGCGCCATAGGCCCCCACCCCGAGCGCCACGAACATGTAGCCGAGCTGCGAGCAGGTTGAATAGGCGATGACGCGCTTGATGTCGTTTTGCACGAGACCGACGGTCGCCGCAAAGAAGGCGGTGATCGCGCCGATCACGGTGACGACGACGAGCGCATCCGGCGACAGTTCGAAGAGCGGCGACATGCGGGCGACGAGGAAGACGCCGGCGGTGACCATGGTCGCGGCATGAATGAGGGCCGAGACCGGGGTCGGGCCTTCCATGGCGTCCGGCAGCCAGGTGTGCAGCAGGAACTGTGCCGACTTGCCCATCGCGCCCATGAAGAGCAGCAGGCAGATGCCGGTCAGCGCATGCGCCTTGTCAAGCTGCATGCCGAAGAGGTTGAGGATCACCTCGCCCGCCTCGCCGCCGCCTTCATGCGGAGCGAAGTTCGAAGCATTGGCGAAGATCGTGTCGAGATTGATCGAGCCGAACAGCACGAAGACGCCGGCAATGCCGAGCACGAAGCCGAAGTCGCCGACACGGTTGACGATGAAGGCCTTCATCGCCGCAGCGCTCGCCGACGGCTTCTTGAACCAGAAGCCGATCAAGAGATAGGAGGCGAGACCGACGCCTTCCCAGCCGAAGAACATCTGGGCAAGATTGTCCGAGGTCACCAGCATCAGCATGGCGAAGGTGAAAAGCGAGAGATAGGCGAAGAAACGCGGGCGGTGCGAATCGGTGTGCATGTAGCCGATCGAATAGACATGCACCAGCGTCGAGACCGTATTGACGACGATCAGCATGACCGAAGTCAGCGTATCCACGCGCAGCGACCAGGAGGCGTCGATACCGCCGGACTGGATCCAGCGCAGTACCTCGACCTTGATTGGGCCGCCTTCGGCATGGCCCATGCCAACGGTGAAGAAGACGAACCAGGAGAGGATCGCCGCGATGATCATCAGGCCGCTGGTGACATATTCCGAAGCCTTGGCGCCGATCGCACGGCCGAAAAGGCCGGCGATGATCGCGCCGATCAAGGGAAGAAAGACGATAGCCTTATAGAGGAACATGAGCCACTCAGCCCTTCATCATATTGACGTCTTCGACCGCGATCGAGCCGCGGTTGCGGTAGAAGACAACGAGAATTGCAAGACCGATCGCCGCCTCGGCAGCCGCAACCGTCAGGATAAACAGCGCGAAGACCTGGCCGACGATGTCGTTCAGGAAGGAGGAGAAGGCGACCATGTTGATGTTGACGGCAAGCAGGATCAGTTCGACCGACATCAGGATGACGATGACGTTCTTCCGGTTCAGGAAGATGCCGAAGACGCCGAGCGTGAAGAGAATGGCGCTGACCGTCAGGTAGTGGGAAAGACCGATGACCATGTTTTTGTTCCTTGACCTGCCTTAGACGCCCTGCCCCGGCTTGACCGACACCACCTCGACGGCGGTAGCGGGCGTGCGGGCAACCTGCCTGGAAATATTCTGCCGCTTGATGTTGGTGCGGTGCCTCAGCGTCAGAACAATCGCGCCGATCATGGCCACCAGCAGCACCAGGCCGGCGATCTGGAAGAAGTAGACGTAGTTGGTGTAGAGAACATCGCCGAGAGCTGCCGTATTGGTGCGCTCGCTGAGTGCCGGGATCGGCATCGCGACTGATTTGGCGATCTCAGGCGAGATGACGCTGCCGCCGATGACGACGATCAGCTCGGCTGCCAGGATCACCCCGATCAGGCCGCCGATCGGCGCATATTCGAGAACACCGGCGCGAAGCTCGGTGAAGTCGATGTCGAGCATCATCACCACGAAGAGGAAGAGAACAGCGACGGCGCCGACATAGACGACGAGCAGGATCATCGCCAGGAATTCGGCGCCGAGCAGCAGGAAGAGGCCGGCGGCATTGAAGAACACCAGGATCAGGAACAGAACCGAGTGAACCGGGTTCTTCGCCCAGATGACCATGAACGCCGACGCCACCGCGACAAAGGCGAAAAGATAGAAAAATAGAGCCTGCAGACCCATGTTGGTGCCTTTTTCATCTTCCCCCGGGCAGCCGGGAGTTTCCCTGCCCGATAGAGCTTTGCGCGGTGCTAACCGGCAAAGCTCCTGTGCATATTGACCACGACGCCTAGGCGCTATCGCGGCATTTCAAAATCTCAATCAGCGGTACGGAGAATCGATCGCAATGTTGCGTGCGATTTCGCGCTCCCACCGGTCTCCGTTATCCAGAAGCCGCGCCTTGTCGAAATAAAGTTCTTCGCGGGTTTCGGTCGCAAATTCGAAATTCGGGCCTTCGACGATCGCGTCGACCGGGCAGGCTTCCTGGCAGAAGCCGCAATAGATGCACTTCACCATATCGATGTCGTAGCGCACCGTGCGGCGCGTGCCGTCGTTGCGCCGCGGGCCGGCCTCGATGGTGATCGCCTGGGCAGGACAGATCGCCTCGCAGAGCTTGCAGGCGATGCAGCGCTCCTCGCCGTTCGGGTAACGACGCAGCGCGTGCTCACCGCGGAAACGCGGGGAAACCGGACCCTTTTCGAAGGGATAGTTGATGGTCGCCTTCTGGCGGAAGAAATAGCGCATCGACAGGAAGAAAGCGCCGACGAATTCCTTGAGAAACAGCGAGTTGATGGAGCTGGACACGCTTGCCATCTTCAACCTCCAATATTGCCAGAAACGAGAGCGGACATGATCATGCCCATCCCGTCAGTTTCAGCACGAATGCAACGATGACGACCATGGCGAGCGACAGCGGCAGGAAAACCTTCCAGCCAAGGCGCATGAGCTGGTCGTAGCGGTAGCGTGGAACGAAGGCCTTGACCATCGCGAACATGAAGAACACCAGGCAGGCCTTCAGCGTGAACCAGATGATGCCGGGAACCCAGTTGAGGATCCAGATATCGACCGGAGGCAGCCAGCCGCCCAGGAAGAGGATCGTCGTCAGCGCGCACATCAGACAGACGGCCGCATATTCGCCGAGCATGAACATCATGTAGGGCGAAGAGCCGTATTCGACCATGAAGCCGGCGACGAGTTCCGATTCTGCTTCCGGAAGGTCGAAAGGCGGACGGTTCGTCTCGGCGAGCGCCGAAATGAAGAAGACGATGAACATCGGAAAGAGCGACAGCCAATGCCAGTCGAGGAACGACGCCGGCAGGCCGAGCATGGTGCCGAGGCCGGTATGCTGCGCATTGACGATATCGGTCAGGTTCAGCGAGCCGACGCAGAGAAGCACGGTGACGATGACGAAGCCGATCGAGACTTCATAAGACACCATCTGCGCAGCCGAACGCAGCGCACCGAGGAACGGATACTTCGAGTTCGAAGCCCAGCCGCCCATGATGATGCCGTAGACCTCAAGCGAGGAGATCGCAAAGATATAGAGGATGCCGACATTGATGTTGGCGATCACCCATCCGTCGGCGAGCGGCACGACTGCCCAGGTGGAGAGCGCCAGAAGCACGGTGACCAGCGGCGCAAGCAGGAAGACCGCCTTGTTGGCGCCGGCCGGAATGATCGGCTCCTTGAAGACGAACTTCAGAAGGTCGGCGAAGGACTGGAACAGGCCGAAGGGACCGACGACGTTCGGGCCGCGGCGCAGCTGCACGGCCGCCCAGATCTTGCGGTCGGCGAGCAGCACGTAGGCGATGAAGACGAGCAGGCAGACCAGAAGCAGCAGCGACTGACCGATCATGATGATCGCCGGCCAGACATAGGTCGAAAAGAAAGAATCCATAGTCCCCTGCCCTTACTCTGCCGCGACTTTGAAGTTGTTGCGGGCCAATGCCGAGCACTCGGCCATGACAGCCGAGGCGCGCGCTATCGGGTTCGTCAAATAGAAGTCTTTGACCGGCGACGCAAACCCTGACTTGTTCATCTTGCCGGCTTTTTTCGCGACTGCGGCAATTTGGGCGCTATCGGTTTCGGCGATCTCGTCAATGGCGGCGAAATGCGGGAAAGCGGCGTAGAGCTTAGCGCGCAATTCGCTCAGCGAATCGAAGGCAAGCTTCTTGCCGAGCACGTCGGAAAGAGCGCGAATGATCGCCCAGTCCTCGCGAGCGTCACCGGGCGCAAAACCTGCGCGATTGCCCATCTGGACGCGGCCTTCGGTATTGACCCAGGTGCCGGACTTTTCGGTATAGGCAGCAGCCGGCAGGATGACGTCGGCATGGTGCGCGCCATTATCGCCGTGCGAGCCGATATAGACGGTGAGCTTGGCCTTCTTGGCGGTGAAGTCGAGTTCGTCGGCGCCGAGCAGGAAGAGCACGTCCATTGCCGTCAGCATTTCGGCGACGTTGACGCCCTTGGCGCCCGGCACGAAGCCGAGATCGAGGCCACCGACGCGGGATGCTGCGGTATGAAGGACGGCAAAACCGTTCCAGCCCTCGACGACCGCGCCGACCGAACCGGCGAGCTTGGCAGCGCTTGCGAGAACGCCGGCGCCGTCGGTGCGCGACAACGCGCCCTGGCCGATGATGATCATCGGCTTGGCGGCGTTCTTCAGCACTTCGGCAAAGGCGTGGGTGCCGTCGACCAGATCCTTCAACGTGTCGGGACCGCCACCGAGATAATCATAGCTGTAGCGCAGTTCGCCCCGCTCGCCGATCACGCCGATCGGGAACTTGCCGCGGCGCCAGCGCTTGCGGATGCGGGCGTTGAGAATGGCCGCCTCGAAGCGCGGATTGGCGCCGATGATCAGCAGCGCGTCGGCCTGGTCGATGCCTGCAATGGTCGGGTTGAAGAGATAGCTTGCACGGCCGAGCGAAGGATCAAGTGCCGTCCCATCCTGGCGACAGTCGAGATTCTCAGATCCGAGCGACTTGACCAGCTCGGAGAGCGCATACATTTCCTCGACGGAAGCAAGATCGCCTGCGATCGCGCCGATCTTGTCACCCGAGGTGGCGCTGACGGCGGCCTTGATGGCGCCGAAAGCCTCGGCCCAGGTGGCAGGCTGCAGGCGGCCGTCGCGGCGAACGTAAGGCCGGTCGAGGCGCTGGGTCTTCAGGCCGTCCCAGATGAAGCGGCTCTTGTCGGAGATCCACTCCTCGTTGATCGTCTCGTTGACGCGCGGCAGAATACGCATCACTTCGCGGCCGCGGGTATCGACGCGGATCGCCGAACCGACGGCATCCATCACGTCGATCGATTCGGTCTTGTTCAATTCCCAGGGGCGTGCAGTGAAGGCGAAGGGCTTGGAGGTGAGCGCGCCGACCGGGCAAAGGTCGACGACGTTGCCCTGCAATTCGGAGGTCATCGCCTGTTCGAGATAGGTGGTGATCTCGGCATCCTCGCCGCGGCCGATCAGGCCGAGTTCGGAAATGCCGGCGACTTCGGTGGTGAAGCGGACGCAGCGCGTGCAATGGATGCAGCGGTTCATCACCGTCTTGACGAGCGGACCGATATACTTGTCCTCGACGGCGCGCTTGTCTTCCTGATAGCGCGAGGTGTCGATGCCGAAGGTCATTGCCTGGTCCTGCAGGTCGCATTCGCCGCCCTGGTCGCAGATCGGGCAATCGAGCGGATGGTTGATCAGCAGAAACTCCATCACGCCTTCGCGGGCCTTCTTGACCATCGGGGTGTTGGTGAAGACCTCAGGCAATTCGCCGTTCGGGCCACCGCGAATGTCGCGAACGCTCATGGCGCAGGATGCCTGCGGCTTCGGCGGGCCACCCTTCACCTCGACGAGGCACATGCGGCAATTGCCGGCAACCGACAGGCGCTCATGGAAGCAGAAGCGCGGAACCTCGGCGCCGGCATCCTCGCACGCCTGCAACAGCGTGAAATGATCCGGAACTTCGATCTCGTTGCCGTCAATCTTCAGTTTTGCCATCGTCGCTCAGTCCTGTTTCCCGTTTGCCTGATGACGGCAAACAAACCTATTTTTGCAACACTCTTATTGCCAAGCCGGATCTTTCGTCCTGCCGACATCTGATGTCGCCCAAATTCTCTGTCGCGCGTTCCAGATCCGGAACCCGCTTGGCATCTGCGGCTTGAGGCCCCCGCCCGTCCGCCGATCTGCCCGCTTTTTCCGGCCGATTGAAACGACCGGACACTTTTCATCTCTTCCTGCGACCCCGTGTCGCGAGAACTTTTGCCTGGCCGGGCCAGTCATCACGACCGATGCGGCCGTTGAATCCGAGTTCGGCGTCGAGCCGAGCGATTTCCTCGTCGCTCCAGCCGGCGATCTCGGCAAAGCTGCGAATGCCCTTGGCATTCAGCACCTGCTCAAGCTTCGGGCCGATGCCGGCGATCAGCTTCAGATCATCGGCCTTCCCGGGCCGCGTAGCCGGCTTCGCCCTTGCGGCCGGCGCCGGCTTGCTGACAGGCATCGGTGCGCTGACCGGCGCAACGACCGTCAGTTTGGGCCTTGCCTTCTTTTCGACAACCGGCTTGCTCTCGGCCGCCGGCCTGGCGATAGTCTTGACGGCCGGGCGAATATTCTCCTGCCGAATATCGACGTCGGGCGTCGGCTCTTCCGGCGGAGTGTCATCGAGAGCGGCGGCGAGCTTGCCGGTGGTTTCCAGGGCGCTCTGGAAGGCACCGAAGAAGGCGCCCGCCATCTGAGTCGAGAGACCGACGCCGATCGCGGTTGCGGCGGCAAAAGCTGCAGCGGGATGCGCCATCAGCGGATGCACCGGCATCGCCCGTGCATTTTCCAGCATCTCGGCGGCAAGCCGGCCGAAGCCGGCCGCGAAATCGGCAGCCTCTTCCTTCTTCCTGCCATCAGATGCCTTGTCCGCCATGATTATTCAGCCGCCTCCAGAACCGCGCCGTGATCGAGCGCGCTTGCCGTATACTGGTCGATGCGCTTTTCGATCTCGGGGCGGAAGTTACGGATCAGACCCTGCACCGGCCATGCGGCGGCGTCGCCAAGCGCGCAGATGGTGTGGCCTTCGATCTGCTTCGTCACCTGGAACAGCATGTCGATTTCGCGCTTCTGGGCGTTGCCCTTGGCCATGCGCTCCATCACGCGCCACATCCAGCCTGTGCCTTCGCGGCAGGGCGTGCACTGGCCGCAGCTCTCATGCTTGAAGAAGGCGGAGATGCGGGCAATCGCCTTGATGACGTCGGTGGACTTGTCCATGACGATTGCCGCAGCCGTGCCGAAGGAGGACCCGACGCCGCGCAGGCCGTCGAAATCCATCGGGCAATCGATGATGTCCTTGGCCGGAACGATCGGGCAGGATGCGCCGCCCGGAATGACGGCGAGCAGATTGTCCCAGCCGCCACGGATACCGCCGGCGTGGCGGTCGACCAGTTCGCGGAAGGTGATGCCCATTTCCTCTTCGACCGTGCACGGCTTGTTGACGTGGCCGGAAAGCATGAACAGCTTGGTGCCGACATTGTTCGGGCGGCCGATAGCCGAGAACCAGCCGGCGCCGCGGCGCAGGATCGTCGGAGCGACAGCGATCGATTCGACGTTATTAACAGTCGTCGGGCAGCCGTAGAGACCCATATTGGCCGGGAACGGTGGCTTCAGGCGCGGCTGGCCCTTCTTGCCTTCGAGGCTTTCGAGCAGCGCGGTTTCCTCGCCGCAAATATAGGCGCCGGCGCCGTGATGGACGAAGATGTCCATGTCCCAGCCGAGCTTGTTGTTCTTGCCGAGCAGGCCATAGTCATAACATTCGTCGATCGCCGCCTGCAGCGCTTCGCGCTCGCGGATATATTCGCCGCGCACGTAGATGTAGGCCGCATTGGCGCCCATGGCGAAGCTTGCGATGACGCAGCCTTCGATCAGCGTATGCGGATCGTGGCGCATGATGTCGCGGTCCTTGCAGGTGCCAGGCTCGGATTCGTCGGCGTTGACGACGAGATAATGCGGACGGCCGTCGCTTTCCTTCGGCATGAAGGACCATTTGAGGCCAGTCGGGAAGCCGGCGCCGCCACGACCGCGAAGACCGGATGCCTTCATCTCGTTGATGATCCAGTCACGGCCCTTTTCGAGGATCTGCTTGGTGCCGTCCCAATGGCCGCGGCTCATCGCGCCCTTCAGGGATTTGTCCTTGAGGCCGTAAATGTTGGTAAAGATGCGGTCTTTATCTTGTAACATGCTTCACCTCTTACCGCGGCTTCTTGCCGAAGACCTTGATATATTCCGCTTCGCCGCCCTTGGCGAGCGCCTTGGCCTGCTTGACCCAGTCGTCTCGCTCGATGCGGCCGCGGAAATTCAGGTAGCCATCGACCCACTCGCGCTCGGCCTTCTTCCAACCTGCGACTTGCGCGAAGGTGAAGATGCCGATTTCGTTCAATGTCGCCTCGATCTTCGGACCGACGCCGGAGATCATCTTAAGATCGTCCGGTGCGGCGGGCTTTTCGATGCCGGACGGACGGTTCTTGTCGGTCAGGCTCGGCTTTGTCGCCGGAGCTGTTTCGGCCTTGACGGCAGGTGCCGGTTCGGCAGCGGCAGTGCCTGATATCGGCTGCTGCTCAGCAGCCTTTGCGTTCTTCGCCGCAGCCTTCGGCGCCGTTGCCGGCGTCTTCAGGGCGGCATTGGTTTCCGCGTCAGTGCTCTTCGGGCGGGCAGCCTCGGAGGGAGGAACCGGAGCGCCATCGACAGGAGCGGAAATGGTTTCGGCATCCGCCTTCTTGGCGCGGGTCCTTGTCTTCGGCTCTTCCGTCGTCAGCGAGGTCGGCCCGCCCTCAGGCGCCGAAAATACCCGGTCGATCTGGGTGCCCGGCTTGATGCTTGCAGCGTTGCCGGCGGCAAAGGCGTCGATGATTTCTTCGAGACGCTCGGGCGTCAGGTCTTCGTAGGTGTCCTTGCCGATCATCACCATCGGTGCGTTGACGCAGGCCCCGAGACATTCGACCTCTTCCCAGGACAGCGTGCCCTCGGCATTGCGCTCGAAGGTATGGGCATGGATCTTGCTCTTGCAGACCGACATCAGCGCTTCCGAGCCGCGCAGCATGCAGGGCGTCGTGCCGCAGACCTGGACATGAGCGCGCGTGCCGACGGGATGCAGCTGGAACTGCGTATAGAAGGTCGCGACCTCGAGCACCCTTATGTAGGCCATGTCGAGCATGTCGGCGATCTTTTCGATCGCCGCGCGCGTGACCCAACCATCCTGCTCCTGCGCCCGCATCAACAGCGGGATGACCGCCGACTGCTGGCGGCCGGCGGGGTATTTCTGGATCGTCTTGTCCGCCCAGACCGCATTGTCATCGCTGAAAGCGAATGCGGCAGGCTGAAATTGATCTTCGGCTAATCGACGAACGGACATTCTTCCTCACGCCTTGTCAGTTTAGGGTTCCACACCGCGAAGCGGTCAAAGACTGCATTTCGCAGGCATAGGCCGACTGGTCTTTCTGCATAAACACTACGAATTTGCTGCCGTTTGGAACGGCAGCCTTGATCTGATAGCCCTTGGACAAAAGCTCGCCCATGGACGATTGCTGTGCCGGCGGCGTCACTTCCTTATGGCCCAGCGGCGTGCCGAGGGTGTCGGCCTCCTGAGCTGAAAGCCCGGATGCCGAAAGGAGCATAGCGACGACGAGCGGCAGACGCTGCATCAGCGATCCACCTCACCGAAGACGATGTCGAGCGAGCCGAGGACGGCTGCGATATCGGCAAGCTGGTGGCCGCGGCACATGAAATCCATCGCCTGCAGATGCGCGTAACCGGGAGCGCGGATCTTGCAGCGATAGGGCTTGTTGCTGCCGTCGGAGACGAGATAGACGCCGAACTCGCCCTTTGGCGCCTCGACGGCGGCATAAACCTCGCCGGCCGGCACGTGATAGCCTTCGGTATAGAGCTTGAAGTGGTGGATCAGCGCTTCCATCGAGCGCTTCATCTCACCGCGCTTCGGCGGCACGACCTTGCCGTCGATCGACGAAAAGGGACCGGTCTTCGCATCAGAGAGCAGGCGGTTGACGCATTGCTTCATGATGCGGACCGATTGGCGCATCTCGATCATGCGGATCAGATAACGGTCGTAATTGTCACCATTCTTGCCGATCGGAATGTCGAATTCGAGATCGGAATAACATTCGTAGGGCTGGGCGCGACGCAGATCCCAGGCAGCACCCGAACCACGCACCATGACGCCGGAGAAGCCCCAGGCCCAGCAATCCTCCAGCGACACGACGCCGATGTCGACGTTGCGCTGCTTGAAGATGCGGTTGCCGGTCAGGAGGTTGTCGATATCGTCGAGCGCCTTCAGGAACGGGTCACACCAGTCGCCGATGTCCTGCACGAGCTTTTCCGGCAGGTCCTGGTGGACGCCGCCCGGACGGAAATAAGCGGCATGCATGCGCGAACCGGAGGCGCGCTCATAGAACACCATCAGCTTTTCACGCTCTTCGAAGCCCCAGAGCGGCGGCGTCAGCGCGCCGACGTCCATGGCTTGGGTCGTAACGTTCAGGAGATGCGAAAGGATGCGGCCGATTTCCGAGTAGAGAACGCGGATCAGCTGGCCACGGATCGGGATCTCGATGCCGAGCAGCTTTTCGACGGCCATCGCATAGGCATGTTCCTGATTCATCGGCGCGACATAGTCGAGGCGATCGAAATAGGGCACGGCCTGAAGATAGGTCTTGGTCTCGATCAGCTTTTCGGTGCCGCGATGCAAGAGGCCGATATGCGGATCGACACGCTCCACAATTTCGCCGTCAAGCTCCAGGACAAGACGAAGAACGCCGTGCGCCGCCGGATGCTGCGGTCCGAAATTGATGTTGAAGTTGCGGACGTTATGTTCGGTCATGGCGATGGGCTCGCGTTCTCAGATAACCAGTGAATGACAGACACAGGGCCTGCCAGCAGCCTTGAACTATTGTTTCGCTTTTTCATCGCCAGGAAGCACATAATCCGTGCCTTCCCAGGGCGACATGAAGTCGAAATTGCGGAATTCCTGCTTCAACTCGACCGGCTCATAGACGACGCGCTTTGCCGCATCGTCGTAGCGGACCTCGACGAAACCAGTGGTCGGGAAGTCCTTGCGCAGCGGGTGACCTTCGAAACCGTAGTCGGTCAGGATGCGGCGCAGATCCGGATGGCCGGTGAAGAGCACGCCGTACATGTCCCAGGTTTCGCGCTCGAACCAGTCGGCGCCGGGATAAAGGCCGCAAGCGGACGGAACGGGCGTATCCTCGTCGGTCGCGACCTTCACTCGGATGCGCAGGTTCTGCTTCGGCGACAGCAGGTGATAGACGACGTCGAAACGCAGCTCGCGCTGCGGCCAGTCGACGCCGCAAATATCGATCAGGTTGACGAAACCGCATTTGGCGTCGTCGCGCAGGAAGGTCAGGAGCGCGATCAGGTTCTCACCCGTCGCCGTCAGCGTCAGCTCGCCATACTTCACCTGCGAAGCGGCGATCAGGTTGCCGCGCGCTTCGCCAAGGTAGGACGCAAGCTCTGTCAGGGCTTCACTCATATGCCTTGTCCTTAACCCTTAGCGTTCGATCGTGCCGGTGCGCCGGATCTTCTTCTGCAGCAGAAGCACGCCGTAGAGCAGCGCCTCCGCCGTGGGGGGACAGCCGGGCACATAGATGTCGATCGGCACGACGCGGTCACAGCCGCGCACCACCGAATAGGAATAATGATAATAGCCGCCACCATTGGCGCAGGAGCCCATCGAGATGACGTAGCGCGGCTCTGGCATCTGGTCGTAGACCTTGCGCAGCGCCGGCGCCATCTTGTTGGTCAGCGTGCCGGCGACGATCATCACGTCGGACTGGCGCGGCGAAGCACGAGGCGCAAAACCGAAGCGCTCGACGTCATAACGCGGCATCGACAGCTGCATCATTTCGACGGCGCAGCAGGCAAGGCCGAAGGTCATCCACATCAGCGAGCCGGTGCGGGCCCAGTTAATCAGTTCGTCGGTCGAGGTGACGAGAAAACCCTTGTCGGCGAGTTCGTTGTTGATCTCACCGAAGAAGGCGTCGTTGCTGCCAATGGGCTTACCGGTCGAGGGATCGATGATCCCCTTCGGCTGCTGGGCGACGAGCGGTTGATTGCTCACAGGGGCTACTCCCATTCCAGGGCTCCCTTTTTCCATTCATAGATAAAGCCGATGGTCAGCACGAGAAGGAAGACCATCATGGACCAGAAGCCGAACCAGCCGATGGCGCCGAAGGAAACGGCCCAGGGGAAGAGGAAGGCGACTTCCAGGTCGAAGATGATGAAGAGAATCGACACGAGGTAGAAGCGGATGTCGAACTTCATGCGGGCATCGTCGAAAGCGTTGAAGCCGCATTCGTAAGCCGAGAGCTTTTCCGAATCGGGCGCTTTGAAAGCCACGGCGAACGGCGCGATGAGCAGCGCCAGGCCAATGACAAGCGCGATACCGATAAAGATGGCGATCGGAATATAGGAACTGAGTAGTTCAGTCATCATGTTCATCCCTGCTTGCCGGCGGCGCCAGGCGGCGCATATGGGCAAATGCCCGGCAAGCGAACGTGCGTTGCAACAAGCCGTGGTTAGCGCAGCCGAAGCCCCGGCGCAAGACTTTATACAGAGGCAATTCGACGAGTGCGCGCGGACATTATCAAGCAGATGCAACGATGTCGCGACAAATCCGCGCAAGGCGGTTCAAGCTGCATGCCTGACCATTGAAAACTGCATGGCTTGCTGAAAAAAATGGCGCGAGTGACGGGGCTCGAACCCGCGACCTCCGGCGTGACAGGCCGGCACTCTAACCGACTGAGCTACACCCGCGCATAACGGACGGAAGAGCCGGACGGCGGCGGATATCGCCGGCTTTGAAATGGCGCGAGTGACGGGGCTCGAACCCGCGACCTCCGGCGTGACAGGCCGGCACTCTAACCGACTGAGCTACACCCGCACTTCATTTCAAGCAATCCGGATGCCTTCGCACCCTCTCCGAAACGGCTGCCCGTTTCGATGAGCGGCTAACTACGGGGTTCGCCTTTTAGTGTCAAGCAGGTTTGGAGACAAAACCATGACAGTCGTTGAATTGTTTCGGCAATGCCGGTGGAGGAAGAAGGAAAACCCAGCAATTCCCTTGCCTGCTGCCGCGCCCGCGCCTGATCGGAGACGACGAGGCACTCGAAACGAATATGCCCGCGCCTTCCCCCTCCCCTTTATCCACAGCCGCAATGAGCCTGATCGGCATCGCCGGACACAGGATCGTTGCCAAAAAAATCAAAAAATCTTCACAAACACTCTTGCGGTTTTGCCGCGATCCGCATAGATCACGGCCACCAACGCGGCGGGCCGATGCGGCTTCGTTTGCGATGGGCGATTAGCTCAGTTGGTAGAGCGCCTCGTTTACACCGAGGATGTCGGGAGTTCGAGTCTCTCATCGCCCACCATTTTTCCCTTGAAGTGTCAAAAACCAAGTTGATATCCCGGCCTCGCGGACTGACGCTTGCCGATGCCTCATCGCCATATCAGGAATTGCGATTGGCCTGCTGATCCAGTGGGAACCGAGACGCGGTGTTCGCTGATCGCCTGTCGCCGTCCCGAGGTCTCCGTCGAACGACGCGAGCAACCAATTGAGCGCGAAGTCGTCCAGTGCTCCGAATCAAGCGCAGCAAGGCATTACGCCCGGCAGCTTCGGACGCGCGCCATCCCGGCAGCCTCCACCAAAATGGACTACTCCCGGCCGTCACGCCACCTCCTATTGGGCGAATGGATGGTGGCCGGCAAAAGTGGGAGAATTCGCCGCCCGGAAAATCTCCGCGCTTAAAGGCTTACGGTGCCTGGAGGTGTGCCATGAGGACCCTGTGCTCCGCATTGACGCTGTGCATGGCGATTGCGCTTTGCACGCCGAGCGCCAGATATGTCACTCTGCCCGGATATGCGTTCAAGACGAATCCGCAATGCCAGCGTCACGAGCCGAAGACAAAATTTGACAACAAGTGCGACTGGCCGCGAGTGGGCATCAAAGACTTTACGCCCCCGCTTGTGACGGTGCTTGGGATCTGAGGATCTTGGATGGCGCCGGATGGCGCTTTCTCATTTTCTCCGGCTGAGATGTGAAAGCGCGATCGGGGTAACGAGCACCCCTCTATCCGGTGGTGCTCTTCGTCCGCCATTCATCCCTTCGCCAGCTCTTTCTCCACTGCCGAAACCAACCGCGAATCATCCGCCGTCACGTCAGGCGCGAAGCGGGCGGTGACTTTGCCGTCGCGGCCAATCAGGAATTTTTCGAAGTTCCAGAGAATATCGTCCTCGTCGCCGCCTGATATGCCGTGGGCTTTCAGGCGTTCGCGCATCGGGCCGTCGCCTGTCGTCGCAACACCCGACTTTGTCAGCTGCCGGTAAAGTGGGTGCTGGGCCTCGCCCTTGACCGAGATCTTCGAGAAAATCGGGAAGCTGACGTCGTAGGTACTGGTGCAGAAGTCGAGGATTTCGGCGTCGGTTCCGGGCTCCTGGCCCTTGAAGTCGTTGGCGGGGAACGCGGCGATGACGAAACCGCGCTCGCGCTTTTCCTTATAAAGTCTTTCGAGCCCGTCATATTGCGGCGTCAGCCCGCATTTCGAGGCGACGTTGACGATCAGGATCACCTTGCCCTTGTATTCGTTGAGCGCGATTTCACGACCGTCCACTGTTTTGACAGGGATATCCAGCACATTGCCCGTCACGGGAGCCTCCGATTTCTTAAAGGATATGTTTCGCCAAGCTTAGCGATATCGCCGCCGGTGTCATCAGCGCCGGAATCAGCTTGGCTTCAAGACAGCCCCGGCGCGGCTTCCGGCCGCACCGGGGCTCAACCCATGTCAGGCGGGGGACGTTTCCTTCACGTCGTCGAGCAGGAAGTGCACGACGATATAGTCGGTCTTGTAGTGCCGGCCGCTCTCCGACACGGCGTCGACGCTGCCGCCGTCCTTCGGGTGCCAAGCGTGATAATGGGGATTGGTGGTAATCAGGGTGATGGCCTTGCCATCTTTTTCACCAAGCCGGAAGCGCATCTCGGCAAGCGGCCAGATTCGCTCGTAATCCTCCATGGTGATCCGCGCCTTCAGCGCCAGGCGACGCAGCGGCGCTTCGCCGGCTTCTGCCGGTGTTTCCAGCGTCACCTCTTCGGCTCCGCTGATGATGGCGTTGAATTCTTCAGGCCAAATGCGTCTCATGAAATCGCTCCTCCCGAGGCTTTTCCGTCAGTCCACTGGTGAAACTTAGCGGTTTGTCTGAAAGAAGCAAATTCCTGTCATGCAGTTGTCATCGGCATCCGCTGCTCCTACGTTCCCTCGAACCGCATCAGGGCGTCAGTCGCCCGCAATTCCGAGATCAGAGATGAAGACACGCGAAGAAAGGCAGGCGCTCCGGGCGAGCATGCCGCGCACCGCGCTCAGCGCCCATCATATGGAAAACGCCCGTTTGTTGCCGGACCGCGGCGAATTGCTCTACCGTATCCCGAACGGCGGCGTCGGCGTCGAGGTGGGAGCGGCCTTCGGCGAATATACGGCAGAGATCCTGGAAAAGAACCGCCCGGCGCATCTCTACCTCATCGATCCCTGGTCGATGGATCGTTACAGTTCCGGCCTTGATTCGATCCATACGAAGTTCGCAGCCGAGATCGAGGCCGGCCGGCTGCATCTGATGCAGGGCACGTCGCTGGAGAAACTTGCCGAATTCGAGGATGATTTCCTCGATTGGGCCTATATCGATACCGACCATTCCTTCGAACTCACCTGGCAGGAGCTGCTGCTCTGCGAGAAGAAGGTGAAGCGGACGGGGCGCATTGCCGGGCATGATTTCTGCACCGGCAATACGGTCAAACCGATCGTCTATGGCGTCGTCGAGGCAGTCACCAAGTTCTGCAAGGATTACGGCTGGCAATTCGAGTTTCTGACGGTCGAATCACACGCGCATTTCTCCTATTGCCTGAAACGGCTCTGAACCGGCTCACACCTTGCCGGAATATTGCTCGTCGCTAACCTGTTCCAACCAGTCTGCGACACTGCCATCCAGTGCTTCATGGATAGCGATATGCGTCATTGCCGTGTCCGGGGCAGCGCCATGCCAATGTTTCTCATCAGGCGCGAACCAGATGGTATCGCCGGGACGGATTTCGCGCATGTCCCCGCCCCAGCTCTGGGCGAGGCCCTTACCTGATGTAACGATCAGCGTCTGGCCGAGCGGATGCGTGTGCCAGGCCGTGCGGGCGCCGGGCTCGAAGGTGACGGAGGTTGCCCTCACCCGGGCCGGCGCCGGCGCTTCGATCAGCGGATCCTGGCGAACGGCACCGGTGAAATAATCGGCCGGTGCCTTCATCGAGGGGCGAGAACCGGCGGGTTTGATCTCCATGATCTTTCCTTTTCCATCCATTGCGGTTGAAGCCTTGTCAGGCGACGATATTTCATCGAGGTGACCGATCAAGGCCGGATCGACAATTGCAGCGAAGTCACCCGCCTGATAGGTCCAGTGTCTCTCATCACTAAAGCGCGTCCTATCGTGCTTGATTCATGCGCCGCGCTTTGGCTTTTCATTTTTATGCATGTCGTTGTCCCGGACACCGCCGCACACTTCCGGGCGACATGCAATAGGGAGGATTTCATGAAACACCATGCTTTTGGCCGCATGCCGTTCACCGTCACCAATGTCGGCTTCGGCGCCTGGCAGATCGGCGGTTCCTGGGGCGATATCAGCGAGGCGGACGGGCGCGCGGCGCTGAATGCCGCGCTCGATGCCGGCATGACCTTCATCGATACCGCCGACGTTTACGGCGACGGCCGTTCGGAAAAGATCATTGCCGACGTCTTGAAGACGCGCGGCGGAGAACGCCCGATGGTCGCCACCAAGGCGGGCCGCCGCCTCAACCCGCATGTCGCCGAAGGCTATAGCAAGGCCAATCTGGAAGGCTTCATCGACCGCAGCCTCAAGAACCTCGCCGTCGACAGCCTCGACCTCGTGCAGCTGCATTGCCCGCCGCGCGAGGTGCTTTACCAGCCTGAGGTCTTCGAGGGTCTGAACGAGCTGCAAAAGGCCGGCAAGATCAAGGGTTACGGCGTCAGCGTCGAAAAGGTCGAGGATGGGCTGAAGGCGATCGAATATCCCGGCGTCGTCAGCATCCAGATCATCTACAATATCTTCCGCCAGCGCCCCGACCACCTGTTCTTCGCCGAAGCGCGCCGTAGGAATGTGGCGATCATCGCCCGTGTGCCGCTGGCAAGCGGCCTGCTCTCCGGCAAGATCACCCGCGACACCAAGTTCGCAAGTGATGACCACCGCAACTTCAACCGCCACGGCGAAGCCTTCGATGTCGGTGAGACCTTCGCCGGCGTTCCCTTCGAAGTCGGCCTTCAGGCGGTCGAGGAAGTGCGCAAGCTGGTACCGCGGGGCGCGACCATGGCCGCCTTCGCGCTGCGCTGGATCCTGATGAGTGAAGCCGTCACAGTCGTCATTCCCGGCGCCCGAAATGCCGAGCAGGCCAAGGCCAACGCGTCCGCGGCCGACCTCGCGCCGCTTTCGGCCGATGTCATGGCGGCAACGCGCGAGATCTACGAGCGGCTGATCGCGCCGCATGTACATCAGCGCTGGTAGGCCTCGACTCCTCAAAGCAAATGGCCGGGTTTCGCCCGGCCATTTTCATATCATCGATTCCCATCTTCGCTTCGCTCGCGCCGGACGGCCATCGAGGGCATCGCCTTGTCGCCGGCGCCGACAGCCCGCGACATTTCAGAGGGTCTGCGTCAGGCCGCCTCCCTTTCCCGGCGCATCTCGCTCCTCATGATGAAGAGCGATGCGGCAAGAATGAGTGCGGCGCCCAGCCAGAGGTAGCCTGCCGGCGCATAGCCGAAGAACAGCCAGCCCGCGAGCACATTCAGCGGCAGTTTGAGGTCGTCGAACGGCTGCACATAAGCGGCGTCGGCGCTGGCATAGGCAAGCGTCAGCAGATATTGCGCCACGACCGTCAGTAGGCCCGCCAGAAGGAAGAGAGCAAGTGCGGCGCCCGTGGGCACCGCAAAGCCCGCTGCAAGCGCCAGGCCGCCATTGATCGGCGTCAGCAGCACCAGCAGCCAGACGGTAATCGTTTCCGGCTTCTCGATGCCGGTCAGGCTCTTGGTGATCAGCGACGATGCGCCCCAGAGCAGGGCCGAGAGAACAGGCAGCAGTGCCGCCCAGGTGAAGCTGTCCGACCATGGCTGAAGGATGATCATCGCGCCGGCAAAGCCGACAGCCGTTGCCGCCCAGCGGGCCGAACCGACGCGTTCGCCGAGGAACAGGCGGGCGCCGAGGATGATGAAGAAGGGCGAGGTCATGACGAGTGCGATCGCCTGCCAGATCGGCACCGAGGCAAGGCCTGAAACCCAGGCCTCGACGCCAAGCGCGGCAAAGACCACGCGCACGAGATGCCGCCACGGATAGTTGGTGCGCATGGCCGAAAGGCCGACCTTGCGCAGGAAGGGCAAGGAGAAAAGGAAGGCGAAGGCATATTGCCAGAAGGCTGTGGAAGCCGAGGGAAAGGCGAGCTCCATGGTCAGCCACTGGGTGACGACATTGAGGAGTGAGAAGACCACGCCTCCAAGCACCATGAAGGCTGCGCCGGCAATGGCGCGGGAACGCGGGACTGCAAGGGAATTCTGATTCATGTCATCCATCCAAAAAAGGGACCAAACATAAATCAGGACGCATGAGCCCATGGCGCGCAGACATCGGCAGTCCCCTGCCCCGTGCGGCCATGCTCATTCTCTTTCATCCGGACTATACCGTCGGCTCCGGAATCGCACCGGATCTGCTGACCCTTCCCCGGCCGAGGCTTCGGAAGGCGCTCGCGGGCTCGGGCCGCAGCCCTTACCGCCGGTGGGGACTTTCACCCCGCCCTGAGAACGGTTTCGTTCGTAGAACAAAGCGCTGCATGCGGCAAGCGACAAAAACAAAAAGGGGCCCGGCGATGCCGAACCCCTCCGAAATCCTGCGCAGCCGCTCTCGTGTACGGCTGGCGGACTATCCAATCAGCCGTTGACGGCATCCTTCAGGCCCTTGCCGGGCGTGAACTTCGGCACGTTGCGTGCGGGAATGTCGACTTCAGCGCCGGTCGACGGGTTGCGGCCCTTCGTTGCGGCACGATGAGAAACAGTGAAGCTGCCGAAACCCGCCAGGCGGATGTCGCCCTTGTTCTTGAGTTCAGCCTGTACAACGTCGAAAACCGCATCGACAGCGGAAGCCGCGTCAGACTTCGTCAGTCCAGCCTTTTCGGCAACTGCGGACACGAGTTCATTCTTGTTCATGTTTCCACCCCTTTCTAAATGGTATGAAACGACTCAAATGTAAGCTAGGCGCCGAATAGGTTTCATCAGGCCCGCCGGGAACCCAAAAGCCCTGCAAATCAAGGAAAAGCAAGCGTCTCCATGACGTTTTCACAAAAAAGGCTGGCGTTTCCGCCAGCCTTTTTGTGTCTTTTGCGCCAATTGGGCGTAAATGTGGCAAGCGCCACTCAATGCGCTATGGTTGCGCCTGTATCATCAAGGCCTTCGACCGATGCAATGACCGACGTTTCCACCGTGCCGTCCCATTCGATCGGCTCCGGACGCCGGATCAGAGCATGCTTGATCACCTCACCCATCCGGGACACCGGGATGATCTCCATGCTGTTCTTCACGTTGTCAGGAATCTCCGCCAAGTCCTTGGCGTTTTCCTCCGGAATCAGCACCTTCTTGATGCCGCCGCGAAGTGCAGCCAGCAGCTTTTCCTTGAGACCGCCGATCGGCAGCACGCGGCCGCGAAGGGTGATTTCACCGGTCATGGCCACATGTCTGTTCACCGGTATACCGGTCATGATCGAGACGATAGCGGTCGCCATGGCGACACCGGCCGAGGGACCATCCTTCGGCGTCGCGCCTTCCGGCAAGTGCACGTGGATGTCGCTCTTGTCAAAGCGCGGCGGCTCGATACCGAAATCGACGGCGCGCGAGCGGACATAGGAGGCCGCTGCCGAGATCGATTCCTTCATCACGTCCTTCAGATTGCCGGTGACCGTCATGCGGCCCTTGCCCGGCATCATCACGCCTTCGATGGTCAGCAGCTCGCCGCCGACTTCCGTCCAGGCAAGACCGGTCACGACGCCGACCTGATCCTCGCCCTCGGCTTCGCCATGGCGGAAGCGCGGAACGCCCAGATAGTCGGCAATGTTGGCGGCCGTCACATGAACGGACTTCGTCTTGCCCTTGATGATCTCGGTGACCGCCTTGCGGGCGAGCTTCATCAGTTCGCGTTCGAAGCTGCGAACACCGGCTTCGCGGGTGTACTGCTG
Organism: Rhizobium vallis; assembly: GCF_003985155.1. Lineage (GTDB taxonomy): Bacteria > Pseudomonadota > Alphaproteobacteria > Rhizobiales > Rhizobiaceae > Rhizobium > Rhizobium vallis. The sequence goes on along the minus strand of NZ_ML133697.1, from coordinate 86,463 downwards.
GCTGATCGCCATCAGGGCGTCGTCGCTGACCGAAAACTCTTCCGGCTGCAACGCATGTTCCTTGATGGCCTTGGGCAGCAGGTGCCGCTTGGCGATCTCGCGCTTTTCATCCTCGGTGTAGCCGGCGATACGGATGATCTCCATGCGGTCCATCAGGGGCGCCGGAATGTTCAGCGTATTCGCCGTCGTGATGAACATCACGTCCGACAGGTCGTATTCGACTTCCAGGTAGTGGTCCATGAAGGTCGAGTTCTGCGCCGGATCGAGCACCTCGAGCAGAGCCGAAGACGGATCGCCGCGATAGTCCTGACCGAGCTTGTCGATTTCGTCGAGCAGGAAGAGCGGGTTGGACTTCTTCGCCTTCTTCATCGACTGGATGACCTTGCCGGGCATCGAGCCGATATAGGTGCGGCGATGACCGCGGATTTCGGCTTCGTCACGGACGCCGCCGAGAGCCATACGGACATATTCACGGCCGGTCGCCTTGGCGATCGACTGGGCGAGCGAGGTCTTGCCGACGCCCGGAGGGCCGACGAGGCACAGGATCGGGCCCTTGATCTTGGTGGCGCGCGCCTGCACGGCCAGATATTCGACGATGCGCTCCTTGACCTTGTCGAGACCGAAGTGATCAGCTTCGAGGATCTTCTCGGCATTGTTGAGATCGGCCTTGATCTTCGACTTCTTGCCCCAGGGGATACCGAGCAGCCAGTCCAGATAGTTGCGTACGACGGTGGCTTCCGCCGACATCGGGCTCATCTGGCGCAGCTTCTTCAGCTCCGCGTCAGCCTTTTCACGGCCTTCCTTGGACAGCTTGGTCTTGGAGATGCGCTCTTCCAGTTCGCTCATCTCGTCGCGGCCTTCCTCGCCGTCGCCGAGTTCCTTCTGGATCGCCTTCATCTGCTCATTGAGGTAGTATTCGCGCTGGGTCTTCTCCATCTGGCGCTTGACGCGCGAGCGGATGCGTTTTTCGACCTGCAGGACCGAGATCTCACCTTCCATGAAGCCAAGCGCCTTTTCGAGGCGCGCCTTGACGCTGGTGGTCTCCAGCATTTCCTGCTTCTCGGTGATCTTGATCGACAGATGCGAGGCAACCGTATCGGCGAGCTTGGAATAGTCGTCGATCTGGCTGGCGGCGCCGACCACTTCGGGCGAAATCTTCTTGTTGAGCTTTACGTAGCTCTCGAATTCGGAAACGACCGAGCGCGACAGCGCTTCCAGTTCGACCGGATCGTCATGCGGCTCTTCGAGCACATGGCCGAGCGCCTCATAGAAATCCTCGCGGCTGGTGTAGGCGTCGATCTCGGCGCGTGCGCGGCCCTCGACAAGAACCTTCACGGTGCCATCAGGCAGCTTGAGCAGCTGCAATACGTTTGCCACGGTGCCGACGTTGTGGATCGCGGAAGGATCCGGATCGTCGTCGCTGGCATTGATCTGCGTCACCAGCATGATTTGCTTGTCGGAACCCATGACCTCTTCGAGCGCACGGATCGACTTTTCCCGTCCGACGAACAGCGGCACGATCATATGCGGGAAAACCACGATGTCGCGCAGGGGCAGAACAGGGTAGGCAGTGCTGCTCGCTACAGACGTTTTCTTCGTCATTTTTTTGTCCTTTCCATCGTCCCGTTACCGGGCTCTCTGCACGGCCGCTTGGGACCGGCCGGCACTCTCACTTGGCTCTACAAGTGGAGGTTCTGACTACGCTTTTCAAGCCACGCTAACGCCCGCGTTCCCCGGATGTGACGGCTTTATTACAACGGAACGCCAACACTATGAAGCGCGTGGCTGGACCGGCGCTTACCACTTCCGACCCCGCTAAAATACAAACGCCAGCAATACGCTTACGGAATCACTGCATCTTTGCCAAGCACCGCCCCTTGCGCAATATCGGCAAAGGCAATTCCGGTTCCCATCCGCAAAATACTAACAGCGCCTCGCATGGTTTTTCAAATAGAAAGGGGCCTGCCGACGGCAAGCCCCTCAAAATAATCGTGCGAAAGTCAAAAGGTCACGCCGAAGCGTTGGCCTTTTCTTCCTGACGGTCAGCATAGATGTAGAGCGGACGGGCAGAACCGCGCACCACTTCCTCCGAGATGACGACCTCGCGCACGCCTTCCAGCGTCGGCAGTTCGAACATGGTGTCGAGCAGGATCTTCTCCATGATCGAGCGAAGGCCGCGGGCGCCGGTCTTGCGCACGATCGCCTTGCGGGCGATTTCGCGCAGGGCATCCTCGTGGAAGGTCAGTTCCACGTCTTCCATCTCGAACAGGCGCTGATACTGCTTGATCAGCGCATTCTTCGGCTCGGACAGGATCTGGATCAGCGCGTCCTCATCGAGGTCCTCAAGCGTCGCCAGAACCGGCAGGCGTCCGATGAACTCGGGGATGAGGCCGAACTTGACCAGGTCTTCCGGCTCCAGTTCGCGCAGGACTTCGCCGACGCGGCGGTCGTCCTGGGCCTTGACGGTCGCGCCGAAGCCGATCGAGGTCTTCTCGCCGCGGGCGGAGATGATCTTGTCGAGGCCGGCGAAAGCGCCGCCGCAGATGAACAGGATGTTCGTGGTGTCGACCTGCAGGAATTCCTGCTGGGGATGCTTGCGGCCGCCCTGCGGCGGAACGGAAGCGACCGTGCCTTCCATGATCTTCAGGAGCGCCTGCTGCACGCCCTCGCCCGAAACGTCACGGGTGATCGACGGATTGTCGGACTTGCGCGAGATCTTGTCGACTTCGTCGATGTAGACGATGCCGCGCTGCGCGCGCTCGACGTTGTAGTCGGCCGCCTGCAGGAGCTTCAGGATGATGTTTTCCACATCCTCACCGACGTAACCGGCTTCGGTCAGCGTCGTCGCATCGGCCATGGTGAAGGGAACGTCGATGATGCGGGCAAGCGTCTGGGCAAGATAGGTCTTGCCGCAGCCGGTCGGGCCGACGAGCATGATGTTCGACTTCGCCAGTTCGACCTCGCCGTTCTTGGAGGCGTGCGCCAGGCGCTTGTAATGGTTGTGAACGGCGACCGACAGGATCTTCTTCGCCTGCCGCTGGCCGATGACGTATTCGTCGAGGACCTTGATGATGTCCTGGGGCGTCGGAACGCCGTCACGGGACTTGACCATCGAGGACTTGTTCTCCTCGCGGATGATGTCCATGCACAATTCGACGCATTCATCGCAGATGAACACGGTCGGTCCGGCAATCAGTTTCCGGACTTCGTGCTGGCTCTTTCCGCAGAACGAACAATAGAGGGTGTTCTTGCTGTCGCCGCCGTTGCTGCCGCTGACCTTGCTCATATCACTTTCCTTCCAGCACGCCGCATTTCAAGGCGAAATCGCGGTCCACTCAATCAGCTCCTGGCGGCGCTCCGTCTCTGGAGCCTCTGCCGAGAAGGGCTTCAGGGGCTACGAACCGGGCCCAATCGATCATGTCCGGGTTCCGGCGGCAACGAATTCCCCTTCGAATGCCAAATGCTATGTCATAAAAATTCAACATAGCATTAATAGTTACTATTAGCGTCTTCGTCGCCGGATGAAAGCCTTGTTCGATCACAAATGAGATAGAACTGTGGCGAGGAAAACACCATCCCTATTAATTACTAGGCCTGCTCGCCTTCCATTTCGAGGCGCGAGGTCAGAACCTTGTCGATCACGCCCCAGCCCTGGGCTTCGTCGGCATCCATGAAGTGGTCACGATCGAGCGTCTTTTCAACTTCCTCATAGGTGCGGCCGGTGTGCTTGACATAGACCTCGTTCAGGCGGCGCTTCATCTTGAGGATGTCGCGGGCATGGCGCTCGATGTCCGAAGCCTGGCCCTGGAAGCCGCCCGAAGGCTGGTGCACCATGATGCGGGAATTCGGGGTGGCGAAGCGCATGTCCTTGTGGCCGGCCGCAAGCAGCAGCGAGCCCATGGATGCGGCCTGGCCGATGCAGAGCGTCGAAACCGCGGGCTTGATGAACTGCATCGTGTCGTAGATCGCCATGCCTGCGGTGACGACGCCGCCCGGCGAATTGATGTAGAGCGCGATTTCCTTCTTCGGGTTTTCGGCCTCGAGGAAGAGAAGCTGGGCGCAGACGAGGGTCGCCATATGATCCTCGACGGCACCCGTCAGGAAGATGATGCGCTCCTTCAACAGGCGGGAATAGATGTCATAGGAGCGTTCACCGCGATTGGTCTGTTCCACGACCATCGGCACGAGGGCCATTGCGGTATCGACTGGGTTTCTCATGTGCGTCCTTTGTCAACGTCTCGCCGGCCGGCGCCGGGAATCAAAGAAAATGTCTTATCCCTACATAGAGTGTCCCTGCCCTTCTCTTCAAGACACGCGTGAGGATAACGTTAAGAAGGCGGGCAAGACGGCTCTGCTTTCGGCTCCTGGTAGCCTCTTTCCCCAAAACGCCCGTTGATCGCGAGCCCCCGGCAACGTCACCCCCGGCTTTTCTCCACAACAGGATGAAGAAAGGCTTACTGCATTCGACAGTGCTCACACACGTTTACCCGACGGAAAGCCTACCGGCAGATATCGGCGCAAAACCATGCCGCAGTGCAGCGGCATTAACAAAGTGGCGAGCTTCCTCGGCAAGGATGCAGCCAACTGAAAAGGGCCGACAGACGAGGGGTTTGCTGCGGTGTTCAATATTGCTACGGGTCTCGCCATCTGGTGTTCGGAGGCCATGACGCTCGCCTTGGTGCTCTTCGTCGCCTGGCGTCACAACGTCAGGAACGAGGCCTATCTCTATTGGGGCTTCGGCTTCCTTCTGACCGGCATCGGCTTTGCGATGATCGCGCTGCGCGGCCAAATCCCGAGCGTGCTTTCCATCGAGACCGGCAATGCCATCGCCCTGCTCGGGCAGAGCGCCTGGGTGGCTGGTTTCCTTGCGCTTGAGCGCAAGAGGATCGAATGGTGGGCACTGCTGCCGCCGGTCATCTGGCTCGCCGGAATTTTCCTGCCCTGGGTCAACGACGATTATTCGAACCGCGTCGTGCTCTACAATCTCGCTTCCTCGACAGGCGCCACAGCGCTTGCCATGGCGGTCGCTGCCGGCGACATGCGCCGCGAGCGCACCCGCGTCAAGCTGATGGGCGTCTTCGTCATTCAGGGCTGCCTGTGTTTCGGCTCGGCGCTGACGATGGCTCTGACACTGCCGAGCGAGATCGACGCAACCAATCTCGCCGGCGGCTCCGCCATGGCAAGCGCCTTCCTGCTCACCATCGCCTTTGCGTTCACCTGCCGGCTGATCATGGAGCGTTCCGAACGCCACCTGCGCGCGCTGACCTTGACCGATGCGCTGACCGGCGTGCTCAACCGCCGTGGCCTGCTCGGCTATTTCGCCGCCATTCAGGAAAGAGCCCACATCGAACAGCGACAGGTCGCGGTCATGCTCTTCGACCTCGACCATTTCAAGCGCGTCAACGACCGTTTCGGCCACCAGTCCGGCGATGCCGTGCTGACAGCATTTGCCCGCATGGCCCGCCAGTACATTCCGAACAACATCTTCGGCCGCATGGGCGGCGAGGAATTTGCGGCCTTTGCTGCCGTTGCCGACCAGACCGAAGCCGAGGCGCTCGCCGAAGCGATCCGCACCGAATTCTGCCGTCTTCCCGTCAGCACGGGCGAGGCGATCGTTCCTGTCACGGTCAGCATCGGCATCGCGCTCGCCTCCTCGGTCGAAGCCAATATCGACAAGCTGATCTCGGCCGCCGACCGGGCGCTCTATGCGGCAAAGGGTGCCGGCCGCAACTGCACTGTCACCTTCGGCGAAGCGGAGGCAGCAGCCCCGGCGCCAGCGACGCCTGATAGTACCGCCGGCGAACTCGTGCCGACGGTCGACGACCAGGTCGAGGCGCTGCGGCGCATGGGCCAGCTCTCTCGAGCGGGCTAACGCACACTCGGGAAAACTGGAATCGTTTCTCAGGCTTAGACGCAAATTTTAAAGTGATGGAGCGCTCGCCCAAAGCGTCATGTTCTACCGCTCCCTCACCGGCGTCTTTTCGAAGCCCGGCAAATCCGCTAAGCCTCGGGGCATGATGATACCGCCCTTCCTCAAGATCGATCCAGCAACCCGCCATGTGTCGCTCGACGGCAGCGACCTGGCCTTCTACGGCAACCCGAACGCGGTCTATGCCGCGCTCCATGCCCATTGTCCCACCTTCTATTGGGAGCAGCAGAAGCAGTGGTTCGTCACCAACTATGATCAGGTGAACGGGCTGCTGCGCGACCGCCGCTTCGGCCGGCAGATCCTGCATATTGCCAGCCGCGGGGAACTCGGCCTTCCCGAGCCCGAGCCGCATATCGCCGCCTTCGATCTCGCCGAGCGCTATTCGCTGCTGGAGCTGGAGCCGCCGGAACACACGCGGTTGCGCACCCTCGTCAACCGCGCTTTCGTCTCCCGTCATGTCGAGAAGATGAAGCCGGAGTTGGAAGAACTCGCCAACAAACTGATCGACGGCTTTGCCGACAAGCGCGAAGTCGAGCTGCTCTCAGCCTTTGCCGATATCATCCCGGTGACGATGATCGCCCGCATGATCGGCATTCCCGAAGACATGGGGCCACAGCTCCTGAAATGGTCACATGCCTATGTGCGCATGTATATGTTCGGGCGCACCCGCGCAGACGAAGATGCGGCCGAGCAGGCGGCACGGGAATTTTCCGATTACGTGAAGACCGTCATTGCCGAGCGCCGGGCCGAGCCGCGCGACGACCTGCTGACGCATATGATCCATACCGAGCACAAGGGCCAGTACCTGACGGAAGACGAGCTCGTTTCGACGACCATCGTGCTGCTCAATGCCGGCCATGAAGCGACAGTCCACCAGATCGGCAATTCGGTGCGCATCATTCTGGATAGCGGCTACGATCCGGCTGAGCTTTTCGGCGACGAAACCGCCACCGAGCGTACCGTTGAGGAATCGCTGCGCATCTGCGCGCCTGTCCACATCTTCCAGCGCTGGGCGTTGGAACCTGCCGAGATCGACGGCGTAGAGTTCAGGCGCGGCGACAAGGTGAGCATGATCCTGGCCGCCGCCAATCTTGATCCGGCAAAATTCAGCGATCCCCTCACCTTCAAGCCCGAACGCAACGAAGCGCCCAACCTCTCCTTCGGCGCCGGCATCCATTTCTGCATCGGCGCACCGCTGGCACGGCTGGAGCTCAACGTCGTGCTGCCGATCCTGTTCAAGCGCCTACCGGGGCTCAAGATTGCGAAGACGCCCGTCGTCAAGGACGTCTATCATTTCCACGGCCTCGATCGCCTGGATCTCGTCTGGTAGGCCGCGACATCAGCACCTGTAAACGAAAACGGCCGGGGCGCTCACAGCGCCCCGGCCGTTTCTTTTTCACGGAGGGAATGTCCTATCAGCCATAACGGCCGGTAATGTAATCTTCCGTGCGTTTGACCTTCGGCGACTGGAAGATCTCCGTGGTCGGGCCGATGCGATGAACTCGCCCAAATACATCAAGGCGGTTGTCGGAGATGCGAGCCGGCGACGGCGAGGCCCCCCATGGGCATTAGGCAGCGGCCTCTTCCTGCAGCCTGCTGGATATGTCGCGGGCCGACATGGGCTTGCCGATCAGGTACCCTTGAAGCTGATCGCACCCGGCATCCCGCAGGATCGCAGCCTGGCGGCTATTCTCGATCCCTTCGGCGGTGACCGGAATCTGCAGGGCAGTCGCGAGAGAGATGGTTGCCCGAAGAACATCCGCGCCATTCGTCGCCTCGTCGAGAGCGGACACCAGCGAGCGGTCGATCTTCATGCGATCAAAGCCAAACTGCCGCAACGCGCCGATGCTGGCGTAACCGCAGCCGAAGTCATCGAGCGCGAACTTGATGCCGACGCGCTTGAGCTGGTCTATCGAGCGCCGGGCCTGATCCGGATTCGTGATCAGAACGCCTTCGGTGATCTCCAATGTGAGGCGATGCGGATCGAAATCGAGTTCCTGCAGGAGCGAGATCACTTCGGCGGCAAATTCCGGATTGCAGAGCTGGATGGGCGAGACGTTCACCGACAACGCCAGATCGGGCCAGTTCCTGGCATGCTCGATCGATGTTTTCAGCATGTGAGCGCCGAGCGCATCGATGAGGCCGCATCTTTCGGCAAGAGGGATGAAAATCTCCGGGCTGATATTTCCGGTTGAACTCCGCCAACGCGCCAGTGCCTCAAGGCCGGTAACAGCGCCGGTCGAGGCGGAGACGAGAGGTTGGAAGACGGCTTCGATGGCGCCATCATTGATGGCGCCCTTCAACTGGCCTTCCAGTTCGGCGACCCGTTGGCGCTCCCGGTCCAGCTCGAAATCGTATTCGACCGCCTGACCTCGGCCATTTGCCTTGGCACGATAGAGAGCCATATCCGCCCTGCGAAGAAGTTCCAGCGGCGAAACGTCTGTGGTGCGGACGGTAGTGCCGATGCTTGCTCCAACCTCGATCGTCCGTCCGTCGATTTTGAAGGGTTCGGCAAATAGCGCCAGAATGGTTCTTTCCATCTCCTCGCCCGAGGCGGACCCGACCTGCACCAGCGCGAACTCGTCGCCCCCGAGCCGGGCTGCGGCAACGACTTCCGGATGGCACGATATCAGCGCGGTCGAGACCATCCGGATCAAATCGTCCCCCACCGCATGCCCCCAGGCATCGTTGACGGCCTTGAAGCCATCGAGATCGACCAGATGGAGCCGGGGCGGCGAAGAATCCGAGCCCTCCGGCTCTTCCAGCAGGCTGAGAAGCCCATGCCTGTTCAACAGTCCGCTCAGGCTATCGTGGTTTGCCTCGAAACGCGCCGTTTGAGCCAGTTGGCGCAGGCGCCGCGCCTCGGATGCACCTACCAGCAGAACGCCGGCCAGGAACAGCACGAGGATGATGCTAGCGGCTGCAACATAGGGATAGACCTGATGAAAGACGGCGCTTCCCGGCGCTTTGCTGGGCCAGACAAGATGGCCGATAACCTGACCCCGCATATCCGTGATTGGCGTGTCCAGCAGACCCGGCTCGGGCGTGGCAGCAAGGCGCAACCCTTCAAGTTCGTGTTCGTTGGAAAGCGTGTCGAGAACTTCCGACGTGAATTCCTTGTAAAAGGTCAGCACGCTGAGCTTCGGCAGTTCGCCTTCTATCGTGAAGGGCTGGATTGCCTGTGACGCGATCAGCGCGAGACCGTTTTCGGTCCTGATGAAATTGATGATCGGCGCCTGCCCCGGATCGGCGGCTGCATCGATCTGCCGATAAAAGGCTTCACCGAAAAACGCGCCCGGCTGGAAAGGCTTGCCTTTTACATAAGCGGAAATGATCGAGGACCCGTTGGGGCCGATTACGATCGCGCCGTCGTATAGCGGGTAGTCCTCGGTGGTTTTCCCCCAATTTTCATAGGCCCAATCGGCTGCTGTCGCAGATGAGGTCGCGCTATAGGCATCGTCCCACACGGCGTTATCCCGCGTCGTCGCGCTCAGGCGACTGACAAAGGCTGCGATTGCCGCACGGGCGGCGCGATTGGCCCTGGCATCATCGATCTCGTTTGCCGACCGAGTCATCGTGACCACAACATGGCTCATGAGCCCGGTCAGTACGAGGGCGACGACAAGGAAGCAGACGGTTGTCGCGATAATGGAAAACGTCTGGGCTCGAACGTGCCTACCTGCAAGTTTCGACGACATGCAAATTCCGAAAAGATCGATTGCAAGGTCATGTCTGTGGGGACGGCAGGAGACATCATGTCCGCAATGCGCTGCGGATAACGTTTAGCATTTGACGATGTAGGTAGCATTAATGCGAAAGATCAAAAGCCTTGTATCCGGCAAAGAGACATCGCAATTTGCGGAGGAAAGACCCAATGTCGCCGCAAACCGGGACAGACGGTTTGCGGCCGCCGCTCAGACCTTGATCACATAGTCCTTGCGAGTCGTTTCAACGACTTCCCACGTTCCCTTGAAGCCCGGCCTGAGGATCATCCGATCGCCCGTCTTCAAATGAACCGGCTCGCCGCCGTCTTCCGTCACGATCGAATGACCGGAGAGCAGGCTGAAATATTCCCACTCCTCGTAAACGATCCGCCACTTGCCCGGCGTCGCCTCCCAGATGCCGGAATAGACGCCGCCTGCGGCCTCCTCCAGATTCCAGGTGCGGAATTGCGGATCACCTGAGATGATCCGGCCGGGCTCCGGGGCGCCGAACTCGGGTTCGACGCCATCAATGCCGAAGGTGATGAAATTTGCCATGGTCACCATTGATCCCACTGATCTCAGATTTTCGAGAGCGCCTGCTCCAGATCGGCGATGATGTCCTTGACGTCCTCGATGCCGACGGAAAGGCGCACAACATCGGGGCCGGCGCCGGCCGCGATCCTTTGTTCGTCGTTGAGCTGCCGGTGCGTCGTCGAGGCGGGATGGATGACAAGCGACCGCGTGTCGCCGATATTGGCGAGATGGGAGAAGAGCTCCAGCCCCTCGACCAGCGTCTTGCCGGCCTCATAACCGCCCTGGACGCCGAAGGTGAAGACGGAGCCTGCGCCCTTCGGCGAGTAGCGCTGCTGCAGGGCGTGGTTCGGATCGTCGTCGAGACCGGCATAATTCACCCAGGCGATCTTGCTATGTGCCTTCAGCCATCTGGCGACGGCGATCGCATTGTCGCTGTGGCGCTGCATCCTGAGCGGCAGCGTCTCGATGCCGGTCAGGATCAGGAAAGCGTTGAAGGGCGAGATCGCCGGCCCGAGGTCGCGCAAGCCGAGTACGCGGGCAGCAATCGCAAAGGCGAAATTGCCGAACGTCGCGTGCAGGACCATGCCGTTATATTCCGGTCGCGGGCTCGACAGCATCGGGTAATTGCCCGACTTCGACCAGTCGAAGGTGCCGCCGTCGACGATGAGGCCGCCCATGGAATTGCCGTGGCCGCCGAGAAACTTCGTCAGCGAATGCACGACGATGTCGGCGCCGTGTTCGATCGGGCGGATGAGATAGGGCGTCGCCATCGTATTGTCGACGATCAGCGGCAGGCCGTTGCGATGCGCAACCTCGGCGATCGCGGCAATATCGACGAAGGTGCCGCCGGGATTGGCCAGGCTCTCGATGAAGATGCCCCGCGTCTTATCGTCGATCTGGCTTTCGAAGCTTGCGGGATCGTCGGAATCGGCCCAGCGCACCTGCCAGCCGAAATTGTCGAAGGCGTGGCCGAACTGGTTGATCGAGCCGCCGTAGAGCCTGCGGGCGGCGATGAAATTTTCGCCGGGACGCATGATATTATGGAAGACGAGCACTTGCGCCGCATGGCCGGAGGCGACGGCAAGGGCGGCCGTGCCGCCCTCGAGCGCTGCCACGCGCTCTTCGAGCACCGCCTGCGTCGGGTTCATGATGCGGGTGTAGATATTGCCGAAGGCCTGCAAGCCAAAAAGGGCAGCGGCATGATCGGAATCGTTGAAGACGAAAGCGGTCGTCTGGTAGATAGGCGTTACCCGGGCGCCAGTCGCCGGGTCGGGCTGTGCGCCCGCGTGGATCGCCAACGTGTTGAATCCCGGATCGTTCTTGGCCATGTCGTCCTCCAGTTATTGCTGACGGGCGGGATCATAGCCGCTCCAAGGCCAAAGTTAACGGCGATCCGTTTCAACCCATGGGCGTTCCGTGAAAAATCCGTCTCAGCCGATCGCATCTCAGGCAATGAGACGGGGATACTCTATCGCAGGACAGCGGTCCATTATCACCTTGATGCCGGCCGCCTCCGCCTTTGCCGCAGCCGCATCGTCGCGAACGCCGAGCTGGGCCCAGATGACCTTCGGCAGCGGCTTCAGCGCCATTGCCTCGTCGACGACTCCATCCAGATATTCGGCGGCGCGAAATACGTCGACCATGTCGATCGGCACGGGAATGTCGGCAAGCCGGGTATAGACGGTGCGGCCCTGGATCTGTTTGCCCGCCTGCCCCGGATTGACGGGAATGACCTCATAGCCGCGCGACAGCAGATATCCCATCACGCCGTTGCTCGGCCGCGCCGGATTGGGCGAAGCGCCGGTCAGGGCGATGGTCTTTATCGAACGCAGGATCTCGGCGAGATAGTCATCCGTGTAGGTGTCGTGGTTCATATCCGTTTCTCCACTCCCGAACGCCCTTCGGCGCGGCTCGCATATTTTTGCGTTTCCGTGAAACCGGCTGCACGTCGTTTCCGTATATAGAAATTGGATGCCTATGAGGATGATTCGATGAAAAAAATCGCTCTAGCCCTCACATTTGTGCTCGCCGCCTCGCCGGCGCTGGCGATTTCGCGCTACAATCCGCTCTCGATGAGCTGTGCGAGCATTCGCGCCACCATCCACAATCAGGGCGCCGTCATCTTCCGCTACCAGTCTCCCCGAGGCCTGCCGCTCTACGATCGCTATGTCCGCAACAGCAATTATTGCGACGTGACCGATTATGCGGAATGGACGCATATCCCTTCGAAAGACGATCCCCGCTGCCCAGTTCTGAACTGCCAGACCATCGACAACCTTGACGGGATGCTTTTCGTTCCGCATCATCAGCTTTGATGTTTTTCGGCGGCTTTGACGGACGCGCAAGCTGCACGGTTCTCGCGATTGAGACGTGCTCACGTTCAATCCCGCGCTGCGATTTATTATAGATTATACAATCAGCAGCTTAAATTTCCCCTATGTCAAAGTTATAGAAGAATATCTATATTTCAGCAGCATAGAATAATCGGCTACCGAAGCGCTCCGGATGGTTTCTCCTTTTGTTCGCGATAACGCCGCTTTATGTTCCCGCATCCATTAGAAACATCTCATAGTTGAAAGTGTAACGCAGATTGAACGCATGTCGCGCGCACGTAAAAATTGCTCCAATGGTGGTCATTGTTCATCTATTGGAAGGATGCCAGTTGCCCTTCTGAACGTGGGCGGGACCCCTCCTGTTCATTTTCGTGCAAATCGCAGTTGTCTTTTCAAAAATTTAGGCCGCCTATGGCGAGGCGTTTCCTCTCTTTCATCTCCTTTCCGGATTTGCCCCCTTGCCTGTCGACGTTATCCTGCTCGTTCTCTTCGGCGCATTGCTGCATGCGACATGGAACGCCATCGTCAAAGCCGGTAGCGATAAATCGTTGGATGCAGCACTGATCTCGGCTGGCGGCGCGGTTTCGGCGCTGCCGTTCCTGGCCTTCCTGCCGTTGCCGCAAACCGCCGCCTGGCCCTTCATCGGCGCGTCGGCCATCCTGCAATTCGCCTATTTCCAACTGGTCGCCGCCGCCTACCGGACCGGCGATATCGGCCTCGTCTATCCACTGATGCGCGGCTGCGCACCGGTGCTGATTGCCGCGACGAGCGGGTTTATCCTGCATGAAAATCTCTCCGTCGGCACTCTTGCCGGCATCATGACGATCTCGGTCGGCGTCCTGACGCTCGCTCTGGAGGCGCGGCACGGCAGCGGCCGCGCCGTCATCTTCTCGCTCGCCAATGCCTGCGTCATCGCCAGCTACACCTATGTCGACGGCATCGGCGCGCGCCTTTCGGGCAATGCGGTTTCCTACACATTGTGGATGTCGCTGCTGCCGCCCGTCCTGCTGTTTGCCTGGGCGACATCCCAGCGTGGCACCTTGGCCGTGGCCCGGCATATTCGCCGCAACTGGTGGCGTGGCCTCATCGGCGGCGCGGGCTCGATCGCTTCCTATGGGCTGGCGCTCTGGGCGATGACGAAAGCCCCGGTCGCGACCGTTGCCGCCTTGCGCGAAACCGCGATTCTCTTTGCGCTGGTGATCTCAGTCACCGTATTCAAGGAAAAGGCCAGCATCTGGCGCTACGTCGCCGGCGTCGTTATCGCAATCGGCGGACTGATGTTAAAGCTTGCGTGATCACTCGCCCTTCCATTCCGGCGTGCGCTTGCCGAGAAAGGCGCCGATCCCTTCTTGCGCATCCTGCGTCAGCATATTTTCGACCATCACCCTAGCAGTATAATCATATGCCGCCTCCACCGGCAGTTCGAGCTGCCGGTAGAAGGCTTCCTTGCCGATCTTCAGGGTCAAAGGCGATTTGCTGGCGATGACCCCGGCATATTTGGAGACCACCTGCGCCAGATATTGTTTCGGCACGATACGATTGACGAGACCGAAATCCTTGGCGGTCGAGGCGTCGATCGTTTCGCCGGTCAGCAGCATCTCCATTGCCTGTTTGCGATGGGCGGCACGGCTCACGGCCACCATCGGCGTCGAGCAGAACAAACCGATGTTGACACCCGGCGTGCAGAATGTCGCTGTGTCGGTGCAGATCGCCAGATCGCAGGAGGCCACGAGCTGGCAGCCCGCGGCCGTGGCAAGTCCGTCAACCTCGGCGATGACGGGCTTCGGCAGATGCGCGATTTTCAGCATCAGATCGGCGCAGAGCCGGAAGGTTCTTTCAAAGAAGCCGGTGCCTTGATCTTCATCGGCGCGATGGGCCGTAAGTTCCTTAAGGTCATGGCCGGCCGAAAAGACGTTGCCGGTGGAGGCGATGACGACGACGCGCACCTCCGGATCCGCCTCGGCCGTTTCGAGCGCAACCATCAGCACTTCGAGAAGCGCCATCGACAGCACGTTGGTCGGCGGATTGTTGAGCACGAGCCGCAACACGCCGTCCCGCAGCGACCGGGCCAGCAGTCCGCCCTCCTCCATCCTGTCTGCGTCCGGGAAGGATAAGATCTCGGCCATGATGCTGCTCCCTGCTCTCGATTTCCAGACAGAACTTCTGCCACAAGGCGCCGGCAATTTCGAGCAGGATCCGCTCACAACATAAGCCGCTACGGTCAAGACCAGAACCAAGACTTGGATGCCTCGGTCGTCGCCTGCGCGCGGGTCAGGCCGACATCGCGAAGCTCGTCGTCAGTCAGGTCAAGGAGTGTGCGGCGGCTGTGACGCTTCTCCAGGCGAAGCTCGATAGCAGCGAGCAACCAGAGGGCTAGGCCCATAATCTTACGGAGTTTCGGCGGAGCGATATCGCGGGACGCTTCGGTGATCTCGCCTGTTTCCAAAGCCATCTTTTCTTCCTTTCTTCAACGGATGAAAGATGCGCTGGAAATTCCCACGAAAGAAGCTTATGGAAATTATGATATGCATAAGGGTTTCTTTGGGATGGCGCTCAACCTCGATCAGCTTGCGACTTTCGTCAACGTCGCCGATCTCGGAAGCTTCACAGCTGCCGCCGACAAAGAGGGACTGACGCAGCCGGCCGTCAGCCTGCAGGTGAAGGGGCTTGAGCAGCGGCTTGGTGTCCGGCTGATCGAGCGCGTCGGCCGGCGAGCACAGCCCACCGCGGCAGGCCTCGATCTGCTCGTGCATGCGCGGCGCCTGCTTCAGGAATCAGCGGCGGCGGAAGAGGCGATGACGCCGTACCGAGATGGCGCGAGCGGCCGCGTGCGAATTGGCAGCGGCGGTACGGCGTCGATCCATCTGCTTCCCCGCGCAATCGCCGCCGCCAGGAAAAACATGCCGGGTCTCGAAATCACCGTCCACATCGGCAATGCCGACGACATTCTGCGCGATCTCGAGGCCAACAGCCTCGACATCGCCGTCGTCGCGCTGCCGGCCTCGGGACGGAGTTTCGAGATCGAACCGTTCTATGAGGAGGAATTGCTGGCCGTTGCCCCCGCGGGCAGCCTCATGCCCGAAGGCGGGCCGGATGCCGCCTTCATGCGTGAGAGGACGCTGCTGCTTTATGAAGGTGGCAATACGCGGCGCGCGATCGACGAATGGTTGGCCGCCCCGGATACCAGGACCCGGCCTGCGATGGAGTTCGGCAGCATCGAGGCGATCAAGGAGCTCGTCGCCGTCGGCCTCGGCTGGTCGATCCTGCCGGGGCTGGCGCTGAAGCGCGACCGCGCCAGTCTCGTGGCGACATCGTCGTTGAAGCCCAAGCTTGCGCGCCGGCTCGCCATGGTTCTCCGCCGGGATAAACATATGACACGCGGCCTTCGCGAAATGATGAAATGCCTGCGCGAGTTCAAAAGCTAGGCTGCGGCTGCGCATTGTTACCGGCCGGAAACGCGGCAAACGCGATGCGAAAACAGCCAAACGCCACCGGCCGCACCTCATAAATGTGAGGTATCACAATACCATATGCATAACTATTTGTTTTTACTTTGGTTTTTTTCTGATCGCCGGAAATGGCGATATTGACCGGATGTCACATTCCCTTTATATACCGCGCCAGAACGCAGCCTTTCCGGGCTGCTTTCTTTTTGGCATGCCTCAAGCCTGCCAATCCAAGCAACAAGAAACGCCCTTCAAGCCTCCGGGCTAGGGGTCCTAAAAGAGAGTATTCACTATGGCAACCTTCTCCCAGAAGCCTGCAGAGGTGGAGAAGAAGTGGGTGATCATCGACGCCGAAGGGCTGGTCGTTGGCCGTCTCGCTTCCATCATCGCTATGCGCCTGCGCGGCAAGCACAAGGCAACCTTCACGCCCCACGTTGACGACGGCGACAACGTCATCGTCATCAATGCCGACAAGGTCGTTTTCACCGGCAAGAAGTATTCCGACAAGGTCTACTACTGGCACACCGGTTATGCCGGCGGCATCAAGGAACGCACCGCGCGCCAGATCATCGAAGGCCGCTTCCCGGAGCGCGTCCTCGAAAAGGCCGTCGAACGCATGGTTCCGCGCGGCCCGCTCGGTCGTCGCCAGATGAAGAACCTGCGCGTTTACGCCGGCTCCAACCATCCCCATGAAGCCCAGCAGCCGGTCGCCCTCGACGTTGCCGCGCTCAACAAAAAGAACGTAAGGAGCGCCTGATCATGGCTGACCTCTCCTCCCTGAAGGATCTCGGCACGGCTTCCGAAGCTGCTGCTCCGGCCCACGTCCGCAAGGTCGACTCGCTCGGCCGCTCCTACGCGACCGGCAAGCGCAAGAACGCCGTCGCCCGCGTCTGGGTCAAGCCGGGCTCCGGCAAGATCATCGTCAACGGCAAGGAATTCGCGGAATATTTCGCTCGTCCGGTGCTGCAGATGATCCTGCGCCAGCCGATCGTTGCGGCTGCCCGTGACGGCCAGTTTGACATCATCGCAACCGTTGCCGGCGGCGGCCTGTCCGGCCAGGCCGGTGCGGTTCGCCACGGCCTGTCCAAGGCGCTCACCTACTTCGAACCGGGCCTGCGCTCGGTGCTGAAGAAGGGCGGCTTCCTGACCCGCGACAGCCGCGTTGTTGAACGTAAGAAGTACGGTAAGGCCAAGGCCCGCCGCTCGTTCCAGTTCTCGAAGCGCTAATCGCTTTCGGACATGCTTTCATGGAAAGGCCGGGTTTTCGCCCGGCCTTTTCGTTTATTCGGGCTTGTGGAAGAAAGCCTCAAGCCGATAGCCGTCAGGATCGATGATGAAGGCGGCATAATAGAACTGGCTATAGTCCGGACGAATGCCCGGCGCGCCGTTGTCCTCACCGCCATTGGCAAGGGCTGCGGCATAGATGGCGTTGACGGCTTCGTCGCTCGTAGCGACAAAGCAGAAATGCAGCCCCGAGCCGCGATCGGCCGGCACCGGGCGCTCCACTTCACTCACCCAGAAGGCAGGCTTCTCGGCGCCATATCCAATCGTTCCGTCGAAATTCGACAGCCGCTCATAACCGAGCGGTGCGAGTGCAGCATCATAGAACTGCCGCGATCGATCGAGGCTTTTTACTCCGATCGAAACATGATCGAACATTGCCTGTGGCTCCTTTGTGATTTGCCCGCGCAGCTTCTTGGAAGCGATTTGAGAAGTCAACGCACGACCGAAGCCAAAGCGGCATCCGCTTGCAATCGGCCTGCCGCTCGCCTAGGCCTTCGTCTTGAGACCAAGGAACCCGCTCATGTCGACCGCCCAGCCCTCCCCCTTTGCCAACACGCCCGAACCGCCTTATTACGTCGTGACCTTTTCTTCTGTTCGCACAGAAGGGGACAATGGTTACGGCGCCATGGCGGAACGGATGGCGGAATTGGCGCTGCAGCAGCCTGGCTGTCTCGGGGCCGAAAGCGCGCGGGATGCTGACGGCTTCGGCATCACCAATTCATACTGGGCCGACGAGGAGAGCCTGAAGGCATGGAAACAGGTCGTCAGCCATCTTGCCGCCCAGCGTCTCGGCCGTGAGCGCTGGTACAAGCAATATAAGGTTCGCATTGCGCGGGTAGAACGCGCCTATCAATTTACCGCAGAGGAAGGAGCTTCCCATGGCGAATAAAACCATCGATCATGCCTTTACGGCGACCAGTCTCACCTCCGCCGCCACCGATCCGACCTTTGCCGGCGCGCTGTCCTTCATGCGCCGCCGTTTCACCAAGGATCTTACCGGCGTCGATGTCGCCGTCTGGGGCATTCCCTTCGATGCCGCAACATCGAACAGGCCCGGCACGCGCTTCGGGCCACAGGCGATCCGGCGCGCCTCGGCCATCTTCGACAATGATGCGCAATATCCTTTCAATCGCGATCTCTTCGCCGAGATGGCCGTGATCGACTATGGCGATTGCCTGCTCGACTACGGCAACCATCAGGACACGCCTGCCGCCATCGAACGCCAGGCCAATGTCATCCTCGACAGCGGCGCCTTCCTGCTGACGCTTGGCGGCGACCATTACGTCACCTGGCCGCTGCTGAAAGCCCACGTGGCAAAACATGGGCCGCTGGCGCTCGTCCAATTCGACGCGCATCAGGACACATGGTTCGACGAAGAACGCCGCATCGATCATGGTTCCTTCGTGGCGCGGGCCGCCCGCGAAGGCATTATCGATCCCGACCGCTCGATCCAGATCGGCGTCCGCACCCATGCGCCGGAGGATTGCGGCTTCACTATCCTTTACGGTCACCAGGTCGAGGAGATGAGCGCCGGCGACATCGCTTCTGCGATTATCTCGCATACGCGTGGCGCCCCTGCCTATCTCACCTTCGATATCGACTGCCTCGATCCGGCCTTCGCGCCGGGCACCGGCACGCCGGTTGCCGGCGGACCGTCGAGCGCCAAGATCCTCTCGGTGCTGCAGCGCCTGCACCAGCTCGATATCCGCGGGGCCGATGTCGTCGAGGTGTCACCGCCTTACGACCATGCCGATATCACCGCCATTGCGGGGGCAACGGTGGCGATGTATATGCTGGGGCTTCATGCAGAGCGACGCGCCATCGCGGCGTCACATGAGTGACTTATGCTCTCCCAAACTGAATCCGGAAATCGTCAGAACCTCTTGAAAGCGCAGGTCTAACATGGCACCGAAAATCTTCATCGACGGCGAACACGGCACAACGGGTCTACAGATCCGTACGCGCATGGCCGGCCGCCGCGATGTCGAGCTTCTGTCCATTCCTGAGGCCGAGCGGCGCAACGCCGCGATGCGCGAGGACATGCTGAACAGCGCCGACATCGCCATTCTCTGCCTGCCCGACGACGCGTCGAAGGAAGCGGTTCAGATGGTTTCGGCCAATAACAATGTCCGCGTCATCGACACCTCGACCGCCTTCCGGGTCAATCCCGGCTGGGCCTACGGCTTTGCCGAAATGGATAGCGAACAGGCCGACAAGATCAAGGCTGCCCGCTTCGTCGCCAATCCCGGCTGCTATCCCACGGGAGCGATTGGCCTTATCCGGCCGCTGCGCGCCGCCGGCATTTTGCCGGACGGTTATCCCGTCACGGTCAACGCGGTCTCCGGCTATACCGGCGGCGGCAAGCAGATGATCGCGCAGATGGAAAACGCGGACCACCCGGATGCGATCACCGCGCCGCATTTCCTTTACGGTCTGCCGCTGACCCACAAACATGTGCCCGAGATGACCGTGCACGGCCTGCTCGACCGCGCGCCGATCTTCTCGCCGTCGGTCGGCAAGTTCGCTCAAGGGATGATCGTGCAGGTGCCGCTGCACCTTGACGATCTCGCGGAGGGCACGACGATGGAACGCATCCATGCTGCCCTCGTCGCCCATTATGCCGGACAGGACATCGTCCATGTCGTGCCGCTCGCCGAAAGCAAGGCGCTGCCCCGCGTCAATGCCGTCGAACTCGAAGGCAAGGACACGATGAAGCTCTTCGTCTTCGGCACCTCGGGCGGTTCGCAGGTAAACCTCGTGGCATTGCTCGACAACCTCGGCAAAGGGGCCTCCGGCGCCGCCGTCCAGAACATGGATCTGATGCTCGCCTCGTAAGGCGTGAGCGGCGGCATTGGCGCGATGCCGATCGGCTTCGTGTCACCGTCTTCATCATGATTTTCTCGCGGCCGCCTACCTTGGCGGCCGCAGCATCGCTTTCGGCTCGATCATCGCTGACGATTGGGCTATGAGAGCGAACCTTCCTCACCTGCCGTTCCCGAATCACGGAGCCTGATGTCATGACGCTCGATGCGCTGGTCGATGGCGTGCACGCATGGTTTGCCGCCGCCCTACCCGACCACGGCATCTATGCGCTGATGGCATTTGCCTTCGTAGCCGGGCTCGCGCGCGGCTTTTCGGGGTTCGGCGCGGCACTGATCTTCGTTCCGCTCGGCGGCGCGATCGTCGGTCCGAAAATGATCTCGCCGATCCTGCTCGTCATCGACGGCATTGCGTCATTCGGGATGATCCCGCCGGCCTGGCGCAGCGCCAACCGACGAGAAGTCTTCGTGATGGCCGCAGGTGCTGCTCTCGGTATCCCGGCCGGCACGGCGATACTGGCGTTGCTCGACCCGCTGATCCTGCGCTGGAGCATCACGATCATCGCCATCAGCCTACTTGCGCTGCTGGTATCGGGATGGCGTTACCATGGAGAGCCGACCGCACCGCTCACCAGCGGCGTCGGGCTGATCGCCGGGCTTTTCAGCGGTGCCGCGCAGCTCGGCGGGCCGCCTGTTGTCGCCTACTGGCTCGGCGGCAAGAGCGACTTCACCCGCGTCAGGGCGAATGTCGTGCTTTATTTCTCGATTTCGAGCGTCTTCAGCGCCATCAGCTACTATTTCGGCGGGCTGTTCGTGCCCGCCGTCTTCGCGCTCACCGTCGTCATCCTGCCGAGTTATGCGGTCGGGCTCTACGGAGGCTCGAAACTGTTCGGGCTCGCAGAGGAGCGGACCTTCCGCATGGCCTGCTACGTCCTGATCGCCGCCGCCGCGATTATCGGCATGCCGCTTCTTGACGGCGTGCTGCGCTAAGCCTTGCCGCTTCAATTGCGTTCGGCAATCACCGTCTCGTGCGGGTATTCACCATAAAATCCGCGCCAATTAGCAACGGCGAACCCGAAAACAACCATCGCGCCGGCCTGATGCAGCAGGCCCCAGTGAAGCGGCACCTGCATCAAGAGTGTGGCGATGCCGATCGCCGCCTGAACCGTCACCAGCGAAAAGAGCAGGACGGCGCGGCGCGCATGAGTGGTCCTAGGCGCTGCGCGAAGGGCGATCACCATGTTGATCAGCGTCAGCGCGAAGAGCGTATAGGCGCCGATGCGGTGGATGAACTGCACCGTCTTCGGGTTCTCGAATGCATTGATCCAGAAAGGTTGCTGGATCAGCAGATCGGAGGGAACGATCGCGCCATCCATCAACGGCCAGGTATTGTAGGAAAAGCCGGCGTCGAGCCCTGCCACCAGCGCGCCAAGATAGATCTGGAACAGCGCGAAAATGGCGATCGCAGCGGCAAAGCCGCGCGAGCTTCGCGCCGGCGCCGGATCGTCGGAATGTCTGGAGAGACCGCGCATGATCCACATGCAACTGGCAAAGATCAGGCAGGCCATGACGAGATGGGTGGCGAGCCTGTACTGGCTGACATCGGTGCGGACGGCAAGGCCCGAGGACACCATCCACCAGCCGATGAAGCCCTGCAGGCCGCCGAGCGCCAAGATGCCGACGAGCGGCCAGCGCAGGCGCTTCTCGATGCGACCCGTCAGCCAGAAATAGAGGAGCGGCAGCGCAAAGACGACGCCGATGCCGCGGGCGATCAGCCGGTGCGCCCATTCCCACCAGAAGATGCCTTTGAACTCATCGACGGTCATGGAACTGTTCAATTGCTGAAATTCGGGAATGCGCTGATAGAGGCGGAATTCCTCCTCCCATTCGGCAGCCGACAGCGGCGGGATGACGCCATGGATCGGCTTCCATTCGGTGATCGACAGGCCGGAATTGGTCAACCGCGTGGCGCCGCCGACGAGCACGAGACAGAAGAGCGCCAAAAGCACGAAGCCAAGCCAGAGGCGAACGGCGCGGCGGTCGCGATTCTGCTTGCGCATTTCGCTCAGGATCGCCTGCTCCGTGGTGAGGTTCGCGACAGCCATGATCTCTCCTTCTAATCCGGCAGTTGATTTGCCCCACCGGCTCATGCAAAACAAGCCCCGAACCTTTGCGGCATGCCGTCGCGCCGGTTCGATCCGTCCATTGCAAGAGATAACCGATGCCCGTCCGCCTCCGCAAATTCATCGGCACGATCCTCATCATCGTGCTCGTGCTCGTCTATGCGCTGGTGGCGAATACGATCGCGGTGGCAACGCTCGGCAACGCGCCCTGGTGGGGACATCTGCTCTATTTCCTGCTCACCGGCCTGCTTTGGGTCTTGCCGGCGATGGTGATCATCAAGTGGATGGCCGGACCGCGGCAGCAGTGAGGCGATTAACGGCCGAATAACCGTGATCGGCGGAAAACCTCGCCCATCACGTGCAGTTAAACCAAATATACGTCCGGCACCCCTACTTTCCGCTCAGTATTCTTGACCGGAGACCACCCGTGCAGACGCAAAAGCTCGATGTTCATGAACAGCCGTCAGCCGGCGTGGCGCTGGCCGACACGGCCGTTTCCCGCCTGCGCCAGCTGAGCATGAAACTCGCCATGGCTCAAATCGACATCGAAGTCTTCGACTCGATGCAGCCGCTGGAAGACGACTGGCGCGCGCTGGAGCGCGACAATCTTCAATCCTTGCATCAAAGCTACGACTGGTGCGCCGCCTGGGTGAGCGCCTTTCAGCGACCGCTCGCGATCCTCAAGGGCACCTATGACGGTCAGACGGCCTTCATTCTGCCGGTCGAGATCGTCAAGTCCCGCGGGCTTTCCGTCGCGAGGTTCATCGGCGCCGATCACAGCAATATCAATACCGGCCTGTTCTCCGAAAATTTCGCGGAAAGCGGCGGAAGCATCGATGCAGACAAATTCGCCGGCCAGCTGCAGCACGCGCTGAAGGGTCGGGCCGATCTCCTGTTGCTGCAGAACATTCCGCTGGAATGGCGCGAGCGGCAGACCCCGCTCACCGGGCTGCCGATGGTGCAAAATCAGAATCACGCCTATCAGCTGCCGTTTCATCCCACGTTCGAGGAAACGCTGAAGCAGCTCAATGCCAAGACCCGGCGCAAGAAATTCCGTGTTCAGTCGAAGCGCCTCGAGGCAGCCGGCGGCTTCGAATACGTCATCCCCAGCACATCGGAAGAACAGCACCACCTGCTTGATACGTTCTTCCGCCTGAAGAGCGTCCGCTTCACCAACCTCGGCCTGCCAGACGTTTTCGCAGACAAGGAGACTCGGACCTTCCTGCATGGCCTCATCGACAAGCGGGATGACGCGAACCAATATTTCGGACTGCAGATGCATGTGCTCCGGCTCAAGGGCGAAAATCAGGGCCGCATCGCCGCGATTTCAGGGATTTCGCGCAAGGGCGACCACATCATCTGCCAGTTCGGCGCGATCGACGAAGGGGTCGTGCCGGATACGAGCCCCGGCGAATTCCTTTATTGGCAGACCATCTCGGGACTGCATGGCAAGGGGGTCGCGCTGTTCGATTTCGGCCTCGGCGACCAGACCTACAAGCGTTCCTGGGCGCCTGTGGAGACAGCGCATTACGACGTCGTGCTGCCGGTTTCGCCCTTCGGCATCGTCGGCGCCGCCGCACACCGGATCATCACCCGCGGCAAGGCGCATATCAAGGCGCGGCCGAAGCTCTATAAATTCGCCCAGGGCATCCGAGCCCGGATCGGTTGACCGTTCAGGCGGCCCGGCCGAGTTCCTGCTCTGCCCCGTCGCCGCCCGACATCAGCACGACGCGCTGGTAACCCGCCGCCTGGAATTCCGTCATCAGCGTCACGAAGATTGTCTCCTCGACCTCCGGCAGGGAGAGGATGATCTCGACGTCACGGCTGCGCGTCAGGCGCGAGACGCCTGCGACATCCGCCGCGCCACATTCGACGACCACCAGGTCATATGCGGCGGCCAGCGCATCGAGCAGCAGCGACAGCCTGTCGACTCCGCGCATGGCACGGCGCACATCGCTCTGGCCCTGCGGGATCAGATGGGCATCGGAAAAGCGGTCGCTGTGGATCGTGTCGCCGAAGGCCGCCTCACCGCAGAGTAGATCGGTGACGCCAGGGGCGGATCGGTCCTCGGCCATCAGCTCTGTCGGGCATCCGGAACCGGTCATGTCGATCAGGATGACGCGACGGCCGGCATCGGCGAGCATGCGGGTCAGCGAAACCGTCGTAGCCGAGCCATTGTCGCCAGTCGGAGATATGGCGATTGCCAGCGGCGCGCGGCTGCCTGTGAGATAATCCGCAACGGAAGCGACCGAGAATTCATTGTCGTCTTCCAGGACCTCCTCGGCAGCCTTGAGTTCCTCGACGGCGTCATCCTCTTCCGCGACAATGGCGAGCATACTCGGCTGGACGGGCCGTCTGACAGTCGCAACGACGACGGGCGCTGCCTCCGGCACGTCCTCTTCCTCGATGTCCTTGTTTTCCTCAGACAGCTTCGGGGAAAGATCGACGGGGCGTAGCGCCCGGCCGCTGAAGAGTTCGGCCAGCATGATGACGATGGCGCTGACGATCAGCGTCGCGACGGCTGCGACGATAACGATCGGCACGACCTTCGGGAAATAGGGATCGACCGGTTCGATCGCCCTGGAAACGATACGGGCGTCTGCGGGGCTCGAATTGCTGTCGGCGCGGGAGGCGGCCTCGCGGTAGCGCACCAGATAGGTTTCAAGCAGCTGGCGCTGGGCGTTCGCCTCACGCTCCAGCGCATTGAGGCCGACCTCGTCCTCGCCGGCGCGGGCGCTGTTGGCCTGCACCGTATCCGACTGACGCTCGAGTTCCTTCGCTCTGAGATCGGCAACCTTGGCCTCGTTCTCGATGCTTGTCAGGATCTTCTGCGTCTCCTGGCGGATCTGGCCGCGGATATCCGAGAGCTGGGCGCGCAGGCTTTTCAGCCTGGGATGATTGTTGAGAAGGCTGGTCTGCAGGTCTGAAATCTGTGACTGCAGGCCGGATTCCGTTCCCTTCAGCCGCTGGATCGCCTGCGAGGACATGATGTCAGGCAGCGTGTCGGAAGCCTCGCCCGAAGATAGTGCGTTGCGTACCGCCTGCGCCCTCGCCTCGGCATTGGCCTTGTCGCCCCGCACGCGGGTCAGCTCGGCAGAAATATCGTTCAATTGCTGGGCCGGAAAAGTGGTCGTGCCGTTCGTCTGCAACAGCCCGTGGGTGGTGCGATATTCGGCGACCTTCTTTTCCGCCTCGCTGACCTTCTGGCGCAGGTTTTCGATCTCCGGCTCCAGCCAGCGCGTCGCCTCGGAATTGGAATCGAGCTTGGCGCCACTCTGGGTCGACAGGTAGACATTCGCCATGGCGTTCGGAATGGCGGCAGCGAGCTTCGGGTCCTTGGAGGTGAAATTGATGCCGATGACGCGCGAACCCGGCACCTGATAGACCTGCAGACGCTCGATGAACGCGTCGATGATGCGCTCCTCGGGCGGGTTTTCCAGCGGGTTCTTCTTCAGGTGCAGCTTCACCAGAATGCTGCTCATGGCCGAGCCGTTGGCGGCATCGTCGAATTCCGGCAGGTTATAGAGCTTCAGGTCGTTGATGACCTTCTTGAGGAGATCGGCCGATTGAAGGAGCTGCACCTGGCTTGCGATATTCAGTTCGTCCATCAGCGGGCCGGCGGTGGCGTCGTTGATCTGCTGGGTATTGGCGAAAGCCGGCGCGCGAGGTTCGATCAGCAGGCGTGTTTCGCTGCGATATTGCGGCGACATGATCTTGGCGCCGGCAAAGGCAACGCCCGCCCCCACGAGGGTAATCGTCAAAATCCTGAGACGGCGCGCCCAGACCGCGCGGACCAACTGGCCAAGGTCGATGTCCACATCCTGATCACGAGCTACGCCGGACATGCTCTTACTCCACAACAAAGGTGCCGCAAGCGTAAACGACCATGGTAACTCAACGGTTAATGGTATTGCGCCAAGAAATGAGCGACGATCTCGGAAGGAACGCGGGAAATTACGTCAGTCCTTTACCGGGCATTAACCCTAACGGATCGATAACGGCTTCACCGAGTTCATTTTCTGTGAGCACAAACGGATGTCCCTCGCCCGGCCCAAAATCCTATTGGCCCTGAGCCTTGCAGCCATGACGGCAGCATTGGGCGGCTGCACGACGTACAAGCCGGCTCCGAAGGCCTTCAACGAGGCGACCATCCAGCCCTACGCGCTCGACAGCGGCGATCGGCTGCGCATCACCGTCTTCGACCAGCAGAGCCTGACGAACACCTACACGGTGGACCAGGCCGGCTATATCGCCTTTCCCCTCATCGGCCAGGTCCCTGCCCGCGGCCGAACCCTGCAGCAACTCTCGGGCCAGATCGCCCAGAAACTGCAGCAAGGCTATCTTCGCGATCCCGACGTCACCATCGATGTCGATCGCTACCGTTCGATCTTCATCATGGGCGAAGTCGGCCAGCCCGGCCAGTATGCCTATGTTCCCGGTATGACGGTACAGAACGCCATCGCGGTTGCAGGCGGCTTCACCAGCCGCGCCAACCAGAGCATGGTCGACGTCACCCGCAAGATCAACGGACAGGTTCTGACCGGCCGCATCAACATATCGGGGCCGATCATCGCAGGCGATACGATCTACGTTCGCGAACGGCTCTTCTGAGCGATGACAGAACAGCAACCGCTCCGCATCCTCCATTGCTTCAGGTCGCCGGTCGGCGGGATCTTCCGCCACGTCCGTGATCTCGTCGAAGAGCACAGCAAGGCCGGTCATGAAATCGGCATTCTCTGCGACAGCTCGACCGGCGGCGAGTATGAGGACAGCCTGTTCGACGATATAAGACCCTATCTCTCGCTCGGCCTGACACGCGTCCCGATCCGGCGCTCGATCAGTCCGTCCGATATTGCGACGATGTGGGATACATACAAGAAAATCAAAAGTTTGCGGCCGGATGTGCTGCACGGACACGGCGCCAAAGGTGGCGTGCTCGCGCGACTTGCCGGCTCAGCGTTGCGGGTGAACAGGTATCGCGTAGCCCGCCTCTATACCGCGCACGGCGGAAGCCTGCATTATTCGCGCTCTTCGCTCGGTGGACAGTTCGTCCTCAGGATGGAGCGGCTGCAGGAATATTTCACCGATGCGCTAGTCTTCATCTGCGAATACGAGCGCGACACCTATGCGCGCAAGGTCGGTCGGCCGCGGACGAAGACGAGACTGATCTATAACGGCATCGGCGACCGTGAATTCGAACCGATCCATACTCGTTCGGATGCGGTGCACTTCATCTATGTCGGGATGCTGCGGGACCTCAAGGGTCCCGATCTGTTTATCGATGCCTTCGCCAAGACCGAGCGGCTGCTCGGCAGGCCGCTTTCGGCCCTGATGATCGGCGACGGGCCTGACCGCGATCGCTACCGTGAGATGATGGTCGAGCGCGGCCTCGGCAAGCGCATCGGCATGCTGCCGGCGATGCGCATCCATGAAGCCTTCGCCATGGCGCAAAATCTCGTCGTTCCCTCGCGCGCCGAAGCCATGCCCTATATCGTGCTCGAAGGGCTCGGCGCCGGCAAGACGATCATCGCCAGCCGCGTCGGCGGCATCCCGGAGGTGCTCGGCAAGGACAGCGCGGCACTTGTGGAGCCCGGCAATTCAGACGATCTCGCCCGTGTTATGGCGGAAACGCTGAGCACGCCCGGCTGGCACGCCAAGACGATGCCGCCGCCCGAAACGGTAAAGGCAGTGTTTTCCGCGAGCGTCATGGCAAGCGATGTCCTGAAATTGTATTACGAGCTGGTCGACCCCGCTGCGGGCCAAGCAATGCCCATCGCCTCGTAAATGTTTCTTAGGGGCTTTCTGTTACTTCGCTTGTGACAACGAGCGACAAAACCCCATGAACAAGCTGGAAAAAAGCGATCAATTCGACATGGAAGCACTGCGCAAGCAGGTTTCCGACATCGAATTGCGCGGCGACGCGGCTCAGGAGAAACCGTCCGAGCCGACAGAAATCAATCCCTATGCCCGTCAGATCGCCGAACAATTCCGCGACGGACCCTATTCGCCGGCGATCATCATCGGGCAATTGCGGCTACTGGAATTCCTGGCGCTCTTCGCCATCGCCCTGATCGTCCATTATTTCTGGCCCGGCGACGGCAGCGATTCCCTGTTGGTGCGCGCAGGCATGGCGGCGATCGCCTCGGCCCTGACCGTCATCGGCCTGCAGCTTGCCGACACCTACACCATACCTGCGCTTCGGGCCAAGCTCAGGCTGATTCCGCGCATCCTCGCCTCCTGGACGATCGCGCTTGCCCTGACCACCGGCTTGCTCGCGCTGATCCACGGGACGACCTGGGCGATGGTCGATGCCTATTTCCCTTGGCTCGTCGCAGGCGCACTCTTCCTTGCGGCCGAGCGTTTCCTCGTCGCTTACGGCATTCGCAACTGGGCACGCAACGGGGTCATGGAGCGGCGCGCCGTCATCGTCGGCGGCGGCGAGCCGGCCAAGGACCTGATCCGCATCCTCGAACAACAGACCGACAACGACATCCGCATTTGCGGCATCTTCGACGACCGCGGCGAGAATCGCTCGCCGATCATGGTCGCCGGTTATCCGAAGCTCGGCACCGTGGCCGAACTTGTCGAATTCGTGCGGCTGACGCGCATCGACATGCTGATCATCGCTTTGCCGCTTTCGGCCGAGGCCCGTATCTTCGATCTCTTGAAGAAGCTCTGGATTCTGCCGGTCGATATCCGCCTTGCCGCGCATGCCAACCGGCTGCGTTTCCGGCCGCGCGCCTATTCGCATGTCGGCACGGTGCCGATGCTCGATATTTTCAAGAAGCCGATCCGCGACTGGGATTCCGTCGCCAAGCGCGGCTTCGACATCTTCTTCGCGCTCATCGCGCTTGCGCTGCTCTGGCCGCTGATGCTGGTGACAGCGATTGCCATCAAGGCGACCTCGGAAGGTCCTGTTTTCTTCATGCAGAAGCGCCATGGCTTCAACAACGAAGTCATCAACGTCTTCAAGTTCCGCTCGATGTACACCAACATGGGCGACCCCACAGGCAAGGCCGCGGTGACCAAGGGCGATCCGCGCGTCACCCGCGTCGGCCGCTTCATCCGCAAGACTTCGATCGATGAACTGCCGCAGCTTTTCAACGTGCTGAGGGGCGATCTCTCGCTCGTCGGCCCGCGTCCGCATGCCGTTCTCGCCCAGGCCCGCGACCGCGCCTTCGGCGATGTCGTCGAGGGTTATTTCGCCCGTCACCGCGTCAAGCCCGGCGTCACCGGCTGGGCGCAGATCAACGGCTGGCGCGGCGAGGTCGACAATGACGAGAAGATCAAGTTCCGCACGGCCTACGACCTTTATTACATCGAAAACTGGTCGCTGTGGTTCGATCTCAAGATCCTGTTCCTGACGCCGGTCCGGCTGCTCAACACGGAAAACGCCTATTGAGCGCGATCGAGGCGACATATCCCCGTGTCGCCCAACCGCAGCGGATGACGCTGCGCCTGATCGGCTCGGCCTTCGTTGCATTCGGCGTCTTTCTTTCCGGCTTCGTCATCGACGAGCCGGCGCCTTATGAACTCTGGATGGCAGGGCTGGTCGGCCTGTGGTTCATCCTCGGCCTCAAGATTTCGCGTGGCGTGGCGCCGTTGCTTGCCCTGCTCCTCACCTTTAATATCGGCGGCATGCTGTCGCTGACACAGATGAAGGATCTGGCGACGGGACCGATGTATATCGCTGTCTCAACCTTTCTGGCGCTGACGGCGGTCTTTTATGCGGCGATCATCGAGGACAGCCACAAGCGGCTGCCGCTGATGTTCAACGCCTGGACCTTTGCCGCCGTCGTCACCTCAACGCTCGGTGTACTCGGCTATTTCCACGCCTTTCCGGGCTCGGAAGTCTTTACGCTCTATGATCGCGCCAAGGGCGCCTTCCAGGATCCGAACGTCTTCGGCCCCTTTCTGGTGCCGCCCTCGCTCTATCTCGTCCACGGTATTCTCGTCGGTGACCTGAAGAAAGCGCCGTTGAAGGCCGCCGCGCTGCTCGTGCTCGCGCTCGGCATCTTCCTCTCCTTCTCCCGCGCCGCCTGGGGGCTCTTCGCCCTCGGCGTCGTGCTGCTGATCTTCATCATGCTGCTGAAAGAGCGCAGCGGCGCCTTCCGCTTGAGAGTCCTGATCCTGTCGCTGGCGGCGATCATCATGCTGGTCGCCTCGCTGCTGGTGGCGCTGCAGATCCCCAAGGTCAGCCAGTTGTTTTCAGCGCGCGCTCAGCTGGTTCAGCAATATGATGGCGAGCATCTTGGCCGCTTCGAGCGCCACCGGATAGGCTTCACGATGATGATGGAGCGTCCGTTCGGCATCGGGCCGCTGGTGTTCGGCACGATGTTTCCCGAGGACGAGCACAATATCTGGCTGAAATCGCTCACCACCTACGGCTGGATCGGCTTCGTCAGCTATGTCGGGATGCTGCTCTGGACGCTTACGATCGGCTTCCGCAACCTGCTGCTCGATCGGCCCTGGCAACCCTTCCTGATGATCGCCTGGATCTCCGTTCTCGGCCACGCGTCGATCGGCAACGTCATCGACATCGACCACTGGCGCCATGTCTACCTGCTGCTCGGCACGGTCTGGGGCTGCGCGGCGCTGGAAACGCGCCACAAGCGCGGCCGAAATCCCAAGACAACGGTGTAAGGTCTTGCGCGTCTGAAAGGACGTGCAACGCTGTGATGGCGCGGCTGTCTACTTCGTCGCTCCTGCCGTCAGACCGGCAATGAACCGTCGCTGGAAAACGAGATATGTCAGGATGAGCGGGGCAATGACAATCACCGCGCCGGCAGTCAGAACAGGCGTATTGACGGTGTAACGCCCCTGGAAAAACAGCATGCCGAGGGGCAGCGTCCGATAGGCGTCGTCGTTGACCAGAATGAAGGGAATGAGAAACTCGTTCCAGGTCCATATGAACAAGAACAGCGCCAGCGTCGACATCGCCGGCACCATGAGTGGGATGACGATCTTGCGCAGAATATGGAAGCGCCCGGCACCATCCAGAACCGCCGCTTCGAGAATTTCTTCCGGCAATTGCTGCATCGCGCTGGCGAGGAAGATTGTCGAGAATGGTATCGACATCGCAATCTGCGGCACGATCACGGCGGCATAGGTATTGATCAAGCCGAGATACCGCATCTCATAATAAAGCGGGATGATGAAGGCTTCGGCCGGCACCATCATGCCGATTGTCAGGATGCCAAACAGCGTGCGGCGGAGCGGGAATGACAGATAGGCGAAGGCAAAGCCCGTCAGCAGGCCCAGAAAGACGCTTGCCGCAACGACTGGTATGACAACGATGATCGAATTCCAGAAGTAGATATTGAAATGCCCGGCGTTCCAGGCATCGACGTAATTTTCGAAATGCGGATATGCGGGTAACGCGAACGCACCCTTCAGGACGTCTGCCTTGCTCTTTATCGACGTCAGAAGCAGAAGCAGGAACGGTGTGATCGTTACGAAAGCGAGAAGCCAAAGGATAATGCGAAACGATAGCGCTGCGGCGGGGATGTTAGACGAACGGCTCATCAAGCCTATCCTTTATTCTGCGAGCCCACCAACCGGTGAATTGCATAGTTGATTGCGAATGTGAGGAGGGCGCCGACAATGGCGATGGCCGCCGCGGCGCCGAACCGATTGAGTTCGAAGCCGAGCTGATACATGTAGATATTCGGCACGAGCGTCGCATTGGCGGGCCCACCCCGGGTCATCGTGAAAATGAGGTCGAAGCTTTTGATCGACGCGATGACCGTCAAGAGCAGAACCACCCTTATCTCAGGCATCAGAAGCGGCAGCGTTATCCAGAAAAAGGTCTTTCGCGCCGAAGCGCCGTCGACCTTGGCAGCATCGAAAAGCGATGGGTCGATGCGCTGAATTCCGGTCAGGAAGATGACCATGCAAAAACCGAAGAAATACCAGGTCGCAACGATCCCGACCGCGGGAAGAACGAAGTCGAAATCTCCCAGCCATGGGAGTGCGAACGCACCCAAGCCCACCGCTCTCAGAAACTGATTGAATGGGCCAAATGCAGGATTGTAGAGCCACGCCCAGATGATGCCCAACACCGCCGTCGGCATAATATAAGGCAGGAACAGGAACGTCCGCAGGGCAAGCTGTTCGCGCTGCTTCAGATTCCAGACGCACGCAGCAAGGCCTATGCCGAGCGTGAGCGGCAGCACACAATAGAAAATCATAAGTTCGGCATTGTTGCGCAAGGCAATATAAAAGCGATCATCGGAAAAGAGATCGACGTAATTGCCGAGGCCAACCCACTTGGGCACAGTGAGGCCGTCCCAGCTGGTCAGGCTTAATCCCAAAGCCGCGACAATCGGCCCGAAGACAAAAGCCGCGTAGAGCAGCAATCCAGGAAATAAATAGATCCAACTGGTATGGTCGGAGCCAT
Source organism: Rhizobium vallis (assembly GCF_003985155.1). GTDB lineage: Bacteria > Pseudomonadota > Alphaproteobacteria > Rhizobiales > Rhizobiaceae > Rhizobium > Rhizobium vallis. The sequence goes on along the minus strand of NZ_ML133697.1, from coordinate 53,892 downwards.
CAAGTGGGGAGCGCTTCATCCGGTACTCCATGAAGCCAAAGCTATCGTCTTTGCGCCGCAAGCCTGAGATCGCGGCGCTAATTTTTTAACTGAGATCGACGAGACGCAGGCGGAGCGCGGAAGGGCCATGGCCTGCGTCTGCGTCACTTATTTCTGACCCTTCAGGTACGCCTGATAATCCTTGTCCATCGCGTCGACAAAGGCTTCGGGCGTGATCTTGCCGGACAGAAGCAGCGGCGTGTTGTCGTCGATCGTCTTCAGCATCGTCGGGCTGGACCAATCGGGGTAGTGGCCGAGCGCGTCGTTCGCGTTGAGCGTCTTCCACATTTCGATGCCGGAGCTGAGCAGCGGCGTCAGCTTTGGCTTTGCGTCCGCTGCCAGCGATGTTGCCGGAAGATAGCCGGCAGCGGCCCAGGTTTCAGCAGCCTTTTCCGAAACCATATAGTCGATATATTCACCGGCCAGGTCCTGGGTTGCCTTGGTTTTGGCAAGGCTCGTTGTCGCCCAGGCCAGATCCACGCCACCGACACTCAAGGGTTTGGAAACGCCTTTCGGTGCGGGAATGGCCATGAAGCCGATATCCGGATTATGTTGCATGTCGCCGAAATACCAGGTCCCGGAGATCAGGAACGCGCCCTGCCCCGAGATGAAAAGCTGCACGGCGTCGTCACCCGAGATGCCTTCGAAACCGGGGAAAAAATAGCCGCCCTGTGCCCATTGCTGCACGAGCTTGGCGGATTCGATGTTCCCCTTGGTGTTCCAGGAGCCGCCTCTGCCGTAAATCAGATCGTCAAGTTCGGCGCGATTGCCCGCGTCGATATGTGCCTGATCGATCGCGCCGATCATGTGCAGGGCCAGATGCTGCTTTGCCGAGCCCATCATGAAGGGCGCAACGCCTTTTTCCTTCAGCTTGTCGAGATCGGCCAAAAGCTCCTCGAAGGTCTTCGGCAGCGCTACCCCAGCGTCGTCGAGGATCTTCTTGTTGTAGTAGAGGCCGACGATCTCGGCGAGGCCCGATATGCCGTAGGTCTTGCCGACCCCGAATTTTGGCCCGTCCCAACGATCTCGCGCAAGTACGGAATCCGACTGACGCTTGTCCCAGGCAAACTTCTTGATGTACTCGTCAACCGGCAGGAGCAGTCCTTCCTTGACCATCGCGCCCATGTCGCCGGCGCCCTGGTTCACTTTCGTGATCACCGGGCCGTCGCCTGCCGAAACCGCAAGCTTCAGCGTCAGCTTCATGTCATCGAAGGTTCGGGCGGTGCGTTTGATCGTGACGCCGGGGTGCGCAGCTTCGAACTCCTTGTTCAGCTGCTCGATAACCGCGCTCTGACCTTCATAGGTCTGGTCATCCCAGACAGCCAGATCGTCAGCGCGCGCAGCCGCTGAAAGGCTGAAGCTGACAAGCGCCGCGCCAGCAAGCGCGACGGCTGCTTTCAATTGCCGTGTTGACAGTATGTTGATCGATTTCAAGCTTCTTTTCATCTGTTCCACCTCACTTGATTTATTCTCCACTCCCCGTTCAGTCCTTGCGCCAAACAGCGGCTGAACGTTTTCTTTCCTCAGAGCTTTGCCGGGCTGGCGAATCTGAGGTAATCGTCAATGCATGAGCCTCCCTCGCAACCTGAAATGACAAAAAGCCACGCAGGAGGTGGCAAAGTGATGGATAGCAACTGCTTCATCCGCCCGGCGACTGACGCGGACAGCGAGGCGCTTTTTGACATCTGCCTCAAAACCGCGAATGGCGGACAGGATGCCAGCGCGCTTTACAGCGACCCGCATCTGCCCGGTTACATCTGGTCGGTGCCCTATCTCAAGTTCGCGGGAGATTTTGCCTTTGTTCTCGTTCAGGACGGCCGCACGGTCGGTTATGTCGTCGGCGTGCCGGATACCAACCAGTTCGACAGAGACCTGGCCGCAAGCTGGTGGCCGTTCGTCCGCCAGCAGATCGCCGGCCTGGCGCCCGCCCGCGCGCGCGACGCCGACGTGATCGAACGGATTGAGAATCCCCGCAGCGGTACGCCGTGGCTTCAAGACGATTACCCTGCGCATCTCCATATCAACATCCTTCCCGGCCTTCAGGCAAGCGGTTGGGGACGCAGGATGATCAACACTGAGCTTGAGGCGCTTCGAAATCACGGGGTCGGAGCCGTGCATCTCGGTGTCGATCCAAATAACGAAGGCGCCAGGGGCTTCTACCGTCACCTCGGCTTTTCGGAACTCGAACGGGATGGCGCCGTGGCCTTTGCAATGCGGATCGATGGGGGATCTCGCTAGAACCGACGGCGCCGCAATGCTCATGACGTCGGCTCCGCATTTGCCGCGTCCAGCCCATATTTCAAGACTATTGCCGCCGGCATAGCGCTCCAGCCCTGAAGCAGCGAGCCACGCCCATAAGGCGGCGAGAAATATTCCACCGCGCCGATCCAGCCATTGTCGAGGCAGGTTTCCCACCAGCGCGTCAGTGCGTAGCGTGCGCCTCCAAGTCCGTGGCGAAGGCGTTCCTCTGCATAGGCGCCATCCCAGTAGGGCCAGTCCGAGCCATTGTGGTAGCGGTAGGGGAAAGCCGTCTTGGATCGTAAATCGCTTTGCCGCTTGAATGGCGGATAGGCGCACATGACACCCCAACTGCCATAGGGCTGCTCTTGATTATTGCGTGTTTCCAGTTTGCTTTCAAAAGCCCGCAGTAAGCCGATGGCCCTCTGCTTTGAAATTGCACTGAATCGCGACAAGGTCAGGCTGTCGAGAACCAGATGATCCTCGACAAAGGCGCCAGGCGTTCCGTAGTCGATATACCCTCCCGTTGCCGGCACAAAGAGCTTGACCTCGATTTCCTGGCGGGCCTGACTTGCGGTCTTGAGCGCGCGTTCGGCAAGAGCCGGGTCATGCCCCTCACCAAGCCTTGCCACCGCGTCCATGGCGCCGACGAAAAGACCCAGGTCATACGAGACGAGACCGTCGCGATAGACATTGTCGGCCCAGTCCCGATCGTTGCGCGGCTTGAGTGGCAGAACGCTGTCAGGGCCGGCCAGACCGAGATAGCGATCCATGATCGCCTTCACGACCGGCCAGTGCAGCTGGACCTCGGCCACGTCTTTGGTAACTCTGAAATAATCGTCCAGGAAAAGAATGAAGAAAAGCGGGCTGTCAAAGTGATCGCTCCACCAATCCTGCGGACGGTTATGGTATTCGGGAACTGCCCTTTTGTGATTTTTCGGATTGGCCTTGCTGTCGGCGACAAAGTGCTGCCAAGCCGCCGACTGCGCCGGTCCGGTCAAGATCACGCCGCTGGGAGCCTCTCCATCCGGCTGCACTCCCTTGGCGAGAATCCGGATCTCGTCGCGCACCGCCTCAGGCGCCAGGATCAAAAGAGGCTGCATCGTCCAGTAACCGTCGCGGTAATAGGTCCGCGCGGGAGCGCTATAGGCCTGCCCTGCGGCGAGACCCGCGAAGGCGCCGTTTTCGTCGCGCCTTATGCTGGAAAGGGCGGCATGTATCCCCTGACTGACCATGCTGCGCATCAGCGGATCGGCCGCGGGCGTCATATCGCAACGCGCCACATATTCAGCGGCTTCGGCAATGATGGCCTCGCTGGTGAGGCTGAGCGCTTTCTCGGCTTCGTCTCTTGAGGCGCCGACAGCAATGCGCAAATCCGAACCCGAGGCCTCCACGATGAGCACGCCCCAGGCCATTTCGAAGGTCTTCCGATGATGGTCCCGAGTGATCTTCACTCTCGCGGCTTCCCCAGCCGGCTCGTGCCACCACGCGCAACGGCGGGCGGGATAGATGCCTTGAAGGGCTACCCCGCCGATCAACATAACGGGCAGCGACTGCGCGACGAATATCCCGCCATGTTTGGAGACGACCCGGTTCGGGGCATAGGTGTAAGGGCCGCTGATCGGAGAAAATCTGACACGCCCCAGGCTGCCTGCCCCCCACAAGGCAAGATCGGCGTAGCCATCCGGATGGACGTCCGCCTGAAGGCGTGGCGCCATGACAGGCAGTAGAACGGGTTCCTGGGCGGAAAGCTGTCCGTCGGTGGCGGGTTTTATCATGCGCAAATTCCCGGCAGCCAAATCAAAGAGACGATAGGTCGCGAAAGAGAAAACAACTGGACAAGCCTGGGCCAGTTCCTCCTCGGGCGATCTTCACGGGCGCACAGTCAACCAGACGATGTGTATGGCGCATACTTCTCCTCGACCCTCTTTATTTCATCGCGCATTTGCATCGCACGTTCACCCCAGCCTACAGGCGACTTTCCATTTGTCAAGGACATAGACAAATTGTCGGCTTCGGTGTATCAAATCCTCATATGTCGCGATAATTGTGGCTCTCTATCGCCCCAATTAAGTATGCGATCCGAACTAATTGGAACGAGCTAGCCGGATGGCAATGACATCTCCTGTCGCACAGACTCCCATCGCCCGTAAGATTTCAACCAATGCCGTGATCCGAACCGTGTTGGCGAACGGGTCGATCTCCCGTGCCGATATTGCCAAGCTGACCGGTCTATCGAAACAGACGATTTCCGATGTCGTGCGCGGCCTTGAGGATGACGGGTGGCTGAAACCTGTCGGGCAGACAGACGGTCGCCCGGGCCGAAATGCGATTACCTACGAAATCAATGCGAAAGCAGGACTGGCTGTCTCCATCGATCTAGGGGGCACCAAGATCGCCGCAGCTATTTGCGATCTGCTGGGGAACGTGGTTGCCGAAACCAAAGTATCCACCGACCCTCGCGGCGGGCAGCATCTCGTCAATCAGTTCAGCGACACTATCGCCGAACTCGCCCTTGCGGCCGGGACGACGGCTGACAAGCTCCGTCTCGTCGTTCTCGGCAGTCCGGGCGTGCTCGACCCGGCTACCGGACACATCAACGTCGCGCCAAACATTCCCGGCATCGACGCAATGGATCTGCGGCAAGTCTTCAGTGAGAGAATGGCCATCCCCGTGATCGTTGAAAATGACGTCAACCTGGCCGCGCAAGGGGAGAGATGGCGGGGGCACGGTGTCGAAACCGGCAATTTTGCCTTCATTGCCCTCGGAACCGGTGTCGGCATGGGTATCATCGCCAACGGGGCCCTGCTGCGCGGCGCGCGCGGCGCGGCCGGGGAAATCGCCTATCTTCCGATCGGCGGGGATGCTTTTGACCCTGGCGGATTTACGCTTGGAACTTTCGAAAGCGCAGTCGGCAGCGTGGCGATGCTGCGCCGGTACACTGGTTTTGGCGGGCGCAACGCATCCACCGTGGCCGATCTTTTTGCCGCGTTCAATGCAGGAGAAACAAGCGCGGCCGCTGCGATCGAAGAGACCGCGAGGCTGGTGGCGGTCGCCATTGCTGCCATCGGAGCAACTCTCGACCCTGATATTGTGATCATCGGCGGCAGCATTGGCGCAAGATCAGAACTCGTAGACGCCATCCGGCGTTTCCTGCCGCGTTGCACGCCCTATCCGCCGCGTATCGAGATCAGCCGTTTTGGCGGTCGGGCAGCCCTCATGGGAGGCGTAGGGATCGCGGTCGAGCGCATGCATGACGATCTATTTGGCGTAAAATTGCGGGAAGTCTGAAGAATGCGTGCAGCGGCGCTTAGTTCGTCAATCAACCGCAGAGCCACTTGAGAAGCGCTGCAAATGCGCTAGATTTTCCGCCATGATAACGGCAACGCAGATACGCGGCGCACGCGCCATGATCGGAATGAGTATCGAAGAGCTCGCCGCCGCAAGCGGCCTGCCTGTGGAGACCGTGACGGCGCTTGAGAGCGGCGAATTTACGGGCGAGCTGCACGCACTGTTCGATGTGCGCAGCACGCTCGAGGCGCACGGCATCATCTTCCTGTCCAGCGGCAATCAGGACGAAGGCGGTCCCGGGATCCGGCTACGCGCACGCACCTCCAGCGACGACGGCATTCGACCGGAAAACCTCAACGCCGCCAACGACGACTGACGGAACCAATTCGTCACCAAGCCGTTTAAGCTGTCCCATGACAAATCCGGGATAGCCTCTTGAACCGCAACAATAATCTCTACATCATCATTGGCATCCTTGTCGTCGCGGTCATCGGCCTCGGCGCCTATGTCTTCCATGAGGAAAGCAAGCCGCAGGGGATCGAGATGAGCATCGACAAGAACGGTGTCTCGATCGAGCAGAACTGAAGGTCAGAGATAGGTCTTGGCGAGGTCGGCGAGTTTGCCGCCGTCCTTTACGCCTTGCCGGTAGAGCTGGATGATGACCGCGCCGATCCGCTCGGCTTCCGGCGTCGTCTTGACGAGGCCGCGTTCGTCGCAAACCTTGTCGAGCACCTGCGAAAGCAGATCGAGATCTTCCGAAAACAGCGGCAAATCATGCGGATGAATTGATGATCGTAACATCACGCCGCATTCCCTCCGAGGGCAAACGCATTCACGCTTGCATTGCCGGCCGCCCTCCGCAACCGGCATATAATCATTATGCGCGAGGGCCTTAACTTTAGCAACTGCGCAAATTTCTGCGGAACATTATTTTGTCCCACGCGTTATGGGCGCGTTTCGAAGCAGGAATCATACGAGTGCAGACGTGAGCGAAAAGCGCTTTCCCTCCCCTGTCCGGGTCCTTTCACCAAACAGCAGCCTGATCGTTTCCACCGTTTGGGAGGCCGTCGAATATTTGAAGAGATGGCCAGCCAAGCCCGGGCGCGATTATCGCGTGGCGCCCCAGCACTGCCTGGACGCGCTCGACGGGTTGCGCAGCCCGCGCGCGGCGCAGGCATCCTTCGTGACGGCCGCGAAGACGACGGGATTGTTGACGTTAAATTAGCTGTTGCGCCGGCTACCTGAGGCGGAGACGTGAGAAGGCATGAAGCCTTCCACAATCACCTTGGCGCTGATCTCGATCACCCGCTCCTCGGCAAGTTCAGCGAGCGCCAAGGCGACATCGCCCTCCGACCAGCCGGCTTTGACCGCCTCGTCCGACAGAGCCTGGAACGCGCTGGCGAGGCTCTGCCTGCAAGTTACATTCTGCTTTATATCGGCCATGCGCTCGCACTAGGCTATCTGTGACAGGGACACTGTTAAATCTACACCTATTCGCGAGAATGCGAAGAGGTTTCAGATTATTTTCAATCCAAAACTGGGGTATTCAACTACGAACCGGGTATAACCTTAACAAAAAGCAACAAATATTGCCTCCTCCAACTGAAGGAGTCCCAAAAAGAACCAAGGGATTTTCTTGCGACTACACTCTGGGGGCGTATTTCGTCGCGTTATTTATTTTAAATGGTCGGGGCGACTGGACTCGAACCAGCGACCCCTTGACCCCCAGTCAAGTGCGCTACCGGGCTGCGCTACGCCCCGACCTGCCGAAACGGCTTGCTTCGTTTAGTTTTTCACCGCGTGCAATGCAAGCGGAAAAAGCCTGCTTCCGAGAAAAAGAGACGCTTATCGGGAATGCTCAAACGCTTGCCAGCATCAACCGGCCTTCGGCGGTCTGGCGGGGTTGCCATGCCTGGTAGTTGGCGATCGAAAAATGTGGTGTTTCGAAGGGCGTGGCGTGGGTTTCGGTGATGACGGCCACGTCGGCGCCGGCGGCTTCCCCGGCGAGAATGCCGGCGACGGCGTCTTCGAAGACCAGGCATCTCGACGGATCGACGCCGAGGCGGCTTGCGCCGAGCAGGTAGCCTTCGGGGCTGGGCTTGCCTGATTTGACTTCCCCGCCGCTGACGATGACCTTCGGCATCGGGATGCCGGCAGCCGACATGCGGCGCCTGGCGAGCTCGATCGGGGCCGAGGTGACGATCGCCCATCGGCCATCGGCGATCGCGTCGAGGAAGCGGACGGCGCCGGGGATTTCGACGATGCCGGAGACATCCTCCATCTCCTCGGCAAGCAACAGGTCTGCCTCATGGGCCGGATCGACGCCGGGCAGGCCGAGCCCGCGGATGACGTCGCTGGCGCGAATGCCGTGAATCGTCTTCAGGAAAACCTCCGGCTCGAAGCCGTGGCGTCTTGCCCACTCGCTCCAGACACGTTCGACGACGGCGATGGAATTCAGCAGCGTTCCATCCATGTCGAAGAGGAAAGCATCATAAGACCTGTCGCGGATATCATGGAGAGTGGACACGGGTTTCTCCTTGCGGGCGGGAGGCCGGGGCGGCCCCACGCAGGCGAGTAACTGAGAGCAGCGGCGGCGTCAACGTCAGTCATTGACGTCGGGATGAGTGATCCTGCGCAGGTCGGCGAGGCCGCGGGTGGCATCGCGGCTGCCGGTCGCAGCCGCGGCTTCAAAGATGCGGCCCGCATCGTCGTACCTTTTGAGATTGAGATAGCTATAGCCACGCAGGACCATCAGGTCGATGCGTTCCTGCTGCAGCTGGGCGCGCTGATCGAGATAGATGAGGGTTTCGCGGTAACGCCCAGCGTCGAAGGCCGAAAGCGCGCGGTCGGCGAGGATCGCCACCTGCAGTTCGGCGGCACGCTGGCGATTCTGCGGCGCCTTGGTGGCTGCGACAGCGGCATTGCTGGAAAGCCCGGCGCGCAGATAGGCGAGGCTCTGGCCATAGGCTGCGTCCTCACGATCCTTGCGCACTGGGCTCTGCAGTGCCGCCTCGAAGGCCGCGATGGCCTCCATCGGCCGGTTGATATCCATCAGGCACCAACCGCGCGACAGCGCATCGGCCGGGCTGAGCTGCCTGGCATCGACGGTTGTCGCGCAGCCCCGCGTCTGGCGCGGACCACGCTGGACGGTGACCGTCTGCATCGCGGGCCTCGTTGGGCGAACGGCTATTTCCGGCCCCGGCTGTATGTCGGTACGGCGCTCGACCGGAGACGGCTCAGCCGCGGCGGGACGCTGCGGCGGCTGCGTGGATGGCTGGGGAGCCGTTTGCTGCGCAGCAGGCGCACCCTTTTCCGGCGGCGGCGTGACGGCATTCAGCGTCAGCGACGAGGTGTCCTCAAGATTGGTGATGCGGGTCGACCGGCCTGCCCAGGCCTGCTGGATGTCGCGCACGCCCTTGCGGTCGCCCAGCTGGTCGCGGGTGACGACAAGGCCATAGGCGGATGGTTCGTCGTCGGGCTTCCAGGCGAGCGCCGTCTCGAACCAGCGAGCGGCGGTCTGGAACTGGTTGAGGGAGCGGGCATACCAGCCGAACTGCTGGGCGGTCGGCACATATTTCCGGGCGATGACTTCCACGGCGATTCGGTGCAGCACGTCTTCGGCCAGATCGGCCGGTGGCTGCAGCGCCATCAGGTTGGCGGTGGCAGCGAGATAGGTAGCGGTCGCATCATCGGAATCTGAGCGCCAGCGGAACATCACGTCCTCGGCCTCCTCAGGCGCCTTGCGGGCAATCAGCGCCAGCGCCAGCCCCTGCGAAGCGGCGGCCGAATCCTCCTTGGCGCGGGCGGCGCGGAACCACTTCTCGGCATCGGCATCGTTGTTGCGGCGAAGCTGATACCAGCCGAGCAGCAGCGCATCGGAGGCAAGCCCTTCAGTGCCGCCAAGTTTTTCGACGCGGGCGACATAATCGGGCGCGATCGCGAGATTCGGATCTTCATTGCCTTCGGCCATGAAGCGCCGCGCGAGGTTGTCGCGGATCGCGTCGAATTCCTTGCTGCCGTCGGCGGCAGGCCTTTCCAGCGCGAGCAGCGCCTGCATCGGCTTGTAGCCGAGCAGCGTCGAGGCCTTTTCGACCGTCGCCTGCCGCTCGGCAGGATTGGCGCAGTTCTTCAGGATATAGGCATAAGCGTCCTGGCCGCGCGGCGCCCTCTCCGTCTGGATGAAGGCTTCGGCAACACGCCAGAGAACATCGACCTCGCTGCAGGTCAGCAGGCTCGGGGTTGCGGCAGCGATATCGACCACGGTCGCATATTGCTTGAGGTCCGAGGCGTTGATGAGACGCGCGCGGGCCTCGGCGACATCAAGCCGGTCGAGCAGATCGGCCGGCGGCTGCCAGCCGGCATCGGTTGCGCGGCGGTCGGCGATCGCCTTGCGCAGCTCGGCATAACGGCTATCGGAATAAAGCTTCCACATGGCTTCAAGCTGCTTGTCGCCATTTTGCGGCACGGCGAGCGGATCGGCCGGCGGAACCCAGTTCGGGTAGAGCGCCTGAAGGCGGGAGATTTCGGCTTGCAGGCGCAGCTTGTCGCCGCGGCTCGCGAAATAACGAAGCGCACTTTCATCGACGGCGGGCGGCGGCTGAGCCGCGGCCGGCTGCGGTGGCGGCGGCTCGGAAACGATAGGCGGGGTGACCGGCGCCGGCTGGGCGGTTGTCTGCGGCGCGACGGATTGCGATCCCTCGGGCTGCGGCGCAGCGGCATTCGGTTCTGTCGCAGCCGGTCCCGACGGCGGCGAAGAAGTGATCGCCTCGATCTTGTCGGCGACAGTTTGCACATTGAACTCGGGATTGGCGGCAGGAGCCTCCGTCGGCTTGATGCGGCCCATCATCATCAACTCCGGCGCCGGCTTGCCGGCGGACGCAAGACCGAACCTCTCCTGCAAGGCGGCACGATCCTTCAGCCCGGTGACGACGGTTGCCACCACGACTGCTGCCGAAATCGCCACAAGAGAAGACTTCACAGACACTCCGGATGCTTCTCCCCGATATAGGCCAGCCCCAGCAGCTGAAGGGTGGACGGATAATAGAGCGTGGGCGCAAATTGCAGGGCAGAGACCGGAAGCTTGGTCCCGTCAGTTACACAGGCCACAACATCGTTAACAATTTGATAACCGGGGTCCGACAGCAGGGTCTTCGGCCGGCCGGTGGTCAGATCGATGGTGGCGAGGACGCCGTCTTTCGACATCCCCTGGGTCAGGCGAGTCAGCAGCGCCTTGTCGGTGACGCCGCCGCGAACGAGATAGAGCGGGATACGGATAGCGTTATAGGAGAATTCGGCATCGAAACCCTCCGCCGGCCGCGGCTGGCCGTGCAGGCTCACCCATTCGGCGGGAAGCTTGCGCGGACCAAACTGCATAGTGCTCAACAGCGCCACGCCGTCTTCCGACAATTTCTTCCACTCATCCGACGGGGCGAGCGCCGCCATCACGGGGATAGCCTCGTACACCCAGTAAGACGGGTTAACCACAGGCCCGTCGTCGCGATCGGCAGGGGCAAAGCCCTCGGTCCCCGGCATCAGCAAGGTCCGGCCGGCCGAACGGACCACTGTTTCGGCAAGCAGCGCCTGTGCCATGCGAGACGCAGCCAGGATATAGTCCTCGCGATTCCACGCCGTGCCGGCTAGCGCCAGCGCATAGGCGATCAGCATGTCGCCATCCGAGGCATTGTTGGTGTCAGTGACGTGCGGTTTGACGTTCGGATCCCATTTCCACACGGCAAGGCCATCGTCGCGCAGCAGCAACTCGGTGCGAGTGAAATACCAGATCTGCTCGAAATCGGCAGGGCTTGCTGCGAGATAGGCGAGCAGCAAGCCGTAGCCCTGCCCTTCGCTGTGGCTGATATTGCCATTGCCGTTATCGACGATGCGGCCGGTCGCATCGAGAAATTTCGCCTTGTAGGCAGACCATGCGCCGGCATTGATCATCGCCTGCTGCGCGATGGCCGGCGTGCCGGCGGGGGCAAGCGCGACCGCTGCCGCAAGCAGGAACGTGCACCACATCCTCATTTCGACCGGCCCAACTTTCTCAGCATGCTCGACGTGGAGAGGCCGATCAGCAACATGAAGACGACGAGCAGGAAAGCGTAGGAAAGGATATTCGTCGACAGCCAGTTGGCGGCGATCAGGCGGTAATTGCCGATCGACCACGGGACGGAAGGCACGAAATCGAAGCGGGTGACGGGCACCGAGTCGATCTTGCCTGTCTTGCTCGAATAGGTGGTGATGTGGCCTGATATCTGCGGCCAGTTCAATTGCTCGGTCACGACCCCGAGGCCTTCGCGCAAATCCTTCGCCGACGGCGCCGTCACTATGGTCCATGAGCCGCCCCCTCCAGGGCTGGAGCCTTGGGCAACCAGAAGCGTGGCGGCATTGGACGGCGTGAAAATCTTCTCGGCGACGGGTACGAATTGCAGCGAACTGCGGGAAATATCGAAATTGCGCCACAGCCAATCGCGGAAGGCGGTGATCCGGCTGCGCAACACACCGCCGCTGACTTTGGAATTCCACTGTTCGAAGGCCGTACCGGTATCGACGACGCCGGCTTGCGCATCGACGACGGGACGCCACGATGCCTGGCTGGCCGTGGAGATATTGGCCTGCGTCAGTGCGGTTGGCGGCATCTGCGAGATCGAGCCGATGAAGATTGCGTCACGATCGCCGATCGTGTTCGGCGAGGCGACGGTTTCGACGGGGATCGGGTGACCGGCCATGATCGCCATCTGACCAAGCAGCGTGGCGGCGGCCGAAAGCGTGTCTTCATCGACACGGTCGATGAAGAGCGGCGTCGGCTCCGTGGCCCGGCCATAGGGATAGGCGGTGCCGGCCATGGCGGCCAGGTTCGGTCGCTGGCCGACGCGGGCGAAATCAGGAATGTGCAGTTCGGACGTATCGAACAGGGCAAAGCGCGGATTGGCGCTGGCCGTCGAGCCCGGCGTGCAGGCCGCATCGTCCTTGGTCATCAGGATCGCCTCGATCGCCACCGAATTGAGACCGGGCTTGAAGTGCCGCATCGTCACCCGGATCGGCAGATGACGGAGAATGCCGCCAGTGGTCGTGGTGAGCGGCACGGTGGAGGCGATGTTGTCGTTGACGTAGATATCGATGTGGCTGCCGGGCAGCACGCTATCGGTATAGGCGGCGTCGAGCAGTACCTTCGCTTCGCCATAGGCATTGGCATAGAAGTCGGCCGGCACGGCGACATTGAAGCTGGTACGGAACCGCCGGCCGGAGAATTCGGAGGTCTTCACACCGAGCCGGGACAGAGCGATGTCGGTATCGGAAAAGACGAGCGGCGCGTTCGGCGCGCTCCAGCGCTCGGTCGTCAGCGCGTCGCGGCGGATATCCGTGGACCTGTCCGTCGGTGAGACGATGGTATCGATTGCCGAGGAGACCGCCTGCCAGGAAGGGCCGCTGATGAGAAGTACGGGCGAGCCGCTGCGGGGATCGGTGACGAAAGCGGCCAGTGCCGCGCTTTCGGCGTCGGGCGGCAGGCCGGGAAAGAGCGGCCGCAACTCCGCCGCAGTGCCGACGAACACGCCGAGTTTGCCCGGCCCAGCGGTCGGGAGCGAATCGGTGCTGAAGGCGAAGATCTGGTTCGGCATGCTGCTCAGCACCGACAGGCCCTGTGAGAGCCGCAGCAGCGGCCCGGTGGTTCCGGGCTGTTCCAGCGCCGGGACAACGATGTCAAACTCGGTCTTGCCGGCGCCATCGACGCCGATGGCGCGGATGGCATCCGCACTTGAAAGCTGGGCGGCATCGCTACCGGCGAAGCTCAGATAAGTTCCGGCCGGATCGATGTTCGACCACAGTTCATAGGTGGACTGAATGCTGCAATCGGTGCGGTGGCGCTGATCGGCTTCAAAGGTAACGAGGTTGGCGCCCGGCTGCAGCAGGCCGGAGGGAACTTCGAATTTAACGGCGGACGATCCGTCCGGCGAGCCGACGCGCTGCTGGCCGATCGGGCGATTGTTGAGATAGACGGTCAGCGCCGATGCCTCAGGCGCGACGACGACCGAATTCTGGTAGGCGAAAGTGAAGCTTGCCTTGGCCGCTGCCTGCTCCGGCGTCAGATAGACGGACCACGAGCGGCGATCGTATTCGCCGTCAAGGCCGAGTTTCGAAAAGGGCAGGATATAGCGGCGGACATCGCCGACGCGCGGCGGCGCAACCGCATTGGCCGCCGCTGCAGGCTGGGGCGCAGGCATCGACGTCGTCTGCGGCTGGACGGTGACCGGGGCAACAACAGGAGCGGGAGCAGCCGGTGCTGCAGGCGCAGGTGCGACCGAAACGGGAGGCGTGACGGGAGCCGGCGCCGTGGCTGCCGGCGGCGCGGCAGGCGTCAATCGCGGGGCAACGGGCGCGCCGGGCGGTCGCTCACCGGACATGTCGAAGGGTGCCGTCTGAGCCTGGGCAAAGGTGGAGGCGTTCAGGAGGAGCAGTGAAGCGGCGACGATTCTTCTCATCCGGCGTTGACCTTTGCCGCCTGCTGCTGGGCTTCGCGCTCCGGCCGCATGCTGCGGAAGAAGTAAACGAGGCCGCGGCTGGTCTGATAGAACGACAGGCCGAGGAACCAGATGGTGCCGCGGATGAGCCCAGGATTGCGGCGGCGCGAGGTCTGGAACTGGGTCCACTGGTCGGAATTGGCGAACATGAGGTCGGCGATCAGGCGATGGTCGAGCGCGCTTTTCGGCACGTATTGGCAGCCGAGTTTGGTGATGTCGCCTGATGGCTCGATGTTGCGGACGATGAGCGGCAGGGTTTCCACATCCGCGCCGCTGTAGGGCTGGAAGCGGATCTCGCCGGGTGCGCCGATCATCAGCTCGTCAAGCTGCTTGTTGAAGATGTGAAGCCTCGCGCCGTGGACGGAGACATCCTCGATCGAGGCCGCGTACGACTTGCCGTTGGCGCCGAATTCGCATCGCCGGTTGACGCGGACACGGCGGGACAAGGCGCGCTCGCCGCGCTCCGACACGACGCCGAGCGCACAACCGGCCATGATCAGGTTGATGACATTCCATCCGCCGACGACGAGCGTGACGTCGGCCTTATAGGGCTCGGCATAGATCCTGTAGAAGGTGATGGCGAGTGCTACGATCTGCACTGCAAAGATGACGAAGAACGGACGGCTGATTTCCGACAGGCGGCTGACGGCGATCGATTCGTCCTTGGCCGTGACCTTGAAGGTCGGCTTTCTCGGATTGAGCATGACCGAAACGACGGCCGGCAGCAGATGGACGGTCTGGACATACTCGTAAAGCTCGGAAATCCACGGCCACCGGAACGACCCGTAGAGGTAGTTCTGCATCATCAGGTTCACGAGCATATAGGCAAGCGTATAGGCAAGGAATTCACCGCCGGAGGCGGTGAAGATTTCCAGATCGAAGAACAGGTAGAAGAGCGGCGCGAACAGGAAGATGGTACGCGGGAACGGGAAAAGCCAGAACAGCGTGGAGGACATGTAGCAGAGGCGCTGGGGGATCGTCAGCCCGCGCTTCAGAAGCGGGAAGCGGAACCGCAGGATCTGCATCATGCCCTGCGCCCAACGGCTGCGCTGGCCGATGAAGCTTGCGAAGGTGGCCGGCTGCAAACCGGCGATCAGCGGCTTGTCGACATAGATGCTGTTCCACCCGCTGCCGTGCAGCGCCAGCGCCGTCTCGCAATCCTCGGTGATGCTGATGCCGGAAAAGCCGTTCTGGGATTCGAGCGCCTTCCGGCTCAGAACCGCAGCCGAGCCGCAGAAGAAGGCGGCGTTCCACTTGTCGAGGCCGCGCTGGATGATGCCGTAGAACATCTCGTTCTCGCTCGGCATCTTGTCGAAGGTGCGCAGGTTGCGCTCCAGCGGATCGGGATTGATGAAGAAGTGCGGCGTCTGGACGAGGAAGAGCTTCGGATCGTCATCGAAATAGCCGACGGTTTCGAGCAGGAAATCCCGGGCCGGCGCGTGGTCGGCATCGAAGACGGCGATGAGTTCGCCGCTCGAATGTTTCATGCCGTTGTTGAGATTGCCGGCCTTGGCGTGCTCGTTGCGGTCGCGCGTGAGGTACCTGACGTCGAGATCCTCGCAGAGCTGTTTCAGCTCGATATGGCGGGCGGCAGCGGCCTGTGCCTCGAGCAGTTTGCTGGAGTTGCGCTTCTGCAAAGTGCCGCCGTCGTCGAGCAACCAGACATGCAGCTTCTCGGCCGGATAATCCATCGCCTTGGCGGCAGCCAGCGTGTTTCCAAGAAGACCCGCATCCTCGTTGTAGGACGGCACGAAGACGTCGACATGTGGGAAGCGCTCATTCTTGGCCGCCCGAGAGGGGCGAGACGGCAGCGGCGTCGCGACGATGAAGAGGCTGAGCGCCAGCATCGCAACGCTATACATTTCAGCAAGATAGAGCAGCAGACCGGGGATGAAATTCTCAGGCTGGTTCAGCGGCGGCAGCGTGTTGGTGGTGCGCCAGTAGACATAACGCAGAACGATCGAGGTGCCGAAGGCGAGCGCCACCAGGCGCCACGTCCCCTCGCCTTTCATAATCTTGATCAGCGCCATGACGGTCACGACAGTGATGCTGGTGATGAGCTGGGTCTGCAGATTGACCGGCAGCGTGATCAACACGATCATGCAGAGCGAAACCACGGCCCATATGATGACACTGCGGGCTTTGCGCATCGACGTTCCTTCGAAATTGCTCAACCGGCGCACCCTCCGGCGCCCCGGGCATGCTCACTATCTCCGGCAGACGGCCGTCATGGCCGCGTCGCCTATGCAGTCCGGCGACGGCACGGCCGCGCCGATCGCCCTTGCCGATTGATCGCCCGGCACGGCTGCCGCATCCGGCCTTGCGTTCGTCTGCGGCGTCTCGCCAGGCAGCGGTACGCGCGGGCCGACGGGCGCCGGCAACGGTGCGGCGCCTTGAGCCGGCTGCGCGGACGAGGCGCTGCGAGCGGAGGCGCCGCGCGGCCGGCTGACAATGGCAGGCGCAGGGTCGTAACCGATCGGCATCGGGCTGGCGCGATAGCCGCCCTCGTCGGGATAGATCGGCTGACCGGTGCTTCCGAGCGCCGCGTCGGCAGGCGGCGCATGGCCGTAGGGATTCCATATCTCGCCGTCGAAGGTGCCGGTGACGGTGTAGCCGTAGACGATGCCGAGCAGCTGGCGCTCGCTCGCCCTGGCGTCGCAGAGGCGCAGGCGCAGCTGGATCATGCCGAAATTGCGCGCCTGGGTATTGGCTGCGACGCTCGAGCGGATCTGCTGCCAGGCATAGATGCAGGTGTCGCCAGCGCGGCTGCGGCCGGCGGCATAACCGAAGGGGCCATAGCTGTTCTGCAGGAAGGTTGCGGACGTCGCCATCGGGACGCCGGGGGCCGACCGAGCGACCTCGCGGGCGATGCCGCTCTCGTTGATCATGCTGAATCCGGCATTGCCCATGCCGGGATTGGCCCCGGAGGCGCCGAGGAACTGGACCTTCAGGAAATTCTGACCGGGTACGGCAGATGAGGTAAACAGCGAGATGTTCTGTTCGACGCCGTTGCCGCGCTTGCTCTCGACGACGCTGACGATCGACGGGCCTCCCGGCGGCGGCAGAACCAGCGCCTTTTCCGGCGCCACGGTCTCCGGCCCGGAAGGCTGGCGCACACCGCCTGTCGATGTGCAGCCGGCCATCAAGCCCGCCACGGCCACCAGCGATATCGCCTCACGCAAATGCATATTTCGAGCCGCCGCAATCGTCTTTCCAGATATCCATTCGCAAGCCGAAACGCGAGGGATCTTCGAATCAACGACCAGCAGGCCGTTCAGCTGACATAAACTGCCAACATGGTTAACGAAACGTAAAGAACCGAGCCCTGGCGTCACCGGACGAACCCGTACTGAACATTGTTCGGACGCTCAACCGTATGATGCATAAAACGATTCGCCAACAACTTACTCGCTCTCTCCCCGCGTTTGTCTTCGCGGCGATGGCCGAAGCGCGCGCGTCTGTCGGAGGAGATTCGCCGATCGCGCGGCGAAAAGCAGACGGGGAACTATGCCGCATTGTCCGCGTTGCGTTGATGTCTGGGGCAGGAAAAGGAGAACTCCCATGCGCAAGATCATGCTGGCTGCGGCCGCCGTGCTGACCATCAGCTCGGCCGCCTTCGCGCAGAGCACCGTCATCGTCACCGATCCCGCGCCGACCGGTTCCGTCGTGTTGCCCGGCGAGGTGCGCACCTATGTGATGGAGCAAAACACGCCGTCCGTCGTCTATGACGGCGATATCGCGGTTGGAGCCATCCTGCCCGATACCGTCGAAGTGCATACGGTGCCTGATGTCGACGGCTACGGCTATACCGTGGTCAATGAGCGGCGCGTCATCGTTGAGCCGAAGACGCACCGGGTGATCCAGGTTCTGGAATAGCGCAATCGGGATCCGTGGACGTGCGGCCGTGTTGCGACTTCACGTCCGCTCTTCACCCCTTCTCGCGGGAACATTCAGAAGTTCGCGGACCTTGTAGGCGAGCTGCTCCAGGCTGAAGGGCTTGGCGAGCAGGGAAACGCCGTGATCCAGCACACCGTTGTGAACTATAGCGTTGCGGGTATAGCCCGTCGTGTAGAGGATCCGGATCGCCGGCCACTTTTCCTGGACGATATCGGCAAGCTGACGCCCGCTCATCTGCGGCATGACGATATCGGTAAAGATCAGGTCGATTGCCGCATTCTCCTCCAGAAGGACAAGCGCCTCCATTCCGCTTGCCGCCTGCAATACGGTATAGCCGAGTTCGTGCAGGCTTTCGGCCGTCATGGTACGGACGTGTTCGTCGTCCTCCACCACCAGGATCGTATCGTTGACGCTGCCCTGAGGAATGGGCGGTGCGCCGGCAGCACTTAACCGGCCGTCCGTCGCGCCGACATGACGGGGAAGATAGATCTTGACCGTCGTACCCCTGTCGATTTCCGAGTAGATCTTGATATGGCCGCCGCTCTGCTTGATGTAGCCGTAGACTTGGCTGAGGCCGAGACCGGTGCCCTTTCCGGGTCCCTTGGTCGTATAGAACGGGTCGAAGGCGCGGTCGATCACGTCGGGCGACATGCCGATGCCGGTATCGGTGATGCTGATCATAACATATTGACCGGCCTCGACTTCGGAATGCGTGCGCGCATATCGCTCGTCGAGTTCGGTATTGGCGGTCTCGATGGTCAGATGACCGCCGCCGGGCATGGCGTCGCGGGCGTTGACGGCAAGGTTCAGAATGGCGTTCTCGAGTTGGCTGAGATCGGCAAAGCTCGGCCAGAGGCCGCCGGCAAGAACGGTCTCGATCCGGATCTGCTCGCCGAGCGTGCGCCGCAGCAGCTCCGACATGCCGCCGACCAGCTTGTTGGCATCGATGATCTCCGGGGCGAGCGGCTGCTGGCGCGAGAAGGCGAGAAGACGTGCGGTCAACACGGCCGCCCTCTGCGCACCGTCCCTGGCATTCTGGATCGAATTCAGCAGGCGGGGATCCTCGTTTCCATTCATGCGCCGCTGGGCCAGATCGAGGCTGCCGATGATGATCGCCAGCATATTGTTGAAATCATGGGCGACACCGCCGGTCAGTTGGCCGATCGTCTCCATCTTCTGCAGCTGCCGGACCTGCGCCTGGGCGGCGGAATTCTCCTCCATCTCATGCTTGAGCTCGGCGGTACGCTCGGCCACCGTCTGTTCCAGCCGCGTATTGAAGCTGTTGAGCTCGCTGCGAAGGCGGCTCTGCCGGTCATGGGCGACGATGATCATCTCCATCAGGCCGACGATGATCGCGGCATTGACGAGATAGGTCGACAGGCCGACCCATTGCCCGGCGCTGATCGGCCAGAAGACATTGTGCGGCTCGACGAAAAACTGCTGGACGATGAAAACCGCGATTACAGCCGCGACAAGGCCCGGCCCCGCGCCGCCAATGAAACTCGCAAACAATATCGCCGGAATGAAGCTCAGGAAGGGAAAACCGGAAAGATAATCGCTGGCGACGATCCTCAGTAGAAACGTCAATCCAACCGCGGCAAGCGCCAGCGGATATGTGTAACCGGGCCTGTGACGCAACCAGTCCGTGGCACTCAGCAAATCCATCCCAGGCCTCTTTCCCTCCGCTTCTGAAACCGCATACCAGCTTTTGCACATCGAATTTCACCCGGCAATATGCTCTTTCTCACACTGCGGGGCAGCACGCCTTGACGAGCGCCGGGAGCGGTCCACATAACCTTCATGCCCGGCAAGGGAAAAGGGTGAACGGGAACCATGAAAGACATCTTCATCGTCGAGGACGATACACTGATTGCCATGTTGCTCGAGGATATGCTCGGCGACCTCGGCTATCGGGTCTGCGCAAGCGCGCCCGATCTGGAACGGGCGCTGGCAACCGCCAAGGACTCGGAGTTCGACGCCGCTATCCTCGACGTCTCTCTTGCCGGCCACAGTTCGCTGCCGGTCGCCAAGCTTCTCGATGAACGCGGCAAGCCCTATCTCTATGCAACAGGATATGGCAGCGCCCCAGAAGGCAGCATAAGCACACTGCCCGTGCTGCGGAAACCCTTTCAGCTCAGCGAACTCGAACAGGCGATGAAGCGGCTTACCGAAGCCTGACATCTGCCTACAAGCTCAACGGACCTGGTCGAGCAGGCGCTTGCATTCCAGAAGATCGTAGAGCGCCTCCTGCAGCAACGCCCTGTCTTCCTTGCCGACGCTCGACTTGCCGATCGAGACCTCTGGCTGATCGTCGTCTCCGGCGACGAAATTGAAGAACCGGCGGGTGATCGGCGGCTTAGCGCGACCGACGATCTGGTCTTCGTCGGCCATGCCGATCCGCGGTTCGCCGACGCCCGGCTCCTGTACGCCCGACGCAAGCGCCTCGACGCTGGCGAGATCGCCGTGGCCGACCGATATGACGAACTTGTTGCCGTTGGTCTTCAGGAGCTTCTGCACGCCCTTGATCGTGTAGCCGTGATCATAGAGCAAATGCCGGATGCCCTTGAGGAGATCCACGTCCTCCGGCCGATAATAGCGACGGCCGCCGCCACGCTTCATCGGCTTTATCTGGGGAAAGCGCGTCTCCCAAAAGCGCAGCACATGCTGCGGCAGATCAAGATCGTCTGCGACTTCGCTGATGGTGCGAAAGGCATCGGGGCTCTTGTCCAACGTCATACTGCTACGCAACCTCGCGGCTCGATCCAACGGCGACTCATCATATTTCAACGGTTTGGCGCCGAGAATTCAAGTCATGTCTCGACGTTGCGCACAACGATCGACAGTGCGGGAGGAAAAAATAGCTGTTCCGAAACGGAAAACCGGGATCAGGAAGCCGGATTCTGTGGCTTCAGCTTGATCTTGCGAGAGACATGCGCCTTGAGGATGCGCGTCTTCAACACGTTCGACGCCTTGAAGGTCATGACCCGGCGGGGAGAAATCGGAACCTCCTCGCCGGTTTTCGGGTTGCGACCGATCCGCTCGTTCTTGTCGCGCACCTGGAAGGTCGCGAAGGAAGAAAGCTTGACGGTTTCGCCACGCACGATGGCGTTGCAGATTTCATCAATGACGGTTTCGACCAGCTCGGCGGATTCTGTCCGGGAAAGCCCGACCTTTCGGAAAACGGATTCCGCCAGGTCTGCTCGCGTCACTGTTTTTCCGGTCATGGTTTCCCCGCCCATTACAAAATATTTTGTGAAAGCGAACGAAGAGTATTTGTCTTGCGCCTTACGGTCAAGCTCTTGTTCGCCGCCAGTTTTTTAGGATTCGTGCTTACCAGCGAAGCAGAACGGCGCCCCAGGTGAAACCGCCGCCCATCGCTTCGAGCATCACCAGGTCGCCCTTCTTGATGCGGCCGTCGCCGGCAGCGGCCGCAAGTGCAAGCGGGATCGAGGCGGCCGACGTATTGCCATGCAGATCGACCGTGATGACGACCTTCGCCGCATCGATGTTCAGCTTTTTCGCCGAACCGTCGATGATGCGTCGATTGGCCTGGTGCGGCACCAGCCAGTCGAGGTCTTCGGCGGTGGTGCCGGTCGAGTCGAAAGCAGCCTGAATGACATCGGTGATCATGCCGACGGCATATTTGAAGACCTCGCGGCCTTCCATGCGCAGCTTGCCGACGGTGCCCGTCGAAGACGGGCCGCCATCGACATAAAGTTTATCCTTGTGCGAGCCGTCGGAACGCAGGTGCGCGGTCAGCACGCCGCGATCTGCTGATGTGCCCTCGCCTTCGGCCGCTTCGAGCACGATCGCGCCGGCGCCGTCGCCAAAAAGGACGCAGGTGGTGCGGTCGTTCCAGTCGAGGATGCGCGAAAAGGTTTCGGCGCCAATGACGAGAACGCGCTTGGCAAGGCCGCCGCGGATATAGGCATCCGCTGTGGTAACCGCATAGACGAAACCGGTACAGACGGCCTGGACGTCGAAGGCGAAGCCGTGGCTCATGCCGAGGCGGTTCTGGATATTGACCGAGGTCGCCGGAAACGTGTTGTCGGGCGTCGAGGTGGCGCAGATGACGAGATCGATATCGGCGGGCGTCAGGCCGCCATTGGCAAGGGCTGCGCGCGCCGCCGCCTCGCCGAGCGACGCCGTCGTCTCGTCATCGCCGGCGACATAACGCTGCCGGATGCCGGTGCGCTGGACGATCCAATCGTCCGACGTGTCGACGATGGCCTCCATGTCACGATTGGTCATCACGCGCTTCGGAAGTGCGGCTCCGAATCCGCGAACCACTGAACGGATCATATTGCTTGAACCCTGTCGCTCATGCAGCTTCCGGACCCATGGGGGGCAGCCGCTTGGCATGATATTTCTTAAGATCGTTTTCTATTTTCTGATTGAGGCCGTTCTTGGCCATGTCATAGCCGACTTCGATGGCGGCAGCGATGCCTTCGGCATTGGCCCCGCCATGGCTCTTGATGACGATGCCGTTCAGGCCGAGGAAGACGCCGCCATTGACCTTGCTCGGATCGAGCTTCTCGCGAAGCATGTCGAAGGCACTCTTGGCGAAGAGGTAGCCAATGCGGGCGAGCAGAGTGCGCGACATGGCGGCACGCAGGTATTCGGCGATCTGCTTGGCAGTGCCTTCGGCGGTCTTGAGCGCGATGTTGCCGGAGAATCCTTCGGTGACGACGACGTCGACCGTGCCCTTGCCAAGGTCGTTGCCCTCGACGAAGCCGGAATATTCGAGCGAATCGATATTCGCCTCGCGCAGCAGCCGGCCGGCCTCCTTGACCTCTTCCTGGCCCTTCACCTCTTCGACGCCGACGTTCAGAAGACCGATCGTCGGACGTTCAATCTCGAAAAGCGCGCGCGCCATGGCGCCGCCCATCAGCGCGAAATCCATCAATTGCTGCGCATCGGCACCGATCGTCGCGCCGACGTCGAGCACGATGCTTTCACCCTTCAGCGTCGGCCAGATCGCGGCGATGGCGGGACGCTCGATATTTGCCATGGTGCGCAGACAGAACTTCGCCATCGCCATCAGCGCGCCGGTATTGCCGGCCGACACCGCGACATCGGCGTCACCTGTCTTTACCGCCTCGATCGAACGCCACATGGTGGAGATGTAGCGGCCGCGGCGAAGCGCCTGGCTCGGCTTCTCATCCATACTGACGGCGAGCTCGCAATCGTGGAAAACCGATTTTTCCCTCAGCTTCGGAAACCTGGCGAGAACCGGGTCACATTGCTCTTTGATGCCGTAGAAAACGAAGGAAATATCCGGATGCCGATCCAGCGCCTTGGCGGCTCCGGGGATGACAACCTGGGGACCAAAGTCGCCACCCATGAGGTCGATAGATATTCTGATCACGCGTCCCTGATCCTTCTTTTCGCCGAGGGCGAAATTTCGGCCAAAATACCGGTTTTGGCGTCGCTTACAACTGAATTGTATCAAACTCCAGCGAAGCTTAGTCCTTTTTCCAGTCCTTGAGAGCAGCGAAAGCGGAGGGCTTTTTATCGTTCTCGCCGGTATCTTCGATATGGCCGGAGAATTCGATGCCCTCCTTGCGCGGATAGGGGTCGATCGCAAGAGCGGCGAATTCGGCAACCACTTCCCCAGCGTCGATCGTATCGCCCACGAAGGTCTCGGGCAGATCGGGGCCATCGGGATCGAGCAGCATCTCGCCGGCGTCGTTGCCCGGCTGGCGGGCAAGCTTGGAACCCTCCGGCACGAAAATCTGCTCGAAACTCTCGTCGATCGCAGCTTCGACCGGCTCCAGCGTCACGACGCAGGACTGGACGATCTTCGCCTGAACGCGACCCTTGACGCGAACGCCGTCGCGCTTCCAGCGGGCGATCTGCAGATCAGCGCGCAGACCGTCGACGGAGACGACGCTCCAGGCCTCGGCAAGCGCCTTCAACTCGCTGTCGTCGGCCTCAATATGGACTTCGACGGGATTGGCCGAGATATGGCCGACCTTGACTTGATAGGAGAAGGGAACATCGTCCCGATCGTGCTTCATTGCTTGCTCCTTCAGGCAACAGGCGGGAGCGTTGCCGAGCCGGTGGAGATCACCTCTTCCGGAACGGCAGACAGATGGGATTCCGCAGCCATCATCCATTCGGCAAGGCCGGACATATCGGCCGGCGTCGAGGTTTCGGGGTAGATATTGCGCTCGAGGGCAAGAGCAAGCGCTTCCGCATCGCCCGCATCCATCGCCTTCGAATAGGCTTCGAGCCGGCCATAAAACATGCCGGCGAGCTTCTTCATGCGCTTCGGCACGCTGTTATCGCCGATGCCGAGCTCGCGGATCGAATAGTCGATATCCTGGAAAAAGGCGTCGACGATCTCCTGGGCGATCTCCTGGCCGCTCACGGCGGAAGCGCGCGTACGGCGAAAAAACAGAATCATGGCAATCGACAGCATCTCGAAACGACCCATGACCGTGTCCGGCACATTGAGCCGCTCATAGATCTCCGGCATGCGCGCGGCCGCCGTCAGCGCCGCATATTGCCTGTCGACGATTGCTTGATTGTTGTTTTTCTTGCGGAACAGCCCGAAGATCATGTTTTTTCCGGAAATGCCTCATTCTTCACGCCGGCTGGCGTCCGGCCTTGTTGCATGATTTCGAAAGCTGGTTTACCGAAGCAGGCGCGAATTGCAATGCTGATCGTGACCAGTTTCGGGACGGCGCCCTCAAGACGCCAGTGAAGCGAATTCGAGACATTCGACTCGGAATGGCCACAATGGTTTTGCAGGAGGTAAGCGGACAAGGCCCCAAATGGCTGCTATCGACACTCAAGGGAGTAGATGTCGTTGAAGAAACGGTATTTCAAGTCTGACATGAAATTCTTCAGCAGCGCGGCCATTGCCTTCATAATCGCCTCCACATCAGCTCTTTCGGGCTGCCAGACCAGCACGGTGCTGAACGGCGGCTACATCGTCGATCAGCAATCGCTGAACCTGGTTCCGGAAGGCTCCAGCCGCGAGCAAGTGCTGCTTTCACTCGGCACGCCATCGACGACGGCGACTTTCGACGGCGAAGTCTTTTATTATATCTCGCAGCGGCGCACGCGCGCCGTCGCCTTCCAGAAGCTGAAGGTCGTCGACCAGAGCGTTCTGGGCGTCTATTTCGACAAGAACGGCGTCGTCACCCGCCGCGCCAACTACACGCTGCAGGACGGCAAGGTGTTCGACACGATCTCGCGCGTCACGCCGACCGGCGGCAAAGAACTCACCTTCCTGCAGCAAATGCTCTCCGGCGGCAGCGCTGCGAGCGCTGCCCGCAGCCTGTTCGGCGGCGGCGCCGGCGGCACGCCGCAGAATCCGAGCAGTCTGCGCTGATCGGACATGCCTTCACCGAAAAACCCGCCGGATCGCTCCGGCGGGTTTTTCAATGGTCACGGCACCGCGGCGAACCGCAGCGCCCCGGCAGCACGACGGATCAGCCTGCCAGAATGGCGAGCAGCAGAAGTGCCACGATGTTGGTGATCTTGATCGCCGGATTGACGGCAGGGCCGGCGGTGTCCTTGTAGGGATCGCCGACGGTATCGCCGGTGACGGAGGCCTTGTGCGCGTCCGAGCCCTTCATGTGGCGTACACCGTCCTTATCGACGAAACCGTCCTCGAAGCTCTTCTTGGCATTGTCCCAGGCGCCCCCACCCGATGTCATCGAAATGGCGACGAAGAGGCCGTTGATGATCACGCCGAGCAGCGATGCCCCGAGAGCGGCAAAGGCCGAAGCCTTGGAGCCGGAGATGAGAAGCACGCCGAAATAGACCACGACAGGCGCCAGCACGGGCAGCAACGACGGCACGATCATTTCTCGGATCGCCGCCTTCGTCAGAAGGTCGACGGCCCTGCCGTAGTCCGGCTTTTCCGTGCCCTGCATGATGCCCGGCTTCGCCTTGAACTGTCGGCGGACTTCCTCGACGATCGCGCCCGCCGCTCGGCCGACGGCGGTCATTGCAATGCCGCCGAAGAGGTAGGGAATGAGACCTCCGAAGATCAATCCTGCCACCACGTAGGGGTTGGAAAGATCGAAGGAAATTTCGCCGATGCCGGCAAAATAGGGGAACTTGTCGCCATTCGCCGCAAAATATTTGAGGTCGTAGGAGTAGGCGGCAAAGAGAACCAGTGCCCCAAGACCAGCGGAACCGATGGCGTAGCCCTTGGTGACAGCCTTGGTCGTATTGCCGACTGCGTCGAGCGCATCGGTGGATTTCCGGACCTCCGGCGGCAGATGCGACATTTCGGCGATACCGCCTGCATTGTCCGTCACCGGTCCAAAAGCGTCGAGCGCAACGATCATCCCGGCTATGCCCAACATCGCCGTCACCGCAATGCCGGTGCCAAACAGGCCGCCGAGCTGATAGGTGGCGAGAATGCCGCCAACGATGACGATCGCCGGCAGAGCCGTCGATTCCAGCGACACGGCGAGGCCCTGGATGACATTGGTGCCGTGACCGGTGACCGAGGCCTGAGCGATCGAGACGACCGGGCGTTTACCCGTGCCGGTATAATATTCGGTGATCACCACGATCAACGCGGTAACGACGAGGCCGATGACGCCGCAGAAAAAGAGGTGTGCGCCTGAAATATCGACACCCCCGGCCGTGCCAAGCGAGCCCCAGCCGATGGTGAGCGACGTTGCAGCACCAAGGCCGACGATCGAAAGCAGGCCGGTGACGATGAGGCCCTTGTAAAGAGCGCCCATGATCGAGCCGTTCGAGCCGAGCTTGACGAAGAAGGTGCCGATGATCGAGGTGATGATGCAGGCCCCGCAGATCGCCAGCGGATAGATCATCGCAGACTGGAGGATCGGCGCGCCGGCAAAGAAGATGGCGGCAAGAACCATGGTGGCGACGACGGAGACCGCATAGGTCTCGAAAAGGTCGGCTGCCATGCCGGCGCAGTCGCCGACATTGTCGCCGACGTTATCGGCAATCGTTGCCGGGTTACGCGGATCGTCTTCGGGAATGCCCGCTTCCACCTTGCCGACGAGGTCACCGCCGACGTCGGCGCCCTTGGTGAATATGCCGCCGCCGAGACGAGCGAAGATCGAGATCAGCGAAGCGCCGAAGCCGAGCGCCACCAGCGCATCGATGACTTCGCGCGAGCCGGTCTCATGTCCGAGCCCGACGGTCAATACGGTGTAGTAGATCGACACGCCGAGCAGGGCGAGGCCTGCCACCAGCATGCCGGTGATGGCCCCTGATTTGAAGGCGATGTCGAGGCCGGCCGAAAGGCTGGCGGAAGCAGCCTGAGCGGTGCGAACGTTGGCGCGGACGGAGACGTGCATGCCAATGAAACCGGCAGCGCCTGATAGCACGGCGCCAATCAGGAAACCGATGGCGGCCGTGGCGGAAAGAAGCAGCCAGGCTGCGATGAAAACAACGACGCCGACAATGGCAATGGTCTTATACTGGCGCGTCAGATAGGCCTGAGCGCCTTCGCGGATATAACCCGCGATCTCCTGCATGCGGCTATTGCCCTGATCGGCGGCAAGCACCGACCGGGTCGCCCAGGCGGCATAAACCACCGAGAGCAGACCGCATGCGATTACGCATAAAAGGATGGTCATTTCGCTCTTTCCTCCCGTAGGCCGGAGCTCACTCCTTCTCCGGCAAAAACGCCGCCGAATCGCCTTTCCTCTCCGCAGAAATGCCACAGCTAAGCGGTGCGGAGATTGCGTGGTCGATCACGTGGCGTCAAGACCGCAACGGGTGAAAACCATTGCGGCGCTCTGAAAGAAGCGGGAAGATCGTTTGGCGGCTAAAGACTTATTTCTTCGTCTCGCCGCGGACCTGCTTTGCAATGCGGTCGAGCACGGCGTTGACGAGCTTCGGCTCGTCGTCCTCGAAAAACGCCTGGGCGATCTCGACATACTCGGTGACGATGACCGCCACCGGAACGTCCTTGCGATCGGTCAGCTCGAAGACGCCGGCGCGCAGAATGGCGCGCACGGTGCTGTCGAGGCGCGACAACGCCCAATCGTCCTGAAGTGCCGCGGCGATCAGCGGATCGAGGCGGACCTGATCGCGCACGACACCGGCAACGATCGACCGGAACCAGGCGGCATCCGCCTTCAGATAGGTCGCGCCGTCGAGTTCCTGCCCGAGGCGGTGAGCCTCATACTCGGCCACGATTTCCAGAACGCCGGTGCCGCCGATATCCATCTGATAAAGCGCCTGGACCGCAGCAAGGCGGGCAGCGCCCCGCTGGTTCGCAGTCTTGACCGGCCGTTCCGTCTTGTCGTCGTTCATTCGTTATGCACCCAGTTTCTGCTTCAGCTCGATCATCGTCAGAGCCGCGCGAGCGGCAAATCCGCCCTTGTCCTTGTCCGAGCGGCGTGCGCGCGCCCAGGCCTGTTCGTCGTTTTCCACGGTCAGGATGCCGTTGCCGATGGCAAGCGACTCGCTGACCGCGAGATCCATCAAAGCGCGCGAGGATTCGTTCGATACGATATCGAAGTGATAGGTCTCGCCGCGGATGACCATGCCGAGGGCGACATAGCCATCATAATGCGTGCCGCCATTGTCGTCTCCATCGAGCGACATGGCAATCGCCGCCGGAATTTCCAGCGCGCCGGGAACGGTGACGACCTCGTAGGTCGCGCCGGCTTCCGCAAGCGCAAAGGTCGCGCCCTCGAGCAGCGCATCAGCCATGTCGTCGTAGAAGCGGGCCTCAACGATCAAAATATGGGGAGCGGTTTCTCTCGGCATGGTTCACCTTCGGTTGACGGGCATTTTCCACTCGGCAGCCCGCGGTCAAAACACGCCTTTGTTCGAATGGCAAGCAATTTCGCCCGATGCCGCAACGCAGAAAGAGGAAATATCCGCAAAGGGATAGCCGCACGTCCCATGCAGGGGCGAACAGGCCTCTGGACCGGGCTTTGCTCGACGCTTTGAAAACGACAATTCGAAGGCAGTCTTCATGAACAATTTTTAATGTATTTTCAGTGGCTTAAGCCATTGAATCGGGAAAGGCGGAGCGCCAATTCGATATCGTGACGCAGACGATCCCCTGCAAAGACAGCCGACCGTCGTAGCAGATGAAAGGATACAATCATGAACCGCGTTGTCACAATCACCCTCGCAGCAGCCCTCTCCTCCCTCGCATTTGCCGGCGTCAGCCGGGCCGAAAGCCTTGGGATGAACAGCGCCCAGGGCATCGAGCAGACGCTCAGGACCTTCCAGGGGAATGATTTCAATGTCGAGCAGGTCTATAACTGGCGCAATCTCGATGACGAAACGACCGGCCCGCGCTCAGCGCCGCAGCGCTCCGGTGAGGCCGTTCGCGGCATCCAGGCCTCGATCGACGCCAACAAGTCGCTTGCCCACCGGCTCAACAACGAAGGTGTCGATATCCGCAATATCGTCAATGCCGAACAGGCGGCCGATGGAAGCATGACGTTCTACGTCCGCTGACACCTTCAGCCGAAGTCGCGACGCTCCAGGCATGGGCGGCGGTCTCCTCTCCGTCCATGCGTGGCATCTTCCAGAAAGGCATTGAATTTTTCTCCGCGATGATAGTTTCTCTCGCTGCAACAGGAGAACATCATGGCGACGGAAGCAAAAGCGGTGATCAATATCGCCGATCTTAAACTCGACCACTCGAAACAGGGCGAGTTCTATGAAAGCGCCGACACCTCGTTCGGCGCGCTCTTGGGGCTTGCCGGCCTCGGCATCAGCTACAACGAGGTTCCGTCGGGCAAATCGAGCTGCCCCTTCCACAATCACCATGTCGAAGACGAGCTTTTCTACGTGATCTCGGGCGCCGGCGAATATCGCTTCGGCGCGGAGCGCCATGCGATCAAGGCGGGCGACGTGCTCGGCGCACCGGCCGGCGGGCCGGAAACGGCGCACCAGATCATCAACACCGGGACGGCAACGCTCATCTATCTCGGCATTTCGACGATGGCGAAGACGGAGATCGTCGAATATCCCGATTCCGGAAAGTTTCTTGCCAAGACGAACAGGGACGGTGCCAAGCCCGGGCGCTTCCGCCATATCGGACGGCCTGAAAACCCTCTCGACTATTGGGACGGCGAGCCCGGCGCCTGAATGCGCGATTTCCACAAGGACCCGACGTGACCTACATTCCCACACTCGAAACCGAGCGGCTGACGCTTCGCCCTCACCGCCTCGACGATTTCGCGGCGCATGCAGCGCTGTGGGCCGACGAGGACGTCGTTCGTTTCATCACCGGCGTGCCGTCGACGCGCGAGCAGAGCTGGAGCCGCATGCTGCGCATTGCCGGCATGTGGCATCATATGGGCTTCGGCTTTCTCGCGATCGTGGAAAAGGAAAGCGGCCAATTCATCGGCGAAGCGGGCTTCCTGGAAGCCCGCCGCGAGATGGAACCGTCGATCGAGGGGACGATGGAACTCGGCTGGGCGCTGATGCCCTCAGTGCATGGCCGGGGTTATGCCACCGAGGCGCTGACCGCCCTGATCGGCTGGGCGGAAGTGCATTTTCCGGCAAGGCCGATGACCTGCATTATCAGCCCCGAGAACCCGGCCTCGCTGAGGGTCGCAGCCAAACTCGGCTTCCGCGAGACGGCGCGCACGCAATATAGCGGCGAGGTCATTCAGTTCTTGCGGTAGGAAATTCGGCGAGCCGCGCGGCATAACGCGCCATGGTATCGACTTCGAAATTGACGAAATCGCCGGCCTTGCGGTCGCCCCAGGTGGTGACTTCGAGCGTATGGCGGATGAGCAGGACGTCGAAGTCAGTGCCGTCGACCGCGTTGACGGTCAGCGAAGTGCCGTCGAGTGCGATCGAACCCTTGGGCGCCACGAATTTCGCCAGGTGTTCGGGCGCGCGCAGACGATAGCGCGTGGCGTCACCCTCCGATGTCACCGAGAGAATTTCCGCCTTGCCGTCGACGTGGCCGGAAACGATGTGGCCGCCAAGCTCATCGCCGATCTTCAACGAGCGTTCGAGATTGATGCGGCTGCCTTGCTGCCAGGTGCCGATCGTCGTCAACCGCAGCGCCTCTTCCCAAGCCTCGACTTCGAACCAGCGGCCGTTGCTGCCTTCCTGCGGCAGGCCGGTTACGGTGAGGCAGGTGCCGGAATGAGAGATGGAGGCGCCCATATCGATGGTCGCCGGGTCGTAATTCGTCGCAACGCGGAGCTTGATGCCCTCCTTGAGCTGCGAAACGGATTCGATCGTACCGATGTCAGTGACAATTCCGGTGAACATCAATTCTCTCTTTCATATTCGTCCAGGCGATCAGCGCCGAATATAGACGTGCCCTTATGGGCGAAACCGGATGGTATGTCGGTTGCCTGCAACGGGGATTCAATACCACCCTCGCCGATGACGACAGGCGCCTGATAAAGCTGGATGCGGTCGACGAGACCGGCCTCAAGGAAAAGCCGCGCCGTCTTTGCGCCACCTTCGACCAGAAGTGAGGATATACCCCGCGTCGCGAGGGCCGGCAGCAAGATTTCCGGATGGTAGGGATTGCAGTAGACGATCTCGACGCCGGCGGCTTCGAGTGCGGCCCGACGAGATTCCATGTCTGTGGGTGGGTTACCCCCCTCTGCCCTGCTGGGCATCTCCCCCACAAGGGGGGAGATTGGCTGGGAGCTTGCTCCCTGCCCTAAATTCGCCGAAGCGGGAACATTGCTATCAGAAGATGGGATACTGAGAGCAGGCCCGTTGCCGATCTCCCCCCCTATGGGGGAGATGTCCGGCAGGACAGAGGGGGGTAACCCCTCCGCATCCGCTGCCAAAGGCGATACTTCCTCACTCGCGACAACGATGACAGGCACCTCCCGCGCCGTCTCGACGAGCTTGCTCGTCAGCGGCAATGCCAGTGAGGGATCAAGCACGATGCGGATCGGCGATTGCATTTCCAGACCTGGCGTCCGTACCGTCAGCAGCGGGTCGTCGGCGATCGCCGTGCCGATGCCGACCAGGATGGCGTCGGTTTCGGCGCGCAGCGCCTGGACCTGGGCGCGGGCCTCCGGGCCTGTGATCGCCACCTGCCCCTCCCCCATGCGCCCGATCATGCCATCGGCGGAAACGGCAAGCTTGAGAGTCACATAGGGCCGGTTCTTCGTCTGGCGGGTGAGATAGGCGGCAAGCGAATGCCGGCCCTCCTCCTCCAGAACGCCGGCATCCACTTCTATGCCGGCTTCGCG
Organism: Rhizobium vallis; assembly: GCF_003985155.1. GTDB lineage: Bacteria > Pseudomonadota > Alphaproteobacteria > Rhizobiales > Rhizobiaceae > Rhizobium > Rhizobium vallis. The sequence continues at coordinate 21,758 of NZ_ML133697.1, read as the reverse complement.
CAGCATGGCGATGCCGCGGCCGGAGACACGCGGATCTGGGTCGGTGACGCTGATGACGACGCGGGCAACGCCATAGGCGATCAGCGCCTCGGCGCAAGGAGGCGTCTTGCCGTGATGCGAGCAGGGTTCGAGCGTCACATAGGCGGTGGCGCCGCGGGCAAGCGCGCCGGCTTCAGCGAGCGCCTGCGTCTCGGCATGCGGGCGGCCGCCGAGGGCCGTCACCGCACGGCCGACGATGACGCCGTCCCTGACGATCAGGCAACCGACGGAAGGGTTGGTGGCGGTGCGGCCGAGATGCCAACGCGACAGGCGGATCGCCGCCGCCATGAAACGTTCGTCATGCGGCGTGATGCTCATGGCTCATCTGTCCAGCGGGTCGCGGGCGATCTTGGCGTTGATTTCCGAAATAACCTTCTCGAAATCCTCGGCAAGCGAGAAATCCCGATAGACCGAGGCGTAACGCACGAAGCCGACATCGTCGAGGCTCTTCATCGCTTCCAGCACCTGCAGGCCGATCTGCTCGGAGGAAATCTCGGTCTCGCCGGAGCTCTCAAGCCGGCGGACGATGCCAGAAACAGCGCGCTCGATACGGTCGCGTTCGACGGGGCGTTTGCGTAGCGCCACTTCGAAGGAGCGCACCAGCTTGTCGCGATCGAAAGGCACCTTGCGGCCGGTCTTTTTAATGACCATCAGCTCGCGCAATTGCACGCGCTCGAAGGTGGTGAAACGGCCGCCGCAATCCGGACAGATACGCCGCCGGCGGATGGACGTATTGTCCTCCGCCGGACGCGAATCCTTGACCTGGGTATCTTCCGAACCGCAATAGGGGCAGCGCATCCCTACTCCTTACCCCATGTAGCCATACATGGGGAAGCGGTCGGTGAGGTTGACCACCTTGCCGCGCACGGCGGCTTCGACGGCGGCGTTGCCTTCATCGGAGTTGGCGACCTTCAGGCCGTCGAGAACCTCGACGATAAGATTGCCGATTTCGCGGAATTCCGCTTCCTTGAAGCCGCGCGTCGTGCCGGCCGGTGCGCCCAAGCGCACGCCCGAGGTGACAAAGGGCTTTTCCGGATCGAAGGGAATGCCGTTCTTGTTGCAGGTGACGTAGGCGCGGCCGAGAGCTGCCTCGGCGCGCTTGCCGGTGGCGTTCTTCTTGCGCAGGTCGACGAGCATCAGGTGGTTGTCGGTACCGCCGGAGACGACGTCGAGGCCGCCCGCGATCAACGTTTCGGCAAGCGCCCGGGCGTTCTTGACGACCTGGGCGGCGTAATCCTTGAATTCCGGCTGCAGCGCCTCGCCGAAGGCAACGGCCTTGGCGGCGATGATGTGCATCAGCGGACCACCCTGCAGGCCGGGGAAAACGGCCGAATTGAACTTCTTCGCCAGATCCTCCTCATTGGTGAGGATGACGCCGCCGCGCGGGCCGCGCAGCGACTTGTGGGTCGTGGTCGTGGCAACATGGCAATGCGGGAACGGCGACGGATGCTGACCACCGGCAACCAGGCCGGCGATGTGGGCCATGTCGACCATCAGATAGGCGCCGACGGAATCGGCGATCTCGCGGAAGCGCTTCCAATCCCAGATGCGGGAATAGGCCGTGCCGCCGGCGATGATGAGCTTCGGCTTGGTTTGCTCGGCCTTGCGGGCGACTTCATCCATGTCGAGCAGGTTGTCGCCTTCGCGCACACCGTAGGAGACGACGTTGAACCACTTGCCGGACATGTTGACCGGCGAACCGTGCGTGAGGTGGCCGCCCGAATTGAGATCGAGACCCATGAAGGTGTCGCCGGGCTGCAGCAGCGCCAGGAACACGGCCTGGTTCATCTGCGAACCGGAATTCGGCTGGACGTTGGCGAAATTGACGCCGAACAGCTTCTTGGCGCGCTCGATCGCCAGTTCCTCGGCGATATCGACGAACTGGCAGCCGCCGTAATAACGCTTGCCGGGATAACCCTCGGCATATTTGTTGGTCATGATGGAGCCCTGGGCTTCCAGCACGGCGCGGGAGACGATGTTCTCGGAAGCGATCAGTTCGATCTCGTGCCGTTGGCGACCGAGTTCCTTTCCGATCGCGCCGAAGATTTCCGGATCGACGTCCGCAAGCGAGCGATTGAAGAAGGATTCGGTGGAAGCATTGGTCATGGGCGGGCTCCTCAACTGGAATGCGCTGAGGTATTAGCCTTCCGCTGTGGCGAGGGCAATACGAAGAACGACATTTGCTGAGCAAAGCGCGCGCTCAGGCCTTTTTGCGGCACAGCTCGGCGGCCACTTCAGACAGCACCTCTTACGACATAAAAAAACCGCGCCGGGAAAGCGCGGTTTCAAATTGCGATGCAGAGGTCGCCGCTTATTACTGGACCGGCTGCTCCATGCCGGCCGTGGTGTCGAGCGCCAGTTCGGCATTGCCGTCCATCTGGTAGATGTCGTCTCGGAACTGGACGACGCCATCGGGCATGCCCCAGGCCGAGATATAGACGAAATAAACGGGAACTTCGGTCGCGAGCTTGATTGGCGTGTTGGTGCCGCTTGCGATCACCTGCTCCATCTGCTGGCGGTTCCAGCCGGGCGTTTCGCGCAATAGCCAGGTCGACAGGTCGCGGACGTTCTGGACGCGCACGCAGCCCGACGATTCAAACCGCATGAGCTTGTTGAACAGGCCCTGCTGCGGCGTGTCGTGCATGTACTCGCCGTTCTTGTTGTAGAAATTGATCTTCGTCGATGCCATGGCGTTGATCTTGCCCGGGTCCTGACGGAACATCAGGTTCGGTGCCTCGCCGTTCCAGTCGACGGTCTCCGGGGCGACTTCGTTGCCCTTGCCGTCGATCAGGCGGATCGCGTTCTTTTCGAGATAGGTCGGATCCTTGCGCATCAGCGGCATGATGTCCTTTTCGACGATCGAGCGCGGCGCGGTCCAGTACGGGTTGAGAATGACTTCGTAGATCTTCGAGTTGACGAGATGCGTCGGGCGGCTGAGACGGCCGACAACCGCGGTGTGGCGCGTCGCAACGCTGCCGTCTTCAACGGCTTCCACATAGGCGGCCGGAATGTTGACCATCAGATGGCGGCGGCCCAGGTCTTCCGGGAAGGTCTGCAGGCGGACGAGGTTGGTGTTCAACTGCTGCAGGCGCACATCGGCCGGAATGTTCATCGCCTTCAGCGTGAATTCGCCGAGAACGCCATCGGCCGGCAGGCCGTGACGCGCCTGGAAACGCTTGACCGCGCCGTCGACATAGGAATCGAAAGCGCTCGACATGCCAGCCTCGCGCGGCAGGTCGCCGGTGATCGCGAGGCGCTGGCGCAGCGCCTGGACGGCGGGAGAGGAAACGCCGAGCTGCAGGCGCTGATCACCGGGATTAACTTCAGGCCAGCCGCCGGCGGCCGCGATCTGCTGATACTGCATGATCGCCTGCTGTGCGCTCGCGACCGATTGGGGGCTGAGGATCGGCGTGTTGGAAAGGACGGCGGTTGCCGTGCGCGAAGCCGCCTTGGCGTCGAACTGGTCATCCCAGTTGCCGCGTTTGGGGGCATTCAGGAGCCCATCGAGCGCCGATTGCGCGAATGCCGGCGCGGCAATCGCGCTGGCTCCGACCGTTGCCGCGGACGCAAGGAAAGCGCGGCGCGAGAGAGCTTCAATTCCGTTTTTCTTCGACATTCGTCCCAACCACTCAATACCGCGGTGGAGGAAGCCGCGGCGCTTTGCGAAATCACTGCGCTTTCAGCGCAGATCCCATCCATTCTCTCCCGGCGCATCAGGAAATTCCGCGCGTCCCATCACAAGATTGCGATAGGAAAGCCTGGACGTTCCAGGTCCATTGAAAGCGCCGGTTGTCAAGCCTTCCGCTGCCACACCAATATGGCCAATTCGTGTTGCCGGGTCGGAAGACGGACTGCCGGTTGCCGGGAACACGACGCAACGAACCATACGACGGGTTAAACCGTGCCGGTTAATAACGGCTAAAAAACGGCTTGAATACCGGGCTTTGCGCTTGTCAGCCATGCGTTGCAAAGATGACACGAAGAGGCGAACGGCAAAACCGGACGCGCAGGGAACGCATCCGGTTTTCGTCAACCCTTGAAGGAGGTCTCGGGTCTCAGAGGCGATAAAGGATCTGATCGTTCCAGAAACGATCCAACCGCTGGAGCAGCTTGTTCATCTGGGTGAACTCATCCGTGCCGATGCCGCCGACCTTGTCGATCGAGGCGATGTGGCGTTCGTAGAGCTTGGCCACCGTTTCGGCGATATCCTGGCCGGTTTCGGTCAGGCTGATGCGGACCGAGCGGCGGTCGATGCGCGAGCGCTGGTGGTTGATGAAGCCGAGATCGACGAGCTTCTTGACGTTGTAGGAAACGTTGGAGCCGAGATAGTAGCCACGCGAGCGCAGCTCGCCGGCGGTCAGCTCGGAATTGCCGATGTTGAAGAGGAGCAGCGCCTGGATGGCGTTGACGTCGCTGCGACCCTGACGGTCGAATTCGTCCTTGATGACGTCGAGAAGACGGCGGTGAAGACGTTCAACGAGATGAAGGGATTCCATGTAAAGATCACGGATGCCCTGATCCTGCTGGTCACGGAAGTTCGATACCGCCTGCGGCTTGATTTTCGTGTTCATAGTAGCTGCCTCACTGTTTGGGTGGCGGTGTGTTTTCTTCCCGCCTTGAGTGAGACCCTATCGAATACATATAAAATTCGACTTAAACCGCAGGCTTAATGGAGCCTTACCGGAAACCCCACGTTGTCTCAGGGTAAATCAACACTTACCTGGCGGCGATGCCGGCGCTTTTCCAGCCAAAGCAGCAGGCGGAAAATCCAGTAGACGGCGGCGACCATGACATGCAGCAGGATGATCAGCTTGTTGGGGCCGAAAATGTCAGGCAGCAGGCCGTACATGAGGATCTGGCCGCCGGCGGCCAGCACCCAGATGACAGGTCCCCAGGAGACGGTGAGCCAGAGACCGAGGGAAGCGACGGGAAAAAGCACGGCGAGACTGGTGCTCGCCACCTTCCACGGCAGGCTCAACAGATCGAAGCGGCCGGCGCCGACCAGCGAATAGCCGACGAGCATCGCCCAATATTGCAGGCCAAACCAGAAGCAGGAAACGGCGACCAACCTCAGGAAGAGGATGAAAAGGAGATCCGCCAGTGTGCGTTTCGGTATCGTCGGGGAATCGGTTTCCATAGCGCAAACATCGGTTCGGGGTTACATCTTCACAAGAACGCCTGCGCGTCTGACACGACGCGCTCAGGACCCTCTATCATTTGTTTGCGCATAATCCTTGCCAAAAATCGATCCCGATTTCGGGGTTATGTGCCAGTGGTTTTCCGCCGCGGCCAATCGTCCGGTTTGGATTTTCCAGGCGCCATGATAATGAGCGCTCCGATAAATGGAATGGGCCGGGGATAGATATCATGCAGGACAGGACGCATCTCGTCGACGACATCACTGGTCATCGCCGCATGCGGCGCAACCGCAAGGCAGATTGGACGCGCCGGTTGGTGCAAGAGAACCGGCTGACGATCGACGATCTGATCTGGCCGATCTTCATCGTCCCGGGCTCCGGCATCGTCGATCCGATCGCGGCTATGCCTGGCGTCAACCGCATGAGTATCGATAAGGCTGTCGAAGCGGCACGCGAAGCGGCCGGCCTCGGCATCCCCGCACTCGCCACCTTTCCCAATATCGAGATGGAGCTGCGCGACGAGACCGGCTCGAACAGCCTCGAAGCCAACAACCTGATCAACCAGGCAACGGCGGCGATCAAGAAGGCGGTGCCCAATATCGGCGTCATCACCGACGTCGCGCTCGACCCCTTCACCAGCCACGGCCATGACGGCATTCTGAGAGGCGGCGAGATCGTCAACGACGAGACGGTCGATCAGGCGGCGCGCGCCGCCGTGATGCAGGCCGATGCCGGCGCCGACATCATCGCGCCGTCGGAAATGATGGACGGACGCATCGGCGCGATCCGCATGGCGCTCGATGCGGCCGGCCACCAGAACGTCGGCATCATGAGCTATGCGACGAAATTCGCCTCCGCCTTCTACGGTCCCTATCGCGAGGCGATCTCGACGGGCGGACTGCTGAAAGGCGACAAGAAGACCTATTATATCGACCCCGCCAACGGCACTGAAGCGATCCGCGACGCGGCCCTCGATGTCGAGGAAGGCACCGACATGCTGATGGTCAAGCCCGGCCTGCCCTATCTCGACATCTGCTGGCGGATGAAAGAGGCATTCGGCCTGCCGACCTTCGCCTATCAGGTCTCCGGCGAGTATTCGCAGATCAAGGCGGCAGCGATGAACGGCTGGATCGACGGCGAGCGAGCGATGCTGGAAACGCTGCTGTCGTTCAAGCGGGCGGGATGCGACGGTATCCTCACCTATTTCGCAGTCGAGGTGGCGAAGATTCTCAGCAAACGGTGAAAGGGCGAATTATTGCAATCCGCCCTGCTGACACCATATCAGCGGCATCGTTTTTTCTCAGGAGATTGAGATGAGCTACAACCCCAATCCGCTTTATGCCGCACCGGAGGACTGGCGCGCCTATAGCGGCGTGTTGAGCCGCCGCGTCTTCGCCTTCATCCTCGACTACGTCATCGTCGCGCTGCTCTGCATTCCCGCGGGGATCGTGCTGTTCTTTCTGTCGATCGTCACGCTCGGCCTCGGCTTCTTTCTCTACCCTGCCCTCTTCGTCATCGTTGCCGGCCTTTACTTCGGCCTGACTGTGGGCGGTCCGAGCCAGGCCTCGCTCGGCATGCGCGCGATGGGCATCGCAATCGTGCGTGTCGACGGACGGCCGATGGATTTCCTGACGGCGATCGTGCATCTGGCGCTGTTCTGGATCCTCAACTCGGTGCTGACGCCGCTCATCCTGCTTGCCGGCCTGTTTATCGAGCGCAGCCGCCTCGTCCACGACCTGCTGGTCGGCACGGCGACAGTGCGCACGGCTTGAGGCCTTGGCTGAAACCGGGGCGGAGGCAAAATAAAGTCTCCGCCCTGCCTTTGCCCGGAACCTCGAACGCTCCATATCTAGAATTAGAAGACTGAAATGGAGGGCGAACCCTGCCCCGCTGTTGACGTTTTCTATTCTTAGGTCATGCTGTCAGGAAACGGCACGGTTTCGACAAGGAAATTTCCGCGAGAAATGAATACGCAGACGACGCCATCCCCGCAGTTTTATCTGACGGCTCCGGCTACGTGTCCGTATCTGCCGCATGAGATGGAGCGCAAGGTTTTCACGCATCTCGTCGGTCCGCGTGCCGCGGAGATGAACGACATCCTGACGCAAGGCGGTTTCCGCCGCTCGCAAAATATCGCCTATCGCCCGGCCTGCGAATCCTGTCGCGCCTGTGTTTCCGTGCGAATCCTCGCTCAGGAATTCGAGCCGACGAAATCGATGAAGCGGGTGCTTGCCGCCAATTCCGATGTCATCGCCACCGAATTCGCCGCCCAGCCTTCCAGCGAGCAATACTCGCTCTTCCGACGTTACCTTGACTATCGCCACCAGCAGGGCGGCATGTCTGACATGACCGTGCTCGACTATGCGATCATGGTCGAAGACACGCATGTGAATACGAGAATCATCGAATACCGCCGGCGCGAGGAAGGCTCAGGACTGGAGCAGCGGCCGAAGGGCGAGCTGCTTGCCGCTGCGCTGACCGACACGATGAGCGACGGGCTGTCGATGGTCTATTCCTATTTTAATCCGGCGCTCGAGCGGCGTTCGCTTGGCACATTCATGATCCTCGACCATGTCAGGCGCACGAAAGCGCTGGGGCTGCCGCATGTCTATCTCGGTTACTGGGTGCAAGGGTCGCGCAAAATGGACTACAAGACGCGCTTCCAGCCGCAGGAACACCTGACCCCGCGCGGCTGGGAACGTTTCGATCCCTCGACCATGCCCGAAAGCACCCACGATTAGAGCCTTTCCTGGTCAGATTGAAGCATTCTGTTGGCTCAAACGGAGTCGGATGGTCGACCGGCCGGCGCGCGTCGTAGCCCAGTTCTACGGCCAAGCCGGCCGGTCGAGCAGCCGGCCCGTTTCAGCCAACCCTCCCGCAGATTTGCGAGGCAAATCTGCAAGACTTAAATTCGCTGGACGCACTTTTCGCTTCGCCATGGCGAAGCGGTGCGGCCGGTGGGCCGGGCATCTTTCCGCCAGGATCAAAGGCGATCGGCTCGGACGTACCCAGGGGTATGCCCGTCGCCAATCGCCTCTGCCCTGACGAAAACCTGCTCCGGCAGAATGCTTCAAGCTGACCAGGAAAGGCTCTAAATGTTCCCGATCGCGCTTTCCGACCACCGGAAGGGTCTGCTGCTGACGGCGATCGGCGGGTTGGCGCTTTCCATCGATATCCCGCTCGTCCGTCTTGGTGATGGCGACATCTGGTCGGTCCTGGGAATGCGAAGCGCCGCGACGGTTCTCGCCACCCTCGTCATCCTTGGAGCCATGCGCCTTGCCTCGGGCAAATGGCCGGTTCTCGTTCCCGGGCGGGCCGGTCTATTTGCCGGTCTGCTCTACGGCCTCTCCTCCCTCACCTTCGTGCTGGCCGTCTTCAATACGGCAACAGCCAATGTCGTCTTCATCGTTGCCTTCAACCCGATGTTCGGGGCTCTTCTTTCCTGGACTTTCCTCAAGGAGAAGCCAAGCGCCGCAACGCTGATCGCCATGCTGTTCATGATATTAGGCGTCGGGCTGATCGTGCGCGAAGGGCTTTCCACCGGTCATGTTTTTGGCGACGCGATGGCGCTTCTCAGCGCTCTTATTCTTGCCGCAGCCATCACAATCGGACGTGCCTCGCGCCGGGAAATGGGCTTCGTGCCGCTCCTCGCCGCCATCCTGCCGGCTGCGCTTGGCCTCGCGCAAGCTCTGCCCTCAGGACTTTCCATCGCTCATCCCGGCTGGATCCTCTTCAATGGCGCCATCATGATGCCGGTCGCATTCTGGTGCCTTGCGACGGGGCCGCGTTACCTTTCCGCGCCTGAAGTCGGCATGTTCTATCTGCTGGAAACCGTGCTCGCGCCAATCTGGGTTTGGCTGATCTTTGCGGAAACGCCGGCGACGATGACGCTCGTCGGCGGCGGCATCCTGGTGGCGGCGATCGCAGCGCATTCTGCCTGGATGGTGCGGGGGAAGAGCATCAGGCAGCCAGCGGAATAAGACATTGTCGCCGAATTGGCCTGATGTTATAACTCTGTTATTACAGAGGACAAAAGCGATGAACGTCACAATCCGGAAGATCGGCAATTCCGAGGGCATTATCATCCCTAAGGAAACTCTCGACCGTCTTGGATTGAAGACCGGCGACTCACTGGAATTGCACCTGGAGAATGGCGGCATCACTTTGAAGCCGGTCGATGAGGATTTGTCCCGTCAGCTCGAGGCGGCGCGATATTTCATGGACAAATATAAGGTCGCGTTGAAAAAGCTGGCCGAATAATGGCCTTCAAATTCCTGACGCGACCGTTTGTGGAGAGCCTGCAGAAAATGCAGATCGAGCGGTTCGGCGGTCTCGCCGGGCTGCGCGACGAAGGCGCGCTGGAATCTGCTCTCGGCCGGCCGATGTATAAGGCCAACCATGGCTGCGACGACCTCATTGAACTGGCCGCCGCCTATCTTTTCGGCCTTGCCAGCAACCACGCGTTCGTCGACGGCAACAAGCGCATCGCAATCGTAACCGCCGGCGTATTCCTTCTCGAAAATGGCTACGAGATCGAGACCACCGATGCCAATCTCTACGCCTTCGTTCTTGCTGTAGCCGCCGGCGAGATCGACGAGGAAGGTGCGACCCGCTTCCTTCGTGACTTCAGCATCCCACTCAGCCCGTAGGCTTCAACTGCTGCTGCTCCAATTCCCTGCCCAGCCCCTCGACCACATGCGCCCAGCCCCGCCGGGTTTTCTCTTCGTGTTCGGCCCATTCGGCGCACATTTCATGGGTCAGCGTCAGACGGCTGCCGCCGCCGAGAGGCTCGATGTTAATTTCGACGCGGTCGCAATTGTGGTCGTGGTCTTCGACGGAAAAGCTGAAGACCATGCGTTGCGGGCGCTTCAGTTCGAGAAAGACGCCCTGGTGAAAGGCGTCGCCGGTCGGACGACGGTCGACCACGAAGAAACGGCCGCCGACATGCGGATCGATATCGGCGCGGATGACATGGCCGTCATCGGTCGCAAACAGGAAACGGCGGGCGATTTCTGGGTTGAGCCAGGCGTCGTAGACGACGGCGGGCGGCGCCCTGTAGGTGTGGCTGACATGCAATTTGATCGTGCTGGCGGGCATAGATATTCCTCCGGTAAGGGCGCGCGCCTCTCCCAGGCGCACGTAAACACCGGCCATTCCGCCAGCCTCGGAACCGGCCTTCTCCTGTTTTTGGTAACAGGAATGAGATAGAGGAGTTCCCGCGCCCGCCAAGAGCCGCGCGCGGAATTTCGTGACCTTAACCGGCGAATTTACCGCTGCGCGGGAAACCCTTCGGCACGGTGCGGCCGGCGGTGGCGCGATCGGCCAGCCACTCGGCAAGCTCGTCCTTGTTCTTCGTGAAAGTACGGCCGGCGCTGTCTTCCCAGACGAGGCCGTCTGATATCGCGAAGCAGCGGACGTCGGAAATGCCGCCGTCCTTGTAACGCTGCAGACGCACGCCCTTGCCGCGCGACATTTCCGGCACCTGCACTAGCGGGAAGACCAGCAGCTTGCGGTTTTCACCGACGACAGCGACATGGTCGCCGCTGACGGGCACGAGCAGCTGGGTTTCCTCGGGCAGCGCAACGTTCATGATCTGCTTGCCCTTGCGCGTATTGGCGACCAGCTCGGCCTCCGGAACGACGAAGCCGTTGCCGGCGGTGGAGACGATCAGCTGCTTGCGCAAGGGATCGTGGACGAAAGCGGTCAGCACCGCTTGGTCGTTGTCCATGTCGATGATGATGCGCAGCGGTTCGCCGTGGCCGCGGCCACCCGGCAGCTTGTCGCCGCCGAGGGTGAAGGCCTTGCCGCCCGTCGTCACGATCAGGATCTTGTCCGTCGTCTGCGCCGGGAAGGCTATTTTCAGGCCGTCGCCTTCCTTGAAGGTCAGCGTCGCCGTATCGGCGATATGGCCCTTGAGTGCGCGGATCCAGCCCTTTTCGGAAATGACGACGGTGATCGGCTCCTTCTCGATCATCGCCTGCTGGATCGCTTCCTCGTCGGCCTCGGGAGCATCGGCGAACTGCGTGCGGCGGCGACCGACCTCGGTCGCCTTCGCAAATTTCTTCTTCACTTCGCCGATTTCCCAGGCGACCGTCTGCCACTGCTTGTCGTCGGAGGCAAGCAGCGCCTCGATCTCGCCCTTTTCCTTGGTGAGCTCGTCGAATTCCTTGCGGATCTCGAACTCTTCCAGCTTGCGCAGGGCGCGCAGCCGCATGTTGAGGATCGCCTCAACCTGGTTGTCGGTCAGATCCCATCGCGCCATCATGACGGGCTTCGGCTCGTCTTCCTCGCGGATGATCCGGATCACTTCATCGATATTGAGATAGGCGACCAAAAGACCGCCGAGGATTTCGAGGCGTTTATCGATTGCCGCCAGGCGGAAGCGCGAGCGGCGCTGAAGCACTTCGCGGCGGTGGTCCAGCCACTCCTTCAGCACCTCGTTCAGCGCCATGACCCTGGGAATGCGGCCCATGGACAGGACGTTCATGTTCAGCGGGAAGCGGCTTTCGAGTTCCGTCAGCTTGAACATCGATTCCATCAGGATCGTCGGATCGACGCTGCGGGTCTTCGGCACCAGCACAACGCGGATGTCTTCCGCCGATTCATCGCGGATGTCTTCCAGCAGCGGCAGCTTACGGGCGATCAGCAGCTCGGCGATCTTCTCGATCAGCCGCGACTTCTGCACCTGGAAGGGAATTTCGGTAATGACGATCTGGTAGCCGCCGCGGCCGAGATCCTCGGTCTGCCATTTCGCCCGCACGCGAAAACCGCCGCGGCCGGTGCGGTAGCTCTCGATGATGCTGTCGCGGCTGTCGATGATGATGCCGCCTGTGGGGAAATCCGGGCCGGGAATGAATTCGACGAGCTTTTCGATCGTGGCATCGGGATGTTTGATCAGGTGCAGCGCAGCGTCGCAAAGCTCGTGCGCATTGTGCGACGGAATAGAGGTCGCCATGCCGACGGCAATGCCGGAAGAGCCGTTGGCAAGCAGGTTCGGGAAGGCGCCCGGGAGGACGATCGGCTCGGAATTCGATTCGTCGTAAGTGTCGCGGAAATCGACGGCATCCTGATCGATGCCTTCGAGCAGCAGCTCGGAGACCGCCGTCATCTTCGATTCGGTGTAACGCATGGCGGCGGGGCTGTCGCCATCGATATTGCCGAAATTGCCCTGGCCGTTGACCAGCGTGTAGCGCTGCGAGAAATCCTGGGCGAGACGGGCAAGCGCATCATAGATCGACTGGTCGCCGTGCGGATGGTAGTTACCCATCACTTCGCCGACGATCTTTGCGCATTTCCTGAAGGCCGAAGTCGGCCTCAGCCCCATTTCGTTCATCGCATAGACGATGCGGCGATGGACGGGCTTCAGCCCGTCGCGCACGTCAGGCAAGGCGCGGTGCATGATGGTCGACAGCGCATAGGCAAGATAGCGCTGCTCGAGCGCCGCCTTGAGGTCGACTGGCTGGATATTGTCGTCGTCTCCGCCGGAAGGCGGCAAAATCTCTTGTCCCATGGGTCTTGACTAGCCCAGAAGAGGCTGTCGGGCAAGGAATCCGGCCCATTGCAGCTGTGGATGAAGTCTTGGGAGTGACATCAAAGGATGAGACAAACGTTCCGCCGCAATTTGGACTTCGTTTGCCGTTCCTTTCAACAGAAATTTAGAAGTCCGCAAATATAAAGCGAGCCCAATCCGTAGTAGCGTAACTGCAGATTTCCAACCGCCACACGCCACCAGAGGAATCACCCCATGAACATTTCCCGGACAACACGGCTGATGCTGTCGGGCGCAGCCTTTTTCTCGCTCGCCGGCTCGGCTTTCGCTCTCGACGGCACCGATCTGCTGAAGAAGCTCAATGCCGCCTATGCCGCACAGGGCGGAACGATTTCGGCTGAGACGGTCGATATCGACGGCACGACCGTGACCTTGAAAAATGTCACCGTTAAACCGGCCGCCGGCGAAAGTCTGCCCATCGGCGAAGTCACGCTTTCCGGCGTCGAAGAAGACGAGGATGGCGGTTATTACATCGAAGAAGCCGCCTTCCCCGACATCAACACCACGAAAGACGGCGTGACTGTCACCGCACAGGAACTGACGCTCGGCGGCATTTCGATCCCGGCAACGGCTGGTGGCGACTCGCTCGATACGATGATGCTCTACGAATCCGCCCATACCGGTCCGCTGAAGGTGGTCAAGGACGGCGCGGAAGTGTTCTCCGTGCTCGAAAGCGACATGAACCTGACACTGCGCGAAAACGAATCCGGCTTCGATTTTGACGGCGCCTTCAAGAGCATGAAGGCCGACCTCAGCAAGGCCGAGGATGCGCAAAGCAAGGACGCGATCGAGAAGCTCGCGCTGCAGCACGTCCAGGGCGACATCACTATGAAGGGCGCCTGGGAACTCGCGCCCGGCACGATCGACATTTCGGAATTCGCCTTCGACTTCACCAACATCGGCAAGCTCAATCTCGGCTTCAAGATCTCGGGCTACACGATGGCCTTCATGAAATCGATGCAGGATGCGATGAAGCAATCCGAAGCCAATGCGAACAAGGAACAGTCGCAGCAGGCGCTCGGCCTGGCCATGCTCGGCCTGATGCAGCAGTTGTCCTTCGAAGGCGCGAAGGTGCGCTTCGAAGACGGCTCGATCACCAAGCGCGCGCTCGACTATGCCGGTTCGCAGCAAAACATATCCGGCAAGCAGATGGCGGATTCGCTGAAGGCGATGACGCCGATCATGCTGGCGCAGCTGAATATCCCGGAGCTGCAGAATGCCGTGTCGGCCGCCGTCAACACTTTCCTCGACGACCCGAAGAGCCTGACGGTCAGCGCTGCCCCTGAGAAGCCGGTGCCGTTCCCGACGATTGTCGGCGCCGCCATGGGCGCTCCGAACACGCTGCCGCAGGTACTCGGCGTCAAGGTTTCGGCCAACGACTGATCGCTTCGATCTCGCAATGAAAGGCCCGGTAGCGTATGCCGGGCCTTTCTATTTCAAGCGTCAACATGCATCGGCACAAATGAAAAGCCCGGCGATTGCGGTCGCCGGGCTTTCTCATTCGAAAACAAACCGAACTCAGTCCTTCTTGACCGGCGGGATCGGCCGGATCGCGAGTTCGCGCAACTGCGTCGGCGTTGCCGGGCTCGGCGCGCCCATCAGCAGATCCTGAGCCTGCTGGTTCATCGGGAAGAGCGAGATTTCGCGCAGGTTCTTGGCGCCGACGAGCAGCATGATGATGCGGTCGATACCGAAGGCGGCACCACCATGCGGAGGCGCGCCATACTGGAAGGCGCGGTAGAGGCCACCGAAACGATCCTCGACGTCCTGCTGGCTCAAGCCCACCTTCTCGAAGGCGGCGACCATGGTTTCCGGCGACTGGTTGCGGATCGAACCGGAAGCGATTTCGAAACCGTTGCAGACGGCGTCATATTGGAAAGCCTTGATCGTGAGGGGATCCTGGTTCTGCAGCGCTTCGAGACCGCCCTGCGGCATAGAGAACGGGTTGTGGGCGAAGTCGACCTTCTTTTCTTCCTCGCTCCATTCGAAGAAGGGGAAGTCGACGATCCAGCACAGTTCGAAGCGGTCGCGGTCGACGAGGTTCAGTTCTTCGCCGGCCTTGGTGCGAGCCTCGCCCGCAAACTTGTAGAACTTTTCGGGCTCGCCGGCGACGAAGAAGCAGGCATCGCCGTCATCGAGTCCGAGCTGCGTGCGGATCGCGTCGGTGCGCTCCTCGCCGATGTTCTTGGCAAGCGGTCCAGCGCCTTCGAGCTTGTCGCCCTCCTTGCGCCAGAAGATATAGCCGAGGCCCGGCTGGCCCTGGCTCTGCGCCCAGGCGTTCATGCGATCGCAGAAAGCGCGGCTGCCGCCTGTTTTGGCCGGGATCGCCCAGACCTGAACCTTCGGGTTCGAGGCAATCATGCCAGCGAAGACCTTGAAACCGGAGCCGGCGAAATGCTCTGTCACCGCTTCCATGACGATCAGGTTGCGCAGGTCCGGCTTGTCGGAACCGTATTTGCGGATTGCCTCGTCATAGGGGATGCGCGGCCATTCCTTGGTGACCGGCTTGCCTTCGGCAAACTCCTCGAACACCTTGGTTATCAGCGGGCCCATGGTGTTCCAGACATCTTCCTGGGTCACGAAGCTCATTTCGAGGTCGAGCTGGTAGAACTCGCCCGGTAGGCGGTCGGCGCGCGGGTCTTCGTCGCGGAAGCAGGGCGCGATCTGGAAGTAGCGGTCGAAGCCCGCAACCATCAAGAGCTGCTTGTACTGCTGCGGCGCCTGCGGCAGGGCGTAGAAGGTGCCGGGATGAATACGGCTCGGCACGAGGAAGTCGCGCGCGCCTTCCGGCGACGAGGCCGTCAGGATCGGCGTCGTATATTCGGTGAAGCCGGCGCCGCCCATTTCGCGGCGCATGGCTGAAATCACCTGGGTGCGCTTGACGATATTCTTGTGCAGCGTTTCGCGGCGAAGATCGAGGAAGCGATACTTCAGGCGGACGTCTTCGGGATAATCCGGCTCGCCGAAGACCGGCAGCGGCAGCTCCTTGGCGGCGGAGAGGACTTCGATCTCCTGCGCGTAGAGCTCGATCTCGCCGGTTGCCATCGTCTTGTTGACGGTGTCTTCGGTGCGGGCCTTGACGAGGCCGTCAATGCGGATAACCCATTCGCCGCGCACGGTCTCGGCCATCTTGAAGGCCGGGCTGTCGGGATCGGCGACGACCTGCGTGATGCCGTAATGGTCGCGAAGGTCGATGAAGAGAACGCCGCCATGGTCGCGAACGCGATGGACCCAGCCGGCGATGCGGACGGTCGAGCCGACATCCGTCTTGCGGAGGGCGGCGCATGTGTGGCTGCGGTAGCGATGCATGATCTCAAATCCTGGATGTGGCTTAAGACGGCAGCAAGGGCTCAAAGACCCTCAAGCGCCGACAAGAAAATCGGGCGGAAAAGCGCATGGACGCTCCGATTTGTCAAGGCTTGGCACGCGTGGCCGGGCGTTTGACACGCCTTTATGGCGAGGCTGCGACCTCTCCGCTGCGGCAGTTTAGCCGCGACTGCGGTATTGATGAAACTAGCTGTCAACTTTAAAAGGACGGCATCCTCATCGCGGAGCACCCCATGCCTCTCCTTACCCGCCGCAACCTGTTGAAGGCTTCCGCCGTGGCGGGCGCCTATGGTGCCGGCATCGGCATTGCCGGCAAATTCGGGTTTGCCGAGGCCACTCCCGAGCCTCAGGTGCTGGCGGCGTTGAAGACCGAAGCCATGCTTTCCGAGGCGGGACCGACCAGGGAGGTCATGAGCTGGGGTCATGACGGCATGCCGCCGATTCTGAGGATGACCAAAGGGCGCCCTTATGCGGCACGGCTGAAGAACGAGCTCGACGAGCCGACGACCATCCATTGGCACGGGCTTCGCATCGACAACCGCATGGATGGTGTGCCTTTCATGACGCAGCCCTACGTCTATACGGGCGACAGCTTCGACTACGCCTTTACGCCGCCTGATGCCGGCACCTTCTGGTATCATCCGCATTGCAACACCCTGACGCAGATGGGGCATGGCATGACCGGCGTCATCGTCGTCGAGGATCCGTCGGACCCAGAGTTCGACGCGGAGGTGGTGCTGAACCTGCGCGACTGGCGGCTCGGCGGCGACGGGCAGTTCATTGCTCCCTTCCGGCCGCGAGACGCCGCCAAGAGCGGCACCTACGGTACGGTGCGCACAGCCAACTGGCATCAGGAGCCGCAATATGACGCGCCGGCCGGCGGGCTGGTGCGGCTGCGCATTGCCGTCACCGACGTGACACGGATCTTCTCCCTGAAGATGGAGGGCGCCGATGCGACCGTGATTGCAATCGACGGCAATCCGGTGCCGAAGCGTTTTTCTCTCGACCTCCTGCAGATCGGCCCGGGCCAACGGCTCGATCTCGCCGTGCGCATGCCGGACAGCGAAGGTGCCGTCGCGACGCTCGAAGATATCCGCGGCACAGCGCCGAAGACGATCGCCAGCCTGCGCGCGAGCGGGCAATCGCTGAAGCGCGACATCGGCGATCTCGGACCGCTCGTCGAAAATCCGGTCCCGAAGGCCGATCTCTCAGCCGCCGAGCAGATCCCGCTGGTGCTGAGCGCCACTGCCGAGAATGCAGCCGTCGAAAGCATCTGCGGCACGCTCGGCTACAGTTTCTGGGCAATCAACAAGGTGCCATGGCCGGGTGACACGCCCGATCCGACGGCGCCGCTGGCGGAATTGAAGCTCGGCAAGAGCTATATCTTCAACCTCGAAAATACGACTCCGCATGCGCACCCGATTCATCTGCACGGCATGAGCTTCACGGTGATCTCCTCCTCCGCGCGGGAGGTGATGCCGCTGGTCTCCGATACCTATCTCATCCAGCCGGACGAGAAGGTGCAGCTTGCCTTCGTCGCCGACAATCGGGGCGACTGGCTGCTGCATTGCCATATCATCGAGCACCAGAAGACGGGGATGACGAGCTATGTCAGAGTAAGCTGAAGCTCGCTTTGCCACAGTTTGGACGTGATTCTTAACCAGCAATGCTGGAAGGCGTATGCTGTTGTATTGACATATCGAACCGAAAGGAGAAGGAAGGTTCAACCGACCTTTTCCTTGCGAATGAAATGATATGATCGAAACCACCGCCGATTTGGCGGCCGCCTGCAAAGAGCTGGCCAAGTCCGACTTCATCACCATTGACACCGAATTCCTGCGCGAGACGACATTCTGGCCCGAGCTGTGCCTGATCCAGATGGCGAGCCCGACGACGGAAGTTCTCGTCGATCCACTGGCAAAGGGCATTGATCTTGCCCCCTTCTTCGAGCTGATGGCCGATAAGAAGGTGTTGAAGGTCTTTCATGCGGCGCGCCAGGACATCGAAATCATCTTCAATCGCGGCAATCTCATTCCGCATCCGATCTTCGACACGCAGGTCGCCGCCATGGTCTGCGGCTTCGGCGACAGCGTCTCCTACGACCAGCTGGTCAGCCGCATCAAGAACGTTCACATCGACAAGTCGTCGCGCTTCACCGACTGGAGCCGCCGGCCTCTCTCCGACAAGCAGCTGGAATATGCGCTTGCCGACGTGACCCACCTGCGCGACGTCTACCTGTCGCTGAAGGCGGAACTCGATCGCGAAGGCCGCACCTCCTGGCTCTCCGAGGAAATGGACATTCTCGAAGCGCGCGAAACCTACGACATGCATCCCGACGATGCCTGGCAGCGGCTGAAGATGCGCTTGCGCAAACCGCAGGAGCTGGCTGTCCTGAAATTTGTCGCCGCCTGGCGCGAACGCGAAGCTCGGGCTCGCAACGTGCCGCGCTCCCGCGTACTGAAGGACGACGCGATCTACGAGATCGCCCAGCAGCAGCCTAAGGATACCGAGGCGTTCGGCCGCCTGCGCACCATTCCGAAAGGCTGGGAGCGCTCGGCCTCCGGCGCTGCAGTCGTCGAGGCCGTCAATGCGGCGCTCGCTATTCCGAAAGCCGAAATGCCGCACGTACCGCGCCAGGCGCAGGCGCCCGAGGGGGCTGCTGCTGCTGTCGAGCTCTTGAAGGTGCTCCTGAAGCTCATCTCGGAAAAACACGGCGTGGCGCCGAAGGTGATCGCCAACAGCGAAGATCTCGACAAGATCGCCGCCGATGGCGAGAAGGCCGAAGTCGCTGCCCTGCATGGCTGGCGGCGCGATCTTTTCGGCGAGCCGGCGCTGCAGTTGATCCAGGGCCAGATTGGCCTGCGCTTCGTCGGCCGGAAAGTCGAAACCGTCAGTCTGTGAGACAGAATCAAATTCGCTTGACGCTTTTTTCCCGGCTGAAACAATGGCTGGGACAAACATCGCGGCGAAGAGGCGGCATGCGGGAAATATCTCCGACGCAGAACTGGATCTTGATCACGATCGTCCTGGCTGCCAGCGGCGTCGCCTATGATATGATGTTCTACTCCAATCAGACGCCCGTTGTCGGGGCGATCTTCGCGCTCTTCATCGGCATGCCGATCATCGCCTTCGAGCGCAAGGCACTGTTTCGCGGCCTTTACAGACGTATTCAGAAGCTGCCGACCTTTGCCTTCATCGTTACCGAGCTGGTGATCTACGAGATCCTGATGAGCATCGGCTTTGCCTGCGCCGCTCTGCTGCTCTCGTCGCTCGGCATGGTGAAGCCAGCGTCGTTCCTCGATCTCGTCATCATGCCGTACGAGGTCTTCCTCTATGCGCTTGCCGTCTGCTCGGCGATGATCTTCATCCTGCGCGTGCGGGAATTGCTCGGCCGCGACGTTTTCCTCAGCATGCTCGTCAGCCGCTACCGCAATCCGGTTAAGGAAGAGCGCGTCTTCCTGTTCATCGACCTCGTCGATTCCACTGCCTTTGCCGAGAAACACGGCGACCTGCGTGCGCAACAGCTGCTGAGCTCGCTGTTTGCGACCTTCGCCGAGCCCGTCAGGCGCCACAAGGGCATGATCAACGACTATGTCGGTGATGCCGCGATCATCACCTGGCCGCTGGCCCGCGGCGTCAAGGGCGCTCGCTGTGTGCGCTGTATCTTCGACATTCTCGCCGATATCGAAGCCAATGCCGCCAGTTGGCGGAAAAATTACGGACAGGTGCCGAAGCTTCGCGCCGCGCTTCACGGCGGTGAGATCATCACCGCCGAAGTCGGCGTCGACCATCACAAGATCAGTTATTTCGGCGACACGGTGAACACCACAGCCCGGCTGGAGACGCTCTGCCGCAGCCTGAACCGGCCGGTGCTGATATCAGCCGAGCTTGCCGGGCGCATGAAATTTCCCGAAGAGATCTCTTGCGAGGATTTGGGAAGCCACGCCGTCAGGGGACGCGGTCAGGCGCTCGGCGTCATGGCGCTTTCCTCGCGTGCGGTCACCGTGCTGAACACGCCGGCGGTCATTCTGCACGGCTGAGCAACGGTTTGACCCGACGTCACCAAAGCTTCACTCAACCGTCAATTCGCTGACACTGAAGCCCTGTTAAGCGGAAAGCATTCGCATCCGTTCCATGGGGATATTATGAAGAACGTCCTTTTTGCTTCCGTATCGCTTTTTATCTTGATTGCCGGCTCCGCTTCGGCCGACCAGCAGGAGTTTCCGGCCAAGCTCGCCGGCCAGGCGATCCTGCCTGCGAACACCATCGTTGCGGCTCCGGCCGACGCTCCTGAATTCCTCAAGCATGCCGGCAAATTCACGACGCCGGACCGCAAGCGCACCGAAGCGCTCGGTACCGTTCCCGGCAAGGATGGCGCCCGCGTCACCGACCTCAAGCTTCCCTTCGACGGTCAGGCGATCCAGGGTTTCTCGGGCATCAAGACGATGGCTGACGGCTCTTTCTGGACGCTGACGGATAACGGCTTCGGCTCGAAGGCCAATTCTTCCGACGCCATGCTCTTCCTGCACCAGATGAAATTCGACTGGGCAACCAACAAGGCGGAAGTCGTCAAGAACCTCTTCCTCTCCGATCCGAACAAGATCGCGCCGTTCCCGATCGTGCTCGAAGGCACCGATACGCGTTACCTCACAGGCGCCGACTTCGACATCGAATCGATCCAGCCGGTCGCCGATGGTTTCTGGCTCGGTGACGAATTCGGTCCCTACATCCTGAAGGTCGACACCGAAGGCCGCCTGACCGACGTCTTCCCGACGACGCTCGATGGCAAGCCGGTGCTTTCGCCCGACAATCCGCTGATCCAGCTTCCGGGCAATCCGACCGCGAAGATGCCGGCCTTCAATCTGAAGCGCTCCGGCGGCTTCGAAGGCCTCGCCATGTCGAAGGACGGCTCCAAGCTCTACGGCCTGCTCGAAGGCGCCATCTACAAGGATGACGGCCAGATGGAATCGGTCGACGGCCACACCGCCGTCCGCGTCATCGAATTCGACGTCGCCTCCAAGAAGTGGACCGGCCGCAGCTGGCTCTATCCGTTCGAAGACAAGGGTGTGTCGATCGGCGACTTCAATATGCTCGACGACACGACCGCTCTCGTCATCGAGCGCGACAGCGGCGCCGGCACCAAGGACAAGGCCTGCGCCGACCCCAAACAGCCGAAGCCGGATTGCTTCGAAGCTCCGGCTGAGCTGAAGCGCGTCTACAAGATCGAGTTCAACGACGCCAATGCCGGCAAGGCCGTCCGCAAGATCGGCTATATCGATCTCTTGAACATCAAGGATCCCGACAACAAGAAGAAGGCCGGCAGCAAGGACGGTATCTACGACATGCCGTTCGTGACGATCGAAAACGTCGATCGCGTCGATGCCACGCACATCATCATCGGGAACGACAACAACCTGCCCTTCTCCGCCGGCCGCGCCGTCGACAAGGCCGATAATAACGAGTTCAGCCTGCTTGAAGTTGGCGAGTTTTTGAACGCGAAGTAATTCGGGTTTGATGTGAGATAGAGAGGGCGGTGCGTGAGCGCCGCCCTTTTTATTTGGTCGCGGCATCCAAGTTTCTCCCTTGTATCTGCACATTGGTGATTTTGTGCGATTGAAGCGACTGAGCCTCTTGCCGGGTGGCCACCCGGCAAGAGGCGTGGCGGCGTCGCCCGTTCTCCCTCCGGTTACAACCGTGGATGAGCC
>NZ_ML133696.1:121700-227875 GCF_003985155.1 Rhizobium vallis | reverse complement strand
GCCGCGCATCCCACCCTTCCTTTGCCCAGCTACGTGCGGGTGACCAATCTTGAAAACGGTTCTTCGCTCATCGTGCGTGTTAACGATCGCGGTCCCTACCATAAGGGCCGCATCATCGACGTTTCCAGCAAGGCGGCAGATTTGCTGGACCTGAAGCACCATGGCACGGCCTATGTTCGGGTCCAGTATGTAGGCCGCGCCCGCTCGGACGGACATGATATGCCTTTTCTAATGGCCTCCTACGTCAGGAAAGGTGATCGCCGCCCGGACATCAAACCAGAGCCTCAGATCGCGACCGACGCGATGTTAGCCTCGAACCAGCCGACTGGCGACCATTTGCGGCGTCACGGCCAGTCCCTCTGGTCCACACAGACGAACCTTGCCGGCAATATGCCAAGCGCCTCCTACCAGACAGCGACAATCGCGGCTGCGTTCCAGACATTCGGGCAACTCGTGATGTTACCTGAGATCGGCCCTACTACCTTTGAGCGGACGCCCGAATCCGCTCCATCGATGCCGCAACAAAGATACTGCTTGCGCAAGGATGGTGATGACGGTGAGCGCGACTCCTGCGAGGTTCAGGCTCTCCCTTCGCCGGGTGTCAATCGCAATGTGCGTCTGACGGTGGTTGTCTTCATAAAGCGACGCCGCTCTCGACTAAGAGGTGTAGAGCGCCAGCGGCGAGGTATGATGACCGCCGTCGAGAGACTAGCCAGATAGTTGCCCGAGAGAAGATACCGCGAGGGTCGGGTTGCAGGTCTATTTTATGTGAGGCCCCGCACGCCTCAACCGGAACGAGTCTTGAAGTGATTCGTTGAGTCGCGTGTTCCGTGGGAGGGAATGCGCCATGAGCAAACCGAAGTTCAGACCGGTCACCATCACGATCGGCGGCAAAAAGCGGACACTCCGCACCGTTCTGCAGGCAGGAAATACCCTGATGAACGACTGGCCAGAACAAACGCCGGCGGCAAGAGCCGCCGAGATGCTGGTCCTGGATGCGATCAACGAGGTAGCGTCGCCAGAAGAGGTGCGTCGTGCTTTTATCGCCGCTGCAAAGGTTAGCGATATTGATTGCAGTTCGTAACTCTTGCCCCTGCTGCGGCGGGCCTTCATCGCCGAAAAACATAACGAGCGGGCGGGACAGTTCCCCTCGGCGATTGTTTATCTGTAGCTAGCTACGTCGTCATCGGTTGCGAGCCGAGCGCGGCCCTAATAACTACAAGACCGCCCATCACTCGGCCGGAACCCACCGCCGCAGGCCGGATTGAGCGGCTGACTCTCATAATAATAACCGCCACCATAATAACCGCCACCAATCGACGAAGTCTCATCGAGGCTTCCGGACGAGGTACAGCCCGAAGTGATCGCGGCAAGGCTGATCAGCGTGCTGGTCATGATGAATGCGAAAAATCGGGTCATCTGAGCTTCTCCTTCGCAGGGCATGCTTTAGCCCAAGTGCACAATTTATAGCGCCCGACCGCCTGGGCGACCCCTCTTAACGTCAATGTGATCACCTTGCAGGCTGCTTTTTCAAGCTCATGCGCTGTCACATAACTGTCATGCAAAATTGCCCATTGTTCCGGCAGCCTGCGCAAAATATACGCTGCCGGCTAACAAAAAAAAGAATGAGTGAAATGCCATGAGTGCCATACAGAAACTTTTCAACCGCCGGCTCCTGACCCGTTTCGTCAGCGGTCTCGGCGCTGTTCCTCAGCGTTTTCGCGACGCACGTGAAGAACGCAAGCCCGCCATCCATCCTTCCTTCATGGATGATTTCGGCGCCTAACTGCGCTATGCGTCTGCTGGCCGCCGGGTAGATAAGCGATTCTTATCCGGCCAGCACCCCTCAGTTGACGACGGGTGCAGCCGGTTCGCCCCAGCTGGAAATGGGTTGGCCGGCCTTGGTCGCCACCCTGATATCGTAGAGCGCGAGCGAGGCCTGGAGCTGGCGCATGTCGTTGCAGCGGTTGATGATGCCGCCGATATACTGCACGCAGTCGCTGGCGCTGCCCTGCACCGAGCCCGTCGCCCAATCCTTGACGATCCCGTCGGCGCCCACCAGGAAATAGGAAAGCCGGTTATTCTGCGAAATCGTGGAGCTGCCGACCAGGCCGGCGAAATTCGTGCCGGTCTCGGTCTTGGCGGCCGGCGCCATGTGCCGGTAGATCGTCATGCCGTTCTTCAACGACGTCGCCCCGATCATCGGCCCGAAGGTCGCTTCGGAGCCGGAAAGCTGCGCCATCGGCGACTGGCCGAGATTGGCGATCTCTGTATAGGGTTTGCCGAGCGCATAGCTGGTGTAAGAGCGGTTGGCGGCGTTCTCCGCCTTTTCCGCCACCTGAGAGCACCCCGCCAGACCAATGGCGAGGCCGATCGAAAGAACTGCCATGAAGCGCATGCTGCCCCCTTGCCGGCCACGACGTGTCCGGAAGCCCCGGGCGCCCGCGTTTCAGCGCGGCCGCCGCCTGTTTCTTAACCCGCCTCATTGCTATCAGGTTTGCGGGATTTGGGAAGACGCGGCATTTACGGGGAGAAGGGCATTTTGACTTGTCCTGTGCGGCAGCGCCTGGGATGCAACTCGGCACAGCCTCACCTCGTCTCCGCCCCCCCCGCACGCATCCCGCACATTTTTCTCCCCATACACATCCGCCTGTCTTTTCCGCCGCAATAGCTTCACAATCAACCGACAGAAAGCTCATCCGGGAAACGACAACTAGGGAATGAAACATGGCGCCGATTCTCTCCAAGACTCTTCTGATGACTGCTTTTCTGGCCCTGCCGCTCGGCAGCGCTGCATTCGCGCAGGAGGCAAAGCCGCGCGAGGCGGTGATTTCGGTGACGGGCGATGGCGAATCGGCCGTGGCTCCCGATATGGCCATCGTCAATCTCGCCGTCGTCAAGCAGGCGAAGACCGCCCGCGAAGCGCTCGACGAGAACAACAAGGCGATGAATGAGGTGCTGAAGGCGCTGAAGGACGGCGGCATCGCCGAGCGCGATCTGCAGACCTCCGGCTTTTCGATCCAGCCGCAATATAACTATCGGCAGCCGACCGATGGTCAGCCCGCGCAGCCGCAGCTGATCGGCTACCAGACCATCAATTCCGTGACCGTCAGGCTGCGCGATCTTTCCAAGCTCGGCCAGGTCATCGACCAGTCCGTCACGCTCGGCATCAACCAGGGCGGCGACATCCAGTTCACCAACGACAAGCCGGAGACCGCGCTGGAAGAAGCGCGCAAGAAGGCCGTCGCCGAGGCGGTGAAGAAGGCGAAGACGCTAAGCGAAGCCGCCGGCGTCAAGCTCGGCCGCATTATCGAGATCAACGAGAATGTGCCCCGCCCGCTGCCGCAGCCGGCCTATCGCGCCACGATGATGAAGGAAGCCTCTGACGGCGCCGTTCCCGTCCAGGGCGGCGAGAACAATTACAATGTCAGCGTCACTGTGACCTTCGCGATCGAGCAGTAAGCCCTTGGCCGGGCGGAAGGAGATCGCTTCTTCCGCCCGGCTTTACAAAACCGGTTCACAAAAAGAAACCGCCCTTGCCAATCCGGGGAGACGGGCAAGGGCGGGTTTTAGCCACCGCATCGGGGAGACGAGGCGGCAATCGTTTTAGTAGCGGCGCAGAGCGGGGCAGCCGCGCACATTGCCGAAGCTCATCTCGTCGGGGCCGCGACGTGTCCAGCCCTGTACGATGACGCGGCGCGGGGTGATATCGACGACGCGCGCGCGGCGGAAGCCGTAGTCACGGGCCATATCTTCGGCAAGGCGCGGATCGCAACCGCGCATCGGCCGGCCGTAACCGGGCGGCGGAGGCGGACGGCGATAATCCGGCGGCGGGCGACGGTAATCCGGCGGCGGACCACGGTCCGGCTCACCGATAATGATATTGAACTGGGCGGCAGCAGGCGCCACCGTGCCGGCAAGGGTGCCGGCTGTCAGCATGGCGGCAAGACCCGCCTTTGCCAGAAATTGCATCATCTAAGAACTCTCCTTTAAGGTCGGTGCGGCCAAGCCGCCCTCCCCAGTCTCCGCATCACGCCGCACCATCATGCGGGAATCACCCATACGGATTAGACAAAAGACGGCTGAAAGTGGCGCCGTCAAGGCGAAACGGCGGCGGCGCCGCCTCAGCGCCGGATCAGCGGGCAGCCGCGGACATTGGCGAAGGTCATCCTGTCCCAACCGCGGCGGTCGCGCCCGGCCACGACGACGACACGCGGCGACATGCGGGTGATGCGGACATCGCGCAGGCCGGAATAATGCGCCTTGCGCACCGCCTGCATCGGCGAGCAGCCGCGGATGGGTTGATGATATTGCCCCTCGACGACGAAGTTGGTCTGCGGCCCCGCGGCTGCTGCCGTGGAAATGGTTGCCGGAATGGCGCAGAGGGCGAGCAATGCGGCAAGCGAAGCCTTGGTGAGGAAATGCGTCATGGAGTGTCTCCGTCGATCGGTATGACCTAAGCTCTCCCTTCAGGGATTGTCTCGACAGTAAACGCTGCAAACTGAATGGTGTTCGAACCAGCCATTCACTTCTCATTCAGAAGGATTAGCCCTTTCAAGGGCTGAGATGCAGGACGATTTCGCGCCGGTGCGGCCGGTCGCGATGCTCGAAGAGATAGAGGCCCTGCCAGGCGCCGAGCATCAGGCGCCCCCTGCCGACGGGAATGCCGATCGACACCTGTGTCAGCGCCGACTTGATATGCGCCGGCATATCGTCCGGCCCTTCGTCCCTGTGCACGACCCAGCCCATCGAGAGGTCGGAGGCCGGCGGCACGAGGCGGTGGAAGAAATACAGGAGGTCGGTGCGCACATCAGGATCGGCGTTTTCCTGGATCAGCAGCGAGCAGGATGTGTGGCGCACGAAGACGGTGAGCAGCCCCTCCTCCTGCCCCGACGCGCTGACGAAGGCAGCCGCCTCATCGGTGAATTCGTAAAGGCCCTGTCCGCGCGTGGACAGCGTGAGGATCGTCTGGGGCAAGGCACATTCCCATCGCAAGGATATCCCCCGCGAGTTGGCGCCCAACGGCAGATAAGTCAATCCTTCGCCTCAGAAAGACGACAGGATGAAACGCCGGTTGGCGGCGAGCACCGGCCGGGCGTTCATCGGATAGAGCGACGTGAAGGCGTTTATATCCTTTTCGTCGACCTCGACCGGCTGCTTGAGCACCATCCAGTCGACGATCTCGCTGCAGGGCGGTGTCGTCAGCGATCCCTCATAGGACCAGTAGTTTCGCTCCTTCGGCAGCAGGCCGTTCGGGTCGACATCGTCGACGGCGGCCTCCCCGCCCGCCGCTTTCGGCGAGGCGGCGGCCAGCCGCGAAAACCCGGAATTGGCCGCTCCCGGCGTCACGAACACGCCGAGCACGCCAAGCGTACCGGTCTCCTTGTGCCGGTGGACGAAATGCGCCTCCATCGGGAATTTCCGACCGTCGACATGGTGCTCGCTCGGCGCATGGAAATGATATTGCAGCAGCTCGTAGCTCTTGCCGCCGCGCGAAAGCCCGCAGCCCGCAGGCATGTTGACCTGTATCATGTGGCCGTTGTTGACGATCCGGCCGCCCGGCCTCCAGTCGATTGCAAGCGGCGGAAGCTCCGCCTTGACGGCTCCGGTCAGGTCGAGCGGCGATTGCTGCGAACCGGCCGAACAGGCGGCATTGTCAGGCGCCATTGCCCCCCAGTGATCCGGGCCGGACTGGCCCTCATAGCTCCAATTCCCGCCCTCGGCGGCCAGCGCCGCCCTGGCGCAGGCCGGGCAGGCGCCAAGCACGATCAGGCCCTTGATGAAATTGCGTCGCTGCATGCCCGTTCCCCCCGTTGCCAGGCGTCAGCTGCGGCCTGGCGAAACGCGGGAGACTATACCACAAGCACGAACGGATTGAATGCATCGGGCGGGAACAATCAGAGCTTGAGCAGCGTCTCGAAGCCGCCGTAGATCATCCGTTTGCCGTCGAACGGCATCTGCCATTGGTCGCCCTTGAGTCTGGCATCGTCCATCACTTTGGCATTGATATCGTCGCGCTCCTGCCGGGACCGGTAGGTAATCCACGAAAAGACCACCACCTCGTCCTCCTTGGCCTGCACGGCACGGGGAAAGGAGGTCAATTCGCCATAGGGCACGTCGTCGCCGATGCATTCGACATATTCGAGCGCGCCATATTCCTTCCAGATCGATCCCGCGAAAGTCGAGAACTTCTTATAGGCCTCGATATTCTCCTTCGGAACCGCCACAACGAAACCATCGACATAGGACATCTCACTTCTCCTCCGCGCGTCTGCGCCTCGTGTTGACGGGAGAGATAGGAGCGTGATCGGAGAGGTCCACCCACAGCGGACCATTCGCCCGGTTGGAAGCGGGGTGGCAGCGTATCTATGTTAATATTTCCTGATTTATTCCGTACTTATATAAGTATCGCCTAAAATTTGACAGTATTGCTCCCCGATCTGGAGTGGCCTGACGGTACCCACCCAAACGGCGTGTGCGCCCGCGTTCAGGCGTCGGCATCAACACAGTTCGTGGAGGATGTATTCATGATCAAGCTTGCTTCTATCGGAACAGCCATCGCCCTTGGTATCGGAGCATTCACCTTCGCGTCTCACGCGAATGCCCTGACGATGAAGGAATGCAGCGCCAAATACAAAGCGGCGCAGACGGCCAACAGCCTGAACGGCATGAAATGGAACGATTTCCGCAAGTCGCAATGCGGAACCGACGCAGCGGCAGCACCCACGGCACCTGCTGCGGGCGATGCCAAGGACGAAGAGCCGACAATGGCCAATACGGACAACGCAGCCGAACCGCCGGCCACCACGGCCAAGGCTCCGAAGGGCGTGGTCTTCCCCAGCAAGGTCTCGGCGAAATATGCAAGCGAGTCGCCGGGCAAAGCGAGAATGCATACCTGCCTCGATCAATACAAAGCCAATAAAGCCGACAACAGCCTGGGCGGCCTCACCTGGATCAAGAAGGGTGGCGGCTACTACAGCATCTGCAACAGCAAACTGAAGTCCTGACGTCATCTCACTGGCAATCGTCGGCGTCGCCGGAAGGCGGCGTCGACAACGATCCATAAGGAGGATGCAATGAGTTTGTTTGACAATTTGGGCGGCATGCTGAGCAAGGCGATCAGCAGCCATCCGGGCGGCCTCGGCGGCCTGATGTCTGATGCCTTTTCCCAATTCGGGGGGTTGGACGGCGTGGTGGCGAAGCTCAACGAAGCGGGCCTTGGATCGCAGGTCAATTCCTGGCTCGGACGCGGCGAAAACCAGCCGATCACGCCGGATGAAATCCGGTCCGCGCTATCGAACGAGTATCTCGTCTCGCTGGCGCAGAAGCTTGGCGTGCCCACGGATCAGGTGGCGAATATCCTCGCACAACACCTGCCGGCGGCGGTCGATCAGGCAAGTCCTGATGGGACGCTCCGCAGTTCCTGACGTTCAGCGCGCCATAGCGCGCTTTGGCCCGATCAGGGCCCATTGACCAGCTTGAGAATGAGCTGCTGGATATTGCCGCCGTCGCCCATTTCGACCTTGTCGAAGTCGCGGCCGAGTTGGCGTTGCCTTTGTGAGATCTCACCGAGGCGACGGGTCAGTTCGACCCTGATCTTCTTGCAGTCGGGATCGTCGGCAACGGTGAGGCCGATGCTCATCGCCTCGATCTCCTTGACCATGTCCTTGATGGTCTCCCCATGCACCCGCTCGTGGGTCTGCACGCCCGAGATGAAGGCATCCCAGCTGCTCTTGACGGCGGCCGGCAGCTCAGCCGACGGTTTCGGCAGCGTATAGGTGATGATCAGTTTCGGCCGGTTGGTCGTGATGACGCAGGCATTGCCCTGCGGTTCGTATTTCCGGGTCCATGTCAGCTTGAACGTCGTATGCGCGATCACTCGCCCGTTGCCGACCTCAGGTCCCCGCGCCCCGATCGATTCATAAAGCTCGGCTCCGGTCTTGCCTGAAATCGAATAGGGCCGCACCTCTTCGACCGCCTGCCACTCGGCCATAGCCGCAGCCGGCACCGATGCGAAAACCGCCGCCAGCACAAAAGAGATAAAACCTGTCGTCACGCCGATCCCCGCTGCAAAAGCTTCGCGGGACCCTAATGGCACGAGACACAGCTTTCAACGAGGCAAAGGTGCCATCAGAACGGCAGGCGTGCATTCTCCTTGACCTCCTTCATGACGAAAAATGTGCGGGTCTGCCGGACACCGGGGAGCGCTATCAGCTTTTGCCCATGCAGCTTGTTGAAATCAGCCATGTCGCGGACCCTGATCTTCAGCAGGTAGTCGAAATCGCCGGCGACCAGATTGCAGTCGAGGACATCCTTCAATTCGAGCACGGCACTTTCAAAGGCCGCGAAACTCTCCGGCGTCGAGCGATCGAGCACCACGCCGACCATCACAAGCGCTCCGAGGCCGACCGAGGCAGGCGCGACTTCCGCCCTGACGCCGGTGATGTAACCCTCGTCGAACAGCCGCTGCGTGCGGCGATGACAGGTGGCGGGGCTGACGCTGACGCGCTCCGCAAGCTCGGCATTCGTCAGTCGGCCTTCGGCCTGCAAGGCTCGCAAAATCTTGATGTCGATCCGGTCCAGCGGCTCCATGAAAGAATCTTCCGTATGTTACAAAATTTATTGCGCTTCATTTCAGAAGAATATGGGAAATTTCGCAGAAGTAAAAGAATGCCCCGAAAAATAGAGAGCACCTTTCAGAGGGTTTGTCCTACGATCCGCAACCATGCCATCACGGAGCCCTGCCATGTCTCTTCTCGAAAAATTCGAACGCTACCCCCTCACCTTCGGTCCGACGCCAATCGAACATCTTCCGAGATTGACGCAGGCGCTCGGCGGAAAGGTGCAGATCTACGCCAAGCGCGACGACTGCAATTCGGGTCTCGCCATGGGCGGAAACAAGCTCAGAAAGCTCGAATATATCGTGCCGGATGCGATCGCCTCTGGCGCCGATACACTGGTTTCGATCGGCGGCGTACAGTCCAACCATACCCGCATGGTCGCCGCAACAGCCGCCAAGATCGGCATGAAATGCGTGGTGATCCAGGAGAAATGGGTCCCGCATTACGACGCCGTCTACGATCGTGTCGGCAACATCCTGATGACGCGGCTGATGGGCGCCGACAGCCGCCTTGTCGATGACGGTTTCGACATCGGCATCCGCAAGAGCTGGGAGGATGCCATCCAGTCGGTGAAGGATGCGGGCGGCAAGCCCTATCCGATCCCCGCAGGCGCCTCGGTGCACAAATATGGCGCCCTCGGCTATATCGGTTTTGCCGAAGAGGTCGCGATGCAGGAAGAAGCGCTCGGCTTCAAATTCGATTACATCATCGTCTGCGTCGTCACGGGATCGACACAAGGCGGCATGATCGTCGGCTTCGCGGCGCAGAACCGTGCCGACCGGGTGATCGGCATCGATGCTTCGGGCACGCTCGATCAGACGCGCGCACAGGTCCGTCACATCGTCGACAATACTGCAGAATTGGTCGAGCTCGGTCGCACCATCCGAGACGACGAAATCGTCATCAATCCCGATTACGCCTATCCGGCCTATGGCGTGCCGTCCGAGGAAACCAACGAGGCGATCCGCCTTGCCGCCCGCACCGAAGCCATGATCACGGACCCCGTCTATGAGGGAAAATCCATGCAGGGCATGATAGATCTGACCCGCAAAGGCTTTTTCCCAGAGGGGTCGAAGGTCCTCTACGCCCATCTCGGCGGCGCGCCGGCGCTGAACGGCTACAGCTACTACTACCGCGAGGGATAAGTCCGCAGACGTGCATGTCGTTATCCCGGAACTGCCGCGCAGTTCTGGGCGACATGCATCAGCCCTGCAGCGTCTTCACCCTGG
Source organism: Rhizobium vallis (assembly GCF_003985155.1). Classification (GTDB taxonomy): domain Bacteria; phylum Pseudomonadota; class Alphaproteobacteria; order Rhizobiales; family Rhizobiaceae; genus Rhizobium; species Rhizobium vallis. Next base: position 218,025 of record NZ_ML133696.1, on the reverse strand, counting down.
CGAGATCGGGAAAGAGCCGCATCCATAAGAGCACGACGACGATCGTCCCGAGCCCGCCGACGATGCCGGTGGCAACAGGCCCGAGCGCTGCCGCCATCATCCCGGATTCGAACTCGCCGAGCTGGTTGGAAGTGCCGATGAACAGCGAATTCACAGCGCTGACGCGGCCGCGCATCTCGTCCGGCGTCAGAAGCTGCACCAGCGAGCTGCGCACGACGACGCTCACAGTATCCGACGCCCCGACGACAAGCAGTGCCGCGACGGAAAGCGCGATATTGGTGGAAAGCGAAAAGACGATGGTGGCGACGCCGAACACGGCGACGGCGGCAAGCATCTTGCGCCCGACATGGGTCTCGAGCGGCCGGCGGGCAAGCACGATTGACATGGCGAGCGCGCCGATCGCCGGTGCGGCGCGCAGAAGGCCTAGCCCCCAGGGGCCGGCATGCAGGATATCCCTGGCAAACATCGGCAGCAGCGCGGTAGCGCCGCCGAGCAGCACTGCGAAGAGATCGAGCGAGATCGTGCCCAGCATGACCGGCCGGCTGCGGATGAAGGAGACGCCGGCAAAGACGGAGGTGAGCGTCACCGGCTCGCGCTTGGCAGGGCTCCATTGCATGCGGATCGAGATGACGTTGAAGCTCGCGGCGGCAAAGAGCAGCGCTGCCATCGCAAACGGCGCGACAGGGTTCAGGCCGTAGAGCAGGCCGCCGAGCGAGGGGCCGATGATCAGCGCCGTCTGCATCATCGACGTGGAGGTGGCGACCGCCTTCTGCAGCATCGAGGCGGGCACGATGTTCGGCAGCAGTGCCGCCATCGTCGGCCGTTCGAAGGCGACGACGGCGCCGAGCACCGTCACGGCGGCAAGAATGCCGGCCGGCGTCAGCCATTGCTGCCAGGTGGCAACCGCCAGCACCAGAGCCGTCACCGCCTCGATCAACTGGCACGCAAGGCCGATGCGCCGCCGGTCGAACCGGTCGGCGACATGGCCAACGACGAAGGTCAGCACCGCCATCGGCAGGAACTGGCAGAAGCCTACCAGGCCGAGCGCCAAGGCGCTGTGCGTCTGGTCGTAGATCATCCACCCCATAGCGATAGCGACGGATTGGAAGGAGAGCGAGGAAAAGACGCGGGAGGCGGCGAAGTTCAGGTAGCCGGGATGGCGAAGAACGCTCCCCGGGTTCTGGGCTATGTCCATTGGGATTATCACCGGCCGAGGATGCGGGTTGCGGCCTTCATGAGGTTCTAGTCGATGTCGGAACGGTGTTCTGCTCTGACGGCCGGTTTGTCAATTGCAACGAGCCGAGATCACCGGATTGTGCAATCCCCTAACGCGGCACCTTGGAGATGCTGAGATAGGCAGGACCGAACTCGGCGATTTCCTGCAGGCGCCCCCAGTCGACGATGGTGATCGTCCGCCGCCGACAGCACAGGCATTTCGCGAAATAGAATGCCGAACTGTGGCTACCTGCTAATTTCTTCGAGGATCAGTCGGATTTCCGTGACAGGCTTGCGGCTTTCATCGAAAAGTTCCACCGAAAACATGTTGAGAGGCGCCGCCGGCAACCCCTCCGCAGCCATCTCGGCAAGCACGCGCCGCGCCTCCGCCATCGCCGCCTCGACGGACGCAAAATCATGTCCCATCTCGGTCGCCCCGGCGCCGTCGCGATCGAAAAGCCGGAAGTAGAATTTCGGCACAGCATGCTCCATCGATTATGCTGCTAACGGCCCGGTGGGCGACATGTTCCGCCAGATCGGATTTCGGGCCGGATCGTCAGAAGCTGCCGGCCTCCGGCGAAGCCATTTCCTCGATGCCGTCGACGCGGTCGGGATAGAAGGCGAGATGGTCCTTGATGCTGCTGACGGCTGCATTCGGCGCCTCATAGGTCCAGACGGCATTCTCGGAGCGCTCGCCGCCCGGGACGATGCTGTAATAGGAGGCATCGCCCTTGTAGGGGCAATGGCTGCTGTGCTCGGTGCGCCGAAGCAGTGACATGTCCACGTCCCGGCGCGGAATATACTGCACCGGCGGATAGGAGGCCTCACGCAGCGTCAGCGCATTGTGGCTATCGGCAATCCTCTTGCCGCCAACGGTGACAACGACGCGGGAGGGATTGTGCTCGATGGAAATCGGATGGTCCGGCCCCGGAATCTTGATCGACTTGTCCAGCATGGTTCTTCTCCAGAAGATATCGATCCCACTGACATAGGGCGGCCATGCCGCCGGCCCAAGCCTCGAACACCACCTTCCCTCCCTCAGCCCTGGAATTCGAAACGCTGGGAAATCGAGGTGAGCATCGCCGTCTTCGGCGCGACCAGCCAGTGTCGCACGAGCGCATCGGCGACCGTCGCGACCAGCCTGGCGATATCCTCGCCGGCGGAGGTATGCAGGGCCTCGGCGACGATCAGCACCGAGCGCGTTGTCTCCCGCACCGCCGAAAGCCCGCTCTGCCGGTTCGTCCAGCGCCGCGCATGCGCTCTCCCCTCGTTATCGGCAAAGATCACCTCGTCCGGCTCGGGATATTCGATCTCGCCGCCGAAGGTCAGATAGGTTTCATGCCCCGTTGCCCGCCGCACTTCGAGATCGCCCGCAATCTTTTCCGTGTCGAAGACGGCAATCGGAATCGCGAAGGCGAGCGAAATCGCATTGCAGAGATCGACGAGTGGATGCAGACGCGGCAGCACCTGTTCCTGGCGGAAGCGGCGCAGCAGAGCTTCGGATGCAGAGCGATATTGCGTCGGCCTCAGGCCCATGCGGGAAAAGCCGCGTCGCCAGGCCTGGATCTCGGGGAATTCTCCTTCCGGCGCTCGGGCGAGCCTGGCCCCGGCGATCGCGCTGAAGCTTGCGATCGACGCCTCGACGTCTGCCGCCGCGTGGATCCCTTCGGCGTGGAGCGCGCCGGCGCGAAGCTCCGGAAAGGTCTGCCATATGGCATCGGAATGGCTGAACTGCATGGCCTATCTCCCTCCGGCGATCTTCGTTGCGATACGGCTCCCGGCCAAGGCAAGCCCCAGCACCGCCGCCAGCACGCAGGCAATGCCGGCGATCTGGTTAAGCCCGACAGGCTCACCGAGAATGACGGAGGCGAGCATGACGGCGCAAACTGGGGCAAGTGCTGTGAAGAGCGAGGCTTCCGTTCCACTCACCCGCTCCGCGCCCGCATACCAGAGCAGGAAACCGCCGACGGTCGGCACCAGCGCATAGTAGACGACGGCAGCGATGGCGCTTGCGGAAAGGCCATGTGCGAGAGGCGCCTCGAAAATCGCCGGGATGATCGAAACGACCAAGCCGATGCCGGTCATCAGTGTCGATTGGCAAAGCGGCGCAATCTCCGTCTTCAGCCGCTTGTTCAGGAGGATGAACAGTCCCTCGCAGACGACCGCCAGGAAAATCAGCGCATTGCCGAACAGCGACCCGCCGGCCGCATTCGGCGTAAAGGCGATCGAAAGCACCCCGGCCGTCGCAAAGCCTATGGCAACAAGCAAGGCGCGCTGTGGCCGTTCGCGAAGCAGCAGAATGGAAATGACCGCCGACACCACCGGCAGCGTGCCGATGATGACGCCGGCATCCGCCGCCGAGGTCAGGCTGAGGCCGGAAATCAAAAGCGTCGTATAACCGACGCTGCCGGCGCCTGCCTGAATGACGAGGATGAGGCGGTCATTGCGTGAGAGCTTCGGCAGCCGCGCTCCGGTCGCCCGCATCAGCACCAGAAAGACAGGAAAGGCGATGGCGAAGCGCAATGCGGTGGCGCTGAACGGCGGCAGGCCCGATGCGATGAGCTTGCTTGCTATGACCGTACTTCCCACAGTCAGCATGGCCAGCGCCAGATAGAAATACCCTTGAACCTGTCTCGACATTCCGCCTCTCCTGTTGGAAGCGCCGAAGAAACAGCAGAAGGCAGTCAGAGGTCTTGAACGAAATTGCAGGCGCCTTTGCGTTGTTCAGAGAAAACCGCCTGCATAGAGGCTCGGCGACAGGCCGTATTTGCGCACGAAGACGCGCGTCATATGGCTCTGATCGGCAAAGCCGCTAGCAAAGGCTGCTTCCGCAAGCGGCGTACCGGCAGCGATCAGCCGACGTGCCATGTGGATGCGGGCCTGCACGAGATAGGCATGCGGCGTCAGGCCGGTCGCCCTGGCGAAACCGCGCAGTACCTGGAAACGGCTGAGCCCGCTTTCCCTGGAGAGATCGGCGAGCGAGACGGAGGCAAGCGGATCGTCGTCGATCAGATCCCGTGCCGCTCGGATGGATGCCGGCACCGCCGGCCGCTCCTCACTCACCCTACGCTCCCGCATGACATCGACGACGAGTTGCAGCAACAGTTCCTCGCGCAGCAGCCCATCCATTGCCTGATCGTCGGTCACCGCGCGAAACAGCGTTTGAAAGCGGACGGCGATCGCGGCATTGCGGATGACAGGATGCGGGATTTCCGATCGCCCTGCCCCGCCCGCCCTGCACTCTCCGGAAAGACTGGTGACGATAGCGGGATCGAAATAGAGAATGCGCCACGAGCGTCCCTCGCCGATCGGCATCCCGTCATGCACCTCATTCGGATTGACCGTGATGATATCGCCCGCCTCGGCCTCCACCATGCCGCGCCCGCTCAGCGATTTCTGCGCACCGGCAAAGATCAGCCCGATACCGAACTGCTCATGTGTGTGGCGCGCGAAGCTGTGATGCGTTTCCGCCTCCACCGCCTCGACGCCCGCCAGCGCCGAGCGCAGCATCCTGAACTGGTTTTTCTGCATTTTTCGTCCACGGGCCTGATTGCCGGCAAGTCTGCCAGCCGGACGGATCGGACGCAACTACCTCGGCCGCCTAGAAAAACTCGTCGAGCAACCGGTAGTAATCGAGCCTTGCCTGATCCGGCGCCGGCAAGCCATAGCGAATGAGGAAAGGCAGCACCAGCGCCTCGCCGAAATTGTGGGCGATGCTGCGGCAGGCGAGCGCGATATCCTGATAGCGGTCGGCGACACCGAGACGGCTACAATCGATATAGCCGGAGAACCGGCCGTCGGAAGCGATGAAATTCGGCAGGCAGGCATCACCATGTGAAACGACGAGATCCTCGCCACCAGGCCTCAGGCTCTCGAGTTCTGCGAAGAGTTCGGCAGCGCTTTTTCCAAGCCTGGCCGCATCGAAATCCTCCTCATCGACGATCCCCGCCTCCATCCGCGCCTTGGCGACCGGCAGGCGCTTTTCCAGACGATGATCGAAGGGACAGGAGGAGATCGGCAGACGATGGAGGTCGAGAAGTGCTGCCGCCAACAGTTCGACGCGCGCAAGGGGCGTCAGCACCGATGCATTGGCAAGATTGGTCCCCGGCAGCGCGCCAATCAGCAGCCAGTTGCGCTCGCCGTCGCTTTCCCGCGCGATCACATCGGGGCATGGCAGACCGGCGGCCTTGAGCCAGCCGAGCCGCGCCGCTTCATCGGCAAGCTCGCCGAATGGACCTGCCTCCTCGACCTTCAGATAAAGCGCCGGCAGGCCCTCGCCTTCCAGCCGGAAGACGCTTGCCGTCGACCGGCCGATCGCATCCTGCTCCATCCGGTAACCGGACAGGCGTGCCGCAAGCTCAGCAGGCAATCTCTCGGAGATTATCAATGAAACGTTTCGGCGGGCGCAGCTTCGAGAAGGATCTCAAAAGCTTCTTCCAGTGCCGCCACCAGAATATCGGTCAGCTCGTCGCCTTTATTTTCCAGGAACAGGGCGCTGACGGCTTCGTCCTGACGCTCAAGAAAACGCTCAATCTCGTTCGACATATCATTGTCCCCTATTCACCGTATCATCACGGCCATAGGGAAACGATAGGAGCGCTTCCTTGCGCCTGGCTGGTTCCAGGGAAATGCGGCTGCGGATCACGTTAACTACTCGCGAATGCTATAGGTTGAGTATTGGCTGCGAGGGATCAACCCGCCAGCCTCATGGGCAAACGAGACAACTTTCGTGGCATCCTCATCAACTTCACAACGGAAACGAATTTGGTACCAGCCTTTGGCGGTGCGGAAAGCCGCGCTTTTGATATCGAGAACGGTGCCGCGCGATAGTCCGAAAGTAGGCACGACAATCGGCTGAAAGCTGGGCGAATCGTGAATAAGCTGTTGCTGGAGCTCATTGCCGCAAAGCTGGGCGACGCGTTTGCCGCGCGACATACCGTTCATCGCTATTTTCGCCACCGGATCATCGTCGGCTGTCTGCGAAAATAATGTCTTGGCTTTAGGCAGATCGTCCTTTGCAGCATCCGCCTTCGGCGGTTCAGGAGGCTTTTGCGCCGGTGGCTTTACAACCTCGATATCAGTCTTGGCTTCGCCGGTCGCTTCCGCAAGGGGCGCGTTGCGTTCGGAAAAGGCATCGACCGTCGCAACCTCGGGCAGCCGCACGTCATCTGGAACCGGCTTTGCCGGCGGCGTCTCGGCCCGTGGCTTTTCTGCGGAAGCCTCTGCAGGCGCCTGTTCCGGCTTTGCACCGTGCTGCGGCGCTGCCGTTGCAGGCTTTGCATCGCCTTGGGAAGAATTCCCCGCCGCCGATTTTGCAGGCCCGCTATCTTTCTCACCGAACTCGAAGACGGGCGCCAGACTTGGCATAGGCGCGGACTTGGCTTGCGCTGACGACTTATTTTCAGGCGCGCGTGGCGGTGGAGGTGGTGGCGGCGGCGGAAGGGGTTGCTTCTTGGCCTCTTCCGGCGGCTTCGGCACGGGAGGCTTTTCCTCGGGCTTCTTCTCTTCCGGCTTCTTTTCCTCTGGCTTCTTTTCCTCTGGCGGTTGAACGAGTTCCACCTTGACGCTCTCGTCTTCGGGGGGCTTCGGCTCGATCTTCGGCAGCCCGAAAATGAGAAGAGCAACGATCGGAATGTGGGCAACAACGGACGCGACGACACCCCAGCGGATTTCAGGCCGCTGCTTTCTCGTTTCGTGCTGCGTTTCCGCCGGTTCCACGTCTTCTTCTGTCACAGCAGCGATGTGGCCTTTAAAACCGGCAGCATCAAGCCACAAATAGAAAAAACCTCGTGATCGCGGTTTGGCTCATTGATCGGCAGGCCCGTCGTCGGCCACCAGATTGTGCTCCTGCCATTCACTTTCCGGAATGGCACTGCCGACGAGAAAGGCGAAGGATGTGACCTTGCCCGAACCGGTATCGAGCTCGCATTTGAACTGGATGTTGTACCATTTCCGCTTGCTGCGGAAGGCGCCTCCCTTCACTTCCACGCTGCTGCCGCTCACCTTCTCCGCAGCCATCGCATAGGGGGCGACCATATCGGGCACCATGGCCGGGCGTGCGCGGCGCACCTGCTCCAGCGCCTCGAGATCGCAGAGCTGCAGATTGCGCTCGCCGCCGGAGAGCTGCCGCAGCGCCTCGCGGGCGCGCCGGCTGCGCGGATCTGATAACACCGTCTCCGAAAACAGCTGGCCCGCCTCAACGAATGCATCATTCTTCGGCAGAACCGGAGGGACGGAAGCCACTTCGGGCGACGTCACGACCACCGGCGCCTTCTCTTGCGGCGGAGCGATCTCTCGGGCGGGTACACTCACATCCGGCTTTGTCGCAATGCGCGCAGGCGTTGCAACCGGCTGCGCCATTGCCGAAGGTTTGGCCACGTCGGGAACGATATCGACCGTAATGCCGTCGTCCGGCAGCGGTGCCGGCGGCTCAGGTCTCGGAAGCAGCAGGAGCAGCAGCGCAAGCATGACGGCATGCAGCGCGAACGAGGCGAAAGCGCCCCGCTCGATGCCTTCATCGCGATTTTCCCACGCCAGTTCCATCGCTCAGGAAACAGCTGCGGGGCAATCGAAGGCGGCCATGAAACCCAGGAACGCTTTCATCAAGAGCCTGCCGATGCGCCACAAGGAATTAAGGACAGGGCGACAGTGCCAGTCTGACGCGAGTTGCGCAACGTTTATGATCGCCGATAGCGGTCCCTCGTCGCGATCAACGTCGCGATCAACCAAGCGAGCCGATGATCTCTCGATAGGCGGCCTCCGGGAATGCCTTCAGTGTCTGGGTGCGGACATTGCCGCCCATCGCCAGCGAGAGGCCAAACCGCGCCATGACGGCATCGTCAGGCGCTTCGCAGACAGCCACCATGTCGTAGCCGCCCATCGTCAGAAAGAACTGGTTGAAGGAGCCGCCCATGTCGCCGAGCAGTTTCTTCGCCGCATCCAGCCGTTTTGACGAGTCGCGAACGTTGCGCACACCTTGGTCCGTCCAGTTGATCAACACAATGTAAGTGGTCATTTCGCACCTCCCAACGGAGGATTCACCCGACACGGGGATGCGTCGGTCCTCGCTCGCGCATCGCGATCGATTTCTTCCCCCGTGGCCGGACTATAATCTTGTCACCACTGAGCGACAAGAAAGCCGCCGGGATCATTTGGTATTAGGCGTGTCGCCCAAAAGTGTGCGGCAGTTGGAAATAACGGCTTGCACCTGAAACAAAGACAAAAAGCAAAAAGCCGGGCATCAACCCGGCTTTCGCAATCGTAGAGATCTTGTCGCGCCTCAGCTGTCGAGGAACGAGCGCAGCTTTCTGGAGCGGCTCGGATGCTTCAGCTTGCGCAGCGCCTTCGCCTCGATCTGGCGGATACGCTCGCGGGTGACCGAGAACTGCTGGCCGACTTCTTCGAGCGTATGGTCGGTGTTCATGCCGATGCCGAAGCGCATGCGCAAGACACGTTCTTCGCGCGGCGTCAGCGAGGCGAGAACCCGGGTCGTCGTCTCGCGCAGGTTCGCCTGAATGGCGGCGTCGATCGGCAGCAGCGCATTCTTGTCCTCGATGAAATCGCCGAGATGCGAATCCTCTTCGTCGCCCACCGGGGTTTCGAGCGAGATCGGCTCCTTGGCGATCTTCAGGACCTTGCGGACCTTTTCGAGCGGCATGGCGAGCTTTTCGGCCAGTTCTTCCGGCGTCGGCTCGCGACCGATTTCATGCAGCATCTGGCGCGATGTGCGGACGATCTTGTTGATCGTCTCGATCATGTGCACCGGAATGCGGATCGTACGGGCCTGGTCGGCGATCGAGCGGGTGATCGCCTGACGGATCCACCAGGTCGCATAGGTCGAGAACTTGTAGCCGCGGCGGTATTCGAACTTGTCGACCGCCTTCATCAGGCCGATATTGCCTTCCTGAATGAGGTCGAGGAACTGCAGGCCGCGGTTCGTGTACTTCTTGGCGATAGAGATGACGAGGCGAAGGTTCGCTTCGACCATTTCCTTCTTGGCGATGCGGGCTTCGCGCTCGCCCTTCTGCACCATGTGCACGATGCGGCGGAATTCCGAGATCGAAATGCCGGTCTCGGTCGCCAGATTCTGAATCTCCTGGCGGATGTCGCGGATCGTGGTGTTTTCGCCCTTGGCGAATTCCTTCCAGCCGCGCGCGGCCAGATTGCCGATCGACTTCATCCAGTTCGGATCCAGCTCCGCGCCCTGGTACTGCTCCAGGAAACTATCGCGCTTGACGCCATAGGACTCGGCCAGACGCAGCAGGCGGCCTTCGTTGGAAACCAGGCGCTTGTTGATGTCGTAAAGCTGTTCGACCAGGGCGTCGATGCGGTTCTGGTTCAGGGACAGAGACTTGACGGCCTTGATGAGCTCATCCTTGAGCTCCTTGTAGCGGCGCTCCTGGGCGGTCGACAGCGTACCGGATGCCGACAGGCGCTGCTCGACCTGCTGGTCCTGCAGCTTACGCAGCTTCTTGTAGGTCTCGGCGATCGTATCCAGCGTCTCCATCACCTGCGGACGAAGCTCGGCTTCCATCGCCGCCAGCGAAAGGTTGGATTCGTCCTCGTCCTCTTCCTCCTCCTCGGGAGGCATGCTCTCGCCGCCGACATCGGTGATGTCGTCGTCGCCGGAGCGGGCGCGCCGGGTCTTTTCCTTTTCCTCGGCCGCCTTGCGGTCGGCCTCGATCTTCTCAGGGCTCTGGAACTGCGGCGCAGCCTTGGCTTCAGGACCGGAATAGGTCGTTTCGAGATCGATGATCTCGCGCAGCAGCGTCGTGCCTTCGTTGAGTTCGTCGCGCCAGATGATCAGTGCCTGGAAGGTCAGCGGGCTCTCGCAGAGGCCCGCGATCATCGTTTCGCGGCCGGCCTCGATGCGCTTGGCGATCGCGATTTCGCCCTCGCGGGAGAGAAGCTCCACCGAACCCATCTCGCGCAGGTACATGCGAACGGGATCGTCGGTACGGTCGGTCGGTTCTTTCTTCTTGGCAGTCGCAAGCGCGGTGCCGCTCGAAGGTGCGAGTTCGCCGCCTTCGCTTTCCTCGTCACCGCCAGCGTCATCGTCATCGCCGCCGCCAGAAGCACCGGCTTCCTCGGCTTCTTCGTCTTCGATGACGTTGATGCCCATGTCCGAAAGCATCGACATCGTGTCTTCGATCTGCTCGGACGTCACTTCCTCTGACGGCAGGACGGCGTTGAGCTCGTCCATCGTCACATAGCCGCGCTTCTTGGCGGCCTTGATCATCTTCTTGACTGCGTCATCAGAAAGATCGAGAAGAGGGCCGTCGCTTGCGCCGTCGCGTTCGACTTCCGCGTCTTCGTTCTCTTTGACCTTGGTTGCCATTTATATCGTCGCCTTCCTGACGCTATCCAATCTCGCTACGGTGAATGGGCCGTCTCAGGGGCCTGACGCATCGCCCGCGCCGCCCCAGAATCACCTTTGCCCACCTAACGGGATGACATTTAAAGCCTGATTAACCACGATAGCCGGCACCGGACAGCAAAGCTTTCTTGCTTTAGGACTTCCGGCCATGGTTGCGCGATCCGCCTTGACCCAGTTCACCATCTCAACAAGTCGAACGGTGATTCCCGCATTTTTTCTTCTCGTCAAGCTTTTCCAGAAAAAAAGCTCACGAAAAATCGGAAAAAGCCTTATCCACAGGCTTTGAACCGCGGCTGCGATTGCGAACCTTATTTAAGATGCGGCGAACAAAAGACAAGGGCAGCCAGGATTTTGGCCGCCGTCCCAGTTGTTTCGGCCGTTTTGCAGTTGTGCCGGCCGTTTATTCGCCTCTCTCCGGCGAATATTGGCTAAAGCGCCGCGCCGTCATAGGACTTCACCGTCAGCGCGCCGAGATCGATCGCGGGAATGCAGCGCAGATTGATCGCAGCCATCGCCGCGCCGTTCGGGGCAACGCCCTCGCCGAACGGCGCGATGCCGCAATTGGCGCAGAAATGATGCCGGATGACATGTCTGTTGAAAGTATAGGTCGAGATATTCTCTTCCGGCGTTTTCACGACCAGCTTCTCGCGCGGCGCGAAGGCGAGAAGCCCGCCCCGCCGGCGGCAGAGCGAACAGTTGCAGTCGAGCGCCTCGGTGAATTCGCCCTCGACCTCGAAAGCCACGTTGCCGCAGTGGCAGCTTCCTTCATAGAGCATGTCGTCCCCTCACATCCAATCCATGACCACTTTGCCGGAGTTGCCCGACCGCATCGCCTCGAAACCATCGCGGAATTCGTCGATCTTGATGCGGTGGGTAATGATGGGCGAAAGATCGAGGCCGCCCTGGACGAAGGCGATCATCTTGTACCAGGTCTCGAACATCTCGCGGCCATAGATGCCCTTGAGATTGAGCATCTTGAAGATCACCTTGTTCCAGTCGATCTCGAAACCGGCGGGCGCGATGCCGAGGATGGCGATCTTGCCGCCATTGTTCATCTTGTCGATCATGTCGCGGAAGGCGGGTGCGGCGCCCGACATTTCGAGCCCGACGTCGAACCCTTCGGTCATGCCGATTGCCTTCATCACGTCGGCAAGGTTTTCCTTGGAGGCATCGACGACATGATCGATGCCAAGCCTGCGCGCGAGATCCAGCCGGTGCGGATTGATATCGGTGATGACGACCTTGCGGGCGCCCGAACGCTTGGCGACGAGCGCTCCCATGATGCCGATCGGCCCGGCGCCGGTGACGAGCACATCCTCGCCGACGAGATCGAAGGAGAGTGCTGTGTGCACCGCATTGCCGAAAGGATCGAAGATCGCCGCGATCTCGTCCGAAATATCGTCCGGGATCGGCACGACATTGCTTTCGGGAATGCAGACGAACTCGCCGAAGGAACCTGGCCGGTTGACGCCGACGCCGAGCGTGTTGCGGCAAAGATGCCCCCTGCCCGCCCGGCAGTTGCGGCACTTGCCGCAGACGATATGCCCTTCGCCGGAGACCCGCTCGCCGACATGGTACTTGGTGACCGCCGAACCGATCTCGGCGATCTCGCCTGAGAATTCATGGCCGACCACCATCGGCACCGGAATAGTCTTCTGCGCCCATTGGTCCCAGTTCCAGATATGAACGTCGGTGCCGCAGATCGCCGATTTCTTCACCCGGATCAGCACGTCGTTCGGCCCCACCTCCGGCACCGGCACGTTCTCCATCCAGAGCCCGACTTCCGCCTTCGACTTGACCAGCGCCTTCATCATATTCGACATCGACAATATCCGCCCTTGTTCTCGTGCCGACTTTGCGACTCCCTCTTCTCCCCACCGGGGAGAATGTGCCCGTAGGGCGGATGAGGGGGCCGCGCGGCACGCCATCTAAACCCGAATGTGTTCCTCGCTCGTCGCTCGAAACCTCGCTTCGCTCGCCCCCTAATCTGTCCTGTCGGACATCTTCTCCCCGCTGGGGAGAAGAGGAAATGCGCCGACGCCCATTCTCAAATCACACCCAATTCCCGCCCGGCTTCCGCAAAGGCGGCGATTGCCCGCTCCACATCAGCCCGCGAATGCGCCGCCGACATCTGTGTGCGGATGCGGGCCTGGCCCTTCGGCACGACGGGGAAGGAGAAGCCGATCACGTAGATCCCCTTCTTGAGCATCAGGCTCGCCATGTCTTGCGCCAGCTTGGCGTCGCCAAGCATGACGGGAATGATCGGATGGCCCTCGCCGGCAAGCGTGAAGCCGAGCTTGGTCATCTCGGCGCGGAAGAGATCGGCATTGTCGGAAAGACGCTGCCGCAAAGCATCACCGTTTTCGATGAGGTCGAACACTTTAAGCGAGGCGGCAGCAATCACAGGCGCCAGCGTGTTCGAAAACAGATAGGGCCGCGAGCGCTGCCGCAGCCATTCGACGGTCTCTGATTTGGCCGAGGTATAACCGCCGGAAGCACCACCGAGCGCCTTCCCCAGCGTGCCGGTGATGATGTCGATCCGGCCCTCGACGCCGCAATGTTCCGGCGAGCCGCGGCCGTTCTTGCCGACGAAACCCACCGCATGGCTGTCGTCGACCATGACCATCGCGCCATATTTTTCGGCGAGATCGCAGACGCCGCCGAGATTGGCGATGATGCCGTCCATCGAGAAGACGCCATCGGTGGCGATCAGCTTGAAGCGGCTGCCCTCGGCCTTTTTCAGCTCTTCTTCGAGTGCCGCCATGTCATTGTTGGCGTAGCGGAAACGCTTGGCCTTCGAAAGCCGGACGCCGTCGATGATCGAGGCGTGATTCAGCGCATCCGAGATGATCGCGTCCTCTTCCGACAGCAGCGTTTCGAAGAGGCCGCCATTGGCATCGAAGCAGGAGGAATAGAGGATCGTATCTTCCATGCCGAGGAAGGAGGAGATCCGCGCTTCGAGCTGCTTGTGCTCCTCCTGCGTGCCGCAGATGAAGCGCACCGAAGCCATGCCGTAGCCGTAGCGGTCGAGCGCGTTCTTGCCGGCCTCGGCCAGTTCCTCGTTGTCGGCAAGGCCGAGATAGTTGTTGGCGCAGAAATTCAGCACCCGCTCGCCGGAAACAACGGCGATTTCGCCGGCCTGCTTCGAGGTGATGACCCGCTCGGATTTGTAAAGGCCGGCATCCCTAAGAGAGGCAAGCTCAGACTGCAGGTGGGAAAGAAATGCTTTTGTCATTGTAAACGCCCTTATCCCCAAAACGTGCTCCGATGGGCGCTGCAATTAGCACAAAGCAAGTGCAGATGTCGCCAATCTGGTACGAAATATTTTCACAAGGAAAGGTCCGCAGCGAGAGAAATTGAAATGAATATTCAAAAATGATATCTGTATATACAGAAGGAATATCACCATGGCGCTTTATATCAGAGACCCTGAAGTAGACGAGCTTGCGAGTGAGCTGCAGCGCCTGACCAAGGCTGCGACAAAAACCGATGCCGTGCGAACGGCGCTCCATCATGAGCTTACGCGCGCGCGGCAAAGCCGGCCGCTGCATGAACGCCTCGCGCGCGCAAAAACGCTGGCGGATGCGATGGGAGCAAACGACCCGTCATTCGACATGAAAAAATTCAGCGACGAAATGTGGGATACCTGATGTTTATCGACGCATCAGCGATCGTCGCCATTCTTGCGCGAGAGCCCGGCCATGAAGAACTTGAGAAGACTCTGGCGGCATCGGACGATCCCATTATGCACATCTCGCCCCTTGTCCGCTTCGAGGCTATCCAGGCGCTCGCGCGGCAGAAGACGCCGACAGGCAGGAAAACGACACCCGAACTTCTGAGGGCATCAGCCGAGGCGGTCGATGCATTCGCCGAAGATCTCAATCTCGAAGAGATTTCGATCTCGCATGAGATCGGCGAAGATGCACTGTCTGCAAGCATGAGCTATGGAAAAGTCATTGGTCATCGGGCAGACCTGAATTTCGGCGATTGCTTTGCCTATGCTTGCGCCAAAGCGCTGAAAACGCGCCTTCTCTACAAAGGCAACGATTTCCTCCACACAGACCTCGCCTGACCAAGTGCTCCGGGATCGGGACCATCGCCAATCCCTGCGGGCTACGGGTCGTGCGCGAGGATGATGTCCAGGAACGCGTCGCCATAGCGCTCGAGCTTCGACTGCCCGACACCTGATATGCCGAGCAACTCCTTACGGCTGCGCGGCCGCTCGGTGGCGAAAGCAATCAGCGTCGTATCGGGGAAGACGACATAGGGCGGCACACCGAGGGATTTGGCGATCGCCATGCGCTCGGCCCTGAGCGCCTCGAAGAGAGTGCCGTCGGCGCCGGACAGGCCCGATTTGCGCTCGCTGCGCTCAGCCTTCTTCGTGCGCCGTTCCGAGGCCGGGCGGTCCTTGCGGAAGAACACCTGGCGCTCATGTTTGAAAACGGCGCGCGCCTCCGGCTCCAGCTTCAGCGCGCCGAAGGCTTCGTGATCGACGCGGATCAGCCCCATGGCGAGCAGCTGGCGATAGACCGATTGCCATGTGCGCGCCGGAATGTCCTTGCCGGCGCCGAACACGGGCATCTCAGTGTGGCCGAAACGCTCTGTCTTCTCGTTGACGTTGCCGAGGAGCACATCGACGACGTGGCCAGCACCGAACCGCTCACCGGTGCGATAGACGGCGGCGAGCGCCTTGATCGCCGCCTCGGTGCCCTCCCAGGTCTCGACCGGTTTCAGGCAGGTGTCGCAATTGCCGCATTGGCCGGCATGCGCCTCGCCGAAATGGGCAAGGATCGCCTGGCGACGGCAGGAGGCAGTTTCACAGATCGCCAGCAATGCGTTGAGCTTGGCGCGTTCGACCCGCTTGATCTCGACGGCGGCACTGCCCTCGTCGATCATCCGGCCGCGCTGGATGACGTCGGCCATGCCATAGGCCATCCAGACCTCGGACGGCAGGCCGTCGCGTCCGGCGCGCCCGGTTTCCTGATAATAGGCTTCCACCGAGCCCGGCAGGTCGAGATGGGCGACATAACGCACGTTCGGCTTGTCGATGCCCATGCCGAAGGCGACAGTGGCGACCAGGCAGAGGTTTTCTTCTTTCAGGAAGGCGTCCTGATTGGCGTCGCGAACCGCCCTGTCCATGCCGGCGTGATAGGCGAGCGCGCGGATGCCCTGCCCGTTCAGCCACTCGGCGGTATCCTCGACCTTAGCGCGCGACAGGCAATAGACGATGCCGCTGTCGCCCTTGTGGCCGGAGAGGAACCGCAGCAGCTGCTGGCGCGGCTGATCGCGCTCGACGATCTCATAGGCGATGTTCGGCCGGTCGAAGCTGGTGGTGAAGATCTCGGCATTGCCGAGCCCCAGCCGCTCGATAATGTCGTCGCGCGTGTGCGGATCGGCTGTTGCCGTCAGTGCCACACGGGGCACGCCGGGATATTGCTCGCCGAGCCGGCCGAGTTCGCGATATTCCGGCCGGAAATCATGGCCCCATTGCGAGACGCAATGGGCCTCGTCGATGGCAAACAGCGCGATCTTCTCATTGGCGATCAGTTCGCGGAACCCGTCGGTCAGGATGCGCTCGGGCGTCACGTAGAGAAGGTCGAGACGCCCTGCCGAAAGCGCCCGGCGGACCTCGACGAATTCCTCGCGCGACAGCGACGAATTGAGCGCTGCGGCGCGGATACCGAGCTGCTTCATCGCCTCCACCTGATCGCGCATCAGCGCAATCAGCGGCGAAACGACGATGCCGACGCCGTCTCGGCAGAGTGCGGGGATCTGGAAGCAGAGCGATTTGCCCGCCCCTGTGGGAAAGAGCACCACCGCGTCGCCGCCGGAAACCAAATGTTCGACGACCTGCTGCTGCTTGCCGCGGAACGAGGAATAGCCGTAGACCTGCTTCAGCACATCAAGTGGCGCGCGACCGTCGGAAAACAGCGCGCCGGAAGCGGAGAAGCCCGGTTCATTGCGTTCGCTGAGCGGCATCAGTGGTTCGCCGCTCCTTTGACGCGGCCGGAAAGCACGCCGAAGCCATCGATGATCGCCTCCTGGTTCTCAAGGCGCACCCCTTCGAAATGCACTTCCTGCTGTGCCCGTATCAGCTGAACGATCGCCTCGCCGTCGCCAGCTTCGGTCGCCAGCGCGATCTCACGCTCGAGTTCGATCTTCTGGCGGCGCAGCGCCTTGGCCCGTTTGTGGAAGGCAAGCGCCTGGCGATAACCCTCGCGCGCATCCTCCATTGCCGCTTCCTCGGTCGCCGTCCACAGCCGGGCATTGCGCACCTGCTGGTCGAGGCTCTGGATAAGCGGGCCGAAGCCCTCGAATTCCAGCCGCTCGGTCAGATATTCTCGCGTCAGATGCGGGCCGGCGACCGCAGCCGCGGCGCCCAGCATTGCCGACCAGAGCCGCTGCAGCGCTTTGCTGTCATATTCGATCGCGGCGATTTCGTCGTAATCGTCGATCATCAGCGAGGGATGGTTGACGACGGTCAGCGCCAGCACGCTTTCGCGCAGCGCCGTATTGTCCTGATGGCCGCGCACCAGGCCGGAGCGCGCGAGGCGGTCGGAAATGACATTCGGGCTTTTCGGCCCTTCCTTGCCGGCATTGCCGCGGCCTGCGCGGCCGTTGAAGCCGCGCCGATCGCCATTGCCACGGTTCTGGAACTGCGGCTGGAAGAAGGCGTTCAGCCGGTCGCGAATGTCCTGCTGGTAATGGCGGCGCACATTCTCGTCGGCGATGACGGCGACGAGCTGCTTCAGCCGCGCCTCGAGCTCGGCGCGCGCTTCCGGCGTATCGAACTTGCCGGTGTTGATTTCCCGGTTCCAGAGCATCTCGGAGAGCGGCTTTGCCTGGCTCATCACCTTGTCGAAGGGCGCGCGCCCATCATCGCGCACGAGATCGTCAGGGTCCTTGCCATCGGGCAGCAGCGCGAAACGCACGGAGCGGCCGGGTTTCAGATGCGGCAGCGCCAGTTCGGCGGCGCGATTGGCAGCGCGGATACCAGCGCCGTCGCCGTCGAAACAGAGCACCGGCTGCGGCACCATCTTCCAGAGCAGTTCGAGCTGGTTTTCGGTGAGCGCCGTGCCGAGCGGCGCCACGGCGTTCTCGACGCCGGCCTGAAAGAGCGCGATCACGTCCATATAGCCTTCGACGGCGATGATGGTGCCGGATGCATTGTCGTCCTGGGCATCGCGGCCCGGCCCCTGGATCGCGCGGCGCGCGCGAGCGAAATTGTAAAGCACGTTGCCCTTGTGGAAGAGCTCGGTCTCGTTGGAATTCAGATATTTCGCCGGCGCATCCGCAGACATGGCGCGGCCGCCGAAGGCGATCACCTTTTCCCGGGACGAGAGGATCGGGAACATGATGCGGTCGCGGAAGCGATCGTAGGACACCGGCACATTTTCATGGACGACCAGGCCGCAGGCCTCGATCTGCTCCTTGGTGACGCCCTTGCCGGCGAGGAATTCCTTCAGCGCATTGCGGCTGTCAGGCGCATAACCGAGACCGAATGTTTCGATGGTGCGTCCCGTCAGCCCGCGGTCGCGCAGATAGGCGCGGGCCCTCGCTCCATTGGCGGTCTGCAACTGGTCCTGGAAGAAGCGCGTCGCCATTTCCATGACGTCGATCAGTGAGCCGCGCTCTTTCTCCCGCTTCTCCATCACCGGATCGGCAAGCGGCATCGGCACGCCGGCCATGTCGGCGACCTGCTGCACCGCCTCGGGAAAACTTAAGCCTTCGAGTTCGGTCAGGAAACGGAAATGGTCGCCGGTGACGCCACAGCCGAAACAGTGGTAGCGGCCCTTCCGATCCTCGCAGTGGAAGCTCGGCGATTTCTCGCCGTGGAACGGGCAGCAGGCCCAGTAGTCGCCGCGCGAGACGTTGGTCTTGCGCTTGTCCCAGCTCACGCGACGCGCAATCACGTTCGAAATCGGAACGCGGTCGCGGATCTCATCGAGAAAGGTGTTGGAAAAGCGCATTTATACCTCTTGGCCAAGCTCCATATAAGCTGCTTTGCCGCGCCATGCCACGAAACTCGTCAGGAAAACCCGCTATTCACAGGCAAGTGCACCCACAGTCGGCGGCGTCGGTTATCCAATCAACAACACGTTATCGCCCCTGCGACAGGGGTGCGACATTATTGTCCTCCGAGACCGGCAATTCCGTCGCAGCAAGCGCTCCGCAAGAAGCCGCCGCCTCTAAGAGAGGCCGATTAAATCGTTTTAAAACAGCAACTTACTAATCAAGCCAATTGAGAATCCTCACCTTCGGGCCGACCGTCCGGCCCGCGCTTCGACGCCTCTAAAACCACCGTTCTCGGGAATCATTATTTTTTTGTAATTTGAATGCGCCGCCGCACCGCAATAAGTTCGATCTCAACAAAGCGATCCCCGAGCGAAGCACCATCCCTACCCCCGGCGCCGCTTCGCAAGGGTGCCTTTGCAAATACCCTCCGGCTTGGGCCTCGGCCCTGCGTGCCGGCGGAAGCAAAGAGCAAGAAGGCAGGAGCGCCCCCAGCTCCTGCCTTCTTAATTTTTGGCTCCCCTTGATACAATTTCCCTTTGAAATTAACTGATTATTGACAAAACCGTTGACAGGCGGCGCTTAGCTGAAAGATGAATGCGCCGAAATCCTGGACCCCTCCAAATGGCCTTTACCGCGAAAAATCTTGCCGCAGACGATCGCTTTCTCGCTGCGATCCTGCATTGCGCCAATCAGATGCTTTCGATCTATCGCGAGAGCCCGCGCATCGCCTCGATTTTCGCCGCACAGCAACGCTGGCTGATGGCCCATGCCGGCTTCGCGCTTCACTACGGTCATCCCGACGACGGCAAAAGCGGCCTCTATTCCGGCCGTTTCATCGATTTTGCCGTCAGGAACGACATCGCCAGCCGCAACACGGCCGCAGCCTTCATGCAGGAAATGCTGGCCTATCGCTTCCTGAGCGCCGTTCCCGGCCCCGATAAGCGCACACGCTACCTGGAACCCACCGAAATCGCCGAGCAGCATTTCACCCGGTGGCTCGTCGCCCATGCGATGATCCTCGACAGCCTCGATGGTGGTCAACGCGCCGATAAGATCAGCGCCGACCCCTCGGCAATGATGGCGGCGATCCAGCCGCTGATCGCAAGGGCGATCATAGGCAGCGAGGCGGTGCGCAATCCGGGCCCGACCTTCAACCTGTTCAACTGGGCGAACTCCGGCGGGCTGGTGATGGATTACTTGATCTCGCGCCTTCCGGAATTTCCCCGCACGGCCGAGCGCGTCGTGATCGGACCGCTGTCGCTGAGAGAGATCCGCGAACAGTTCATGATCTCCAACACCCACCTGAAGCGGCTTCTGACCCAGGCGGCGACCATGGAAAGCGTCGGCTGGACCGAGCCTTCCCGCAAGGGCGACTTCTGGCTGTCCGGCCGCTTCATCCTGGAATACTGGAATTATCAGGCGTCGAAATTCGCCATCATCGATGCGGCCGCAGAAGCGGTGCTCGGGCCTGCGGTCCGTGACGAACCGCAGGCAAGCCTCGTCAGTTCAAAAGTTCCTTGACGGTCGCCGACGCCTTGGCGAAATCCATCTGGCCGGCATAACGCTCCTTGAGCGCCGCCATCACCTTGCCCATGTCCTTGACGCCGGAGGAACCCGTCTCGGCGATTACCGCCGAGATATTGGCACGCACTTCGCCGTCGGAAAGCTGCTTCGGCATGAAATCCTGGATGACGACGATTTCGGCGCGCTCCTTGGCGGCAAGCTCCGGCCGGGAATTCTCTTCGTAGATCTTTGCCGATTCGTCGCGCTGCTTCACCATCTTGGCGAGGATCTGCAGGATCTCGTCGTCGCTCGCCTGCTCCTTGCCGGTGCCGCGATTGGCGATATCGCGGTCCTTGACCGCGGCCTGAATCAGCCGGACGGTGGAAAGCCGCTCCGAATCCTTGGCCTTCATCGCCTCTTTCAGCTGGGTGGCGAGTTGATCGCGCAGCATGGTCTTCACTCCTTTTTTGCTGCCGCTTCATAAACCACGCTGATACGGCGGATCAAATAAATTGCGCGGTCAGCGCGATAAAGCGCAAGAAAACGGCCGAGATCTCGGCTACAAAGATTGACGCTAAGCGATTGCGTGGCTATTTACCGCCACCTGCACCAAAATTCGTGATCAGGCCTGAAGACGCGCGGCATTGCCGTGCCCACACGCCTGCGAGATCAAATGGCGACGAGCGTGGCAACGCGCCGACCGCCGGAAACGGGATGAAGATGACCGCGACAGCACCCTGGACAACCGAAAAGCCGACCGCCCTGCTCGTTCTTGCCGACGGCACGGTCATCGAAGGCAAGGGCATCGGCGCTACCGGCAAGGTCCAGGCCGAAGTCGTCTTCAACACGGCGCTGACCGGCTACGAGGAGATCCTGACGGACCCTTCCTATCTCGGCCAGATCGTCACCTTCACCTTTCCCCATATCGGCAATATCGGCACCAACGATGAAGACATCGAGGATCTGACGCCCGCCGCCCGCCACGGCGCCGTCGGCGTCATCTTCAAGGCCGATATCACCGAACCCTCGAATTACCGCGCCGCCAAGCACCTCGACGCCTGGCTGAAGGCACGCGGCATCATCGGTCTCTGCGGCATCGACACGCGCGCGCTGACCGCCTGGATCCGTGAGAACGGTGCTCCGAACGCGGTGATCGCCCACGACCCGAACGGCGTCTTCGACATCGAGACGTTGAAGGCCGAAGCCAAAGCCTGGAGCGGCCTCGAAGGTCTCGACCTTGCCAAGGTCGCCTCTTCCGGCCAGTCCCTGCAATGGGCCCAGACCCCGTGGGTCTGGAACGAAGGCTACGGCGAACTCGACGCCGCGGACGCAAAATACCACGTCGTCTGCCTCGATTACGGCGTCAAGCGCAACATCCTGCGCCTGTTTGCCGGCCTCGGCTGCAAGGTGACGGTCGTGCCGGCCACGACGAGCGCCGAAGACGTGCTCGCCATGCAGCCGGACGGCATTTTCCTCTCGAACGGCCCGGGCGATCCCGCCGCAACCGGCGAATATGCCGTGCCCGTCATCAAGACGCTTGTTAAGACCGACATCCCGGTCTTCGGCATCTGCCTCGGCCATCAGATGCTGGGTCTGGCACTCGGCGCCAAGACCGAGAAGATGCATCAGGGCCATCACGGCGCCAACCACCCGGTCAAGGACCATACGACCGGCAAGGTCGAAATCGTCTCGATGAACCACGGTTTCGCTGTTGACTCGAAGTCGCTGCCCGATGGCGTTGAAGAGACTCATATTTCGCTTTTCGACGGCACCAATTGCGGCCTGCGCGTTCTCGGCAAGCAGGTCTTCTCGGTCCAGCACCATCCGGAAGCCTCTCCCGGCCCGCAGGACAGCCACTATCTCTTCCGCCGCTTCATCAACATGGTGCGCGAGAAGAAGGGCGAACCGGCGCTCGCCGAGCGCTAAATTCAAGAAATGACGATTTCGGATCAAGGCCCGCTCTACCGGGCCTTTTTCTTTGCCGCCATATTGACCTCAACTTAACTTGAGGAACTATCAAGCTGCCTGCAGACATCGGATGCAGGAGAAAATGGATGAGCGGAGCCTTCTACAGGATAGACAAATTCGCCGTGCCGGCCGCGGCACGCGAGGAATTTCTGGTCAATGTGATGATGACCCACAAGGTGCTGGGGGCCCAGGACGGCTTCATCGACCACACGGTGCTGGAGCAGGTCGGCGGTCCCGGCGAGTTCAATTTCGTGACGATCGCCCAATGGGAAAGCGCTGACGTCGTCGAGCGCGTGCGGGCAGCCGTCGCCGTGGCGCACAAGGCCGCGAATTTCGATCCTCAGGAAATGTTTGCGCGCCTCGGCATTCGCGCCGATATCGCCAGCTACAAACCTGTCGCGGCTTGAGGGAAAAGACGGCCGTCTCAGGCGGCCGCCGTCACCCCTTCCCGTCGAAGGAGAATATAGAAGCGTGCGCAGAGCATGACGGCTGCGGCCGCCAACCCGACGAGGAAGCCGAACCAGATGCCGATGCCGCCGAAACCCAGCGGGAAGGCAAAGGCCCAAGCAAGGAAGAAACCAATCGGCCAATAGGCGATCAGCGCCATAATCATCGGCACGCGCGCATCCTTGAGGCCACGCAGCAATCCGTTGGCGACCACCTGCAGCCCGTCGACGAGCTGGAAAAGCCCGGCAACGACGATCAGTGGCCCGGCATAGGCCAGCACTTCAGGCGCTTCGGGCGAACTGACATCGAGGAACCAGCTGCCGAGGAATTGTGGCAGGCTGGCAAAGAGCACCGAACCCACCGCCGAGATGGCGCAGGCGAGGATGACCACCATGATAGAAGCCCGCATCAGTCCGTGGTAATCGCCCTGCCCGTGCGCGACACCGACGCGCACCGTCGCCGCCTGGCTGAGGCCGAGCGGGATCATGAAGGCGATCGAGGCCCATTGCAGGGCGATGCCGTGGGCGGCAAGCTCGATAGTGCCGATATAGCCCATCAGCAGCGAGGCCACCGTGAACAGGCTGACCTCGGCAAGAATGGTAACGCTGATCGGGAAGCCGAGCCTGATGACCTCAAGCAGCGCATGCCAGTCGGGCTTCCAGAACCGCACGAAGATCTCGTAGCGCCGCGTCTCCTCCCGCCTCTGCACGAAGGCGAGAATGAAGAGGAAACCGGCCGTCTGCACGACGACCGAAACGATCGCCGCGCCCTCGAGCCCCATTGCCGGAAAGCCGAAATGGCCGAGCACGAGGATATAGGCGAAGATCGCATTCATCACCAAGGTGGCGATGGTGACGTTGAGGATGATGCCCGCCTTGCCGATGGCGCTGACCAGTGCGCGCATCACGTTGAAAAGCAGGGCCGGCAGCACGCCGAACTGGCCGATGACGATATAGCCGTGGGCAAGCTTGGCCACTTCGGGCTTCTGCTGAGCGAAGAGAAGGATCTGTTCCGAATTGAAGAAGGCCGGCTGCATCAGAACCCAGTATCCGATCACCACCCACAGTCCCATGCGCAGCGACCGGCGCACGGAGACGACGTCGCCGCGGCCATAGGCCTGCGCCACCATTGGAATGACGGCGATGGCAAAGCCCGAACCGAAAATCAGGATCGTAAACAGGAACTGGGCCGAGAGCACCATCGCCGCCAGATGCTCCGCACCGAGGCGGCCGACGATCATCACATCAGTCGTGTTGATGCCGAGCTGGGCAAGCTGGGCGCCGATCAGCGGAATGCCGAGCGCCAGCGTTGCGCGGAAATGCGCGCCCCAGCGATTATCGGTTGTCGGCGCAAGCCTGCGCGCGTCGATCGGCGTGTCCATGACACCAGTCCTGTGGTTGAAATTTGTGTCGCCGCGCAGTTTCTCGGCGAAATATCAACTGGACTTAGATCAAAGCCCCGCAAAGGACCACCCCAAAGCAGGCAGATGATGAAAAATTCATCATCGCATCAGCGTTTCTGATCGATCAGCCCGCCGCCTCCAGCACCTTGACCGGCTGGCGCACCCGGACGCGCATGAGAAACACGCCGACCGCCAGCAGAATGAACAGGGCAGCCATCAGATAAGGGGCACCGGCGAAGGTGACCGGCGCTTCCGGCCGCGTGAAATAGCCGAACATCTGCGTGAAGATCAGCGGCCCGATGATGGTGGTAATGCTGCTGAGGCTGGTGAGCGCGCCCTGCAGCTCGCCCTGCGCCGAAGGCGGCACCTTACCGGCGGCAATGCTGCGCAGCGGCGGATCGGCGACGTTTTCCATGACGGTGGCGACGATGACGACGTAAACCACCCAGCCCTCCCAGGCAAAGGCATAGCCGGTAAGCCCCGCAGCCGAAAAACAAAGGCCGAGAAGCGCTGTCTTCCATTCGCCGAGCAGAGGCACGACACGTGGCAGAACCAGCCCCATGACCAGCGCGGCGCCAATGCCATAGATGCCGAGCGACAGACCGATCTGCCCTTCGCTCCAGCCGTAGCGATAGGTCGAAACGAACGACCAGACCGAGGGATAGACGGCATGCGCCAGGAAGAACAGGAACATGACGAGGCTGACCCAGCCGATGCCGGGATAGTGGCGCATCTGCCGCAGCGCGCCGAGCGGATTGGCGCGCTTCCACTCGAACCGGCGGCGGTTCTTCGCCTCCAGCGTTTCAGGCAGCAGGAAGCAGGCAGCGATGAAGTTGAGAAGCGACAGCGCAGCCGCGCCGAGGAACGGCACGCGCGGGCCGAATTCGCCGAGAAAACCGCCGACGACGGGGCCGATCGTGAAGCCGACGCCGAAGGCGATGCCGATCAGCCCGAAATTCTTGGCTCGGTTCTCCTCCGTGCTGATGTCGGCGATATAGGCCGAGCAGGTGGCAAAACTGCCGCCGCTGATGCCGGCAAGAACGCGGCCGACGAACAGCATCCAGAAACTGGTGGCGATGCCGCAGATGAAATTGTCGATCGCGAAGGTCAGCACCGAAAGCAGAAGCACCGGCCGGCGACCGAAACGATCGGACAGGTTTCCGAGCAGCGGCGCAAACAGAAACTGCATGCCGGCATAGACAAGCATAAGCCAGCCGCCGTCGACCGCCGCATCGCTGATGCCGCCGCCGGTCAGCTGCTCGAGATAGGCGGGCAGCACCGGCATGATGATGGCAATGCCGATAATGTCGAGGAAGAGGATGATGAAAACCAGGAAAAGGCCGCGGCGAACGAATTTGGGATCTAACATGAGGCATCTCTACAGCGGTGGTTTTCTGGAAAGACGATCTCGTCACCGAGAACGTGACATAGCTCAGAAAAGAAACCGAAACAATCCGTGAACATTTCAAAGTTTTTGATGTTGCTGGGCGGGAAATTTATGCGGCATCTTGGATGTAATTGCCACAAGCCTCGAAGATGGACGCGGTCGGGATCGTCGGACATTTATGCGCCAACTCCGAAAGCGCCGAGGAGCTTCGCAAGCGCACCTTCGTCGCGATAGGGAAATGTTCTACGCACCAACTCTGGACCGAGCCGTGGCTCAAGGCTGCGCGCCTCGACCTCATTGTGCCTGCGCCGCTCTTCGTCACCACGAAGAGCATGAGCTGCGGCGAGCAAAATCAGGGTCCGCCACGACTTGTTCGGAACATTCTCGAAATCCTCGACGGCAGCATCCGGACGGCCTTGCTGAAACCGGATAAGCCCTCTGGATGTCCAGAACCAGACTGGCCGATACTTCGACTTCCTGAAGCATTCCTCGATTTCGGTTGCGGCCGTTTCCAAATCACCGACGTAGTGGAGCAACTCGGCATGATCGGCGCGAATCTCCACATCGCCCGGCGCCAGGTCGCGTGCTTTGGCGTAGTGGGATTTCGCACCATCATAGTTTCGCATCGCCAGTTGAACCAATGCCGCCGCGTACTGGGAGTAGGCATGGTTATTGTCGAGCCGCAAGGCAATGCGCGAGATTTCTGCCGCGCGATGCAGTCGCTCGATCATTCCGTCCATGGAGAAGCGATAGCCCAGTGCAATGGCATACATCGCATGCGCGTCGATGAGCGCTGGATCAAGTTCCGTCGCCTTCTGGAAGAAGCGTTCTGCTTCGGGCAGCAAATGTTTCGCGTCGAGCATCCTGCCGTACAGAAAATTCTCGTATGCCGACCACGACGCCTCCGGTTTCCTGGCAAGGGTCGTAGCTGCAGTGGAAAGCACCTTGTCCACGACGAGCGACACGATCTCCGCCGCGACCGATTCGATGGCGTCGATATCGCAATCCACAGGCAGATCGAAGGCCCTCGACCAGAGGATTGACGTGGCCGACGTGCGCAGGAACCTGGCGTTCAACCGGAATGGACCAGCCCCATGAACGCCGATGCTGACCGTGTAGTCGTAGGCACGGCTGCCCATTTCAGCCGTCGAGACGGACGCAACGTCGATCCAGTGCCGATCCGAAAGGTACTGTTCGAGGCCGGAGGTGATCAGCCCGATCACCTCCTGCTGATGGGGAAGAGCTGAAGACGTAACACCCACCCTGACCAAGACTTTTTCCTGATCCAAAGTTGCTGCAGATTCAGCAATTCGCGAAGGCTCCGCCTTCACGGTTCCCGTATGACTGGGTTGCCAGTGCCAGACGCGAACGGGCCGCTCGATATTCTTCAGACGTTTCTCTCCGCCCTCCAAGAACGCGCCGCCGATCCGCGTAGCGATCTGGTGGTAGACACCATCGGTGATGCAAATGCCGCCGGGTACGGCACCCGCTTCAACCCGGGAGGCGACGTTTACGCCGTCACCGAACATATCCATACCGTCAACCAGCACGTCGGCAAGGTTGATCCCAATTCTGAGAACGATATGAGCGCTTTCTGACTCGCGGCGCACCAGTTCGCGTTGAATCGCCATCGCGCATTCGACTGCTCCCGTGGCGGAATCGAACACGGACAAGGTTCCATCGCCGATCAGCTTGAATATCCTGCCGCCGTTGCGCTCGATGTTCGGCGCGATGACGTCGGCCTGCAACGCCTTGATGAGCGCAAGGGTCGCCTCTTCGTCACTCTCCATGAGGCGGGCATAACCAACCACATCCGTGGCCATGATTGCCGCCAGCCGTCGCTTGACAGGAACGCTCGCCATCAGCCCTCCGAGTAGTTCCCACAGATCGCATCCGTAGGTTTAGCAAGGCTAACACAGAACCGCTCCTCCGTCTTCGCAAGTGCGGGCAGACAAACACGAGCAGAAGATGACGCCTTCGTTACCCGGATCTTCCACTGAGCGATAATCCGGACACCCTGCGTTTTCGGGCGGCGGCGCGAACACCGCGCTCCTTGCAATCGCGGCAAAGGCATCCAGATCACCCAAGGGAGACCGCTCATTGTGCATTCTCCCGCACAGCCTGTGCGATGCCATCCGATTATCGCGCCAATGCGAAAGCGGTAGAACGGCATCGACCGCGCCGTACGGCGCACATGCCAGATCGCGCCACGGCGCACATGATGGAGAAGACAATGCAGACCTATCGTTTGGGAAAGACCGGACCCGAAGTCTCCGCCATCGGCCTCGGCTGCATGGGCATGTCGGGCATGTACGGCCCTGCCGACCGCGAAGAGAGTATCGCGACGATCCATGCCGCACTCGATGCCGGCGTCAACCTGCTCGACACCGGCGACTTCTACGGCATGGGCCATAACGAGATGTTGATCGGCGAGGCACTGAAGGGCCGCCGGCGCGAGAATGCCGTCATCAGCGTCAAGTTCGGAGCGCTGCGCGATCCTGTCGGCGGCTGGGGCGGCATCGATGGCCGCCCGGTGGCGGTGAAGAACTTCCTCGCTTATACGCTGCAGCGCCTCGGCGTCGATTATATCGACATCTACCGGCCGGCGCGCCTCGACCCGAACGTGCCGATCGAGGATACGGTCGGCGCCATCGCCGACATGGTCAAGGCGGGTTATGTCAGGCATATCGGCCTGTCGGAAGTCGGCGCCGACACGATCCGCCGTGCCGCCGCCGTTGCCCCGA
Source organism: Rhizobium vallis (assembly GCF_003985155.1). Taxonomy (GTDB): domain Bacteria; phylum Pseudomonadota; class Alphaproteobacteria; order Rhizobiales; family Rhizobiaceae; genus Rhizobium; species Rhizobium vallis. The sequence goes on along the minus strand of NZ_ML133696.1, from coordinate 189,967 downwards.
TCGTCGACCTACAGATCGAATATTCGCTGATTTCGCGCGGCATCGAGGAGAAGATCCTGCCGGCGACACGCGAACTCGGCATCTCGATCACCGCTTACGGCGTGCTGTCGCGCGGCCTTATCAGCGGCCATTGGCAGAAGGGTCAGGCCGCCGCCGGCGACTTCCGCATCCATAGCCCGCGCTTCCAGGAAGGCAATGTAGAGCAGAACCTCGCCCTGGTGGAAAAGCTGCGCGAGATCGCCGAGGAAAAGAGCGTCTCCGTCGCCCAGATCGCCATCGCCTGGGTCGCCGCCAAAGGCAAGGACATCGTCCCGCTCATCGGCGCCCGCCGCCGCGACCGACTGACCGAGGCGCTCGGCTCCCGCGCCGTGCAACTATCCCCCGAGGATTTCGCCGCCATAGAACGCGCCGTCCCGAAGGATGCGGCCGCCGGCGGGCGTTATCCGGAACATATGCTGCAGCATATGGACAGCGAGAAGTAAGTTCGAAGGGGCCACACGGCAGACGCCGGCAACCTCAAACCGGCCCGGAGAAGGTATCACACGCCGTCAGTTGCCCGCTATCGAAGCCACGCTTGAACCACTTGACGCGCTGCGCCGAGGTTCCATGGTTGAAGCTCTCGGGCACGACATAACCTTGCGAGCGCTTCTGCAGCGTATCGTCGCCGATCTGCTGGGCGGCGTTCAGCGCCTCTTCGAGGTCGCCCGCCTCCAGAATACCCTTCTGCTGGGTATATTTGCCCCAGATGCCGGCGAAGCAATCGGCCTGCAGCTCGACGCGCACCGACATCTTGTTGGCCTCTTCCTCGCTCATGCGCTGGCGGGCCTGGTTGAACTTCGGCAGGATGCCGAGCAGGTTCTGCACGTGATGGCCGACTTCGTGCGAGACGACGTAGGCTTCGGCGAAATCGCCGGATGCGCCGAACCGGTCGGAAAGCTCCTGGAAGAACGCGGTGTCGAGATAGACCTTGTGATCTCCAGGGCAATAGAACGGCCCGGTCGCGGCAGAGGCAAAGCCGCAGGCCGACTCCGTCTGACCGGAGAAGAGAACGAGGCGCGGCTCTTCATACTCCCTGCCCTGTGCCTGGAAGATGCCGTGCCAGGTATCCTCGGTCTCGGCAAGAACGGTGCGCACGAAGGCGGTCATCTCGTCATTGGCGGGCGTGCGCGGGCCCGATTGGCTCTGCTCGTAGCCCGGACCGCTCGACATGCTACCGGTATCGAGCACCTGCATCAGGTCGATACCCATCGCCTTGAAGATGAAATAGATGACGACGAGGAAGATGATCGTGCCGATGCTCAAGCCGCCGCCGGCCCGGCGAACCCCGCCGCCGGAGGGAAAATTGAAGCCGCCACCGCGGCCGAAGGGACTGCCCCCGCTCGTCGGGTCGCCACGACGATCCTCGACATTGTCGGACTGACGCCGGCCTTTCCATTCCATCTCAGTTCTCCCCGGCAATTCCCGTGCTTGCGCTCAAGGAATCTATATATCCGTCGACGGATGGAATTCCAGCGGCTTCATCGGGCGATCGGGGCTCCGCGCCTGCTGCGCAGCACGATCGCAACCAGGATCGCGCCGATCAGTGCCGCGACGAAGGCGGCCGACCACTCCGCGCCGGTAAAGACGACCCTGTGCATGATCCGGCCGGGCACGAGTGTGAAGAGGCCGGCCAGTACGATACCGCCGAAATAGAGGCCGCCGACGATGCGCCTGTGCAGGCGGATATCGCCGCGGCGGGCGGCGGCGACTGCATTCCAGCTGCCGAACAGTGTCGCGATCGACAGAAGATGGATCGGGCTGAACCCGTAGATGAGACTGATCTGGTGGATGAAAAAACTCGACGTCGCCGTCACCACCATCAGCGCCATCCAGATCTTGCCGAGCAGCCGGTGCAGCGGCGTGCCCTTCGGGTTGAGCAGAATATAGGCGCCGAGAAGTGCGGCCGGCGTTACAGTGGCGACATGGATCTGGACGGCGAGCGGGGCATCGAAAAGCGGCTCAAAGGTCATGGGCGACATCCGGTTGAATTCGATCTCTCTTTCCGCCAAGACTTCCATCTCCTCAATCTGAACCGCGCAAACGGCAGGAAAACTTCGTGAATCACCCTTTCTTGCAATCCACGCTTCGCGAATTGCAGGTCTTTCTCCATTCCTGGCGCTTCTGGGGAACCTTCACCGCGATAGTCCTGCTCTTTGCCCTCACCGGCCCCTACGGCACGATGGAGCGCATGGCCTTCGGCGAACGCCTTGCCTATTGGCTGAGCCTACATGCGCTCGCTTGGTCAATCGCCATCCTCTGCGCGATCATCGCCGAAAGGCTGCTGCAGGGAATAATCGTTTCGATGTTCGCGCGCATGATGGCCGGCGCGCTCGCCGCCGCGCTGCCGATCGGTTTTGCCATCGGCCTTGTCGACTATGCCTTCACCGGCGAAGCGACCACGCTGGAAAGCGGCCTGTGGCGCGCGCTTTTCTCGGTACCGCTCTGCGGCCTCTTCTGTTTTTTGAGTTACATGGCGATGAGCGAAAAAATCGCCGAGGCTGCGGCACCTGAGGAAAACCATCCCGACGCCTCGATCCTCGACCGGCTGAAGCCTGAGAACCGCGGCCCGCTGCTGCGCATCTCCGTTCGCGATCATTATACCGAGGTGGTGACGAGCCGCGGGCGCGAACTGGTGCTCCTGCGTTTCGCCGATGCGCTGAAGGAAACCGCCTCAACATCAGGCCTTCGCGTCCATCGCTCGCACTGGGTGGCCGACGCCCATGTCGAGGGTGTCAAACGTGACAATGGCAGGCTCACGATCCTTACCCGCGACGGCACGGAAATCCCGGTCAGCCGCAGCTATACCGAGGAAGTGCGCCGCCGCTTCACGTAAGGAAGAGCTGCCAAACGCTTGACGGGACTCCCGATTTCGCTCTTCCTGAACCAAGAGGAGAATGCGGGAGGAAATGCCGATGAAGGCCGTACGCCTGGAAGCAACAGGAAAATTGCAGCTCTGCGAGGTTGAAAGGCCGGCGCCCGGCCCGGGCGAATTGCTGGTCCGTGTCGAAGCCTGCGGCATCTGCGGTACCGACCGCCATATCTTTCATGGCGAGTTTCCCTCAAAAGCGCCGGTAACGCTCGGCCATGAATTCGCAGGGATCGTCGAGGCGGTCGGGGCTGGGGTGACCGATTTCCGCCCCGGCATGCGCGTGACCGGCGATCCCAACATTTCTTGTGGCCGTTGCGAGGAGTGCCGGCGCGGCCGCGTCAATCTCTGCCGGAAGCTGCAGGCGATCGGCATCCACCGCGACGGCGGTTTCGCCGATTACGTCTCGATGCCGCAAAGCCAGGCCTTCGCGCTGCCCGGTGATCTCGATCCGCTTCACGGCGCCTTCTGCGAGCCGCTCGCCTGCTGCATTCACGGCGTCGATCTCGGCGGGCTGCAGGCGGGCTCCTCTGCCATCGTGCTCGGGGGCGGCGTCATCGGCCTGCTCACGGTTCAGCTGGCAAGGCTTGCGGGCGCGACCCGCATCGTGCTGGTCACGCGAAGCGCCGAAAAACGCCGGCTGGCCGAAAGCCTCGGCGCCACCGCAACAGCCAATCCAGGCGACGGCGATGTCATTGCCCGGATCACGGCCGAAGACGGACTGCTGCCTGGCGGCGCCGATGTCGTTTTCGAATGTGCTGGCGTCACCGAGACGATGCAGCAGGCGCCCCGGCTTGCCCGGCGCGGCGGCACCGCCGTCATCCTCGGCGTCATGGCGCAGGGTGCGATGATCGAGATCGAGCCCTTCGACCTGCTTTTTCGCGAGGTCAGGCTGACAGGCTCCTTCGTCAACCCTTTCACCCATGGCCGCGCCGCCGATCTCATCGCCTCCGGCAGGGTCAAGATCGAGCCACTGATCTCAAGGCGGATCGGTCTCTCCGAAGCGCCTGATGCGATCATCAATCCGGCGCGCGGCGGCGAAATCCGGGTGCTCGTCGTGCCCGACCGAAAATAGCCTTTCACGCCATGTCGGGATTCCTGTCGATTCCGTGATTTATGGGGTTCCGTTTGCAAAAACATTTGCCTATAAGCCGCTTCTAGCCTGAAAAGACCTCAATGCGCGACCCGACCTGGTGATCTCCCACCCTGGCCGGCTTTTTGCGCAGCTAGAAAACGGATATCGCCCATGCCGAAGCGCCAAGACATCAAATCGATCCTCATCATCGGCGCGGGACCGATTGTCATTGGCCAGGCCTGCGAATTCGACTATTCCGGCACCCAGGCCTGCAAGGCGCTGAAGGAGGAAGGCTACCGCGTTATCCTCGTCAACTCCAACCCGGCAACGATCATGACCGATCCGGGCCTTGCCGACGCCACCTATGTCGAGCCGATCACGCCCGAGGTCGTCGCCAAGATCATCGCCAAGGAGCGCCCGGATGCGCTGCTGCCGACCATGGGTGGCCAGACGGCGCTGAATACCGCTCTTTCCCTGAAGCGCATGGGCGTGCTTGACCGCTACAATGTCGAAATGATCGGCGCCAAGCCGGCCGCCATCGACATGGCCGAAGACCGTGCGCTGTTTCGCGAGGCGATGGCCCGCATCGGCCTGGAAACCCCGCGCTCGATGCTGGCTAATGCCACCGACATCAAGGATCTCGACCGCAAGACCCACGAGGCCGAGCGCACCAAGCTGCGCGAAAGCCTTTCCGGCGCCGATCTCGACAAAGCCCTGGATGAGCTGGAAAACCAGTGGAACCTCGGTGAAAGCGATCGCAAGCAGCGCTACTTGAACCATGCCGTGGCGATCGCCGCCCAGGCGCTCGATCATGTCGGCCTTCCCGCCATCATCCGCCCCTCCTTCACGCTCGGCGGCACCGGCGGCGGCATCGCCTACAACCGCTCGGAATTCTTCGAGATCGTTGGCGGCGGCCTCGATGCTTCGCCGACCACGGAAGTGCTGATCGAAGAATCGGTGCTCGGCTGGAAGGAGTATGAAATGGAGGTCGTCCGCGACAAGGCGGACAACTGCATCATTATCTGCTCGATCGAAAACATCGACCCGATGGGCGTCCACACAGGCGATTCGATCACCGTCGCCCCGGCGCTGACGCTGACCGACAAAGAATACCAAATCATGCGCAACGCCTCGATCGCGGTGCTGCGCGAGATCGGCGTCGAAACCGGCGGCTCGAACGTCCAGTTCGCCGTCAACCCGGCGGACGGCCGCCTCGTCGTCATCGAAATGAACCCGCGCGTTTCGCGTTCATCGGCGCTCGCCTCCAAGGCTACCGGCTTCCCGATCGCCAAGATCGCCGCCAAGCTCGCCATCGGTTATACGCTCGACGAGCTGGAAAACGACATCACCGGTGGCGCCACGCCTGCCTCCTTCGAACCGTCGATCGACTATGTGGTCACCAAGATCCCGCGCTTCGCCTTCGAGAAATTCCCGGGCGCCTCGCCGGTTCTGACCACCGCCATGAAATCGGTCGGTGAAGTCATGGCGATCGGCCGCACGTTCGCAGAATCGCTGCAGAAGGCGTTGCGCGGCCTCGAAACCGGCCTGACCGGCCTCGATGAAATCGAGATTCCCGATTTCGAGGAAGGCGAATCCAGCCAGAACGCCATCCGCGCCGCGATCGGCACACCGACGCCGGACCGTCTGCGCATGGTCGCTCAGGCGCTGCGCCAGGGCCTCAGCATCGAAGAGGTGCACGAGGGTTGCAAGATCGATCCCTGGTTCATCGCGGAGCTCAAGAACATCGTCGACATGGAAGCCCGCATCCGCGAACACGGCCTGCCTGATGATGCCGCCAACCTGCGCATGCTGAAGGCGATGGGCTTCTCCGATGCGCGTCTTGCGACGCTCACCGGCAAGCGCCCGAAGGAAGTCGCCGAACTCCGCAACGGTTTGAACGTCCGCCCGGTCTTCAAGCGCATCGACACTTGTGCGGCCGAATTCGCCTCGCCGACCGCCTATATGTATTCGACCTACGAGACGCCCTTCGTCGGCGCCGCCCGCTCGGAAGCCCAAGTCTCCGACCGCAAGAAGGTCGTCATCCTCGGCGGCGGCCCGAACCGCATCGGCCAGGGCATCGAGTTCGACTATTGCTGCTGCCACGCCGCCTTCGCGCTGAAGGATGCGGGTTATGAAGCGATCATGATCAACTGCAACCCGGAAACCGTCTCGACTGACTACGACACGTCGGATCGCCTCTATTTCGAGCCGCTGACGGCCGAAGACGTGATCGAGATCCTGCGCGCAGAGCAGGAAAAGGGCGAAGTCGTCGGCGTCATCGTCCAGTTCGGCGGCCAGACGCCGCTGAAGCTCGCCGAGGCGCTGGAAAAGAACGGCATTCCGATCCTCGGCACCGCGCCTGATATGATCGACCTTGCCGAAGACCGCGACCGCTTCCAGAAGCTTCTGATGAAGCTCGATCTCAACCAGCCGAACAACGGCATCGCCTATTCGGTCGAGCAGGCCCGCCTGGTCGCCGCCGAAATCGGCTTCCCGCTGGTCGTGCGCCCCTCCTACGTGCTCGGCGGCCGCGCCATGCAGATCCTGCATTCGGAAGGCCAGCTGCAGACCTACCTGCTCGACACCGTTCCGGAACTGGTGCCTGAAGATATCAAGCAGCGTTATCCGAACGACAAGACCGGCCAGATCAACACCCTGCTCGGCAAGAACCCGCTGCTCTTCGACAGCTATCTCTCTCATGCCATCGAAGTCGACGTCGACTGCCTCTCCGACGGCACCGACGTCTATGTCGCCGGCATCATGGAGCATATCGAGGAAGCCGGCATCCATTCGGGCGACAGCGCCTGCTCGCTGCCGCCGCGCTCGCTGCCCGTCGAACTGCTCGACGAGCTGGAGCGTCAGGCGAAAGCCATGGCCAAGGCGCTCAATGTCGGCGGCCTGATGAACGTCCAGTTCGCCATCAAGGACGGCACGGTCTACGTGCTCGAAGTCAATCCCCGTGCCTCGCGCACCGTGCCTTTCGTCGCCAAGACCATCGGCGCACCGATCGCCAAGATCGCCGCCCGTGTCATGGCCGGTGAGAAGCTCGATGCGACCTTCGCCGCCTATGGTCAGAAGCCCGATCCGCGCAAGCTCACGCATATCGCCGTTAAGGAAGCCGTGTTCCCCTTCGCCCGCTTCCCTGGCGTCGACACGCTGCTCGGCCCGGAAATGCGCTCGACCGGCGAAGTCATCGGTCTCGACACCGATTTTGCGCTGGCCTTCGCCAAGTCGCAGCTCGGCGCCGGCGTTGAACTGCCGCGTGACGGAACGGTCTTCGTCTCCGTGCGCGACGAGGACAAGGCGCGCGTGCTGCCGGCAATCCGCATCCTCGTCGAACAGGGTTTCAAGGTGCTGGCAACCGGCGGCACCGCCCGCTTCCTCGGCGAAAACGGCATCACCGCCACCAAGATCAACAAGGTTCTGGAAGGCCGCCCGCACATCGAGGACGCGATCCGCAACCGCCAGGTCCAGCTCGTCATCAACACCACCGACGGCAACAAGGCGATCTCGGACTCGAAATCGCTGCGCCGGGCGACGCTGATGCAGAAGGTGCCCTACTACACGACGATGGCCGGCGCCGAAGCCGCCGCCCAGGCGATCAAGGCGCTGAAGGCAGGCAATCTCGAAGTCCGGCCGCTGCAGAGCTACTTCGCCTGAGAATAGAAAGCGCCATCGCACAATGGGTGGTGGCGCGGCATCAGCCGGAATCTCTTTATCCGGCTGATGCGATAAGCCGCTGAATTTTCAGCATATCATCGCGAAACTGCGCCAGCTCTTCCGTTTTCAGCCGCTCGTCCGGAATGCGCAGCAGATAGGATGGATGCACGGTGACGAAAAGCGTGCGCCCTCCTTCGATCGGCATTGCTCTTCCCCTGACATCCTGCAGGCGTTCTTTCATATCGGTCAACGCCGCAAGCGCCGTCGCGCCCATGGCGACGACCAGCTTCGGCTTGACGAACGCCAGCTCCTGATCGAGCCACCAGCGGCAATGCTTGACCTCGCCCATATTAGGCCTCTGGTGAATGCGCCGCTTGCCGCGCGGCTCGTATTTGAAATGTTTGACGGCGTTGGTGACGTAGAGTGTCGAACGGTCGATGCCGGCCTCTGATATCACCTGATCGAGAAGCCTGCCGGCGGGGCCGACAAAAGGACGCCCTGCAATATCCTCCTGGTCGCCCGGCTGCTCACCGACGAACATCACTTTCGCATCATCAGGCCCCTCCCCGAATACCGTCTGGGTCGCATGGGCGTGAAGCGGGCAACGCGTGCAGACGGCGGCTCCCGCGCGCAGTGCTACCAATGTGCCCGCGGGAGCCTGGGGTTCGGCGGGAAGGCTGCGCGCAGCTTCCTGCAGCCGGTCGTGAAAGGGCAGCGATTGCGTCGCCTCCCGCGCGGCCATCTCCCGCACCTTGCTTTCCGCCGAGGCAATCAGCCCCGGAATGAGATCGGCCTCCGGCAGGTTCTTCCAGTATTTTTTCGGCATCTCCGCCTGCATCGCCTTCACCTTCAACCGCGCCGGATTGAAGATGTTGGCATAATAGGTCCGCCAGAGTTCGTCCGTTGCATCGGTGAGATTGGGCTTTTCGCACGCCTCGTCGGTGATCGTCAGTCGCTCCCCGTCCCAGGCGGCCGATCCCTTCGGCGTGGCGATCAGCCAGTCCATGTCGGTAAAACGCCGCTGGAAGAAGGGAGCCGTGCGCCTGACGATGTGGTGGTCCGGTTCGAACCAGGCGAGGAATTTCCGGCGGCCTGCGGAGACCGCGCCGATCTCCTTGAAGCGGACGAAGGCCGTCATCTTGTGCGCGTCGCGCCGAACGCTTTTCGCCAACAGGCGGGCACGCACGACGTCCTCGTCGGAGGCTACTTCGAGCAATTGCCGGTCCAGTTGCAGCCGCCACAACAGCCGGTAAAGCAGGGCAAACCGCGCCGGATCGGAATGGCAGAGAACGATCTCCGCAAGCTCGATGAAGCCGGGCGGCACGGTCATCTGCCTGCGGGCCTTCGCAGGCGCCGGTGGCATCGCGTCACTTTGAAACGACAGATCGGCCTCCGCGCTTTTCTCACGCCAATCGATCTCATCAGGCAATATGCCGGCGGCCGCCAGGGCGCGTGCGGCATCGCGCCATTCGGCAAGCTCCCCGCGTCCGGCAAGCACGACCCGGCGCATCACAGCAACGACAATTGTTCAGGCTGCGGCTCGAACATGGCGCGCAGATCCGGGCGGTCGATCAGCCGCCGCGGCGACCAGCCTTCCGCTGAAATGAAGGATTGAACCTTCCTGATCGAAACGCCGAGCCGCGAGAGATCGTCGAGCCGCAGGCGGCGAAAACGGCGCGCCGAAACGATCGCCTTGACCGTCCGGGTGCCGAGACCCGGCACACGCAGCAACGTCTCCCGATCGGCGCGGTTCACATCGACGGGGAAGTCGCCCCGGTTGGCAAGCGCCCAGGCAAGCTTCGGATCGAGGTCCAGGTCGAGCATGCCGCCCGCCTGGTTCGCGGTGATCTCCTCGATGCCGAAACCGTAGAACCGATAGAGCCAGTCGGCCTGATAGAGCCGATGTTCGCGCATCAGCGGCGGCTTGATGAGCGGCAGGTTCTTCGAAGCGTCGGGAATAGGGCTGAAGGCGGAATAATAGACACGCCGGAGGCCGTAGCTGCTGTAAAGGCGGCCGCTGGTCGCAAGGATCGTCGCGTCGTTTGCTCCATCGGCGCCGACGATCATCTGCGTGCTCTGACCGGCCGGGACAAAACGCTGGCGTTTCCTGGTTTTGAGCGTCGGTTCCCCGGCCGCCTCGATCTTCAGCCTGAGATCGCCCATCGACCGGCGGATATTCGCAGGCTTCTTCTCCGGCGCGAAGCGGGTGATCCCTTTATCCGTCGGCAGCTCGATATTGAGCGACAGCCTGTCGGCATGAAGCCCCGCCTCCTCGATCAGGCCTGGCGACGCCTCCGGGATCGCCTTCAGATGGATGTAACCGCGGAAATTATGCGTCATGCGCAGTTCGCGGACGATGCGGACCATCTCCTCCATCGTGTAGTCGGACGAGCGAATGATGCCGGAGGAAAGGAAGAGGCCTTCGATATAGTTGCGGCGGTAGAATTCCAGCGTCAGCCAGATCACCTCTTCGGCCGTAAAACGCGCCCGCTCGACATTGCTCGACGAGCGATTGATGCAATAGGCGCAGTCGTAGATGCAGAAATTGGTCAGCAGGATCTTCAGAAGCGAAATGCAGCGCCCGTCCGGAGCATAGGCATGACAGATGCCCGATCCCTCGGTCGAACCGAGCCCGCCGCTGGCGCTCGAATCGCGTTTCACCGTGCCGCTGGAAGCACAGGAGGCGTCATATTTGGCGGCGTCGGAAAGAATGGCCAAGCGTTCTGCAAGAGACTTCTTCATCCATATGTTCACTATATGTTCTCATCGAGCAAGTCAATACAGGCAATCCCGCCGCTATCCATTTTCGGGGCGCATCTCTCGGTCTCGCAGTGGGTTACGTTTCATCCATGCGAATTTTCTGGAAATCGGCCTTGGCGATCTGCTATAAGCGTTCGACTAGGATTGTGGCACGGTTCCGAAGCTCCCCTTCGGGACCTGTTTTCTTTTGTGTGTGCCTGACTGCATTGAAGCAAGGGCCGGCGGACACGAGACTGAAGGACAGAAAAATGGTTGAAAAGGTACCGATGACACCGGGTGGTTTCGTCAAGCTGCAGGAAGAGCTGCGCTGGCGTCAGCAGGAGGAGCGCCCTCGAATCATCGAGGCGATCGCCGAAGCCCGTGCCCATGGCGACCTTTCCGAAAACGCCGAATACCACGCTGCCAAGGAAGCCCAGAGCCACAATGAAGGCCGCATCAGCGAGCTGGAAGATCTGACGGCGCGCGCCGAGGTCATCGACCTCACCAAGATGTCGGGCGATAAGATCAAGTTCGGCGCCAAGGTGAAGCTCGTCGACGAGGACACCGAGGAAGAAAAGACCTACCAGATCGTCGGCGACCAGGAAGCCGACGTGAAGGCCGGTCGCATCTCCATCTCCTCCCCGATCGCCCGTGCGCTGATCGGCAAGGAAGTCGGCGATTCCATCGAGGTCAATGCGCCCGGCGGCTCCAAGGCCTACGAAATCCTCCAGGTTTCCTGGGGCTGATCGCCCGCCAGACACGAGACCCATCCCTTGCCTGATATGCGTGACGTCGAGATCATCGCGCCCAATTTCAAGCGCCGGCTCTCCGGCGTCACGTCGACCATCGTCCAGCTGATCCCGTGCCAGATCCGGCTCGGCATCCGGATCGCAACGCTCGGCCCCGGTCTGCCGGAGGGCTTGGCGAAACTGACATGGCCGCAGCTTTTTGGCCTGTGGCGCCCGCCGACACGTCGGCGCCGCCGCGTCTGGCACGCCCGCCGCAACAATGAGATGGCCTTCGGCATCCTGCTTCGCTATCTCCTGCGCATGCCGCTGAAGCTGCTCTTCACCTCGGCCGCGCAGCGCCGCCACAGCGCCTATACGAAATGGCTGATCCGCCGCATGGACGCGGTGATTGCGACCAGCGACCGGTCGGGTTCCTTCCTTGAGGTGCCCCATACGGTCATCCAGCACGGCGTCGATCTTTCCCTGTTCCACCCGCCGGAAACGGCGGAAGACGGCATTGCCGCCACCGGCCTGCCCGGCCGCTATCTCGTCGGCTGTTTCGGTCGTGTGCGCCATCAGAAGGGCACCGATCTTTTCATCAAGGCGATGATCGAACTGCTGCCGCAGCATCCCGAGTGGACCGCCGTCGTCTCCGGCCGGGTGACGGCTGAGCACACCGCTTTCGGCGACAAGCTCAAGGCGGAAGTCGCCGCCGCAGGCCTCAGCGACCGTATCCTCTTCCTCGGCGAAGTGCCCGATATAAAGGTCTGGTATCGCCGCCTGACACTTTACGTCGCCCCCTCCCGCAACGAAGGTTTCGGCCTGACGCCGCTCGAAGCCATGGCCTCGCGCACCGCCGTGGTCGCATCGGATGCGGGCGCCTATGCCGAACTCATCGCCGAAGGCGAGACAGGTTCGGTGGTAGCCGCCGGCGACGGCGAGGCGCTGACGCGGGCAATCGCCCCTTACATTGCAGACCCCACTCTGGCGATTGCCCATGGCGACAATGCGCTGCGTCATGTCAGGACGAATTTCGCGCTGGAAAAAGAAGCAACCGCAATCGGCGCCGTCTATGTTCGCCTCCTCGGCGACAACCGCGGCTGAAGCCGAAAAAGAAACGGCCCGTCAGATGACGGGCCGCTGCAATATCCAGAAATGACGAACAAGCCTGCCGGTTATTCCGCCGGCTGCAGTCCGGCAGCAGACGTGTCTTCGGCATGGCCGCCCAGCGCCGCGGCGAGCTGCACGGTGTCGAGCTCCTTTTCCCAGCGCGCCACGACGATCGTCGCAACGGCATTGCCGACGAGGTTCGTCAGCGCCCGGCACTCCGACATGAAGCGGTCGATACCGAGGATGAGCGCCATGCCGGCGACCGGCACGGAGGGCACGACGGAGAGGGTCGCGGCAAGGGTGATGAAGCCGGCGCCGGTGATGCCTGCAGCACCCTTGGAGCTCAGCATCGCCACCAGGAGCAGCAGGATCTGGTCACCCCAGGAGAGATTGATGCCGGTTGCCTGGGCAATGAAGAGGGCCGCCAGCGTCATGTAGATATTCGTGCCGTCGAGATTGAAGGAATAGCCCGTGGGGATGACGAGACCGACGACCGAGCGCTTGCAGCCGGCCTTTTCCATCTTGTTCATCAGTCCCGGAAGCGCTGCCTCCGAAGACGAGGTTCCCAAGACCAGCAGCAGCTCTTCCTTGATGTAACGCAGCAGCGCCAGGATCGAGAAGCCGTTATAGCGGGCGACGGCGCCGAGAACGACAAGCACGAAGAGCAACGAGGTGAGATAGAAGGTGCCGATCAGCATGGCGAGGTTGGCGATCGATCCGATGCCGTATTTGCCGATGGTGAAGGCCATGGCGCCGAAGGCACCGATCGGGGCGGCCTTCATCAGGATGGCGACGAGCTTGAAGACTGGAGCCGTCAGGGCATTGAGGAAATTGACGACCTGCTCGCCCTTCTCGCCGACCATGGCGAGCGCGATGCCGAAGAGCACCGAGAAGAACAGCACCTGCAGAATGTCGCCATCGGCAAAAGCGCCGACGATCGTCGTCGGAATGATGTTGGTGAGGAAGCCGACGATGCTCTGCTCATGCGCCTTCTCGGCAAAGGTGGCGACGGTCTTCGGGTCGAGCGAGGCCGGATCGATGTTCATGCCGGCGCCGGGCTGGACCACATTGGCGACGATCATGCCGATGACGAGCGCCAGCGTCGAGAAGGTCAGGAAGTACAGCATCGCCTTGCCGGCAACGCGACCGACCTTCTTCAGGTCGCTCATGCCGGCGATGCCGGTCGCCACCGTCAGGAAGATCACCGGCGCGATCACCATCTTGACGAGCTTGATGAAGGCATCGCCGAGCGGCTTCAGCTGCGTGCCGAGGTCGGGATAGAAGTGACCGAGAATGATGCCCGCAGCGATGGCCGCGAGAACCTGAACGTAAAGATGGGAATAGAAGGGCTTCCTGCCCTTGCTCTCTGCGACTGCATGCGATGGTGCTGCGATCATGATGTCCTCCTAAAGGCTCGTCCGGAACGAACTCCGGCCTCCCGAGCCGTTCGCTTCAATCCAACAGCTCAGCCGTTGTTGACAGCTCCTTCGCAATCGTCGTGCCAGTTTCGTGAAGCCATCATAAATAACTGATTTTGTTGATTAATAATTTCTAAGCCCGTCAACGCTTCTTTAAGAAATGCGGAAATCCGCACAAATCCATTTGCATCCAGTGCCGAAAAATGCACAAATTCCGCATGTCTTTGTCCGTGTCGTCGCTGTGGCCCGCCCTGCCCCTGCACCATCGCATCCGTCGGATGTGGTGGGCCTATGCGGTCGTCGCGCTCCTTGCCGTCACCGCAAGCCTCTGGGCAAGCGGCGAGATCGGCCGGTACCGGGCGGAGGCCGCTCTCGAGGAGCAGGCGCATATGGATGCAAGGCTTAACGCGGCCTTGCTGCGCACCGTCCTTGAAAAATACCGAGCCCTTCCCTTCGTGCTGTCACAGGACAACGCGCTCGCCGCAGCACTGGAGACAAGCGATGCCGGCGCCTTCGAGCGGCTCAGCCAGAAACTGGAAATGCTGGCGGCAGGCACGAAGGCCGCCGTCATCTATGTCATCGACAAGGACGGCATGGCCGTTTCGGCCAGCAACTGGCGCGAGCCGACCAGCTTCGTCGGCAATGACTATCGCTTCCGGGAATATTTTCAGGGCGCCGTCGCCCAAGGACAGGCCGAGCATTTCGCCCTGGGCACCGTCAGCAAGAAACCCGGTCTTTATATCTCGGAGCGGATATCCGGCAGCAACGGCCTGCTCGGTGTCGTCGTGGTCAAGGTGGAATTCGACGATGTCGAGGCGGATTGGAACGCCACAGACGCCCCCTCCTACGTCGTCGACGACCGGGGCATCGTCCTCATCACCAGCATTCCGTCGTGGCGGTTCATGACGATCGGCCGGATCGCCGGGGATCGGTTGACCGCGATCCGCGAAAGCCTGCAGTTCGGCGATGCGCCGCTTCAGCCCCTGCCGCTCGATACCGTCCGCAATCTTGGCGACAGGCTCGATGTCGTCGAGATCGTCATGCCGGGCGGCGCCGGGAAGACCAGGTTTCTCGATGTCGGCACGCCGGTTCCCGAGACGGCCTGGCATTTGCAGCATCTGGTGGCGCTCGGCCCCTCCGTCGATGCCGGAATTCGCGAAGCCCGCATGCTGGCGCTCCTCACCCTCTTGCCGCTGCTTGCCGGCGCTGCCTTCCTGCTGCGCCGGCGCCAGGCGGTCACCCTCAGGATATCAAGGGAGCAGCAGGCGCGGGAGGAGCTGGAACGGCGGGTAGTCGAGCGGACGCTCGATCTCAGCCAGGCGCGCGACCGGCTGCAGGCCGAAATCATCGGCCACAGGAGCACGGAACAGAAGCTGCAGGCGGTGCAGCAGGATCTCGTGCAGGCGAACCGCCTGGCGATCCTCGGCCAGGTGGCCGCCGGCGTCGCCCACGAGATCAACCAGCCGGTCGCAACCATCCGTGCCTATGCGGACAACGCCCGCACCTTCCTCGATCGTGGCCAAACCGCGCCCGCCGGCGAAAATCTCGAGGACATCGCGGCGCTGACGGAGCGCATCGGCGCGATCACCGAGGAACTGAAGACCTTTGCCCGCAAGGGCCGCGGCAGTGCCGAGCCGACCGGTTTAAAGGACGTCATCGAAGGGGCCGTGATGCTGCTCCGCAGCCGCTTTGCCGGGCGCATGGATACGCTCGACATCGACCTGCCGCCCGCCGACCTGCAGGTCATGGGAAACAGGATCCGCCTCGAACAGGTGCTCATCAACCTGCTTCAGAACGCGCTGGAAGCGATTGCCCCGAAGGCCGATCTCGGCCGCGTCGAAGTCAGGACCTCGGTCGATGCGGAGACGGTGACGCTGACGGTTGCCGACAACGGCCCCGGCATTTCGCCTGAAATCCGCAAAGGCCTGTTCACGCCGTTCAACACTTCGAAGGAAAAGGGTCTTGGCCTCGGGCTCGTCATCTCCAAGGATATCGTCGGCGATTACGGCGGCCGAATGGAGGTCGACAGCGACGACAAGGGAACCCGGTTCATCGTTCACCTGAGGAGGGCTTGAGATCATGGACACATTAAGCCCCGTCGCGCTGATCGACGACGACAAGGATTTGCGCCGCGCCACCGCCCAGACGCTCGAACTCGCCGGCTTTTCCGTTTCGGCCTATGACGGTGCGAAAGCCGCGCTGGCGGATCTGCCGGCGGATTTTGCCGGCCCGATCGTCACCGACATCCGTATGCCGGAAATCGACGGGCTGCAAATGTTCGCCACGCTCAAGGGCATGGATGCAGACCTGCCGGTGATATTGATGACCGGCCACGGCGATATTCCGATGGCCGTCCAGGCCATCCAGGATGGCGCCTATGATTTCATCGCCAAGCCCTTTCCGGCCGACCGGCTCGTCCAAAGCGTGCGCCGCGCCAGCGAAAAACGGCGGCTCGTCCTGGAAAATCGCATGCTGCGCAGGGCTGCCGAAAACGCGCAGGAAACCTTGCCCCTGATCGGCCAGACGCCCGTCATGGAAAACTTGAGAAACATTCTTCGCCACATCGCCGATACCGATGTGGACGTGCTTGTCGCCGGCGAAACCGGCAGCGGCAAGGAAGTCGTCGCCCAGATCCTGCATCAGTGGAGCCGCCGCCGGAAGGGCAATTTCGTGGCGCTGAACTGCGGGGCGCTCCCCGAAACCGTCATCGAAAGCGAGCTCTTCGGCCACGAGGCCGGCGCCTTTACCGGCGCCCAGAAGCGCCGCACCGGCCGCATCGAACACGCAAGCGGCGGCACGCTTTTCCTCGACGAGATCGAAAGCATGCCTCTGGCTACGCAGGTCAAGATGCTGCGTGTGCTGGAGATGCGCGAAATCACCCCGCTCGGCACCAACGAGGTGCGCCCGGTCGATCTGCGCGTCGTCGCGGCTGCCAAGATCGACCTCGGAGATCCCGATGTGCGCGGCGATTTTCGCGAGGATCTCTATTACCGGCTGAACGTCGTGACGATCTCTATTCCGCCGCTGAGAGAACGCCGCGAGGATATTCCGCTGCTGTTTTCCCATTTCGCTGCGCGCGCCGCCGAGCGCTTCCGCCGCGATGTCCCGCAGCTTTCAGAAAATGTTCGCCGCCATCTTGCCGCCCATGCGTGGCCGGGCAATGTCCGCGAGCTTTCCCATTATGCCGAACGCGTGGTGCTCGGCGTTGAAGGCGGGGGAACGGCAGCAATTCCTCAACCGGCGACGGGCGGCACGCTTCCCGAACGGCTGGAACGCTATGAGGCGGAAATCATCCGTGACGCGCTCTCGGCCAATGACGGCGACGTGCGCCGCACCATCGAAGCGCTCGGCATTCCCAGAAAGACCTTCTACGACAAGCTCCAGCGCCACGGCATCAACCGCGGCGGCTATGCCTCGCGCAAGTAGCGGCGATCAAGGCTCGAAGTCGTTTAGACTTCCACCAGGCCCAGCTTCTTCACCTGCCGGATCGTCAGCATGGTGCGCACGGTATCCACGTGCTCGTTCGCCGTCAGCACTTCGATGACGAAATCCTGGAAGCTGGTGAGGTTTTCCGCCACGCAATGCAGCAGAAAATCGCTGTCGCCCGAGACCATCCAGGCCTGGCGCACCAGCGGCCATTCGGTGGTGGCGGCGGCAAAAGACTTGAGGTTGCCTTCCGACTGGTGCTTGAGGCCGACCATGCAGAAGGCGACGAGGTCGAAGCCGAGTTTCGGGCTGTTCAGCATCGCGTGATAGCCCTCGATGACCCCGGCTTCCTCGAGCTTGCGCACTCGGCGCAGGCAGGGCGGCGCCGAGATGCCGACGCGGTCGGCGAGCTCGACGTTGGTCATGCGGCCGTCGGCCTGCAGCTCCCGGAGGATCTTTATGTCGATGACGTCGAGTTCCGTGCGCCCCACATCATGGCCTTTCTTTAATTCCCCGCGGCGAGCTTCTATATAAAGCGGCGGAATACGCAAGAAAGTTTCACTGTGATGACGGATTCTTGCACAACAGGGCGATTTGCCTTGTTGGTAATGCAAGGCTGCCCTTGAATAATAGCATTGGACGTTCATAAATGGCGCATGGACCGCGAAACGGCCGCAATCGCCACCTAGCCGCCGCTCTCCTGCCAGTCGAAAGGAAATGACATGCCTGCCCGCCACACGAAGGTGCTCATCATCGGTTCCGGACCCGCCGGCTATACCGCCGCGGTCTATGCCGCGCGCGCCATGCTGAAGCCGGTTCTGATCGCCGGTCTCGAACAGGGCGGCCAGCTGATGATTACCACCGACGTCGAGAATTATCCGGGCTTTGCCGATCCGATCCAGGGTCCCTGGCTGATGGAGCAGATGCTGCAGCAGGCAAAACATGTCGGCGCCGAGATCGTCAACGACCTCGTGACCGAAGTCGATATGAACCAGCGCCCCTTCGTCGCCCGCACCGACAGCGGCCAGGTCTGGACCGCGGATACGCTGATCATCGCCACCGGCGCCAAGGCCAAGTGGCTGGGCATCGAGAGCGAGCAGCATTTCCAGGGCTTCGGCGTTTCGGCTTGCGCCACCTGCGACGGTTTCTTCTATCGCAAGAAGGACGTGATCGTGGTCGGCGGCGGCAACAGCGCCGTCGAAGAAGCGCTCTATCTCTCCAATATCGCCAAATCGGTCACGTTGGTGCACCGCCGCGACTCCTTCCGCGCAGAGAAGATCCTGCAGGAACGCCTGTTCGCGAAGGAAAACGTCAAGGTGCTGTGGAACACCGAAGTGGCCGAAATAACCGGCGCACCGGCCAAGCCCCCGATGCCGCCATCCGTATCCGGCGCGCGTCTGCGCGACGTCAGAACCGGCACGATCACCGAGATGCCGATCGACGGCGTCTTCGTCGCCATCGGCCACGCCCCGGCGACCGAACTCTTCAAGGGCAAGCTGAAGCTGAAGGACAATGGCTATCTCTGGACGGCGCCGGATTCGACCGCGACCAGCCTGGAGGGTGTCTATGCCGCAGGCGACGTGACCGACGATACGTTCCGCCAGGCGATTACTGCCGCCGGCCTGGGGTGCATGGCGGCGCTTGAAGCCGAGCGTTATCTGACGGGCCACATGCCCGTCGCCGTGGCAGCGGAGTAAGATCGGCATGAGGGGTGGGGGAATGCCATTGGATTGGGACAAGCTGCGTATTTTTCACGCAGCTGCCGAGGCGGGTTCGTTCACGCATGCGGCGGACAAACTGCATCTGTCCCAATCCGCCATCAGCCGCCAGGTGAGCGCGCTGGAGCAGGATGTCGGCACCAAGCTCTTCCACCGCCATGCGCGCGGCCTGATTCTGACGGAACAGGGCGAGCTGCTTTACCGCACCGCCCATGACGTGCTCTTGAAGCTCGAAACCGTGAAGATGCAGCTGACGGAAACGACGGAGACGCCGTCCGGCAAGCTGCGCGTCACGACGACTGTCGGCCTCGGCCAGGGTTGGCTGACCGACAAGATCCAGGAATTCCTCCAGCTCTATCCCGATGTGCAGATCCAGTTGATCCTCGACAACGAGGAAGTGGATGTGAACATGCGCCACGCCGACTGCGCAATCCGCCTGCGCCAGCCGCAGCAGTCCGACCTCATTCAGCGCAAGCTCTTCACCGTGCACATGCACGTCTACGCCGCCCCCTCCTACATCAACCGCCATGGCGAGCCGCAGAAGATCGAGGATCTCGACAATCATCGCATCATCACGTTCGGTGAGCCGGCCCCGAGCTACCTGCTCGATGTCAACTGGCTGGAGGTCGCCGGTCGCTCGTCCGACAACAAGCGCATCCCGCACCTGCAGATCAACAGCCAGACCTCGATCAAGCGCGCCTGCCTGCTCGGAATCGGCGTCGCCTGCCTGCCGGATTACATCGTCGGCCGCGATCCCGGCCTGATTCAGCTGGCGATCAATGCCGACGTTCCCTCCTTCGACACCTATTTCTGCTATCCCGACGAAATCAAGAACGCTGCCAAACTGAAAGCCTTCCGCGATTTCATCGTCAGCAAGGCCAGAAACTGGAACTTTTAAGCCCTGATTTGTCGACGTTTTGCATACTATGCAGAAGACGCATGACTGGCATGCACAAATAAGGGTTGCCGTTTGCCCATTAAACCACCATATCGCACATAGCTGATGCACATGGTGGCTTTTCCTCCCAGTTCCACCGCATTAGCTGTTCCCCTCTGGAGGTTTTTGACCTTCACACTTATAAGGGCCCTGGTTTTCCAGCGGCCCTCTTTTTTTGCCTTGCCTCCTCGATAAATGCCGCACCGCAAAAAAATTGTGCGGCGCATAGCAGACATGCACAAAAAAGCATTGAAACCTGCACAAGGAAGCACCATATCTCTCTCAGCTGATGCATTTTGTGGTTTCTCTCCCAGTACCACCGCATTAGCTGTTCCCCTCTGGAGGTTTTTGACCTTCACAATTCAAAGGGCCCTGGTTTTCCGGTGGCCCTCTTTTTTTGCCCAAAATTTGCTCATTCAATAAAACTCGCCGCCTCACGCCTCCGTGATTTGCATATCGTTGCCTGACGATCGATATATCGATTAAACACGATTTATAGTTCGGCGAATGACGATGGACAAAGACGAGATTATCAAGGCCCTCGCCCATCCCACCCGGATGGACATTCTGAGTTGGCTGAAAAATCCCGAGGAACATTTCCCCTCGCAGGAGCATCCATTCGAAATGGGTGTCTGCGCCAGCCAGTTCGAGCGCTGCGGCCTGTCACAGTCGACGGTCTCTGCCCATTTGGGAACGCTGCACCGCGCCGGTCTCGTCACCACCAAACGCATCGGCCAGTGGATCTTCTACAAGCGCAACGAAGAAACGATCGCCGCTTTCCTGAAGCAGCTGACACAGGATCTCTAGAATGCCCCTCGCCCTTCTCGTTCTCGCCTTGAGCTCCTTTGCGATAGGCACCACCGAATTCGTCATCATGGGCCTGCTACCGGAGGTCGCCGCCGACCTCTCGGTGACGATCCCTCAGGCCGGCTGGCTGGTCACCGGTTATGCTCTGGCGGTCGCAATCGGCGCGCCGGTGATGGCCATTTCGACTGCGAAGCTGAAGCGCCGCACCGCCTTGATTGCGCTGATGGCCTTCTTCATCGCCGGCAACCTGCTTTGCGCTCTGTCAAGCGACTACTGGGTGCTGATGATTGCCCGCGTCGTCACCGCGCTCTGCCATGGCGCCTTCTTCGGCATTGGCTCGGTCGTCGCTGCCGGCCTCGTCGCAGAAGACCGCAAGGCGCGCGCCGTCGCCCTGATGTTCACCGGGCTGACGCTCGCCAATGTTCTCGGCGTGCCGCTCGGCACCGCGATCGGCCAGGCCTATGGCTGGCGCGCCACCTTTGGTGTCGTCACCGTCATCGGCATCGTCACCATAGCAGGCCTGATCGCTATCCTGCCGAAGGACAGGCAGCAGGAAAACGGCAGCATCCTGCGCGAGATCGCCGCCCTCAAGAATGGCGGCCTGTGGCTGGCGCTCTCCACCACCGTCTTCTTCGCCGCCTCGATGTTCGCCCTCTTCACCTATATCGCGCCGCTGCTGCGTGATGTCACCGGCGTTTCACCGGAGGGTGTCACCTGGACGCTGTTCCTGATCGGCCTCGGGCTGACCGTCGGCAATCTCGTCGGTGGCAAGCTTGCCGATTGGCGCCTTGGCATCACGCTTGCCGGCGTCTTCGGCGCGATTGCCGTCACCTCCCTCGCCTTCAGCTATACCAGCCGCTTCTTCATCCCGGCTGAAATCACCCTCTTCCTCTGGGCAACAGCAAGTTTTGCCGCCGTGCCGGCGCTTCAGGTCGGCGTCGTCGGTTTCGGCAAGGATGCCCCGAACCTCGTCTCGACGATCAATATCGGCGCCTTCAACACCGGCAATGCGCTCGGCGCCTGGGCAGGTGGCCTGGTCATCGACGCCGGTTTCGATCTCACCCGCGTTCCGCTCGCCGCAGCCTTGATGGCCTTGATCGGCCTCGGTGCGACGGCGCTCACCTATCTCTCCGCCAGGGGCCGAGCTGCGCTTGCCCCTGCCGAGTGATCCTCCCGCTAAAGAAAGGACTATCATGGCCAAGCTTTTCGACCCCGCCAAAGTTGGCGACATCACAGTCAAGAACCGCATCGTCATGGCGCCGCTCACCCGCAACCGCTCGCCGGGCGCGATCCCCAATGACCTCAATGTCGAATATTACCGCCAGCGCGCCACATCAGGCCTGATCATCACCGAAGCGACCCCGATTACCCATCAGGGTCAGGGTTATGCCAACGTGCCTGGCCTCTATACCAAGGAAGCGCTCGACGGCTGGAAGCGCGTGACCGATGCCGTCCACTCCGCCGGCGGCAAGATCGTCGTCCAGATGTGGCATGTCGGCCGCATCTCGCACACGACGCTGCAGCCGGACGGCGGCAAGCCGGTCTCCTCCACCAACCGCACCGCCAAGTCCAAGACCTATCTGGTCAATGCCGACGGCAGCGGCAGCTTTGCCGACACCTCCGAGCCGCGCGCGCTCGAAACCGCTGAAATCCCGGGCATCATCGAGGATTACCGCAAGGCCGCCCACGCCGCGATCGACGCCGGTTTCGACGGCGTCGAAATCCACGGCGCCAACGGCTATCTCCTCGACCAGTTCATGCGCGATGGCATCAACGACCGAACCGACCGGTATGGCGGCTCGATCGAAAACCGTGCCCGCCTGACTTTCGAAGTCGTCGATGCCGTGGTGAAGGAGATCGGCGCCGGCCGCACCGCAATCCGCATTTCGCCGGTCACGCCGTCGAACGATAGCTACGATTCCAACCCGCAGGCGACCTTCACTTACGTCGTCGAGAGGCTGGCCAAATATGACCTTGCCTATATCCACGTCGTCGAAGGCCAGACCGGCGGCGAGCGCGATTACAAGCAGGGCGATAATCCCTCCTTCGATTACGCGGCGCTGCGCCAAGCCTATGAAAAGGCTGGCGGCAAGGCCAGCTGGATGGTCAATAACGGCTATGACCGCGATCTCGCGATCGATGCCGCCGAAAGCGGCCGCGCCGATCTCGTCGCCTTTGGCAAGCCCTTTATCGCCAATCCCGATCTCGTCGAACGGCTGGCAAAGAATCTGCCGCTCAACACGCCCGACCAGTCGACCTTCTATGGCGGCACCGCCAAGGGCTACATCGACTATCCCGCCCTCGAAAAGGTCGCCTGAGCCTTTCTATCCGCATCAAGAAATCCCGCCGAGAGGTGGGATTTCTGCATTCAATATCCCTATATAGGACGCATGTTTGCTTCCTATCTCGATCGCTGGTCCCTCATCTCAGACGGCGAGCCCATCATCACCCATTCGAGCCGCCTGTTGCCGGTCCTCTGGCAGGAGAGACCCGCCATGCTGAAGGTCGCGACCGATATCGATGAACGATATGGCGCACTGCTGATGCGGTGGTGGGACGGCGACGGCGCGGCTCATGTCTACGCCCACGAGGGTGACGCTGTATTGTTGGAAAGGGCAACCGGGAAACGCTCGCTGCTTGCCATGGCGATGGACGGCGAAGATGACGAGGCGAGCCGCATTCTCTGCCGCACCGCAGCCCGGCTGCATGCACCGCGCGAAAAGCCGCTTCCCGATCCCGTACCCCTCAGCCGCTGGTTCCGCGATCTCGAACCGGCCGCCGGCAAACATGGCGGCACGCTTGCCGATTGCTCCGCAATTGCCAACGCCCTCCTTGCCGATCCGCGCGACCTCGCCGTCCTCCACGGCGATATCCACCACGAGAATGTCCTCGATTTCGAGACGCGCGGCTGGCTGGCGATCGATCCGAAGCGGCTCCACGGCGAGCGCGGCTTCGATTTCGCTAACATCTTCGCCAACGAGGAACTGCCGACGATTACCGATCCCCAGCGCTTCCGCCGCCAGCTCGCCGTCGTCTCGGCCGAGGCCGGGCTCGAGCCGAAGCGGCTGCTGCAATGGATCGCCGCCTATTCCGGCCTTTCCGCTGCCTGGTTCCTCGGCGATCCCAACATCGAGCAGGCAGAGAAAGCCCTGACGGTGGCCCGGATCGCGCTGACCGAGCTTGACGCCTAACGGCCGGTCTCGACATGGCTGATCAAGGCCGCGGCCGTTTCGCGGTGCGGCTCCGGCAGGCAGCCGAGTGCCACGAGCGAGGCCCTGACCGCATCATCGATCGGCGTCTGCGGCTCCTTGCCGAGTTCGGCCGTCAACTTGTCGTTCCGCATTCTGAGCGGCACCTTCCAGAGATAGCGCATCTCTTTGATCTCCCGCATGATCGGCATAAAGGGCGCGGCGACCGGCACGATCCACCAGGGGAAGCCGGCGATCTTGGCCTTGCCGCCGGCCACACGCTTGATCGCTTCGGCCATCTGCATGCCGTCAGCATCCCAGAAGCCCTCCATATGATAGACGGCAAACGGCGGCAGTTGATCGGCCCGCGCGATCAACTGGATCATGGTTTCGGCCACATCGGGCAGATAGGCCCACTGATGACCGATGCCGCGACGCGCCGGATTCTTGATCGTGGCGACCGGCTTGCCCGGCGTGACCAGGGCCGATGAGAACCAGCTGTTTGACGTCGTGCCCGGGCCGAAGAAATCGCCGGCGCGAACAATGATGACGCCGGTGCCGGACTGCGACGCAGCCTTCAACCGCTTCTCCATCTCGACGCGGATCGCCCCCTTCTTGGTCACGGGATGCTGCGGGCTTTCCTCGGTCGGCATCGGGAGCGCGTCTGGTCCGAAATTATAAACCGTGCCGGGCAGCACGATGCGCGCACCCACGCTTCGGGCAGCCGCGACGGTATTGTCGAGCATCGGCAGCACCAGCTTTTCCCAGTCGCGATAGCCGGGCGGGTTGACGGCGTGGACGATCAGGCTGGCGCCCTCCGCCGCCTTCAGTACATCGCCTGCATTCATGGCGTCGCCCTGCACCCACTCGAACGCCGGCTGGCTTCGGGATGCCTTGGCCGCATTGCGGTTAAGCGCCCAGATATGCCAGCCGCGCTCGACAAGCTTTCGGGCGACCGCCCCGCCGATACCGCCGGTGGCACCGAGAACGAGGGCCGTCTTGTTCGTGTCGCTGCTCATGATCATCTCCTTCGATTGAATGAAGGCATGATGCCAGCTACTTCTTATAAACAAAATTGACTAAATAAGTGCGCCCGTTATACAAAAATACATGAGCGAGCTGAGCTGGGATTTCTACCGGAGTTTTCTGACCGTGCTGCAGCAAGGTTCGCTTTCGGCCGCCGCCCGCGAACTCGGATTGACCCAGCCGACCATAGGCCGCCATGTCGACGCGCTGGAAGAAGCAATTGGCGCCGAACTCTTCACCCGCTCGCCGAACGGCCTGCTGCCGACCGACACCGCACTGGCTCTGAAGCCCTATGCCGAAACGCTCGCCGCAACCACGGCAGCACTTTTGCGGACGGCATCCGGCCAGCGCGAGAGCGTGGCCGGCACCGTCAGGGTCAGCGCCAGCGAGATCGTCGGCGTCGAGATCCTGCCGCGCATCCTCGGGCCGCTGCAGGAGACCTATCCGGAACTCCAGATCGAACTCTCGGCATCCGATGCGATCGAGGACCTTCTCAATCGTGAAGCCGATATCGCCGTGCGCATGGCCGAGCCCCGGCAAGATGCACTCATCGTGCGCCGGATCGGCGATCTTCCGCTCGGCTTCCACGCCCATCGCCGCTATATCGAGCGCCACGGCTTACCGGAGACCCTTGCCGATCTTGCAAGGCACCGCCTCATCGGCTTCGACCGGCAAACGGCCTATATCCGCCTGATGATCAGCCGCTATTCCATGCCTGACATCGATTTCGCCTTTCGGTCCGACAGCAATCTCGCGCAGCTTTCCGCCATCCGCGCCGGCGTCGGCATCGGCATCTGCCAAACCGGGCTGGCACGGGAAAACCCCGATCTGATTCATATCCTGCCCGAGGTGTTCAACATTCCGCTCGGGACATGGGTGGCGATGCATGAGAGCCTGAAAACCTCGCCGCGCTGCCGCGTCACCTTCGACGCACTGGTCAAGGGTCTGCAGGACTACCACCGCTATTCCACAGGCGCCTGACGCGGAAATCGGAATCGATATCCGGCAAGAATCATGCGCTAATCCCACCCCCTGGGTGGAGATGACCATGCAAAAGCCGGTTGAACTCGTGAGCTATGATCCGCACTGGCCACAGGCCTTCCGGCACATCCGCGCCAGGCTGCTGGCCTTGCTGCCGAACGCGCTCTCCGTCGATCACATCGGCAGCACCTCCATACCGGCAATGGCTGCCAAACCGCTCATCGATATCGATATCGTCCTTCCCGGCCTCGAGTATATCGAGGATGCAACACGCGTGCTTCTCTCGCAGGACTACGAGCCCCGCGGCAACCGCTACGACGACGAGGTCTGGGCGTTCTTATCGAGAGGTTCTGTGCCGGCGGAACGGGTCTACCTCTGCCCTGCCGGCAACGGCACGCATCGAAACAGGCTGGCTTTCCGGGATTATCTCATCGCGCATCCGCAGGCGGCGGCCGATTATGCCGCGCTCAAGCGCAGGCTGGCGGTTGAATTCAGGATGGATGGCGATCGCTATACCGCGGAGAAACGTGAATTCGTCGACGCGATCGTCGCGCTGGCATTGGCGGGCAAGGGCTAGAAGCATATCGCGCAAAAGCGTGCAGCGGTGCGGACACAGGGACATGCGAAAAACCGGCGACCTGAAGCGGAGAGGCGAACCCGGAGGATCGTACCACGCTTCAGCATCAGACGCTTTGCGAGGCCCCGGCCGCACGGTCCTTCCACTGGGCGTCCACCACTTCGGTTTCCGGCCGGTCACCGCCCTCGGCATATTCCTCATGCCATTTGCCGTTCTCGTCCTGCCAGCTGATCTCGGCGGAATCGCCGCCGACCTGCTGTTCGGCCGCAACGATACGCGCAGCTTCGAGCGCCTCGGCATGGGTCGGAAATGCCTCGGAATAGACGCCTCCCAGCCTGTAGGCCCAGCCGCCATCATGCGGCACGACTTCGTAGACCACCTTGATCATGCATCCGTCTCCTCATCTCGTTGTTGCGCATTCGCACGCTTCCGGACAGTATCCGGATCATCGCGGCCGCTTGACGAGAATTCGAGGACGCCGCGATCTGCTTTCCGGCCCCGATTGCATTCAGTATTCCATTAAACGCAGAAGACTGCAAATGGGACCGGACCGAGACTTGCTTCACAAGCGAAATCAGCGACCTAGATAAAAGCCATGAATCGGCACAGGAGCTTGGGCTTGGGGATCGCGTCGCGCTTTAAAGAGGAAAAGTTTCTGATCGCCGCACTTGTCGTTGCGGTGATCGCCTATCTCCTGGAGCACGCGGTGATGGAGATGGGCCGCGGCGCGGCGCTGATTGCCGCCGCTGCCCTCGTCGGCACCATCGTGCTCGCCTCGATCCGCGTCGCCCACCATGCCGAGCTGCTCGCCGTCAAGGTCGGCGATCCCTACGGCACGATGATCCTGACCCTTTCGGCCGTCGCCGTCGAGGTCATCATCCTTGCCATCATGATGACAGGCGAAAGCTCCCCGTCGCTGGTGCGCGACACGATCTATTCGGCCCTGATGCTCGATATCAACGGCATTCTCGGCCTTGCCGCCCTGCTCGGCGGCCTCAAGCATGGCGAGCAGCCCTATAACGACAATTCGGGCAAGACCTATGGCGTGATGATCCTGACCGCCATGGGCATTTCGATGGTCGTGCCGGAATTCGTGCCCAGCGACAAATGGCACTATTATTCCGCCTTCACCATCGTCGCGATGATCGCGCTCTACGGCCTGTTCCTGCGCATGCAGGTCGGCCAGCACAGCTATTTCTTCAGCTACAGCTATCCGCGCCCTGAGCGGAAGAAGGAAAGCCACGACGACCACGGCTCCGACGAGCAGGCGGCAGTCTCGATCGCCACCATTCTCGTCGGCGTCGTCATCATCGGCGGGCTTGCGGAGTTCATGTCAGCCTTCATGACCGAGGGCCTGCGCGACAGCGGCGCCCCGATCGCGGTCACGGCCATTGTCGTCGCCGCGATCTCGGCCGCCCCCGAAATCCTGACCGCGCTGAGGGCGGCTCTCAGGAACCGCATGCAGGCGACGGTCAACATCGCCATGGGCGCCTCGCTCTCGACGGTGATCCTGACGGTGCCAGTCATGGAGGGGATCGCACTCTATACCGGCCAGCCCTTCGTCATGGCGATGACGCCGGTGCAGACCGTCATGGTGGCGATCACGTTGATTGCTGCTGCGATCAACCTCAACGACGGCGAAACCAACGCCATCGAGGGCATGACGCATTTCATCCTCTTCGCCACCTTCATCATGCTGACGGCGCTGGGGCTTTGAGGCCTCTCCTCCTCCCCGACGGGAGAAGGAGAGCAGGCAGTCTTAAGCGCGCTGCTGGACGAAGAGCATGCGTTCGCGGGCCGCGAACCACTCTTCGGCATAGTCGTCATTCTTGTATTCGTCGAAATACGGACCGCCATCGGTGAAATGGACGTTCTTGGCGTCTTCGCGGTAGTCGTATTCGTTGACGAGGTAGTTCCATGTCACCGGCAATTCGCCGATGAGGTCGTCATTTTCAAGCCACTTGAACTGATGCAGCTGCAGGCCGGTCGCCGTATTGACGAAGTCGGGCGTCAACGCCCGGCATTTGTCGTTGTTGAAGAGGATGAAGCTCGACCAGTTCTTCTTTTCATACTTGGTCTGGGTCTGGCCGAGGAACTTCGTCTCGATCTTCGGCTGGTAGTCGTGCTTGACGCACATGGCGGCGTAACGATCGTCGCGAAGAGCCCAAAGCTCGGCGATATCGGTGCGCATCAGCATGTCGCAATCCATGAAGATGCTCCAGCCCTGGTAGCCGCTCAGATAGGGCGTCAGGAAACGCGAGAAGGAGAACTCCGTCGATTGCAGCGCGTTGCGCTCGCGGGTGAAGAGCCCGCCGAGATTGGAAAGCACGATCGGCGAGAACTCGACCGGGATCGACGACTTCTCGATGATGCTCTGCGCGAGAACGTGATAGGCGACGACTTCCTTGGAATCGAATCCAACGAAAATCCGGACGGTCTGTTGTTCCATTTTCTACCTCGATGGCCCACGGTCGTGAGCGTTATAATGTGTTGAACCCATATTCGAAACAGCTTTGTTGCCCGCCCGCGCCTGGTGGCGAGGGCCTGCGACAGTCATTCCTTCGACTTTTCGAGGAAGCGCTGCTTGCGGGTTTTCGGTTTGAAGCGCCGAAAGAAGTTCTCGATCGCGCGGATGGATTTGGTAACGGACATGAGCCTGTCGATCTGGCCGTTTGCATTATCGAGCCGCTCCGATAAGACTTCGGCCGCCGTCATCGCAATCTCGATCGGCGGCACCTGTGGAAACCGTTTGGCGAGCGACGAATAGGGGCTGGCATCGACGCCGCCCATCATCGAGATCGTGCCCATCCGAGCAAAGAGACGCAGGAAGATCTGCTCGAACGTCCAATCGTGCACGTCGAAGACCTTCCACTTCTCACTCCTCTTCGCCGAAAAGCCGGCAAGCACGATCTTGCCCGGCAGTTGCAGGTCGGCGAGCCACAGCGCCAGTGCGAAGCCGCTCGTCGGGATCCTGCCTACCGGATAGAGATCGCCAAGTATTTGCGTCAGATCAAGGTGACGCGCTTTGGCGCCTTCGAAGCGACTCTCCTCGCTGAAATTTTCCTCCGTGGCGACGCGGACATTGACGATTCCGAGGAAATCGTCGCCGGTGAAGAAGCGCAGGACATCCGTTACTTCGCGCCTGTGCACGATATTGGCGCCCATCACGCCGCTGCGGGCAACCAGCACGGCGTTACCGACGAAAGGTTCGTCGAGCACCTTGTAGACCTTGTTGAAAAAGACGTAGAGCGCCGTTTCCGGCAATTCGAAACGCAACCGTTCGAAATCGACCGCCTCGCTATTTGCCACCAGCACGATATGGGAATAGCGCGACAACAGCGCCTTCCACGCCTCCGGCGTCAGGAAGTTGAAGCCTCCATCCGGGGCAGGCATGGTCTGTGTGTTGCTGGGGATTTCTTCCATATCGGCTCACATGCACTTTCCAAGGACGATGCGCTCTGCCGACCGCATTAGCTGTTGCCGAAATAGGCGCGCGTCTGGGCAAACCGCGTCCGCCCGCTGATCCGCTTTCCCAGATAGTTGAAGAACCCGCCGATACGGCGTGTCACCGACGGCTGCCTGCTGAAGGAAGCCCACGGCGTATCGCGGAGATCCTCGATGTAACGCCTGGTCATCCGGCGATGCACCCAGGGAACGGTCACCTGCCATGGCTTCCTCTTTCCGGTAAAATGAAGGATTGCCGGCCGGCTGACGAAAGGCAGGAGCCCTGTCTGCGTGTTGAAGCGCAGATCGAGCACCAGCCAATCACCATCGAAAGTGACGTTCAGCACATCCTGGTCGTTGTACTGGAAAAGATGCGACCGCTCTTCGAATGTCTCACGTGTCCTGACGAAAAGCTCCCTCGCCCGGCAGGCCGACCAATCGAACAGCAGCACGCCGGCATTGAAGTAGCGCCCGCCCTCGCGCATGCCGATCTTGCGCTGCCGTGCGCCTGATTTCTCGGGAAAGGCCATGATGTAATCGTCGACCGCGGCAAGCGCCTTTCCCTGTATATCCATTGTAAAGAGCTCGTCGAGGGGCGCCACCGCGAGCACGTCGGCATCGAGATAAAGCAGGCGCTCGACATGAGCGGGCACATGCAGATCCATG
Source organism: Rhizobium vallis (assembly GCF_003985155.1). Taxonomy (GTDB): domain Bacteria; phylum Pseudomonadota; class Alphaproteobacteria; order Rhizobiales; family Rhizobiaceae; genus Rhizobium; species Rhizobium vallis. The sequence continues at coordinate 159,562 of NZ_ML133696.1, read as the reverse complement.
TAGAGCCGCGCCAGCGTCGCCATGGACCAGCGCCCCCGCGTCTGCCGCGCCGCATCCGGCGTCTCGTAGGGCAGCACATTGATCACCATGCCATGCACCCGCGCGAAGCTTTCGACCTCGGCGATTTCCTTCGGCTTAAGGTCGATGCCGAGAAGCAGGAACTCCACGGGAGAGCTTGCGAGGTTGCGCTTGACGGAAAGCAGGGTACAGCAGGCGGCCGGCAACATGTTGACATCCGAACATACGATAACGGCACTCTGCTGCAAAATCCGGCTCCCGAAGTGGCGACTTAAAACTTGATGCCGGATATCTAGTTGGTTTGGCGTCCGCCCGCAACCGCAGATAACCCGCCGAACCGTCGCACCTCGTCACGTTTTGAATCGGATTTCAATGACTTGCGAGGCAAAGCGGAATCGAATGCGCAGCCTGTTGAATCGGAATGTGAGATCAAAGCCGCAAGGCAAGCGGATGATCGACGAGCAGCCGGTCGACCGTTGCAAGCTGCAAGCCCTCGACCTTGCACTGGGCCAGCAGCAGGCGATCGAAGGGATCGCGCGTCTCGGGCTCCGGGTCGGCGGCAGTGATGACGTGCGGAATGTCGATGGAAAGGATCGTCAATCCTATTTCCTCAAGAGATCCAGCAATGTCTTCGAGCGGCATGCCAGGATCCAGCTTTCCCAGACGAGCTTTGATCGCCGTTTCCCAAAGACTTGCGACGCTGACGAAGCCCACGGTTTTGCTGTCGCCAAGCAGCGAGGCGATCTCGGGATATCGTTCACTGGCGTCCTTCCGGAGGATCGCAAGAACGATATGGGTATCAAGAAGAAGCCTCATGGCTCCGGCAAAGGCCTCAGGAGAAAATCCTCGGGCAGCGGGTCGTCAAAATCATCCGCGATAAAAGGCACGGGATTGGTAATACCCCGAGCACGAAGATAAGCTTGCCCGGCCTCCAGGTTCAAACCGCCGCGCTTCTGATGCGGCACGAGATCGAATACCGGCCGGCCGTTGCGTGTTACGACCACGGTCTCACCTGCCTCGACCTCGCGGGCAAGCTCGGTCAGGCGGTTCTTCGCATCACGGATCGAAACGGTCTTCATGGCCTCAAATGTAGCTACATGCAGCCACATCGTCAACGCTGCCACAAACAAAAAGGCCCGCCGTCACCGGCAGGCCCTCGATCGATCTTATGACAGTCCGCTTACTTGCAGGCGCCGCAGAAGCGCTGGATGCGGCGGCAGGCTTCTTCGAGAAGCTCTTCCGACGTTGCGTAGGAGATGCGGAAGTTCGGGCCGAGGCCGAAGGCCGAGCCGTGAACGACGGCAACACCTTCGGATTCCAGAAGTTCGGAAACGAAATCCTCGTCAGACGAGATGACCTTGCCCGACGGAGCCGTCTTGCCGATCAGGCCGGCGCAGGACGGATAGACGTAGAAGGCGCCTTCCGGCACCGGGCAGACAATGCCCTTGGCCTGGTTCAGCATGGACACGACGAGATCGCGGCGGCCTTCGAAGATCTTCTTGTTCGCCGGAATGAAGTCCTGCGTACCGTTCAGCGCTTCGACAGCCGCCCACTGGGCGATCGAGGTCGCACCCGAGGTCTGCTGCCCCTGGATCATGTCCATCGCCTTGATGAGCTGAAGCGGGCCGGCCGCATAGCCGATACGCCAGCCGGTCATCGCATAGGCCTTGGAGACGCCGTTCATCGTCAGCGTCCGGTCGTAGAGGCTGGGCTCGACCTCGACGGGGGTGACGAACTTGAAGTCGCCATAGGTCAGGTGCTCATACATGTCGTCCGTCAGCACCCAGACATGCGGATGCTTGACCAGCACGTCGGTCAGCGCCTTCAGCTCGGCATGCGTATAGGCGGCACCGGTCGGGTTGGACGGCGAGTTGAAGATGAACCACTTGGTCTTCGGCGTGATCGCCTTTTCGAGATCGGCGGGCTGGAGCTTGAAGTTATGCTCCTGGCTCGCGGAAACGAAAACCGGCGTGCCGCCGCAGAGCGCCACCATCTCGGGATAGGAGACCCAGTAGGGTGCCGGGACGACGACTTCGTCGCCGGGGTTCAGCGTCGCCATGAAGGCGTTGAACAGGATCTGCTTGCCGCCGGTGCCGACGATCGTCTGCTCCCAGGAATATTCGAGACCGTTCTCGCGCTTGAACTTGGCGGCGATCGCCTTGCGAAGCTCAGGGATACCGGAAACCGGCGTGTACTTGGTCTCGCCGCGGTTGATCGCGTCGATGGCGGCCTTCTTGATATTGTCGGGCGTATCGAAATCCGGCTCACCAGCGCCGAGACCGATGACGTCGCGTCCTCTTGCTTTCAGCTCGCGCGCTTTCTGGGAAACGGCGATGGTGGCTGAAGGCTTCACACGGGAAAGAGCATCGGCAAGGAAGGCCATGATATCGGTCCTAATGGTTGAAACGGGCAGAAAGCCGGGACCGGAGTTCTGCGGTTAGCTCTATGTCCAATGTATGACGGCATTTCAAGCGCAAAGGCGTCATGGAGACATGATTCTTATTGATCCGTCCGCCGCGCTGACCGCCGAGACGCTAGGCCCCTCCAGTCAGGCTTGTATTACCTGCCGGGACAGCCAGGCGTGGATCTTGAACCAATCTCCAATTTTACCCCTGAACTCAGCGGCATCGCCGAATTCGCTCATCGCCACGAATAAGCCGCAACAAATGCCGCGCCGCGCCGCAATTCCGTCGCGAGCGTGCCCGAGATCGAAGGCACATCATTCAGCATCCAAAATTGGTTATTGAGGGTAGGCCAATGTTTCTGGAAGATGAGTTTGCCATCGGGCGCATGCGCATGCGCCGGGTCTCGGTTTCCTTTCTTGTGGCTGTCACGGCTTTTGTCGCCTGCATCGCCGCGATGTTGGGGTTTGCTTCCGCTGCCCGCGCCGAGACGCAGCCGGCATTCACGGAGCTCGCGGCCCTTGTCCGGCCGAACGATGTCGACAGCGGCTCACTGCTCTTCCCGTCGGAAGCGCCTGGCTTCCATGTCGAGGCGCCACGGCTGAAAGAGACGACGGCCGCAGCCCCGACTGCCAAGGCTGCCACCATGATCGCCCAGAAAACCCAGACCGTGAACCTGCCGCAGACGGCGACACGCGCCGACGAGCAGATCATGCGCGGGCTTACCATTCTGCTCATGGCGCTGACGGCGGCAAGCGGGCTCGCCGTCTGGCGCCGCCGCCTCAAGGGCCTCATCGGGGCCGGAGCCAAGTAATGGTCTCTAGGCTCCCCACAAACCAGAATGACGAAGCGGCCGAATTCGAGCCGCTTCCGACCTATCTGGAACTCGCCATGGCCGCCGCCACGGCTTACGGCAAGCCCAAGACCCGAGCGAAGAAAGGTTTCTTCCTTTGGCGTCTTTCGCCGGTCGAACGAGCGATCGCCTTCGCCATCGCCGGTCTGGCCCTTTACGGCCTGGCGCTGATCGGCGACGGCTTCCTGCTGAAGGCAAAGGCGGAGCTCTCGCAGGTCCTGCTGAAACGTGCCTTCGCCGCCGAACTGCGCGGCGAAGAAACAAAGCCCTGGCCCTGGGCCGACTTCACCACGGAAGCCAAGGTGCGTGCACCGCGCTTGGGCAAGGAGGCGATCGTGCTCGCCGGTGCCTCCGGCGAAGCTCTCGGCTTCGGTCCGGCCTGGCTCGCCAACACACCGCAGCCGGGCGATGAAGGCACCTCCGTCATCGCCGCCCATCGCGACACGCATTTCCGCTGGCTGCAATATATAAGGCCGGGCGATGCGATCGAGGTCACCCGCCGCGACGGCAAAGTCTTCACCTTCAAGGCTGGCGAAGGCCGCATCGCTCCGTGGGATGCCAGCGGCATCGCCCCGTCCTCCGATGGCCGCCGCCTGGTGCTGACCACCGGCTGGCCCTTCAATGTCACCGAACCCGGACCGCTGCGCTATGTCGTCGAGGCGCAACTGGTCGACGACAAGGCAACCGGTTCCATTCAACCGGTAAACACAAAGCCGTTATTGCACGTCGAATAAGGTTGAAGCCCTTCCCTAGCCGCTCCACGTTCCGCATGGAGAAACGACGGGGAGCGACATGAAGAGAATATCTGCCTTCCATTTCGCCGCAGCGCTGATCGTGTTCGGCGCCGTAGCCGCTAATGCGGCTGATACCGTCAACACGCAGGGTCCAACCGTCCGTGTCGAAAAACTCGCCGACGGTCTCCAACACCCCTGGGCGGTCGAGGTGTTGCCGGATGGCGCCTATCTCGTCACCGAGCGGCCGGGCCGCATGCGCATCATCCGCAACGGCAAGGTCTCAGATCCGATCGGCGGCGTGCCCAAGGTGAGCGCCCTCGGCCAGGGCGGCTTGATGGACGTGGCGCTCGCCCCGGACTTCAAGACATCTCGCAAGCTCTATTTCACCGCCGCCATTGCCAGCGGCCAGGGCTCAGGCACCGAAGCCTTCAGCGCCACGCTTTCCACCGACGAAAAGAGGCTCGAGGCGGTCACGCCAGTTTTCACCATGCGGCGCTTCACTTCGGGCAATATCCAGTATGGCTCGCGCATCGCAATCGCTCCGGACGGCACGCTGTTCATCAGCGTCGGCGATCGCGGCGACCGCGACCGTTCGCAGGACTGGCAGGATGACGCCGGGTCCATCATCCACATCAATGCCGACGGCAGCATCCCGGCCGACAATCCGTTCAGGGACGGCGGCAGGGCGCTGCCGGAAATCTGGTCGAAAGGCCATCGTAATCCGCAGGGCATCACTTTCGACACCAAGGACGGCAAGCTCTATACCGTCGAACATGGCGCGCGTGGCGGCGACGAGATCAATCAGCCCGAGGCCGGCAAGAATTACGGCTGGCCGATCATCACCTACGGCCGCGACTATTCGGGCGCCGAGATCGGCGAAGGCACCGCCAAGGAAGGGCTGGAACAGCCGCTGCATTACTGGGATCCTTCGATCGCGCCCGGCGCGCTCGTCGTCTATCGCGGCGCCATGTTCCCGGAATGGGACGGAAATTTCCTCGTGGCAGCGTTGAAATTCCAGCTGCTCTCGCGCATGCAGCGTGACGAGAGCGGCGCCTTTGTCGCCGAGGAGCGCCTGTTCAAAGGCGAATACGGCCGTATCCGCGACGTCATCGTCGCGCCCGACGGCGCGCTGCTGATGGTGACCGACGAGGACGACGGCGCGCTGCTCAGAATCTCCAGAACTGAGGCCAACAACGGCTGAGACGTCAGAGCGAGCCGCGCAATTCCTTGCGGATGACGAATTTCAGCCCGGACCAGATCTCGTCGATGGCGCAGACCTTGACGTCGACCAGACCGGTCGGCAGCAGGATTTCCCGCAGCACGTCCTCTGTAATGTCGGTCGGCCTGCGTGAACTCTTTTTCGGCCAGGAGATCCAGACCATGCCGTCCGGCCTCAAGGCCTTGAAGAGCGTAGGCGCTGCCGCTTCCAGTACGGTGCGCTCAGTCGCGAACAGATGCACATAATCAAACGCCCGCCGTGGCGTTTCGGGAAGCACGTGGACGATCGAAGCAAAACCGTCGAAACCATTGATGTCTTCGATCGTTTTGGGGATGCCGAGAAGAGCGGCCACTTGGCCGCGCGCAAGGCCGAGCTTCCTGACGAGCGGCGTACCGGAATAACCTGCCGTCTTGGGCGTCGTCATATCGCTGGCCCGATCTCCGCTGCGCATGCCTTCGCCTCCATCGTCAGGCGTGAAGTCTTCGCCCTTGCCTGGAGGAAACGCAACTGCTAACCGCTCTGGCATATCTCCCTTCCCAATCGAGGACGACATGACGCGCGTTCAGGCGAACCTCCTCCTGTTGCTTGCAGCCGCCATCTGGGGCGGCGGCTTCGTCGCGCAATCGACAGCAATGAAGGCGATCGGCCCCTTCTGGTTCATCGCTTTGCGTTTTGCCGTCGCAACATTGGCTGTGCTGCCTTTCGTTTTCCTGGAAGCGCGCAAAGCGCGGGTGAAGACCAGCGCACGCCATGCAAAACTCTACGTCCTGACCGGTCTTGCCCTTTTCAGCGGCGCAGCCACGCAGCAGATCGGTCTGCAGACGACGACGGTGACGAACTCCAGCTTCATCACCGGCCTCTATGTCGTGTTCGTGCCGCTGATTGCCGTATTCTTCCTGCGCCGTGCCCCACATTGGATCATCTGGCCGGGCGCGCTGATGGCTGTCGCCGGCATCTATCTTCTGTCCGGTGGTCATCTCTCGGCATTGACATCAGGCGATCTCCTGACCGTCGTCTGCGCCGTCTTCTGGGCGATCCAGATCACCCTTGCCGGCACCACCGTCTCCGAGACCGGAAGGCCGCTCGCCCTCTCCGCCGTGCAATTCGCCGTCACCGCTGTTTGCGCGCTGGCCATTGCCGCAGCAGTCGAGCCGATCAGCCTTTCGGCGATATCGGCCGCGGCACCTGAGATACTCTATGTCGGTATCTTCTCCTCTGGCCTGGCCTTCGTGCTGCAGGTGATCGCCCAGCGTTGCACCACGCCTTCGCAGGCGGCGATCTTCCTCTCCTCCGAAGCGCTCTTCGGCGCATCGCTCGCAGCCCTCCTGCTCGGCGAAACGATGCCGGCGGCCGGTTATACAGGTTGTGCGCTAATGTTTACCGCTATGCTTGTAGTCGAGCTCGTGCCCGGATTTACCCGCCGACGCATGCCGGCCAGCTGAACACGCGTCCAAATATGGGTGAATGCCGGATTCGAAAAATTTTTTAATGGGGCGCAAAAGCGCGTTTACGTTGCATTTTTGGCAAATTCTGCTCGGAACTTACATTGCTGACGATATAAAACGTTAATCATTCCCCATTCGCGAAGGAAATTTTGCGTTTTGGCGCAAATTGGATAGCGGCGAGGGTGTGCCCGGAAGGACACGTAAAAAAACTTTTGCTTGCCAAAATCCTTTAAACGCAGCACTCTCGGCTCGTTCGGGCATTTTGCGAGCATGGGAAGTCCTTAAGTATTTGCGCGCCGGGAACGCTAATTATCCCGGTCAGCCGGTTCCGAAAAGGCAGGCGAAAGTTCTGCCTGGAGCAGGCCGAGGTAGAGGGGACCTTTTTCTCACATTTCAAGAATTGCCTGCCAACACCTCCCGCAAGGAGGCAATGCTATGATGCTGCCCGTGTGGATGGCGGGCGGAGAGAAAAGGACCTGAGGCATGGCAGAGACTGGCACTGTAAAATTCTTCAATACCGACAAAGGCTTCGGCTTCATCAAGCCGGACCGGGGCGGCGCCGATATCTTCGTTCACATTTCTGCCGTTCAGGCCTCCGGGCTGGCCGGTCTGACGGAAAATCAGAAGGTAAGCTTCGACACGGAGCCGGATCGCCGCGGCAAGGGCCCCAAGGCCGTCAATCTGCAGATTGCAGGCTGAGCCCTTACAAGGCTGTCGAATTCGAGTTGAAGCCCGGCAGCAATGCCGGGTTTTGTCGTTCAGCCTTCGTTCAGCTATAAATCTTTAGTACTAACCCCATCGAGAAAGGAACCGGCGTTCGGTTCCCGGGATTAGGACCTACACTTATGAACAGGCTCGCCAAGACCCTTCTGCTGACCGCAACCGCTGCCGCGCTCACGCTTTCCGCTATTGGCGAGGCTTCGGCCGATGACCGCTACTGGCGCCATAACAATCATCACGGCCACAACAACGATGCGTGGGTCGGCGGCGCCGTTGGCCTTGCCACCGGCCTGATCGTCGGCTCGGCCATCGCCAACGCCAACAATGGTCCTGTTTACCAAGAGCGCCGCTACGTCGACCCGGCCTACGAGCCCGATTATTACGAGCCCGCTCCGGTTTACCGCGCACCGCGCCGTGTCTATGTCGAGCAGCCGCAATATGTCGAGCAGCCCCAATATGTTGAGCAGCCGCGTTATTATGCGCCGGTCCGCCAGTCTGTGGAGCCCTGGTCGCCGCAATGGCAGCGTTACTGCTCCTACCGCTACCGCTCCTTCGATCCGCGCAGCGGCACCTATATCGGCGGTGACGGCCGCAGCCACTTCTGCAACGCCGGCTGATTACCCAACCATTCCTGATACAAAGCGCCGCTTCTCAGCGGCGCTTTTGTTTTGGCCTCGTCAACCGGCCTTTTTCTCCCAGGGCATGAGAGCGCCGCGCGTCTCTCCCGGCTCGAAATCGGTCGAGACGCTGACGGCGCGCCATTCCCGATCGGCCTTGATACGCGCCGCATCCGCTTTCTCGACATTGCCGACCGCGTCGCTGCCGAGCAGCAGCCGGAATGGCGGCTCGTCGAGACCGGCGATATGGACGACGACCGCGGCCGCTTTGGCGGGATCGCCGGGCTGGTGGCCGTCATACTCACGCTGGAAGCGCACCGTTGCCCCGACCGTTTCGGCATACTCCGCCCGCCCCCCGGCAAGCACCGTCGAGGCGCCGGCGAAATCCGTCCTGAAGCCGCCGGGCTCGATCACCGTCACCTTGATGCCGAACGGCGCGACCTCTTTCGACAGCACCTCGGAAAAACCCTCGACGCCGAATTTCGCCGCCGAATAGGCGCCGCGTCCGGCAGGCCCGATGCGCCCGCCGACGGAAGAGAACTGGATGATATGTCCCGCCCCCTGTCCGCGCATCAGCGCGATGACCGCCTTGGTCATGATGATCGTGCCGAACAGGTTGGTCTCGATCTGGGCACGGAAATCGGCAAGGCTGGTATCCTCGATCGAGCCGACATTGCCGTAGCCGGCATTGTTGACGAGCACGTCGATACGCCCGAACCTCCTGACAGCGGCATCGACCACTGCAGCCGCCGCCACCTCGTCCGTTACATCGAGCGCCAGCGCCAGCACCTGGCCGCCATAGCGCCCGGAAAGATCGGCAAGCTGGGCAGGATCGCGCGCCGTCGCCACCAGATTGTCGCCGGAGGCCAGCACCGCCTCCGCCAGCGCCCGGCCGAGACCGCGCGAACTCCCCGTAATCAACCATACCTTCGACATCGGAAACCTCTCCTTGATTGGTTCCCGGCCCATGTATGTTCTATTGTTTCCGATCGAAAGAAGGTACCGGTAAGATCTATACGCACCGCGAGGTAACTGAAGTGACCAGCGACATATTCGATTTCTGCTGCAACATGACGGATGAACAGGATGCACGGGCGCGCGCTTTGATCGAGCGGGCGGCGGCGAAATGGCCGCTGCGCATCCTGCACGTGCTTTCGGACGCCGGCGCGCCCTTGCGCTTCTCGCGTCTCTTGGAGCGCGTCGAGGGCATCAGCCAGAAAGTGCTCACCCAGACACTGCGCACCCTCGAAAGCGACGGCCTTATCATCCGCACGCTCTATCCCGAGATTCCGCCGCGCGTCGAATACGAATTGACGCCGCTCGGCCGCGATCTGCTCATGCAGGTCGTAACGCTCTGGCGCTGGATCGTCGAACGCCTGGACGATTTCGATGCACGCAAAGCCGTGAAGCTGACGGCGGCCGTTTAGATTATGCGGGAATTCGGATCGTCGCCCTCAGCCCGCCGAGCGGGCTGTCGCCGAGCATGACGTTGCCGCCGTGGCTGCGGGCGATGTCACGGGCGATCGCAAGGCCGAGCCCGGTGCCCGACGCATCGAGATTGCGCGCCGCGTCCAGCCGGAAGAAAGGCTTGAACACGTCCTCGCGGTTCTTTTCCGGAACACCCGGTCCGTCATCGTCGAAGATGACGGTCAGCCATTTGGCGCTGTGCTTGGCCTCGATGTCGAGCCTGTCGGCATATCGCCGCGCATTCGAGGCGAGGTTAGTGACGAGACGCATGAAGGCGTTCGGCCGGACCGATATGTCGTCGTCGCCTTCGATCGAATAGTTGAACGTCTTGCCGTGCAGGGCGAAATCGGATTCCAGCTTCTGGAAGATCTCGCTGAGTTTCAACTTGCCGACATCCTCTTCGACCTCGCCGCGTGCAAAGGCCATGTAGGCCTCCAGCATCGTCTGCATGTCGTTGACGTCGTCGTTCAGCCCGTGCAGGTCGGGATTGTCGCCGGCGAGCGCCAATTGCAGCTTGAAGCGGGTGAGGATGGTGCGCAGATCGTGGCTGACTCCGGAAAGCATTGCGGTGCGCTGCTCGATCTGCCGCTCGATTCGCTCGCGCATCTGGATGAAGGCAAGGCCGGCGCGCCGGATCTCGTCGGCGCCGCGCGGATAGAAATTGTCGGCCTTCTGCCCCTTGCCGAAGCTTTCGGCCGCACGCGCCAGCGTCAGGATCGGCCGGATCTGCCCGCGCAGGAAGAGGATCGAGATGCCGATCAGCACCAGCGAGGTGCCGACCATCCAGACGATGAAAATATGGGTGTTCGAGGCGTAGGTCTGGCTGCGCTTGGCCAGCACCCTGAGGATCTTGTTCTCGAGCTTGATGCGGATCTCGACGAGGTTCGAATTGCCGACCGTGTCGATCCAGAAAGGCCGATGGATCTCGTTGGTAATCTCGTCGCTAAGGATGCCGTCGAGGATCGAGAAGAACGGTTTGACGCGCGGCGGCGGCAGGTCACCGTCCGGCTCGATCGAGATCTGCAAATTGAGCTGATCGCGCGCGATACGGACGATCTCGCCATAATCCGAATTCTGCGGATAGGTCTCGACGATCTCGATGATCGCGGCGATATCGCGGGTGACAGCAAGCGACAGCCGCTCCGTCACCATCTGCCAGTGGCGCTCCATGAAGACGGCGGCGACGACCGATTGCAGGAGCACCATCGGAATGATGATGATCAGCAGCGAACGTGCGTAGAGCCCGGTGGGCAGCCGGCGACGCAGCCAGCGGACGATCCAGCGCCAACCCTGCGCAGGAGTGCGGTCTTCCCGCCGCAAACTGTCCATTGTCACCATCAGCGCCGGTCCCGATTTCGTGCTTAGTCGATGCTCAGCCTGTATCCGATGCCGCGCACGGTCTGCAGCCAGACGGGGTTGGCCGGATCGTCCTCGATCTTGCGCCTCAGCCGGTTGATCTGCACGTCGATCGTCCGCTCGCCGACTTCGGTGTCGTTGCCGATCAGCTCATGGCGGGGGATCGTGTCGCCGGCGCGCCGCGCAAATAGCAGCATGATCTCCTGCTCGCGGTCGGTAAGGCGGATCACCTCGCTTGCCCTCTTCAGCTCCTTGCGGGTGAGCGAGAACGTGTAGGGCCCGAACATGACCTGCTCGATCTTCGGCCCCTCACCGCCGGCATTGCGCCGCAGGATGTTGTTGATGCGCAGAACCAGCTCGCGCGGATCGAACGGCTTGGAGAGATAGTCGTCGGCGCCCGCCTCGAGACCTTCGATACGGCTGCCCGATTCCGCCAGCGCCGTCAGCATGATGATCGGCACGTTCTTGATGGCGCGAAGCCCGCGGGTGACCTCGATGCCGGATTCGCCGGGCATCATCACGTCCATGATGATGAGGTCGAAATCGAGACCGGCAAGCTTGCGCTGCGCCTCGGCGCCGTCGGCAGCGACGGTGACGCGGAAGCCGTTCTCGGCGAGATAACGATTGAGCAGGGCGCGGATGCGCGAGTCGTCGTCGACCACCAGCAGATGCGCCGCATCGTCGGAAATTCCAGTCTTGACCGCCATTCAATCCGCCTTCTGTCTGTCCCGCATGCCCCTGAGGAAAGCCTTTATGCCCTCTCGCGCCCCCGCAGAAGCACCGTCGAATGCCCGCTCTATGCGGCGCGATTGCGGCTCTGCAAGGGCAAGCGCCAGCTCGCGCCCCGATTTCGTCGGATAGAGCTTGCGCTGCCGCCGGTCCTCGGGGCCGGCCACCTGGCGAATATAGCCTGAATCGATCAGCTGTTTCAGCACCCTTGCGAGGCTCTGCTTGGTGATCTTCAAAGTATCGAGAAGATCGGCCACCGTCATGCCCGGATTGCGGTTGACGAAATGCACGACGCGGTGATGCGCCCGGCCGAAGCCGCTCTTTTCGAGGATGGCGTCAGGATCGGAAACGAAGTCGCGATAGGCGAAAAAGAACAGTTCGATGATCTCGAAATCGATGATGTCGGTATCTTCCATCGGCGTGGCCAGCGGCTCTTGGCTGCCTGCTTTCGCTCCGGTCTGTGGTGACACTCGGCATTTCCTTTCTCTTTCCGCGCATTGCGGGAAAGCTTCGCGAAGATATGTCAGTTTTACTGATATAAATTTGCGTCGCTATTAGCTCCCCTACTCTGCGGGAGCCCGCACGGACTGTATTTCCCCAGAGCGCCGCGCGTCTTTTCAGACGCAAAGGACGCTGTAGCACTATGAATTGCTGCATAACTTCATTCTCAAATCGATTCCGATTTGAGGAATTATGCAGGAAAAACTAAGGCCCGTCCGGAACTCCGACGCAATACGCGATTTCCCCTTGCGTCTGTGGATAAAACGTAATGGGGACAACAATCAACAGGCATGGCGCGCGGGCGCCGAGATCCTCGGCTTCAAAGTGCCCTGTTGCGTCGAGGAGCTCGACGCCGCGACCGTCGAACTCCTGAAGCGCCCGGGTGTCAGGAATGCCTATATCAGGCCGATCGCCTGGCGCGGCAGCGAGATGATGAGTGTTTCGGCGCGGCGGAAGTGACGCCGGTTTCCGAAATCGGCCGCTATCGCTTCACGCCGTCGACGATCTCCGAAACGCTGATGAACGACTATATGAGGGAAGTCTATCCGGCGGCGGTCGCCGCCGAATAAGACTTTCACGAAATCGGTCCGGCTGCTCCATAACTCCTTAAATCCGAATCGATTTGAGGATAAAATTATGAAGCAATTCAAAACACTACAGCCTCCGTCGCGCGTCTGAAGAGACGCGCGGCGCTGTAGGTGAACGCCCGTCGGACCCTTTATCTATGCGCCCGCGCCATGACCACGCCGGCGAGCGTCGAGAGAATGCCGCCGCCGATAAGTCCGCCGATGCCGTCGGCGATCAAGCCGGTCATAGCCGCTTCGCCGCCGACCATGCTGAGCAGCATGCCGCCGGCCACGCCACCGATCGCGCCTGCGATCGTGCGGGCGACGATATTCAGCGCCTGCTGCTTCAAGGCGGCGCTTGCGGCGTTGCCGCCGATGGCGCCTGCTATCAATTGGATGACGAGCGGAAGTAGCGCTTCCATGATTTTCCTCCTGTGGCGATCTCCCCGATCGCCGATCCATGCCGAACCTTCGGCATATTAGCATTTTATCATATTTCAGAGGAAAATGTTAAGAAAAATCAACCGATGCGGGATTAAGGCAGGTAGAAGTGGCCCGGAACGAGGCGGTTTGACGTCCGCCTCGCCCTCAGTTTCGGCCAATCACGTCATTGATAGACGTAGACGATCCGGCGCGTACCGGGATCGACCAGCACCGGCCGGTCATTGATCCTCGTGTAGCGGTACTCGTAGTCGGGAATCGTCTGGAAGGTGACGTCGGCAGGCACTTCCGCGCCAACGACGACTTCGCCGCCGAGCCGCACCGTGTCAGCCGGGTTGGTCTCGATATAGGTGCGGACCGTCTCCGGCGGAGTGATCGTTTCGACCGACCCGACGGGGCCGAGCAATTCGTCGCCCGGCGCCGGCTGAGGCTCGGCCGGAACGACGCTTGCGGTCGACTCATAGGTTACGACGGGAACGCCGATCTCGGCACGGTTCTCCTGGACGATCACCTGGCTGCCGCCACGATCGACCTGCAGATAATCGGCATAGACCCAGCCGCGCATGCCGTTGACGTCGACGCGGCACCAGCGGCTGCCTTCGATGCAGCCGTCGAGCACCGCGGTAGAGCCACGCGTGGCAAGACCGACGGCCGGATATTGCGGGCCGGGGCCGGAGCGGATGTTGAGATCATTGACGGTTGTCGCCACCATCTCCGCCTGCGCAAGACCACCGCTCGCCAGGAGCACGGCTCCAGCCAACAGGATGTTTCTCTTCAAGGTCATGTGAGCGTCTCCTTGGTTTCGATGGCCGGACAACGCGCGGCGTTCCACGATGTTCCCGTGCGTTGCTCGTCGGGAAACGGCGCCCATGAGATTTAGTGCACAAACAATTGAAGAAGCTGGATAAAACGCGATTTTTCCAACCCATAGCGATGGCGGAAAGATTCATAAATTCTTGTTTCAGCCCGTCTTTTGGCCGTGAAACACACCCGAGAGGCAGAAGATTCCGGCTGCCCTCGCCGCCGTTTCGGACTATATGCTGGGCATCAGAGACACCAAGCGAGGCACCTATGGGCATGCTCCAGGCCGGCATTATTCCGGTCACACCCTTCCAGCAGAACTGCACGGTCTTCTTCGATCCCGATACCCAGGAAGGTGTTGTCGTCGATCCCGGCGGCGACGTGCCGCTCATCCTTCAGGCGATCGAGAAAAGCGGCCTCACAATCAAGGAAATCTGGCTGACGCACGGCCATCTCGACCATGCCGGCGGCGCCCTAGAACTGAAGGAAGCCTTGGGCGTCCAGGTGGTCGGCCCACATCAGGACGATCTGCCGCTGCTGCAGCGGATCGAGACCCAGGCCGAAAAATACGGCATATCGGGATTGCGCAACGTCCTGCCCGACCGCTGGCTGAAGGACGGCGACAAGGTCTCCTTCGGCGCTCACGAGTTCGAAGTCTATCACACGCCAGGCCATGCGCCCGGTCACGTCATCTACTTCAATCGCGCGCAGAATTTCGCCCATCTCGGCGACGTGCTCTTCAACGGCTCGATCGGCCGCACCGACCTGCCGGGCGGCAATCACCAGCAACTGCTCGATTCGATCCGTGACAAGGTGCTGCCGCTCGGCGACGACGTCGGCTTCATCTGCGGCCACGGCCCCGGCAGCCGCATCGGCGACGAGCGGCGCAGCAATCCGTTTCTGCAGGAAATCAAGCCTCGGTAGGCACTCGACGCGGGCACATCAGAGAAAAACGCCTGACAAGACGGTGTGAGCGCTGGCTCACATCATCTTCTTGCCGTTCGGCACCGGCTGTTCAACCGCCGCAAGCACGATCGCGCCGTTCTCGTCCTCGAAGCCTAGCGTCAGCACTTCCGAGCGGACCGGCCCGATCTGGCGTGGTGGGAAGTTGACGACGGCGAGCACCTGCCGGCCGACCAGGCTTTCCAGCGTGTAATTCACGGTGATCTGCGCTGAGGATTTCTTGAGGCCGATCTCAGGGCCGAAATCGATGACCAGCTTGAACGCCGGTTTGCGCGCTTCCGGAAAGGGGCTCGCCTCGACGATCGTGCCGACACGAATGTCGACGCGCTCGAAATCGGCGTAGGTGATCTCTCCGCTCATATGACTCCCCGTCAGCCGGCCAGTTCTTCGGCCCGCTTGCGCGCGGCGGCAAGTGCTGCGTCGAACAGCGGCTGCATGCCATCCTCGGCCATCAGCACGGCGAGCGCTGCCGCCGTCGTGCCGCCGGGAGAGGTCACATTCTGTCGCAGACGCGAAGCTTCGTCGGGGGACTGGTGCAAGAGTTCACCAGCCCCCGCGACAGTTTCCCGCGCAAGACGCATGGCAAGGTCCGCCTGCAGACCGAGTTTACGGCCTGCTTCTGCCATGCATTCGACGAGATAAAACACATAGGCAGGACCACTGCCCGAAAGCGCCGTCACGGCATCGATATCGGACTCAGCAGGCACCCATTCCACAGGGCCTGAGACCCGCAGAAGAGCATCGACACGCTCGCGCTGCTGAGCGCTGACCGCGGAATTGGCAAAGGCGCCGGTGACGCCGCGTCCGACCATGGCCGGTGTGTTCGGCATGGCGCGCACCATGGCGGCTTTGCCGAGATGTTTTTCGAGGAACCCAAGGGTCTTGCCGGCCGCGACGGAGACGACGACCGTATCCGGCCCGACGGCGCTCTTCACATCAGGCAACACCGTCTCCATTACCTGCGGCTTGACCGCGAGGAACAGGACGGCTGCCTTCAAGTCCGCCGGAAGAACGGTGAGATGGGTCGCTCCCGCTTCGCCGATCGTCGCCAGCATCGCCTGCGACGGACCGGGATCGACGACGATGACGGCGGAACCCGGAACACCGCTCTTCAGCCAGCCGGTGAGCATCGCCCCGCCCATGTTTCCGGCGCCGATCAGAACGACGGGATGTTTCGCAGAGAAAGCCTTTGCCGGCATCTTATGCCTCGCCGACCGTTTCGAAGAGCACGGCTTCCATCGCCTTCGTCGCGTCCATGCCGGACCAGACGACGAACTGGAATGCCTGGAAATAGGCCTCGCAGGTATCGAGCGCGCTGGAAAGCAGCACCTCCACCTGGCGGTTTGTGGGCTCAGCGCCGCCGGCAAGCAGCAGCGACTGGCGGAAGATGACGACATCTTCCTGACGCCAGAGGTCGAAATGCCCCATCAGCACCTGCCCGTTGATCGCCGAGAGCAGCTTGACCACCTCGTTGACCCGGATGTCGGGAACCTTGATGTCGAAGGCGCAGCCGAGATGCAGCGCCTCGAATTCCTCCATCCAGGAGAAGGAGACATGATAGTCCGCCCAACGGCCTTCGACCGTCATCGCGATCTCGTCCTCGCCGGATCGTTCGAACGACCAGTCGTTGTTGGAGGCAACGTACTCGATCATATCGACCGGGTTCGACTGACGCTCGACTTCCAATTCCATCAGGCTCATGCAGCACCTTCTTGACCGGAACGAATGCGACCTAACTTGGGATACAAACACAAGAAAGACACACGCAAATACCGGAACCACCACTCGGATGATCGTTGAACCGCTGCCAGACTTTAACGCAGATAACCTGCCCGGAGCTTACCAAGTCGCTTCGAATCATCATTTAAAATCAGTGTATAGCGCCCCTTGCCCCCTGCCAGCCCCCAGAAGGGAAAATAGGGCCAGCCACTGTGGAAAGGCTCTTCGAAATTCAATTCAGAAGGGAGAATAAGCGACTCTGCGAATTGGCTTTTTTGGCAGTGTCCACAGGTGGAAAAACTCACCTGAATTTTTTATGAAAGATGCGGCATGTGGCAATAAGGCCATGCCGCATCTTGCGCCGTATCGGGACTTTCGGACATGTCCCGCAAATACGAGCAGCGGTTTTACGATCGCGACGTGTTTTAGCGGCCTTCGCCGGCAAGTTTCGCCTCGAGTGCCGCGATGCGGGCGGCAAGCGCCTCGTTTTCGTCACGCGCCTTGATCGCCATCTCGCGCACGGCTTCGAACTCCTCGCGCTTGACGATGTCCATGCTGTTCAGCCAGCGCTCGGCCTGGGCGTTGAAGGCGGTCTCGATCTCCTTGCGGACGCCCTGGGCGGCACCGGCCGCATCGGTCATCAGCTTGGCGAATTCGTCCATGATGCGGTTCGTTCCGGTCGTCATGGCGTTTTTCTCCCTTGGCATGAGGTGAATTCAGCCCTTTGGGGCCTCGAGAATTGAGGTAGGGCTTCGCCACCCGCGATGCAAGCGCTTTGCGCGGGATAAGACCGTGTGGGCGACCGCGAAAGAGCGATCACGAACAATGGACTTGACCGTCCGGGATCGCGGCGGCATGTTCCGCGCAACAAAACAGGTGGGAAAACCTTGCCGACAGCAGCCAATCTCCTTGCCATCATGCCTTTTCCGGATATCGATCCGATCGCCTTTTCGATCGGTCCGCTGGCGATTCACTGGTACGGTCTGGCTTATGTCGCCGGCATCCTGCTCGGCTGGGCCTATGCGCGCCGCATCGCCGCCAATGACAGTCTTTGGCCCGGCAATGCCTCGCCGATATCGCGCACACAGCTCGACGATTTCATCGTCTGGGCGGCCCTCGGCGTCGTCCTCGGCGGCCGCCTCGGCTATATTTTCTTCTATGATCTCTCCGCCGTCCTGCACAATCCCATCCGCGCGGTCGAGATCTGGAACGGCGGCATGTCCTTCCATGGCGGCCTGACCGGCACGACGATCGCCATGATCATCTTTGCCCGCCGCAATGCCATTCCGATCTGGAGCCTGTTCGATATCGTCGCAACAGTCGTTCCCGTCGGCCTGTTCTTCGGCCGTATCGCCAATTTCATCAATGGCGAGCTCTGGGGCCGATTGACCGACGTGCCCTGGGCCGTGGTCTTTCCGACCGGCGGCCCCTTCGCCCGCCATCCGAGCCAGCTTTACGAGGCCGGCCTCGAAGGCATCGTTCTGCTCCTGGTGCTGGCCGCTTTCGTCTATGGCATGCGCGCGCTGAAAAGCCCCGGCTTTGTCACTGGCGTCTTCGTCTGCGGCTATGCGCTGTCGCGCATCTTCGTCGAATTCTTCCGCGAGCCCGATGCCCAGCTCGGCTACCTCCTCGGCACAAACTGGCTGACCATGGGCATGGTGCTTTCTTCTCCGATGATCCTGCTCGGCCTGTGGGCGATGCTGAGGGCTCGCCGTCAGGCTGCGCTGCAGCTCTGAAACGGCAGGACGCGCGACATGACCACCGCTTTAGGCGAAAAGATCAAGGCAATCATCCAGGCCAACGGCCCGATCAGCGTCACCGATTATTTCTCGCTCTGCCTCGCCGATCCCGAACACGGCTATTACCGCACCCGCGAGCCATTCGGCCGCTCTGGCGATTTCGTCACCGCGCCTGAGGTCAGCCAGATCTTCGGCGAGATGATCGGCGTCTTCTTCGTCCATGCCTGGCAGCGCCACGGCACGCCGGCGGGCGTGCGCCTCGTCGAGATCGGCCCCGGCCGCGGCACGATGATGGCTGATATGCTGCGCGTCATCGCCCGCATCGCCCCGCCGCTGTTCGATACCATGACCGTGCATTTGGTCGAAACCAGCGAGCGCCTGCGCGATGTCCAGAACCAGGCGCTCGAGGATTACGGCGACAAGATCGCCTGGCACAACGGTTTCGATGACGTGCCATCGGGCTTCACGCTGATCGCCGCCAACGAGCTGTTCGACGCGATCCCGATCCGCCAGTTCGTCCGCACGCAAACCGGTTTCCGCGAGCGCATGGTCGGGCTCGATGCCAATGGCGAGCTTACCTTCGCCGCCGGCGTCGCCGGCCTCGATCCCGCGCTTCTCCCGGAACCGGTGCAGAATCTTCCGCTCGGCACGCTCTTCGAGATTTCGCCGGCCCGCCAGGCGGTGATGATGGCGATCTGCGATCGGTTGCGCGCCTTCGGCGGCACGGCGCTCGCCATCGATTACGGCCATCTCGTCACCGGCTTCGGCGATACGCTGCAGGCCGTGCGCATGCATGAATTCGACCCGCCGCTTGCCCATCCCGGCGAAGCCGACCTGACGAGCCATGTCGACTTCCAGCAGCTCGCGGAAACTGCGCTGTCGGCCGGCATCCATCTGAACGGCGCCCTGCATCAGGGCGACTTCCTGACCGGTCTCGGCATCCTCGAACGCGCGGCCGCCCTCGGCCGTGACCGCGAGCCGCAGACCCAGCAGGTCATCCAGACCGCGGTCGACAGGCTCGCCGGCGCCGGTGAAGGCCGGATGGGCGAACTGTTCAAGGTCATGGCCGTCTCCCATCCCCCCATCGATCTCATGCCCTTTCGTCCGGTGGATTGACATGGCGCACGCGCCTGAGCCAACATCCCGCGCGAAACGGCAACTTGAAGCGCGCCGCCCGGGCGATGCCCTTGGGAACATGACAACCCCTTCGAAAACTCGGGAATCGCAGATGCAGCACGTGGCCTCTCCAGCACCGATCGAAAGCGCACTGCTGAACGAAGTGGCGGACGGCGCCATCCGCCATGGTTATTTCACCCGGGCCGGCGGCGTTTCCAAAGGCATCTATCGCGGCCTCAATGTCGGCCTCAGCTCCAGCGACGAGCGTGAAAACGTCATCGAAAACCGCCGCCGAGTCGCCGCCTGGTTCGGCCTGCCGCTCGAGCGGCTGGCAACCGTGCATCAGGTCCACTCGCCTGATGTCGTGACGGTCGGCGCCGATTACGACGGCGCCCGCCCGGATGCGGATGCGTTGGTGACGGCAGTACCCGGCATTGCGCTCGGCGTGCTCGCCGCCGATTGCGGCCCGATCCTTTTTGCCGATCCCAATAACCGCGTCATCGGCGCTGCCCATGCCGGCTGGAAGGGCGCACTGACCGGCGTCATCGAAAATACCGTCGCCGCCATGGAAGCCCTGGGTGCTGACCGCGGCAGCATCATTGCCTGCCTCGGCCCCTCGATCAGCCAGGCAAGCTATGAGGTCGGCCCGGAATTCGTCGATCGTTTCCTTGCCGAAAGCCCGGATCACGAGCGCTTCTTCGTGCCTTCCGCAACATCAGGCCACGCCATGTTCGATCTGCCGGCGCTGACCGTCGAGCGTCTGACCCGGGCCGGCGTGCGCGCCGAGAGCCTCGGTCTCTGCACCTATCCGGACAGCGAACGTTTCTTTTCCTACCGCAGGACGACACATCTGAAGGAGCCGGACTACGGCCGTCAGATTTCAGCGATATCAATCAGGGAGAATTGAGCAGAATGGCACTGCACTTCGAAAAGGCCGAGTTCGCAAGCCGGCTTGCGCGCCTCACCGAAAAGATGAAGGAAGAAAAACTCGACGCCCTGCTGCTCTTCGCTCAGGAAAGCATGTACTGGCTGACAGGCTACGACACCTTCGGCTATTGCTTCTTCCAGACGCTGATCGTCAAGAGCGACGGCACCATGTCGCTGCTCACCCGCTCGGCCGATCTTCGCCAGGCCAAGCACACCTCGATCCTCGAGGACATCAACGTCTGGGTCGACAGGGTCAATGCCGATCCGACCCTCGACCTGAAGAATCTCCTGGTCGAGATGGACCTGCTCGGCACCCGCATCGGCGTCGAATATGATACGCACGGCATGACCGGCCGCGTCGCCCGCCTGCTCGACGCGCAGTTGGCCACCTTCGGCCAGATCGTCGACGCCTCCTATCTCGTCAGCCGCCTGCGCCTCGTCAAGAGCCCGACGGAGGTCGCCTATGTCGAGCGCGCCGCCGTTCTCGCCGACGATGCGCTCGATGCCGCGATCCGGCTGACCAAGCCCGGCGCCGACGAGGCCGATATCCTCGCCGCCATGCAGGGCGCGATCTTTTCCGGCGGCGGCGACTATCCCGCCAACGAAATGATCATCGGCTCCAGCGCCGACGCCCTGCTCTGCCGCTATAAGGCCGGCCGCCGCAAGCTCGACGCCAACGATCAGCTGACGCTCGAATGGGCCGGCACTTACGCGCATTACCATGCCGCCATGATGCGCACGATCGTCATCGGTGAACCGATGCAGCGCCACCGCGAGCTTTACAACGCCTGCCGCGAGACGATCGAGGCGATCGAGACCGTGCTGAAGCCCGGCCATACTTTCGGCGACGTCTTCGACATGCACGCCCGGATCATGGACGAGCGCGGCCTTGCCCGCCACCGGCTGAATGCCTGCGGCTATTCGCTCGGCGCCCGCTTCTCTCCTTCCTGGATGGAGCATCAGATGTTCCATGTCGGCAACCCGCAGCCGATCGAGCCGAACATGTCGCTGTTCGTGCACATGATCATCGCCGATTCCGATACGGGCACGGCAATGACGCTCGGCCAGACCTATCTGACGACGCCGGATGCGCCGCGCGCCCTTTCGCGCCACTCGCTCGATTTCATCGGCCTGTAAGCATGTCGCGCAAAAGCGTGCAGCGGTTTTGCGATCACGACATGCGAAGATTGAAGGTCCTGCAGCGTCCTTTGCGCGTCTGGAAAGACGCGGTGCTGTAGAGCCGGGATTGACCGGTGAGAATCCGGAATTGACAGGAGACTATCCCCGCCCGCATAAATTCGGGCGGGGCTGACGATGGTGGGAAGGACGGACAAGGGATGACGCGAGCTGCGATTGTGCCCACGCTCCTGGTCGTCATAGCTCTGCTGACCGCCTGCAATACGACCGATGCGCTGACGCCGCAGGTCGATATCGGCGATTCCTCGGATGCTAGGCCGTCGAGCCCGGTGACGCAGAGCGAGGCCGAGCGCCTGGCGGGCACGCGCCAGCAGGTCTTCGCCGGAAGCCCGCAGCAGGGCGGCTACCACCCGGCCTATGACCAATCGCAACGGGCCTATCGGCCGGGCTCCGGCGCCCCTCCGACGACGATGCAGGCACAAGCCGACGCCCTGTCGAGGAACGGCTCCTCGCCCGCTGCCTCCACCCCGATCGAGGGACAGTCGCTGCCGCCGCCGGCCGCTGGCGGCGAGGCCGCTACGCAGCAGCCGGCCGAAGTGCAGCAGCCGCAACAGACCGCCGCCGTCAACGCCGGCCCCTCCTCCGCTCGCGGCAATACCGTGCGCTTCCTGCCGATCATCGGCGCGCCGGTGCAGGCGGTGACGCCGCTCTCGCGCCAGCTCGGCGCCGAGGCGCGCGCGCACGGCCTCTCCATCAAGAGTTCGAACGACGCGAGCAGCGACTACATCCTCAAAGGCTATCTCTCCGCCTTCAGCGACGACGGCAAGGTCACCGTGGTCTATGTCTGGGATATTCTCGACAATGGCGGCGCCCGCCTGCACCGCATCCAGGGGCAGGAAAGCGTGCCGACGGCCGCGGCCGATCCCTGGGCAGGGGTGCCGGCTTCGGTGATGCAGCAGATCGGCGTAAAGACCATCGCGGAATTCTCGTCCTGGCGGCAGACTCGGGGCGGTTAGTCACAAACTTATCGCAAATTCGAAATTGCCCTTGCATTCACGGGGAAGCTGACTAATAAGCGCGGCTATCAGCGCATAACAGGCGGACCAAAATGAAGGTTTTCGCAGGCAATTCGAACCGGCAACTCGCCGAAGCGATCTGCAACTATCTCAATGTTCCCTTGGGGAGAGCCAGTGTCCGGAGGTTTGCCGATCAGGAAATCTTCGTGGAAATCCAGGAGAATGTGCGCGGTGAGGACGTCTTCCTCGTACAGCCGACCGCCTTTCCCGCCAACGACCACCTGATGGAATTGCTGATCATGATCGACGCGATGCGTCGTTCGTCAGCCCGCCGCATCACCGCCGTCCTCCCCTATTTCGGTTATGCCCGTCAGGACCGCCGCGCCTCCGGCCGTACGCCGATCTCCGCCAAGCTGGTGGCAAACCTCATTACCGAAGCCGGCGCCGACCGCGTGATGACGCTCGATCTCCATGCCGGGCAGATCCAGGGCTTCTTCGACATACCCACAGACAACCTCTTTGCTATGCCGGTGCTGACGCGCGACATCAAGAGCCACTACGACCTCAGCAACGTCGTGGTCGTCTCGCCTGACGTCGGCGGCGTGGTGCGCGCCCGCGCGCTTGCCAAGCGGCTGGACTGTCTACTGGCCATCGTCGACAAGCGTCGCGATCGGCCAGGTGAATCCGAAGTCATGAACATCATCGGCGACATTGCCGGCAAGGACTGCCTGCTGATCGACGATATCGTCGATTCCGGCGGCACGCTCTGCAACGCTGCCGACGCGATGCTCGCCAAGGGTGCCTCCAGCGTCACCGCCTACATCACCCATGGCGTTCTCTCGGGCGGTGCGGTCACCCGCGTCACTTCCTCGAAGCTTCGCGAACTCGTCATCACCGACTCGATCCAGCCGACGACGGCCGTGCTCTCGGCGCCCAATATCCGCATCGTGACGACGGCGCCGCTGATCGGCGAAGCCATCAGCCGTACGGCCCAGGAAGAGTCCGTCTCCAGCCTTTTCGACTAGAGCAATTCCAGGAAAAGTGCGAAGCGGTTTTCCGTCCGGAATTGCGCAAAAGCAAAAGGTTAGAACGGTTCAGCGCTTCCGTTAAAAGCTGAACCGCTCTAACGGGCCAGCTCCGCCGCGTGAATTGCCACGGCGGAGAGATTGCTTTGCTCCCCGCTCAGCGGCCGAGAGCCGTCTTCTGCTGCTGATCGACGAGATTGTCGATGAACCAGTTCGGATAGACCGGCGCAGGCTCGGTCGCCGCATCGAGCGCTGCAAGTTCGCCTTCATCGAGCACCAGTTCCGCTGCGCCGAGATTGTCGGCCAATTGGTGCGGTTTCGAAGCACCGAGCAGCACACTGGAAACCGTCTTCTTCGCCAGCAGCCAGGCGATTGCCACCTGGGCTACGCTCGCCCCGTGCGCGGCGGCGATCACCCGCATCCGCTCGACCAGCGCAAACCCCCGTTCCTTGTCGAAGGGCAGGATATCGAAGCCGGAATATCGGTTCTCGGGATCGCCGAGCGTTTCGCGCGTGTATTTGCCGGAGAGAAAACCGGAGGCGAGCGGGCTCCAGACCGTCAGCCCGAGGCCATAGCGCTGCATCATCGGAAGAACGTCGCGCTCGACGTCGCGGCCGAGCAGCGAATAATGCATCTGCCCATGCGTGAAGGGTGCCAGCCCGTTCGCCTTCTGGATTTCAAGCGCTGCCGCCACCTTCCAGGCCGACCAGTTGGAGAAGCCGATATAACGGACCTTGCCGGAGCGCACGACCGCGTCGAGTGCCGACAGTGTCTCCTCCAGCGGCGTGAACGGGTCTTCCTTGTGGACGATGTAGACGTCGATCCAGTCCGTTGCGAGCCGTTTCAGACTTTCTTCGACCGACCAAAGGATATGGCGGCGAGAGAGCCCGGCCTGACCGAGCGGTGTGCCGGTACGAAAACCGACCTTGGTGGCGATCACCACTTCGCTGCGCCGCGCCTTCAGCACCTGTCCGAGGATCGCTTCCGACTGGCCGGAGGCATAAGCGTCCGCCGTATCGAAGAAGTTGACGCCGGCGTCGAGCGCCTGCCCGACGAGCGCGTCGGCGACATCGGCCTCGGTCTTGTAGATCGAGCCCATGCTGCGGTCGCCCGACGTGAAAGTCATCGCGCCGAAGGCAAGCCTGGAAACGGCAAGGCCGGTTTGTCCGAGAGTCGTATATTGCATGTCATCCTCCATCCGTTGGATTGTTGTGATCGGATGGAGGGACAATGCCTGAAAGCATTATTGCGAAAAATCCTCTGGGTGGATAAGCCTTATGAAGCTCAACTTCATAATTGACCAATGGCGCCCGATCCCTTTACCGGACTGACCGAATTCCTGGCCGTCGCCGATGCCCGGAGCTTTACCGCCGCCGCCGCATCGCTCGGCGTCACGCCGACGGCCGTCAGCCAGACGATCCGCGCGCTTGAGAAGAGGCTCGGCGTCCCGCTTTTCGTCCGCACCACGCGGCGCGTCGCGCTCACCGAAGCGGGGGCGGCCCTTTTCCAGCGGGTTCGTCCCGCCGCAACAGACATTGCCGATGCCTTCGACATGCTGGAGGGCTTCCGCGACCGCCCGCTCGGGCATCTCAGACTCACCGTGCCGCGCATGGCCGTACCGTTGATCGTCACGCCGCTGCTGCCGCGATTTCGCCAGGCCTATCCCGATATATCGGTCGAGATTTCGGTCGACGATGCGGCGATCGACATTACCGAGCGCGGCTTCGACGCCGGCATCCGCATCGGTGAAGCGATCGAAAAGGACATGATCGCCATGCGGCTGACATCGGATATCACTTGGACGGTCGTCGGCTCACCCGGCTATTTCCAGCGGCATGGCCGGCCGGCGACGCCGGAAGATCTCACTCGCCATCAGGCGATCCGCTATCGCTACCCGACATCGGGCGTCATCTATCGCTGGGAATTCGAGCGTGCCGGACGCGATTTCTCCGTCGATGCGCCTGGCAGCCTGATGGTCAATGATTTCCTGCTGTTGCTCGAACTCGCCGAAGCCGGGCTCGGCCTTGCCTACCTGCCTGACATAGCCGTCGGCGAGGCGGTGGCGGCAGGGCGGCTCGAGCGGGTGCTTCAGGCATTTCTGCCGACCTCGCCCGGCCTGTTTGCCTATTTCCCCGCCCGCTCACAGGCGCAGCCCAAGCTGCGCGCCTTTCTCGACATGGCGTCGACGCTGTTGCGCCGCAAAGGGTGATACCTCAGCGGCGCATCTCTTCTTCGAGCGGCGGACCCGCTCGATCGTCCGACTGGATTACGGCTGGTCCGCTGCCTTGACCACCTGTCCGTTGACGGCGATCGAACCATCGCGGCTGATGCTGATGTCCCAGCGCGAACGACCGTCCGGATCGGTCTTGGCGAAGCCCTTCACCATCATGATGCCGAAGGAGACCTGGTTGAGATCGGGATCCGTCTTGGCAAGTTCCCGAACCGCGGCGATCGTCTTGTCGAGATCGCGGGCCAGGATCGTCGCCTCCATCGAATAATCCTTCTCGGTATCGACCCTCCCCTCGATCTTGCCCGTCATGTCGATGTCATAGACATCGGACTTGGCGCTGATCTTCGGAAACTCGACGGCGAGCCGGCCATCACGGAAGAGCTTCTTTGCCATCTCTTCGCCGCTCTTTTGCGCGGCCTTGTCGTTGAAATCCATGGCCATGAATGCGTCGCCGAAGCCTGCGAAATCCAGATTCGGAACAGCGACCTGCAGATCGAAGCTGGCCGGCATGAAGGCCGAATAGCTTGCCGGCACCAACGGCGTGTCGACACTGATCTCCTGCGCAGTCATGCCGAAGCCGAAACGCATGGCGTCGCTCGGCCCGTCCATGGCGACGTTGTAGCCGAATGCCTTGGCGCCGCCCTTGCCCACGTCGGTGCTGACGGTCAGATTGTTGACCCCGATGGTCTCGCTGAACGAGGCAAGAAGCGGGAAGGCATCCTTGAGTATTCCCTTGATCTTGTCGCTGTTTTCGGGGCTCAGCTCCTTCTCGTCGACGTGGTCGAGAACGAAGAAGATCATATCGCGGATCTGCTTGGCCGGCAGGCCTTTCACCTCGGCCGCGAAATCGAGAGAATCGGCGCGGAATTCAACGGGCGGCATTTGCAAGCCGGAAACCTGCTCGACGAAACCAGACATCGAGCCGGTGCCTGCGAAATCGATACGCCCGTTGCCGCCGGCGCTGTCCGTCGACGTCAGCTTTTGCTCCATGCTGGCAAAGCTGGCATGGACTTCCTCGGTTTCGGACTTGCTGCTGACCTTGATGTCCTTGGCGGCGAAGGTGCCGGAGCGCAGATAGCTGATCGCCGGATCGAAGACACCGTTGTAAGCAAGCGAGGCAATGGAATAGGTGAAGTCCGCCGGCTTCTGGTCCGGGCCTTTCATATGACCGGAGACGTTGAGGCTGTTGTCGCCCTCGATATTCCAGAGCCCGCTGTCTAGCGGCGTGGCGAACATGGAGAACGGCGTCAGCCCGTTGATGGCGAATTTCGCCGGATCGGCTTTGCCAAGCAGCTTTGCCAGATCGTAAATGATCTCGTAGCGCGCGCCCGCCGGATTGACGGTGATCAGGCCGCTCTTCGCCAGATCCTTGGGAAGCAACTTCGTCAGAGTGTCCTTGACGGCATTGGCGCCGTCCTGGTTGATTTCGGCGCTCTGGGCCGTGGTGACAAGGCAAAGTGCCAGCAAGCTCGTTGCCGTGACAAGTTTAAGACGCATAGTCCGATTTCTCCTCAGCCGCTCTTTTGATTGCGGCCATCCAAAGATGTGAAGCGCGGCGCTGTCAAGCCAAGTGGCGACAGGCAATGGCGATTTTGCCGCGCGGGCGAGCAAGGATTACGGCTGATCCGCTCCCTTCATCACCTGGTCATTGACGACGATCGAACCGTCGCGGTCGATGCTGATATCCCAGCGCGAGCGGCCGTCCGGATCGGTCTTGGCAAAGCCCTTGACCATCATCATGCCGAATGAGACCTGGCTGAGATCAGGATCGGACTTGGCAAGACCCTGCACCGCAGCAATCGTCTTGTCGAGGTCGCGTGCGAGGACCGTCGCCTCCATCGAATAGTCTTTCTCGCTTTCGAGCCGCCCATTGATTCTGCCGCTGATATCGAGGTCGTAGACCTCGGATTTGACGCGGATCTTCGGAACGTCGATAACGAACTCGCCGTTGAGAAAGAGCTTCCGTATCATCATTCCCTCGAAGCCTTCCGGCGCGGGCTGGTCGAAATCCATCGCCAGGAAGGCGTCGCCGAGGGCAGCGAAATTCATGCGGGGAACGGTAAGCTGCGCATCGAGGCTGGTTGGCACGAAAGCCGAGTAGCTTGCCGGCACCAGTGGGCTGTCGACGCGGATCTCTTGCGCATTGATGCCGAAACCGACGCGCATCGCGTCCGTCGCTCCGTCCACGACAATGTTGTAGCCGAACGCTTTGGCGCTGCCCGACCCCGCCTGGCTTGTCACGGTCAGGTTTTTGGCGCCGATCGTCTCGTTGAGCGAACCTAAAAACGGCAGGCTTTGGGCAACCACCTCTTTCAGCCTGGCATTGGTTTCACGACTATAGCCTGCCTCATCCGCGTGTTCGTTGACGAGGACGTACATGTCGATGAGCTTCGACATCGCCACGTCGCCCACCTGGATGTCCATATCGAGGGAATCGGCGCGAATCTCGACCGGCGGCATTTGAGGATTGGATACCCGCTCGAAAAAATCGGCCGACGAGCCGCTGCCGGCAATGTCGATGCGCCCATTGCCGGCAGCGCTGTCGGTCACGTTTGTGCTATAGTTGGTGTCGCCGAAGCTGAAGCTGGTTTCCTGGCCGCTGAACTTGCTCGAGAGGCTGGTCTTCTTGGCGGTGTATTTGATCGACCGCAGAGAGTTGATCGCCGGATCGAAGACGCCGCCATAGGCCAGCGATCCGACGGAAAGGGAGAACTCCCCCGGTTTCCGGTCGGGGCCTATGAAATTGACGGACATATCGAGGTTGTCGCTACCCTCAATGTTCCAGAGTCCGGTTTCGAGCGGCGTAGCAAACGTCGAGAGTGACGTCGATCCACTGATCACGGTTGTCGCCGGATCGGCCCCGACAAACAGCTTCGCCAGATCGTAGATGATTTCATAGCGCGCACCGGCCGGATTGACTGTGACCAGGCCGCTCTTCGCATGCTCCTTCGAAAGCAACTTCGTCAGATTGTCCCTGACCGCATTGGCGCCATCCTGGCTGATCTCGACGGCTTCAGCCGTGGTGAAAAGACCAAGTGCCAGCAAGCACGTTGCCGTGATAAGTTTGAAACGCATATTCCGCATGTTCCCCAGCCGGTTGACAGCGGCCATCCAAAGATGGGAAGCGCGTCCGTGTCAATTTGCGCTTTGTGGAAATAACAATCTTGCCGCTCATCCGGCGGCTGATTTCGCGGCATGTGCGCGCCGCAATCCGCAACTTGCGTTTCCGAGCGACTTATAATATAGGCCACCGGTCCGCGTAGACACCCTTGGAGGCAACGCGGATGAGGATGGGGAAACCCGCCTCCGGTTCGATGGCACAAGGCTTTTGCCCGCCGCCGAACTCTCCAATAACCTCGAAAGGAATAGCCATGAGCCACGAAACTTACGAGCTCAAGGCCGAGGCGCGCGAACGGGTTGGTAAGGGGTCCGCCCGTGAACTTCGCCGCAACGGTTTGATTCCCGCTGTCATCTATGGTGACAAGCAGGCCCCAATTTCTATCGCTCTCAACACCAATGAGGTGACGAAGCGCATTCATGCCGGTGGTTTCATGACCACCGTGGCGACGATCGAAGTCGACGGCAAGAAGCACAAGGTTCTGCCGAAGGATTACCAGCTCGATCCGGTCCGCGACTTCACGCTGCATGTCGATTTCCTGCGCGTCTCCGGCAACACCCAGGTGACCGTCGAAATCCCGGTTCACTTCATCAACGAAGAGAAGTGCCCGGGCATCAAGGTCGGCGGCGTGCTGAACATCGTTCGCCACGAAGTCGAAGTTCACTGCCCGGCCGATGCGATCCCTGAATTCTTCAACGTTGACCTCAACGGCAAGAAGATCGGCGACAGCATCCATATTTCGGAAGTCACCCTGCCGAAGGGCGTCACACCGGTCATCGACCGCGACTTCACCATCGCGACCATCATTGCCCCGGCTGGCGGCATTGACGAGACCGCTGCGGAAGGCGAAGCCGAAGCCTGATCGCTTCGACAATTTGTAAAGCATATGGCCCGCTTTCCCCTGGAAAGCGGGCTTTTTCGTTGCCCGGAAAGGTTGCGGTTTTAGCAACATTTAACAAATTTATGGAAGCATGCTCCGTCAGCTGCGAGAAGCCCGCCCAACGCACGACAGCAAATAAGGCCGGCCGGGGGAGTAGACGGAAATATGAGCAATTCCGTTGAGAACAGATTTTTTGCAATAGTATGCGGAGCCCTGCTCGTTTTCGTGGCTCCCCTCTTTGTTCTCTTTCTCTTCCTCTCCTCCGAACGGGCCGACAAAGAAATACGCGATCATATCTCCGTTCTTCTTGTCGCCAATGCCCAGGCGCTGGCCAAACCCCTCTGGGATCTCGACGAGGACAGCGTCACCCAGATCAGCGCGACGGTCGTTTCCCAGGGCGCTATCGTCAAGGTCGAGGTGCGCGACCAGTCGGGCCAGCTCGATATCAGCCAATCCACCATTCCGCGCTCGTTCGACGGCAAGCTGGTGCAGGTGTCGCGCGCCATCATCTACAACACGGTCGACGGTCCGAAGAACCTCGGCAGCATCAGCGTCTATTACCCGGCACTCGGCCTGTTTTCGGGCCTGAAACAGGAAGAGGTCGTCTTCATCTCGATCTTCATCTTCGCGGTGCTGACGGTCTTCGGCACGGCGCTGATCGGCAACCGCATCTTCGTCATCCAGCCGCTGATGCGGCTGGCGGCCGCGATCGAGGCGACGCGCCAGCTCGGCTCTCGCCATCATGTCGACTGGCAGTCGAACGACGAGATGGGCCGCCTTGCCCACAGCTTCAACGAGATGCAGACCAAGCTCGAAAGCGAGGAGAAGGAGCTGAAGGTCGCCCATCGCCGCGCCACCGATATCTACAACCTGACCCCAGCCATGCTCTTCTCGCTCGACGAGGAAGACCGCATCACCGCTGTCAGCGATTACTGGCTCTTCGCCACTGGCTATCATCGCGCCGCCGTCATCGGCCGCAACTTCGCCAACCTCGTCACTTCAAACAGCCGCGACAGGTTCGTCAGGCGCCGCGAAGCGGAAAACGGCACGGCCGTCACCGTCAAGTTCATCTGTAAGGACGGCCGCGTCATGGACGTCCTCATCATGGAATCGGAAGCGGCAGCCGACGCCCAGGACCGCCTCTCACTGTCCGTTATGACCGATGTAACCGAGCTCAAGGCCTCCGAGGACCGCAACCACCGTCAGGCAATCACAGACCACCTGACCGGGCTTCTCAACCGCCAGGGCTTCGAAGCCGTCCTCGACAACAAGATTGCCGCCGCCGACGCAGCCGGCCAGGAACTCGCCTGCCTGTTCGTCGATCTCGACCGCTTCAAGTGGATCAATGACAATATGGGCCATGCCGCCGGCGATACGGCGCTGATCGAGCTCGTCGAGCGCCTGAAGACGCATCTTGCTCCCTCCGACGAGGCCGCCCGCCTCGGCGGTGACGAATTCGCCATCCTGCTGCCGGCCAAGGACGCCGAGAAGCGCGCCAGCATGATGTGCGAGCAGATCGCCTCGATCTTCGAAACACCCTTCGGTCCCGACATGCATCTCAGCGCTTCGGTCGGCATCGCCATCTATCCCAGGCATGCCGCGACCGCAGCCGAACTGCTGCAGAAATCCGACATGGCGATGTATGCCAAGAAACGCGACGGCAAGAACGGCGCGCAACTCTTCGACAACGTCATGCTCGACCGCGCCCGCAGCCGCGCCGAGATCGAGGCCAATATCGAAGCCGGCCTCGTCGACAACTGGTTCGAGGCTTTCCTGCAGCCGATCGTCAACCTGAATGGCCGCAGCATTGCCGGCTTCGAGGCGCTGATGCGCCTCAACCACCCGCAGAAGGGCCTGATGCCGCCGGCTGAAATCATCAACGTCGCCGAGGAGACGGCAAAGATCGTCCGCGTCGGCAACGTCATCATGGAAAAGGCGGTCGCCAACCTCGCGAAGATTTCCCGCATATCGGGCATGCAGGATACCTATCTCGCCATCAACTTCTCGCCGCTGCAGTTCGAAGCCACCCTGCCGACCCGCCTTGCCGCCATCGTCGGCCGCCACGGCATCCGCCCCGAGCGCATCGTCGTCGAGATCACCGAAGCCGTGCTGATGCACGACAACCCGCAGATCCGCATGATCGTCACCGAGCTTCGCCGTTTCGGCTGCCGGATTGCGCTCGACGATTTCGGCACCGGCTATTCGTCGCTGAGCTACCTCAACCGCTTTCCGGTCGATATCATCAAGATCGACCAGTCCTTTACCCGCGCGATCAATGACGGCGACGACGATGTGCGCCAGAAGAGCCGCATGCTGATCGAGGGCATTACCACGCTTTCCCACAAGATGAACTGCACCGTTATTGCCGAGGGGATCGAGACCGAAGAAGAGTGCCGCACGCTCCACCAGATGGGGCTTGACTACGGCCAGGGCTACCTCTTCCATCGCCCGCAGCATGCAGCCAAGCTTATCGAGGAATTGATGGCGCCGCAGCCCAACGTCGCACGCGCCTCGTGAACGAAGAACGAAGGAGATGATATGATGAAAAAGCTCCTGCTTCTCGCATGCCTGGCGCTGCCTTGCGCCGCCCATGCGCAGACGGTGGCCTTCACCACCGAGGATTATGCCCCCTTCAACTATCGCGAAGGCAAGGTAATCAAGGGCGCGACCGTTGAGCAGGTCCAAAAGGTGATGGCGGCGATCGGTGTCGATTACACACTCGAGGTCATGCCCTGGGCGCGCGCCTATGGCCTTGCCCGCACCGCGCCGATGACCTGCGTCTTCGCGACCGCCCACAACAGCGCGCGAGACCCCTTGTTCAAATGGATCGAGCCGCTGCTCATCGACCGCAATATCCTGATCACCCGCAAGGGCTCGGGCATCGCCGCCGCCAATCTCGACGAGGCGAAGAAATACACGATCGGCACCCAGCGCGAGGATTATACCGAGACGATCCTGAAGGAGAAGGGCTTTACCAAGCTCGACATCGCCAGCGACTTCAACGCCACGCTGCGC
Organism: Rhizobium vallis; assembly: GCF_003985155.1. Taxonomy (GTDB): domain Bacteria; phylum Pseudomonadota; class Alphaproteobacteria; order Rhizobiales; family Rhizobiaceae; genus Rhizobium; species Rhizobium vallis. The sequence continues at coordinate 126,808 of NZ_ML133696.1, read as the reverse complement.
AAGCTCTTGAGCGGGCGCATCGACATGATGCCGATCTCCGAGCTCTATTTCGAAAAGCTGAAGGCCGACCAGCCAGTGGAGATGGTGACCGTGCTGTCCGCCCAGCCGATGGGCATCGCCTGTGAGAAGAGCTTTCCGGACGATCTGCGCGCCAAGATGCAGGCTGCCCTCGACAAGCTGATCGCCGATGGTGACCAGAAGCAGATCTACCTGAAATACGGCATGAACCTGTCGGAGTGACGCCGCCCGGCAGGCCATTGCCCTTTCCGCTTGACTTTGCTTTCGTTTCCGGGTGGTGAACGTCGGGAAAACCCTAAAGCGCGTCACGATCTTTCGGATTCGCCGGCCACGCTTTAGGTCTTAGGTTTTCCGTATGTCGTGATCGAAAACCGCTGCACAATTTTGCGCGACATGCTCAAGCGAGGAAAGACAGGCCATGCTGATCATCGCGGGTCTCGGCAATCCCGGCGGCAAATACGCCGGCAATCGCCACAATATCGGCTTCATGGCCGTCGATGCCATTCATCGGCGCCACAGCTTCTCGCCCTGGTCGAAGAAGTTCCGGGCCGAGATTGCCGAGGGCGAGATTGCCGGCGAGAAGGTGCTGCTGATCAAGCCGCAGACCTTCATGAACCTCTCCGGCGAGTCCGTCGGCGAAGCCATGCGCTTCTACAAGCTCCAGCCCGCCGACCTGGTCGCCATCTACGACGAACTTGATCTGCCCCCGGGCAAGGCGCGGCTGAAGACCGGCGGCGGCCATGGCGGCCACAACGGCATCAAGTCGTTGGACGCCCATTGCGGCAAAGAATACCGGCGTCTGCGTCTCGGCATCGGCCATCCCGGCGTCAAGGAAATGGTGCAGAACCATGTGCTCGGCGATTTCGCCAAGGCCGACAGGGTCTGGCTGGAGCCGCTTCTCGACACTCTGGCCGACAATGCCGACATGCTGGTGCGAAACGAGGATTCGCAGCTGATGAACAAGATCGCTGTAGCGCTCGGCGGCAAGGCCGAGGAAGAGAAGCCGCGGAAGGAAGCCAAGGACAGCGACAAGAAGCCGGCCGGCCAGTCGCACATCCGCCAGGCCCGCAACAGCAATCAGCCGAAACTGCCGACGACCGGTCCGATGGCCGAGATGCTGAAGAAGATGTTCGGCGGCAAGGGAGACTGAGCCGGTGCCGGATCAGGATTTCACTATCCGTCCCGCCGCATCAGGCGATCTCCCCGGGCTGACCGTCCTCTACCACCATCTGAACCCGACCGATCCCATTCTCGACGGGGCGATGGCCGAGGAACGTTTCTCCGCCATCCTCGCCCAGCCGGGCATGACCATATTCATCGGCTTTGCAGGCGGTCTCGCCACCGCCACGGTCACGTTGATCACCGTGCCGAACCTGACGCGGGGCGGCTCCTCCTATGCACTCGTCGAAAACGTCGTCACCCATGCCGATCACCGTCGGCGCGGTTACGCCGGCGCCATCATCGGTCATGCGGTGGAACAGGCCTGGAAAGCGGGCTGTTACAAGGTGATGCTGCTGACCGGCTCCAAGAACCCGGCGACGCTACGCTTCTATGAGAATTGCGGCTTCGTGCAGGACAAGACCGGCTATCAGATCCGCCGGTCCTGAGCGATAGGACCTATTCCTCTGGCTCGGTGGTGAACATCAGCGGGAAGCCCATCTCCTTGGCAAGGTCGATGCCCTCCTTGGCCTTGGTCTCGGCAATATCCCTGACGCAGACCACGACCACGCAGGAACCGAGCTTATGCGCGGTCATCATCACCCGGTAGCCGGTCTCCTCGCTCATGCGGAAGACGACCTTCAGGATCACGATGACGAACTCGCGCGGCGTATAATCGTCGTTGACGAGGATGACCTTGTAGAGCTTCGGCTTATCCAGCTTCGGCTTCACCTTGATCTTCGGTTTCAGGGCAACGTCATTGTCACTCATCGGAAGATCCACCCGTTGATGACATGAAAAGGCGGAAAGAAACATCCGCTAACAATATATTGCACCGTAAGCACGGCAGTTCAATGACGGAGTGTTATTCCACGGAAAGCAGGAGACAATTCTGGCCAGCTTTTTGAAGAATGGCGGCGGCTTTCCTGTCGAATGTCGCAAAGCTTTCTCCGCCAAGCCTTTCCCCTTCGAACGCAATGATGCCATCCGCGAAATCGCCACCAGCCTCCAAGAATAAAAGACCGCTTGTGACAGCGGCACGATCCAGTGTGACCGTCTCTGCCTCCCCGAGATATGTTATCGCCTGCTTCAATTCAGCTGCATCGAATTTATAGAGTCGGCGGAGAACCCAGACCAATTCGCAAAGCGTCTGGTTCGGCACGACGATACTGTAGGACCGAAGGAACTCTTCAGCCTTCGGACTCTCCAGAGGATGGTCGCGCGTAAACATCCGCACGAGAATGTTTGTATCGACGACGACCTTCAAACCTTGCCCTCGCCCGCCCATCCAGCCTCGATCGCCTCATTTATCTCGTCGATGGAATAGGCTCTATCGGCCTTGTGAGCGAACATGCCGAAGAGACGATCGATAGGTACCATCGGCTTCATCGCGTGAATATTTCCGTTGCCTCTCGGTAGGAGATCGATCTCGATCTCATCACCGGGTGCTACCCCGAGATGGTCGAGAACCTCTTTCTTGAGGGTCACCTGACCTTTCGCCGTAACTTTGAGCCTGACCATTGCACTACTCCTGCTCCATTGAAAGTAAGGCAATTCTGCCTTACTTTCAATGCGCTTTAATTTCAAGGACCCTTGACCGGGAGAAGGTGTTCCCCCATAGGCAGGGGCAAAGTTTTCATGAATACGGACATCAGCCATGGGCTTCAAATGCGGCATCGTCGGCCTGCCGAACGTCGGCAAATCGACCCTCTTCAACGCGCTCACCAAGACGGCGGCGGCACAGGCGGCGAACTATCCCTTCTGCACCATCGAGCCGAACACCGGCGAAGTCGCCGTGCCCGACCCGCGCATGCGCAAGCTTGCCGACATCGCCAAGTCCAAGGAGCTGATCCCGACCCGCATCTCCTTCGTCGACATCGCCGGCCTGGTGCGCGGCGCCTCGAAGGGTGAAGGCCTCGGCAACCAGTTCCTCGCCAACATCCGCGAAGTCGATGCCATCGTGCATGTGCTACGCTGCTTCGAAGACAGCGACATCACCCATGTCGAGGGCCGCATCAATCCTGTGGCCGACGCCGAGACGATCGAGACCGAGTTAATGCTCGCCGACCTCGAAAGCCTGGAGCGCCGCACCGAGCAGACGCGCAAACGCGCCACCAGCAAGGACAAGGATTCGATGGCGATGCTGCCGATCATGGAAGCCTCGCTAAAGCTGCTGAACGAAGGCAAGCCGGTGCGCACGCTGCTGTCGACGCTCGACGCCGAGGAGATCGCCATCCTCAAGGGGCTCAACCTTCTGACCTCGCATCCGGTGCTCTACGTCTGCAACGTCGCCGAAGGTGATGCCTCGACCGGCAATGAATTCACCGAAGCCGTCGCCGTCATGGCGAGGGAACAGGGTGCCGAAACCGTCGTCATCTCGGCGGCGATCGAGGCTGAAGTTGCCCAGCTTCCCGAGGAGGAAGCCAAGGAATTTCTCTCCGCTCTCGACCTCGATGAGGCGGGCCTCGACCGGCTGATCCGCGCCGGCTACAAGCTGCTCCACCTCATCACCTATTTCACCGTCGGCCCGAAGGAAACGCGCGCCTGGACGATCGAGCGCGGCACCAAGGCGCCGCAGGCGGCCGGCGTCATCCATTCGGATTTCGAACGCGGCTTCATCCGCGCCAACACCATCGCCTATGACGATTACATCAAGTACAACGGCGAAGTCGGCGCGAAAGACGCCGGCAAGGCGCGTGACGAAGGCAAGGAATATGTCGTCCAGGACGGCGACGTCATTCACTTCCGTTTCAATACCTGATCGGATTTAGCTGCCGCCTCAACCGGGCGGCAGCCTGTTTGCGATTGCCGGCGGCAGTGCCCTGAGCACCAGTCTCCGAAGCGGCATCCACCCTGTTCCGATGACGAGCACGATGGCCCCGACGACGATCAGCGTCGTCGAGACGTAGGTGTCAACAGTCGCACTTCCGTGCCGGAAGACGCTGAAGATCGCAACCCCGAGCGACAGCAGCCCCGAGGTCACGAAGGCGCGGCGGTCGATGACGAGGCCGATCAGCATCAGCGCCGCCACGGTCGCGACGACCACGGGCGTCCGGGCAGACATGTTCCCCAACTCGAAGATATGGCCGCCTTCTCCGAAGGACAGCAGGGAAACGGTGCTGTAAAGCAGCGCCGGCGCAGCACCCAGATGCAGCCAGAAAGCGATATCCGATCGCGTCGTCCGGCGCAGCCGGTCGCCGAGATCGAAATAGAGCGCCGTCGCAAAGAGGCCGAGCGCGCAGACCAGGGCGATCGCAGCCAGCAGGGCAAGATGATCGACGAAAAATGCGGGATTGCCGCTTAGCCATTGCACCAGGCGCAAAAGCAGAGTGAGTACCAAGGCCAGCGTCGACATGATGGCGAGCGCCAGCGACAAGGGCACGCGATAGCGGGCATAGTAGACGCCAAGAAGGATCGGGAAGCCGGCGACGAACTGCGTCAGCTCAGCCCCGATCTGGGAAGTCCACGGCGTGAAGACGCGGGACATCAGCAAAAATGTCCAGCAGAACAGCGCGATCGTCAGGCTGACGGCCGGCAAGGCAAGCCGCTGGCGGCGCACCAGGATTTCCGAAAGCACGATGATGGCTACAGGCACCGCGTAAAGCGGCGCAAGGCCCCAGAGGCCGACGAGCGCTACGACGATGCCGATGGTAATCAGCACGTCGTGGAACCCGCGCACGAAACGCGGCGTCTCCGTATCCGACCAGGCCGGCCCCTCGGCCGCCAGTGCCGGCTGCACCGCCGCGACAGCCACGCCGCGCTCGGTGAGGAACGGCAGAAGCCGTCCGCCCACCTCCGGCGAAATCAGCCCCTCGCGCGCCGCCTCGTCAAGTATCGACCTCAGTTCAGTCATGCCGGTTTATCTCCCCGGAATCGTTGAGCCCGCGCGGATGCTATTGTAAGCACTAGAGCATGTCGCGCAAAACTGTGCA
>NZ_ML133696.1:0-121690 GCF_003985155.1 Rhizobium vallis | reverse complement strand
GGTTTTGCGATCACGACATGCTGTTCTAAAGCGCGTCGCGATCTTTCAGATTCGCTTCTAGCGCTTTAGGTCTTTGTTTTGATGCATGTCGTTGTCGCAAAACCGCTGCACACTTTTGCGCGACATGCTCTAGGCGCTTGATATGGCGGAGGAGAAAATGTCGGCAGAAAAGCTGTCCCTGGAGGATTTCGAGCCGGGCCGCCGTTTCCCGCTCGGCCCGAAGCCGGTGCTCACCGAGGAAATCATCGAGTTCGCCAGCGAGTTCGACCCGCAGCCGATGCATCTCGACGAAGCTGCCGGCCGCGCCAGCATCCTCGGCGGGCTTGCCGCATCCGGCTGGCATACCTCGGCGATGCTCATGCGCATGATGGCCGACAGCTACATCCTCAACGCGCGCTGCGAGGGTGCGCCGGGCATCGATCTGATGGAATGGCGAAAGCCGGTGCTCGCAGGCGATACGCTGCAGGGCCAGTCCATCGTGCTCGAAGCCCGCGCGATGCGCTCGCGCCCCGGCATGGGCATCGTCAAGTTCCGCCACGAGGTGGCAAACCAGCGCGGCGAACTCGTCTGCCTCTCGGAGAATTCAGTGATGATCCGCATGCGTCCCGCTCCGGAAGACACCATTATGAACTCGGAGCCGTCCGCATGAGAATGTCTGAACTTTGCGCCGTCGGCGAGAAGGCCGAGATCGGCAGCTACGCCTTTACCGAGGAAAATATCATCCACTTCGCCACGCGCTACGACCCGCAGCGTTTTCATGTCGACAAGGAAGCCGCGAAAGACACCCTCTTCGGCGACCTTTGCGCCTCGGGCTGGCACACCACCGCCGCATGGATGCGGACCTTCCTCGCCTTTTGGGAAAGGCAGCGCGTCGCACTTGCGCAACAGGGCCTGACGGCGCCGAATCTCGGCCCCTCGCCCGGTTTTCAGAAACTGCAATGGTTGCGGCCGGTCTTCGCAGGCGACGTGGTCAGCTATTCCGTCGCCTTCCTCTCCAGCCGGCCGCTCGCGTCGCGGCCGGGCTGGCATCTCAACACCATCCTATGCGAAGGCGTCAATCAGAACGGCGAGCCCGTCATGCGCTTCGAAAGCGGCGTTCTCGAATTCGACTGACGCCCGCATGGGATACGGACTTAGTGCCCGGAAAATTCGACCAGCGTGTGCACGACGACGCCGAGTTCTTCAAGCTTCCTGCGGCCGCCGAGATCCGGCAGGTCGATGACGAAGCAGGCGCCGACCACATCCGCGCCCATCTGGCGCAGCAGCTTCGTTGCACCAACGGCCGTGCCGCCGGTGGCAATCAGGTCGTCGACCAGGATCACCTTCTCGCCGGGCTGAACCGCATCGCGGTGCATCTCCATCTCATCGACGCCGTATTCCAGGCTGTAGGCAATGCGCACGGTATCGTGCGGCAGCTTGCCCTTCTTGCGGATCGGCACGAAGCCCGAGGAAAGCTGGTGCGCCACCGCGCCGCCGAGGATGAAGCCGCGCGCTTCCATGCCGGCGATCTTGTCGATCTTCGTTCCGGCATAGGGCTGCACGAGTTCGTCGACCGCCCGGCGGAACGCGCGGGGGTTGCCGAGCAACGTGGTGATGTCACGGAAAATGATGCCGGGCTTGGGGTAGTCGGGAATGGAGCGAATGCTGGCTGCAAGCTCCGAAGTCGTATTGTCCATGGAAAATCCATATCTGCGAGCGCATGAAACTGGCCGGACTCTATCAATTGCCAGGGGCGGAACCAACAAAAAAGGCGGCTCGCAAGCCGCCTCTCGAATTTCAGCAGAAAACCGCTCAATGGTCCTTGTTGGCATAGACCGAGCGCTTCGTCAGATAGATCAGCACCGTGAAGATCGCCAGGAAGATCATGACCATGAAGCCGGTGCGCTTGCGCTCCTCGAGATGCGGCTCGGCGGCCCACATCAGGAAGGAGGAGACGTCCTTGGCATACTGGTCGACAGTCTGCGGCGCGCCGTCATCATAGGTCACCTGGCCGTCGGAGAGCGGCTTCGGCATGGCAAAGGCGGCAGCGGCATGGAAATACGGGTTGTAATGCGCGCCCTGCGGCACCTGGAAACCGGCCGGCGGCTCTTCGTAGCCGGTCAGCAGCGAGTAGATGTAGTCAGGGCCGTTTTCCTGATACTGCGTGAAGATGTCGAAGACGAACCGCGGGAAGCCGCGCTCGACTTCACGGGCCTTGGCGATCAGCGAAAAGTCAGGCGGAGCAGCCCCATTGTTGGAAGCGGCAGCCGCCTCCGCATTCGGGAACGGCGCCGGGAAGTGATCGGAAGGGACCGCCTTGCGGGTAAACATCTCGCCGCTGGCGTTCGGGCCGTCCTGAACTTCGTAATTCGCGGCGAAAGCCTTCACCTGCGCCTCGTTATAGCCGAGCTCGTCGAGCATGCGGAAAGGCACGAGGTTCATCGAATGGCAGGCGGCACAGACTTCGGTGTAGACCTTGAGGCCGCGCTGAAGCTGCCCCTTGTCGTAATGGCCGAACGGACCGCCAAACGTCCATTCCTGCTCTCTCGGCTCCTTCAGCGGATAATGCGGCGTGGCGCCTTCCTCGTGGTGAGCCGGAGCCGCACCGTTGGCGGGCGTCGCCTCCTCGGCCATGGCGGCGCTGCCGAGACAGGCAGCGACCGCGAGGGAGAGAATGCTTGCAACAAGCTTTTTCATATTTCTATTCCTTCCCGTCGCTCGCTCAGGCCGTGGCCGCAGCAACCTTGTTGCGCTTTTCGAGGACCGCTTCGGTGATCGAGTTCGGAATGCGGCGCGGTGTTTCCACCAGACCGAGAACCGGCATCGCGACCAGGAAGAAGGCGAAGTAGAGGAGCGTGCAGATCTGCGAGATCGTGGTGAACAGGCCTTCCGCAGGCTGCGAGCCCAGCCAGCCGAGGATGATCGCGTTGATCACGAACAGCCAGAAGAACAGCTTGTACCACGGACGATAGACGGCCGAACGCACTTTCGAAGTATCCAGCCAGGGCAGGAAGAACAGCACGATGATCGCACCGAACATCACGAGCACGCCGCCGAGCTTGGAGTCGATCGGGCCGACGTTGAAGGTGATCGAGCGCAGCATCGCGTAGAATGGCAGGAAGTACCATTCCGGAACGATGTGGGCCGGTGTCTTCAACGGGTCGGCCGGGATGTAGTTGTCTGCATGGCCGAGGAAGTTCGGCAGATAGAACACGAAATAGGCGTAGACCAGCAGGAAGACGGAGACGCCGAGCGCATCCTTCATCGTCGCATAAGGCGTGAAGCGCACCGTGTCGGTCTTCGTCTTGACCTCGACGCCCGTCGGGTTCGTCTGGCCGGTGACGTGCAGCGCCCAGATGTGCAGGACGACGACGCCGGCGATCATGAAGGGCAGCAGATAGTGCAGCGAGAAGAAGCGGTTCAGCGTCGGCTGGTCGACGGCAAAGCCGCCGAGCAGGAACTGCTGGATCCATTCGCCGACCAGCGGGAAGGCCGAGAAGAAGCCGGTGATCACGGTCGCGCCCCAGAAGGACATCTGACCCCAGGGCAGAACGTAGCCCATGAAGCCGGTCGCCATCATCAGGAGGTAGATGACAACGCCGAGGATCCAGAGGATTTCGCGCGGCGCCTTGTAGGAACCGTAGTAGAGGCCGCGGGCAATGTGCAGGTAGACGGCGACGAAGAAGAAGGACGCGCCGTTGGCATGCAGGTAGCGCAGCAGCCAGCCGTGGTTGACGTCGCGCATGATCTTTTCAACGGAGTTGAAGGCGATCGACGTGTCGGCGGCATAATGCATGGCGAGCACAACGCCCGTCAGGATCTGCACGATCAGCATGACGGCGAGCATGGCGCCGAAGGTATAGGCATAGTTCAGGTTCCTGGGAACCGGGTATGCAATGAAGCTGTCATAGACCATGCGCGGCAGCGGAAGGCGCGCATCGACCCATTTTTCCAAGCCGGTTGATGGCTCGTAGCTGGAATGGCCACTCATGAATCAGTCTCCCCTCAACCGATCTTGATTTTGGTATCGGACACAAATGAAAAGGTCGGAATCGCCAGGTTCTGCGGTGCAGGACCTTTGCGGATGCGGCCGGCCGTGTCGTAGACCGAGCCATGGCAGGGACAGAACCAACCATTGTATTCGCCGGCCTGACCAAGCGGAACGCAGCCGAGATGGGTGCAGGTGCCGATCATGACGATCCAGTTTTCCTTGTCCTTGCCGCCCGAACGGTCAACACCCGTTGCCTGAGCGTCAGGCGGAAGGTTGGCATTGCGGGCGATCGGATCCTTGAGATCCGACAGTGCAACGTCGGCCGCAGCCTTGACTTCCTCAGGCGTGCGGTTGCGGATGAAAATCGGCTTGCCGCGCCACTTGACGGTCAGCGACATGCCGGGCTCGAGGCTCGCGACATCGACTTCGATGGAAGCGAGCGCCAACGTCGACGCATCCGGGCGCATCTGGTCGATGAACGGCCACGCAACCGCGACGGCACCGACAGCACCAGCCATACCAGTGGTGAGATAAAGGAAATCACGGCGAGTGGGCTCTGTTGAAGCCTCGCTTGTCGTTACGTGTTCGCTCACGGCTTATCCATCCTCTGCGCAATTGTCGCGGAATTCCGCCCTGCCCCCTTTACCGGCGAATCTCTCCAGACACAATTCGGCCATAGATTCCCCGGCAATCCGGCGCGTTCTATGCTTGATCGCAAATTATGTCCAGCCTTGACAAGGGGATGAGGGCACAATGTCGCGGGAATTTTCCGATGAAATTTTTAAGGCAAACACCAGCTTGCCATTATGCTGCATTGCAACAAAAAGGCGGCCGTGATAGGCGCAGTCGCAATCACGCGAGCAAGCTGGACCGGAGCGGATGAGAGACACGATTTTTTGCGTATTCAGTGTCCTCACGACCCTCGTCATCGCCGCCGTCTCTCTGCGCTATGTCAGAGATTTCTATCTGCTTTCCTTCGTTTACAGCTTCCAGCTCCACCTGGCGGTGGCCGCAGCGGCCGCTTCGATCGCGGCCCTTCTCGTCAAGCGGCATTGGTATGGCTTTCTGACGCTCGGCGTATCGCTGATCCTTGCCGGCCACGGCGTCGTGATGATGCGCGAATTCGTCGAGCCCGCCGTCGACGAGAACCGTCCGGCTCTCTTCCGGCTGCTGTCCTTCAACATCGAGAACGATAATTTCGCAAACGGCCCTGCGATCGCCGATATGGCCATCGCCTCGGGCGCCGACGTCGTCAACATTCTGGAGGCCGAGCCGGTTCAGTCGGAACTGCCGCGGCTGTTGAAGACCTATCCCTATTACATAGGCTGCGGCGTCGCGATGGAGCAATGCGATACGCTCGTCCTGTCGAAGCGCCCGCTGATCGAACCCCGCATCCGCAGCCTGGGACTGCTCTGGCGCAACCGGCTGACAGTCTCGACGATCGATTTCGACGGCCGGAAGGTCAATTTCCTCGCCGCGCATCTGACCAAACCTTATTATGACGAATTCCACGGCCTCGAAATCGAAGATCTCGACGAGATCATCCCTTCCCTGCCAGGACCGCTCGTCCTTGCCGGTGATTTCAATACGTCGATCCTGGCGCCCGACGTGCAGTATCTCATGCGTAGACAGGGCCTCGGCACGGTCTCGCTGGAACCCGCGACATGGCCGATCCGCGCCGGTCCCTTCGGCATTCCGATCGATCACATCTTCAGCAAAGCGCCTCTCCGGCTGAAATCGGTCCGCCGCATCGAAAACAGCTTCGGGTCAAATCATTTTGGCCTCATGGCGGAATTCGTCGTCGATCCCTGAGCCCTGATCCTCGTCCGTCGCAAGGAAGCCGCCGGACTGGCGCGCCCAGAGTTCGGCATAGAGCCCGCCGCGGGAAAGCAGCTCGTCATGGCTTCCCTCCTCGATGATTCGGCCCAGATCGACGACGATCAGCCGGTCGAGCGCTGAGATGGTCGATAGCCGGTGGGCGATCGCCAGCACCGTCTTGCCCTCCATGATCCGATGGAGATTCGACTGGATCGCTTCTTCCACTTCCGAATCGAGCGCCGATGTCGCTTCGTCGAGCACCAGGATCGGCGCGTCCTTCAGCATGACGCGGGCAATGGCGATGCGCTGCCGCTGCCCGCCCGACAGCTTGACGCCGCGCTCGCCGACATGCGCGTCGAAGCCCTTGCGGCCCTGCTGATCCTGCAGGCGATAAATGAAGTCGATGGCCTCGGCTCGCCGGGCCGCCTCGACCAGCCGCTCCTCGCCGGCATCCGGCCGCCCGAACAGGATATTGTCACGCACCGAACGATGCAGCAGCGAGGTATCCTGGCTGACGACGCCGATCTGCATCCTGAGCGATTCCTGCGTCACCGCCGATATATCCTGGCCGTCGACGAGGATGCGGCCGCCCTGGATGTCGTAGAGGCGCAGCAGCAGGTTCATCAGCGTCGATTTCCCCGCGCCCGAGCGCCCGACGATGCCAACCTTCTCGCCCGGGCGTATGGTCAGGGAGAAATTCTCGACGACCGGCTGGTGGCCCTTGCCGTAATGGAAGGAAACATTGTCGAAGCGGATGCCAGGGTGGCGGATCACCAGGCTTTTGGCATCGGGCCGATCGACGAGCCCCAGCGGCTGGGAGATCAGCTCGGCGGCGTTTTGAATGGTGCCTAGATTGCGCATGATGCCGTTGAACTGCGTCATCAGCCGCCCGAGCAGGAAATTCAGCCGGAGCACCAGCGCCAGCGAGAATGCCACCGCGCCGGAACTCACCAGGCCGCGCAGCCAGAGATCGACGCTCAAGCCCGCCATCGTCACGATCATCAGGCCGGAGAGCAGCGCCATCGAGGCCCGAACGCCTGTGATGAACCGCGTGAAGCGCAGCACCGAGTCCTGAAAGATATCGAAGCCCTGCCGCATATAGCGGTCGCTCTCCTCGTCGCGCGCAAAGAGCTTCAGCGTCTGCATATTGCTGTAGGAATCGACCATCCGCCCGTTCAGCATCGATCCGGCTTCCGCCGTTTCGCGGGAGTGAAGGCGGATTCTCGGAACGAAATGGCGGGCGAGCAGGCTGAAGGCGCCGAGCCAGAACAGAACGACGGCGGCAAGCGAAAGGTCCAGCCGGGCGACGAGCGCCAATGTCGTTACCGCATAAATGCCGACGAACCACACGCTTTCCATCAGCGACGTGACGAGATCGCCGGTTGCCTGCCCAGCCGACCAGACCTTGGTGACGATGCGCCCGGAGAAATCGCTCTGAAAGAACGACAAAGACTGCCTGGAGACGTGGAGATAGGATTGCCAACGTGCTAGATTGTAGAAGCCGGGCGTGATGACCTGCTGGTCGACCAGCGCGATCAGGAAGGCAACGACGAAACGCACGATCCCGATGAGGGCGAGCATGCCGAACAACTCGCCGCCATGGGCTGCGAGGAGGCCGCTCCAGCCGGCGCCGGGCGTGATGCTGGCGAGGATGTCGACCAGCCGGCCGACGAACCAGAAGAGTGCGGCCTCGATGGCCGCCGATGCGCCGCCGAGAATGAGCATGGCGATGAAGGGCATCTTCGCCTGGCCGATATAGAACCGGATGAATCCGAGCGTCCCGCGCGGCGGCTGGAGATTGGCGCGCGGACGGAAGGGATCGATCCAGGTTTCGAAGAGGCGAAGGATGGGGCGCAGAAACATAAAAAACGATATAGGCGGATTGAAGGAAGCGGCAAAGGGAATGAAAAGCGACCGCAACCTTATATTTTCGTAATTATCGGTAACATCGGCGGCATCACCATTGATTGCCCCCGAACCCGTCACAATCTGACGATACGATCGCGCTTCACCGGAGAGAGGGTCCATGGAAACGAAAATGCTCGATGCGCATATTCCGCTCCCGCTTGCTGAAAGGCTCGATGCCATGGCTATCGACCTGGCGCAGCCGCGCGATGAGATCGTCACCGAAGCCATCACCACTTGGCTCGATCGCGAAGAACGCCGCCGCATTGCGGCGCTGCGCACGATCGCCGCCGCCAACACCATCGTTCTCGTCGAACATCACCGGGTGATCGACTGGGCCGACAGCCTTTGAAGGGACGACGCGCGCAAGTATCGCATCATCGCCGGCGCGCGTCAGTTTCCGCCAAGAATACCGATAACATCTCGACGTCCATGTAGGACACGTATGATCGTAACCAATTCAATTTCAACGACATAGTAGGCGCGAATATCTTCGAAACCCGGAACGGGCCAAGATCTTACGCCCGTCAGGTTCGAATTGGCGAAGTCTTCGGCGTGCCGGAATTCGGATATTCGAGAAGACGGGTGAAAGACTGCTCGGCGGCATGCAGGAACCGCAGACCGAGTTCCTCACCGCCATGCTCTGAGAAATAGGAGAACTGCAACAGGATATCGTCGCGAGCCGCCGGTTTGACGGCAAGCTTTACAGGGATTTCTTCTTGTTTTGCGTGGCCAGCAACTGCGCAGCTTCTTTTCTCAGATCGCTCCAGAATGTAGGCGTCGCCTCCATGGCATTGCCCGACGCCAAGCCTTCGAGCAGCAAAGCCTCGAGACGCGCCTCGTTTTCACGCTCCTGCGCATCGCGAACGAGGCCACGGAAATATTCGCTGACATTGCCATAACCTTTGCTGGCCATCTGGCTTTCGACAAAAGCCTTGAGACTATCAGGCAATGAAATCGTCACGGTCGCCATAAGCAGGTCCTCGTTGAGCTCAGCGAGCGTAACATGGCGCCTTAACTGTTCTCAACTGTTAATAAGCCCTCCCCGCTTACGCCGGGAGGGCCTATCGTTATTCCGCCGCCTCTTCCGCCTCCTCGGCATGATCGGAGAGGAAGCCGCCGGACTGGCGGTTCCAGAGGTCGGCGTAGATGCCGCCACTCTCGATCAGTTCGCCGTGCGAACCGGCCTCGATGATCCGCCCCTTGTCGAGCACGATCAGCCGGTCCATTTCCGTCAGCGTCGAAAGCCGGTGGGCGATCGCGATCACAGTCTTGCCCTCCATCAGGGCGAAGAGGTTTTCCTGGATCGCCGCCTCGACTTCGGAATCGAGCGCCGAGGTCGCCTCGTCGAGCACCAGGATCGGCGCGTCCTTCAGAAAGACGCGGGCAATCGCGATGCGCTGCCGCTGGCCACCTGACAGTTTGACGCCGCGTTCGCCGACCTGGGCGTCGAGCCCCTGCCGACCCTGCATGTCGACGAGCCCTTCGATGAACTCCCAGGCGTTGGCGCGCTTGGCCGCCTCGGTCACCTCTGCGTCGGTCGCCTCCGGCCGGCCATAGGCGATGTTGTCGCGGATCGAGCGATGCAGCAGCGACGTATCCTGCGTCACCACGCCGATCAGCGAACGCAGGCTTTCCTGCGAGACGCCTGATATATCCTGCCCGTCGATGGTGATGCGGCCGGCTTCCAGATCGTAGAAGCGCAGGAGCAGGTTCATCAGCGTCGTCTTGCCGGCGCCGGAGCGGCCGACGAGGCCGACCTTTTCGCCCGCCTTGATGTCGAGCGACAGGTTGTCGATGACGCCCTTGCTCTTGCCGTAATGGAAGCCGATGCGGTCGTAGTGGATCGCGCCCTTCTTCGCCGTCAGGACGGGCGCACCCGGCTTGTCGACGATGTCGTGCTGCTTGCTCATCATCTCCATGCCGTCATAGACCGTGCCGATATTCTCGAACAGCGCCGAGACTTCCCACATGATCCATTGCGACATGCCGTTGACGCGCATGGCAAGACCGATGGCGATGGCGATCGCGCCGACCGAAATCGCCCCGTTCAGCCAGAACCAGATCGACAGTCCCGAGACGACGAAGAGCGCAACGCAGTTGTTGAGGTAGACGCTGATGTGGAAGAGCGTCACCTTGCGCATCTGCTTGTGCACGGTCTGCAGGAACTCGTCCATGCCCTCCTTGGCATAGACCTCCTCGCGGCCCGCATGCGAAAACAGCTTGACCGTCGCAATATTCGTATAGCTGTCGACCACGCGCCCCGTCATCATCGAGCGTGCATCAGCCTGCGTCGCCGCAATCTTGCGAAGCCGCGGCACAAAATAGCTGACAATGCCGATATAGACGGCGAGCCAGACGAGGATCGGAATCATCAGCCGCCAGTCGGCCGCCGCAATCACGATGATCATCGTCAGGAAATAGCTGACGACATAGACGAAGACGTCGAGGATCTTCATGACAGTTTCGCGTACGGCAAGCGACGTCTGCATCACCTTGGTCGCGACACGTCCGGCAAACTCATTGGCAAAGAACGACATGCTGTGGCGCAGCAGGAAGCGATGCATCTGCCAGCGCGCGCTCATCGGATAATTGCCGAGCAGCATCTGGTGCATGATGAGGGAATCGATCCCGGCCGCCAGCGGCAGGCCCACCAGCACCAGCGCCGCCATCCAGAAAAGCCTGTGGCCTTCCGTCTGCAGGAAGGTGGCGCGGTCGGCTTTCGTCAGCCAATCGACGATGTCGCCGAGGAACTGGAAAAGCGCTACTTCGCCGACGGCGATGAGCGCCGTCAATACCGCCATCAGGCCGAGCCAGGGCGCGGCCGGCTTGCTGTAATGCCAGCAGAAGGCAAAGAGACCTTTCGGCGGGGCCACGGGCTCCTCGCTCGGAAAGGGATTGAGTCTCTGTTCGAACCAGCCAAACATGAAATTGCTCCGAAACGTCAGCGTTCCGGCTCCCGGCTTCGCGCCATCCCAGCGCTACGCAAGCACATATGGGAACCGGACGTTCTAAGGGCGAGGCTGAAACCGCCGCGCAATGGATCAAAAGGGGGAATTTTAGAAAGAAGCCCGCTCTAGCGGCGCCATGTCGCCTTGACCGGCCTCACGGCGGGAAAGCGCATAATGAGCAAAATATTCATGTGGCCCTCCCGGCTGGCGATTGAAGACGTGCATGCATAACGCGAAAAGCGCGAAACTTCCAGCCCTGCGATGGCGTAAATTGGATGATTCCGAGCCAAACCACGCCCTGTTGCGCCGAAATCACAGTTGTATTAGGCCTCCCGCGTCGAAACGAAAACAAACGGCGCGAGATGACGAACCTCAGACTGGCACTCTACCAGCCGGATATACCAGGCAATACGGGCACCATCCTGCGTCTCGCCGCCTGTCTCGGCTTTGCGGTCGATCTGATCGAGCCCGCCGGCTTCGATATCTCCGACCGCAACCTGAAACGCGCCGGCATGGATTATATCGCCGCCGCCGCGCTGACCCGCCATGTCAGCTGGGACCGCTTCGACGCGTGGCGCGCCACGACCAGCCGCCGCCTGATCCTCGCCTCGACCAAGGCTGCGGATCGTTATATCGATTTTACCTTCCGTTCGGACGATATCCTGCTTTTCGGCCGTGAAAGCGCCGGCGTGCCGGATCAGGTGCATGAAAAAGCAGACGGTCGAGTCCTGATCCCGATGGTCGAAGGCCAGCGCTCGATCAACGTCGCCGTCTCGGCTGCGATGATCGTCGGCGAAGCGATGCGCCAGACCGTCTGGGCCTGACCGGTACCGGCTTCGGCGAATTGCCGCCCAGCTCCGGAAGTGTCGCAAAATGACGTTGTCAATCCGTGGAACTGAGCTATATTTATTAGCCGGGCAATCAAAAACCTCGATTGACCGCTATAATATCAATAGCTTGAGAAGATCGACTATCCGCTTGCGCTTCTTTAAGCAGATGAAAGAAGAATAAAAACAAGAAATGGATTCCACCGTCATCATGATCAACCTGTTCGGAGCGGTGGCCCTGCTGCTGTTCGGCCTTGCGCAGGTGAAGGACGGCGTTTCCAGGGCCTTCGGCGCGCGGCTGAGAACGGGTCTTGCCACCGGCACGCGCGGCGGCCTTCGTTCCTTCCTGTCGGGGCTGGTGGCAACAGTCGCCCTGCAAAGCTCGACGGCAACGGCGCTGATGACCGCATCCTTCGTCGAGCGTGATCTGATCAAGCCGCGCATGGCGCAGATCGTGCTGCTCGGCGCCAATGTCGGCACGGCGATCACCGCATGGATCGTGGCCACCGGCATCGAATGGCTCTCCCCGCTGCTGATCCTGGCCGGCATCGTGCTTTACCGCGGCCGTTCCAGCACTCGCCAGGGCGGCGGCACGGCGCTGATCGGCATCGGACTGATGCTGCTGTCCCTGCACCTTCTCGGCCTTGCCACGGAGCCGATGCGCGCCTCTCCCGCTCTCGCCGCCTTCATCGGCCTGCTCGACGGCGCCCTGCCTGTGGCGCTGATCTTCTCGGCAGTCCTCGCCTTCGTGTCCTCGTCGAGCCTCGCGGTAGTGGTGCTCATCCTGTCGCTCGCCTCGGCCGGGATCGTCTCCGCCGAACTCGTCATCGTGCTGGTGCTCGGCGCCAATCTCGGCGGCGCGATACCGCCTGTCGTCGCGACGTTGTCTGGCCCGGCCTCAGCGCGGCGCGTGACATTCGGCAACCTTGCCGTTCGCACGATCGGCTGCCTCATCGCCCTACCGCTGGCAGGCTACGGCGCCGAACTGATCCAGATGCTGCCCTTCGGCCCGGCCAAACTGCCGGTCGACGCTCATCTTGCCTTCAATCTCATGCTGGCCGCGCTGGCCTGGCCGTTCTCCCGGCCGCTCGCAACCCTGATGGCCCGGCTGGTGCCGGATCAGGTCGAACCCGACAACGCCCCGAAATACCTCGATGCGCAAGAGCTTTCGACGCCGGTCGTTGCCCTTGCCAGCGCCACCCGCGAAGTACTCGGTGTCGGCGACCTCATCGAACGCATGCTGATGCGGGTATCCGAAGCCTTCGAGCACGGCGACTCATCCAAGCTCGCCGAAATCCACGCGCTCGAAGAGCGTGTCGATCGGTTGCAGCAGGCGGTAAAAATCTATCTCTCCAAGCTTGGACGCGAGGGTCTCAGCGACGAGAACGCCCGCCGCTCGATCGTCGTCATCGACTATGCGATCAATCTCGAACATATGGGCGATATCATCGAGAAGGGCCTGCTGGAGCAGGTGACGAAGAAGATCTCGCTCGGCCTGAAGTTTTCCGAGGACGGTCATCAGGAACTGCGCAAGCTGTTCGAGCTGACGATCGACAATCTGCGCGTCGCCCAGACGATCTTCGTCACCCGCGATTTCAATCTCGCCCGCCAGATGATGGAGGTGAAGGTCGAGGTGCGCCGGATGGAGAAGCAGTCGGCGGAGCGCCATCTCGAACGCCTGCGTGACGGCCGCGCCGACAGCCTGCAAACGAGTTCGCTGCATCTCGACATGCTGCGCGACCTGAAGCGCATCAACGCCCACATCGTCTCGGTGGCGCATCCGATCATGGATGAAAGCGGCCTCTTGATCGAAAGCCGCGTGCGCGCTGACGCGAAGTGACGGTCAGTCGGCCGAAGGCAGGCGGCGCATGGTGAATTCGATCTGGTCGCCGTCGAGCTGGCGCCAGCTTTCCACCTCGGTCCAATAGGCGGCTTTCGGATATTCGTCGAACCATTCGCGCGCCTTGGCGCGGGCGTCCATCAGGCCGAGGCAATATGTCTCACGCACGAAATGGTCTTTCCTGCGGGCAGAATTTTCCGCCCGGTGTCTCGCCATTCTGCGCTTCAGGCCGTCGAAAGACGGAGGTCCTGGAATTTTTGCCATCAAACCTACCTCTTCAGGAAAGGTAGTATCGAATTCCTCGCTTTGCGAGTCGAATCTCGAAGGCTTGCCGAGCCCGCCTCGGCTTGGCGAGACGCGGCGCCACCTGCTAGATGTGGCCGGAAACCAGGAATGAGCGAGTCGCGTCCGCAGCGGATGTCGCCCGCCGGAGACGCAAATGGAAAGACCGGAACTGCCGATCGGCTTGCCTGACGACATCGAGGAGAAGAAGGCGGCTGCCCGCGGCTGGTTCGAAGGGTTGCGCGATACGATCTGCGCCTCCTTCGAAGCCCTCGAAGACGAGCTGGCTGGCCCCCTCTCCGACCAGGAGCCGGGCCGTTTCGTCGCCAAGGACTGGTCGCGCGAAAATGGTGCGGGTGGCGGTGGCCGGATGTCGATGATGGAAGGCCGCGTCTTCGAGAAGGTCGGCGTCCACACCTCCACCGTTCACGGCGAATTCTCTCCGGATTTCCGCGCTCAGATACCGGGCGCCAAGGATGATCCGCGCTTCTGGGCCTCGGGCATCTCGTTGATCGCCCATCCCGTCAATCCCAATGTTCCCGCCGTGCATATGAACACCCGCATGGTCGTCACCACGAGCCGTTGGTTCGGCGGCGGGGCCGACCTGACGCCGGTGCTGTCGCGCCGCCGCACGCAGGAGGACGAGGACAGCCAGCTCTTCCACAAGGCGATGGAAATCGCCTGCCGCAACCATGCGGTCGCCGATTACAACGCCTACAAGGCCTGGTGCGACGAGTATTTCTTCCTGAAGCACCGCAACGAGGCCCGCGGCATCGGCGGCATCTTCTACGACTGGCTGCATTCGAGCGAGGAAGCCGGCGGCTGGGATGCCGATTTCGCCTTCACGCGCGATGTCGGCCGGGCCTTCGCGATGGTCTATCCGAAGATCGTCCGCTCCAATTTCAATAAAATGTGGACAGAAGCCGACCGTGACGAACAATTGATCCGACGAGGCCGATACGTCGAATTCAATTTGCTGTATGATCGCGGCACGATCTTCGGCCTGAAGACCGGCGGCAACGTCGAATCCATTCTTTCCTCGCTGCCCCCCGTCGTCCGCTGGCCGTGAACCGTAACACCCCGTCGATAAATCGAACTGAAGGACCTTCATAAAAAATCAGTGCGTCCTAACTTTATGTGTATGTGCGTAACAATCGGAGGAGGATTGTCATGACGATACAAAGTGGTTCGCCTGCACCCGCGAATGCTCAGGAAACCCGGGTCATCGACACACCCGAATTCCTGGCGCGCATCGCCGAGGAACTGAGAGCCAAGAGCGGCTCGGATCTGCCTCTCTGCTGCTTCATCGAGCAGGTCAAGCTGCAGCTGGCCGGCGGAAAATCGCCGGAAGAACTGCAGAAAGAGGCAGCCAACAGCAACATGCCCCGCCATCTCTTGGATACCTACAAAGCCTGGGCGATGCCCGATTGAAGATCTTGTCCGGTCGACACTTGATGCCGGCCGGAACCTTCTCTTCCCACGTACATTCATCAATCGCGTGAAAGCGCGATGGCCGTTGCGTTCAGACAGAGGAGACAACCATGCGACTTTTCGAATGCGGCACGCTCGTTCCCGGCTGCGCCTGGCACACTCGGGCGGATAATGACGCAGAAGTGGTCCGCCGCGCCGTCGAGCACCTGAAGTCCGCTCATGGCGAAACGATCATCCGCGAAAACATGGTCGACAACATCAAGGCCCGCATCCGCGACGAGGCGACCGTAGCCTGATTGACCCCAGCGATGACACGGGCTGCGCCGCATCCATCGGATGCGACGCGATGCCGTTTATTGCACGCGTTCCTGCAGCCGGGCGAGAAGAGCGGCCCGATCGGAAGCGAAGTTTTCCTCCACCCACTGGTTTTCCAGCGCCGCAAGCAGTTCGCCGACACGCGGACCGGAGGCGATGCCGGCCGCAATCACATCGCCACCATTCAGGGGAAACGGTGGCTTCTTCCAGTTCATTGCCTGGTCCAGCAGCTTGGTGAGCCACGCCGAGCGCGCCATTTCGTCGAAATCGCCTTCGGCCTTGCCGCGCGCAACACCTAGCGCCAGCTTCAGCCGGGTGGTGATGCCGTCCACGCCGTTGCGATAAAGCAGCCGTTCGAAGGCGGCCGAGGAGATGTCATCATTGACCGGCGCTGCCATTGCCCAGGCGTTGAGAGTTGCCGCTTCCGCATTGGAGAGCTTCAGCCGGCCAGCCAGCGCTTCCAATCGCGCCGCATCAGGCGGCACGATTGCCGCAAGGCGCAGCAGCGGATCGGGCGCCCAGCCGAGCGCCTTTTCGGTGGCGACTAGCGACGGGATCGCATCGATCCCCCATCGTTCCGATTCCGGCAGGATTTCCGTCAGCACGGCCACCTGCCGCATCCACAGCAGCGCCCGGCCGGGATCGTCGGCGCCGAGCAGCTTTCTCAGCTCCGACCAGACGCGCTCCGCCGACAATGTCTTCAATTTCGACCGCGCCGCCGAACAGGCCTTGAGCCCCGCGGCATCCGGACGTCCGGAACCATAATAGGCAAAGAAGCGGAAGAAGCGCAGGATGCGCAGATGATCCTCGGCAATGCGCGTCGCCGCATCGCCGATGAAGCGGATGTTGCGGTTCTCGATATCGGCAAGCCCGCCGACGAGATCCACCACCTCGCCCTCCGCATCGGCGTAAAGCGCGTTGATCGTCAGGTCCCGCCGCTCGGCATCGGCCTTCCAGTCGGTGCTGAAGGCAACCTTGGCACGACGTCCGTCGGTCTCGACATCGGTGCGCAGCGTCGTCACCTCGAAAGGCTTGCCGTCGATGACGAGCGTCACCGTGCCATGCTGCAGACCTGTTGGAACCGCCTTGACGTCGGCCGCCGCCGCCCGTTCCATGACGATGTCAGGCGTCAGTGTCGTCGCAATGTCGATATCGCTGACCGGCAACCCCATCAGGCTGTTGCGCACCGCACCGCCCACCACCCGGCCTTCCCCACCATCGGCGTTGAGAAGCGCAAGCACCCGGGCAAGCGCCGGGTCGCGAAACCATGCTTGGTCGGCCAGACCGGTCATGCATAAAGCCTTTCGTAAAGTGTGCGGACGATGCCGGCGGTGATGCCCCAGATCATTCTGGTTTCATAGGGCATGCGGTAAAAATGCCGGTCGATGCCGTCGATCACACGCCTGTCGCGGGCGTGGTTGGCCGGGTTCATCAGGAAGGAAAGCGGTACCTCGAACACGTCGTCCACCTCGGCCGGGTTCGGCCTCAGCGCGAAGCCCGGCGAGACGACGCCGAGCACCGGCGTGATGCGGAAACCCGTCGAGGCAAAATAGTTCGGCAGCCGCCCGACGGTTTCGACGAAGGAGCCGGCAAGGCCGATCTCCTCCTCCGTCTCGCGGATCGCCGCCATTTCAGGCGAGATGTCGGCGGGATCGATCGAGCCGCCGGGAAAGGCGATCTGCCCGGAATGCTTGCGCAGCGTCGCCGTTCGCTTGGTGAAGATCACATGCGCCTCCTCGCCGTCATCGACGACGGGAACGAGCACGGCGGCATCGCGCAGCTTGAAGGTCGCGACCTCGGCCACGATATCGGGGTTGAGAATATGGTCCCCGTGATCGCGCCAGGCATGATCCACCGGCCCGCCACTCTGGTTGAGCGCGCGGCGACGGAACTCGGCTGCGGAGAACCGCGGGTAACGTTGAGTGATTGCATCATTCATCGGCAAAGCGCATCCAGTTCGTCGGCCGGCATGATGGGGAAAACCTCGCCGGCGGAGCGGACCGCAAACACCGCCTGTCCCTCAACGTCGAGTGTCTCGCCAAGCGCGACCAGTTCATACATCACCGCACGCGACACCAGCGCCTCCAGCCGCCCGCGCACATGTAGATAGGGTTTCAGTTCGGCATTGTCGCCGGTTACGGCAAAACGCAGCCGATGCTCTCCTCCTGCCTCCACGACATCGCCGACATTGGTGCGGAATGTCAGCACCTGATAGCCGTCACGTACCGTCGCACTCATCTCCACGGCGACGAAAGGCGCGTCGACGACCCTTATCCCGACCTTTTCCACAGGAGTTACGAGATAGGTCTTCTCGTCTTCGTCCCTTCTTAAAACCGTCGAAAACAGTCGCACCAGCGCCGGCCGGCCGATCGGCGTGCCCATATAGAACCAGGTGCCGTCGGCCCTGATCTCCATGTCGATATCGCCGCAAAAGGGCGGATTCCACCGCTCGACCGGCGGTAGCCCTCGTTTTTTGCTGCCGTTTTCCTGGGACGCGCGCGAAATCAGCGCGGCAAGCCCCGCCGCATCCGCCTGTCCGCTGATTTCCTCGGCTGCCATTCTTCCGTCCCGGTTTGTCCTTAACGAAGTGATGTCACGAGATAGTCATTCGCAACGAACTTGTCAGCCCGTCGCATCTCCATAACTCTATCGAGTATGAGGCAGATGTATAAGTCCGCCGATTCGCTGCCGAATGATTTCAGCCGTTGGAGATGCCCGTGGGTATGATGAAGACCGAAGCCAGCCTCGATGATAAGGCGATCGTCGCCGCCGCCGAAAGGGCGCTCTCCGATATCGCCGCCATCCGCGGGGAAGTCTCGAAGGTCATCTTCGGTCAGGAAGGCGTGGTCGAAAACACCATTCTCGCCGTGCTCTCCGGTGGCCATGCCCTGCTCGTCGGCGTTCCCGGCCTTGCCAAGACCAGACTGGTGACGACGCTCGGCGAGGTACTCGGTCTTGCCGCCAACCGCATCCAGTTCACGCCTGATCTGATGCCCTCGGATATTCTCGGCTCCGAGGTGATGGACCAGGACGACAGCGGCCGCCGCTCCTTCCGCTTCGTCAAAGGCCCGGTCTTCGCCCAGCTTCTGATGGCCGACGAAATCAACCGCGCCTCGCCGCGTACGCAGTCGGCGCTGCTGCAATCCATGCAGGAGTATCATATCACCATCGCCGGCCAGCGCTACGACCTGCCCGCGCCCTTCCACGTGCTCGCCACCCAGAACCCGCTCGAGCAGGAAGGCACCTATCCCCTGCCCGAGGCCCAGCTCGACCGTTTCCTGCTGCAGGTCGACGTCAACTATCCCGAGCTTGCCGCCGAGCGCCAGATCCTGCTCGAGACGACCGGCTTGAGCGAAACCCGGCCGGAAGCCGTCATCGATGCGAAGCGGCTGATCGAGATCCAGACGCTGGTGCGCCAGATGCCGGTGAGCGACACGGTCGTCGACGCCATTCTTTCGCTGGTGCGCTCCGCTCGTCCCGGACAGGGCAATGCTGCAACCGACAAGAACGTCGCCTGGGGCCCCGGCCCGCGCGCCGGCCAGGCGATGATGCTCTGCTCCCGCGCCCGCGCGCTCTATGAAGGCCGTCTCGCCCCGTCGCTCGACGACGTCTTCGCGCTCGCCGAACCCATTCTTCAGCACCGCATGGCGCTGACCTTCGCCGCCCGCGCCGAAGGCATGTCGGTGCGCGACGTCATCGCCGGATTGGTCAGACAGGCAAAGGGATAAGGAAGCCGGACGCGTGGCATCTATCGGACAGATCGTCAACCCGACGTCAGGCAGCGATGCCCTTTCCCGCGCCAGGCAGCGGGCCGCCCTGATACCGGACTGCCTGGTGGAAGCCAAGCGCATCGCCAACACGGTGATCGCCGGCTGGCACGGCCGCCGCAAGCGCGGCATTGGCGAGAATTTCTGGCAGTTTCGCCCCTATGCCGAAGGCGAAAGCCTGTCGCGCATCGATTGGCGCCGCTCCGCCCGCGACGATCATACTTACGTGCGCGAGCGCGAATGGGAGGCGGCGCACACCATCTGGCTCTGGTGCGACATGTCACCCTCGATGATGTACAAGTCGAGCTACGGCAGCGTCTCCAAGGAAAGCCGGGCGCTGGTCGTCATGCTGGCGCTGGCCGAAGTCCTCGCCCGCTCCGGCGAGCGCATCGGCTGCCCCGGCATCATGGATCCCGTCTCCACCCGCAACGCCGCCGAACGCCTTGCGGCCGCGCTCATGCACACGCCGCTGACCGGCGGCTTGCCGGAAACGGCGATGATCCGCGGCTGGAGTGACCTCGTGCTCATCGGCGATTTCCTCGACGACGCGCAGGCGGTCATGGAGCGCCTCGGCCCACTTGCCCGCCGCGGCCTTCGCGGCCATGTGATTGAGATAGCAGATCCGGCCGAGGAGATATTTCCCTATAGCGGCCGCACCGAGTTCACCGATCCGGAAACCGGGGCCAGGCTGATTTCCGGCCGCGCCGAACACATCCGCGACGCCTATCGCAACGCCTACCTCGCGCGCAGGGAGAACCTCGGCCAGTCGCTGCGCCATCTCGGCTGGACGTTTGCGACCCACCGCACCGATCACCTTGCTTCGGAAGCGCTGGTTGCCATCCACATGTATCTCTCAGGCATGCCGGCCAAGGCGACGCATGGAGGGCAGCTATGAACGCCCTTCCCTTCGCTTTCGCCTATCCCGCCATTCTCGGCGCTCTCATTGCGCTGCCCGTCATCTGGTGGCTGCTGCGGCTGACGCCGCCGCGCCCGAAGGCCGAGATCTTCCCGCCGCTGAAGATCCTCGCATCCGTGCTGAAGCGCGAAGAGACGCCGGCGCAGAGTCCCTGGTGGCTGACGCTGCTGCGCATGCTGCTCGCCGCCACCATCATCCTTGCGATCGCCGATCCGGTCTTCAACCCGCGTACCAATTCGCTGGCTTCGGGCGGTCCGCTCGTGCTCTTCGTCGACAACAGCTGGGCGGCAGCACCCGATTGGGAGCGCCGCGTCCAGACCGCCGACGCGCTGATCGACGACGCCGAATCCGCCGGCACGCCCGTCTCGATCGCCTTCACGGCCGATCCCACCAACGACGCCGTGCCCGGCACTGCAGCCAGCGCCCATGACAAGCTGCGCGCCGCCGAGCCGCGACCGCTGGTGCCGGACCGCGAGCGCGCCTTCCAGGCGTTGCGCGCGGCCCTCAACGGCGTCAAGCCCGGCACCCTCGCCTTCCTGACCGACGGCGCGGCCGCCAAGGCCGACGACGCCACGGTGCGCCAACTCGCCGAACTGCAACCTGCCGATCTCCGCGTGATCGAGGGCGATGCCGCAAAGACGGTCGCGGTCACCGCGGCCAACAACGCGGCCGATGCCATGACCGTCAAGGTCACGCGGCTCAACAGCGCGCATGCCGCATCCGTGGCGCTGAACGCCGCCGATGCCCAGGGGCGTTCGATCGCCAACGGCAGAGTGGATTTCAGTCCCGGCCAGAGCGTCGCGACGAGTTCGCTCACCGCTCCCTTCGAAATGCGCAACGATTTTGCCCGCATCGGCGTCGACAACGGCGCGACCGCGGGCGCGGTCCATCTTCTCGACGACGCGTTCAAGCGCCGTCGCGTCGTGCTGTTGTCGGGCGCGGGAGGCGACGAGTTCCAGCCGCTGCTCTCGCCGCTCTATTATATCCAGCGGGCGCTGCAGCCTTATGCGGACCTGATCCAACCCTCCGATTCCGATCTTGCGGTCGCCATCCCGAAGCTTCTTGCCAGCAATCCCTCCATCATCATCATGGCCGATATCGGCCGGCTGCCGGAGGAGACCTATGAACCCCTGACGCGCTGGATATCGAACGGCGGCATGCTCCTGCGTTTTGCCGGTCCGCGCATGGCGGCCGCCCCTGCCGACGATCCGCTGATCCCCGTCATCCTGCGCCAGGGAGAACGGGCGCTCGGCGGCACATTGTCCTGGAGCGAACCGCAATCGCTGGCCGAATTTCCGAATTTCGGGCCTTTCGCCGGCATCGCGCGTCCTGCCGATGTGGTCATCAAGCGGCAGGTTCTGGCTGAACCGACGCCCGATCTTGCCGAGCGCACCTGGGCAAGCCTTGCCGACGGCACGCCGCTCGTGACGATGAAGCAGCTCTCATCCGGCCAGATCGTCCTGTTTCATGTCACCGCGGAAGCGACCTGGTCCGATCTGCCGATCTCAGGCACCTTCGTCGACATGCTGCGCCATCTCCTGCAGGTGTCGCGCTCGGGCGGCGTGACGTCGGAGGCGCGCGGCAATGCACGCGTTGCCGAGACCCTGCCGCCGTTCCGCATGCTGACGGCCAAGGGCATGCTCGTCTCCGAGACGGGTTCGGCGCGGCCGCTCATTCCCAAGGCCGGAACCGAACCGATTGCGAATTTCGACAATCCGCCCGGGCTCTACGGTTCGGAAGATGGTTTCACCTCCTTGAACGTATTGCCCGAGGGCGCCGAACTGAAGCCGCTCGACATATCGGGAACCAATGCCGTTCGCGAAGGCCTGATTGGCGGCGAAAGCTGGTCGGCAAAGCCGTCGCTCTTCCTCGCAGCCTTTCTGCTGCTGCTCGCCGACAGCCTGATCGTCCTCTTCATGAATGGCGCGTTCTCGCGATTGCGCCCGGCCGTCCGTACCATGGGCGTCATCGTAGTCGCGGTCGGCGCGGGCTTCCTCATGCAACCCGGCACACTTCACGCCAACGACACCAGGCCCGGCGACGATCTCATCCTGGAGAGGCTTGATAATACGCACCTCGCCTATGTCGTCACCGGCGAACAGGACGTGGACGATGTATCCGAGCGCGGCCTGGAGGGTCTTACCCAGTTCCTGACCTTCCGCACGACGCTGGAGCCGGCGCCGCCCGTCGGCCTCGACCTCACCAAGGACGAGCTTTCCTTCTATCCGATCATCTACTGGCCGGTCTCGGCGACGGCGCCGATGCCGTCCTCGGCTGCAATCAGCCGCATCGACGCCTATATGCGCAATGGCGGCACCGTGCTGTTCGACACGCGCGATCAAATCAGCGCATTGGACAATGGCGGCAATGTCAGCGCCAACGGCCAGAGGCTGCAGGCAATCCTCGCCAATCTCGACATTCCGCCGCTGGAGCCGGTGCCGTCGGACCACGTGCTGACGAAATCCTTCTATCTCCTGTCGAGCTTTCCCGGCCGTTATACCGGCAGCCCCCTCTGGATCGAGGCCCGGCAGGGCGGCCGCGAGCCGAGCGAAAAATCGGCGGCGACGGCCGACGGCGTTTCGCCGATCCTGATCACCGGCAACGATTTCGCCGGTGCCTGGGCGATCGACGAGAACGGCACGCCGATGCTGCCGACCGTGCCCCAGGATGAAACGCAGCGCGAATATGCCTACCGCTCCGGCGTCAACATCATGATGTACATGCTGACCGGCAACTACAAGACCGACCAGGTTCATGTTCCCGACCTGCTCGAGCGGTTAGGACAATGATATGACGTTCGATTTCTCGCCCTTCCTGCCCTGGCCGGTTCTGGCGACGCTGGCCGCCGTCAGCGCTGTTATCGCCGCCTTCGCGCTCTGGCGTGGCGTTCGCGGCGCCTGGGTCCGGACACTGGCGGCACTCGCCCTGCTGACGGCGCTCGCCAATCCCGTGCTTCTGCAGGAAGACCGGGATCAGCTGTCGACGATCGTTCCCGTCATCGTCGACCGAAGCCAGAGCCAGCAGACGCCGGACCGTGTCAAGATGACCGACGACGCGCTCGCCGCCCTGAAGGGACAGCTCGCCCGCTTTCCCCAGATCGAGCCGCGCTTCATCGATGTCGAAGGCGACGTCAATTCCGATGTGCCCTCCACGCGCCTGTTCGACGCGCTGGCCGCCAACATTGCCGATGTCCCTCCCTCCCGCGTCGGTGGCGCCATCATGCTGACCGACGGCGAAGTCCATGATGTCCCGGCCGCCAATCAGGCGCTCGGCTTCGACGCGCCGATCCATGGCCTCGTCACCGGCAAGCCCAAGGAATTCGATCGCCGCATCGAAGTCATCAAGGGGCCGCGCTTCGGCATCGTCAACGAGGAGCAGCAGGTCATCCTGCGCGTTTTCGATGACGGCCCGAGCCCGGGCGGCACTGCCGATGTCATCGTCAAGATGAACGGCAACGAGATCGCCACCCTGCGGGCGACGCCCGGCCAGGACACGCCCTTCTCCTTCCAGGTGCCGGGCGGCGGCAGCAACGTGCTCGAATTTTCCGTCGCCGAGCTTCCGGGCGAAGTCACCGCCGCCAACAATCGCGCCGTCCATGTCATCGACGGCATCCGCCAGAATCTGCGCGTCCTGCTCGTCTCCGGCGAGCCGCATGCCGGCGAGCGGGCCTGGCGCAACCTCTTGAAATCCGACGCCTCGGTCGATCTCGTCCACTTCACCATTCTTCGTCCGCCGGAAAAGCAGGACGGCACGCCGATCAACGAGCTGTCGCTGATCGCCTTCCCGACACGCGAACTCTTTGTCGACAAGATCAAGGATTTCGACCTGATCATCTTCGACCGCTACCAGCATCGCGGCGTGTTGCCGCTGCTCTACTACGACAATATCGCCCAATATGTCGAAAACGGCGGTGCGCTGCTGATCGCCGCCGGCCCCGAGCATGCCGGCCCCGATTCCATCGCCATGACGCCGCTTTCCTCGGTGCTGCCGGCAATGCCCACCGGCCAGATGATCGAAAAGGCCTTCTATCCCCGCCTCTCCGAGGAAGGCCAAAAGCATCCCGTCACCCGCGGCCTTGATGGTTCGGGCGAGGACCCGCCGCATTGGGGCCGCTGGTTCCGCAGCGTCGACGTCGAGAAGCCTGAGGGCGAGACGATCATGCTCGGCGCCGACAACCATCCGCTGCTGGTGCTGAACCGCGCCGGCCAGGGCCGCGTCGCCATGCTGCTTTCCGATCAGGGCTGGCTCTGGGCGCGCGGCTTCGAAGGCGGCGGCCCGAATGTCTCGCTCTATCGCCGCATCGCCCATTGGCTGATGAAGGAACCGGCGCTCGAGGAAGAAGCGCTGACGGCGCGCGCCTCCGGCCGCACCCTTGAAGTCACGCGCCAGACGATCGGCGACAATCCTGGCAACGCCACCGTTCGTTATCCCTCCGGCAAGACCGAAACGCTGCCGCTCACCCAGACCGAGCCCGGCCTCTACAAGGCCGAGAAGAAGATGGACGAGATCGGCCTCTTCGAAATCCGCAACGGCAAGCTCTCGACGCTCGTCCATATCGGCGCCGTAGATGCGCCTGAGTTCAAGGCGATGATTTCGACGACGGATGTGCTGAAGCCGGTCGCCGACAGGAGTAAGGGTCTCGTTACCCGTGTCGCCAATGCAAACGGCGCAATCAGCGTGCCGCCGATCCTGCCGGTGCGCGGCCAGATCCGCGTCTCCGACAATGAGCGCATGATGATCCGCATGACCAGCGAGACGGTTCTGAAGGGCATCAACACGCTGCCGCTCTTTGCCGGTTTTGCCGGCGTCGGCATCCTGCTCTTCGCCTTCGGCGCCATGTGGTGGCGCGAGGGGCGGTAGGCATGCCGGAATTAGAGCTTAGCGCCTCGCCCTCGCAGGAGGAACTCGCGGCGATCACCGATGCGCTCTCGGCTTTCAACAACGGTGATGCTGGCCCTGCGGATCGCAAGCCGCTTGCCGTCCTCATCCGCGATACCGACGGCAATGTGACCGGCGGTCTTTCGGGCTTTACCGCCTGGGGCTGGCTCTTCACCCAGATGCTTTATGTTCCCGAGACGCTGCGCGGCATCGGTCTATCAGGCAATCTGCTCGCAAAGGCCGAAGAAGAGGCAAGAGCCCGGGGCTGTCGCGGCGCCTGGATCGACACGTTCAATCCGCAGGCTCTGCGTGCCTATCTCAGGCAGGGTTATGAAGTCTTCGGCGAACTCAAGGATTTCCCGGAAGGCCGCACGCGCAGCTTCCTCAGGAAAAACCTGTAGAGCCTAAATCATTCGCGCCAGGCGATCGTGCCCTTCAGCCGCCCGTGGACGCCTTCGCCGATCGGAACGACGAGCACGCGGCTGGGATCGACCGGACCCGGAAAGGCAAGCGCGGCATAGGCGACCTTCTCGAAGCCGAGCGGACCGTAATAGGGCGGATCACCGACGAGGATGACGGCTTCCGAGCCTTTGCGCCTTGCTGCCTCCACCGCGATCCGCACCAGTTCCCGGCCGATTCCCTTGTTCTTGTGCGAAGGGCGCACGGCAAGCGGGCCAAGCAGATGGCCCTTCACTGAGCCGGCGAGTACCGGCGTCATGCGCACGGAGGCGATCGTCTCGCCGTCGTCAGTACAGATGAAGGAGAGCGACAGATCGTGCGGCCCCTGCTCGCGGATGCGCGCTGCGGCACGCGTGAAGCGGCCGGGACCGAAGGCTTCTTCGTTGATGTGTTCGATGGCGGCGTCATGAGACGCGTCTTCTGTGAGATAGACGAGATCGTGCTTGTACATGATGACAGAAACCGGATGGACAGATTGATGGGTCTCGAACACGCCTTTGGCGTTCGGGAGCATCAGCGTCGTCGCGGGTTTCTGGAGATGAACATCAGGCAGGGGTCTCTCAAATCGTGAAAAGGCCGATAGCAGGAAAAATTTCCGTCGTCCAACGCAAAATGCGCTACGCCTGCGCCGCGCATCTTTTCAGATGCACAAAGGACACGGCAGCAATCCGGATTGTGCAGCGCATGAACGGTGTAACGCACTGTTCAATCTTTCCCCCCTGCAAATCCCCGCTATCTCAGCTAACTCTAGTCCCGACACGCAAATCAAGGAAATGAAGATCATGGGAATGCTGGTGGACGGCGTCTGGCATGACGTCTGGTACGATACGAAAGAGAGCAAGGGCCAATTCAAGCGGCAGCCTTCGCAGTTTCGCAACTGGGTGACGCAGGACGGCGAGGCCGGGCCCTCCGGCAGCGGCGGCTTCAAGGCCGAGGCCGGGCGTTACCATCTCTACGTCTCGCTCGCCTGTCCCTGGGCGCATCGCACGCTGATCTTCCGCAAGCTGAAAAAGCTGGAAGACTTGATTTCGGTCTCCGTCGTCGATCCGCTGATGGTCGAGAACGGCTGGGAGTTCCACATCGGCGACGGCGCCACCGGCGATCCGCTCTTCGGCGCCGCCACCCTTTGGCAGATCTACGTCAAGGCCGATCCTCACTATTCCGGCCGCGTGACCGTTCCCGTCCTCTGGGACAAAAAGACCGGCACGATCGTCAACAACGAATCGGCCGAAATCATCCGCATGTTCAACAGCGCCTTCGACGGACTGACGGGCTCGAAGGCCGATTTTTACCCGGAGGATCTGCGCGCCGAAATCGACGCGCTGAACGCCACGGTCTACGACACCGTCAACAACGGCGTCTACAAGGCGGGCTTTGCCACCACCCAGGAAGCCTATCAGGAAAATGTCGGCAAGCTGTTCGAGACGCTCGATATGCTCGACGAACGCCTGGGCAAGAGCCGCTACCTCTTCGGCGACAGGCTGACCGAAGCCGATTGGCGCCTGTTCACCACGCTGGTGCGCTTCGATCCCGTTTATGTCGGCCATTTCAAGTGCAACATCCGCCGCATCGCCGATTACAGCAACCTCTCCGGCTACCTCAGCGATCTCTACCAGACAGCAGGCGTTGCCGAGACGGTGAACCTGAAGCACATCAAGCAGCATTATTACCGCAGCCACAAGACGATCAACCCGACCGGCATCGTCCCTGTCGGCCCGGAGCTCGATCTCGACAGCCCGCATGGCCGCGCCAGGCTAAACGCGGCCTGATTCTTGTCACCAGCGGTGGTCGGGCTCCTGCTCGCCTCGAAGCTCGGCGAGGCGGCGATGCGTCGCCTCGGTCGTGCCAGCAGGCAGATTGTCGAGAGTGAAGAACCCGCTGTCGGAGATTTCCCAGTCCGGCGGGCGCGGCGCCGTCTGCGCCACGGTCGCCCGGTAAAACACGACGTGGTCGCGCCGGGTGGTCGAGGTGTTGAAATAGACCTGGATCAGATGCGGCTTGCCGATGATCTGGAGGTTGCCCTCCTCGCGCAGCTCCTTGACCAGTGCTTCCTCGACCGTCTCGTTGCGTTCCAATCCGCCGCCCGGCATATGCCAGCCGCCGACATAGCTGTGGCGCACGAGGAAAATCCGCCCCTCCGCATCGAAGCAGGCAGCCCGGACACCCATCGTCATGCCACGGGCGACGGAGAAATAGACATGCAGGAGGCGCAGGGCCATCCTGATGTAAAAGGGCCGCTTCTCTTTATCCACCATTGCTCCGTTTCAGCTCTTCATCACGCCGGATGTGTTTGATTTGTCAATAAGCTGGTCTATGTCTCGTAACATGTTCAAGCTCGCGCATATTTCCGACGTCCACCTCGGACCGCTGCCCCGTCTTTCCATTCAAGAGCTGTTTTCAAAACGCATAACCGGCTTTGTGAACTGGCATCGAAATCGACGCAAGCACCTTTTCGGCAGCACGCTGGATCTGCTGCTCGACGATATTCGTGCGCATCAGGCCGATCACCTGGCCGTCACCGGCGATCTCGTCAATCTGGCGAGCGGTATCGAGATCCGCGGCGCCGCCGCCTGGCTGCGCGCGCTCGGCGATCCCGCCGAGACGTCGGTCGTTCCCGGCAATCATGACGCCTATGTACCCGGCGCCTACGAGAAGTCGATGCGCGCCTGGTACGATTATGTCCGCGGCGACCTTTCCCCGCCGCAATGGCAGGAAGACCGCCACATCTTCCCTTATCTGCGCGTCCGCGGCAAAGTCGCGATCGTCGGCTGCTCGACGGCGGTCGCCACCCCTCCCTTTGCCGCCTCCGGCTTCTTCGGCGCCCGCCAAGCCCGTGACACGGTGAACATGCTGCGCGCGGCCGGCGAAGCCGGTCTCTTCCGCGTCGTCATGATCCACCATCCGCCGATCCGCGGCGCCACCGCCTTTCACAAGCGGATGATCGGCATCCGCCGCTTCGCCGCCGTGATTTCGACCGGCGGCGCCGAGCTCGTGCTGCACGGCCACACGCACCTCAACACGCTGCACTGGCTGCGCGGCCAGGTGCAGCCGGTGCCCGTCGTCGGCATCGCGTCGGCCTCGCAGGGACCGGGCAGCATCAAGCCGCCCGCCGCCTACAACCTCTTCACCATCGACGGTTCTCCCGGCGCTTGGGAGCTCACCGGCGAGCGCTTCAGCGTGAACAAGGCCGGCGATGCCGTCATGCCGGAAAGCACCGATATTTTCGTACGTTAGCGTTTTTTCTGAACCGTCCTTATGCAGCGCTTCAACCGGCTTGTGAGAGCAGAGAGCCGTCGCCGCAACATTTGCCGTGGAGGCCGCTTACCCCCTTGGTATTTTTGGCGTTAAGCGTACACTCCCGATAACTGCATCGCCTCAGAACGGAGCCGCCAATGACTTCCCCTTTCCATCGCCTGTGCAGAATTTCGCTTGTAGCCGGCTTTGCCGTCGGCATGGCTACGGCCGCTTTCGCGGTCGGCGACAATAACGACGACACCAATCCGCCGCAGAAGACCCAGACGACCAAGACCTGCACCGGTGGCAAGGTCTGGGACAAGGCCAAGAAGGAATGCGTCACCCCGAAGAAGAGCAGCTTCAACGACGACGATCTTTATAAGTTCGCCCGCGAATTTGCCTATGCCGGCCAGTATGAGAACGCCATCACCGTGCTCAACCTCGCCAGCAACCAGAACGACCCGCGCATCCTGAACTACCTCGGCTATTCCAACCGCAAGGCCGGCCGCATGGAGCTCGGCATGTCTTATTACAAGAAGGCGCTGCAGGCGGATGAGAACTACATCCTCGCCCGCTCCTACATGGGCATGGCGCTGGTGGAACAGGGAGATATTCAGGGCGCCCGCGTCCAGCTCGTCGAAATCCGCGATCGCGGCGGCGAGGGTACCTGGGCCTATCGCGCTCTGCTGCAAAGCTTAAACGGGTACAAGACATATTGACGCAAGCTTTGCGGGCTACGCTACGAAAATCCCTTGAGAAAGGGGGAGGAAGACGACCGGATGCTTGCACAGTGCAGGAGACTTGCTTCATAAAGCACATGCATCGCCGGCGCGGTAAAGTCGGCTTCGCGCCCGACGGCGAACCCTTCGTCCGCGAAACCATTGTGAATGCTTCTTGGATAGACAATGCGTCAGCCCGCAACGACCATCGATCTCCGGCGTGACCTCGTCGGCCTTCTGCCCCGCCTTCGCCGCTTCGCGATCACGCTCGCGGGTGATGCGGTCGTGGCCGACGAACTGGTCCAGGCCATCTGTCAGCGCGCCATCGCCAAGGGACATCAGTGGAACGGCGAAGGCCGGCTGGAAAGCTGGATCTACACGCTCGCCCGCCAGCAATGGGCCGATGACAGCCGCAAACGCAAGCCGAAGGCGTCGGCCCGCGGCAACGTCACCGATATCAGAGAGGCCGCGCGCGAACGCTCGGCCGCGGCCGATCCCGACGTCATCCATCGCATGATCGCCGAAATGCCGGACGGCGTTTCCTCGATCTTCCTGCTCGTCGACGTCGAAGGCCACAGCTACCAGCAGGCGGCTGACATCATGGGCATTGCCCCGGCAAGCGTCGTCTCCCAGCTCGCCACCGCAAGACTGCATTTCGCCGCGCTCGCCGACTCCCACCCGATCCACAGGTATTGAATTGCTCGATCTCAGGAAATTGCCGCTCGAAGCCCAGCTCACCGCCCTTCTCGACGGCGAAGTCTCGCCCGAACAGCGACATGAACTGGAGCAGCGCCTGGCAAGCGATGAGAATGCGCGCCGGCTGCACGAAAAGCTGCGCCATGGCGCCGATTTCGGCCGCCGCCGCCTCGAAGACGTCCTGAAGGAGCCCGTGCCGCTCTCCCTCGTCCGCTCCATCAAGAGCACGCAGCCGCCGAAGACGCCGATAGCCCAGCGCGCCACGCGCCCACAGGTGAAACTGGCGCCGAGCGGCCCGCAGGCGCTGGCCGCCGCCCTCATCCTCTTCGTCGTCGGTTGCGGCATCGGTTATTTCGTCGGCAACAGCCCGGATGCCGACGAGATCGCTACTACGACCTCCACCACGGCGCCCGCCAATACCAGTGACTGGCTGGGCGACGTCACCGCCTATCAGCGCCTGCTGATCCGCCAGCCCCGTCATCTCGTCGAGGTGCCCGCCTCGCAGGCCGAAGAAATCTCCAGCTGGCTGACGACCGCAATCGGCGTGCCCTTCCGCGTGCCCGATCTTTCCGCCGAGTCCTGGACCTTCCAGGGCGCCCGCGTCATCCTCGGCGACAGCCGTCCCGTCGGCCAGCTCGTCTATTCCAACACCGACGGCGACATCATCTCCATCTGCTTCCGCAAAGACGCACAGCCGCCGGAGACCGACGACTTCAAGGAAACGATCAAGGACGAGATCGGCCTCGTGACCTGGCACAATGCCGGCACCTCCTATGTCCTCGCCGGCCCCTCCGCCGAAGCAGCCCTCAGCCAGCTCGCCATGGAGATCGCGACAGCGATCTGATGCCGGCTGTCGTATGTGGCGAACGGTGGGCGTGCCAACGAAGCAACATCGACCATCAGCCGCCCCTCATCCGCCTGCCGGCACCTTCTCCCCGAGGGGAGAAGAGACATGTGGCAACGTCTCGGCTCCTAAAAGCATCTGTGGTGAGAAGGCATAGCGAGCGGCTTGCTCCCTCTTCTCCCCTCGGGGAGAAGGTGCCCGTAGGGCGGATGAGGGGGCTACACGGTACGCCTTTCATTGCTTGCACCCAACGAAACCAGCCTAATCGTCAGGCCGCGCCGTACCAAGACGATCGCGGCCTGAGACTTTCCGGATATCAGGCCTTGCCGGCCTTCACCTCAAGCACCCGGTTCGCCGCCGAGACGATCGCTTCCAGCGATGCCGCGACGATGTTGGTGTTGATGCCCGCGCCGAAGAGCTTGCCGCCGGGATAGGAGGTCTCGACATAGGAGATCGCCGCCGCGTTCGAGCCGTGCTGCAGCGAATGCTCGGAATAGTCCTCGACCGACATTTCGATGCCGAGATAGTGCGACAGCGCGTTGATGAAGCCGTCGATCGGACCGTTGCCGCGCCCTTCGATGCGCTTGATCTCGCCATTGTCGGTGATCTCGGCCGCGACGATCCGCTGACCCTTGCGCTCCGTGTCGGGATAGGTGTGGTGGTCGACGAACCTGAGGCGTGCGCCCGGCTGCGTCACGTAGCGCTCGATGAAGCGGTCATGGATACGCTTCGAGGGAAGCTCCTTGCCCTCGACGTCGGTGATGCGCTGGATGTCCTCGCGGAACTCGACTTGCAGGTTGCGCGGCAGGTTCAGCCCATAATCCTGCTGGAGGATATAGGCGATGCCGCCCTTGCCGGACTGCGAGTTGATGCGGATGATCGCCTCGTAGGAACGGCCGACGTCACGCGGATCGATCGGCAGATATGGGACTTCCCATACGGGATGGTTGGCGACCTGCGCGGCCTTCATGCCCTTGTTGATCGCATCCTGGTGCGAACCGGAGAAGGCCGTATAGACCAGTTCACCAACATAGGGGTGCCGCTCGCCGATCGCCATCTGGTTCGAATATTCGAACACTTCCTTGATACGCTCGATATTCGAGCAGTCGATCTCGGGATCGACCCCTTGCGTGAACATGTTCAGCGCCATCGTCACCATATCGACATTGCCGGTGCGCTCGCCATTGCCGAAGAGCGTACCTTCGACGCGGTCGGCACCTGCCAGCAACGCCAGTTCGGCAGCGGCAATGCCCGTGCCGCGGTCGTTATGCGGATGCAGCGAAATAATCAGGTTCTCGCGATTGTCGAGGTTGCGGCACATCCATTCGATCTGGTCGGCATAGACGTTCGGCGTCGCCATCTCGACGGTGGACGGCAGGTTGATGATCAGCTTGTTATCGGCCGTCGGCTTGACGACCTCGATGACACCATTGCAGATTTCCAGCGCCACTTCGAGTTCCGTGCCGGTAAAGCTCTCGGGCGAATATTCGAAACGGTAGCCACCCCCAGCCTTGGCCGCCATGTCGGTAATCATCTTGGCGGCATCGACGGCGATCTGCTTGATGCCCTGCACATCCTTGGCAAAGACGACGCGTCGCTGCAGCTCGCTGGTCGAGTTGTAGAAATGCACGATCGGCCGGTTTGCGCCTTCCAGCGCTTCGAAGGTGCGGGTGATGAGTTCCGGGCGGCACTGCACCAGCACCTGCAGCGAGACGTCGGCGGGCACATTGCCCTCTTCCACGCACCAGCGGGCGAAATCGAAATCGGTCTGCGAAGCCGAGGGGAAGCCGATCTCGATTTCCTTGAAGCCCATCTCGAGCAGCAGATGGAACATGCGGGCCTTGCGGTCGTGGCCCATCGGATCAACAAGCGCCTGGTTGCCATCGCGCAGGTCAACCGAGCACCAGACCGGCGCCTTGGTGATGGTCTTGGTCGGCCAGGTGCGGTCGGGAATGTTCACCTGCGGATAAGGGCGGTATTTCACCGCGGCGTCGGGCATGCCCTTTGTGGAGGATCGGCTGGTGGTATTGTCCATTGTCTTGTCTCCTCGTCCCGGCATTTGCCCCGCTCTTAGCCGATCGCATCGGGCTTGGCGATAAACAAATGCGGACCTTCGTCGGTCGTTAGGTCAATTTTGAAAGTGAGTCGCGAGGAGCGATGGCCGGGCGGGCTCTCGGCCGCCGGGCGCTCCTCAACGGACCCGGCAACCGCGCGTAAGGCCGAGGAGAAGAAGCGAGGTCAGGGCGCGCGAGTTGTCACGCAGGGCAATGCGGCCGCGTGCAATCGTCTCTGAAATCTTGGCGCCAGTGGTCTTCATGGCCGCGCTTATAACCTTGGGCAGCGGAACTGGCAAGCCCTCGCGGCGCGCCGCCTTTCCGTCATTTCGGCTGAGCCCCGCCTTTCCCCATCTTCACCAGTTGCGACAGTGCGAGCATCAGGCCGCCCGCGATCAATCCCCAAAAGGCGCCTGAAATGCCGCCGAAGGAAACGCCGGATGCGGTGACGAGGAAAGTGATCGCCGCCGCCTCGCGCGATTCCGGCGCCTGGAAAGCCGACATCGCCGAGGATGAGAAGGCGCCGACCAGCGCCAGCCCCGCCACCGCCTCGATCAGGATGGGAGGTGCCAAGGCGACGAAGGCCGTGACCGCACCGGCGAGCAGCCCGAGAATGATATAGCCCACGCCGGCACTCAACGATGCCCAATAGCGCCGTTTGGGATCGGCATGCGCATCTTGGCCCGCGCACATTGCCGCCGTGATCGCCGCCAGATTGACGGCGTGACCGCCGAAAGGCGCCGAAAGCAAAGAGAAGAAGCCGGTGACGGCAAAGAGCGGACCGGGCTTCGGATCATAATGATGGACCTTCAGGACGGCGATACCGGGAATGTTCTGCGAGGCCATGGTCACGATGAAAAGCGGCAGCGCGATCGAGATGAAAGCGGCAAGGTTGAACACCGGCCAGACGAATTCCGCCGACGGCACCAGTGATTGCTCAAGCGAGGCGAAAGCGCCGTCGGGAATGTCGATGCCGAAGGCAAGCACCAGCACGAAGGCTGCAAGTGCGGCCGGCACCGCCCAGAGGCGCTTGAAAGCGCCGACGACGATCCAGGAAATGACGATCGGCAACCCGAACAGCGGATTGAAGCCGATCGCCTTCACCGGCGCGAAGCAAAGCCCGATCAGCACGCCGGCGAGCATTGCATTGGCGAGCGGCGCGGGAATGGCGGCAACCGCCCGGCCGAGCGGCTTGAACAGCCCGGCGACGACGATCAGCGCTGCACAGATCAGGAATGCCCCGACGGCCGCATTGAAGCCGCCCTCGATCGCCCCGGTACTTGCAAGCAGCGCAGCGCCCGGCGTCGACCAGGCAATGCTGATCGGCGATCGCGTTACCGCACTCAGCACGATCGCGCAGACGCCCATGGAGATCGACAGCGCCATCAGCCCCGAAGCCGCCTGCGCATCCGTTGCACCCACCGTCTGCAGCCCATGCAGGACGACGGCGAAGGAACTGGCGGAACCCACGAAAGCGGCAAGCAGGCCCATGAACAGGGCCTGGACGGAAAAATCTTTGAGCATGGCGGAACTCGCTGCTGCGGGAATGGCGCATGGAGCATGACGATCGCCGCCCGCGCAAGGCCGGAATCAGCCCTTTCGGTCCAACCCTCGCGATGGATGACCGCAAGCATCGTCTGAAACAAAACGCCCTCGCCTGCGATCGGCAGGCAAGGGCGGTTCTTAACAGCTTGAGCTTGGAAGCTCAGATATCGGACTGCGACGTCACGATCCGCGAAACGAGGCCATAGTCCTTCGCCTCTTCGGCCGAAAGCCAATAGTCGCGATCGGTATCCTTGGCGATCTTGTCGAGCGGCTGGCCGGTGGCCTCAGCCATGATCTTGTTCAGGCGCTCGTTCATCTTGATGATTTCGCGTGCCTGGATCTCGATGTCGGATGCCATGCCGCGCGTGCCGCCCGAGGGTTGGTGCAGCAGGAAGCGCGTGTTCGGCAGGCACAGGCGCCGCTCTTTGGGAGCCGCGACATAAATCAACGCGCCGGCCGAGGCGACCCAGCCCGTACCGATCATCCAGACCTTCGGCTTGATGAACTTGATCATGTCATGGATGGAATCGCCGGATTCGACGTGACCGCCGGGCGAATTGACATAGATGCGAATGTCCTCGTCGCTGGCCGCGGCAAGCGCCACGAGCTGCGAGCAGACCTTCTGCGCCAGTTCCTGGTTGATCGGTCCATAGATGAAGATCGAACGCGACTTGAAAAGATTCGCCTCCGTTTCCTTGCCGAGCGGCAGTTCCTTCGTCTTGTCGTCTTGTTCTTCGTCGTTCATTCGAACCTCTCGGAGATGAATTCGGGTTCCTCGCACATAGTGCGACTCAATGCCTAAAACAATGCGGGAAAAACACAAGGCACCGAAGCGGTGGAGATATCCTTAAGAAGCCGCGCGCCGTTCTGCAAGCCTTACTGAAATGTAACGGTGAAAGGCTTTGAAAAGCCAGAATCGGTTCCTACCTCACCCTTCACGTGGCAACCGCCATACGAGATCAACAGGAGACTGGACATGTCACCGGAAGAACGCCAATTGCTGACCGCCCTCTTCGACCGCGTGCGCACGGCAGCCGCCCAGCCGCGCGACCGCGAGGCCGAAGCCCTGATAGACCAGGCGACACGCGAGCAGCCGTCGGCCACCTACTATCTGGCCCAGGCCGTCATCGTTCAGGAAAAGGGCTTGGAGGCAGCCGCCAACCATATCAAGGAACTCGAAGAGTATGTCCGCCAGCTGGAAGCCGGCGCGAGTGAGCACCGCCAGGCCGAACAGGGTGGCGGCTTCCTGAGCTCGATCTTCGGCAATACGCAGACGCAGCAGCCCGCGCCTGTTCCCTCCAATCCCGGCCCCTCCAATCCCGGCCCTTGGGGCCAGCCCTCCCGCGGCTATGACGAGCCCCGTGGCTACGACAGCAACGCGCGCCAGATGTCGCAGCAGCCGACCGGTCCATGGAGCCAGCAGGCCTCAGCCCCCTCGGCCGGCGGCAGCTTCCTGCACGGCGCACTCGGCACGGCGGCGGGCGTTGCCGGCGGCATGCTGCTTGCCAATTCGCTGAGCGGCATCTTCGGCAATCACATGTCCTCGCTCGGTTTGGGCTCGCCCTTCGGCGCCAACCCCTTCGGCAATGCCAGCGCGCCGACCGAGGAAACCGTCATCAACAACTATTATGGCAATGACGGCACGCGCCAGGCTTCGGATAATGCCGACGACAAGGACAACGACAATATTCAGCAGGCCGATTACGACGACGGCGATGATTACAGTGACGACTCGTCCGGCGACGTTACGGATGTTTGAGGTCTAATAGCCAGGGAATGGGCGGCAATTTGTATTCGATTGCCGCGCCGTTGCCCGGCCCTTCGCTTGGGCTCAGGGCGTTCGTCGCTGCAATCGATTCAGAGCAATTCCAGAAAAAGTGCGAAGCGGTTTTTC
Organism: Rhizobium vallis; assembly: GCF_003985155.1. Classification (GTDB taxonomy): domain Bacteria; phylum Pseudomonadota; class Alphaproteobacteria; order Rhizobiales; family Rhizobiaceae; genus Rhizobium; species Rhizobium vallis. The sequence continues at coordinate 85,345 of NZ_ML133696.1, read as the reverse complement.
GTCCGGAATTGCGTTGAAGGAAGAACTATCGATTGCTCGGGCTGCGCCCGATCGCTCCTCACCCACGTCCACGATAGGTGGCGACGCCCTGCTCCGGCAGCCACACGCCTTCCGGCGGCTTGCCCGTCTGCCAGAAAACGTCGATCGGAATGCCGCCGCGCGGATACCAGTAGGCGCCGATCCGGAGCCACTTGGGATCGAGCAGCTCGACGATGCGCTTGGCGATATAGATCGAGCAATCCTCGTGGAAGGCGCCGTGATTGCGGAACGAATGCAGGAAGAGCTTCAGCGACTTCGACTCCACCAGCCATTCGCCCGGAATGTAATCGATGACGATATGGGCGAAATCCGGCTGCCCGGTCATCGGGCAAAGTGAAGTGAATTCCGGTGCGGTGAAGCGCACCACATAGTCCGTGCCGGCATGGTTGGAGGGCACTTTTTCAAGCACCGCTTCCTCAGGCGATTTGGCGGTTTCGGTCTGCTGACCCAGCATCGACAGGCTGGAAACATCTGTATTCGGCATCATGCCTCCTTGACGACTTTGACGCGGATGCCATGGGCTTTTTCGCCCTCCGGCTCCACATGAATGGCGATTTTGGCGCCCTCGTGAACCATCCTGATGGCATCCTCAAGGCGGTCGCATATATCATGCGCCTGCCGCACGGACATAGTGCCGGGCACCACCAGGTGAAAATCGATGAAAGTAACGGTGCCGGCGCGGCGCGTCTTCAAATCATGCACGCCGATCGAACCCGCCGCATGGGTGGCGATCGCCTGTTTGATCGCCTCCTCTTCCTGCGGTTCGACCGCCTGGTCCATCAGACCGCCGATCGATTGCGAGATCACCTTCCAGCCCTGATAGATGATGTTGACGGCAACGAGGATGGCAAGCACCGGATCGAAGATCGCATAACCGGTCGCCAGCGCCAGCAGCAGACCGATGAGCACGCCGACCGAAGTGACGACGTCGGACATGATGTGCTGGCCGTCCGCCGCAAGCGCGGCCGACCGGTGTGTGCGCCCGATCCGGATTAAGAGCCGTGCCCAGACCGCATTGATGACGCCGGCCGCGAAATTGATCGCAAGGCCGAGAACCGGCGCATCGAGCATGCGCGGCGCGGCGAGATAACCGATCGCCTCGTTGACGATCAGCAGTGCGGCAACGACGATCAACACTCCCTCGGTGACGGCGGAGAGATATTCCGCCTTGTGATGGCCGAAGGGGTGGTCGTGATCGGCCGGCTTCTGCGCATAGCGGATGACGAAGAAGGCGACGAAGGCGGCAACGACGTTGACCGTCGATTCGAGCCCGTCCGACAGCAGCGCCACCGAGCCGGTGACCCACCAGGCCACCATCTTCAGCCCCATGACGCCGAGCGACAGCGGAATTCCCCACATCGCCAGCTTTCGAACCGTAAGATCGCCGTTGTCGCTCATATCGTCCTCCTGCGGTTGCGAATGAATTGCAGGGTCTAAGCCATTGAAATGCAAAACCGCCCACGCGAATATCGCGCAGGCGGCCCAGTTGAAGCTGATATGGGCGATGATGAAGGATTTGTCAAAGAGAATGACACGTCCTTCACAGCTGTTGCCGCCCCGACAGACAAGCGCGGGCGCAGGATGCGCAATCCCGCTACAGCGCCGAGGAAGCGGGATCGGGCTGGACAGATTGCGGCCATCGCAGAAGAGCGGCCTGCCCTGCCGGCGTCAGGGCATAGACGCCCTTTTCCTGGCGCTCGAACCATCCATAGACATTGTCGCGCAGGATCGGACCGGCCTTGGGCGTCAGCGCCTTCATATCCCGTGGGCGCACAATTCCCCTGTCGAGCGCGGCCGCGCAAAGCAGCGCCTGCTGGCGATAGGCGGTCATGATCGGCGCCCGCGAACCGCCGCCGACGGCGGGATCGCCACGGCGGCGCTGATGCTCCTTGACGAGACGCGTCCGCCGCTTCGGATTGGTGCGCGGCATCGGCGAGACGGAACTGACGATGACGCTGACCTCACCGCCATCGGAGACGCCGAGCATGCCGATGCCGAGACGCCGGCAAAGGTCGCGGTAGCGTTTGTCGGTCTCGCGCCCCCGCCCCTTGGCCGAAACGCGCGCCGCTATCCAGACCTCATCGCTCATCGACGCCCGGTCGACCGCTTGAAGGATCAGTTCAAGATTGAAGGAGAGCTTCAGTTCGCAGATCACCACGACGGGCGGCTCGACTTCGCTGAGGCCGACGAGATCGCATCCGCCGACTTCGCCCTTCACGGCATAGCCGGCCGCTTCCAGGAACGCTTTGACCGGCAGGTAGAGCGTCGTCTCCATGCTGAAAACCGCGCCTCAGGCGGCGTTGAGATCGGCAATCTCGCCGTATTTGGCAAGCAGCCGCGGCGAGGACATGTCGCCGGTCTCCTCATCGACCATCACGGCATAGGCCGCGACGCCGACGAAACGCTCAGCCATCGCCGAGGCGATTTTCTCCGCGCTGACGGCATTCGAGGCCTGCCGCATTTCACCGGGCACGAGGTTGCCGCGGTTCTTGCGATAGGGAAGGACGATGAACTTTTCTGCATTGGACACGGCGATACATCCCGGTTGATCGTTCCGGAAATGTTCTGATTTGCCTGATAGAGTCAACCCTCGCCCCTTCCCGCACGGAAAAGGGGCGAGAGGGAACTGCATCAAGCAGCCTTGGTCTTCACCCTGCGCGCCAGATGCGCCACGACGTTCTCGATCATCCGCATGCCGGCATCGCCGCCAAGCGTCATGATCGATTCCGGATGGAACTGCACCGCGGCGATCGGCTCCTTGGCGTGTTCGATGCCCATGATCGTGCCGTCCTCGCTTTCGGCCGTGATGATGAACTCACGCGGCAAGGTCGAGGGATCGGCGAAGATCGAGTGGTAGCGGCCGACCGTGACCTCTTTCGACAGGCCGGAGAAGACGATGCCCGGTTCCAGCACGCGGATGCGCGAGGGTTTGCCGTGCATCGGCAGCGCCAGGTGGCGCAATTCCCCGCCATAGGCTTCGGCCAGCGCCTGCAGACCGAGGCAGACGCCGAAGATCGGCAGGTTGCGCGCCCGCGCCTTCTTGATCGTCGCCTTGCAGTCGAAATCCTTCGGCGTTCCAGGCCCGGGCGACAGCACGACGAGATCAGGGTTCAGCCGGTCGAAGATTTCCTCCGGCACCGGCGTGCGCACGGTCGAAACCGTTGCCCCCGTCTGGCGGAAATAATTGGCAAGCGTGTGGACGAAGCTGTCCTCGTGGTCGACGAGCAGGATGTTGACACCCTTGCCGACGCTTGCGACGTCGCGCTGGACCTTGCCGGAATTGCCGGTCTTGGCGTCTCGGATGGCGGAAAGCATGGCAGAGGCCTTCAGTTCGGTTTCGGCTTCTTCTTCCTCTGGAATGGAATCATTCAGCAGCGTCGCGCCGGCGCGCACCTCGGCAATGCCGTCCTTGATGCGCACGGTGCGCAACGTCAGGCCGGTGTTCATATCGCCGTTGAAGCCGACCATGCCGATCGCCCCACCATACCAGGCGCGCGGGCTCTTTTCACGGCTCTCGATGAAGCGCATCGCCCAGAGCTTCGGCGCGCCGGTGACGGTGACCGCCCAGGCGTGGCTGAGGAATCCGTCGAAGGCGTCCATGTCGTCGCGCAGCCGCCCCTCGATATGGTCGACCGTGTGAATGAGGCGCGAATACATCTCGATCTGCCGGCGGCCGATCACCTTGACAGAGCCCGGTTCGCACACACGGCTCTTGTCGTTCCGGTCGACGTCCGAGCACATGGTGAGCTCGGATTCGTCCTTCTTGGAGTTCAGCAGTTTCAGGATCTGCTCGCTGTCGGCGATCGGATCGTCGCCGCGCTTGATCGTGCCCGAGATCGGGCAGGTCTCGATGCGCCGTCCCGACACGCGCACGAACATTTCCGGCGAGGCGCCGACCAGGTATTCCTGATTGCCGAGATTGATGAAGAAGGAATAGGGCGACGGATTGATCGCCTTCAGCCGCCTGGAAATGTCGGAAGGCTTGCTTTCGCACCGCTCCATGAACTTCTGCCCGGGCACGACTTCGAAGAGATCACCCTTGCGGAAGCTTTCCTTCGCCTTGACGACGAGTTCGGCATATTCGCCAGGCCGGTGGTCGCTCTTCGGCGGAATGGTATCGGTATGCTTGAAGGGCTCAGCCGCGATATCCCCGGCCTTGCCTTCGGTCGAGAGGCCGCCCTTCTCGAAATCGTAGCGGTCGATCCAGGCCTTGGCGGCGTAGTTGTCGACGACGAGAATCTCGTCAGGCAGATAGAGCACCATGTCGCGCTGGTCGGAGGGCCGCGTCAGCTTCAGATCGATCGCATCGAACTGGAAAGCGATATCGTAGCCGAAGGCGCCGTAGAGCCCGAGGCTTGCATCCGCCTGCGAATAGAAGAGATCGGTGACGGCGCGCAGCACGGTGAAAACCGTCGGCATCTTCGAGCGCTCTTCCTCGGTGAACACCCGGTCCGGCGCCTTGACGGAGAGATCGAGCCGACGGGCGGTGGAGGCGCCGAGCACGAGTTCGGGCACAGTCTTCAGCCGCTCGGCCACAAAGCCGAGGATGACCTCGCCGCGCTCGTTATAGGCCTCGATCCAGACGTCGCGCCCGAAGGAGGAGATGCCGAGCGGCGGATCGACGACGGCGGTATCCCAACGTGTATAACGGCCCGGATATTCGTAGTTCGACGAGAAGACCGCGCCGCGGCGCTCGTCGAGCTTGTCGATATAGGAAGAGACCGCATCGGCATAGGGGATCGCCCGCCGCTGCCGGGTGACAGTGATGCCGCCCTTGGTCTCGTAGATTTCCGCACCATCATCCCGCAGGATCGTTACCATTGTTCCACTCCATTATCGGGGCCCGGACGACAGGCGGCGATAAACAAAAAAGCCGCCTCGAAGTTTCGGGCGGCTCACTCGTCGTCGTCTTTGGACACGATTGGTCGAGGCCGCCTTAGCGAGCCCACCACCAAACTGCAATGTTCAAGGACGTGATCATGGGAAAATTGTTAGCCTGAGATCAGCCGTCGTGCAAGAGGCGATTGCGGGAATGAAAAGGCGGCCCGAAAGCCGCCCTTCCCCAGCATTGAAGATGTGATCGGCACTCAGAAGGTCTTGGTGATCGAGACCTTGAATGTGCGGCCCGGCTCGGAATACCACTCGCGCGGCTGGGACGCGGTCAACGAAGTCAGGTTGACGTCGCGCACGGCCAGCGCATTGAAATATTCCTGGTCGAAGACGTTGTAGACTCCAGCCTGCACGCGCAACCCCGGCGCCTGTTGCGGCGTCCACCAACCGGCCAGGTCGACGATGCCATAACCCGGCGCATCGAAGGTCGTGGTGGAGTCGTCGTCGGGCATGCCAGCCGAAAGCGTCGAGGAGAGGTCGAAGCCGAAATTGTCGTTGCTCCAACCGCCGCCAACGATCGCCTTGAAGGGGGCCACCGACCGCAAGTATTTGTCTGTGTCTTCGTTGCGGCCATAGGCATAGGCAAGCGACGCATGCAGGTTGATGCCGTTGTTGAACGTCTTGGCTGCGCTTGCTTCAATACCCGAAATCGTGGCGGCTGAGACGTTCGTGTAATTGAACGTCGTGAAGCCTGTCGCATCGACGCTCGTCACCGTCTCGATGAAGTTCTGGTAGCGGGTGTGGAAAGCCGCGACCCTGCCGGTAAAATCGCCCGTATCGAAATTGGCGCCGATCTCGACGCCGCGGCCGATTTCCGGTTCCAGATTGGGATTGCCAAGCTGGGCATAACGACCCGTTGGATTGTAGAAACGGCTGTAGAGTTCGTCCACGGTGGGTGCACGGAAGCCGACGGCCAGCTGTGCGTAAAGCTGCACGTCAGGCGTCAGGTCGTATGTCGCAAGGATCTTCGGCGAGATGGCGGCTTCCGTCCGGTCGCGGAGATCGCCGAAGCGGGAAAGCCCGGTATTGGTTGCAAAACCGCCGCCGGCCGAGGGATCGTAGTTAAACCAGTCGAAGCGGAAGCCGGGTGTCAGCGCAAAGCCGGTATTGCCGATTTCGATCTTGTCTTCGAAGGTCAGCGCAAGATTCTGGCTGTCGACATCAGGCACCTCTGCCTGATTGTTCAGTGCCGGGCAGGTCGTCGGCGTCGGGCAAAGCGCCGAGCTAAACTGGCTCCAGTTGGAAACGCCGACATCGAGGCCAAGGCGAACGGAGTGGCTGAGACCGGAATATTCAAAATCCTTCGTCGCCGTGCCGCTGAAGCCCCAGGTTTCGTTCTCGATCTCGTTGTTGCGACCATAGGGCACGTTGGCGGTCGTGCGGCCATGACTGCCGGCTTCCTTCTTCAGATCCAGCCAATAGAGCGTGGCCCGGGCACTGCTGAAGAACGAGTCGGAAGACTGTGCCTCATAATCGTAATCGAGTGAAACACGGTCGCGGTCGCGCTGCTCGCGGCCGTCATAGTTGTTGATCAGGTAGTTGCGGGGCGTGGTGCCGCCCTGGAGCTCGCGCAGATCGGTATTGAGATCGCGGCGGAAACGTTCCGCCGTCAGGCCGATGCGATGGCCGCCCTCCAGGTCCTGGCGCAGCTTGAAGAGCAGGTTGTGCTGGTCGAAATCGGCGGGATCCGCCTCGGTGCGAGCACGGCCGTAGCCGTCATTGTCGCCCATATTGTCGCGTTCATGGCCCTTGCGGTAGCCGCCCTGAAACAGGATCGACGTATTGCCGATCTTTTTGGCGGCGGCGGCCGAGCCGGAAATGCTGCGGTCTTCGCTGTCATAGGTCGACTTGACGATCGCGCCCCAATCCCGGCCTTCGGGAATAAGATCCTCCGGCTCCAGCGTATTGAGAACGATGGCGCCGCCGAGCATGCCCGAACCACCCTTGCTCGAATCCGCGCCGCGCACGATATCGAGCGAGGAGAGCGAGTCGAAATCGAAAGTATCGCCGCCGCCATTGGCGTTAGCCGGCGCGAAAGCACCCTGGCGCGAGCTGTTCGAAATATAGGGGATCGGAATGCCGTCGATGGTGGTCAGGATGCGGGAACCGGAAAGGCCGCGCAGATTGAAGCCCGAGTCGGCGCGCGAATAGTTCACGCTCGCATCGACGCTGCGGCCGATATCGTCGTAGCTGGTGACCTGCTTCTCTTCCAACTGCTTCTTGGTAATCTCGGTCGCAAGCGGCGTATCGGCGACGCTGCCCGGCGCCACGCGTTTGCCCTTGACGACGATCTTCTGCAGCACGGCGCTATCCTCGGCCGTCGCTTGCGGCGTGGTTGCCGGAGCGCTCTGCGCGAAAGACTGCGAAACAGGAAGAACAACTGCGGCTGCCGTGCAGACCATTAAAACCGAGCGCCAATGCCGGACGATCATAACCTACCCTCTCATGATGATTACCGGGCTGGCTGGTCGTGGCGCGTCGAACGCTCGAGGGGCTGGCTGGGCTTTTACGGATAAAGGCGAAGCGGAAATTTCGCCTTCTTTTCGCCGCATAAAAAACATGAGCATAATTGTCAACATAATCCGCCGGTTTATGTTGAATAATAATATCAAGTTTTAGCGATCTTCCCGGACGTTGCGCAATTGCAACGAAATCCGCCCTCGCGCGTTATCCCTTCCCATCGATCAGGGATTCGGATGCGTTGAGAAAACTTTCGATACTGGCGATTCTTCTCGCCGCTACCGCCTTTCTTGCCGGCGCCCGCCTGCCCCCGCACGGTCCTCTGCCTCAACCCCGGCCCGATGCTGAAGATACGACCACCCCCACTCCGCTTCCCGATAAGGCTGGGCCGCCTGCACCGGCAGATGTGCCCGCGCCTCAGCCGAAACCTGATGTGAAGGAGCCGGAGGCACCGACCGCAAACCAACCGTCAACACCGCCGGCCGAACCGGCAAAGCCCAAGCCGGCAAAGCCGATGCAAGGCCCGCCCTTGCCGCCGGGCCACCTCGAAAGCCCGCAGGCGCCGGCGGAAGAAAATAAGCCGCCCGGCGAACAGACGCTGGAAGAGCAGCACCTGACCATCGAGCCCGAAAGCGACGCGGCACATGCCGAATGTACGGCCGCACTCCAGGCCTTGGGCGTCGTCTTCAAGGAAACGCCACGCATCGACGATGGCAATGGCTGTGGCATCGACAAGCCGATCATCGTCTCCGAACCGCTGCCCGGCATCAAACTTAAGCCCGAGGCGACGATCCGCTGTCCGGCCGCCCTCGCCCTTGCCCGTTGGATGAAGGAGAGCGTCATCCCCACAGCCTCCGCCGCCCTGCCGGAACAGGGCCGCATCACATCAGTCAACCAGGCTACGGCCTACATGTGCCGCCTGCGCAACGGTGCCGAAACCGGCAAGATCTCCGAACATGCCCGCGGCAATGCCATCGACATTGCCAGCTTCCATTTCGAAAAGGGTGAGGACGTCGCCGTCCGCTCCCGCCGCGAGGACCCGACGCTCACCGGCGCCTTCCAACGCACCGTCAGCGCCGCCGGCTGCCTCTATTTCACCACCGTCCTCGACCCCGAAAGCGACGCCGCTCACGAAACCCATTTCCATCTAGACGTGATCGAGAGGAAGGGCGGCTATCGTTATTGCCACTGATCTTTCAGTGGCTCACGATTCGCGCTTGAATCGAGGCATCGAGGAGGGAAGACTGCGTATCCAGAAAAGACACGTCAGACTGCTGGCAAAGCCCGCCAACTCCTCTTTCGTCATGCTCGGGCTTGTCCCGAGCATCTGCCTTCGGCCGATAGGGCAGCAGATCCTCGGCACAGGGCCGAGGATGACGTCGCATAGAGGGCGCGGTAGTCGCGGTGCCCCCAAAGGACACACTATCACTTTGAATTCGCGGGAGTGCCTGTCATGGCCTTATTAAGCTTCCAGATGAAAGACTCGACGGTTTCCCGTTTGGATCGACTTGCCGAAAGGCGAAAACTTTCGTCGGCACAGGTCGCAGCGCTGGCAATCGAAGAATTCATCGAACGGGAGGAATGGCAGCTCTCAGAGATCGAGGCCGCTATTCGCGAAGCCGACCAAGGCGACTTCGCTTCCGATGAGGATGTTGCCGCCGTTCTGTCCCAATATGCCAGCACGCCCGATCAGAACAGCCCCTCGATATAGCCCTGCTCATTCAAAAAAATCCGTTCCGCCGATGGTGACTTCGGCAAACCGGGCATCGTCATGATCTCGCCGGTGATGGCGACGACGAAGCCGGCGCCGGCCGAAAGCCGTACCTCGCGCACGGAGACGATATGGCCTTCCGGCGCGCCGCGCAGGTTCGGATCGGTGGAGAAGGAATACTGCGTCTTCGCCATGCAGACCGGTAGTTTGCCGTAGCCCTGCTCCTCCCATGTCTGCAATTGATCGCGCACCGCCTTGTCGGCCGTCACCTCGCCGGCATGGTAGATCTTCGAGGCGACGATCTCGATCTTTTCGAAAAGAGAGAGATCATCGCCATAGAGCGGATGGAATTTCGCCTGGCCGGATTCGGCGAGTTCCACCACCTTGTGCGCCAGTTCCTCGATGCCGGCCGACCCTTTCGCCCAGTGCTGGCAGAGGATCGCTTCGGCGCCGAGCCGCGAGACGAATTCCTTCACCGCGGCGATCTCGGCATCGGTATCCGAGGTGAAGTGATTGATCGCAACGACGACGGGCACGCCGAAACGGCGCACATTGGCGACATGCCGGCCAAGATTGGCGCAGCCCTTCTTCAGCGCCGCCACATCCTCCGTGCCGAGATCCTCCTTCCTCACCCCGCCATTCATCTTCAGCGCTCTCACGGTCGCGACGATGACGGCTGCATCCGGCTTCAGCCCGGCCTTGCGGCATTTGATGTCGAAAAATTTCTCGGCGCCGAGATCGGCCCCGAAGCCTGCTTCGGTCACCACGTAGTCGCCGAGCTTCAGCGCCGTCTTCGTCGCCGTCACCGAATTGCAGCCATGGGCGATGTTGGCGAAGGGGCCGCCATGCACGAAAGCCGGATTGTTCTCGAGCGTCTGCACCAGGTTTGGCTGCATCGCATCCTTCAGAAGCACGGCCATGGCGCCGTCGGCTTTCAGGTCACGCGCATGCACCGGCGTCCTGTCGAAGCGGTAGCCGATGATGATGTCGCCGAGCCGCCGCTCGAGATCCTTGAGATCGGTGGCGAGGCAAAGGATCGCCATCACTTCGGAGGCGACGGTGATGTCGAAGCCGCCCTGGCGCGGAAAACCGTTGGCAATGCCGCCCAGCGAGGAGACCATGCTTCTGAGCGCGCGGTCGTTCATATCCATGACCCGCCGCCAGGTGATGCGGCGGATGTCGATATTCTCTTCGTTGCCCCAGTAGATGTGATTGTCGACCATCGCCGCCAGCAGATTGTGCGCCGAGGTGATCGCATGGAAATCACCGGTGAAATGCAGGTTGATGTCTTCCATCGGCACGACCTGCGCATAACCGCCGCCGGCCGCCCCGCCCTTGATGCCGAAGCAGGGGCCGAGCGAAGCCTCGCGAATGCAGACGATGGCTTTCTTGCCGATCCGGTTCAGACCGTCGCCAAGCCCGACGGTGGTCGTCGTCTTGCCCTCGCCCGCCGGCGTCGGATTGATCGCGGTGACGAGGATCAGCTTGCCGTCCTTCTTGCCTGCCTGCGCGGCGATGAACTCGGCGCTGACTTTCGCCTTGTCGTGACCATAGGGAGCGAGATGCTCGACCGGAATGCCGAGCTTCGCCCCGATCTCGAAGATCGGTTTCTTGACCGCAGCGCGCGCGATTTCGATATCGGACTTGATTGATGGCATGGATGTTCCCCGTCCCGACCTCCGCGGGAGCGGAGGCGTTTTTCTCCCTTCATCGGGATAGCGAAATATCGGCGGGGTGTGAATAGCGCGGCGCCCTTGCGGCCGTCGCTCTTACAGCGCCGCGTGTCTTTTCAGACGCGCAAAGGACGCTGTAACACTTTCAATCCGCGCATCGATTGGAAAATCGATTCCGATTTTCCGATCGATGCGCTAGGCGTTTATGTGGCATTCAACGTCGCGGTTTGGCAGGATGAAAATATGAAATCACTGGAACTCCTCATCGAGCGCATCATCCTGTCGAGCCGCTGGATCCTTGTGGTCTTCTATATCGGCCTGGTAGCGGCGCTCGCCGTCTATGCCGTTTCCTTCGGCTACAAGTTTCTGAAGATCGCCGCCGGCGTCTTCGAACTCGACGAGGCGGAGATGATCCTCGCCATGCTCGGCCTGATCGATGCAGCCCTTGTCGCAAGCCTGATCGTCATGGTGATGATCTCGGGATACGAAAATTTCGTCAGCCGCTTTGATGAGGCCAGCGAGGCCGACAACGAGGTCTCCTTCCTCGGCAAGCTCGATTCGGGCAGCCTGAAGATCAAGGTCGCCTCTTCGATCGTCGCCATCTCCTCCATCCACCTGCTGCAGGTCTTCCTCAACGCCGACAAATATGCCGACGCCAAGATCATGTGGCTGACCTTCATGCACCTCGCCTTCGTCGCCTCCGCCGTCATGCTCGGCTTCCTGGAGAAGCTGATGAGCGTGACGTCGAAGAACGATGAAGGATAAGGGCTAGCCGCCCGAGGGCGTCGTTGACGCCGACACGGGCGTCTCGATGGCGCGACGGCCATGGCAGACGGCTTCGGGAGCGGCATCCGGCGCGCAGAGCGGCATGCCGGGCCACTCGTTGTAGGCCAGCATATCCGTCATGAGACCTGTTCGAAGGGCGTCTGCAGCCGGCACGATATGGATGCTGTCGGGCGTGGCGCTCATCATCATATCGATCACATCGTCGCTGATGCCCATTTCTTTCAGATAGGCCGTCAGGGCAACGTTGGCTTTCTTACCAAGCTTGGTGGAACTGCTCTGTCCGGCCACCTTGCGTCCGACCTCCTTGCGGGAGATTTCCTTCTTCTTGCCGTTCACGATCTTGTATTCGATGCGGTAGGAGACGCGCACCCTGTTGTAGATAGTCGTGATTTGGTGAACGCCGATGAAGGCCCATTGCGACGCGACCCGCGACGTGCCGCCGGCAAATGCCAGCGGACAGGCGGAAAAGCAGTATGCGCCGGACGAATAGGTGTAACCGGCCGCGGTGCCGTCCTTTGCGATCGCCGCATCGCAGAGCGTTTCCTGAACCGGGCAACCCTTCAGCCGCGTGCCGCCGACCGCCGTCTCCAAGCCCGCCTTGCGGATCATCCGGCCCATCGTGTAGGCGGCCTCGACGTCGCCTCCTTCCGAGCGCAAGACGACCGGCAGTTTCCGGTCGCCGATTTTCTTGAGGATTTTTCTCAAGCGAGCGGGCGTATCAGCGGCTATCCGCCCCTCCGCCGATATCCATTCCGGGCAGTTCTCCTGGCAGAGGGAGCTGCGCACGATGATGAACCGCATCGGGGGCTGTTCGGCCTGCTTCTTCTGCTCGGCAGCCTGCGAGGTTGCAGCGATCGGCAAGGTCAAAAGGAACAAAGAAAGTAATATCAGGGAAAACAGATACTTCGCTAGAAAAGAAATTGCAAAGCGCACGATTAAATGCCTCATTTATACATGCCAATATGCTTAGCAATTGCATTGAATCGCAGCAAGCCGGATTTCAATGGCGGTTGCCGCCCAGGCTCTCCCCGAAGTGATTCTCTTCCGGTCCGGCGTAGCTGAAATTCACAGTCATCAGGTCACGAACGACGTCACTGATACCGCAACGGTACTTGCCTCATCGGCAACTCAACCGAGGCGCGCGCAGTTGTGACTATTTCTTCACAATTTGAATTAATCGGCTTGTATGAAGTCGGTGGGGACTAGCATACGGCCGAGATTCTGTGTCTGATAGCGGTAACATAAGACTGCCGGGGGCGTATAAATGTCTTACATGACCACCTCTGAAAGACAGTCACTGCTTTCGGCGGAACTTGCGAGCGCAAGAACACGTGGCCTCTTTGCACAGGCGCTCAACAGAATATCCACGGCTTTCGGCCTGTCGCATGCGACTGTGATGCTCGCCCCCTCGCCGGAAGACCTTCTCCTGAAACCGCTCTTGATCGAGAGTTCTCTTCCCGCCGCTTATATCAGGGATTTCGACCGCGCCCACATGATGCGTGGCTGCCCGTTCGGCTTGCGGCTGAGGGAGTCGGTCGTGCCGCCGGTGTGGCATCTGAACGACGCCGTCAATGGCCAGGCCTTCCCCGCCGAACTGCGCGCCCTGATGCTGCGCCATGCCATACCGGCGGGCATCGCCATGCCGACCATTGCAGCCGACGGCCAGCGCCTGGTCTTCTGGTTCTGCGGCGAACGGGCCGCACTCGGCCAGAGCGAAGTCAACGAGCTGGCGATGATCATTCTGCATGCGCTCGATGCGTATAATGCAGTCAAGCGCAATGAGGAAAGCGCGCACAACGCGCTCTCGGCGCGCGAACTGGAAGTCGTGCGCTGGACGGCGCAAGGCAAGACCTCGATCGAGATCGGCCAGATCCTGGCGCTGTCGGACCATACGGTGAACGCCTACATGACGAACGCGATCAAAAAACTCGATTGCGTCAACCGTACGCAGTTGGTAGCGAAGGCCATTCGATTGAAGCTGATCAACTGAAAAATTCAGAAGAGAGTCAGCGGGTCGTCCCCTGACCTGGTGGAATTGTGCCCCTTCGCTTCGAACAGCCCGTTATCGACAAGATCGAACAATCCCGCGCCCATATCGGCATCACCGATGCGGAAATCATCCAGATGTTCGCCGCCTACCGCCTTTTCGGTTTCTGGCGTATCGACATCGAGACCGGACATTTCTTTGCAAGCGAGGATGTGCACGCGATCTTCGACCTCCCCCACAGTGAAGGTCCGGTCAATCTCGTTGAACTGATGTCGCGCATCCACGAGGAAGATCGCAGCCTGATCGCCGAAACCTTCGAACAGGCAAGCCTTCACCGCGTCGGCTTCCATTTCGTCTATCGCGTCGACAACCGGCTCGGCGGCTACAAGCTGGTACGCAGCGTCGGCCGCTTCCGCGACGACCAAAGCGGCGGCGGCATCGTCGGCGTCACCTATGAATTCGTCGAGAAGCTGCGCATCGTCGGCTTCGAGGACAACGCGCTGCCCCGTTGAGTTTTTAGCGGTCGAGCACCGACCGGATCTCGACCAGGTTCGAACGAACTCTCAGGATATAGAAGCCCATGGTGGCGAGATGGCTCGGCATGATCCAGCCGTCCTCGCGCCCGTTCGAGATGATCGCCGGCTGGATGCGCAACGCCGCCTGGAATTGCCGCGTCGTGCCGCCCCAGATCGCACCGAGATTGCGTTCCTGCACCACCTGCGAGAAATCGGCCTGTGCGGCGGTCAGGATGGCGTAGTAGGCGTAGAGCTGGCCATAGGCGAACCAGAACCGGTCGTCGGCACGCGTATCGAACCAGCCGCGATTGTGGTTTTCCGAGCGCTCGGCAAGCATGTCGGAAGTGCTGCCGAGATCGTTGGCGATGCGGTCGATGAACTGCATCAGATTGTCGGCGCGGCCATCAAAAATGGCATTGCAGGCGGCCAAATCGGTGTTGAATTTGCGCAGGCTGCCCATTGCCGTACGGTAATAGGATGGCGTGGGCGTCTTCAGCCCGAACGGATTGAGCCCGAAATACCAGCTGTATTCATCGAACTGCAGATTGCCGCGCGCGCTTTGCAAATCGTTGTTGATGCCCGAAGTGCCGCGCACGCGCCCGAGCGTATCGACAAGCTCCGCCGACGTCCGGCGGACCGCCTGGTTGATGCCGCGCTGGAACGATGCCTTGTTGTCGAGGAAGGGCGTGTGATCCCAGTCGATGCCAAAGAAGCCCATCTTGTAGAGCAGCATGGAGGATATCCATGCGTTCTGGTTGACATTGAAATCAGTCAAGTCGGCCGTGACGTCAACGATGGCCGAGCGCTGGCAGGTTTTCGGAGCGGTCGCATTGGCTCCCTCGGCAACCGGCAGTTCCTGCCCGGCGGCAACCTTGCGCTCGGAGAGCCGGTACTGGTCGACGAAGGCGGTGTTGAAATTCGACCAGACCTGCGTCTGCCAGAAGAAATAGCCGTAGAGCACTGCGAAAAGCGCTACGAGCGCGATGACCGGCAATCGGATCATCCAACTCCGGCGCTGATACCAGCCGTGCGCAGCGAGAAAGGGCCAGAAGGCCCAGGCGAAAAACAGGCGGGCCCAGCGGCCGATCGTGTGGCCGATCAGCCTGAAAAAACCGGCTATCCGGTCAAGCATCGTCGTCTCCTGTCAGGCGAGGCGAACATCGGGGCATCGCCGCCCCGTTGCATCCACATATGCGCTAGATGGGCCAAGCACAACACGAGCCCTCCGATTTTTCGGACGGAAAGATTGCGCAAAAGCGGCGCCGACCGCGCGCGGCCGCTCAGGAGCGCGGGAAAGGCAGCCTGAGACGGAAGGACCCGCGCGCCGTATCGATCAGCGGCGCTCCCGATGCTTCCGGCAACGGTTCGCCATAGGCCGGGAACCTGCCCGTGGCTTCGAGATCGGCGCGGCTCTTGCGCCGCTCCAGATCCTGGGCGACCAGCATGCCCTTCTCAAACAGCCTGATCGGCGCCGCGATATCGGGAAAGAATTCCGGCTTGATCCGCATCTTCATGCCCGGCCGGTCGGTATCGACCTGCGCCTGATAGATGATCAGCCGCTCCTCGACATCGATCATCAGCTTGCGCAGCAACACGTTGCATGCGGCGATCCGGCCGTTCAGCGAATCGACGAAGGATTGGAACAGCCCGATGAAGTGCTCGCGCCGCTGGCTGTCGTCGCGCATCTCATGCTCCTCGGCGGAAATACGCTCGGCCTCCGCCTTCAGCGCTCGCCGCTCCGCCTCCATCTGCTCCCAATGCGCCCTGTTGCCATAGACGCCGATGCGGCCCTGGGTCGTCAGCGCCTTGGCGTTGAGCTCTTTCATCTTGAGCCGGGCGATATCGATGGAATCGACCAGCCGGCGCCGTTGCTCGACGATGTCGACGAGGCCGCGTTCGGCTGCCTTGTGCCGTTCGGTGATCCAGACGCGCTGGCTTGCGATCAGCCTGGCGAGCGCGTCGGACTTTGTCAGAAGATCGAGCAGTCGCTCGACAACGGGCGCCTCGCGCACGCGTTCGGTATACATGCGCCACATCCGCTGGCGTGATGTCCAGCCCGCCATCTTCTCGCGCAACGTCAGCCCCCGGAAACTGTCGAGATCGGCCGAAACCTCGGCCGTCAGGCGATCGAGGGAAAAGACCAGCTCGGCGAGCAGCGCATCGAGCGCGGCGCCGTCGGCAATATCGGCCTGGAAACGGGCATTCTGTTCAAGGAAGACCTCGTCGGCCGACTGCGTTTCGTCGGTGCTGAAGTCGCTGATACAGGCCACGCAATAGGCGCCCTCAGCCGCAATTTTCTCGGCAAGGCCGACTGCGGCTTCATACTGGCTGTCGAATGGCGGGGATTTGCGCAACCAAGCCTCTCCAGGGAATCTCCTGCGCTTAAGCTAGAGCATGATGCCGAAAAGTGTGAGCGGTTTTCGGACGACGTCATGCTCCATTATATCGGTTGCGACGCCGAAGAAACAGGCGGCTTCAGACCGGCTCGGCGATCCAGGCGCCGTTCATCGCATCGTCCCAGTGCCTGCGGCAGAGCGAAACATATTTCTCGTTGCCGCCGACGTCGATCTGCGCGCCTTCGTGCAGCACCTTTCCCTCCGCGTCGAGCCGCACCACCATCGTCGCCTTGCGCCCGCAATGGCAGATCGTGCGCACCTCGCGCATTTCGTCGGCGATCGCCAGGAGCTCCTGCGAGGCCGGAAACAGCTTGCCCTGGAAATCGGTTCTGAGCCCGTAAACCATGACGGGGATACCGAGCCTGTCGACGACACGGGCGAGCTGCCAGACATGGACGGAGGTCATGAAGTGCGCCTCATCGACGAAGACGCAGGAAATCGGCGCTCCCTCGCCGCTCAAGCCCGCGATCAGCCGGAACAGATCCTCGTGCGGCTCGAAGGGAATGGCGCTCGCCTCCAGCCCGATCCGCGAGCCGATGATGCCCCGCCCGGTGCGCTCGTCGAAGGCGGCAATCAGCTGCACCGTGCGCATGCCGCGCTCCTGGTAATTGTAGGAGGCTTGCAGCAGCATCGTCGACTTGCCGGCGTTCATCGTCGAGTAGTTGAAATAGAGTTTTGCCATCCGATTTCTCCTTAATCGGCTTATTGAAAGCTCGGAATGGCAAAGAAAAGCCCCATGAAGGCGATAATCACAGGAATCCATGCTCGAAAACCGCCAAAACCCCGGAAAACAGGGGGCAAGACAAAAACACGCCGACGTCGCAATCGCACCTGTTGATACGACGCAAACACACTGAGGTCGCTTGTCAAACTGGGTTATTGGTGATTGGCTTGGGAACTTAAAGACTGGGAGTCTAAAATGAAAACAACAAGCACATTCAAATTTGTCACTGCGACTGCCGTTGCCGCCCTCTCCATTGCGACCGCCGCATTCGCCGCCGATCCCGACAGCTGCTCGACGGTCCATTTCTCGGACGTTGGCTGGACTGATATCACCGCCACCACCGCAACCGCGTCCGTCGTCCTGAAAAGCATCGGCTATCAGACGGACATCAAGGTCCTCTCGGTGCCGGTCACCTACACCTCGCTGAAGAACAAGGACATCGACATCTTCCTCGGCAACTGGATGCCGACGCAGGAAAAGGATGTCCGTCCTTACCTCGACGACAAGTCGGTCGAATCCTTCGGCCCTAATCTCGTCGGCGCCAAGTACACGCTCGCCACCAACGCCAAGGGTGCGGAGCTCGGCATCAAGGACTTCAAGGATGTCGCCGCCCACAAGGACGATCTCGACGGCAAGGTCTACGGCATCGAGCCCGGCAATGACGGCAACCGCCTGATCATGGACATGATCGAAAAGAACACCTTCGGCATGAAGGATATGGAAGTCGTCGAATCCTCCGAACAGGGCATGCTCGCCCAGGTCGCCCGCGCTGAAAAGGCAGGCAAGCCCGTTGTCTTCCTCGGCTGGGAACCGCATCCGATGAACACCAACTTCAAGCTGACCTACCTCACCGGCGGTGACGATATCTTTGGGCCCGATTTCGGCGGCGCCAAGGTCTACACCAACGTCCGCGCCGGCTATCTCACCGATTGCCCGAATGTCGGCGCGATGCTGAAGAACATGACGTTCTCCCTCCAGATGGAGAACCAGATCATGGGCAAGATCCTCGACGACGGCAAGGAGCCGGAAGCTGCGGCCACCGAATGGCTGAAGGCGAACCCCTCCGCCCTCGAGCCCTGGCTCGCCGGCGTCAAGACCCGCGACGGCAAGGGCGACGCACTGGCGGCCGCCAAGACCGGCCTCGGCCTTTGATGATATGAACGGGGCGGCGAGCCGCCCCGTTTCATTTTGTCCATTGTTGATTTTTTTCGGATAGGCGCGCCCCTTGAATTGGATCACCGACTTTAAGATTCCCATCGGCCCCTGGGCCAAGTCCTTCGTGGATTGGCTCACCTCGAACGGCGCGTGGTTCTTCGACCAGCTCGCCTCCCTGCTGTCGCACGTCATCGACGGCCTGCTCTTCGTGCTGCAGAAGCCGCACCCGCTGATCGTCATCGCCGCCATCGCCGCCATCGCCTTTTGGCTGCGCCGGTCGATCGCGGTCACCCTCTTTACCTGTCTTGGCCTGCTGCTCATCATGAACCAGGGCTACTGGAAGGAAACGACGGAGACGCTCGCTCTCGTGCTCGCCTCCACGTTCGTCAGTATGGTGATCGGCATTCCGCTTGGGATTGCAGCGGCTCGCCGCGCCTGGATCTATTCCGCCATGCGCCCGGCGCTCGATCTGATGCAAACCATTCCGACATTCGTCTACCTGATCCCGGCGCTGATCCTGTTCGGCCTCGGCATGGTGCCGGGCCTGATCGCGACCGTCATCTTCGCGATCCCTGCCCCGATCCGGCTCACTCGCCTCGGCATCATCTCGACGCCGCCCTCCCTCGTCGAAGCTGCGGTCGCTTTCGGCGCCAGGCCGATGCAGGTGTTGCGCAAGGTCGAGCTTCCCTTCGCCGCGCCGCAGATCATGGCAGGCCTCACCCAGACCATCATGCTGTCGCTGTCGATGGTCGTCATCGCCGCCCTCGTCGGCGCCGATGGTCTCGGCGTGCCTGTCGTGCGCGCTCTGAACACCGTCAATGTTGCGAAAGGCTTCGAAGCCGGTCTTTGCATCGTCATCCTGGCGATCATTCTCGACCGCATGTTCCGCACGGCGGGTGAAGGAGACGGTGCATGACCGCGGTAAGCTTCAACAATGTCAGCATCATCTTCGGCGACCGGCCGGAAACAGCCCTTGCCATGGTCGACCAGGGCAAAACGCGCGACGAGATCGGCGCCGCCACCGGCCTGGTGCTCGGCGTCGCCGATGCCTCGCTGACGATCGAGGAAGGCGAGATCCTGGTGCTGATGGGCCTGTCCGGGTCCGGCAAGTCGACGCTGCTGCGCGCCGTCAACGGGCTTGCCCCTGTCGTGCGCGGCGATGTCGCGGTCTCCACGACCACCGGCTCCGTCAACCCATACAAGTGCAACTCCAAGGCCCTGCGCGACCTGCGCACCCACACCGTCTCCATGGTGTTCCAGCAATTCGCCCTCCTGCCCTGGCGCACGGTGGCCGAGAATGTCGGCTTCGGCCTCGAGCTCGCCGGCATGCCGGAGGCCGAGCGCAAGGTCCGCGTCGCTGAACAGCTCGAACTCGTCAACCTGACCAAATGGGCGGGACGCAAGGTCAACGAGCTGTCAGGCGGCATGCAGCAGCGTGTCGGCCTTGCCCGCGCCTTTGCCACAGGCGCTCCGATCCTGCTCATGGACGAGCCTTTCTCCGCACTCGATCCGCTGATCCGCACCCGCCTGCAGGACGAGCTCCTGGAGTTCCAGCGGCGGCTGAAGAAGACCATTCTCTTCGTCAGTCACGATCTCGACGAGGCCTTCCGCATCGGCAACCGCATCGCCATCATGGAGGGCGGCCGCATCATCCAGTGCGGAACGCCGCACGACATCGTCAAGAACCCTGCCGATCAGTACGTCGCCGACTTCGTGCAGCACCTCAATCCGATCAACATGCTGACCGCATCCGACGTCATGCAGCCTGGCCTCGGCCAGACGGCCGCCGGCATGAGCGTCAGCGCCACGGCCCGCGCCGCAACCCCGCTGGTCGATATCCTCGACGTGCTCGCCCGCCAGCCGGGCAGCATCGGCATCGTCGAGAACGGCTCAGTCATCGGCACGATCACGGCGCAGGACGTCATTGCCGGCCTCACCCGCCATCGCCGCAAGGAGGATGCTTGATGTTTTCACTCCGCTTTGCCACAAAGCGGATATGAAAGATCAGCCCTCCCCCTTACGCGAAACCGACGACGAGGCCCGAAAACTCGCCCGCGTACTTCTGCGCTCAGCAAGGTACGCGGCGATTGCCGTTCTCGATCCCGAGACCGGCTTTCCCTTCGCAAGCCGCGTCCTGCTCGCCACCGATATCGACGGCGCGCCCGTCATTCTCGTGTCCAGGCTGTCGGCCCACACTAAGGCGCTCACGAGCGACCCGCGCGCATCGCTGCTAACAGGTGAACCCGGCAAGGGCGATCCCCTCGCCCACGGCCGCCTGACGACCCAATGCCTGGCGACACCGATCGAGCGCGGCCACGTGCTGTACGAGCGCATCCGCACGCGTTTTCTCGATCGCCATGAGAAGGCAAAGCTTTACATCGATTTTCCTGATTTCCTTTTCTTCCGCCTCGAACCGGAACAGGCAAGCCTCAATGGCGGCTTCGGCCGTGCCTATCTGCTCGAAGGCCGCGACCTCATCATCCAGTCCCCGGCAAATGAGGAGGTCGCCGCAAAAGCTGATGAAACAGTGCAAGATTTAATAGGGCGCCACCCCGACATAGCCGAGAGGCTCGCAACGCGGCTAAGGGCACCGGAATCGGGTTCCTGGCGCATTTGCGGTATCGATCCCGCGGGCTTTGATATCGTTTCCGGTGATTTTCTGCTGCGATACGAATTCGAAACCCTCGCTGTGGATTCCGATCACATTTGTTCAAACATATCTAAAATAGCATACTCGATACCTTAAATTTAGGTATATACAATCTTCGAGCCTAATTGCTAATTTTCGCCGCCCAGTCGAAACTCCGGCTGACAGCCTGTGCCAACACGGATGATGTACGTTTCGCATTAGGAAGATAACATATGGAAACCTCTGATTTGGCCGACCACACGAATGTGGCGGCAGCGTTATTATCGGCCATGGCCAACCCGAAAAGATTGCTGATCCTGTGCAGCCTCGTGAAGGGTGAAGTGGCCGTCGGCGTGCTCGCGACACAAGTCGGCCTCAGCCAGTCGGCGCTCTCCCAGCACCTGTCGAAGCTGCGTGCTCAAAAGCTCGTCAAGACCCGCCGGGACGCACAGACGATCTACTATTCCAGCAGCTCCGAGCCGGTCATGAAGATCCTAGCGACGCTCGAAGACATCTACCTCGTCCAGAGCAGGAATAGATCCGCGGCCTGATAATGATAGCGCTGACATGACTGTCAGCCGACATCGCGCTGTAAGGGGATGTTCCCGGAGGCGCGGCAACGATATTTCAGCACCAGAACCTTAATGGCACGACCGGCAGATCTCGCGATTTGCCGGTCGTGCCTATTGGAAGCCAGCCGCCTTTTCCGCTCCTGTCGGCGCAATTTTACTCCCGACAACACCGTTATTGGCGCGGCTCAGCACCACCAGCGACGGACGGGCGGGCATGCCGGGCTTGAAATCCGGCCAGTTGGTACCGGCATCTTCCATCGAGGTCGCATCCTCGTTATCGGCCATCCTGAGTTCACCTGGGTGCTGGACGGAGAGGAAGACGCTGCTGCCGTCCGAGGTGAAGGTCGGCGAACAGGTTTCCGAGCCGACCGGCGCGATATAGAACAGCTTCGGCAGCGCCCGGCCCGGGCCTTCGGTATCCATGACATAGACGGAATCAGCGATGCCTTCCGGCGGCGGACCATCGGTGGTGACCCAGAGGCGGCCGGCCGGATCGACGGCGAGATTGTCGGGGTCGGTGAACCAGCCGGCCGACGTCGTGGCCGGATGAAACATCGCCTGGTCCTCGGGTTTGGCGGGATCGCCGCAGAGAATGAAGACGTCCCACTTGAAGCTGGCAGCCGCATACTCCGGCTTTTCGGGACCGCCGGGTGCGGTAAGCTCCAAAAGGTGGCCGTGCGGGTTGGGGCCGCGCGGATTGGCGATGTTGACCATCTCCTTCTCGTCGCCGCCCTCGCCCTTCGGCAGCCTGTCCTCGTTCTCGGTCATGGCGACATACAGCTTGCCGGTGCCCAGATGCGGAATGAAGCCTTCCGGCCCATCCATCGGCGTCGCGCCCACAAGGTCGGCTGCGGCGCGCGTCGCCAGCACGACGTCGGCCTGGCTCTTGAAGCCGGCTTCCGCCGTCAGCGGCCCCGCGCCCGCAATCAGCGGGATCCAGGCCATCGTGCCGTCGCTTTCGAACTTGGCGACGGCAAGCGTGCCGTGGTCGAGCAGATCCTTGTTGGCAGCGCGATCATTCGGGTTCCAGGGATCGCGGGTGACGAAACGGTAGATATATTCGAAATCGTCGTCATCGCCCATGAACACCACCACCCGGCTGTCGGGAGCGACACAACACTGCGCGCCCTCATGCGTCATGCGGCCGAGCGAGGTACGCTTGATGGGCTTTGCAGAAGGGTCGAACGGATCGATCTCGACCACCCAATCGAAACGCATCCATTCGTTCGGCTCTTCCTCGAACTTGAAGCGCGGCTCGACGCGGCTGACGGAGTAGATGTCGTTCTCATCCTCATCCCAGCCCTGGCGCTCGACCAGTTCCTGGTTCGTCAGCGTCTTGTAGTCGCCGGCGAAGGCGTCCATCGCGCCTTCCTCGCCCGACAGCATCGTGCCCCAGGGAGTGATGCCGCCATTGCAGTTCGAAACCGTGCCGAAGACGAGGGTGCCGCTCGGATCGGCCTTGGTCTTCAGGCGCTCGTCGCCGGCGGCCGGGCCCGAGATGCCGATCTCGGTACTCATATGGATGCGCCGATTGTACTTGCCGTCCTTGACGATCGCCCACTGGCCGTCCGTCTTCTTCACCTCGAAGATCGAGACGCCGAGGGCAGCCATGATGGCGCGGATCTGGTTGTCCGTCAGCTTCCCGCGGTAGTCCTCCTTCGTCAGGCCGGGAAACATCAGGAAGGGCTTCGCATATTCGTGGCTGACGACCATCAACCCATGATCGGAGCTCTTCTCGCCCCAGGGCAGCGGCAGGAACTGCGTGAAATCGTTGTTGTAGCCGAACTGCCGCTCGGCGGCCTTGCCATCAAGCGTGGCGATATCGAATTCCGGACTGTCGGGGAACAGGCCGTCGCCCCAGCGCGCCAGGATCTGGCGCTCATAACCCTCAGGCCAATGGTCGGCGGCATCGCGCACGCGCTTGAGTTCGGGAAATGTCAGACTGGAATCGATTGCCTCCGCGCGCGAAGTTCCAAGCGCCGGCGCAAGTGCCGCAGCACCCATGGCGGCGAGGAAGCCCTTGAGCACGCTGCGGCGGCGAACGCCCTCTTCGAGAATGGCGCCGTAACTCGGCGCGAATGCGCGGCGCGCGGTGGGCCGCGCTCTTGTCTTCTGACGGTCAGACATGAGTATCTCCGGTCGAAATATCGTTTGATTTCAGTGGATTGATGAAAATGCCATTGCGCCCGCAGGCCATCGCTTTTTGTAGCAAGGCGAGGCGAAGGATTGATGACGGGCGGCCCGCGCCTGCAGGTCCTCAGAGCAGCTTTCGGGACTTTTCCCGTTGACGCGTCGGGAAGCCCTGATAATTTGACCGGATAGTAAAAATATGGGCGTAAAGCCCGGGAACCGGCCGTCGGCGGCCAGGAGAACAGCATGTCCAATCGCCTCAATGCACCGAACGATCTTCGCGCCTTCTGGATGCCGTTTACGGCTAACCGGCAGTTCAAGAAGGAGCCGCGTTTGTTCGTCGGCGCCAAGGACATGTATTATACGACGCATGACGGCCGCCAGGTGCTGGACGGCACCGCGGGCCTCTGGTGCGTCAATGCCGGCCACTGCCGCCCGAAGATCACCGAGGCGATCCGCGAGCAGGCCGGCGAACTCGATTACGCGCCCGCCTTCCAGCTCGGCCACCCCAAGGCCTTCGAATTGGCAAACCGCCTGATCGATATCGCGCCGGAAGGCCTGAACCACGTTCTCTACACCAATTCCGGCTCCGAATCAGTGGAGACCGCGCTCAAGGTGGCGCTCGCCTATCACCGCGTGAAGGGCAATGGTTCACGCTTCCG
Source organism: Rhizobium vallis (assembly GCF_003985155.1). Classification (GTDB taxonomy): domain Bacteria; phylum Pseudomonadota; class Alphaproteobacteria; order Rhizobiales; family Rhizobiaceae; genus Rhizobium; species Rhizobium vallis. The sequence continues at coordinate 61,016 of NZ_ML133696.1, read as the reverse complement.
CCTGATCGGCCGCGAGCGCGGCTATCACGGCGTCAATTTCGGCGGCATCTCGGTCGGCGGCATCGTCAGCAACCGCAAGATGTTCGGCACGCTTCTGACCGGCGTCGATCACATGCCGCACACCCACCAGCCGGGCAAGAACAACTTCACCCGCGGCGAGCCCGAGCACGGCGGCGATATCGCGACCGAGCTGGAGCGTATCGTCACGCTGCATGACGCCTCCACCATCGCCGCCGTCATCGTCGAGCCTGTGGCCGGCTCGACCGGCGTGCTGATCCCGCCGAAGGGTTACCTGCAGAAGCTGCGCGACATCTGCACCAAGCACGGCATCCTTCTGATCTTCGACGAGGTCATCACCGGCTTCGGCCGCCTCGGCGCCCCCTTCGCCGCGCAATATTATGACGTCAAGCCCGACATGATCACCGCCGCCAAGGGCCTGACCAACGGCGTTATCCCAATGGGCGCCGTCTTCGTCACCTCCGAGATTCATGATGCCTTCATGAACGGGCCGGAGCACATGATCGAGTTTTTCCACGGCTATACCTATTCCGGCAACCCGATCGCTTCCGCCGCCGCCCTCGCCACGCTCGACACCTACAAGGAAGAAGGCCTGCTCACCCGCGCAGCCGAGCTTTCCGACTACTGGGCCGATGCGCTGCACTCGCTGAAGGATTGCCCCAATGTCATCGACATCAGAAATACCGGCCTGATCGGCGCGATCGAACTCGATCCCATTGCCGGCGAACCCACCAAGCGCGCCTTCACTGCCTTCCTGAAAGCCTATGAAAGCGGCCTCCTGATCCGCACCACCGGCGATATCATCGCGCTCTCCCCGCCGCTGATCATCGAGAAGCAGCATATCGACGAGCTCTTCGGCAAGCTGCGGACCATCCTGCAGAACAACATCTGAGAAAACTCAAAAGCTTCCGGCATCAGGGCTTGCGTGTTTGAAAAGACGCGCAGGCCCTGCAAGTCCACGCGGGCCCTTGTCGCAAAGCCGAATAGAGCTCAGCCCACCGCAGCAACGGAAAGGCAGAGGGCGAATTTCTTCAAGAGCCGGCGATCGAAATGGCCTTCGCTGCCAAGCATCCATTTCAATGCTTGGCTCGCATTCCATGGCGCCCTGTACGGCCGCACCGAGGTGACGGCGTCATAGACGTCGCAGATCGCAGCAAGACGTGCGTGGAAGCTGACCTGCGTCTCGGAAAGTTTGCGGGGATAGCCCTTGCCGTCGAGACGCTCATGATGGTTGAGGCAGACGTCGAGAACGATTTCCGACATGCCTTCCTGGCGCGACAGGATCGCGTGGCCTTTTTCAGGATGATCGCGGATCATCTTGATCTCGTTCTCGTCCAGGGGGCCTTCCTTGTTGAGGACCTCGAGCGGAATTTCGAGCTTGCCGACGTCGTGCAGCAATCCTGCCGTGCCGAGCATCTGCACGGTCGCCTCGTCGAGCCCGAGATGACGACTGAAGAGGATCATCAGCGCACTCACGGAAATGGAATGCAGGAACGTCGTTTCGTCTTTGGATTTCAGCCGCGTAACGCTGAGAAAGACAGTCGGATTCTGATCCAGCGACTTGGAGACCGAGGAAATCACCGGCGCCACCTGATCGACGCTGATCCCATCGCCGTGCTGGAGCCGACCGAAAACACCTTCCAGCACCTGCATCGATTTCTGAATGGTCTCGCGTGCCGCCTTGGTGTCGATCTCGGTATTGCCACCTGACAGGCCGTTAAGGTCGACCCCTCTGCTGGTGTTGATGATCACAGCTTCAATGCCGCTCCTGCGAAGCTTCTGGGCATCAACTTCACGACGCAGGAGAAATCTTCGCTTGGACAGAAGAGGATCCTGCCAGGCACCCTCGATCGCCTCTACAAACATTCCGGTGCGCACCTGTCTGGCTTCGATACGCTTGAGCATCCAGATCTCTGTTCCTGAAATATCTCTCTGTTAAATGTCGACCATTCTTTTGCATCGCAGCAATATATAGGCGCAATCAATGGTTCTACCCTAATTGGTAGAATCAAGTGTTAATCTCAGACAGAATTCGGTGGTCGGAAATGCCAGGAGAGCTGCAGCGCGAACCGTAGGGTTCATCGGCGCACCGTGCCGATACGGGTTCAACATCCTCCAAAGATCGGCGATTTTTCACGATTTCGAGCTGGATCGCCTCGATTCTCCTTTCATTTTGTTATCATCTTGCGGAATCTCACCAAAATTCCTAGAAATCTAGCCATTGCACCCGTCCGAGCCAAATATGGCCGGAGGGCGCATTTGATCGCGCCGATACCGATCGTCCTTGGCACGGCCCGGAGGCCGTTGAACGATCCAGAAAAGCCGGCGCGGCGCTTCATCGTGGGTCGGACGACCCCATCCAAGGAGACAGACAATGACCCTCAAGACATTGACGGCGGCCCTCGTCGCGTCACTCGCCTTTGCTCCGCTTGCCCATGCCGATATCACCATCGGCCTGATCGCACCGCTGACCGGCCCCGTCGCGGCCTATGGCGACCAGGTGAAGAACGGCGCCCAGACCGCCGTCGACGAGATCAACAAGAAGGGCGGCATTCTCGGCGAGAAGGTCGTCCTCGAACTGGCCGACGATGCCGGCGAACCGAAACAGGGCGTTTCCGCCGCCAACAAGGTCGTCGGCGACGGCATCCGCTTCGTCGTCGGCCCGGTGACGTCGGGCGTCGCCATCCCCGTTTCGGACGTTCTGGCTGAAAACGGCGTGCTGATGGTCACTCCGACCGCGACGGCTCCCGATCTCACCAAGCGCGGCCTCACCAACGTGCTGCGCACCTGCGGCCGCGACGACCAGCAGGCCGAAGTCGCCGCCAAATACGTGCTGAAGAATTTCAAGGACAAGCGTGTCGCCATCGTTAATGACAAGGGCGCTTACGGCAAGGGCCTCGCCGACGCCTTCAAGGCGACGCTGAATGCCGGCGGCATCACCGAAGTCGTCAATGATGCGATTACCCCAGGCGACAAGGATTTCAGCGCGCTCACCACCCGCATCAAGTCCGAGAAGATCGATATCGTCTATTTCGGCGGCTACCACCCGGAAGGCGGCCTGCTCGCCCGCCAGCTGCATGACCTCGCCGCCAACGCGATGATCATCGGCGGCGACGGCCTCTCCAACACCGAATTCTGGGCCATCGGCACGGATGCGGCAGCAGGCACGCTGTTCACCAATGCGTCCGACGCCACCAAGAGCCCGGATTCCAAGACTGCCGCCGATGCGCTCACCGCCAAGAACATCCCGGCCGAAGCCTTCACGCTGAACGCCTTTGCCGCCGTCGAAGTTCTGAAAGTCGGCATCGAAAAGGCCGGCAGCGCCGAAGATGCGGAAGCCGTCGCGGCCGCGTTGAAGGGCGGCATGGAGATCCCGACCGCCATCGGCAAGCTCACCTACGGCGAAACCGGCGACCTCACCTCGCAGAGCTTCTCGCTCTACAAGTGGGAAGGCGGCAAGATCGTCGCTGCCGAGTAAGCCGCGACGCAGAGACAGAGATCGGGCGCCGCAAGGCGCCCGGTTGCGTTTGTAGCCATCGCATGTCGCCGCAGATCGGTTATAACTTCGGAATCGGTTGCAATGTGAGCGAAGCCATGACCAGCAGACTCGAACGTCTCATAGACCAAGGTGTGGGCCGTATCCCCGCCGACATCGTGTTGAAGGGCGGCAGCTTCTTCGATCTCGTCACAGGTGAACTCGTCCGCTCCGACATCGCCATCGGCGCCGACCGCATCGTCGGCACGTCGGGCAATTACGAGGGCGAGACCGAAATCGATATCTCGGGCAGAACAGTCGTTCCCGGCTTCATCGATACGCATCTGCACATCGAATCCTCGCTGGTGACGCCACACGAATTCGACCGCTGCGTCCTGCCCTACGGCGTCACTACCGCGATCTGCGATCCGCATGAAATCGCCAATGTGCTTGGCAAGGAAGGTATCGAGTTTTTCCTCGCTTCGGCGCTGGAAACGATCATGGATATCCGCGTCCAGCTCTCCTCCTGCGTACCCGCCACACATCTCGAAACCTCCGGCGCCGACCTGCCGATCGAAAGCCTCCTGCCCTACCGCGACCATCCGAAAGTCATCGGCCTTGCCGAATTCATGAATTTTCCCGGGGTGATCCACAAGGATCCCGTCTGCATGGCAAAGCTCGACGCCTTTCAGGGCGGCCATATAGACGGCCACGCCCCGCTTCTTTCCGGCAACGATCTCAACGGCTATCTCGCAGCCGGCATCCGCACCGAGCATGAATGCACGAGTGCTGCCGAAGCGCTGGAAAAGATCCGCAAGGGCATGCACATCCTCGTGCGCGAAGGCTCGGTCTCCAAGGATCTCGCCGCTTTGATCCCCATCATCACCGAGCGGCTTTCACCCTACCTCGCGCTCTGCACCGACGACCGCAATCCGCTCGACATTGTCGAACAGGGCCATCTCGATCACATGATCCGCACGGCGATCGCAGCCGGTGTCGAGCCCCTGGCAATTTATCGCGCCGCCTCGATCTCGGCCGCCCGCGCCTTCGGCCTCAGGGACCGCGGCCTGGTGGCGCCGGGCTGGCGGGCCGATCTGGTCGTTCTCGACAGCCTGGCAAACTGCCGTGCCGAGATGGTCTTCGCAGCCGGCCGCCGCGTCACCGACGCACTCTTTTCCACGCGCAAACCGGTTGCCCCGATCGGCCTCGACAGCGTCAAGGCAAGGCCTGTCAACGCCGCCCATTTCGGCGTGCCCGCTAGAGAGGGCGAAACATCGGTGATCGGCGTCATGCCGGGCAAGATCATCACCGAGCACCGCCGCTACCGGCTGCCGGTCAAGGGCAATGAGACGACGGTCGACCTCACCAATGACATCATCAAGGTCGCCGTCATCGAGCGCCACGGCAAGAACGGCAACCATGCGAACGGTTTCGTCCAGGGCTTCGGCCTGAAGAAGGGCGCGATCGCCTCCACTGTCGGCCATGACAGCCACAATATCTGCGTCGTCGGCGTCAACGAGGACGACATGGCGCGCGCCGCAAACCGCCTCGGCGAAATCAAGGGCGGCTTCGTCGTCGTCGAGGATGGCAAAGTCACCGGCGAAATCGCCCTGCCCGTCGCCGGCCTGATGAGCCTCGAGCCTTACGAGATCGTCCGCGACACGCTCCATCATCTCCGCAAGGCCGCCTTCGCCCTCGGCGCCACGCTGGAAGAACCCTTCCTCCAACTCGCCTTCCTGCCGCTGCCCGTCATCCCACACCTGAAGATTTCGGACATGGGAATGGTGGATGTGGACAAGTTCGCGCTGATTGGATGATGCCGGATATCGGAACTCTCACTTGCGAGAAGGCTTCAGCGAACGCCAGACGGTCTCAAATCGCGTGATGTCGCGTCGTAAGTTCGAGCCCGATGGCCTTCATCACGGCCAGCGTGGTTTCGAGTGTGGGATTTCCGTTTTCACTGAGTGCCTTGTAGAGGTGCTCGCGCGCAAGGCCGGTTTCTTTGGCGATTTTGCTCATGCTCTTGGCGCGTGCAACGACGCCAAGAGCAGAAGCGATGAATTTCGCATCTCCGGTCTGCAGGGCCTCGGTGATAAAGGTTTCGATAGCCTCGTCGGAATCGAGTAGCTCAGCCGGATCGAAGTCGAAAATCTGTTCAGCCATTATCGTCGCTCCATTCCATGGCCATTCTCTTTGCCGTCCGTATGTCGGTTTCCTGCGTGCTTTTATCGCCGCCGCAGAGAAGCACGATGATCGTTTCTCCCCGCTTGCGGTAGTAGATCCGATAGCCAGGCCCATAGTGAATGCGCAACTCACTCACCCCTTCACCGACCGGAGCGGCATCGCCGGCATGCCCGGTTGCAAGACGCTAAAGGCGTAAAGCGATCATTGCCTTGGCCTTTCCGTCTTTCAACCGTTTGTGCCACTTCTGGAAAGTGGCCGTCTGCTTCAAGATGAACATATCAGTTGTAATTTAAAAAATACAGCCCTATCGAAATCGATAACCCTCGACGACAGCGCGAATGTCAAATCCGCGCACAAAACCCATCCAGCGCGGCAAGTTTCACCGATCCCGCGCTCACCACCGCCTCGAAGCCCGGCATGGCAAGCGCTTCTCTGAGCGCAATGCCCGCAGGCAGGCGGAATTCCGCCGGTTTGCGGGTCAGGTTGAAGACGAAAAGCAGCTTTTCGCCGCCCTTTTCGCGGGTGAAGGCGAGCAGATCATGGTTGGTGTCGATGAAGCTCATGTCGCCGTCGATCAGTGCCGGGTGGCTCTTCCGGAAGGCGAGCGTCTGGCGGTAGTGGTGCAGCACAGAGCTGTCGCTCCCCTCCTGCGTATCCACGGAAAGTGCTGCCTGTTCGTAGGGCACGGGCAGCCAGCTCTTTTCGGCGGAGGTGAAGCCCGCATGCGCCTTGCCGGCCTCCCAAGGCATCGGCGTGCGGCATCCGTCGCGGCCCTTGAAAGCCGGCCAGAAGCGGATGCCGTAGGGGTCGCGCAGATCCTCGAAGGCGAGCTCGGCCTCCGGCAGGCCGAGCTCCTCGCCCTGATAGAGGCAGATCGAGCCTCGCAGTGCAGCAAGCACCGAGATCGCCAGTTTCGCGATGACGGGGCGCTCTTCCTCGGTCAGCGCAAACCGGCTGACATGGCGCATGACGTCGTGATTGGAGAAAGCCCAGCAGACCCAGCCGTCGGTCACGGCTTTCTGGAAGGCATCGACGCAACCGCGGATATGTTCGGCGGTAAACTCCGGCCCCAGCAAATCGAACGTGTAGCACATATGCAGCTTGTCGTCGCCGCTGGTATAGGCGGCCACTGTCTTCAGCGAGCGCGCCCCGTCGCCGACTTCACCGACCGTCGTGCGATCCTCATACTGGTCGAGCAGCGCCCGGAAGCGTTTGAGGAAGCCGACATTCTCCGGCTGCGTCTTGTCGTAGAGGTGGTTCTGCATGCCGTAGGGGTTGGTGTCGGGCGCATCGAGGCCCCCGTCGCTGGTATCAGGCTCGTGCGGCGGATTGCTTCTGAGCTGCTTGTCGCAGAAATAATAGTTGACCGTATCCAGTCGGAAGCCGTCGACGCCGCGGTCGAGCCAGAATTTCACCGTCTCCAGCACCGCGTCCTGCACTTCGCTGCTGTGGAAGTTGAGATCCGGCTGCGAGGTCAGGAAATTGTGCTGGTAATATTGCCGGCGCACGCCGTCCCATTCCCAGCCCGGCCCGCCGAAGATCGACAGCCAGTTGTTCGGAGCCGTACCGTCCGGCTTCGGATCGGCCCAGACATACCAGTCCGCCTTGGGGTTGGTCCGGCTCGACCGGCTCTCGACGAACCAGGGGTGCCGGTCTGATGTGTGCGAGATCACCTGGTCGATGACGACCTTGATGCCGAGCCGGTGCGCTTCCGCCATCATCTCATCGAAATCGGCGAGCGTCCCGAAGATCGGGTCGACGTCGCAGTAATCGGAAACGTCGTAGCCCATATCGGCCATAGGCGACTTGAAGAAGGGCGAGAGCCAGATCGCGTCAACGCCGAGGCTGGCGATATGCGGCAGCCGGCGGGTAATGCCCTTGAGATCGCCGAGCCCGTCGCTGTTGGTGTCCTGAAACGAGCGCGGATAGACCTGATAGATCACCGCACCCCGCCACCAGTCTGCATTCCCGCCTGCCTGCAATGCCATCGGCTACGTCTCCCGACTAAGGCATGTCGCGCAAAAGTGTGCAGCGGTTTTGCGGCAACGACATGCGTGAAAACAAAAACCTAAAGCGCAGAGAGCGAATCTGAAGGATCGCGACGCGCTTTAGTTCGCGCCCGCCACACTAAAGCGGACGCAACAAAAGACAACCATGTGAAGCCGTTATGAATGGCCTGAAAGGCGCCGCAACGTCTCGTCGCGAACCGGCAAGGGGGAGACGTATATAGGCTTGTCCACAACTGGAGACTACCCTCCGGATTTGGGGTTGCAACGCAAAGCCTTTGCGATAAGGTGCGCGCTGACCTGCACGTAAGAGGTCAAACCCGGGAACAAATGTCTAATAAAGGCGCAAAGCCTAGAAAGGTGGACCCACCATGAACCAATTTACGAAAAAATTTCTTGCCTCTGCGATGTTTGGCACATTGCTGGCATTTTCGGCGCACGCGGCCACGCTCAACATTCATAATGGTGGCGACCCGCAGTCGCTCGATCCGCAGAAACTTTCAGGCGATTGGGAGAACCGCATCGCCGGCGACATTTTCGAAGGCCTCGTCACCGAGGACGCCAAGGACAATCCGGTCCCCGGCCAGGCCGAAAGCTGGACCATTTCGCCTGATGGCAAGGTCTATACCTTCAAGCTTCGTGACGGCATCAAGTGGTCCGATGGCCAGCCGGTAACGGCAGGAGACTTCGTCTTCGCCTTCCAGCGCCTCGTCGACCCGAAGAACGCCGCCGACTATGCCTATCTGCAGTTCACCATCAAGAACGCCGAAAAGATCAACAAGGGTGAGATCACCGATTTCAGCCAGCTCGGCGTCAAGGCGATCGACGACAAGACGCTCGAAATCACCCTGGAAAATCCGACGCCTTACTTCCTGAACGCCCTGATGCATTACACGGCCTATCCGCTGCCGAAGCATGTCGTCGAGGCGAAGGGCCAGGATTGGGTCAAGATCGGCAACATCGTCACCAACGGCCCCTATAAGCCGGTCGAATGGGTTCCGGGCTCGCATGTCACGACGGTTAAGAACGACCAGTGGTACGGCACTAAGGATCTGAAGATCGACGGCGCCAAGTTCTTCGTGCTGGAAGACCAGGAAGCCGCGCTGAAACGTTACCGCGCCGGCGAATTCGACATCCTCACCGACTTCCCGACCGACCAGTACGAGTGGATGAAGAAGAATCTGCCGGGCCAGGCGCATGTCGCACCCTTCTCCGGCCTCTACTACTATGTCGTCAACTCGCAGAAGCCGCCCTTCAGCGACAAGCGTGTACGCCAGGCTCTCTCCATGGCGATCAACCGCGAAGTGATCGGTCCGCAGATCCTCGGCACCGGCGAATTGCCGGCCTATTCCTGGGTTCCGCCGGGCACGGCGAATTACGGCGAGCCGGCCTATGTCAGCTGGAAGGACCTGCCCTATAAGGATAAGGTCGCAGAAGCCAAGAAGCTTCTGGCAGACGCCGGCTTCGGACCGGACAAGCCGCTGCACGCCGTCCTCAGCTACAACACCAATGACAACCATAAGCGCATCGCCGTCGCAATCGCTTCCATGTGGAAGCCGCTCGGCGTCGATGTCGAACTCGTCAATGCCGAAACCAAGGTGCATTACGACCAGATGCAGCGTGGACAGGTCGAAATCGGCCGCGCCGGCTGGCTCGCCGACTATAACGATCCGGACAACTTCCTGAACCTCCTGGTCACAGGCGTCCAGATGAACTACGGCCGCTGGTCCAACCCTGATTACGACAAGCTGATCAAGGAAGGCAACGCCGAGACCGATCTGAAGAAGCGCGCCGAAATCTTCAAGAAGGCCGAACAGCTGGCGCTCGATGAATCCGCCGCCCTGCCGATCTACTATTATGTCTCGAAGAACGTCGTTTCTCCGAAGATCGAAGGCTTCGTCGACAACATTCAGGACATCCACCGCACCCGCTGGCTGTCGATGAAAGAGTAAGGGAAAACGGTCCTTTCCGCGCCTTGCGGAAAGGACCGGCCCACGACCATGATCAAATACGCACTCCGTCGCCTTCTGTCGACGATCCCCGTCATGTGGATCGCCGTGACAGCTTCGTTTTTTGTTTTGCGCCTTGCCCCCGGCGGCCCTTTCGATGGCGAAAGGCCATTGCCGCCGGTGATCCTCAAGAACCTTGCCATCCACTACAATCTCGATAAGCCGCTGATCCAGCAGTACCTGATCTATGTCGCGGACCTACTGCGGGGCGATCTCGGCCCCTCCTTCGCCAGCGAGGACTTCACCGTCGCCCAGCAGATCATGATCGGTCTGCCCTACACCTTCACCATCGGTACGGCTGCCTTCCTGATTGCCATCATCGTCGGCGTGGCCGTCGGCTGTCTTGGGGCGCTCTATCAGAACAAGGCACCGGATTATATTCTGGGCGCGCTCATCCTGGTGGGCGTCGTGCTGCCGAACTTCCTGATTGCGCCCATCCTGCAGCTCGTCTTCGGCATCCATCTCGCGTGGTTTCCGGTCGGCGGCTGGGGTGACGGCTCGATCAAATACCTGATCCTGCCGATCGTCGTGCTTGCCCTGCCGCATGCCGGCCGCATCTCGCGCATCACCCGCGGCTCGATGATCGAGGTGATGAACCAGAACTTCATTCGCACCGCCAAGGCCAAGGGCATCGGCCCGCGGCTGACTGTGATGCGCCACGCGCTGAAGCCTGCGTTGATGCCGGTCGTTTCTTATCTCGGTCCGGCGGCAAGCTACCTTCTCACCGGCTCGCTGGTTGTCGAGAGCATCTTCGGATTGCCCGGCATCGGCCGCTATTTCGTCAACGCAGCGCTGAACCGCGACTACGGCATGGTTCTCGGCACGGTCATCTTCTACATGGTGCTGATCGTCTTCCTGAACCTTCTGGTCGATATCGCCTATGCCTGGCTGGACCCGAAAGTGAGAAACCGATGATCCTCAATCCCGCAAAACGCGAGCTTCTTGCCCAGGAGCTTCTGGAGGCGGAGGGTCTCGCGCCCGAAGGCCGTTCGCTCACCAAGGATGCGCTGCGCCGCCTCGGGCGCAACAAGGCGGCCGTGCTCTCGATCGCCGTCCTGGCGCTGTTGATCCTCGCAGCCTTCCTCGGTCCCTGGTTCATTCCCTTCAACTATGAAGATCCGGATTGGGCCGCCTTCCGCATCCCGCCCTCGATCGAGACCGGCCATTATTTCGGCACCGACCCGAATGGCCGCGACCTTCTCGCCCGCGTGCTCTACGGCACCCGCGTCTCGCTTGCCGTGGCGCTGACGGCGACTGTCGTCTCCGTCGTCATAGGCGTGCTCTATGGCGCAGTCTCCGGCTATATCGGCGGCAGGTTGGATGCGATCATGATGCGTTTCGTCGATATCATGTATGCGCTTCCCTACATCCTGTTCGTCATCCTGCTGATGGTGATCTTCGGCCGCAACGTCTACCTGCTCTTTGCTGCGATCGGCGCGCTGGAGTGGCTGACCATGGCCCGCATCGTGCGCGGCCAGACACTGTCGATCAAGCACCGCGAATTTATCGAGGCGGCCCGCGCATCCGGGCAGCGGCCGTTCAAGATCATCGTCAAGCACATCATTCCGAACCTCGTCGGGCCGGTGGTGATCTTCGCGGCGCTGACCGTGCCCGAAATCATCGCCACCGAAAGCTTCCTCTCCTATCTCGGCTTCGGCGTGCAGGAACCACTGACCTCGCTCGGCACGCTGATCGCCGAGGGAACCGACGCCATGGAAAGCATGCCCTGGCTGCTGATCTTCCCGGCAAGCTTCCTCGTGGCCCTGCTGCTCAGCCTGCTCTTCATCGGCGACGGCCTGCGCGACGCGTTCGACCCGAAGGATCGATAGAATGCTTCAAGAAAAAGACATCCTCCTCGAACTCGAGGATTACTCGATCACTTTCGCAACGCCCGACGGCGAGGTGAAGGCGGTCTCGAACATGAACCTCACCGTCCGGCGCGGCGAGCGCATCGCCATCGTCGGCGAGTCCGGCTCCGGCAAGAGCCAGACCTTCCTCGGCATCATGGGCCTTCTTGCCAAGAACGGCAGGACGACGGGACAGGCGCGGCTCGAAGGCACGGACGTGCTGTCGCTGAAGCCGCGCCAGCTCGACCAGATCCGCGGCAAGGACATGGCCATGGTCTTCCAGGACCCGATGACCGCCTTAAACCCGTCCCTGAAGATCTCCCGGCAGCTGACGGAACAGCTGGAGGTTCACCGCGGCCTGACGGCGCGCGCCGCATCCGAGACAGCCCTCGACATGCTGAAGCGTGTCGGCATCCCCGATCCGACGCGGCGCTTCCATCTCTATCCGCACGAACTGTCCGGCGGCATGCGCCAGCGCATCGTCATCGCCATGGCGCTGCTCACCAAGCCGAAGCTCCTGATCGCCGACGAGCCGACGACCGCGCTCGACGTCACCATCCAGGCGCAGATCCTCGATCTCTTCAACGATCTGACGGCCGAGATGAACACGGCGCTGATCATGATCACCCACGATCTCGGCGTCGTCGCCGGCCTCGCCGACCGTGTCGCCGTCATGTATGCCGGCCGCATCGTCGAGGAAGCCCCGGTCGACGAACTCTTCGACAATCCGGCCCATCCCTATACCGCGGCGCTGCATGCCTCGATCCCGCGCCCGGACCAGGATGTCGACGACCTCGTCGTTATCCCCGGCCGTCCGCCGAACCTGCAGCACCTGCCGAAGGGCTGCAATTTCTCGCCGCGCTGTTCGCAGGTCCAGGACGATTGCATCGACCGTCCGCCCATCCTCGAGACCCTTGCGCCGCGCCACTGTGCGGCCTGCTACCATCCATTCCCCCGTCGCGAGGAGTTGCTGAACCATGGCTGATCGATCGCTTCTGAGGGTCGAGAACCTGACGACCCAGTTCGAACTGCCGGCAAAGGGCTTGTTCAAGCCGCCGATCTTCCTGACCGCGGTCAACAATGTCAGCTTCGATCTCGCCGAAGGCCGCACGCTCGGCATCGTCGGCGAATCCGGCTGCGGAAAATCCACGCTCGGCCGGTCCATCCTGCGGCTCCTGAAATCGCAAAAGGGCCGCATCCTCTGGCAGGGCCGCAATCTTCTCGATCTCACGAACGAGGAAATGCGTGCCGCACGCCGCGACATGCAGATCATCTTCCAGGACCCGATCGCCTCGCTCGACCCGCGCATGACGGTCGGCGACATCATCGCCGAGCCGCTCACTGTGTTCGAGCCGAAGCTTACGAAGGCCGAGCGCACCGAGCGTGTGCGCGAGATCATGACCGCCGTCGGTCTCGTACCGGAGATGATCAACCGCTATCCCCATGAATTCTCCGGCGGCCAGGCGCAGCGCATCGGCATTGCCCGCGCAGTCGTCACCAAGCCGAAGCTCATCGTCTGCGACGAGCCGGTTTCGGCCCTCGACGTCTCGATCCAGGGCCAGGTCATCACGCTCCTGCGCAAGCTGCGCAAGGAATTCGGCCTGACGCTGATCTTCATCAGTCACGACCTCTCGGTCGTGCGCCTGATCTCCGACGATGTGCTGGTGCTCTATCTCGGCAGAGTGGTGGAAGCTGGCGACTGCGCCACCGTCTTCGATCATCCGGCCCACCCCTATACGCAGGCCCTCTTTTCCGCAGCACCCATCCCGGATCCGAAGCTTGCGCGCCTGCGCACCCGCATCCGCCTGCAGGGCGATCCGCCCTCGCCGCTCAACCCGCCGAAAGGCTGCGTCTTCTCTCCCCGCTGCTGGAAGGCGACCGACATTTGTCGCACCGAAATGCCGCCGACTGAAGAAGTCCGCCCCGGCCAGAAGGCGGCCTGCTATCATATGGACAGACCGTGAATGGAACGAAGGCCGCATGAAGCGGCCTTCGCTTCTCTAAATAACTGTCACGTCCTCTTAACGATGAAATGGCCGAAACACACTTATTTCGGAATCTATAGTCCCCGATAACAAAGATTTAGATGCGGATATGCTATCCCCGTCCCCGCCTAATCATGGGTCGTGGGGAACGCATATATGAAATCGAAACTATCTGGATTGATCGCGCTTGCAGCCGCGATCGTCGCCGGCTCTGCCGTATCGTCGCATGCCGAAGATCTGAAATTCCAGCTTACCAACGGCACCGATTCCGTCCTGACGCGCTTCTACAGCTCGCCGACGGGCGTCAACAGCTGGGAAGAAGACGTGTTCGGCGACAACGTTCTCAATCCTGGCGAGACCGTGAACATCACCATCGCCGATGGCCGAACCGTCTGCAAATACGACATGCGCTTCGAATTCGACGAGGATTCGAACCTCGACACGACCGAAGACACGCAGGATCTTTGCGAACTCGGCAGCTACACCATCCACGAATAATCTTCCGTCGCCCGCGCCTGCCTTCGCTTCGTCCGTGAAGGCGGGCTTTTCATTCCTCGTGAGATCGGCTCCGACGATATCGGCGCTTGTCACTCCGCCCGGCTCCGCGTATCAGCGGATGCAGCGTCAATTCAAAGCGATAGAGCGTCCTGTTGATCAGCGGCGCTCCGATGCCGGGAGGATCAGGTGAGCGGAAGACGGTTTCTATCGATCGGTGAATGCATGGTGGAGCTCTCGCAGGCAGGCGACGGCCTGCTGCGCAAAGGCTTCGCCGGCGATACCTTCAATACCGCCTGGTATGCCCGCGCCTGCCTTTCCGCCGATTGGTCCGTCGATTATTTCACCGCCCTTGGCGACGACGCCATGTCGGATGAGATGGTGGCCTTCGCCGAGAAGGCTGGCATCGGCACGAGCCTTATCCGCCGGATCAGGGGCAAGACACCCGGCCTTTATATGATCAACCTGAAGGACGGGGAGCGATCCTTCAGCTATTGGCGCGACAATTCGGCCGCCCGCAGCCTCGCCGCCGATCCCGACAGTCTGCGCGAGGCGGTGGAAAGCGCCGACGTCGTCTATTTCTCCGGCATCACCCTCGCCATCCTGCCGCAGGAGGATGCGACGACGCTGCTGGCTGAAATCCGCCGCGCCAAGGCTGCCGGCAAGCTCGTGGTCTTCGACCCCAACATCCGTCCCCGCCTCTGGTCGAGCTACGACGTGATGCACGCGACGATCAGCGAAGGCGCCCGTTCCTCCGTGCTCGTCATGCCGAGCTTCGACGACGAGGCGGCGCATTTCGGTGACGATTCCATCGAGGCGACCATCCACCGCTATAAGGCGCTCGGCGCCGTCAATATCGTCGTCAAGAACGGCGCCGATGGCGTCAGGTTGAATTTCGGCGGCGAGGAGAGCTTCGTTCCGGCCGAGAAGGTGAAAAAAGTGGTCGACACGACAAGTGCCGGCGACAGTTTCAATGGCGCTTTCCTCTCCCGGTATCTGGAAACCGGCGATGCGCCCACCGCCGCCCGCTTCGCTGCAGCCGTCGCAGCCCGCGTCGTCAGTGAACATGGTGCGTTGGTCGTGAAGGAAAAGCTTGGTTTAGGCGGCTGAGTCCGCGCACGACGGCGTAGCAAGCACGCCATGCGCGGGCGCTCTCCGCCCTATCGGCATTCTGCTCCGGAGCGAAGCAGCAAATCAGGATTTCGTCGGCTGATCGGTCTCGCGAACCGCCTCGTCATGATACCAGCAGCTGTCGAGCGCAGCATCGCAGACTTCGGCTGCTTCGCGTTCCATCACCCGGGCGCGTTCGAACCGGCTGGCGGCCCGCGGCGGCCTGACGGGAAACTGGTAGATCGTTGCGGATTCACGATGGAAACCGGTGGGCATGAGATCGCCTCCATTCAGCTCGCGCATCAACATTTGGCACCAAAACCATAGCACGATGCACATAGTTTATGCAAATTGCACAAAATATACGCACAACCACCGCGATGATTGATCGCTGTGCTGTCTATGCCAGAAGCTTCCGCCTATTTGTTCAACACTTCATCACTTGAGGCTAACGCCCAAATTTTCATCCGGTTCCAGGGCCGAAAATTTCCGTTCTTCCTGATGATTCAGCCTTCGGCCAGGAGATCGAACGGCTTTCGGGGAAACGGAAAAAGCGTGCCGGCCGGCTGATTCGCGATTTTTCTTTCGCGGGAACGGCAAACTGGCACGCTACGTGCTTCAAGAGATGCATCCCCTGGCGGTCGGATGCGTTTGCGCGCCGAGATCGTCTCCGGATTTGCTCACCTTCGTAGCATTGAGAGAGTCACGATGACAAAATATAAGCTCGAGTATATTTGGCTCGATGGGTACACTCCGGTACCGAACCTGCGTGGCAAGACGCAGATCAAGGAATTTGACGCATTTCCGACGCTGGAACAGCTTCCGCTCTGGGGCTTTGACGGCTCCTCGACGCAGCAGGCCGAAGGCCGCAGCTCCGATTGCGTGCTGAAGCCGGTCGCCATCTATCCCGACCCGGCCCGCACCAACGGCGCGCTCGTCATGTGCGAAGTCATGATGCCCGATGGCGTCACGCCGCACGCATCGAATGCCCGCGCCACCATCCTCGACGACGAGGACGCCTGGTTCGGCTTCGAACAGGAATACTTCTTCTACCAGAACGGCCGTCCGCTCGGCTTCCCCGAGCAGGGCTACCCAGCTCCGCAGGGCCCCTACTACACCGGCGTCGGTTATTCGAACGTCGGCGACGTCGCCCGCGAAATCGTCGAGGAACACCTGGATCTCTGCCTGGCTGCCGGCATCAACCACGAAGGCATCAATGCCGAAGTGGCCAAGGGCCAGTGGGAATTCCAGATTTTCGGCAAGGGCTCCAAGAAGGCCGCTGACCAGATCTGGATGGCACGCTACCTCCTGCAGCGCCTGACCGAAAAGTACGGCATCGACATCGAGTATCATTGCAAGCCGCTCGGCGACACCGACTGGAACGGTTCGGGCATGCACTGCAACTTCTCGACCAAGTACATGCGCGAAGTCGGCGGCAAGGCCTATTTCGAAGCGCTGATGGCGCAGTTCGAAAAGAACCTGATGGACCACATCAACGTCTACGGTCCTGACAACGACAAGCGCCTGACCGGCAAGCACGAAACGGCTCCGTGGAACAAGTTCTCCTACGGCGTTGCCGACCGCGGCGCTTCGATCCGCGTGCCGCATTCCTTCGTCAAGAACGACTACAAGGGCTATCTGGAAGATCGCCGCCCGAACTCGCAGGGCTGCCCCTACCAGATCGCTTCGCAGGTTCTGAAGACGATCTCGGAAGTTCCGCTCGCAGGCTCGGCTTCTGCTGCCGCCTAACCTCCCAAGCGGCGCCGGTCCACGACCGGCGCCGTCATTCTCTCCGCATGAAAACCATGATCGACCGCTGACATATTCGCGGCGATCGCGCCGCTAAGGCCCTGCAAACGCTGGCATGCGGCTGTAATATTTCCATCATGGTCATGCCTCAAAATAGGCAAGCGGGAATCGCCGTTCCGGAACCCCGCTTTGGGGTTGAGCGTTGACAGATCACTGCAACGCGGATGGAAATCGTGACATGCTGCAACGTCCGGCAAACACTTACAGCGGCGAGAGCTGGGCCAATGCCGCAGCCGCCGGAAATCTGCCAGAACGGCTGGTCATCGTCACCGACGCCTGGCATCCGCAAGTCAACGGCGTCGTGCGCTCGATCGAGAACACCAATCGCGAACTGGCGAAGATGGGCGTTGCGGTTTCGATGGTGACGCCGGAGCGCTTCAACAGCATCCCCTGCCCGACCTATCCCGAAATCCGGCTGTCGATCGCCGGCTATCGCCGCATCGCCCGCGAGATCGAGAAGCACAATCCGTCCTATGTGCACATCGCCACCGAAGGCCCGCTGGGGCTGACGGCGCGACGCTGGTGCATACGCAAGCGCATGCCGTTTTCGACAAGCTATCACACCCGCTTCCCGGAATATGTTTCCGCACGCCTGCCGATCCCGAAGAGCTGGCTCTACGCTTTCGTCCGCTGGTTCCACAATGGCGGCGCCGGCTGCATGGTGGCGACGCCGAGCCTTGCGCGCGAACTGTCGGAAAAGGGCATCAAGAACCTGATGCCATGGAGCCGCGGCATCGATGCCACGCAGTTCCGCCCGATGGAACTCGAGGAAAAACCGTTCGGCCTGCAGCGCCCGATATTCATGACCGTTGGCCGCGTGGCATTGGAAAAGAACCTGCCTGCTTTCCTCGATCTCGATCTGCCGGGCTCGAAAGTCGTCGTCGGTGACGGCCCGGCCCGCGCCGAACTCGAAAAGCAATATCCCGACGTGTTCTTCGCCGGCGTGAAGTTCGGCGAGGATCTGGCGAAAGCCTATGCCCAGGCCAACGTCTTCGTCTTTCCCTCGCTCACCGACACCTTCGGCAACACCATCCTCGAGGCGCTGGCCTCAGGAGTGCCGGTCGCAGCCTATCCGGTCACCGGCCCGCTCGACATCATCGGCGAAGACAGCGAAGTCGGCGCGCTGAATGCGGACCTCGGGGTCGCCTGCCTTGCCGCCCTCTCCGCCTCGCGCAACAAGGCGCGCGATCTTGCCATGCAATATTCCTGGGAAGCGGCGACGCTGCAGTTCATCAACAACATCCGCGCCGCCAACGGCGTGATCACGCCGAAATGGAAGAAGGCCTGGCAATACGCCAAGTCGCTTCCGCGAAGCAGAAAGCCCAGCGAAACCGCCGGGCCTCTGCCGTCCGCGGACTGATCGACCTTACTTATGAAGCGCGCTGCGAAGCGTGTCGTTCACCAGGCGCTAGACGAGCGGGAGAACGGTTGCGTCTGGGGGTACCCCCTCTGTCCTGCCGGACATCTCCCCCACAGGTGGGGAGATCGGCTGGGCGCACCCGCTCGTTCAACATCAATTGTTTGGGGAAATTCCATCCACGAGTCGATCTCCCTCCTTGCGGAGGTCCGAAGGACGGGTCGAGACCAGCGGCTCGACCCCGGGTCCGGCAGGACAGAGGGGGGTGCCACACCCCGGCGCAACAATGCCGCGTAAGGCGCCCACCAGCGCCCGAAACCCTACGTCCGTCTCTTCTTGCCTTCGAACGGATTATCCGCCGAGCGGAAATGGATACGGATCGGCACGCTCGGCATGTCGAAATCGTTGCGCAACCCGTTGATCAAATAGCGCGTATAGGATTCCGGCAGCGCGTCGGAGCGCGTGCAGGAAATCATGAACGCCGGTGGGCGGGCCTTGACCTGGGTCATGTATTTCAGCTTGATGCGGCGGCCGGAGACGGCCGGTGGCGGATGCTGGATCTGCTGCGTCTCCAGCCAGCGGTTGAGCCGCGCCGTCGAGATGCGCTTGTTCCAGACCCTGTCCGTGTCGATGATCGACTGCATCAGCTTATCGAGACCCCAGCCGGTCTGGCCGGAGATCGGCACGGCTCGGATGCCGCGCGCCTGCGGCAGCAGCCGGTCGGTCTTTTCGCGCAGATCCGCAAGCACCGCCTGCCGGTCCTCGATCATGTCCCACTTGTTGAAGGCGAGAACGGCCGCACGGCCCTCGCGCAGCACCAGATCGACGATCTGCAGGTCCTGCTTCTCGAAGGGGATCGTCGCATCGAAGACGATAACGACCGTTTCGGCGAAGCGAATGGCGCGCAGCGCGTCGGCGACGGAAAGCTTCTCCAGCTTCTCGGTCACCCGCGCCTTGCGGCGCATGCCTGCCGTGTCGAACATCTTGATGGTGCGGCCGCGCCAGTCCCACTCGACCGAGATGGAATCGCGGGTAATGCCCGCCTCCGGCCCGGTCAAAAGCCGGTCCTCGCCGAGGAAACGATTGATCAGCGTCGACTTGCCGGCATTCGGCCGTCCGACGATCGCCACCCTGAGCGGTTTGGTATCGTCATAGGCGGGCTCTTCGTCCTCGTCCCCAGCCTCGTCCGCCGTCTCGGAAATGTCGACGTCGGTGACGGCAACATCCTCCTTGCCATAGGCCCGGTCCTTGCCGATCGCCTCGACGATCGCGTCGCGCAGATCGAGCATGCCCTGCCCGTGTTCGGCCGAAATCGGCGTCGGCTCGCCGAGACCGAGCGTATAGGCGTCGTAAAAACCGCTGTCGGAGCCGCGCGCCTCGGACTTGTTGGCGACGAGCACCACCGGCTTGCCGCGCCGGCGCAGCATTTCGGCAAGCGCGGTGTCGACAGGCGTCAGCCCATTCTTGGCGTCGACGACGAAGAGCGAAAGATCGGCCTCGTCGATCGCCGCTTCCGTCTGGGCGCGCATCCGGCCCTGCAGGCTTTCCTCGTCGGCCTCTTCGAGGCCTGCGGTGTCGATGATCGTGAAGGTCAGGCCCATCAGCCGGGCATCGCCCGGCCGCCGGTCGCGGGTCACACCCGGCGTGTCGTCGACGAGCGCCAGCTTCTTGCCGACCAGCCGGTTGAAAAGCGTCGACTTGCCGACATTCGGACGACCGACGATGGCGACCGTGAAACTCATTCTTTTTCCTTAAAACTCAGCCCTGCGCGGCGGGCGCCTTGCCGGATGCGGTAATGAGATCAAGCATCATGTGGGCACGATTGGTAACATTACGCGGGCTGTCGGTATCGTCGACGATCGACTGGAACCATTGCCGGGCCTGCACGATATTGCCGGCCTTATAGGCCGCAAGGCCAAGGGCTTCGCGCGCCGAATGACGGAACGCGTTGCCCGGTACGGCCATTTCCTCGATCGCGGCCGAAACCTGCTCGTAGGTGCCGCTCTCGATCAGCAGCCAGCCGGCGCGCATTTTCGCGGCGTCGCGCACGGCAGCCGGAACGCCATTATCCTTGCCGATCTCGTTGAAAGCGGCGATCGCCGCGGCGGCGTCGCCCTTCTGCGCCTGCACAGTCGCAGCCCGCATGCGCGCCAGCACCGGGTAGGCGCCATGGCCTTCCTTCTCCAGCTTGTCGAGTGCTGCCAGCGCCTCGTCGTTCTTGTTCTCGTCGGCAAGCTTCATCGCCGCTAGGAACTGGTCGCCGGCGCTGGAGGAACGGTTGTCGTCCCAATATTCGTAGAGAACCTTGCCGGCGGTGCCGACGACGATCAGGATGGCGACGACGATGATATAACGGCCGAACCGGCGCCACGCGCCCTTCATCTGGTCGGACCGCAATTCCTCATTGACTTCACGGATGAAGCTGTCGTCGTTGAATGCCATTCTCGTCTCCGGCCGCGGAAATTACCCAACATCATGCAAAATGCATATTGTCGGGCCTTCTACCCCATTTTGCCGCCGTTGTAAGGGGGATGTAAAAGATTCGTCACATGGCGAGCGGAGAAACCCCGATCAACCATTCGTGCAGCTTCCAGATGATCAGCGCCCACGCGACGATGCCGATGACGACGGCATAGAGGTCGTATTTTGCCGAGACGAAGGGGCGGAGCGTGATCTCGCCTGCCCGCTGGCGCCGCTTCAGCGAAATGCGCACGATCACGCCCCAGGCAAGAAAGGCCGCAAACAGCAGCACCGACGAGGTCTCGCCATTGGCAAGCAGATGCGCCAGCGCCCAAATCTTCACCGACAGCACCATCGGATGTTTGGTCTTCGTCGCAATATGCCCCGCCGGCAGCAGCGAGGCGACCAGACAGATGATCGCGATCAGCATCAGCGTGATCGTGATATGCGCCATCCAGACCGGCGGATTGTAAAGCATGCCGGTCACAGCACGGGCCTGACCGAAACCGTAGATCAAGAGGATCAGCGTGAGAACGCTCGCGATCGAATAGGCCGCCCGCCAGCCGGTCTCGCCGAGGCTTGCGATCATCGAACGGCGAAAGCCGGGAGCCACCACCCGCACCAGGTGTACCCCGAGGAAAAGTATGATGCCGACGATAAGCAATGTCATTGCGGATCCTTCCGTGCCGTTTGTCATGGCTTAGCGGGTGACGTGAAAAAATGCCAGCGCGACCGCAGCTTCGCCGCAATTCTGGTAAAGGAAACCGCGAACAAATTGTCGCGGTGCTTATGTCTCGTTTTCTCCTCTCCGCCTGCCTGGCTGCCTCCTTCCTCGTTCCGGCAATCGCGGAAGCCGCCGACCGGCCGAAACAGCTCGTCATCATTTCCTTCGATGGCGCCCACGACAATGCGCTCTGGCTGAAGAGCCGCGAGATGGCGGCGAAGAACGGCGCCCACTTCACCTATTTCCTTTCCTGCACCTTCCTGATGAACGAGGCGGCAAAGAAGGCCTACCAGGCGCCGCACCAGAAACGCGGAAAATCCAATGTCGGCTTCGCCCAGAGCGACGACGAGATCCGCAAGCGCCTCGGCAATATCTGGCATGCCCATCTCGAAGGCCACGACATATCGAGCCATGCCTGCGGCCATTTCGACGGCCGCGAATGGAGCGAGGCCGACTGGTCGGCCGAATATGCGACCTTTCACGGAACGCTGAAGAATGCCTGGAAAAGCGTCGGCCTTGCCGAGCCCGCCAGCTGGCAGGATCTGGTCGATCACGGCATCAAGGGCTTTCGCGCTCCGTATCTCTCGGCGAGCGCAGGCGCCGACATGATCGCCGCCGAGAAGAAGGCGGGCTTTTCCTATGATGCCAGCCTCGTCACCAAAGGTCCCGCCATGCCTGTCGAGGAAGACGGCATCATCCGCTTCGGCCTGCCGTTGATCCCCGAAGGCCCCAGCGAAAAACCGATCATCGGCATGGACTACAATCTCTTCGTCCGCCACTCCAAAGGCGAGGAGGATAGCGCGGATTCAAAGGAATTCGAGGACCGCGCCTACGCCGCTTTTTCCCAGGCCTTCGACCGCCAGTACAACGGCAACCGCATCCCCCTCCAGCTCGGCTTCCACTTCGTCGAGATGAACGGCGGCGCCTACTGGCGCGCGCTCGACCGTCTCGTCAGCGACGTCTGCCATCGAGCGGATGTCGCCTGCGTCAGCTATTCCGAAGCAATCCCGATGATCGAGGCACGCGGGAAACTGCAGCAGACGTCGGGTCTCTGACGGGCGCTTTTTTTATAACCGAGACGGCGGCCGTGCAGCCCCCTCATCCGCCTGCCGGCACCTTCTCCCCGAGGGGAGAAGAGATATGCCGCAACGTCTCGATTCCCTCTTCTCCCCAGCGGGGAGAAGGTGCCCGTAGGGCGGATGAGGGGGCCTCAAACACGAACCTTTCGATTACTCGCAGAACCTACCCATCAGCCATCGACATGCACGACGCCGGCTTCCCGCTCCAGATAGTGCCGATCGATGGCAGGCAGCGGCTCGTCATCGATGGCCGCCTCGAAGGCCTTCAGGCGTTTGTGGATGGAGAGCAGCTCGATGATCGTCGTCCATGCATTGACGAGATACTGAAACGAATTGCTGACCTGGCCGAAGGCTGTCGAGATCTGCTGGAAGATGCCGTAGGTGATGGCGCCTGCCACGATCGTCGGCACCAGCATGAAGACCACGAAGAGCGCGTCGGCCTGACTGTAAAAATTGCGCGCGATATTGAAATACATGTAGTGAAAATACATGCGGTAATAATTGCGGCGGACGTTGCCGAAGAGTTCCCTGACCGTCAGCGGCTGGGCGCGTTCCGCATGGTCCTCGCCATAGACCAGTTCCTTGCGATAGGCCGCTTCGACGCGCTGATTGCGGAAATTCAGGCCAGGCAGCTTGATGCCGACGGCCGCCAGCAGCACCGTACCGAACGCAGACCAGAACAGCGCCAACCAGAAGAGCGAATTCGCCACCGGCCCGATGAACGGCAGTTCCGTCACATAATGCGATAGCGCCAGAAGGATCGGCAGGAACACCACAAGCGTCATCACCGAGTTGATGAGGCTTATACCGAGAACTTCAAGCGTGCTCGCAAAGCGCATCGTATCTTCCTGAACGCGCTGCGATGCGCCTTCGATATGGCGCAGCTTTTCCCACTTCGACATGTAGAAGTTGTTCATCGCCGTGCGCCAGCGAAAGATATAATGGCTGGTGAAGAAGTCGGTCATGATCGAGACGAACATGGCGAGGAATGCGATCTGGCAGAAGATCCACATCAGACTGTAGAAATTGTCGACGGTGATACCAGGTTTCTTCTCCATCGCGTTCACTAGAAGATCGCCGAACGGCCGGCGCCAATTGTTGATCACGACACTGATCTGCACGCCGAAATAGGTCACGAATATAATCAGCGCCGAACCCCAGATCGACCACAGCTTCCAGGGGTGGCTCCGCGCTATCAGATGCCACGCGGCGCAGAAGATCGCCGCCGACAGCAGGAAATAGCTGTAGAACCAGAGATTTTCGGGGAGCAGGAAAAACGAGAGGTCGATCGGCTGCTGGTTTTCGGCAACCGGCGCGTAACCCAATGATGCACCGAGACCGGCAGCGAAGAGATACCAGCCGGCAATGGAAATCAGCGTCCAGACAATGAGCGAAGTGAAAAACAGCTTTGGCTGCGGAAAGAAGGAATGAAACACGGGGAGCTTTGCTTTCCTGAACTGTGAGTCTCGGGAGTGTCGTCAACACTGATTGCCCAAAAACTAAGGCAGTTCGAAGGAAGCAGCAATGGGTTCAGCCGATTGTTACGCAGTTGTAACCAGTTATGCGATCTTCTTGATGACGGGCATGACAAGCGCTGCGCAGACGATCAGGGCGGCGGCGGCGATCACAGTCGGGCCGGTGAAACTGCCGGAACGTTCGGCGATCCAGCCAGCAACGATCGGCCCGACGATCTGGCCGACGCCAAAAGCGGCCGTCATCATTGCCAGGATGCGACGCGGGCTCTCCGGGGCAAGCTTGCGGCCGATCTGCAGCCCGTAAGCGGTGATCGCCAGGAACGTCGCCCCGAACAGCGCCCCGCCGATCAGCGGCGCGACCGACGGCGGCAACGCCACGGTCGCAAGCACGCCGGCAGCCTCGACCACAAGGGCTGCGACATAGACGCCGCCAAGCCCGAGCGGGCTCACCAGCGGCTTCCAGGCAAAGAGCGCAACCGCAGACGTCAGCCCGGCGATGAACCAGCAGAGGAATTCGACGAAGGGTCCCGTTGCAGACAGCCGCGCGATGGTGACGAGGAAGGTAGCGGTGATGACGTAGCCGAAGCCGAACAGGCCGTAGGACAGCGTCACGAGCACCATCGGCCGGCCCCAGACGAGCGCCGGTTCCTTGCCGGTACGCGCCGATTGCGCAGGCGCCGACGGCAGGAGCCACCAGACGACGACGAGGCTTGCCGCGCAGTAAAGCGCTCCGCCGATCCAGTCGGCGCGCCAGCCGCCCGGCCCGTTGTGAAAACCGAGCCCGATCAGGAA
The DNA here is from genome assembly GCF_003985155.1 of Rhizobium vallis. Taxonomy (GTDB): domain Bacteria; phylum Pseudomonadota; class Alphaproteobacteria; order Rhizobiales; family Rhizobiaceae; genus Rhizobium; species Rhizobium vallis. The sequence goes on along the minus strand of NZ_ML133696.1, from coordinate 36,191 downwards.
CACCATGACCGAGGAAAGCGCGATCCCCGCCCCCGGCCCGCCGAAATGCGCCGCCTGCACATGGTCATTGCCGGCGGCTGCCCCGTGGCTGAGCACGATCGACGAGGTGAAGACCATCGCCAAGGCGCTGGCAAGGCCGGCGAGGAAGCGGATGACGGCAAAGATCGCCACGGAATCGGTAGCCGCCATGGCGGCAAGCAGGATCGCAGTGGCAAGCAGTGCCAGCAGCGCCACCATCCGTTCGCGTCCCGCCGCCCAGCCATAGGCGGCAAGTACGGCGCCGACCAGATAACCGACGAAATTTGCCGAGGCGATAAGGCCGGCATCAGCCGCCGAAAGCGGCACGCCGCTCATCATGCCGGGCAGGATCGGCGTGTAGGAGAAGCGCCCGAAGCCCATGGCGGCCGCCATGGCGACGGCGCCGGCGGCGGCAGTGGAAACGAGATTAGGCGCGGAACGAGGAGGACGGGAAAGCATGCACGCTTATCGCGCCGCAGCACATTCGCCACAAACGAGTAATTCTGATCGATCGATCAATTCCTCGAAAGGTCGGATTTTCGCCACCGCTCTTGAAATGCATTATCTTACGATATATATTTTACGACATAGTCAACGATATATCCAACGATGAAAGGGAAAACCATGAGAGGTTTTAAAGGCGGCATGTTCGGCGGAGGTTTTCGCATGGGCCGCAAATTCGCAGCCGGCGACCTGCAGCTCGTCATCCTGGCTTTGCTCGACGAGCGGCCGTGCCATGGCTATGAATTGATCAAGATCCTGGAGGAGCGCTCCGGCGGCTTCTACGTGCCGAGCCCCGGCGTCATCTATCCCGCGCTCACCTATCTCGAGGAAACCGGTCTGGCGGAAGTGGAGGCCGAGGGCGCCAAGAAGCTCTACCGCATCACCGAGACCGGTCGCCGGCGTGTTGCGGAAAACCGCGAGATGATCCTGCACACGCTCGCCAAGCTCGAACGCATCGGCGAGAAGATGGCCTATGTGAAGCGTGTCTTCGAAAGCGATCGTCACGGCGCCGACGAAGGCGATGACGGCGACTTCATGCAGGACGGCGGCGACATCCGCGCCGCCCGCATGCTGCTGCGCTCGGCACTCAGGATGCGCTATCCCTGGTCCAAACCCGAAGCCGCCCGCATCGCCGCCATCCTCGAACGCGCCGCCACGGAGATCCTGCAGGGCGGGCGGCCGGAAACGCAGGGGTGAGGGCTCCATGTCGGGTACGTCCGCATTCGGTGCGTGCGAGAAGAGGCACTACAGCACCCATCCGGTCATGCGGTTTCCCGGTATACGGGCGGAAGATTTGACAGGTGTGCCAGCCTCCCCTCCCTCATTCCTGTGCTCGTCACAGGAATCCAGTGCGCCCAAGTCCTTGGGCGCGGGAGACTCTTTAATGATGGTCGTAGATTCATTCACCGCGCGGACGCGCGGTGGCTGGATTCCTGTGACAGGCACAGGAATGAGGGAGGAGGAGGGAGCGTCCCGCTATCCCCGTTCATCCGGCAGCGTCAAAATCATCGGCCCATTCCGCGTCGCAACCACGGTATGCTCATATTGCACGGTCGGCGCCTTCGGATCGGCATAGAGCGTCCAGGCATCGTCGCCGCCTTCGGCCCAGGTCGCGCCGAGCGACAGGAAGGGCTCGACCGTAAAGACGAGACCATCCGTCATGACGCGTTTTTCCGAAGGGTCCGGCCAGGTCGAAAGCTCGGCCGGCTCCTCATGCAGCGAGCGGCCGACGCCGTGGCTGGCCAGGTTGGCGACCAGCGTATAGCGGTTCTTTTGCGCAAACGCGCCAACGGCGGTGCCGATCTTTGCCAGTGGCTCTCCCGATTTCACCTGGTTGAGCCCGACCCAGAGCGCCCGCCTGCCGTCGCGGCAGAGCCGCTCGATCTTCGGCTTGACCGGCGGCACCGCGAAGGAAGCGCCGGTATCGGCGAAGAAGCCGTCCTTCTCAGCGGAAACGTCGATATTGATGAGATCACCGGCGCGGATGACGCGCGGGCCGGGAATGCCGTGGGCAATTTCTTCGTTGATGCTGATGCAGGTCGCGCCCGGAAACTGGTAGCAGAACTCCGGCGCCGAGCGTGCGCCCGAGGCCTCGAGCACCTTGCGGCCGATCTGGTCGAGCTCCAGCGTCGTCATGCCGGGCTCCATCGCCGCCGCCATTACCTGGATGGCATTGGCGCAGATGCGGCCGATCTCCTTCAGCTTCACCAGTTCATCGTCGTTTGCGATAACCATTCGTCTGTTCCGGCCTTGCGCAGGGACGGCCGCGGCCGCCTCAAGCTGAGGCTTTCGCCCCTTCGCCCTTTTCAGTCAATGCCTTTCTGACGATCGGCGCGACTTTCGTGCCGTAGAGCTCGATGCCGCGCATGATCTGATCATGCGGCATCAGGCCGATCGCCATCTGCAGCAGGAATCGGTCGTTCTTGAAAAGCGCGTGATGGGCGATGATCTTTTCGGCGACCACCTCGGGATCGCCGAGGAAGAGCGCGCCGTTCGGCCCGCGCGACATGTCGAAATGCGCCCGGCTGGTCGGCCCCCAGCCGCGCTCGCGGCCGATGCGGTTCATCACCTCGGCCTGCGGCCCGTAAAACTGCTCGGCAGCAGCTTCCGTCGTGTCGGCAATGAAACCGTGGACGTTGATGCTGGTCTTCAGCTTCGTCTGGTCCTGCCCTGCCCGGCGCGCCGCCTCGCGATAGAGATCGAAGAGCGGTGCGAAACGGCGCGGCTCGCCGCCGATGATCGCCAGCGCCACCGGCAGACCGAACGCGCCGGCGCGCGCCACCGATTGCGGCGTCCCGCCGACGGCGACCCACAGCGGCAGCGGATCCTGCAGCGGCCGGGGATAAACGCCGCGCCCCTGGATCGGCGCACGAAGCTCGCCCTTCCAATCCACAGTCTCGCCGTCACGCAGCGCCAGCAGCAGATCGAGCTTCTCCTCGAAGAGCTGGTCGTAATCTTCCAGATTGTAGCCGAACAGCGGGAAGGACTCGATGAAGGAGCCGCGCCCCGCCATGATCTCGGCCCGGCCATTGGAAATCAGGTCGAGCGTCGAAAACTGCTGGAAGACGCGCACCGGGTCATCGGAGGAAAGTACGGTGACGGCGCTCGTCAGCCGGATGTTTTTGGTCTTGACGGCGGCCGCCGCCAACGCCACCGCGGGAGCCGATGCCGCATAATCCGGCCGGTGATGCTCGCCGAGCCCGAAGACGTCGAGCCCGACCTGATCGGCAAGCTCGATCTCCTCGATCAGATGCTTCAGCCGCTCTGCCCCTTCCGCTCCTTTGCTGCGGGAGGGATTAGGATTGACGTCCGCGAAGGTATAAAGACCCAGTTCCATTGTCGGCATCCCATTGAATTCCGCCCGGAGATAAGGATCGGCAAGAGGGAACGCAAATACAAACTCTGGAACGGAATGTTCGAGAATCTTGATAGGCGGGCAATGTCTTGGGCGCAGCATCCACGGACACCCAACGACGTGCCCGCAGCGCAATTCGAATCTGAATTCAACGACTTCCAGGCATCGGCGGAATCACCTTCCAAGCCACCTCACACCACACTTGAGGCGTGAGGGCGGCGCGGCCTTCACCGCGCCGCCTCCATCGCTCACATCGTCGCCAGCAGTTCCGCCAGCTGGTCCGCTGCCTTGCCCCATCCCTCATGGAAGCCCATCTTCTCATGCGCTTCCTTGTCCTCGGCGCGCCAATGCAGCGCCATGGCGGTATACTTCGTCCTGCCGTTTCCGAGTTCTTCGAGCAGGATGACGCCCGTGAAGAAGGGCTTTTCCGACGGTACCCAGGCGCTGCTATAGGCATCGGTGAAGACGATCTTTTCGTTCTCGATTACCTCGAGATAGACGCCGCGGTTCGGGTATTGATTGCCGTCGGGATCCTGCATGACGACGACACTGGAGCCGCCGGGGCGGACGTCGAGCGTTGCGTCCGCGACGCTCCAAGGGCGCGGCACGAACCACTGCTTCAGCAGTTCCGGATCGGTCCATGCCCTGTAGATCTTCTCGCGCGGCGCGTCGAATTCGCGAACGAGGACAAGTTCATGCTGCGTGCTGGCGGTCATTTCAACATCTCTCCATTTGAATGAAACCTGTTTCGTATCAGGTTGTTACAAGGACGTGTCGAAGTTCGACATTCCGACAGCGCGCCGAAATTATTTTGCGACCAGCTGCGCGGCCTCTTCCTGCATCTTGTCGATCTGGTGACGGATATGAGCAGCCTCCGCGGCGGACTGGGCAAGCGCGATGGCGCGGTCGAAGGCTTCGCGCGCCTGGCCATTGCGGCCGAGCTGCTTCAACAGATTGCCGCGCAGACCATGATAGTAGAAATAGCCGTCGAGCTTCTCGCCAAGCGGATCGACGACATCGAGCGCGGCCTGCGGCCCCTGCAATTTGGAAATCACCACCGCCCGATTGAGCGTGACGACCGGCGACGGCTGGATACGCTCCAGCGCGCGATAGAGCAGATCGATCTCGACCCAGTCTGTATCTTCCGCGCGTTTTGCCCGGGAATGAATCGCCGCGATCGCCGCCTGAAGCTGGAAGGGGCCAGGCCGGCGGTGACGTAGCGCCTTGTCGAGCAGCACCAGCGCCTCGTTGATGAAGGGCTGGTTCCAGAGCGAGCGGTCCTGATCCTCGAGCAGCACGATTTCACCCTCGGCGCTGAAGCGCGCCGGCCGGCGCGAGATCTGTAGAAGCATCAGCGCAAGCAGCCCCATCAGTTCCGGTTCCGATGGAAAGATATGCAGCATCAGCCGCGCCAGCCGGATTGCCTCGTCGCTGAAGGCGGCCGCCTCCTGCTTCGGGTCGGCCTGGCTGTAGCCCTCGTTGAAGATCAGATAGATCATCGTGCTGACGATCGACAGCCGCTCCGCCCTCTCCCCAGGGCTCGGTGTTTCGAAAGGCACGCCCGCCTTGGCGACGCGCGCCTTGGCCCGGGTGATGCGCTGCTCCATGGCGCTTTCGGACACCAGGAAGGCGCGGGCGATCTGCGGCACCGAAAGGCCGGAAACGATGCGCAGCGCCAGCGCGATCTGCTGGGTAGCCGGCAGATCGGGATGGCAGCAGATGAAGAGAAGCCGCAGGATGTCGTCGCGATAGTTGGAATCATCAAGCCGCCCGGCGATATCGCTTTCCGCATCCTCGGTATCGGAGATCGTATCCTCGTCCGGCAGCGCCTGGAGCTTCGACCGCTTGCGCACGGCATCGATGCCGCTGTTGCGCCCGACGAAGATGAGCCAGGCCGTCGGATCGCGCGGCGGCCCTTTCTCCGGCCAGGTGCGGATCGCCCTGAGGCAAGCTTCCTGGAACGCCTCTTCCGCGGTATCGAGATCGCGGAAATAGCGCAGCAGCGCGCCGAGCGCCTTGGGGCGGGCAGAGGCAAGCGCGAGGTCGATCCAGGCAATGTCGGTCATGATGCAGCATCTCCCGGCCTGAACACGTAGAAAGGCCGAATTTCGTAAGAGGTGGAACCGGGATTGACCGAGGAAAGCTGCTTCGTGAAGGCGACCGCCCCATCGAGCGTATCGAAGTCAACCACGTAGAAGCCGAGAAGCGCCTCTTTCGTTTCCGCAAAAGGCCCATCGATGACGAGAGCCTCGTCCTTGCCCTTGCGCACGGTGGTCGCAGCCGTCGTCGGCATCAGCCGGCCGACCGGGCCAAGCTTGCCGGCTTTGGCAAGCGGCTCCTGCACGGCGTAAAGCTTCTCCATGACGGCAGCCTCCTCCTCCTCGGTCCAGGCGAAGACGGTTTCCTCATGGGCGTAACAAAGGATTGCGTAAAGCATTGGTCACTCCTCTTTCCGAATGACGAAGGAGTAACCGCTTAGCCGACAGGTCGCATCAAAAAATTATCGATGGAGAAGTTTGTAAGCACCACGCTTGAGCGTCCCTGCGAGCGGGACATCGGCGGTCATGGAGTTGCCTTTTTTGAACCGGAGAGCTGCCGGCACTTCCATTGCCTTTTCATTCGAGAACCCCATGAACAAATCTCAGAGATTTCTCGCCGCACTTGCCGCCCTCGCTCTGCCGATGCAGGCTGCCCATGCCGCCTCCGCCCCGGAAAACTTCCTCTATACGAGCTCCGGCGATCTCGCTGCCGCAAAGGCCACGCTTGCCCTGCCCGATATTTCAGGCGTTCAGGTCGTCTACAACTGGAAAAGCCTGGAACCGGCGAAGGGCCAGTATGATTTTTCCGCGATCGAGCAAGACCTCACCATCGCCAAGGCACTGAACAAAAAGATGTTCATCCAGGTGCAGGACCGCTTCTTCAGTCCGAAGGCGCGCAACATCCCCGACTATATGCTGACCGAACCCGAATATGACGGCGGCCTCACCCCACAGTTCGATAATCCCGGCGAAAACAAACCTGTCGGTTCCGGCTGGGTCGCGCAGCAATGGAATCCTGCCGTGCGCGAACGCTATCAGGCGCTACTGAAAGCGCTCGCCGAAAAATTCGATGGCCGGGTCTACGGCGTCAACCTGCCGGAAACCGCGATCGATCTCGACCCCAAGCACGAACCGAAGGGCTATAGCTGCGATGCCTATTTCGCTGCCGAGATGGAAAACCTCGCTTTCACCCGCAAGGCCTTCGCAAAATCCATGGTCGTTCAATATGTGAATTTCTGGCCCTGCGAATGGGAAAACGACCATAACTACATGGGCCGTCTTTTCGATTTCGCCGCAAAGAACAATGTCGGCCTCGGTGGTCCCGATATCGTGCCGAACCGCAAGGCGCAGATGAAGAACTCCTATCCCTTCTTCAACCAATACAAGGGAAAGCTCGCCTATGTCGGCCTCGCCGTGCAGGAGCCGACGCTGACCTACAAGAACCCGGCGACAAAGAAGCCCTTCACCAAGCAGGAATTCACTGCCTTCGCCCAGGATTATCTCGGTGCCAACGTGATCTTCTGGAGCACGGCGACGCCGTGGCTGAAGGAATAACCCGGCGTCTCCGGAATCACCCCTCGCTCAGTGTCCGCTTCACCGCATTCTTCCAGCCCTTGAGCTTCGCCGCCCGCACCTTTTCGTCCATGTCGGGCTCGAAGCGCCGATCCCGTTTCCACGTCGCGGAAAACTTCTCCCTATCCGGCCACACCCCTGCCCGGCTGCCCGCAAGCCAGGCAGCACCCAGCGCCGTCGTCTCCAGGATCACCGGGCGGTCGACCGGGGCATCGAGCAGGTCGGCGAGGCGCTGCATCGTCCAGTCGGAGGCGACCATGCCGCCGTCGACGCGCAGCACGGTGTCCTCAGTGCCGTTTTTCCAGTCCTTCTGCATGGCATCGAGCAGATCGCGGGTCTGATAGCAGACGGCTTCAAGTGCGGCGCGGGAAAGTTCCGCCGGGCCGGTGTTGCGCGTCAGCCCGAAGATCGCGCCGCGCGCCTTGGCATCCCAGTGCGGCGCGCCGAGGCCGGTGAAGGCCGGCACGAGATAGACCTCCTGCGTCGGGTCGGCCTTTTCAGCGAGCGCGTTGGTATCGCCGGCCTTGCCGATGATGCCGAGCCCATCGCGCAGCCACTGCACGGCCGCCCCCGCGATGAAGATCGAGCCCTCCAGCGCATAGGTCGTCTCGCCGTTCAGGCGATAGGCGATCGTCGTCAGCAGCCGGTTTTTGGAGCGCACCATGTCGGCGCCGGTATTGAGCAGGGCGAAGCAGCCGGTGCCATAGGTCGATTTCAGCATGCCTGGCGCAAAACAGGCCTGACCGATCGTTGCCGCATGCTGGTCGCCGGCAACGCCGAGGATCGGGATTGCGGCACCGAAGAGGCCGGGATCGACCGTGCCGAAATCGGCGGCGCAATCCTTCACCTCAGGCAGCATGGCGGCCGGTACTCGGAGAATATCGAGCAGATCCTCGTCCCATACGTTTTCGCCGATATTGTACATCAGCGTGCGCGAGGCGTTGGTGGCATCGGTGACGAAGCTCTTGCCGCCGGTCAGCCGCCAGATCAGGAAAGTGTCGATCGTGCCGAAGCAGAGATCACCCCTGGCGGCGCGCGCCCGCGCGCCCTTCACGTTGGCGAGCATCCACGAGAGCTTGGTGCCGGAAAAATATGGATCGAGAAGCAGGCCGGTCTTCTTGGTGAAAACCCGCTCCAGATCCTGCCTCTTCAGATTGTCGCAATAGCTTGCCGTGCGCCGGTCCTGCCAGACGATGGCGTTCTGGATCGGCCGGCCCGTCTCGCGTTCCCAGACCACGACCGTCTCGCGCTGGTTGGTGATGCCGAGCGCCGAAACATCTTTCGCCTCGATATCGGCATCGCGCAACGCCATGTTGACGGTGGAGATCACCGAAGCCCAGATCTCCTCGGGATCGTGCTCGACCCAGCCGGAGCGTGGATAGATCTGGGTGAATTCCTTCTGGCCTTTGCCGGCGACGCGCATGTCGCCATCGAAAACGATCGCCCGCGTCGACGTCGTCCCCTGATCGATCGCCAGAACATATCCGCCCATGAAAACCCCTCCTCACCTGTCGATTGTCGAGACAAATCAATAGGACACGGATGCAAGCGAGAAAAGCGAATAAAGCGGAATTGCCAGCCTGCCGGCTTTGGGCATAACCTCGCCATAACGTTGCAACGCAGCATCGATGTCAGGAGAGAACAGCATGAGCAGATCAGTCGTCGTCACCGGCTCCACCAGCGGCATCGGTCTTGCGATCGCCACCGCCTTTGCCGAAACGGGCGACAATGTCGTCATCAACGGTTTCGGAAATGCCGATGAAATCAAGACGATCGTCGCGCGACTTGAATCATTGTCCAAGGGCCGGGCGATCTACCATCCGGCCGACATGACCAAGCCCGCCGAGATCGCCGACCTGATCGAAACGGCTGCAAAGACATTCGGCACCGTCGATGTCCTCGTCAACAATGCCGGCATCCAGCATGTCGAAAAGATCGAGGATTTCCCGATCGAGAAGTGGGACCAGATCATCGCAATCAATCTGTCGAGCTCTTTCCACACCATGCGTGCCGCCATTCCGCTGATGAAGGCGAAGAAATATGGCCGCATCATCAACATCGCCTCGGCGCACGGGCTTGTCGCCTCCCCCTTCAAATCCGCCTATGTGGCGGCAAAACATGGTATATTAGGCCTGACGAAGACGGCAGCCCTGGAACTTGCCGAATTCGGCGTGACCGTGAACGCCATCTGCCCCGGCTACGTGCTGACGCCGCTCGTCGAGAAGCAGATACCCGACACTGCCAAGGCCCGCGGCATGACCGAGGAGCAGGTGAAGAGCGAAGTGATCCTCAAGGCACAGCCGACCCGTGAATTCGTCAAGGCCGAGGAGATCGGCGCGCTGTCGCTCTACATCGCGAGCGATGCCGCCCGCCAGGTGACCGGTACGCACATCTCGATTGACGGTGGCTGGACGGCGGCTTAACCATTTGGAAAAAACAACCGGGAATATCATGAACGACAGCATCCGCTTCATCCTGAATGGCGAGGACATCGCGCTCACCGATGTCAGGCCGACCGAGACGCTTCTCGATTTCCTGCGGTTGAAGCGGCGTCTGACCGGCACCAAGGAAGGATGCGCGGAAGGCGATTGCGGCGCCTGCACGGTACTTGTCGGCAGGCTCGCCGACGGTAAGCTCGCCTATGAATCCGTCAATGCCTGCATCCGTTTCGTGGGCTCGCTGCACGCGACCCATGTGGTGACGGTCGAGCATCTAGCCGGCCGGGACGGCGCGCTGCATCCGGTGCAGCAGGCACTTGTGGATTGCCATGGCTCGCAATGCGGCTTCTGCACGCCAGGCTTCGTCATGTCGCTCTATGGCCTCTGGCTGACGACCGAGAAGCCGAGCCGCCGGCAGATCGAAAAAGCCTTGCAAGGCAATCTCTGTCGCTGCACGGGCTATGAGCCGATCGTCAAGGCAGCCGAGCAGGTGAGCCAGACGCGGCCAAGCGCACTCTTCGACCCGCTGGAGCGCAGGCGCTCGGAAATCGTCGCGCGGCTCTGGGCAATGCAGGCGAGCGGCACCATCAGGATCGGGAATGGCGAAGACCGGCTGATCGTACCGGCCTCGATCCAGGCGCTGGCGGAAATTCTCTCGCAGGAGCCCGATGCCACCATCGTCGCCGGCTCGACCGATGTTGGCCTCTGGGTGACGAAGCAGATGAGACGGCTGAGCCCCGTTGTCTTCATCAATCACCTGAGCGAATTGCAATCGGTCACGCAGAGCGAGGACGGCATCACCATCGGCGCCGGCGTCAGCTACAGCGGCGCTTTTGCCGCGATCTCGAAAAAGATCCCGGCGCTCGGACGGCTGATCGACCGCATCGGCGGCGAACAGGTGCGCAACATGGGCACGATCGGCGGCAACATCGCCAACGGCTCGCCGATCGGCGACAGCCCACCGCCGCTGATCGCGCTCGGCGCCACGCTGACGTTGCGCTCCCTGGAAGGCCAGCGCAGGATACCGCTCGAGGAGTTCTTCATCGCCTATGGCAAGCAGGACCGCAGGCCCGGCGAATTCGTCGAGAGCGTCTTCGTGCCCTATCCCAGGGAAACCAGCCGCTTTGCCGCCTTCAAGATCACCAAGCGCCGCGACGAGGACATCACCGCCGTGCTCGGCTCCTTCCTGCTGACGCTCGATGACGCCGAGATCGTCACCGACATCCGCATCGCCTTCGGCGGCATGGCGGCAACACCGAAACGCGCCCGCGCGGTGGAGGCCGAACTGATCGGCAAGCCCTGGACGGAAGCAACCATCGAAGCCGCCCGCTTCGCCTTCGACGCCGACTTCCAGCCGCTGACCGACTGGCGCGCCACGGCGGAATATCGCCAGCTGACGGCGAAGAATTTGTTGACGCGGTTCTATCTCGAAACAGTCGGAGCGCCGGCGGAGCTGAAGCGGTTCGAGGAGGTGGCGTGATGGAGAAAATGACCACAAGCGCAAGCCGCCCCCCTCATCCGCCCTACGGGCACCTTCTCCCCGCTGGGGAGAAGAGGGAGTGTGCCGTATCCTCGCGCCCGTTATCAGACGTCGGCGATTTGGCCCTGGTCCAGCGGCATGTCTCTTCTCCCCAGCGGGGAGAAGGTGCCGGCAGGCGGATGAGGGGGGCGAGCGGCAATGAGCCGCGAACGCCCGGAGCGGGCAATCTTCCTGGAGGACACCGCTAATGGACAAGTCCACCTTCGAAGACCGCAAAGCCATCATCGCAGGCCCCATGCACGGCTCACAGCGTCACGATTCCGCGCACAAACACGTCACCGGAACCGCCGATTACATCGACGACATCCCCGAACCCGCAGGCCTCCTGCACGGCGCCCTCGGCCTCGCCGACCGCGCCCATGCCGAAATCCTCAGCATCGATCTCTCCGCCGTTGCCGCCTATCCCGGCGTCGTCTGGGTCTTCACCGGCAAGAACGTGCCCGGCGTCAACGACGTCAGCTCCAACGGCAGCCACGACGAGCCGCTGCTGGCCGAAACTTTGGTTCAGTTCCACGGCCAGCCGATCTTTGCCGTCATCGCCGAAACGCGCGATGCAGCCCGCCGCGCCGCGCGGCTGGCAAAGATCGAATATCGCGACCTCCCGCACTGGAGTGACATCGACGGCGCGCTTGCCAACGGCAGCCCGCTGGTCATCACACCGATGACGCTCCATCGCGGCGAGCCGGAAACGGAAATGCCGAATGCCGCCATGCGTCTGAGAGGCCAGATGCGCATTGGCGGACAGGAGCATTTCTACCTCGAAGGCCATATCGCCGTGGCGATCCCCGGCGAGGATGACGAGGTTACCGTCTGGTCCTCGACGCAGCATCCGAGCGAGATACAGCATATCGTCGGCCATGTGCTCGATATCCCCTCCAACGCCGTCACCGTCAACGTGCGCCGCATGGGCGGCGGCTTCGGCGGCAAGGAAACCCAGGGCAACCAGTTCGCCGCCCTCGCAGCGATCGCCGCCAAGAAGCTCGGACGTGCCATCAAATTCCGTCCCGATCGCGACGAGGATATGAGCGCCACCGGCAAGCGCCACGATTTCCTGGTCGATTACGAGGTTGGCTTCGATGCCGAAGGGCGCATCCATGCGGTCGATGCCACTTACGCGGCGCGCTGCGGCTTCTCCTCCGACCTGTCGGGCCCGGTGACCGACCGCGCCCTCTTCCACGCCGATTCCAGCTATTTCTATCCGCATGTGCATCTGCAATCGAAGCCACTCAAGACGCATACGGTCTCCAACACCGCCTTCCGTGGCTTCGGCGGCCCGCAGGGCATGCTCGGCGCCGAGCGCGTCATCGAAGAAATCGCCTATGCCCTCGGCAAGGACCCGCTCGATATCCGCAAACTGAATTTCTACGGCCAGCCGGGTTCCGGGCGCACGCTGACGCCCTACCATCAGGAGGTCGAGGACAACATCATCGCCCGCGTCGTCGAGGAGCTGGAGGAAACGGCCGAATACCGGGCGCGGCGCAACGCCATCATCGCCTTCAATCGCGACAGCCGCTATATCAGAAAGGGCATCGCGCTGACGCCGGTCAAATTCGGCATCTCCTTTACGATGACTGCCTTCAACCAGGCCGGCGCCCTCGTCCACATCTATCAGGACGGCTCGATCCACCTGAACCACGGCGGCACGGAAATGGGCCAGGGCCTCTATACCAAGGTGGCGCAGGTGCTGGCCGACAGCTTCCAGGTCGATATCGACCGGGTGAAGATCACCGCGACGACGACCGCCAAGGTGCCGAACACCTCGGCCACCGCCGCCTCCTCCGGCTCAGACCTGAACGGCATGGCCGCCTATGACGCCGCCCGCCAGATCAAGGAACGGCTGGTCGCTTTCGCTGCCGAGAAATGGAACGTGCCGCCCTCCGACGTCGTCTTCCTGCCGAACCGCGTGCGCGTCGGCGAAAGCGAGATCCCCTTCCCCGACTTCATCAAGCAGGCCTATTTCGCCCGCGTTCAGCTTTCCGCCGCCGGCTTCTACAAGACGCCGAAGATCCACTGGGACCGCAAGGCCGGCCGCGGCACGCCCTTCTACTATTTCGCCTATGGCGCTGCCTGCACCGAAGTCTCAATCGACACGCTGACCGGCGAATATCTGATCGACCGCACCGACATCCTCCACGATGTCGGCCGCTCGCTGAACCCGGCAATCGACCTCGGCCAGGTTGAGGGCGCCTTCGTCCAGGGCATGGGCTGGCTGACGACGGAAGAACTTTGGTGGGACGACAAGGGCAGGCTGCGCACCCATGCCCCCTCGACCTACAAAATCCCGCTCGCCTCCGACCGCCCGAAGATTTTCAACGTGCGGCTTGCCGAATGGTCCGAGAACACTGAGGCTACCATCGGCCGCTCCAAAGCCGTCGGCGAACCACCCTTCATGCTGGCGATCTCGGTGCTGGAGGCATTGTCGATGGCGGTGGCGAGTGTCGCGGATTACAAGGTCTGCCCAAGGCTCGATGCACCGGCTACGCCAGAACGGGTGCTGATGGCGGTGGAGCGGATGAAGCGGGTGTAGAAGACCGCTGAGATGTCTGATCTCGAAGATGTTAGAAAGAGGCGTCTCGGCAAAACCGCACAGGCCCGCAAACTGCGTCAGACCGAAACCGAGGAAGAATACCGGCTTTGGGGTGACCTGCGAAATCGGCAGTTGAATGGCTATAAGTTTGCGCGGCAGGTTCCGCTCGGGGGCTACATCGTCGACTTTCTCTGTCGGGAGGAGCGACTAATTATAGAAATAGATGGATTTCATCACGCCAACAGTATGCCCGACACGATACGAACCTTGTGGCTGAACGAAGCTGGATATTCCATCCTGCGTTTTTGGAACCATGAAATAACCAGAGAACGGCGAGCGGTTCTCGAGACGATCCTCGCCGCACTTGAAAGGCGGTTATTCCAGCGAGATGACATCCTTCGCTTCTATCCTGCGATCGTTCGTACGGAGAATTGAAAACGTAATGCGCTTGAACCAAGCCCCCTCATCCGACCCTTCGGGCCACCTTCTCCCCGCTGGGGAGAAGAGGGGAGCAAGCCTATTGCGCTTCCTTCCCATCGCGGACGCTTTTAGGGGGCAAGACGTTGCCGCACACCTCTTCTCCCCAGCGGGGAGAAGGTGCCGGCAGGCGGATGAGGGGGCCTTCGCGACATGCTCCGAAGCTCCCGAGGTCCACATCCCATGACCGACCTCCCCACCTTCCTGGCCGCCAACCCACACAGCATCCTCGTCGACATAATAGGCACTCAAGGCTCCACCCCGCGCGAGGCCGGCGCCTTCATGCTCGTCTCGGCCAACGCCCTCTGGGGCACGATCGGCGGTGGGCAGTTCGAGTTTATGGCGATCGGGAATGCTCGGGAAATGCTCGCCGGAACCGGCGGGATAGCCACCATGGACATTCCGCTCGGCCCCGAAATCGGCCAGTGCTGCGGCGGGCGCACGCAATTACGGTTCCGTCCCCTGACGCAGGTGGTGAGAGACGAGCTCGAGGCAAAACTTGCCGACGAGATCGAGCGTCTGCCCGAAATCTATCTCTTCGGCGCCGGCCATGTCGGCCGGGCGCTGGCCGCGGCTTTGGCGCCGCTGCCCTTATCGGTGACGGTCGTCGAAACCAGGCAGGAAGAGCTCGCCAATCTGCCTGATGAAACCAAGACCCGGCTCGTACCGATGCCCGAGGCGCTGGTGAAGGATATTCCTGGCGGCGGCGCGGTCGTCATTTTGACCCATGATCACGCGCTGGATTTTCTTATAGGCCGCGAGGCGCTTGAGAGAACCGATCTTGCCTATGTCGGCATGATCGGCTCATCGACCAAGCGCGCCACCTTCGCAAGCTGGCTTTTGCGCGAAGGCGGCGGCGAGCGCGGCTGGATGGAGCGGCTGACGTTGCCGATCGGCGGCTCCGCGGTCAGGGACAAGCGCCCTGAGGTGATCGCCGCCATGACCGCCGCCGAAATCCTGACGGCACTTGCGGCCTACCGCATGCGCTCATCCTCGTAATAGGGATCGCGTCCGTCGAGAAAGCCGAGATCGCGCTTGACGCGGTCGGGTGCTGCGTCGAGATCGAGCCGGGACTTGCGCCATATCCGCGCCAGCCCACCGCCGATGCGCTGGAAAATCCCGATGGTCGGCTGCGGGCGGCTTTGGTCGATAGCTTGGCAAT
Organism: Rhizobium vallis; assembly: GCF_003985155.1. Classification (GTDB taxonomy): domain Bacteria; phylum Pseudomonadota; class Alphaproteobacteria; order Rhizobiales; family Rhizobiaceae; genus Rhizobium; species Rhizobium vallis. The sequence continues at coordinate 21,060 of NZ_ML133696.1, read as the reverse complement.
CCATGGCATCACCTCGATGGTTTGATGGTATGAGTTGCAGTTTGTCGCCAAAAATGCTGCAATTCCAATCGAACAACCGTCTGCGTGCATCAAGAGAACTTATCCATGAAACTCTCGAAGCAATTTCCGCTGAATGCGCTGCGCGTCTTCGAGACCGCCGCTCGGCTCGGCAGTTTCACCAAGGCGGGCGAGGAGCTCGGCATGACGCAGACGGCCGTCAGCTATCAGATCAAACTGCTGGAGGAGAATGTCGGCGAGCCGCTCTTCCTGCGCCGTCCGCGCCAGATCACGTTGACGGAAACTGGCGAGCGGCTGGCACCGAAGGTGACCGAAGCCTTCGCCATGCTGCATGACGCGATGGCGACGGCGCGCGACAGTGTCGAGGGCACGCTTGCCATCAGCTCGACCCATACCTTTGCTTCAAAATGGCTGGCCCCGCGCCTCGGCTCCTTCCATTTGAAGCATCCGGCGATCGCGGTGCGTTTTCAGTCGACCTCCGACATCATCGACTTCGCGCGCGAACAGATCGACGTCGGCATCCGCTGGGGCGACGGCGACTGGCCGGGACTGACGCTGCACCGGCTGATGGGCCTGGAGTTCACGCCGATGTTGAGCCCGAAGCTGGCGGAGGCGAAGGGCGGCATCCGAGAGCCGCGGGATCTCCTGAAATTCGACCTCTTCGACGCCGGCGACATCTGGTGGAAACAATGGTTCGAGGCGGCCGGTGTCACGGAAACCGATCTCGACCGACGCCCGCGCAACCAGCTCGGCTCCCAGGCGATGGAAGCCGATGCGGCCATCGCCGGCCATGGCGTCGCCATCCTGCATCCGGCTTTCTATGAGGCCGAGATCGCGCTCGGCCGGCTCTATCAGCCCTTCGAACTGACCCGCAACGACGGCAAGGCCTATTGGCTCGCCTATCCGGAAAACCGACGCAACGTGCCGAAGATCAAGGCCTTCCGTAACTGGATTCTCGAAGAGATGAAGGCGGCCGGCAATTAAATCTGACGTCGGACCCGGTTGGTGAGCCGGGTCCGATCCCGTCGTGTGGCTTCAATATCCCATCTCCGGCGCGTAGAAGCAGCGCGGCGTATCCTCGTTCGGGAACAGACAGAGATGATAGTCGTTGTCGCCGGATTGCATCGCCTTCGTCATCGGCAGCAGGAAGACGTGAGCATGCGTGACCAGCCGGTGGTCGCCCGGCAGCAGCGTCACGCGATATCCGCCTGGCGTCACCGCCACGCTTTTGGAAGGGATCATCTGGCAATCGCCATTATGACTGTCGCCATTGCAACAATAGGGGTCATAACTCCACCCCGAAGGTGCGTCGTGAGCCGTCGCCAGCGACGCATACGCAATCATCACACACGTCAGAATACTGCGCATGGACATCTTCTCCGTTGATGAATGCGCCGCCGATATTTCAACGGTTCCTATTTTATTCCGGCGGCCTGCAACATAACTGTAATTTAGTCGTCACAGTTTCAAGATCTGCTGAATTGGCAGACCAAGTATAAGCCGGGGATAATGCACAGTCTTCTCGGCAGCTTTTAGGCACGCCGGGAGAGATCGGCGATGCGGCCTTGGCCGGCGGCTTTGGCCTCGCCGGCGTTGCTGAAACCGCTGTGCACGCGCGGTCCTTCAATCTCCTCTTCCCTCCTCGCCAAAATTTCCGCAATGTTGCGAGTCGGAGGAAGATAGGGGAACTCGATGTATGAATATGCAATAGCATGGGAATGGCTCGCCTTCGCGGCACGCTGGTTCCATGTGATCACTGCGATCGCCTGGATCGGATCGTCGTTCTATTTCATCGCGCTCGATCTCGGACTGGTGAAACGCCCGCATCTGCCGCCTGGCGCCTATGGCGAGGAATGGCAGGTCCACGGCGGCGGCTTCTATCATATCCAGAAGTATCTGGTGGCGCCGGCCCAGATGCCGGAGCACCTGACCTGGTTCAAATATGAAAGCTATTTCACCTGGCTTTCCGGCTTCCTGATGCTCTGCATCGTCTACTACGGCGGCGCCGACCTCTTCCTCATCGACCGGCACGTGCTCGACATCACGCCGCCCGTCGCGATCCTGATCTCGCTGGCTTCACTTGCCTTCGGCTGGATCGTTTACGACCTGCTCTGCAAATCCCCGCTTGGGAAGAACACCTGGGGGCTGATGGCCGTGCTCTATGTCGTGCTCGTCTTCATGGCCTGGGGCTATACGCAGCTTTTCACCGGCCGCGCCGCCTTCCTGCATCTCGGCGCCTTCACCGCGACGATCATGTCGGCCAACGTCTTCATGATCATCATCCCGAACCAGAAGATCGTCGTCGCCGACCTCATCGCCGGCCGCACGCCCGATCCCAAATACGGGCAGATCGCCAAGCAGCGTTCGCTGCACAACAACTACCTGACGCTGCCTGTCATCTTCTTCATGCTGTCGAACCACTATCCGCTGGCCTTCGGCACGGCGTTCAACTGGGTAATTGCAGCGCTGGTCTTCCTGATGGGCGTCACCATCCGCCACTGGTTCAACACCACGCATGCCAGGAAAGGCCGGCCGACCTGGACGTGGATCGTCACCATCATCCTCTTCATCCTGATCATGTGGCTTTCCACCGCGCCGAAGCAGCTGACCGGCGAGACGAATGCGGCGGCAGTGGCGCCCGCCTTCCAGCAATTTGCCGGCGACCCGCACTTTCCCGCCGTCAAGCAACTGGTCTCGACGCGCTGTTCCATGTGCCACGCGGCCGAGCCCGCCTATGAGGGGATCGCGCGGCCCCCGAAGGGCGTGATACTGGAAGACGACGCGGAAATTGCCGCCCATGCCCGAGAAATCTATATACAGGCGGGCCGCAGCCATGCCATGCCGCCGGGCAACGTGACCGATATTACGCCTGACGAACGCAAGCTGCTCGTGGCCTGGTTCGAAAGCGCAGTCGAAGGCAAGAAACAATGACGACGACACTTCTGCGCGGCCGCCTGCTTTCCTTCCACCGCGCGCCGCTGAGCCTGGCCGACAGCCAAAGCTATCTTTACGAGCCAGACGGCGGGCTGCTGATCGAAGACGGGCTGATCGCAGCGGTCGGCTCCTATGCCGAAGTCAAGGCAAAGGCAGCCGAGGGCACGGCCGAGATCGACCACCGCCCGCATCTGATCATGCCGGGCTTCATCGACACGCACCTGCATTTTCCGCAGATGCAGGTAATCGCCTCCTATGCCGCCAACCTGCTCGAATGGCTGAACACTTATACTTTCCCCGAGGAATGCCGCTTCGTCGAAAGCGTGCATGCCGAAAGGATCGCCACGCATTTCTACGACGAGCTGATCCGCCACGGCACGACGACGGCGGTTGCCTATTGCTCCGTGCATAAGACCTCCGCCGACGCCTACTTCGCCGAAGCGATGAAGCGCAATATGCGCATGGTCGGCGGCAAGGTGATGATGGACCGCCACGCCCCGCAAGGCCTGCTCGACACGCCCGAGATGGGCTATGACGAGACCCGTCAGGTGATATCGGACTGGCACGGGAAGGGCCGCAACCACGTCGCCATCACCCCGCGCTTCGCCATCACCTCGACGCCGGCGCAGATGGAGGCAACCGCGGCCCTCGCCCGTGAATTTCCTGACCTGCACATCCAGACGCATCTTTCGGAAAACCACGAAGAGATCAAATTCACCTGCGAGCTCTATCCCGAGGCGATCGACTATACCGATATCTACGCCCGCTACGGTCTGCTCGGGCCGAAAAGCCTGTTCGGCCATGCCATCCACCTCTCCGAGCGGGAAGCCGATGTCATGAGCGAAACCGGCTCCGTCGCGATCCATTGCCCGACCTCGAACCTTTTCCTCGGCTCCGGCCTGTTTCCGCTGAAGGCGCTGGCGCGGCGCGAGAAGCCGGTGCGTATCGGTGTCGCCACCGATATCGGCGGCGGCTCCAGCTACTCGATGCTCAAGACCATGGACGAGGCCTACAAGATCCAGCAGTTGCTCGGCGAACGGCTGAACCCGCTGGAAAGCTATTACCTGATGACGCGCGGCAATGCCGAGGCGCTGTCGCTGGCCGACCGGATCGGCACGCTGGAACCCGGCACCGAAGCCGATCTCGTCGTGCTCGATGCGACTGCCACTCCGGCCATGGCGCTGAAGATGGAAGTGGTGAAGACCCTGCCCGAGGAACTCTTCCTCTTGCAGACCATGGGCGACGACCGGGCGATTGCCGAAACGTATGTGGCCGGTGTTGCATTGAAAGCGGGACTTCGATGACGCTTCTATTGCTCCCAAAATGGGAGCATGATATGGTTTCGACATGAGGGTAATCGCCCGGCGCACCCTGACGGAATTTGTCGAAAGCCCGGACGGCCAAAAAAGCCAAGCCGCCTTGAAGGCTGCACTCGATACGTGGTTTCACGAAGTCAGCAAGGCGGACTGGAAATCCATGTCCGATGTGAAGAAGCGGTATGCCCATGCAAGTATCGTCAACGCCGAGCGCATCGTCTTCAACATCAAAGGAAATGACTACCGGCTGATCGTCGCCGTCGATTTTGCACGGTCAATCGTCTGGATCAAATGGATCGGCACGCATCGCAACTATGACAGGATCGACGCAGCGACGGTGGAACATGAATGAGCTGAAACCCATCCGCAATGACGATGATTACGAAGACGCACTCCTGCTGTTGAAGCAGCTTTGGGGGGCGAAAAACGGCTCGCCCGAAGCTGACAAGCTCGATATTTTGGCAACGCTGATCGACCTCTATGAAACAGCCCAATACCCGATCGACCTGCCCGATCCCATCGATGCCATCCTCTTCCGGATGGAGCAGCAGGGGTTGGTGCGGAAGGATCTGGAACCCATTCTCGGCAGCCGCGGACGAGTGGCCGAAATCCTCAACAGAAAGCGTGCGCTTTCCCTCGAAATGATCCGGCGGCTGCATGAACATCTCGGCATTCCCCTGGATATTCTGATCCAACCGATCCGTGGCGAAAAAGCTGCATGATACGGCCGATTTCCCATAACGCCCTTCCGAATTTCATGTTACGCCGATAGCCGCGCTCAGATGTGAAGGTTCCATTCATGGCCACTCCGCTCACCATCGCAGACTTGAAAAAACTCGCACAGCGCCGTGTTCCGAAGATGTTTTTCGACTATGCGGATTCGGGCGCCTGGACGGAATCCACCTATCGGGCGAATGAGAGCGATTTCAGTCAGATCAAGCTGCGCCAGCGGGTGCTGGTCGACATGACCAACCGCACGCTTGAGACGACGATGATCGGCCAGAAGGTGTCCATGCCCGTGGCGCTCGCGCCGACCGGCATGACCGGCATGCAGCATGCCGACGGCGAGATGCTGGCTGCGCGGGCGGCGGAAGAATTCGGCGTTCCCTTCACGCTGTCGACCATGAGCATCTGCTCGATCGAGGACGTCGCCTCGGTGACGACCCGGCCCTTCTGGTTCCAGCTTTACGTCATGAGGGATAGGGATTTCGTCCTCGATCTCATCCGCCGCGCCAAGGCCGCCAAATGTTCGGCACTGGTTCTGACGGCCGACCTGCAGATCCTCGGCCAGCGCCATAAGGACCTCCGCAACGGCCTGTCGGCGCCGCCGAAATTTACCCCGAAGCACCTCTGGCAGATGGCAATGCGGCCGTTCTGGTGCCTTGATATGCTGCAGACGAAGCGCCGATATTTCGGCAATATCGTCGGCCATGCGAAGAACGTTGCCAATGTCGCCTCCGTATCCAAGTTCGCGCACGAGCAATTCGATCCGCGGCTATCCTGGTCGGATGTCGCCTGGATCAAGCAACAATGGGGCGGCCCGCTGATCATCAAGGGCATACTCGATCCGGAGGACGCCAAGGCAGCCGTCGATACCGGCGCCGACGCGATCATCGTCTCCAATCACGGCGGCCGCCAGCTTGACGGCGCTCCCTCCTCGATCAGCATGCTGCCGAAAATCATCGATGCCGTCGGCGACAGCATCGAGGTCCACCTCGACGGCGGCATCCGCTCCGGCCAGGACGTGCTGAAAGCCGTGGCGCTTGGCGCCAAGGGCACCTATATCGGCCGCCCCTTCCTCTACGGCCTCGGCGCCATGGGCAAGGAAGGCGTGACACTGGCGCTCGGCATCATCCGCAAGGAGATGGATATGACCATGGCGCTCTGCGGCAAGCGCGACATCAACGACGTGAACTCGTCGATCATCGCGGGGCGGCAATGAACCTGCAGCGCCGACAGGGAGTAACGCTACTACCGTAGCCAACCCGTTGCCAGCGCGCTCGCCCAGTCGGCACGGCCTCTTTCGGCGGCGAGTGCCGACATCGCCATATGGTCATAGGCGACGGTTCGGAACTGCCATATCCATCCGGCCGCCGTCTTTTCCAGAATGGCATAGCTCGCCAGCGGATGGCCAACTTCGACCTTGTGGTAATAGGGCAGCTCGTCGTCATAGGCCCCGCAGCCGACGCTGCCCGGATTGACGATGAGGCGACCGTCGGAAAGCCGGATAACGCGGGGGATATGGCTGTGGCCGCAGAGGATCAGCGGCAGGTCGATGCCTTCGGCAAGGGCCGCGATCGCCTCGACCGGCTTCAGGAAGACGAAACCCTCAGGCGAAACCGATTCCAGCCAGTAGAGATTGTCGTCCTTCGGCGTCGCATGGCAGAGATAGACCTCGCCGCGATAGACGGTATCGAATGGCAGGCTGCGCAGCCAATCGAGATGGGACGGCGACAATTGACGATAGGCGGCGGCATCCGAGGCATGCATCGCCGCCGGATTCTGCTCGATCAGGTAGCGATCGTGATTGCCGCGAACCGAGGTGAGGTTAAGCGGCATCAGCAAATCTGCTGTCTTGCCGGCTTCCAGCGGCCCGCTGAAGAAATCACCGAGATTGACGATCTCCTCGATGCCCTGCGCCTGAATATCCGCAAGCACCGCCTCGAGCGCCAGATGGTTGCCATGGATGTCTGCGATCGCGGCAAAACGCATTTTTAGCTGCCCCGATAGGTGGAATAGCCATAGGGCGAGATCAGCAGCGGCACATGGTAATGCGCCGTGATATCGGCGATGCCGAAGCGGATCGGCACGAGATCGAGGAAGGCCGGATGCGGCAGCGGCGTGCCGCTCGCCCTCAGATAATCGCCGGCGTGGAAGACCAGTTCATAGGTACCGACGTGGAAATTCTCGCCGATGAGAATCGGGCCGCCGTCGACCCTTCCGTCGGCATTGGTCACAACGGTCGTCAGATGCCTGCGCATCTCGCCGTCGATCCGGAAGAGATCGATCCTCAGGCCCTCGGCCGGCTTACCGAGAGCGGTATCGAGAACATGCGTGGTCAGTCCGGTCATAGGGCTGGCTCTTTGATGATGAAGGGGGTTTCGAAGAAGAATTCCTCCAGATTATTATCAGGCCCGTCGCGGTCGACGACCAGGAAATCGGAGGCTTGGCCGAGCGCCATCAGCGGATGATGCCAGACATTGCGGCCGTAGTTCACACCTTGGTCCCCGCGCGCCAGAAATACCTGCGGCCTGCCCGGACGTCCGTTCTCGTCCTCGGAGACGATAACGAGAAAGGGCCGGCCGGAAACCGGCGAGAAACTCTGGCTGCCGAAGGGATGGCGCTCCATCATGTCGACAGCATAGGGAAAGCTGCGCGGCTGGCCGCGAAAGAGATTGATGATGACGCGCGCGCCCTCGCCCGTCGCTTCCGCCACGGCCAGCGCGTGGAAACGCTCGGTCGTGCCGCCGTTGATGAGCCGCATCGAGGCCGGATCGGCCTCGATCACCTCGCCGAAGGAAGCGAAGGCGGCTTTGGTGAGCGGACGGATGTCGAGATATTCGGACATGGTTTCACTCGCCTTGGGCATGCCAGTAGCGGACGGCATCGATTGCCGAAAGCAGCTCCGGCAGCGTGCGATATGTCGCCTCCCATATCTCCGACGGATTGAGATCGAAGACGTCGTCCAGGATACGGTTGCCCGTGCCGCAGATTTTCGTCCATGGCAAGGTCGGATGCTCGGTCGCAAATTCCGGATGTGTCACCAACAGGCGAGACGCCGCAGCACCGATGGTGAAATGGCAGAAGGCAACCGCCTTGAAGGTGAGCTTGTCCCCGGCGAAGGCCGTCTCATCCATTCCGCCGATGAAAGACAGCGCTTCTGACGCCGCTTCATACATTTCATTGAGATAGTCGATTGCGTGCCGCTCTTTCATTCAGCCTCCGGCAGCATCGCTGTCAGGCGCAGCAGCGCGATCCGCTCGACCTCGGCGGCCGCGGTGGCGAATTCTTCGTCCCTGCCATTACCGATCCGTACTTCGAAGGCCGACAGGATATCGTCCTTGCCGAGCCCCTTGACGGCGATGATGAAGGGAAAGCCGAATTTTTCGACATAGGCCGAATTGAGCTCGGTGAAGCGGGCATGCTCGGCCGGGCTCAGCCGGTCGAGGCCGGCGCCGGCCTGCTCCTTGCGGCTGTCCTCGGTGAGCTCGCCTGATATTGCCAGACGCCCGGCAAGGTCGGGGTGGGCGCGGAGCACGCCAAGGCGCTCCTCTCGGCTTGCCGCGCGGAAGACGGCTGCAAGGGCCGCATGCACGCCGGATGCCGTCAGCGGTTCTTTTATGCTGCCGGTATCATAGGCGCGCTCGGCGATGAATAGGGAATGTTCGAAGACGCCACCGAAGCGGGAGATAAAATCCTCGCGCGACAGCATCATAGCGCTTCCGGCTGATGGTGCTTGTGCCAGTGCTCGGCGATCTCGATGCGGCGCGGAATCCAGACCTTGTCGTGCTTCAGCACATATTCGATGAATCGCTTCAACGCGGCTGCGCGACCGGGGCGCCCGACGAGGCGGCAATGCAGGCCGACCGACATCATCTTCGGGCTGCCGTCCTTGCCTTCCTCATAGAGCGTGTCGAAAGCATCTTTCAGATAGGTGAAGAACTGGTCGCCTGAATTGAAGCCCTGCGGTGTTGCGAAACGCATGTCGTTGGTTTCAAGCGTGTAGGGAATGATCAGGAAGGGTTTGCCGTCGACGCCCTTCACCCAGTACGGCAGGTCGTCGGCATAGGAATCGGAGGAATAGCGGAAGCCGCCTTCCTCCTGAACCAGCCGCAGCGTGTTGTCGGAAGGCTTGCCCTGATACATGCCGTAGGGCCGCTCGCCGGTGAGTTCGGTGTGCAGGCGTACGGCTTCGAGGATGTGCTTGCGCTCTAGGTCCTCGGGAAAATCCTTGTATTCCAGCCAGCGATAACCGTGGCTGGCGATCTCCCAGCCCGCTTCCTTCATGGCGGCCACGGCCTCAGGGTTGCGGGCCATCGCCAGCGTCACCCCATAAACGGTCGCCTGCACCTTGAGATCGGTGAACATCCGCCAAAGTCGCCAGAAACCGGCGCGCGAGCCATATTCGTAGATCGATTCCATATTGAGGTTGCGCTGCCCCGGCCAGGCCGCCGCGCCGACGATTTCCGACAGCAGGTTTTCGGAAGCCGGGTCGCCGTCCAGGATCGAGCTTTCGCCCCCCTCCTCGTAATTGATGACGAACTGCACGGCGATGCGTGCCTCGTCCGGCCATTTCGGATCAGGCGTCTGACGCCCGTAGCCGACCAGATTGCGCGGATAAGTCTCGGATACCATCAAATCACCTTCTGAAAAGACGGGGAACGGTATCATCCGCAGCCGGAATGTCGAGACGGAAACTGCGCAACGCAATTTTCCCGTTATGGAACAATTTCTTAGCGCAGGGAACTTCAGGCGATCTTGCGCGCGCTGACCTTGCCCATCGGATGCAGCGAATGAACGCGGAAGGGACCGCCGGTACCCTCCTCGATCATCAGCGCCACGTTCGAAACCATGATCGGTTCTCTCAGCACAGGCTCGAAAATCGTCCGCAGCGCCGGCTCGATGCGCGGCATGTCGATCGCGTTGATCGGGCCCGTCACCGGCATGTGGAAGCGGAATTCTTCCATCACGTAAGGATTGCCCCAGCGATGCAGATTGGCGAACTGGGCCGCCGACAATCCGTCCGGGTCACTGCGCTCGATCTCGGCTTCGCTGAGCGGCGCGCGGAAACGGTCGAATTCCTGCACGATTGCCGAGGCGAGATACTGGATCTGCTCACAGGGGATATTCGGCAGCAGGCTGTAGAAATTGCCGAGCCTGACGACCTCGAGACGCGGCATCCGGAAGGGAAGGACCGTTCCGGAGAAACGCATAAGATCGCGCAGGAGTTGAGATTCCGACATGTCGGCGGAGAGGTGGAACGGCGCCTTCAAGACACCGTGAAAACCATAACGGCGCGGCACGGCGGTGTGGAAGGCGATCTCATGAATGCCGAGGCCGCGAATGGCCGGAGGCTCCGTCGCATCACCAGAAAACACGTTTCGGCCAAGCCAATTGGCGGCCACGAGCGACAGTTGGTCGCTCGCCGGAGGCGTGAAGCAAATGGCATAGCGCATGCAATTTCCTCCATCAAGGAAGTAAGCGCCATTGCGATCCGGCGCTGTCGATGCGCAAGCAGATAGGTGATTTGCATGACAGAATAACGAAGCAGAGCAGCGACTAATTCACGTTTAACGTGAAGCCGCTGCGATATGGCTTGAAATCGCGAAACTTTCCGGCAGCCGAAACTCGCAATGTGCATCGCTTGCGATACATATAGCCGCTTCCGCCAGCCGATGCGCAAGGCCGAAGCTGACCTTGAAGCCGCCAGTTAGCGCGATTAGGCGCGGGTGATCGGGGTGGCGGCCGATCATCGGATCGCGATCGATCGCCTTCGGGCGAAGCCCCGCCCAACGCTCGACGACGGGTGCGTTTCGAAGCGCCGGCACGATGGCCCGCGCCGCCTCGATCAGCCCGTCGAGCTGGGCATCGGTCGACGTGGGATCGTCGAAACGGTTCTCGCTGGTGCTGCCGATCGCGGCATGTCCGCCCTCATGCGCAACAATATAGAGCCCATCGAGGAAGATCGTCGGCAGCGCCGGGTCGATATCCGCTTTCAACAGCGCCGCCTGCCCCTTCACCGGCTGGCCAAGCGGCTGCTTCAGCCCTGGCGTCAGATCCTGCAGCAGAGGAAAGGACCGATGACCGGCAGCCAGCATGCAGTGACGGAAAGCAATGGCTTCGCCACCGATCTCGGCCGTGCCTCGATCGGGATCGAGACCGGCAACCGCCGCATGTTCCACGATGCGCAAATGTTTTGCCCGCCGCAGAAAGGCAATCAGCACTGACGTCAACGAACGGGGCGCGACGCGGGCGGCGAGCGTGTCGTGCACGAAACCGCTCTCGCCGGCGGACGCCTCGACCCAGCCGTCTACATCAGGCTTGTCCAGTACATGCCAGTGGAAGCGGCGCTCGCCTGCCCGCCAATGGCGCTCGGCATCCTCGGAATGACCGCGGGCGATACGGTTGAGATGCGGCTTCGGCAACGGGATCAGCCGGCCCGAACGGCGATAACCGGCGAAAAGCCCGGTCTCGGCTTCGAGCGTTGCGATTTCGTCTTCAAGCGAAACCAGCGCATCGAATTGGAACTGCTTCTTCTCCGACCACCGGTCCGGCATATGCGGCATCAGCGCCCCGAGCAGGCCGCCGCTCGCCCCTCCACCCAATCTGCCGGCATCCGCAAGAATGGTGCTGATGCCACGGCGCTCGGCATGGACGGCCGCCCAGAGACCCATGATGCCGCCGCCGACGATCAGCAAATCTGAGAACGATTGACCGGACGCCGGCGCAGGACTATCGGCTTGTTCCATGGCAGAGATGAATCCAGATCAGATTGGCGCGGGCGCGCCGCAGCCGCTCGAATGGCGCGACGGCGATATGCCTTATTCCACAGCCTTTGGCGACCATTTTTATTGCCAGACCGATGGGCGGCTGGAATGCAGCCACGTCTTCCTGGCCGGCAACGGCCTGCCGGAGCGCTGGAACGGGCGGCAGGAATTCGTGATTGGCGAACTCGGCTTCGGCACCGGCCTCAACTTCGCCGAAACCTGGCGGCAATGGAAGCTGCATCGCACGGACGGCCAACACCTGCATTTCATCTCCTTCGAACTCCACCCGATGCGCAGCGAAGAGATCGGCCGGGCGCTCTCGCACTGGCCTGAGATCGATGCCGAGCGCGAGGCGCTGACGGCGGCCTGGCCGCAGACGCCGGCGGGTATCGTCACGCTCGACCTCGACGCCCAGACGAGGCTCAGCGTCGTTTGCGGCGCGGCCCTCGACGGCGTCGCAGCGGCAAAGCCCGGCTTCGACGCCTGGTATCTCGATGGCTTCGCCCCCTCGCGCAACGGCGACATGTGGTCGGAAGAACTGATGCGGCTCGTCTGCGAAAAAAGCGCAGCCGGCGGCACCTTCGCCACCTATGCCGCAGCCGGCTTCGTGCGCCGCAACCTCATCGCCGCCGGTTTTGCCGTCGAGCGCCGCCAGGGCTTCGCCGGCAAGCGCGAAATGCTCTGCGGCGTCAAGGTTTCCCGCGATTAAAGATCAGTAGCCGGTACGCCCCGGCTGCAGCTCATCCTTGCCGAGCCATTGCCGGATCTTCTCTTCCAGCAGTTCAGGGCTGATCGGCTTCGACATGTAGTCGTCCATGCCGGCATCGAGGCAGAGCTCGCGGTCACTTTCCAGCGCATGGGCGGTGACGCCGATGATCGGCACGCGGTGGCCCTGCCCCTGTTCCAGTTTCCGGATCGTTCGGGTCGCTTCATGGCCGTTCATCACGGGCATCGATACGTCCATCATGATGATGCGCGGCGTGTGCCGCTGCCAGGCGGCCACCGCCTGCTCGCCATTGTCGACGACGAGGAAGGAAAGGCCTGTTCCCTGGAGTATCTGCGTGAAGACGATCTGGTTGACCTCGTTGTCTTCGGCGACGAGCACGTCGACGAATTCGGCCGCACGGGACTGTGGCAAGGGTGCCGGCGCCGGTACAGGCACGGCTGCTTCGGCCTGCAGCCGGGCAATCTCGGCTTCCGAGGCCTGCTTGACGCGACGGGCGCGCACCACTTCGACGACGGTGTTGCGCAGCACGTTGGCGCGCGCCGGCTTCATCAGATGCGCGTGGCCGTTCAGCGCCGCGAATTCCTTTTCCGTGCCCGAAATATCCATCGATGTCAGGAAGATGATCGGCAGCTCGACGAAGCGGGGATCGGCGCGCAGCCGGCGCGCGACATCGGCGCCGTTCATGTCGGGCATATGATAGTCGAGCACCACGGCGTCGACGGTCACGCCGAGATCAGCGGCCGCCTCCAGGATCGCAAGACCGGTGCCGCCGCCCTCGGCGGCCACACCGTCGAAGCCCCAGAGCGAAAGCTGCTCGGTGAGGATGCGCCGGTTCACCTCATTATCGTCGACGACGAGGATACGCGCGCCCTGCACGTTGATCGGCAGCGGCTTCGGCTCAAGGCGGGCCGCAGCCACCGCGAAAGGCAGGTTGACGGTGAAGACCGAGCCCTTGCCCCATTCGCTGTCGACATTGAGATAGCCGCCGAAAAGATCGACGAGGCCGGCGGTGATCGCAAGGCCGAGCCCCGTTCCCTCATGTCGCCTTGTCGAGGAAGCGTCGACCTGCGAGAACTTGTCGAAGACCGATGAGAGCTTTTCACCGGGAATGCCGATACCGGTATCTTCGATGCGGATGCTCGCCATGATCTCGCCGCCGGCGACCGTCTCGAAGCCGACATCGACGAAGACATGACCGCGCTCGGTGAATTTGACGGCATTCCCGACCAGATTGGTCACGATCTGGCGGAAACGCCCGGCGTCTCCGATCACGGCGGCGGGCAGATCCGGTGCTGCCCGCACCAGAAGCTCGATATTCTTTTCGGCCGCATGGGAGGAGAGGAGCGTCGCCACGTCCTCCACTGCTTCGGTGATATCGAAAGCGGCTTTGCGCAGCTTCATTTGCCCGGCATCGATCTTCGAAAAATCGAGGATGTCGTTGATGATAGTCAGCAGCGCGTTGCCCGACTTGACGATGATATCGATGAAGGTCTTCTGGCGTGTGTCGAGATTGGTCTTGGCAAGCAGCTCGGCCATGCCAAGCACGCCGTTCATCGGCGTGCGGATTTCATGGCTCATATTGGCGAGGAATTCGGATTTGGCGCGGTCGGCAGCTTCGGCGCGCGACAGAAGCTCGCGCAGTTCCTCTTCGCGGCTCTTGAGCTCGGTGACGTCGGTGAAAAGCGCCACCCAATGCTGACCCCTGCTGACGGTCGCATCCATGTTCACCCAGCGCTCGCCGCCGACATGGAAGACGGTGGAAATCGGCTGGCCGGCCGCGATATTGGCGCGCCACTCCTGCAGGATCTCATCCGCCGCGTCGTGGAAATCGCCCCGCGCCGCGCAGAATTCGAACATGCCGAGCCAACCCTGCCCGGCCTCGATATGATGAGGCGGGATCTGCAGGATGTCGGCCATCGCCTCGTTGGACATCTTGATGACGTTATCCTGGACGATGGCGATGCCCTGCGACATGGCATGCGTCGCATCGCGCATCATTTCGCCGAGCCGCTCGAGTGCGGCGCGCGTCTCGTGGATTTCGTTTTCCCGTTCGCGCACCGCCGAGATATCGGCATAAGTGAGCAGAATGCGGTCGTTGGAGAGGCGGCGGCTGTCGAAGATCACGGATTTGCCGCCTGCCCAGCCAAGTTCGATCGGCTCGGGCTCTTCAGCTTCGAACAGGTGCTTGCGGAAGGCGTAGATCTCCTCCGGCACCTGCGTTCCGTCATAGCGCCCGAGCTCGTGGTTGCGGCGGATGACGTCGAGGAAAGGGCGGCCGTCGAAGCGATCGTCGAGCGGCAGCTCCCAGATGCTGTAGAATTCGTCGTTGCCGTAGACGATCCGGTGGTCGTTATCGAGGATCAGTACGCCGACCGGCAGCGAACGCAGGATGCTTTCGATATCCCGATGCAGGATTTCTTCCTGCTTGCGCGATGCAATCAGCGCATTCTCGCGCTCCTTGAGCGGCGAGATGTCGGAAAAGGAGCCGACGACATAGGTCCGCCCATCCGATGTCATGACGCGGTTGACGCGTGAGATGACCGGATAGATGTGGCCGCTCTTGCTCGGCATCTCGCTCTCGAGCTCGACCGATATTCCGTGCTTCAGCGCCAGCTGGTTTTCCTGGTAGATCGCCTCACCACCTTCCAGCCCGAACATTTCCTGTTCGGTCATTCCGAGATACGCGGAGCGGGAATGGCCGCTGAAGGTCTCATAATACTTGTTGGCATAGACCAGGCGGTGCTCGTCGTCGCGCACGAAAACGGCAACCGGCAGGTCCTCCAGGACGGTGCGGAGAACATCGAGTTCGTCGACGCTCTCACCCCAGGCCGAATCTCCGGCGGCGGCAGGCTTCGCGCCGTTGCGATAGGCGGCGTTGACGACCAGCGGCCGGCCGTCTGCCGCAAAGATGCCGATCGGATGATCTAGCGTCTCAAGCGCCTCGCGCACCTGGGCGAAATCGGCGGCAATTTCGGAATCGTTTACAGCCTTGAAGTTGCCTGAAATAACGGGATTGCCGCCAAGGGCGCGGCGCTCGCGCACTTCGAAAATGCCAAGCACATAGGCTCGATCCGGCGACGGAGAGAAGCTTTCGATGTCAATGCGCTCGTGATGGAGGCCTACGGCATCGAAGCAGATGGCGTTTTCCTCGGTGCCGAACACCAGCGCGCGACGTTCCTTGTCCTCGCGATCCTCTTCCTCGGGACGGTCGAAGAGTTCGCGGCTCCGCCTGCCGATGAAATCGGAAATCTCGCGGCCGAAGAAATCGGCGTAGGCCTCGTTGACGGCGATGTAGCGCAGCTCGCTGTTCTTGACATAGGCCGGGGTGTCCAGATCAGCGATCCGGCGGCAAGCCAACTCCAGAAGTTCCCCGGCTGCTTTCAAGAAATTGTCGCTCCCGCAATAAATGAAATATCGACTACAAAGACTATAACGCCAAGGCTTTTAACAAGGTTTTAACCATAAATTTTGATGGCTGACATTTGCCAGCCGGCTCACCAAACTGAAGATGTCTCACATTGGCAGGGCGAGCTTGCACGAGCCTGAGAGGCCATCGCGACTGGCGCAATCCCAGATCCGTCGTCATTCATTTCGATGGCGGCACCCGTTGAAATCATGACGAAAATTTAATGCGGGAAGCGCTTGCGCGGCCATCGCGCCGCCGCGATCCGGGCCGAGTCTCGACATGGCTTTATGGAAGCCACCATGAAAGGAAAATACCATGTCCGTTCTTCATAAGACCATGGCGGCGGGCCTGATCGCGCTGACCTTTGCCGGCGCCTCGCTCGCCACCGCCACCACCGCCGATGCCCGTCCGCGCGACGCCTTCTGGGGCGGCCTTGCCGCCGGCGTCGTCGGCGGCGCCCTGCTGTCCGAGGCCGCCCGACCCGCCTACCCCGCGTATCCTGCCTACCCCGCCTATCCCGCTTATCGCCCCTATCCGGTCTACCGGACCTATTACCGGCCGTCCTATTGCCACCTCGAATGGCGGCACGACGATTGGGGCGATCCCTACCGCGTCAAAGTCTGCACGGAATAGATAAAACCGCATCCGGCGCCGCTTGACCTCCCGGCGGCGCCGGGCCAATCCTCCCACAGAAGGAGGATCAGCATGCCGGAACCGCTCAAGAACCTGCTGCATGAGGCATTGGTCGGCGACATGGCCGATCGCATCGCCGCCAAGGCGCCCTCCTTCGACAAGGGCCGCTTCATGGCGTTGGCGACCACCGGCCTTAACGCGCTGGAGCTGATGGAGCGGTCAACCCTCATCTGCGACGCGCTGTTTGCCACGCTTCCTGATGATTTTCCTGAAGCAGCCGCCATCCTGAAGGCAAGCCTGCCCGCAGCCGACAGGCCCGGGCTTTCCGGCTGGATGCTGCTGCCGGTCAACCAGTTCATCGCCGCCCGCGGCCCCGACCATTTCGAACTCGGTCTCGATCTCCTGAAGGCGCTGACGCCGCATTTCACCGCCGAGTATGGCATCCGCCCGTTCATTCATCGCGACCAGCAGCGCGCGCTTGCCATCATTTCCGGCTGGGTCGGCGATCCCGACCGGCATGTGCGCCGGCTGGCGAGCGAGGGAACGCGGCCGCGCCTGCCATGGGCGATGCGCCTGCCGCACCTCGTGAAGGACCCGGCGCCGATCCTCCCGATCCTGACCGCGCTGATGGACGATCCGGAGGACTATGTCCGCCGCTCCGTCGCCAACAGCCTGAACGACATCGCCAAGGATCATCCCGATCTCGTCGCAGCCTTCATCGCCGGCCACATCGAGGGCGCCTCCCCCGAACGCCGCTGGCTGCTGAAGCACGCCTCGCGCACGCTTTTGAAGAAGGGCCATGCGCAGGCGCTCGCCAATTTCGGCTTCGGCGCGGCCGCCTCGCTCGCATGCGAATTGAGGCTTGCGAACGGCGAGGTGCTCTTCGGCGAAGGGCTGGATTTCGAAATCCGCATGACGAATGCCGGTGAGACGACACAATCGCTGATGATCGATTACGCCATCCATCACGTGAAGGCCGACGGCTCGCTCTCGCCCAAGGTCTTCAAATGCAAGACGATCTCGCTCGCGCCCGGCCAAAGCCACGCAATCGAGCGCCGCCACACCATGCGGCCGATCACGACGCGGCGCTATTATCCAGGCGAGCACCGCATCGCCATCCTCGTCAACGGCGCCGAAAGCGCATCGCAGAGCTTCGTGCTTGTCATGCCAAACTAAGTTCCACCAGAGGCTTTCTTGTGCACTGCACTTGACTTTCCACGCGAACTGGCCCAAATGCAGCCCAGCTTTCACCCTTCCGGCCGCCGCGTGAGCGTGCCCCTGCTAGAAAATACGGACGCAGGAAGAAGGGACAAAAGCGCATTTCGATAGAACGCCGCACTCCCAAGAGCGGCCAGAAGCGCTGGAAAGCTTTTTCCAACTCACAAGTTCCCACTTCACGCGGGGTTCTTGACGCCAGAATGAAACCGGATCGCATGGTGCGTTCCGGCGATAGTCATTGTGGCGCCCCGAAAGGTTATACCTTGACCAATTTTGAATCGCTTGGTGTCTCCAAGCCGATCGTCGCTACTTTGTTCCAGCTCGGCATCGAAACGCCGACGCCGATCCAGGAACAGGCCATTCCCCTCCTCCTCCAAGGCCGCGACCTGATCGGCCTTGCCCAGACCGGCACCGGCAAAACAGCCGCCTTCGGCCTGCCGCTCATCGAAAAGCTGCTCGCCGACGAGCGCCGCCCCGACAACCGCACGACGCGGACGCTGATCCTGGCGCCGACCCGCGAACTGGTGAACCAGATCGCCGAAAACCTGAAGAAATTCATCCGCAAGTCGTCGCTGCGCATCAACGTCGTCGTCGGCGGCGTCTCGATCAACAAGCAGCAGCTTCAGCTCGAAAAAGGCACCGATGTGCTGGTCGCAACACCCGGCCGCCTGCTCGATCTCGTCAATCGCCGCGCCATCACGCTGACCACGGTCCGCTACCTCGTGCTTGATGAAGCCGACCAGATGCTCGATCTCGGCTTCGTGCACGATCTGCGCAAGATCGCCAAGCTCGTTCCGAAGAAGCGCCAGACCATGCTGTTTTCGGCCACCATGCCGAAGGCGATCGCCGATCTCGCCGGCGAATATCTCGTCGATCCCCTCAAGGTCGAAGTCACGCCTCCGGGCAAGGCTGCCGACAAGGTCGAACAGTACGTCCATTTCGTCGGCGGCAAGAACGACAAGACGGAACTGCTGCGCAAGTCGCTGACCGAAAACCCTGACGGACGCGCTATCGTCTTCCTGCGCACCAAACACGGTGCCGAGAAGCTGATGAAGCATCTCGAAAACATCGGCTACTCCGTCGCCTCGATCCACGGCAACAAGAGCCAGGGCCAGCGCGAGCGGGCACTGAAGGCCTTCCGTGACGGCAGCATCAAGACGCTGATCGCCACCGACGTTGCCGCCCGCGGCATCGACATCCCGGCCGTCAGCCACGTCTACAACTACGACCTGCCGGAAGTGCCGGACGCCTATGTCCACCGGATCGGCCGCACGGCCCGCGCCGGTCGTGATGGCATCGCGATTGCCTTCTGCGCCCCCGACGAAGCCAAGCTGCTGCGTGACATCGAGCGCCTGATGGGCATCGACATCACGGTCGCGGGCGGCGAACCGCCGGCCCATATCAGCAGCAGCGGCCCTCGCCGCGGCAACGGCAATGGCAACAACCGCAACCGCGGCGGCGGCCAGGGTCGCGAGGGTAATGGCCGTGGCGACCAGAACCGTTCCGAGCATCGCGGCAGCCGCCAGGAACGCCGCCCGCGCCGCGAAGGCGAAGGTAGCGAAGTCCGCGCCGGCGGCGAGGAGCGTCGCGAGCGTCGTCCGCGTCCCGAGCGTACCGCCCGCAACGAGGATTTCCGCGGCCAGCGCCGCGGCGAAGCGACCCCGAATCTGGGTCCCGACAACGATCTGGCCTCGACCTCCGATTTCCGCCCGGCAAAGCCGCAGCGTCCTGCTCATAACGGCCCCAATGCCCACCATGCCAATGGCGAGCCGAGCGGTCATCACCGCGGCAATGGCCGCCACGCCCACGGCCGCCCGGCCCGCAAGCACGGCGAGGATCGCGGCCCGCAGCAGGCACAGGGCGGCGAACCGCGCCGCGACGGCAACGGCGGCAATCGCCGCGGCGGCTCTGGCGCCCGCAACGGCGGCCAGCGCCGTGAACGCGCCTGATCATCGATCGACTGAAAATCAGAAAGGCCGGGGAAACCCGGCCTTTTTTATTGTCTATGCCTCAGCCGGCGTCTGTCGCCCGGCGGCCCGGCGGTTCGTCAGGTAGACGCCCGTCACGACAACCGCGGTGCCGACAATCAAGGGCAAGGTCAACGGTTCCCCGAAGGCGACGAAAGCCTCGAGGGCAACCGCCGGCGGCATCAGGTAAATGAGCGAGGCGGCGCGGGAAACCTGCCCCCGGCGGATGAGGTAAAGCAGCAAACCGACGCCGCCCATCGACAGGCCGAAGACCGACCAGATGAGCGCGCCATAGGCCTGGGCGGTGCCGTCGAAATGCTGGCGCTCGAAGATCAGCGACAGCGGCAGGGTGAGAACCAGTGCGCCGACATATTGCAGCGTCGCGATGGTTCTGAGGTCACCTGATTGCAGGTGTTTCTTCTGATAGAGCGTGCCATAGGTGACGGACCCCATGGCGACGAGATTGATCATCAGCGGCACGGCGGCATGGGCGAGATCGGCTGTCGCCGGACCGAAGAGCTTCGGCGAAATGGCGATGGCGATGCCGACAAAGCCGAGGCCAAGGCCAAGTTTCTGTGTCTGCTGCAATCGCTCACCGACGAGAAAGGGGGCCGCCATCGCCGTCAGCAGCGGCTGCAGTGCCGCAATGATGCCCGATATGCCGGCCGGCACGCCGTTGGCAATCGCCCACCAGAGGCCGCCGAGATAGAAGCCGTGCAGAAAGAATCCGGAATAGATGGCGCGGAGCCACGTCGCCCGGCTTTTCGGCCATTGCGCCCGCATCACCAGGCAGAGCGCCAGGAATGCCAGGGCCGACAGCGCGTAGCGTATCGAAAGAAAGGTGAAGGGCTCGGAATGCAGCGCGGCATATTTCGCCACCACCCAGCCCGTGGACCAGAGGAAAACGAAGACGGCGGGGGCAAAACGGTCAAGGGACATGGGCAGCTCGAAAGACAAAGGAATGCCGTGCTGATAGCGGCACCCGGTAGCCGCAGTCAAAGGCGAAGCGCTGATGCTTATTTGAAATTTCGCTGATGGGTGGGTGATAGAAAGGCCGAGGATTGAGTATGGCGCCGCCACTCGTCTCTTCTCCCCAGCGGGGAGAAGTGCCGGAGCGATAGCGAGGCGATGAGGGGGTGAGCGGCAAAGCCGCGAATGCGCTGAGCTCAAGCGAAGGGCAACAATAAATGTTGTGCCGAGTGGCCCCCTCATCCGCCCTACGGGCACCTTCTTGGATAAGAAAAATGTAGGATACTGACGCTTGCCGGGCGGGTGGCCGCCCGCCCGGCAGCTGGTTGTCGGATCGTCACCTTCTTAGCCGTTTGGGGCTGTGGGGAGCAGGATCGCAACCGGC
>NZ_ML133695.1 GCF_003985155.1 Rhizobium vallis | reverse complement strand
CTGATACCATGGTGGGAGAGCTTCAAAGCTTATCCCGGAGAGAAGCGCGGGCCGCGAACGACGTCACAAACCGCACAGGCTGAAAACTCGTAGGCGCTTGACCTCGCCACGCCGATTAGAGAAGACAAAGTCGAGGGGCTGCTTTCGCAGCCCCTCGATCCGTTCCAGAAGGAAGGCGCAGCCGGCTACCGGATCTTGTCGAGCATTTTGTAATAGAGCCCCACCAGCGGCAGGAACCAGGGCTTGCCGAAATGACCGGGAACCGCCGGCCATTCCAATCCCTTGAGCGGGTTATGATCCGGGCGGCCGAGGATCGCGTCGGCGATCGTCATTCCGAGATGGGTGGAGAGCTGCGCGCCGTGGCCGGAATAGCCCATCGCAAACCATGCCCCGTCCTGATATCCCGCCCGGGGATAGCGATCGCTCGTCATGTCGACCAGCCCGCCCCAGCAATAATCGATCCCGACATCGGCGAGCTGCGGAAAAATTCGGCTGAGGCTGTCGTGCAGTATCGCACCGCTTTTGGCGTCGGAACGCTGATCTGACGTGGCGGAAAAGCGCGCCCTACCCCCGAAGATCAGCCGGTTGTCAGGCGCAAGACGCCAGTAATTGCCGATGTTCATCGAGTTCACGCAAGTGCGGTTGCCGGGCATTGTGTCCGCGATTTCCGTTTCCGTCAGCGGCCGCGTGGCGATGATGAAGCTGCCGACCGGGATGATGCGGCGGCGGAAATAACCGAAATTCGGCGTCGTATAGGCGCCGGTCGCGATCAGCACCTGATCCGCCGTCACGGCACCCTTGGATGTCTTCAGCAGGTGTCTGCCATCCGCTTGGCGATGGTCGGTGACGCCAGCCCTTTCGACGATCGTGGCGCCATGGCGCCGGGCGGCTTCCGCCAGTCCGACGACATAGCGCCCCATATGCATCATGGCGCTTTTTTTCGACAGCATCGCCCCGTAAAAGGGGGAGCCGACCTCGCTTTTCAGGTCGCTCGCCGACAGAAGAGCCGTCTCGCGATCGACCTCGGCATGCACCGCCTCGAAATTGCGGGCGATCGCTTCGTAATGCTGCGGCTTGGAGGCGAGCTTTAGCTTGCCGGCGCGGCGGAAATTGCAGTCGATCCCCTCCTCGGCGATGATCGCCTCGATGGTATCGATCGAGGCGTCGAACGCCTGGTAGAGCGCAATGGCGCGCTCCCTGCCGAGTTCGGCCTTGGCGCCGATGAAGCTGTGCGCAAGGCCGTTGTTGAGATGGCCGCCATTGCGACAGGAGGCTCCCCAGCCGATCCTCTCGGCCTCCAGCACGATGACGCGCGCACCTGCCTTGGCGAGCTGGCGCGCTGCTGCGAGCCCGGTAAAGCCGGCGCCGACGACCGCGACGTCATAATGGCCTTCCACGGGTCCCTGCGCAGCGTTGGCGAAGGCCGGAGCCGTGTCGTGCCAGTAGGATTGGAGCTTCATCGCCTCGCGTCCTCAGAGCCCGACGACGGCGGGCAGGTCCGAAATACCAGGAATCTCGACATAGCCGTAATAGGGGTTGGCAGGCTCGTGGCCGCGGTTGACCCAGACTTTGTTCTTGATCCCGAGGTCATGGGCCGACATCAGGTCGTAGCGGAAGGACGACGAGCAATGGAGAATGTCTTCGGGCCCGCAGCCCAGCATGTCGAACATATATTCGAAGGCTTGGAAGCGCGGCTTGTAGGCATTGGCCTGCTCTGCGGTGTAGACCGCATGGAACGGCGCTCCGAGCTTTTCGACGTTCGACATGATCTGCGCGTTCATGGCGTTGGAAAGGATGACCAGCGGAATTTCCTTGGCGACCTTGGCAAGGCCGGCCGGAACGTCCGGATGCGGCCCCCAGCTCGGCACGCGCTCATAGACCATCCGCGCGGCTTCCTCGCGGAATATTATGCCGTTGCGCTTGCAAGCCCGCTCAAGAGAATTGTGCACGACCTCATTGTAAGGCTTCCAGTCACCCATGATCTCGTCGAGGCGATAGGCGGCGAAGTTCCGGATGAACTCCAGCATATGAGGTTCACTCAGCTGCTCGCCATAGAGATCGCGGGCGGCCTCCGCCATTTGGAAGTTCGTTAGCGTGCCGTAGCAGTCGAAGGTGATGTATTTCGGGCGGAAGTGAGCCATGACGGTATCCTCTGATGTTCCAGCTGCTCTCATCATAGGCTGCGGCTTGAGCGTGTGCTCAGCTGAAATCCGGACCGTCGAAGCAGAATGTTTCGTATCCTGAGCCGGCTTTGGCAGAAGGTTGTGTGCGGCCGCCACCGCCAAGGCTCGTTTTGCCGGAGAGGTCTGCGGGGGGAATTGCGCCTGCCAGCATAAGATGCGGCGGGGCCTCGGGGCAACGCTATAAGATACTGCCGACACCAACGCCTTCAGACGATCTGCCGGTCGATCCTGCACCACACTTTGCGGCAAGAGATGAAGGACATCGCAATGCAGACACGTCAGATCGATCTCGTGGCTTTCGGCCCCGAACACCTGGAGGGCGCAGTTGAACTCTCCCGGCAGGCGGGCTGGCCGCACCGGCTGGAGGATTGGCAGATGGCCTTTGTCCTCAGTGAAGGCGCGGTTGCGATTAAAGATGGCCGGGTCGTCGGAACCGTGCTGACGACGATATACGAAGCCGACTGCGCCACCATCAACATGGTGATTGTCGACGAGGTGATGCGCGGGCGTGGCCTCGGCCGCAAGCTGATGGACGCCGCGTTGGAGCTCGCCGGCAACCGCCCCCTGCGGCTGGTCGCGACGGAGCAAGGGTCGCCGCTCTATGAAAAGCTTGGCTTCAGGGAGACCGGCGCCATCCGGCAGCATCAGGGCGTGGCGAAAGAGATTACCGCTTTGCCGGGGACGGAGGCCGCGACCGCCGGCGACATGGAGGCAATCATCGAACTCGACCGCCGCGCCTTCGGCGCCGATCGCAGGCGGCTGCTCGCCTACCTCGCGGCGGCCGGCGAATTTGCGGTGATGCGCCGGGACGGCCGCGTTTGCGGCTTCGCCGCACTTCGGACGTTCGGCCGCGGCGAGGTCATCGGTCCGGTTGTCGCTGGTAGCCTCGACGATGCCAAAGCCCTTGTCGCGCATTTCATCGCCCGGCGCCCCGGACAATTTCTGCGGGTCGACACCACAGTCGATACCGGGCTGGTGCCCTGGCTTGCCGAACAAGGTCTTGCCCATGTCGGCGGGGGGATCGCCATGGCAAAGCCGATGATCCCGGGCCGTGCCGATCCGGCCGCCGCCACTTTCGCACTCGTCAATCAGGCCCTCGGCTGAGGCAGGAGACGTCAATGTACAGCAATTCTCTCATCGAGCTCGACCGCGCCCATCTCGTTCATCCGGTTGCCTCCTATCGCGGTCACGAAGCGCAGGGCGTACGGGTTCTCGCCTCCGCCAAGGGGGCAACGGTAACCGATGCCTACGGCCGCCAGCTGATTGACGGCTTCGCCGGCCTCTGGTGCGTCAACGCAGGCTATGGCCATGAGACGATCGTCGAGGCCGCCACACGCCAGATGCGCGACCTGCCCTATGCGACGGCCTATTTCGGCCTCGGTTCCGAACCGGCCATCCGTCTTGCCGCCGAACTTGCCGAGCGCGCGCCCGGAGATCTGAACCATATCTATTTCACACTCGGCGGTTCGGATGCCGTCGACAGCACGATCCGCTTCATCCGCTATTACTGGATCGCCCGCGGAAAACCGCAGCGCGACCAGTTCATTTCGCTGGAACAGGGCTATCACGGCTCCTCGACGGTCGGCGCGGGTCTGACCGCGCTGCCGATTTTCCACGCCGGCTTCGGCATCCCTTTCGACTGGCAGCACAAGATTCCGTCGCCCTACCCTTATCGCAATCCTGTCGGCGACAACCCGCAGGCGATCATCGCGGCATCGCTTTCAGCACTTCGCGCCAAGGTCGAGGCGATCGGCCCGGATCGCGTCGCGGCCTTCTATGCCGAGCCGATCCAGGGATCCGGTGGCGTGATCGTGCCGCCCAAGGGCTGGCTGAAGGCGATGCGCGATCTCTGCCGCGAGCTCGATATTCTCTTTGTCGCCGACGAGGTGATCACCGGCTTCGGCCGCACCGGGCCGCTGTTTGCCTGCTCCGAGGATGAGATCGTTCCCGACTTCATCACGACCGCCAAGGGGCTGACCTCGGGCTATGTGCCGATGGGCGCGGTCTTCATGGCCGACCACGTTTACCAGGTAATTGCCGAGGGCGCCGGCGCTTCGGCGGTCGGCCACGGCTATACCTATTCCGCCCATCCGGTCAGCGCCGCCGTCGCTCTTGAAGTGCTGAAGCTCTATGAGGGCGGCTTGCTGGAGAATGGGAGAAAGGCCGGAGCCCGGCTGATGGCGGGCCTCGAGGCGATGAGGGATCATCCCCTGGTCGGCGATGTGCGCGGACGCGGCATGCTTGCGGCGATCGAGCTCGTGACCGACAAGCGGGCCCGTACACCGCTTCCGGCGCAAGCGCAGCCTGCCCGGCGCATTTTCGACCGCGCCTGGGAGAACGGCCTGGTGATCCGCGCCTTCGCCAACGGCGTTCTCGGCTATGCCCCGCCGCTCTGCTGCACCGATGCCGATATCGACGCGATCCTGGAAAGGACGCTCAAGACGCTCGACCAGACATTGGAGGACCCCGACGTCAGGCGGGCGCTGCGGGATTGAACCGCAGCCGGCGAAATACCGCCGGATGCCGATATTCGGAATTTTGTGCCGCATCACGGCGTCTATTCGGCGCAATCCATGCCGAGAAGGTGCCAAACTCCAAGTGAGCAGAAGCCAAGCACCCCTAAAAAATAGGGGTTCATCATAAGGACCCGGCGCGAAGCCGGGCTTGGGAACGACATAGATTTTTGCGAAGCGGCGGCAGTCCATGCCGCTTGCGCCCGACACTGGGGACACGACATGACGAAGTCTCTGCCTGAATTCAAATATATGAGTTTCGACGTCGTCGGAACGCTGATCGATTTCGAGAGCGGCCTGAAATCCTGCCTTCAGGAGATCGCGGCCGAAGCTGATGTGACGATCGACGGCGAGCAGGCGCTGACGCTTTATCGCGCTGCCCGCTACAGCGAGAATGCGTCCCTGTTCCCTGATGATCTCGTGCGCGTCTATCTCGCCATAGCCCCTGAGCTCGGCCTGCCCGTCGATAAGCGCTATGGCGAACGCCTGCGCGATTCAGCCAGGGCATGGAAGGCATTTCCCGACAGCGCGGCTGCGATGGCGCGGCTTGCCTTGGACTACCGGCTGATCGCCATGACGAATGCCCGCCGCTGGGCCTTCGACCATTTCTCCGAAGCGCTCGGCAACCCGTTCCATGCCGCTTTCACGGCTGATGACACCGGCACCGAAAAGCCGGATCCGGCCTTCTTCGAGAGCGTCTTCGATTTCGTGGCCGCCGAGGGCGCGTCGAAAAGCGATATACTGCATGTGGCCCAGAGCCAGTATCATGACATCGGCATCTCGCGCGCGCTCGGCATGACAAATTGCTGGATCGAGCGACGCCATGCGCAGAAAGGATATGGCGGCACCATCGAGCCGGCCGAATTCACCGAGCCCGACTACCACTTTACTTCAATGGCCGGCCTTGCCGAGGCCGTGACCGCAGCGCGGAGCTGATCCGCGGGAAGACCCGATCGGGGCCAAGCCCGCGTGGAGACGGGCAGCCCCCCAACCAGACGACAAAAGGGGAATGATATGACCAATAAGATCACCAACTGGACTGCGTCGGACGACGCAAAGATCGAAAACGCCATCCGCCGCGGCGCAACCCGGCGGGAGCTTCTGCAGATGATGCTGGCAGGCGGCGTCGCCATGTCGGCGGGCGGCCTGATCCTCGGCCGCGCCTCCAACGCGGTTGCGGCGACGCCCGTTGCCGGCGGCGCCCTCAAGGCGGCCGGCTGGTCGTCCTCGACGGCCGACACGCTCGACCCGGCAAAGGCCTCGCTGTCGACGGACTATGTGCGCTGCTGCTCCTTCTACAATCGCCTGACCTTCCTCGATAAGACGGGCACGCCGCAGATGGAACTTGCCGAGGCGATCGAATCCAAGGATGCGAAAGTCTGGACCGTCAAGCTGCGCAGCGGCGTAACCTTCCATGACGGAAAGCCGCTGACCGCTGATGACGTCGTCTTCTCGCTGAAGCGTCACCTCGATCCGGCCGTCGGCTCCAAGGTCGCCAAGATCGCCGCGCAGATATCAGGCGTCAAAGCGGTCGACAAACAGACCGCCGAGATCACGCTCGCCAATCCGAACGCCGACCTGCCGACGATCCTGTCGATGCACCACTTCATGATCGTCGCCGACGGCACCACGGATTTTTCCAAGGCCAACGGCACCGGCGCCTTCGTCCGGGAAGTGTTCGAGCCCGGCGTCCGTTCGGTCGGCATCAAGAACAAGAACTACTGGAAATCCGGCCCGAACGTCGATTCCTTCGAATATTTCGCGATCAGCGACGACAATGCCCGCGTCAATGCGCTGCTGTCGGGCGACATCCATCTTGCCGCCTCGATCAATCCGCGCTCGATGCGCCTTGTGGAAAGCCAGGGCGCCGGCTTCGTGCTGTCGAAGACGACCTCCGGCAACTATACCAATCTCAATATCCGCCTCGATATGGAGCCGGGCAGCAAGCAGTCCTTCATCGAAGGCATGAAATATCTCGTTAACCGCGAGCAGATCGTCAAATCGGCGCTGCGCGGCCTCGGCGAAGTCGGCAACGACCAGCCGGTTTCTCCCGTCAACTTCTATCGCGACGCCAATCTCAAGCCGAAGAGCTTCGACCCTGACAAGGCGAAGTTCCTCTTCCAGAAGGCTGGCGTCCTTGGGCAGTCGATCCCGGTCGTCGCTTCGGAAGCGGCGAATTCCTCGATCGACATGGCCATGATCATCCAGGCCTCGGGTGCCGAAATCGGCATGAAGCTCGATGTCCAGCGGGTCCCGTCGGACGGGTATTGGGACAATTACTGGCTGAAGGCGCCTGTTCATTTCGGCAACATCAATCCGCGCCCGACGCCCGACATTTTGTTCTCGCTGCTCTACGCATCGGACGCGCCCTGGAATGAAAGCCAGTACAAGTCGGAGAAGTTCGATAAGATGCTGCTGGAGGCGCGCGGCCTGCTCGACCAGGATAAGCGCAAGGCCATCTACAACGAGATGCAGGGCATGATCGCCGACCAGGCCGGCACGATCATTCCGGCCTATCTCTCCAACGTTGACGCGACCTCCGCCAAGCTCAAGGGCCTGGAGCCCAGCCCGCTCGGCGGCCAGATGGGTTACGCCTTCGCGGAATATGTCTGGCTCGAAGGCTGAGGAAGAGAGCGGCCGGGGGCTGAAATTGTCCCCGGCCTGCCTTCCCCTGCGTTATAATCCTCAACCGAATGCCGAAGGGAGCCCGCGCATGAACAAAGAGGTGCTGTCCCTCATATCGAACCGGTTGCTCATTGCCCTGGTCACCCTGGTGATCGTCTCCTTCGCCGTGTTTTTCGCCACGACGATGCTGCCCGGCGATACGGCGACCATCCTACTCGGGCAGGCGGCAACGCCGGAAGCCGTCGAAGGCCTGCGCAAGGCCATGCATCTGGACCAGCCGGCGATCCTGCGCTTCCTCAGCTGGCTTTACGGACTGCTTTCCGGCGATCTCGGCACGTCCTACGCCAACGACATGCCGATCAGCCAATTGATCGGCGGCCGCTTCGTCAACACGCTGAAGCTCGCAGGCGTGACCGCGCTGTTCTCAGTGCCGATCGCGCTGACCCTCGGCATCACCGCAGCGATGCTGCGCGGTTCCGTCTACGACCGGATCGTGACGATCCTGACCATCGGCGTGATTTCAGTGCCCGAGTTCATGGTGGCGACCTCGGCGGTACTGATTTTTGCCGTCTATCTCCGCTGGCTGCCGGCGCTGTCGCTTGCCAATGAAGTCCACTCGCTTGCCGATATGCTGCGTGTTTACGCCATGCCTGTCATCACGCTCACCTTCGTTGTCTCAGCGCAGATGATCCGCATGACGCGCGCAGCAGTCGTCGAAACTCTGAACACGCCCTATGTCGAGATGGCTCTCCTGAAAGGCGCGTCGCGAACCCGCATCGTCCTGAGGCATGCCCTTCCCAACGCGCTCGGCCCGATCGTCAACGCGATCGCCCTGTCACTCTCCTACCTGCTCGGCGGGGTGATCATCGTCGAGACCATCTTCAACTATCCCGGCATCGCCAAACTGATGGTCGATGCGGTCGCCACCCGCGACCTGCCGCTGATCCAGAGCTGCGCGATGATTTTCTGCCTCGGCTACCTGATCCTCATCACGCTTGCCGACATTATCGCCATTCTTTCCAATCCGAGGCTGCGATGACATCCGATATCCAACAACGACCAGCCATGACGCGCCGGCTCGGCTACCGCTTCAACCTCGTCGGGCTCCTCGGGCTTGCCGTCATTCTCATCTGGGCCTTCATCGCGATTTTCGCGCCCTTGCTCATCCCCTACCCCGTCGGCGAGATCGTCGATACCGATTATTTCGGTCCGATATCCCAGCAGTTCTGGATGGGGTCGGATTATCTCGGCCGCGACGTGTTCTCGCGCATCCTGATGGGCGCGCGCTACACGGTCGGCATCTCGCTTGCGGCCGTAACCATCGCCTTTTTCAGCGGCGTCGTGCTCGGAATGATCGCGGCTGTGGCCGGTGGCTGGCTCGACACCCTGCTTTCGCGCTTTCTCGATGCGATGAACTCCATCCCGGGCAAGCTCTTCGGCCTCGTCGTGGTCGCAGCCGTCGGTTCGTCTATTCCGGTGCTGATCCTGACGCTTTCGGTGATCTACATACCGGGGTCTTACCGTTTCGCGCGGGCGCTCGCCGTCAACGTCAATTCCATGGATTTCATCACCGTCGCCCGCATCCGTGGCGAAAACACCCTCTATCTGATCCGCTCGGAAATTCTGCCCAATATCGTCGGGCCCGTGCTTGCCGATCTCGGGCTCCGCTTCGTCTTCATCGTTCTCCTGCTCTCCGGCCTCTCCTTCTTGGGGCTTGGCGTGCAACCACCCTATGCGGACTGGGGCGCGCTGGTGCGCGAAAATATCGGCGGCCTGCCTTTTGGCGCGCCCGCCGTCATGTTCCCGTCGCTGGCGATCGCCAGCCTCACGATCAGCGTGAACCTGCTGATCGACAATCTGCCGCAGAAAATTCGAGATCGGAGCGAGTGATGACCAATCTCGTCGAAATCCGTGACCTCAGGGTCGAAGCCACCACCGATTCCGGCCGCCGCGTCGAAATCATCCGCGGCGTCAGCCTCGACATCGCCGAGGGCGAGATCGTCGCGCTGATCGGCGAAAGCGGCTCCGGCAAGACGACGATCGCGCTCAGCCTGATGGGCCATTGCCGGCCGGGCTGTCGCATTTCAGGCGGTAGCGTCTCGCTTGACGGCAAGGACATGGTCAAGCTTGGCGAAAAACAGCGCGCCAGGCTGCGCGGCACGGAGGTCGCCTATGTGCCGCAATCGGCCGCCGCCGCCTTCAACCCCGCCATCACGATCATGGATCAGGTGATCGAGGTCACGCGCATCCACGGGCTGATGTCGGCCGAAGAGGCAAGGAGGCGTGCGGTCGAACTCTTCCGGGCGCTTTCCCTGCCTGAACCGGAGATCATCGGCACACGCTATCCCCATCAGGTCTCCGGCGGCCAGCTGCAGCGTCTTTCGGCGGCAATGGCGCTGATCGGCGACCCGAAGCTGATGATCTTCGACGAGCCGACGACGGCGCTCGACGTGACGACGCAGATCGAAGTGCTGCGCGCCTTCAAGTCGGCCATGAAGAAGGGCGGCATATCTGGCGTTTACGTCTCGCACGACCTTGCCGTCGTCGCCCAGATCGCCGACCGGATCGTCGTGCTGAAGGGCGGCGAAGTCCAGGAGGCCGGCACGACGGAAGAGATCCTCACCGCGGCAAAACATCCCTATACACGCGAGCTGCTCGCTGCTTTCGAGCCGAAGGCGCGCAATCCCGAAGCCGATGGCGCGGCCGTGCCGGCGCCGCTGTTGACGATCGAAGACGTCGTTGCCGGTTACGGCCAGCGCCAGGCCGATGGCCGGCCCCTGGTCTGCGCCGTCCAGCAGGTGAGCCTCAAGGTCGAGAAAGGACGCAATCTCGGCATTATCGGCGAATCCGGCTGCGGCAAGTCGACCCTTGCCCGCACTATCGCTGGCATCCTGCCTGCCGCCTTCGGCAAGATCGTCTTCGACGGCAAGGAACTCGGTCACAGCGCCCGCGAACGCTCGCGCGACCAGCTGCGCGAGATGCAGATCGTCTTCCAATATGCCGATACGGCGCTGAACCCGGCAAAATCGGTCGAGGATATTCTCGACCGGCCGCTCGTCTTCTACCACGGTATGCCGGCCAAGGCGCGCAGCGCCCGCGTCGACGAATTGATGGACATGGTCCGTCTGCCGCGCAGCCTTCGCCATCGCCGGCCGGGAGAGCTTTCGGGCGGGCAGAAGCAGCGCGTGAATTTCGCCCGCGCGCTCGCCGCCGATCCGAAGCTGATCCTGTGCGACGAGATCACTTCGGCTCTCGATACGGTGGTCGCTGCCGCCGTGATCGATCTGCTCAAGGAATTGCAGCGGGAACTCGGGCTCTCCTATATCTTCATCAGCCACGACCTTTCGGTGGTCGAGGCGATCTGCGACGAGATCGTCGTGATGTATGACGGCAGGAAGGTCGAGGAAATCACACCCGAAAAGATCAAGGCGGCGCAGCATCCCTATTCCCAGCTGCTCTTCTCCTCGGTGCCGAAGCTCGATCCGGCCTGGCTCGACGGGCTGACACAGGATCCGGAACTGGTGCGCGCCTATAGCAGGGGTTAGGACCGGCGCTGGAGCCGCGCACCTTTGTTGGAAAGGTTCAGAGCGGAAACAGGCTCGTCAGCGGCATATGGGCCCTGACGATCGGCGACTTCAGCACCACGAAGCTGAAATATTTGTCGATGCCGACATCCATGTCGGTGAGACGTTCCATGATCGTCTGGTATTCGCCGATCCCCGACGTGACGAATTTGACGAGGTAATCATAGCCGCCGGAGACGAGATGGCACTCGATGACCTGCTCGACCTTTTCGATCGCTGCGAGGAAGCGGGCAAAATCGATCTGCCGGTGGTTCTTCAGGGTGATCTCGGTAAAGACCGTTAGCGTCTGGCCGAGCTTGCCGACGTTGATCTGCGCCGAATAGCCTTCGATGTAGCCCTCCGCCTGCAGCTTTTTGACCCGCATCAGGCAGGGGCTCGGGGAGAGCGCCACGAGGTCGGCCAGTTCCACATTGGTGATGCGCCCATTCTTCTGCAGTTCGTGGAGGATCTTGACGTCAATACGATCGAGTTTCACGAAGCACCTATTCGGGTTATGGCCGACGGAACACGGCAGATTATGCTGCAGCTTTCCCTTGATTGAAGGTAACACATTGCCTCTACCTGTCTATTTCGTTTTGCGCGTCGGCGCGAAGCACAACTGTCTGCACGCTTCCGGCAAGACGGCATGTTCTGCTGCCGGCCGGTCGAACTCCAGCAACGCCGCATGCGCAAACCCCGCTAGATTATGCCGCAACCGGAGACCGCTTCATGCCTGCACCGCTGAAATTCGTTGAGTCGCCCCTGACGCTTCCCGCAGCTGCCGATGCCGTTGTCATCGGTGGCGGCATCGTCGGCGTCTTTGCGGCCTATTACATGGCGCAGCGCGGCCTGAAGGTCGTTCTCGTCGAGAAGGGCCGGATCGGTGCGGAACAGTCGAGCCGGAACTGGGGCTGGTGCCGCCAGCAGAACCGCGATGCGCGGGAGCTGCCGATGGCGACGAAGAGCCTCGATCTCTGGGAGCGTTTCGCAGCTGTCTCAGGCGAGGATACCGGCTTTCGCCGCTGCGGGCTTTTCTATCTCAGCAACAGCGAAGAGGAACTGGCGGGCTGGGCGCGCTGGCGCGACTTTGCCCGCACCGCCGGCGTCACCACCCATATGCTCGACGGCGCCGAGGCGAGCGAGCGCGGCCGCGCGACGGGCAAATCCTGGAAGGGCGGCGTCTTCTCCCCGACCGACGGGACGGCCGACCCGGCGAGTGCTGCCCCGGCGGTGGCGCGCGCGATCCTGAAGCTCGGCGGCACGGTGCGCCAATCCTGCGCGGCCCGCGGCATCGAGACCGAAGGCGGGCGTCTTTCCGCCGTCGTCACCGAGCATGGCACCATTCGCACGAAAACCGCGGTTCTCGCCGGCGGCGCCTGGGCTTCCTCCTTCTGCCACCAGCTCGGCATCCGCTTTCCGCAGGCTTCGATCCGCTCATCGATCCTTGCGGTTTCCGCGCCGGCCGCTGCGCTGCCGGATGCGCTGCACACCTCCGCCGTCTCTGCCACGCGCCGCGGCGATGGCGGTTATACACTTGCCATCAGCGGCGGCGGCCGCGTCGACCTGACGCCGCAGCAATTTCGCTACGCGCCGCAGTTTCTGCCGATGTTCATCCGGCGGTGGCGAAGCCTGGCGCCCGGCGGATGGGAGGGAATGAGATCCGGTCACGAAACCTTGCGGCGATGGCGGCTGGACGCACCCACGCCGATGGAGCGGATGCGTATTCTCGACCCCAAGGTCGATCAGGCGACGATCCAGCGCACGCACGCGCGCGCCCTTGAACTCCTTCCCGATCTCAGGACAACCCAGGTCACCGCCGCCTGGGCGGGTTATGTCGACAGCACGCCGGATGGCGTGCCCGGGATCGGCGAAATCACTGAGATACCGGGCTTCATCCTGGCCGCCGGCTTCAGCGGGCACGGATTCGGCATTGGCCCCGGCGCCGGCCACCTGATCGCCGATATCGTCAGCGGCGACACGCCGATCGTCGATCCCAAGCCCTATCACCCCGCGCGGTTCAGGAAATCGGCCTGGGGCAAAGTCGCCGATTTTTAGACGGGAAGTAAACTGAGCGGCGTGGCGTCCCAGTCCCGCATGGCAACACAGACTTCCGCTCGGCTCGGAGCGCCGATGCGGCCGCCGAACACCTGGCATTTGAGAGCCGCCGCCATGGACGACAATCGCATCGTCTCCTCGATCGGCATGCCTTCCGCAATCGCGAGCGCGAAAGCGCCGTGGAAGATGTCGCCGGCCGCCAGTGTATCGACGGCCTCCACTTCAGGCGCTGTGAGATGACGGATTTTACTGGCGGGGTCGTCGAACCAGAACGAGCCGTTTTCGCCTGACGTGACGCTGATGAAGGCATGTTCGTATTTTCGTTTCAGACGGCTGACGACCTCCGGGAGATCGGCCGTTCCTGCAAGGCGTTCGGCCGCCGGCTGCGAGAAGACGATGTGGCTTGCCGCCGGCGCCAGCATCTCGATCACCCCGTCGCCGGCAACATCACCGTCGAGAATGGCGGGCTTACCCGCCTCTCTCGCCGCCAGCAGCGTCGCCAGCGCAAGCTTCGGCCATCGCACGTCGACCAGCACGGCGTCGAAGGACGAGACATCCTGTGCGGTCACCGGCTTGATCGTCTCGTGCAGCCGCGCATCGTAGAAAGGCACGATCAGGCGCTCTCCCCGATCATCGATCAGGATGGTCGAAACGGCCGAGCGCGCGCCTTCCGCCCGCAGCATGCCGCTCGTGTCGATGCCGCTATTGCCGAGATCAGTCATGATGCGGTCGCCGGTGGCGTCGTCGCCGACCGCACCCCAGAGACTGGCATGGCCGCCGAGCCGCGCGACGGCGAATGCCGCGCTCGATGCCATGCCCTCCGCGACCTGCAGCATGTCGTAGGGCAGGATCTTGCCTTGGCCGGCCGGCAGCGAGCGCACGCGAAAGAGGGTGTCGAGAACCGCCGCGCCAACGCAGAGCACGCGGCGCGGCGGGCCAGGAGGTGGATCGAAGGCGGAAGAAGTCAAAATCTTTGTCTCACCTGCTTACTTGACGGCCCCGGCCGTCAAGCCCGCCACGATCTGCCGCTGCGCAAACACCGTCAAGATCAGCACCGGCAAGGTGACGATCAGCGCCGCCGCCGCCAGCGGACCCCAGCTCACCTGCTCGAAGGAGAGCATGTTGTAGACGGCGACAGGAAGCGTGCGGGTCTCGCGGCTGGCGAGCACGATGCCGAAGACGAAATTGTTCCAGGAGAAGATCACCGACAGGATGAAGGCGACGACGATGCCGGGCTTTGCGATCGGCAGCGCGACCATGCGGAACACCTGCCAGGGTGTTGCGCCATCGATGCTTGCGGCTTCTTCCAGCTCCATCGGTGTCGTTTCGAAATAGCCGATCATGATCCAGACGACGATCGGTACGGTGACGACGAGATGGATGATGATCTGCGGCACCAGCGTGCCGAGCAGGTTCAGCCACTGGAACAACAGGAAGAGCGGGATCAGGAAGGAAAGACCCGGCGTCATGCGCGCGATCATGATGACCATGGCGGACTTCTCGGCTTTGAGACGTGCGATGCCATATCCGGCCGGCACGCCGATCAGGAGCGCCAGAAGCGTGGCCGCGCCCGTCACCAGCACCGAATTCCAGAGGTAGAGGAAGAAGTTGTTCTCCTCGAAGACCTTCACATAATTCGACCAGGCGAAGCGCTCCGGGATGAAGATCGGCGGATAGGCGCCGTTGTCGATCTCATATTTCAGCGACAGCGAGATCATCCAGAGAAAGAACAGCACGACTGGCGAGATCATCACCAGCGCGACGAACAGCAATCCGATGCGATCGAGCGTCTTGCGCTTCATCAGCGTGCCTCCCCGTCGGACCAGTTCACGCGCTGCCGGATCATCATGAGGACGAAGGAGAGCAGCACGATAAGCATGAAGAAGACGACTGCCATGGCCGAGCCATAGCCGATGTCGTAATAGGCAAAGGCGGTGTTATAGAGATAGATGTTGATCGTTTCCGACGCCGTGCCCGGGCCGCCCTGGGTCATCGCGTAGATGATGTCGAAGCTCTTCACGGCATCGATGCTGCGGATGATCACCGCGATCATCAGGAACGGCGCGATCATCGGCAGCGTGAGGTAACGGAATTTCTGCCAGACATTGGCGCCGTCGATCTCCGCACTCTCATAAGGCTCGCGCGGAACGGCGGCGAGACCGCCGAGCACGATCAGCATGACGAGCGGCGTCCACTGCCAGCTTTCGACCAGGACCAGCGAGGGGATGACGCTGGCCTGATTGTAGATCCACTCCTGCGGGGCGATGCCTGCGAAGGAGAGGAGATAGTTGAGGACGCCGAGCTGGGGATGGTACATCATCGTCCAGACGAGCGCGATGGCGACGGGGGTCGCCATCATCGGCATCACGAATATGCCTCGGATGAGACCGCGCAGCGGAAATTGGGCATCGAAGATCAGCGCGGCGAGCGTTCCGAGAAAAAGCGGAACCAGCACGGAGAGCGCCGTATAGAGCACCGTATGCCAGAGCGACTCCCAGAAGCGCATGTCGACGGCGAGCCTGATATAATTGTCCAGTCCCGCAAAGACCTGCGATTGGCCGAGCGTCCAGCTGTTGATGCTCATCCACACCGTGAACACCCATGGAAAGACGATCACGGCTGCAGTCACGATGAGCGCCGGGATGACGAAGGGCCAGTAGTTGGGAGCAAACCGGTCCGGTTTGCTCCCCCCTTTCGACGCCTTGGCCATAGCGGCCGTTTCGATGCCCGCCGAAGCCATTATCCCTCGCTTTTCGCCAGCACGGGTTCGAACTGGGCCGTTGCCGACTTCAGCTCGGTCGCGGGATCGGCGCCGCCGATCATGTTGGTGAGGCCGACGCCGTAGATGTCGCGGAACTCGGTGACCGGAATGATCACCGGCAGCGCGAGCTGCGAGATCTTGCCGGAACCGACGACGGCATCCAGCCATGCGGCCGGCATCTTGACGCCTTCGCGCACCTTCGCATCCTCGAGGATCGACTGGCGGAAGGGAACGCCGGCGCCGGCCTGTAGCAGGCGTGCGCCCATTTCATGCGAAATCGCCCATTGGCAGAAGAGATAGGCGGCTTCCTTCCTCTGGCTTGCCGCCACGACACCCAGCCCGTCGCCGAAGGTGCCTGCGGCCTGCGCCTTCGGGCCCTTCGGAATGATGCCGTAGCCGACCTGGCCGACGACGCGCGATTTTTCCGGATTCTCGATCGGCGGTGCAAAGCCGACACCGTCAAGCCACATGCCGATCTTGCCCTGCAGGAAGGCCGACTGCGCCTCGGCCCAGTTGAAGCCGGAGACGCCGGGAGGGGCGGTCTTGGTCATCAGCCTCTGGTAAAGCTTCGCCGCATCCACCGCTTCTTGCGATGTCGTGCGCAGCTTGCCGTCGGGGCCGAGCGGGCTCGAACCATAGCCGAGCAGCAGCGTCGTCCAGACCGGCGTATTGGCGTTCTTCAGGCCGCGGGCGACGAAGCCGTAAGTGTTGGTCGAGGCATCGGTGAGCGCCTCCGCAGCACTTGCGAGCTCCTCGAAGCTCGTGGGGTAGGCGAGCCCCTTCTTCTCGAACAGAGCCTTGTTCCAGTAGATGATCCAGTAATCGACCGAGAAGGGAAGAGAGCGCAGGACGCCGTTGGCATCCTTGGCGAAGGCGAGGCCGGCTTCGGCGAAGTCACCTTCCGTCAAAGACGGGTCGGTCAGCGAGGTGTCCTTCAGGAAGCTGCTGATATCGGCAAGCCAGCCACCCTTTTCGAACTGCCGCTTCTGGACATGGTAGCTCATATGAACGACGTCGAAGCTCGGCTTGCCCGAGCTCAGCTCGATCGTCGTCTTCTGCCGCTGCTGCTGTTCGGGCGTCGCTTCGGCATTGACCTTGATGCCGGTGAGCGCCTCGAATTCAGGCAGGTACTTCAGCAGTATTTCGCTGCGCGGGCTCTTGACCAGGTTCACCTCGAGCGTGGTGCCGGTGAAACGCTTCCAGTCGACCGCGGCAGATGCCTGCCGCATGCCGAGCATGCTGCTTGCCCCGAGCGCGGCCGTACCCGCCAGGAAGCCTCGCCTCGTCGGATTGAAGAATGATGGCATGTGACTCCTCCTCCTTTATTGCCGGCGATCTCCTCACCTCCGGCCGCTTATTCCCGATTAAATCCCCAGCGCACGATCCCTTGCGTTATTGATGTGTGCGACAAGGCTGTTGACGGCGTCCTCCGCCGATCGCCGCTCGATCGCCTCGAGCACCTTCAGGTGCTCGCCCATGACGGGCCCGACGTGACCCGCGATGCGGAAGCGGTCCTGGCTGATCAGGCGCATCTTGATCGAGTTCACGCGGTAGGCGTTCGAGATGATGGTATTTCCAAGCGCATCGATGAAGGCGTCATGCATGCCCCAATCGACGGCCTGGGCGCGCACTTCCAGTTCGTGCGAACCGTCGCCGCTTCGAATGGCATCGGCGATATCCCGGTGCTGCTTCAAGAGCTTTGCGATCGTCTCGTCCGAGGCGGATTTGGTGAAGAGCGCCACGGCTTCCTTCTCCAGGAACACGCGCAGCTGGAAGGCCTCGCGAATGAGGACGAGATCGATGTGGGCGATCTGCAGACCTCGCTGCGGCACGGTCTTGATCAGCCCTTCGGCTTCGAGCCGGGGGATGAGCTCGCGGATGGCGCCGAGCGGCAGTCCCGTCAGCTCGACGAGGCGGCGCTGGGAAACGAACTGGCCGGGACGCACGTCACGCGCAAGAAGATGGCGCGTGAAACTCGCATACGCCTTCTCCCTGAGTGTCGGCTGCTCCTCGGTTCCGTCCATCGCCTCCTCCAGAAACATCTCCGACCTATGCTGCTTTCGAGCGGAAAAGAGTATCGAAAGCCAGAGAGAGCTGCGCCTGCCCTTCGCCCGATAATGAAACGAGCGGCG
Source organism: Rhizobium vallis (assembly GCF_003985155.1). Taxonomy (GTDB): domain Bacteria; phylum Pseudomonadota; class Alphaproteobacteria; order Rhizobiales; family Rhizobiaceae; genus Rhizobium; species Rhizobium vallis. Next base: position 261,391 of record NZ_ML133695.1, on the reverse strand, counting down.
GGCGAACCGCAAGCCAGATCTCCTCCGAGGCCACGCGCGCGACCATCGCCTTCACGGCTGCGATGACGGGATATTTCAGCAATTCGGGCACGAAATCCTCGACCCGCGGATCGTCCTTGCCGTCCTCGGCCATCAGCCTGACTTCGCGGGGCAGGAAATTCGCCATGCCTGATATCGCACCCTGGCCGCCGAGCCGCACGGCTCTCGCGAGGTGTCGTTCGTCGCCGACCAGGATGATGAGATCGCTATGCGCCTTGAGAAGCGCTTCGGTGTAAGGCCAGTCGCCGGAGGAATCCTTGACGCCCGTGACGATATGCGGAAAGGCGGCCCGCAGCCGGCCGATCAACGATACGCTCAGCGGCACCATGGTGACTGAGGGAAGATTGTAGACGATGATATCGCGCGCCTTGTCGCCGAGTATCGCGAACACGGCCGAAAACCAAAGGAAGACGCCGTCGTCGCTGACGTTCTTGAAATAGGACGGCGGGGCAAGAAGGATATTGCGGGCGCCCTTGGAAAGAGCATGATCAGCCTGCAACGCCGCATCCTCGGCGGCGTCGACCAGAACGCCGACGATGATATTCTCCGGCGCAATGCCGGCATCGAAGAAGGCTGAAAGAACGCGCTCGCGTTCCAGGCTGCCGATGGAGGAGCCCTCCCCCGTCGTCCCGAACAGCGTCACGCTGGAGCATCCGGCAGCAAGGCAGCGCCGCGCCTGCGCGATCATCGCATCGATCACAATATCACCATTGCCGTCAAACGGGGTGGCGAGAGCGACCGAAAGCCCGAATTTCTGTGTCAACGTTATTTCTCCCAGCTGATGAGTTAGGCATAGCAGACTAACATGTTAGTTGTAAAGATGTGATTGTTTACTGCGCTCGGCCACCATGAAGAAGGTTCTGGCTGTTGACAGGAGCGGGGAAAGCCGAGCACCACCGCGCGATCGAACCTGTGCCGGTTTCGTGGCGATGGCCACGGAGTGGTGGCACGTGGACACGGCGTCGATCTCGGGTACGAAGTCCAGCGCCGGGCATGTGGTCGGAGTTTGGCCGAAGGAGCCGTGAGTACTTGAAGGCTGTCGGCTTGGTCATCAATGGCGTTCGACCAGTTTGCGGATAGCGGTCTCAAAGGTCGTTGTGCCCTTGCGGGATCCGGCTTCACCGCCTCCGAATTCGATCCAGCCTTCGTTGAAGCCGTCAAGCATGCGCATACGGGGTCGGGGGTTCTGCATGCCCTGGTTCAAGAATAGCGCTTCCCAGGTCTCTCTTGCAACCAGCTCAGCACGAACCGCCTTGCCGAGCACGATAGAGAAGGCCTCCGCCATCTGCAGCGGCGTGATGCGAAAAGGGCCCTCAAGCTCAACAATGCGCTTACCGGCCCAGTCCTCCTGCAGCATTTCGGCCGCAACGGCGCCGACATCGCACACCGAAACCATCGGCACGGGCTTGGTGAGCGGCTGCAGGAAGCTTGGCATGATGCCGCTCTCCCTTGCAAGCGCGATGTCCCAGGTTGAATTCTCCATGAACCACCCGGCGCGCAGGAAGGCGACCGGCAGCGGAAGTGTCGACATAGCCTGCTCGAAGAGACCGAGCTGGCTTAGAAGATTCTCTTCCTTTGCCTGAGCGCCGACCGTCGATAGGCAGACCACCTTCTTTGGAGACGCCTTTGTGAGCGCCGTCTTCAGTGCTTCGATGATTGCCTTTACCTGCGGGAAACCCGGCGCAGGATCGAAGGTTGGCGGCAGAAGCAGGAAGACGCCCTCGGCGCCTTCGAAGGCCCGGGCGAGGTCCGGCGCGTCCGTCATGTCGGCAATGGCGATTTCCGCACCGCGATCCCGCCAGGCGCCTGCTTTTTCCGCATTGCGCAGGACTGCACGGACAGGCAGTCCCTGATCCATCAATTTCGCGCCGACCACGGCGCCAACCTGACCCGTTATTCCAGTCACAGCAAACATTCTCGGACTCCTTTTGGCAGCGGCCTGCGCCGCGATGAATGAAAGATGCGCCAAAGTGGCTTTTGACTGAATTGCGCTTTTGTCAGATAATTCATGACAAAACATCAGGAACTGGATGATGTTCGACGGACGATTGCTGAATGGGGTTAGCGTGCTAGCCGCCGTCGTTGAGAGCGGTAGTTTTGCGCGGGCAGGCGAGGCGCTGGGGCTGACAGCTTCTGGAATCAGCCGTGCGGTGGCGCGACTTGAAAGCCGCATCGGCGTGCGCCTGCTCGACCGGACGACCCGTTCCCTGAGACTCACCGATGACGGTACGCGTTTCTACGAGCAGGTCGTGCCGCTACTCGGCGGCATCGAAGAAGCCGCTGCCTATGCGGCCGGGACGACGCAGACGGTGCGTGTGAGGCTGCGGATCAATGTCGATCCCTATTTTTCGCGGCTGATCCTCGGGCCGAATTTCGGCGCCTTTCTCGACCGCTATCCCGATCTTCAGATCGAGGTGGTGACGCGGAACGAAATCGGCGACCTTGTCGCTGACGGCATGGATGTGGCGGTGCGCTTTGGCGAAATCCCGGCGAAGAGCTCGCTGATTGCCCGACAGCTTTTTCGCACGAGGGTGATCACGGTTGCCGCGCCGTCCTATCTTAAGCGGCACGGCACGCCGAAGCTGCCTGCCGACCTAACCGATCATACCTGCATCCTGTATCAGGATCCTTTGACGGGCAGACCTTTCGAATGGGAGTTGCGGCGCGGAAAGAAGGTGGTGCCGATCGAAACTCGTGGCCGCATTCTCGTCAATGATGCCGGCACGACGCTTGCTACCTGTCTCGCGGGGATCGGCATTGCCCAGGTCTTCTCGCTCGGCATGAAGCCCTATCTCGACTCTGGTCAGTTGGTCGATCTCTATCCGGACTGGCCTGATGAGACCTTTCCGCTGCACTGCTTCTACACCTCCCGCCATCATGTGCCGGCCAAGGTTCGCACCTTCATTGACTTCTGCGTCGAAATCGTCGGATCAGCCGCCGGCGGCGGAAGATCAGCGTTGGCCTAATTCAAGGACAGCTTGCGGCCCAGGTAAGCACAGGATGCATGATTTCGAGGGTAAATAAATCGAGTTTGCCACCGGCCGTTGCTGCGGTGGTCAAACAGTTTTGCACGATACGCTGTCGTCACGATTTTCGGGTTTGGCGAATGCGCATTGTCGGAACAGATTGATCTCGCCCGTCCTTGGGTCGAACCAGCGCAAGGAGAAAGCGATGAGAGAGTTGATCCTGACCATGGCCATGTCGCTCGACGGCTTTGTCAGCGGCCCCGAGGGCGAAACCGAATGGATATTTTCCGGCGACCAGGAGGCCATTGCCTGGAAGGTGGAGAATGCGTGGAATGCCGGGCTGCACATCATGGGCAGCCGCACCTTCCAGGGCATGGCCAGCTATTGGCCGACCGCGACAGGAGTATTCGCCCCGCCGATGAACCAGATTCCGAAGGCCGTCTTCTCAAAACAAGGGCCGGCGATCCTGAAGGCTGCTGAAACGGCCAAAGGGCGCGGTGAAGGGCTGCAGCCCGGCGCGGAAAGTTGGGGTGAGGCCTATGTGGCGAGCGGCGATCTGGCCGAAGAAATCGCCAGGCTGAAAGCCCATGATGGCAAGCCGATCATCGCCCATGGCGGTGCCGCCTTTGCGCGCAGCCTCATCGCCCATGATCTGGTCGATCAGTACATGCTGATGGTGTATCCGCTGGCCCTCGGCAAGGGCTTGCCGATCTTCTCCGACCTCGCCCAACCCAGGCAGCTCGAGCTGATCGGCTCAAAGGTCTTTCCGAAGGGCTCGATGGCTCAGATCTATCGACCGACCTGACTATATTTAGTCGACGAATTTGACCGTCACGCCCGGTTTCACCATTCCAGCAAGCTCTTCCGCATCCCAGTTGGTCAGGCGGACGCAGCCGTGCGATGCGCCCTTGTCGATCAGTTCCGGATCGGGCGTGCCGTGAATGCCGTAGGTCGGCTCGGTCAGATCGATCCAGATGCTGCCGACCGGTCCGTTCGGTCCTTTGGGGATGGTTAGGATCTTGTCGTTCTTTCCCTGCTTGAAATTGATCTTCGGATCGTATCGGTAGACGGGCATCCGCGCGACACCCTTGACCTTGTGCGTACCGCTCGGAGACGGATTGTCCCTGCTGCCTACCGTCGCCGGATAGGCCGCAAGCATCGATCCGCCTTCGTCATAGGCCAGGACCTGTCCCGTCCTGGCATTCACCTCGATGCGTTTGGCCCTCCCCTCTTTGGGAGGTCCCGTCGTCACCACCTCGATCGTTTTGCCGGGTGCGAATTCGGTGCCGGGATTGAGCGCCTTCAGCAGATCGATGTCCATATGGAACCGCTCCGACAGCCTCTCCTCCACGCTGGTATATCCCATGCTCGTCATCCCCGCCTTCTCCCCGTAATCCTCGGGAATGCGGTCGACGAGACCGCCGGCATCCTCTTTGGTGATGATATAGCTTTCGACGATGGCTGGGCCGGTTTCCAGCCGGCCGAGCGCGTCGGGATCGAGTTTGCCGTCGGGCGCAAGCTTGTTCATCGTCTCGAACGCGGCGACGGCCTTGCCGACATTCTCGCCATACAAGCCATCGATCACGCCCGGCGAAGAACCTGCGCGGTCAAGAAGCACCTGGAGACGCACGATCGCCGGATCCGGGTCCGGCGACGGTTTCTTTGGGCGCTCTTGCGCAATCGAAGCAAGCGATGCGGTGTTGATGGCATCGGCCGTCAGTTCCAGCGCATTCGCCGTACCGAATGAGAAAAGCAGAACCAGTGTTGCGATCGGTGTGACAGGTTTCATGATCCAACAAATGATCGCCGGCCATACTTGTTCCACCGGAGGAGGAAGCCGTCGGTCAACGCTTACGCTGCCGCCGCTTCCCTTCCCCCTACTCTCTTGCAGGCTTCGAGCCGTGCTGACGGCCTTATTGCAATATGCGCGGTATCTGCTGTTCTTCCGCGGCGAAGCCGGGCATGGCGGCGGCGCCGCTGCCTTCCAGGCCGGTCGCCACGACCGAGACCCGGAACCTTCCGTCAAGGCCACGGTCGAAGATGGCGCCGACGACAATTTCGGCATCCGCCTGCACTTCGTCGCGAATGCGGCTCGCCGCCTCGTCGACTTCGAACAGTGTCATGTCGGAGCCGCCCGAAATCGAAATCAACACGCCTTTGGCGCCCTTCATCGAGAGGTCGTCGAGCAGCGGGTTTGCAATCGCCCCCTCCGCCGCCTTCATCGCCCGGCCTTCGCCCGTGGCCTCGCCCGTGCCCATCATCGCCCGTCCCATGCCGCGCATCACCGATTTCACATCGGCGAAATCGAGGTTGATCAGGCCTTCCTTGACGATGAGGTCGGTGATGCAGCCAACGCCCGAGTAGAGCACGCGATCGGCGGTCATGAAGGCATCGGCAAAGGTGGTTTTCGCATCGGCGATGCGGAAGAGGTTCTGGTTGGGAATGACGATGACGGTATCGGCGGCCTGGCGAAGTGCCTCGATGCCGACCTCGGCCGTCCGCATGCGGCGATTGCCCTCGAAGGAAAACGGCTTGGTGACGACGCCGACCGTCAGGATGCCCGCATCGCGGGCGGCCCGTGCGATCACCGCGGCGGCGCCCGTTCCGGTTCCGCCGCCCATGCCGGCGGTGACGAAGCACATGTGCGAACCGCTGAGGTGATCCATGATCTCGTCAAGCGACTCCTCGGCCGCCGCCCGACCGACCTCCGGCAACGAGCCCGCGCCGAGCCCCTCGGTCACCTGCGCTCCAAGCTGGATGCGCCGGGTGGCCTTCGAGGTCGCAAGCACCTGGGCATCCGTGTTCGCCGCGATGAACTCGACGCCGGCGAGCTTCTCCGCGATCATGTTGTTGATCGCATTTCCGCCGCCACCGCCGACGCCGATGACGGTGATGTTCGGCCGCAACCCCAAAATGCCGCTCTTGGCGTCCGTCATCGCATAATCCTCTCTTGTCCTTTGAATGCCCCATTCTCGCCCGCGGCGACGAATCGTTCGGCAGATTAAGGACGTAAAAAGGCACAGGCAGGGCGAAAGCGCTACTCCTTCACTGCACCCGTCATCGAGGACACGTAATAATCCACGAAGAAAGAATAGAGGATGACGACCGGCAGGGAGCCGAAGAGCGCGCCGGCCATCAGCGATCCCCATTCGAAGACGTCGCCGCGCACCAGTTCGGTCAGGACGCCGACCGGGATGGTCTTGTTCTCCGAGGACTGGATGAATGTCAGCGCGTAGATGAATTCGTTCCAGGAGAGCGTGAAGGCGAAGATGCCGGCCGAGATCAGGCCGGGCACGGCGAGCGGCAGGATGATCTTGATGAGGATCTGCCAGCGGTTGGCGCCGTCCACCAGCGCGCTTTCCTCGAGTTCGAACGGGATCGAGCGGAAATAGCCCATCAGCAGCCATGTGCAGAACGGGATCAGGAAGGTGGGATAGGTGAAGATCAGCGCCAGGCGCGAGTCGTAGATCCCGAGCTTGAAGACGATGAAGGCGAGCGGGATGAACAGGATCGACGGCGGAATGAGATAGGCGAGGAAAATGACGAGGCCGATCTGCCGGGAACCCGTGAAGCGCACGCGCTCGATCGCATAGGCGCCGAAGACCGAGGCGACCAGCGACAGCGCCGTCGATCCCACGGCCACCAGCATCGTATTCCACAGCCAGCCGGGATAGGAGGTTTCCAGGAACAGGTATTTGATGTGGTCCAGCGTCGGCCCCACCACCCAGAAGGGGCTGTAATTGTTATAGTCCGTCAGCTGCTCGTTCGGCTTCACGGCGGTGATCGCCATCCAGTAGAAGGGAAAGAGCAGCACGAAAACGAAGAGCGCCATCGGCAGGTAGAGCATCACCACCCGCCGCGGCAGGCGGTTCAGATAGCTCATGCCCTCGGCATTGTCGGTCAGGACCTCATCGGCCGAATTGAGATTTGTCGACATGGTTATTTCCCCCTAATCCTGACCACCCTGCTGCCATTTGCGGCGTTGCAGGCCGAAGAAACTGAACATGATGGCGCCGAGCAGGAAGGGTATCATGGCAACGGCGATGGCCGCCCCTTCGCCGAGCTGGCCGCCCGGAATGCCGCGCTGGAAAGAGAGTGTCGCCATCAGATGCGTGGCATTGACCGGCCCGCCCTTGGTCAGCACGTAGATCAGCTGGAAATCCGTGAAGGTGAAGAGCACCGAGAAGGTCATGACCACGGCGATGATCGGCGTCAGCATCGGCAGCGTCACATAGCGGAAGCGCTGCCAGCTCGTCGCGCCGTCGAGCGAGGCGGCTTCCTGCAGCGAGGCCGGAATGGTCTGCAGGCCGGCGAGCAGCGAGATCGCCACGAACGGAATGCCGCGCCAGACATTGGCAACGATGACGGAAATACGTGCATTGGTGGCATCGCCAAGGAAGTTGATCGGCGCGCTGATCAGCCCGAGCTTCATCAGCGACCAGGAGATGATCGAGAATTGGGAATCGTAGATCCACCAGAAGGCCAGGGCCGAAAGCACTGTCGGTACCACCCAGGGCAAGAGCACGATCGCCCGGAAAAAGGATTTGAACGGCAGGTGCTGGTTCAAGAGCAGCGCCAGCCAGAGGCCGAGCACGAATTTCAGCAGCGAGGCGACGAAAGTGTAGAGAATGGTGTTGAAGACCGACATCCAGAAAACGGCGTCGTCGGCGAGGAACTGATAGTTCTCCAGGCCGATGAAGACGCCGTCGCGGCCGATCCGCGTATCGGTGAAGCCAAGCCAGACGCCGAGCCCGAGCGGATAGGTGAGAAAGCAGACGAGGAACACGGCGGCCGGCAGCATGAACAGGAAGCCGAGCACATTGTTGTTCTGCATGAGCGAGGAGATCGGGCCGCGCGTATCCCCGGATTTCAAGGTCGACATTGCATGCCTCCAGTTTGCTTTCGGTCCTGATGCATGTCGCCCGGAAGTGTTCAGCGGTTCCGGGACAACGACATGCATAAAAACAAGGAACTAAAGCGCGGTGTATGGATCAAAATTCGTGCGACGCGCTTTAGAGAAGCTGGCGGCATGCCTTGTGATCGGCATGCCGCCTGTCTCGGGCTCCGATTAGATGCGGTAGTAGCGGTTCGCCCGGCGTTCGGCTTCCTTCATCGCATCTTCCGGCGACTTCTGGCCGGTGACGGCAGCGGCATACATGTCGACCAGAACATAGTCGGCCATGGTCGCCGCGGAGGCGTAGCCCAGTGGGCCGGCATAGCCGTTCGGGCGCAGCTTTTCCGAAGCGCGCGCATAGGGCGCGTGGATCGGATCGGCGGTCCAGATCGGGTTCTTGGCGAAGGCCTTGAGGGGCTGGCAGCAATAGGCGCTGGAGCCCTGGATCCAGGCATTCATCTGGTCGGCTTCCATCATGAACTTGATGTAGGCCTTGGCCGCCTCGGGATATTTCGTGTGCTTGAAAAGCAGCAGCGAGCTCGTCTGGAAAAGCTCCACGCTCTTGCCGACAGGCCCGATCGGGAAGTTCGTCGTGCGCATGTCCTTGGCGATGTCGGCGAGCTTCGGATCGTTCTTGGCCGTGTAATAGACCGAAACGCCGTTGGCGATCAGCGAAACCTGGCCGGCGAGGAACGCGCGGTTGTTGTTGACGTCCTGCCAGCTTTCCGTGCCCGGAATGAAGGTCGCGTAGAGCTCCTTGGCATAGTTGATCGAGGCGAGCGTCTCAGGGCTGTTGATCGTGACCTTGCCGCCCTCGTCGACCATCATGCCGCCATGGCTCCACAGCAGCCAATGGGCGTAATTGTTGCCGTCTCCGACCGCCTTGCCGTGCGGGAAGCCGGCGGGCGTGCCCTTTGCCTTCATCGCCTTGCAAAGTTCGAGGAAGCCTGCCGTATCGTTCGGGAATTCACTGAAGCCGGCGGCCTTCACATGGGTGTCGCGATAGACGACGGCATTGCCGATCGCCGTCAGCGGCATGGCGATGAACTTGTCGTCGCGTGTGGCGTAGCCCTTCACGCCGTCGTACCAGCCCTCGTATTTGTTGCCGAGATAGTTGCCGAGTTCAGTGAGATCGACCAGCTTGTCCGGATATTGGTGCGCATCGTCGAACCAGCACATGATGAGATCGGGGCCGGAGCCGACATTGGCGGCAACGGCGGCCTTCGGACGGATGTCCTCCCAGCTCTCCTTGTCGATGCGCACTTCGACGCCCGTCGCTTCCGTGAATTTCTTGGTGTTGGCGAGCCAGGCTTCTTCGTCGCCTTTCACGAAAGGCGTCCAGCGCAGTAGGCGCAGGCTCGCGCCGCTTTCCGGGGTGTAGGTCGGTTCGGCCTGCGCCAGAGATGGCCTGATGCCAAGACCGGCGACACCGGCAACGGCTGCCGATGCAGCAAGAAATTCACGTCTCTTGATCGTCATGAGATTCCTCCTCATTGAAACAGCGGGAGCGAGTTCTCCGGCGTCCACCTCCCGCTTGGTGAAGTCCGGTCTGACATCCTGTGAAATGGGATGTTTGTGCTCCGGCGGACTGGAAGACTCCTCTTCTTCCTTAACCCCGCCGGGTGGCATCAGTCGGTCAATCTCCTGCCGCCTTCGGCATCGAAGAGATGGACATGCGCGGCGTCGATCCCCACCCGGATGGCTTCGCCCGGGCGCGCATTGACACGCTCGCGGAAGACGCAGCTGACCTCGCTGCCGCCGAGGCGGACGGTGAGGTGCGTCTCATAGCCGGTCGGCTCGATCACCACGATCTCGGCCGGCAGGCCGTTCTGATCGAGCGAGATATATTCGGGGCGCAGCCCGTAGACGAGGTCGCGGCCCTTGGCACTCGCCGGCGGATTGGCGACGGGCAGCCGCGTGCCGTTGACCGCGACGAACTGGCTGGCATCATCAGGATCGAGCCTGCCGTGGATCATGTTCATCGCGGGCGAGCCGATGAAGCCGCCGACGAAGAGGTTGGCGGGGCGGTCGTAAAGCTCGAGCGGCGTGCCGATCTGCTCGACGATGCCGTCATGCATGACGACGATCTTGTCGGCCATGGTCATCGCCTCGATCTGGTCATGGGTGACGTAGACCGTCGTCGTCTTCAGCCGCTGGTGCAGTTCCTTGATCTCGGCGCGCATGGCGACGCGCAGTTTCGCATCGAGGTTGGACAGCGGCTCGTCGAACAGGAAGACCTCCGGATCGCGCACGATGGCGCGGCCCATGGCGACGCGCTGCCGCTGGCCGCCGGAAAGCTGGCGGGGATAACGGTCGAGCAGCTTGTCGAGACCGAGGATGCCGGCGGCATATTTCACCCGCTTTTCCGCTTCCGCTTTCGGCGCCTTGTTGAGCATGAGCGAAAAGCCCATGTTCTGCTCCACCGTCATATGCGGGTAGAGCGCATAGTTCTGGAACACCATGGCGATGTCGCGGTCTTTCGGCGGCAGCGTATTGACGACGCGCCCGCCAATCTTGATCTCGCCGCCGGAAATGTTCTCGAGCCCGGCCAGCATCCTCAGAAGAGTGGATTTGCCGCAACCCGAAGGGCCGACGAGGATGACGAATTCCCCATCGGCAATATCGATGTCCACCCCCTTGATGACGGGATGCGCACCGAATGATTTCCGGATATTCGCGAATTGAACGTTTGCCATATTCCCTCCTCCCAGTTCATGAGCATTGCGCAGGCACGTATTTCTGTCGTTTTCGACCGATGGCGGCTCGTTGGTTTCACCCTCGCCCGACGAAGGGCATCTGCGTCGCCATCACGGTCATGGTCAGCACGTTGGCGCTGAGCGGCAGGCTCGCCATGTAGACGACCGCATCGGCAATATGCGCGGGGTCGATCGTCGGCTCGGTGGCGATGCTGCCGTTGGCCTGCAGCACACCTGATGCCATCCTCTTCGTCATGTCGCTTGCGGCATTGCCGATATCGATCTGGCCGCAGGCGATGTCGAATTCGCGCCCGTCGAGGGCGGTGGATTTGGTGAGCCCGGTGATGGCGTGTTTGGTCGCCGTGTACGGCGCCGAATTGGGCCGTGGCGTGGTGGCGGAGATGGAGCCGTTGTTGATGATGCGGCCGCCGCGCGGGCTCTGGCTCTTCATCAGCCGGAAGGCCTGCTGGGTGCACAGGAAGGCGCCGGTGAGGTTGGCCGCGACGATGGCGTTCCACTGCCCGAACGAAACCTCCTCGAGCGGAACGGCGGGCACGCCGACACCGGCATTGTTGACCAGCAAATCGAGCCGTCCGTATTTTTCCAGGATCGTATCGAAGAGCGCCCGCACCGAAGAGGGATCGCCGACATCGGCGGGAATCGCGAGAAACTCCGCGCCGGTCTCGCCGCCAAGTTCCGTGGCTGCCCTTTCGAGCACGTCGGTCCGGCGGCCCGATATGACGACCTTGTAGCCGGCAGCACCAAGCGCTTTCGACATGGCGCGTCCGACGCCGGTGCCGCCGCCGGTCACCAGCGCGATCTTTGTCTCTCCGCTCGCCAACGTGCTCATGCGATCCTCCCGCCGAGTTCATCCTCGATATGCACCTGCAGGATCTCGTCGAAGCTCGTTTCCGCCTTGAAGCCGAGCGAGGAGGCCCTTGTCGCATCGAACTGGGTCGGCCAGCCGGCGACGATGCGTTCGATCACCGGATCGGGCACTGGCTTGATGAGGGCGACGGCCTTGTCGCCGGCGACCCGGCGCAGGGCCTCGATCTCTTCGGAAACCAGCGCGGAGAGGCCGGGCATGGTGAGGTTGCGGCGCGCGCCGATCCGGGCCGTGTCGATCGTCGCCGCATGGACGAAAAAGCCGACGGCTGCGCGCGGGCTTGCAAACCAGTGCCGCACGCTGTCGCTGACCGGCAATATGGCTTCCTTGCCGACCAGCGGCTCACGCAGGATGTTGGAGAAGAAACCGGAGGCCGCCTTGTTCGGCGCGCCCGGACGCACCGTGATGGTCGGCAGTCTGATACCGATGCCATCGAAAATGCCGCGGCGGGAGTAATCGGCCAGCAGCAGCTCGGCGATCGCCTTCTGAGTGCCATAGCTCGTCAGCGGCGTCGTGAAGAATTCGTCGGGAATGACCTCCGGGAAAGGCGTGCCGAAGACGGCGATCGAGGAGGCGAAGACGACGCGCGGCACATAATCGCTCTTGAGGCCGAGTTGTCGGATCGCATCGAACAGCGCGCGGGTGCCGTCGAGATTGACGGCGTAGCCCTTGTCGAAATCCGCCTCCGCCTCACCGGAGACGATTGCCGCAAGATGGAAGATCAGATCTGGGCGGCTTTCGATCAGCCTGTCGGCCGCGCCAGTCCCGGCAAGGTCGACCGTCAGCGCCGTGGAGACGGGCCGAAGCGCTTCCGGCACCGGCGGCTGAAAGGCGTCCGCCAGCGTCAGACGGGTGACGGGCCGGCCGAAAGCCAGCGGCTCGCGCGCAATTTTTTCGACCAGCTTGCGGCCGACCATGCCGGCCGCGCCCAAAATCATCACATGCATATCGGCTCTTCCTCCCGTTGGCCGGTGTCGTCAGTCAGGTTCCCGCCGTGTCGCAGCGCCTATGCCTCCTCGCATATAGGTCGGCAGATCACGTTGGCAGGATGCGCGTCGTCTCCTTCATCGATAGGCTCCAAGCCAGCTCAAGCCTGCTTCCGTCGATGTCGCCGGCCGATATTCGGCGCCGATCGGCCTGTCGTAGCCAAGCTCATCCAGGGAATGCAGGATATGGCGGTAGTCGACCTCTCCATGGTCCGGTTCGCGCCGATCGGGGACCGAGGCGATCTGGATGTGTCCGATCGAAGCCAGATATTTCTGCAACCTGTGGGTCAAATCGCCTTGCATGATCTGCAGATGGTAGCAATCGAACATAAGTCGGATGTTGCGAGCCCCGACGGCGGCGATGATCTCCAGCGCCTGTTCCGAGGTCTGCAGGAAATAGCCGGGCGCATCCCGCAGATTGAGCGGCTCGATCAGCACCGTGATCCCTGCCCTGCCGGCCAGATCGCAGGCATGGCGCAGGTTTTCGATGAGGGTCGCCTTCGCCTCTTCGCCGGAAGCCTTGCCGGCCATCACATGCACATTGAGCGCGCCGATCGCCTGGGCATAGTCGACGGCCTCGGCGATTGCCCGACGCGCTTCCTGTTCGCGCCCCGGCACCGCCGCAAGCCCGTTGTCGCCGGCTTCGACATTGCCGCGGATCGTATTGATGCCGAGCATGGTGAGCCCGGTTTCGGCAAGTGCGGCGCGGACCGCTTCCGCGGGAAACGCATAGGGGTAATGGCATTCGACCGCGTCGAAGCCGGCGGCCTTCGCCGCGCGGATGGCGTCAGGCAGCGCAAGCTCCTGCCAGAGGAAGCCGAGATTGGCGGAAAAACGGGCCATCGCTAATCCCATTCCACGTCGAAGGTCCGCACGATCTGTTCGATCTGCGCACCTGTGAGCAGCGTGGGATTGGCGTCACGTGTCAGCATGGCGAGCTTTGCCGTCTCCTCCAGTTCCTCGATCGCGTAGACGGCCGCTTCCAGGTCTTTTCCCGCGACGACGGGACCATGAGCCGCCAGCATCACGGCGCTGCGTTTGCCGGCAAGGCCGCGGATCGCGTCGCCCATCGCCGGATCACCAGGCATGAAATAGGGAAGCAGCTTCACCTTGCCGAGCTTCATGATCGAATAGGCCGTCAATGGCGGCAGCATGTTTTCGGCATCGACATCGGGTAGCAGCGACAGCGCCACGGAATGGCAGGAGTGAAGATGCACGACCGCGCCGGTCTTTGCGGCCCGAGTCTCGTAGAAAGCCTGATGCAGCGGCATTTCCTTCGTCGGCTTGTCGCCGCCGATCAACCTGCCGCCGGCATCGAAGAGGGAAAGGCGCGCAGGATCAAGCCGGCCGAACGAGCTTCCGGTTGGCGTCACCAGCAGACGGCCGTCACCGAGGCGCGCGGAGATATTGCCCGACGAGCCTGATGTCAGGCCGCGATCGAAGAGCGATTTCGCCATGGCGCATATTTCTTCCCGCAGCCGGGTCTCTTCGCTCATGCCGCCTCCAACAGATTGAGCGCGTCCTCGAAGAAGGTTTCGCGACCGAAATTGCCTGATTTCAGCGCAAGCGCGATCCGCTCGCCCTCGACCTCGGCAAAGGTCCAGGGAACGCCGGGGGCAATTTCCGGCCCGATTTCCAGCCGTGTCACGCCAAGCGCCTTGGTGACGGCGCCCGACGTTTCGCCGCCGGCGACGACGAAGCGGCGGATGCCGCGCCGGAATGCCGCGCGGGCGAGATCGGCAAGCGCCTGCTCCACCAACTGGCTTGCCTTTTCCAGGCCGAGCTTTTCCTGCGCCCGCTTGACGTCATCCGGCTCGGCGGTTGCGAAAATGAGTTTCGGCGCATCGGGCGACTGCTGCCGCAGCCATGCCTCAGCTGCCCCCGCCCCTTCGGCGGCAAGCGTCAGTGGGTCGAGCCGCAGGCTTGCGCTCTGGCTGCCGTAATGGGCAACTTGTCTCCGCGTCATTGCCGAGCAGCTGCCCGACAGCACGATCTGCCCGCCCTGCGGCGGCGAGCCCGAGCGTCTGGCGGAAGGCGGCAAAACCATGCCTTGCTCGATATAGAGACGCGGAAGCTGACCGGCGACCGCGCTGCCGCCTGTCACGAGCGGAAAATCTGCGGTGGTAGCGGCGATCGCTCGGAGATCCTCGTCGCAAACGGCATCGACGATGACATGCCGCACGCCATCGTCGGCGAGCGCCTCCAGCCGCGCTTTCAGCGCCTCCGCGCCACGAGCGACGACATGGCGATTGGCAAGGCCGACCTTGCCGCCAACCTGCGGCGCCAGAAGCCTGACCAGGCTGGAATCGCGCATCGGCGTCAGCGGGTGGTCCTTCATAGGGCTTTCCGACAGCAGATCTTCGCCGACGAAGAGATGTCCCATGAAGATGCTGCGGCCGTTTTCCGGGAATGCCGGGCAATAGATCGTCTGCCTCACACCGAGTTCGGTCATCAGCATTTCGGCAATGGGGCCGATATTGCCTTCAGCAGTGCTGTCGAAGGTCGAGCAATATTTCCAGAAGAAACGGACAGCACCTGTCCGCTTCAGCCAGGCGAAGGCCCGGCTTGCCTCTTCGACGGCCTCTGCCACCGGCGTGGTCCGGCATTTGAGCGCGATGACCTCGAAGGCGGCAGCATCCGCTGCACTTTCGTCCTCTGAGGGCACGCCGATGCGCAGCGAGACGGGCAGACCGCTGCGCGCCAGCAGAGCCGCAAGGTCCGTTGCGCCGGTAAAATCATCCGCGATGCAGCCGAGCACGGTTCTCATGGGAAGCTAGCCTTCCATGCCGGGCAGGGTAGCGCCGCATTTGCGCGCCAGGATCTTTGCCACCGCCGCGTCGTCCTCGCGCCCGAGACCGGCCTCTGAGGCCTCGACGAAGAGATCAAGGGCTGTGGCGGCTAGCGGCGTGACGCCGCCGGTGCGCTCGGCCTCCGACCGCACGATGCCGAGATCCTTGACGAAAATATCGACCGCCGAACGGGGCGTGTAGTCGCCCGCGACGATGTGTTCGCCGCGGTTTTCGAACATCCAGGAGGAGCCCGCCGAAACGCGCAACACATCATAGAGCGTCTGGAGGTCAATGCCCGCCTTGGCGGCGAGCGTCATCGCTTCCGCGGTGGCGGCGATATGGACGCCGGCCAGAAGCTGGTTGATCATCTTGACCTGGGAGCCGGGGCCGGGTTGGTCGCCGAGCCGGAAGATCTTGGCCGAGATGGCGTCAAGGGCGGCACCCGCGCGCTCGAAAGCCGCGTTCGAACCCGAGGCCATGATGGTGATCTCGCCGGAAAGCGCCTTGACGTGGCCGCCTGAAACAGGCGCATCGACGACCAGCATGCCGGCTGCCTCAAGGCGCTCGGAAATGGCGATCGTGGCGCTCGGCGCCATCGTGGTGCAGAGCAGGAAGACGGTGCCGGCCGCGGCCGTTTCCAGCGCGCCCTGCGGGCCGAACAGCACATGCTCGACCTGGGTGTTGTTGACGACGTAAACGAAGACGGCCTCCGCACCATCGGCCGCCGCCGCCGGCGTGTCGCAAGCCGTGCCGCCCGCTTCGGCAAAGCGCTGCAGCACTTCGGGGCGGACGTCGCAGCCGTTGACGGCAAAACCTGCCCTCAGAAGCGAGAAAGCCGCGCCCCAGCCCATGGAGCCGAGCCCGATGACTGCTGATTTGCTGATGCCTCGCACGGCTATTCTCCTGTGCCACACAAGTTTTCGGGGGCTGTTACCGATACCGGTATCGATAACAAAGCTCATTTCAAGCGGCTGTGTCAAGCGTTGGTTGCTTTCCTTTTTTACAAAATGGCCTATGAATCTGTCGTTGCCGGCTTACGCGGCAGTTGGCAGATAGGAACCACCGCGATGCGCAAATCCACACTGGAAGAGGTTGCCGCTGCCGCCGGCGTCAGCAAGATGACGGCATCTCGCGCGCTTCGGGGTGCCGCCGACGTCTCCAAGGAAACGCGGGAAAAAGTGCTGCAGGAGGCCGAGCGGCTGAGCTATGTCGGCAACCAGCTGGCGCTCTCGCTGTCCTCGCAGCGCACCAACCTTGTCGCCGTCGTCGTTCCCAGCATGTTGAACATCGTCTTTCCCGAGATGCTGGCGGGCATTTCCGCCGGTCTGCGGGGCTCCGGCATGCAGGCGGTTTTCGGCATCTCCGATTACGACATGGCCAAGGAGCGCGAGATCATCCGCGACATGCTCTCCTGGCGGCCAGCCGCCATCATCGTGACGGGGCTCGACCAGCCGCCCGAGACGGTCAGGATGCTCCAGCATGCCGATATCCCCGTCATCCAGCTGATAGACCTCGACGGCACGCCCGTCGATTTCAACGTCGGGCTTTCGCATGGCAAGGCCGGAGAGGAGATGGCGGCGGCGCTGCTTGCGGCCGGCCGGCGGCGGTTCGGCTATATCGGCTGCGGGCTGGAGAGAGACTTGCGCGCCGGCAAGCGCAAGGCTGGCTTCGAGAAGGTGCTGCGCGAGAACGGTCTTTCTTTCCTGCACGAGCGGATCGACGGCGCCTATTCCTCTATCGCGCATGGCAAGCAGCTGACCATGTCAATGCTGGCGACGACCCGCGATCTCGACTGCATCTACTATTCCAGCGACGACATGGCGACCGGCGGCGCCTTCGCCTGCCTGGAACTCGGGGTTTCCTCTCCCGGAGAAATCCTCATCGCCGGCTTCAACGGGCTCGACATCGCCCGCGCGCTGCCGATCAAGATCGCGACTTCGATCTCGCCACGCCGCCGCATGGGCGAAGCCGCCGCGACCCTGCTGCTGTCTGTACGCCGCGGCAGCCCGCCTTCCGAAAAAGTGATCGCCTTCCAACCGGAGATCACCGGGATCTAGGTCGATGCCGAGAACGCCGTTCTCACCTTCATGCGCCGCGATGAGCAGGCAGGCAGGCGGGATGTCGGCTTCATCAGTAGCGACGTGAGGGTCTCACGCGCCCGACGGTGCAACGGCCCGCAACGCGGTTCTGACGATTGCATCGCCAAACTCCGGCGAGACCGGGCGATGGCCGACCAGCAGCCGGAAGAAGACCGGTCCGTAGATCATGTCGAGCAGCGCGTCCATATCAACGGGCGGAACGATCTCTCCCCGAGCCAGAGCCTCCTCCAGGATGACACGACCCGCGTTGCGGCTCGACAGGATCACCCGATTGCGGAAGGCCTTGGTGAATTCGCTTTCCGGGTCGGCGGCCGCGAGTGCCATCGTGATCTGCCGCCCACGCGTGCTCGCAAAGGCAGTCACCAGTCCTCTCATCTGCGCGACGAGAGCCGCCTGCGCCGTGCCCCCTCCAACTTCGGCTTCCGGTAGCCGGTTGACCAGAAGAGCGGCCATCGCCAGTTCCTGCGCGTTGGCCCAGGAGCGGTAGATCGTCGGCTTGCCGACCCCGGACCGTGCCGCCACGGCTTCGATCGTCATGCGGCCAAAACCTTCGGTCATCAGGATTTCATGGGCGGCCTCCAAGGCGCGCTTCTGCGCGGCAGCGCTTGGCGGCCGCCCTCGTTTCTTCGGTGTTGCGTTACTCTCTTGACTCATATCTTTACGATACGTAACGTTAATATAAGACCCAGTCAAGGAGGATCATCCATGCCGAGTTTTACCCGAAAAGTGAGCGCCTACTTCATCGTCAAGGATGCGGCACGGGCCATCGACTTCTACAAAGAGGCTTTCGGCGCCACGGAAGTCTTCCGCATGACCGATCCTTCGGACGGGCGGATCGGCCATGCCGAGCTGCGTTTCGGAGAGACGCTGATGATGCTGGCAGACGAATATCCTGACTTCGGAGCCCTGTCTCCCGATGTTGTCGGAGGCTCGCCGGTAACCTTCCACATGGACACGGTGTCGACCGACGCAGCACTGGCGCAGGCGCTGTCGGCCGGGGCGACGATGTTGCGTCCAGCGACCGACCAGAGTTTTGGCGAGCGGGTGGCGCAGGTGCTTGATCCGTTCGGTCATCGCTGGATGTTGTCGCAAACCATCGAGCAGGTCACGCCTGAGGAGATGCAGCGCCGCTGGAACGAGGACATGTCGGCATGAGTGCGCCAGCCCTTGAAGCGCTCGAGGAGGCTGAGCGCGCCTTCAACGCGGCGATGGTTTCCAACGATCCCGCCCAGATCGCCGCCTGCATCACTGAGGATTGGGTGCTGGTGACGCCTGAGCGTGGCCCAATCCCTGCACAGGCTATTCTCTCGGCGATCGGATCCGGTGTCCTGAGCCACAACACGATGACCAAGACGACGCATCACGTCCATCTGCTCGGCAATGTCGCCACGGTTACCGGTCGCGGGCAGAACACGGGCATGTTCCGTGGCGAACCGATATCAGCCGACGAATGGATCACTGACGTCTATCACCGGGAGAACAACAGGTGGCGGTGCGTGCTGACCCACCTCACGCCTGTTTGCAGCCCCTTGGAAATCCCTTCGATTCCAGACAAAATCATCCCGCTCTAGCTGGGGGGACTCCGATGGAAAACCACGAGCCGTTTTTACGCGAGGCGATAGCGCTCTCGAAATCCGCGATGGAAGGCGGCGACGAACCGTTTGGCTCCGTGCTGGTGAAGGACGGCGAAGTCATCCTGCGTGCCGAAAACAGCGTCTTCACCGGCCGAGATATGACGAACCACGCCGAGATGAACCTGGTTAAACTGGCGGCGCAGCACTACGACACTGCATATCTTGCCGACTGCACGCTCTACACCAGCACGGAGCCGTGCGCGATGTGCTCCGGGGCGATCTACTGGTCGGGCATCGGACGTATGGTGTTTGCCTGCTCCGAAACGCGACTTGGCGAGATTGCCGGGATCGGGTTGAACGTGCCGAGCCGGGCGGTATTGCAGACCGGCGCGCGCGTGGTCACCGTGGTCGGTCCGACGAACCTCGAAGACGAAGCGGCCGAAATACATCAGGAGTTCTGGCCGAAGCATCTGGGCAAGGCTTGAAGCGGGTCTACGCTTCCATGAAAAGCTGAACCGCTCTAGCTCTGCCGGAAAAGGCCGCTTCGGCGGGCTTTGCCCGCTCATTTCGTTTGACCAAGCTGTTTTACGAGGTCGGCAAGCATTGCAAACTGGCCTTTGAGGATCTTGATCTCGGCCACGGCGATCGGAAACCATCCCGCCCGGTCGACCTCGGGAAAAGCCTGTATGCGGCCCGATTTCGGAGGCCATTCCATCTGGAATTCCGAACTCCTGATGTTGCCGACCTCAATCGCCGCGTCCGCCTCTACGGACCAGACGACCACCACTTTTCCGCTGGGTTGGCGATATTCGCCGAGCGGGGCGAAGTCTCCTGATATCTCGATGCCGAGTTCTTCCCGCGTCTCGCGGATCGCTGCCGACAGCTCGTCTTCGCCAGCTTCCACCAGTCCTTTCGGGATCGACCATGCACCCTCGTCCTTCTTCGCCCAGAACGGGCCGCCGGGATGGACGAGCAGGACTTCCAGCTCCGTCTCGAAACGGCGATGGATGAGAAGCCCGGCGCTACGGACCGGCATCGGCTGTTCCCGGAACGGTCATGGTCTCCTCCTTGGCGGCTGCTTGCCGATGTAAGGAGAATACCATGTCCATGGGATTTCGTTTCGACCTGCGTGCGAATGGCTGTTCAACTGCGCCGAGCGCCCCATCTCTGTCGGATGATCTACTTCACCAGCGACACGCATTTTGCCGACAGACGCGTCCTTCAGATCGACCGGCGTCCGTTTCCCGACATGGCCGCGCACGACGTCGCCCTGATACGGAACTGGAACGAGATCGTCGGGCAGGAGGATGACATCTGGCATCTCGGCGACTTCATGCATTTTCGCGGCGGCGACTGTGACCAGCTGCTCTCCATGCTGAATGGGCGAAAGCATCTCATCATCGGAAACAACGATCCGGAGACGACGACGCAGGCGACGGGATGGGCGAGCGTCCAGCACTATTGCGAGATGACGCTGGACGACCATCTGCTGATCCTCTGCCACTATCCTTTCCGCACCTGGAACAAGATCGGCAGAAAGTCGCTCAACCTGCATGGGCATTCCCATGGCCGCCTGAAGCCCCTGCCCCGGCAATACGATGTCGGCGTCGATGCACAGGGCCTTCGCCCGGTGTCCCTGGAAACGCTATTGTCGGTGAAGCCGCGGCAATGACCACGAAGTCCCGCTGAGCCGACGCCGGCCGGCAGCTCTGGTTTCAACGGGCCTTTCTACGCTCCCGCGACCGCGCCGTCCGCCTCGCCTCCCTGAGTTCCCAGATAGTCGGCTGCCACCAGCCCCGCTTGCGTTCATGCTCGCCCGCTGCGGTCTTTGCCGGCCAGGTATGGATAAGCTCGTCCAGCGTCGGCAGCCGCCACGTCGCCCAGACGTCTTCGCCCCCGGCATCGGCATAAAACTCGGCAACAGGATCGGGATCGACGACTTCGCCTGTTATATCAGTCACGACGACGATCCCGTAAGCGGAGGTCGCCACCGGGCGCTCCGGCGGCGGAAGATCGTCGGCCGGCACCGGCAGACGATGGCGTTTCCTTTCGGCCGACCGGCGCCGGGTCTTCGCCTCGTCCTCGCTGCCTTTGCGCGCTTCCGCCCGTTTGCGGCGCTCTTCCGGTTCGGCGCGCTTCGCCGCCGCCTCTATCGCGTCCCAGCGATGCTGGAGTTCGTCATAGGAGGCGAAGGGAACTTCCCAGACGCTGAGCTCGCCGTTCCATCGGGCGAAGGGCACTTGGCGAAGTTCGTCGACGACCGTTTTCGAGAAGGGTGTGCGGATGCGCAAGCCCGTCTTGATGACGTCGAGATAGGGACTGAGGATCGGCTCGAACGCATAGGCGTCCCGACCCTTCTCGGCGGCAAACACATCGGCCCGCGCGGCTTCGCGGGTCAGCCAGCGGTCGATGCGGCGGCGCGCCGTCTTGCCGGGAACCGTCCATGCCCGCAGCGTGTCGCTCCAGCGCGCGCGGGGGAAGGTCTCGCGAAAGCGCTGGACGGTCATCCTGTCGAACGGGAACGAAACGCTCTCGACAGGCGCTTCACCGTCCTTGCTGGTTGGAACGTCATTCTTGCTCATGAGGTCGAAACGAACACCTGCTCCAAGCAGTTGCCAGCCGCAGCAGCGAACTGAAGAAACCCGCCGCTTGCCGGGAGACTTGATCCTACGGCGAAGGAGCATAGATGAAAACCATGGATCAGCAGAACGAGACGATCACCTGGTTCCGGTCGCTGGAGCCTGTCCAGCCGATCGAGATGCTCGGCCTCTGGAAAGGCGCCGGCATCCCCTCGGGCCATCCGCTCGATGGCGTGCTGGAGAATCTCGGCTGGTTCGGCAAGCGTTTCCACGCGGACATGCGCGCCGACGCGCTGCTCTTTCAGTGGCGGCCGGATCGGCTGGTGGCGATCGACCTCGGCTTCGTGCCGATTGGGCTGGCGATCAAGGCGGGGCCGTTCGGGCGCACGGGTCTTGCCCGCGGCGGATTTTCCTATCTGCAGAAGGCATGCCGCGCGAGGGGCACGATCGCATCGCTGAAGCTGCGGACCCTCGAGGATGCGGCCACTGCCGCAATGATCTACGACCGCCAGCCGGTTATAGATTACTTCGGCCGGATCAACGACCAGGAGCTGGCCGGCATGATGTGCGTCGAGGGTGACACCCGCCGTTTCTTCTTCAAACTCCGGAGGGTGGACACCGCCCCGCGGCAGAACACGTACACGTGAAGGACGAAGCGGGTGCAAATGCCGCCGCATCGCCTGAATGCGGGAACAATGCGATGTGCTATCCTGTTGCTACCGCACGCAACCCTGGGGGTGCCGTCATGCGCGCTGTCCTGATCACCACTTTGCTGTCGCTCACCTGCCTGCCGGCTCACGCTCAGATGTCGGACGCGGGGTTCCTGCAGTCTTTGGGAGGCGACTGGAGCGGGACCGGGATGGTGCTGACCAGGATCGGCGGCGCGAGCTTCAACGTCTCCTGTACCCTGAGATCGGACGCCACCGCTTCCGCCGTTTCGATGAACGGCCAATGTCGCGGGCTTGCGGTCTTCACCAGGGCGTTCTCGGCAAACGTCAAGGCATCGGGACAGCGCTATAGCGGTAATTACATCGGACCGTCAGGACAGCCCTCGAAGCTCGTGGGAAGCCGGCAGGGCAACAGGCTCAACCTCAACGTCACCTGGGCCCGGGTGGTCAATGGCGATCGGAACGCAACGCTCATGATCGAGAAAGTCGGGCAGGACCGGCTGCGGCTGCAGACGGTCGACCGCGACCTCACGTCGGGCCGATCCGTGGTGACGAGCCGCATCGATCTGCAACGCCCCTCCACGGCAAGCAGATAGGACGCCGCCGGTTCGGAATCGCTACGCCACGGATGCGCAGGCGGGCCGCCCTTTGCTGAAAATCTGCCAAGTACCGCTATGGATCCTCACGACCCATCATCGGTCCAACGTCGGTGAAAACGCATCACTACAGTTTCAAACAGACCGATCGTCCAGCACATCGGGCAGCCCCGAAGCAGGTATAGTGACAAAGGCAACAGAACGAGCGATGGCCATAGAGTTTCATTCATAGTTGCCAAGGCGCACGCTAATGCGGAGAAGCCACCCGCGCCCTTAACGAGGTGAATGGAAAGGTTGCGATTGCCGAACGTCATGTTGCGTCCCTTATGCAAGCGATTGACGGATCAAATACCGACCGCGGTGCAGCCGACTTTTGGTAGCCTCGACTGAGGTGCCGAGCTTGCTCGCTGCCTCCTCCGCCGTAAGTCCCTTGATATCGCGCAGGATGACGACGTCCCGATAGATAGCGGGCAACATCATGATGGAACGACAAAGGTCTAACCGCATCTCCAGATCCGAGGAATCGTACGATTGCTCGTCTTTCTCCTCGGCGAACACTTCCGATTTACGCCTCTGCAGCCTGCGTAGGCAGGTACGTTTGACGATCTGAAAAAGCCAACCAGAGAAAGTCGCGACAGTTCGTAACGTGCCAAGACGGCGATAAAGGATGAACAGAGCATCCTGAACGGCCTCTTCCACGTCTTCGGTTGCGCAGTTGCGGCGGGCGTAGCGACGCAAATTGGGCCGACAGACGTCGAGCAGAAGCACAAGCGCCTGCTCGTCTCCGTGTCTTGCTGCCTCGATCAGCTCTTGCCGGGCCAGGGGAGTCATTCCGACCCCTTAAGCTGTTTGTTCTTTGCTGCGATCTTTCGACCAGCCAAAGCGCACATCGGACAG
Organism: Rhizobium vallis; assembly: GCF_003985155.1. Classification (GTDB taxonomy): domain Bacteria; phylum Pseudomonadota; class Alphaproteobacteria; order Rhizobiales; family Rhizobiaceae; genus Rhizobium; species Rhizobium vallis. The sequence continues at coordinate 237,722 of NZ_ML133695.1, read as the reverse complement.
AAACCGATCGTGGACGTGAATACCATGGGAATAACCAGTGCGGCCCAGAGGTAGCCGACGGGCGAGCCCCAAAAATGAACGGCGCAGGAGCCCATGGCCGCAGCAGCTAACAGACGGGCGATCCTCTCCCACCTGGGAAGGTTCTTCGTGTAAAACACTTGTCGCTCCTTTTCATAAGGCGTTAACATCAGATAAGAGCCTTGCCGAAGCAAAAAGGGTTCAAGGTTTGGAAAAAATCTGCACTGCACCGAACCGGTTAGCAGGCTGCTGAAAATCTTATTGCGGACCGCAACCCATGGCTACGGTTTGATTTTTAACCGGATTGTGTCAACCGACGCGGAATATTGATCCCTTATCGGCGTGCAAGTTCGACCCCCCTGTTATGGAGATCGATGCTCAGCTGAAGCGGGTGATGGACTTCAGGCGAATGAGCAGGATCTAAGATTTCACCTTCCGCTCGTATGCACGGTTTCCCGGCTGCAACTTTCGATATCCCCCTTCGCGGCAGGTTCCTCGATCGAAAAGGCGAGTTCGAAGACGAGACCTTCGGGCCTGTAGTCCGAGTGGGATCGCGCCCGTGCCTTTGCCGGGAAGGCACGCTCGATGAGGATTGAGCCGAAGCCCCTCTTCGTCGGTTTCGACACCGGCGGCCCGCCGGATTCGGTCCACAGCAGCAGGACGCGGCCTTGATCGCGCTTCCACTCGATTGCCACAGTTCCGTCCTCGCTTCCGAGGCTTCCGTACTTCGTGGCATTGGTCGCGAGTTCATGGATCACCAGCGAAAGCGGCAGGGCGATGTCGGCGGGGAGAACCACGTCCGCTCCGTCGAGACGAATATGTTCGGCCTCCGAGGCCACATGCGCCCGCAAGGCGGCGGAGACGATCTCCCTGACCGATGAGGCCGATGCTTCCCCGGACAGAATGAGATCATAAGTGCCCGCCAGCGCCGCGAGCCTTTCGGCAAAGGAATTGTAGCGTTCCGGATCGGAGCGCGAGAACGTCTGCCGGGCGATCGCCTGGACGAGGGTGAAGCCGTTTTTGACCCGGTGCGCCAGTTCGCGGACGAGAAGGATCCGCTCTGCTTCCGCTTCGTCGTTGCGGCGCCTGCGCTCCTCGAGTTCGTCCAGCAGCCGATCGAAGGTGGCGCCGACCACTGCCAGCTCGTCCGATCCCGTCATGCCGGTTCTGGCCGAGGTCTGGCCGCCGCGCCACTTCTCCATGACGTCGGCGATCCGCCAGATCGGCACGAGGATGAAGCGGTTGCCGATGAAGATTGCGGCGGCGAGCGAAAACAGCGCTCCGCCGATGATGGCGAGCGTGTTCATCAGCGTCGCCCGCTCGATTGGCGCGAAGGCCTCCGGCTTGGAAAAGCTGGCGCTGACATAAAGGGGGCTGGATGGCAGCGCGATCGGGCGATAGCCGACGATACGCACCATTCCGTCCCGGCTCGTGACCTCGATCACGTCGGGCTGTTCGGCATGGACCAGTCGCTGGTATTCGTCGGGGATCACGGTGCCGACGAATTGCTCCGCAAGGGGAACGCGCGCGACGATGGTTCCCTTGCCGTCGGCGATCGTCACCGCATTGCCGGGAGCGACGCCGCGTTCGGTGATGCGGTTCTGCAGCCAGTCCATCCGGATGCCGCTGACGATGACAGCCTTGAGGACGTCGCCTTCCATCAAGGGCATTGCGAGCGGCAGCACGTGCTTGTCGGAAAGACGGCTTTGCGTGTAGGTGCCGACGGTGAAGTCCTTGGTCTTCAAAATCTGCCGGAAATAGTCGCGATCGGAAAACACCACTCCGTCTGGAAACGCGGTGCTGCCGCAGACCGGCCGCCCGTCGAGCCCGACGACGAAGATGGTGCTGACGTTCGGAATGCTTTCGGCAACCGATTTGAGGGCCTCGTTGCAAGTGCCGACGTCGAGGTGCCGGACGGAGGGCATGGCGGAGACGGACACGAGAAGGCCATGCAGGCCCTCGACGATCCTTTCGACTTCCGACGATGCCTGCCTCGCCGCCTGCGCCGCCGATGCGCGCACTTCTTCATTTCGCTGGTGGCGTAGCGCCACTTCGTTATAGGCGAGCATCGCCACCACAGGCGCCAGCGCCGCGACCGCAACTGCAACCAGTTTGAGTCTCATCCCGTACCCCCTCGCCAGTGGTGGTAGCACGATCGAGGCGATCTCGCCCAGACCGGGTCGGCAATCTTGCCCCGCAAAATTCCAAATGTGCGAATTCGGACATGCGCTTGGCCGGTAAGAACGGGAAGCTAACCACTCCGAAAGCGCGTTTGTGCCCGAGCCTTGCCGACGTCCGGATTGTGGCTAGATATTGCAAGGATGAACGATGCCAGAAGCGCTTCTTCCCAGAATTCCGCTGCCGGGCCGGCTTCGCCGCGGCCGCTGACGAGTGCGATGTCGGCCGAAGTCGAACGGCTTTTATCGGGGCGAACCCGCGATATAAGACTGACTGCCGAGCTGCGCCGCCGCTTCGATGAAAGAGCATGGCGGCAGACGGCGAAAGTCATCCGCTCCTGGATGACATGGGTGGCATTCGTCGACGTTCTGACGCTGGCGCTGAACGCCATCCTGCTTCCCCATCCGATTGCGCTGGCGATGGTTGCCCCCGCCTGCCTTCTGCCGCCGGCGGCAATTGCAACGACGCTCCTCTGGTGCAAGCCGCGTCCGGCGGCGGTTCAGCGCGCATCGCTTCTCGGGGGAATGTTCCTCATTCTTCTGTCGGTGGCGCTGGTCGGCGTCTTTGCCGGCGGCGAATTCTATGAGCGGCATCTGACCATCATGCTGTTCGTCGCAACGAGCGCGATCACCATCTTCAGCGTGCCGCTGGCATGGACGGTCGCGATCGCCTGTTATGCCCTCTGCCTCTACTTTATCTTTCAGTGGTTCAACCCGCTCGTGGAAACGGGCAGCGTTATTGCAGGAACCCTGTTCTTTTCCTGCGGCATCATCGCGACCGTGGTTGCCCGGCGGACGATGAACATCCTGGCGCAGAAGACATTCCTGCTCGATTGCCGAGACTAGCGCCGCGTCGCGGAACTTGCCGATGCCAATGCCCGGCTGGAGCGGCTGGCGAGAACCGATCCCCTGACGGGCATTGCCAACCGCCGCTGGATGATGGAGACGCTGGAGGAACTCTGGCGGAGCAAAGGTGAGGCCGGCGTCGTCGCGTCCATGCTGATGTGCGACATCGATCACTTCAAGGCGCTGAACGATAGTCTCGGCCACAGCGAGGGCGACCGCTGCCTCGTCAAGGTGGCCGGCATCATCCAGAGCAGCGTGCGCGCCGACCGCGACCTCGTCTCGCGCCACGGCGGCGAGGAATTCCTGATTGTGCTTCCAGGCGTCGACGAAGAAGAGGCCGTGGCGATCGCCAAGCGCATCCGCGAGAGCGTCGAAGCCGCCGCCCTTCCCAACCCCTCTTCCGCCGTCGGGCCTTCGGTAACGCTGAGCGTGGGGGTGGCGGTGAAATCGGCTCTCGATTCCGAGATTTCGCTGGATAATCTCCAGCACCAGGCCGACATGGCCCTTTATCGCGCCAAGCAGGCGGGACGCAACCAGGTCTCCATCTTTCGCCGGCCGCGGCAGGCCGCCGAGCAGACCGCCGCACTGCGGTAAGTCGCGTATCGGCCATGGCGCTGATGTGAAAAGCAGCGAATTGGGCGTGAATGGCTGTCGGTGTCGGGACACCTCAAACGTCCTTTGTGAGGCGAGGCGACACCTCGTCGATTGAAACGACAGCTCGGAGATTGGCAACATGGCGCTCAAGCGGATGGACAACATAGGTATCGTCGTCGAAGACCTCGGCGAGGCGATCGATTTCTTTCGCGAACTTGGCCTCGAGTTCGAAGGGCGGGCCACGATCGAAGGAGAATGGGCCGGACGTGTCACCGGACTGGGCGATCAGCATGTCGAGATTGCCATGATGCGCACGCCTGATGGGCACAGCCGGCTCGAGCTCTCCCGCTTTATCAAGCCTGATATCGTCGCAGGTCACCGCAACGCCCCGGTCAACGCTCTCGGATACCTCCGCGCCATGTTCACCGTCGACGATATCGACGAGACGCTTGAAAGGCTGCGTGCGCGCGGCGCTGAGCTCGTCGGCGAGGTCGTCCGGTACAAGGACGTTTATTTGCTCTGCTACATCCGCGGGCCCGAAGGCCTTCTCATCGGGTTAGCCCAGGAACTCAATTGAGCGCAGTGACGGTGCTGGCGGCAGCGTACATTTCGACCCTGTCACGCCCGCCGCGCTTCGCCCGGTAGAGGGCTTGATCTGCGCGGTCACGCAGCTTTGTCGCATCGCATTCGCCACTCCAGAGCGCAACGCCCGCGCTTACGGTTGGTGTTACGGTCCCGGCCTCGACGGCAAAGGCCAAGCCGCTGATCTCTCTCCGGATGACGTCAGCCGTCGCGAACAGAGTGTCGTCCGTTTGGTCGCGCAGGAACAACGCGAACTCTTCCCCGCCGAGGCGGCCGAGCAGCAGCTTCCGTCCAGCGGCGGCGGCGATGGTTTGCGCGACGCCGACAAGGACAGCATCACCGATCTCATGGCCATGCCGGTCGTTGACCGACTTGAAGTGATCGATATCTATCATGATGAAGCCATCACCTTGCTTAAGTTGGTGCGGGAGAGAGGCAAGGAAGTTCTGGCGGTTGGGAATGCCCGTTAAGGCGTCGGTATTTGCAAGACGACTTAACTTGGCTTCCGCCCTCTCCTGCACGAGAACCACCACGAACAACGCCACCGAAAAGTGGCAGATGATGAGCATGAAGAAGGCATTCCGCGGGGCGATCGGACCATATTCTGGAAACACCAACCCAAGGACGACCAATGCCGAGAATATCATCGCGGCCATAAGTGATGCGGCAAGACCGATTCTTCCGGGCAAGCGATCACCGAGAAAATCCACCATGATGGCAGCGGAAGAGATGAGGAGGAAGATCGAAGCGTTTGCGTTGAATACCGCGGCCCGCATTTGATTATCGAGATACCAATGCGTGACGCCGACGACAATTGACAGGATGAGCGCGGCTGTCACCAGCAGCCAATCTGAAAGCCTGCGTCGGTGCCCGCTTAGCTGGATGATCCCAACAGCCATCAGCGCGTAGCCGGTCACTCCGACGGAAAAGCTCCCGAAGGTCCAGATTTCATAGCGAAGTGAACCCTGCTCGCCCATTCCCGCGAGCGTGGAGGCGAAGGCGAGAAGGCAATCGCCAACCGCGAGAAGCTCAAGGCCGGGCTCCCGGGACCGCCATCTCATATAGAAAAAGCATAATGCGCCAACGATGAACGATGACTTATGGAGAAGAAGAACCGTAGCAAGATCCATCGACGAACTCTGAGCCAAGAAAGACGCCGACGGAGATAATCAACAACAGCTACGTTTATGTGAATCTTCTTGCTTGATGCTTGATGAAGGCAGCGAACCGCTCGGCCCTGCTGCAAAAAGTCAATCCGGCTGCGCGGGCTGCGACAGCTCCATAAATTCGAGATAATCATTCTCCGCTGCATCGTCGGCCGGAAACATCGATTCCAATCGAATCTCCTCCGTGGCGATCGTCTGCGGCGTTCCCACGGTGGTGATCATCGAAAACATCGGCAGCGCCTTGCCGGCAGCTTGAAATTTCAGCGGGATGACCGCCAGGCTCCTATTTTGCTCTTCCGGATCGCAGTCATTCAGGCTTGGCGCGCCGGGATAGGCGGCGAGTTCCGCCAACAAGCGTTCCGTTGCCTTGTCGACGATCCCGCCTACGCATTCGCGCCTGACCCGCCACAGCAGGCCGCGCGCCGTCTCCGCGAAATTGGCGATAAACGGGCGCAGGCCCTGCGGATCGAAAACGAGATGCAAAAGGTTGCGAGGCGTCGGCCGGCTTTGAAGATCGACGAATTTGCCGAAGAAGGCAGGTGCTGCCTCATTCGTCCTGATGACGTTCCAGTAGCGATCCAGGACGAGCGCCGGAAAGGGTTGATGCTGGCGCAGCATTCGGCCGATCGCACGGTCGATTTCGACAGGCAACTCCCCGGGCGTGCCCTTGGCATAATGAGGGGCGTAGCCGGCGGCGAGCATGATTTCGTTTCGCTCGCGCAGGGGAACGCTGAGCGCATCGGCAAGGTCGATCACCATCTGACGGCTGGGGGCAGACCGTCCCGTTTCGACGAAGCTGACGTGCTTTTGCGAAATGCCCGTGTCCAGAGCGAGATCAAGCTGCGACTTTCCTCTCAGGGCGCGCCAGTGCCGCAGCAGCTCTCCTATCGCCGGCCGCGGACGATGAATGGTCTGAGATAGTGTCGACATCGCTCTCTCCCGGATTTGGTTTTGCCCGTGGCGCTCCACCGGGCGTGGCCTAATTCTTATTCCAGGCGTGGGCGTCGAAGGGTGCTTCGAGCGGCGGATGCGTAACGCCTGCGGTATAGTTGGTGATGGTGGATGCCGCCACGACGGCAATGACTTCAAGCAGGCGGTTCCGGTCGAAACCGGCCTTCAGAAATTGCTCCGCATCCTCCGGGGCGACCTGCCCCCTCGCCTGGATAAGCGCGCGGGCAAACCTGGAAAGGGCGGCATCGCTCGGATCGGAGGGAAGATAACCATAGCGGATCGCCTCGACATCCCTCGGCGCGACGCCTTGTTCCCCAGCGAGGAAACTATGAAACCCGACCGCCCACTCCGCGCCATTGGTCACGGCGTTGGTGAGCAGCAGGATCTGTATCTGGCGTTCGGTAAAACTGCCGCCATGGACATTCTGGAACAGGGCAGCAAGGCAATTGACAAGGACGGGTGAAGCCGCCATGGCGCCGGCGATGTTGGGCACGAAACCGAACGCCGCCTTCAGCCCGTTCAAAGCGGCTTTCGATCCTTCAGGCGCGGTGTCGGTGTTGTGGATTTCGAAGTTCATCACGACTCTCCTCGATGAGTTCCTGCGCTGTCTCAGCGCAATTGCAGCATGCCGATCGGAGTGCATGGTCTCAATTACATCGCAGGTAGTTGCCGCCACGAGGCGGCGCCGGGTTCGCGTCGGCGCCGACCGGTCGAGAGGGTAGCAGATCCTCGCCACGGGGCGGAGTAAAGAGCGGGCTTCGGTCCGGAAACAGGCGCCTCTGCTCTAAAACGTAAGCTGCACCTTACAGGCGACCGTGCGGTCACCGGCGAGGATGAAGGCTGCATTCGCCTCTTCGAGCGGCAGGCTGTGGCGGATGATCGGTTTCACGTCGATGCTGCGACTTGCGATCAGGGCGACGGCGATGGCGAATTCTTCGTGGAAACGCTGGGTGCCGTGGATATGAAGCTCCTTGCCGACGATGGCATTGAGCGGCATCGGGATCTCGCCGGTGACACCGACCTGGACGATTGTGCCGCGCGGCCTGATCGCCGCAATCGCGCTGCGGATGGCGGGTGCTGCGGCCGAGCATTCGAAGACGATATCGAAATAGCCTTTTCCCGCTTCGAATTCGGCAAGCGCCGCAGGCCCTTCGGAAACATTGACCGTGCGGCTGGCGCCCATCGCTTCTGCTCTCTCCAGCGCCGCACCGGCAAGATCGGTCACGACGATCTCGGCTGCGCCATGATGACGGGCGACGGCGACCATCAGGCAGCCGATCGGGCCAGCGCCGGTGACGAGGACGCGCTTGCCTTCGATATGACCCGCGCGCAATGCCGCGTGCAGGCAGACGGCGAGCGGTTCGCTGCAGGCGGCTTCCGCTGCGGTCGTCGCCGCTCCCGCTTCGAAGCATTGCCTAGCCGGCACGACAAGCCATTCCCGGAACATACCCTGCTCATGCGGCAGGCGCATCGCGCTGCCCATGAAGCGCATCTCGAGGCAGTGGATCGGCAGGCCCTTCGAGCAATATTCGCAGTGGCCGCAAGGCTGGCTGGGATTGACCGCGACCAGCGTGCCGGCTTCGAGGTCGACCCCCTCGCCCGCCTGGCTGACGATCCCCGAGGCCTCGTGGCCGGGTATGATCGGCTCACGAACCCGGATCGGCCCGAAGCCGCCGTCCTGGTAATAATGCAGGTCGGAGCCGCAGATGCCTGCGGCCGCCATTTGCAGAAGCACCTCGCCTGGACCGGGCGCCGGAACGGTGTCGGTTTCGATCCTGAGATCGCCCTTCTGGTAAAGCCGTGCCAGACGTGTCTGCATTGCGGGCTCCTATCGCAACAACCCGAGCTGCTGCGGCAGCCAGAGTGATATGGCCGGAACGAAGGTGATCAGGATCAGCGCCAGGAAGAGCGGCACCAGCCAGGGCAGGATCGCCATGGTCGTGCGCTCGACCGAGAGCTTGGCGACCCGCGACAGAACGAAGAGTACCATGCCGAGCGGCGGATGCAGCAGGCCAATCATCAGGTTCAGTGTCATGATGAGGCCGAACTGGACGGGATCGATGCCGAACCTCGCGACAATAGGCAGAAGGATCGGCACGAGGATGGTGATCGCCGCAATCGTATCCAGGAAGCAGCCGACGAACAGCATCAGCAGGTTCACCAGGATCAGGAACACCCACTTGTTGTCGGTGATCGACAGGATCGCATCGGAGAGCAGCTGTGCGGCCTGGCTGACCGTGAGCAGCCAGGCGAAGACCGATGCCGCAGTGACGATGAAGAGAACCGATGCCGTCGTCTCGATCGTATCGAAGCTTGCCTTAGCGAGCGTGGAGAGCGTCATCGTGCGGTAGCGCACTAGGCCGAGGAACAGCGACCAGAGGACGGCGGCGACGGCGGCCTCCGTCGGCGTGAACCAGCCCATCGTCATGCCGCCGATCAGGATGACCGGGGTCATCAGCGCCATGACGGCGGAAAAGCGGAAATACCAGTCCAGCGCCAGAAGCGCGGCAAGGGCAATGCCCGCTGCGGCGTTCATCGATACGCCCACCTGCATCATCAGATAGATCGCTACCGGCACCAGCAGCACGACGACGATTTCCATTCCCGCCGACAGGAGCTGGCGTACATCGAACGGCGCGTCCGAGCCCCAGCGCTTCCAATAGGCGAAGGCGGCGACTGTGATCATCATCAAGAGCGTCATGACGACGCCGGGCAGGATGCCCGCCATGAAGAGAGCGCCGATCGAGACATTCGCCATCATGCCGTAGATGACGAAAGGCAAGGACGGCGGGAAGATCGGCCCGAGCGTGGCGGAGGCAGCCGTCACGCCGACCGCGGCCTCGACCGGATAGCCGTGATCCTTCATCGCCTTGATCTCGATCGTGCCGATGCCGGCCGCATCGGCGAGCGCCGTGCCGGACATGCCGGAGAAAATGACGGAGCCGATGATGTTGACCTGCGCGAGCCCGCCCTTCATCCAGCCGACGAGGGCGACCGCAAAGGAATAGATGCGGCCGGTGACACCGGCCGAATTCATCAGATTGCCGGCCAGGATGAAGAAGGGAACGGCGAGCAGCGGGAAGCTTTCGACGCCGGCGATCATGCGCTGGGCGACGATGATGTCGGGCGCCACGCCATAGAGAACGATGTAAAGCACGGATGCGACGGCCATCGAGATGGCGACGGGCACACCGACCAGCATCAGCACCAGAAACGAGCCAAGAAGCAGCAGCATCGGATCAACCCTCGACGGTCTGGAATTCTTCCGGGCGCTCCAGGACGGAGTAGCCGCGGCGAATGTTGGCGATGAAGACGATGACCGCACGGAGCAGCATCAGCACGAAGGCTGCGAGAACGGAGTAGAACACGATGTTGCGCGGCAGCTCGATGGTGACCATTTGCTCGTCGGCGACAATGTCGACATAGCGCCACATCAGGGTGCAGCCATAGGCGAAAAAGCTGATGCGGACGATATCGACAAAGGTCGCGAGCACGCGCGCCAGCCCTACCGGCATATAGTGATAGAACACATCAACCTGGATATGGCGCGACATGCGCACGCACATGGCGGAGCCGAGAAAGACGACTGCGATCAGGCAGTTGATGGCGATTTCCTCGGTCCAGGCGTAGCTGTCGTTCAGCACATAGCGGGTGAAGAACTGCAGGAAGACGCAGCCGGCCATCAGCCAGAAGACAACAAGCGTGATCCAATCCTCGATGGCGTAGTCCGAGACGTTGGCGGTCGGCGCGTGTCCCTCGAATTCGTGGCCGATCTCCTCGGCCGTGATGGGGGTGTGGATTTCTTGCGACATGATCGGCCTTGTCTGAGTTGGGGAAGAAGGGCGCGACGTCGAGACGTCGCGCCGCAAGCTTTACTGAATCGCCCGGATCGCTTCCCAATCGGCCTTGTCGTAGCCGAAGTCCTCGAACTTGACCTTTTCCATCACGGTCTTCTCGAAGTCTGCTTTGTCGACCTCGGCGACGTTGAGGCCCTTGTCCTTGAAGGTCGCGATCAGGCTGTTTTCCTTACCGGCGATCGTCTTGCTGGTGCGCTCGGCGGCTTCCTGCATCACCTCGCCGAAGATCTTCTTGTCCTCGTCGGAGAGCTTCGCCCACAGCTGCTTGGAGATCACCGTGTTCAGGTGATCGACGATATGACCGGTGAGGATGATGTTCTTCTGGACTTCGTAGAACTTCTTCGCCTCGATCGTCGTCAGCGGATTTTCCTGCGCCTCGACGGTGCCGTTCTGCAAAGCGAGATAGACCTCGGCAAAGGCGATCGGCGTCGTGTTGGCGCCGCAGGCGCGCGGCATGGCGAGATAGGCCGGAACGTCGGGCACGCGGATCTTCAGGCCCTGCATGTCGGCGCATTTGGCGATGGGCTTGTTCGAGGTCGTGTGGCGCGTGCCGTAATAGCTGACGGCGGCGATATGGTTGCCGGTCTTGTCTTCATAGCCTTTGGCAAGACGCTTGAAGACGTCGCTCTTCGTATAGGCGATCAGGTGGTCGGGACCGCGGAAAATATAGGGGAAGTAGGTGACGCCGATCGGCTTGTAGTCGCGCGCCGCAAAGCTCGATCCTGAGATGATGATATCGACCGTTCCGAGCTTGAGGCCCTGGTTGATGTCGGCTTCCTTGCCGAGCTGCGAGGCCGGATAGACCTCGATCTTGTAGCGCCCGTCGGTGCGCTTGGCGATTTCTCCCGCAGCCCAGACGGAATCCGTGTGGAATGGCTCGGAGGTTTCATAGACATGCGCCCATTTCAGCACTGTCTCGGCGTGCGCAATCGCCGTCGATGCCATGATCGCGGCTGCGGTGCAAAGTATCGTTGCCAGTCTGCTCTTCATCGCTCTCTCCTCCCGAATTCGGGTTTAGTTCTTGGTCTTTCCTTTCGCGGGCGCCTTGTCGCGGCCGCGCTTCTCCTCTCCCGAGAGCTCCTCCCCGAAGCTCTCGGAAAACCTCTTCTGCGACAGGGTGAGATGGGCGCGCATGGTGGCCCTTGCGCCCGCCGCATCGCCGGCGGCGATCGCATCGCGGATAGCCCGATGCTCGTCGACGGCGCTGCGCCATGTCGTCGGCCCCTCGAAATGGCTGGCGAGCTTTTCGAAATAAGGCGTCATGCGCATGTCGAACATCTCGCCGGTCACGCGGATCAGCGTCGCATTGCCGATCATGGCGGCGATGCCGATATGAAAGGCGCGATCGGCGGCAATGACCGCGCCCGCATCGTTGACGCCGCCGCTCATGCGCATCAGCGCTTCGTCGAGCACCGCGATGCCTTCCGGGCTAGCGCAGCCGGCGGCTTCCTCGGCGATGGCGCATTCGATGATGGCGCGCGCCTGCAGCAGTTCGAAGGGCCCCTCCACCGGCTCGCGCTCGCTTGCCGCGGCCGTCGCCGCATGCCGGCGCACCACGTAGATGCCGGACCCCATGCGGATGTTGACGAGACCCTCGACCTCCAGCACGATCAGCGCCTCGCGCACGGTCGGGCGCGAAACCGCCAGCTTTTCCGCCAGCTCGCGCTCGGCCGGCAGGCGCTGGCCGACGGCAAGCTCGCCGCTCGCGATCATCACGCGAATCTGGTCCGCCACCTGCCTGTAGAGGCGGCGTGATTCAACGGGCGAAAACATTCTGGCCTCCCCGGCGGCTTCTCCTCAAGCGCGCATCTGGTCAACTGGCCTGACCAATTGTGTTATCGGTATCATCGCCTGGGTTGTGCGTCAATCCGCCGCATGAAACTTAAACAGGAGAAATTGCGCCATAGGTCGAGGCGAGACGGTGGCGGCGAGTCTGCGGCCAATCGCGGCCCGAGACGCCGGGGACATTATAGGCATCGGCCGCGAAGGCTTCGAGGGAGGTGCGGTTGCGGATGATCACCAGGCCGCGGCTGGAATAGATGAGATGTTCGCCTTCGAGGACATGCAGGGCATCGGTGACGCTGGAGCGCCGGACGCCGAGCATGCTCGCCATATACTCGTGCGTGATTTCGATCTCCTCCCCTTCCAGGCGATCGTGGCACATCAGAATCCATTTCGCCAACCGAACGTCGATCTTGTGGACGGCATTGGAAAGTGCGGTGTTGGCGACCTGCACGAAGAAGGTGTGAAGAAAACGCGAAAGCGCCCGGCGTATGGTGGGCCGTTCGACCAGGAAGCCGGCCAGGGCGCGGGCTTCCACGCGACGTCCGTGGCCGCTGATCTGCATCATCACGTCGAAGGAAAACCGCTCCGCCCCCGCGGTAAAGGCCGGCGGCGACATTCCGTCCCTGCCGAGCACGCCGATTTCGGCCTTTCTTCCCTCTGGGCTCATCGCCATCATCGAGGCGATGCCGTTTTCCAGGAAATAATAGTGGCTGACCGGCATGCCCACATGGACGAGCGCGAAATCGCGTGGGAGAGGAAGCGGCTCCAGTATCCGATCCAGAGCCAGAAGCTCCGGATCCGTCAACTGCGATAGAATGAGATTTTCGCTTTCGAAGGCTCGCATCGCTCTGCCCTTTATCGGCAAGAGGACAACGTCTCTCGGCCGTCAACGCCACAAGTCCGCTCGGCCGCGCGTGATATTGTGAACTTCGGAATGGCCGATTGCAAGGCGCTCGAAATTAAACTCGAACCCTCGGCTTAGGGTTCCCGAGTTTTGTACGCAAACGCACGCCTGATGAATTTATTGTAGCGAGTGCTAATGTTGTCTGGCGGCAATTGCGGGAGCGCGGCATGGATCAATATCCCCTTCCGAGCGACGAGACTGAAATCTATCGGCACATCGTCGAAAGCGCGCGGGACTATGCGATTTTCGCGATGGATCGCGACGGCACCATCGTGACCTGGAGCGCCGGTGCGCAAGCGCTCTTCGGCTATTCCTCACCCGAAATCATCGGACAGAACAGCGCCATCCTCTTCTCTTTCGAAGATCAGCTTGCGGCGGCGGCGCAGAAGGAGATCAGGCGTGCGCTCACGACCGGGCGCTCCGAGGACGATCGCTGGCACGTCAGGAAGGACGGCGGTTCGTTCTGGGCTTCTGGGCTGACGATGCCGCTGCGCAACGAGTTGGGCGAGATCTACGGCCTAATGAAGATCGTTCGTGACCGGACGCGGACGCAGCATGAGGAGGAGGCGCTGCGCGCCAGCGAAGAGCGCCTTCAGCTCATTCTCAAAAGCGCGATCGACTATGCGATCTTCGCCTTCGATCGGGACGGGCAGATCATCAGCTGGAACACCGGTGCCTGTCGCATCTTCGGCTATGAGGAAGATGAAATCATCGGTCGCGATGCCCGCATTCTCTTCCTTCCCGGTGATCGCGCCGAGGGGGCGCTGGAACAGGAAATGAAGGCGGCGGCCGAGCGCGGCCGCGCGGAGAACGAGCAGTTTCACCTGCGCAAGGACGGATCGACATTCTGGGGCAGCGGATTGACCATGCCGCTGCGCGCCCAGCGTGCGGGCTATCTCAAGGTGCTGCGAGACGATACCGAGCGTCACTTCGCCGAGGAACACCAGCAAATCATGCTTCGCGAGATGAGCCACCGGGTCAAGAACAGCCTGGCGCTGGTCGCGGCCATGCTCGCCATGCAGGCTCGCTCCGCCAAACAGGATGAGGTCGGTCAGGCGCTTCGCGATGCCGAGGCGCGCGTCGGAACCATCGCCGAGGTGCACGATCAGTTGTGGCGTCAGCCGCATCTCGAAACAGTGGATCTGGCGGATTTTCTGTCCAGCCTCTGCCAACGCCTGCAACAGACGACCTCCAGCCACATCCTCTCCGTCGACGCCGATCCCTGCGCCGTCGATGCCGACCGCGCCATCCAGATCGCGCTCCTCGTCAACGAGCTGGTGACGAACGCCTTCAAGCACGCCTATGCCGATGCCGCAGGCGCCGTGACCGTCAGTGCGCGCAGCGCTGGCGACCAGATCCGCCTCGAGGTGGCCGATGACGGCAAAGGCCTGCCGCCGGAGGTATCGTCCGGCGAGAACGACGGCAGGAGCCTCGGAATGAAGATCGTCCGCGCGCTCGTGCAGCAGCTGAAGGCCGAGCTCCATATAGAGGATCGACAGCCCGGTACGGGTTTTGTGATCCGCTTGCCGAGGGAGGGCTGAGGGCTTCCCGCCCCTGATCAAAACCGTACAAAACTCTCGCAAACATGAAATGGGCGCGGCATGCCCTATATACCAATCCATTACCGCCAAACGGCGCCGGTATGAGCACGGGCTGTCTCCCGCAAGGAGAAGGTCATGCATGCACCGGACCGGCGCGATACCCGCAATTTACTGTTGAAGGCTTTGCCGCGCGATGCCTTCGACATGCTGACCGCCGATGTCAGGACAATCGAACTTCCGGTGAAACATGTTCTGGTTGAAGCCGATCGGCCGAACGGGCACGTCTGTTTCATCGAGGACGGTCTCGCCTCGATGGTGGCGGCCAACGGCGACAACGAAGCCGTCGAGGCGGGCCATATCGGACATGAGGGCATGGCAGGACTGCATGTCCTGTTGAGGACCGAGACGACGCCCAACCGGACCTTCATGCAGGCCGCTGGATTCGGCCTGCAGGTTTCCGTGGAAAGCTTCAGGCGGACCCTGGCGGAATTTCCGGTCGCCAACGATCTGTTCCTCAAATATATGCATTGCTGCGACATTCAGCTCGCTCAGTCGGTGCTCGCCAACGGGCGCTACAACATGCATGAGCGGCTCGCCCGCTGGCTGCTGATGTGCCACGACCGGCTGAACGGCAGCGACCTGCCGCTGACGCATGAATTTCTGGCGCTCATGCTCGGCGTGCGCCGCGCCGGCGTCACGAACGAACTGCATGTGATCGAAGGACTGGGAGCGATCAGGTCGAGCCGCGCCAATGTCAGGATCCTCGACAGGGAGCGGCTGGAAGAGATCGCGGCCGGAAGCTACGGCGTTCCGGAGCGGGAATACGAGCGTCTGATCGGCTTGCCGATCCGGCGACCCTCGAAAGCGCGGCGCGATCTTCCGGTTTCGCCTGCGGCGCCTTAGCACCGTCCTCTCGCGACATGTTTTAATCGAAGCTTTCGACGGTTTCGCTGAAGGACAGGCTCAGAAGGACGTTTCCCGCCTCGTCGCAGATGTGCATTCTTCTCCCAGAAATGTCCCTTCCCGCAAGAACGGCCTGGCTCATCAGGGCTCGTCATCCTGCACGGCTTCATATCTTGCGTCCTCGAGGGTTGCCAGTTCCGACCCTTCGGGATCGATGACCGTATCGGCTCCTGAAACGACGTTGAAATAAAATCTTGGCATCGGCTGCCTCATCGTTGCAGAATCAATGCCATAGCTCGTCGTTGGTTCCACGCTTCAGGCCGCACGGGGCGGCGCATGCCTCGCTATCGGCAGGTTCTGCAAATCCAGATGTATGTGCCGCATCAGGCCCGCGAGCCTGTGCCTGTCGCGAATGCCGCATTCGAACCAGGATACGAGTTCCCTTGCAACATGCTGCGCCTGCGGGCTCGCCATCCCGCATGATTTTTCCCGGCACCATTCCTGAAGGACAGCGGTCAACATCGTCACATCGTCTGGCTGCAACGCCGGCTTGGTGATTTCCGAATGCTGGATCATCTGCCTTCCTCCCGTTATATGCAGCAATCCTAAACTTCGGGTCTTCGATTTCAACAGCTAGTGCGGAAGCGTACGGATCAACAAAGAGCGAAGGCGCGGGCTAGGCGAACCCGAAGGATCGCGACACGTTTTAGGGGAACCAGAGCGCCCGGGTGGGGTTCGGCATTCACCAGAAAATGAACGTCGCGTCACTAGCTTGAATATGGTAGGCACGATGCAGGCGCGGACCGCCCGCTGTTTGAACCGCCATCAGCATGACCACCCGCCAACCCAGGATTATCGTAGGCGTCCGCTCATGAAATCGCTCAGCCCGGTCGCCGGCAAGACGATCCTTATCATCGGTGAGGCCAGCTTCCTTTCGAGCGGTGCCAGAGACGCATTGATTGCGCGCAAGGCGCTGCTCGCGGGCCCTGTGGTCGTCTCCAGCGCGATGGAATGCCTGAGCGAGGGCCTGATCTTCGATGCCGTAATCATCGACGTGACGATTTCCGACGAGGCCATGCTCTGGATGAACGAATGGCTGGAGACGCGCCGGATACCTTTCATCTTCGCTCATGGCGAGGGGTCCAACACGCCTCGGGGCGGCTTCGTCGTCAGCGGCCGCCCTTCCGATATCGAGGCGATGATTTCAGCCCTGTTCGGGCCGGACTCCTCCTATTATCATTGAGAGTGGCAGGACCTTCGGAACCGGAATGCGTCGCCGCCTCAACGCGCAAGCTGCGTGCCGATCAGCCGCCGATACTCCTCTTCGGCCGCCCCATAAGCGCCGTGGGCCTCTTCGATCAATCCCTGTCGGTTGAGGATGACGATCTGCCGCCTCGTCGAGCGGATCAGGCCCTTGCCTTCGAGCAGGTGCAGGGCGACCGTAACGCCGGCGCGGCGCACGCCGAGCATCACGGCCAGAAATTCGTGGGTCAGCCAGATGGTCATGCCGTCTGTGCGGTCGTGAACCATCAGCAGCCATCGCGCCAGCCGCTCTTCGAGCTTGGCATGGCCGTTGGCAAGCACCGTCGACGTCGTCTGCGCAAGCAGGGCCTGGACATAGGCGAGAAGCAGGCTGCGTAAGGCCCGGCTTTCCTCCATCGCTTGGGAAAGGACGGATGCCGGCAGCTTGAAGCCATGGCCGGAAACCTGCATGAACGTCCGGTTGGCGGATTGATTGCCGCCGAGGATGACGGCCGCACCCGTCATACCTTCGCGCCCGACAATGCCCACCTCGATATCGCGTCCGCCCGGAAATCTCGCTACGATCGAGGCAAGCCCGGACTCCAGCATGTAGACGTCGCCGACCGGGCTATTCTCCGTTTCGAGGATCAAAGGAACGTCAAGGTCGACAGGCTCCAGATGCGGCCGCAGGAGTTCAAGCTCCTGCAGTCCCATGGCGCGCAAAAGTTCATTTCGGAAATTCAATTGTCGGTCATCCATATAAGTCCGCGCATTAATGAGAATGCGACCCCCGTTGCGGGCGAACCTAACCATCTAGAATCGTTGAGCAATACACTGTGCAATAGCGTACAGACTGCTGGGCTGCGGCGATATGCGAAGGCCGCCCGCCAGGAACACCGCAAATGCGGCCGTGCGGCCGGTTTGACGTTCGGGAAAGGATGGGCGGGCGGCTGCTCTATGCGGGAACCAATGGCGGTTCTGCGGGTTAGGATGGCGAACCTGGCCTGCGATCCGGCGATCGCGACCTGGAATCGATGATACTGCCTGCGGCCGCCCCGCACTTACCGGAGGGCGAACATTGGCGGACATGATACACCCCAAGGAGAATCGTCTGCTGGCGCTCTTGCCGGAGCAGGAATACGCGGCCGTTGCCCCTCACCTCGAGCCCTGCGCCATGCCGAGCGGTTTCATCATCGTCCATGCGAATGCGCCGATCGAGCATGTCTATTTCCTGTGCTCGGGAGTAGGCTCGGTGATCAACATCTCGCCCGAGGGCAACCGCGTCGAAGCGGGCCTGTTCGGCCGCGATGGATTTGCGCCGGTCGCCGCGGCGATCGATGCCGGCATCAGCGTCTCGGAGGTTACCGTGCAGGTACCCGGCTTCGCCTATCGGCTGCCGCAGCGCACGCTCGCGGAGCTGATGAAGACGCAGCCGGTTTTCGCCGGCCTGCTGCACAAGGGCGTCCATGTCCTTGCAACCCAGGCCGGTTTCACCGCGCTCTCCAATGCCGTTCACGAGATCAACGAGCGGCTGGCGCGCTGGATCCTGATGTGTCACGACAGGATCGACGGCGACAAGCTCGCGCTGACGCACGACTTCATCGCCCTGATGCTGGCGGTCAGGCGTCCGAGTGTCACGACGGCGCTGCACATCCTCGAGGGGAACCATTTCATCCGCTCCGTTCGCGGCTTGGTGATCGTCCGCGACCGCGCCGGCCTGGAGGAATTCGCCTCCGACGCCTATGGCAAGGCCGAGGCGGAGTATGAGCGGCTGATCGGACCTCTGCGGAGATCGAAGCGGCCATCCCTCGCGCCCCAGCCCCACATCGGCAAAACCGGTTGAGAGCCCGCGTGCCTGTTATATCCCGGCATACCATTCATAGCCGCGGTCTTCCCAGAAGCCGCCATTGCCGCCATAAAACTGGCCGAGATCGGCGACCGCCTCGATGCGGGTGAGATATTTCGCCTGCTTGTAGCCAAGCTGCCGCTCGACCCTCAACCGGAGCGGCGCTCCGTGGGCCACCTCGAGGTCGCGGCCGTTCATCGCATAGGCAAGGATCGTCTGCGGATGGAAGGCATCGACGAGATCGATGCTCTCATAATACCAGCCGGTACCATCAAGCGACTTTTCGTATTCGTCGGCGCAATGGAACACGACATAGCGCGCTTGGGGTTTCAGCCCGACCGATTGCAGCAGGGTGCCGAGCGGCAGGCCCGTCCATTTGCCGATCGCGCTCCAGCCTTCGACGCAATCGTGCCGGGTGATCTGCGTGCGCGAGGGCATCGCCTTCAGCTGCGCGAGCGAGAATTGCGCGGGTTTTTCCACAAGCCCGCCGACATCAAGCCTCCAGGTCGAGAACTGCCGGCTCATCCAGTCGAGATATTGCGGGTTGTCAGGCATGCTGGTGCCGTTCGAGCGAAAGACCGGCGAGAGATCCGCTTCGCCGAATTCACGGGCGAGTGCGTTGTCGCCGAGCAGGAAGCGCTGCGTCTTCATGCTGAAACCCTCGGCGATCTTTAGGACGGACTTCGTCCGGTCGCTTTCGACAAGTGCGTCGCAGCCGCTGAGCCCCAGGGCCGAGGCAGTCAGGGTCGAGCCGATCAGGAAGCGGCGGCGGGTCAACAGGCGGCTCATTGTTCGTCTCCCTGTTCGATCGCGTAGTAGCCGGTGATCATCGAACGCAGATTGTTGAAGACGCCCGACAGGATCACCATGGCGACATGCACCACGACGAAAGCGACGAGCGAGAAGGCGGTGAGGAAATGAAGGGTGCGGGCCGATTGCCGTCCGCCGAAGACATCGAGCAGCCAGGGCGCCACGGCGTTGAAGCCCGGCGACATGGTGAGACCCGTCGCTACCATCAGAGGCAGCAGCAGGAAGATCACCACGAGATAGGTCAGCTTCTGCAGCGTGTTGTAGTGCCGCGCCTCCTGCCCCTTCGGAAAGCGCAGCCTGGCATGATTGACGACCTCGTGTCCGAGATGGGCGAGCGTCAGCTCCCTGGCACCAGGCGCGAGATCACGGCGGAAATGCCGGCTGGCCAGCCCGTAGACGAGATAGACGAGGCCGTTGAGGACGAAGAGCCAGGCAAAGAAGAAATGCCAGCGCCGGCCGGTCGAAAGATCCTGATAGCTTGGCAGGGTAAGCCAGCTCGGAAAACCCCTCGCTGTCGCCTCGCCGTCGACATTGGAGAGGCCGAGGACACCCGTCGTATCGAAGGCGAGCGAACCGATATGCGTGCGCCCCTTTGCCTCGCTGCCCTCCTCGACGGCTTCCATTGAGATGAAGGACGGATCGTTATCGGCGCCGTACTGGCCCCAATAAAGCGCCGGATGAGCGTTGAATATCTGCAGTCCGCTCATCAAGAGCACGGTGAGGCAAAGCACGTTCACCCAATGCGGCAGGCGCACGGCGAGGCTGTGGCGGTAGATGAGCGTTCGGCCGGTCTCTTTGCCGGCATCGGTCGTCGCCATGATCGTTCTCCGGATCGATGAAGTTTCAGGAGCAAAAGACGCGACCGCCGTGGAAAAAGTTTCAGCGGCCGCGCGGATGCGGGCGCTTATTTCATCGCGTCGCAGGTCTTCATCATGTCGGTCTTCTTCATCGCGTCCTTTTCCATGCCGGCCTTGTGCATACAGTCCTTCTTGGTGCCGGCCATCTTCATGGCGTCCTTCGACATGGTGTCCGTATGCATCGCGTCCTTTTTCATCGTATCGGTCTTCATGGCGTCTTCGGCCGAGGCGGCGCCGGCGAGCGAAAGGCTTGCGATGAAGGTGCAGACTGCAAGGCTGGAAAGAAACTTGGTCATGGAATTCTCCTCGAATGGGTTTGCTGCGTCCGCCGGCTCCCTGCCGATGGCTCACATCCACCCATTCGAGGCGGGGTCGAGATGCGTTACAGCCTCACATCTATGTGATAGAGCTGTGATGTGGACATTGTTTTTGATCCGCCCTGTAACCGACCGGCTGTTTTTACGAATGAACTCTCCGACAACATGACATCAGCCCATTCGGAAGAAGCCCTGAAAGCGTTGATGCTTCTGTCCCTTGACGGGGACGAGGCGGCGTATCGGCGCCTGCTTGCGGCTCTGCGGGCGCTGCTTGTCGGCTATTACAGCCGCAGGATGGCTGCGGCGGCGAAAGCGGATATGGAAGACCTGGTTCAGGAGACATTGCTGGCACTGCATTCCCGCCGGTCCACCTATGACAGGGGAAGGCCTTTCACGGCCTGGTTCTTTTCGATCGCCCGCTACAAGCTGATCGACCATCATCGCGGCCGCGGCGGACGCAGGCTTGGTGAGACCGAGCTTGGCGAGGATATCGAAAGCGACTTCAGCGAGGAGGCGCTGACGGCCCGCATGGACGTCGAGCGGCTGCTCGACGGTTTATCGCCGAAGCAACGGGAGCTGATCCGGCAGGTGAAACTGGAGGGCCAGTCGGTCGCCGATACCGCAAGCCGCACCGGCCAGTCCGAATCGGCGGTAAAAGTCGGCATCCACCGGGCGCTCAAGGCGCTCGGCGAGAGATTACGAGGCGCATCGTGACGAAGACGGATGACATCATCGAAAACCTGGTCAGCGACCTCAAGCCGGTGCCGCGTCATGCGCTGCCCCGCCGCCTGGCGCTCGGCATATTCCCGGCGCTTGGGCTCTCGCTGCTGATGATGCTCGCCATTCCAGGCCTCAGGGTCGATATGCCTGATGCGCTGATGCTGCCGGTGTTCTGGGTCAAATCGGCTTATAACGCGCTGATCGCCTTGGCGGCCTTTTCAGCCGTCTTCAGGCTCTCCCGCCCCGACGGTTCCGAGGGACGCTTTTTCGGCCTGCTCGCCTTGATCTTTGCCGCCATGGCCGCGGTTGCAGCGATCCAGCTGATGACGGCTCCCGTCGGAACTTACCGGGTGCTGATCCTCGGCTCCTCGGCGCTCCATTGCCCGCTGCTCATTTTCGGCTTCGCCTTGCCCGTCTATGCCGGCACGGTCTGGGCACTGCGCCGTGCCGCACCCGTGGATCTCAAACTGACGGGGTTCGTTGCCGGTCTTGCCGCGGGAGCGGCCGGCGCCTGGGTCTATTCCTGGTTCTGCACCGAAAACGGCATGCCCTTCGTGCTGATCTGGTATTCGCTCGGCATCCTGCTCACCGGCGCGCTCGGCGCCGTCACCGGCCCTCGCCTGCTCCGCTGGTAGTCTTCTCTGGGCGGCAAAATACGATCAGTCGCTCAGATGGTTTCCGAGCAGGGACTGCAGGGATTCGCGGGCGCGGCTGACGCGGCTCTTCAAGGTGCCGATGCGGCATCCGCACATCCTGGCGGCATCCTCGTAACTCGTTCCGGCGGCGACCAGGGTGAGCGCCCGGCGCCGGTCTTCGGAAAGAAGCGCCATTGCATGCTGCAGCTCGCGCTCCTTCAGCGCCCACTCCTGCGTCGGCGCGATCGCGATCTGCTCCATCGCCGCATCGACTCCTGTGGGTTCGCGCTGCTTCCGGCGATAATTGGTGCAGAAGGTGTTTCTGAGGATCGTGAAAAGCCAGGATTTGAGAGAAGTGCCCGGGTGGTAGAGATGAAGCGAGTTCAAGGCTTTCAGCAGGGTCTCCTGCACGAGGTCGTCGACGTCGTCGTCATTGCGGACGAACCGTCGCGCAAAGGCGCGCAGAGCCGGCGTCAGGACGACGATCTCGGATTCGACCGCTGAAGTTTCTTTGTTGTGCGACGCAGGGCGTATGGAAGACAAGGACGGCATGTTTCTCTCCTTGGATGAGTAGGAAAGTCACGGGTACCCTATTCGTTGCCGTACGATATCGGACAGATGGCGATGCCATGCCGTCCGCTCCTGAGATCAAAGGCCGAGCTGCCAGATTTCGGCGGTGAGCACATTGCCGGCGGGTGCGATAAGACGCGCAGCACTTACTCCCTTGAAGCCGGGCAGCCGCTTGGTTCCCGTCCAGCGGCCATCGTCGGCGAAGACCTCGATCGAGCCTGCATCGAGGAATATCCGAATAGTGGATGGGCGTGCGCCGGCGGCGATATAGCGGGGCGATGCCTTGGCGCTGCCCACCGAAAAAACAATGCTCAGCCCATGCTCGTTCAACTGCACCTCGAGGGTTGCCTCGGGATGTTCGAAGACGAGGCGGAACTCATTGCCCGCCTCCTTGAGACCGAGCACGATTTCGACGGAGCCGTTGGCGAGATCGACGGTTCGTCCGTCGAGAAGTCCTTCAACATCCAGCCGGCGCTGGCGCAGGCTTTCTGTGGCGGCGATCGGCGGCGTAATCAGCGCCCCGCCCTGCAGCGCCAGCCGGCGCGGCAGGGTCATCGCCGTCGGCATGTCGATGTCCTTCGATATGTCAGTCCAGTTCGCGAGCCATGCGATACCGACAGGGCCGGCACCGTCGACGAAGGCTTGAAAGGCGTAAGCATCAGTGCCGAAATCCAGCTCCTGCTCGAACTCCACTGAGAATGTGCGGCCATCGAAACGGCCGACGTTTGCAAGCGTCATGTTGCGTCGGCCCGTTGCCGGATCGCGGCTGGTGAGAAGACCGAAGATCAGGGCCCAGCGTGTCGACGGGTCGCTCGTGGGACCATCGAGAGGCACCATGCAGGGGCACTCCGCCGCCGTCATCCCGAAACGGTTCTCGCGGTGAAGGATTCCGAGGAAGGTCCATCCCGTCGCCGCGGCCGGGTCATCGGTCTCATAGAGCAGGATAACGCCTCCCTCGCGGTCCCGCGTACCGAGCAGCATCTTCCATTTGTCGTCCGGGCCCCGGAAGACATAGGGATCGCGGAAGTCGGTCGTCAGACCAAGCTCGGCGGGGCGAGCAGGCAGGATCAGGCTTGCCGGCTCGACGTTGACAAGATCGCTGGTGGTGGCCGTGAACTGGACCTGTTCCTCCGGTTCCCGGTCCTTCATATGCTCAGTGAAAAAGATGCGAACTCCTGCGCCATCGAGCGCGATCGCGGAGCCGGAAAAGGCGCCGCCGCGTCCATCGGCCCGCGCGGCGAGTTCGTCCGACGGGGGAAGAAAGACCGGAAGATGGGTCCAGTTGACATAATCGTCGGAGACCGCGTGACCCCAATGCATATTGTTCCATCGAAGACTATGGGGATAGTGCTGGTAGAACAGGTGCAGCCTGCCGCCGAATCGTCCGAAGCCGTTGGGATCGTTCATCCAGCCGAAAGGCGGGCGGAAGTGATAGCCGCCTGATATTTCGGGCGCGGCGTTGGCAGGCCCGACATGCAGCAGCCGGATGCCTTCTTCGAGAACGCTGGGCTGAAGGAAGGCATAGAGAACCGAGACGTCTGTCGTCACGGGATCGTAGGAAAGAGCGGTTTCTCCGCCGCTTTCCAGCGTCAGCAGCCGAAATTCGAATTCATGGGGATTTGACGTTTCGACTGTAACGGCCGGATCGCCATCGACATGAGCGGTCAGCCTTCCCTGCGCGCTGCCATGCCGGGCCTTGATCCAGGCATGGATCGTGGTTCCCGCGGGCAGGACGGCGCTGATCGTCTCCGGCCCGCGGTCATGGGACGGAGTCATCGCTTGGCTTGTCATCAATTCAACCTTTCACGGCAGAGCCGATGAAGGAACTCACGAACCAGCGCTGGAATACGAGGTAGAGCCCCAGGATCGGGATCATCATCAAAACGGAAGCGGCCATCGCACGATCCCAGTAGATACTGTCCTGTCCGAAGAAGGTCGCGATGGCGACCGCGATCGGGCGGGCATAGTCGGTCTGGGTAACGAGGATCGGCCAGAGATACTGGTTCCAGGTTTCGATGCCCATGAGGATCGATACGGTCGCCAGTGCGGGCAGGCTGAGCGGCAGGAAGATCGAGCGATAGGCCCGGAAGAAGGATGCGCCGTCGATTTCGGCGGCTTCCAGCAGCTCCTTCGGCAATTGCGAGAAGAACTGGTAGAACAGGAAGATATAGAGCGGACTTGCGACCCAGGGCACGATCTGCACCGCGAAGGTGTCGGCCATTCCAGCGCGCGAGACCATCATCACCAGGGGCATGATGATGCTTTCCTGCGGGATCACATAAAGCGCAATCACGATCGACAGGATAACGGCGCGACCCTTGAGCGATCCCCAGGCCAGAACGAAGCCGGCCATCGAATTGACGATCAGGCCGGAACAGACCGTGGTGATCAGGATGATCAGCGAGTTGATCAGGTAGCGTCCGAAGGCGAGTTCGCCCGAGAGATGGCCAACCTCGGCATAGTTGGACAGCGTGGGGTTCGAAACCCAGAAGGCGCGGAAGCTGCCCATATCGGCCAGGATCTGGAACCGGTCATCCTTGAGGCTCGCCACGACCAGGAGCAGCAACGGAGAGACGATCACCAAGGCGATGATGAAGATGCAGGTCACCTGGATAAAGCGAAGGACCCGTGTGGCCGAGAAAGATTCCGCCACGCGGGCGCGCGGGATCGAGAGAGCGATATCAGACATCGAAGCGCCTCAGGAGCTGGCGCTGGACCAGCGCGATGATGAGAACGATGACGAACAGGATGACCGAAACGGCCGAGGCATAGCCCATCTTCTGCTCTTCGAAGCCGGCGCGGACCATGTAATGCACCACCGTCTCGGTGCTGCTTTTCGGTCCGCCCTGCGTGAGGATGGCGACCTGGGTATAGAGCTTGAACGCCTGGATGGTCGTGATCACGAGAACGAAGACATGCGTCGGCCGCAGGCCCGGCATCGTGACATGCCAGAAGCGGCGGAACGCATTGGCGCCGTCGATCTTGGCGGCATCGTAGAGTTCGTCCGGAATGCCCTGAAGGCCCGCGAGGTAGACGATCATCTGGAAACCGTAGGCCTGCCAGGCTGACAGCAGGACGAGCGAGAACATCGCCCATTGGGGATCGCCGAGCCAGTCGATCGGCTGGATGGCGCCACCGGAGAGGAAGCCGAGGATCTGGTTGAACGGTCCCGTCGGATACTGGAACAGGGTGCCCCAGATGACGCAGACCACGACCATCGAGGTGATCGCCGGCAGGAAGAACATGCCGCGCAGCAGGTTGCGGAACGGCAGCTTCTGATGCAGCAGCAGCGCTGTCGCGAAAGCGAGGCCGCACTGCGCCGGAATGATCCAGAAGGTGAAACGCGAGACATTCCAGAGGGCGGTCCAGAAAAGATCGTCCTGGAAGATGCGGATGAAATTGTTGAACCAGACGAACCGGACAGGCGTCGGCCGCGGCACCAGCGGCTGGTTGGTCATCGCCGTCCAGAAGGACAGAAGGAACGGCAGGATCAGAAAGACAGTCAGCAGGATCACGGCCGGCGCGAGCATCGCCGCTTCCTGCATCAGGCGTCCCGTGTCATGCCGGCGCGCCGGAGCCTTTCGCACTGTTGTCGACGGCGATGTCGATTGTTGCATGACCATGTGGCTCCTCCTCTCCAGGCTTCAAGTGCCGGTCCCGCCTTGCGATGTGGCGGTCACATCGCAAGGCTTCGACCGATCGGCACCGATGGCTGTTACTGCTGATCACCGAACGGCGGATATCCGTCGTTATCAGCGATGTCCTCGTCGATCTTCTTGGCGGCTGCCGCGAGCGCCTCCTTGGGATCGCCGCCATTGAACACTTCGTCCACCGCTTGCATGAAGGCGGAGGTGATAGTGGGATAGGCCGGGTGCGGCGGGCGCGCGACGGCTGTCTTCGACGCCTGTTCGAAGGCGATGGCCATCGGGCCGCCATTGGCATAGAGCGGAGATTCGGCAGCGAAGCTCTTCAATCCGGGGTAGCCGGACTGGCTTGCGACATAGGCCCGATACTCCTTGTCCTTCAGCAGGAAGCTGATGAACTTGGCGGCGATATCGGGATGTTTCGACGTCTTGGTAATCGACCAGATCCAGGTGCCATCAGGGCTCGCACCTCTGGCGCCGAATTTGGGCAGCGGCAGCACGACGATATTGTCCTTCATGGCCGCGACGGCCTCGGCATAGACCCAGTGTCCGCCAAGCGCCAGTGCCGCCGGATTGTCCTCGGCGAAGAACTGGTTGGTTCCCGCCGATTGCGGCACGACCCAGCCGTTCTTGACCCATTTCTGCATCATGGCAAGCGCATCGACGCAGGCATCGCTATCCAGCGTGCCCTCGGATTTCCAGGCCTTGCGGTCGATCAGATCGCAGCCGGCCGATTGCAGGATCGGGCCATAGGCATAGGTGATCCACTCGGTCTTGATGCCGTAGCCGCGGAAGGTGTCGATCGGCCACTTCACCCCGTCGAGCTTCGAAAGCTTCTCGAGGTAGCCCTCGAACTCCTCGCGGGTCCAGGCATCGTCGACGGATTTCGGGATGCGGGCGCCGATCGCTTCGAGATATTTCTTGTTGCCGTAAAGAACGACCGACGAGTCGGTCAGGCCGATCGCATAGAGGTCCTTGTCGATCGGGTATGTGCCCTGGGCGATGTTGGACTCCGTCATGTCGTCGAGGAGGTCCTTGTCGATCAGCGGCTTGATCGGCTGAAGATAGCCCGACCAGACGTAATTGGCGAGGAACGGCGCATCGAGTTCCATGACGTCGGGCAATTGCTTGGCGACGACGGCGGCGCTGAACTTCTCGTTATAGGCATCGTGCGGGGCATAGATGAACTGAATGTCGACATCGGGATTGGCGGCCTCGAAGCGTTCGGCCACCTTGCCATAGGCGGCGACAAAACCGGGATCGCCCTGATGCATGACCTGGATGACGGTCTTGTCGGCGGCATGAGCCCAAGTAGCGGCCAGCGCCAAGGGCAGAAGCATGGATTGAAGTAAACGTTTACCCATTTGAATTCCTCCTCATTTGAATGGGCTTCACTCAATTCTAAACGGATTCCCGCTCCACCAGCTGGAACGGCAGTTTCTGCACTCCGACCGGCGGCCGGTCTTCGGCAAGCAGGATTTGCGCGGCCTGACGGCCCATGGCGCGGTGGGGAAGCGCCATGGTGGTCAGCGGCGGGTCGAGACGCGAGGCGATTTCGACCTGATTGTCGAAGCTCGCAACCGCGACGTCATCGGGAATGGTCGCGCCCGAGCGGCGCAACGCGGCATAGACTTCCATCGCCACACGGTCATTGCCGCACAGGATGGCATCGGGAGGCCGGCGGCTTTTCATCAGATCATGCACATGCACAGGTACGAGGCTGGGTGCCCGGTCGCTGTAAACAGGCTTGCCGACCGCCGGCAAGACGGTGGCGCCGGCTCCGTCGATGCCGGCATGATCGAGCGCCTGGCGAAAACCGAATTCGCGCAATTCGCCAGCAAGAATGCCCGGCAGGTTGATGAAGGCGATATTGCGACGGCCGGCCTCGATGAGATAGCTCGTGATCTCGATCGCCGCTCCTATCTCGTCCGGCACCAGGGAGGTCACGCGGTCGTTGGCATCCCGGCAATTGATCATGACGCCGACCGTATCGGCAAACTCGGCCGGCAGGTCGACGCTCTTGTGATACATCGCGGCATAGGCAATCGCGCGCGGGCGAAAGCGCCGCATCTCGTCGAGGATCGATCCGACGTTGCGGTGGCCGCTCAGCGTCATGGCGAATACGGCCATGTCGGAAGCGCGCACCGCCCCGTCGAGGCCCCGGATGATCTCGGTCGCGAAAGGTGACGTAATCAAATCGTCGGCAACGAGGCCGACGAGCGGCATCCAGCCCTGCCGCATGCTGCGCGCGGCGAAGTTGGTGACATAGCCCAGTTCCTCGGCAATCTCCTTGATCCGCTGGCGCGTTTCCTCCGACATGCGCGCCGAGCCGCCATGCAAGGCGCCTGAGACGGTCTTGACGGAAACGCCTGCGCGGGCGGCTATGTCGTTGAGTGAAGCAGTCACGGGTTCGCCATGGGTTATCGATTACCCAATCAATACCCGATCGTCCTTGGATGAGTCAAGCCGGGCGTCCGCTCAATCGATTTCCTCGGGGATGAAGCCGCCGGTCTGGCGTTTCCACAGCCGGGCGAACAGACCGTCCTGCTCGACCAGTGCCTCCGGCCTGCCCTCTTCGACGATATGGCCGCGATCGAGCACGACGATCCGGTCCATCCGCGCGATTGTCGAAAGGCGGTGCGCGATCGCGATCACCGTCTTTCCCTCCATGACGAGGTTCAGCCTTTCCTGGATGGCCGCTTCGGATTCGCTGTCGAGGGCAGAAGTCGCCTCGTCGAGCACCAGGATCGGCGCATTCTTCAGCAGTACGCGGGCAATCGCGACGCGCTGGCGCTGGCCGCCTGACAGCTTGATGCCCCGATCGCCGACGAAGGCGTCGTAACCCTTGCGGCCTTCGCTGTCGGAAAGATCGGCGATGAAGACATCGGCGCTCGCCATCTCAGTCACCCGTTCGATCTCCTCCCGCGTCGCCTCCGGCCGGCCGTAACGGATATTGTCGCCGACCGAACGGTGCAGCAGCGCGACATCCTGGGAAATGACGCCGATCGCGCGGCGAAGGCTTGCCTGGGTGACCGCGCGAATATCCTGCCCGTCGATCAGGATGGCGCCGTCCTTGATGTCGTAGAAACGAAGGAGCAGGTTTGCGAGCGTGGTCTTGCCCGCACCTGAGAGGCCGACCAGGCCGACCTTCTCGCCCGGCCGAACCGTCAGCGACAGGTCTGAGATGACGGGCTTGCCGGATTTGTAGGCGAAGTGGACCTTGTCAAAACGGATTTCGCCTTGGCTGACCTGGAGATCACCCGCATCCGGCCGGTCGGTAATGGTGGGCGGCGTCGTCATGACGGGCATGGCGTCCTTGATCGTGCCGATCGCCTGGAAGATCTGCTGGCCCATCTGCAGGAAGACGAAGATCTGCGACGACAGCCGGTGGAGGATATAGACCGCGCCGACGAACTCGCCGACCGTGAGGAAGCCTTTGACGAGGCCAGAAAATCCGATCGCCAGCATGCTCAGCCACAGCAGCGTGTTGAAAATGACGACGGTCACTTCCGACGAGCGATAAATGCGCTGTTCGCTGTGCTGCGTCTGCACGGCCTTGCCGATGATGCGGCGGATGGCGCCCGCCTCGCTGTCTTCGGCCGCAAACTGCTTGATCATCTGCATGTTGGTGTAGAGATCGGCGATGGCGCCGGCGACCAGGCTGCGCTGCTTGGCGGTGCGGCGCGAACGCTCGACGAAGATCGGCACGATCCTGGCGGTGAATGCAACGTTCAGCACGATCCAGACGACAACAGGCACGGCAAGCTGCCAGGCGAGCGCACTGAGCAGGATCACCGAGCCCACCAGCTGCATCAGGAAGCGCGGGATGGCCTGGAAGCCGGCAAGGATCTGCGACTGGACGGCGGAAGAGACCTGCTGCAGCCGCGAGGATACCTGGCCGGCATAGAGATCGTGGAAGAAGGCAAGATCCTGCCGCTCGACGGCCTTATGGCCCTGCCACTGGATGGCCGCCGGCATGGCGATGCCCAATGTGTGTGAGTTCAACGTGTTGAGCATGAAAGACACGATCGGCATGACCGGAAAGATCAGCAGCCCGAGAACGGTTAGCAGCAGCCAGTCATTGCGCAGAAAGGCCGAGGCGCCCTGCTGCGTCACACCGTCGACAATGACCGAAAGCCCCCAGACGATCGTCAGGTTGATCGCCTCGAACACCATGGAGCAAAGCGCGAGCGCAATCAGCACGCCGCGAAACATCGAAATGAAGTGCAGGAGCACTCTCACCGGCCCCTTCGACGGCATCGGCCGATAGGGAATATCGAGCGGCCGGATCAGGGTTTCGAAAGGACGGTAGATCGCATCTGAAATCGACATGGGCCGCTCGGGTTCAAATATCGGAGAGGGCGAAGGACTCGGGGCTATGCAGGCAGGGATAGGACCACCTCGCCGCTGCAATCTCAACTAGAATTATTGTGAATGTTAGGAATGGGAGGTCGTGGAAGGGTTCCCTTCTCCCCTCGGGGAGAAGGTGCCGGCAGGCGGATGAGGGGGCCACAGGTAAAGCCGCAAATAAGGCTAGCGTAAGCATAGGACAGCAATGGAAGACATGCCGTGTGGCCCCCTCATCCGACCTTTCGGGCCACCTTCTCCCCGCTGGGGAGAAGAGGGAGCAAGCCCAGTGGTCCTTCCATGCCACCGCAAAGATGGCGCCACGTAAAGAACGGGGGTTATAAAAAACCCCGCCGAAGCGGGGTTCTTGGGTGTGTGCCAAAGCCGAGATCAGTTGTTATGCGCCGCGCAGGCCTCGTCCATCGGCGTGGCGTTGCTCGTGCCGCCCTGCGTCTGGAGTTTGGCGGTGTTGCCGACCGGACTGGGGCACTTGGTCTTGTGCATCTTCATCGTGCTTTTGGTCGTGGAGCTCGTCTTGGTCGAATCCGTTGCCATCGGCTTCTTGGCCTTCATCTTGCTGGTGGCGCCGCCACCCTGGTCGGTCTGGTTCTTATCCATCGTGGCGCCTGTTGGAGCCGGATTGGACTGGGCGAAGGCTGAAGTGGCCATGCCGAGCGCGAGGAGCGAAGCTGCTACGAGTTTCATACGCATCCTGGTGTCCTCCTTGGGGATCCTTGCGTGGTTGATCCACCCCAACCTCGCCGACAGATCATTGTTCCGCGGATGCCGCTGACAAGTCGCGCAAATTGTCGGGATCGCGAATGCGCGTATAAATAGCTGACATTTAATGCTGCTACCATTCAATGCCTGATGCTGACATCCCGTGTCAGCGGCTCCTGGTAAGTCCGCTTCAGCCAAACATCACCAGAGAAAGGACATGACCATGGCTGAACACACCGGACGCGCCGCCGCAAT
Source organism: Rhizobium vallis (assembly GCF_003985155.1). GTDB lineage: Bacteria > Pseudomonadota > Alphaproteobacteria > Rhizobiales > Rhizobiaceae > Rhizobium > Rhizobium vallis. Next base: position 206,435 of record NZ_ML133695.1, on the reverse strand, counting down.
CGCACGCACCTATGTCGAAGCGATCGCCAACAAGGACATCGACACGATCCTCGAAGTCTCGACCGACGATGTCGCCTGCTCCTCGCCGATCGGCAAACTGAGCGGCGCGCAGGCGTTTCGCGGTTTCCATGAAGGCTTTGCGCGCATGATCAAGAGCATGACCGTTCTCGCCGTCTACGGCGGCGACGATCAGGCGGTGGTCATCTACGAGGCCGACACCCATCCTGTCCCGCATGCGCTCACAGTGGAACTCATCACGATCAGCGGCGGGAAAATCGCCTCCACCGACGTGATCTACGATTCCGCACCGTTTGCCGAATACATGGCGACGGTCAGGCCGCACTGAGCGGCTACCCGGAAGTTTCGACAAATGAACACCATCACTACAACGGCGTGCATGCTGCGCATGCTCGGGGGAAGCACCCTGCCATGAAGAGAATCCAATACCAGAGCTACGGCGGCCCCGAAGTGATGAAGCTCGAAGAATGCGAACTTCGCAGCCCCGGCAAGGGCGAGATCGCCGTGAAGGTCGCCTTCGCCGCAATCAACCCGATCGACTGGAAGGTTCGTAACGGCCATCTGAAAATGGTGACGGGAAAAACCTTCCCGCGCGCCATGGGCAGCGATTTTTCCGGAACGGTGATCTCGGTCGGTCCCGGCGTGACCCGCTTCAAACCGGGCGATGCCGTATTCGGCATGGCTCATATCAGGAATGGCGGGGCGCTCGGCGAGGTCGTCATCGCGCCGGAAGTATTTGTGGCAAGGAAGCCAGGCTCGGTCTCCTTCGAGGATGCTGCCTGCCTGGCAACGCCGGGAGTGACGGCCTGGAATGGTCTCATCGACAAGGCAAAGTTGACGGCGGGCAAACATGTGTTCGTCAACGGTTGCGCCGGCGCCGTCGGAGACGCGGCCGTCCAGCTCGCACTGATATCAGGGGCAACGGTTTCGGGAAGCTGCGGCGAAGCCTCCATGCCGCGCGCCCGCGAACGCGGCGTCCATCCTCTGTTCGATTATCGGACGACCGATCTGTCCGGGATCGGCGATCGCTTCGACGTCGTCTACGACACGGCCGGCACCATGAAGATCAAGGTTGGCCTTGGCCTGCTCGGCGCCGGCGGCGTGTTCCTCGACATCGATCCGAGGCCCGGCAAATTCATCCGCGCGATCTTCGAGCGCAGGCTGAAGCCGATCATCTGTTCGGCGCGGGCCGACATTCTCGACGGGCTTGCCCGCGCCGCCGGTGCCGGCAGGCTTCGGCTGCCGATCTCCGAGATCGTGCCGCTCAGCGCCGCGATAGAGACGCTGACGGCTCTGGAGCGCGGCCGCAGGAGCAACGGCAAGGTGCTGGTCCGCATGAATTGACTCCGGTCCCTTTCCGAAAGCGGGGCGAAGCTGTGCTAGGATGGGAGCATGTCCCAGAGCCAGAGATTGTTTGAAATCCTGCAGATTCTCCGCCGCCATCGCCAGGCGGTGTCCGGGGCTCATCTCGCGCAGGAGACGGGGGTATCCCTGCGGACGATCTATCGGGATATCGCGCTCCTGCAGTCGATCGGCGCCGAGATCGAAGGCGAACCCGGTTTCGGCTATGTGCTGAAGCCGGGTTTCACGCTGCCGCCGCTGATGTTTTCCGAAGCGGAGCTGAAGGCGATCACGCTCGGCGTGCAATGGGTCACCCGCCAGACGGACGAGGAACTGAGCGCGGCGGCGCAGAATGCGCTTTGCAAGATCGAGGCGGTCTTGCCGCCGGAGCTGCGCCATCGGCTGATCGACAATGATTTTCATATCGGCCTGCCCTCGCTGCCCGCGCCGGCAATCGATCTCAAGGTGCTCCGCCAGGCCATGCAGCAGCAGATGAAGCTCAAGATCGTCTATAGAGACGCCAGGGATGCCGATAGCGACCGCGTCATATGGCCGATCGCGGTCGCCTTCTTCGATTCCAGGCGGATCATCGCCGGGTGGTGCGAATTGCGCCAGGATTTCCGCATGTTCCGTGCCGACCGCATCGTTCAGGCGGTGCTTCTGGCCGATCGTTACCCCGGCAAGAGGCGGGACCTCGTCAAACAATGGCGGGTGCAGGTGCAGGACGCACGCGATGCGGTGGCACAGGAGGCTGTCTGATCCAGCGCGCGGGTCAGCGCCCTGGCAACAACTCAGATCCTCCGGTCGAAGAGCGCCAGTGACTTGATGTCCTTCAGGCGAAACACCTGGGCGGGCCGGTTGCTCGCCCGGCGCAGTTCGCCCTCGATCGGCTCGAGGAAATCGGCTTCGGCCATGCGTTTACGAAAGGCCGACTTGTCGAGCTTGCGGCCGAGAAGGTTCTCATAGACCGATTGCAGCTCGCTCAATGTGAAGCGGGCTGGGAGCAGATGGCCGGGCAGGCTGGAATATTCGACCTTGTTGCGGATGCGGCCGAGCGCCTCCTTGAGGAGAGCCGCATGGTCGAAGGCGATGGGAAAGCCGACGCCGTCGCCCTCGACCGGCCGCCATTCGGCGTCCTCGGCCATTGCATCCCGCCGTTTCTCGACATCATCGGCGGAGAGCAGCGCGATATAGACGATGCTAATGCTCCAGCCCCTCGGGTCTCGGCCGGCGCTGCCGGTCGTTTGCAGCTGCTCGAGATAGGGCGTTTCGACCCCGGTCTTTTCCTTCAGCACGCGGCGCGCCGCAGCCTCCAAGTCAAGATCCTTGTCGATATGGATCCAGCCGCCGGGGAGCGCCCACTCGCCGGCAAAGGGGGCGTTCGCCCGCCGCACGAGCAGCACGGAGAGGCCCGCCGGCGACAGCGAGAAGATCGCGAGATCGACGGTCGCGATCGGTTTGAAGGCGTCATTGTCATGTGTCGTCATGATGGGAACATAACACAGAGCAGTCTTAGTGTAAATCTTCAACTAAGTTAGTTGACATTTGCCACTAAGTCATGTTTTCTCGTTTTCGACACGGGCGAGGCGCCCGCGCAAACAAGGAAACGGACATGTTCGGACTGCGCTTCATCAAGACGGAACCCACGCAATACGTCATCCAATACCAAAACGGCAACGCCATCCGCGAAGGCGCCGGCCTGGCGTTCTGGCATTTTTCGCCATCGAGCTCGCTGGTGCTGGTGCCGACGGCGAGCGTCAACGATCCTTTCATCTTTCCCCTGGTGACGTCAGACTTCCAGGAAGTGACGGTGCAGGGGCAGATCACTTACCGCATCGCCGAGCCGCGCCGCACGGCGGCACTTCTGAATTTCACGCTCGACCGTAGGGGCGCCTATGTCTCGGAAGACCCGCAGAAGCTTTCGACCCGGGTGATCGACCGCGTCCAGGTGGCGATGCGGGCCGAGGTTCAGACGCTGTCGCTGAAGGAGGTTCTGGCTTCGGGCGAGGCGCTTGTCGCCGGCGTCGCCGAAGCGCTGAAGAAACACCCGACGATCGAAGCGCTCGGCCTTGAGATCCTCGGCCTGTCGCTGCTTGCCGTCACGCCGAAGGTCGAGACATCAAAGGCGCTCGAAGCGCATGCGCGCGAGGCGCTGCTGCGCCAGGCCGACGAAGCCATCTACAGCAGGCGCAACGCCGCGATCGAGCAGGAGCGGACGATCAAGGAAAACGAGATCGCCACCGAGATCACGCTGGAGAACAAGAGGCGGCAGGTGCGCGAAGCCCAGTTGGAAGCAGAACGCGCCGTGCAGGAACGGCAGCTGCAGATCCGGCGGGAGGAAATGACTGGCAAGATCGCACTTGAGGAGCAGAACCGCGAACTGGTGACGCTGGCGGCGACCAACGCCCGGGCCGAGGCCGATGCCCAGGCCTATGCGATGACGGCGATGATGAAATCCTTCGAGCAGGCCGATCCGAAAGTGCTGCAGGCGCTCGCCTCGGTCGGCATGCAGCCGGGCCAACTGATGGCGCTCGCCTTCCGCGACCTTGCCGACAACGCTACGAAGATCGGCCAGCTGAACGTCTCGCCCGATCTTCTCAGGGAGATATTGCAGCCGCAGGAGGGCAAGGACCGTGCCGGTCTCTGACGAACGCAAGATCATCCTGGTCGTCAGGCCGACCCGGCTCGACGAACTCATCGCCCGGTTCAACACGGTGCAGCAGGCGCAGTTCTATGTCGAACATCTCGGCGCCGATTTCAGCGATTATCTCGCCGAGAAGAAGCGATACGAAGCGGCTATCGCCGAAGTCGAAACCAGTCTGCGCGCGGTCGCCCGCGTGCAGCGTCTCGAGCGCCGCTACCTCGCAAACTTCGTCTTCGGCGCTGACGACGTCGTGGTCGTGCTCGGCCAGGACGGCCTGGTCGCCAACACGCTCAAATATCTCGACGGACAGCCGGTCCTCGGCGTCAATCCCGATCCCCAGCGCTGGGACGGCCTGCTGCTTCCCTTCAATCCGAAGAGCCTTCCCCGGGTGATCGGCGAGACACTGAAGAACCGGCGGCCGATCAAGCGCGTCAGCATGGCCAAGGCGACGCTCAACACCGGCGCCGTCATTCATGCGGTCAACGATCTCTTCATCGGGCCGCAAAGCCATGTCTCGGCGCGTTACATCCTGCACGCCGAGGAGCGCGAGGAGCGCCAGTCCTCCAGCGGCATCATCGTCTCGACAGGCATGGGCTCGACCGGCTGGCTGAAGAGCCTCTATTCCGGCACGCTGGGAGCGGCGAGCGCGCTCGGCCTCGAACCCACCGATAGGACGATCGACATGTCCTTCGCCTGGGACGCGGATTACCTGCGCTATTTCGTGCGCGAACCCTTTCCGAGCCGCACGACGGGCACCAGCATCGTCGCCGGTCTCGTCTCCGAAGCCCAGCCGCTCACCATCGTCTCCGAAATGCCCGAACACGGCGTGATCTTCAGCGACGGCATCGAGGCGGATTTTCTGGAGTTCAACGCCGGAACCCGCGCGGTGGTGACACTTGCCGAGCGGCAGGGGATGCTGGTGGTATGAGGCATCGGGAAGAGCCGACCGAACGCTGCGCTGCAATGCGTAAGAAGCGGCCGTCGGTCCAGGCGCTTTGTGACATCAGGAGCGGTGTTCTTGATGCCAGTTTTCGAACTCGGCTACGGTGCGAACTCTGTGGTCCAGCACGGCTTCGTAGACAAGCGCGCTGGAAACTGTTCCAGCATTTTGCGGACGCTCGGCCAAGGCGATCTTAATTCGCAGGATTGTTTCCCGATCCGCATCCGTCAGCCGGGGCAGCAGAGTCTTCAAGTGGGCGATGTCAGGCTGCCGGTCCGGTTGATCGACCAACCAGATGTCGATAGTCCACACTGTTTGATCCGGCGTTTGAACAGACAGCCAGAGGTAAAGGCCGTCCGGATATTTCTCGGGCTCTCTGTTCCATTTTCCGCTGTCATTGCGGAAGCGCACCGCGACCACTCGTTCTGTCATCCGCATCAGGCGAGCGCCGATTGCAGTAAATGCTTCCATTGCCTGAGCGTCGAGCCTGGGACAGATGACCGTGATATCGATGTCTCGACGCACCATGAGTCCCATTGCCGAGCTTCCAACTCTGACAGGTTGCCCGAGACCGGCAAGAAGCTCGTCAAGCCGCAACGCTTGGACGACTTCATCGGCTTCAGCCTGCAGCCTCCGTTGGGCTTCAAACAGATCAGACTTTCTCTGTCCTCGTTTCGGGTTCGGTTCGGCCTTCGACGGGAATGCGTGGCAAACCCACCTCGGTTCCCTACGGATATGGCGCCCAGCTGCAATTCCTTCAATGCGGCCTCATCGGTTATTGCCCATAGAAAATAACGCATTGATTTCGTTTGGTCGACAGCCTTTGCAGAAGTGATATCGAGCTTCACTTCCGTTACTTCTCTAGGCATAAGTCGTGGTGGAATTCCAAGCGCCTTTCGCCATGGTGCTCCGGCAATCGAAAACCACATCGCTGCTGGCATAATATCGCTCGGCGTGGCAACCATGGAAGACACGCCTCTGTTATCGATCGCCTGCATGCTCTCGTATCGATCATTCCCGGACCCATATGGAACAGCTGCCAACAAGCGAACCGTCAAGCATCTTTCGCCAGGTGGGCGGACGCTTTTTTCGTTCCGTTCTTGTCGAGCGCCTCGATCGCGTACTCGATCCTCCGGATGGGACGAGCGCGGGGCGCTATCACCGGCTCGGCCAGCCGGCTCTCTATATGAGCGCTTCGGCCGAATGGGCGATCATGGCGATCTCAGGTTATATGCGCGAAGACGGGCGGCGGCGTGGAGTCGTGCCGCTGTCGGTCAGCAATGCCTTTGTGCTCGATCAGCATGATGAGCAGGCGTGTGAACGGCTCGGCATCGACCGGGACGCCTCCAATCTCTCCTGGCGCTCCGCATTGGCCGTCGGCGAGGAGCCGCCGTCATGGCGCACGGCCGATCTCGCCAGGGCGGCGGGCGCCGATGGCATCATCGACCGATCGAGACTGATCCCCGGCGGCTGGCATCTCAATCTGTTTCGCTGGAATGCGCTCGGCGGTCTGTCCGTCGAGGTGAGCGGCGATCCAGTCGAGGTTGTGTTGTCGCAAGAAGGCCCGAAGTGGGGGCTATAACCGAGCCGTCCTCTGGATCCTTGCCGCTCACATATCGTCCGGCTCGTTGTCGGCCGCCGCCGACGAAACCAGGCCGCGCCGGGCACGCACCACGCCATCGGGAGGCTGGACCCACTCATGTCTCGATTGTTCGTAGACGGAAAGCAAGGGCGGTGGAAAGGTCGGGTCCGCGAAGGCGCCGACGGCGATGCCGCAGAACTCCGCATTGAAATCACCTTCCCAGTACAGCGACGTCCCGCAATTCGGGCAGAAGCGGAACCGGACCTTGCGCCCTTCGGCGGCCTCGCGTTCGAAGACCTTCCACTCTCCCTCGATCGTTACCTCGCTTTTCGCAAAGATCGCGCCGCTGCCCGCCACGGCGCCGGTTCGTCGCTGGCAGTCCCGGCAATGGCAAAGGGTCACCGTAAGCGGATCGCCTGAGGCCTTCGCGCGGAGTGATCCGCAATGGCATTGCGCTAACCTGTCCATCTGTCACCTCGTTTCTTTCGCTGTTGATCGATCAATGAGAAATGCTGGGGATTCGCGCAAGGTCCCCAAGAGAGCCTTGCCCTGCAGCGCCTCGCAAGGACCTCGAAGGGCGAGGCGGGTGCGCCTCGTTGCGGATGGGGCAAGGCGCAGCCTTCGACGCTTCGGCCTTCGGCCTGCGCTACACAAGATGAGATCGGGAGAATGCCGCGCCTACGAGAGGATGGGGATCGGGCGGGCGGGAGAACTGCCATCCGCGCGACGGCATGGAAGGGGGAGAAGCCCGGCGCGGGGAGAGAAAGGCGCCGGGCTTCGATAGTGACCGACAGCATGGGAGGGGAAATGCTGTCCATCGGGCCGAAGCAGCTAGGAGGGGTGCAGCGCTTCGGCTCATCACGAGGTAGTGCCGCAATGCGGCAAATTCAAGCCTGGCGGTTGCGTCGAGATTGCGCAGGCGATGTTATGAACGAGCGCGGTGCGGCATGCGGTGGCTCTGTCCTTGCTTGAAGGCAGCGTTGTCCGCGGACAACCCGCTCGATCGCACGCGGTTCAGGTAGTCGCAGATTTAGAGCTTCAGCAAATTGGCCGGGTCATATCCCGGCCGTCCCGTAACCTTCGCCGTCACGCGAACGAAGCCCGCTGCCTCCAAATCAAGCTGATCCACGAAGGATTCGATGAAGTAGACCGGATTTTCCGGCCGTAGTCATCCACTATCTCAGGAAGAAGCAAAAGCTGCGAGCGGTCTGTTCCAAATAAATTTGCCATGGCGGAAACTGCCATGTCGTTCTGCCTTGGAGAATTCCTGCGGAATGCCACTTCTGGACATAAGATCAGTCTGGAAACTCTTCCATGGCCTCGGCGTAGACGCTGAAGCCGATGCGCTCGTAGGTGGCTTTGGCTTTCGGATGGTCATAGGTATCTGTGTGGAGCCATACGCGGTCAGGTCGATGGTTCCATATCGAGCGCAGGGACCAATCCAGCAGATACGGCCCGAGACGACGGCCTTGAACTTCCGGGATCAGGCCAAAGTGTTTTAGCTCCACGTCCCTTTCGCCGACGCCCTCGAACTCGCACAATCCAACTGAGCGCCCGCCGTGCCGCAATATGTAGAGTGCTGTGGAACTGCTACGCAGGAACGCCAAAAGTTCTGCTCTTGGCATCCGAAGGCGCCCATCCCATTGCAACGGCATCCCCACGGATTGATAGAGTTGAAGATAGTCTTTCGCGCCAGGGCCTTCCTTTGCGACACTGACGGCTGAATCGGGACAGGACAACGCGGCTCCCTGCGGGCGCGAAAGCTGTTCCATATAGGTGACGAGGAGACGGACCATAACACACAGAGCTCGAAAGGGATGCCAGTCGATAGCAGGCCCGGTTCATGAAGTCGATTTCCCGCGGGGTCAGTCGAAATTCTGCAACGTAATGATCGCATATGTGAGGGACGGGGCGGCCGAGTTTATACAGCGGAACTGCCGGGTGGCGGGTTCGGCAAGTGTGCTCGATATTTGAAACTCCACAGCCTCCGAAGCGGTGGACGACGCAGTTGTCCGCGGACAACGGATAACGAAGGCGGCCAGCGGGCAACTGGTGTAGGCGGCCGGGAGATGCCTCATGCAGCACTCTCAATGAGGCGACCTGTACGGCACGGCACGGACCAAAATCTAAACCCGGAAGGAGGATTGGGCGAGTGTAGCCGCTGGTTGACGGCATCGTGCCCGGCGGTAAGGTGCGTTCATGCTATCGATTACCGATCCCCGCTGGAGAGAGTTGCGCCATGCCTACGGCAGCGCCGACGACATTCCGGAATTGCTAAGGGCGCTGGCTATGTCGCCCGGTCCAAAGGCAAGTTTTGAGGAAGAGCCCTGGTTCAGCCTGTGGTCTCGACTTTGCCACCAAGGAGATGTTTATAGGGCTTCCTACGTGGCCGTTCCACATATCGTACAGATCGCAAGTGAGGCGAGCAGGCCGGTCGACGCCTCATTTTTTCATTTGCCCGCCGCCGTTGAAGTGGCTCGTCGGGCGGGTCGGGGACCAGACATTCCGGAGATGTACGCCGAAGACTACCATGGCGCGATTGGACGTCTAATCGACAATGTGAGCCTTCAACGGAACGAAGCTTGGGACCGGTCGATGTTCCTTTCCGCGGCAGCGGCGCAAGCTGTTGCAAAGGGGCATATCGACATAGCCGAGGCATTGCTGAACCTGGACGCTGATTGGATCGCAAAGATCAATAGCGGCGAATTCGATTGATCCTTCGCTGCATAAGCGTGTGTGACTGAAACAAGCCATGGGCCGATGTGAGTGGCCGGCTTCGATTGGCCGCCCAAACGCTCCAACCTTGCAAGGTGCAACGAGTGCCCCATTGATGATCGACGGGCACTAAACGACGTGAAGGTGCGGCGTTCACGCGCCGTCAAGTCAACCACATTTGGCGTGGATAACGATCGCAGCTATTGTCGGCCGTTGCCGCCGGCGCTATTGATGAGGCAAGACTTTGCGGCGGTGGATTTGCCGTCGAGCCTGCTCTGAGGATTGCTCTCATCGGTGTTCGGAAGTGTCTGAAACGGTAATGGCAGCCGGCATCAGGCCCAGAATTACGTCTCTTAGGTGGATCTGCAGGCGAATTTTGCCGGTCCCGACTCGGTAAAATCGCCCCATCGGCCACAGCACCAAGATAGCCCTCACGCCGGAGTAACGAAACCAAACCCCGGTTTCGCTTCCGTAGCCCAAAACCAATCCAACAAAATCAGTGGCTTATAATCTTCCAATTTGCGCCGGATTCTCATCTGCGACGCTCATGGCGGCAGCGAAGTCCCCTCCCCTGCCGGGATTCTCCGCGGGAAAGCAACAGCTTGCATCCTTTAGCGGCGCGCAGCGTTATCCCCGAAGCAGATCGGAGGATAGGGTAATGGCAGAGGTGCTCCGCCTCAAGGGGTTCTCCGTCGCGGTTGGAATAATGGCCGCGGCGATCGGTGCGTTTGTCGTGGTGCAGGCAAGGCAGCGGGATTCTCTTGCCGTCGTTGCCGGCAAGGTGGGCGACGATCATGGGCGCAGGGCCGCCACGCCCGAGGCCATTCCGCTGCGTGGCCTGCGCGACGTGTTCTGGCGCGCCTTCCATGAAATCCTCGACGACCGGGTGACGCTGATTGCGGCGGGGGTAACCTTCTATCTGCTGCTCGCGCTTTTTCCCGCGCTCGCGGCCCTGGTCTCGCTCTATGGGCTGGTGGCCGATCCGGTGACGATTTCCGAACATCTGCGCGAGCTTGCCATCCTCCTGCCGCCCGGCGCCTTCGATCTTTTTGCCGACCAGATCAAGGCGCTCGTCGAAAAGCGCGACAGCACGCTCGGCATCACCTTCTTCATCGGTCTCGCCATCGCGCTCTGGAGCACACATAGCGGCACGCTGGCGATCTTCGACGCCATGAATGTCGCCTATGAGGAGAGGGAGAAGCGCAGCCTCATCCGGCTGAACCTAATCGGCCTTTGCTTCACCTTGTGCGCGATGGTTTTTGCGGTCGTCCTGGTGGCGCTCATCGGCGTGATGCCCGTCGTGCTCTCCTATCTCTGGCTCGACCAGTTCAAGGAGCACATGGCGCTTCTCCTGAGATGGCCGCTGCTTCTCTTCGTCGTCGCGGTGGCTGTGACCCTGGTCTATCGCTTCGGCCCGAGCCGCGAGCCTGCCAGGGTTCGCTGGATGACGTGGGGTGCCGGTCTGACCACGTTTGCCTGGGCCGTCATGTCGGTCGGCTTCTCCTTCTATCTCGATCATTTCGCCAATTACAACGCGACCTATGGCGCGCTCGGCGCTCTGATCGGTTTCCTCGTCTGGATCTGGCTTTCCGTCGTCATTCTCATCATCGGCGCGGAACTCAACGCCGAGCTGGAGCATCAGACCGCGAAGGACACGACGACCGGGCCGCCGCTGCCGATGGGCGCGCGCGGCGCCTATGTCGCCGACACTTTGGGCGAGACGGTGAGTTGATCGTTAAGGAGCCTCATCGATGGTTGCTCGCCCGATGCGGTTTTGATGTAGTTTGTGCTTCGGCACGTCGACAGAGGAGACGATCATGACCGCCCCGCATCCTTCCAAAACCCATATCGGCAATCATGCACTGCATCCCGAAACGCAGATGCTGAACTACGGCTACGATCCCGAACTCTCGGAAGGCGCGGTCAAGCCGCCGGTGTTCCTCACCTCCACCTTTGTCTTCAACTCCGCCGAGGATGGCCGCGATTTCTTCGATTATGTCTCGGGCCGGCGCGAGCCGCCGGCGGGCAAGGGCGCGGGCCTCGTCTATTCGCGCTTCAATCATCCCAATAGTGAGATCGTCGAGGACAGGCTCGCCGTCTACGAGCGCACCGAAAGCGGCGCGCTGTTTTCATCGGGCATGGCGGCGATTGCCACCACGCTGCTTGCCTTCGTCCGTCCAGGCGATGCGGTCCTGCATTCGCAGCCCCTTTACGGCGGCACCGAAACCCTGCTGGCAAAGACCTTCCTCAATCTCGGCGTCGCGGCAGTCGGCTTTGCCGATGGCGTCAGCGAGGCATCGGTGCAGAAGGCGGCGGATGAAGCGGTCGGCAAGGGCCGGGTTTCCGTCATCCTGATCGAGACGCCCGCCAATCCGACCAACAGCCTCGTCGATGTCGCGATGATCCGGCGCGTGGCTGATGCGATCGGCGCGAAGCAGGGGCATGTGCCGATCGTCGTCTGCGACAACACGTTGCTCGGGCCGGTCTTCCAGCGGCCGATCGAGCATGGCGCCGATATCTCGCTCTATTCGCTGACCAAATATGTCGGCGGCCATTCGGACCTGATCGCCGGCGCGGTTCTCGGTCGCAAGGGGATCGTCAAGCAGGTCAAGGCGCTACGCGGCGCGATCGGCACGCAGCTCGATCCGCATTCCTGCTGGATGCTGGGAAGATCACTCGAAACGCTGCAGTTGCGCATGGAGCGGGCCAACAGCAATGCGCGGGCCGTCGCCGATTTCCTGCGCGATCACCCGAAGGTCGAGAAGGTGCATTATCTCCCCTACCACGACCCGGACTCGCCCTCCGGCCGCACCTTTGCCGCCCAATGCACCGGCGCCGGCTCGACCTTCTCCTTCGATATCCGCGGCGGCCAGCCGGCCTCCTTCAAATTCCTGAACGCGCTGCAGGTCTTCAAGCTCGCCGTCAGCCTCGGGGGCACGGAATCGCTTGCAAGCCACCCGGCCGCCATGACGCATTCCGGCGTGCCGGCCGATGTGCGCGAGCGTATCGGCGTGCTGGAATCGACGATCCGGCTTTCGATCGGCATCGAGCATCCAGATGATCTGATCGCCGATCTGGAGTTGGCGCTGCAGGCCGCCTGAGACGGCGGGAAAGCCGATGCCCGGCGGCGGGCATCGGCTGTCGCCTCACTTGTCGTCGGTCGTCAGTTCCGTCTCGTCGGTGTTCAGGACGAAGACCGCAAGCAGGCGCGCCGGTTTTGTCTTGCTGGCGTTCTTGCTCACGGCGTGATGATCGCCCGGAAATTCGGGAAAGCTTTCACCTGCTTTATAGACCTTCTCCGGCCCGTCATTCACCTTGCTGGTGATCGCCCCTTCGAGAACGGTGGCGTAGATGAAGGCCGAGGCCGGGTGCGTATGGCCGGGCGACGAGCCGCCCGGCGCATATTCGACGAGCACCGCCCGCATGCTCTTGCCGGGAACATTGGGAAGCTTCTGGTCGAAAACGACGCGAACCTTCGCGTCGCCGCCTGCGGCGTGAGCCTGGGTGCCGGCGGCAAGGGCAATGGCGAGCGCGGCCGCCGAGATCATTTTTCCGAGCATGTCTGGTCTCCTCAGTTGGTGGGAATGGGTTGTCAGGGCCTTCATCAGGCGCTCTTTTTCTGAGGTGGCTGCCGGCTCAGCCAGTCGTCGAAGCGGATCCGGCCAAGCCGCGCATTGGGTCCGGTCACCAGCGAATTGTCCTCGAGCTCGACGCCGAAATAGTGGGCATGCGGATCGGCGACCACCTGGCGCGTATCGTTGGTCGCCTTGAAGAGGCGCGTCACGATATCGGTGAGGCGGACTTTCTCCGGCCCGCCGATCTCGATCGTGCCGTTGGCAGGTGCAGCGAGCGCCACCTCGGCCATGACGTCGGCGACATCGTCGGAGGCGATCGGCTGTATGTAGGCCGGCGACAGATGCACCATCTGGCCTGATGTGCCCGACTGGGCGATGCCGGCCATGAATTCATGGAACTGGGTGGAGTGCACGATGGTATAGGGTATGTCGGAGCTCTTGATCAGCTGTTCCTGGGCCATCTTGGCGCGCATGTAGCCGCTGTCCTGCAGCCTCTCCATGCCGACGATCGAGAGCGCGATGTGATGCTTCACGCCGGCAGCGGCCGCTGCCTTGAGCAGGTTGCGGCCGGAGGTCTGGAAGAATTCGAGAACCGCCTTGTCCTCGAAGGAAGGCGAGTTGGCGAGGTCGATCACCACCGCAGCGCCGGCGAGCGCTTCGGTCAGCCCCTTGCCGGTGATCGTGTCGACACCCGAATTCGGCGAGGCCGGCAGGACGTCGTGCCCCTTGCTGCGCAATCTTTCCACGGTCTTCGAGCCGATGAGGCCGGTGCCGCCGATAATGACGATCTTCATGGGTAGTCTCCTTCTCCTTACGAGGAATATCCTCTGTTGACTTGCCTTTGCTGAACGAAGGCGAGCAGGAACTGCTCGAAGTGCCGAAACCGCATGAAGCGGCTTCATCGGCCGGAACCGATCGGTAGGAGAATGCGCCCGATCGCGGCTTTGAACCATTCTCCCTCAGTCGCTGTCGCCCTATGCCAAGGTGTAGGGGAGCGCGCGGAAACGGAGGAGATTTGCGCTAGTCGGCATGGCGGGGAACGGACACGGTGCGGAAGGATATGCCGCGACTTCTCGACTCCCTCTTCTCCCCTCGGGGAGAAGGTGCCCGTAGGGCGGATGAGGGGGCCGGCGACACTTGTCCTTCAATAAAGCACATGCTGGTATTCGAACGGGGCGCTGGGTATGGCGTTGCCGCCGTCGTGACGGGGAGCCTCTAACGGAGAGGATATACCGTGTGGCCCCCTCATCCGCCTGCCGGCACCTTCTCCCCAAGGGGAGAAGAGGACATGCCGCGCCGTCTCCGCTTCTCGCAATACCGTTGTTTTATCAAGAAAGCCCGACAGCCTCGAACAGCGCGGTCAGGCCTATGCCGCCGCCGATGCCGATCGTGGCGAGGCCGGTCGCGGCGGGGGACCAGCGATCTCCGCGCACCAGCTGGCTATATAGCCGGCTAATGAGAATCGCGCCGGAAGCGCCGAAGGGGTGGCCGAGGGCGATGGCGCCACCTTCCTTGTTGACGACCTCGGAAGCAACACCGAGCTGATCGAGCGATGCCAGGACCTGGGCCGCGAAGGCCTCGTTGAATTCGATGGCGTCGATCTCTGGAAGCGCGAGTCCGGGCTGGCGCTGCAGGAGCTTTTTGGTCGAAGCGACCGGGCCGATGCCGAGCAGGTTGGGGTCGACGCCGGCGGCGGCGCTGTCGATGAAGGCGAGGCCCTTTTCGATGCCGAGGCTTCTGGCCATGCCGCGGCTCATGACGAGCACCAGGCAGCCGCCGTCATTGAGTGGGCAGGCATTGCCCGCCGTCACCGAACCATCGGCCTGGAAGACGGGTTTCAGGTTTGCGAGTGCCTCGAGCGAGGTCGTCGGGCGCGGGCATTCGTCCCGTTCCACCAGACCGTGGCCGGTGGCGATCTCGACGATCTCCGGCCGGAAGAGGCCGGCCTCGGCCGCTGCGACGGCGAGCCGATGGCTGCGCAGGGCGAATTCATCCTGCCTCTGGCGGGAGATGCCGAACTCCCGCGCGACGTTTTCGGCGGCGACGCCCATCTCGGGATCGCCGATCGCCTCAGGTGAAAAGCGCGCCCGCCCGTAAAAGCGCGGCAGCGCGCCATTGGCTTTCGGCCTTTCGACGCGCCACGGCGCGGTGCTGACGCTTTCGACGCCGCCGGCGAGAAAACATGAACCCGCCTTCGCCTGGATCAGCCGGGCGGCCAGGATGATCGCTTCCAGCCCCGAGCCGCATTGCCGGTCGATGGCAACGCCGGGAACGGCCACCGGCAGGCCTGCGGCGAGGGCGGCCAGCCGGCCGATATTGCCGCCGCCGCCCGCGGCATTGCCGACCAGCACATCGTCGATAGCATCAGGCGCAACGCCCGTTTCCGTAAGGATCCGGCGGATGATCGGCGCAAGCAGGTCTTCGGCCGCGACCGTAGCTAGCGAGCCGAAGGCGCGGCCGACCGGCGTGCGGTAGGCGGCGACCACGACAGGCTGCCAATCCTCGTCAGGCTGATAGGCGTAGGACAAGACCATCTCCCGAAATCACCGATGCTTCCACCTGCCCGCGCGCGATCTTGCCGCTGCTCGTCATCGGCCAGGAGCCGATGTGGTGGAATTCCCTGGGGATCTTGAACCTTGCAAGCTTGCTCGCGCAATGGTCGGCGATAATTTTCGCGTCCGTCGCCTCGCCGGAGATAACGGCGACGATCCTCTGGCCGTAATAGGGATCAGGCAGTCCGAAGACGACGGCATCCTCGACGCCGGGGCAGGTCTTCAGCGCGCTCTCGACCTCGGCAGGATAGACGTTGTTGCCGCCCGTGATCATCATGCCGCCCGACCGGCCGATCACCCGCAGCATACCGTTCGCATCGATCTCCCCGAGATCGCCGACCGTCGCGCCTGCCTCCGTGACCCGGAACGCCTGGCCGTCGTCGCCCCAGAGATAGCCGTCGGCGATCAGGTCGCTCCTGACGAAGATGGTGCCCGGCACGTCGGTGCCGACGTCGTTTTCTTCAGGATCGCGAATGGAGAGTTCGACGCCGGGATAGGCCTGCCCGACCCGGTCGATCGGAAAATCGATCTTGCCGCCGACAAGCGTCGAGACCGTCATGAAGCCGATTTCGGATGCGCCGTAATATTCGCGGATACGCGCCTGCGGGAAAAGGCGGCGCATGGATTCGATCTCGTTGAGATTCAATTTCGCGCCGGCTGTCAGCACGTCTCGCAGCGAGGTCAGCGCGGGTTTACCAGCCCATGCTCTCGCGATGCCGGCGATATGGGTCGGCACGGCGACCAGCCGTTCGATCCCAGAAGAGAGAACGCGCGCGACAGCGCCAGGGTCCCACTTCCCCACCGAATGGAAGGTCGCCCCGGCATCTAGCGCCTCGACCAGGGCATAAAGCGCCAGCCCATGCGCAAGCGCTCCCGGGCAGAGGGTCGAGGGCGCGTCCTGGAGTTCGAAGACGAGACGTCCGCGGTCGAGGCTCCGGCGCCACTGTTCGTGCGAGCGATAGTAGGCCTTCGGCTCGGCTGTTGTGCCCGAGGTAAAGCCGATCAGGAAGATCCCCTCGGCATCGACTGGCAGGTCGTCTACCGCCACGGCGAGGTCAAATGGCTCAGTTCCGGCGACGATGACAGGGATGCCGAGCCTGCGGCCGATCTCGGCGCTCGGGCTCGCATCACCGTCGACGACAAGCACGTCGGGCGCCAGCCGCTCGACGATGCGCTCGATCCTTTCGGCCGGCATCATCGGATCGATGACTGCCAAAGCATGCGGCAGCGCGGTGGCGGCGATAAAATATTCGGCAAAGCCGATGTGGTTGCCGAGGCTGAGGCCGACCAGCTTCTGCACGCCGGGCAGATCGACTGTCCGATGCTTCGAGCCAGGAAGCTCTTCGATAAAACGGTAGATCGCCCGGGCGCGGCCATAGAGTTCGCCATAGCTCAAGGAACGGCCGTCGATCACGACTGCCAGCTTATCCGGTCTCTCTATCGCGTGTCGAAGAAGCTCTTTATGGATCGGCATGGTCAGCCCTGCGACAAGGCGGCTCTGGTCGCCTCAGGGATCGGCGTCGGGCGGCTGTCGGCGAGGCTGACGCAGACCCAGACGAGCCCGCCCGATGCGCAGTGAGCGCCATCGCGCTGGCGATAGAGCTCGATCGTAAAGGAGAGGCTCGAACGGCCGATCTTCTCGACATTGACCTTCGCCTCGACGATATCGTCGACGTCGATCGGGCTGTGAAAGGTGATCTCCGCCTTCTTGACGTGATAGGCAACGCCCGAGGTGGTGTGGCGGAAGTGGCTGAGAATGTCGCGGTGGCGCAGGAACTCGACGACCGCATCCTCGCAATAATCGAGATAGACCGAATTGTGGACATGACCATAGATGTCGATGTCTCGCATCGAGACCCGGAACGATGCTAAAGGCCTGTCGTCAACGCTCATTCGATCACCGAAATTTCGAAGGCGTGTTCTAACCGCTGTTGTCAGGGGGATGCAATGCAATATCAGGCGGTGGTGCGAAAATTCGGCCCGGCCGAGGAGGTCGTCGGGATCGAACGCGCCGAACTGGCGCCGCTTCCGCGCGACAAGGTGCGGGTGCGCCTGCTGGCGCGCTCGATCAATCCCTCCGATATCATCACCGTCTCAGGCGCCTATGCCGGACGCACCACCCTGCCCTTCATTCCCGGCTTCGAGGCCTTCGGCGTGGTCGAAGAATGCGGCGATGAGGTTCGCAGCCTTTCCCCGGGAGCGCGCGTGCTGCCGGTGCGCAGCGCCGGCGGCTGGCAGCAGTTCAAGGATACCGATCCAAGCTGGTGCCTTCGCGTTCCCGACGCGCTTTCCGATTTCGAAGCGGCAACGAGCTACGTCAACCCGATGACGGCGTGGCTGATGCTGCACAAAAAGATCGGGCTGAAGTCAGGCATGCGCATCGCCATCAATGCCGCCGCCTCCTCGATCGGGTCGATCCTGATCGGCATGGCGAATGCGGTTGGCGTGGAGCCGATCGCAATTGTCCGTAGCGAACAATCCCTCGCGCGCCTCGGCGGCCGGCTTGAGGCCGTCATCGTCGACAAGGCGGAGAACGATCTCGCCGCCGGCCTCGCCGGTCGGCACGGGCTCGATGCGGTGCTCGACTGTGTCGGCGGCGCGCGCGCCTCGGTGCTCGCCGATGCGCTGAAGCCGGGCGGACATTTCCTGCATTACGGCCTGCTGTCGGGAGAGAGCATCCCACCCTCCTTCTGGGCCTCCCATCCCGACATCGCCTTTTCCTATTGCCACCTGCGTGAATGGGTCCATGCCGAAGCAATGAGCGATGTCCAGCGCGCCTATTCCGAGGTCGCCGTGCAGATTTCGGCCAAGGTCATCGCCACCGAGGTGCGGGAGGTATTTCCGCTGGAAAAGATCAGTGAGGCGCTGCGCTCCGCCCTGCCCTTCCGGACGGGTGGGAAGGTGCTGCTGGCGTGATGGGAAAGTGCGGCATTCTCCAACGCTCCTCATCCTGAGGCGCGCAGGCCGAAGGCCGGAGCCTCGAAGGACGCGCTCCAACATCGCTTTTTGCATCCATCTGACGTCAGCGCACCCGCCTCGTCCTTCGAGGCCCCTGGCGGGGCACCTCAGGATGAGGCTCGCTTGAGGGGCGAGATTTTTTCCTTGTAGCGGTATCCCGTGTGGCACCCCCCTCTGTCCTGCCGGACATCTCCCCCACAAGGGTGGAGATCGGCTGGGCTCACGGGCTTCCCCAAACAACCGGCCGTCACATGGGGCGTAAATTCAGGGCGAGGCATGGCTTCTTGCCGATCTCCCCACTTGTGGGGGAGATGTCCGGCAGGACAGAGGGGGGTGTGCCACGGTATGCCCTATCCAAACTCCCGAGGCGGGCAGGCCGCAGCCCCGAAGGATGCGCCCCTCTCAGACTCCGGTTTCGTGCCGCTGCCGCGACCTGATGATGGCGGAGTGGTTCTGATCGGCCCATCCAATCAAAGCCTTCATGGGAACCAGGAAGGAGCGCCCCATCTCGGTCAGTTCATATTCCACGCGCGGCGGAACCTCGGGATAGACGGTGCGGCTGATGAAGCCGTCCTGTTCCAGATGCCGCAATGTCTTGGAGAGCATCTGTTTCGAGATGTCGCCGATCTCGCGCAGCAACTCGTTGAAGCGCTTCTTGTCGTCATCAAGCGCCTCCAGCGTGAGCAGGCTCCATTGATCGCCGATGCGATCGAGCACACCTCTGACCGGGCACCCTGTCCCGGGCCGCTGTTTTGGTTCGTCCATTTCCCCGGGCATGCCCTCTCCTTGGTCAGCGCAGGCTGACCTTGCCACTAAAATCTGCCTTCTTGCCCGGCATGTCAGGCTTCCGTAGACCAGATCTCATAGTCTGTTTTCTAGACTAGATCGCTGATCCATACCAAGGAGTTTGACGCATGACTTTCGGGAAATCGCTTGTCGCACTCGCCATTCTGGCAGCCATTGCCGCGCCTTCAGGCGCCTTTGCTGAATCCACTGCTCGGGATTTGAAGGTCGAGGAAGCCAACCGCAAGCTGGTGGTGGAGTTCTACGACCGGTTCTTCAACAAGCACGATATCGAGGCCGCCTCGGTCATCGCCGACGATTACCGGCAGCACAACCCCCAGGTTCCCGACGGGAAGAAGCCTCTGATTTCCTTCTTCTCCGGCTTCTTCAAGGACAATGCTCAATCGAAGGCGGAGATCGTCCGCAGTGCTGCCGATGGCGATCTCGTCTGGCTGCATGTGCATGCGACGAATGGTGCTAACGATCGCGGCGAGTCGATCGTCGATATCTTCCGCGTCAAGGACGGCAAGATCGTCGAGCATTGGGACGTGATCCAGTCCGTTCCGAAGGAAGCTGCCAACAAGAACACCATGTTCTGAATTCGATGGGCCGGCTTTGGGAATGACGAGTTCTGCCGTTAGGGGCAGGTCATTTGCCTGCACGAGCGATCCCGTCGTCGGGGTGCAAGCCGAACTCCGCGATCGCAAACGAGATGACGCTGCGCAGGCGCGGCGTCATTCGCCGGTCGCGATGGTATATGAGCGACATAGGCCGCTCGCGCAGATGCCAGTCGGGAAACAGCCGGGCGAGCATGCCGGAAGCAATGTCGCTATCCACCAGCATGGCCGGCTGCATGATCACGCCCAGGCCGGCGCGCGCCGCCATGCGAACAGCCTGACCACTGTCAACACTGACCGATATCCGAGGGGTGACCTCCACCGCCTCGTCTCCTTTCGATAATCGCCATGGCGAGCGTATCGCCGGGGTAAAGCCGACCGCTTGGTGGCCCGAAAGCTCGCTGGGATGTTCGGGATTGCCGTGGCGGGCGATATAGTCCGGAGATGCGCAGACGACCATCCTGTAAGGCGCGAGCTGGCGCGCGATCAGGCGACTGTCCGGCAGGTCCCCAATGCGGAAGGCGATATCGAAGCCCTCGTCGACAACATCGACGTTGCGATCCGTCAGGCTGATGTCAATGGTCACTTCAGGCGCGATTTCACGATAGCGCTTCAGGGCGGGCATCAGGATTTCCGCGCCGAAGGTTGACGGCGCCGTCACTCTAAGCCGCCCTCGAGGCTTCGTCTGCGATGCCTCGGCATCCGTCTCGGCATCGGCAACCCGCTCAAGAATGTCCCGGCACTGCTCCACATAGCTCCTGCCGAAATCCGTCATGCTCTGGCGGCGGGTCGTCCTGTTCAGAAGCCGTGTTCCTAGCCGTTCTTCCAGCGCTGCCACATGCTGGCCGACCATGGCCGGCGACATGCCGAGCTTGCCGGAAGCCGCACTCATCGAGCCCTCTTGAACGACACTGACAAAGACCTGCATGGAGCGAAAAAGGTCCATTCGATGCTCCTGCTTTCAAATGAATGAAGTTTTTCAGCAATTATCGCTGCTATACGATGCAATTACAACGGCCTCGCTGATGCAATCAAGGAGGCGCAAATGACGCAAAACAGATTTACGGCCAAAACTATCTTCATCACCGGAGCGGGAACTGGCATGGGGCGGGCTGCCGCCCTTCGGCTGGTAAAAGAAGGCGGCCAGGTCGCCCTCGTCGGACGCCGTCCCGAGCCGATCAACGAATTGCAGTCCGAGATCGAAGCTGCCGGAGGCACCGCGATCGCAATCGCTTGCGACATCGCAGATGAAGATGCAGTCGCGGCCGCTGTTCAGGCCACGGTAACGCGCTTCGGGACACTCGACGCCGTCTTCGCCAATGCCGGGGTGCTGGGCGAATTCAAGCCTCTGGCGATGACCTCGGCGGATGAACTGGACACGCTGATCGCCACCAACCTTCGCGGCACTTTCTTCACGCTGCAACAATGCCTGCCCCATCTCGCCGGCGGCAGCATTCTCATCAATGCCTCCTGGACGGCGGGCGGAGTGATGCCGGGCGCGGGAGCCTATGCCAGCACAAAGGGCGCTCTGCTCGCCATGATGCGCACGCTGGCGGTGGAGCAAGGTCCCCGCAACATCCGTGTCAACGCGATCAATCCCGGAATCATCCTGACGCCGATGGCAGATGATGTCATCGATCCGGCCTTCGCCGCCCGCCTGGCCAGCCATGCGCCTCTTCGCCGCAACGGCAGATCGGAAGACGTTGCAGGCACGGTCGCCTGGCTGCTGTCCGACGACGCAGATTTCGTCACCGGACAGGAGATCACTGTCGATGGTGGCTTTACGATAGGCGGTGTTCGGTTCTAGCTGATCGCATTCATCGTTAGTGAATTCGTCCGGCCGCCCGCTTCGAGGGCGGCCGTCATGCGTAGCGGGTCGAGGTGGTTGAGGCGAGGGTTAGCGCTGTTCCTTTACCGAGCTCAGGCGCGACACGCTTAGAGCAGCGACAGCCGCTTTGCGCACCAGTCCCAGACCGCATCCACGGCCTTTCGGAGCGTTTGCGGACGAGGAAGTAGTCGGATTCGATGACGGCTGTCGCATCCGTCACCTGTACCAGCCGTCCGGCCTCGAGATCGGCCATGACGAAAGCCCGGCACGCCAGCACGACGCCCTGACCGGCGAGTGCGGCATCCAGCGCTAGCGTCGTATGGTTGAACGCCGCGCCGGGAAGCTTCTCGCGGGATTGCAGAAGCGCCCGCCAGTGATCGTGCGAGACATGCAGGAGCGGCAGCTTGCGCAGCTCTTCGCCTGATAAAGGAAGGGTGAGGCCCTTGACCAGTTGCGGGCTTGCGACGGCCACCAGTTCCTGGCGGAACAGCAACTGCGCCTGCAGGTTCGCCGGAAAAGGCGGGCGGGTGAGGCGCACCGCGATATCAACCTGGTCGCGGTCGAAATCCGACAGCGCCTCGGTGGCCATTGTCCTCAGATCGATATCGGGAAGGGCGGCGTAGAGCTCCGCGAGCCGCGGGATCAGCAGCTTGGCGGCGACGGTTGGAGTGACGCTGATCGTCACTGTTTCCGGCCGGTCCAAAAGCCGCCCGGTCGCCTCTGCGAGCGTGTCGAAGGCGCGGCTCACTTCCGTCAGATAACCCGTGCCATAGGCGGTGAGCGCAAGGCCGCGGGAAAGGCGCAGGAACAGCCTGAGGCCGAGCTGGTCTTCCAGCGCGCGTACCTGCTGGGCGACCGCCCCTTGCGTAACGCCGAGCTCTTCCGCCGCGGCGCGGAAATTCAGCCTGCGGCCCGCAGCCTCGAAGGCGCGCAGGGCGTTCAGCGGCGGCAGCGTGCGGCGGGATGGGGTCATCGGCTTATCCAGTAGATTTTCTACAGTCTTGCAGTTTTCTTTCTCGCGCGAAAGTCCCGATGGCATCTGGCATAATGCTTTGGAAAATCAGCTATCGGAGGCCTCAATGTCTGAAGGAAAAGTCGCTCTCATCACCGCCGGCGGGTCCGGCATGGGGGCAGCCGCCGCCCGCAAACTCGCCGCAGACGGCTATCGCGTCGCCGTTCTCTCCTCCTCCGGCAAGGGAGAGGCGCTGGCAAAGGAGCTTGGCGGCGTCGGCGTCACCGGATCGAACCAGTCGAACGACGACGTCAAGCGGCTCGTCGATCTGGCGATGGAGCGATGGGGACGCATCGATGCTTTGGTCAATTCCGCCGGCCACGGCCCGCGCGCACCGATCCTCGAAATCTCCGACGAAGATTGGCACAAGGGCATGGAGGTCTATTTCCTGAGCGCGGTGCGGCCGATCCGGCTGGTCGCGCCGATTATGGAAGCCCAGGGCGGTGGCGCCATCGTCAATATTTCCACGGCATGGGCCTTCGAACCGTCGCCGATGTTCCCGACCTCGGCCGTCTTCCGGGCGGGACTTGCGAGCTTCACCAAGATCTTCGCCGATACTTATGCGGCCAAGAACATCCGCTTAAACAACGTTCTGCCCGGCTGGATCGACAGCCTGCCCGCGACCGACGAGCGGCGCGACAGCGTTCCGATGGGCCGCTACGGCACGAGCGAGGAAATCGCCGCCACTATCGCCTTCCTGTTGTCCGAAGCCGCGGGCTACATCACCGGCCAGAACATCCGCGTCGACGGCGGCATTGCCCGTTCGGTCTGAGCGAGGCTGCTGGTGGATTTGACTGAGATCGATGCTTCGGCATGGGCGGAACTCGAAACGGCTGCGGGAAACCCGCAGTCGGGTTTCCGCTATGTGAACCTCTGCTCGGTGGACGCCGAGGCGAGACCGCAGGCGCGCATGGTCGTGCTGCGGGCGGCCGATGGATCGGCGCGTAGCCTCGAATTCCACACCGATACGCGAAGCTCGAAATGGCTGGAGCTTTCGGCAAATCCTGAAGTCACGGTGCTGGGCTTCTGCCCGCAGGCCCGGCTGCAGTTGCGGCTTCAGGGAAGGGTTGAACGCCATGGTCCCGGAAGCGAAGCCGCCGACATCGCCTGGGACAGGCTGCCCAGCCGGACGCGGACGACCTATGCGGGCGGCCCGCCGGGGGACGAGTGCGCCTTCGAAGTCATCGGTGAGTTGGCGGAACCTGTCGACGAAGCGGACGGAAAGGCGCGCTTCGGCGTCCTCAGCTTCCGGGCGCGGACGCTGGACTGGTTCCAACTGAGTCAGCTGGACAATCGAAGAGCGTTGTTTGCCTACGACGAAACGGGCGCCCTCTGCTCTTGTCGATGGGTCAATCCGTAGCCTGAAATCACGGTGCGAATCCGCGATTCCGGTTCCGCCGAGCGAAAGCAGCCTCGCTGCTGCCAATCGCTGCCGAACTGCTCGGCCAGCATTCGCCGGAAGCCGACGCTCGTCGCCCGCGATGACACGCAGGTCTTGTAAAAACGCACCTTGCCGCGTATATACAGTGAAATATATACAAATGGCGAAGGCGTTTCCCATGCCGCAATATGCGCGCGTATTTCAATCCGGCAATTCGCAGGCCGTCCGGCTTCCGAAGGAGTTCCGCTTCGATGTGGATCAGGTGGAGGTTACGCGGGAAGGCGACGCCGTCATTCTTCGGCCACGGGCCGATCGCAGCGAACGATGGGCGTCGTTGCGAAGCGCGCTCGAACGCGGCCTCAGCGACGATTTCATGGCCGACGGGCGTGAACAGCCGGAGGATCAGGAGAGGCCTGATCTTCAGGACCTGTTCAAGTGATCACGCATCTGATTGACACCAATGCGGTGATCGCCCTGATCGGCCGCAAGTCCGACACGCTGCTGGCGCGCGTGACGGACAGCGACGAAGGGGCGATCGGGCTGTCGACCGTGGTGATGCACGAGCTCTATTACGGCGCCTATAAGAGCGCGAAGGTTTCCTACAATCTCGAAACCCTGCGCCTGTTCACGGCGGATTTCCCGTCGGTCGGCTTCGAGCAGGAGGACGCGCTGGCCGCAGGAGAGATCCGCGCCGCGTTGGCGGCAAGGGGAACGCCGATCGGTCCCTATGACGTGCTGATCGCCGCGCAGGCGAGGAGCCGGGATCTGATTCTTGTCACCAATAATGTCGGCGAATTTCGGCGCGTCGAGGGCCTGCGCGTCGAGGACTGGACGGTCGGGCGATAGTCCAAGAGAGGCTCAGCCTGAGCTACCCCGCAAGGGGGCCTGAACAAGAGCAGTTCAAAATCCTGCCTGCGGCCAAGCACGAGAAGTTCTTGGCCGACCGATCGTTCCAGACGTTGTATCTGCATGCTCACGGCCGATTGGCTGCGGCCAACCGGTGGTCCGGCATTCGACAAACTGCCGCTTTCGACAAGGGCAACAAAGGTTCTCGGCAGATCGAGATCAAGTGGAAGGAACGTATCGTTATCAGCGTATCGAATATCGGAATTCAAACCTATTCATTTTTCCGAACTCGCCGCATCTGCCACACTGAATGCTGCGAGCCATGAATCTTTGAAAGGCCGATTGATTTTGTCATCCACATCCTTACCCGTTTCACTGTCCGAAGACGCAGATTCACCAAGCGGATGGCGGGTCGTCGGCGGAGCGCATGCTCTGACAGCCGTAACCTTCGGATCAGCCTACGCCTTCTCCGCTGTGTTTCCCGGTCTTTCCGAGGAATTCGCGGCATCGCGCGGCGAAATCGCGCTTGTCTTCTCAATCTCGGCCTTCGTGTTCTATTCGCTGGGCGCGATCGCCGGCCCGCTTGCCGATCGCTGGTCGTCCCGCGGCGTCATCGCGACAGGTCTGGTAGCAATGATCATGGGCTATATCGGAGCCAGTCATGCGCAGTCCCTGGCCTCGCTCTACGTTTGGTACGGCATCGGAGTAGGGCTTGGGATCGGCCTCTCCTATGTTCCGGCGATCGCAGCGGTGCAGTCCTGGTTTATCCTCAAGCGGAGCCGCGCGTCCGGCATTGCCACGGCCGGCATCGGCCTCGGCACGCTCTTACTGCCGTTGACGATCGGCCGGCTCGTCTCCGGGCTTGGTTGGCGTGGATGTTTCATCGGTCTGGCGGTTGTCATTGCTGCAATCGGTTTGCCGGCAGCGATGCTGGGTGCGCAAACGTCAAGATAACAGCATTGCTTCAGAGCTGCGATCCGGCGATCGGCTCAGCCCTTTCACAGCATGGCGCGATGGCCGTTTCCGCCTGTTCTACGTCATGTTGATCCTGGCGTCGTTCTGCACATTCATTCCCTATGTCCATATCGTCCCGGCAGCGCACGACATGGGTCTGTCGCTCGAAAGCGGTACAATCCTTATCGCGCTCATCGGCATCGGAAATATCTTTGGACGTTTTGTGCTGGCCGGTCTCGGCGACCGCATCGGTTCCTTGCGCCTTTTGGCGATCCTTACCTTTGCCGTTGCCGGCTCATTCCTCCTGTGGTCGGTTGCCGACGGCATGGCCATGCTGGTGCTTTTCACCCTGTTGTTCGGCATGAGTTATGGCGGCTGCGTCGGCCTGTATCCGGCCGTTGCCGCCGATCTCTTCGGCACCCGTCATATCGGAACGATACTGGGCTATCTCTATACGGCTGTGGGTGTGGCTGCTTTGCTGGGGCCAACAATGGCGGGGGTCGTCTTC
Organism: Rhizobium vallis; assembly: GCF_003985155.1. Classification (GTDB taxonomy): domain Bacteria; phylum Pseudomonadota; class Alphaproteobacteria; order Rhizobiales; family Rhizobiaceae; genus Rhizobium; species Rhizobium vallis. Next base: position 180,181 of record NZ_ML133695.1, on the reverse strand, counting down.
GATAAAACCGGCAGCTATCTTGGCCCGATACTGTTCAGCATGGTCGCCGCATTCTTTGCCGGTTTCCTGACACTGCGGCTCCGGCAGAAATAGTGACGCCGGCGCTGTTCCCATTCGAAGGCACTTGAAAGAAAAAGCCCGGGCGCGGCCGAAACCGCGCCCGGGCCAAAATCCTGCCGATCAGACGAGGTCGAAGCGGTCGGCGTTCATGACCTTGGTCCAGGCGGCGACGAAGTCCCTGACGAACTTCTGCTTGGCGTCGGACTGGCCGTAGACTTCGGCGAAGGCGCGCAGTTGCGAGTGCGAGCCGAAGATCAGGTCGACGCGGGTGCCGGTCCACTTAGGCGCACCCGTCTTGCGGTCGCGGCCCTCATAGACGCCGTCCTTGCCGGCGGCGGGAGCCCACTGCGTGTCCATGTCGAGCAGGTTGACGAAGAAATCGTTCGTCAGCGTCTCGGGGCGCGACGTGAAGACGCCGTGCTCGGGGTTGCCTGCCTTCAGTACGCGCAGACCGCCGACGAGGACGGTCAGCTCGGGTCCGGTCAGCGTCAGCAGCTGGGCGCGGTCGACGAGCGCTTCTTCCGGCTTCATGAACTGATGGCGCTTGCCGTTCACATAGTTGCGGAAGCCGTCGATGCGCGGCTCGAGCGGCGCGAAGGAATGCGCGTCGGTCTGGGCTTGGGACGCATCCGCGCGGCCAGGGGTAAAGGGCACGCTGACGGCATTGCCGCCGGCCGCGGCCGCTTTCTCGACACCGGCTGCGCCGGCGAGAACGATCAGGTCGGCGAGCGAGATCTTCTTGCCCCCGGTCTGGGCGGCGTTGAAGTCCTTCTGGATGCCTTCGAGAACGCCGAGCACCTTGGCGAGCTGGGCCGGCTGGTTGGCTTCCCAGTCCTTCTGCGGGGCAAGGCGGATGCGCGCGCCATTGGCGCCGCCGCGCTTGTCGGAACCGCGGAAGGTCGAGGCGGAGGCCCAGGCGGTCGAGACCAGTTCCTGCACGGAAAGGCCGGTGGCGAGAACCTTTGCCTTGAGGTCGGCAATGTCCTTGTCGTCGACGAGCGGATGGTCGACGGCCGGGATCACGTCCTGCCAGATCAGGTCTTCGGCCGGAACTTCCGGGCCGAGGTAGCGCACCTTCGGTCCCATGTCGCGGTGGGTCAGCTTGAACCAGGCGCGGGCGAAAGCGTCGGCGAACTCAGCCGGATTTTCGAGGAAGCGGCGCGAGATCTTCTCGTAGATCGGATCGAAGCGCAGCGCGAGGTCGCTCGTCAGCATGGTCGGCAGGTGCTTCTTCGAAGCGTCATAGGCATCCGGAATGGAGGCTTCGGCGTTCTTGGCCTGCCACTGCTTGGCGCCGGCCGGGCTCGTCGTCAGTTCCCATTCGAAGGCGAAGAGGTTTTCGAAGAAGTAGTTGCTCCACTTGGTCGGCGTCTGCGACCAGGTGACTTCGAGGCCGGCGGTGATGGCATCCTTGCCGACGCCGGTGCCGAACGAGCTCTTCCAGCCCAAGCCCTGGTCCTCGATCGCGCCGCCTTCCGGCTCGGCGCCGATCAGGGACGGGTCGCCGGCGCCGTGCGTCTTGCCGAAGGTGTGGCCGCCGGCGATCAGCGCCACGGTCTCTTCGTCGTTCATCGCCATGCGGGCAAAGGTTTCGCGGATGTCGCGGGCGGAAGACAGCGGATCGGAATTGCCGTTCGGGCCTTCCGGATTGACGTAGATGAGGCCCATCTGCACGGCGCCGAGCGGCTCGGCCAGCTCGCGCTCGCCGCTGTAGCGCTCATCGCCGAGCCAGGTGCCTTCGGGACCCCAGTAGAGTTCTTCCGGCTCCCAGACGTCGGCGCGGCCGCCGGCGAAGCCGAAGGTCTTGAAGCCCATGGATTCCAGCGCGACGTTGCCGGTGAGGATCAGAAGGTCGGCCCAGGAGATGCGGTTGCCGTATTTCTGCTTGATCGGCCAGAGCAGGCGGCGGGCCTTGTCGAGGTTGGCATTGTCAGGCCAGCTGTTCAGCGGCGCGAAACGCTGCTGGCCCTGGCCGGCGCCGCCGCGGCCGTCGGTGATGCGGTAGGTGCCGGCGCTGTGCCAGGCCATGCGGATGAAGAGGCCGCCGTAGTGACCGAAATCGGCCGGCCACCAATCCTGCGAATCGGTCATCAGCGCGTGAAGATCCTGCTTCAGCGCGTCGAGATCGAGCTTCTTGAACTCCTCGGCATAATCGAAGTCCTTGCCGAGCGGATCGGCGCGGCCGGCATTGTGATGAAGAATCTGCACATTCAGCTGGTTCGGCCACCAGTCACGGTTTGCCCGTGCGGTCGGAGCCTTGTGATGGGCTACAGGACATTTGCCTGCGCTGTCAGTGGGGTTGTCCATGATCGTCTCCTTCATTGCTTGATCTGTCTGCGGTCGAAAAAGATGAACCGGGCCGGTGCCCCGCTCTCTCCCTTGCAGTCTTCATATCGGAAGCGTGTAATAATTTTAAGTTGGATTTACTGATTGCTGCGATAAGTTGAACTTATGAAAAATCTTACCCTGAAACAGCTGCGTTATTTTGAAGCCCTGGCAAGGGATGGCCGCTTTCGGCGCGCTGCCGAGGCCTGCGCCATCTCCCAGCCTGCGCTCTCCATGCAGATCAAAGAACTGGAGCAGGAATTGGGCAGCGAGCTCTTCGAGAGGAGCGCCCGCGAAGTGAAACTCACCCCGTTCGGCCAGACCTTTGCACTCAGGGTCCGCGACATCCTGCGGGCCGTCGACGAACTGGGCGAACTCGCCCGCGCCTCGCGCGGTTCCTTGCTGGCGCGGCTGCGCATCGGCATCATCCCGACGATCGCGCCCTACCTGCTGCCGGCGATTATAAACGATCTGAACCAAACCTTCGCCGGAATTCAGATCGAGGTGCGCGAGACGCAGACGGCAAAGCTGGTTCAGGAACTGGCGCAGGGCCAGCTGGACATGGCGATCGTCGCGCTGCCGGTGTCGGAGCCTTCCCTCACCGAACTCGAGCTTTTCCGGGAAGAATTCGTGCTGGTCCGGCGGCAGGAGGACGGGAACAAGCCAGTGCCCGAGCGCGAGGCGCTGCGCGAGATGCGGCTGCTGCTGCTCGAGGAGGGCCACTGTTTCCGCGAGCAGGCGCTCTCCTTCTGCAAGATCGGGCCGGCCCGGCCGCGCGAAATCATGGAAGGCAGCTCGCTCTCCACGCTCGTCCAGATGGTCGGCGCCGGCATCGGCATCACCCTGATCCCGGAGATGGCCGTTCCCGTCGAAACGCGCTCGGCGCCTGTCTCGATCTCCCGCTTCCCGTCGCCGCAGCCATCGCGAACGATCGGCATGGTCTGGCGCAATTCGACGCCGATGGCGAGACAGCTGCGGGAGGTCGCCGAGGCGGTGCGCCGCTCGGCCGAGACGATGCGCGAGCGATATGCCGGCGGGTGATGGATGAGAAGGCTGTGCGGTGGGTGCCGGAAATGTTTCCGTGAACAACCTACGAATTCATCTATCTCGAAATGTTCGATTTCTGCGATATTAGAAAACCCAGCCACAACTTGTCGCCTTTGAGAAGCGTGACAGGCTTTCTCTTTCGGAGAAGGGAATGATTACACGACGCTCCGCTTTGATCATATTGGCGAGCGCTGTACTGCCGGGCGGAGCTTGCGCACAGAATCAGCCCCCCGGCGGTGACGGCATTCCCGAGCCCCTTGCTTTTGGGATCGCTCAGCTACCCAGTGGTTCGGACGCCAATGTCCTCGCCTTGATGGCCTCATATGGCGAAGGCGACAACGAAACAAAATTTGTCATCGAACTGCAAAGCGAGTCCCACGGCGTGTTCCGCCATGTTCCGGGATCGCACCCTGTGCGATTTTTTGAAGAGTTGGGAAAAGCCTTGATTGCAAGTGCACCCCGCCTTTCGGACGAAAAACAGGAAACGCTTCCGTTCGATACGGCATTTCTTGGACCACCGACCATCCGCAATCCCGGCGGTGGCTACGGCGGTGCTCCGGGAGACTGGTACACCACCAAACTTTTTCTGGGCCAAGACCAGTCTGAAGTCTATTTTAATTTCAATCTGGTGTCCGGCGAAGCGGAGTTCAGCATCAAGGATGAGGACTATGGCAACGCAGTTCTCTCCGAATTGTCTAAAGTGATCTGGTAGAACTGGCGCAGGGTGTTTTCAGGGCACTCCCGCTTCCGCAATGAGTTTGCCGTCTGGCGCAAAAAACTGCGAGAGCTATTCCACACTGGCCCCACAAGGGGGCTAACGTGCCCCACCGTTTCACCTAGCCTCATCGCGCCCAAATTCGCCGAACGGCACAGCCAGTAAGACCTCTCCTTTTGATCGCCGCCGGGGGCCACAGCTTAGCCCCTCCCCCTTGTGGGGAGGGGCTACGGCCCTCGCCTCACGGCCGCCGCTTGAACGTATGCTCGTCTGCCGGAAACTTTCGCGAGCGCACCTCGTCGGCATAGGCGGCAGCGGCGTCCGCCACCCGCTTGCCGAGTTCGTCGTAGCGCTTGACGAAACGCGGCCTGAAATCGTTGAAGAGGCCGAGGATATCGTCGGTGACCAGGATCTGGCCGTCGCAGGCTGAAGAGGCGCCGATGCCGATGGTCGGGATGTGGATTGCTGCCGTCACCTCGCGGGCGAGCGGCTCCACCGTGCCCTCGACGACGACGGCGAAGGCGCAGGAGCCGCCGATCGCATGGGCGTCGCGCCGGATCTTCGAGGTCTCGTGTTCGGAATGACCGACGGAGCGATAGCCGCCGGCGGTGTGGACGAGCTGCGGCATCAGGCCGATATGGCCGAGCACGGGAATGCCGCGCTTGGTCAGGAAAGCGATGGTTTCGGCCATCTCCTCGCCGCCTTCCAGCTTGACGCCGTCGCAGCCGGTTTCCTGCATGATGCGCACGGCGTTGCGGAAGGCGATCTCCTTCGATTCCTGATAGCTACCGAAGGGCATGTCGACGATGACGCAGGCATTGGCAACGCCGCGCATCACCGCCTTGCCGTGGGCGATCATCATGTCGAGCGTCACGCCGATCGTGCTCTCCATGCCGTAGAGCACCATGCCGAGGGAATCCCCGACGAGCAGCAGGTCGCAATGCTGGTCGAGCAGCCGCGCCATCGGCGTCGTATAGGCGGTGAGGCAGACGATCGGCTTGCCGCCCTTCATGGCCGAGATGCGCGTTGGCGTCAGGCGCTTCTGGGATCCGGTGGCGCTCATCTCTTCACTTCCTTTCCCGGCTGGCCGGCAATCCTGCTGTCTCGAACAATTTTATTGTCTCGGATGGTTTTGGTGTCGCCCGCAACCGGGCTGACCACTCTGTTGTCGAGAAGCCGGGTCGAGCCGATCTGCACGAAGAGCGCCACGACGACCGGCTCTTCGATCGAGGCGACCGGGGCAAGCGTCTCCGCATCCCTGACGGCGACGACCTCGGGCTTTGCCAGCGGCTCGCGAGCGATGAAGGCTGTAAGCTTCGCCTCGAGTTCCCGAGCGTCAGTGAGCCCTTCGCCGACCAGGCGCTCGGCCTCGTCGAGGGTCTGGGGAACGATCACCGCGGCGCGTCGCTCCTCAGGACTGAGATAGACATTGCGCGAGGACAATGCGAGGCCGTCGCTGTCGCGCACTGTTGGTACCGGGATCACCCGCACCGGCATGGCGAGATCCTCCACCATGCGCCTGATGATGACGACCTGCTGGTAGTCCTTCTGGCCGAAATAGGCCGTCTGCGGCTGCACGATGTTGAAAAGCTTGGAGACGACGGTGGCAACGCCCGCGAAATGCCCGGGCCTGACCGCGCCTTCCAGCTCTCGGCCGAGATCGGGAACGTCGACGACGGTTAGCATCGGGCGGGGATACATGTCCTCGACGGCCGGTGCGAAGAGGAAATTGACGCCTGCCTGCCTGAGCATGGCCGCATCGCGCTCGAGGTCGCGCGGATATTTGCTGAGGTCTTCGGCCGGGCCGAACTGCAGCGGATTGACGAAGATCGAGACGACGACGATGTCGTTTTCGGCGCGGGCGCGCGAAACGAGCTTGATATGACCGGCATGGAGATAGCCCATCGTCGGCACGAGGCCGACGGTGCGGCCCTGCCGCTTCAGCGCATCCAGTGTGTGGCGCAGCTCATCAATGCTCGAGAAAACCCGCATATATTCTCCCCTTCGGCCCCTCACCCCATCTTGGGCGCGGATAAGAAGTGTAATCCATGCGAGAGGTCAATGCATATTCCTCCATAAAAACGATTAGATGGAGCGGCAGCCCGACAAGGCCACGCCTCTAGGCCGGCTTTATCGGCCAGAAGCGGCGTTTCGTCGCCGGGCTTGCACGGGCGCCCGTGTTGTGCGACCTGCGCCTGTAATCTAACCTCTCCGTCAAGATACCATCACAGTCGGTCGCTATGGAGTACGCATGGACAAACCCTGGAAAATCAGCCGCGGGCCGATTGCGGCAACCGAGCTCGATGTGGAGAAGGCAAGCGCGATCAACACGCTGTTGATCCGGCCGGTCGGCGTGCTTCCGGCTAAACCAGGCGATCCGGTCCTCCCCTTCGCCGTCGGCCTGTTCAACGAGCTGCGTCCGCTCCTGAAGCCCGATGCCGGCGTGACGACGCTGCGGCGCGCCACCGCCGCCTATGTCCATTGCCGGCGTTATTATTTCGCCAGCGCCCAGCCCGATTCCATGCGCCATAATCTTGACGGCGAACCGGTTGAGCCGTTGTCGGGGGAAGACCGGCTGGTGGCGCAGAAACGGTTCCTGAGCCTCAAGCAGAGCGCCGCCAAGGCCGAGGCGCCCGAAGAAGTGGCGCCGGTTCCCCCTCCCCTGTTGAGCAAGAGCGAACAGATCCGCGCTGCCCTCCTCGGTAAGAGAAACGCCGCCCAATCAGGCTGACTTCGACATGACCGGGAGGAGAGGCTGATGGCTGAAACCGCCGTGAAGGGCAGCAAGCCGCCCCATGCGATCCCCGCTGGCGTGTGGGCGCTGGGCTTCGTCTCGCTGTTCATGGATGTCTCCTCGGAGATGATCCATGCCCTGTTGCCGGTCTATATGGTCACGGTGCTCGGCGCCTCGGCCCTTTCGGTCGGCATCATCGAAGGCATCGCCGAGGCGACCGCCGCCATCACCAAGGTCTTCTCGGGGGCGATCAGCGACTGGTTCGGCAAACGCAAGCTACTGGTGCTTGCGGGCTACGGCATGGCGGCACTGACCAAGCCGGTTTTCCCGCTGGCGCCGTCGATCGACTGGCTGGTGGCCGCGCGCTTCATCGACCGTGTGGGTAAAGGCATCCGTGGCGCGCCGCGCGATGCGCTGATCGCCGATATAACCTCGCCGGAAATCCGCGGCGCGAGCTTCGGCCTGCGCCAGTCGCTCGATACGGTCGGCGCTTTTCTCGGGCCGGCTCTTGCCCTGGTCCTGATGTGGTGGACCGCCGACCGCTTTGCCACCGTCTTCTGGATCGCGGTCATCCCGGCTTTCGTGTCGGTCGGCATCGTCCTGTTTCTCGTCAAGGAGCCGGCGAAGGTTGCGACGGGCAATGCCGCGCGCGTTCCGCTGCGCAGGCAGGATCTGCTCCGCCTTCCCGCCGCCTACTGGCTCATCACCGCGGTGGCGGCAATTTTCACGCTGGCGCGCTTCAGTGAGGCATTTCTGCTGCTCGATGCCGGGCGGCTCGGCCTGCCGGTCATGCTGGTGCCGCTCGTTCTCATCGGCATGAACCTGGTCTATGCCCTGTCGGCCTATCCGATCGGCATCCTCGCGGACCGGTTCGACCGGGTGACGCTGCTGCTGATCGGCGTCGGCCTGCTGATCGCGGCCGATCTCGCCCTCGCCTTCCTGCCCGGCTTTCTCGGTCTCGGTCTCGGCGTTCTGTTATGGGGCCTCCACATGGGCACCACGCAAGGCGTCTTTGCGGCGCTCGTCGCGGATGCAGCACCCGCCGATCTGCGCGGCACGGCGTTCGGCGCCTTCAACCTCGTCTCGGGAGTTGCATTGCTGCTCGCCAGTGTGATCGCCGGCGCCCTGTGGGAAGAGGCGGGCCCCGCGGTTACTTTCGTCGCCGGCGCGGCCTTCGCGGCGCTCGCAGGCGCCACCCTTTTCGCCATGAAAGCGCCCATCACGCAGAAGACGTGAAGAATATTGCGGTGAACGCTCAATGGAAGTGCCGATCTGATTGTATTTCTCCGCCGAAACTATTTCACGTGCAACGTCAGGTAGTTAAAACTTTCCAGCAATACTCATGTATATCTTGCTTTAGAGAGCTTTAACGCAATTACGCTAATTTTAGCCTCAGCTTTTAAATCTTGCTGGGCGTGCTAAAACGATGCGTTTCCTGGTTGCAGCTTCCCTATTCACAATGGTCGCAGTCCAGCCGGGCGCGGCCGGCGATCTTTCCGCCTACAAGCGACCGTTGACGGTTCCTTTCGAGAAGGTGACGGCCTATTCGCCGCAATTGGCGACGCTCGGCAAGATGTTGTTCTTCGACCCCAGGCTTTCCGGCAACAAGAACATGACCTGCGCCAGCTGCCACAATCCCTCCTTCGGCTTCGAAACACCGGTGAAGACGCCGATCGGCGCGGCCAATACCGCACTCGGGCGCCAGGCACCGACAGTTCTGAACGTCGCCTGGGTCTCGCCCTTCTTCTGGGATGGCCGCGCCCCGAACCTGGAGGAGCAGGCGGCGGGCCCGATCACCGCTTCGGCCGAAATGAACGGCAAACTCGAAACCGCCGTCGCCGAAATGCAGGGCATACCCGACTACAAGAAGTGGTTCGGCGAGGTTTTCCCCGACAAGGGCATTTCAAGGGAAACCATCCTGACGGCGATCGCCACCTATGAACGGACGGTGGTTTCCAACTGGTCGCCCTTCGATCGCTGGGTCGACGGCGACGAGAAGGCCGTTTCCGACAGCGCCAAGCGCGGCTTCGATCTCTTCACCGGCAGCGCCGGCTGTTCCGCCTGCCATTCGGGCTGGAACTTCACCGACAACAAGTTCCACGACATCGGCCTGCCGGACGAGGATATCGGCCGCTTCAAGATCGATCCGAGCAGCCCGAACAACCAGCATGCCTTCAAGACGCCGGGCCTGCGCAACACGCTCTATCGCGGCCCCTACATGCATGACGGCAGCCTCAAAAGCATGGACGAGGTGATCGTCCATTACGAAAGCGGCGGCGTCAGCCGTCCTTCGCTCGATCCGGCGATGACGGCCTTCCTGCTGACCGACGAGGAACGCAACGATCTGATCGCCTTCTTGGGAACCCTGACCGCCGAAAAGCAGGATATCCCCCTGCCGACGCTGCCGAACTGAGGTGCGTGCCATGAAACTCTCCATACGCATGCAGATCCTCGTGCCGATGGTGGCGACGATCGTCGTCGGCTTCGGCAGCGCCTTCCTGATCGGCTATCAGGCGGTCACCGGCCAGGCCCGGGTTGCCGCCGTGGTAGAGGAGGCGGTGAACGCCAAGCTCGCCTCGGCCCATATCGAACAGCAATTCCGGCAGGCGACCTCTGTGGTCGACCGGGTGTTGTCGATGACGAATTTCGTGCCGGCGGCCGAGGTGAAGGCCGCCTTCGACGAAAGCAACGGCGCGCTTTCGCAATCGCTCGACGAGCTTGGCCGCATCGATCTCGCGACCTCGCTGACCGAGGGTGTGCGCTCGCTGCGCGAGGCGCATGGCGCCTGGGAAAAGGACGTCAAGGTCAGCCTCGGCCTGCAGCAGGCCGACGAAGTGCCGACCGCCGAGAAGCTCGCGCGCTCGCAGCAAGCAATCCTGACCGGCATCACAGCCGTCAACACAATCGTCGACAGGATCGCGACCGAGAGCGTCACTGAGGCCGGCAGCGCGCTGGAAACGAAGATCGAAACCGAGCTGGCGCTCGCGGGCCTTGCCGCCATCATCGGCCTCGGCATTCTCATCGCCATCGCCCGGCATGTGTCGCGCCCGATCCAGCGCATCACCCGCTCCATGCAGGAACTGGCCGCCGGCGAGACTGATAAGGCGATCCCCTATGCCGGGCGCGGCGACGAGATCGGCCTGATGGCGGGCTCCGTCGAAGTCTTCCGCCAGAACGCCATCGCCCGGATCCGGCTCGAAAGCCAGGCCGAGGAAAACCGGCGCCTCGCCGAAGCAAACCGGCTGGCCGACCAGGAACAGGCGGAGCAGAGCGCCGCAGCGCGGCTGAAGGCCGCCACGTCGGGTCTTGCCACCGGCCTGAAACGGCTTGCCGAGGGCGATCTCGCCTTCAAGCTCGCGGATCGTTTCGCGCCGGAATTCGAACCGCTGCGGCATGATTTCAATGCCTCGGTGGAGCAGCTCGGCGGCACACTTCTTTCGGTTTCCAAGAGCGTGTCGATCATCAATACGGGCACCCGCGAGATCAACAACGGCTCCAACGAATTGTCCGGCCGCACCGAGCGGCAGGCCGCGACGCTCGAAGAGACCGCTGCTGCGCTTGATGCCGTGACCGCCAAGGTGACCGAAGCCTTCAAGATCGCCGAAGAGGCGCGCGATGTCGCCGACAACGCCAATCGCAGCGCCATGGCCTCGGGCAAGGTGGTGGCTCAGACAGTCGACGCCATGAGCCAGATCGAGGAATCCTCGAAGCAGATCAACAATATCATCGGCGTCATCGACCAGATCGCCTTCCAGACCAACCTCCTTGCGCTCAATGCGGGCGTGGAAGCCGCGCGCGCCGGCGAGGCCGGCAAGGGTTTTGCCGTCGTCGCCCAGGAAGTGCGTGAACTCGCCCAGCGCTCGGCCCAGGCAGCCCGTGAGATCAAGGAGCTGATCGGACGGGCATCCGCCAAGGTCGCGAGCGGCGTCGAGCTGGTCAACCACACCGGCGCGGCACTCGGCGACATCGGCCGCTTCATCATCGATATCAACCAGCGCATGGAAGCGCTGGCCGCTTCGGCGCGCGACCAGGCGACCAGCCTTTCGGAAGTCAATTCGGCCATGGGCCAGCTCGACCAAGTGACCCAGCAGAACGCCGCCATGGTGGAAGAAACCACCGCCGCCAGCGTCACGCTGGCCGGCGAAGCCGAGCGCCTGCGCGAACTGGTCACCCAGTTCGACCTGGGCGGGGCGGAGTCCGGCGCGCGGGGTTATCGCGACGCTGCGTAAGCGTGAGGTTCAAGGCCTGTCAGCGAGGCTTGTTTCCAAGCGCATAGCCGTCGACATCCTCACTCAGCGAGGTCAGCCGATCCAGCGCCGAGTTGCGCTTGGCGTCCCGAGCCGCCTTGAATGCCGCGACATCCGCTGCTCTCAGGCGGCGGTGACTGCCGACCATTTCCGCCGGGAGCTCTCCCGCGTCGACCAATCGGACCAGATACTGCCGGGAAACACTGAGGATATCCGCCGCAGCTTGGGTCGACAGCATCTCTTCATCAGGAAGCACCATCACCGGGCGCCCTTCCGCGAGAAACTCAGCCGCCTGAAAGATGATCTCGGCCAATACCTGCGGTACTTCCAGACGCTCGCCGTCAGCGTCGATGACCTGGACACTCCCCCGCTGCTTTTTCGAAGTCGCCCGCAAAAGCGATGCTATGCGGGCGGCGGCCGATCTCTCTGGCGCCGGAACGGCATTCAAGCTTTTGGCGGGATTTTTTTCGGACGATGTGCGATGGGGTGTGGCCATGCCGGCAATATGGTGCACAAACGCTATAAACGCAACCAACTAGTTCAGGGCAATTGGAAAACTCGCATGGATGAAGATGCTGGTCGCTGTACTTGATGCCAATGTGCTGTTTCCGATGCTGCTGCGGGATACGCTGCTGCGCGTTGCGTCGGAAGGTTGTTTCCGGACCCACTGGTAGCCTCGCATTCTCGAGGAAATGACACGCAACTTGATCAGCGACTACGGCATGGAACCATCCAGGGCAGAGGCGCTGCGAACTGTTATGCAGGAGGCATTTCCTGAAGCGAATGTGGAAGGCTGGGAAGAAATCGAGCCGACGATGCGAAATGATCCGAAGGATCGGCATGTCGTCGCGGCGGCAGTGGCGGCCGAAGCTGCAGTGATCGTGACGTCAAACATCCGCGATTTCGGCAGTCTTCCCGATGGTATCGTCGCCTTGACCCCTGACGAATTTCTCACCGAAATACTCGCGAACAATAAGATGAAGGTACTGAGGGCGCTAACCATGCAGGCGGCGGCCTATCGGCGGCCAACCCTGACCACGAGCGAACCGATCGGAAGACTTGCACTCACCTCACCCCGGTTCGCCGAGCAGGCCCTCCAAGCTCTTATCCATCGCTGACCTGCTCGCAACGACGCTCCCCGGCGAGTTCGCCCGCAGCAGCGCCATCAGCATCGGACCCAGCGCAAACTCTCCCCGTTCGGCGCGCCGCGTCAGGTCCCTGAGATAACCTCCGGCGGAGTTGATTCACCCTCCCCTTTGCAGGATGCAGGCCATGACGGTGGCGGCGGTTTCCGGTCCCATCACGTTTGCCGCCGCCTCATAGGCCGACGGGCTGACGGCGAGCATCGAGCGTACGACGATGGCTGCCGTCGTCAGATCCCGCCAACTGCCGATCCTGCCGCCCGGGCCGTAGTCGGCGATATCGGGGCAGGCCTGGAGAACCGTGGCGAGCGGGAAGGATTTCAGTTCGCCTGCCCTCGACCGGACGGCAAAGCTCGATCCCTTCCCGGCGTTTGTTCGCCCTTTCAGCCCGCCATTGTCCGGCTTCGTTCCCAGTTGCTGATCCCGGTCAGCCGGCCCCGCCGTCGTCGTCCCCTGCCCCGTTTCCAAGCCCGGTTCAGATTCAGATATGGATTCGGTGTGAGAATTCTGTATGTGACGCTCAATCTGGGATTCACTGGTGCTCGCTATCTGCATTTTCTCATGCAGTTCCAACAGGTTGACGATATCTTCGCGGATCGCCTCGAGGTCTTCGAGGATGGGCGGGAGGTTTTCGATCGTCGCGGCTCGCGGAATGCGCTGCAGGATCGTCTGGAACATTAAAGACATGCGCTCCCAGTCGCCGGGAACGGCTTCCTCGACGGCGGCGGCAACGAGCTTGGCGATGTCGCGCCGGCAGATCGTCAGCCGCTCCTTCATTCCGCGCAGCATCTGCCGGTCGGCGGCGATCCCCGCCGCGATCGCTTCGATCTCGGATGCCCGGGCGAGAAGCGGGGCGAGACTGAAGCCGTAGGCCTCGTCGATTCCGCCTTCCCTGCCGCGGCGGACATAACGCTTGCCGTTCGGGCTATCCTTGCGGGAGATGAGGCCGGCCTCGACGAGCACGGCGAGATGCCGGCGAAGCGTCGCGGCCGCCATGCCGCGCGCTCTCAGCGAAAGCTGCGCATTCGACGGAAAGACCACCAGCGGTTTTTCGCTGGAGAGTTCGTCCTCGGGATAGAAGGTCAGCAGCGCATCGAGCACGGTCAGCGCCCGGTCGGTCACGCCGAGCCCTGCCCGGGCTTCGCAGACCGATCGGAACAATTTCCATTTGTTGCGCGTCGTCCCGGCCGCGATCGCTTCGCCTCGCCGCTGTTTCAGCAGCAGGGCAAGCGACATCGGCCGCCGCCCAAAGGGCGTCGTCACATATTCACTCTCCATTTCCTTCACCTTCAATCAGGCAAAAGAAATCCGCTCACCGAAACGATGCGAGGTTGAAAGTGCCGCAGCGTCATTTCTGCGTCTGAGGAGACGCGAGGGTGCTGCAGGACTCTTGACTGGGATTCGTGAAAATGCGATTCTCTGTCTTGCTTAAGGATGTGAGAAGGGCTTCCACGACTCGTTCGTTGGGGGCCTTTTTCTTTTGCGGTTTCAGTCTCCTTGTTTGCCCTCCTCGGCGAGGAATTGCTCATAGAGCGCATCCAGCTTGCTGGAGAGAAATTCTCCGAAGCGGCCGGCATTCCTCGCCTTCATCGAGAGCGAGAACGCCTTGCCATCATTCTTCATTTCCGCCTGGACCTCCTTGTCCCGCGGCTGCCATTTGACCTTCCTCGCGGCGACCGTTTTCTTGACCGGCCGCGCGCTTTTGTTCAGCGCTGCGTAGAGCGCTTCGAAACGTTTGTCGGAAGGTAGATGATGAAAGTTGTCGTCTTGCAGGACCTGGGGGATACCCGCCGCATTCGATGCCTTGCCGGCGAGCAGCGACAGCTCTACCCAGCGCTCGCGGCCCACACCGGGTGCTGCTCCGATCGCCTGCACGACGTCCGGCGAGATGCGATCCATCACCGACATCATCTTCGAGACCGCCGCCGCATTGGCGGCAAGCGCCGTCGAGATGACTTCCCTGTCATAGCCGAGCTCTTCCAACCGCCGGGCGAAGAGTGCGCGCTCGATAAAGGTGAGATCGGCGCGCGCCGAATTCTCCTGCCCCTGGGCGATGACATGGGTGCGATCGTCCATCGTCTTGACGACGGCCCTGACATTGCGCCCGAGCTCGCGGGCCGCGCGCAGCCGTCGATGTCCGAAGACCACTTGATAACGTCCGTCGACTTTCCCGTGGGGACGCACCAGGATGGGCGTATCCTGGCCACGGGCGCGGATCGCTTCGACCAGCGCTTGGAAGTCGTCGTCGTCCTCGGACAGGCGGTCCTTGACGAAGGAGGCTTCCACGACATCGGGGTCGAGGTCGACGACCGCCTCGCCCTCCAGGAATTTCTCCGCCTGCTTGGCGAGCTCATCCAGCGAGCGGACGAGCGACCGGCCTGCGCCGCGCATCGGATAGTTCGGCGCAGCGTTCTCGTCGGGCATGTCGGCCAGCCCTTCCAGCAGATTCTTTCGTGCCATCACGTCCTCCGATCGGCAGTGAACCAATTGATTCGGCTTGGGGAAACCGTGAATTTGTCAGCCGACAAATTCACCGCCCCCAAGCCTGGTGAATAAGGCCGGCGATCTCCGCGTTGACGGCGTCCATCGCCTCCAGCGCCCGATCGTAGGTTCCCCGGTTCATCGAGGCACGCTCGACCTCGTAGAGCGTCTGCTTGGTGATCCCGGCATCCGAGATCGCCGTCGATTTGACCATCTGGTGCTTCAGCATGAACTCGTGGAACATCGTCGACATGAAGCCGACCATCTGCGCCTGCGGCACATCGGTCGGCTCGTAGCGGGTGATGAGATAGCGATACCAGGAGAGGTTCACCTCGGCGCCGGCGGCGCGGATCGGCTTCAGGATGCCGCCGAGCATGAGGAGGAACTGGCCCATCGACATGACGTCGAGCATTTGCGGATGGATGGTGATCATCACACTCGTTGCCGCCGTCAGCGCCGTCAGCGTGAGATAGCCGAGCTGTGGCGGGCAATCGATGACGACGACATCGTAGCGGTCGTCGACCTCGCCGAGCGCACGCGAGATGCGGGTGAAGAAGGTCTTGCCGTCATTGGTCGATTTGTCGGCCATGGCGAGCGGCGTGTCGTACTCATATTCCTGCAGGTCGAGATTGGCCGGCACGATATCGAGGCCGGGGAAATTCGTCTTGTGGATGATCTCCGAGAGCTTCTTCTTCTCGCCATCGTAACGGATCGCTTCATAAAGGGACGAGGCCTGGTCGAACTCCGGCTGGAAGCCGTGCAGGGAGGAGAGCGATGCCTGCGGATCGAGATCGACGGCAAGCACACGGTGACCGGTCAGCGCCAGATGCTGGGCGAGATGGGCTGCTGTCGTCGTCTTGCCCGAGCCGCCCTTGAAATTGACGACGGCGATGACCTGCAGCTTTTCATGGCCGCGGCGATGGGGAACATACATGCGGCTTTCGGAGCGTCCATGCGCATCGAGATAGCGCCTCAGTTCCAGCATCTGCTCGGCGCTGTAGGAGCGCCGCCCGGAAGGCGAGGTCTGCGGGCAGGGGCCTTTGCCTTCGAGATGCAGTTTCTTCAGCGTGCTCTGCGACGCCCCGACATAATTGGCGACCTCGGCGAGGGAAAAGCTGCGCAGCGTCTTCTTCGCGTTCGGCGGAAAGCGCTGCACGCTCAAGAGATGCAGCTTCTTCGAAATCACGTCGCCCTGCTCGAGAATCTGATCCTCGAAATGCAATGGCGCGGCCTTCAAGGCGTTCGAATTAGCGTTCATCGGCAGCAATCTCTCGGATAACGATTTTCGGGATCAAAAGCCCCTGTAACCGTTATTATCCGCGATTCTCCGGTGCCGGCCAAGAATTTTAAGGTTAACGCATATTAACCTTTTCGGTGCCCGTTCAAACACTTGGCCGTGCTGCATGATGATCTGGAGGGGCCGGGAATTTTGGACCGGGGGCGCGGCGAACGCGCCCCCGGCGTCGCCCGGCCGAAGGGGAGGGGGCTTTCGGCAGGCTTAGCTTAAGGGCGCTTCACCCGATGTGATGCGCTGCTCGTCCGCGCCGAACAGGTGAACGGTGTCGTGGCCGGGCGCGATCCGCAGGACGTCTCCGGGGGCGGCCCGGATCCGCTCGCGGAAGACGCAGGTTAGCGTCTGGGCTCCCAGCCGGACGAGGACGAGGGTTTCCGAGCCCGTGGGCTCGACGACGATTGTCGTCACCTCGATGCCGTTCGGGTCGAGCATGATATGTTCGGGACGGATGCCGTAGGTCACGGCATCGCTCGGCCGGCGCTCGCTCGGCAGCAGCAGGCCGTCCTCGGTCCGGAACCCGTCTTCGGTCATCGTGCCCTGGATGAAATTCATCGCCGGCGAGCCGATGAAGCCGGCGACGAAGAGATTGTTCGGGCGGTCGTAGAGTTCCAAGGGCGAGCCGGACTGCTCGATCAGCCCGTCCTTCATGACGACGATCTTGTCGGCCATGGTCATGGCCTCGATCTGGTCGTGGGTGACGTAGATCGTCGTCGTCTGCAGCCGCTGATGCAGCTCCTTGATCTCCGAGCGCATCTGCACGCGGAGCTTGGCGTCGAGGTTCGACAGCGGCTCGTCGAAGAGGAAGACGGCCGGGTCGCGCACGATCGCCCGGCCCATGGCGACGCGCTGCCGCTGGCCGCCCGAGAGCTGTTTCGGATAGCGCTCCAGCAGGGTTTCCAAGCCGAGAATCTTTGCCGCATTGCCGACCCGCTGGTCGATCTCCGATCGCGGCATGCGCTTCAGCCGCAGCGAAAAGCCCATGTTCTTGGCGACCGTCATGTGCGGGTAGAGCGCGTAGTTCTGGAACACCATGGCGATGTCGCGATCCTTCGGCGCAAGCTCGTTGACGATATGCTTGCCGATCTGGATTTTCCCCGAAGTGATGCCCTCCAGGCCGGCGATCATTCTGAGAAGCGTCGATTTCCCGCAGCCGGAAGGTCCGACCAGGACGACGAACTCGCCGTCGCCAATATCGACCGATACGCCTTTGATGGCTTTGAACGCGCCGTAATCCTTGCGCGCATTACTGACCGAAACATGGGCCATGAAACTCCTCCCGAAATCGCCGTCAAAGTCCGTTCAGGACATTTTTCAAATAATCGAGACCGAGGCGCTCGCCCGCCTTGCGCGCCGCCAAGTCCTTGCCCGGCCAGCCATAGGCAGCATCCTCATGCTCGATCGAAATCGTGCCGTCGAAACCGTGGCCGCGGGCCTGGCGCAGAAAGCGCGGCCAGTCGAGAAGGCCGAGCCCCGGCAGCTTGTATTGCCACCAGCCCTTGCCGTGATAACCGACCGCTTGCAGGGCTTCCCTGTCGATCGCCGTATCCTTGGCATGAAGAATGGCGATGCGATCCTTCACCGTTTCCATCGCCCAATAGGGATCGACGCCGATGCGGATGAGGTGCGAGGGATCGAATTCGAGCCCGAAGCGGCGGTCCGTAATCCGGCGGAAAAGCTCCTGCCATCCCTTCGGCGTCGTCCCGATGAAATTGTCCTTAGGACCCGGCCAATTCTCGATCGCGAAGGTGAGGCCGCTTTTTTGCGTCCCGGCGATCAGCCCGTTCGCGAAATCGGCGAAGTCGTCGTAATTGGCCTCGTCGCTTGCGGTGTCGTCTCGGCCGGGAAAGATCACGAAGATCGGAACGCCCGCCCCGCCGATCGCCTCGGCAAATTCCGCCGTCCTTGCCCGAAGCTCCCGACGCCTGTCGCGGTCAGCGTCGAGCTGGTTGCCGAAATAGGTGAGCGAGGAGACGAAGAGGCCGCGGCTTCTTGCAAGAGAGACGGCATCCTCCACCCGCTCCGGCGTTTTGATATGGCCGCCGACATCGATCTCGATCGCGTCGAAGCCCGCCGATGCGGCAAAATCCACCACTTCCTCCAGCGGGCGGTCATTGAATGTCGAGGTATAGAAGCCGATCTTCACCATATCCTCCGAAGCCTTGCGGCCGTTTCAATTGTTCAGGCGATCCATGAATTTCAGCGGCGAGCGCGTGCGCTGGGCGACATCAGCCGAGGCCAGCATGAGAGCTGCCGCCATCGGCATTGCCGCCGCGCCCATGGCCGAGGCGTCTTCGCCGATCGAGGCGCGATGGAGCGAGGGCAGGTTCGTGTCCTCGGCATCGAGATGTTCGTGCACATAGCGCAGCAATTCATCGACGATGCGGATCGGCAGGCGGCCGCCGACGAGCACGGCATCGGGATCGACGATCATGGCGATATGTTTGACGGCGACCGCCAGATGCGCGCTCATCTCCTTCAGCCATTGCGAAACGAGGCGCTTGCCGCGCGCATCGAGCGTCAGCAGATCCTGCGGAAAACTCACCTCGACGCCGTGCCGCGCCAGGAAATCATAGAGGAAGAACAGCGAGAAGATCTCGCCGAGAAGCTGGACCTTGTGCGCCTCGCCGTCGCCATCGGCGATGGGAAGCCAGCCGATTTCGCCGCTGAGTCCCATGGCGCCGCGATGGCCGTTGCCGTCGAGAACGAGGCCGCCGCCGGGGCAGGCATTGACGGCGATATAGAAGAAGCTGCTGCTTTCGGCGCCGAGGCCGTAATCGAGCTCGGCAAGGGCTGCGGCATTGGCCTCGTTTTCGATGAAGACGGGATGCGGCGTCAGGTTTTCGAGCGCTGCGCGCACGTCGAATTCAGTCCATTCCTGATAGGCCTCGGGCTTGCCGAGCAGCGAGATTTCGCCCAGCCAATCCGGCATCGCCAGACCGATGCCGGCAAGGTGCACATCGTCGATCAGCCGGCTGCGCTGGAAATGCGAGATCGCATCTGATGTCAGCTGCATGAATTCCGCCGGCAGGATGAAGCGTTTCTCATGATGCACCCGGGCGCGCACATTGCCGACGGCATCGACGGCGAGAATCGTCAGATGGTCGCGATCGATGTTGATGCCGATGGCGAAATAGGCGTCCGGGTTGATCTCGAGCTCGATCGCCGGTTGGCCTCTCAGCCCATGCCGCCGGCGGGCCTCCATGATCAGGCCCTCGTCCAGCAGCCGATCGACGATGCGGGCGATGGCCGGTTTGGTGAAGCCCGTCCGCCGGGCGATCTCGGCCCGCGAAATCGGCGCCTGGCGGTGGATGCAGCGCAGGACGACGGCTCTGTTGTGCTCGCCTGCATCCTCGACATTGGCGCCCGTCAGATCGGGAGAGAGCCTGGCGGCCGGTGTCTCGTTCATGCGTTCAATCCTTCCTCGGGCGTGGAGAGTGAATGAGACCGTCTCATCCCTTCACCGCGCCGCTGGTCATCGCGCCGAGGATCAGCCTCTGGAGCGACAGGAAGGCCACGATCGCCGGAACGACCGAGATCAGGCAGGCGGCGGCAAGCAGCTGGATGGACGAGTCGGTCTGCATGCCGCGGAAGTTAAAGATTCCGACGCCGATCGGCATCAGGTCATTTTTAGTGAGCAGCAGGAAAGGCACGAGGAATTGCGACCAGCCGGCAATCACGGTGATGATGAAGACCGAGGCGATGCCCGGCGCCGACAGGGGCAGGATGATGCGCCAGAAGACGGAGAAGCGGTTGCAGCCGTCGATCATCGCCGCCTCGTCGAGGCTGCGCGGAATGCCGTCAACCGTGCTCTTCAGGAGCCAGGTCGCCAAGGGAACGCCGAGCGCGATATAGACCATGACGACGGCGAAATGCGTGTCCAGCAGGCCGAGGCGGTTCATGTAGCGGTAGAGCGGCACCATGATGACGAGCGGCGAGATCATCTGGAAGAGCAGGAGCCCCATCATCGAGAGGCCCTTGCCGCGGAATTGGAAGCGGGAAAAGGCGTAAGCCGCTGGCAGTGCCACGATCAGCACGCCGAGGCCGCTCAAGGCAGCAAGCTTGAGGCCGTTCCAGAGATAGATCGGAAAGTAGCTGTTGTTCAGAACGGTGATGAAATTCTGGATGGTGGGATTGTCGGGAATATAACGCGCCGCGCCGCGATAGACCTCACGCTTGTCACGCAGCGCCATCGACAGAAGATAGGTGAGGGGGCCGGCGAAGAACACGAACATCACCAGCATGAAGAGGTAGCTCATGGTATCGCCGAGCCGGCTTCCGGTGCGTCCGCTCATTGCTCTTCCTCCTTCGGCAGGAACGACGCATAGACGAAGGCAAGCCCGAGGCTGATGATCAGCATCAGCACGGAAAGCACGCTGCCGCCGGAGAGATCGTAGTTTCGGAAGACGATGTTGAAGACGTAGAGCGATATCACCTCGGTTGCGCGTCCGGGACCGCCGCCGGTCAGCGTGATGATCGCATCGAAAGTGTTCACCGTCTGGATGGTGATCAGGATCATGTTGACGAGGATCGCGGCGCGCAGCTGCGGAAGGGTGACGAAGAAGAACTGCTGCGAAGCGGTGGCGCCATCGACCTCCGCCGCCTCGTAGAGCGAGGGATCGATCGATTTCAGCGCCGCATACATGACGACCATCGAAAAGGCCGTGCCGCGCCAGATATTGGAGATCAGCGTCGACCAGGGCGCCATCGCCGGGTCGGAAAGCCAGGCGACGGTCGGCATATGCATCAGCCGCAAAATGCTGTTCAGCGCACCGTACGGCGCTTCGGAAAACAGCATCTGCCAGATGATGCCGCCGGCAATGCCCGGCACGACCCAGGCGATGAGCGCCGTCGTCCTCAGGATCGTGGTGCCGAACAGGCCGCGCTTTTCGCCGCGGATGACGGTGACGGCGACGGCAAGTCCGAGGATCTGCTGGCCGATGACGCTGCCGCCGACGAAGATCAGCGTCGCCCAGAGAATGTCGGGCAGCTGCGGTGAGCTCAGCGCATTGACGATCGACCCAAACGTATATTGCTGGTTTTCGCCGATCAGCGTCGCATTGGTGAAGGAAAGCCGGAAAACATCGATGACGGGATAGAGGTAGAATATGCCGATGACGACGATCACGGGCATGATCCAGGGCAGGGGCGCACCTGCGAACCGGCGCATGAACGTTCTGCTTTGAGGCGGGCTGTCAGCCTCGATGGCAATAGGGCTCATTGGCATCTCTGTCCGGGTTTGGCACTGTCGACGGCGCCTCAATGGCAGGCGCCGTCGCGGTCGAAAGCGTCAGAAACGCCCGGGGTCAGAGGCGCTTGTAAGCCTCCATCGCCGCGCTGAACGCGGCATCCAGGGCTTCTTCCGGTTTCTTCGTTCCCGAGAGCACGTCACCCATCATGATCTGGATCTGGTTCGAGATCTCGGGATAGATCGGCACGCCGGGGCGGGCCTGGCCGTCCACCAGCGCATTGGCAAAGGTCTTGTTGGCTTCCGTCGAGAAGACCTCATACTTGTCGAAGAGCGACTTGCGGGTCGGCAGTTGCTGCTGCAGCGCGTTTGCCGGTCCCATATAGACGTCGCGGGCAAGATTGGCGCAGAGCTCGACCTTGTCCTTATCCTTGCTGAAGGAGGCGACCGTCCAGCCGCCGGTGCCCGTCGACTTCTGGTCGGCCGTGGGGCCTG
Organism: Rhizobium vallis; assembly: GCF_003985155.1. Lineage (GTDB taxonomy): Bacteria > Pseudomonadota > Alphaproteobacteria > Rhizobiales > Rhizobiaceae > Rhizobium > Rhizobium vallis. The sequence continues at coordinate 158,456 of NZ_ML133695.1, read as the reverse complement.
GGATCGGCGAGAAGGTCCAGTTCTTGAATTCGCCTTCGTCGAGCGTGGTTTTCAGCTGTGCATATTGCCAGTTGCCGCCGATGAAGAGCGCCGTCGTCGCCGCGGCCGCTGCCGCGTTCATATCGTCGTAATTGGCAATGGTGGTGACGCGCTTGGGTGCAGCACCGGAATCGACGAGATCCTTGAAGTAGTTCAGCGCCTTCAGGAATTTCTCCTTGTTCTCGCCTTCGCCGAAGACCGGCTTGCCCGAGTCGTCGACCAGCTTGCCGCCGAGCGCCCAGTAGTTTGCCAGCCAGTCGAAGGTCGTGCCTTCCCAGCGTCCGCCGTTGAAGAGAACGCCTTCCATGCCCTCCTTGGTGGAGGCAAGTGCCGCCTTCTTCAGGTCGTCCCAAGTCTTCGGCGCATCCGCTACCACAGACTTGTTGCGATAGAGCACGCGAAGGTCGGTATCCCACCACCAGGCGCGCACCGTCTTGTCCTTGTCGGTGATGCCGTCGCGGATGAAGGGGAAGAGGTCGGCGACTTCTTCCTTGGAGAAATAGGGCGTGAAATCGGCCAGCACGTGGTTGACCATGAACTGCGAGAGCACGAAGGAGTCGACGGCGGCGCAATCAGGGGCGTTGCCGGCCTTGGCCTGCTCCAGCATCTTGGCCTGTTCGGTGCCGATGTCGGAGGACATGAATTGCATCTGCAATTTCCAGTCCGGGTGCTTCTTGATGAAGTCGACGAAGAGCTTCTGGTAGCCCTCCGCGATGGCGGGGTCGGAATTGTTCGGGCTATCGTTCGTCAGGCGGACGACGAGAGTTTTCGGTGCATCGGCAAGGCCGATCCGGTCTTTAGTGGCGAGTTCCTGGGCAAAAACGGCGGATGCTGAAAATAAGATAGTGCTCAGCGTCAATGCGCTGAAGGTGGCGCTCTTCATGATGGGTCTCCTCCCCATTTTGAACGAATACAGCCTGGCGGTCGGTTGACCTCTCCTCATTTCCGTGCTGCATTAATTAGATTAAGTTACTTTGATTTGATGTCAAGCCACAGCTTTGGGAGGCGAGAGCCTGGGAGGTTGAGATGCTGGCGACATTCAACAGCAGCTAGCGCGCATCCGCCGTTTCGGAAGGGATGCGCGAAATTAAAGTGCCAAATTGAAGTGATGAAGCGTCTTGTCAGACGCGCGGCGCACCCACCCGCAATTTTCCCGAAGAAGAGCCGAGCCGATCGCGGATGGACGCGATGGTGTCGCTCTCGTTTTGGCTCGGCCGCCGCGGCAGCCGGAAACTGAAATCCATGGAGGAGAAGATGCGTTTACTCATTCTCGGCACCGGCGGCATGGCCAATCAGCACGCCGCGCGCTTCAAGGCGATCGAAGGCGTCAGCGTCGTCGGCGGCGTCGATGTCGTTCCGGAAAGGCTGGCCGCCTTCTGCACCGAACACAGCATCGCCAATCATTTCACCTCGCTGGAGGAGGCACTTGCCTGGGGCGAGTTCGATGCGGTGGCGAACGTCACGCCCGATAGCATTCATCACCCGACCACGCTCCAGGCGATCGCCGCCGGCAAGCATGTCTTCTGCGAAAAGCCGCTCGCCACTGATGCGGTCAAAGCCATGGAGATGACCGAGGCGATCGAGCGGGCGGGCAAGGTCGGCATGGTCAACTTCACCTATCGCAATTCGCCGGCGCTGCAGAAAGGCCGGCAGATGGTGCTCGCCGGCGAGATCGGCGCGGTGCGCCATGTCGAGGCGTCGCATCTGCAGAGCTGGCTGGTCGGCCGCCACTGGGGCGATTGGAAAAGTGAAAGCAAATGGCTGTGGCGGCTGAGCAAGAAGCACGGGTCGAACGGCGCGCTCGGCGATATCGGCATCCATATCGTCGATTTCGCCTCTTACGGTTCCGGCCTCGACGTCGCCCATGTCTTTGCGCGGCTCAAGACCTTCAATAAGGCGCCGGGCGACAGGATCGGCGAATATGATCTCGATGCCAATGACAGCTTCACGATGAATGTCGATTTCACCAATGGCGCAATCGGCACGATCCAGGCGACGCGCACGGCCGCCGGCCAGATGGATCAGCTGCGTCTCCGGGTCTACGGCGAAACCGGCTCGGTCGAGATGATCTACGATACCGGAACGTCGACGCTGCGTGCCTGTCTTGGCGAAGACGTGCACACGGCGACTTGGCGAGACCTGCCCTTCGATCCGGTCGAGACGAACTACCAGCGTTTCGTTCAGGCGGTGCGGGCGGGCAAGACCCAGGAGCCGTCCTTCCGCCGCGCAGCCAATATCCAGAAGGTGCTCGACAAGGCGATAGCCTCCGATCTCAGCCACGCCGACGAGGCGCTTGGCTGAGCCGGCTAAAGCGCGCACTTTTGAGCTCAGGCAGAAGCCGGCGGCAGCAGAAGCGTGTTGAGGAAGGGCAGGAGGGCAGCACCGAGCGCCACGCCGCCGCCGCTGAAGCTTGCGGGCCGCATCGGCGAAATCCAGGGCGTCAGGAACGGCCTGGTCGAGGTGTCGCGCCGCTCGATGGAAAGCTGATGGATCAAGGCTTCGATCACGCCCTGCGGCAGGTCGCCGCCGATCATGACGACGCTCGGGGCGATGAAGCCGGCCATGGCGATGATCGGGTCGAGCAGATGGCCGGCGGCCTCGCGGATCCATTGCGACAGCGACGGCGAGGAGAATTCCTCGCCCTTCAGCAGCCGCGCGAAGTCTTCCTCGCCGATGCGTGAGCGCAGCGAGCCGAAACCGACGACGGTGTTGAGCTGGACATTATCCGGCCCGGTCAGCATTTCGCCGATGCTGCCCGCCCGGCCATGCACGCCGGAATAGGGAATGCCGCGGATGAGGAAGCCCGCCTGCACGTCGTCGTCGATGACGATCATTGCCAGCCCGCCTTCCGGCATGGCGCTGCCGATGGTGCGTTCGGCAAGCAGGCTCGCTGTGCACTCGTTCTCGACATAGAGACGCGAGATCGCCGACATCGCGGTAAGCTGCGCGCTCTGCTCGTCGCTCCATTCATTGGCGGCGATGCCGAGCCCGATGATCGGCACTGTCGCATGCCGATCGGCCATATCCTTGAACGCCGCATGCACCGCGGCGATCCTCTCACCCGGCTCGACGTCGAAATAGACCCGGTTATGCACCTGGCCGCTGAGATCGATCAGCACGATCTCGCCGCGGCTACGGCGAAGCTTGACCCCGATCGAAAACGCGCCCTCCGGCCGTAGCGCAAATTCCGTGGCTGTGGCACCACCGCCGAGCCCGTTGCGCCGGTTCGACGTCACGAGCTTCTCTTCGGCGAGCCTGCGCAGAATATTGGTGATCCCAGGCCCAGTCAGCCCGCTATGCCGCCCAAGTTCGGTGCGCGTCAGCGGCCCGTGCCGGCGAATGGCTTCGAGAATGACGCGAATATTCCGGTCGGCGATCTCCCCCGATCTCAGCCCAACCGTTTTGGCGCGCGGGGCGCCCATCTCCTGGGTATGAAGCCGACGCGGCCCTGACCGAAGATACCGCATGATCGTCTTTCCTAGACCGCCACTTCGGTTATGTACTTCATCCGCCGGCGATGTCCCTCAAGTATTTTCCAATTGAGTTCTGCAAGCAATTGATTCTATTGAAATGCGTGCCGATATGTTTGCTATCACTTTCCAAATATTAAAAAAGCCCGGTAACCCGGGCTTGGCAGACATTTCTTAGCCGAACGTCGCATCAATCCGAATGGCTCCGGATCTTTGCGGCGGTCGGTTCTGGTGGTTTCCAAATCGAAATTTCCGGCGCTCTTCTGAGCGGCAATTTCCTTAGTAGCTGCAAGGACGATCGTTGCCGAATCCGGAGGCGCAGGCAGGCCGAAGCGAAAAGTCGGCGTTGCCATATCCGACTGAGCCGGTGTGTATCGAATCGCTTGAGCTTGTCGTGCAGGATGATACCGACACGGCCACTATGATGACGGCAGCTGCGGCTGCCAGTGATTTGCGAATTTGAAGCATCCTACCCTCCCAATCGATGCCCGCATTTCAGCGTAATTGCTGGGAAATAGGGCCGATGTGGCGATCCGATAACCGTTGTCGCCGATCAAGATTTCGTTATTCGTCGAAGAGCCCGGTCCCGGGCGTCGAACCGGGAAAGTTTACGGACACGTTATCTGCGTGTGTCGATGCCCCCGAAGCGGAAACAGGATCCCGGACTACGACGGGACGGCAGGGGCCGTGCGCGAACACGCTTCAGCGATGAACCACAATCAGCTCGGCGGTCCGGAAAGGTTCGCCAGACAGGTTGTGGCATTCGCAGATGTCCCCGAACCGCCGGTTCGCATGCCCTTCGGCAGCGACACCGTCGCCGCAATCAAAGTCAAGCATGCGTCAGATGATGCGATCATAAAGCAGTGGCGAGAGATTTCAGTCTCCACCGACTTCTGAAAAGGACTGCGGCCGACCACAGGTGTTGCGTTTCAATCGAAGCCGTCATTTGATGGCCCAGGTTGGTCGCGGGGAGACACATGGACGGCACGCATCTCTTCGAGCTGGTGATTGCGATGTTTCTTGCGATCATCGCGCTCCACTATCTCGCACACAGGCTTGGGCTGCCGCCGTCGGTGGCGCTCCTGACTGGCGGCGCTACGCTCGCATTCGTTCCCGGGTTGCCAGCTATCAGGGTCGATCCTGAACTTGTCCTCGTCATCTTCCTGCCGCCACTCCTGTTCGATGGGGCGTGGTCTATCGCCGTCGACAGGCTGAAGCGCCACATGTTCGGCATTACCTCACTCGCAGTCGGCGCGGTGCTCTTCACGACCATTGTCGTTGCCATTGTCGCTCATCTCCTGATGCCTTCGCTGCCGTGGGCCGCTTGCGCGGCGCTTGGAGCCATCGTATCGCCGCCGGATGCGGTGTCTGCTCGAGCTGTACTCGAGCACGTTCGCCTGCCACGACGTCTTCAGATCCTTCTCGAAGGCGAGAGCCTGCTGAATGACGCGAGCGGATTGGTTCTCTTCCGCTTCGCCGTTGCAGCGGCAGCGACTGGCGCGTTCAGCACGGTCAGTGCAGTTGGGACGTTCCTTGTGCTTGCCGCGGGCGGGGCCGCGCTGGGCGGCATGCTCGGTTTCGCATGGGTCAGGCTCATCCGGAGCCTGCGCGACGACTACCTCATGATCGCGGCAACCACGTTGCTCTGCTGGATCGCATATCTTCTGGGAGAGCAACTCCACGTGTCCGGTGTGATCGCCACTGTCATGGCGGGCTTGATCGCCTCGTGGCACCAGCACACCGTTATGTCGGCGGGGACGCGCATGCGCGGCACTTCCTTCTGGACCGTGCTCGTCTTCCTCATGGAGGCGACGGTGTTCATCCTGATTGGCCTTTCGCTGCGCGACGTCGTCGAGCGCGGCGGCGGCTTCGGGGTGCTGGTCGAAACCATGGCGTTTCCGGCGCTTGTGATCCTTGTCGCCCTTGTTGCGGCTCGCTTCGTCTGGGTGTTCGGCTCCGATCTGGCGATCAGGTTCGCAAACAGGATAGGGCTTGCTCGATCGGTTCCAATGGGAGGTGGAGCGGCGACGGTGTTGAGCTGGGCGGGCGTCCGCGGTGTGGTCACCCTTGCCCTTGCCTTGAGCCTTCCCGAAGGATTTCCAGGACGCGACTTCATCCTCGTCATGTCGTTTGCCGTGATCATGGGGACGGTGCTTGTGCAGGGCACGACGCTTGGTTGGGTGATTTCCTGGGCTGGCCTGGGAGAGGTAGAAGCCGAGCGCTCACCGATGACGATGAGTCAGGCCGAGGCCGCGATGGCGCAGGTTCAGTTCACGAAAGTGAGCGAACTTGCCTACGATGGCGAGGGCAAGCTGATCCATCCTCAGCTACTGAAAAGATATGAACATCGCGCTACGGCAATCGTCGACTATGCCGAGCGCACCGCGGACTACATTCCGATATTGCACGCCCATTTCGATGTTGTTCTTGAGGCGGTCGCGGTTGGCCGGACGGAACTCATACGGCTGCATCGCTCAGGGCAGATCGACGATGAGACCCTGCGTGAGCTTGAACGTGACCTCGACCTGGAAGAATTGAGCGCCATCTCCGCCAAGGCCTGACCGATCTCGCGATGTCTTGGCCCGCAGTTCTTTGAATCGCCGAAGCGCGTTCAATGGAGGCAGAGAATATCGGGATTTGTGCTTGCGCTGGTTGTCGGATGGTCGCAAAGCCATGTTGTAATGCGCCGCAAGGCCGCAATCGACATTGACCTATTTAAACGGAAAACGAAAGTCTCTCTATGCCTCTCCAGCTTTCCCTCCCGCGTGACCGAATTTCCGTGCTTCTGCTTGAAGGCATCAGCCAGAGCGCCGTGGACTATTTTTCGTCTTGCGGATACACCAATCTCGTGCATCTGCCGAAAGCGCTTGATGACAGGGATCTCAAGAGCCATATCGCCGATGCGCACATCATCGGCATTCGTTCCCGAACGCAGCTGACAGAAGAGATTTTCGAATCTGCCAAGAAGCTGATTGCCGTCGGCTGTTTTTCCGTCGGCACAAACCAGGTCGATTTGGAAGCGGCACGCCGCCGCGGAATTCCGGTGTTCAACGCGCCTTATTCGAACACGCGCTCGGTGGCCGAACTTGTGATCGGCGAGATCATCATGCTGACGCGGCAGATCTTCCCACGCTCGGCGTCGGCACATCAGGGTGGATGGGAGAAATCTGCTGTCGGCAGTCGAGAAGTCCGTGGAAAGACCCTCGGCATCGTCGGCTACGGAAATATCGGCTCGCAACTGAGTGCTCTTGCGGAAAGCATGGGCATGTTGGTGCGCTATTTCGATCTCTCCGATAGGCTGCGCCGCGGCAATTCAGAATCGATGGCTTCGCTCGGCGAGCTTCTGGAAATCTCGGATTATGTGACGATGCACGTTCCGGAAACGCCATCGACGCACAATATGATCACCGAAGCCGAACTGCGTCGCATGAAGAAAGGCGCCATCTTCATCAACAATTCCCGCGGCACGGTGGTCGATCTCGACGCGCTTGCGAAAGTCTTGAAAGAGGGCCATCTGGCAGGTGCTGCGGTCGATGTGTTTCCCAAGGAGCCGGCATCGAACAAGGAGCGTTTCGAAACGCCGCTGCAGGGCTTGAGCAATGTCATTCTGACACCGCATATCGGCGGTTCGACAGAAGAAGCTCAGGAACGCATCGGCGGGGAAGTCTCCAGAAAGCTGGTCGAATATTCCGACATCGGCTCGACGATGGGCGCAGTCAACTTTCCGCAGGTCCAGTTGCCCGAGCGCCCGAACGGTACGCGCTTCATCCATGTTCACGAAAACCGTCCCGGCATGCTCATCCAGTTGAACGAGATCTTTTCGTCACGCGGGCTGAATATCGTCGCCGAATTCCTGCAGACGCATGGCGACACGGGGTACGTGGTCATCGAAGTCGAGGACATGTCCCAGACAGCCGACGATATTCTTCAGGCGCTACGCGAGATACCGGGAACGATCAGAACGAGATTGCTTTACTGACTCATCGAGCAATTTGCATCCGCATGGAGACGCGTAGGCGCTCCACGCCGCCAGATGGTTTTGATGTGATATTGGCAATGTCATGGGAGCCTGCCCCTTGTGGGACCGCCCGATTACACATGCTTTGGGGTCGAGACTCGACCCTTCTGCCATAATTGGCAAGGGTCCGGAGTTGGCGCTTCGTGGATCTTGCAATTATTGCTGGCGTGTTCGTCCCCCATGGGCGGAACCGCTTTCATAGTTGGGCGTTTCTGTCAGTTAGATCGGATACTGCTGGCATTCCGCCGGCACTGCCGAATGGGAGAAAAATCATGAGAACGATATTAATCGCGATAGGTGCGTTAACTGCTTTAACCGGGTCTGCTTTTGCGGCCGAGCCGGCCAAGATGGTCGAGACAAAAATGGGCAAGGTCCTGGCCACTGAAAAAGGCATGGCGCTTTACACATTCGACAAAGATACAAAAGGCAAATCCAACTGCGATAGCGATTGCCTGAAGAAGTGGCCGGCGTTCCACGCTGGAGCCAAGGCCAAGGCGGAAGGCGAATGGTCTCTAGTCAAAGCTGCGGATGGCAAAGAGATGTGGGCCTATGAGGGTAAGCCGCTTTACACCTATGTCGAGGACAAGAAAGCCGGTGAAGCCAATGGCGATGGCGTTGGAGGAGTGTGGCACGTGGCCAAATAGCTCACCGGCGACGGGTTCGAATGGGCGGTCGTCGGATCGCCCTGAACCCTAAGATTTCAATGACCGCAATGGGCCGAAAACGATCATTGGTGCCATCGATTGAATAATTGGCCCCGCGTAGGTACACACGGCTACTCTGCGGCTGCTGGCCGGGCAATCCACCGATCCCGAGTGCGTTCTCAACATGTAGAACCTTACCCAGCAGGAACAACTCGGGCGCGGAGGCGGAGCCTCGCCATCCGGTACGCCGCTTTGAGTGATCGCGATCGGCGGGCATGGACGATGTTGGCCGCTTACGCTTCAGGCTCACACCTATCGCGGAGAAACTACCAAACCAAGGCTCTCAGGCGCGAACCTACGCGGATTCACCACTAATCATGCCTCAGGGCCGCATTTCAACTTGGCCCACTTGCCGCGTCCTGACGGAGACGAATAGGCAACCTCGAACTTCGCAAAATTCCAGGCGCTCTGCAGTGCCTGGAATTGTGTTTTATGCAGTTGGCCAATTTCGGCTTCAAAAATGGCCAACTTCGAGGGTATTTGGCCTGAACGAGCTTGGATTTCTCATTGCCCACTGCATACTTGCCGCAATGCATTTCTTCCGGGCTTGACGCCAAATCAAAGTTACTTAATCTAAGCATCGGCAGGACCCGCTGGGAGGAGGGGCCGGCATTTGCGATCCTTGTCGCACCATCTTCATCTCCCAAAGCCATGATTCCGGATCTCGCGCCGCCGATTTTCAACAGGATAAGCCATGCCGCTCACCATTGCTCAACGCCACGACAGTCTGAAGGTCCGCATCGCCGAGCTTGCGCATTGGCGGGACCGGTATAGCAGCCCGATCGATGGCTGGACGTTCGAGGGCGAGCCGATCGCTCATCACCAGGACTGGCCGCATCGCAACGGCGTCGTGCATTTTGCCGCGAGCGCCGAAGCGCCGGAGGGCTGGCCTCTTGAAGATATTCGCCTGCAGCTCGATCTCGGCGGCGAGAGCCTGATTACGCTGAGCTACCCCGACGGCGAGAGCGAAACATTCGGTCTCGATCCCTACCATCAGGAATTTCCGGTGAAGGGCCGCCGCTTCTCGATCGCGACGGAAAGTGTCGCCCGCTTTCCCTTCGGCGAGCCGAATCGGGCGCCAGGGCTCAACAAGGCCCGGCTGATCTGGCTCGACGGCCCCGTTCACCGTCTGCATCTTCTTCTGAAGCAGATCGCCGAGGCGGTGGGCGCGCTCGGCGAACATGAGGTCGTACCGCATCTGGTGGACGCTGCCGAACACGCCTTGCGCGGCCTCGACTGGCCGTCGGATACCGCGGCTTACATCTCCCGGACGTCCGACGCCGTCATGCAGCAGAAGATCTGGGAACTGCCGGAGCTCCAGGAAAATCCGGCGGGTCTCACGGACGAGGAGAGCGCATCGGCAGCTGTAGCCTTCGACGCCCTTACAGTGCGGCTGAAGGAGCTGCAGAAGCGGTTTCCCCCGAATGGCGAATTGGTGCTGACGGGCCATGCGCATATCGATCTCGCCTGGCTCTGGCCCTATCGCGAGACGCGGCGGAAGATGCGGCGCACCTTCAACACGGCGCTCTCGCTGATGGAACGCTCCGAGGATTTCCGCTTCAACCAGTCGACCGCGCATTATTACGCGCAGATGGAAGAGGAAGATCCCGAGCTTCTCGAACGCATCAAGCAGAAGGTCACGGAAGGAAAGTGGGAAACGGTCGGTGGCATGTGGGTCGAGCCCGATACCAATATGCCCACAGGCGAAAGCCTCGTCCGCCAGGTGCTCTATGGCCAGCGCTATTTCGAGAAGACGTTTGGCGCGCGCCATACGGTCTGCTGGCTGCCGGATTGCTTCGGCTTCTCCGGCGCGCTGCCGCAGATCCTGAGACAGGGCGGCATCGACAGCTTCTTCACGATCAAGGTCAATTGGAGCGAGACGAACCATATCCCCTCCGATCTCTTCTGGTGGAAGGGCCTCGACGGCAGCCGGGTGCTGACCCATACGTTCGACAATCCGATGCAGGGCTATAACGGCTTCGTGCAGCCGGATTGCTACCTGCCGACATGGAAGAATTTCCGCGGCAAGACGCAGCATCACGCCTCGCTTCTCGCCGTCGGCTACGGCGATGGCGGCGGCGGCGTGACGCCCGAGATGGTGGAACGCGAAGTGCAGCTGCGCGATTTCCCCGCCATCCCGCAGGCGCGCTGGGGCACCGTCAAGGGCTTTTACGAGCAGGCGCATCAGACCGCTGGGGAGAAGAAGCTTCCCGTCTGGGACGGCGAGATCTATCTCGAACTGCACCGCGCGACGCTGACGTCGCAAAGCGGGGTCAAGCGCAAGCACCGCCACGCCGAACGCGCGCTGATCACCGCCGAGACCCTCGCTTCGCTCGCCCATCTGCTCGGCGCCGACAAGCCCCGCAGCCTGGAATCGGATTGGCGGGTGGTGCTGAAGAACGAGTTCCACGACATCCTGCCGGGTTCGAGCATCCGCGAAGTCTATCAGGATGCGGAGCAGGAGCTCGGCGGCGTCATCGACCGTGCCAAGGCCGAACAGGCGAGAGCCTTGCTGGCGCTATCGGCCAATCTGCCGAAGGGCGGGATCGCCAATGCGCTCATCGTCGTCAATCCGTCGCTTGCGGCCCGACCGGTGAGCGCCAGGCTTGCCGATGGCACGGCGCTTTCGGGCGCTGAGATCGTCGCTCCCTTGTCCGTTGCGGTCTTCGACAAGAGCGCCCTGCAGCCGGCGAGTGGGCTGAAGGCCGACTCCGACCGTCTTGAAAACGATCATCTCTCGGTCGTCATCGGCAGGGATGGCGCCGTTGCCAGCCTCATCCACAAGACGACCGGCCGCGAAGCGGTCGATGGCTCCGCCAACCAGCTCTGGGTCTACCCGGCCGACAAGCCGCGCAACTGGGACGCCTGGGATGTCGATGCGGATTATGCCGAAAAGGGCGTCCGTCTCGAAGCGCCCGAAAGCATCAGCCTCGTCGAGAGCGGCCCGCACCGTGCGGCGATCCGCGTCGTCCACCGCTACCGGAATTCGAGCGTCACGCAGACCTATGTGCTGACCGCGAACGCGAGGCGGCTCGATATCGAAACGACGATCGACTGGCACGACCGCCGCACTCTGCTGCGCACCCTGAACCCGGTCGACGTGCAAGCCCGCAAGGCGACCTTCGAATGCGCCTTCGGCATCGTCGAGCGGGCGACGCATACGAACACCTCCTGGGAACAGGCGATGTTCGAGGCTGCCGCCCATCGCTTCGTCGACATCAGCGAGCCGGGCTTCGGCGTGGCGCTCCTCAACAATGCCAAATATGGCCACAGCGCCCGCGGTAATGTGATCGGCATGAGCCTGGTGCGCGGGCCGATCTATCCCGATCCGCTCGCCGACGAAGGCGAACAGAGCTTCACCTATGCGCTGATGCCGCATGACGGCGCCTGGCATGAAGGCGGCGTCCTCGATGAGGCGCTCGACCTCAACCAGCCGCTTGTGACGGCCGAAGCCAGCGGCCTCTCCGCCGGCAGTTTCGCGCCGCTTGGCGTCGAGGGCACCCCCGTCGCGTTCTCCGGCTTGAAACCGGCGGAGGAGGGCGAAGGCCTGATCCTGCGCCTCTACGAACCGGCTGGCCGGCGCGGCCGCCTTTCCCTTACCCTGCCTTCCGGATGGACGGCGTCGCAGCCGCTCAACATTCTCGAAGAGCCGATGGAGCGCAAAGGCCCCGCCGATATCATGCCCTTCGAAGTCAGGAGCTGGAGGCTGCGAAAGGGCTGATCATCCATCCGCGTCGCGCGAATGGGACAAACTGGACAAATTGGCCATTTGAGACTATATCAGTTCATCGAAGAATGGAGATAGTCTCATGGCTGGTTCTGAGGTCCGGCTGCATCGTGCCCGTCAGGCAAGGGTCGCCGACCGTGTCGCCGCTAAAGTCGCCGACGTGCTGAAAGCCGACGCCACATTCGAGTCCGGCTCGGTGGCCCTGTCGGCCAGCATTGCGGGCGCGGCGGCCGCGGCCATCGTCGATCTTCCCGTCAGCGTGCGGCGCGAGCTCAGCAAGCGCCAGGGCGAACTTGCCCGCCGCATTCGTGGCCTGGTGGAGACGTTCAGCGATGCGCCTGCCGGCGGCAAGATCGCACTCGAGATTCCGAAGGCCGTGGAACCCTCCGGCGGCGAGGGACTCGGAAAGATCGTCACGGCCGAGGAGGGCCAGCGATTGCTGGGCGAGCTTGCGGTCGCCCGTAAACTTGAGGATTGGGCCGGGCCGGTTGCCGGCGCTAGCGAACTCCAGCGCGATTTCGGCATTGCGCGCTCCACGCTCAATCGCTGGCAGCACGCCGGCGAGGTGATCGCACTGTTGAAGGGAACGAGAAAGCACGTCTATCCGATCGAACAGTTCATCGACGGGCGTCCCGCAAGGGGCATAGCAATGGTCGCCGCTCTCGTTTCCAATCAGCGGGTGGCATGGCTGTGGCTCAGCCAGCCCAACCCCATGCTGGGCGGGCGCAGGCCCATAGACCTCCTGAAACAGGATCGCGCCGACGAGGTCATCGACGCGGCTCAGACCTATTTTGCCGCGCAATGAGTCTCGATAAATCAGTCCTGCAACGCCTCGTTCAAGTCGCCTCCATGGAACTCGCCGGCCGGCGCGGCCGTCCTTCCCTTGCCTCGAACTGAATTGCGCTGCATCTTTGGGAGATGAACAGGGTTGCGACTCATCTCACGCGTCTGGCCGGCCACACCCGGACGATCTTGGAAGGCGGATCCATCCAGCAATACGGCGCGCTGTGTTTTCGCAGGACTGCCGACGACGGCGTCGAAGTCCTTCTTGTCACGACTCGCGAAACTGGCCGCTGGACGATACCCAAGGGTTGGTCGATCAAGGGGCTTGCTCCCCACGAAGTGGCCGAAAGAGAAGCGTGGGAAGAAGCCGGCGTGAAGGGGCGGGCGAAGAAGCGGGTGTTCGGTCACTTCGCTTATATCAAGTCTCTCGAAGACGGACGCGAGAAACCTGCATTTGTCGAGGTGCATCTCCTCGATGTGCGCGGCACTAAGAAACGGTTCCCCGAATGCGAAGAGCGCAAGCTCGCCTGGATGTCACCCGCTGAGGCGGCCTCGGCGGTGAACGAGCCTGAACTGAAGAGCTTGCTACGGCGCATGGAAAAGCATGTTACGCCGTGATTTGAGAACTGGCCGACCGTTCGCGAGCGTGAAGTTACGTCCCAGAAATCGGATAGGGCAAGGTGACGCCGTTCCTATCCACTTTTGGCGTTTATTATCCCATTCGCGCATTCAAGTTCCGGGTTCGGCGAAAGTGAACCTTTTATTAGATTTTTATCGATCTGTTAGTCGGCTCAGGCCCTGGCAAAAGTATTCCCCTTCAACCGTAAGGGGATCTCGCAAAGCCGGCCGTAGATATTCGGTCGAATGAAGTCGATCGCTATTTCGTTGCCAGCCGGGGATATGAAGACTCCTGTTGCCGCCAAGCAGGATCTGACCCATGCCCGCAAGCATCTTTTCGCGCATCAGCACCAAATTGGCCACGCTTTCGGCCATCGGCATTTTCCTGGTCGCAGTTATGCTCTTGACCGTCTGGCAGGGTGGCCAGCACGTCTATGAACGCACGAAATATCAGGAGAGCCAGTTAACCGTTTCGCGCGATCTGGTCGATGCAAAAGCTTCATTGCGCGGCATGCTGATCGGCGTGCGTGATCAGCGTCTCGCCACCTCCGTGGATGACATCGCCAAGGCCACCGACTATATCGCCGCGCGCCATCACTCGGTCGTCAAATATCTGGACGACGCGATGGGCGGGCTGCGATTGCAGGCCAACAAGGACAGGGTTACGAAGCTCAAAGCATTGAGTGACAGCATCTTCGCAGCAACCGGGGAGCTGGCTGACATCGCCAAGGCAAAGCTCGCCCTCAAAGCCGGCGATCCCTCGCTCGACGCGAAGGAGGCGGACGTTCTGACAAAACTGCAGGTGGCTTCAGACGAGGCAGCCAAGCTGATCGACGAAGGCGTGGATGCGGCTAAAACGATGGCTGCGAAGGCCGAGGAAGAGGCGAATGCCGCCGCCGCTGTCGTTCTGTACCTCAATCTCGGCATCGGCCTGCTGACCATCGCCACGCTCATCTTTGCCGCCGTGTTCGGCGCCCGGACGATCGCAAAGCCGATCGGCCGGATCACTGAAAGCATGAGCGATCTTGCTGAGGGCAAACTCGACGCCGACATCCCCTTCGCCGACCGGCGCGATGAAATCGGCCAGATGGCTTGCGCCGTCGAGGTCTTCAAGCGGAACGGCATCAAGGTGCGCGAATTGGATGCCGCCGACGCGGGCAAGCGGGCGAAGGTCATCGAAATGCAGAGGAATGTCGATGCGGTCATCATCGCGGCGGTTGCCGGCGACTTCACGCATCGCGCCGCCGCGCAATACGGTTACGCGGATCTCGATAGCTTCGCATCTGGTGTCAATGACCTCGTCACGGCAGTCGACCGCGGCATCGCCGAGACCTGCCGCGTGGTGGCTGCGCTTGCCGAGGGCGATTTGACCGAGAATATGAGGGGCGAGTTCCAGGGCGCTTTCGGCCAGCTCAAGCAAAACGTCGATGCGACGATGACCAATCTGCGCTCCGTTCTCGGCGAGGTGCGCGCCGCCGTCGACATCATCAATGGCGGTGCCGGCGAAATGCGGACTGCGTCAGGGGACCTGTCGAAACGCACCGAGCAGCAGGCGGCTTCGCTCGAGGAGACGTCCTCCGCGCTCGAAGAGATCACCGTCGCGGTGAAGAATTCGACCGCGCGAGCGCTGGAAGCCAGCCGCATGGTGGATGAGGCGAAGGAAAGCACCGGCCAGTCGAGCGCCGTCGTCGGCCAGGCCGTTTCGGCCATGGGACGGATCGAGCAGGCGTCAGGCGAAATCGTCCAGATCATCGGCGTCATTGATGAGATCGCCTTCCAGACCAATCTTCTGGCGCTGAACGCCGGTGTCGAAGCGGCGCGCGCCGGCGAAGCCGGCAAGGGCTTCGCCGTCGTCGCGCAGGAGGTGCGTGAGCTGGCGCAGCGTTCAGCCAATGCGGCCAAGGACATCAAGGTGCTGATCAACCGCTCCAACGAGGCGGTCCATTCCGGGGTGAAGCTGGTGACGGCGACGGGTGAAGCGCTCGGCGACATCCAGGGCCACGTGGTCAAGATCGACGAGCATGTGCGCTCGATCGCAACGGCGGCAAGAGAGCAATCGACCGGGCTTTCGGAAGTTTCGACCGCCGTCAACGAGATGGACCAGGTGACGCAGCAGAATGCGGCCATGGTCGAGGAATCGACGGCGGCGACGAACCGGCTTGCCGACGAAGCAGCAAGCCTCGCCCGGCTGATCGCCCGTTTCAAGCTGGATGGCGCACAATCGACGCCTCGCGCCGTCACGCCTCGAAGCAGACCGGCGACCTCGCCGGCCCGCGCACTCGGCCAGAAACTCGCCGGCGCCTTCGGCGGCAGAGCCGCAACGGCGACCGCTTCCTGGGAGGAGTTCTGAACGGAAGCGGCCGCGACGACGGATCAGCGCGACAGGTCTGAAGGATCGCGACGCGCTTCGGGTGAGCCGCCCTGAGGCTCCTGCTTGACGCTTCATACACTCGACATCAGAATCGCTGACGTCGAAGGTGAGTCGACTGTACCTGCTTTCACATCGTTGCTCGCCGGAGAAGGACGCGCCGCTGGAGGCTGGTTGGCCGTGCGCCGACCAACGCCGCCGGTCGCAGGTTTGCGGGGTGACGCCGTGGATAAAGGGTTATCAGCAGTCGGTCCTCCTCGTGACAGCCCACCCCGGCAGTGGAAGCTCTCATTGCGGAGCCGCCGTCGCTGGCTCGTCTGGTCAGCGTTTTTGATGCCCGTTATGCTTCTTGCAGGCATCGCCGTTTATCTTGAAATCCGCCACGCCGGAGCCCCGATTGGACCGCTCGATAAGGCTGCCCGATCATCAAACATCGCCGTCCCACCCTATACGGCAGCTCCATCTCCTCTTCCGCCGCAATCTATATCGCCGCATTTGATTGAACTCCCAAAGCTCGAATTGGCAAGTGAGTTTCTGCGGGCGTGGCGGGTCTCGGGCACCAATATTTGTGGCGCTCTTCGAGAGGCCGGCATTGAGGTGAGCGAATGGAAAGCCGCCTCGATGCGCAATCGCGATTATGAATGTTATTTTCAGCGCATCCACGAACGGGACGAGGTGCGACCGCTCAGTTCGACCTTCCTCAGGGTTCGTGGAAATGAAATGGGTGATATTGTCGAGATCCGCGCCAAGATCGTCGGGCCCAAGGTGGATGACCAGGGGCATCTCGCCCCGCCTGTCCTGCGCATTTTCGAGATCATTGTGAAGCAGGCCTGCTGGCGTGATTTTGAAGATGCGCTTGCGTCGATCCAAAGCCTTCGCGATGTCGAATACGAACGTTTTGGCTCCTATCTCAGTTTCACGCGCGAAGCCGGCAGTGAAAATAGCTTCAATTTTTCTCTTGGCCTTAAGGCCACGTCAGATTCACAAGCAAGGACAAGGGCGTATTTTTCGGCAGACCGCTGGCTGACCACGACAGATCAGCGCATCCCGCAAACTTCATCCTTATCGGCCGCAACGGCACGTCCGGATCAGCCAATTGCGCTCGATGAAGGAGCAAGTACCGGTCACAATCCAGGATCAAGCGGGAACTGTGGCTGAGCGTCAAAGTCAGCTACCGCACTAATGCCTTTTCAGCGATCTCCATCAGCCTCCGGTTCAGATGCGCTGTTCTGTAGGATCTTGCGACGATCTTGCCATTTTTTATCGCGACGACGATGTGAGGTGTCCTCCGGGAGTTGTCCATTAGCACTCCTTCATCGACTATTTGAAGCGCCTTAACCAAGTTCGAGAAGGAAGCCTCATAACGTCGGATGATGGTTTTCGCCGGGATGTCATGCCCGCCGTCGGCTACTCGGAACTGCACCCGTTCCACATTTCGTTCGGCCTTATCGAGAGCCACAAATAGGAGGCTGACATGAAAACCGGCCGCTTTCGCCCTCTCCATGACGCCTATCGAATGCTGACTGCTGAGGGTCGTTTCAAACACGAAGTCCTCTTGAGCTGCAATCAGTTGGTTGATGCGAGTGATGGCAAGCCTACCGGCCTTTACCTGTCTAGCACTACCTTCAAGTTCCTTGGGCAGCGTCTTCGCGATCTCATCGGCGTTGACGAATTCGCCCGGAGGTTGAAGCTTCTCATAGATCGAGGATTTGCCGGAACCATTAGGTCCCGCGAAGAACGTGCAAAACGGCTTAGCCATTAAAAATTAGCCTTTGGCCTTCGTTTTGCGCGGCTGACGTGCCTTGTCCAGAGCCTTAGCTGCTGCTTTCGAACGCTTGATCATCTCGCCGTCTTCCCAAGACGGTTCCACGCCTATAGCCTCGCCACGCTTCTCGGCGTCGAGACCTATGCGCTCCACTCTGATCCAGTGTTTTTCTAGCAGTTCCAGAAGCATGTAGAGACCTGTTGTTCTTAGTAACACCCATCATATCAGAATTTTTGACGATCGATACCAGTCGATTCCTCGTTACCCCTTGGCAGGACCGCCGACCATACCACTCGCTGCGCGGTCCACTGCCTTACGAAGGGTGACTTTATCTTCCACCGGAAACAGTGCCTCTGCGAGAATGAGCCGCTTAGCCGCTTCGACGGAAGTTAGGCGTCATGCCCCGTCAGCGGTCACTGTTGCAAACCGAGGCTCGTCAGCAGGCGGTCGACATAGGCTTCCAGGCCGCCGACCATGTCGAAGCGGTCGGGATCGCGCAGCCAGAGCATCTGCAGGCCGTCCATCACAGCGATCAGCTCCGCCGCCATCGCGCGGCTGTCGGTCTTATCATCGATCGAGCCGTCGGCGATGGCCCGCTCGAAGGTCGCGGCGATGCCGTTCTGCATCTCGGTGGCGCGACCCAGAAACCATGTCTTGGCGGGATGATCCTTCATCAGGCTCTCGGCATTCAGGATGGCGAAGGCCCTGACGACCTCGATCATTCCGGTATTGCGGCGGAAGACCTCGACCATGCCCTTGAGCAGGCCGCTGAGATCTGAACGATAGTGCCCGATGAAATCGGCGCTTTCGAGATCGCGCTTGGCCAGAATTGCAAGCAGCAGATCGACCTTTGTGGGGAAATGATGCAGCAGACCGGGCAGCGACAGGCCGACATCGCGGGCGATGTCGCCGATCGCGGCATTCTGGTAGCCGTCTTCGGCAAAGCGCCGCATAGCGGCTGCCAGGATCTCCGCCCGGCGCTCTTCCCCCTTGCGGGATCGGCGCCGTCGCGTTTCCGCCTGTCCGGTCTCTGCTTTTGAAAACTCCACCATGGTTTCCCGTCTGCCCTTTCCAGCGGCGATCGGCAAGCCTCCGGCCGATTTCCCCTTTGTCCATTGATACAACACGCTGGGGCTGGTTGACATCTTAAAAATACCGAGTAATCGGTAGGTTTAAGAACTGCTGAAGGCGACCCCAAGCCCGACGGATGGCTTGCTGCGCTCGCAATGTCTTTCAACGGGAGGTTTGCATGATCGATTCCATTCTCGACAAGATGACGCTTGAAGAGCAGGTCTCGCTGCTATCAGGAGCCGATTTCTGGACGACCGTTCCCGTCGAGCGTCTTGGCGTGCCGAAGATCAAGGTGACGGACGGGCCGAACGGCGCCCGCGGCGCGGGTTCGCTGGTCGCCGGCGTCAAGGCGACCTGTTTTCCCGTCGCCATCGCGCTCGGCGCCAGCTGGAACCCCAGCCTCGTCAAGCAGATGGGCGTAGCGCTTGCGCGCCAGGCCAAGAGCAAGGGTGCGGCCGTGTTGCTCGCGCCGACGGTGAATATTCATCGCTCCGGCCTCAACGGGCGCAATTTCGAATGTTATTCCGAAGATCCGATGCTGACCGCAGAACTCGCCGTCGCTTATATCGAGGGCGTGCAGGGCGAGGGGATCGCCGCAACGATCAAGCATTTTGCCGGCAATGAATCCGAAATCGAGCGGCAGACCATGTCGTCGGATATCGACGAGCGGACGCTGCGCGAAATCTATCTCCCGCCCTTCGAACAGGCCGTCCGCCGCGCCGGCGTCATGGCCGTCATGTCTTCCTACAACCGCCTCAACGGCTCCTATACCAGCGAGCATCATTGGCTGCTGACCAAGGTGCTGCGCGAGGAATGGGGCTTCGACGGTATCGTCATGTCCGACTGGTTCGGCTCGCATTCGACGGCTGAGACGATCAATGCCGGTCTCGATCTCGAAATGCCAGGCCCGGCGCGCGACCGCGGCGAGAAGCTGGTTGCGGCCGCGCGCGAGGGCAAGGTGGAGGCAGCAGCCGTGCGGGCGGCGGCGCGGCGCATGCTGCTGCTGCTCGAGCGGGTCGGCGCGTTCAAGAGCAGACCCGACCTTACCGAACGGGCGATCGATCTGCCGGAAGACCGGGCGCTGATCCGGCGTCTCGGCGCGGAAGGCGCGGTTCTCCTCAAGAATGACAGCATCCTGCCGCTTGCCAAGACCTCGCTCGACCGCATCGCCGTCATCGGGCCGAATGCCGCGAGCGCCCGCGTCATGGGCGGCGGCAGCGCGCAGATTGCGGCGCACTACACGGTGAGCCCGCTCGAAGGCATTCGCGCCGCCCTTTCCAACGCCAACAGCATCAGCCACGTCGTGGGCTGTCGCCACAACCGACTGATCGACGTCTTCAAGGGCAAGATCGCGGTCGAATATTTTAAAGGGCGCGGCTGCAAGGGCGATCCCCTCCATGCCGAGATCGTGGACAAGGGCGAGTTCTTCTGGTTCGAGCTGCCGTCGGGCGAACTCGACCCCGCCGATTTCTCGGCGCGGATGACGATGCAGTTTGTGCCGGAAGAGGGCGGTGAGCACGTCTTCGGCATGACCAATGCCGGCCTGGCGCGGCTCTTCGTCGACGGCGAGCTGACGGTCGACGGCCGCGAGGGCTGGACGCGCGGCGAGAATTATTTCGGCACCGCCAATGACGAACAGCGCGGCACGGTGACGCTCGAAGCGGGCAAAGCCTATGAGATCACTGTCGAGTATGAGCCGTCCACGGCGAGCGAGGAGGGGATCAACCTCATCGCCGTGCGTTTCGGCGTCGAAAAACCGCTCGGCGAGGCCGATATCGAGGCCGCCGTCGAGACATCACGCAATGCCGACGTGGCCCTTCTTTTCGTCGGCCGTGACGGCGAGTGGGACACGGAAGGGCTTGATCTGCCCGACATGCGGCTGCCGGGCCCGCAGGAAGAACTGATCGAGAAGGTCGCTGCCGTCAACGCCAACACCGTCGTCGTGCTGCAGACCGGCGGCCCCATCGAGATGCCCTGGCTCGGCAAGGTCCGCGCCGTGCTGCAGATGTGGTATCCCGGCCAGGAACTAGGCAATGCCGTCGCCGACGTGTTGTTCGGCGATGCCGAACCCGGCGGCCGCCTGCCGCAGACCTTCCCGAAGGCGCTCACCGACAATTCCGCCATTACGGGCGATCCCGCCGTCTATCCCGGCCAGGACGGGCATGTGCGCTATGCCGAAGGCGTCTTCGTCGGCTACCGGCACCACGATACACGCGCTGTCGAGCCGCTCTTCCCCTTCGGCTTCGGCCTCGGCTATACCCGTTTCCGCTGGAGCGAACCGCTGTTGTCGGCGAATGAAATGAGTTCCGAAGGCGTGATCGTCAGCGTCGACGTCACCAATATCGGCGACCGGCCCGGCTCGGAGCTGGTCCAGCTCTATACCAGCTCGCCGAAGGCCAAGGTGGAGCGGCCGGACAAGGAATTGCGCGCCTTCGCAAAGCTCTCGCTGCAGCCCGGTGAAACAGGCACGGCCACGCTGAAGATCACCCCGCGCGACCTCGCCTATTTCGACATCGAAACCGGTGCCTTCCGGGCCGAAGCGGGGAACTATCAGCTGGTCGTGGCGGCGAATGCCGCGGACATCAGGTTCGTGATCGACCTAGCGTCGCCCTCCAGCTATCTGCTGCCGACTTCGTATTAAGCGGCAGGTTAGGGCCACTCGTTCAGGTCCGAAGCATATAGCAGTAGCACCGGCAGGCCGACGGCCTGCCGGGGGATCGGCGCGTCCATCGAGGGATAGACGCGCCTGGCGCAGTCGATCTCGGCAGGTGGCTTCGACCCATCTCCGCTTTGCTATTGCTTTTGCGGGGTCATTACATAGGCGGAGCGCAGACGAACGACGCGTGGTCTTTTCGTCTGGGAAATACTGATCTCAAGGTGCTGAAACGAACATCAGTGCCGAGATCAATGAGCGGCGTTGTTTGTCCACGTGCTCGAAATAAAGCATGGCAGACCGGTTGTCCGGGAATAACCGGTGGGACGCATGCAGGTGCTTCACACGTTGTTATTCATGACTGTATTTGCACACATTTTTAGCTGGGCAAGCGCGCTGAAATCCGTTTGCAAACCACATAAGATTGCATTACCGTCGACCACACTCTGAAGTTATAGCTCTCGCATTGCATTTCGGCTTTTTATTCTCCCTCGTTGCTTCGGCACGTTATTCGGATAGGCCAGCATGCATCCAGATAGCCAGTTCACCCATGCCGACAACGCGGCGCTTATCTTTAACGAGCTGAAATTTCGCTCGCTGACGGTCAAGAACCGGCTCTTCCGATCGAATATATCAGGCCAGTTCGACGACTATAACGGGCACGGCGGGAATGCCCGGCTGAACTGGGAGGAGAAATTCGCGCGCGGCGGGATCGGCTGCATCATCTCCTCCTTCACCCCGGTCTCGGTGCGCGGCCGCATCCTCGTGCGTTACGCGATGATCGACGCCGACGACAAGATCCCCTTCTGGCGGGAGGTCGGTCGGCGCGTCCACGGCCATGACTGTCGGTTCATCATGCAGCTCAGCCATTCCGGCCGCCAGCAGGACATGGGCGGCGTCGAGAACCTGTTCAACAAGGGGCTGAGCTCGACCAACAAAAGCGATTATTTCCATGGGCTGCTCGCCCAGGCGATGACGAAACCGGAGATCGCCGAAGTCGTGGAGCAGTTTGCGCAAGGGGCGCGGCGCGCCCGGGAAGCGGGGCTCGACGGCGTCGAGCTGCACGGCGCCAACGGCTATCTGCTGACGCAGTTCCTCAGCTCCGGCATCAACGACCGGACGGACGAATATGGCGGCAGCTGGGAGGGCAGGGCGCGTTTCGTGCTCGAGATCGTCAGGGCGATCCGCCGCGAGGTCGGCCAGGACTTTCATCTGCAGATGAAGATCAACGGCGTCGACCACAATGATTGGCTCTATCCCTGGATCAAAAAGGGCAATACGCTCGACGAGACCGTCAAGATCTGCACGATGCTGCTCGACGGCGGCAAGGGCGTCGACTCCTTCCATGTTTCGAGCGGCTCGACCTTTCCGCATCCGCGCAATCCCGCCGGCGACCTGCCGCTGGAAGATCTCCACCGCTGGTATGACGGCATGCTCTCGCAGGGCACACGGGCGCCGATGAACTATGCGATTTTCTCCAATCCGGTGTTGGGGCGCGCCTTCCAGGCGCTCTGGCGCTGGCGCCGGGGCAAGGTCATCGAGGGCATCAATCTTGATTATGCGCGCGCCGTTTCCGAGGCGATCGGCAAGATCGATCCCGATATCAAGGTACTCTGTACTGGCGGCTTCCAGCATGCCGACAGGATCGCCGAGGCTATCCGTTCGAAGGCCTGCGACGGCGTCACCATGGCCCGCCCGCTGATCGCCAACAACAATCTGCCGCACATCCTTGCCGAGGCGAATGGTCCGGAGAAGGAATGCACTTACTGCAACAAGTGTCTGCTCAACGATCTCGAAAACCCGCTCGGCTGTTATGACCTCAGCCGGTTCGACGGGGCGACTTTCGAGGATCGCTACAGAGAGATGATCAAGCAGGTCATGTCGGTTTTCGAGCCGCCGACCTTCCATTGAGGCCCGCATCGCACGCGCATCCGGAGGGGATCCATGAGCAGCGACAACGACCGCAAGACGCCCGTCGAGATCGCCGTCGCCCGTCACCGCCGCTGGTGGCTGGCGATCGTCGTGCTGCTGTTGCTGGCGGTCGTCTATTATCTGGTTTTCGTCAACCAGTATGTCGTCGCCTTCAAAGGCCAGAGCGAGCATTTCATGCATGGCTCGATCGGCAGCGAGACGGCGACGGGGCCGCCCTATTGGGTCTTCAAGGCCTTGCCGGTCATGTATGCCGACAAGCTCGGGCCGGAAGGCTGGGGCCGCTTCGGTTTCCTCTACGAAAAGCCGGATGACGACCTTCCGATCGGGGTGTCGCGCCGCGTGGTCTCAGGCGTCGAGCGGGTCTGGCTCAACTGTTCCGTCTGCCATGTCGGCACATATCATCTTCCCGGCGATCCGGTTCGCCATCTCATTGCCGGCGCGCCCTCCAATAATCTGCGCCTGCAGGAATTCATCCGCTTCTTCATCGATGTCGGCCGCGATCCGGGCTTCACCGCTGACGCGCTGATCGCGACGATCGATAGTCCCAAGGTCGGCGGCGATCTCAATATCTTCGAGCGGCTGGTCTATCGCTACGTGGTCTTCCCGAGGGTCAAGAGCGCCTTCCTCGATCTGGGCACCCAGCTCGATTTCGTCAAGCGCCAGGAGGATTGGGGTCCGGGCCGCGTCGATACGTTCAATCCCTACAAGGCGCTGCAGTTCAATTTTCCGATGGACGAGGCCCATATATCGGGTGCTGCGCTGAACGGCTCTTCCGACTATCCGGCCATCTGGCGTCAACGCCCGCGCGAAGGCATGAACCTCCATTGGGACGGCAACAATGATTCCGTGGCCGAACGAAACCTGAGCGCCGCACTCGGCGCCGGCGTCACGCCCGTGACGGTCGACCGGGCATCGATCAAGCGCATCGAAAACTGGATGTGGGATCTGCCTTCGCCGCCATTCCCCGTTGCCGCCAAGATCGATCAGGCAAAGGCGGGGGAGGGTAAGACGCTGTTCCTGCATTACTGCGCCGATTGCCACGGCTTCAAGGATGCAAACGACTACAGCTACGACAGGCAGCGTTTCACGCGGCTCGGCAAGACGGTTCCGCTCGCCGAGATCGGCACCGATGTCGGACGCTGGACCTCCTATACGGAAAATTTCGCCGCCGAGCAGAACCTGCTCTATGCCGGCTATCCCTGGCGCTTCAATCGCTTCCATAAGACCGACGGCTATGCCAATCACCCGCTCGACGGCATCTGGGCGCGCTCACCCTATCTGCACAACGGCTCGGTGCCAACGCTGCGCGATCTGCTTGAGCCGAGCGCCAAGCGGCCGCCCGTCTGGTTTCGCGGCAGCGACGAGTTCGATCTCGCCAAGGTCGGCTATCGCTCGGACCAGTCGGCCGGCGGCGATCTCTTTCGCTACGACACGACACGGCCCGGCAACGGCAATGCCGGCCACGAAGGATATCGCTACGGCACGGAGCTGCCGGATGCCGCAAAAGACGCCCTCGTCGAATATATGAAAACGCTATGACCCAGTCGCGATCGCTCAGCAAATGGAAGGCACGGCATGCGGTCCTCGTCTGGATCGGCATCATTCTGAACTTCGCCTTCGTCCTGCCGCTCATCTTCTGTCCGGAATGGATCCTCGGTCTCTTCGGCATCACCGTCAACCAGCTGATCTGGCCGCGATTTGCAGGCCTGCTGCTCGGAATCCTGTCGATCTTCTACATTCCGGCGACGCTCGATATCGACCGTTATCGCGTTTTCGCCTGGCTCGCGGTCTTTCCTTCCCGCACGCTCGGCACGGTCTTCTTCTTTCTCGCCGTCTTCGTCTTCGGCCAGCCGATCGGCTATCTCGCCGGCGTCTTTCTCGACGGCTCGATCGGCATTGCGACGCTCTTCTGCCTGCTGCGCATCCTGCGGCTCGAACAGAATATCTCCGAAGGGAGACAGGCATGAGGCGCGTCTTCTGGAAATGGCTTTTCGCGCTTCTGATCCTGCTCGTCGTCGGCGCCTTCGCGCTGTTCTTCCTGCTCTTCCGGCCGGTCGCCCAGGCGAGGACGAATGATCTCGCCGAGGTCTTCAATCACGGTTCGATCGGCAACGAAGAGGCACAGGGAATTCCCTACTGGATCTGGCGCGTCCTGCCGCAGCTCTTCCCCGACCATCTGCCGGCCAATGCGGACGGCTACCGCGCTTTCGGGCTCTACTGGCGCGCCGGCGACGAGGTTTCTGTGGGCTTGTCGGTCAAGACGCTCGGCGTCATCGAGCGCGTCGCGCCGAACTGCGCCTTCTGCCACCAGGGCAGCTATCGGCTGCGCGCCGACGAACCGGCGCGGCTGGTCGATGCGGGTCCGGGGACGAGGGTCAACCCGCAGGCCTATATCCGCTTCCTCATCGATGTCGGCGCCGATCCGCGTTTCACCGCCGACCGGGTGATGACGGAGATCGGCAGGATCTACGACATGCCGCTCTGGGAGCGGGCGCTCTATCGCTTCGTCCTGATCCCCGCGACCCGGTCCGCCCTCCAGGAACAGGGGCGGCAGTTTGCCTGGATGAAGGACAGACCGGACTGGGGTCCGGGCCGGATCGATCCTTTCAACCCGGTCAAGTTCCAGAATTTGCATCTTGCCGACGACCACACGATCGGCAATTCCGACATGATGCCGCTCTGGTCGCTTGCCGATGTCGCCGCCACCAATACGCGCCGCTTCTCGCTGCATTGGGACGGCTTGCAGACCGATCTCTACGAGACGGTGGTTTCGGGCGCGATCGGCGACGGCATGACCTACAAATCCTATGGCGGAACCGAAGAGGGCCTTCGCCGCATCACGGATTTCGTCCGCCTGCAGGGGCCGCCGCCCTCGCCCTTTTCTCCGCTGAGGCCCGAAGGCGATCCCTATCATGTCGATGCGGCGGCGGTTGATGCCGGCCGTGCGATCTATGTCTCGCAATGCGCCGTCTGCCACGATGCCAAGGGCGCGCGCTTCCGCACGCCGATCTCGATCGTCGAACTCGGCACGGACCGCCATCGCTTGGATATGTGGACGCCCGCGGCCCGCGACCGTTATGCGGTCTATGAGCCTGGATATGCCTGGGGCTTTGCCAATTTCCAGAAGACCGACGGCTATGTCGCGACAAGCCTCGGCGGCCTCTGGCTACGCGGCCCTTACCTGCATAATGGCAGCGTTCCGACATTGCGGGCGCTGCTGCTTCCGCCGGCCGAGCGGCCGGCGCGGTTCTACCGCGGCTACGATCTGGTGGATGCCGAAAATGGCGGCTTCATGAGCGCGCCCGATACGCCGGGGCAACGCTACGGCACGCTCTACGATACGAGCCTTCCGGGCAACGGCAATGGTGGCCACCTCTGGGGCACGGATCTGCCCGCCGAGGCGAAGGAGCAGCTGCTTTCCTATCTCAAGACACTTTGACCATCAGGAGGGGGCAATGGCAAACGTCAGACAGCGCATCGTGCGGTTTTTCGCCTGGATCGTGGCGGCCGTCGTCACCCTCGCCGTCATCGCCATCGCTGCGGTTGCGCTCATCGTCTGGTGGCTGATCGAGCCGGATGCGAGCCAGTTCGGCCATGTCGAGGATGAGGCGAAGAAAGTCCATCGCACGGTCGAGGAATTTCCCGGGGCGGGCGAGCCTTACTTCGCGGCCATGGACAAGGGCCTATTGCTGCCGCCGGCAGCCGGCGCCGATTATCCCCCCGAGATCAAGGAAGTCGCCACCGCCACCGGGCTCGATCCGGAGGCCGTCCGCAAGGCGGCGATCCGCGGACAGAACGCCTGGATCGTCTGGACCGGCGGCAACGACCGCTTCTGGGATTTCGCCGCCCGCGCAACGATCGGTTCCTTCGATCTCCTGAAGACCGTCTCCTCCTACCCGACGATGGCCTATGGCCGCGACAACCGCTTCCGCTATCTCGGGCTCGTCAACGAACCCTGCTTCGACACCCCGAAAGGCGCCGATCCCAATCATTGGGGGCTGTGGCTCGATCAGCGCAAAACGGACTGCGCAGCCGATAGTTTCGGCGGCAATGCCGAGGCCGATGCCCGCTATCCCGGCGTCCAGATCGGCGCGCGCGGCACTACGGTCAAGGTGAAGGGCGAAGACAAGAAAATCCCGGTCGGCTCTTATTATGGCGAGCCGACGGGCGTGATGGGCCTGCGTCTCTTCCCCAATCCCGATTTCGACAGCAAGGCCGCCGAACATTGGGATGCGCTGCGCTACTACACCGATCCGTCCTATTACAACGACAAGGATCTCGTGCGTCCCTATCGCGTCGGCATGTCCTGCGCCTTCTGCCATGTCGGTCCCAATCCGATCAATCCGCCGAAGAATGTCGAGCGCCCGGAATTTTCTGAAATCTCCTCCAATCCCGGCGCCCAGTATTTCTGGGTTGACCGCATCTTCTTCTGGAACACCAAACCGCGCGCGACGCCGGGAGAGCCAGCCCCGAACGAGGCGAACTTCCTCTTCCAGCTGTTCCATACGAACCCGCCAGGTTCGCTCGATACCTCACTTGTCTCCAGCGATTACATGAACAACCCCCGCACGATGAACGCCGTCTACGACGTCTTGGAGCGGCTGCGCATCGGGGCGAAGACGGGCAAGGAAATCATCAAGGGAGACGAGAAGGACAACAAGCAGGCGCAGGACTATCCGCAGACCGCGGCCTTCGGTTCGCTTTACGACAAGGCGACCGGCACGGTCGCCTCGATGCGCGTGCTCAAGGACGGCGCCGATTCCGTCGGCACGCTCGGCGCGCTCAATCGCGTCTATCTCAATATCGGCCTCTTCAGCGAGGAATGGCTGCTGCATTTCCGCCCCTTCCTCGGCGGACAGAAGATCTCGCCGATCCGCATCGCCGACGCTGAGAAGAACTCCGTCTACTGGCAGGCGACCGAAGCAATGACGCCTGATATGGCGATCTTCTTCCTGGTTGCCGCCCGCGCCGATCACCTCAAGGACACGCCGGTCGGAGCAAAGGTGCTCGAAGCACGCGATCCGGCCGAGGTCGAGCGCGGCAAGATCGTCTTTGCCGAAAACTGCGCCGCCTGCCATTCGAGCAAGCAGCCGGTGCCGGCGCCGGATCTCGGCGTCGATCAGGGCATCTGCGCAGGCGGCGGGTCCGGCCCGCACTATCGCGAATGCTGGGACCGCTATTGGGCCTGGGCGCAATCGGATGCCTTCAAGGCCGGCATGGTCAAGCTCGTCACCGAAAAGGATGCCGATGGAAAGGATTTCCTCGACGGCAATTACCTCTCGACGGAACGGCGCGTGCCGATGGATGTCGTGCGCACCAATGCCTGCAGCGCGATCGCCACAAACGGGCTTTCCGGCGACATCTGGGACAATTTCACCTCTTCCACCTACAAGTCGCTGCCGCCGCCGCATGAGGTGACCGTCAATCATCCGGTTTCCGGGGCGGCAACGCCACTGCAGGCGGGAGGCAACGGCCGCGGCTATCTGAGGCCGCCCTCGCTCGTCAGCCTCTGGTCGACAGCGCCCTTCCTGCTCAACAATTCGGTCGGCCACGAGGACAGCTATTACGGAACCGACTACTACAATCAAAGCTATGCCGGCGGCTACGGCGGTGGTCGCGGCACCGCCTGCCCGGCGGCGGATGCCGGCGATCCCTATCTGCCCTGCGTCGAAAACAGGCTTGGGGTTTTCGACCGCTCCATCCGCCAGATGCTCTCGCCGCAGACGCGCCGCATGGACAAGATGACCGAGGCGCCGGTGCCGGGCTATATCTACCGCACCAGCGCTCCCTCCTGCCTCATCGTCCCGGCAGGCTTCGTGCCCGACAAGGTCAGGCCCTTCACCGGCCTGATGAACAAGGTTGCCGGCTGGGCCTTCAAGAAGGACGGCTCGATCACCGTCGGCCCGTTCCCGGCCGGTTTCCCCGTCAACGCGCTGACCAATACGGAGCTGCTGCCCGACAATGACGACGAGGACAAGCTTGCTAATTACAAGCGCCTGATCGCCAACGGCCCGGCGCTGATCGGGGCCTTTTCCGAGCTCGGCGGGCAATGCACGCCGGAGGAGCTTGCCGATCCCGCCGTGCTTGCCAAAGCCGAGAAGGTGGTGCGCGATACCAAGCTCATCGACCGCCTGGTGGGCTTGAGCAAGTGCCCGGATTACGTCGTCAATGGCGGGCACAGCTTCGGCGCTGCTCTGCCGCAATCGGACAAGAATGCCCTGATTTCCTATCTAAAGCAGTTCTGACCATGTCCGGCGCGCCGACCCACGATTATATCGTCATCGGCAGCGGGGCGGGCGGCGCCGTCCTCGCCGCGCGGCTCGCCGAAGAGGGCCGGACCGTGCTCGTCATCGAAGCCGGCGGCGATCCGCTGGCCACGGTGGACGACAGTTCCGACATGCCGCTTGCCGATGCTTCCCGCGTGCCGGCCTTTCATGCCTTCGCCTCGGAACATCCCGGCATGGCCGAGAACCATTGGGTGCGCCACTACGAAAATCAGGAGATGCAGGAGCGCGACTGGCGCTACTCCAGGGAAAAGGACGGCGTGCTTTATCCGCGCGTGCGCGGGCTCGGCGGCTGCACCGCCCATCACGCGATGATCATCGTCCGGCCCAATCATTGCGACTGGAACCACATCTTTGCGATTACCGGCGACGAAAGCTGGAAGGCCTCGCACATGCAGCGCTATTTCGAGCGCATCGAGCGCTGCCGCTACCGCTTCTTCCTGTGGCGGTGGCTCGCCGCCGTAACGGGATTCAATCCGACCGGCCATGGTTGGTGGGGATGGATGACGACGGAGCGCGCTCTGCCGCTGCGAGCTTTGCGCGATTGGCCGCTGTGGCGGGCTCTGCTTCGCTGCGTCGGTGCGGCCGCCGATGCCTTCGGCAAGCGGGGCTCCGACTGGGAGACGACCGAGATCGATCCCAACGACAATCGCAACTGGAACATTGGCGCCTGCGGCGTGCGCGTCACCCCGCTTTCGACGCGCCGTCACGTCAGGCACGGGCCGCGCGAGCGGCTGCTCGAGGTAATGAAACGGCATCCCGACCGTTTGACGCTTCGCCTCAACACCACGGTTACGCGTATCGAATTCGAAGGCAAACGGGCGGTCGCAGTTCGCTGCATCGACGGGGAAGGGCGCGAGGAGATCATCCGGGCCGGCCGGGAGATCATCCTCGCAGGCGGCGCCTTCGCCTCGCCGCAGCTTCTGATGCTGTCGGGCATCGGCGATCCCGGCCATCTCAAGAAGCACAAGATTCGTGTCGTGGAAGCGCTTCCCGGCGTCGGACGGAACCTGCAGGATCGCTACGAGGTCGGTGTCGTCAGCCGGGTCACCGAACCATGGTCGGCGCTGAAGGGTGTCACCTATACGACCCGCGACGCCCATTACCGGCGCTGGCGCAGATTCAGGATCGGCAACTATACGAGCAACGGCGTCATGTTTTCCCTGACGCTCAAATCCCGCGACACGCTCACGGAGCCGGACCTGCATTGCTTTTCGCTGCTGGCCGATTTCCGCGGCTATTATCCCGGCTATTCCGAGCGCATCCGCAAGCCGGATTACATGACCTGGGCGATCCTCAAGGCCTATACCGAAAACCAGGGTGGAACGGTGCGGCTGCGAAGCGCCGATCCCGCGACCCTGCCTGCCGTAATGTTTCACTCCTTCTTCGAGGGAACCGGCAATTACGACCTCGATCTCGATGCGGTCGTCCATGCCATCCGCTTCGTCAGGAAGGTCAACGATGCGATGGACGGTCTCATCACAAGCGAAGAGGAGCCCGGCCGGCAAAACGAGAGCGACGATGCGCTTCGTCGCTACGTCGCCGAAAACGCCTGGGGCCACCATGCCTGCGGCACCTGCGCCATCGGCCCCCGCGAAGGTGGTGGTGTGCTCGACAGCCGCTTCCGGGTGCACGGCATCGAAGGTCTGCGCGTCGTCGATGCTTCCGTCTTTCCCCGCATTCCCGGCTACTTCCTTGCCACTGCCGTCTACATGATCGCCGAGAAGGCGGCCGACGTCATTCTCGCCGACAGCTGATTGGAACACTGTCATGAACGAACACCGCATCCATCGGGAAACCAGCATCTACAATTGGCTCGGCGAACAGGTTCGACGCTTCGTCCGATGGTGGCGGGAATTCGATGCCTGGCTGAACCAGCCGCTGCCGCCAAACCGACGCCTCGCCTGGCGATGGCTTGCCCCGGACGGTTATGCCTGGTTCGTGCCGGCGCTCGCGGCCATTCTGACGCTTGCCATGGCGCTCGGCCCGACCGTCGATATGCGCTGGGGCAATCTCGGCCTGCTTGCCATCGGTTTCGCGCTTCTTTTCCTGTTGCATGCGGCCGCCAGCAGGCAGGCGCTCTTCAACCAGTATCTGCTGGCCGGGCAGCTCGTCATCCTTGCGGTCCTTACCGCGCTTCTCATCATCAATTCGCGCCCGGAAACCTATGGCATGATGACGGCGCGGCCCCGCCTGCATGTCGGAGCGGCGATCGTCTTCGCACTCGTTCTTGCGCTCCCGGCGGCCTGGCTGCTCTCGCGGAGCCTGTTCCGCTCCAATGCAGGCGGCGGGCTTGCCGACAGCCTGGCGAAGGTGGAGCTCTTCCTGCCGAAGAACCGATACGATTTCATGGGCCGGGGGCCGATCGCCGCGCTGGCGTCAGCCCTGTTCATCGCGCCGATCCGCTATCCGGTCGAGCTGCTTCTGCCCGGATCGCTGCTCACCCTGTTCGTGCCGGACCACTATCTCGGCTACGCTTTCTACGTGACCGCCGCCGTCGCATGGATCGCCCTTTTCCTCGGCATCCTGTTCGATCGGCTGATGGAAATCCTGCAGACGATCGGACGCCTCTTCTTCATCGGCCCGCAGCGGGTCATCAGCGTTCTCGTCATCGTCGTCGCCGTGCTTCGCCTCGCCGATGTCCATTACATCACCTATCTCTTCAACGCCGGCTCCGGAGGCTACGGCAACACGACGCTCATGCGCTACATCGTCTTCGCCTATGCCGTCGCCTGGTACTACGGCTTCTGGTGCGATCACTTCGTCGCGCGCCGGCTCATGCGCCTCATTGACAAGCAGCACCAGGTGATCACGCCGGTTGAAATCGCTTACGATTATGAAGGCAGCGAGACTTTGAGCACGGTCCAGAAACAGGGCCGGACGATCGCGCTGCATGGCGCGGGACGCCTGAAGATCGAGGGCCGCTACGAGGATCGGTACCAGCGACAGACCAAGGCCGCGTCGAACAGGGCGATCCAGTTCATGACGCCGGCGGAACTGCTCGCCCAGTTTCGCGCGCAGCTGGAGCGCCTGCCCGTCGATCAGGCTCCGGCAGGAGACCTGCTTGCCAGCTTGCGCAATTTCCAGCGTTCGACGCTCGTCTATCCCGCCCTCGTCGGCGCTCTCGCCTATGGCCTGATCGGTGGTCCCGCTGCCTTCAGCTTCCTGTGGGCGATCCAGCCGCCGGAACTTGCGATCCGTTCCGAACGGCATGTGGGCAAACAGCCGGCAGCATTCTTGTTTGCAAGCGGTGAGCGCAACGGCGAGAGCTGCGCGACCCTCCAGCCCACCACGCCGAGAATTGCGGTCGTCGCCTCCGGCGGCGGCACGCGGGCGGCGATCTACACCGCCTCGCTGTTGCGGGGGCTGGCCGAACACGACCAGATCTGCAACGTCATGCTGGTCAGCGGCGTGTCGGGCGGCAGCGCCGCACTCGGCTATTTCGCGCTTCACGAGAAGGAACTTCGCCGGCCGCGCGACTCCCTGGACGTCAAGGCATGGGATGATTTCTCGCAGGCCATGGCAATGCCCTTCATCGAACAGGTGATCGATGGCGCGAGCGACATGCGCTTCGCCTTCGGCCGCTGGCACTGGGCGTCTTCGGCCTGCCATGAAGCCAAGACGGGGGATCAGAGCACCAACGGTTGGACCCCGGCGCGGTCAAGACTGGGCGCCATTCTCTCCGAATCGTTCGTCTGCGAGATGGGCGCCGCAACGATGGAAGCGCCATCCTTCGGCCTGATGCTCAACACCGCGATTGTCGGATCTTTTTCTGCCGACCGCCCTTCTTCCGGCAACAGCCCTTTCTGCGACGTCGATCCGAGCCTTTCGCTGCCCGAGAAGGCGACGCAATGCCGCCAATTCCTGGATGCGGCGCAGGCGGGCGGGCGGCTGGTGCTGACCAATCTTGCCGCGCCGGCGCCTCCGCCGGAGGACGGATCGCTGCACATGCAGCTCGTCACGCTCGACAATGCTGACATATCGATCGGGCGCGCCGCGGCGCTCAGCGCAAACTTTCCGCCGGTCTTTCCCGATGCGGCGATCGACATCGAGACCCCCGGCCAAATGGGGAAGCGATACTGGGTCACCGACGGCGGAGCTGTCGAAAACCGTGGCGCCATGACGCTCTACTATTCCATCCGTGATGCCTTCCGGTCGGCGCCCTCGCAGGCGCTGCCGCCGCTGCATGTCGTCATCGCCGACGTCTCGGCCTCGGCGGGCCGCTACAGCGAGAGTTTTGGTTTCGGCTCGGTGCTCGGCGCCGGCGGCCAGCTCGGCCTCGGGCTGGAGACGGAGCTTCGCGCGGCGATCGAGAAGCTCTACTGCGATCATCATTCGGAGGTCAGCATCCACGAGATCACCATGCCGCGCGTTTACAGGGACGGCGGGATCGGAACGCATTGGCTGCTGCCCAATTCGCTCTCCTTCACCAACCCGGAGAACACGTCGCAGACCGAAATCCTCTCTGCCCGGGACGTCGAAACGCTGGTCCTGGCGCTGCACAGCGATATCGCGGAAAACTACGAGGACGGCGACGCGGCCAGGTCGGTCAAGGCCTGGGCTGATCAAGATAATGTCGCAAAACACGACGAAAACTGGAAAAAACTGCTCGCCGCTCTTGCCGCAAAGCAAAGCGGAGAAGGACTGTCCTGCGCGCCCCGCTGAGGGCGAACGCGCAGAACTATCTCTTGTCCTTCGGCGACCGGATCGCTGGCCTCAGGCGATGCCGCCGAGGCAGACATATTTGATTTCGGTGAATTCCTCGATGCCGTATTTCGAGCCTTCGCGGCCGAGGCCGGAGAGCTTGACGCCGCCGAAGGGGGCTTCGGCCGTCGAGATCAGCCCGGTGTTGACGCCGACCATGCCGTATTCCAGCGCTTCTGCGACACGGAAGACACGGGAAAGATCCTTGGCGTAGAAATAGGAGGCGAGGCCGAACTCGGTGTCATTGGCCTGGGCAATCACATCGGCCTCATCCTTGAAGCGGAAGAGGGGAGCGACCGGCCCGAAGGTCTCTTCCCGGGCGACGGCCATGGCGGCGGTGACGTCGGCCAGCACGGTCGCCTCGTAGAAGCGTCCGCCGAGGGGGTGGCGATGACCGCCGGAAATGACGCGGCCGCCCTTGGAAAGCGCATCGGCGACGTGCTCTTCGACCTTGGCAAGGGCCGATTCATCGATCAGCGGACCGAGATTAATGCCTTCGTCGAAACCGTTGCCTGTTTTCAGACCGCCGACCGCCTTCGACAGCTTCTCGGCAAAGGCGTCATAGACGCCCTCCTGCACATAGAGCCGGTTGGCGCAGACGCAGGTCTGGCCGTTGTTGCGGAACTTGGCGATCAGCGCGCCTTCGACGGCGGCATCGAGATCGGCATCGTCGAAGACGATGAAAGGCGCATTGCCGCCGAGTTCCAGCCCGAGCTTCTTGATGGTCGGGGCGCTCTGTTTGTAAAGCTCGGCGCCGACTTCGGTCGAGCCGGTGAAGGTCAGCTTGCGCACGACGGGGCTTGCGGTCATCTCGCCGCCGATGGCGCGCGCCGAGCCTGTGAGCACGCTGAACAGGCCCTTGGGGAAACCGGCGCGTTCGGCGAGGATGGCGATGGCGATCGCCGAAAACGGCGTCTGCGAGGCCGGCTTCAGCACCATGGCGCAGCCGGCGGCAAAGGCCGGTCCAGCCTTGCGGGTGATCATCGCATTCGGGAAATTCCAAGGGGTGATGGCGGCGACGACGCCGATCGGCTGCTTCATGACAAGGATGCGCTTGTCCTTCTGATGGCCGGGAACGATGTCGCCATAGACGCGCCGCGCCTCCTCGGCAAACCATTCGATGAAGCTTGCACCATAGGCGATCTCGCCCTTGGCTTCGGGGAGCGGCTTGCCCTGTTCGGCTGTCAGGATGCGGCCGAGATCGTCCTGATTTGCCATCATCAGCTCGAACCAGCGCCGCAGGATCACTGAGCGTTCCTTGGCGGTGCGCCCCGCCCATTCCTTCTGCGCGGTAGCGGCTGCGGCAATCGCCGTTTTGGTCTCTGCGGCACCCAGGTTGGGAACCCGGCCGATGATCTCGCCGGTCGCCGGATTGTCCACCCCGATCGCATTGTCCGCACGGGCTTCGATCCAATTGCCGCCAACCAAGGCGGCCTGCCGAAACAATGTTACGTCCTTCAATTCCATGACTGTCTCCTCAGATTACCATTTCCGTTTTCTTCGAGTCACGGCGATGCTCTATCTCTTTTCGTGTTTGCGCAATTGCGGACTTGAAAAACCGCTGCGCCGTTTTGCGGAGCTGCTGTCGTCAACGCTGTCGGGAGCGGGCGGTCCGCAAACAGACTACCATGTTGAAGCAGGATTTGGGCGCGAACCGTCTGAGCCTTCACGCAAGCGGAAAATGGCAGGCGACGGTGTGGCGGCCGGCTTCGCCGGCCAATTGCGGCCGGACCTCGTGGCAAAGCGGCTTCGCGTGCGGGCAGCGGGTCGAGAATTTGCAGCCCTTGGGCGGATCGAGCGGGCTCGGAATCTCGCCCTCGAGCAGGATGCGCCCCTGTCTGCCGCGGTTGTGCGGCTGGGGAACGGCCGAAAGCAGCGCCTGCGTATAGGGATGACGCGGCGTGCCGAACAGCGCATCCGTCTCGCCGACCTCGACGATCGATCCGAGATACATGACCGCCACCCGGCTCGATACCTGGCGAACCACGGCCAGGTCATGGGCGATGAAGACATAGGTGAGGTTCAGCTGCTGGCGCAGGTCGGCGAACAGGTTGACGATCTGCGCCTGCACCGAAACGTCGAGCGCTGACACCGGCTCGTCGGCAACGATCAGCGCCGGCTCGACGGCGAGCGCGCGGGCGATGCCGATGCGCTGGCGCTGGCCACCGGAGAATTCGTGCGGGTAGCGGTCGAGAAATTCGCGGCGCAGGCCGACTGTTTCCATCAGTTCGGCCAGCCGGTCGTCGATTGCCGTTCCCTTGACGATGTCGTGCACCTTCAGGACCTCACCCAGCATGTCGCGCACCTTGCGGCGCGGATTGAGCGAGGACGAGGGATCCTGGAAGATCATCTGCATCCTGCGCCGTACTGGTGTAAGCGCGCGCTTCTCTGCTTTCGAAATATCCTGGCCGTCGAAGGTCAGCCGGCCGGCGGTGATATCGTAGAGCCGTGTCAGGCAGCGGCCGAGCGTGGATTTGCCGCTGCCGGATTCTCCGACCAGGCCAAGTGTCTCGCCGGGATAGACATCGAGGCTGATTTCGTCGACGGCATGCAGGGTGCGGCCCGAACCCGGCCAGACGGTTTTGCCGACGACGAAGTTCTTGGTCAGCGCCTCGGCGGAAAGCAGCGGCTTCACGTTTCCGTTCGCGCTCATGCGAGCTCCTCCGATGTGAGGACGGTCTTGCGCAGTGCGTCGCGTTCTGCTCCGTCGAGCACGCAGAGCACCGACTGATCGCCGATGTGGCGGGTCGGCGGACGGGCGGCGCATTCGGCCCGGGCGAAGCGGCAACGCGGCTGGAAGCCGCAGCCCTCGGGAATGCTGCCTGGTGTCGGCGGCATGCCGCCGATCGAAATCAGCCGCTCCGGCCGCTCGCCGATCAGCGGCGGGATCGAGGCCATCAGGCCCCAGGTATAGGGATGAACGGGATTGGAGAAGATCTCGCGCGTCGTGCCGCGCTCGACGATGCGGCCGGCATACATCACCGCCACCTTGTCGGCGACCTCGGAGACCACGCCCATGTCGTGGGTGATGAGGACGATCGCCAGGCCGAAATCGCTGCGCAGCCTGAGCAGCAGGTCGAGCACTTGCGCCTGCACGGTCACGTCGAGCGCCGTCGTCGGCTCGTCGGCGACGAGCAGCGCCGGCCGGCAGGAAAGCGCCATGGCGATCACCGCGCGCTGGCGCATGCCGCCTGAGAGCTGGTGCGGATAGCGCTCGGCTGCCTCGGTCGGGTTGGAGAAGCCGACTTCGCCGAGAAGCTCGATCGCCCGCAAGCGGGCGGCCCGGGCCGAGATCGGCTCATGGGCGCGGATCTGTTCGGCGATCTGCCAGCCGATCCTGTAGACCGGGGTCAGCGCCGTCATCGGGTCCTGCGAGATGAGGCCGATTTCCTTGCCGCGGATACGGCGCATGGCGCTTGCCGAAAGTTCGAGAATCCGCTCCCCGCGAAAGGCGACGGCGCCATCGACATCGGTGGTCTTCGGATCGTGCAGGCCGAGCAGCGACAGCAGCGTCACCGATTTGCCGGAGCCGGATTCGCCGACGATCGACAGGATTTCTCCTTCGCGCACGGAAAAGGAAACGTCGTCCACGGCCCGGACGAGACCGCCATCGGTGACGAACGAAACCGTGAGGCCCTGGACATCGAGAAGGATGGGCTTTTCCACGTTCTGCATCGTCAGTTTTTCCTCACGCGCGGATCGATCAGCACGTAGACGATGTCGACGGACGCGTTGGCGAGCACCACGAAGAACGAGGCATACATCACGGTGCCGAGGATCATCGGGAGATCGAGGTTGAGCAGCGCCTGATAGGTGAGGCGCCCGACGCCGTTCAGGCTGAAGACCACTTCCGTCAGAAGGGCGGCGCCGCCGACAAGGGCGCCGAAATCGAGGCCGAACATGGTCACGAACGGGATCAGCGAGGTCCGCAGCGCATGCCTGAGCATCACCCGGGCCGGGCTTAGCCCCTTGGCGCGGGCGGTGCGGATATAGTCCTCCTGATAGGCTTCCACGAGATTGGCGCGCAGCACCCGGCCATAGATGCCGACATAGAGAGCGGCAAGCGTCGCCCAGGGAATGATCAGCGTCAGGAACCAGCCGACAGGATCTGACAATAGCGGCTTGTAGCCGAGTGCGGGAACCCAGGAAAACGCCCAGCTGTCGTGGAAGCGGCTCTGCGAGATCAGGTTCATCACCTCGCCCAGCCAGTAGACCGGCATGGAGACGCCAATCAGCGCCAGCGCCATCAGCCCCCGGTCGAGCAGGGTGTCGCGGGCCATGGCGGCGGCGACGCCGAAGACGATGCCGCCGACCACCCAGAGCACGGCGGCGCCGAACACCAGCGACAGCGTCACCGGCGCGGCTTCGGCAACCTGCGGCACGATGCGCATGCCGCGATTGACGTAGGAGGTGAGATCCTGCGTCACGAACAGACGTTTCATCATCAGCACATATTGCACCGGCAGTGGCCGGTCGAAGCCGAATTCGATGCGGATCTGCGCGATCGTCTCCTGCGAGGCGTTGCGGCCGGCGATGCGGGCGGCCGGATCGGAACCGGGCGTGGCGAAGAAGATCAGGAACACCAGCGCCGAGATGCCGAACATGACGAAGGCCATCTGGCCGAGACGCTGAAGGATTGCAAAGACCATTTCCGCTCCTTCAGACGATCTTGGTGCGCGGATCGAGCACGTCGCGGATGCTGTCGCCGAGCACGTTGAGCGAGAGCACGGTGAGCGCAATGGCGATGCCGGGCGCCAGCGCCACGGCGGGGCGCGTGTAAAGCAGGGTCTGTCCGTCCTGGATGATCGTTCCCCAGCTCGCATCCGGCGCCTGCACGCCGATCGAAAGGAAGGACAGGGACGATTCCGTGACGATGTTGAGCGCCATCATCAGCGGAATGAACACGATCAGCATCGTGGCGACGTTGGGCAGGATATCCTTCCAGAGGATGCGCCATTCGGGAATGCCGAGCCCGATCGCTGCCAGCACGAATTCGCTGTTCTTCAGCTCCAGCACCCGCCCACGTACGGGGCGCGCCACATAGGGCACGTAGATGATGCCGATGATGCCGATCGGCAGCAGCAGGCTGTCGGCGGTGATCTCGATCGGGCCGAGCACGATGCCCTTGGAGATCAGCACGATCGAGAGGGAAATCGCCAGAAGATAGACCGGAAAGGCCCAGAGGATGTCGAGCAGCCGCGACAGGACCATATCGACGGCGCCGCCGAAAAAGCCGGCGCAGATGCCGATCAGCGCCGCCAAAACCAGACAGATTGACGTGGCTGAGAAGGCGATCAGCAGCGAATTGCGGCCGCCGTAAAGAAGCCGGGCGGCGACATCGCGCCCCTGCGTGTCGGCGCCGAGGAAATATTGCGCAGCCCAGGTCGGGCCGATCGGCGTGACGCCGAGACCGAGGCCCTCCGTCGAAGGCTGCATGATCTTGACCTTCTTTCCGTCGACGGTGACCTTGCCACTGAGATTGGAGCGAAACGGATCGGTCGCCGACACGGAGTTCGCATAAAGCGGCGCGGCAAGGCTCGACAGGATCATCAAAAGCAGCACGAGGGCGGCGGCGATCGTCGGCTTGTCGCGCTTGAGAAGCCGCCAGGCCCGCTGCCAGGGGCCCGAGCCTTTGCGCACGCTCCGGCTTTGCGGGTTCTCCATCGGATTTGCGATACTGTCAGGTACGAGGGTCATTTCGGTTTCTTGCCGTCACGCATGGTCGAGCTCTTGCCGGTCCGGACTTGGAGAAGAGAGGCAATGGCGCGCGACGCACGCCATTGCCGTGAGCCGTTTACTTCACCCAGGACTGGGAGATGATCCAGCGATTCTGCTTGTTGAACAGATAATTGCCGAGGCGCGCGGAGGTGAAATTCACGCTCTTCGGCGTAAATAGCGGCGCAAGCGGCGCTTCGGCCATAAATGCCTTGTCGATCTTGGCCCATTCGGCATTGGCGGCATTTTCGTCGGTCAGCGAAAGGGCCATGGCCGCCTTCATCTTGGCGTCGAGGTCCTTGTTGCAATAGCCGGAGATATTGATCGAGGAATCGCTGCCTTTGTGGAAGCTGTCGCAGGAGAGCAGCACATTCAGGAAGTCCGAAGCGGCCGGATAGTCCATGTACCACTGGGTAACGCTGATCTGGACGCTGTTGTTGGTATTCTGGATGTAGGCGAACTGAATATTGGGCGAGATCGCCTTCATCGAGGCGTCGTAGCCGAGGTCGCTGAGCACGCTCTGCAGATAGGTGCCGATGCCGCGCGCAACGGCGTTGTCCTCGGCGATCACGGTCACCTTCTGACCCTTCGTGCCGGATTCCTCGACCAACTGCTTGGCCTTGTCCATATCGGCTTCCGACCATTGCGGACCGGGGTCCTTGGTATAGATGCAGTCATCGGCATGGCCGGGGAAATCGGGCGGCAGGATCTGGCAGGTCGGCTGGGCGAGCACCTCGCCGCCGAAAAGCCCGACGAGCGCGTCACGATCGAGCGCATAGTTCAAGGCCTGTCGCGCCTTGACGTTGTCGAAGGGCGGCAGATTGACGTTCATCGGCGCATACCAGAAAGCCGCCAGCGGATCGATATGAACCTGATTGGCATATTTCGAGCCGATCTCGGGCAGGCGGTCGGCCGGCGGCGTGTCGTACATCCAGTCCACCTGGCCGTTGACCACGGCGTTGATGCCGGCTTCCTCCGTCATGCCGAACTTGTAATCGATCTCGTCGGCATAGCCGTCCGGTTGAGCGTCGACGCTCCATTCCTTGAAGTGGGGATTGCGCTTCAGCACCATCTGTTCGTTCGGATTGTAGCTTTCGATCATGTAGGCGCCGGTTCCCGGCACGGGGGTCGTGCCGGCGTCCTTGGCCGGCGTATCGGCCGGAACGATGCTCGCATGCGGTACCGCGAGCTTGGCGAAGAACTCCGAATCCGCCGCGACGAGATTGATGGTGACGGTGCCGGCCTTCTCGTCGGCGATCACACCCCCGTCAAGCGTGCAGGTGTCGCCGTCCGCCATGCATTTATCGGCGCCGACGATGCCATTGTAGAAGCTGCCCATGGTCGGGCCCTTGACCCTGAAGATCCGCTGGAACGAGGCCAACACGTCGGCCGGGTGACCTCCTTGCCGTTCGAGAACATGACGCCCTTGCGGATCTTGAACACATAGGTTTTGCCGTCATTCTTAATCTCGGGCATCGCCTCGGCGATCGCGGGCACGATCTTGAAGCCTTCCGTGCCCCCGGCCTGCTTGAATTTGACGAGGCCATCATAGGTCATCTGGTAGACCTGCCAGTATTGGGCGGTGTAGTTGATCATCGGATCGATGGTGCCGGCCGCCGAAACGGCCGAGAGCGTCATCGTGCCGCCGCGATGCTGGGCCATCAGCGCGGCCCGGTCCTCGGCATGGGCAAGCCCCGAAAGCATGGTCTGTGCGAGCAGAAGGCCGGCGAAGGCCGCGCCGGCACGGCGAATATATGTCGTCGATCGTGTCGTCATGATTATTTGTTCCCTCATTTTTTGCTGGTTCGATACGGCTGGGCATTCAAAGCTCGGCTCTTACGGCGCTTTCTCATCGAGGAATGCGCCGACCTCGGCCATGCAGGCCGCGCGTTCCTCGACATGCGGCATGTGGCTGGACTGTTCGAAGATCCGCCAGCGCACGTCGGGAATTTCATCGGCATAGGGTTGCACGCAGGCCTGCGTCGCTTCGTCGTAATGGCCTGAGATCAACAGCGTCGGGATGTCGATGGCCGAGAGGCGCCCGACGATCGACCAATCCTTCATCGTGCCGATGACATGAAATTCGTTGGGGCCGTTCATCGTGTGGTAGACGGTCGGATCCTCGCCGATGGCGTCGAAGGTTCGCTTCACCTCCGGCGGCATGGGGACGATGCGGCAGACGTGACGTTCGTTGAAAACGTCGGTCGCCTTGGCATATTCGGGACTATCCGTCGTGCCGGCCAGTTCGTGCTTGAGCAGCGTCGCCTGCACATCGGCCGGCAAGGCTTCGCGAAGGCGGTTGGCCTCTGATATCCAGGTCTTCATCGCCGCCGGCGAATTGGCGATGACAAGCGCCTTGAGGCCGGCCGGCCGATCGACGGAGAATTCCGCCGACAACATCCCGCCCCAGGATTGCCCGAGCAGGCAATAAGCCTCGCGGATGCCGAGATGGTCGATCAGGTTGTGGAGTTCCGCCTTGAAGAAATCGACGGTCCAGAAATCGCCACCCTTTTCCGGCAGGCGCGTGGATTTGCCGTTGCCGACCTGGTCGTAATGGATGACGGCGCGGCCCGTGGCGG
The DNA here is from genome assembly GCF_003985155.1 of Rhizobium vallis. Classification (GTDB taxonomy): domain Bacteria; phylum Pseudomonadota; class Alphaproteobacteria; order Rhizobiales; family Rhizobiaceae; genus Rhizobium; species Rhizobium vallis. The sequence goes on along the minus strand of NZ_ML133695.1, from coordinate 116,026 downwards.
CAAGATCCTTGAAACTGTCGACATAATCATGCGTGCAGCCCGGCCCGCCATGGGCGACGATCAGCGGCGGCTTGCCGGACGCGAGATCGCCGCTGATCCGGTACCAGGTCCGATAGGCGCCATAGGGTGCATAGCCTTCGGTTATCTCCATGTTTCGTCTTCCCTCTTCATTATCTTTCCAGGGTCCGTCGGTCGTTCTTGCAGATGGCGTCCGCGGCTTCCTCGATCGTCATGCCCCAGTCCATCGCGATGCTTCTCAAGCGCTTGAAAGCGGTCGCTTCGCCGGCATAGCCCTGCTGCATCAACTGCAATACGGCGCTGACGACGATCGGCCGCTGCCGCAGCCGGTCCTCGAGCGCACGGATATCGTCGGCATGGCTGCGGGCTTTCTGGTAGGCATGCGATGCGATCAGCAGCGCGCTATAGGCGCCGGTGGAGCCGATCGGCTTCAGCATGTGCGCGTTCGAGCCCTGGGCGAGCACCCATTCGATCCGTCCGGGCGCTTCCGAGCCGATCAGCGCCACGAGCGGCATCGGGGAAAAGCCGGATGGCCAGGGAAATTGCTGGTCGTGTCCCATGTCGGCATCGAAGAAGACGACGTCGGCAAGCGCATCCCGCTCATCGATCTGCGGCCAGACGGCTTTGACCTCGATATGCAGCGATTCCAGCTGCCGCGTCAGCGCGTCGACGGCCGGATGCGGCCGATGCAGGATCACCGCGCGCCAACTGGAAAACATCGGTCGTTCGAAGCGGCTCATTTCACCACCTTCAATCCGCTTCTCGGCGCATGGCCGTCGGGCTTGCCCGGAAAAATCGAACGCACGAGATAGGGGTCCGCCTCGACGACAAGGTTTTCGGTCTCGAAAATCTCGAAACCGCCCTCGCTGTCGGACCTGCCGATGAACGGCCGCAACCCGGCATAATGTGTGCGCGGATCAAACGAAATCGGGCCGATCGGCGTATCGAACCGCCGTTGCGTCACCACCTTGCGGATCAGGTCGGGATCGTCCGTGCCGGCATCGGCGATCGCCTGGGCGAGGACCGAAACTGCCATATAGGCGAAGACGAAAGGCCCGGTGACCGGCCGGTCGTTGCCGCGACGCGCCGCCAATCGTGCCTGGAAATGCCGGTTTTCGTCGGTGTCGAGCCTGTCCAGATAGATGTTGGTGACGATGTGCCCGGCCTTGGCCTGCGGGCTGAGATCGGCGAGATCGATTTCCGAAAGGTTGCAGGCGACAAACGGCCGGCGATCGGCGCTGAACTCTGCGTCTTCCTCACGCAGTTCCGCATAGGCGCGGATGAACGCCTGGGCCGAGCGGCCGACGAGGTTGGAGAGGATGAAATCCGGCCGCTTCTGGCGGATCTCGGCGATCAGGTGGTCGACTTCTTCCGAACCCAGCGGCACGAAGCGCTCGGCCAGCACCTCGCTGCCGGCCGCCTCGGTGATCTCGCGGGCGATGCGGCCGATTTCCCAGCCCCAGATATAGTTCGAGCCGACGATGAACGGCCGCCGGCCGTAGCGCGGCATGACATAGCCGAACAGCGGCAGCAGATGCTGGTTGGGACAGGCGCCCAGATAGATGACGCTGTCGCTCGTCTCGTAGCCCTCGTGCGGAAAGGCATACCAGAGCAACGCACCGTGGCGTTCGACGACCGGAAGCACTTCCTTCCGGCTCCAGGAGGTGATCGCGCCGACGATGTGCCTGCATCCCCGCTGCCGGATCGCGGTCTCTGCAAGCTCGGCATAGCGTTCCGCATTGCCGGCCGGATCGTCGATGCTGGGCTCGAACTGGAAGGAATGGCTGGAATTGTTGTTGATCTCGGCGACCGCCGCCAGGGCGCCGTCGACGGCATCGCGGCCAAGGGCCGCATAAGGGCCCGTCGTCGAATAGAGAAGCGAAAGAGGGACGGGCTTGCGGATCATGGCGTGTCCCGCCACTCACCGCATGGGCGGCAGCCAATTGCCTGCCGCCATGCAGCGAATGGACCATTCCGACGGGTGGTATTCTTGATCACGCCAAAGTCTCGCTTCGAACACCTGCTGGCACGACCGGCCGAACGGTATAAAAAAAGCCCCGTCCGCAGGAGGTGCGGAAATCGGGGCTCGGTTGCCGTTGGCGATCAATGCCATTTCTGCCTCAACGCTATGGCAAGCTCACTTTATAGTCAATCGACAATCATGCTCATTTTTCGATCATTCGTATGGGCGCGGCCGTGCAATGCGCCGCCCGCAGGGACTGTCGAGCGGCCTCTCCCGGCAATCTCAAAGTGGAGTTTTCGGCCGTTCAAATATAGCGCCGGAGAGCGACGAGATGTTGATTAGTACTCTATCAAATATTCAATGAGACATTTGGGCGAACGAAACAGCGAGAGCGTCTTGAGTAACAAACGATCCAGGACAAACGTCGAGCTTGAGAATCTGCTTCGCCAGCTCGGCCTGGCCCTCGAGGCATCCGGGATCGGGATCTGGCAGCATAATATCGCGAAAAAGCAGACGCGATGGGACGAGCAGCTCAAGGCGATCTATGGCGTGCCCAAGGCGCCACTCGATGTCATATGGCTCGACAGCATCCACCCCGACGATCTGGGGCCGACCAACGCGATATTTCTGCGGGCGATCGAAACCAAATCGGACTATGCATCCGAGTTCCGCATCACCCGGCCGGACGGAGCGATCCGCTACCTGCGCTCGCGCGCCCGCTATTTCGTCGACGCCGCCGGGGATCCCTGCTTCGTCGGCGCCGAATGGGACGTCACGGACGACGTGCTCCTCAACAAAGAGCTTGAGAGGAGCCGGGCGGAAGCGCGGCTTGCCGCGGACCACGATCATCTCACCGGTCTGTTGAACCGGCGCAGCTTCGATTTCGCCCTGTCGGAGCTTGCGCGGGAACAGAGCGCCAAGGTTACGCTTCTTCATATCGACGTAGATCATTTCAAGGAGATCAACGACCGTTTCGGGCATGCGGTCGGAGATATGGTTCTCCGTCACGTCAGCAAAATTCTCCTGGAGGCCATTTCGGCCGGAGATGTGGCGGCGCGCCTCGGCGGAGACGAGTTCGCCGTGCTTATCCCGAAGGACGAGTGCGACAAGACCAATGCGGTGCTCGATCATATTCAGACCAGTCTGGAGAGTTCGATCCCCGTCGGCGATCAGGCGCTGATCGTCCGTTGCTCGATCGGCGTTGCCAGCGCGATGAGCGCCGATTTCGCCAAGCTGCTCTCGCAGTCGGATCTCGCCTTGTACCATGCCAAGCGGAACGGCCGGAATCGCGCCGAGATATTTTCCGACGAGATGGCGTCTGCCTTGGCGACCGAAAGGCAGCTCGTCCAGGATCTGCGTTCGGGACTGGCGCTCGGCCAGATCCGCCCGTTCTACCAGGTTCAGGTCGATGCCAAGTCGTTCCGGGTAAATGGCGTCGAAGCGCTGGCGAGATGGCACCATCCGACGAAGGGGATTCTCGCTCCCGCCCATTTCCTGTCGCTGGCGTCCTCCAATGGATTGGTCGCGGAGCTTGACGATGTCATTCTGAAGGCCGTGCTGGCGGATATGGAATCCTCGGCATCGCTCCTGGAAGGGATCCGGGTGTCCGTCAATCTTTCCGCCGATCGTCTCGATGATCCCGAGTTGATGACCAAGCTCGGCAGCTATGACATACCGCCTGGCCGGTTGAGCTTCGAGCTGATCGAAACGATCTTCCTGGACAGCCTGAACGATCATGTCAGGCAGAACATTGAGGCCATCAAGTCCTTCGGCATCGATATCGAGATCGATGACCTGGGCTCGGGCCATGCCTCGTTGCTGGGCCTGCTCGAACTGAGGCCGGATCGTGTCAAGATCGATCGCCAGCTGGTGATGCCGATCCTGCAATCGGTCCCGAGCCGCCGACTGGTCAGTTCGCTGGTCGACATAGCGCGCGCACTTGATATGGAAGTCATCGCGGAAGGGGTGGAGACGATCGAACATGCCAAGGTGCTTGCCGATCTCGGTGTTCACACCCTTCAGGGTTACGCGTTCGGACGGCCGCAGTCCTTTGCCGATCTGACGGCGCGACTGGAGCAGGAGGCATTGGAGGCCGACATCGTCCGCGCGAGCTGACGAACCGGTTATGCCGCGCCTTGAGCCCGAAAAGCCTGATGGTGTCTGGCTCTTCCGGCAAGGTCGCGAAGTGTGCCGGCCGAACGCGGTTCGTTCAGCCGCCGCAACATGTATTCGACATTGAAGGCATGGAAGAGGAAGCCGACCTCGCTGAGCGAGGAATGGGGCCTGACGGCCCTAATGGCGGCGATCAGGCGGTCTGCGTCGACGAGCCCCAACTCGTGAAGGCAGCAGCTCCGCGTCAGGTCCAGCGCCATCTCGGCCGCTCCGGCGACGAGGGATTGCGTCAGGTAGGGCTCGAAATTCTCGCGCAGCGGAATGTCCAGGAAAGGCTCGGGATAGCCGAGATGCCGCAGCAGGCTGCGGTGCAGGCTTTTGCGCTGCCGCCAGGCGAGAGGCAGGCTGCGATAGAAGCGGACCGCCTCCGGCTGGGCAAACGGGCTGACGGGCCATAGGCCATGGGCTGTAAACAGCGGCGCGCGGGCTGCCTGCGCCTCCAGCACCGAAATCGGCAGGACCGGGAAGGGCGCTCTGTCGCAAAGGGCGGCATAGTCGGCGAGGCAATCCCTAAGGGACTTTGACAGGGCTGCCGGAAAGGCTTCCGGCAGAAAGGCGTCGCTGACGTTGCGGGCAAGCTGCTCGGGTTCCTGTTCGAAGGCATGAGCCATCAGCAACTCGTCGCCCCCGGTTCCTGTCGCCACCACGCGCGCGCCGGAGGCGGCGACGAAGGCTTTCAGCAGGCGGCCGAGCGGCCTTTGCAGATCGGCGTTGTAGGGGGCAGCCTCGTAATCGGCATGTCGGGCGAAGGAGGAGGGCACCATGGGCACGGCGCCGACGGGCAGCAGCATATCCCGGAATGCGAAGTGATCGACCGCAAGCGCGCGCCGCCGGATCTGCTGCGCGCGCGCCGGTCCGTCGATCTCCAGCGCGTAGGTCGGCAGGTCAGGATAGCGGGCGGCAAGGATGGCGGCCACGACGGCCGAATCCAGGCCGCCGCTAAATTCGCTCGCGACCAGATCCGGTTGCAACGGCCAGCGCTGCAGCAGCGCGTCGACCAGCCCGCCAGCCGCTGCCGATATATCGGCATCGTCACGAAGAGGGGTCGGAACGTAATACTCGGCCGGCTCGGGATATTTGACGTCCACCGCGCCGTCGCGGCCGACAACGAGTGTGGCCCGTTCCGTCACCATGAAGACGGAGCGGAACATCGTCGTTGCCGCGTAGGGCAGGGTTCCCGTCAGGCGCAGGCCGGTTCGCTCCACGTCGAGGTCGTCTAGGTCGATATCGGGATAGAAGTCCGCCATCGACCATGACAGATCGATCCGCGCGCCCGCCACCCTGATGTAGAGGGGTGCAACGCCGCCACGACCGGCGGAAACGGTGACCAAGCCGGTGCGGCAGTCGATCAAGACCGACTGATAGTCCAGCGGCCATTGCCGATGCGCGGCTGAGAAAGCCTGAGCCTGCTCCATCGTCCAATCGGCCCGCGGCGCGCCGAGGCCGTCCGGACCGACGCAGCGTTCGCGGCAAAGCAGGATCGTCCGCTCCGGCGTTTCCCAGCGAAAGCTTTCGAGCAGGGGATGATCGAGAATATCAACGCGCGCCGCCGGGCCTTGAAAAGCCTGCTGCTGCCCATCTGCCGCAGGCAGGCATTCCCGATCGATCGTTCCCTTGAACATGGCGTGATCTCTCCGATGGCGCTTGAGAAAGCAGTGACCGCCGCTTCCGCGCTGGTCACTGCAGCTTGTTGGCAAATCTCGTCTTGCCCGCCGTCATGCTCTGGCTTTTCCCGCGCATGACGACGGAGGATTTGCCGGGCGTTGTCCCCGGCCCGGCTCAGACGTCGAGCTTGTCCATATCGCCCGGCTTCCCGCCCTTAATCATGGCGGCGATTTCAGTCGCGGACGGCGTCTGCCCGACGCGCGGAGCTTTGGCGAACACGTTGAGTTCGCTGCCGATGGTTTCAGACTGCTTGGGGGTTCTGGTCATATCCATGGTATTGCTCTCCATTTAGGGGTTGATCGTCCCGCAGATGTGCGGGCAGGTGGCATGGCTGCGTCAACTGCTAGGGTGACGCCGCTTGCGGGATGACCTCGAGGCGGCGCGAGGCCTGCGTGGGGGGAGTTTTCGCAGTGTGCATCGACATTTGCGTATCCTTTCCTTTTGGGTGTGATGGCCCACTCATGTGTCCGCGCCGGATGGGTTTCCAAGCCTATTGTCCTCCCGTCGCCGAAAAGGTTCCGTTGGCGTTGTAGGTCACGTTGAAGGTGGTGTAGCCGGTGGTGAAATCGCAGCGGGCCGCGTTCGTCTCGTTGTAGGACACGTCGCTTCCGGGCGGCTGGAAGCCCGTTTTTACGAAAAAGATCTGCTGCGGTATGCAGCTCATGATGACGTTGGGGGGAGGGGCGACGAAGCTGGAGAGGATGATCGCCTGATCGTTGTTGAGTGCCGCGACGCCGCAATAGAGCTCCGGAACCGGCATGGGCGTATAGGTGGGCACGTTCATGGCAAATCCTCCGACCGGCACTTCGGATTGGTAGGCGGACGGGGAAAGCCCGAGCGGATTGAGCGACAAGTTCGTGGAGTTGTCAGGCGAACCGCTCGACGTGGTGAGCGTGATCGGCCGGGCGGCGGTGGTGGTGCTGACGATCGATCGCGTAGCATCGAGCGAGATGAGCGCGATGAACTGCGAGGGCGCCACCGCTTGCCCGGTGCTGAGGGCGCCCGCATAGACTTGCGTGTCCAGACCGAAATTGATCTGGGCGCCCGAACTCGCGTAGTTGCCGACGCTCTGGCAGCCAAGGCTGCTCGCGAGAATGGAAGGGCTCGTCAAGGAGGGAAAGGCGGCCTGCTTCTGAAAGACATAAAAATATTGCGTCGTCTGCGACTGGTTCCGGACGATAATCTGGTAGGACGAACTGGTCATGGCGTGCGACACTCCCGGCTAAGATCCTGCCTGTTCGCCGCCTCGACGGGCAACGGCATCGCGCAGATGGCGCGCATGCGGGCGAAGAGGGGACGCTTCACCCGCATGCCTGCCGAGGCTTACTGGCGCTGTACGGTCCAGGTGCCGTTGGCGTTCAGGGTGACGTTGCAGATGGTGTAGCCGCCGGTGAAATCGGAGGTCGCAGCGTTGATGCTCGATTGGGTGAAGTTCATGACGGTGCCGGGTGTATAAGAGCCGGTCTGGACGTAATATGTCAGGATCGGCTGGCAATCGGTATTGCTGAGCGGATTTGCCTGCACGAAGTTGGACAGCACGATGCCACCATTGACGTCGACGGCAGAGCCAACGTTGAAATAGGGCGGCGAGGTGAAGCTCGGCGTGGTGATGCGGAAGGCGCCAGGCTGCACCCCTTCACCGTAGGTCGGCGCGGAAAGGCCGAGCGGGCTGACGGTTGCATTCGTCCAGTCGTTCGGTTTACCGCTGCCACCCGACGCTGGAGCAAGATCGACAGCGCGGCTGGCCGATGCGTAGCCGGAAGCGGAGCCGATCGACGGCGGCGTATTCGACTGCTGGATACCGGCGTAATATTGCAGGTTGACCTGGAAGGTCAGGATCGAGCCCGTGCTATCGTAGTTGCCGAGCGTTTGCGAATAAAGGCTGTTCGAATAGACTTGCCCGCCGCCAGTGTAGATGGCCGGTTGCTGGAAGAAGTAGAAGCTTTGCGCCTGGGGCTCGTAGTTTTTCACGTTGATGGTCAGCAAGGTAGACATGGTCGACGACCCTTCTCGGTTGAGAGTGAAAACAAGGGCCTCCGGGGCGGCGAGGGCAGGCGGATAGCCGTTCCGCTGTTGCCGTTCATGAAACCCTGACTAGAAATATCAACGATTATCTGGACAATAGCAACCTAAACGTGTTGAGCGCAGATTGAAAAACTGCCCAAATTTGCGCTTGGCTTTACGGGTGCTCCGGAGGGATGGATTCGACCAGTCCGATGAGATTGAAGCGGGCCGCCGCAGGCCGGTCGCGCAGCGCCAGAACCAGTTGCAATTCGGTGGTCGAGATCGGGCTGTCGCGATGCCCGTCCATGGTGCCCCGCCCGAGCAGCAGCCAGTCAAGGGAGACATCAAGCAGGTGCGCCAGCGCGCAGGCGCTTTCGAGCGAGGTGTGGCCGCCGTTCTGCCAGCGCGACACGGCGGCGACGGATACGTTCAGTTCGGCCGCGAGCGCGTGAACTTTGCGGAATTTGCCGCGGGATATCGCCTCGCGAATGCGTCTGCCGCGTGCCAGGTCGTGCGTCATCGGAATCCTCCCCAGGTTCTCTTGAATTTGGTGGCCATGGAGAGCGTTCGTCAGATCAATATCAGAAATCGCTTATGGAAATGGAAGGCAAAGCGAAGGGCCAGTCAATCTGGTGAAATATCCATATTGCCCGGGATCGGCCTCTCGTTGTGAAACATCGACGACCAGGAGGGGCGGAGATGTTGCGGATACTCACCAGAGATATGTTCGAGACCGATCGGCGCGCCTTCGATGAAATGTTTCGGGCGCGCGCCGCCATCTTTCGCGACCGGCTGGGATGGCAGGTCGATGTCAGGGATGAGTGGGAAAGGGATCGCTACGACGAGACGGAAGATCCCGTCTATCTCGTGACGCAGGTGCCTTCCGGCGCGCTGACGGGCTCGCTGCGCCTGCTGCCGACCACCGGGGCGACGATGCTGAAGAGCGAGTTCCGTCAATTCTTCGACGAGCCTTTCGACGTCGACAGCCCGACGACCTGGGAATGCACCCGCTTCTGCGTTCATCCGCTGGCCGGGCAGGTCGACCAGAATTCGTCGCGCACGGTCGCGACAGAGCTGCTTTCCGGCCTTTGCGATCTTGCTCTCGATACCGGCATCGAAAGCATTGTCGGCGTCTATGACGCCGCGATGATCGGCGTCTATCGCCGGATCGGCTGGAGGCCGACGCCGCTTGCCAGATCCCGGCCAGAGATCGGCAACCTCTATGTCGGCCTGTGGGAGGTGACGGCGGAGAACGGACGCACGCTTCGCGCCAACCTCTCCCGGCTTATCGAACAGACCTCCTGCAATCCTGGCGAGGTGGCTGCCGAAAGGCATGGCGGCATCAGGTGAAGGCGGCCCCGTCGCGCGGGTGTTGTGCCGCAAGCAAGCCGTCGGTTCCGGGATCGACACAGCGCCGCCTTCCGGAGCGGATATGCCGCGCCAGACCTTAACCTATTTTTCACGTCATGCCGGGGAATGGGCTTTTATCAGCAGTCGCTAAATGATACCAGTACGGGTAGATAACGAAACATACAACCGCGAGTCCAACTCATGCTGAGCAGTTCTCGTTTTTTCTACAGTCTGGACCGGATCTCCGCAGCGCCGACATTGCAGGATCTGGAAGCGACGCTGGATGAAGTCCGCCACATCTATGCGATATCGCACATGGTATTGCATGTGACCCGCCCCTTGGGTGCGGCGGCCGGCAATCCATTGCTGATGCTGACCTATCCGCCCGAATGGGTGAAACAATATCTGGAACGGGACTACTTCAGCATCGATCCGGTCATACGCCTCGGCCGGCGCGGCTTCCTGCCGGTGGAATGGTCCGCGTCGAAATGGGATTCGGGCCGGACCCACGTCTTCTTCAAGGAGGCCATGGCCTTTGGCGTCGGCCGGCAGGGCGTCACCCTGCCGGTGCGGGGACCGCAGGGCGAGCGATCGCTGTTTACGGTCACGTCAAATCATCCCGATGCCTATTGGCGGCAATTCCGCATGGACAGCATGCGCGATCTCCAGTTCCTCGCCCACCATCTGCACGACAGGGCAATGGTCCTGTCGGGCATGAGAAAGGTTGCGGATTTTCCGCAATTGTCGCGCCGGGAACTGCAGTGCCTTGAGATGACGGCGAACGGTCTCATGGCAAAGCAGATCTGTGCCCGCCTGTCGATTTCGGTGAGCGCGGTGCAGCTCTATCTCGCTTCGGCCCGGCGCAAGCTGACCGTTGCCACGACGACCGAAGCGGTTGCCAGGGCGACCGCGCTTGAGTTGATATAGTTTGAAATGTTCATGGCCTTCTCGCCTGAAGTCAGACTTCTGCGGAGAACTGGTGAACATCTTCATAGACAGGTGGGCCGGGAGAACTACAGTAGCGTCCAGTACTCTCTTTGACTACGGAGGCTCCATGGCATCGCCGACCTCGCTCAAGCTCGATGACGATCTGAAGGGCCGTGTCCAACAACTGGCCGAAATCCGCCGCCGCTCCTCTCACTGGATCATGCGGGAAGCCATTAGGCAATATGTGGAGCGTGAGGAGAAGCGCGAGACGCTGCGGCAGGAGACGCTCAATGCCTGGGATGAATTTCAGGCGACCGGTCTGCACGTGACCGCCGAAGAGGTTGAGAATTGGCTTTCAACCTGGGGAACTGACGAAGAGCTGCCCGCGCCCGAATGCCACAAGTAATCTTCTCCCGAGGCGCTGCAACGCAAAGCACAGGAAAACCGTGGTTCAGCGTTTGCCTCTTGTGCGCGTCGCCAGGACATTGCGGATCGAGAAGCTGGAGTGGATCCTGAGAACTCCAGGCAAGGCCGATAATATCTCCTTGTGGATTCGCTCGAACTCGCCCGCATTGGCGACCTCGACGCGCAGCAGGTAATCGGAGCCGCCCGTCATCAGGAAACATTCCCGGATTTCGGGATGCCGGCGGACGGCCGCCTCGAAGCGGTCGAGATAATCCTCCGTCTGCCGTTCGAGGGTGATGTTGATGATCACGGCGATCGTCGCATCCGCATTGCCGGTATCAACAAGCGCGGTATAGCCGCGGATCACGCCTGATGTTTCCATGATCTTGATGCGCCGGAGGCAGGCCGATGGCGACAGGCCGATCTCGGCGGCGAGCTTGGCGTTGCTCATGCGGGCATCGAGGCGCAGCAGCCTCAGGATATTGCGGTCGATCGCGTCGAGAGCGGGCATGGTGGATCATTCCGGACTTTAATTGATTATGCGAATAATAGATGCATCATGCAATAATCGATGAATGAATGACAGGTAATTTCGCTGATTATTTCATAAGCTCCCGGTATCAAGAGGAGCGGATATGGATAGCGATATTTTGGTTTCCGGCATACGCGCAGCCACGACCACGCAGGGAGCGACGGGCTACCTGACGATCGATCTTGCCGCACTCGGCCGCAACTATTGCAAGCTCGTGTCGATGCTGGCGCCGGCCCGCGCGGGGGCGGTGGTCAAGGCCGATGCCTATGGCCTCGGCGCCGAACGGGTCGCAAGAGCGCTTTACAATAAGGGTTGCCGGCATTTCTTCGTTGCCCAGTTCGTCGAGGCCGTGCGGCTTCGCCCGGCCATCGCGGGGGATGCCCAGATTTTCGTGCTGAACGGCCTGCAGCCGGGCAACGAGATCGCCTGCGCCGAAATGGGCGTCGTCCCGGTTCTGAATTCGCTTGCTCAGTGGCGGCAATGGTCGGCTGCGGCGCGGATGCTGAAGCGCTGCCTGCCGGCCGTCCTGCAATTCGATACCGGCATGTCGCGGCTCGGGTTTCCCGAGCAAGAACGAGCGGAGCTGGCGGCAGCCCTTCGCGACGGCAGCAACATCGAGATCCTGTTCATCATGAGCCATCTGGCTTCGGCCGACGACGCAGGTAGCGAGCAGAACGGCGAGCAATTTGCCGAAATGTCCCGCATCGCCGATGAATTTCCGGGCTTCGACATTTCCTTCGCCAATTCCGGCGGCGTTTTCCTCGGCGATGCTTATCACGGCGTGCTCGCCCGCCCCGGCATCGCGCTTTACGGCGGCGCGCCGAACGGCGGCGAAGAGAACCCGATGGAGCCGGTCGTCAGCCTCGATGTCGCCGTCGTGCAGACGCGCACCGTGCCATCAGGTGCGAAGGTCGGATATGGCGGCGCGCATGTCGCGCAGCGGGAAATGCGTCTCGCCACCATTGCCGCCGGTTATGCCGACGGCCTGCCGCGCTGCCTCAGCGACCGCGGCGCGGTCTATTTCAAGGGTGTCCGCTTGCCGATCGTTGGTCGCGTGTCGATGGACAGCATCACCGTCGACATATCGGGCCTGCCGGAAGGCACGCTGACCTTCGGCAGCCTTGTCGAGGTGCTTGGCAGCCATCAGACGCTCGAAGACATCGCGCGCGATGCCGACACCATAGCCTACGAAATCTTAACCGGCCTGGGCGACCGTTACGACAGGCAATATCGCTGAGATCAAGCGGCTCCACCATTGGGAATATCATGAAAGTCATCGTTCTGGGAGCCGGCATCCTCGGCGTCACATCCGCTTATCAGCTTGCCAAATCAGGCCATGAGGTCACCGTCGTCGACCGCCAGCCGGGGCCGGCGCTGGAGACGAGTTTCGCCAATGCCGGCGAAGTCTCCTTCGGCTACTGCTCGCCCTGGGCCGCACCCGGCATTCCCATGAAGGCCATGAAGTGGCTGTTCATGAAGCATGCGCCGCTCATCCTGCGCCCGAAACTCGACCTGGCGATGCTCTCCTGGATGGCGAGGATGCTATCGAACTGCACCTCCGAGCGCTACGCCATCAATAAGAGCCGCATGCTGCGCCTTGCCGATTACAGCCGCATTGCGCTGGCCGAGCTTCGCACGGAAACCGGCATCGCCTATGACGAGCGCATGCAGGGAACCCTGCAGCTGTTCCGCACACAACAGCAGCTCGAAGCTTCGGCAAAGGACGTCAAGGCGCTGGCCGCCGACGGCATTCCCTATGAGGTACTGGACAGGGACGGCTGCATTCGCGTCGAACCGGCGCTGAGGCACGTACGCGAGAAGATCGTCGGCGGCCTGCTGACCCCGAAGGACGAAACCGGCGACTGCTTCAAGTTCACCAATGCGCTGGCGGCCAAAGCCGAAGCGCTCGGCGTCCGCTTCGCCTACGGCACGACGATCAAGGCGCTTGACGTCGAGGACGGCCGTGTGTGCGGGGTCGTGACGGATCGCGATGGCGATCGCGAGCGCGAGCGGATGAGCGCGCATGCGGTGGTCGTTGCGCTCGGCAGCTATTCGCCGCTGCTCTTGAAGCCGCTCGGCATCAGCCTGCCGGTCTATCCGGTCAAGGGCTATTCGCTGACCATCCCGATCACCGATGCGTCCCGCGCGCCGGAATCGACCGTCATGGACGAAACCTACAAGATCGCAATCACCCGGCTCGGAGACCGCATCCGGGTCGGCGGCATGGCGGAGATCTCAGGCTATACCAACGATCTCGGCCTGGCGCGCCGCAGCACGCTGGAGCATTCCGTCACCGATCTCTTCCCCGGCGGCGATGTTTCCAAGGCGTCCTTCTGGTCCGGCCTGCGGCCAATGACGCCGGACGGTACACCCGTCATCGGCCCGACCAAGGTCGCCGGCCTCTTCCTGAATACCGGTCACGGCACGCTCGGCTGGACCATGAGCACCGGTTCGGCACGCCTGATCGGCGATCTCGTCAGCGGCCGCGCGCCTGAAATCGACGCCAAGGACCTTGCCGTCAGCCGATACGCTTGACGGCAAAGAGATTGAACACGACCGTGCAAATCATCTATCATTTTTGCACACTATTTTCAGAGGTCACGAATGTCAGCTAGTCCCGATTGGCATGCCCATGACAGCCTGACCAAACAGCGGGCCATGGCGAGCATGCCGTTTCGGGAAACGGTGCGGAGTGGAACGGATCCGGACCAGCTCTCGGAGGCGCTGTCGACGCCGAAAGCTCCGATAAAGGTCACGGCGCAAGGCGGTACTTCCATTGCGTATCACTGCAATTTCATCTCGTTGGAAGATGTGGGCGTCGCCGATTGTTCCTATGACGGCACGATTCACTGCCAGCGGGAAGGGGTCGTCGACAAGATAGCTGTATTTCTGCCGACCGCGGGGAATATGACTTTCTCAGGCGGCGGAGAGCCAATTTACTCGACGCCCGGTAAAGGTTTGATCCTGGAGTCGGGCCATGCCGGGAGCAGCAGCATCGTCGGACCCCGCCGCCATCTTTGCCTGTTTGTCGATCGTGCTAAGATGCTCACGCGCCTCGGCCATATGTTCGAGCGGACGATCAGCGGCGATCTCGGCTTTCATCCCCACTTCGATCTGACCGCCGGTCCGGGGCTTGTCCTGCAACAGCTCGTCTCGAACCTCCACAGCGGCCTCAGCCGCGGCAGCCTCCTGCAACGCTCGCCGGTGGCCGTCAACGCGCTCTGCGATGCGGCGACATACCTGCTCCTGGAGGCCTGTCCGCATCGCTATTCGGACCAGCTGGCGCGCCCCGCTCCGGCCCCGGCCCCGCGCCATGTGAAACGGGCCATAGAATTCATGCAGGAGCATGTTGCCGAGCTGCAATCGCTCGATGATATCGCGGCGGCAGCCGGGGTTAGCATTCGCACGCTGCAGCAGGGTTTCCGGCAATTCAAGAATACGACTCCGACGGCATATCTGCATGAAATCAGGATGCTGGCTGTCCATCGGGAGCTGTGCGAGTCGGGCGGGAGCCAGGCGGTCGCCGACATCGCGCTCAGATGGGGTTTTACGCATCTCGGGCGATTTGCCGGAGAATATAGAAAGCGTTTCGGCCAACTCCCGTCACAGACTCTGAAACGCTAGGACTTCAGGCCGACGCGGCCCGATCAGCCTGCCTGCAGCCGTCGGCGGGCAATTGCCGTATGGAAATTTGCTCCATGCAGAAGGCCGGCGTCATTGAAATCGTAGGTCGGGTTATGGAGCGGCGACGAGTGCTCGCCGTTGCCGAGGAAGACGAAGCAGCCGGGCACCTTCGAGAGGAACTGCGCGAAGTCTTCGGACCCCGTCATGGGCTTGCTCTCGGTGGCGACACTCGAAGGCCCGTAAAGTTCATGCGCGACGGCAAGGGCCTCCTCCGTCAGGGCTGGATCGTTCATGAGCGGCACGAATTCCCTGGTGTAGAGCACCTCGGCCTTGACGTTGTAGGTCATGGCCGTGCCCTCCGCGATCACGCGCATCTGCTTCTCGATCGTCTCGCTGATCTCGGAACGGAAGCTGCGGGCATCGCCCAGGATGCGGGCAAAGCCGGGAAGCGCATTCCGCGTGCCGTCGGTGATTAGTTCTGTCACCGAGACGACGCCGATGTCGGCCGGATCCATCCGCCGGGAGACGATGGTCTGCAGATTGGTCACGAGCGCGCAGGCCGCGACGAGCACTTCGTTGCCGGAGTGCGGCCGCGCCGCATGGCCGCCGACGCCCGATAACGTGATCTCGAAATTGTCCTCGGCGGACATGAAGGCCTCGGGCCGCGTGCGAAAACTGCCGACGCCGAGGCCGGGCATATTGTGGATGCCGTAGATCTCATCGAACGGGAATCTCTCGAACAGCCCGTCGGCGATCATTGCGAGCGCGCCCTTGCCCCATTCTTCCGCCGGCTGAAAGATGAAGCGCACGGTGCCGTCGAAACCGCCTCCCTCAGCCAGCATCTTCGCCGCCCCGAGCAGCATGGCGGTATGGCCGTCGTGACCGCAGGCATGCATTGTGCCGGGGGTCTGCGACCGGTATTTGAGCTCTGACTGTTCGTTGATGCGCAGGGCATCCATGTCGGCCCGTATCGCAATGGCGCGATTGCCGCTGCCGCGTTTCAGCGTGCCGACGACGCCGGTGCCGCCGACGCCTTCGACGACCCCGTCGAGCCCGAATTCCCGCAGCTTGGCGGCGACGAAGGCCGAGGTCCGCTGTTCCTCGAAACCAAATTCGGGATGTGCGTGAAGATCGCGTCTCCAGGCCGTCATCTCCTCGTGAAGCGCGTTCCTGTCGATGCTCATGCGGGTGTCCCTTCCGTGGCAAGCCGGCGAACGACGTCGAGCAGGACGTTGGCGCCTGCGATGAGATCTTCGTCGGCGGTATATTCCTTCGGATTATGGCTGATGCCGCCGATGCTCGGAACGAAGATCATCGCCGACGGGGCGATGCGGGCAATCATCTGCGCATCGTGGCCGGCGCCCGAGGTCATCCGCCGGCAGGCGAGGCCTCGGTCCCGTGCCGCCGTTTCGATGAGCGTCACGATCCCCTGGTCGAATTTTACGGGCTCGAACCGGGCGAGCCTTTCCACCGATATGCCGACCTGCTCTTCAGTCGATATGCTCTCCAGGAACTCGGCGAGTGCTGCTTCCTCTTCCTGCAGCCGATCCTCATCGGGATCGCGGAGATCGACCGTGAAGGTCGCCCGCGACGGGATCACGTTGATGGCGTTCGGTTCGAAGCTGATGCAGCCGACGGTGGCGACGGTCGGCGTGTTCGATGCCCTTGCCCGGTCGCGCAGGAAAGTGATCACGCGGGCGGCGGCATGGCCGGCGTCCCGCCGCATCGAGATCGGCGTCGTACCGGCATGATTGGCATCCCCCGTGATCGTCACCCTCTGCCAGGAGATGCCCTGAAGATATTCCACGGCTGCGACCGGAATGCCTTCGCGTTCGAGGACCGGCCCTTGCTCGATGTGCAGTTCGATATAGGCATGCGGCCGGAAGAAACCCGGCTCATGCTCGCCGGCATAGCCGATCCGCCTGAGTTCCTGGCCGAGGACCGTTCCATCGGTGCCGATCGTCGCAAGCGCCGTCTCGATATCGAGGCCGCCCGCATAGACCAGGGAACCCATCATGTCGGGCGCGTAGCGCACGCCTTCCTCATTGGTGAAGGCCGCCACGACGACCGGCCGGGATGGCGTCAACCCTTCCGCTTTCAGCGTCTCGATCACTTCAAGCCCGGAAAGCACACCGTAGCAGCCGTCATAGATGCCGGCGCCGATGACTGTATCGATGTGCGAGCCGAGCAGGAGCGGCGCGTCGTCGGTGACGCCATCGGGCTTCCAGATGCCGAAGATATTGCCGATGCGATCGACCGCGAGATCTAGTCCCGCGCCCTTGACCCATGTGACGAACTGGTCGCGGCCGAGCTTTTCGGTATCGGAAGCCGCCAGCCGCACGAGCCGTCCATCGGCATCCCGGCCGATTTCACCGAGCGTCCTGATACGCCCGATGAGACGCGCCGCATCGAGGGATTGCCCGGTCATATCAAGGCTCCTTCCGGGTTCTTCGCGGCGACTGCGGCGGGCGACAGTCCGGTGATTTCTTCATATTTGCCGGGATCGGTCGCGCCTTCGGTGTTGACGACAAAGATGCGGGAGCGCTGGTCGATTGCGAGCGTCGCTCTGATCGCCGGATCGGCGACGGCTTTGACGGCCGCTGCCAGGCCGACGCCGCCGCTTTCCCCGGCAACGACGGCCGGGTCGCCGGAGTGCGGACGAGCAAGTCGGTTCATGATCCCGGTCGCATCCGCCTCATCAACTGTCATGAAGGCATCGGCGGCACGGGAAAGAATCCGCCATGCGACTAGCGAGGGTTCGTAGCATTCGAGCATTGCCATGACAGTCGGTTCGCCATGGGCGATCGTTACCGGGCGCCCGGCGCGCGCCGTCTCGAAGAGGCATGCCGCGCGGGCGGGATCGACGACGGTGAAGACGGGACGCAGGTCGCCGAGTTCGATCGCCAGATGGCCGGCGACGGCTGCGGCAATTCCCCCGACACCCGACTGGATGAAGACATGCGTCGGCGGCTCCGGCATTTGCTTGAGAGCTTCTCTGACGAGCGCGGTGTAGCCTTGCATGACCAGGCCGGGAATCCGCTCATAGCCCGGCCACGACGTATCGGAAACGATGGTCCAGCCCTTCGCCTCGGCCACCCAGGCGGCCTCCCGGACGGAGTCGTCATAGCTTCCCTCGACGCGGATCATCTCGGCGCCGAAGCGGGCGATGGCGGCGACGCGCTCGTTGCTGACGCCTGTGTGCACGAGGATTGCGGCGCGCGCGCCGACGAGTTGCGCTCCTTGTGCAACCGAGCGGCCGTGGTTTCCATCGGTGGCGCAGGCAACGGTCATTCCACGTGCAATGGCGCGGACTTCTTCCGAATGCAGCTCGGCCATATCGACGACCCGGCCGAGCCGCTGCTCGGCCTCTTCGAGAACCAGGCGGATCACCGCATAGGCTCCGCCGAGCGCCTTGAAGCTTCCAAGACCGAGACGGTGGCCTTCGTCCTTGACGTGGATCGCAGCGACGCCGATTTCCCGCGCCAGTCCCGGCAAAGCGACGAGCGGCGTCGGTGCGTGGTTCTCCCGAAACGACAGGTGACGTTCCACTTCCTCGGCAGCGGCGGCGCCGAGGGTTTCCGCATCCCTCGGATCGAGCGGCTGACGATAATCTGCGGTGGTGTTCAAGAGAAACATCGCGAACCTCGATTTGTGGTTTCGCTGAACTCTATTGCAGCGTGAGCGAAAAAGGCGCTGATATTCCGGGGATTATTTGCAATTTTGTTTCATTGGAGCATGGATTTGAGCAAGCGCGTTCAGCCGGCGCATCTCGACGTCTTCGACCGGAAGATCCTCGCCATTCTGCAGCGGGACAATATGACGCCGCAGCGGACGATCGGCGATGCGGTGAACCTTTCCGCGCCCGCCGTGCAGCGCCGGATCAAGCGCATGCGGGAAGAGGGCGTGATCCGGGCGGATGTCTCGGTCGTTGAGCCGGAGGCTCTGGGACAGTCGATCACGATCTTCGTCGAGGTGGAGGTCATCAGCGAAACTGCCGAGCAGATCGAGCGCGCCAAGAGCGAATTCGCAGCCGCCCCTGAGATCCAGCAATGCTATTACGTGACGGGCGAAGCGGATTTCATTCTTGTCATCGTCGTGCCGTTGATGGCCGACTACGAAGCCCTGACGCGGCGGCTCTTCTTCGGCAACAACAATGTCAAGCGCTTCCGGACCTTCGTCGCGATGGATCGGGTCAAGGTCGGGCTTGGTGTGCCAGTCGGATAGCGCGACGCGGCGGCTGATTCGCCGCCGTATCGGTCATACAGTCTACGCCGCGCGCTTCAGCGCGTCGCCGATGATCGAGACGATCGTGTCGATCTGACCCTTCTCGACGATGAGCGGCGGCGACAGCGCGATAATGTCGCCGGTGACGCGGATGAGCAGGCCCTTGTTGAAGCAATCGACGAAGACGTCGTAGGCGCGGGTGCCCGGCGCTGCGGCTCTCGGCGCCAGTTCCACCGCGCCGACCAGACCAAGGTTGCGGATATCGACGACATGCGGCAAGCCCTTCAGCGAATGCAGAGCCTCCTGCCAATAGTCGGCCAAATCGGCTGCGCGGGTCAGCAGGCCTTCTTCCTCGTAGATTTCCATGGTCGCAAGACCGGCGGCGCAGGCGACGGGATGGCCGGAATAGGTGTAGCCGTGGAAGAGCTCGATCGCATTGTCAGGCCCGACCATCAGGCCGTCGTGGACCTTGCGGCTGGCAAAGACCGCGCCCATCGGGATCGCGCCGTTGGTGAGGCCCTTTGCTGTGGTGACGAGATCGGGCACGACGCCGAAATAATCCACCGCAAAAGGCGTGCCGAGGCGGCCGAAGCCGGTGATGACTTCGTCGAAGATCAAGAGGATGCCGTGCTTGTCGGCGGTCGCGCGCAGCTTCTCCAGATACCCCTTCGGCGGCAGGATCACGCCCGCCGATCCTGACATCGGCTCGACGATGACGGCGGCAATGGTTTCGGCGCCGTGTAGCTGCACCAGCCGCTCGAGATCATCGGCGAGTTCCACGCCGTGGGCGGGAAGGCCCTTGGAGAAGGCATTGCGCTCGACGTCAAGCGTATGGCGCATATGGTCGGCCGGTATCTGCGGGAAGACGCGCCGGTTGTTGACGAGACCGCCGACGGAAATGCCGCCGAAACCGACGCCGTGATATCCCTTCTCGCGCCCGATGATCCGCGTGCGGGTGCCTTGGCCGATGGCGCGCTGATAGGCGATGGCAATCTTTAGCGCGGTGTCGACCGATTCCGAGCCCGAGCCGGTGAAGAAAACCCTGTCGAGCTTGGCCTCAGCGCCGCCCGGCGCGTTTGCCGCCAGTTTTGCAGCGAAATCGAAGGCGATCGGATGGCCCATCTGGAAGGTCGGGGCATAGTCGAGCGTCGCAAGCTGCCGCTCGACGGCCTGGGCGATCTTCTTGCGGCCATGGCCCGCATTGCAGCACCAGAGGCCGGCCGTGCCGTCCAGAACCTGATTTCCGTCGACATCGGTGTAATACATGCCCTGGGCGCCGGCGAGGAGCCGGGGTGCTGCCTTGAACTGCCGGTTCGCGGTGAACGGCATCCAGAAATTCTCGAGTACGGGTGCGTTCGTCTTGCTGATCTGGTCCATTCCGGCCTCCTTAGGGATGGCGTCGAGGATGGCGATTTCCCGGCCGCGAACAAGTCCTTTTCTTTGTCTATGCAAGTCATTGAAATTCAATGTGCGGCGGGATAGATTTTCGATATTCTGAACAACGGAAACGAACCCAATGTCAGTCGATATCGGCAGCCGCCTTCGCCATCTCCGCATTGCCCACAAGCTTTCCCAGCGCGAACTCGCCAAGCGCACGGGTGTGCCCAATTCGACGATCTCGTTGATCGAATCGAACGCTTCCAATCCCTCGGTCGGGGCTTTGAAGCGGATTCTCGATGGCATCCCCATCGGGCTTGCGGAATTCTTCGCCTTCGAGCCCGACCGACCGAAAAAGGCCTTCTATGCGGCTGAGGAACTGGTGGAGATCGGCAAGGGCGCCATCTCCTACAGGCAGGTTGGCGAGAACCTGTTTGGCCGCAGCCTGCAAATCCTCAAGGAATGCTACCAGCCGGGCGCCGACACCGGAAAGGTTCCTCTCGTCCACGAAGGCGAGGAGGGCGGGATCGTGCTTTCGGGCAGGCTCGAGGTCACGGTTGATGACGAGCGGCGCATCCTCGGACCGGGCGATGCCTATTATTTCGAAAGCAGGCGCCCGCACCGCTTCCGTTGCATCGGACCGGTGCCCTGCGAAGTCATCAGCGCCTGCACGCCGCCGACGTTTTAATTCCTGCCCTCGATGCGGGCGAGGACGCCGTCGAGGGCCGAGGTCAGCGCGGCAATGCCGCCCTTCTTTTCGAAATCTGAAAGAACCTGCTCGTTCAACCCGCCCTTGGTCGCGAATTCGTGGCTCAATGCGCTGAACGGTTCGGTGCCGGGCTTGGCGGCCTTCTGCGCCAGGCTTGCGAAGAGCGGGGCGATGTAGGCGTGGCCCTTCGCCCTTTCAAGGCCGCTTTTTTCCAGCCAGCCGGCAACCGTCTCCATGATCCCGAAATAGGTCGACATCATCGAACTCGCGGCCGCGAGCAGGTCGTATTCCTTCCTCGACTCGCACTGGATGGCCGTTCCGAGCGTGTCGAACAAAGCCGCAACCGCGTCATCAGGCGGATAGACGGCGGTCGCGCCCCGCCGCTTCGCGACGAAGGGCAGGGGGATCGCTTGGACGAGATGCACGTCGGCGCCAATCCAGTCGAGGAGGGCCTGGCGCTCCGTTGCCGCCACGACGCTGACGACTCTGTGGCCATTCTTGAACGAAAGGGCGCGAACGATCTCCTCGGCGACTTGCGGCCGTATCGCTAGGAACACCATGTCGCTGTGATCGACGACATCCTGATTGTCCTCGGCAATCCTGACAGTGGCGAATTCGCCCGCCAGCGTTTCCGCAATGTGAGCGCTTCGAGGAGAGACGTGAATCTCGGAGGCATAGGCCGGTTCAGCGAGAAGTCCGCGAACCATCGCCTCGGTGATGACGCCGGTTCCGACGAATCCGATGCTTTTGACGTTCACCTGTTTACTCCGCAATTCAGAGCGCTGGTCCCGGCGCGGGTGCATTGGGCCAGAAAAGCAGCATGTCGGCAATGTAATTCTCGGGCTGACGATCACTTTACCGAAGGTTTCATGCCAGGCGTAACCGATGTTCCACTCCCACGTTGTCCTTCCTGTCGTGATCTGTGATCGCCTTTCCATGGATGAACAAAAGGGAGTTTCTTTCATGGAGACTACTGTGGAAGTTCTCACAACCAGGAGGTCTGGACGTGAGGTCCACCGTCATTGGCCTGATGAGATCAAGGCGCAGATTGTTTCGGAAAGCTTGAGGCCCGGCGCGATGGTGAATGATGTCGCCGAGCGCTATGGATTGCGGGCTAACCGCCTTTCAACTTGGCGCACGATGGCGCGGCAAGGCAAGCTCGTCCTGCCCGCGCCCGAGGACGCGGTGGAGTTCGCAGCGGTCATCGTCGATCCGCCCGTCTCGGAACCGCCGACAAATCGCCGCTGGGCGAAGCGCTCACCTACATCGCCAAATGTTGGGATGGCTTTTGTAGCTTCCTGGCCGACGGCCGCATCGAGTTCGGCAACAACACTGTCGAGCGAACCATCAGACCCGCGCTGAACCGGAAGAATGCTCCCCGGAACGCTGTGTCGCGCAAAGGGGAACAGCTGTCCGGAAGGTGAGAAGTTTTTTACCGCTCTTCTGTTTCCAGGGCATTGGTGCTTTACTGGTTCGACGACCGCTTTTGGCCGCCCTAAGCAGCCAGTATATTCCATTGAGTTATTTCCCGATTAGAGCCAACTGCCGATCGAAATCAGAGGGATCGAAATAGTCGCGCCAAACGGTGATCGCTCCCTCCACGACCGTAAGCGTCCCCATGACCGGAAGTATGATTTTTCCACCACCCTCATGCAGGAACACATCAAGCCGTTCGTTAAGGACGACATTTCCGGCTGCCGCGATCTGTGTCACCGTCCAATCAACCGTGAACGTCGTCCCAATTCCAAAATCCCGGTGAAACTTTCGGACGTTCTCGCGCCCGACGATATTCGGGAACGGTACGTTGTCATACAGCACTCCTTCGGAAAGCATGGCGATCGCCTCGTCGATGTGGCCGGTATTCCAGTGGCCGAAAAAGGTAAGGGCTGTCTTGGTTGGGTCAGTCGACATTCAGTGAATTCCTTCTTGAAGGGTTCGAAAACCCGAGCGACAAATTTCAGAGAGTTCTGGCTCGCAATGCTGAAAAGCCTTCAGACCAGCCGCGATCCACCATCGAGGTTGAGCGTCGCGCCGTTCATCCAGCCATTCGCCATCAAGAACACGACTGCCGCCCCGGCTTCCTCAGCGCTCCCGAGACGATGTAATGGCAATGTTGCCCTGAGACACCCTCGACAAAGGCGTCGCGACCGTCGCCAAGTGCCTTGCCGAGCAGTGGAGTATCGATCGGACCCGGCGAAAGAGTGTTCACTCGGCGCGGCGCGAGTTCCAACGCAAGGCCGCGTGCCAATGCTTCCATCGCTGCCGAAGCGGCAGCGAGAACGGCGGTCCCATAGGCATTCGGCCGGTCGACCAGTGCTCCGGAGATGAATGTCACCGAACCGTCGGCGGCGAGGCGGTCTCCAAGTGCCCGAAGAGTGTATATCGCCGCCCAGACGCGCTCTTCGAACGCGCGGCGGAGATGGTCGACGTCGGCTTCCAGCACCTTTCCGACAACGAAGCTTCCGGCCAGCAAGACGAGGTGATCGACATGTTCGATATCAGCGAGCGCGGATTCGATGGCCGCGCGCTTGGTCACATCGGCCGCCCTCCAGCCACTGAGGCCATGTTGTTCTGCGGCTTCTTTTGCCCGTTCGGCGTCAAATCCGACCACGATGACTTTTGCGCCGAAGGACTTGGCTTGAATGGCTGCGGCGAGGCCGATCCCCGAGGTGCCGCCGACGATGAGTATGATCTTGCCTGAAAGGGTATCCGAGATGTTTGATTGAGTGCCCACCACTCTGGCTCCGTTTTGGAGGCGCTCGATTGCGCCGACGGCCAGAAAGTAATTCCAATTCCCTCGATTGATAATTGGTCCGGTATTCGCTCTACTCATGCCATCATGGCACAAATCGGTATTGAACGTCTCACGGGCCTGATTGCATTCGCGCGGGCCGCATCCCTTGGAAGCTACACGGCGGCAGCCCGCGCGCTCGCGGTGTCACCGTCGGCCGTCAGCAAGAGCGTCCAGCGGCTCGAGCAGCAGCTCGGCATTGTCCTATTCCTCCGTACCACGCGCTCTCTGACGCTTACGCCGGAGGGCCGCGATCTGCACGATCGCGCGTTGCGTCTCTTGCGGGAAGCCGAGGATATCGAGCAGGCCGCAATGGCTGCCCGCGCCGACCCGTCCGGCATTCTCCGGATATCCGCACCACTTCCGGTCGGCGTGCATATACTCGGCCCGGCGCTTCCTCGCTTGCGCGCACTCCATCCGAAACTCGCAATCGATCTGCGCCTGGGAGATCAGTTCGTGGACATAATCGAAGAGGGTATAGACGTCGCCATTCGGGTTGGAGCACTGGCCGACTCCCGTTTGAAGTCCCGACGGCTTGCGCCGCATCGCCTTTGCGCCTTTGCTTCGCCCGAGTATCTGAGACGACGAGGTACGCCTCGACATCCTGACGAACTAGCGGGGCATGACTGCGTCAATTTTCGCTTCCAAAGCTCGGGCCAGACACTTCGCTGGCCCTTTGCATCAGGAAAACGAGTCTTCGAGGCCACGCCAGAGATTGGGATCACGGTGGACACAAGCGATGGTGTCGCCGCTGTCCTCGTCGCCGGCGGCGGCGTCGGCATCTCTCCAACCTACATCGCCGCGCCATATGTGAAACGCGGCGAACTCGTGCCGATCCTCGCCGCCTTCGCCGTCGACCGCTCCAGCATGATTGCGCTCTGGCCAGAGAGCCGCCGCGCCAATCCGAATGTCAAAGCATTCCTGACATTTCTCGATGAGGTTTTCCCGGCGCGCCCACCTTGGGACGAAGTGGTGTTTGCCGGACAGTAGTGTTGCAGCGTCTCGGCGCTATCAGGTCGACAATGTGCGGTGACCGATCTTGGCGCATTCTTGCCATCAATATCACAGCGGTAGTTTTCGGAACGGCCTATCGCGCCCGGTCAATGTGCGAGGAAAACACCGGTTACTGCCTGGCGAGACCTGGGCCTGAAGAAAGCGCGCGACGCCATCGCCTTGGCGATGAACCCGCTTTCGTTTCGGAATTCATATGTTTACAAGCCTGAGCTGTGAACATTCGACCGAACGGAAGGCTTCTCGCGCGCTCCTCGGCTCCATCTGGGCCATGATCGGCTGGAAGCCGTCTCTGGCGAAGCAGGCCACCCCGGAACCCGGCGAAGAAACGGTGGTGCAGGAGGAGGCATCGTCGGTGAAGCCCCGGCATGTCCTCTGCTTCCTCGGCAAGGACCGTGATCTCACCCGCTTGTCCGAGGCGGCATCGAAGGCGATCGACGACTTTGCCGCGGGGTTCAGCGTCGATGAGGATTACTCCCAGGCCGAGCCGGATGACCGGATGAGCCGGTCGTTCGATGTCTGCTGGGACCGTGTCGAACCGGACGCGTGGAGCGCAGCGGACGAAAAGGCCGTCGCCGATCATCAATCCGTTCTCTATGTCCTCGGGCCGAGCATGGCGCAGGCCGATACGGTCAAGGCTGCAATGATGGCGCTGCGCCTCATCGAGCGGATGATCGACGCGGGAGCGGTCGCGGTAAAGGGGGAAAGCGCCGGGATCGAGCATGGGCTCGATCGATGGAGAGAGCTGATCCGGCAGGGAGCCGAAGCGCAGAAGGCCGGCGATTTGCTCGCTGAGCAGCGTATCGGTCGTCTGGCTTTCGCCAAGCGGCCGCTTTCGGCGCGCGGATATCTGGAAAGCGTCGGCTTCCATCTCGTCGGGCTGCCGGAGGTCTATGTTCCGGAAACATCAGGCAGCGAAAGAGAGGTCGTCGCCATCATCGATGCGGTTGCCGATGAGATCGCCGGGCGCGGTCTGGAGCGGACGCTGAAAGCGCGGGGCGCAAGCCTCTCCTTCGATTCCACCTATAACGTGGACGAGTTCAAGTTCAATCCCTACGGGATCGTCAAGCTTGCCGAGTGACCTGCGCAATCGCCGAGCTCAGTCGGTCTGCTGTTCCAATGTCTTGGCAAGCTCTTCATAGTGGCGAGCCGATCCCGCATTCTTCTCGGCGGCATATTTGGCGCCAACCAGCCGCGCCGCTTCCGCCGTGATGCGAAAGGCATCTATCCTGTCCTGCGGGTCGGACTCGGCTTGTCCGCCGATGTCGCCGTCGCTGAAGCTGCCGGCCTTATATCCTTCGCCGAGATCGACGACGCCGATCTCGGGAACACCGTCCTTCATCCGGCCGAAGAAGGCTGCGCCGGCCATGTCGCCGTCCCGCCGGCGCAGCATTCCTTCCCCTGACGCCTTTCCATCGACGCAGGCGCCGATCCAGAAAGTGGGTCCGCTGGTCAGGGAGGACGGCGCCACGAATTTGCAGTGGCTGCCCGGATCCTGTGACCATTGAAGACCGGCCGCCGCGGCAATGCCATGCGAGCACAGTGTCGCCGTCAGGGCGATCGGCACGATGACAGGCAACCGCCGCATGCCGTCGAAAACTCTTCCCGCCGTCACTTCATGCCCTTCGTGTTCACGATCATTCATTGCGATTCCCTCGGAAAGCCGATCCGCCGATTGGCCGAAGCAATGCACCATTGCCGGCCCAGCGACAACGGCTTGAATGTCATTGGGCCGGGTTGATCGATCCGATCGCGCCGGAGCCTGTGGCTCAGTTGTACTTGATCGTGTTGCTGACCCGGGGACGGTTGAAGAAATGGTGGTCGAAGCCGTAGCCGTTCTGTCCGGTGAAGCTTGAAAAGAACGCCGAGACCGGTGTCGTCAATCTGTATTGCACCCGTGTCAGCACGACCTGCACGCCGGGGTCCTGGATTTTTGCCGGTATGTCGATCGTGCTCGCCGTGCCGGCAGCGAGCGCTGCGGTGTTGAATGAAGCAGACCAGTTGACGGTTGCCTTACCGCTGCTGTCGACATCCTCGACCGCGACCGTGATCGTCAACTGGCTGGTGTCATAGGGCTGCAGGATGAAGGAGGCGCCGGAAAGCAGCTTGGCGACGTCGGACTTTGTCCAGGTGCCCTGCTGTGCGATCATGTCGCCGGTGCTGGAGGTGATCTCGTCTATCTTCCGGCTGACGGTCAGGGCATGGCCGAGATCGACGGTGCCGAACAGCAGCATCACCAGGATCGGCAGCACGAGCGCGAATTCCACGCCGGAGGCGGCCGACCGGTCGCGTACGAGACGGCGGATGCGGGATCGGGCCAGGCGGAAGAAGGACGGGCTGCGGTTCTCGGTCATGTCAGAACGGCTCGTTGCGAAACAGCGCGGAAGATCCGAGGAGATAACGGCCGTCGGACAGCTTGGCGCTCGACAGGCTGAAGAAATTGGCGACGGTTTTCCACGGCAGGAACGCCTGGACGAGGACATAGTCGCTGCCCTTGCCGATATCGAAGGTCTCGGTGACGACGAGATTGCCGCTCTTGTCGATGGGATTGGCGCTGGTGGCGGAGGACAGATCGGAAAGCACGTTCACTTTGACCAGAAGATTGCCGGAGCAGCCGAACGAGAAAAGCATGTCGTTGCAGATTCTCGTTTTGAAATCGGCCAAGGTGATCTTCGACGAGGCAACCTCGCCGGTGCGGACCATCCGGGAGATCTTGTGAACCGAAGCGTCCAGCGCCGAGTTGATGAAGAACATCAGCGACACTTCGATGATGGCGAATATCATCATGAAGAGCGGCAGGGCGAGGATCGCAAATTCGATCGCAGCCGCTCCCTTGCGATCGGCAAGCAGGCGGCGCGGCCGTACAAACAATCTCCCCGATATCATTGGGTCAGCCGGACGGAAGAGAGATATTGGTTGAAGAGCGCCGACAGTCCCGACGTGATCTCGGTCGAGGACGCCGCTGAAATGAATAGGCTCTTCGAAGATGCGCAGCCGGCCAGCGCATAGGGAATGTAGTCCCGCCGCGTGATGCTTGTGGATACACCGCTGTCCATGGTGCCGCCCCAGGTGCTCTTCCAGTTGGCGCTCGCCATGGTCGCGCCGACGGTTGCGTTATAACCCCAGTCCGTGGTGATCGGCAGATATTCGGTGTAAAGCACCGCCATCGTGTTGGATTGATTTTTCAAGGGCGCGCACCAGGCCGGGTTGAGGGGCGCCACTTTGGGCCAATAGTTCGAGCCGTTGGTCACCCATTCGCGTTGGGATTGGACACCGTCCGTCAGCAGCAGGACCAGCTTGAGCGGTGAGGCGGCGGAGGTTCCGTCTCCTCCGGCGCCGACTTTCTTCTTGAGTGTCGCTAGCGAAACGTCGAAATAGGTCGCAGCCGTCGAGGTCGCGCTGGTCAGGCCGTAACTCTGGTCCGCCAGGCGGTTTCGCGCCGTATCCGTGCTCAGCGTCGGGCTCAGAGCTTCGGTGAGAGTGTCTCCCAGACTGTATAAGCCGACCTTGATCCGTTCATGGCTTTTGTCGGATTGGTCGACCATGTCGAGCACGTCTCGGACGGCGTCGCCGGCAACGTCGGCGCGCAGCTTTATCTTCTTGTCAGTGCTGTAGTCATAGTTGTTGGCATATGTCTTCTTACCGATGGTGTGTGAATCGCCGGTGTGGCAGGCGAACTGGCATTTGATGCCGGAATACATCGCCGCCTGGCCTGCAGTCGTCGCCGCCAGAAGCATCGAGGGCGATGTGTCGATGACGATATAGACATTGAGATAGGCTGTGGCCGGCCCCTTGACGGCGCTCGACACGCTGACATCGACGGTATCGATATTGGCGATCTTCATGAAGGTCGTCGGAACGGTGCCGCTCGCCGTCGCCGTTATGTTGTGGTTTGATGTATCGATGTTGATTGCGCCAAGCGTGTAGTTGCTTTCCACCTGCGCATGGAACCAGTCGGCAACCTTCCGCTTGAGAGCTTCGGTGTCTGCGGTGTTGTTGATCTGTTTGACGGCGGCGATCAGCGCCGCGTCAAGGTCGCTCTGCATCCTTTGCCGGGCATTGTAGCTGCGGATGTAGTCGAAGCTCGCGCCGACCGCGACGAGCATCGGCACCAGACAGAAGGCAACGACCATCGCGACGTTGCCGTTTCGGTTTCCTCCGAAATTGCGGAGGGCTCGAAAGACCCGAGCGAGCGAATATGAAAGAGCCGATTTCAAAAAAACACCGTTGGCAGCACATGAAAAATAGCAAAAGCAGGATGTATCCAGAAATCTTAAGTCCCTGTTAATTCTTCATGTTTCTGCTCAAAGCAGGTCGCTGACGCGCGGTTTTCTGCGCGCATCGGATATGTTTGCGACATATGGATATTCGCGGCCGGCGCTTTGTCTCATCTTGGGAAGTCTTGAAGGCCTGATATACCGCCTTTCCCGGTCTAATGACATGACGCCGCCAATCGGTCGACGGAAGGATGGATATCAGGTCTTGTCGATTTCGGCGAAAACCTCGCGCGCCAGCCGGAAGGCTTCCACGCCCGCCGGGATGCCGGCATAGATCGCGAGCTGCATCAGCGTGTCCTTGATTTCCTCGCGGCTGCAGCCGTTCGTTAGGGCGCCCTTCAGATGCAGCTTGAACTCGCGGCTTCGGTTCAACGCGCCGAGCATGACGAGGTCAGAAGACTTTTGTCGCGGCGGGTGAGGGCCGATCGTCCCCAGCCCGAGCCCCAGCAATATTCGGTGACGAGGTTCTGGAAATCCCGGTTGAAATCATCGGCTGCGTCAAGCGACCTCTCCACATATTCGGCGCCCAGAACTTCCTTGCGGATCGCCAGCCCGCGTTCGAACATTTCTTGCGACATGACAGGTCTCCTTGATTGACGACGGAGTTGTTGGGAACACGTATAGCCGGGATTTCCGCGGCGATGGTACGCCCGTCCTCGTTGAAGAACTTGAAGTCGCCACCTGGCAGGATCTTTGCCCTTGCGCTAAGCGCGCATCGATCCGAAGTGCGACAGAGCAGCATGGGCTGCCGCTATGCGCAGGAGGCGCGGCCTTCGACAAAGACGGCAATATCAGTCAACAAAGATGATTTAGGCGTAAGAGCGTCGATGCGATAAAAGTCGTGCTGCCTGCCGGTGTAGGTTTTACAACATCCCGGGACAATATCGTTCCAGCTTTCTGTTGGCCGATATGGATCGAATTCTGCCCAGGCAACCATGGTGGGTATATGTAGGGGAGAGGTTTCGAAGCGCAGCCTGGTCGATGATACGCAGATCAGGGCCTGGAGATCCAACCCGGCTTTGACCGCTTGCCAGAGAGCACTTCCGCCGGCGCTAAAACCGATTCCAACGCTTGGACGTCCATCAATTTCGCGAAGTGCCCGAACTGCACGCAATATGCCGTCTTCATTGAAAAGATGATCGTGAAGCTCGTCTCCGCGCAGACCAGGACGCCCGCTCAAGTCGGCCAGTTGCAACGCGCAATGCTCAAAGCGTCCAACATCCAGCAGTTCGACAGATGTGTCAGGAAAGCCACGGATGTCGCCGACGATCAGCAATCGCTGCGCCCTTGAATCGTTCATGAAGAGATTCATTTTTGCCTGCGCCCCGTTCATGTTCAGCGGGCCGGCTGCCCAAGCGCGGCGATCAATGCGTCGGCGGCAATTTCGGCTCTTTCCTCTTGCTCCTGCGGCGAAGGGCCGGGCATTCCCATCAGCACGCCGAGCATATGGGTGCCGAGCAGCCGGTCGATGAAACGAACGGCAAGTTCGTGCCGGCGCTCTGCGCTGACGCCGCCCGATTCCCGCTTGAGGCCGAGCATGAATTCGACCATGCCTTCAAGATTGCCCACAAGGCTCTTATGCGCCATCTCCGCCAGGCCGGGAAACCGGCTGGCTCCTGCTATTACGGTGCGCATGAGAGCGATCGTGTCGGGATCCGTCAGGCGGTTTTGCGTCATCGCCGCCGCCCAGAGCAGGACGTCTCTCAGGGGCTTTTCCAGAAGCGCTTCCATCTGCGCCCGTTCGGCCTCGTCATCCGGATCGCAGGCATTGGAGATCACGGCCAGAAACAGATCGTCTTTGCTCTCCGCATGCCGGTAGAGGGTCATGATTGAGACATTCGCCCCCTTGGCGATGCTTTCCATGCTCGTTCCCTCATAGCCGGTATCGAGGAACGATGCTTTGGCGGCCGCTAGGATATCGGCCCGCTTGCTCGCCATCAGCTTTGCTTTCGGATGATCGGATGACCACGACTTCATGCGCTTGACTCCATGTGATAATCAATCATATCGTATAAACGATAATGAATGTTATCGTATCTCCAACCAGAATATACAAAGGTGCCGATCCATGAAAGCTGCCCGTCTCAATTCCTACGGCGATGTCGACCAGTTTTTGATCGATGACGTCGCGAGGCCCGAGCCCGAAGCCGGCCAGGTCCTTATCAAGATCGAAGCGTCCGCGGTCAATCACTTCGATCTCATGATCCGCCAGGGCTACGTTGCCCAATATATTCCCCTGGAACTTCCCGCGGTGCTCGGCGGTGACGCAGCCGGCACCATCGTCGAACTCGGCTCCGGCGTGATTGGATTTGCGATTGATGATCGGGTCATCGCCGACTTCGCCCCGAATGGCCGCGGGTCACATGCGGAATACGGCGTCGTTCCGGTTTCGGCGATTGCCAAACTGCCGGCCAATCTCAGCTTCGAACAGGGCGCCGCCCTGCCCAAGGCCGGTCTCACCGGGCGGCAATCGGTCGATGCTCTTGGCGTCAAGGCGGGCAACCGCGTGCTGGTTTCCGGCGGTCTCGGCGGCGTCGGCCGCGCCGCGATCCAGTATCTGCAGGAGATCGGGGCGAAGCCGGTGGCTGGCGTCCGTTCCGACCGGGTGGACGAGGCGCGCCGGCTTGCCGGTGAGGCGATCGACATCGGCGCTCCGCCGACCGACGCCACGTTCGACTATGCGATCAGCGCCGCAGCTCCCGTCGCGGCCAATCTCATCGCACATGTCAGGGATGGCGGCCAGGTCGCCAGCATTGTTCCAGTGCCCGAGGGCGCCAATACGGGCAATCGCGTGACCATCCACGAACTCTATCACCGCGCCGATGCCTCAACGCTTGCAGCCGTGGCCGATGCCGCGTCCCGCGGTATTTTGATCGTGCCGGTCGCCAAGACTTTCCGGCTCGATGAGATCGGCGCGGCGCAAGAGGCTGTCGCCGCCGGCATACCGGGAAAGGTCGTGCTGAAACACTGAGCCCGCCATGGAACGGAGCAGTAGATTGCGGAGGCAGCTCCGCAATCGCCTGCCCCTCTCTCCCGACCGGAAACGGCCTATCGCGGGCAGCTCTATTCGGCCTGCGTCAGGAGGTCATGCAGGCGCTGCTGCGCGTCTTTGGGGGTGATGGTCCGATCGTTGAAAAAATCGCCGACAACGCCGATCCAGCCTTCCGACACCTGGCTCGGCATGGCCTGGGATTGGGCGCTGACTTCGCCGTTCCTGGCCTTGATCATCTCCAATCCGAGCTTGCCGCAGCGATCGAGCCCCGATGGATCGACATCGGTGCGCACGGGCAGCGATCCCTTTATCCGGCTGAACGCAATCTGATTGTCCCGATCGAGCACCATGCGGGCAAAAGCCAGCTGCGCTTCCTGCGTGCCTTCCCGGTTTGTCAGCGGGAAGGCAAAGGCGTCGATCACCATGAAATAGGCGATCGAGGTGCCCGGAGCGAGGCTGCAATCGAAATCCTTGTCGACGCTGTAGCCGCGCGCGGCAAGCTCGCCCTTGGCCCAGTCGCCCATGAACTGCATGCCGGCCTTGCCCTGGCCCACGGCCGCGGTGGCATCGGCCCAGGTCTTGTCCTTTCGCTGGTCGATCGGTTCCACATAGGCGGACAGACGCCGCAGCAGATCCAAGGCTTCGAGCATGCGCGGGTCTTGCACCAGGGTGGCATCGCCGCCCATGAGGCGGGCATAACCCTCCGGCCCGAACGTCTGATAGATGATGTCGTTGAAGATGAGGGACACCTCCCATCGCGTGCCGCCGAGCGCGATCGGCAGGCGCCCTTTCGCCTTGATCTTTTCAGCCGCGTCGAAGATTTCGTCCCAGGACTGCGGCGTCTTCACGCCCGCTTCGGCGAGCACCGCCGTGCTTGTCCAAAGCCAGTTTTCGGCATGGATATTGGTCGGCGCGAAGTAGATCTTTCCTTTGTAGGAAATCCGGTCGAGAACAGTCGCGGGAATGACGTCCTGCCAATGATCCGCCTTGGCGACTTCGTCTATGTCGAGCACGATGCCCATTTCCGGCAATTCGCGCGAGCCGTAGTTCGCGTTCCACTGCATCACCGCCGGCGGGTATCCGTTCGCGATGCGATCGCTGACCGTGCGCTGGACGGCAACCTTGCTCTCCGCCGGCATGTCGACCCATCGGTTGCCGGCAGCAGCCCAGGCCTTGCGGTAAACGTCGAGCGCCGCCGACTCGCTTTTCGACACCCAGAAATGCACCACGTCCACTGCCAGGTCCTCTTCCGCAAAGGCCTGTGCCGCGGGAGCCGCGGCCGCCAAAGCTACGGCAAGCCATGCCCGTATGATCGCCCGTTTCATTCTTCCCCCTCTTTCATCGATAAATCCTGCCGCATCGTTCCGCCCCCGCGCTTTCAGCCCGCAATTTTCGCGATAGCCGTGATATTCCGCGCAGCCCGCCGGCTCGCCAATCCCTCGACCGCCACGCCAGCCGGTTCCGGTTTGGCATAGAGATAACCTTGGCCGATCTCGCAGCCGGCGTTCAGAAGGAAGTCGCGTTGGCTTTCCTCCTCGATGCCTTCCGCGACGCATCGTTTGCCGAGGTTGCGGGCAAGATCGATGATTGCCCGGATGATCTGTTCCGAGCGAATATCCTTGCCGATCTCGGCAACGAAGCTGCGGTCGATCTTGAGTTCGTCGAAGGGGAAGTCGCGCAGATGCACGAGAGAGGCGAAGCCGGTGCCGAAATCGTCGAGCGAGACTGATACTCCCTCTTTGCGGAAGCGGGAGATGGTCTCGGCGATCTGTTCGGCGCCGCGATTGAGAAAGACGTCTTCGGTCACTTCGATGGCAAAATCGCGCCAGTCGAGCCGGTTCGCCTTGACCGCCGCCGCGATCAGGTCGTAGCCGTCGTCGCTGACCAGCAGGGCTTCGGGCAGATTGATGGCGACCGAGCCCGCGCGCAGTCCCGCCGCCTTCCATGTACTCAGATCGCGCGCGACGATATCGACGATACAGCGCGTCATGCTTTGGATGAGATGGCCTTCCATGAGCGGCAGGAAGCGGCCGGGCGGCAGAATGCCGAGCTGGGGATGGCGCCAGCGCACCAGCGCTTCGAAGCCGAGATGCTCGCCGGCCTGCAGATTGACCTTCTGCTGGTAGTGGACGACGAACTCGTCGCGGTCGGCGGCGAAGGCGAGGGCGGCTGCGAGCCGGTTCTGTTCCAGGCGCTGGGCGAATGACGATTCATCGAAAATGACGGCTGTGTTGCGCTTGGTCTTGGCCGCATAAAGCGCCAGATCGGCGATGCGCATGAGGGTCGCCTCGTCGGACGCATAGCCGGGCACGATCGCGCCGCCGACACTGGCCGAAACCGGGAGCAGCCGGCCCTCGAAACAGCATTCCGCCGCAATGGCGGCGACAGCGCGTGCGGCAATTTCGTCCAACGCCGCCGCATCGGTAACTCCGGGCAGAAGTGCGGCAAATTCATCGCCGCCAAGCCGGGCGACGAAATCGCCGGCGCGGAACGTCTTCTGCAGCGCTTCGGCGACATGGCTCAGAACCGCATCGCCGGCCGGATGGCCGAAGTTGTCGTTGGTTGCCTTGAAGTGATCGAGATCGACCAGCAAAATGGAAAAGCCCGTGCCCGCCCGCTCGAGGGAGCCGAACAGCTCGTTCAGCGCCTCGTTGAAGGAGGACCGGTTGCCGAGGCCCGTCAGCGTGTCGGTATGGGCGAGATGCGTCAGTTTGATCTCGAAATCGAGCGTCCTGCGGTGTTCCGTGCGCAGCTTGATCAGGAGCGGAATGAAGAGGATCAGGGTCGCCAGAATGAGCGTAGCCGCCGTGAGGCTGAGGAGCACGGCGCTGATGAGGCGGGCATGGTCTATGCTCAAATCGCTTCGGTCATGGGCGCTCTCGATCACGGCGCTGAACTGACGCATGAGCATGCTGTCGGATGAGACAGCGAAGTCGATCGGTCCCCAGAAACTGTAGCGCTCCCGCCGTTCCTGCAGTTTCGTGGAGACAACACGTTCTGCCCTTTGGAGGAAATCCTCCAGGCGTCCGGCAAGCTCGATGCGCATTCTTTCGGAGGCTGCGTCACGGCCGTTCAGCCGTTCGAGAAGGTTCGCCGCCACCTGGCTGTTGAGATCGTCCAGTTGCACGCTCATGGCGCGGATGTCGTCGATCGCCTTTTGAATGTCCTCGACCATCGGCCGGATAATGTATTCCGGCATATTCGGATCGGCCGACGCGCGCATGACCGCCCGCGTCTGGTTGGCAAGCTGCTGGAAGCGAATGAACTGGCGCCCGATGATATAGCTGATGTTCTGCTGCAGGGAGTGGCGGTCGAGCGCCACCTTGACCGTCAAGAAGGTCGCCCCGATCAGAACTGTCATGACGACGACGGCGATGACGTAATGCCGCCCGATGGAGCGAATGTATCTCGCCACGGATGAATGGGACTCTCCTGACGGCGTCACCGTATTTTTCAAATCCGAACCCTTCACCGTTCGCGCTCCATCGAAATAGACATGAAGCCGGCTAAGCAGATTTCGGTGTGCGGCCCATTCGGCTCATCCTCGAAATGCATTCAAATCCTCTGCTGCTTCCAGCCCACAGCCTGGAGCCGAACGCCTTTGCCCCGAACAGTTGCGTCACGATGATGAGGGATCGGCCGTCATGGCCCAGGTCCGCGCGTCGAGCACTGGCGCGCCGGATATGAAACGCAATTGAGCCATGCGGCACGCTCGTTCGGCCCGCGGGCCGTCAGCGCTCCGGCTCTTGTGCGTCAGTCGGTCCAGACGGTGCGAGTGCCCCGGCTTATCAATGCCGGCTTGATCGTGCCGCCTGCCTTGCGGCGCCAGAAATTATTGTCATGCACATATGAATTATTGAGCATTTCCACCCCTGAATGCACGCCATCCCAATTGATGACGCGGATTTCCGGCTCGTCCCGAACCCGCCTTCATGGCGGAAAGTGCAGGCAGCCTTCTTCTCAGTGCTAAATCTGCGATGGCCAAGTTTCAGAAGCGTAAATGTCTTTGTGAAAAGCGCAATAAAACCAGTCCGTTGCAAAGAACGCGATAGCAAATTCTCGTGATTTGGCCACCGGGACCGGATTTTGGGCTGCCCGGTTTTCGATTGACTGCGTCTGTCCGGCGGATTGCATTGTCTGAATATCCGGGCGGCGCTGATGCGGTTCATCCGGCATACGCCCGGAGCCCGGCCCGTTGTTATCCCCGGGGCATCGAAGGCCACGACCTGGGTTTCGTCTCGCACGTCGGCCAGCGTCAGCGGCCGGCGCAATAGGGAAAGAGGATGGTCCGGGGCCGACGACGCCTCCTGAAAGCGAGGGAGCCGGCGTTGCCTTTGCATTTTGCCTTGCACCGCGCGCATCGCCTGCATTCAAGAAATTTACGATCTTCGCATGCATAAAGTCCAGAAAAACGTCATGCTTATCTAAATCTTCGGTTGCTGTATCCAAATGTCGCATCCCTGTCCGTTTGACGCAGCAAAGCCGCGAACGGAGCCGCTGTGCGGGCTGAAATAGGGAGTTTGTTAAGGCGGAGCCGGCGCTACTACCCTATGAACAAATGCAACTCGCTGAAATTATTGGCGAAGATGTTCCGGTTGGTCGCAATGAACGCGCCGTCCCTTTAAACCATCGGACCTGGAGACATGAACGTTTCCATCCTCCTGAAATCACCACGAAAATAACGAATGCAAATGGCTGACATCATCCCGTTTCCGAACCCAGTCTCCCCTCTCTCGATGGACACTCAC
Source organism: Rhizobium vallis (assembly GCF_003985155.1). Taxonomy (GTDB): domain Bacteria; phylum Pseudomonadota; class Alphaproteobacteria; order Rhizobiales; family Rhizobiaceae; genus Rhizobium; species Rhizobium vallis. The sequence goes on along the minus strand of NZ_ML133695.1, from coordinate 79,237 downwards.
GACCTGCAGGCCGCAAATGGATCGTCCGGCGATCCGGAGATGGACAAAATGCTCCAGGCACGCGCCCGCATCCGCAAGGTTTTGGATGATCTCGACAGTTTGAACGGTCGGCTCAGCGAGCTGGTCGCGGAAGGATAATATCGGAAACATCGTCGCCGGCGGGAATCTCGCCGGCGCTGACGGCCTGCCTTCCTCGCGTCGAGTAAGCCCGCCGCATGATATTCCAGGATATCACCACGTCTGGCGAAGGGCGTCGATGACGCGATCGGCCATTGAGGCGCAGCGGGCGCCGTCGAAGGGGAAGAGTGCGGAGAATGCGCCGGAGAGCTGTTTTTCGATCGACCGGCGCATCATTTTCCGCGCCCGATGCAGCCGGGTTTTGGCTGTCTCGGGTTTGATGCCGAGATAAGATGCGGCTTCGTCCGTGCTCATGCCCTCGACATCGCGCAGCACGAAGACTGCGCGAAAATCATCCGGAAGTTCGTCGACAGCATGTTCGAGAAGGTGGCGCGCCTGGCTTCGCGATAGCTCGGCTTCCGGGTCGGTCGGTGAAAGCGAGGACGGAAACTGAAGAACCCGGCCGCCCGGCGACGTCGTCAGCATGTCGATTTCCTCAAGGCCTGTCGTGTTGTTTCGAGCCCGCACGCGGCCCAGCGCCTCATTGAGCGTTATCCGGGTCAGCCATGTCGAAAGCTCGGCCTCGCCGCGAAAGGTTGCCAGATTGGTGAAGGCCTTGACATAGGCGGCCTGCACGACGTCTTCCGCTTCCCAATCGCTGCGGATCACGGCGCGGGCTGTGCGAAACAGGCGCTGATTGTGACGCTGGACGATGGCGCGGATGGCCGGCTCGTCGCCCAGCTTCGCAAGCGGCACGAGCTCGGCGTCGGAAAGTGTCGATAGAGGTAACCGGTGTCGCTCGACCGGAACCGGAATGGCTGCCATGGAAAACCTCCTGCTCGCCTCGTCTTTCCGGGAGCCCGGCCTCTAAGGCCGGGCCTCCAGTTTGCCCGTCATGGCGGGATGAAAGCGGCAATAGAAATCGACTGCTCCCGCCTGGCTGATCGTCATCCGTCCCTCCGATTTCGGCGGCAGGTCGATATCGAAGCTTTTGTCGCGGGCCGTTGCCGTATGCCGGAATATATCATCGTTTCGCCAGACGATCACATCGCCTACATGCAGCTCGGCCGGCGGCGCACCGAAATTCATGCCCGCGATGGTGATCTGATATTCCGCCGCCGAGGCGACACCGCTGCCTGTAAGCAGCGCCAACAACAGCGGCAGCAGTTTCGGCAGCAATCCCATTGCCACTCTACTTTATCATCGACGCGAGATGCTCGGCATGCATCTGGTGCTCCTTGAACACGGTCAGGCCCGTTTCCAGCAGCGATCTCAGCTCCTTGTTCTGAGCCGAAGGGATCAGCACCTTGGCCAGCGCATCGTTGACCGACTTGTGATAGGCGACTTCGTTGTCGATATAGGCCTTGTCGTAGGCTGTACCGTCGAGGGCATCAAGCGTCTTCAGTTCCTTGCTCGCCTGGGTCGAGAGCGACTGGCTGATCTTATTGTCCTCCGGCGTCACCTTCAGCTTCTTGACGAGGGCAAGCGCCTGGTCGTTGACGGCCTTATGGTCGCGCTCCATTGTCTTGGCGAATTCGATGACCTCGGCATTCTTGCTCTTCTTCAACGCCTGCTCCGCGGCGGTGACGTCGATCTGCCCGGCGGTATAGGCGATGTGTGCGATCTGGGGATCGGTCGGCTTGGCATCGGCGGCGAACGCGGCCGTGCCGAGCGACGCCGCGAGGAAGGTTGCGCCGAGAATTCGTTTCAACATGATCTGTCTCCTTGTGTCCGTGCACGGATCCTTCCGGCGGCAGCGGTGCTGCGCCGTGTCAGCGAGCATTGGATGCGGATCGGTCGAAAAGGTTCCTGGAAATTTTTAATGGCGGGCCGCCGCCAATCGTACGATGAGCAAAGCTTTCTACCGGCGGCTGTCATTTTAGCGGAGGACAGTTCGCCGAAGCGCTTGTTCAACCATAGCGCCGCCGCCCAATCCTGATCGAAATGCGTAGATGTTATCCGATCTGCGCGCAAAAAATCCGACTTTTGAGGCGACGAAGGACTTTCTTAAGTGCTGCGGCCTTGGATGGGGCTGCCCTGTCGCCGGGGCGATGCCGGCTTGCTCATTCGTGGCGGTGGCATGATTTGTCAGTAAGCCGGATGGGAATACCACATGGTCCATAGCATTTGTGCGCTTGTGATCTGCCGCGGGTGTTGCGGCAGCCGCCTTTCACACTGAGGCTGCGCGCGCATGGTCGAGACAGCGAACGGCTCGGTAGCCGATTTCAGAGATCAGAAAGCCAGATTCTGCGCTGAGCTTGCGGCATTGGTCGCTGCCGTCATGAGCGGGGACCTGACGCGGCGAATGGATGCCGATTACGCCGATCCGGATTTTTGCCGTTCGGCGGCCATGCTCAACGAACTGATCGTATCGATCGACGATAATCTGTCCGATTTCAATCGGGCGGTGGCGGCTCTTGCGCTCGGAGATCTCCAGGGAAGCATGCGGGAGAAGCACCGTGGCGCGTTCGGGCAGTTGCAGAGGAATTTCAATCTGGCCGTGGCAACATTCCGCACGGTGCTGGGGGAGCAGGGTTCCGACCAGTTCACGGACAAGGCTACGAAATTTCGCCGGATGCTGACGACTTTCAGGGCGACCGAGGTCGATTTCCCACCTCGGATCTCCGACGAGGATTCGCGCCCCATCCCTTCGCCGGCCCATGATCTTTGGCTGAAGCTTGCCGATGCGCTGGATGGTCTCCAGAGCGATTCCAGCAAAAGCGCTTAAAGCAAAGAGATAGAACAAAGGCAGCGCCACGACCGAAATAGCCGTCGCGCGTCGGCGATGCTCTTCGCCCCTAGAGCGGATAATGTTGGGCGGAATCCTCCATCGCAATCCAGCGCAAGCCGGTAAATTCGGCGATCGCCGCCTTGCCGCCGGAGCGGCCGTGCCCGCTGCCCGTCGCACGTCTCGGCAAGGCCTTCACCGGTCAGCGGTCGGCGATATCAGGCACTGAAGGAAAAGCCCCGGTTGCGCCTCGATCGCCAATGCAGCCGTCACTCTTGCTGGCAGCGGCAATCTGTAAGCGGTGAAGAGATGTCCAAATGCGCAAAACTATCCGAACGGCGCATAATTGCGTTATGAGCGCGCCTGTTTCGGGCTCGATGACGCGGTTGTTAAGTTTGGTTTATGCCATCCGATGTTAGCGGCTTGGACTGCAGCGCGTTGCGGACATGATGTCTTCTGCCGTCCTTGGACATGACCTTTCCATCCCGGTTTGCGTACGTCTCATGTCGTCCACTCTGGCAGGGCGCCTTTGCGCCCATACTTCCTCGATCGCCGCGGCGATCGCCTGCTTTCTGGCCGTGGCATTCCTGCTGACGGGACTTGAGGCGCATGTCGTCATGACGATGACGCGGTCGGCCAATGAGATCGACGATGCGCGCGCCAATCGCGCAGCGCAAGCTGCGCTCGATGCGCTTGCGAGCAGGCTGGAAGCGGCCGTCAAGGACAATGCCGTCTGGGATGACGCCTATGCGGCTGTCGGCTCTTCTGCGGCCCCAGACTGGGCCTATGAGAACTGGGGCAAGACCAGTGCCGATGATCCGCTCTATGACGCCGCGATCGTGACCGGCCCCGGCGGCAATGTCGTCTCGGCCTTTGCGAAAGGCAGGAAGTTCGAGCCGCGCGAATATTTCGGCAAGGCCTTCGACAGGCAGGTCGAAGTCGCCGCCAGCCCGCAATCGGCGCCGCTGACCAATTTCTTCAAGACGAAGACCGGCGTCGCGCTCGCGGTATCCCAGGCGATCCAGCCCTTCGGCGCAGTTGAAGGACTTCCGAAATCCAGTGTCCTGACATTCTCCGAGGAGTTGACGCCCGAGGTTATCGACAAGCTCTCGCAGGAGCATGGGCTGGACGGGCTGCGGCTGCAATCGACGCCGGAGCCCGGACTGCTTAGCACTGCGATCACCGATATGAACGGCGGCGCCATCGCCTACCTCGTCTGGCCGAGCAAGGCGCCGGGAAATGCAGTCTTCGATAAGGTCTATCCCTATATTGCGGCCTCTGTCGGCATTCTCATGCTTTTTCTGATGGTCGCCCTGTTGGCCGGCATGTTCGAGACGCGGCGCCTGCGCCGCCTCGCCGAGGCCGCGCGTTTCGTCGCAAGCCATGACGTTCCGAGCGGGCTGCTCAACAGGCACGGCTTCCTCGACGCCCTCGAACATGTCGAAGTGGCGTCGCTCTACGTGATCGATCTCGACGGCTTCAAGGCCGTCAACGATGCCTGGGGTCATACCGTTGGAGATGAGCTCATTAATATCGTCGCCAACGCCCTCAAGAGGTGCCACCCGGAAATCCTTACCACGGCGAGGCTTGGTGGCGACGAGTTCGCGCTGCTGCGTCCTGGCTCCGCTGCGGGGAGCGAGATGGAGGACGCAATCTTCGGGCTCTTTGCCGATCCGTTCAGGATCGGCGACCGGACGATCGAAGTCAGGGCGAGCATCGGGGTCGCGCTTCGAAGCGACGACATCACTCCCAGTGAGCTGCTGCGCCGAGCACGCATGGCCCTTTGCCGCGCCAAGGAAAATGGCAAGGGCCAGGTCGTCACATATGATCCGGAGTTTGACCGCGAGCGCCAGCGCGTCGTCGAGCTGGAAGGCGGATTGCGAAAGGCGATCAGCAACGGCGTGATCGAACCCGCTTTTCAACCGCTCGTTTCGGCTGCGACGGGCGCCATTATCGGCCTTGAGGCCCTGGCGCGTTGGCGTAGCGCTGCCGGAAACATCAGCCCCGAGGTCTTCGTTCCGCTCGCCGAAAAATCCGGCCTCATCGATGCGCTGGGTGCACATATGCTGCGCAGATCAATCGAGCACGCCAGGAACTGGCCGGGACTTGCCCTGTCGGTCAATGTCTCGCCGGTCCAGCTTTGCAATCCGGATTTTGCGGCGCAGGTGACCGCCATTCTTCAGGAGTCCGGTTTCGATGCTACCTGCCTGACGCTTGAAATAACCGAAGGCGTGCTGATGACGAACCCCGATCAGGCCCGCCGCTCCATCGATCAGCTGAGGCGCACGGGCATCAAGTTTGCGCTCGATGACTTCGGCTGCGGTTATGCCAGCATCGGCGCCTTGCGGCAGTTCGGGTTCGACCGCGTGAAAATCGACCGCTCGCTCGTCTTAGGTCTCGGGGAAAAAGAAAACGGCGTCGACGTTCTGCGCGCGACCATCGCCCTGGCGACGGCCCTCGGGATTCCTGTCACGGCCGAGGGCGTCGAGAACCAGCAGCAGATGGAGATACTGCGCGACTGCGGCTGCGATCAGATTCAAGGCTTCTTGGTCGGCAGACCCATGCTGCCCTACGAGATTTCGCTCAGACTGCTTCAGCAAAACGCGGGTGCGCAATTTTCGACCGGTCGGTTGACGTTTGAGGAAGGATCAACGCCTGCGAGCAAATACAGCCCCGTGGGCCGCCGATTTAACTAAGCTCAAACCAGTGTTGCCCTATGGTCAGTTTGTTACAAATCTTGGAAGGTGGATCCACGTGGTGAATGGCATCTGGACGCAGTTCGGCGGCAACCTTTCCTTCGTGTGTCTGGCAATATCGCTCTGGGCGCATTTCTCGATCCAGTTTCAGCGTCACTCGCTCCTGCAGCAAAAAATCGCCTTCGGAATCATCGCCGGCGGCGCCTCTATCGGCTCCATATTGCTGGCGGTCGAATTCCATCCCGGTATCTATGTCGATCTGCGCTTCTCGCCGCTTGCGCTGGCGGGCATGTTCGGCGGGCCGGTTGCGGCGGCTTTCGCCGTGGCGCTGGCGGTGGCTTTCCGCTTTGCCGTCGGTGGCGCGGCAATGCTCGACGGGATCGTTACGATGGCTGCTGCGGCCGGCATCGGATTGATTGCGCATTTCTGTATTCGCAAGAGATCGCCGAGATTTATGGATGTTGCGCTGCTGACCCTTGCTCTTGCCGGCGTGATTGTCGCATCGATGACGATGCTGCCCACCGTGTCGAATGCCAATGTGCTGGCCGGCTTCGGTTTCCCCATGACGGCATTGAATTGCCTGGCGACGTTGCTATGCGGTTTCGTTCTCCTGAAGATGCAGCAATGGCAGCTGGAACGCAGCATATTGGTGACCGCATTTTCGCAGTCGCCCGACTATCTCTATGTGAAGGATCGAAACAGCCGCTTCATCACCGTCAACGAAAACATGATCCGCCTCTACCGTTTCCGGACGACGGCTGAGATGACCGGATTGTCGGATTTCAATCTCCTGTCGCGACCGCTCGCCGAGGAATTGTATCATCTCGAGCAGCAGGTGATGGAGACGGGCGAGCCGCTGATCGATTGCCCCGAACAGATCGAAGGCAGATCCATGCTCGCCTCCAAGGTGCCGCTGCGGGACAAGCAGGGGCGAGTGATCGGCCTTGCCGGCGTGACGCGCGATGTGACCGAGCGCGCCGCGCTGGAGCGGGAATTGCGCGAAAGCAAGAACCTGCTGTCGCATGCGATGGCCTCCATGTCCGACGGCATCGCCATGTACGACAAAAAGGGCTTCCTCATCTTCTGCAACGAGCAGTATCGCAGCGCGTTTCCGCTCTCCGGCGATGCCCGCGTGGTCGGCGCGCATATCAGCGACATCCTTCGCCGGGTCGCCGAAACGGAGGAACGGGTCGGCATCCCAGAGGATCTCGAGGAATGGATCAAGGCCGCCACCGCCTCATTGCACAGCAACAAGGACGAGGAAATTCAACTTCATAACGGCGACTGGCGCAGCATCCGGACAAGGCTCGCCGAAGACGGCGCGGCAATGGCCGTCGTTTCGGATATCACGGCGACGAAGGAGGCGGAAATCGCACTCAGGCTGTCGGCGGAGCAACTGAGGAATCTTGCCGAGACCGACGGATTGACTGGAATGGCCAACCGCCGGGCCTTCGACGAGGCTTTCGCCCGCGAGACTGCCGGCAGCGCCAGGAAAAACACGCCATTCAGCCTTCTCATGATCGATATCGACCGCTTCAAGGCCTATAACGATACCTATGGCCATCCCGCCGGAGACCAGTGCCTGCGTGTCATCAGCAAGTGCCTGCGCCAGTCCGTCAGCCGGCCCGCAGACATCGTCGCGCGTTACGGCGGCGAGGAATTCGTGGTGCTGCTCCCCGCAACCAGCGCCAAAGGCGCGATGATCGTTGCGGAGCAATTCGCGCGTCGCCTGGCCCAGGAGAATATCCCTCATTCCGGCAGCGAGTTCGGACGGGTGACCGCCAGCATCGGCATATCCTGCGCGACGGGAGCCACCTTGCGGGTCAATCCGAACCGTCTCCTGACCGAGGCCGATGCCGCGCTTTACGACGCCAAGACGCAAGGCCGCAATCGGGTTCTCGCCCATTCGCCGGACGAACGGCACGGCATGAAGGATGTCGGCTAAAGCATGTCGCACAAGAGCGTGCGGCGATTTTGCACTTATCGATAGATTTTTTCTATCGAACCATCGTTCCTGCGGTCTTGATGTTTTCCGCGCTTCGACAATACAGGGCGGATGGACACGAAATTCATTGGCAAGAAATCGGCGGCGGCCGGCGGTTGGGGCGCGTTGAAGAGCTGCGGCAAGCAGTTGCTTCAAAGCGGCATGCCCATATCAGGGGCGCGAACCATGCTGAAGGCGAACCAGCCGGATGGCTTCGATTGCCCTGGCTGCGCCTGGGGCGATCCCGAACATGGGTCGTCGTTCGAGTTCTGCGAGAACGGCGTGAAGGCCGTCGCCTGGGAGGCGACGGAGAAGCGGGCAACGCCTGCCTTCTTCGCAGCCAACACGGTGTCCGAGCTTCGTCAGCTGTCGGATTACGAGCTGGAACTCAATGGTCGCCTCACGCATCCGATGCGTTATGACGGGGCGAGCGACCGTTACCTGCCGGTTTCGTGGGAGGATGCCTTTGCCGAGATCGGCGGCATCCTGAAAGGCCTCGACAATCCCAACCGGGCGGAGTTTTACACCTCGGGCCGGGCGAGCAACGAGGCCGCCTTCCTCTATCAGCTGTTCGTGCGCATCTACGGCACCAATAATTTTCCCGATTGCTCCAACATGTGCCATGAGGCGAGCGGCATTGCCATGAAGCAGGCAGTCGGCGTCGGCAAGGGCACCGTGCTCCTGGAGGATTTCGAGGAGGCCGACGCGATCTTCGTGATCGGCCAGAACCCGGGCACAAACCATCCGAGAATGCTCGGCGACCTGCGCCGTGCGGCGATCCGCGGCGCGCGCGTCGTCGTCTTCAATCCCATCCGCGAGCGCGGCCTGGAGCGCTTCTCCGACCCGCAGGACAAGATCGAGATGATGCGCGGCGGTTCGACCGACATCGCCAGCCATTATCTGCAACCGCAGCTCGGCGGTGATATGGCCGCGGTGCGGGGCATGGCGAAGGCCGTCTTGGCCGCCGAAGATGCGGCTGTCGCAGCCGGCCTGCCTGATGTTCTCGACCATGCATTCCTCGCCGAGCATTGCGCGGGTTTTCAGGGGTATTGCGCCGCGGTCGAGGCGACCAGCTGGGCCGCGATAGAGGACCAGTCGGGGCTGAGCCGCGAGGAGATCGAACGGGCGGCCGAAGTCTATATCAAGGCCGAACGGGTGATCTGCACTTGGGCGATGGGCGTCACCCAGCATCTGCATTCGGTCGCGACGATCCGCGAGATCGCCAACTTCATGTTCCTGCGCGGCAATATCGGTAAGAAGGGCGCGGGCCTCTGCCCGGTTCGCGGCCATTCCAACGTGCAGGGCGACCGCACCGTCGGCATCAACGAACAGCCGTCGGAGGATTTCCTCGATGCGCTCGAGAAGCACTTCCGTTTTGCCGTTCCTCGCGAACATGGCCACAACGTGCTTGCCGCGATCGGAGCGATGCTCGATGGCTCGGCCGAGGCCTTCATCGGGCTCGGAGGCAATTTCGCGCGCGCCACGCCGGACAGCGCGCTCGTCGAAAAGGCGCTTCGGCGGCTGAAGCTGACGGTTCACATCGCGACCAAGCCCAACCATTCGCATCTCATGCCCGGCGGGGCGTCTTTCATTCTGCCATGCCTGGGACGCACCGAGATGGATCGCGGCGCGGCCGGCGGCTCGCAGCTGGTGAGCGTCGAGGATTCGATGAGCATGGTGCATGGCTCCGCCGGCATCAATCGTCCGGCTTCGCCGCATCTTCTCTCGGAGGTCGCCATCATCGCCGGCATGGCGGAAGCGACAGTCGGCTCGGCTGTGGTCGACTGGGCGGAGCTCGCCGGCGACTACGACCGCATCCGCGATCACATCGAGGCGACGATTCCAGGCTTCGAAAACTATAACAAGCGTCTGCGCAAGCCGCGCGGCTTCCATCTGCGCAACGCGGCCGCCCATCGGGAGTGGGAAACGCCGGCGGGCAAGGCATCGTTCTCCGCCGGACCGCTGCCCGAGGAGACGGTGCATCAGCGCGCGCGCAAGGGCGAGGGGCGTTTTGCCCTGCAGACGTTCCGGTCGCACGATCAGTACAATACGACAGTCTACGGCCTCGACGACCGGTATCGCGGCGTCTACGGCGAGCGGCAGGTCATCTTCATCCACCCCGCCGACCTGAAGGCGATGAAGGCCGAGGCAGGTGAGCGGGTCGATGTGATCGGCGAACATGATGACGGCATCGAGCGCATCGCGCGGGATTTTCGCTTCGTGCCCTATGACATACCAAGGGGCAGCATCGCGGGTTATTACCCCGAGCTGAACGTGCTCGTGCCGCTTGGCAGCGCCGGCATGGAAAGCGATACGCCCACCTCCAAATCGATCATGGTGTCCTTCCGCCGGCGAAACGCCGCGTGAGCGAAGAGCTCTCCGACGCCGATCGGTTTCTCGCTCTCGTCGCTGCGGCGCAGGAGAGGGATGCCGGGCTGACATCCATACAAGCCGGTCTCCTCGTCGCCGCAGAACTCGGAATTGCAAGCGACAGCCGCTCATTCGCCCGCCTGCTGGGGATTGCGCATTCCCTGGTGCTGCGCGAACTCAATGCGCTGGCGGAACGTGAAGGCGTGCTCGAGATCGTCAAGCGGGATGCGAGGACGATGAGAGTGCACTATGCGCTGCCGCTCGGAAAGACGCTGTCTCCATCGTGATAGGGACAGCTGTGGCCCTTATTTCCGGCCCACCCGTTTGCGGGTGTCGGAAGGATATTCCCCGTATGTCGACTTGTAGACGGCAGAAAACCGGCCGAAATGAAAGAAGCCCCATTTGAGACAGATCGCTTTCATGGTCTCCGTGCTCGCGGGATCGAGCAGGTCCTGGCGTGCGGCGCGCAGGCGAAGCGTCAGTAGATAGACGGCTGGAGACGTTCCCCGGAAGGCGCGAAAGCCGGTTTCGAGCGCGCGGCTGGATACGCCGGCGGCTTCGGCGACCTTCGGCATGGTAATTGGCTGATCGATATTGGCGTGCATGAATTCGATCGCCTTGCGCACATGCCGGGGTGCGATCAGGGCGGGTCCATTGTCCAGGAAATGCGATAACCGGTGAGGCAGCAGGCGCACCACCAGATCGGCCAGCGCCTGGGTCATATGCGCCATGGCGATCGGCGATTGCAGCAGGGGGCCGTCGTCACGCATGCCCGACATGATCGTTTCCGTCAGGTTGCCAATCGTTTGGCCGACCGGTGTAGACAGATCCAGTTCGGGCAGCAGGTCGAGAGAGCCGCTGAACGGTATTTCGAACGTTTGGCCGATGGTCTGGAGGATGACGGACCAATTGATCAGCAATTCGTCGATGACGTTCGACTGGCCGTGCATGATGACGCTGTCAGGCTCGAAATTGTTATAAAGAAGCAATTTTCCTTGTCCGGCCTCGGCGATACGGTCCCCATAGGTCACCGCCATGCCGCCGCTGCGCGGCACCACAAAGGACAAATACTCCGCCGTATCGACAGTCGGCTCGATATTGAACTGAAACTCCGCCTCGTGATAACCGGTGAGCATGACCGCGCTATTACTCGCGGAAATATCAAGCCCCCAATGGAAGTTCTGAGTACGGCCGATAGGCGCGGCATCAAATGCACCAAAAGCGCCTCCCAGGGTTTCGACCATATTGTCGAAGGACGAACCGCGAAATCGAAACGCGAATTGCGAAGTGTTGCTTTCTGACATGCTGCTCCCATAGTTGAATGCGCGCGCCGACTTACCCCTCTCGACCGCCCACAGATATCGGCTCGGCGCTTAGGCCGAATCTACTGATGTACGTCCCTCTTTTTGCATCGCGCGTTACCCCGGCTCATTGTTCTCCGTCGGCCCAGCGCTCCGGCAGGGCGCCTAGTGGACGACGGCAGATGGGGATATTAGCCGATCAAAGCCCGAAGTGCAGCAGGTCAGGGTTGAGTCGGCGGATTTTGACGCCAGGGTGCCGCGATCACTCAAAATCGCTCATCGCACCTTAGGTCTTTGATTCTCTGTATATCGTGATCGCAAAACCGCCGTTCCTCAAGTGACATGCAGAATGTCGGAAACGCGGGAAAGTTGATCAAGGCTCAGGCGGAATTTTTATCGAGAAGATCGACCCGCTAAATGCCTTGCCGATAGTCCCTTCCCGGTGGGATTTTCTCCCGGCGAGGCGGCGGGAAATGACCGAGATCGAGGCGATTGGGGAGGCGCGGGCGGCTGATTTCGACGCGGTCTCGGGATGAAACGATCGCGCTCGATCGAAGATATTTATCTCTGTTCACCGGGAGAGGCTCAAGCGCGGCATCGGCGGGGCGCGGTTGCCTGCCGAAGGTTCTAGTGGACCGCTGAGAGGGCCTTCGGCAGGCAGACAGGCAAGCATACGCACGGGATGAAGTGCGTATGGATGTAGTCCCTTCCATCCCATTGGGGTGACTGATGGTCGGGCTTTGCTTCGGGACCGCTGACCATCATGGCCTTGGTCGAAAATCATCTTATTGTTTCGCCGCCATGGGGCAATTGTCGCGTCGCGATATTGTCGGCCGATCTGTGTTTCGTGACGCAGACCGGATCGATCCTGCGCAATATGTACATTCGAGTACACCCGTGAAGCTTTTTGCTCCGGGCGACTGACTTGTGCAAACCGGATAGAGATCTTGAACGACTCGTTCCAGGCGAAAGAAGAGTCCATTTCAGGCTCGGCGACGGGAGCGCCTGCGCCATCATAATTCCAAGGCGCCGCTACCCCATGGCTTGGCGGGTGAGCGGGATGTGGCGCATGAATTCAAAGCGACAATGCCCGCAGCGCGTCCGAAAAGACGCGCTGCGGGCATTGCGGTGGAGTTGCTTCAGAGCGCGACCGAAAGAGGACTATCGTGCCGGGCTGCCGTCTCGTGCGAGTTCACCATCGCGCTTGCAAGCTGGCGGAAGGTAACGAGGCCCAGCACATCCCCGGACGGGGAAACCACCTTGGCATTGCCTTCCGGCGCAGATGCCATCATCCGGACGGCCTCTTCGACGGTCGTTCCCGCCGCAATCGCCAGTCCAACCGGTGCGGCACCCGCGTGCAATGGCGTCATGACGGCTTCGACATGGATGACTCGGCCGCGATTGACCTCCTTGACGAAGTTGGCGATGTAATCGTCCGCCGGACGCAGGACGATATCCTGGCTGGTGCCCTGCTGGATAACTTCGCCGTCGCGCAGGATCGCAATCTGGTCGCCGAGGCGAAGCGCCTCGTCGAGATCGTGGGTGATGAAGACGATCGTCTTCTTGATCTCCTTCTGGATATCGAGAAGGACCGTCTGCATATCCGTGCGGATCAAAGGGTCGAGCGCCGAATAGGCCTCGTCCATCAGGAGAACGGGAGCATCGTTGGAAAGTGCCCGCGCCAGGCCGACGCGCTGCTGCATGCCGCCGGAAAGCTGGTTCGGATATTTCTGTTCGAAACCCTTGAGCCCCACCCGCTCGATCCAGCCCATGGCGATATCGACGGCTTTCGCACGTTCCATGCCCTGCACTTCGAGACCGAAGATGGTGTTGTCGAGTACGTTTCGGTGCGGAAGCAGCGCGAATTTCTGGAACACCATCGCCGTCTGCTGACGGCGAAAGGTTCGCAACTCGGTCTCGTTCATCTTCACGACATCGACGCCGTCGACCAGCACTTCGCCCGATGTCGGATCGATCAGACGATTGATGTGACGGATGAGGGTCGATTTGCCCGATCCGGACAGGCCCATGATGACCTGGATGCGGCCGGAGGGGATCTCGACATTGATATCCCTGAGGCCGAGCACATGGCCGTGTTTTGCGTTGAGCTCGGTCTTCGTCAGGCCTTTCTGAACTGCGTCGACAAAAGCGGCGGGGGTGGGGCCGAAGATCTTGTAGAGATTGCGGATCTTGATGCCGCCGAAACGATGCTCAGCCATGGACGGTCTCCCGATGCCTCTGGAGCCTTTTGCCATATGCCTGGCTGACCCGGTCGAAGATGATGGCGATGCCGACGATGGCAAGACCGTTGAAAATGCCAAGCGTGAAATACTGGTTGGCGATCGCCTTCAGCACCGGCTGGCCAAGGCCCTGGACGCCGATCATGGAGGCGATGACCACCATGGCGAGCGCCATCATGATCGTCTGGTTGATGCCGGCCATGATGGTGGGAAGGGCGAGCGGCAGTTGCACCTTGAAGAGCTTCTGCGATTTCGACGTCCCGAAGGCGTCGGCCGCCTCAAGCACGTCCTTGTCGACCAGACGGATGCCGAGATCGGTCAGGCGGATCATCGGCGGAATGGCGTAGATGACGACGGCGATCAGCCCCGGCACCTTGCCGATGCCGAGCAGCATGACGACTGGAATGAGATAGACGAAGCTCGGCATCGTCTGCATGACGTCGAGGATCGGATTGACCACGCGCTGCAGCCGATCGGAGCGCGCCATCAGGATGCCGATCGGAATGCCGATGGCGATGGAGAGAACCGTGCAGACGAAGATCATCGAGACCGTCCGCATCGTATCGTCCCACATGTCGAAGTAGCCGATCAGCAGCAATGTCACGAGACAGCCACCGACGATCTTCAGGCTGCGGCTCCCCAACCAGGCAATCACCAGGATGATCAAGGTGATGATCGGCCACGGCGTCTGCGTCATGAAACGTTCGGCGGCGATAAGGAAATGCTGCAGCGGCGTGAAGAGGCTTTCGATGCCGTCGCCATAGGCGCGGGTAAAGGCACGAAAACCGTCATCGATCGCCTTCTTCAGATTGCGAAGCGCGTCGTCGTTCATGTGCGGGAATTTATAAAACCATTCCATTCGGTTCCCCTTTTCTTCAAAGAGCCGTGGCAGTCTTTTTGATTTTATCGGCAGCGAGAAGCGGTGCGCTTTTCGCGCACCGCAATATTTGCTTTAGAGGGCAGCTTCGATCTTCTTGGCTGCTTCCGGCGAGACCCACTTGGTCCAGATGTCCTTGTTTTCTCCAAGGAAGTGCTTGGCGCCGTCTTCGCCGGTTGCCTGGTTGTCGGTCATCCACGACATCAGCTTGTTGACCGTGTCGTTGCTCCAGGAGCGCTTCTTCAGGTAGTCCATGACCTCAGGTCCGACCTTTTCCGAGAAGGGCTTGGCGACCAGGGTGACGACGTGGTCGACCGGCCATGCAGCGGCCTTGGGATCGGGGCAATCGGCGACGGTGATGCAACGCTTCCATTCAGCGGCATCTTCCGGCACGCCGGCTTCGAGCTTGACCATCTGATACTTGCCGAGCAGCGCCGTCGGCGCCCAGTAATAGCCGACCCAGCCTTCCTTGCGTTCGTAAGCCTTGGCGATCGAACCGTCGAGACCGGCAGCCGAGCCGGTATCGACGAGGGTGAAGCCCGCCTTTTGGGCATCAAACGCCTTGTAGAGCTGCGAGGTGACGACGGTGCCGCCCCAGCCCTGCGGGCCGTTCACGATGGCGCCCTTCTTCGAATCCTCGGGATCCGGGAAGAGGTCCGGATGCTTCAGCACATCGCCGATGGTCTTGATATCGGGATGGGCGTCGGCGAGGTATTTCGGGATCCACCAGCCCTGCACGCCGCCATCCGGCAGCGGCGAGCCGACCTGAACGATGCGGCCTTCTTCCGTGCCCTTCTTGACGACGTCAGGCAGCAGGTCGATCCAGGCTTCGGGCGCGATGTCAGGCTGGCCCTTTTCGGCCATGGAGGTGATGGTCGGGACGGTGTCGCCAACAGTGATATCGGCGCTGCAGCCGTAACCTTCGTTCAGGATGAACTTGTCCAGGTTGGAGAGAACTTCGGCGCTCTGCCAGTTCATGCTGGCGATGGTGACGCTGCCGCATTCGGCGGCGCTGGCGAATGACGCGCCGCCGATCAGGCCGAACGTCAAACATGTCGATGCAAGTAGTTTCTTCATTCTCGTTCCCTCTGCTTAGCGGCTTGTGTTGTCGAACGGGGCGCCGCAGAACCCGTTCCAACGGTTGTCAGGAGGCTTCTCCCATACTTACCGATTTCTTGAATGCCGCCGACAGGCCATCGGCGACCGAAGCCTCGAACCCGGCGGCGCGCATATTTTCTATGGCTGTCGCGGTGGTGCCGCGATAGTCGAGAAAGGCTTGAACGACGTCATCAGGACATTCGTCGCGCCGTTCCAGCAGGCGGCCGGCGCCCGATATCACCGTGTTGACGGCGCGGCGCGCGACCTCGGCCGGCAGTCCATGGGCGACGGCGTCGCGCATCATGGCAGCCGCAAGCAGCGCCGGGAATGCCGGTCCGGATCCGCTAAGGCCCGTGAGGTAATCGATATCGCTTTCCCTTGCGACCTCGTCCTGAGTTCCGCAGGTCTCGAAGATGGTGCGGACGATGGCCCGGTCCTCTTCCGTGATACCGCTCGCGCCGATCCAGGGCGTATAGGATTTCGCCACTTCGGCAGCGGCATTCGGCAGGGCGCGGACGACGCGGCTGGTCTTGTGGCGTTCGCAAAGGGCGGTCACGCGGATGCCGGCCATGACCGAGATGACAAGCTTGCCGGAGGCATCGACTGCAAGGGGACGCCAGTCATCGGGACGGACGGAGAGAAGGATCACATCCGAGCGGTTGGCAAGCTCCTGACTGTCGGCGGTCCAGAAGGCGTTCGGGAAGCGCGACGGCCGCTCCCTGCGATAGGAGAGCGCGAGATTTTGAGGATCGACCAGTCCGGAATCGAGGATCGAGCCGGCGATGGCCCCACCGAGCCAGCCGCCACCGCCAATAATGCCGATCCTCAAGGAAACGCTCATCTCGGTTCCTCTAGCCGGGCCTATAGCCATGCCGGGCGAAGAAGCGATCGAGCTCCCTCTGCTGCGGCACTTCGCCCGTGTAAATCGCGATATATTCCGGAATCCGTTTCATGCGGATGGCGAGTTCCTCCATCGACTGCATGGAGATGTAGCCGATCTGGACGAGATAAGTTGTCCGTGCTCTGACATCTGATGTCGTTTCTGGTAACCCGAACCGCATAAACATGCGTTTGAGCGCTTCCAGCCGGATCCGATCGGCCTGCTGAACCTCGGCCAGAAGCTCGTCCGACTGCAGCGCCCAGCTGCGCACGGCAAACTCGAACTTGGCATCGAAGAGATCGGTGTTCAGCCAGCAGTCGAAAACGTTGAGCATCGCCTCGGCAAGCGATTCCGCGTAAGCTTCCGACTGTTTGACGATGTTGCCGGTGTTTTTGTCACGCCATCGCGCCACGAGTGCGCTCAACAGCTCCTCCCGATCCTTGAAGAACCAGTAGAAGCTCGTTCGCGAGAGATTGAGCTTCTTCGCCAGTGGCAAAATCTTCACCGAATCCACGCCGGAATCCAGAAGGGAGTGGTAGGCTGCTTCCAGCCATCCCTCCTGCGATCCGCGCCAGCCGGTATCGTTCAAAGACTGATCCATGCGTTATCTCCTATCAAATTCCGAGGCTCGGCACAAGAAAAATGTACATCAGTGTCGAATATGACGACCTGACTGTTTTCATCGTTGACACGTATGTACATTGTGCTTAGCGTCCGCCTTGATGTTTTAATCCGGAACCGCAGCCCATGTCGAATGATCCTCTCCTGCAGCCCTACCAGCTCAAGCATCTGACGCTGCGTAACCGAATCATCGTGACCTCTCACGAGCCGGCCTATCCCGAAGACGGCATGCCGAAGGAGAAGTATCGGGCCTATACGGTGGAGCGGGCAAAGGGTGGCGTGGCCTTGACGATGACGGCGGGCTCGGCAGCCGTTTCCAGGGACAGTCCGCCTGTCTTCAACAACCTGCTCGCCTACAAGGACGAGATCGTGCCCTGGATCAGGCAAATGACCGACGCCGTGCACGAAGAGGGTGCGGCGATCATGATCCAGCTGACGCATCTCGGCCGGCGCACCCGCTGGGACAAGGGCGATTGGCTGCCGGTCGTCGCCCCTTCGCATCACCGCGAAGCCTCGCACCGCGCCTTTCCGAAGAAGCTGGAAGATTGGGACATCGAGCGCATCATCAAGGATTTCGCCGATGCGGCCGAACGGATGAAGGCGGGCGGCATGGATGGTATCGAGCTGGAGGCCTACGGCCACCTGATCGACCAGTTCGCGTCTCCGCTGACCAACGAGCTCGATGGCCCCTATGGCGGCGCGCTCGAAAACCGCCTGCGCTTCTGTTTCGATGTGTTCAAGGCGATCCGCCAGAGGGTGGGGGACGAGTTCATTCTCGGCGTGCGCTATACGGCGGACGAATGTCTGCCCGGCGGCAACGGGCAGGCCGAAGGCATAGAGATTTCCAAGCGGCTGCGCGATAGCGGCCTTATCGACTATCTGAACGTCATTCGCGGCCACATCGACACCGACGCGGGCCTGACCGACGTCATTCCGATCCAGGGCATGGCGAACTCTCCGCACCTGGATTTTGCCGGAGAAATCCGCGCCGCGACCAACTTCCCGACCTTCCATGCGGCAAAGATTCCTGACGTCGCCACCGCGCGCCACGCGATCGCGGCCGGCAAGGTCGACATGGTCGGCATGACCCGCGCCCACATGACCGACCCGCATATCGTCCGCAAGATCATCGAGAAACGCGAGGAGGATATCCGCCCCTGCGTTGGCGCCAACTATTGCCTCGACCGCATCTATCAGGGCGGGGCAGCCTATTGCATCCACAATGCCGCCACCGGTCGCGAGCTGACTATGCCGCATATCCTGGCCAAGGCCGACCACAGGAAAAAGGTGGTCATCGTCGGCGCCGGCCCGGCCGGTCTCGAAGCGGCGCGTGTCGCCGGGGAACGTGGCCACGAGGTCGTCGTGTTCGAAGCGGCGAACAATCCGGGCGGCCAGATCCGCCTCACCGCCCAGAGCGAGCGCCGCAGGGAAATGATCAGCATTATCGACTGGCGCATGAGCCAGTGCGAAAAATATGGCGTCACCTTCCACTTCAACACCTGGGCCGAAGCTGCCACGATCGAGGCCGAGAAGCCTGATGTCGTCATTATCGCCACCGGCGGCTTGCCGCATACAGAAGTGCTCACCAGCGGCAATGAGCTGGTAGTCTCGTCATGGGACATCATCTCCGGCGATGTGAAGCCTGGAAGCAACGTGCTGATCTTCGACGATGCCGGGGACCATACCGGCCTTCAGGCAGCCGAATTCCTCGCCAAGGCGGGCGCCAAGGTCGAGATCATGACGCCGGACCGCTCCTTCGCGCCCGAGGTCATGGCCATGAACCTGGTGCCCTATATGCGTTCGCTCCAGAAGTACGACGTGACCTTTACCGTCACTTATCGCCTGGAATCCGTCGAGAAGAGCGGCAACCAGCTCGTCGCCCATGTCGGCAGCGATTACGGCGGGATTGCCCGGGAGCACAGCTACGACCAGATCGTCGTCAATCACGGGACCATCCCGCTCGACGAACTCTATTTCGAGCTGAAGCCCAGTTCCAGCAATCTCGGCGAGGTCTCGCATGACGAGCTCCTTTCGGGAAAACCCCAGTCCGTCGTTCGCAATCCGGAGGGGCGGTTCCAGTTGTTCCGCATCGGCGATGCCGTCGCTGCGCGCAATACGCATGCCGCCATTTATGACGCTCTGCGCATCGCAAAGGATCTATGATCGCAGAATCAGCCGGGTCGCCGGTCGATCGTCACGGGAGGGATGAGATGAGTTTACGCAATGAAAGCCTCCAGCATTTTCTGGAGGCGGCTTCCCTGGCTTTCGGTCAGTTCGCCAAGGCCGGCGAAGCCCGCCGCTCGATCGGTCAGATCTTTGCGGCGCTGGAGCGTCCCGGCGCCGCGCGAGCAGGAGAAGGAGGCCGGTTGCCCGTCTGCGCTCACCTCGATATGGCGCTCTCGGTCGATACGTCCTATGCTTCGCTGGCGGGGTTGATCGAAGGGTTCAAAGGCATCGAGCCAATGCTTGAATGGCATCGGCGCACCAAGTATGACCACACGGCCAGCGACAATTTCGTCGATGGGCATGCCAATGCCATCATCATTGGCCCGGGTGGATTGGAGGAGCGAAGCGACCTGTGGCTCGGCGTGACGTTGATGGCGCCTCGCGTGCGCTATCCCGACCACGACCACGCGCCGGAGGAAGTCTATCTCGTGCTTTCCGAGGGAGAGTTTCGACAAGGGGAGGGGGACTGGTTTTCGCCTGGAATCGGCGGATCGTTCTACAATATTCCCGGAATCAAACATGCCATGAGATCGGTTGGTACACCGCTCTTCGCCTTCTGGGCACTGCTTGCCGAACGGCCGCACTGACGGCGGCCATTGAAGATATAAAGAGGTTCGCAAATGAAGATTCTCGTGCCCGTCAAAAGGGTTGTCGACTACAACGTGAAGATCCGGGTGCGTCCGGACGGCACGGGTGTTGAGCTTGCCAATGTGAAGATGTCGATGAACCCGTTCGACGAGATCTCGGTGGAAGAGGCGTTGCGGCTGAAGGAAGCCGGCAAGGCCGAGGAAGTGGTGGTGGTGTCGATCGGCCCGGCCAAGGCCGAGGAGACGCTGAGGACCGCCCTTGCCATGGGCGCCGACCGGGCGATCCTGGTTGAGACCGACGATCAGGTCGAGCCGCTGGCCGTCGCCAAGATCCTCAAGGGTGTGGCCGAGGCCGAGCAGCCGGGCCTCGTCATCGTCGGCAAGCAGGCGATCGACGACGATTCCAACCAGACCGGCCAGATGCTGGCGGCCCTGCTGGGTTCTGCCCAGGCAACCTTCGCCTCGAAGATCGAGATCGACGATGGCAAGGCGACTGTCACCCGCGAGGTTGACGGCGGCCTGCAGACGATCGAGGTCAAGCTGCCGGCGGTGGTCACATCGGATCTGCGGCTGAACGAACCGCGGTATGCCTCGCTGCCGAACATCATGAAGGCCAAGAAGAAGCCGCTCGACAAGAAGGCGCCTGCCGACTTCGGCGTCGATACGACGCCGCGGCTGAAGGTGCTGAAGACCGAGGAGCCGAGTGGCCGCAAGGCCGGCGTCAAGGTCAAGTCGGTCGCCGAACTGGTCGACAAGCTCAAGAACGAAGCCGGCGTGCTCTAATCGGGTTGGAACAGGAGTAAATTACCATGACCATTCTTCTTCTGGCCGACCACGACAATCAGAGCCTCTCCGATCAGACCGGCAAGGCGCTGACGGCGGCAACCCAGATCGGCGGCGACGTGCATGTGCTGGTCGCCGGCAAGGGCGCCCAGGCTGCGGCCGATGCGGCGGCAAAACTTGCCGGCGTCTCCAAGGTGCTGCTGGCCGAAAGCGACGAGCTTGCCAACAATCTCGCCGAACCGCTTTCCGACCTGATCGTCTCGCTTGCGGGTTCCTATGACACGATCATCTCGGCTGCGACCTCGGTCGGCAAGAACGTGCTGCCGCGCGTGGCTGCCCTGCTCGACGTCGCCCAGGTCTCCGAGATAACGGAAGTCATCTCCGCCGATACCTTCAAGCGGCCGATCTATGCCGGCAACGCCATCCAGACGGTGCAGTCGACAGATGCCAAGAAGGTCATCACCGTGCGCACCGCCTCCTTCGCCTCCGCCCCGACAAACGGCTCGGCAGCCGTCGAGGCGATCCCGGCGATCTCGGATCCGGGCCTGTCGCGCTTCGTCTCCGATGCGCTGTCGGCTTCCGATCGTCCGGAACTGACCTCGGCGAAGATCATCATCTCGGGTGGCCGGGCGCTCGGCTCTGCCGAGAAGTTCAGGCAAGTCATCCTGCCGGTTGCCGACAAGCTCGGCGCTGCCGTCGGCGCAAGCCGTGCGGCCGTCGATGCCGGTTATGCCCCGAACGACTGGCAGGTCGGCCAGACCGGCAAGGTGGTGGCGCCGCAGCTCTATATCGCCTGCGGCATTTCGGGCGCCATCCAGCATCTGGCCGGCATGAAGGATAGTAAGGTGATCGTCGCCATCAACAAGGACGAGGAGGCGCCGATCTTCCAGGTCGCCGACTACGGCCTCGTCGCCGATCTCTTCGACATCCTGCCGGAACTCGAAAAGGCGCTCTGAGCGGGGAGACCGAACGTGGCGCGCGCGGTGGGACGTCCAATCAAGCCTGGTGCCGACCTTCTTCTCAACGACGACGAGAAGCCGGCATATATACGGCTGCACGACATAGGCAGGGAAAGGCGGCCCCGGCCGCTGCAGGAATTCCTCAACGACGTCGGCGGGCTGATGCTGTCGGCGGAGGCTCCAGCTGTGGCCAGTTTCGTTGCGGGCAAGGTCCTCCAGAGGCTGCTCAAAACAGGAAAGGTGCGCCCGGAGAGCGGGCCTCTTCCCGGTGTGCCCGAAGGGCTAGACGACGCTGTCCGCCATCTCGCAAAGTCGGGACGGAAATACGAGGCGATCGCCAGCCAGTTCCAGAGTCTCGCCGATAAGCTGCTCTGGAGACGCGGCCGCTCCGGGCCTTTTGCAAGCCTGAATTTCGGCAACACGCACTCGCACGCGGTCGTGGTCGGCCCCGGCGGCATGGAGGAACGCGCCGACCTCAGGGTCGGGGCGATCTATATGGATCGCTACACCCGGTTTCCCGACCACGTACAGACGCAGCCGCGCGCCTTCATCCTGCTTTCGCCGGCAGAAATCTGCCTTGGCGATTCCCAATGGTTTTCTGCCGCTACTGGCACAGTCTTCGCAAACGATGCCGGGCAATCCTTCGCGATAAGATGCACGGCCCAGCCGCTTCTGGCGGTCTGGTGCCAGATCGAGCCGGGATAACCGAGCCGAGCCAGATCGTTTATCCGCATACGCAGCCACTGAATTCAATTTAATTGGAGGGATTATCAAATGGACGTTCGCGCCGCTGTTGCCGTTCAGGCCGGCAAACCGCTCGAAGTGATGACCGTGCAGCTCGACGGCCCGAAGGCCGGCGAAGTGCTGGTCGAGGTCAAGGCGACCGGCATCTGCCACACCGACGATTTCACCCTGTCGGGCGCCGATCCGGAAGGCCTCTTCCCCGCCATTCTCGGCCATGAGGGTGCGGGCATCGTCGTCGACGTCGGCCCGGGCGTGACTTCTGTCAAGAAGGGCGACCACGTCATTCCGCTTTACACGCCGGAATGCCGCGAGTGCTATTCCTGCACGTCACGCAAAACCAATCTCTGCACGTCGATCCGCGCGACCCAGGGTCAGGGCGTAATGCCGGATGGCACCTCGCGCTTTTCGATCGGCAAGGACAAGATCCATCACTATATGGGCTGCTCAACCTTCGCCAATTACACGGTGCTGCCCGAAATCGCGCTGGCCAAGATCAACCCCGACGCGCCCTTCGACAAGGTCTGCTACATCGGCTGCGGCGTGACGACAGGCATCGGCGCCGTCATCAACACGGCCAAGGTGGAAATCGGCGCCACGGCGATCGTCTTCGGCCTCGGCGGCATCGGTCTGAACGTCATTCAGGGCCTGCGCCTTGCCGGCGCCGACATGATCATCGGCGTCGACATCAACCCGGATCGCAAGGCTTGGGGCGAGAAGTTCGGCATGACGCATTTCGTCAATCCGAAAGACGTCGGCGACGACATCGTTCCCTATCTGGTCAACATGACCAAGCGCAATGGCGACCTGATCGGCGGCGCCGACTACACCTTCGACTGCACCGGCAATACCAAGGTGATGCGCCAGGCGCTCGAAGCCAGCCATCGCGGCTGGGGCAAATCTGTTATCATCGGCGTTGCCGGCGCGGGCCAGGAAATCTCGACCCGTCCGTTCCAGCTCGTCACCGGGCGCAACTGGATGGGCACGGCCTTCGGCGGCGCGCGCGGCCGCACCGATGTTCCGAAGATCGTCGACTGGTACATGCAGGGCAAGATCCAGATCGATCCGATGATCACCCACACCATGCCGCTCGAAGACATCAACAAGGGCTTCGACCTGATGCACAAGGGAGAAAGCATCCGCGGCGTGGTCGTGTATTAAGCGATGAAGACGATCTCGACCGATAAGTCCCACGGTGGCACTCAGGGCGTCTACGTCAGCCGCTCCGAGGCCTGCGATTGCGACATGACCTTCGGGGTGTTCGTGCCGCCGCAGGCCGCCCAGGGTAATTGCCCGGTGCTGTGGTATCTGTCGGGTCTGACATGCACGCATGCCAATGTCATGGACAAGGGCGAGTATCGGCGGCTTGCCGCCGAACTCGGTCTCGTCATCATTTGCCCGGATACCAGCCCTCGCGGGGACCATGTTCCCGATGAAGCGGACAACTGGCAGTTCGGCAAGGGCGCCGGCTTTTACGTCGACGCCACCCAGCCGCCCTATGCAGCCAATTATCGCATGTACAGCTATATCGTCGACGAGCTGCCGAAGCTCATTGCAGCCGAATTCCCGGTCGATATGGACCGCCAGGGGATCTTCGGCCACTCGATGGGCGGGCACGGCGCGATCACGATCGCGCTCAAGAACCCGGACCGCTTCAGGAGCTGCTCAGCCTTCGCGCCGATCAGTCATCCCTCCGTCTCCGGCTGGTCAAAGCCGGCATTCCGGAAATATCTCGGCCCCGACGAGAAGACCTGGCGGGCCTATGACGCCTGCTCGCTGATCGAAGACGGACATCGTTTCCCGGAACTGCTCGTCGACCAGGGGACGGCGGATTCTTTCCTGGAGGATGGATTGCGTCCCGGCGAGCTCAAGCAGGCTTGCGAGGCGGCTGACATCAACCTCAAGCTTCGTATGCAGGAAGGCTACGGCCATTCCTACTTCTTCATTTCGACATTCATGGAGGACCATCTGCGCTGGCACGCGCAGAGGCTGGGAGATCGGAAATAACGCAGAGCTCGGCCGGGCATAACGCAAACGGCCAGGGAGGAAGGGAGTGAAGCAATGACCAGCATAGCCATTCATCCGGCAGTGGATTCAGGCTTTCGAGCGACTGACGCTGCTTTCGCGGGCGGGACGCTCGTGTGCAAATGCGCGAGCAATCCGGTCAAGGTCAGGATTAAGGGTGACATCGCCCACAACCACGCCTGCGGCTGCACCAAGTGCTGGAAGCCCGAGGGCGCCGTCTTTTCGGTCGTGGCGGTGGCGCCGACCGAAAGCGTCGAGGTGCTCGAGAACGGCGACAAGCTCGCCGTCGTCGATCCCGCTGCGCTGATCCAGCGCCATGCCTGCAAGCAGTGCGGCGTGCATATGTATGGCCCGGTCGAGCGCGAACATCCGTTCCAGGGGTTGTCCTTCGTTCATCCCGAGCGTTTCCAGGAAAGCGGCTGGGCAAAGCCGACTTTTGCGGCCTTCGTATCGTCGATCATCGAAAGCGGCTTCGATCCCACCAAGATGGATGCCGTCAGGGCGCAACTGAAATCATCGGGCCTCGAACCCTATGATTGCCTATCGCCCGGTTTGATGGACTATATGGCAACCTGGACGGCCAAGAAGAGCGGCGTCCTGGCCGCCTGATCCCGGGCGGCCCACGCGGCGCCCCGAAAAATCAACCGCCATCAGCTCTTGCGTGGTGGCGGCGCGCCGGCTTGAGTGCCGCCAGACTTCCAACGCCTGATGACCGGCGTCGACCCGCCGGGAGCGCGGACGCCGGCTTTCTAACAGACCGTCAAAGATAATCCGCTGGAAAAACATCGCAATGGCCGACGCGGCAGGAATTGCGTGCAAGCTGCGAGGGTGATCTTTCGCAGCATTCGCCCGAGCATCGGAGGCTGGGCGCGCGTCATCAGTCACCACTCCATTTTTGTTGACGACCGCGATCCGCTAGCGCACGGTTTCCAGATTCGATAAGCGTGCTAGCAGGCTCAGCGCATCGGCCCGAAAATCGAAATCGCTTTCGGAAAGCAAGATGCGAGGATTGAAAAATGTTGCAGCGTCCCTTGCGCGTCCGAAAGACGCGCGGCGCCGCAGGAAGTGGCGGGGAGACAGATATGCGACCGGAGCAGCATCGGCAGGGAGACGGCGCCGGCAAGCCCGTCGCGCGGCTCAAGGTAGGGTTCGTTCTGTCGCGGTCGTTCACGCTGTCGGCCTTCGCGCTCTTCGTCGATACGCTGCGGCTTGCCAGCGATGAGCAGGATCGTTCCGGAAGGGTGCTTGCCGACTGGCAGGTGATCGGCAGCACACGGCATCTGATCACCTCGAGCTGCGGCGTCCAGGTCGCTCCGACCTCTGACTTCGTCGATCCCACGCGGTTCGACTATATCGCCGTCGTCGGCGGCCTTCTGACGGTGGAAAACCCCGTCGACCAGCAGACCATCGCCTTCCTCAAGCAGGCCGACGCCAAGAAGGTGCCGCTGATCGGCGTGTGCACCGGCACGTTTATTCTTGCCGCGGCGGGCCTGATGAAGCGGCATGAATCCTGCGTCAGCTGGCTGCATTACAAGGAGTTTCGCGAGCGCTTCCCCGATCTCAGCGTCCGCTCCGACCGGCTCTTCAATCTCGATCGCCAGCGCGGATCCTGCGCCGGCGGCAGCAGCTCCGCCGATATGGCGGCGCTGCTGGTCCGGAAATACATCAGCCGCGATGCCGAACGAAACGCGCTTGAAGTGCTACAGATCGAAAAGGCTCGCGCACCGGCCGACATTCAGCCGCGGCGTCCGCTGTATGACGATTATGACGATGCCCGCGTCAAGGCGGCGATGATCACCATGGAGCAGTTCGTCGATGGCAGCATGCCGATCGAGAAACTCGCCGCCATGGTCGGGCTATCCAGGCGGCAGCTGGAAAGAATCTTCATCGAGAAGACGGGCATGTCTCCGGCCAAGGCCTATAATCGCGTCCGCATGGAGCGGGCAAAATCGATCCTTGCCCAGTCGAAGGCTCCCCTGATCGAGATCGCGCTCGATGTCGGTTTCGAAAACGCCTCGCAGTTCACGAGGACGTTCAAACGCACATTCGGTCAGACGCCCTCGCAGCACCGCGCGGCTTCGAGAGCGCACTGAGCGGGAGGATCAAGGCGAAGTTGCCGTTACTCATCGCTCGATCACGAGATCGCTGAGCGGCTTGGAGCAGCAGGGCAGGAACAGGCCTGCGTCGATTTCCCTTTGGCGGATGCCGCCATTGTGGTTCATGTCGACCGTGCCCGACGTCAGCTTCGACTTGCAGGTGCCGCAGACACCGTTGGCGCAGGATGACGGTATCCTGACGCCTGCCTTCTTGGCGCAGGAGAGCACGCTCTGATCGCCCGATACCTCGATGCTGCGGGATTGCTTGGAGAAAGTGACCTGGAAAACCTTGGCCGCCGCTTCCTGAACTGCGGGGATATCAGGCTCGTCGATGACAGTGGCGTCGAAGCTTTCCTCCACATAGTGCGAATTGGGCACGCCGAGTTCCCCAGCGATGCGGCGCGCGGCAGCCATGAACGGAGCGGGGCCGCAGCACATCACCGTTCGATCGGCGATATCGGGAACTGCAAGCCTGAGGTAGTCCGGCGAAATACGGCCCGTGAGCCCCGGCCACGATGCTTCGCCGAGGACCGTCTCAGGAAGAAAATGCAGCCGAAGGCCTTTCAGCTTGCGGGCGATGCAGGCGAGCTCGTCGCGGAAAATCAGATCCTGCGGCGTGCGGGCGGCGTGCATGAAGACGACATTGGCTGGCTCACAGCTATCGGCGATCTCCCGCAGAATGGACATCACGGGCGTGATGCCGGAGCCGCCCGAGAGCAGCAGGAGCTTCTGACCCGTACCGGATCGCACGAAATGGCCGAGCGGGCCGTTCGCCTTGACTGATGCCCCCGCCACCAGCGTGTCGTGAAGCCAGTTGGAGATCTTGCCGCCGGGAACACGCTTCACCGTCACCGAGAAGGCGTTCGTGCGATGCGGCGAGGAGGAGATGCTGTAGCACCGGCTTTCGGCCTCTCCGTTGTGTTCGAGGTCGAACAGAAAATACTGTCCGGCCCGGAAGGCGAAGCGTTTGCCCTCGCGCGACGCGAAGGTGAAGGTCTTGACGTCATGCGTCTCCTGCTGGACGTCGAGACAGACGAGCGCGTCGTCTTCCTCGGGATTCCAGAACTCGGCAAGGGCGGCCTTTCCGGGCAATGCCTGCGGGCTCCTAGTATCCATGGGCGCGCATCCGGTCGATGTACCAGGCGGCGAACTTGTCGAGGTTCGTCTCGGAGAAGCGGGAATAAGGTCCTGGCTGATAAGCGGGATCGAGCGTGCCGGCATGCGAGCGGGCGACGAGATCGGCGTCCTGGTCCGTCGTCTGGATCCAGACATCCGTCAGCTTGTCGAGATCGTAATCGACCCCTTCGACGGCGTCCTTGTGCACCAGCCATTTGGTGCGGACAAGCGTCTTGCCCGCCGAAAGCGGAATGACGATTGCCACGACCGCATGGTCGCCCATGAAGTGGTTCCAGCTATTGTGGCCCCAGAGATGCGTGTCGCCGAGATCCTTGCGGGTCATATGCCCCAGCAGCTTGGAGGATGCGGCCGTGGCATCATGGGTCTGGGATTCGCCGGCGCCTGCGATGATCAATCGCTGGGTGCGGAAGTTCGTGGCGCAGTCGACCATTTGCTCGACGGCGGCCGAGGGAAAGCCCTCGGCTTCCCAGGTCTTGGTTCGCTCTTCATACAGTCTGAAATGCTCTTCGGCCTGTTCGCGATCCTCGGGGCTTAGCGTCTCGGGATCGAAGCCGAAATCGAGATCGACGAAGGAGACGCAGAGTTCCGGATGGTTCGCGGAGCAATGGTAGCACTCGCGATTGTTCTCCATCGTCAGCTTCCAGTTGCCGTCCTCGATGACGTCGACCTGGTGAGCGATCTTGGCGTTCCTGATATCGTAGGGCGCGAGGCGCTCCACCATGGTCTGATCGAGGACGTCGATGTCTTCCGGCGGATTGTCGGAGAGGCAGACATAGATCAGCCCGCCGATCGACTTGAAGGTGACCGGTTTGAGGCCCCGACAGTCCTTGTCGAATTCCCTACCCATGTGGGGAGCGTAGCTGAGCTCCCCCGTCAGCTCGTATGTCCAGGTGTGATAGGGACAGACGAGCTTCGAAACGATCGTCTTGCCCGGGTCGAGCAGGCGGGAGCCGCGATGGCGGCAGACATTGTGCAGGACGCGGATTTCGCCGTCGTCGTCACGCAGGAGGATCAAGCTCGTCTTGCCGATGTCGATCACCGTGGCGTCGCCGGGTTCGGGAACGTCACAGTCGAGGCCGACGCAGATCCAGTGCTTGTGGAAGAAGACGTCGATGTCAGCTTCGAACACATCTTCCCTGGTGTAAAGGCCGGCCGGCAGCGAATGGCCTTCCGAGCGGGAGTCCAGCAGCGCTGAAATGGAGGATGGAAGCCTGTTTAGCATGAGAACCTCTTATGTGAGAGTTTCCCCAGATTGCTCTTGCAGTTGCGGGCTTTCAACGGCATAAAAAATTACGCTCGCATAATATTTTATCATGCGAAGAGGGGTTGAGATGCAGTTTCGAAGACGGCTCCCGTCATTGACGGCGCTGGTGACGCTGGAGGCGGTGCTCAGAAGAAAAAGCTTCACGCTGGCAGCAGGCGAACTCGGCGTCACCCAGGCTGCGGTCAGCCGGCAGATCGCTGCTCTCGAGGAGGAACTCGGTCAGCCGCTGTTCCTGCGCAAGCATCGGGCGATCGAGCCGACGGCCGCCTGCGTCAGTCTCGGAGCCACACTCGCCAAGAGCTTTGCCGATATTGCCGAGAGCGTGGAAGCGATCCAGTCACGCGGCCAGGATGTGGTGACGATCGGGGCGACCGTCGCCTTCTCCTCCTTCTGGCTGCTGCCGCGTCTTGCCGAATTCCGCCGCGCCAATCCCGGCATTCTGGTGCGGGTGATCTCGCAGGACAGCCCGATTGCTCTCGACGACGGAGAGATCGACGTCGCCATCCGCTACGGCCTGCCTCCCTTCAGCGACGGAACCGTCATCGCCTCGCGCGGCGACGTCATCAGCCCCGTCTGCTCCCCCGACTATCTCAGGCGTCGAGGAGACGGACCGCTCGGCCCAGCCGACGAATTCATCGAAACCGATGTGCTCGACCGTTCCTGGTACAGCTGGTCGCAATGGTTTTCGCTGGCCGGCGCCAATATCGAGGTCAAGCCGTCGCTTCGCTTCAACCACTATACCGAAACCATCGCCGCCGCGCGCGCGGGCCAAGGGATCGCGCTCGGATGGCGCATGCTGATCGGCACTTTTCTAGAGGACGGAACCCTGGTGCAGGCCGACGGCGGCGAGCTTGCCGCCGAAGATCGCTACAACGTGATCGTGCCGATCAAGGCCAAGCGAAGCAATGCGCGAAATCTCGCCGCCGCCTGGCTGACGGCGTCACTGCACGGTTGACCGAAAGCCACAGACGTCATGCCCCCGCACACACCGATCATCGGCAGCGTGCTGAGCCATCTGAAAACCTTGAGGTCGAATTATGCCGCGTTCAGGAGTTCAGCGCTAACCGGCATTCCCATATGAAAGCCCTGGACGCGGTCGATGCGCAGATCCTTGAGAAGGGAAAATTGTGCAGCCGTTTCGACGCCTTCCACCAGGATCGTATTCCCACGATTGCGGATGAGAGCAATCATGTCCTGAAGCATCGTCAAACCGCGTGGGTTCGAGCAGTCGTGCAGGAAGGTTCTATCGACCTTGACCGTCTGAAACTCGATTGCCCTCAGCCAAGAGAGGCCCGCGAAGCCGCAGCCGAAGTCGTCAAGCCAGATCTCGACGCCGAGTGCCCGCAGATCGGCAATGCATTTGAGCACCTCCGACTGCATATCCATGTCCAGGCCCTCGGTGACTTCCAAGGCTAGCCGCGACCCGCCGACCCCGCAACGAGCAAGGATATCAGCGACACTGGCAGCAAAGCCGGGGGAACGTAGTTGTATTGGTGAGACGTTGACGCTGACGGTCGCCATGCGATCGGTCATCAATATGTCCCGGCATGCCGTCTCGATCGCCCACCTGCCCAATTCGAGGATGGCGCCACTTCGTTCGGCAACCGGAATGAATGTCTTCGGCGAAACCGCAGTGCCGTCCGGCATCCTGAGGCGCATCAAAGCCTCGACAGCTCTTGCTTTCTCGTTCGTCAGGTCGAAGATCGGCTGGTACACGAGCGAGACCAATTTGCGATCGATGGCGGCCGCCAGCAGCGGGACGAGTTTGCCAGCATAGTCGTCGGGGCGAGGCAACAACGGATCAAAACTACGAATGCAGTTTCGGCCACTTGCTTTGGCATTGTAGAGAGCGAGATCGGCCTCACGCACTATCCGTTCAACCTTTTCTCCAACTTTCTCGCGGGTGAAGGCGAGGCCGATGCTGACGGTTACGATCGACATATCATCTGGTCGCTCGTCGTGAGCAATCGCAAGAGACTCGACTTCCATTCTGATCTTCTCGGCAAGGTTCATCGCGACCTTGGGGAGGGCAGCCGGCATGACCACAATAAACTCCTCGCCACCATACCTGCCGATCATGCCATCGAACGACTCTACAACTGCCTTCAGTGCATTGGCGATGACAGTCAGACACCGGTCTCCTTCCTGATGTCCGTAGCGATCATTGAAGCGTTTGAAGAAGTCGACGTCGATGAGGAACACGGAGAAGTCGCGGCGTTCGTCTTTCCAAGCAGCCCAGCATTCGTCGAGTCGCCGATCCAGCGCGCGTCTGTTGCTTATGCCTGTCAGGTAGTCTGTATGTGAAAGCTCGAGCAGTGACCTTCCGCGCTCGGACGCTTCCCAGTGCTGGTGGCGAGCCTCCGCCGCGTTCAGCAACACGTTTCGACGCTCCACGTTCAATCGCCAATTGACGAAAGACGTGAAGACAAAGCACGAAATGTAGAACATCCCGAAGGCCAGCTTGTAGGTTTGGCTTGAAGGAAAAAATTCCTCGATCGTAACGAAAAATGCGCAGAGAACGAGGCTCGAGGTGATCACCGAAAGCCGAAACGGGAAACTGAAAAAGAGGTTGGCGCCCATCATGAAGATGGCGCCGAATATCATGTAGTACGACATGGCGATGACGTCGCGGGTGGCAATCGCCGGGTAAAGCCAGCCCATATAGCCCACTAGCAGTGCAGCGGCACATGTGATGTCAAGCCAGACGGTTTTCGCTTTTGCCAGGCGCAGGGTCTCGAATACCAGCAGAGCGATCGTTGCAACGACGAATCGCGCGGCAATCGTCACAGGCGCAACATCGGGGATCAGCCAACGGTCGGGAAGTGCGAAGGCCACATAGACGGCAACCGCGATCCAAAGACCACGCCGTGAGCTCCGCCTTCGGACAGCATCATTTTCAGTTTTCAGAGACTTCAGGGCCTCGGCGAATGAAAAGCTGGCGGTTGGTTCGTTGCGCTGGAAATTAGCGTAGGCCGCGATCATGCAACAACACCGGTCTGACAATGATCTAAAGTAAGCTGAAAAGTAAGCCATACTTCGGCGCCCTCCAAAATCACATTCGGCAACCTGCAACCGGTTCGTCTTATTGCTTAGCTTTGTTAGAGGGGTAGCATCGGACCCGCAAGAGTAGAAATACCCTTATCCCGTGTAGATTCTAGTCGCATCCTGTTTCGAGGTTGATTATGCTTAACGCTAGGTCAAGGGATCTCGAAATGGCACAAAACCTGGTCTTGGACGGTGAAAGTCTTGTTGCACCTGGCGAGATTCGTCGGGCGGCAAGGAGGGTTGCTGCCCCAGATCCCGGCCACCTTGTCGTTGCCAGAGCCGAGCTTGCCCTCAGCCTTGAGGTGTCGATCCGTCAGTTCAAGTCCGGCGTCGAGCCCAATGCGATAATCGAGCGTCTTACCGACGCCTTGCATCAGATGCGGCGGCGCTTTCATCCGGAGGTGTGGGACGCCATCGTTCCAATCGCGCAGTCTCATCCAGTTGCACACTATCTTCATCAAGATCCATTGACCCGCTGGTCGTTCGAAAAGCCGCGCGGCTATTCTGGCGACGCACGCCTTCTCGACTTCATCTACGGCAGACCTGAGATTGAAGACGCCGTCTCATCAGCGAGCAATTTGGGACGCTCGATCTACGCCTACACTCGAAATGCTTCGTCATCCCTAGCGGTAAGGGAGCGTCGAGACATTCTGGCTCGCCGCGTTGACGAAATCGCTTCGGCCCGGCCTGGTTTCACCGAAGTTCTCGCCATCGCGGCCGGGCATCTTCGTGAGGGGCCTTTGTCACGCGCTCTCGGCGCCGGGGCGATCAGCCGCTGGGTAGCTTTGGATCAAGACCCGATGAGCGTTGGGACCGTCGCCCGCGATTTCGCCGGCACATCCGTCCAGGCGATGAACGGTTCGGTCAAGTCTCTGATCGGTGGAAGACATGCGCTGGGAATGTTCGATTTCATCTATGCCGCGGGTCTCTATGACTATTTGCCGGACGCGGTAGCCGTAAAGTTGACCAAGAAGTGCGTCAGCATGCTGAAGCCCGGCGGCACATTCCTATTCGCCAATTTCTCTCCGGAGACGGACGTCGATGGCTATATGGAGACATTTATGAACTGGGCGCTGTTGTTGCGGTCAGAACGAGAGATGGGCTTGATCGCCAGTGAAAGCGCGAGTGAGGCGGATTTGAAGGTGTCTGTTTGGTCCGGCTCAAACCGCAGCATTGTCTACTGTGAAATTCAAAGGCCGCAGTAGGCCGCACGTCCGCTGACGACCGACCTGCGGGGTGCGCGCGCCCTGTTTTGAGAGTTAGGCACGGCGGCCTGCGAGAGCAGCGAGGACAGCCGAACCGGGCGGGTCCCCACGGCAATGACGATCAGCTTCTGGCCGTTCTTGCCGTCCTTGCGGGCGCTCGCATCGCTTTCCTAGGGCGTTGATTTTGCTGAAAGTTCTTGTAAGGTGGCATTGTCGCTTTGGGGGCGATGCCGCATGAGGTTGCCGGGGCGATCCCATTTTTCCGATCTCTACATGGTTACCAGCTCTGCCAATCCGGAAATAGTTCCGCTTTCAGGGCGACGATTCTGCATTTCCTTGCCTGATCTATGAATTTTATAAGCATATCCTGCGAAGCCTCGCCGGTCACCGATGGTGATCCACCTTCTCCATCTCTTCATCCGACACGGACTTGACCTGGTTCACGGAACCCAGAACGAAAGGATAAGATAATGACTCTCAAGGATATTCTGCCGAGCAAACTCGGCTTTGGCGCAGCCCCGCTTGGCAATATGTTTCGCGATATTCCGGAGGAAGAGGCGCTGGCAACCGTCGAGGCCGCCTGGAATGATGGAATTCGCTACTACGACAATGCGCCGTTCTATGGCGCCGGCCTCGCCGAGATCCGCATGGGCCAGACGCTTGCGAATAAGCCGCGCGACCAATATGTGATCAGCACCAAGGTTGGCCGGATCATCCTCGACGAGATCGAGGATGTCAGCAGTCGCGACCTCGGTGAGAAGGGCGATGTCTTCAAATATGGCCGTTCCAACAAGGTCGTCAACGACTACTCGGGAGACGCCACCCTCCGTTCGATCGAGGACAGCCTGAAGCGGTTGAACACCGATCATATCGAGATCGCCTTTGTCCATGACGTTGCCCAGGATTTTTACGGCGACGAATGGCTCAGCGTTTTCGAAAGCGCACGCAAGGGCGCCTTCAAAGCCCTCGACCGGTTGCGCGACGAAGGCGTGATCAAGGCCTGGGGTCTCGGCGTCAATCGTGTCGAGCCGATCGAACTGCTGCTCGCGCTGGAAGGTCCACGCCCCGATGGCTTTCTGCTCGCCGGCCGTTACACGTTGCTCGACCATGACCGTGCCCTTCAGCGCGTCATGCCCCAGGTGGCCGAACGTGAACTCGGTATCGTCGTCGGCGGCCCCTACAGTTCCGGAGCGCTGGTGGGCGGCCCAAACTTTGAGTATGCCCCCGCGACACCTGCAATCTTGGACAAGGTGGCGCGGATCAAGGCAATCGCCGATCGTTATGGCGTGAGCATGAAGGCCGCTGGGCTGCAATTCTCCCTCGGCCATCGGGCGGTCGCAGCGGTCATTCCCGGTGCGAGCAAGCCCGAGCGCATCGCGGAGGATCGCGCAGCACTCGCGGAGGTGATTCCGGCGGATTTCTGGCACGAGATTCGTCAGGCCAGCCTGGTCAATCCGGATGCGCCGCTGCCTGTCGCGGGCTGAAGATGTGATGTCAGATAGGGCCTCGCCTATTCAATCATCGGCGAGGCTTCTGTCGTCGGATAACGTTCCAGGGCTATCATCTCTATTACCCCAGCCGGCGCCATCCATCCCCGGCTTTCTCCGCCTTCGTCGAAGCCTTCCGCTACCGGCAGAGGTAACCTGAAGGGGCGCAGTCCGCTGCGCCCCTTGCTTGCTGGTGGTTATCGAGCGCTGTCGATGATAGCGCCACCGTCGGGAGTGAGGCTGTAGCCGGTGATGAACTGCGAGTCCTTGCTGGCAAGGAAGAGCACCACCGGCGCAATGTCCTCTTCCGGCGAGCCGAAACGAGCCAGCGCGCTCATCGGCGGAGGGGCATGCTTTTCGGCAGCACCCCAGGTGTCGGCGATCGGCAGGACGTTGTTCACGGTGATCTTGTCGGCGCCCCATTCGCGTGCCGCCGTGCGGGTCAGCGCGCGCACCGCTTCCTTCGCCATGTTGTAAGGGCCATAACCGGCCAGCCCGCTGGTGGCGGCCATCGAGCCGAAATTGATGATCCTACCTTCTCCGCTTTCCCTGAGATAGGGATAGCAAGCCTGCATGAAGCGGAGACAGGCGATCGGCCCGGTATCGAAGTTTCGTTGCAGCTGTTCGACCGAGAGGTCGATGACTGAAGACGAGACCGCCGAGCCATCGAAAGCATTGTTCACGAGAATGTCGATCCGGCCGTAGGCAGCGACGACCTTGTCCACCGCGGCCGTGATCCGGTTGGTCTCACCGACGTCGCAGACGACGCCGAGTGCCGTGCCGCCCGCTTCGACGATGTCCGTGACGGCACGCTCGACGCCTTCTGCTGTGCGTGAAAGGATTGCGACTTTCGCGCCTTCGGCGGCAAAGAGCTTTGCGGTGGCGCGGCCAATGCCGCGGCTTGCGCCTGTGACGATGGCAACTTTTCCATTGAGTCGACCCATTTCTATCTCCTTGATGGGGGTTGGGGTTATCTGACGTCAGCGCATGGCGGCCTGAACGTAGGGGGAAGGGACGATGCGGGCGTCGTTCTGCGTCATGAACGAGGTGACGAGCAGCGCCAGGCCGATCGCCGCGGGCAGGGCGCCGGCAGGTTTTCGAACGCCGATATGGGCGAGGCCCGAGAGCAGCAGGTGAAAGAAGATGCCGGCATAGGCGAGATCGCTGAGCGGCACGCTGACACGTGAGAGGATCGCGACCGGGCCGAGAACCTTGACGACGATCATGAACGGAATGAGATAGGAGGCCTTGTATCCAAGTTCCGTCAGAACCTGGCGAACCCAGTCTCGCTTGGTGACATAGATGGCGGCTGAGGCGAGGTAGAGCGCGGATAGAAGTGCCGTGCTGATCCAGTACACGTAGTATTCAGGCATGAGTTCATCCCTGTCGCCGCCCACGCAGCAACATTCCTCTCGTCGAGTCTGTCGGTTTGTCTTGAGAGGCGCTTTTCCTGCGCTCCCCTGTGCATGCAGAGAAATGTCGTCTAAGATTTATATTTGCAAGTAGGATGAATTACTTGCTGTTAGTATGGAAAAGCAGACCATGGGCGAAGAAGAAATCAATATGCATGAGGAGATGCGGCGAGCCTTCGCTCTGCTTTCCGGCAAATGGAAGCTTGAGATCATGTGGCTGCTCAATCAGCGGGTCTATCGGTTCGGCGAACTGAGAAAGGCTATTCCCGGCATCACCCAGCACATGCTGACGGCGCAACTTCGCGAACTCGAGGCGGACGGTTTGGTATCCCGCACCATCTTTGCGGAGGTTCCTCCGCGCGTCGAATACGAGATAACGCACAAAGCACGGGGTCTCGGCCCCACCATGGAAGCCTTGACGACATGGTGGAACGAGTACGGCAAAAGCGTGCCGGTGAAGCCGAGCGCACGCGGGCGGAAAGCGCGGGCATGATGCCGAAGTGTGCGTTGCTTCGGGCCAAGCCTCACGCAAAGACACGACCGTCTCTCAAACAGCCCGTTGAAGGACGAACGTGAACCTACATGGCAACCGGCTCCAGCATGCCGAACCATGCCACCAGACCGACGACCGCAAGCGCCAAGGCGATTTCGAGAACGGTTCCAATCCTGAGTGCCGCCACGGCTTCACGAGACCGGGAGAGCTTTGGCACAAGCACATACCTGTTGCAGATCGCCAGTCCTACCATCGACAGGACGAGCAGGATCTTCAGGGAAAGCAGAAGCTGGTAGGTAACCGACCAATCTATGGGGAAACCGCCGACGATCAGGAACATGTTCGCGGCGCCGGAGATCAAGACTACGCCGACTGCGACATGACCGGCCGTGGAGAAACGAACGAGCGCTCTCCTCGCGTCACGGCCGGCCCGTCGATCGGACAGCCGCGGCAAGATGAGCGCGACCGGAACCAGCGCCCCAAACCAGGCCCCTCCCGCCAGGACATGGATGATATCGTTTCCCCGGTGCAGCATGCGAAGCCAGCCGGTGTTCATGGCCGCATGGCCGCTTGCCGCAAGGCCCGCCAGCAAGAACCCCGCAGCAATCGTCACAGCGCCGGCCCGCAATCGCATGGGTGCCGCAACGCAAGCAAGAAAAAGCGCGGCGGTTCCTGCCGCCTGCAACATCCACGCCGTGCCAATGGTGGTGCCGGTAAGAACCTCCAGCATTGCACCGAAATCAAATGCGTGCGCCCAGTTTCCGCCTAAGATCGCGGACCTGAGTGGGAGGGCAAGGACTGTGGTGGCGACTATGCAGCCGGTTGCAAAGGCTCGAAGCCGATATTGCCTT
This sequence comes from Rhizobium vallis, assembly GCF_003985155.1. GTDB lineage: Bacteria > Pseudomonadota > Alphaproteobacteria > Rhizobiales > Rhizobiaceae > Rhizobium > Rhizobium vallis. The sequence continues at coordinate 42,014 of NZ_ML133695.1, read as the reverse complement.
GCCCAGATATCGTGGGAAAGGGAGGTCGGAACGAGCAACCATAGATATGCCGAGCTGCCCCATAGATACAGGGCAGCGATGTCGAAGAAAAAGCGGCAAATGATGTAGGCTGCCTCGGGGGTGATCACGGCTTGACGGTGAACGTATAGATGCCACTGGTCTTATGGCCGTCTGTCGAAAGCACATGCCAGTCGACGGTGTAGTTGCCTGGTGCCAGCGTCCCGGAAATGGGAACCGCCAGAACCTTGTCATCGTCCTTCAATGCGGCGTCACCAAGCGTGATTTCCTTCTTGTCCGGGTCCGTGACCTTCACGCCGCTGAACTTGAGATTGAGTTCTTCCGTGAAAGTCAGGTCGAGTTCGCCGGGAGATACGACGGACGCCTTCTCTGCCGGGCTCGAAGTTTTCAGATGAGCGTGCGCCAAGGCCTGGCTGGCGGCCGCGGCCGTCAAGATCAGTGCGATGAAAGCGATGCGGTTGAGTTTTGACATAGTCATCTCACGCGTTTCCTTTGAGGTTGCCAGTTGAAGCGGTCGTTTGTCAAAGTCTCGCCGATACCGGTTCGGCCATCGGCTGCGAGACATGGAAAGCCGCGGCGCGGCGTTTCAGGACCGAATTTGTCAGAGCCTCGCCTGCTTCTTTGGCGTTCCATCGAAGGGCGGGTGGAGATCGTTTTCATCACCGCCTCCCTCAAGCGAACGCGCGCCGAAGCGGCGGGATCGTGCGAATGATGGCGCGGTCGACCGCGATCATCACCAGGATGGCGAGACCGGTCAGCGGAAAGGCCAGGGCGAAGACGACTGCGATCGTCCAAAGCCCGATATAAACGGATCGCTGCGGAGGCGGCGGTGGAACCCCCACACGTCCGGACGGGCGTCGCTTCCACCACATGACGATACCGGTCACGCAGGAAAGAACGATTGCGAGGCAGGTCGCAAACATCAGGAATTGATTGACGCGACCGAATTCCTGGCCCTGGTGGACGTTGATGCCCCACTCGATGGCTTTTCCGAAAATAGGATATTGGCCGTAGGAGATGTCGACGAGCGGCTTGCCGGAATATTGGTCGATGTGGATCATCCGCTCCTTGGAAAGATCATCGGGATAGATCGCCGCCGAATAGACGCCAGCTTCATCGGACGGCAAGGCAATGTCGAAACCCGGTGTCAGACCAGCAGACTTTGCGACTTCGACGGCCTTGTTCAGGCCGGTCGGTCTGTTCGATTGGGCGACGACAATGTCAGAGAGCGGGACCGGAGCCTGTTCGACCGTCCAGCCCACAACAGGCAGGATGTCCTCAGTGACCTTCTGCGATTTCGGCACATCGTCCCAGAGCTGCGTGGGATAGCCGAGGTCGTGGCTCCCGAGCCAGGCCTGCACGTTCGATCCCCAATAGCCGGACCACGGCATGCCCGTGATCGCCAGGAAGAAGATCAAGACGCCCGCGAAGGCGCCGGTTACGGCGTGCAGGTCGCGCCAGAAGACGCGTCGGGCCGGCGTGCCACGGACCGTGACGACGCCGCCTGTCTGGCGGCGTGGCCACCAGAGATAGATGCCGGTGACGACAAGCACCATGGCGAACCCGCCGGCAATCTCGGTCAGCTTGTTTGGGAAGCCCCCAAACAATGCAAGACTATGGATGCGCTTGACGACGTAGTTGAACTCTTCGGTCGAGCCGACCGTATCGAGCACCTTGCCACTATAGGGATTGATGAAGACGAGCGTGGAGCCGGCGTCGCCGGAAACCGTGACGATGGCGGAGCGCTCAGGCGTTGCCGGGTCCTTGTAAGATGTGACGGCAGAGCCGGGGGCGGCGGCTGTTGCGATCTCAGCCAGCTTTTCCGGTGCCAACGCTTGGCGTGATGTGACGACGCCATTGCGATAGGCGAAGACGCTGTCATTGATCTCGTCCTTGAAAAGATAGAGCGAACCGGTGATCGCAAGGTTCAGCATGAAGGGGACGACGAGGAGACCGGCGAAGAAGTGCCAGCGCCAGATGGCGCGATAAAGGGAGGCGCCGGGTACAGCGCTTTCCACCGGAGCGGCGGAAGTGGTGGTCGACATGATGAAGTTCCGATTCCATGGCCGCTACCACGCAGCCGAGAACAAAGAGCACCTCAGCCAGGGCCGATGCGCGGGTTCAGGTCAGGATCGGATTGGAGGGAGGGGCTCTGGGGCCGGTATTGGGCGGATAAATTTGCCGATGCAGCGCCTCGACGCGAAAGGGAAGTTCGACCCGAACGGAAAATGCGACTGTTATTCCGGCGATATCCGCCGGGGACGGCAGGAGGACGGAAGCACTGATCCGGCATGCTTCGCAGCCGTGGTTGTGGAGCTTGTGATCGGTGCTCGTCTTGCCTTCGTCGTCCGCTACCGTGACGCAAAGTGTGGGCAGCGTCCCGTCGGGAAGCACATATTCGGCGGGGTTGACGGGCTCGGCCGCTATCGCGGGGACCTGATGGGCAAAGCCGACAAACACGAGTGCGAGCGCGCATACAATGCGCACCAGCCATTTCTCGATCATGTCCAAACGAGTTTGCATGGTTCCCCGGCCATTCGGCATGGGAGCCTTGATAAGGCTAACGAGCCGAAAGCTCAATGCGGCAATGTAGCAAGGTAGGGCGAATGATCACGAAAGGCTCGAACCGAACTTGTCCCAGCCTTCCTTGATCGTCTCCATCGCGACATTGGTCGAGGTGTTGGCAACGTGGGGCAGCGTCGAGATGCGCTCGCCGAGGACGCGGCGGTAGCGGCCGATGTCGCGGGTGCGGATTTTCAAGAGATAGTCGAACCTGCCGGCGATCATGTGGCACTCTTCGACTTCCCTGATCTTCTTGATGGCCTCGTTGAAGCTTCTCAGCGCATCCTCGCGGGTATCGGAGAGTTTGACTTCGACGAAAGCGATATGATCGAGCTGCATTTTCGCCGGATTGAGGACGGCCCTGAAGCCTTCGATATAGCCGTCACTGATCAGCCGCTTGAAGCGAAGCTGGCAGGGCGTCTTGGAAAGCCCGACGCGCGCCGCCAGATCGGTGATCGACAATCTGCCATCCTCGGCGAGAGCCGCGAGGATCTTTCTGTCGAACTGGTCCAATTCACTAAAGATGTCAGCTTCGCTAGCCATTTGAACTCTCGAATGTGATTTAATAAGTTCATACAGTCTGAAAATGGCGAAAATCAAGTGGGATCGTGATCGACGATCTGTGATACCTTATGCGTCGACAATGGGATGGAAGGCGCAGGCGCTTGACGCATCGTCAGGATGGCATCGGCGCCACGCGCAAAATGGGGTCATGCATGGGTAGGGAAGAACAGGATGACGATGAGAAGCCGGACCTCATCGCCCACTACCGGCCGGTGGCGATAAGGGCCGTGGCAGCAGCGCTCACCCTCAAACGCGACAAGCCGGCGCGCCCGCTTCGCGAGACGGAATATTCCGGCCCTGTTGCTACGGACGACGCTGACTGGGATGATGAGCCCGGCGTCTCATTCATCCGTTAAACCAGATACCGATTGATAGGGACCTCCATGCTGAACGCAGCGATCGACACCACGCCATCCAATTCCAACGGCGCGCCGTTCTCGGCCTTTGCGCCGCCGATCCGGCCGCAATCGGACCTTCGCCAGGCAATCACGGCGGCCTATCGCCGTCCGGAAACCGAATGCCTGCCGCCGCTCGTTGCTGCCGCGCGCGTTTCCGAGGCGAAGCGCTACGATATCCGCAGCACGGCCCGGACCCTGATCGAGGCGCTGCGCGCCAAGCACAAGGGCACCGGCGTCGAAGGTCTGGTGCAGGAATATTCGCTTTCCAGTCAGGAAGGCGTGGCGCTGATGTGCCTTGCCGAAGCGCTGCTGCGCATTCCCGATACGGATACCCGCGACGCGCTGATCCGCGACAAGATCGCCGAGGGCAACTGGACCTCGCATATCGGCGGCGGCAAATCCATGTTCGTCAATGCCGCCACCTGGGGCCTCGTCGTCACCGGCAAGCTCACCTCGACGGTCAATGATCGCAGCCTGTCGGCAGCGCTGACGCGGCTGATCGCGCGCGCCGGCGAACCGGTCATCCGTCGCGGCGTCGATATGGCAATGCGCATGATGGGCGAGCAGTTCGTCACCGGCGAGACGATCGAGGAGGCGCTGAAGCGCGCCCGGCCGCTCGAAGCCCGCGGCTTCCGCTATTCCTATGACATGCTGGGCGAGGCGGCGACGACCGCGGCCGATGCCGAGCGTTACTTCAAGGACTACGAAAAGGCGATCCACGCCATCGGCAAGGCGTCGGATGGGCGCGGCATCTATGATGGCCCCGGCATCTCGATCAAGCTTTCGGCCCTGCACCCCCGTTACGTCAGGTCGCAGGCCGGCCGGGTGATGGGTGAGCTTCTGCCGAAGGTGAAGGCGCTCGCCGTTCTCGCCAAGACTTACGATATCGGGCTCAACATCGACGCCGAGGAAGCCGACCGGCTGGAGCTTTCGCTCGATCTTCTCGAAGAGCTCTGCTTTGCCCCGGAGCTTGCCGGCTGGAACGGCCTCGGCTTCGTCGTGCAGGCCTATGGCAAGCGCTGCCCCTTTGTGCTCGACTACATCATCGATCTCGCCCGCCGCTCCGGGCGCCGGATGATGGTCCGTCTGGTCAAGGGCGCCTATTGGGACGCGGAGATCAAGCGCGCCCAGCTCGACGGTCTCGACGACTATCCGGTCTATACCCGCAAGATCTATACCGACGTCGCCTATATCGCCTGCGCCCGCAAACTGCTCAACGCTCCGGACGCCGTCTTCCCGCAGTTCGCCACCCACAATGCGCAGACGCTCGCCACGATCTATCATCTGGCGGGTCCCGATTTCGCGGTCGGCAAATACGAGTTCCAGTGCCTGCATGGCATGGGCGAACCGCTCTATGACGAGGTGGTCGGCAAGGAGAAGCTCGACCGGCCCTGCCGCATCTATGCGCCTGTCGGAACGCATGAGACGCTGCTTGCCTATCTCGTGCGCCGCCTTCTCGAAAACGGCGCCAACTCCTCCTTCGTGCATCGCATCTCAGATCCGAATGTTTCGGTCGAGGCGCTGATCGCCGATCCGGCCGAAACGGTCGCGGCCATGCCCGTCGTCGGCGCGCCGCATGTACAGATCGCCGCGCCGAAGGCGCTTTACGGCAGCGCCCGCACCAATTCGAGCGGCCTTGATCTTTCGAGCGAGACGACGCTTGAAGATCTGGCGCAGGCGCTCGCTTCTACGGCCACAGCGCCGTGGCATGCGCTTCCGCTGCTCGCCGACGGCTCGACGGACGGGGTCACGCGCGATGTTCTCAATCCCGCCGATCACCGCGATGTCGTCGGTACCGTGACCGAACTGAAGGTCGAAGACGCGGCCCGGGTCGTTGCGATGGCAGCCGAATATGCGCCGCAATGGGCGGCCGTGCCGCCGGCTGAGCGCGCCGCCTGTCTCGATCGGGCGGCCGACATCATGCAGGACCGCATCAAGGTGCTGATGGGCATCGTCATGCGCGAGGCCGGCAAATCCGCCGCCAATGCGGTCGGCGAGGTGCGCGAGGCGGTCGACTTCCTGCGCTACTACGCCGATCAGGCCCGCAAGACGCTGGGGCCCTCGCATCTGCCGCTCGGCCCGATCGTCTGCATCAGCCCGTGGAATTTCCCGCTGGCGATCTTCACCGGGCAGGTTGCCGCCGCGCTGGTGGCCGGCAATCCCGTCTTGGCGAAACCCGCCGGCGTCACACCGATCATCGCTTCGGAGAGCGTGAAGATCCTTCACGAGGCCGGCGTGCCTGTTGGCGCCCTGCAATTCGTGCCCGGCAGCGGCCGCCTCGGCGCCGGCATGGTCGGCGCTCCAGAGACCGCCGGCGTCATGTTTACCGGCTCGACCGAAGTTGCCCGCATGATCCAGGCGCAGCTCGCCGAACGGCTGTCGGCGACCGGCAAGCCGATCCCGCTGATCGCCGAAACCGGCGGCCAGAACGGCATGATCGTCGACTCCTCGGCTTTGGCCGAGCAGGTGGTGGCTGATGTCATTGCCTCTGCCTTCGATAGTGCCGGCCAGCGCTGCTCGGCGCTCCGCGTTCTCTGCCTGCAGGACGATGTCGCCGACAGGACGCTTGCCATGCTGAAGGGCGCCTTCCGTGAATTGACGATCGGCCGCACCGATCGCTTAAGCATCGATGTCGGCCCCGTCATCAACGACGGCGCGAAGGCGGAGATCGACCAGCATATCGAAGCGATGCGCGGCGCCGGCCGAAAGGTCGATCAATTGACGCTACCGGAGAGTGCGGCAGAGGGCACCTTCGTTCCGCCGACGATCATCGAGATCAAGTCGCTGTCGGACCTGACGAGGGAGGTCTTCGGACCGGTCCTGCATGTCGTCCGCTTCAAGAGAAACGGGCTCGACCACCTGATCGACGATATCAACGCATCGGGTTATGGCCTCACATTCGGGCTTCATACCCGGCTCGACGAAACGATCGCCCATGTGACGAGCCGCATCAAGGCCGGCAACCTCTACGTCAACCGCAACATCATTGGCGCGGTTGTCGGCGTGCAGCCCTTCGGCGGCCGCGGCCTGTCGGGCACAGGGCCGAAGGCCGGCGGTCCGCTCTATATCGGCCGTCTGGTGCAGCGCGCGCCGGTGCCGCCGCAGCAGGATTCCGTTCATACGGATCTCGCCCTTCGCGACTACATCATCTGGCTCGACAGGAAGGGTCAACCGGGCGAGGGGGAAGCCGCGCGAGGCTATGCGAGCCGCTCGGCGCTCGGGCTCGAACGCGAACTCACCGGCCCCGTTGGCGAGCGCAATCTCTACGCGCTCCATCCCCGCGGCCGCATTCTTCTGGTGCCGCAGACGGAAAGCGGGCTCTACCGCCAGATCGCCGCCGCCCTTTCCACCGGCAACCACGTCGTCATCGACGCAGCTTCCATATCGAAGTCGGCGCTGGCGGATCTTCCGGCGGCTGTCGCCGGCCGGATTTCCTGGACATCGGATTGGGAAAAAGATGGGCCGTTCTCCGGCGCGCTCGTCGAAGGCGATCGCGACAGGGTTCTTGCCGTCAACAAGAAGATCGCCGCGCTGCCCGGCCCGCTTCTGCTGGTCCAGGCCGCGACCGCTGAGGAACTGGCGAACGATCCCGAGACCTATTGCCTCAACTGGCTGCTGGAGGAGGTGTCGACCTCGATCAACACGGCAGCCGCCGGCGGCAACGCCAGCCTCATGGCCATCGGCTGAGCCATGCGATCTGATGCGGAACGCTGGCAAACCGCTCCGCTATGGTCGCCGCAGTCGTCGAGTGAGGAAGACGGCGGCCAGCAGATAGGTGCCCCGCATTGTCACCTTCCCTTAAGATCGTGCGGTTGATGCGCGAAAGTTACCAGATTCAAAGCCTCGCAAGACGGCGCGGATCGGACCGGGCGATCGCTTCAGGCATGTCAGAAGATTCCCGACCGCTCGCCCTTCAAGCCCCTTTCACAGCGGCCTCGAAGCGCTATGCTGTCATCATAGGAAGAACGAGAGAATTTTGATGACGCCGTTACGGCAGAGCGAGTTACGCGAACGGATCACCATCCTTGGCGACGTCAATTCCGCCTCGTTCGTCCCGTGGATCCGCCGCCATGCGGACAAACTCGGCCTTTCGCAGGATTTCTTTCATGCCGACGCCAACCGAATCGAGCTCGAGGTCGTAGGGCCTGTGGAACTGATCGACATGCTGGAAATGGGATGTTCACTCGGGCCGATCGATGTCTGGGTAGACGAGATTCAGCGCAGGATTGTAGAGCCGCCGACATACGCTGCCGAACGGCATCTGACATGATGCCCTTTATTTAATCCGTCGTTGCCATTGCGAATTTTTTATGCAAGCCTCTGAAGCTGGAACGGGGCCTGCACAAAGCCAGCAGTGTCAGTCCACTGGTAAGATTGAGGAAATAAAGGCCATGCCCTCCGATACGGCCGGCTCCTGGATGCCTGTCGCGCTTTCTGACGACCTGCCACCGGCAACCGTCATACCGGCCTCGACCCCGGCATGGTCGATCGCTCTCTGGCGCAGTCAATCCGGGTGCGTCTCGGCCGCGTCGGACCGCTGCCCACATCGTGGCATGCGGTTGTCTCAGGGCTTTGTGCGTGGCGAGGCGCTCTCCTGTATTTATCACGGCTGGAGCTATTCTCCGGCGGGAGAATGCGTCCGCATCCCGGCACATCCCGATCTCGTACCGCCGGAAACGATTCGAGTAGCAGTCCAGCGGATCGAAGAATCGGACGGCATCGTCTGGGTGGCAATCGGCGAACCGGCCATGCCGCCGCCGCGCCTTGGCCATCTCTCTCCAATACGCTCGCTGACGATCAATGCCGAGATCGAAGCAATCGAGGCGGCAGCCGGCGGAAAAGCCGGTGCCGACGGGCTGATCCAGCTCGTTGATTGTCCGTGGGTTCGGCTGCTGCCGATGGCGCAGATTGGGTGCACGCTCATTCACGTCTTGGTCGAACGGGATCGCAATGTCGCAGATCGGGTTACGGCGTCCCGCATCGCCGAAGCCGTGCGCCGCCGGGCGGAGACACGCCAGAGGGATGCCGCATGAAAGAAGCCGGGGCGATGCTCGATGAATGGTACCCGGTCGGTCTGCTTAGCCGACTCACTGAGGCAGGAAGCAAGACCGCTTTGATGGGCGAGCCGATAGAGGTGGTGCGCACGCCTGACGGTGCGGCGCGGGTCACATCGGGCGATGGAAATTCCATGCCCGTTCGCATCCGCTATGGTCATGTCTGGTCTTCCCTCGGCACTCCCGCCAAGGAACTGTTTGCTATCCCCGAAGCGGATCAGCCCGGCCGCCGCTTCGTCGACGTCGGCGTCGTGCGGGTGCGCTGCTCACCTCTGCGGGCAGTCGAGAACTTCCTTGACGTCGCGCATTTTCCCTTCGTCCATACGGACATACTCGGGGCCGAACCGCATACGGAAGTCGAAAACTATAAAGTCGAGATCCGTGAGGAAGAGGATGAAGTCTGGGCGACGCAGGTAAAGTTCTACCAGCCGCAGGCCGCAAAGTCCGCGACCGGCGGAATCACCACCGAATATATGTACCGCGTGCCGGCCCCGACCTGCTCGGTGCTTTACAAGACCTGCCCGCCTCGTCCGGAGCAATGGGATGTCATTACCCTGTTCGTCCAGCCGCTTGCGGAAGACCTTTGCGACGTATGGCCGTGGATGGCCCTCTTCGACGATGTGACGCCAATGACAGACCTCATCCATTTTCAGCAGATGATTTTCCTGCAGGATCGGTCGATCCTCGAAAACCAGATCCCGGCCCTTCTACCGCTCGACCCGGGGATGGAGATTCCGACCAGGGCCGACCTGACATCGATCGCTTACCGGCGCTGGCTGAAGCGCCGCAATTATCTCTATGGCGCACAGCTGGTCGCCCAATGAAGCTCTACGACTACATCCTATCGCCGAGCTGTTACAAGATCCGCCTGATGGCCGCGCTCCTCGGCGTCAAGCTGGATATCCGCCCGGTCGATTTCCATCCCGGCATGGAGCACCGCGGTCCTGAGCTTCTGGCCCTCAATCCGGCAGGGTCCATCCCGATCCTCATGGATGGCGATCTCGTGCTGACCGAATCCTCGGCCATGCTCGCCTATCTCGCCGCCCGAAGCGGCCCCGAGTGGCTGGGCTGCGACGCGCCGCAAGAGGCGGCGCGCGCACAACAATGGCTCTCGTTTTCGCATCGGCTGACGACAAATCTCGGTGGAGCGCGACTGCATCAGATGCTTCTGCGCCCGGGCAATATCGAGGCCCTGCGGGCGCAAGGGATCGCGGCACTGCGCGAACTGGAAGCCGGACTCTTTGAACAGCGGCTCCGCGACATGCGGTTCCTGACGTTAGACCGTCCGACGATCGCCGACATAGCCTGTTTCCCCTATGTGGCACTGGCGCCCGATGGCGGAATCTCGCTCGATGCCTATCCGAACATCCGGCTCTGGCTACGCGCCATCCGCAGCCTTGAAGGTTTTATGGAAATGCCCGGCATCCACCGGCTGCACGAGTTGAAGCCCGACCCCCATCCCGTCAAAGAGGACAAGTGAGATGGCGGGCTACCTGCTGAAGAACTGCGCCGCCATTATCGTCGACGAAGGCAACGGGCCGGCGGTGCGCCGGAACGCCGATCTGCTGACCAGCGGTCCGTCGATCCAGGCGATCGGCCCCAATCTTTCACAAGAGGCCCTGCCTCCCGACACGATCATTCAGGATGCATCCGGCTGGTTTGTCTATCCGGGTCTCGTCAACACCCATCACCACTTCTTCCAATGCTTCGTACGCAATCGGGCCGATCTCGACTGGACGAAGCTCTCCGTCATCGAATGGCTCGACCGGATCTATCCGATCTTCTCACGGCTGAACGAGGATTGCTTCTATCATTCGTCGGTCACGGCCATGGCGGAGATGATCAAGCATGGCTGCACGACAGCTTTCGACCACCAATATTGTTTTCCCCGCCACGCCGGAAAGCGCCTGATCGACCGCCAATTCGAGGCAGCCGAGCTTCTCGGCATGCGGTTCCACGCCGGCCGCGGCGGCAATACGCTGCCAAAGTCCGAGGGCTCGACAATTCCGGACGCCATGCTGGAAACCACGGACGAGTTCATCGCCGATTGCGCCCGGCTGATCGACAGCTACCACGATGCCGGCGCTTTCAGCATGCGGCAGGTGGTCGTCGCTCCCTGTCAGCCTGTGAACTGCTACCGCGAAACCTTCGTCGAGTCGGTGGCGCTCGCCCGTGATCGCGGTGTCCGGCTGCACACGCATGTCGGGGAAGGCGAAAGTCCGGTCATCGAGGCGCGGCATGGGATGCGTACGGTCGACTACTGCGCCGAACTCGGCTTTGCCGGTCCCGACAGCTTTTATGCTCATTGCTGGGAGCTGACACATGACGAACTGCGGAAGATGGCGGCAAGCGGCACGGGTGTCTCCCATTGCCCCGAACCTGTCTACCTGGTCGGCGCCGAAGTGACGGACATTCCCGCGATGGCGGCCCTCGGCCTGCGTATCGGCCTCGGTTGCGATGGCGCTGCTTCGAATGACAATTCCAACCTCATGCACTGCATCCACTCTGCCTATATGCTGCAGTGCTTGACGGCCTCGACGCGCGCCCATCCGGTTCCAGCGCCGGTCGATTTCCTGAGCTACGCGACCACGGGCGGTGCAAGTCTGCTTGGCCGCAGCGACATCGGACGGCTTGCTCCCCGCATGGCCGCCGACCTCTTCGCGATCGACACGAGGCGGATGGACTATGTCGGAACCCGCCACGACCCGTTGAGCCTGATTGCCAAGGTCGGGATCGGCATGCCGACCGACCTCACAATGATCAACGGCCGCATCGTCTGGCAGGCCGGCGAGTTTATCGGCCTCGACGAAGCTCAGCTTTTCGCCGCCGCGGAAGCGGCGCTCGAGACAGTCAAATTCTAAAACCAAAAAAGAGGGAACTACATGTCTAACAATTTCACCCGCAGAACACTCATGAAAAGCGCAGCGGCTGCCAGCCTCGCGACCGCTTTTGCCGGCCGCTCCGCGTTCGCTGCCGACGAACCGCTCGGCATTGCCCTCGTCGTTCCGTCGCCCATCGGCGACGTGGGCTGGGGCCATGCGCTTGCCGCCGGCATCGACCCGATCAAGGCTGCCTATGGCGACAAGGTGAAGGTCACGGTCATCGAAAACATCGCCGAAGGCCCGGACGCCGACCGCATCATGAACAAGACCGTCGCCGACGGAAACCATTTCCTGATCGCCGGCTCCTTCGGCTATCAAAATGGTGCGCTGCAGATCGCGCGCCGCAATCCGAAGGTGACCGTCCTGCATGCTTCAGGCTTCCAGGTCGCACCGAACTTCTCGCCTTTCGCCGCAAAATATTTTCAAGGAACGTACCTGCTCGGCATGGCGGCGGCCGCCGTCTCCAAGACAGGCAAACTCGGCTCGGTGTCGGCCTTTGCAATTCCCGAGCTGATCACCTCGATCAACGCCTTCACGCTGGGTGCGCAGGCCGTCAGGCCGGATATCGAAGTGTCTGTCGTCTGGGTCAATTCCTGGTTCGACCCAGCCAAGGAGCAGGAAGCCGCCAAGGCGCTGATCTCGCAGGGCTGCGACGTGATCTTTTCGAATGCGCAGGATACGCCTTCGGTGATTTCGGCCTGCGAGGAAGCCGGCGTCTATGCCTTCAACCTCAACTCGTCGATGAAGAAATATGCAGAGAAGACCTATCTGGGCTGCATCGCTACCGACTGGTCACCCTTCTTCAAGGCGTCGGTCGATGCCCATCTTGCCGGCACCTTCAAAGGCGCCAATACCTTTCTCGGTGTTGCCGACAAGGTGGTCGAAGTCACCGATTGGAACCCGGCGATCCCAGCCGATACGATGAGCAAGATCAAGGAAATCGAGGCCAAGATTGCCGATGGCAGCTTCTCGCCGTTTACCGGTCCGATCACCAAGGCTGACGGCAGCGAAGGTGCTGCCTCGGGTGCGACGCTGACCGACGCCCAGATCGTTGCGATGGACTGGCACGTCAAGGGTGTCACAACGCCGTTGCCGAAATAAGTCATGGTGAGCCCGCTCCTGTCGCTGCGCGGCATTTCCAAGAGCTATGGCCCGGTCTATGCCAATCAGCAGATCGACCTCGACGTCGCTGCCCGCTCCATCCATGCTATCCTCGGAGAAAACGGGGCTGGCAAATCGACCCTGATGAAGCTGATCTACGGCGTCGAGCAGCCGGACAGCGGCACAGTCGCGTGGAATGGCCAAACCCTCAGCCTTGCCTCTCCCGCAGAGGCAAGGCGCGCCGGTATCGGCATGGTCTTCCAGCATTTCTCGCTGTTTGAGAGCCTGACGGTCGTCGAGAACATCCGCCTGATCGTGCCCGGCAAGAAGAGCGAGCTTGCGCAGCGCATTCGCAAGCTCGGGCATGAATTCGGCCTCGAGGTCGATCCGTTCGCCCACGTCCATTCGCTTTCCGTCGGCGAAAGGCAGCGGGTGGAAATCATTCGCTGCCTGATGACCGATCCGAAACTGCTGATCCTCGACGAGCCGACTGCCGTGCTGCCGCCGCAGGCGGTGGAGAAGCTGTTCGACACATTGCGCCGACTGCGGGACGGCGGCGTGTCCATCCTGTTCATCTCTCACAAGCTGGAAGAAATCCAGTCGCTCTGTGATCGCGCGACGATCCTGCGCGGCGGACGCGTCACCGGTCACGTCGATCCCCGCGAGCATGATGCCCACGAGCTTGCGCGTATGATGATCGGCCGCGCGATGACGGAACCCATGCCTGCGCTGCCTTTGGCCAAAGGCGAAAAACGGCTGGAACTCGTCGGGCTCGATTACCAGGCGGATCCTTTGGCCGTGCCGCTTTCAAAGGTAAGCCTGGCCGTGCGCGCCGGCGAAATCCTCGGCATTGCCGGGATCTCGGGAAATGGCCAAAGCGAACTCGAAGCGCTGATTTCCGGCGAAACCCTGTTGCCGCGGGATCAGCGCGACCGCATCTTCATGATGGGCCGGGACGTCGGCATACTCGACTCCGCCGCCCGCCGGCGATTAGGTTTCGCCTTCGTCCCGGAGGACCGGCTGGGGCGCGGTGCAGTTCCCGAAATGTCGCTCGCCTATAATAGCCTGCTGACCGCCCATCCGCAGAACCTCGTCAAGCATGGTCTGCTCGACATGGTCCGGGCGACTGCCTTCACCAATGATTGCATCCGGGACTATGACGTCCGCACGCGGGGTCCAGGGGCAGAGGCCGGATCGCTTTCCGGCGGTAACCTGCAGAAGTTCATCGTTGGACGCGAGATTATGCTGGCGCCGAAGCTTCTTTTCCTCGCCCAACCAACCTGGGGCGTCGACATCGGTGCCGCCGCGGCGATCCGTAGGCGGCTCATGAGCCTTCGCAATGACGGCATGGCGATCCTGGTCATTTCCGAGGAGCTCGAGGAACTGTTCGAACTCAGCGACTTCATACAGGTCCTGCACCACGGCACGCTGAGCCCGCCGCTGGTCACGCGTGACACCAACCCGGAAGAGATCGGCCGATACATGATTGGATCCAAGCCGCAGCGCGAGAAAGCCACCGCATGAGCCGACCGTTCCTCGCCGCCTTCCCCATTCTGGTGCGCCGGGAGCGAGCATCGATTGCCGCCACCCTTCTGGCGCCGCCGATCGCGCTCGCCGTCACGGTCATCCTCAACCTCGGACTTTACGTCGCCCTGGGGCGCGATCCGGCTGCGGTGATCTATGCGATGCTGATCGAGCCCTTCTTTTCCTGGGCGTCGTTCTCCGAAGTGCTGTTAAAGACCGGTCCGCTTCTCCTCATCGCGCAAGGGCTTGCGATCGGCTTTCGCGCCAAGGTGTTCAATATCGGTGCCGAGGGACAATTCGTGCTCGGTGCGATTTTCGCCTCCGCTATTCCGATCTGGTGGCCAGACGCAAGCGGCCAGTGGATCTGGCCGGCAATGCTGCTGCTCGGCGTGATGGGCGGCGCGTTCTGGGCATCGCTCACCGCCTTCTGGCGCGTCCGGTTCAATGCCAACGAAATTCTGGTTTCCCTGATGCTGAGTTTCGTTGCCGTGCAACTCCTCAATTATCTGCTGCTCGGCCCCTGGAAGGATCCGAACGGCTTCAATTTTCCGCAGTCCGTCATGTTTCAATATGATGCGATGGTGCCGATCCTGATCGACGGGACGCGCGTCAATGTCTCGCTGATCCTCGCCGTTCTCCTGTCGATCGGGGCATGGGTTTTTATGCAGAAGAGTTTCATCGGCTACAAATTGCAGGTAGGCGGACTGGCGCCGCGCGCGGCGAGCTATGCCGGGTTCAGGGAAAGCTGGGCAATCTGGCTTTCGCTGCTGATCGGTGGGGCTGCAGCCGGTCTTGCCGGTGCCGCCGAAGTAGCCGGCCCGCTCGGTCAGCTGCAACGCTCGATCTCAACCGGATACGGGTATGCGGCAATCATCGTCGCCTATCTCGGCGGCCTGCACCCGATCGGCATCGTCGTCTCCGCAATCGTCATGGCGGCGCTCTACATCGGCGGAGACAACGCCATGGTCTCGGCCAATCTCCCGGTCGCGGCCGTCCGGGTTTTCCAGGGCAGCCTGCTCCTTGTCTATCTGGTGGCCATTGCCTTCGCGCGCTACCGCCTTGCCTGGCGGCCTGCAGCGACGAGGAGCCCGACATGAACGCGGTCGAGTTCGTTCTGACCGGCATGCTGGCGGCTGCGACGCCGTTTCTCCTGGCAGCGCTCGGAGAGCTTATCGTCGAGCGCGCCGGCGTGCTCAATCTTGGCGTCGAGGGGTTGATGGCATTCGGCGCCGTCATCGCCTTCATCATCGTCTATCACGGCGGCGGCCATTTCCTGGCTTTTCTCGCTGCCGGCCTCGGCGGCGCGCTCTTGTCGCTGATCTTTGCGGCAATCATCCTCGGCTTCAACGCAAACCAGGTCGCAACCGGACTTGCGATCGGCATTCTCGGACAAGGCCTGTCGGCACTGTTCGGCAAGACCTACGAGAGCCTGACGGTCAGGGCGCTGCCGAAGATTACGATTCCTGGTCTTTCCGATATTCCCGTCATCGGCGGCCTTTTTAGCCAGGATATTGTCGTGTGGCTTTCGCTGGTCGTGACCGTCGCGATCTGGGCGATGTTTACCTACAGCAAGGTCGGACTGATCATCCGCGCCGTCGGCGAAAAGCCGGCAGCGGCGCGTGCGATCGGCTATCCGGTCATTGCCATCCGTTTCGCCGCGGTGGCAATCGGCGGCATGATGGCTGGTTTTGCCGGCGCCTATGCGGCGACAATCTATACACCGCTCTGGGCGGATGGGATGATTGCCGGCCGCGGCTGGATTGCGATTGCGCTCGTCGTCTTCGGAACCTGGCTGACCGGCCGCATCTTTCTGGGGGCGTGTCTGTTCGGCGCAGTATCGCTGATGGGGCTTGCCGCCCAGGCAACAGGGCTCAACGTTCCCTCACAGCTGCTCGCCTGCCTGCCCTATCTGGTGACGATCATCGTGCTCGGCATCATTTCGGCGGATCGCCGCCTGCTCAAGCTCAACGGCGTCGCCGCGCTCGGCGAGCCGTTCGAGCGAGCTTGACGACGACCGGGCTGGGCCGATGGCACTTGAGAGCAGTGTCACCTTGCGGTCGGATTTACGATCGTATTGAACCAGGCGCATTCCCTGTGCTGATTGCGAGGAAACGCCTCGATCAGTCGTCGGTCCTGCTCCTCAGCAAGTGAGCGCAGGAATTTGATTTTGTGGGATGGCGGGCCGTCATTGGTGAGCGTGAGCAGGACACAGGAATTGACCTGCTCGATCCGCCCGCCACGCAAGTCAGCGCCCGCTTTGCTTGCGCTACCACCAGCTTCGGTTCGAAAGCCCGCACAGGACCTTCTCAAGCTGCGCAATTTCGGTTGAGGAGACTGTGTGCGACCTGTCCGGCAGAATGTCGCAATGGAGCCGCGCTCGCGCTCGGGCCAGCGCCGCTGCAGTCTGGGCGAAGGCATCGACAGGGATCCAAGGATCCTTGTCTGACCCGGTCAGATAGACCGGCAGCCGGTCGAGGTCGGCGAAGGGGCGGTCGCAATTGGGCGTTCCGACGCGGCAACCGGTCAGGCTTGCCAGAGCGCCGTTCCATGGGCCATGCCGCATCGCATATTCGACTGCGAGGCAAGCGCCCTGGCTGAAGCCGCCGATGAGGAGCGGCTTCGGGTGATTGTTTGCGCCGGAAAGATCGCCGATCAATTGCCAGACATGAGCGATGGCGTGCTCAAGCTGTTGCCGGGTGCGATCCGTCAGCACGTCGGTCGCGCGCGCGTCATACCAGCTGTTGCCGCGCGCTCGCGGCAACAGGAAGGCGACGCCGGGCACTTTGAGCTTTGAGATTACCTGCTCCTGCATATCCTCGGGCGACTGGGTACGCCCGTGGATGAAGATGCAGTGCACCAGGGCCTCTTCGGGGTTCGCCCCGAGGAGGAGCGGCGTTTCGTGGGTCGACATGGCGCCGGGCTCAGAATGTTGCTGGTTCGAGGCCTGCGATCAGCTCCTGCCGGCGATCTTCGAACCACGGCGGGAAGACCAGCGTCGTGCCGATCTGGTCCGCCGGTTCGTCGAGTGCCCAGCCGCCTTCGACCGACCAGGCAATCTCGAACAAGGCGCCGCCGGGCGAGCGGACATAGCAGGACTTGAAGTAGTTGCGGTCCTTCTGATCCGAGACGTCGGTGAAGCCGAGGCCCTCGAGATGTGCCTTAAGCTTGAGCTGGTTTTCCTCGTTGCCGGTGTTGAGGGCGAGGTGATGGATCGTGCCGCCCGCCAGTGTCCAGGTGCCCTGCGGGCCGGTCGATTCGTGCAGTATCTCGACCATGCTGCTCGGCCCGCCGGCATTCGGCACGGAGAACATCAGGCCTTCTTCGCTATCGGCTTCCTTTTTCATCGACATGCCGACGCCGAGGAAGTCGTCCATCGCGGTGCGGTCGAAGACGGCGATGGCCGCGCCATAGATGCCCTTGATGCCGTGCGCGGCAGTTACACCCTGCGCGTCGTTGACGATCGACGGACGATTGTCGGCCGGGCTTTCGACCAGTTCATGCGGGATGCCGCAGGGGTGTTTGAGAGCGACACGGGTGATGCCGAAGCGCGAAATCTTGGCGGCTTCGACGCCCTTGCCGTTCAGCCGATCGATCCAATAGTCGGCCGAACCGACAGGAATGGCCTGCTGGATGATCTTCGACTGATTGGTGCCGCGCTTGCCGAAGACAGCCGGCTTGCGGAAAGGGAAGGTGGTTATGATGGTCGAGGCATCGCCGTTCCGCGAGCCATAATAGAGATGATAGACGGGGATCGTGCCGTCGAACAGGACCGTGCGCTTGACCGAATAGAGCCCGAGCACCTTGGTGTAGAAGTCGTAATCCTCCTGCACACCATCGGTGCAGAGCGTCAGATGATGATAGCCGCTGACAAGAGCCATGTCGTCCTCCTCCAAAGACATTACCAATTCCGGATACGGTTCCTCAGCCGTTGTCATCCGAAACCACGGCGCGCTCTGCATGTCGCAGACATCCCGTGATGGTCCTGACTATAGTCAATCTACTCTCCTGTAGATTGACATTGTTCATGCAAGCTATAGCAATTTGCTATGAAGATCGTGGAAGCTCATCTTGTCCAACTCGCCGCCGTGATCGAGACCGGCGGTGTTACCGAAGCGGCCGCCATGCTGGGCATGACCCAGTCGGCGGTGTCGCGCACCATCTCGATCCTGGAAAAGCGCATCGGCGAGCCACTCTTCGTTTCCGGCCGTCGGCCGATGCAGCCCACGCCGCTCGGCGAACAGCTCGGCCAGCAGGGCAAGGCCATCTTGGCATCGTCGCGTAAGGCGATGGAGATCGTCCGCAGCTTCAAGTCTGGTTCGTCGGGACGCGTGCGGATCGGTGGGGTGCCTTTCTTCATGGATGCGGTGGTGTCGCCGATGATCGCCTCGTTCCAGCGCGGTGAGCCGGGCATCATGGTGCACCAGTCTTATGGCAACTATCCCGACCTCGTCGCTGAACTGGATTCCGGCCAGATCGACCTCGCGGTGACCCCGACCGGGTCGGTGGATCTGCGTGCCGATCTGCATTTCGAGCCGATTCTGACGGCGCGGAACGTCCTGACGTGTGGCGCCGGCCATCCGCTGGTCCGCAAGCGCAATCTCGTGACCGAGGACATCGTCAATTACCCCTGGATCGCGCCGCTTCCGGGTTCTCCGCTGGTGCTCGACCTGCATAACATTCTGCTGACGCTGGGGCTGGCGGAAGTGTCGCTGCGCTTCGCGGGCGGGTCGCTGTTGAGCGTCGTCAATTACCTCGCAGGCACCGATGCGCTGGCCATTCTGCCGCATTCCGTCGTTCATGCTTTCCGCGGCGAGAACAAGATCAGCATCATCCCGCTCGATATTCCTCAGCCTGAGCGCGTGCTCGGCGTCATGACACGCAAGAAGCCGTATTCGAACCCGGCGGGCCGCAAGTTTCTCGGCCACCTGCGCCGGGAGTTTGCGGAACTCCGGCGCGCGGTCGAGAAACATGAAAAGACGATCCAGTGGGTGCCGGGACCGTTCATGGGCGAACGCGAGCGGATCTCATCGGCCGACTGATACTGCGATGAAATAGCTCGGGAGAGGATACCCTCCCGCATCCGCCTCTCATGATAGAGCCTATGTCAGGCGCGGCTTCGCGCCAGCACGAAGTCGTGCCTTACATCCCAGAAATCGCCGCCGAATTCGTAAGCTTTCGCGCGCGCCGGATCATTCACCCGCTTGAACTTCGCCAGCAGGCTTTCCTTGACACCGAAAACCGCGTCAGAGCGAATATAGGGATCGTCGGGATCGAAAATATGCGTCGTCAGCGTCTCGAAACCGTCGGCGCTGATAATGTAGTGCAGATGCGCCGGGCGGTAGGGGTGGCGGCCGAGATGGCCGAGCAACTGCCCGACGGGACCATCATCCGGGATAGGGTAATATTTCGGTTTCACCGCGCGGAACCAATAATGTCCATCCGCGCTGGTCCGGAAGATGCCGCGCAGATTGAAGTCGGGCTGAATGCCCTTCTGCTGTACGTCGTAGAAGCCTTCGTCATTGGCCTGCCAGACGTCGATGACGGCATTGGCAATCGGCTTGCCCTCGGTGTCGAGGATGCGGCCCTCTATGACCATGTCCTCGCCCTTGCTGTCGAGGCAGATATTGGCGCCCATCGGCAGCTCCGGGGCGTAGGCGACATGGAAGGGGCCGAGCACCGTGCTTTCGGAGGCGCCCGACGGCTTGCGGTTGTTGATCGCGTCGACCAGCATCGACACGCCGAGCACGTCGGACAGCAGGATGAACTCCTGACGCCATTCGTTGCACATCTGGCCGGTGCGGGTGAGGAAGAGGATGGCCTGCATCCATTCGTCCTGCGTCGGCTCCAGTTCCTTCACCGCCTCATGCAGCTTCCGGGTGATGACCTCCATCACCTGCTTCAACCGCTCGTCCTTGGCGCCGGCATTGCGGCCGGTCACGACCTCGACGGAGTTTTCCTCGGTGAAATAGCCCTTCTCATGTGCTTCCATCATTGCCTCACCGATCCAGAATTGTTGTCAACACGCGGCGCAATTCGACTACGGGGTCAGCCGCCAGCCCCTCGGAGCGCCATGCAACGTGGTGGTCTGGCCGCACCAGGATGGCCCCTGCATCGCCCACTTCGCAGGCACGCGCCCAGTCGCCGTAATGATCCTGCCATGTCTGCCGCGGCCCGATGACATGGGTTGCGATGGGAAGGCCGAGTTCCGTCGACAAGGTCTCGACCGCATCAACCCAGGCACGGCCGCCGATACCGGTCAGGAGGGTGAACTTGCCGTGACCGCAGAGGTCGAGCGTGGAGGTCTTCCGGTTGCCCTTGCCAAACAGCCAGGCATGCGGCAGGCGTGCGCCGGGCCAAGTCGTCTGCTCGAAATGCAGTTCCGGGTTCTGGGTGAATGCGGGCTCGGGCCGAGCATCGGTCGCGACCGCCGAGGATTTATAGCGGTGGTTCATCTCCACGCCATGTGCGTCGAATTCATAGACCTTGGAGGCGATCGCCTCGCGCAGCGCCGCACGCTGGCTCTCGGCGGCCGTACTGTCGTCGCAGCGACGATCCATGTTTTCCTGCATCTTTACCGGGTCGATGGAATCGAGCAGGCCAAGCGCTCCGAAGATCGGGCCGAATTCTTCGATCGACTGGTTGGCGCGGGTGACGATCTGCTTGGCGATCGGCGCGCGCTCCTCGCTATAGGTTTCGAGCAGGCCGGCGCCGGCCTGGCCCTTGATGACCATGGCGAGCTTCCAGGCGAGGTTGAAGCCGTCCTGGATCGAGGTGTTTGAGCCGAGCCCGTTCGACGGCGGATGGCGGTGGATCGCGTCACCCATGCAGAAGACCCGGCCCTTTTGGGTGCGGGTGGCGTAGCAGTTGTTGACCGTCCAGGTCGAGACGGAGGTGACCTCGATGTCGATATCGGGATCGCCGATCAGGTCGCGGGCCACGCCTTCGGCAAAAGCTTTATCGACCTCAGGCACGCCCTGGCTGATGTCATAGCCCCAATTGATCAGCCACTCGTTCCATGGCCGGATCATGCGCACCAGGCCCATGCCGATGCCGCCGACATTCGAGCCCGGCTGCAGCACCCAGTAGAGGACAGAGGGACGGTGGGCGACGTAACGGCTGAGGTCGGCCTTGAACAGGATGTTCATCGAACCGGCCACGCCCATCTTGCCCTCGAATGGCAGGTCGAGATGCTGCGCCACCAGCGAATTGCCGCCATCGGCGCCGACCAGGTATTTCGAGCGGATGGTGAAATCCCTGCCGGTCAGGCGGTCTCGGCAGGTCGTCGTTACGCCCTCGGCATCCTGCACATGGCTGACATATTCCGTGGACATCCGCGCCTGCGTCCCGCGTCCGCAGGCGGTCTTGAACAGCAGCGGCTCCATGAAGGTTTGCGGCAGGTCATTCATTTCGGTGGGCGAGGAGAGCAGATGCTCGGCCCTGGACTTCGGGTGGGTGCCCCATGTCTTGAGACGGCCGAGTTCCTCGCCGGCGAGCGAGGTGCAGAACACATTCTCGCCCATGATGTCCTGCGGGCTGCAATGGAGATAGGCTTCCGCTTCGACCTCCTGGCCCAGATCGCGCAGTACTTCCATCGTGCGCTGGTTGGTGATGTGGGCGCGCGGCGTGTTGGCCAGCCAGCGATAACGGTTGATCGCCATGTTCTCGATGCCGTAGGTGGCAAGCAGGGCTGCAGTCGCCGACCCCGCCGGGCCGGTTCCAACGATTAGGACGTCGGTTTCGATGTCGGCCATCAATCACTCCCTTTGATGTCTTTGGTTTTGGGCTGGCCCGCCAGGATACGGCGGACGGGAAAGAGCTGGATTCCGGTGCGGTCGGCGAACAGACCCCAGAGGCCGCGCGGCGCAAACAGCATGATCAGGATGCCGGTCAGACCGAGAATCAGCAGGTACCAGGAACCGTAGTCGGCCAGCAGGTTCTGCAGGATGTAGAACACGATCACCCCGATGATCGGCCCCTCGATCGTGCCGATACCGCCGATCACAACGATGAAGATCACGTAGGCCGTCCAGTCCGGAACGGAGAAGGCCGCATCCGGCGAGATGCGCGCCTTTTGCACATAGATTAGCGCGCCGGTGAGGCCTGTCGCCAGCGCCGCGACGAGATAGACGAAGGATTTTGCCCAGAGCGGATCGACGCCGACCGAGCGTGCGGCCTCGCGGTTGTCGCGCACTGCGGCGAGCCCCAGGCCCTGCTTCGAGCGCAGCAGCTTGTAGATCGAACCGATTGTCACGACCGCCAATAGCAGCGCCAGCCAGTAGCAGACCATATCGGTAGCCTGCGGCCCGCGCACGCCGAGCAGGTCCGCGACGAAGCGCACGCCGAACATGTCACGGGTCGCGCCTGACGGCAGCGAGGTGCCGGTTCCGCCACCCAGCGCTTTCCACTGCGCGAGCGACAGTCGCACGACCTCGGCGATGACCCAGGTGCCGATAGCGAAATAGGCGCCCTGCAGGCGGAAGACGAAGAAGGCCGTGGGCACAGACAGCGCCAGCGCCGCGAGCCCGCCAAGCATGATGGCTGCCATCGGATCCATTCCGAGCAGGCTGACGCCTGCAAACATCGCGTAGGCGCCGAAGCCGACAAAGGCCTGCTGGCCGACGGAGACCAGGCCGGCATAGCCGGCGAGCAGGTTCCAGCACTGCGCCAGCACCAGCATGGTCAGGATGAAGAACAGATCCTGGACCACTGAGCGCGAGACGAATAGCGGCGCAGCGACGGCGAGCCCCACAAAAGCGAGGATCACCAGCATGGGTGCGGAGAAGCCGCGTGTGTGAGCCGAAACGGTCCAGGAGGAGGAAAGGTGATCGCTCATATCAATCCACCGCCCGTGGGAAAAGGCCACGCGGCCTGACGATCAGCACCAGGAGGAAAGCGATATGGCCCGCGAGGATCTGCCATTCCGGATTGATCGCGGCGCCCACGGTCTGCGCCACGCCGATGATGATCCCGCCGGCCAGCGTCCCCCAGAAGGAGCCGAGCCCACCAAGGATCACGGCCTCGAATGCATAGATCAGCCGTGCAGGTCCCATGGTCGGATCGAAGTTCGCGCGTGTACCAAGATAGAGTGCCGCGATCGTCACCACCATCATGGCAAGCCCGGTGGCGGTGGCGAATATGCGCTCGGTGCGGATGCCCATCAGGCCCGCCGTCGCACTGTCGTCCGATGTGGCGCGGAAGGCCCGGCCGAGAGAGGTGCGGTAGAAGACGAGGTTGAGCGCGATGATGACGCCCACCGCGGACAGGAAGGTGAGGAGCGGCATGGTGCCGATGCTGACGGGACCGATCTTGAGCGAGGCCGTTTCCAGGGCGCCCGCCGAAATCCTGCGGCTGTCGGCCGAGAAACCCTCGAGCAGACCGTTCTGGATCACGACCGAAAGGCCGAAGGTCACGAGCAGGGGAGGGAGTATATCATTGCCGAGTGTCCGGTTGAGCACGAGGAATTGCAGTGCCCAGCCGAGAGCAAACATCACCGGCAGCGCGACTGCGGCAGCGATGAAGGGATTGAGGCCGAGGGCCGAAACGAGCAGCAGGATCAGGAAGGCGGCGAGCACGATCAGATCGCCGTGGGCGAGATTGACCAGCCGCATAATGCCGAAGACCAGGCTGAGCCCCGCCGCGAAGAGTGCGTAAAGGCCGCCGAGCAAAATGCCCTGAATGATCGTATCGAGCCAGTTCATCGCCCATGCGCTCCGAAATAGGCGGCGTGGATATCCTCGCGGCTCAGCGTTTCCGGCGTGCCCGTCAGCGTCACCCGCCCCTCCATCATGCAGTAGACCCGGTCGGACACTTTCAGCGCCTGGCCGATGTCCTGTTCGATGATGACGATCGAAGCGCCCGTCGCGCGGATTTTCGGAAAGGCCGCGTAGATGTCCCTGACCACCACGGGTGCAAGCCCGAGGCTCAGCTCGTCGCAGAGCAGCACGCGCGGATTGGACATCAGTCCGCGGCCGATCGCGACCATCTGCTGCTGTCCGCCCGAGAGTGCGGTGCCGGGATGGTGGCGCCGGTCCTTCAGCACGGGAAAGAGATCGTAGATGGTGTCGAGCGACCATGCACCGTTGCCGACCCGGCCATATTTGCCGATCAGCAGGTTCTCCTCGACGGAAAGGGAAGGAAAGAGCCGACGGCCTTCCGGGACCATGGCGATGCCGAGTTGCAGGACATCCGGAGCGGTAAGGGCGCCGATGTCCCGGGCATCGAACCGGATATGCGCGGGGACATTGCGGATCAGGCCGGAGATCGATCGCAGCAGGGTCGACTTGCCGGCGCCGTTGGCGCCGATCACGGCGATCGTCTCGCCTTCATTCAAGGCGATATCGACGCCGAACAACGCCTGGAAATCGCCGTAGAAGGCCGTCAGCCCATGTGTCTCGAGCAGCGCCATCAGACGTCGATCCCGAGATAGATTTCACGCACGTCCTTGGAGGCCATGATCGTGTCGGGATCACCGTCACCGATTACCCGGCCGAAATGCAGAACGACGAGCCGTCTGACGACCGAATTGAGGGCATGCAGCACGTGTTCGACCCAGATGATGGAAACGCCGCGCCGATGGATGGCGCGGATCGTTTCCACCAATTCCCCGCACTCTGCCTCCGTCAATCCACCGGCAATTTCGTCAAGCAGAAGGATCTTCGGGTCGGTCGCGAGCGCGCGGGCGAGTTCCAGGCGCTTGCGCTGCAGGAGCCCCAGGCTTCCGGCGAGTTGGTTCGCTTTGAGATAAAGCCCTGTTTCGACGAGAATATCGGCGCAGCGGTCGCCGACCTCTCGCTCGCTCTTGCGCGACCCGAAGGCGCCGGCGACCAGCAGGTTCTCGAACACCGTCAGCTTTTCGAATGGCTGCGGGATCTGGAATGTCCGGCCGATGCCGGCGAGGCAGCGCGCCATCGGCGGCTGTCGCGTCACGTCCCTGCCGTCGAACTGAATGATCCCGGCATCGACGCGGATATTGCCGGTGATGAGGTTGAACAGCGTCGACTTGCCGGCGCCGTTCGGCCCGATCACGCCGAGCGCCTCGCCCGTTTCCAGTGCAAACGAAATCTCCTCAGCGACCTTCAGGGCGCCGAAGCTTTTGGATACACGGTCGAGGGCGAGTATGGGCATGGCTCAGCCGATCGCTTCCATCCTGCCGCCGGTCGGAATGTTCGGCGCGGTCTGGTTGTCGACGATGACGAGATCGTAGCCGCCGCCGTCCTTGAGACGCCACTGACCGCCGACCAGCGGCGTCTTGGCAATGTTCCTGGCAGCAAAGGGCGGTAGATTGGCACCGTCCCAGGCCACCTTGCCGACGATCGTCTCGATGTTCGAGGCGGCGATGGCGGCGATGACTGCTTTGCTGTCGGTCGGGTCGGCACGCTTCATGACGTCGACGGCGACCTCGAACAGCGCATGAACGAAGCCTATGGGCTGGGTCCAGGGTCGGCCGGTGACCTTGGTGAAGCCTTGAGCAAGTTCACCGGCGCTCTGGCCGGTCAGCGACGACTTGAACGGATGGCTCGCCGACCACCAGACTTCGCAGGAAAGGTTGTGTCCGGTCTTCCCCAGCGCCTCGACCGCCTGTGGGAACAGGATCGCCTTGCCGATGGAAGCGACCTTGGGCTTGAAGCCCTGTTGCTGCGCCTGGTTCCAGAAAGTGGTGAAATCCGGTGGAATCATCACGCCGGTGATGAGGTCGCTGCCGTCGGACTTGAAGGCGTTGATTTGTGCGGAAAAATCGTCGGTCAGGTTCTGGTATCGGCCCGGATCCTTGAGCGTATAACCGAGCTTCTCCAGAACCGGCGGAAAGCCTACAGTCTTGTCGCCCCAGGCATTGCCGTCGCCATCATTGGGAAACAGGCCGCCAACCTTCTTGTTGGTCTCGAGCTGACCCCACATGTTGGTATAGACCGCGATGACGTCTTCCAGTCCCCAGAAGAAGTGGAAGGCGCTGTTGAACGGTTTCCAGGATTGGGGATCGGCGGGATTTGCCTGCTGGCCGATGAACCAGGGCTGCCAAGGGGCCGCTGTCGAAATGCAGGGCACGTCCTCCGCCTCGCAGACCGTGGCCACAGGATTGGTGGTCTCTGGCGTCGATGCCACGAGGACGAGATTGACCTCGTCGCTGACGATCAGTTCCTTGGCGACTTCGGCGGCGCGGTTCGGATTGGACTGACTGTCCTTCACCACGACTTCGTAATTCAGGCCGGCCGCCTTCGTGGCAGCCATGAAACCGTCGATGATGAACTTGTCGGCCTCGGCGAAAGCAGCCAGCGGACCGGTCTGGGGGCTGACATAGCCGAATTTGATCGGAGCGCCCTTGGCGATCGCCGGCATGGCGAGGCCGGATGTTGCCACCAAGGCTCCCGTGGCGGCTGCGGACTTCAGCAATTCACGTCTCGTAATCATTTGCCTTCTTCCTCCCAAAAGAATTCAATATGGCGGTCGTGTTCCCTTCCAGGCGTCC
Organism: Rhizobium vallis; assembly: GCF_003985155.1. GTDB lineage: Bacteria > Pseudomonadota > Alphaproteobacteria > Rhizobiales > Rhizobiaceae > Rhizobium > Rhizobium vallis. The sequence continues at coordinate 15,448 of NZ_ML133695.1, read as the reverse complement.
TGCAACAAGGCGCGGATCGATGTGCGGTCGATCGGTCGCGGATTGGAATAAGGATTCTTGGTCGCGATGTCGGCCGCCCTGTCGAGATCGGCCTCAGTGAGGCCGAAATCCCTGAGCACCATCGGCGCGCCGATCGATTTCGCGAAGTCGTAAAGGGCCTGTCCGGGTGTCGTGCCACCGAAAATGTCGGAGATCGGCGACATCAGGTCCGGCACGGCCGACGCGTTGAAACCGATTGTATGCGGCAGCATGACAGCGTGGGTCTCGGCATGCGGCGTGTCGAAGCTGCCGCCCAGAGTATGGCAGATCTTGTGATGCAGCGACATCGAGATCTGGCCGAGCACGGTGCCGCAGAGCCATGCACCGTAGAGCGCCTTTTCGCGAGCGGCACCGTCGCGCGGATTGCCGATAAGGATGGGCAACGCGTCTCTGAGCGCGCGTATGCCGTCAATGCTCATCATCGTCGTGATGGGATTGCGATCGGGCGCATAGAGCCCTTCGGCAGCATGCGCAATCGCATTCAGGCCGCTGGTGACGCTCATGGCGACCGGCAGGCCGAGCGTGAGTTGCGGATCATAGATCACGACTTCCGGCGTAACCTTCGGGCTGCGCAGCGTGGTTTTGGCACCGTTTTCCGTCTGGCCGAGGATCGGCGTGACTTCCGAGCCGGCATAGGTCGTCGGCACGACGATCTGCTGGATATCGGTGCGATAGGCCATGGCCTTTCCGAGCCCGGTCGTCGAGCCGCCGCCGAGGGAGACGACGCAATCTGCGCCGAACTCGGCCGCGCGTGCGACGGCGCGCTCCGTCACGTCGACCGGGGTATGCATGGTCGCTTCGGTGAAGGTGCCGACTGACAGCGTTCCGAGCCGTTTCGACATGGCTTCCGCATCGGATGCCTGGTGCGGCGTCGACAGCACGAGCGCGCGGCGGCAGTCCAGGGCCTCAACCCATTTGCCAACATCACCACTCGTTCCGTTGCCGAAGACGATGCGCGCCGCACTGCCCTGATAGGTGAAGGATAGAGTCATGTCGTGCCTCGTCCCTTCTTCGCCCTGGCCATGGTGAAGGTGAAGTCGAGCGTCGAGCCATCCCCCTTGCCGTTCGGCTTGAACTCTCCGATGAGCTCGTCCTTCACGCCGAACAGGGCGTCCCGGCCAAGATGCGGATCACTGCCGTCATAGACATGCGTGCTGATCGTCTCGAAGCCATCGGTCTTGATCAGGAAATGGAGGTGTGCGGGACGGCGCATGGGAAAGCCCAGCTTGCCCAGCAACTGGCCGACCGGGCCATCGCTCGGCACGGCGTAGCCGCCCGGGCGAACGGTCTTGTAGCGGAAGCAACCCTGGTCGTCGGTCGTGAAGATGCCACGGAGGTTGAATTCCGGTTGCTGGTCCGGCTGCTGGTTCTCGTAGAAGCCTTCGCTGTTGGCCTGCCAGGTCTCGACCGAAGCGCCGGCGATCGGCTTGCCGTCGAGGTCCTGCACACGGCCGTTGACGGCAAGCGTCGGGCCGACGCCGTCGAGGGAGATATTGGCATTGAGCGCGAGCCGGGGCGCATCGGCCCGGTAGAAGGGGCCGCGCACGGTATTGGGGGTCGCGCCCTTCGGCCGATTCGTGTTGATTTCCTCAACGAGTGCGGTGACGCCGAGCAGATCGGAGAGCAGCACCCATTCCTGCCGGCGGCCGTCGCTGGCATGGCCGACGTCGGTCAGGAATTCCATCGCTCGCCGCCAATCCGCTTGCGACGGACGCGTCTCCCGGATGAGCTTGTGCAGATGCTCTATGAAAGGAACCATGAAGGCTTGCAGGGGGCCTTCGGCATGCCTGTCGAGCCGCTCGGCCACACGCTGCGCAGAGTTGCGCTCACTGAACGATATGTCTGGCATGAATCCTCCCATGACGAGAACCTAACAGGCCGGAATAGAGTGCTTGATAATTTTTCCGGCGATTTATATTCGTTATTGTTATGAAGATCGATGAAAGGCATCTCGCGCAGCTCGCTGCGGTCGTTCAGGCAGGGGGTGTGACCGAGGGTGCGGCTCTGCTCGGGCTCAGCCAGCCGGCCGTTTCGCGCACGCTTGCGATGTTGGAAAAGCGTTTGGGCGAGCCGCTTTTCCTCAAGGGACGACGGCCGCTGCAACCGACGCCGCTCGGCCGGGCACTGGCCGATCACGGCCAGGCGATATTGACCTCCGCCCGCAAGGCATCGACCCTTGTCGAGGGATTCCGCCATGGCCGCACCGGGCTGGTGCGTGTCGGCGGTACGCCCTTTTTCATGGATGCTCTGATTGCCGGTATGGTCGCCGGCTTCCAGAATTCCTCCCCAGACGTTCGCGTCGAGCAAAGCTACGGCTATCTTTCCGAGTTGCGCGCGGCCATCGTCGCTGACCGCATCGATCTCGCCATCTGCCCGATCGACATGCTCGAAGAAGGTTCGGGCCTGCATTTCCAGGAGTTGCTGCCTGGCCGCAATGTCGTGGCCTGCCGCGTCACGCACCCGCTGCTGCTCAAGCGCAAGCTGATGGGTCCTGAACTGCTCGACTTTCCCTGGATCGCGCCGCCGCCCGGCAGTCCGTTGCTCGCCGATCTGCGCAGCCTGGTCCTGTCGCTCGGTGCCACCGAGACCAAGATCCGTTATGCCGGTGGATCGCTGACCAGCGCGATCAACTACATGAAGGAAAGCGACGCATTGACGATTCTGCCGCACAGCGTCGTCTTCGCCTATCGCAATGACAAGGCGATCACCGCGCTGCCGGTCAATATCCCCCACCCGGAGCGGGCGCTGGGCCTGCTCAGGCGCTCGGGCGATCTCGGGGCACCGGCCATCGAGGCGTTTTCGGCACATCTTCGCAAGAGTTTCGAGAATCTGAGGCATCTCATCAAGCGCCACGAACAGTCCGTGGTCTGGGGAATGTAACGGGGGTAACCGGCGACCATGCCGCCGGCACGGTTTCAGAAGGTGGCGGAATCGTCCGGCCAGAGCAGCATCGGCGCCGAGGCGGTGTCGACCACCGGACCCAGCGCGTGCCAGGCCCGGTTGGAATAGACCAGTGACTCGGCCTGCCGTGTCACAAGCGCCCCGGATGATACGGCGGTCAGCTCCGCGGTCACCAGGCAAGCCCCCGACGTTTCCAGCCGGCCGCGCAGCTCGGCGCGAAACCAGAGCTCGACCTGCGGATAATATGGTTCGCCGCTGTCGAGCCGTGACCAGCGCACGTCTGGTCCGAAGCGATTCTTGCCAGGTGTCGCGCAGAGCCGGGCGAGTTGCATGTCGGCACGGCGCACGAAATGCACGACGACAGATGCGGCGCGCTCGACCACCTTGGCGCTCGAAGACGATGCCGAGAGCGAGAAGGCGACCATGGGTGGTGCGGCACTGATCGAAATCAGCGAACTCACGGTCATCGCCGCCGGGCCCTCGTCACCCTCCGCCGTGATGATGGCGACGCCGGACGGGTGGTGCCGGAAAGCCGCGATGAACGCCTCGGTGAGGCCGGAGCTGACGGTGGCGGTGCCCGTTTCAGGCGCCGCCACCCTATCCGGCTTGCCTTTCGCCGGCGCGCTCATTTCTTCTCGATCAGGTCGTAGAACTGCCAGGTGCGGTCGCTCCACAGGCCGGCAATGTCGCGGCCGGCCGCGGCGACGATGTTCGGGTTGATCGTGAAATGGTTCGAGGCCGTCAGCATCTCGCGATAGATCCGCTGCATGACGCCGTAGCGCAACGAAGCCCCACCGAGCGAGCGATAGACGAAATGGCACGCATCGACGCCCGCCTCATGCACTTCGGATTTGGCGAGATGCACCAGGCTGATCTGGCGCGTTGTCATGCGGTTGCCGGCCTCGATCGAGGCTTCGACTTCGCGCCAGACCTCAAACAGGAAGGCGCGGGCAGCCCGGACACGGGCCTCTGCCCGGCCGAAATCGTACCAGAACTTGTCGCTCTCGCCGAGCAGGCCGGCGCGGCCGGTCTTGGTCTTTGCGTATTTCGCGGCTTCCTCGAGCATGCGGCGCGATGCGCCGATCGCCCAGCCGGAATGGCCAATGGCGGCAAGGCCCACCACGCCGAGACTAAAGAATTCCTGCATGCGCTGCGGCTCGGCAGTGAGGATCGGGAACACCATGTCATCGGGAATGAAGACGTCATTGGCGGCATAGTCGATGCTGCCGGTGGCCTGCAGACCAAGGACATTCCAGTTGCCGAGCAGTTCGTGGTCGTCGACCGGCGCATGCGCGCAGAGCACGATCACGTCGCCCTTCTCGTCCTTGGCGGGCTGGCCGTTGCCATCGTCGAGCAGGGCGGCGGTGTGGGTAAAGGTTGCGTGGTAGATACCGCTGGCATAGGACCACTTGCCGTTCAGGCGATAGCCGCCATCGACTTTCTTCAGCATGCCGGTTGGCGTACCCTGGCCCGAGAAACGGTTGTCGGTCTTGCCGTCGAACAGGCGGCCGATCGCGGTGTCGGGCAGGAAGGCCGCCGACATCGCGCCTATGCAGGCGTGTACCATCGATATCCAGCCGGCCGCGCCGCTGTGATAGGTGATTGCCTCGATGAGCTGCAGGCCCCGCGTCGGCGGGAGCTGTGCGCCGCCGATGTCCTCGCCAGCGAAGATATGGCTCATGCGGATAGGTTTGAGCGCCTCGAAGGTCTCTTCGTTGAGGCGGCCGAGCTTCTCGTTCGCCTCGGAATTTTTATCGAGGATCGGGCCGACCTTTTCGACATGCGCCATGAGGGACGCGAAGTCCGTCTTCGTGCCCCAGTAGCGGGATGCGTGCTTGATAGGTGCGTTCATGATAATTCCTCCTTGATAGTCCTGGCCGTCGCGGATCGCCCGGGGCGCCGTGCTCGGATTTCACTTGGCGAGGAAGTCGCCAATGGCTGTAACGGTGCGCGGATCTTCCTGCATGGCGAAATGGCCGACATCCTCGATGATCAGCGTCCGGGCATTGGGGATGGCCGCCTGCCAGAGCGGCGCCTGCGAGGCGGGCAGCATGCGGTCCCTGTTGCCCCAGACGATCACGGTCTCGTTGGGAATCCGGCTTAGCCAGCGGCCGAGATTCGGATGGCCCATGCCGTGTGCATTGAGAATGTTGCCCAGCGCCGGGCTTTCCTTCTCGCGGGCGGCCACGAAATCCTCGACCGAGGGACATTCCGAGCCGCCCGGGAAATAGCGGGCCGCGACCTCGACATTGTGGGCGAGATAGGCGGGAAACTGATCCGGCGGAATCTGGCTGAGATCGGCGCCGGGATGATCCGGATGATTGAGGCCGGCCGGCGCATTCAGCACCAGCTTGCCGAACCGCTCGCCGGCGACGGCGGCGATCTCGGCAGCCATCCAGCCACCCATGGAGTGGCCGACCAGATGCGGACGCTCGAGGCCGAGCGCCTTGATGAGCCGGAGACTGTGGACCACCAAGTCCTGCATGCCGGAAATGTGCGGCGCCTCGGCACTCTCGCCGAAACCGGGATGGAAGGGCAGGTAGACACGGAAGCGCTCGGCAAGACCGCGCGCCCACTCGTACCCCTCGATAGTCGCCGCGCCATGCAGCGCAAGGACGGCGGGGCCGTGGCCGATCGCCTTCACGACCGTACGCACACCGTCGATATCCTGCGTCAGGGTCTCGAATTCCATAGACTGCCCTCCTCGACAATCGGTCAGGCCGCATCAGCGGCGATCAATATCTTGCATTGCGTCGTTCGCCGCCTGAGCCCCTCGAAGGCCTCGGGCACGTCATTGAGGCCGATCCGGCCTGTGATCAGCGCCTGGGGACGGTAGCGGCCGGGGCCGAGCGCAGAGAGCGCTGTCTCAAACTCGGCCATGTTGAAGAACACGGCGAAGACGAGCTGGATTTCCTTGGACAAGGCCGCGAAAGGATCCCAGTCGTCGCCGCCGACGCAGAGACCGACGCCGACCACCGTGCCGTGGGTGCGGACGAGCTGGCAGGCGAAATCGATCAGCCCACGCTTGCCGACACACTCGAAGACGATGTCGGGCGCTCCGCCGGTCTTGGCGCGGAATTCTTGCGCCAATCCGGGGCCGGACATAGCAAAGCCGGTCGCGCCAACCGAGGTCGCACGTTCTTCCTGATGCCGGTTAATGTCGGCGACAATGACGTCGCGGGCGCCCTGACGTCTCGCCCAGAAGGCGACCAGCAGGCCGATCGGCCCGGCGCCGAGGATCAGCACGCGGGCGCCTGGCTTCAACCCCGACCGCATCACGCAATGCAGCGCCACGGCAACCGGTTCGGCCAGCGCGCCTTCCTCGATGGGAAGGTCATCGGGCAGGATACGGCATTGGCGGGCAGTGACCGTGGTGTATTCGGCGTATCCGCCGCCGATCAGCCGCATTTCGGCGCACCATGCGGGTTCGCCTTTCTCGCAATTGTCGCATGTGCCGCACCCGCGCATCGGCGCCACTGCCACCCGGTCACCCGGCTTGAACTCGGAGACGGCGGTGCCGCATCGGACCACTTCGCCGGCAAATTCGTGGCCGAGCACGTCGTGACGATTGAGGCCGAAAGTCTTCGGGTCCTCGGTCATGTGCAGGTCGGAACCGCAGATGCCACAAGCAGCGATCCTGAGCATGACTTCATCGGAAGCCGGCTCCGAAACGGGGCGCTCGCCCACTTTCAGCGGCATTCCGACGCCGTCGAAAAGCACGGCCTTCATGTCCGATCCTCCACCAGCCTTCGTCGTGTCGGAAACCAGGGGGCGTCGACGACCTTGCAGATCAGGCCCCAGATGCCGCCGCGCGCGAAAAGCGCCATGAAAAGAGTGAGCAGGCCGAGCACAACCATATAGGTCGCGCCATACTGGCCGAACCAGCGTTCGGCGAAGAAGTAGACCAGCGCCCCGATCAGCACGCCTTCCAGCGATCCAAGACCGCCGACCATGACGATGAAGATCGCGATGCTGGCCCAGTTCGGATCATAGGCAGAAGGTGGCGTGATGCGCAGCTGAGCCATGAAGTAGATGGCGCCCGCAAGACCGGTTCCGACAGCTGCGGCGACCCAGATCAGGAAGCGCAGCCGGCCGACATTCACACCCTGGCTTGCTGCCGCGACCGGATTATCACGCATGGCGATCAACGCCAGGCCGTAGCGCGAGCGCAGGAGCCAATAGGGACCGCCGACGGTTACGAGCAGCATCAGCGCACAGAGGAGCGAAACGCCGACAGCGCGTTCCATCGGCGAATAACTGGTCATGACGCGCAGGCTCATTCCTGCCCCGCCGTTGACATAGCCGAAGACCGAGGTCGCAAGCCGCAGCACTTCGGCGACGACCCAGGTACCGATCGCGAAATAGGGGCCATCGAGCCTGTGCAGCAGACCATAGGTGGGAATGGCGAGCAGGGCCGGCGCGATCATCGCCAGCATGACGGCGACAAATGGATTGATGCCCCAGAGCTGTGCCATCACGAACATCATGTAGGCAGCCACGCCGACGAAGACCTGTTGGCCGACCGACACCAGTCCCGCATAGCCGGCAAGCAGGTTCCACATCTGGGCAACGGCGATGTAGCAGCAGAGTTCGACCACATCGCGGATCAGGCCCTGGCTTGCCCAGAGCGGCATCGAGGCGACGGTGAAGAGCGCGACTATGCCCAGCCCCATGGCAATGACGCCGGAAACGGTCTGGCGCTGGACGCGGACCGGCGGAAGTTCGGTAGTGTCGGCCGGGCCTTGTGCGGTTGCGAGCGCGTGGGTCACGATCTCAGTCCTTTCCGAGAATGCCCTGCGGCCGCAGTGCGAGAATGAGCAGGAAGACGAGGTGGCCCGCCAGGATGCCGAAGCCGGGATCGATACGGAACCCGATCGACTGGCTGATGCCGAGCACCATGGCACCCATGAAGGCGCCCCAGATCGAACCCATGCCGCCGATGATGACGGCCTCGAAGGCATAGATCAGCTGAAAGGCACCATCGGCCGGCGACACCGTCGAACGCATCGACTGAAAGACAGCGGCGAAGCCCAGGATGCCGACAGCAAGTGCCGTCGCGCCGGTATAGACGGCTTTCGGATCGATACCGATCATCGCTGCCGCCTCGACATCGGCGGAGGCCGCGCGCAGCGATCGCCCGAAGCGCGTATACTGCATCGTGGTCGCAAGAGCCGCCGTCAGCGCGGTGGCCGTAACGAGCACGATCACGGGCAGTACCCCGACGAAAAGCGGCCCGAGCTGGAAGGAGGCCTGGGCAAGGCCGTCGCTCTGCAGCGAGCGCGTATCCGCGGACCAGACCTGCAGCATTGCGTTCTGCAGCGCGATCGATAGGCCGAATGTGGCGATCAGAGACGGCAACGGGTCGGCACCGACGACGCGGTTTAGGATCAGTCGCTGGAGGATGACGCCGATGATGCCGCCGAGCGCGACGAGGACCATCAGCACCGACCAAGGGCCGAGGCCGAAGGTCGAGGCGAGGCTGATGCCGACGAGCGCCAGCAGGATCATCAGGTCGCCGTGGCTGATGTTGACGATACGCATGACCCCGAACATCAGTGCCATGCCGAGCGCATATTGTGCGTAGAGGCCGCCGAGAAGAATGCCCTGGACCAGTCCGTCAAGCCACTGCATGGGATGCTCCGAAATAGGCTTCGCCGATCGCCTCGCGCGACATGTCCGCCGAGCGGCCGGTCAGCGTGACGCGGCCTTCCAGCATGCAATAGAGCCGGTCCGAGGCGGACTTGGCGAGGCCGACATCCTGTTCGACCAGCACGATGGCCGTGCCGTTCCCCGAAATCGACGGGATGGATTGGTAGATTTCCTTGATCACCTTCGGTGCTAAGCCGAGGCTGATCTCATCACAGAGCAGCAGGCGCGGCTGGTTTAGCAGCGCGCGGCCGATCGCCACCATCTGCTGCTGGCCGCCGGAGAGGGACTGGACCGGTGCCGCCTGCTTTTCCCTAAGGATCGGAAACAGCGCATAGATGCGCTCGATCGTCCAGACATCGCCGCGGCCGGGCGCGGCATGGTCGACGGCCACGCGCAGGTTGTCGAGCACGGACATGCCGGCAAACAGCCGGCGGCCTTCGGGTACGATCGCCACCCCGTCGGCCACCATATGGTGCGGCCTGCTGCCGCCGACCGCCCGACCGTCGAGGCGCACCATGTCAGGTGCGACCTTGATCAGCCCCATGATCGACTTCAACAGCGTCGATTTGCCGGCACCGTTAGCGCCGATCAGCGCGACGACCTCGCCCTCTGCGATTTCGAGATCGACGCCGTAAAGCGCCTGAAAGTCGCCATAGCGGGCCTTGAGATCGTGGGTGGAGAGAAGCGTCTTTCCCGTCATGCCTCGACCCCCATATAGACGCGCCGGACTTCCGGGTTCTTGATGACGTCATCAGGCAGCCCCTCGGCGATCTTTTCGCCGAAGTTCAGCACCATGATCCGGTCGGCCACGGCCAGCAGGGCATGCAGGACATGCTCGATCCAGACGATGGTGACGCCGCGCTCGCGGATGCGGTGGATCAGTTGCACGAGCGCCTTGCCTTCTTCGTCGGTCAATCCGCCGGCAATTTCGTCGAGCAGCAACAGGCTCGGGCTCGAGGCCATGGCGCGGGCCAGTTCCAGCCGCTTGCGGTCGAGCAGCGTCAGCGATCCGGCCGAGCGGTTGGCCTTGTCGGTCAGTTCGCAATCGCGCAGAATCTGCGCGCAGAGCGCATAGCTCCGGGCCTCCGTGCGCCCGCCGCCGAAGGTGGCGGCCACGAGCAGGTTTTCGAAGGTCGACATGCCGACATACGGCCGGGGGATCTGGTAGGTGCGGCCGATACCGATCTTGCAGCGCGAATAGGGCGGCTGACCGACAAGTCGCTCGCCGGCAAACACGAGTTCGCCGGCATCGTTTCGCAAGTCGCCACTGATCAGGTTGAACAGTGTGGTCTTGCCCGCCCCGTTCGGACCAAGGATTCCCAGCACCTCGCCGCGCTGGACATCGAAGCTGATGTCATGCAGGACGCGGAGCGCGCCAAAGGATTTGCTCAATCCCCTCGCTTTTAGCAATACGCCGTTCAATCGATCCTCCGCTCCGGGCGGCGGCAGGCGCGTTCACGCGCCGCCCGCCGGGTTTTCAGGCATTCGGGATAGGTCTGCGGGTTGCGGGCGGGCTTGCGCCCGGCCGCAACGCCCAAGGCGCCCGGGCTCAACCTGCCCAGTGGATCACCTTCATCTTCTGCTCGGGTTCGAACAGCTTGTTGACGGTATTGTCGACGATCTTCAGGTCGTAGGGCCACGTCCCGCCCTTGACCCACTGGCCGCCGAAAATCGGCGTCGTCGAGACATTCTTGTGCGGACCACTGGAGAAATCGACCTTGCCGATCAGGGTATCGATCTTGGTCTTGACCATGGCGTCGCGGATCGAGGTGCGGTCGAGCGGGTTGGAGGCGCGCTTGAGGATGTCGAGGGCCACTTCCCAGATCGCGTGGCTGTAGCCGAGCGGCTGCGTCCACTGCTTCTTGGTCTCCTTCTCCCACTGGTCTGCGATCTCCCGGCTCACCTGGCCCGACAGTGTCGACTTGAACGGGAAGGCGGGCGTCCACCAGACCTCGGACGACATGCCGTCGCCGAGCGGTCCGAGCGCCTGCACGCCACCGGGGAAGAGCAGCGCTGCGGCGACGGTGACGGCCTTCGGTTTATAGCCCTGCTGAGCGCACTGATTGATGAAGGTCTTGAGATCGTCGGGATAGGTGATGCCGCCGACAATTTCGCAGCCGGAATTCTTGAACGCGGCGATCTGCGCCGAATAATCATTGGTGCGCGGCTGGAAGAAGCCGGGAACAGTGATTTCAAAGCCGGCCTTCTGTGTCGGCGCGGGCAGGCCGTAGTCGTTGTTGCCCCAGGTCTCGCCATCGGCGTTCTGCGGGAACAGCATGCCCACCTTGCGATTTGTGTCGAGCGTGTTCCACAGGCCGACAAAGGTGTTGAGGGCCTCGTCGAGGCCCCAGAAGAAATGGTACGTCCAGTTGAACGGCTTGTCCTTGCCGCCGCGCGGAAAGATCACCGCCTGCCAGGGTGCGCCGGTCGACAGGCACGGGCATTCGTTGAGCTCCGCCTGGTCGGCCGAAGGACTGACGGTGTCGGTCGTCGAGGCCGGCAGCAGCAGATGCACGCCATCGTTCAGGATCAGGTCACCGGCGACCTCGGCGGCACGGTTCGGGTCGGACTGGCTGTCGCGGATCAAAATTTCGACATCGAACTTGCCGGCCGCTGTCTGAAGGCCGTCCTTCAGCGTGGCCTTGATCTTTTCCGCCGCCCAACCATCGGTCTCGCCGAACAAGGCGAGCGGGCCGGTCGTCGGCGTCACGAAGCCGAGCTTGATCGTCCCGGCCGATTGCGCCCTGGCAATCATCGGCGCGCCGAGCGCCGCGGTGGCAAGGCCGGCACCCATGCTCTTGAGCACGGTCCGGCGGGATGGCCGCGCAAATTTTGTCTTCAGGTCCACCTTGGTCTCCTCCCTCTGGTGTTCTTGTCGTATGCACGCACATTCGTCGATGGCCGGTCCTCCCAGACGCGGCGATCGCCTCACTTGATGCGGTTCATCGAACCTCCGTCGATCACGATCTGGCTGCCGGTGACGTAGGACGAGCAGGGTGAGGCCAGATAAAGCGCCAGGCCCTTGATATCCTCCGTGTCGCCGATCCTGCCGATCAGCGACTGCTCCTCGAAGGCCTTCCGGTCGGCGGGGATCTTCAGCCGGCCGCCGGCAATATTGGTCATGAACGGACCGGGCGAGATGCAGTTGACGAGGATGCCGAACATCCCCAGTTCCATCGCCATCTGCCGGACGAAATGATCGACGCCCGCCTTGGCCGGCATATAGGGCGTGCCGACGATCGCCTCGTTGATCTGGGCAGCAATGGACGAGGTGACGATGATCCTGCCGCCGCCGGTCTCCTTCATGTGACGCGCGGAATGCTTTACGGTCGTGTAGACGGACGAAAGGTTGACCTCGATGACCCGGTCCCAGTGGTGATCGTCGAGCACGTCGATCGCCCCCTCCGGGATGCGACCGCCGGTCGTCGACAGGAAACCCGGCCCGGCGTCGATACCGGCGTTGGCAAAGACCACGTCGATCCGGCCATGCCGCTCAGCCACGGCATCGAATGCCTCCTTCATGCGCGGACGGTCGGCCACGTCGACCACCTGTCCCCACACATCGCCGCCATTGGTCCTGAGTTCTGCCACGACGCTGTCGAGCAGCGTTGGATTGAGATCGAAAATGCAGACCCGCGCGCCGTTGTCCGCCATGACCTCGGCATAAGCGCGACCGATACCGCTCGCGCCGCCGGTGACGATGACTGACTTGCCACGAACGTCGAACATCTCTTGCAATGTCGCCATTCTTCTCCTCCCGATTACAGGGAAGCTAGCAGCGGCGGACACTCGATTTGATGATTTTTCTCAAATTTAATATATCGTTTCATTATATTAAAGCAGGCTACTGTCGCGACGATGAGCCCGGCTCCAGGGATAATGGTGAGCCGTCTGGCAGTGTTATTTGCCTATGCAGCCACCGGGTTTTCACTGACTGCATGTAGCGTCAGTGCACGCTCTTCAAGGAAATCTTTAACTTTGTCCTGGGGCATCGGCTTTCCGAAGAGATAGCCCTGTAAAGAGGTACAGCCGAGTTCGAGCAAACTATGAGCTTGGCCAAACTGCTCCACCCCTTCGGCGGTTACCTTCAGCTTAAGCTTTCGAGCGAGGTCGAGGACCAACTCGACAATAGCGAGGCTCGATGCGTCATGAGCCATCATATCGATGAAACTTTTGTCAATCTTGATGATATCGACTGGTAAGCTCCGAAGGTGGGTCAGCGAAGCGAATCCAGTGCCGAAATCATCCAACGCCACCAGAACTCCTCGTTTGCGCAATCGCTGTAGAGTGCCGGCAACTGTCTCTTCGACACCTTGCATGAACACGCTTTCCGTCACCTCGATCGTAAGCCTGTCGAACGGAATGCCTCGAGGGCCAAAGGCGGCACTGATGCGGGTTTCTAAATCGCCACGGCTGAAGTCCGCTGCGCTGACATTGAGACCAATGCGCGCGATCGATAGCCCCTGATCTGACCATCTTTGCAAGTCCGCGGCGATTTGGGCCACCATGGTCGAGGTCACGCGGTGGCTGAGATGTGGGTCGTCCAACGCTTCATGGAAGTCGCCCGCAGATACGATGGAGCCATCATCTCGCTTCATTCGCACCAATGCTTCGAAACCGATCACGTCGCCATTGGCGCTCAGGATGATAGGCTGGTAATAGGGCAACAACCGGCCTTCCACCAATGCGTGCTCGACCTCCCTGGTCTTTTCGATCCGAGAGGAAATCCGAGTGCGCAGACAGGGTTCGAATTGGACATAGCTGCCCCGCCTCGTTTCTTTGGCGTGATAGAGGGCGAAGTCGGCGTTCTGCGAAAGCGACGCCCCATCCATACCCGCCTCGAATATGGCTCCCCCTACGGTGACTTTGGGAATGATCGTGGAGCCATCGACGTGAAGTGGTCGCGCGACATGTTCAATGATGCTGCGCGCCAGCCCCGCCATCCTCCGTGCACTCATATTGTCTTCGATCAACACCGCAAATTCATCGCCCCCCAGACGAAAGGCCTGGCCGCGGCGGACGATCTTCTCTGAAAGCCGCGCTGCAACTTCCTTGAGGACGATATCGCCTAGAGCGTGACCGAGCGTGTCGTTGATTTGTTTGAGGTGGTCGACATCGATAAGCAACAATCCCATTGAAGAAGCGTGCTTTTCGGTGGCCGCATTGAGTTGAGCGACAAAAGCAGTACGGTTTCCAAGCCCTGTCAGGCTATCGGTGTTCGCAGTCTTGAGAAGCCGACGTTCATACCGCACTCTCTCGGAGACATCCTGAAGAATGCCAAAGAGCCGCCGAGGTTGACCGTCGATCATTTCTATGTCGCTGACGATGTGCACCCATCTGTCTTCGCCTTCCGGCGTGATGATCCTGTATTCTTTGTCCACACCGGTGCCGGCGCCAGTAAGCGCATTTTTGATCCTTGTCCTTACGCCTTCGCGCTCTTCCGGAGCATAGCATCCAATCACGATATCGGGTGTCAACGGCAGACCGACCGGCAGGCCGACGGTGCGATAGATTTGATCGGACCAGACGAGGGCGCCAGTCTGCAGATCCATTTCGAATCCGCCAACCTTGGCGGAACGTTCCGTCTGTTCGAAACGGGCCTGCTTGAGTTCCAGCTCGCGGCGCTGCTCACTCAACAGCAACGTCTGCCTCTGCTCGCGGATCAATCCGACCGCAACAGTTGCAAGCCGCTCCAGTTTCGTTTGATCCGGCTCGCCGAACGCGCGCGATTTTGTGTCCATCACACACAGACTGCCGAAACACACTTCCCCCTCCATCAGGGGCACGCCGGCATAAAACGTTACCTTCGAGGGGCCTGCTACAAAGATATTTGAGGCAAATCTCGCATCGCGTGCTGCGTCTTCAACGATCAACGCCGAGGCCGTTTCCACGACCGGGCCGCAGAACGAATGTTCGCGGGGCGCCTGTCCGAACGCGACGCCCACCTTGGCCTTGAACCATTGGCGGTCCGTATCAACGAGGGAAATGAGTGCGATCGGACAATCGGACATGCAGCGCGCTAATTCTACTATGGAATCGAACTCTGAGGATGGTGGCGTGTCCAGAATCCTCGCTTCGTGAAGCGCCTGAATTCTGCAGATTTCGTCGAGTGGCATGGGCCTATGTCGCGTTGGCTGCTCGGCCGAGCAGTGTGTCAGGTCCCTCATGGATTAGCCGACCGGATTGATCATCATCCGGCGATGGATATCAAAACTCTTCCCAATTGTTTGCGGTTGTTGCCGCAACGTTACGGGCAACACGGTGAAGTTCTTGGGCCTGTGCACGGTGGATAGTGCGACGGACGGAGAGCAGCCATTTCCCCAACGTTGTTGGAGATTTCCTCGAAGAATCTGCAATCAAGCGAGAAGGCGACAATATCTACGAAACTCCTGCCGAGCTTTTCACTTTGCTTTTATTACGAGTGCCTTAAAAAGTATTTAAGCATTGTTCGCCTCGCCTGAATTCAAAACGAACGGCAATGACGTTGCGAGGCCAGCGAAAGGTGGCAGCGATCCCCCGAAGGAGATAGATCTGCCACCGCTATGAAGACGGCGTCCTGGCCGCCGAATTCCATTCTATTACGTTGAGACGGGGGCGCGTTGCGAAGCGTGCTGGCGACATACATGGAAGTTCCATAAATACGCTTACGCCTGAGGCCTCGAATTTTGAGTGCCTTGCGCGCGACGTGAGGGGTCGATGGTTCGTATCCTTTCAACTGCACCAGACGACGACTGTCCATACCGGAGACATAGGTAACAGAGCGTACCTAACACATGGGTGACAACCTCGTGCCGAACGGGTTGTCGATGGTTTGCAAGGTCCTCTGCTCCAGGTCAATATATCCCAGATCATAGTGCAT
>NZ_ML133694.1 GCF_003985155.1 Rhizobium vallis | reverse complement strand
TGTGCGCCGTCATCGCCGTCGCACGAAAACTCATCGTTCTCGCCAATTCGATCCTCTTTCGAAAGGCCGAATGGACGCCACAATACCGGAAAAATTGAAACATGGTTGCTCCCCGCTGGGGAGAAGAGGGAGCAAGCGTCGATGCCCGAAGCATCATCTACCCGCAATGGACCAAGAAACAATCAGTTGCTCACATTTTACGCAACCTTTGCGAAACGATCATTCTCTCCACCGCGCCGCACCCCTCCGAATGCCCGGATTTTCACCGTTTTCCCGCAGCGCAAAATCTTTTCCTCGAACTGCGCATGGTTCTTGCATTGCACATAACGTTGTATTCAAATGAACAAAAAAGGGGAGCCGCGCCTTTGGCATTTGATGAAATGATTACCGGGGACGAAAGTTCTCGCCCGCCTTATGAAAAATATTTTGAGTGGTACAACAGCCAAGACCGGGCGCACCTGATTGCCAAGTCCCGCGATGCGGAAAACATCTTCCGGAAGACCGGCATCACCTTCGCGGTCTACGGCCACGCCGACAGTTCCGAAAAACTCATTCCCTTCGACATCATTCCCCGCATCATCTCCGCCCGCGAATGGCGCAAACTCGCCCAGGGCATCGAGCAGCGGGTGATCGCGCTCAACGCCTTTCTGGACGATATCTACCACAAGCAGGAAATCATCCGCGCCGGCCGCGTTCCGCGCGAGCTGATTGAGAACAACGTCACCTTCCTGCCGGAGATGATCGGCTTTCGCCCGCCTGGCGGCGTCTACACCCATATCGTCGGCACCGACATCGTGCGCACCGGCGAAGACCAGTTCTACGTGCTGGAAGACAATGCCCGCACGCCCTCCGGTGTCAGCTATATGCTGGAAAACCGGGAAACCATGATGCAGATGTTCCCGGAGCTCTTCCATGTGAACAAGGTGCAGCGCGTCGAGGATTATCCCTACTTGCTTCGCCAGAGCCTCGCCTCGCTTGCCCCTCCCGGCTGCACCGGCAAGCCGCGCGTCGCCGTGCTGACGCCCGGCATCTACAATTCGGCCTATTACGAACATTCCTTCCTCGCCGACATGATGGGCGTCGAATTGGTCGAAGGTTCGGATCTGCGCGTCATCGACGGCAAGGTGAAGATGCGCACGACCCGCGGCTATGAGGCGATCGACGTGCTCTACCGCCGTGTCGACGACGATTTCCTCGACCCCTTGACCTTCCGGGCCGATTCCGCGCTTGGCATCCCCGGCATCATGGATGTCTACCGCTCCGGCAACATCACCATCGCCAATGCGCCGGGCACCGGCATTTGCGACGACAAGGCGATCTATTCCTATATGCCGGAGATCGTCGAATTCTATACCGGCCGCAAGGCGCTGCTCGAAAACGTGCCGACCTGGCGCTGCTCGGAAGCATCAAGCCTGAAATACGTGCTGGAGCATCTTGAAGAGCTTGTCGTCAAGGAAGTGCACGGCTCCGGCGGCTACGGCATGCTTGTGGGACCGACGGCCTCGAAGCGGGAGCGGGCCGATTTCGCCGAGAAGTTGAAGGCCAAGCCGAACAACTACATCGCCCAGCCGACGCTGTCGCTCTCCACCGTGCCGATCCTCGTCAACAAGGGGATCGCGCCGCGCCATGTCGACCTTCGCCCCTATGTGCTGGTATCGGACAAGGTCCAGATCATTCCGGGCGGGCTGACCCGCGTGGCGCTGAAGCAGGGCTCGCTGGTGGTCAATTCCAGCCAGGGCGGCGGCACCAAAGACACCTGGGTACTGGAGGACTGATGCTCGGAAGAACCGCAAACGGCCTCTACTGGATGTTCCGTTACATCGAGCGTGCCGAAAATATCGCCCGTCTGGTCGATGCCGGGCTGCGCATGTCGCTGACCCGCAGCAGCGCCGGCGACGACAACTGGGATGGGGTGCTGCAAAGTGCCGGCGTGCGCGAGGCCTATGACGAAGGCCACGCAAAGCTGACAAATGCCGACGCGATCGACTATCTCCTGCGCGATCGCGCCAATCCGTCGAGCGTCATGTCCTGCATCGAGTCCGGCCGCAACAATGCCCGCATGGTGCGCACCGCGCTGACGCGTGAGACCTGGGAAGCGACCAACGAATGCTGGATCGAGCTGAAGGCGCTGCTTGAAAAACGCGTCAAGGCGGCCGAAATGCCTGAGGTGATCGACGTCATCAAGCGCCGCGCCGGCCTCATCCGCGGCGCCTTCCATGGCTCGACGCTGCGCAACGAGCTCTATAATTTCGCCCGCATCGGCACCTTCATCGAGCGGGCCGACAATACGAGCCGCATCCTCGACGTGAAATATTACGTGCTGCTACCCTCGGTCTCGGCTGTCGGCTCCTCGCTCGACAACGTGCAGTGGGAATCGATCCTGCGCTCGGTCTCCGCGCACCGCGCCTATAGCTGGGCCTATGACGGCGAATACCGGGCAATGAACATTGCCGACTTTCTGACCCTCAACGTCCAGATGCCGCGCTCGCTTGCCTATTGCTACGAGAAGATCGTCAGCAATCTCGGCTACCTCGCCCAGGATTACGAGGAGCGGCTTCCCGCCCACGATACCGCGGATGCGATCCGCACCACGCTGCAGACGCGGGCGATCCGGGATATCATGGATCAGGGTCTGCATGAGTTCCTGGAGGATTTCGTCTCGCGCAACAACCAGCTCGGCATGGAAATTTCCAACGGCTACCGGTTCTACGTTTAAGCGGATGAAAATATGAGACTGAAGATCAGCCACCTCACCGAATACCGCTACGACGAACCGGCGCAGTTCTCCCTGCAACGGCTGAGATTGACGCCGCCGACGACATCAGCCCAGAAGGTGCTCGGCTGGTCGCTGAAGGTCGAGGGCGCCACACCGGAAGTGGAATATGACGACCAGTACGGCAATCACGTCAACCTGGTCTCGCTGGAAGGCGAACAGCAGGTGACGCGCATTCTCGCCGAAGGCGAGGTCGAAACGGCCGACCTCAACGGCGTCACCGGCCCGCATACCGGCTTCTGCCCGCTCTGGCTCTTCCTGCGCGAGACACCGCGCACCAAGGGCGGCAAGCTGGTGAAGGAACTGATCAAGGGCGTCAGCGGCGACAACGAACTCGCCCGCATGCATGCGCTGATGGCGGCGATCCACCAGACCATCGACTACAAGCCCGGCACCAGCGACACGGCGACGACGGCAGAGCAGGCGCTGGAAAGGAAGACCGGCGTCTGTCAGGACCACGCGCATGTCTTCGTTGCCGCCGCCCGCACCCTGCAGGTGCCGGCGCGCTATGTCTCGGGCTATCTGATGATGGAAGAGAAGGTCGAACAGGCGGCGACCCATGCCTGGGCCGAGGCCCATATTCCCGGCCTCGGCTGGGTCGGCTTCGACCCGGCCAACGAGATCTGCCCGGATGAGCGCTACATCAGGCTCGCCTCCGGCCTCTGCTACCGCGACGCCGCGCCGATCTCAGGCATGCGCATCGGCACCCCGGGCGAAACACTGTCGGTCACCGTGAAGGTAGAAGACAACGGCCAGATGCAAAGCCAGAGCCAGAGCTGAGCGGCAACAAGCCGTCGATCAGCCCCGTCTCTTCCGGAAACGGCGTGGTGACGGTCAACGGCAGGCGTCCCAATCCTCCGGCTCAACGACCGGAGAAAGCGGATCGTCATAGCGCAATACGCTGCCCTTCATTGCACCGATGATACTCTTTCGCCTGCTTGTGTCACTTGCAGGCGAAAGCACGGCAACCGGCTTGCCGCGCTTGGTGATGACGATAGGCTCGTCGTCACACCGCATCTGACCGATAAGGCTTAGGCATTTCGCCTTGAATTCCGTCGCACCGACCACCTTGGACATGAGCATATCTCCCGTACACTTGCACAAAATACAGCACTACTTCCTTATTGAGTAAGTTCGAGCGCTGATCAGCGTGAAAACGGTCTCATCTCACCAACAAAAAAGGCGGGGTCATGCCCCGCCTTTTCCTGTCATAAACTGGCCTGCTTAGTGGCTGTCCTTGCCGACAGCGTTTCCGCGACATCCCTTGAGGAAGTCGAGGTCAGCGCCGGTATCGGCCCCTTCGACATGCTGCTGATGCAGGAAGGCATAGCCAGACTTCGGCAGATCGTGGTTCGGCTGCCATTCTGCCAGACGCCGCGCCAGTTCCTCGTCCGATATGTCGAGATGCAGGCGGCGGTTCGGCACGTCGAGCTCGATCATGTCGCCATTCTTGACGACCGCCAGCGGTCCGCCGACCGCTGCTTCCGGGGAGGTGTGAAGCACGACGGTGCCGTAGGCCGTGCCCGACATACGGGCGTCGGAAATGCGCACCATATCGAGGATGCCCTTCTTCAGCACCTTCGGCGGCAGGCCCATGTTGCCGACTTCGGCCATGCCGGGATAGCCCTTCGGGCCGCAGTTCTTCATGACCATGACGCAGGTCTCGTCGATGTCGAGATTGTCGTCGTTGATCTTGGCCTTGTAGTCGTCGATGTCTTCGAACACGACGGCCCTGCCCCGATGCACCAGGAGATGCGGCGAAGCTGCCGAAGGCTTCAAGACCGCGCCCTTCGGCGCGAGATTGCCGCGCAGCACGACGATGCCGCCCGAAGAGGTCAGCGCCTTTTCAGCCGGCAGGATGACATCCTCGTTCCAGTTGACGACGTCCTTGACTTCGTCCCAGACGGTTTCGCCGGAAACCGTCAGCGCGTCCTTGTGCAGAAGGCCGGCCTCACCGAGGCGCTTCAGCACGACAGGCAGGCCGCCGGCATAGAAGAACTCTTCCATCAGGTATTTGCCCGATGGCATCAGGTTGACGATGGTCGGAACGTCACGGCCACAGCGATCCCAGTCGTCAAGCGAAAGATCGATGCCGACGCGGCCGGCAATCGCCAGCAGGTGGATGACGGCGTTGGTCGATCCGCCGATCGCCGCATTGGTGCGGATGGCGTTTTCGAAGGCCTGCTTCGTCATGATCTCGGAAGGCTTCAGATCGTCCTTGACCATCTGGACGATGCGTCGGCCGGTCAGCTGCGCCATCACCTTGCGACGGGAATCGACGCCCGGGATCGCGGCATTGCCGGACAGTGCCATGCCGAGCGCTTCGGCCATGGAAGCCATGGTGGAGGCAGTGCCCATGGTGTTGCAGGTGCCCGACGAACGGCTCATCGAAGCTTCCGCCTCGAGGAACTCGGCCTGCGTCATCTCGCCGGCCTTCACCATTTCGGAGAACTTCCACAGATGCGTGCCGGAGCCGACGCGCTCGCCGCGGAAATAGCCGTTCAGCATCGGACCGCCGGTGACGACGATCGAGGGCAGGTCGCAGGAGGCAGCCCCCATTAGCAGCGACGGCGTGGTCTTGTCGCAACCGACCAGCAGCACGCAGCCGTCCATTGGCTGGCCGCGGATCGCTTCTTCGACCGCGAGCGCGGCGAGGTTGCGATACATCATCGCCGTCGGGCGGAAAGTGTTTTCGGATGCCGAGAACACCGGCACCTCGAGCGGGAAGCCGCCGGCCTCCCATACGCCCGCCTTCACCTTCTCGGCGAGCTCTCTCAGATGACCGTTGCACGGGGTCATATCCGACCAGGTGTTGAGGATGCCGATCACCGGCCGACCGTCGAACAGGTCGTGCGGATATCCCTGATTCTTAAGCCAGCCGCGGTGATAGATCACGTCGCGGCTCGTGCCGCCGTACCATTCCTGCGATCTCAGCCTGCGCGGCCATTCCGCTTTCTTTTTCATAATCTCTGTCCTTCAGGATACCCCCGGACCGCCTCGTACGGCCCGGGTCATCTCGCTCTGTCTCAAGCCAGCGTGTAGGCCGTCTTGACGGTTGTGTAGAACTCGGCAGCGTACTTGCCCTGCTCGCGCGGACCGTAGGACGAACCCTTGCGGCCGCCGAACGGCACGTGGAAATCGACGCCTGCCGTCGGAAGGTTGACCATGACCATGCCGGCTTCCGAATTGCGCTTGAAGTGCGTCGCATGCTTCAGGCTGGTCGTGGCGATGCCGGCCGAAAGGCCGAACGGCGTGTCATTGGCGATGGCAAGCGCCTCGTCGTAATCCTTCGCCCGGATCACCGAGACCACCGGTCCGAAGATCTCCTCGCGCGAAATACGCATCTGGTTGGTCGCTTCGGTAAACAGCGTCGGCTGCAAGTAGAAGCCGGGCGTGTCGCGGGAAATGACCTCGCCGCCGAAGGCGAGCTTGGCGCCTTCCGACTTGCCGATCTCGATATAGTCCGTATCGGTCTTCAACTGCCGCTCATCGACGACGGGGCCGATATGGGTGCCGGCCTTCAGCGCGTTGTCGACGACGAGCGTCTTCAGCTTGTCGGTCAGGGCCGCGACGAACTTGTCGTGGATGCCTTCGGTGACGATCAGGCGCGAGGAAGCGGTGCAGCGCTGGCCTGTGGAGAAGAAGCCGGAATTGGCGGCTGCCTCGACGGCAACGTTGAGATCGGCATCGTCGAGCACGACCATCGGGTTCTTGCCGCCCATCTCAAGCTGGAACTTGCGGTTATGCTCGATGGAGGCGGCAGCCACGCGCCGGCCGGTGCCGGTGGAACCGGTGAAGGTGATGCCGTGAACATCGGGGCTTTCGAGCATGGCCTGGCCGACGACCGAGCCCTTGCCCATGACGAGGTTCAAGACGCCCTTCGGCAGCCCGGCGCGGTTCAGGATATCGACGATCGCCCAGGAACAGGCGGGCACCAGTTCGGCCGGCTTGAAGACGATGGTGTTGCCGTAGCAGAGGGCCGGCGCGATCTTCCAGGCGGGAATGGCGATCGGGAAATTCCACGGCGTGATGATGCCGATGACGCCGAGCCCCTCGCGGGTAATTTCGACACCAATGTTCGGGCGAACCGACGGTATGACCTCGCCGGCGAGCCGCAGGGCTTCACCAGCGAAGAATTCGAAGATCTGCGATGCACGGATGACTTCGCCGGTTGCCTCAGGCAGCGTCTTGCCTTCCTCGCGGGCGAGCAGCGCCCCGAGTTCGTCCTTGCGCGCCATGATCTCGTCGCCAGCCTTCTTCAGGATGACGTGGCGCTCCCAGATGCCCGAGCGCGACCAGGCCGGAAAGGCGGCCTTGGCGGCAGCAATGGCGTTTTTCGTGTCTTCGGCGCTGCCATCGGCATAGAGGCCGACAACCTCGTTCGTATCCGACGGATTGATGTTCTTCGTCGCGTTCGAGCCGACCCATTCGCCGGCGATCAGGTTTTGATAAATGGTCATGGGCTCAAAAGCCTCCTTTACCGTTTACATCACGGCCCGGCCACAACAGCAGCCAGGCCTCGAAAATCAGAGCTGCTTGACGGCAATCTCTTCTTCGGCGGCCACCTTCAGCGGATTGCGCAGCGGCAGGCCGAATTCAGCGACTTCGATCTCGAAGACGTCGCCCTCTTCCGTCTTGATGCCGTCGGCAAAGGAAAGGGTCGCCGTGCCGAACATATGGACATGAACATCTCCCGGCGCACGGAAAAGGCCATATTTGAAATGGTGATATTCCAGATTGGCGAAGGTGTGCGACATGTTCGCCTCGCCCGACAGGAACGGCTTTTCGAAGATCACCTTGTCGCCGCGCTTGATGCGCGAGGTGCCGCGAATATCGTCCGGCGCTGCGCCAACGCGGATTTCCGGGCCGAAGCTTGCCGGACGCAGCTTCGAATGAGCGAGATAGAGATAGTTCATCCGCTCGGTGACGTGGTCGGAAAATTCGTTCGACAATGCAAAGCCGATGCGGAAGGGCGAGCCGTCCTTGGCGATCACGTAGATGCCGGCCATTTCAGGCTCTTCGCCGCCGTCGAGCGCGAAAGAGGGAGAGACAAGCGGCGCGCCGGGGGCAGCAGCGCCATGGCCGTTGCCCTTGTAGAACCATTCGGGCTGCACGCCCTTTTCGCCTGATTTCGGCTTGCCGTTCTCCAGGCCCATCTTGAACATCTTCATCGAGTCGGTCAGCGTTTCCTCGGCCGCCTCGGTGGTCTTCTTGTGCATGGAATCGCGGGTGGCGGCCGAGCCGAGATGCGTCAGGCCCGTGCCGGTCAGATGCAGGTGGGCGGCATCCGGATGGGTGATCGGCGGAAGGAAGCGGCCTTCCGTATAGGCCTTTTCGAGATCGACGGCATCGCCGTAACCATGGGCTTCGATGACTGCGGCAAGCGACTTGCCGCCGTCCGCCGCTTCCATCGCCAGCGCATAGACGCTGCCGGCATTCTTGACCGACTTGGCAGCGCCGCCCTGCTCGCGCACGGCGACGACGATCTCTCCGTTGGCACCCTTGATTTGCGAAATAAGCACGTCTTCGATCCTTTTCGTTCCGGCGAAGACAGGAAAAAGCTCCGCCTGTCCGGCTCCATCAGGAGCCGGAATCCATCTTTCCTATGACTGCGAATGCCTGGCTGCGCTTTGGCGCTCAGCCCTTGTTCTTGTTGTAGACGTCGAAGAACACGGCGGCCAAAAGCACCGCACCCTTCACCATCTGCTGCGAGTCGGTGCCGAGGCCGTGGATCGACATGCCATTGTTCATGATGCCCATGATCAGAGCGCCGATGACGGCACCCGTCACCTTGCCGACGCCGCCCTGGGCGGATGCACCGCCGATGAAGCAGGCAGCGATCACGTCCAGTTCGAGGCCGAAGCCGCCCTTTGCCGTCGCCGAGTTCAGACGCAGCGCAACGATAAGACCAGCCAATCCGGCGAGCAGGCCCATGTTCGCAAAGGTCAGGAAGGTCAGGCGCTCGGTGTTGATACCGGAAAGCTTTGTCGCCTTCTCATTGCCGCCCATGGCGTAGATACGGCGGCCGATCGTCGTGCGACGGGTAATGAAGGCATAGGCGGCCACCAGAACCAGCATGACGACAAGCACGTTCGGGAAGCCGCGATAGACCGACAGCTGGAGGCCGAGGCCCAGAATGGCGATCGTGACGATGGCGTTCTGGACGAGGAAGAAGCCCATAGGCTCGACGTCATTGCCGTGCTTCTCGTTCGACAGGCGCTTGCGCCATGCCATATAGAACAGGGTTACGGCGCCGATGACGGTCAGGATGATCGAGGTCGAGTTGATGCCGCCCATATCGAAGAGGTTCGGCAGGAAGCCGATGCTGATCAGCTGGAAGTCCGGCGGGAAGGGACCGATGCTGGTGCCGGTTCCCGATGCCGTCATGACGAACAGCGTCAGCCCGCGGAAGACAAGCATGCCGGCCAGCGTGACGATGAAGGAGGGGATCTTGTGATAGGCGACGAAATAGCCCTGGACGCCGCCGACGAGCGCGCCGAGAGCAAGGCAGATGATACCCGCCAGGATATAATTGGTGTGCCATTGCACCGTCATCACGCCGGCGATGGCGCCGATAAAGCCGACGACGGACCCGACCGAAAGATCGATATGGCCGGCGACGATGACCAGCAGCATGCCGAGCGCCATGATGACGATGAACGAGTTCTGCAGAATGATGTTGGTCAGGTTGAGCGGCCTGAAGAGAACGCCACCGGTCGAGAACTGGAAGAACACCATGATCGCGATGAGCGCGATAAACATGCCGTATTCACGGATGTTGCCGCGAACGTAGTCTCCGATCGAGACGACACGCCCTTGCTCAGCGATGGGTTGATTGATCGGTGTCATTGCTTCTTCTCCCCTGAGCGCATGATAGCGCGCATGATGGTTTCCTGGCTTGCTTCTCCCTTCGGCAGTTCAGCGACGATGCGTCCTTCGTTCATCACGTAGATGCGGTCACAAGTGCCAAGCAGTTCGGGCATTTCCGATGAGATCATCAGAACGCCCTTTCCATCGGCGGCAAGCTGGTTGATGATAGTATAGATTTCGTATTTTGCGCCAACGTCGATGCCGCGCGTCGGCTCGTCGAGGATCAAAACATCCGGATTGGAGAACAGCCACTTCGACAGCACCACCTTCTGCTGGTTGCCGCCGGAAAGATTGACCGTTTCCTGGAAGATGCTGGAAGAGCGGATGCGCAACTTCGACCGATAGTCGGTCGCAACCCGCGATTCCTTGACGCTGTCGATGACGGAGGCATTCGACACCGCCTTCAAATTGACGAGCGTCGTATTGTGCAGGATCGTGTCGTTGAGCACGAGGCCAAGCTGCTTGCGGTCTTCGGTGACGTAGGCAAGACCTGCGTCGATCGCCCTGCGCACGGTGCTGACATCGACCGGCTTGCCGTGCATCAGCACCTCGCCGGAAATCTTGTGGCCATAGGCCTTGCCGAACAGGCTCATGGCGAATTCGGTGCGCCCTGCCCCCATCAGACCGGCGATACCGACGACTTCGCCCTTGCGGACGGTGATGTTGATATTGTGCAGGACCTGACGGTCGCGGTGCTGCTGGTGGTAGGCGTTCCAGTTCTTCACTTCGAGAATGGTTTCGCCGATCGGCACCGAACGCGGCGGATAGCGGTCTTCGAGATCGCGGCCGACCATATTGCGGATGATGATGTCTTCGCTGATCTCGTCGGCATGACAGTCGAGCGTCTTGACGGTCATGCCGTCGCGCAGGACCGTGATCTGGTCGGCGACCTTGCGGATCTCGTTCAGCTTGTGGGAAATGATGATCGAGGTGATGCCCTGCTTGCGGAACTCCATGAGCAGCGTGAGCAGAGCGTCGGAATCGCTTTCGTTGAGCGAGGCCGTCGGCTCGTCGAGGATGAGCAGTTTCACGCTCTTCGACAGCGCCTTGGCGATCTCGACGAGCTGCTGCTTGCCGACGCCGATGTCGGTCACGAGCGTGTTCGGAGATTCCTGCAGGCCGACCTTCTTGAGCAACTGCTTCGTGCGGTTGAACGTCTCGTCCCAGTTGATGACGCCGCTCTTGGCATTCTCGTTGCCGAGGAAGATGTTTTCGCCGATCGACAGCAACGGCACGAGCGCCAGTTCCTGGTGGATAATGACGATGCCGATTTCTTCGGAGTCCTTCAGGGCCTTGAAGTTGCGCGTCTCGCCTTCATAGACGATGTCGCCTTCATAGCTTCCGGTGGGATAGACGCCCGATAGCACTTTCATCAGGGTCGATTTGCCGGCCCCGTTTTCGCCCACCACTGCGTGGATCTCACCCTGGCGAACCTTGAGGTTCACGTTCTCCAGCGCCTTGACGCCCGGGAACGTCTTGGTGATGCTCCGCATTTCAAGGATGGTATTGTCCATAGTCAAAGTTCCAGCGCCTCCGGCCGTCAAGCGGCTGGGCGATCATAAAATCGAAGACCGGAACCCGCAAGCGCGGGTTCCGGCCATCTCGTATTACTTCAGCTTGTCTTCGGTGTAGTAACCGCCGTCGACGAGGATCTGCTTGTAGTTGGTCTTGTCGACAGCAACCGGCTTCAGCAGATAGGACGGAACGACCTTGACGCCGTTGTCGTAGGTCTTCGTGTCGTTGACCTCAGGCTCCTTGCCGGACATGACGGCATCGACCATGGCAACAGTGACCTTGGCGAGATCGCGGGTGTCCTTGAAGATCGTCGAATGCTGTTCGCCAGCAATGATCGACTTGACCGACGGAACTTCAGCGTCCTGACCGGTAACGATCGGGAGCGGCTGAGCCGCAGTACCATAACCAACGCCCTTCAGCGACGAAATGATACCGATCGACAGACCGTCATAGGGAGACAGGACGGCATCGACCTTGGCGTCGGTGTAGTTAGCCGAGAGCAGGTTGTCCATGCGGGCCTGGGCCACTGCCGGATCCCAACGCAGCGTGCCGACCTTGTCCATGCCGGTCTGGCCGGACTTCACGACGAGCTTGCCGGAGTCGATGTAGGGCTGCAGGACGGACATTGCGCCATCATAGAAGAAGAAGGCGTTGTTGTCGTCCGGCGAACCGCCGAAGAGTTCGATGTTGAACGGACCCTTGCCATCCTTGAGGCCGAGGCCGTCAACGATGGAGCCGGCCTGCAGAACGCCGACCTGGAAGTTGTCGAAGGTCGCGTAGTAGTCGACGTTGCCCGAATTGCGGATCAGACGGTCGTAAGCGATGACCTTGATGCCGGCGTCGTGAGCCTTCTGGAGAACGTCGGAAAGCGTGGTGCCGTCGATCGAAGCGATGACGAGAACCTTGACGCCCTTCGTGACCATGTTTTCGATCTGCGAAAGCTGGTTCGGAATGTCGTCGTCGCCATACTGGAGGTCAGTGCCGTAACCGGCAGCCTGGAGCTGCTTGACGATGTTGTTGCCGTCATCGATCCAGCGGGCCGAAGCCTTCGTCGGCATTGCGATACCAACGGTGCCCTTGTCCGCTGCCAAAGCAGGCGCAACGAACGAAGCGACGCCGAAAGCAGCCGCAGCCATCAATGAGATAATGGATTTCATTTCTCTCTCCCTTGTTAATAGAGCAGCGGACGAAAAATCGCCCGCCCCGAAACTGTGGCAGGTTCCGTATTGGATAGTTACTTCAGATGGTGAGAAACGAAGTAGGTCTCCTCCACGATCTCACACGTGTTGAGTGCCAACCAGCACACGGCGGCAAACTGGTATGGATTCCTATAACTGTCAAATAGAATAAGTGGTAATGTGCATAACAATTTTGGTATATCGTTAAAAAGTATTACTTTTGATGGAGCGCAGTGAGGGGGCTGCAACCATGACGATTGTTTCAGAGCCATTTTCGATGGACCACGTCGATATCCACAGCGATAATTTCGGCGACGACGGCCTTTTGCGTGCGGGGCTTAAGCTGAATCACCTGCGTATGATCGTCGCAATCGAAGATAGCGGGCAGATTTCCGCTGCCGCGGAAGTTCTCAACATTTCGCAGCCCGCCGCGTCGCGCATGCTGTCCGAAATGGAATCAATTACCAAGACTCAGCTCTATGAGCGCGTCGCCCGCGGCGTGGTGCTGACGACCTTCGGCGCAGCGCTCGCCAGAAGGGCTCGCAAGATCCTCCTGGAGCTGCGCGAGGCGAGCCGCGAGATCGGCGAACTGAAGAGCGGCAAGGGCGGCTCGGTCTTCATCGGCGCGGTCACCGCGCCGGCCATGAGCCTCGTGGTGCCGGCGATCAACAAGGTCCGCAAGGCTTATCCCGGCATCGAGATCAACATCCAGGTGGAGACCAGCAACGTGCTGGCCCGCGAGCTGCTCGCCGCCCGCCACGACTTCATCATCGGCCGCATTCCCGACGATCTCAACCCGCGCCTCTTCGAGGTGACCGAGATCGGCATCGAGCGGGCCTGCCTTATCGTGCACAGCCGCCACCCGCTTTTGAAGCAGAAGGTGAGCAGCCTCGTCGACATCAGGGATTACGACTGGGTGTTCCAGCCGCCGGGCACGCTGCTGCGCCGCACGATCGAGGACATCTTCCTGTCGCGCGGCGTGGCGCTGCCTGAAAACATCGTCAACACCTCCTCGCTGCTGCTGACCTGCGCCATCGTCTGCGAAACCGATGCGATTGCTCCGATCGCCATCGACGTCGCCCAGTTCCTGGCCAGCCAGAGTTCGAATGCCTCGGATGTGCGCATGCTGCCGATCGATTTCGACATCAACGTCAAGCCTTACAGCCTGATCACCGCGAGAGAACGGGCGCTGCCGCCGAGCGCAAGGCTGCTCTATGACATCATCCTCGAAGAGAGCATTCGCCCGGCTGAAAGTTGACGGCAGAAATCCAGCCCGGCGCCAACTTGGCGCCGTCTAATGCGCCGCCCGTAGAGGAAGGCGCATGCTGTTCGGACAATCGATATTCCAATCCGTTCTCGAACGGCTGAAAGAAGAAGAGGCCACCGGCGAAACGGAAGAGCCGGTTGCCCATCGCGTCTCCGGCTTCTCGACCGGCCTCGCCTTCGATGTGATGGAGGGGGTCTCGGCCGCCTCGCAGCGCGTCGGCCAGGCCTATTTCGACAATCTTGAACTCGATGCCGCCGCGATCGCGCCAGAGCCGGCGCTTGCCCCCGAGCCCAAGACCGAGCCCGTCATGCCGGACCACCTCGCGCGCATCGCGCCGGCAGAGGTCGCGGCCGAACTCGCGATTTCCGCCACCGATACACCGCTGACGCTCAGCGAAAAACGCCGCGCCTTTGCCCGGGCCAATCATCCCGATCGCGTCGCCCCGCCCTTCCGCGACCATGCGACGAAGCGGATGACGCTGGCCAACCTACTGATCGATGAAGCGCTGCGGCGAATCGGCCGCTGATTATTCGCCCTGCCCGTCCTTCGAAGACTTCTCGGCGGTCGCTGCCGGCTCATCCTCATCCTCGGCTTCAGGCTGCGCGGCCGGCTCGGCGGCCGGCGGCTGCGGATTGAAGGTCCAGAACAGCATATAGAAGGAATAGGCGCCCGCGCCCCCCGCTAGCACTGCCCAGAACGGATCGCCGGTGATAAGTTCGAGCCCGGCCCAGCCGAAGCAGACAGCAACGATGGCAATTCGCACCCAAAGATGACGATAGGCCGGATGATTCGGATCGATGAGTTGCATTCCTGCTCCGCGGTCGCATATGTCGCACTGCCCTCGGCCTGCGCCGCGCTTGTCTTTAGTTCGAATCTTGCAAATGTGAAAGAGCCGCGGGCTTGACGTGGGGCAGAGATGGTGGAATGAAAATTCCAGATTTTTGGTAATTCGGTTTATTTGTTCCGAATTCAACGGAGGTTGCAATGACAGTGAGATTTGGTCTTCTCGGCGCCGGCCGCATCGGCAAGGTTCATGCGAAGGCCGTCAGCGGCGACGCCAATGCGACGCTCGTCGCGGTCGCGGACGCCTTTCCGCAGGCCGCTGAAGCCATCGCTTCCGCCTATGGCTGCGAAGTCCGCACCATCGAGGCGATCGAAGCGGCCAAGGATATCGACGCCGTCGTCATCTGCACGCCGACGGATACCCATGCCGACCTGATCGAGCGCTTCGCCCGCGCCGGCAAGGCGATCTTCTGCGAAAAGCCGATCGATCTCGACGTTGCCCGCGTCAAGGCCTGCATCAAGGTGGTGGAAGAGACCGGCGCCAAGCTGATGGTCGGCTTCAACCGCCGCTTCGACCCGCATTTCATGGCGGTCCGCAAGGTCATCGACGACGGCAAGATCGGCGATGTCGAGATGGTGACGATCACCTCGCGCGATCCCGGCGCCCCGCCGGTCGATTACATCAAGCGCTCGGGCGGCATCTTCCGCGATATGACGATCCACGATTTCGACATGGCCCGCTTCCTGCTCGGCGAAGAGCCGGTCTCGGTGCTGGCGACTGCTGCCGTCCTCGTCGACAAGGCGATCGGCGAAGCTGGCGATTACGACAGCGTTTCGGTGATCCTGCAGACCGCGTCGGGCAAGCAGGCGATCATCTCCAACTCGCGCCGCGCCACCTATGGCTACGACCAGCGCATCGAGGCGCACGGCTCCAAGGGCGTCGTCTCGGCCGAAAACCAGCGCCCGGTCTCGATCGAAGTCGCAAATGCCGACGGCTACACCCGCCCGCCGCTGCACGATTTCTTCATGACCCGCTATACCGAAGCCTATGCCAACGAGATCGCAGCCTTCATCGCCGCGATCGAAAAGGGCACGAAGATCTCTCCCTCAGGCGCCGATGGCCTGGCAGCGCTGGCACTTGCCGACGCAGCGGTCCAGTCCGTCAAGGAAGGCAAGCTCATCAAGATTGGCTGACGGCCCTCTCCCGACCGGAAGCCACGCATGAGATGGCCGGGCCCTGCCCGGCCATTTCGCGTTTGGTGACATCTGCAGTGTGTGAACCGAAGACCCCTCCCCAACCCCTCCCCACAAGGGGGAGGGACTAATCTGCCGCACCCGCTGCTTTTCCTCTCACGGTTTCATCCGCAGAAAGGCTGATGTTCGCCGCAATCGGCGCCACGCGCGAGCCCCTCCCCCTCGTGGGGAGGGGTTGGGGAGGGGTAGCGGCAATCGCCGGCGCCAGCCGGACAACACCAGCACCCTCACTCCGCGCTCTGCACACCCGACAGCACGATGTCCTGATCGATCACCGAGAGCGCCCGGTTCAGATGCCCGTCGAAAACCAGGATCTGCTCGTCGGCGACCACCCGGATCTCGGGCATGCCTTCCATGCGCACGACATGCGATTGGCCGAGCCCCTCCTCGATCCCCTGCCGGAGAAGGTCGTAATAGCGCGTGCCCGGCCCGGTGATGGCGATCGGCATGCGCTCGGTCAGGCTGAGCATACGCGACAGGCCGTTGCCGAGCGCCAGCCCCGCCTGGCGGAAGGCGAAGGCGGAGGTGCGGTGGCCCTGGCGCGCCTTCGCGGCGATCTTGTCGAGCTCCGCCACCGGCACGAACTTTGCCGGAATCGTATCGAGCGGCACTTCGAAGGCACTGCGCAGGATCGCGTAGAAACCGGCATAGGCCTCGATGCAGCCGCGCGTGCCGCAGCGGCAGAGCCCGCCATTGGCCATATGCAGCATATGCCCGAAATTCGGCGCCGAGATCTCCTGGCCTGTCTGCCCCCCCCGCCGGACGATGCCGAGCCCGATGCTGTGGCCGAGCGAAAGTGCTGCCAGCGAGCGGAAATCGGCGCCCTTGGCGATCTCCTCGCGCTCGCCGAGTGCCGCCGCGACCAGAAGCGTCTCGTTGTCGAGGATCACCTTGGCCTGCCATTCCGGCCGGAGTGCCGATTCGAAATCGATCTGCTCGCTGCCGAAGATCGGCGACCAGAGGAGAACCGGCTCGGTGGAATTGACCAGCCCCTTGCTGCTGATCGAAATCAGCAGCACCTTTTCCTGGGTGATCCGGGAGCGCTCGAGAATGCGCAAAAGCCCGGCGCGCACCGAAGTGACGAAGCGGGCGGCACCGGATGGATCGTGCGAACGCACCTCGCTGAAGCGGTCGATCAGCTTGCCGGCATAATCCACAAGCGAATATTGCACGGCATCCGAGGAGATGATGACGACGATGAGATAGCCGCAGTCGCGCCGCTGGCGCAGAAGCACGCGTGGCCGGCCACGCCCGCTGGCCGCCTGCTGCTCGGATTTTTCAATGATCTGGGCTTTTTCCAGCTCGGTGGTGATGGCCGAAATGGTGGCCGAGGAAAGCCCGGTGAAATCGGATATTTCGGTATGCGCGAGTGCGCCGTGGCGGCGCAGCACGGAGAGCACGAGCACGCTGTTTCTCTGCCGGACCAGCTCCGTGCTCGACTTGGTCAGCATGAATGCCGCCCTCTCCTCCTGCTCGCTCTTCCCTTGATTTCCACTGCATCTCCGGCCTCCGTTGCGCAAGGGGAATAAGCCGGTAGTGCAGTGTTGACAGTTGAAAAAATCTCTGACACTAAATTTCTCGACTGTCGAGAAAAAAATCCGAACCTTTCTGGACAGCTTTTCGCGGTGGCCGGAGGAAGCATGGGCTGGGCCGGCCGCAACTCACTCGGGAGGACATTATGAAGTCTATTTATAAGCTGATGGCAGGTGCTGCCGTTCTCGTTTCTCTGCATACCGCTGCCGTGGCTGCCGACCTCGTCGTTGGCGTTTCCTGGTCGAATTTCCAGGAAGAGCGCTGGAAGACTGATGAAGCCGCCATCAAGAAGGCTCTCGAAGCCAAGGGCGCCAAGTATATTTCCGCTGACGCACAGTCCTCAGCCGCAAAGCAGCTCACCGACGTCGAATCGCTGATCTCGCAGGGCGCCAACGCGCTCATCATTCTCGCCCAGGACTCCGACGCAATCGGCCCGGCCATCGAAAAGGCCGCTGCTGAAGGCATCCCGGTCGTCGGCTACGACCGCCTGATCGAAAACCCGGCTGCCTTCTACATCACCTTCGACAACAAGGAAGTCGGCCGCCTGCAGGCTCAGGGCGTCTTCAAGGCCAAGCCGGAAGGCAACTACGTCTTCATCAAGGGCTCGTCTTCTGATCCGAACGCCGACTTCCTGTTCTCGGGCCAGCAGGAAGTGCTGAAGGCCGCCATCGACGCCGGCAAGATCAAGAATGTCGGCGAAGCCTATACCGACGGCTGGCTGCCGGAGAACGCTCAGCGCAACATGGAGCAGTTCCTGACCGCCAACAACAACAAGGTTGACGCCGTTGTTGCTTCGAACGACGGCACCGCCGGCGGCGCGATCGCAGCGCTCGACGCGCAGGGCCTCGCCGGTTCCGTTCCGGTTTCCGGCCAGGACGGCGACAAGGCAGCACTCAACCGCATCGCTCTCGGCACGCAGACGGTTTCCGTCTGGAAGGACAGCCGCGAACTCGGCAAGCGCGCCGCTGAAATCGCTCTCGACCTCGCCGGCGGCAAGGACATGAGCAAGATCGACGGCGCCCAGGCGTTCAAGGGCGGCCCGAAGCACGTTGAAATGAACTCGGTCTTCCTCAAGCCGCTCGCGATCACCAAGGAAAATCTGAACGTCGTCATCGACGCCGGCTGGATTTCCAAGGCTGAAGCCTGCCAGGGCGTCAAGGCCGGCACGGTTGCTGCCTGCAAGTAAGCCAGGGCTGAACTGAAATGACCGGCGCCGCAGTGGAACACCGCTGCGGCGCCGGATGCGGATGAGAACGTCAAAGACGACGTTTTTTCCGCCTCGCCACACCATCGCGGACTTTCATTCCCTGCCGGAAGAGCGTCGCGACGCCACGCGACCGGTTTCCGGAAGCATCGCGATGGTCAGTTGAAGAACAGACTGATGACGCCGATGGCAGCCTTTGGCACGCCGGCGCGTCCGTCCACACAAAATGGGGGAACGGCAAACCCATGGCCGAAATGGTAAAATCCACAACATCAAGCGGGCCGCGAACGGCGGAAGCCAATCCGGTGACCCGCTTCTTCCGCGCCACTGAGATCGACACGCGCCTGCTCGGCATGATCGGCGCGCTCATCATAATCTGGATCGGTTTCCACATCATCACCGGCGGCCTGTTCCTGACCCCGCGCAATCTCTGGAACCTCTCGGTTCAGACGACCGACATCGCCATCATGACGACGGGCATGGTGCTGATCATCGTCACCCGCAATATCGACCTTTCGGTCGGTTCCGTGCTCGGCCTCTGCGGCATGATCATGGGCGTGACGCAGGCCAAGATCCTGCCGGAATATATCGGTTTCGACAGCCCCTTCACCTGGGTGATCACGCTGCTGATCGGCCTCATCGCCGGCGGCCTGATCGGCACCTTCCAGGGCATGATCATCGCCTTCCTCAACGTTCCCTCCTTCATCGTCACCCTCGGCGGCCTGCTCGTCTGGCGCGGTGCGACCTGGCTCGTCACCAGCGGCCAGACGGTTGCGCCGATGGACCAGACTTTCCGCATCATGGGCGGGGGTGCCGAGGGCTCGATCGGCGCCACCTGGAGCTGGGTGGTCGGTATCGCCGCCTGTCTCTTCGTCATCGCCAGCATCGTCGGCTCGCGCCGGCAGCGCCGCCGCTTCGGCTTCCCGCGCCGGCCGATGTGGGCTGAATATTTCCTCGCGATCCTCAGCTGCGTGCTCATCCTCGGCGCGGTCTCAATCGCCAACAGCTATTACTGGCCGATCAACATCGCCAAGAAATATGCCGAGACCAACAATATTCCCTGGCCCGAAACCGGCCTGGATATTCCCTACGGCATCGCCGTGCCGGTGCTGATCGCGATCATCGTCGGCATCATCATGACCTTCATCGCCACGCGGCTGCGCTTCGGCCGCTATGTCTTCGCAATCGGCGGCAACCCTGAGGCCGCAGAACTCGCCGGCATCAAGACCCGCTGGGTCACCGTGCGCATCTTCGCGTTGATGGGCGTTCTGGCGGCCATCGCGGCGGCGATCTCCACCGCCCGCCTCAACGCCGCGACGAACTCGCAGGGCACGCTCGACGAACTCTACACCATCGCCGCCGCCGTCATCGGCGGAACGTCGCTGGCAGGCGGTACCGGCACCATCGCCGGCGCCATGCTCGGCGCGCTCGTCATGCAGTCGCTGCAATCGGGCATGGTCCTCGCACATGTCGATACGCCGCTGCAGAGCGTCGTCGTCGGCACCGTCCTCGTCGTCGCGGTCTGGCTAGACACCGTATACCGCTCCCGTGCCAAGTGAGAGGAGCCCTAGACATGGCTGATCAACGCACTCCCCTCGTGGAACTGAAAAACATCTCGATCTCCTTCGGCGGCATCCATGCGGTGGACAATGCCTCGGTCGATCTCTACCCCGGCGAAGTCGTCGCCCTTCTCGGCCACAACGGCGCCGGCAAGTCGACGCTGATCAAGATCCTCTCCGGCGCCTACAAGCGCGACAGCGGCGATATCCTGATCAATGGCGAGCCGGCCGACATCCGCAATCCGCGCGATGCCAAGAAATATGGCATCGAGACGATCTACCAGACGCTCGCCGTCGCCGATAATGTCGACGCCGCCGCCAACCTCTATCTCGGCCGCGAGCTGAAGACCCGCTGGGGCACGCTCGACGACGTCGCGATGGAAGCCTCGGCCCGCGAAGTGATGGGACGCTTGAACCCCAACTTCAAGCGCTTCAAGGAGCCGGTGAAGGCGCTCTCGGGCGGCCAGCGGCAATCGGTGGCGATCGCCCGCGCCATCCTCTTCA
Organism: Rhizobium vallis; assembly: GCF_003985155.1. GTDB lineage: Bacteria > Pseudomonadota > Alphaproteobacteria > Rhizobiales > Rhizobiaceae > Rhizobium > Rhizobium vallis. The sequence goes on along the minus strand of NZ_ML133694.1, from coordinate 323,502 downwards.
ACGCCCGCATCCTGATCATGGACGAGCCGACCGCCGCGCTCGGCCCCCAGGAAACGGCCCAGGTCGGCGAGCTGATCAAGCAGCTGAAGAAGGAAGGCATCGGCATCTTCCTCATCAGCCACGACATCCACGACGTCTTCGACCTCGCCGACCGCGTCTCGGTGATGAAGAACGGCCAGGTCGTCGGCCACGCCCGCACCGAGGACGTGACCAAGGACGAGGTGCTCGGCATGATCATCCTCGGCAAGGTCCCGCCCAAAGCCATCCCCGGCCCCGGCGCCATGCAGATCTGACCGCGCGCCAGGTCATCACCCACCAAAATCACACTCCGCCGCCCGCAAGGCCGGCGGAGTTTTTTTGTGCCTTATGAACCCGGGGCCGGGCCGGAGAACCCGCGCAAGCTCGCTGCAAAGGCCTCTCTCCCGATCCATTCCGGCTGCCAGCGAGGTTTGGAAGGACGTTTTTAAGGAGCCCCAACATTTTCAAAAAACGCAAAACGACGAAGCTCCTCTGCCCTCCCATCCATTTTTTAAAATGTTGACCCTTCTTAAAAACGTCTTTGCCAATGATAACTGACTGATTTCTCTTATTTTCAGTGGCAGAGAGGTTTTTAAGCGGACGAAAATCGGCTCTTTTGCCTGCTGGCCGAATTCACTTTTCTCAGCCACATCGAGCCGAAGCCCGACGCTCAATTCGGCAAGAGACACGCCCCAACCCGCAAACCGGAGGACGCACCAAGCCATCGGACGCCAGCCCGACGGACAAAAATCCCCGCCAAACCACAAGCACCCGTATTTCTGAGAATTTCGCGATTGAAGCCGGCCGCAAGCTAGGCTAAGAACCACCCATCGGACAGGCGATTCAAACCGCCCTAGGCATGCACCCGTAGCTCAGCTGGATAGAGTGTTGGATTCCGATTCCAAAGGTCACAGGTTCGAATCCTGTCGGGTGCGCCATCATTCCAATACCCCACGGAAAAATGCTTCGGGACCATGGGCTCTGGAAAGCTTCGCCACCTGCATTATGTCTGAACTTCGGAATGCTCGTCGCAGAGCTAGATACCGCGAACTCGCCTGAAGGAGGCGCCTGCGGAGCTTATCCGCAGGCGCAGTCGCTGGATAGCTCACTGCCGTCCACAACGCCGCTCGTCGAGGTGGAAACCCAACGGCGCTGGCTTAGATACCGTTGCCGGCTGGACTGCCGGCTGGGCCTCCGAAACCGTTGCCGGCTGGGCCCATACCGCTCGGCGGGCTTGAGTGGGTCGGCGAGTTAGGTTGGCTCGGCGCGTCTTCAGCACTGCTTGCCGAGCTGCTTTTGTTCGAAAGAAACTTGTCGTTCGGCCCAAATGTTTGGGCGTTCCGTGTCTCACTCTGGCATCCCTGAAGGATGCTCGCGGCGCTTAGAAGAGCCGCCGAAATTACAAAAAAATATCGAGTCTGCCTTACTTGGATTGGCATGCGAATGTTGTCCCCGGCTAAATCGCGCGATCTTTGAGTCAACGCGACAGAAAAATCTGCAACCAGTTGTTGCTATTGCTCGTTACCAAATGGAATCCGGGAAGTATAGGGCGAGTTTCGCCATAGCTTGGTTGGACGTCTAAGCAATAAGGCCGGGACGTGTCCCCGTCGTCTCGCAAATCACACCCGCGATCCTATAGAGGAGAAAGCTGCGGATCGCGCGTTCAGTTAGGGGGTCGTATTGCTCGCCAAAAGAATCCCGCCTCAGCGGTTAAGGTGGCGAGGTGGTGTTACTTCACTCGCCGAACAAGGGCTATAGTGCCACCGGTCTCATTACCATGCGACCGTCTGGCAAAATTGCCCACACACTCACGCCACCATCCGGGAATATAGGCTTGAGTTGCGCGGCATATGCCATACCGATGGACTCTTGATTGGAAGGTAAAATGGTCGAGAGCCCTATGCCAATATCAGTGAGTAGACCGGGGATGGCTGGCACCCCATTTTGCATATTAATCAGACCTTTCGGCAATGATGTTGCCGCTGCACCCTTTAAAATAGCGATCGCAATCTGACCAACCGTCCCCAGCTCGATGAGCCCTTAGCCCTTCAAGTTTCACCGTCTAGTTCGTCTGTTGCTCGCAGCAATTTCGAGCCAAACGTTCCGGGCTTCCTGATTTCACTGGCGAGAACGCGTCCCCATCTTTGGCGTAGGTCTTCGGACGTTGCTCCTTCCCATGAAGCGCCGCCTCTTGGAGCTCCGCTGGGGGATGATCCCCAGACCCGCAGACAGACCCGCTGCGCGGCTCTGCCCTGTCAGTGTTCGCGGTGCCGGCAGAGGCACCTCGGGCTTTGACGCAGGTGCGTCGCCACTCCCTTTTACTTCTACTCGCGACAGACTTGCGTCACGGCGTCGTTCCCATGTTCGGCGCAACGCTAACCGCTCCGGAAAACTGGTTGTTTTCAATATCGGCGAATTTCGGCCGGAGCCGGCGTTAGCACGGTGTTAGCGTAAATCACCTACCATAGCGGCACTATTGGAAACCCGATTTGTCCCTTGCAACAGGGACAAATGGAATGGTGACGCCCCCGGAAACGCCACGGCTTACGGAGATTACATGAAACCGGTTCTAGCCAGTCTGATATTGTCGTCTGCCATGCTGCTTTCCAGCCTGCCGGGATTCGCCGCTTCCGGCGGATGGCAGTCGGATGGGCAAGGTACGAGGTATTGGCATGTCACCCCGGCGCCCGGGCAATGCAATATAAGCCAGGCGAAAAACCGGGCGCTTCGGGCCGGCATCTATCGCAGCGAGATTATACAGCAGGATGAGAATATTATCGTGCTCAGAGGTCTGGATCAATCGGGCGACCGGCGAACGATCGGTTTCGGCAACATCAGGGGATGCCCTGAGTTGGAAGGCTATGAGGAAAGCCCGAACTTCTGAGGCCATGGTTAAAGCCGATCATCGCCATAACTGGTTCCGGCAACTGATTGCATAGCGTACCGGACGACGCGACCGGTCGGTCAGGGCCTCCAGCCCATCCTCCTTGCAGCGATTGAAGATTTCGTAGCCGGTCTTCAACACCTCCCGCAAAAAGCGAAAAGTGTTACCCACGTCTCCGGTACAAAACGTCACCTATCTCTCAGGTCGGACACGGGCAGGCCATGTTGAGCGTCTGATGGGGCCGTCAAAGGCCGGAGTATGTCCTCTATAAATTAATCAATTAGAGATTTCATTCTTACCGACGATTGACGAATGCCGGCGCTTCGGCAAATCTGCTCGAATAACGGGTGAGGGACTCATGAGCACAATTGAAGAAAGCCTGCGCGCCATATCGGAGCGCATAAAGTCGCATTCGAGCACAATGGCAACGGAGGAGGCGGTCAAGACTGCTGTTGTGTTACCATTCTTGCGAGCCCTTGGATACGATGTCTTCGACCCGACAGAAGTTGTGCCTGAGTTTACTGCTGACGCCGTCGGAAAAAAGGGCGAAAAGGTTGACTACGCAATCAAGATCGACAACGAAATCCGCATCCTAATCGAATGCAAGCCGATATCGGTGGCTCTCGAGAAGAAACATTTGGATCAACTCTACCGCTATTTCAGCGTTACCAACGCGAAATTCGCTATCCTTACCAACGGACGGACATTCAACTTCTACACCGATCTGGAAGCACCTAACAAACTCGATACGAGGCCGTTTTTCATTTTCGACGTGACGGATTTTAACGCTAGCATTGTCACGGAACTCCGCAAATTCGAGAAGTCTGCCTTCGACGTGGCCGCCATCCTCGCGACGGCCGAACGCCTCAAGTATACCTCCGGCGTCAAGCAGGTGATAGCCAAACTCATTGAAGAGCCCACCGAGGAGTTCGTGCGAATCGCATCCGGCGGCGTCTACGAAGGACGAATGACCGCGCAGGTGAAAGAGATGCTTAGCGGGGTGGTGAGAGCGGCATTCCGTGAGGTCATTATGGATACCGTGAAGAGTCGCCTTTCCAGCGCGCTTGCGGATACCGAGGAAGTGATTGAAAAAATAGATACTCCTGTCGAAGACGAACCTGAGGTCGTCACCACAGAGGAGGAACGCGAAGGCTACATGATCGTCAAAGCCATTGTTCGAGATACGATCAGCCCAAAGCGCGTCGTCATGCGTGACCAGAAAACGTACTGCGGCATACTCATCGACAACAACAATCGAAAGCCCCTCGCCCGTCTGTGGTTTAATCGGTCGGTGAAGTATATCGGGCTATTCGACGGTGACAATGAAGAGCGACTGATTGTTGATAGCCTAGATCAGATTTATGAGTTCAGCGATCGGTTGCGCGTAACCGCGAAGAGGTATTCCGAGCAATGAGGACAAAGGGAGAGTATCAGCGAGTCCTCGACGATGACGTTGACGAGATCCTTGTTAGGATCTGGAAGCTCGACGGCGCCGTCGTTGCTGAAGCGGACCATCCAACTCTCGAACACATCAGTGGGCAGTTGATTACAGCTGCTCTTGGCAATCCCGTAACAGTTCCCGAGGCGCTTGCGATCGCGAACAAGTGGCTTGATCAATTGCCATTAAAGCGAATTTTCATCTATATTGAAGATCCGTCGGATTGGAATGAAGATTGGGGCATTTTGCTGCCGCCAAAGCCATCCGCGATTATTGTTAAGCCATTTCGGGCATGAGCGATCAGAGAGTTAGGGATGCAGGCGATGAAATTTTCGCCGCCTGCATCGTCTGGGTATGATTTGTCTCGCTCTCAATCACGACCTTCGTCTGTCGGCTGCTCTTCCTTTGACCCGCTCGTCCAAGCAACGAAAGTCGCGGTACTGATGAATGCGCAACCCATACAACCAAATCAGACAAGCATCTTCTCTGAAGGCGTTGACAGGGAATCAACTGAATGGACTATAGCGCCATGGAAACAGAGAACTTGATCGGTGTCGGCCTTTATACCCCTGCGGAAGCAGGCAGGCTGCTGCGCATATCGCCCGGCAAGCTCTCGCGATGGCTGCGCGGCCACCGCATTGGAAACAAGTTCTATCCGCCTTTATGGACTCCGGAAATCTCGCTTGGAGACGAGCGCATTTTCCTCGGTTTTCGTGATCTTATGGAGGCTCGCGTTGCTGGTGCTTTCATCGCGGCCGGCGTGTCGGCAATCAAGGTGCGGGCGGCAATCGACACAGCCAAAGAAGTGATTGGCGAGACGAGGCCGCTATCGACAAATCGCTTTCGCACTGATGGCCGTGAAATCTTTCTTCATATCATCCAGAAGGACGAAGACGGCGAACAGCGCGAGCATCTACTGAACCTCTTTCGGCGCCAGTTCGTATTCAATGGCATTCTTGATCCGATCCTGAAAACCGTCGACTTCGGCTCCGATGGAAATCCACTTATCTGGTGGCCCGGCGGACGACGGCTCAACGTCATCGTAGATCCGGCACGCTCATTCGGCCAACCGATCGACGCCGCCTCAAGTGTGCCAACCGCTGTGTTGGCTGCGGCTGCCGAACAAGAGGGGGGCATCCGTGGCGCAGCGAAGGCCTACGACGTAAGCGAAGCTTCTGTTCGGCATGCGGTTGAATTCGAAACGATGATGGAACAGCGGCTGGCGGCGTGAACGTCTTCTTCGACAACTGCACGTCTCCGATTCTTGCCAGCACCTTACACGGATTCATCCATCACGACGGCCACAACGCGATTCACGTTCGCGATGTATCTGGCCTCGCAAATGGCCGCCACTCGAAGGATGTGGAGTGGATCGATTTCCTGCGGCGTTCCAATGACGAATGGATGTTCGTTTCAGGCGATGGCCGTGTCCTCAAGAATCCGGCGGAACGTGCGGCACTAAGATCGGCTGGGCTGCATGGTTTCATATTAGCTCCTGCCTATCAGAAAACGCCTATGAACCAGGTAGCTTCCGTGCTGGTCTGGCGATGGCCTGAGATGCTGCAGATCACTCGTTTGCTTGCGCCACCCTCAATGCATGAAGTGCCCATAAATAAGGGCACGAGATTGCGTGCACTTCCAATGTAATCGCCGCCATCAATCACCGTGTGTGGCTCCATCTGGCAGGTTATATTGAAACCGGCGCTCACCGACCCCCCACATCCCCTCGTTAGCAATTTGTTGACCATAAACTGGCTTTACTAAACCTGATGGATGCGGAGGTTCCCACCCGTCGTCGAGTGTTGTGTAGGACGGAATTGGTCGTGTTGAAGTATCCACTGCAAGCTTTGTCGGGCGGAATTGCCACGCTCCTCTCGCGTGCAAAACGCTTCGCAGCGCAGACCATTCTACCGGCTCTGTTTGCGCTCCCTGCCCTTGTCGGCTCTGCAACATTCGCCTCAGCCGAAGATCGCGCCCTGAAGCTGTTCTTTACCCATACGGGCGAGAGGGCGACGATCACCTACAAGCGGGATGGAAAGTTCGATCCGAAGGGCCTTGCCCAGATCAATCGGTTTCTGCGCGACTGGCGGAGGAACGAGCCGACGCGGATGGATCCCCGGCTGCTCGATCTGGTCTGGGAGGTGTATAAGAAGAGTGGCGGCAAGGACTATATCCATATCGTCTCCGCCTATCGTTCCCCTGCTACCAACAACATGCTCCGCAACCGCTCGCGCATCACCGGTGTCGCCAAGAAGAGCCAGCACATGCTGGGTAAGGCGATGGATTTCTACGTTCCCGGCGTGAAGCTAGCGACGCTGCGTGCAACTGCCATGCAGATGCAGGTCGGCGGTGTCGGATATTATCCGACCTCGGGATCGCCCTTCGTGCATCTCGACGTCGGCAATGTCAGGGCCTGGCCCCGCATGTCCCGGCAGGAACTGGCGCAAATATTCCCGAATGGGCAGACGATGCATCTTCCGGCCGATGGCCGGCCTCTGCCGGGATATGATCAGGCGGTTGCGAGCTACAGGAAGCGCGTCGGCCCCACCTCGATTGAGATCGCCAGCACCGCCGGAGAAGACGATGACGCAGGAGCGTCGGCCGCCCCCAGCGGCGACACCACAAACCGCAACCTCGTGGCGGCGCTTCTGCCAGCGCCGAAAAGCCGGGCATTGAATGCGCTCGCGCTGCAGACCGGCGCGGCCGAACGGGATGACGAACGGTCCGCCGGGGATGTTTCATCCTTGCCGATTCCGATACCGGCGATGCGCCCGCCCGCCCTTCAGCAGGATGCGCGCACGGACGACAAACTGGAGACTGCGTCGATCGGCCCGATTGCAGCCCTTGCCGAGAAATCGACGCCTGTATTGCCGGCCCATGCCCGCTTCCATCCCCGCGTCGTTGCTCAGGCCACCTCCAGGCAGGGCGCCGATATGATCGCCTCCCTGCCCATGACCGCTTCCTGGGAAGGAGCAGATTTCTTTGCATCGACATCAGACGCGGCGCTGATGAAATGGGCGCTGCATACTCCCGGCGAGGCTATTGGCGTGAGAGCGCCGCGCGTTTCCCCCCGCACGGTTCATCGTGAGGCTGGTGTCGCTGCATCAGCTGCGGCTATCATGCCGGTGGCCGCCACAGACCTGTTCGATGCCAACCGGTTTGTGTCACCCCCGGAGGGCTGAGCTCGATCATCAGGGCTTGATTCGCGGCACGAAGGCCGGTCGCACGACGGCAAATCAGCATTTATTAGATTGTTCTAAAAAATGATTACGCCATATGGGCGGCACTCCCGCCTTGGCCCGGCAATCGGATCCGACTTCCTGGAAGAGCCACGCCGATTCAACGCGTTAAAGCACCATCCCCACCTCTGAAGAAGACGCGCAGGCCCGGCAGTTCCGGTCGCTGAGCGACGATGACGAGCTTTGCTCAGCGTCCGAGAGTCAGACCAAAGTCTGGTCAACCCCGGACTTCGTGCCCATATAAAACCTTCCGTTGCTGTAATACCAATAACACCTCCTCAAGTAACGAGACGTAGCACTATGAGAAACGTACTTATTTCTGGCGGAGCTGGATTCATTGGATCGCATCTTTGCGACCGAATTCTACTTAGAAATGATATACAGAAACTTGTTGTTGTTGACAATCTCTGGACTGGGCTCTTCGACAATATTGCACACATCAAGGACCCTCGTTTCTACTTCGTGAAAGCGGACGTCGAAACGCTGCAGACATCCGAAAAATTCGACGAGATCTATCACCTGGCCTCCCCCGCATCGCCGCCATGGTACATGCAGGAACCGAAGAGAACGATTTCCGCCAATCTGCTCGGCGCCTTCCGGCTTCTCGATCTTTTGAAGAAGGGCGGCCGTTTCGGCTTCACCTCTTCCTCCGAAGTCTATGGCGATCCTTTGGTCTCGCCGCAGCCGGAATCCTATAAGGGCCAAGTGGATTGCACCGGGCCGCGCTCGTCCTATGACGAGAGCAAGCGCTGCACGGAATCGCTGCTGTTCGAGATGCAGCGCACCCAGGGGCTCAACCTCAAGGTTATAAGACCCTTCAATATCTATGGGCCCCGCACACGCGCCGATGATGGGCGCGCGGTCTCCAACTTCGTCACCCAGGCGCTGTCGGGCCGCCCGATCACCGTCTTCGGCGATGGCCTCCAGTCCCGCAGCTGGGGCTATGTCGACGATATCGTCGATGGTTTCGCCCGCTATTTCTGGATCAATGAAACCGACTACAAGGGGCCTCTGAACATCGGCAACGATCGCGAGATTTCGGTTCTCGAGGTCGCGCAATATGTGTCCAGCCTCGTCGGCGGCGTGCCGATCGTCTTCAAGCCGTCGCCACCGCAAGATCCCACGAACAGGCGCCCGGACTTGACCAACGCAAATTATGTCATGCCGGAATGGTCCTGCAAGATCTCCTACGAACAGGGCGTGGCCATGACGCTCGACTGGTTCAGGGACAAGATGAAGGTGCAAGCGGCGGGGTAACCATCACGGCTTTCACGTCCGCGCCTCATCAGGCGCGGACAATCTATGCAAAGGTGCGATTTGAGAAAGCGATGATGCGAGAAACAATTCCATCTGATCTGAAGGATGTAAGCTTTCCCGTCCCGATTCATTATCTCGATCTCTCATCCAGCCCGTTCCAGGCCGTTTCGCCCTCGATCTCCAACGGGCTCGTGGTTTTCATGTCGGATGGCCTTCCCGTCGGGCAGAGCTATATCGAGCGTCCCGAGGCGCTGACGGCGCTGGCCGAACGTATCGTGCAGGCAGATACCCTCGCGCATGCGCGTGAGATCGCGCAAACCCCTCTTCGCAATCTCGACGTCAGCATTCTGATCTGCACCAAGGACCGGCCGGATCAGTTGCGCCGGTGCCTGGCCTCGATCCCGGAACAATCGCTTCGCCCCATCGAGATCATCGTCGTCGACAATGCCTCGGCAGGCGATGAGACACGCCGCGTCGTGGAGGAAGCGGGCGCCACCTATATCAGGGAAGACCGGGTCGGGCTGGATTACGCCCGCAATGCAGCACTTCGTGCGGCAACGACCGAATTCGTCGCCTTTACCGACGATGACGTGGTCCTGCATGAGCGATGGCTGGAGAACCTGATGAAGGCCTTCGATCGGCCCGACATCGCCTGCGTGACCGGATTGGTCCTTCCCGGAGAACTCGCGACACCGGCACAGTTCATCTTCGAAAAGCATTGGGGTTTCGGCCGGGGCTACATCAGACAGGATTTCAATCAGGACTTCTATGTCAGCCATGCGCGTTACGGCGCTCCGGTCTGGACGATCGGAGCCGGAGCAAGCCAGGCCTTCCGCCGCAAGGTCTTCGACGAAATCGGCCTGTTCGATGTCCGCCTTGATATGGGAGCGGCGGGGTGCTCGGGCGATTCCGAATATTGGAACCGGCTGCTTCATCACGGCCATGTCTGCCGCTACGAGCCGACGGCGGTATCCTGGCACTTTCACCGCAAGGATATGAAGGGGCTCGCCAAGCAGATCTACCAATATATGAGCGGCCATGTCGCGGCCCTGCTGGTGCAGTATCAGAACACCGGAAATAACGGCAATCTCAGGCGCATCCTCGTTTCCTTCCCGAAATATTATGCCCGAAGGGTCCGCAGGCGATTTCGCAAAGGGGCGACGTCGAACGATTTTTTCCTGAAGCAGGAAGTGCTCGGCAGCGTCAATGGCGCTCTCTATGTCCTGCGCCGGTGGAAGATGCGCGCATGGTGACAGCTGCTACGCCCGACATCTCGTTCCTCATCCCAGCCTATAATGCGGCCGACACGCTTGCCGAATGCCTTGCCAGCCTGCAGGCCCAGACGCAGTCGAACTGGCAGGCTGTCGTGGTCGACGACGGCTCGACCGACCGCACCTGGGAGGTTCTCCAGGACATTGCAAAGGCGGATAGCCGCATTCTCGCCGCCCGTCAGGAAAATGCCGGCGCCGCCGCGGCGCGAAACCATGCCGCCCGTCTCGCAACTGCCCCGCTGCTCTCCATGCTCGATGCCGACGACTGGCTGGATCCGACCTTCATCGAAAGCATGCAGCCGGTGGCGGCGGATGCCTCTCCCGCTGTCATCGCCTATTGCGCCTACCGCCGCGTTGCCCCGGACGGCAGGCTTATGCGGGTGGAACAGCCTCCAGTCCTCACGGGAAATATCGCCAAGCGCGAGTTCTCCTCCTTTTGCGCCCTCGCCATCCATACGGTCGTCTTTCCCAAGAGCCTTTTCGAGCGGCTGAAAGGCATGGATCAGACTCTGCAGACCGGCGAGGATTGGGATCTCTGGCTGCGCATGGCCTTTTCAGGCGCCGAATTTCGCCGTGTCGACAAGTGCCTGGCTTTCTATCGCATGAAGGCGGGCTCGCTGTCCGGCGACCCGGTCAAAATGGTGCGTGACGCCGTTCGCGTGACGGTCAAGGCGCAAGCGCTGCAGATGCAGCAAGGCCTGTCGGCCGAAGGGCCGGAGACAGGTTGGTTCACGCCCGCCCTCAGCCAGCTGCGCATGCTCGCCTGGGTCGTCTCGGCCAAGGTCGATCCGACAACGGATGTCGCAGCTCTGGCCGCACTCCTGCCTGAAATGCCTGATGCCGCGGGCTACGAGAGTTTCCTTGTCGACGTGATCATGCACGGATTGCAGACCGGCCTCTTCAGCGATCGGGCCAACGACCTCATCGACGCACTCGACAAATGGCAGCCGACTTTCCTTTCGCTGCTCCAGCTGATCCAGCGGCATTCCTTCGCCGGCACCAGCCGGAAGATCATCGAGACGACCTGTTGGCTGTTGTCGGCCGCAAATCCCTTGCGATCCTTCACGCTCGGTAATGTCCAGGTGGTCAGCGTCGAACTCGGCAGACTTTCCAGGGTACCCAAGGCCGAACAAGCCGACACGCTCATCATGCACGCCTTTTCCAGGGGACAGCATGTCGGCACCTTTGTCGGGCCATTCTGGGGCGACCTTTCGATCCGGGCGCAGATCCGGCTGATCATGCATGAAATGCGTGTGGAAGAGCATCTGCAAACACCGCCCGCACTCGCCTATGTCAGTTCATGGACTGTGGAGGCGCTGAAGGGATACAGAGCCTTCGGTGGCCTCATCCTCAAGAGTGGCCGGCGGCGAGGCCGTTTGGAAAAACTGTTGGTGCGCATCGGGCGCAACGCCATCCTTGCCACCGCGCCGAGCGACGAACAGGACAACGACAGCAGGCTGACCGGCATCCTGGGGAGCCTCGAACATAGACTGAGCCCGCAATTTCAGGAGCCGTCCAGTTCGCGGCCTAAGGAAAGAGAAGAAACTCCCGCCATTCAGTCCGAAGAAGCCTATTGGGACCATATTTTCGAACGCCCGGATCCCTGGAATTACGTCTCGGTCTACGAACAGGTCAAATATGCGCAGACCTTGAGCCTCATCCCTGATGGCATCGAGAAGGCCCTGGAGCTTGCCTGCGCCGAGGGGATTTTTACCAGGAAGCTGGCGCAAAAGGTCGCCCAATTGACGGCCACCGACATTTCCCAGAGGGCGATCGACAGGGCGGTGGAGCGGTGCCGCGACCAGGATAACATCGCGCTTCGCGTTCTCGACTTCGTCAAAAACGATCTTCCGCCCGAACAGGATCTGATCGTCTGTTCCGAAGTCCTCTATTACATGAAAGATGAGGAAATGCTGGCCGCCGCCTGTCGGAAGATGGCGGCCGCATTGAAGCCGAACGGTTATCTGATCACCGCCCATGCGCATATCCGCCGGGACGAGCCCGACCGAACGGGTTTCGATTGGGGCAATCCTTTCGGCGTCGGGACGATCAAACGGATTTTTGCCGAACAAGCCGGCCTCGCCCTGGAAGAGACGATCGAAACCGAGCTTTACGCCATCCACCGCTTCCGCAAAGGCCCGGTTGCCGATCCGGTCGCGCGGATCGAGAGCCATGGAACGCCCTTGGAGGCGGATGTCGCCAAGCACGTCATCTGGGGGCCATCAGGCGTCGAGCGTGAGGTGGCATGGACGACGGAGGTCACGAACTCGGTTCCCATTCTCATGTATCACGGGATCACCGAGGAAGGACCGGCCGCACTCCGGCGCTTCCGCACGTCGCCGGAGGTCTTCCGCAAGCAGATGCAGTTCCTCCGCCGCCAGGGCTATTACACCGTGACGGCGCAGACCCTGGTGCATCTGCTGCGCAGCGGCAAGCCGATCCAGGGCCGCCCTGTGATGCTGACCTTCGACGACGCCTATCTGGATTTCCAGACGAACGCCTTCCCGATCCTTGCCGAGAACGATTTCAGCGCCGAAGTCTTCGTAGTGACCGATAAAGTCGGCGGCCGGTCGGATTGGGATTCTGCTTATGGCGAGCCGGCGCCGCTGATGTCCTGGCCTGACATTCAGGAGCTGCACAAAAAGGGCATCAGCTTCGGCTCCCATCTCACATCCCACACGGCAGCCAGCGCGATGGACAATCAAGCTCTGCTGGCCGAGGCCGCACTGTCGCGCAACGCACTGCGGAGCCGCCTGGGCGCGCCCGTGGAATCCATCGCCCTACCCTATGGCGCGACGGACTTCCGGGTTCCCGGCATACTGGCGCTTGCCGGCTACGGCATCGGCTTCACGACGCGGCCTGAGAAGGCCACCTTCTCCGACAATCTCTTCGCTCTGCCGCGCCTCGAAGTGCGCGGCGATCGTCCGCTTGAAGCCTTCCCCGAACTGATGGGCCTGCCGGGAGCCTTTATCGGATGACAAAGCCATGAACGCCGCAGCCCGCCCCTTGGTCACCGTCGTCATACCGGCTTATAATGCCGAGAAGACGCTTGTCGAAACATTGAGAAGCGTTTCCGACCAGTCCTACGATAAGCTCGAAATCCTGGTGGTCGACGACGGATCGCGCGATCGCACCTTCGATCTTGCGCGTGATTATGGCCTGAGCGATGCCCGCGTCCGTGTTCTCAGCCAGCACAATGGCGGCGTAGCGCGGGCGCGCAACCACGGCGTCAGGGAGGCACGCGGCCTCTACATAGCTCCCGTCGATGCGGATGATGTCTGGCACCCCAACAAGATCGAGCGCCAGCTCGAGGCAGTGCTGAAATTCCCAGGCGGAAACGGCGTTGCCTATAATTGGTACGCGGCGATCGATGAAAACGGCATCATTTTCGGCCACTCACGCCCGGTCATGCATCAAGGCAACATCTTCGAACCGCTGCTGAGGGAAAACTTCATCGGCAATGGCAGCACGCCCTTGATGCCGCGGGCGGAAATCCTTCGCTGCGGCGGCTACGACGCCGGGCTGCGTGACAGCGGTGCCGAGGGCTGTGAGGATCTGAAACTTTATCTGGCACTCGCCGAGACCCTGCCCTTCGCTTTGATCCCTGATTTCCTCACCGGCTATCGGTTCACCAGGGGAAACATGTCCAGCAACGCCTATCGGATGCTGCAATCCTACGCCCTGGTGATGGCGCCGATCGCCGACCGCTACCCGCATCTCGCGCGCGATATAGAGGCATCGCAGTTCAACACGGCGTGCTGGTATTTCAAGAAGGCATTTCACGACGGCGATCATGCGCAGCTCCAAAAGCTGGCGCCGATGATGGCGAGAAAGTATCCCTCCCGGCTGATCGTCCATGGCCTGCGCCAGAGCTGGCGCCAGGTGAAACGCCAAGGCATCCGGATCGCAAAGCGCGTGCTGGGCAAGCCTCCGACCCAGCCGAAGATCCGCTTCACCGCCGCCATTCCGCAAGTCGGAGCAGCTTTCAGCGATCGTTTTGCGGGACTGCCGGCAACGACCGGCCCGATCTCTTCGCGGGTGGCCGAGAATGAATAGGTTTCGAAAACCCGCCTCCGCCAAGCCGACCGCCGCCTACAACCTGATCGTGGCGGCGCGCTTCCGCGAGCTTCAGCAGCTCGTGCCGGCGCTGCGCGTCAAGATGTCGGTGATGATCGTCATGGGCATTCTCACCGGCCTCTCCGAAATGGTCGGAATCACCCTCCTGGTCAGCCTGGTCTTTCTTCTCGGGCAGCAAGGTCCGGTTTCCGGCTCCGCCGTTGCATGGCTTCCGGCATTTTTCGGCGGCATCGACCTCAGTCTCTCAAAACCCGTGCTGATCGGCATTCTCATCGGCTCCATCCTCTTCCGGATTTTTCTCGGAAGCGCCAATTCGCTCATTGCAAGCACGGTCAACCATCGCATTAGCGACCGCATACGCGATCGCCTCTACGCCAAGGTCCTGACTATCCCCTTCCAGCGCTTTCAGGACTATGAGCGCAGCGACCTGATCAACGTCATCGCAACCGAGTCCTACGCAGTGTCCTCGGCGCATGCCAGCCTGGTGCGTCTCGGCGTCAACCTCGGCACGATCGTCATTTTCGGCGTCGGCATGCTGGTCATGGCCTGGCCAATCGCCTTGCTCGGGCTTGCCTTCGGCTTCATCCATAATTTCGCCTTGGGGCTCTTTGCCGGCGCTTACCGGCGTCTTGGCGTCTCGGCGCTGGCAGCCGTGGAAGCCTTGACGCAGTTGAGCTGGACGACCCTGCAGACTTTGAAGGCCGTCAAGAGCTTCGGCCTCGAGACGCGCCACCAGCAACTCTTCAAGACGCTTTCCCGGGACGTCGGCCAGACCTGGCGCCGGTCGGACCGGATGGGGGCGGCAACCTCGCTTCTGAGCGAAACGCTGACCTTCGCGGTCATCCTGACCATCATTCTGTCCTCGGAATTCCTGCCGGTCGATTTCAAGGCGGCGCTCTCGGCCACGATCCTTCTCTACAGGCTTCAGCCGCATATCAAGGAATTCGACTCCCAGATCCTGCGCCTCTACGAAATGGAAGCGTCGTTGCAGAATGTCCTGGCGCTGCTTTCCGAAAGCGACGACGTCAAACTGGCAGCTCGAGGGGAGCCGATCACCCGCCTGGCGGAGGCGATCGTCTTCCACAATGTCTCCTTCGCCTACGAGCGTGCGAACGCACCGGCGGTTCGCGATCTCAGCTTCTCGATCAGGGCGGGCGAGACGACGGCTCTGACGGGACCGAGCGGCTCCGGCAAGACGACAATTCTCAACATGATCCTCGATCTCAACCCGCCGACCCAGGGCATGATTACGGTCGACGGCAGAGACCTCACAACCATCGACCGCGCCAGCTGGCTGCAACTGCTTTCGGTGTCCGGCCAGGATGTCGAGCTGATGGAAGGCACGGTTCTCGACAACATCCGCTTTCGCCGCGACATCCCGGATGAGGATATCCGCTGGGCCGCCGATGTCGCCTGCGCCACGGAGTTCATCGAAGATCTGCCCTATGGCTTCGATGAATGGCTGGGTGACGAGGCGATCCGGCTTTCGGGCGGACAGAGGCAGCGGATCGGCCTGGCGCGCGCGCTGGCGAGCCGGCCGCAAATCCTGCTTCTGGACGAAGCGACAAGCGCGCTCGACGAAGAGACCGAGATGCGGGTGTTTTCGAAAATCAAGCTAGATGCCGGCAGAACGCTGATCGTCGTCAGCCATCGCCCCGCTGTCGCCAGATTGATGAAAAACCAGATCGACCTTCGCCCGCCTGCGGCCATATCCAAGTTCAGGTGACGACAATGAAGATGTCAGCCGTATCGGATATTTCAGTGGCCGTGATAATCCCGGCCTATAATGCCGGCCGCTATCTCGCCCAGACGCTCCAGTCCGCCATCGATCAAACCCACAAGGCGCTGGAGATCGTCGTCGTCGATGACGGCTCGACGGATGCCACCGCCGCCATCTCTAGCGGTTTCGCCGCTAGCGATCAGAGGATCCGGGTTCTATCGACGGAAAATCGAGGGGTGGCTGCGGCGCGCAACACGGGAATCGCGGCAACGACATCAGGCTACATTGCCTTCCTGGATGCCGACGACCTATGGCATCCGACCTATGTCCAGCGAATGCTTGCCGCGCTCCATCCCCTGCCCCGTGTCTGGGGCGCGGTCTATGCGCTTCACCGTTTCGTCGATTCAGAGGGCCATTGCCTGAGATCCGGTTCGTCGCTCAACGCGCGGGGCTCCATTCTCGCCCGCCATCTCGTCTTCCGCTTCGTCGGCAATGGCAGCGGCTTCATGATCCGCCGTGCCGTCGTCGACAAGATCGGCGGCTACGATCCGAGCTATGCCCGCCAGGGGATCGGAGGATGCGAGGATTTCGATTTCGAGCTCCGTACCGCCGAGCATTTCAAGATCGAGACGGTTCCGTTCGGCCTGGTGGGATATCGTGTTCATTCGGCGGCCATGTCCTCGGATAAATCACGCATGGCCCGATCACTCGTCGCCGTCAGCGAACAATGTATCGCTCGCAACCCGAAACTTCCGGCTTTCGTCATCAGTTGCGCCCGCGCGTCGGCGCATCTTTATGCATTTTCGAGATTCGCCGCATTGAAGGACTGGCCGAGCGCGGCGAGTTCGTTGAAGCACATTTATCGTCACAGCCCAATGCTTGCGCTCAGCGTCGTCGCCAAGCTGATCTTTTCGAAGGCCCGCAGAGCCGCATGGAAAGTCTTGCCAAAAGCCTTGCCGCCCGCAGAGCCTAGGGAAAACGATCTCCAGAAGTTCGAGGAAATCGACGCCATGCTCCCGCTGGTCGGCGGCTGGTCGCAATTCAGAAGCAGGGCATTGCTCCGGCGCCTGTCGGAAATCGATCATTCCGCCGAATGCGCCGCTGCGACGTCGCCACGACAGGGGCTAGGTGCCCGTCGGCCGAAACATCCGTCGTCGGCGCACATGTAGACGGCGATTGAGCCTATTCGCTCTGCCGCAAATTGCGGATTCGATCGAACAAGACCGCCAGAACGATCGCGCCGCCAATAAACGTCCCCTGCCAGAAAGCGTTGATGCCGAGCAGGCCGAGGCTGTTGCGGATCACTTCGATGAGCGCCGCTCCGACCAGCGCGCCGAAGGCGGTGCCGACGCCGCCGGCGAGGTTGGCGCCGCCGATGACGGCCGCGGCGATGACCTGGAGTTCCATGCCGGCGCCGATATTGGTGGTGACGGCGCCGAGCCAGCCGGTTTGGACGATGCCGGCAATGCCCGCAGACAGCGCCGAGATCATATAGACGATAACCTTGATCCGGCGCACGGGAACGCCGGTCAGCGTTGCCGCATGCTCGTTGCCACCAATCGCAAAGACATAGCGGCCGAACCTCGTCCAGCGCAGCACGAAGCCTGTGAGAAGCGCCAGGATGACCATGTAGAGAACCGGGTTGGCAATGCCGAAAAGCCAGGCGCCGCCGCCGAGCGCCAGAAGCTTGTCATGGTCGGGGCCGAACTGGAAGACAACGGTATTGTTCGAGGCGACCATCGCCAGGCTGCGCGCCACCGACAGCATGCCGAGCGTCACCACGAAAGGCGGAAAGTCGAGATAGGCAATCAACACGCCGTTGAAGGCCCCGACCAGAAGCGCCGTGCCGACCGCGGCTGCTATGCCGATCTCGATGCTGTAGCCGGCGTTCATGGTAATGGCGAGCACCATGCTGCAGAGGCAGAGCACCGAGCCCACCGACAAATCGATGCCGCCGGTGATGATGACGAGCGTCATGCCGAGCGCGATGATCGCGACGAAGGTGACGTTGCGGGTGATATTGTAGAGGTTCTTCGCCGTCGCAAAGGAGTCGGTGGCAAAGGACAGGAAGATGCAGGCAAGGACAACGGCGATCAGGACCCAGAAGGTCTGGCTGCCGACAAATTCCGAAAGCCGGCTTCGCTGCTTCTGCGCAATTGTCTGGTCCAGGGTAATTGCCATCTTCGACCTTCACTTCTCCCGAGTGGGCATTTTTCCGACGGGGCTTTTCGCCCGGCGGGGCAGGCAACCTCGATCAAACCTGTTCGATGGCGCCTGTTATAAGACCCGTGACTTCCTCCGGCGAACTCGCCGCGATCGATTTGTCGGCAACTTTGCGGCCCCGCCGCATGACGATCACGCGGTCAGCGACGGTGAAAACGTCGGGCATGCGGTGGCTGATCAGGACGACCGCAATGCCCCGGCCGCGCAGCTCGCGGATCAGATTGAGCACCTCCGCCACCTGGCGGACCGAAATGGCCGCGGTCGGCTCGTCCATCAGCACGATCTTCGCCTCCGACAGCATGGTGCGCCCGATCGCCACCGCCTGCCGCTGGCCACCCGACATCTGCTTGACGAGGTCGCGCGGGCGCGTTTCCGATTTCAGCTCCTTGAAGATTTCGCCGGCGCGCCTGTACATCGTCTTGTAGTCAAGAACCTTCAGAGGGCCGATTCCGCGGCGGAGTTCCCTCCCGAGGAAGACGTTGGCCGCCGCCGTCAGATTGTTGCAGAGCGCCAGATCCTGATGAACGATCTCGATCCCGTGCTGACGCGCCTCGACCGGGCGGTGCATCACGATCTCCTTGCCTTCGAGGCGCATCGTGCCTTCGCTCGGCCGGAAGTTTCCGGCGATCATCTTGACCAGCGTGCTCTTTCCCGCGCCGTTATCGCCCATCAGGCCGACGACCTGGCCGGCCTCGAGTGAAAACGACACGTCGTTCACCGCCTGGATGGCGCCGAAATGCTTCGAAATATTGGTGAGTTCGAGAACCGCTGCCAGCCGACCATCCTCCCCGGAACCTGCAGGCTTGCCGTCGCCGTTAGCTATCAGCCAGACGCCTGCGATCTCGCTCCGCCGATCTCCTCCCGGAAAAGCGATTACGCTCATTTATGCAAAAGCTTGAAGAACCGTCAATCAATTGTCCGCGCGATCGGGCCGTCAATGCAAAAATCCTACTTATTCGTGCAAATACAGATTGACGCCGCAAACGCCGGGATATTAGCTGTTACTGGGAGAACGAGCATGCTGATCCTTGTCACCGGGGCTATGGGCAAGGTCGGGCGGCGCTTTATCGCTGAGCTGCTTGACACGCCGGCATTTTCCAAAGCACGCATTCGCGCGCTTTGTCATAATCGTATGCTCGATGAGACCGACCGCATCGATGTGGTCCGGGGGTCGATCGCCGACGCCAATGTCGTGGCCGCGGCGATGGAAGGCGTGACCCACGTCCTGCATCTCGCCACTTGCAAGGAAACGCCCACCGATATCATGGATGTCACGGTCAAGGGCCTTTTCTGGCTGCTCGAAGCGTTCCGGGAGAGCCCCACGGCTCGGCAGTTCATCCTCATTGGAGGCGACGCCGGCATCGGGCATTTCTTTTGTCGCCATGACGGGCCGGTGACCGAGCGGACCCCGCACCGCGCCTATCCGGGATGCTATGCGCTCTCCAAAGTCCTCGAAGAGGTGATGCTCGAGCAGTTCGCCATCCAATACGGCATCAACACCTGCTGCCTGCGCGCACCCTGGATCATGGACAAGGACGATTTCAAATTCACGCTGTCCTTCGGCGACGATGTCTTCGGCGGGCCGGACTGGAAAACGCTCGTCCCGCCTGACGATGCCGAGCGGTATGCCCGCGAAGGCACCGTGCCGCTGCTGCGCGATGCCGACGGGCGCCCGTTGAAGCGCAATTTCGTCCATGTCGACGATCTCGTCTCGGCAATACTGGCCGCGATCGACAACCCGCGCGCAAAGGGGCAGCTCTTCAACATCTCGATGGATCGCCCCGTGGATTATGGGGAAGTCGCCGCCTATCTCGCCCGCACGCGCGGGCTCGGCTCCGTCGACATAGAAAGCCAGTTCCACTCGAACTGGATGGACAATAGCAAAGCCAGGTATCTGCTGGACTGGCACCCCACTTACGATTTGGAAAAGCTCATCGATTCAGCCTGGGAATACCGGCGTTCAGGGGAGGAGCCTCGTATCGTCTGGTATCCCGGTTGATTACTGGCGGGCGATGACGCCCGTCTTCTCAAAGGGAGGAAGCTATGAGGAAGGCATTATTGCTTACTGCAGCAGCTGTACTGGCGCTCACGGCGGGACAAGCCTTGGCTGCCAAAAAGCAGCTCGTGATCGTCGTGAAGGGCCTCGACAACCCGTTCTTCGAGGCGATCAACCAGGGCTGCCAGAAGTGGAACAAGGAAAACGCATCCGCCGAATATGAATGCTTCTACACCGGCCCGGCATCGACATCAGATGAAGCCGGCGAGGCGCAGATCGTCCAGGATATGTTGGGCAAGGCAGATACCGCCGCCATCGCCATCTCGCCGTCGAACGCCAAGCTGATCGCCCAGACGCTCAAGACGGCCAATCCGAGCGTTCCCGTCATGACGCTCGACGCCGATCTCGCGGCCGATGACGCCGCGCTGCGCAAGACCTATCTCGGCACGGACAACTACCTGATGGGCGCCCGCATCGGCGAATACATCAAGAAGGCCAAGCCGAAGGGCGGCACGATCTGCACCATCGAAGGCAATCCGGGCGCCGACAACATTCTGCGCCGTGCGCAGGGCATGCGCGACACGCTGAGCGGCAAGAAGGGGCTTACCGCATTGAAGGGCGAAGGCGGCTGGACTGAGGTCGCCGGTTGCCCCGTCTTCACCAATGACGACGGCGCCAAGGGCGTTCAGGCAATGACCGATATCCTCGCCGCCAATCCCAAACTCGATGCCTTCGGCATCATGGGCGGCTGGCCGCTGTTCGGTGCTCCCCAACCCTATCGCGACCTGTTCAAGCCGATGGCAGACAAGATCGGCAAGAACGAATTCGTCGTCGGCGCTGCCGACACGATCGGCGACGAGGTGGCAATCGCCAAGGAGGGTCTCGTCACCGCCCTCGTCGGCCAGCGGCCGTTCGAGATGGGCTACAAGGCTCCAACCGTGATGATGGACCTGATCGCCGGAAAGAAGGTCGATGATCCGGTCTTCACCGGGCTTGACGAATGCACCAAGGATACCGTCGACACCTGCATTCAGAAATAAAGGATGGATCGGAGCGCTCACGCGAGCGGGCGCTCCGATGCCCCGTTACATCAGCGAAAATATCCGATCCGAAAACGCACACATCGCCGCCGTAACAAGCTGCGGCAGCCGTACGTGACAAAATCCATTTCCGCGGCAGCCGAAAATATCGCCGGCGCTAAGAATTCCGCCGCGTGCGATCAGCCGAAAGTGAATGTCTTCCAAATTTTTGAAGGTCCGTCGGCACCAATATCATGAATATCCTAAATGCGACCGACGTCATCCAGATAGTCGTGATTGATAAAAAAACAGCAGTTATACACAGTAAATTGAAACCATCCCAATAATGTTCTGCGACAAACGATAATTTTACTGTATTCATACATACGCACCGTGCAAGCATTCCTATTGGAGGACCCGTCACCACCCCGGCGGGTCCTCCGAACTGCTTGAGGACAGCTTCCCGCAAATGCGATCCCGTTATAACAGCCTCGGCCGAGGAATTTCGTTCGGATTGAGATAGCGTGCTGCCGAGCAGCCCGATCGGGAAAACCATCGTCGGAAAAGGTACAAATGGAAAAAACGCGCTCCGCCTGAAATATTTCAGCCGTGCCATCAAAATATCGGAGATTCAATTATCAAGAATGATGTTGTGACTTAAGTCACTGTCATAAACACGATATTATTATTAGGTAGACGGTACGAATATATCCGCAATTTAGCCCAGAAATACATCCGTAGATCACCATATGTTTTAAATGGCGCCGACTTATAATTGAGATTTAAATACAACCGCTGTAAGAAATCTTTAATTTTACCTTTTGATAAAATTTTGATCAATTTGCAAGTTTTTTACGCATATTTGTCGTCGCTTCCGCTGCTTGATCGAGCCGCCTTATTGTTCTCGCAAAGCCGAAAAAGCTCCTCTTCATCGTGGATTTTCCGAACAACCGGCCGCCGATCGGCATCACTGACCAGAGCAGCGCGCCACCCCTTCCACCAACCTAGAGACGGGCTACGCAGAAGAATTACTAACGCAGGTTGGCAGGATGCCGGAAATATGACCGTCTGTAATAAATATTGAAATCAAGCGCTTACGCCAGCTGATGCCACGGCAATGCCCGGTTCATCTGCTAAATTTCGGCATACCCCGGCACAGATTTCAATGGAAAAGCCCGATGCAGCCTACCTTGTTCGGCATGCCTCGCACCTCAACCCGATGATATATTTTGCGGAATCCCGCCATCCCGATTCAAGATGACGAAGGGCCCCGCCGCATGGGCCGACCTGTGTCGAAATGGTCGCACTCGCCCGGCGAATTAACCCTTCATAAAGCATTTGCTTGCTCAACTTATAATTTGTGTCATGGTCACTATAAGTAGCGAGGAGCCGACCGATGAGTGATATAGCATCGCATATCCCGGAATTTGGTTACGATGAGCGCGTCATGATCTGCCGGAAGCAGATCGAGAAGGCGGTCTATCAGTTCATTGCGAGTACGAAGGTCGACGGATGCGACCCGGCGGAAATCGCAATGGCAATCGCCGACATCGCTGACGACTACATTTTACTGCTGGCCCAGAAGCGCAACTTGACCCACTGAGGTCCCGGATTGGCGCCAGAGCAGCCGATCGTCCCTGGGACGCGCGGAAGATGTTTCGCAACCACCTCCCCGACAAAGGCAAAGCTGAAGAGACATAACTGCTTTGCAAGATGGAATTCCCGCCGGCCCGCACGAGAACGCCGGCAGAAGAGAGGCCCATATCAGGCTTCGCACCTCGGTCGCACTCCCCATATTCGACTTGATCCGCTTTCAGCATCCTCCGCATGAACCATTTCCCGGCAAAGGCTCGCCGTCGGGCAAAAGCGTGAAGCGGTTTTGCGATCGCGAAATGCGGAAAACCAGAGAGCTGAAGCGTGGGCCAAGCGAACCTGAAAGATCTCCACGCGCCTTGGGCCACAACGCAATCATAGCTCCGAAAATCTTAGATCTTCGGAGCTACACGTGGATTGAGGTGGCTACTCGCTCTCTCGAACGTCTCTTTCAGTGGCTTCTCACGCTCATCCGCGGAGCCGGGGAACTCAATTCGGCCATCTCGCTGGTGAGGCCCTCCCCCACTTCCTGCTTGACCGCCTCGAGCGCAAGATCGAGGCAATGCGTCGCGAACTGCAGGTTGACATCCTGAGCGACATGCCGAGCATAGGCAATCATCCGCGCAAGTGCGACGAGTTCGTCCAGACCGTCTTCTGCCCCTTGGTCTGTATTTATCCTGGCAATCGATGTCACGCCCATGACCATTTCTCCAACGAATTGAAGGAATGATACGCGGGTAAACGCGAGCGAGCCCGTGAAAAAAGCGTGACACAACCCTTGGTGACAGGTGTCACATCAAGTTCACAGCACAAGTCGAGTTCGGAACGAGGTTTCGTGGAGCCTCCAGGGCAGATCGACATTGGTCCGTCTATCGCCTGCTTCCTGCACTGCTTTCAGCAATTCCAAGGCGTCGATGCGTTTTTGATCGATGGAATTGGCGAGAAGCGCCGCGAGCAGCCGCTGACGGTCCGACTCGGCCATGCCCGCGCACCGTTCGACGATCGCACGCCACGTCCGTTTCTTGAAGAAGATCGCGCCGGCAGCGTCGTCGATCTCCTCGCGCTGGCCGTGTGCGAGCAGCCCCTTGCTCTCCATTGCATCGAGCGTTGCGCTGACATTGACGAGCGGGATCGTCAGCGGCTTGCTGCCAAGCGCACTCGGCGCATGCGTGAGAGCGACGGCAGCGTCATCGACCAACCGGCCGGTGCGATAGTCTTCGAAAATGCGGCCGATCCCGATCATGCCGAACGGATGGCATTCGGCAGCGCGCAGCGCGCCCATGCTTGCCGCCCCCAGAACCGCGACACCAAGCGAGAGGGCATGGAGAATTTCCTTGTGCCACACGGGTGCCGCATATTCGAAGCCGCCGTCGATCAGGCCGATGACATTGGCGCCCTCTTCCACTGCAGCCAGCACATCGCCTTGCGTCGCAGGCGCCCGCACGTCTATCCCCTCGCCGGCGAGCGACGCAGCATCGGGAAGACTGGGACCTGCGAAAATGACCTTCAAAAGCCGATCGCCCTCGCAAGCGCCCTCGTTCCAAATCGCCGGGCGCGTTCACCCTCCGGATTTTCGAGTTCGGGGATGACGACCTTGACGACGCTGAAGGGAAGCGTCTCGTCGCTGAGGCGCACGACCACCACCGAAGCGATCCCCCTGTTTCGCAAGATATCGAGCACATGCTGCAGCAGAAGCGGCAAATCCTGTTGCGCCCCGCCATGGCCGATGGCAGCAGCAGGCGGCGCGGCAACCGCATCGAAAGCCCGCCGCATGAACGGCGGCAAGGGTGCTGAGAACGTTGCCGGAGAAATATCGTCCCGGGCGCCGCTGATATAGGTGAGCCGAGACTGCACCGCCTCTGTCACCGCCCGTATGGCTGCCCGAACGGCAGATGGATGCGCACCCGTGCCGCCGGTTACCTCGACCAGGCGGATATCCCTGTCACTATTGATGTCGCCAGGGCCGAGCATGGCGGTGAAACACGGGATCGCGATATCGCTGGTGATGTCGAAGAGCCTGAGCGCCAGGCCTGATGTTTCGATCCTGTCGATCAGCCCGGTCAGCGCGCCGTCCTCAAAACCCCGCGGATCGACGCAGCGGGAATAACGATCTGCCTCCCTGCCCACCTGCCAAAGTACATGGGCGTCGCGCTCGATACGCTCCAGCACGCCGTGAAAGATCGCCTCTTCGAGATTGTTTCCCGATGCCAGACCATCCGAGGACATCCAGTATCGGGCGTCGCGCGTGCGGTCGAGCACGACCGCTTCGAAAGGGATATGGACCGTATCGCCTGTGAGGATATTGCGGCCGGCGACCCATTCGGTCTCCTCGTCTGGTCCGAGATCGGGCTTATGCAGGGCGATCAGGCAGTCCAACCTGTCGACCGCGCAGTCCATCGCCTGCAGACTGGAAGCCGAGCCACGGACGAGTTCGACCGAGGGTTCGCCGGCAACGGCCCGCTCGAGGGCTTCCATGACGGTCGATACCTTGGCGTCGAGATCGGTGAGGCCCTTCCCTTGCGCGATCACGATCGAGCGGGAGTTGGGGGCATACGCACACCAGACCGGAATGCCGATATCGTCAAGACCGGTATGGCGCGCAACCCTCGTGATGCCGAACCTCATCAACAAGGGTTCGACGCGGGAAAGGGTTTCCCGCGGCGAGATGATCCTGTCGGAATATATGATCCGCTGCCGATGTGTCAGAACGCCGGCTCAGCCGTCGACATGGCCGGAAAGGGCGACCTGCACCGACGAAACGGCGACGGAAAGGTCGACATTGTTGACGAACGTGCCGCCCGTTTTGCGCAGGTCGTTGACGGTCGCCAGATCCCCTGTTGGATTGAGCGGCTTAACCGTGCCCGCACCGAGATCGGCAAGCCAAAGACCTGTCTCGCCTGGAATGCCTATAATAACTGCCTTTGCCATGTAATGCCCCTAAGTGATTGTTAAAAACCAGCCCTCAACAGGCCCTCCCGATAAAGCTCTTTTTGCCAATGCTCCTTGAAAGGAACGATGGCGAGCCACTTCTCGACGTCGAACACCGGATTGATGCTTTCGGCGCGCTGCCGATGGAATAGCGCCCGTTTTCGATCGCCGATCATTGCGCAACTGGCCGCCGCGATGCGATGGGCCGGCGCTTTGTCTTTCATCGCCTCGACATAGGCGATCGCCTCCTCGTATTGCTCCAGGAAGAAACTCGCTCCGGCGGCACACCAGAGATAGGCGTCAGGCGCGATCGGATTGAGCGAGATCGCCTTTGTGATCTTAGCAAGCGCATCGCCGGGGCGGGATGCATGCACGAGCGTATCGGCATGGCTGTAGATGACATCGGCAAAGTGCGGACTGAGTTCCTCGGCCAGATGCAGTGCCGCGACGCTCGCATCGACATCGCCGAGGTAGAGTTTAGTGACGCCGAGTTCGCGATGCCCCGCCGCCGACGAAGGATCCCGCTCGATGGCGCGAAGCGCATTCTGCTCGGCCAGATGCAGCAGCTCATCATTGCCCTGCGCCGTCACCAGCCATTCGCTGGTGAAGGTTCTTGCCAGCCCGGTGAAAGAAGGAGAAAAATCCGCCTTGTGCGACAGCGACTGCTTGAACGCCTTCCTCGCCCGGCGGATATGCGGCAAGGTCAATTTGCTCATCAGGCTCGAGCCGACGAGATAGGAATGATAGGCCTGCGGATTGGCTTCGAAACGCAGCCGCTCTTCCTCGTTTTCAGCCAGCTCGCTTGCCACCGACAAGGTCAGCTGCTGCGCGATCAGCCGTCTCTGCCGCGGCAGCGTATCAGGCCTCATCGCAAAGCGATTGGCCCAGATGATCTCGTCCGTGGGGAAGTAAATCAGCTGGGCGAATAATCCCTCTTCGGAGAACCTGGTATCCAGGAGATAGGCGATCGAGTGCCGGGCGACGATGGCCGCCTTTTCGGAATCGCGGCGGATCTGTCCTGCCGTATGCGGCGCGACGATGGAAATGTTTCGAAGCGCGCAAAGTTCGATCGTCACGTCTTCGATCAGGGCATTCGCCAGCGCAAGCCCGGCATCGGCATGTTTCGATGTCGGGGGAAGCAGCACCAGACGGGGCAGGATTACAGGCATTGCCGATACACGATCAGTGTCGACAGGCGCCTGGCCATCGGTCGTGGAAGGCTTCACCTCCACCACGCGGCCATCGCCGTTCGGCAGCTTCTCGCTGAGCGACGATCCGCCCGAGAGCCGGTGCAGCAATGCTCTGACCTGCTCGTCAGTCGGATCCCGTTCGAGGATCTGCAGGGCAGTGGTGGAAATGATGCGCGCATCTGCGGGACTTTGCACCGCCGGCAGCGCATCCAGCAGCGCCTGGCGCAATTGCAGCGCCTGGGCGTCCCGCTGGGTCCTCATCCAGGCGTCTATCGGCTTGGTTGCCGGTTTGATATTTCCGATGAACCCGCGCTGGCTCAGTTCGGCGATCGCGTTCAGCCGCTCCAGCGGTGGAGCATCAGTGCGAAAGATATCGAGGTCGCTGGAAACAACCTGCCTGTTGAGCCGAACGGCGGTGGCGGTGAAATCGAAAGGTATTTCGGCGCGGGCGCCGTCCATCTCACGGATGCGGGACAGAAGCTTGCGCAGATTGAGCCGCGCCTGCTCCGGCTCGACGTCGCTCCACAGGAACTGAGCCAGTTCATAACGGCTGAGTTCGTGGCTTGCGCCGGTATAGAGATGGGCCATCATCAACAGGCCCTTGGTCGGATAGCGAACCGGGTCGCCATTCGATTCGATCAACCGCAGATCGCCAAATGTCTGCAGATGAAGCACGATCCATCCTCAGCCGTTCGCAACCGGATCCTGCAATTCAGCCTCGATGTCGGACAATCCAGCGACCGCCAGGCTTTTGGCCAGCGACACCAGTTTTTGCCTGATATTCGGATCCTCGATCGCAATGAAGGCCTTGTTGAGCGCCAGTCCCTCTTTCGAGGACAAAAACTTGTTCAACTCGCTCGTCTCGCCTTCGATCGGCCCAGAACCGCCGTTTTCGAAGAAGAAGCCGACGGGCACGCGCAGAATCTCGGATATAAGCTGAAGCCGGCTGGCGCCAATCCGGTTCGTTCCCTTTTCATATTTCTGGATCTGCTGGAAGGTGATCCCCAGAAGCTCGGCCAAACCGTGCTGGGTCATCCCGAGCGTCTTTCGGCGAACTCTCACACGGTTGCCAACATAGACGTCGATGGAATTAGGCGATTTAGCCTTCATATGAGTAAGTCTCCCGCTTTATCAGCACGCCCAGCCGCATAATGGAGAGTTTAAGCAAGAATGCAACTAAAAGTAAATATTTCTTAAGGAATTTTTTCGCTTTTGAGCACGGCAAAAAACAACCTGTGGATTATCACAGGTGCTCGGTGCTGACAGCGACGGCAAGAAGCGGGCGGAGCAAGCCGCCCGAAACCAGCGGCCGCTTAGAAGCCCCTTTATAAAGGCTTCTGAGCGACGGCGATCATCGACTTAGCGAAAGCCGGAATCCTTCCGACATACTCAAAGTGAACATTGTCGAAACCGCTATCCAAAAGCAGCGTGCTCAACGTGCTTTTCGACCAGAACTTGATATGTCCATGATCCCTCAGCGGCATGAAGTGGTCGTCCATCTTTCCGACCGCGGCCAAAGCGAGGTTCTTCAGATATCCATGGTAGGGGGTCGACATCACGGCGATGCCGCCCGGCTTGACGAGATCGTACATCGTCGACGTGAACGCCTTCGGATCATAAACGTGCTCGACGACCTCGAGGCTGATGACGGCATCGAACGTGCCATACTCGCTGGAAAGATCATCATACGCCGAACCGAGGTTCAGCGGCAGTTCGGGATAATTGATATTCGCCTTGTTGATGCCGTCGCTCGAAGGATCGACCCCGACGACGGAATATCCCTTTTCTGCAAGGGCTGCCGCCGCTCCGCCGGCACCACATCCCAAATCAAAGACATCGTTTTTGGCAGAACCATCGAAATGGTCCCCCAGCACGTCGAAGACGGTAGGCAAGATGTAGGAGTGCGCGGTTGCCGGTTTGGCGTGAACGTAGGTGGTTGCGTCTAACTCGACAGACATATCCTCTCCTTTCAGGTTGCACGGCAGACCCTATCGAAGAATACGTCCAAAATTTGATGAAAACCGTGAAAAATCATCCGATGGAAAGGATATCCGGGACGTTATCTATGGTTTCACGACGGATATATAATCGTTTTACGAGAAAAATAGGTTATTATCGAACGGATAAACAACAAACACAGATAGCAAATCTATGGAATTTCAGAAACAACATAAAAATTTCAAAAGAAATCATGACAATAATAAAACTGATCCATCGCGATCGTGAAGAAACCGAACTGGCGGCGGCCGGCTCATGAACCGGATGGCGGGATCGTCCCGCCCTCCCCCGCAGCAATTGTCGGCCGCAGTATTGGAGATTCTTGCCTGGAATGGTGTTAAAGCGCCTCCGCCGAAATCTGTAGCCTGCCCTATCCGATGACGAGGCGGAAAGGCGCCCAATTGCCGACATGAAGCCAAAGATATTTAACGGATGAATGTATACTGCTGGATTTAGACAGCCCGTTCGAAATCCTTCTCGCGTACCGGAGAAGACAAGCTTGCCCGATTCGTCGCCCGCATCTGCGAAACAGCCGGTGAAAAAACCGCGGATCCCCGTGGCTTTCTGGTTGTTGCTGGCGATTTCCCTTTCGCTGGTCATGGGAACGGTGCTTCTTTCCAACGACATGAAACACTTGAAGGCGGTCGGCCATTACTTCGGCTTCGATCTCTTTCCCGAAGAGCTGAAACCGCCCCCACCCAGGGCCCTTCCCCGCCGAACACCTCCTGCCACCTTCAAGCTTCCCGTGCACGCCATCGAAGCGCCTGTGGCGCAGACTGCGTCGGCTTTTCTGCGCACATGGCGGATCTCCGGCCCCACAATGTGTGCGGCGCTGCGCGATGCCGGCATTCAAACCAGCGATTGGGCAGCGGCGAGCTTCAACGCCGACACATACGAATGTTTTTTCGAGCACAGCGGCAAGCGGGAGAAGGATCAGCTTCCGAACTCCATCTTCGTCATCGTTCGCGGCGATGCCGCAGGCACGATCAACAATATGCGCGTGAAGATCATCAATCCTCAGACGGATCAAAACGGCCAGCTCGATCCCGGCATTCTGCGCATTTTTGAAACCATGCTGCAGCAACCGCAGTGGCTCGATTTCCACGAGGCGTTGAATGCGATTAAGGGCCTCCGGGACGTTAGGGAAGACGGCTTTGGGGCCAGCATCAGCTTCACCCACGAGGTGCTCAATGCCGGGCATTACAATTTTACCCTTGCGCTGGATGCGACCTCGGGACCCCAGAAAAGAACGAGAAATTATTTTTCCGACAGATTGTGGCTTCCCTCGCCGGACCCCGCGGACGAGACCGACGGCACTCAGCCGGAATCAAAATCCGCGCCTCTAGATGCCGAGGCGCCGGCAGAAAATCAGAAACAGCGGCAGTAGGTTTTCAGGTGCATGTCCCGCGCCGGCCGATCAGGCCATATGACTTGCAGCCTGGTGCCTGGACAGAAGCTTGTAGAGTTCCGTCAGGCTGTCGGGACCGGGCTGCTCGGTGCTGTCGCCGCCCGCCAGCCGCCAGACACGCTCGACATTGAGGTCTTGCGTGACCTGGGCAAGGTCGTCGTTCAGCGAGCGGATGACGTCCTCCGATTGCCGCAACCGCCGCCACGTCCTGACGAGCGCGATGATGAGGATGAGAACCACGCCGATGACGGCAAAAAAGACGGCTGTGAACAGCCGGACATCGAGAAGGAGCAGGTCGTTTCGAACGGTCGCCATAAAAAAAGCGGCATTATGAAATGCCATATGAAAATAGCTCATCAGATAGCTTAACCAATCTTCCATTACGAGCTTCCTCCGCGGCGAGTTTATATCTTGGAACCAGCGGAAAAGTCTAGAAGATACTGACAGCACAGCACTCCCGGGAAGTATGTTTGAAGGTGCATTACTCTATTGATTTGAAAGCGAATCTGCCGTGGGCAGCTGCCGGCGAGCTCGGCCGTTCACTTGCCTTGCAGGCCTGAAGCCAACAGTGAGAGAAAGAATGAATAGAAGACGTTTCCTCGCCTCCGTTCCGCTCGCCCTGTTATATGCACGTGCAGGCGGAGCGCTGGCGCAGATGCCGCCCGCCGGTGGCCTGCGCGCCATTGCCGACGGGAAATCGTTCCGGTTCGGCTCGGCAATCGACCCGCAGGATATCGCCGATCCGGTCGCCTCCCAGATCTACATCGATAACGTCAATTCGATAACGCCGCGAAACGAGTTGAAGTGGAATGCGACGGAAAAGCGTCCCGGCGTTTTCTCCTTCGGCGATGCGGACCGCATGGTTGCGTTCGCACGAAAATACAACATGAGGGTTTATGGACATACGCTGATCTGGTATCGCGTGCCGGACTGGGTGTCCGCCATCACCGACGCGCAGACCATTCAGGCGGCGATGAACCGTCACATAAAACAGGTTGTCACTCGCTATAAGAGGTCGATCGATGCTTGGGACGTGGTGAACGAACCGTTGGAATATGATTCGCCGGATCTGCGGGATTGTGTTTTCCGACGCCTTCTTGGCGACGATTATATTCGTATGAGTTTCGATATGGCGCACGAAGCCAATCCCGCCGCGACACTCGTCCTCAACGAAACGCATCTGGAGAAGAAATCCGACGTGTTCGAACAGAAGCGCACGCGGGTTCTGAAGATCGTCGAGGATCTCGTCGCCAAGAAGACGCCGATCGGCGCCGTCGGGCTGCAGTCGCATTTCCGCCCCGGCTTCGACCGGATCGACCAGGAAGGAATGGGCCGTTTCTGCGCGGCGCTGAAAGACATGGGTGTCGGCGTTTTCATCACCGAACTCGATGCGTCCTGCCATTTCCTGAAACGCGAAAAGGGCTTCACGCCGGCCTCTTATGCGGAGATATTCGGCGACGTGATCACTGTTGCCGCCGAACGCGGTGACTTGAAAGGCGCGACCGTATGGGGCATGTCGGAGAAATTCAGCGCGCGTGACGAGAAGGACACCGATCCCAATGCCGCATGCACGAAACGCGTTAATCTTTACGACGAAAACAACGATCCGAGAAGTTCGGTCGACGGCATCAAGCGGGCGATAGAGGCGATGTGATCGCGCAACACAACGGAGACGCGACTAGATTCATGAGAAAAGCCGTTATTTATGTGGAAAAATTTTTGCCTGCCAGCCAGGCATTTGTTCTGAACCAGGCGGTGGCATTTCGTTCCTTCGAAGCTGAAATTCTTGCCGGCTCGAGAATCTCTTCCGCCCACACGAAGAAAACCTCCGTTCAGGTTCACGACATCCGCCGGTCTCCCGTTGCGCGCGCCGGCGAACTGCTCTTGAAAATCCCGCAGATTGGCCTGCCCTCGCTGTTTCCGGCGATCGGCAAAGCCGATCTCGTTCACGCTCATTTCGGCAAGAACGGTTATGTCATCGGTCCCTTGGCGCGCGCCGCCGGCAAGCCGCTGGTCACGACGTTCCACGGTTTCGACGCCACCTATGGCGGCGATCCGAAAAAGCCGGGCGGCTTCAACCAGGTGCGTTTCTTCGCCAAGGGACGCCGCGAGATGGCCGGTTGGAACAGCTGGAATATCGCCGTTTCCGACTTCATCCGCGACCGGTTGCTGGGGCTTGGCTTCCGCGCCGATCGTGTCTATCGCCATCATATCGGCATCGATCTCGATCTCTTTAAAATGGAGCCCCGCCCCCGAAAAAAGGGATTGGTGGTTTCCATCGCCCGTTTCGTCGACTATAAGGGCCACCGCTTCATGATCGACGCGCTCTCACGCGTGGCGGCCGCAGGCACCCCGGTCGAATTCGTCATGGTCGGCCAGGGTCCGTTGAAGCAGGAAATCGAGGCGCTGGCGCGTCGTTCCTTGCCAAGCGTCACGATCCATGAAAATCTGTCGCAGACTGAGATTAGGGATCTGCTCGCCAGTGCGGAACTCTATCTTCATGGCAGCGTGACCCTCGATAATGGTCACGCAGAAGCGTTCGGCCTCGCCAATCTGGAAGCCGAAGCGGTCGGTACTCCGGTCGTCGCATTCCGCTCGGGAGGCGTGGGCGAAGCGATCGAAGAGGGGAAAACTGGTTATCTCGTGGAGGAGCGGGATGTCGCGGGAATGGCGGAAGCGGTCGGAAGACTGCTCAACGACCAGGCTCTGTGGACAGCCTTCAGCGCGCGGGCACCGCTTCTGGTGGCCGAGCGTTTCGACATACGTCGCCAAACGGGGATGCTCGAGGACTATTACAGTTCCGTGCTTGACCAATTTTCCAGCCGGGGTCGGACTTAATGGTGCAGACAGGAAAGAAGCCGAAGTGGGGACTGAACGTGTTTCGGCCGCTGCGCGACGGCATCGTAAGGGCCAAGTGGTTCTACTATACGAAATTCTGGGGAATGGACATCGATCCGACAGCCAGCTTTTCCCTCAGCGTACGCTTCGACAAGACCAATCCGAAGGGGTTGCACATCGGCGCTGAAACCTATGTCGCCTTTGAAGCTGCGATCCTGACCCACGACCTCACGCGCGGGCTCTACCTTCACACGCGGATCGGCAGGCGCTGCTTCATCGGCGCGCGCAGCATCATTCTGCCGGGCGTCGAAATCGGCGACGAATGCGTCATCGGCTCCGGCTCGGTGGTGACCAAAAGCGTGCCGCCGCGCTCGCTCGTGGCTGGCAACCCGGCAAAAATCATCCGCAGCGACATCAAGATCATTTCACGTTACGGACGCATGGAACGCGAGGACGAAGCGGTCTCGCAGATCGTGACGCACTTGCCGACAGGAGAAGCACGATGAAGATGTTTGCCTACCGGGGGAAACACGAGAATTTTGGCGACGAGCTGAACCATTGGCTTTGGGAGCGCCTACTGCCCGACTTCTTCGACGACGACGAAAGCCAGCTCTTTCTCGGCATCGGCTCGATCCTCTACGACAATTTCGACCCCAACATGCAGAAGATCGTCTTCGGTTCGGGCTATGGCGGCTACACCAACCCACCCAAAGTCGACGGCAACTGGACATTCTACTTCGTGCGCGGGAAGAAGACGGCCGAAATCCTCGGCATCGACCCGAGCTACGCCATCGGCGATTCGGGCATCCTCACCCGCAGCTGCTGGGATGCGAAAAACGTCGAGAAGCGTTATCCCGTCTCCTTTATCCCGCATTACGAAAGCGCCATGCACGGCAGTTGGGACAAGGCCTGCGAACTCGCCGGCATCCATTATATCGATCCGCGCTGGTCGGTGGAAAAGGTCCTGACAGAAATCAGCGCATCGCATAAAATCGTCTCCGAGGCGATGCACGGCTGCATTATCTCAGACGCGTTGCGGGTTCCGTGGCGGGCGATCCGTCCGATTGCTCTGGAAAATCGCGCCAAGTGGTATGATTGGGCGAGCGCGCTTGATCTGGAGATCGATTTCGATCCGATCGGCCCGTCGAACCTCGTCGAAGCAGGCGCGGCGCTGGTACCGAAAAACAGTTATCTTTGGAAGAACATAACGTTCCGCCGCCGCCGCATTCTGCAGCTCACCGGCAACTATGTCTTCGGATCGACGGTCAAGACGTTGCAGCGGGTCGCGGAAAAGCCCGGCCAGCTCAGCAGCGAAGAGGCGACCGTCAATGCGCATAACAGGATGCTGCGGGAACTGGACCGGCTGAAGCAGGATTTTTCCAGGAAAACGGCAAGCGCCCTGTGAAGGTGGCATCCATGCATCGCTGCAAGGCGATGCGGCATAACTCTCTCATTCCATCCTCCCGAATGACGACGGGGGCCAATTGTTCGGGATGGATATACCCACTGAAACGGTCAGTGTTCTTGACCTCAGGAGTCGTTAGACCATGAATAACGTTACCGATCGACTGATCCGGGGCAGCATCTGGCTGAGTCTGTCCCGCGCCATCGTTAACGGGCTTTCGGCGCTCAGCACCTTTGTTCTGGCCTGGTATCTCGGCCCCGCTGATTTCGGCCTCGTTGCTATTGCAACCACCCTTCAGCTCATCCTGAGTTCCGTCACCGAACTTTCTCTCAATCAGGCGCTCATCCGCCACGAGGCTCCAACCGAGGAACATTTCAGCGCGGTTTGGACGTTGAGCGCGGCGAGAAGCTTGGTATTGGCACTGTTATTTGCCGCCGCGGCCTATCCCATTGCCGACTTTTACCAGGATCCTCGGCTGGTGAACGTCATGTTCGCCTTGAGTTTGAGCCTGTTCCTGAGCGGTCTCGCCAATCCACGCCGCATCATGCTTCAGCGCGATCTGATATTCTGGCAGGATTTCGTGCTCAACGTATCGCAGAAGCTTGCCGGCTTTATCGTCACCGTTGCGGTCGCCGCGCTCTACCAGAGTTATTGGGCGCTGGTTCTCGGTCTCCTCGCCTACCAGCTGACCAATCTCGTCGTTTCCTACACCGTCCTGCCGTTCTGGCCACGCATAACCTTCCGGCACGCACGGGAATTGTTTTCGTTTTCTGTGTGGCTGACCGCCGGACAGATCGTCGGCACGCTTAACTGGCGGATCGAGTATCTTTTGATCGGCAAGTGGATGGGTTCGGTCCAGCTTGGCCATTATACCGTCGGCAACACTCTTGCGATGCTGCCGACCCGCGAAGCCACGGCTCCGTTGAACCAGACGATCTATCCCGGCTTCTCGAAGGTGCGCAACGACCCTGTCCGGCTCATCGCCGCCTACCAGCGCGCTCAGGCGCTTCTGGCAGCCGTGGCCCTCCCGGCCGGCATCGGCATGGCGGTCGTTGCCGATCCGATGATGCGGCTTGCCATGGGCGAGAAATGGGTTCCCGCCATCTTTATCGTGCAGGCGCTCTCGGCGGTGTTTGGAATACAGACGCTCGGTTCGCTGGTGCAGCCGTTGGGAATGGCAAAGGGGCAAACCAAGTTGCTGTTTATCCGCGACGCCCAGATGCTGGTGCTTCGTGTGCCGATCATCATCGCCGGTCTCGTGTATTTCGGACTTCCGGGCGTTATCTACGCGCGGATATTGTCGGGCTTGATTTCAACCGTCGTCAATATGCTTCTCGTTAAACGGCTGATCGGCTTGCCTTTCTTCCAGCAGCTGGCGGCGAACTTCCGCGCGCTTGCCAGCGTCGCTGTGATGGCAGCTGGCGTGTGGGGCGTGTCGCATCTTCTGAGCGCGCCTGCCGACAAGCTGGCTCTGGCCGCTCATCTGGCCATATTGGTCAGTGCCGGCGCTGTTTTCTATATCGGCTCCAGCTTTGTCCTTTGGCTTGCGATGAAGAAGCCGAACGGCCCGGAAACCGAAGTTCAGCGTATCGTTGTCAAGACACTGTCAAAGGCCAAACTTATCGCCGTGCCGAAGTCGGCTTAGGGCAGCCGACAGAACCCGGCCTGGGAAGTGATCCGGCCGAAAACGCAGTTGCTGATCGAACACAGCGTCGTTCGGAGGGCTCAGATGAGCAAAGTCAAAGTAACAGTACTCTTCTCGACTTATAATGGCGCCAAGACCCTGCCCACCATGCTGGACGCCTTGTGCGCCTCCACATTGCCGCATGACGAGTGGAAAATCGTCGCCGTCGACAACAACAGCAATGACGAGACGTCAAAAGTCTTGAAGTCCTATCAGGATCGGCTGCCGCTGGAAGTTTATTTCGAGCCTAAACAAGGCAAGCAACATGCGTTGACGCAGGGCTTCCGCCATCTGGAAGGCGAGCTGGTCATCTTGACCGATGACGACGTGATTCCCGAGCCGGATTGGATCGAACAGTTCCTCGCTTTGGCAAACGAACAGCAGGAGTTTGCCATATTCGGCGGCCTGATCATGCCCGAATGGGAGGAAAAGCCCGGTCCGTTGTTGATGAAGTACGGGCATTTGGGCATCCTCTATGCGCTCAACGACGACCTTCCGGAAGGACCGATATCCGCGGCTTTGATTTCAGGGCCGAATTCTGCCTTCCGCCGTTCCATATTAGGCCCCGGCTACATCGTTCATGACGATCTCGGTCCGGACGCCACCGTCGCTCAGTTTCCCATGGGCGAAGACACCGCATTCGCCATGAGGCTGGAAAGGAATGGCGCCAGAGCCTTTCATTCGCAGGGGCCGAAGGTTCGCCACATGGTCAGGAAGGGCTATGTAGAGGAAGGCTGGGTTTTGCGGCGCGGAGAACGCTACGGCATGGGACTGGTCATCATCAGGCCGAACCTGTTCGACCGCAAAGCAAAGATTCGTGGCCTTCCTATCGGCAGCGCCCTGAGCTGGCTTGTCATGGCGCCGGCCAGCTTCGTTCTGAAGAGCTTTCCTCAAAGCGGCCTTCGCTTCAAATTGCTCTGGGCACAATCGGTCAGGCAGGGAATCCTGCGTCAATTCCTCAAGCAGCGAACGACGACGAACAGGTTGATCTATTCTCGGATCGGTGCCGACAAATGAGCCGATTGTATCGCGTTGACGTCGCCGGAAAATGCTCCGGAAAGATAGATAAACCCTATGTTTCTCGCGCTTCGATAGGCAGGAGGATTTGATGACGGATCCCAAAATCAGTGTCGTCTTCTCGTCCTTTAACGGTGCCGGACGTCGCCTCCAGCAAATGCTGGATTCGATGTTGACGCAGAACTTTCCCTTCGAACAATGGGAACTGATTGCCGTCAACAATAACAGCAGCGATGGAACGCAAGAGCTTCTCGAGCGGTATGCCAAGAAGCTGCCGATGACGGTCATTCGTCATCCGCGTCCGGGAAAATCCGGAGCCATGAACGCGGCTTTGGCGAAAGCGCGGGGAGCGCTGGTCGTTTTTACCGACGACGACGTCGAAGCAGACGTGAACTGGTTGAACACACTTGCCGCCTGCGCTGAGGCTAATCCGGATTTTGGCGTCTTCGGCGGCGGAATTCTTCCAAACTGGGAACACTATCCTGAAGGAAATCCGCTGTTGGATTGGATCCCCATGGGATCAACCTTCGCCATCGCCGACGAGGAGCCCAGCGGCCCTTGCGACCCGACAAAAATCTGGGGTCCGAACACCACGGTCCGTCGGGAATTGCTTGGCAGCAATGTCCGGTTTCGCGAAGATATCGGGCCTCTCCCGGGCGGTCTTTTTGCGATGGGAGAGGATACGGAAATCGTCAGCCGCCTGTCCCGGACCGGCGTGAAAACCTACCGTTGCGCCGAGGCCATTGTCCATCATTGGATTCCGGCCGCGAGCGTTACGGAAGCCTGGGTGCAGAAACGCGGCGAACGTCTGGGTTATGGAATGCCGGCGCTTTTTGCCGAGGACGTTCCCAGAGGTATAAGAATCGCGGGAATTCCCTTAAGAACCTGGGTTGAGAGCGCCGACTGGACGGTGCGGGCAGCTTTTCTCTATCTTCTGCCAAGATCGAAGAAGCGGTTCTGGGCGATCTGGAAATATTATTACATGCGCGGCTACCGTGCGGGGATTCGCCGATATATGCCGACGGGACATGGTTCTCAGCAGATGACGCAGGAGATTGCGCATTGAAACTTTCCGTGCTGATCAACAACTTCAACTATGCCCGCTATCTTGGCCAATGCATCGACAGCGTTCTTTCCCAGGATTATCCCGACTTTGAAGTTGTCGTGGTCGACGACGGATCGACGGACGATTCCCACCAGATCATCGCCGCCTATGGCGATCGGATCGTCCCGGTCTTGAAGGCAAACGGCGGCCAGGCATCGAGCTTCAATGCCGGCTTTGCGGCCGCAAGCGGCGATATCCTCTTTCTTCTCGATGCAGACGATGCATTTCTGCCGGGCAAGCTCGCGCGGATTGCCGAGATCTACGACCGCAACGAGATTGATTGGTGCTTCGACCGGGTAACGACCAACGAAAGCGATCCGCCTCCTGCAGAGCTAAAGGTGACGCTTTTCGACAAGCGGGAAACGCTGCGCAAAGGCGGCTTCCCCTCGCTTCCGGTGCCGACGTCGGGCTTGAGCTTCCGCCGCAGCCTCCTGTCCCAGATCCTGCCGATGTCGGTCGCGACCGACGTCGTGCTCAGTGACAACTATATCAAGTTTGCCGCTGCTTATCTCGGCCGCGGCGCCATCATCGAGACACCGCTGACGTTTCAGCGCATTCATGCCTCGAACCGCTACACCGGCACAACAAGGGCAAAGACGCTGCGCCCGCGGATCATGATCGCGACCGGGCTGGAACTGGCGCGCCGCTATGATGAATTGCAGACGCTCGGCAAGAGCCTGGTGGCCGGCGGCATCGCCGAAACGACATCGCTGCTGAAACTCCGGAAGGAAGCACGCAATACAGTGGCCGGCGGCCCGTTCGGCGACGATGCCGCAACCGAGGTGGCCTTGATGGCCGCGCGCAAGCGTTTGGGAAATATGTTGCGGAGAGGACAGTCATGAACCAGCAAGACACCTTCCCGCAGTCGTCCGCCGGCGCTGGCGAGACAAGTGCCGTACCCTTGAACATCGCCGTCGGCGTGCTGACCTATCGGCGCGTGGACGGGATCGCCAAGCTGCTCGACGTGATGACGCGCCAAATCAGGCACCCGGCCCGTCCCTACCATCTGACCATGGTGATCGTGGACAATGATGCCAGTGGCAGCGCAAGAAACACGGTGGAGGGCTTTGGCCAGACCGGCGCCTATGACCTGATCTACGTCGTCGAAACCAACCAGGGCATCCCCTTTGCGCGCAACCGCGCATTGGATTCAGCACCTGCCGGCACCGATCTCTTCTGCTTTCTCGACGACGACGAATGGCCAGTTGACGGCTGGCTCGACGCCATGCTGGAGACCCGCGAGAAAAACCGCGCCGATTGCGTCTATGGGCCAGTCCAGCCGGTCTATCCCGAAAATCCGCCGGAATATTTCATCAAGGCGCGGGTCTTCGAACGCAAAAAGAACCAGGACGGTCAGCGCATCAACTACGCGGCGTCTAACAACGTCATGTTTGATTATCCCCTGATCCGCTCATGGAACCTGCGCTTCGAAGAGAAGATGCGCTATACCGGGGGAACGGACTATCTGTTCTTCAATCAGGCCATTCGCCGCGGCATGAAGGTTTTCTGGGCTGACAAGGCGCTTGTCTATGATATCGTTCCGGCGAGCCGGATGACCTGGAAATGGGTGTTGCAGAGACAATACCGGCTCGGCAATACTTTCGCGGTCAGCGAGGTCCTGCATGGCAACCTCAAGCGCCGGATCTACCGCGCGGCCTATGGCGCCACGAGAGTCGTGCTCGGGCTGGCCATGCTGCCGGCGATTCTGATTTCACCCTACTGGGGCATGCGGGCTCTCACTCACGTTCTGCGTGGCGCCGGCATGGTCAACGGGATTCTCGGTCATGCATACCAGGAATATAGACCCAATGCCGCCCTTCAGTAAAAATTGCGGGAGCGACCGCGGATGAGTTACAGCCCTTCTTATGTTCGGGATGGAGAAATCGGGCTCCGGCCGATGGCCCGGTCGCGGCCACGTCGCGGCGTCAAGAAAGAGACCTTCGTCCGTGGGCTCCTCACGGGAATGCTTTATCTGACGCTCCTGCGGACAACCGGGATGTGGTACGGCTATCCGTCAAATTTTCTCGAAGACGCGCCAGTCGATCCGCTCGCGCAGAAATTGATGCTGTACAGCCTCGTTCCATTGATCGCTCTCTACATCTCGCTGGAACCAAACCGTTTTGTCTCCTACTTTCGCAGAATACCGGCTCTGCTGTACGTCGTTGCCGCATTTTCGATCATATCTCTTGGGGTCTCGATCAGCTTTGGCGCATCCGTCCGCGGCATCGCCGCCGTAGCCATTCTGACAGTTGCACCGCTGCTCTACAGGTTTCGCTACGGCAGTGTCGCGACGTTCCAGATTCTGATCAATTTCGGCATCTTCGCGGCGTTTGCGAATATTCTCTATACCATC
The DNA here is from genome assembly GCF_003985155.1 of Rhizobium vallis. Taxonomy (GTDB): domain Bacteria; phylum Pseudomonadota; class Alphaproteobacteria; order Rhizobiales; family Rhizobiaceae; genus Rhizobium; species Rhizobium vallis. The sequence goes on along the minus strand of NZ_ML133694.1, from coordinate 282,841 downwards.
GCCTTTCCGAGATACGGCATCATGGCTGGTTCTTATGCCGGCATGGTAAAGGGCTTGTTCTACCACAAGAATGGCCTTGGTCAGTTTTGCGCCGTCAGCTTCATAGCCATGCTATCCATAGGAATGCCGAAGGGGCGGCTGCGCTATAGCCAGCTTATACGCTGGGCGGCATTGCTGTGTACTCTCCTGCTGATCGTCGTCTCCAAGTCCTCGACCGCCGTTGTCATGGTGGGTATCGGCGTGTCTGCCTTGATCGGCTCGCACCTGATGCAGTCGGTGAGAAACTCGCTGGCGCGCTCCTTCTTTGTCTTCTTCTTCTGCCTGCTTCTCGGGGTTGCAGCGTCCTTCGCCTATCTCGGTGTCGCAGAAATGATTGCGGACGCATTTGGAAAAGACCTTACATTTTCCGGACGCACCAATATCTGGGACCAGCTGCTGCCGCTCGTGTATGACCGCCCTATCTTTGGTTACGGCTTTGCGGCTTTTCGCCAACCCGAAGTCATGGAGCAATATGTCGAGCTCACCTTCGATGCGCGCTCGACCCACAATACCTACCTGGAACTTGCCCTTAACATCGGCGTTCCCGGCATGATTGCCTGGACAGCCTTCGTTCTTCAGCGTCTCGGCGGCCGCCTGACCGCGACCCAACGTTCCGGAGATCTTCGCGATACGCATTCCAAAGAGGTTGCAATCATTCTCCTCATCGTCGTTGGTTCCATGATGGAAGCGGGAATGATGCTCGCCCCGGTCATCCTGTGGCCCTATCTGGTTGTGTCGCTTCCCGTGAGCAAACCAAAAAACACTGGTAGATCGCTGCGCGATCTTATTGCCGATAGCCGACAGACGGCGCCACGTTAGCAAATCCGACCGCAATTATTTCTCGCCGGAAATTACCAGCTGCGGCAGTTTTGCAGTCCGTATATCGCGCTGGACTGAGCGCGAAGAAGGAGCAAGTAGTGACAACGATACAAAAGCCGCAAGAGATTTTATCGCTTCAATATCTCAGAGCTTTGGCGGCCATCGGGGTCTTGCTGTACCACCGGATAGAAATATTTTCGATCGGCACACATGGCGTCGACCTGTTCTTCGTGATCAGCGGTTTCGTTATGATCGCCACGACCGACGCGAAAGAAAAAACGCCATCTGCTTTCCTGCTTGATAGGATCATTCGCGTCGTGCCGATGTATTGGCTCGCGATCCTTGCAGGCGGTCTTCTGGTTCTGGTTGGGATTCCAGTCCACCGATACGAAACCGATGTGGTCTCGCTGATTTCGTCCATGTCGTTCATTCCATACCAGAACGCGCATGGAGAGGTTTGGCCTGTGATCCTCCAGGGCTGGACCCTGAACTATGAAATGTACTTCTACGCCATATTCTCCATCATTCTGATCGCCCCTCAAAGCCTGCGCGTTTGGGGACTGGCAGCATGCTTCGGTGCATTGGTCATTCTGGGAGAGGCCGTTCCGTCGCAAGGCGCTATTTCCACGACTTATACCAGCCCGCTTCTGCTTGAGTTCCTGGCAGGCACGATCCTGGGTCGGGTATACGGCCTGACGCTGCGAAACCTTTCGCTATTGCGTGCCCTTGTCATATCCGGCCTTCTCGCCGCAGGTTTGTTTGCATGCTCGTATTTTTTCGGCAGGCTCGCATGGGGCGGCCTGGCGGTTTTGATCGTCGCCTCGGCATTGACGATTGAGCGGCTTGGCTGGGTGCCGAATATACCGTGGTTGAAGTTTCTGGGCGCTGCTTCGTTTTCGATCTACATCTTCCAGCAACTGTTCTTCACATTAAGCGGGAACGTGTTCGGCGCCCTGACCCAGCTTTCGGGGATAAATTTCCTGTATCTCTGGTTCTGGCGCCCGATGGATGTGGTGATTGCTGCCGGTGGCGGCGCACTGATTTACATGTTCATCGAAAAGCCCGTGGGGCGCTATCTCAAGTCAATGCGGTTCCGAGCCAAGGTTGTCGCCGCATAAGACAGCTTTACGAATCCCTATGACGCCCCGACATCAATCTGAACCCGCGCGGCTAACGCATCGGCCCGAAAATCGAAAACGATTTTCGGGCCGATGCGTCTGTTTGGGTGTTAATTCAGAGCGCCCGCTGTGCCGAGAGGATGCAGACTGCGCAATGGTTTGCGATCACGAGATCGTCGGAAAACCAAAGATCTAAAGCGTGGCAAGCAAATCCAACAGATCGCGGTGCGTCTCAGCGCACCGGCGTCAAATTGGATTGAGCAGCACCGGTCACCATTGACTGTGTCTCGAAGGATGTCGTCCGCATCTTGTTGTCATTGTCCGCGGAAAGCACTGCCCTTGCGGTGAGCACCGAGCCGACAGTCGACAGATGTTGGTTGTCTGTAAACAGAGGCGCGCCGTCGGCCGTGGAAAATTGGCACCGGGCTTGCGGGCAAAGCGCCCCGAAGGGATCGACCAGCGTGACGCCAGGCGGTGATTTCTCCGCGACGCGCGTCACGATATCCCTTACCGGATCATCGAAATTCACGACAGCTTTCATCGGAGCGTCGTGAGGTGTCAAATCGCGATCGCCGTCGAGCCGTGTCCCGAACGCCGACCTCAGGGGTATCGCGTGCTGGAGCGAAAAGCGGACCGGGTTGAAATTGAACAAGGGAACGTCCTGCAGAAGAACGACATCCTTGTTCATCTCCCGCAATTGCGAGATCTGCGATGCGAGCGCCGTTTCAAGGGTCGGCCCATTTGCCTCCTCGGGCTGTTCCGCGCCGTTGGCGCCCGGATGAATGTAACGCGAGCCGGATTCTGCCTCACGCATTGGAGCAGACCAGTATCCGGCCAGGATCACTTTCTTGATGGCATCATTCCCGCGCAGCAAATCCATCACCCTGGCGTTATAAGCCGCGCATTCCGCGGCATGAGCCGGATGATTTGGCATATAGCGCGTGGCCCCCGTCAGCGGCGGGCAGGATGATTTGGTGAAGACGTAAAGTTGGTAGCCTCGCTCTTGCGCGACCGCCCTCAATCCGGGCGCAAGTGCGGCCGCATGGCTGTCGCCGATCAGCGCGATTGCAGGCCCGGCATCGCCTCCCGGCTGGCATCCTGCGCCATTGGCGGGAGAAGCCGCGCCATAGGATACGAGGCAGGACTCACGGGTGGATATGACCTTTTCGATCATCGCAACCTGTGAACCAAATCTCTGCGGAATTCCGGCCATCAGCACGGCCAGTGCGAAAGGAAGCGTGAAAATGACCAAGGCAGTGGCGTAGCGCCAAAGTGTACGGCCATTGGAAATGCCCGGGCGCCGAAACGGCTTCTCCACCAGGTAATATGTCAAAACCGCCATGACAAAGGAGATCGCAACGATGATCAGAGCGGCCGATTGCTGCAATGGCCATACGGACGATACGCTGGCGAAACTCAAAAGCGGCCAATGCCAGAGATACCAGGAATAGGAGACAAGCCCGATGAAAACGAGTGGCCGCGAACCAAGCGCCAGGGCAACAAACGAGCCCGGGCTGGCAATGATCAGCGCCGAACCGAGGACCGGCAACAGCGCCGAAGCACCCGGAAAAGGCGTAGAATCGTTATAGATAAAGATGGGCGCGGCAATCAGTATCGCGCCGATGAAAGCGATGCCGTTGACGACGGCTTTCCGCCCCTGATCGAAACGCACGCCTTTTATCTCCATGACGGCGAGAGCGCCGCCGATTCCCAGTTCCCATGCACGGCTGGGGAGCAGATAGAAGGTGAAAGCCGGGTCGATCTTCAGCGCCACGACGGAAAATACGAATGAGACAACGACCAGCGTCGCGATCGCTGGAAGAATTCCCCGCTTGAAGAAGCGATTCAAGAACAGAATGACCCAGGGGAAGACCATATAAAACTGCTCTTCCACACCGAGGCTCCAGGTCATCAGCATCGGCATCTGATCGGCTGCAGGCGAGAAATAATCGCTGGAAAACCAATAATAGATGTTGGAAATGCCGAACATGGCCGCGACGGCGCTGAGCGAAAATTTCTTGAACTCCCCAGGGGAGAGCAGAAGGAAACCGATCAGAAAGGAAGCGCTCAGGACGAAAAACAATGCCGGCAATATTCGCCTTGCTCGCCGGACGTAAAATTTTGCGAAGCTGAATTCGGATCTGAGGACGTCGCTATAGATATGCCCTGTGATGAGATATCCGGAGATGACAAAGAAAATGTCGACGCCGACGAAACCGCCCGAAAATGGCCTCAGACCTGCGTGAAATAACACAACGGAAATGATGGCGATCGAACGAAGACCATCTACATCAGGACGATAGGCGCGTGCGGAGTTTTTGTGCATCCGGATATCCTTTCGAACGTTGCCAGCATGATTGGCGGCGTCGACGCTAACGGAGTTGTATTGCAATGCATCCTAAAATGATGCATTGCAATAGGGAAGTTTAACACTTCTCAATTTTGAGCGAATCGAACAGTTTGGCGCATCGCAATGCGAATCGATACGAATGTTGCGATGCTGAGAATAGTGGGTATCCTGCTGATGTTCGGGCATGCCTCGCCGAGGCGAGGCCCAGTTTATCGTATTGCGCCGCAAACTTAAATTGAAGTTCAACCCTGGGAAGTCGATTGAAAGTTTCGATAGACCGACAGCAGCCCAAGACAATGCGAGGCATGGATTATGACTGACGGAAAACGCCGGAAAATTCTTGCCGCGTCGTCGGGCGGTGGCCACTGGGAGCAGCTGATGGCAATGCGCGCCGCCTTCGAAGGCAGCGAGGTTGTTTTCGCGACCACAATCCCCGGCCTCCTGAAAAAATACGACATCACTGACGGTCTGGTCCTTCCAGATTGCAGCCGTGACTCGATTACCATGTCGATCCGGTGCTTTTTCAGCGCCTTCTATATCGTCATCAAGCACAGGCCCGACGTCGTCATCTCCACAGGTGCCGCGCCCGGACTGTTTTGCCTGCTTGCCGGCAAATTGACAGGCAGGCGGACGATCTGGATCGACAGCGTCGCCAATGTCGAGAAGCTGTCTCTATCCGGAAAATTGGCCGGCCATATCGCGACGCTCTGGCTCACGCAGTGGCAACATCTCTCGCGGCCGGATGGCCCGCACTATGCAGGAGCGGTCCTTTGATCCTTGTCACCGTCGGAACGCAGCTGCCGTTCGATCGCCTCGTCAAGGCCGTCGACACCTTCGCAAAGGATCTGACCAGACCGGTTCTGGCTCAGATCGGCAAGGGCACCTACACGCCCCAGAATATGAAATGGATCAAGAATATCGAACCTGCGGATTTCGATAGCGTTTTTCGCGATGCCACGGTCATCGTCTCTCATGCGGGGATCGGCACCGTCCTCACCGCAAAGCGGTTCGGGAAACCGATCATTCTCGTTCCCCGGCAGGCATCCCTCGGCGAACACCGAAACGATCATCAGCTTGCCACGGTGAGCCAGCTCGTCGGCCGGCCCGGCATCTATGTCGCCCGTACCGATGACGAACTCAGAAACTATCTTCTCGACGAGCTGGACAGTCCCTCTCACGAGGATCCCTCGGAGGTCGGACGGACATCGCTGGTCAACTACCTCAAAGGCTATCTCGCGGCGGGCTGAACCAGAGAGCCCAAGCAGACACCATCCCCAAAGCAGAGGTTTTCATCCCCCGCAATCGCGGCCGGCAATGTGTTTGACAAGTTCCGGCACGATGATTTTGGAAGCGATGCCAGGCAGGGGGTGCGCGCCGTCAGGAATTGCTGCAGCGAGCTCGTCTGACGGCAGACGCTCCCAGTTGGGCCGGTGGTCGACAAACTCCAGGCCGCGTTTCCGGGCTTCCGCCTGATGGGCCGAGATGTAGCTTTCGACAAAGGGACGGATCAGGCCGCGCAGTCCTGAAAAGGGATTCATCGCCATGACGATAATCCGCGCCTGCGGCAGGCGCTGGTGGAGCTGATCGAGGATCTCGCCGATATCCTGCCGGCTTCGCGAAAGCGATACGAACCTCTGCAATGTTGCATCATTGGCGTAGAGCTCGATCAGGATGATATCCGGCTGCTCGGCGACGACGCGATCGATTTGGGTCAGGGCCCATATGGTCGTCTCACCGCTTTTTGCAACGTTTGCGACCTTCACCAGCCGCTGCAGGCAGGCTCCCAGATCCTTCTCGAGAGCGGGCTGCCAGCCGCCCCGGGCTGTCAAGGAGGTCCCAAAAGCCACGATTTTCAACGGCGGAAGATTTTCAGCATGACCGCTTTTCGGGGCCGAGAGCGTCACGAGACACACCAAAAACAGAACCAGTCCATACGCCAGCCGTCTCTCAATGGGCGTCGCTCGCCAAAGCCGCAAACATATCATGGAGAGACCATATCCCGGCGGAAACGATCCGTCACGCCGCAGCCGGTCATTTGGGAAAATTGCCAAACCCTTGTTCAAGCCAGCCTATCGCAGGCTTGAGACAATCTCATGAAATGGCCCGTCATGCATGCCTACCGCAACGCGGCAGGCATGGCCCCAGCGCTAACCTGATGGATACCAACAGCCATCTTTCGGGGCCGCCTCAAAACGATGCGGCGGCCGCCGATCACTCCTCACGAAATACGTGCTGCATCTGATCGGTCAGCGGCTTCGTGAGATAGGAGATAACGGTCCTGTCGCCGATCTTGATAAAGACTTCCGCCGGCATGCCCGGATAGAGCTTTATCGACTTCAGCTTCGCCAGGCTTTCAGCCTTCGGCTTGACGCGAACGGGATAGTAGCTGATGCCCGTCCGCTCGTCTCTGACGATATCGGGCGCGATCGAGGTGATCTCGCCGCTCACATCAGGCGTCGTCCGCTGATCGAAGGCACTGAACCTGACATCGACGGATTGGCTGACGTGAATCTGGTCGATGTCGCGGGTCGCGACCTTCGCCTCGACGGTAAGATCGTCATTTTCGGGAACGACGAGCATCAGCGTCTGACCGGGATCGATGACGCCGTTGACGGTATGAACCGCGAGCTCGTGAACGCGTCCGCTCAGCGGCGCGGTAATGTCGAGACGGTGGAGCTGATCGAGTGCCGTTCCACGCCGCTCTTCATATTCGGCGATCTGGGCTTCGACGTCGGTCAAATCCTTCGCGATCTCCGAACGACGATCCTCATCAAGCTGGATTGTCTGACGGTCGAGCTCGATCGACTTGCCTTCGGCCTCCGCCTTCGCCGCGATTTCCTGGCCGCTATTGCCCTGGAGATCGGCGCGTGCGCGCTTCAGCTGATTCAAACGCTGAAGCGTGACGAGACCCTTCTTGTAGAGCGTATCGACGCCTGCGAGTTCCTCTTCGATCAGGCCGAGGGAATCATTGGTTGCGTTGATCTGAACGACCAAGCCTTTGATCTGCTCGCCCAACTGATCCTTGCGCGACGCCATCTGGCTCTTCATTCCCACAAGCGCCGATCTACGGCTGTCGAACAGCTTCTGCTCGCCGTCGAGCAGCTTCTGCGCCGAGGTGCTGGATGTGAGATCGCTGATGTTTTCCTCGACCTGGAACGACTCGGCCCCGATCCGTTCCGCCTTGAGACGGGCACGGCGCGCATAAAGCTGGGCGAGCGTGCTCTCGACGATCGAGAGCTGCGCTTTTGTGGTCGTTCCATCGAGCCGTATAAGGACCTGTCCAGCCGTCACATGGTCATTTTCGGAGACCAGGAGCTGTGAGACGATACCGCCCGTCAGGTGCTGGATCTTCTTCACATCGCCGTTGACGACGACCACGCCCTCGCCGATGACGGCGCTCGAAAGCTCTGTCGTCGCTGCCCAACCGCCGATGCCACAAACGAGGGCGATGGACAACGCGCCGACCACCATGACATGGCGATGGAGCGAGCGCTTCGATTCACTGATGACTTTGTTCACAAATACGTCCTCCGGCCTATTCGGCCGCATTGATGCCGTCGACGACGACCTTGAGCTGAGCCACACGGTCGGCAATCGGTGTACGCGCCGCTTCCGGGCGGCTGACGCGTGACATTACTTCTTCCTTGGGACCGAATGCGATCATTCGGCCGTCCTGCATCATCAGGACGAAATCGCACACCGCCAGCACGCCGGATCGATGCGCGATGACGACGACGATGCCGCCACGTGCACGCACGCTCATGATCGCCGCACTCAGCGCCCGTTCGCCCTCTTCATCGAGATTGGAGTTCGGTTCGTCGAGCACGACGAGGAAGGGCTCGCCATAAAGCGCCCTTGCAAGCGCGATACGCTGTCTCTGACCGGCCGAGAGCGATGCACCCCCTTCACCGATCTCGGTTTCGTAGCCGTTCGGCAGGCGAAGAATGAGATCGTGAACACGCGCCGCCCTTGCCGCGGAAACCACTGCCTCGGGCGACATATCCTTGGCGAAGCGGCAGATATTCTGCGCGACGGTGCCTGAGAAGAGCTCCACGTCCTGCGGGAGATAACCGATATGCCGGCCGAGCGCGTCTGTATCCCACTGGTCGAGTGCTGCACCGTCGAGGCGGATGGATCCTCTGACGGACGGCCAAATACCCATCATCGCCCGCGCTAGAGATGACTTGCCCGAGGCGCTGTAGCCGATGACCCCGAGCGCACTCCCTGCCCTCAAGCCGAAGCTGACATCGGAAATAACCAGGCGCTGGCCTGCCGGCGGGCCGCTGGCCAGACCCTCGACCGTGACCTGCTTGGACGGAGCCGCAAGCGTAAGCGGGGCCGGAATTTCCGGAATGGTTTTCAGGAGATTGGAAAGCCGCGCCCAGCTTTGCTGCGCAGACACGAAACCGCGCCAATTTCCAATCGCTGCTTCCACCGGCGCAAGCGCGCGGGACGTCAGGATGGAACCGGCGATGATGATGCCCGAGGAAGCCTGACCCTGGATGACCAGGATGGCGCCCGTCGCGAGCGTTCCCGATTGCAGGGCGATACGGAAAATCTTCGACAGGGTCGCATATCCGTTGCCGACGTCCGAAGCCTGCCGGTTGATGGTACGGAACTCCCCGTTCTTCCGAGCCCAGATTTCCGCCATCGTCCCGGCCATGCCCATCGCATGGATGACCTCGGAGTTGCGGATCGAAGTCTGGGCAAAGGCATTCCGCATATTGGCGGCGTCGGATTGCTTTTTCGAGAGCGTGCGCGTTCCCTGATTGGTCAGGAACGTCAGGATCGCGAGAATGAGCGAGCCACCGATGGCGATATACCCGATCGCCGGATGGAACATGAAGCAGATCACGATATAGAAGGGCAGCCAGGGCAGATCGAACATCGCCGTCGGGCCCATGCCCGAAAGGAAGGTCCTGATCTGGTCGAAGTCGCGCAAGGGCTGCAGCCCGTCGCCGCCGATCTTGACCTTCAGCGGCGCCTTGATGATCGCCCGGAACACACGTCCGTTCATCGTTTCGTCGAGCGCGCCGGCAACGCGCACGAGCATCCTGCTGCGCAGGACTTCGAACGCGCCTTGGAAGGCATAGAGAGTAAGCGCAAGTATCGCCAGGGCGGCCAGCGACGGTATGCTTTTGCTGGGAATGACGCGGTCATACACTTCCAGCATGAAGAACGAACTTGTTAGATAGAGGATATTGATAAGCGCGCTTGCTATACCGATAAATACAAGACCACCTTTACATTTCCGCAAGGCTTTGGATGGCTCGCTGACATCAGCTGCTGAACTCTGAAACACCAATATTAATCCCTCTCTTGCCGCATCGACACGAACAAACACGCCCGCACACGTTGCAGCTTCAGGCTATCACGCCCGATCAATGACATGACTATTTGGATCCCGGCGCTGGCGCCGAACTTCCGCTTACAAGCCAGAGCTTATTATGTGAATCGCACCAAAAAATGACCAAAAAACCCAATTTATAGCGAGCGATTTCGGGGGCTCTAGATTAACGCTACGCTAAACATACCGGCCGAAGCAAGTGAAAATTGCAAATCGCCCAATAACGGCTCAAAGCGGCGACCGCATTGCGTGCATAGACCCGATATTTACTAGGGGATTAACTATATTTGCAATCTATAGTTTGCTTAACTACGAACCGCTAACATATTTTGTGACTGCCCGTCCTGCCTCTCGCCGGTTCGATTACGGCGAAAATTTGTTAACCAAGCCATGCATCCGAAGGAAGCCGGCCTACGCCGATACTGTCATGAGATATATCACGCCAGGAGGTGTGAGAGATGGCTGGCGTGGAATGCATCCACATTAATGGCGATGCTCAAGCTATCCGCGTCCATGTGCGAAGCGCCATCGGAGATCTTGTACTGGAAGGACTCGCTGACCTTTCCGCTGAGACCATCGAGTTTCGCCATGTCGACCGTGTAGGTATAGTCGCCATCGCTTTCCACATGGATGACGCCGTATTTCCCGGTCAGCGTCAGGCCGTGCTTATCCACCGCACCGTCGCCGAAGCGGCGCAGCAGCACGATGCCATTGGCGGCGCTGTCGTTTGCAAGAAGATTGCCATGATAGCCGCTGCCCGTATAGGCCGAGATCTTCAGACTGTCGTGGACTGCGGTGATCGTCGGAACGGGAACTGGAGGGACAGGCGCGGTGTGGGCCTCGCCAGTCGGCGCCGGAGTGCTTACCTGCGGCAGAGCGGGCACCTCAACATGCTGTTCGACGACCGGTGCGGCAGGCGCTTGCCCGCTGGTCGTGCCGTCGCTCGCGTGATTGCCGAGCTCGGCCTGCGCCTGTTCCAGCGTCTTGTTTTCGCTAACGGAGAACGTGTTCAGCGCGGCAATTGCAGAAGGCATCGTCAGCGTCGAGACCTGGCTGTCTATGATATTGTCGTGGAAGGAACCTGACGCAGCCCTATCGACTTTCAGCGCCGACGAGGACAGGCCCTCAAAGACATTGTCATGGATATCGATATTTTCGCGGAGATAATTTGGATAACCGACAGCACTGACCAAAACGCCATACACGCCGCCATGCACGTAATTTCCGCTGATGTCGTAGTTCCTTGCATCGCCCGAGTCGCCAAGACCGATACCATAAGACCAGCTGTAACCACCGTATCCCGAAATATCATTGTCGTGGATGGCAATATTCTTGCCTGCCTGGGCGCTTATCCCAAAGCCGCCGCCGACCAGCGTATTGTCTTCAACCACGGCATTTTCGGCCCGGATCAGCACCAGCACACCCTTGTTGCTGTCGGTGGCTGTCTGATCCAGATGATTGCCTTTGATCAGGATATTACTGCTGTCATTGAGCTGGATCGCGTCTGCCACGCTCCCCTGATTGTGGGAGACGACGTTGTTGACGAGGGTGATGCCTTTTACCTTATCCATCCAGATACCATCGGCACGGACACCGGTAATCGTGCTGTTCTCGATCGTGATGTTCTGGCTGTTTTGGAAGCTGACGGAGCCTGCTTTTCCGGAGACCCCGGTATTCGTCACCTCGACATTTCTGACCGTCCAGTTCGAAACATTTCCTGCATATATCGCGTTTGCGCCGGTATCCGCGATCTTGATATTCTCCACCACGATATTCGAAGCACTCGAACCATGAATACCGTTAACGCCGCTGCGAATGACCGGCGCATCGCCGACGCCATAGCTGCCGATCGTGATCGGAGCGCTGATGCTGCCTGAATATTTCAGGTCGAACTGCTCGTTGAACACGCTTCCGGCAGCAAGCAGCACGCTGTCGCCTGGCTTCAGCCTCAGGGATTCAACGGCCGACAACGTCGCAAAAGCCGAACTCTCGCCGGTCCCGTTGTTGTGGTCGGATCCTGTAGCTGAGTTCACATAATAGACAGTCATGCGGCGATCTCCCTAGATATTGGAAATCTTGTAACCGCTGACCTCTCTCCGGCTGCTAAAATGAAACACTAAAATGCTGTGTATCTCGCGATAATTCTTACGCCAGGAACAAAAACAACTTCACGGCGTAGATATTTTTGCGCCGCAACAAGGTTGCACTGCACAATGGGGAATTCGGTTTACCTTACTTCTCAGTCACACAGCAGGAGATTCTTTGCGTAATTCCGAAAGCTTTATTTGAATCCATAGGTAACGTTACTTTGAAATGTGCGTAAACATTACGCCCGCATCGATCAGGCCGGATTATTGCAGTTGTTAGCCGGAATATGAAAAACAAAACCCAATATTACGTCACTAGCCCGAAGGGGTTAGATGAAAATCTGATCTCCACATACATGGATGCCCGTATTCTTAATAATTGCCCAGGAATAAACATCCTTGTCGTCTGAAGAAAAAATCAGCCGTATCCCAGGCTTGCCATATTCACTTATTATTAATGAAATAATACCCAGGTGTTTCATCGCCTTATGTATGCTCTTCGTGTGTTATTATTGCACAACTCCCCCAAAAATGTTTACTCCTCGTTAATTATGCGCTTGACTCCCTTTATTAAGATATCCTTAATCGGGCAGCTCGCGAAGGTCAGTCCTGATCCGCGAATTATATTCAAGGAGAGACAATAGTGGCTATTCACGCAACCGATGATACTGCAACATTCCTGGAAACAGATGCTATCTCAGGCAATCTACTGTCGAACGATACATCAGACGGCAACCTTTTCCTGCGCGCTTTCGATCAACAAAGCGTCGGCGCCAAGCAGGGCAACAGCCAGGTCACCGAAATCCAAGGCGACTTCGGCACCTTCTTCGTCAAGCCGGACGGCAGCTATACTTACGTCCTGAGCGCCGCCGCCAAGATCGGCTTCACCAATGGTGAAACGCTGACTGAGCGCGTCACCTACAAGATTTCCGACGGCAACGGTCACACCGACGTCGGCGTGTTCACCCTGAACATCCAGGGCGTAACCCAGGTCAAGCCGATCGCTGTCGATGACCACTTGAGCTTCAACGAAGGCGACGCCATCGGCGGCAACGTTCTCAGCAACGATATTGCCGGCGACAACGGCAAGCTCTTCCTCCGCGTGTTCGACGGCCACAACGTAAGCGGCAATCCGAGCGCAACCACCGACATCAACGGCACCTACGGTACGTTCCATGTCAAAGCGGATGGCTCGTTCAGCTATGAACTGACGTCGGATATCGCTTCGGGCGACCATGTCACGGAAACCGTCCAGTACTACAAGATCTCCGACGGCGACGGCCACACAGATGTCGGCGTTCTGACGCTCAACATTACGGGCACGGACGTCGTTTCCGGCGCCGTCGTCTGATCATCGATCAGCCAATCAATACAGCAATGCCCGCCGCGCAAGCGGCGGGCATTGCTGTATCTAAAGTTTGGTTTCCCGGAATTCTGGCGGCCGATATTGGCAGCCTGCTCGAACCGATACCCTGTCTTCGTCACATAAAGCGCGGGCGCGATCTTTCAGCTTTGCTCATCACACTTCAGGTCTTTTGTTTTCCGCATCGCTAATCGCAAAACCGCTGCTCCATTCCAGGCAGCGATCTCAGGCTCGTGTGAGCCTTGGAGCAGTCATTAGGAACCTGCGGAAAGCAGTTATTTGCTGCAGCGCTGTTGGAAGCGTGCCGTCGCCCCCGTTCCGACCCTCGCCCAGGTTTCATCAAAGATCGGACGGAGTTGCGGGCTGATCTGCTTCTTTATGGTGGCGTTGACCATGCATCGGTCGCCAAGTCTCAGCATCGTCGTGAGATCGCTATTGAGCGCATTGCCCGCAGCTGAAAGCGTCGCATCGGTGAAACCGTTCCAAAAATAAAACCGGCTCAGAACCATCGACTGGTCATAGGGCGCGAGCGCAACAGAACGCTTCATCATCCCCGCAATCGACAGGGGCTCTTCGGCAATGGCCGACTGAACGGCCGCCAGGCGCAGCCAGAAATTGCTGTTCGTCGGCATGCAGGAAAGCGCATATTGCAGATAACGGCGGGCATTCGATGCGGCAACAGCCCAGGCGTCGTAATTGCTATTGATATTCTGTCGATCGAGCTCAGCCAGAACAAGCGTGACCCCGGCGGCGGCGATATCGGAGCGGCAATACCCTCGGGCGATCATATCGACGGTCCGAGAGGCATATTTGGCCGTGACGTCATCGGCGACGGCCTCGCCGCGCTCGATCCTTTCGGCGACGATCGAGATGCTGGCCGCTCTTATTGAAGCGTACAGCTCTCGACCGGCTAGTGCCGCGAATATGGCGGTGACGAGAACGAAAACGATCCTGGTGACCGAGACGACCCGACCGCTCGCCATCAGCTTTCGGTATAGTACCGCGAGTAGCGCTTATAATAATATTCGCTGGAGCCGAACGTCCGGTAAAGCTTCATCTGCGACGGATCGACCTTGGTCAGGATCGCACCGACGCATTTGCTATAGAGATCCGGCTCGGACAACAGGGTCGACTGGACCACCTTCCGCGAAGTCTTGCCCCATTCGATCACGAAGACGACTGCGTCGAGCTTCGAATTGATAGCGCGCGCATCCACCACCGGTGCCAGAGGAGGCAAGTCGATGATGATGTAATCAAAGCTCTGGCGCGCCGTTTCAAGCAACTGATCCATGCCGCGCGAGGCAAGCAGTTCCGAAGAGTGCGGAACGCGGTAGCGCGCCACTGTCGGCAGGAATGCGAGCTTTGTCTTGGGATCGAGAAGGATGAGGTCCTTGAGCGGACGGTTGTCGACGATCGCTTCGAGCAGGCCGGCCTCGGCATGGCGACCGATGGCGCGGGTCGCTCCCGGATTTCTCATATCGCCGTCGATCAGCAGGCAACGTGCCCCCTGCATTGCCAAAAGCTTGGCAAAATTGATTGAAGTCGTCGACTTGCCCTCGCCCGGCAGGCTTGAAACGACGCCGATGACCTTGCAGCGCTGATCGGCCGCACTGATGTCGATGGCGATTTTCGCGCTTCGAAGCGTCTCGGCGAAGGCCGACAGCGGATGCTCCTCGGCATAGGTGGTGGTCTTACCACCCCTGGCTATGCTTCGCGGATTGCCCGGATCGACCAGCGTCGGATCGTCGACATTATCTTCGATCAGCGGCATGACGCCAAGAGATTCCACGTCGAGCATGTCCTTGACATCATCGCCGGTGCGGAAGAACCGATCACGGAATTCACGGAAAGCTGCGATACCGCTTCCGAAGGCGCATCCCAGGAACATCGCAAAAGCGACGACAAGGCTTCTCTTCGGGGCGCTCGGCTTCGTCGGGGTCTCCGCGGCCGTGATGATACGCGCGGCGGTAATCGGGAAGCTCTGCTGCTGAATGGCTTCCTGGTAGCGCGTCAGGAAGTTCTGGTAGAGATTCCTGTAGGTATCGCGCGTCCGCTCGAGCTCACGTAGCTGGACTTGCGTTTCGCCAGCCGTCGCGGCCACGCCCGTTGCCTGCGTGACGCTATCCCGCAGAGAGGTTTCCCGCGATTTCGCGACCTGCAGCTCGCTCTGGTAACTCTCGGCGATACGATTCAACTCATCGAACATGAGCCGTTGATATTCCGCCATCTCCGCGCGGAGGCGAACCGCCTGCACGTGGTCTGGACCAAGCCGCGCCTCGATTTCAGTGTCGAGCTTCGAAGCCTCCAGATATTTCTTGCGGAGATCGTTCGCAATCGAGCTGTCGAGCACGTCGGTGACGATCGCATCGGTCTGCTTGGCGTCAATGATCGACTTGATGCGGGTATATTTTGCTTCAGCCTGCGCCGTCGCGGCCTGAGCGCTGATCAACTGGCTGTTCAGCTCGGATAGCTGCTGCTCGCTGAGAAGCGTGCCGGTTGCTGCCTCGACCAGCCCATGCTCGCTGCGGAACTTCTGAACCGCGAGGTCGGTATCGAGTGCCTGTTGCCGAAGCTCTTCGATGCGCTCCTGCAACCACTCGCCCGCCCGGCGTGTCGCCTCGTATTTCGAATTGAGCTTGTCGACCATATAGACGTCGGCAATCGCTGACGCGATCTGACGTGCCAGATCGGGGGATTGCGAGGTATAGCTGACATCGAGGACGTAGGATTTGTTAACGCGCTCGACATCGATGTTGGCGACCACGGTCTCGGCAGCGCCTCGCCGCTTCATGTCTACATCGGGTGCAACGGCCCCATCATCGGCGAACCATGATTTGAAATCCACCAGGGATTTCAGCGTTGCGACGGAAAAAAGCGAGTTCTTCGGCGCCATGAACTCCGGGTTGTCGACAAGTTTCAGCTTATCGACAACGGCGTAAGCGATCGTGTCGGACTTCAGCAGCTCGACCTGGCTCAGAACCGTGCCTTCGTCATCGTCCAACTGGCCGAAAGCCGCCAACTGGTTGATCACCTGGTTGTCGCTGCGATCGATCAGGACGCTCGTGTCAGCCGTATAAACCGGAACCGCCGTGATAACGTACACGGCGCCGAGAACGGCGAAGGCCAAGGCGCACGCCGCAACGATCCGCCACTGGCGGCGGGCAATTGCGATGAGCTTATCGAAATCGATGAAATCAGCTTCGTTTCCCGTATCGCGGGAGGGGTCGATACGTGGCGTAAGTTTATCTGGCGACAGCAAATTTCGATCTCCATCAAAGGCGTCAAGCGCTAAGATCTACGGGCAAATCCAGCTATTGTATGACCGGGACGCTCTGGCTCGTCGATTGTGTCGAGTCTGTGGACGATTGCCCTGCCCCGGTGCTCGAGAGTTTCAGTGTACCTGCGGTTGTCTCGCTACCCTCAAACGGCGTACCGTCGTCCGCTCCAGGCCCCGTCCGACCAATCGACCCATCGTTGCCGATGCCGGTTGCGGCGGATGCAGCGCTTCGGCCCGGGCCGAGCGCCGCGGTTCCGCCTTCGGCGAGAGCCTTCGCAAAGGCGGCAAGCAGCGGTGCCAGGTTCGGATCGGCGGTCGCCGCCTCGGCAACGGCCTTTTCGATGGCGAGCTTGTATAGCGGATCCGCTATCTGGCAGCTGTTTGCGGCCCGCCCAAGACCGGAACCGATAGCAGCCATCTGTGCAGCATCGGCCTTCTTGGCCTGCTCGATCACCAGCGACAGCGCATCACTGCTGCTTGCAACCAGCGCGCGGACGCGCGATGACAAAACCAATGGATCAGACGCTTCAAGCAGGGCGGCCGGGTTGGCCGTAAATCCGCTGATATCGACGGGAGTCAGATTTGCAAGCCTTATGCAAGCTGCCGCAGAGGCACTCGAATGCATGCCTGCAAACATCGCCATGACGATCCCGCAATAAGCAAGCTTACGATAAACACCTGACCTTGCCATAACTACGCTTTCCTTAATGAAATCTGCGAAGTAGATGGCCGGCTCCGATTGTTCACAATCAGCGCCGGCCCGCCTATTTCAAATCAATTTCCAAGGGACCGTACAGCGTTGCGGGTATCCTTGGTATCATCTGCTACTCCGGAAATAGTGGACGATACGGAGTTCACGATGTCAAGGAACTTGACCAATTCAACAGAGTCCGAATTGGAAATATAGATAATATCCTTGTCTTCCATCTTGAATTGCTGGGCGGCGAACAGAGTGGCCGGGTCACGAAGATTCACGCGAACGATCATCGGAACCGTCTCGCCGGCAAATCGCGACGTATCCACATGCATTGCGGCGAGCGTTTTCTTGGATTCGAGGCGATAGAGCAGGACCTGAGCCGGATCTGCGCGGTCGTCACGCAATCCGCCCGCCTTGGCGATCGCCTCCCCGAGGGTCAGATCGGATTCTTCGAAATCGAAACGTCCGCTGACGCCTGCGGCACCGAGGGCAAGGTAGGTGCGGCGCTCATGATCGACCGAGACCGTATCGTCAGGCGCGACATAGATATTTTCCGTCGGGTTTTTCAACAACGTGTTGTAGGCGACGGTCGCCGTCTTGCCGCGGCGCTGCAGCGTCACATTCGTTTCGATATTGTTGGTCGTCAAACCACCGGCGGCGGAGATGACGTCGAGAACGCGCTCGCCGGCCGGACTGATCTCGACGCGCTGCGGATTGTTGACGTCACCAAGCACGGCAACCTGACTGGAGCGGCTTGTCGTCGTGGTAATGACCACCTGCGGCTCGATGGCGCGGCTCGCCAGGCGATCCTCGATATCCTGCTCCACGACTTCCTTCAGGCGACCGGCAGCGGGAACCCGTCCCGCATAGGGAATGGTGATCGTCCCGTTTCTGTCGATGGTCTGGCTCGGCAAGGAGATGTAATTGCCGGGTCGGCTGCCGGCATCGGACGGAATGAAGAGACCGCCGGACTGCGCTTCGAAGATGGCAACCTGAACGACGTCGCCGTAACCGAGCGGAATTTCGGGCGCTCCGCCTCGACCGCCACCAAACCCCTTGAAGGAGGTTGGCTGGGGAGACGTAAAATAGGGAAGAACGTTTCTGCTGAGATCGACGAGGGCGTAATCGATGCCGACGCGACGATCCTTCGTTGTCACTTTTACCGTTGCATCTCGATCAACATCTTTGTGATCAGGACCGGATCTTGGCAAGGACGTGCAGCTTGCCAATATACTCATCAGCGCTACAACAATGGCGACGCGTGTACTACCGACAGGAAAACAACCCATAGAATAACCCGTGTTGACGCACTTTGAGCTACTGCCCCGCAATCTGACAAAATACAAGACAATCCCCGATCATAATCGCCAAAAGCCGTTTAACATTCTCTAACTGTGGCAGGTCAGCAACGCCGACCCCTTCAGCAAACGAAACGGCCCCAGCTCGACACTCTGGTGCCGGCAATAATCTAAAGGCCGCATCCGCTATAAAATTTCTTAGGTTTGAGAGTCAACCCGCAGCGCCGGGACAAGGGCATTTTCGAAAAATCTTCATAAAACCCATTCATTTAAGCCAATCATTGCTTAGGGATCACGCATATTGCCGATCCGTTTCGCTCTGGCTGCGGCCGAGGCTGATCGAGACGACGGCGCTGAGGAAGGCGGCGAAAAACACCGCGAAACCGGGGATTTGCAGCGAGAAATCGACCGCCGCGTGAAGGGCGACCAGAACCGTCGCCGCTATGCCGAGTAGGACATAGTGTCTCAGGCGCCGTCTGTCGGCGATTCCGCGCCAAAAGACCTTGGCAAGGACCGAAAAGACAAGGATTGCCGCAATCGGAAAGATGATCCCCAAGCCAAGAAATCCTTCGAGATAGAAATTGTGCGCGCGATCGAAGATGCCGAAAATCCCGCAGGCCGGATCGCGATAGGCGGAAAATACGGTCCGGAATGTCCCGAGACCCGTCCCCGTCAGCCAATGATCCGAAATGGCACGCCATATGCCTGGCAGGATGCAGAACCGATCATCGTCTTCGAGCCGCCGTTCCTGCGCACGCAAGATCGCCTGGCCGGCAAACATCGCCAGCAACACGACGACGAAGATACCGCCCGCGAGGAACTTCAGCAGCGAGCGCCATCTCGGCTCCAGCCTGAGAAACCGTCTCGAGCTGTTCCAATTGACGACAAGCCAGGGAAAATAGATGAGAGCGCCGACAAAGGTCGCGAATATGCCGGCGCGCGAATGGCTCAGCATCAGCGCGGTGAAGCATGCGCAGAGCAGCAGGACATAGATCCACGATTTCAGCAGAAGAATGTTCCGGCCCGGCTCGCCGGGCGGATATTTCGAATAGGCACGGGTAATCTCCCTGACCTGAGTCAGCATGAGCAGTACCCCAAGTCCGAGGAAAGTGGCGGCGGTATTGCGGTTGACGAAGACCGCCGTCAGGCTGTCGAGATAGGCATGTTTTTCCACGACGATCAGGATGTTGGGAAACATCGAAAACTGCAGCAGGCCGAAAACGGCGATGACGCCCGCCGAAAGCCCAAGGCCGGCAAGCACTTTTCTGGAGCGCTGATCGTTATCGCATAAGAGAAGCCCGGTCAGGAAGGTAACGAACGGCAGGGCGATCAGGAGGATCGACGCCAGCGTGTCGGCCGGCTCGACCGAGATCGCGGCGTATCGGACGCCTGCGAGATCGCGTGCGGCACCCCAGGCGGGATGCGCCAGCCAATTGAAAGGCAGCTCGATCGTCTGGATGAACGTCCAGCCCGCCAGCACGACAAGCAGAAACAAAGCGATACTGAAAACCCATCTGCTTTGTCTCGGCTCTCCAAACAGCAAAGCCGAAATGATGGCGAGGGAAAACATTCCGATCGCGGCGAAGGTGAAGGGAAAGGGCGTGACGCTGCCGAACGGAATGAGTGTCAGTATAACGAGACCAATAAAGGCAACGAGGAGAACCTCGCGCAAGACCTTCCTGTTGATAAGATTGGACAACATCAGATTTCGTTTACCAAATCAGGCGGCGATCAATCCTGCGAGACAACCGCCACGAGCCATCTCGTCATGCTAATTAAAGTTGCATATCAAGCGCTTGCATGCTAGGGTCCAGTAGAAATCCACATCGATTAAAATTGTCGCGAAAGGTTTAAATCAATCGAGACAAGCCCCGACTATGCTCCTTCAAGCAGCAGGAACGGGACAGACGTTCTGCAGCCAATACTTGGCAGATTACTAAATCGCCATGCCATTGACTGAGACAAAAGGCAAGCCTGATCTCAATCGGTTGTCCTGACGGGGATTTAAGAGATGAAGAAAACATTCGTTACACTTCTGGCACTGGCTTTTGCGGCAGGTAATGCATGCTCGGCATTTGCCGCCGGTCCCGCAGGTTTTGCCCGCGGCCTGAGCGGCAGTTCGGCGGTCAGCTATATCTCTGAAAAGGGCACGATCATTCCGCCCTTCGCCCAGGTGCTGTTCTGTGCGCAGAACCCGGCCGAATGCCGCGACAACAATGGCCTGTCGGTCGTTGCGTTGACGGACAAGGAAATGCTTCAGCTGAAGGATGTAAACAGCACGGTCAATCGGACCATGAAAGGCCGGAACGACCCTAGCAACGAACTGAACGGCGATGTCTGGAAGGTGAATGTCCGCAGCGGCGACTGCGAAGATTTCGCGCTGACCAAGCGCAGCCGGCTGATCGCGATGGGCTGGTCGTCGCGCGCATTGCGGATCGCCACGGCATACACACCCTCCGGCGAGGGCCATGCGGTGCTGGTGGTCAGAACCGACAAGGGCGACCTCGTGCTCGACAACAGGCAAAGCAGCATCAAGGACTGGCGCGATACCGATCTGCGCTGGGACAAGATTCAATCGGGAACCGACCCCTACGTCTGGTACCGGCTGTAGCAGCCGAGGCAGCGCATACACAGATTCCTCCCGTCCCGGGATTGAAGTCGAGCCGGCTCTAACGAACGGCTCGGCTTGTCATATCGCCCACACAAACCTATGTTTTTGCTGTCGATGGGATAGCCTGCAGCGTGCAGGAACGCCCAAAGCTCGACTTCCGATGTGGGTATCAGGCGATCTTCGATATTGTCTTTTCGCCCAGATTCAGTATGACGGACCCCATGCTGCGACGCAGCATGACGTTCTACTCTAATGATTTGAGGGAAATATGCGCATCACGATGATTGGATCAGGCTATGTCGGCCTCGTTTCAGGCGTTTGCTTTGCGGATTTCGGCCACGACGTCATCTGCGTCGACAAGGATCTGAGCAAGATCGAAGCCCTTCGCGAAGGCCGCATTCCGATCTATGAGCCGGGTCTCGATCAATTGGTCACCGAAAACACCAGCACCGGCCGGCTGTCCTTTTCGACGGATGTCGGCGAAAGCGTGCGTGGCGCCGACGTCGTATTCATCGCAGTCGGCACGCCGTCCCGGCGCGGCGACGGCCACGCGGATCTGTCCTACGTTTATGCGGCTGCTCGCGAGATTGCCACCTATGTCGAAGGCTTCACGGTTATCGTCACCAAGTCGACGGTGCCGGTCGGTACCGGCGATGAGGTCGAGCGTATCATGCGCGAAACCAATCCTGCCGCGGATATCGCTGTCGTTTCCAATCCCGAATTCCTGCGCGAAGGCGCCGCGATCGAAGATTTCAAGCGTCCCGACCGTATCGTCGTCGGCTTGAACGACGACCGCGCGCGCGAAACGATGACCGCGGTCTATCGTCCGCTTTACCTCAACCAGGCGCCGCTGGTCTTTACCGACCGCCGCACTTCGGAACTGATCAAATATGCGGCCAATGCATTCCTTGCGATGAAGATCACCTTCATCAACGAGATTGCAGACCTTTGCGAACGGGTCGACGCAAACGTCCAGGACGTTTCGCGCGGGATCGGTCTCGATGGCCGTATCGGCGGCAAATTCCTGCATGCCGGTCCGGGTTACGGTGGCTCCTGCTTCCCGAAGGACACGCTTGCTCTTGCCAAGACGGCGCAGGATTACGACGCTCCGGTCCGTCTGATCGAGACGACGATCTCGATCAACGACAACCGCAAGCGGGCGATGGGCCGCAAGGTCATTTCGGCCGTCGGCGGAGACATTCGCGGCAAGAAGATCGCCATCCTCGGATTGACCTTCAAGCCGAACACCGACGACATGCGTGACAGCCCGGCGATCGCCATCATCCAGACCCTGCAGGACAGTGGCGCACAAGTGATCGGCTACGATCCCGAAGGCATGGATAACGCCCGCAAGGTGATCGAGAACATCGAATATGCAAGCGGTCCTTATGAAGCCGCCGCCGGCGCCGATGCAATTGTCATCGTCACCGAATGGAACCAGTTCCGAGCACTCGATTTCAATCGCCTGAAGCAGTCGATGCGCGCTCCGGTCCTGGTCGACCTGCGCAACATCTACCGCAGCGACGAGGTCCGCAAGCACGGCTTTGCCTATACCGGCATCGGCATCAACCTCCATCAGGACGCCACCAGCGCCTGATAGACTTGTGAACCTATGATCACTGAGGCGCCGCGGGATAAATCCCGCGGCGTTTCATTTTGAGAGCACCCTTAAGGGCGGCGCATTTTGCGGGACATTTTTTAAAGGATCCCGACCCGGGTCCCCTTGATCGTCAACACGGTCAGGCGACCCGTCGCCGAAACCGCCGTGTCGATGCCGATGCGCTGCGGACCGAATGTCGGAACACGAGCCGGGGTGTGCCCGTGAATCACGAGGACGGGAAGCTGCGGCCCTTCCTCCAGGAAGGGCTGGCGGATCCACATCAGGTCGTTGTCTTTCTGCTTGTCGAGATCGATGCCCGGCTTGACGCCCGCATGCACGAAGACGACCCTTCCCATCCGCAGCATGATCGGCAGCGATTCCAGGAATTGGATATGCCGCTCGGGTATCATATTGCGTATGAGGCGCGCGATCGTTTCGTTTCCAGCCGCCGACTGCAGCAGATGCTCGATGTCGATGCCGTAGGAATTCAGCGTCTCCGACCCGGCAAAACCAAGCCATTCAAGAATGCGCGCCGGCTTGCGATAAAGCTTCACCAGTTCCGCATCGTGATTGCCGCAAAGGGCAATACGCTGGAATCCCGCCGGCGGCGCCTTGCACAGAAACTCCAGAACCGCGCTCGAATCCGGACCGCGATCGACATAGTCGCCGAGCAGAAGGATGAGTTTCGGCCCGGGGATGCGCGCGCCATCCTCCTCGATGCGGCGATGCACCTCGACGAGTTCGTTATAACATCCGTGGATATCGCTCATCGCGTAAACCGCGGCGAAGTCGCCCTCGGCAAATGTCAGCCGCCCGCGCCTGCCACGGTTGCCGGCCAGCATCGGTATCTGTTGTCGCAATGGCCCTAGATAGTTGAACATGGAATCCATTTATAAGACCGGACCGAATGCCGGTTGTCGGAACGATCCATCTCTTGTTTGTCACTGAAAAGGCAGAAGGCCCGCCGGCGGTCAAAAGAAGTTGACCCGCTGTCGGCATGACCCTTCGCCATCTGCCTTGCCACCCGCGCCACGATGAGATGAGCCGAGGCAGCGTTGATTCGTGTGAGCGGCTGTCGAATGCTGGAGATCACGGTCTCTGGATTGAGGCGCTCGCTGCCGAATCTGACCCACTCACCGGCCGAATCTGCGTCATGGCTATGCCGAGCCGCGTCGTCAGGCCCGCTCAGACAACTCACCGCTGAAGGTAAAGTTGCTGCCGCAAGGATCGACGATCTGTAATTATTCATACCTGCGAGAACACTTACGGTTGGGACGACGCTATATTTTGATTTAGGACGGTTAACCCCGCGTTAAACCGCCTGCATATCGCAATGTTCGATTGATCCACGCCTGTAGCGGCTACTGGTGAAAAACCCGCTTATGTCGGATTTCCACAGATTGGACTTCCCAAAAAGATGTATAAATCAACCATAGCGATAGCCATCACAAAAAAATGAACGTTTAAGCATATGATGCTTGACGCTCCTGTGGCACCGCATAAAGATGCTGCGTCGCGATCGTTAACGACGTTCGCGAACAGAAATCTCAGATCCTAAATTGCGGGGTGCAAAGTGGAAACTGCGGTTGATTCGAAAATGATCGAGGCCATCGCCTACGACGAAGACAGCCGGCATCTACGGGTCTACCTGACGAACGGTCAGAGACGAGAATATGAAGGCGTTCCCAAGGGGGTTGTCGTCGGCTTGACGATGGCGGAATCACCGGGGAATTTTTATATGAAGGCAATCAGGGGCAAATATCCTCCCCGTCCCTGAAGCAGGTCGCGCAAAATCGGACAGTGGTTTTCGCACGACATCATGCCCTAGTCTGTCGACCGTAACGACAGCAGCATCATTTGAGCAAGGATGCGGGACCGGCAAATGCCGGTCCCGCAAATCAGCCTCGATAATCACCGAAGAAATCGCCGACCGCATCGATCTCGAGCGGCGCAATCTCGTGGCCGCCGGGATGCCAGACCGTTCTGACCTCCGCCCCGCGGTTTTTCAGATGTTCCGACAGCGCCTCGGTCATCGGAACGGGTGCAATCGGGTCCCGCTGCCCGGCCGTTATCAGCACCTTTCGTCCGGCAAGCGCCGACTGGGCTTCGGGTTCAAACGGAATGAGCGGATGCATCAGCACCGCAGCGTCGAAGATGCCTTTTTCGATCAGCACATTGGCGAGGATGTTTGCGCCATTCGAAAAGCCGAGGCCGAGAATATGGGAAGCCCGGTATTCCCCGGCGAACGCCCTGACATAGGCCGCCATCTTCTCCGTCGCGCGTGAAAGGTCGGGCATATCGTAAACCCCCTCCCCCGTTCGGCGGAAGAACCGCGCTGCGCCATATTCGGAGACGTCGCCGCGCGGCGAGAGGATCGTCGCGTCGGGCAGCAGGCGTCGGCCGAACTCGAAGAACTGGTTTTCATCGCCGCCGGTGCCGTGCAGCACGAGAAGTATCGGTTTGCCAGGTGCACCGGCATGCAGCCGGTGCACATATCCAGTTTCGGTCATGTCGTTTCTCCTTAACCTTCAAGCGGCTGCAGATGCTGCTCGAGCAGGGCGCGAAGATGGACGTGCTGCTGCGGCAGCTTCAGGGCTTCGCCGAGATGGGCGGTATCCTCGTCGCGGTTGAAGCCGGGCTCATTGGTCGCGACCTCGAACAGCACGCCGCCGGGCGTGCGGAAATAGATCGCCCAGAAATAATCGCGGTCGATCACCGGCGTGACCTGATAGCCCGTATCCATCAGCGCCTTGCGGACTTCGAGCTGTTTTTCGCGGTTTTCGACGGCGAAGGCGACATGGTGGACGGAGCCGGCGCCGGGAAGCGCGCGGGCAATATTCGGCATGGTCTCGAGATCGATGAGATGCGCGCCGTTGCCGTCAGGCCTGATCAGCCGCTTGACGCCGTCCCTTTCCTCGGCAACCTCGTAGCCCATGAACTTCAGCAGTTCGGCCGTTGCGCCCTCATCCCTCAACCGCATGGCGACGGAGTGGAATCCGCGAATGGCGTGGTCCTCGCTGATGCCGCCATGCGTCCAGGGCTGGCGGGCATCGTCCTTGACCTCGACGAGCGCGAAACCATCCCCATCGGGACCGGAGAAATTCAGGCGCTTCTCGCCGAAGCTTTCCTCGGCCTTCAGGCCGCTGACGCCGAGCGTGGCGAAGCGGTCGCTCCAGAAACCGAGCGAGCCTTGCGGAACGGAAAACACCGTCGTGCCGACCTCGCCGGTGCCGGGACGGCCCTGCGCCATCTTCGGGAACGGGAAATAGGTCATGATCGTGCCGGGCGCGCCGGTCTCGTCACCATAATAGAGGTGATAGACATCAGGCGCGTCGAAATTGACCGTCTTCTTGACGCGGCGCAGGCCGAGCGCATTGGTGAAAAACTGGTTGTTGGTGCGGGCGTCCTCCGCCATCGACGTGACGTGGTGTAGACCCTTGATCTGACCGAGCATGTGAGACCCCTTTCTGGCCCGCCTCTGCGGGCTTTCGATGGATCATAAATGCTCGCTATCAGGCCCTTCGGAAAGAGCCGCAGACCAAAACGCATTGTTTCGTTTTAGTGAACGAGAGCCGATCGCCGTTCACTCAACCGCTATGCGGATCAGTCGGCAGCCGCCAGTCGATCGGCTCGCGCCCGTGCGACTGCAGGAAGGCATTCGCCTTCGAAAAATGCTTGCAGCCAAAAAAGCCGTTATGCGCCGAAAGCGGCGAGGGATGCGGCGCCTTGAGCACCAGGTGCCGTGCGGTGTCGACGAAGGCAGCCTTGCGCTGGGCATAAGAACCCCAGAGAATGAAGACGACGGTCTCGCATTCATCATTGACCTTGCGGATGACGGCATCGGTAAAGCGTTCCCAGCCCTTCCCCTGATGGGCCGCCGCTTGGCCCTCCTCGACGGTCAGCACGCTGTTCAAGAGCAGCACACCCTGCCTTGCCCAATGTTCGAGAAAACCGTGCCGCGCCGGCGCGATGCCGAGATCGGTCTCCATCTCCTTGTAGATATTGACGAGCGAGGGCGGTATGCGCACGCCCGGCCGGACACTGAAGCACAACCCATGCGCTTGCCCGAGGCCGTGATAAGGGTCCTGGCCGAGAATGACCGCCTTGACCTGGGTGACCGGCGTCAGATCAAGCGCGCGGAAATATTCGCTGCCCTTGGGGAATATCTGCTTGCCGACCTGCTTCTGTGCGACGAGAAAGGATTTGAGCTGCTGCATGTAGGGGCTTGAAAACTCCCCCTCCAGCGCAACCTTCCAGCTCTCCTCGAGACTGACTGACGTATCGCTCATCGGCAAACCCTCAGCATGTGACGAAACAACGGACACATGCTTCTAGCAAAATAGCCCGGCGCCGCAATGCCGGTCAGCCGGGCAAGGGTCTATGCCTCTGAATTCAGCGGAGAAGATCGCCAAAGTCAGTCGTCCGTGTTTAACTATATGTGACCTTCGGTATTTACGCCGGCAGACGGCCTGAGTAGAAACTAGATCGTGTAATCGGAGCCATGTCTTCATATGAAATTCGGCACGAGCGGCCTTCGCGGACTTTCAGTCGATCTCAAGGGACGCGCCTCCGCCCTCTACGCGACTGCGTTCGGCAAATACCTGCTGCAGACCGGCAAGGCCCAGACCGGCGACGTCATTCTGATCGGCCGCGACTTTCGCGATTCGAGCCCTGAAATTTCCGGGAATTGCGCCGGTGCGCTGGCCTCGCTTGGCTTCCGGATCTTTGACTGCGGCAACGTGCCGACACCAGCCCTTGCCCTTTATGGCCTCGAAAGCAACGCCGCCTGCCTGATGATCACAGGCTCGCACATCCCGGCGGACCGCAACGGCATCAAATTCTATCGCCCCGATGGCGAAATCGATAAATCGGATGAGGCAGCCATCACCGCTTTGGCGGGCGAGATCGAGCGAAGCGGCGAAGCGGTGGTCCATGACCCTGCGGAGACGCAGGAGCGTGAGGCGATCTGCCGGCAGCTGTTTTTCGAGCGCAACGCGGCCCTGCTGCCGCAAGGCGCGCTCTCCGGCCTGAAGATCGGCGTCTACCAGCACAGCACCGTCGCCCGCGATCTCCTGGTCGACGTCCTCGCCCATTACGGCGCCGAGGTCACCCCTCTTGGCCGTTCGGAAAGCTTCATTCCCGTCGACACCGAAGCCGTTTCCGACGAGACGATCGCGCTGATGAAGCGCTGGGTTGCCGATCACAAATTCGATGCGATCGTCTCGACCGATGGAGACGGTGACCGCCCGCTGGTCGCCGACGAAACCGGCACGCCGCTGCGCGGCGATCTTCTCGGCCTCGTCGCAGCCAATTTCCTCGGCGCCGGCACTGTCGTGACGCCCGTCACCTCCAATTCGGGAATCGAAGCAGCCGGTTCCTTCGCCGTCAGGCGCACCCGCGTCGGTTCGCCCTTCGTCATATCAGGCATGGAAGAGGCTGTGGCCGCAGGCGGCGATCACGTCATGGGCTTCGAAGCCAATGGCGGCCTGCTGACGGGAACTCCTTTCGATATCAACGGCCGCAACGTGCGCGCCTTGCCGACACGCGATTGTTTTATCCCGATGCTGGCGATCCTGTCGCTCTCCGCCATTCGCAGAGAGCCGCTTTCGGCCATATCAGCCTCCTACCATCTTCCCTTTGCCGCAGCCGACCGTCTGGAGAATTTTCCCGTCGAGACGAGCGCGGCGTTGATGGCGCATCTGCGCGCCTCAGCTGAAAATCTTTCCGCCTTCCTCCAGCCGATCGGCGAGGTAGCGGCAAAATCCGACATTGATGGCCTTCGGGTGACGCTGAGCGACGGGGGAATCATCCATTTCCGCCCGTCCGGCAATGCGCCGGAGATGCGCTGCTATGTCGAGTCCAAGAGCGAAACCGCAGCGCTGGATCTGCTGAAGGCAGGGCTCGGCCGAATAAAAGAGTGGGCAGGTGCCCGATAAACATGCGACGAACACGTAATTCGAGGAAACCGCCTATGACGCAGAAAATCGTTCCCGTGATCATGGCCGGCGGCAAAGGCACGCGGCTCTGGCCGCTTTCCCGTTCCACCGCGCCGAAGCAATTCATCCAGTTCGTCGGCGACAAGACGCTGTTTCAGGCAACCCTCGAACGCGTTTCCGATTCCGCGCTTTATCAAGCTCCGATCGTCGTCACCAATGAGGATTTCCGCTTCCTCGTCGCCGAGCAGGCCCGCGAGCTTGCCATTCCGCTGGCCGCCGTGCTGCTCGAGCCGGTCGCCCGCAACACCGCGGCAGCTGTCGCCGCCGCCGCGACGCTGACCGGTGAACTCTTCGGCAAGGACACGATCATTCAGATGCTCGCCTCGGATCACGAGATCCTCGCCGACAAGAGCTATTTCGATTGTATCCGCATCGCCCGCGATGCCGCAGCCGACGGCAAGCTCGTCACCTTCGGCATCAATCCGACCGAGCCGGCGACCGGTTATGGCTATATCGAGATCGGCGAGGCGCTCAAAAACGGTGCCCACAAGGTCAGCCGCTTCGTGGAGAAGCCTGCGCTTGAGAAAGCCGAGCAGATGCTTGCCGACGGCGGCTTCTACTGGAACTCCGGCATCTTCATGTTTCCGGTGACGGAACTCATCGCCGAACTGGAGGAATATGCGCCTGACGTGCTGAAGGCTGCAAGCAAAGCGGTTTCCAAGGCAACCCGCGACCTCGACTTTACCCGCCTCGATGCCGACCATTTCGCCAAGTGCCCCGACATCTCCATCGACTATGCGATCATGGAGAAGACCTCCAAGGCCGCCGTTGTCCCCTCACCGTTCCGGTGGTCGGATATGGGAAGCTGGGACGCCGTCTGGAAATCGGGCAAACGCGACGACAACGGCAATGTCGCCGCAGCCAATACAACAGTCGTCAATACCCGCAATTCGCTCGTCATGACCCATGGCGTGCATCTGGCCGTCCAGGGCATGGACGATGTCGCAGTCATTGCCAGCGAGGACGCCGTCTATGTCGGACCGCTGAAAGACAGCCAGAATGTCGGTCAATTGGTCAAGGTGCTGGCCTCTTCCTCCGCTACCGCGAAATTTGCCGAAACTCACCCGACATCCTACCGCCCCTGGGGCGGCTACACATCGATCCTCAACGGCGACCGTTTCCAGGTAAAGCGCATCTTCGTCACGCCGGGCAAGAAGCTTTCGCTGCAGAAGCACCACCACCGCTCGGAACACTGGATCGTCGTCAAGGGAACGGCCGAGGTGACGGTCGGCGAGAGCGTGCGAATGCTGCGTGAGAACGAAAGCGTCTATATCCCGCTCGGCGAAGTCCACCGCCTCGCCAATCCCGGCAAGATTCTCCTCGAACTCATCGAGGTGCAGACCGGCTCCTATCTCGGCGAGGATGACATCATCCGCATCGTCGACGAATTCGGAAGAACCTGAGACAGACAGCTGAAACGGCGGGCCGAACGGCCCGCCGCTGCGGCATGGCCACCGCCCCTGTTGAATTCCCTCTCGGGAATCTCGTAGAATGAACGTGCCGACAGACCTGACAGGAGATGTCCCCTGATGCGTACCCTGCCCGCCCTCGCCGGCTTTCTTTCGATCATGCTTCCGGTAATGGCCTTTGCCGGAAATCCGAGCATGCGCGCTGCAAGCGAGTCGGAAATTCGTAACCACCTGCCGGGCTCGACCGAGCTGAAAGAGGGCAAAAACGGCTACGAATATCGCGAGGGCAACAAGAACGGCTATAAGATCGACAATGGTCAGGTCTGCGTGCTGTTTCCCGACAAGTCGACCGACTGCGTCAGCGTGAAAACCGACGGCAAGAACTTTCAGATGATCGACAAGAAGGGCGGCCGGACGAAATTCTGATCGCCCATGCGGATCTGACCTTGTCCCGAGGCTGATTGCTGCTCGGGAAAGGTCAGTTCGCCGATGAAATTTTCCCGCTGCCATCGAGAACGAATTCGGCGATCAGGCCGGAATGGTTCGAGCCGAGGCTGTCTTCGAGGCGCTTCAACGACGTCAGGTGGAGCGGCGCGCGCGCAAATATATGGTCGATGGCGATCCCGAGCGCGCCGACGCCGCTTGGCCATGTGGCCGGTTCGGGCGCGATCGTCTTCAGCTTCTGTTCGCGCAGGAAGCCCTGAATGCTCGGGGCAATCGCCGACGAATTGAAATCACCCGCCAGCACCAGAGGCCCCGAGATCGGACGAAGCGCCTTGCCGAGATCTTCCAATTCGCCCATCTGGTAATCGTCGAAATAGGGTTTGGACAGGTGCGCCGACACCAGATTGACGGTTTGCCCGCCGAACTCGACGCTCGATATGACCAGCCTGTCTTTGCGCAGGCTGCCGATGCTGGCGACCTGCCGCATCACGAACGGGCGTTTGGACAGCACCAGCGTATCGCAGCTGTCTTTGCCGTGGTCGCAGCCGATATGGTAGGGATAGGCCTTGAACAGTTGCTGCAGATGAAATGTCAGCGGCTTGGCTTCGAGCAGATTGACGACATCGGCGTTGGAAGCGATCACCATGTCGGTGATGGCAGTCGAGTTTTTCCAATTGTCGATCGCCACATTGAACGACATCAGCCGGAAAATCGGCGGTGCGTCCGCCACTCTCTCGCCTTCCGAAAACTCGCGCAGCATGATGAACCCGTGAGCGACGAGAAGAATCGAGACAAGCAGCAGGAAAAAGCCGTAGGCGTGCCGTCTGACGGCGAGAATGACGATGCTGGCGGCGACGAACACGACGCCCAGATGAATCTGGAAGCTGTACACGAAGGTCAGCAGCCAGAAGTTCGTGACATAACGCAGCGACACGATTGCAATGGCAAGGGTCACAAAGGCCGAGAGAATCCAATAAATTATGTTTCTCATCGATCCCGGTTCCGCTTGCAGACGACTGGCCGGCCATAACATGCAGGCAGCGATGGTGCAATGCAGCATAATGTCCGCAAGCGAGGACCTTGCCGTCATCCTGGGAAACTGGCGCCGGACGGGCCGGCAGCGGCAGCCCCTCCGCTGCAGGCCTTCTCTTTCAAAGGCCTATCGACTCGGCCTCTTCTTATCTTGTAAGTGAGGTCACGTAATACGGAATCGGCTCTTTGCCGTCGGCAGGAGCCGAGAAAAGGTGGGAATGCGCTACTTCATTACAGGCACTGCCGGCTTCATCGGTTTTCATCTAGCCAGGCGCCTGCTGCAGGAAGGGCATGAGGTGACGGGCTTTGACGGCCTCACTCCCTATTACAACGTCAAGCTCAAGGAGATGCGCCACGCCGCGCTCTCCCAGTTTCCCGCCTTCAAACCGGTCATCGCGATGCTCGAGGACCGGCCGGCGCTGGAAGCGGCCGTTCTCGGCGCCAAGCCCGACGTCCTGATCCACCTCGCCGCCCAGGCCGGCGTGCGCTACAGCCTGGAAAATCCCGAGGCCTATATCCATTCGAATGTCGAAGGCTCGTGGAACATCATGGAAATCGCGCGGCGCGTCGAAATCCGCCATCTGATGCTCGCCTCGACCTCATCGATCTACGGCGCCAATGCGACCGTCCCCTTCCACGAGACCGACCGCGCAGACGAGCCGCTGACCATCTATGCCGCGACGAAGAAATCGATGGAGCTGATGGCGCACAGCTATGCCCATCTTCACAAGATCCCGACGACGGCCTTCCGCTTCTTCACCGTCTACGGCCCGTGGGGCCGGCCCGACATGGCACTGTTCAAATTCGCCAAGAACATGCTCGAAGGCCAGCCGATCGAGATTTACGGCGAAGGCAATATGAGCCGTGACTTCACCTATATCGACGATCTCATCGAAGCGATCGTCCGGTTGTCGGCCATCCCCCCGGCTGAGGAAAATCGTCTCGATAACGTGGCTGTCGAAACGCTGTCGCGCCAGGCGCCCTTCCGCATCGTCAATATTGGCGGCGGCCAGCCGGTCAGCCTGATGGATTTCGTCGAAACGGTGGAAAAGGCGCTCGGCCGTCCTGCCATCCGCAAGATGCTGGCGATGCAGAAGGGCGATGTGCCGCGCACTTTCGCCGCCCCCGATCTGCTCGTCGCGCTGACGGGATATAAGCCTGATACAACACTGGATGTCGGCGTCAGGGCCTTCGTCGAGTGGTATCTCGACGTACGCGGCGAACTGAATACCTAAAACATGTCACGCTAAAGCGTGCACGCTTTAGCGGAGAAACGTGACCGCCTGCACTGCGTCGATTGCCGTCGAAATCACATAGTCGATGGCAACCGTCAGGCCCTTCGAATAGGCATTGATCTCGCCCTCGCCTTCGACCGCAGCCGGGCTGCGCAGCACGAGGGGAACGCCTGGGCGTACGAAACCGGCGCGCGTCATCAAGGGAACCTCGGGCGAGCGGCCGATGGCGGAAGTGTACATCAGATCGCGGGCAAGGCTGGCGGGCCCCATCGCGAAGGCCGGGCTGGCAGCCGCGGTGATGGTCAGGCTCAAGGCGATGGCGGCAAGAGTTTTCTGCATGTCGAAGTCCCCGTTCTCGGATCTGCGGGCTTCGCTTCGCCCGGCTCCAAGCGATCGAGGCGTCTGTCCACGCTTCGGCCGCTTTCATGAGAACACTCTACACGTCAGTATTTGCAGGGCTTTTAAGCCGATCGTTCAAATTTTACGAAATTTGACTTTCTGTCCCGGATCTCCGGTCGCGCAGGCAAAAACGCGATCGTCAGCCTCGGAGGTTGACGCCGCGGCATCGGTGAAATGTCGATCAACGGAGGCCGCATCGCACTCTAAAGAATGCGATCCAGCTTCTTGTTGATGTGCAGGTTCGGCATCAATCCCGCGCTCTGCGCGGCATGATAGGATTCCCGGGCCGCATCGAAAGAGATCGACCACATAATGGCGCTCAGCAGGAACGCGATGATATAGATTTGGATACGCATCAGCCTTGGGGTAGGGAAAGAGAAAGGCAGTTTTGTGTCAAAAAATGACCGCTAAACTAGAAAAAATGGCAGGATTTCTGCCCCGTAGTAACCTGCTCGGACACGTTAGTATCGTCAAAATTAGCGATATTGCATCTGCTGCCTGTTAGCAGCCGACCCCAAGGCTTGGTGCCTCTTCCCACCCCGAGAACCCTCAGAGGTCCGTTCCCCACGGAGCTCTTTGCCTTGTCTTCCATCCGCACCAAGCCGCCGGGCGCCCAATCTTGGCCGATATCGGTCAAATCGCGAGAGATCATGCACGCCCGGTGACGGATGTCACGTTACTTTAGTATCGTCTGCCTATATGTATTGAGAGGCGCGCAACCGACGATAGAGTCGGGTAGAGGCCAGCATGCCCGCAAGGCAATTGCCGCCTGCAAGGACGGCATATCAGGCGCATGCGCGCTTTACGGCGGACGCAATCATGGTCAGGGCATCAACACATGGGAGGCGTGCATGGGAAGGATTACCAAGGCGGGCGCATGGTGCAATGGCGAGGTTGCCTACCTCGCCTGGACGGCTGACGGCCCGATTGCCGATTGTCTCGGCTTCATGATTACCCGCGTTCACGAAACCGGACCGGAAGCCGGCGCCCGGCGCATTCTGCCGACCTGGATCGCCTTCACGGACCAGTCGAATCCCGACTGGCTGGAACAGGACAGTTCGGTCTGGCCGATCCAGCAATATCAGTGGCGCGACCTGACGCTGCGCCGCTCCCGCGATGAAGCGAGTGTGCGGCCGATCGATTTCAGGATCCATTACGAGATTACGCCGGTCGGTCTTGCCGGCCCCGGCCGGACGCAGGTCCCCGTCTCTGCCACCGCCCCCTTTCGCGACGAAAACGGCAAGCCGCGTTACCAAGGCGCGCAGCGGCCGCTTTTCATTCTGGATCAACCCTTCAAGACCGACAGCATTGACGTCACTCATGATTTCCCCAGCGGTGGCGCCATCAAGGCAACCTATACCAACGGCATTCTGTCGACGCAGAACCTGGTGCGCCAGTTGGAGAAGGTGCAGGGCGTGAAGCCGAAGAATGTTGCGCCAGGTCCGGCGACGCGCGTCACCGAAGGCCTGCTGAAGACGCTGAAGGCGCATATCCCCAAAAAGAACGATCCGATCCGCCTGTTCCTGACCGCCGACGTGCTGAGCTTCCTGACGATGCTGATTGATCGCGCCGAGAAGGGAAATGGCGAACTTTATCTCGCGCTCTACGAATTGCACGATCCCGAGTTGATTGAGCGGCTGACGGCGCTCGTCAAAACAGGCAAGGCGCATGTGATCCTCTCCACCTCGGGCTCGACAGACCTCAACAAGGACGGCGACCCGCCGCCAAGGAAGCCTGTTGTCTGGGATACCGGCAACCACGACGCCCGCGTCGGCCTTCATGCCGTCGCACCCTCGGCAGATCGTGTGCAGGATCGCCTTTTCAACAACAACAGCCATATCGGCCACAATAAATTCGCCGTCTATGTCGAAGGCGGCGTCGCCCGCACGGTGATGACCGGCAGCACCAACTGGACGGAAACCGGCCTCTGCACCCAGTCGAACAATGTCATCCTGATCGAAGACGAGAATGTCGCGGCTCGCTTCCTCGCCTATTGGAAGCTTTTGCGGGACGATCCGCAGCCTGTCGGCGTGCCTCTGACCGTTTCCAACCACGGCGAGACCGCCGAAGGTTTCGCGGCGAGCAAAGGCGTTCAAGGCACGGTGTTACGCCAGGCGAATGCCGCGCCGGCGGTGCCGATGACGCTGAAGGACGGCAAGACCACCGTCGAAATCCTGTTTTCGCCCAATACCAAGGCGCCGACCAAAAACAAGACCTCGCCGACGCCCGTCGACCTGAGTCGCGTCTATTCGCTGATGGAACATGCCGACAGCGCCATCCTGTTCCTTACCTTCTATCCCGGCGTGCGCGGCGAACAGAACGTCATCGGCCAGGCGGCTGAAGCTGCCGCCACGCGGCCGGATCTGCTCGTCCAGGGCGCAATCAGCAATCCGGCGGCCCTGCCGCCGGCAAAACCCGGCGAACCCACGACCTATACGCGGCCGGACGGCACGACCAAGGATCTGCCCGAGCGGGCGATCTGGTGGCCGGGCGGCGATGACGGTCGCGTCGTCATGGTGCGGGCGGCGGCGATCTCTACCCAGTTCGGCGATCTCCGTCCCGAATTGCTGAGCGCTGGCCATGCGATCATCCACGACAAGATCATCGTCATCGATCCGCTCCACCCCGACAATTGCACCGTCATCACAGGCAGCCATAATCTCGGTTACAAGGCCTCCTATCAGAACGACGAGAACCTGCTGATCGTTCGCGGCAACCAATCGCTCGCCGTCGCCTATGCGATCCACATCCTCGACGTCTATGACCACTACGTCCTGCGCGCCAAGCTGCAGGAAGAGCTGCGCCAGTCGCTGATTAAGACAGGCTTGCCGCCGAAGGCGGATTCCGGGGGTGGTTTCCTCAACACCAAGGCCAGCTGGCAGGGCCGGTGGTTCGCTCCCGCCCAAGGCCCGTCGAGCCGGAATTATTTCCTCGGTCTCTGAGTTGCAGCATCGGCCGATTGAAGAGAGGGCCTCCGGACAACGGACGCCCTCTTTTTCGTTCGCCACATTTCCTCGCGGCCGAATATATCAATCGATTGACTGATTTTGCGATTGATGTTATAAAACCGTCATGACCCAGCAACATGACAATCAAACCCCACCGGGCTCCGCCCGCGCCGAAGCCGCGCGCCAGAAGATGCTGACCGCCGCTCTCGACGTCTTCGGACGCTACGGATTCGACGGCGCCTCGACGCGCCAACTGACCGAAGCGGCCGGCGTCAACCTGCAGGCAATCCCCTATTATTTCGGCAGCAAAGAAGGCCTCTACATCGCCACCGCCGAATATCTGATGATGCGGATCGACACGCATGTCAGCGGCATGAGGGCGCGCATCGGCGCACATCTCATGGCCCTCGACGCGGCCGGCAAGCCGCTTGGCGAAGCCGACGCCCGCCTCCTCCTGACCGAAGTTCTCCAGACCATGGTGACGCTCTTCGTCGCCAAGGAATCCGAGCCCTGGGCGCGCTTCCTGATCCGCGAGCAGATGGAGCCGACCGAGGCTTTCAAGCGCGTCTATCAGGGCATCATGCGGCCAATGATCGAAATGGGCCGGCGCCTGGTCGGCGCCATTCTTGGCGAGGACCCGACGTCCGAGCATGTGCGCCTGCGCACATTCAATCTCGTCGGCAGCATCCTCATCTTCCGCTTCGCCCGTGCGGCCGTTCTCGCCCAGATGGAATGGGATACTTTCGGCCCGAAACAGGTGGAACTGTTGCGCGGCCTCGCCGCCGAACTGGTCGATGTCATCGGCCCGTCGAAAGGAGGTGCGGCATGAAACGCATCCTTCCCCTCGCCATTCTTCTCCTCGTGGCGGCAGGTGCCGCCGCCTGGTGGTACGGCCTGCCCGAAAAGCTCGGCTGGTTGCCGGAAGCCCGCAACGAATTCGTCCTTTATGGCAATGTCGATATCCGCCAGGTCTCGCTCGGCTTTCGCGTCAGCGGTCGCCTCTCCGAACTCGGCGTAGATGAAGGCGATGTCGTCAAAAGCGGAACGGTCCTGGCGAAGCTCGACGCCGCACCTTATGAATTCGCCGTCCGCTCCGGCGAGGCCAATGCCGCGGCTCTTCGCGCAACGCTCGACAAGCTGAAAGCCGGCCCGCGCCCGACGGAGATCGCCCAGGCCCGCGCCGCCTATGACGAAAGCCTCGCCGATCTCCAGAATGCCAACCTTGCCTATGACCGCGCCCGCCAGCTTCGTCCGCAAGGCACGATTTCCGAGGCAAGTCTCGATCAGGCGACCGCCGCAAAGGCGATGGCCGCCGCACGCTCCCAGTCCGCCAACGAGGCGCTGAAGCTGCTTGAGGAGGGTTCGCGCGCGGAGGATATCGCCGCAGCCGACGCACAGGTGAAGGCGGCCGAAGCAACGCTCGCCTCGGCCCGCACCTCGCTCGCCGATACGGAGCTGCGCGCCCCGAACGACGGCGTCATTCTCTCCCGGGTGCGGGAGAACGGCGCGATCGTCTCGCCGGCCGATACCGTTTTCGTACTGTCTCTGGCCGAGCCCGTCTGGGTGCGCAGCTATGTCGCCGAACCGGATCTCGGCCGCATCCATCCCGGCATGAAGGTATCCGTCGCCTCCGATACGGCGCCGGATAAGCCCTATGAAGGCACGATCGGCTTCATTTCGCCGGTCGCCGAATTCACCCCGAAATCGGTGGAAACGCCGGAGCTCAGGACCGACCTCGTCTATCGCCTCAGGATCGTCATCGACAAGCCCGGCCCGGATCTGCGCCAGGGCATGCCGGTCACTGTGCGGCTTTCCGCACCGACGGCAGGCGGACGATGAACGCCGCCGAAACCGCCCCCCCGACAGGTTTGGACGACAAGGCGCTCGTCCGGATCGACGGCGTCACCAAGCGCTTCGGTGATGCGCCACCCGCTCTTGATGCCGTCTCAGGGACCATCGGCGGCGGTGCGATCACCGGCCTCGTCGGCCCCGACGGCGCCGGCAAGACGACGCTGATCCGCCTGATGACCGGCCTGATGCTGCCGGACGCTGGAACAATGGAGGTTCTCGGTTTCGACACCAGGAAGAATGCCGCCGGCATCCAGGCGGCGATCGGCTACATGCCGCAGCGCTTCGGCCTCTATGAGGACCTGTCGGTACAGGAAAACCTCGATCTCTATGCCGATCTGCGCGGCCTGCCGAAGAGCGAACGCGCGGCCGCCTTCGACGAGTTGCTGACCTTCACCGACCTCAAGCGTTTCACCGGCAGGCTCGCCGGGAAGCTTTCCGGCGGCATGAAGCAGAAGCTCGGCCTTGCCTGCGCGCTTCTGAAGAAGCCGCGCTTGCTGCTGCTCGACGAGCCGGGCGTCGGCGTCGATCCGATCTCGCGCCGCGACCTCTGGAAGATGGTCGAGAATCTGACGAGGGAAGGCATCGGCGTGCTGTGGTCGACCGCCTATCTGGACGAGGCGGAGGCCTGCGACCACGTGCTGCTGCTCAATCAGGGAAAACTGCTCTTCTCGGGCAAGCCGATGGAGATGACCGAGCGCGTCGACGACCGGGTCTTCAGGGTATCCGGCGTCACCGGCCGCCGCCGGCAGGTGCTTGCCGAACTCCTTGAGGCCGACGGCGTCATCGACGGCGTGATCCAGGGCGAGGCGATCCGTCTGGTCGCAGCCAGAGACAAGAAACCTGACATTGCCAAAGCCGGTGACGGCGCAGCCCTTGCCCCTGCCCCGCCCCGCTTCGAGGACGCCTTCGTCGATATGCTGGGCGGCGGTCCCGGCGGCCGCTCCAGGCTTGCCGAGGCGCAGGCGCCGCTTAAGGCCGCGGGCGACCGGCCGGTGATCGAGGCCAAGGGGCTGACCAAGCGCTTCGGCGATTTCACCGCCGCCGCCGACATCAGCTTCGATATCCGCCGCGGCGAGATTTTCGGCCTGCTCGGCCCGAATGGTGCCGGCAAATCCACCACCTTCAAGATGCTCTGCGGCCTGTTGAAACCGACCGGCGGCGAGGGCCGCGTCGCCGGCTTCGATTTGCGCCGCGATGCCGCCGAAGCCCGCAACCAGCTCGGCTACATGGCGCAGAAATTCTCGCTCTATGGCGATCTCACCGTCATGCAGAACCTCGAATTCTTCGCCGGCGTCTATGGCCTTCGCGGGCAGCGCCGGCGCGAGCGCATCGACCTGATGACCGGCATTTTCGATTTCGGCCACCACGCCCGCAAAGCCGCCAAGGATCTGCCGCTCGGCCTCAAGCAGCGCCTGGCGCTTGCCTGCGCCGTCATGCACGAACCGCGCGCCCTCTTCCTGGACGAGCCGACATCGGGCGTCGATCCGATCACCCGGCGCGAGTTCTGGACGCATATCAATGCACTTGTGGAAAAAGGCGTCACCGTGCTCGTCACAACCCATTTCATGGACGAGGCGGAATATTGCGACCGCATCTCGCTGATCTATCGCGGCCGCTCGATCGCGCTCGGTTCGCCTGATGAGTTGAAAGCCCGGGTCGCGACGAAAGAGCAGCCGGACCCGACGATGGAGGATGCTTTCATCGCCCTGGTCCAGCAATCGGAAGCGGAGAATGCCGCATGAACGCCTCTTCCAGCCGGCTTCGGCGTCTCTCAGCCCTCGTGCGCAAGGAAAGCTTCCAGGCGATCCGCGATCCGAGCAGCATCCTCATAGCCTTCGTCCTGCCTCTGATCCTGCTCTTTCTCTTCGGCTACGGCGTTTCCCTCGATACCACCCGCACCCGTATCGGCCTTGTGACCGAAGAGATGACGCCGCTGACGCAGGACCTCGCGGCCAGTTTCCAGGCCTCGCGTTATTTCGACGTGGTGATCGGCCGCGACCGGCGCCTGTTCGAGGAAGATCTCGTGCTCGGCAGGGTGCGCGGCATCGTCGTCATCCCGGCCGATTTCACCACCCGCTACACCGCCGCCAACCATCCCTTGATCCAGGTGATCGTCGACGGTTCCGACCCGAACACGGCAAATTTCGTGCAGAACTACGCGCAAGGCGCCGTTGCCAACTGGGAGCGGCAAAGGCAGGCGGACGTCGCCTCCCACAGCCCCGCCATCTCGGTCGAGCAGCGCTTCTGGTTCAATCCGGAGCTGACTAGCCGTAATTTCCTCGTGCCGGGCTCGATCGCCATCGTCATGACTCTGGTCGGCACGCTGCTGACCTCGCTCGTCGTCGCCCGCGAATGGGAGCGCGGCACCATGGAAGCGATGATGGCGACGCCGGTGACGGCGGTCGAGCTGCTCGCCGGCAAGATCCTGCCCTACTTCCTGCTCGGCCTCACCTCCATGACGCTCTGTGTGCTGCTGGCGGTCTTTCTCTTCGGCGTGCCGTTCCGCGGTTCGGTCGCGGCCCTCTACGCTTTGTCGGCCGCCTTTCTGATCCCGGCGCTCGGCCAGGGCCTGTTGATCTCGACGGCGACGAAGAACCAGTTCCTCGCATCGCAGCTGGCGCTGATCTCTGCCTTCCTGCCGGCCTTCCTGCTGTCGGGCTTTCTTTTCGAGATCAACTCCATGCCCGAGGTCATCCAGTGGATCACCTTCATCGTGCCGGCGCGTTACCTGATCCCCAGCCTGCAGACGGTGTTCCTCGCCGGCGACATCTGGCCGATGTTCGGCCGGGCGATCTCCGTCATGCTGACGATCGGCGCCATCATGTTCATGCTTGCCGCCCGCAGCACAAGAAAGAGGATCGGCTGAGATGTGGACAAGGCTCTACGCCCTGATCGTCAAGGAACTGCTCGCCGTGCTGCGCGATCCCAAGGGCCGCGCCATCCTGATAGGCCCGCCGATCGTCCAGCTTCTCGTCTTCTCCTATGCTGCGACGCTTGAGGTCCGCAATGTCGACGTGATGATCCTCAACCGCGACAGCGGCCATTGGAGCCAGGAACTGATCGAGCGTATCCACGGCTCGCCGACCTTCCGCAACATCGAAATCGCCGCCAGTCAGGCCGAAGTCCAGGTGGCGATCGATAACCAGACCGTCATCGCCGCCGTCGAGATCGGCCCGGAGTTTTCGCGCAATATCGAGGCGGGAACGCCGGCCGACCTGCAGGTCGTGCTCGACGGCCGCCGCTCCAACGCCTCGCAGATCGTCGCGGGTTACCTCTCGCAGATCGGCGCGTCGCTTGCCGCCGAGACGCCGGCGGGCAAGCGCTCCGGCACCGGCATGGTCTCATCCGTGCCCCGCAACTGGTTCAACCCAAACCTCACCTACCAATGGTTCATGGTGCCGAACCTGATCGCCAGCATCGCGCTGCTGATCGGCCTGATCGTCACAGCCCTGTCGATCGCCCGCGAGCGCGAACTCGGCACCTTCGACCAGTTGATGGTCTCGCCGCTGCGCATGCACGAAATCCTGATCGGCAAGCTGATCCCGCCGATGATGATCGGCCTCTTCCACATCACCGTCTATATCCTGGCTGCCGTCTTCCTCTTCGAGGTGCCGCTGCGCGGCTCGCTCTTCCTCCTTTATGGCAGCGCGATCTTCTATTTGGGCTCGGTGGCCGGTCTCGGCCTCTTCATCTCGGCGCTGTCGATGACGCAGCAGCAGGCGATCCTCGGCGCCTTCCTGTTCATGGTCCCGGCCATGCTGCTCTCGGGCTTTGCGACGCCGATCGAGAACATGCCCAGCTGGCTGCAGCCGATCACCCTCATCAACCCGCTGCGCTATTTCCTGGTGATCGTCAAAGGCGTTTTCTTGAAGGATATCCCCTTGAGCGAGGTCGTGAACCAGACGATCCCGCTGGCGCTGATCGCCGCCTTCACGCTCACCGCCGCCGCCTGGCTCTTCCGCCGGCGGCTGGAATAAGGCCTTTCCCGCGAGCGCTTCGGCCACCTCACATAATGTGAACCGGGCTTCCAAAGCGTGATTCTCCTGCCGGAACCTCGGACTGGCGCGGTCGTTACCCAAACGCAACCCCAGCAAAGGAGAAGCAAAATGTACAAGATCCTACTTGTCTCCAGCGCCCTTGCGCTGTCGTCATTTGCAACCAACGCCCTGGCTGATGGAGCCGTGACCGGCGCTGCCGGCGGCGCCATCACCGGCGC
Organism: Rhizobium vallis; assembly: GCF_003985155.1. GTDB lineage: Bacteria > Pseudomonadota > Alphaproteobacteria > Rhizobiales > Rhizobiaceae > Rhizobium > Rhizobium vallis. The sequence goes on along the minus strand of NZ_ML133694.1, from coordinate 240,705 downwards.
AATCGTCGGTGGTCCCGTAGGTGCTGCCATCGGCGGCGTAGCCGGCGGTGTCGCCGGTGCCGTGATCGATCCGCCGCCGCGCGAGGTCGTCACTTACGTTCAACAGCAGCCCGCCCCGACCTCCCGCGTGGTCGTCGAGCAGCCGATCGTCGTCGGCAAGCCGCTTCCGGCTGATGTCGTCGTGACGCCGGTGCCGGACAATCCGAAATATGCCTACACGGTTATCAACAATCGCCACGTGATTGTTGAACCCCGCACCCACCGCGTCGTGCAGGTGATTGAATAAACAAGCGGCCGAGACCACTTGCGGCGGCTCGGCCAACTCAGGCCCCGCTTCGGCGGGGCCTTTTTTCGTGCGCTTGCGGCAGCACTAACCTCTGCGGCAGCGCCTCTATCGGCAAGCAATCCGCTGGATCAAACCTTCAGCTCGCGCCGCTCGCGCTCGGTCTCCATAGCGAGATCGAGCACCTTCTGCAGGTTGGCGGCGTGGCGGAAGTTTGGATCGGGCTGGATGCCGCTTGCCACCGCCTCGGCGAAGCGCTGGTAGTTGGTCGGAACCGGCGGCACCTCGATCTCCTTCCAGGTGGCGGTCTCGACATCGTCGCCGAGGCAGCCGCGCAGTTCGGATCCGACCGGACGATGGATGACTTCGAGGCTGCCCCTCTCGCCATAGATGCGCAGCTTCAACTCGTTCAGATGGCCCGTCGCCCAGCGGCTGGCATGAATGACGCCCAGCGCGCCGTTGGCGAAATCGACGGACATGGTGAAGCTGTCATTGGCATCGAGCATATATTCGCCGATCTGGCCGCCCGGCGCCTTGTTGAAGGTCTTCAGCCGCGCAAAGACATGGTCGATGTCGGTGGCGGCGCCATAGGCGGCGAAATCGAGAATATGAATGCCGACATCGCCGAGCACGCCGTTCGAGCCGTGACCGGTGGAAAGCCGCCACAGCCAGGTCGATTCCGTGCGCCAATCGCCCCAGGCGCGCGAGACGAGCCAGCTCTGGAGATAGGAGGCCTCCACATGCTTGATCGTGCCGAGTTCGCCTGACAGCACCATCTCGCGGGCACGCTGCAGCGGCGCAACGTTACGATAGGTGAGGTTCACCATGTTGATGACGCCGGCCTTTTCCGCAGCTTCCGTCATCTCCAGCGCCTTCGGATAGTTTTCCGCCAGCGGCTTTTCGCAGAGCACATGCTTGCCGGCGGCGATCAACGCCAGCGTCGTCGGGTGGTGAATGCGATCGGGCGTAATGTTGGTCGCCGCATCGAATTCACCCCAGGCGATCGCCTCATCCAGCGAGAGAAACCGCTTTTCAATGTTGAACTTGTCGGCAAAGGCGGAAAGCCGGTCGGGATCGGTGTCGACGGCGCCGACCACCGTCACGCCGTCGATTTTGCTGAAGTGGGTGAGCTGGTTTTTCGCCATCACGCCCGTGCCAAGAACGAGTAGTCGCATGGATGCTCCTCAGCGGTAACCGGCTTCGCCGGCCTGGTGCAGTTTCGGGCCGCGTTCGACGATCGGCTCCAGTGCCTTTTCTACCGGCACATTTGGAGCGTCGGTAATGCTGGTCAACGACCCTTGAGGGTTATAGGCCCACTTGACGCCATTGATCAGCACCTTCTGGACATTGGCGTCGTGATAGGTGGGATAGGTCTCGTGGCCGGGGCGGAAATAGAAGATGTTGCCGGCGCCGCGGCGCCAGGTCAGGCCCGAGCGGAACACTTCCCCGCCCTGGAACCAGGAGATGAACACCGTTTCCAGCGGCTCCGGCACCGAGAACTGCTCGCCATACATTTCCTCGTTCTCCAGCTCGAAATGCTCGCCGATGCCGGCGGCGATCGGATGGCGCGGATTGATCGTCCACAGCCGCTCGCGCTCGCCCGCCTCGCGCCATTTCAACGCGCAGGGTGTGCCCATCAGCCGCTTGAAGATCTTGGAGAAATGGCCGGAATGCAGCACCAGCAGGCCCATGCCCTCCCAGACGCGCTTGGCGACGCGCTCGACGACGACGTCGGATACCGCGCCGTGATCCTTGTGGCCCCACCAGGTCAGCACGTCGGTTTCATCAAGGCGGGCCTCGCTCAGCCCATGCTCGGGCTCCTGCAGCGTCGCCGTGGTCGCGGAGATATCGGGATCGCTGTTCAAGGCATCGGCGATCGTCGTGTGCATGCCCTCGGGATAGATGCCGCGAACGATCTCATTGGTATTCTCGTGGATATTCTCTCCCCAGACGACGGTGCGTATGGCCATGATGCTTGCTCCTCTGGAAGCTGGAACTATCGATAGGCGGGAAGGCAGGATTCAAAGCGCTTTGGAAGATGGCGCCGGCTGCGCCTCGTCTCCGCCACGTCAGAGGAACTCATAGACCTTTGTCAGGAATTTGACAAAGGGGAATTTTTTCCGGCGGCAGCCAGAGAAAAATTTCTGCAATATCCCTGCAAAATCAATGGGAAACGGACTTCGAGAACAGATTGACCACGACGACGCCGGAGATAATCAGCCCGAGACCGACGATTGCCGGCAGGTCGAGGCGCTGTTTGAAGAAGATCAGGCCGACAGACGAAATCAGCACGATTCCCAAAGCGCTCCAAATCGCATAGGCGATCCCGACGGGGATGCTCTTGAGAGTGAGCGACAGGCAATAGAAGGCTGCTGCATAGCAGGCGACGACGAGTGCCGTCGGCCCGATGCGGGTGAACTGCTGCGACAGTTGCAGCGCAGTCGTGCCGATGACCTCGAGCACGATGGCTGCAACGAGCAGCCCATAGATGGCAGCCTGGCTCATGGCGAATTCCTTCTCGATTACTTCCCGGTCAGCTCGACAAGGCGATTGATGAGATCCCGCCTCAGAGCGCCGCTGATATCATGGCTTTCCAACGTATCTGCGAACCACAGCCCATCGGCGGCGAAACGCACGATCTGCGCATCGAGTGAGCTGTCGGTGCCGATATACTCCTCGGCCCGCGCCTGCACCCATTGGCGCCAGCGAAGACGCAGCCGCGGCTCGGCGAGAAGCGCAATCGTCACCTGCGTCCAGCTCCTGGAATCGTCGGGACGATCCTTGAGGCCGGACACTGCCCGGAGATAGGCGCGGGTGAAGCGGCCCTGCGGCACGGGATCGCCGCGCATCAATTCCTCGATATCGGCATCGAACTTTTCAAGCAGGCTCTCGAACAAGGCATCGAGCAGCGCATTCTTCGTCGGGAAGTGATGCAGCAGCCCGCCCTTGCTGACGCTGGAGGCGGCGGAGACCGCATCGAGCGTGACGGCGGCCATGCCTTGGCTGGCTGCAAGACGCGCCGCGACCTCCAGCAACTGCTGGCGCACGAGAGCGGGTTGTTTCTTGCGGTGATGAGCGTTCGACATAAAATAATAAAGATACCGTCCGGACGGTTTTGTCAAGAAGAATCGATACAATCCCTTGCTGTGCCGGCATTATGGGCGAAATGCCGCGGCACCTTGATGACAGTTGCGATCATTTTCACTGAGGTGCATGAAGGAGCGGGGCTGGAATGGCATTGGGGATGGTTTCGTGACGGAGAAGGTCACTACACTCTATGAGGCAATCGGCGGCGATGCCGCCGTGCGGGCGCTGACGCATCGCTTCTACGCGCTGATGGACACGCTGCCGGAGGCAAGCAACGTGCGTGCCGTGCATCCGCCGAGCCTCGAAGGCAGCGAAGAGAAATTCTACGAATATATGACCGGTTATCTCGGCGGCCCGCCGCTCTATACCGACAAGCGCGGCCATCCCCGCCTGCGCAGCCGCCATTTCGTCGCCGAGATCGGCCCGGTCGAGCGCGACGAATGGCTGCTCTGCTTCCGCCGCGCCCTTGACGAGACGATATCGAGCCAGGCGCTGCGCGATCTCATCTGGGCGCCGGTCGAGCGCCTCGCCTATCACATGCAGAACAAGGAATGACGATGAGCCTGAACACGCGCATAGAGCCGGTGCTCTATCTCTTTGCCGGCCTGTTCGGCGTCGCCGGCGTAGCGCTTGCCGCCCTTGCCGCCCATGGCGGGGGTGAGGCCAATCTGGCAGCATCCGCATCCACCATGTGCCTAGCGCACGCCCCTGCCCTGCTGGCATTGGCGCTCGGCGCCGCCAGGCTCAAAACCGCCTGGCTGGCCGGTTTCCTGATGATCTTGGGAACATCTCTCTTTGCCGGCGACCTCGTCACGCTCCGCTTTACCGGCTCCGGCCTCTTCCCCTATGCCGCGCCGACCGGCGGCTGGGCGATGATGCTGGGCTGGCTGGCGGTGGCGGCGGGCGCGGTGTTTCGCGTCAGGGCTTGAGAGAGCTTTTGCTGACGGTTCAAGCCCTCTCCTCCCTCATTCCTGTGCCTGTCACAGGAATCCAGCGCGCCCAAGTCCTTGGGCGCAAAAGACTCTTCCCCACGGTATTGATTCATTCACGGCGCAGACGCGCCGTAGCTGGATTCCTGTGACGAGCACAGGAATGAGGGTGCGCGTGGGGCCAGGCCGAACAAAATGAAGATTTCAGCCAAGAGCTAAGTCACGCCACATCAACCGCAGTTAAATCCCATCAACCACATTAAAACCCTCGAAAACCGGCGGTCCCTTGTACATCGCCTTGCGGTCGCCGGCATTGCGGTGCGCTGCGCGAAAGCTCTCGGATTTCGTCCAGTTCTGAAAATCCGCTTCGCTGCTCCAGACCGTGTGCGAGGAATAGAGCGTATAACCCTCCTCTTCGTTGACCTTGCCGCGCAGCAGGCGGAATTCGACGAAGCCGGGCACCTCGGCCAGGCTGGAATCGCGATTGCGCCAGACCGTCTCGAAATCACCTTCGCTCCCGGTTGAAACCTTGAAGCGGTTCATTGCGATATACATGAAGCCTCCTTACGCCTTCCTCTTTGCCGCACGCGAGGGAAAGGCAAGGATATTATTGCCGTTTGCCGCCGCCGGGCCAAGCGATCTTGTTGCGGTTTCTCCGGGCATGCGGGCCTCCCAGGTCGGAAACAGCGTCACATTCTGGTAGATCTGCTGGCGTTCGACATGGCTCTGGAAGAGTTCGTAGAGCTCGGGCACGAGGCCCTCGCCCGTCTGCGCGGCGAGCTTGTGCAGGCCGATCATGGTAAAGCCGTCGTCGTTCATCGGGAAGTGTCTCGTTCGTTCATCGTCTGCAGCGCACGCTCCAGGCTTGATTTGCTGCCGTTGCGAAGCGGGATGAAGGCCTTGCCGAATTTCTTGCAGCCGGTCTTCACGCGCAGGCAGGCATCGTGGCTGATACAGTCGATCGGGCAGAACACGCAGTCGACCGAGGGAAGGACGGTATCGATGCGCGAGACCGCTTCGCGCAGGCCACCGTCGTGATGAATGAGCTCGGCGCCGAAATTGCTGCAGATCTGGCGAAGATGCGCCACCTGGCAGTCGCGGCCGCCGACATAGAGGAAACTGCGGCCATCCAGTTTGGATCGTCCGGCGGATGTCTGATCGGCATCCTCACCCGCGGTATCGCGAGCCTCCCGGTTCGATCCCTTCTTGCCCTTGCGAGCCATATACCACCCGTTCGCTCGTTGATCGTCACACGATTCCTGCGTGTGCGAGCGGACCTTATTAAACCTGATTTTTAGAGTAAAGTATAAAGTTGATAATTTTTATCATATTATTCGATGGCGATCGGCAAGGAGGTAAAATTCCGTCCATCGCCACCTGGCGTCGGGCCGAATGGCGCCGCCCGCCGGATGGCGTTGACGGCAAGCTGATCGATTTCGGCAACGCCGGACCCGCTGACGACGCGAACGGAAGTCAGGCCGCCGCTGCCATTCACGGAAAACGAGACGACCACGGTTCCCTTGACACCACGAGGACTTCTGATCGCACGGCGAATGCGGCTGCGCACCTTCCCGTCGTAATTGGCAAGGGCTGCAGTTCCGACTCCATCATTGTTGCCGGCGGTGCGCGAGTTGCGATCCGATTGAACCGACCGGTCCCCCTCGGCAACGCCCTTCACGGAATCCTGCTGCGCCTCGCCTTGCGAACCCGAAGCCTTTTTCGGAGGGCGCTTCTTTTCAACCGGCTTCGGCTTTTCCTGCACCACCGCTTTCGGCTTCGGCATCGGCGTCCTTTCCTTCGGCGCGTCCGGTTCCGGCTGGACCTCTGCCGCCTTGACCGGTTTCACCACTTCGGGCGCGGCTGCGGCGACAGGCGGCGTCTGCGACGGTTGCACGTCCGGGGGAATTTCATCGGCGGGCGTCTGCTCCTCCGGAACGACGGTCGACATCGGCTGTGCAACGGCAGTTTCAGCCGGCGCTTCGGAAACCAGAACCTCCGGCTCGACGGCCGCCACGGATTCCGGCGAGATGCGCGTCAGCACAGGAGCGAGAGTTTGCTGTATCGGGTCCTGCGTCTCGACCGGTGAGATCTCGGTCGGCTGAAAGGCTTCCGGTTGAACGCTGGCCGTTTCGGTCGGCTGGATCGTATCCGGCTCGACAGCCTCTGGAATGATCTCTTCCTGCACGCTCACCTCGGTTTCGCCGGCAGCGGTCTGGTCGACGTCGGAGTTGCCGTACATCACGACGCTGACCGCTTCACCGGCTTCCTCGACCGCCTCCTCGGGGGTCTTCGGGAAGGCCATGATCAGCACTGCAGCCAACGCCGCGTGAAAAATTAGCGAACCAACGCAGGTCAGCAACACCCGTCGCCGCACCGGCATCTTCCCGTCTTCCTGCTTTTCCACCGCCGCATCCATCGGCGGCGCGGAAACGGGTGCGACCGGCTCGGTTTCCGGATGGTCGGGAAAGGAAGATATCTGCGAAAAACGCGTATAGTGGATCACCGTCTCGCCGGCGGGCTGGCGCAGCACGTTGCGAAGGTCGGACAACTCGTGGCCGGGATGCATGCCGGGAATGTTGTCGTTCAGGCTGCCGTCAGTGTACGCCGCGCCGATGAGCACGTGTCTCGATCTGGACTTCGCTGAAATCGCCATTGCTTATGCCTCGGACACCCTGAAACATGTCCGCCGGGTTCATCCCCCGGCGTAATCCTGAGCAATTCCAGCAAAAGTGAGCAGCGGTTTTGCGTCCGGAATTGCGTGAAAATAAAGAGATAGAGCATTTCCCGCGTGGAAATGCTCTAACCCTCGAAGGGAACTGATATCTGCGAGCGGGTGATGAGACCCTTCATGCATTCGCCGGCTGCCGGCCCATCGCAGACCGGCGTGTCGTTGATGAGGATGCGGGTGACGCTCTCGCATTTGACATTCGGCATGTCGAACTGACGCACACGCTTCTTGCCCTGCGGCAGATCGCGGAAATCGAGCACAGTGATGCGGTCGACGGCGTTCTTGTCGTTGAAGAAAGCGAGTTCGAAGGAAACTTTGCTGATGGCGGCGGGCAATTTGTTGAGCGCCACGAAGGTCATCATGCAGCCCTTCTGCGAGGGCGCGAGCGCATTGAGTTCGACATCGAGGGAATTTGCGGATGCCGCCTCCTGCGCTTGGGCTACGCCCGCAACCGCCATCACCATGCCGGCCGCAACAGCCGCAAACCTCACCGTCATAACCTTCTCCGCATTGTCCCGATATCGGCAATCTCAAAACTTGACTGTATCAGTCTCCTATTGCGTCTTTAAAAAATTATGAGTAGGAAAGTCAAGATAATTGTCGCCACAACCGGGAACCTTCCGATCCCCGGCCTCACGGAACTGCCAGCCGAAATGATGGTTGAGCCAGATAGCTTTAAGCATGCGCCACTGCCGGGCGAGCCGGCGGCGCAGCACCGGATCGTCGAAAGCGCGGATCTTTTCCGCGGCACGAACGAGATCATGATTCGACACGACGGGCTGGTTTACCGCCTGAAGATCACCCGCCAGGGCAAACTCATTCTCAATAAATAGGGCAAGACATGACTGAGCAGAAAAGACCGGCTCCATCAGAAATCCGCGCATTTCGCGCTGAAAACCCGAAGATGCGCGAGCGCGATATCGCCGCCCGGCTGAAGATCTCCGAAGCGGCCCTCGTCGCCGCCGAAACCGGCATCAGCGTGACCCGCATCGATGGCAGCGCATTGAAGCTTCTTGAGCGCGTCGAACGCCTCGGCGAAGTCCTGGCACTGTCGCGCAACGAAAGCGCGGTGCACGAGAAGATCGGCATCTTCGAAAACATCAAGAGCGGCGCGCAGGCCGCGATCGTCCTCGGCGAGAACATCGACCTGCGCATCTTCCCGAGCCGCTGGGAGCATGGCTTCGCGGTCTCCAAGAAGGATGGCGACCAGGAGCGCCTCAGCCTGCAATATTTCGACAAAGCGGGTAACGCCGTGCACAAGGTGCATCTGCGCCCGAATTCGAATGTCGAGGCCTATCACGCGATCGTCGCCGAGCTGCGGCTCGAAGACCAGTCGCAGGAATTCGTCGAAGCCGAAATCTCGAATGCCGCCGATGAGACCGCCGACGTCAGCCGTAACGAGCTGCGCGACAACTGGAGCAAGCTCACCGACACGCACGAATTCTTCGGCATGCTGAAGCGCCTGAAGATCGGCCGCCAGGCGGCCGTGCGCACCGTCGGCGACGACTATGCCTGGAAGCTCGACAACACCGCGACGGCAGACATGATGCATGCTTCGGTGAAATCAGGTCTGCCGATCATGTGTTTCGTCGCCAATAACGGCATCGTCCAGATCCATTCCGGCCCGATCTTCAACGTGCAGTCCATGGGTCCGTGGATCAACATCATGGACCCAACCTTCCACCTGCATCTGCGCCAGGACCATATTGCCGAGACCTGGGCCGTGCGCAAGCCGACCAAGGACGGCCACGTCACCTCGCTCGAAGCCTACAATGCCGAGGGCGAGATGATCATCCAGTTCTTCGGCAAGCGGCAGGAAGGCGTCGGCGAGCGCTCGGAGTGGCGCGAGATCATGGAAAACCTGCCGCGGGCGGCAAGTGTCGCCGCATAAGGATCATAGCGATGACGATGCGTAACAATCTGCGCCGGATCCGTCCCTGGGAACTGGCCCTGACGGCTGTTGTCATGGCCCTGCCGCTGATCCCGTCGGCGCAGGCAGGCAAAAGCTTCGCCTTCGCTCGCGCCGCCCATGCCGAAGAGAAGAAGCTCGACACGTCGCGCCTGGTCTCGGTCGGCGGTGACGTCACCGAGATCGTCTATGCGCTCGGCGAGGAAAGCCGGCTGATCGCCCGCGACACGACGAGCACCTATCCGCAGGCCGCGCTGAAGCTGCCCAATGTCGGTTACATGCGGGCGCTTTCGCCTGAAGGCATCCTTGCCATGAACCCGACGGCGATCATCGCCGTCGAGGGCTCCGGCCCGCAGGAGGCCCTTGCCGTGCTGAAGAATGCCAGCGTGCCCTTCGAGACCGTGCCGAGCCCCTTCACCCGCGACGGCATTCTCGCCAAGATCGATCGCGTCGGCACGCTGCTCGGCGTACCCGACAAGGCGAAAGCACTCGAAACAAAGGTCGCAGCCGATCTCGACGCGGCGATCGCCGATGCCGAAAGGCGCCCGGAGGCCGAGCGCAAGCGCGTTCTCTTCATCCTCAGCGCCCAGAACGGCCGGATCATGGCGTCGGGCACCGGCACGGCGGCCGATGGCATCATCAAGCTTGCCGGTGCCGTCAACGCCGTCGACGCCTTCCCCGGCTACAAGCCGCTGACGGACGAGGCGATCATCGAAGCCAAGCCCGATCTCATCCTGATGATGGACCGCGGCGATGGCGCCGGCACAGGGAATGAGGACCTGCTGGCGCAGCCGGCAATCGCGTTGACGCCGGCAGGTGAGAAGAAGGCGATCGTCCGGATGGACGGCATCTACCTGCTAGGCTTCGGCCCGCGCACGGCAGCCGCCGCGCGCGAGCTCAATGCGGCGATCTACGGGGGCTGATCATGGCTCTGCCGCAAGCCATGCCGGAGCGAAGGCGCCACGTCCCGATGACAGGCATCCGCGAAAACATGCAGGCGGGCGACAGAACGCGGCTCGCCATGCTGACGATCGCCTTGCTTGTCGCCGGTTCGGTCTTCTCGATGCTGTTTTCGGTGACCACAGGCGCCTCGGACGCCTCGATCCTCGACGTTGTCAGAAACATGGCTGGCGCCGAGGCGGCGCTCAGCGCCCGGGACCGGATCATTATCTTCGATATCCGCCTGCCCCGCGCCATCCTCGGCTTCCTCATCGGCGCTTCGCTTGCGGTCTCCGGCACGGTGATGCAAGGCCTGTTCCGCAATCCGCTGGCCGATCCCGGCCTCGTCGGCGTCTCCTCGGGCGCAAGCCTCGGCGCAGTCACCATTATCGTGCTCGGCGGCGGCATCGCGGCCCCGCTCGCAGCCCTTCTCGGCATCTACGCCCTACCGGCTGCCGCCTTCGGCGGCGGTCTCATCACGACGCTGGTGCTCTACAGGATCGCCACCCGGCACGGCCAAACCTCGGTGGCGACGATGCTGCTTGCCGGCATCGCGCTCGGTGCTCTCGCGCTGGCTCTGACTGGCCTGCTGATCACCATGGCGAACGACCAGCAACTGCGCGATCTGACCTTCTGGAGCATGGGCTCGCTTGCCGGCGCCACCTGGACGAAGATCGCCGCCGCCGGCCCGATCATCCTGTTGTCCTTCACCGTCCTGCCCTTCATGGCACGCGGCCTCAATGCCATCACGCTGGGCGAAGCGGCCGCCTTTCACATGGGCGTGCCGGTGCAGCGGCTGAAGAATGTCGCGATCGTCGGCGTTGCTGCTGCGACCGGCGCGTCCGTCGCCGTCAGCGGCGGCATCGGCTTCGTCGGCATCGTCGTGCCGCATATCCTGCGCATGGCGATCGGCCCCGACCACCGTTTCCTGCTGCCGGCGGCAGCCCTGCTCGGCGGCTCGCTGCTGATCTTCGCCGATGTGCTCGCCCGCATCCTGGTTGCCCCCGCCGAGCTGCCGATCGGCATCATCACCGCGGCGGTCGGCGGGCCGTTCTTCCTGTGGATCCTGCTGCGGCAGCGTTCGCGCCTTGCCCTGTGAGCGACTGAAATGATCGAAGTTTCCGGCCTCTCCGTGCGCCTTTCCGGCAAGACCATCGTCAGCGACGTCAATTTCACGGCAAAAGCCGGAGAGCTGACGGCGATCGCCGGGCCGAACGGTTCCGGCAAGACGACGACCATGAAGGCGATATCAGGTGAACTCGCCTATGACGGCTCCGTGCGCATCGGCGGCGACGAGGTAAAGGGACTGAAGCCCTGGCAGCTTGCCGCCATTCGCGGCGTGCTGCCGCAGGCAAGCACCATCTCCTTTCCCTTCACCGTGCGCGAGATCGTCCGCATGGGCCTGACCTCGGGCCTCAACCTCCATCCCGACAAATCAGAGCAGACGGCGGCGGCCGCGTTGGCCTCCGTTGACCTGAATGGCTTCGAAGGCCGTTTCTACCAGGAACTGTCAGGCGGCGAGCAGCAGCGTGTGCAGTTGGCCCGCGTACTCTGCCAGATCGCCGAGCCCGTCGTCGATGGCAAACCCTGCTGGCTGTTGCTCGATGAGCCGGTCTCCAGCCTCGACATCAGCCACCAGCTGACCATCATGACGCTCGCCCGCAACTTCTGCGAACGCGGCGGCGGCGTCATCGCCGTCATGCACGACCTCAACCTGACGGCGCTTTTTGCCGACCGCATCGTGCTGATGAAATCCGGCCGCCTTGCCGCCGCCGGCAGCATCAGGGAGGTGCTGACCGACGAGACCATGCTCTCGGTGTTCGGCTGCGCGCTGCGCATCAACCAGGCGCCGGCCGACGGCACGCCTTTCGTGCTCGCCCACAGCGCCGTTTCCCGGCCCCGACCGCCGCTTTAGAGCCTTTCCGGGTTAGATTGCAGCATTCTGCCGGAGCAGGTTTTCGTCAGGGCAAAGGCGATTGGCGACGGGCATACCCCTTGGTACGTCCGAGCCGATCGCCTTTGATCCTGGCGGAAAGATGCCCGGCCCTTCGGGTTGGCTGAAACGGGCCGGCTGATCGACCGGCCGGCTTGGCCGTAGAGCTGGGCTACGACGCGCGCCGGCCGGTCGACCATCCGACTCCGTTTGAGCCAACAGAATGCTGCAATCTAACCCGGAAAGGCTCTAGCGGAACTTTTGATCGCCCGGCACGTTTTCGGCAGTGATCTGGGTCAATGCCGGGCGGTCTCATGCATGCAACGAACGGTCGTGACCCCCGTAGCGATTAGGCGGGCTTGCGCGCGCCCCAGCCAATGGAGACAGCCATGACCTATTCCATCTTCCCGTCCAGCCGCAGCCGCCGCAACGGCACCTTCCACAATCTCGAATCCGGCATCGAGGAACAGATCGGGGCTCTGCGCGAAGAACTCGCCGAGCTGACGCGCCTCGTCGGCAAGAACTCGCGCCATCAGGGCGATAAGATCCGCAGCCAGGCAAACGCCGGCTACGAGGAATTGCTCGGCCGCAGCGAGGATTTGCTGCGCGAATTGCAGCAAGGCTATGAGCGCAGCGCGACCGAAATGCGCGAGACCGTGCGCAAGCATCCCTTGACGACGATCGGCGCTGCAGCCGCAGTCGGCCTTGCCATCGCCTTCCTCGCCCGCCGCTGAGGAAGGGCGATGCTCCTTTCGATCCTCAGTCTGCTGACAGGCGCAAGCGTGCATCGAACCGTTGTGCGCGTCAAACGCAACGGCATCTTCATCGCGATCGCCGCCCTCTTCCTTCTCACCGCCTATGCACTTGCTGTCACCGCCGGCGCCATCTGGCTCGCCGGCATTTACGGCCCGGTCGGCGCGGCCCTGTTCCTGGCCGCCTGCGCGCTGCTGATCGCAATCATCGCGCTTGTCGTGATGGCAGTCATCAACGCTCGAGAGGCACGCCGCGCCCGCGATCGCCGCGCGGCACTGGAATCTCTTGCGACGGTCGGCCTCGGCCTCGTCCGCGCGCAGCCGCTGCTGACGGCCGGCATATTGGCGGCGATCGTCGCGGCCAATCTGGTGGGGTCGAAGCGTGAGGATTGATGGCTGGGACAAGGTCGCCCACTATCGTGTACTTGTCACAAGAACGGAGAGGGGTGAATATTCCCCTTCACATTACCTGCGGAAGATTTGGCAGGTGCGCTCACCCCACCCACCCTCATTCCTGTGCCTGTCACAGGAATCCAGCCACGGCGCGTCTGCGCCGTGAATGAACCACAATACCTCAAGGGAAAAGTCTTTCGCGCCCAAGGACTTGGGCGCACTGGATTCCTGTGACGAGCACAGGAATGAGGGAGGAGGTGTAGTGCCCTCCTCCCAAATATAACCCTTCTCAGAACGCAAACGCCTTCGATGTCAGCGGCGCCGACGTGGCGTCTGGCCCGAAGTCGGCCTCGCCTGATATCTGCAGCAATTCCTGCAGCCGCTGGCGGGCGCGGTTGACGCGGCTTTTGATGGTGCCGACGGCGCAGCCGCAGATTTCGGCGGCTTCCTCGTAAGAAAAGCCCGAGGCGCCGACGAGGATGATCGCCTCGCGCTGATCCGGCGGCAGTTGGTCGAGCGCCTTCTTGAAATCCTGCAGATCGAGCGCGCCATATTGCGACGGATGCATCGCCATCGATTCCGTGAACAGCCCGTCGCTGTCCTGCACCTCGCGGCCGCTCTTGCGCATCTGGCTGTAAAGCTCGTTGCGCAGGATCGTGAAGAGCCAGGCCTTCATGTTGGTGCCCATCTCGAAATGATCCTGCTTGGCCCAGGCCTTCATGATGGTGTCTTGAACGAGATCGTCGGCGCGGTCGTGGCGGCCGATCAGCGAAATAGCAAAGGCGCGAAGGCTAGGGAGGGCCGCCAGCAATTCCCGCTTGAAGCTGGGTTGCACTTTATCTTCCATCCGACGATCCTATTCGGCCATCTTGGCGGAAGCCATCATCTCGGCATGGTCGAGCTTTTCGAGAAGATCGAGAAAACGATCGGGGATCGCCTCTTCCTGCGCGGCGGCATAAAGCGACCGAAGCCTGACGCCGATTTGGTTGTTCGGGTCAAGAATGTCGCTTGCCCGCAGCTCCAGCTTCCGCTGATCGGCTGCTTCTTTATTGCGTGTAGTCATCAACTCGTCTTCTCACCGTTGTCTGTGCCGGGGACGCGCATGGAATAATCATGGTTTCGGCACCCGCCAATGCCATCGATACTGAGGGTTTTACTATCGATGTCGCTGGCATCTACCGCCGCATGGGTCAAAATGCTACGCCCTCTCTGTGTCGGCTGGTATAATGCGGCGCGACAAAAAAAGTTCCTGCCGTTCCGGAACTTTTTTACCAAGGCGGCGTTAACCGCTCATTGAAGCCAAGACCGGCCTGCATACGGGAGCCATTTATGACACTTTCTACTCGAATCGCGCCGCACCTTCCTTATCTGCGTCGCTATTCCCGCGCTCTGACCGGCACTCAGACATCAGGTGACGCTTATGTCGCCGCTGTTCTTGAAGCCATCATCGCCGATCTGTCGATTTTCCCGGATACGACGAATGACCGGGTTGCACTCTACAAACTGTTTACTCAACTGTTTGGTTCCACCGCCATCCAGATTCCAGAACCGACCTCGCCCTATGCCTGGGAGCAGCGCGCCACGCTCAACCTTTCCAAGGTTTCGCCGGGCGCCCGTCAGGCCTTCCTGCTCGCCGCCGTGGAGAATTTCCGGGTTGCCGAAATTGCGGAAATCCTGGAACTCGACGAACAGGACGTCATGCGCCTGCTCGACAAGGCCTCGCAGGAAATTTCCCGCCAGGTCGCTACCGATATCATGATCATCGAGGACGAACCGCTGATCGCCATGGATATCGAGCAGATGGTGGAAAGCCTCGGCCATCGCGTCACCGGCATTGCGCGCACGCATGCCGAGGCCGTCGCGCTCTACAACAAGACCAAGCCGAGCATGGTGCTGGCCGACATTCAGCTGGCCGACGGCAGCTCCGGTATCGATGCCGTCAACGACATCCTCAAGACATCGAGCGTGCCGGTTATCTTCATCACCGCTTTCCCGGAACGGCTTCTGACCGGCGAGCGCCCCGAACCCACGTTCCTTGTTACCAAACCCTTCAATCCCGACATGGTCAAGGCACTGATCAGTCAGGCACTTTTCTTCAATGAATCGACCAAAGTAGCCGCCTGAAACGCAATTTTCCGGCCTTCGGAACCAAATCGCCAATATAGGCGTTCCGGTGCTACCGGAGCGTTGCGGTGGTTTTAACGGTTTTTGCAGCGCTTTGTTCTAGAGTTGGCAGGCGATTTCCTGAAGGGCTCTCCCTTCAGCGACGTTCGAGATGTCACAAGGAAAGGCGGCCGAGTGAATACGACGGAAGCATTGTCCGGCACGCCTTTCACGTTCGAAGGCAAGACCGCAATGATGGAGCGTGCGCTCGGCAGCGCCGGGATTTCAATCCTCTGCCAGGACGCCCGGCTTTCGATCTTCTACGCCGAAAATCTGCCGCCGTATTTTGCAGCGCTCTTCATGCCTGGCGGCAGCGATGCCGCGCTTTTCGGCGATGCCCACGGCCGATATCTGACGGCGCTGAAACACAAGGTGCTTGAAACCGGCATTCCCAACAATGCCGAGGTCGCCATCGACGTCGACGGCGAAATGCGCACCTATGAGCTGAAGATCCAGCGCACCGGCGAACGCGGCGCACATGGACTTCTGTCCGTCATGGCTGAGGTCACCGAAAGCCGGCATCGCGAAAAAGTGCTGAAATCGCTGCTGCGCGAGCTTTCGCACCGCTCGAAGAACCTTCTCGCCATCATCCAGGGCATCGCCACGCAGACGGCGCGCAACACGCTCTCTCTCGACAGTTTCCTCCTCAAATTCCGCGGACGGCTGCAATCGCTTTCCAACTCGCAGGACCTGATCACGGATTCGAGCTGGCGCGGCGCCTACCTCTTCGAACTCGCCGAAAAGCAGTTCGCCCCCTATTGGCCGGAAACATCGGGCTCCATGCCGATCTACGGCATCAACGCCCATCTGACGCCGAATGCCGCCGTGCATCTCGGCCTCGCCCTCCACGAACTCATCGTCAACTCCGCCTCCTATGGCGCGATATCAGGCGGTGCGACGTCCATCACCCTGAATTGCCGCGAAGCCATGATCGGCGACAGGCGGGCAATCGAGGTCGCCTGGGCGGAAGTGCTGCGCAATCAGTCGGAAATTCACGAATTCAGCGACAACAGCTTCGGCCGCACCGTGCTGGAGCGCGTCGTGCCCTCCTCGGTCAACGGCAAGGCGGAACTCAATCTCGTTCCCGGTCGCATCGAATATCGCCTGACCATCCCGGAAACCGAATTCGAGATTCTCAAGCGGGCGTGAGCCTGGGGAAGCCGAAGCCTTAAAACGGAAAAACAGCCGGTGCGAGGGCGGCGCACCGGCTGTCTTCACTCACCGGGAGGGGACCGTGAGTACGTCCGGATGGTGGGTTGGGGGCGCGCATGTTGGGTCGATGCGATCACCATCCGGATATCGCAATAACGACGGCGCTACACTTTGGTTCCCTCGGATCGAAAATAAATTCGACTTTTTTGAATCTTTTTTCGGATCCCCTTTCCCTGCCCCGCGCCTAGCCATACCACGCTTTCGAACCGGATAAATTCCCTCCGTCAAAACAGACACTTACATGTCAGTTCGCGAGCGGCAATCAGCAAAATTTTACCGTTTGATAAATTTTTAAACCTGAGTTACGCTTTCCCTCACAGGCCGTTTACCAATAATGAGGGAACTTCAATGGAACGACTGGAAACTGGGATTCATGCTGGCCGGCTTTCGCCCGCCGAGTATGAGGCTAATTTTTCCGATCTTCATCCGCGCCTCGATAATCATGAGGCGCTGGTCGCCGCCGATCGCTGTTATTTCTGCCATGACGCGCCGTGCATGACGGCCTGTCCCACCTCGATCGACATTCCGCTCTTCATCCGCCAGATTTCGACCGGCAACCCGATCGGTTCGGCAAAGACGATCTTCGATCAGAACATTCTCGGCGGCATGTGCGCCCGCGTCTGTCCCACCGAAGAACTCTGCGAGCAGGCCTGTGTGCGCAACACGGCCGAAGAGCGCCCTGTCGAGATCGGCCGTCTGCAGCGCTATGCCACAGATGCCGCCATGCAGGCCGGCAAGCAGTTCTATGTCAGGGCCGAAGCGACCGGAAAGAAGATCGCCGTCGTCGGCGCAGGCCCGGCAGGCCTTGCCGCCGCCCATCGCCTGGCGGTGAAGGGCCATTCCGTCACCATCTATGATGCCCGGGAAAAATCCGGTGGCCTCAACGAATATGGCATCGCCACGTATAAGACGGTCGACGATTTCGCACAGGCGGAAGTCGATTACGTCCTCTCGATCGGCGGCATCGAGGTCCGGCACGGCGCCCTTCTCGGCCGCGAGTTTTCGCTTGCCGATCTGCAGGCGCAATATGACGCCGTCTTCCTCGGCATCGGTCTTGCCGGCGTCAACGCGCTACGCATCGAGGGCGAGAACCTTGCAGGCGTCGACGACGCCGTCGATTTCATCGCAGCCCTTCGCCAGGCCGAAGACAAGAGCGGCATCGCCATCGGCCGCCGCGTCGTCGTCCTCGGCGGCGGCATGACGGCGATCGACGCTGCCGTGCAGGCAAAGCTCCTTGGCGCCGAGGAGGTGACGATCTGTTACCGCCGCGGCAAGGAACATATGAACGCCTCCGAATATGAGCAGGATCTGGCAAGCTCCAAGGGCGTCATCATCCGCCACTGGCTGGCGCCGAAATCAATCCTCTCGCAGGACGGCAAGGTGGCCGCGATCGAGGTGGAATATACCAAACTCGTTGAAGGCCGCCTCGTCGGCACCGGCGAAACCGGCGTAATCGCCGCCGACCAGATCTTCAAGGCGATCGGCCAGACTTTCGAAGCCTCCAGCCTCGGCTCGCTGCGCATGGAATCCGGCCGCATCGCCGTCGACACCGAAGGCCACACCTCGCTCGACGGCGTCTGGGCCGGCGGCGACTGCGTCTTCGGCGGCGAGGATCTCACGGTTTCGGCCGTCGCCCATGGTCGCGACGCGGCCGAATCCATTCACCGAACCCTGTCCGCAGCAGCCGCTCCGGCTGTCGCGGTTGCTTGAAGGGGAGAATGAACAATGGCTGATCTCCGCAATAATTTCGTCGGCATCAAATCCCCGAACCCGTTCTGGCTGGCCTCGGCGCCGCCGACCGACAAGGCCTATAACGTCGAGCGCGCCTTCAAAGCCGGCTGGGGTGGCGTGGTCTGGAAGACACTGGGCGAGGAAGGCCCGCCCGTCGTCAACGTTAACGGCCCGCGCTATGGCGCGATCTGGGGCGCGGACCGGCGCCTGCTCGGCCTGAACAATATCGAGCTCATCACTGACCGCGACCTGCAGACCAATCTCAGGGAAATGAAACAGGTCAAGATGAACTGGCCGGACCGGGCGCTCATCGCTTCGATCATGGTGCCCTGCGAGGAACAGGCCTGGAAGGCCATCCTGCCGCTGGTGGAAGAGACCGAAGCAGACGGCATCGAGCTCAATTTCGGCTGTCCGCACGGCATGTCCGAACGCGGCATGGGCTCCGCGGTCGGCCAGGTGCCGGAATATATCGAAATGGTCGTGCGCTGGTGCAAGCATTACACCCGCATGCCCGTCATCACCAAGCTGACGCCCAACATCACCGATATCCGCCGCCCCGCCCGCGCAGCCAAGGCCGGCGGCACCGACGCGGTCTCGCTGATCAATACGATCAACTCGATCGTCTCCGTCGATCTCGACAACTTCGCCCCCAACCCGACGGTCGGCGGCAAGGGCAGCCATGGCGGCTATTGCGGCCCGGCGGTCAAGCCGATCGCGCTCAACATGGTGGCCGAGATCGCCCGCGATCCCGAAACCTACGGCCTGCCGATCTCAGGCATCGGCGGCATCACCACCTGGCGAGATGCGGCCGAATTCCTGGTCCTCGGCGCCGGCAACGTGCAGGTCTGCACCGCAGCCATGACCTACGGCTTCAAGATCGTCCAGGAAATGATCACTGGCCTTTCCGACTGGATGGATGAAAAGGGCCACAAGACCCTCGACGACATCACCGGCCGCGCCGTGCCCAACGTCACCGACTGGCAGTATCTCAACCTCAACTATATTGCCAAGGCGAAGATCGACCAGGACGCCTGCATCAAATGCGGCCGCTGCTACATCGCCTGCGAGGACACCTCGCACCAGGCGATCACCAACTTCGTCGATGGCGTTCGCCATTTCGAGGTGATGGACGAGGAATGCGTCGGCTGCAATCTCTGCGTCAGCGTCTGCCCGGTCGAGAACTGCATCACCATGGAGCAGCTCCCCGCCGGCACCCTCGACAAGCGCACCGGCAAGGTGGTCGACCCGCACTACGCCAACTGGACGACCCACCCGAACAACCCGATGGCCCGCCAGGCTGCGGAGTGACGGCTTTGCAACGCCGCGGAAAAGATCAATCCGCGGCGTTGCGCTGAGCCTACGATGGATTTATGGCGACCCTGCTGCACCATCGCAGCGTGTCCACGAAGAGGAGGCAGCCATGGCTCGCAAACACCTCACCGACCTCAGCTTTTGAGGTCACGTCGAAACGACGCAAATCCTTCCCATCCGAAGCCCGGGTCAAGACCGGTTCGCAAATCGTACATGGCGATGTCGAACTGATTGAAAAACTCGGACGCAACGATCCCTGCCCTTGCGGCTCCGGGAGGCGGTTTCAAGAACTGCTGCCTGCAATCCGGCCGCTATGACGGCATCGAGCGGGATTATTATTTTTAGAGACCGTGAGTGAAGATGACGGCGCCCTTTTTCGAAAGGGTGCCGTCTTCCCCGTTAGCCGCCGAATGACTTCCGATAGGCATTGGGGCTCGTGCCCAACCGCCGGCGGAAATGATGCCGCATCGTCGCCAGCGTGCCGAAGCCGCTGGCGACGGCGATGTCGTCGAGCGAGACCGCAAGTTCCCTTTCCAGCAGATCGCGGGCATGGCGCAGCCGCTCCTTCAGCAGCCATTCGCCGACGCTGAGACCGGTCGTCGCTTCGAACCGGCGCTGAAAGGTGCGCATGCTCATGCCCGCCCTTTTGGCAAGCAGGCTGATCGGCTGCTCCTCGGAAAGGCTTTCACGCATCCATTCGATCAGCGGGCCCAAGCGAATGCCCTCGCGTTCTTCAGGAACCGGCGCGCTGATGAACTGCGCCTGTCCGCCTTCGCGATGCGGCGGCACGACGAGGCGGCGGGCGACGCTGTTTGCGGCCTCCGAGCCGAAATCGCCGCGCACGACATGCAGGCAGAGATCGATGCCGGCGGCACTTCCGGCCGCCGTCAGCAGGCTGCCCTCGTCGATGTAGAGAACGCCGGCATCAAGTGTGATGTTGGGATAGCGCGCCGCGATCGAGGCGACATAGCGCCAATGCGTCGTCGCCCTGCGGTTGGCGAGCAGGCCGGCGCCGGCAAGAACCGCAACGCCGGAGCAGAGCGACATGATGCGCGCGCCGCGCTGATGCGCTGCCCTGAGGGCTGCGGCGAGCGGCTCCGGCACCGGCGCATCGATCGCCCGCCAGCCGGGCACGACGATCAGGTCCGCCTCATCGAGCACCTCCAGCCCCTTGTCGACCGCGACCGTCAATCCGCCAGCGGCGCGAAGCGGGCCGGGCTCGATGCCGCAGACCGAGAAGCGATACCAGCCTTCGCCCATCTCGGGACGCGGCAGGCCAAAGACTTCGTAGGCGATACCAAATTCGAAGGTGCAGAGCCCATCATAGGCAAGCGCCGCGACCAGCGGTCCTCTCGTTTGCTGTAGCGATGCGTTTGGCATGATCTTTACGCTGTCAGTCATGATGGCCAATTTCACAAAGCTCTAGCATCGGCGATACCAGACGGCAATTCCAACCGGAAAGGAAAGACCGATGCCAAGCCCCGTCGCCGAAACCCCAGCCGCCGAGCCCGATATCGCCGCCGCCCATTTTGCCGCCAAGCTCGCCTTCGAGACCGATTGCTCGGATGTCAGCTCCGCCTTTGCCGCCGGCAAAGTTGATTTCGTTCTTCTCGATGTGCGTTCGCCGGCACTGTTTGCGCAATCCCACGTTCCGGGCGCGATCAACCTGCCGCACGGCAAAATGACCGCCCATCGCATGTCGGAATGGGCAAGGGACACGCTCTTCGTCGTCTATTGCGCCGGCCCCCATTGCAACGGCGCCGACAAGGCCGCCTTCCGCCTCGCCAAGCTCGGCCTCAAGGCCAAGCTGATGATTGGCGGCATGACTGGCTGGGCCGACGAAGGCCTTGCCTTCGAACAGGGCGTTCCCGCCGCGGCCTGACCAGCTTTCCCTTCTCCCGGCGGCGTTTATCTGCCCTGGGAGAAGGGAAATCGCGATCGTCAGAACTCGACGACCACCTTGCCGAAAGGCCCGCGATAGAGATGATCGAGCGCCTGCGGGAATTCGTCGAAAGCATAGCGTTTGTCGATGACAGGCTTCAGCCCGATCTGGTCGATGGCTCGCACAAGATCTTCGAGCGCGCGGCGATGGCCGACGGAAATGCCCTGCACGACAGGGGCCTTGAGCAAAAGCGGACCTGCCGGGCCGGAGACTTCGAACCCTTCGAGCACGCCGATGACGGAAATGCGGCCGTTGATCGCGACCGCCCTCAGCGCCTCGCCGAGATGCGGACCGCCGACGATTTCGAGCACGTGGTCGGCGCCGTAGCCGTCGGTCAACTGATAGAGCTGCTCCACCCAGTCGCCCTCATGGCGGTTGATCGCGTGATCGGCGCCGAGGGCAAGAGCACGCTCGAGCTTCTCCCCGCTGCCTGACGTGATGAAGACCTCCGCGCCATGCGCCTTGGCGATCTGCAGGCCAAAGAGCGCCACACCGCCGGTACCCTCCATCACAACCTTGTCGCCGGCCTTCAGGCCGCCGCGTTCGATCAAGGCGAACCAGGCCGTCAGACCGGCGCAGGGCAAGGTGCTCGCCTGCGCCGCATCGAGCGTGTCAGGCGCGCGCGAATACCATTCCTCGGACAGCACGCTATATTGGGAAAGGACGCCCGGATAGAAGCCGCCGCGTGTCTTGTAAGGCGGCGTGCGCGCGTCGCCCAACCCGCGTCCGTCGATCCAGTCAGGCGAAAAGGTCGAGATGACCCGGTCGCCCGGCTTGAAGCGGGTAACCTCGGGACCGACCGCCTCCACGATCCCGGCCATATCGGAAGCCGCCACGAAGGGAAATTGCAGCGGCAGCCCCATGCCGCTCTCCATCACCAGCCGGTCGCGAAAATTGAGCGAGACAGCTTCCGTCCGAACCAGGACCTTGTTTCCCGAAACTGGCTCAAGCCTGCGTTCGCCGATCGTCAGCTCGCGGTCCGGTCCGACCGCGTCGATCTGCCATTCCCGTGTCGTCTCCATTGCCTTGTTCCTTGTCCATTGCAGGGAGCAAGACCATATCGTTGAATATTTCGCACCAGTTGCGATATTAATTCGCCAGAATGGTTCCACAAAGGAAACAAAATGGAACAGCTGAAGGGCATCTCAATCTTTGTCGAAACGGTCGAGGCCGGTGGTTTTTCGGCTGCCGCCGACCGGCTCCATCTCACGCGCTCGGCGGTCGGCAAGACCATCGCCCGTCTGGAACAGCGCCTCGGCGTGCGGCTTTTCAACCGGACGACACGCATGCAGAGCCTCACCGAGGAAGGCCGCTTCTTCTATGAGCGCTGCCTGCGGGCGGTCGAGGAAATTCGCCTCGGAGAAGCCATGCTGGAATCCGGCCGGCGCGACGTGCGTGGCCGATTGCGCATCTCCATGCCCGTGCTTTTCGGCCGCCACTGCATCGCGCCGGTCCTCGCAACCCTGCTCGATGAACATCCGGATCTCGAAATAGACCTCTCCTTCAACGACCGTGTCGTCGATCTGCTTGAGGATGGCTTCGACCTTGCCATCCGCAACGGACCGCTGAAAGACAATCCGGATCTGATGGCTCGGGCGATCGCCCGCCAACGCATGACAGTCTGCGCATCGCCCGCCTATCTGGAAAGACACGGGCCCCCGCAGACGGTTTCCGATATTCCGCGGCATGAAGGCATCGTCTACCGACGGGGCGTTGACGACAAGGGCTGGATCTTTCCCACGGCAGCCGATCCCATGCGCCGGATAGCGCCGAAGGCCCGGCTGCGGCTCGACGATCTGGCTGCGATATCAGACGCGGCCGTCGCCGGGCGCGGCCTTGCCTGGCTGCCTTGCTGGCTCGTACGCGACGAGGTGCTTGCAGGCCGGCTCATCCAGGTGCTGAAACACGAGCCGGCCAATGTCTTCGATGCCCATGCCATCTGGCCACGCTCCCCGGTCATGCTGCCGAAGGTGAGACTTGCGATCGATGCGCTTGCCTCCAGATTGCCGACGGTAATGGGCTGAATCGTTCGACCCAAGGCGATGGCGCTCGCTAGCAGGCTTGGATGGCTATCCAGCCAGTCTCTCTAGTTCATGCACTTGCTCGAGCAGCAGCGTCGGCTTCATCAGCCGAAGCGATTCCGGTGCGGCATATCCCCAGGTGACTGCCGCCGATGACGCACCGACTGCCTTGGCTGCCTCGATGTCGCGCGTCTCGTCGCCGACGCAGATGGTGCGCTCCGGCGCGGTCCCGAGCTGCTTCATCGCACCTCTAAACTTGACGGCCTTGCCGAATATTGAAGACCCGCATCCATAGAAATCGATCAGTTCGGCAAGCCCCGGGCCAAGAACCACTCGTACGTTCTGCTCGGTATTGGAACTGACGATCGCGAGCTTGATGCCGCGCTGGCGCAACATCGTCAATACAGGTGCGACCCCTTCGAATAGCCGTATCGACTCGATGTCCTCTGTCGCTCTTCGCCGCATATATGCGGCGATAGCCGGCATCTTCCACATCGGCACTCGTAGCTTCCGAATGATCTCACGGTTCCCCAAATGCCGGAGCGCCTCCCTCTCTTCGACTGATGTTCGGCGGAAACCGAAACGATCAGCCACGTCGTTGAGCGAGCCGGAGAACCACTCCCCACTATCTGCAAGCGTTCCATCGAAGTCGAAAATGGCTAGATCATGTTTCATCGCTCGAACTTTGCCTTACAGCAGCTAGCCAAGCAACACGTCGCGCGCAAAGGCATTCAATCACCAACTGCTGTTCCGAACGATAAAGAAAGTAATCCGCGCGCCACCTAGCGAATGGCGGCCGAAACGAAGTCGCGCCCATCTTACAGAGACCCTATACGACCGAAGGCATAACGGATCTTCTCGCCCGGCTGCAGCTTCCCAAGAGAGGCTAAGCGGTCACGTTCCCGAAGTATCCGGCCGCAGCCCGCCGATGAAGAGCTGTTCGAGAAACCGCGCCGCATCCTCGAAGCGCCCATCGCCGGCATGCTCCTGCCCCAGCACCGCGCGAACCTGGACGTCGAAATCCGCATAATGCTGCGTCGTCGACCAGATCGAGAAGATCAGGTGGTAGGGATCGCATTTGGCGATCTTGCCTGATTTCGCCCAGGCGCGGATGACCTCCGCCTTCTCGTCCACCAGTTCCTTCAGCGGCCCCTTCAGCTCGTCCTCGATATGGGGCGCGCCCTGCAGCACCTCATTGGCGAAAAGCCGGCTCTCGCGCGGAAAGTCACGCGCCATCTCAAGCTTGCGTCTGATGTAGCTGCGGATTTCCTCCTCCGGATTGCCTTCGGCATCGAAGGCGCGCAACGGCTCCAGCCAGGTGTAGAGCACACGGTCGATCAGCGCCCGGTGCATGGCTTCCTTGGTGCGGAAATAATAGAGCAGGTTGGGTTTCGACATGCCGGCCACTTCGGCGATCTGATCGATGGTCGAGCCGCGAAAGCCGCGTGCCGAAAACACGTCGAGCGCCGCCTCCAGAATCTGCTCTTCCTTCTCCTCCTGGATTCGCGTCCGCCTTAGGGTTTTCGCTGCTCTCGGAATAGCCATCGGCTATTGTTTCCCCTTGAAATTCAACTTCTTCGCTCAAGTTTCGGCCGGTAGCCATCCCCGCCGCTTTCTTGTGCAACTGCCCGCATTTTTATCGGCAATTTTCGTGATTTTCGTCTTGAGCCCGGCGGTGGAAGTTGTAATGTTTACCAATCGGTCAAATATCCGCCAGATGAAAAACAAAGGCAACTGGCGATTTTCCGGCGCTCGACAAAACCAATAAGAGGCGCGGGAAGAGACCACGGGAACAGGCGGGCATGCCCCTTGCATGACTGCCGCAAACAGGTGAGGGCATAAGAATGGTGGCAGCACCAGGCGAGAACATGCGCGTCAATGGCGACCGTCTCTGGGACAGTCTCATGGACATGGCGAAAATCGGCCCCGGCATTGCTGGCGGCAACAACCGCCAGACGCTGACGGATTCGGATGCCGAGGGCCGAAGCCTTTTCAAGACATGGTGCGACGAAGCGGGCCTGACCATGGGCATCGATCGCATGGGCACGATGTTTGCCACTCGCCCCGGCACCGATCCCGATGCCCTGCCTGTCTATGTCGGCTCGCACCTCGACACCCAGCCGACCGGCGGCAAATATGACGGAGTGCTCGGCGTGCTTTCGGCGCTCGAAGTCGTGCGCACGATGAACGACCTCGGCATCAAGACGAAGCACCCGATCGTCGTCACCAACTGGACGAACGAGGAAGGCGCGCGTTTTGCCCCCGCCATGCTGGCATCCGGCGTCTTCGCCGGCGTGCACAGCCTGGACTTTGCCTATAATCGCAGGGATCCAGAGGGCAATCTCTTCGGCGACGAGCTGAAGCGCATCGGCTGGGTCGGCGACGAAGAGGTCGGCGCCCGCAAGATGCACGCCTATTTCGAATATCACATCGAGCAGGGTCCGATCCTCGAAGCCGAAGACAAGCAGATCGGCGTCGTCACCCACTGTCAGGGCCTCTGGTGGCTGGAATTCACGCTGACCGGCAAGGAAGCCCATACCGGCTCGACGCCGATGAACATGCGCGTCAATGCCGGCCTTGCCATGTCGCGCATCCTGGAAATGGTCCAGGGTGTCGCCATGGGCGAACAGCCGGGCGCCGTCGGCGGCGTCGGCCAGGTCTTCTTCTCGCCGAATTCGCGCAACGTCCTGCCGGGCAAGGTGGTCTTCACGGTCGACATCCGCTCGCCCGACAAGGCCAAGCTCGACCGCATGCGGGCAAAGATCGAGGCGCAAGCGCCTGACATCTGCAACGCGCTGGGTGTCGGCTGCTCCATCGAGGCAATCGGCCATTTCGCGCCGGTCACCTTCGACGAAAAGCTCGTCACCTCGGTTCGCTCCGCCGCCGAGCGCCTCGGCTACAGCCACATGAACCTCATCTCCGGCGCCGGCCACGACGCCTGCTGGGCCGCCAAGGTTGCGCCCGCGACGATGGTCATGTGCCCCTGCGTCGGCGGCCTGTCGCACAACGAGGCGGAAGAAATCTCCAAGGAATGGGCGACGGCGGGCGCCGATGTGCTGTTCCATGCGGTTGTGGAGACGGCGGAGATTGTGGTGTGATCACGGATCCGGACGCAGATCTGGACAGCATGAGCCATGCTGATCTGTTGTCGGCGGCACGAGCTATGCGCCACGCGATCCGCGTTCACCGCGATACGTCGGGGCATGAACTCTGTTGGCATCATCCCGATCTGTGGACGCTCCTGCCTGATACGCCGGCCGGCGGTCAGATCGTGCCCGATTGGCCTCAATTTATGCGCGGCTGCATCCGCTACCGCCAGTCATTGGATAACCAGCTTGCGCAGGCACCGCGCAGCGACAGGGAGTTCGGAGAATGAGCACAGTCATCAAGAACGGCACCATCGTCACGGCCGACCTCACCTACAAGGCTGACGTGAAAATCGACGGCGGCAAGATCATCGAGATTGGTCCGAACCTCTCGGGCAAAGAGACGCTCGATGCCTCCGGCTGTTATGTCATGCCGGGTGGTATCGACCCGCACACCCATCTCGAAATGCCTTTCATGGGAACCTATTCCTCCGACGATTTCGAGAGCGGCACGCGCGCGGCGCTTTCCGGCGGCACGACCATGGTCGTCGATTTCGCCCTGCCCGCCCCCGGCCAGTCGCTGCTCGAAGCGCTGACCATGTGGGACAACAAATCCACCCGCGCCAATTGCGACTATTCCTTTCACATGGCGGTCACCTGGTGGAGCGAGCAGGTCTTCAAGGAAATGGAGACCATCGTCCGCGACAAGGGCATCAACACCTTCAAGCACTTCATGGCCTATAAGGGCGCGCTGATGGTCGACGATGACGAGATGTTCGCCTCCTTCCAGCGCTGCGCCGAACTCGGCGCGCTGCCGCTGGTGCATGCCGAAAACGGCGACGTCGTCGCCTCGATGTCGGCAAAGCTGCTCGCAGAGGGCAATAACGGCCCCGAGGCGCATGCCTATTCTCGCCCGGCCGAAGTCGAGGGCGAGGCCACCAACCGCGCCATCATGATCGCCGATATGGCCGGCTGCCCGGTTTACATCGTCCACACCTCCTGCGAACAGGCGCACGAGGCGATCCGCCGCGCCCGCTCCAAGGGCATGCGCGTCTACGGCGAGCCGCTGATCCAGCACCTGACGCTTGATGAAAGCGAATATTCCAATCCCGACTGGGATCACGCCGCCCGCCGCGTGATGTCGCCGCCCTTCCGCAGCAAGCAGCATCAGGATAGCCTCTGGGCGGGGCTTGCCTCCGGCTCGCTGCAGGTGGTCGCAACCGACCATTGCGCCTTCACCACAGCGCAGAAGCGCTTCGGCGTCGGCGATTTCACCAAGATCCCGAACGGTACCGGCGGCCTCGAAGACCGCATGCCGATGCTCTGGACGCACGGCGTCAACACCGGCCGGCTGACGATGAACGAATTCGTCGCCGTCACCTCGACCAACATCGCCAAGATCCTCAACATCTATCCGAAAAAGGGCGCGATCCTCATCGGCGCCGATGCCGATATCGTCGTCTGGGACCCGAAACGCTCCAAGACCATCTCGTCCAAGGCCCAGCAGTCGGCGATCGACTATAACGTCTTCGAGGGGAAGGAAGTCACCGGCCTGCCGCGCTATACGCTGACGCGGGGTGTGGTCGCGATCGAGGAAAGCACCATCAAGACCCAGGAGGGCCACGGCGAGTTCGTCAGGCGCGAGCCGGTCACGGCCGTCAGCAAGGCGCTGTCCACCTGGAAGGAGATCACCTCTCCGCGCAAGGTGGAACGCAGCGGCATTCCGGCAACCGGCGTGTGACGATGGAGCGTAGCGAAACCACCATCAATCGGGGATCGACGCTTCCATGCCGATGACCTCACGCCGGCACCAGCGCGTCCAGCTCCGGCAGAAGCACGACGCTTTCCTGCTCGTTCGGATCGGTGCGGGCGATGATCGCCGTGCATGGCGTGCTGCTGAGGTTTGCCGGCATATGCGGCACACCGGCCGGGATATAGAAGAGTTCGCCAGCATGGACGACGACGTGCTGCTCCAGCCGGTCGCCGTACCAGGTATGGGCCACGCCGGAGAGCATGTAGATCGCCGTCTCGTGCGCCTCATGCAGATGCGCCTTGGCGCGCACGCCGGGCGGGATCGTCAGCAGGTGCATGCAGATGCCCTTGGCGCCGACCGTCTCGGCCGCGATTCCTTCGAAATAGCTCAGCCCCTGCTTTCCGTCATAGGCATGGCTGGGACGAACGATGTGGCAGGTGGGTTTTGATGTCGCGTCCATTTTCTTTCTCCGTGAATTGTGCCGCCGGCAGGGCCTGCGGCGATGGTAACATGCAAACCGCCTTCCAGCGGCGAAAACAAGATCGGTCGCATTGATGCAAGCACCCTCCGTCGTATCCGCCAAGGATCTCTGTCTCACCTACCAGGCGAATGACGGCCCGGTGAACGCGCTGACCGATGTCAATCTCGATGTCCGCAAGGGCGACTTCGTCTCTTTCATCGGCCCGTCGGGCTGCGGCAAGACGACTTTCCTGCGCGTCATCGCCGATCTCGAAAAGAGCACTTCGGGCGAGATCTCGATCAACGGCATGACGCCGGAGGAGGCGCGCAAGGCCCGCGCCTACGGCTATGTCTTCCAGGCGCCGGCGCTCTATCCCTGGCGCACCATCGAAAACAACATCGCCCTGCCCTTGGAAATCATGGGTTATACCGCAGCCGACCGCACCAGGCGCATCGCCGAGGCGCTCGACCTCGTCAGCCTTTCCGGCTTCGAGAAGAAATTTCCCTGGCAGCTTTCCGGCGGCATGCAGCAGCGCGCCTCGATCGCCCGCGCACTCGCCTTCGATGCCGACCTGCTCCTGATGGACGAGCCCTTCGGCGCACTTGATGAAATCGTCCGCGACCATCTGAACGAAGAACTGCTGAAACTCTGGGCCCGCACCAACAAGACGATCTGCTTCGTCACCCATTCCATCCCCGAGGCCGTCTACCTCTCGACCAAGATCGTCGTGATGTCGCCGCGCCCCGGCCGCGTGACCGATGTGATCGACTCGCCCCTACCGGCCGAACGCCCGCTCGACATCCGCGACACCCCCGAATTCCTGGAAATCGCCCATCGCGTCCGCGAGGGGCTGAGAACGGGGCATAGCCATGAGGTTTAGGCGCGTGTTGTGTCAAAAGACCCCTCCCCAACCCCTCCCCACAAGGGGGAGGGACTTTAGCGCCGAAGCCCTCGGCAACGGCAGCGCTCTCCTGCAACGTTTCGTGGAGAACTCGGCGAGCGCCGCATGTTGGCCCCTCCCCCTTGTGGGGAGGGGTTGGGGAGGGGTCTAATGCCACATTCCAACATCACTCCCAAAACCCGCGAAACGGCGAAACGCCTACGCCGTGAATTGACAAAGGCGGAGGCGGCAATGTGGGATATGCTTCGCGATCTCAGGCCCCTTGGAGCGAGGTTCAGACGCGAGACGCCGATCGGCCCGTATATCGCCGATTTCGCCTGGCTTTCAGCGCGACTGATCGTCGAAGTCGATGGTGACAGCCACGAGACCGCCCACGGCCGCCGCCACGACCTTGCCCGCGACGCATTCCTACGCAGCGAGGGTTTCAACGTGCTGCGCTTCGACAACGCACAGGTGCTTGATGGACCTGACTACGTGTTCATCACCATCGAAAAACACGCCGCTCCATTTTTGAAGGAGCGAGCAGCATGAAACCCGACACCTTCAAGAACAAGATCGTCCCCGTCACCACCATCCTGCTCGCCCTCGTCGTCATCTGGTACGTCGCCGCCGTTCTCATGAACGCGCCGTTCCAGCGCGACATGGACAGCCGTGCCGGCGTCACGCCGACGACCTTCGAATTCATCGGCAAGACGCTGGCGCAGCCGAAACCGATCTTGCCGGCGCCGCATCAGGTGGCGCAGAACGTCTACGAGAACACTGTCCTGCGCAGCCTTTCGAGCAATCGCAGCCTCGTCTACCACGGCTGGGTGACGCTCTCCTCCACCCTGCTCGGCTTCGGCTTCGGCATGGTGCTCGGCATCCTTCTGGCCGTACTGATCGTCCACAACCGCGCCATGGACCGCTCGCTGATGCCCTGGCTGGTGGCGAGCCAGACCATACCGATCCTTGCCATCGCGCCGATGATCGTCATCATCTCCTACAACGTACTGACCGGCGACAATGCGCTCGCGCATCTCCTGAACCTCGATTCCGACGCCTCCCGTCTCGTCTCCAAGGCGCTGATCTCCACCTACCTCTCCTTCTTTCCCGTCGCCGTCGGCATGGTGAAAGGGCTGCGTTCGCCCGAAATCATGCATCTCGACCTGATGCGCACCTATTATGCGAGCCCCATGCAGACTTTCTGGAAGCTGCGCGTCCCAGCCTCGATCCCCTTTCTCTTTACCTCGATGAAAGTCGCGATTGCCGCAAGCCTCGTCGGCGCCATCGTCGGCGAATTGCCGACGGGTGCTGTCGCCGGCATCGGCTCGAAGCTGCTCGCCGGCTCCTATTACAGCCAGACCATCGATATCTGGGCCGCCCTCGTCGTCGGCTCGCTGCTTGCGGGCGCCCTGGTCGCGATCGTCGGCCTTGCGGCAAAGATCGTCGACCGGGCCATGGGCGGGAGGCCGGCATGAGACATCTGACCTTCTCCTGGCAGGGCATAGTCGCCCTTCTTCTCTGCATCGCCGCGCTGGCGAGCCTGCCGCTTCTGGCTGAGAGCGCGGCGCGACCCTTGAGTGACGGCACAGTGAGCCTCATCTTCATCATCGTCGCTGCGACCGCTCTTCTGTCTTTTGCGCCGCAGCCGCCGGCCTACCGCGCCACTGTGCTGTTCATCGGCGCCCATGGCGCCGCCTGGATGCTGCTTTCGGCCCTTTCCGGCAACGAGGCTACGGCAACACGGGCTTTCTTCCTGCTGCTCCTTTCCTCCTGGCTGCTTGCCTGGAGATGCGTCACGGAGCTCTCGAAATTGCAGCCCGTCACCGCGGTCGGCAAGTCGGCGCTCGAACTCCTGATCCCGGCGATCTTCGGCGCCTGGATCCTCATTCTGTGGGAAGCGGTGACCCGCGGCGCCGGCGTTCCCTTCATCCTGTTGCCGCCGCCGAGCGCCATCGGCGCGCGCATCATGGCCTCGCTACCGATCCTCGGCGACGATGTCAGGCAGACGATCTTCAAGGCGGTGCTGATCGGTTATATCGTCGGCTGCCTCAGCGGCTTCGTCGTCGCGGTGCTCGCTGACCGCGTCGTCTTCCTGCGCCGCGGCCTCCTGCCGATCGGCAACATGGTTTCGGCGCTGCCGATCATCGGCGTCGCCCCCGTCATGGTAATGTGGTTCGGTTTCGACTGGCCGTCGAAAGCCGCCGTCGTCATCATCATGACCTTCTTCCCGATGCTGGTGAACACGGTCGCTGGCCTTGCCGCCTCCGGCAGCATGGAGCGCGACCTGATGCGCACCTATGCGTCGAGCGACTGGCAGACGCTGCTGAAACTCAAGCTTCCGGCAGCGATGCCCTTCATTTTCAACGCACTGAAGATCAACTCGACGCTGGCGCTGATTGGTGCCATCGTTGCGGAATTCTTCGGGACGCCGATCGTCGGCATGGGCTTCCGCATCTCCACCGAGATCGGCCGCATGAATGTCGACATGGTCTGGGCGGAAATCGCCGTTGCGGCGCTGGCCGGCTCGATCTTCTATGGCGTCATCGCCCTGACGGAACGGGCGGTGACTTTCTGGCATCCGTCTATCCGTGGTGGCTAGGCGCGCCCGGGCTTCGCAAACGGCTCGGGCATAACTTCAGAGGGTAAGGAAAAGAAAATGAAAAAGTTGATGGTTGCAATGATGGCAAGCGCGATGTCGCTTGCAGCAGCCCATGCGATGGCCGCAGACAAGGTGGTCCTGCAGCTGAAATGGGTCACG
The DNA here is from genome assembly GCF_003985155.1 of Rhizobium vallis. Lineage (GTDB taxonomy): Bacteria > Pseudomonadota > Alphaproteobacteria > Rhizobiales > Rhizobiaceae > Rhizobium > Rhizobium vallis. The sequence goes on along the minus strand of NZ_ML133694.1, from coordinate 208,432 downwards.
CAGGGCCAGTTCGGCGGTTACTACGTCGCCAAGGAGAAGGGTTTCTACAAGGAAGAAGGCCTCGACGTCGACATCAAGCCGGGCGGTCCCGATATCGCCCCCGAGCAGGTGATCGCCGGCGGCGGCGCCGACGTCATCGTCGACTGGATGGGCGGCGCGCTGGTTGCCCGCGAAAAGGGCGTTCCGCTCGTCAACATCGCCCAGCCCTACCAGAAATCGGGCCTGGAAATGATCTGCCGCAAGGACGGGCCGGTCAAGACCGAGGCCGATTTCAAGGGCCACACGCTCGGCGTCTGGTTCTTCGGCAACGAGTATCCCTTCTTCGCCTGGATGAACAAGCTGGGTCTGTCCACGGAAGGCGGGCCGAATGGCGTTACCGTGCTGAAGCAGAGCTTCGACGTGCAGCCGCTCGTCCAGAAGCAGGCCGACTGCATCTCCGTCATGACCTATAACGAGTATTGGCAGGCGATCGATGCCGGCTTCAAGCCGGAGGAACTGACGGTCTTCAACTATACCGCGATGGGCAACGACCTCCTGGAAGACGGCCTCTATGCGATGGAAGACAAGCTGAAGGATCCAGCCTTCAAGGAGAAGATGGTCAAGTTCGTCCGCGCCTCGCTGAAGGGCTGGAAATATGCGACCGAGAATCCTGATGAAGCCGCCGAGATCGTCATGGACAATGGCGGCCAGGACGAGAACCACCAGAAGCGCATGATGGGCGAAGTCGCCAAGCTCGTCGGCGACGGCTCCGGCAAGCTGGATGAGGCGCTCTATGCCCGCACGGCAAAGGCGCTGCTCGATCAGAAGATCATCAGCAAGGAGCCCTCGGGCGCCTGGACGCACGACATCACCGACGCTGCTTCCAAGTAATTACGCCGGGATGCGAAGCGAAACGCGCGGAGAGATCTCCGCGCGTTTCGTGTTTTTTCCACCGAGATGAAAAAAATGCCTTGCCACTGTCGCATTTATCCCGTGTCAAACGTCATAGGGGCAGAAGCTTGATCAATCATCGTAATGTTCGCATAACCCTGCAGTGATTGATTCAGGCTCCGATGGTAATTATTATCGGCTCATGGGGAATTGTTTTCCGCTGGGCTTGCATATCGAGCAAATCGATACCAACTAGAAGCCGATTTGCCGGCGAGGGATGAAGACGGCAAATGATGTGTGGATACCCCTGAGAGTGCAGGAAAGGCAGTGGCCTGGTCGCGAGCTGAAATGGCAGACGCGCGAATTCGGCTAACCTTATGACAAGATTGGACCAGGACGCATGGCACTTAAGCCGTTTGGAATTCTAGGAACATCCACGCTTTTTGCAGCGGCTCTCGCTGCATCCACCGCATTTTCGCAGGAAGCGCCGGTTGCAAAGCCGCAACAGAACCTGCCGGCGATCGTCGTCACCACAGCTGTTAATCGCACCCTCGTCGACCGCGTCATCGGTACGGGAACGGTCAAACCCGTCGAGGAAGTCTATATCCAGCCACAGGTCGAAGGCCTCTCGATCCGCACGCTGAAAGCCGATATAGGCGACAAGGTCCAGGCCGAAAGCACGCTGGCGACGCTGAACGATGACGCGCTGGTCCTGACGAAGAGCCAGATGATGGCGACGAAGGCCAAGGGCGAGGCAAGCCTTGCCCAGCTGCGCGCCCAGCTCATCGAGGCACAGGCCAATGCCGAGCAGGCAAGGCAACAGCAGGTCCGCGCCCAGGAAATGGGCAAGAAGGGCACGGTTTCCACCGCCCAGGTCGAGCAGGCCGATGCGACCGCCGCCGCCGCCAATGCCCGTGTCGTCTCCGCCGAACAGGCGATCGAGGTCGCCGAAGCCGATCTTAAGGTCTTCGACAGCCAGATCGCCGATGCCGATCTGAAGCTGGCGCGCACCGACGTGAAGACGCCGGTCGCCGGCACGATCGCGGCAAAGAACGCCAAGGTCGGCGCCATTGCCGCCGGCAACGGAAACCCGCTGTTCACCATCATTCGCGACGGTGATGTCGAGCTGGTCGCCGAAGTCGCCGAAAGCGACATCGTCAGGGTCGTGCCGGGCCAGAAGGCGACGGTATCGCTCTCCGGCAGCCGTGAAAAACTTTCCGGCGCCGTGCGCCTGGTTTCGCCGACCGTCGATCCGGTGACGCGCCTCGGCCTCGTCCATATCTCTATCGACGATGACAGCAAGGCGCGTTCCGGCATGTATGGCAGCGCCGAGATCATCGTGCGCGAGACCGAAGGCGTATCGCTTCCCCTGACCGCGGTTCTCACCGGTAACGAAGGCTCCTCCGCCCGCAAGGTCGAGGCCGGCGTGGTGAAATTCGCAAAGATCGAAACCGGCATTCAGGACGGCCCCTATGTCGAAATCATCAGTGGATTGAAGACCGGCGACGAGGTCGTTGCCAAGGCGGGCGCCTATGTCCGCGACGGCGACCACATCACACCGGTGCACGAGCAGCCCTCGGCTTCCAACTAAAGAGACCATCCGATGAATTTTTCAGCCTGGTCCATTCGAAATCCCATCGCGCCGCTTCTGGCCTTCTGCCTGCTGATCTTCGTCGGCATGCAATCATTCAACAAGCTGCCGATCACGCGCTTCCCGAACATCGACGTGCCGCTCGTTTCGATCAGTGTGACGCAGAGCGGCGCCTCGCCTGCCGAACTCGAAATGCAGGTGACGAAGGAGATCGAAGATGCGGTCGCCTCGATCACCGGCATCGATGAGATCCAGTCGACGGTGACCGACGGCAGCTCGCAGACCAACGTCATGTTCCGCATGGAAGTGCCGACCGAACAGGCCGTGCAGGACACCAAGGACGCGATCGACCGTATCCGCAGCAATCTGCCGGCAAATATCGAAGAACCGATCGTCTCCAAGGTCGATGTCGAAGGCCAGGCGATCCAGACCTTCGCCGTTTCCTCGCCTGACCTGTCGCTGGAGGAACTCTCCTGGTTCGTTGACGACACGATCAAGCGTTCGCTGCAAGGCCAGTCCGGCATCGGCCGCGTCGACCGTTACGGCGGCGCCGAGCGCGAAGTGCGCATCGAACTCACCCCCGACAAGCTCAACGCCCATGGCATCACCGCCGCAAGCGTGAACGAGCAGCTGCGCGGCACCAACGTCGACCTCGGCTCCGGCCGCGGCCAGGTGGCAGGCAGCGAGCAGGCGATCCGCGTTCTCGGCGACGCCCGCAACGTCGCCGAGCTTGCAGACACGACGATTGCGCTGCCGAGCGGCCGTTTCGTCAAGCTATCCGATCTCGGCGTCATCAAGGACACCTACGAGGAGCCGAAATCCTTCTCGCGCTTCAACGATACGCCTGTTGTGACCTTCGGCGTCTTCCGCTCGAAGGGCGCAAGCGAAGTCAGCGTCGCCAAGACCGTAGCGCAGAGCCTCGACAAGGTGCGGAGCGAAAACCCGAATGTGAAGATCGAGATGATCGACGATTCGGTCTATTTCACTCACGGCAACTACGAAGCGGCCATCGATACGTTGCTCGAAGGCGCACTGCTTGCCATCATCGTCGTCCTTCTGTTCCTCAGGAACTGGCGCGCGACCCTGATCTCGGCTATCGCGCTGCCGCTCTCCGCGATCCCGACCTTCTGGGTGATGGACATGATGGGCTTCTCGCTGAACCTCGTCAGCTTCCTCGCCCTGACGCTTGCGACGGGTATTCTCGTCGACGACGCGATCGTGGAAATCGAAAACATTGCCCGCCATATCAAGATGGGCAAGACACCCTATCGGGCGGCGATCGAGGCGGCTGATGAAATCGGCCTTGCCGTCATCGCCACCACCTTCACGATCATCGCCGTCTTCGTGCCGGTTTCCTTCATGCCGGGCATTCCGGGCCAGTACTTCATCCAGTTCGGCCTGACGGTCGCCTTTTCCGTTTTCTTCTCGCTGATGGTGGCGCGCCTCATCACCCCGATGATGGCCGCCTATCTGATGCGTGCCGAAGACGGCATGGAAGACCATCACGACAATGACGGCCTGCTGATGAAGGGCTATACGCGCCTGGTGCGCGGCACGACCGGGCACTGGTACACGCGTTACGCGACCCTGCTTGCTGCGATCGGTTTCCTGGTCGGTTCTGTCTTCTTGCTGATGCAGGTTCCCGGCAGCTTCCTGCCGCCGGAAGACGCCTCGCGCATCGTTCTCTCCGTCGAACTGCCGCCCAATGCGCGGCTCGATGACACCGAGAAGACGACCGATGCGATCTATGACAGGGTCAAGGACATCAACGGCGTCGAAAGTGTCTTCGTTCTCGGCGGCGCATCGCCGAAGGGCGAACTCGAACTGCGCCGCGCGACCATCACACTTGCACTTCACAAGCTCGACCAGTCGCTGGTCAAGAAGGTGGTCAACGACGTGCTCGGCCATATTCCAGTCATCGGTCCGATGCTGCCGAAGGTGGAAGTCCACGGCCGCGAACGTCCGCAATGGAATATCGAAAAGGAAGTCTTCGCCAAGCTGCGCGACATTCCCGACGTCCATATCCTCAAGCTCAACGACCGCGGCGAACGCGACCTGTCCTTCAACTTCCTCTCCAAGAACGAGAAGGACCTGAATGATGCGGTCGGCATTCTGGAATCCAAGCTGCGCGCCGACCCGCTGCTGGCCAATGTCAGCGCCGACGGCGCCCTGCCCCGTCCGGAACTGCAGGTCCGCCCGCGCAAGGACGAAGCCGCCCGCCTCGGCATCACGCCGCAGCAAATCTCCGAGACGATCCGCGTCGCCACCATCGGCGATGTCGATGCGGCCCTTGCCAAGATCTCGCTCGACGATCGCCAGATCCCGATCCGGGTTCAGGCCGCGGTCGACATGCGCCGCGACCTTGCGGCCATCCGGGCGCTGAAGATCCAGACCGCCAGCGGCGGCACCGTTCCGCTCGCAAGCGTCGCCAATATCGACTATTCGGAAGGCGTCAGCTCGATCAAGCGCAACAACCGCTACCGCGTCGTCTCGATCGGCTCCGACCTGCCGCAGGGGGTGGCGCTCGATACGGCTTCGGCCCGCTTCCGCCAGATCGTCAACGATGCCAAGATCCCGGCCAGCGTGCACCTTGCCGAAAGCGGCGATACCAAGGTCCAGACCGAGATGCAGCAGAGCTTCGTCAACGCCATGTTGATGGGCCTCTTGCTGGTGTTGACGGTGCTGATCCTGCTCTTCAAGGATGTTATCCAGCCCTTCACCATCCTGTTCTCGCTGCCGCTCGCCATCGGCGGCGTCGCCGCCGCACTGATCATCACCAGCAACCCGCTGTCGATGCCGGTCATGATCGGTATCCTGATGCTGATGGGTGTCGTCACCAAGAACGCCATCCTGCTCGTCGATTTCGCTATCGAGATGCGCCACCGGGGCATGCCTCGCGTCGAGGCGATGGTGGAAGCCGGCCGCAAGCGCGCCCGGCCGATCATCATGACCTCGATTGCCATGTCGGCGGGCATGCTGCCTTCCGCGCTCGGCGTCGGCGAAGGCGGCTCGTTCCGCGCGCCGATGGCGACCGCGGTGATCGGCGGCATCATCGTCTCGACGGTACTCTCGCTCGTCGTCGTGCCCTCTTTCTTCCTGATCATGGACGATCTGTCCCGCCTGCTCGGCTGGATGTTCGGCCGCTTAGTCGGCAGGAAGGACGAGGAGGACCTGCCGCTGTCGCGCGAGGATCTCACCCGTGTCACCCGCGAGAACCAGAGCGATATCGGCGCGCTGGATGAACGCCTGACCGCGATCGAGAAGCCGGAAAGCAAGCGCAAGGGCGCCAACGACACTAATGTCCTCCGCCTGCCGCCCTTCGCGGCGGAGTGAGCAGCGTCAGCGAAATCAAAACGGGCCGGAAGCGATCTTCCGGCTCGTTTCGTTTTATCGGTCATCTCAGCATTTGAGCGAAATCAATTCCGCCGCTTGGTCGGATTTGTCGCCAGCAGGGGAAACCCGCCGCGGTCAGTCTTCCACCACCTCAATCTCGGGACGGCCGGCGAGGATGAGCCGCAGGCGGCCGCGCTCGGCGCGCTCGAGCATGATCGGGCCCGCCTTTTCCTCCAGTCGCCGGCGCAGCAAGATCAGCCGGGTCTCCAGATTGTCCTTGAAGTCCGGCAGTTGCAGGCGCCGGTCGCGGCGTATCTCGCGGTTCAGAAAGTCCTGCTTGCCGATGCGCACATAGTCTTCAAGGAAGTGCAGGAGCAGCCGCCCCGGCACACCGCGGATGAGATAGTCGTCGTCGACGAACAGCGAGCCGTCCCGTGGATAGAAGCGCACGGCGATGCGCCGACCGGCAGGCACGCTCCCCGCCTCGACGGCTGGCGCCTCCGCCTTCTCGCGCTGGCCCGTCTCCGCCCGCTCGCGTTCCTCGGAATGAAAGGAGAGCGCAGTGGCCAGATGCGCGGCGATCACTATCAGCGCCTCCTCGTCGCGATGGCGGAAGGTAAACCGTTCCGTCGATTCCGAGAACAGCACGCCGACGAGCCTTCCCCGCGCGACAAGCGGCAGCGCGATCTGGCTGAGTGGCTTGTCGAGCGCCGGAAGCGGAATCGGCGTCGTATCCTCGACGCCTGCCATGGTCCGCACCGCCTGGATGTAGCGCTGGCCGCGGCTCAAGTCGGTGATTCGCACATTGCGTTGCCGCTCGGCCGCAATTCCGATAATGCCGCGCCCGGGAGAAACCTCGGCGCCAAAACCGAACTGGTCGTAGCCGCGGCTGGCGATCGTCGTCAGCCCGCCGCGTTCGCCGTCCGGCACCAGCACCATGGAATGGTTGTAGCCGAAGAACTTGCCGAGGCCCTCAAGCGTCACGTCGAGCAGCGTTTCCGGATCGCTGCAGTCTGACATCCGTGCCGTCAGCCTCGCCACCTTGCCCATCAAGTCGGGCAGCACGAGCGGCTCCGGCTCGATCAGCGGATGGGGGGCCGGCACGGCCCGGCAGTCCTCCACGTGATAGATGTCGACGGCGCGCAGCTTCATGATCCCGCTCATCCGGCTTTCCAGGATCGCCAGATGGATCGCCATCCGCTCGAATGTCTCGCCCTCCGTCTCGGAACGCTCGAACACCAGGTCGAGCACGTGCTGCTGGCCGCTGTAGCCATCGACGACCATCACGGTCGCAAGCCCGTTGCGGGCCACATTGGCGGCGGTCTTGGAAAAGAACTGGTCGGAGAGCGCGACATGCGTCTCGTCGACGTAATGCACGTGTGAGAGATAGGAAATATTGGGCATGCCGTCCGCATCGGTCGTGGCGATGACGGAAGGAATGACACCCTCGAAACTGTCCCGCAGCCTTTCGAGCGGAATCATGCGACGGCTTCCGGCGTCAGCCGGCGTCCGGAGCCCGGCCCGGGCGTCTGCTCGAAGATCTCCTGCGGCTCGATCGTTATGCAGACGAGTTCCTGGTCCGAGAGTGTGCTCGAGAGCTGCATCCGGGTGACCCCGAGCGCCAGCATCCGCGCGAGCTGTTCTGAGACATAGGACTGGCCCAGTGCCCGGAAGGCGGCATCCGCCGGCCCCGCCGTGAGGACTCGACCCTTGATCTGGCAGGCCTTGTAGTCGGCCGCCCGCACATAGGTCGTGGCAATCGGCCGGCCGTCCAGCGCCTCGCCCACGGCATCAGGCCATTGGCTGCGGGAGGCGAGGAAGTGCAGATGCCCGCTCTGCCGGTCGACGCGCACGCCGGAGCCGCGGCCAATCATCGGCCGGCCGGTCTCGTCGCGCGTCGCGAACAGGATCATCACGGGACTCTCTATGAATTCCACAAGTTCCGGCCCCAGCAATGCTTGTCCCCCCGATGTCAGGCGATGATAATTAGTTAGGATATTCTTAGCAATCGTTTCAATTGCTTAGGATGGTTTTAGGAAGCGCCTCGCAACGGCCTAGGTTATCTCAGGCCATCAGCCCGGCGCACATAAGGAGGCGCCGGCCAACGAGAGGAAAACCATCGTGAGCCACGAATTCTCGCTTACCAGCATCCCCGATCTCAACGGCCGTTACGACATTTACGGCGCGATACACAAGGGCCTGCGCAAGGCCGGCTGTGACCTGCTCGGACGCCTCGGCACGGCCGATTTCCAGAATGTCGAGGAGACGGTCTTCCTGATCGGCGACCTGCGCCACTACCTGATGCTTGCCGCCTCCCACGTCAGTCACGAGGACGACAACATCCACACGGCGCTTGCCGCCAAAGGCGTCTCGACCGTCACGTTGGACGAGCAGCACGACGACCACCGCACCGCCTTCCGCGAACTGGAGGAACTGATCGTCGCCTGGGAGAACGCCTGGCCGCTGCACAAGTCCGCCTGCGGCCGCAAACTCTATCTCGCCTTTGCCGCCTATATCGCCGACGACTTCGCACATATGCATGAGGAGGAGGCGGTGACCGGCCCTCTGCTGTGGCGCAACTTCACCGACCAGGAAATATTCGGCATCGAAATGCGCATTATCGGCTCCCTGCCGCCGGAGAAGAGCATGGCCTTCATGCGCCTCATGATCCCGGCGATCAATCCGGCCGAGCGTGCGGCACTGCTCGGCGCCATGAAGAAGGATGCGCCGCCGGAAATCTTCCAGGCAGTCATCGACTTTGCCGTCCGTCCGGGGCTTTCGGTCGGCGACTTCGCTATGCTTGCCGACGCGCTGAAGCTGGCCGCCTGAAAAGATTGCTGCGGGCGGAGGATCGAGGCTCCGCCCGTGGCATCGTCGACCATTTCCGGAGAAGAACCATGTGCACACCGAACGGCAAGGCCGGCATTCCGGCCGCGTGTCCACGCGGCGGCGATTGTCGCGGCTGCCCCATGCTGCTTTCCGTCGTTAGGGAAGAACGCCCGTCGCCGGTCGCTCTTCCTGGAGGCGTGCCTCAGACTTGGGAATCCTATGCCGACTCCGAGAAAAATGAGATCGCTCTAGGTCGATTCGGGCTGAAATCGTACGAATCTAGAGCCCGCCCTGCTCCCTGAGGAAGCTGACGATCGAGCTGACCCCGTCGCCGCGTTTCATGTCGGAGAACACGAAGGGGCGGCTCGCGCGCATGCGCGCCGCATCCCGGTCCATCACCTCGAGATCGGCGCCTACATGGGGTGCGAGATCCTTCTTGTTGATGACCAGCAGGTCCGAGCGGGTGATCCCCGGCCCGCCCTTGCGCGGGATTTCCTCGCCCTGGCAGACGGAGATGACGTAGATGGTGATATCGGCAAGATCGGGCGAGAAGGTCGCCGCCAGATTGTCGCCGCCGGATTCGATGAAGACGACATCGAGATCGGGAATCCGCTCGTTGAGGCCGGCGATCGCCTGAAGATTGATCGTCGCATCCTCGCGAATGGCCGTATGCGGGCAACCGCCCGTCTCGACACCGACGATACGGTCCGAAGGCAGCGCCTGCATGCGCACCAGCGCCTCGGCATCTTCGGTCGTATAAATGTCGTTGGTGACGACGGCGACGGAATAGTCGTCGCGCATCGCCTTGCAGAGCTTTTCCGTCAGCGCCGTCTTGCCCGAGCCGACCGGTCCGCCGATGCCGACGCGCAGAGGTCCGTTTCTTGATTTCATGTGTCTTACTCCAATCGAACCCTGATGATAGCGACGCCGCTGGTGCGCGCCACCGTCAAATGACGCAGCTCCCGAAATTTTGGATCGCTGCTATGACCGGAACAGCCGCGTCGCCTGGGTTTCGTGGCGAAGGCTTGCTATATCAGCCTGCACCGTCGCCGAACCCAGATCGTCAAGCGTCGAGGTGGTCGCCTGCCGGGCGATCTCTGCGATGATCGCTTCGAGACCGGCAAGCACGGCAACCCCATCCTTCTGCCCGGCGACGCCAAGACGGATGCCTGCCGAAACCGCTTGTGAGGCATAGGCATGCAGGAAGGCGGCGAGCGCCTTCTCTGGCGCGATAGCATGCGCGCCCGTCACCGCCCCAACCGCAACGGGATAAGCAGCCTTCTGAGGCAACCTTTCGAACACGCTGTCCGGCCAGGCCCGCGCAGCCGCGACGAAAGCCTCGCCGAGCAGCATCGTTTCCTGATGACGCTCGCGCGATCCGGCGAGCGCCTCGGCGAGTGCGGCGATTTCGGCAAGATGCGCGGAGTCGGCATGGCGCTTGTGGCTTTCGGCCAGCAAGACGGCATCGTTCCAGGCTGAACCATGACCGATCAGCGTACCGATCCAGGCCGCCAGCGAGCTCGCATCGGTGACGAGCTCATCGGCCACCGCCCGCTCCAGCCCGCCCGAATAGGCAAAACCGCCGATTGGGAAGGCTGGCGAGAGCCATGCCGTCAGGCGCAGCAATGCCTGCAGCTCGAGATCCCCGGTCATCGAGCCTCAATCGAGCTTGTGGCCGTGATGCCCGTGGTCGTGATCATGGTCATGGTCATGATCGTGATTGCAGTTGTGATCGTGTTTGTGGCCATGGTCGTGCGCGTGGTCGTCGTGATCGTGCCCGTGACTATGTCCATGATCGTGGGCAGCGTGCCCGTGATCATGTGATTGCCCGCCATGGGAATGATAGGCTCCTCGCGCCGGCTGGAAGGGCTCGTCGATCTCCAGGACCGTGGCCCCCAGCCCCTGCAGCATGGCACGAATGACATGATCGCGCAGGATAACGATGCGGTCTTCTTCGATCTGGGCGGCAAGATGGCGGTTGCCGAGATGCCAGGCAAGCTCGACCAGATGCGTGCGGTCGCGTCCGCGAATTTCGAAGAGCTTCTCGTCGGCCGCAAGGATCTCGATCAGTTCGCCGTCATCGCGTACCAGCAGGTCGCCATTGGCGAAAAGCACCGGATCCTTGAGATCGAGCATGACCATCTCGCCATTTTCCAGATGCAGGAGCTTGCGGCGAAGATGGCGCAGGTCATGCGGCAGCTTGACCTGGGCGATCGGATGGGAAGAAGGGGTGCCGGCGGGAAGATAGGAGGTGACGCGCTGCATGATATGTCCGTTTTGATGAGACGACGACCATGCAAAATAGCCTTTCCCGATGCAAGCACCAATAGGCTTTCGCTTGCAGCATTGGGGCAAAAGACTGCAGCGGCCTTGCGATCAGGACATACGAAAAATCAAAGACTTAAAGCATGGGAAGTGAATCTGAAGGATCGCGGCACGCTTTGGGCGCCCGGCTTTTATATTCCGTAAGCCTGCATCACGTTGTCGCTGCCCGTCCCCCTGCCCTCGGCGCCCGGGCCGTTTTCGGCAAGCCCGTGCCAGGCATGCTGCAGGCCTTCCCGCTCGTGCACGACGCGATTGCGCCCGAGCGCCTTGGCGAGATAGAGCGCCCGGTCGGCCGAGGCATAGACCTGCTGCTTGTTGCGCCCGGCGATAAGATCGGCGACGCCCCCCGAAATGGTGATGGCGATATTATGCCCTTCCGCCGCGATCGGCCTGCCGGCGATGCTCGCCCGTACGGCCTGGATCCGCTCCATTCGCGCCTCCAGCGGTTCGCCGGAGACGATGACGCCGAACTCTTCGCCGCCGAGCCGCGCGACGACGGACAAATCGTCGAAGGTGGAAGTCAGCACGGCCGAAACCGCCGTGATGACGGCATCGCCGCAGGCGTGGCCGAAACGATCGTTGATCGCCTTGAAGCGGTCGACGTCGAAAATAACAAGCGAGGCGTCGCCCTCGGTGTTATCAAGCGCCTCCGTGAAAGCACGCCGGTTCAACAGGCCGGAGAGCGTATCCGTGCGGCTGAGCTTTTCGAATTCCGCCCGCGACAGCGTCAGTTCATGCATGGTGAACCCCGCGGCGAGCGACAGCATGCCGGAAACCGTTCCGCCGACGAGCCAGGAAAAAACCGCGCCGAAGCCGATCGCATGCGGCAGCGTCATCGGCAACAGCCCGAGAAAACCGAGCGGCGGTATCGTCAGCGCGATGATGACGCCAGAGAGAATGACGGCGAGAAAGCTCATCTTCAGCGCGAAGACATAGACGTTCCTGCGATATTGAAAATTGCCCAAATCGGCCTGCAGCGACATCCAGTTTTTCATGAGAATCAACCTTCCTGCCCGGCGTTGCAAGGCAATTGATAAGAGCCCAATTGCTGCGGGTGTCTTAATCGACTCGTTAAAATTCGAATGGTTTTGGACGATTCGGTGGACGGATTTTTTCTAGCAGGGGATGTAAACGTTCAATCCCTGAATCGGACACTCCTGAGAGACAGCTAGACAATTGATATAAAAAAGCTTTTTCCCGCTGTTCGGCAGGGCTGTTCCAGAATGGTTTAACCCAGGGGAATACCGATTTTTCCACTGATTTTTACAACCGAATGGAGAGTACCGTTCACAATTTGGTATAACACCGGCCTGGTCGGCAATTGCTTCAATTGTAGACAGCCACAGACAATCGCAAAGATTGTGGAAGCGGGTTCCAGAAGCCGGTCCGAAGCCCGGCCGAGCGCAGGGCAGCAGCAGTCCAGGTATTGCAGCCGAACAGGGCATTGAAATATCCCTTGGCCTCGAAAAACCGGTCGATTTCGCCGTAACCCGCATCGGGGATCGGTACGATCTCGCCGGCGTCGCGGACGAAGCTGTCCACCATGAAATCGCGTAGCCGCGCCAGCTGATCGTCGCTGACATCGAATGCCGTAACAGCCGGCTGCGGCTCGGTGATATGACCGGCGAGGTCTACGTGCAGTACCGAACGATCGATCGTCAGCGCCCGCAGCACCGGCATCGGCTTCAGCTCCGCCCAGGTCGGGGTTTCCAGATAGAAGGCGCGGCCGCCCCAGCCCAGAATAAGCCATTCCGCATTCGGATGGCCGAGCGGAAAATCGGTCCCATCGAGGAAGGAAAAGGCCGCCCGGGTTTCATCATCAAGCCGGATTGCAATATCGGTATGGATCGGCCCCGACAGCAACAGAATCCGGTGCGTCGCCTCGGCAGACGACGCCTTGACGGGCGCGATCAGCGGCCGGGGAATAAAGGTTCCGCCCGCGGCCAGAGCCACGAGCAGGACCATGATCCGCAGAAACCAGCCTATGCCCCTCCGCACAGAATGACCGGTCTAGAACAGGAAATAGCGCTGCGCCATCGGCAGCACCGTCGCCGGTTCGCAGGTTAACAATTCGCCGTTCGCCCTGACTTCGTAGGTCTCCGGATCGACCTCGATCTCCGGCGTCAGGTCGTTATGGATCATCGACGCCTTGGAGATGCCGCCGCGCGTATTCTTCACCGCCAGGAGCTCCTTGGCGACGCCGAGCCTGCCCTTCAGGCCGGCATCGAGCGAAGCTTGGCTGACGAAGGTGACGGAGGAGTTGGTGAGGCTTTTGCCGTAAGAGGCAAACATCGGCCGGTAGTGCACCGGCTGCGGCGTCGGGATCGAGGCGTTCGGATCGCCCATGGGTGCTGCGGCGATCGAGCCGCCGAGCAGCACCATGTCGGGCTTCACGCCGAAGAAGGCTGGATTCCACAGCACGAGGTCGGCGCGCTTGCCGACTTCGACCGAGCCGATCTCGTGGCTGAGGCCGTGGGCGATCGCCGGATTGATCGTGTACTTAGCGATATAGCGGCGGACACGGAAATTGTCGTTGTCGCCCTTTTCCTCCTTCAGCCGGCCGCGCTGACGCTTCATCTTGTCGGCCGTCTGCCAGGTGCGGATCGCAACCTCGCCGACACGGCCCATGGCCTGGCTGTCGGACGAGATGATCGAGAAGGCGCCGATATCGTGGAGGATGTCTTCGGCGGCGATCGTCTCCTTGCGGATCCGGCTTTCGGCAAAGGCGATATCCTCGGGGATCGACGGCGACAGATGATGGCAGACCATCAGCATGTCGAGATGCTCGGCGATGGTATTGACCGTATAGGGCCGGGTTGGATTGGTCGACGAAGGGATGACATTCGGCTGGCCGCAGATCTTGATGATGTCGGGGGCGTGCCCGCCGCCGGCGCCTTCCGTATGGAAGGCATGAATGGTGCGGCCCTTGATGGCGCCGATCGTATCCTCGACGAAGCCGCTTTCGTTCAGCGTATCCGTGTGGATCATCACCTGCACGTCGTATTCGTCGGCGACCGACAGGCAGCAGTCGATGGCGCCCGGCGTCGTGCCCCAATCCTCGTGCAGCTTCAGCGAGGTGGCGCCGGCAAGCACCATTTCAGTAAGCGCGCCCGGTAGCGAGGCATTGCCCTTGCCGGCAAAGGCGAGGTTCATCGGAAAGGCGTCGGCCGCTTCGATCATGCGCGCGATATGCCAGGGCCCCGGCGTGCAGGTGGTGGCAAGCGTGCCGTGCGCCGGCCCGGTGCCGCCGCCGAGCATGCAGGTCATGCCTGACATCAGCGCTTCCTCGATCTGCTGGGGCGCGATGAAGTGGATATGGCTGTCCATGCCGCCGGCCGTCACGATCTTGCCTTCGGCAGCGATCGCCTCCGTGCCCGGACCGACGATGATATTGACACCGGGCTGCATATCAGGATTGCCCGCCTTGCCGATCGCAACGATGCGCCCGCTCTTGAGCCCGATATCGGCCTTGTAGATGCCGGAATGATCGACGATCACGGCATTGGTGATGACGGTATCCACGGCGCCGTCCGCCCGCGTCACCTGGCTCTGGCCCATGCCGTCGCGGATCACCTTGCCGCCGCCGAACTTCACCTCCTCGCCATAGGTGGTGAAATCCTTTTCGATCTCGATGAAGAGCTCCGTATCGGCAAGGCGCACCTTGTCACCGGTGGTCGGTCCGAACATGCCGGCATAAGCGGCGCGGGAGATCTTGTAGGGCATCTGTCAGGTTCCTTCAGAAAGCGGCACGCCGCGGCGTTTAGGCAACGTCAACCATTTCCTCGGCAGGAGACGGCGACGTTAAATCGATGACTTTTACCGGCTCGTCGAATCTTCGAGCTCTTTCAGCTCTTTCGTGCGTTTATCGGTGACATCGGCGAGACATCCGGCGACCAGCATCGGCTCCATCGTGCCGCCCCGGGCCTGAAAACCGAAGGCGTCGCATTCGGCATCGCGATAATCGATCCAGGCGCGCTGCGCCTTGACCAGCGCCTGTTCCGCACCCTTCATGTCGCCATCGAGGTCCTTGTCGATCGCCGCCATGGCGGCGCGGGTCTTTTTGTATTGCGCATTCAGCGCCTTGTCGGCGGTCTCATGGCGCGCCGCTTCGCAGGAGGTCATGTCCGATTGCGTCTGGGGATTCTTGCAGACGATATCCTGGGCAGACGCCGCACCCGAAGCCAGCAAGATCGCCGCCGCGACGAGGCAGATATTCAAACGCATGCATCTCTCCCGCTTATCCTAGAGCTTGCCCATCACCAGCTGACGGAAGCCATAGACCTCCCGCTTGCCGGAAAGCGGGATCAGCGTCACCGAGCGCGTCTGCCCGGGCTCGAAACGCACGGCCGTCCCCGCCGGAATATCCAGCCGCTTGCCATGCGCCGCCGCGCGGTCGAAGGAAAGCCCGGCATTGGTCTCGGCGAAATGATAGTGGCTGCCCACCTGGACCGGCCGATCGCCCGTATTGGAAACTTCGAGCGTCACCGTCGGCGCGCCGGCATTGAGTTCGATGTCGCCGCTTGCGGCTATGATTTCGCCTGGAATCATCTCGTTCTCCTCAAGCCGCCTTGGGCGCGCAGCCCTCGGCCTTCAACACGCGTTTCGTCGATGCCGGATTTTTGGCGAGCATGGCGGCGGGCCGGATGGGTCTGACGACCAGATTACCGCCGCAGTTCGGGCAGAGACCTTTCAGCACGCCGTCTGCGCAATCGGCGCAGAACGTGCACTCATAGGTGCAGATCCGCGCCTCTGCGCTCTCCGGCGGCAAATCCTTGTCGCAGCATTCGCAATTGGGCCTGAGTTCCAGCATGCTACCTCCTCACCTGATCGGTTCGTGCACGGTGACAAGCTTGGTGCCATCGGGGAAGGTCGCCTCCACCTGCACGTCGTGGATCATTTCGGCGATGCCCTCCATGACCTGGTCGCGGCCGATCACATGGGCGCCGGCCTCCATCAGCTCGGCGACCGGGCGCCCGTCACGGGCGCCTTCGACGACGAAATCGCTGATCAGCGCGATTGCTTCGGGATAGTTCAGCTTGACGCCGCGCTCCAGCCGCCGCCGCGCCACCATCGCCGCCATTGAAATCAGCAGCTTGTCTTTTTCTCTCGGAGTGAGGTTCATTGCTTGCCCATCTGCTTCATAGTCAAATTTATAGATTCCAGACTTTCGGCACCGGCGCACCGTTGCGCAAGATGGAAATGACCGGGATCAGGATTTTTCGGAGCGCAAAGCCGTCAGCTGCCGCAAGGCGCACGACGAGCTTGTCGTTCCACGCGCTGGCGCCGCCCATCTGCCCCTCGACGAGCGGCCTGACTTTGCCGAGATAAGCTTCCGCGAGCGGCCCGGCATAGAGCAGCGTTGCAAAGGCCACCTGCCCGCCGAGCACGGCCTGACGGGCCGCTAGAGCCGAGATGCCTTCGGAAAGCTTCAGTTCTTCGGCATGGATCAGCCGACCCGAACGGCGGATGCGCCAGCGATCACGGAAAAGCCCCGTCTCCACCGCCTCGCCCATCGCCTTGCGGCCGAGCAGCACGGCTTCGACGGCCAGAAATTCGCCGCTCTCGTCAAGATCGACATCCAGGCGGCGGAAAAGTGCCGCCCGGTCGAAGAGAATCGTTTCCTGCGGCAGCCAGTCGACGCGGGCGCCGGCTCCGACATTGATGGCGGTCGTCACTTCGGCGGTTCCGGCCGAAGCCTTGTAAATCTTCTCGCAGGCCTGCGTGGTGACGTCGATGCGGGTGCCGGCGCCGGCAACGACGCTCCAGTTCATCCGGTCACCGCCGGTCAACCCGCCTGCCGTGTTGATGATGACGGCTTCCATCGAGGCATCGAACGTATCGGGCAGACGGATCTTCGCCGCGCCACCCTGATAAAGCTCACGGATGCGCGTGCGGCCATCGAACAGCTTTGCCGCCAGATGCCCGCGTCCCTCCGCTCTTTGCGGTCTCGTGCTCACCGCCGCAATCGTCATATCGTCCCTTTCGGTCGCGCCATCGTTTTCCATTCAATCGCGCAGGTGACGGAAAGCAAGCAATTCCCATGCCGCCCGGAGCAGGCCTTTGGCGGCGGCGGAAGGTGTGTCGGGCGCCGCACCTTCTGCCGCAAAATGCAGCATCTGCCCGTCAGACGGTCAAGTGCCGGCGAGCCTCCGGTGTATCCAGTGTTTCGGCAAGCCCTTCATGCACGATCTCGCCGCGATCCATGATGTAGACGTAGTCGGCAAGCTCCCGGCAGAAATCGAGATATTGCTCGACGAGCAGGATCGCCATGCCGGTGGAATCACGAAGGTAGCGGATCGCCCGGCCGATATCCTTGATGATCGACGGCTGGATGCCTTCGGTCGGTTCGTCGAGCACAAGGATCTTCGGCCGCGTCACCATGGCGCGTCCGATCGCCAGCTGCTGCTGCTGCCCGCCGGAAAGATCGCCGCCGCGACGCGACAACATCGACTTCAGCACCGGGAAGAGACTGAAGATATCGTCCGGAATGTTCCGGTCACGGCGGCCAAGGGGCGCGAAGCCGGTCTCGAGATTTTCCTTGACGGTCAGCAGCGGAAAGATCTCCCGCCCCTGCGGCACATAGCCGATGCCCTGCTTGGCGCGGGCAAAAGGCGGCAGGCCATTCAACCTAGTATCGTTGAAGGTGACGGCGCCGGCCGAGAGCGGATGCTGGCCGGTCACGGCGCGCAGAAGCGAACTCTTCCCCACGCCGTTACGCCCCAGCACGCAGGTGATCTTGCCCATCTCCGCTTTGATGGAGATGCCGCGCAGCGCCTGGGCGGCGCCATAATGCAGGTTCGCGTTTTCAACTGTCAGCATGATGTCGTCTCCTGGCGCGTTGCGGATGCAAAAACCCCTCCCCAACCCCTCCCCACAAGGGGGAGGGGCTGACCCGGAGCTGCCGCTTTGCTTCCCATCAAACCGCGGGAAAACCGATAATTGTGGGGGTCAGCGAGCCGCTCAGTTAAGCCCCTCCCCCTTGTGGGGAGGGGTTGGGGAGGGGTCAAACCCGCAGCGATAATAGAGAGTTCAATCATCCCCTCACCGCCCTAGATAGTTCTCGATTACCTTCGGATCGGAACTGACGAAATCGATCGATCCTTCCGCCAGCACCGAGCCTTCGGCAAGGCAGGTCACTTTGACGCCGAGGTCTCGGATGAAGCCCATGTCGTGCTCGACGACGACGACCGAGCGCGTCCTGGCGATATCCCGAAGCAGGATCGCCGTTTCCGCCGTCTCGGCGTCCGTCATGCCGGCCACCGGCTCGTCGACGAGAAGGAGCTTCGGCTCCTGCGCCAGCAGCATGCCGATCTCCAGCCACTGCTTCTGCCCATGCGAAAGGTTGGCGGCCAGTTCGTCGCGCCGATGCGTCAGCCGCACCGTTTCGAGGATCTCCTCGATGCGCGCCTTGTCCTCGCCGGAAAGTCGGTAGAACAGCGTCGAGAACACGCCGCGGCGGCGGTTCAGCGCCAGCTCCAGATTGTCCCAGACCGTATGGCTTTCGAAGACCGTCGGCTTCTGGAATTTGCGCCCAATGCCGAGCTGGGCGATGTCGGCCTCATCCTTCTTGGTGAGATCGATCGTGCCGTTGAAGAACACTTCGCCTTCGTCGGGCCTGGTCTTGCCAGTGATGATATCCATCATCGTCGTCTTGCCGGCGCCGTTCGGGCCGATGATGGCGCGAAGCTCGCCCGGCTCGATGACGATCGAGAGCGAATTCAGCGCCTTGAAGCCGTCGAAGGAAACCGACACGCCGCTGAGATAAAGCACGCTGGTGGGTTTGACATCAGGGATCATGGCGCTCACTCCGCTGCCTGGATTTTCGGCTCGATGCCGTCTTCCTGCGCCGCCGGCGGTGCGGTCTCGGAGGCGACCTTCCGCTTGCCGAGATAGTGCGAAATCGTGCCGACGACGCCTTTCGGCAGGAACAGCGTGACGGCGACGAAGAGGCCGCCGAGCGCAAACAGCCAGAACTCCGGAAAGAGGCCGGTGAAGATCGTCTTGCCGCCGTTGACGAGGATCGCGCCGATGATCGGCCCGATCAGCGTCGCCCGCCCGCCGACCGCCGTCCAGATGACGACTTCGATCGAATTGGCCGGCGCGAATTCGCCGGGATTGATGATGCCAACCTGCGGCACGTAGAGCGCGCCTGCTATGCCCGCCATCATCGCCGAGACGACGAAGGTGAAGAGCTTGAAGTGCTCGACGCGGTAGCCGAGGAAACGGGTGCGGCTTTCGGCATCGCGCACGCCGACCAGCACCTTGCCGAATTTCGAGCGCACGATCGCCGACGC
This sequence comes from Rhizobium vallis, assembly GCF_003985155.1. GTDB lineage: Bacteria > Pseudomonadota > Alphaproteobacteria > Rhizobiales > Rhizobiaceae > Rhizobium > Rhizobium vallis. The sequence continues at coordinate 189,190 of NZ_ML133694.1, read as the reverse complement.
GATCATCAGCGACAGTGCCAGGAAGATCGCCGTCGCGGCAAAGAGGCTGGCGCGCGTGCCGTCGGCTTGGATGTTGAAGCCGAGAATATCCTTGAAGTCGGTCATGCCGTTATTGCCGCCGAAGCCCATGTCGTTGCGGAAGAAGGCAAGCAGCAGCGCGTAGGTCATCGCCTGGGTGATGATCGAGAGATAGACGCCGTTGACGCGCGAGCGGAAGGCGAACCAGCCGAAGACGAAGGCGAGCAGGCCGGGAACGAGAAGCACCATCAGCGCCGCGAACCAGAAGTGGTCGAAGCCGTACCAGAACCACGGCAGTTCCTTCCAATTCAGGAACACCATGAAATCGGGCAGGATCGGATCGCCGTAGACGCCGCGCGAGCCGATCTGACGCATCAGGTACATGCCCATCGCATAGCCGCCGAGCGCGAAGAAAGCGCCGTGGCCGAGCGACAGGATACCGCAGAAGCCCCAGACGAGATCGAGCGCCAGCGCCAGCAGCGCATAGGTCAGGTACTTGCCGAACAGCGCCATGATATAGGTCGGGATGTGCAGCGGATTGGTCGGTCCGGTCGCAAGGTTCAGCACCGGCACGAGAATGGCGACCACCAGCAATAATGCGATGGCGATTGAGATCTTGCGATCGAGAGACCGGAGAAGGAAGGCCGTAATCATGCTTCCACCGCCCTTCCTTTGAGTGCGAACAGTCCGCGCGGACGCTTCTGGATGAAGAGAATGATGAGGACGAGCACCAGGATTTTGCCGAGCACGGCGCCGGCGAAGGGCTCGAGGAACTTGTTGACGACACCGAGCGAGAGCGCGCCGACCAGCGTGCCCCAGAGATTGCCGACGCCGCCGAAGACGACGACCATGAAGCTGTCGATGATGTAGGATTGACCGAGGTTCGGCGAGACGTTGTCGATCTGGCTGAGCGCCACGCCGGCGATGCCCGCAATGCCCGAGCCGAGCGCGAAGGTGAAGGCATCGACCCAGCCAGTGCGGATGCCCATCGATGACGCCATGCGGCGGTTCTGCGTCACGGCCCGCATCTGCAGGCCGAAGGCGGACCGCTTGAGCAGCAAGAGCAGCGCCACAAAGACCACCATCGAAAAGACGATGATCCACAGTCGGTTCCAGGTGATGGAGAGCCCGCCGAGATCGAAGACGCCGGACATCCAGCTCGGATTGCGGACCTCGCGGTTGGTCGGGCCGAAGATGCTGCGCACCGCCTGCTGCAGGATCAGCGATACGCCCCAGGTGGCGAGCAGCGTTTCGAGCGGCCGGCCATAGAGATAGCGGATAACGGCGCGCTCGATTATCAGACCGACGAAGCCGGTAAAGACGAAGGCCGCGGGCACGGCAAAGGCCAGCGAATAATCGGCAAGTTCAGGAAAGGCCGAGCTTATGTATTCCTGCACGACATAGGTCGTGTAGGCGCCGATCATCACCATTTCGCCATGCGCCATGTTGATCACGCCCATGACACCGAAGGTGATGGCAAGGCCGATCGCCGCAAGCAGGAGTACCGAGCCGAGAGACAATCCGTACCAGATGTTCTGAACGATATCCCACAGCGCCAGGCTGCGATTGATGGAGCTGATATCTGCCTGAATCGCCGACTTCAGGTCTTCAGGCGCGGTTTCGAGTGTGGTCGTGAGGATGGTCAGCGCATCGCGATTGCCGCGCGCCGCGATCGTATCGATCGCAGCCTTCTTGTCTTCGACGCTCGCATCCGTCTTGAGCAGCAGCACTGCGCGCGCCGCTTCCATCGTATTCTTGATCTCAGCATCCTTCTCGGCCGCCAGCGCCGAGTTCAGCAGGTCGAGATTGGCGGGATCGGCATCTTTCAGGAGGCCCTGCGCCGCGGCAAGCCGCGCGGAACGGTCCGGGCTCATCAGCGTCAGCTGGCTGGTGGCGGCGCTGATGACGCCGCGAAGCGCGTTGTTGATCTTGACCTTCGTCATCAGATCCGGATCGACATCGGCAGCGGCTTCGCCGGTGATCGGATCTGAATAGGTCGGCTCGTCATCGGTACCGCCCTGGAGGAGAACCGGGCCGCCATCGGAATTGACGTAGAGAAGGCCGTCGCTCAACTGCTGCAGGATCTGGCTGACATGCTGGTCCTTGGAAGCAACCAGCGCTTTGATGGCTGCTTCACGTTCCGGAAAGTCGCCGACGCCGAGCGCGTCGATGAGCACGTGGATATCGTCCTGGGCGTGGACTTCGCTCGAGATTATCACGCCCGAAAATGTCAGGCTCGAACACGTCAGGAAAACCGTGATGAGGAAAATCTTTATGGCGCGATACATCGGCTTTCTCGCCCTTGATAGTGTTGGCCTCGCGGCGCAATCGCTGGGACGGACTTCCGCCCGGGATCAACCCGGACGGAAGCCTTCAGGCAATCATCGGATCCGGATCGTACTCAGGAGCCCTTGCCGCCGCACTTGCCCGTAGCAACGTTGAAGTTGCCGCAGGACATCGGCTTGCGCCAATCGGAGATCAGGTCCTTGGAGTCAGGCAGGTAGTCGGACCATTCGTCGCCGACGACGGCAGGCGTCTGCTGGACGATTTCGAACTGGCCGTTGGCCTGGATTTCACCGATCAGCACCGGCTTGGTGATGTGGTGGTTCGGCATGACTGTGGCATAGCCGCCGGAAAGGTTCGGAACGCTGACGCCGATGATGGTGTCGAGAACCTTGTCGGTATCGGTCGTGCCGGCGGCCTGGACAGCCTTAACCCATGCGTTGAAGCCGATATAGGCAGCTTCCATCGGGTCGTTCGTCACGCGCTTGTCGTTCTTGGTGAAAGCGTGCCAGTCCTTGATGAACTTCTTGTTGGCAGGGCTTTCCACAGACTCGAAGTAGTTCCAGGCAGCGAGATGGCCGACGAGCGGCTTGGTGTCGAGACCGGCAAGCTCTTCTTCGCCAACCGAGAAGGCGACGACGGGAATGTCGGTTGCCTTGATGCCCTTGTTACCCAGTTCCTTGTAGAAGGGAACGTTGGCATCGCCGTTGATCGTCGAGACGACGGCGGTCTTCTTGCCGGCCGAACCGAATTCCTTGATCTTCGCAACTTCGGTCTGCCAGTCGGAGAAGCCGAACGGCGTGTAGTTGGTCAGGATGTCTTCCTTCGGAATACCCTTCGAAATCAGGTATGCCTCAAGAATCTTGTTGGTCGTGCGCGGATAAACGTAGTCCGTACCTTCGAGAACGAAGCGCTTGACGCCTTCTTTTTCCATCAGGTAGTCGACAGCAGGAATGGCCTGCTGGTTCGGAGCAGCACCAGTGTAGAAGATGTTGCGCGAGGACTCTTCGCCTTCATACTGCACCGGGTAGAAGAGCAGCGAATTCAGCTCTTCGAAAACTGGCAGGACGGACTTGCGCGACGAGGACGTCCAGCAACCGAAGACGGCGGCAACCTTGTCCTTCTGGATCAGCTCACGTGCCTTTTCGGCAAACAGCGGCCAGTCGGAAGCCGGGTCGACGACGACGGCCTCGAGCTTCTTGCCGAGAAGGCCGCCCTTCTTGTTCTGCTCATCGATGAGCATCAGCATGGCGTCCTTGAGCGTCGTCTCGGAAATCGCCATGGTACCGGAAAGCGAGTGCAGAATGCCGACCTTGATCGTGTCGTCGGCTGCAACCGCTCCCTGGAAGGCAGCAGATGCCGCCACGACGGCGCCAAGTGCTGCGCCCGTAAAGATGGATTTGAGATTCATTTGGTTGATCCCCTCTCTTGTTCCGCAACAGGCCGGAAACGGAAATTAACTGTTGCCGAGGGGACTATCGGGTGCTGCAGCGCAAAAACACATACGCAAAATGACGTAGGCGCAGGGGGAAAACAAACAAGCCGCAAAAGGCAGGGCATCCCTAGGAAAAGGATGCCCTGCCGGTTCGGTATTATCTGGCGATCGTCAAGATGACCGATGTCGGACCGTAGGAGAGGGTCGCCTGATGGCCGGAGATGGTGAACCTGTCGAAGATGCCGGTCACGGCTCCGGCCTTCAGGATCTCGATCTTGGTTCCTGGCGCCGGGGCAAAGCCATTGGCAAGCGTCACGTCGAGGTCACCGGCAAGCGCCGCCGTGCCTGCGACGACAAGCGTGCCTGTGCCGTCAGGACCGAGCGTCGGCTTCGCCGTCGCTTGCACGAACTGTTGGTAATCGCCGGCTACGCTGAGGGGCTTATCGGCCGCCAGAACGAGGGAGCCGCCGTTCACCGTCAGTCCGCCGGTTCCAAAGGCAGAAGGCGAACCTGCCACCAGCACGCCTTCTTCCAGCACCGTGCCACCGGCATAGCTGTTGGCGCCGGAAAGGCCGAGAATGCCGCCGCCGCGCTTCACCAGCTTGCCCTTGCCGCCGATATCGTTGCGCCAGGTGTCGATGGCGTTGAAGCCGCCCTTTGCAGCATCCATCGTCACCGTCACATCCTGCTCGAAAGCGCCGTAGCCGTCGGCAGCGGCAAACAGGTTGAGGCGGCCGTAGCCTTCCGCATCGTCGATGAGCGGATAGCCCGAGGCGACCTCCGTGGTCTTCAGGACGTCGCGGCGCTGCTCGCCGTCGAGATAGGGCAGACGCGTTTCGAGAAGCGCTTCTGCGCCCTGCGGCACACGGGCCGGCAGGTCGGTCGCATGGATGGTGGGCAGGCCGTAGCTCAGGCGCTGCAGCACGTAAGCGCGGTTGGCGTCATGATCGGCGAAACGGTCCGCGGCGAGCGGGGCTGCATGGGCGGCGACTGCGAGCGCGCCGGCATCCGCAATTCCTGATTTGGCAACGAGCCAGGACTGCGCCTGGGCGTAAGCGTCGCTCTTCAGCGCCGAGTTGTCGGCCTTGTTCAGATTATAGACGACGGTGGCAGTGCCGAGCATCCGGCCTCCCATCACGTCGAGTGGGGAATGCATGCCGGCGAGGATGCGGTCTTCGCCCATTTCGCTGGCGCGGGTGATCATTTCCTGAAAACGCTGCGGCACGAGATAGGCCATGGCGAGTGCATCCCGCCAGGCTTCCGCCGTATGCCCGCTCGGGAAGCCGCCGTCCTCGACCGGCTTGCCGCTCTTGGCCGGCTCCAGCGTCGGGACGACCGAGATGTCCTGGCTCCAGCGATAGGGACGGGCATATTTGAAATAGCGCTTGGCGGGTTCCGTCGAGCCATCACCGCTCGTGGCATTGATGAAGTCGATCGCAAGACCCATGTCCGGGTTGGCATCGGTCTTGTTTTCCGTGTCCGGCTTGCTGCCGGCGCCGCGATTGTTGCCCTTGTCGTCGTATTTGACGGTCGTCGCATCGGCCGCCACTTCGGTAATCGTGGTGGTCTGCTTGGAGCCTGCCTTCCAGGCAGCCGTCAGCGGGCCGAGGCCGTCGACGATGCTGGCATTCTTGCCGCGCCGGTCGTCGAGATAGGCGGCGACCGCCTGCTCGGCCGTCCGCGCCTTCGTCGCCTTGACGACATAGGCGATGTTGGCATCATGGACGAGCTTGTTGACGACCTGACCGTCGGTCTTGCTGGAGGGAATGCCGTCCCAGTCCGTCTTGACCACCGCTGGGCAATTGTCCTTGGCTGGAGCCTCTACGCCGGCATCAACGAAGGGCGTACGCGGCGTCCAGACTTCGAGGAAGCCGGAGAGAAGATGGACCGCAGCATTGGTGTCCACCGTCGAGAAGCAGGCATCGCCACGCTTGTTGGTGTTTCCGGCCTCCGCATAAGGCGCTTTCGCCGCTATTACCTGGTCGGCGGCGGCAAGCGACGGCACGATCGAAAGAAGGCAGACGAGAGCGGTGCTCAGGCGGCAAGGGCTTAAAACAGACATGGGTGCACCCGAAATGATTGAACGAACGGCGGGAGAGTTAGAGCGCTTATGTGACAGACCGGTTTCAAAAATATTGCCGTTCTGTGAATCTCCCGGCGCGCAGCCTCTTGCCTTTCCCGCCCATCCCGCCAAAAGTGCCCAGGAAACGACAAGCTAACCAGAACGCCGGAAAGAGGGCATGACAGCGCGTCAACGCATCATTCCGGTGAGACGCGAATATAATCGCTGGGTCGCCAACCAGACACTGGAAGATTACGCACTGCGCTTCACCGCAAAGAGCGCCCGGCATTTCTCGTCCCAGCGCATCTCGCAGACGGCGATCGGCGCGATCTCCTTCCTGGCGCTGGAGGCGATCGGCGGCGCGATCACGCTATCCTACGGCACCACCAACGCCTTCTATGCCATCATCGTCGCTTCGGTCGCCATGCTGGCGATCGGCCTGCCGATCAGCCGCTACGCCATTCGCCACGGCGTCGACATCGATCTTCTGACGCGCGGCGCGGGCTTCGGCTACATCGGCTCAACCATCACCTCTCTGATCTATGCAAGCTTCACCTTCATGCTGTTTGCGATCGAGGCCTCGATCATGTCCGGCGCGCTGGAGCTCACCCTCGGCATCCCGCTCTGGATCGGCTACATCATCAGCGCCGTGATGGTGATCCCGCTGGTGACGCACGGCGTGCGGCTGATCAGCAAGTTCCAGCTGATGACCCAGCCCTTCTGGATCGTGCTGAATATCCTGCCCTTCATCTTCATCGCCTTCATGGACTGGGGAAAGTTCGATCTCTGGCGCGCCTTTGCCGGCATCCATCATGCTTCGGGTCCGCCCGGCACTGTCGCCGATTTCGATCTGGTCGAGTTCGGCGCGGCCTCTGCCGTCATCCTGGCGCTGATGTCGCAGATCGGCGAACAGGCCGACTTCCTGCGCTTCCTCCCGCCCGACCCGCAGCGCAAGTGGCGTCATCGCCTTGCCATCTTCCTCGCCGGCCCCGGCTGGGTCATCATCGGTGCGCCGAAACTGCTTGCCGGTTCGTTTCTCGTCGTGCTGACCTTCACCTCGGGCGTGCCCCTCGACCGCGCCGCTGATCCGGCGCAGATGTACCTGACGGCCTTCGGCTACATGGTCCCCTGGCACAATGCTGCGCTGCTGTTGATGGCCGCCTTCGTCGTGGTCTCGCAGCTGAAGATCAACGTGATGAACGCCTATGCCGGCTCGCTCGCCTGGTCGAATTTCTTCTCGCGCCTGACCCACAGCCATCCGGGCCGCGTCATCTGGCTGGTCTTCAACGTCGCGATCGCCCTACTGCTGATGGAGCTCGGCATCTACCGGCTGCTGGAGGAAACGCTCGGCATCTTCTCAATCATCGCCATGGCCTGGCTCTGCACGATCTCGGCCGACCTCTTCATCAACAAGCCGCTGGGCCTTGCCCCTCCCGGCATCGAGTTCAAACGCGCCCATCTCTACGACATCAACCCGGTCGGCCTCGGCGCCATGACGCTGTCTGCGACGGTATCGCTGATCGCCCATTTCGGCGCCTTCGGCGAGACCGCCGCCTCGCTTGCCCCTTACATCACCCTCGCGATCGCCCTGGTCGCGACGCCGACGCTCGCCTGGGCGACCAAAGGCAAGTTCTATCTCGCCCGCAAACCGCGCCAGAGCTGGAAGAATCTGACGAGCATCACCTGCTCCGTCTGCGAGCACCCCTTCGAGCCGGAGGACATGGCCTGGTGCCCCGCCTATGCCGCGCCGATCTGCTCGCTCTGCTGCTCGCTCGACAGCCGCTGCCACGACATGTGCAAGCCGGCAGCCCGTTTCAACGCCCAGGTTGGCATCGTCGCCAAGACGCTGCTGCCTGAAACCATTGTCGAGAAACTGACGACGCGCCTCGGCCGCTACGGCATCGCCGTAGCCCTGGCGCTGACCGCGATCGGCGCGATCCTGGCGATGATCGCTCATCAGGTCGCCGCCGCCTCGCCGGAGACGGCCGAGGTCGTCAACCGCACCATCCTGATCGTCTTCTTCGTCTTCTCGGTGATCTCAGGCGTCGTCTGCTGGTTCTATGTGCTCGCCCATGACAGCCGCGTCGTCGCAGAGGAGGAATCCTCGCGCCAGAACACGCTGCTGCTCAAGGAAATCGCCGCCCACAAGAAGACCGACGCTGCCCTGCAGAACGCCAAGGAAACGGCCGAGGCCGCCAACCGCGCCAAGAGCCGCTACGTCGTCGGCCTCAGCCATGAGCTGCGCACGCCTTTGAATGCCGTGCTCGGCTATGCCCAGATCCTTGAACGCGACGAGACGATCCCGCCGCCGCGCCAATCCTCGATCAAGGTCATCCGCCGCAGCGCCGAACATCTCTCCGGGCTGATCGACGGTCTGCTGGATATTTCCAAGATCGAGGCCGGCCGCCTGCAGGTCTATTCAAACGAGATCAACATCCAGGATTTCCTCGATCAGATCGTCGAGATGTTCCGCCCGCAGGCGCAGGCAAAGGGCCTGAGCTTCATCCATGAGCGCTCGCGGACTTTACCGCAATTCGTCCGCACCGACGAAAAGCGCCTGCGCCAGATCCTCGTCAACCTGCTTTCCAACGCCATCAAATTCACCGACGAGGGCAGCGTCACCTTCGATGTCGGCTATCGCAGCCAGGTCGCGACCTTTACCGTCTCCGATACCGGCCGCGGCATCACCGAGAAAGACCTGCCCCGCATCTACGAACCCTTCCAGCGTGGCGAGGCCGAAAGCGTGCGGCCGATGCCGGGCCTCGGGCTCGGCCTCACCATCACCCGGCTTCTCACCAATACGCTCGGCGGCGAGATCGCGGTTTCGAGCGTCAAGGACGAAGGCTCCACCTTCCGCGTGCGGCTGATGCTGTCGGCCGTGATGCGCGCCGCCGCGCCGCCACAGGAAAAGCGCATCGTCGGTTACGACGGCCCGCGCCGCACGCTCGTGGTCGTCGACGACAACGAGGATCACCGCGAGATGATGCGCGAAATCCTGGCGCCGCTCGATTTCATCGTGCTGACGGCAGCGGGCGGCGCCGAATGCCTGACGCTGATCGAGGGCATTCTGCCTGACCTTTTCCTCGTCGATATCCTCATGCCCGGCATGAACGGTTGGCAGCTCGTCTCGCGCCTGCGCGAAGCCGGCCAGACCGCCCCGGTGCTGATGCTGTCGGCCAATATCGGCGATGCGGCGGTTCTCAGCGACAGCGACGACAGCCATAACGACGCGATCGGCAAGCCCGTCGATATCCGCCAGCTGCGCGACAAGCTCGCCCTGCATCTCGGCCTGACATGGGTCTATGCTGACGCAGCGCCCGCCATAACGGAAAAGATCGAAGCGCCGATGCTGAGCCCGGGTGCCGCCCATGTGCAGGAATTGCTGCGGCTCGGCGAGATCGGCTATATCAGGGGCATCGAAGCCAAGCTCTCGGATCTTGCCAAGGTAGAGGAAAATCGGCCATTCACGGAGGCGCTTCGCGCCTATGTCGCCGCCTTCGACCTTGCCGGCTTCATGACCTTCCTGCACGACTTCGACGAAAAGGTAGAACCCATTGGCTGAGCCGGCCCTCCCCCGCGACATCGTTCTGCTCGTCGACGACTCGGCCGAAGCACTCGGCTTCCTCACAGACGCACTCGAACAATCCGGTTTCTCCGTGCTGATCGCCACCTCGGGCACGGCAGCACTTGGCATCGTCGAGCGCATCACGCCCGATCTCATCCTGCTCGACGCCGTCATGCCCGCCATGGACGGTTTCGAGACCTGCCGCAGGCTGAAGGCGAATGCAGCGGTGGCGCAGGTGCCTGTTATCTTCATGACCGGGCTGACGGAGACCGAACATGTCGTGCACGCGTTGGAATCCGGCGGCGTCGATTATCTCACCAAGCCGATCAATATTGATGAATTGCGCGCCCGGATCCGCGTCCATCTGCGCAATGCCCGCTCGACCCAGAGCGCCCGCGTTGCCCTCGACGCCGCCGGCCGCCATTTGCTGGCAGTCAAAGGCGATGGCGCCATCCACTGGTCGACACCGCAGGCGACACGGCTGGTCAATGCCGCCATGGGCAGCGACGACGGCATGGAGATCGTCGTGCGCCATATTTCCGGCTGGATGCGCGACCGCATGGCCGCGGTACGCGACGGCATCATCTCGGTCGCCCATGCCGGCCGGCCGGCCCTGCAGCTTGCCTTCCTCGGCGCGATCGGCCCCGACGAATATCTTTTCCGCCTCACCGCCGCCAGCCAGCGCAGCGACGACGAGGTGCTGCGCCAGCGTTTCTCGCTCACCCAGCGCGAATCCGAAGTGCTGCTCTGGATCGCCAAGGGCAAAGCCAACCGCGATATCGGCGAGATATTGGGCCTGTCGGCGCGCACGGTGAACAAACACCTCGAGCAGATCTATGTGAAACTCGGCGTCGAAAACCGGGCATCCGCCGCGGTGAAGGCGACGCATGTTCTGCATGAAATGTAAGGGACCTTGAGACGGGGTGCCACCCGACACGATGTCGGTGACAAGCTTTCAAACAACCGTCCCACGTCCGTCCCGCAGCAATTGAATGATCTAGAAAAGAAAGAAGCCCGGTCGGAACCGGGCTTCGATGATCATGTTGCCGAGAGGCAAGCCAAGCTTACATGCCCTGCGGGACGTAGGTGTACTTGCCGTCCGCGCCCTTCTTCCATTCGTACATGATGTAACCAGGAATCTTCGGGTCGCCCTTTTCGTCGAACGAGATGTCGCCGAGAACGGTCGGGAACGGGCCCTTTTCCTTCATGGCCGTGGCAACGGCTTCTGCGTCTGTCGAACCGGCAGCCTTGGCGGCACCGACGATCGCCTGCATCGCAGCGTAGGAATAGAGCGTGTAGGCTTCCGGGTTGAAACCGGCGGCCTTGAACTTCGCAACGAGGTCCTTGTTGGCCGGGTTCAGTGTCGGATCGGGACCGAAGGTGTTCAGCGTACCGGCGACGGCGTCACCAGCGATCGAGGCCAGTTCGTTGGAAACGATACCGTCACCCGAAACGAGCGTTGCCTTCAGGCCCTGGTCGGCAGCCTGGCGGATGATGAGACCGGCTTCGGTGTGCAGACCACCCCAATAGATGATCGAGACGCCGGCTTCCTTCATCTTGGCGATGAGGGCCGAGAAGTCCTTGTCGCCGACGTTGATGCCTTCGTACATGACTTCGGTGACGCCAGCGGCATTCATGGCCTTCTTGGTTTCATCGGCAAGGCCCTGACCGTACGGGGTCTTGTCGTGAACGACAGCGATCTTGGCATCCTTGAAGTGATCGGCAAGATACTTGCCGGCGATGGCGCCCTGCTGGTCGTCACGGCCGCAGGTGCGGAACGTGTTCCAGAGACCGCGCTCGGTGAACTTCGGGTTGGTAGCGGCCGGGGTGATTTCGAGAATGCCGTTTTCAGCATAGACTTCAGAAGCCGGGATCGAAACGCCGGAGTTGAAGTGGCCGATGACGAACTTGACGCCGTCGGCAACGAACTTGTTGGCGACCGAAATGCCCTGCTTCGGGTCGGAGACGTCGTCGCCGAGCTCGATCTTGATCTGCTCGCCGTTGATGCCGCCAGCAGCATTGATGTCGGCAGCAGCCTGCTCGGCACCCTTCTGGAGCTGAGCGCCGAATGCGGCGTTCGGGCCGGTCAGCGGACCAGCGACAGCGATGAGAACGTCGGCCCAAGCGTTGCCGCTGAAGGCGACCATCGCCGTCAGAGCCACTGCCGACAGAAGAGACTTCTTCATATTGTTACTCCCAATTTTTGGGCGGGTTCCGGTCCAAAGACCCGGCGCATTACCCACCATTGACTGCGCCAGGAAAGCTGTTCCACTCTGAAGGCAATTCATGCCTAGTTTCAACGGACTGTCAATGTTTGTCCTTCCACGAAAACGCGGAAGTTTTTTCGTACAGCCAGTAATAGTTGTTGACCATCTGATTGGTGCGGCGATAGCGGAAGCCGGCCGTCGAAAAGACCAGCAGCGTCACGAAATCGATACCGTAATAGAGGCTGCTGAGCATCGGGCCGTTGAACAGGGCGTGGTGCAGGAACTGCATCGCCCAGGCAAGCAGGAAGGTATAGACGACGGCCCGCGGATAGTTGTTCCAGCCGTCCGCAACCGCCTTGCCGGCCCGCCAGGCCGTCCAGAAGCCAATCAGCGCCACGAGCGCGCGGATGACCACACGGGCACCATCATCGCTTTCGAAGAAAAGTCCCTGCATCTCAAACTCTCCCTTCGATTAATGTCTTCCGCCTTCGAGATAGGCGGCGCGAACTTCGGGATTGGCGAGCAGTTCCTTGCCGGAGCCGCTCATCGTCACCTTGCCGTTCACCATCACGTAAGCGCGATGCGAAAGCCTCAGCGCAGCGAATGCATTCTGCTCGACGAGGAAAACCGTGAGCCCTTCCTGTTCGTTGAGCTTCCGGATCGCTTCGAAGATGCCCTTGACGATCAGCGGCGCAAGGCCGAGCGAGGGTTCGTCGAGAAGCAGCAGCTTCGGGCGCGCCATCAGCGCGCGGCCGATCGACAGCATCTGCTGCTCGCCGCCGGAAAGCGTTCCACCGCGCTGGGCATGCCGCTCCTTGAGGCGCGGGAAGAGCGTGAAGATCTTCTCGACGTCTTCGGCGAAATATTTGAGATTGTCGAGGCCCGCCCCCATCTGGAGGTTTTCCAGAACCGTCATGCGCGGGAAGATACGGCGGCCCTCCGGCGACTGCGCGATGCGCAGGCGGGCGATTTCATGGGTCGGAAGCTTGGTGATGTCGCGGCCCTCGAAGACGACCGAACCGACACGGGCTTGCGGACTACCGCAGATCGTCATCATCAGCGTCGACTTGCCGGCGCCATTGGCGCCGATCAGGCTGACGATCTCGCCCTTGTTGACGTGGACATCGATGCCGGCGAGCGCACGGATATTGCCATAATAGGTTTCGACGCCTTTCACCTGAAGGAGCGTTTGACCGGTCATTACTTCAGCGCTCATCAGTTTGCGCCTCCTTCGAGCTGCTCGACGGTTGCGATCACCTCTTCCACTTCCTCATCCTCAACGCCGAGATAGGCCGCGATAACCTTAGGATCGTTCTTCACATGATCCGGCGTGCCATCGGAAATCTTCTGGCCGTATTCGAGGACGACGACATGGTCGGAGATTTCCATGACCACCGACATGTCGTGCTCGATGAGAAGGATAGACGTTCCGGTTTCGGCACGGATGCTCTGCAACAGCTCATTGAGCGTCGCCGATTCCCGCGGGTTAAGACCTGCTGCCGGTTCGTCCAGGCAGAGCAGCTCCGGACCGGTGCACATGGCGCGCGCAATCTCGAGACGGCGCTGGGCGCCATAGGGTAGATCGCCCGCCGGATCGTCGGCGCGATCGATCAGGTCGGCCTTCTCGAGCCAATGACGCGCGAGCTCAATCGCTGCGGCGGCTTCACGCTTGTAGGGACCGATGCCGATGAGGCCGAGGATCGTATAACCCGAGGCCTGCATCAGTTTGTTATGCTGGGCGACGAGCAGATTTTCGAGAACGGTCAGGCCGGAAAACAGCCGGATGTTCTGGAAGGTACGCGCGACCTTGGCTTCCTTGGTAATGCGGAAGTCCGGCAGGCGCTCCAGCAGGTATTGCTTGCCGCCCCTCTGGTTGAGCGTGATCATGCCCATCGTCGGCTTGTAGAAGCCGGTAATGCAGTTGAAGACGGTGGTCTTGCCGGCGCCGTTCGGGCCGATCAGCGCGGTGATGTCGCCGCGCTTGGCTTCGAAGGAGAAGTCGTTGATGGCCATCAGGCCGCCGAACTTCATCGACAGGTGCTCGACCTTGAGAAGAATGTCGCTCGACATCGTATTGGTGACCGGGCTCATCAACCGTGTCCCTCCTTGATGAAGCTTCCGGAGATTGCCTTACGCGCCTTGAGGAAGGCTGTCGGCGATCGCGAGCCGACGAAACCACGCGGCTTGAATAGCATCACCACAACCATGGCGAGGCCGAAGATAAGCATGCGGTAAAGTTCCGGCGTGAAGGTCGGACCGAAGATCTCTTTCAAGAAGTCCATACTGCGTAGCGCCTCGGTACCTCCGACCATGACGATCGCAGCAATCGCGATCCCGGTCAGCGAGCCCATGCCGCCGAGCACGACGATGGCGAGGATGACAGCCGACTCCAGGAAGACGAAGGATTCTGGCGAAACGAAGCCCTGGCGTGCTGCAAAGAACGAGCCGGCGAAGCCCGCGAACATCGCACCGGTAGCGAATGCCGTAAGTTTGGTCGTCACCGTGTTGATGCCAAGCGAGCGGCAGGCGATCTCGTCTTCACGCAACGCTTCCCAAGCTCGGCCGATCGGCATGCGGCGTAGCCGGATCGTCACATAGGCGGTCAGCATGCAGAGCGCCAGGATGACGTAGAACAGGAAGATTTTGTAATAGGCCGATGACGAAGGCAGCCCGAAAACCTTGGCGAAATTATTCACCTTGCCGACATCGAAGGTCCAGATACCGAAGACCGAAGCCTTGGCAATGCCCGAGATGCCGAAGGTGCCCTTCGTCAAGTCAGTCCAATTGATGATCACGAGGCGTATGATTTCGCCGAAGGCGAGCGTCACGATGGCAAGGTAGTCGCCGCGTAAGCGCAATACCGGGAAACCGAGGATGACACCCCAGAGTGCGGCGAAGATACCGGAAAGTGGCAGCAGCACCCAGAAAGACAGGCCGAAATAGCTCGACAGCAATGCATAGGAATAGGCGCCGACGGCGTAGAAGGCGACATAACCAAGGTCGAGAAGACCGGCAAGGCCGACAACGATGTTAAGACCCCAGGCGAGCATCACGTAAATCAGGATCTGAATGCCGAAATTGTCGACAAACGTCAACGAACCCTGAGGACCTCTGAGCGCTACAGCCATCACAGGATAGAGCAGCAATGCAACCAGTACGGCCTTCAGAAAATGGGTCTCATACGGGCTTGCTTCCAGGGGCAATCCGAGTCTTTCGGCCTCTACATTGCGTTCCCGACGCCTCTCCTCCGCCGGGAGAAGAACGTATTTGATCAGCACACCCAACAATGCGGCCAGCACAACCAAGACGCCCAGGGTGAGCAGATCGCCCCACAACTGTTCGCGAATGAATACGTACGCAAGGTAGCCTACGATCAGCAAAACCGCGATCGGAACCACCACTCGCATCGTCGTGGCGAACAGGCCGGGTGTTGCCGCAAACATGACCACGGCGAAGCGGCCAACTGCGGCGATTATGACGAAAATCGCAAGCAGTCCCCAGCGCTGAACGATGACCAGCTCGTTGCTGATATTCTGGTCGGTCTTGAGACCGACATAGAGAACGAACATGCCGAACGCCAGCAAGGCGGCGAAAAAGGCTTGGATAAGACCCTTGCGGACAAGTCCGGCGTCGGGCTTGCCTGCGGAATTCTCAATGTTTGCCATGACGTTATACCTTCTCGACTTCCGGCCGCCCGAGTATACCCGTCGGCTTGAAGATCAGCACGAAAGCGAGGATGGCGAAGGTCGCGACATCCTTGTACGCGATGGTGAAATAGGCCGACCACAGCGATTCGATGAGGCCGATCATCAACCCGCCGAGAACGGCGCCCGGCAGCGAGCCGATGCCGCCGAGGACGGCTGCGGTAAATGCCTTCACACCTGGCGTGAAGCCGTCGGCGAACGAAGCGACGCCATAGTACATCAGATACATCGTGCCGGCGACGGCAGCGAGCGCTGCACCCATGACGAAGGTGATCGAGATCGTCTGGTCGACATTGACGCCGAGCAGCGCCGCCATCTTGCGGTCCTGCTCCGTGGCGCGCTGGGCGCGGCCGAGCGCGGTATGGTTGACGATGTACCAGAAGACCGTGAGCAGCACCGCCGTGATGATGATGATGACGATCTGCTTCAACGACACCGAGATGTTGCCGAACTGATAGACCGAGCTCACCAGCGGCGGGATCGGCTTGTTGCGCGGACCCTGCGTCACCTGGATGAAGTTGGACAGCACGATCGACATGCCGATCGCGGTGATCAGCGGCGCCAGGCGGAAGGAACCGCGCAGCGGACGGTATGCGATACGCTCGATCGTCCAATTCCACAAACTCGTCATCAGCATCGCGACGACAAGCATCGCCAGCAGCAGAACTGCCACTGGGAGGCCCGCGAAGATGGATGTGAGGACGAGGAAGACGATAAGAGCGGCGAAACCACCGAGCATGAAGATGTCGCCATGGGCGAAGTTGATCATGCCGATAATGCCATAAACCATCGTATAGCCGATAGCCACGAGGCCATAGATGGATCCGAGCGTCAGCCCGTTGAAGAGCTGCTGGACGAAATACTCCATATGTCGTTTTCCCCTGGATGCGAGCCGAATAAGCTGCATCTCTTTTTGGTTCTTTGGTTCTCCGTTTCAGAGAACCTCATAAGCCGCATGCATAGCGGTTTCGTTGAAAATGTGAAGACAAAAAGGCTTTACTCCGACAGAATCTTGGTGGAACAGGCCTAAATGGCTCGTTTTGAACCAAAATCCACAGAAAAACGGCACGGAAAGACGGATTTTTAGCCAGAAATCGCCATCGGATTAACCATCCGGTGAAATCGCCGCCGATTTCTTGCTCCGTTTGCCGCGTAAGCTATTCCACAGAATTGGAAGATGCCGCAAATTCAGACCCTGGGACGGGCGCTTTTTCGAATGCTATTTCACGAGCAACTGTTCACCAACTCGTCTGACAGGACAGGAAACTTATGGTAGCATCACCGGATTAAGTATGAGGGTGCGAAGCGCGACGGGAAACACCATATAAATTCCGGACGGGTATATGGTGTGACAGGGATGGTTTGCGGACGAGCGACAGCGGGGTGCTCGGCCCGCATGGCAAACGGCAAAAGGACAATGCTGAGGACATTTGAAAAGGCGGCGCTGGAAGCCGGTAAGGCCATCATCACGGTCTTGCGCGAGGGCTTTCCCGTTACCATGAAAGCGGATGCAAGTCCGGTCACGGTCGCCGACGAGGAGGCCGAACGCATCATCCTCGCCCATCTCGCCAGAGATTTTCCCGAAATACCCGTGGTGGCGGAAGAGTCGGTCGCCGCCGGCAAGGTGCCCGACATCAGCGGCCGAGGCTTCTTCCTGGTCGACCCTCTCGACGGCACGCGTGAATTCGTCGAGGGACGGCAGGAATTCACCGTCAACATCGCCTATATCGAAAACGGCGCCCCGATGGCCGGCATCGTCTACGCGCCGGCGCTCGGCCTCGCCTTCTCAGGGGAGCACCGCCACGCCGAAAGGCTCGTTGTCACCGACGATTTCACGGTCGGCGCGCGCAGCACGATCACCGTGCGCGAACAGCCGGATGACAGGCTGGCGCTCGCAAGCCTTCGTCATAACAGTCCGGAGACCGGCAACTTCCTTGCCCACCACGCCATCTCCAAATGCACCAATATCGGCTCCTCGCTGAAATTCTGCCTGCTGGCCGAAGGTAAGGCCGACGTCTATCCACGTTTCACCCGCACGATGGAATGGGATACCGCAGCCGGCGATGCGGTGCTGCGCGCCGCCGGCGGCTCGACGGTGACGCTCGATGGCGCACCGCTGACCTATGGCAAGACGGGAGCGGCGGCCGATTTCGACTTCGCCAACCCGAACTTCATCTCGTGGGGCGGCAGAAAACGCGTCCTCGAACCGGCGTGACCATCCGCAGCAAGCGCTGAATACCGGCGTAGCGCAATCTCCGCGCTATGCAATGCTCCGTTGCCGCCACCGGCCTCGGCATAACGCCGCGCGCGATCTCCTCATATGATTTTGTCGTGATTCAAGCGGCCACCCTCACAATGGCCGTAGGAGCGATTCGCAGAGCCCGGCGCTGGACCAAGTGATTCTCCGGGCGACTCGATTCTATGAATTTTCCGCGCCCGAGGCCGCCGCTCCTGCCTTGATTTTGTCATATTGTGACACAGGTTGACGGCAACGGAGCACCCTCTCTGGTAAAATTTCGAGCCCGATCCGGTTAAAAATATCGGTTAACGTGCATCGGTCGCGTGTCGTAACAGCACGCCGCAGCACCCCTGGAAGCCCTCGCCAAAGGTCTAGAAACCTTGACGAAATTCCAATTCTTAACGGAATATCATGAGGTTGCCTCAACTTAACGCAAGTGCGAAAGATTTGTTGCGATGCGATATTTCTCTGGACAGCATTACACAATTGTCGCATTTTTCCGTTTTAGTAGGGTTACCAAGACCTGAGTGCAGCCCTGGTGACAGGGTTAACCATTGATCGCCTATTGCCGCCGCGCCCCTCGAAGACAACAGAGTACGATCCTTGAGCATCACGGAACTAAACAACAGCATTTCGACTGAGTCCTTCCGGCCGAGCAGCCGCCAGTTGCCGAGCCTGAAGATCCAGACCCCTGTTATCCATAGCGATGCGCCGCAGGCGCCGTGGATGGATCTTGCCCTGAAGCGGGCGTTCGACATCGTTTCGTCGTTGAGCGCCCTCCTCGTCCTCGCGCCTTTCCTCCTGCTCGTCGCCTTGCTGATCAAGCTCGACAGCCCGGGACCGGTGCTTTTCAAGCAGACCCGCTGGGGTAAGAACTGCAAGGCCATCAAGGTCTACAAGTTCCGCTCCATGCGCACCGACCTCTGCGACGCCTCCGGTGTTGCCCAAACGGTGATGAACGATCCGCGCATCACCCGCATCGGCGCCATCCTGCGCCGCACGAATATCGATGAGCTGCCGCAGCTCTTGAATGTGCTGCTGGGTGACATGTCGGTCGTCGGTCCGCGCTGCCATGCAATCGGCATGCGCGCCAGCGACATGCTTTATGAAGAGCTCGTGCCGGAATACCACCAGCGCCACGCCATGCGTCCCGGCATGACGGGTCTTGCTCAGATGCGCGGCCTGCGCGGCCCGACCGATCGTCCGGCCAAGGCGCGCGCGCGTATCGTCAGCGATCTCTATTACGTCCAGAATTTTTCGATCTGGATGGACATGCGCATCATCGCCGGCACCGTCGTGTCCGAACTGACCCGCGGAAAGGGCTTCTAAGTTTTCCGAGAAGGACCGGCTCTCTCAACGCACATCGCCCAAAACCGCGCTGCGGTTTTGGGCGATGTGCGTTGATGCGTGACAAGCGAATCTGAAAAATCGCGACACGCTTTAGAGCAGCCGGTAGCGAAATGCCCTGGCGACCGCCTGCATCCGGTTGACCGAATCAAGCTTGCGCATCGCGCTCTTCAGATACCCCACCACCGTATGCGACGAGAGATCGAGAATGATTGCGATCTCCTCACTGCTCTTGCCGGCGGCCGACCAGCGCAGACATTCGATTTCGCGCCGGGTGAGCGTCTCCGACGGTCCGTCCTCCGGTCTGACGCTGCGCGAGATCTTGTCCAGAAGCTCCATGCAGCCATACAGCAGCGCCATCGCCTGCTCTCGCTCGGGCATGGGAGAGCCGCCTGAGAAGGCGAAAATGTATTGTTTCAGGTCAGCGTCGTGCAGCGTGAAGGCAAAGGTGCTGTTCAGCCCGTGCATCTGGAAGAGCGTGTTCAGACGGCGATTTTCCTGGTTGGCGGCGCTGCCTGCAAACGAGCCCTCCTCGCAGAAGATCGGCGTGATCGTCCGCTTCATCGCGCTCACCAGCCTGCTGCAATAGAAGAGATCGGCGGCCTCGTAGAAGCCGACGAGGCTTTGCGGCCAGTTGCTGATCAATCGGTTTTCGACGAAGGCGGCACGGTCGCCCCGTGGGAAGACCGAGAGCAGATAGAAATCGAAACCCGCAAGCTTCGCCATCTCGCCGAGCCGCTCTTCGCCGTCCTCGAATGCAATACTGGCGGCATCGGCCCGAGCCGGCGAAAATGCAGCATCCTCAGCGCAGTCGTCGACCGCGCGCTCACGTTTTTTCATTTTCGTATCCTCATACGGCGCGTTTCGGCTCGGCCTCGCTGACGGCGACGAGAAATTCGCGCCAAAGCATCAGCAAGGACGGCTTTCGCCCGCATCCCGAGAACACGAAGCGTCGAAGGTACGACCTGGGCCGGTGCAGCGGGAAGAGCGGAGACGAAGTTTTGCGCCCGTTGTATGTTGAAGTGCTTATAAAATTTTCCCGGCAAACCGGCTAATATTTATTCCGCATGGCTCCCATGCAGCCGCCACAAATTGACGTAGCGGCAGGCGTCCTCCCAAATCGGCGGGGGCCGGAGGGCATCTAAAGTTGTTATCAAAGTCTTACGATGGGCTTAGGCAATTTTTAAATGTGGCAGGCTAGAGTGGGGCTCGTGGTCTTGCGTTGTGTAGAGAGTCCAATGACCGAAATGATACGTCCCCGAGTGAAATATGTCATCGGCCCCGATGGCAGCCCCTTGACGATCGCGGATCTTCCGCCGCCCAATACGCGGCGCTGGGTGATCCGCCGGAAGGCAGAGGTTGTCGCGGCTGTTCGCGGTGGCCTGTTGAGCTTGGAAGAGGCCTGTGAGCGTTATACGCTCACAGTCGAAGAGTTCCTGTCCTGGCAGTCGTCGATCAATAGCCACGGCCTCGCCGGCTTGCGCACCACGCGCATCCAGCAGTACCGCCACTGATCACGCGCCATTACCGCCATTTATTTCGGGCCGGACGCATTTCCCACAAGGGAATGAAGAAGGCCCGAAATCATTGACGACGCCGCGTAGCACCAGAGGCCTGGCTGCGTGAAAGCATCCGCCAGCCCGGTCGTCTTCGCCGCCGCAATCACGATCGCCACCAGCAGCACGTCCATCATAGACCACTTGGACAGATGCGGTACGACGTGACGATAGAAGAAACTGCCGGTCCCGCCGCCGGCAGCCATCCCCTCCGCTGCGATCCCGATCATCTTCAGAAATGGAAGCACGATCGACACCAGCGCGACGATCACCGCCAGCAGCCCATCCCCGCCCTGCCAGAGCGAAATCACGATTTCGATGAGCGACGGCGTCTTGTTGAAGAAATACAACGTCTCGAAACGGACCAGCGGCAAGATGAGGCCGAGCGCCAGGAGAAAGGGCGCCGCGACGAGAAGAACGGGGCGGACCAGCGAAAGCGCTCTCATAGCGACGAACCTCGCGTCGATCCCGCATTTTTCATGAACACTCCGTCTCCTCCAGCGGTTGTCTCACCGACTTGGCACGACTGCTCCGCCGTGTCACGCTCCGTGACAACGACATTCGTTCATGAGGAAATACAATGGACATTCGAAACGAGGAAGGCGCCTCCGGCGGCCGCTATGCGGCCGAACTCGAAGGACACGAGGCGGAGATGACTTATTCCAGAACATCACCGAAGCTTATCATCATCGATCACACCGCCGTTCCCGATGCGCTGCGCGGCAAGGGCGTCGGCCAGGCATTGGCGCTCCACGCGGTGGAAGCAGCCCGCACCGGCGGCTGGAAGATCATCCCGCTCTGCCCTTTCTTCAAGGCGCAGGCGCAGCGCCATCCTGAATGGAAGGATGTCGTGAACTGATTGCTGTCGCCTGAACCGGGCCGCAGGTTTTGAGCGGCTGCGGACGTCAAAAAGCGGAAACACCAAAAGCCATGTATGACGGACAGCGCGCCCATCATACATGGCTTCTCTGTGGCGATCCCCGGGGCGCCGAAGCCGGCGCCCGCCGTCTCTCTTACGCCCTTGCGCGGGCGCCGCTGTCACGCTCTTCCAGCGCCGTCGCCCTTGCATATTCCGCCTGCATTTCCTCGAGCGCCAGTTCCAGCGTCTCTTCCTGCATCTTCAGTTCCTTGATCGAAACCTGCAGGTTGTCGGCCCGCTGACGCGCAGCCTTGGCGAAGGTCGGATAAGCAAAGTGATTCGGGTCGGAAATACCGGACTTCTTTTCCTCGACGACGATCTGGCTCTCCAGATCCTTCGTCATCCGTTCGAATTCAGACATCATCATCTGCAATTGCTGCAGTTGACGTCGTTTTTCGTTCACCTGAAACTCTTTCAGGCGAACGAGACTTTCTCGCGACTTCATACGCATTACTCCCGTGATGCGAGACCCCGGCTCAACTTGAAACCGCCCTGCGCGCCGCTTTGACACGGTTTGCTAAAAAATTTCCTGCGATATTAACAAAAACCTACCGCTGGTAACCTTTCGTTTACGGGCATCGTTAATGATAGAGCGGATGATTTAAGGGTCGGTAAATGCCAAGGCATGAAATTCGAACCTTTTCATTGGCGAGTCGGATGAATCACTTAGCGCTGTTTCCTAATGTAAAAGTTGAGGAAAGCCTTTTTGAGATTCCTATTGGAAAACAGAGAAATGGAAAAATTATTTAATAAATTCGATACTCCTTGCCAGAGTGAATTAGAATTTGTTAACCATTTCGTGGCAGCTTCCAAATCACGTAGCTTGTTCGGTATCGTGAGTGGGGGCCAGACCACCTTTCGGCGGCGGTAAAGGGGATAATTATGCGGGTACTTCTCATCGAGGATGACAGCGCTACGGCGCAGAGCATCGAGTTGATGCTTAAATCGGAAAGTTTTAATGTTTATACCACGGATCTCGGTGAAGAAGGCGTCGATCTGGGCAAGCTGTATGATTATGATATCATCCTTCTCGATCTGAACCTCCCCGACATGTCCGGATATGAAGTGCTCCGCACGCTCCGGCTGTCCAAGGTCAAGACACCGATCCTCATTCTGTCGGGCATGGCCGGCATCGAGGACAAGGTTCGCGGTCTCGGCTTCGGCGCCGACGACTACATGACCAAGCCCTTCCACAAGGACGAGCTCGTCGCCCGCATCCACGCCATCGTGCGCCGCTCCAAGGGTCACGCCCAGTCGGTCATCATGACCGGCGAACTGATCGTCAACCTCGATGCCAAGACGGTCGAAGTCGGCGGCCAGCGCGTCCACCTGACGGGCAAGGAATACCAGATGCTGGAGCTGCTTTCGCTCCGCAAGGGCACCACCCTCACCAAGGAAATGTTCCTGAACCACCTTTACGGCGGCATGGACGAGCCGGAACTGAAGATCATCGACGTCTTCATCTGCAAGCTGCGCAAGAAGCTCGCCAACGCCGCAGGCGGCGCCAACTACATCGAGACGGTCTGGGGCCGTGGTTACGTTCTTCGCGAGCCGGATGGCACCGAATACGCCGAAACCGCCTGATTTTCCGATCCCCCTTATCGGATGACGAAGATCCCGCCCTTCCGGCGGGATTTTTCGTTTCTGGCTGCACAGCAAGACGCCGCCGTGACAACCAGGGACTTAAGGCTGGACCGGCCTGAAATCTCTGCATCTCAACCAGGAAATGGGTGGCCGCGCGCGGCCACGCCTGCGCTTTCGGCATCATGCTTCAGAAGATGAGAGCTGCGTTCAGGCAGCGATCGCGCGGTTGCCGAAGACGGCGGTCAGGATCTTGCGGTCGAAGGGCTTCAGCAGGAAGTCGGTGGCGCCGGCCCGTTTGCCTGCCATCAGTTTCTTCAGATCCGCCTCGACGACGCAGTAATAGATATTGACCTCTTTGCCGCCCTCCATGGCGCGGATGGCGGCGATGAGATCGAGCGCGCCTTCCATGCCGGAATCGACGATCAGATATTCCGGCAGCTCCGCCTGGCAGCGCTGCAGCGCCTCGCCGGCATTGGAAGCCTCGCTGACGAGAAAGTCGAGTTCGGAGAGAATGCGCTTGCCGACCTTGCGGACGATGTCCGAATTATCGGTGATCATGAACCTTTGCATGGCCGCTCCTTTGCCCCCGCATTCGTCGCAGCGAGGGGCCTCTTACAACCGGGATGATAGGTCCATCAGGCTAAGGAATCGTTACCGGACGGGCGCAGACACCCGTCCGAGTTCCAAATTCAGGCAGCGGCGACCACGGCCGTGAATACCAATTCCTCGGCGCTGGCGCTATGATCAAGCGTCATTCCGCACTCCTCGGCCAGAAGCACTGTGTAATAGGGCTGGATCGAATGGGCATCGATTGCCTCCTCGATCGTGCCGGTCGATATCTCGACGAATTTCGGCGGCAGGCGCATCAGCTTGCCTTTGGCGGTGAGCCTGAACTTCGCATCGAATTCGGGATTTTCGAGCGTCACCTCGAGCACGCCACCGCGCGGAATGGAGGAATAGGCGACGAGGAAGAGATTGAGCAGCAGCTTGACCCGGTTCTTGGCGACGATGGCTCGTGGTCCGTTCCAGATCACCTCGGTCTTCTTCTCGGCGATGGCAAATTCCTTGGCCGCCCGTTCGGCCTCGCCGGTATCGATCGAGGCGCCGACCGAGCCGGACGCGCCGAAAGCCAGCCGCGCGAATTTCAAGCGGACGGAAGCGTTGAGTGCGCTGGTGCGGATCAGATCCATCGCGTCGGAATCGGCGCCACCTTCATCCAGGAGTTCCAGGCCGTTGTTGATCGCGCCGACCGGCGAGATGACATCGTGGCAAACGCGGCTGCAAAGAAGCGCGGCCAGATCCGGGCCGGACAGGGTAAGATTAGGGTTGTTGGACATCATCGTCTCCTGAGGGGCGGCAATCTCATCGCGCCCGATAGTATGCTTCATCAAAATTGCGCGAAGTTTGCGAACGTATTCGGTGCCATAATGACACCATATTTGGTAAACCGATTGTTAAGATCATCGGCGCAAAATGCACCAATCGCCGCGAGCGGTTGCCCGCTCCCAGCCAAACGACGAACGGATGACACCATGCGCCCTCGATTTCAGCACCGATTCATCGGTTTCTGCAGGCTGCTCTCGGCCATTGTTTTCTCCTCGCTGATGGTTGCCGGGCCTGCCGCCGCCCAGGATAACGGCCAGTATACGATGCAGGAAATCGTCGATGCCGGCCACTCCTTCTTCGGCTCCGCCAGCGGCGGACTTGCCAAGGTGGTCGAAAGTGCCTTTCAGAAATACGGCCTGCCGAACGGCTATATCCTTGGACAGGAAGGCGGTGGCGCTTTCATCGCCGGCCTCACCTATGGCGAAGGCCAGCTGAACACCAAGAACGCCGGCGAACATCCGCTCTACTGGCAAGGGCCCTCCCTCGGCATAGACTACGGCGGTCAGGGTTCGCGCGTGATGATGCTGGTCTACGACCTGCCTTCCATCAACGGCATTTATGCCCGTTTCGGCGGCGTCAGCGGCTCAGCCTATGTCATCGCCGGCTTCGGCATGACGCTGCTGAAGAACAACGACGTGCTCGTTGTGCCGATCCGCACCGGCGTCGGCGCCCGTCTCGGCATCAATGTCGGCTATCTCAAGATCACCAGCGCACCGACCTGGAACCCCTTCTGAGCGACAAAACCGCAGGAATCGGCCGCCGTTCACACCGGCGGCCTTGCCATGCACGCCATGCCTGCTTAATCATCGCGGCTGACCCCTATCAACCTTTCGAATCGATGGCCGCGCCGTGATCGAATATGCTCTCTTGTTCGGATTGGGCTTCCTGACCGCGGCCTTCCTCGTCTTCCTGGTCTCACCCGCCGTTCATCGCCGCATTGTCTGGTATACCGAGAACCGGCTGAAGGCGACGATGCCTCTGAGCCCGCAGGAGGTCCGCGCCCAGAAGGATATGGTGCGCGCGCTCTATGCTGCCGAGAATGCCCGCACCACCCAGGATCTTCTGCGCGAGCGTGAGAAATCCCTGTCGCTCCAACTGCGCCACGATGCAATCGCCGTCGATGCCGGCAGGCTTGCCGCCGAGATCGGCGACTTGCAGGCTCATATCGGCGAAATGCAAGTCGAGGCGGCCGAGCAGCGATCGCGTCTGCGCAAGGACGAGAACTATATCAGCCAGCTGAAGACCAATCTGCATATCGCCGAGCAGTCCGCCGCCGGCAAGGAAAGCGAACTGGCGACGATGCGCACGCGCCTGAGCAAGCTCGGCGAACAGGCCGACGGGTTGAGGATAGACCTGGCCGCCCGCGAGACCGAGGCCGAAAGCCTGAAATTCCGCGCCAACGCGCTTCGCGACGAACGCGACACGCTGCGCCAGGACGTCACCCTGCTACAAAAGCGCGCTAAGGATGCCGAACAGAAACTGACGCAGCAGCAGCATATGGTTATCCGCCTTGAGGACAAGGCCGCGCGAGAGAGCGCTTCCGCCGCCGAGAAGGAAACCGTGCTTGCCCGCCGCCAGCAGGAGATCGCCAAATTGAAGGATCAGTTGAAGGCTGCCAATGCCGAGATCCGCAAGGTCAACCGGGTGCTGCGCGACGCCGGCCTTGCCAAAATGGCAGCGGAAGTGCCGGCGGAAACGACCGCTGACGAGACGGCCGAATCCACGCTCGATACTGCCGTCGTCACCGCTGAGTTGGGCGATAATGTCCGCATGCGCAGCGCCGCCCTTGCCGAGCGTCTGCAGAAGGCAAAGACGGTCACTGGACGCGACGGCGCGATCCGTGAAGAGATCGCCTCGATCGCCGCCAATATGGTGGCGCTGACCGCACTCAACGAAGGCCCGTCCTCGCCGATCCGCACCCTTCTGCCGGAAGCCGCGGAAAAGAACCCGAACGATCGCGTCAGTCTCGCCGACAGGGCGGCCGCGATCATCGCCAATCCGCCGCGTTGACAGGCTCTGCAGATCGAACCTGATTGAAGCGATACGCTTCAGATCCGCTCCATCGCGGAGGCCATGGAAAACAGCGCGATCCCCGTCGCCGTCGCAGCGTTGAGGCTGTCGAGCTCTTCAGACTGCGGGATGCGCGCGCTCTGGAAGCGCGCCAGCAGCGTCTCCGGCAACCCCTCCCCCTCGGTGCCGACGACGAGCGCCATGCGCCCCGAAGGTGGAATGCTGCGGATATCGGTCTTGCCGTGCGGCGAAAGCGTCCAGATGACAAAGCCCCGCTCGGCAAGCGCCAGCAGCGTATCCAGCGCCTTGCCGCCGCGACGATGCGGAACGCTCAGCACCGAACCAACGGAGACGCGCAGCGCCTTGCGATAAAGCGGATCGCAGGAAGTTTCGTCGAGCAGCACCGCATCGGCCCGGAAAGCGGCCGCATTGCGGAACATCGAGCCGGCATTGTCGTGGTTGGAAATGCCGCAGCCGACAAGCACCAGCGCCCGTTCCGGCAGCGCGTCGAGAAGTGCCGCCTCGCCGCGGTCTTCCCGCCGGCCGATGGCGAGAACGCCGCGATGCAGATGAAAACCGACGATGCCGTCGAGAACATTGGCCTCGGCGACATAGACCGGGACATCGGCCGGAAACCGCTCCAGGATAGTCCGCACGCCCTCGACGCGGTTGCGCAGCAGCAGGATCTTCTCGGCTGAGAAGCCGCGGCCTTCCGCATGCGCCTCGGCAAGCATGCGCAGCACGACAGTGCCTTCGGCAATGAAGCGGTTCTCTCGGCCAGTCAGGTCGCGCTCTCTTATGTCGCGGAATTCCGCGATGCGCGGATCGTCGGCGCTGTCGATTGTGATCGGGGCGGCGGCCATGCCGGCCTCAATTGCCGGCGACGGTGACGTCGGCGACGGTACGGCCGGTCCTGAGGTCGAAGACCAGCGCCTTGTTCTTACCCTCGGCGGTTTCCCCGTAGAACAGGATCTGCCCTGCCGAAAACGAGGTCGACTGCACCTTGAAGCCGAGGGGCAGGGAAACGGTCGCCGAAAGCGGCGCATCTGAGGGCACGCCGGAGGCGCTGACGGTGGCGGCCGCCTCCTTGGCGTCGGCGTGCATCGTCTTGTAGACAACCGCGCCGAAGACCGCCATAAGGCTCACGAACATGATGGCCCCGGAAACGATCTGCAGGCGGACCATCTTGCGCCGGACACTTTCCATCGCCGGATCAAGGGGCTTCTCTTCCTGGTCGTCTGGCTCGATCGTCGTCATCTGTGCGTTCCGTTCTAAAAATACTTCGGAGAAGAAGCGTCTTGAGCGACCCCTTTAAACAAGCAGCCGGCATTAGAAAAGTCCTGACCGCCGATGAAACCGCTGAAGGCCGGCTCGATGCCTGGCTGACGGCGCAGCTCGGCGAGGAATTTTCCCGCAGCCGCGTCAAGGTGCTGATCAAGGACGGCCTGGTTTTCATGCGCGGCGAGCCCGTCACCGACCCGCAGCGCAAGGTGCGCGTCGGCGACAGTTTCGAGATCACCCTGCCCGAGCCGGAGGACCCGACGCCGCGGGGCGAAGACATCCCGCTCGATATTCTCCACGAAGACGAAGACCTCATCGTCATATCGAAACCGGCCGGCCTCGTGGTTCATCCCGGCGCCGGTAACTGGACGGGCACGCTGGTCAATGCGCTGATCCACCATTGCGGCGATACGCTCTCCGGCATCGGCGGCGTGCGCCGCCCCGGCATCGTCCATCGTCTCGACAAGGATACGACGGGCGTGATGGTCGTCGCCAAGAACGACATCTCCCATCGCCACCTCTCGCTTCAATTTGCCGATCACGGCCGCACCATGCCGCTGGAGCGTGCCTATCAGGCCGTCGTCTGGGGCCGGCCGCGCTCTTTGTCGGGCACGGTCGACGCGCCGCTCGGCCGCGCCACCGGGGACCGCACACGTCGCGCTGTCAAGCGCCCGGACAGCCATGACGCCGACGAGGCGATCACCCATTACGAGGTGATCGAGCGCTTCCAGGAGAAACCTGACGCCACCGCGCTTGCCTCGCTGGTCGAGTGCCATCTCGAAACCGGCCGCACGCACCAGATCCGTGTCCACATGGCCCATATCGGCCACCCCTTGCTTGGCGACACGGTCTATGGCGCCGGCTTCAAGACCAAGGCCAATATTCTGCCTGACGAGATCCGCAAGGTCGTCAACGGTTTCCGCCGCCAGGCGCTGCACGCCTTCATGCTGCAGTTCGAGCACCCCCGCACCGGCGAAGTCATGCATTTCGAGGTCCCGCTGCCGGATGACATGGTAGAACTGGTCGACGCATTGCGGCGATAAACGCGGCTTCGGACGCCGCCCTGCCGCTCACACCTGCGTGAGCGGCACCTTGAATCGCCGTTTTGCCATACTTATCTGTACATGGACTTAGTGCGGGCTTGGGTAGAGAGCCGCACGTCCCGGTTTGCCTTTTCAACGCGGGGGCGCGTTTCCATCGGGAACCGGAATCCACTTTAGGAGGGTGCACTATGGCCCGAAATACCTTGCCGTCCATTACCGCCGGCGAAGCCGGTCTCAATCGTTATCTCGACGAAATCCGCAAATTTCCGATGCTCGAGCCGCAGCAGGAATACATGCTCGCCAAGCGTTATGCCGAGCATGGCGATCGTGATGCCGCCCACAAGCTCGTCACCAGCCATCTTCGCCTCGTCGCGAAGATCGCCATGGGTTATCGCGGCTACGGCCTGCCGATCGGCGAAGTCGTGTCCGAGGGCAATGTCGGCCTGATGCAGGCCGTCAAGAAGTTCGATGCCGAACGCGGCTTCCGCCTCGCCACCTACGCCATGTGGTGGATCAAGGCCTCGATCCAGGAATATATCCTGCGCTCGTGGTCGCTGGTGAAGATGGGCACGACCGCCAACCAGAAGCGCCTGTTCTTCAACCTGCGCCGGCTGAAAGGCCGCATCCAGGCGATCGACGACGGCGATCTGAAGCCGGAGCATGTCTCGGAAATCGCCACCAAGCTGAACGTCTCGGAGGAGGAGGTCATTTCGATGAACCGCCGCCTCTCCGGCGACGCATCGCTGAACGCGCCGATCAAGGCGGCCGAAGGCGACAGCGGCCAGTGGCAGGATTGGCTGGTGGACGACCATGACAGCCAGGAAGACGTGCTGATCGAACAGGATGAGCTCGACACTCGCCGGCGCATGCTGGCGAAAGCGATGAGCGTGCTGAACGAGCGCGAACGCCGCATCTTCGAGGCTCGCCGCCTCGCCGAGGATCCGGTGACGCTGGAAGACCTTTCGTCTGAATTCGACATCAGCCGCGAACGCGTCCGCCAGATCGAGGTCCGTGCTTTCGAAAAAGTTCAGGATGCCGTTCGCAAGGAAGCCCTGGAACGCGCCAAAGCCGTCCGCGTCGTAGAAGCCACGGCCTGATTGGTCCGAGGTCAAGATTGGGAACGCCACCTCTCCGACGTGGGAGGTGGCGTTTTTATTTGATCAATTGGAGGGCGTGCCGTGCGGCCCCCTCATCCGCCTGCCGGCACCTTCTCCCCGCTGGGGAGAAGAGGAGATGACGCGCCGCCGCGATCCTTCTTCACAGCAAGGCGCAGCCGGCATTCCAACACAAACGGTTTCAGAGGGAGCGAGGCGCTGCGGCAAACCTCTTCTCCCCAGCGGGGAGAAGTGCCGGAGCGATAAGCGAGGCGATGAGGGGGTGAGCGACGCGAGGAGCGAATGCCTTGAACGCATGCGAAAGGCAATGAAGCCCACTCACCCGCCCACAAACACTATCACTGGTTCGTCGAGACATCCCCGAGCGCAGTCCATTCCTTGATCGCGGTGTTGAACGCGTCCGTTCCCGAGCCGCCCTTTTCCATCGTCAGCAGCGCGCGACGGCCATTGCGGTAGGTGATCGGGATATCGATCCAGTTGCGGGTCGACATCAGATCGAGATTGGCCTTGCGCGCATCAGGATAGTCATTGAGCGCGATCATATGGAAATCGTCGGTGATCTTGGCCGGCACCGCAATCAGCGCGTCGCCGCGATCCTGCTCGGTGCGCTTCATCGAGATGCGCTGGACGCTATCGATGCTGCCGCCTTCGAAATTCGGCGGAACCGAAAAGACGATCTCGACGAGATGGCTTGCCGGCAGTGACGGATCGGAATTGCGCTTGAAGGTGACGAGAGCCGAGAGATTGCGCTCGGGAACGGTGACGTTACCTTGCACCGTTGCCTCCTGTCGGCCGCCCTGGCCTGTCTCGTGCTGCACGCTCCAAACGACCGATCCTTCGATCGCCGTCGGCGAGCTCTGGCCGATACGCTCCTCGTAGAGGAACATCTTTTCCGACGAGCCGACCGGTGCGGTCTGCTGCGGCGATGCCGCCGGGCCGTTGGGCGTCAGGGTTTCGGCGGGCGCTACATCGCTCTGCGCGCTGGCGGGCGGCGTATCGGCTGAGGCGACATTCTGTTCGGCGACCGATTTGCCTTCGGCGGTTGGCGTTCCCGGCACGGTCGCCGCCCCACTGTCGACCTCGGTTCCATCGGCGAGCAGCCGCTGCGTAAACTTGGAATTGGCAGCTGTGCCATCATTGTTCAGTGACGCCACTTGCTGGTTCGGCTGCGCTGGCGGCGCCGGAGTATTCTGCGCTCCCGGCTCGGTCGCTGGCTTGGCAGGCGTCGTAGCACTCGGGGTCGGGGCACTTGGCGTAGCAGGCGTCGCGGATCCCGCCGGCGCCGGCGCCGTCGTCGCCTCGTTCCTCGTCGCTTGCGACGGGGCCGAGCTGACGAGCCCGTCGACCATCGCCACCAGCGCCTCCCTGTTCGTCCAGCCGGCATAGGCGCCGCCGCCGATCAGGATGAGTGCAAAGAGAAGCGTGATCACCGTGCCGATGCCGAAGCGGCGGCGCTTCGGCTCCATGCGGAAACTCTTGCCCTGGAGCTTGGAGGCGACCATCTGGTCGATATCCATTCCCGGATTGGTGTCATCGTCGTCGGCGGCAACAGAACCGCGCCGGTCGTAACCGCGCAGCGCCTTTGCCTCGCGCCAGTCCTGGCTCGGTGCGCCGGCCGCAGCCGCCGGCTTGCCGTCATGCACTTCCGCGAAGATATCGACATCGTCGAAATGCGAGGCCACCGGCGTCTTCTTGTTGCTGCCCGCGTCAATCGGCGGCAGATCGTCGAAGGCGGCCGTCTCCCAGGAGAAACTTTCCTTGGCTGTCGGCATGACGGCCGCAGGCGCGGCTTTTTCGAGGCTCGATATCACCTCTTCGAAGGCGCGCGCCGAGACGTCGGCGGTGACCGGCGCCGTTTCCGAATATTGCCGGAGTTCCTCTTCCGCCCATTCGGTCTCGGCATCTTTCGGCGCCGGAGCGGGCGTCTCGGCGACGGGCTCGCTCCAGATGGGATCGAAATGCGCTGCGGCATCGGCCTGCAGCGGCTCCTCGCGGCTGTGCTCGACGAATTCCTGCGGACGATCGAATTCAGCGACCGGCTCCACCAGGCGATGGACAGCATGGTCTAGCCCGCGCGCGACGCGTTGGGACGAGTCGATAGGCTCGTACGCCTTCTCTCCAGCCGGCTCCTCGCTTTCCACCGTCGCCGGTTCGGCCGCGAGTTCTTCGGCCTCTGCGGCATGCTGCTCGTCGGGGTGATATTCGCCGGCTTCTTCGTCGCGATGCTCGGCAGGCGGCTCCCAGCGCTCATCTTCTTCAGGCGCAGCCTCGGCAGCGAGCTCGTGCCTCTCGCCGGCATGCCATTCCTCGGCCGGCGCTTCCTCTTCATGCGAGGGATGCCAGTATGTTTCGGCAGGAACGGCTGTCTCTGCCTCCGCGGGACCGGTGGCCTCGGCCGCAACAGACGTCTCCGGGAGGCTGGCCGCTTCCTCGGCGAGCAGTTCCTCGTCCGCGAGCTCTTCCTGAGGCTCCTGCGGCGCGGCAGCTTCCACGTGATCCGGCTCGTCGACGGGCTCGACCGCCTGCGGTTCCGCAGAGGCTTCGTAAGCAGGCTCTTCGACAACAGGCGCAGGCGTCGGTTCGCTTTCGTCGCGAACCGTCTGTTCCTCCGAGGATTCCAGCGCAGTGACGGCGGCAACCGGCTCGTCGAGCAGCAGCGCCTCGGAATGTTCGCCTTCCACTTCGCGGATGGCGGCCTCGAGCTTTTCAAGCTGGCGTTGCAGCATGGCTTCCGGCGGACGCGGCTTCATGTTCTCGAGCTGCCGCTGCACTGCGCCGCGAGCACGGTCGTAGACTTTCACCCGCATCTCTGGGGTGTTTTCAGCCAGGCCGTCGACGGCCCGCCGAATAACTGCAATAAAATCCGCCATCAGTACTTTCTCAAGAAGTCCGGCATTCTCCCGAACTATCCCCTATAGTGACCCGCGAGCTTAGTCCTCAAACGGATCGGTCACAAGTATCGTGTCATCCCGCTCAGGGCTGGTGGAAAGGAGCGCGACAGGCGCCCCGATCAGTTCTTCGACCTGGCGAACATACTTGATCGCCTGTGCCGGAAGATCCGCCCAGCTGCGGGCGCCCACGGTCGATTCCTTCCATCCCTCCAGCGTGACATAGATCGGTTCGACCCTAGCTTGCGCTCCCTGGCTTGCGGGAAGATGATCAATCTGTTCGCCGTCGAGCATGTAACCGACGCAGATCTTCAGTTCTTCGAGGCCATCGAGCACATCGAGCTTGGTGAGCGCGATGCCGGTGATGCCGTTGGTGGCAACCGACTGGCGCACCAGCGCGGCATCGAACCAGCCGCAGCGACGCTTGCGTCCGGTCACGGTCCCGAATTCATGCCCCTTTTCGCCGAGGAACTGGCCGATCTCATCCGTGAGCTCGGTCGGGAACGGGCCTTCGCCAACACGTGTCGTGTAGGCCTTGGTGATGCCGAGGATATAGCCGAGCGAACCAGGCCCCATGCCCGAACCGGCGGCAGCCTGACCGGCCACTGTGTTCGACGAGGTCACAAAAGGATAGGTGCCATGGTCGATGTCGAGCAAGCTGCCCTGCGCGCCTTCGAACAGGATGCGGGCGCCCTTGCGGCGCTCCTTGTCAAGGAAGAGCCAAACGGTATCACGGAACGGCAGCACCCGATCGGCGATCGAGGTCAGCTCCTCCATGATCGCCTGGTGGCTGACTTCGGCGACACCGAGGCCGCGGCGAAGCGCGTTGTGATGGGTCAGAATACGGTCGACCTTGCCGGAAAGGCTGTCGAGATCGGCGAGATCCATGACGCGGATGGCGCGACGGCCGACCTTGTCTTCATAGGCCGGGCCGATGCCGCGGCGCGTGGTGCCGATCTTGGTGCCACTGTTCGATGCCGCATCCTCGCGCATCGCGTCGAGCTCGCGATGCAGCGACAGGATGAGCGTCGCATTGTCTGCAATGCGCAGATTGTCAGGCGTAACCGTCACGCCCTGCGCCTCCAGTCGGCCGATCTCGGCGATCAGGGCATGCGGATCGACGACGACGCCGTTGCCGATCACCGCCATCTTGCCCGGGCGCACGACGCCGGACGGCAGCAGCGAGAGCTTGTAGCTCGTACCGTCGATGACGAGCGTATGGCCGGCATTGTGTCCGCCCTGATAGCGCACGACGATATCCGCACGTTCGGAAAGCCAGTCGACAATCTTGCCCTTGCCTTCGTCACCCCATTGCGAACCGACCACGACTACGTTCGTCATCCAACTCTTCCTGTTACCGGCGCAAAAATGCGCATCTGCCCAAACCCGCGCATCTATAAAGCTTTGTTTTTGGGAAAGCGACCCTGTTGTCGCAGCCGATTGGGCTTTTTACGTGACAAATCAGCAGCCGGCGGGCTATTGCCGCTTGGAAAGCGCCGCCCGGCGATCGCGGAAAGACGGGAAAGAAACGCTCTTGCAAGCCACGGCCTATATCTGCCTCGTCATTGCCACCCTTTGCTGGGGCGGCAACTCAGTCGCCGGCAAGCTCGCGGTCGGCCATATCAGCCCGATGATGCTGACCTTCCTGCGCTGGTTCCTCGCCGTCTCGCTGATCGCCCTGATCTCAGTGCCGCAGCTGAAGAAAGATTGGCCGCTGGCGCGGAAAAACTTGCCGCTGCTCCTCTGCTACGGCGCCATCGGCTACACCCTCTTCAACGCCATGCTTTACTCGGCGGTGCAATATACGACGGCCATCAACGTCGCCATCGAGCAGGCCGGCATTCCGATGCTGATCTTCCTGCTGAATTTCTTCTTTTTCCGCACCGGCATCTCGCTGGCGCAATGTCTCGGCTTCGGCATGACGCTGGTGGGTGTCGCGCTCACGGCCGCCCATGGCGACCTCGCCACGCTGCTGCAGCTGCAGCTCAACCGCGGCGACGGGCTGATGCTGATCGCCATCGCTGCCTATTCCTTCTACACGATCTTTCTGCGCTGGAAACCGCCGGTCGACTGGCGCACGCTCATGGCTTTCCCGGCCTTCGCCGCCATGCTGACCTCGGTGCCGCTGCTCCTCTGGGAGATTGCCCGGGGTGCGGCGCAGTGGCCGGACCAGGCCGGCTGGAGCATTACCCTCTATACGGCGATCTTCCCCTCGCTGCTGGCGCAGATCCTCTATATCAAGGGCGTCGAGGCACTCGGCGCCAACCGCGCCGGCCTTTTCATCAATCTGGTGCCGGTATTCGGGACGCTGCTTTCCGTCGCCCTGATCGGCGAGCGGCTCCAGTCTTTCCACATGATCGCATTGGTGCTGACCTTGGGCGGTATCGCGATCGCCGAAAGGGGCCGACCGAAGGCTTCCGCGCCAACGGTACCCGCCTCGCCGATCGACTAGCCGAGCTCCAGCGTCGTCACGCCGAAGACGTGTTTCAGCGGAATGGCCGGCGCCGGTCCGCGATACATGCGCGCAGTCTCGAAAACCGGCTGAAGGCCGATGCTTTCGGCAAG
This sequence comes from Rhizobium vallis, assembly GCF_003985155.1. GTDB lineage: Bacteria > Pseudomonadota > Alphaproteobacteria > Rhizobiales > Rhizobiaceae > Rhizobium > Rhizobium vallis. The sequence goes on along the minus strand of NZ_ML133694.1, from coordinate 153,983 downwards.
CGCTATCGCCTCGCGGTTTTCCGCGGGGATATCGATGAAGATCGCCGCCCCCTTCGCTTCCGGGATTAGTTCGGCAAGAAGTGCGGCGGCGCTGTCGGCGTCATTGGCAAAGAGCGGACCGATCTTGTAGCCTTCATAACAGCGGCGGATCGTGCCGTAACCGCGGATCTTGTGGCTCTTACGCGCCACTGCCGAGCGGCGTCCCTTGCGGGCGGTGCACCAGGCGGCGAGGAAGGCATCCCGCGGCCCGGGAAAGATCGCCGAATCATAACGCTGCAAACCTTCGAGGCGCGTATCCAGCACCGGCTGCGCGGCGAGCGTCGAGACTGGCAGCGAGGTGGCGACGCCGCCGTAGCGGATGGTGGTATAGGCGGGCTCGAAGCCGGCCTTGCGGTAGCTTTCCTGCTGCGCGGCAACGCCGTCGAGGCCGATCGTCCGGCCCTCTGCCGTGGCGACGCCCGCTTCCCAGATCGCCTTGCCGTAACCCTTGCCGCGAAAATCGGGATGAACGATGTAGAGGCCGAGAAAGGCGAAACTGTCGCCATATTTGACGACCGAGATCGAGCCGACGGGAACTTCACCGATGGAGCCGACGAAAAATCCGGATGGATCGGCCTCGAGGAACGCGAGCGAATCATCAAGCCCCGGGTTCCAACCCTCCTGACGCGCCCATTCGAGCACGAGCTCCAGTTCGCCGGGCCGCATTGAACGAACGGCAAATTCCGAATTCATGCGACTTTCCCAGATTGAATGTCCCGCAAGTCCATCCCGGCAACAGCAAAGCAGTTGTCAGGCCCCGCTCTCCGATTGCACCAGCCAATGATGGAGAAACCCGCGCTCATGGTCATGATGACGCGTATAATCATTTTTCGATGCAATACAGAAAACTTCGTTTCCGCATTACCATGAAACAATGCCGTTGCAAGCTCAAGAAAATTACTTGCGCGCCAATTGTCTTCCTGCCGATGCGAAACAAAACGTCGCACCGAAAAGATGCCGCCTTTCCGGTTTGAACGGCGGGAAAGCATTTCAGCCGCCCATCGCGGCCTTCTGCTTTTCGATCCCGCTCGTCAGCGATGAAAAGAGCCGGTCCAGCTCGGCCGCCGGTGCGGGATAACCGAACGCATAACCCTGCAGGCCGTCACAGCCGAGCTGCGCCAGCACGACGGCATGCGCCTCGGTCTCGATACCCTCCGCGATCACCTCGACATCGAGCGCCTTGGCGATTTCCACGATCGAGCCCACCACGCGCCGCTGCTCGGCGGAACTGACGACCTCGGTGACAAGCTGCCGGTCGATCTTCAGCCGTTTCGGCCGCAGCTTGACGAGGCCGATGAGCGAGGCGTGGCCCGATCCGAAATCGTCGATCTCGATGTCGATGCCCATCTGCTTGATGTCGCCGATATGCTCGAGCAGCTTCTCGTCACTGTCGTCGAGGAAAATCGTCTCGATCAGCTCGAAGGCAATTACGCCGGGCGGAATGTCGAGTTTCCTGAGCTTGCCGAGCAGCGCCGGGTCGGCAAGACGCGACGCCGAGATATTGACGGCGATGCGGGGGACCGTAACGCCGCGCAACAGCCACAACAGCCGGTCTTGGAGAACGCTTTTCAGGATCGCCGCGTCGATATCAGCCGAAAGCCCATGCTCGTCGGCGATCTTCAGGAATATGCCGGGAGCGAGCACACCCTTCTCCGGGTGTTTCCAGCGCGCCAGCGCCTCGAAGCCGATGACCTCCCGCGTGCGGGCATCGAGCTGCACCTGATAATAGGGAACGATCTCGCCGCGCTCCAGCCCGAGCTTCAGCTCCTCGGCGAGGCGGCGCTTGGAGCGCAGGTCCTCCTGCAATTGCCGTGTGAAGAATTCGACGCGGTTTCGTCCGAGCTTCTTGGCCTGGTAGAGGGCGAGATCGGATTCGGCAAGCAGGTTGCGCACCCGCCGATCGCCGCTCCAGGAAACGCCGATCGAGGCGCCGGATTGCAGCATCTCGTCGCCAAAGCGGATCTTCTTCCGCAGCCGGCGCTGCAGGTCCTCGGTGATCAGCTTCAATTCGGCGAGATCAGTGAAATTGACCAGCACGATGACGAATTCGTCACCGCCGACGCGGGCGACCATGCCATTGGCAGGAATGGCGGCGGTGATGCGAAGGGCTGCCGCCCTCAGCACCGCGTCGCCGGCCGCATGGCCGTGGCTGTCATTGATCTGCTTGAACTGGTCGAGATCGAGATGCAGCACGCCAAGCGTGGTGATGCTCTTGTCTGACGGCAGCTCCGCCAGTCGCTTGTCGAGAAGGCGCCGGTTCGGCAGGCCGGTGAGATAGTCGTGATCGGCGACATGCTCGATGCGGGCATTGCTTTCTTCGAGCGCCAGCGCTCGCGCTTCGGCCACCACCTTCTGCCGCGCCAGTTCCGCATTCAGCTGGACGTCTGAAGTCACATCCCATTCGGCGCCGATGAAGGAGGGCAGACCCTCCGCATCCACGTAGAAATGCGCGCGCGAGCGCAGATGACGGATTTCGCCGCTCGGCAGCACGATACGGAATTGCGAATTGTAAGCACCCCGCGCCGCGATCGCCTGATCGAAGTCGCGCTCGGCCCGCTCGCGATCGTCGGGATGGATCGCATTCGACCAGAGCCATGACGGCACATTCCGGCATGTCTCGCCAGTCTCGTAGAGCCGATGCATCTGCGCATCCCACAAGATCCCGTCCTTGGCGATGCTGTGCTCCCAGACACCGATCCGGGATGCATCGAGGGCGAGTTCGAGACGGCGCAGAAGATCCTGAAACTCATGTTCGGATCGTGTGGCTTTGTTTTCTGGCAACGCGGTCTCAGCCTTGGCAACTTGCATATTTGCAATATGGTCTCAAGCCGGCATTAATGAAGGCTTGTCCCAATGGCCGAACTAGTTACTAGGTGAACTGTTCGTTACGGCATTCCCCTTTTGGATCAAGGGGGTTGCAGTCTGACCTGTTAAAGCCGCCAATCTCCAAATCAGTGGTTGTGCCGCGGCGGCGTTTTGGCGATCTGTCGGAAATCGGCCGCCCCTTCCAGCACCGCGCCGTCAGACAACTGCGTGACCGAGCGCCGGTATATCCGCTGCCACGGCGTCGCATCCGCCGGCACCGCCGGAATGCCGTCGCCCTTGCGCCGTTCGATCTCAGCGTCCTCGACCAGCATGTCGCAGCGCCCCTCATTGAAGTCGATGCGGATAACGTCGCCGCTACGAAGCCATGCGAGGCCACCGCCGGCGGCACTCTCCGGTGAGGCGTTGAGGATCGAGGGGCTGTCTGCGGTGCCGGACTGGCGGCCGTCACCGATCGTCGGCAGGCTGAGGATGCCCTTCCTGAGAAGATGGTCCGGCGGCTGCATGTTGACGACCTCGGCCGAACCCGGCCAACCGATCGGCCCCGCGCCGCGGATGGCGAGGATGGTGTTCTCGTCGATACCGAGTTCGGGATCGTTGATGCGCTTGTGATAATCCTCCGAACCGTCGAAAACCACCGCCTTGCCTTCGAAGATGCCTTCCCGCCCGGGCTCCTGAAGGTAGCGCCGGCGGAAATCCTCCGAGACGACGCTCATCTTCATGATGGCGAAATCGAAGAGATTGCCCTTGAGGACGAGGAAACCCGCCCGCTCCTTCAGCGGCTCGCCGAACGGCCGGATGACCTCGCGGTCGCTGGCATCGCGCCCTTCTAGATTCTCGGCCATCGTCCTGCCCGTCACCGTGCGACAGTTGCCGTCGAGCTTTCCGGCCTGCAGCAGCTCCCACATGATCGCCGGCGTGCCGCCGGCGCGATGATAGCGCTCGCCGAGATAGGCGCCCGCCGGCTGGACATTGGCAAGCAATGGGATATCGAAGCCGTGCACCTGCCAGTCGTCGGGATGGAGTTCGACGCCGGCGTGTTTCGCCATGGCGGCCAGATGCGGCTGCGCATTGGTCGAGCCACCGATCGCCGAATTGGTGCGGATCGCATTGAGGAAAGCCTCGCGCGTCAGGATGTCCGACGGTTTCAGGTCCTCGAACACGATCTCGACGGCACGCCGTCCGGTGCGATAGGCCATCTGACCGCGCTCGCGATAAGCCGCCGGAATGGCGCCGCACCCGGTCAGCGAAAGGCCGAGCGCTTCGGCCAGCGCATTCATCGTCGAAGCGGTTCCCATCGTGTTGCAGTGGCCGACCGAAGGTGCGGAATCGAGCGCTGCCTGCAGGAATTCCTCCCGATCGATCTCGCCGGCCGCATATTTCCGCCGCATCCGCCAGATCACCGTGCCGGAGCCGGCCAGTTCCCCTTCATGCCAGCCGTCGAGCATCGGCCCACCGGAGAGGACGATGGCAGGAATATCGACCGTCGACGCCGCCATGATCGCAGATGGCGTGGTCTTGTCGCAGCCGGTGGTCAGCACGACGCCGTCGAGCGGATAGCCATAGAGGATTTCGACGAGGCCGAGATAGGCGAGATTGCGGTCGAGAGCGGCCGTCGGACGCTTGCAGTTCTCGAACATCGGATGCGTGGGAAACTCGATCGGAATGCCGCCCGCATCGCGAATGCCATCGCGCACCCGTTTGGCAAGCTCGACATGTACCCTGTTGCAGGGTGTCAGATCGCTGCCGCTCTGGGCGATCCCGATGATCGGCTTGCCGGAGCGCAGCTCTTCCGGCGTAATGCCGTAATTCATGAAACGCTCGAGATAAAGCGCCGCCATGTCGATATGATCTGGATTGTCGAACCAGTCCTGCGATCGCAGGCGCCGTTTCATCGATTGGCTGTCCGTCACTGCTTTCCTCCCGACCGGCCGTTCTTCTCTTCAAGATGGAGAAGCAGGCCGCTGTGATCCTTCTCGCCATTGCCATTGGCAACGAATGCGCCGAATTCGCCATGCACTGCCGCCGTCAGCGGCAGTGTCAGCGATAGGGCTTTTGCCGTTTCCATGGCGGCGTTCAGATCCTTCAACTGGTTGCTGGACGAACCGCCGGGCGCAAAGTGCCGGTCGACCATGCGCTTGCCGTGGAGTTCGAGGATCCGGCTTTCGGCGAAGCCGCCGCGAATAGCGTCCCGAAAGGCCGCCGGCGAGCCGCCACCCGCTTCGATCAGCACCATCGCTTCGGCGACGGCGCCGATCGTCACCGCGACGATCTGCTGGTTGGCGAGCTTGGCAAGCTGTCCCGCCCCGCTCGGGCCGACGCGGGTCACGCGTCCCATCGGCGCAAAGATGTCCTGAAGCCCGTCGATCACGTCCTTATCGCCGCCCGCCATGATCGCGAGCGTACCGGCTTGCGCCCCGACGACGCCGCCTGATACCGGCGCATCGACATGATGGATGCCGCGTTTGGCAAGCCCTGCGGCATGGTCGCGGGCAAAATGCGGGGCGATCGAACTCATGTCGATGACGGTGGCGCCAGGCGCCATCGCATCGGCCGCCCCACGGGCGAACAGCACATTCCCCACCGCCTCGGCATTGGTCAGCATGGTAATGACGACATCGGCGCCCGAGACCGCATCCGCCGGCGTTTCCGCGCAGACCGCGCCGTCCGCCGCCAGCGCCTCGGCCTTGGCTGGGTCGCGGTTCCAGACGGTGGCGGCGAAGCCTGCGCCGATCAGCCGGCGAGCCATCGGCGCGCCCATCAGGCCGGTGCCGAGAAAGGCGATCCGCCTGCCGTCCTGACCTTTACCCGAAGCTGTCATTCAGTCCTCCAACTGTTGCCCGTCTTTGATAGTCCCCTCATCAGGCGTTGCAAACCGTTTTGACGGGCGTGGATGATTTTTGTCCAATGGTTTGAAAACGATACGGGCGAGAACCGAAGTTCCCGCCCGATTTACGCGACAAAGGAAGGTTGAATTCCGTTTATTCCGCCGCGAGCCGGATGACCTCGGCTTCCTCCTCCTTGTGTTCGTCCGGCTTGTGCTGGACGAGCGGACGGTTGCCCGTCAGCCGCCGCAGCAGCACGTAGAACACCGGCGTCATGAAGATGCCGAAGAAGGTCACGCCGATCATGCCCGAAAAGACCGCGACGCCCATGGCCGCGCGCATTTCCGCGCCCGCACCGGTGGAGACGACGAGCGGCACGACGCCCATGATGAAGGCCATGGAGGTCATCAGGATCGGGCGAAGACGCAGGCGGCTGGCCTCGACCGCAGCCTGGCGCGGTGTCCTGCCCTCGAACTCCAGTTCGCGGGCGAACTCGACGATGAGGATCGCGTTCTTCGCCGATAGACCGACAAGGACCACGAGACCGATCTGGGTGAAGATGTTGTTGTCTCCACCGGTGAGCCAGACGCCCGTTAGCGCAGCCAGAACACCCATCGGCACGATCATGATGATTGCAAGCGGCAGGGTCAGGCTTTCATACTGGGCGGCAAGCACCAGGAAGACCAGCAGCAGCGCGAGCGGGAAGACGACGATGCTCGAATTGCCGGCAAGGATCTGCTGATAGGTCAGATCCGTCCATTCGAAGTCGATGCCCGCAGGCAGCGTCTCGTGCAGGATCTTCTCGATGGCCGCCTGTGCCTGGCCGGACGAGAAGCCCGGCGCCGGACCGCCGTTGATGTCGGCGGCCAGGAAGCCATTGTAGCGGTTCGCGCGCTCCGGACCGGTGCTCGGCTCCACCTTCAGCAGGGCCGAAAGCGGGATCATCTGGCCCGATGCCGAACGGACCTTCAACTGGCCGATATCTTCCGGCTGGGCGCGGAATTTCGCATCGGCCTGCACGCGGACGCTGTAGGTGCGGCCGAAGGCGTTGAAGTCGTTCACATAGAGCGAACCCAGATAGATCTGCAGCGTCTGGAAGACGTCGGTGACGGAAACCCCGAGCTGCTCGGCCTTGGCGCGGTCGAGATCGGCATAGAGCTGCGGCACGTTGATCTGGAAGCTGGAGAACAGCCCGGCGAGTTCAGGCGTCTGATAGGCCTTGCCGAGAACGGCTTTGGTCGCCTCGTCGAGCGCCTGATTGCCCAAGCCGGCACGATCCTCGATCTGCAGCTTGAAACCGCCCGTCGTGCCGAGACCGTTGACCGGCGGCGGCGGGAACATGGCGATGAAGGCATCCTGGATAGAACCGAACTTCTGGTTCAGCGCCATGGCGATGGCGCCGCCCGAGAGATCAGGCGTCTTGCGCTCCTCGAAGTCCTTCAGCGTCACGAAGACGATGCCGGCATTGGACGAGTTGGTGAAGCCGTTGATCGACAGGCCCGGGAAGGCGATCGCATTGGCAACGCCGGGCTGGGCGAGCGCAATATCGGTCATGCGCTTGATGACGTCTTCCGTGCGGTCGAGGCTTGCGGCATCCGGCAACTGGGCAAAGCCGATCAGATACTGCTTGTCCTGCGACGGCACGAAGCCGCCGGGGACCGTGCTGAATAGGCTGTAAGTCGCACCGACCAGCGCCAGATAGATCACCATGACGATGCTCTTGCGCGACAGCAAGCCGCCGACACCCTTGCCGTAGGCATTCGAGCCGGCGCCGAAGACGCGGTTGAAGCCGCGGAAGAACCAGCCGAAGATGGCATCCATGAACCGCGTCAGCCAATCCTTCGGCTGATGATGGCCTTTCAGAAGAAGAGCTGCGAGCGCCGGAGACAGCGTCAGCGAGTTGAAGGCCGAGATGACGGTCGAGATTGCGATCGTCAGCGCGAACTGGCGATAGAACTGGCCCGACAGGCCGGAGATGAAGGCGAGCGGCACGAAGACCGCGACGAGAACCAGCGCGATCGCGACGATCGGACCGGAGACTTCCCTCATGGCCTTGTAGGTGGCAGCCCGCGGCGACAGGCCTTGCTCGATATTGCGCTCGACGTTTTCGACCACCACGATCGCGTCGTCGACGACGATACCGATCGCAAGCACCAGGCCGAACAGGCTGAGCGCGTTGATCGAGAAACCGAAGACATACATGACCGCGAAGGTGCCGATGATCGACACCGGAACGGCGATCAGCGGAATGATCGAGGCGCGCCACGTCTGCAGGAACACGATGACGACGAGGACGACGAGCGCGATCGCTTCGAGCAGCGTGTCGATGACCTTCTCGATCGAGGCGCGCACGAACTTCGTCGTATCGTAGACGATCTCGTATTTGACACCCTGCGGCATGGCGAGCTGCAGCTGATCCATGGTGGCGCGCACATTGTCAGCGATCTCGATCGCGTTCGAACCCGGCGCCTGGAGGACAGCCACCGCGACGGCCGGTTTGCCGTCGAGCAGCGAACGCAGCGTATAGTCGGCGGCGCCAAGCTCGATACGGGCGACATCGCGAAGGCGGGTGATCTCGCCATTAGCGCCCGTCTTGACGATGATGCTGCCGAATTCCTCCGGCGTGTGCAGGCGGCCCTGGGCATTCACGTTGAGCTGCAGATCCACACCCGGCTGGCTCGGCGATGCGCCGATAATGCCGGCCGCGGCCTGGACGTTCTGGGAGCTGATCGCGTTGCTGATGTCGCTGGCGGCAAGATTGTGCTCGGCAGCCTTCTGCGGGTCGATCCAGACACGCATGGAATAATCGCCGGCGCCGAAGACCTGCACCTGGCCGACGCCTGCGATGCGGGCGAGCCGGTCCTTGACGTTGAGCGTCGCGTAGTTGCGAAGATAGGTAATGTCGTGATTGTCCCCGTCGGAGACAAGATTGACGACCATGATGAAGTTGGGCGAGCTCTTGACCGTCGTGATGCCGAGGGCACGGACTTCGGCCGGCAGGCGCGGTTCGGCCTGCGAAACGCGGTTCTGGACGAGCTGCTGCGCCTTGTCGGGGTCGGTGCCGAGCGTGAAGGTGACGGTCACGTTGAGTACGCCGTCCGATGTCGCCTGGCTGGACATGTAAAGCATGCCCTCGACGCCATTGATCTGCTCTTCGAGCGGCGTCGCCACCGTTTCGGCGATGACCGACGGGTTGGCGCCGGGATAGGTGGCGCGCACGACGATCGACGGCGGCACGACCTCCGGATATTCGGAGATCGGCAGAGAGCGCAGGCCGATCAGACCGGCGACCACGATGAGGACCGAAAGGACACCGGCAAAGACCGGGCGGTCGACAAAGAATCTGGAGATGTTCATATCAAAGCCCTCTCCGGGGTGAACATGGATGCAACGTCCCTTTCCGGCGGTTTGGCAGCCGCCGGCGGGTCATATCATTTCGGATATCGGTCCTCCCCTGGGGAAGGCGAAGTCTTTACTGCGCGGTCGCGACTTTCTCTTCCATCTGAGGTGCGACGACAGCACCAGGACGGATGCGTTGCAGACCGTTGACGACGATCGTCTCGCCGGCATTCAGGCCGCTTTCGACCACTCGCTGACCTTCAGCCAGCGCGCCGAGTTGGACCTGCCGGTAGGCGACCTTGTTCTCGGCATCGACGACGAAGACGAACCTTTTGTCCTGGTCCGTACCGACGGCGCGGTCGCTGATGACGATCTTGTTCTCAGCCTTAGGCTGGCCCATGCGCACCCGCACGAACTGGCCGGGAATGAGACGCCCGCCGGGATTGTCGAAGACGGCGCGCACGCCGATCGTGCCGCTGGAGGCATCGACCTCGTTGCCGATCAGTTGCAGCTTGCCCTTGATCGGCGTGCCGGTGTCGGCCAGCGTGCCGACCTCGACCGGGATCTGCTCGACCGGAGGCAAGGCGCCGTCCGTCTGCGGCAGCTGGGCAAGAGCGCGCGTCACCATCTCTTCGCTGGCGTTGAAGCTCGCATAGATCGGATCGACCGAAACGAGCGTCGTCAGTTCGGGCGAGGCCGTGCCGTCCGCAACCAGGTTGCCGGCGGTAACCTCGATCTTGCCGATGCGGCCGGAAACCGGAGCCCGCACCTGCGTATAATCAAGGTTGAGCTGGGCCGACTGCAAGGCGGCCTGCGCCGTACGCAGCCCCGCCTGCGCCTCGGCCAGCGTGCTCTGGCGCTGATCGAGATCGCTCTGGGAGATGGTGCGGTTATCGGAAAGCCTGCGGCCGCGGTCGAGTTCGGTCTGCGCCAGGCTGACCTTGGCTTCGGCCGAAGCGACCTGGCCCTGCGCCTGCGCCACGCTCGCCTGGTAGGGAGCGGGGTCGATGGTGAAAAGCAGGTCGCCCTGCTTGACCAGCGCGCCTTCACGGAAAGCCACCGACTGGATGGCGCCGGCGACGCGGGAACGCACCTGCACGCGGTCGACGGCTTCGAGACGGCCGGAGAAACTCTCCCAGGCCGTCACGTCGCGCGCCGCGACGACGGCAACCGTCACCGGCACAGCGCGAGCCTGTGCGGGGGCGGAAGCGGCCGTGGCGGTCGTGCTCATCGGCAATTCGAAAAACAATGCCGCGCCGGAAACGGACGCAACAAGGCCCATGCCGGCGCCCACGAGGGCCCAGCGCTTACTTCTGGACGTCATCAGTACTCTCCTTGCGGCTCCAGGCCGCCGAAATATCAGGTCTTCTTCAATGCAATTGCGGTTGGACGCTTACGTCCTGAAGGAAGCTTCCGAAATGACGGCTGACGTGTTCCTGCCAGTCGGGCGCTTCCCCGGATTTCCCACCATAAATCGAGGGCCAACCTGTCCCGGCGGGAAGGACATGCTGGCGCACGCCGACGCCAGCCTTTTTCAGGCGGGCACCGTAACCAAGTGTCTCGTCGTGCAGAGGATCGTCCTCGGCAGTGAAAATCAGCGCGGGCGCGACGCCCGCAAGACGCGAACAGAGGCAGGGCGCCGCATAAGGATGGCAGCCGCCACCGCTCAAATAATGGCTCCAGCCCTCCGTCCAGCGCTGACGCATGCCGATCGCTTCAGCCTTGCGGATCGAGGACGTGCCCATGAACGGATCGAGCAGCGGCGAAATCAGGACCTGGCCATCGAGCGCATCCGGCATCTGATCGCGCGCCTTCAACGCCACGCCGGCGGCGACATTGCCACCCGCCTCTTCGCCGGCGACGAAGAGCAGCGACTTACGGTCACCGAGACCAGCGGCGCGCTTGTTGGCGAGATAGGTGAAAACGGAGAAGGAGACTTCCAGCGCCTTCGGAAACAGATTGCCGGACAGGCTGCTGTAATCGACGGCAGCGACGATGGCGCCTGATTTGGCGAGACTCATTGCCACCGGCCGATCGACGTTCTTCTCGCTGTCGAGAAATGCGCCGCCATGCAGGTAAAGCACGATCGGCGGACCCTTGCCGTAATCGGCGCCCTGGTAGATGCGTGCGGAAACGGGGCCGATGGCCACCTTGTCCAGCATCATATCTTTCCATTCCACCGTCATGGTTCCGGTCTCTTTTGCGCACCAGCCATAAGCGGATAACGCGCGGCGCTTGCATTTTGTACAAAAAAGATATTGTTATTCAGATCAGGGAATAAGAAGCGATATCGCGATAACACTGTTCCAATTCTCGAATAATAGTGCAATGCAAACTGCGGATTTGAAAACCGATGGATCAGCTTTCGGCAATGCGCGTCTTCATCCGCGTCGTGGAGACAGGCAATTTCACCCGCGCCGCCGACATGCTCGCCATGCCGAAGGCGACGGTAACCAATCTCATCCAGGGCCTGGAGGCGCATCTGCGCACCAAGCTTCTGAACCGTACCACGCGCCGCGTCATGGTGACCACGGACGGCGCGCTCTATTATGAACGCGCCGCCCAGATCATCTCGGAACTGGAAGAACTCGACGGCAGCCTCTCCAATTCGCAGAGCCTGCCGAGCGGGCGGCTGCGCATCGAAATGAGCGGCGCCTTCGCCGATTCGATCATCGTTCCCGCACTTTGCGATTTCTATCTGCGCTATCCCGATATCCGCCTGGATCTCGGTGTCAGCGATCGCACGGTCGATTACCTTGCCGAAAACGTCGATTGCGCGTTGCGCGCCGGCACGCCGACCGACCAGTCGCTGATTGCCCGGCGCGTTTCGGAAATGGAACTGATCACCTGCGCTTCGCCGAGCTATATCCAGAAATTCGGCATGCCCGAGCGGCCGGAGGATCTGGAGGCGACGCATTACTCCGTCAATTATTTCCGCGCCCAGAACAACCGGACGGTGTCCTTCGAATTCCGCCGGAACAATGAAATCATCGACATCAACCCGCGTTGTATCGCCTCCGTCAACGACAGCCGCACCTATCTGACCGCGGTGCTGACAGGTCTCGGCGTGGCGCAGGTGCCGGTCTTCATGGCGCGCGAGCCTATGGCGAGAGGCGAGCTCATTCGCGTGCTGCCGGATTGGCAGCGCGATCCGGTACCGCTTTACGTGGTCTATCCGCCGAACCGCCACCTGAGCAACAAGGTCCGCGTCTTCGTCGACTGGCTGGTGAAGCTCCTGGTCGAGGCGAGACTGAACGACGGTTGAGCGGAGGAAACAGATACGGCCCGGAAGGCAGGGGAAACCTTCGACGGGCCGCAATGACTTTGAACATGGGCCTGTCGCGCCCGGAGTAAGGGCACGGCAGGCTCTGGAGGTTCGGAAGAGAGCGGCAGGGATTCCACTCTCTGGCGATAAACCTGTTATATCTACTCTCCACAAAATTGTAAGAGGGAAACGCTGCAAGCAGCGTTCACATAATTGCGATGACGGCCTGCGCCTGATCTTTCCCAGCCAAGCCGCTCGCCTCCGTCAGATCATGCCGCCATTGGCGCGCAGCGTCTGGCCATTGATCCAGCCGCCGTCCGGACTGGCGAGGAAGGCGACTGCAGACGCGATGTCATCAGGCGCGCCAAGGCGTTCCAGCGGGTTCATCTTCGACATCCGGGCGATGAGTTCCTCCGACTTGCCGTTGAGGAAAAGATCGGTGGCGACAGGCCCGGGCGCGACAGCGTTGACAGTGATATTGCGGCCGCGCATCTCCTTGGCCATGATCGCCGTCAGCGTTTCGACGGCGGCCTTGGTGGCGGCGTAGACGCCGTAGGTTTCGAGCTTCAGCCCGACGACCGAGGTGGAGAAATTGATGATCCGGCCGCCGTCACGCAGGCGCTTGGCCGCTTCCCGGAGCGTATTGAAGGTGCCCTTGAGATTGACGGCGATCTGCCGGTCGAAATTGGCATCGTCAACCTCGGCAAGCGGGGAGAGCATCATGATGCCGGCATTGTTGACGAGCACGTCGATGCCGCCGAAAGCGGTTTCCGCCGCATCGAACATCTGCCGGACAGCTTCAGCATCGCTGACATCGGCCTTTGCCGTCAGCGCTTTGCCGCCGGCCTGCTCGATCTCGCGCGCCAATTCCTCGGCCTGGGCCGCACTGCCGGAATAATTGATGACGACGGTGAAGCCGCCTCCGGCGAGGCGTCGGGCGATAGCCGCGCCGATGCCGCGTGAAGCGCCCGTCACCAAGGCGACCTTGTTTTCGTTACTGGCCATTTCCGCTCTCCTTCAGGCGTGCGCCGTTGCGCGTTTTCGATAAGGAGAGGATGGCGCTTTTCTTCCAGCGGATAATCAGGCATTCTTCGGCATCACTATCCGGGAGATGCGAACAAAGAACATGGACAGAGTCGATGCCATGCGGGTGTTTTGCCGCATCGTGGAACGCCGCAGTTTTACTCTTGCCGCAGAAGACACCGGCTTGCCGCGCTCGACCGTCACCGATGCGGTCAAACAGCTCGAAGCCCGGCTCGGGGTGCGCCTGCTCCAGCGCACGACGCGCCACGTCAGCCCGACGCTCGACGGCGAGGCCTATTACCGGCGCTGCCTGTCGATCCTTGCCGATATAGAGGATGCCGAGGGCGCCTTTGCCGGCGCCAAACCGAAGGGTCTTCTGCGCGTCGATGTGCACGGCACGCTCGCCCGTCATTTCGTGCTGCCGAGCCTGCCGTCCTTTCTGGAGACCTATCCCGAGATCGAATTCTATATGAGCGAGGGCGACCGTCTGGTCGATCTTGTGCGTGAAGGCATCGATTGCGTGCTGCGCGTCGGCGAGCCCGAGGATAGCGACATGATCATCAGGCGCGTTGCCATGCTTGACGAGATCACGCTCGCCTCTCCCGCCTACATCGCCGCCCGTGGCCGGCCGCGGCATCCGGAGCGGCTTGCCGGCCATCGCATGGTCGGCTTTCACTCCAGTGGCACCGGCAGTCTGCTACCGCTCGAATTCATAATCGACGGCGCAGTACGCAACGTCGCCATTCCGGCAACCGTCACCGTCAACGGCGCCGAAAGTTATGTTTCAGCCGCGAGGCTGGGCCTCGGCCTGATCCAGATCCCGCGCTATCACGCCGAAACAGATCTGGCCGCGGGAACGCTGATTCCTGTGCTCAAGGATTTCCCGCCGACCCCGACGCCGGTCTCCCTGCTCTATCCTCGCAACCGCCAGCTTTCGCCGCGCGTGCGCGTTTTCATCGACTGGCTGGTGAAGGTCTTCGCTCGACAAAATTCCGAAAACACGCTTTCCTAATATAGGCGCTTGAAGGGAACGGGCATGGCACTCTACGATATCACCGTCTACCAGACGGAAGACGGCTTCGTCGTCGAATTCGGCTGGGAAGGCGAAGACAGCATCGCCGTGACGCTACGAAGCACGCCTGAGCTGACTTCGGAAAACGCCATCTCGCGGGCCAAGGCCCTGCTTGCCGCGGCAATCGAACCCGTGCATGGCGACGGCGCGCGCAGCAAGGATCCCGCCCTGCTCGAAGAGGAACTGGAAGAGGGTCTCGAAGATTCCTTTCCGGCGAGCGACCCGGTCTCGGTCACATCATCCTCGATCCCGATGCGCGATCCGAATGCCGGCCGCTGATCCCGAAGCGGTTTTGGGGTGACGACGGGCACGGCGAATGTTATCTGCCTCGGCCATGACCGATGGTGGAACGACATCAGGCGCAATCGGCGTTGGCGCGCTAACCGGCGAAAGCCTCAGGGCATTTTTCGAGCGTGATGCGATCAGCGTCTCCCGCGATCTGCTCGGCTGCCATCTCACGGTCGATGGCGTCGGCGGCCGCATCACCGAGACGGAAGCCTATTTCCCCGATGACGAGGCCTCGCACAGTTTTCGCGGGCCCACGAAGCGCAACGGCGCCATGTACGGCAAACCGGGCAATGTCTATATCTACCGCATCTACGGCATGTACTGGTGCCTGAATTTCGTCTGCCATCCGGGCTCGGCCGCGCTCATCCGCGCCCTGGAGCCGGATACGGGAATCCCTCACATGATGGAGCGGCGCGGCACCGATATGCTGACCGCACTCTGCAGCGGCCCCGGCAAGCTTTGCCAGGCGCTCGGCATCGATATCGAGATCAACGACAGGCTGCTCGACCGTCCACCCTATGCGATCGCGCCGTCGGCACCGGTGCCGATCGTCTCGGGAAAACGCATCGGCATCACGAAAAATGCCGAAGCACCATGGCGCTTCGGCATTCAGGGATCGCGATATCTCAGCAAGCCGTTTCGCTAACTACTCCATGACCGCGCTGTGGTCGGCGGCGGGCGCTGCCTTCGGCTTGCGCAAGAGGAGCACAAGCGGAATGACCGCAAGCGACATCAGCATCAGCAGCTTGAAATCGTCCATATAGGCGATGATCGTCGATTGCAGCGTGATGATCTCGTTGAGCGAAGCCCGCCCGGCCGCCGTCACCGGGCTCAGCCCCTGCGCCGCCACCGCGTTGAAGGCGTGGTTGAACGGCGTCACATAGGATGCGATCGATTCATGATTGCTCTGCGTGTTCTCGACGATCAGCGCCGAAACGATCGAGATGCCAACCGCCGAGCCGATGTTTCGCGACAGGTTGTAGAGGCCGGTGCCGTCGCCGCGCATATGGGCGGGCAGCGTGGCGAAAGCGATCGTCGTCAGCGGTACGAACAGAAAACCGAGGCCGGCGCCCTGGATGAAGCCGACCGAGACGATCGTCCATTGCGAAACATCGGGCGTCCAGCCCGTCATGTCGTACATCGCCCAGGCGGTCAGGCCGAGGCCGAGCACCAGCAGCAAGCGCGTATCGACCTTGCCGATCAGCCGGCCGACAATGAACATGCAGAGCATGGTGCCGAGGCCGCGCGGCCCCATGACGATGCCGGCGGTGATGACGGGATAACCCATCAGCGTCTGCAGATAGGGCGTCATCAGCGCCAGCGAGGCGAGGTAGGTGACGCCGACGACGAAGATGAAGATCATGCTGATCGTGAAGTTCTGGTCGAGGAACAGCTTCGGATTGACGAAGGATTTCTCCGCCGTCAGCGTATGGACGATCAGCAGGTAGAAGGCAGAGGCGCAGATCAGCGCCTCGAGCATGATCTCGCCTGAGGAAAACCAGTCGAGCTGCTCACCGCGGTCGAGGAAGAGTTGCAGCGCGGCGATGAACAGGCTCATCATCCCGAAGCCGAACCAGTCCAGTTTGGCGAGCGCATCCCTCTTGGTCTCGGTGACGAAGACGACGATGCCCATGAAGGCGAGCGCACCGATCGGCACGTTGATGTAGAACACCCAGCGCCAGCTGATATTGTCGGTCAGCCAGCCACCGATGACGGGACCGAGGACCGGCCCGACCATAACCGAGACGCCGAAGAGCGCCATGGCCGAACCGCGCTCCTCCACACTATAGATGTCGAGCAGAATGCCCTGGGAAAGCGGCACCAGCGACGCGCCGAACAGGCCCTGCAGCAGGCGGAAGGCGACGATCTGGTTCAGCGATTGCGCAAGGCCGCAGAGGACGGAAGCCGCCACGAAGCCGGCGATAGCGACGAGCAGCACACGCTTGCGGCCGAACTTGGCGGCAAGGAAGCCCGAGGGCGGCGTCATGATCGCCGCCGCGACGATATAGGAGGTCAGAACCCAGTTGATCTGGTCGGCAGATGCCGAAACGCTGCCCTGGATATAGGGCAGCGCCACATTGGCGATCGTCGTGTCCAGCGCCTGCATGATGACGGCGAGAATGACGCAGGCCGTGATCGCGCCGCGATTGGCGACGGGCCTGGCCGCAGATGCGGACGCGTTACTCATGAGCCTTACCCTGAGCCACGCCCAGAAGCTTGTTAGCGAAATCGGGCAGGCCGCGAGCATGGCCGGTCTCGACATCGACCACCGTGCTCATGCCCATGCGAAGCGGCGGCTTGCCTTCGGTGTCCTCGATGCTGACGCGCATCGGAATGCGTTGGACGACTTTCACCCAGTTGCCAGTCGTATTTTGCGCCGGCAGCAGCGAGAAACTGGAGCCGGAGGCCGGGCTGATGCTCTCGACTTTGCCCTTCCACGCCACGCCGGGATAGGTGTCGATGTAGATCTCGGCCGTCTGGCCCGGCTTGACGTAGGTCAGCTCGGTTTCCTTCGGGCTGGCGGCGATCCAAAGATGGTCGGTGGCGACAAGCGAAAAGGCCTGTTGCGAAGCCTGCAAGTAGGACCCCACCTGCAGCGCGTTGACATTGGTGACGATGCCGTCGAATGGCGCCTTGACGACGCTATGGTCGAGTTCACGCTGGGCGTTGTCCACCTGCGATTTGGCCTGCAGGTAGAGCGGGTTTTCCTCGACCGGCTGGTCGGCGCTGCCGCCGAGCTGGGCGAGCGTTGTTGCGGCTTCCGCCTTGGCCACGGCAACCTTCTGCTGAGCGGCCTCGAGATTGTGCTTGGCCTCGTCATAGGCCGACTGCGTCGCGCTGCCATTGTTGACGAGGTTCTGCTGCCGGTCGAACTGATCCTGGTAATAGGGCAGATCGGCCTCAGCCTGCGTGATCTCGGCGAGCGACTGCTGATAGCTGGCCTTGAGGTTCATGATCTGGTTGCGCTGCGCGCCGAGCTGCGCCCTGGCGCCATCGAGCGCGATCTTGAAGGAATCGGCCCTGAGGCTGAAAAGCGCCTGCCCGGCCTTCACCGCCTCGTTCTCATGCACGTCGATCTTGTCGACGATCCCTGAGACATCGGTGGTGAGCCCGACCATATCGGCCTGGATATAGGCATTGTCGGTCGACATCACCTGGCCGCCATTGACGTAATAATAGCCGCCGACGACAAGCGCCACCGGAAGCAGGGCAAACAGGATCGGCCGCGTGAGACTGCGCCGGCGGCGGACCTTGTTGCCGCCAGGCGCAGCCACGGCGGCAGCCGGCGCTGAATTGGATGAAGGCGCTTCGGCTACCGTTTCCTGCTGTTTCGCTTGGCTTTCTTGGATGTGGGACTTGGCATTGGCGTCGGCAACGACGCGGAGGGAGGGTTGATCAGCCATCGCTCATCTCATTCTCTTCGACCGGTGTTCGGCAAGCCTGCACCAGGTTCGTCTTCATTGCGGAGAGGATTTGGTAAAGCTGTTCGCGCTGCTCGGCGGAGACGCCTTCCAGCGCCTCCCCGCGGGTGACATCCCCGAGTTCGCGCATTTCCGCGAGCAGCGGATGCGCCTCCTCGCGCATATAGAGCAGCCAGATGCGCCGGTCCGTCGGGTGCTGGCGGCGCTCGATCAGTCCGCGCTCGGCGAGCTTGTCGAGGATGCGCACCAGCGTGATCGGCTCGACTTCGAGAATTTCCGCAAGGCCGCTCTGGTGGATGCCTTCATTGTTCGAGAGATAGGCAAGCGTCTGCCATTGCGACCGGGTCAGCCCGAGGCACTTCGCGCGTTGCTCGAACCGCTTGCGCAGCAGCCGTGCGACGTCGTGGAGAAGGAAACCGAGGGTGGGTGTAGCGTTCATGGAAACCTGCGCCGGCTATTTATAAGCATACTTATGATATCGGTAGATATATTGAGCATGTGCATCGCACAAGACCGCGAGTGGCAGATTCAGCAGCCGCGGCCAAAATGACGCAGCGGGCTCAGGGCCGCGTTGCAGCCTTCCCATCCGTGGATCGGGCCGAGGCCAGAGAGTAGCCGCGACGCCGCTTTGCCCTAGTTTCCAGTCAGAAAGCGCCTCCCCCGGAGGCGCAGGAGGACTTGATGGCGTTCTTCGAAAGCATGCTGACGCTGCTGCTGGTAGCGATCGTCTTTCTGCAATTTTCCAGGAAATTCCGTATCCCTTATCCCACCATGCTGGCGATCGCCGGTGTCATCGTCGAGAGCTGACGCCGCTCCGTGAAGTTTTCATGGATTCCGGAACCGCCGCCAATTGGCATTTGCTATTTTTCGCCGCTGCCCTCTATAACCAATTTCATAGCGTTACGATTTTTCCGATGTGCATTGCGTGCCGGCCTTCCTTTCCAGAATTGGACGCCGGGAAAGATCACGGGGGCAAAGGCCTTCGTTCAAAGCAGCAAGACAAGAATAGCATCACTTCATCTTAGGGTTCGTCGGCGGTCGATCGGCCGTCGAGATTGGAGGGACCGGTATGACCTACGTGCTTCGACGGATATTGGTGCTTGGCTGTTTCGCTACCTTCATGCCTCTGGCCGCGATGGCGCAGGGCGCACCGTCGGCCCCTCCTCCCGTCACAGTCGCAAAGCCAGTCGTGCGCGATGTCATCGACAATGACGAATTCATCGGTCGCTTCCAGCCCGTCGACGAAGTTTCGGTCCGCTCGCGCGTCGGCGGCTACCTCCAGGAAATCCATTTCGAGGACGGCGCGCTGGTGAAACAGGGCGACCTGCTCTTCGTCATCGATCAGCGGCCGTTCGTTACCGCGCTCAATCAGGCAAAGGCCGCGCTCGAATCGGCGCAATCCACCCTGGTCTTTGCCGATGCGCAGTATAAGCGCACGCAATCGCTCATTTCGAGCGGCAGCCAGTCGGCCCAGACGCTGGACGACCGCCGCCGCGAGTTCGACTCCGCCGAGGCCAATGTCCGCGGCGCGCAGGCCGCAGCCGATCGCGCTGCTCTCGACATGGAATATACCGAGATCAAGGCGCCGCTCAGCGGCCGTATCGACCGCCATCTGCTCTCGACCGGCAACCTCGTGCAGGCCGATCAAACCGTGCTCACCACGATCGTTTCGCTCGACCCGATCGATTTTTATTTCGACGTCGACGAACGCCGCCTGCTGAATTTTGCCGATACCGCCCGCAAGCAGGGCAAGGATCTTCAGCTCGGCGGCGGCGGCGTGGATGTCTCCGTCACGATCTCGGATGCCACCGCCAAGCCCTTCACGGGAAAACTCGATTTCGCCGAGAACCGGGTCGACAATGAGAGCGGCACAATCCGCCTCCGCGCCCGCGTACCAAATCCTGATCTCATCCTTCAGCCGGGCCTCTTCGGCCGCGTCCAGGTGGCGGCCTCCAACACCTACAAGGCCATTCTCGTTCCGGATGAGGCGATCGGCTCGGACCAGAACGAACGTGTCGTCTATGTCGTTAACGCCGAAGGCAAAGTTACGACCAAGCCCGTGCGGCCGGGGCCGCGCCTCTATGGCTATCGCGTCATACGCGAAGGCCTCGACGGCACCGAGACAATCATCGTGAATGGCCTGATACGCGCCCGGCCGGGTTCGAAGATCACGCCGCAGATGAGCGAACTGCCGCAGGAGCGGCAGGACACGCCGCCCGAATCCGCAAACGCGGAGAGCGGACAATGAGATTTGCACATTTCTTCGTCGACCGGCCGATCTTTGCGGCCGTCATCTCGATTCTCTTTCTGGTTGTCGGCGGCATTGCCTATACGCAATTGCCGGTCTCCCAGTATCCGGAGATCGCCCCGCCGACCATCGTCGTGCGCACCTCCTATCCGGGCGCCGACCCGCAGACCATCGCCGACACCGTTTCGACCCCGCTCGAACAGCAGATCAACGGTGTGGAAGACATGCTTTACATGTCTTCCTATTCCAGCGCCGACGGCGCCATGTCGCTGACGATCACCTTCAAGCTCGGCACCGATCTCGACAAGGTCCAGGTGCTCGTTCAGAACCGCGTTTCCATTGCGCTTC
The DNA here is from genome assembly GCF_003985155.1 of Rhizobium vallis. GTDB lineage: Bacteria > Pseudomonadota > Alphaproteobacteria > Rhizobiales > Rhizobiaceae > Rhizobium > Rhizobium vallis. The sequence continues at coordinate 133,291 of NZ_ML133694.1, read as the reverse complement.
CTCGTCTTCCCGAGGAAGTCCAGCGGCTCGGCGTCACCACCGACAAAAGTTCGCCCGATCTGATGATGGTGGTGCACCTGCTCTCGCCGTCGCATCGTTATGACCAGCTTTACGTCTCGAACTATGCCCGCAACCGCATTCGCGACGTGCTCGTGCGCCTCGATGGTGTCGGCGACGTACAGATCTTCGGCGAACGCCAATATTCGATGCGCATCTGGCTGGATCCGGAAAAGCTCTCCGCCTACGGCATGACGTCGGACGACGTCGTCTCAGCCCTGAGGGACCAGAACGTCCAGGTATCGGGCGGCAAGATTGGCGCGCCGCCGGTAACGGGCAAGAACGCGTTCGAATATACGGTGCGAACGGAGGGACGCTTCTCCGACGTCCGCGAATTCCGGTACGTCATCGTCAAATCGACGGGAGCGGGCCGGCTCGTGCAGCTGCAGGATGTCGCCCGCATCGAACTCGGCGCGCAGGATTACGTCACCAATAGTTATCTCAACAACGACCCCGCCGTTGCGCTCGGTATTTTCGCCCGGCCGGGAACCAATGCGCTGGATACGGCTCACCAGGTCCAGACCCTCATGAAGGACGTTTCGCAGAATTTTCCGGAGGGTCTGGAATATCGCATCGTCTACGACACGACCGAATTCATCTCGGATTCGATCAACGAGGTCTATAGAACCATCGCCGAAGCGGCGCTCCTGGTGGCGATCGTCGTTCTCGTCTTCCTGCAATCCTGGCGCACCGCGATCATACCGATCGTCGCCATACCCGTTTCGCTGATCGGTACCTTCGCCATCCTGCTGGCCTTCGGCTTCTCGCTCAACATGCTGACGCTCTTCGGCCTCGTGCTCGCCATCGGCATCGTCGTCGACGACGCGATCGTCGTGGTGGAAAACGTCGAGCGCAATCTGGCGCGCGGCATGACGCCGAAACAGGCTTCCCACGTCACCATGGACGAAGTCGGAACCGCCGTCATCGCCATCTCGCTGGTGCTGATCGCGGTGTTCGTGCCGACGGCCTTCATTCCCGGCATATCAGGTCAGTTCTACAGGCAGTTCGCGGTCACCATCTCGGTCACGACAGCGATATCGGCTTTGAACTCCCTGACCCTTTCGCCGGCGCTCGCAGGCATATTGCTGAAAACCCACGATCACGAAACACGGCGCAAGAGCATCGCGTCACGGCTCGGAACAGGCCTTGCAAACGGCTTCAATCGCGGCTTCGACCGGATGAGCTCCGGCTATTCGTGGATCGTCCGGCATCTGGTCAGCAGCTGGGTAGGTCTGACCTGCTCGATGCTCGCCTTCGCCTGCCTGCTCGGAGCCACCTGGTACATGGGCACCAGAGTTCCCGCGGGCTTCATCCCGACCATGGACCAGGGCTACGCGATCATCGTCGTGCAGCTCCCCGACGGCGCCTCGCTTGCCCGTACCGATGCCGTCGTCAAACAGGTCGGCGACATCGCCCGCACCGTGCCCGGGGTCGGCAACGCCGTGCAATTTGCCGGCTTCAGCGGGGCGACGTTTACCAACGCCTCGAATGCGGGCGTCGTCTTCGTGCCCTTCAAATCCTTCGCCGAACGTGAAGAAGGCGGTGAGAACGCAAACAAGATCATCGGCGAACTCTTCGGCAAGCTGCAGAGCATCCAGGAAGCCTTCATCATTGCCATCCCGCCGCCATCCGTGCGCGGCGTCGGCAATTCCGGCGGCTTCAAGATGCAGATTTCCGACCTTGAAAACGCCGATATGACACGCGTGCTGGGTCTCGCCCGGCAGATGATGGGTGCCGCGGCAACGACCGAAGGGCTCACCGGTGTCTTCACGACGTTTTCGGATGCAAGCCCGCAATACTTCCTTGCGATCGACCGCGACAAGGCGCGTTTCCTGAATGTGCCGATCCCCAACATCTTCAACGCGCTTTCCATCAATCTCGGCGTCTCCTACGTCAACGACTTCAATGCGTTCGGCCGTGTCTATCAGGTTCGCGCCCAGGCCGACCGGCAATACCGCATGGACAGGGAAGATATCCTCGCGCTGAAGGTTCGATCGGCAACCGGCGCGCTGGTCCCTCTCGGAACCCTGATGGACATCCAGGATTCCAGCGGCCCGGCGCTGGTCCAGCGCTACAACATGTACGTCTCGGTGCCGCTCCAGGGCAATCCGACGCCTGGCACCTCAACGGGCGACGCCATCAAGAAGATGGAAGCGCTGGCTGCCAAGATCCTGCCGCAGGGAACGACCTTCGAATGGACGGAACTTGCCTATCAGGAGACTCATACCGGCAACACGGCCATCTACATCTTCGCCCTGTCTGTCATTTTCGTCTTCCTGGCGCTCGCGGCGCAATATGAAAGCTGGGTTCTGCCGCTCGCGATCATTCTCATCGTGCCGCTGGCCGTGCTCGCGGCGCTGATCGGCGTCTCGCTGAGGGGAATGGACAACAACGTCCTGACGCAGATCGGCCTCATCGTACTGATCGGCCTTGCGGCCAAGAACGCCATTCTGATCGTCGAGTTCGCAAGACAAGCGGAAGAGGAAGGCAAGACGCCAGTGGAAGCGGCGATCGAAGCCAGCCATCTTCGCCTGCGCCCGATCCTGATGACGGCATTCGCCTTCATCTTCGGCGTTCTGCCGCTTGCCATCGCCACCGGCCCCGGCGCCGAAATGCGCCAGTCGCTCGGCACCGCGGTTTTCTCCGGCATGCTCGGTGTGACGCTCTTCGGCTTGTTCCTGACGCCGGTCTTCTACGTCGTGCTGCGCGGCTGGCGCCGCAGCCGGCCGGTTGAAAAGCCGGTCGAGACGATCCCGACCGAGAGGGAAACAGTGTAAGGCAGCAAAGTCAGGTGGAGAACAGGTGCACCTGGCCCTGCCAGAAGCGGGCGACGGTGAGTTTGCCGCTGCGATAGGCGCGGGTATCGAGATTGAGCCGCCTCGAACGGATGTCGGGCTCGTCGTTCGGGGTGTGACCGTGGACGACGAGTTTCGGCAAAGGCACCTTGCTTTCGAGAAAACGATGGCGGATGAAAACCAGATCCTCATCCGTCTGCGCGGCGACCGGCAGAGCCGGATCTATGCCGGCATGCACGAATAACACGTTCGGCGTGTCCAGCATGATCGGCATCGCCCGCATGAAATCGAGATGCGTCCGCGGCAGCGACTGGCGGATGAAGGCGTCGAGCTGCACGCCGGAGGGGAAGACCAGCGGCAGATGATCCGGATCGAGACCATAGGATTTGAGCAGCTCCGCCGACCCCATGCGCATCCAGTCGTCATAGGAGACCCAGCCATCGACATAGTCGAGCATGGTGTTTTCGTGATTGCCGGCAAGGCAGATGCGATCGAATCCATCAGGCAGCGACTCCATGAGATGGGCGATCACCTGCGCCGATTCCGGGCCGCGGTCGATATAGTCGCCGAGCATCACGATCAGCTTGCGCCCGGGCAGCTGTGCGCCGTCGCGCAGGATCGCCTTCTCGGCTTTCACAAGCAGGTCGTAACGGCCGTGAATGTCGCCGATCGCATAGGTCGGGATCTCGGCAATATCGAGCGTCAGACGCGGCCTCGGCTGGCGTGCCATTTTCCAAACCTCGCTGTGGCGAGCAAGCGTATCGCTCATCATGTCTCTCGATCGAAGAACCCCAACTAACCGTAAGTAGAGCGCGGGGCAAGGCCATCAAGCTGGTAGGAAAATTCAAGACATGCGCAGTTTGGAGAAAAACCGACCTTATCATTCAAGCGCCGATCCCTCACTCCTGTATGCGTCGAGGAAAGAGTGACCGATGGGAACGGTATCGCAGTTTCATGTCAGCCTGAGGCCTCCCGCGCACCGCATCGAAAGCGAAGAGGAGGCGATATCCACGTCCCGCGACCTCTCCGCCACATTCCGGCGGCAAGCGAGCGAACGCGATATCAACCGTATCCTGCCCCATGCCGAGCTGGACGCACTGTCGGCATCGGGGCTGACGGCAATCTCCATTCCACCGGACTATGAAGGGCTCGACGTGTCGAACGCCCTGCTCGCCGAAATCGTTGCGATCATCGCCGAGGGTGACGCGTCGGTCGGCGAGGCGCTGGAGAACCACTTTTGCGTGCTGGAGACGCTCCGCACGCAAGCCGCCGAGGATCTGAAGGCATCGCTGTTTGCCCGCGTCCTGCAGGGCGACCGATTCGCGGCCGCCACCTTCATCGACGGCACCGATCTGGCCGCCGAAGGTCCGGGCTACCGGCTGAGCGGCCGCACGCGCCAGACGCCCGGCATTCTCTTTGCCGACTGGATCGCCGCTGCCGCCACCGCTCCGCCCAGCCGACCGGTGACGCTCTATATGGCTCGCGGCGACGAAAGCGTGCAGGTGGTCGACGATTGGGACGGTTTCGGCCAGCGGACGAACGGATCGGCGACGGCGATCGTCAGTCAGTTCCATGTCAATGCCGATGCGATTGCGCCGGCCCCCTCCTCCAAATATCCGACCGGCGTCTCGCTCGGCCTGCTGCTCAAGGCTGCCGTCAGCCTTGGCATCGCGCGGGCGGCATGGACCGATCTGATCGCCGCGATCGGCGACCGCACCGCCGTCCTGCCCCGGATCGGCGAACGCGCCGTCCGCATCGAAACGGCGGCGGCAGCCTTGGAACGGGCCGGCCGCAAACTCGACATCGCTCAGGTCAACCCCGCGGCGGCCGCGATGGCGGACGCGCATTTCTCCGCTTCGGCGGCAGCGATCCTTGCCGGGGAAACGGCGCTCGGCACCGCAAATGCGCTGTTTGAGCTTGTTGGGGAAACATCGGCCGGCATCGGGCTCAATCTCGACCGCCATTGGCGCAATGCCCGCATCCACGCGCTGTCGCTGCCGCGGGATCAGCTGATGCATGCTGCTGGCGAATATGTGTCGAAGCCGGGCGCGGCCTGAAGCAACGTCAGCCGCAAGGTGTAGTGGTTTTTCGGCTGGAATGACGTGGAAGCAGGAGAACTCAGCTGGCGGCAGAGATCGGCAATTCTTCCTTCTCGCCGTCGATGGCGCCGCCGTCGGCGACGAACTGCTCGAGGGTCATATTGTCGAGAATGGCGGCGATCGCGTCCCGAACATCGGTCATCGAGCGCCGCACCTGACAGGTTTCCGGATCGGCGCAGTCGTCGCAGGCCTCGTAGGCCGTCCGGCTGGCGCAGCGGATCGGCGCCAGGGGGCCGTCCAGCGTGCGGATGACATGGCCGATGCGGATTTCGGAGGCCGGCCGCGACAGGGAATATCCGCCGCCCGGTCCCTTCTTCGAGCGCAAGATGCCGACGTTGCGCAGTTCGAGCAGGATCGTATCGAGGAACTTCTTCGGGATATTGTTGCGAGCCGCGACGTCATTGATGAAGGCGGTTTCGCCCGGCGCAAGCCGCGCCAGATCGACCAGCGCCTTCAGCCCGTATTTTCCCTTTTTCGTCAGCATCGTCGTCGCCTTGTGGAATCGCAGTATTGATCCTGCCCAATAGCAGGCAAATAGCGTCAAAAGCGTGAACATACAACAAAATAGCTATTATTTATAGCTTATATTGGCAACCAATCCCAGTCAGATCGTTTTCAGCATGCCGCCATCGACGAAATAGGTCGAGCCGATGCAATAACTCGCCCGCTCCGAGCTCAGGAAAACGAAGACGTTCGCCAATTCCTCCGGCGTGCCGAAACGCTTGGAGGCGGCGTGCTCGTTGGCGACGGCTTGCAGATAGCCTTCCCAGTTCCCACCGGTTTCGGCCGTCAGCTGCTTGGCGGTCTTGATCCAGTCGGGCGTCAGGATCAGGCCGGCATTGACGCAGTTGACGCGGATATTGTCCTGGATCAGCTCGGTCGAGAGCGTCTTCGAAAACATCATCAGCGCCGACTTGCTGACATTGTAGATCGGCTCGTACCAGAGCGGCTGGACGGCGCAGATCGAGGCATTGTGCAGGATCACCCCGCCGCCGCGTCTCTTCATCTGCGGCGCAATGCCCCGCGCCAGCCGCACCGCGGCCATCACATGCAGATCCCAATAGGCCTGCCATTTCTCGTCGGGCGCCTCCATGACTGTCTCGTTCGACCCGGTGCCGGCATTGTTGATGAGGATATCGGCGCCGCCTTTTTCGGCTGCCGCCGCAATGATCGCTTCGGTTCCCGCAGCCGTCGCCACGTCGGCAACGACGGCGGCGGCGTTGACGCCGTATTTCTCGGCAATGCGGGCGGCTTCCGCCTCCAGCCGTTCGCCGCCGCGTGCCGCCAGCACCAGATCGGTGCCCTCAGCCGCCAGCCCCTCGGCGATCGCAAGCCCGATGCCGACCGACGCACCTGTTATGACGGCGATCTTTCCCTTCAATCCCAGATCCATATCTTCCTCCTGAAGCAGCCGGTGATCCCGGTCCGATGTGCCGAGTGTTTCGCCAATGAATCCGGGCGTCAAGCATAAGAACGCCTCTTGCGGCAGGCTTCGATCTGTCGCAGCCTGCGCCACCCATGGAGGAGTTTTCATGCGACGTTATTCCGCCTGCATCGAGTGGCTGTTTGCCGAAGAGGGCGACAGCTTTGCCGATCGCATCCGCCGCGCCCATGCCGGCGGCCTGACGGCCATCGAATTCTGGCGCTGGACCGACAAGGATCTGGACGCGATCGAGGCGGCGCTGAAGGAAACCGGCCTTGTTGTCACCAGCCTCGTCGCCGAACCGATGATCGCGCTGACCGGCTCCGCCAACCGGCAGGCCTGGCTTGCAGGCCTTGCCGAATCCGTTGCCGTCGCCAGACGCCTCGGCGCACCCGTGCTGATCGCCCAGGCCGGAGACGATCTCCCGGGCTTGAGCCGCAAAGAGCAGCGCCGGGCGCTCACCGAAACGCTGAAATCGGGCGCCGATATCCTTCAAGGCAGCGGTGTCCGCCTTGGCGTCGAACCGCTCAATACCCGCATCGACCATATCGGCTATTTCCTCGACTCGACCCGCGAAGGCCTCGACATCGTAGACGACGTCGCCCGCCCCGAGATCGGCATCGTCTACGACATCTACCATTCCGCCGTGATGGACGAACGCACCGAGGAGGTGCTGGAACGCCGTCTCGACCGTGTTTTCCACGTCCATGTGGCCGATCACCCCGGTCGCAACGAGCCCGGCTCCGGCGCCATCGACCTTGCCCACCGCCTCAACTGGATCTTCGCCAACGGCTATGACGGCGCCGTCGGCCTCGAATACCGGCCGACTAGGCCCAGTGCCGAGGCCGTCAGGGCCGCGATCGCCTCGCTCGGCGGCTAAACTGAACCGGCGCCTTCGGCAAAGGCTTCAAGCTCGGGGTCGAACTCGACGTCGACGACATTGTTGAAGACGGCGGTCGCCAGCATGATGCCGGCAAAGGCGACGAGATCGACGAGCACCTTGGTCTCGTAGCGCTCTTTCAATCTCGTCCAGAGTTCGCCCGGAACGGCATTGGAATCGGCGACGATCGCTCTGCCGAAGGCCGCAAGCAGCGCTTCCTCCTCGGAAAGCTCCAGCGCGTCGGGATTGAAACCCTTGTTGATCAGCGCCAGGCGAAAGAAGGTGATGGCGATCTTCGATTTCGCCGCCTTCGAGATCGCATGCGAGAAGATCCATATCTCCCGGTCGCTGATCGCAGGGTCGAGTTCAGCCCGCAGCGTAAACCATTCGGCATAGATGCGGTGGGCGACCGGCGAATGTAACAGCGTCCGCTTCATGTTGGTCATGCGTCCGCGCAGCCTGATTTCCTCGTCATGCGCGGCACGAACCTCTTCAGAAGCCGTGTCGTAGTCGATCTGCGGAAGGTGGCTCATCGGTTCTGCTCTTCCTTTTGGCACTGGGGCTATCGGGCGCCGGGATGGTGTGCGGATGCCTAGCGGCAAATCCGCTTGGCCGCCGCGCCGCTCCCGCCTAGACTGACCAAATCCGAGATGGAGGCAAGGCATGAGCGACGACCACGAGCATCATCACGTCGACTGGCGCGAACATGGCGTCAAGGTCATTCCCGGCAATTCGCTCGATCCGAATACCGCGCAGACGCCGGGCATGAACCGCGCCACCGCGATCAACAACGCGCGTGCCGGCGCCGAAAAGATCTGGGCCGGCACGGTAACGATCCATGCCAATGCCAAGACCGGCGCTCATCATCACGGCGATCTCGAAAGCATCATCTACGTGGTCAAGGGCAAGGCCCGCATGCGCTGGGGCGAGCATCTGGAATATACCGCCGAGGCCGGCCCCGGCGATTTCATCTACGTCCCGCCCTTCGTGCCGCACCAAGAGATCAACGCCAGCCGTGACGAGACGCTGGAATGCGTGCTCGTCCGCTCAGGCCAGGAACCCGTCGTCGTCAATCTCGATATCGAGCCGGTCGAAAAGCCGGAAGACGTTCCGTGGATCGATCCGATCCATCGCTGATATCGGGTTCTCACACGGAAACGGCTGCGGTGCTCAAGCGTGAACGGCGCCGACGCCGCTCATGGCGGTGTTCTCGATGATCCGGCCGGTATCGGCGGCATAGAGGTGGATCGCGTGGTGATCGATCGCGATGCCGATCGGATCGCCCGATTTCACCGTCACGGCCTCGGTCAGCGCCACGGCAAAAGGCAGTCCGTCGAAATCGGCGTGAACGACGCGGCTCGCGCCAAGCTCTTCGATGAAATCGGCCGTCGCCACCAAGGCGCCGGGCGCATCCGGCGCCACCAGCCGGGCGGCTTCGGCGCGCATGCCGAGCACGACACGTTTGCCCTTCAGCGGCGCGGCGCGTTCGCGCGGCAGCGGGATCTTACGGCTCTGATCGTAGACGAAGACGCCTTCGTCGTTGATCGTGCCTTCCAGAAGGTTCATTGCCGGCGTGCCGACGAAACCGGCGACGAAGCGCGAGACGGGATGATGATAGACCTCTTCCGGCGTGCCGACCTGCTCGACCCTGCCGCCGTTCATCACCACCAGCCGGTCGGCCAGCGTCATCGCCTCGGTCTGGTCGTGCGTGACGAAGATCGAGGTGGCGCCGAGGCGGCGGTGCAGGCGGCGGATTTCGGCGCGCATGGCGATGCGCAGCTTGGCGTCGAGGTTCGACAGCGGCTCGTCGAAGAGGAACACCTTCGGCTCGCGGATCATCGCGCGGCCCATGGCGACACGCTGGCGCTGACCGCCGGAAAGGGCGGCCGGCCGGCGTTCGAGGAACGGCTCGAGGCTGAGCGCCTTGGCGACCTCGCTGATGCGCCGGGTGCGCTCTGCCTTCGCAACGCCGGCCACCTTCAAGGCGTAGCCGATATTTTCGGCGACCGTCATGTGCGGGTAAAGCGCGTAGTTCTGGAATACCATGGCGCAGCCACGCTCGCGCGGCTCCAGCTGGTTGACGACGCGCCCATCGATGGCGATTTCGCCACCGCTGATTTCCTCGAGGCCAGCGATCATGCGCAGCAGCGTGGACTTGCCGCAGCCGGACGGGCCGAGGATGACGATAAATTCGCCGGACTGGATTTCGAGATCGACGCCGTGAACGACGGGATTCTTGCCGTAGCTCTTTTTCACATCGCGGATTGAGATCGGTGCCAAAGGACTACTCCTTCACTTCTCGGTGGAGATAAGGCCGCGCACGAACCAGCGCTGCATCAGAATGACGAGCACCAGTGGCGGCAACATGATGATGAGGGTTCCGGCCATGGCGACGTTCCAGTCGGGCAGGCCGAATTCGGACGGGATGAGGGTCTTGAGCTGCGTCACCGCAATGCCGAATTTCGGATCGGTGGTGATCAGCAGCGGCCAGAGATACTGGTTCCAGGCCCAGACGAACATGATGGTGAACAGCGCGATCATGTTCGGACGCGAAAGCGGCAGCAGAATGTCCCAGAAGAACCGGACAGCGCCTGACCCGTCCATCTTCGAGGCCTCGGCAAGCTCGTCGGGAACCGTCAGGTAGAACTGCCGGTAAAGGAAGGTGCCGGTGGCGGTGGCGACCAGTGGCAGAACGAGACCGGGATAGGAATTCAAGAGCCCCCATTCGAGCTTGACCTGGATGCCAGTGAGCTGCTGGACGATCCAGCTTATTCCGGTGAAGTCGAGGATCGTCTGGAACGGCTGCAGCGCATTGGCCGCGATCGAGTAGGTCGGCACGATGCGAACCTCCAGCGGCAGCATCAGCGTGATGAAGATGATCCAGAAAATCACATACCGGCCGCGGAAGCGGAAGTAGACGATCGAGAAGGCGGCCATCGAGGAAAGGATGACCTTGCCGGCGCCGACCGCCGTCGCGAAGATGATGCTGTGGAACAGCTTGTTGCCGAGATCGGCGCGAACCCAGGCGGTCTGGATGTTTTCCCAGAAATGCGAGCCTGGGGTGAGCGGCAGCGGCACGCGATTGACCGTCTCGAGATCGAGGGTCGACGCGATGATGACGATGACGAAAGGCAGAAGCGCGATCACCATGCCGAGCGCCAGAAGCGTATAGCAGATGAAGTTGAATATCGGCGTGCGTTCGATCATGTCCGCAACCTCACTTGTAATGCACGCGCCGCTCGATGAAGCGGAACTGGAAGATGGTGAGCAGGATGACGAGCAGCATCAGGATAATGGACTGCGCGGCGGCGCCCGAATAGTCGAGCCCTCTGAAGCCGTCGAAATAGATCTTGTAGACCATGAGTTCCGTGGCGCGGGCCGGACCGCCTTGCGTCATGACGTCGACGATGCCGAAGGAATCCTGGAAGCTTTCTGTGATGTTGATGACGAGCAGGAAAAACAGCGTGGGCGTCAGCAGCGGCAGCTGAATATCCCAGATGCGGCGCATCGGCCCGGAGCCATCCATGGCGGCCGCTTCGATCAGCGAGCGCGGAATGCCCTGCAGAGCCGAGAGGAAAAAGATGAAGTTATAGCCGATATATTTCCAGGAAAAGGCGATGATAACGGCGATCATCGCGTCCTTGCCGTCGAGCGCAGGGTTCCAGAGGCCGGGCCAGGCGTGGTTGATGACCGAGAGAAGGCCGGCCTCCGGCGCCAGGATGAAGCGGAAAGCGAGGCCGAGAGCGGGAGCGGCAATCGCGTAAGGCCAGATGAAGACCGACCGGTAGATTTTATGGCCGCGCAGTTCACGATCCGTCAGAAGCGCCAGGATCAGCGCCAGTCCCATGGCGATGGCCGTCGAACTGAAGCCGAAAATCATGCTGCGGGTGACCGACTCCCAATAGATCGGATCGCCGAGCAGCTGTTTGAAATTGTCGAAACCGACCCAGGCATTCCCGCCACCCCACGGCTGCTCGAGCGTGAATGCCCAATACAGCGCCTGCGCGCTCGGCCAATAGAAGAAGACGAAGATCAGCAGCAGCATCGGAAACGCGAAGAGCAATCCGATCGTCGTCGAGGAGAAAGTGACGCGCTTTTCCATGAGTGGTCGTTTTCGTCCGGATTTCATTTGGGCGCGGTCGGCGAGTTCGCCTCCGCAGCCGGTATGGAGTGTACAAAGAGACACCCGGCTCGCGCAATGCGGGCCGGGTGCGGCTCATGTCAGTCGATCAGGGGAGCTGAACGTTCTTGTAGGTCTGCTGGAAGCGGCGCAACAGCTGGTTGCCGCGTTCGGCAGCGCCATCGAGCGAAGCCTGGACATCAGCGTTGTTGATGAAGATTGCCTGCAGGCTGTTGGCGATTTCGGTGCGGACCTGCAGCAGGCCGCCGAGGCGGATGCCGTGCGGAGCGGTGTCGTCAGCAGGCGAAGCGGTCAGGCTCTGAATGGCAAGTTCGCGGCCGGCATAAGGGGCCTTGTCGTAGAAACCCTGCTTCTTCAGATATTCGAAGCCGGAGTTACGAACCGGGATATAGCCGGTGACGGTCGACCAGGTCAGGGCTTCTTCCGGCTTTGCGACGAAATTGAAGAAGGCAGCCGCAGCCTTGTATTCGGCGTCGGTGTGACCCTTCAGGACCCAGAGCGAAGCGCCGCCGACGAAGGAGCTGTGACGGGTTGCATTGCCGTAGGTCGGGAGCATGGAAACGCCCCAGTTCATGCCCTGCTTGGCGGTACGGCCGATGTTGCCGTGGTCGCCGACCGAGGTCAGGATGACCTGGCAATCGCCGGCAGCGAAAGCTTCGACGAAGGTCTGGCCGACGGCCTTGTTCTTGATGACGGCGAGCTTGTTGTCGTACCAGGACTTGAGGTCCTTGACGTAGCTGACGAGAAGCGGGTTCTTGTTGAACACCAGCTCGGCGTCGAGGCCTTCGAAGCCGTTCTTCTTCGTCGCAATCGCTTCGCCGTTTACGGCTTCAAACTGCTCGATGTACTGCCAGACTTCGTTGTTGGAGATGTCGAAGCCGAGCGGGCAGGCATAACCTGCGTCCTTCAGAGCCTTGAAGTCTTCACCGGCTTCCTGCCAGGTGGTCGGAGCATGGTCCTTGCCGATCTTGGCGAAGGCATCCTTGTTCCAGTAGAAGAGAGCGGTCGACGAGTTGAAGGGGAAGGAATACATCTCGCCCTTGGACGTCGCATAATAGTTTGCGATGCCGGAGAAGTAATCTTTCCAGTCGACGTTATAGCCCGTGTCAGTCATCAGCTTGTTTGCCGGGTAGTAAGCGCCGGAGAGCATGATGTCGAGCGTGCCGGCGTCGGAAACCTGGGCGATGGTCGGCTGCTTGCCGGCGCGGAAGGCTGCAATCGTGTTCTGCAGGGAAGCATCGTAGCTGCCCTGGCTGGTGCAGACGACTTCATAATCCGACTGCGACTGGTTGAAGCGATCGCACTGTTCCTGGACACGCTTTGCAATGTCACCGGAGTTGCCGAACCAGAAGTCAATCTTGGTCTTATCGGCGGCAGCAGCGGGACCGGCAAGAAACGCTGTGGCGAGAAGGGCGCCAACGGCGCCGAGAAGCTTGGCTTGCATGAGAACCTCGAACGTAAAATGGACGCGCACTTTCAGCGCACGCCCTATTAGCTGGTTCAAATTGCCGCGGCCAATGAATATTACATGACATGAAATGTTCGAATGCTAGTCGTCACAAAACTGACATGCAATCGTTATTCCCCGCGCCATGAGAAATATTCGAAGAAGCTTTGCGAGCCCTTCAAATATACTTCCATCCCTATGGACCCCCAGCCAAAGAAACGCAGCTTCAGAAAATACATAATATTTACTTATATTGCAACAGAGTGCCTTTATTGGCGCGCGCATCGCGACGAAACTTGCGAAAACATTCCTATTTTTGCCGTTGCACTGCTGTGCAACGCCCGGTTTCAGCCCAAAATCAGAGGGAATCCTTCAAAATCGCTGCAAACCGCGGGTCGAATGCGCGGCTGATCGGTCCGGCGGCGGCGCCGAGCGCCACCGACCAGGGATCGGCCATGCCGGGCTGCAGGCGCGGCAGCGTCCGGCCGCGCCGTTCGGCGATCGAAGGCAGCAGCGGGCCAATCGCCGCAATCAACCTCTCCACCAGCGCCTCCGGCGCGCTGCCGCAGAGGATCACCGTCTGCGGATCGAAGACCGTTTCGATGAGATGGATGCTCCAGCGCAGGTCCGCCGCCGCCGCCTCGATCCAGGCTTGGATGCCTCGGTCGTTCCTGGAGAGAAGGTCGTCGATGCGGGCATGGAGAGCGGGATCCGCAGGATCGAGCGACAGATGCTGATAGAGCGAAGCGAGCGAGGCGCGATGTTCGAGCGGCGTCGATTTACCGTCGGCAAACAATAGTGCCATGCCGATCTCACCGGCATTGCCGTTGGCGCCGCCGTAGAGTTCTCCGTTCAGAATGAGACCCGCGCCGATGCCATAACCGACGAAAAGACAGACGGCGTGATCGAGACCATGGGCGGCGCCGACCATACGCTCGGCGGTCGCGGCCGCCGCTGCGTCATTCTGCAAGCCGACATCGAGCCCGGTGCCGGCGGCCAGCGTTTCCAATAGTGGAAATTGCTGCCAGGCCGCCATCATCCACGGATCGTCGCCACTGCCATCGACGCCGAAAGGCCCGGGCATGGCGACGCCAAGACCGACGAGCCGTTTTTCCGACTGCCGGACGACCCCGGCAAGCTTAGAACGCACGCCGGCGACGAGATCAAGGATGACCTTCGTCCCAGTCGACGGACCCCCAGGCGGCAGGCCGGCCTCCTCACGCACGAGAACGCTGCCGACGAGGTCGACGGCAACCGCCCTGGTCACATGCCGGTCGATCTGCAAGCCGATCGCAAAGGCGCCTTCGGGCACCAGGCCGTAGGGTGTCGAGGGCTGGCCCCTGCCCTTCCTTACCGCTTCCTGCGGACCGACGAGACCGTCGTGCTCGAGTTCCACGATGATATTCGACACCGTCTGCTTGGTCAGCCACGTCGCTCGCGCCAGATCAGCACGTGAAAGCGCACCGTTGATCCTCAGGGCATCGATCATCACGCGCCGGTTATGCGCGCTGGTGCCTTCATGATTGGTGCCGCTCTTGGCCCGGATCGGGCGACTGTCATTCATATGCAATTGCCTCTTGACTCCATTAAAATGTTGAAGAACTATTAAGTCAATACATTTGACTTAATAAGGGACCGGAGAGTCCCAGGGAACGCAGGAAGCCGGCGAGGCCTCCGACGACGCTCCGAGATGATGGACCGGCACGTTTTCAACGCGTGCCTTCTCGAACACCGATGGCGGCGACGTCCGCCCTCGGCCAGGCGTAAATGTCAAAAACTGGAGGCTGCAATGCTGAAATCTTTTAATAAGACGCTTCTGGGTGCGGCCTTGATCGGCGCATCCCTTGCACCGCATGCTTTCGCCGAAACGACCCTGAACGCGCTTTTCATGGCGCAGGCCGCCTACAGCGAGGCCGATGTGCGCGCCATGACCGACGCCTTCGCCAAGGCGAACCCGGACATCAAGGTCAATCTCGAATTCGTCCCCTATGAGGGCCTGCACGACAAGACCGTGCTGGCGCAAGGTTCCGGCGGCGGATATGACGTCGTCCTCTTCGACGTCATCTGGCCGGCCGAATACGCCACCAACAAGGTGCTGGTCGACGTCTCCTCGCGCGTCACCGACGACATGAAGAAGGGCGTGCTGCCGGGCGCCTGGACCACCGTCCAGTATGACGGCAAATATTACGGCATGCCGTGGATCCTCGACACAAAATACCTGTTCTACAACAAGGAAATCCTCGAAAAGGCCGGCATCAAAACCCCGCCGAAGACCTGGGACGAACTGACCGAACAGGCAAAGGCGATCAAGGACAAAGGCCTGCTCGCCACGCCGATCGCCTGGAGCTGGTCGCAGGCCGAAGCCGCGATCTGCGACTACACCACCCTCGTCAGTGCCTATGGCGGCGATTTCCTCAAGGACGGCAAGCCGGCCTTCCAGGCCGGCGGCGGCCTCGATGCGCTGAAATACATGGTCTCCAGCTATACGTCAGGGCTGACGAACCCGAACTCCAAGGAATTCCTGGAAGAGGACGTCCGCAAGGTCTTCGAAAACGGCGATGCCGCTTTCGCTTTGAATTGGACCTACATGTACAACATGGCCAACGACCCGAAGGACAGCAAGGTCGCCGGCAAGGTTGGCGTCGTGCCGGCACCGGGCGTTGCTGGCAAGAGCCAGGCTTCGGCCGTCAACGGCTCGATGGGCCTCGGCATCACCTCCGCCAGCAAGCATCCCGACGAGGCCTGGAAATACATCGCCTTCATGACCTCGCAGGCGACGCAGAATGCTTACGCCAAGCTCAGCCTGCCGATCTGGGCCTCCTCCTACGAGGACCCTGCCGTCACCAAGGGCCAGGAAGAACTGATCTCGGCCGCCAAGGTCGGCTTGGCCGCCATGTATCCGCGCCCGACGACGCCGAAATATCAGGAGCTTTCGACCGCCCTGCAGCAGGCGATCCAGGAATCGCTGCTCGGCCAGTCCTCTCCCGAGGACGCGCTGAAGTCGGCCGCCGAAAACAGCGGCCTCTGAGCCCGGATTGAAACCCCGGGCGGCCCCTGCCGCCCGGTCCCAAACCCATGAATGAAGAAGGGGCGCCTCGATGTCGGGCACTTGGCTGACAACCCGCGCGTGGCTTTTGATGCTGCCGCTTCTCGTGGTGATGATCTCGGTGATCGGCTGGCCGCTGATCGATACAGTCGGCCTCTCGTTCACCGATGCCAAGCTGGTCGGCACCGAGGGCAATTTCGTCGGCATCGACAATTATGTGAAGATGATCTCCGGCTCGAATTTCCAGCGCACACTCATCACCACCACATGGTTTGCGATCGTCTCGGTCGCCGCCGAAATGGTGATCGGCGTGCTGGCCGCCCTCCTGCTGAACCAGCAATTTCGCGGCCGCACCGCCCTTCGCGCCCTGATGATCCTGCCCTGGGCGCTGCCGACCGTCGTCAACGCCACGCTCTGGCGGCTGATCTACAATCCGGAATACGGCGCATTGAACGCCGCGCTGACGCAGCTCGGCCTGCTCGACGCTTACCGCTCCTGGCTCGGCGAACCGGGCACGGCGCTGGCCGCCCTGATCGTCGCCGACTGCTGGAAGAATTTCCCGCTGGTGGCGCTGATCGCGCTCGCAGCCCTCCAGGCCGTGCCGCGCGACATCACCGCCGCCTCGCTGGTCGACGGTGCAGGCGCTTTCGCCCGCTTCCGCTTCGTCATCCTGCCCTATCTCGCCGGCCCGCTGATGGTGGCGCTGGTGCTGCGCACCATCGAAGCCTTCAAGGTGTTCGACATCATCTGGGTCATGACCCGCGGCGGGCCGGCCAACAGCACCCGTACGCTCTCGATCCTCGTCTATCAGGAAGCCTTCTCCTTTCAGCGAGCGGGCTCGGGCGCATCGCTCGCCTTGATCGTCACGCTGCTGGTGACGCTGCTTGCGGCCGGCTACGCGGCGCTCGTGCGCAAGACCGCCGGGAGTGCCACCTGATGGAACGTCAAAGCCCATTCTTTTCGGTCTTTATCCACCTTTGCGCTTTGTTGCTCGCCGCCGTCATCCTGGCGCCGATCCTGTGGCTGTTCATCATGAGCATTTCGCCAGCCGCGGACCTTGCGGCAAAGCCGTTGCGCTGGTGGCCGCAGGCGGTCGATTTCTCGCGATACCAGGTGCTGCTTTCGACGCTCGAAAACAGCGCCGGCGCCGCCTTCACCTCCTCGTTGCGCAACAGTATCGAAGTGGCGGGCATGGCGACGATCGCCGCCATCGCACTCGCCATTCCGGCCGGCTGGGCCGTGTCGCGCACGCCTTCTGTCGGCTGGTCGCTGTCGATGGTGATCGCAACCTATATGTTGCCGCCAGTGGCGCTCGCCGTGCCGCTCTACATGGGCCTCTCCCATTTCGGCATGCTGAACAACGTCTTCGGCCTTGCCCTCGTCTATCTCACCATTCTCGCGCCCTTCACCACTTGGCTGATGAAGTCGGGCTTCGATTCCATCCCGCGCGAGATCGAATCCGCCGCGATGATCGATGGCGCCGGCCTGTTCCAGACGCTCAGGATCGTCACGCTGCCGCTCGCAGCCCCCGTGGTCGCGACGTCGAGCCTCTTTGCATTCCTGCTTGCCTGGGATGAATTCTTCTATGCGCTTCTCTTCACGTCAGACCAGCGCGCCAAGACGCTGACCGTCGCCATCGCCGATCTCGCTGGCGGCCGCGTCTCCGACTACGGACTGATCGCCACGGCAGGCGTGCTCGCCGCCCTGCCCCCGGTGCTGATCGGTCTCGTCATGCAACGCGCCCTGATTTCGGGGCTCACCAGCGGCGGCGTCAAGGGATGAACATGACCACAGACAGAAACCGGCCCGCCGGACTTGCGGCGATCGACCGCGAAATGGCCCGTCAGCACGCCGATGCGATCGCCTCCTATGAAACGGCCGCGCCGATGGCAGCCAGAGCCGCCGCCTCGCTAGAGAAGACTGGCCGGCTCCTCCTCATCGGTATGGGCGGTTCGCATGCCGTCAACCGTGCCGTCGAACCGCTCTACCGAGCGCTCGGGATCGACGCCATCGCTCTGCCGCTCTCAGAGCAACTCGGCCAGCCGTTGCCGGTGGCAGGCAGAACGATCTTCGTCACCTCGCAATCCGGCGAGAGCGCGGAGGTCCTGCGCTGGTTCAACGAGACCGGCGGCACTGAGGATACCTTCGGCCTGACACTCGAAGCCAGCTCCTTCCTCGCAAGTACTGCTCCATCCTTGGTCGGCGCCGGCGGCACGGAGCTCGCCTTTGCCGCCACCCGCAGCCTGACGGTGACCTTCGCCCTGCATCTGGCAATCCTTTCCGCCCTCGGCGAAGATCCCGCCACCGCACTTACCGTCCTCAAGAACCCCGAGAACCAGGACATCACAGCCGCGCTCACCGCACTGGAAAACGTCGCGACCGTCGTCACCTCTAGCCGCCGCCTGCAGGGTGTCGCCGAGGCATTGGCGCTCGGGTTGACGGAGCTGTCGCGCCGCCCCTGCTTTTCCCTTGAAGGCGGCCAGCTCCGCCACGGTCCGATGGAGATGCTGGGGCCGGAGATCGGCGTCGTGCTGTTCCGCGGCCTCGACGAGACGGCCGGCCTCGTCACCGTTATGGCAACCTCCGCCGTCGAGACCGGCGCTCCCGTCGTCCTGTTCGACGCATCCGGGCAGGCACCGGTCGCCGGCGCGGTGACGATCCCCTTCGCCCCGGCAACGGGGCTTGCAGCAATCTTCGCCATGCTGCCGGTCGCCCAGCGGCTGATGATCGCTTTTGCCGAAACCCGCGTGGAGGATGCCGGGACGCCTGTTCGATCCACCAAGATTACCCGGAGCGAATGAATGCGGCCGCTTGCAGTCATCGGCAACGTCAATGTCGACCTCATCCTCGGACCGGCCGCCCCCTGGCCGAAAGCCGGCACCGAAATCATCGTCGATCATGACGAACTGAGGGTCGGCGGCGCCGCCGGCAACAGCGCGCTCGCCTGGCAGGCACTCGGCGTCGAATTCGAAATCGCCGCCAATATCGGCAGCGACCAGTTCGGCCGCTGGCTGGCCGAAGCCTTCGGCCGCCGCTCCGAGAAATGGCCTGTTCGCCCTGAGAGAACGACACTCTCCGTCGGCATCACCCATCCGGACGGCGAACGCACCTTCTTCACGACGAAAGGCCACCTGCCGCGCTTCAGCCTCGCGGACGTCTTCGCCGTCATCGATGGCGAGAGGCTCCGCGACGGTTACGCGCTTCTCTGCGGCTCCTTCCTGACCGACGATCTGACGCAGGCGTACGACGCTTTCTTCGACTGGGCCGCGCGCCATGACATTACCGTCGCGCTCGACACTGGCTGGCCCCTCGACGGCTGGACGGATGAAAACTGCGCCGCGACACGCACCTGGCTCTCCCGCAGCGGCATCGCGCTGCTGAACGAAGTTGAATCGACGACGCTTGCCGGCATCGCCGATCCGATCGAAGCCGCCCATGAAATCAGGTCGCATATGCCGGAGGGCGCGATCGTCGTCGTCAAGCGCGGCCCGGACGGCGCCGTGGCGATCGGGCCGGACGGCCTGCTGGTTTCTGTGGCTGCACCCGCCGTCAAGGTCGTCGACACGATCGGCGCCGGCGATGTCTTCAACGCCGCCTTCCTTGCCGCACTCGCAGGCGGCGAGCCGCTGGTATCTTGCCTGACATCGGGAACCGAGGTCGCCTCGCGCACCATCTCCACCCTTCCCCGCAGTTACGGCCCGTCATCTCCTGAGGAGACCGTGCGATGAGCGCTCTCGAAATCCAGAACATCCGCAAGACCTATGGCGAGGTCGAGACGTTGAAGGGCATCGACATCTCGCTGGAAAGCGGCGAATTCCTTGTGTTGCTCGGCTCCTCCGGCTGCGGCAAGTCCACGCTGCTAAACATCATCGCCGGCCTTGCCGAGGCAACGAGCGGCGATGTCAGGATCGGCGGACGCTCGGTGCTTGGCGTGCATCCGAAAGACCGTGACATCGCCATGGTCTTTCAATCCTACGCGCTCTATCCCAATCTAACGGTACATCGGAATATCGGCTTCGGCCTGGAAATGCGTAAAGTTCCGGCGCCGGAGCGCGACAAGGCCGTGCGTGACGCCGCCAAACTCCTGCAGATCGAAAACCTCCTCGACCGCAAGCCGAGCCAGCTCTCCGGCGGCCAGCGCCAGCGCGTCGCGATCGGACGCGCGCTGGTGCGCAAGCCCGAGGTGTTCCTCTTCGATGAGCCGCTCTCCAATCTCGACGCCAAGCTGCGCATGGAGATGCGCACCGAGATCAAGCGGCTGCACCAGATGCTGAAGACCACCGTTGTCTACGTCACCCACGACCAGATCGAGGCGATGACGCTCGCAAGCCGCATCGCCGTCATGCGCGACGGCCGCATCGAGCAGCTCGGCACGCCGGAGGAGATCTACAATCATCCGGCAACGCTCTACGTCGCGACCTTCGTCGGCGCGCCGCCGATGAACCTGCTGAAGACGACGGTGCGCGATGGCCGGCTGGCGCTTTCAGGGTCCGACATCAGCCTGCCCCTGCCCCCCCGTTTCCGCGAGGCGGCCGGCAATGGCCGCGACCTCATCCTCGGCATCCGCCCCGAGACGCTTCGCCCAGACGGCAAGGGCGCATCGATCGAGGCAACCCTGGAGGTCGCCGAACTCACAGGCCCGGAACTCGTCGTCACCGCCCTTGCCGGACACCAGCGCCTGATGGCCTGCCTGCCGCCACGCACGCCAATCGGCGACGGTGAGAAACTCACCCTTTTCTTCGACGAGGAGGCGATGCACCTCTTCGACCCGGTGACCGGTCTCAGCTGCTGCCGCTAACGCGACAGGATCGTCACACGATCGAGCGCCGTTGCAAAGCCCTGCAGGGAAATGCTGAAGGTCGCGGGGTTTCCGCCGTCGGCCGCGGTCTTGACCTTGAGGGCGGTGGCCGTACGAAGCGTCCTCACCATGTCCTTGTCGAAGTTGACGGCGACAACGCACCCCGCCGGAAGGCAGGTCCTGAAAGGCAGTGCCAGGCTCGCCGCGCCGCTATCGATCGCAACTGCAACACCCTGATCGAGCGCCAGCCCGAATGGCAACATCAGGATGCCCGAGACCGCATTGCCTGCTGCCGCCTGGAGTTCGATGCCGAGCGCGCGCCGGCCGTTCTGCACCTGGTTCTGCAGAAAGGCACAATGCTTACCCACCCCCTGCTGGACGCAGACCACGCGCCAGTCCTTATAGGTTTCGTCGATCGAGGATGCGCCGCCCGGCAGTGGCGATGGCGGTTGGGCCTCCTGGCCGTTTTGGGCGGCCTCCAGCCGCTGCGGCGCCGGATCGTTGATCCGTGGGCTCTTTTCGGCGCCCCGCTCGGCAGCCGATACGGCGACCGGCTCACCGTAGAATACGCTGCCCGTTGCCGATGCCGCTGCCGTCATCATGGCGAGGCTGATGAAACCAAGTCGTCCGCGCATGCCGCAGCTCCCTTCATTCACTTCTTTAAGACACTCTTTCGAGCTTGTCTCAACGGAACAGGCACAGTTGGGCTCATCCGGAACGAACGGAACGAACCGAAATGCCACTGACATCGGGAGGATCAGTGAATGGTGCCGGATTGCACCGGCTCATTGGCTGCAGCGATCATCACGCCGGAAAGGGCGGCATAGGCGCTGAGCCAGGCCTGGCGGACATCGTCGGTGAAGTCGTCGCCCAATCCCTGCTCCAGCGTCCAGATCAACGTTTCGCCAACGACCGGATAATGCGCCTCGGTGACGCCGTAGCCGGTATGGCGGCGGGCGAGTTCCTTGACGGCGGGCATGACGGCATCGAGCGCATGCAGGCTGCCAACCACGACACCGAGGATGTGGATGAGCTTCTTTGCCTGCGGCGCGATATCTTCGGCAAACATCGGCCGAAGCGATGGATGCGTTTCGAACAGCCTGGTGTAGAAGATCAATCCCACCTTGTCGGCGATCGGCACCAGCTTGCGAAAGCTCGCTTGGATCGTGGCTACGGTTTCCTTTTCCATGTCGGTTTCCTTTAAAATTTCACGCTGAGATTGGCATGGACGGACTGGTCGTTCGCATCGGACGCAAACTGGCCACTATAGGAGAGGCCGAAGGTTGCCGCTGGCGTGACGGTGAAATCGAGGCCCGCCTCGATGACGGCTGCATCCCGCCGGATCGGAACACCGGCAACGGTGAAGATCGAACCGCCGTCGAAGGAGAGATCGGAGGTCGGCGTGGTATCACCAAAAGCGTGCTGCCAGCCGAGCATGCCCCTGGCGCTCAGCACCCCCGAAACCTGTGTCGATGCCCTGACGCCGAGCGTGGTGAAGGTCACGCCGCTATTGTCGTCGCGTCCGGCCAGCGCCGCCGCGCCGCCGCTTTCGTTAAAGCCATCGGTCGCAAGGTTGACATAGGCGAGATTGGCGAAGGGTTCGAAGGCAAGCGCGCCCACCGGCGTGTCGCCGGTCTCGATGCGATAGGCGAATTCACCGAAGGCTTGCGCCGTCTGTGCGCTGTAATCCGCATCCAACCTGTCGGAGAAGCCGGCAAAATCAACCGAGCGGCTCGTCTCCAGCTCATGCCAGGTATAAACCGTGCCCGCTCGGAAGGCGAGGTTGCCCCATTGCGTGCCGCCATAAAGGCCAAGCTGGTAATTGTCGCTGCTGCCCGAGGAGCGCCTGCTGTCACCCAGCTGGAAGGTCGAGCGGCTATAGCCGCCGAGCAGGCCGACGGTGACATCGGTGGAGAATTCATTGTCGGCGCCGACGACGAAGCCGCCGATATCGCGGTCGAACGCTGCGGCATTGCCGTCACCGTCGAACGCGCCCCAGGAACCGAAGCCGTGCATCCAGAGGCCGGTGTCGCCCTGTTTGCCCCGCTCCGCATCGCGCAGCCGGTCGAGTGCGGCCTCCCGAACGAAGCGATCGTCTTCGAGCAGGACGCCCTTGGCCGAGGCGTGGATTTCGCCCGAAAGCGCATCGAAGGCGTCGAGGGCCGAAGCCGTGTCGAACTGGATGATCGCATCAGCGATGGCATTGTCGGTGCTCTCGATGCCGGCGCCGGCAGCCTTCTGGTTGCGCGTGACGCCGACGGAGGCGAAGGTGGCCGCACTGCGGTCGATGTCGAGATAGACATTGTTGAGATCGGTGGACAGGCCAAACCGCAGGAAGGGCAGAGATGTTGCGGCCGAGGCGCCGTCGAAGGCGCCGGTGATGCCGCCCGCAGCCGTCAGGATCGTATAGTGGCTGTTCAGAACGAAACCGCCTGCCGGTTTGACAACCTCGACCGAGCCGCCGCTCAGCGTTGCCGTTCCAGTCGCCGCGATCAGGTCGGACTGGCTCGTGCCTGCCACTTCGACCTGATAGGTGGAGCCCGTCATAAACGTAACGTCGCCGTTGACATTCAGCGTGCCGATGGAATTACCCGGTCCCACTGTGCCGCCGGCATTTGCGACGATACCGCCGACAGTGCCGGTGCCGCCGAGAACGCCGCCGAAAACCGTGACGATCGAGCCCGCCAGCGAACCGTTTACCGCAAGCCGCCCGCCATGCACGTTGGTGGCCCCAACGAAGGTGCCGGAGGTTCCAGTGATATTGGTGTTGCCGGCCAGCTGATTGATCGTGCCGGAACCATCGAAGATCGATCCGAAATCATAGGCCGCTTCCGTGTGATTGAAGTTGACGGTGCCGCCTGCGCCGATGCGGACCAGCGGGGCGTTGACGATGCCCGCTCCGGCTGCAGGGCCTCCGGCCGCGCCGCCGATATTGAGCGTGCCAGTTGAGCCCGCGTTATGGGAAACGACCAAGGTGCTGGCGGAAGCCTCGCCGCCGTTCGAGAGTGTCAGCACACCCGTGCCGTCTTTGCCGACCATCAGATCGCTGCTGCTCGTCCAGGACGAACCGGGGCCATCGACGATACCGGTTCCGGTCACGTCTGCGGCTAAGCCGAGAATACCGAACATATCGGTGACGAGGCCACCATTGGTGATCGTCAGCGTACCGCCGCTTGAGTTGCCGATAGCCGTGGTGCCATCGGTTATCCATGTCGATCCGGCGCCATCGACATTTACCGCGCCGGAGCTGGCGCCTCCGCCGCCAACCGTGCCAGTAGCACCATGCACCAAGCCACCATTGGTGATCGTCAGGCTGCCATTGCCACCGACGCCGACGCCGAGGCCGCCGCCGACCGTCCATGTCGAACCGGTGCCATCGACCCGTATGGTACCGGTTGCACCGGCAAGAAGGCCGAGATCGGCGCCGGCGGTGATCAGCGCTCCGCCGTTGGAAACCTGCAGGTGACCAATGCCGGAAACGCCGACGCCGAAGGACGTCGTAGTTGTCCAGGTGGAACCGGCGCCATCGACGATCGCAGTGCCGATGCCGCTAGGGTCGCCGCCGATCGATGCATTGTCGTCGAAAACCTTGCCGCCGTTGCTGATTATTAGGCTGCCTGCGCCCTCACTGCCGACAGTCAGGTCGCCGCTGTTCGTCCATGTCGAGCCCGCTCCATCGACAATGGCTTTGCCGACCGAGCCGCCGTTGTAGGCTATAAAGCTGTCGACGTCTTTGACCGAGCCACCATTGGTGATCGTCAGCGTTCCCTCTCCATAGACGCCGATCAGGACAGAGGCGGTGCTAGACCAGAGTGAACCGGCCCCTGTCACGACGATTGTGCCCCTGGCTTCCGAGTTGCCGCCAACGAAGCCGTAGCTGTTGTTGACGAAGCCGCCATTCGAAATGGTGAGCTCGGCCTTGCCGGCATGGCCGACCTCCAGGTAGTCCATGCTCGACCATTCCGAGCCGGCGCCATCGACCGTGACGGTTGCGTAGGATTCGGCGCTCCTGGCCATGGTGCTTTTGATAGACTCGACACGACCGCCGTTCACGACGAAAAGGCTGCCATTGCCGGACGCGCCGACTGTGAGATCGCCGCTGTTCGTCCAGGTCGAGCCCGCCCCTCCGACGGTCGCCGTGCCGTTGCCGAGCGCGTCATTACCCACGATGCCGCTGGCGTTACTGACCACACCGCCGCTCGAGATCGTCAGCGCGCCTGTGCCCTTGTCGCCGACGGTGAGATCGCCGCTGTTCGCCCAGGTCGAACCCAGCCCGCCGACGGTCACCGTGCCGTTGGAGCCCGTCTGTGCCCCAATAATTCCGGCTGCGTTAGTGGCCGAACCGGTGCCGTAGATGGTCAACGAGCCGATGCCAAAGTTGCCGATCGTCAGATCCGCACTGTTGGTCCATGTCGCACCCGCGCCGGCGATGCCTGCCATGCCAACGGATCCGACGAGGTTACCCAGGACGGCGTTGTTGCTGCTCAGCGTGCCGGTGTTCTGGATCCACAGCCTACCGGTCGCGCTGTCGCCGACGACGATGGTGTCCGCATGGGCCGAAGCACCATCGATTGTCGCAATCGGCGAGTTCGAATTGACCGTGGCATCATCGCTCGCTGTCGGAACAGCGCCAGTGTTCCAGTTTCCGATCGTGAACCAATCATTGGAGGAGGCTCCCGTCCAATCGGCCGCCGACGCATTTCCCGAAAGCGCGCCTCCGACCAAGGCCGTCGAACTCATTGCCAGCGCCATCAAACGCGCCGTTCCGCGACCCCTGAATTTATTCCCGTGCATCCGAATCCCCAGTATGACAATGGCTTAGTTGACTGTGAGCAGCCATGTCATTGGTTGTGGGGATTGTCTTGGACCAGACCGCACCACAATTGGACTGGATTACACAACGGGAATTTTCCGGGATTTTGTGGTCTTCCGGCCACCGGACACGGCGCCTCCAAACGACCTCATGGTCTTGCAGACCGCTGTTTCGCGCTCTTCGGCGATTGCGGCAAACCCCGGCCGGTCGGCGCGCCGCGCAAGTACGATTTGATGACGATAATCTACGTCCCGCCGGTTGCCGGATGCGACCGACAGGACGTCGGAGGTTACGTGTTCAATTGGCCGCGTCGGCAGGCTTCCGTTTGTAGACGTGAATGTAATCGACGAGCAGAATGGAAGGGTTCGGCGTCTCGTCGATCGGCCAGCCCGAGCCGAGCGCCAGGTTCACCAGCGGATAGAACGGCATGTGGAACTCCTTCGGCGTGTCGAAGCTCCAGATGAACTGACGGTCGAGATAGAAGCTCGTCTTGTCGGGTTGGATATCGACGCCGTAGGTATGATATTCGCTGTTCAAAATTCCGTCCTGAACGGTTTGCCAGTGGCCGCCGGTGGAGTTCTGGCCGCCCTGGGCTTGACGCCAGACATGAAAGCCCATGCTGAACTCGTAGGGCGCGCGTCCATAATATTCGAGGACATCGATCTCGGCGGTATATTTCGACCGGTCGAGCCCGATGAGCCAGAAGGCCGGCCAGACCCCCTTGCCCGGCGGCAGCTTCATCCGCGCTTCGAAATAGCCGAATTGCTGGGAAAAACCTTCGCCCTTCGGGTTCACCGCCGACAACAGGCCCGAGCGCCAGGTTCCATCGGCCTCCTTGCGCGCTTCGATCTTCAGAATTCCCTGATCTGTCGTAAACGGAAAGCCGGGAGCCGGATCCGTAAAGCGGGCATCGCCGAAATCGCCGTTCCAAGGTGTATGGGCGATCCACCGTGAGCTTTTCTCTCCCCAGGCCGAGACGTCCAGACTGTCGAAATTCTCTTCGAACGTCAGCTGATACGCATTCATGTTGATCGGTTCCTGGGCGACGCTGGGCCGGCCGGGCAATGCGCCCAGACCGAGGACGATGAGCAAACCCAAGCCCTTGGAAGATATTCCGTAACGCATTCCACTTCTCCGAAAACGCCAAACCAATCGTTGGACTGCACCTGTCTCGATCATGAGGTGAGGACACCGTTTCGTCGCGGCATGAGCCTTTGGACGACGATGGTCTCGATACCGTCGGGCCTTCCCAGGATCTGCCACATCAGCAGCGCGAAGACCCAGAAGATTGCCGCACCCGTCCCGCCGCAAAGCGCGAGCCCAACGATCAGGTTGAGACCGGTAGGCATGGCGGCCAGCATCGGCTCCGCCCAGAACAGGAAAAGGATCATCGGCAGGCTCGCGACCAGCGGCCGGCAATAGGCATTCAGCTGCGCGGCAAAACTCGCGCCGATCAGCCGCCGCGTGATGACGAGCGATACGGCATAGGCGACGAGCACCGCGATGATCCGCGCGCCGAGCGCCCCCGCCACCTGAAAATAGGCGATGCCGAGGATGGTGACCGGCACTCTGACGGCGAACTCGGCAAACATCCTGAGCGCCAGGGAGCGGGTATTGTCCAGAACCATGGCCAATGCCGGCATGATGTTGGTGGGAAGACCAAGCAGGCTGACGAGGCAGAGCCACTGCAGGATCGGCGCCGCCGACGCCCATTTCTCGCCGACGAGGATACGCACCGTCGGCTCGGCGAGCATGGCGAGCGCGATGAGAATGGGCGCCGCGACGAAGGTGATCGCATTCGTCGCCTTCAGATAGGCAGCGACCAGATTGCGGCGGTCTTCGACGGTGGAGAATGCCGCCATCAGCGGGCGCAGCAACGGTCCGACGAAGGTCTGGTATGGAATGCCGGCAATATTGTCGGCGACGCTATAGGCGCCGAATGTCGAAAGGCCGCTGAACCGCGGCAGCAGCAGCCGGTCCAGTTGCCAGTTGACCGAATTCAGCACCTGCGACACGGTGTTCCAGCTGATCATGTCCTGAAAACGCTTCCACTCGGAAAGGCTGAAGGCCGGCCGCATCGGCGCGAAGACGTAGGAGGTGATCATCGCGGCAGTCGGTCCCGCGACCGCCCCGATCGCCAGCCCCCAATAGCTGCCGGTTGTCGCGGCCACTCCAACCCCAAACAGCAATGTCGATCCCTTGGTGATGAGATCGAGCGCGAATTCGCGTTTGAAATCGAAATGCTGCATGAAGAGGACCATGCGCGGACTGATCATGCTGCGCATGGCGGGCGCGATCGAGAGAACGGCGACAAGGGCAAAAAGCCTGTTATCGTCATAGATTAAGGCCATCGGCCAGGAGATGAAGATCATCAAGAGGCCGATGGCCGCCCCCCGAAGCAGGCTGAGGGTGAAGGCTGTGGCAAACATCTCGTCCGAAGGCGACGGCTGGCGCATCAGCGCCTGCGTCAGCGGCAGGTCCAGGACCGCCTCGACGATGACGAGGACCGAGGTCGCAATGGCGACCAGGCCAAAATCCGCAGGGCTCAGAAGCCTTGCCAGGACAAGAAGGCTGACGAAATCAAGCATCCGCGCCAGGAACTTTCCGCTGATCGTCCAGATGCTCGCCGTCGCCGTCCTCTGAGATACGCTTGACATGATCTGCTATCATTCCTCGTCGGCAGTTTGAGACGGTTTCGGTCGCGGCAGCGGGTGGCTCCGCCCCTGCCCGTCAGCCCGGCCGTCTTCTGAAGACGTCGGCCGACCGGTCGCCATGATGGGACAATTGTTGCTCGATAAGGCCGGCCAGACTGTCGCGGAACACGGCGGAGGAGAATTTCAGCGCGTGCGCGCGGATTGCCTGCGGATCGATATCGTCCTCGACCTCCTCGAATGCCGCCATCGTTTCCAGCAGCGCTTCTGTGGTCTGCTGGGCGAAACGGAAGCCGACATGCGGCGAGGAAACGGTTTCCCTGGCGCCGCCGGCGTCGAAAGCCAGCACCGGCCGCCCTGATGCCATGACTTCCACCGGCAGGATGCCGAAATCCTCGATGCCGGGAAACAGCAGCGCGCGGCACCGCGACAGGTGGTCGCGCAGAACGTTGAAGGGCTGATGGCCGAGAAACTCAACGGTCGGTCCGGCGATCGACTTCAGATAGGGCAACTGTTCTCCCTCGCCGATCACGACCAGCTTCCGGCCGGCCTCGGTGCAGGCCCGAACGGCGATATCAGGCCGCTTGTAGGCGGTCAGTTGCCCCGCATAGAGGTAGAATTCGCCCTTCCCCTTCCCCACCACGAAATCGTCGGTCGCGACGGGCGGATGAATGACGACGGATTCTCGGTCGTAGAAACGGCGGATGCGGCTTGCGACATAGTCGGAATTAGCAACGAACATGTCGACCCGGGAGGCTGTGGTGACGTCCCAGGCACGCAGCATCGGCGCGGTGATCGACATCAGGGCGCGCCCTACCCAGGGAAGGCCATGCCGGTAGACATGGAATTGATCCCAGATGTAGCGCATCGGCGAATGGCAATAGCAGATATGAAGAGCATCGGCGCGCGTGATGATGCCCTTGGCGGGGCCGGATTCGCTCGACAGCACGAGATCGTAATCCTGCAGATCGAACTGCTCGAGCGCGAAGGGCATCAGCGGCAGCATCTTGGTATAGTGGCGCTGCGCACCGGGGATCTTCTGCAGGAAGGAGGTGTGAATGTTGCGCGTCTTCAGGAAATCGCTGATGCGATCCCGGTTGCAGACGAGGGTGAAGATGTCGGCCTGCGGAAACATGCGGCACAACTCTTCAACGACCTTCTCTCCGCCGCGCATCGAAACGAGCCAATAGTGCACGATCGCGACGCGAAGCTGCTTGCTGTCGCTTTGGCTTCCGGCCTCGGCGGCACGTCTTTTCGCCAGGACAGGCGCATCGGCGAGAAAGGCTCTCGCATCGGGAAGAGCGGTTGTTGCTTTAAAGGTCAACTGAATACTCCTTGTCTCGCCACACCATCTGTCAGCTCGGGAAACGCATTCGTCGAAAGCAGGCTGTAATATTCGGCAAGAAGCGCGTCGCGCCATTCCTCGTGTGTCGAGGCGAGATCCGGCGAATTCAGGAAGGCCCGCTCGCTCATGGCGCGGACCTCGTGCGCCGGCATTCGGCTGAATCTCGTCAAAGTATCGGCAAAGGCGCCTTCATCGGCCGTATCGCAGGCAAGCGCCATGCCGGCTCTTTCCATTTCCTCTGCCAGAAACGCGCTGCGCGACATGATGACCGGCAGGCCGCTTCTGGCCGCTTCGATCGCAACGAGACCGAATGGCTCGGGATAGCGCGACGGCATCAGCAGCGCACGCGCCTTGCGGATAATCGGGCCGATCTCGGCATGCGATTGCCAGCCGAGAGCCCTGACGTGATCTCCTGACGCAGCCACCATCGGCATCAGCGGTCCGTCGCCGATCACGCAGAGCCTGACGCCGGCTCTGCGGGTGGCGGCCACGGCGTCCTCCACGCCTTTCTCCTCGTCCAGCCGCCCGATGAAGACGAACTCGTCATTGGCCTCCGCCTCGATGCGCTCTATCGACAGGGGAGCGACGGGATTGCGGATCGTCGTCAGCCGTTCGGGCCTGTAGCCGGAGCCAACGAGGAAGCTTGCCATCTTCTCGTGCAGCAGGATAATCCGTCCGAAATCGGCCCGATCCTTCAGAAGCCTCAGGATATTGGAGCCGCGGGCGGCCCGCCACAATTTGTGCGAATAGCTTCTCTTGTCGCAGGCCGTTGCAATGCAGCTTCCGCCCAGCGGGCGCCGAAGGCAGATTTGCTGCGCCTGATAATCGAAAAAAGCGCCGTTGGGGCAGGCCGTGAAGAAATCATGTGCGTGAACCACGCATCGGCTGGCGACCGGCGCCAGCGCCCTGAAAATCGCAGGAGACAGGATCTGATGCCAGCCGTGCACGTGGTAGACGGTATTGGCCGTATCTTCTGCGGCAATCCAGTTCGCCATCATGCGGATGGCGGCGCCATTGTGGATGCCCGTCACGAAGGCCTTCGCGCGCTCGGCGCTGAGCAGGTCGCGGCTGTTCAGCCCGACCATGGAGACCCCGAGCGCGGCAAGCTCCGCATTGGCCGCGTCATCCCCGCAAATATAGGTCACGGGGATGTCGAGGCCGCGAAACAGCTTGGCCGACAGCACGGCCAGCGCCGTCGCGCCGCCTCTTGCCGTCGAGTAGTCGTCGATGATGACCACGCGATCGATCTTTGTCCCACCGAAGCCAGGAAAGCGGCTGACATTTGCGGCGGATCGGAGGGCCTCGGGCAGCGATGGGGGCATCACTTCACCGAGATCGCGCCGTTGGCGCAAGCCTCCAGCGCCTTGCGGTTGAGAATGCGGATCTTGCCCTGCCCCCCGTCGATGATCTTGCTTTCCCGCAGCCGTCGCAGGCACTGATTGACCTTCTCGCGGGACGCCGGCAGCGTGGCGGCCAGGTCGTTTTGCGAAATGATCAGTTCGTTCCCGTTGTTTGCCGCATCTTTTGCATAGACGGCGGAGAGCCGCAGCAGCGTGCTGGCCAGCCTCGCCTGCAGGGTCGACGCGGCACTGGCAATGATCCGCAGCTCAAGCTCGGAAATGCGCGCCAGCGCCCGCGAGAAGACCTTTTCCCGAAAGGAGGGATCGCTAGCGTACATATCGCGCAGCAGCCGGCCTTCGAAAAAATGCAGCTCACAATTGGAAGCCGCCCGGTATTCGAGGTTCAAGGTCTGCCTGCGCAAGACCTCGAGCTCGCCGATAAGGCCTGATTTCGGAATGATCTCGACGATGAATTCCCGGCCGTCGGGCAGCATCGTGCTTGCGCTGACCAATCCCGAATGCACGCGCGCGAAAGTATCGACGAGGACGCCGGCCCCGGCAATGACCTCGCCGCGGCGGAAACGCCGGACGCTCGAGCGGCAGGAAAGGAATTCGTCGTCGATGACGATGCGGCTGTTGAGATGAATGCCGCCAGCGGAAATTCCCGCTTTGCCGATGCCGGACCTACGATCCGATACGTGTGTTGCCCCATCCATGCGCATGACTCCCAGTACTGGAATGACCATAGGTTATGCTGCACTGCATCATTTATATTGCCTTAATATAGGAGTCAAATAACATCACAGAGAGATAGCGTAAATATCAAGTTTACATTTAGTTGAAGAACAAAAAATACATCATTAGACGAACTCAAAACCTCGGAGAGATCGAACAATGATCGTATCATGCGGGAGAGCTGCTCATTAATAAGTCTTGATGAGCTAAAAAGCAGCAATAATCAAAATGATGACATCAAAATTATAGATGAATTTCCGCGAATTAATCACCTCTAAGTAGGTTAGATCGTTGATTGAAAAGAAAAGAAGGACAGTAGGAGTAATCAGATTTCTCTTGTGCGGCTTAGTATCATAAAGAAATAATTAAGGATTATGACCTTGGTAACAGACAACCAGGGTGCGGCGCAGCAAAGTTTGAACGGTTCTTGACCGATTGTTTTGGAGACCACCGATGACATGGGAAGCACATAGTTTCGAGGGCTGGTCGCGCGTCGGAAGCTCCGCGAAAGGCGGCGATCTCCATTCGTCGCGGCCGCGTGCGGCAGGCAGATCATTCAAACGGGCGATGGACATTTTTGTCGCGATCATCGCCCTGATCCTGCTTGCCCCGCTTCTGCTGCTCGTCGCCTTGATCGTGAAGTTCTCCGATCGCGGCCCGGTCTTCTATTCCCATACCCGCGTCGGCGTCGGCGGCGCACCGTTCGGATGCCTCAAATTCCGTACCATGAAGACCGATGCGAGCGCACAGCTTGCCGAATTGCTGCGAAACAACCCGGCTGCGCGCAGCGAATGGGAAGAAACGCGTAAGTTGAAGGACGATCCGAGGATCACGGCCGTCGGTGATATCCTGAGGCGATCGAGCATCGACGAGCTTCCTCAGCTGATCAATATCGTGCGCGGCGAAATGAGCCTTGTCGGCCCCCGGCCGGTCACCGTCGAGGAATTGCCCCGTTACGGCGAGCATATGTGGGCCTACATGGCCGTCCGCCCGGGCCTGACCGGTCACTGGCAGACCAGCGGACGCAATGACGTCAGCTACGAGTACCGGGTCTCCCTCGACGCTCACTATGTCAGCAACTGGTCGCTCGCTCGGGACTTCGTCATCCTTGCGAAGACCATTCCCGCTCTGTTTTCACAGCGCGGCTCTTACTGAGCCCCAAGGGGAGAGAGCTGCCGATCATGGCTGAAATCGGAAGTTTGGCTACTCCCCCCGTCCCCTCCAAGCTGCCAATGCCTGGTCACTCGACACCGGGTTATTCCGCAATCTCGCCATTTTGGATTAGGACGACATGACCTCAAGCACGATCTTCAGCGGCGTTTCCCCGATATCCCTGCCTCCGGCAACCAACGGCGGAGGCAATTCGCCGCTGACCCTGCGGGATATGCTCTTCTTTCTCAGAATGCGCTGGCTGTGGATCGTGGTGACGACCATGGTCTTCCTCGCAATGGCTGCATGCTACCTGCTGACCGCGGTGCCGACTTTCGTCGCAAGCACACAACTTGTGATTTTTCCCCAGGTGAGTGGTTCTGAAGCGCAGAGGGCCTTCGCGGAAGACGCCTTCATAGAAGGACAGCTTGAGATCGCCAGATCCAGCGACGTCATCGGCCAAACGGTCAGGGTGCTCGATCTCGATAGCGATCCCGAGTTCGTCGATCAGCAGCCTTCGCTGCAGGACAGGGCGAAGAATTGGCTGATGGGGACTTCTTCGCAGGTGGATACGGCCCCGCAGGAGACAACAGGCAAGGGAACGCGCGGCGCGCAGCCGCAGACGGAGGAGGAGCGGCTGCAGGACTGGGCGATCGCCACGCTGCTGAACATGATCGAAATACGCCGGATCGGGAGTTCGACGATCATCGAGATATCGGCCGCGGCATCAACCCCTCAGAGGGCCGTCGACATCGCGGATACGCTCGCCAGGCAATATATCCAGAAGAATATCGCCATGAAGGCCGATGCCTCCCGGCAATACAGCGACTGGCTGGAAAAATTCATCAAGGAACAACAGCGCGGACTGGCCGATTCCGCCAGTGCCTTGAGCACCTTCACCAGCAATCCGCGCGACCAGTTCAAGCTTGCGGAGTTGCAGAGCGCGACGGACGCCCGCCGCACCCTTTATGAAAGCACCTTGACCCAGCTGACGGAAGCCAAGCAGCGCATAACCTATCCCGTGTCCGACGCCACGATCGTCTCGCGGGCGACGCTGCCGCTCTCGAAGGCAAGACCGCGCAGCACGCTCATCATCGCCTTTGCGGGGGCCGTTGGCCTCGGCGTCGGCCTGGGGCTTGCCATCATAAGGCACGCCGGCGACCGCCGGATCATTCGGCCCCATCAGATCGCGGAAACCAATGGACTGCCCTTCGTCACTTTGTTGTCGAGGTCGATGAAAGCCCGGAACGGGCACCCCGCGCGTTTCCTCGCCGCCGGTACAGGCAGCAGCACAGCCGCCTACCCCGTTATTCCCGGCATGGCGGAACTCAGCGCCACGGTCGTCGGCCTGCGGCGCAAACGCCGGGTCGTCATCGGTGTCGTCGCCGTCGATCCCGGCAGCGGAGCATCGTCCATAGCTTGCGAACTCGCGGTTCTCTCGTCGATATCAGGGGCGCACACGCTACTGATTGATGCGGCTGCGCAGAAATCCTCGCTGAGCAAATCGATCGCCCCTAACAGTTCCATGGGCCTCGTCGATGTTCTCGACAATGGCGAGCTGATCCAGACGGCCGCATTGCCGCTCACCCCGACGCTGAAATTCCTCCCGCTCGGCAAGGTCGAAGCGGTGACGCCGGCCATTCGCCTGAGCTCCCGCCGCACGCAGTTGAGCTTCGCCGAACTGAAGAAGGAATTCGACGCCATATTCGTCGACATCTCCGCCTTCTCCACCTCGCCTGATGCCAATGCCATTGCACCGGAGCTGGACGGCGTCCTCGTGGTCACCTCGCATGGGCGCACCTCGATCGACGATACCACCCGCGTCATCGAGACCATGCGTAACGTCGGCGCCGAAATTCTCGGCGCAATCATCAACCATGCACCGAAGAGCATGCAGTCATGACATCACCTTCGGCAGTAGCAACCAGCCAGGGCGGCTCGAGCGGGCCGGCGCCGGTTCCTTGCGGCCCGGAAGCCATAGTGGGGCGCGCAGGCCGCCCGCTGAGAATTGCCGTGGGGATCGCTTCGGCGGGCCGCGCTGGGATACTGCGGGAGACAGTCGATTATCTCGTCGGCCTGCCGGAGCAGCCGGAACGGCTTATCGTCTGCGTGCCCGCGGTCGACGATGCTGCCGGGCTCGCCAATCGCGGCGACGTGGAAATCATCGTCGGCAGCCGCGGCCTGACCTCCCAGCGCAACAGGATCATCCAGGCGGCCGCGGCCGATACGGATATCCTGATCTTCCTGGACGACGATTTCATTCCGGCCGCGACCTTCCTGCCACGGATGGCGAGCGTCTTTGCTGCGAGACCCGAGGTCGTGATCGCCACGGGCGAAGTCCTCGCCGACGGTGTCCTCGACGGCGGCCTCACCATGTCGCAAGCGCTGCAGGTTCTCGAAGCTGCCGGCGAAACGGCCGAGCAGGTGAGCGATGTCTACAACGCTTACGGATGCAACATGGCGGTCCGCCTTTCGCCCGTTGTCGAGCACGCGGTGAGCTTTGACGAACAGCTGCCGCTCTACGGCTGGCTCGAGGATGTCGATTTCAGCCGGGCCATTGCCCGCTACGGCAGGTCCGTGCGCGTTGAAGGCGCCCGCGGCGTGCATCTCGGCGTCAGATCCGGACGCCAGCCCGGCCGAAGGCTCGGCTATTCGCAGGTTGCCAATCCCGCCTACCTGATCCGCAAGGGCACGATGTCGAAGGGCCGCGCAATCGCGCAGATCGGCCGCAACATCCTGGCGAACGCGTCGGGCGTCCTGTCCAACGACAGTATGATCGACCGGTGGGGACGTCTGAACGGCAATTTGCTGGCGCTGTCCGATCTTCTCGTCGGCCGCGCCTCTCCGTCCCGCATTCTCGAATTCGCCAATCCCCTGCCGCGCGAAACGCCTTCGCCATCGATCGCAACGAAACGGAGATAGACCAATGCAGCGCACCTCCTTGTCGGATCGCCTCATCTCAGCGGCACTTGCCGTGCTGGCACTCGCCTGCATGGCCGGCTGGAGCGTCGCCCACGCGCAGACATTCTCGCTGGTTCCGGAAGACAAGGTAAGACTGCGCGTCGTCGAATGGCGGTCATCGGATTCCCGTTATGCCAGCTGGGAAGCTCTCGACGGTGTCTATACTATCGACGACGCCGGCAATCTCTCGATCCCGATCGCCGGCCACGTGCAGGCAACCGGAAAGACGACCGAAGAGCTCGCCGATGCCATCGCCAGCGCGCTGAGCCAGCAGGCGCAGCTTCCGGGCAAGCCGTACATTGCCCTGGAGATCGCCGAACACGCGCCGATCTTCGTGACCGGAACTGTCCAGACGCCGGGACGCTATCCTTTTGAACCCAGCATGACCGTCATGAAAGCAGTCAGTATTGCCGGCGGTTTCCTGCGGGAGCGCGAGGATAACACCTACTTCGAGCGCGACCGGATCCAGGCTGCCGGCGCCTACCGAACGGCCGTTCTCAACCGGCGCGATCTCCTGATGCGCCAGGCGCGCCTGCGCGCCGAGATTGCCGGCGAGCAGAGTTTCGAGATCCCTGCCGAACTCGCCGGCGCACCCGATGTGGACAAGCTGAAGGCGCAGGAATTGAACCTGATGCGGCTGCGGCGCGTCGATATCGACAGCCAGGTCGAAGCGGCGAACGACTTGACCCGTCTCTATGGACAGCAGGTCGAATCGCTCACGGCCAAGATCAGCACGCAAAAGCGGCAAATCGATCTTGCCCAGAAGGAACTGGACAACGTCAACAGCCTGGTGAGCAAGGGCCTGGTCAGCAACTCCCGTCAGGTCTCGGTCGATCGCTGGGTCGCGGATGCTCAAGGTACCCTGATTGATCTCGAAGTAGCCCTGACCACGGCTCGCCAGGGTCTCAGCGAAGCCGATCGCTCCAAGATCAACATCGTCAACAGACAGAACAGCGAAAACCAGGAGCTGCTGAACCAGGTCAATCTCGCAATCGGCAGGGCGGCAATCGATATCCAGGTGGCCCAGCTTCTGGGCGAGCAGGCGGGCTACGACGCTCAACTCGCCGAGATCCATGCGGAGACGCCGGGTGTCGGCAAAGCGCAGAAGAACTACAGGATCGTCCGTCGCAATGATGACGGAACCTCCCGCACCATCGTGGCGGACGAACAAACCGCATTGCTGCCGCATGATCTGGTCGAGGTCGGCTTGGACACCGCCCTTCAGACATCGCCGTCCCAGCCGCAGTTGCCGAGCCCGCAGCAAAAGCAGAGCTCGACAGCCGCTTCGTCTGATGTGGCTGGAGACAACCGGCCGGCTGCCGGCTGGGCACCCCAGACGGGATCGAATTAGGAGCCTGTTGTGATCATCAACGACAGTGGGCGGCTTTCGCCCAGGGCGACGCGTCGAGAGGTGCATGCCGGTCTTCGGCAAAAGCCATGCTTCGGCGGCCCTCTAGGATCGGGATCGGAAGCATGTCGCTAGAACCGATCGGTTTCATCACTTTGCTGCTTGGCGTGCTCTGCATGGTCAACGGCGCCCGCTTCGCCATCGTGGTCCTTTGCCTGTTGACGCTGCTGGGCGCCGCGGCGGCTCTGCAGCTGCCCGCGCTTGGCGGCAGCAGCATCCAGCCGAGCCATCTTCTGGTGCTCTTTCTGGTCGCGGCCGTCTTGTTGCGCCCGGTTCAGACGCAGGCCGCGCTCGCGAGCCTCGCCTATCCGGGTCCCGGTTTCTGGTTTGCCGCCTATATCCTGTTTTCCGTGGTGTCGTCTTTCTTCCTGCCCCGCATCTTTGCAGGCGCGACCCTCGTCTATTCCTCCGCACGAGACCCCTCGGGCATGATGTCGACGGTGGCCGCTCCGCTCGCTCCCGGCTCATCCAATCTCAGCCAGTCCGTCTATCTGCTTGGCGACCTCGCCTGCTTTGCCATCGTCGCCGGGCTTGCGAGACTGGGATACACCCGTTTCATCGCGCAACAGCTGATCATAGCCTCGATCGTATGTTTCGCCTTCGCGCTTGCCGATTGGGGAACGTTCCTGACCGGCCAGTCGCAGCTGCTCGATATCATCAGAAATGCGAACTATACGATGCATACGGCCGAGGCGATCCACGGCTTCAAGCGCATCGTCGGCCCCTTTCCCGAGGCGAGCATGTACGGCGCCGTCGCATTGGCCTATTTCTGCTTCACCCTCATGCTTTGGCTGGAGCGCGTTCACAGCCGCATGGCCGGGCTTGCCACTCTCTTTATCGGCCCGACGATCGTCCTGTGCACATCGACAACTGCCTATGTCGCAGGCGTCTTCGCCGTCTGCATGTTCATGCTGTTCTGCCTGAAACGGCTGATCCGCGGCCCGACCGCCGCCTCGCATGTGACGTTCCTGGTGATCACGCTGTTCCTGATCCCCTGCGCCATCGTCGCCCTCAGCCTTGTCCCCGATGCATGGGATTCCGTCGCCGGTCTCGTCAATACCACCGTATCGGATAAGCTTCAGTCGCAATCCGGCGAAGAGCGCACCGCCTGGAACACGCTGGCATTGATCGCCTTCGTCGATACAGCCACCTTCGGCGCCGGGCTCGGCACGGTCCGGGCCTCAAGTTTCATCGCGGCGTTGCTGTCCAATGTCGGATTGACCGGAACCCTTCTCTTCGCCGCCTTCCTGTATAGCCTTGTGAGAGCATCCGGCCGGCGCATAACCGGCGATCGCCAGAGGCACGCGATCGGAAACGCCGCTGTCATGGCATCCATCGCGCAGATCGGTTCGGCGGCGATCTCGGGAAGCGGTACTGATCTCGGCCTGCTGTTCAGCACCACCGCCGGTCTGGCGGCGGGCTGCCTAGCCGGCCCTTACATCGTGCGGCATCCGGTCACCCGAACGCTCGCGAACAGGCGTCCACCGGAGGCATCGGCATCTCTTGCGAGAACGCCGATGTTTGCAACGCGATGACCGGCGCCCCGAACCTCCGTCTTGGCGAGAGGCCGTGGCAATCCGCCGCCGCGCCTCCACCCGAGACACATCCTTCGATGTCAGCTCTGCTGACGCTCACTCGCGGTAGGGACGTTATCTGTGCCGGAGCTGTTTTCCCGCAGCCTGGCGCTGCGCCGCGCAAATCCCGACAGGAAGACGCCCGCGACATAGCCGATTTCCATGAGCACGAGGATAGCAATGCCGGAAAGCGATGCCGTGATCACGGAAGACCCGTCGACGAAAGCCACGCTGCCGAGGCCGATTGCCACAAGGAATGCGAATATCGCGAAGGCCCATGCCCGGATGGAAGTGCCGGCAGCGATCGAAACCAGTGCGGCTACCAGTGTGATGATCAGCATGACAATCCTCCTTCCCTCTGCATTCCGACCGCGGTCCGCGCAAGGGTCTTCCTGCCGCGGAACAAGAGAGCGAAACACAGCCCCGAGACAGGCAAGGCACTCTTCATGGCGAATATCTCGACAATGATACACCCAAAAGCCGCAGGCAGCCCAACGCTGTTCCATCCAACGGGCAGGCCTGCCACCCTCAATATATACTGGACTGGACCGTCATACGACAGGTCCGCCGGCTCAATCAACAACTGTTCCCTCGACCTGGAAGACAACAACGGTTCAGTCCTGTTGCAGGCAACCGGAAGGGTGATGACATGAACAATCAATGCGTGGTCTACGTCACGGACGTCGAGTATTCGTTTCCGACTATTCTATCGGCGCTTCAGGCTCGCAAATTCGCAAGCCCTGCAACCGATGTCTGCGTCCTCATGTCGGAACGTCTGGACAATTTCGAAGAGCTGAAAGCACTGCTTGCGGCAAGCAGGGTCGATCTGATCGATGCGACCGAAGCGCTGCAGGACTCGCTCGGCAAGCTCGACGGTTCGCATTTTCAAGGCCGCATCAGTGTCAGCACAATGGCCAAGCTGGTCCTCTGCGAAGTTCTGCCTGCCAACTACACCCAGATCATCTACCTCGATGGGGACACTCAGATCGTCAGCGATCTCGGCGCCTTCGAAAGCGCCTGGGTTCCCGAGGGCAGGTTTTTCGCGGCGCGGGATTATACGGCGATCCACGACTTTCTCGACACGGGAAAGGACAGCCACTATTTCAACGCGGGAGTGCTGAAGTTCCATCGCAACGGCTGGATCGGACAGGAGGCGCTTGAGCTTTTTGCCAGAAATCCCGAAGCATGCGAGGGCAAACATGATCAGGGCGCATTGAACTACGTCTGCGGCGCCTCGCTCATCCTCGTTTCGAACCGCTGGAATTTTCCCAAGCAGTTCCTTCACCTCGTGAACATGTCGTCCTTGTCGATCGTCCATTACATGGCGCATCCGAAGCCGTGGCATGGATCTTTCTTTCCGTGGACCGACACGGAAAGCCAGGTCTATGTCGACCTGCGCAAAGCGCACCCGATCTACAACTCGCTGTATCGCGGAATAAGCTTCGATCGTAAGGTGCTGTATAAATACCGGTCGATACGAGCGCGCATCCGCCACGCCATTGAGAATGGCGGACCCAATCCGCGGGTCCAGAGCCTGCTGGTCGGCGACTATGCTGTATGATGATGCATTGTTGGTTCGACCTGAGATGAGCAATAGCGCTTCCGCCGCCAGTATCTCCCATTACGTCAAAGCCCGATTTCGCCGCTCCCTCAAGGCCCGGCAGCTTCGCTATGACCTGTTGCGCAGCGGGCTCAAGCAGGCCCGTCACGTCCTCATTTGCGTGATCCGCGACGAAGGGCACCGGCTGGCATTTTTCCTGCAATATTATCGTGATCTCGGCTTCGAGCACTTCATCTGCATCGACAACGGCTCGACGGACGGCACCATAGAATTGCTGTCGGGTTTTGACGACGTCTCCCTGGTTTCGGCTCATGGATCCTACAAGGCGGCGAGATTTGGAAACGACTGGATCAACGAGGTCATCAACCGCCACTGCCGGGAAAAATGGGTCCTCTATGTCGATGCGGACGAGTTCCTGGTCTATCCGCACTGCGACATCAGGCCGATCGATCAACTGACCGCCTACATCGAATCCATGGGCGGCCACTCCCTCCGCTCGGTCATGATCGACATGTACAGCCCGCACCCCGTTCTCGAAAACATATGTGAACCCGGTCGCAATCCGCTCGAGGTCTGCAATCTCTTCGACCGATCCGGTTATGTCGCGCATTTCGACAAACGCAATTGGACGATATGGATCAAGGGCGGTGTTCGCGGGCGCGTCTATTTCCGCGACCGGCTCTGGGACGGTCCGGCGCTCAACAAGATACCGCTGGTCTACGTGTCCGGCGAACGTCTGTTTCTCAAGTCGTCGCACCAGGTCTGGCCGCTTTCCCTGAATTTGGGCGAGATGCGCGGAGCGCCCGGCGTATCCGGCGCCCTCCTGCATTTCAAGTTCCTATCGACCTTCGTTCACAAGGTCGCTGATGCAGCGCACCGGGCCCAACATACCGAGGAATATACCGTTTATTCCTCGAGTAAAGACATCGATCACTTCGTCTATGACGATACCGGCACCTACAGAAGCTGGAAGGACCTGTCCGATCACGGACTGATCCAGGGTGAAGGATGGAAATATTGGAAGAATGCCTCGGAGAGCGAAGTCTAAGGCATGCAGCCCCGAAGCCGGCACCCGTTGGCGATATCTTAGAGCGCCGGTTTGAGTTCCAATCCGTTTCCTCGCGCATTCGACTTTGTCGCCATTAAACACGAAACCCGCCATGCGGCGGGCTTCGGAAAAAATTCCCTATTCCATTTTGCCTTTATCGGGGCGGTGCCTCAAGCCTCGCCCTCGGCATAAGCTTCCAGCGCCTTGCGATTGAGAATGCGGATCTTGCCCTGCGCCCCGTCGACCACCTTGTCCTCGCGCAAGCGCCGCAAGCACTGGTTCACCTTTTCACGCGATGCCGGCAGTGTCGCGGCAAGGTCATGTTGGGAGATGGTGAGCTCGTCGCCGCTATTCTGCGCATCCATCCTGTACACGGCGGAAAGGCGCAGCAGCGTCCGGGCCAATCTCTGCCTCAAATTCGACCCCGCGTTGGAAATCAGACGCAGTTCGAGTTCGGAAACACGCGCCAGCGCCTTCGACAGGATTTTCACCTGAAATTGCGGATTGTTTGCACATAACTCCCGCAGCGAGCGACCGTCGAAGAAATGCAGTTCGCAGTCCGACGAGGCCCGATATTCGAGGCTGAGAGACTGCTTGCGCAGCACCTCCAGCTCTCCGATCAAGCCGCCCTTCGGAATGATTTCGACGATGAACTCACGGCCATCGGGCAAGGGCGTGCTCGCAGTCACCATTCCGCGCTGCACGCGGGCGAACATGTCGATGAGGACACCGGCACCGGCAATGACTTCACCACGGCGAAACTTCCGAACACTCGATCGGGAAAACGGGAACTCGTGATCCAAATCCGCTCTGCCACCGTATTGAACAGCAGATCCGCAAGTAACCCCGTCGCCTATTCGCGCGGTGTTTCTTCCAGTCCTGTTGTCCCTGATGCTAATTACCCCGTCCATACGCGAAACTCCACGCAGACTAATTGGCTGATTGCGGTCGGCAGCATTCGTAATATGTTAATTTAGAAAGTCAAATAGTAATAAAATAAAAATTTCGTGTTTAAACTATACCTAATTATGACGATTGCTCATATTTATATATAATGGAAATCATATTGAATTCTACGAATCAAAGCCATTTTTGGGGTAATCGACGATACCTATACAAAAACATGAGCTTAGTCGCTCAAAACATAAATTATTAAGGACAAGAAAAACACAAAACAACAAAATGTATACAAGTATTATTTAATACATTTTCCGACAATCAAACGCATCATTTCAAATATACACAAATTTACTTCACCTCACAAAGAATTTATCCTCCAATATGACCGTGGTCACAGACATTAGACCTGCATTAAAACAAGCTTTAGCTGTGATTTCTGCGATTGGTTGACGGAGACGCGGGTGGCGGGAGAAAATCAGAGTATGAACGTTAGCAAACCTTGGCAGGATCTCGCCAAGGCCCGACAGGAAAGGCGTCCGTTCAATTCGTCGCAATCCCACGCGATCAGCAGAATGCTAAAGCGCGCATTGGACATTATCGTTGCTGCAGGCCTTTTATGCCTGCTGTCCCCGTTCCTTCTGACGGTGGCAGCCATCATCACGCTATGTGATCGGGGACCCCTTTTCAATTTCCATATTCGGGTCGGTTATAAGGGAAAAGAGTTTGGTTGCCTCAGGTTCCGCACGGTAAATGCCGATGCAACGCCCAACCCGCATGTGACTGTCATCGGCGATATTCTGGGACGATCGGGCCTCGACAAGCTTCCGCAATTGATCAACGTGCTGCTCGGTCAAATGAGCCTCGTCGGACCACGCGCCATTACGAAGGAAGAATTGCCGCGTTACGGCGAGCATGCCCATGCCTACATGACCGTCCGTCCCGGCCTTACGGGCCATTGGCGGACCGGTGGGCGCAATGACGCCAGCTATCAGAACAGACTTGCCCTCGACGCCGAGTACCTATCCAACTGGACGCTCGCATGGGACTTCCAGATCATGGCGAAAACACTCTCCGCCCTGCTTTCCCGGCAGGCGCTGTTGCCCAGGCTGGACTCCTAGGCACCTCTCACAGCACAACACCTTTTTGGCAGGGATGCCAATCACGGTCTGCCGCATATCCGCGCTGCCCTAGAGCAACTCCAGCAAAAGTGCGCAGCGGTTTTGCGTCCGGAATTGCGTAAAAACAAAGAGATAGAGCATGTCCGTGATTCGAAGAACAACGGACATGCTCTAGTGATCATCTCATCCGTGAGGACGCTTGCCGCTCACTTGCGAACGGTCGTCGACTCGACCACATTCCTTTTCCGGCGCTTTTGAATGTGACCCCACAAGGAAAAGGCAAACAGGCCGGCCAGATAACATATTTCCATCAGGACAAGCACTTCGAGGCAGGAAGCGAGCGTTTCTTTCAGCGAAGAGCCATTCAGCAGGATCACGATGCCCAAGGCCGTGACCACCAGAAATGCAAAGACCGCAAAGGCCCAGGCGCGAATGGTCGCTCCGGCGGCGATGGAGACGGCAACCACGACGAGCACGCTCTTGAGCATTACGACCCCTCTCTTCACACCTCGTTCAAGCTGCCGCAGTCTCGACGACACGACAAAACCCGAAGTCGAAACGAAGTTCGATCGAAGTATTTTATCCGTTATTGTTAAAATATCGCTAATACCCCGCAAACAAGTCGACCGAAGCACGCCTGGGAATATTCGACTATTCATCGGGTGAAGGAGCGCGATCGTCGAAAATGAGGAAATACAGGGAAGCCGCGGCCGGAAGATTTATCTGTTGCAGGCTTATACAGGAGCCGAAG
Source organism: Rhizobium vallis (assembly GCF_003985155.1). Taxonomy (GTDB): domain Bacteria; phylum Pseudomonadota; class Alphaproteobacteria; order Rhizobiales; family Rhizobiaceae; genus Rhizobium; species Rhizobium vallis. Next base: position 89,251 of record NZ_ML133694.1, on the reverse strand, counting down.
ATGCGGCCACGGCGGTCTCCCGCCGAGCCGGACTTTCGTTTGTTGCTCCTGAAAAAGATAAGCATGAGCATAGGCTTACGCGATCAGCGTACAGACGCTCTCCGGACCGCATCGCAGGCTCGGCATCGGTCTCACGTACGGAGCAACCGGCATGCATCAACGAAACAGGGCTCGCCACGACGGCGAGCCCTGCGGATCTCTTTATCGGTTAAGCACCTGCGATTGAGTTGCGACCCTCGCCCACAGGGACAGTACCGGCCACGCACGACCGGAATCACCGGCCGCGTCAGAAAGCCTATTTCGAGACCGCGCCGGCCAATTCCCTTTTTGCCCCGCGCTGAAGGCTGAGATTTTCGAGCCAGGTGACTTGCTTGCGCAGTTTCAACGCCGGCTTTTCGATGAATCTCCAGGAAAAGGCGGCAAAGCAGGCAGCGATGATGCTGCAGATGATGCCGTTCAACCACCAATTATGCGCCCAAGGCCCGAGTGCCACGAACGCCTGCTGGATCGGATAGCCATAAAGGAAGACGCCATAGGAATAGTCGGCGCCGCGCAGGATGCTGAGCTTCGGCGGTGAGGTCAGACCGAGGAAGACCGTGACATACCCTATTGCAGGAATGGCAATGAAATCCCCGAAGGACGTGAACCAATAGGCGCCCAGGATAACTGCCACGGAGGCGAGGAAAATTCTGAGGTCCCACAGAACCTTGTCCTTGTAGAGATAGAAGGTCACCCCCGCCAGGAAAGCGCAAATGAGAAGATTGCCCGATGCGGTCGTCGGCATGACGCCCCAATCACTTTCGTGCTTCCAATATCGTGCAATGGCAAAGCCTATGATCAATGTCGGCGTTGCGATGAGGGCGATGACGCGCCGCCTGACCACGCCGAGCATGAAGAGAGCGGCGATCACCATGTAGCATTCGAGCTCGAAGGGCACCGTCCAGAGCTGCCCGTTCACCATCGCCGCGTCGGGATTGTCCATGAAGACGCCCGGGAGATTATAATGAATGTGCCCGCTGACATTCATCAGATATGAAAAGAACTGCGGGTCGGTGAAGTAGTCACGCAGGTCATACTCTGTATAGATCGCTCCGAGTATAAAGGCAGCCAGCAATACCTCGACGGTAAGTGCAGGATAGATCCGGATAAATCGGTTACCCAGGAAAGAGATCAATGTCTTCGATCGCTCGAGACTGCCGGCCACCAGGAACCCGCTCAGGACAAAGAACATGGGCAGGACGGACTTCAGCAAAGGACGAAGGGGCGACTCCCAGAGAAACAGATCATCGCCGTAGGTGACGCGGGCCGTATGTATCCAAAGCACTGAAAAGGCTAACAATAATCGCATATAATCGAAACCTGTCGGCCGCCCGTTCGCTAGATCAAGCTTTTCCCCGAGAACCATCTGTGCCCCTTTCAGAAATATTGACGCGATATGGAATGGCAGACTGCCGCCGCAGAGCGGCCGTCGCACCATTGCCGCATCGGGGACGCGTGTCAGTGACCAGAGGTACATCAGTTAAAAATTGAACGAGAGCGCCTCTCCCGAAGATGATGGTCGGGATGAGATCGAGGCGATCGAGCATCATATTGGATGAGGACACTCATGAAATTTCTGGCCTTGCTTTTCTGTATCGTTCTCGCCTTCATCGGCTTGGGGTTGGCGGGTGCCGGCGCCTGGCTGCTCAGCCTCGGCGGCTCGCCCTATTACGCGATCGTCGGGCTTGCCTATCTGGTTGCCGCGCTGCTGCTGTGGCGCCGGAAGGCATCAGGCGGCCTCATCGTTCTGCTTGTCGCCATTTTCACGCTTCCCTGGGCGCTATGGGAGTCGGGGTTCAATTTCTGGGCGCTCTTCGCGCGCCTGATGTCCCCGCTAGCGCTGGCGGGCTTTGCGCTTCTCTTTGCCCCGTCGTTATCCCCGGCGGCCGGCCGGAAGCTTTTCTATGGCGGCGCTCTGCTCACGGCGATTCTGTTTGCCGCCGGTTTCGGCCTCAGCTTCATTCCACATGGCGTCATCCGCCCCTCCGCAGATATCACCGCTTATAAATCCGCAAAGGGCGACAATTCTCCGGCAGACTGGACATCCTACGGCCGTACCACGGCGGGAGGCCGCTATTCCCCCTTCGATCAGATCAACCGCGGCAATGTTTCCAAGCTGGATCTCGCCTGGACATATCGCACCGGAAAGAGCGAAGGCGCCGATCAGAACACGCCGCTGCAGATCGGCGATACGCTCTACACCTGCACGCCGACGGACGTGATTGCAGCGCTGGACGCAGACACGGGCAAGCCCCGCTGGACCTTCGATCCCAAGGCGACGGCGCCGTATTGGCAACGTTGCCGCGGCCTCGGCTATTACAAGATGCCGAAAGAGACCCAGTCTGCCGACGGCCTTTGCAACGAGCGTCTGGTGCAGACGACGATCGATGCCCGCCTTCTGGAGATCGACAGCCGGACCGGCGCGCCCTGCACCGGTTTCGGGGACAATGGCACCGTGCAGCTGTCCCAGGGCATGGGCGAGGTCAAGACAGGCTATTATTTCCAGACGTCAGCGCCGCTGATTGCCCGCAATCTGATCGTCGTCGGCGGCTGGGTTACCGACAATCAGGAAACAGGCGAGCCCTCGGGCGTCATCCGCGCCTTCAACGTCGTCACCGGCGAGCTGGAATGGGCATGGGATCTCGGCAATCCTGAGATCACCAAGCTTCCGCCGGAGGGCCAGACCTATACGCGGGCGACGCCCAACATGTGGACGACGGCCGCATTCGACGACAAGCTCGGCCTCATCTATGCGCCGCTCGGCAACACCACACCCGACTATTACGGCGCCAACCGTCCCGCCTTCGCCGATCAATACAATGCGACATTGGTGGCGCTCGATGTGACGACCGGCCGGGAAAAATGGAAGTTCCAGACCGTGCATCACGATATCTGGGACTATGACCTGCCGGCCCAACCGGCGTTGATCGACCTGCCTGACGGCAATGGCGCCATGGTGCCCGCTCTTCTGCAAACCACCAAGCGCGGGCAACTTTTCCTGCTCAACCGTCTGACCGGCCTGCCGCTTGCCGAGGTTCAGGAGAAGCCGGTGCCGCAGCAGGGGGGCGCGCCGGAAGAGAAATTGTCTCCGACCCAGCCCTATTCCGTCGGCATGCCGACGATCGGCGCGGAGCGCGTGAGCGAGCAGACGGCCTGGGGCCTGACGATGTTCGATCAGTTGGCCTGCCGCATCGCCTTTCGAAAAATGCGCTACGATGGCGATTTCACCCCGATCGGGACGCAGCCTGCGATCCAGCAGCCCGGAAATCTCGGCGGCCTCAACTGGGGAAGCTTTTCCGTCGACCTGCCTAACAACCGGGTCTTCATGAACGATATCCGCGTGCCCAGCATATTTGCCCTCGTTCCTCGCAATGAATATGTCGATTTTGCCCTGACGACGACCGCGCATGGTCCCTCCGCCCCGCAGCGGGGCACGCCCTATGGCATGACCACCGAGATGTGGACATCGAGGCTCCGCGTCCCCTGCACACAGCCGCCGTTCGGAACGGTCACGGCTGTCGATCTGAACACCCGCAAGATTGCCTGGCAGGTGCCGGCCGGAACCGCCGAAGAGCTCGGACCGTTCAAGATCAAGACCAAACTTCCGATGCCCATGGGCCTGCCAAGTTATGCCGGCACCTCGGCGACAGCCGGCGGCGTCGTCTTCTTTGCCGGCTTCCAGGACTATTACATTCGCGCCTATGATGCCGAGAACGGCACTGAACTCTGGAAATATCCCCTGCCCGTCGGCGCGAGCGCCACACCGATGACCTACATCTCGCCGAAGACAGGCAAGCAATATGTCCTGATATCGGTCGGCGGAGCGCCATATTCGAAGGACATCGGCGACTACGTGCTCGCCTTTTCTCTAAAGGACGGGGATTAACCGCTCAAATCCTGGAAATCGCGTCACATCCAGACTCGGGAATCGGCGACGTCAACGGCCACTCTGTGCTATTTTGTCCGACGAGGAACAAGGCTATGAGCGTGTCGCGAAAACTTGCGGCGATCCTGGTCGCGGATGTGGTCGGCTACAGTCGTCTCGCCGGTGCGGACGAGGATCGCATCCTGGCGCGGCTGCGAACACTGCGCAGTGATGTGATCGATCCCACAATCGCCGTGCACAATGGCCGCATCGTCAAGCGTACCGGAGACGGAAGCCTCATCGAGTTCCGCAGCGTTGTGGACGCCGTGCGTTGCGCGGTCGAAGTCCAGACTGCCATGGTCGAGCGCAACACTGGTGTGCAGCCTGAGCATCGGATCGAATTTCGGGTCGGGATTCATCTCGGTGATGTCGTGGAGGAGAGCGATGGCGATCTGATGGGGGACGGCGTCAATATCGCCGCGCGGTTAGAGAGCGTCGCCAAGCCTGGCGCCATCTGCCTCTCCGAGGACGCCTATCGCCAAGTCAGAGCGCGGCTTGATCTTGCGGTGACCGATCTCGGCCAGATCCATCTTAAGAATATCGCCGAACCCATGCGGGTTTATTCCCTTCAGGTCGGAACCGTCCTGCCGCCGGCGCGACAAGCACAGCCGCCCGCAATGAAAATACCTTCGGTTAAAGCCGTTCCCGATAAACCCTCCATCGCCGTGCTGGCCTTCAACAACATGAGCGGTGACGCCGAACAGGAGTATTTCTCCGACGGCATCAGCGAGGACATCATCACCGACCTCTCGAAGCTGTCCGAGTTGCACGTGATCGCCCGCAACTCGTCCTTCGTCTACAAGAACGTCACAGCGTCCGTGCCTGACATGGCCAGGGCGCTTGGCGTCCGCTATGTTCTTGAGGGCAGCGTGCGCAAAGCTGGCAACCGGGTGCGTGTCACGGCCCAATTGATCGACGCCAGCAATGGCGGACATATCTGGGCCAGCCGGTTCGATCGCGATCTCACCGACATTTTTGCGGTTCAGGATGAACTCACGCAGGAAATCGTGGCGGCGCTCAGGCTGAACCTGCCGCACGGCGATCAAGATCGGTTGGCGCAAGGGCGCCCGGTTGATGTCGGCGCTTATGAGCTCTTATTGCGTGGCCGCGAGCAGGCATCGACCCATACCCGAACCGGAAATATGGCGGCCCGCAGCCTGGCGGCGGATTCTCTGGCGATCGATCCAGAATATGCAGCGGCCCGGGCACTCCTGTCCTTTACCCATGTGCTCGACTACGTCAACGCCTGGAGCAAGGATCCTGAAGCCTCGCTTCGCATGGGCATGGATCTCGCGCAGCAGGCAGTGGAAATGGCCGAGGAACAGCCAAACTGCCACTTCGCGCTGGGCGTGGCCTGCATGTGGAACCGAGAATTGGATCGGGCGCGGGCGGAGGTGTTGCGAGGCCTCGAGCTTTCGCCCAACTCTGCCGAACTCCTGATGCTGATGGCCCATATTCAGATATTCTCCGGCGATCCCGCGGCCGCCCTTGAGACACTTGACGCATCGATGCGGCTTGACCCGCACCATCCGGAAATTCTTCTCCAATTTCTCGCCGATGCGCGATTTTCTCTCGGCGAGTATGAGCAAGCCATTGTTGCGATCGAGCGACGGCTCCAACAAAACGCCCAATCGGAGACGGCCTATGCCCTGCTTGCCTCATGCTACGGCCACCTCGGTCGGTTCGAGGAGAGTCGAGAGGCCTGGGAGAAGGCGCTTCAGATAAACCCTGATTTCTCCATCGAACGCCGCCGCCGCGTCCTCCCATTCCAAAATCCCGAGGACTTTAACCGCCGCGTTGACGGACTCCGCAAGGCAGGACTGACGCTTCAGAATGATGGTCGATGCTGAGAGAACCTGGTGCGGGCCCATACCGGTAACCGGCGGGGAAATCATGATCTTTCAAGGAGAGGCGGGCGGCAGTAGAAACAGCGTAAGGCCGAAGATAGCGTAGACCGCAAGTGCTAGAACTCCGATATACCACACACCTCGACCACCGTTCGACAAGAGCGATGCAGCCATTGTCGCAATAAGCACCATCGTCACCGCACCCGGCCAGATTTCCAGCGACATCGGCTCCGGACCGAGGAAGTAGCTTGTGATGACAAGCACAGGAGCGACGAAGAGAGCAATCTGGGATGCGCTTCCAAGTGCGATCCCAATACTCAAGTCCAAGCGATTTGCGCGCGCCGCGGAAAAGGCTGTGGTCATTTCGGCAGCACCGCCGACGAGTGCTACGACGATGAAGCCCACAAAGGCGGGCGTCATTCCTATATTCTGGGCGGCGACTTGAACGGAGCCAACGAAGATTTCGCTGATAAACGCGACCAGCAGCGTGACAATGACGAGGACCGTTACGGCGATCTGAATCGGCCAAGCATGATGCTCTTCCTCCGCCTGCGCCGCGCTCGCAAAGAGTTCTCGATGCGTCTTCAGAGAAAAGAGCATTCCCAATGCGTAGACCGCAATGAGGATGATGGCCAGCCCAAGACTGAGTTTTTGGGACAGCGCTGACGTGTGATCCACGCTGGAGATCACGGATGGAACCAGCACGGCAACCGTTGCAAGGAACAACAGGCTGGCCTGGAAGCGAGCGCTGATACGGTTGAACTCCTGGACATGGTGTTTTAGCCCGCCCAAGAGAAAGGCGCCTCCCAGCATAAAGAGAGTGTTGGTGACGATCGCCCCTGCAATCGACGCCTTCACCAGGAGATACTGACCGGCCTGCAGGGCAGCGAGCGAGATCACAAGTTCTGTGAGATTGCCGAGCGTAGCGTTCAGCAAACCTCCGATCGCATCTCCCGTCCGAGAAGAAACCGCTTCCGTTGCGCGACTGAGAAGTGCGGCCAGCGGTATGATCGCGAGGATCGACAGAGCGAAAAGTAAAGTATGGGCTTCTGGCAAAGCCATATCGGTCAAGATGACCACCGGGACAAAGATCAGCAATACGAGGAGCGGCGCGGCGCGCACTTCATCAATCGCAGCATTCTTCGCCGCCATCAGGCGCGAGCTTCCCGAAAAATTTGTCTGCCGAAGGTTGTTCAAGGCACCCTCCAGTCGGATGGATCATCACCAAGCATATCCCCATCAAGAGCAGGTGCATTGATTACGCTCAATGCAGAAGGCGAGCGGGCTGGTATGTTCGATTGGCTGAGCTCGCCCCACGCCTATCCGCAATGTCTTGCGACGATGTGACGATCATCTATCCGTTTGACAGGGATGATGCTGAATTGGAGGCACCGTGTTCGTTAGACTTCTTCTGGTGACCGCCCTGATAGCAGCCACGGTGGCAACACAAGCCGCCGCTATGGCGGGCGGACTTCGGGTCTTCGGTCGCTTGGAGCCGCAATTTCTCAATCGCTATCCCACCGCAGTTACCGTCGTCTGGGTCAGCTATCTCCTTGTGCCCATAATGATCGACGTCTGCCTCTGGGCTGCGTTCTACTACTTATCCGGCGCGCTCCCGACCTTCGATGACGCGACCTACTTCTCGATCGTCACGTTTACGACGGTCGGCTACGGAGATATCGTACTGGCAAAGGACTGGCGTCATGTCGCGGCATTTGAAGCGATCAACGGCTGGATTATATTTGGATGGGCCACTGCCCTGATAATGTCCGTGATTCAGCGGCTGTACTTCCGTCCAGAGGTAGAAACGGGGAAGCGCTAAATACCGTCTTCCAGCACCAGCCTGAAACGGCTCGACGCCACATAGCATACCGACATTTCGACAAAAGCTCCGTCCGGCTCACCGATCTCGGGTCTTCAACAGTCGATCACAGCGGATTGCGCAATCAGTTTTTCGACGCCTCGCTGTTCTGCACAGGCAGGCCGGCCGCTTCCAGTCCGGCAAAAAAACGCTTCTGGTCCTCGGTTCGCGCTAGCCGCCTGGCAACCTCGCGCCTGACATTTGGAATGAGCGCCGGAGATCGGGCCTCGATCCAGTCGAGTTGCTCCTTTGCGTCAGCCGCTTTTCCAAGGCTACCGAGGATGGAAAGCAGGACCAGGCGATGCATGGGATTGTAATTCAAGTCCGACATGCGAGACCATAGTTCCGCTGCCTGGTTGTCGCCCCGCATGAAGGCGCAGAGCGCCATTCCCACTTCGTAATATCCGCGCGGCCCGGCATTCTTGCCGACCGCTTCCGAAATCAGTTCGCAGCCCCTGTCCCAATTTCCAGACATCGACAAGCGCAGACCATATTCGCCCGCGACTTCAGTGTCGTTCGGATTGCTGGCATAGGCGGCCTCGCCGGCCCGCAGGGCTCCGGTCGGATCATTGCCGAAGAAGTCTGCGAGCATCAGCGCCTGCAAAGCGCGCGCATTCTTCGGATCAAGCCGCACGGCGCGTTCGGCAAGATCCTTGGCGATATCAAGCGTCGCGACGGTCGGTTTCGTGTCGAGCTGGTACGGAAAGCGGAACTCGTCCAGATAGGTCAGCGACAGAAAAGCCGCGACGCTGGAATCGGCAGACCGGTTTTCCAAAGCCCGCTGCAGGCAGGATTTTGCCACCTCATGTGCCTCAACGGTCATTTCGCTGCGGTAGCTGTAGTAGGACAGAATGCAGGAGAAGGCATCCGTGCTTCCGGCAATATTGACGGTATCGGTCTGGAACATGACGCCGAACGGACGCGCGACTGCGGTTGCGATATCGTCGGCGAGGCTTGCCTGCGTTTTCAGGATGCCCTGCACTTTCATATCGGCATCGTAATTGTTCGCCCAAATGACGGCGCTATCCGCCCGCCGCACGAGCCTTGCCGTCGAACGCAGGGTGGTGTTTTCCAAACGTACACTTCCCTGGAGGGCATAGCCTGGATCGGACAAGGCCTGGCCGTCTCTACTCCGTGGCAGGGCGGCGGCGACGACGATGTCGTTAAAGGGGACGAGCTTTTTGATGATCTCGTCGGTAATGCCCTGGGAAATGTCCGATGCGAGGGGTCCGTCAGAGGCACTTTCGAAGCGTTCGACAATGATGGTTGGACGATTGCCGGCTGTCGAAAATGGATCATTTCCGGCATTGAACGATCTCGCATACTGAAACACTGCGGCTGCGCAAACGACGATGACAATCGTAATTCCTGCATAGAACCATTTTCGGGATTGCCGGTTGACCGGCACTCCAGGCAAATTGGCCTGCTGCCCGCTATCCGCAGTAACCGGCGCCTGACGTGAATGCCCCGGTTTCAGCATCTCCGCAGGCTCGACGTCTTGCCTCACGTCGAAGACCGGAACGTAACCGCCTCTGGGAATTGTGATGACGACCCGATCGGCAGTGCCGTCGGTCAAGTAATAATGCTCCAGTTCCCTTCTGAGCCGCCCCGCCTCGATGCGGACACAGGGATCCTGCTGGGCATCGAAATTCGCGTCTCGGCCGAAGACCGCCTGCGCGATCGTGAAAGCCTTCAGATAATCGCGACGACCTGAAAGCGTTTCAGTCACCACAAATTCGAGGAACCGTCGCGCACGCTCGGGAAGACGAAACTCCGGGCTGGACAGGATGGACTCAAGTTGATGCTCCACCTCTTCCTGCGAAGGGATGCTGCCCGCAGCTTTTTCAACGCCTGCATTTGTCATCGGCTCCCCCAAGATCCCGATTGCAAACAGCCCCTGCAGTATACTGATATTAATGATAGACCTTGGTGGTTGCCACGGCAACGTCATCCAGCCGAAAGTGTAGGATACCGTATCCTACCGGAGCGGACGCGTATTTTACTGCCTTCGTCTGCTTTCGCGCTCTATCATCACCCTCGCATTTTTGCATTTGCAGGAGGCGGCGATGACATCACCTGAGACGTCCAAACCCCAACCCATGAGCAGCGCAGAGGATTTGCGAAAGCGTGCTCTGGAACTCCAGCTTCTGGAAATGGAGCGCAACGAGAAGATCAAGGCCCGTGAAGCAAAGAAACACGCTGAATTCGTCGAGGATTTTTTCCGGAAACAAATCGGCGAGAACGAACGCGCCGTCATCAAGCGGCTGGTGATGAAGGCGGCGGCAGATGGCAAATATGAGGCGCTGATCTATAGTTTTCCGTCGACATTCTGCTCGGATAGCGGCAGAGCCATCAACAACAACCTGCCCGGATGGCAGAAGACCCTGCAGGGAAAGGCAAAGGAACTTCTCGAACTGTTCGAGGAGATCGCCAAGCCGCAGGGCTATGGGCTCAAGGCGATGATCATCAACTTCCCCGACGGCATGCCCGGAGACGTTGGCTTCTTCCTCACGTGGGAACCGCCTGTCGACTGAGCGGAGCAAAGAAAAATCATATGAAAAGAATGGGAGCGCCGGCCGTCCGCGAGGACGGCCGGCGCTTTAAGAATCCTATTCCCTTACAACAGTCCAGTTCGCATCCGGATTGAAATCCTTGATCGCCGCAGCGCGCTCTTGCGTCGCCGGCCCCAGATCCCGCTGGTAGATGACGCTCATTCCATTGACCATGAATGTCTGCACGCCGGTCACCCTGTATTTGACCGGCCAGGCGATCAACGCAAAACCGCCGGTCATATAGCCGTTGACGACATAGCTTTGCTTGCCCCCGACGACGTTATCCCCCTGGGCGGTCAGAATACGATAGCGATAGCCGAAATAGCCCTCCCCGCGCTTGGCGGCGCCGAAGGCGGCCGTTTCGACGAGCGCGCTCGCCGGGCTCTCCTCGGGATAGACGCTCGGATCCCAGTACAAGCCGTCGAGCTTGCCTGGACTGCTGATCAGTTTCTGTGCGAACTCGTAAATCCCGTTGCCGTCGCGATCTTCGGATGCAAATTGATACTGGGCCGCGACATATTCGTGCATGGTGTCGATGGTGGCGAGTTCGTTTTCACCGACGCGGCGATTGACGATCTCATCCAAGCCGCGCTCCGTATTGAAGGACCATTTGCCGTCCTTGCCCTCCGTCAGCGGAAACGGCAGGGGCCAGAGCCGATCGCCGATTGTGACGATCTTCATGCCGTTGAAATCCCGCAAAGCCGCCTGCCGCTCAGCGCCTTCGCGGATCAATCCGTAGGCGATCATCGCCCCATTGTTGGAACGCAGCTTGTCCGCCTTTAGGCCGAGCAGGCCAGCGAGATCCTCGATATTGTTGGAGGCGAGCACCGATTTCAGGCGGTCGAGGGCAAGTGAGGGACTGTCGAATTCCGGCGGGGGCGTTGCCGCCTTGTATTCGGTCAGATCCGTCTGCGCCTGCGCAAGCGCCGGCGTTGCCGACATTGCGCCAAGCGCTGCTGCGAACATGAGCGGAATTACGGTCGATTGGCGTCTCATAACATCACTCCCTGAGCTGAAAAGAGATCTCACCGCCGTCCGCCGCCGCCACGACCGCCACCGCCGCCGCGACCACCACCACCGCCGCCACGCTGCGGCGGCCGATGCTGAGGCGGACGGGCCGCCTGGCGGTGGGCGCCCATGCTCTGTGCGCCCCGGTTCGAGGAGACGGCCTCCCGGCGACCGGACTGAGGATTGCCGAGCGCGCTCGGCTGGCGTCCGCGATTGTCGGGTCTGTTGGCCATTTGCGGCTTGTTGGGCCTGTTGACGGATTTCTGCGCGGGCTTGTTCGGGCGATTGGCGGCGTTCTGCGGACGCGCCTCGGGCCGCGATGCGTTCGGCCGATTGGCCGCTCCCGGCGTCTTTGCCTGCGGCTTGTTCTTCAGGCCCTGAACCGTTCCTTTGCGGATGTCTTCGGCGCGCGCTGCCGTTCCACGATTGCCAGGCCTCTGGGTCGCCTGGATATCTGCTGCTCTGTTGCGCAACTGGTTGCGATTGTCGGCCTGGAGACCTGATTTGATCGCCGACCGGTCAATCTTCGAGAGCTGATCCTTGCCGATGCTGAGCTTGCTGCGATCGACATTGTTCCAATCGACGTCGTTCCACTTCATCTTTCCGTTGAAATTGCGGTCGTTCAGACAATTGTTGCAATCGATGTCGATATCGCCACCCCAGCGGCCGCCCCACACGCCCCAGTCGTCCCAGTTTACGATGGCGCCCCAAGTCAACCCGGTGACCGCGGCGGCAAAGAACCCCGCGCCGGGATAATAGTAGTTGTCGTAAGAGTCGGGGTAGTAGGAGATCGGTTCCGACGCATAGCCCGGTTCATAGAGCATTTCCGGCGGATATTGCGGGATATAGATCTTTTCGGGGTCGGTCGGCCGGATGATGATATTCTCGTTTTCGGTGACGACGGTCACCTTGTCGTCCGTCTTGATGATGTTCTTTGCCACCGCCTCGTCGCGAAGCTGCTGAATGGCAATCAGGACATCCTTCTGCTGATTGGCGAGCGCATCGGCAAGCGATTGGGTCCAATCGAGATCCTCGCTCATCATCTTCACGATATCAGGATAGTTGAGCAGGGAAACGACGCTGCCGTCCCAATCGCTCTTCGGCTTGAGGTCGGAATTCTTCTTTTTCGCCTCCAGAAAGCGCTGCGCCTCGATAATCTGGACGGGAAAGAGCGAGGCAGCCGAAATTGCCGCGACCAGCTCGTCCGGATAGAGGGCGATGCGCGCCACAAGCACCTCCAGTTCATCGTCTGAGAGGAGTGTGGTGGCAGGTTGCTCGACACTCGTCTGCGCGGGTGCGGCTGCCGGCGCAGGAGTCTGCGCTCGCACCGGGAAGGCTGTCTGCAACGCGATGATTGCCAGAGCCGACAATCCACCGATTAGTCGGCCACCAAGCAGCTTGCTGGAAATTGCTTTCATCGCGTGAACCTCCCTTGGATCATTTGAATGACAGATATGCGCTCACGGAGACTTCGGGCCGGTCGGCGGCGACCGCCTGAGCATGACTACTTTGGACTGGGCGATCGCCTCCCCCATCTCTTTCTGCAGGGCTTCGACGAGCCCTGCATATTCCTGCCGCCGCGCCTCCCGAACCGTCTCGGGCAGCCGCTCGACATGCGCCAGAGCCTGCGCGGCGGCAGCGAGATCCTCGCACATGCTGTGAAAAGCCTCGCTTACATAGAAGAGCCGCTGCACCAGCCGCTTCTGCTCGGGAAAATAAGTCTCGGCCGTCTCGAGGGCGGACAAATATGTCGAACCGTTTTCTCCCGACCCCATCTCCGCCCCCGCCGCCGAACTGCGCTCAGCAGATGGAAAACTATATAACAGCCAGGTCGGCGGTAGGCGTAAAATACGCGATCCTACGCCAGCCGGCCTCGAGGCACAGGGCTCGAACGGCATCCGCCTCGCCGATCACCCTTCGCGCCTTTATGCGCAGACGATCTCCGCTGATTGGTCCGGCTTCCGACATCTCGATAGAGGTTACGCGATGCTACGGGCCTCTACGCCGAAACGGGCCTAATATTCCCTGTCGATAGCGATCAAACGGCTCGGCCATGCCAGCCGGAAGGGAGCGGCCGTGTTTCTGGACTATTTTGCCTTGGGCGTGCTGGTCTTTGTCGTCGTCACCCTGTTTTACGCGGTGATTGCGATCCACGACATCCCGCATCTCATAGCCAAGGCGCGAAATCACCCCCATCAGGACGCCATACATGTTGCCGGATGGGTCAGCCTCTTCACGCTTCATGCGATCTGGCCGTTCCTGTTCATCTGGGCGACGCTCTATCGCGAGGATCGTGGCTGGGGCATCCGCCGCGACGGCAAGCTGTCGCCGGAAGCTGAAGCGAACGCGGAAATTGCCCGTCTTCATGCGCGGATCGCCGAACTCGAGGCGCAAACGGCTGAGCCGGAGAAGGAGAACGCCTGATGGAACTACTCCTCATGCTGACTTATGCCGCGATCTGCTGGACGATCTTCAAGTTATTCAGGATCCCGGTAAACCAGTGGTCACTCGCAACTGCCGTCCTTGGCGGGATATTCATCATCTCGGGCCTCGTGCTTCTGATGAGCTACAATCATCCCTATTCAAGCGATGGGCGCATCTATTTCACGTCGGCTCCGGTCATCCCCGTGGTGGGAGGCCAGGTCGTCGAAGTTCCCGTCACGCCGAACGTGCCGTTGAAGAAGGGCGATGTTCTCTTTCGCATCGATCCCCGGCCTTACCAGTTTGCGGTAGACCAGAAGAAAGCCGCGCTTGCGGAAGCCGAGCAATCCGTCCTGCAGCTGAAAGCCGCTCTCGATGGCGCCAATTCGGCGGTCACGGGCGCCGAGGCCTCGCGGGACAGGTCCTTGCAGGCTTTCGAAAAGTTCCAGGCGTCGAACGAGAATGCAAAGTCGAGCGGCAAGGGCGCCGTCTATTCCGAACTCGAAGTCGAGAACCGGCGCGGCATCTACCTGACCTCGGAGGCTGCGGTCGAAACCGCGCGCGCGCAGGCCGCGCAGGCAAGGCTTGCCTATGAATCCGAGATCAACGGCACGAACCCGACGGTAGCGAGGCTGCAGGCCGAGCTGAACAATGCCGCATACGAACTCGACCAGACGGTCGTGCGGGCCCCGACCGACGGTTATGTCACGCAGGTCTTCCTTCGGCCCGGAATGATGGCCAATCCCCTTCCCCTCAGACCGGTCATGGTCTTCATCGACAGCCAGGACCGCATGCTGGCGGCAGCCTTCATCCAGAATTCGCTCCAGCGCGTCCGCGTCGGCGATGAGGCGGAAGTCTCCTTCAAGGCGGTACCGGGAAAGATATTCAAGGCGCGTGTTCAGGAAGTCATCGATGTGATGGCCCAGGGCCAGCTACAGCCGAGCGGTGCGTTGATCGACCCGCAAGCGCCCGAACGTCTACCGCCCGGACAGACGCTGGCTCGCATCGAACTGCTCGAAAGTACAGCTGATTATCAGCTGCCCGGCGGCGTTGTCGCGGAGGTCGCGGTCTATACGCATCACTGGCATCACGTCGCCCTCCTCCGCAAGGTGCTGCTGCGGATGAGCGCCTGGACGAACTACGTCTTCCTTGAACATTGAAGCAAAGCTTGGCACCTCCCGGCGATGCGAGCGGAGCACGAGACGGCAGGGGAGAGGTTGAGAGCATAAGGAGCCAGCGGTGATAGGTAGTCTTCCGATGTTGCGAGGCTTGACCGGCTTCAGCAGGGATTGGCTCCGCAGCGATATCCCGGCCGGGCTGTCGATCGCCGCCGTCGGCTTGCCGAGCGCCATCGCTTATCCGGCGATCGCCGGTCTGCCGCCGGAAACCGGCATTTATGCCAGCATCGTCGCGCCAATCGCCTACGCGATCTTCGGCCCCTCCCGGCTGCTCATCGTCGGGCCCGATGCCGCGACGATGACGGTGCTTGCGGCAGCGATGGGTACCATCATTGCCGCCGAGCCGGCCGGCAGCAGCGTCGATCGGGTTGCCATCGCTTCGGCGCTTGCCCTCGGGGTCGGCATCTTCTGCATCGCGGCCAAACTGCTGAGGCTCGGTGTTCTCGCGAGCTTCCTCTCCCGTCCCATTCTGGTCGGCTTCTTCGCCGGGGTGTCGCTCTCGATCCTCGTCGGACAGATCGGCCGTTTCACCGGCGTAAAAATCGAATCCGAAGGATTGATCGCTCCGCTTGTCGAAATGCTCGCCAAGAGCGGCCTGATCCATTGGCCTTCCCTCATTCTCGGCCTTGCCATGTTCGCCCTGCTGTGGATCGTCAAGGCTCTTCACCTCAAAGTTCCTGGCCCCGTCCTGGTGGTCGTCATCTCGGTCGTTCTGTCGGCGATCTTCGACTTCCGCAGTTGGGGCATCGCCGTCGTCGGCGATCTGCCGAGCGGGCTGCCGAGCTTTACCCTGCCCGCCTTCCATCAGATGCCGCTCGACAAGATCGTGCTTGGTTCGGCCGCGATCTTCCTCGTCAGCTTCGGCGCCGGCATCGTGGCGGCGCGCAGCTTCGGGTCGCGAACCGGCGAGGAAGTCGATGCCAATCAGGAGCTGGTCGGACTTGGCGCCGCCAATATCGCACCTGGTCTTTTCGGTTCGTTTCCGATCAGCGTGTCGGATTCCCGTACCGCCATAAACCTGTCGACTGGCGGTGTCTCTCAGCTTGCCGGACTGGTTTCGGCTGCCACGCTGATTGCGGCGCTGGTCTTCCTGCATAGCGCGCTGCGCATCCTTCCGATCCCCGCGCTCGCCGCAATCCTCGCGACGGCGGCCATCAGCCTGATCGATGTTCACGAACTCAGGAAAATCTGGCGCATCAGCCGGATGGAATTCATCTTCGCGCTGATCGCCATGTGGGGCGCAATCAGCTTCGGCGTCCTCAACGGCGTCGTTGTCGCGGTGGCGGCCACCTTCGCCTATCTCCTGCGACAGACGATGTTTCCGCGCGACGGCCTTCTCGGCCGCATCGAGGGACGGCACGGCTTTTTCGATCTTCAACGCTTCCCGGAAGCTCGCCCCGTCCAAGGTGCAGCCGTTTTCGCGATCCAGGGCAGCATTTTGTTTTACAATGCCGACTACGTGCGCACGCGGCTGATCTCGGTGGCAAAAGAGCTTCCCGGCGACACCAAATGCCTGGTGCTCGATGCCAGCGCCATCACCCATATCGACAGCACCGGCGCGACCGCGCTGGAGGCCGTGGCCGAGATCCTCGTAGGACGAAACGTCATCTTCGCCATCACCGATCTCACTGACGACAGCCGCACCATTCTCGAGCGTGCCGGGGTGATCAAAACGATCGGCGCTCAAAATCTTTTCAACGGCAGGGAAGAAGCCCTGCGGACGCTGATCGGCGATATCGACCAGACCGGCAATGCCGCCACGGCGGGCAATGCATTCTGAACACAGAAGGAGGGAGAACCATGGACGAGAATTATGAGCCGCCACAGGCCGATGCAGATGCACCCCGCGGCGCCAAAGAAAAAAAGAAAAAGAAGTCATGGGATTATGAGAAGGAGATCGGCCGGCTGCAGGTGGAGCTGGCGCACCTGCAGGCCTGGGTGAAGAAGTCAGGCGCAAGGATCGTCATCATCTTTGAGGGACGCGACGCCGCCGGCAAAGGCGGCATGATCAAGCGGATCACGGAAAGGGTCAGTCCCCGCGTTTTCCGCGTCGTGGCGCTGCCCGCCCCCACCGACCGCGAGAAATCACAGATCTATATGCAGCGTTACATCGCTTATCTGCCGGCGGCCGGTGAAATCGTGATTTTCGACCGCAGTTGGTATAACCGTGGCGGCGTCGACCGCGTGATGGGCTTCTGCAGCGAAAAGAAGGCGCTGCGTTTTCTCGAACTCGCGCCCCGGTTCGAGGCGGCAATCGTCGAAAGCGGCGTCATTCTGCTCAAATATTTCCTGACGGTCACCGAAGAAGAGCAGGAGCGCCGCTTCAGGCGTCGGATCGACGATCCGCTACGGCAGTGGAAACTCAGTCCCATGGATGTCGAATCCTACCAGCGCTGGTGGGATTATACGCGCGTCTATGACGAAATGCTGCGGATGACCGACAGCAATCACGCGCCATGGTGGCTTGTGCCTTCGGACGACAAGAAGCGTGCGCGGATCAACTGCATCTCGCACATCCTGAAGTCCATTCCCTATGAACGGCTGAAGTTTGACGAGCCCGACCTGGGGAAGCGCCAGAAACGGCCGGCCGACTTCATCGAGGATCGCAGCATCCGCCACGTCGTACCTGATATGACGTCATAAGCGGTGCCGACCGGAAACTTGGCGGACGCAGCGATGGAGCAGACGGCCGATACGCCAGCGCCGAAGACCGACGCCGGCCAGATTTCGATAGAGGCAAGGGTAAGCGATCTCGTCCGATTGGGCATCATCGGACTTTTCGCCTACTGGACGATGGTTCTCATCGCGCCCTTCGCATTGATCGTCATCTGGTCGGCGATTCTTGCCGTGGCGCTTTTCCCGATATTTGCGGCGCTCTCGCGGCTGCTCGGAAACAGGCCGGTGATTGCGGCCATCATCATCGTCGTCAGCTGTCTGGTCCTGATCATCGCTCCGCTTGCCTTGGTGGCGGTCAGCTTCGCTGACGCCGTGCAGGCGCTGATCGGCAACCTGCGGACGGGAGAGTTTACGCTGCCCTCAGCACCGGCCGCCATCAAAGAATGGCCTGTCGTCGGCGAGCGCCTCCACGACATCTGGAACCAGGTCGCCGGCGATCTCGCCTCGGCCATGATCAAGTTTCAGGCGCCCATCCGTGAGGTCATGGGCGTAGTCGTGACGAAACTTGCCTCGATCGGCGGTGGCGTGTTGAGCTTCGTCATCTCGATCATGCTTTCCGGCCTGTTTCTCACACAGGCCACGCGCCTGGCATCGGCGATACAGGTGCTGGCGAGCCGGATCGCAGGCGAAAAGGGCGTCGGATTTGCCAGGCTGGCTGGAACCACCGTGCGCAACGTGTCTCGGGGTGTCATCGGCGTTGCCTTTCTGCAGACCCTGCTCTGCGGATTGTGCTTTGCTTTTTTTGACGTCCCGGCGCGCGGAGCCCTCACCTTCGCGGTCTTCATGCTCTGCCTCATGCAACTCGGACCCGCGCTGGTGCTGCTGCCGGTCATCATCTGGGCGTGGTTTTCCTGGTCGTCAACAACCGCCTTTGTCTTTACCTGCCTTGCGGTGCCGATCATGGTCGTCGACAATATCCTGAAGCCCGTTCTGATGGCGCGGGGCCTATCGACTCCGATGCTTGTCATCCTGATCGGCGTCATCGGCGGCACGCTTTCCCATGGTCTTCTGGGGCTTTTCCTCGGGCCAGTGGTGCTCAGCGTCTTTTACGAGCTGCTCAAAGCCTGGGCCTGGCCGCCGGCAGCGGCGACCGTTTCTGAAAACAGCCCCGCCGCGGATTTCACGGCCGAGTCCGAGCGCTTCAGTTAGGCCGCATCGGCAGGTTCACCGCCTGGTACAATAGACGACGACCTCCTGCTCTATTTCGTAGCAGAGCTGCTCATATTCCCTGACCAGCTTGTCCTCACTCTGTATTCGGAATCGTTCCAGCGCATCGACGGCAAGATCGTAGGTCTCGAACATCTCCCCGAGCGTCTCATTGGTCATGGTCGCCAGAAGATGACGGATATCAGGAAGGCGCAACATTAGTTTTCTGCGGCCGCATTCTCGGCTCATGAATCAGCCTCCGCATTCAAAGCACGTTTGCATTTGATACGAAGTCGCAGAGGGGCCGGATCGTTCCCGGCTCACAGACAAAATGTTTCGCGTTGAGAGAAAAATCCCTCTTGGATTGATATTTTATAGGGAAAAAGCCGTGAAGCGCCTCGGCGGGCAGCAAAACCGGAAGTGGCGAGCCGCTTCCGCCAAATTGACCCTCTGCATGTAGAGCCAGCGTCCACCTACTCCGGCAAGGCCGTCTGCTGGAAGAATGTCACGGTCGCTTCGTCGGGCGGTCCGAACCATGTCGTGAAGAAGGCCCGGAAATCCGGCGACGCGTAGGTCTGGCTCAATGCGCGATCGACGGCCAGGCGAAAATCCTCGTCCCCGCGCGCCAGTTCGAGGCCAAGCGGTTCGTAGGTGAAATAACGCTGCAGGACGATAAGATTGCCGGAGCTGTCGCTCCGTGCCGCTGCGTCCATCAGCAGTGGCATGTCGCCGAACAGCACCGCCGAGCTACCGTCCAGGACACGCTCGATCCCCTGCCGGTAGTCGCTGACCGGCGTCGCCGTCGCGGCGAGCTGGAAGGTCTTGATCCTGTCTGACAGCCACCCTTCGCTCGTCGTGCCGGCGATCGAGGAGAATGTCTTGTGTTCGAGGATCGTGCGGGCGGGGGAGCCCCGCCAGACGGGACGACTCGACGGTTCGCCATATTGCAGGACTTCCCGCAGCGCCAGCGGAGCGCTGGCGCTCAGCAGCGCGCCGGTGCCGCTCGGAAAAATCGGGATGGAGAACGAGACCTTCTGCCGGCGCGTCAGCGTCACCGGCTCGGCACCGCAGACAAGATCCGCCGCGCCGCTCTCAATCGCCTGTGTCTTGGAATCACCCGAAAGGGAGACCCATTCCACATCGAGCTTCGACAGGTTCAGCTGTGCCCTGAGACTATCGGCAATCTTGTTGCAGAGGGCGACGGCATAGCCGTCAGGCTTGCCCTGTTCGGCATTGAAGGAAAATGGCCGCGCGTCCGGATCGTAGCCGAATTTCAGCGCGCTGCTTGTCCTGACGCGGTCGAGCGTCTGCGCCTGTACGGGCGTGTTGAGGGCCGTCGCGGCGGCGACAGAGACGGCGATAATCGCCCAGTGACCATTTCTTCTCGACATGTCTGGTCCTCCCTCTTTTAGGCAACTGGCGCCCGGTTCGCGCCATCGACAAAACGCGGTGCAATCAGGCCGTAGATGATGAAGCCGATCCCCGTCACGATCATGCCGCCGAGCACCGCATCCTTGCCGGAGGCGTAGATGGCAAAGACGCTGTAGGCCATGCCGACAAGGGCGATGGTGGCGTTCAGGCGGTATTTCGCCTGTGGTACGCGGGCCGCCTTCATCATGACGAACAGCGCCGAAAGCGCGATGATGTAGGGAAGCACATTCGTCACCACGGCGAGATTGACGAGAGCCGAGAACTGTTCGCTGAGCGTCGGCGATATGGTCATCAGCGCGAGGCAGGTCTGTACGATGCCGAGAATGATCATGCCGCTGACCGGCGCCCCCATCTCGTTCACCCGGGAAAATATCGATGGAAACATCCTCTCTTCCGCGGCGGTCTTCGCCGTCTGGGCGATGGTGAATTGCCATCCAAGCAGGGAGCCAAGGCAGGCAAGCACCGCAAGCGCCATGATGATCGAACCAATGGTCGGATTGAACATCGTGGCATAGGCGAGCGCGAACGGCCCCGTGGAGGTGGCGAGATCCGCATTCGGCACGATGCCCTGAATGACCGTCGTCGACAGGATGTAGATGACGGCGGCGCCGAGCGTGCCGAACATGCAGGCGAGCGGTACGTCACGCTTGGGATTCTCGACGGCATCGGAATTCTGCGCGGCGGACTCCATGCCGAGGAAGGCCCAGAGTGTCAGCGAAATGCTCGATCCCATACCTTGCGCGAGCGTCAGGCCCTTCGGGTTCCAGGCTGCACCAAAGGTGCTGGAGCTGAACCAGAGCCAGCCGATGATCGACAGCAGCCCGACGGGAAGGATGACGCCCCAGACCGTGATCGATCCGATGCGGCCGGTGATGCGCGGACCGCCGAAATTGGCGGCCGTCGTCAGCCACAAAAGCACGATCAGCGCCAGGCAGGTCATGATCGGCGTGGAAGTCAGCACCGGAAAGAACCCGGCGAGATAACCGACGGCCGAAATGCCGATCGCAACATTGCCGATGGCAAGCGACAGGAAATACAGGAAGAACACCATGAAATAGCCGTCCTTCCCATAGGCATCCTCCGCATAGGCGGACATACCGCCGGGACGCTGGTTGAACAGCCCGGCCTGAGCAAAGCCATAGGCGATCGCCATTGAGCCGACGGCGGTCACGAGCCAGGAAAGGAGCGAGATCGCACCAACCTGCGCCATATTGGCGGGCAGCATGATGATGCCCGACCCCATCATGTTGACGGCGACGATGAAGGTGAGTTGCACCAGATTCATTTTTTTCTTTGCCGTGGCCTCGGCCGCGAGATGCATCGTGTTGTCGGTCATGATGAAATCCTCCCTGCCCCCTATTCGCGCACGACATATGTGTGGAATTTGATCCGCCCATCGATCCGCTCCTGGAACACGCCCTGGACCTCGTAGTTGAAGCCCGGAAACCGGTTGAAGGATTCTTCGAAGGCGAGGAAATAGTCCCGCATGGGTCGCGCCCGGTCGTCCCAGCGTTCTCCCGGCACGATCACGCCAATACCGGGCGGGTAGATCAGCGCCAGGGTCGCCGAAATGCGGCCGGCGGCTTCCGTCAACGACACATAGTCGACATTGTTGGCGACCAGCGCTTCATAGGCCTGTTTGGGTGCAATTGCCGGTTCCGGGAAGCTGTCGGAGCGGAAGCAGAGGCGTTGCAGCTCCTTGACGCCTGCCTCGCGATAGAAGGAATGCATTTCGCCGCAAACCTGGCGGACGGTATAGCCGGCATAACGGTCGCGATTGGCCGCAAAGACGGTCGGCAGCACCTCCTGCAGCGGTGCGTCGCGATCCCAGAGGTTCTTGAACTTGACGAGCTTGGCAACGAGCGTGTTCAGCTTGCTCTCGTCTTCGGCTGGAGTGAGCAGGAAAAGCAGGCTGTTGAGATCGCACTTTTCGGCGACGACCCGCTGCTCGCGCAGATAATTGGCAACGACGGTCGCCGGAATTCCGAATTCGCGATACTCGCCGGTCTTCCGGTCGATGCCGGGTGTCAGGATTGCAAGCTTGTTGGGGTCGACCATGGTGTAGCCGGGCGCATAGCCGGCATAACCATGCCATTTTGCCTGCGGATCGAACCGCCAGCATTGCTGCTCGCGCTTCAGCACATCGGTCGGTATATCTTCCCATCTGGTATCGGCGAGATCGCCGGTATGCTTCGAGCCCGAGACCGAAACCTTGTCCGGTACAAAGGGATCGAAGAACCATTGCTCTTCTGCACTCGCAGCCTTGGTCTCGTAGTGCTCCACAAAGCCGCGCAGCTTCTTGCGCACCTCGATCCCGAGCTCGATGCAGCGGTCCCAGAATATCTCACCGGCCTTGCCCTCATGCACCTTGGCATTGACATCGAGCGAGGCGAAAAGCGGATAGAAGGGAGAGGTCGAGACATGCATCAGCAGCGATTCATTGAAGCGCTTGTGTTCGACGAACCTGCGCTGGCCCTTGATATGTTCGTCCCGCTTATGGATCTGCGAAGCCTGGGAGAAACCAGCCCCCTGCTTGTGCACCGACTGGGTGGAAAACAAACCCGGCATATCGGCCGACAAGTCCTTCAGCCGCATTGGGCTATGGCCCTCGAAGAGCGGGTGGAAGGCATTGTAGCCGATCCAGGCCTCGTCCCAGAGCACGTAGTCGCAGAGATGGCCGATCTTCTCCATCACCTGGCTGACATTGTAGATCGTGCCGTCATAGGTCGCGAGCTGGATGCAGGCCAGGCGGAAAGGCCGATCCGCCTGCGCACGGTTCTTGTCGGTGACGAGCGGATGTTCCTCGATCTTTTGTCGCAGCCAGCTCTCGTCCCAGGCATCCCAGTCGACCGCGCCGATCATGCCGAAGGAATTGCGCGCGGTCGGCAGATAGATCGGGATAGCGCCTGCCTGAACCAGCGCCCCCTGATGCAGGGATTTGTGATTGTTGCGGTCGAAGAGCACGAGATCCCCGCTGTGCAGCACCGCATTGGCCACCACCTTGTTGGACGTGCTCGTTCCATTGAGGATGAAATAGGTGCGATCCGCGCCGAAGATGCGCGCCGCCTGCTTCTGGGCCTCCACGGCCGGTCCTTCATGGATCAGGAGATCGCCGAGATCGACATCTGCGTTGCAGAGGTCATTGCGGAAAATGCTCTCGCCGAAATATTTGAAGAAGAGCTGCCCGGCCGGTGACTTTCGATAGAACTGGCCGCCCTGATGCCCCGGGCAATCGAAGGCGATATTGGCCTCGCCGTCATAGGCCATCATGCCGCCGAAAAACGGCGGCAACAGCGACTTGCCGTAATTGACCGCGCTCGAAACGATCTGCTTGGCATAGAAGGTCGGCGTCTGCTGGCCGAGATAGACAAAACCGTCAACTTCGCCGGCCATCTCGACAACATCCAAATCCGCAATCGTCAGCGTATCGGCCATCACCCAGATCGGCGTGCGAAAGCCTATATCCCTGACCGAGCGAAGGAAGCCGCGCGCCGCCGGCAGCCGCCCGCCTTCGACCGAGCCAATATAGGCACCGACGTCGGCATCCTCCGATACGTCGGCGCAATAGTCGTCGCGCACTTCCACTTCGAAACCCTGGGCAGTGATTTGTGCCACCAGCGCCTGAGCCTGAGAATTATCGCGGTCGATGACGGCGACGATCTTCAGCATCTTGTGAAACGGAATGGCGACCGTCGGAGATTTCACATCACGCGGGATCATTCCTGCCCCTCCCCTGCAATGCAATCGACAAGGTAACGGCGTCCGCCGTCACCGGGCGCGAAGCGAAGGCCGTGGATATCGGTTTCGAAGCCAGGGAATTTGCGATCGAAGTCGCGGGCGTAGAGCAGGTAGTCCTGGATGGATTTCGTCGATTGGGTAATCCGCTCGCCCGGCATGATCAGCGGGATTCCAGGCGGATAGGGAACGATCATCACGGCGAGGATGCGGTTCATGAGATTGTCGATCTCGACGCTCTCGATCTTGCCCTTGACCAGCCGGTCGTAGGCATCGGCGGGACGCAGCGCCATGTCCGGCAGGACCGTGTACATCTCGCGCTGCGCCTTCGGCACATCGTCCTTGCGATAGATTGCATGGATCTGTTCGCAGAGGTCTCTCAGCCCCATGCCACCATAGGCTTCCGGATGCGCCGCGGCGAGTGCGGGCAGCGCCCGCGTCAACGGCGCGTTTGCGTCGTAGAGATCCTTGAAATTGAGGAGTTCGGTGACGAGCGTGCTCCACTTGCCGCGGGTGATACCCATCGAGAAAAGCACAAGGAAGGAATAGAGGCCGGTTTTTTCGATCTCGATACGCCTCGACGACAGGAACTTGGTGATGACGGCCGCCGGGATCCCGTGCTCGTCCATCACGCCGCTTGCCGAGAGGCCCGGCGACAGGATCGTGACCTTGATTGGATCGACCATGACGTGGTTTTCGGCAAGGCCGGCAAAACCATGCCAGGCATCGTCCGGCTTCAGGACCCAGTCTGCATGCGTGTCGCTCGGCGTCTGCTCGGCGACCGTCGGCTCCCAGACGTCAAACCACCAACTGCCTTCGGTCTGTTTCCTCACCGCATTCATCGCGCGGCGGAAGCTGATCGCCTCGTCGATCGTCTCCTGCACCAGCGCGCGCCCGGCCGGCTGCTCCATCATGGCGGCCGCGACATCGCAGGAGGCGATGATGCCATATTGCGGCGAGGTCGAGGTGTGCATCATGAAGGCTTCGTTGAAGCGGGTGACGTCGAGACGCTTGTTCTCGGCATGCTGGATGTGGATCATCGATGCCTGTGACAGGGCGGCCAGCAGCTTGTGCGTCGAGTGCGTGGCAAAAGTGATGGCGTTCTGCGATCGGGCGGGCTGGTTCGACGAGATCCCATGAAAGCCATCGTAGAATTCATGGAAGTTGGCATAGGCATACCAGGCTTCGTCGAAATGCAGCACCTCGACCGCATCACCGAGCGATGCCTTGATCGCATCGACATTGTAGCAAAGCCCGTCATAGGTCGAATTGGTGATGACCATGAGCCGGACCTTGCCGCTCGTCTGCCCTGCAAATGGGCTGGCGGCGATCTTGCCGGCGATCGCCTCAGGCGTGAACTGATCCTTCGAAATCGGGCCGATGATTCCGAGCCCGTTGCGCGACGGCGTCAGATAGATCGGCGTCGCACCCGTCATGATAAGAGAATGCAGGATGGACTTGTGGCAGTTGCGATCACAGAGCACGAGATCGCCGCGCCCGACCGTGCCATGCCAGACGATCTTGTTTGCGGTCGATGTGCCGCCGACGACGAACAGGGTCTCGTCCGTACCGAAGATGCGCGCCGCATTGCGTTCGCCCTCGGCGATAGGCCCGACATGATCGAGAAGCGAGCCGACGCTGCCGACAGATACTGATATATCGGAGCGCAGCGTGTTTTCGCCGAAGAACGTATAGAAGAGCTGGCCGACCGGGCTTTTGCGAAAGGCGACACCGCCGCCGTGGCCGGGTGTGTGCCAGGAATAGGCGCCCTCCAGCGTATAGTCCATCAGCGCCTTGAACATCGGCGGCGGCAGCCTGTCGAGATAGTTGCGGGCGGCCTGCGCGATGGCGCGCGCCATGAATTCCGCCGAATCCTCGAATAACCGGAAAAAGGCATTGGCGTGGCGCAGCACTGCAGCCGGCACGTCTTCAGCGGTCGTGTCATCGCCGAAGAGGAAGATCGGCAGACGGTCGTTTCTTTGCCGTTTTGCGGCCAGCACCTCTCCCAGCACCTGCCAGCGCGTGGCCTTGTCCTCGGTTCCATCGACGGAGACCAGCCAGCAGGATTCAGTGTTGAAGACATGGACCAGACGACGCGCGTCCGCGTAGGAAACGCCGGAAACGATCCGGAATCCTTCCTTTTCGATGGCTGAGGCCAGATCGCGCATGCCACGGCCGGCAGCGCTCTTGCCGTCAAAATCCTCGTCAATCACGGCGATCGGAAATGCTGTCTGGAATTCCATGAGTTCCTCCAGAAACCGAGGGGCAAGGGTTGCGGCTGCCATGCAGTCGCATGCATCTCAGGTTGGAGGGATGGTACATGACGGGTCGTGCAGCGTCGTTGATTGCAATCAACGTGACACAAAGCATTTCGCTTCCGTTCGGTGGGCGTCGATGCGCGTCCCCGCTATTCCGCCCATTCCCGATCGGCGGTAAAGGCAATCGTCAGCCAGCGATTGGCGCTCTCGTCTCCGATCGCATTGCCGATCTCGTCGCGCAGCGCGTCCCACTCTTCCACGGTCTTTGCAGGAAGCCCCTCGGGCACGATGAAATAGAGTTCGATCTGCTTTGCACGACCGACCTGTGCGACATAGGCACGGTGCGAGACGAAGCCGAGGCGGCAAACCGTGTCCGAGGCAATGCGATCGACATGTTCCTGGAGATCGACGGGGGCAATCAGCAGGATTTCGCTGAGCGCCTTCCAGACGGTGCCGACCGGTAGCGGGATCATCACAAGGCAGACGAGGGCCAGCACCGCCGGGTCCATATAGCTCGCAAGCCAAGCGGCTGATGTTTCCTGCACGGCCATGCCGATCAGAAACGCGACGAGCAGTGCAAATGCAATCGCGCCGGACATGATCCAGGCCTTGATATCAAGCGAGATGAAATCGGATCTGATACGGCGGTTCAGCCTGATACCGATGAGGGCCATGACAGCGCATACGAACATGGTCGCCGCGGAATAGGCGATCGCCACGCCGAATTGCAGTTCATAGCCGCCGTTCAGGATGCTGATGATTGCACCGATCAAGGCATAGACACCGACCATCATCAGCAGACAGCCATTGAGCAGGAGGACGATCGGCTCCAGGTGCCAGAAGCCCATGGTAAAACGGTTTCGGATTCTGCCCGACTGTGCGTCGCTCCGCGTCGATTGTATGATCAGGCTGGAAACCCAGAGCGCAAGCCCGGTCATCGCCGCATCGGCCAGCGAATAAACGCCGTCGAATGCGATGGAGAACGATCCGGAAAGAATACCGAAAACCACGCCGAGTGTAGCAACCATAACGGTCGCCGCGATCGAGATCCTGAGAAATCCCTGCTCGCCTAACATCATTGCCCCGCCTCCAACACCCTTCGTTCCAATCGTTTTATGCTGATCGTGAAGGTGAGACGAGGTGTGAAACGGGGCGGATCTGCTTTTCTATTGACGGCCGCAGTCGCGCGGCCGTCATCCGGCAGACGAGCAGGGGAAGGCCGCGCGGCTGCCTCACCCTGAAATTACACGACACAGATGCCGCTCATTTTGTGTAGAAGGTCATATTGCCGTTGCGTGCCCGCGAGACCCATTCGATGTCGTTTGCGGTAAGCTTCTTGGTCTTGAGCTGGGCTGTAAGCCATTTGTTCGCACGAATTGCGTCTCTGATGGCTTTGACATGTTCTTCACTCCCCTGCTTAGGGTGTGAGCCGGTCTCCGAAAATTCTGCCATCCTGTAGCTAACGATCGTGAACCGTCGGTCGTGATAAGTTCGCACCGCCTCGGGCAGATTCTCGCTCCAGTTCATTCTCCGATATTCGCGTCTGGTCTGCTGGGCCTCGACCGGGGCAATTCCGGCGGCGGCAGTGAACACGGCAAGTCCAATGATCATGGCCATCTTCATCGCTCTAACTCCCGAGAACTAAATGATGTTCGGTTGCGGAAGATAGCTCATGCGCCGGAGCCAGGCATTGAGTACGATCAATGGTGCTCAAACAGGATAGCAACCAGATTTTCCGAAAGCGCGACCCTGCAGGTCAACGCAACCGTTCAAGGCGGTCGCCCCACTACGCATTGAACCGGATTGCGGCGCCCATTCATTGAGTGGAAGATTGTCACCGAGAACCGATGTCCGAGGCGACATCGGTACCGGAAAGGGCGTCTCTCGGGAGGGGACCATGACAACCTCACCAAATGGCAAGAGCCTGGGACTTGCTGCCTGCACCGCCATCGTGGTGGGAAATATGGTGGGCTCGGGTTTCTATCTTTCCCCGGCCGCGGTCGCGCCCTACGGAAACCTGGCGATCATCGTCTGGATTATCATGGGCGCCGGCGCGATCTGCCTCGGCCTAACCTTCGCGCGGCTGGCGAGCCTGGTGCCTGCGGTCGGCGGTCCCTATGCCTATACGAGGCTCGCCTATGGTGATTTTGCCGGCTTTCTGATCGCCTGGGGATATTGGATTTCTATCTGGACATCGCTGCCGGTCATTGCGATCGCCTTCACCGGCGTGATGATCGACCTCTTCCCTGCCCTTGGCAATCGCCTCGCTGCGACCGTGGTGACACTTGGTGTGATCTGGGCGATCGTGCTCGTCAATCTTCGCGGCGTTCACGCGGCCGGCCTGTTCGCGCAGGTGACGACATACGCCAAGCTCCTCCCCTTCGGCGCTGTCGCGATTATCGGCCTCCTCTACATCGACACATCGCATTTCTCCGAATTCAATCCGAGTGGCCAGCCATTATTGCAGTCATTTGCAACGCTGGCGCCGCTGACGATGTTCGCCTATCTGGGATTGGAATCGGCGACCGTTCCTGCAGGCGATGTCGAAAATGCGGAACGAACCATTCCGCGATCGACCGTTCTCGGGATTTCGATCGCCGCCACGCTGTATGTGCTCGGCACCATCGTGGTGATGGGCCTCGTGCCCCGCGAAGAGCTCATTCACTCGGTCGCGCCTTTCTCTCAGGCCGCTGGGGTCATGTGGGGACGGTTCGGTGAATTGGTGATCTCGATCGCCGTGCTGGTCTCCTCGATCGGCGCACTGAACGGCTGGACCCTACTGATGGGACAGGTTCCAATGGCGGCTGCCCGCGACGGACTGTTTCCGCCGCTGTTTGCCCGGCTCTCCCAGCGTGGCGTGCCGGCATGGGGGATGGTCATCTCGGCCTCGTTTGCAACGATCCTGGTGCTCGTCCAGGCGTTTGGTTCAGAAGGTTTCGCCGCAGTCTATCGTCTGATGGTCGGGTTGAGCACGATGGCCGCCGTCGTTCCCTATGCCTTCTGTTCGCTTGCCAGAACTCTTGTTGCAGGCGCGAGGCTTGGGCGGATGCCAAGGGTCAGCGTGATCGAAGCCATCGCCTTCATCTTCGCAATCTTCACCCTTTACGGCTCCGGCGCCGAACCGGTGCTCTACGGTCTGGTACTCTTGATGCTCGGAATCCCCGTCTATGTCTGGCAAAAGCGAAACGCTACTGAAGCGACAGACAAAGCGTCAGCATCGGGTGCAGCAACGCGCCCGGCCGTGTCAGGATAGGGTGTCTTGAAGGATCAGTGCCAGCTCAGACCGTCGAAGCCGCCATCGATGATGGTACCGCGCTCGCCGCGCACCATTCCGGCAATATCGGCAAGCGAACCTATCGCCGCCGCCTTGCCGGTGGCACGGGCGAAATGGCAGGCTGCGTCCACCTTCGGCCCCATCGAGCCGGCCGGGAAGGAGAACGCCTTGAGATCATCGGGGCGGGCGCGATGGATCGCCTTCTGGGATGGCTTGCTCCAGTCGGTGTAGACGGCCTCGGCATCCGTCGCCATGATCAGCAGGTCGGCGTTGAGCTCGCGTGCCAGAAGCTCCGAGCAGAGATCCTTGTCGATCACGGCTTCGACGCCGATCAGCTTCCGATCGGCACCCTTTTCATACATGGTCGGTATGCCGCCACCGCCGGCACAGACGACGATCGTACGCTGTTCCAGGAGCCAGCGGACCGGACGGATCTCGAAGATGCGTTTCGGTGCCGGCGAGGCGACGACGCGACGCCATTTTTCGCCATCTTGCTTGAAGACCCAACCCTTTTCCGTGCGTATCCGGTCCGCCTCGGACTTGTCGTAGACCGGACCGACGAATTTGGTCGGGTTCTGAAAGCCGGGATCGTCGGCATCGACTTCGACCATGGTGAGGAGCGTCGCCAATGGCTGCTCGAACGGCAGGAGATTGCCGAGCTCCTGCTCCAGCATGTAGCCGATCATGCCTTCGGTCTCGGCGCCGAGAACATCGAGCGGATAGGCTTCCTCCGGTTTGTAGGCCGCCCCCTGAAGCGCGAGCAGCCCGACCTGCGGCCCGTTGCCGTGTGTTATGACAAGCTCGTGTTCCGCCGCCAGGGGCGCGATCGCCTGGGCCGCGGTGCGCGCATTTCGCCTCTGGGTATCGGCAGTCATGGGTTCCCCGCGCCGCAGAAGCGCATTGCCGCCCAGCGCAATGACTACACGCATGTCAGTCTCCCAAGGTAGCGACAAGCAGGGCCTTGATCGTGTGCAGGCGATTTTCCGCCTGCTCGAAGGCGACATTGGCCTCGGACTCGAAGACATCATTGGTAACTTCGAGACCGTTCTTCATGCCGTAGTCTTCGGCGATCTGCTTGCCGAGCGTGGTTTCGGTATCGTGGAATGCCGGCAGGCAATGCATGAATTTGGTCTGCGGATTGCCGGTCGCCTTCATCAGATCCTGATTGACCTGATAGGGGGTCAGCAGCTTGATGCGTTCGCGCCAGACATCCTTCGGCTCGCCCATCGAAACCCAGACATCCGTGTGGATGAAATCCACGTCCTTGACCGCTTCCCTCGGATCTTCGGTGACCAGAAGGCGCGCGCCGGACGCCTGCTGAAGATCTCTGGCGATCTTCATATATTCTTCCGATGGCCACAGCGATTTCGGACCGCAGATGCGCACATCCATGCCGAGCAGGCAGCCGACGATCAGCAGCGAATGCCCCATATTCGAACGCGTGTCGCCGACATAAGCATATTTGATCTGGGCGATCGGCTTGTCGCTATGTTCACGCATGGTCATCACGTCGGCAATCATCTGTGTCGGATGATATTCATCCGTCAGCCCGTTATAGACCGGCACCCCGGCATATCGCGCCAGCGTCTCGACACCATGTTGCGCAGAACCGCGATATTCGATCGCGTCATACATGCGGCCGAGTACCCGTGCCGTGTCCTTGAAGGATTCCTTGTGTCCGATCTGCGAGCCGGACGGATCGAGATAGGTCACGTTGGCGCCCTGGTCCGAGCATGCGACTTCGAACGCGCATCTCGTCCTCGTCGAGGTTTTCTCGAAGATCAGGCAGATCTCCTTGCCTTTCAGATGCTCCTGCTCGGTGCGCGCATATTTGGCCCGCTTGAGATCGCGGGCGAGATCAAGGAGATAGCGAAATTCTCGCGGGGTGTAATCCTGCACGGTCAGCAGCGAGCGATTGCGCAGATTGAAGCTCATGGTCTTGCTCCGTCGGTCTGTTTCGTGGGTGGAAACCTCAGTAAGCCGGGTCGCGCCAGATGGGACATGTCATGCAGTGCCCGCCACCACGCCCGCGGCCGAGTTCGGAGCCGCGAATGGTGATGACCTCGACGCCCGCCTTGCGCAGCAGTGTGTTTGTGTAGGTGTTGCGGTCGTAGGCAACGACGACGCCGGGCTCGAGCGCCACGACATTGTTGCCGTCGTCCCATTGTTCGCGTTCGGCCTGATAGGAGTTGCCGCCGGTCTCGACCGTGCGCAGCTTCGGCAGACCGAGCGCTTCGGCGACGACATCGAGCATCGGCGTATTTTCGGGATGGATCTCGAATGTGCCGTCATCGTCCTTGGGATGCATGCTGTAGCAGCGGATCTGGTCGACCACCTCGGCAAACAGCGTGACGACGTCGCGATCGCAGAAGCTGAAAACGGTATCGAGGTGCATGGCCGCACGGCTCTTCGGCATCAGGCAGCCGATCACCCGCTTTGCCGCCTTGCTTCTGAACAAGGCCTGCGCCACCTGGCCGACGGCCTGGTAGGTAGTGCGCTCGCCCATACCGATCAGCACCGTGCCGTTGCCGATCGGCATGACATCACCGCCCTCCATCGAGGCGTTGGCAAATTGGTTGTCGGAATCACCCCACCAGATCTGGAAATCGCCGCCTTGGAAGACCGGATGAAACTTGTAGATGGCGCGTTGGATCAGCGTCTCTGCCCGCCTCGCCGGCCAGAACATGGGATTGCAGGTCACGCCGTTATAAATCCAGCACGAGGGGTCGCGCTGAAACAGGGTGTTGGGGATCGGCGGGATGACGAAATCGCTTTCCGGCAAGGCGCTCAGCATCAACGCCTTCGCACTGACATCGGGCAGGTCGGAAATCGCGATGCCGCCGATCATGAAGGCGGCGAGTTGGGTGGCCGGCATTTCATCGAGCCACGGCCGCATCGCTTCGGCGATCTGCGAGCCGAGCACATTAGGCGTGATGCGCCGGTCGAGGATGAAATCACGCGCCTGTGTGTTGGAGAGCGCCTCGCCTAGCAGGTCGTGGAGTTCGAGAACCTCGACCCCTCTTTCCTGCATCTTCAGGACAAAATCGTAGTGATCCTTCTGGGCCTCATGCACCCAGAGGACATCGTCGAAAAGCAGGTCATGGCAGTTGGCAGGGGTCAGACGCTGATGAGCCAGGGAGGGTCGGCAGACCATGACGGTTCTCAGCTTGCCCACTTCGGAATGAACGCCGAAACCACGCATGCGGTCCTCCTTCCAATCCTCAGGACAGCGGTCGTACCGCCGGTCTCTGAACACGTTCAGCCTGTCTGGTAGCCTATTTGGACCGAGCCGCTGGTGTCATTGATTGCAGACAAGGTGCACCGCAGCATTTGCGGTTTTCCGGCTTTTCAGAAATCAGACATACGGTTCGCTCAATGAAGGTCGCACGCATCGCATCGCTGCATTTTCCAAGCACGCCAATGGGTTGGGTGAACCTCCAGCATCTCGCCGGTCAGCGCGTTGGCCCATCCGCCGGACAAGCGTTGGCAGGGAAAGATCAGGGCATGGATGCCTTCGTCGTCAATGACGGCGAGTTCGATATCCTCTTCGAACGGAGCTTCGACGACCAAC
This sequence comes from Rhizobium vallis, assembly GCF_003985155.1. Classification (GTDB taxonomy): domain Bacteria; phylum Pseudomonadota; class Alphaproteobacteria; order Rhizobiales; family Rhizobiaceae; genus Rhizobium; species Rhizobium vallis. Next base: position 56,329 of record NZ_ML133694.1, on the reverse strand, counting down.
CGCCACACCACCGAACCCTCCCCGACGATGCACGAGCATCGACCGGACAAGAGGCCCTTTTCGGCATGCCGGTCGCTCGGCCGGCTCGTTTCTGCTGCCGGCGTTCTGCGGATGTTGCATTCCGCTATGCCTGCCTTGACGCCGGCAATCGCGGGCTCCCTTTGCAGTAAACCCGTCGTATCCGGCATTTAATCATCCAATCTAGAAGGTCAGGTTGCCGTTTCGGGCACGCGTTAACCATTCGATCTGGTTGGGCGTCAATTTCCTAGCCTTCAATTGCTGAACAAGCCACGCATTGGAACGGATGGCCTTGCGGGTTTCCTAGGCACCAGCGATAGACGCAGCGGTCGCAATAGCGATAGCAAGGACAAACCTTCTCATCTTCCAGCTTCCTCAATAACGATACCCATTTCATCTGAGAGTAACGGAACCACGAGCCAAAGGCATTGAGCCGGATCAACGGAGATGAGGGCCAGCCAAAACGCCGGCTCGACGGCACCCACATCCGGTTGAGTAGAAAGAGCAATAGAGTCTACGCGATACTACACGGACCACTGCTGCAAAGGTGGTAAACTCGCTTCATTGTTGAGAGAGACAAGGCAGTCCAGGCACGAACAACTTCTCAAGGGGTGGAGGAGACAATCATGTCTACCAATACAGGGGCTCCACATGTTACCGAATACAGTTCGGCTGCCTTGAGCCTGACAGGACGTACCGCGGTCGCCGGGTCGCGGGTGGCGCGCCGTAAACCCTCGCCCGCTTCGCAAGATGAAGAGCACGGACCACCGACGGATTGGTTCCGGCAGCTCTATGAACACATGCCCGACGCCGTGTTTTTCATGGCCGACGACAACAGGATTTTTGCCTGCAACAGGGCTGCGGTCACCTTGTTCGGTTATCAAGAAGACGAGCTGCTCGGTCGCAAGATCGATTTTGTCTGGTCCGCAACGCCGGATGCGCAGCTCAATGGACGCTGGGCAGATCAGGGCGCCGTTCGTGCCGGCCTGGCAACGACGAGGAGTGGCGCCCAGTTTCCAACTGCGCTGACCATCATCCGGGAAGAGCGTGGGAAAAAGACCTTCACTGCGGCGATCTTCGAGGACTTCCGAAGCGAACGTCAGACGTTGTTGCAGGTTGAAGAGCTTCAATGTGAGCTCGCTCGCCTCGCAAGAATAGTGGCGCTCGGCGAAATGACCGCAACGCTGGCTCACGAGCTTTCCCAACCGCTAGCCTCGATCGCCGCCTATTCGGAGGGGTGCGGGCGCCTTATATCGAACGATCGTCAATGGCCCCGTGAGGCGCTTCGCGAAGCTCTGTCGGAAATTACCCAGCACGCCTCGTGGGCAGGCGTGATCGTCCAGAATATCCGGGAGTTTGCAAAGCGCGGCGCCGGCGAGAAAAGACCGGAATCGATGCACGCCTTGATTCAGGAAGCAGCGACACTCGCCTTCGCCGGATCGCAGAGGAAAGGCCATCATGCGGATCTGCGGCTTGAAGCGAAGCGGGACATTGTGGTCGCAGACCGCGTCCAGATCGTCCAGGTGCTGACAAACCTTCTTCGCAACGCCATCGAGGCGACCGACGCTATTGAACAGCCGGTTATCGCGATCGACACCGAAACTGATGATTTCGCCCATCTTGTTGTTGAGGTGTCCGACAATGGCTGCGGCATCGCGGTCGACATCGAAGAGGCGCTGTTTCGTCCCTTCGTGACGAGTAAACCACGCGGTCTCGGCATGGGCCTGGCCCTGTCCAAGCGTATCATTGAAGCCCATGGCGGCCGCATTAGCGCGCGCAAGGGAATACGGGACGGTTCGATCCTCTCGTTTTCGCTTCCGCTGGTGGAGAGCACAATCAATGGCAAACGACCTTACGATCCATCTCGTCGATGACGAGGAGTCGCTCAGGAGATCTCTGACATTCCTGCTGGTATCTGCAGGCTTTGCTGTTCGTGCGCACAGCTCGGCGAAGGCCTTTCTGGAACTGCTGCCCCTTTCAGGGCAAAGTTGCCTTGTCACGGACCTGAGCATGGCCGATATTGACGGCATCGAGTTGCTTCAGCGCTTGCACCGTTTCAGCATGGATGTGCCGGCGATTGTCATTACCGGCCAGGGCGATGTCGCAACTGCGGTTCGGCGATGAAGGCGGGGGCGTTCGACTTTCTCGAAAAACCGCTGAGGGAAGAGGCGCTCGTCGCAGCCATCAACGCTGCGACACGACAAGGGCGTGCCGGCAGAGTGATTGCCGACTACGAAACCGTTGCGGCGCGATTGCGCCAGCTCACCGATCGCGAGCATCAGGTGCTTTCCGGTGTACTCGATGGCTTTCAGAACAAGATGATCGCCTTTGATCTCGGCATCAGCGCCCGCACGGTGGAGGTTCACCGCGCCAATGTGATGGCAAAGATGGGTGCGCGCAATCTTGCGGAACTCATGCGGATGGCCATTACCATCGATGCTGCAACGCAATCGCGTGAAACCGCAAGAGCCGCATCAGTCGGAGGCACGTCAACCTATATTCGATGATTCCGAACCAAGTCTTGCAACCAAAGGATTGTTGGATATTATAAGTTAGACAAAGCTTAAATAATTGCGTGACCCGTCGTAGGGGCGATCATGAGGAGCGCAAAAATCCAAGCCTTCACTAACCTTGAGCCGACGGCTGACGAAATCTGCCGGCAGGTGGATCGTATTCTCACGAGCGTGGAATTTCATGCGCCAAAACGCGGACGGAATTTCCTGGAATTCGTGGTCAAGGAGACACTCGCCGGTCGATCGGATTTCCTGAAGGCATTTACAATAGCAAATGTGGTTTTTGGCCGGGAAGCATCGTTCGATCCGCAGAACGATCCGGTGGTACGGATCGAAGCTGGCCGAGTAAGAAAGGCGCTCGAGCGCTATTATCTCGTCGCAGGCCAGGCGGACGAGGTTGTTATAACAGTGCCCAAAGGCGGTTACGTCCCGCATTTTGAATATGCCCAGTATACATCAGCCCCGGCCGCACCCATGGCAGGCTCGCAAAAATCGCAGCCCGCAAACCCCGAAGAGCATCTGCATCATGAAACACGCGATGAACCCCGGCAGCCTGTTCCGAGCCTTCGGATTGCCATGGCAGCCGCTCTTGCTCTCCTCGGCGTTATCATAGCCTTTGCACTGTCTGCTCAATGGATTTCACCGCCGCCAGTAATCTCCAAGCCAAAGGTGATCGTTGAATTCTTTGCCGAGAACGGGTCAGCCGACGCTAATTCGGACATTGCTCGTGGCCTGAGGGATGAGGTTATCGGTCAGCTTGCCCTATTCGATGACATCATCGTCGTGGCTGACCCAACGCGAAGCGATCGTGCAGCCAATGCCACCTATGCGCTCCAGAGCAGTGTCCAGCTCGACAGAAGCAGGCTGCGCACGGCTGCCAGATTGGTGCGCCAATCAGATGGCACCGTTATCTGGGCCGATAATTTCGACGCGGACCTTCAAGCGCAGAATAAGCTTGCCATACAAGGCAGTATCGCCCGGCAAATCACCAATGCGATCGCACAGCCCAACGGCGCCATCTTTCAACCAGACACGGAGACGACCGCTCGGCTGAGACGCCAAGACAACACCTGCACGCTCGCATATTACAGCTATCGACAGAACATGACTGTTCAAACTCAAAGTGCGGCACGCCGATGCCTAGAGCAGGCGACTGAGAATTTTCCCGACAACGCCGAATCCTGGGCCCTGTTGTCCCTCGTCTACCTTGATGAAATGCGCTTTCGCTACAAGCTCGGCACGTCATCTCCCGCGCAATCGCTCGACCAGGCAACCGCCGCGATCGAGCGGGCGACGTCACTTGCGCCCGGCAATCCCCATGTTCTGCAGGCCCTCATGATGGTGAGCTTCTATCGGGGCGATATCGATGGGGCTCTGAAGGCGGGAACGGCAGCCTATGCTGCAAATCCCAATGATGTGGAAGTAGCAGGCGAATATGGCCTCCGGCTGGCAATGTCGGGGAAATGGCAATCCGGCTGCGAGCTTTTGTCGATTGCCATCAGTAAAGGCGTTGGCCCCAAAGGTTACTACGAAATCGGCATGGCGCTTTGTGCATTCATGAAGGGGGATGTCGAAGAGGCAGAACAGTGGGCGCGAAGGTCCGATCTCGACTCCAACCCCATGCATCATCTCGTATTGATGTCCATTCTCGGCGCGGCTGGAAAGCTGGATGAAGCCGGCCTGGAGGAGGCCTGGCTGAATATTCACGCGCCGTCGGTGATGGCCAATGTTCGCGAGGAACTGGCGCTCCGACTGCAACGGCCCGAAGATCAGGAACGGTTCCTGAGCGGGCTGCATGCTGCGGGACTGCCCCTCGAACGCCTATCGGCAAGATAGGGAGTTTATGGATCGGAGCCCGGATCAGCCAGCCTGGGGCTGTTTGAAATTTCCATCGCGATTTGCGCGGCAATCTCGTCCTCAAGGTCGAGCACGGCATGACCGCGCAGATCACGGTCATATTGATTTGCCCAGATGACCGTCCCGTCAGCGCCGTTTATCAGCCGGACATGCAAATGCAGACCCGTGCCCTCGACAAGCGCGCTTCCCTGCAGGTTGAACGACGGACCGCTCGTCTCCACGCTGATCCGGTCCGGTGCAAGCACGACGAAATTCTTCACCTTCATGAGCTTCGCAATCAACTGATCGGCCAGCCCCCTGGCAAAATCCATCTCCGATGGAGCACTGCCGAGAGCCGCGAAGGGTTCCACAACGATCCTGATCTCGCTGTTCAGCGATGATACGGCGGGCGAACGCTCCGCTGGTGGTGAAAGATAGGCTTCAAGCGGCCGAATGAGAGCCAGAATTGCCATCACGCCAAACAACGCGGGCACGCCGATCGGCACCAGAAGATCCCGCCAGGTTACTGGCTGCACCGGGTTACCCGGCTTATTTCCGCGCGTGCGCGAACCGGTCGTCTCCCCGGCTCCCGAGATATCGACAGCACTTGAAAATAGCGGCGCATAGCCTCCCTTGGGAACGGCAATCCGGATCGGGTCACCTCTTCCACTAACAAGATAATAACGTTCGAGTGCGCGGCGGATACGCCCCGCCTCGATACGGACGACCGGATCATTCTGGGCGTCGAATGAGGCATCACGCCCGAAAACCGCCTGTGCAATCGTATAGGCCTTGAGCTGTTCGCCGCGCCCTTCCAACGCTTCCTCGACGATATATTGCAGGAAGCGGCGGCCACGCTCGGGAACGTGGAACTCTGCACTGGCAAGTATACGGTCAAGCTGCGCACGCACGCCGTCAGTGTCTTGAGGTGCGCGGCTGTCCCCTCCCTCATCCCGTGCCATCGAGACCTCCCGCGATATCTGCATATCGCTCTCAAAAGGAGCAATAGCCTTATACACCTGTCGACCGTCTTAGGCTTCCGTAGCAATACGTAAGGGGTATCTCGAATACCGAGGCCCGCGGGGAGCGTCTATGCTGCGAGGCGGATGGGGGCAACGCATATGCTTCAAGACAACGCGATCGTTAAGCACATGGCCGTTCCTGGCCAACACTATGGAGCGGCGGAATCGGCCAAGGACCATACAATCCGACTCAAGGCCGACGAGACGATTTATAGTGAAGGTGAATATGCATTTGCGATCTATCAGGTCGAAGCGGGCGCGGTGCGGATCTACCGGCTGACGCCAAGCGGGCAGCGATATATCCTGTCCTTTTGCGGCAAGGGCGAGTGGTTCGGCCTGGAAACGGGCAATGTGCGAACTGATTTCGCAGAGGCCGTCTGCGACGCCCGCATCACCCCCTTTCGTGCCAATCGGAACGCAGTCGTTCCTGTAGACCTTCTCAACATTGCCCTGACGAACCTCGCGAAGGCACAGCACAAACAACTCGTTATCACCGAGCAGAGCGCTCTGAAGCGGGTTGCGGCTTTTGTCCATGAAATGGCCGATGGGCATCCGGGGGATTGTGAATTCGACATGATGATGTCGCGTAGCGATATCGCGGACTATCTCGGAATAACGGTCGAGACTGTTGCCCGCTGCTTCACGAAACTCCGCGAAAAACGCATCCTTTGTCTGAAGGGCAGACTGCAACGCGTCGTTCGCCTCCTTGACCGCGATGCACTCATCAGCCTGACGATCTAGCGGGAGAGCATTCAGGAGGATCAATCTTTCAAAAGGGACTGAACAATGACGCACGCATCTCCCCGAAAACTAGACGCATTGGGCAAAATGCTTTCCGCAAGCCTGATATCGTTGGCAGCCTTCTCGGTCACGGCCGTTCAGGCGCAAGACAATCCGTTCGATCAGTTTCCTTTGATTATCCAATGCAAGTACCGCGAAACCTATCACGCTTTTTACCTATCGCGTGTGTCCATGGATGGCGTGGCCACCTATACGGCTTCTGACCGGATCGCCGGCACCATCACGATTGACGGTAGGGCAAAGGCAACGGGCGTTGAAGGCGGAGGGAGTTGCGTCGGCAAAACCTTGGTAGAGCTTCGCGCGGCGCACCAAGCCTACGATTTGAAACGCTAGAGCATTGGATTGAAAGCAGAATTGAGAGATTCCGTTTTTCTAACTTCTATGATTCATCCTACGAGGCGGTGGATCAATCGCCGGCCTCGCCCGGATTGGCGATTGTCCGGATGCCGAAAGCCGTATCTCCAAACGCAAAAAACCCTCCTTGGTTGGAGGGCTTTTTCGTATTGTTTTGCTTTTGGCTTTGTCTTGGGAATGTTGGTTGCGGGGGCCTGATGGCATGGAGACTTGTGAATTTCAGAGCTTCGCCGGCTGAGGGGAATGATTTCTGCTTTGAGCCGGTAGCACCTTTTCCTTTTGGAAGGTTTGTTTGGAGCCGAGAGCGGACGTAATTTACCTCTCTGATCCGCACTCGATCTGGCGGAAGGCTGACGATTGCGCCACCGATTGTTTCACCGAACTGCTCGCTCCCCCGCGTAGGCCATGGAAAGTCACCGATGACCTATCTCGGAATTGGTCACTCTCTCCGCCTTCCTCCCTGTGTCTTTCGGCCGCTGCGCCCATCAGCTTCGCAAATGACGCTATTCAAGACCCTCGTCCCGATGACGATCCCGCTGGGTCTCTGATTGCCGTTCGTCCGCGATCACTTTCGCAAGGCGCTTCCTTTCCTCCACAATAAACCCGATGGCTGCTTGGTCGTCCCCAAGATCCAGCTCCTCTATCATGCGCGCACGAGGAGCATCTCATGGCCATACGGGCTTTCATTGCCTGAAGTGGACGGCAAGCTCGGTCTCACAAATCGACATCAGAACTCCCGGAATGGCTTATGGCTCATCATCGACGTCGATCGTATCCCGATACGCACGTTTGCAGACGCCCGAAATTTGTTCGCTGCAAGGCACCGACGGCTGCGGAGCATAAGCCGCCTATCCAAGACCGAATAACGATTGTCGCTGAGCCGTGCACCACCGCCGCGCCGGAACAATGCCGCTATCCTCCCGGTGCTGACCTCGGCAATGCCGTGGATACCCTGTTGGGCACCTAATGCGATAGCTTTGATACCTGCGCAGCGACCTCCGCCCGGTTGGAGCACTCAAGTTTGGCAAGGCAACTTCCCACATGCGTCCTCACGGTGGCGAAGCCGATGCCGAGGACACGGGCGATATCTTTGTCTGAACAGCCCCGCGCGACCAGAAGCGCCACATCTCTTTCCCGGTCGGTGAGCATGTCGAGACTGACAGCCGGAACCAGCGATAATGCCCGGCGGATGAATGGCGCGAGAATGGTCAAAAGGTCAATTTCGCGGTCACTGAAATCGGGCCGGCTGCCGTATCGCCACACCCTGAGATCGGCCAACTCGCGGCCATTGGCCTGCATGAACAAGTTGACGCCATGCTGCATGCCATCACGGGCAAGGAAGTCATTATAGAATTCAGTCTTGCTCAGATCCCGCCTGGAAATGACTTCCTCGACATGGGCCGCCCTTCTCAGGCCCCGGAGCTTGTCCGTCATCGGATCGCGATACTGGAACCACTTGCGGTATCGGGCCACGTTTTCCGGGTCCTGGTTGATGATGAACGCGTTGCCGTAGGAGTTCGAACGCCCGTTCCATTCGAAGGAAGCCAGGACATCGGCCCTGAGCAGCTTCAAAATGTCGGGGAATACCTCTTCACGCACGTCGAAGTTAAGATTGCCGCTGGAAAGCGCGCCGATAACGTTGGCGAATATTCGCGTCTCCTGCCCTGACATGTCGTAGATATGACCCGTCATTCCAGCTCTCTTGTTCAGTATTGAGGCCCCTGGCAGTTAACCAAATAATGGGCCAGCGCGCAAGGACGCGCTGGCTCCCCTCCCCTCCACGGCCCGTAAACTCATCGGTCAAAGATGAGAAATCCAGACGTCCAGCACCGCGCAACGCTTCTGCGTCCGCACAACGTCCAGCGCCTCTCTGATTGCTTCGCGAACCTCCGAGGGATTTCGAATTTGCTTGGCATGCGCGCCGCCTGCGGCCGCGGCGATGCCCGCATAATCCGGTGGAGGATCGAACGACACGTCGATCGAATTGGCCTTTGCGGCGAAGCCGTCAGGATGAACCGCCAAGGTCGAAAGCTTTGGCGACTTCCAGCCCCGGTTGTTGAAGACGATCTGGAGAAACGGTGTTTGATAACGCGCCGCCATCCAGTGCACCGATGACGGGACGCTGAACATATAGGAGCCATCCCCGCATAGGGCGACGACAGTTTTCTCAGGGCTGGCGAGCTTCACGCCGATCGCAGCACCGCCGTTGTAACCGAGCGATCCGCCGCCGCTCGTGAAGACTGTAAGCGGATCGCTCCGCCTCAGGTGGTTGAAGACCGTGTGATAGTTGGAAATGCCCTCGTTGACGAAAAGCGCGTCGTCACCGATTTCTTCGCGCAGGCAGGCCACCGCGAATTCCGAGGTGATCACGCCGTCCTCAGGCTCCTTTTCCAATGTGGCCAGTTCTCCGGCGCGCGCGTCATGAAGTATGCGCCAGTGGTCCACCCGTCCGGCGAGATCATCCGGCTCTATCGGATTATCCGCGAGCCATTCGTTGAGTTCCGACAGGGCGGTGGCGGCATCCGCCTGCCAGGATGCCGTTGCATCGATGTGCCATAGCGGCATCTGCGTCTTCAGCGGATCGACATCGATGTGGAAAATAGGAACATCAGGAGCGGGCCTGTTGTGTACCGGAATCCAAGGCACGTCGCTGTCGATCACGAGGACGAGGTCGGCGGAGGCCAGCGCCTTGTTCTGCCAGGGATGATTCCAGTGGTTGCCCTGATACATCGGGTTTGAATGCGGGAAGTTCAGCCAGGTCGGAACGGATTCTAGAACGCCGGCTCCCGCCCTGCGGCTGAATTCCACCAAGGCGTTGAACGCCGCTTCGTTGCGGCCGAGATAGGTCGTCACGACAAGCGGCCGGCGCGCCTTCCGCAAAGCCTCCCCGAGCATGGCCACAGACTGTTTCGTCAGCCCCGCAGCCTGGACAGGCTGCCACATCGGAACCGAAGGTTTGGGAGGAACTTCCTGCTCCATCACCTCGCGCGCGCCCATCAAGTAGACCGGACCTTTCGGGTCCGAGTATGCGAACTGGAGCGCGCGGTTGACGATATCCTTGACGTTGAGACCCGTCCGCAGCTCGTTATCGTATTTCGTATATCCCCGAACGATGCCGCGCTGATCATGGACATCTTGAATCCATTGAATGAATTCATTGCGCGACCCCTTCAGTTCCCCGTCCTGGGTGAACGGAGATGCACCGGCGAAGATCATCATGGGCGCGCGCCCCTTGGCAGCGTTGTGGACCGCGCCGGCAAGCGCCTGGGTTCCGCATTCCACATGAACCACCACCGCCTGCGCCACGCCGCTCGCCTGCCAGAACCCGTGTGCGGCGCTCATGCCCACCATTTCATTCGGGCAGGTAATGACCTCGGGTATCGGCCTGCCGTTTGCCCGAGCCTCGGCGATTGCCTCGACAAGCGCGGGGTGATCGCTCCCGAAATTCGCAAAGATGTAAGACACTTTCGCGTCGGTCAGTGCGTCCAACAGGGCGCTGCTCGCCGTGTACATCGACGGTTCCTTCCTTAGAGATATCGGGATTTCAGTGCTGGAAATTGCTCTTCCAGGCAGATGGCCACATCGAGGAGCAGCCGATCTGCACCCGCGGCGGCATCGAAGGCCAGGCCGACGGGAAGGTTCGTGTCCGTCAATCCGACAGGTATCGTGATTCCGGGAATACCCGCGTTGCTTCCGACGTCGGTATTGTGAATGGTCGTCGGAAAAAGGGGCTGCTCTTGCCCGTTCAAGACGACCGTCGCGTCGTCCCCGATCAGGGGAGGCGCAATCAGCGCAGTCGGAAAGGCGAGCACATCAAGCGAGTTATCGCGGAATATACGGCGGTACTCCTCCTGCAATGCTGGGCGGTGGATATTGACGGCCTCTGCGTATCGCTCCCGTCCTACCGCGGTTTCGCTTTTCAGTTGATCCAGCAGGATCGACCTTACATCAGCCGCCGCCACCGACTGAGCGACGGTCTCATAAGAGTTCCCAACCCCATGGGCCTCGAGAAATCCTTCCAGGGTGACCTTGCCTTCGAAGAACGCAATGATCGTCGTCGAGGCCATGTGATGATCGAGCAGCCGCCGCGCATCGATCTTTTCCAGAATGGCGCCCATCGACTTCAGGCGGTCGAGCGCATCGCTGCATACCCTGAAGACGCTCGGATCCGCCAGGTCCCAGAAGAAGTCGTCCGGAACTCCTATTCTCAATCCCTGGATCATCGAAGACTTCGACACTTCGGAATGTCCGACGATGACGCTGTCCAGCAGCGCAAGGTCGGATGGCGTACGGGCGATCGGGCCGGGTGTGTCGCGGGTACTCGATATCGGAACTATTCCTGCCTTCGGCCAGCGGCCGGGGCTTGGCCTGTAGCTCCAGAGACCGCAGAACGCGGCGGGGATACGGACGGAGCCGCCCGTGTCCGTGCCAATGCTTGCAGGGACCATCCGATGAGCGACAGCGCATGCGCTGCCGCCGCTCGAGCCCCCGCAGACGTGGTCGGGGTTGAATGGATTTCTGGAAGGACCGAAGAGAGCGTTATTGGTCGTGGCCCCATATGCAAGTTCGTGCATATTGTTCTTGCCGAAGGCTATGGCTCCTGCCTGCCTCAATTTCGCCGCCACGGGAGCATCGTCCTGCGGTCGGAAATGCCGCATTCCCGCCGTGCCCGCGGTCGTCGCGTAGCCTTTCACGTTGATATTGTCTTTGAACGCGATCGGAACTCCATGGAGCGGGCCTTTGGAACGGCCGGCTGCCAAGTCCCGATCTGCTTGTTCTGCATCCGCCCGCACAGAAGACGCATCGAAGCCTGTGAATGCGTTGGCATCGGAGAGTTTGTCCACCTGGTCGATGAGAGCATCGGCGATCTCGACCGCATGCAGCGTTCGGGAAGAAACAAGGGAGGCCAACTCGGAGCAACTCAATTCGGATATGTTCATCTTCGTCCTCTCGGTCGCGACTATTCTGGAAGGGGCCTGTCATCAAACTTGAGGCGGTGACTGGACATGCCGGACAAGCTTCAAAACCACGGATGTGACCGGCGTTTCGATCCCTGCGGCGACCGCCTTGCGGGCCACCGCACCGTTGATCGTTTCGATTTCGGTCATGCGTCCGGCGAGAAGGTCCTGGAGCATCGACGGCTTGTGGTGCGTGTGGTGGGATAGAGCATGTTCGACCATTCCTTCGACATGGCCGGTGTCCACGTCTATCCCGCTCGCGATCGCCGTTCTGCAAACTTCGCCGACGATCGAGAAAACGAGAGAGCGAGTCCCTTCGTCGGCACCGACCTGTCCCACGGTCGATCGCGTAATGGCGCAGACGCTGTTCAATGCGGCGTTGAAAGCCACTTTCTCCCAGATCGCCGCTTCGACGTCGGGGTCGTAAACCAAACGGAGTCCGGACGGTTCGAACGCCCCGATAAGAGCAGACGCGATCGGGGGCTCGCCGGATGCGGCGGCGGCGAAGCGTGCTACGCCTTCTCCGTGCGACTCGACGTGTCCCGGTCCCTTGATATCGGCCGGATAGGTCGTCACGCCGATCAACACCCGATCCGGCGCTGCGAATTCAAGGAGGGTCTCCTTGTTCTCAAGACCGTTCTGAAGGCTGAAGAGATACGTTTCCGGACCGATCGCTCCTGCGATGCCCGTGAGCGCCGACCGCGTGTGCAGCGTCTTGGTGAACACGAGCACAAGATCGAATGTCCCTTTGACTGCTTCCGGCGTCACCGTGGGAATATGGATCCGCCGGTCGCCGCGATCGTCGACGATCCTGAGGCCGTGTTCCCGGATGGCGTCGATATGCGCGGGGTTGACGTCGATGAGCGTGACATCAGCGCCACCCCCTTCGAAAAGGCAGCCTCCGAAGAGGGAGCCCATGGCGCCCGCGCCGACCACGCCGATCCTGAGAAGGCTTTTGGAAGTTCTATCGGCCATTGAATGCCGCTCCCGCCTATTCTTCTTCCTGGAAAAGTCGGACCACGGGCGGCGTGTCGGCGCGATTGATCTCCGACATTACCCGTCGCTTCTCCTTGTTGACCACGAGGCGGACGGCATCCGCCCTTGCGTAGTGGCCACGCGGGTCAGCGGCGACCTTGGCGAGATCGATCATGTTTGGGTCCAGATCAGCGTAGAGAATACCCTCTTCGTCATCGGCCAGAGGCTCGCACATCTCCCTGCCATCTGGGGCGTAGATCATAGTGAACCCCCCGCCGGGCTTACTCGTGCGGGGATTGAGCAGGTGAGCCTTCTCCGGCGTCTGCGCCATCAGGTCGAACATTTCCTGGCTGACCGTGGCGCATGCGGCGAGAACGTAGCAGCTTCCCTCGACGGCATATGTCCTCGAGAACGCGTTGTTCACTTCGGGGCCCAAAGCGTGTGCGATGTCGCGGTAGAGGCAGAAGCTCGGCCAGGCAGCCACATGTATGTCTTCGCCCTGGGCATGCATGGCCATTCTCACCAGTGGCTGTGCGTGCTCCCAACAGTTGAGCGCGCCAACGCGACCGATCGAGGTGTCAACGACCTCGAGGTCGGAGCCATCGCCTTCGCCGAAGACCATCCGTTCAGCAAAAGTCGGCTTCAGTTTCCGGCGCACCTGAAGCAGGTCGCCTGTGTCGGAGATGGTCGCCTGGGACATATATCTGGACCCGCCTTCCCGTTCGGAAAAGCCCATGACGATAAAAATCTCATGCCTCCTCGCTATGGTCTGGAGACGGCGCATTTCCGGGGAGTCCACCGCCATGCTGTTCTGGTGGTAGGCACCGTAAAACTGCATGGATTCTGCGGGTGAGGATAACCACACGAACCAGGGATAGCCGGGCAGCCAGGTTTCCGGGAAGGCGATCAGCTTGGCGCCGTTGCGAGCCGCTTCGGCAACGAGGGTCTCGGCCTTGTCGATCGAACGGTTGAGGTCCATGAAGGCAGGGGCGGCCTGAACCGCAGCGACTTTGATCGGTTTCATGACAGGATCTCCTGAGGTTGCAGATTGGAAGACGGCAGTGCCGAGGGCTCGGCCGACGGTTTGTGGGCGACCGGAAGAAGGTCGATCCGTATGACTCTCCTGACAAGACCCCATACGCCTTCAGGCAGGAAGATGGTGACGAGGATCGCCAGCAGGCCGCTTATGACAAAGTATCCGGGTCCGAGACCCGACAGTGTCTCCCTCAGCAGGAAATAGACGATCGCTCCGAAGATCGGGCCTTCGACCGAGCCGATGCCCCCGAGGATGACGATGAAGATCGTCATTGCGATCCAGTTCTGGGAGAAGGCGCTGTTCGGCGTGATCTGAATGCTGGTGATATAGTAGCACGCCCCTGCGGCACCCGAGAGGCCTGCCGCCAGAACCAAAGTGTAGAGCCTCACGCGGCTTGTCCGAACCCCCATCGCTTCCGCCGCGGCGTCGCTGTCCCGCATCGCGCGCAGACCGAGACCGAACCTGCTTTTCAAAAGCACGACGATCGCCACGAGCGTAACGAAGAGCACCAGTGCTGCAGATGCGAAATTCAGTGGAAGGCGCCAGTTCCTCGTGACCAACTTCATGACCTCGAGGTTCAATCCGCCGCCGGCTCCGGTGGCAGGCGTAACGAGGCAAAGGAGGCGGGCGATTTCGGCCATTACCCATGAACCGATGGCCAACTGGGCGCCTTGAAGCCGGAACAGCAGAGGCGAAAGGACGTAGGCGAGAATGGCCGCCACGACGCCGCAAATGACGATGACAGGATAGGGGGAGATCGCGAGAAAGTTGGCGACGATGTAAAGCGTGTATCCCCCGATGCCGATGAAGAGCGGCATCCCGATCAGCACGATGCCCGAAAAACCGCCCAGAAGATTCCAGGCCAGCGCGATGGTAAGCACGACACAGAACTCGGTTGCGAGGGCAAGCCCGGCTTTCGGCAAAACGATCGGCATAAGGCAGAGCGCCAGCGCGATGACGAACAATGTGATGTAGGCGTTGTCGATCTTCTTCGTCATCTGGATGCACCTCTGGCGAACATGCCTTCAGGCCGGAGGATGAGCACGGCCAGAAAAACCAGGTGCCCGGCGAGGGGTCCGAATGTCGGCGCTATCGCGATCCCGACGGCTTGAGCCAGGCCGAGCGCGAGACCGCCAAAGAAGGTGCCCCAGATCGATCCCAGACCGCCGAGGATAACCGCCTCGAATGCGAACAGCATCCGCTCCACCCCTGCGGCGGGAGCAAAGGTCGACCGCATTCCGAGAAAGATCGCCGCGATGGCGGAGACGGACAGCGAAAGCGCGAGCGCCAGCGAGAAGATGTGCCCGGTCTCTATGCCCATGAGCTTTGCCGTACGGTGGTCATCGGATGTCGCCCTTACCGCCCGGCCAAAACCGGTCTTGGAGAATACGAGCCACGTGGAGGCGAAAGCCAGGCAGGCGAACAGGAAGAAGAAAAGCGGCATCACCCCGATCGAGAAAGAACCTAGTGGGAGCGATGCGGAGCCGATGCTGCCCGGCTGCAGGCTGCGGGTATCGGCGCTGAATCCCATCTGCATCAGGTTCTGCAAAACGATCGAGAGACCGAACGTTACAAGGAGCGACGGCATCGGCCCTCGGCCGATCGTCCTGTTGAGCACAGCACGCTGGAGAACATACCCGAGTACGAACATCAGGAGGGCGACGATGGGAAGGGCCGCCAGCGGATGAAGGCCGAAGGCCTGACCAGCAAACCATGCCAGATAGGCCGAGAAGATGATCATGTCGCCATGGGCAAGGTTGATCTGTTGCATCAGACCGAAGGTGACTGCCAATCCAAGCCCGAACAGCGCGTAGAGCGCTCCGACGAACAGGCCATTCAGAAATAGCTCAATCATGCGAGCCTCCGAAATACGCGTTTGAAATTTCGGTGCGGTCGGCGTTCAAGGACTTGCCTTGCAGAACGATGCGGCCATGCCGCATACATGCAAACCGATCGCTTTCCTTGAGTGCCCGGGCGATGTCCTGTTCGACGAGTACCAACGACACCTTTGTCTCCTTGACCTTCTGGAGCCCCGCGTAGACCACGTCGACCGCCGAGGGTGAAAGTCCGAGCGACAGCTCGTCGCAGAGCAGGATTTTCGGGTTCGCCATCAAGGCGCGACCGACCGCGACGAGCTGCTGCTGGCCGCCGGACAAAGCTTGGGAGGGTCTCCGGCGCAAGTCTTTCAGAACAGGAAACGTATCCAGCACCCGGTCGAGCGACCATTCGCCCGGCCTCTTGCGATAGGCGCCCAGAAGCAAATTCTCCTCGACAGACAGGCTCGGGAAAAGTTTCCGACCTTCCGGCACTATGACTATTCCGTGATCGACGATCGCGGACGTGGACTTTCCGATCATGGCGAGCCCGTCCAGCTCGATCGCTCCGGCCGTCGGTCTCAACAGGCCCGTGATCGCGCTGAACAGCGTCGATTTGCCGGAGCCGTTCGAGCCGATCAGAGAGAGCGTCTCACCGGCCGCGACGTCGAGGCCTACACCGAATAATACGGACATCGAGCCATAGCTCGCTTCCAGATCACGAATGCTCAGCATCTAGATCGGGCTCCATCCCAAGGTATATTTTCCGCACCGCCGGTTCTACCATCGTCGCGTGCGGTTCCCCGTCCGCGATGATCTTGCCTTCGCCAAGGACGACGATGCGCGAGACGGCGGAGGTGAGGATATGAACGAGGTGTTCGATCCAGATCACCGCGATCCCCTGGCGGTTGACCTCCTTCACAAGTTCGGCAATCTCTGCAGCCTCATTGTCCGTTAGTCCTCCGGCGATCTCATCGAGGAGAAGAAGCGAAGGGTTCGTCGCCAATGCCCGCGCCAGCTCAAGCCGCTTCCTGTCAAGCAGCGGCAGGTCTCCTGCGCGCAGATGGCCGCGTCCATGAAAACCCGTTCGTTCCATGATGCCGTGGACCGCGAGCGTCGCCGCCTCGTGGCTCAGGTCGCCAGCAAATCGTGCGCCGACGAGAAGATTCTCGAATACGGACATATTCGAGAAGGACTGCGGAACCTGGAAAGTGCGCCCGATGCCGTTACGCGCCCTTTCGGACGCGGAAAGCCCGGTAACGTCTCTGCCGTTGACGAGTACTTTGCCGGAATTGGGCGACAGCTGTCCGGCGATAACGCCGAACAGGGTCGTCTTGCCCGAGCCATTAGGTCCGATGACACCCAACAATTCGCCGGGAAGGACTTCCAGTGTCAAATCCTTGAGCACCGGAAGTCCGCCGCCGTACGACTTGCTGATGTTTTCGACGGCGAGAGACCTGTTCGGCGAGGGCATCATGCTCTCACGCGCGTTACTCATGCGCCGATCTTCATCTGGAAGGGCGCCGTGACGGGCACCTGCGGCATGCCCTGGTTGTTGACCACCGCGAGGTTGAAATCGCCGTTCGGATCGACGTGCCATTGTCCGCCCGCGATTGCCATCTTGGCCACACTCTTGATCGGACTGTTGGCCCAATCGAGCGTGCCGACGACGGTGTCGAGCTTCATCTTCTTGATCGCATCGGCCACGGAGTCGGGATCGGTGGGATCGTCAGCCGTTCTGAGCGCGTTGATCCCGGCTTCCAGCAGCGAGTGAACCACGCCGATGGGCTGCGTCCAACGTTTTCCGGTTTCGGTCTCGTAGGACTTGGCGAGCTCGCCGCACGACTGGCCCGTGATCGACGACTTGAATGGATAGTCCGGAGTCCACCAGACTTCCGTGGACATGCCGTTCGCGGCAGCACCGAGGGACTGCACGCCTGCGGGAAAAAGAAGAGCTTTGGCAATAGTGACGACTTTGGGCTTGAAGCCCGCCTGCATCGCCTGCCGCCAGAAGACGACCCAGTCCGGCGGGTCGAACAGACCGCTCATGATATCGCAACCCGCATCGCGGAACGCGGCGATCTGACGCGAGTAGTCGTTCGAGCCCGGTTCGTACAGGCCGACATCGACCATTTCGAATCCGGCCTTCCTCAGCGCTGGCGGGAAGCCGATCTCGCTGCTGGAGAATGTCTGTCCCGGAGGATCGTTCGAGAAGCAGGAGCCGATCTTCTTGTTTGTGTCGAGCGCCGACCACATGCTGACATAAGTCGAGATGATGTCCTCGATGCCCCAGAAGAAATGGTTCGCATATTTGAACCCGGTGTCGGGCTTGCCGCCCTGCGGGAACAGCCAGCCTTGCCATGGGTCCATTGTCGTGATCGAAGGAACGCCCGCCAGTTCACACTGGGCGCTGACGTTCTTGATGCCCAAGGCGCCCTGGGCGAGAACGAGGTTCACCTCGTCGGAGTTGATAAGCTGCTGGGTCGCGCTTGTCGAGCGATCCGGATTGGTCTGGTCGTCGATATCGATGATCTCGACTTCATAGGTCTTGCCATTGTTGACGAGACCGCCTTTCAAAGCCTCCCTTACCTGCTTGAGCAGGAACGGATCCGCTTCGGCAAAGGTGGCGTAAATTCCGGTGACCGGGCTGACATATCCGACCTTCAGTTTGGCTGCCTGAGCCAATGCGGGCGTGGGAAAGATGTTCGAAGCAGCCATTCCCGCAGCTCCGGCGGCGGCAGATCCTAGAAGTGTGCGGCGCGTGATGAGCGCAGAATTTCGCGTAGTGATGCTCATTAGAGTTCCCCTTATTTTCGCGGGGAGTACGATCCTTCCGATCGACGGTCTGCACCATCCACAAGAATGTGGATGCTGCTTGAGAGCCTGAACCGATAGTTTTCTTGTCCTGAGCGTAACCTGAGACGGATCGAACTCTGCGTTCGGAGAGGCGACGCGGCAAGAAACATGCGGGAGGAAAGACATGTTGGAAATAAAGCAGATTATCGGGGGCAACTCGGTCGCCGCCGTCTCCGGAAAGACCTTCGACAGGATTGATCCACTCACAGGCAAGGTTGCGACCCGCGCCCCGGCATCCGGTATCGAGGATGTCCAGAAGGCAGTTGCGGCGGCGCATTCCGCCTTCCCCGCCTGGTCGAAGACGGGTCCAGGTGAGCGCAGGGCGTTGCTGATGAAGGCGGCCGATCGCCTTGCGTCGAAGGTCGAAGAATTCACCAGGATCATGATCGAGGAGACAGGCGGCACCGCGCCTTGGGCCGGCTTCAACACCATGCTTGCAGCCGGGATATTGCGAGAGGCTGCGGCGATGACCACGCAGGTTGTCGGCGAAGTCATTCCGTCGGACAAGCCCGGCACCTTGTCCATGGGCGTACGTCAAGCCGCAGGCGTTTGCCTGGGGATAGCGCCGTGGAACGCGCCTATCATCCTCGGTACGCGGGCAATCGCGATGGCGCTTGCCTGCGGCAACACCGTTATCCTCAAGGCATCGGAGTCCTGCCCGGGATTGCACATGCTGATCGGCCAGGCGCTGAACGAAGCGGGATTCCCTGCCGGGGTGGTCAACGTCATCTCGAACGCGCCGGAGGATGCTGCCGCCGTCGTCGAAGCCCTGATCGCGGCTCCGGAGGTCAGGCGTGTGAATTTCACCGGATCGACTCATGTCGGGCGCCGTATCGGCGAGCTTTGCGGAAGGCATCTCAAGCCCGCTCTCCTGGAGCTGGGCGGCAAGGCGCCAATGGTGGTTCTGGACGATGCCGATGTTGATGCCGCGGTCAACGGGGCGATCTTCGGGGCCTTTGCGAATATGGGTCAGATTTGCATGTCGACCGAGCGGATCATTGTTCACCAGAACATCGCCGACGAATTCGTCGCCAAGCTTGCCGACCGCGCCTCGAAACTACCTGCCGGCGACCCCCGCGGTCATGTGGTTCTCGGGTCTCTGGTGACGAAGGAAGCGGCGGTGAAAATGGAAGAATTCATTTCCGATGCGGTCTCCAAGGGGGCGAAGCTCGTAGCCGGCGGAAAGCGGACCGGCTCCGTGGTCGAGGCGACGCTGCTCGACGACGTCAAGATCGGCATGCGCAGCTACGGCGAAGAGAGCTTCGGCCCGGTCAAACCGATCATCCGGGTGGCCGATGACGACGAAGCGGTCCGTATCGCCAACGATACCGAATACGGCCTCTCGGCTTCCGTGTTCAGTCGCGATGTACAGCGGGCGATGGCGGTCGCAGCTCGGATCGAAAGCGGCATCTGTCACATCAACGGACCGACCGTCCATGACGAAGCTCAGATGCCCTTCGGCGGCGTCAAGGGCTCCGGATACGGCCAATTCGGAGGCAAGGCGGCGATCAACGAGTTCACCGACTTGCGCTGGATCACGATCGAAGATCCGCACCAGCATTACCCCTTCTGAAGCAGCCCATGCGGCCAGTTTCCGACCTGAAAGCATAGGCTTGAGGACTTGAAGCGTGGAGAGATCCGATGGAGTGATCGCGAAAACGGCCGGGTAGTCTTTCTCCCCGCGGCGGCGTTCAAGAACGCAAGCTCATCCTTCTTTCCGGTGTTGATTTCCGCGGATACTGCGATGCCATCCAGGTGCTGTTGCTCAGGGCCATCATAGTTTTTGATGGCCCTCCCATCCACACCCGGCTCACTCGGCGAGGTCAGCATTTATGCCGATGCCGCTCTAGCACATCCTCGTGGAAGCAATGGCGTCGGAGGAGTGCAAAGCGGAGTATACGACTTATTTTGGCGTACGCATTTTCACGTGCGGGCAAAACCCTCGAACAGGAGCAGACCAATTGAAGGATGCGTTCAGTGTTGAAGATTTTCGGAAGAGGGCGAAAAATTTCCTTCCCAAGATGGTCTTCGATTATTTGGAGGGTGGATCAGAAGGCGAAGCTGGCCTCTCTCGAAATGTGAACGCTTTTGGAAAATGGAACTTCGTCCCCAGGCGCCTTACCGACGTTAGCGAATGCTCGCTGGAAACCACGTTGCTTGGGAAGGGATACAGCCTCCCCTTCTATCTTTCTCCGACCGGACTGAACGGCCTCATCCGCCCTGACGGAGACCGACTCCTTGCCCAGGCGGCGGCCAAGGCGGGCATTCCTTTTGTTCTCTCTACTGCTTCGAACTTGTCGATTGAGGACATCGCTGCATCGGGGGATGGTGAACGTTGGTTCCAGCTGTACGTACTGCATCGAGATATTGCCAAGACGATGTGCCAAAGGGCTCTGACCGCTGGTTACGAAGCGCTGATCTTGACTGTTGATGTCCCAGTAAACGGATACCGAGAGCGGGACATGCGCAACAGGTTCGCACTACCGGCAACATATGGTTTGCGAACGCTGGCAGACGGGTTCATGCATCCACGATGGTCCATCAATTTCCTGAGAAGCGGAACGCCTAAACTCCGAAATTTCGAAACTCTGGAAGCCCCGAGCCCGGAAGCGCAGGCCGCATTGATGAAAAGACAGATGGACGCGAGCTTCGATTGGGACGCGTTGCGGCGGCTGCGTGAATGGTGGCCCAAGAAGTTGATGGTAAAGGGCGTGCTCCGGGCCGAAGACGCGGTCCAATGCGCTGCGTGTGGCGTGGATGCGTTGATAGTCTCAAATCACGGCGCCCGACAACTGGACGGAACTATCTCTCCTTTAGAAGTGCTTGCGGAGATTGCCTCCAGTGTCCAGATCCCAATTCTGTTGGACAGTGGCATCAGGCGTGGGGCGGATGCGCTTACCAGCCTCTGCTTGGGCGCCACAACTGTAGGTCTGGGGCGAGCGACACTTTATGCGTTGGCCTCCGACGGCCAGCGGGGTGTCGAACGATGCCTTGAAATCCTGACCGATGAATTGAAGCGCGGCATGGCCCTGCTAGGGGCATCAAACATAACCCAGCTCGACCACACCCTTGTCAGGCGGTCGAATTGGGCTTGATTGAGGTGCTCAACTGCGGGCTGTTGGCGGGCTAGCCGCGCTAAATCGGGCTAACGTTGCTGACACCCGGCTGCAGGTTGATCTTCTTGAAATCTGCCAACCGCCGAATCCGGCGCTCTTCTCCCGGCAATTGTCCAGGAAAAATCGGCTAGCTTCTCTGCTTCTCCGATCCTGCCAATTTCCCTCCACAAACGCCGCTGCGTCAGTGCGCTTTTGTAAACAATCCGGACAGCGAGGGCATGGCCCAGGACGCATAAAGGCCATGGGTTCATACTCGACCCCATGGCCTTTAATTTATCTCAACAACGGCCCTTACGTCAGATCAGGCAATCTGCGGCAGGAGCTCGCCCAAGCTCTTCTTGGCGTCGCCGTAGAACATCCGGGTGTTCTCTTTGTAGAATAGCGGGTTTTCAATGCCGGAATAGCCAGTGCCCTGGCCACGCTTGGATACGAACACCTGCTTGGCCTTCCAGACCTCGAGAACCGGCATGCCCGCGATCGGTGAGTTCGGATCTTCCTGAGCGGCTGGGTTGACGATGTCGTTGGAGCCGATGACGATGACGACGTCGGTCTCGTGGAAGTCGTCGTTGATCTCGTCCATCTCGAGCACGATGTCATAAGGGACCTTGGCTTCGGCGAGCAGCACGTTCATGTGGCCTGGGAGGCGGCCGGCCACCGGGTGGATGGCGAAGCGGACCTTCTTGCCGGCGGCCCGCAGCTTGCGCGTGAGTTCCGAGACCGACTGCTGTGCCTGTGCCACCGCCATGCCGTAGCCAGGAACGATGATCACCGACTCCGCATCGTTGAGCGCCGCTGCCACACCGTCCGCATCAATGGCGATCTGCTCGCCGATGATCTCCATCGCCGGCCCTATCGACGCGCCGAAGCCACCGAGGATGACCGAGATGAAGGAGCGGTTCATCGCCTTGCACATGATGTAGGAGAGGATCGCACCAGAGGAGCCGACCAGCGCGCCGGTGACGATGAGAAGGTCGTTGCCGAGCGTGAAGCCGATGGCGGCTGCGGCCCAACCGGAATAGCTGTTCAGCATCGACACCACCACCGGCATGTCGGCGCCGCCGATACCCATGATCAGGTGGTAGCCGATGAAGAAGGCGAGAGCCGTCATCAGGATCAGCGGCCAGATGCCTGCGCCGTTGAAATACGTCAGCAGCAGGATGACCGACACGATCGCCGCACCTGCGTTGAGAAAGTGACCGCCCGGCAGCTTGCTTGCCTTGCCGTCGACCTTGCCGGCCAACTTGCCGAAGGCGATGACCGAGCCGGTGAAGGTGACCGCGCCGATGAACACGCCAAGGAACACTTCGATCTTCATGATGGCGAGTTCGACCGGCTCCTTATGCGCGAGGATCGCTGCAAAGCCGGCGAGTGCGGCTCTGCCCGCATCATCGAGAGAAGCGACATGGGCGGCCTCGATATGGGCGTTGAAGCCGATGAACACGGCTGCCAGGCCGACAAAGGAATGAAGCGCCGCCACGAGTTGCGGCATCTCGGTCATCTGTACGCGCGAGGCGACGTAGTAGCCGAGCACGGAGCCGCCGGCGATCATCAAGAGGATGATGAACCAGTTGCCGACGTCGGGGCCAAAGACGGTGGCGACCACCGCGAGGCCCATGCCTGTCATGCCGTACCAGACGGCGCGCTTGGCGTTTTCTTGGCCGGACAGGCCGCCAAGCGATAGGATGAAGAGAACTGCGGCTGCAATGTAGGCAGCCGATACGATGCCAATAGTCATGTCCAATACCCCTACCCGATCACGACTTCTGGAACATGGCGAGCATGCGCCGCGTCACCAGGAACCCTCCGACGATATTGACGGTCGCGATCAGCACCGACAGCGCCGCCAAAGTGACCACCAGCCAGTTGCCCGAGCCGATCTGCAAGAGCGCGCCGAGGATGACGATGCCCGATACCGCGTTGGTCACCGCCATCAGCGGCGTGTGGAGCGAATGCGAGACGTTCCAGATGATCTGGAAGCCGACGAAGCAGGCCAGCACGAAGACCACGAAGTGGCTCATGAAGCTGGCCGGGGCGACGGCGCCGACCAGAAGCAGCAGCGCCGTGCCGATGACCAGCATCAAGCCTTGGCTCCTGGTCTGGGCCGCGAAGGCGGCCGCCTCTGAGGCGCGCTTTTCCTCCGGTGTCAGCTCCTTGATCTTTTCCTTTGGCTTTTGCGCCGCGATCGCCCGCACCTTCGGCGGCGGCGGCGGAAAGGTGATCTCGCTCTCAAAGGCAACCGTCGCGCCGCGGATGACGTCGTCTTCCATATTATGGACGATCTTGCCATCCTTGGCCGGCGTCAGGTCGGTCATCATGTGGCGTATGTTGGTGGAATAGAGCATCGAAGCCTGTGCGGCCATGCGGCTCGGGAAATCGGTATAGCCGATGACGATAACGCCGTTGGCGGAGACGACCTTCTGGTCTGCGATGGTCAGGTCGCAGTTACCGCCACGTTCGGCGGCAAGGTCGACAATGACCGAGCCCGGCTTCATCATCGCCACCATGTCGGCGAGCCAGAGCTTCGGCGCATCGCGGCCGGGGATCAGCGCGGTGGTGATGACGATGTCAATCTGCGGCGCGAGCTCTCGAAACTTCTCAAGTTGCTTCTCGCGGAACTCGGGCGACGATGGGGCTGCATAGCCGCCGGTCGCCGCACCGTCCTCCTGCTGGTCCTTGAAATCGAGATAGACGAACTCGGCCCCCATGCTCTCGATCTGTTCGGCCACTTCCGGGCGGACGTCGAAGGCATAGGTGATGGCGCCGAGCGACGTCGCGGTTCCGATCGCGGCAAGACCGGCGACGCCGGCGCCGATGACCAGCACCTTGGCAGGCGGCACCTTGCCGGCGGCCGTCACCTGGCCGGTGAAGAAGCGGCCGAAGTTGTTGCCGGCCTCAATCACCGCGCGATAGCCGGCGATATTGGCCATCGACGACAGCGCGTCCATCTTCTGCGCGCGAGAGATGCGCGGCACCATGTCCATGGCGATGACGTTGGCGCCCCTGCCCTTCGCCTGCTCAAGCAGGTCATTGTTCTGGGCGGGGTAGAAGAAGGAGAGCAGCGTCTGGCCAGGCCGCAGATGCTCCACCTCGCTCGCTTCCGGTGGTCGCACCTTCGCCACGACATCGGCCCGTGCATAAAGCGCCGCGGCATCCTCGACCACCGCCACACCGGCGGACCGATAGGCATCGTCGGTAAAGCCGGCAGCCTTCCCCGCCCCTGCCTCGACAACACACTCGTAGCCGAGCTTTTGCAATTGCAGCGCCGAGTCCGGCGTCATCGCAACACGCGATTCTCCTGTGTAGAGCTCCCTAGGAGTTCCAATCCTCATTCCCATTTTTTGACTCACCCTCTCCTCGCCAGCCTGAAAAAATCAAGACAACTCGCGCAATCCCTACACGCGCTCCAATGCAACCGCGATGCCTTGTCCCACGCCAATGCACATTGTTGCCAGCGCGTACCGACCCCGACGTAGCGACAGTTCCAGCGCGGCTGTCCCAGCGATGCGCGCGCCCGACATTCCGAGCGGATGGCCAAGCGCGATCGCACCGCCATTGACATTGACACGAGCATCATCATCGGAGATGCCAAGATCGCGCAGCGTCGCGAGACCCTGCGAGGCGAAGGCCTCGTTGAGTTCGATCACGTCGAACTTGTCAGCTGTCAGACCGAGCATCGCCATCAGCTTTTTTGAGGCGGGTGCAGGGCCGAAACCCATCACACGAGGCGGAACCCCGGCAGCAGCGCCGCCCATCACGCGGGCGATGGGCGTCAGTCCGTATTTCTTCGCAGCCGCTTCCGAGGCGATGACAAGGGCGGCCGCACCGTCGTTGACGCCGGACGCATTTCCCGCCGTCACCGTGCCGCCCTCGATCTTGTTGACCGGCTTCAGCTTGGCAAGCGCCTCCAGGCTGGTCGCACGCGGATGCTCGTCCCTGTCGACGATGAGTGGATCACCCTTGCGCTGCGGCACGCTGACGGGCGTAATTTCCTTGGCGAGACGACCGTTTTCCTGCGCGGCGGCAGCCTTGGCCTGGCTGCGAACGGCGAAGGCGTCCTGGTCCTCGCGCGACACCTTATAATCGATTGCGACGTTGTCACCCGTCTCCGGCATGGAATCGACGCCATACAGCTTCTTCATGAGAGGATTGACGAAGCGCCAGCCGATCGTCGTATCGTAGATCTCGGCATTGCGTGAGAACGCGGTCTCGGCCTTCGGCATGACAAATGGCGCACGGCTCATGCTTTCGACGCCGCCGGCAATCATCAGTTCCGCTTCGCCGGCCTTGATGGCGCGGGCGGCAGTGATGACGGCGTCCATGCCGGAGCCGCATAGCCGGTTGATCGTCGTGCCCGGCGTCGAAACCGGCAGGCCCGCCAGCAGCAATGACATGCGGGCAACGTTGCGGTTGTCCTCCCCGGCCTGATTGGCGCAGCCATAGATCACGTCACCGACCGCTTCCCAATCGACGGACGGATTGCGTTCCATAAGGGATTTCAAGGGAATAGCGCCGAGGTCGTCGGCTCTGACAGAGGAAAGCGAGCCGCCGAAGCGGCCGATGGGCGTGCGGATGTAATCGCAGATGAAGGCGTCGGCCATTTCGTTCTCCCTTAGAGTGCCGGTACGACGAGATCGGCCACCGGGCCGTCAATGTGAAGCTTGGCACCGGTCATTGCCTGCAGCTGATCTAGCGTGATCGAACCGAGCTTCTCACGCAGGACGAAACGCCCGTCCTTGATGTCGATGACGGCGTGGCTCGTGTAGACGCGGGTGATGCAAGCAACGCCGGTCAGGGGGAAGGTGCATTTTTCGACCAGCTTCGGCTCACCGTTTTTGGTGACATGTTCGGTGATCACCGATACCTGCTTAGCGCCGTGGACGAGATCCATGGCGCCACCGACGGCCGGCACGCCTTTCGAACCGACCCTCCAATTGGCGAGGTCACCGTTCTGAGCGACTTGCAGCGCTCCGAGAATGGCGACATCTAAGTGACCGCCGCGTACCATTGCAAAGCTGTCTGCATGGTGAAAAAAGGCGGCTCCGGTCTTCAGCGTCACGGCTCTCTTTCCGGCATTGATCAGATCCCAGTCCTCCTCTCCCGCCGCCGGCGCTTCGCCGAAGTTGAGAATGCCGTTTTCGGTGTGGAAGATCGCCTCACGGCCGGGCGGCTGATAGCGGGCGACCATTTCCGGAAAGCCGATGCCTAGATTGACATAGGCGCCGTCGGCGATGTCCTGGGCTGCGCGCCAGGCAATCTGAGCATTGGAAAGCTTGATATCTTCTCTGGTGTCGACGGTCATGCGTAGGCCACTCCGGCTCGAATGAGCTCTTCTTCCTGTTGGGGATTGGAAACTTGGACGATGCGGTCGACAAAGATACCGGGCGTAATGACATGTTCCGGATCGATCTCACCCGCCTGCACGATCTTCGAAACCTGCACGATCGTCTTCGTCGCAGCCATGCACATCAGCGGATTGAAGTTGCGGGCAGCCTTGTTGTAAGTCAGGTTGCCATGGGTATCGCCGAGATGCGCCTTGACGATCGCGAAATCAGCTTTCAGCCAACGCTCCTGCACGTAGTGGCGGCCATCGAATTCCGCGATTGGCTTGCCTTCCGCCAGCTCGGTGCCGTAGGCGGTCGGAGTATAGAAGGCGGGAATACCCGCTCCTCCTGCGCGGATGCGTTCCGCGAGCGTGCCCTGCGGCACCAACTCCAGTTCGATCTCGCCGGCAAGATACCTGTCCGTAAAGGCGCGCGGATCTGACGATTTCGGAAACGAGCAGATCATTTTCTTGACCATGCCCGCATCGATCATTGCGGCGATGCCGATACGCCCGTTTCCGGCATTGTTGTTGATTACGGTCAGGTCCTTCGGGCCTCTATCGATGAGCGCATGGATAAGCTCGATCGGAGCGCCAGAGCCTCCAAATCCGCCGATCATGACGGTTGCGCCGTCTCCAATTTCCGCGACCGCGGCCTCGAGCTTCTCAATAGTTTTGTCCATCGGGTTCGTCCTCATGAAAGGCGGATAATCTGTAAGACGCGATGAACGAATAACCGCGAACGGCTGGACATTAAAGAGGGTTTGTGCGTTATCTCATCTTTGTTCGATATTCGCACAATTTGAGGGCGCTATCATGGAAAGCCGCGACATAATGGGAGGCCTTGCGAAAGGCTTGCGCGTGATCGAAGCATTTACTGCCGAGGCGCCTCGCCTGAGCATCTCCGATGCTGCCAAAGTAACCGGATATGATCGCGCAACCACGCGGCGGTGCTTGCTGACCCTCTATGAGCTCGGCTACTGCGCATATGATGGGAAATATTTCACCGTCACGCCCCGCGTGCTGCGGCTGGGCACCGGTTGTCTCGCAACAATGCCGCTGCCACGGCTCGTGCAGCCTTGGCTAGATCAACTCTCTGACGAAATTGGCCAGAGCACATCGGTATCGATCCTTGATCATGCCGAAATAGTATATGTCGCGCGGGCCGCTCAACGGCGAGTGATGTCTATCACCCTCATGCCCGGTTCGCGGCTTCCCGCCTATTGCACTTCGATGGGACGCGTCTTGCTTGCAACGTTGACGGAGGCCGAGGTGCGGGCGGCATTGGAAATGTCACCCCGAGATGCGCGCACCCCCAAGACCGTGACGGATCTGGATAGCCTGCTCGAGGAAGTGGATAAAGTTCGCAAAGCGGGCTTTGCCAGCATCGATCAGGAGGTTGAGATGGGGCTTAGATCCGTTGCTGTCCCATTGCTCAATGCTCATGGCAAGGTGATAGCCGCGTTGAATGTCGGCTTTGCTGCTACCGAAGAGGATATTTCGGTAGCCGTAGATCGCTACCTGCCAGCGCTGAAGCGCGTTCAAAACGACGTGCGACGAACGATCGCCTGAGGCCCGTATAAGCCGCTTTTGTCCAGCCCGGTGGCTACCTGGCGCCTGACAAAATGGGCACGGCAGGTGACGGGAGTTTCATTCGAAAAAGCCCGCGTCCTCTTCCCCAAGATATTTCCTGGCCCCTTCAGCGTCGATATCGAGGCCCAGCCCCGGCGCTTCCAGCAGGTCCACCATGCTGTCCTTGACGATCTGCGGCGGCAAGCCGATTACCAGGTCTTCCCACCAGGGGTCGGAGGCGCTCGGATATTCGAAGGCGACGTAATTTGCCGGCAAGGTGGCGCAGACATGTTGATCACATTGCTGAAAGCGTCGACAAAAATGCCGGTATAGGCGCCGTCCTTGTCGCGGAAGTCTTTGTAGATCTTGTCCCAGCCAGCAGCCTTGTAGTTCATCAGCACGCCTTCCGTCTTCCAGCGCGGGAAGTCCTGCAGCGTCTGGAGCTGGACGACATCGGGGACGAGAGTTCCCGTCGCGACCTGGTTGTCGATGCGGGCGTCGTGGAATTTCGAATAGTCGACGACGATATCGAGCGTCATGCCTGGAAAGCGCTCTTCGAAAGTCTTCTTCATGCCGTCCTGCTGGCCGGCAGTGTCACCGCCGGCACAAACGATCAGTCGACCGCCTTTCCTGAGTTAAATCATTGAAAGTACATGACTATCTGGCTTGTGCGCAGTTTGCAGCACAAGCATATTTATGGAACTTGATCGGGCGCGGCGGACGATGGCTTCGATATCGAGCGGCGAGGTCCGACGCTAACTTAATTCTCTCCTGGCGGCACCTGCACCTTGGGCTCAAGATGGCGACGGCGCCAGGCCGCAGGGGCTTCTCCCATGCGCTTGCGGAAGAATCGGGAAAAATAGGCCGGGTCTTCGAAACCGATCTCGCGGCCGATATCCTCGATCGGGCGGATGGTAAACATCAGCAGGCGCTTCGCCTCCAGAAGCCGCCGCTGCAGCAGCATGTCCTTGACCGTGGATCCGAAGACCTCTTGCGCCGCCTTGTCCAGAAGGTGGGGCGTGGTGGCGAGCAGATCGACATAATGTGCGACGGGCCAGTCCTGTTTGTAGTGACGGTCGATGGCACGGCGTAGCGAAAGAGCGAGAGCCACCGCCGGTGAAGTCGACGGCGCTGCCCCGCCGCCAAGCCGCCCCATGAGGGAGAGCACGACGCCGACGAGGCCGACCATCACCTTCTCGCTTTCGGCGCCGCGCTCGCGATAGTCCGCCGCCACCATGCCGAGGAGCGCGCCGATCCTTTGCCAGGCGGGATCCCCCGTCTGGCCGGTCAGGAAGGTCGGAATGTCGATCGCCAGATCCACCTGCGCGGTCATAGCCTTCAGCATGTCGTCGGAAATGGAAACGACGATCGCATCCGATTGATCGTCGACCTCGAAGCCATGCACGACGTTGCTCGGAACGAAGCTGATGGTTGGAGCTGAAAAATTCCAAGTCTGGTCTTCAATCCGATATGTCCCGCCCCCTTGAAACCAATAGGTGATCTGGCCCATCAGTGGGTGCTTGTGCGGCGCGACATGGCCGAAATGCACGGTTTTTCGATCCATGACAGTCTCGACATGCATGAAGCCGACATCCAGCGAGCGGCTCGGCTCGCCGTAAACAAAGAAGTTCGGGACCTCATTTTTTTTCGCCATGCCGGAAAAAGTACCAGCAATTTGCCGGCTTTGTCCATGGCTGCGGCCGCCTTTCAGGCTTAGCTTTCTGTCACGATCTATGGGAGGAACACATGCTACGAGCTGAAGATCACCGCAGCGACAAGACCAGACCCTTTACCGGTGCCGAATATCTCGCGAGCCTTCGCGACGGGCGTGAAGTCTACATCAACGGCGAACGCATCGCCGACGTCACCACCCATCCCTCGATGCGCAATTCCGCCCGTTCGATCGCGCGGATGTACGATGCGCTGCATGACGAGAAGACCAAGGAACGGCTGACCTCGCCGACTGATACCGGCTCCAACGGCTATACCCACAAATACTTCCGGGTGGCGAAATCATCGTCAGACCTCGTCGCCCAGCAGGGTGCGATCGCCGACTGGGCGCGCATGTCCTACGGCTGGATGGGCCGCACCGCCGACTACAAGGCGGCGCTGATGAATACGCTCGGGGCGAATGCCGACTGGTACGGCCCCTTCAAGGAAAATGCACTCGCCTGGCACAAGAGAGCGCAGGAATCGGTTCTCTTCATGAACCATGCGATCGTCAATCCGCCGATCGACCGTCACAAACCGGCCGATGCGGTGAAGGATGTGTTCGTCCACATCACCAAGGAAACTGACGCCGGCATCTATGTCTCGGGTGCGAAGGTGGTTGCGACATCGTCCGCGCTGACCCATTACAACTTCCTCGCCCAGAGTTCGGCGACGGTCACGGAAGATCCCTCGCTCTCGGTCATGTTCATCGTTCCGATGAATGCGCCTGGTATCAAGATGTTCTGCCGCGTCTCCTATGAGCAGACGGCGAATTCGGCGGGCCACCCTTATGACTATCCGCTGTCCTCGCGCTTCGACGAGAACGACGCGATCCTGGTCCTCGACAACGTCTTCGTGCCCTGGGAAGACGTGCTGGTTTTGCGCGATGCCGCCAAGATCCTCTCCTTCCACCCCGCCTCGGGTTTCATGCACGGCTATTGCTTCCAGGGCTGCACCCGGCTTGCGGTGAAGATGGATTTCCTGGCTGGCCTGCTTGCCAAGGCCCTGCGTGCCACCGGCGGCGATGCCTTCCGCGGCAATCAGGCGATGCTCGGCGAGCTGATCGCCATCCGTCATCAGTTCTGGACCTTCTCCAATGCCATGGCGCACAATCCAATTCCCTGGGCCAATGGCGCGATGCTGCCGAACCTGGAGGCTGCCCTCTGCTACCGCACCTTCATGTCGGAAGCCTATCCGAAGGTGATTGACATCGTCCGCCGCACGGTCGCCTCCGGCCTTATTTATTTGCCGTCGTCCGCCAAGGATTTCACCAATCCGGACATCAACCGCTATCTCGCCCAATATGTGCGCGGATCGGACGACATGGGCCATATCGAGCGCATCAAGATCATGAAGCTTCTGTGGGACGCAACCGGCACCGAGTTTGGCGGCCGCCACGCGCTCTATGAGTTGAATTATGCCGGAGCACCGGAAGAAGTCCGCCTGCAGGTGCTGAAAGGCGCCGAGCGTGGCGGGCGGCTCAAGGAAATGGAAGCGCTGGTCGATCAGTGCATGGCCGATTATGACGAGAACGGCTGGACGGGTGATACCTGGCTGCCGCCGCTCGACAGTGCCGATCCGATCCGCAGCGCGGCCGAGTAAGGGAGAGCGCCATGGAGGAGGCTGTCTCGAAAACCGAGTTCCGCAACGCGATGGCGCGGGTTTGCGCGCCCGTCAACGTGATCACCACCAACGGACCCGCCGGGCGCGGCGGGTTCACCGCCACCGCCATGTGCAGCGTTACCGACGAACCGCCGACCCTCCTGGTCTGCATGAACAGTCGCTCCGCCCAAACAGGTCTTTTCGTCGAGAACCGCCGCTTTTGCGTCAATGTTCTCACGCCCGAGCACAAGGACCTTGCCGGGTCCTTCGCCGGCCAGCAATCCGACATGGAAGCGCGTTACGCCGCGGCCGACTGGGTCAGCCTGCCATCCGGCAACCAGGCGCTCACCGATGCGATCGTCTCCTTCGACTGCCGCCTCGTCGAGGCACGGCTGGTCGGCACGCACAATATCTTTGTCGGCGAGGTGGTGAACATTCGCTCCCGCAAGGACGGTCATGCGTTGCTGTATTTCGACCGCAACTATGTGCACGTGCCGACGCAGACCGGCAGTTTCGGCGGCTGAATTTGCGACCACGTCACGCCGACAAGATTCGCGTTGACAAAGCTCCGAAACGGGGATTGCTTAACACGAGAACTATCTTGTCTTAAAGACGGAAGAGCTAGACGGTCTTTGGGAGGGGACTGCCATGCAGCATCATGCGGAATTTGGGGCGTTGGTCCCAGCGCGATGGCCTGCCCATGCCCTTGATGAATGGACCGCGCAACTGCAATCCATCTGTGGAAACTTCAACCCGTGCCGAGCTGAACGCGCCTCTGTGACAGGGGGCGCGCGCACTATGGACGCCGGTGGGCTGGAACTGGCTCAGGTCGCCAATGATGTAGATGTCATCCGCCGCGACATCGGGGATATCCGTACCGACTACGGTGAAAATCTTTTCCTGCTGCTGCAACTCGAGGGGACATGTGGAATCGAACAGCGTGGACGGCAGTCGATCATTGTGCCGGGGGATTGCATTCTGGTCGATAGCTCCAGTCCGTCGATCTTTCACTTCGGGGGCCGTTTTTCCAATCACTTGTCGGTCCATTTGCCCCGTCAGCTGATCTTCGCGGACAAATCCGTACGGGTGGAGGTTTCACGCAGGATCGAAGCGGAAGACCCGATGTCGGCGATGCTCCGGGCAGTGGTGGCCAAGCTCCTAAAAACACATGCGGGCGACAGGCAGGCTCGGCATCTGCGCGAACTGCTTTTCAGCGCCACGCGTCAGGCCTTTGCCGTTGAGGGAGAACTCGACGAGCCGGTTCCTCTCGACAGTGCCGGCGGCCGGCTGGAGATAGTCCATATCTTGATCGACCGGCATCTGACGGATGAAAACCTGACGCCACAATGGCTTGCCGACAAGGTTGGAATTTCCCTGCGCACCCTGCAGGAAGATTTTTCAGCGGCCGGCACCACGGTGACATCCCTGATCCGTATGCGGCGCCTTCATCTCGTCCACGAACAACTGACGCAGATGAAGAACACTGCCAATGCGATCACCATCGCCGAGGTCGCCTATTCCGCCGGCTTCAACGATATTTCCTATTTCAACCGGTGCTTCCGCAGAGCGTTCGACTGTTCCCCGAAGGACATTCTGCAGCAGTGAATTGTCTGCGCTTTTGTCCTATTCGGGCCGCGCCCAAATCCAAGACAGAAAATGCCACTTCGATTTGAATGCTCCTCAGAAATTGCTTGGGAGGAGTTCGCATATGAAGCGCTACACGCTGTTCATTGGCGGCAGGCCGGTGGAAACCGCACATCACGCCGATATTCTCAACCCTTCGACCGGGGATGTCGTCGGCGGCATGCCTCTGGCCACCGTCCAGGATCTCGATGCAGCCGTTGCCGCGGCGACGGCCGCATTTGAAGGCTGGCGGGCGAAATCGAGCGCGGAGCGCGCCGATGCCTGCCGCGCCATTGCGGCAAAGATCGAGGAAAACTCGGAAGAGCTTGCACGGCTGCTGACACTCGAACAGGGCAAGCCGCTCAATGGACTTGGCTCCCGCTTCGAAATCGGTGGCGCCGTTGCCTGGACCCGCCACACGGCGGAAATCGAGCTGCCGGTGGAAGTCCTGCAGGACACGCCGGAAGGCCGCGTCGAGCTGCATCGGAAGCCTGTGGGTGTCGTCGGCTCGATTACACCTTGGAATTATCCGGTGATGATCGCCTGCTGGCATGTCATCCCCGCCATCCGGACCGGCAACACGGTCGTCATCAAACCGTCACCCATGACACCGCTCTCGACCATCCGTCTAGTGGAATTGATGAATGAGGTCTTGCCGCCCGGCGTCATCAATATCGTGACCGGCGAAAACGATATCGGTGCGGCGATATCCACGCATGCCGGCATTGCCAAACTGACCTTCACCGGCTCGACTGCCACGGGCAAGAAGGTGATGGCGAGCGCCATAGACACGCTGAAGCGGCTGACCCTGGAACTCGGCGGCAACGATGCCGGCATCGTCCTTCCCGATGCCGATCCGAAGGAGATCGCCGAAGGCCTGTTTTGGGGCGCCTTCATCAACAACGGTCAGACCTGCGCCTGCCTGAAGCGTCTTTATGTCCATGACAGCATCTATGACGCCGTCTGCGAGCACCTGGCCGCCTATGCCGCCGGTATCGTCGTCGGTGATGGTCTGTCGGAACAGTCGATCCTTGGCCCTGTGCAGAACAGGATGCAGTTCGACATCGTCTCCTCCTACGTGGAGGATGCCCGTGCCAAGGGTGGCCGCATTCTGACCGGCGGCACGGCATACGCCGGGGCGGGCTATTTCTACCCGGTCACGCTGGTGGCCGATGTCGACCATGGATGCAAGCTCGTCGATCACGAGCAGTTCGGACCTGCCCTGCCGATCATCCGCTACACCGATCTTGCCGACGTGATCGCCAAGGCGAACGACAATCCGGCTGGGCTCGGCGGCTCCGTCTGGGGGCGCGACATCG
Source organism: Rhizobium vallis (assembly GCF_003985155.1). GTDB lineage: Bacteria > Pseudomonadota > Alphaproteobacteria > Rhizobiales > Rhizobiaceae > Rhizobium > Rhizobium vallis. Next base: position 21,884 of record NZ_ML133694.1, on the reverse strand, counting down.
CCAAGGCCAAGCAAGTGGCAAGTCAGCTCGAATGCGGCTCGGTCTGGATCAACAAGCATGGCGCCATCCAGCCCAACGCACCCTTCGGTGGGGTGAAACAGTCCGGTATCGGGGTCGAGTTCGGCGCCGAGGGGCTGAAGGAATTCACCACCATTCAAACTGTTTTCTGCTGACATAGAGCCTTTTTGGGCGGAACGGCCTTCGATGGCGCGCCTCCCTCCCCTTATGTCGCTTCGATGCTTTACAGCTGAATCCATGCCGTCTTGAGGTTGTGGTACTTGTCCATTGCGTGCAGCGACTTGTCGTAACCGTTGCCGGATTGGCGGACACCGCCGAGCGGAACGGTATTGTCGGCGCCGCCATAGGTGTTGACGTGCACGACGCCAGCTTTGATATCGCGCACTAAGCGATGGGCGCGTGAAAGGTTTGCGGTCCATACCGCGGAAGCCAGGCCGTAAGGCGTTGCATTGGCAATGCGCAGGGCTTCCACTTCGTCGTCGAACGGAATGATGGAGAGGATCGGCCCGAACACCTCTTCCTTGGCAAGCGTCATCTCCGGTGTCACGTCGAAGACGGTCGGCCGCATGTAGAAGCCGCCAGTTTCTTCCAGGATGCGCTCTCCACCGGTTCTCAGACGCGCACCTTGGGCCAGCGCTTCGTCTGCGAAGCCGAGATCCTTCTTGAGCTGGATTTCGCTTGAGATCGCGCCGGATTCGGTGGTCAGCAGAAGCGGATCGCCGACTTTGATCTTCGCGGCGATCGCTGAAACTCGTTCGGAAAATTCCTCGTGGATGGACCGCTCGACTAGAAGCCGCGAGCCTGCGACGCAGACCTGCCCCGAATTGCGGAAGATGCCATAGGCGGAAACCTTGGCGGCCTGTTCGAGGTCCGGCGCATCGGCAAAGACGATGTTGGGCGACTTGCCGCCGAGTTCGAGGTAGACGCGCTTGAGGTTGGAGCGGGCCGAATATTCAAGCAGCCACCGGCCGACCAGGCCGGATCCGGTGAAGGCGAGAACATCGATGTCGCCATGCAGGCCGATCGCTTCGCCCGTGACCGTACCGCGGCCGGTGACGACGTTGAGCACGCCCTCCGGCAGGCCGGCTTCCGCGCAGAGTGCTGCCAGTTTCAGCAGGCTGAGCGATGCGCCTTCGGCTGGCTTCAGCACGATGGAGTTGCCGGCAGCCAGTGCCGGCGCGATCTTCCAGGCCCCGATCATCATCGGGAAATTCCATGGTACGATCGCCGCGACGACGCCGACGGGCTCGCGGTGGATGAGGCCGAGAACGCTTTCGGGCGTGGGCGCGATCTCGCCATAGACCTTGTCGAGGGCTTCGGCATAATAACGGAAGGTGGCGGCCGCGCTGCCGGGCTCGGCCTTCAGCGCCATGCTGATTTCGGTACCGTTGTCGCGCACGCCGAGCACGGCCAGTTCCAGCGCATCGCGCTCGATCAGTTCGGCGATCCGGAAAAGGATCCTCTTGCGCTCGGCGGGTGCGGCCTTCGACCACGTGCCTTTCTCGAAAGCGGCGCGTGCGGCCCTGACGGCGAGGTCGACATCGGCGGCCCCGGCATCGCCGATGGTCGTCAATTTTGTTCCGTCGATCGGTGAGATGACATCCATGGTCGCGCCGCTCGAAGGTGCGCGCCACTCGCCGCCGATGAACAGCGATTGCGGGGAGACGGCGCCGGAGCGGAGTTGATCGATCTTGTCCTGCATCTCAATATCCTCACGAAAGAAAATGGCGGGCCGGGCGCCCGCCATCATGGCTGTGACGGGTCAGGCCTCCTGGCCGGCGCCGAGCCGGGCAAAGCCGGCGGCATCGGCCGACTTCAGACGGGCGGCCGCTATGAAGCCGACGATGGCGGCAATCAGCACCAGGCCCGGCAAAAGCACGCCGAGCACGCCGCTTGCACCGGCGATCGCGCCGAAATTCACCGCGATATAGTAGACCAGCCCCAGAAGGATGGCGCCGGTAACGATCGGCAGCACCTTCGTCACCAGCACGTTGTTTTCCAGGCCCGGATTGCGGCTGAAGAAGGCAACGATGGCGAATGCGGTGAACGCCATCAGCAGGATGATCGCCAGCGTGGCGACATTGGTGAGCCACGAAAACAGTGCGAGCACCGGATCCTGGCCAGTGAAGGCAAAGAGCGCTACGACGAGAGCCGCGATGATCGTCTGGATCACCGAGCCGACATGCGGGCTCTGGAATACCGGGTGGGTAACGCCGACGGACTGCGGCAGCAAGCCCTCGCGGCCGGCAACATACATGTAGCGGGCGACGCCATTGTGGAAGGCGAGCACGCCTGCAAACAGGCTGGTGATGAACAACACATTCATGACCGGGATGATCCAGTGACCGACATAACGTTCGGCAAGGCCGAAGAGGAACGTCGTCGGATCGGCAAGCCCCTGCAACTCGGGAACGAGTTTGTCGACGCCGGCGCCATTGACCATCAGCCATGAGGTCAGCATGTAGAAGAGGCCGATAATAAGCACCGATATATAGGTGGCGCGCGGCACGGTCTTATGCGGCTCGCGCGCTTCCTCGCTGTAAATCGTGGTGGCCTCGAAGCCGATAAAGGCGGCGAAGCAGAACAGAATGCCGATTGCCGGCGTTCCGACCATGAAGGCTGAGGGCGTGAAGGGTGCGGCCGAGATGCCGCTGTCGCCGCCCTTGAACAGGATGGCGGCGTCGATGACCAGCACGACGAGATATTCAAGGATGACGAGAACCGTCAGCACCTTGGCCGAAAGATCGACGCGGCGATAGCCGAAGATGGCGACGATTGCGATACCGACATAGGTCCAGACCCACCAGGGCAGTTCGAGCCCGAGGCCCGCGAAGAAGCCCGATGTTGCTGCGCCGAAGAGCCCGAAAACGCCGATCTGCATGGCATTATAGGCAAGGATGGCGATGAGGGCGGCGGCACCTCCCATCATCCCGCCGAGCCCCTGGGCCGTATAGGCATAAAAGGCGCCGGCATTGCGGATGTGACGCGCCATGGCGACGTAGCCGGCGGCAAACAGAACCAGGATCAGCGTGACCAGCAGGAAGGTCAGCGGGATACCCGGCCCGTTGCCGAGCAGCATGGAAAGCGGAACGCCCCCCGCCACCGCCGTCAAGGGTGCTGCTGCCGAGACCACCAGGAATGTCACGGCGCCGACGCCGAGACTGTTCTTGCGCAGTTGGTTTCCCCCTGCGCTGGTTGAGAGTTGATTGTCCATGTCGCTAACGTTCCCCTGTTGCGATTATTCGATTGCGCCGCGGGCAACATGCGTTCCCCGAAAGCGACCTCCACGTCTCACACCGGACTGACGACACACATTTTGGCTTTTGTTCTTGGTCGTGGGTCCGTCAGCGCTTATGGTTCATATATTGAACCTGTGCTTCAAATATAGACTTGCAAAGAATGGCGTCACCTGTCAAGTTAATTCGCATGTTAAGTAATTTGACCGCGAGTTGGGAAGGCGCGGTTCTGGCCTGACAGGTGCATGACAACGATCAATCCGGCAGCGCCAAAGCAGCAGGCCGGCAAAAGAGGAAAGCCGCATGAGCACCGTCGGAAAAGCCCTGTCCCTGCTGGACAAACTGTCCCAACTGAATGCCGAACCCGGATTGACCGATGTCGCCCGTCTTTGCGGTCTCGACAAGGCAACCGCCCGGCGCCTGCTTGTCGAACTGGAAAAACACGGTTTCGTCGAACAGGATCCGGAGACGCGCAAATATCGGATCGGATCGGCTCCGGTTCGCCTGGCCCGGGTTCGGGAAGCCCGCTATCCGTTCCTGCGGATCGCCGTTCCTTTCGTGAGAGAGCTCGCCGAAACATCTGAGGAAACCGTACATCTCGCCGAATTCAGCGGCGGCGCGCTTTCGACGATCCATGTCGAAGACTCGCCGCGTGCTCACCGTGTTATCGTCGAGATCGGCACGCACCTGCCTTTTCACGCCACGGCATCAGGTCTCGCCTATCTGGCTTTCTCGGGCAAAAAACAAATCGAATTGGCGCTCTCGCAGCCGCTGGAATCCTTCACCGAGCACACTGTCACCGATCCGGCCGTGGTGCGGAAAATGATCGATGAAACGATCGCGCGCGGATTCTCGATCAGCAGTCAGGGTCTCGAAGTCGGCGTCGTCAGCACCGGTGCTCCCATTCTTTCGCCCACCGGTCAGCCGATTGGCTCCATCACCATTGCCGCACCCCTCGTGCGGGCGAATGCCGCCACTCTCAACGGCTTCGGCGCGATCGTATCGGCGGCGGCCAAACGCATCTCTGAAAAATACTACGGGTCGGAAAGACCGATGGGAACCGCAACACAAGCAAGGGGGACAGGTTGATGAGCCTCGCAGCGTCTTCAACACATCTCAGCGAACCGAATATCCTGGTCGTCGGAACGGGGGATACCAAATCCGACGAACTGCAATTCATGGCGGGCATCATCCGCGATGCGGGCGCAAGGCCCGTCATGATCGATGTCAGCGTGCTTTCCGATCCACCGTACAAGCCGGATTATTCGCGGCATGATATTGCCCGGTCGGCAGGAACCTCGATCGAGGCGATCATCGACAGCGGCGACGAAAATTCGGCAATGGCGCTGATGTCGGACGGTGCTGCAGCTCTGGTCGGCATGCTGCACGCGAGCGGAAAGGCCGATGGCGTCATCATTCTTGGCGGCTCCATGGGTACGGACCTCGCACTCGACGTGGCGGCAGCGCTGCCGCTCGGCGTTCCCAAGTTCGTGGTCTCGACGATTGCCTATTCGCATCTCGTGCCGCCGGAGCGCATCGCGCCAGATCTGATGATGATCCTGTGGGCCGGCGGGCTCTACGGGCTGAACGGCATCTGCCGGGCGGTGCTCTCGCAGGCTTGCGGCGCCGTCGTCGGCGCGGCGCGCGCCAGCGTCAAACCGGCGGCCGACCGGCCGCTGATCGGCATGACCTCGCTCGGCTCGTCCTGCCTGAAGTACATGAAGCATCTGAAGCCCGAACTTGAAAAGCGCGGCTACGATGTCGCGGTCTTCCATTCCACCGGCATGGGCGGGCGGGCTTTCGAGGCGATTGCCGCCCAGAAGGGCTTCGCCGCCGTTTTCGACTTCTGCATGCAGGAAGTCGTCAATTATCAGAACGGCACCGTGGTCACTTCAGGCCCGGACCGGATGGAAAATGCCGGTCGCCTCGGCATCCCGCAAATCGTGGCGCCCGGTGCGACCGATATGGTCGATCTTCCTGCCTGGCAGCCCCTGCCCGCGGCTCTGTCCGACAGACCCTATCATGCCCATAACCGGCTGATCGGCTCCGTCACCACGTCGCCAGCTGGACGCCGGGCAACGGCCGCCCTCATCGGCGAAAAGCTCGGGCGCACGCAGGCGCCGGTCGCCCTCCTGCTGCCGCTCAAGGGCGTGCAGGAATGGGACCAGCCGGGCGAGCCGCTGCACGATCCCGAGGGGCTCGAGGCCTTTACGCAGGCCATGCGTCTGGCGGTGCCCGCATCCGTCGCCCTTCACGAGGTCGATGCCCACATCAATTCAACCGAGTTTTCCACCAAGGCCCTCGCCGTGTTCGACACGTGGGTTTCACAGGGCATCATTCCGGAAGGCAGGCCATGACAGGCGATCGCGCGCTCATTCTCGATTTCGGCGGCGTTATCACCCGCACGCTGTTCGAAACCCATGACATCACCGAACGGGCGCTTGGTCTTCCCACAGGCACCCTGACCTGGCGCGGTCCGTTCGATACGGCAAGCGATCCCCTGTGGGTATCGATGCAGAACCGCGAGATCACCGAGCGGGACTACTGGATGGCCCGGACGGCGGAAGTGGGCCGGCTCGTCGGAGAAGATTGGGCCGACATGAAGACCTTCGTTCAGCGGGCGCGCGGCGCCGAAGCCGAGTTGGTGCTGCGTCCCGAAGCACGCGACGCCATCGCGCGCGCCAAGGCGGCCGGCCTGCGGCTTGCCATCCTGTCGAACGAACTCGATCTTTTCTATGGTGTGGAGTTCCGCAAACGCTTTCCGCTCATCGACCTGTTCGATGTGATCGTCGATGCCACCTACACCAAGATCCTGAAGCCGGATCCGCGTGCCTATGAACAGGTCATTGCCGCGGTCGGCGTGCCGCGCGATGCCTGCGTCTTCGTCGACGATCAGTTGAAGAACATCGAGGGCGCCGAAGCCGTGGGGCTTCCCCATGTCCATTTCGACGTTACCCGCCCCGCGGACGGCTATGCCCGCGCCCTTTCCATGCTTGGACTTTGAACCGAAAGGACTGCGCAATGCGCGAAACCAATTTCCTGACCGAAAACAACGCCCGTCATATCTGGCACCCGATGGCGCATCCGGCCGAGATGCTGGCCAACCCGCCCCGCATCGTCAAATCAGCCTCCGGCGTTGACATCACCGATATCCACGGCAAGACGGTGCTCGACGGCGTCGGCGGCCTCTGGAACGTCAATCTCGGCTATTCCTGCGAGCCGATCAAAAAGGCGATCCGCGATCAGCTCGACGAGCTTCCCTACTATTCCGCCTTCCGCGGCACCACCAATCCGCCGCTGATCGAACTGTCCTACGAGCTTGCGGCGTGGTTCAAGGAAGACGGCCTCAGCCGTGCCTTCTTTACCTCGGGCGGCTCAGATTCCGTGGAGACCTGCCTTCGCCTCGCCCGGCAATATCACAAGGTCAACGGCCAGCCGGAACGCACCAAATTCGTCGCGCTGAAGAAGGGCTATCACGGCACCCATTTCGGTGGCGCCTCGGTCAACGGCAATGCCAATTTCCGCCGCAACTATGAACCGCTGATGCCTGGTGTCTTTCACCTCGCCGCTCCCTATCCCTATCGCAACCCCTTCGGCACCGAAGATCCGGCAGAGATCGCGGCCGCCATTGCCCGGCAGTTCGAGGATGAAATCGCCTTTCAGGGTGCAGACACCATCGCCGCCTTCATCATGGAGCCGGTTCTTGGCGCCGGCGGCATCATGGTGCCGCACGAGACCTTCATGCCGCTGATGCGCGCCATCTGCGACAAGCATGGCATCCTGCTGATTGCCGACGAGGTGATTACCGCCTTCGGCCGCACCGGCGCCTGGAGCGGTTCGCGCCTCTGGGGCGTGAAGCCGGACCTGATGTCCACTGCCAAGGCGATCACCAATGGCTATTATCCGTTCGGCGCGGTGATGATCGCGGACAAGATCGCCGACGCCTTCGAAAGCAACAAGAACGCCACCGGCTCCATCGGCCATGGCTACACCTATTCCGGCCATCCGGTCGGCGCCGCAGCAGCGCTCGCCACGCTGAAGGAAATGAAACGTCTTGATGTGGCAGCCAATGCCGGCGCACGCGGCGAGGAACTTCTGGCGGGCCTTCAGGCGCTGAGGAAAAGGCATGAGCTGATCGGCGACGTGCGCGGCAAAGGATTGATGTGCGCCCTCGAGCTGGTCACCGATCGCGTGACGAAAGCCGCTGCCCCGAAAGATGCGGTCCAGCGCCTGCAGGATGCGGCCTATGAAGCGGGCGTCATGGTGCGCACCTCAGGCTCCAACATCATCATTTCGCCGCCGCTTGTTATCACCGCCACCGATGTGAACCGGATCGTCGCCGCACTCGATGCCGGCCTGACGGCTGCCGCCGGAGGAAAATGATATGGCGGACAATGCGACACTTCTGGCTCGCCGCGAGCGGCTTCTCGGCCGAAACATGTCGACCTTCTACAACGATCCCGTCCAGCTGGTACGCGGCGAAGGCGTCTGGCTATGGGATGCGGATGGCCGCAAATATCTCGATTGCTACAACAATGTGCCGCATGTCGGCCATTGCCACCCACGGGTCGTGGACGCGATCACCCGGCAGGCCTCGACGCTGAATACCCACACACGCTACCTGCATGAGGGCATCCTCGATTATGTCGAGCGGCTGACGGCAACCTTCGACGCGAGCCTCGATACGGCGATCATGACCTGCACCGGCAGCGAGGCCAACGACATCGCGTTGCGCATGGCCCAGGCGGTCACGGGAAAGACCGGCGTCATCGCCACCGACCACACCTATCACGGCAATACCGCGGCTGTGTCGCAGCTTTCCACCCGCATGCCGCCGGTCGGCGGCTTCGGCGGCCATGTGCGCCATGTGCCGGCACCAGACAGCTACCGGCCGCTGGGTGGCGCGCCGGGAGAAGACTTTGCCGAGGCTTTCGCGGCGGAGGTGGAAAAGGCAATCGTCTCGCTGCAGGACAGCCCGCATGGATTTTCGGCGCTGATCATTTGCCCGTATTTTGCCAATGAAGGATTTCCGGATCTGCCGTCGGGTTTCCTCGACAAGGCGATTGCTGCGGTGCGCAAGGCCGGCGGGTTGGTGATTGCCGACGAGGTTCAGCCGGGCTTCGGGCGCACCGGTGGCCACATGTGGGGCCACCAGCGCGCCGGCTTCGTCCCGGATGTCGTGACACTCGGCAAGCCGATGGCCAACGGCCATCCGGTTGGCGGCGTGGTGGCCAATGCCGACACGCTGAACGCCTTCCGCAAGTCCTTCCGCTACTTCAATACATTCGGCGGCAATCCGGTTTCCTGCGCTGCGGCGCTCGCTGTCCTCGACGTGATCGAAGACGAGGGCCTGATGGAGAACGCCCGCACCGTCGGCGCCTATGCGCAGGACGGCCTCAAGCGCCTGTCCGAGAAACATGGCATCATCGGCGACGTGCGCGGCAGCGGTCTGTTCTTCGGGGCGGAACTCGTTCTCGACCGTGAGCAAAAGACGCCGGCGCCGGACCTCGCCACGAAAGTCATCAACGACATGCGGGCGCGCGGCGTTTTGATGGGCAAGATCGGCATTCATCAATGCGCGACCAAGATCCGGCCGCCCATGCCCTTTTCCAAGGACAATGCCGATTTGATGCTGTCGACCCTCGACGATGTCCTGTCCGGATTGTGAAGACGGCCATGTCTGACGATCGACCCCTCCCCTTGATGCACGCGCTCAACGCCCGGGCATCCCAGGCGCTCGCCAATTGGGATCTCGGTGCGCAGACACCCGAGCTGCTGAAATACCGGGAGAATGCGGTGTTCCGGGTAACGCTCGAAAGCGGTGAACCAGCAGCGCTGCGGCTGCACCGGCCCGGTTACCACGACAAAGAGGCACTGGTCTCGGAACTCTCCTGGATGGCCGCCTTGCGCGAAGCGGGTTTGCGCGTTCCGGCGCCCGTTCCCACACCGGATAGACGCCAGACCGTTGCGCTTGCGGCGAATGCTGAGTTCGGTGAGCAATACGCAGACATCGTCAGTTGGATGACCGGCATTCCGCTCGGCCAATCGGGTGTCCCTCTCGCATATTCGAAAGACCGGCTTGCCGACATTTTCCGCACCCTCGGGGAAACGATGGCGCGGATGCACGCCGCCTCCGACGCCTGGAGCCCGCCGCCCTCCTTCTCTCGCCCGGCCTGGAACGGCGATGGCTTGCTCGGAGAAACACCGCTCTGGGGCCGCTTTTGGGATTGTCCCGGTTTGCTGCCGGATGAAGCAGTACGCCTTTCCGGACTGCGTCTCTTTCTGAGAGAACGGCTTGGCGCTTTGTCGAGTCTCGATCTCGACTACGGTCTCATCCACGCAGATCTCGTTCGGGAAAACGTCCTCATTGACGGCGATCATGTCGAATTGATCGATTTTGACGACGGGGGTTACGGCTGGCGGATGTTCGACATCGCTACCGCCTTGTTCAAGAACCGTGGCGAGCCGCACTACGAACGCATCCAGGCGGCGTTGATCGAGGGATATCGCGTTGTGCGATCCCTGCCGGACAGCGCCCTTGAGACCCTGCCGCTCTTCATGGTTCTGCGCAGCATCACCTATATCGGCTGGATCGGCGAGCGAATTCAGACGCCGGATGCGGCGACGCGGCTTCGGCGCTATGTGGCCGATGCTCTGGCGCTGGCGGATAATCTCAAAACAGGTGACGGCAAATAGGAGCGCAGGCGATGCTATTTGTTCAGCGTTGCCAGTTCGTCGAGCATGTCGAGCAGCGTTTCGATCCGTTCCCGGCCGAAACGCTGCTCGAGCGCGGTATAGATTGTCCGACTGTCCGGGCTGACCTCATTGATGATCTTCAGCCCCGCCGGCGTGATTTGCAGCAGGATGCGCCGCCCGTCCTGAGCGTCCTTGGTCTTGGTGATGAAACCGCGCTCCTCGAGCGACCGGATGATACGCGTCAGGCTCGGCGCCAGAATGAAGGCCCGATCCGCCATCTCGGACGCATCCAGTGTTCCGGCTTCAGCGAGAATGCGAATGACACGCCATTGCTGCTCCGTCACGTCGTGCAGCGCGAGCATCGGCCGGAAATGCCCCATCACCGCTTCACGCGCCCGAAGCAGGGCAATCGGCAGCGAGCGGCGCGTATCGCGAGGCAGCAAGGCGTCCTGGGTAATGCCGGTGGTTTCAGGAGAAGGTCGTGTCATGACGGTTGTATGGAGCAATTTTTTGCGATGCGCAACGATGCCGACCTCACCGCGGTCTTGACAAGAACATCGATATCATTAACATGTTAAGTATATTGAGACCTCGTGGAGCGGGAGGAACGATGCCGCATTTCACCATGGACTATTCGGCCAATCTCGATGGAAAAGTGGATTTCGACGCGCTTTGCCGCGTCGTTCACGCGGAAATCCTGAAAACGGGCCTGTTTGAGACTGGCGCCGTGCGCGTCCGCGCCATCCGCAGCGACGCTTACGCTATCGCCGACCTCCTCCAGGAGAATGCTTTCATCGACATGTCTTTTCGTGTCGGCGAGGGCCGCAGCGAAGAGGACAAGCGACGGACCGGCGAGGCCATTTTCAAATCGGTGACCGAGCATCTAAGCGCGCTTTTCCAGACGCCGCATTTCGCGCTCTCCCTCGAAATTCGTGAAATCGATCCGGCGCTCAGCTGGAAGAAAAACGCCATTCACCCGCGCCTTCGCAAGGCAGGCAGCTGACCGCGCCTAGCCGGGCCGCAATAATTCATCGGAGAAAATCATGTCGATATTGGAAGACAACATTGCAAAGGCGGAAGGCTACCTGGCCCGTTTTCGCAAAGACGGCGTCATGAACCGCATCAACGGCGAGGACGTCTGGGCCGCAGAGGGTGCGACCTATGAGACGATCTCTCCGGTCGACCTGAAGCCTCTGGCGACCGTGGCGCTCGGCAAGGCTGCCGATATCGACCGGGCGGCCAAGGCCGCAAAGGCTGCTTTTCCCGCCTGGGCCGCCATGGACGGTGCGGCACGCAGGAAGCTTCTTCACAAGATCGCCGACGCGATCGTGGCACGCGCCGAGGAAATCGCCTTCACCGAATGCCTGGACACCGGACAATCGCTGAAGTTCATGGCCAAGGCGGCCCTGCGCGGCGCCGAGAATTTCCGCTTCTTCGCCGATCGCGCGCCGGAAGCGCGCGACGGCAAGACGCTACGCGGTCCTGGCCAGGTGAATATGACGACCCGTGTGCCAATCGGCCCGGTCGGCATCATCACGCCCTGGAACACACCTTTCATGCTGTCGACCTGGAAGATCGCCCCCGCACTGGCTGCAGGCTGCACGATCGTCCACAAACCCGCCGAATTCTCACCGCTGACGGCGCGGCTGCTCGTCGAGATCGCGGAAGAAGCAGGCCTTCCCAAGGGCGTCTGGAACCTCGTCAACGGCTTCGGTGAGGACGCCGGCAAGGCGCTGACCGAACACCCCGATATCAAGGCAATCGGTTTCGTCGGCGAAAGCCGCACCGGCTCGATGATCATGAAGCAGGGCGCCGACACCCTGAAGCGCGTGCATTTCGAACTCGGCGGCAAGAACCCTGTCGTCGTCTTCGCCGATGCCGATCTCGAGCGCGCCGCCGATGCTGCCGTCTTCATGATCTATTCGCTGAACGGCGAGCGCTGCACCTCGTCCTCGCGCCTGCTGGTCGAGGAAAGCATCTATGACAGGTTCACGGCCATGGTCGCCGAGAAAGCCAGGCGCATCAAGGTCGGCCACCCCCTCGATCCGGAAACCGTGATCGGCCCGCTGATCCACCCGGTGCACGAGAAGAAGGTCCTGGAATATATCGCGATCGGCAGAGAGGACGGCGCGACCGTTGCCGCCGGCGGTGCGAAATTCGACGGACCGGGCGGCGGGTGCTACGTCTCCCCCACCCTCTTCACCGGCGCCAACAACCGGATGCGCATTGCCCAGGAAGAGATCTTCGGGCCGGTTCTGACGGCGATCCCGTTCAAGGACGAGAGCGAAGCGCTGGCACTTGCCAACGATGTTCAATACGGCCTGACCGGCTATCTCTGGACCAATGACGTCACCCGTGCCTTCCGCTTCACCGATGCGCTGGAGGCCGGAATGATCTGGGTCAATTCCGAGAACGTCCGCCACCTGCCGACGCCCTTCGGCGGCGTCAAGAATTCCGGCATCGGCCGTGATGGCGGCGACTGGTCCTTCGACTTCTACATGGAAACCAAAAACGTCGCCTTCGCCACCACCGCGCACGCGATCCAGAAACTTGGCGGCTGAACGCCCGACAACGCCGCACAAACTTTGGAGGAGACTTTCATGCCCTTGCCCACACCCAATCTCTACCCGCCGTTCAACATCGTGCGCCTCAGCCATGTTGAACTTGCCGTCACCGACCTTGCGAAGTCACGCGCCTTCTACGTCGATACGCTCGGCCTGCAGGTGACCGACGAGACGGCGGACACGATCTATCTGCGTGCATTGGAAGAACGCGGCCATCACTGCATCGTGCTTCGCAAGTCCGAGAAGGCCGAAGCCCGTGACCTTGGCTTCAAGGTCTTCTCCGACGAAGACCTCGACAAGGCCGAGCATTTCTTCAAGAGCAAAGGCCTGCCGGTCGAGTGGGTCGAGCGTCCCTACCAGTCCCGCACTTTCCGAACCCGCGACCCGCATGGCATTCCGCTCGAATTCTATTCGAAGATGGACCGCCTGCCGCCGATCCACCAGAAATACGCCCTCTACAAGGGCGTAAAACCGCTCCGCATAGATCACTTCAACTGCTTCTCGCCAAATGTCGACGAGAGCGTCGCCTTCTACAATGAGATCGGCTTCCGTGTGACCGAATACACCGCCGATGAGGAAACCGGGAAACTCTGGGCCGCCTGGACCCATCGCAAGGGCGGCGTCCACGACATCGCGTTTACCAACGGTCGCGGCCCCCGCCTGCATCACACCGCCTTCTGGGTGCCGACGCCGCTCAACATCATCGACCTGCTGGACCTGATGTCGACGACCGGCTGGCTGGCGAATATCGAGCGCGGCCCGGGCCGCCACGGCATCTCGAATGCCTTCTTCCTCTACATTCGCGATCCTGATGGCCATCGCACCGAGATCTATTGCTCGGACTATCAGACGGTCGATCCCGATCTCGAGCCGATCAAGTGGGACCTCAAGGATCCGCAGCGCCAGACGCTCTGGGGTGCTCCCGCGCCAAAATCATGGTTCGAGGAGGGCAGCACATTTGCCGGCACCGAGCTTCGTGATTCCGTGCTGAAGGCCCAGCCGATCGTCGCACCTTAAGTTTCTCCGCCGGGCGGGCGCCAGGCGCCCGCTATTAAACGTTCGACGAGGAGGCTCTCTTGAAATTGCAAGACCCCGAATTGTTCCGCCAGGCGGCTCTGGTCGGCGGAAACTGGATCGAAGCCGATCCGAAGAACGCGATCGAGGTGAACAATCCCGCCACCGGCGAGATCATCGGCCTTGTGCCGAAGCTGGGGGCGGCGGAGACAAAGGCCGCGATCGAGGCGGCAAGGATCGCCCAGAAGGGCTGGGCTGCCCGGACCGCCAAGGAGCGTTGTGCCGTTCTGCGCAAATGGTACGAGCTGATGATCGACAACAAGGACGATCTCGGCCGCATCCTGACATCAGAACAGGGCAAGCCGCTGGCGGAAGCCACCGGTGAGATCGTCTATGGCGCAAGCTTCATCGAGTGGTTTGCCGAGGAAGGCCGCCGCATCTATGGCGACCTGATCCCCGGCCACCAGAAGGACAAGCGCATCATGGTGATGAAGCAGCCGATCGGCGTCGTTGCCGCCATCACGCCGTGGAACTTCCCGAATGCGATGATCACCCGCAAGGCGGGACCGGCCTTTGCCGCCGGCTGCGCGATGGTGTTGAAGCCGGCCTCGCAGACGCCGTTCTCGGCAATTGCCATTGCCATCCTCGCCGAGCGCGCCGGCCTGCCGAAGGGCCTGTTCAGCGTCATCACCGGCTCGGCTGCGGCGATCGGCGGCGAAATGACGTCGAACCCGGTGGTGCGCAAGCTGACCTTCACCGGTTCGACCGAAATCGGCACCGAGCTCTACAAGCAGAGCGCCCCGACGATCAAGAAGCTGGGTCTGGAACTCGGCGGCAATGCGCCCTTCATCGTCTTTGACGATGCCGATCTCGACACCGCCGTCGAAGGCGCGCTGATCGCCAAGTACCGCAACAACGGCCAGACCTGCGTCTGCGCCAACCGCATCTATGTGCAGGACGCCGTCTATGACGCCTTTGCGCAAAAGCTGGCGACCGCAGTCGGCAAGCTGAAGACCGGCAACGGCTTCGACGAAGGCGTCATTCTCGGACCGCTGATCGACAAGGCAGCCCTCGCCAAGGTCGAGGAGCATATTGCCGATGCAACGGCCAAGGGCGCTCGGATCCTGCAGGGTGGCAAGAAACATGCGCTCGGCGGCACTTTCTTCGAGGCGACGATCCTCGCCGACGTCACCCGGAACATGGCGGTAGCGCGCGAGGAAACCTTTGGGCCTCTAGCGCCGCTGTTCCGCTTCAAGGACGAAGCCGATGTCATCGAGCAGGCCAACGATACCGAGTTTGGCCTGGCTTCCTATTTCTACGCCAAGGATCTCGCCCGTGTCTTCCGGGTCGCCGAAGCGCTGGAATACGGCATGGTCGGCGTCAATACCGGCCTGATCTCGACGGCCGAGGCACCGTTCGGCGGCGTCAAGCTCTCCGGCCTCGGCCGCGAAGGCTCGAAATACGGCATCGAGGAATTCACCGAAATCAAATATGTCTGCCTTGGCGGCATCGCTTGAGGCAAAGAGGATAGCCATGCCCCATCCAAGATTCCTGTCTTTTTCCAGAAACGGCCGCCACGGCTACGGGCTTGCTGTCGAGGGCGGTGTCGTCGACCTCTCAGCCCGCCATGGCGCGGCATGGCCGACATTGCGCGAAGTCATCCAGGCCGACCGCCTCGTTCAATTCGCCGAGGAAGCCAAGTCATTGAAGCCGGATTTCACGCTGGACGAAATCCGCTTCGAAATCCCCATCCCGACGCCGGAAAAGCTCATCTGCGTCGGGGTGAATTTTCCCGATCGCAACGAGGAATACAAGGATGGACAGGCAGCGCCCGCCAACCCCTCGCTGTTCATCCGCTTCCCCCGCTCCTTCACCGGCCACGGCGAGCCCCTGATCCGCCCGCCGGAAAGCCCGCAGCTCGACTATGAGGGCGAGATCGTCATCGTCATCGGCAAGGGCGGCAGGCGCATTCCCGAGGCCGGTGCGCTCGACCATATCGCCGCGCTTTCGCTCTGCAACGAAGGCACGATCCGCGATTGGGTCCGGCATGCCAAATTCAACGTCACTCAAGGCAAGAATTTCGACCGCACCGGCTCGATCGGTCCGTGGGTGATCCCGTTCACGGACGAGGCACAGATCGCCGACATCAAGCTCGAAACCCGGGTCAACGGCGAGATCCGCCAGAGCGATCGCACCAGCCGGATGATCTTTTCCTTCCGCCGGATCATCAACTACATCTCCACCTTCACCACGCTGGTGCCGGGCGACGTGATCGTGACCGGTACGCCGACGGGCGCCGGCGCGCGGTTCGATCCGCCGATCTGGCTGAAACCGGGCGATATCGTCGAGGTCGAGGCGGATGGCATCGGAACCTTGCGCAACACGATAGCGGACGAGATCTGAACCATGCTAACGGACAACGAGATCGCACAGGCTGCCGAAAGCCTCGATACGGCTGAAAAGACAAGGGCACAGACCGGCCTTCTGTCGCTCAAGCATCCCGACATGACGATGGACGACGCCTATGCCGTTCAAGCGGCATGGGTGCGCAGCAAGATCGAGGCCGGGCGCAGGGTCATCGGCTGGAAGATCGGGCTGACGTCCAAGGCCATGCAGTATGCGCTCAATATAGACACACCGGATTCCGGCGTGCTGTTTGACGACATGCTGTTCGAGGACGGTGCGACCATTCCTGCGGATCGCTTCATCCAGCCGCGCATCGAGGCGGAAATCGCCTTCGTCATGAAGGCACCGCTGCGCGGGCCAGGCGTGACCACCTTCGATGTCCTGAATGCCACGGACTACATCACGCCGGCGCTGGAAATTCTCGATACGCGTATCCTGCGGGTCGATCCCGAAACGAAGAAGGCCCGCACCATCGTCGATACGATCTCCGACAATGCGGCCAATGCCGGCATCGTCCTCGGTGGCCGGACGATGCGGCCGGATGCCGTCGACATGCGCTGGATGGGCGCCATCGTTTCGCGCAATGCCGAGGTCGAGGAAACCGGCCTCGGCGCCGGCGTGCTCAATCAGCCGGCTCGCGGCGTCGCCTGGCTTGCCAACAGGCTTGCTGCCTATGGCGACGGCATCGAGGCTGGCCAGATCGTGCTTGCCGGCTCGTTCATCCGCCCCGTCGAGGCACGTCACGGTGATACTATCGTCGCCGATTTCGGACCCTACGGCACCGTCAGCAGCTTCTTCGCGTAGAAGGATTAAACAATGCCCGCGCCGAGGAATATGTTCAAAGCAGCTCTTCTGGAGAGACGCCGGCAGATCGGCCTATGGCTGGCGCTTGCCAACGCCTATACGGCGGAAATTCTGGGTGGTGCCGGCTATGACTGGCTGCTGATCGACGGCGAACACGCGCCGAACGACATCCCGCTGATGATGGCGCAGCTGCAGGCTCTCAAAGGCTCGCCGAGCCATCCCGTTATCCGAGCGCCGATCGGCGAGGCCTGGCTTCTGAAGCAGATCCTCGATATCGGCGCGCAGACGGTGCTGGTGCCGATGATCGAAAGCGGCGACCAGGCAAAGGCCTTGGCGCGCGCCGTGCGCTATCCCCCGCACGGCATGCGCGGCGTCGGCGCAGCACTTGCCCGTGCGTCATCGTTCAACCGCATTCCCGATTACCTTCAAACCGCCAACGAGGAGGTGTGCCTGCTGCTGCAGATCGAAAGCCGTGCCGGGTTGGCCGCACTCGACGACATCGCCACCACGGGCGGTGTCGATGGTATCTTCATCGGACCGGCCGATCTGGCCGCCGACATGGGCCATCTCGGTCGGCCCGGCGATGCGGAGGTGCAACAGGCCGTGGAAGCGGCACTGATCCGCATCCAGTCGCATGGCAAGGCGGCAGGCATCCTGACTGCCGATCAGGCGCTGGCCAAGCGCTACCTCGAGCTCGGCGCCACTTTCGTTGCCATCGGAAACGATGTCGGCCTACTGGCAAACGGCGCTTCGCGCCTGCTTTCCGATTTTCAGAATACAGCCGCCGCAAGCTTCGGGGGTTCCAAAACTGCGAAGGTTTATTGAGGCAAGGTAGCGTTTCTACGAAGCGTTCGTCGACCAAGCTCGCATCTTTTCCTCCCCTCGGGGAGGACGCCTTGATGAGGTCCGGACCCTACACCTTGTCATCAGGAGCGGCGACCGCTTGGCGACTGGCCGAAGCTTTCCCTATAGCGTCGGGCGAAATGTGAGCGTGAGGCATAGCCGGCGGCCTCGGCAGCGGCAACACTCGATGCGCCTGCGGCGAGCGCGGTTTGGCCGGTCCGCAGGCGCTCTGTTCGAAGGAGGCTGCGGAAGGTTGTGCCCTTCGCCGCAAGCCGACGGCGCAACGTCGATGCTCCGAGGCCGAGACGGTCGGCGACCCGCTCGACCGTCCAGGCCTCCGACGGCGCGCTTCCGATTAGCCAGGCCACCTCCTCGGGCAGGCTGGCCTCGAACAACGGACGGGCGGCAGGGATCGGCCGCAGAAGCGTCAGGACCTCCATCAGCCGCACGGCCTTGACCGCTTCGCCCAGCGCTTCGCTGGCGATCGCCGTCGCGGCATGAATAAGCGTATGCACGAGATCTGGATCGAGCGGCACGCTTAACTGCCTGTCGCCATCGCGAATGCTCGTCTTCTCGCCTCTCGTCAGCGGCGCCATGCCGGCTGGAAACGCCGGCACCTCCAGCAACAGCGATTCATAGGAGGAGGTGGGCCCGGCAGGAATATTGACGACATCCATCGGCACGCGCGCGGGAAGGACGAAGACAGTGCCCGGTTCAAAGAAATGCGTCGTATCGCCGAGCCAGACTTCCTTGCGACCTCTCAGCATGATGCCGATGAGGGGCCACGGAAGCTCGATCGCCTTCAGACGCTCTCTGTCGAGAGAACAGTAGGAGAAGAGCTGGTGGCCGTGCGCATATCGCCCGGCCGTACCGTCCGGCGCCATCATCGGCCGCAGGTTCTCCACGAGCGTGGATCGAAGATGGGCGTCGTCGCTGCTTTTGGAATGAATGTTCATGTCGTAACGATAACGCAGGACGTTCCAATAAAAAACCGCACAGGTGAGCGTTTCGGGCTCGAAATCGATCGAACCGGACCCTCCTCGGCCAACGGAATGCGTCAAAAGCGGTCTCCATGTCCGAGGAGACTGACATGAGCCCGATTGCAACAATCCTCTTTTCCGCCGCCGCCCTGACGGCATCCACGGCGCATTCCGCCGCAGTCGAACTCTGGCGGCTCGACTGCGGCGAGATCGAAGTCCGCGACCTCTCACTGTTTTCCGATACGTACAATCACGTCGGCGAAAAGCGGACGCTGACCGATAGCTGCTACGTGATCCGACATGACCGCGACTACATGCTCTGGGACGCCGGATTGCCGGTTGGTCTTCTCGGGGCAAAGCTCGATCCAAAAGCGACCCTTGCTCCAACGCTTGCAAAGGACATTCCGAGCCAGCTCGCAGAAATCGACGTTAAGCCCGAGCAGATCAGCCGCCTCGGCATCAGTCACAATCATTTCGACCATGTCGGGCAGGCCGCGACATTTCCGCAGGCAAAATTGATGATCGGCGCTGCTGACTTTGCCCAGTTCAAGGCCGATCCCCTGCCTTTCGCCGTCGATCCGGCCTTCATCAAGCCGTGGCTCGACGGCGGCTCGAAGGTTGACACCATCTCGGGCGACCGCGACGTTTTCGGCGATGGCACGGTTACCATCCTTTCGACACCCGGCCACACGCCGGGCGAAACAAGTCTGTTGGTCCGCCTCGTCGAAACCGGAGCGGTCCTGCTGTCCGGCGACGTTGCACATTTCGAGGAGCAGTTCGAGAGCCGGGGTGTGCCGGGGTTTAACTTCGACCGCGCTGAGACGCTGGCGTCGATGGAGCGGCTAACGGGAATCGCCAAGGCGCTTGATGCTACCCTTGTCGTGCAGCATGACGCCAAGGATATCGCCAAGCTTCCCGCCTTTCCGAAAAGTGCGAGGTAGCGACGTCCTGCAACCCGGCCGTCCGATTTTTCGGCCGGGGGTGCACCTGTGACCGCGGCCGCATCATCAGTCTGAATCCCTTGCCCGCCCTCGCCGGAATCCGTCCGCCACGGTCCAACTCCGCCAAGAGATACATCCCGGGCTCCCTGGGGAAGGAACTGGCTGCCACAGCAGCAAGTTGGCTATGCTCGAAGTCTCGACAACCCCCACAACCGCATCAGCTCAACTGGGGCTGCGATTTCCGCTTGAACTACGAAAGGGTCTAGGGATCGTCCCGATATCGAGCTAGGGGGCTTCTTAACTGGCACTCCGTGGCCCATGTTGCTGACTGAATAAAGCGCCACGTTCAGCTCGCCCTTCACCTTCCAGGACTGCAACCTGCCCCAAGGTTTGTCCTCCACACGTCCCCTGCTTTCATCAATGCCTCTGACTTCGAGCCACTGAGCAACACATGCCAGCGCATTTACCGGGTTGACAATCCTGTCGTCCATTCCCTGCCAAACAGTTATCGCGGGCCACGACTTGGCTTCTGGAGAGCGTTCGGCGACGGGTCGTCCCCATCCACCGGGCGGCGGCAATGCACCCGTCTTCATCGCCCGCAGGGCGGACATCCCATCGCGGGCGGATCCGAATGGCATTCCGGCTATGATCGCGGCGCCTGCGAACAGATTTGGATAGTTCGCTACGAGCGCGCCCGTCATCGCCCCGCCGGCCGACAGGCCTGCGACGAAGACCCTCGAGCGGTCAACCCGATGATGCTCGCATGCGTGCTCGATCATCTGCTTAATGGAGAACACCTCTCCCCGGTCCCGGGCAACGGCGCTCGGCCGGAACCAGTTGAAGCATCCTTGCGAATTGTTGGATCTCCTCTGCTCTGGATAAAGGAGAACAAAGCCTCGCTCCTTCGCCAGCGTGGAGAAGCCGGTTGCGACGTCCAGGCTATCGGCAGCCTGATGGCAGCCATGAAGCAACACGACAAGGGCGGGCTTCTTCGGCAGCCGAGTCGGGACGAAGGATTTCATGATGAGCCGGCCGGGATTGCTTCCGAACACGGCCGTCTCGACCAGAACCGGTTTCCCAGGACGGGGTGTTGAGCTCGTACGTTTCGGTTTGCTTCGCGGCGCTTTGAGAGCCTGCTCGATCAGCTTGCCGATTTTCTTTTGGGCCCTGAAAGCCCTTGATAGCGATCTGCCAAAGCTGAACTTCATACGTCCATGGTCTCAAACCGAGGCAGGAGCGTTCGCGGCCCCGGTTGCGCGGCATCACGAACAGCGTCCTTCAGCAGGAACCACTGCGTCTTGCGGATGCCTTTCTCCGGAAACTTGCTGGCAACCTTCGACACCTTCAGGAGATGAACCGCGACTGAGTAGCGGTTCGTGCTGGTGTCCTTCTGATAGGTGAAACTGCCAAACGGCGTATTGTCGATGGCGCCCATGATCCCGGCTTCCTCGAATGCCTCCCTCAAAGCTGCCGTGCTGCTCGGTTCGAGGCTCTCGATATGCCCTTTCGGGACGCCCCATCGGCCGTTGCGGCGGCTGCCTACGAGGAGGACTTCAAGGCATCCCTTCCGGTCCCGCCGGTAGCAAATGGCGCCGGCCTGTGCGACGTCGAGACCTACGACTTCGTTGGAAACTTCGTTCTGTGCAGCGTCGTGAAGCATAGCTGGCCTCCGATTTTGAGCGTCGCAAAGTAGAGCGGCGGCACGGGCGAGTCCAGTCTAGCCGTCTCAGCAACTTCGTGGGTTGAGAGCGACGAGTGGAGAACTACGTTTACGCTATAGCCCACACGTGCACCCCAAATAGAGCTGCTATAAAAAGACTCAAGCTGGTCGAAACCGGACAGTCGACTTTGCGCGCAACATTTCGAAAAGCTGACACAAGTCTTCGCATGATCCGTGGGGCATTTTGACGGCATCCCGGTCAGTCCGCCGCCCGCACTTCCCCTCAGAAAAGCGATGGTTCGACTGTTGGCCAAAATTGAATCGGATGGAGCACTTTGTATGCACCATGCTGAATGCCGTGTCTCCAAACGCACGAAAGCCCTCCATGGTTGGAGGGCTTTTTCGTATTGTTTTGCTTTTGGCTTTGTCTTGGGAATTTGGTTTCGTTGGCAGGATTTGAACCTGCGGCCTTCAGGTTATGAGCCTGACGAGGCGATGCGGGAGAGCAATCGATCCAGTGAATCGATTGCGCGCCGAGCGGGCTGCTCCACGATGAGCGCTCGGCGATATACGTCATGCTGATCTTTGAAGAGTCTGGTTGCGGGGGCAGGATTTGAACCTGCGGCCTTCAGGTTATGAGCCTGACGAGCTACCGGGCTGCTCCACCCCGCGATATTATTTTACAGCAGAAAGGGCCGCGAGCGCGACCCTTTTGTGACGGC
>NZ_ML133693.1 GCF_003985155.1 Rhizobium vallis | reverse complement strand
AGTGTCACGATAATCGCATCGACGCCCGCTGCGATGAAATTGTTGACCTGGTTGAGCTGCTTGGAGACGTCGGTCTGCGCATCCTCGATCTGGAGGCTGACCCCGCCCACCTGGGTAGCTCTTGCGCTCAGGCCTTCGCGCAACAGCGTCTGAAAGTTGTTGTCGAAACTCTGCATCGAGACGCCGATCGTCTCGGCCGAGGCAGCACTAGCCGTCAGGGCGGCCAGGATGGCCGCCACACAAATAGACTTCATGATTTCCTCCCAATGGGTGCCGGGCCACCCGATGCATTCCGGAGGCCGTTCCGGCCCGCTGATGTGCCGGCTCAGGCGAGAGCCACGCGAACTTCCCCGTCGATCACCTCGGCCGGATAGGTTTTCAAATTCTCGCAGGCGGGAAGTCTGAGGGCTTCGCCGGTGCGGTAGTCGAAGGCGCCGGAATGCTTGGGACATTCCACTTCGAAATCCATGACCAATCCATCGGAAAGGTGGATCGCCTCGTGGGTGCAGAGGCCTGCGGTGCAGTAGACGCTATCGTCGGGACCCCGGTAGATGGCATAGGTGCGGCTGCCATGATCGAAACGGATGGCGCCTTCCTGTTCGATGTCATCGAGTTTGCAGGCGATGATCCAGCTCATTCGGTCGCTCCCTTGACTTCCATGCCGGCCCTGCGGGCTGCAAGCTTTTCCTTGCGCCTGATGTAGCGCTCCTGCATGCGGGCTTCGCCCTCGGGCGAACCGTCGTGCCAGGTGCCGAACCACTTATCGAGGGGGATCAGCGCATCGCCGTAATTCACCTCGAAATATTTGTGATGCAGGTAATGCGCATAGGCGTGGCTATCGACCAGCTTTTCCGCGCCGATCTCGACCTTGTCGAAGCCGACATGACCGGGAATGGCGCCGAAGCCCGCATAGTGCAGCTGGTAGAGCATGAGGATCGGGTTGGAGGGCAGGATCAGATGGTAAAAGGCCGTTCCGAGATAGAGCAGGTGCTCGACCGGATGCATCGACAGCGAAGACCAGGGCGAAGGGTTGACCGAGTTGTGGTGAACCGAATGCACCCATTTGTAGAGAATGGGCGTGTGGATGAGCCGGTGGATGCAGAAGAAGTGGAACTCGTGGATAACAGGCACGGTGAGCGCAACGATGGCAAGCGTCCAAGGATGTTCGGCAAAGCTCAGCCACGGCGCATAACCATTGGCATAGGTCCATAGCATGGCAGCCTCGATCGCCGTCCAGATCGTTACGCCCGACAGAAAGGTGCGCAATATGTTGTCGATGTTCTGGCTTTCGAACCAGAAAGCCTTGCTCTTCTGCTCAGACGGAAACTTTCCATTGTACTTGAAGCGCTTTTCCTGCCGCTTCAGCACATAGAGATGCAGCTCGAATGCACCATAGAACAACAGGACGCAGATCGCATTCACGGCATAAAGCCAGGCAACCCAGCCGATGCCGAAGGTTTTCATCGTCTCCACCGGCGGAATGACCCAGGCCCAATAGGCGACTGACGAAGCGGCAAACAGCGCATTCCAGGGAAAGAAATAATGTGGCAGCCATTTCAGGATGGCCATCAGCCGCGGCGGAAAGGCAAACAGCGGCGCGGTCTCTGCAGGCTGGTTCGGCGCCCAATCGCCGCGCTTGTTGCGCGTGCCGAATTTCAGATCGTCCATTGCTCTCTCCTTCAAGCTGAGCGGAAGCCTTTCCGCGCAGGCATTTCAATTGAAGAGAGCGCGTTCTGCGCCTTGTCCGGTCTCGTCCACCGACGTTCCGGTTCTCCTCTCTGCTTGGAAAGTAGCAGGAGGCTGCCGCAAAGCCGAAGCCGTTCTTGATCAAATTAGATCAGAGCCCCTCCTTGGTGATGGTGATGAAACGAATGGGTGTTCGATCCGGCTCGATATCGGTGAGACCGATACGGCGCAGGATCAGATCGAGCGATCGTCTGGCCTGCGCCTCGGGCGCCTGGTCCAGAACGACATCCATGATGCCGTCCTGCAGGGCTTTGCGTGTGTAATCGGTGAGTTCGTGGCCGACGAAGAAAATGTTGCGCTCGCGCGCCTGCCGGCGGAGCACGTCGATGAGCGCGGAATTGGCCCCGCCGGCATTGTAAAGGCCGGCAAGATCCGGATACATCCGTAGCCCCGACGACAGAAGTTCGGCGCTGTAGTGCTCCTCATCGAGGCCGAAGCCCAGCCACTGGAAGCTGGTGGGGCCGGGATGCTCCAGGAAATAGTCCGAAAAACCGCGGATGCGATCACGATGAACCTGATAGATCGGATGGCAGATGGCGACAACCGGGCCTGACCGGCGGGCCATGCGGCTGATGAAGAGCGCGGCCGTGCGACCGGCTGCATAATTGTCGATACCCACGAATTCGCCTTCGCGATCGGAAGCGCGGGTGACGACGTGAACCACCGGCAGTCCTTGGGCGATGACCTTCTCCACGGCCGCCCTGATAACCGGACTGCTGGGCACTGCAAGGATCAGGCCGGCACGCGAAAGGTCGGTCGACAGGATGCGACGCGCAATCTCTTCCGGTTTCATCTCTTCGGTGAAGCTCCGGTGCACGACGGCGAGCGGGTCAAGGGTGGCGGCGATCCTCTCGAACGCTTTGGAGAGCCGCTGATAGAAGGTCGTTTCAGGCCGAACCATCAGCACTTCTATGCGCAGCAAACCGCGATGCGTGTCCGGAAGCGTGCGTGGATAGTTCAAGGTGCGAGCGGCAATGATGACTTTCTCGACCAGTTCGGGCCGCACACCGCCGCGTCCATTCAGCACGCGCTCGACGGTTGCGGTCCCGACGCCCGCCTGGCGGGCAATATCCTGATAGTTGGGCTTGCTCACTTCCTGACCTCGACCGACAAATGCCGCGTCTCCATTGAGTTTTCCAGCAATATCCATGACTTAGAAGTCCGGGGCAATCGCTTGGTTTCGGGAACTCAATGAACGACCTTCCGTGACTAAGAGATTGAAATTTCTGGAATATCAAGTTACGAAGTGATGCTTGAATTTCCGCATTCACTGCATCATACGACCCCAGATCGATTGTTTTTTCACAAGTATCTCGCCCATGAGCCTTCAATCCGTCCGCGCCTTCCTCAGCACCCACGCGCCCGATATTGAAATCATCGAAACCGCCGAGAGCTCCTCGACGGTGGCGCTTGCCGCCGAAGCGCACGGCGTCGAGCCCGCCCAGATCGCCAAGACGATCTGCCTGCGCGTCGGCGAGAAGACAATGCTGGTCGTTGCCGGCGGCACGGCGCGGCTCGACAATCGCAAATTCAAGGATACGTTCGGCGGCAAAGGGCGCATGCTCGATGCAGAGGAAGTCGTGGCTGTGACGAGCCATCCGGTCGGCGGCGTCTGCCCGTTCGGCCTGCCGGCGCCCTTGCCGGTCTATTGCGACGTCTCGCTCAAACGCTTCGAGGAAGTCGTGCCGGCCGCCGGCTCGACGAATTCTGCCGTGCGCATCTCCACCGGACGGCTGGCCGAACTGACCGGCGCCAGCTGGGTCGACGTCTGCCAGTAAAAGGGCTGAAGAACTTCACATAGCGGAAAGAGTACCTATATTGGATCTCGACATGCCGTGATTGCGCATGACAGGAGATCAGGAATGCCGAGTGCCGTTTCGCGTTTTGCCAAGATTGCGGCGATAGCCGTACTGACGAGCGCTACCGTTTTTGCCACCATCAGCGATGCCGATGCGCGCCGCGCCGGCAGCTTCGGCGGATTCGGAAGTCGCGGCACGCGTACTTTCAGCGCGCCTCCGGTCACCAGCACGGCACCTGCCCCGGTTGCCCCGATCGAACGCTCGATGACGCCGCGCCCGCAGACGACCGCACCCTATAACACGCAGCAGCCCGGCTATGCCCAGCGTCCCGGCCTCTTCGGCGGCTTCGGCCGCTCGATGATCGGCGGCCTGATCGCCGGCGGCCTTCTCGGCATGCTGCTCGGCCATGGTTTCGGCGGCGGCTTCGGCTTCCTCGGCATGCTGCTGCAGATCGCCCTGATCGGCGGCGCAGTCATGCTCGCCATGCGTTATTTCGCCAACCGCCGCCAGCCTTCCTATGGCGTTGGCGGTCAGAGCCGGTCCTACGGGCAGTCTTATAATATGTCGCCCCCGAGCAATTCATCCTTCCAGATCCCGGCGATCAGATCGGGGTTCGGCGGGCAGTCGCGCGGTAACCGCCCGAGCGACGAGATCGGGCTGGCGCAGGCTGATCTCGACCAGTTCGAGGAACTCCTGACAAAGGTACAGACCGCTTATGGCGCCGAGGATTACGGCACATTGCGCCGGCTGACGACGCCCGAGGCGATGTCTTATCTTGCCGAGGAACTCGGCGAAAATGCCACCAACGGCGTGCGCAACCGCGTCTCCGACGTCAAGCTGCTGCAGGGCGACATCGCCGAAGCCTGGCGCGAGGACGGGCAGGAATTTGCCACACTCGCCATGCGCTACTCCTCGATCGACGCCATGGTCGAACGCGACAGCGGCCGTGTCGTTTCCGGCGACGACCGCCGCCCGAGCGAAAGCACCGAGGTGTGGACCTTCGTGCGCAAGTCGGGCGCCGACTGGAAGCTCGCCGCCATCCAGGGCACCGAGCAGCGCGCCGCCTAAAATCTTTCCCGCATCGGGCAATCAGCTGGCCCAGAACCGCCAATCGGTTCTGGGCCATATGTTTCAGTTCACTGCGACCGGCTTGGAGCGCATCCGCGAGACCGTTTCGCGTTCCGCGCGCTTGCAGCGCATCGGCGGCAGGCCGCGATCCATCAGGTCCATGTCTTCGAGCACCATGTCGCCCATCTTCTTGAACGCGCTGTCGAGCGCTCCGGCCCGGTGCGCCGAGCGGATGAAGCCTTTCAGGCTGCGCACCGGATGGTCGGACGGCAGCGGCTCTTCAGGGTAGACGTCGCTGGCCGCAACGATATGGCCGGACGAGACGGCGGCGATCAATGCATCGAAATCGACGACGTCGGCACGGCTGAGCAGAATGAAGGCGGCACCCCGGCGCATGCTCGCAAAGGCCTCCGCGCCGAGAAACCCCTTGTTTTCGCTGGTCACGGCCGCAACGACGAAGACGAAATCGCTCTTGGTCAACACGTCTTCGAGGCTTGCCGGTTCGACGCCGTTTTCCTCGAGGATAGAACGCGGCAGCCAGGGATCGAACACCCTGATGCGCGCCCTGAAGCCTGAGAGCACCCGACGCAGCGCTCGGCCGAGATCGCCGAAGCCGACGATGCCGATCTCGGAACCGGCAACCAGCCGCGCGCTCGCATTGCCCTCCCCGCCCCAGAGCTCGTTGCCCTCGCGAAAGGAGACATCCGCATCGACGATGCCGCGCGCCAAGGCCAGCGCGAAGCCGAGACCGATTTCGGCGACCGGCTCGGCAAAAACCTGGCCTGTCGTCACGACATGAATGCCGCGCTCAAAGAGCACGTCATAGGGCATGTTGTTGAGAAGATTGCTTTCGACATTAAGGATCGAGCGCAAGGCCGGCATTCTGGCGAGCGTTTCGGCCGAAAGCGGCGGCTGGCCGATAACGTAGCGCGCCTGGCGGAGGATTTCGTCACCGAGGCCGGCGATCTTGTCCGGATCAGCTTCGATGATCTCGTATTTCGCATGCAGTTCGGCGCGCGCCTTGTCGCTGAAGATCAGATCGAGAGTGCGCGGCTCGGGCGCGCTGATTGCCAGCGGCCGTTCGGTATTCGTCATGGGCATCTCCTCCATCGCGGCGGTGCGGCCGCCTCGGCTCGTCGATTGATAGCTTCTGTGCAGGACGCTTTCCAGTTCACGTCAGGAGGAATGTGAAAGACGAAAGTCCTTCGATGCGTCGATATCGAGGTGGGCGCTACCGAAAGCGGCAATTGCCTATCAGATAAGCAATTGAATTGCCTTGGTATTTCTTAGAGTTTTCGTTGACGGCGCAAATTCCTTGAACTAGCTTGAGCGCGCGACTTCGAACCATGCCCGGTGTTCGGCCGCCGCAGCATATCGGAAAACTCACGAGGGAATCGAGCAATGAAATCAGCATTCAAGAGCGGCCTGCTTGCTTTGGCTGTCATAGCTCTTCCAGCCGTCGCCTCCGCCCATCCCGCCATCGGCGAAGCTGCGGGCTTCAGCCATGGCTTTGCCCATCCGATCTCTGGCCTCGATCATGTCCTCGCCATGGTCATGGTCGGCGTTTTCGCATTTCAGCTTGGCGGTCGCGCCACCTGGCTCGTGCCTGCGACCTTTGTCCTGGTGATGGCGCTTGGCGGTGCCCTCGGCATTGCAGGGATCAATGTTCCCTTCGTTGAAATCGGCATCGCGCTTTCCGTCGTCGTGCTCGGCGCCATCGTCGCGCTCAACGTCAAGGCGCCGCTTGCCGTAGCACTCGGCATCGTCGGCCTTTTCGCCGTCTTCCACGGCCATGCGCACGGCACCGAAATGCCGGAAAACGCTGCCGGCGCTGCCTATGCCGCCGGCTTCATGATCGCCACCGCACTGCTGCATGCAGCCGGCCTCGCGCTCGGTTACGTCATCAGCCGTGCCGGTGAACGTCAGGGTGTCTTCGTGACGCGTGCTGCCGGGGGCATCGCCACCGTTGCCGGCGTCGGCATCCTTGCCGGCTTGATCTGAAGTCAGCGCCAGCGCGCAAGCGCGCCTGGACATCACCGTTAGACCAAACGCCCGGTATGCGCCTCGCATGCCGGGCGTTTTCGCATCATCGCTGCAAAGTGACGCGGACTTGACCCAAATCAAATCCAGCCGTGCTGCATCGGGCTATGTCTGACGCACAATCAACGTACGGACATCCAAATTGACGCAGGGTCGCCTTGCCGATTGTCGGTGGGGTGCGAAGGTCAGTATAGTGATTTCAGAAATTTCTGAAATCACAGACGCAACGGAAATGACGATGAACCTTCCGCCCCTTGTCCAGTCCTTCGTTCTCCATTTCGGTGAAATGGGGTCCCGCTGGGGAATCAACCGCACGGTCGGCCAGATCTATGCGCTGCTCTTCGTCTCTCCCGCGCCGCTCTGCGCCGAGGAGATCGCCGATTCTCTCAGCATTTCGCGCTCCAACGTTTCGATGAGCCTGCGCGAGTTGCAGGCCTGGAACCTCGTCCTTCTCAAGCACAAGCCGGACGACCGCCGCGATTTCTTCACGACGCCTGATGATGTCTGGCATATATTGAGGACGCTCGCCGAGGAGCGAAAGAAGCGCGAAGTCGATCCGACGCTTTCCGTTCTGCGCGAAATCCTGATGCAGCGGCCTGCAAGCGATGCCGAACGATATGCGCAGGAGCGCATGGGCGAGATGCACACGCTGATCGAACAGCTGACGCATTGGTATGACGACGTAAAACAACTTGAAACGGAAAGGCTGGCGACGCTACTCTCGCTGGGTGCGAAAGTGACCAAGCTTCTGGAGGCCAAGGACCGGGTCATCTCGCTTGGCCGCAGCCGCCGGCCGAATCCTGCGAACAAGAGTTAGCGCCATGGGCAGTGCTTTCTTCGACGCGAGAGACAGACAAGAGGCTGCGTCGCGGGATGGCGATGCCGTTTCGTCCCGCGGCGGCGCGGCGAATGGCGGGCTCCGCAAAGCGGCGATGCTGCAGGCGCTGGCATCAGTCTTATGGATTCCTCAAGCCGGATTGCTGGCCGTCTCGGTCGGCCGTATCGCCGATGGCGGTGGATTGGCTGACGTCCTCTGGCCTGCCTTCGGCATTCTTCTTCTTGGGTTTGCGAAAAGCTCTCTCGATGCCGCTGGCGGCCGCCTCGCCTTTCATGCCGCCCGCGCCGAGCTCAGCCGGAGGCGGCGACTTGCCGCCGCAACACTGTCGCTGTCCTCACCGCTCGATCGTACTCGGCCGGCCTCCGGCAAGGCCGTAAGCGTGCTCGGCGAACAGGCCGAACTCATCGTACCCTATCTCTCGCGTTTTCAGCCGGCACGGCTGAAGGCGAGCCTCGTGCCACTCGTCATCCTTGCCTTCATCCTCCCGGTTTCCTGGATTGCCGCGCTGGTCCTGCTGTTCGCAGCGCCGCTGATCCCCGTTTTCATGGCGCTGATCGGCTGGCGGGCCCAGGCCGCGAGCGAAAAGCAGCTCGTCGCGACCGGCGGCCTCAACGGCTTCCTGCTCGATCGCCTGCGCGGACTGGCGACGATCCGCGCGCTCGACGCGGTGGATGCGACCGCGCTCAGGCTGCGTGCAGAGGCGCAATCGCTGCGCACGCGTACCATGGCAGTGCTGAAGATCGCCTTTCTCTCCTCGGCCGTGCTCGAACTCTTCGCCGCGCTCGGCGTGGCGATGATTGCCGTCTATGTCGGCTTCAGCCTACTCGGCGAGATCGGCTTCGGTACCTGGATAGGTCGGCTCGACCTGACCGAGGGGCTGTTCATTCTGCTGCTGGCGCCGGCCTTCTTCGAGCCGCTGCGCGAGCTTTCGGCCGTCTGGCACGACCGGGCGGCCGGCGAAGCGGCACTGAAAGCCTTGGACGCCCTTGCTGCCGATGGTTTGTCCATTCGGGGGTCTGCTGACGCTTCGGCGCTGGCAGACGCCACAGCCCCCGCAATCCGCATCGACAATCTCGCCTTCCGCTACGCGGGCGATGAACCATTTGTCCTTGACGATTTCAACCTCGATATCGCAGCCGGTGAACATCTGGCGCTTCTCGGCGCGAGCGGTTCCGGCAAATCGACGCTTCTTTCGCTGACGGCAGGACTGGCTCCCATAACCGGCGGCCGCATCGTTATCGGCGGCACCGAGCTCACGGACGACAGTGCCGCGGCCTTGCGCGGCGGCATGGCGTGGATCGGCCAGAAGCCGCATGTCTTTGCCGGCACCATCGCCGGCAATATCGCACTCGGCAGACTCGGCATCGCACCCGGCGATGTGTCGACGGCACTGGAGACGGCCCGACTCGGAAGGGTTGCCGAAGCCTATGGCAGCCGGCCGCTCGGCGAAGCCGGGATCGGGCTTTCCGGCGGCGAGGCGCTGCGGCTGGCGATTGCGCGCGCGGCCTGCAATCGGCATCTGAAGATCATCCTGGCCGACGAACCGACCGCACATCTCGACGCTGAGACTGCCGCCGAGGTGACCGAGAGCCTGCTTTCACTCGCCAGCGGCCGAACCTTGATCGTTGCGACCCACGATCCGCTGCTTGCCGCCCGCATGCATCGCACTCTGCGCATCGACGCCGATATTGTCATGAGGGAGGCCGCCGAATGAGCGTCTTGACCACTGACCTCAAGCCGATCCTGCGCCTGTTCCTTGCTGAGCGCCGGCGTTCGCTGCTGCTCGGTGCAGCGCTTTCGGCGGCGACCGTCACAGCTGGCATCGCACTGCTCGGCCTCTCCGGCTGGTTCATCACCGCCACTTCGCTTGCCGGGCTTTCTGCTGCAGCCGCCGTCACCTTCGACATCTTTGCACCGTCCGCCGGCATCCGCCTGCTCGCCATCGTCCGGACAGCGGCGCGCTACGGTGAGAGGCTTGCGACCCATGACGCGACGCTCGGCGTGCTCGCCGCCCTTCGCGAAAGGCTGTTTCGCGGTTTCGCCGAGCCGGGTGCTGCCCGCGCTCTTCTCCATCGTCCGGCAAGACTGCTCTTCCGGTTGACCGCCGATATCGATGCGCTCGACGCTCTCTATCTCCGCATTCTCGTGCCAGCCGCGGTCGCAATCGGCGCAGCATTGGCCGCGAGCGTCGTGCTGGGGCTCATGCATCCTCTGTTTGGCCTGTGTTTCGGCCTCTTTCTCGCCGGCGCCGGTCTTGGCCTGCCTTTGATCGCCGGCCGGGCGGCGCGCGTCCATGCCCGGCGGCGCGCTTTTGGCATCGAGGCGCTGCGGTCGCGGACGATCGATCTCGTCGCTGGCCAAACGGATCTGCTGATGGCCGGACGGCTTGCCGCGCAGACAAGCGCTATCGCTGCGGCCGACGGCTACGCCGCCCGTGCCGATGACCGGCTGAACCGAGTCGAAACCGGCCTGACATTCGGCTTCGGTCTGGTTTCCACCCTCCTGTTGGCGGGATCTCTCCTTGCCGTCGCTGCCCTTGCAGAGACGAAGGCGATTACCGCGCCGGTCGCAGCCCTTGGGCTTCTCGTCGCTTTCGCGGCCGTCGAACCCTTCGCGGCCCTGCGCCGCGGTGCCCTCGAACTCGGGCGGACGCTGCTTGCCGCAAGGCGCATCGCACCGCGGCTTGCCATCGTGGCGGCATCCCAACCGTTGGCGGCGCCCTCGCCCGGATACGCCTTCTCGCTGACGGAGGTTTCCGCCTTCCATGAAAATTCCGCCGTACCGGCGCTCGAGGGCGTCGACCTCGTGCTTAAGCAGGGTGAACGCCTGGCCGTCATCGGCAGCAGCGGCGCCGGCAAGTCGAGCCTGCTTGCCCTTCTTTCCGGTGAACTGCCGGCAAGGACAGGAACAATTGCCGCAACGACGGCAACCCTGCTGACACAGCGGACGGAACTGTTCGAAGATAGCCTGCGCGGCAACCTTGTTCTTGCGAACCCCGATGCGAGCGAGGCTCGTCTTTTCGAAGCGCTCGCCGCCGCCGGCCTGCTCGCCGATATCGAGGCCATGCGGCGGGGGATCGACACAAGGCTCGGCGAAGGCGGTCTTGGCCTTTCCGGCGGCCAGTCACGACGCCTGGCGCTGGCCCGGCTCTTCCTGCGCGACACGCCGCTCTGGCTGCTCGATGAACCCACAGAGGGCCTCGACGGCGTCACGGCCCGCGATGTGCTCTCTCGGCTATCGACCATGGCGGCAGGCCGCTCGCTGCTCATCGCCACCCATATCCGTCGCGAGGCCGCGATCGCAGACCGCATCGCCGTCATCGAAGGCGGACGCATTTCAGAGGTTTCGCGCCGCGGAGAGGCGGCGTTCGAAAAGGCGCTCGACCGGCTCCGGCCGGACTGAGCGTGAGCTTGCATGCTCTCAGGCGCCGGCCGGCGCTTGAGGAACGTTCTGTACCCCGTGGGACCGTGGGAGAAAGACAATGGAACTAGATATCGTAGCGCTATCGCGCTTCCAATTCGCGCTGACGGCGCTTTACCACTTCCTGTTCGTGCCACTGACGCTCGGGCTCTCCGTGCTGCTCGCGATCATGGAAACCGTCTATGTCATGACCGGCCGCCAGATCTGGCGGCAGATGACGAAATTCTGGGGCACGCTGTTCGGCATCAATTTCGTGATCGGCGTCGCCACCGGCATCGTCATGGAATTCCAGTTCGGCATGAACTGGAGCTATTACAGCTATTATGTCGGCGACATCTTCGGCGCGCCGTTGGCAATCGAGGGCCTGATGGCCTTTTTCCTCGAGGCGACGTTCGTCGGCCTGTTCTTCTTCGGCTGGGACAAGCTGTCGAAGGTGGGCCATCTCGTCGCCACCTGGGCGGTGGCGATCGGCTCGAACTTCTCGGCACTCTGGATCCTCATCGCCAATGGCTGGATGCAGAACCCGGTGGGATCGGCGCTCAATCCGCAGACGATGCGCATGGAGATCACAAGCTTCTTCGACGTCGTCTTCAACCCGGTCGCCCAGGCGAAATTCGTCCACACGGTGTCGGCGGGTTACGTCTGCGCCTCGATCTTCGTGCTCGGCGTCTCGGCCTGGTATGTGCTGAAGGGCCGGCATATCGAGCTTGCCAAGCGCTCGATGACGGTCGCCGCCTCCTTCGGTCTTGCCGCGACACTCTCCGTCGTCGTGCTCGGCGACGAAAGCGGTTATCTCGCGACCGAAAACCAGAAGATGAAGCTCGCCGCCATCGAGGCCATGTGGAAGACGGAGTCGGCTCCGGCCGCCTTCACCGCCTTCGGCTTCCCGGATCAGGAGGCGCGCGAAACGCATTTCGCCGTGCATATTCCCTGGGTCATGGGCCTGATCGGCACGCGGTCGCTGACGACAGAAATCCCTGGCATCGACAAACTCGAACAGCAGGCCGAAACCCGAATCCGCGACGGCATCAAGGCCTACGATGCGCTGATGAAGATCCGCTCAGCGCCGGCACAGGATCAGGTTGCGCAGGAAGTTCGCACCTCCTTCGAGGATCTCGGCCATGACCTCGGTTACGCTCTTCTTCTGAAGCGCTATGTCGACGATCCGCGCCAGGCGACCGACGAGCAGATCGTTCAGGCTGCGCGTGATACGATCCCGCATGTGCCGACGCTCTTCTGGTCCTTCCGGATCATGGTCGGCCTCGGCATGTTCTTCATCCTGCTGACGGCCACCTTCTTCTGGCTGTCGGCCCGCCGCCATCTCGATAAATATCCGATGCTTCTGAGGATTGCCGTGCTGGCGATCCCGCTCCCCTGGGTCGCCATCGAACTCGGATGGGTCGTTGCCGAATTTGGCCGCCAGCCCTGGGTGATCGAAGGGGTGCTACCGACGGCTGCTGCCGTCTCCAGCCTCGGCGCCAGCACCGTGCTTCTGACCATCATCGGTTTTGCGGCACTTTATACGACGCTGATCGTCATCGAGATGAGCCTGATGATCAAGGCGATCAGGCAAGGGCCGGAGCCGGACGACGAGCCGGAAGCCCATCTGATTTCCGAAACCCTCGTCCCTGCCGCGGAGTGAACCGTCATGATCCTTCACGAACTCATCGACTATGAAACCCTGCGCGTTATCTGGTGGCTGCTGCTTGGTGTGCTGCTGATCGCTTTTGCGACGACAGGCGGCTTCGACCTCGGCGTCGGTGCGCTCCTGCCTTTCGTCGCCAGGACCGATACGGAACGGCGTGTGGTGATCAACACCATCGGCGCCACCTGGGAAGGCAACCAGGTCTGGCTGATCCTCGGCGGCGGCGCCATCTTCGCCGCCTGGCCACCGCTTTATGCGGTCTCCTTCTCGGGTTTCTATCTCGCCATGTTTGCGATTCTCTTCGCGCTCATCCTGCGTCCGGTCGGCTTCAAATACCGCTCGAAACGGGAAAGCGCCAATTGGCGTAATGGTTGGGACTGGGCGCTCTTTATCGGCGGCTTCGTGCCGTCGCTGATCTTCGGTGTTGCCGTCGGCAATGTGCTGCAGGGCGTGCCCTTCCGCTTTGCCGACGATATGCGGATCTTCTACGAAGGGTCGTTCTTTGCCCTACTCAACCCCTATGCGCTGCTCTGCGGCCTGCTTTCGCTGGCCATGCTGGTGATGCACGGTGCGGCCTGGCTGGTGCTGAAGTCGAGCGGCCCGGTTGCCGAGCGTGCCAGAAGCTATGGCAGCGTCGCCGCCCTTGCCGCCATCGTGCTCTTTGCGCTCGGCGGCCTTTTCCTCTGGGCCGGCATTAGCGGCTATCGCATCACCAGCGAAATCAGCCCGATCGGGCCTTCCAATCCGCTGTTGAAGACCGTGGCGATCGAAAAGGGTGCATGGCTTGCCAATTACGGCGCCCATTCGTGGATGATCATCGCCCCCGTCCTCGGCTTTGTCGGCGCGGCGCTGGCCTTCATCGCCATGCGGGCAAGGCGCGAGGTGATGACGCTGCTTTTCAGCAAACTCGCAATCTTCGGGATCATCTCGACGGTCGGCCTCTCGATGTTTCCGTTCATCCTGCCCTCCTCGCTCGATCCGCGATCGAGCCTGACAGTGTGGGATGCGTCGTCGAGCCACCAGACGCTGTTCATCATGCTTGTCGTGTCGGGAATTTTCCTGCCGATCATCTTCGCCTACACGGCCTGGGTCTACAAGGTTCTGTGGGGCAAGGTCGACGAGAAATCCATCACCGACAAGAACAGCCATGCCTACTAGAGCGGTTCAGCAGAACCACTCTAACCTTTTATTTGTACGCAATTCCGGACGGAAAACCGCTTCGCACTTTTCCTGGAATTGCTCCGAAGGAGACAAAACGATGTGGTATTTCGCATGGATCCTCGGCCTGCCGCTGGCCGCTGCCTTCGCCGTTCTCAACGCCATGTGGTATGAGCTGATGGACGACCAGGCTAGAGACAAGGCTGCCGGAAAGCGCAAGTAGATATAAGAAGGGCGCGGGTTAGCCGCGCCCTTCTCTCATTATCAGCCTTCCAGCCACTTGACCTGGTCGGGTGTCAGCTTGATGTCGAGTGCCGAGAGACTGTCCTCCAGTTCGGCGACGGTGCGCGGCCCGATCAGCGGAATGACCGGGAAAGGCTGCGCGATCACATAGGCGAGCGCGATGTGGATCGGGTTGCGGCCGAGCTTGTTGGCAAGCTCGATGGCGCGGTCGCGGCGCCCGAAGTTGCGCTCGGAATACCAGACCCGGACGATCTCTTCGTCGTCTCGCTTGTCGCGGCCGGCACGGTCCGTGAAGAAGCCGCGACCCTGGCTTGACCAGGCAAAGTTCGGGATCTGCTTCTCGTTCAGCCACTTTTTCCAGTCGTCATCGGAAGCGGCGACGCAGCCGGCCCAGATCGGATCGAGCATCTCGGCGAGCGAGAAGTTGTTGGAGAGTGCTGCCGGCGCCGCCTTGCCGGTCTTTTCGGCATAGGCGATCGCCTCGTCGAAACGCGCCCGCGTCCAGTTTGAGCCGCCGAAGATGCCGCGGATGCGGCCGCGTTTGACTTCCGCATCCATGGCATCGACGAATTCGCCGACAGGCACGTCGGTATTGTCGCGATGCATGAAATAGACGTCGACATAGTCGGTCTTCAACCGGGTGAGCGACTGGTCGAGCTGCTTTGCGATCATATCTGGATAGCAGAGCGGCGAATGGGCGCCCTTGCCGATCAGCACGATCTCCTCGCGCGGCACCTTGCGGCTGGTGTGCCAATCGCCGAATATCGTCTCCGTCTTGCCGCCGCCATAGACATAGGCCGTGTCGAAGGCGTTGCCCCCGGCCTCGTAGAAGGCATCGAGCGTCAGCGAGGCGGAGGCGAAGTTCGGGAAGAACTCGAAGCCGAGGGTGACGACCGAGGCCGGCTTGGAAATGCCGGGGATCTGACGCCGCGGAATGCTGCTGCCGCGCGTGACCGCACCGCCGGCGATATTTGCCGTGCGCTTGGCGGCCTTCTCGACGCCGTATTCCAGGCCGACCGTGGAACGCCACTGGTCGAGCACGCGCAGGTTCCCGATCGAATCCGCCCAGCTCATGCCGGGAGCGCTGAACTCCGTCCTGCCGGCGCGAATGGCGTCGCCCGCCGCATCCGCCTCGAACGAATAGAGCCAGCGGTCTTCCCTGACTTCGACGGTCTCCTGCTTGCCGCCCTTGAAGATCTCGATCTTGCCGACGCCGCCCTTGTGGCCGGAGGCGAACCAGAAGTCCGCGACCTCGATGCGGCCCTCGGAGCCGATGATGCGCAGGACGTTGTCCTGCTGCGCCATGATCGAGCAGGAGACTTCAGCGATGATCTCGTTCGGGAACTTGAGAACGGCAGACGCCCATTCATCGACGCCGCTCTGGCCGAGATGCGCGACGCCGGAAACCTTCTCCGGCTCGAGGAAGGCCTTGCCCTCAGCCGCGCCGGCGATCAATCTCGCCATCGAGACCGGGTAACCGCCGACATCGAGAATGCCGCCGCCGGCGGTGTCATTGGCAAAAAGCCGGTGTTCCGGCTTGAACCCGCCCATGTTGAAGCCGAAGCTCGAGCGGATGATGCGGACGGTGCCGATGACGCCGCTCTTGATCAGTTCGACGAGCTTCTCCGTCTGCGGATGCACGCGGTACATGAAGGCCTCGCCGGCAAAGACGCGGGCCTTCTTCGCCTCGTAATAAACAGCTTCGGCATCATAGGCCGAAAGCGCTATCGGCTTTTCGACGAGGATATGCTTGCCGGCGCGGGCGGCCTTGATCGCCCATTCAGCATGACCGGTATGGGGCACGGAGATATAGACAGCATCAACCTCGGGGTCGGAAAGCAGCGCCTCGTAGCCGTCGACGATGCGTGCGCCGGGGAAGTTGTCCGCGAGGCCTGGCTTTGCGGGGTTGCGGGTGGCGATCGCCACCAGTTTGCCGGTGCGCGAATGGGCGACGCCATCTGCAAAGGTGCGCGCGATGGTGCCGGGGCCGATGATGCCCCAGCGGATGGGTTGATCGGAAGTCATGGAAACCTCTTTCGTCTTTCTGCCTTGGGATTGCGGTTTAGCGAAGCCTTCTGCCGGCTCCGTCGAAAAGGAAGGTGCGGTTTGCGGGAAGGCCGACGGTCAGCGTTTCGCGATTGCCGGCAACGCGCGATTCCGGCCGCTCGATGATCAGTTGCTCGTTGCCGATGGCGGCGTAGATGTAGCTGGTATTGCCGAGATGTTCGGCGACGTCGATGGCGACGACGAGATCGGCATCGCCCATGCCCGCATCGACAAAGTGCTCGGGACGAATGCCGAGCGTCACCTTCGCACCGGCTTCGATGGGCTCGGCGACGGGCATCG
Organism: Rhizobium vallis; assembly: GCF_003985155.1. Taxonomy (GTDB): domain Bacteria; phylum Pseudomonadota; class Alphaproteobacteria; order Rhizobiales; family Rhizobiaceae; genus Rhizobium; species Rhizobium vallis. The sequence goes on along the minus strand of NZ_ML133693.1, from coordinate 330,218 downwards.
GCAGGCGCGTATCGGCGTTGCTTTCGAGCGCAATCACCGCCCTGCCCGGCTGCGTCTCGACCACCACGGCCTTGAGGAAATTCATCTTCGGCGAGCCGACGAAGCCGGCGACGAACTGGTTGGCCGGATCGTCGTAAAGGTCGAGCGGCGCGCCGATCTGCTCGATATTGCCGGCACGCAGCACGACGATCCTGTCGGCGAGCGTCATCGCTTCCGTCTGGTCGTGGGTGACGTAGATCATCGTCGTGCCGAGTTGCTTGTGCAGTCTGGAGATTTCGACGCGCATCTGCACGCGCAGTTCGGCGTCGAGGTTCGACAGCGGCTCGTCGAACAGGAAGACCTCGGGTTCGCGGACGATGGCGCGGCCGATGGCGACACGCTGGCGCTGGCCGCCGGACAGCTGCTTCGGCCGCCGCTTCATCAGCTCGGCGATCTGCAGGATCTCGGAGACATGGCGCACGCGCCGCTCGGTGTCGGCCTTCGGATTGCCGTTCATGCGCAGGCCGAAGCTCAAATTCTCTTCGACGGTCAGGTGCGGATAAAGCGCATAGGACTGGAAGACCATGGCGATGCCGCGGTCGGCCGGCTCGACGTCGTTGACGACCCTGCCGCCGATCCGAAGCTCGCCTGAGGTAATGTCCTCGAGCCCGGCGATCATCCTCAGCAAGGTGGATTTGCCGCAGCCGGACGGGCCGACGAAGACGACGAATTCGCCATCCTTCACCTCCAGATTTGCGCCGTGGATGATTTCAAAGCCGCCGAAGCGCTTGACGATGTTGCTGAGTGAAAGCTCTGCCATGCGGCCTCCCAGATTACTTGATTGCGCCGGCCGCGATGCCGGCGATGAAATGGCGTTGCAGAGCCACGAAGACGACGAGGATCGGCGCCGTCAGCAGCACCGCACCCGCCATGATGCCGCCCCATGACACTTTGGTGAGGCCGATCAGCGTTCCCAAGGCCACCGGCGCCGTCATCATCCCCGGTTTGGAATTGATGAGCAGCGGCCAGAGATAATTGTTCCACGAGGCGAGGAAGAGGATGATCGCAAGTGCCGCCATGGTCGGTCGCGCCAGCGGTACGGCGATGCGCAGGAAGATCTGCCATTCCTTGACGCCCTCGACGCGGGCCGCATCGAAGAGTTCGCCCGGCATCATCGAGAAGGATTGCCGCATGAACAGCACGCCGAGCGAATTGAAGAGCGGCGGCACGATCAGCGCCACCCAGGTATTTGCCAGCCGGAACTCGCGTGCCACCATGATGAATTGCGGGATGACCACCACGGAGAACGGCAGGGTGATCGTGCCGAGGATGATGGCGATGACGATTGAGCGGCCGACGAAACGGTAACGCGCCAGCGCCCAGCCCGCCATGGAGGTCAAGAGCACCGACAGGAATGTGTAGACGATCGCGACGCCGATGGAGATCCCCATTGCGCCGATGAAATCGGTGTCTGCTTGCAGATTCTGGAAATTCGCGACGAAATTGGTCGATGGCCAGAGCACGATCTCGGGGCTGAAGATGCCGTTGTCGGGCATGGTCGAGAACACGAACATCATCCAGAGCGGAAATAACCAGATGATTGCAAGCGGCGCCAGCGCCGCATGCAGCGCGATCTGGCGCAGGAGGAGGGATTGCGATTTGGATTTCATTTTGGATCCCTCCCGATCCAGAGATTGAGAAACGAGATCGTCACCGCAAGGGCCGCCATCGTATAGGCGACCGCCGAGGCATAGCCGAAATTGAGCGAGGTGAAGCCCTGGCGGTAGAGGAAGAGGCCCATTGTTTCCGTGCCGCCGCCGGGACCGCCGCGGTTGGTGATAAGGAAGGGCTCGGTGAAGAGCTGCATGGTGCCGATGACCGAGAGTACGACGCAGAAGAGGATGATCGGTTTCAGGAGCGGCAGGGTGATGTGGAAGAACTGCTGCACCTTGCTGACCCGGTCGAGCGTCGCCGCCTCGTAGACATCATCGGGAATTGCCTGCAGGCCGGCGAGGATGATGATGGCGTTATAGCCTGCCCAGCGCCATGTGACCGCGAGTATAATGACCGCCATCGCGGCATTGGCATTGTCGAACCATGACACCGGACTGAAGCCGACGGATGAAATCAGCTTGTTGATGATGCCGAAATCAAGACTGAACATCAGCCGGAATACCGCGGCATAGGCGACTTCACCGACAACGACGGGCGCAAAGAAGGCGAAGCGGAAGAGCGGACGCGCTTTGAGTAGCGGCGAGTTGAGCAGCACGGCCATAACGGTCGCAAGCGCGATCATGACCGGAACCTGGATCACCAGGATGATCAGCGTGTTGTAAAGCGCGTTATAGAAGGCCGGATCATAAAAGAGCCGGCCCCAGTTGGCCTGGAAACTGTATTTCCATGGGTTGATGCGCGTGTTCTGAAATGAAATCAGGAACGAATCGATGATCGGCCAGACCCAGAAGGCGGCGAAAACCAGCAGATAGGGAGCGAGGAACGCATAGGCGCTCCGGGTTCTGGACGGCATTCAGCCTCCTCCTCACGAAACGAACGAATGACCGGCTTGCAAGCCGGGAGAAAGCCGGGCGCCTGAAGCGCCCGGCATCGTCATTCATTTCGCGATCGGAAGGCCGGTCGCCGAAGCGATCTGCTTGGCGGCATCATCGAGAGCCGCTTTGGCATCGGGATAGCCGCCGGCGAAGAACTTCGCCTGCGTCGCCTTGAAGATGGCCTCGGCATCGCTCTGGAAGGCCGTGCCGCGGCTCGGCACGATCTTCGGCAGCGTCGCCAGAATGTCGGCCCAGACTTTCTGGCCGCCCCAATAGGGCTGAGCTTCGCTGACGAAGGGATCCTTCTCAGCCGAAAGCAGCGACGGAACCAGGCCGAATTCCTTCAGCATGGTGACCTGTCCCTCGTTGGTGCCGAGGGCGTAATTGACGAATTTCCAGGCTGCTTCCTTGTTTGCGGACGTTGCCGAGATGGCGAGCGACGACCCGCCGAGATTGGCGGCATGCGGGCCATCGGCCGTCAGGCTCGGCATTTTATAGACGCCCCACTTACCCTTGAGATCGGGTGAGGTGGAACGCACGGTGCCCTCATACCAGCCGCCATACATCTGGCTTGCGGCCTTGCCGGCGGTATTGGCCTGGATCTTTTCGTCCCAGTTGGCGGCCGTCAGCGTGCCTGCGTCCTTCATTTCCTTCACTTTTTGAAGCGAGGCGACGCAGGCCGGCTGGTTGATGGTGATATTCTGGCCATCGGTCGAGAAATAGCCGCAGCCCTGTTCGTTGGCGATCATGCGGAACCATTCGCTGTCGCCGTTGAAATCCGCCTGTGCCATGACCGTGCCGGGATTGGCGGCGGAAATCTTCTTGCCGGCGGCGATGAAATCGTCCCAGGTGCTGATCGTGCTCGGATCGACGCCGGCCTTTTCGTAGAGGTCGCGGCGGTAAAACATGGCGACCGGGCCGGAATCCCACGGCATGGCGTAAGCGACATCGCCGACCTCAAGTTCGGTGCGCTTGAAGTCGGGGAATTTTGCCTGGATATCTGAGGTGTAGCCGAGCTCCTTCAGATTGGCGAAGCAATCCGGGAAACGGCTCCAGAAAATTTCAGCCTCGAAATTCTCGATGCTGACGATATCGGGCAAGCCGTCGCCGCCAGCAGCGCAGGCAGCGAGCGTCTTGTCGAACACCTGGCCGTTTCCAAGGTCTTCCACGGTGACCTTGATATCGGGAAACTGTTTGTTGAAGCCTGGAAGCGTGGACTTCAATGCCGATGCTGCGACATTCCAGCTCCAGATGGTGAGATTGGCCGGTTCAGCGAATGCGGAGCCGGAAGCAAGCAGTGCGACGGCAGCGGTCGCAGCGAGAAGTTTGAAGCGCATTGAAAATCCTCCCTTTTCAATTGCCGATCTTTCACGAACGCGCTTAAACTATCTGCAAGGGAGCGGCTGTCTCCTAAAAAGGGAACATGGATTTGGCGGAAAGTAAGGTCGGTACGCGTGCAATCTACCAGCCCGGCGCAAGCAGCATCGAGGGGTCGCCGACAGCGCTGCAGATGTTTTGCGCCCATCCGCCCATCATGGCCATGCCGCACTGGCATGCGCAGGTCGAGGTCAATTATGTGATGCGCGGCACCGTGCATTACCGCATGAACGACCACGAATTCCGGCTGAACGCTGGCGAAATGTGCCTTTTCTGGGGTGGCCAGCCACATCAGATGGATGAATCCTCGGATGATTCGCTCTATGCCGGCGCGCATCTGCCGCTCGTCTATTTCTTCCGGCTGCGGCTGCCGATCAACATTTCAAGCCGGCTGATGAAAGGCGAGACGCTGCTGACCTCGGCAACCGATGCCGCCGACAACGAGAATTTCATCCGCTGGGTCCGCTACGTGAATTCTGGCGATTCCGCCAAGGCTCAGCATGCCGTCGACGAGTTGCTGCTGCGCATCGAGCGCATCGCGCTCGAACCCTATTCGATGACGACGTCGAAGACGGCTGTCAGTCTCGAAAGCGATCAGCCGCATCCGCACTCCTCACGCAGCGTTGCGCGTATGTGCGATTTCATCGCCGCCAATTTCCTGCTGGATATCGATTCGGTCGATATTGCCCGCGCCGCCGACCTGCATCCAAAATATGCGATGAACCTGTTCAAGCGAACGACCGGCATGACGCTCAGCAAATATGTGACGCTGCTCCGGCTGTCGCGTGCCCAGGCGATGCTGATGAGCGAGGGTGCCAACGTATTGCAGGTGGCGATGGACAGCGGTTTCGGCTCGATCAGCGCCTTCAACAAGTCCTTCCGCCACATCGCAGGCATGTCGCCATCGGATTTTCGCCGCGATATAAGGCTGGTGACGACCATGCCAGCCGGCGCCTTCCGGAATTAGCCTAAGAGCGCTTCGGCGCCAGCCATAACGCGGCGCCCTCGACGATCGTCCGCAGGCCGGTCTCGAAGAAGGCCTCCTGGCCATTGTTTCGATAATGCGCGAGCGCCTGCCTAGCCAAAGGAAAAGCTTCGACCGCACGGTCCAGCGCGGCACGTTCCGGCGGCGGCTCCGTCTGTTCCTCGATGACGCAGCCGAGCGTATACCGGCCGAGCGAAACGAGCAGCTCGATTGCGCGTTCCGCAGTCATGCCTGCGTCGACGAGCAGCTGCAGATGGCTTTCGACATTGGCGACATCCTGCGGATCGCCCTCCGTTCCAGCGTGCACTCTCCCGCCGTCGCGGTAAGCAAGCAGGGCCCGGCGGAAGCTGCGGGCGTTTTTGATGAGGAAATCTTGCCAGTCGTCGCCCGCTTGCGGCCAGCGGTCTTTGTGGCCACGGATCAGAATCTCGGCGTTCATCGCCTCGATCAGCGCGCGTTTGCTCTTGAAGTGCCAATAGAGCGCGGGTTGTCGAACATCGAGCCGTTCGGCAAGCAGCCGGGTCGAGAGCGCATCGATGCCGACTTCGTTCAGCAGTTTCAGCGCTTCGTCGACAATGCGCGCGCGGTCCACTTTCATCGTTCCGAATTCCTGTTGCCAAATTACTTTATCACCGATAAGTAGCTTATCAACGATAAAGTTTTGAGTGATCCCATGAAAAAGACCCTCGGCATCATCTATGCCACCGTGATCCTCGATGCAGCCGGCATCGGATTGACGCTGCCGATTTTTCCCAGGCTGTTGCGCGATGTCGGCCACACCGACGATCTTGGCTGGCGGTTCGGCGCCTTTCTGGCGCTCTATGCGCTAATGCAGTTCATCTTTTCGCCGGTTCTTGGTTCGCTCTCGGATCGGCTGGGACGGCGGCCGGTCCTGATGCTGTCGCTGGCCGGAGCCGCCGTCGATTATCTCTTCATGGCGTTTGCACCGTCGCTCCTGCTGCTCTTCGTCGGCCGCGCGGTCGCCGGGATCACCGGCGCCAGCAATGCGGTTGCCGCCGCCTGCATCACCGATATCACCGACGATGCCGAGCGTACGCGCCGCTTCGGCCAGCTCAGCGCCTGCTTCGGCATCGGCTTCATCGCCGGCCCCGCAATCGGCGGCCTGCTGGGAGAGGTTTCCGTGCGCGCACCCTTCATCGCGGCTGCCGGCCTGAATGCGGTCAACCTGCTGATGGCGCTGTTCTTTCTCGCAGAGACGCGAAAACCCGGTCCAGCCGATGGTGGCCAGCAGGCATTCTCGCCGCTTGCCGGCTTCCGCTGGCTTCTCGGCTTTCGCATCCTCCTGCCCTTCGTCGGCGCTTATTTCCTTCTCGCCTTGATCGGCGAGGTTGGCGGCACGGTCTGGGTGCTCTACGGCGAGGACAAATTTTCCTGGTCGCCGCTAATGATCGGCATCTCGCTTGCCGCCTTCGGCCTGTTCCATGCCGTCGTTCAGGCTTTTATTGCCGGTCCCATCAGCGAGCGATGGGGAGAGCGGCGGGCATTGCTTATCGGCGTCGTTGCCGATAGCGCCGCCTATATCTCCATCGCCTTGCTGACCAAGGGCTGGATGGTCTTTCTGCTGATGCCGCTTTTCTGCCTCGGCGGCATCGGCGTGCCGGCGCTGCAATCCCTCGTCACGGCGCGGGTCGACGGAGACCATCAGGGGCGGATGCAGGGACTGCTGGCAAGCATGACGAGCCTTGCCTCGATCATCGGCCCGCTTGCCATCAGTACAGTCTATTTCGCCTCGCGTGATTTCTTCCCCGGTCTCGTCTGGGTGCTCGGCGCCGCATTCTATCTGTTTTGCCTGCCGCTTGCCTTTTCCTCGGAGCAAACAAGGGTCAGCGCCTAAGCCGGGGCGGAATGCTTCACTCCAACCCCGAAGGGCTCCACGTCAGCCCTGGCGGCTCTGGGAGCGCTCGGCTAGCTCGACGATGATGCCGTCGGGATCGCGAACGAAGGCGATCTTGTTCAGCATCTCGGAGTGCACGGCGAGGCGCGGACGCTCCTTGACCTCGACGCCCGCCTGTTCAAGGCGGGCGAAGGTCTCGTCGACATTGTCGAAATGGAAGGTGAGATGCCGGACGCCTGCCGTATCTTCAGGCACGTCGACCGCCCTCGATGCGCCGCCAGGCGGGGCAAAGACTTCCAGCATGCCGCCGCCTGCATCGAGGAACGCCACCTGCATGCCACTCGCCATCGTCTTGCGCAGCACGAGGCTGAGGCCGAGCAGGCCGCAGTAGAAATCGATGGCGCGATCCATGTCGCTGACCGTCATGCCGACATGCTCGAAGGATTTCAGCATGGGACCCCTTCCCTGCTCACACGACGCTGGCAGCGCGCCGTTCCTCTTCCGGAAGCCAGGATCGGTAAAGCGGATGATCGGGCGCAATCGGCATCGGCGTCGGCTTGCCGGTGCGTTGCGAAAAATAGGCTGCAGTCACCAGTTCCAGCGAATTGCGGGCATCCTGCAATGTCACCGGCGGGTCCTTGTCGTCGACGATCGCCTTATGGAAGAGCTCGAATTGACGGGTGTAGCCATCCTCGCCGGGCACGTAGCCAGCGAGCGCCTCATCGATCCGCGCCTGATGTTCCTCTGTCCCGGCGACGAATGTCCACGGATCACGGCCCATCGTATAAGGTTCGATGATGCTTTCGGCGACGAGGTCGTTGAAGCAGAAGCGCAGCCGGGAGATCTCCTTGCGCGAGCCGAGCGTCATCGACAGTGTCGCCAGCGAGCCGTTCTGCATCTTCACCGAAAGAGCGGCCGTATCCTCGACCTCAATCGGATTGACCAGTGTGGCGCCATAGGAAAACACCTCGGCGCAGGGACCATGCACGTAGTTCAGCATGTCATGGGCGTGAATGGCGTGTCCGAGAAGACCGCCGCCGAGTTCGGTTGCCCACTTGCCGCGCCATGGCACAGCATAATAATCCGGGCCGCGCCACCAATGCGTCTCGATCGTCGTCAGGAACGGCTTGCCGGCAAGGCCGCGTTCGATCAGCAGCTTCAGCTTCTGCAGGCCGGAGCCGTATCTATACTGGAAGATCGGCATCAGCTTCCGGCCGGGGAAGCGCGCCAGGATACGCTCCATCTCGTCGACCTCGGCGATCGAGCCGAAGAGCGGCTTCTCGCAGATCACGTGCTTGCCGGATTCGATGCCCTTACGGCAGAGTTCGAAATGCGAGCTCGGCGGCGTCGAAATATCGATGATGTCGAGGTCGTCGCGGGCAAACAGCGAATCGGCATCCTGCGTGTATTCGCCGATCCCGAATTCTTCGCAAAGCGCCTTGCCGCGCTCCTCGTCGAGCGAGCAGAGCACCGGAACCTCGAAGAGATCCTTGTTCCAGCTGAAGCCGGTCAGATGCCGCGAGGCGATGCCTGCGCCGATGACCCCGACGCGCAATTTCCTGGTCATGATATCCTCCTCAGCGAGCGCCGATGCGCGCGGCTTTCGTCTGGGCTTCGAGCGAAAGGCGGCAGACTTCGAAAACGTGATCGTGCGTCATCGCCGTCTGGGTGCGATTGCCGACGTCGGCGGTGAAAGCATCGAAATAGTCGAGTTTTTCGCCGCTGCAATCGATATGGGTCATTTCCTTGCCGTTGACGAGGAAGAGGTGATCCTTGCCCGGCCGGCCGGCAATATCGATATATTTGCGCAGCTCGATGTAGCCTTCGGTGCCGAGGATCGTCAGGCGCCCGTCACCCCAGGTCGGCAGCGCCTCCGGCGTGAACCAGTCGACGCGGACATAACCTGCCGCCGTGTCGGAGCGCAGCAGCACCTCGCCGAAATCCTCAAAGGCCGGCTTGTCGGGCATGCCGAAATTGCCGATCGAGCTGGCGATAACCTCGCCGGACGTCGAGCCGGTATAGAACAGGAACTGGTCGACCTGATGCGAGGCGATATCGACGATGATTCCGCCGAAAGCTTCCGGATCGAAGAACCAGTCCGGCCGGGTCGGCAGCTGCAGCCGATGCGGACCGACGCCGAGCGTCTGGATGACCTTGCCGATCGCGCCCTCGGCGACGAGTTTGCCGGCCTTGACGGCGGAGCGCACGCAATGGCGCTCGGAAAAGCAGATGGAGAAGATTTTGCCGGTCTCGGCAACGGTCTTCTTGACCTCCTCGAGCTGGGCGAAGGTGGTCACACCAGGCTTGTCCGTCATCACGTCCTTGCCCGCCTTCATCGCGCGGATGGCAAGACCGGCGCGGTCGCGCGGGATCGCGGCAATGCAGATGACGTCGATCGACGGATCGGCAAACAACTTCTCCCGGTCGATCTGCGGCGCATCGGGATAAGTCTTCTCGAAGGCCTCACGCAATGCCGGCACCGTGGTCTGAGGGCAATAGCCGACGAACTCGCCGCCTGACGCCAGCAGTCCTTTCACATGATCGAACGTATGCCCATGGTCGATTCCGACGACGGCAAATCTCAACATCGCTGCAATATCCTCCCGGGATTTTTGTGCGGCCGGCCGACGCCGGCATCCTCCATGTCGGCCAAAACAGATAACGAAAGTTGGCTCCTGTCAAGGCGAGGTGAAGGGTAAAATCGTCAAATGTCATATATAAGTTCCTGAAAAATAACAATTATTATGTATCTAAATAGTTATTTATGCCTTTCGTTCACTGGAATTCCGGGCAGCAGACCACCCATTCGATCCGATCGGGCGAAAGTCTTTTTCCCCCGCCTCCCTTGCTCCATCTCCGTGAATGTGATCGATTTCGACGCCGCCGGGTTGGAGGGCGGCAACGACCTCAGAATCTCTGAAGAGCGCTCCCCCGCTCGCCTGCGACGGAAGATCACCATGTCCCATCCCCTTCTCGATGCCGCCGCTTCGGGCGGTCTTTTTGTCGGCCGCGTCTGGAATCCCGAGATTGCCGGCCCGAGTATCGTCACGCTTCGGGAGGAGCAGCTCATCGATATCACGTCGCGCGAGGCGCCGACGCTGAGCGCCCTGCTGGAGAGGCAGGATGCCGCGGGCTTCGCCCGAGCTGCAAACGGCAAGGCAATCGCCTCGCTGGAGGAGATTACCACCAACAGCATCGGAGCGCCGGATAGGGCACGCCCCTATCTCCTTGCCCCAGCCGATCTGCAGGCGGTCAAGGCCTGCGGCGTTACCTTCGCGCAGTCGATGATCGAGCGTGTCATCGAGGAGAAGGCAGCCGGCAATCCCGAACGCGCCGCCTCGATCCGCGAGCGGGTCAGCACTCTGATCGGCGGCAGCCTTACCAATCTCAAGGCCGGTTCTCCGGAGGCTGCAAAGGTCAAGCAGGCCCTGATCGACGAGGGCATGTGGTCGCAATATCTCGAAGTCGGCATCGGTCCCGATGCCGAGGTCTTCACCAAGGCGCCGGTGCTCTCCTCCGTCGGCTGGGGGGCGGATGTCGGCCTGCATCCGATCTCGACCTGGAACAACCCCGAGCCGGAAATCGTGCTGGCGGTCAACAGCCGCGGCGAGATCAAGGGCGTGACGCTCGGCAACGACGTCAATCTGCGCGACGTCGAAGGACGCTCGGCGCTGCTGCTCGGCAAGGCCAAGGACAACAACGCTTCCTGCTCGATCGGCCCCTTCGTCCGCTTGTTCGATGCCGGTTACGGTCTGGATGACGTGCGCAAGGCCGAGCTCGACCTGAAGGTGTCAGGAGAGGATGGCTTCGTGCTGCACGGCAAGAGTTCGATGTCGCAGATCAGCCGCGATCCGACCGATCTCGTCAAGCAGACGCTCGGCCCCCACCATCAATATCCTGATGGTTTCATGCTGTTTCTCGGCACGTTGTTTGCGCCGACACAGGATCGCGACGCGCCGAAGCAGGGTTTCACGCACAAGATCGGCGATGTCGTCGAGATTTCCTCGGCGGGGCTCGGCACGCTCGTCAACACCGTGCGCCTCTCCACCGAATGCCCGCCCTGGACCTTCGGTATTTCGGCGCTGATGAGCAACCTTGCCAAGCGCGGGCTGCTCTAAGCAATACCAGCAAAAGTGCGCAGCGTTTTGCGTCCGGAATTGCACAAATGTTATGAGCTATTGGTTTCGCCGCCTGCCCTGCAATAGGTCGAGGACGGAATTCGCCGCTTCGAGAACATTTGTTCCCGGCCCGAACACGGCGGCAACGCCGTGTTCGTGCAGGAATTCATAATCCTGCCGGGGGATGACGCCGCCGCAGACGACGATGATATCGCCGCCGCCCTGCGCCTTCAGCTTGTCGATCAACTGCGGCAACAGCGTCTTGTGGCCAGCCGCGAGCGATGAAACACCGACGACATTGACCCTTTCGCCAAGCGCCATCTCGGCCGCTTCATCAGGCGTCTGGAACAGCGGTCCGGCAAGCACGTCGAAGCCGATGTCGCCGAAGGCCGAGGCGATCACCTTGGCGCCCCGGTCGTGCCCGTCCTGGCCGAGCTTGGCGACCATGATTTTCGGCCGATGCCCCATCGCCTCCGTCACCTCCGCCATGCGGGTCTTCAGCACGGCGAGCTCAGGCTCGCTACGATAGGCCTCGCCATAGACGTCCTTGATGACTTCGGGCGTTGCGGCGTGATCGCCGAAGGCCTGCCGCATCGCATCCGAAATCTCGCCGACGGTGGCGCGGGCGCGGGCCGCCTCGACGGCGGCGGCGAGCAGATTGCCCTGCCCGCTACGGGCAACATGCGAAAGAGCCGCAAGAGCTTCGGCAGTCTTCGCGCCATCGCGGCGGCGCTTCGTTTCCTCGATCCGCTTGATCTGGGCAATGCGCACGGCCGCGTTGTCGATCGCCAGGATGTCGATCTCTTCCTCGGTCTCCAAGCGGTACTTGTTGACGCCGACAATGACTTCCTCGCCCTTGTCGACTGCGGCCTGGCGACGGGTCGCGGCCTCTTCGATCAACCGCTTCGGCAGCCCCTCGTTGACGGCTTTCGTCATGCCCCCGAGCGCCTCGACCTCTTCGATCAGCGCCCAGGCCTTGTCTGCAAGTTCTTTCGTGAGGCTTTCGACGTAATAGGAGCCGGCAAGCGGATCGACCACTTTGGTCACGCCGGTTTCATGCTGCAGGATAAGCTGGGTGTTGCGGGCGATGCGGGCGGAAAATTCCGTCGGCAGCGCAATCGCCTCGTCGAAAGAATTGGTGTGCAGCGACTGCGTGCCGCCGAGCACGGCCGACATCGCCTCGAAAGCGGTGCGGATGATGTTGTTGTAGGGGTCCTGTTCCTGCAGCGAGACGCCTGATGTCTGGCAATGGGTGCGTAGCATCAGCGAGGAGGCCTTCTGCGGCTGGAACTCCTCCATGATACGGGTCCAGAGCAACCGGGCGGCGCGCAGCTTCGCCGCCTCCATGAAGAAGTTCATGCCGATCGCGAAGAAGAAGGAGAGCCTTCCGGCAAAATCATCGACATTAAGGCCCTTGGCGATCGCCGCACGGACATATTCGCGGCCATCGGCGAGCGTGAAGGCGAGCTCCTGCACCAGCGTCGCTCCGGCCTCCTGCATGTGATAGCCGGAGATGGAGATCGAATTGAACTTCGGCATCTCCCTTGCCGTATATTCGATGATGTCGGCGACGATCCGCATCGAGGGTTCGGGCGGATAGATATAGGTGTTGCGGACCATGAACTCCTTGAGGATGTCGTTCTGAATGGTCCCCGACAGTTCGGCCTTCGGGACACCCTGCTCCTCGCCCGCCACGATGAAGGAGGCGAGAATCGGGATGACGGCGCCGTTCATCGTCATGGAGACGGAAATCTTCTCCAGCGGAATGCTGTCGAACAGGATCTTCATGTCCTCGACACTGTCGATTGCCACACCGGCCTTGCCGACATCGCCTTCGACGCGCGGATGGTCGCTGTCATAACCGCGGTGGGTGGCGAGATCGAAGGCGACGGAGACGCCCTGCTGCCCTGCGGCAAGCGCCTTGCGATAGAAGGCATTCGACGCCTCGGCGGTGGAGAAACCGGCATATTGGCGGATCGTCCAGGGGCGGCCGGCATACATCGTCGCGCGCGGCCCGCGGGTGAACGGCGAAAAACCGGGAAGCGAGCCGAGGTGCTCGGCGCCTTCGATATCCTCCTGCGTATAGAGCGGCTTGACGGCAATGCCTTCCGGCGTGTGCCAGGTGAGCGTCTCGGGCGAGGCGCGCAGTTCCTTTTGCACAAGTTCCGCCCAATCCGACATCTTCTTCTTCGTCATGCGTCTCCTCCGGCTTTTTTCATCCGCAGCCTACCATTTCACAGGTTCCTCGTGCGATACAGCCTTAGGATAAGTAACGCAGCAAATCATTGATTTCTATTGCCGGCCTTAGGACCTGCCTCATGAAGACAATGCAGATCTACGCCTTCGACATGAATTGCGTCGGGCACATCAACCACGGCCTCTGGACGCATCCGCGCGACCAGTCGATGCGCTATACCGATCTCGCTTATTGGACGGAGTTTGCCGAGACCGCCGAGCGCGGCAAGCTGGACGGCATCTTCCTGGCCGATATCGTCGGCGTCTATGACGTCTACAAGGGTAGCCCGGCGCCGGTCATCGAGACGGCGGCGCAGATCCCCGTCAACGATCCGCTAATCCCGATTTCTGCGATGGCCCATGTCACCAAACATCTGGGTTTCGGCGTCACCGTCAACACTACCTTCGAGCCGCCCTTCCTGCTGGCACGGCGCATGTCGACGCTCGATCACCTGACCAAGGGGCGGATCGGCTGGAACATCGTCACCGGTTATCTCGACAGCGCCGCCCGCAGCATGGGTTTCGACAAGCTGCCGGAACATGATGAGCGCTACGACGCAGCCGAGGAATATCTCGAAATCGTCTACAAGCTCTGGGAGGGCAGCTGGGACGACGATGCGGTCTCACGCGACAAGGCGGCAGGCATCTATGCCGATCCAGCGAAAGTGCGCGCCGTCCGTCATGACGGTAAATATTACAGGATGGAGGGCACCCATCTTTCCGAACCCTCTCCGCAGCGCACTCCCCTGCTCTTCCAGGCCGGCGCCTCGGCGCGCGGGCAGGATTTTGCCGCCCGCCATGCCGAATGTGTCTTCATCGCTGCGCCGAATCCCAAGGCGGCCCGGCCGACCGTCGATGCGCTGCGGTCGAGAGCGGACGCATTCGGCCGCGGCGCCGGCGCGTTGAAGATCCTGAACCTGATCACCGTCGTCGTCGGGCGCACGGAGAGGCAAGCGCAAGACAAACTGGAGGAATATCGCCGCCATGCCAGTGTCGAGGCTTCGCTTGCGCATTACTCCGCTTCCGTCGGTATCGACTTTTCGAAGTATGGTCTGGACGACGTCATCGACCAGAACTCGACGAACGCCAATCAATCGGCGCTCGCGGCAATTACCAAACAAGCGGCAAAACCGGTGACGAAGCGCGATATCATCGACCAGATGGTGCTCGGCAGCCGGATGAAGCCGATCGTCGGCTCGCCCGAGCAGATCGCCGATCATCTCAAGACATGGATCAAGGAAGCTGACATCGATGGCTTCAACCTGGCGCGGACGGTGGCGCCGGAGAGCCTGCGCGATTTCGTCAAACTGGTGGTGCCAGTGCTTCAGGAGCGTGGTCTGTTCAAGGCGGATTATGCCGAAGGGCCGCTGCGGCAGAAGCTCTTCGGCGGCGGGAACGGCAGATTGCCCGCCGCTCATCCCGCCGCCAGCTTCAGGCGCTGATCATTTGTGATCCAGCTTGGCCACCAGCCGATCGCCGAGCCACTGGATGCCGCAGACGAGGACGATGAGAACCGCGACCACCGCGATCATCACATTGGTTTCGAAGCGCTGATAGCCATAGCGGATGGCGAGATCGCCGAGGCCGCCGGCGCCGATCGCGCCCGCCATGGCGGAAGCGCCGATCAGCGTCACCAGCGTGACGGTGAAACCGGCGATGATGCCCGGCAGTGCTTCGGGCACCAGCACCTCCCGAATGATCGTCCAGCGATTGCCGCCCATTGCACGGACGGCGTCGATCAGTCCGCGGTCGACCTCACGTAGGGATACTTCGGCGATGCGAGCGTAATAGGGTGTCGCGGCGATGGCGAGCGGCACAATCGCCGCCCAGGTACCGAGCGCCGTGCCGACGATCAGCCGTGTCAGCGGGATCAGCGCCACCAGCAGGATGATGAAGGGCACCGAGCGGAAACCGTTGATCACGGCGCCGAGCGCGCGATTGATCGAAAGGCTTTCGGCAATGCCGCCGCGCGCCGTTACGACGAGGGCAAGGCCGAGTGGCAGGCCGGCGACGAGCGAGATCACTCCGGAGGCGATGGTCATCAGGATCGTCTCCCAAAGGGAGCGAAGAAGCAGTTCAAACATGATCGGTGTCATAACCAAGCACCTCCACCCGGGCAGACCGGGCCGTCAGGAATTGTTCGACCTTTCCGGCAAGCGCGGGGTCGCGGCTGGGAACGGCGATGAAGAACCGCGCCACCGGCTGGTTCTGAATGTGGTCGATGCCGCCATGGACGAGGCGGAAGGAATGCGGCAGCGCCGCCGAGAGCTCGGCAAAGAGAGCACCTTGCGCTTCAGGTCCGGCAAGATCGACGCTAAGGATCGCTTCGCTTCCCCCGGTCTTCGAAAGCCGACGGGCGATGTGGTCGGGAAGCTGTGGGCGGATGCCGCCGAGCAGGCTCCTGGTGATATCAGCCCGCGGGTTGGCGAAGACCGACCAAACCTGTCCTTCCTCAACGATCCGCCCGGCATCGATGACCGCGACGCGATCGGCAATGCCGCGCACCACTTCCATCTCATGGGTGATCAGCAGGATTGTCAGGCCGAGCTTACGGTTGATGTCCTTGAGCAGGGCCAGGATCGACCGCGTCGTTTCCGGATCGAGCGCCGATGTCGCTTCATCGGAGAGCAGCAGCGCCGGGCGTGCGGCGAGCGCCCGGGCAATGCCGACGCGTTGCTTCTGGCCGCCGGAGAGCGAGGCGGGATAGGCCTTCGCCTTGTCGGCAAGGCCAACGAGATCGAGGAGTTCATGCGCCCGCTTCAAGCGCTCGTTCTTTGAAACGCCCTCGATCTTCAGCGGAAGGGCGACATTTTCCTCGACGGTCTTGGCCGACAGCAGATTGAAATGCTGGAAGATCATGCCGATGCGGCGGCGCAGCGGCTGTAGTTCCTGTTCCTGAAGTCGGATAATATCGCGGCCTTCGATGAAGATTTCGCCGCTATCGGCACGCTCCAGACCGTTGAGGCAGCGGATCAGCGTCGATTTGCCGGCGCCGCTGCGACCGATGATGCCGAGGATTTCGCCCCTCTTCACTGTCAGCGAGATGCCGTCGAGCGCCGGAGTGGTTCCGAACCGCCGCTTCACGTCGGTAAGTCTCACCACCTCTTCGGCCGCCGCTTGCGGATGGGCCTCGATCGACGTGGCGGAAACAAAGGAATTCATGTGCTTTTCCTTATAAACACTGAAGGCGGCCCGGGCGAGGAATGCCCGGACCGCCTCTCGGCAGGCCTTAACCCGCCTTCTCTTGGATCAATAGGCGCTGAGACCCGTCCCCTTGTAGACCTTTTCGAACTCGGCCTTGACGGTCTCGTTCTGATAGGAGGACACAAGCGTCTTGACCCAGTCGGCGTCCTTGTTCTCGTCCTTGACGGCGATGAAGTTGCGGTACGGATTGTCGGCAATCGGCTCCTGCGCAATGCGCTCGGCCGGCGAAAGACCACTCTTCAGCGCCCAGTCGGTGTTGACGATACCCGCATCCAGATCGTCGATCGAACGGCCGACGATACCTGCGTCGAGTTCGCGGATCTCAATGTTCTTTGGGTTTTCCGAGACGTCGACGATCGTTGCCAGAATGCCCGTGCCATCCTTCAGCTTGATCAGGCCTTCGTTCTGCAGAACGCGCAGCGCACGGCCTTCGTTGGACGGATCGTTCGGAACGCCGATCACGGCACCCTTGGGCAGCTCGGCAACGGACTTGTGCTTCTTGCTGTAAAGGCCGATCGGCCAGACGCCTGTATAGCCGACAGGGGTGATATGATAGCCGTGCTGTTTGATCTGATTGTCGAGATAGGGCTTGTGCTGAAAGGCATTCGCGTCGATTTCGCCGCGCTCCAGCGCTTCGTTCGGCTGAGTATAATCGTTGAAGGTGATCGTTTCGATCTTGAGACCCTTCTTGGCGGCTTCGCTGGTCACGACACGCCAGACATCTTCATCCTCGCCACTCATGATGCCGACCTTGATCGACTTGTCCTCGGCAAAGGAAGGAGCGGGTGCCGCAAAGGCAAAAAGTGCGGCAGCGGAAACAGCGGCGGCTGCAAGAGCCGCGCGGCGCGAAAGGTGGAAGCCGTGAAGATTATTGTTCTTGGTCATTTTGTATCCCGTCTGACTGAATGAGGCCAAGCGCCCCGAGCAAGCAGATCATGGCAAATGCGCGTATCGGGAGCGAAGCACGAATGTCTGATATGGAGGAAGGGTCGGGAAAACTCTTGCCTCGCGATTGGAATCGGCAGGATAAATTTCCATCAAATTTATGGACTATAACCACTTGCGAGTGGTGCCCAAAAACGAAAACGGCGCCTCAGGGGCGCCGTTTCAAGCCTGGCCGACCGTTTTCATTCGGCGGCGATAAGAGCCTGGTTCCGGCTGGGAAAGAAGGCCGCCAGCTCCCCGATGACTTCGTCGATCCGCTTGGAAAGCGGTTCGGATGAGACGCGATAGTCGGTGAAGTCGCGATCGGACGCGTAGACCGCTGTCGGCAGCGTATGCGACATGAAGAAGCCGAAGAGCGGCCGCAGCTGGTGCTCGACCATCAGCGCATGGCGGTCGCCGCCGCCGGTCGCAGTGATCACGATCGGCTTGGCGCGCAGCTCATGCGGATCGATCAGATCGATCAGATGCTTGAAGAGACCGGGATAGCTGCCCTTGTAGGTCGGCGCTCCGACGACCAGCACGTCGGCATTGACGATGTCGTCGATGATTTCCTTGGCGCGATTGTCGAGTTCGTCACGGCGCAGCGCCTGGCCAAGCGAGGGGCCGACATCGGTCAGGTCGTAAATGGTGTTCTTGAAGCCGTATCGCTCGCCGGCGAGGCCTGCAATGTTTTCGACAAGCGCAAAGGTCTTCGAGGGGCGATTGAAGCTACCCGCAAGGCCGACCAGTTTGTGAGCAGACATGCCATTTCCTTCCAATATCGTGCCGGGACTGACGTCATGGTTGGATGAATATTATCTATAAAAATAGTGGATTAAAGGAATGGTGATCCCTCTTCTCGATATGAGGAGAAAAATACGTTCATGTCTGCCGCAGTCGGCCGCGCAAAACTAAACCGGCAAAAGGGAAGGCTGTTGCAATGATCTGTCGCAAAACGCCAAGATCGCAGCTTCGGGCCGGCTGGGCCGATACCGTCTCAAGCCGGTTTCTGCTTTGGGATGCGCGGCAGGAAGACCGTCAGAAGACCGAGCAGCGGCAGGTAGGAGCAGATGCGGTAGACGAAATCGATGCCGTGAGTATCGGCGAAATTGCCGAGCAGTGCCGCACCAAGCCCCCCTGCCCCGAAGGCGAAGCCGAAGAAGACGCCGGCAATCAGCCCGACACGGCCTGGCACCAGTTCCTGCGCGAAAACGACGATCGCCGAGAAGGCCGAGGCGAAGACCAGCCCAATGACGACGCTGAGCACGCCCGTCCAGAAAAGGTTTGCATAGGGCAGGAGCAGTGCGAAGGGAATGACGCCGAGGATCGAGAACCAGATGACGAAACGGGCGCCGAAGCGATCGCCGATCGGCCCGCCGAGGAAGGTGCCGACGGCGACCGAGCCGAGGAACAGGAAGAGCATCAGCTGCGCCTGCTGCACGCTGAGTTCGAACTTGTCGATGACATAGAACGTGAAATAGCTCGACACGCTTGCCATGTAGACATTCTTCGTTGCCGTCAAAAGCACGAGGATCAGCAGCGCCCAGACGACCCGGTTTTGCGGCAGCGGCAGGGCACGGCTGACGGCGTGCTTGCTCGCATTCTGGCGTCTGTGGCTCATGTACCAATTGCCCACCCAACTCAGCACGATCATGCCGACCATGGCGATGACGGCAAACCAGGAGACGCTGTGCTGGCCGAGCGGCAGTACGATGAAGGCGGCAAGCAGTGGGCCGATCGCCTGGCCGGCATTGCCGCCGACCTGGAAGAAGGATTGCGCGAAACCGTGGCGGCCGCCGGAGGCAATACGGGCGACGCGCGAGGATTCCGGATGGAAGACCGCTGAGCCGAAGCCGATCAGACTGGCGGCAACCAGCAGCAGTTCGAAGCTGCCGGCATTGCCGAGCAGAATGAGGCCGCAGAACGTGCTCGCCATACCCACAGGCAGCGAATAGGGCATCGGCCAACGGTCGGTGACGATACCGACCACCGGCTGCAACAGCGAAGCCGTGACCTGGAAAGTCATGGTGAGGAGGCCGATCTGGACGAAATTCAGATCGTAATTCGCCTTGAACAGCGGGTAGAGCGAGGCAAGCAGCGACTGCATGATGTCGTTCAGCATGTGGCAGAAGCTGACCGCTATCAGGATCGACATCGCTGTCTTTTCGAAACGGGGCGCGCTCTCGGCAACGATTGCCATGAATACTCCTCCTGCACACAGGCACGGTGGTGCCGTGCCTAGTTATTTTTCGGTGGATTTTCGGGCGATCGGGGCTGGGAAAAAGTCGAGCGACGGTCGCTGAAGTGGATTTAGCGCAAGGCCGGTGGCAATCACAGCCCAGTTTCATCGGGAACGGTACGGCTTTTGTCCGATTTGCCGTTCTGCCGCGAGATTTTGGAAAGGTTTGTGTCTCCCTGATGGGGGCTTTCATACCACAGTCGGTCGCGATCATCGCATCCTGAATATGCAATGTGAAAACAATCATGGAAAACCGACGCCTGGGATAATAGAGCTGCGCCGATTGAAAATGCGATCGAGGCTGAAAACACGCGATGAATGTCAAGACACCGAATGCAATAGACGGCTATGTCGGCGCGCGCATAAGAATGCGCCGGCAGTTGCTCGGCATGAGCCAAGAACGGCTCGCCGACCAGATCGGCGTGACCTTTCAGCAGGTTCAGAAATATGAGAAGGGCATCAACCGGATCGGCGCGAGCCGTCTGCAGCGGATCGCCGATGTGCTTCATACGTCGGTGAGCTTCTTCTTCGAACAGGGAGATTCCGAGCTGGCGACGCCGCGGGGGCTGGATCTGGCGACGAATGGAGATCCGGTCGCGGAATTTCTGCAAACGAAAGAGGGATTGGTGCTCAATCGCGCCTTTCTGAAGATTGCCGACCGCAATATCCGCGAAACGATCATTGCGCTGGTAAAGGCGATGGCGCAGGCCGAAAGTCACGGCCTGCCGTTAGGAATCTCCATGACCGAGGTCGCCCTTCCCCTCGGAGAATAGCCGGGCGATATTCGCCAAAGCTCAGGCTCGAGTCATTTGGTGAATTGCCGCCGATTGGCTCGACGGATGTCCGGTAGCGTTCCCGGAAAAGAGTCTGCTTCCGATCCATTGTCTCCCGAGGTCGGGCCGAGAGCGAATTTCCGTGCTCGCTGCCGAACCTCCTCACCGCGACTGCTGCATGGACGACCAGAGGCGGGCTGGACCGATCGCGACCGTTCGGGCCCCTCCCCGTGGAGTTCGCCTCAAGCGCCGGTGCCCGCCCTAATACTCTTCCGATGCATTCCGATCCGCTATAGTGCCGGCTATGGCACGTTGCGATTCGATCTGTGAATGTGCGGTTGCGCCCTCCCCTGGCGCACAGGGCAATATGTCCAACCTTTGAAAAAGGTTGGACAACCCAGCGATAGGGCCTTGTTAACCCTATTTGCCTTGCCACTCCTCCAGAATCGGCGCTAAATGCGCTTTCAAAGCTCACAGGGCTTTTAAATCGCATTTTCGAGATTTCCATGAATATGGCACCGCAGATAGAAAAAGCAATTTCCGATGTCGATCAGCTGATCATTGGCCAGGCGCAGGAACTGTCCGATAAGCTGAAGCAGCATCGGCTGGAAATGTTTCCGCCGCGTGCACTCAAGGGCCTGCGGGAATTTCAGCTCGCCGAAGTCGCGCGTTTTCTCGGCGTGACCAGCGGCTATCTTCGCAATCTGTCGCTGGAAGGCAAGGGCGCCCTTCCCCAGGTCACGCCGTCAGGCCGGCGATCCTATACGGCAGGGCAGATGGAAGAGATGCGCGCCTTTCTGGAGCACCATGCCCGTGCCGGAACACATTATGTGCGCCATCGCCGCGGCAACGAACATCTGCAAGTCGTTGCGGTCGTCAACTTCAAGGGGGGCAGCGGCAAGACGACGAGTGCTGCGCATCTTGCCCAGCACCTTGCCCTGACCGGTCATCGCGTCCTCGCCGTCGACCTCGATCCGCAGGCGTCTCTTTCTGCCATCCACGGCTTCCAGCCGGAGTTCGACGTTAACGAGAATGAGACGCTCTACGCCGCCATTCGCTATGACGATCAGCGGCGGCCGCTCCGAGAGATCATCCGGCCGACGAATTTCCCCAACCTTCATCTGGTGCCGGGCAATCTCGAGCTGATGGAATTCGAGCATGATACGCCGCGCGTGCTTGCGCAGGGCAAGGCGGGTGATTATGGACGCGTCTTCTTCGCCCGGCTGGACGAGGCGCTGTCCTCCGTCGCCGACGATTACGACGTCGTCATCATCGACTGCCCTCCTCAGCTCGGCTTTCTGACAATGAGCGCCATTTGCGGGGCGACCGCGGTTCTGATCACCGTTCATCCGCAGATGCTCGATGTCATGTCGATGTGCCAGTTCCTGCAGATGCTCGGCGAGGTCCTGAACACGCTGAAGGGGGCCGGCGGCAACATGAACCTCGACTGGCTGCGTTATCTCGTCACCCGCTACGATCCGCAAGACGGCCCGCAGACGCAGATGGTCGCCTTCATGCGCTCAATGTTCAAGAATCATGTGCTGACCAACCCGATGTTGCGCAGTGTGGCGATCTCCGATGCGGCGATGACCAACCAGACGCTTTACGAGGTCGAGCGGAGTCAATTTACCCGCGCGACCTATGATCGCGCCATGGAGGCGATGGACGCCGTCAATAATGAGATCATCGATCTCATCCACGGGGCTTGGGGGCGGAAATGACCAAGGAGTTTACTGCGGTAAACTGGGACGAGGAGCTGGCTGATGGCGCGTAAGAATCTCCTCTCAGGCCTGATGGACGATTCCAAGAAGTTTACTGCGGTAAACAACGAAGACGAACCGCCCCATAAGGACGAAAAACAGCAGATCACCTACAAGGGGATTGGCGCTCTCGGCGCCGTCACGCGCAGTATCGATGCCTTGGCCGCCAAGGCCGATGCGGCGAAGGCGATCGAGGAGAAGCTCGCGACCGGCGAGACGGTGATCGATCTCGATCCCACCCTGATTGAAGATTCCTTTGTGACGGACCGGCTGGCGCATACCGACGAGCAATTCCGCGAACTGGTCGAAGCGATACGCCTGCGCGGTCAGGATTCGCCGATCCTCGTTCGCCCGCATCCTCAGAAGGACGGCCGATATCAGATCGCCTTCGGCCATCGCCGTGCTCGAGCCGCCAAGGAGCTCGGCCGGCCCGTTCGCGCCGTGGTCAAGAAACTTGACGATCGCGATCACGTCATTGCGCAGGGCCAGGAGAATTCGGCACGCGCGGATCTCTCCTTCATCGAAAGGACGATGTTCGCCGACAAGCTCGACACGTTGGGTTTTGACAGAGAAACGATTATGTCCGCCCTCAGTGCCGACAAGACGACGGTTTCCAAGATGCTGTCCGTCACCAAGCGGATCCCGGCTGAAGTTCTAACCGCCATCGGCGCGGCCAAGACCACTGGCCGCGACCGCTGGCATGATCTGTCGGTAAAATTCGAGACTGAGAACATCGCCGCTCGGGCGATCGAGTTCACCAGTTCGGAGGAATTCGAGACGGCGGAGCCGGATGCCCGCTTCGATATGCTGGTTGCCTTTATCAGCAGAAGGCAACAGCAGACGTCATCCATCGCGACGCTTCAGCCCACGGCGCGTGCCTGGCAGCGTAAAGACGGCGCGGTCAAGGCGAAGATCAAGGATGACGGAAAACAGTTCACCATAGCGCTGAAGGCGGAGAAGGCCTCTGCCTTTGGAGCCTATATTACCAGCAATCTGGATCGCCTCTACGAGGCGTTCGAGAAGACACAGAATTTGACGAAAAACGGAGATCAATAAGCAAAAGAAAAGGCCCCCGAACGTTGCCGTCGCGGAAGCCCTCTCTGATCTAGACACCCAGAGAATCACATTTCCGCGAATCATAGTCAAGAGTCTTTGGCACCGAATTTGGTGAGCTGTGATCTTTTGCCTTGAAGAAGGCGAAGAAAATGGAAAGCGGAAGTGTGACGACGCCCTTTGGGCGGCGATCGATGACGCTTGGCATGTTGGCAAGCCAAGCGGCTGCTCGAAAAATCGAGCCCGGTCAATCAGCAGACAAATGGAAACTCTATCGCGCCCTGTGCGAGGCCAAGCCATTGCTCGGCATCACCGATCGGGCGCTCGCCGTCGTGAATGCCTTGTTGAGCTTTTATCCCAAGGGAGAGCTTTCCGAGGAAAACGGGCTTGTCGTGTTTCCGTCCAACGCACAGCTTTCGCTGCGTGCGCATGGAATGGCAGAGCAGACGATCCGCCGCCACCTGGCGATCCTGATCGAGGCGGGGCTGCTCATCCGCAAGGACAGCCCGAACGGCAAGCGCTACGCCCGCAAGGAGCAGGGCGGGGAAATTCGCGAGGCATTCGGTTTCTCGTTGGCGCCGCTACTCGTGCGCGCCGAAGAGATCGAGCGGCTGGCGGGGGAGGTGGTTGCCGAGCGGTTGCTGCTGCAGCGGCTCAGGGAGCGCCTGACGCTTTGCCGACGCGACATCGCCAAGCTCATCGAGATGGCTCTGGAGGAGGGGGCTGCCGGCGATTGGGATGGTATCCATCTATATTTTCGCACCGTCGTCGAGCGGCTGCCGCGCTCGCCTTCCGCCGAACAGGTCGCCGAGGCACTCGACGAGCTGGAGCTGTTGCGCGACGAAATCACCAATCAGTTGGAAATGCAGGTTAAAACCAAAAATCAAGGCGGCAATGCCCAACATTCTGAGCGGCACATACAGAATTCAAACCCACAATCCACTATTGAACTTGAACCTAGCTTCGAACCGAAGCAGGGCGCAACGGTGGATGATGGATCGCCAGGTGAGGCCGAACCGATAGTCCGCCTACTGACCGATGAAGAGGGCGGCGAGCATCTACGGGGCCGCCATTCTGCGCCTGCTGCCAATAGTGGGCTGAAATCCTTCCCGCTTGGACTGGTGCTTCAGGCCTGCCCGGAAATCGCAGCTTATGGGCCGCAGGGCTCGATCGGCACTTGGCGCGACCTGATGGCGGCGGCCGTGGTTGTTCGCTCGATGCTCGGCGTGAGCCCATCGGCATATGAGGAAGCCTGCGAAATCATGGGACCTGAAAATGCCGCCACCACCATGGCATGCGTCCTCGAAAGGGCAGGGCACATCAACTCCGCCGGCGGTTATCTGCGGGATCTGACGCGCCGCGCTGAAAGAGGGGAATTCGCTATCGGACCGATGTTGATGGCCCTTGCCCGTACGAACTCGCCAATGAAAGGGAAGACAGGATGAATGGATATGCCGCAGTAGCTGTTATGGTTAATGAGGTGTAACGGAAATAAAGGCCAGGATAGCTTCTGATTGCCAGCTTCTTGGTTTCGGATCAAGAGGTTACAAGCTGGCGCCTATCGAACAGGTGATAACTCCCGCTACGCCATTAGCAAAATCACGTGGGGTGGCGCGGGGCACTTACTCTAAAGCGCTTTTTGATCCTGTCGACGGGTGTTCCATCCAGCAGCGGCACCTGGATAAGCCTGTCGTAGGGCTCAAAGCCCATCTTTGTGTAGTAGGCAAGGCCGCTGACGTTGTCGGCACGAATGGTCGCATTGATGAATTCGAGCCCGAGTTCTTCGGCTGCTGCCCGCGTTGCAGGAAAAAGGGCGCGGCCGACACCGGGAAACTTAGGATTCATACGGGCAAATGTCGCGATATCTGCATAGCCTTTCGGTGGATCGCCGTATGAGCTCAGCGATTGAAATCCGACAAGCAACCGATCATGCTCGGCAACATGACAGACAACGGGAAATTCGCCGTCGATGAACCAATCCGCAAACTCGGCGGCTGAAAGCGGCGTCTCGAGCGCGGTTGTTCCGCCCGCCAGGATGATCTCGTTCAGGAGGTTGGATAGCTCCTCCGCGTCGGCGGGCACTGCTCTTCGAATATGCATAGGTATTCTGCCTACCTTGACTTGGGCTCACAGCGTAGCGGCGGGCTCTGGAGTGCACAAGATGATGATCTGGAATGCCAGGTCGAGTCTTCGATTGAGCTACGAAATCCATGAGATCGCGTAGTTGACGCGAAAACGCTTTTTGACGATACGGCAGGGCGATGGCGGGTGCTAAGACAGTGACATAGCTGGGGAGTATGGGTTTGAAACGAGCGGTGGATTTTCTCCTGGCCGTGATTGCGTCGCTGATACTGCTTGTTCCAGGTATTGTCGTCGCTCTTTGTGTTCGGCTGACATCGCCGGGACCGATCCTCTATTGGTCAAAACGTGTCGGCCGTTTCAATCAGATATTCCTGATGCCGAAATTTCGCAGCATGCGCATCGACACGCCGACGGTTGCCACGCATCTGCTCGAAAATCCGGATCGGTTCCTGACGCCCATCGGCTCGTTTCTGCGCAAGTCCAGCCTCGACGAACTGCCGCAGCTCTGGTGCATACTTGTGGGGAAGATGAGTTTCGTCGGGCCACGACCGGCGCTTTACAATCAGTATGATCTTATCGAGCTACGAACGGCCCACGGGGTCGACAGGCTCCTGCCTGGATTGACGGGGTGGGCGCAGATCAACGGACGCGACGAATTGCCGATTCCCGAAAAGGTGGAATTCGATGTCGAATATCTCAGCCGGCGTTCATTCGGCTTCGATATGCGCATTCTGTTTCTGACTGCCGGCAAGGTGATCCGCCGAAAGGGAATAACGCACTAAACTACCTACTTCTGATAGATAACCAGTGCGGAAGGCGACGCTTTCCGATTATTTCAGTTGCGCTCGTGGCAGAAAATGACAAGAAGGTGGTTGTCCAACTGATCCACGAGACGCTGGTAAGCAATGCCTGAAAATACACCCTCTGAGACGCCACGCTCAGGATGGTTTCTGAAGCCGATGCAGGCGCTCGTCGGCCCTCTGCTGGCGATGCCGCGTGCTGCCAAACGCGCTCTGGCTTTGCTGGTGGATGCCAGTTTTTGTGTTCTGACGATCTGGTTGGCCTATTGCTTCCGTCTCAACGAATGGACGATGCTGACCGGCGTGCAGTGGCTGCCGGTCTTCGTTTCCTTATGCATGGCACTTCCGATCTTCATCGTGATGGGCATGTATCGGGCAATCTTCCGTTATGCGGGCCTTGCTGCCTTCATTGCCGTTATGAAGGCGGTTGCGATCTACGGCGTCGCGTTCATGACCATATTTACCGCACTCAGCGTTCCGGGCGTTCCGAGAACCGTCGGCATTCTCCAGCCCTTCCTGCTGTTGATCGCGATCGGCCTGTCGAGGGTGGGTATCCGTTATTGGCTTGGGGATACTTACCAGCGGATCCTCCACAGGAACACACTTGCCAAGATGCTGATCTACGGGGCAGGCAATGCCGGGCGGCAGCTCGCAGGCGCCTTGACGAACAGTGCGGAACTCAACGTCGTCGGCTACCTGGATGATGATCCGCGCCTCAAGGGCGGCATCATGGGTGGTTTGCCGATCTATGATCCATCGGACCTTCCGGTGCTCGTCGAAGCCCTTGGCGTGCATAACGTGCTTCTTGCTCTTCCCTCCGCATCGCGTCAGCGCCGCAATGAAATCCTGGAGCGCATCCGCAAGGCCAGGGTGAATGTTCGCACACTGCCGGACCTGACTGCCCTGGCTCAGGGGCGTGTCGCGGTCTCCGACATCCGTGAGCTGGAGATCGAAGATCTGCTCGGCAGAGAGGCGGTTGCGCCCCGCCAGGAGTTGCTCGACAAGGCGATGCGCAACAAGGTGGTGATGGTCACCGGTGCTGGCGGCTCGATCGGCGGCGAGTTGTGCCGCCAAATCCTGCGCAACGCGCCTTCCAGCCTGATCCTCATCGATCAGAACGAGTTTGCGCTTTATAATATCCATGCCGAATTGCTGAAGCTGGCCGAGCTATACAAGCAGGTAAACCTGCAAATCGTTCCGATTCTCTGTTCCGTCCGCGATCAGGATCGTATGGAACATATCATGCAGAGCTGGCGACCTCAGACGCTCTATCATGCCGCCGCTTACAAGCATGTCCCCCTCGTTGAACATAATGCCGTGGAAGGCATCAAGAACAACGTCATGGGCACGTTGATCGCGGCACGTGCGGCGAATAGATGCGGCGTCTCCAATTTCGTGCTGATCAGCACTGACAAGGCTGTGCGTCCGACAAATGTGATGGGCGCCAGCAAGCGATTGGCGGAGATGGTCCTGCAGGCGCTTGCGGCAGAACCGGTCGCCGACGGCGGGCGAACGAATTTCTCCATGGTCCGGTTCGGAAACGTGCTCGGCTCCTCCGGATCCGTCGTGCCGCTGTTCAGGCAGCAGATCAGGGACGGCGGTCCCGTCACCCTGACTCATTCGAAGATTACCCGTTATTTCATGACGATTTCGGAGGCCTCGCAACTCGTCATTCAGGCGGGCGCCATGGCCGAGGGCGGCGATGTTTTCCTGCTCGACATGGGCGAGCCAGTTCTAATCGCAGATCTCGCCCGCAAGATGGTAGAGCTTTCCGGGCTGACCGTCCGCGACGAAGACAATCCGGAGGGCGATATCGAGCTTTCCATTACTGGTCTCAGGCCTGGCGAGAAGCTCTACGAGGAACTGTTGATCGGGGATAGTCCGGCGGTGACCGAACATCCCCGGATCATGAAGGCGCGCGAGGATTTCCTGCGTTGGCCCGAGCTTTCGAAAAAGCTCAACGCGCTTACTGCGGTATTGGATCGGAATGACATGATCGGGGCTCGTGCGATATTGGCGGAGCTCGTCTCCGGCTACTCGTCAACGGGAGAGGTCTCGGATCTGGCTTTTACTGGAGCCGCCGAAATCCACACAGCGGCGTTGGGAACATCGGTCGCCAGCTAAAGCATGGCGCGCAATGGCACGTTAAAACTGAAAGAGAAGAAGCATTTCTCTCGGCAAGAATTGAGAACGCTCAGCTTGCCGAGCTCAGCTGCGCACAACGGGTAGAAAACGTGTGCTGCCCTGGTCCGTGCAGATCAAGGCGACGATAAAAGCGAAGATCGGGTCCAACGCCTTCTGGCCGAACATGATGCCAAAGCTGCCGGTTATGACATAGCTGGTCGTTAGCAGAAGTGCGAGCGCGATGGCCATATCCCGGCCGGGTCCCGTTTCCTTTCTCCAGGCGCCGATCACCGGTGTCAGGAGCATCAGCACAAGCGCCCCGATGCCGAAGATGCCGGCGTCGATTCCTGCGGTCAGAAAACCGTTGTGGACATGGGTATAGCTCACTTGCTGCCTTATGCTATCGGGAACCTCTGCCAGAACCGTAGTCATCCGGTTTTGCGGGCCATAGCCGGTAAACGGGTCCTTCGTGATTGCCGACAGCGCGCCCTTATACAAAGCAAGCCGTGCGCTGAGCGACGTAACGTCGCCGTCGCTACGGTCGAGCGAAGCTAAATTTTCCTGGAACGTGTGGATGCGGTCGACGATTTGGACGCTGCTCAAGGCAAGCAGCCCAAGCAACAGCAGAGAGCTGGTAATGGCCAGGCTGCGCAAGCTGAAATGGAAACGGTGTCTGCTGAAATACCAGAGAAAGACGACGAGATGAACGGGGATGACCAGCCAGGCCGATCGCGTTCCGGAAAGCAGAACGCAGCCTAGACCCGCGGCATATCCAAGGACGGCTATTCTTTGCTCGGTCTTCTTGGGAGATTGAAGGTTGAGAAGCGCAATGCCGCCGAAAAGCACGCCGATGATGCCCAATAGGGCGGCGTTCGTTGTGCCGCCTTCTGCCCGGTCGAAACCGAACTGGATCTGCCACAGACTCAAAAAGAACGTGGCGATCATACCGATGCCCGCGCCGAGGATGAAGAGCGGCACGAGGCGGCCATTCGGAGATTGACGCATCCGCGGCAATATCAGCCAGACCGAAAAGAAAGGCAGGAGGCGGATAATCCAGCCTAGCCCCTCGAAGGGTTGCGGATTGATGAATATGCCGGCAATCATCACCAACGGGTAGATCGACATGCCGATGGCGACCAGCCGGTCGGATTTCGACAGGTTCAGGGGAAAGCGGCGCGTCGCCAGACAGAAGACAGCCCACACCATCGAAACGGTGAGGATGATGGAATTCCCGTTCGGCGAAAGGCCCGGCAGTATTGCAAAGAGAAAGACCGAAATGCCGTTGTTTCGATCGAGTGCATTCCTTGCCCCATTCCCGGGATAGAACGCTGCTATCATGAGTTGCTTGAAGTACTTCACTTTGCCGGTCCTGACCGCGTCGATGCTGCCTCGCTAAGGATCGTGATCACCTCTGTCAAGCTGCGAATGACGGCGCTATCCATGGCTTTTATCAGGTGTCGCATTCCGGCAACCAGATGTTGCTCGCACGGACTGGTTCTATTCGATGATGGATGGCGAGTCGATGCGACGGCAAGGCCGGTTCGGCAGAAAACACGTTTGAAGTGCGGTCCTGATTTAAAGGTTACGTCCGAACGCCGACGTGATCGACGCCCCGCCACAGCGGCAGGCCGATCTCTTCCGAGACCTGTGGGTCGGCCGTGTAGATGGGATAACCGAGACTGACGAGCCGCGCCAGAGTTTCGGCGTCCATGCGGACGTGTTTGCGGGCCAGATTGACGCCATTGTAGACGTGGCCGGCGGAATGAGGATTGATGCCGGAGATGATCACAGCCGTCGCGCCGTTGTAGAGAGCAAAGAGCACGGCGATGATGCCGTTCGAACACTTGGTCTCTGCGTCGAGTTCAAGGTTCAGGCGTCCGCTGACTTTGTGCAGCAAAGCGATCCGTTGGTAGCGATCGACGATGTGAACCTCATCGCAGCCATATCCGATTGCCTTGAGTCCTGCTTCCAGGCGCTCCCGGCCATGCCGCCAGGCGAGGACATAGAGGGCGCCCGTGCGCTTCCCGGCGAGAACGCGTCTCACCTCGACCGCGCTCGTATTGGTGCCTTCGACCTCGTTATAGCCCATCAGCGTGACGTCGGGTGCGTCGATGCCCCAGGATTGAAGAGCGAGCTGCGAGGCGTTGACGGAGATGATGCGATAGGTCGCGTCGAAACCGGTCGGCTTGTGGGATTTCGGCGCTGATCCCAGCACCACGACCGGGCCGGCAAAAGGCGCAGCAGTGGTCGGCGGCGTGGGCTTTCGCAACAGATATTTGATCCGGCGAGGGATGTATTTCCTTGCCGCCGAAAACGCTTTCAACATCAGCGATACCACTTTGGAGATTATCGCCGGTGTATATATGCCGCCTTTGACGGACGCAAGCAGGCCCTTTCGTTTGCGCCTGCGTAAGGCCTACTCCTCTGCTGCTGTTGCTGCACTGCTTGGCAAGCTGCGATTGATATACTAGTATGCCAGAAAGTGTGAGCGCCGGGTATTGCCATGCCACCAGCATCAGGAGTCTTCGTAAATCCGGCATCGCAGGACGTTGGCGGAAAGCTGCGCCGTATCACTACGGCTGCTGCCATCTACGAGCGGCTGCATGCCGATATCGTCTCGCTCAGGATGCCGCCTGGCATGCCGTTGCAGGAAAAGCGGATCGCCGAGGATTTCGGGGTCAGTCGCACGCCGGTGCGCGAAGCGCTACTCCGGCTTTCCGAAGGCGGGCTGGTCGATATCTATCCCCAGTCGGGCACCATTGTATCGCGGGTGCCGGTCTCGGCGATCCCCGAGGCGGTGGTGGTGCGTAAGGCGCTCGAAGGCACGACCGTCGAGACCGCGGCCCTGAACGCGACCGCCGCTGACATCACCCGCCTCGACGCCATCATCGCCCGGCAGCAGGCGGATGCCGCGACCGGCAACGTCTCGAGCTTCCACGAGGAGGACGAGGCCTTCCATGAGGCAATCACACAGATATCGGGCTATCCCGGCATCTGGGGAATTCTGAAGACGGTCAAGGTGCAGATCGACCGGGCGCGGCGGCTGACGCTGCCGGCTCTCGGGCGCATGGGCAATGTGGTGCAAGAACATATGGATATTCGCGATGCGATCGCCGCCCATGATCCGATCGCTGCACGCGTGGCGATGATTCATCATCTGAGCGCCGTCATTCCCGATGTCGACGAGTTGCGGTCTCGTTACCCCGATTATTTCTGCTGACGGCAGGTCCACACATAAAACGAAAAGGCAAGGAAAGGAAGAAGGATGCGGCAGGGTTGGAGATGGTTCGGGCCGGAAGCGCCGGTAACGCTGGACGAGGTCCGCCAGACGGGCGCGACCAATATCGTCTCGTCATTGCACCAGGTTCCGATTGGTAGAGCTTGGACGGAGAAGGAAGTGCGCGAACGCCAGTCTCTGATCGAGACGACGCCTGCCGGTCGTTCACCGCTCATCTGGTCGGTCGTCGAAAGCATTCCGATCCCCGATGCCGTCAAGCGCAAGGGCGGGGAGGCGAAGGCCGAAATCGAGGCCTGGATCGCCAGCCTCGAAGCGGTCGCCGCCTGCGGCATTCCGATCGTCTGCTATAATTTCATGCCTGTCGTGGACTGGACTCGCACCGACCTTGATTTCGTGACGCCGACCGGCGCCACCGCCATGCGCTTCGATCATGAGCGCTTCGCGGCCTTCGATCTCTTCATTCTGGAACGACCGGATGCCGCACAGCGCTATTCCGATGAAGACCGCGAGCGGGCGCGCGTCGTCTTTGAAACCATGACGGACGATGAGATTGCCGATATCACCCGCATTATTACCTCGGCTCTGCCGGGTTCGACCACCGAACCGCTGACCATTCCGGCCTTCCGGGAGAAGCTGGTCGCCTATAGCGGCATTGATGCCGCAAGGCTGCGCCGCCACCTGGTCGAATTCCTTCAGGCGGTGACGCCGGCCGCCGAAGCGCGCGGCGTCAAGCTGACGCTGCATCCCGACGATCCGCCGCGCTCGCTGTTCGGATTGCCACGTATCGCCTCGACGGCGGAGGATTATGCTGCACTCTTCGAGGCCGTGCCTTCGCCAGCGAACGGCATGTGCTACTGCACCGGCAGCCTCGGCGTGCGCGCCGACAACGACCTGCCGGCGATCGCCCGGCGCTTCGCCTCGCGCATTCACTTCGCCCATCTGCGTGCCACGACCCGCGAGGGCGACGGCCGGACCTTCCATGAAAGCGCCCATCTGGAAGGCGATGTCGACATGGTCGCGGTTCTCCGCGAACTGGTTGCCGAAGACCGCCGCCGCAGCGCTGAAGACACGATCGTCTTCCGTTCGGACCACGGCCACCGCATGCTCGACGATCTCGACAAGACAGTCACGCCCGGCTACCCGGCCATCGGCCGCATGCGCGGCCTCGCCGAACTCCGCGGCATCCTGCATGCGCTGGGCGCGCCGCCGAACTGAGCGATTGGCGCGGAGGGCTTTCAGGTGACCGGAGCCGGAACGCGGCGAGCGCGCGGGAGCGTCAGCTTTTCGCGCCTTTCCTGTTCCTGGCTGCTGCTGCGGGGCAGACTTCTTCCCGTGCTCGCTGCGGGTCGCCCGTAAACAGATCATCGCGCTCTGGAGCCCGGGCGATGCTTCAGAGCGCACAACCCTTCAAGAAAAGATCGGCGCACATTTTCGCCCGCGCCGCGATCGCATCGATCTTCGGCGGCGCCTCCTGGCGGAGCATCGCGGCGCGCTGCGGCTCCATGATCATCATGCCGCGCAGCATGCCGCAGGCCGCGTGCGGATCGTCTAGCGCAATCAGCCCACGGTCGATCTGCTTGCGCAGCCAGTCCTCCATCAGCCTGTTGGTCCTGACGATCGCCTTTTCATAGAAGCTGTTGGCGATCTCCGGAAACCGGTCGGATTCACTGATGACGAGGCGGGTCACGGTGATCGTATCCAGCGAGAGCGTCAGCATGCCATAGGCCATCAGCATGCGCTCCAGCCCCTGCCTGAGATCCGCCGCGGCAAGTGTGCCGGGGTCGAGCGCCGTAAGGAAGCGTCCCGTCCGCTCCGTGATCATCTCGGCAAAGAGGTCCGCCTTCGTCGGGAACAGGCGGTAGAGCGTCTTGGTCGAAACACCCGCTTCCTGCGCGATCGCGGCGATGCTTGCTGCGGCATAGCCGTTATCGTGGAATTGCCGGTTGGCCGCCTCGATGATCACGCTTTTCGTATCGTCGTCGCAGCGGACTTGCGGTCTGCCTCGCGACCTCTTCTCGATTTCGTGATTTTGGACCATGACAATTTTCCAAATTCTTGTTGACATCCATCCATTTTCTAATACATATTTTGGAAAACAGCAAGTTTCCAATTTGCATTTCACTCTATTCGAAGGCCGCAGCCGGTAGCGACAGCGACCCACTTCCAGGAGAAGACAATGTCGATCAAAACGCTGCAAGCCCTGAATAATAATGCACCCGCCACGGAAACCACGGCAGAAGCCGCGCCTGCAACCCTTGATGCCGGCAACGCACCGCGCATTGTCGAACCTGCCGTCGTGTCAGGGCCTCCCGCCCGCAAGCGCCGCGGTCGCGGATTGCTGCTCGGCGCAACGGCCATCGTGCTGATCGCAGCCGGCGCCTATTACGGCCATAATTACTGGACGGTCGGCCGCTTCCACGTCTCGACCGACGATGCCTATGTAAAGGCCGACAACAGCACTATCGCCCCCAAGGTCTCCGGCTATCTTGCCGAAGTCCTCGTCACGGACAACGAGACTGTTAAGGCCGGCCAGCCGCTAGCCCGCATCAACGATCGCGACTTCAAGGCCGCTCTCGACCAAGCAACAGCCGATGTCGCTGCCGCCGAGGCTACCGTCAACGCCAAGCAGGCCTCGCTCGATATCCAGCAATCGACGATCGCTGCCGCCGGCGCCACTCTCGACGTCGACCGCGCCAACGAGACCTTCGCCGAGCAGAACAACAAGCGGTATTCGAATCTGGCCACCAATGGTTATGCCCCTGTCCAGACGGCGCAGCAGGCTGCCTCGCAGATCGCCGCCGCCCAGGCCACGATCGTTCGCGACACCGCCGCGCTCGATGCCGCCGTCAAGCAGGTCGATCTTCTGAATGCCGAGCTTGCCCAGGCCAAGGCCACGCTCGCCCGCAGCCGGGCCGTCCAGCACCAGGCTGAGCTCAACCTCTCCTATGCGACGATCGTCGCACCCGTCGACGGCACCGTCGGCAACCGCACGCTGCGTGTCGGTCAATATGTGCAGGCCGGCACCCAGCTGATGTCGGTCGTGCCGACATCAGCCGCTTACGTCATTGCCAATTACAAGGAAACGCAGCTGACCGACGTCCGTGCCGGCCAGCCGGTCGATATCGAGGTCGATATGTTCCCGGGCCGCACCTATCACGGCCATGTCGACAGCCTTGCGCCTGCCAGCGGTCAGGAGTTCGCGTTGCTGCCGCCTGATAATGCCACCGGCAACTTCACCAAGGTTGTCCAGCGCATTCCGGTCAGGATTGTGCTTGACGGTGACGCCGCCGCAAATGGCGATCTGCGCCCCGGCATGTCCGTCCAGCCTGATATCGACACCAAGAACGACCGCAGCTAGGCGGGGGATGAGGAGTTCGTGTCATGTCCACCATCGCAGCAACAGCCATCGCCATTCCGCAGCCAAGGGTAGGGGCCAGCACCAGAGACTGGATCGCCGTTCTTGCCGGCATGATCGGCGCCTTCATGGCGATCCTCAACATCCAGATCACCAACGCCTCCCTCCTCGATATCGAGGGCGGCATCGGAACGGGCGTCGACAACGGCGCCTGGATTTCGACGTCCTATCTGATCGGCGAGATCGTCGTCATTCCACTGACAGCTTATTTCAGCAACGTTTTCTCGTTCCGCCGCTATATCCTCGTCAACTCGATCCTGTTCCCGCTCTTCTCGATGGCCTGTGCCTTCGCTCATGATCTCGGCACGATGATCCTGCTGCGCGGCCTGCAGGGCTTTGCCGGCGGCGTGCTGATCCCCATGGCCTTCACCATGGTGCTGACCAAGCTGCCGAAGAACCAGCAGCCGCTTGGTCTTGCCATCTTTGCCCTTTCGGTCACCTTCGCTCCGGCGATCGGCCCGACGATCGGCGGCTACCTGACCGAGAATTACGGCTGGCAGACGATCTTCTTCATCAACACGATCCCGAGTCTCATCATGGCGGCCGCTCTCGCCCTGACGCTCGAAAAGCAGCCGATGCAGCTTCACCTTCTGAAGGAAGGCGACTGGGCCGGCATCTTTACCATGGCAATCGGCCTCTCGGCACTGCAGACCGTGCTGGAAGAAGGCAACAAGGACGACTGGTTCTCTTCGCCCTTCATCGTCAAGCTCAGCATCGTCGCCTTCGTCTTTCTCGCTGCCTTCATCTGGATCGAGCTGACGGTGAAGAAGCCGCTGGTCAAACTGCGCCTGCTGACACAGCGCAATTTCGGCATCGGCGTGCTAGTCAATGTGCTGGTCGGCGTCGCCCTCTTCGGCACGGTCTATATCCTGCCGCAATATCTCGGCCAGGTGCAGCGCTACAATGCGGAGCAGATCGGCAACGTACTCGCCTGGACCGGCCTGCCACAGTTGCTGCTCATCCCGCTGGTGCCGGTTTTGATGAAGCGCTTCGACGCCCGCTATATCGGCTTCCTCGGCATATCGATCTTCGCGATCAGCTGCTTCATGAACATCATGCTGTCGGCCGACAATGCCGGCGACCAGTTCTGGATCCCGAATATCGTGCGTGCCATTGGCCAGGCCCTGGTGCTGACGCCGATCACCGCTATCACCACGGCCGGCATTGCACCTGCCGACGCTGCCGCCGCCTCTGGCCTGACCAACATGCTGCGCAATCTCGGTGGCGCCGTCGGCACGGCTTCGCTCGGCACCATCCTGACGAAGCGCGAGCAGTTCCATTCAAATATCATCGGCCAATCGATCACGCTGAGCCGTGACGAAGTTCGCGATCGCCTGGGCAAGCTTACTGGCTACTTTATCCAGCACGGGGTCACCGATCCGGCTGTCGCATCGCAAAAGGCAATCGTCGCGATCGGTCAGATCGTCAAGCGCCAGGCATTGATCCTGGGCTTCAGCGACACATTCGCCGTGATCGGCGTGGTGCTTGCAGTGGCGGCGTTTGCGCTGCTTCTCACCAAGAAGCCACAGGCCGGCGGCGGTGCGGGCGCCCATTGAAGGCCGGCGGATGCCGCAGGAAGATCCTCCCCAGGAAAAGCCCTCCTTTGCATGGCATGCGAAGGAGGGCTTCACCCGTGAAAGCTATTGCCCGATCTCGACCGTGAAGGCGAAACGCGCCACAGCACCCGGCGGGAGCAGCGTGGTCGAGGGTCGTTCCGACAGCTCGCTCGAAGCTCCGGCTTGCGCAGCCGTCCCATGCCATGGCTCGACGCAGAGGAAAGGCGCGCCAGGCTTGGTCCAGAGAGCGAGGTTGGGCAGGTTCTCGAAGCGGAACCGCAGGTTCGGCCCGCCCTCGGCGCCATAGTGCAGCCCTTCGCCCGCACCCTTGGGGAAGATCATCGCATCCTGCTCGAACATTGCGTGATCCAGAACCAGCCGCCCGGCATGAAACGGCGAAGGCAGCGGTGTTGGATTGATAAGGCCGCCCGCCAGCCGCACGAGTTCCGGCTCGCCTTGATTGTCGAGCGTGATGGTGTGGGCGCGCCCGTCAGCGCCAGGCAGCGGCCAGGCGAAGGCGGAGTGGAACCCCAGCCCGAAGGGCATCGTCTTCTGATCGCGGTTGGTCACCTCAGCGCTGACGGTCAGCGCCCGGCCTTCCACCGCATGCTCGACGGCCAGCAGGAAATCGAACGGATAGACCGCCCGGGTTGCCTCGGAGGCGGTCAGTTCGTATCGGCACATCGTCGCGGTGGAGGCCGTGAGCGTAAATTCGCTCCGCCGGGCAAAACCATGCTGGGCCATCGGAAAGACCGCGCCGTCGATCGCGATCTTGTCGTCCGGGGCCTTGCCGACGATCGGAAACAGGATCGGCGAGCGCCCGGTCCAGAAGGTTGCGTCGCCCGTCCACAGCCAGGAACCTCCGTCGCTGGTGTCGAGCGCCTGCATCTCGGCGCCGAGGGAAGAGACGTCGACGGTGAGATCCTGATTTCCGATCCGGACTGAGCTTGGCATCGCAATTCCCTTTCGCGTTGGTTCGGCACTAGGCATAGCTGCCTGCACCGCGATTTCTATCCGCAGGTGGAGATGCACGTCAGCGGTTATTTTCGGATCGCGCCCAGTCTCGCGATCACTTCGTTCGGAATGCCGTAGCGCTGGATGGCGTCGCGATTATTCCGCAAGCCGCAGATCTCCCGTTGGATGAAGAACGCCCAGACGGCGTCGGAGGCCTCATTCAGAAGCCTTTCGCGCTCGTCGGCGCTCTTTCGGTCGGCAGACCAGGCTTTCAGGGCGGCGAGGGCGGCTTCGACCTTCAGCCCGTGACGGCCGAGTGAATCGGCGCGTTCCGACATCAGCTCGTATTCGAGGACGTTGAAACCGTTCTTATCCTGCTGGGATGGTCTGAAGGACTGCGGCGGACGAACGCTCATTGGCGCGGATTCCCTTTGGCGTAAGCCACGATATTATCCAATCCGGACCGAAATCAAGAAGCACCACCTGATCCCGCCGCGAAAGCCGCACATGCTTTTCTCGGCGGGAAACGGGCTATCCTGCCGTTTCAACGCATGGCATAAGGGCGCCAAAATTTCCTTCCCCTGGCCCGGCGTACACCATGATTCGTATCGAAAATATCAGCAAGCAGCTCAGCCACCGCATCCTCTTCATCGAAGCCTCGGCTGCACTCAACAGGGGCGAGAAGATCGGCCTCGTCGGCCCGAACGGCGCCGGCAAGACGACGATCTTCAGGATGGTCAACGGTGAAGAGCAGCCCGATGAAGGCCAGGTCTCCTGCGAGAAGGGCGTTACCATCGGCTACTTCAACCAGGATGTTGGCGAGATGGCGGGCCATAGCGCCGTCGCCGAGGTGATGAATGGCGCCGGCCCCGTCAGCATCGTTGCCGGCGAACTGCGGGAACTCGAGGCCGCCATGGCCGATCCCGAAAGGGCCGGCGACATGGAGGACATCATCGAGCGTTACGGCGAGGCGCAGGCCCGATACGAGGAGCTTGACGGCTATGCGCTCGAGGGTCGCGCCCGGGAAGTGCTGGCGGGCCTCAGCTTCAGCCAGGAGATGATGGACGGCGATGTCGGCGCGCTGTCGGGCGGCTGGAAGATGCGCGTGGCGCTTGCCCGCATCCTGCTCATGCGCCCCGACGTCATGCTGCTCGACGAGCCGAGCAACCATCTGGATCTGGAAAGCCTGATCTGGCTCGAAGAATTCCTCAAGGGTTATGAGGGCGCGCTGCTGATGACCTCGCACGACCGCGAGTTCATGAACCGCATCGTCACCAAGATCATCGAGATCGATGGTGGCGCCTTGACGACCTACTCCGGCGACTACGAATTCTACGAGCAGCAGCGGGCGCAGAACGAAAAGCAGCAGCAGGCCCAGTTTGAACGCCAGCAGGCGATGCTGGCCAAGGAAATCAAGTTCATCGAGCGGTTCAAGGCGCGGGCCTCGCATGCCTCGCAGGTGCAGAGCCGCGTGAAAAAGCTGGAGAAGATCGACCGGGTGGAACCGCCGAAGCGCCGCCAGTCGGTTGCCTTCGAATTCCAGCAGGCCCCGCGCTCGGGCGAAGACGTGGTCAACCTCAAGAACGTCCACAAGAAATACGGCAGCCGAACCATCTATGAAGGCCTGGATTTCATGGTGCGGCGGCGCGAGCGCTGGTGCATCATGGGCATCAACGGCGCCGGCAAGTCGACGCTCCTGAAGCTGGTGACCGGCACCGCCGAGCCCGATCAGGGCAGCGTCGCTCTCGGCGCCAGCGTCAAGATGGGTTATTTCGCCCAGCACGCCATGGACATTCTCGACGGCGAGCGCACCGTCTTCCAGTCGCTGGAAGACCGGTTTCCCCAGGCGGGGCAGGGACCATTGCGCGCGCTTGCCGGATGTTTCGGCTTTTCCGGCGACGATGTCGAAAAGCGATGCCGGGTCCTGTCGGGCGGCGAGAAGGCCCGCCTGGTCATGGCGATGATGCTGTTCGATCCGCCGAACCTGCTGGTGCTCGACGAGCCGACCAACCATCTCGACCTCGACACTAAGGAGATGTTGATCAAAGCGCTCTCGCAATATGAGGGCACCATGCTGTTCGTCTCGCACGACCGGCATTTCCTGGCGGCTCTCTCCAACCGGGTGCTGGAGCTGACGCCTGAAGGCATCCACCAATATGGTGGCGGCTACACCGAATATGTGGCGCGCACCGGCCATGAGGCGCCCGGCCTGCGGAGCTGACGGTTTTTTCGCGGCGTCATGTCGAAACCGTTAGGGTCGAAACGACCAGCACAGGCCGATCGAAGATATCAGTTGAACGGTTGAAGCAACGGCGGAGAATTGCCCATGCAGCTGGACGGGATCGAGGTCATCACTTTGTTCGTCGATAATATCGACGATGCCAGGTCGTTCTATCAAAGGGTCTTTGCATCAGAGGTCGTCTATCAGGATGCAGTCAGCGCCGTTCTGAAGTTCTCGGGGGTGATGGTCAATCTGCTGGAAGCCACGCAAGCGCCACAACTGGTGGAGCCATTGGCAGTGGCTGCGCCCGCTTCCGGGGTGCGCGTCCTACTGACCATCAAGGTCGATGATGTCGATGCGGTCTGCGCGGAGCTGGAGAGACTTGGGGTAAAGCTCCTCAACGGCCCGGTCGATCGTCCATGGGGGCGCCGCACCGCGGCCTTTGCGGATCCCTCGGGCCATGTCTGGGAAGTCGCGCAGGAATTGGGCTAGCCGCAAGCCGGTTCGCGGGGCGAAGAGCCAGCTTCGGCCGATATTGCGGCCGCCCGCCACGAAGATGACCAAATTCCGTGGTGTTCGAGACCCTCTTCAGACAATCGGGCGGGCGCATCGGCATGGACTGGATCAATCGTTACATCGATCAGCCGTTATTGAACGGCGCGGCAGGTTTGCTGCGGAGTTGGCACATCCGCACGCGCCAGCCGCCGGAACTGCTGGAGCCGACGTGGAATCTTGCCGTGCTCTCGCTCCTGCTGATCGCGAGCGGACAGGTCATGGCCGGCAAGCCTTTCGCGCTCAGCGTTGTCGCTTTGGTCATGCTGGCGCTGCCTTCGGCACGCAAGCTGCTTTCGGTGGTCAAGGCGGGGAAAAATGTCTACGGCGCCCGGGAATACAAATCGCTGAGAGCGCGCGCGGTCACCAAACGCGATGCGGAGTGGTCGGTGCGGATCATTGTCCTGTTCGCAGCCGCTTGCCTTCCCTTCGTCACCCGCATCGACGACCCGGTAGGAGCCTCCTTCATGCTGGGGGCGAGCGTCTGGTTCGTGCTGACCGGTCCGCTCAAGGCCTATCTCGATGCCGCCGAGCCTCCGGAGCCGAATGAAGGCGACCGGATGTATAGCGGCGCCTTTCATTTCGGCTGAACAAAAGCCGGTGCGGCGCTTCCTGTGCCGGTCGTGAGGCGGGCAGGGAACCAAAAGTGGGCGGTCTCCGTTATTAGCGCAGCAACGTAAGAGGAGATCGCGATGCTTTATTACGCTTTGGTATTTCTCGTTGTGGCCTTGATTGCCGGCGTCCTCGGATTTGGCGGCATCGCTGGGGCTTCAGCTTCGATTGCCCAGGTTCTGTTCTTCATTTTCCTGGTGCTCTTCGTCGTCTCGATCGTCATGCGCCTGATGCGCAGAGTATAGTGCCGACGGAACACGTATAAAAACCCGGCGAAACGCATTCGCCGGGTTTTTCTTTTATTGAAGATTGCCGTTCCGATCCCGATCCGCCGTTGCGAAATCGGCCATCACCCGCTGCATGAACTCGCTCTTGCTGATCC
The DNA here is from genome assembly GCF_003985155.1 of Rhizobium vallis. GTDB lineage: Bacteria > Pseudomonadota > Alphaproteobacteria > Rhizobiales > Rhizobiaceae > Rhizobium > Rhizobium vallis. Next base: position 289,231 of record NZ_ML133693.1, on the reverse strand, counting down.
GGCCGTCGCGGTTCGTATCCGTCAAGGTGAATTGCTCGACGGTCAGGATCTGCGCCGTCTCGCCGGCCTGCAGGCTGCCGTCCTTGTTCTTGTCGAGATTTCCGAAAGCCGTGCCCATGAAGGTTTCATATTCGGAACGATCGACCGTCTTGCTGGAATTGACGTCGAGCCGGTCCATCTGCCCCTGATACATGGAGGCGGGTTGCTGAGATGCGGGCTGCTGGGCGAGCGCGCCGGCATATTGGCACAGTATGATTGCCGTCACCAAAGCCAAGGTTTTCATTGCTCCATCCTCCTCAATTATCGGCAAGCCAGGCGATTGCCCACGAAACCGCCGCCGGCGATCCCGCCGCCGACGGCGAGGACTTGGCCGGTGCCGGCGCCAATCGTGCTGCCGATCAGGCCGCCGACAATCGCGCCGCCGACGGTGCCGGCAATACAGCCGAATTCGGAATTCTTGTCAGCGACGGCCTGTGACGTCGTCCCCGATTGACAGGCTGAAATGGCTAGGCTTCCCGCCAGCATGATGCTTGTGCATATGCGCATTTTTCCCTCCCGATGAACTATACGCCGCCATCTCCAATAGAGATCGGCTGGCGTGCTGTTGTCCGGCCCCGGCAAAAATTGTCTTCTGGGTATGGGTCTCGAATTTCAGGCGGCGTTTCTGTCAAAGCGAAAACAGAACGCCGGAGGAACATGTAGAAATTCTGCGGCAATGCCGGAAAATGCCCTTTGGCTCTCCATGCCTGCGCCTCTGCAGGAAGAAAGCTTCAGAATACTACAGCTATACATGCGAGGTGGCAACCTGTGCGATCATTGGCGACAGTATCGGGCTGGCATGCGCAGGTCGGGCCGGATGCCGGCTGTGATCGAGATCGTGCCTTTTTTGCAACCATTCCGGACAACATCGTGAAATGGCGCGGGCTGCGGCATGGTGCCTTCGAAATGTCCTAAAGGGCGTCGAACCGTAGTCCTGTTGTCGCTTGCGCCCCTCCCATGCGCTTTCACATGCGGTGCGGAAATGGCGTCGGTTTTGGGATCGTTTTGCGGTTCCGTCCGTTATCTGGTGTCGGGCAGCCGGGTATATGCTCCCGTCACGATTTGAGAAGGAGAGACTTATGAATAAAACTCTTGCGACGGCGTTTGCCGCGGTATCATTGATCTTTGTCGGCGCGGGGGCGGCCAGCGCTGCCGACCTCGTCACCAAGACATATGAAGAGCCGGACCTGCGCAATGGCGTAAAGATCGGCTATCTCACCTGCGATATCGGCGGCGGCACGGGTTATGTGCTCGGTTCATCCAAGGAAGCCGATTGCATCTTTCAGTCGACCGTCGGCAATGAGCTTCTTGATCGCTATACCGGCGAAGTGAGAAAGCTTGGCATCGACCTCGGCTTCACAACGCGCAGCCGCCTGATCTGGGCGGTGTTCGCGCCGACGGCGGGCTATCATCGCGGATCGCTTGCCGGCCTTTATGTCGGCGCCACTGCCGAAGCGACGCTTGGCGCCGGCCTCGGCGCCAATCTTCTGATCGGCGGCACCTCGGGCTCAATCCATCTGCAGACGGTCAGCCTGACCGGCCAGCTCGGCCTCAACGTTGCCGCCGGCAGCGCATCGATGACGCTGACCCCGACGAACTGACGGTTTTTGACGCGCCCCGCCGGACCCCGGCGGGGTGTCACCTCATCGAAAGCCGGATCACGACGCGATGGATATTCGAATGGCGAGGCCCGACGAGGATGAGATCCTTGTAGGTCATTATCTGAAGATCTGGGACAGCTATGGGACGCCGCCGGAGCATTATAGGCCCGATGCGGCGGCTCGAATATTATCCTTCATCAGAAACGGCCGGGAGGAGCGACGGCTCGCCTCGTTTTTTGCCATCGTCGATGGTGAAATCGCTGGTTCCGCATCCTGCCAGCTGCACCAGTCGCCGTTTCCCGAAGTCATCCAGCCAGAACAGCGGCTGCTCGGTTATATCTGGTCCGTCTATGTTATGGACGCCTTCCGTCGGCGCGGCATCGCACTTGCGCTGACCAACAAGGCTGTCGACCACCTGAAATCGATCGGCTGCACGACGGCTGTCATCCACGCCTCGGATGCCGGCGAACCTGTCTACCAGGCCGTTGGTTTCGAACTGGCGAAGGAAATGCGCCTGAAGCTTGTGGCGGATCAGGAAGGCTTCTAAAGCGCGCCGAGGAAGCCGATGACGCGGCTCCATGTCCGTTCAGCGGACTCGGCATCGTAGTCGGGCAGCGTCGGATCGGTGTAGAGATGGCCGACGCCGGGATATTTGAATATCTCTGCTGACATGCCCGAGCGCGCCGCTGCCACTTGCCAGGCGGCAACCTCGTCGGCGGGCGCGAAGCGATCCGGATCGGCAAGATGGACCTGGGCAGGCAGGCGGCTGCGCACATTGACTGGAATCCCCCCGACAGCGTGAAGCAGCAGCACACCTGCCGTCAGCGGCCGCATCGGCCAGAGATGGGCTGTGATGCCGACGCCCATCGAAAATCCGCCGAGCACGGCCGAGGCCGGCAGCGCTGCAGTCGCTTTTTCCGCCCGTTCGCAAAGAGTGGGCCAGCCGATCGCTTCCTTCAGCTCGAAGCCCTCGTCGATCGACCGGGCGACCTTGCCCTCGTAGAGATCGGGGGTGAACACTTCATGTCCAGCCGCTCGCAGCCGCTCCGCCGATTCCCGTTCAAGGGAGCGAAGTCCGTAAACCGAATGGAACAGGACCACTGTAGCCATTGATGGGCTCCTCCTATGCTCGGGCTCGGTCCAGCGCCAGTCGCTGGTCCTATGTTTTCGGCCGACCGGGCGCGGTAAATGCGGCGATCGTCGCTTCGTCATGACCGGCCTCGCGCAGGAAGCGGCTGGCAAATTCGATTGCGGGGCTTCGAAGCGCATCGTCCGGACGGATCAGGTGGAAGGCCACGTGGTGGTCGAGCGTGCGCTCCGACACCGCGACGATGCGCCCGGCGGCCATCGCCGCATCCGACAGCGGCGGGCGGGCGAGCGCGATGCCGAGTCCCTGCGCGCAAGCGTCGATCACCAGATTGTAGTCTTCGAAACGCCGGTCCTGGCCGCGCGGGATATAGTCGACACCCTCGCGGGAGAGCCAGCGGCGCCACCCTTCGATATTGGAATCATGCAGGATCGGCATATCGAGCAGCGAGAGAGCATCCGATCGCCGTCCGAGCCGGTCCGCCACGGCAGGGGCGGCGATCGGGAAGGATTTCTCCTGCCAGAGCGGCAGGGCGCGCACGCCGGCCCATGGTCCCTTGCCGCAGCGAATGGCGAGATCCGTGCCTTCGCCGAAATCGGCCAGCCGGTGTTCGAGCGTCAGTTCGACGTGTAGCTCGTTTCCTTCGAGCTTCGGCAGGCGCTGAAACAGCCATAGCGAAGCGACCGACGGCGTTACGGACAGGCGCACCACCGCCTTGCTGGGTCGGGGCAACCAGCGTTCGCCGGTGTTGCCGAGCAGAGAGAGCGCTTCCTCGGCGCGCGCGAAAAACCGCATGCCCTCCGGCGTCAGGCGGACGCCACGGGCTTCGCGTGCAAACAGGCGCACGCCCATCCAGCGTTCCAGCCGCGAGACCTGCCGCGACACAGCGCCATGGGTGATGCCGCTCTCCTCGGCCGCGGCCGAAAACGATCCGAGCCGTGCGGCGCGGGCAAAGGTCTCGAGCGTATCGAGCGGTGGAAGCACGGGCGAGCTGTGAACCATACGCACATTTGATCATCGATTGCGATGCTTTTCAAGCACGCATCGAAGGCTTAATTCATGGTCGCAACGGATAGATGGAGGCGAAAATGAGCATGGCGGCAAGCACACCGGTTTCGGCGAAACAACAAGGCACGTTCGATTTTGTGGCCTTCGCGGCGATCGTCGTCACCATCCTCTTCTGGGCTTCTTCCTTCGTGGTGATCCGCATCTGCCTTGGGCCGCTGACGCCGATCGAACTGGCGACGGCGCGTTATGTGGCGGCTGGCGTCCTTGCCCTCGTCTACCTCGCCATCTACCGGCCGATGCCGGAAAAACGCGATTTCCTTCGCCTCTCCGTTGCCGCCGTGCTCTTCATTGCAGCTTATGCGGTGCTGTTGAACACTGGCGAACAGACGGTTGCGGCGGGGCCGGCAAGCTTCATCATCAACACCATGCCCGTCTTCACCGCGCTCATTGCGACATTCGCGCTCGGCGAGCGCTTCGGCCGCTGGGGCTGGGCGGGCACCGCGGTTTCCTTCGGCGGTGTGGCGCTGATTGCCGTCGCATCCGACGGCGGCTTCAAGCTTGATCCGAACGCCGTGCTGATTCTCGGCGCCGCACTCTGCTCGGCGATCGCCAGCGTGCTGCAGAAGCCGCTGCTTGGCCGGATGCCGGCGCTTGCCGTCACCGCCTGGATCCTGCTGATCGGCTCCGTGCCGCTCTTCCCAGCCGTCCCGGCGACGGTCCGGGCGCTGGCGGCGGCACCTGAAGAAGTGAACTGGGGTGTCGCCTACCTCGTCATCTTCCCGACAGCGATCGGCTATCTTACCTGGGCCATCGCATTGAAGCGGCTGTCGGCTGCGCGGGCTTCGAATTTCCTCTACGGCGTCCCACCGGTCGCAACACTGATCGGCTTCGTCTGGCTCGGCGAGGTGCCGACAGTGCTGGGTGCCTTCGGCGGGGTCATGGCGATCCTCGGCGTGGTCGTCGTCAACGTGATGCGGAAACGGTAGCCGCACCTGACGCGGCGGCGCGCCACATTCGCCGTATTGAAGCCGGCCACCGACAAATAAGCATTGCGTCGTCCTTCGCTTTCTTTCAAAACGAAAGCAGATCGAAAGGGGCGCCTATGTTCTTGACCGACCGACAAACTGAAATCGTGGCGATTGCGAAATCGAGCGGCAGGGTTCTGGTCGAGGAGCTCGCCGCCCGTTTTTCGGTGACGCCGCAGACGATCCGCAAGGATCTGAACGATCTCTGCGATGCGCAGGTGCTGACGCGCATCCATGGCGGCGCGACATTCCCGAGTGGGACCGAGAACGTCAAATACGAGGCGCGCCGCCAGATTGCCGCCTCCGAGAAGCAGGCGATCGGCCTTGCGGCAGTCGAGCTGATCCCAAGCGGAGCCTCGCTCTTCATCAATATCGGCACGACAACCGAGGCGGTGGGAGAGGCGCTCGCCAATCATCACGAGCTGATGGTGATTACCAATAATATCAACGTTGCCAATAGGTTGCGCCTGTTCCCGGCGATCGAGGTGGTGATCGCCGGCGGGGTCGTGCGCGGTTCTGACGGCGGCATCGTCGGCGAAGCGGCCGTCGATTTCATCCGCCAGTTCAAGGTCGACTACGCCGTGATCGGCGCGTCTGCGATCGATATCGACGGGGCGCTGCTCGACTACGATTTTCGCGAGGTGAAAGTCGCCCAGGCGATTATCGCCAATGCCCGGCATGTCATCCTTGTTGCCGATTCGACGAAGTTCGAACGCACCGCGCCGGTCAGGATCGGCCAGCTTTCCCAGGTTCATACCTTCATCACTGATCACTGTCCGCTGCCGTCGATCCGCAATCTGTGTCTCGAAAACAATGTGAAACTGATCGAAACCAGTGGCAGATCACGTTAGGCACTCGGTGCCTTAGCGCTTCATTTTCAGGCATTCCTGGGAACGCCGCTGGCCATTTTCTTCCGAAAACGCTTCCCGGATCGATCTGCGAAAACATTCGTTTGACATTCGGATTTCTTTCGTTTTAACTGATGTCACTTTCGCAATTGCGCAAATTTTGTGCGATGCGAAATCCGCAGCAGGCTCGGAGGGGAAGTTGGGCCCGGAAATTCACGACATATTCGTCATCGGCGGCGGCATCAACGGCTGCGGGATTGCGCGCGATGCCGTAGGTCGCGGCTATTCGGTGGCGCTGGCGGAGATGAACGATTTTGCCTCGGGCACCTCGTCGGGCGCCACCAAGCTCATCCATGGCGGCCTGCGTTATCTCGAGCACTACGAATTCCGCCTGGTGCGCGAATCGCTGATGGAGCGCGAAATCCTCTGGGCGATGGCGCCGCACATCATTTGGCCGCTGCGCTTCGTGCTGCCCTATCATAAGGGCGGCATTCGCCCGGCCTGGCTGATCCGGCTCGGCCTCTTCCTTTACGATCATCTCGGCGGTCGCAAGCTTCTGCCGGCGACATCCGTGCTCGACATGCGCAAAGACGTGGCCGGCAAGCCGTTGAAGGCGTTGTTTACGCGGGCTTTCGAATATTCCGACGGCTGGGTCGACGACGCCCGTATGGTGGTGCTGAACGCCCGCGATGCCGCCGACAAGGGGGCGACCATCCTGCCGCGCACCAAGGTGGTGTCGGCCAGGCGGGAAAATGGCCTCTGGCACATCGAAACCATCGATACGGTCACCGGCCGCAATGGCAGCCATCGCGCCCGCATGTTGGTCAACGCCGCCGGCCCTTGGGTCGACCACGTCATCCGCTCGGCCTTCGGGCAGAACGAGGCCCGCCATGTCCGCCTCGTCCAGGGCAGCCATATCATCGTGAAGAAGAAGTTCGACGATCCCAGAGCCTACTTCTTCCAGAATCCCGACAACCGCATCATCTTCGCCATCCCGTACGAGGGCGATTTCACCCTGATCGGCACCACCGACCGCGATTACACTGCCGATCCCCGGGATGTCCGGATTTCCGAGGAAGAGACCGTCTATCTCTGCAATGCCGCGTCGGAATATTTCAAGGAGCCGGTCAGGCCCGAGGATATCGTCTGGACCTATTCGGCGGTCAGGCCGCTTTACGACGATGGCGCCTCGAAGGCCCAGGAAGCGACGCGCGATTATGTGCTGAAAATCGAGGGTGAGGGCGAGGCCGCGCCACTGCTCAACGTCTTCGGCGGCAAGCTCACCACCTATCGCCGGCTTTCCGAACATGCGCTGGAGAAAATCGGTGCTGCGATCGGCGTCAAGGGCGCGCCCTGGACGGCCAGGAGCCATCTGCCGGGAGGCGACTTCCCGGCAAAGGGTTATGACGCCGAGGTTACCAAATTGAAGCGGCGTTATCCGTTCCTCGCCGATACGCATGCGCGCCGGCTGGTGCGCCGCTACGGCACCAGGGCCGAAGTGCTGCTCGGCGATGCCCGCGGCCCCGAGGATCTCGGACGGCTGTTCGGCGGCGATCTTTACGAGGCCGAGGTGACATACCTGGTCGAACATGAATGGGCCCGGCACGCCGATGACGTGCTGTGGAGGAGAACGAAGGATGGTCTGCGCCTTTCGAAGGAGCAGGCACAGTCACTGGAGGAGTACATGGCTGCCAGACCGGCGATGGCCGGATAAGCCATGTGATCCCCGCTGCGTGGAGGCACGGGAACAGGAATGCTGGAACTGCGAAACGCCGCCAAGATGGTGGGGGCGGACTATCACATCTATCCGACCGATCTGGTCCTCGAGCGGGGCACGCTGAACGTCCTGCTCGGGCCAACGCTGTCGGGCAAGACGTCGCTGATGCGGCTGATGGCCGGGCTCGACCGTCCGACTGCCGGCTCCATCCATTTCGATGGCGCCGATGTCACCGGCATGCCGGTGCAGAAGCGCAACGTCGCCATGGTCTACCAGCAGTTCATCAACTATCCGGCGCTGACCGTTTATGAGAACATCGCCTCGCCGATGCGCATATCGGGCAAGGATGCCGCCACGATCGACCGCGAGGTGCGCAAGGCAGCCGAGCTTCTGAAGCTTACGCCCTATCTCGATCGCACGCCGCTCAACCTGTCCGGCGGCCAGCAGCAGCGCACCGCGCTTGCCCGCGCACTCGTCAAGAATGCCAGCCTTGTTTTGATGGACGAGCCGCTCGCCAATCTCGATTACAAGCTGCGTGAAGAGCTGCGGCAGGAATTGCCGCGTATCTTCGCCCAGTCCGGCGCGATCTTCGTCTATGCCACGACGGAACCCTCCGAAGCCTTGTTGCTTGGTGGCAATACGGCAGCGCTCAACGAGGGCCGGATCACGCAGTTCGGCCCGACGATCGAGGTCTATCGCAACCCGCTCGATCTAACGACGGCGAAAACCTTTGCCGATCCGCCGCTGAATTTTATTGATCTCATCAAATCGGAAGGCAATTTCCTGCACGAGGGCGCTGTGATTTTTGCCGTGCCGCTGCATCTTCAGAACGTGCCGGACGGGCCGGCAACGATAGCGTTTCACCCGCATCATCTTGCACCAACCGCCCAGACGGCGGATTCGGCGCGGCTGACAGCACGGACACAGATTTCGGAGATCACGGGGTCGGAAAGCTTCTTGCATCTGCAATTTGCCGACACCCGCTGGGTGATGCTTGCCCACGGCATCCACAATATCGACCCGGACACGGACATTTCCGTTTTCATCGATACGCGCCACCTGATGGCGTTCGGCGCGGACGGCCGGGCGATCACCACCGCCAGGCAGAGGGGCTAGGAGAAGATCATGGCACGTATCACCCTCGATCATATCAGACATGCCTATGGGCCGAACCCGAAGAGCGAGAAGGACTACGCTCTCAAGGAAGTGCACCACGAGTGGAACGATGGCGGCGCCTATGCGCTGCTCGGACCTTCAGGCTGCGGAAAGACCTCGCTGCTCAATATCATTTCCGGCCTTATTCAGCCGTCCGAAGGGCGAATTCTTTTCGACGGACAGGATGTGACAAACCTGCCGACGCAGCAACGAAATATTGCGCAGGTATTCCAGTTTCCGGTGATCTACGACACGATGACCGTCTATGACAATCTGGCTTTCCCCTTGCGCAACCGCGGAGTGGCGGAGCCTGATGTTGATCGTCGTGTCCGTGAAATATTGGAGATGATCGATCTTGCAGGCTGGGCCAAGCGTCGCGCCCGCGGTTTGACGGCGGACCAAAAGCAGAAGATTTCGCTCGGCCGTGGCCTCGTGCGCTCGGATGTGAACGCGATTCTCTTCGACGAGCCGCTCACTGTTATCGATCCGCATATGAAATGGGTGCTGCGATCGCAGCTGAAGCGGCTGCATAAGCAGTTCGGTTTTACGATGGTCTATGTCACGCATGACCAGACGGAGGCGCTGACCTTCGCCGACAAAGTCGTGGTCATGTACGACGGCGAGATTGTGCAGATCGGCACGCCGGCCGAGCTCTTTGAGCGTCCGAGCCATACCTTCGTCGGCTACTTCATCGGTTCTCCGGGCATGAACTTCATGCCGGCCAAGGTGGAAGGCCGCACGGTTCGGGTCGGCGAGCATACCCTGACGCTCGACTATGCGCCAAAGACTTCGGCAGCGGCCAAGGTAGAGCTTGGAATCCGGCCCGAGTTTGTTCGGGTCGGCCGCGAGGGCATGCCCGTGACCGTCAGCAAGGTGGAAGATATCGGCCGGCAGAAGATCGTCCGCGCGCAGTTTGCCGGCCAGCCGATCGCGATCGTCGTCCCCGAGGACGGGGAAATTCCGGCTGATCCCCGGGTGACCTTCGAGCCATCGGGTATCAGCATCTATGCCGACTCTTGGCGCGCCGGACCGGAGGCTTGATCATGGAAAAAACCTGGAACAACAAAGCGTGGTTTCTGGTCCTGCCGGTCCTCGTGCTCGTGGCATTCTCGGCCGTCATTCCCTTGATGACGGTTGTGAACTATTCCGTTCAGGACACGTTCGGAAACAACCAGTTCTTCTGGAACGGAACGGATTGGTTTACCCAAATCCTGCATTCCGACCGTTTCTGGGCCGCCCTGCAGCGAAATCTGATTTTTTCGTTGATCATTCTCGCTCTTGAGATCCCGCTCGGTATCTTCATTGCGCTCAACATGCCGAAATCGGGCATCGGCGTGCCGGTGTGCCTGGTTCTGATGGCGCTGCCACTGCTGGTTCCGTGGAACGTTGTCGGCACGATCTGGCAGGTGTTCGGCCGCAACGACATTGGTTTGTTCGGCTATTACATCAATGCCATCGGTATCGACTACAACTATGTGCAGGATCCGCTCGACGCCTGGGTGACGATCATCATCATGGACGTCTGGCACTGGACGAGCTTGGTCGTCTTGCTCTGCTATGCAGGCCTCGTTTCCATTCCAGATGCTTTCTATCAGGCAGCCAAGATCGATGGTGCGTCTCGTTGGGCTGTGTTCCGCTATATCCAGCTGCCAAAGATGAAGCGCGTTCTTCTGATCGCCGTGCTGCTGCGCTTCATGGATAGTTTCATGATCTACACAGAGCCTTTTGTCGTCACGGGTGGCGGTCCGGGCAACTCGACCACTTTCCTGTCGATCGATCTGGTCAAGACCGCCCTCGGACAGTTTGACCTCGGTCCGGCCGCTGCCATGTCGCTGGTCTATTTCCTGATCATCCTGCTGCTTTCGTGGGTGTTCTACACCGTCATGACAAGCCACGACGCGGAGAATTGAAATGAGCGCCTCCAACGAAACGACAGCGAGCCGCAAGATCTCAGGCGTTGCCAGTGTCGCAAGCGGTCTCTCCTCCGATGAAGTCAGCCGTCTGATGCGCCGGCGCGGCGAGGAATCGCGCTGGTGGTGGGTGGTTCCGACGATCTATATCATCGTGCTGCTGCTGCCGATCTATTGGCTCGTCAACATGAGCTTCAAGACCAACGCGGAAATCGTCAATTCTCTGACGCTTTATCCTCATAACCCGACGATCGCCAATTACGTGACGATCTTCACGGAGAAGGCGTGGTATTCCGGCTATATCAATTCAATCACCTATGTCGTGATCAACATGGTGATCTCGGTGGCAGCCGCGCTACCGGCGGCCTACGCCTTCTCCCGTTATCGGTTCCTTGGTGACAAGCACCTTTTCTTCTGGTTGCTGACGAACCGGATGGCGCCGCCGGCCGTCTTTGCCCTGCCGTTCTTCCAGCTCTACTCAGCCTTTGGACTGATCGATACGCACATCGCCGTGGCATTGGCGCATTGCCTCTTTAACGTGCCGCTTGCGGTCTGGATCCTTGAAGGCTTCATGTCCGGCGTGCCGAAGGAAATCGACGAAACGGCCTATATCGATGGCTATTCGTTCCCGCGGTTTTTCCTGAAGATCTTCACGCCGCTGATTGCGAGCGGCATAGGTGTCGCCTGCTTCTTCTGCTTCATGTTCTCCTGGGTCGAGTTGCTGATCGCACGAACGCTGACGACGACCGACGCGAAGCCGATCGCTGCCACCATGACCCGTACCGTCTCTGCATCCGGCATGGATTGGGGCTTGCTTGCCGCCGCGGGTGTTCTGACCCTGATCCCAGGGGCGCTGGTGATCTGGTTTGTGCGCAATTACATCGCCAAGGGCTTCGCCCTGGGGAGGGTTTGATGAGCTTTTCGCTTCCCGATTTTTCATGGATGGCATGGACCTGGCCGACGGCCGCGTTCTTCATCGTTATCGTATTGCTGCTGATCGGCATGGGGGTCTGGGAGTATGCCGTGCCGGGCGGCAACCCGCGGATCGGAATCCTGCGCTTCGAGACGACGCGCGGTGACCGGCTTTTCCTTTCGCTGCTCGGCAGCGCCTTTATCCATCTTGCCTGGCTTGGTCTCGCGGGATCAAGCCTCTGGTGGGCTCTCGCTCTCTCCGTTGTCTACGCCGTCGGCGTATTCCGTTACGTGTGAGGCAAATTGATGCAGATGGCCGGGGGTATTTCTGGCCGCCTGAGACGTGAAGACTGCAATCGCAAAACCCTGGGAGGATATCATGCGAAGGCATTTATTGACGACGACAGCAGCGGTACTGCTGGCCATGACCGGGTCGGCCTATGCCGGCATGGACGAGGCAAAGACTTTCCTGGACAAGGAGATCGGCGACGTGTCGACGCTCTCCCGCGCCGACCAGGAAAAGGAAATGCAATGGTTCGTCGATGCGGCGAAGCCTTTCCAGGGTATGGATATCAAGGTTGTTTCGGAAACCTTGACCACCCACAAGTATGAGTCCGAGGTTCTGGCTCCGGCCTTTACTGCAATTACCGGCATCAAGGTCACGCACGACGTCATTCAAGAGGGTGACGTTGTCGAAAAGATTCAGACACAGATGCAGACCGGGCAGAACCTTTATGACGGCTGGGTCAACGACTCCGACTTGATCGGTACCCACTGGCGCTATCAGCAGGTGCGCAACCTGACCGACTGGATGGCCGGCGAAGGCAAGGACGTTACCAACCCCGGCCTCGATATCGCCGACTTCATCGGCACGAAGTTCACGACCGCGCCGGATAAGAAGCTCTACCAGCTTCCCGACCAGCAGTTCGCCAACCTCTACTGGTTCCGCTACGACTGGTTCAACGACGAGAAGAACAAGGCCGATTTCAAGGCGAAATACGGCTACGATCTCGGCGTTCCGGTCAACTGGTCGGCCTATGAAGACATTGCCGAATTCTTCACCGGCCGTGACGTGAACGGCAAGAAGGTCTTCGGCCACATGGACTACGGCAAGAAGGACCCGTCGCTCGGCTGGCGCTTCACCGACGCCTGGCTTTCGATGGCCGGCAATGGTGACAAGGGCCTGCCGAACGGTCTTCCGGTCGACGAATGGGGTATCAAGGTCGACGAGAAGTCGCGTCCCGTCGGTTCGTGCGTCGCGCGTGGCGGCGATACCAACGGCCCGGCAGCGGTCTATTCGATCCAGAAGTATCTCGATTGGTTGAAGGCATACGCACCGGCGGAAGCTCAGGGCATGACCTTCTCGGAATCCGGTCCGGTGCCGGCACAGGGTAATGTCGCGCAGCAGATCTTCTGGTACACGGCGTTTACCGCAGACATGGTCAAGCCTGGCCTGCCTGTTATGAATGAGGACGGTACGCCGAAATGGCGCATGGCACCGAGCCCGCATGGCGTTTACTGGAAAGACGGCATGAAGCTTGGTTATCAGGACGTCGGCTCGTGGACGCTGATGAAATCGACCCCGACGGACCGCGCGAAAGCCGCATGGCTCTATGCACAGTTCGTCACCTCCAAGACGGTTGACGTGAAGAAGAGCCAGCTCGGTCTCACCTTCATCCGCGAATCCACCATTCGCGACAAGAGCTTTACGGAGCGCGCTCCGAAGCTCGGCGGTCTGATCGAGTTCTATCGTTCGCCGGCCCGCGTTCAGTGGTCGCCGACCGGTACCAACGTTCCCGACTATCCGAAGCTGGCTCAGCTTTGGTGGCAGGCTATCGGTGATGCCGCTGCCGGCGCCAAGACTCCGCAGGAAGCCATGGATTCTCTTTGCGGCGAGCAGGAGAAAGTCATGGGCCGTATCGAGAAATCGGGCGTCCAGGGCGATATCGGTCCGAAACTGGCCGAAGAGCATGACCTCGGTTATTGGAACGCGGATGCGGTGAAGAAGGGCAACCTTGCGCCGCAGCTGAAGATCGAGAAGGAGAAGGAAAAGCCGGTCACTGTCAACTACGACGAACTCGTCAAGAGCTGGCAGTCGAAGTAAGGCGGACCTCGGCCGGAGGCAACGAGGCTTCCGGCCATCACTTCCTGCCACCGGCAGCACGCCGGTGGCACCCACAATCTTTCTCTCATGAAATCTCCGCATCCGCCCTCATCGCCGGGCGGAGCGGTTTCGTGCGAGCCGGAGACGGATATGAGCGGCTATATTCTTTCAATCGACCAGGGCACGACATCGTCGCGCGCAATCATCTTTGATGGCGACATGAAGATGGCCGGCTCGGCGCAGGCGGAGATTACCCAATATTATCCGCAGCCCGGATGGGTGGAGCACGACGCAACCGAGATCTGGCAGTCCGTCGTCGATACGGTGCGCAAGGCGATCGCCGATGCAGGTCTTGATGCCGCCGACATCACCGCGATCGGCATTACCAACCAGCGCGAGACTGTTGTCGTCTGGGATCGCAAGTCCGGCACACCGCTTCACCGCGCGATCGTCTGGCAGGACAGGCGCACGGCCGAAATGTGCGAGAGCCTGAAGGCCGATGGATACGAGAAGCTGTTCAGCGCCAAGACCGGCCTGCTGCTCGACCCCTATTTCTCCGGAACCAAGCTGCGCTGGCTGCTCGACAATGTCGATGGCCTTCGTGAGAAGGCGGAGGCGGGCGATGTCTGTTTCGGTACGATCGACAGCTGGCTGATCTACAATCTGACCGGCGGCCGTGTGCACGCCACCGATGCGACCAATGCGTCGAGAACGCTGCTCTATAATATCGACGACGGCCTATGGGACGAGGAGCTTCTCGGCATTCTTAGAATCCCGGCCGTCATGCTTCCCGAGGTCAGGGAATGCGCCGATCACTTCGGCCGCGTCGACCAGGCGCTGTTCGGTGCGGAGCTTCCCATCCTTGGCGTTGCCGGCGACCAGCAGGCAGCAGCGATGGGCAATGCCTGCTTCGAGCCCGGTATGATGAAATCCACTTATGGCACCGGCTGCTTCGCTTTGTTGAACACCGGCAGGGATCGTGTTTCCTCCTCCAACCGGATGCTGACGACGATTGCCTACCGGCTCGACGGCGAGACGACGTACGCGCTCGAAGGCTCGATCTTCATCGCAGGTGCGGCCGTGCAATGGCTGCGCGACGGTCTCGGCATTATCGGCCAGGCGTCGGAGGCGGGGGTCCTTGCGGCCAAGGCCGATCCCGGACAGCAGGTCTACATCGTTCCTGCTTTCACCGGCCTCGGCGCGCCGTATTGGGATCCGGCCGCGCGCGGCGCAATCTTCGGCTTGACGCGAAACAGCGGGCCGGCGGAATTTGCCCGCGCCGTGCTCGAATCCGTGGCCTACCAGACGCTCGATCTGCTGGTGGCGATGAAGAAGGACTGGGGCGTCAACCAGCTGGAAACGGTGCTGCGCGTCGATGGCGGCATGGCGGCTTCGGACTGGACGATGCAGTGCCTCGCCGACATGACGGGGAATCCCGTCGACCGCTCGGCGATCCGCGAGACGACGGCGCTCGGTGCCGCCTGGCTTGCCGGCTCGAAAGCCGGCATCTGGCCGGGCAGGCGGGAGTTTGCCCAGGCCTGGGCCTGCGACCGCCGCTTCAGCCCTTCGATGGATGAGACCGAGCGGCAGGGCAAGATCATCGGCTGGAAGAATGCTGTATCCAGGATGATTTCGGACGCATCGGCGGGGTAGGGAAGTTTCCCCGAATGACGGTCTCGGCGGCATTTCTCACGTGCCGCCAGTGGCCTTTCTGCTGATGAAGCTCAGGGCGAGTACGGCGAAGATCAACGTTCCCGTGCCGACCTGCTGCCAATAGAAATTCAGATCGGTCAGCAGCAGACCGTTGGCGACGATGCTGAGCAGCAGCGCGCCGAGGACGGTCCCGACGACATTCGGCCGTCCAAGCAGGCTGAGCGTCGTGCCGATGAAGGTCGCGCCGATGGCATTCAGCAGGAAGGCGTTGCCCGAGGAGGGGATGTAGGTGGTGACGGTTGCGGTCAGGATCAGGCCGGCGATCGCAGCGATCAATCCAACCAGAATGAACGTCACCGCGATATGGGCGGGTGCTGCGATGCCGGAATAGCGCACGACGCCCGGCTGAATACCGATCGACAGGATGACGCGGCCAAAACGCGTGCGGGCAAAAACGATCGCGGCGGCTGCTATGACGACGATGGCAGCTGCAAGCGGGACTGGAAAGCCCGCAATCGTGCCGTGGCCGAGGAAACGGAAGGCTTCCGGCACGCCGTTCGGCGGCAGATAGACCGGATTGCCGCCATTGGTCAGCAGCTGCTGAACGCTGCGGCCGATGAACAGCGTGCCGAGTGTGGCAAGGAACGGCGATACGCCGATCCCGGAGATCAAAAGCGCGTTGAAGGCGCCGACGAACGCCCCGGCCGCAAGTCCCGCGAGCGCGGCGACTGCCACCGGCTGCCCGGCGAGGACGAGCGAGACAAAGGCAAAGCTGGCGAAATCCATCGCCGTTCCCACAGAAAGGTCGATGCCGCCTGAGGCGACGGCGAAGGTCATGGCGATGGAAACGATGGCAAGCAGCGTGAAATTGTTGACCAGGATGCTCTGCAGGTTCGCAAGCGTCAGGAATGTCGGCGTTGCCACGGAAAAGACGGCAAACACCGCGACCAGGGCCAGGATCAGCCCATAACGCACCAGGCCACCGGCGATCAGACGTGGCAAGCCGATGGTGGCGGAGGTAGGGGTCTGGAGCGACATGATCAGGTCTCCTGCCGGCGCAGCAGCGTGGTCGCGGAAACGACGATGAGAATGAGCGCGCCCTGGACGCCGCTGACCAGCGTGCTCGAAATGTTCAGCAGTTGGAAACCGTTGGTGAGGAAGCCGACCAGCAGGGCCGAAAGCAGCGTTCCGGTGATGGTCGGCACTAGTCGGCGCGAAAAGACCGAGCCGAGCAGGGCCGTCACAACGACGGGCAGCAGCATCTCGCTGGAGCCGGTCGTGCTGCCGCTCAGATAGGAAACCGACAGGATGCCGGCGATGCCGCCGGAGAGACCGCTGGCGACGAACGCGCCCGCGAGCAGGCGGCGAAGCGGCAGGCCGGCAGCGCGCGCCGCATCCGGAAACTCGCCGACGGCATAGAGATGCAGGCCGAGTGGTGTGTATTGGACGATCGCCGTCGCGATCGCCGTGAAGCCGAGGAGCACATAGGCAAGAACCGGTATGCCGAACGGATCCGAGGCCGAAAGCGCCGACAGGAAGGGTGTCGAGGCCGGCAGGACGGTATTCCCCGTCAGCACCAGTTCCAGGCCGGCGACGACGTTCATGACAGCAAGCGTTGCGAGCAGCGGTACGATGCCGGCATAGACGACGGCAATGGCATTGACCGTACCGATCAGCGCACCGGTCAGGATCGCCGCCGTGATTGCCGTCGCATCGCCATAGCCGAGCTGCGTCAGGCTCGCATAGACTGCGGCGCTGAGGCCCATATTGGCAGCCAGCGACAGGTCGATGCCGCCGGTCACGACATTGGAGCCGCCGGCGATCAGCACGATCGTCAGCCCGATGGCAAGCACACCTGAGATGGCCGATTGGCCGAGCACGTTACCGATATTGCCTATGCTGAGGAAATAGGGCGCGGTCAGCGAGAAGGCGATCAGGATGGCGGCGAATGCAATCAGCGATCCGAAGCGCAATGCCGCAGCCGCGATATTGCCTGCCGGCCGCGGCGGCGGTTCCGCAGCGGAAAGACCCGAAGGCGCAAATTCCACTTCAGCCGACATAGCGCTGTCCTTCGGATGATCCTGTGGATTGGGCCAGCACGGCATCCGCCGTGGTCTCCGACGAGATGAATTCCCGCGCCACGCGGCCGCGGAAGAGCACGATGATCCGATCGGTGATGCCGATGAGTTCGGGCAGATCCGAAGACAGCACGATGACGCCGGCGCCGCGCGCGGCGAGTTCGCCGATCAGCGTATAGATTTCGACCTTGGAGCCGATATCAACGCCGGCCGTCGGTTCGTCGAGGAGATAGACTTCGGAGTGGCGGCTCAGCCACTTAGCGATGGCAATCTTCTGCTGGTTGCCGCCCGAAAGCGTGCGCAGCAAGGCATTCCGTCCATTGGTTTTCACTTGCAGCCGAGCAATCAGCGCATCGACTTCCCGCTGCTCGGCTTTGCGGTCGAGAAAGCCGAAACGCGTGAAGCGGCCGAGGCTGGAAAGACTGGTATTTTCCGTAACGCTGAGGTCGAGCGCGATGCCATGGCGGCGTCGATCTTCCGGCACCAGGGCGATCTCGTGGCCGGCCGCCTGGGTTGGATTGGTGAAACGGGCAGCCTTGCCGCCAATCTGGATGCGCCCCGAAGCCGCGGTCTCCAGGCCGAAGAGAGTGCGGACCAGCTCCTTTGCGCCGGAACCGAGCAGGCCGGTGAGGCCGAGAACCTCGCCGCGGCGGAGTGTGAAACTGACGTCGCTATATTTCCCCGGCGCTGACAGCTGCTCGACCTTAAGGATTTCGTCGCCATGCGTGAGCTCAGGCTTCGGAAACATTTCCTTGATGTCACGCTCGACCATGAGCGTTGCAATCGCTGCGGCCGAGGTCTCCCCGATCGGCAGGGAGGCGACGTCCAGCCCGTTGCGTAGCACGGTGACGTGGTCGCAGAGTTCTTCGATTTCGTTCAGGTAATGCGAGATATAGATGATGGTAACGCCTTCGTCGCGCAGACGACGCATCAGCCGGAAGAGGATATCGGCTTCACGACGCACCAAGGCGGCGGTCGGCTCGTCGAAGACGAGCACCTTCGGCTGATTGAAGAGCGCGCGGGTGATCTGCACGATCTGCTTTTCGGCGGTCGACAGTTCGCCGATCAGAGCGCTGTTCGGTAGCCGGATGCCGAAATAGTCATTGAGGATTTCAGAGGCGCGGCGCTGCATCAGCCGGCGGTCGAGGAAGGGTGTGCCTGATATCCGCGGCTCCCGGCCGAGGAAGAGGGCTTCGCCGACGGTAAACGTCGGCACCAGCAGCCGGTCCTGATGGATGAAGTGGATGCCGAGCTCTTCCGCAAGATGCGGCGTCAGTCTGTCGAATGTCTGCCCTTCGATCTCGATCCGGCCGCCATCCGGCTGATGAAGGCCGGCAAGCAGCTTGATCAGTGTCGACTTGCCGGCACCGTTCTGGCCGACGAGACCGTGAATGGTTCCCCGCCTGACGATCAGCGACGCACCGGCAAGCGCCTGTGCGCCGCCGAAGTGCTTGACGATGCCTTCGAAGCGGATGATGTCGTTGCCTACCGTCACCGGCTGCTTCAACGAAATGGCCGTCATGTCGATCTCTCCGGGCGTGCCGATACCGAGCGATCCTGGCAGGGCCGGATCGCTCGTAAGCCTTTATCAGCCGATACCCAGCTTCTTGGTGATTTCACCAACATTGGTCTTGTTGGCGAGCAGTGCGGGAACATAGGTCTCGCGCGGCAGCGTCTGGCCGGCGAGCAGTTTGGCAACGTTGCGAATGGCGGTGCGGCCGATTTCGGCGGGCTGCTGTGCGACATCGGCGCCGGCCGGCGAATTCGGATCGGCGATGAGCTGGAGCACCTCAGGGCTGCCGTCGACGCCGTAGGTGCGGATCTCGGTCCGCCCCGCAGCCGTCAGAGCCTGGGTTGCGCCAAGCTGGGGGATGTCCCAGGCCGACCAGATCGCCTTGATCGAACCCTTTTCCGGGTACTTGTTGAGGATCGCGGTGATCTGCGTGAAGGCGTCCTGAACGGTGTTGGGGATGACGTCGCGCAGTTCCGGCTGAAGGATTTTCACCTTCGGGAAATATTTGACGACATTGACCAGCTGGTCGTAGCGGATCGCGCAAGGCGTCACGCCGTAGAAACCGTTGAAGACGACGATATTGCCTTCGCCGCCGATATCGGAGACGAGCTGCAGCGCCAGATCCTTGCCGATCCCCCAGTTGTCCGAGGTGGTGTTGTTGATCGAATTGGTCGAGCCGACGTCGACGGTTAGAACCGGAATGCCGGCATCGCGTGCCTTCTTCAGCCAGGGATCGATGACGCTGAGTGTGCCGAGGATCTGAACGATCGCATCCGGCTTCTGGGCGATGAGCGTCTGCAGCTGCGAGACCAGCTTGCCGTCATTGCGTCCGGCATCGACGGCGATCGGCTCGCCGCCGAGACGCTTTACCTCTTCGATCTGGGCATTGTAGGCCTGCAGATCGAAGAAGTGATCGGTACCGGTCGCGCTGATGGCGATGCGCTTGCCCTTGAGCGACAGCTCGTCGGCTGCAAGAACCGGCTTGTTCCCGATCAGCGATGCGCCGGCGACGGCGACCCCGGCGGCGGCAGATAATTTCAGCAGATCCCGTCTTCCAAGACCGCCTTCGGACTTTTCGATGCTCATAACCACTCTCTCCAAATTGACTTATGTCTATAAATTAAGTGGACTAATAGGAATGAGGAGAAATGAATTTCCAAAATGATGATCTTGCGAGGAAAGAGTAGGCGGGGAAATGCGCGTTTCTGGCTGCAGGTTTCCCGCGATAGAAGCGATTTCGGCTGGAGCCAGAAAAACGCGGTGCCATCCTCCCGGCGCCGAGCGTGGACACCCGCGTCGACCGCAATACATCGATCAATCCGCCTTTTGGGATCGCCGGCTCTTTGGCCTCGGGCGGACCGTCGTCACCCCGCGGCTTGCCAAAATCACACCTTTTCTCGCGGCGAGCGGGCCATCAGCCTGGCATAGGCGATGGCCGAAAGCATGTTGACGTGGTTGGCCTTGCCGGTGCCGGCGATATCGAAGGCGGTGCCGTGATCGACCGAGACGCGGTCGATCGGCAGGCCAAGCGAGACGTTGACCGCGGTCTCGAAGGCGACGAGCTTGATCGGGATGTGGCCCTGGTCGTGATACTGGGCGATGACCAGATCGAAGGCGCCGTTATAGGCGCGGGCGAAAACGGTATCGGCAGAGATCGGCCCCACGACGTCGATGCCCTTTGCCTGCGCCTGCTCGACGGCGGGCGCCAGGAACTCCATGTCCTCAGTGCCGAAGAGGCCGTTTTCGCCGCAATGCGGATTGAGGCCGGCAACGGCGATGCGCGCCTTGCGGCCGAGGCGCAGAAAATGCCTGTGGCCGGCTTCGATGGTTGCGAGCACCCGCTCGGTCTTGGCGCGCTCGATCGCGCCCTTCAGCGAGATGTGGGTGGAGACGTGGATGGTGTTCAGCCGCTCGGAGGCCAGCAGCATGAAGGAGCTCTTCGAGCCGGTGAGATGGGCGAGGAGCCCGGTGTGGCCGTCATGGTGATGGCCGGCAAGGTTCATCGCTTCCTTATTGATCGGCGCGGTGACGATGACATCGGCCTGGCCCGACATG
This sequence comes from Rhizobium vallis, assembly GCF_003985155.1. Taxonomy (GTDB): domain Bacteria; phylum Pseudomonadota; class Alphaproteobacteria; order Rhizobiales; family Rhizobiaceae; genus Rhizobium; species Rhizobium vallis. The sequence continues at coordinate 268,526 of NZ_ML133693.1, read as the reverse complement.
GCGAGATCGACGGCGCGGGTGATATAGCGCACCGAGGCGTCACCCGCGACGGGGCTGACCTTGCCGATCTCGGGTAGGGGGGCGCCGAGTGGCACTTCGTCGACGGCGATCCTGTCGTCGGTGGTAGCATCGGCCGGACCGAACCGCAGCCCGGTGCCGCTGACACGGTCGGCGCGCTCCAATGCTTCGACATTGCCGACGATAACGAAATCGCGGCGCTCGTCGCGCGGAAGGGCCGCCAAGGCCTTGACGATCACCTCCGGACCGACGCCGGCGGGATCGCCGAGCGTCACGGCGACTTTCGCATTCCTGTCCATCGATCGAATCCCTTCCGAATTTTTTGCCTAGAAAGCGGCTGCGTAAATCGAGCGAATATCGGCGCGCGTGAGATCGCGCGGATTGTTATCAAGCAGGCGGCGAATGGCAAAGGCGTCGTCAGCCATGGCGTCGAGATCGTTTTCCGGCACACCGAGGCCGGAGAGCTTCATCTCGATGCCGAGGTCGGCGCAGAAAGCATAGGCCGCATCGAAGACGGATGCCGTGTGTTCTGAAGCTTGATAGCCGAGCGCTTCCATCACCGCTTTCGTCTTTTCCGGGGCGGACGGCGTGTTGAAGGCGAGAACATGCGGGAAGATCAGCGCATTGGCGGCACCATGCGCCACGTGCCAGCGCGTGCCGAGGGGGTAGGCGAGGGCATGGCCGCCGGCGGTATTGACCGGGCCGAGACAGAAGCCGCCGTAAAGCGACGCGAGCGAGAGGCCGGCGCGCGCCTCCGCGTCGTTGCCGTCTTTGACAGCGCGGGCGAGATATTTTCCAACCAGCCGCGTTCCCTCGATTGCATAAATATCGACCATCGGATGGGCTTTGCGGTTGGTAAAGGCCTCGACGCAGTGCGCCATCGCATCGACGCCGGTGGCCGCAGTCGTGCGCGCCGGCACGCTGAAGGTCAGGGCCGGATCGATGACGGCGATGTCGGCCAGCATGTGCAGGCTTTCCACCGCAAGCTTTGCCATCGTTGCCGGATCGGTTACCAGCGCACGGATGCCGGCCTCGCTGCCGGTGCCTGAAGTCGTCGGCACCTGGGCAAGCCCCACCTTGCGCGGCCCGTTCACCTTGTTCGGGCCGACGACCTCGTGGAGGGTTTGCGCGGAACCGGCGAGGACGGCGGCAAGCTTTGCCAGATCCATGGCACTGCCGCCGCCAAAACCGACGATCAGCTCGGCATTGGCAGCGTTCGCCGCCGAGAGCACTTTTTCGAGATTGGCCGTATCCGGCTCAGGGGTCACTTCGGAAAAGACCGTAACCTCGCCCTTCAGCTCCAGCACGCCGATGCGAGAGGCATTGAAGGCATCGGAGATGACAAGCGCGCGCCGATAGCCCCTTTCGGCAGCCCATTTGCCAAGCTTTCCCGCTGTGCCGACGCCGAATTCGATCTGATGCGGCCGAACTATCGTGATTGGCGAACCCAAGCTGGCCATGATCCAGTCCTCCCTGCAATATCGTCGCCTTCTTTAATGTAAAGTTGTAAGATCAATGTCAAGCCGACATTCCCGAGGGCGTAAATTTTTATCGCCTAGTATGCCATCTGTCTGGCTTGCAGGAAGTGTGATCGCGTTCATATCTACAACGTTATCAGATAGTTATAGAATAAATCTCGATGCAAATGGCATTTCAGGCATAACAGGCCAGCCGTCATTGCGACGCTGGCGAGCGGTCCAAACCTGTTGTCAGTTGTCCTCATCAGGCCGGTTGATGGCCATGTATCCCGCGTCTTTTCGCATGCGATCGGAGGTAGGTTTACAATTTTCTGACTGCCGCTTTGCTTATGGCAGGGACTGTGCGGCGAGGCGCACGTGTTTGATCGCGCGCCGATAGTAGGTGTAGGCGATATGAAGCGTGCCATCCCCGCCCTGCAGGACCGAGGGATAGGAGAATTCGCGGTTCAGCGAGTCCTTCGAATTGTTGCTGAGGCAGAAGCCGTCGCCGGTATCGAGATCGACGCGATGCGGAAAGCTCTTGCCGCCATTCCTTGATATCGCGAGGCTCAGCGGCGCACGCGGAACACCCCAGACGGCCTTGCGGCTGTCGTCGGCTACCGCGACGGTCTCTCCGGCCTCGCCGTCTTCGATTTCGTCATAAAGGGATTGGCGCCGTGCATCCGACATGCCGGCATTCGAATGGTTGTAAACCATTGCGATCGCTCCATCATTCAGCACCGTGGCCTGGATCGAGGAGTTGTTGTTCGGCAGTTCGGTCGGCTCAGGCGCGCTCCAAGTCTCGCCGCCATCCGATGATCGGCTCGACAGGATGTTTTCGGCGAAACGGTTGCGATAGAAGGCGATCATCTCGTCGCCGCCGAGCGGCAGGATGTTCATGTGCACGGCGCCGATACTGTCCGGAATATCGTTCATCAGCCAGTTCGCGCCGCCGTCGCGCGAGATTAGCACCGCTGCCGTATCGGCGTCGCCGCTCCAGCGCTGGCCGTCAAGCCCGACGCAACGGAAGACCGGAAGCAGCCATTCGCCCCTGCCGTTCACGACGATCTGCTGGCGAACGAATGTGCCGGGGCTGTCGCAGAGGATGCGAACCGGCCCGAACGTCCGGCCTCGATCATCGGATACCCGGCATTTGACAACCGAGCCGTCCTGATTTCCCGATGTCTGTGAGGTATAAAGCAGCCATACCTTTCCGTCAGGGGCGTTGAAAATCAACGGATTCTGTTCGGACTTCTGCGGATCGTCGCTCATTTTCTCCGGCTCGGACCAACGCTCCGAGCCGGGCGATAGCCGCGACATGTAAATCGAGATGTCGCCCATGCCCTCCATCGTGCCGCCAAACCAGACGCAGGTCAGCGTGCCGTCGGGCAGAAAGGCTAGATTTGCCGCATGGTTCTGGATGCACGGGGAGGGCAGATAGGCCTCAGCGCGGCCCTCGACAGCGGGATGAGGCGCGATAGCCCCGGTCATCAGGGCCGGAACGGATTCCGGGGGCAGGCCGGTAAAACTCATGGCGGATCTCCTCAAGGCAGCCTGGCGTAGCTTTCGGCGAGTGCGGCATGGTCCGCATCGCTGAGCGGCATCAGCGGCGCGCGTGTGCGCCTCCAGGCGGGATTGCCGGTCTTCAGCCCCACCATTGCCTTGATGGTCGGGATCTGGACGTAGGAATTGGAAAGCGTGCGATAGGCATTGATGCGTGCCTGCGCCGCCTCGACATCGCCAGCACGCGCTTCGTCATGGACGTGGTCGTAGACAGTGCGCAGTGAATCCGCCACGAGATTGGAGGTCGCCGTGATGCAGCCGGCACCGCCGGCCTTCAAGAGCGGCAGCAGCAGGGGATCGGCGCCCGCCAGGACGGAGAAGCTCGGATAGGCGGCGATGATTGCCTGCATGTTATTGAAATCGCCAGCAGATTCCTTGATGCCGACGATGGTTTCCGGGAAGGCCGCAATCAGCCGGCCGATCAGCGGAATGGAGAGCGGCACGCCGGAGACCTGCGGAATATGATAGAGGATGACCTGCAGGCGCGTGTCGGCGACCTTTTCGAGCACTTGCGAATAGGCGGCGAACAGCCCGTCGTCGGAGACGCCCTTGTAGTAGAAGGGCGGTAGCATGACGACCTTGGTCACGCCGACCGACAGCGCGTGCCGGGTCAGCTCGACCGTCTCCGGAATGGCGACGACGCCGGTGCCCGGCAGCAGCTTGTCGGCAGGAATGCCGGCCTTCAGCGCTGCTTCCAGAATGGCGCGACGCTCGGCTCCGGAGAAGGAATTAGCTTCGCCCGTCGTGCCGAGCAGAGCCACGCCATGACATCCCTCGGCCAGCAGTCGCCGGCAATGATCGGTGAAAAGCGCGAAATCCGGCGCATTGTCCGCGGTCAGCGGCGTTGCCGCCGCGCTGAAAACGCCTGTAATCCTGTGATGGCTCATCCCGCCCTCCTCGGCGCGTCCCGTCTTGCCGATCCGTGTTCGAACCGCTCGGCTGCGCATGCAATTGTCATTCGTCTGTCGCGGTGGAGTGCCAAGAAGTTTTCCATTGCGGCGCTTTTGTCAAGAAGACAAAATGGTTTTGTGCGAGAGCTGAAATTTATCTAATTGTAATTGCTACTGTATTTTTCGAGATAAATTTTGTTCGGACGAAAAACGCGATTTTTTGTTGACATATTTACAATAACGAGAGAACCATACTGGCGGATTGTGCTGCGCCTGGCAGGTGCAGGGAGAGCGCTGCCGAATTCACCGTGGGAGGGAATGCCATGTCTTTTGATCAATCGGATAAAGCCAATATATCGCGTCGCAACGCACTGAAGCTGGGCCTTGCGGCCGGCGTCGGCCTCACCGTGTTCGGGATGAATGCGCGCATCGTTCTGGCCGATGAAGGCCAGGTCCTGAAGGTCGCGCATCCGGCCTTTGATCAAGACTGGTCGCCGCTGCGCGGCGGCGGCAGGACATTCCGCTGGAATTCCATCTGGTGGGCCGCCCCGATGTATTTCGACAGCCAAGGCAATATCAAGCCTTACGTCTTCACCAGCTGGGAATCGGCCGACAACACCGTCTGGACCTTCAAGATCGATCCCAAGGCCGTCTTCTCCGATGGCAGCAAGATCACCTCGGCCGACGTCAAGGGATCGTGGGAAGTCGCCTCGATGCCAAACACAAAGAGCCAGCGCGTCGACCAGGTGCTGAGCAAGGTCAAGGGCTACGCCGAAATCGCCGCCGGCTCCGGCAACGAGCTGACCGGTGTCGCAACCCCCGATGAAGGCACCGTCGTCGTGACGTTGGCCGCTGCCGATCCGATCTTCTTTATGCGGCTCGCAAACCACATCGCTCCGATCACCAAGGCGTCGCAGTCGCGCGGCAGCGACGGCGAGGAGATCATCGACTGGTATAAGCCCGACAACAAGCCGGTCTTCTCAGGTCCCTTCAAGCTGACGAGCATCGATATCGACGCCGGCAAGCTCTCGTTCGAGCCGAACGAGAATTTCTTCGGGCCGAAGCCGAAGCTTGCACGCATCGACATCACCTCGATCGAGGACAATGTCAGCGCGACGTCGCTGATCAAGTCGGGTGAGTTCAACGCCCATACGGAACTCGTCACCTCGACCATTATCCAGGATCTCGGCCCCGAATTCTCGGCTGGCCCGCTGATACCTACGAGCCAGCATTTCTGGTTCAACATCTCCCGCGCGCCGATGGACGATCCCAAGGTCCGCCAGGCGCTGATCATGGCGGTCGATCGCGACGGCCTGTTCAAGGCGTCCTATCCCGACGGGCCGCACAAGAAAGCCGACCAGATTCTCAACTCGGTTCCGGGCGCCGATAATTCCGGCTTCGAGCCTTATCCCTATGATCCGGCAGGCGCAAAGAAGCTGCTCGCGGAATCGAGCTATGGCGGTCCGGAGCGCCTGCCGAAGATCCTGTTCGTCGGCATCTCGGGGCCGGCCATTCAGGCGGCGGCCCAGTATATCGCCGAACAGTGGCGCCAGAATCTCGGCATCACGGCCGTCGACATGAAGCCGCAGCAGGATTCCTATGCCGGTCCGGACCAGAATTCGGTCCAGATCTTCCGAGACGACGTCGGCACCCGCGTTCCCGATGCCGTCTCTTATCTCGCGGGCTCCATCGCCTCGACCTCGTCGAACGCCCAGAACAAGCTTGGCGGATACAAGAACGACAAGGTCGACAGCGCCCTTGCCGAAGCGACGACCAAGGCTGCGGATGACCCCCAGCGCATTGCTCTCGCCCAGCAAGCCCAGAAGGCGTTCCGCGACGATTGGGCCTTCATTCCGTGGTATTCTCAGGCGATGTCGCGCTGGGCCACCAAAGACGTCAAAGGCCTGGACAAAAACCTCGACTGGCAGATCGTCGAGCCGTGGAACATTTCCATCGGCTGATCCGGAACGATCGTTTCCGGCAATAAGCGCGCGAAGGCCACAAGGTCTTCGCGCAAGTTTCAAGAAGAACAGATGCGATCTCTCCGGCTTCTACAAAGGAGGGGAATGCATCGTACAACAGGTGGGAGGTGGCCTTGCTGCGCTACGTGCTAACCCGGTTTGCCATCTGGATTCCGTCCGTTCTCGTGGTGATGCTGGCCGTCTATGCGCTGGCCTTCTATGGCGCCGGCGATCCGATCAAGCTGATCTTCCTGCGCGCGCCTGGTGATGTCGCCTATAATCCGCAGCGCATCGAAGCGATCCGCGAAAGTGCCGGCCTCAACAAACCCTTCATCGTCCAGTTCGGCCTTTACATCTGGAACCTGCTGCACGGCCAGTTCGGCAATTCGCTGACCTCGGGCCGCTCGGTCTGGGCGATGGTCTCGGCCGCCGCGCCCGTCTCCTTCCAGCTTGCCCTCTGTTCCATCATCCTGACAGCCGTCGTCGCAATCCCGCTCGGCATGATCGCCGCGCTGAACCAGAATTCACGCATCGACTACGCCATTCTGGGCTCCGCACTCTTCCTCTGGGCGATCCCGGCCTATGTCGCCGGACCGCTGCTGATGGTCGGCCTCATCGTGTTGCTGCCGGGCGCGAGCGTGCCGTATGGCTGGGGCGGCATCCTCGATGTCCGCATTCTGCTGCCGTTGCTCGTCCTTTCCTTCCAGCCGATCGCGCTGATCGTGCGCCAGACCCGGGCCGCCGTCATCGAGGTGCTGTCGGAGGATTTCGTCCGCACCGCCCGCGCCAAGGGCGTGCCCGAGATCATCGTGGCGCTGCGTCATATTCTGCGGCCGGTGCTCACGCCCGTCGTCACGCAGCTCGGCCTGATCATGATCACCATCGTCAATGGTGCGATCTTCGTCGAACTCGTTTTCGGCCTGCCAGGTCTCGGCCGGCTGACGGTGCAGGCGCTGATCAATTCCGATTATCCGGTCATTCTGGCGATCACGCTGATCGGATCGTTCCTCGTAATGGTGTCGAACCTGCTGGTGGACGTGCTCTATCCGCTGCTCGATCCCCGCGCCAATGATTCAAGAAGGAGCCGCTGACCATGTCCGCTATCCCTCTTTCCACCACCGAAACCGTCGAGGAGCCGGTCAGCCTGTGGCGCGACGCCTGGCATCGGCTGAAGCGCAACAAACTCGCCGTCTTCGGTCTGGCCGTCGTGCTGATCCTCGCCTTCACGGCGATCCTCGGGCCTTACCTCACGCCGTACGATTATCTCAGCCAGGACCTCAACGCCCGCAACGCGCTGCCGTCGATGAGCCACCTCTTCGGGACTGACGATCTCGGCCGTGACGTCTTCAGCCGCGTGGTCTTCGGCACGCGGACCGCCTTCCTCGTCGCCGTCATCGTCACGTTTTTCGCGGTGCTGATCGGCCTCACCCTCGGCGCGGTGGCCGGTTTCTTCGGCAATCCCTTCGATCGCGCCATCATGTGGCTGACCGACGTGACGATGTCGGTTCCGAACCTGCTGCTCGTCGTCGTCATCAATGCATCGTTGAAATCGCCGATCACCAAGTGGATGGAAGCGCGCTATCTCGAGACCCTCAATCCCTTCTACCGCCAGACGATATGGGTGGATTTCATCCTCGTCTTCGGATCGATGGCGCTGATCTCCTGGCCGCCCTATGCCCGTCTCGTGCGCGCCCAGGTGCTGTCGATCCGCGGCCGGCCCTATATTACCGCGGCCCAGGCGCTCGGCCTGTCGAACTGGATCATCATCAAGCGTTATGTGGTGCCGAATGCGCTCGGGCCTTTGATCGTCTCGGTCAGCGCCGGTCTCGGCACGGCGATGGTGTTGGAAAGCGCCTTCAGCTTCCTCGGCGTCGGCGTCAATCCACCAACGCCGAGCTGGGGCAATATGATCTCGGACGGTCTTCGCGTCTGGCAGCATTATCCGCATCTTCTCGCCGCTCCGGCGGCCGTGCTCGGGCTTGCCTCGGTTGCCTTCAGCTTCCTCGGCGACGGCCTCAACGACGCGCTCAATCCGCGGGGCAGCAAATGATGGATACCCAAAACAGTAAACGCCTGCTCGATGTCAAAGGCCTGACCGTCGAGATCGACGGCCGCAATGGCCCCGCCGTCGTCGTCGACGGCATTGATCTGCATGTCGACAAAGGCGAGACCCTCGGCGTCGTCGGCGAATCTGGCTGCGGCAAGAGCCTCACCATGCTGAGCCTGATGCGGCTCTTACCGAACAAGATCAAGGTGACCAAGGGAACGGCAAGCTTCGACGGCCGCGACCTCCAGACCATGTCGAATGGCGATCTGCGCAAGGTGCGCGGCGGCGATATCGGCTTCGTCTTCCAGGACCCGATGACCTCGCTCAATCCCGTCATGCGGGTCGGCGACCAGATCTGCGAGCCGCTGATCTATCACCGCGGAATGAAGAAGGCAGAAGCCGGCAAGCGCGCCGTCGAGTTGCTGCGCCTCGTCGGCATTCCCGGTCCGGAAGAGCGGCTGCAGGCCTATCCGCACGAGCTGTCCGGCGGTATGCGCCAGCGCGTGATGATCGCGATCGGCCTTGCCTGCAATCCGAAGCTCCTGATCGCCGACGAGCCGACGACGGCGCTCGATGTCACCATCCAGGCGCAGATCGTCGATCTGGTGAAGGATCTCAGAGCCAAACTCGGCATGTCCGTCGTTTGGATCACTCACGATCTGGCGCTGATCGCCGGCCTCGTCGATCGCGTCGCCGTGCTCTATGCCGGTACGGTGGTCGAGGACGCGCCGGTTGATGATCTCTATGCCAGGCCTAGCCACCCCTATACGCGCGGTCTGCTGTCATCGATCCCGAAGCTTTCGGATTCGCCGGCAAGCCGGTTGAGTTCGATTGGCGGCACGCCGCCGGAGCCTGGCCGCCGGCCGAAGGGCTGTCCGTTTGCGCCGCGCTGCCCGCTCGCCGAAACGATCTGTCACGAGAAGGTGCCGCAGCTCGAACCGCTGAGCGGCAGCAGCAACCATCGCACTGCCTGTTTCGTCGTCCAGAGAATGCAGGAGGCCGCGTGATGGGGGCTCAACCGCTGCTCAAGATCGAAAACCTGGTCAAGCATTTCCACGTCAAGCTCGGCGCCTTCGGCGAGCGTTCGGCGACCGTCTATGCGCTCGATAATGTCGATCTCGACATCATGGAAGGCGAGACGCTGAGCCTTGTCGGCGAATCCGGCTGCGGCAAGTCGACGACCGGTTTCACCATCCTCAACCTCTACAAGGCGACCAGCGGCAAGGTCGTCTACAAGGGCCAGGATCTGGCCACGCTCGATGAAAAGCAGATGCGGCCATTCCGCCGCGACCTGCAGATCGTCTTCCAGGATCCCTATTCGACGCTCAACCCGCGTATGACGGTGGGAGAGGCGATAGGCGAACCGATCCTCTTCCACAAGCTCTGCACCAAGGCCGAGCTGAAGGAGAGGGTGGCGACGCTGCTCACCGATGTCGGCCTGCCCCAGCGGTTTGCCCAGCGCTACCCGCACGAGCTTTCCGGCGGTCAGCGCCAGCGCGTCGTCATCGCGCGTGCGCTCGCCTGCCAGCCGAAATTCATCGTCTGCGACGAGGCGATCTCGGCGCTCGACGTGTCGATCCAGGCGCAGATCATCAATCTTCTGCTCGATCTGCAGGAAAAATACGGGCTGACCTATCTCTTCATTGCCCATGATCTCGCCGTCGTGCGCCATATCAGCACCCGTGTCGGCGTCATGTATCTCGGGCGGCTCGCCGAACTGGCGACCCGTGAAGAACTCTTCGACAATCCGCTCCATCCCTATACGAGGGCGTTGTTGTCGGCCGTTCCGGAAACCGATCCGGAACATGAGCGCACGCGCCAGCGCCAGATATTGCAGGGCGATGTGCCGAGCCCGCTCAACCCGCCCTCCGGCTGCCGTTTCCACACACGCTGCCCGATCGCCATGGATATCTGCAGCAAGGTGATCCCGGCCTGGAAAGAAGCCAGGCCCGGCCATCTCGTCGCCTGCCACGCCGTCAACACCGGACAGACCGCATGACGCTGAAGGCCGCCATCATCGCCGATGATCTGACGGGCGCGCTCGATACCGGCACGCCCTTCGTCGCGGCCGGCCTTTCGGTTGCGGTTGCCGTCGATGTCGAGGCGGCGCAGGATGCGATCGCCACCGGCTGCGATGTCGTCGTCGTCAACACGGCCTCGCGCGCGCTTGGCGAGCGTAAAGCCGTCGAAAGGGTTCGGATGGCGACAGAGGTGTTCCATGGCGCCAAGCCCGCCGTCGTCATGAAGAAGATCGACTCCCGGCTCAAGGGCAATGTCGTGGCGGAAAGCCTCGCGATGGCGGAGGTGTTCGGCCTGGAGACGATCCTGGTGGCGCCCGCCATTCCCGATCAGGAACGCGTGACCTACCGAGGCTGCGTCGTCGGCCGCGGAATCGCCAAGCCACTGCGGATCGCCGATCTGTTCGAGGGCAGCAGGGACAATGTTGTCATCGCCGATGCCGAGGACGATATTGATCTCGACCAGATCGTCGACGGTCACGACTGGCTAAGGACGCTTGCTGTCGGTGCGCGCGGTCTTGGCGCAGCACTTGCCCGCCGGCTTGGTGAAGCGGGGCTGCCCGCCACGGAATTTGTGGCAAGCCCGCGGACGCTGTTTGCCTTTGGTTCGCGCGATCCAATCACCGTCGCCCAGATGAACCGGCTCGAAGCCTCGGGCGCCTTGCGTATGGTGGTGGACGCGCCGATGGGCGAGATCGAATGCGGGGAAGGCCTGGCGCTGCCAGTGCTGCTGCGCTGCACCGGCGACATGGCCGCCGATGCTGGCCTCGTCGCCCAGCGCTTTGCGTCAGGCGTCAAAGCAGTTATCGACGATACGCGGCCCGACATGCTGATGGTCGGCGGCGGCGATACGGCGCTTGCAGTATTTCAGGCGCTCGGGATCAGGGTGCTGGCTCCGAAGGGTGAGATCGAGGCCGGCGTTCCCTGGTTCGATGTCACGGCCGAAGACGGGCGGCATTTTCGGTGTGCCGTCAAGTCGGGGGGCTTCGGCCATCCCGATAGTTTGCTAAGACTGGTTCCTCGGAATCAGGCGGCATAGTAAGATACCGCCGGGGAGAATGACGTGGTTGAAGCGAATGGCGAATCTTTGAACGCGGAAGCCGGCCCGCCGGGCAAGCCCGAACGCGGCAAGGCCGTCAAGCTGGTCGATCGTGTCTTCGACCAGCTGCTGGAACGCATCCGCGGCGGAAACTACCCGCCGGACTCACGCCTTCCCGGCGAACATGAGCTGGCCTCGATGCTGGGTGTTTCGAGACCGATCGTGCGAGATGCGCTGGCGCGCCTGCGTGATCAAGGCATGGTCTATGCCCGGCAAGGCGCCGGAACCTTCGTCAGCGCGCATGGATCGCCGACGACGCAGCTCGCCTATTCGCCTGTTAAAACCATTGCCGATATTCAGCGCTGCTACGAATTCCGCCTCACCATAGAGCCGGCGGCCGCCTATTTCGCCGCCAAGCGGCGCAATGAGCAGGCGATCCAGAAGATCGCCAACGCTCTTGCGGATCTGCGCGAAGCGACGAGCCACCAGCTTCACCGCGCGGACGCCGATTTCACCTTCCATCGCGCCGTGACGGAGGCTGCCAATAACCATTATTACACGGCCTCGATCGATGCGCTGAAGGCCCATATCGCCGTCGGCATGCATCTCCACGGCCTCTCCCTGCTCGGTCCCCGCCAGGGACTGGAACAGGTCTACGAAGAGCACAACGCCATCTACAAGGCGATCGCCGATGGTCGGCCTGACGATGCGCAGAGGCTGATGAGGGCGCATCTCGAAGGCTCCCGGGACCGCCTGTTCGAAGGCAGGGTGCTCGATCTTTCCTTCTGAGATGGATGGCCTCGCTCACTTGTTGAGCTCCTTGGCCATCTGCTGATGATGCTCCAGGGCAGGCCGGTGCTTGCGGCCCACGCCTTCAGCTGGGCGTGCGCGACGAAGGGCTCGTCTCCGTATACATCGGATGTTCGGCCGTCCACGCGTCTTCGCCGATTAAGGGAACGAAGAACACGCCGCCCAGATCTATCTCTTCGAAGGCGGCGGCCCCGGTGCGCGTGATGCGTTTGAGGCGCTGCGCGTCGCCACGACCGACGGGGATGATGAGCCGCCCTCCGAGATCCAGCTGTTCCTTCAGGGCGCTCGGCACTTCGGGCGCGCCGGCGGAAACGATAATGGCATTGAAGGGAGCGGCTTTCGCCCAGCCCTTGCTGCCATCGCCCACCTGAACGTCGATATTGGCGTATCCCAGCTTCTCGAACCGCTCCCTGGCCTGGAGCGCCAGCCGTTCATGGCGCTCGATGGAATAGACGTATCTCGCGATGAGACTGATGAGCGCTGAAGCATAGCCGGAGCCTGTCCCGACCTCGAGCACCTTGTCGCCGGCACTCAGGTCGGCCTTTTCGATCATCAGGGCCACGATGAACGGCTGCGAAATGGTCTGGCCATCGCCGATCGAAAGCGGCGCATCTTCATAGGCGAATTCTTCGAAGCCCGGATCGACGAATTTTTCGCGCGGGACCGTGCGCATCGCGTTGATGACGCCGCGATCGCAAATGCCTCGGCGCGTCACGAGGTGCTCCACCATGCGATCTCGGCTGCGCGTCATATCCATGGATCACCCGTCGATTGATATGGGAGCTAGGCTTCCACCTCACCGTAGAGTTGGCCGCAAATTGTCAGCGATCTGCGCATCGCTGCGATGCGGTCTTCGGCATCCCTAGAAGAATAGGCCCGAATTTCCGTCGCCCAAGTCTTGCCGTCCATCTTATATTGCAGGGCGAACCTATAGAGCTGCCGGTTCTCAACGTCGGTGGTCACGAAAGCGGCATCGGGATTATCGCGACTGTTGCTCATTCTGCTGAAGCTTAGAACATTCACAGCATGCTCCTTGGGTGCATGTGATCATCGCGGCTTCCCAAGGGGCGGCCGTATCTGGAAAGCTAACCATGTCATCCGGATTTCGTTCCCTTCATCCTGCCGGATAAGAAACGCGCTCCAAGTTTCCGATATCGGCCGCCAAAGCGCGCCGATCTCTAGCGCACGTTGCAAGATGAAGGTGCTGCAGCGAGCCCATAGAAATTAGGGGAGAGCGAAGAATTTCTTAATTGTGCTCGGATAAAATATTTCAAATTCGACTTTTTGCACCTGCGAAATATTTGGTGAACGACAGGGCGGAAGAGTTGATCCGGCAGAATTGAGATCGTCACAGTACTTGGGGCAGGGGATGCTGTTTAAATCAACGACTGGTCGTAATTTGTTCTCGATTGCCGCCTGCGGCGTTATCGCCGTTGTTGCTGCTTCAGGTGTCCTATTCTACAGCTCATACCATGCCATTCGCACGGACAGCATCGAGCAGATGCGGCAGATCGCCCGCTCGGAGGCCGTGGCGGTTGAAAGAGATATCGGTGGCACGGTCCACATCGTCGACAGTCTCGACACGGTTGTCTCGACGATGAAGCAGACCGGAGATGCCGACCGCGCGAGGGCCGACAAGATCCTGACGAACATGCTTGAGGCCAATGCGAACGTCCTTGGGATCTGGACGGGCTGGGAGCCGGACGCTTTCGATGGAAAGGACAAGGAGTTCGTCAACAAGGACGGACATGACCAGACAGGGCGATATATCCCCTATTGGGTTCGCAGCGGCGGTCAAATTACGCATGCCGCTTTGACGGACTACACGGTCGCTGGTCCCGGCGATTATTATCAGATTCCGTTCAAGACGGGCAAGACGACCGTCATCGAGCCTTATCTCTATGCGATCGACGGCAAGGACGTGCTGATGACCTCGGTCGCCAAGCCGATCGTCATCGATGGCAAAGCGGTTGGAGTGGCAGGGCTCGACCTTTCTCTGCAGGATACCAACAAGGCCTTTTCGCAGGTTCATCCGATGGAGACCGGCTTCATCAGCCTTGTGACCGGCGCTGGAAAGATCGTCAGCCATCCCAACGCCGGCCTTATCGGGAAAAATCTCTCCGAGGGCGGAGCCGAAACGGCAGGCTGGGAGCATCTGATCGCCAAACCCGGCGAGGAGCGTGAAGTCACTGGCCAGGACGGCACAGTGTCGCTGGCGGTGGCCGTTCCGGTCAAGCTTGCGGAAAGCTCGAACTGGTTTGCGATCGTGTCGGTACCCAAGACGACGCTCTTTGCCCAACTCGACACGATCATGCGGCACGCGGCGATCAGCACCGGCGTGGCCGCCGTCCTATTGGGCTTGGTCGGATGGTTGATTGCACGCCGTTTCGTCACCCGGATTTCCAGCGTGATCGACGAGACCGCCGGGATTGCGGCCGGCAAGCTCGACGTCCGGATCAGTGGCGTTGACGCACGCGATGAAATCGGGGATCTCTCGCGTTCCCTGGAGGTCCTCCTGGAAGGCAACCGCCAAAAGGCGCAGCTTGAAGCCGAGGCGGAAGCTGGTCGGATACAGCAGGACCAGGAACGTGCCGAGCGGACACGGGTCGCCCAAGCCCAGGAAGCGGACGTCAAGTTTGCCGTCGGCGAACTGGCGCTTGGTCTTGCAAGGCTGGCGGAAGGCGACATGACGGTCGCGCTGGAAAAGCCCTTCACGCCGGCGCTTGATGAGACCCGGACCAATTTCAACGAGTCGGTCGTCAAGCTGCGTTCGGCAATGATCTCCTTCTCGCAGAATGCGCAGGTGATCCAGGCCGGCGCGGACGAAATTCGTTCGGCCGCCGACGACCTTGCACGGCGGACGGAACAGCAAGCCGCATCTGTCGAGGAAACCGCCGCAGCGCTGGAACAGATCACCACATCGGTCAAAGATTCCACTGTGCGCGCCGAGGAAGCGGGATCCATGGTCGCCCGTACCAAGCAGAATGCCGAGCGCTCGGGCCAGATCGTCCGCCGCGCGGTGGAAGCCATGCATGACATCGAGCAATCGTCGAATTCGATCTCCAATATCATCGGCGTCATCGACGACATTGCGTTTCAGACGAATCTGCTTGCCCTTAACGCCGGCGTCGAAGCTGCACGTGCCGGCGAGGCCGGCAAAGGCTTCGCCGTTGTGGCGCAGGAGGTCCGTGAACTGGCGCAACGCTCGGCCGGCGCGGCCAAGGAGATCAAGACCCTCATCATTTCATCAGGATCACAGGTCAAGCAGGGCGTCGATCTCGTCAGCCAGACCGGGTCCGTCTTGACTGGAATCGTCGACGAGGTGCAGCAGATCGACCAGAATGTCCAGGCGATCGTTCAATCGGCCCGGGAGCAATCGACAGGACTTCAGGAAATCAACACCGCCGTCAATCAGATGGACCAGTCGACCCAGCAAAATGCGGCAATGGTCGAGCAGTCGAATGCTGCCTCGCATACGCTTGCAACCGAAGTCACGGTATTGTCCGACCGCCTCGCACAATTCCGGCTCGATGTTTCCTCTGGGGCCGGCAGCCGCACCGCTGCCGCCCAGCACCATGGCGAACAACGGCCTCGCGCAGCGCAGATTTCGTTCGTCCAACGCGGAGCGGCCACGTCTCCCGCTCATACCTTGAAACAGAAGGTGACGATGGCGTTCGGCAACGGTTCGTCTGCCGCTTCGGCTGCGGACCGGCAACGGGAGGATTTTTGACCGCTGAAGCCAGCGCGGCCGACAGGTGCGATCGCGCGAATATCCGCCACCCTGCGTCAGAATTGCCCACCCGATTGACTTGCGTCCGCGAAGCACTAAGCTTTAAGTATCGCTAACATACTCCGCACGGCAATGGCGGCGGAGGGGGCGAGTGGCTGGGCAAGCTTGAGGAGGATGGGTTTGCCGTGGATTACCGTGTTGTTCTGCTGATCGCCGCATCCGTCATTGTCCTTTCCTCTGCTGGCGCCGGGGCGCAAGAGGGCGACGCGACGGCGGGTGCCACCGTTTTCAAGAAATGCGCGACCTGTCATATCGTCGATTCCGATACGAACAAAGTCGGGCCGTCGCTGAACGGGCTGTTCGGCCGTAAGGCCGGAACGCATCCCGATTTTGCCTATTCGGCCTCGATGAAGGAGGCCGGTGACGGCGGTCTCGTCTGGGACGAAGCGACGCTGCGCGACTATCTCCACAATCCGAGAGTGAAGGTGAAGGGCACGAAAATGGCCTTCGTCGGCTTGAAGGATGATCAGGAGATCACCAACCTCATCGCCTATCTCAAGCAATATTCGAAATGACGGGCGATATTCCAGATAATGGCAATAATCCAGAATGGCGTGCCGATGCGGCGCGACACGTGGCTAAATTGCCGTAATTGCCGATATTTTCTATCTGTGCGATAATAAAGACGGACTTTTTGCGGAATACGGTTTCACGGTCAACCTGCTCGAGGAGGAGTGGACATGGCTGTCGTGCTGATCCTCGTCCTGATTGTCGTCGGCTCTGTGCTGTTCCATGTGCTGAGCCCATGGTGGTGGACGCCGATCGCGTCCAACTGGACCTATATCGACAGCACCCTCGTCATCACCTTCTGGATCACCGGCATCGTCTTCGTGGCGGTGGTCTCCTTCATGGCCTATTGCGTCTACCGCTTTCGCCACAAGCCGGGCAACCGGGCGCATTACGAACCTGAAAACCGCAGGCTGGAGGTGATCCTCGCCTCGGGAACGGCGGTCGGCGTTGCCGCTATGCTGGCGCCCGGCCTCATCGTCTGGAACCAGTTCATCACTGTGCCCGCCGATGCCGCCTCGGTCGAGGTCGTCAGCCAGCAATGGCTCTGGAGCTTCCGCTTGCCGGGAGCGGACGGAAAACTCGGTCGCGCCGAGACACGCGACGTCACGGCCGAGAACCCGCTCGGCCTCGACAAGAACGACGCAAGCGGCCTCGACGACATCATCATTGAAGGCGGCGAACTGCATCTGCCGATCGGCAAGCCGGTGCACATATTGCTGCGCTCGATCGACGTGCTCCATGATTTCTACGTGCCGGAATTTCGTGCCAAGATGGACATGATCCCCGGCATGGTCACCTATTTCTGGTTGACTCCGACGCGGACCGGGACCTTCGAGATCCTCTGCGCCGAACTCTGCGGCGTCGGCCATCCGCAAATGCGCGGCACTGTCGTGGTCGATAACGACGCGGACTACCAGACCTGGCTCGGGCAGCAACAGACATTCACCCAGCTGACGGCGTCATCGGGAGAGCTGCCACCGGCAAACTGACGCGGCGAAGCGGTCGTAGGCTGGTTCAGGAAACCCCCAGCGATCACAGACCGCTGGAAGGAAGGGAAGAGAGATCATGGTCGAGATTCCATCCGGCAGCATCCCCTCCGCCGAAGTCGAGGATGTCGAACTTTATCATCCGCACAGCTGGTGGACGAAATATGTGTTCAGCCAGGATGCCAAGATCATCGCCGTGCAATATTCGTTGACCGCGATCTCGATCGGCCTGGTGGCGCTGGTGCTCTCCTGGCTGATGCGCATTCAGCTCGCCTTTCCCGGCGCTCTCTCTTTCATCGATGCCGATCATTATTACCAGTTCATCACCATGCACGGCATGATCATGGTGATCTATCTCTTGACCGCGCTCTTCCTCGGCGGCTTCGGCAATTACCTCATTCCGCTAATGGTCGGCGCGCGCGACATGGTCTTCCCCTACGCGAACATGCTGAGCTACTGGATCTACCTGCTTGCTGTGTTGATCCTCGCCGCCGGTTTCTTCGCGCCCGGCGGCCCGACGGGCGCCGGCTGGACGCTCTATCCCCCGCAGTCGGTTCTGTCAGGCACGCCGGGCGGCAAGGACTGGGGCATCCTGCTGATGTTGATTTCGCTGATCGTCTTCATCATCGGCTTCACCATGGGTGGGCTGAATTATGTGGTAACGGTGCTGCAGGGCCGCGCGCGGGGGATGACGCTGATGCGGATGCCGCTCACCGTCTGGGGCATCTTCACCGCGACTGTGATGGCGCTCTTGGCCTTTCCGGCCCTCTTCGTCGCCTGCGTCATGATGCTCTTCGACCGCCTGCTCGGCACCAGCTTTTTCATGCCTGCGATCGTCGAGATGGGCACGCAGCTGCAGCACGGCGGCGGCAGCCCGATCCTCTTCCAGCATTTGTTCTGGTTCTTCGGCCATCCCGAGGTCTATATCGTCGCGCTGCCGGCCTTCGGCATCGTCTCGGACCTGATCAGCACGCATGCACGCAAGAACATCTTCGGCTACCGCATGATGGTCTGGGCGATTGTCATCATCGGGGGCTTAAGCTTCGTCGTCTGGGCGCACCACATGTATGTCAGCGGCATGCACCCGGCCTTCGGCTTCTTCTTCGCCACCACGACGCTGATCATCGCCATTCCGACGGCGATTAAGGTCTACAACTGGGTGCTGACGCTCTGGCGCGGCGATATCCACCTGACGCTGCCGATGCTCTTTGCGCTCGCCTTCATCGTCACCTTCGTCAATGGCGGGCTGACCGGCCTCTTCCTCGGCAATGTCGTCGTCGACGTGCCGCTGTCGGATACGATGTTTGTCGTGGCCCACTTCCACATGGTCATGGGGGTGGCACCCATCCTCGTCATCTTCGGGGCGATCTATCATTGGTATCCCAAAGTGACGGGACGCATGCTGGACGAGACGCTCGGCCAGATCCATTTCTGGATCACCTTCCTCGGCACCTATGCGATCTTCTTTCCGATGCATTATCTCGGTCTGCTCGGTGTGCCGCGCCGTTACTTCGAGATGGGAGAAACCGCCTTCGTTCCGCCTTCGGCCCACACGCTCAACATCTTCATCACTGTCATGGCGCTGATCGTCGGGGCAGGGCAGATGGTTTTCCTGTTCAATCTCGCCTGGAGCCTTTTCCGGGGCAGGGAGGCAGGCGGCAATCCGTGGCGGGCAACGACGCTGGAATGGCAGACTCCCCAGACACCACCGGCGCACGGCAACTGGGGCAAGGATCTGCCTGTCGTCTACCGCTGGGCCTATGATTACAGTGTGCCGGGGGCGGCGGAGGATTTCATTCCGCAGAATGTGCCGGCAACGGGCGGCGTCACTCGCGAGGGCCCGACATGAGCGTGGTGCTGATCTTTCTGGCCGCCATCGCCGCCATCATGATCTGGTGGCTCTCCGGGCAGCGGCTGACGTCCAAGCCCTGGCTGGAGACCGGCTCGGTGCAGATGCCGGTTCATGCCGGCAGTGAGCGGCGGCCGGTGCCGGCAGTGAAGATCGGCCTCTTCGTCTTTCTCGGCGTCGTCGGCGCGCTCTTCAGCCTTGCCGTCAGCGCCTATTTCATGCGTGCAGCGTCGGCCGACTGGTGGGGGATGCCGGTTCCGCGCCTGCTCTGGGTCAACACCGCGGCCCTTGCGCTTAGCAGCGCTGCGCTGCAATGGGCCAAACGCGAAGCGCAGCACGGCCGCATGGAAGCGTTGCGGCCGGCGCTCGCTGCTGCCCTTGCCCTTGCCATCTTCTTCGTCGCCGGGCAGATCCAGGCATGGCGGGAGCTGACGGCCGCCGGCTATGTGCTAGCCGACAACCCCGCCAACAGCTTCTTTTACATGCTGACCGGGCTGCACGGCCTGCACATTCTCGGTGGGCTTGCTGTACTCGCGCACACGACGGCCAAGGCCTTCGCAGCCGATATCGCACCGGAGAGGCTGAGCCTCAGCGTCGATCTCTCGGCCATCTATTCGCATTTCATGCTCGCCGTCTGGCTGCTGCTCTTCGCGCTCTTTGCCGGCTGGGCCAATGATTTTGTCGATCTCTGCCGCACGTTGATTAGCTAGGGGGTGCAGATGGCACAGACTATCGAGACACACGGCGGGGCTGACCTCAGGCCGGCGGGCCTTCGCGGTGTCGCGGCCGATTTCAGCTCGGATCAGCGGGCCTTCAAGACCGCCTCCTGGGGCAAGGCGATGATGTGGATCTTTCTCTTGAGCGACACCTTCGTCTTCGGCTGCTTCCTGATCGCCTATATGACCGCCCGCATGTCGACGCCCGTTCCCTGGCCCAATCCGAGCGAGGTCTTCGCGCTCCACATCGGCGGCCAGGACGTGCCGCTAATCCTGATCGCGATCATGACCTTCGTGCTGATCTCGAGCAGCGGCACGATGGCGATGGCGGTCAATTTCGGCTATCGCCGCGACCGCCGCGTAACCGCGATCCTGATGCTGCTGACAGCACTTCTCGGCGCAACCTTCGTCAGCATGCAGGCCTTCGAATGGACGAAGCTGATCACCGAAGGCGTGCGCCCCTGGGAGAACCCATGGGGGGCGGCGCAATTCGGATCGACCTTCTTCATGATCACAGGCTTTCACGGCACCCATGTCACGATCGGCGTCATCTTCCTCCTGATCATCGCCCGCAAGGTCTGGCGGGGCGATTTCGACGTGGAACGCCGCGGCTTCTTCACCAGTCGGAAGGGCCGCTACGAGGCCGTCGAGATCATGGGCCTCTACTGGCACTTCGTCGACCTGGTCTGGGTCTTCATCTTCGCATTCTTTTATCTGTGGTGAGGTCGTCATGAGCGAGACAACGGCGCATGCAGAAGTCCAAACAACGCACGCACAGGCACATACCGGACAGCAGCACCCGATCGGGCTCTACTTCTTCGTCTGGGGCCTGCTCTTCGTGCTCAGCGCCTTTTCCTACATGGTCGATTACCTCGGCATCCACGGCTATCTCAGATGGACGCTGATCCTCCTGTTCATGATGCTGAAGGCCGGTCTCATCGTCGCCGTCTTCATGCACATGGCCTGGGAGCGCCTGGCGCTCGTCTATGCCATCCTGCTGCCGCCGCTGCTGGTGCTGGTCTTCGTGGCACTGATGGTATCGGAAGCGGACTACACGATTTTCACCCGGCTCGCCTTCTTCGGAGCTACGCCCTAGATAGCGTTTCTGGGGAGAAGATTCTGTATGGCTGAGATCTTATTGTTCCATCATGCGCAGGGGTTGACGCCAGGCGTGCGCGCCTTTGCCGATGCCTTGCGGGCCGGCGGCCACATCGTGCATACGCCCGATCTCTTCGAGGGACGTACATTCCCCAGCATCGACGAGGGGCTTGCCTATATCGGTGAGATCGGATTCGAGGCCATGAGGGAACGCGGTGTCCGCGTCGCTGACGACCTGCCTCTAGGACTTGTCTATGCCGGGTTTTCATTCGGAGTGCTGCCGGCACAAAAGCTGGCGCAGACGCGGCCCGGAGCGCGCGGGGCTCTGCTCTTCTACTCCTGCCTGCCGATCAGTGGCGAATGGGCCATCGGACCCTGGCCGAACGGCGTCGCGGTCCAGATCCATGGTATGGACAACGACCCGATTTTCGCAGGCGAGGGCGACATCGACGCCGCTCGCGAGATCGTGGAGAAGGTCGAGGACGCGGAACTTTTCCTCTATCCCGGCGATCAGCACTACTTCGCCGACAGCTCGCTGCCGTCCTATGATGCGGACGCGACCGCGCTGCTGACCACGCGCGTGCTTGCTTTCCTGGATCGCACGGCGACCAGCCGATCCACGCGATGACGATATTGCCTTCAAGGCCCGGTTGACGGGAAATCGAGCCGCCAAGCAGTCTTAGCACCCCGCAGCGTGAAGCGTCTCTCGCGCGGCACCGGCTGCACCCTCGTGCCGATAGCCGCGACGCAACTTCCGGCCGGCCATGCGCTCATAGGCAATCGCGGCCTCCTCGGCCGTATCGAACAGTTCCACTCTCAGCCGGCCCTCGGTCCCAATCCGGCCCCAGTTGCGCAGGAGAGAACTGCCTCCGAACAATGTTGGTTGGATCGACAGGCGATAGAAGCGCGCCATGTTCCGAGACGGATCAATCCGGTAGAGCAGCATGATGTCGGCTTTTGCATCCATAGCCGATGATGCGCGCTCATCATTTTGCCGTCCAACGAGTTTCCTGAATCGTTCGCGGCGGATCGATTCACGTCGCTGATGCGTCGGGCTCAGATGGCTGAATGAGGATCGTCGCTGTACAGGTAGACCGGATAATCGGGACCGATGACGTCCCGCACGCGATCGAACCACGCGGCAACGGCCGGATAATCGGTTACAACGAAGCCGCAATCCGCTGCCCGGTGGGCGTAGGCGTAAACCGCCAAGTCCGCGATCGAAAACTCCTCGCCAACCAGATAAGGCGTGTCCTTCAACCCGCGTTCCAGTGCGGCAAGGGCACGCAGACCGGCGGCACGTTTGGCTTCGACCATAGCTGCGTTGAGTTCGAGGCGCCCTGTCAACGTCCAGAAGCGCAGCGTGCCGATGACCGGCTCGACGTGATACTGTTCGAAGAACAGCCACTGCATGACCTTGGCACGTTGATAGCGATCAGCCGGCAGCAACCGGGTGCCCTCGGCCAGATAAGCGAGGATTGCATTGGACTCGGCGATCGTCCGCCCATCCTCCAGTTCCAAGACGGGAACGCCTCCTGCCGGATTGAGAGCGAAAAAGGCATCGGTGCGGGCTTCACCCTCGAAAATCGATAGCAAGCGGACTTGATACGGAATGTCTAGCAGCCCGAACAGGACCCTGGCCTTCCAGCCATTCTGCGACGGGAGATAATCGTAAAGCGTGAGCATGAATTCCTCCTTTGACGGCGAATTGATTCTGCACGCTGGTCCGGCATCTGCCACCCGATTTCTGCGCGGAGGCCTGCATGGCGGCCGCGCTGCCGGCGGATCCCGGATATCCTCCATAGGGCCGCCTCTGTCAGGAACAAATTATCCCCGAAACTACTTTCCATCCAGCCACTCCTGCAACTCGGCTTCGGCCCGCTCCAGAGCGCTGTAGTTCAGGAGTTTGCGCAGGAAGGCGACGGTCACGGCGCGGGCGCGGAGATTGAAGCGGCCGTCTTCGTGGTCGTCGCCGGCGCTCTGGTAGACATCCAGCTTGTCATAGAGCTGCTGCAGGCGGTTCTGTACGCTGCGCAGCGATAGGCCCCGGCGCTTGGCGATCGCCCGGTCGGTGAGGCCGAGCGCGATATCGACGAGGATCTCGTATTCGGAATCGGTGAAACCGTTCGTTTGGCCGAGGCTCTTCTGCTGCAGGCCTCGCACTTCACGGTCGATGACGCACTGGCTCTCGATGAAGATCGAGCGCAGCGCAAGCTTCAGCCGCTCGTCGGAAGCGGATTTCAGCACATAGCCATAGGCCGCGCCATCCGGCACGATGCGCGAGACGCCGCGCACATAGGCCTCGTCCGAATAGTTCGACCAGAACAGGATGCGTGTCTCCGGCCGCTCCTTCCAGATCGTGCGCGCCGCCTCGATGCCGTTGCGGTTCGCCATCTGCAGGTCCATGACGATATGGGCCGACTTGTGATCGCGGGCGAGTTTCTCGCCGACGGTGCCGTTCTCCGCCTCGATCACCGTGTCGCATTCGGGCAGCGCCGCGTTGACGGCCTCGTGCAGATAGGACCGGTGCAGCGGGTCGTCCTCGACGATCAGAACCTTCATTGCGCCTCTCTCCTCAGTTCGGCCCGCTCGCCGGGTCATTCGGGCCAAGCGGCAGCACGACGCGCACCGCAGTTCCGCGATTGTTGTGGCCTAGCCCGGTCGTGAAGCGCGCCGAAATCAGCCGTGCCCGGGTCTTCATATTGTCGATGCCGCCGCCGATCCGTCCGCGCGCTTTGGCGAGCCCGGTGCCGTCGTCGGAGATTTCGATCGACAGCCGCTCGTCGTCGGCCTCGAGCCGCACCGTGACGGCAAGCGGAGCGGCATGGCGCACCGCATTGTTGATCGCTTCCTGGGCGATGCGAAACAGCGCGACGCTGACGGTCGGTTCCAATTGCTCCAGTGCGCCGTGCGTCTCGTCGACAAGGCCCCATTCGATGGCCGATCCCGTGTCGCGGGTCGATCGGTCGAGATGATGTTCGATCGCCTGGGCGAGGCCGAAGAGCTGGAGCACGGAGGGTTTTGCCTGTTCGATGATCTGCCGCAGATCCTGCATGCAATGCTGCAGGGAGCGGGAGAGCGGCTCCAGCGCCTCGGGTGCCACCTCGCCGTTGCGCGACAGCCGATCAATCCGGCGGGCGAGCCGCGTCAGGTCTGCCAGTGTCTGGTCGTGAAGGTCCATGCCGATTCGCTGACGTTCCTGTTCCAGTGCTTCGGTCAGCTTCAGCGCGCCTTGCCGCAACCCCTCCTCGCGGGCGCGAGCTTCCGCCTCGACGATCGCCGAGCGTTGCGCCTGCTCGGCAGCCTGCAATGCGTAGAAATAGGGCGTCAGCAGGTCGGCTATGATCCGGGCGCGTTCGATATCCTCCATCGTATAGACGCCCGCCGTTTGCGACGAACAGGAGAGTGCGGCGATGATCGTGCCCTGCACCTTCATCGGCACATGCAAACGGCTCCTCAGCGACTGTTCGACGATCGGCCGCTTGAACGCGCCCTCGAAGTGGAAGCGCGGATCCGTCATGGCGTCGTCCGCCAGCATAAACTCCACCTCGCCCCAGAGCAGCGAACGGATGGGACTGTTGACAACAGGTGCGCCGGCAATCTCGCCCCAGGCGGTCTCGATACCTGTCTCGTAAGCCGTGTGGTAGTTGCCGCCTTCGAGCAGCACGCAGACATCGAGATGGTCGTGGGGGATGATATGGGCGACCTCGGCCGCAACGGAACGAATGGCCGAGCGGAAGTCGAGCTGGCCCGCGAGCAGCCGGGAAATGCCGAGATAGTGGTCGAACATGGCTGCGGGTGCGAGATGCAGCATCGTCAGTTCCTCCCATAGATGGCAGCGGGCTCCTCAACCCGCCGCGATCTCTTCCCAGTAAGCGCCGTGGAAGCGCCGCCGTCTTGCGTAAACCCGCAGCTTGTTGCGCAAAACCCGCAAACGACTTGCCGCCTTGCCCCTGTACAGGCCAATCGATCTCCCGCATCCTGCCCTTACTGAGAGGAGGAAGCTCAGTGCAAGAACAATTTTCACTCGAGCCCAATTGGGCCAGGCAGGAGTGAAGCGATCGCCGACCGGCGATCATGAGGGAGGAAGACATGACAATCCGTAAGATGCTTCTGGCATCGGCCGCTATTGCTTGCGCCGCGATGCCCGTTTCCGCCTTTGCCGATACGTCGGCCAAGAAAATCGCCCTTTCCAACAATTATGCCGGCAACTCGTGGCGCCAAGCCATGCTGACGAGCTGGGGCAAGGTGACGGGCGAAGCGGTCAAGGCCGGCGTCGTTGCCGCGGCCGACCCTTTCACCACCGCCGAGAACCAGGCGACGGAGCAGGCGGCGCAGATCCAGAACATGATCTTGCAGGGCTATGACGCGATCGTGCTGAACGCCGCTTCGCCGACGGCGCTGAACGGCGCGGTCAAGGAAGCCTGCGACGCCGGCATCACCGTGGTGTCCTTCGACGGCATCGTGACCGAACCCTGCGCCTGGCGCATTGCCGTCAACTTCAAGGAAATGGGCCGCAGCGAAGTGGAGTACCTGTCGAAGAAACTCCCGCAGGGCGGCAACCTGCTCGAGATCCGCGGTCTGGCCGGTGTCTTCGTCGATGACGAGATTTCGGCGGGCATTCACGACGGCGTCAAGCAGTTCCCGCAGTTCAAGGTCGTCGGCTCCGTTCATGGCGACTGGGCGCAGGACGTGGCGCAGAAGGCGGTTGCCGGCATCCTGCCGAGCCTGCCCGACATTGTCGGCGTGGTGACGCAGGGCGGCGACGGTTACGGCGCCGCGCAGGCGATTGCCGCGACCGACCGGAAAATGCCGACCATCATCATGGGCAACCGCGAAGACGAACTGAAGTGGTGGAAGGAGCAGAAGGACGGCAAGGGCTACGAGACCATGTCCGTGTCGATCGCGCCCGGCGTCTCCACGCTCGCCTTCTGGGTCGCCCAGCAGATCCTCGACGGCAAGCAGGTCAAGAAGGACCTCGTCGTGCCGTTCCTGCGCATCGACCAGGACAATCTCGAAACCAACCTCGCCAATACCCAGGCCGGCGGCGTCGCCAACGTGGAATACACGCAGGCTGATGCAATCAAGGTCATCGAGTCGGCAAAGTAAATCTCCCGGCGACTGCCGCGCGGCCGCAAATGGCCGCGCGGCATTCTTTGAGAAGCAGATGTGGCGGGCAGCATGGATGAGGTTTTGAAGGCGGTGATCGCCGTTGATGGCGCCAAGGTCAATTTTGGCGCGGTCAGGGCGCTCGACGGCGTCACGCTCCGCGTCATGCCGGGCGAATGCGTCGGCCTCGTTGGCCACAATGGCGCCGGCAAATCCACGATTGTCAGCGTCATCAATGGCGGCCTCACGCCCCATGAAGGAAGCGTGGCAAGCGACGGCGAGCGGCTGGAGCGCTACGGCATCAACGCCGCGCGCGCCCGCGGCGTGCGCTGCGTCTTCCAGGAACTTTCGCTCTGCCCCAACCTCTCGATCGTCGAGAACACCCGCATCATGCACCGCGATCTCGGCGGCTTCGGCTGGCGCAGACGCGCTGCAAAAATCATCGAGAAGAGCCTCGACACGGTCTTTCCCGGCCATGGGATCGACAGCGGCCGGGCTGTCGGCGATCTTTCGATCGCCGAACGGCAGATGGTCGAGATATCAATGGCCTTTTCCGATGCCGGTATCGCGCCGCGGCTGGTGATCCTCGACGAACCCACGTCGTCGCTCGACGCAAGCCTCGCCCGCCAGATGCTCGATCATGTCCGCCGCTTTATCGCCACCGGCGGCTCCGTCATCTTCATTTCGCATATCCTGCACGAAATCCTCGAAACCTCCGACCGCATCGTCGTCATGAAGGACGGCCGCGTCGTCGCCGAGCGCCCGGCGCATGGTTTCGACCATCATGGTCTCGTGGAAGCCATGGGCACCGTCGCGAGGGAAGAGGGCGGGCAGCGCTCGGCGCGCGAACAATCCACCGCGCCGCTTATCCTGTCGCATCAGGCGAAAGGCCTTGCCTTTGCGGCGCGCAAGGGCGAGATCGTCGGACTGGCGGGGTTGGCCGGCCACGGGCAGACCGAACTGCTGCTCGCGCTGCATGCCGCCCAATCGGGCAACTGGCTGCCTGAACGCGATCCGCTCGTTACTTTCGTCGCTGGCGACCGTCGCCTCAACGGCGTCTTCGAGCTGTGGAGCATCCTGCGCAACTTCTCCATCGCCTCGCTTGGCGATCTGTCGCGGCGCGGCCTCATCCTCGCAGACGAGGAAGAGACGAGAGGCGCCGACTGGAAGCGGCGGATCGAAATCCGCACACCCGATATGGGCAACCGTATCCTGTCGCTTTCCGGCGGCAACCAGCAGAAGGTGCTTTTTGCGCGCGCCCTTGCGACGCGCGCGCCTGTCGTCCTGATGGACGATCCGATGCGCGGCGTCGACGTCGGGACAAAGCAGGAGGTCTACGCCATCATCCGCGAGGAGGCAGCGCGCGGCCGCACCTTCATCTGGTATTCGACTGAAATGGACGAGGTCCGCCTCTGCGACCGCGTCTACGTCTTCCGCGAAGGCCGTATCAAGGCCGAACTCGCCGGCGACGCGGTCAACGAGAAGAATATCATCGCCGCCTCCTTCGAAGGGGTCGCAGCATAATGTTCCGGCTTTCGTCCGATGCCATGCGCCTCGCCATTCCCGCCTTGTCGCTGACGCTGCTGCTCGCCGCCGTCTTCTGGATGCAGCCGCGCGCCGTGAGCTATGTAGGGCTCAACCTGCTGTTCAACCTGGCTGTACCCATCGCGCTTGCCACGATCGCCCAGATGCTGGTG
The DNA here is from genome assembly GCF_003985155.1 of Rhizobium vallis. Taxonomy (GTDB): domain Bacteria; phylum Pseudomonadota; class Alphaproteobacteria; order Rhizobiales; family Rhizobiaceae; genus Rhizobium; species Rhizobium vallis. The sequence continues at coordinate 240,968 of NZ_ML133693.1, read as the reverse complement.
ATGGCGGTGAACGATCTCGATCTCTCGATGGGCACCTTCGTCAGCTTCGTCGCCTGCGTCACCGCGACCTTTCTGCGCGATGCCCCCGTGACCGGCGTCCTGATCCTTGCCGGCGCGATCGCGACCTATGCGGCGCTCGGCGTCATCATCCATCTGCGCAATCTGCCGTCCATCGTCGTGACCCTCGGCATGAGTTTCGTCTGGGGCGGCCTCGCCGTGCTGCTTCTGCCGGCACCTGGCGGCCAAGCGCCGGATTGGGTGCGCTGGCTGATGACCGTCAAGCCGCCGCTGGCGCCGATGGCGATCGTCGCCAGCATCGCCATCGCCGTCGTCGCCGATCTTCTCGTCATGCGGTCCTCGCTCGGCGTGCTGATCCGCGGCATCGGCGGCAATCAGCGCTCGGTCGAGCGCGCCGGCTGGTCGATCGTCGCGGCGCGCGCCAGCGCCTATGGTCTTGCCGGCCTCTTCGCCGTGCTCGCCGGCGTCGCCCTCGTCGGCCTGACCACCTCGGCCGATGCCAATATCGCCCTGCGCTACACGCTTTTGTCCATCGCCGGCGTGATCCTCGGCGGCGGCGAGTTCATCGGCGGCCGCGTCTCACCGATCGGCGCCGTCATCGGCGCGCTGACGCTGACCCTTGCCGGCTCGTTCCTGTCCTTCCTGCGCATCTCGCCCGACTGGCAGATCGGGGCTCAGGGCGCGATCCTGATCATCGTGCTGGCGCTCCGCCTGATGCTGAACCGCCTGGAGAAGCAGGAGAAACGCCGATGACCCCATTGCTCCGCCTGTTCTCCAAGCCCTGGATCTGGTCGTGGCTTGCCGCGTTCGTCGTCTGGTTCCTGACGATCATGGTGACGCTCGGGGCGAGCACGCTCGGCCTGTCGCAAGCAGCACTCACCTTCGCCGCCTTCTCGGTCATCGTCGGCATCGGCCAGATGTTCGTCATCACGCTCGGTCCCGGCAATATCGATCTGTCGGTTCCCGCCACCATGACGCTTGCCGGCACGGTGGCGCTGAAGCTGATGAATGTCGAAAACGGCTTGATCCTGCCCGGTCTTCTCGTCGCCCTCGTCATCGGCCTGGTCGTCGGCCTCTGCAACTATGCGCTCATCAAGGCGCTGCGCATTCCGCCGATCATCGCGACACTTTCAACGAGCTTCATCGTGCAATCCGCCGCGATCTGGACGAACCGGGGATTGCGCATCAAGCCTCCGAGCGTGCTGGCGGAATTCACCACGTCGAATACGCTCGGCGTACCCAACGTGGCGATCGTCGCACTCCTCGTCTCGCTGCTGGCCTGGTTCCTGCTCGAGAAGACGATCTACGGGCGCTGGATCTCGGCGATCGGCCAAAGCATGCCGGCCGCGCGCATGGCCGGCATTCCGGTCGACGGCACGCGCTTCGTCACCTATCTCTTCTGCGCCGTGCTGGCATCGGTCGCCGGTTATCTGCTCGCCTGTTTCTCCGGCGGCGCGGCGCTCAACATGGGCTCGGAATATCTCCTGATGTCGATCGCCGTCGTGGTGATCGGCGGCACGGCGGTCGCCGGTGGCGATTCCAACGTGCCGGGCATCTGGGGCGCATCGCTCTTCATGTTCCTGGTCGTGTCCATGCTCAACACCTACGGGGTCGGCGCGGGTATCCGCCTGATCATGACCGGCCTCATCATCATCAGCGTCATCATGCTCGCCGGCGGTCGCCGGGCCGACATGCGATAATCGGGAAGAACGCCAATGGCCGAGGCCAGCATTTACGAAATCCACGACCCGCGCTTCCGGCAGTTGATCGTGACGAGCGCCGGTCTCGACGAACTCTATTCCGGCTGTCGCTGGGCGGAGGGTCCCGTCTGGTTCAACGATGCGAACCAGCTGCTGTGGAGCGACATTCCCAACCAGCGCATGCTGCGATGGACGCCGGAAAGCGGCGTCTCCGTCTATCGGCAACCTTCGAACTTCGCGAATGGCCACACGCGTGATCGGCAGGGACGGCTGATCTCCTGCGAACATGGCGGGCGGCGCGTCACGCGCACCGAGGTCGACGGCTCGATCACCGTGCTCGCCGACCACTTCGAAGGCGCCAAGCTCAATTCGCCGAATGACGTGGTGGTGAAATCGGACGGCACGATCTGGTTCACCGATCCGACCTACGGCATCATGTCGGACTACGAAGGCTATCGCGCCGTGTCGGAGCAGCCCGCCCGTAACGTCTACCGGCTCGACCCAACGACCGGCGCGCTCGCGGCTGTCGTCAAGGATTTCATCCAGCCGAACGGCCTTGCCTTCTCGCCCGACGAAACGATCCTCTACGTGGCGGATTCGGCGGCAAGCCACGACGAAAGCCTGCCACGCCACGTCCGCGCGTTCGACGTGGTCGACGGCAACAGGCTCGCCAACGGCCGCGTCTTCTGCCTGATCGACAACGGCATCCCCGACGGCATCCGCACCGACGTGAACGGAAACCTCTGGTCGAGTGCGGCCGATGGTGTCCACTGCTTCGACCCGACCGGCAAACTGATCGGCAAGATCCGCGTACCGCAGACCGTTGCCAACCTCACCTTCGGCGGGCCCAGACGCAACCGGCTGTTTATTGCGGCGACGCGGTCGGTTTATTCGGTCTATCTCGCGGTGAGCGGAGCTCAGGTGCCATAAGGCCAGGTCGCCGTTGGCGTGATCGAACGATCGGCTCTGCAGTCGGTATCACGTGGTATCGGCCGACGTCGCCAGCGACATCCCGTGCATGATTGGTGATGCGATCGTCGAGACGAGGGCGACGAGATCGGCCTGACGGGCAGTCGAGGTCTTTGCATAGACCCGGCCGAGATGGGTCTTCAGCGTATTCTCGCTGATTGCCAGAGCGGCGGCACATTGCGCAGCATTCAATCCTCTGCCGATCTGCAGGACGACGCGCGCCTCGGCCGGGGTCAGATCGTAAAGCGTGATCAACACGTCTTCCGGCGGAGGAGAAGCTGAAATGGTGGTCGATATGAACACGGCAGCGCAGGCCGGCCTAAAGGCTGCTCGCGCCGTCCCTTCGCTCAACGGCAGGATATAGGCGACCGCCGGAGGCTGCCCGGGTGTGGAAATCGGAAGGCCGATACCACGCGACCCCAGCAGGGCGTCCGCACGGGCTGCCGCCTCTATCGCTTCCAGCAATGCACGTGAAACCACAGGCGTCTGTGCCTGAAGAACGCCGTTTCGCGAGCGCAGAAGGACACGCTCGTCAAGCATTTTTGCCGCATGGGCATTGGCGTGAAGAATCGCCCCGTCTGCACCTGCGAGAATGACGGGAACTGCGAGGCTGTCGAGAACACCGCGATATATGCCGGTGGTGACGCGCGTCTGATCCAGGAGGTCGCCAATCAGGGAAGCTCGGCGCAGGTGCGGTGAAAGCAAAGCCAGAAAGCGCTGTTCTTCGGTGCTGATGGGCGGCCGGTTCGCCCACGTCGTCGTACTGAATAATCCGATCCGGTCGGCGGTATGGACGAACTTCGTCGTACACGCCTCGCGCAAACCTTGAGGTTTTGCCCATTCCTGAAAGAATGCGGATTCCTCCAGCTCGCCTTCGCTAACGACAGACAATGTCCGCTGCGGCAGATCGATGTCGCCAATGACCGCGGCCCTCAGGCCCGGTATTGCGTCGAGCTCATAGTCCTGCAGCGCTCTCAACTGCTCGGCGTCCCAGGGAGACTGAGCCGCAAATCTACCTCGACTGTCCGTGACGCTGGTGAGGGCAATCGTCGTATAGGCCGCGTCGATGGTACTGGTGATGCGGGTCATGACGCCCGTCCAGCCTTCCGGGCTCAAGGCGCAATCATAGATATCGCCGATGATCGACGACAGTATTTCGTCACCCAGTCTACTCATGCGGTCCCCTGCGCAATCGCTTCGTGCCAGCCAGACACTGGCAGGAATATTGCAAGATATGCAATCGAAAGCTTGCATGGCGCAGGCTCCGCCGGGAGGCAAAGCTAAGACGTCATACTTGCGGGTGACGACGACGCCGGGAGCGTCCTTTAGACGTCGTTGGTCACGGCGCGACGCGCTCTTTCATAGATCTTCGATTTCGAGACCGTCCATGGATATTCGTCCCCACCATCACCCGCGCCTACGCGCAAGAGCCGTTGCGGTATTTTTTGTGATCGCGTGGCCATGATTGTGAGAACATTTATCAAATGCGCTGCCGGCGCTCTGTTCTTCTGTGCGGCATTTGCAAGCGCTCCAACACTCGCTACCGCAACTGCGCCGCAGCCCGAGCGGATCGAGAAGACCGAAGTTGTGGGAACTGCGTTCCGACTTACCTTTTCGAGCGGCAAGGTTCTTCAGGGCAAGGAACTCGTTGGCGCGACCCTGTCGCTGCGCTTGTCCGGCGATGCCGTTGCCCACCGTGTCCGCGTTGATGACATCGTGACCGACAGCCGCGATCCCGATGGCGAGGTGTTGCTGCACAAGGTCACCGTTGTCGATGGCCCAACACCGGTCGAACTCTGCGATCCCGATCCTGATGGAAATCGTTGGATGTTTCCGCTCAAGGGGCAATGGAATTCGGAGGGGAAGATGATTTCGCAGTCCGGCTTCACCCTCACATGTTCGGCCGGAGCCCAGGGGAAGTGCGTCCGCTTCGGTTACAAGCCCTGGAAAACACTGTCCGACGGGACGGATCTGGCGGAATACCACCGCGCCTGCGTCAATATGGTCCGAGCTGACTATTGCGGCGACCACGCCACGACCCGAACCGGCATGAAGATCGACATTTACGACGATCGCGGCATTGAGCAGGAGGCGGAGAGCTCCGGCCGGGATGACCTGAGTTTCGAAGCGGCATGGAGTGCCACAGGCGCCGTCTGCGTCGCCCATACCCGCGTCCCTGAAAAGATGACGCTCGAGGACCTGCAGAACTCCTGCCCGCGCCTTGCCAACCGGCTCGGTCCGGCGCCTTGCACGGCCGAGAACGCCAAAGCCGGACTATTCGGCAAGGCATTGATTTTCAACCGCTCCCGCTAGCGGCAACACCGCTTCCTGTCTTCAAATCCTTGAAGCGCAGGAATTTCAAAACCGCTGGATTGTCCTCGGTTCCGTTCAAACAAAAGGAAATGATCATGAAAGTCCGTCAACTCGTCGTCGCCGCACTTCTCACAGTGTCCGCGGTTCCGGCATCTGCGGAAATCGTTAGCAATGCCATCACCTCCAACGCGATTACCTCTAATGCCATTACCTCCAATGCCATCACAGCGAACGCTCTCTCCAACAATGCTCTGAGCAACAACGCCTTATCGAACAATGCATTGTCCAACAACGCTCTGTCGAATAACGCGCTTAGCAACAATGCCCTCAACACGAACGCTCTATCGGCCGCGAGTGTCGCACCCGCTGGAGAGACCGGTGCCGGTAGCGTCGATGACGTCATCGGCGTGGAACTGCCGAACGGCAAGATCATCACGAAATGAGCCAGGGAGGGCGAACGCTGTTCGCCCGCTCTCTCTTGTTTACTAGAACTGCAAAGGCAAGCTGGAGGCGAAAGCCCATTTCCATTTAATCAGATTGCATTTGTAATTTTTTGAATAAATATAAAGGGTCTTATCAATTGCGAAATAATATTTTCTCATCCGCTGATCTACCTGCGCATTTAGGAAACGAAGCACGTTTTTCATTGTGGCGCGATATATATACTGCCGATATCGCTTCTGTCGAATTTGGGATCTCTGACAAGGATCCATTCTATGCCAAATTCGAAGCTTCGCATATTGGCGGACTGGTCTATGCAAAAATGACCGGGACCATCAACCGCGTCACGCGCTCCCGGCAAAGTATCCTTGCCGACACGCACGACTGCTATTCGCTTGTCATCAACACAAGCCCTACAGCGATCGGGGGCAATTACCGGCAGAACGATATTGAATTGAAGCCGGGCGAAGCATTCCTCGATGCGGGCGAGCCGCAGACGATTTTAGGCCAAGATCATAATAGCTGGATACATCTTGGCATTGCGAAGAAGCTTTTGGATGTTCCTTTCGCCAGGATCAACGACAAGCAGGGCCTTGTCGCCAGACACGACGCCGAAGCGCTCCGTCTGCTGCGCAACTATCTCATGCTTTTCGACACAGGTGATCTGCCCGCTTCGCCGACGCTGACTGACCATGTTGCAGCGACCATCATCGATCTCGTTGGGCTGGTCACCGGCGCAAAGGGAGACGAAGCGGAACTCGCTGGCTTGACCGGCTTGCGCGCAGCGCGCTTGGAGGCTGTCCTTTCGCATATCCGCACAGATTTCTCCAATCCCGAGCTTTCGGCTGAGTTTATCGGTCGCAAGCTCCAGCTCTCGGCTCGCTACATACAGGATCTCCTGGCCGCGACCGGGTCCGGATTTTCCGAGCGTGTTCTCGAGCAGCGCCTGCTGCGCGCAAAAACCATGCTGAATGATCCGCGTCATGCGTCCAAGAGGATCAGCGAGATCGCCTACGAGGTCGGGTTCAGTGACATCTCATATTTCAACCGCTGTTTCCGTCGACGCTTTGGCGATACGCCTGGCGCCGCCCGGTAGGGTAGGCTTCTTTCGGCCATTTGGCGGCGCCCTTCAGGTCAGCCGTGTCGCCGGTCCTGCCGACGCGATGGCTTTGCTCATGTTGACCCCGGTCACGCGAAAGCCCGTGACCTCATAAACATGGCGGGCGCGTTCGTTGTCCGCAGCGACCCGCAGCTTTATTTGTTCAATACCTTTGCCTTGCAGTTCGCCTTCCAGAACCTCCAAGGCCTGTTTGCCAAGGCCTTTACCCTGGTGGGCGGCAAAGATGTGAAAATCGTTGATGAATGCTGAGCGCATGGCCGAGTCCGGCTTGTACCAGAGGTATCCGATAAGCATTTCAGGGCGTTCCGATTGATCGACCAAGCAGAGCAAGACTTGCCCGCTCGAATTGACGCCGTCAGGGAGGTCGGCTGCAATTTCCCGTTTCGCCTGGGAAAGCGAATGAAGTTCCGAAAATCCGTAGTTTGACGAAATTTCGGCCGCATATTCAGGGATAAAATAAGCGAGATAGGCGGAATATTCGCTTTCCCGCATCGGCCTTAATGAAATCATTGAGTCATTCTCGTTGTGACCGCGAGCTTAAGCATCGAGTATCAGCGACTTGTGCTCACTCGGCAACGACCACTTTTCCGGGCGTTCAATCCTGCCATGAGGACGCTTCGGAAAAGGGGAGGGTGTCATGGAACCTTGAGGAGATCGCCGCCGCGGTTGAGATTTCAAGCCGACTCGGCCTAAGATCATCCCGTCCAATGTGATGGATTGAAGACCTGCGCTGGAACGCGTTTGGACGGGCGCGTGACACTGAAGATTTCACGGCGTGGCTTGGCATTGCCTCATGGCAATGCTTTTGGGGATTGTTAATCAGGCATGCCTAATATAGGTTCAAAACGCTCCTAAGTTGCACTATAGTTGGGTTCCACCTGCCTGCCAGGACGTTCGACTGGAGAAAGCCCGGGGACATGGGAAGAAATCGTGCGGCTCACTCGCCCGTGGAAGAAACAGAGGCAAAAGCTTTGCATCCGGCCGATGGGCTGTTGTTTTTTGATCGCGAATTCAATCCCGTCGAGAGTTTGCTAGGCAATCCGCTGCCTGCTTCCGTGACTCCGGCAGCATCGCTTTGGGAGCATTTTCCAGAATTAGACCAGTCAGAGATCACGCTCGCTGCTCGTTCGATCGGCGACGCCGCTCGGCCTTTGCGCATATCGCTGGATCCGGACAAGCCGGGATCGCACGGCATCACGATCTATCGGATCGGAGAATTGTTTGCCGTGGTTCGGTCTGAGGAACGCAACGGCGACGATCTGGCAACTCTTTTGCATCTGGCCACTCACGATCCGCTGACCGGGCTTCCGAACCGACGTCAGTTCAGCGACGATCTTGCCGCGTCGCTGCATGAGGCCACGGCCTCGGGAGAAGCTCTGTCCTTGATGCAGCTCGACCTCGACGATTTCAAGCCCGTGAACGATACGCTCGGGCATCCGGCCGGCGACAAGCTTCTTCAGCTCGCTGCGAGCCGCATTCAAGGGTGCCTTACCAGCGATGACAGAGCCTACCGATTGGCGGGAGACGAATTCATGGTCATTTCCATGGGCTCGGGGCATCCCGCCAAAGGGCATGGGCTGGCGGAAGCCTTAGTGGACGCGTTCAAGAAGCCCTTCACGATAGACGGCATCGCGCTGTTTGTCGGTGTGAGCATCGGTACATCAGCTGCGCCATTGGACGGGGTCAGTCCGGAGCAGCTCATGAAGTCGTCTGATGTCGCACTTTATGCCGCGAAGAAAGAAGGACGCGGCCGCGCAAAACCGTTCGATCCCTCAATGCTTGAATCGTTGGAGCAGCGCGAACTGTTGCGCCGCAGCCTTCGCATGGCTCTGGTCCAGCAGCAATTTTTCATGGAGTACCAGCCCATTGCGGAAGGCGGCCGGATTTTCGGCTTCGAAGCATTGCTCCGATGGCGCCACCCCCTGCTAGGAACCATTCCACCCGCGGCCTTCATTCCGGTGGCCGAAGCCGATGGGTTGATGCCGGAAATTGGTGCATGGGTTTTGGAGCAGGCATGTCGCGAGGCGATGAAGTGGCCAGAGACCTACACTGTCGCGGTCAATTTATCCGCGGCTGAATTCTTGACAAGCGGCCTCACCGACCGCGTATCCCATACACTGGACCTGGTCGGCCTGCCGCCCGACCGTCTGGAACTCGAGATAACCGAAACCGTGCTGCTCGAGCGAACCGTCAACAACATCGACACCTTGAATACCCTCAATGTGCTGGGGATACGAATCTCTCTTGATGATTTCGGGACCGATTATTCATCCCTCAGCTATCTCAAGACCTTCCCTTTCGATACGATAAAAATCGACAGATACTTTATCACCGACCTCGAAAGCGATTTGAAAAGCCAGGCAATCGTCCGCTGCATCGTCAATCTCGCACATGACCTCGATATGCGAGTGACGGCCGAAGGGGTGGAGACGTCCGATCAGGCGAGATGGCTGCGCAGCGTTGGCTGCGACAGGCTTCAAGGCTATCTGGTTAGCAGGCCGCTTTCGGTTGAGGCGATCGGCGATTTCGTTGCTGAGGCGGAAGCATCCGCAAGCCAGCCAAGACCATAGTGAAGGATCGATTTTTCGCCGTGTTTCAGCTGCGGCTTGCATCAATCTGACGCCTTCGGCAAACGAATGGAGGGTGTATTGAAAGAGGAAGCATCCAACTTCGATGACCATGCATTTGCGCCGATGGTATCGATGGAGATGAACATTGGGATGTTCAAATCCCAATGGCAATTTTGCGACAGGATTACTGAGTATCTCTCAGACATTCTCGGCCAGGGTCACAGCGATCCCGCTCGCTATTCCAATTTTCTTTCCGTTGCGACGAACGAGCTCATCGAACTCGCTTTCCGTTCGACCGGTGAGCCGGGAAGGATCAGTTTCGATCTATATCGCAGCGCGACATTCAATCGGCTGAGAATTGCCTTCCCCTGCGAGGAGGCATCTGACCGTGAGCGCGCGCATGCGGGATCAGCCGAACGCCAGCCCATCCCGGAAGCCGGGTCTGGGTATCTGGCCGTGAAGTCCGATGGGAAGGTCCTGCTACGCGATTTGGCCGCAATTTTCCGCGCCGCCATCCGAATTGAGAAGCACGGCACGCAAGGAATACAAATCATCGCGGATTTCCCCTCGACCGAGGACTTCCGATGAACCTGCTCCCTCTGCCCTTCGCCGTACGTTTCGATCCGACAAACCAGGAGCTGGTGCTCTCAGGCAAGATGCGGCCCGAAAGCGCCGCTGCGATTGCCGATGCCCTCAGGCTAGTGCAGCAAAGTTTGGAAAAATACAGCGGGGTCGTGTACCTTAATGTCAAACGTCTGACACACATCAACATGACTGCCTTCGCCGCCCTGTCCGACGTTCTCAAGGCAAGCTGCCGGAACAGGCCGGAACGGAAGATCGTCATCATTACATCAAGCGTGGTGGCATGGTCGACTTCGTTGTTCCAAACCCTGGCGGCAGAACCGAACCTGTCGATCGAAGTCTACGATTCGGCTTTTTATCCCGGTCAGACTTTTGTGGAGGATGAGACCTTCATTCCCATTCTACGCACCCAGACGAAAATGACATGGAAGCACGAACGGGAACTGTTGCCCCGCCATGGTCTGCGCAAAGGTCTTGCCATCGCCGATATCTGCTGCGGAATTGGTGATTTCGCCGCCTTGGTTCAGCGAGAATTTGCACCGGCACGCCTCGTCGCGCTGGATCATTCCGTTCGCAGCCTCGAATATGCTCGCCGGGTCGCTGCCGACTTCAATCTGAAGGGAATCGAATATACCTATGGCGATGCCTCGCAAATGCTGTTGCGAGACAATCAATTCGACTTTGTGACCTGCCGCCATTCGCTGCAGATTTTCAATCGTCCCGAGATGCTCCTGCGGGAGCTTTACCGCATCTGCAAACCTGGCGGCCGCGTCTACATCACAAACGAAAAAAACTCGCATTGTCTCGGCGAGCCGCATGCGGAAACGATAAAGTGGACTTACGAGGAGGTCGCCAAACTGTTCAAACACTTCGACATGGATGTCGAGATGGGGCCGAAAAGCCGCCATCTCCTCGCCGACGCCGGCTTCGATGATATCAAGGTCGACTGCTTTATGGTGACGAACCTTGACGGGGATCCCCAGGATTTCGCAAATATCATCGAAGCATGGGAAAACGTCTATGCCGGTGAGATGGCCGTCCGACGCGGCGACTCATTGGAATTCATTCGCAGGTTCCGGCAAGGATTCAAGGATCATGTCTTTGCTGCTCTTCACCCCAAGGGTTACGCAGGCTGGCCGATCTGGGCAGCCTCCGGCCGGAAGCCGCTGTAATGGACGGGAAACCATCGAGAAGACCGATAAGACTGGGCTCATTTCGAGCAAAGTTCATCCTTGTCGTCGGCGGAGCCGTTCTCTTTGATTTGCTGGTGAGCGGCGGACTGGCGCTTTGGAACGTTCAGAGGTTGTCGCGCGACGCAACGCTGGAGGTCGGGCAGGGCCTCGAAGCTGCAAGCCAGGAATATGTACGCACATATGCTGATTCGACCGCAGCACAGGTGAGTTTGCTCCTGCGGCAGGTCCATAATGACGTCAGCGCCCTGGCGGGCGTGCTCCAGGCCCAGATCGACGACCCCGAGCGCAATGCCGAGGTCGGCACGGCGATTTCTCGGACATCTCCGGACAGCGTCAGCCTCACTTACGATGAGAAGGGGAGGTGGTCCCAGAACGCCCCGGGCTCGGTATCGGTCATGAGCGTCTGGGGTTATCTGCTCGGACCGGACCATAAGCCACGGCCGGACGTTGAGAAGGATATCCAGACGAGCTCGGTTCTCGACCTTGTTGCGCCGAGCTTGCTGCAGCACGGCGCTTCAAAGCTGCAAATGTATTACATCGGACCGAAAGAACGGCCGATCTTCCGCACCGCGCCCTACACCGACCAGGCTCAGACCTTCGACCGTCTTTATCCGGGCCACAACGACGCGAATTTCTGGGACTTCTTTTTTCCCGGACTCTATGAATCCTGGCAGGGATGGGCCAAGGACAGCAAAACGCGGCCGATTGCGGACGAAATAACGCAGACTGCTCCTTACACGGATGCGATCACCGGGAAGCTGATCGTAAGTTTCTTTCATCCCCTGTGGTCAGCCGACAGGAAGGATGTCGCCGGGGCGGCAGGCGCCGATATCACGCTCGACCAGCTGGCGCAGACGGTTGAAAATGTGAAAGTGGCCCAGTCCGGCTTCGGATTTCTCGCAATGTCGGACGGAAACGTCGTGGCAATCAACAGCACAGGCGAAAAAACGCTCGGCCTTCGTTCGGCGAGTGATACGAGCGGAACCGGAGTGACCGGCCTGGAACGTTCGCTGAAGCGAAGCTCTCAGCCGGCGATAGCGGGCCTGGCTCTCGATCGCGAACGGGGCATCCAGCACTTGTGGCTGCAGCAGGACGGCAACGCGGTGCCCTATATCGTGATCGTGAAGAAAGTCCCTGCGACCAATCTCTGGTCCAGTGGCCCCGTTCGGCAGGAGGCCATGTCTCTTGGGGTGGTTGTGCCTGAACGGGAAATCGACGCCTCGCTCTATGCGGCCCAGGCCAAGATTTCAGAGGCAACGAACCGGATTGTGATCTACCAGATTCTGGCGATCCTCCTCTCCCTGCTTGTCGTGACGATCGCGGTCTTTGCGGCTTCGAAACGCATCACGAGCGGGATCAGCGCGCTTGCTGATGGAGCCAAGCGGATACAGGCAAAGGATTATTCGGTCAGGGTCGCCATAACAAGCAAGGATGAGGTCGGCGAGGCCGGTGAAGCATTCAATCGGATGGCCGAACAGATCAGCTACCACACGGAAAACCTCGAGCAACTCGTCGAAGAGCGAACCGCCCAGATCGAGGATGCGAAGGAAGAGATTTCGACGTTGAATGCGCAGCTCCAGCGAGAAAACCGACGTCTTGGAACGGAGCTGGCCGTCGCCGAAAGAATCCAGCTCATGGTTCTTCCGCTGCATCAGGAGCTTGAGGAGTTTCAGACCCTCGAGATCGCAGCCTATATGCGGCCTGCTGAAGAAGTCGGTGGAGACTATTATGACGTCTTGAAGAACGGGAACAGGCTGAAGATCGGCATCGGCGACGTCACCGGACACGGGCTCGAAAGCGGTGTGCTGATGTTGATGGTTCAGTCCGTGGCCCGCGCCTTGCAGGAAGCGGGAAACACCGATGCCGTCAAATTTCTCACGGACTTGAACAGCGCCCTGTTTAAAAACATCGTCAGGACCAAGATCGACAAGCACCTCACGCTGGCGTTTCTCGACTATGACGGAAAGGAAATGATCCTCTCGGGGCAACACGAGGAAGTTGTCATCGTGCGGGCGAATGGCAAGGTCGAGCGCATCGACACGATGGATCTAGGGATACCGATCGGGCTGGAAGCCGATATCTCAGCGTTCGTAAAAACCCATGAAATAGCCTTTGAGACGGGCGACCTCATACTTTTGCACACGGACGGCGTAACGGAAGCCGAAAACGAGCTCGGGGAATTGTTCGGCATGGATCGACTTTGCCGGGAGGCACGTCGCTTGAACGGTCTAAGCGCCGACAAGATCGTTTCCGAGATTGTGGCGGCACTCATGCACTTCATCGGATCACAGAAGATACACGACGACATTACGCTTCTCGCAGTGCGGCACAGGTGACACATGGCACCAAGGGTATACGGTATCGAGTCTTTGGCGGGCTTAAGATTGGATGTCGGTACTCGCCTTACGTTGAGCGACGGGCCGCTTCAGCTCGGATGGAAGCATTCTGGAATGACCTCCGACTTTATAGCGGAAGTCATGGCACTGCCGTACTCCCGTTCCAGGAAAGACTACAAGCAGGCGCATCACGACATCGGGTACCTCAGCAATGAGCTGATAGAAAATGCCGTTAAGTTTCGACAGCCTGGTGAAATCCTTGTTGAAGCCAGTATATTCGACGACAGTTTTTTTATAAGGGTGAAGAACACGATCGATGGCGCCACCGCGGCGCGTTTTCAGCAATTGCTGCATCACATCCAGTCGAAAAACGCAGGCGAACTTCTTCTGGAGCAAATTGAAAACAATGCCATATCAGCGGGAAATGGTTCAGGTCTGGGTTTGCTTACGCTTCTGAGTGACTATGATGCAAAGATGGCATGGGCATTCGAAGAGCGTGATGATCAGCATATCATACTGACGACGACTGCAGCGGTGGCGATGCCGCCCTTCTCCAATCAGTGAGCGAAGAATGGAAATCAGCGACGAGAATTTCCGCGTGTGGGCGGAACAAAACCAGGTGTATTTCGACGGCGTATTCCGGCTGGCTGGCCCGGACGCCTACGCGCCCATCTACTCGCTGATCTCAGGCATCCTCCACGGGGGCCACAAGCAGGTGACGTTCAATCTGACGGGTCTCGAGTTTCTCAATTCCTCCGGGATCAATCTGCTGGCGAAGCTGACCATCGAGGCGAGGAAGATCGGCGACCTGCTGCTTGTTGTCAAAGGCACTCACCAATATCCGTGGCAGGCTAAATCTCTCCCGAACCTGAAGAAGCTGCACCCGTCGCTCGATTTGCGATTGGCGTGATTGCGTTCGATCATTCCAGATGCTTCAGGAGATCGGCAAACATTGGTCGCTGTCCCTTCAGTCGGCGCTGGTAAGGCGGTAGGCGCGGCCAGAGCCGCGCAAACTTTATGTTTTTCCCAGTTCGGCGGCGCTCACGCTGCCTTTGCAGTCGGCTTGGCCGCCTTGACGTGGGTCACGCTGCGGCGGCCGTCGATACTGACGGGGACGTCGCCGTCAACGGTGGCGCGGCGCACGACGCGGTGCTGGTCGCCGTAGTCGTTGACGGCATAGTGCTGGGTCGCGCGATTATCCCAGATCACCACATCCCCCGCTTTCCAGCGCCAGCGCACGGTATTTTCGGGGGCGGTCACGTAGGACTGGAACACCTCGTAGAGTTTTGCCGAGTCGCTCTTCGACAAGCCGACCAGGCGCTGAACGAAATTGCCAAGCAGCAGCGATCTCTCGCCGGTTTCGGGATGGACACGCACCACTGGATGTTCGGTCTCGTAGATGGTTGAGGTGAAAACCTCCTCGAAGTGCTTCTTCTCCTCGGCGGTGGCACGAGGGCGCACGGCTGCGTAATCATAGGCATTGCTGTGAATGGCCCATAAATTGTCCGCCAGCAATTTGAGCGACGCCGGCAGACTTTCGTATGCGGCATGAGTGTTGGACCAGATCGTATCGCCTCCCGCCGCCGGAATGACGACACCGCGGAGGACGGAGAATTTAGGATAGGCATCTACGAAGGTGACGTCGGTGTGCCACTGGTCCGCCCTGCCGCCGCCGCGGCTGGAATCGAGATTGAGGATGGACGCCGTGCCGGCGACTGGTCCCTGGGTTGGATGAGGCACAAGGTCGCCCAGGCGGCGCGCGAAGGCTTCCTGTTCGGAATCGTCAAGATGTTCCTGATCGCGGAAGAAGATGACCTTATGTTTCAGGAGAAGCTGGTTGATGGCTGCCACGGTTGCGTCCGAAAGCTCCCCGCCGAGGCGAATACCCCTGATCTCAGCTCCGACACGGCCGGTCAGCGGCACGACATCGGACTCGGGAATGATCTGGTTGACAAGAACTGGATTGCTCATGGAAATCTCCTGGTTGATCTTGGAAGAAGACTGCAAGTCACATCCGCCCAGCGCGCATCCGCAGGGCGTTCGAAAATCTCATCGCTCAAGTCGACACGGCTATGGCACGAAATAATAGATAAAATCTATAGAGAAAAAATTCTAATTTTGGCTGCTTCCCCGAAACGGCTGCCTTCGATATTTCCCGTTGTCGATGAATTCTCGCCTGGGCTCCTCGCCGACGCATTTTTCCGTCGCCTGCGGCGTCGGAAGAGGGCGTGGGCCTCATCTTTTCGGCGGACACCGGCCGGTGCGGTACTTCGTGCCACGCCAAGCCAGCAGGATGACATCGTCTGTTTGACGGAGGGCACGATCCGCCGTTTAGGATACGGCGGCCTTCCAGATTGTTTCGAAATGCGTTCTATGGCGAGGTCTGTGCGCCATCGAGGATCTGCCGCGTCTTGGCTCGCGGCGCGGCGACGGAATGACGCTTGACCAGCGAGCATTCGAGCTTGGCGATGGGATAACGCTTGCCGGGCATATGTTCCGGGTTGAGATGTTCGATCGCCCATTGTCCCATGGCGAGATGTGGAAGGACCGAAGTCGTCAGCGGGGGTACGAGATGTCGTGAAATTTCTTCGTCGTCATAACCTACCACCGACATGTCCTGGGGAATGCGCAGCCCTGCATCTTTGAGCGCTTCGTAGCACCCAATGGCGGTACGGTCGTTCTGGCAGAAGATCGCCGTTGGCGGCTCTTCCAGAGCAAGCAGTTTCATCGTGGAGGCATAGCCGGCCCCGGCCGACCAATCGCCCTCGATGACCAATTCCGGATCGAAGGGAATATCCGCCGTCGCGAGCGCCCGGCGGTATCCCGTCAGCCGGTCCTGCGCAGCCTGCATCCAGATTTCGCCGGTGATCGTCGCGATGCGATGGTGTCCGTGCATGATCAGGTGCCGAGTAGAACTCTGCCCTCCCGCGATCTCGCTCGGCACGACGGCGGGAAAGGCGTGGTCCGCCGTGTAGCAATTCAGCAGTACCGTCGGGATATTCAACTGACAGACATAAGAGGGAAGCTCTATCTGGCGGGTGTAGATTGTCATGTATATCAGCGCCGATATGCCGCCGCTCTTCAACGCCTTGATCGTTTTCGGCTCCATAACGGGATCACTGAGCGTCTGCGCTACCAAAAGGATATTGCCGGCGTTCCAGGAGGCTTGACGCGCGCCTTCGATCGCGACGATCGCTTCGGGGCTGGTGGCGAGTTGATCCACTGCGAAACCGATTACGTTGTCCAGTCCCGAATATGAGAAGGCCTTCGTCGTATAGGTCTTCTCCGTATAGCCGAGCGCGCGCGCCGCCTGCCATACGCGGTCGCGGGTCTGCTGTGAGATACGGGTGCCGGGCGTGTCGTTGAGAACGAAGGAGACGGCCGCCTGCGAGCAGCCAGCCGCCGCGGCGATGTCCATCATTGTCACGCGTGCAGGCTTATCCACGACGGCCTTATTCCTCTTTTGAGTCTTGGGTTTTCGCATTCGTGGAAACTGTCTCTGCTTTCAGGATAATGGGTCAGTATGATTGATTGTGGCTACGGCTAAATATTATTAGCATCTATCTGAAAGCGCTGGCAATTGCACGAGTTGCCACAACATATCAGTTATCGGCCATTACCAGTACAAAATTGCATTCGCAGAGGCCGCGCGATGAAATGTTTTGATGTGCATTGATAATACTATTTACTAATTAAAATTCTTGTATACCGTCAGGGAGCGATCGGAACCTATGCCACTCGTCGCTCTGCGACGGCCCTGGGAGGGGGCGCGCATCCGGCCGGCCGTAAATCGCAAACGGGCCCAAGCAACTGCGGCCCCTCGGGAGGTGTATTATGAAACAGCTGAAACGCAATACAGCCTTGTTCTTCGCCGGGCTGATGCTGAGCGCGGCGCCGATTGCCGCATCACATGCCGCCGACAAACCGACACTTGCATTCGTCGTCAACGGAGCGTCCGACTTCTGGAAAGCCGCAGAGGCGGGCGTAAAGAAGGCGCAGAGCGAGATGCCGGACTACCAGATGGAGCTTAAATACCCTGAGCAGGCGGCTGTCGCCATTCAGCAGCGTCTCATGGAAGATCTCGTCAGCGCCGGCGTCAAGGGGATCATGGTCTCCGCGGTCGACCCCAAGACCCAGACGGACGGCCTCAACAAGATCGGCTCGCAGACGGCTCTCTTCACCACCGACAGCGACGCACCGAAGACCAACCGCGTCGCCTATATTGGTTCTTCGAACGTCGACGCCGGCAAGCAGGCCGCCGAAATCGCCAAGAAGGCGATGCCGGACGGCGGTAAGTGCATGGGCTTCGTCGGTCTGCTGGGTGCCGACAACGCCCGCGAACGCATCGAAGGGATGAAGGAAGGGCTCAAGGGTACCAAGATCGAGCTTGTCGATGTTCGCGGTGACGACATCGACCAGACGCGCGCCAAGAAGAACGTGGAGGATGCGCTGGTAGCCAGCCCCGATCTGACCTGCATGGTCGGCTTCTATTCCTACAACACGCCGCGCATCTATGAGGCGCTTCGCGACGCAGGCAAACTCGGCCAGATCACTGTCGTCGGCTTTGATGACGATCCGATCACGCTCGGCGGTGTCAAGGAAGGCACGATCGCGGCAACCGTTGTACAGCAGCCGTTCGAATGGGCCTATAAGGGCATGAAATTGATGGCCGCCTACCTCAAGGGCGACAAATCAGGCGTTCCCGCCGATGGCTTGATCATCATCCCGACGGTGATCATCGGCAAGGATGACGTTGACAAGTATGCCGCCAACCTGAAGGCAATGGCTGGAAAATAACCTCCTTCGCGGCGGTGGCACTCACCGCCGCCGCGAAAGGCGTTTCATGCCGACAGCATCAGCAGCCATGGACAGGCGATGAACCATAGTTCCGACATCCCGTCACCGGGCGCGCCCGCAACGCCATTCTTATCGCTCTCCGGCGTCGGCAAGACCTATCCAGGCGTCGTTGCGCTTGATGACCTGTCGATCGATATCATGCCGGGAGAGGTCATCGGCCTCGTCGGCGAGAACGGGGCCGGAAAATCGACGCTGATGAAAATCCTTGGCGGCGTGATCGCCCCCGACCGGGGCACGATCGTGCTCGACGGTGCCGAACTTCGTTTCCTCACAGTGGAATCGAGCATCTCGTCCGGCATCGCCTTCGTGCATCAGGAACTCAATCTCTTCGAGAATCTCGACGTCGCCGCCAATATCTTCCTAGGGCGCGAACCGCTGAAGGCGGGACCTTTCAAGCTCGTCGATCGAGATCGACTGCGAGACATGGTAAAGCCGCTATTAAAGCGCGTAGGGGCGCATTTTTCCGCCGACACACCCGTCGCGTCGCTTTCCCTGGCCGAGCAGCAGATGGTGGAAATCGCCAAGGCGCTGTCCATCAACGCCAGGCTCGTCATCTTCGACGAACCCACTTCCAGCCTGCCGCTGGCCGAAACCGAGCGGCTGCTCAGCATCATCAAATTGCTGAAGGCGGATGGCATCAGTGTTATTTTCATCTCGCATCGGCTCCACGAGGTCGAGCGCGTAGCCGACCGGGTCGTCGTACTCCGTGACGGCGCGCTCGTGGGCACGCTCGCCAAGAGGGACATCGGCCACGATCAGATGGTCAAGCTGATGATCGGCCGGGTACTTGCGGCCCGGACCGCAAAGCCGCAGCGCTCACCAGGCTCGGTTGCGCTTGAGGTAAGGGCCGTGCGCACCGAGGCCTATCCCGGCCGTCCCGTTGATCTGGAAATCCGGTATGGAGAAATCCTGGGACTTGCGGGCCTCGTCGGGTCCGGCCGCACCGAGCTTGCCAGGGTGCTCTTTGGCATTGATCGCAGTTACGGCGGAGTCATCCTGCAGGACGGGCGGCAAATTGCGGTCCGTTCTGCCCGGGACGCTGTCGCCCGCGGCATTTTCCTGGTGCCGGAGGATCGCAAGCGCAGCGGCATTCTTCTTGATTTCCCGATTGCCCAGAACATAACCCTTGCCGATCTCCCTCAACTCTCCAGCCGCTTCATGCTCTCCGCTGGGCAGGAGATGGCGGCCGCCGAAAAGCAGCGCGTTAGCCTCGCTATCAAGGCGCCCTCGCTTTCGACACGAACCGGCACTCTTTCTGGCGGCAACCAGCAGAAGGTGGTGCTTGCCAAGTGGTTGTCGATGAGCCCGAAGGTGATGATCTTCGACGAGCCGACCCGCGGCATCGATATCGGCGCGAAGAACGAGATTTACGGGCTGATGCGAGCGCTTGCCGATGCGGGAGTAGCGATCCTGATGATCTCGAGCGACATGGAAGAGGTGATCGGTGTTTCTGACCACATCGCCGTCATGCACGAGGGCCAGATCGCCGGCATTTTGGAAGAGGACGAATTCAATCAGGAAAGCGTTCTTTTGCTTGCTGTCGGCAAAAGGGTAAGATAGCGGCCGCGGCCAAATAAATACGTCTCGGGGATGGGTCTCGAATGATCAAAAAAGATCTTGGACTGCTACTTTTGATCGTCGTCGTCGGCATCGTCGTCGCCATCATCAATCCGCGTTTCCTGCTGCCGATCAACCTGGCCAACACCGCCAACCTGATCGGTTTGTTCGGAATCCTGTCGATCGGCCAAGCCTTCGTCATCATTACTGGCGGTATCGAGCTTTCCGTGGGCTCGCTCGTAGCGCTTCTCGGCGTGCTGTTCGTCGATTTCGTCGCGGTCCAGGAGATGCCCTGGCTGCTGGCTCTGCCGCTCATTCTCGTGCTCGGCGCGGTGATAGGTGCCGTCCACGGCTGGTTGATCACGCGGCTCAACCTGCAGCCCTTTGTCGTCACGCTCTGCGGCCTCCTGATTTACCGAGGGGCAGCGCGCTTCTACACGGCCGATGGAACGGCGGGCTTTGCTTTTGGTCAAAATTTCCCGGACCTCGAATTCCTGACCGCCGGACGGTTCTACGGCGTCCCCAACACCTTCATCACACTCGTCATCATTGCCGTGGTCATGTGGATCATGCTGCATCGCTCCGTCTTCGGGCGTTATCTCTATGCGATCGGGAAGAACGAGGAGGCGGCCCGCTATTCAGGTATCCGTACCGGCCGCATGATCATGTCGGCCTACGTCATCTGCGGACTGCTTACGGCGCTTTCGGCGATCTATTTCGCCATGTACACGCGCTCGATCTCGCCGGCGAGCCATGGCCAGTTCTACGAACTCTACGCGATTGCCGCTGCCGTACTCGGCGGCTTTTCTCTCCGTGGCGGCGAGGGATCGATCGTCGGTGTCGTGCTGGGCACGGTCCTGCTCCAGGAGTTGCAGAATCTCGTGAATCTGCTTGGTATCCCCTCGTCATTGAATTTCGCCGTCATGGGTGGCGTCATCCTCATCGGCGTCCTGATCGACCAACAATGGCACGCCATCCGCGCAAAGCGGCGCATCATCTCCGCAGCTCGGCAGACCGAAACCCGTCTTTCCAGCGAAGGCAGTTTGCCGATGGTTGCCAATCAAGACTAGGTATTCCAACGGGCGAGGGCTGATATCTGCAAGTCCCAACTCACCGGAAGTTCCTGACTTCCATCGATAGCTTTGGCCCGTTCAAACCAGCCAGTTCTCGACCTGCAAAGCGCGAATACGCGTGAATTCGCCCATATTGGCCGTCACCAGAACCGCTCCGAGGGCAGAGGCGTGGGCGGCGATGAACAAGTCATTTGGACCGATAGGCTTGCCAGCGGCCTCCAGTTCGGCCCGGATGTCGCCGTACGCGGCATCGGCGGGCGCATCCAGCGGAAGCACGGGTACGCTGCCAAGGATGGCTTCGATCTGTGCGAGAAGTTTCGGTGATCCTTTCTTGGCGCACCCGTAGCGCAACTCCGATGCCGTGATAATGCTGACGCAGATTGCATCGGGTCCAACCTCGGCGATGCGTTGAGCGACGACACCCCTCGGGTTTCGGGCAAGCTCAGACACGATATTGGTGTCCAGCATATAAAGCCTGCTCAAAGGTCGATTGCCTTCACAGGAAGCAGGGTATCGTCGACATCAGGAAACTGATCATCAGGACCAAGCGGCTCCAATCCAGCAAGAACCTCCAGCAGGTTCTTGCGGTGTACGGGCTCTATAATGAGCCGATCGCCGTCGCGGTGGATCATCACCCGGTCGCCGGGCAGCTCAAAGTCAGCCGGGATTCGTACAGCCTGGCTCTTATTGTTTCTGAAAAGCTTGGCCTCACGCGGGGGAATAGGATCTTGATGTGGAAAATTGGGCATATCGGGCTCCCATGCATATACACATGTATATACTAGGGGCAGGCGAAGATTTCAAGACGAGGTCTATGCCGCCTTTGAAAAGGCTTTGGCGCGTTTCGTGGTTAGGGAGGGCGTCAATGGATGTAATGTTATATCATCAACTGTGGCATAAGCTGAATTATGGAACCTGATATTTTTTAACGCACAGAGGAGGACAGATTTTTAGCAACCAGTTACAAGAGGGCCATGGGAAAACCACAGTTCTGGAGGGAACAAAGGTAATCCGAAAATCAGACTTTGTCTCGCCCCGTATCCCGGTGTAGCCAAAGTCGATGCGCTCTTGGAAACAACCCCTTTGACACTCTCGACAAGAGCCATGACGTGACTGACGGCAAAGTTAAACTGCAACCGCCATGATTCTCTGACGCAGGCTCTCGGTATGGCGAGCCATTGCGTCATCGACCGCTTTGCCGTTCCGCTCGCGCATGACGTTGAGAATGGTTTCGTGCTCGTTGCCCGTCAGGCTAAAATCGTGAAACTGCCAAAGGGGCAAAAGCCAGATCCGCGACATGCGTTCGTGGACCGAGCGCAAGAAATCGGCGATCAGACTATTGCCGGAAATTTCAGCGATTTTGGTATGGAACTGCCGGTCGACCTCCATCAGGCGGATCTTGTTGGACATGGACACTACAGCAACATCGAAGCACCGCGGTCGAGATAGGTATCCAAGAATTGCTCAAGCCGGGGATTTCTGGGCTTCTTAAAGACCTCCTGGGGCGATCCGCTGAAGAGCACCTTGCCGTGGTCGAGAAAGATGATCTGCTGGCCGACCGTCGCGGCAAAACCTATCTCGTGCGAGACAACGACCATGGTCATGCCCTCGGCAGCCAGATCGCGCATAACGTTCAAGACTTCGCCGGTCAGCTCCGGATCAAGCGACGAGGTCGGCTCGTCGAACAGCATGATCTTGGGCTTCAGCGCCAGGGCACGGGCGATCGCCACGCGCTGCTGCTGCCCGCCTGATAACTGCGAGGGATAGTGCCCGGCCCGACCCTCGAGGCCAACCTTGACGAGCTGGGCCATTGCCCGCTCCTCTGCATCCTTGCGGCTCATCTTGTGAACCGCCTTCAATGCTTCGCTGACATTGCCAAGCGCCGTCATATGTGGCCAGAGATTGAACTGCTGGAACACCATGCCGATCTGGGCGCGGATCGTACGGTTAGCGGCAGCGGAAATGCGCTCGCGCCGCCCTTGAGAATCCTCGGTAAAGCCAAGCACCTCGCCGTTGATGGAGATCGTCCCGCGCGTTGCCTCCTCAAGAAAAGCCATGCAACGTAAAAGCGTGCTCTTGCCGGAGCCGGATGGGCCGATGAGACAAGAAACCTGCCCGGGCTCGATGGCGAGATCGATACCATGGAGGACCGTGGTCTCTCCGAAAGTCTTGACGAGATTCCTGACTGCTATTGCGGGGACGCTCATGCGTTGAAAAACCTGAATCTGGATAGTTTCGTTTCAGCAAGGTTGCCAAGCCAGCCGGTCAGTTCGACGAGCACCCAATAGAAAAGCGCCAATGCGGAGAGTGCTTCGACGAAGGCATATTGCTGCGACCCGATTGCACTCAGCGTCGCCGTCAGCTCCGGGACGGTGATGATGGACAGGACCGCCGTCTCCTTCATCAGGATGACCACCATATTCACGGATGGCGGCAGCACCAGCATCGTCATTTCCGGCAATAGAATGCGCCTGACGATCTGCGCCTGTGTCAGGCCGACGCATTCGCCGGCCTCGATATGGCCCTTCGGCACCGCCTGGAAGCCGGAGCGGAAGATCTCGCTGAAATAGGCCGCGCCATAGATCGAAATGCCGATCAGTCCGGCCGGCAAGGGATCGAGATCGAGGCCGACAAAGGGGCCGCCGTAATAGACCAGGAATATCTGGATGAGGAACGGCGTGCCGCGCAGTATGGCTACGACTGCACCAAGCGCCTTGTCGATCAGCATGCCGCCATATTGCCTGGCGACTGCCATCAGAAAGCCGATGACGGCCGCAGCGATGGTGCCGAGGATCCAGATCATGATCGTCACGCCGGCACCGCTGACGATGGCGGGCCACTGCCCGATGAGGACATTGATGTCGAAGGTCACCGCGGCGCTCCCGGGAGTCTGTTTTCGATCAGGCTGCCGGCAAACGCCACCAACCAGTTGATCACCAGATAGATGAGGCCCGCGGATGCGAAGAGCTGCAGTGGCAGGAAGGTGCTGCCGGCGAGATCCTGCGCCATGCGCGTCAGTTCGACGATGCCAACGACTGAGACCAGCGACGACGCCTTGAGAATGAGGATCGCCTCGTTGACGAGAGCTGGAAACGTCAGGCGCAGCGCGATCGGAACCTTGATGCGCCGAAAGATCTGGCGCGGTGTCAGGCCAACCATTTCCGCCGACTCCACCAGACCGAGAGGCACGCTGGCAAATCCGCCGCGCAGATTCTCGGCCTGGTAGGCTGCCGTGCAGAGCGATAGGCCGATGATCGCTGCCACGATGCTCGGCACATTGACGCCGATGACGGGAAGCAGATTGTAGATCAGCAGCAATTGCACGAGGAGTGGCACACCTCGAAAAAAGCTGATGAAAATCTGGGCAGGCCGAACGAAAAGACTACGCCGCGAGAGCAACATTCCCGAAAGAAGGATCGCGATCGCAAAGCCGATGAGGATCGACACGACGCTGATGGTCACCGTGTAGATCGATGCCTGCAGAAGCAACTCGAAGAGTTTAGTGGACATTGTTCAGATTTTGCCCGCTTGACGGCCAGGAAAGTGCGGTCGCATTCCTCGGCCATGCCCCGGCATTCCCCCCGGGCATGGCCGATTTCGGGTCGTCGATCAGAATGCCGGGTCCTTGACGGAATCCGGTGTGTCGAAGCTCGCACCAAACCACTTCTTCTGCAGCGTCGCCATGCGGCCGTCCGCCTTGATCTTCAGCATGGCGGCATCGATTGCATCCATCAATGGCGCATGATCGGCATCCTTCAGGCCGATAAAGCCGAAATAGGATTTCTTGCCGAAGGGCGGAAGAACGACTTCGAACGTGCCTTCGCGCTGCTTGGCGACGAAAGCGATATTGGGCAGCGAGTTGGCAACGCCGGCGATGCGGCCGGCCGCGAGGTCCGCATAGGACTCGGTAAAGGCAGGATATTCGCGAATATCGACCTTAGTCGGCAGGGTTTCGGAAAACTCCTTGAGCTGATCGAGCTGAGCGGTCGCCTTGCCGACACCGATCTTCTTGCCGGCGATATCCTCCGGCTTGTTGATCGTCTTGTCGCCGGCTTTTTTCAGGATCGCGATGGTCGCCTCGGCGAGCGGCGGCGTGAAGCGATAGCGCTCAATGCGCTTCTTGGTGATCGTCGCCGGGCCTGCCACGACGTCAAACTTGCCGGCCTCGAGCGCCGGGAAGACACCATCCCAGGGGAGCGTGACCCATTCGATTTTCACGCCGAGTTCCTTACCGATCTCATTAAAAAGATCGACGTTCAAGCCGACATGCTCGCCGGCGTCGATGAAATCGAATGGTGCGAAGGCGGTCTCGGTACCGACCTTCAAAGTGCCGGCGGCCTTGACGGCGGCAAGCGTGTCGGCCGCATGGGCCGAAATCGTCGCGCCGAACAAAAATGCGGCGCCGACCAGCCCCTTCAGAAGCGAATTTTTCCTCATGTTTTCTCTCCAGTTTTTGCCCTTCCGTGGAAGGTCTAGGTCCCCATGCAATGTCCCGCCCGAGCGGATTTCTATGACCCGCTTTTGTCTATACAAATTGATACAGGCTGGCCTACACTGTCAAACGCAAAACTCGATGGACGCAAGATTTGTGCCGCACAGTCCAGGTAAACCCGGCAGAAGCGGCTTCGTGGAAATTGAATGTCATCGCTGGATCGAGGTGAGATTTGGTCTCAATTCATCAGAGAATTTTCGAAGACATCGAAGCCAGGATCATCGGCGGCATCTGGCAACCTGGCCACCGCATCCCCTTCGAACACGAGCTGGTGCAAGAGTATCAATGTTCCCGAATGACCGTGAACAAGGCTCTTTCGGCCCTGGCGGAACGCGGCATGATCACTCGCCGCCGCAAGGTTGGTTCCTTCGTCGCCTCGCGACAGATCGACCGCACGGTGATGGATATCCAAGACATTTCCACAGAAGCCGAGTTAGCAGGGCACGACCACAGCTACAGGATCCTGCTGCGAAAGATCGAGACACTGGATGCTGCCACCGCGGCTCACCTCGGCGAAGAGAAGGGAGCAGAAATCCTGCGGCTTCACTGCCTGCATACCGTGGACGGCAAGCCGAATGCGCTGGAGCGGCGCATCATCATGCTCGCGATGGTACCGTCTGCCAGGACAGAAAGCTTTGCTTCGGTTCCGCCCGGCAAATGGTTGCTGGACATGGTGCCTTGGTCGAAGGCAAGGCATGTCATTCGTGCCGTTTCGGCCGATGCCGCCACGGCACGCCTGCTTGAGACCGCGCGTGGTGAGGCTTGTCTAACGCTCATCCGCCAGACATGGCAGATGAGCCATACGGTCACGCATGTAGAGATCATCCATCCAGGCGATCGTTTCCAATTTGCCGGCGACTTTCATCCAACTGAGAGAGGCATCACAGATCAACTGCCGCGGAGAAGCCTCTCTTGACCGCAAAACAGGTTATCAGGACAGTTCCGCTAAAGGGCTTGCAGGCTTTCGAAGCCGTCGGCCGCTGTGGCGGCGTGGGTGCTGCGGCCATCGAGCTGAAGGTTTCCTCCGGCGCGATCAGTCAGCAGATCCGCAAGATCGAGAGCTTTCTCGGCGTCACCTTGCTGGAGCGCAACGGCCGCACCGTGGAGCTTACCCAATGGGGGCGGCTCTATCATCAGGAAATATCGAAGGGCTTCGAGCAATTCGCGCTTGCGGAACAGATTTTGGAACGGGCGCGCAATGAGAATGCCCTGGTTCTCAGCGCCCTGTCTTCCGTCGTCAACAAGTGGATCGGGCGTCGGATCTTCGATTGGCAGGCCCTTCATCCAAATGCTCATGTCAGGATCGTCGGTCGCGACAAGGAACCCCGCATAGGTTTCGACGACATCGATTTCCGCATCAGCTATGGATCGGATGTGCTGCAGCATGAACACTATACCGAGCTGTTCCGCGATTGGGTCGTTCCGGCCTGCTCGCCGGCGCTGATCAAGGGCGAAGTTCGCTCCGTCGCGCGGCTTCTGGAATATCCACTCCTGCATGTCGAATGGGAGCGGCATTTTACGCCCTATCCAAGCTGGCGCGAATTCGCTGCGCAGACGGGCGCCGCGTTCAACGAGAGCACAGCCGGCCTCTCCTTCACCTTGTCGAGCAGCGCAATCGACGCAGCCGTCAACAAGCGCGGCGTCGTTCTCGCGCAGATGTCTATGATATCAGATGAGCTCGAGGCGCAAACGCTCGTCATTCCCGTCGACATACGCATAGCTTTGCGCGAGAGCTATTTTCTTGCCTGGGATCGCGCGGCTTTGCAGAAGCCCCATGGGCGCGAATTCCGCGATTGGCTCGTGACTATTTCCCGTCAGCAGGCATTGGCGTCAGCCCCAAAGCCGACACTTTAGAAAAACTAAAATGGAACTCAGCTGCATGATATTGATGAAAATTTGCGCCTGGCGATAATTTGCGTATTCGCCTTCAAGAAGGCGGCGTAACCGACTAGCGGGAGAGCTCAATGGCGCGAACCGACAAGATGAAACTCGGGACTTTCGTCTATACTTTCGGTTTTCATCCGGCCTCCTGGCTGCATCCGGCAAGCGATGTCAACGGCGCCAACGACTTCGCTCATCTGCTTGATGTCGCCAACCGATCCGAGGCGGCCAAGTTCGATTTTATGTTCATGGCCGATTCTCCCGCCGCTGCGGTCGGCGATCCGAATGCGCTTGCCCGGATACCGACCAAGATGAACCGTTTTGAACCGCTCTCGCTGCTTTCAGCACTAGCGGTCACGACGAATAATCTCGGTCTCGTGGCGACGGTCTCGACGAGTTACTACGAGCCATACAATGTCGCCCGCCTGTTTTCCTCGATTGACCATCTGAGCAAAGGCCGCGCTTGCTGGAATGTCGTCACCTCAGACCACGACGAAACCGGCTACAACTTCAACCGCGAGGGTCTCGATCCGCATGCGCTACGTTACGAGCGCGGCAACGAGTTCGTTGACGTCGTATTCGGCCTTTGGGACAGTTTCGAGGAAGGTGCGCTGCTTCTCGACCGTGAGAATGGTATTTACTACGACAAGGACAAGCACCACACGCTCAATCACAGAGGCAAACACTTTCAGGTTCGCGGCCCTCTGAACATCGCGCGAACACCCCAGGGCCGTCCCATCATCGCCCAGGCGGGCGGTTCGGAGCCCGGAATGGACATGGCGGCTCGCACGGCCGAGATCGTCTTCAGCCTCGCATCGAATATTGAACGCAACCGCGCCTTCTACGAAAACGTCAAAAGCCGGATGCCGGCCCATGGACGCGATCCGGACGATCTGAAAATCATGCCGGGCATCGTTGTCAACGTCGGTGAAACCGAAGCCGAAGCAAAGGCGAAGGTGGATGACCTGATCGACAGGATGCATCCGGATGTCGGGCGGCTGATGCTCTCCGAATTCCTGGAAGCGGACCTGCGCGACGTGGCTCTCGACAAGCCTTTCCCCATGGATCGACTGCCAGCGGCGCCCAAGGGATCACGCGCCCTGTTCGACGAACTGGTCGATTTCGTCAAGAGCGGCCACACCGTCGGCGAGCTCATCCGGCACTATGCCGAAAAGCACACCGGAAATGGCATAACAGGCACCCCGGCCCGGATCGCCGATTACATGGAGGAGTGGTTCGAGACGCGTGCTGCCGACGGCTTCATCCTGATGTTTCCGACATTGCCGTCCAGCCTCGACGATTTCGTGCGGCTTGTCCTACCGGAGCTTCGCCGCCGCGGGCTGTTTCGCGAGGAATATGAAGGCACGACCCTGCGCGAGAACCTCGGTCTTTCAATGCCTGCCAATCGCTTTGCCAAAGCAAAGGGGCCGGCCTGATGAGTGCCGGGGCTTTGATCAGTGAAGCGGAGTTCAAGCTTTCGATGCGTCAGCTGGCCGGTGCGGTCAGCGTGATCACGGTTGGAGACGGACAAGACCGTAGCGGCTTCACCGCGACGTCGGTCTCTTCGTTTTCCGCAGAGCGGCCTTCGGTGATCGTCAGTGTCAACCGCGCGTCCTCTTCATGGCCGCTCCTACAGCGGTATGGCTGCTTCTGTGTGAACGTGCTCGCAGCCGACCAGCAGCAAGTCGCGCAATCCTTTGCCGGTTTTGACGGACGCAAGGGTGCCGAACGCTACAATGGTGCAGAATGGTATTGCCTCAAGACCGGCGCGGCGGCGCTTGAAAATGCCCTCACGGTCCTAGACTGCGAACTTGAAACCGTATTGCACCATCATTCCCATGCGGTTTTGATCGGGCATATCCGCGCAATCGAAATCCGACAGGGCATCGGGCCACTTCTATACTGGCAAGGCGGCTATCATGAACTTCCGGTGGAAGACCATCGCCGCATCCTAGCGAAGCCGCTCCGGCAATAGCGCTATCGAGGCGACATCCGCATTGGCAAAGGCAAGTCTGAGATACCGCTCCTGCCCTTCGCCGAAATAGGCGCCGGGTATGCAGACGATGCCGGAGTCTATGGCCAGTTTTTCCGCAACCTCGGAAGACGATCGATCGGCAAAAGGGTGGCGAACAAAGGCGAAATATGCTCCGATCGCTGCGAGCTCCCAGTCTGGCAACTCTGAGGTGGCCAGTCTCAGAGCGTCCGCGCGGCGAGCAATCTCCAACCGGTTGCCGGCCCGCCAATCGGCGAGCGCCGGCAGAGCCGATGCAACTGCGATCTGAGCCGAACGTGGTGCGCAGATCTGCATATTGTCCATAACCTTCGCGATCTCGGCGATGAGTTTGGGTCCCGCGGTGATTGCACCCAGTCGATGACCGGGGATGCAGAAAGATTTCGAAAAACTGTAGAGAAGAACGAGCGTATCCTCCCACCCCGGCTGGGAGAGGAGGGAATGCGGCCGGCCGTAGCCTTCGACAAGGAAATCCCTGTAGGTTTCATCGAGGATCAGCCAGGCGCCATGTTTCCGGCAAAGCACAAACAGATCGTGGAGCAGGCTTGGTGGATACACGGCCCCGGTCGGATTGTTGGGGGTAACGACGGCAAGCATCTTCGCGCCGGCCGCAAGGGCAGCCTCGGCTGAATCCAGATCGGGAAGGAAACCGCCAGCGGGGTCGCAATGGACCAATCGCCGACCGATCCCAAGCATCGACAGGGTCGTGTCGTGATTGAAATAGAAGGGATTGGTGAGCGCCGCGGTATCGCCCGTGCCCGCAAGCGCGATCGCTGTGCACATGAACGCCTGATTGCAGCCGGCGGTAATGTGGATATTGCCGCCGGAAATGTCGGCGCCGTAAAGCTCGGCAAGATGAGCCGCGTAGGTTTCGCGCAATAAAGGTTCGCCCTCGATCGGCCCGTATCCCGTCATGGCCTGTTGCCCGGCGGCCTCGCCAAGAAGCCGCAGCATCTCGGGATGCGCGGGATAGCCTGGTACGGCTTGCGACAGATCGATGAGTGGCCCCTTCAGCCCTTTGTATTCGCGGCCCCAGGCAACGACGGTAGGAATGGGCGGGGCGGAGAGGCGGGCAACGAGGGAATTGGGTTTTGCGAAGGTCATATCGATTTCTCTTTGATACCGATTGCTACAACGATACCAATTGCTTTCTCAACCTCTTTGTCGAGTAAGACGGATCTGAAGCGGAGACATATACGCATGGTGTGGGACAAATCACAGCTCGAACAGCTGCGCGCGGAATTTGCAGACGCCAACGGCGGCGAGATATTCGATGAGAAGTTTCGGAAAGTGGCGGAGAAGATCATCTCCAAGAACGGCACGAGGCTGGCGCCATATTCCGGAGTGCCGACCTTCCTTAGCGCGCCCCATATGCAGGTGGCCGCCGACCAGCCCGACTTCGGCAATCTCCAGGTTGCCATCACCGGAATCCCGATGGATCTTGGCGTCACCAATCGTCCAGGCTCCCGTTTTGGACCGCGCGCCCTTCGCGGCATCGAAAGGATTGGCCCATACAATCACGTTCTCGGCACGGCCCCGGTTTTTGATCTCCGGGTCGCTGACATCGGCGACGTATCGTTCCAAAGCCGTTACCGGCTGGAGCTCAGCCACGACGACATCGAAAAGCGCATTGGCCAGATCGTCGATGCCGGCGTTGCACCGCTCTCGGTTGGCGGTGATCATTCCATCACCCATCCGATTTTGAAGGCCGTCGGCCGGCGACAGCCGGTTGGCCTCATCCATATCGATGCCCATTGCGACACGAGCGGTGCATTCGATCAGACAAAGTTTCATCACGGCGGGCCGTTCCGCAATGCTGTGTTGGACGGTGTGCTCGATCCGACGAGGACGATCCAGATCGGCATCCGTGGTTCGGCGGAATATTTGTGGGAATTCTCCTATAAGTCGGGAATGACCGTGATCCACGCGGAGGACATAAGTGGAATGGGAATTGCGGCGGTCGTCGCCAAGGCAAAATCCATCGTCGGCGATGGCCCGACCTATCTTTCCTTCGATGTCGACAGTCTCGATCCGAGCTTTGCACCCGGCACTGGCACGCCCGAGGTTGGTGGATTGACCACGCGTGAAGTCCTTGAGCTGATACGAGGACTGAAAGGGGTAAATCTGGTGGGCGGTGACGTCGTCGAAGTTGCCCCGCAATATGACGCGACGACCAACACAGCGCAAGCCGCGGCGCAGGTGCTTTTTGAGATTCTGAGCTTAATGGTGTTCAGTCCATCGATCGGCAAACGCTAAGGCATTATGGTCATCGAACGCGAGATATACGAGTAAGCTCTAGGCCAAGCCACTGAGCACCAACACCGTAAAAAACCGCACTGCCGAGAAAGCAACTCTAAGGGTGAAAAGCTCAAGACATGGCTGTTCGTGGCAATGTCCCAGAGGCTATGGCCGGCACGGGTAACGGGACTTGTGCCTCTGGTTTCCGTGCGCTTGGAAAGTCGTTTCCCGCTCCTGTCTCGATCGATAGGTTCAATTATGGAACCTGACAAATTCCACATTCCGCGCCACTGATGACGATGCTCCGCGCACGGCCTGTGGCAAATTGATGCCGAGAAAAGATCTTACGCTTATGGCATATCGTGTCAGACCAGACACACATTAGTGCCCTTGCTTGTGCCAAGGATGAAGTGAAAACATGCGAATTTTGCTTGTTGAAGACGATAGCATCCTCGGCTCATCGCTTAAAAAGGCGCTGGAGAAGCACGCCTATGGCGTTGACTGGATGCGCGATGGCCAGTCGGCCCTGGAAGCGGCGGAGCACTCCGATTTTACGGCCGTCATACTCGACATCAACCTGCCGGTCCTGAGCGGCATCGAAGTCTTGAAAGGA
This sequence comes from Rhizobium vallis, assembly GCF_003985155.1. GTDB lineage: Bacteria > Pseudomonadota > Alphaproteobacteria > Rhizobiales > Rhizobiaceae > Rhizobium > Rhizobium vallis. The sequence goes on along the minus strand of NZ_ML133693.1, from coordinate 209,004 downwards.
ATGCGGCGGGCCGGAAATACCGTTCCGATCCTGCTGCTGACAGCCCTCGATGCGATAAGGCGCAAGGTTGAAGGTCTTGATGAGGGAGCGGACGACTATATGGTCAAGCCCTTCGATCTCGATGAACTGCTTGCCCGCCTTCGGGCGCTCATCCGACGCCGCGACGGGCGGACGGAAAGCCTGTTGCGGTGCGGTGACGTCGAGGTGGATCCATCGGCGATGGTTGCACGGAAAGCCAATATGCAGCTGCATATTACGGCCAAGGAATTTCACCTCCTCAAGGTGCTGATGGAGCGCAGCGGCCGATACGTGACGAAGAATGACATAGAATATGCGCTCTATGATGCCTACAGCACGGTCGAAAGCAATGCTATCGAGGTTACGATCTACAATCTCCGCAAGAAGCTCGGCACAGACTTCATCAAGTCCATCCGCGGCGTCGGTTACATGATCGAACGATGAGGAAATCCACCCTTACACGCAAGCTCTTCCTCAGGATCGCGCCGGTCGTGGTGGTGGCGATCATGGTGATCGGCGCTTTCGCCTTCAACAGCGCCACGCGCGAGATCAACAACATCTACGACGCGCAGCTCATCAACGATGCGAACGTGTTGTGGAGATTGCTGCATTATCGGCTGAAGCATTCGATGGATCGCACGCCCCAGGAGGTCGGTGACATCGATTTCAGCATGGATAACCAGCTTGCCTTCAATGAAGACGCCGACGATTACGCCGATGCGCATATGTTCCGCGCCTGGGTGAACGACAAGATCATGTACTACAGCAGCACGGCCTTCCCGCCCGAAGTGTCGCACCAGAAGGTCGGCTTCACCGACCTTGCCTATCAGGGGGAGAATTGGCGCATCTATTCGTTGCCGATCCCCGATTCCGGCATCATCATGGAAGTCGGCGAGAAGATTTCGCTGCGCCAGACGTTGGTCTCCAACATCCTCTTGAATCTCTTCTTTCCGCTGCTCATTCTTGTGCCGGTCATCGGTTTACTGATTTGGCTTGGGATCCGCAGCGGCCTGCGCGCCATTTACGGGTTGGTCTACCAGATCCGCACGCGCTCGCCGGACGACCTGTCGGCCATCCCCGTCGAGGATCTGCCGCGCGATCTCCTGCCACTTGGCCGTTCGATCAACCACCTGCTGGAAAAGCTCGGCCGCTCCCTGACGCTGGAGCGGCGGTTCTCGGATCTCGCCGCCCATCAACTGCGCACGCCGCAGGCAAGCGTCAAGCTGCTCCTGCAGATGCTGGACAAGAGCGACAGCGAACAGGAACGCAAGCCGATCATTGCGGATCTGGTGTCCAGCAACGACAGAGCAATGCACCTGATCGAACAGTTGCTGCGCCTGGCACGCGTGAGCCATCATCCGCTCAATCTGACGCCGGTTTCACTTTACCGGTTGATTGCGTCGACGCTCGCGGATTTCGGCAACATCATCTCCAGCCGCGATCTTGACGTTTCCCTGGAGGGTGCGGAAGAGGCTCAGGTTCAGACAGACGAATCTCTCCTGCAGGTGATGATCAGCAACCTGCTTGATAACGCCATCAAATACACCCCCGTCGGCGGCAGGATCGAAGTCATCGTCTCCCCCGAGGCTGGTTTCTGGCTGATCTCGATCAGCGACAGCGGACCAGGCATCCCCGAGGAGGAGCGTGAGGCCGTCTTCAAGCGATTCCATCGCCTGGACACGCTGCATGCCGAGGGGGCCGGCCTTGGACTTGCGATCGTCGCCGATACCGCCGAACGACTGTCCGTGTCGGTAGCGCTTTCGACATCCCCTTGGGGTAACGGCCTGCGGGTCGAATTGCGCCTGCCCAGAGACTGAGGCTGCCGGCCGTTCATTTTTCATTTTCGCATCATTTTGCCCTCAGGCTTGCCTCATCGACTCCCGGTAAACACAGCCGCGGATCAAGTCGAAGGGCCATTGGATGCAAATTTTTTCCGATTTTGACGGCACGATTTCCATTCAGGACGTGACGGATATCGTCCTGTCTTCCTTTGCCGATCCGCAATGGGAAGACATCGAGCAGGAATGGAAGGACGGTCAGATCGGGTCGGCCGAGTGCATGCGCCGCCAAATCGCCCTCATCCGGGCAAACCGGCATGAGCTCGACGCACTCCTCGACACCGTGGCAATCGATCCCGGCTTCGTGGCATTCCGTGATTATTGCCGCGAAAACGGTCTGCCGATCACCGTCGTCAGCGACGGCGTCGATTACTTCATCCGCCACGTCCTGGCGCTGAACGGCATCAAGGATCTGCCTGTCATCGCCAATATCCTTACCCATCGGGTCGTCGAGGGTCACGACACCTATGCGCTTGCGCCTTCGCCGGCGACGGCAGGCTGTTCGGCAGGCTCGGGCGTGTGCAAATGCAAGGTCATCGGCGGCATCGAGCGGCAGATCTACATCGGCGATGGACGGAGCGATTTCTGCGTTTCCGGCAGGGCCGGTCTCGTCTTCGCCAAGGGCAAGCTCGCCGAATACTGCGGCGACCAGGGCATTTCTTGCATCACCTTCGACGACTTCACCGACTTGATCCCCAAGATGCAAGCCGTCCTTCCCGGCATCGCGCGGCGGCCCCGCGCATTGCTGCAATCTTCAATCGCATAACCAGACTGAGAGGTTCACCAATGAACATTGTCAACGCCGACGCCTTCAAGGAAAACACCGCGCTCACCGAAAGGTCGGAAGCCGAGCTGCGGGTTCTGGAGGAGACCTATTGCTCGCATGGCGATACGGTCCACTACGCGGCGGAACCGAAATTCTTCGAAGAATGCGAAGGCTCCTACGTCTATGACGCAAAAGGGACGCCGTTTCTCGATCTGCAGATGTGGTATTCCGCCGTCAATTTCGGCTATCGCAACGAGAGGCTGAATGCCGCCGTGCATCGGCAGCTCGACCGGCTGCCGCAAGTCGCCTCGCAATATCTGCATCGCGAGAAGGTCGAGCTGGCGGCGATGATCGCGCAAGATGCCGAGCGCAAGTTCGGCCGCAAGGGGCGCGTTCATTTCAATGTCGGCGGCTCGCAGGCGGTCGAAGATTCGCTGAAACTGGTACGCAATTATACAGGCGGCAAAAGCCTGATGTTCGCCTTCGAAGGCGGCTATCACGGCCGCACTCTCGGCGCCTCGGCAATCACCTCCAGCTATCGGTATCGCCGCCGCTTCGGGCATTTCGGCGAGCGAGCGCAATTCATCGAGTTTCCATATCACTTCCGCGGCCCGAAGGGCATGTCGAAGGAAGAATACGGAGAGCATTGCGTGCGCAAGTTCGCTCGCCTCTTTGAAAGCGAATATAACGGCGTCTGGGATCCCAAGGTCGGCAGTGCCGAATATGCGGCCTTTTATATCGAGCCGATCCAGGGCACCGGCGGCTATGTCATTCCGCCGATGAACTTCTTCACCGAACTCAAGAAGGTCCTCGATCAGCACGGCATCCTGCTTGTCGTCGACGAGATCCAGATGGGCGTCTACCGGACCGGAAAACTCTGGTCGATCGAGCATTTCGGCGTGTCGCCCGACGTTCTCGTCTTCGGCAAGGCGATCACCAATGGGCTCAACCCGCTCTCGGGTGTCTGGGCCAAGGAAGAAATGATCAATCCGACCGTCTTCCCGCCCGGCTCCACCCATTCCACCTTCGCCAGCAATCCGATGGGAACGGCCGTTGCGCTCGAAACCATGAAGATGCTGGAAGAGGAGGATTTCGGCGCGGCGATCATGGCCAAGGGAGCCTATTTCCTCGATGGCCTGAAGCAGCTTCAGAAGCGCCATGCGATCGTCGGCGACGTCGACGGGCTCGGATTGGCGCTGAGATGCGAAATCTGCAAGGAAGACGGTTTCACGCCCGACAAGGCGACGATGGACTGGCTTTGCGACGAAGGCATGAAGGGCGATCTCCCGGTCGGCAACAAGGTCTATGGCCTCGTTCTCGATGTCGGCGGCTACCATAAAAACGTCATCACCCTGGCGCCGAACCTGCTGATCTCACGCGAAGAGATCGATCTGGCGCTGACGCTGCTCGATCAGCTCTTCACGCGCGCGGCCCGGAGATAGAATGGTGCAGCTTCTCCTCCTTCATCTCGACGATGCTTTGGAGTTGCAGCCGGACTTCGTGCGCGCCTGCACACTTGCAGGCGCGTGCCACCACGTCGACAAGCGGGGCGGCAGTGCAATCAGGTTGTGGGGCAGGCAGAAGATGCTTTCCGAACTTGGTCGGGACATCTCCCGATCGCTGCCCTCTCGAGGCAGGGGACCACAGCTTGCCTTCATGGGCTCGGGCGATTTCCACCATGTGACCGCTCTGCTTCTCGATACGGCCCTCGAACGGCGGCCGGTTTCGACCACCCTCGTTCATTTCGACAATCACCCGGACTGGGTGAATTTCGAGGGCGGCATGCACTGCGGCTCGTGGATCAACAGCGCCCTGTCAAACCCCAAGATAGAAAAGGTCGTCACGGTCGGCGTCTGCAGCCACGACCTGCGCAATCCCGAACGCAAGGGAGCCAATCTGCGCTGGTTGAGGGAAGGCAAGCTGGAGCTTTACCCTTACGAGCATCCGCCAAGCCGCGTCTCTGCCGAATACGGCAGTGGCGCCAGCTACCGGCAGGATGGGCGCGCCCTGCACTGGAATTCCATCTCCGAGATCGGCGAAGAGAATTTCATCGACCTCATCCTCAGCCGCATCGGCACCGAGGCGGTCTATTTCACGATCGACAAGGACGTGCTTGCCGCCGATGACGCCGTGACCAACTGGGACCAGGGCCGCATGCGCCTGCCCTATCTGATGGCGCTGATCAGCGAGATCGGCAGCCGCCATCGCGTCATTGGCGCCGACGTCATCGGCGATTATTCGGCGCCAAGCTACGCCGGCGGCCTCAAGACCCGGTTCCTGAAGCAGGCGGAAATCTTCATCGATCAGCCACGGCTTCGGCAGGCGGCGGACGCCGTGCGCAACATCAACAGCGCCGCAAATCACGCGTTGCTGGAAGTCCTGGCGGAAGCGATGGAATGACCGGCGGCCTCACCTTGCCGATGTTCGGCCTGATCCTGTTCTGCGTGGTCGCGGAAACCGCCCGCGAGGTCTGCTTCAAGCAGGCGGCCAGCGACAACGCCATTCTGGCAACCCTGGTCAAGCCGCTGACCTGGCTCGGCATCGCCTTCTGGGCGATCGAACTGCTTGCCTGGACGGCGGTGCTCGCCCGCGTGCCGCTGACCATCGCCTTTCCGCTGATGGCGCTCAGCTATGTTGGGACCGTGGTCGCCGGCGCGGCCGTCTTCAAAGAAAAGATCAACCTTCGCCACGCGACGGGCGTGTTTCTCATTACCGCCGGCGTGGCCTGCGTGGGAGCAACCGGACTATGAAAATCTTTGCTCATACCAGATGGGATGTCGCCCCCGTGCTTGCGGCCTTCGCGCATCTCGTCTTTGACGTCTACCTGATCGTCGGCTTCGAAAGCAGGCCGCTCTGGATCTCCGCGATCCTGGGTTGCCTCTATGCCGTATCGATATCCTGGAACATCAATAGCATCTCACACAATTTCATCCACACGCCGTATTTCAAGCCGCGCTGGATGAATTACGGCTTCAGCCTGCTGGAGTCGGTGGCGATCGGTTTTTCTCAGACCTATTACCATTGGGTGCATTTGCGCCATCACTCCGGCAACAGCGACCGGCCGGACGATAAGGGCGGTACGATCGATCTGCTGTCGATCTACCGCTACGGCCAGAACGGCGAGCCGGAGAATGTCTGGTCCTACACGCTGAAGAGCTTCTTCCGCGACAGTCTCGGCGATATTCACATGGCCATCGCCAAGAACCGTCCTTTCGATGCCGCATGGGGCCGTTTCGAACTGCTTGCTTTCCTCGGCCTGGCGGCGATCGCGCTGATTTACGATTGGAAGGCCGTGCTGTTTTTCGTGCCGTTTTACTATGCCGGCAATTGCCTGTCGTCGCTCAACGGCTATTACGAACACCTGCATGGCGATCCGGACGAACCGATTGCCTGGGGCGTGAGCAGCCACAAGCCGTTCTACAACTGGCTTTGGTTCGGCAATGGTTACCATGCCGAACATCATTACCGGCCGCGCACCCACTGGACGAAGCTTGCGGCACTGCACGAACAGATCAGGGAAGAACAGGAAAAGGCCGGCACGCATGTCATCAGCACCTGCCATGCCCTCGGCTTCATGGCTCCGGAAAATCGCGAGATGGAGCTTCGGCATGAGGTCTGAGCAGTTGAGCTTCTTCCTGCCAGGAACCAATGGCAAAGGTGTGCTGCTGATCCACGGCTTGACGGGCGCCCCGGCCGAAATGAAGCTCGTGGCGCGCCGGCTCAACCGGCGCGGCTACAGCGTTCACGCGCCGTTGCTGGCCGGTCATGGCGAAGATATCAAGACGCTGCGCAGCACGCATTGGGAAGACTGGCTGGCAAGCGTCGTGCGCGGATCCGAATTCCTGGCGGCGCGCACGCAGGCGGTTTTTGCCGCCGGCATCTGCGTCGGCGGCAAGTTGTCTTTGCTGGCTGCCAAGCACCGGCCGGACCTGATCAAGGCGGTGGCGATCTACTCGCCCTGCTTCCACTACGACGGCTGGGACGTTCCGCGACATTATACGATGCTGTCGCCGCATATCGGCTGGCTGTCGCGGGTGCCGTTTCTCGATCGCCTCAATTTCAGGGAAAACCAATCGCTCGGCATCAAGGATGATCGCATGCGCCGCCTCGTCGAGGACATGGCGGGCGAAGGCATGCTCGAGAAATTCCCCGGCCGCGGCATCGTCGAGATGTATCGATTGGGCAAGGCGCTGCGCGGAACCCTGCCTGAGATCCGGACGCCAACCCTGATCCTCCACGCCGAAGAGGACGATCTCAGCAACCCCCGGCATGCGCTTTACATATCCGATCACATCGGCGGGCCGCATGAACTCAAGTGGATCAAGGACAGCTACCATATGATCCATCTCGACCGCCAGCATCGACAGGTCGCGGAATTCACCGCCAACTTCTTTGAGGCAGGCTATGCTGAAGCTCGCCTATAGACAGTTTCCCGCCGAAGATGGCGGGCCGGTTGCACAGGTCTACGACACGATCCGCGCCATCGGCCGCGAAGCCTGGAATGCCTGCTACCGCGGCCATGTCGAAGATTATGATTGCCTGCTTGCGATCGAAGACGCCGGCATCGGTGAATTCGACTGGCGCTACATTACGATCGTCGAGAACGGAAGGATCAGCGCCGCCATGCCGGCGTTCCTCTGCCCCTATCCGCTGGACACGACACTGGAAGAGGGCTTGCCGCGCCGGCTGATCCGCCGCGTGCGACGACACGTTTCAGGTTTCCTGGTGCTGCGGCTTGCCTGCCTCGGCTCGCCGTGCACCGAAAACGGCGTCATAGGCTTTCATGCCGAGGTGCCCGAGGCACGTCGTGAGGCACTGCTCGGCGAATTGCTCGACGCCTTCGAAAGTCTTGCGGCTCGGGAAGGCTGCGCGCTGATGGGGGTTAAGGATATTCCCGCGCCGGGCGCGCTGGAGTTCGGCACCCTGTTTTCAGAACGGCGCTATGCCGCAATCGGCGGCCTGCCATCCGCCTGGCTCGATATCGATTTTCGGACGATCGACGAATACATGGCCCGGCTGTCTGCGGGCACGCGCAAGGATATGCGGCGCAAGATGAAGTCCTTCGACGCCGTCAGGGTCGAAATCAGAACGGATGTGGGTGACGTGCTGCCACGTATCATGGCGCTTTACCACGATACGCGCAATCGCAGCGAATGGCAGTTCGAAGAGCTGACGCCCGCCTATTTCGAGGGGATACTGACCCATATGCGCGGCCGTTCGTTCTGCGTCCTCTATTTTGTCGAGGACGAGCTGCTGGCTGCCAATCTCATCGTTCATGACGATCGCGTCGCGATCGACAAGTTCTTCTGCATGGATGGCGAACAGGGACGGCCCTACAATCTCTATTTCCTGAGCTGGTTCACCAATTTGCGTTACTGTCTCGACAGCGGTCTCGGTCGATACCAGAGCGGACAGGCATATTACGAAAACAAGGTGCGGCTCGGCAGCCAGCTGACGGCCAACACCATGTTCTTCCGTCACCGAAATCCCGTGCTGCAGACATTGCTGCGGCTGGTCTCCCCGCTTTTTTCCGCAGAGCAGGCCAAGTGATGACGTCGATGCGCCTGACATGGCTTGCCGTGCCTGTCCTCAACACGCTGTTTCAAGTTTTCATGAAGCTCGGCGCCGTGCAGTTGAGCGGTGCCGAGGGCGCGACCTTGCTGCACGACGCACTTGCCTCGCACTGGATCCTGGCGGCCCTCGTCGTCGAGGTCGTCTGCTTCTTTGTCTGGATGACCATTCTGGCCGAGCTCGACCTCAGCAGGGCCTTTCCGCTCTCGGGCATCAGCTATGTCCTGATCATTGCGAGCGGCTGGTTGATGTTTGGCGAGCCGATCGTCGCACTCCAGATTGTCGGCAGCGGCCTGATCCTTGCTGGCGTCTGGATGATCGCCGGCGCATCGGAGGCGACGCGCGCGGCCGATGACCCTAGCAGCGGGCACGCCCTGCCCCGCGCGCATCTTGGCAAGGAGCGGTGATGGCGCAGGCACAAGGCTTCATCCTCCACAGGATCGGCGCTGCGGCAGCGGCCTTCACCAACCGGATCATGGCGCGGGCGCTTTCCCGCATCGTCACGCACGGTTGCCTCGACGTTACCACGTCCAATGGCCGTCTGCTGTCCTTTGGTGACGCATCCGGTGAACGGGTGCATGTGCGCTTTGCCGATCTTGCCGCGCAATGGGCCTTCCTCATCGATGCCGATATGCGGCTCGGCGAACTCTACCTGGACCGCCGCTTTCTCGTCGAACATGGTTCACTTTTCGACTTCCTGGCAATGATGTTGCGCGAGGCGCAGAACGCCAGGCATCCCCTTGTCGCCCGGCTGATCGATGGCGCCCGCACCCGGTTGCGCACCTTCCGCCACCGCAATCTGCCGACGCGTTCGAAAGCCAATGTCGCGCATCACTACGATCTCGACGGACGGCTCTACGAGCTCTTTCTCGATGCGGACCGGCAATATTCCTGCGCCTATTTTGAAAGCCCCGACCAGTCGCTCGATGGCGCGCAGCTTGCCAAAAAACGGCATCTCGCCGCCAAACTGCAGATCGCCCCCGGCAACAGGGTGCTCGATATCGGTTGCGGCTGGGGCGGGCTGGCCCTGCATATGGCTGGTCATGCACGCGGTGGCCATGTGCTTGGTATCACGCTGTCGGAAGAGCAGCATGCCTACGCGATAAAACGGGCCGCTGAACGCGGGGAAAGCTCGGCGACGGTCGAGTTTGCGCTGCAAGACTACCGCAGCCTGACGGGACGCTTCGACCGGATTGTCTCGGTCGGCATGTTCGAGCATGTCGGGCTGGCATCCTATCGCGCCTTCTTCAAAAAATGCGTGGAACTGCTGGACGACGATGGCGTGATGGTCTTGCATACGATCGGCTGTTCGGCGACGCCTGGCTTCACCACGCCGTGGCTCGACAAATATATCTTTCCCGGCGGCTATATTCCCGCCTTGTCCGAAATCATCCCGGAAATCGAGAAGGCCGGCCTCTACGTCACCGATATCGAGGTGCTGCGCCTCCATTATGCATGGACGCTGGCGGAGTGGCGAAGACGCTTCATGGCAAGATGGGACGAGGCTGCAGCGCTTTACGATGAGCGTTTCTGCCTGATGTGGGAATATTACCTTGCCAGCGCGGAAGCAGCGTTCCGCTACGAGGACCTGGTGGTTTTCCAGATCCAGTTGACCAAGCGTAATGACATCCTTCCGGTGACTCGCGATTACATCGGGGCACATGAGAACACTGCGGCGCAGTGCTTAGAAGCCGATCTGGAAGGAACGGTTGAGGGCAAAGCCGATCACGTTTTGATCGGCTGAGCCGATCTTCGAGGTGATCGGACTGTCGGCGGCATCGCCGACCAGGCGGCTGTATTTGTCATAGACCTGCACGCTCCAGGCCGGCGACAGCGTATAGGTCGCTGCCGCGGTGAAGCCGATCGATTTTATACCGCCACCTGCGCCAAACGCATCGACGCGCCCGTTGCCGGCGGCGTCAGTGGCCGAAACCCCGAAATTGTTGCGCATATAGGTGGTGTCCGCCAGAGACAGGCGCGGACCGGCAGACAGAAGCCAGCGATCCCCAAGCGGCTGAAACCAGTCGAGATAGAGATCGGCAAGCAGGCCGTCGCCGCCCCAGAGCGCCTGACGCGTTTCGCCCCGCACGCGCAGGCGATCCTCTATCGGCCAATATTGCATGTAGACGCCGGCATCGAAATTCCAGTGTACTCGGCGCAGGCCTTGCAAGTCGGAATCTTCGAGCGGCGACCGCCCGCCTCTCAGGCCGATAACCGGGCCGATCTCGACACCGCCGATGTCAAACAGACCATAGTCGATATTGTCGTCGGGAGCGCTGTATTCCGCCGCATCTCCCAGGCGCCTGACATCAAAGGAGGGCATGCCGCTGACGGAAAGATGCTTCGACCCTTCATAGGACGGACCGTATTCGACGGAACCACCGAGGGTGACGATCCATTGGCTCTTCGCCGACGCCGGGTCCTCACTCATTCCTGGGTGAGCATCGATCAATGTCAGTCCCAGGGAAACCGCTGCAATCGCAGGTGACGCCTTCCAAAAAGAGACCATATACGCTCAACTCCGCGGCACCCAAGCAGACGATTACGCCACCGCAAAACTCTTCTACAGTTTCAGCCGCGGCTCGGCCATAGTCGAATCGTCCTAGGCTCCCAAAAGGCGGCTCTTTATGTCCGTGACAGAATGTTCTCCGCCGCCTTCTCGGCAATCATGATGACAGGTGAGTTGGTGTTGCCCGAGACGATCGTCGGCATGATCGAGGCATCGACCACCCGCAGTTTGGCGAGCCCATGCACCCGCAATTGCGGATCGACGACCGCCATCGTGTCGCTGCCCATCTTGCAGGTGCCGACCGGATGGAAGATCGTCGTGGCGATATCGCCGACGCGACGGATCAGGTCCTCGTCGCTCTGATATTCCGTGCCCGGCAACATCTCCTGCGGCCAGTATTTGCGAATAGCGTCTGCCTGCATGAGCCGGCGGGCATGCCGGATCGATTTCGCCGCAACGATCCGGTCGCGGGCGGTCGAAAGATAATTCGGACGGATTTCCGGCGCCAAGGAAAGGTCCGGGCCACCAATATGCACGGTTCCTCGGCTTTCCGGCCGCAGATTGCAGACGGAGACGGTGACGGCGGGATATTTGTGCAGCGGCTCGCCGAGCCGGTCGGTGCTCAACGGCTGCACGTGATATTCCAGATCGGCGGTCGCAACAGCCGGATCGCTCTTGGCAAAGATACCGAGCTGGCTCGGCGCCATCGACAGCGGCCCGGACTGGCGCAGCATGTATTCAAGCCCCATGCCCGCCCGGGTGAACAGGTTGTGATAGAGCTGGTTCAGCGTCTTTGCGCCCTCGATGCGGAAAACCGTACGGATTTGCAGATGATCCTGAAGGTTTTCGCCGACACCCGGAAGTTCATGGGTGACATCAAGTCCGGCAGCGGACAACACGTCGGGGCGACCGATCCCGGAAAACTCCAGGATCTTAGGCGAATTGATCGCACCGGCAGACAGAATGACCTCGCGGCCGGCGCGCGCCAGATGGCCCTGCCCGTTCAGCCGGAAGCGCACGCCGCTCACCATCCTGCCGTCGAATTCCAGCCGCTCGGTTTCGGCACACGTGAGGACACGCAGATTGGTCCGCTTCATCGCCGGGCGCAGAAAGGCCTTGGTCGTGTTCCAGCGCAGGCCGCCGCGCTGATTGACCTCGAAATAACCTGAGCCCTCATTGTCGCCGTCATTGAAATCGTCGGTTTTTGGAATGCCGAGTTCTTCGGCCGCATCGCGAAAGGCATCGAGGATCGGCCAGGAAAGCCGCTGCTTTTCCACCCGCCATTCGCCGCCTGCCCCGTGCATCCGCGACTTGCCGCGATAATTGTCCTCGGATTTCAGGAAATAGGGCAGCACGTCGTCCCAGCCCCAGCCGGAATTACCCGCCTGCCGCCAGCCGTCGTAATCGGCCGCCTGGCCGCGCATGTAGATCATGCCGTTGATCGACGAGCAGCCGCCCAGCACCTTTCCGCGCGGATAGGGCAGCGACCGGCCGTTCAGCCCGGCTTCTGCCGCCGTCTTCATCATCCAGTCGGTGCGCGGATTGCCCATACAGTAAAGATAGCCGATCGGGACATGCACCCAGTGATACCGGTCGCTGCCGCCGGCTTCGAGCAGCAGGACACGGTTTTTCGGATCGGCCGACAGCCGGTTGGCCAGAACACAGCCCGCCGATCCCGCGCCGACGATGATGTAGTCGTAGCTACCCGCATCAACGGCCGCAGCGTTCTCACGCATGTTCATGCCGTCACTCCCGCTGCTGCTGGCGGGACCGCTGTCAGACGCCGCCAGAGTGGTGCCATTGCCTCGCCGATATCCTGATAGAGAGCGTAGCGCCGCGCATAATGTGCCTGAAGGGAGACATCCGGGCGATACTGCCGTTCGGAGCGCACCATGGCCGCAGCACCAGCGCCGAAGTCGGCGAAGATACCGACGCCGGTTCCGGCCGCAATCGCCGCCCCCAACGCGCCGGTTTCGCGCGAGCTGGCAACGCTGACGGGAACGCCAAGCACATCGGCAAAAATCTGCGGCCAGATCAGGCTGCGCGAGCCGCCGCCGGACAGCACGGCTTCGTTGAAGATCGCACCCGCCTTTCGGATCGTCTCGATGTGCTGGCGATGACCGAAGGCCACACCTTCGAGAAGCGCGCGAACGAGATGCCCCTTGGTGTGCCAGCCGGCAATGCCGTAGAAGCCGGCGCGCGCGTGGCCATCCTGCTGGGCGCCATAGAGATAGGGATGGTAGAGGGGATCGTCTGCCGCGGGCCTGATTGCTCCGGCCAGTGCGCAGCAGGCATCGAAAGGCGAAACGCCTTCCGCATGTTCGCCGTCGAAGAACTCCCGCACCAACCATTCGAGATTGGCAGCCGAGGTGGCGCTGTTTTCCATCGCCATGTAGCGCGTGCGATCGAAGGTCGAGGACATGAAGACCGGCCCGTCGAGATCGGGACCGTCGATGATGACCTGGTTGATGCTCCAGGTGCCGGCAATGATCGAGGCGCTGCCGGTGCGCGAAACGCCGGAGCCGAGCGCCGAGGCAACGACATCGAACAGCCCGCCGACCACGGGCGTACCGGTGGCGAGCCCGGTTTGCATCGCCACCTCTTCCGTCACCGTGCCGGCAATGTCGGCGCTTTCGATCAACGGCGGCAAGAGCTCCATGCAGTCGCCCAGTCCATAGGCCTCCATCAGCGCCTTGTCGTAGCGGCGAGCCGCAAGATCGAGCAGACCGGCCCCCGACATGTCGGACACCTCGCTGACACGGCGGCCGGTCAGGCGGTTGACGACAAAATCCTTGGAGAAGAACACCGTGCCGATGCGGTTGAACAGTTCCGGCCGGTGTCGCTTAAGCCAGGCAAGTAATGTCGGAGTCTGTGACGGCCATGGACGCTGGCGGGCAATCGGATAGGTCCGGTCTCCGATGCCGGTCTCTCGCCATTCGTCGACCAGCCCGGCCGCCCGCGTGTCGAGCGACTGGATGCCGAGCAGCGGAGCGCCATCGCGATCAAGCGCATAGAGGCCGTTGCCATGCCCGGCACAGCCGATCGCCGCGATTTCCTCCGGCGCAATCTTTGCCTTTTCGATGCAGGCACGGATGACGTGCCGTGCATTCGTCCAGAGTTCGTCCAGCCCCCGTTCGACATGCCCCGGGCTCGGCATGCGGCTATGCCCCTCTTCGGATGCAGCCGCGATTTCGTTGCCGTGCCGGTCGAAAATCACCGCCTTGATGACGGTATTCCCGGCGTCGAGCCCCAAAAGATAGTCTCCCATGCAGAATCCCCCAAGGTTCGAAATCACACCTCAGCCCTGCTGGTAGAGCGCAAGCGCCTGTTCGCCGGTCGCATCCTCATGCACGATCGCCATCAGCCCGCGCACCACCGCACTCGGATTGGCGTGCTGATAGATGTTGCGGCCATAGACCATGCCCACAGCACCCTGTCGCATCAAGGCCGCCGATTTGTCGAAGACGGCACGAAGATCTTCCTTGCCGCCGCCGCGCACGAGCACCGGGCATCGGGCGGCTTCCACCACCCGGTGGAAGTCCTCGGCATTGGTGGTCGGATCCGCCTTGACGATATCCGCGCCCATCTCGCGGGCGAGCCGCGTCAACGTAACGATCTTGTCCGCGTCGCCATCGACCATATAGCCGCCCTTTTCGCTGACCGGCTGCATCACCAGCGGCTCGATCATCAGCGGCATGCCATACTTGTCGCAATCGGCCCGCACGCGGGAAATATTCTGGACGCACTGGCGGAACAGGTCCGGCTCATCAGGCAGCATGAACAGGTTGACGACGACGCAGGCTGCATCCATCTCGAGCGCGCCGATCAACGGCTCGGCCTCGTTCTGCAGTACCGCCCACATGTCGCGGTGGCGGATGCGGTTATAGGGATTGCCCATGTCGATGCGCATGACCAGAGCCGGCTTGTCCTTGCCGGGCACGTCTTGCAGTAGGTCCGCCTGGCCGTAATTCATCTGGATCGCATCCGGCGCGGCAGAGACCAGTGCCTTGACCACGGCCTGAATGTCCTCCAGCCCGCTTAGGAAGGACGGTTCGTTGCAGACGCCGTGATCGATCGCCACATCGAGGCAGCGGCCGCCGCCGAATAGCCGGTTCATCCGGACTTTGCTGTTGTGTCGCATTCTGTGCTCCTTGGTTCGTTCCTTGCGGAAAGCATGTCTTCGTCGACGCCGTGGCGTTCGTTGAGAAGGGTGAGAAAACGGTCGCGCTCATCGGTGCGCCGCGCGAGTGTCCAGTGTTTTTCCTGCGCCAGAAGGTCGAGTGCGGCATCCATCATGTCGAGTGAAAGCTCGCCGGATACGGCAAGCGTCGTGCGCCGCAACAGCAGGTCGTCGAGATGTTCCACGGCTTCCTCGCGGATCAGGAACTGCAATTCGCGCGCGGAGTAACCGGGGTGCGGCAGCGCTGCATCGGCGCCCGCCGCGATGAAGCCGCCAATCGCCTCGGCATCCGTGCCGTATCGGGCAAAAAGCTCAGTCATGCGTCGTCCGGAAAGGCCTTTGCCGGCCGCCATCTGCGTTAGCCAGGCGGCCGGGTCGGCGGGAAATGCCCGACCGCCGCCGATCTGCCGATCGCTTGTCGTAACGCGCCGCCGCCTGCCGAGCCTTTCCAGAGCCATGTCGGCCGCCAGTTCCCCGAAGGACCGGAATGTCGTCCATTTGCCGCCGATCATGCAAAGCACCGGTGGACCGCCCTCGGGTGGCTCCAGCACCGTGCAGAAATGATCGCGCGGGATGCGGCCGGTAAAGCTGTCGGTGCTGGCCGGCAGCGGCCGCACGCCGGAGAACTGGAAAACGATCTGCTCCGGCCGGATGGTGATATCAGGCAGCACGAAGGCGAGCGATTGCAGGATATAGTCCCGCTCGTCCGCCTCGCAGCGCACCATTTCCGGATCATCGACGCGGATATCGGTGGAACCGACGAGAACCTTGCCGAGATAGGGAAACAGGATGCAGATCCGCCCGTCCTCGTTCTCATAGTAGATCATATGATCGGCAAGCGCATCGCGCAGGTCTGTATTGTCGATGATCAGATGCGAGCCCTTGGTGCCGCCCATCAGCGGCGAGGGCCGCGCTTCCGGCGAAAACAGGGTCTGATTGGCGATGTCGATCCAGCCGCCAGTGGCGTTGATGATGAGTGCCGGCTCGACGGCAACGGACGCGCCGCCTATATGGTCCTCGACGCGATACTCACCGTTTTCTGTCCGCCGCACTTCGGCATAGTTCAGCGCCATCGCACCGACCTTGGCCAAAAGACCATCCTGCAGAAGCTCGATGCCCAGCCGCTCGGGATGGCTGACCCAAGCGTCGAAATAGGTGGCTGAACTTTTGATGTCGGGATTGAGCGCTGGCCACTTGGCAAGCGTCGTGCGCCGGCCACGAAACTGGTGGCGCGGCATCAGCGCCCGTTTGCGGGTCAGGAAATCATAGATGCTGAGGCCGGCCTTGATGGCGACAGCGCCACGGCGGCTCGGGTGGCGGCTGAGGCCGAGGAAGCGGACGATGCCATTGCCGAGGCCGGAAAAAATATCGAACACCGGCACCGTCGTCGGCAGCGGTGCGACGTAATGCGGCGCGTTGCGCAGCAGCCGATCGCGCTCGACCAGCGATTCCTGCACCAGCTTGAATTCGCCGTTTTCGAGATAGCGAAGCCCGCCATGCACCATGCGCGACAGCGCCGAACTGGCACCGGAGCAATAATCGTGCTTCTCGACGAGCAGCACATTCAGCCCTTGCAGCGCCAGCTCCCGAAAGACGCTGATGCCGTTGATGCCGCCGCCGATGATACACACGTCCACCTTCGGGCTCTGGCGAAGCCCGTCCAATATCTCTTCCCGTTTCATGATGGCGATCCGCTACCTGTCCATGTCAGTCAGTTTCGCCGCTATGGCCGTATCGATGGCGGTAAGATCGGCCGCATCCAGCCGGATGGTCCCGGCCCGCGCATTGTCGATTGCCTGTGCCGGATTGCGCGCCCCGCAGAGCGCAAAGGTCACGCCGGGCTGCGCCAGCGTCCAGGCAATTACGGTCTGGGCGATGCTAGCGCCATGTTTTTCGGCGACCGGTCGGATGGCATCGGCAAGCGCCGTTACCTTACGGCGGTTATCGACCGAAAAGCGCGGATTGCCCTTTCGCTGGTCGTCGCCGGAAAAAACACGGTCCGCACCGATGGCGCCGGACAGCAACCCCAGCGCCAGCGACGAGTAGCTGAGCGTCGCAACGCCGTTGGCCTTGGTCAGCGGCAGAAGCTCCGCCTCGATCTCGCGGTCGATCATGCTGAACCGCTCCTGGATCGCATCGAGACCACCGGCAGCGATATAGGCGTTGAGATCGTCGGGGCTGACATTGCTTGCGCCGATCGCCCGGATCTTGCCTGATATGCGCAGGTCTTCCAGCGCTCGCATCGTTTCCTCGATCGGGGTCGTCGGGTCCTGCCAATGGGTGATGTAGAGGTCGATATAGTCGGTCCCGAGCCGTCTCAGGCTTTCCTCCACCTCATGCAGGATCGCGTCGCGGCCGAGATAACGGTGGACCGGCTTGCCCTCCTGATCGAAGAAATGACGGCCCTTCTGCGTATGCCAGACAAGGCCGCATTTGGTGGCGATCACAGCCTTGTCGCGGCGCCCGGCCAGTGCCTTGCCGACGATCTCTTCCGAACGTCCAAGCCCATAGGCCGGCGCCGTGTCGATCAGCGTCACGCCGGCATCGAGCGATGCCTGGATCGCGGCGATGGATTCCGCCTCATCGGTCCCGCCCCACATCCAGCCGCCAATCGCCCAGGTGCCCAGGCCGACCGCCGAGGCGGAAACCCCGGATTTGCCGATCTCACGTGTCAATTGCTGTCCACTCATGCCCATTTTCCCTCGCCATTCGCCAGTGCCAGCACCCGGGCACCCGTCGCCTCATCGGTCACCAGCGTATCCAGGTGATTGCCCCTGAGAACGCTGAGGATCGGGCCTGCCTTGTTCGGTCCGCTCGCCACGCCGATCTTGGTGGGGATCGAAGCGAATTCCGGCAGCGTCAGCGACACCAGCGAACGGTTGAGGCTGTAGTCGCAGACCTGGCCATGATCATCGAGCAGATGCGCCAGCAATTCGCAGGAGGCGCCGGATCGCTCGATCGCGGCGCGGTCGGTGCTCGAGGAGGGATGCAGGTCGTAATAGCTCGAATCGTCCGACAGGATCGAGCCGATGCCGACCACCGCCACCTTCGCCTCGCGCGCCCGCTTGAACACGTCAGCGACGGAACGCATGTTGATCAGCATCGCCCGCTGCTCGGCATCGTCGGCAAAGAGCGGCGCGTGGATCTGATAGGAGCGCCCCCCAAGCCGGTCGGCCATCAAGGTCGAGACATGGTTGACGTCGGTATAGTGCTTACCCTGAACGCAGCCGGTTGCCGGAATGACCTCGATGTCGAAACGACGCGGCGGATGCAGACCGGCAACGACGGCGCTCACGCCTTTACCGCCGGTGATGCAGATCGTATCGCCGTCGATGATCTCTTCCAGCAGCAAGCGTGCGGCCGCTTCGCCGACCGCCTGAAGTGCTGTCTGCGGATTGTCGGACACTGTCGGCACCACCACGGCGCGGCCGATGCCGCCAAGCGCCCGGAGCTGTTCCTCCATATCGACCAACGGCTCGACCGGCGACTTGATCTTGATCTCGACCAGACCGAGCTGGCGGCCGCGCTTGATCAGGCGGTTGACGGTGGCGTGCGAGATGCCGAGCTGATCGGCAATCTGCGCCTGCGTCAGTCCTTCGAGGAAATGTAGGACCAGGGCCTGGTGCATCTGCCGCGCGATGACGATTTCCTCGCGCGGCGCGTTTGCGGGTTTGAGTTTGGCTATCGGCATATCAGGCAGCCTTCCGCTTGTGCAGGAAATGGTCGATCGAGACGGCGGCAAGCAGAATGCAGCCTTTGATCATGTCTTGCCAATAGACGGACACGTCGAGCAGGATCAATGAGCTTGTGACGACCGACAGCAGGGCAATGCCGAGAATTGCCCCCAGTATCGTGCCGGAACCGCCATTCAGCGACGCGCCGCCAATCACCGCAGCGGCGATGATGTTGAGCTCCATGCCGACGCCGAAGGTGGGGGTCGCGGCGCCGAAGCGTGACATGTAGATCACCCCGGCAACACCAGACAGCGTGGCGCAGAGCACCGTCACCCAGAACTTCACCTGGTTGGTCTTGATACCCGAATAGAGCGCCGCCTTCTCGTTGCTGCCGGTGTAGAACACCTTGCGGAAGGCGGTTGCCCGGCGCAGCAGGAAATCGAACAGCACGACGACCGCAACGAAGATCAGGATCACATAGGGAATGCCGTAGAACGTGCCCTGCCCCACCGCCTTGAACGAAGGCGGCAAGGTAAACAGCGACAATGGCGTGCCCTTGGTGATGATCAGGCAGACGCCACGGACGATCACCATCGCCGCAAGCGAGGTGATGAAGTGGTTTAGCCCGACGACCGTGACGAAAAAGCCCATGACGCAGCCGATCAGGCCACTGGCAACGATCCCGATCAGGGATGCGCTCCACGGATCGAGCCCCATCAGGAACAGCGAGCCCGACAGCACCATCGAGAAGCAGACGACCGAGCCGACCGACAGGTCGATGCCGCCGACGATCAACAGGATGGTCATGCCGACGACGACGATCCCTTCCACCGAGAACGACATCAACATTGCCCGGAAGTTGCCGAGCGTCAGAAAATGCGGCGAGGCAAAGCTCATGACGATGCAGAGCGCCAGGATGATCGCGATCAGTCCCGCCTCGCGCATCGTTCCCAGCCGCTTCCAGCCGGGCGCGCGTGCTTGATGTGCCGTTGCCAATGTCGCGTCCGCCATGACCTTGTCTCCTGCCCTTGCTTTTTCCTCAAGCGGCATGCTCTGATGCCTTTAAATTATCGTGACCGCCGATACCCGACGCGAGCCGCATGATCGCTTCTTCCGTCATCGTCTCGCCCTCGACCTCGCCTGCAACCGTGCCCTCGTGGATGACCAGCACCCGGTCGCACAGACCGAGAAGCTCCGGCAGTTCCGAGGAGATGACGACGATGCCGATGCCGGAGCGGGCGAGATCGCGCAGCAGCCGGTGGATTTCCGATTTGGCGCCGACATCAATGCCGCGGGTCGGCTCGTCCATCAAAATGACCTTGGGATTGACCGCCAGTTGCTTGGCAATCGCCACCTTCTGCTGGTTCCCGCCCGACAGCGACGAGACCGGCATGTCGATGCCCCCCATCCGCACGCCGAGCCGCCTGACCAGATCGCGGGCACGATCCGCCTCGGCCTTGGAATTCAGCAGTCCCAGTCGTCCGGTCAGCGATTTCAAATCGAGGACGGCGATGTTCTGGGCAATGGAAAGATCGAGGAAGATGCCGGAGCCCTTGCGGTCTTCTGAAAGATAGACGAGGCCCGCCTGCGTGGCCTGCGCATAGGAGCGCGCCCGCAGCCGCTGTCCATGCAGTTGCACCTCGCCTGTGATGACCGGCCGCAATCCGCAAATGCCTTCGGCGATCTCGGTGCGGCCCGAGCCGATCAGCCCGCCGACGCCGAGAATTTCGCCCTTGCGCAGTTCGAAGCTCACATCCGTGAAACGGCTGCCGTCGCCGAGATCGCGAACGCTTAGAATGGTCTCATCGGTCCGCTCCGCCGGCGCCTGCTTTTCCGGATAGAGCTGGGTGATCTCGCGCCCGACCATGCGGCGTACCACATCATCCGGCGTCAACTCCGCCACCTTCTCCGTCGAGACATAGCGGCCATCGCGAAACACGGTGACCCGGTCGCACAGGCTGAAGATTTCGGCCATGCGGTGGCTGATATAGATGATCGAGATACCCTGCGCCTTGAGGTCGCGGATAATTCCGAACAGGATCTGCGTCTCCGATTCCGTCAGCGCCGCCGTCGGTTCGTCGAAGATCAGCACCCGGCAATCGAGCGTCAGTGCCTTGGCGATCTCGACAAGCTGCTGGCTTGATATCGACAGGTCGCCGACTTTACGGCGCACATCGATCGGCGCCAGGCGGTCCATCACGACCTGCGCATCCCGTTCCAGCCTGCCATAGTTCATGAAAGGTGAGCGGCGGCGGTTGGTCGCGGCCATGAACATGTTCTCGGCCACCGTCGCATCGGGGCAAAGCGCGATTTCCTGATGCACGAGGCCAAGCCCAAGCGATTGCGCCACGGCCGGCGACGTCACCTTGACCGGCACGCCATCGACGAGAACGTCCCCCTCGCTCGGCTGCAGCACGCCGGCAATGATGTTCATCAGCGTCGACTTGCCGGCGCCGTTTTCGCCGCAAAGCGCATGGACCTCGCCTTTCTCAAGGGTGAAGCTCACATCCATCAACGCCTTCACCGCACCGAAGTGCTTGCTGACATTGCGGATTTCCAGGACCGGCACCGACGCCACCATAATCTCCTCCTCAAGCTCGCAGTGGCTGTCCGGAGCTTCAGGCCCCGGACAGCCGACACGAAGGCTTACTCCTCGATGCCCTTGGTGCCCCGCCGCTTCAGGTACTTGTCCCAGTAGAAGTCGTCCGCATTCTCGGCCGTAACGATCGACAGGCCGTTGTCGACGACCGGAATGCTCATCGGGTTGAAGCCGGCGCGCTTGGCGTCGTTCATCGGGTCGATGAGTTCCGGGTGCTTGGCAAGCCACAGGAGCATGAAGCCCATGTAACCCTGCATGCCCTGGTTCGGGTTGATCGAGCCGAACACTTCGCCCGCCTTGATCATGTCGAGAATGTTGGCGTTGACGTCGGCGCACATCACCAGGATCTTGCCGCCGCTTTCCTTGTTGGCTTGCGAAGCGCCGATGGCCGAGTTCGCTTCCGGCATGAAGACGGCGCCAAGGTTCGGATGTGCCTGCACCAGGCTCATCAGGCCCTGATAGGCCTTGTTCGGGTCCTGGTTGGACGCCGCACGGCCGACCAGCTTCATATCCGGATATTTTTCCTCCATTCGGGCGATGAAGGCGGCGATACGCTTGTCGTGATTGTCCTGGCCCGGATTTTCCAGAACGGCGTATTCACCCTTGCCACCCATCTTTTCGGCAATCGCGTCGGCCGCATAGGTGCCTTCGCGGGTATTGTCCGACGTGATGAAGGAGATGCGCTTGGAGAGCGGCGCATCGGCTGCAAAGGTGACGACCGCCGTGCCCTGGTCGATCGCCCGGTTGATCGGCTCGATGAACGGGTCGGAATTCATCGGATGAACAAGGATACCGGCCGGGTTCTGGGCCAGTGCCTGGTCGAAAGTCGCGATCTGCTTGTTGACGTCATATTCCGGCGTGCCGGTGTACGCGGTCTCGCAACCGAGCTGCTGACCGGCCTGCTTGAACATTTCATAGACCGGGAACCAATATTCAACACCCGATACCATGACATTCATGACGTATTTTTCGCCGGGCTTGCAGCGGAACGGATTATCCGTGTCCGCGCTGGCCACGCCGGCATAAAGCGTCGATGCAAGGACCGCCAATGCGGTCGTGCTTAGAAATCTGCGCAAGTTTCCTCCTCGAGGCCGAAGCCCCTCCCAAATATCCGGCGGCGCCTCAGCGGCTGCCGATGATCCATTGAAGACCGGAGTTCCTCCTCGAAGTCCGGTATGGGCAGGTAATCGCAACGACGGAGTTATGTCAATATAATTCACATGATGAAATATATTTCAGGCATATCCGCAGAAACCCCGAATTTCGGCAGAGGCGAAGATTGGCTAAGGATTGGGGAGGTCCATCGCAGCGACGTTCAGTGCGGTGTCAGCGCACCGTTCATCGTGAAGCGTGGGGGATCGCCGGCTTGATCGTAAACCGTCCAGTCGATCGATTGGGGACCGACGCGGAAGACGGCGGTGGCAAGCGTGTTTTCGTGGTCGGGGTCATCAGGTTGCGCACGATAGATCGGAAGCGTCGAAACGCTTTTATCCCAAAGGATGTCGAGCGGATCCGGCGATGCGTTAGCCGCCTCGGCGAGGAGGACTTCGCCACGCTGTTGACGTGATCGGGAGGACCCGGTGATGACTTGCCGCTCGTCCCGCATATTCCCGTGGATCAGGTGATTAGCATGGCACTGCGGCCCGTCGACTATCGCCATAGCGCAGGACGTGTGGGTAAACTCGACGCTGAGCAGGCGTGGATCGCCCTGCTGGGCGATCGTCATGTGAAAGGCTCCCGCCCGATCCGACGTCTCCAGCAGGCGTGAGGCCTCGTCGAGTGTGCGGCAATCGAAAAGGGCGCGACCCAGGATCATTCGCGGCAGGCCGACGCCGACGTCACGCGAGCGGATATTGTTGACGGCCTGGACGAGACCGGCCTCGGTCACGGCGAAAGTATGGCCGGGGATCGAGGCGGGGTAGACGAAGCTGGTAAAGGCGACACCGCCCTCGGGGCGGACATGGGCGAGCGCGCAATGGCCGCGGAAGCCAGGATCGCCGTCCTCATTGTGGGCCACGATCGGTTCGTCCCCCGGTATCTGCACCGTCGTGCAGCCATCCGGCGCGAAGGCCCAGACGTCACCGCGGCAGTTCCACAGGAAGACGTCATCAAACAGCAGGTCCAGGCCGACGGCGAGGCCTTGCAGCTCCGCCCAATAGGCGGGGAAACGGGCTTCGACCAGTCCGCGCATCCCGGCCACCCGCGGGTCGCCGCGAAACTCCATGACCGAGGCCCAGGCATGGCCAGCTATCAGATGGCGATGCGCTATGTCCCGACCGAACCGGCCAAGCTGGATGCCGACATCGTGTGGGGTGCCGGCGACCTCGATGAAGCCCAACCGGTTGTCAGTGGACATGCTGTAGGAACTCCCGCAGGCGTGGATTTTCCGGATTGGCGAGCAGGTCGGTTGGCTTGCCATCGACGGAAATCTTGCCGTCCTCCATGAAGATGAGCCGCGTGCCGACCTGGCGGGCAAACGCCATTTCGTGCGTCACCACGATCATCGTCATGCCTTCCTCGGCGAGCGCCTGCATGACGCGCAGCACCTCGTGGCGCAGTTCCGGGTCGAGTGCGGAGGTCGGTTCGTCGAACAGCATCAGTTTGGGCTTGACGGCAAGCGCCCGGGCAATCGCCACACGCTGCTGCTGGCCTCCGGAAAGCTCGGAGGGGTAGTGGTGACCGCGGTCGCCAAGGCCCACCTTCGCCAGCAAGGCTTTCGCCTGCTCCACCGCTTCCAGACGGCTCAGGCCCCGCACGCGCCGGGGGCCGAAGGCGACGTTTTCGAGCGCCGTCATCTGCGGGAAGAGATTGAACTGCTGGAAGACCATCCCGGCTTCCTGGCGGATCATGCGCACCTGCGAACGGCCCGCCTTGACGCTGATATTGTCGACGACAAGATCGCCGCCATTGATCTCCTCCAGCGCATTGATGCAGCGCAGCAGCGTCGATTTTCCGGAGCCGGACGGGCCGATCAGCACGACCACCTCGCCCTTGTCGATGTTGAGATCGACCTCGCGCAACACCACGACCGGGCCAAAGGTCTTCGTGACGTTTCGAAACTCCACGATGCTCATAGGATCCTCATCCTCTTTTCGGTGACGCGCAGGACCAGCGTCAGGGTTCCGGTCATCAGCAGGTAGAGGACCGCCACCGCGCTCCAGATTTCCACCGCGCGAAAATTGGCAGCCATGATCTCCTGGCCCTGACGGGTGAGTTCGCCGACGCCGATAACGATGAACAGCGACGTATCCTTGAGGCTGACGATGAACTGGTTGCCGAGCGGCGGGATCATGCGCCGGAATGCGACCGGTCCTATGATATAGACCAGCACCTTCCACATGGGCAGACCGAGGGCGAGTCCCGCTTCCTTCAGACCTTTGTGGACGGAAAGGAAGGAGCCGCGGACGATCTCGGCAATGTAAGCCCCGGCATTGACGATGATGGCGGTCACCGCAGCAGTCATCGGATTGACGCGGATATCGGCCAGCACAGGCAGCGCGAAATAGATGAACATCACCTGCACGACGATCGGCGTGCCGCGGATAAGCTCGACATAGACGAAGGCGATGGCGTTCAGGGCCGCATTGCCATAGGCGCGCATCAGGCCGGCGACGAAGCCGACAATGAGGCCGCCCACGAGACCGGCGATGGTGATGAGGATGGTTAGGCGTGCGCCGCTCAGCAAAGCGGGCATGGCCTCGCCGATGACGGACCAGTCGAATTCCATAATTTTGCTCCCCGGCGTGAGGAGGGCGCGTCAGCGACGCCGGCGCGCCCGGCTAAAGCGTCAGAGCGTCGGTTCGGTCCCGAACCACTTCTTGTAGATCGCTGAGTAGCGACCGTCTTTCTTCATGTTGGCAAGCGAGGCGTTGACCTTGGCGACCAGCTCGCTGCCTTTCGGGAAGCCGATGCCGTATTGGTGGGCCATCATCTGCTCGCCGACGGCCTTCACCTTGCCGCCGCCGGCCGTTTTCACATAGTAGAGCACGTTCGGCGTGTCGTGCATGGCAGCATCGACGCGGCCGGTCTGCAGTTCCAGATAGGCGTTGTCGATATTCGGAAACTGCCGCAGTTCTGTATCCTTGAAGTGCTCCTTGGCGTAATCCGTCGCGGACGTGCCGGTCTTGGTCGCCAGGATCTTGCCCTTGAGGTCGTCGGCGCTTTTGATGGCGCTGTCGACCGGCACCATCAGCAGGAAGCCGCTGTCATAGTAACCGTCAGAGAAGTCGATCGCTTTCTTGCGCTCGTCCTTGATGGTGATGCCGGCAAGCGCAACATCCACCTGCTTGGTCTGCAGTGCGGGGATGATGCCGTTAAAGTCCATCGGCTGAAGCGTGTAGGTGACGCCGATCTCCTTGGCGATGGCATCCCACATGTCGATGTCGAAGCCGACATACTTGTCGCCTTCCTTGAATTCGAAGGGCACGAAGGCCGTGTCGGTGGCGACCACCAGGTCGGTGGCGCGGGCGCTTGGCGCAAAAGCGATCGCGGTGGCGAAAGCGGCAAACAGAATTGAACGCAGTTTCATGGTAGTTCCCCTTTTGCTTGGTTATGCGTTTGGAAGAGCGCTTGTGGCGGCATCGATCGCGTCGCCCAGCCGCTCGACGATGCGGCCGATATCGGGGCGGTCGACGATGAAGGGCGGGGCGAGCAGCACATGGTCGCCGAGACGTCCATCAATGGTGCCGCCCATCGGATAGACCATCAGCCCGCGCGCCATCGCCTCTTTCTTGATCAGGGCGTTGAGCTTGAGTTTCGGATCGAAGGGCCGCTTGCTGGCGCGGTCGGCGACAAGTTCGACACCACGAAACAGGCCGCGCCCGCGGATATCGCCGACATGATGATGGTTGCCGAGACGCTCGGTGAGCTGGCGCTCCAGCTCATCGCCCATGGCGACGACATTGGCCAGCAGGTTCTCACGTCGAATGACCTGTTGCACGGCAAGACCGGCCGCGGCCGCCATCGGATGGCCCATATAGGTGTGGCCGTGCTGGAAAAAGCCTGAACCGTTCGAAAACGCCTCGAAGATCCTGTCCGAAAGCAGCACCGCACCCACCGGCTGGTAGCCGCCGCCAAGACCCTTGGCGATGGTCATCAGGTCGGGCGCGACACCATCCTGTTCGCAGGCATGCAGCGTGCCGGTGCGACCCATGCCGCACATCACTTCGTCGAGGATCAGCAGCACGCCGTAACGATCGCAGATGGCGCGGATACGCTTCAAGTAGTCGGCGACCGGCGGCACCGCACCCGCCGTGGCGCCCACCACGGTCTCGGCCACGAAGGCGATGACTTCATCCGCACCAAGCTCGAGGATCTTGTCCTCCAACTGTTGCGCTGCGCGGGCGGCATAGGTCTCGTCACTCTCGCCCGGCTCCTGCAGGCGATAGGCATAGCAGGGGTCGATATGATGGGTTTCGATCAGGAGCGGCTTGAACTGGGCGCGGCGCCATTCGTTGCCGCCTGCTGCAAGCGCGCCCAGCGTATTGCCGTGATAGCTCTGCCGGCGTGCGATGATGTGGCGGCGTTGCGGCTCGCCCTTTTCCACGAAATATTGCCGCGCCATCTTCAGCGCGGCCTCGACCGCTTCGGAGCCGCCGCTGACGAGATAGACATGGCCGAGGCCCGCTGGCGCGTCCTCGACCAGAAGATCGGCCAGTGCCTCGGCGGCTTCGGACGTGAAGAAGCCTGTATGGGCGTAGGCGAGCCGGTCGAGCTGCTCGTGCAAGGCTGCGAGGACGGCGGGATGGGCGTGGCCGAGGCAGGAGACGGCCGCCCCGCCCGAGGCATCGATATAGGCCTTGCCCTCGGCGTCGAAGAGCTCGATGCCTCGGCCGCCGACGGCGACCGGTATGCGGGAATGGATGGCGCGATGCAGAATGCGGGTCACGGACGCTTCACCCTTGTCTTGAGGTGGATGTTGAGGGCGGCAGACTGGCGATCGACGCCAGCGAGCGCCGCACTCGCCGTCTCCCCTGCCTGCCCGGCAACCAGCGCGCCCAGCACTTCGGCAACGACGAAGGCCGGCGACATGGCGTGAAGGAAGGACGGGCTTTCCGTCGGCACCACGATCGTGCAGGCGGCGAGCTGTGCGAGGGGGGCGACGGGGCTGTCGGTGATCGCGATGAGCGGAACGCCAGCGTCGCCGACATAATCGGCCATCTCGATCGTCTGGCGCGTATAGGGCAGAACGCTGACGGCGACCATCACGTCTTCTGCAGTCGCGCTGCCGAGCGCATCCGCACCGATACCGCCGATGGCATCCAGCATGATCGAATGTTTTCCCGCGAGTGAGAGGATGTAGTGGAGATGCCAGGCGGGCGAATGGCTGGAGCGCAGGCCGAGACAATAAATGCGCCGCGCTGCACTCAGCCGCTGTGCGGCCGCGACCAAGGTATCGAGTGCGGCCGGCTGCGAGAGCTGGCCGACCTGCGCGGCGATACCACCCAGCATATCGGCCGCCAGCGCATGATCGCCCTTAAGCTTCTGGCTTTTCGCCTGCGCGCCGACGCGGCCGGCAAAGCCCGTCACGTCGTTGCGCATGGCATCGGCATAGAGCTGGCGAATGTCCTCGTAGCCGGCAAGGCCGAGATGCTTGGCAAGACGCGTCATGGTGGCGGGCTGCACGTCTGCCTGCCGCGCCTGCTCACGCATGGAAAGAAGCGCAACGTCGCGCGGCTGGTTCAGCACATAACGCGCCGCCGCCTGGAGCTGCTCCGACATCGTGTCGAAGGCCTGGACGATCTGATCTGCGAGAGGGCCGGTTTGCATAGGCATCGGATACACCTTTCTTTGGTGGATTGCAACATATGTTTCAATAATGTAAAAGTATGATCCATATGAATCATTTCCGGGAGCGACGGATGACAAGCCCCTATAGACCGCATCGGGTGGCGATTGCAGTGGCCCCGAACGGCGGGCGCCGCACGAAAGCGGATCACCCGGGCATTCCCCTGACACCGGCCGAACTGGCGCGCACCGCCGCCGAGTGCCTGGACGCTGGCGCCGCGATGATCCACGTCCATGTGCGCCGCCCGGATGGCCGCCACCTGCTCGATGCCGAAGCCTATCGGCAGGCGATAAACGCTATCCGTGCGGAAGTGGGGGACCGGCTAGTAGTCCAGATCACAACGGAAGCGCTTGGCATCTACACCCCAGCAGAACAGATCGCCGTGTTGAAAGCCGTTCGCCCGGAAGCCGCCTCGCTGGCGCTACGCGAACTTCTGCCGGATGAGGCGGCTGAGCCGGACTTTGCGGAGGCGCTCGCTTGGATGCGCCAGGAAAACGTGTTGCCGCAGATCATTCTCTACGACCCTACGGAAGCCCTGCAGCTCGCAGCGATGATCCAGCGGGGGCTCGTACCCTGGCCGGATATTCCGGTGCTCTACGTGCTTGGGCGATATACGGCCAACCAGACATCCCAACCGACAGATCTGCTGCCTTTTCTTTCTTTAGGAGCACATTTTGCCCATTGGAGCGTCTGCGCCTTCGGTAGACACGAAGCGGCCTGCGCGACAGCCGCAGCCCTGCTCGGCGGTCACATTCGCGTCGGATTCGAAAACAATCTGTATCTGCCGGACGGCACCCTGGCTTCTTCCAATTCCGCATTGGTCGACGCAACGACGACACCGCTCCGCAGTCTTGGATACGGGCTTTGCGATGCCGCGGAACTTCGTGAAATCCTCATGCAGTGACAAGTTGAGCCGCTGGCTATCGCCAAGGAGCCGCTGCGCAAGCCGGCCGTGAGACCGATGTCGGCGAAACGCTGCAGACGGATCCGCAATCCAAGCCGCTGACGCACAAATCCACGCGTTTACTTCAGCGTTTACGCCCAGATACACGCGCGTTTACCGTTACGTACTTCCGCTCGTCTCCGTAAAGATCAAGTCTCCTCCGGCGTCACCTGACGACGATTATCCGGCGGCAGCGCCCGCCCGACAAGGGAGACTGCAATGTTGAACGATCTATCAGGGGGGACGGCGTCATGACGATATCCCTTCCCCAGAAGCTGTTTTCGGCGACGGTCGCAGTCGCGATGACGTTGGCATCGACGACCTTTCTCTCCTCCGCGGTGGCCCAGCAGGCTACCCCCGCTCCGGCCGCCGAACCCGCAACACCTCAGGATACATCGAAGCCCAATATTCTCGTCATCTTCGGTGACGACATCGGCCAGACGAATATCAGCGCCTACTCCTTCGGCCTGGTGGGCTATCGCACGCCGAATATCGACCGCATCGCTAGGGAAGGCATGATGTTCACGGACTACTATGCCGAGAACAGTTGCACCGCCGGGCGATCCACCTTCATCACCGGCCAGGTCTGCCTGCGCACCGGCCTTTGCAAGGTCGGCATTCCCGGCGCGACCGTTGGCCTGCAATCGCGTGACATCACGATCGCTCAGGCAGTCAAGTCGCTCGGCTATGCGACGGGCCAGTTCGGCAAGAACCATCTCGGCGACCGCGACGAATATCTCCCGACCAAGCATGGCTTCGACGAATTCTACGGCAATCTCTACCATCTGAATGCCGAGGAGGAGCCGGAGCGGCCCTATTATCCCAAGGACGACCAGGAGTTCGTCCGCACCAGTTCACCGCGCGGCGTGTTGAAGGCGTCGGCTGATGGCAAGATCGAGGATACGGGTGCGCTGAACACCAAGCGCATGGAAACGATCGACGACGAGACGACGGCAGCCGCGATCGATTTCATGGGCCGGCAGGCAAAGGCCGGCAAACCCTTCTTCACCTGGATGAATACGACACGTATGCATGTTTACACGCATGTGAGGGAAGAGATGAAAGGCCAGAGCGGCATGCCGGGCAACGAATATGCCGATGGCATGATCGAGCATGACGGCGACGTGGGCAAGCTGCTGAAGGCGCTGGACGACCTTAATATCGCCGACAACACCATCGTCGTTTATACCACCGACAACGGCCCGAACCAGTGGTCCTGGCCGGATGCCGCCACGACATCGTTCCGCAGCGAGAAGGATACGAACTGGGAAGGTGCCTTCCGTGTTCCGGCAATGGTGCGCTGGCCGGGGCAGATCAAGGCCGGCGAGGTTTCCAATCAGATGATATCGGGATTGGACTGGTTCCCGACGCTGCTGGCAGCGGCCGGCGATCCCGCCATCAAGGAAAAACTTGCAAAAGGCACGACGATCGGCGGCAATCAGTTCAAGGTGCATCTCGACGGCTACAACCAGTTGCCTTACCTGACGGGTAAACAGGACAAGTCGGCGCGCGATGAGTTCTTCTACTTCAACGACGATGGCGAGCTGGTCGCCTATCGCTATACCAACTGGAAGATCGTCTTCTGCGAGCAGCGTCAACCGGGTGGTTTCACGGTATGGGCCGACCCGTTCGTCTGCCTGCGTGCTCCGAAGGTCTTCAACCTGAGAATGGACCCGTATGAACGGGCGGATGTCGTGTCGGACCAGTACTACGACTGGCTCGCCAAGAACGCCTACCTCATACAGTACGGTGTCTGGCGCGTGGCGCCTTTCCTTCAGACCTTCCGTGAATACCCGCCAAGCCAGCGCCCGGCGAGCTTCAGCGTCGACCAAATGGTCGAGGCGCTGATGAGATCACTGGACCAGAGCCCGGCCAACGCGCAGTAGCGGCCTGACTTCCGCGAAGCAAGGGACGCCGACGCCGGCATTTACAAATCCGCTAACGTAAATGCCGGCGCCATTTACCGTTGCGTACTTACCCGGCGGCGGAGCGCGCGCGAACATGCCGTGCAGGAAACCGGAGGCGGTGATGGCTTTGGCATTCGACGAGGTTGCAACGCCCGGCCGGGCGCAGGGCGGCATGATCTGGATGCCCGGCGGCACCTTCGTCATGGGTTCGGACCGCCACTATCCCGAGGAAGCGCCCGCCCACCCTGTGAAGGTCGACGGTTTCTGGATCGACGAGACGCCGGTGACGAACCGCAAATTCGCGGAATTCGTCAAGGCGACTGATCATGTCACGATGGCGGAGAAAGCGCCCGACCCTCGGGACTATCCGGGCGCGCTTCCGGAAATGTTGCGGGCCGGCTCGCTGCTTTTCGTTCAGCCGAAAGCGGTCAGCGGGCCGGATATTTCGCAATGGTGGACTTTCAAATTCGGCGCCAACTGGCGCCGGCCGCTCGGCGGCCTGAGCGACTTGCGTGGCAAGCTCGACCATCCGGTCGTGCACGTCGCCTGGTCTGACGCAAAGGCCTATGCCGATTGGGCGGGTCTCGATCTGCCGACGGAGGCCGAATGGGAGTTTGCCGCCCGCGGCGGGCTCGACGACACCGAGTTCGCCTGGGGCGAGGTGTTGATGCCGGACGGCAAGCTC
Source organism: Rhizobium vallis (assembly GCF_003985155.1). Classification (GTDB taxonomy): domain Bacteria; phylum Pseudomonadota; class Alphaproteobacteria; order Rhizobiales; family Rhizobiaceae; genus Rhizobium; species Rhizobium vallis. Next base: position 177,527 of record NZ_ML133693.1, on the reverse strand, counting down.
ATGGCCAACACCTGGCAGGGAACGTTTCCGACGCATTCGACCAAGCCGAAAGGCCACGAGCGGACATCGCCGGTCCGATCGTTTCCGCCGAACGGCTACGGCCTTTACGACATGATCGGCAACGTCTGGGAATGGACCGGCGACTACTGGACCACCCGGCATCCGGAACCGGCGGCCAAGAGCTGCTGCATCCCGAACAATCCTCGGGGCGGCGATACCGAGGCGAGCTACGATCCCAACCAGCCCGAGATCCGGATTGCAAGGCGTGTCCTCAAGGGCGGCTCACATCTCTGCGCCCCGAATTATTGCCGGCGCTACCGACCGGCGGCACGCCACGCCGAACCGGAAGACACCTCGACGAGCCATGTCGGCTTTCGCTGCGTCAAAAGAGTTGAGGTTCGAGGAGAAACCGGATGAACGAGGCGCTTCACATGGTTGCCAAGATCCTCGCTTCGCTGACGGCCGCCCTCACCCTCGTCGCGGCCGAGCCCGTCTTTTCGCAGGAACCCCTTCCCTCATGGAATGATACGGCTGCCAGAAGCCGCATCATGGATTTCGTCAAGGCGACCGTGACGGAGGGCGGCGAGGGCTATTTCGCGCCAGCCGACCGGATCGCCGTCTTCGACAATGACGGGACGCTCTGGTGCGAACAGCCCTACTATATCCAGCTCGGCTTCATGCTCGACCGCGTGAAGGCGCTCGCCCCGCAGCATCCCGAATGGAAGACGAAGGAGCCGTTCAAGAGCATTCTCGACGACGACCTGAAGGGAATAGCAAAGGGCGGCGAGATGGGCATCGTGGAACTCGGCATGGCAACCCATGCCGGCATGACCACGGATCAGTTCAACACGATCGTCAACGACTGGTTTGCGGCTGCAAAGCATCCGAAGACCGGCAGGCTCTATACCGAGATGACCTATCTCCCGATGCGGGAACTGCTGGAATACCTGCGCGCCAACGGCTTCACCACCTACATTGTGTCTGGCGGCGGCGTCGAGTTCATGCGGCCGGTGACGGAGAAGCTTTACGGCATCCCGCCCCAGCAGGTGGTCGGCAGCACGATCGTAACGCAGTACGACCTCGTCGATGACGAGCCGGTGCTGAACCGGCTGCCGAAGGTCGACTTCGTCGACGACGGCCCGGGCAAGCCAGTGGGCATCAACAAGTTCATCGGCCGGAAGCCGATCTTCGCCGCAGGAAATTCGGACGGGGACTACGAGATGCTGCGCTGGACGACTGCCGCCAAGGAGCCGAGCTTCGCGATGATCGTCCACCATACCGATGGCAACCGCGAATATGCCTATGACCGGCAATCATCCATCGGCAAGCTGGACAAGGCGCTCGATGAAGCCGAGCGGCGCAACTGGCTGGTCGTCGACATGAAGAACGACTGGAAAAAGATCTTCGCCTTCGAGCAGTGATGTGGCCGATGCGCCTCCAGGCGGATCGTCACGCAAACCACCGCAGGTTTCAGAAGTGGAAGACGGCGCCCAGGATCGGGCCGTGCTCGACGATGTCGTTGGTCAGGCTGCCGTTGCTGTAGTTCACACCGAGCGCGCGGTATCCGAGGAAAGCTGATATGGAATCGTTCCATTTATAGCCGATGCCGCCCATGACGTCCCAGTCGAGGTCGGCTCCGCCGGCGCCGATCAGTCCCCATCCCGTGAGATAGACGGTCGGCGTGATCGAATACACGCCGCGCAGGCCGACCATGGCATCCACCCAGGTCGCGTCATCGCGATTCGAGATGTTATCAAGCGGCCCGCCATTGAAAGAAATCGTCGTCTCCACCGACCACAGCTTGACGCCGCCGATGACATCAAGCCTGCCCTTCTCGTCCTCGAGAACCGAATAGCCGACGCCAAGCATTGCCGTGAAGGTTTCGGATTTGAGGTCGACTTCGTCGGCCAGCACGCCCTTCGGCGTCGCCGAGTCCGTCGTGATCCTGGCGTAGGTGACATCGCCAACGATACTGTAGGGCCCGTAGCGGGCATCACCGGCCATCATGAAGCCGAAGTCGATGCCTTTCAGAACATCGCCGAAGCTCTCGTTCGTATGAACCTCGGGCAGCCCGAAGACGCCGCTGTCGCCGGTGATCCCGGCAGCCCAGAAATATGGCGATACGGAAAAGCTCCAGCGGTCCGCTTCCTCGGGCTTCGGCTGCGGCGCAACGAGCGGCGCGATATCGGCGGCCTTCACCGGTGAAGAGACAGCAAGCAGCAGCAGTGACAGGCAGACTGCAGTCGATCGCATCGCAGATGTTCCTTTCCTCTACAGTCTCATGGTGCCGCGCTTGCATAGGAACATCGCCGGAGGCTCGCCGGGAAGTACGTTACAGTAAACGGCGCCGTAAATTACGCTGCTTTGGCAAGCCTTTACCGTCGGGATCGACCAGCACTGGCGTTGCCCTACGGCGTCGTTATGCTGGAAACGGCGCCCGGATCGACCTGTGCTCCGGCCTTGATCAGACCGGCTTCCAGCTCGGCGGCGATATCCGGCTGCAGGCGCCAGGACGCTACCCTGTCGTGAAAGGTTCGCTCGAATGCCGGGTCCTTGCTCCTGATCTCCGAGAGCCGCTCATGCGCCTCCGGCGAACTCAGTTGGCCAAGGGCGGCGGCTCTCAGCGTCGCCACCATGAAATCCGTGCAGTTGATCTGCTCGGCCAGCAGCGATGCCTCCGAGTAGCGCCCGGTCCGATAGGCGTCGAGCGCTCGCACCAGCATGGCGTCGCGCGGCGCCGTTTCCACGAAGCGGCCTGCATCTCGGGCCATCGCCACACCGGCATCCTTGTAACCCGAGAGATAGAGCACCAAAGCGAGTTTTGCCGCTGCATCGCCGTTGTTCGGATTGAGTTCGACGGCGCGGTTCCCGGCCTGGACGGCCGCCTCCGTGCGCCCGGCTGAAAACTGCGCAGCCATCAGCGCGACCTGCGCCCTGTCCGACATCGGGGCCGACGAAACCGCGCTCTTGGCAAGTTCCATTGCGCGCGATCTGACCGCGGGATCAAGCGAAGCGCCTTTGCCGGCAAGCAGCACCCGCGAAAGGAGAGCCCTTGCATCCGGATCTCCCGGGGCCGCCGCCAGGCTCTGCTCCAGACAATCCCTGCTCCTCGTCACCCGGTCCGCACCGCCTTCGTCGAGCGCGTACTCCGCCCGCAAAATGCAGGCATTGCCCAGCGCATCATCCGGGCTGTCATGGATCTCGATACTGTTGATGACGCCTCGCGTGGCCGCGAAGTGCTGCGCCAGTCCTGCGGCCATTTCCTCCCGCACCGAAGCCGGGCTCTTGCCGCTGACATCCACTTTCTCAAGGCCGGATTTGAGGAGATCGCCCGTTTCGCTGTCAGCGATCTGCCACCAGATGCTCCGGTCGTCAGCATCCGCGTAATATTTCATATCGATTTCGTAGCTTCTGCCGGACCGGGCGCCCGAACGGACATGGGAATAACCGGGCTTGGCGATGGTCAGCGTCGTGAATTGCGTGAGCGCGGTCATCAATGTGTCGCGCGTCTGGCTCGCTTCACGCTGCATCCCGGCCTCGGCGGCTGTCATCATGACGTAGACGGTCGGCTTCTTCGTCATGGCAGGTCGTTGGACGAACAGTTTAACGCCCGCGACAGCGCCGATCGCAACGACGAGCCCTGCCGCAACCGCTGCCAGGCGAATTCCATTGCGCGGGCGCACGGGCTGAACGGGAGCTTCGGGCATTAAGACCGGCGGCCTGCTTTCAACGGCCGGTTCCGAACCGGTATGGATCTCATCCTCCGGCCCGTGCGGGATCAAAGTCCCCGGGAAGAGGGCGATATACATGCCCTTCGGAATGTGGATGGTGACGTTGTCGGCCGCCCCGAATGCCTGGTAATAGGCGTCAAGCGCCGATCGCAGGCGGCTGATCTCGATGCGCACGATCGGATCGATCGAAGCATCGAAGCCGCTCGGCCGCCCGAGAACATCAACCGCCAGGGAATAGGCCTTCACCCCCTCTTCGCAGCCGTTGAACCGGCGCTCGGCCAAATATCTGAGGATGTCCTTCTGGCGCTCAGTGACCCGAAAGCGACTGTCGGAAAGCAACCTTTCGAGTTCGGCCCTGGCTTCGGCGGTGGGAACTTCACACGCCTTCAAGTCGTGTACTTCAGCATTCATGGCCGCCCCCGCACACCTTGTTTAAGCTAAAGTAGAACAAGCTAATTTATGGCCGAGATAGCGATAAGTTGCAATATGGAGCGCTATTGAAACCTAAACTCGATCGATCTCGGCCCGAACGATGTGTCAATGTCGCCCGTTCAAAGGGTGCTGGAGAACATAGTGGATGACATCGGATTCAATCTCGGCGCAGACGGTTTCGTATTCTTCCATAAGTGGGCATTCGTCCCTGGTGCGCGCCCGTGACATCCGCTCCAGAGTGGCGCTGGCCTCCTCATAGGCCTCGAAGAGATCGTCCAGGGAGGATGATTTTGCCGCCAGAAGCTGAAGCCGTCCGCGCATGGCAGGCAGCTTCAGCATGAGCCGCCACAACCCCCTTTGGGCGGCCCCGGAACCGTTGCTGTCGGTGCCGCTCTGCTTGTCCATCAGACCGTCCGGCCTCCCGGCCATAGTTGATCGACGGATTATGCGCATGCTGTGAAGCCGGGGAAGTACGTTACCGTAAATCTCCACTCATTTACGCCTGAGCCAGGTCTACGTTTAAAGTGAGGTACTCCCGCGCGAGCGCAGATGGCTGGATACTGCTGCCGTTCGAGCAGAATGCCGATGCGATTTTGGGGCCACCGTTTCTACCGCTGCCCCGCCCTATCGCCGCAATCGCCTGAAAGTCCAAAATGCCAACCGCCACGACTGTTATCTCACGTCATACGCGGATCGAACTCGCCGTCTGCTGCCCAGAAGCGGGCGATCGTTGATTACGCTTGCCTTTGCCAAATCTTCCATTAGCTTGTCTGAATACAATCAGGAGGTGGCGGTGATGAGGTTCAAACTCCTCCCCTGGTATGATCTGAGACGTTGGGGGGAACGGAGATGAGGGCGGTTCTTACAGCACTTTCCTTTGTTTGCTTGGCGACCTTCGCACGGAGCGAGACGCAATCGGTTGAAGAGCAACTGACCCACAGCCGCGCGGTGCAAGCCGCGATCTGGGGCATGCCTGCCGTCAACACCGATCTGATGCGCCAGGAGATGCTGACCAAGACCCCCGGCAAGGTGAACCAGTTCATCTATTGGGGCGGGCCGCTCGACTGGCATAACCAGACGCTGACGCCCAATCCGGACACACTCTACTTCATGGGCTTCTTCGATGTTAAGGACGGTCCGATGGTGCTCGAAGTGCCGCCGGGCGACGCCAACGGCTCGCTCAACGGCAATATCGTCACGCAATGGCAGACATCGTTGGAGGATGTCGGCCTGCTCGGAGTCGACAAAGGCAGGGGCGGCAAGTTCGTCCTCCTGCCGCCGGGCTATGCCGATCAGGTCCCCGAAGCGTACAGCCCGCTGCGCTCCGATACCTATGGCGGTTATGCGCTGATACGCTCGAACCTGAAGAGCCACAGCGAGGCCGACGTTGCCGCCTCGATCGCCTACGCCAAGCGTGTGAAGTTCTATCCGCTCTCCGCTGCAGCGAACCCACCCGAAACGGTGTTCACCGACGTAAAGGACGTCAATTTCGACAGCACTATCCGCTACGACGTGAGTTTCTACGAAAAACTCGACGGGATCATTCAGAGTGAGCCCTGGATCGATCGCGACCGGGCGATGATCGACCCGTTGCGCACGATCGGCATCGAGAAAGGCAAGCCCTTCGCGCCCGACGAGGCCGCCAGGGCGATCCTGAACACCGCCATCGGCGAAGCTAAGCAGCTGCTTGCTGCCCGCTACGATGTCGGCTTCCCCGCCTTCTGGGAAGGCAGCCATTGGACTTTGCCTGCCCTTCCCGAAGCAATCGAGGGTCAAGGCACTACCTATGCCGACAAGAGCAAGTACGCCGTCGACGCCCGAGGCCTGGGCTACACCTACGCATATATTTCGATCAAACGCCTCGGCGCCGGCCAGTTCTACCTGATTTCGATCCGCGACAAGGACGGCAATGGCTACGACGGGGCGAAGACCTATCGGCTGCACGTTCCACCGGATGTTCCCGTCGACCAGTACTGGTCGTTGACGGCCTACGACCGGGAGACGCATGCGTTGATCAAGAACGTCGACCGCGCAAGCCGGGCCTCGAATACCAAGGAGCTAAGGAGGAACCCGGACGGTTCCGTCGATCTCTACATCGGCTCCAAGGCGCCCGTGGGCCAGGAATCGAACTGGATTCCAACTGACCCGGCAAGGAAGTTCGAGTTCATGTTCCGGCTGTACGGGCCGAAGCCGGAATTCTTCGAGAAGAAGACGTGGAAGCTGCCCGACGTGGAGAAAGTCTCGGTCTAGTAGACGGAGAGTATCATGAGAATTGCCGCGCGGTTCGCGAAATGGGGGCTCGGCCTCTTCATCTTCGGCGTGTTCCTGACCTTCGGCATTGTTGCGCATTATTGCGTCGGCGCCCGCTGGCCGACCGGCGAACTCTTCATGCAGAACATCACGCTGTGGTGGGCGTGCCCATGGACGCTCTCGGTTGCCGCCGTGCAAGCCGGTGGGCTCGGCATGACGGCGATGGGGGTAACGAGCATGGTCGCTGCGCGGATATCGCCGGCTGCGGCCGAACCGGAGAGCTCGGCGGCCCTCTGGCTTTGCATCATCGGCCTGCTTGGCGTCTTCGCCATCGGCTATCCCGGATATTTCGTCTTCGATGCAATCTGGCCGGGTTACTACTACTCGCCGATTCTGATCGGGAAGAACATTTGGCTGCTCGGACAGGCCTTCTTCATTGCGGTCTACTTCGCCGGTGCCGTTGCAATGTTCAACGCGGTTCGGCGTGCGTTGAATGCGGTCCCGACACAAGCTTAGCCATCGTTGGTGAGTGGAGGACATAATGAAGCATGGAAACGATCTTACTCTGGACCGCCGTGACATCCTGCTCGGAGGCGCGACGCTCGCGGCCGCTTCGGTGCTCGGCACCAGCGCGCCGTCCGTCGCACGCGCGCAAACATCCTCGCTGAATCCGCAGCCCCTGCCACCGTCGCCGGGCTGGAGCCGGGCACTGCCTCCCGGCCCGGATGCGCGTGTGAAGATCACCGAGGCCTATGCCGCCCACGTCGCGCGCGATGCCTTGTTCTGGGCTTGGCCGCTGGTCAACATGTACAACCGCCGCCTCGCGTTCTCGCAGATGAAGGAACAGAGGTATACCGGCCCTCTGCTCGAAGCACCTCTCAATCGGCTCACCATGCTCACCGATTATGTCGATCCGGAAGAGCGCAACGTCGCCTGTCCCAATCAGGACGTGGTTTACGGCCTCGGAATGGTCGCTTTGGATGTTTCACCGGTGGTCATTCAGGTGCCGGATTTCGGCGATCGCTTCTGGGTCTACCAGATCGTCGATCTGCGCACCGACAGTTTCGTCAAGCTCGGCAAGATGCACGGCACCACTCCCGGCTTCTACTTGCTGGCCGGTCCCAACTGGAATGATGAGGTGCCGAAAGGAATCACCGAAGTTTTTCGCGCGTCGAGCAACACGGGACTTGTCGCGCCGCGAATCTTCCAGGACGACACGACGGAAGATAAGCGCGCGATACAGCGCGTACTGACCGGGATCGTGATGTATCCGCTCGGCGAGTACGACGGGCAGATGAAGAGCATCGACTGGAGCAAGCTGCCAAAAGTGCCCGGCGGCCCTCTCGGCGAAGAGGAAACCCGGTGGGTGTTTCCCGAGAAGTTTTTCGACGAACTACCGGCAGTGCTTGCCGATGCGCCGCCACTCCCCGGCGAAGAGGCGCGCTACGCGCAGGTGGTCGCCGTGCTCGCCGCCGCCAAAGATAATCCGGAAATGAAGCAGGCGATGATCGAGGCCGCCAAAGATGCCGAAGAGAAGCTTGTGAATCCGCTGTTTCAGTTCCGTAACTTCGGCCAGCAACTGCCCCACCACTGGAGCACGATTTCCAACGAATCCGCGTTTGGAACGGATTATTTCACGCGGACGGCTGTTGCGAAGTCGAGCATCCTGGTCAACTCGCCCGACGAGACGAAGTATTTCAATCAGGACCTCGATGCCTTGGGCGCACGGCTCAACAGCGCCAACCGGTATACAGTGACGTTCGCTCCGGACGGAACGCCTCCTGTGAATGGATTCTGGTCGCTCTCGATCTACAACGAGCACCATTTCTTCATCGCCAACCCGATCAACCGCTTCTCGATCGGCACCAAGAACAGGGACCTCAGGCTTGCTGCCGACGGTTCGCTCACGATCTATGTGCAGTCCGATGCGCCGACGGACGCGGTGCAACGGGCCAACTGGCTGCCGGCTCCAAAAGGCGACTTCTCATGCCTCGTCCGCGCCTACTGGCCGAAAACGCCGGTCATCGACGGCTCGTGGACGCCGCCGGCGGTGCAGAAGGTGAACTGACGAACGCAGCTTGAGTCATGAAATAGAATTGAGCGGCGAACCTCGCCAAGGCTTCCGGGCTCTGAAACGCCGCCCGGAAACCCGCTCCGGCAGAATGCTGCAATCTAGCCCGGAAAGGCTCTAGGCCGAGAGTTTGCCCTTGGCCGGCTATCGGAAGGCCAGTTCACGCTTTACTTGCAGATTGCAGCAGCCAGGAAGCCACGCATCGCCTCGCCGAACGGAGCACGCATCATATATTCCGCTTCCACCATCTTGCTCTGGTGATAGACGGCGCGCGGATGCGAGAAGGCGAGGAAGCCGAACTTGCCGTGGTAGGCGCCCATGCCTGAATGGCCGACGCCGCCGAAGGGCAGGCCTTCCGCCGTGACGTGGCTCATGCAGTCATTGACGGTCACTCCGCCGGAGGTCGTATTGTCGAGAACGCGGCGCTCCTCTTCGCCATCCTGGCTGAAGTAATAGAGGGCAAGCGGGCGCGGCCGGGCGTTGATGCGATCGATAACGTCGGCGACATCGCGATAGGGAAGAACCGGCAGCACCGGTCCGAAGATTTCCTCCTGCAGCGCGCGCATATCGTCGGTGGGATCGAGGATCAGGGTCGGCGGCATGCGGTGAGCCGATTGCTGCGAAAAATTCTCTCCCGCCGGATTGATTTCGACGATACGGGCGCCCTTGGCCCTGGCGTCGTCGACCAGGCCCTGCACGCGGGCATGATGACGGGCATTGACGATCGAAGTGTAATCAGGATTTTCCTTCAGCGTCGGATACATTGCGCCGACCGCGGCTACGGCGTGTTCGGCAAAGGCTTCGATGCTTTCCTCGGGCACGTAGACATGGTCCGGCGCCAGGCAGATCTGGCCGGCGTTCAACGTCTTGACGGTCATGACGCGCCGCGCCGCGTCTGCGAGATCGGCCGATCGGCCGACGATGACAGGCGACTTGCCGCCGAGTTCGAGCGTCAGCGGCGTCAGGTTTTCCGCCGCTGCCCGCATGACATGATGGGCAACCGCAGTACCTCCGGTGAAGATCAGATGGTCGAAGGCAAGCGACGTGAAGGCGGTACCCGTCGCCGGTCCGCCCTGGACGACGGCGATCTCCGTTTCGTCAAAGGAGCGGGCGATGAGTTCCGCCATCAGCGCTGATGAAGCCGGCGTCACCTCCGACGGTTTGATCATAGCGCGGTTGCCGGCGGCGAGAATGCCGGCAAGCGGGGCAAGGGCGAGCTGAAAGGGGAAATTCCAGGGGCTCAGGATGCCGACCACCCCCTTCGGCTGATAGACCACCTCGGCCACCGCGTCGGGGAATAGTGCCTCGTGCTGCTCGGGCTTCAACCATTCGGCAAGATGAGCCTTGGCATATTTCAGCGAACCGATGCAGGTGAAGACGTCGAGAAGCAGGCTCGCCTCGACGCTGCGGCTGCCGAAATCGTCCGACAGAGCCGCCGCAATCGCATCCTTATGATCGACGAGAAGGGCGATGACGCGATCGATGCGATCGATGCGGGTCTCGATATCAGGCGGTCCCTCCTTGAGGAAAGACGCCCTTTGCCGGGCAAGCAGCGCCTTCATGGCGTCAACACTGGTATCGGTGGCGATTGGGGTGACGGTGTTCATTGGTTCCTCCCTTGAACGATGTCAGGCGGCCGGCTGGCGCACGATCGGTTTCAGCACGATGCCTCTTTCCGAGTCCTCTACCGCCCGGTTGATGTCGGCGAAATCGTAGAAGCTGACGAGCCTGTCGAACGGGAAGCGCCCTTGGCGATGAAGGTCGATCAAGAGAGGGATCAGCACATCGGGATTGGAATCGCCCTCGACGATGCCGCGCACCCGGCGTCCGCCGGACAGAATATGGGTGAGGTCGAGCGTCAACGTCGCGCCGTGCGGCGAGGCCCCGACGATGCCGCATGTGCCGCGCGGCGCCAGCACCCGCACGCACTGGTCAATAACGGCGGGCACGCCGGAGGCATCGATAGAATAGTCGACGCCGGCGCCGGTCAGCGCCATGATCGCGGCGACCGCGTCGCTCTCCTTGCCGTTGACGATGTCGGTCGCTCCGAGTTCCGCCGCAAGCGCCAGCCGCGTCTCGTTGACGTCGACGGCGATGATCCGTGACGCGCCGACGACCCGCGCCGCCATCACGGCGGCCAGACCAACAGAGCCCATGCCGAAAACTGCGAGTATTTTTCCAGGCTTGACCTCGAGCGCATTCATCACCGCGCCGGCGCCGGTCTGGATGCCACAGGCAAGCGGCCCGAGCAGCGCCAGATCCGCATCTTTCGGCACTTTCACGATATTGCGTTCATGGCACAGCGCGTGGCTCGCAAAGGAGGATTGTCCGAAAATATTGCCGTGAATCCGCTCTCCCTCGCATGAGAGCCCGCTCGAACCGTCGGCGCGCGCGCCGAAGAAATTGCGCGGGAAGAATTCGTGGCAATAGGTCTCCTCGTGATCGTTGCAGCTCGGGCAATGACCACAGGAATTGAAGGTCATGACCACGTGATCGCCCGGCGCCACCTTGGCAACGCCCGGCCCGACACGTTCGACGATACCGGCACCTTCATGACCGAGCACGACCGGCTGCGGCACCGGCAGGTGCTGGTCACGCATGACGATATCGGTGTGGCAAACGCCGGTCGCGACGACCCGAACCAGGATTTCACCCTCGCGGGGTTCCTCCAGATCGAGCCTTTCTATTGAAAACGGCATATGGGGCGCACGGGCCACCGCGGCATGGATCTTCATTGCTTTCCTCCCTCCCAATGATCAGCTCGTAGACTACGCGCACGCGGACCTGTTCTCAGCGCTTGTAGGCGCCGAGCCCCGGCTGATAGGTCTTGTCGTCGAGGAACTGCTTCAGCCCTTCGTCGCGCCCCTTGGTCTTGTCGAGAAACAACATCTGTTCCAGCTTGGCGTAGATGTAATCGTCGGCGAGATCCCACGGCAGGTTACGCACACGCTTGTAAGTGTCCTTGGCGGCCTTCAGCGTCACCGGGTTCTTTTCGAGCAGGCTCGCGCAGATCTTGCGCACGCGGGTTTCGAGCTCGGCAAGCGGCACGGCCTCGTTGACGAGACCCATTTCCGCAGCCTTGCGCCCGCCGAACAGCTCGCCGGTCATGATGTAGTAGAGCGCGTCACGATGGCGCATCACTTCGGCGACCGCGCGGGTGACGTTGCCGCCCGGCAGAATGCCCCAGTTGATCTCGGAAAGGCCGAAATTCGCTTCCTCGGCGGCGATGGCGAGATCGCAGGAAACCAGCGGCGTGAAGGCGCCGCCGAAGCACCAGCCGTTGACCATGGCGATCGTCGGCTTTTCGAAATACATCAGCCGGCTCCACCAGTTGCCGGACTGCCGCCGTGCCTTCAATGTGGCATCCCGCGGCTTGCCGTCATTGTCGCGGAAATATTCCTTGAGATCCATGCCGGCGGACCAGGATTGCCCGGCGCCGCGCAGGACGAGCACACCACAACGCTCGTCACCCTCAAGCTCGTCGAGCACCTCGAGCATCCGGGCATTGAGAGCCGGATTCATCGCATTGCGCTTTTCCGGACGGTTAAGGGTCACGAAAGCGATGCCATTGTCGAATTCGACCAGAACCGGCGATTGGTTTTCAGTCATCAGATCACTCCATTGGTTTCGGCATGAAGCCGCGGCCGCTTCATCAGGCCTGTCGTTGAAGGGTTTCGTCGGAATGCAGCTGGCGCAGAACATGTTTCTGCACCTTGCCGGAGGCGGTGCGAGGAATGGTTTCGACGAAGAAGATGCGTGCCGGGCGCTTGAAGGCGGCGAGCTTTGCGACGCAATGGCCGGCAATCTCCTCACCCGTTGTCGCAGCACCCGGCCGCAGCACGACATAGGCGACGCCGCATTCGCCCCATCTTATGTCGGGAATGCCAACGACCGCGACGTCGAGGATATCGGGATGGCTAGCGAGTACGGCTTCGACTTCGGCCGGATAAACATTCTCACCGCCGCTGATATACATATCCTTCAGCCGGTCGACGATGCGATAGAAGCCGTTTGCTTCGCGGCGGCCGAGATCGCCGGTACGGTACCAGCCGTCGGTGAAGGCGGCGGCGGTTTCCGCAGGCTTGTTCCAGTAGCCTGGCGTCACCGCCGGTCCACGCAGCCAGAGTTCGCCGATCTCGCCGCCGCCAACGTCACGGCCACCCTCGCCGACAATGCGGATGTCGAGCAATGGTGCGGGAAGACCGACACTGCCGGGATTGTCCTGCACCGCGCGCCGATCGATCGGTACATGCAGCACCGTTCCAGCCTCGCTCATGCCGTAGCCGTTGACCAGCGCAACGCCGTCGTCGAGATAGCTTTCGATCAGCGCCTGCGTCAGCGGCGCGCCGCCAACGAAGAGCGCATGCAGGCCAGAGAGAGCCGCGGCGCTATAAGCGGGGTCGTTGCGCAAGGCGAGCGCGATCTGCGGTACGGCGAAATAATGGGTGACGGCCCGCTCCCGGTCGGCAAGGGCGGCCAGCGTGCGGGCCGGGGTGAAGCGGTCGGAGATGACGAGCGTCCCGCCCAGCATCAATGTGGTCCGCGCCACGGCAATGAGCCCGATCGTGTGGAAGAACGGCAGATCGCACAAAGCGACCGATGCCGGCCCGATCTCTCCGACGAAGGAAAAATTGACGGCGGCATAGAAAGCATTGCGGCCGGTGATGACGACGCCCTTCGGCTGTCCTGTCGTGCCCGAGGTGTAGAGAAGGACGCATGCCCGATCGGCATCGTCAGATACCGGGTCGGCCGAGGCGCTCGCCTCGATGCGGGCAGCAAGCCCGGCTGGGCCATCTGCCGTCGAGATCACCGCCATCTCGGGATCGGCATCTGCAAGGCTCGCCACAACAGCCGAAAACTCCTCGTCATGGACCAGGAGCGCCGGTGCGCAATCGGCAAGGATCGGCCGCAGTTCGGCGGCGCTGAGACGCCAGTTGAGCGGTACATAAACGGCGCCGACGCGCTGGCAGGCAAAGGCCAGCACGATCGAATCGATCGAGTTGCGCGCCAGCATGGCGATCCGCGCCCCTTCCCGCCGCGCTCCGAGCATATCCTTCAGGAAACCGCCGCAGCGGGCGATCCGCATATCGAGCTCGGCATAGCTAAGCTGACGGCCGGTGGCGATTTCGAACAGGGCCTGACGATCCGGCGCGACATGGGCGCGATAAAGGATCGGATCATTCGCCACCAGTCCGCAATCGGCCGACGAAGACCTTCCGGAAAAGGAATGCGCCATTTTTTCCTCCCATGCCCGCCGCTCCTCCGCGGCCAACAGCAAATTTGTATGCAACACATACTAATATTTTTCCGACAGGATGCAAGAGGCTGCTTGCGGAAAATCCCACCGATCCGGCAGACTCCAGGGAAATCGTTGCGCGGATATTGACTAACCTGCTGATTTTGATGGTTATGGCGCCTGGATCAGGCGAGAGCGAATGATGGCCGCAAAACCACCGCAGGATGATTTCGAGAGCGAGGATGCTCCGGCGACGCCGTCACTCGACGTCGGCCGGCTTGGCGATCTTCTGGGCTTTCATCTGCGTATGGCGCATGTCGCGATCTATCGCGACTTCGCTGAAACTATGGACGAGCTGGGGCTGACGCAGAAACAGCTCGCGGTGATGGAGCTTCTTGCAGTCAACGCCGGCGCATCGCAGATCGACCTGGCCAATACGCTCGGCACCGATCGCGCGACCATGATGGCCCTCGTCAACCGGCTGGCAGCGCGCGACTTCGTCGAGCGCCGCCCTTCCCAAGCGGACCGGCGCCGCCAGGAACTGCATCTGACGATAGCGGGACGCGCCATGCTTGCGCAGGCGCGCAAGCTGATCGATGCACACGAACAGCGTTTCACCGACCTGTTTTCGCCCAACGAAATGGATGCTCTGCTGGCTGCGCTGAAGCGAATATATAAGCGCAGCTGAAACCTGCTTTCGCCTTTGTCGATGTGGGAAGCTGATGTTTCATATTGACGGATCGCATCCTTCTGACTGGGGTTCTGCGCCCGTAGAGGTTCCGAAGCCTGGTGACTTCCGGCGATCCAATGCGCTCGAACCTAAGGCCAGTCCGCATAGCCTGAGGAGAGCATTCTGTTTTCCGAGCCGGCGGAAACGCGGGCGATCTCGCGGTAGCCGGCGGGAGAAAGGCCGGTCTTGCGTTTGAAGAAATGGCTGAAATAGGTCGGATCGCTAAAGCCGAGGCTGTCAGAGATTTCCTGTATATTGCGGGCCGAGCGCTCCAATCTCAGCTTTGCCTCCTGCACCACGCGCTCATGCAAGAGCTGGATCGGTGAGCGCCCGAGCGACCTCTGGCAGACCGCATGAAGCCGGTCGGCAGTGACGCCGAGCTCTGCGGCGTAGTCGCTGATCGGCCGATGCTGGCGGAAACCGGCCTCGACGAGCTGGCGATATCGCTGCAGGATCGATCCGGTTTCGCCCTGCCCGCGCTGCTCATTTCTCTCGCCCTCGGTGCCGCGCCAAAGCGTCATCAGGATCAGCCGCATATAGGCCGATGCCGCCATCCAGGAGGCGCGGGAGGGCTCGTCGATCTCACGCACGAAGCCCGAAATCAGCGGAGCAATTTCAGCCACCAACAGGGGATCCGATGCCTCGACCAACTTGCGCTGTTCGGTGAAGATGCGCAGCGAATAGGATTCCACCTTCTCGCCGATCGCATCGACCATTACCTGCGGCGAGGCTCCCACCAGATGCGCCGCGGTTCCAGCCGCGATCAACAAGTCGCAGCGTGCCTGCGGCGGCAGGAAGGCAAGGAGCGGGCCCTGCAACGGCCGCTCCTCGCCGCTATTGAAGTGAAGCTCAGCCCTCCCCTCCCGGAGCAAAAGGAAATGGTGGAAATCGGCATAGAGCCCTTTCTGAAAACGGATATGGCGATGCGAGAGCGAGGGTCCGTGCCACTCGCCCCTGGCATAGCGATGAATGCTTGCGTCCAACGCTTCTCCTCCGCTCCCGTCCCTCCCGATATTGCGGCAATCGCCAGAAAATTACAACATTAGCCCAATAAATCGCATTCCATCCGCAATTGATCGGCGTAACCTTCTGGTCATCAGCCTTTGGGAGGAGGCATTCCAAAAAATGCAGAACGTGGTCTGGCAGCCCTAGGGCTGGTGCGCCCGCACGTCCTTCTCCCGTGGCAACAACGCAGACGCCAGTCTTGGCGAGTGGGTGAAACGGTGTTTTCGGCAAAGCTGATGATCAACAACGAAGAGATGGGCGCTTCTTCCGGAGCGACCTACGAACGGATCGATCCGCTGACCGGCGATGTCGCAACGATCGCCTCAGCGGGGTCTGTCGCCGACATGACAAAAGCGGCCAACGCGGCCGCTGCCGCGTTTCCCGACTGGTCGCAAACCGGCCCGGGCGAGCGGCGCAGGCTGCTGAACGCCGCCGCCGATCTCCTGGAGGCCCGCAGCCCGGAGCTCATTGCAGCCATGACCGGCGAAACCGGCGCCACCACACAGTGGGCGGCGATCAATTGCGCGCTCGGCGCCGATATCTTCCGGGAGGCGGCGGCAATGACCACGCAAATCTCAGGCGAACTCGTACCATCAGGCATTCCGGGAAGCCTCGCCATGGCGGTCCGCCAACCGGCAGGCGTCTGCGTCGGTATCGCCCCCTGGAATGCACCTATCATCCTTGGTACCCGTGCCGTCGCCATGCCTCTTGCCTGCGGCAATACGGTTGTCCTCAAGGCATCCGAACTCTGCCCGAAGACCCATGGCCTGATCGGTGACGTCCTGCGTGACGCCGGCTTTCCGCCTGGCGTCGTCAACATCGTTTCCAATGCACCGAGCGATGCCGCCGCCGTCGTCGACACCCTGATCGCCCATCCGGCGGTGCGCCGAATCAATTTCACGGGATCGACGCGCGTCGGCCGGCTGATTGCCGAGGCGTCGGCTCGCCATCTAAAGCGCTGCCTGCTCGAGCTCGGCGGCAAGGCACCCTTCATCGTCCTCGCCGATGCCGATATTGATGAGGCCGTGCGTGCAGCCGCCTTCGGTGCCTTCATGAACCAGGGGCAGATCTGCATGTCGACCGAGCGGATCATCCTCATGGAGGAGATCGCCGATGAATTCGTAGAGAAGTTCAGGGCCAAGGCGGAGACGCTCGTTGCCGGCAATCCGCGCGACGGCAACACGCCGCTCGGGACGATGATTACGGCCGAAGCAGTACGCCGCGTCCGCGCTCTGGTCGAGGATGCCGCGCAGAAGGGCGCGGTCGTCCTTTGCGGCGGTCACGCGCGCGGCACGCTGATCGATGCCACGGTCATCGATCACGTCACCCCAGCCATGCGCATCTACCGCGAGGAAAGCTTTGGGCCGCTGGCTGCGATCATTCGTGTCGACAGCATCGACGAAGCCGTGACCGTGGCCAACGACAACGAATATGGCCTCTCGTCAGCTGTCTTCAGCCGGGACATCAACCAGGCGCTTGACGTCGCCAAGCGCATCGAGACCGGCATCTGCCACATCAACGAAGCAACCGTCGCGGACGAGCCCCAAATGCCGTTCGGCGGCGTCAAATCGAGCGGCTACGGCCGATTCGGCGGCAGGGCAGCGATCGACGAGTTCACGGAACTTCGCTGGATCACGCTTGCCTCCGGCAGGCGGAACTATCCGATCTGAATCGTCACGGATTGGAAAGACACAAGGGAACACGGAGTTAAGAGGGCTCCGCCAAAGAGGGAGGAAATTACATGACTGGTTTCAAGGGACGGATTTTGGGCGCGGGACTGACGCGCCGAGATTTTATGACTGCGGCCGCCGCGGGTACGACCGCATTGGCTGTCGGTGGGCGCAAGGCTTTTGCTGCCGATGACACGCTGAAGGTCGGCTTTATCAGCCCCCGCACAGGGCAGCTCGGCGGATTCGGCGAGACGGATGGCTATGTGCTCGATCTCGCGCGCAAGGCGCTGGCCAATGGATTGCAGGCCGGCGGCAAGACATGGAAGGTCGAAATCCTCGATCGCGACACACAGTCCGATCCGTCGCGCGCCGGCCAATTGGCAAAGGATCTGATCAACAATCAGGCGGTCGATCTGATGCTGGCGGTTTCGACGCCGGAGACGATCAACCCGGTTGCCGACGCCTGCGAGGCTGCCGGCGTGCCGTGCTTGTCGACAGTCATGCCGTGGGAAGCCTGGTATTTCGGCCGCGGCGCCAAGCCCGGTGCGCCGTCGCCGTTCAAATGGACCTATCACTTCGGCTTCGGCGTCGAAGAGTTCCACAAGGCCTATGTCTCGCAGTGGAATCTGATCGAGACAAACAAGAAGGTCGGCGTCATGTATCCCAACGATGCCGATGGCAATGCGATCCGCGCCCATCTGGCGCCTGCGCTCGCCAAGGCGGGCTTCACCATCGTCGATCCTGGTGCTTATGAGACGGGTACGACCGATTTCTCATCGCAGATCGCGCTTTTCCGACAAGAAGGCGTCGAGATCTTCAACAGCTTCCCGATCCCCCCGGATTTCGCCGCCTTCTGGCGCCAGGCGGCTCAGCAGGGACTTACCCAGCAGATCAAGATCTGCCAGGTCGCCAAGACCGGGCTCTTCCCGTCCGACATCGAGGCGCTCGGCGACCTCGGTATCAATCTCGCCAGCGCCGCCTATTGGCATAAGGCCTTTCCCTACAAGTCGACGCTGACGGGCGCCTCCGGAACCGAGCTCGCCGATGGCTACGAGGCGGCAAGCGGCAAGCAGTGGACGCAGCAGTTGGGTGCGAGTCTTGCTCTGCTCGATGCCGGTTTCGACGCCCTGAAGGCCGCCTCGGATGCAAAAAGCAAGGAGGCCGTCGCCAAGGCGCTGAGCACGCTGAAGACGACGACAATTGCCGGCAAGGTGGATTTTACCAGCGGCCCCGTCGCCAATGTCTCTCCCGGGCCGATCATCGGCACGCAATGGGTCAAGGCGCCCGAGGGCTCGAAGTTCGCGCTCGACTATGTCGTTACCGAAAACGCCACCGACCCGAACGTGCCGGTCGCGGCCAAACTTATCGCTTACAACGGGTAAGGCTATCGTGCAGGGACAAGAACGACATAGGCCAGGACAGGATTTCCTGTCGGCCAAGGGGATCCACAAGCGCTTCGGGGCACTTGTGGTCCTCGAAAACCTCGACTTCTCCATGGGAGACGGCGATGCCGTCGGCATCGTCGGCCCGAACGGAGCGGGCAAGACGACCTTGCTGAGCGCATTGGCGGGGGCCTTTCCGCTGAGTGCCGGAACGATCACATTCGACGGGCGGAACGTGACCGCGTTGACGGCGGCCGATCGTTGCCGGTCCGGCCTCGTCAGGACGCATCAGATTCCAAAACCGTTCACCGGCATGACGACATTCGAGAATGTTTTCGTTGCCGCCTCGCACGGCAAGGCATCGAGCCGCGACGAGGCCTATGAGCGCGTTGTCGATTCGCTGCGGCTCTGCGGCATGCTCGGGGTTGCCAATCGTCGCGCCGACACGCTCGGTCTACTCGATCGCAAGCGCCTTGAGCTCGCCCGCGCACTTGCCACCGGTCCGCGTCTGCTGCTGCTCGACGAAATCGGCGGCGGGCTGACGGATGGCGAAGCGAGCGAACTCGTCGGTACCATTCTCGAGCTCAGGCGGCGTGGTATCGGCATCGTCTGGATCGAGCATATCGTTCACATCCTCTTGCAGGTCGTCGAACGGCTGATCTGCATGG
The DNA here is from genome assembly GCF_003985155.1 of Rhizobium vallis. Lineage (GTDB taxonomy): Bacteria > Pseudomonadota > Alphaproteobacteria > Rhizobiales > Rhizobiaceae > Rhizobium > Rhizobium vallis. Next base: position 158,352 of record NZ_ML133693.1, on the reverse strand, counting down.
ATGCCGGCAAGATCATCGCCGATGGCGATCCGAAAGCCGTCATGAGCGATGCCGAAGTGGTGCGCGCCTATCTTGGGGGAACGCCCGCATGAGCATTCTTTCCGTTCGCAATCTCGATGTCCGCCATGGTCTGCTGCAGGCGGTGCGCGGCGTCAGTTTCGACCTCGCCAAGGGAGAAGTGCTGGCGCTTGTTGGCGCCAATGGCGCGGGCAAGACGACGCTGCTGCGTTCCATCGCCGGCGCGCATCTGCCGGCCGCCGGCCAGATTCTGCTCGATGGCGAAGACGTCACGCCCGTTCCCTCGCACAAACGTATTGCCAGGGGCATTGCGCTCGTGCCGGAGGGACGGCGGTTGTTCTCGCAGATGACGGTTGAGGAAAATCTATTGCTCGGCACCAGCGCCGGCCGCAAGGGCGAGTGGACGATAGAGCGGATCTTCGATGCCTTCCCCAATTTGAAGCCGCGTCGGCACGCCAAGACCGGCCATCTGTCGGGCGGCGAGCAACAGGCAACCGCGATCGGTCGGGCGCTGATGAGCAATCCCGATATCCTGTTGCTCGACGAAGTTTCCCTGGGTCTGTCGCCGCTTGTCGTCGACCGTGTCTATCAGCAACTGCAAGGGCTCTTGTCGTCAGGCACGACCATCGTGCTTGTCGAGCAGGATCTGGCGCGCGCAATGAGCGTCGCAAGCCGCGTCATCTGCATGCTAGAGGGGAATATCGTGCTCGACAGGCCGGCAAATGGCGTAACGCGCGAGGAAGTGACCCGAGCCTATTTCGGCCTGCATCGGGCGACAGGCGAGAGGAGCGTCTCGTGATCAACACCCTCATTCAAGGCATTCTGCTCGGCGGTTACTATGCTGTCATCGCTTGCGGCCTTTCCTTCATGTTCTCAGTCATGCGCATCATCAACCTCGCGCATGGCAGTCTTGCCGTCGCCGCCGCCTACGGCCTCTGGCTGCTGGCAGCGAAACTCGGCATCCCGCCCCTTGCCGGCCTGCTGATTGTCCTGCCGGTCATGGCTGTCCTCGGCTGGCTTCTGCAGCGCTTCGTCCTCGAGCGCAGTGCGCGCGGTGGAACGTTACTGCCGATCCTGACGACCTTCGGCTTGTCGATCGTCATCGATAACCTGTTGTTCCAGCAATTCGGGGCGGATACGCGTTCGCTCGCGCCCTTCATCGGCAATCTCTCCTATGCGTCCTGGCAACTGCCGGGTCACGTCTTCGTCGGCAAGCTTTCTGTCTTGATGATGGTGACGGCGATCGTCATCATCGGCGGGCTGCAGTTCTTCCTCAGCGGCTTCTCACTTGGCCGCTCCATTCGCGCCACGGCGGAGGATCCGGATACTGCGGGCCTCGTCGGCATCGATGCGCGTCGCGTCAACGCCGTTGCGACCGCGATCACGATGGTTACGGTCGGCATTGCCGGCGCATTCCTGGCCATGCGGGCGACTTTCAATCCTTATTCGGGCGGACCGCAGCTATTGTTTGCCTTCGAAGCGGCCGTCATCGGGGGCGCTGGTTCGCTTTGGGGAACCCTGCTCGGTGGCATCGTGCTTGGACTGGCGCAATCGCTCGGTGCCCAGATCCACCCGCAAGGCTTCCTGATCGGCGGTCACATCGCCTTCCTTCTCGTTCTTTTCGTGCGGCTGCACCAGTTCGGTTTCCTAAGCCTCGGTAAAATCCGCACACTTCTTCGGAGCCCGTCATGAGCACGATCGCACCCGGATTTTCCGTCGAGCGCTGGACTGCGTCCTCACGCTTGACCCTGGCCGTCATGATGGTGGCGATCGGGCTTCTCGCCGCTGTGCCTGCCGTCTCCAGCGCCGGCGTTACCGATCGCATGACGGCTCTCTTCATCTACGTGATCCTGGCGGCGATGTGGAATGCGCTGGCGGGTTTCGGCGGTCTCGTCTCCGTCGGCCAGCAGGTCTTCTTCGGGCTCGGCGCCTATTTCACCATTCGGCTGGCGGATGCGGGGCTCGATCCCTTCGTTTCACTGATTGCCGCGGCAGTCGTCACCGGCGCGATATCGCTACCGCTTTCATGGCTGATGCTGCGGCTGAAGGGCGGCGAGTTTGCCATCGGCATGTGGGTGCTTGCCGAGCTTGCCCATCTGCTCGTCAATCTCGACCGGCTCATTCAGGGGGAAACCGGAACCTCGCTGATCTCCTTGAACGCCTATGATAGCGGCATGCGGCGCGTGGCGATCTATTGGCTGGCGCTGGTCGCCATGGTCGCGCTCCTCGGCGCACTCTTTGCGTTGATGCGGAGCCGGGCCGGAGCCGCCATGCAGGCGATCCGCGACAATGAGGACGCGGCAACCTCCGTTGGCGTCCGCGTCGCGGCGACGAAACGCCTGCTCTTTGTTCTTGCCGCCTTCGGCATCGCCGTTGCCGGCGGCCTGTGGCTGGCAACCGCAGTCACCTTCCAGCCCAAGACCTATTTCAGTGTGCAGTGGACCGCCTACATGATCTTCATGGTGTTGGTCGGCGGCATCGGCAAGTTCGAGGGCGCCATCCTCGGCGCCATCCTCTTCTTCGTCATCGAAACCGTCTTCGGCGGAACCGGGGTCTGGTATCTGGTCGGTCTGGGCGCGACCGCGGTGCTCTTCTCGCTCTATCTGCCGCGCGGCCTCTGGGGTGAGATCGAACGCCGCTTCGATCTGCAGCTTTTGCCCGTGGGTTATCGGCTGACGTTTTCTGATCTCTTCAAGGATAAACAGTAGCGCGAGCGTTCGCTGCATTTCATAAGAAAGGTGAAATCATGCTTTTCGGCAAGACCATCCTCATTACCGGCGTCGCCTCGGGTATCGGCGCGCGTGCGGCCGAGCTTGCGGGGCAAATGGGAGCCGACGTCATCGGCGTCGATGTCCGCGAGCCGTCATCGGGCATCAACTCCTTCATCAAGGGGGATATTTCGACCGCCGCCGGCGTCGAGGAAATCGCCAGGCAGTTGCCCAATCGCATCGACGCTCTCGCCAATGTCGCCGGGCTTTCCGGAAATACCGGCGTCGCGGCGACGCTGGCTGTCAATTTCTACGGCCTGCGCGCCCTTTCGGAAGCCGTCGCACCCCGCCTGCGCGAAGGTGGAGCGATCGTCAATGTTGCCTCGATTGCCGGCTATGGCTGGCGCGCCAATCTGGAGCGGGCAAAGACGTTGACCGGCATCGAGGGCTTTCCGGATGTCGCAGCTCTTGCCAACGAACACGGACTGAAGAATGAGGAGGGCTATCCCCTCTCCAAGGAACTGCTGCTGCTTTGGACGATGCGCGCCGCGCGGCAGCCTCTCTTCAAGGATCGCGGCATTCGCGTCAATGCCGTCAGCCCTGGTCCGGTGGAGACGCCGATCCTGAAACAGTTCCGCGCCGTGCTCGGCGATGCCCGTGTCGACAGCGATATCACGCGTGTCGGACGGGCCGGCACGTCCGCCGATATCGCGCCCGCCATCCTGTTTCTGTGCTCGGACGGTGCGCGTTGGATCAACGGTGCCAACCTTCCGGTCGACGGCGGGCTGGAAGCTTCCATCAATGCCGACGTGTTCGGTTTCTGAAAAACTACCCTCATCAGGAGACAAGAGATGAACATTTCCCTTCTCATCAACGGCGTCGACAAGCCGGCGGCCAGCGGCCGCACCTATGACCGCCTCGATCCTTTCACGGGAGAGCTGGCAAGCACGGCGCCGGCGGCAGGGGCTGAAGATGTCGCCGCCGCGATCGAGGCTGCCTCCAATGCCTTTTCCGCCTGGTCGAGCACCGGCCCGGGCCAGCGGCGCACGATCTTGGCCAAGGCCGCCGATATCATGGATGCCAAGGTCGGCGAGTTTACGAAACTGATGATGGAAGAGACGGGAGCGACAGCGCCCTGGGCTGGCTTCAACGTCATGCTCGCGGCCAATATTCTGCGCGAAGCTGCCGCCATGACGACGCAGATCGGTGGCGAGATCATCCCGTCCGACAAGCCCGGCACACTGGCCATGGGCGTACGTCAGGCGGCTGGCGTTTGCCTTGCTATCGCGCCCTGGAATGCGCCCGTGATCCTCGCGACACGCGCCATTGCCATGCCGATCGCCTGCGGCAATACCGTGATCCTCAAGGCTTCTGAGCAATGCCCGGGTACGCAGCGACTGATTGCGACTGCGCTAACCGAGGCGGGCCTGCCGGCCGGCGTCATCAACGTCATCACCAATGCGCCGGAAGACGCACCTGGTATCGTCGAGGCACTGATTGCCCATCCCGCCGTTCGCCGCGTCAATTTCACCGGCTCGACGAAGGTCGGCAAGATCATCGCCGAACTCAGCGGCAAGCATCTGAAGCCCGCTCTTCTGGAACTCGGCGGCAAGGCGCCGTTGGTCGTGCTGGAGGATGCGGATATCGACGGCGCGGTCAACGCGGCGATCTTCGGCGCCTTCATGAATCAGGGCCAGATCTGCATGTCGACAGAGCGCATCATCGTGCATCAGGCGATTGCGGATACTTTCGTCGCCAAGCTTGCGGCGCGTGCAGCCGTACTGCCCGCCGGCGATCCGCGCGGCCATGTTGTCCTCGGCTCGCTGATCAGCCTGGACGCAGCCAAGAAAATGGAAGAGCTGATCACTGATGCGCAGGCCAAGGGCGCCAAGCTGGTGGCCGGCGGCAAGCGTAACGGCACCGTGGTCGAAGCCACACTGCTCGATTTCGTCTCGCCTGACATGCGCGTCTATTCGGAAGAATCCTTCGGTCCGGTAAAGCCGATTATCCGTGTCGCGAACGAGGACGAGGCGGTGCGCGTTGCCAACGATACGGAATACGGCCTGTCGTCTGCCGTTTTCAGCCGCGACGTACAGCGGGCGCTTGCCATCGCCGGGCGCATCCAGTCCGGCATTTGCCACATCAACGGCCCGACCTTGAATGACGAAGCACAAATGCCGTTCGGCGGCGTCAAGGGCAGCGGCTACGGCCGCTTCGGAGGCAAGGCGGCCATTGCCGAATTCACCGATCTGCGCTGGATAACCGTCGAGGACTCCACCCAACACTATCCCTTCTGAGGCTCCTGGCGGCGCGCCCGCGGTCACTCCGCGTTGGCCCGCCGCCACATCTCGCTCGGGGCGAACTGATCCGCCGCCCTTACGGCTCGCGTATTGCGTTATCGAGGCCACGCAGCAGGGGATACAGGAAATAGGAGATCACCGTGCGGTTGCCGACCTTGATTTCCGTGGAAACGGTCATCCCGGGAAGCAGCCGCACGGGCACATCCGACGCATTCAGCCTGGTATCGGCGAGCAGGATGCGGGCCTTGAAGAAGGGGGCGGCCGGCTGGCTCGGGGTGGCGGTCTGTTCCTGCTGGCCGGTCTGGAACGTGTCCTGGCTGATGGTGCGCACCTCGCCGGAGGCCGTGCCGTATTTCTGGAAGGGATAGGCGTCGAGCTTGATGCGGGCCTCCTTGCCCACGGCGATGCGGCCGATGTCGCGGGTGTTGATCGACACTTCGGCTTCGAGCGGCACGTTGATCGGCACCAGGGTGACGATCGGTTCGGCCTCGCGCACGACGGAGCCGATGGAGCGCTGGGCGAGATCCAGCACGACGGCATCGGCAGGTGCCGTCAGCGACACCATGTTGCGGCGCAGCTCCATCTTCTTCAGCTCTTCATCGGCCATGTCGCGCTGGCCGCGCAGTTCCACCAGCTGCTCCATCGCGGCGCGGCGGAAATCCTCGATGAAGGCCTGGCGGTCGGCTCTGAGCTTGGCATAGGCATGCGCCGCCTCGTCGGCCTTACCGCGCACGGCGGTCAGGTCGGATTCGACGTCGAGACGGGCGTCGCGCGAGCCGAGCATGGTGATCAGCGAGCCGCTCTGCGTGTTAAAGAGCCGCTCGCGCGCGCCTTCGATCTGCGAAAGCGTGTCGCGCCGGTCGACGAGCACGGCCTCCTGGTTCTTGCTGGCGGCAAGCGCTGCCGACTGGCCGGCGATCTGCTGTTCGAAATTCTGCAGCTGCGCCGTGTAGAAGGCCCGCCGCTGGCCGAAGAGCTGCACCTGCAGCATCTCGTCAGGCGTTTTGCCGGCCATGACAGCGTAGTCGTCGCCGGCAAGCTCCGCTTCGATGCGCTTCACCTGGGCATCGAGCGCGGTGAATTTCGCGTGCTGCTGGTCGACATCGGCCTGGCTGAAGGTGGCGTCGAGTGTTGCAAGCGTCTGGCCGGCATGCACCACCTCGCCGGCCTTCACGTCGATCGTGCGGATGATCGAGGTTTCCAACGGCTGGACGACGATGGTCGGCTGGGTGGTGACGAGCTTGCCGGGCGCAATCACCACCTCGTCGATCGACGAGACGGAGGCCCAGGTGATGGCGGCAGCAATCAGCGCCGTCACGCAATAGAGCGTCATGCGGGCAACGCGCGGCGGCGCGCGTTCCTCGAGCTCCACCGCATCGGACTGGAATTCCGCGATAGCAGGCGGCAGCGGCGGGCGGGCTACAAGTTCCCTGCCCTTACCCGGCCCATTGCCCGCAGGCCCTTTGCCTGTGGGGACCGGCATGTTTTCGTCGGATTTTCTGATATGCGCGTTCATGCGACCTGCCTCATCTGCTGTGCCCACAGGTGGCGATAAGTCATGCAGCGCGACACCAGTTGGTCGTGCCGGCCGATATCGGCGACCTTGCCCCTGTCGATGACCAGAATGGCATCGGAATCCACAAGCGTCGAAAGCCGGTGCGAGACGATGATGACGGTGCGCCCGGCGGCGATGCGACTCAGATTCTCGCGGATGATCGCCTCGCTGTCGGGGTCGAGCGCGCTTGTCGCCTCGTCGAAGATCAGAAGCTTCGGATCGGTGATCAGCGCGCGCGCAATGGCAAGCCGCTGCTTCTGGCCGCCCGAGAGGTTGGCGGCGTTTTCTTCCAGCATCGTGTCGAAGCCGCGCGGCAGGCGCTCGATGAACTCTTCCGCGCCGGCGATGCGGGCGACCTCCATGATCTCCTCGATGCTGGCATCGGGTTTTGCGGCGGCGATATTGTCGCGCACCGAGCCGCGGAACAGGAAATTATCCTGCAGCACGACGCCGATGCTGGTTCTCAGATGCACGAGATCGATCTCGCGACTGTCATAGCCATCCATGCGCACCAGCCCCTCCTGGCTCTGGTAGAGCCCCTGGATGAGCCGCGTGATCGTCGTCTTGCCCGAGCCGCTCTTGCCAACCACGCCGAAGACTGAGCCCGCCGGGATGGCGAAGGAGACGTTGTCGAGCGCCGGCGCAGCATCGGGAGCATAGCGGAAGGTGACCCTGTCGAACTCGATGCGGCCATGCAGATGCGGCCTGACCCCTCGGCCGCGTCCGGCCTGTTCCGGCCGCTGGTTCATGATCTCGCCGAGCATGCGCACCGAGAGCGCCACTTCCTGATATTCATGCACCATGGTGACGATCTGCACGAGCGGCCCGGAGACCCGGCCGGCGAGCATGTTGAAGGCAACAAGTGCGCCGATGGTCATCGCACCGCTAAAGACATCGAGCGCGCCGAGGCCGATGATCGCCACACTCATCAGCTTTTCCAGAAGCCCGGTCAGCGACTGGGCGATGGTCGAGATCTTCTCGACCCGGAAGCGCACCGAGATCGACTGCGCCGAATAATCGTCCCACACCTTACGCTGGCGCGGCTCCAGCGCCAGCGACTTGACCGTGCGCATGCCGTGCACGGTTTCCACCAGCAGGGCCTGCCGGTCGCCTTCGGCCTGGTAAAGCGCCTGCAGGCGGCGCTGGAACGGCCCGACGAGCATCATCACGACAAGCCCGACGAGCGCTGCGAAACCCAGCACCACAAGCGTCAGCTTGACGCTGTAGAGAAGCAGAATCGGCACGAAGACGAAGAGCGAGACACCGTCGAGAAGCGTCAGGAACAGCCGGCCGGTCAGGAATTCGCGGATGCGCCCTGTCTGTTGCATGTGCTTGACGAGAACGCCGGCCGAGGCCTGCTCGAAGAGCGCGATCGGCAGGTTGAGCAGATGGCCGAATGTGCGCGTCGCCACCCGGATGTCGATCCTGTTGGTGGCGTAGAGCAGCAGATAGCGGCGCAGGAAGCTGAAGGTCGCGTCGAAAACGAGCGCCACCGCGATACCGACCGTCAGGACGGTCAGCGTCGCGTAGCTCTGGTGCACGAGCACCTTGTCGATGACGAGCTGGAAGAACATCGGCGTCGTCAGCCCGAGGCCATAGAGCACGAAGGCCGCGAGCGCCACATCGCGGAAGAAGCTGCGCTGGCGGATGATTTCGGGAATGAACCAGCGGAAGCCGAAGGGCCGGTCCTCATCCGACATGCGATAGTTGCGCTTGAGCAGAACCACCGATCCGAGCCAGGCCTTGGCGAATTGTTCCTCGCTCAGCAGCATGACATCGGGGCGCGTGGCAAGCGGGTCGAGAACGCGGATCCTCTGATCCTCGCCCTCTCCGACCGCGCCGGCGATGACCACCCAATTGCCGTTCGAAAGTTCGGCAAGCGCCGGGAATGCTTCCCCGAGCTGGAGCAGGCTCCGCCAGTCCAGCGTCAGGTGCCTCGCCCTGAGGCCGGCATCCTTGGCCATCCGGAGCATCTGCCGCACCGCCACCGGATCGTTGCCGACGGAATAATCGTGCTGCAATCGCTCAGGCGAAAGATCGACGCCGTGATGACGCGCGACGAGCGCAAGACAGTGCAGGTTGGTATGCAGAAAACCACTCATGGCCCACCCGAAATGCTACGAAACCGAGGCTTTGTTCAAAAGTCGAAGCATCCTCCGCGCGTCCGAATGGACGCGCAGCGCTCCACACCCTGTTTGTCAGTTGAAGTTCGGCGAGGCGTTCGACGCGCCGGCCTCCCCCTGTATATCGGCGGCTGCCGCAGCCGACATGTCGCCGATCCGGCGAACCGCACCCGCTTCGACCAGCCCGCCGAGCGCCTTCTGCATGAGATCGACCGCGTTGGCGAAGGCATCGACCGGCATGATGATGCGCTGGCGGAAGACCGGCTTCGGATTGTTGTTGGCGTCGCGGTCGGTGGCCGAGAGCGACATCAGGTCGATGCGCACGATCGTTCCCGTGATGGTGATTTCACCGATACCATCTGCATAAAGTTCGCTGCTCATGTTCTCTCTCCTGTTTGATGGTCAAAAAATCTGTTCATCTTTGCGTCGACGCATCGGATTGCCCGAAAACCGCTTCACACTTTTCGGTGCGATGCGTGCGTATCGTGCCGCCACGCCGGAAACGGATCGCGAAGGCCGACGGCGGTCTGCGGATCGAAGCCCGTTTCCTCCCCGGTCAGGCAGTCGTCGAGCGCCGCCCAGATCGCCGCCTTGTCGAAGCCCGAACCGATGAAGACGAGCTCCTGGCGGCGGTCGCCCCAGACATCATCCCAATGCCTCTCGATGAGCTGGCGGAATTGCGGAAAGCGCGGCCATTGCACCTGTGGCACGGAGGCCCACCAATATCCCCTGGTTTCGATGCGGCATTGGGTGCCGGCGATCGACAGGAGGCCGATCTCATCAGGCCTCGTCGCCAGCCAGAAATGGCCTTTTGCGCGGATGAGGCCCGCCCATTTCCTGTCGAGGAAATCCTTGAGCCTCAGCGGCTCGAACGGCCGGCGGCTGCGATAGACAAAGCTTGAAATGCCGTATTCCTCTGTCTCCGGCACATGGTTACCCCAGCCGAAGAGCTCCTTGTGCCAGAGCGGATGGCGGGCAGCCTTCGCCTCGCTGAAGAGGCCTGTATCCATGATCGCGGAAAGCGGCACCTGGCCGAAGACCGCTTCGATGACCTGGGCATCCGGATTGAGCGCGGCGATGACCCGGCGAACCTCGGCAAGATCAGCGCAGGGCACATCGCCTGCCTTGTTGACGATGACGACATCGGCAAATTCGATCTGCTCGACCAGCAGTTCGACGAGCTTGCGCTCATCGTCCCCGTCGCGCCTTTCGCCGCGATCGGCAAGGAACTCGGCGCTCTGGTAATCGGCGAGAAGATTGACGGCATCGACAACGCAGACCATCGTGTCGAGCCTTGCCACGTCGCAAAGGGCCGCTCCGCTCTCGTCGCGGAAGGAGAAGGTGGCTGCAACAGGCAGCGGTTCGGCAATGCCGGTGCCCTCGATCAGCAGATAGTCGAAACGGCCGGCGGCGGAGAGCCGGCGGACTTCGCTCAGCAGATCTTCGCGGAGCGTACAACAGATGCATCCGTTGGTGAGTTCCACCAGCGTCTCGTCCGTGCGCAGGAGGTCTGCCCCCCCTTCGCGCAGGAGATCCGCATCGATGTTGACCTCGCTCATATCGTTGACGATGACAGCGACCCGGCGACCCTCACGATTACTCAGCACATGATTGAGGACAGTCGTCTTCCCAGCGCCGAGGAACCCGGCGAGAACCGTAACCGGCAATCTGATATCTGTACGCATCATCGATACTCTCACTCTTTACTCGATGCTTGGCTTACATCCCCGCGGGCGTTACGCCGCGAGCTGCGGTTTGAATCCCACGTCCACATAGTAGTTCGTGCTGTTGTAGCTGGCGGTCGGGAACAGCCCGCCCGATCCATAGGCATAGACGCCGTTACTGCCGCCGGGCACCTTCAGGTCCCCGTTCGTCACGTCGCTGGCAAAGTAATTGCCGGTCGCCGAATAATTGCCGTTGGTCGAGTAGGACACGACGTAGGTCGTATCCGCCTGGATCGCGATCTGCTGGGTGAGCTGCGCGGTCTGCCAGCCGCTCGCCGTCTCGTTGTTGAAGGTGACGCTGCCGAGCAGAGTGCCCGAAGCTGTCCACAGATAGCCGCTGTGCGGGCCGGTATTGTCTGTACCCTTGTAGAAGCGGATGGCGCTGATCCAGCCGGCGGTATCGGCCTGGAATTTCATGCCGAGATTGACCGGCTGGTTGTCGTTGACGGTGACGACAGAGGGCGTCGCGTTTGCCCCAAAGAGGTTCTGCTCCGGACCTGCCGCCGCGTTGTTGACGGTGAGCGCCACCTGAGCCGAGGCCGTGCCGCCCTTGCCGTCCGAGATCGCGTAGCTGAAGCTCGCCGAGCCGGAATAACCTGCCGTCGGCGTGAAGGTCACGGTCTGGGCCTGGGCATTCCAGGCGACCGAGCCGTTGACCGCGTTGCTGACGCCGGTAATCGCAAGCGCATCGCCGTCGGCGTCGCTGTCGTTTGCAAGCAGCGCCGAGGCCTGGATGGTGACCGGCGTGCCCGTGTTGGTCGAGAAGCCGCTGTCATTGGCGGCGACCGGAACCGCATTCTGTGCGCCCTGCTTGTAGAGCACATCAACCCAGTAGTTGGTGGCGTTGTAGGAGGAATTCGGGAACAGACTGCCGCTGCCATAGGCATAAATGCCGTTGCCGCCGCTGACCGAGCTTGCCGGCGCCGTCAGCGCGCCGCTCGTATGGTCCGTCGTGAAGTAGTTCGCCGTTGCCGAATAGAAACCGTTGGAATGGTAGCTCGCCACATAGGTGGTGCCGGCGGTGATATTGATCGGCTGCGTGAAGGAAACCGTCTGCCAGCCGCTTGCCGTTTCGTTGATGAAGGTCGCCTGGGTCAGAAGCTGGCCGCTGGCGGTCCAGAGCGAGCCGATATGCGTGCCGGTATCCCCAGCGCTCCTGTAATAGGTAAGCCCGGTGATCTGGCCGTTGGCGGAAGCGATGAACTTGACGCCGAGTTCGACCGAGCTGGCGTCATTGGCGGCGGCAACCCCTGACGTATCTGCGCCGGTAAACAGGCTCGATGTCGTGCCACCGCCCGACTGCGAATTGACCGTGAGGCTGACCGTGGCCGACGCCGTTCCGCCAGCCCCATCCGCGATCGAATAGGAGAAGCTTGCCGCACCCGTATAACCCGCCGCTGGGGTGAAAGTGACGGATTTGGTCTGGCTGTTGAAGGTCACCGTTCCGTTGACCGCACCATTGACGCCGGTGATGCTGAGCGGATCTCCATCGGCATCAGTATCGTTTGCCAACAGGCTGGCTGCGGCGATCGACAGCGCCGTGTTGGAATAGGTCGTATAGCCATTGTCATTGGCGGCGACCGGCACCGTATTGCCCGTCGATTGGTTGTAGACGACATCCACCCAATAATTCGACGACTGGTAGCTTGCGGTCGGGAATGCCGAGCTCCCGACCGTGTAGACGCCATTGCTGCCGGCGAGCGCCGTCAGCGAGCCATTGGTATGGGCTGACGTGAAATAATTCGCCGTCGCCACATAGGAGCCTGTCGTGCTGTAGGAGGCGACATAGGTCGTGCCGGCCGCGATATGCACTGCGTTTGCGAATGTTGCGGTCTGCCAGCCGTTCACCGATCCGCTGTCGGCAAAGGTCACGGTCGCAACCAGCGTTCCGTCGACCGTCCACAGGGAGCCGGTATGGGGGCCGGTATCGCCTGATGCCTTGTAGTAGCGGATGCCGGTAATCAGGCCCTTGGTCGAAGCGACGAACTTCATGCCGAGTTCCATCGACTGGCCGTCGTTGAAGCTTGCGCCCGTCGGGCCTTCGCTTGATGTAAACAGCGTTTCTCCGGCAGGGCCTGGGTTTACGGTGAGGCTGACGCTGCCCTGATCCGTGCCGCCGCGCCCGTCCGATAGCGTATAGGTGAAGCTTGCCGGCCCCGAATAATTGTTGGTCGGCGTGAAGGTAACGGTGCCGTTCTGCTTGTTGAGCGTCACCGTGCCGTTGACGGCATTGCCGACGGCCGAAATCGTCAGCGCGTCGCCATTGGGATCGGTATCGTTTCCGACAAGCGAGGCGATCGAGATGACGACGGTGTCGTTGCCGGAGATGGTCAGCCCCGTATCGTCGGTCGCGACCGGCGCGCTGTTGGGGCCGGCATCGAAGACCACGTCGACCCAGTAATTGGTGCCGGTGCCGGGGCTTTGGCCGGGGAACGTGCCGGCAGTGCTCCCGTAGGCGAAGACGCCGCCACCACCGACGGCCTTCACCGCGCCGCTGGCATAGGTGCCGCCGGTGAAATAATTGCTCGTCACCGAGTAGTAACCGCTGCTGTGATAGGAAGCCACGTAGGTCGTGCCGGCCGCAATCTGGACCGGGCTGGAGAACATCACCGTCTGCCAGCCGGAGAGCGATTCATCGACGGACACACCAGTCGCCAGCAACGTTCCGTCGGCCTTCCAGAGGCTGACGACATGGTCGCCGATGTTGTAGAAGCCCTTGTAGAAACGGATGCCCTGCACGGAACCTGCGGTCGTCGTCTGGAAGCGCAGACCGAGCTCGACCGAATCGCGATCGATCGCCACCTCGGTTGCCGGCTTTTCCGCGAGCGTCCACAGGCCCGTCGTTGCCGGCAGGGTGACGCTGACCTGCTTGCCGGCCGATGGCGTCTCCAGATTGACGCTGTCGTCGACGGCGCGCGACATGATCGTGTAGGTGCCGCTGGCCTGGACGACCCAGTTATAGCTCCAGCTCTCGCGGCCTGACGCCTTGAACCAGTGCTGGCCGCCATCGGTGGAGACTTCAACGCCGGCAATGATGCCGCCGCCGAAATCCTGCGCCGTGCCCGTGATCGTCACGTGCTGGCCTTCGAGGAAGCTTGCTCCAATGATGGGCGACGAGATCGACGATGTCGGCTTCAGTATGTCGGTCGATTTGGTCGCGAGGATCAGGCTGGCATCGAGCGTGGTCGGCTGGATGCCCATGTCCGCGAACATGTTGACCATCGCCTGCTGCACATTGCGATCGGTTGACGTGGCGGCGCCCTGGTGGTTGTCGCTCAGGCCCCAGGACCAGAAGACGGTGCCGGCGCCGAAGACGAGCGCGCCACTTTCCGCCCGGTACATGGTGAGACTGTGGGTGGCGACTGCAGAACCGACCGTCGTGCCGTAATCGCGCAGATAGGTATCGACCGAGACCGACGAGAGCGACAGGTTGATGAGACCATCCGGCCGGAAGCCGTTCTCGACATCGGAATCCCACTCATAGCCGAGCAGGTTCTGCACCAGATTGTAGGTCTGGCCTTCATTCAGCTGGGAGACATCGGTATTGCGCCAGAAGCGCAGGTTCGAATAGTCGTAGGGGATGGAGATCGTATCCTGGCGGTAGGCGTCCACCTGGAACATCGTGCCCGTCAGCGCATTCTCCGGCTCCTGCCCCGGATCGGCATAACGCGGATCGCGCCAGGTGCCGGTGCCGACGTTGCTCGGATCGGTGCTCGTGCCCCAGGTCTCCTTGTAGCAGACCATGGTGCGATAGGCCTGGCCGCTGCCGTCGATGCTGCTCTGCCAGCGGACCTTCCAGTAGCATTCGTTGCCGCTCCAGAAGGCGAGGTTTACGCCGGCATCGCGGGCGGCCTCGACATTGGTGCGCTGCTCTGCAGACCAGTATTCGTCATGTCCGACGGAGAGATAGGCATCATGGTTGAGCAGCAGGCTGCCGCTGCGCGCCGCATCGACGCCTGAAATATAGGAAACGTCGTAGCCGTTCTGTTCCAGCCACGAGATGGCGGAGGATTCGGCTCCGAAGATATAATCATGCGAGCCGCCGACCGGGCTCGTACTGGTGATGATCGGCCTGTTATAGCTGATCGCGGAGGCGCGGCCGATCGCCTGCAGGCCGCAGCTGCAGTTCGGCGGCAAGTAGCCGATCATGGCGGCCGGATCGACGGGCACTTCGCCATAGTAGAGGCTGGCGCCGCCCCAGGCGTTATAGGCCTGCCATGTAGTATCAGACGTCTGGAAGACGATATTGCTGTGCGAGGCATCGTCGCGCACGACGAAGGGGATGATGCTGGCGTCCTCAGTGCCGTCCTCGCGCACCAGCTTGGCGAAATAGACGCCGGAAACGGCATCGGCGGGGATCTGCCAGCTCGCGGAAACCGACCAGTTGCCGCAATCGATGAGGCCGAGCGACATGTCGACGATCGGATGCGGCTGGACCTGCGCCGTGGTCAGCGATTTCTCGATCGAGTCGACCTTGCGCGCGCCCGCCCCGCCGTAATAGCCCATGCGATAGATATCGATGCGGTAATGGGTGGAATCCGTGGCGATCTTGAAATCGACCGTCTGGCCGATATTCGTGCTGATGTCGGTGGCAAAGCCCTGGATGGTGCCCTTGCCATCGCCCACCAGGCCCCATTCGCTGATGGGGTTGCCCTGCTTCATGTTCTCGAGCGCGATCTTGTTGGGCGTCACCGCGGCCGCGGCCGCAGGGGCAAGCGCCGTCACCGGTGCTGCAAGCGCCGCAGGCGTCGCGGTCGAACCAGTGGAGCCGTCCTGGCTCGGCTGCAGCAAGATGGAGGCCATCGAGGTCTGAAGGCTCAATGACGTCGTGCCGGCACCGGCGGCAGGGTCTGTCGGCGGCGTGGCAGGGCTTGCCGTGCCGGCACTGCTGGTAACACCCGTCAGCACGGGAGCGGCAGGCAGTGTCGCAGCCTCCTGATACGGGTCCGGACCGAGCACGGTGCGCTCGGATGATGTGGTCGTCGTCTGCAACACCGTCGCGACCGACGCCGTCTTGGTGGACGGGTCCTGCGCGCCGCCGTCGCCTGCAGGCGCTGATGTCGCCGCCGGTGGTATCGAGGCAGTCTCCACGCCGCTCGATGAGAACAGCGCGGCGGGCTGCATGATATTGCCGGTAAAGGAACCTGTGAAGGAGGACGGGACGGCGGCCCCGTCGCGATTGGCGAAGCCGCCGTTATTGGCAAAGCTTAGGGAACCATCGGTACTCGTGGAAGATACAACCGTCGCGGTTCCCAGCACTGCGCTCCAGGCTGAGGGTGCACGACAGATACTTAACGCTCCACCAAATGTACTCAGGTACTCACGGTTACTAACGCGAATTCTCCGCATAAGCGGCGTCCCCTTCCGCATCGGCCGGCCCTTCGGCCGCTATAGCAAGAGGTTCATTCTGGCACCTTTGCCGAGGGAACGTACGACAGCAATCTGGGGTATGAGGGAGGTATTCCCTACGCCCATATGATGACCCTCAACGCATACCCCAAGGTACGTCCGAGCGATCGCCTCTAATCCGGGCTAGAAATGCCCGGCCCGCCGGCCCGCACCGCTTTGCCTTGGCGAAGCGAAAGGGGCGTCCGGCGATGCCTAGGCTGCTGGTCTGCCTCTCCTCTCAATCGACCTTGACAAGCGCCGCCAAGTCGAGACGCTATCGGGCTCGCAACGTCTTGGAAAAACGAGGGTAGGATGAGGTTCAGCAGACCGACAGTCGCAGGCGTGGTTGGCGTGGCAGCGTGTGTGTTGGGTGCGTGCCTTGCGGCATCGCCTGCGCTTGCACAGGAGGTCGAGCCGCCGGCTCCATGGGTTAAGCTCACCGGTTCGCATGCCGGAGCGGTCGGAACATGCTCAATGATTGATGCGAGCGACATCGAGGCTTGTTACATGGTCCGGTGCGACGCCAAGAACGGTCTCATCTTCGAGATTGGCGATGCCACTATTGGTGAGAACGGCCCGCGATTGGCGCGCTTCGAGATTGGGAGGTACAGAGAGACGATCCGCCTCGACGGCAACAGTCCCGATCGGCGAACGATTGTTCTCTCAAAACATCCGAAGCTGCTTGCCGCCCTCACATCCGGCGCTGATTTCGCCACTATGTTCGCCATCAAGGCCGGCGAGATAGATTACAGCACCGGCTTTGAACTTACGGACGCGCGAGAGCAGATACCTCGCGTGGCAAAGGGCTGCCCAACCAAGCCGTGACGACGCGAAGGTCCACCGCGCTACCAGGCCGGAAACGGATCTTCGAGGCTGGCCCAGTCGCGCGGATCAGCGCTGGCGAGGCATCCGTCCAGTGCGGTCCGCACACCTTTCTCGTCCATATCGACACCGATAAAAACCAATTCCTGCCGACGGTCGCCCCAGGCGCTGTCCCACCGGCTCTCGATATGCTGACGAAACTGTTGATGGGGTGGCCAGTCCTGTCGGGGCACGGCTGCCCACCACAGCCCCATGGGCTCGCAGCGCCGTTGCACGCCGGCAGCCGACATCAGACCCACGTGACGCGGGCGGGTGGCAAGCCAGAGGTGGCCCTTGGCACGCATCACCCCCGGCCAGGGCTCGTCCAGGAATGCTCGAAACCGCTTCGGGTCGAAGGGACGCCGCGCGCGATAGACAAAGCTCGATACGCCGTATTCCTCAGTCTCCGGGACATGGTCGCCCGGGCTGTATAGTTCTTTGTGCCATAACGGGTGGGCGGCTGCTTTTGCTTCATCGAAGAGGCCCGTATTGAGGATGGTTGCAAGGGAAACCTCGCCGAAGTCCGCCTCCACCTGACGCGCATCCGGGTTGAGAGCAGTCACGACCGTGCGGACTTCCGCGCGCATCTCCTCGCTCGCGTCCGAGATCTTGTTGATCACGACAACATCGGCAAATTCGATCTGGTCCACCAACAGGTCTATGAGTGTCCGCCGGTCTTCGCTGTCCCGCTCCATGCCGCGGTCGGCAAGCAGATCGGCGCTGCTGTAATCGGCCAACAGGCTTGCGGCGTCGACGACGGTCACCATCGTGTCGAGTTTCGCAAAATCGGAGAGCGAAACACCCTTCTCGTCGCAGAATGAAAAGGTGGCCGCGATCGGGCATGGCTCGGCAATGCCGGTCCCCTCTATCAACAGATAGTCATATCGCCCTTCTTCGGCCAGTCGCCGCACTTCCGCCAGGAGGTCATCGCGCAGGGTGCAGCATATGCAGCCATTGCTGAGCTCAACCAATGTCTCCGTCGTATGCGACAGGTTGCAACCGCCGTCTCGGATGAGACTGGCGTCTATGTTCACTTCGCTCATATCGTTGACGATGACGGCGACCCGCAGGCCCTCGCGGTTGGTCAGCACGTGGCTGAGGAGCGTCGTCTTGCCGGCGCCGAGAAAGCCGGTGAGCACTGTCACGGGTAGCCGGTCGATCCCGTTCATCGCCATCTCTCGAATATGGACGTTCGGGGCGATCGTCGCCCCGGCGGGCATTTGCTTCGTATGAACCTCATTCCGATCTCGTTCCCGACCTCCCCGATCCCTCACGCGGCAAGCTGCGGCCGGAAGACCACGTCGGCATAGTAATTCGCTGAATTGAAAGTGCCGGTCGGGAAGAGGCCTGCGGTGGCAGAGCCGCCATAGGCATAGAGGCCGTTGCCGCTCGCCGGCGCCGTCAGCGGACCGTTCGTGACGGCAGCGGTGAAGAAGGCGTCGGTCGCCACATAGCCGCCTGTCGTGTGGTAGGAGGCGACATAGGTGGTGTTGGCGGTGATGGTGTAGGGCGTCGTGAAGTTCGCCGTTTGCCAGCCGCTTGCCGTGGTGTTGGTGAAGGTGGCGGTGGCAAGCTTGGTGCCGGTGGAACTCCACAGGTCGACGACGTTCTGTCCGTTGTCGTTGGCGCTGCGGTAGAACCTGATACCGGTAATGTCGCCGGCGACGTTCGACGTGAACTTGACGCCGAGCTCGAGCTGCTGGCCGTCATTGAGGTTCGTCTGAGTCGGCGTGCTGGAGGCGGAAAACAGGCTGTAGGTCGTTGGCGCCGTCCCGGCAGCGATAGTGAAAGTCTCGTTGGTCGAGAGACCGCCGATATCGGTTGCCGTGACCTTGACGGCATAGTTGCCTGCTGTCGTCGGCGTGCCGGAGAAAGTGCGCGTCGAGGCGTTGAAGGTCAGCCAGGCAGGCAATGCCGTGCCGTCGGAAGCCGTTGCCGAATAGGTCAGCGTCTCGCCGCTGTCGACATCGCTGAAGGTCGTCGTCGGCAGCGTGTAGGAGAAGGCGGAGCCAAGGGTGGCATTCTGCGTCGCCGTCTGGACCGCGAGCACCGGTGCGTCATTGGCGCCATGGATGGTGATGGTCAGGTTTGTCGTGGAGGTGGCCCCGGCGGTATCACGCATCGTGTAGCTGAAGACTTCATTCAGCGTGTTGGTCGACAGGCGCAGTGCCTGCACGGCGGAATTGGTCTCGTTGATCGTATAGGTATAGGTACCCGATGCATTGAGGACGAGACTGCCATAGGTGCCGCTCAGCGCCGAGCCGAGCGTGCCTGATGTCGCGCCGAAGCTGACGGCGCTCACCGTCTTGGTGTCGCCAGAGTCCGGATCGGTGTCATTGGTCAGCACGTTGCCGGTGGCAACTGCACCACCCGAACCATTGGCGACACCGCCCTTCTCGGTCGCATCCCCCGCATCGGCGACCGCCGTCGGCGTCGCGTTGTTGGTATTCGTGGGACGGAAGACCACGTCGGCCCAGTAATTGGTGGCGCCAAAAGTGGAATTCGGGAAAATGCCAGCGGTGGCGGAGCCGCCATAGCGGTAGACGCCGTTGCCGGTGGCTGTCGCCGTCAGCGGCCCGCTGGTGACGGCGGCGGTGAAGAAATTAGCGGTCCCCACGTAAGCGCCTGTCGTGTGGTAGGAGGCGACATAGGTGGTGTTGGCGGTGATGGTGAAGGGCGTCGTGAAGTTCGCCGTCTGCCAGCCGCTTGCCGTGGTATTGGTGAAGGTGGCGGTGGCAAGTTTGGTGCCGGTGGAGCTCCACAGGTCGACGACGTTCTGTCCGTTGTCGTTGGCGCTGCGGTAGAACCTGATGCCGGTAATGTCGCCGCCGACGCTCGACGTGAACTTGACGCCGAGCTCGAGCTGCTGGCCGTCGTTGAGGTTCGTCTGGGCCGGCGTGCTGGAGGCGGAAAACAGGCTGTAGGTCGTTGGCGCCGCCGCGGCGGCGATCGTGAAAGTCTCATTGGTCGAGAGACCGCCGATATCGGTTGCCGTGACCTTGACGGCATAGTTGCCTGCTGTCGTCGGCGTGCCGGAGAAGGTGCGCGTCGAGGCGTTGAAGGCAAGCCAGGCAGGCAATGCCGTGCCGTCGGAAGCCGTTGCCGAATAGGTCAGCGTCTCGCCGCTGTCGACATCGGTGAAGGTCGTCGTCGGCACCACGAAGGAGAAGGCCGAGCCGACAGTGGCGTTCTGCGTCGCCGTCTGGACCGCGAGCACCGGTGCATCATTGGCGCCATGGATGGTGATGGTCAGATTTGCCGAGGCGGTGGCGCCGGCGCTATCACGCATCGTATAGCTGAAGACTTCATTCAGCGTGTTGGTCGAGAGGCGCAGCGCTTGAACGGCGGAATTGGTCTCGTTGATCGTATAGGTATAGGTACCCGATGCATTGAGGACGAGACTGCCATAAGTGCCGCTCAGCGCCGAGCCGAGCGTGCCTGATGTCGCGCCGAAGCTGACGGCGCTCACCGTCTTGGTGTCGCCAGAGTCCGGATCGGTATCGTTAGTCAGCACGTTGCCGGTGGCAACTGCACCGCCCGTGCCATTGGCGACACCACCCTTCTCGGTGGCATCCCCCGCATCAGCAACCGCCGTCGGCGTCGTGTTGCCGGGAACCGACACGGCAATGTTGAAGGTCTCGTTGGCGGCAAGGCCGCCGAGGTCGGTTGCCGTGACCTTGACGCCATAGCTGCCGCCTGACGTCGGCGTGCCGGAGAAGGTCCGCGTCGAGGCGTTGAAGGTCAGCCAGGCGGGAAGTGCCGTGCCGTCGGAAGACGTTGCAGCGTAGGTCAGCGTTTCGCCGCTATCGACATCGCTGAAGGTCGTCGTCGGCAGCGTGTAGGAGAAGGCAGAGCCGACGGCGGCGTTCTGCGTCGCTGTCTGGACGGCGAGCACCGGCGCGTCATTGGCGCCATGGATGGTGATGGTGAGGTTTGCCGAGGCGGTGGCGCCGGCGGTATCGCGCATCGTGTAGTTGAAGACATCGTTCAGCGTGTTGGTCGACAGGCGCAGCGCCTGCACGGCGGAATTGGTCTCGTTGATCGTATAGGTATAGGTACCCGATGCATTGAGAACGAGACTGCCATAGGTGCCGTTCAGCGCCGAGCCGAGCGTGCCTGACGTCGCGCCGAACTTGACCGCGCTCACCGTCTTGGTGTCGCCAGCATCAGGATCGGTATCGTTGGTCAGCACGTTGCCGCTCGCAACCACACCACCCGAACCATTGGCGACACCGCCCTTCTCGGTCGCATCCCCCGCATCGGCAACCGCCGTCGGCGCCGTGTTGTTCGCATTCGAGGGATTGAACATCACATCGACCCAATAGTTCGTCTGGTCGAAGCTATTCGTCGGGAACGCGCTATTGCCGTAATTATAGACGCCGTTGCCGCTTGCCGGCGCCGTCAGCGGGCCACTCGTCACATTGGAGGTGAAGTAGTTGGCGGTCGTCGAATAGTTGCCGACATTCGTATGGTAAGATGCCGTATAGGTCTGTCCGGCTGTCAACGTCACCGGGCTCGTGAAAGAAGCACTCTGCCAGCCGCTGGCAGTCTCGTTGGTGAAGGTGAGAGTCGCAAGTCGCGTACCCGTGCTCGACCAGAGCGACCCGGTATGTGTGCCCGTATCCAGGCTGCTCTTGTAAAACCGAATGCCGCTGACCGTGCCCGCCACGGAGGACTGGAATTTGACCCCGAGCTCGACGGCTGCAGCATCGTCGGTGTTGACGACCGCCGGCGTCGCGCCACCGAAGAGTGACGTAAAAGTTGGTCCGGTGACGGTGACAGTGCGTCCCGCCGAGGGTGTCTCGAGATTGATGCTGTCGTCCACCGCCCGCGACCGGATCGTATAGGTCCCTGCAATCGCCGGGACCCATGTGTAGGTCCAGTTCTCGTCGCCCGTTGCCGGATGCCAGCTCGCACCGTTATCCGTCGAAACCTCGACGCTGGCGATGACCCCGCCGCCCGTGTCGGCAGCGGTGCCCGAAATCGTCACGGTGGAACCAGCGGCCACCGTGGCAGGTACCGTGATGGAGGAGGTCGGTGCGACATGGTCCGACGAAGCAGTCGTCGCGGTCAACCCGGATTGCAGCGTCCCCGGTTGAATCCCCATATCGGCAAGCAGATTGACCATGGCCTGCTGCACGCGAGGATCGGTCGCGGTCGCCTCGTTATCGTGATTATCGCTCAGGCCCCACGTCCAATAGACCGTGCCGGCGCCGAACACCAGCGCACCGCTGGGGGCGCGATAAAGGGTCAGATTGTGGGTCGCCGTCGCACTGCCGGTGGTATTTCCGTAGTCGAGCAAGTAGGTGGTGACGGGCAGCGTCGTCGATGACAGCTTTACCAGTCCGGCCGGATCGAAGCCATTGTCAGGCGCTTCATCCCACTCGTAACCAAGATAATTCTTAGTGAGCGTCGCCGTCTGGCCGGGCTGAAGGTTTGCGACGCTCGTATTGCGCCAGAAGCGCAGATTGGCATCATCATAGGCAACCTTGATCGCGGCAAGATTGCCGCCGACGTCGTCGACCTTGAACAATTGGCCGGTCAGCGAGTTCTCAGGATTGCCGCCGCCGATCGCAGGCGGGCTGAGGCGCGGGTCGCGGAAGGTGCCTGTCCATTCGTTGGAAGGATCGAGGCTGACACCCTGGGGGCCCCATGTCTCCTTGTAGGAGATCAGGGTGCGATAAGGTGTTCCATCGGCGCTGTAGGCATTGCCCCATCGGGTACGCCAATAAACCTCGTTGCCGCTCCAGAACATCAGGTTGACGCCCGCATCGCGTGCGGCTTCGACATTGGTCCGCTGCTGTCCCGACCAGTATTCGTCGTGCCCGGCATCGACATAGGTCTTGTGATTGAGCAACAGACTGCCATAGCGGTCGACGTCGACGCCCGAGAGATAGGAGACGTCATAGCCGTTCTGTTCCAGCCAGTAGATGCCTGCATATTCGGCGCCGAACAAATAGTCCTGCGGGCCGGCATAGGTGCCGACCCCGTCGCGGGTCGCAATCGGCCTGTTGTAGCTGAGCGCATAGGCGCGGCCCGCCCCCTGCCCCGTCGCCGGGCCGTTGCCGCCATAGAAGTTTGCGCCACCCCAGCCGTTGTAAGCTTGCCAGGTCTCGTCAGAGGTCTGGAAGACAATATCGCTGTGGCTGGCGTCGTCGCGCACGATGAACGGAATCTGATTTTCGCCGAAGGTGCCGTCCTGACGCACGAGCTTGGCGATATAGACGCCTGAGACGGCATCGCTAGGTACAGTCCAGGACGCCGAGACGGCCCAGTTGCCGGCGTCCACCGTGCCGGTCGTGGCATTGCGCAGCGGGTTGGGCTGCGTCTGCAATCCGGTATGCTGTATGGTCGTGACCTTGCGGGCGCCCATGCCGCCATAATAGCCGAGCCGATAGATATCGATACGATAGTTGGTGGAATTCGTATTGATCTTGAAGCTGACCGTGTTGCCGTTGTCGACGCTGATGTCGGTCGCAAACCCCTCGATGTTAGTGCTGCCGCCATTGCTGAGGCCCCACTCGCTCTCCGGATTGCCCTGCTTCTGGTTTTCCAGCACGATCGCGTTGCTCGCCACCGCCGCGGCGGCCGCCAGATCTTGCGTTGCCAACGACCGCTGCGCAGAAGGTTGAGGTGGTGTTGTCACCGAGCCGGAAAGGACAGCTCTACCCTTGGTGCCGGTTCCCGTTCCCATCTCTCCGCCGCCGGGCAGTGATCCGTTCGAGATCGCCGAGTTCACCAGGTCTGCGGTTGCGCGCCAGCCCGCGAACGAGGATACGTCACGATCGAGAAGCGGATCGCTGACCGAGGCGCCGATGGCCTTCTTGATCGTCGAGACATAGTCCGGCCCGTCGGTAAATTTGGTCCCCGGCAACTGACCGTCCTGCTGAAGCAGGCCGCTGCCATGGGCCCAATCGAGAATCCGTGTGGGGGAGGTATAGTAGCCGCATCCGCACACGCCAAAGGGCATGCCAACCGCCAGCGCATTGGCTCCAGCATGATGCGCAGTCGATTGCGCTGATGGCGTCGATTCGAGAATGACGACCTTGCCCGAGTGAGAACGTTCGCCCCCCACGGTGGCAGAATCTTGCCCCGAAGCTGTCGGCGCAGGGCTTTGCGGCAAATACGGGGCCAGAGGATCGTCGCCTATCAAGCTCATTCCAGCATAGGCGCGCGGAAGGGATGATGCCGCCCCGAAGGCAACTCTGTCTGCATCCGGCGCGAAATGTACAAAACCCGGCGTATGAGCCGATGATGCAGACGCGGCCAGATTACCGCTGCGCTCTGCTAATTCGCGATTGATTGTGAAAGCGTCGGGCAAAGGCGGCGCTACGAGCCTGTCGTCGGCCCGACCGTCCGCGTCTCCGTTCACGCCCGCTGTCTGTCCAATGTCATGCTCGCTGAGCACCGCGTCCTTATGGGGATCGTCGACAAGGGCGCCCTGATTGTTTCCAGTCGCAGTTTGCACCGATGCCGCAAGTTGAGCGCTGTCACCGTGCCTATCGGCAGGCTTGCGCGGCTTTCCTTTTTCGCCTCCGCCGACAGTGAACCATCGGGGAAACAACGAATCCATCAGGAGTGAGCGCGAAGTCCATCGGCGAGCGTTGCGATACATAGCGGGGTACCTCTCGCAAGAATATCAGGGTGATCTATGAGGATCGCTTCATACGAAATCGCTTCATACGAGGCCATGAAGTATAGTCGAAAAACAAGCGAGTATATCCTACGCCTTTTGCTCTATCGGCTGCATCCTTTGGAACGGCCGTGCCGCATGGCCAAGAAATGAGCGAGACACGCGAAGTCACGAATCCGTGTATTGGAGGGGTTTGGGTGATGGCAAAAGCCTTTGGAATCGCGGCATCTTCGATCGGGCACGGGCCGGTCCAGCGCCGCACCCGCTCGCCGTCTTTCGCGCGAGACGCCTATTCCTGCGTGCATAACCTTTGATTTTCCAGGATAATGCCTCTTTGCCGCGCAGGGATATATGTTTCTGTTCGATAAAGGGTGAAGCACTCCCCCTCACCTCATCAATAGTGATGAGGCAAAGCAAACGGCCTCCACCTTCCTCAAGGCTTCGCCAGACTGCAAACTAACAATGCGGATTCGGACCTGTCGTCCGGCCGTCGAACAGTGTCAAGGCATTGGACCGGCATCCGTTTAAGGATGTTTTGCAGGCGAGATATGTACATGAATTCATCGCACCGCACGCTCCACCTCTTCTTTCGTGCGACATCTGTCATCGGAGCACTTGTCTTTCTTGCCGGAGCTGTGCCGCCGGCTCTCGCCGACAGCGCGCCCCCGGCTTCACAAACCTTGGCACCACAAACCTTGGCACCACAAACGAAAATCCGCCTGACGATCGTCCAATGGATGCAATCCAGGGGCCAATATGAACGATGGGACGCGCTTGGCGGCGAATACACCGTCTCGGATGACGGCACGGTCTTTTTGCCGTTCCTTGGAACCCTTTCCGTCGGCAATCGGAAAAACGCCGACCTCACAAATGAGATAGCCAAGCGTCTGCAGGAAAAAATCGGTTTGGTTCAGGCGCCGGCGGTCACCATCGAAATTCTCGAATACCCGCCGATCTACGTCGTGGGAGACGTAACCACGCCTGGGCAGTACGTTTTCCGCCCAGGACTGACCGTCCTGCAATCGCTCGCAATGAGCGGCGGGCCGCGTCGCGCCAAAGAGGAGCAGCAAACGCATTCGATCCAGATCGTAGGGGAATTGCGCGAAATCGATCACTCGATCCTGCGCAGCACCGCGAGGTTGGCGCGGCTCCAGGCGGAGATGGATGAAGCCAACGAGATTACCTTCGACGAGACGACCGGCCCCGATCAGCAATTTGCTGCCGGGATATACAACGAGGAAAGGGTTATCTTTCGGGCTCGCGCCAATGCGATGGACAGGCAGTCAAGGGCCTTCACGGAATTACGCGATCTTTTGATCAAGGAAATGGCGACGTTGGAAGAGAAACTGACGGGCGCAGACGACAATATCAAATCGGTCGAGGACCAACTGGTCAGCGTCAAGTCCCTGGTCCAGAAAGGCCTGACGATTTCGTCAAGGCAGATGGATCTGGAACGGTTGCTGACGACCTACCGCTCCGACAAGCTCGACCTTGTCACCGCCATCATGCGGGGCCGCCAGGCAATCAGCGAGACGACGCGCAACCTCGAGGGGCTTTACGACGCACGCCGGAGCGAAGTGGCGACCGAAGCACAGTCCGAACGGGCAAGTCTCGATCAATCCAAGCTGAAGCGCGAAACGCTACAGAAGCTGCTCATCGCGGACCTTGGGAGCAATGACAGCGTCAAGAGCGTCGCCGACGACCTCCCGCTTACCTTTAGCGTGACTCGTCGGACCGCAGGACAAATCGATCAGTTCCAAGCCTCGGAATCGACGGCGCTGGCACCGGGCGATGTGGTGAGGGTCGTTCAGCCGCACATCTTGGATAATTCGCCTCAGGCCGACACGAGCCCATCTTTCGAGTCCCAAACGCTTGCAGATCGAGCCGGCCAGTGACCCGCGACGTGCACGTGCTCTCAACAACGTTGGAGCGGGGGTTCGAGCGCCACCATGGCGCTCAGGTCGTCTGCCTCAAAGAAATCGCTCTTGATATGGACCGGCCTGAATCTAACCTGGCAGCTAGGGTTGAGTGATGAACCTGCGTATGATCCCGCCCAGCGGTCAGACTTATACCCAAATCCTCAAATCGACGATGCTGATGGGCGGTTCCTCGCTGGTCAATGTCGCCCTCAGCATCATTCGCAACAAGGCGCTCGCTCTTCTGCTCGGCCCTGAAGGCGTGGGGCTTCTCGGCCTTTACGGGGCAATCCTCGATATCGCGCAAGCGATCGCTGGTCTGGGCGTCAGCAGCAGCGGTGTGCGCCGGGTCGCCGAGGCGGCGGGCGCCGGCGACGAAGAGAGGATCGCGCGGTCGGCGACAGCGCTCAGACGCATCTCGGTGGTGCTCGGCTTGCTTGGCGGGCTTTTGCTTGCGGCGCTGGCGTTTCCGGTCTCGAAATTCACCTTCGGCGACTACCAGCACGCCGGCGCCATTGTGCTGCTCTCCCTGGCGGTCTTCTTTCGGCTCATGTCTGCCGGGCAGGCTGCGTTGATCCAGGGTTTGCGAGGCATCGCGAATCTTGCCCGCATCAACGTTCTGTCGGGGCTCTTCGCCACGATCGTCAGCATCCCGCTGATCTATCTGTTCGGCGAAAAGGCGATCGCACCCTCTCTCGTGGCAATCGCGGCCGTCTCGGTCCTTCCCACCTGGTGGTACAGCAAACAAATATCCAGGCAGCCGCCGCCGATGTCGGCGCGCGAGTTCGGCGGGGAAGCGAAAGCCCTGTTCAGGCTCGGCGTCGCCTTCATGGCAAGCGGACTTCTGACTTTTGGCGCGGCCTACGCCATCCGTATCATCGTCCTGAATGAAGGGGGCGTGGTCGCGGCGGGATTGTATCAGGCAGCCTGGGCGCTTGGCGGTCTTTACGCCGGTTTCATCCTGCAGGCGATGGGAACGGACTTCTATCCGCGCTTGACCGCAATCGCGAACAATCATGCCGAGTGCAATCGGCTGGTCAATGAGCAGGCGGAAATCAGCATATTGCTGGCTGGCCCCGGTCTGATCGCTACGTTGACCCTGGCGCCGCTCGTGATGAGTTTGTTCTATTCGGCGGAGTTTCATGGGGCCGTGGATCTTCTGCGCTGGATCTGCCTTGGGATGATGCTCAGGATCGTCGCCTGGCCGATGGGTTTCATCGTCCTGGCGAAGGGTGCGCAGACGATCTTCTTCTGGACGGAGGTCGCAGCAACGCTGGTGCACGTGGGGCTCGCCTGGCTCTTCGTATCGAAGTTCGGCACGCCAGGGGCCGGCATGGCGTTCTTCGGCCTCTACGTCTGGCATAGCATCCTGATTTACGTGATCGTGCGTCGGCTCACCGGCTTTCGCTGGTCGCCCGCCAATCGCAGGCACGCGCTTCTCTTTCTGCCTACATCGGGATTGGTAGTCTCGGCCTTTTTCCTCTTGCCGGCATGGTCGGCGATGGTGATTGGCTGCGTCGCCGTGGTGGTGACCGGGCTTTACTCGCTGCGCATGCTGGTCGAACTGCTTCCACCGGAGTCGGTGCCCGCAATCGTCAGAGGATGGATCGCGAAATCCGCATAAGGAAAAGCGCGCATCAGATGATGCGCGCTTTTCCACATGCCGCAGTGTGCAGGCATCACTTCAGGCAGGTACGGCGTCCCGCTCGGGCTGACGGAGGGCGCCCCCGGTGCTGGCCTCAGCAAGGGCCTGGCGCAACGCCTCGACGACCCTGACGATATCGACTTCCGTCATCTGGGCATAAAGCGGCAGGATGACCGTTTGCTGCTGCGCCGAAACGCTTCGCGTCAGGCTGGTGGCGGCGCGATGGGAGCTCTGATCGGCATAGGCGCCTTCCAGATGAATGTTCATCACGCCGCGCCGCGTCGAAATCCCTTGATCCAGCAGCGCTTGCATGACTGCCCGCTGGTCGATTTCATCAGACAATCTCACGCAGAAGCTTTGCCAGTTGCTGCGAGCCCAGCCGGGCTCGGCCGGAATCGACAGGCCCGGGATCGTGGACAGTCCCTCGCAATATTGCGAGGCAAACCGTCGTCGCTGCGCGACCAATTCCGGCAGCCGCCGCAGCTGCACCCGTCCGACCGCGGCCTGGAGGTCAGTCATGCGGTAGTTGTAGCCCAGCTCATCATAATCTTCGAAGATCACCTGCTTCGAGCCGTGGCGGACAGCATCGGTGACGCTCATGCCATGCTGGCGCCACAGCCGGAATTTTCGGTCATATTCCGGATTCACAGTCGTCAGCATACCGCCATCACCCGTGGTGACGACCTTTCGGGGATGGAAGGAGAAGCAGGCAATATCGCCATGCGGCTTGCCGATCTTTTCCCAGCGGCCGTCCCACAGGATTTCGCTTCCCGATGCACAGGCAGCATCCTCAATAACCGGTATCGAATGGTGTTTGCCGATCTCCACAATCGAACGGAGATCGCAAGGCATGCCAAGCTGATGCACGCACAGGATTGCCTTGGTGCGGGGCGTGATTGCCGCTTCGATCAGCCTTGGGTCGATATTGTAGCCATCCGGCTCGATGTCGACGAAGACGGGCACAGCATCGCAGTATCGAACAGCATTCGCCGTTGCTATGAACGAATGGCTGACCGTGATGACTTCGTCACCTGGACCTACGCCGACCGTCATCAAGGCGAGATGAAGCGCCGTTGTGCAGTTGGAAACGGCGCAGGCGTGTTCGGCGCCGACGAAGGCCGCGAATTCCTTTTCAAAGGCCGCGACTTCCGGCCCCTGCGTCACCCATCCCGACAGGATGACGCGGCGCGCGGCCTCAGCCTCTTCCTCTCCGAGGACGGGCTTGGCGACGGGAATTGTGGATTGAGGTGAGCTCATGCTGCGGCCCCTCCCGCGGCGGTCTGCTGCTGCCACCAGGCAACGAGATCGCGAAGCCCCTGTTCCATTGATATTTCCGCCTTGAAACCGAGGAGCCGTTCGGCCTTGCTGATATCGGCGAGGCGACGGGTTACACCGTTGACGGTCCGGGCCTCTTTGTGCTGTGGCGCGTGTGAAACGCCCATGACGCCGCTCAGCATCTGAGCGAGCTCCAGGAGGCTTATTTCCTGGCCGCTCGCGACATTGAATACTTCGTCCGTGACGTCGCTCTTGGCGGCGAGAATGTTTGCCCGCGCGATGTCGCGTGCATCGACGAAGTCCATCGTCTGGCTGCCGTCCCCATAGATGAGGGGCGGCATTCCGGCCGCCAGGCGCTCCATCCAGCGGATCAGAACTTCGGTGTAGGCGCCGTAAACGTCCATTCGCGGTCCGTAGACGTTGAAATAGCGCAGCGCCACATAGCGCAGGCCGTACATTTCCGCGAAGCTGCGCAACAGCCCCTCGTTGAAGGTCTTGGCCGCGCCGTAGATCGTCCGGTTATTATAGGGATGATGCGCTTCGGTGGTCGGGAAGCTTTCAGCGAGCCCCAGCACGGATGCAGAGGAGGCCGCGACGACCTTCGACACGCCTGCCTTCACGGCGGCTTCAAGGACATTGAACGTGCCCTCGGCCAGAACGTCGAAGGCGAGCCGCGGGTCTTCCGCGCATTGCGTGATGCGGATCGCCGCCTGGTGAAAGACGATGTCGACGCCCTCGAAGGTTTTCGCCAGAAGCGCTCTGTCGCGGATATCGCCCTCGATGATGTTGACGGATCCGCTTGATATTGCCGTGCTGAGGTTGTCCCGGCGCCCGCGCACGAAATTATCGAGGACGATGATCTCGCGCGGTTTTTCCAATGCGACGAGATCGGCAATATGCGAACCGATCAGGCCGGCACCGCCGGTAATGAGCACCCGTTTATTTCTCATGATCTTCCCTCACGCGACATGTTCGTCATCGGATCATTCTCCGAACGCCAACGTATGAATTTCGCCGGTACACCCGCGGCAACCGAGAACGGTTCGATGTCGGAAACGACAACGGCCCCTGCTCCTACGATCGCCCCCTTCCCGATGGTCACGCCGGGAAGAATGGTCGCATTTGTTCCGATATCGGCCTCCGCACAGATGCGGACCGGCTTGATTTCGAGATCCGTGCGAATGATCGGCACATCGATGGGCAGCGCCGTGTGGGTCGAGCCAAGCACCTTGGCGCCTGGCCCCCACCCGACGGAATCCTCGATCACCAGGTCGCGGGCGTCAAAATAGGCCATCGGGCCGATCCAGACATTGTCGCCGATCACGCAGGTACCGTCGTAGCGTCCCTGGATATAGGCTTGTGCGCCGATGAACACCCCGTTGCCGATTTCGAACGTTTCCGGATGTTTGAAACCGACGCCGCCTGCGACCTGCAGCCCCGCGCCGCAGCTGCGTGTGATAGCTTGCCAGATGGCTCTGCGCATCAGCGCGTCGACGACCCCATCCCCTATCGCAAAGCGACCGTAGAGTTCGATCAGGCCGGCGCGTCCATAGGATTGCCTGAGCTCTTCGGCGAGCCCTGCCTGATAGGCTGGATCTGCCGGCTTCTGGCTGCGGCCGTGGACGGCTTGCACGACGCGAGCCTCGCGTGGATTAGCTGACATAGGCATACTCCAGCGCAGCCGCGACCTGATCGACGTGCTGTACGGGCATTTCGGGATAGATCGGCAAGGAGAGAACCTCGCGTGCGGCGGCTTCCGAGACCGGGAAGTCGCCGACCTTGTAACCGAGGTCGGCATGGGCCTTCTGCAAATGAACAGGGATCGGATAGTGCAAACCGGACGGAATGCCCTCTGCTGTGAGCACACGCTGCAGGCCATCGCGATCGCGGCTTCTGATGGCATAGACATGGTAGACATGCCGCCGATCGGCAACTTCGACAGGCGTTCGCAAATGCGGCGATCCTGAAAGCAGCGAGGAATAGCGGCGACCATGAGAACGACGGGCTTCGGTCCAGGCTTCGAGATGGCGCAGCTTGACGCGCAGAATGGCTCCCTGGATGGCATCCATGCGGTAATTGAAGCCCTTCAGCAGATGGTGGTAACGCTGCTCCTGACCCCAGTCACGCAGCATACGCATCGTCTTGGCCTGCTCGTCGCTGTTCGTGACGGCGATACCGCCCTCGCCACAGGCGCCGAGATTCTTGCCGGGATAGAAGCTGAAGCAGCCCGATGTGCCGATGCTGCCGGCGCGCGCGCCTTTGTATAGCGCGCCGTGCGCCTGGCAGGCGTCCTCGATGATCGGTATCCGGTGATGGTCGGCGATCGCTTTGATCGCGTCCATCTCGGCCATCTGGCCGTAGAGATGGACGGGAACAATGGCCTTGGTTCGGGGCGTAATCTTTGCCTCGAGCTCAGCCGGATCCATCGTGAGCGTCACGGGCTCGACATCGACGAATACCGGTCGTGCACCTGCGTAACAGATCGCCGATACGGTCGCGACGAAGGTAAATGGCACGGTGATGACTTCATCGCCGGGGCCGACGCCTGCCGCGAGAAGCGACAGGTGCAGGGCACTCGTCCCGGTGTTGAGTGCTATTGCATGTTTGACGTTGCAATAGTCCGCGAATTCCTGCTCGAGGCGGATGACTTCCTCGCCCAGTACGTATTGCCCCGAGGCGAGCACGCCGAGCACGGCGGCGTCGATTTCGCTCTTGATCGATTGATATTGTGCCTTCAGGTCCAGAAAGGGGATCATGCGATGCGCCTCGCCTCTTCGAGCTCGATGATACGACCGCGCTGGGCGAGCGACCGGCTTGCTGCTTCAAGGATGCGAACGACACGCAGCCCGGCCTGGCCGTCTGCAATGGGGCGCGAATTCTGCTCGACGCACTCGACGAACTGATCCAGCTCGCGTTTCAATGCCTCGGTCATATCGAGCTTGGGCGCCCACATGTCGCCGCTGCGGTAGCCGACCATCATCTGATGGACCTTCTCGCCATACGCATCGGAATTGGGGCACATGGTGATGCCCTTGTCATAGACCTTGATCTTTTCGCTGGGCTCCAGATCGTCATAGACGATCATCTTGTTGCTGCAGCCGATCAGCGTGCGGCGGACCTTGACCGGGGCAAGCCAGTTGACGTGTACGTGGGCAATAAGCTTGCTTTCAAAGAAGAGCGTGAGATAGGCGATGTTCTCCGGCTCGCCGAGCACATGGCTCATGCCCGTCGCTGAAACAGCCACCGGCTTTTCCTGCACGACATGATCCAGGATGGAGAGGTCATGCACCGCGAGGTCCCAGATGACGCTGACATCATGCTGGAACAACCCCAGATTGACGCGAACGGAGTCGTAATAATACATATCGCCCAGGCCGCTATCGACCAGTTCACGCATCTTGCGGACGGCGCCGGTGTGGACGAAGGTATGATCCACGGCCAGCACGAGGCGTCGACGCGCGGCTTCCTCGACCATCCGTGCGGCTTCGTCAGTCGTCGATGCCATCGGCTTTTCGACGAAGACATGCTTTCCGGCCATCATAGCCTGCATTGCGAGCTTGAAATGGGTCGAGACCGGTGTTGCGATGGCGATTGCATCCACTCGCGGATCGGCCAGAACTTCCTCGAATTTATCGGTGATCGTTATTGCGGGATAGCGCGCTTTGACGGCCGCCAGCCGTTCTATATTGAGATCACAGACTGAAATGAGCTGCGCCCCGGCCGCTTCCGAAATGTTGCGAACCAGATTCGGACCCCAATACCCATACCCAACAACGGCGATACCGATCATCGCATTTCTCCCAACGCTTGCATGTTGACTGATCGGTCATGAACGTGACCGATGATCCTGGCCGGAACGCCGGCGACAATGGCGCCGGCAGGCACATCCTTGGTTACGACAGCGCCCGCGCCGACCTGTGCGGCCTCTCCGATGGTCACGCCAGGCACAATGGTGGCGTTGCTGCCGATCGACGCGTGGCGCTTGACCAGAGTGGGCATGACAACCCAGTCGGCTTCGGTCTGCAGATTGCCGTCCGAATTGACGGCGCGCGGATAAAGATCATTGGTGAACATGACCCCGTGGCCGATGAAAACGCCGTCTTCCAGCGTCACGCCTTCACAGAGGAAGGAATGGCTGGAAATCTTGCAGTCTTTTCCGACGAGGACGTTTTTCTGGATTTCAACGAAGGTGCCGACGCGCGTTCCCGCCCCGATCGTGCAGCCGTAGAGGTTCACTAGATCTCGATGATGGATGACGCAGCTATCATCCAGCTTGACGTTCGATGCAATCATTACGCCTGCACCCCTTCAACAAGCCCGCTGTGGGCTGAAACCGACAATCGCATGATGCGTTCAAGGTTTCATTTCAGCAGAACAAACTATTTCTTTCCATCCAAAAAGAATTGTTTTCTCTGCCCAAGTAAAGGAACAAAACGGTTAAGCTCATGCTCCTAAAGGCGTAGGCGCTTACGAAGGTTGGATGATGATCGCGTGCTGAAGTTTATGATCAATGCTCACAATCGGCGACAGATCACGCCGCACTCGATCTCGCTCATAAACCGAAGACGAGCTTGGTTTACATGGGTTTAGCCAAGCCGACTGAATATATATCACGACTTCATATATAGACATGAAGATGACTTAGAGATGAAAGGATCAATTTGATAAATACGACTACTTACAGCTTTTTATGGGACTTAAGTCTTGGGGTAGCTACTATTAATTACTATGAGAACTGCGGGAATTTGGTATTAAATCAGCACTATTGGTAATAAACTCCCTTGTTCGCGGGGGTGTGTGAACATTCGCCTTTTGGTTTAGGCGTGGAAAAAAACTAGGGAGGATCGGGCTTTGAACTCGGTAACTATAAACCACAGGCAAGAAAACATATCTCTTCCCCTGGAGATGGAAAACGGTTCGACAGTGCTTGCCCGGTCGGCCGGTCCAAAGCACTCGCTTGTCATTCTAGACAAGAGAGAACTTGATCGGCATTGCCTTGCGCAATGCATGTCCGGCCATACGAAGGATTTCCTTGTTCTGGCGTTTGGATCAATTGAGGAGTGGAAGCTCAAGCGCGAAGAATATCCTCCACTTTCGGCAATCATCTTGAACGTTGGCGGCAGGATGGTCGACGAACCTGCCGTTTCGGAGCAGATCAAGAACCTTTCATCTGAATTCGCGTCGACACCGGTCATCATATTGGCTGATAGTGACGATTTCGACCAGATCGTGAGAGCGATCGACTATGGCGCCAAGGGTTACATACCGGCCACCGTCAGCATCAGCGTCTGCATGGAACTGATCGCGCTGTCGGTAGCAGGAGGACTTTTTGTGCCCGCAAGCGCCCTGTTCGCCATGCGTCACCTGCTGCAGTCGAACAACACGACGGCGCATCCTATGGCCGGGATATTCACGGATCGCCAGGCCGAAGTCGTCGCGGCGCTGCGGCGCGGAAAGGCGAACAAGATCATTGCCTATGAGCTCAACCTGCGGGAAAGCACGGTCAAGGTCCATGTTCGCAACATCATGAAAAAGGTCAAGGCAACGAACAGGACCGAGGTTGTGTTCAAGCTCAACGATCTCTTTCCCGATAGTCTCTCCGGCTCCGGGATGAGCAGAGAACTGTGCTGATACGCCAGCAGAGACCTGTCGACATGCATGAAAACAAAAAGCTAAAGCGCGTCACATGAATCCAGCTCGATGTGACGCGCTTTAGCGCGCCGTTATGTCAGGCGCTCAAGTCAATTGCCGGCGGTCACGAAGAAGGCCTGGAAAGCGCCATTCGGATTCTGCGCAGCCGACCTCTTTGTGAGCGGGGGACCATGCCCCTTGCAAGATACCTGACATATCCGAACTCCGGCAGAGGCGGCACGTTCGGTCTCAAGCTGTTCAGGTGCAGTTTGATCATCAGGCTATCCATGCCTAAGTAGAATCGCAGGGGCCAACTGAGATCACGTTTGACGTGTAGAGTTCCCGCAAGCTCGCCAGTTTCGTTCGCGGCAACGGGGACATGACGCAGAGCGTTCGCAAGATCCGGCTTCTGGCAACGCTCGAGAATATCGGCAACCCATGAAAACCATTCGTGATCGCTCCGCTTGGGAAGCTGGTGGATGCTTTTTCGATCTTTCCGTTGACCTCCTGAAGCAGCCCGCTTGCCTCGACCCGGTTGCTCGAGGATGATGCGCATGCGCCTGAGTTCGTCGTGGGACAGGCTCGGATAGAAGTCGTGTAACCTCCGCGCCTGCTCAAAATGTCCCTTGCAGACCAGGGCAAGGAGGAAATATGCCCATTCCACAGGATCAGGGTCGCTCGCCCCATAGTCGATCATCGTTATCTTGATCAGATTCACCATAAGGTCATAGGCGTGATCGGCATCGCCCTCGCGCAATGCGCAGATGGCAAGACGGAGTTTGGCTTCAGGCAGGTAGGACACATAGTTCAGGCAGTTGAGGTAGCATTGCTTGGCCTCTTCCACCCTGCCCTGCTCAAGCAACAAATCGCCCTGCTTCAGCAAGGCGCGATCGCTCGCCTCACCGACGATATGGACGCTCTCCCGCTGCGAGATGCGTTCGACCTTTATGAGATCGCTGAAAGGTCCGGGCTGGATGATCTTTTCGCCGGATCGCAGACCTTTGTTCAGCATGAACCATTGATATATTTGGGGTCTGTGGCTCAGCGTATGACGCGAGTGGACCAAATTATAACCCGCTGCCGAAATGCGCTGGATCTCGGCGGGATGGGCAAAGAGGTGTTCCAATCGTTCAACCACGTCATGGTGGCCGGTAAAGACACAATTCTCCATATCGACAAAACCGGCGGCCTCAACGGCTGCCGTCCGTTCCGTCAGTAGACAGGCGTGTGCCCCGGGGATCTCGAAATGCTTGCGTACGACCTCGCCGCCCGCGGTTCCACATGTGGGGACGACGAAGCTCGCGTTGAGGACGCGCGCATAGGCTTCTCCCGCCAATAATTGGGAGGCAAGCTTGCTCTCATAGCTGTGTTGCGGCGAGACCAGGCAGGGATAGTGGTCGCGGATGATCGGAAAAACCTTTTGCCGCCAGGGGTAGAGCCCGTAGACTTGGCCTGTGAGCGTGACGGGTATGACCTTCTGCTGGCCATAGTCGCGATAGACATCGGGATCGATGAAGTTTGGCCAGACGAACAGGTTATCCCTGAGCTCCGGCATATATTCGGGAGTCATTGTTCCAATCGAGAAATATGTCTCGATGCCCCACTGCTCCATATCGGAAAGGAAGCCACTGCGCCGGTCGCACCATGGATCGGCATTGTGAAGTCCCAGTTTCGGAACGCCGACGTCAGCACTTGTATTGGAGATTTTTATCCGCCGCGAGCCGTGTGACCGGTAGCCGCTCTCAAACAGCGTCAGATCCGGTTCGTGCCTTTCGCATATCTCCGCGTAGTCGCAGTCACGGTTGACGACGACGACATCGAAGTGCGTGCTGAGGCATTTGACCTGCTGCTGCATATGCAGCAGCAGGTAACCGGCTGCGTTCGCATTGGGCTGATGATCCCATTGAAAGAAAACGAGCTTCGGTTTGCGATTGGCGTCGATACTATTCATGTCCCTATCGCGTGGCTTCCGAAACAGGAAGACCGACGGCCGGAACAGGCAGAGGCGTATAAGCCGTTTGCGCAGGTCTTGCGCTGGGCATGGTCCTCGATCCGCCGGAGAGCTTCCACTCGAAATAAGCGATCGTTCTCTCAAGCCCTTCACGCAGGCTTACTGTCGGCTGCCAGCCCAGTTCTTGTTTTGCGCGGCTGATATCCGGTTTGCGCTGCGTCGGATCGTCGATCGGCAGAGGCTTGAAGACAATGCCTGACTTCGAGCCCGTCATTTCGACGACCATTTCGGCCAGTTCGCGAACCGTGAACTCCCCGGGGTTACCGAGATTGATCGGACCTGTAACCCCAGCCGGCGTGCCCATCAGGCGAATGAAGCCTTCAATCAGATCATCCACATAGCAGAAGGAACGTGTTTGCGTACCGTTTCCGAAGATGGTGATCGGCTCGTTTTGCAGCGCCTGAACGATGAAATTGGAGACGACGCGACCGTCATTGGTCTGCATGCGCGGCCCGTAGGTATTGAATATCCGCGCCACCCGGATTTCCACGCCATATTGACGATGGTAGTCGAAGAAAAGCGTCTCGGCGCAGCGCTTGCCTTCGTCATAGCACGCCCGCGGGCCGATGGGATTAACGCTGCCTCGATACTCCTCGGGTTGAGGATGGACTGCCGGATCGCCATAGACCTCGCTCGTGGATGCCTGGAAGATCTTCGCCTTGGTGCGTTTGGCCAAGCCGAGCATATTGATGGCGCCGTGCACATTGGTCTTCACGGTCTGCACGGGATCGTGCTGATAGTGGACCGGAGACGCCGGGCAGGCGAGGTTGTAGATCTCGTCGACCTCCACATAGAGCGGGAAGGTGATGTCGTGGCGGAGGATCTCAAAGCGAGGATCGTCAAGAAGATGCAGCACATTGTCGCGCGAACCGGTGTAGTAATTGTCCACGCAGAGGACGTCATTGCCCTCACGCAAAAGCCTTTCGCACAGGAAAGATCCCAGAAATCCGGTGCCGCCGGTAACCATAATTCTCTTGTGTCCGTGCATTGGTGTGCTCCGTTGTTGATGATTGCCTTCAAGACGAGAAACAGGTCAGCAAGCTCCCTTGCCCCTTAGGACCGCAGGAATGGTGCTGAGAAGGATGTGCCAGTCGAACCACAAGGACCGGTTGTCGATGTAGAACTCGTCGAGTTGCTGCTGCAGCTCGATATCCGCATTGCTTCGTTCGGATATTTGCCAGAGTCCCGTGAGCCCCGGCGTGACGGACCGGCGCTTGTCTCGAAATTCGCTGTCCATCGCCGAAAGGTGATACTCCGGAAACGGACGTGGTCCGACGAAAGCCATCTGGCCCGCAATGATGTTTGCCAATTGCGGGAGTTCGTCGACGCTCGAAGAGCGCAGCATATGTCCGATAACCGGAAGGATGCGCGGATCGTCCTTGAGCTTGAAGTGGGTCTGCCACTCCACGCGCATGGCAGGATTGTCTCGAAACAGTGCTTCAAGGCGCTGTTCCGCATCCTGGTACATCGTCCTCAATTTCAGAACGTGCACGGGCTTGCCGGACCGTCCCTCCCTGGCGTGCCGGAAGAAGACGGGGCCGGGATCGATGGCATAGATTGCAGCCGCTGCAATCGCGATGAATGGCGTGACCACGATCGCTGCAGGGATGGCGATTGCGAGATCGAAGATCCGGCGAACCAGATCCGAGTTGACCGAACTGCCGCCGGTGGTGAGGCAAATACCGATCTCTCCGCCGACCTCCGCAGGTCGCAATCCGCTTACCTTGAGGTTCGGAGTGTCGCACAGCAAGATGACTTCGGCGAACTTCCGACGCATCGCCGCCAAGTCAGGCACAAGCGAGTCTGCGTCGCCCGCAATGATGGCAATGGATGGTCCGCCATCGGGCAAGGCCTCCAAAGTATCGGAGGAAAAGGGCTCCGGCCTGATGCCGGACTGCCAGTGATCCTTGAAATGCGCCACGAGCGCGGGAGTAAGGTTGCGCCCTGCTATGATAACCGCGCGCTCCCCCCAGATTCCAAGTCTGAAGCACAGGACTCGTGCAAGCCACTGCACAAGTGGCTGAACAATCAGCCCGAGACCGAGGAACACAATAGTGACAAGCAGCAGTCGGTCCGCCTCCGGCAGGATAATTGCTCCGCATGCCGTCAGGACAGCCACCTTGACGGCAGCTATGCTGCGCCGCCGCAGATGTTCGTGCTCATGCAGCCGATATCCAGGGTAGAGGCCGGCGGATGCATAGAGAACAATCGCAGCCAGTGCTGCGATCGTGAACGCACGCTCCATCATCGTGCCCTCCACGCCAGCGGGGAGAAGGGACAGCAGGACAAAATAGGCAATCAAATAGCTCGCAACGTCGCCGGCAATCAGAAAGGACGATGTTGCAAGCCGGGGGAATCGGCGCCGTAGTCCGACCGGCGGATTCAACCCTGCCCCTGCAAAGGGATCGGCGGTCTTGGCTGCGATGGGCGGGACGGAACCTGTCGGCATCGCCCGCGACGTCATGTCATTTGATTTGGATGCCTTCGAGCGGCCTGTAGTCATCGCTGACGGTGCAAACATGACGCTTTACTCCTCTACTGCATTTGTCCCGACGCACCCGATCCAGAAATGGCGTCTTCGATTGGAAATTTCCGAAGTCCCAGTCTCTGGAATGCTGTTAGTGAGATGAAGGCCGGCACGACGAGCGCATAGCGCCGCCACAGCCGTCGCGGCTCGCACAGAAGACGAAACGCCCATTCGAACCCGCTTCTTTGAATGAACCTCGGAGCTTGCCGCTTGAGGCCGGCGTGGAAATCGAATGCAGCTCCGACGCCGATGAGCATCGGTGCATCCAGACGATCGCGCATGCGCGCCATCCAGAGTTCCTGCTTGGGACTGCTGAGCCCCACCCAGATGATATCGGCGCCGGATCGATTGAGCCGGTCTGCAACCTCGGCTTCCTCTCGCGGTGACAGTTTATGAAAAGGCGGTGCATAGGAGCCTGCTATCTCAGCTCCCGGGAATCTCGCGAGAAGGCGCGCCTGTAACTGCTGCAGCGTCTCTGCCGTTGCGCCATAAAGGAAGTGGCGTATACCCTTCGATGTGCCGGCCTCGAAAACAGACAACATCAGATCAGGTCCGTAGACCCTGTCGCTCTCCAAATGGCCGGCACGCTTCAATGCCCATACCAACGGCATGCCGTCGGGCGTCACGAGAAAGGCCCGGTTATGGATCGACCGGAGCTCCGGATCTTCCTGACACCTGATGACGCCGTGTGCGTCGCGAACGCACACATATTCCTTCCTGCCGTCTTCGATCGCCTTTTGAATAAATCCCGTCGCACTTTTGAGATTAACCGCCGAAATGCGAACCCCAAGGACATTGGTCCATCCCATGGAGTCCTTCGGATTAAGAGCTGAAGTCTGTCGGCTTTCTTCTTGTTGCTTTCTCATGACATGCGCTTTCGCGTTCTAAACTGTCATTAGAATATGCTTTCAAAGCGTTTGCCTCCATACTTGCCATTCCAACTATTGGACGTAGATGAGACTTCATATTTCTACGCCTTACGCTGCGATAAGTTACAATATTAGAAGTAAGGTAATATACCCCTACTCCTTGCACTGTTGCTCTTTTGGATGAGCACCGTCCTGAAAGAGCGGTTTGCTCTTCTCAAGCCGCGAGAGACATGGGGAAGCCACAGGCGAGATGACGGCCCCGGGTTGGCGAGCCGTCAGAGCTGTCCGACAGAACCAAGCAGGTTTCCGGGTCCGGATTTTGGTGCTTATACTTTGTGTCGGCGTATATCTGGGAAGCCGGCGCAGGAACGCGGCGTCGCTGCGCCCTTTTGCTACTCAGCCGGCGCGACGACGCTTCCGGTGTCCGCCCCAGCCTTCTGAAGATCCAGTAAACTGCCAAATTCCCCTGAACGCATGATTTCCGGATGTATTCGGAAGCTCTTGTCGTTCAAATTGCCGATGTAGCGGTTATGCGCGAACTCTACGTATCCAGGCCCATTGTCAGGAGCGTAGACGTAGGCTGCAAGCCCACTGCTACTGTCGATCGACACGGTGTTGCCCTCGATACGATTAGGGCCTGCCCATGGGGGATGCCAACCCCTGCCGGTACTGTCATCTACGCGAAAAGGCACGCCCGATCCGCCGGTGATGACGTTTCCCACCACCAGGTTGCTCCAACCGCCGTTGATACCGATCGCCGCGATGTTGCCCGAGAGGGTATTTCCCTCGATACGCAGCCCGCTCGCCTTCCCATCCGTATAGATCGCCCAACTGATAGGAGACGGCCATTCGTTCGTATTCTCATATCCGGGAGGCCAGAATGTCCCATCGGCCCTGTTCATGAGTTGATCGGTGCCGGTAACGAGATTGGAGCGGATAATGCTCTTCAGAGAGTCGCCCTGCTCGCCCATCATCTTGATGGCGCCGCCATCCGCCGTCTGCTGATTGGCGTTATGGATCACGTTGTGCTCGATGACAGCGTTATAGACGGCGTCATTGGAACCCCATAGCGAACCTCCTGATATTCCGAACTGCGCCGTGTTTTCGATGAGGTTGTCGGCGATCCTGACATCGTCAGCCGCCTGAAACCATATTCCGGCGGTTTCAATGTAAACCCTTCCGATGTCATGGATATGGTTCGAGAGGATCCTGGCGCCGCTCGACTTGAGGAACGTGCCATAATTTGTGCCGACGTAAATTCCGTTGCCAGCCACATCCGCAATCACATTGCCGGCAATCAACGCATCCTTGCTTTCCGACACATGGACCCCGACGCCGACATTTTCGATAGTGTTGCCGAGAATCTTGACGCCTTCAGCGCGTTCGATCCTTATTGCGCCAAACCCTCTCGTCTCCGTATAGAACTTGCCGCTGCCCTGAGGAGATCCATCTCTCAACTCGAGCCCTGATATAACCATCCCGCTGGCCCCATCCAATTTGAAGAATGTCGGCAGAACGCCGGCAACGACTACGGAATTGGATAGAGCCTGATCGACAGGGATATAATAAAGCTGGCCCGCGGCAAGGTCGTACCACCACTCACCGGGAGCATCGAGCAAGGCCTTGGCTCCGGTCAGGAAATAGCGGCTGCCTTCTGCTGTAAAGAAATAGCCTGTGCCTTTCGTATGGACAGTCCGGCCTGCTGCGTCGATGGATTCCACTGGGAGCGTATCATTGCCCCACTGGCTTCCAGGTTGATAGCCTCCAACGATGTTCACGACCAGTCCACTTGTATCATCCACTGGGGGGAGATCGCCGGCATGGAAACAAAAGCGTGTGTTTCCTTCCCACATGTCGATGGCAGGCTCGCACTTCGCGGCAAACAACCATCCCTTGCGTGGATCGCCATTAGCGGGAGCGTTTGGGAAACGAGCCCGGGTTTGGCGGATCCCATTGACGAAGAGGTCGCCGACCCCTTCATCCGGCGGCAATTTCAGCGGCGCCGTCCAGCGGCCATCAGCCTGCTGTGCCCAGTTGTCCAGGCGCGGGCCCCCATGCAAGATCGGTGTTTCATTGCATCTTGCCGTGAGGATCAAACCCGCATCGCGGGCGTCAAAGACGATCGGCTGAGCAAGGTAATAATCGCCTTTCTCAAGCGCGATTGTGTTGGCGCCGCCCTTCTGGCGGGCAGCATCACGAGCTCTTTCAATGCTGGCGAAAGGGCCGTCGCCCCCCTGCTGATTTGCGCTCGGAAGGAGGCCGCTCCAGGTGTCTTTGCCATCGGGAGAAACGTAAAATATCGTCCGTGCCCCGGTGCTGCCGCTCAATAGGCCGCTTAAGGAAGTCCCGTTCAACTCAGGCGACAAAGTCGCGGAAGCTTCCGCACAAGTCGCCTCCCTGACAAGCATCTGAAGGCGCTCGGGCACATCTATCTCCGTCCCGACCGCAGCCGGATTGCCGGACTGCGGAAAGAGCATGACAGGCAAAATGCTCAGGATCAGTCCAAAACGCCGCCTCATGAGATCTGCAGCCCGCTCGTAAGGCCAGGCGACGGCGCCTGCAAAGGTCGCGAACGGCTGACCGAAACGACGGGCGCGTACAGCGAAAACATGATGATGGTTGCGGTGAACAGGATGAAGATGGCGTCGTTCTGAACCAAGAAAAAACTCTCGGTCAGATTCATCACCAGGATCATGATCGTAAGCACATTGAGCCACAGCCATCCGTACTGCGGGTCATGACATTGAAGAACCGCGCCCTGGTGGATTGCATGGAGAAGCATCAAAACAAACGGGACCATCCCCATGACTCCAAAGCTCAACAGGATATCGCGGTATCCATTATGCGCGTGGGGCGCCGCCCATCCCAACATGAACCACATGTGCGTCGCTTCGGGGTTATCGATTGTCCAGAAAGCCTGGTAACCATAGCCAAGCATCCAGCGAGCGGTTATTTCGCGATCAACCAGCTCCCACAATGGCACCCGACCCGTCAAAGTCGCGTCCTTGCCGAGCGC
The DNA here is from genome assembly GCF_003985155.1 of Rhizobium vallis. Lineage (GTDB taxonomy): Bacteria > Pseudomonadota > Alphaproteobacteria > Rhizobiales > Rhizobiaceae > Rhizobium > Rhizobium vallis. Next base: position 115,152 of record NZ_ML133693.1, on the reverse strand, counting down.
TTCAAGGGCCGGAACCAGGAACTCGTGAAGCGAGATCAGAATGCCGATAGCCAGCTGAACGAAAAACAGGACGATGACGACGCGGCCGATGCTGCTGCTTCTTTGCAGGAGGGAATAAAAGCCGATCAGGCAAAACGCCGCTGACGTTGCAATGATAGCGGTCATCGATCCGGAGCTTGAAAGGCAGATGATACCCGCTGCCAACAAGACGAACGCGGTTCGCCGCAGGCCGAGCGTCCCGTCCATCAGTACCGCCGTCGCCACCAAAATCATCAAGCACGCGTACCAGCCCAGAACGTTCTTGTGAATGAAGACGCCCCGCATAGCACCATCCGGCATGCTGGCGAGACTTGGTGACACCACGGACATTACCACACTGAGGAAGATACAGCCTCCGAAGGTCACGAATAACAGGAACAGCAACTGCCTCGGCGTGAAACGTATCGCCAGGACGTAGGAAAGAAGCATGCAAAACAAAAGGGCGATTGCGCGCCTCAAGCTCGTTGTAGCGTCTATTGACCACAGCGTAGACAGAAACGGCATGACAAGGATCATTGGAACGATCAGATTTCGCTTGAGCGCCAGTAAAAATTGCGGAAAATTGCGTATCAGGATAATAATTGTAAATACATATACGGGAAAACAAGGAAGTCGCAGTATAGACTTGGCAGATTCGCTGAGCGCTCCGTCGGCATCTGCCAGGATAAGCGGCAGAAAAGCGCCTGCCTGAAGAAAAATGGATATGCCGGCGCCCCAGCATTCTATGGCTCGCCAACTGATGGTTGGTCCGCCGGCTGTTCTGAGCTTTTCTACTCTCATTACCCGTCTCGACTGACTTGAACAGAAAAGCGACTATTCATCGCGTCGGCCTTCGTGGGCGCGCTGCTCTCAAGCAATCATCCAGCCGCATCCGCAGTCAACCTGTCCTAGTGAAGGTCGGGCTACGCCTAATGCACCTTCGCTCCACCCAAAGGCGATGTTGCGCTTAAGCTTTCAGCCGGCATTACCCAAAAGACGGGTCTTCATGCCCGCGGGATTGCCCTTAAGAGCAGATGTTGCACGTGTCCGTTCACCGGTACCGTGACGATGAATGTCTTGTGGTCGGTAAGCCGCGGCTTCACTGGAATGAGGCAATAATTCTGACAGAGGCTCTCTCTGCAGTCGAAGCCTGGAAGGTTAGGATTGCTATGTTTCTGCGTCATGATCCTAGTTCTCTATGCGACACGACGGGCGCCCCACTCGTCGTGGCACGGTCAGTGGTGATCCCATCGGCTCTGCGCGAGATACTGTTCGGCCGAGAAGGGATAGAGGTCGACCTCTTGAGCAACTTTGCACCGCTGCACAGCGGTGCATCGCGGCAACCCGCCTGAGGGCGCGCCATGGAGCGGCCGGCCGTCAGTGTCCTCATCAATAATTACAACTACGCTCGCTTCATCGGGCGGGCGATAGACAGCGTGTTGAGCCAAGACGCTGGCAATGTCGAGATAATCGTCGTCGACGACGGCTCTACCGACCAGTCGCGGTCTGTTCTGGAAGCGTATGGCAGCCGAGTGAAGGGGATCTTCCAGGAGAACGGCGGGCAGGCCGCTGCGATCAACACGGCTGTCGCATCAAGCATGGGCGAGATCCTCTGTTTTCTCGATGCCGACGACTGGTGGGCTCCGGGCAAGCTGTCGGCGACCGTTGCAGCGTTCCGCGCAAACCCTCAAGCATCGCTCGTCTATCACCGGCTGCAGCCGACACTTGTCGATGGCACGCCGACTTCCAAGCCGATCCCTCGGACCCTGTGTTCGGGCGCCTTGTCGCCGCTGCTCACCAGATCGGCCGGCTGGTGGCCTTTTCCGATGACGTCAGCCGTCGCGGTACGACGTAGCGCGTGGAATGCCGCGGGCAACATTCCCGAACAGTTCCGCATATCAGCCGACGCCTGGCTCGTGGGGATCTATCCGTTTCTGGGGGACGTCATTGCCATGCCGGATCCGCTGGGATTCTACCGCATCCACAATAACAACTGGTATCGCTCGGCCGAGGATGCCACCACGCTCAGGAGGCGGATGACGCACTGGCAACGTACCGTTGAAGCAACGAACCTGTTTCTCTCAGCCCATGAGCTGCCGGCAAGACTACATCTGACGGATCACTATCCCTATCACATCGCGTCGGCAAAGCTGCAGGGAGCCGATGCGCGCACCCGTTGCAAGCTTGCCGTCGAAGGCCTCTTCTTTGCCGGCGAACCAAACCTGCTCAGGCGGATGCGCGATAGTTTGCGTTCGGCGCTCGGCCTGTCACGGCTTGGCCTGGACATCGGCTTGTCGGAGGCAGCGAAATGAAGGCGCTGCTTTTGGTTTCCGAACTGGAAGACTACACCATTTCCTTCGCCAGCGGCGTTGCCCAACACCTGAACGTCGTGCTTGCTGTGCCGCGCCGGCGCTATGCGCATCTCGCCTCTTCCATCGATCCGGCTGTCGATCTGCACCTTCTGGACTGGCCGAGGCACCGTTCTCCCTCCAATCCCTGGTTTCTGTACGAGCTTACACGTCTGATCCGGCGGGAGCAGCCGAACCTCATTCATCTCCTCAGCAATTCTACACTTTGGCTGAACCTCGCCGTGCCGTTCTGGCGCCCGATCCCGCTTGTGACGACCGTTCATGACGTGCAAATCCATCCCGGCGATGCCGATACGCGCACGCTGCCCGGCTGGGCTCCTGAATTGATGGTGAAGCAATCCGGACATCTTGTCGTCCACGGCGAGGGACTGAAGAGGCTGATCCTCGATCGATATTCAAAATCGCCGGACCATGTCCACGTCCTGTCGCATCCCTCCATCCTTCGCTACGCGGAACTCGCGCGGCGAGAGAAAATGACGCCGTGCGAAGCGGATGGGACTATCCGCGTCCTGCTCTTCGGACGGATTTTTGCCTACAAGGGCCTCGAACATCTGGTCCGGGCCGAGGCGATGCTCAAGGACGCGCTTCCCAACCTGCAAATCACGGTCGCAGGCCGTGGCGACAATCCGCTGATATTCCAGCAGCTTATGGGGGATCCCGGCCGCTACGATATTCGCAATCGCTTTATCGAGGATGCAGAGGTCGCCCAGCTTTTCCTCGATACCGACATCGTCGTGCTTCCCTATACGGAAGCATCTCAAAGCGGAGTGCTCAACCTCGCCGCCGCGTTTGGCAAACCCGTCATCGTGACTGACGTCGGCGAGTTGCGGGACACGGTTCAGCCGAATGGGTTGGGATTGGTGGTCCCTCCCGGAGATGCCAAAGAGCTCGCCGCAGCTATCAGGACATTGGCAGACAACGGTGCGCTTAGAAGCATTTTCGGTGACAACGCGCTCGAATGGGCCAAGGGACCGAATTCGCCTGAACGGGTCGGCGCCCAGGCGGCAGCGGTTTATCGGGAGGTGGTCGGATCATGCTGATGGAGGCCATCACGGACAGAAATCGAATGGCTGCACGGAGAGCGGCCAGCGTTCGCCACTATGTTCCGGGCGGCTGCGAGAACGGCGGCGGCATTGGCAGGCTGGTCGGCTATATAACAGAGACAGCGAAAGAGACCGGCACGAAACATTTCATCACCGATACCAGAGGGGCTCGATGGTCGAAGGTGACGTCACCCGCACGCCTGCTCGGCGCCATCCTGACGATGGCAAAGGACCGGATCGTTGCGCCGGCCCGCATTCACCATATCCATATTGCTGGCCGCGGCAGCACCACCCGAAAACTGATCCTGACGGAGGCTGCCCGCCTGTTCGGGTGCTGCCACATATTGCACCTGCACGATTACGATTACGCCGGCGACTTTGCGCAACGCTCGCTGCGTCAGCAGCGGCTCATACGTCGGATGTTTCAGAACGCCGATCGCGTTGTGGCGCTGGGCGAGCGCGATCGCATGACCCTGACGACACTTCTTGGCGTTGACGAGCGCCGCACCGTCGTCGCAAATAATTGCGTCCCCGACCCAGGAGCGCACAATATCCGCGCCGGCCAGATACCGTTGATCGTATTCCTTGGCCGGTTGAGCGAACGCAAAGGTGTCAGCGAGCTTCTATCGGCCCTGAGCCACCCGGTCATGAAAGAACTCCCGTGGCGGGCTGTGCTGGCGGGCGACGGGCCTGTCGAGCATTATCGCCGCCAGGCTGACGGCATGGCGCTTTCAGATCGGGTAGAAATGCCTGGCTGGCTTGACGCCGGCGAGGCACGGGCCTTGTGTGCGCGTTCAGACATCCTAGTCCTGCCTTCGCACGCCGAAGGTTTGGCGATGGCCGTACTCGAAGGGCTGTCCCATGGGCTCGCGGTCGTTACCACGCGCGTTGGGGCGCATGAGGAAGTCATTACCGACGGTGAAACCGGGATCTTCGTCCCCGTTGGAGATCCGAATGCCCTGGCTGCCGCCCTGGCGAAGCTGGTGTCCGACCCTGAAATCTGCATCCGCCTCGCGGCCCAGGGGCGCGCACATTACCTCAACCACTTCAGCATGAGGGCCTATATGCGGTTGCTCGAGAGACTTTACGAAACCGTTTCCGCGAAACCTCAAACAATGGTTGGCGCACGATGACGATTTCCACTCTTCCGCCGGACCGCAATCTTCCGATTTCGTCGATGCGCTACGATCCTCGCTTTCAGGTTGAGACCAAGGCGGACCAATTCGATCTGGCATCCATCTTCGGCCTCATCAGGCGAAGAATGATCATGATCATTGCGATATCAGTGCTGCTGATGGTGCCTGCGGCGATCATGATTTCGGGATTGAAGCCCACTTACCAGGCCTGGGCCCGATTGATTATCCACCAGCCTCTCGCGACATCACTTGGTGCGGATGATACCAGCCGCAGTGATCCACTTGACGTGAAATCGGAGACTGAGCGGCTTCTATCCAGAGGCATCGCGGAGCGAGTCGTCCGCGACCTGCAGCTTAACGCGCTGCCGGAATTCAATCCGGCGCTGCGGAAAACCTCGTTCATTGACAGTATCCGGGCAAAGTTGCGCAGCCTGTTTGACACGAAAAAACCGGCATCGCCGGATCGAGAAAGTATCGAGGCGACCATCCCGGAATTTTATCAAGCACTCGGCGTGTGGCACGACGATAAGAGTGAAGTTATCCAGATCAGCTTCACTGCCAATGATGCTGAACTCGCAGCCGCGGTTCCGAACCGGCTCGTCGGCATTTACCTCGATGAGCGGAAGGGCAGTGTCCACGGCCGCCTGGATTTTGCGGGGGAATGGATCCGACAGCGCATCTCCGAGCAGCAACGCCGCGCGGATATTGCTCGCGACGCTGCCCGTAACTATCAGGAATCGATGGACATCGTCTCGAGAGAGGACGCTCAGGAGGAACGTATCAAAACGCTCCTGGAGATCACCGGCCGCGATGCGAAGATCGAGGAAAGTCGGGTTGAGGTAAAGGCGACGATATCCGCGCTGGAAGGAACGGATAGCGCTTCGGTTGCGCTGCAGAACATCGTCTTCCCCGACAGCATTACCACTAAGCAACGCGATCTTCACGCACAGGAGCAAGATCTCGCCCGTCTTCTTGAGACATATGACGGCAATGCCGAGGCCGTGGTGGATTTACGTCGGAAGATCGAACAATCCCGTATCGATCTCGACCTTGCCAACAAGAAATATCTCCAAGCCATGCGCGCCAAGCTCGCCGCACTCGATCATGAAGCCAACGCAGTGCAATCCATCTTGGTGGTTGCTCAGGAAAAACGCACACGCGATGCCTTGGCGCAGACGGAATTGGCGCGCCTGCAGCGTATTGCGGAAAAGGAACAAGCGGCACTCGACAAGCTTGAGGACCAGCGCCGTGACCTTGCCGCCAGGGCCATGCTGCCGGGGGCGGAACTGGAGGTTTTCTCACCGGCTTCAGTGCCGCTCGTGCCACAGGGCCGTGGACGGCTTTTCTATATGATGGGCGCCCTCTTGGCTGCAATCTCGGCAGCCGTAACGGCTGCTTTCGTGATCGAAATGTGGGACCGGACGGTCCGGAGTTTCGACCAGATAGCTGGAATAGGTCGCACAATACCGGCTGGACTTATCCCCCGTCTGGCGCGGAGGGAAAATCCGAAAACGATGTTCGGACATATGCAGGTCCCGATGTTCGACGAAGCAATCCGGACCATGGTGCTTTCACTCAAGCAGTCCAATGGCGGCAAGTTGCCGAACAGTATCGTCGTTACCTCGGCTCACAGCGGAGAAGGCAAGTCGCTTATCGCGAGATCGCTGGCCATGGAACTTGCCGCCGCCGCAATCCCGGTGCTGCTGGTCGATGGCGACCTTCGACGGGGAAAACTCGATTCGTTTTTCAGGTCGGGGTTGGTCTACGGACTGAACGAATTCCTGAATGGTTTGGCCGATCTGCGCGACATCGTCTATCGCCATCCAAGCGGCGTCGCCTTCATTCCATCCGGAAAATTCAGTCTCCAGCGGCGCGCCGGTTCGAATGGCTTCGCAGAAATCATCGAGATGGCGGGCGCGGCCGGCCGGATTGTCATCTTCGACAGCGCGCCAGTGCTCGCCTCGACAGACACCGTGCATCTGACTGCCCTGGCGGAAAGAACACTAGCAGTTGTCAGGTGGGGAAAAACGAGCCGCCGCGCTGTCGAGTTCAGCCTGCAGCAAATGAAAAGCTCACGAAATTCGGACATCATCGTCGCGATCAACGGGGTCGATCCCAAGAAACACGCTTTGTATAACTTCAGTGACTCCGAGCTTTTTTCGAAATCACTGATGAAGTACTACAAACTAGAAGAATAAATACATGAACGTTAGACGTCTGCTTCTGCACTAGTATTCGAGTTGGAGGGCAACCATGGATACGGGAATGAGAAAGAACCCAAAAGTCGCGCTGATTACGGGTATAACAGGTCAGGACGGTGCGTATCTGGCCGAAATGCTCCTGGAAAAGGGCTATATTGTGCACGGCCTCAAGCGGCGCTCATCGTCCTTCAACACCAGCCGCATCGAGCATCTGTACGAGGATCCACATGTCGAGGATCCTCGCTTTATTCTGCATTTCGGGGACATGACCGATTCAACGAACCTCATCCGTGTCGTTCAGGAAACGCAGCCGGACGAGATCTACAATCTCGCCGCACAGAGCCACGTTCAAGTTTCTTTCGAGACGCCGGAATATACAGCGAACGCCGATGGAACCGGCACCCTTCGGCTACTTGAAGCAATTCGCCTTCTGGGGCTGACCAAGAGAACCCGCTTCTATCAAGCGTCTACCTCGGAGCTCTACGGCAAAGTCCAGGAAGTCCCGCAGAGCGAAACGACGCCGTTCTACCCTCGATCACCCTATGCCGCCGCTAAGCTCTATGCCTATTGGATAGTGGTCAATTATCGCGAAGCATATGGCATGCACGCCTCGAACGGCATCTTGTTCAATCATGAAAGCCCGATCCGTGGCGAAACATTCGTGACGCGTAAAATCACCCGAGCGGCGGCTGCGATCCATCTTGGATTGCAGGAAAGGCTCTATCTCGGCAATTTGGATGCCAAGCGCGACTGGGGACATGCACGTGAATACGTTCGCGGCATGTGGCTGATGCTGCAACAGGACGAACCGGAGGACTATGTCCTTGCGACCGGCGAAACGCACTCGGTTCGGTCCTTTGTCGACAAAGCCTTTGCCAGGGTGGGCATGCCAATTGATTGGCGTGGGAGCGGGGTTGAGGAGAAGGGATACGACAAGACATCCGGCCGGTGTGTGGTGGAGATCGATCCAGCTTACTTCCGGCCAACGGAGGTTGATCTTCTGATTGGCGATCCAACGAAGGCGCACACGAAGCTTGGCTGGAAACATGAGACCAGTCTTGACCAACTGGTTGCGGAGATGGTTCGCGAGGATCTGAAAGTGATGGCACGAAATGTTCCGTCGGTAGGCGTAACCAAAGGTTTTGCCTATGCCTGAGGTAATCTACAGCCTCGCCGGAAAAAGGGTTTATGTCGCGGGCCACCGCGGCATGGTGGGCTCTGCGATCGTGCGGCGTTTGGCTTTCGAGGGCTGCGAGATTTTGACGGCCACCCGCGCCGAGGTCGATCTCAGACGGCAGGACCAGGTCGAGGCCTGGATGAGTGAGAATCGTCCCGACGCTGTCTTCCTGGCTGCTGCGAGGGTCGGCGGCATTCTCGCCAACGCGACCTATCCGGCCGACTTCCTTTACGACAACTTGATTCTCCAGGCGAACGTCATCCACGCAGCCCACAAAGCGAACGTCGAGAAACTGATGTTTCTGGGCTCGTCCTGCATCTATCCGAAATTCGCCGATCAGCCGATCGTTGAGGACTCGCTTCTGACTGGATTGCTTGAGCCAACGAATGAATGGTATGCGATCGCCAAAATTGCCGGTTTGAAGCTCTGCCAAGCCTATCGCAAACAGCACGGTAGAGATTTCATCTCGGCCATGCCTACCAATCTTTACGGTCCAGGGGACAATTTCGACCTCGGGTCAAGCCATGTCATGCCGGCGCTCATACGCAAGGCGCATGAGGCCAAGATCAACCAGCAGCAAGAAATATGCATCTGGGGTACCGGCACGCCGCGGCGCGAATTCCTGCATGTTGACGATTGTGCCGACGCCTGCCTCCATCTCATGAAAACCTATTCCGCCGAAAGTCATGTGAACGTAGGTTCCGGCGAAGACATTTCCATCCTCGAACTGGCATACCTCGTCTCCAAGGTCGTTGGTTTCGAAGGCAAGATCACGCGTGACCTCACCAAGCCAGATGGCACGCCACGTAAACTCTTGAACGTCGACAAGCTTCGCACCCTCGGCTGGTCTCCCAAGATAGGTCTGAAGGAGGGTATCGCAGACGCCTACCGCTCCTTCCTCGAGGGGCATTATCTCGAGCGAAGCAACGGGACGGTGTCCAGCGACTTGATCGGTCAAAGCGACATCAGTTTTGAGAGAGCCAAGACTTCGGCGCTGCAAGCGCCCACGCTATCTCCAGTCGCGCATCATCCCTAGCGCATGGCGAATTTACGGGGGGGATAATAAGGGTTTGCCTCGGGGGAGGTATATGCTGGGACGGGGCAAATGATGCAACCAGTAGAAATCAGGATTGCAGCGCTGATTTTCCTAATCGTCGCGTGGGCTGTGATTATCGGTGCGGCAATGGATTTTTTTGCGGTCGAGATGCCGATATCGATCGTCGCGCTCCTCCGCAACTAGTTCACCCGACAAAGCATGACACCCGTGATTGCGCGGGCAAGACTTTGCCAGACGCGCGCCGGCAAGCGCTCGCGTGAGCGGCCGCGATTCAACATAGCGGCTGGCCGTCGCTCGCATTGAGCAGAAGGATCGCGAAAATCGCGAGATAGATGGCGAGCGCAAAACGCAGCCGCCAGACGATGCGGCGCGATCCGGCAATCCGCCTCTCGAGGCCAGGCGGCATCCTGTCAGGCTTGCGAAGCCGCATGCGGGACAACAGGTCGTCGACGGCGGCAAGGCCGGCGGCCTCCGTCTCGTGGCTCGATGCGAGGCGAAACAGCAGCGCATCGAAGAGGAGATGGATAGCCAGCGCAAGGACTATCACGCAGAAAACGAGCACCAAGAGCCAGCCGAGCGGTGGGACGAAACCTCGATAACCCCCGGTGATCGGCCCGACAATCAGTGGCAGGAGCGCTGCAATCCCGGAGAATATCGCATTGCGACCGAGATTTCGCGCAACCGCCGAGGCTGTCGTATTCCACTGCGTCATTGCAAGCCCTCCGTCACGGCATGGAGGCTTTCCACGGGCAGATGAACGCGCCACCCCGCCCTTTCGATCAGCCGCAGCGCCTCCGCAGGATCGTTGCAACGTCGGCTGATGAGCAGCCAGCGCACGATGACGCCGGCGCTCCGCTGGAAGCCCAGCGCACAGCAGACGAGGACCGGTCCCTGCTGACGAGCAGCCTCGAGGAGGTTTGCCGCGGCGAGCGTCTGGATCTTGTCGAGGGCTGTAAGATCAAGGGTGGGAAAGCTGCACCAGCGCGCGAGCGCCCCGCTCGGGCGCTGAAGTTCGCCGGTAATGTCGATCACCGTGGCAAAACGGTTGGCCTCGTGGCGACGCGGAAAACGACCGAGATGGACGCCGTCAGCGATCACCACAGATGCCGGCATTCTGCGGGTCCAGAGCCAAACGTTGATGACAGCGCCGAGCCGGTAGGGCGCTAGTAGCCAGCGGCTGGCAAACGCGGCCCGGCCATCGGGGCGTTTCAGGAATATCTGCGGACCGGCGCCGAAGTATCCCACTGCGACGATCGCCAGCCCAACGGCCGGCCAGAGCAAGAGAAGTGCTGCGGCCGATAGAGGAGTAAAGAGCGCTGTCAGGCCGAGAAATGCGGCTGCGCCGCACAGATAGTAGATGCCGAGACGGCGCGACTTCGGATCTCCGCTCATCGAAAAATTCGCAAGAGGAGAACCGGCATCGCGCGGAAAAAGCCAGGCGGCAAATAGACCGAGCAGCACGCCGGTCGGTATGTCCATGACGTGATGTTGCCACGTCGTCATCACGGAGGCACCGATGAGGAAGCACCAGAAGTGCCAGAGAAGCCGGGCCCTGCGCGGCAGCCGGCCGCGCAGATGGTCCCAGATCACCACCAGGAGCGCGATATGGAGCGACGGCGCCTGGTTGAATGGCTTGTCGAAGCCACCGAGGACGGCGAACATGAAACCGGGCAGACCGCTCGTTGCCGGCCGCACGAAGGTTGCTTCGAGCGGAAACGCGATAAAACAGGCGACCGCTATTAACTGGATCGTCAGATAGCGCCTCGCGAGTATATCCACATCGCACGGCGTCGTGTTGATGAACAGGCAGAGCCCGTAGAACAGATTAATCGACCAATATGGAATGATGGTCCACGCAAGGAACGGAATGCCGCTTTCCCATGTGAAGGCGATGTTCGGCACATGGGTGCGTTGCGATGCCAGCCAATTGGCGCCGCCATAGCTGAGATAGAAGAACGGCGCCAGGAAGAGGAGCCAGAGCGCCGCTCGCTTCAGAACCGCCTGCGAAAGAGTAAAACGTGCCCGCCCCAACGCTTTGCCCTCAGACCCTCTCGGCCAGCGAGACAGTGAAAATGCCCCACTGGTCGATGCGCTGTTCAATCTTGCGGAAACCGGCTGCGGCGACCAACTGGTCCATTTCCTCTTGCGTCCGCCGCCGCATCACCCATGCTTCGCCCCCGCGGTGGGACGTCAGGGCGCGGGCGATCATCTCCAGTTGTGGATGCCATGGCTGGTTGGTGTAGACAAGCAGACCACCGGGCCGCATCGTGCGGGCGATCCCGTTAAGCGAAGCGGCGATCATCGCATTGTCGGAAAACAGCTCGTAAAGGCCGGAGACGATTGCGAGATCCGGAGCCGGCGTGATTGCGGCCAGCCCCTCGCCGTCAAAAGCATCCTGCTGGCGGAAGCTCACGAACTCACTCAATCCACGTGCAGCAATGCTCTTGAGGCCAGCGTCGACGTTAATGGTAGAATAATCCTGCAAACGCGCACTGTCGGGACGCACGGCAGCCATCTCGATCGCATCGAGGACATAACGACCGTGCCCGGCCGCTATGTCGAGCATGTTAGTCGTGCGACCATCTGCTTTCAGGCGCTGCAGCGCGCGATCGATCAGCTCCTGCAAGTGCAGCTTGCGCTGCCTGATGCCGCGCCAGCCGATCGCCTCGAGGAATACCTTGTCGATCAAACGCCCGCCGGGACCGAGCCCGCGCGGCTCGTTCTCGTAGACGTAATCGAGCGTCGAGCCGGAATCAAAACCGGTCTTGACGCCGGTCTTGATGCCTTCGGACACCAAGGCGCCGAGCCTGATGTTGAGGCGGCTGAGCGCCCAGTAGATGCCGCGTGGGGATATGGCGTCCAGAGGGCTCGCCAGCCGGTCGGCCTCGTCCTTGGTATAGCCCTGGACATGGGCGGTGCGAAGATCGGCAGGCGCCCGATGCTCGGCGAAACGCGCGTCGATAAAACGGCGGACTTCGGCGAGCGCAATCGCGCGGTCCTTTTCACCAAGCGTGTCATGGTAGAAGCCGGCAAACACATGCCGTTCCTTGATGCGGCTACCGAGATTTTCGTAAAACCGGTGCTGCGGCGTGTGTCGCACCACCCAGTCGCTGCCGGAGATCAGCAGCTGGGTCGGGACGGTGATGGCGCGGGCGTCGCCGACGACGCGGGCCGCAGCCTCATAGAGCTGCACCAGGATGTTGGAGGCAATCGGCCTAGATATCAATGGGTCGGATTCGTAGGAGGCGATGCGCTCGGGATCATGTGTCAAGAACTTGGCCTTGACGTAGGAATTGACGAAGAACGTTCCCTTGAGCCTTTCCCAAAGCGCGATACCTTCTTTGGCAAAAGGCACGTAGAGCTTGACGCTGAAGGCCGGTGAGGCAAGCACGAGTGCACGGATCGGCGGCGCATAGTCGTGCACCCAGGTGGTGGCCAGCACCGCGCCGACGCTCTGCGCAATGACGGCAATGTTTTCGACGGAAATGCCGCTTGTCTCGCTGACATGGCGGACGAAGCAATCGAGATCACGCGCCGAGGCAGCAAAGGATGGCGAATAGCCGCGCTCTCCCGGTGAGCGCCCGTGGCCGCGCGCGTCCCAGGCGTAGAAGGCAAAATCATCGAGGCCGAGCTCGGTGGCGAGATGGGCGACGCGGCCGCTATGCTCGTGGCCGCGATGGAGAAGAATGATTGCGCCCTTCGGTGCAGCGCCGGTCGCAGGCCACGTCCGATAAAACAGTCGAGTGCCATCGTGCGACACAAATTCGGATTCGAGCATTGGTCTGGCCGTCGAGGACGGTTGCACACTATCGGCAGTTTGCAGCATGGTCTTCTCCAATTCTCATGGGTGGATAGGTTGCAACCATTGGCAGAACAGTGATTTACATTCATTGCAAAAGTCTAGTCGCAAATGTAAGTGCTATGCGAGAACCGATAGGAAGTATGGGCTTCCCCACAAGTAAGACGAACTGCACTGCCGAAGCCGGGATAGATTTTTCCGATGCCACGAAATTCCACTGAGGTAGCATGTCCGTATATCAATTGAAGTCCCGATTTCAGAATATTCTTCGCCCTCTGGTGCGCTCCCTCGCGTCACGAGGCGTCACCGCCAATCAGGTGACTTCAGTTGCTGCCGCCGTTTCGGTTGCATTGGGCCTTTTTCTGAGTGTCGCCCCGCTTCCACATTGGTTCCTGCTGGTGCCTGTATGGTTTCTCCTGCGGATGGGCCTCAATGCCATCGACGGCATGCTTGCTCGCGAACATGGGCAGAAGAGCATTTTAGGCGCGTATCTGAACGAGATCGGTGACGTCGTGTCGGATGTCGCCTTGTATTTGCCGTTTGCGCTCATCGATTCGAACGGCTTGATGCCGGCAATGGCCGTCATTTTCCTCTCGGCGTTGACGGAATTTACCGGTGTTCTGGGTCAAACGGTCGGGGCAAGCCGGCGTTACGACGGGCCATTGGGCAAGAGCGACCGTGCGGTGCTCTTCGGCGCGCTCGGCATCTTTGTCGCGGCGGGTGGTACGTTTGCAGGATGGACTTCGTGGCTTTGGGCCGTTGTGGCTCTGCTTCTCGTATGGACGATCATCAATCGTATCAGCGCCGGCATTCGCGAGGCGGTCGCCCGATAGCGAGCGGACCGCCGATGCTGCCGTCTCGTCCATCGGCAGATGTTACCCTGAAAACCGTATGGCTGCACCCCCGACTATTCCTCGGGATGACCCTGAGCGGGGTAGGCTCGGCGGTATTTCGTATGGAGGCTTGGAGAATGGCGCGCGTGTTTCGGTCCATGTCCAGTGCGGCCCAGTCCAAGACACGCTGATCGGGAATGCATAAAAGGAGTTTTGAAACAGAAAGAATTTTGCCTGTAGGAACAGCAGGCTTTTCTTCGAACCGTCTTGATGAACACCAGAGCGAAGAGGCGAAATTTTCGCGCAGATCTGGTCCGTAGAAGTTGCCGGTCTCGCTCCCGCGAGTCCCACCGTCAAAGTTTTAGTTCGTTTGGCGGTTCTGAGACTTGTTGCACCCGCTGAGGCGCTCTTGTCTTGATCAAAGATAGTTCATATTGACTAGCGTGCCGGCACTTAAGAAACGAGATATCCATGGCTTTCGCTTCCCGTCTGCGTGTGCTTGTTGCCCTTGGTTTTTGTCTCTTTTCGACGGTCTGCGCTGCGCAATCCTTTGATTGCAGCAAGGCGCAGACCGTTATTGAAAAGGCGATTTGTGCCTCTCCTGACTTGATCGTTCAGGATACTGACTTGGCGGCTTCCTATCATCAGGTATTGACCGATCTCGGAGGCGACCAGACGAAGCTGAACGGCTTGCGCCAGCAACAGCGCCGCTGGTTGGCAGGGCGCAATAAATCCTGTGTCGAAACCGATCCGGCCGGCCTGTCGAAATGCCTGACGGCAATCTACCAGGCACGAATTGCCGAACTGAAGGCAGCAAGCCCGTCGGCAAACCGAAATGCGCTCGACTCTGATCCGACAGCCAAGCCTTCAACGTCAACCGCAGCTGAAACGCCGGCGCAGGGAACGCAAGATGCAGTGGCGCCATCGACGATCGGTGCACCACAACCCGCTTCCGTAAAAGCCCAGCCCCGGCCCGTGTCGCAGCCGCATTTGGCATTGGATCAAATGCCTGCCGATCGGGACGGCAGTACCCTGCTGACCGTCGACACGCCCGGCCACATCGCCATCCGCACGCAAAGCACCTCCGGCATGGCACTTCAGCTCGTCGATATGATCGCAGGGCCCGGAGACCGCATGGGAGCAGCCGGCGTCAGCGACGGCCGAATCGATGCGCTGCTCGACAAAGGCACCTACAAGATCCGCGTGTTCGGCGCCCCGGGAGTAGTCGGCAACGTCAAGCTTACCGCACAGGCCTATCAGGAGCTTGAACAACCCGACGCCGCGTTGACCTCCGCCACATCAGTCGATGCCAATCTGAGTGATCTGCAACAACGATCCTATTGGATCGACATTCCCGATTCCGCGCGCGTCGATATCGAGGCCGTTGGCCGGTCGCTTCGGGATCTGCGCTTGTGGCGAAACGGCACTGATATTGCCGCTCTCTCGCCGAAAATATCGATCTTCGAACTGAAACCGGGGCTGCCGATGACCCGGGCCACGCTGAAGGGAACGGTCGAGCCCGGCCGCTACCTCGTGACGGCCTATGGTGGCCAGAAGCTTGTCTGGACCAACTCGGACGCCGCGGAGCCATTCCATATCCGCACCGGTACCCAGGTGTCGCTGGCCGGAGGAATTGCCGAAGGCGTCATCGGGCCTTTTGGCTCGGTACGTTTTGAAGCTCCGGCGGATCTCGATACATTCCGTCTCGCGCTGCCGCAATCGGCACCGGCCACGCTCCGGGCCGGTCGGATATCCAATGCGGCGACTTCTTTTCAAAGTGCTGCTATCGGCAAGTCGAATCGTGAACCGACGGCCACGCTGACACTTTCGACCGATGGCCAGCCGAGCATCGTCGAGGTCTCGGGTTACGAAGGCCAGCATTTCCAGGTCCGAGGGCTGCGGTTCAGCAGCCAGATCCGATTCGACGGTTCGGTTCCCAATCTCATCAGTCTCGACGTTGCCGGCGAAGGCGGCGACGAGATTCCGGCCACAGCTTTGCTCCTGCGCCAGGATGCCAGCGGCAAAGCCACGATTGTCGCATCCGACGTGCCTCATTTGAGCCCGGGCGAGGCGTGGCGACGGCGTTTCAACTTACGCGGCCCGACATCGCTGTTGTTCGAGATGACGCAGGCGGGTCCGATAGAGATCCGTAGCGCGGGCATCGCCGTGCAGGCTGAGATCAGTCCGATATTGACTGGCAATGAGCCGCGTGCCGATGGCCAAAACTCCGGTCATTTCGATCTGAACGCCGGCTACTATCTGCTCCGCGTGGTCCCCGACAACGATGCAGTGGGGATCGTCGATCTCACCTTCGGCACACCAGGCCTTACACCGCCGGTCCAGGCGGCAGCGCCGGCGCGCACGACCATTTCATTCGGCATCCGGCCAGCCGAAAAGGCCACAAGCTACGTGATCATCACCAATACAGCTCCCGGCTTGCTGACCGGACCTCGTGCCGTGGCCCTGCCGGCGGATCTGCAGGCGCGTCCACTGGCGCTGTGGCAGCCTGTGGACGCTGCGGCGCATCCGGAGCCGCTGCAAAACCAGCCAATGTCCAATATTCCAGCGCCCGTGCCGCGGAGAAAAGGCGCTGCCGCTGATGACGCGAACGCTCTCTCGCGGCCGGCATCACCAGCGGATTTGCGTATTGACGTCCGTGTGCCTGCCGGCGGGACGATCACCGCGGCGGACATGCACAATGCGCCTGTCGCTTTCGCCACCAGTAACCAGCGAGCAGACGTCAAGGGCCGAACTTTGACGCTGCGCTTCCCTGCACCTTCCGCTGCTCGCTCCATCCTCGTCAGCTGGCAGCCGGATCCCGCTGCGGCGCAAGAGAGCACACCGCCTACTCCCGCATCCCCGCTGATTGCCGGACAACGCCAGTTTCTCGATCTCGCCGAAAACGAGCAGAAATCCTATCGGCTCGACGTCGCCGAAGGAGGGCTTTATCGCATCGAGACCCTTGGCCGCCTGCAGACGTCGATAAGCCTCGGCACATCATTCCTGCCGGGACTGGGAGAAGCGTCCGACAATGGCGATGGCCATAACGCGCTGCTGCAAACCTATCTGCGCGCGGGAGCCTACCAGATCGATGTTTCCGCTCAGAATTCTGCTGGCCATCTTGGCGTCGCCGTCACCCCGGCATCGCTTTTGACGGCGGCAACCCTGGTCGCCGATGGTACCAGCCGCGGAATCCTCTCCGGCGGACGCGGCGCCATCGTGCCGATCGAGATCGCCAGCGCAGGCTCCTATCAGCTTGATCTCTATTCTCTTGGCGGCGATCTCACGGCTCGCCTGGAGGATGCGGAGGGGTGGCCGCTCACCGCGCCGGGTTCGCTCTCCAGCCTTACTGAGGATTTTACGCCCGGGCACTATCGCCTCGTGATCTTGCCACGCGACGTCGACACGCGCTTTGTCGCGCGACTAAGGCCCATGATCGAGCCGCCGCAACTGCAGGGTCACGGACCACATCCATTGACCTTCAATCAGGCCCAGGCATTTCAGTGGCGCGAGCCTCAAAGCAAGGGCGAGGCGCGCGTTCCCGATAGCTGGGCTTTCGATCTCCAGGCCGACGCGGATGTCAGCATTGATCTGACCGAAGGCATGATCGGCACTTTGGTACGCGACGATAAGGATCAAGTCGCCCGCTTTGTCGCCGCACCGCAATTCAGTGGTAAGTTGAAGGCCGGGCGCTATCGGATCGATCTTATGAGCCTCGCCCATGATGACCGGCTGGATTATCAGATTACCTTGAACACCGAGGATTTGCAGCCCGGCGAGGCGCGTTTCGTCAACCTTCCGGCAGAGCTTCCCTTCAATGTCGAGAATGATCGCGTCGTCAGCCTCGGGACGTACGGCCGCAGCGAAATCAAGGGCGTGCTGAAAGACGGGAATGGCACCGTCCTCGAACGCCTCGCCGGCCGCAGCGATGATTGGAACATTACGCTGTCCACCCGTCTGCCGGCCGGATCCTATACGCTCTCCCTCGATCAGGCGGCAGCGTCGGGCACGGGCAGCAGCCAATCGGACGAAAATTCCGACGATCAGGATGCTGACTCCAATAGCGACGACCAGGAGGCAGCCGGCGACGATCCTGCCGATGTCTCAGACATTGAGATTCAATTCGCCCTGCCGCAGGAGCAGCAGCAGCCGGCGCTCACCGACAACGGCATCGCGGAAGTCGACGGCGCTTCCGTCTTTGCGTTTCCGCTGCCGGCCAATGCAAAGGATCAACTGGCGCTGCTGGCGGCGCAGTCGACCAGCGATCTCGTTCTCTCCGTCGAAAGGCGGGAGGCCGATGGCAATTGGAAGCCGCAGGCCCTTGCCCGTGGCCGCATGCCCGTTATCGCCTGGCCCGGGTCCGAGAAAGAGGCGCAATGGCGCGCATCGGTCTGGACCCTTGACGGCGGAACCGCGCCTATCAAGATCGCCGCGCGCAGCATTGCCCGTGATATGCACGAGCCCGGCGACGTCGCCTTGGAGCCCTTGAGCATCGACGGCCTTGGCCTCTCACTGAACGTCGCACTCGCGCATGCACCATCGGCGGGCCTTATGGACCTTGGCGCCACTGCGGACCTGCTTGTAGGCGCAAGCGCCGATCGCCCGCTCACGGCGGCCACTTCGGGACTTTTCGCTCCGCAATCGGATCGTCTATGGCTGGTCTCCCGCGCGGCAGGCCACGTGCAGGTAAGCCCTGCGCAGTCCGATGCGGAGATCGCGCTGACGCTTGCGCCGGGAGATCAGGCAATTGTTCCAGCCACGCCTTCGTTACCAGGCAAAGTAAGGTTGTGGCGCGCGGAATCGGCGTTTGGACAGCCGGGCCTGACGACCGGGCGCGGTATGGGCGTCAGCCTCAACAGCGCGGCTGCCCTTGCCGACAACCAGGATCTTCATGTCCGGAACGCCGCAAGCGACGAAAGCCTGCAGATGCGGTTAAGGCCAATCGATGCGGCGGCCCTCGAGGCCGTGCAACTGAACGGTACCTATACGGCAACAATTCCTGCCCTCAGCGCGCGGCCGGTGAAACTTGCAACCGGCGTGAAACGGCTCACGCTCGACCTCGCGCCGGGGATCGCTGTGGTTTCCGCCCCTTCGGCCTCTCAATTGTTGAACGTCTGGTCCGGCGCGGCTCCGCTATCGCGCAGCATCGCAACGTCCGCCGAGGAAATCTGGCTCGTCAATCTGGGGGGCGATGCCGGATCGGCCCGCGTTAGCCTCTCGCCCGGACAGGCCGTTACCCTGGGTAGCAATGAGGTCAAGCGCCGCTTCTTTGGCACGGTCGGATCGGAAGAAATCGCGGTTGATGCCGTGGCAGGAGATGTCCTCAACGTCTCCGGCGGCGCGGCGACCTTTGTCGGGGCCGATGGTCGGGTCTCCCGTGGCGACAGCATTACGGTGTCCGGACCCGGCCAACTGATCGTCGATCATGGTGCCGGGCTCGTCGCCTTGTGGCTGGAGCGTGACGGCCAATCACCCTGGCCCAAGCCCGAACCAAAATCGATGACCCTGCCGCAGAGCGTGACGCTTGAGGGTGCGGCCATGGCCTTCCGTCTCAATCCGGCCCAGCCGTTGGTGCTCGACGTCAGCACCGACGCCCCTGTCATCGTCGGTCTCGAGCAAAATGGTCACCGAGATTTGCAGCTGTTTCCAACGGGAGCTGAATTCCACCGCTACCTCGCGGCAGGTGACGCGATTCTGACGCTTTATTCCACGCATGAAGGCCCTTTGTCAGGCAGCCTGAACGTGTCGGCAACACCAGTCGTCCCGGCGAATGACGGCATCGGCGCTCCGGTCGTTCTTGCCCCGGGCGCGACGGCTTTGTTTGGCTTTGAGGTCAAGAACAACAGCAATATCGGTGTCGGTCTGCGCTCGGATCCGGACCTTGCCGTCGCCCGCCTGCTGGATGCGAAGGGCCAAGTACTCGGTGAAGGTATCAATCAGCTCAGGCAGCTTTCGGCCGGCTACTATCTGCTGGAAGCGCGCGCTCCGGCCGATGCGCCGACGCTTGTCGTCAGGCCTGCGGTGGTGGGATTGTCTCCGCCGCCCGCAGGTCCGCCGCCTGAAATTATCAAGGACTATCTGCAGCGTGCCGGTTTGAAGCCCACGGGATCGAAGTGAAAAACCAATGAAAAAGATCGTATTTCTCATTGCCCTCGCCCTTGTCTCTTCAACGCTGATCTCAAGCGGTTCCGCTCAGCAAGGCGCTGCTTCGCCGACACTGGATATTCTACAACGCGCCGACGGCGTCAAAATCGTGCCGGAGAGATTCTTGCGCGCCTATGACCCGGTGACGATTTTCTTCCCCACTGATACCGGCCCTGCAGCTGGTGGCTCGGAAGATTCGCCCGAGCGTTTTGTGGTCATGGAACCGGCCGCCGCCGGCGCGTGGCAATGGCTCGGCCCGCGCGCATTGCAATTCAGGCCCGCCGACAAGTGGCAGCCGCTCGCTCGCGTCAAGATAAAGATGCTGGGCCACGATAAAGACATTGGTGGCGAGACTGAACTGGTGCCGCTGCTGCCGGTGCCGGTCTCCACGGTTCCGGCTTCAGGCGATGATCCCGTCAATGAACTTGACCAGATCACATTGACCTTTGCCGAACCGGTCGACGTCGCAGCGCTCGCCCGTCTTCTGTCTATCGAGCTGCGCCCAACGCCCGGCATCGGCGATGAAGGCGGCTTGATGTTGGGAGCGCAGGATTTCGATATCCAGCCGCTCGAACGCAACAGCCGCAGCGACGAGCAATCCTACGTGGTAAAGCTGCACGCCAGCGTACCCGATGGCCGCGTCGCCCTTCTACGATTGAAACTTGCCGACACGCCCGACTTCAGCGATCAGACCTTTGAATTGCGCGTCCGCACAGCGGTACCCTTCGCGATGATCAGTTCCGATTGCGGACGGGGTTTCGACGCCACCACAACCGATGGCGTCATGCGCTGTACATCCAACGCGACCGTCAGTGATAGCAGCATGGCGGTCGATGACGACGGCAATCCCGTCGAGAATGCCGATGCAGCGCCCACCAATCGGTCGAGCCGTGGATTGATCTTCCGCTTTTCGAGCAATCCAGTGGCGGGAGAACAGTTCTCGGTTCGCGATGCCCTGCGCATTTCTCCGCCGGTAGATAATCTGACGGCGGAAGCAAGCGACGGACGGCTTTATGTCCATGGCCGTTTTCTCACGGATAAGGTCTATATGCTCGAAGCGACCGCGGGAGCCTTGGCGGATGACCGCGGCAGACCGCTGGCTGCCGGTTTCAGCCGGAAATTTGCTTTCGCGCCCGAACAGGCCTCGCTCGTCTGGGATGCGTCTCAGGGCGTCGTCGAACGCTTTGGTCCGCAGCTCGTGCCGTTGCGCGGGCGCGGCTACGACAGAGCCGATGTGCGCATCCATGCAATTGATCCGCAATCACGCGATTTTTGGCCTTTCCCGCAGGCAGGCCTCGATACGAACGACGATGAAGCACCACCCTTGCCCGGCAAGGAGCCGCAGAAATGGAACGACGAGGATGACATCTCCGGCGATGCGATCGGAGCGCGCGTCAAGGCGCTGGGCTCGCCCGCCATATCGCAATTCGTGGACCTGCCGATCCACAAGGGCGGCGTCGACACCAAGTTTGGCCTGGACCTGAAGTCCCTTCTTGCGAGGATTGCGGGTGCGGACCAACCCGGCACCTATCTTGTCGGCCTGCGCGCGGTGGATAACGAGACGCGCCATTGGCTGCGTGTTCAGGTCACCGATCTGACCTTGAGTGCGGTGGAGGAGCCGGACCGCGTGCGCTTTGCCGTCACCTCGCTTGCCAGCGGCAAGCCGATCGATGGGGCGCAAATTCGCCTTGACGGTTTGCGAGACGGCGAATTCGTCACGCTCGCGACCGGGACAACGGATGCACAGGGCTTCTTTTCCTGGGAGCTGCAGCAGCGCGCCGAGGCAAAAATCCGGCGCGTCATCGTAACCAAGGGGCTGGATACTCTGGTGGTCGACCCCGACAACGCCCCTGCCCAATATGCTGGGGATAACTGGACCAAGCCGACGACCTCCTGGCTGGATTGGACGACCAATCCAGAGGAAAATCGCGCCGAGCATGCCCGCACCCTCTGCCACGTCTTTACCGAGCGGCCGATTTACCGCCCGGAGGAGCCTGTTCATATCAAGGGATATGTCCGCAGCTATCTCGGCGGCCACTTGACGCTGCCGACTGAAGGCGGCCAGATCGTGGTTACCGGCCCCGACAAACAGGAATGGCGCATACCCGTAAAGCTGGATGCGTTCGGCGACTTCTATCACAAATTCGACGCCGAAACGGCGGCGACGGGCGACTATAAGGTGCACTTCGAACCGGGCGATACGTCGCAGGCCGAGGACCAAACTCGATCGCCGCAGCAATCCGGTAACGACGACGAGAATGCCGACGGTGAAGCAAGCGGTAACAATGCCGATGACGGTCAGGCAGACGATGCCCAAGCCGATACCGCGCAGACCGCCGACAGCGATGGCAGCGCCAGCGATACGGCCGACAACACGGTCCAATGCGGCAGCATCTCCTTCAAGAAGGAGGCCTATCGCCTGCCGACGTTTGAAGTCGTGCTCAACAATCCGCAAACAGTACCGCTCGATTCCTCCTTCAACGTTGATTTGATCGCGCGTTATTTTGCCGGCGGTCTGTTGGCGGATCGTCCCATCCGCTGGCGAGCCGTGCAGTATCCCTACAATTGGACGCCGCCCGGCCATGACGGCTTTCTCTTTTCGACGGATTCCCGCTACTCCGGCGGCGATGAATTCAAATCCTCGCCGGCGCTCGAACGGGATGGCAGCACGGATGCCGGGGGCGCCTCGCGCATCAGCTTCGACACCACGATCGAGCCCACGGCGCAACCCCGCCGCTACATGATCGAGGCGACCGTGACCGGCGACGACGATCTGCAGGTGCGCAGCATCACCAACGTCAATGCCGTCCCGCCTTTCGTGCTCGGCCTGAAGGTGCCCCGCTATGTGCCGAAGCCCGGCGCCATCGAGCCTGAGATCCTGGCTGTTGACGGCAATGGCGATCCGGTCGCAGGGCTGGAGATGACCGCGCGCCTGATCCATCGCAACTGGACCTCGACCCTGCAAGCGAGCGACTTCAGCCAGGGTTCGGCGAAATACGTCACGCAGGAGATGGACGACACTATTCTGGAGCGCAAGATTACCAGCACCAGCGATATCCAGACCCTGGCGCTCGAGGCAAAGGATGCTGGCGTCTACATCATTCAGCTCGAAGCCAGCGACCGCATCGGCCGCCGCCAGCAGGTGAGCGTCGACTTCTTCGTCGGCGGCACGACACCCGTCACCTGGGCGCAGCCACCCGCCCGCACCGCTGTCGTTACGACAGACAAGGATAGCTACATCCCAGGCGAAACCGCCAACCTGCTGATCCAATCCCCCTTCCAAACTGCCCGCGCGCTCGCCGTCGTCGAAGAGCCCGAAGGGAAATTCCGCTACGATTGGGTCGATATCGCCGATGGGTACGGCCATTATGCCGTACCGGTCCGTAAGGAACATATGCCGGAAATTCCCGTGCATTTCCTCATCCTGCGCGGCCGGTTGGAGACGAGCACGCCTTCGCCAAACGCGCCCTTCGACCAAGGTAAGCCTGTAACAATCGCCGCGACGAAGACCGTGACGGTAAAGCCCGTGAAGAACACCGTCACCGTAACCATGGACTATCCTAAGAAAGTCCGCCCCGGCGAGGAAGTGGAGGTCACGCTGCATCTGGCCGATGACACGGGCCAGCCGATCGCGGGTGAAGCGACCTTCTGGATGATCGACCAGGCCGTACTGTCGCTCGCCACCGAACAGCCCTTGGACCCGCTGCCGAATTTCATCGTCAAGCGCAAATCCACCATGGCGCTGCGCGACACCCGCAACATGGCCTTCGGCATTATCCCTCTGGATGAAGTGCCGGGCGGTGACGAGCGGGAGGAGTGGGGCACGGACAATAATATTTCCGTCCGCAAGAATTTTACCCCGATACCGATCTATCTTCCCAACGTAAAGGTCGGCCCGGATGGCACCGCCAAGATCAAGGTGAAGCTGCCGGACTCGCTGACCGTCTTCAAGCTGCGCGCCAAGGCCGTCAGCGGTCCCGACCGCTTCGGCTACGGCACAGGCGAAATGCTGATCCGGCAGCAGATCGTGGCTCAGCCCGCACTGCCCCGTTTCCTCCGGTATGACGACCAATTCGAGGCAGGCGTTATTGCTCGCGTCGTCGAAGGTGGTGGCGGCGCCGGCGCTGCATCCATCGTATCCGACGGACTGTCGCTGCAGGGCAGCAATGAACTTTCCTTTACGTGGGAACAGAACAAGCCGGCTCATATCGGCGTTCTCGCGAGCGTGCCCGAGCCAAAGCCTGGCAAGGACGACGTGCGGCTGCGTTTCGGGGTCGAGCGCGTCACCGACCATGCCCGAGACGCCGTCGAAATCACACTCCCGTTGAAGTCCGACCGCGTCCCGATCAAACATTACGAGATCGTCGAAATTCCGGCCGCCGGTTCGAAGATGCTGCCGGCGCCGCAAGAAGACGTCCGACCGGGATCATTTCAGCGGGCGATCACGCTCGCTTCCGATCCGGCCTTGGTGAAGCTGGTCGCCGGGCTCAACACTCTGGTGGAATCTCCCTATGGCTCCACCGAACAACGGATTTCCCTGGCCTCCTCCGGCGTCGCCTTCAAAAGTTTCGCCCCCATCCTCGCGGCGGCGAAGCTCGACAAACGCATCGACGGCGATGTGCACAACACCGTGCTGGCAATCAGCCAGGCGATCGATGCCGATGGTCTTGTCGGTTTCTGGCCGCACAGCAAGGGCAATGTCTCGCTGACGGCCTGGGCCTATTCTTTCCTGGTCGCTGCCGAGAAAGCCGGCGAGCCCACCGACAAGGCTTTGACCGATCGCCTCGCGAGCGTCCTGAAACTATCGCTGCGATCGGATTATCCGCGTCTGCTCACCGGCGACGAGATTCGCGAACGGGTCGAGGCGCTGACTGCGCTGGCCGAAGGCGGCCAGCTGGATTCCGCCTATACGGCGGAACTGGCCCGCTCGGCCGCCCTGATGCCCAATGTCAGCGTTGCCCGGATGACGGCGGCGGCAGCCGGTGCGCCGGACGCCGATCAGCGCCTTGTCGGCGGTTTGGCCGACACGATGTGGTCACGCGTGCGCATCCTCTCCCGCGATGGCCAGTTGGTTTATAGCGGTCAGACACAGGATCAGGGTAATCCCGTCATCCTGCCCTCGGAAACCCGCAGCCTGGCCGAAATGGTACGGGCGGCGGCTTTGACCTCTGAAACGGACCCACGCTATCCGGCCTTGAAAACCGCCTTGCTGCAATTGGGCGAAGGCGATGGCTGGGGCTCGACCAATGCCACTTCGGCGGCGATCCGGGCACTTGCGGCCGCCTGGCAAAGGCCGACGACGCCCTTGCCGTTGACGCTCACTCAGAACGGAAACGTCCAGGCTCTGACGCTCGACGCCAATACACCCGTGTTGCGAGAGGTCACCATGGATTCGGGCGCCATCACCATCAGCAATACCGGCTCCACATCGGCTCTCGCGCTGGTGGAAACCAGTTATCTGTCGAGCGAAGCCGGCTACAAGGCGCAGGCCCGGAGCCAGGGTTTTGCCCTGACGCGCACGCTCTACCGCATCCCCACCGGCAATGCACCGCCGGAGAAGCTGGTTCCCGATGCCGAGGGTGCAATCCAGCTCAAAGTCGGCGATGTCCTGGAAGAGAGGGTCGAGTTGGTCGTGTCGGAAGATCGAACCCATGTGGCCCTCACCCTGCCGCTTGCGGCCGGGCTGGATCCTCTGAACCCCAATATTGCCACCGCACCGGCCGAAGCCACGCCGGCAATAGCGTCGACCTTGCCGACCGATTGGGTTTCCTATGGCGACGATCAGGTGTTCTGCGCGTCAGGCAGGCTTCCAAAGGGCAACTACATCTTTGCCTACCGGACACGCGCCTTGATCCCCGGCTCGTATACGCAGCCGCAGGCCTCGGCCGAAACCATGTACCAGAAGGGCGTGCAGGGAATGAGCGCTGCCGTGCAATTGGTGGTGACGAAGTAAGTTATCGCGATCAGGTCGAATATCAGGCAAGGAGCCGGCCAGTCAGGCAATGACGTTTTTGGGAAGCCGCCGATCAAAGCTCGTACTTTTCTCCTTGCTGATCCTGGCGGCAGGCACGCTGACCTATGGCTATCTCATCGATCAGCGCGCGCAGCTAAACGCACCGGCGCCGACACCGATCCTTTATGACCGTAGCGGCGCGTTCCTCGCTCAGATCGGCCATGTCGACAACGCGAGCGGGCGCATCGACTATGGCTATTGGCCGCTGGAGCAATTGCCCGACCGCGTCGTGAAGGCAACGCTTGCCCTTGAAGACAGGCGGTTCTACGAGCATGTCGGCGTCGATCCCTATGCCGTCGGCCGCGCAGCCTGGCAAAATTTCGTGGGTGCCGGGCGCCGCTCGGGCGCCTCGACGATTGCGATGCAGGTGGCGCGGATGCAGCAGCCGGAATCGCGCACCTTCATGCACAAGAGTCTTGAGGCCGGTACCGGTATCTTGCTGACCCTTCGCTACGGCCGCGAGGCGATGCTGGCGCAGTATTTGCGGCTGGCACCCTACGGCAATGGCAGCCACGGCATCGCCCATGCGTCGCGGCTTTATTTCGACAAGCCGGTGGCCGACCTCTCGTGGGCTGAGATCGCGCTGCTATCAGCCATCCCGCAATCGCCGACCCGGATGAATCCGCTGCGGCCGGGGGGCTTGCGTCACGCCGTTCAGCGCGGCCACCAAATACTGAATGCGCTGGCGAAGCAGAACGTCATGAATGCTGACGAGGCAGAAATCGCCCATCGTCAGCTCGCCAGCATGCGGATGCCGGACCTGCCCCGCCGTCCGGATGCCCTGCATCTGATATTGCGTTTTCACGACCTCATCGAAAACGGCCAGGTAGCGCCCGCCTCCGCGAGCGCGCCGCTGATCCACACGACGATCGATCTCGCGCTGCAGGCAGACGTTACCGCGCTTGCGCGCGAATATCTCGACCACTGGCGTTCTGCGGGCGCGCAGCAGGTCGGCGTCATGGTGGTGTCGCGTCAGACGGGCGAAGTCCTCGCGCAGGTGGGTTCGAGCAACTATTACGACAGACATGCCGGCGCGTTCGACTACACGCGGACACAGCGCTCGCCAGGCTCCACGCTCAAACCCTTTATTTATGCGCTGGGATTCGAGAACGGCGTTCTGAAGCCAACCGACATGTTGCTGGATTTGCCGGAAGGCGCTTCGGGCATCGGCGATGCGGACCGCGAATTCCTTGGGCCGATGTTACCCCGCCAGGCATTGGCCAATTCGCGCAATGTCCCCGCCACCAATCTACTTCGCAGCATCGGGCTTGAGACGACATTCCGCTTTCTGCGCGAACTCGGTCTGCACGACCTGGAAACGCCAGCGGATTATTTTGGCCTGTCGATGGCAATCGGCTCGCTGCCAACACGTCTGGACAAACTGATGCGCGCGTATGGCGCGCTCGCCAATGACGGCCAATTGCGCGATCTGCGCTGGGCGTTTGAACAGCCGCAACCGCAATCCGTACGGGTCATTTCGCTCGATACGGCCAGATTGATCACCTCTTTCCTGTCTGACCCGCAGGCCCGGCTGCCGAGCTTCCACCGCTATGGCTCGCTGGAATATCCCTTTCCGGTCGCCATCAAAACCGGCACCTCCCAAGGTTACCGGGATGCCTGGGCCATGGCCTATTCGGAGAAGGTCATCGTCGGCGTCTGGATCGGGCGGGGTGACAGCGGGACCATGAACCGAATGACCGGCGCAGGAAGTGCCGCCCGCCTCGTGCACGCAGTCATCGACCGGGTACACGGCAACAAGCCCGGCGATATAGCCGACGCGCGCTTTCCGACGCCGCCGGACCGCAAGCCCATGCAAGTCTGCGTCGTCAACGGACAGACGAACGACAATAGCTGCAGCCAGACGCTGGTGGAATGGCTAAAGCCCGATGAGACGCCGAAGCTGGCGGCGCTGCCGTCGCGTCCGGATGGAATTCTCAAGTCTTTGCCGATCAGTGCAACAGCGGGGAGAAGCCAGGGCTTTTCGCTGGCCAACGCCGATACCTCCAACCCGCAGATCCATATCGCGATATCGACGCCTGCCCGCAACAGTCAGATCTGGCGCAATCCCGAACAGCCGGCGGCCTTCGACCGGTTGGCTCTGAAGGCCGACGTGCAGCCCCATGTGCCGCAAATCGTCTGGTATGTCGACGGCCAGCCCTTCGCGGTCACAGACCCGGACCGGACCGTCTTCTGGCCCATCCAGAGTGGTGAGCATCGCTTCCAAATTCGCCTGCCCTACCGCGACGAAACCTCTGCAGTAGTACCGGTATATGTGCAATGAAAACGACCACGGGCAAAAATATCGTTCGTTCGGCGGAATAGGGAAAGGATTCTGACGTGCTCCCGCACGATGCCCGCCTTCGGCCTCAGCGACATGGCAGTGCGGATGTGCAAGGATTCTCGGCGTTTATCGTGGGGTCAAAGCGTGCTCCGGAACCCAACAAAACGTTGCGACAGCCCCCGGTGCTGGAGACACCGCCTAACTCGGTGAGGCGTCCTGCTCACCGGCGGCTCTTTGAATCAAGCGGGCAACCACTTCGGTGCGGTTCTGCGCTTGCAGCTTACGCATAATGTGTTGCAAATGCATCTTTACCGTATGCCCCGATAAATTGAGTTTTCCCGCAATCACCTTATTTGAGCAGCCGGATTGCAATTCTGCGAGGACGTCGGCCTCCCGAGGAGTGAAATCAGCAATCGCCAAATACTGCGTCCTATCATCCAAGGTTTTTTCGGCCTCGTTTCTGGCCGGGGTCTGTTCGTTTGAGCCTGCTGTAACAGCTCCCAATAGCTGCGGGTAGAATGTTCCTCCTGCCAGAACGAGACGAAGACCGGCAAGCGCAATGTCAATGGGAAGTGAAGTCGAGAAAAAGCCGCGGATGCCAATCTTGAGCGCCTGACGGGCTATGATGACGTCATCCGTACCTGAGAGCAACGTGATAGGGGCCTCAGGGAAACGTGCAGCAATCGCTGCGAGGTCATCACGCAGGCTGGCGCTCTCAACACTCCTGCCGGCCAGCTCTAATACAATCAAGCGCACTTCTGCTCCAAGGGCTCGATCGAGACTCTCGGTTGAGATCAAATCGATAAATTTCCACCCTGCGAGTTCACGCTCGAGAAGCTTCACTACGGTAGTGCGCGCCAGTGTAGAATGCTCAATAATGATCACAGTTGGTGCATTGCGCCCCATACGGCGCTTAGTTCCAGCACTGTCGGACACTTGCGTGCTCCCCAGAATTTGTGCAACCCAACAGCTTTGGATATTATTCCTGTTCTTGCTTCATGTCATGATAAAAAGAGAGTGTATTCCGGATATCAATAGTCTGATCTCTCAGGATAATTCTTATAGTCTATAAGATTTCAGTGATAGGTCACTAGGACTGCAGATCACCTTGCAAGGCTTATTTACGAGGACCTGCTGGTTCGACTTGTCGCCGTAGACTTTCCAGTCTTTGTCGAATTTACGTATGGAAAGCGAGTCAACAAAGCTTTCAAAGGCACTGAAAATGCAACCTATATGCTACAAACCTATTCAAGAAAGAGTCGCCGGACATGACGAGATGTCGATCAATTCGACTTTATTTCTTAATCTCAATTCAAAACGGGCGGAGACCTTGCCAGCAAAACAACCGGCGCGAAAAGCAACAAAAGACTGAGGTCGCTGACTATCCATAATGATTACTGAAAAGCGGCGCATTAATACCCGTCGGCACCGCTTTCACTAGGGCAATCCTGCGCCGGCGCCGACTTATGCCGGCCAGAGGTGCCGGCCTCTGGCGGTCGAAATCTACGACAATTCAGATCAGGTCGTGGTGGAGTGTTCGGTATCTCTCAAGGAGCCGGCGTCCGTGCGATGTCGGCCAATGAGACGAAAGCCGGCCGAGGAAGCGACATATGGCTTGAAAAATGGCACGAAGAACAGTCTCGTGCAGTTGAGCTCTGGGAGGCCTATCTGTCAGCTATGCATGAAGCCCAGAATGTCGTCGACGAGAGCCGAATGGGCGTCCGTGAGGTTGCCCTCTCCACTATGCCCCCCGATGCCGGCCAACTGGAGCGCATGCTGGTCATAGAGAACATGATCGATCTGTTGGGCGTCCGCGGTTCCGCCGGCGGGAACGGCAATGTTGATAGGATGGAAATAGCCGAAGTTGACGTCCAGCATGCTTCCGGTCGACGATCCAACCCCGCCGCCGCCGCCCGCATGGTTGCCGGTAAAAATCGTGTCCGACGACAGGTTGAAGCCGCCGCCATTGCCGCCGATGCCGGCGATCTGCACAGTGCCCTGGTCGAAAATCACATTGTTTGTCTGATGAGCCTCCGCCGAGCCGCCTGCGGCGCCGATGGCGATGTTGATCGGCGAGAAGATGGCTATACTCACATCGACCATGCTGCCGACGAAATATCCATCGCCGCCGTGGCCAGCATAATTGTCGCCGGTAAATGTGAGCGACGTTCCCGGGCTCAATGTTGGGCCATGGCCGCCCGCGGCGTTATGGTCTCCACCCGAGCCGCCCATGCCACCAATCTGGGTTGCGCCCTGCAGGAACAGGGCGTTGTTCGATTGGTCGGCGTGAGCCTCCGCGCCAGGGCCTGCAGCCACGGCGGTATTGACGGGGGCAAACAGTGCGACCTCAGTGCTGACGAGTCCGCCGTAGAAGACGCCATTGCCACCGGTGCCGGCATGACTGGCGTTGTCACCGCCGCCGATGGCAATATTGCCACTTCCACCATTCCCGCCTATCCCAGCCATTTCGGTGGGGTGCTGATTGATGAGCGCATCGTTGCCCTGGAAAGCGTCGGCACTCGAATGAGGTCCCGCGATCGCGGCATTGGACGGCATGAAGACGGCCAAGGCGTTGCTGCTGATCACGCCTTCGCTAAATCCATCACCACCGCTGCCGGCTGAATTATAGCTTGGGCCGGAAGCGACATCCAACGGAAGCCAGGTCGGCACCAGTGCCAGATGACCCGCGGCCAGGTTGGAGGCGAGGTGTTGATCGGTGCCCGTCTTGGGCAAGTCTTCCAATGAGGGACGAGTTTCCGCCATTACCGTCTCCATTCCGCCGTCAACCGCACGTCCACCGAGCGTGCGGCGCTACGCAGCCTGAATTTGTTCAGGCATTGTGCATCTGAAGTTGGGAAAAGCAGAGCCTGCAATTCGTCTACATCCGGTCGGCTAGTGCTGTAGCCATTTGGCTGTCATGGCCGTAGCGCCATCTCGCGAGTTTGCGAGCGCCAAATCCACCTTGGAGTGAGAGGCCCTGCATCTTGCACCCTCGTTCTCGCGGCGAGTGATGAAAGTTTTCAGCCCCAGGTAGGGTCTCCCCCGCCAAGCGCAGCCCGATCAGAAGCCCGGAAAATGGCGTGCTCCGACGGGGTCGCAGACCTGATCATGCCATCCGGCGCCAAATCACCAGGTACTAATCCAGAATAATTCCCTGCCACGGCCAAGTATACATCCGAAAGAGCGTCGCCGAATATCTAGATAGTTCGCAGTTTAAATCGCAGGCAATATTCGCCTGCGGTTGTATTGGCTGGCGGTGACATCTGAATACCCACGCCGTAAAGGGACGCCGTAAAAGGAACACGGACGAAACGAAGTAGAAGGAGTGACATCAATGCCTATTCCACAGATATCTGACACGATCTATCTCCACAACCCGGATGCAGGCGACGCGAAAGCCGGCAACGGCGGCGATGGCATCAATCATGGCAACATTGACTACAACCCGGTCGCCTATGTCGACCCCGTGCAAACGGTCGATGGGGCATCTACCCATCTGCACAACGGCGATCACGTTTGGCAGACGGCAGATTGGGACGCCGGCGGTGGTGGAGCCGGTGGCTACAGCCAGGCCCAGAACGGCTTCCTGGCATCGCTCACCAGCGGCAACGGCGGCGCAGGCGGAAACGCTCAGTCCAACGGTGATCAAGGAAACACGAGCGGCCACGACACCGCTTCGGTGGCTGCGGCTACGACCGCGACACAATATACGCAGCTCATGGCCGATCAGCATGCCACCATCCTCGCAGGCGTCGGCGGCAACGGCGGCAACGGCAACATGGCTCGGGGCGGAGATATCGCGTCGGCATTGGTTCACACGGATCCCGAAACGACGACGGTGAACAATTCTCTCGATCATTTCATAAACGCCTTCGGCCATATCGACGTCAGCCATCTTGGCTCATGAACTCAGACCCTGAGGGTCGCCGGTTTCGGCTGGCGGCCCTCCTGAATTGCTGAACCGGCACGCAGTCTTTTCTCGTCAGTATCAAATGCAGCGAGATCTGATAATGACAACGATTTCCATAAAACCATTGCGCCCGCAGACACAGCTCGTTGTCGCGCTCCGAGCCTGTGCCGGAGCCTTCGGGTTGGTCTTCCTCTATAGCTGCGGCTACAATCTCTTTCTTCTGGCGCCGTCCATCTATCTCCTGCAGATCTACGACAGGGTCTTGTCGAGCAGAAGCGCCGACACGCTCCTGATGCTGACGATCATTATCGCCATCGCCGTGCTGGTCGGGTCCATGCTGGACATCGTGCGCAGGGCAGCTCTTTCGCGCATCGGCAGCTGGCTGGACCACAGGCTGCGGCCCATGGTGCTCACCGCGTCATTCGAATATGCCACGCGCGCCGATACGGGAGCCGCCACGGAGTGCTATAGGGACCTTGCGGCATTACGCCAGTTTCTCGATTCCCCGGCCAGCTCGCTTTTTTTCGACGTTCCCTGGGCGCCGGTATTCCTGCTCCTGCTCTTTCTCGTTCATCCGCTGCTTGGGACCATCGGTCTTCTGAGCGCAGTTGCACTTCTGCTGTTTGCGTTCCTGACGGAACTGGCGACGCGAGAGCCGCTTGCCCATGCCAATCTTGCCCTTTCGATGAGCTATCTCAGATTTGCGACCGCCCTCAAAAACATCGAGGTCATCAGGGCAATGGGCATGCAGGATGGCGCAGCGCAGATCGTCTATCGCGATGCGGAAATGGCAAGAAGGGCGCAGGACATCGCGATGCATCGCACGGAGATCATTATTGGTTTCTCCAAATCGATCCGCACGCTCGCGCAGATCCTCATGATGGGCTCGGCGACATGGCTGGTGCTCATAAACAGCGGCAGTCCCGGGATCATCTTCGTTGCGAGCCTGCTGCTCGGTCGCGGGCTTGCACCAATCGAGGGCGCGATCGGTGCATGGCGCGCCTTTACGTTTGCGCGCAATGCCTTCAATCGCCTGAACAGAATGCTGATAGCAGTTGCATCGGAACGCGACGGCCGAATGGTGCCAATACCGGAGCCCAGCGGCCTCGTTCTCGACAACGTCAACTATATCAAACCATTTGCCAATCGGCCGATATTGACAGGCATCACCTTGCGCCTCGCGCCAGGCGATTGCGTCGCGCTCATCGGCCCATCGGGATCGGGAAAATCGACACTGGGTCGCATCATGGCGGGCGTTGCGCAGGCAACGAGCGGCTCTGTTCTTCTTGGTGGGGTGGATATCTCGGCTCTGCGCCTTTGCGGGGGGACCCGCCACGTCGGATACCTGCCGCAGGACATCGAACTCTTCGGCGGCGCAATCAAGGACGTGATCGGCCGGCTGGACGGAGGAGATCCCGGCAAGGCGATCGACGCCGCGAAGCTGGTTGGATTGCACGACGCGATCATGCGCCTCCCTCAGGGCTATGAGACCGATATCGGTGAAGGTGGAAACCTGCTCCTTCGAGCTCAGCGCCAACAGCTGGGACTGGCGCGGGCGGCCTATGGAAATCCCTCTCTTGTCGTTCTCGACGATCCGAATTCGAGCCTGGATTATGACGGCGAACGCATGCTGTTCCGGGCGATCGAGCGCATGAGATCCATGCGGATGACCGTCGTCATCATAACGCATCGGATGGGGATCCTGCCGGTCACCAACAAGATTGCCATCATCCGTAACGGAACGGTGGCTGCCTTCGGCGACAGTGAGCGGATTTATGAAACGTATCTTCAACCGCCGGCTCGAACAGGAACATAGGGAGGAACGCTGCCGTGACCCTTGTTCAATTGAACGCAACGCGGGCGAGATTTTCAGATTCGTCAGGGACGGGTCAGCGATTGCCTCAACAACCGACGGCGACATCCAGGCGACAGACGGTCTATTTGCCGGTGATCGAAGCGAAACAGCGCGGACCCGCCCCCCCATCGCCCATGCCGCGGCTCAGAGGCGTTGTTTGGATGGGCAATATGCTAATCCTCGTCTTTATCGTCGGATTGGGGATCTGGTCGGTTCTGGCGCCGCTGAAAAGCGCTGCGGTCGCATCGGGCGTCATCGAACCGGAATCCAGCCGTAAGACCATTCAGCATCTGGAAGGCGGGATCGTGCGACGGATCCTCGTCAAAAACGGCGATGCTGTCATGGCCGGGCAAATCGTAATCGAGCTCGACGATACGAAATCTCGCTCGGAGCGCGACAGCATTCAAGGGCAACTTTGGGACGCCGAAGGAAGCCGTGCCCGCCTGCTTGCGGAGCAGACGGGCGGCGACCATGTCGCCTATCCTGAGGATCTCAGGGCAGCCATGGACAGATATCCTTCGGTCGGCGCGATTCTGATCGGTCAACAGAAAATCTTCGAAGCCCGTCGCCGGGTCATGCAGGCGGAAATTCAGATCGCCAATGAAAAAATCGCGCAGGTGCGGCAGGAAATCGTCGGACTTGGCGCGCAGAAGGCCGCACTGACCGACAGGGCCACAATATCGAGCCAGGAACTGGCTCAGGTTACGGCCCTCAACGCCAAGGGACTGGAAACAAGGAGCAGACTTCTCAACCTCCAGCGGGAAAAAGCAGATCTTGATGGCCAGCAGGGTCAAGTCGAGGCACAGATCTCTCGTGCCTATCAGGTGATCAGCGAGTCACAGGCCGATCTCGCGAAGCTTGAGAGCGACCGGTTGAGCGAAGTCGCCCAAGGCATGCGCGATACGGAAAGCCGGATCATGCAACTGCGCGAGCGCTTGCGGGCGATTGACGACCAGCTTTCAAGGACCGATATCCGCGCTCCCGAAGGTGGAACAATCATGAACCTGCGCATCCACACGGCCGGCGGCGTGGTCGGCGCCGGTGAACCGCTCGTCGATCTCTTGCCACGCGCCGATCGCCTTGTCGTCTCCGCCCACGTCAGGCCGGAAGACATTAATCTCGTCCACGCGGGGCTCGAGGCACAGGTTCACCTTCTTCCCTACAATCAGCGGCGCGTTCCGCTC
The DNA here is from genome assembly GCF_003985155.1 of Rhizobium vallis. Classification (GTDB taxonomy): domain Bacteria; phylum Pseudomonadota; class Alphaproteobacteria; order Rhizobiales; family Rhizobiaceae; genus Rhizobium; species Rhizobium vallis. The sequence goes on along the minus strand of NZ_ML133693.1, from coordinate 80,132 downwards.
CTTAAAGGCCAGGTCGAATATGTTTCGGCGGACCGTCTCATCGATGCACAGAGCGGCCAGCCCTACTTTGCCGCGACAATCCGTGTCACGGACGAGCGGTTGGCGAAAATGAAAGATGTCGAACTGGTCGCGGGCATGCCCGCACAGACACTGATCGAAACGGGCAAAAGCAGCGTGGCGCTCTATGCTATCAGGCCCCTCCTCGACAGTTTCAACAGAGCATTTCGTGAGGACTGAAGCGGTGATGGGCAAGAGAAAATTCGACGACGACCAGATTACGGTCATTCTGAAAGAGCACCAGGCCGGAGTAACGGTGGCAGATGTTTGCCACAAGCACGGCATCAGCGAACCGACCTTCTATCGGTGGCAATCCTTGCAGTTCGGAAATGCCGGACTCCATGCCAAAAGGTTGAGAGCACTGGAGGAAGAGAACCAGAAGCTCAAGAAGCTTTTGGCCGAATCCATGCTCTCGGCGGCAACCCTGAGCGAGATGCTGGCGAAGGCATCGAAAGGGCGGAACTGACCTCTGAACAAAGGGGTTTGTTGGCCGCCTTTTCGAACCAACGCGGCAATGTCGGCTTGGTCTAGTGGCTGCATAGTGGCCCCGATTCTGACGGAAACCACATACTTCGTTTTGTGCGAGGTTCGCAACGGTCGGACGAGCGCATCGATGGGGATGGTCGCAGGAGGTCATTGTTGCACGCGCCAGCAACGGTTCCGTGCCTCAGCGGCCGTCAGCCACGCACCAGAACTACCGCCCTGGCGCATCGCGCCGATCAGCGCTCAAATATTAAGCAAATGCCGTAGAGTGTACACAGTACAACGACGACCTGGAAACGGCGATTAGAAAAATCAATGAGTTATAAGGTGGCACACCTCTTGCAAGGAATTTGCTGAGTTGGTGGCTAGGGTTCCGGCGTTTTCAAAAAGCGCGACTGGTCCGAGAGCTACTACCGGCGGGGGAGAAATCCTGTCGGGTGCACGGCGGGACAAAAGCCCGGGAGACCTCGTAAGCCAAGGGATTGGCGGCACGATGGTCATTGCCGATCCCTTTTGAAGAAAAGCAAAAGGGGAATTTCAATGCAGACTTTTTCGAAGATCCTTTCCATCGCCGCCCTTTCCGCTTCCCTGGCGCTCGGATTTAGCTCCATCGCCAAGGCTGAGCAGAAGACCGAATTCAAGGTCGCCTGGTCCATCTATGTCGGCTGGATGCCCTGGGGCTATGCAGCTGACCACGGCATCGTCAAGAAATGGGCCGACAAGTACAGCATCAAGATCGATGTCACCCAATTCAACGACTACGTGGAGTCGATGAACCAGTATACGGCTGGCGCCTTCGATGCCGTGACGCTGACCAATATGGACGGGTTGTCGATCCCGGCGGCCGGCGGCGTCGATACGACCGCCGTCATCGTCGGCGACTTCTCGAACGGCAATGACGCAGTCATCCTGAAGGACAAGGCGAGCCTTGCCGATATCAAGGGCCAGAACGTCAATCTCGTCGAATTCTCCGTCTCGCACTATCTGCTGGCCCGAGCGCTCGAAAGCATCAAGCTGACCGAGCGCGACGTGAAGGTAGTCAACACGTCCGATGCCGACATGGTCGCTGCCTACAAGACTGCCGATGTCTCCGCCGTTGTCACCTGGAACCCGCTGGTCTCGACCATCCTCGAAGATCCCACAGCCAAGAAGGTTTTTGACAGCTCGCAGGTGCCGGGCGAAATCATCGACCTGATGGTCGCCAATAGTGGCGTGCTCAAGGACAATCCGAATTTCGGCAAGGCGCTCGCCGGCATCTGGTATGAGACGGCTGCCCTGCTGCGTGCCGATACTGCAGAAGGCAAGGCGGCTCGCGAGGCCATGGGCTCTGCATCGGGCACGGATCTCGCCGGTTTCGAAGCCCAGCTTGCCGCGACCAAGCTGTTCGACAAGCCGGCCGATGCCGTCGCCTTCACCGCCTCGCCCAGCCTGCCGAAGACCATGGATCTGGTGCGCAACTTCCTTTTCCAGAAGGGGCTGCTCGGCAATGGCGCGCCGTCCGCTGACGTCATCGGCATCGAAATGCCCGATGGCAAGGTGCTGGGCGATACCGGCAACGTGAAGCTCCGCTTCACCGAGACCTACATGAAGGCAGCCGCCGACGCTTCGCTCTGACCGCAATGGTGGCGCGGCTTACCCCGCGCCCCTTCCCTTCACCAGCGGAGCATTTCCCATGCGTTGGATCAACACGAGGCCGAGCCGGGGCACGCAGTTTGCCTTGATGCTGCTGCCCTTCGTGCTGCTTGCCCTTGCCTATGCCTTCGGCTCGGCCGCACGACTTGCGGAAAACGCCAATGACAAGCTTCTGCCGAGCCTTGCCGGCTTTGCCGATGCGATCAACCGTCTGGCCTTCGTCGCCGACCAGCGCACCGGCGAGTTTTTGCTCTGGTCGGATACGGGCGCAAGCCTGGTTCGCCTGCTTTCCGGACTCGGGATCTCCACGGCGATCGCGCTCATTATCGGCATGCTGATCGGCATGCTGCCTTATCTCAGGGCGCTGCTCGCCCCGTTCATTGCCGTCATTTCGATGGTTCCGCCGCTGGCGCTGTTGCCGATCCTCTTCATCGTCATGGGTCTCGGTGAGACTTCGAAGATCGCCCTCATCGTCATTGGCGTCGCTCCAACGATGATCCGCGACCTGGCGCTGAAGGCGCTGGAATTGCCGCGTGAGCAGATCGTCAAGGCCGAGACGCTTGGCGGCTCCTCCTGGCAGATCGGCCTGCGCGTCGTGCTGCCGCAGATCCTGCCGCGGTTGATCACCTGCCTCAGGCTGCAGCTCGGCCCAGCCTGGCTGTTCCTGATTGCTGCCGAGGCGATCTCGTCGGATTCCGGCCTCGGCTACCGCATCTTCCTCGTCCGCCGCTATCTCTCGATGGATATCATCTTTCCCTATGTCGTCTGGATCACCCTGCTCGCGGTGGTCATGAATGCCCTGCTCGATCGCCTGCGTATCGCCGTCTTTCCCTGGTCGGAGCTGGAGAAGCAGGCATGAGCGAATTGAAGATCGAAAGGGTCTGGAAGGAATATGGCGATCAGATCGTGCTCGAAAACGTGTCCTTGACCGTCGCCTCGCGTGCTTTCGTTGCCCTTGTCGGCCCCTCCGGCTGCGGTAAGACCACCTTCCTGCGCATGTTGCTCGGCCAGGAGCAACCGACGAAGGGCAAGATCCTGCTCGACGGCGAGCCCCTGCCGCCGGAGCCGGGACCGGATCGCGGCGTCGTCTTCCAGCGCTACTCCGTGTTTCCGCATTTGACGGTGCTCGGCAATGTGCTGCTCGGCAAGGAATTGTCCGCTGCGCGCTACAAGGCCAAGCTTTTCGGCGCCGCACGCCGCAACGCCATTGAAGAAGCACGCGAGCTGATCTCCGAGGTCGGGCTCGCCGGTTCGGAGAACAAATATCCGGCCCAGCTTTCCGGCGGCATGCAACAGCGCCTTGCGCTTGCCCAGGCGCTCATCATGAAGCCGAAGGTGCTCCTGCTCGATGAGCCTTTCGGCGCGCTCGATCCCGGCATTCGTGCCGAAATCCACACGCTGATGAAGCGGCTCTGGCACGAAACGCAGATGACCGTCGTCATGGTCACCCATGACATGCGCGAAGCCTTTACGCTGGCAAGCCGCGTCGTCGCCTTCGAGCGACGTCGAGACCGGCCGGAAGAAAAGGAGCGCTACGGCGCCACCATCACCAAGGATATTTCCATCTGGCCGCCGCGCCTTGCCGGCCAGTCATCGATCTTCAGCCCCGACCGGGACGGCCCGGTCGCTTCCCTGGGGCAACGCCAGGACGACCTGGCACCGTCAGGAGAGAAGCCGTGAAGCATGTGAGACGCTCGCCCGAAGAGATCGCCGCCAACCGTGCGCGCTACGAGGAGCATCAGAAGAAGGGGCTGGAATTCGCGCCGAAAGCCCTGCCCGGCCTGAGCCCGTTGCCGGCACCGGGCATCGAAACCGCCGCCGTCATCCACCAGGAGATCATTCCGGGCGGCTGGTACTGGTCGACGAAGCTTTTGCGCGGCGAGGCAATCCGCATCGATCAGGCGGAGGGCAATTCTACCGTGGCGCTCGTCGCCTGGAATGCCGAGGATACAAGCGAGCGGATCAATCTCGTCGATACTGCCAAGGTTCAGTGGACGACGGCACTCGGCAAGGGTCGGGTGATCTTCTCCGATATGGGCCGTGTCATGTTCTCGATGATCGAGGATAGTTCCGGCGCCCATGACTGCCTGATGGGCGGCTCGACGGCTGCCTCGAACGCGGCGAAATATCCGGGTGAAAAGACACGCAACACCCGTGACAACCTCGTTCTCGTTGCCGGCAAGCTCGGCCTCGACCGTCGCGATATTTCCGGCATCCTTAATCTCTTCGCGCCGGTGCGCCTTGCCGAGGCCGGCGGTTTCGGCTGGCAGGGCAAGCGCTCCAACAGCGGCGATTATGTCGAGCTGCGTGCCGAGATGGACATGCTGGTCGGCCTTTCCAATTGCCCGCATCCGCTCGATCCCGATCCCAGCTATCAGCCGAAACCTGTTGTCATCACCCGCTACAAGGCGGCACTCCCGGCTGCGGATGATCTTTGCCGAACGGCTAGTGCCGAAGCCGTGCGCGGTTTCGAAAACAACGCCCTGATGCAGGCCTGAGGAGAGAACGATGTCCGATTTCATCCAGACCTCCGCTGCCCGTAGCGCGGAAACCGCCGTTCAGGATCATTTCATCGCGGCGGAAGCCCCATGGTCCGGCCTCGTGCGCAAGGGCCAGACGATCCGAATCGAAGACAGTTACGGCCAGCAGGCTATCGACACGCTCTTCTACCGTGCGGATGATTTCTCCGAGCGTTATTCCAACCAGGATACGATGCGCATGCAAGGTGCCGCCTATGTCGGCATCGGGACCAAGATTATGTCGAGCGAAGGCAATGTCATGCTGACCATGACGGCCGATAGCTGCGGCCGCCACGATACCTCGGCCGGCGCGTGCTCCTGCGAGAGCAATACGGTGCGCTTCGGCCACGGCACGAAATATCTGCATGCCTGCCGCGACAACTTTCTGCTCGAAGTTTCGAAACACGGCATGGGCAAGCGCGATATCGTGCCGAACATCAACTTCTTCATGAACGTGCCGATCCAGCCGACCGGCGAGATGACGATCGTCGACGGCATCTCCGCGCCGGGCGACTATGTCGAACTCGTCGCCGAGATGGACGTGCTCTGCGTCATCTCCAACTGCCCGCAGATCAATAATCCCTGCAATGGTTTCGACCCGACGCCGATCCGTGTGCTGATCTGGGATGGCGAGGACTGAGCATGTTCAAGAAAGTCCTGATCGCCAACCGGGGCGAGATCGCTATCCGGGTCATCAAGACCCTGCGACGGATGGGGATTGCCTCCGTCGCCGTCTATTCCGATGCCGACCGCTTCGCCAAACCCGCGATGATGGCCGACGAAGCTGTGCGCCTCGGGCCGGCGCCGGCCAGCGAAAGCTATCTCAATATCGATGCCGTCATCGCCGCCTGCAAGGCGACGGGGGCAGAGGCGGTTCATCCCGGCTATGGCTTCCTGTCGGAAAACATCGGTTTTGCAGAGCGGCTTGCCGCCGAAGGCATCGCCTTCATCGGCCCCCGGCCGGAACACCTCTCGGCCTTCGGCCTGAAACACACGGCGCGCGAACTCGCCAAGGCGAGCGGTGTGCCGCTGCTGCCCGGCACCGGCCTGTTGTCGAACGCCGATGAGGCGCTCTCGGCAGCAGGAACGATCGGCTATCCCGTGATGCTGAAAAGCACGGCCGGCGGCGGTGGCATCGGCATGCAGCTCTGCGCCGATGCTGAAGGCCTGAAGGCTTCCTTCGAAAGCGTGCAACGCACCGCGCGGGCAAGCTTTGGCGATGCGCGCGTCTATATCGAGCGTTTCGTGGCAGAGGCCCGGCACGTCGAGGTGCAGATCTTCGGCAATGGCAAAGGCAAGGTCATCGCGCTCGGCGAGCGCGACTGCTCGCTGCAGCGGCGAAACCAGAAGGTCGTCGAGGAGACCCCTGCCCCGGGTCTTTCGGACGCGGTCCGCGCCCGTCTGCACAAGGCAGCCGTCGATCTCGGCTCGGCGGTCTCCTACGAATCCGCCGGTACCGTCGAATTCATCTATGATCCCGTCCGCGAGGAATTCTACTTCCTCGAGGTGAACACCCGCCTGCAGGTCGAACATCCCGTCACCGAAGCCGTGTTCGGCATCGACCTTGTCGAATGGATGATCCGTCAGGCCGCCGGCGAGGACGTGCTCTCAAGCACCGAATATCTACAGCCGAAGGGCGCGGCCATCGAAGTGCGCGTCTATGCCGAGATGCCGCATGCCGATTTCCGCCCGAGCGCCGGCCTGCTGACGGAGGTTGTCTTTCCGGAGGATGTCCGTATTGACGGCTGGATCGAGACAGGCACGGAGGTGACGCCTTTCTACGACCCCATGCTCGCCAAGCTGATCGTTTCCGCTGAAGATCGCCCGGCGGCAATCGAGAAGCTGAAGGCGGCACTGTCCCGCACGTCGATATCGGGCATCGAGACCAATCTCGACTATCTCAGCGCCATCGCCGGCTCCGAGCTGCTTGCCAGCGGTAAAGTCGCGACGACAGCGCTGCGTGACTTTTCCTTCGTGCCTGACGTTATCGAGGTGATCGCCCCGGGCGCACAATCGAGCATTCAGGAATTGCCGGGCCGGCTTGGGCTCTGGCACGTCGGCGTGCCGCCGAGTGGCCCGATGGACGAGCGCTCTTTCCGCCATGCCAACCGCCTCGTCGGCAATGGCGATATGGTCGCGGCACTGGAGCTGACAGTTGCCGGTCCGGTCCTGAAATTCCATACCGATACGGTGGTGGCCCTTGCCGGCGCGAGGATGGCGATGAGCGTCGACGGCGAGAAACTGCCGCATGACGAAGCCGTCACCATCCGCGCTGGCCAGATCCTCTCGATCGGCAGCATCGATGGACCGGGACAGCGGGCTTATCTCGCTGTGGCGGGCGGTTTTGCTGCCCCCGTCGTGCTCGGCTCACGCGCCACGTTCGGGCTCGGCCAATTCGGCGGCAATGCCACCGGCACGCTGAAAACAGGCCATGTGCTGCACCTTGCCCGTCAGGCCGCCGCCGAACCGCCGAAGCCGGCAACCGAGCCGGCAGAGCTGGCGCGCGAATGGAATGTCGGCGTTCTCTACGGTCCGCATGGCGCGCCCGATTTCTTTCAGGAAGGCGATATCGAGACGCTGTTTTCAACGAGCTACGAGGTGCATTTCAACAGCGCCCGCACTGGCGTACGCCTGATCGGCCCCGCACCGAAATGGGCGCGCAGCGATGGCGGCGAAGCCGGCCTTCACCCCTCCAACCTGCATGACAATGCCTATGCGATCGGCGCGATCGATTTCACCGGCGATATGCCGATCATCCTCGGGCCGGACGGGCCAAGCCTTGGCGGCTTCGTCTGCCCGGCGGTCATCGCTCGCGACGAGCAGTGGAAGATGGGCCAGTTCAAGCCGGGCGATCGCATCCGCTTCCATCCCGTTGCGCGACCAGACGATCCGATTGCAGGACCGGTCGTGCATCGGGCGAAGGAGGAAACAGCCTCGCCTGTTATCGGCAAGCGCGACGACGGGCCCGTCTCGGTCGTCTATCGCCGCCAGGGCGATGACAATCTGCTGGTCGAATACGGGCCGATGTCGCTCGATATCGCCCTGCGGCTCAGGGTGCACCTACTTATGCAGGCTGTATCGCAGGCCCGCCTGCCCGGTATCATCGATCTCACGCCCGGCATCCGCTCGCTGCAGATCCACTATGACGGTACGTCGCTCACGCGTAAACGCCTGCTCGGCCTGCTCGCCGAGATCGAGGCGAGCCTGCCGGCAGCCCAGGACGTCAAGGTGCCGAGCCGCATCGTGCATCTGCCGCTGTCCTGGAACGATCCGGATGCGGAACTTGCCATGCGCAAGTATCAGGAACTCGTGCGGCCGAACGCGCCCTGGTGCCCTGATAACATCGAGTTCATCCGCCGCATCAATGGGCTGGCCGACGCACAGGCCGTGCGCGACGTCGTCTTCGACGCCAGCTATCTCGTCCTCGGCCTTGGCGATGTCTATCTCGGCGCACCGGTCGCCACCCCGGTCGATCCGCGCCATCGGCTGGTGACGACGAAGTACAATCCGGCCCGCACCTGGACGCCGGAAAACGCCGTCGGCATTGGCGGGGCCTATATGTGCATCTATGGCATGGAGGGTCCCGGCGGCTATCAGCTCTTCGGCCGTACCATACAGGTCTGGAATACCTGGCGGCAGACGCCGGTCTTTGCCAAAGACAAGCCCTGGCTGCTCGATTTCTTCGATCAGATCCGCTTCTTCCCTGTCAGCCATCAGGAATTGGCCGAAGCGCGCAGCGCCTTCCCGCATGGCGGATATCCGGTCAGGATCGAGGAAACGGAATTCTCCTACGCGGCCTACGAACGGGAATTGCAGGCGAATGCTGCCTCGATCGGGACCTTCAAGGCGCGCCAGCAGGCCGCCTTCGATGCCGAGCGCCAACGCTGGAAGGAGGCGGGCCTCGACAGCTTCGTCACCGACGAAGGCACCGGGGAAGGCCCGGATGGAGATATCCCAGAGGGATGCTTCGGCGTTGCCAGCGCCGTGCCCGGCAATATCTGGAAACTGCTGGTCGAACCGGGCGCACCGGTTGCGGCCGGAGACACGCTTGCCATCATCGAATCCATGAAAATGGAAATCAACGTCACTGCACATGCTCCGGGCCGCGTTCGCGACCTGCGTGCCGGGCCCGGACGAAACGTCAAAGCGGGCGATATCATTGTAGTTCTGGAGGAATGCTGACCCATGCTGCCGACCATTCTTGATCTGACCAGCCTTCGCGCAGCCTATGAGGCAGGCAAAAGCCCGCTCGATATCATCGAGATCGTCATTGCCCGTCGGGCTGCCTCGAGGGATCCCGCCATCTTCATCACGCCGACGCCTGACGACATATTGCGGACCGAAGCGCGCGCCCTGATGGAGCGCGCACCGCAGCCGAACAGCCTGCCGCTTTGGGGCATTCCCTTCGCGGTAAAGGACAATATCGACGTAGCGGGCCTGCCGACGACAGCTGCCTGCCCCGCTTTTTCCTACCAGCCGGAGAAGGACGCAACCGTCGTTGCGAGGCTGCGGGCTGCGGGCGCAATCGTCATCGGCAAGACCAATCTCGATCAGTTTGCGACCGGTCTTAATGGTACACGCTCGCCCTACGGAGCGCCGCGCTCGGTCTTCGACAAGAACTATGTGTCGGGCGGCTCGAGCTCCGGCTCGGCGGTTACCGTCGCCTCGGGCTTGGTAAGCTTCGCGCTCGGCACGGACACGGCCGGCTCCGGTCGCGTGCCGGCGGCTTTCAACAATCTCGTCGGCATCAAACCGACGCCGGGGCTGGTGCCGAATGTCGGGGTCGTGCCTGCCTGCCGCAGCGTCGATGTCGTCACCGTCTTTGCCCCAACGGTCGGCGACGGCGTCGCGATCCGCAGGGTGATGGAGGGCTATGATGCCGCCGATCCATTCTCGCGAAAGGCGGCTCCCTCCAGCCTGCCCGCCTCGGGTCTGCGGATCGGTGTGCTCGACGGAGCCGAGCGGGAATTCTTCGGCAACAGGCATGTCGAAGCTCTCTATGACGCCGCGATCGAAAGGGCGCGCGCACTAGGCGCCACCATCGTTCCCTTCGACTACGCGCCGTTCCGCGAGGCGGCTGAACTGCTCTACAACGGCCCCTGGGTCGCCGAACGGCTGGCGGCGGTGAAGGATTTTCTAGCCACGAATGCCGCCGACTTCGACCCGACGGTTCGCACCATCATCGAGGGCGCGAAAGCCTATGACGCGGTCGCCGCTTTCGAAGGCAGATACAAGCTCGAAGCGCTGCGCCAGAAGACGGGGGAAGAATGGGAAAAGGTTGACGTCCTGATGCTGCCGACCTCGCCGACCACCTACACGGTCGAAGAAATGATGGCGGATCCGATTGTGAAAAACGGCCATTTCGGCAGGTACACCAACTTCGTCAATCTGCTCGATTGCGCGGCGATCGCCGTTCCAGCCGGCTTCGACGCCAGCGGTCATCTTCCGGCGGGCGTGACTCTAATCGGGCCTGCCTTCACCGATGACGCCCTTGCTCCCTTCGCCGATGCCATGCATCGGACCTTGAACGCAGGAATGGGCAAGGACCGCCTGACGACAATACCCGAGGCAAGTCGCGTGCCGTCGGCCGATGACGGCTTGGTACCGATCGTCGTCGTCGGGGCGCATCTTACCGGCATGCCTCTCAATCACGAACTGACCCGGCCGGGCGGCAGGCACATCAAATCCTGCCGCACCGCACCGGATTACCGCCTGTTCGTTCTGCCCGATACCGTGCCGCCGAAGCCAGGTCTGGTCCGCGAACCCGGTTTTGATGGCAAGGGCCTCGAAGTTGAGGTCTGGAAAGTCACTCCGGAAGCTTTCGGGCGCTTTGTCCAGAACATCCCGGCCCCGCTCGGCATCGGGAAGGTAACGCTCGATGACGGCTCCCAAATCTCAGGTTTTCTCTGCGAAGCTCACGCAATCGAAGGCGCGCGCGAAATCACCCAATTGGGAGGCTGGCGCGCCTATGTCACGGGTCAAAGTATCCGGAAATGAGCATGAAGGATCGTCTCAGAAAAATCCTCCTGGCGATACTCGCCGGCCTTGAAGCACGAAGCGACTCGCGACGGTTCCGTCGCGCAAGAAGGTGATCAACCGTCGGGAATCCCTTCGCAGCAGCATTGGAATGGTATTCAATCTCGAGTGCATTGCACAATTGAGGGCTTTCACAGACGCAATTGCAGCATCGAGTGCTTAAAACATCGGCGAATAGCAATATTGCCCAAGAAATAGACGTTCGCGAAAAAGCGAAAATTTCATTTCTTTGTCAGTTATTTGCCGGACTCATGAGAACTGGCACGCCGATTGCAGGCCTCCTAAATGCATCGGTCAACGGCGACCGGCGCAGATAGGCGCGGCATAAGCGCTTACATTCGACACCGACGTCGCAAGGATTGCCATCCGGGATTCTCCTATCCCGTGGACGCATTCCGGCGGCGTTTTTTTGTGTCCAAATTCAGCCAGCAGAGGGAACCTGCGCATGACAAAGAATTCGACACCCGGCATTACCCGCCGCAGCATGCTCAAGACGACTGCGACGGCCGCCCTCATCGGCGCCGTCAAGACTGCCTTTCCATCTGGCGCCTTCGCAGCCGGGCCTGGCCCTGAAGTGAAAGGCATCAAGCTCGGCTTCATCGCGCTCACGGATTCCGCGCCGCTCATCATCGCCAAGGAGAAGGGCCTTTTCGACAAGTATGGTCTTCCGGAAGCGGATGTCGCCAAACAGGCGTCCTGGGGTGCGACCCGTGACAATCTCGTGCTGGGCGGTGCGGCCAACGGCATCGACGGCGCTCATATCCTCTCGCCGCTTCCCTACCTCATGCATACGGGGAAGGTAACGCAGAACAACAAGCCGGTGCCGATGGCGATCCTTGCCCGGCTCAATCTCGACAGCCAGGGCATTTCCGTTGCCAAGGAATATGCGGACACCGGCGTGCAGCTCGATGCCTCGAAGCTGAAGGCCGCGTTCGAAAAGAAAAAGGCAGAGGGCAAAGAGATCAAGGCCGCCATGACCTTCCCGGGCGGCACTCATGACCTCTGGATCCGCTACTGGCTCGCCGCTGGCGGCATCGACCCGAACAAGGACGTTTCGACCATCGTCGTACCGCCGCCGCAGATGGTTGCCAACATGAAGGTCGGCAACATGGACGTCTTCTGTGTGGGCGAGCCTTGGAATGAGCAGCTCGTCAATCAGGGCATCGGCTTCACCGCGGCCACCACGGGCGAGCTCTGGAAGGGCCATCCTGAAAAGGCGCTGGGGCTCCGCGCCGAGTGGATCGAAAAGTACCCCAATGCCGCCAAGGCTCTGCTGATGGCCGTCATGGAAGCGCAGCAGTGGTGCGACAGCATGGACAACAAGGCGGAGATGGCAGAGCTTCTCGGCAAGCGCCAATGGTTCAACGTGCCGACCAAGGATGTGCTCGGCCGCCTCAAGGGCGACATTAATTATGGCAACGGTCGCGAGGTCAAGGCGACCGATCTCTATATGAAGTTCTGGAAAGACGGCGCCTCCTACCCGTTCAAGAGCCACGATACCTGGTTCATGACGGAAAACATCCGTTGGGGAAATCTGCCGGCGACGACGGATGTAAAGGCGCTGGTCAACCAGGTGAACCGCGAAGACATCTGGCGCGACGCCGCCAAGGATCTCGGCATCGCTGCCGCCGACATTCCCGCATCGTCTTCCCGCGGCAAGGAGACCTTCTTCGACGGCAAGGTCTTCGACCCTGAAAATCCCTCCGCCTATCTCGACAGCCTTTCGATCAAGGTCGTCTCCTAATCCGCCTTCCAGCGCGCGATGAGCGCGCTGGCCCGTTTTCCCGTGAGGAGCGCGCCGATGTCCGCCCTGGCAAATCAACACAATCCCACCGCGACCGCCGCCGCCAAGCCGGCGGCAAGGGTCCTGCCGTTTTCCGGCAAACATGCACCGTGGATCGACTTTCGTCATGCGGGGCTGACCGCACTTCGCAATGTCGTTCCGCCGGCCGTCGTCCTGGCGCTCCTCCTGCTCGTCTGGCAGGTGCTGTGCTCGTCGACGGATGCGTCTCTACCGTCACCGCATCAGGTCTGGCAGGAGAGCTATGACCTGATCGCCTATCCCTTCTTCAGCTACGGCTCCCAGGATATCGGGCTTGGTTGGCGCGTGCTCGTTTCGCTGCAACGCGTTGCCTACGGCTTCGGGCTTGCCGGGGTGGCCGGCGTCATCATCGGAGCTGTTATCGGACAGTCGGTCTGGGCGATGCGCGGCCTCGATCCGATCTTCCAGGTGCTGCGCACGGTTCCGCCGCTCGCCTGGCTGCCGCTGTCGCTCGCAGCCTTCCAGGATTCCAGGCCTTCGGCGATCTTCGTCATCTTCATCACCTCGATCTGGCCCGTCATAATCAACACCGCGGTCGGCGTCCGCAACATTCCGCAGGACTACCGCAACGTCGCTAAGGTGCTGCGCCTCAACCAGTTCGAATTTTTCCTGAAGATCATGCTGCCTTCGGCCGCGCCCTACATCTTCACGGGCCTCAGGATTGGCGTCGGTCTTTCCTGGCTTGCGATCGTCGCGGCGGAAATGCTGACCGGTGGCGTCGGCATCGGCTTCTTCATCTGGGACGCGTGGAATTCGTCGCGCCTCCCCGACATCATCGTTGCGCTGGCCTATATCGGCATCGTCGGCTTTGCCCTCGACAAGCTGGTGGCGGCACTCGGCAACCTCGTCACCCGCGGCGCCATGGCCAATTGAGGAGCGCGACTTATGAACGCCTATCTGAAGCTCGACCGTATCGACAAACATTTCGACCGCGGCGGCGTGCGCGCCGAGGTCCTGAAGGACATCAACCTGACGATTTCCGAAGGCGAGTTCGTCTCGATCATCGGCCATTCGGGCTGTGGCAAGTCTACCCTGCTCAATCTCATTGCCGGCCTGACACCGGTTTCGGCAGGCGCCGTGCTCCTCGAAAACCGCGAGGTCAACGAGCCGGGTCCCGAACGCGCCGTCGTCTTCCAGAACCATTCGCTCCTGCCCTGGCTGACGGTCTATGAGAACGTCAATCTCGCCGTCTCCAAGGTCTTCAGCCGAACGAAGACCAAGAGCGAGCGGCATGACTGGGTGATGGCCAATCTCGACCTCGTGCAGATGGCGCATGCCAAGGACAAGCGACCTTCGGAAATATCAGGCGGCATGAAGCAGCGCGTCGGCATTGCCCGCGCGCTTTCAATGGAGCCGAAGATCCTGTTGCTCGACGAGCCGTTCGGCGCCCTCGACGCTCTGACCCGAGCCCATCTTCAGGACGCGGTGATGGAGATCCATAGCCGGCTCGGCAACACGATGGTGATGATCACCCATGATGTCGATGAAGCGGTGCTGCTGTCCGACCGCATCGTGATGATGACCAACGGCCCGGCGGCCCGCATCGGCGAATTGCTCGACGTAACCATGCCCCGCCCTCGCAATCGCATCGAACTCGCGTCCGATCGGGCGTATCTCAAATGCCGTGAAGCCGTGCTGAAGTTTCTCTATGAACGCCATCGCTTCATCGAGGCTGCGGAGTAGACGCCGCACATAGCCACGGTGGTTTTGGCCGCCGTGGCTTTCCAGCGGATCCGTGGGCCTGATTTCAGGCGTCGCGCACGCCCGGCTCGCCGGCGGTTGCGAATACCGCGCTGGCATCGCTGACAATCTCGACATGGGAATAAGCCGCCTGCGCAGCGGCGGCGCCATCGGCTCGCATGATCGCGGTCACGATGCGGCCGTGCTCCTCATAGGATTTCGCCAGGCGTCCGGGCAGACGGAACTGCGCCCGCCGAAAGGGCGCCAGCCGCGCCCGCGTCTGGGTCACCATCTCGAAAACATGATCGTTATGCGCGCCGCGATAAAGGCGGGTATGAAATTCGGTGTTGTGAGCTGCATATTCCTCTTGCGCGCCGGTATGCACGAGCCTCATCGATGCCTTGTGATCGAGCTCCAGCGTGCGCCGCTCATCGACTGTCATGCGCTCGGCCGAGAGCCTGGCGCAGATCGCTTCGAGTTCCGCCATCGCCTCGAACATGGAATGCAGATAGGTTTCCGTCACGTTGGTGACGACGGCGCTGCGGTTCGGCTCCCGGTCGACAAGCCGCATCGCCCCGAGCTCACGAAGGGCCTCACGCACCGGTGTGCGCGATACCTCGAAACGAGCCGCCAACGAGACTTCGTCAAGCTTCTCTCCGGGCAGCATCTGCCCGGTCACGATCATGTCGGCAATCGCACGCACCATCTGCTCGACGGTGGTGCCTGCCCTGATGATCTCTTTGCGCCTGACTTGCTTCAACGAATGATTCTGCGCCGTTGTTGTTGCATACACATGCCCGCTCAAGACAGCAAAGTCAAATGCGAGCCTATATTATTGATTTAACTTATATAATCTAAATAACATTGTTGGATTGCATAGCATCTCCCGCTCTCAGATGCAGATGCGTGACGATTTTCTAGGCGGTGAATAATTTTTGATCTAATTTCGAGGTGAAATTGCATGCACATTGCAATGTGCCGTTACTTGTCAAAAATTTTTCGTTTTGAATCAATAGATTAAAATCTGGCACAGCCATTGCATACACTTTTCCGTAACCAATTGAAACGGCAAAACTGCCGTAAGGGAGCATTCCGATGACCAGACTCCTTTCCATGAAACGACGCCATTTCCTTCAGGCTTCTGCCGCCGCCGCCGCCGTCTTCGGTGCAGCGCCTGGTCTCCTCTCTTCGCGCGCATCTGCGCAGACCGCTCTGACCGTCGGCTTCATCTATGTCGGTCCCAAGGATGACTATGGATATAATCAGGCGCATGCTGAGGGTGCTGCCGCCGTCAAGGCGTTGCCCGGCATCACCGTCGTCGAAGAAGAGAACGTTCCCGAGACCGTGGACGTTCAGAAGACGATGGAATCGATGATCAATCTCGATGGCGCCACCCTGCTCTTCCCGACCTCCTTCGGCTATTTCGATCCGCACATGCTGGCGATCGCCGCCAAATATCCCGATATCCAGTTCCGTCATTGCGGCGGGCTGTGGCAGGAGGGCAAGCACCCCGCCAATACCGGCTCCTATTTCGGTTATATTTTCCAGGGCCAATATCTGAACGGCATCGCTGCCGGCCATGCGACGAAGAGCAAGAAGATCGGCTTCGTGGCCGCCAAGCCGATCCCGCAGGTGCTGCAGAACATCAATGCCTTCCTGCTCGGCGCGCGCAGCGTCGATCCGACCATTACCTGCCAGGTGATCTTCACCGGCGAATGGTCGCTTGCAGTCAAGGAGGCGGAAGCGACCAACGCGCTGGTCGACCAGGGCGCCGACGTCATCACCTGCCATGTCGACAGCCCGAAGGTGGTCGTCGAGACGGCTGCCGGCCGCGGCGCCTTCGTCTGCGGCTACCACGCCAACCAGAGCCCGCTTGCGCCGGAGAAATATCTCACAGGCGCCGAATGGGCCTGGGGCAATGTCTATAGCGGCTTCGTCAAGAAGGCCCAGGCCGGCGAAAAGCCCGGCAACTTCGTGCGCGGCGGCCTGAAGGACGGCTTCGTGAAGATGAGCGCGCTCGGTCCCGGCGTTTCCGAGGAGGGCCGCAAGGCATTCGAGGCGACCCATGCCGACATGATGAAGGGCGGCTTCTCGGTCTTCAAGGGACCGCTGAAGGACAACAAGGGCAGCACCGTCGTCACGGCCGACAAGAGCTACGCGGAAGATGCGATCGAGCTCGAAAGCATGGACTACCTGGTCGAGGGTGTCGTCGGGTCCACGGTGTAAACCGCAACAGGGAGAAGCGCCATGACCGTTCAGGCCAACGATCCCGCAATATCGGCCGCTTCCGACAGGCCGGCCTCGCTGCGACCCATGTTGGAGTGGATCGCGCGCCGGGCCGAACCTTTGGTCATTGGCCTTGCGGCCATCCTGATCGGCCTCGGGCTCTTCTCCCTCTTCATCCTGGCAGTCGGCAAATCGCCGGCCATGCTCTTCCAGCTCATGTACACCGGCGGCTTCGGCAGCTGGTTTTCGGTGCAGAACAGCCTAAGTCGTGCCGCACCCCTTCTCCTGACGGCACTCTGCGTCGCCCTGCCCGCCCGCCTCGGCCTTGTCATCATCGGCGGGGAAGGAGCGGTCGTGCTGGGCGGCGTTGCCGCCGCGGCCATGGCCATGCCGCTTGCCGGCACCGCGCCTGTTTTTCTCACCCTCACTCTCATGGGCATTGCCGCCATGGTGGTTGGTGGCATCTGGATCGGGCTTGCCGGCTTCCTGCGCCACTATCGCGGCGTCAACGAGACGATCTCGTCGCTGCTCCTTTCCTATATCGCCATCGCCCTGATGAACCAGTTCGTCGAAGGGCCGCTGCGCGATCCCGCCAGCCTCAACAAACCCTCGACCAAACCGCTGCCATCAGAATACCTGCTCGGCAACATCCCCGGCATGGATGTGCATTGGGGCCTTGTGATCGGCATCCTCGCCTGCATCTTCTCCTGGCTCCTGATCGAGGTGACGAGCTTTGGGTTCGCCGCCCGCATTGCCGGCGGCAACGTGCGCGCTGCCCAGATCCAGGGCTTGCCGGTCGGCAGGCTGATTGCCGGCTTCACGGCGATCGCCGGCAGTTTTGCAGGTCTTGCCGGCATGATCGAAGTCGCCGCCGTGCAAGGCAGCGCCAATGCCTCGCTGGCCGCGGGCTACGGCTATACCGGTATTCTCGTCGCCTTCCTCGCCCGCCACAATCCACTGGCGATCATCCCGGTCGCGATCATGCTCGGCGGCATCGATGCCTCGGGCGGTCTCATCCAGCGCCGCATGGGCCTGCCGGATGCCACCGTGCTCGTGCTGCAGGGTACACTCTTCATCGTCATCCTCTTTTGCGAGACCTTCTACGGCCGCTTCAAGATCTTCAATCCCGACCTCTGGAAAAGGAGCCTCTGATGGAAGAGACGGGCATCGGCATCTGGGGTGTGCCGCTCGCGATCCTGGCAGGCGCGATCCGCGTTTCCACTCCCTTCATTTTCGTCAGCCTTGGTGAGACGATCACCGAGCGTTCCGGCCGCATCAACCTTGGGCTGGAAGGCACGCTCGTCTTCGGCGCCATGACGGCCTACGCCGTCGCTGTCATGACCAACTCGCCCTGGCTCGGCGTGCTCGCCGCCATGGCGACCGGCGCCGTCTTCGGTCTCGTGCACGGCTGGATCTGCAAATGGCCGAAGGTGAACGACATCGCAATCGGCATCGCCATGATGCAGTTCGGCCTGGGCCTCGCCTTCTTCCTCGGAAAGTCCTTCATTCAGCCGGCCGCGCCGCATCTGCCGTCGATCCCCTTCGGCTCCTGGTCGAACCTGCCGCAGATCCAGGCAGCGCTGAACATCAATATATTGTTCATCCTCGGCGCCTTGCTTGCCTTCGGCCTCTGGTGGGCCTTCAGGAATACGCGGGTGGGCCTCATCCTGCGCGTTGTCGGCGACAGCACGGATGCGGCCCGCGCCATGGGCATCAACCCGGATCGCGTCCGTCTGCTGGCCACCGCCGTCGGCGGTTCGTTGGCGGCGATCGGCGGCGCCTACCTCTCGCTCTATTATCCCGGCTCCTGGAACGAGGGCATTTCTTCAGGCCAGGGCCTGATGGCCGTGGCGCTCGTCATCTTCGCCCGCTGGAATCCGATCGGCTGCTTCCTGGCTGCCCTGCTGTTCGGCGGAGCGGGTGCGCTCGGGCCTGCGCTGCAATCGATCGGCGTGACCCAGGGCTACTACCTCTTCTATGCCGCGCCCTACGTGCTCACCCTCATCATCATGATCGCGACCTCCTCGCCCACACGTTCGCTTGTCGGTGCGCCAGGCGCGCTGTCGCTGACAAAATGAGGAGGCGGCAGCCCATGTCCAGCCTCGGTGAACTGAGCCGATCGAATTGGTCGAACCGCTGCGGAAGAACATTCAAACCCGCGGGTGAATAGGAGATGAAGACGATGGACGCCATGGTCGAGACCAAAGGACACTATATCGACGCTGATCCCTATCCCTGGCCCTACAACGGAGCCCTGCGGCCGGACAATACGGCCCTCATCATCATCGACATGCAGACGGATTTCTGCGGCAAGGGCGGTTATGTCGACCACATGGGATACGACCTGTCGCTGGTTCAGGCGCCCATCGAGCCGATCAAAAAGGTTTTGGCCGCCATGCGCGCCAAGGGCTATCACATCATCCATACCCGCGAAGGCCATCGGCCCGATCTTGCCGACCTGCCGGCCAATAAGCGCTGGCGTTCACAGCGCATCGGCGCGGGCATTGGCGATCCAGGCCCATGCGGACGCATCCTCACACGCGGCGAACCCGGCTGGGACATCATTCCGGAGCTCTATCCGGTCGAGGGCGAGACGATCATCGACAAGCCCGGTAAGGGCTCTTTCTGCGCCACCGATCTGGAACTGATCCTCAACCAGAAACGCATCGAAAACATCATCCTGACCGGGATCACGACCGACGTCTGCGTTTCCACCACGATGCGCGAGGCCAACGATCGCGGCTTCGAATGCCTGCTGCTCGAGGACTGCTGCGGCGCGACCGATTACGGCAATCACCTCGCAGCCATCAAGATGGTGAAGATGCAAGGCGGCGTCTTCGGCTCCGTCTCCAATTCCGCAACGCTCGTGAGCCAGCTGCCATGAGCACGATCCGCGACACCCCGCTTCCGCAATCCGGCAAGGCCGTCGGCATCGACACGATCGACATGACGATGCGTTTTGGCAGTTTCACCGCGCTCGACCATGTCTCGATCAAGGTGCCCTCGGGCAGCTTCCACGCCCTGCTCGGTGAAAATGGCGCCGGCAAGTCGACGCTCGTCAAATGCATCATGGGCTTCTATCACGCGACATCGGGTTCTCTTTCCGTCGATGGTCGCGAGGTGGCGATTGCCTCGCCCAAGGATGCTGCGAGTTATGGCCTCGGCATGGTGTATCAGCACTTCACCCTGGTTCCGTCGCTGACGGGTGCCGAAAACCTCGTCATCAGCCGCGCGGAAGTCCCCGCCATCATCAACTGGGCCAAGGAGCGGAAGGATCTTTCCGCCTTCATGGAGCGGATGCCCTTCAAGATCCCGCTCGAGCGGCCGGTGAGCGAGCTTGCCGCCGGCGAGAAGCAGAAGCTCGAGATCGTCAAGCAGCTCTATCTCGGCCGCTCCTTTCTGGTCCTCGACGAGCCGACCTCGGTGTTGACGCCGGCGGAAGCCGACGAGATGCTCGGCCTCGTGCGTGGGATGACCGAGCGCGGCGAACTGACCGTGCTGATGATCTCCCACAAGTTCCACGAGGTGACGAAATTCGCCGATGCCGTCTCGATCCTGCGGCGCGGTAAGCTGGTCGGCACAGGCAAGGTCGGCGAGCTCTCCACCGCAGATATGGCGGCCATGATGATCGGGGACGTCAAGCTGGCAAAGCTCGATACCCGCATTCCAGTCTCCGAGAGCGCCGAGCCGGTACTGAAGGTCGAACAGGTGAAGGCGCCGGATCGTTCCGGTCTCAAAACCATCGAGATCGAAAATCTGATGGTTCGTTCCGGCGAGATCGTCGGCATTGCCGGCATCTCCGGCAATGGCCAGAAGGAACTGACGGAAATCCTTGCCGGCCAGCGGCCGGCCGATAGCGGCCGCGTCAGCGTCAAAGGCGAGGCCTACGGCGCGACACGTCGCGAGACGCGCAAGAACAATGTCCGCTTCATCCCCGAGGAGCCGCTGCAGAATGCGTGTGCGCCGCGCATGACAGTCAGCGAAAATCTCGCCTTTCGGACCTTCGACCTGAAGGGGGACGGCAAGGACGCGATCTGGCTGAACAAGGGTAAGATGAGGAAGCGCGCCACGGCGCTGATTTCCGACTTCAAGGTGAAGACGGCCTCGTCTTCCTCGCCGATTGCCTCGCTTTCCGGCGGCAATGTGCAGCGCGCCGTGCTTGCCCGCGAACTCACAGGCGAGGTGGATCTGCTGATCGTCTCGAACCCGTGTTTCGGCCTCGATTTCTCCGCCGTTGCCGAGATCCGGGCCCGCATCATGAAGGCCCGCAATTCCGGCGCGGCCGTGCTGCTGCTCTCCGAGGACCTCGACGAGCTGCTCGAGATGTCCGATCGCATCTTGGTCATTTCCGAAGGTAGACTGGTCTACGAGACGCCGGCGCGCTCGGCTGACATCGGCGTGATCGGCGCCCATATGGCGGGGCATCACTGATGGCGGAGATCAAGGCAGAACCCTTCGCGTTTCCGGTGAAGCTCGACCGGCTCGCCCTCATCGTCATCGACATGCAGCGCGATTTCGCCGAGCCGGGAGGCTTTGGCGCCAGTCTCGGCAATGATGTCGGCCGCATCACCAGGATCGTGCCTGATGTCAAACGTCTCATCCAGGGCTTCCGTTATGCCGGACTGCCGGTCATCCACACGATGGAATGCCACAAGCCCGATCTTTCGGATCTGCCGCCGGCAAAACGCGACCGCGGCAATCCCACACTCAGGATCGGCGACGAAGGCCCGATGGGCCGCATCCTCATCTCCGGCGAGCCCGGCACGGCGATCTTGCCGGAGCTTGCGCCGGTCAAAGGCGAAGTGGTTATCGAAAAACCCGGCAAGGGCGCTTTCTATGCGACCGAACTCGGCGAAGTGCTGCAGCAGAAGGGTATCAAACAGCTGGTTTTCGCGGGCGTGACGACCGAAGTCTGCGTGCAGACAACCATGCGTGAGGCAAACGACCGCGGCTACGAGTGCCTGCTCGCCGAGGACGCGACGGAAAGCTATTTTCCGGAGTTCAAGGCCGCAGCCATCGCCATGATCCGCGCTCAGGGCGCGATCGTCGGCTGGACGGCTCACATCGACGACATATTGGAAAGCATCGCCAATGCCTGAAACCACCCGCGAACTGCTGACGTCAGGCGGCTGGAGGGATCTCGAATTCAGTCCGTTCCGCGATCAGGTGACGATCCACTGGATCCGACCGTTCGAAGGCGACCAACCAGGCGTGGCGCTCCTGAAATACGAAGCCGGCGCCGCTGTTCCCCGCCATCGGCATGAGGGGCTGGAAACCATTCTCGTGCTCGAAGGTGTGCAATCCGACGAAGCGGGCGATTACGGCCGCGGCAGCTACATCGTCAATGCGCCCGGCACCGAACATTCGGTCTGGAGCGATACCGGCTGTGTCGTGCTCATCCAGTGGGACCGGCCAGTGAAAATACTGGAAGAGAACTAGCATGAAGCCGAGGATATCGTCCGTCGATATCCCTCGCTTTGTGATTTTTATCGCAGCAGCGGCAGCGCTGTAGAGGAAGGTCCGGCACAAACATATTCCCCGGCCGAACACCCGCGACCGGCAGCCCTCGGGACTCCAGGCCACGGGGAACTCATGCGCGAACTGGTCACCGCGGTCAGTGGGCGGTCGGGTGCGTCGTCGTGCTCACCAGCGGATTGCCGGCACGATCGCCTACCGCAATCAGTAAGACGTTCTTTGCTCATCAGTCTCTTAAAAGGACCGGCGAAAAGGAGTTTTCTGTTGTCGCATTCGAAAAATCTGATTTACTGCGGTTTCGCTGCTTGGCTTTGGGGGATATTGCCGATGGAGTGGACCCGCAGGGATATTGTGCTTGGCGGTTTGGCGTTACTTGGCGCCGGCGCTCTTCAGAAACCGGCATTCGCCCAGGCGTCTTCCTATTTTGCCGGCACCGCCGTCGACAATGGCGTGACGTTTCGAGCGACGAACTTCGCCAAGATCGACAAGCAGTGGCACCGCCAGGTCGTCAAATATTTCAGCAGCGAGCCGATCGGCACCGTCGTCGTCGATACCAGACATCATTTTCTCTACTTGATCATGGAAAACAAGACGGCCATCCGTTATGGCGTCGGAGTCGGCCGCGACGGCTTCAAATGGTTTGGGCGCGCCACGATCGACGCTAAATCACTTTGGCCGCTCTGGACGCCGCCGCCGGAGATGCGCAAGCGCCATCCCGAACTGCCAGAATCCGTGGCAGGAGGCTCACCGAAGAATCCACTCGGCCCCCGCGCCATGTACCTGCATCGCGATGGGGTCGACACTGGCTATCGTTTCCACGGCACGCTGGAACCATGGAGCATCGGCAAGGATGCCTCCAGCGGCTGCATCCGCATGTTCAACGAGGACGCCATCGATCTTTACCAGCGTTGCCCGATCGGCACCGCCGTTCAGGTCCTGCCGCACATTGCCGACCAGGCGCCTCCAGTCACCGAAGTAACCGCGGTCGAATAAGGAATAGCCCTGATGCCTGCTTCGACCGGACAAAAGAGCCGCCTCCTCGCCGCGGCCATGCTTTTGGCGCTCACCGCCTGCAGCACTACCGATATTGCTTCCGTGGAAGAACCGCCAGCGGTGCCGACGACCGGCCAGACCAACGATCCCGCGCCCGGTTTCGAGAACGTCAAGGCGGGTAGCGAGGAGGATTTTATCCTCAATGTCGGCAGACGGATCTACTTCACACAGGATTCCGCCAAGCTCGATTCCGTCGCCATGGCGACTTTGGACAATCAGGCCGCCTGGCTCAACAGGAACCCGAGCTGGCTGATCAAGCTGCAGGGATTTTCCGATGATTCCGGATCCGAGTCCAAGATGAAAACGTTATCGCAGCAGCGCGCCGATGCGACGATGGCCTATCTCGCCTCGAAGGGCGTAGATGCAAGGCGCATGTGGGCCAGAGGTTACGGCAACGACCGCGAAGTCCGCGACTGCACGGAGCGTTCGTGCAAGGTGCAGAACCGTCGCGTCGTCGCCAATCTGCGCGCCCAGCGCGACGAGTCGTAGTCGCAGTCTGCATGCCTTTTGCCGATCTGCGCCGAATTGATGCCCGAGCGTAACCGGGCGGTGCCGCGGATGTTGGCATTCCAAGCGATCTCTGATCTATCTTCAACTCTCCGCCAGGCCGTGCAACTGCAGGCCCATGACATTCGAAACGAGCGAGAGCTGAATTCTCATGACCACGCACCGCTTCATTCCGACGAGCTTTCACAATGTCATCGGCTCTCTGCCGCCGGCTCTGCACATCGCCGACGGCGATACCGTGGTTACCGAAACGCTCGACGCTGCCGGGCATGACAAGGATGGCGTCAAGCAGGCACCCGGCGGCAACCCGATGAACGGTCCGATCTTCGTGGACGGTGCGGAACCTGGAGATGCGTTGAAAGTCGAGATCGTCAGCATGATCCCGACCAGGGAGACGGGGTTTACCCGCAGTGTCGTCGCGGCCAATGTCGTCGATCCCGAGACCGTTCGCGACCTGCCGCCGCGCGATATGGCCATCTGGGCCATCGACCGTGAGGCAATGACCGTCCGGCTTTCCGAGCCGGTCGCCGGTCTTGAAAATTTCGTTCTGCCTCTTTCCCCGATGATCGGCTGTTTCGGTGTGGCGCCCGGCCTCGGCCAGGCGATATCGACCGCCACCAGCGGCGAATATGGCGGCAACATGGACTATCGGCTGCTCGGGCCGGGCACGACGATCCGCTTCCCGGTATCAGTTCCTGGCGCTCTGTTCTTCCTGGGCGACTGCCATGCCGTGCAAGGGGATGGCGAGATTGTCGGAACCGGCGTCGAAACGACGTTCGAAGTCACGGTGCGGCTGACGGTGGAAAAGAAGGCCGGGCTGGTCTGGCCGCGCGGGGAAACCGCCGATGACATCTTCACCATCGGCAACGCCCGGCCCCTCGATCAGGCGCTCCAACATGCGACCACGGAAATGTTGAACTGGCTGGCGTCGGATTATGGGCTGGACAGAACGGCGGCCAGCCATCTGCTCGGCCAGGTGGTGCGTTACGATGTCGGCAATGTCTTCGATCCGGCCTATACGATGGCTTGCCGAATTGCCAAGAAATGGCTGGTCCGCCGATAGGCATCCTCAAGCGTTGACGCGCTTGGTATCGAGCGGTGCCGAAGGCCGGTCATCGGCCTTCGAGCTGATCGCAGACTTGCTTACTCGGCCGCCGCGAGCTTGTCCTGCGTTCTGGTGTCGAAATCGCTGGCGTCGTGACGTTCATGCAACTGGCCCGAGGGATCGCCGGAGAGGCGGTTGACCATTCGCCCGCGTTGCACGGCCGGCCGGCTGTGGATGGCGTCGGCCCAGCGCAGCACGTTCTTATAGTCCTCGACTTGCAGAAACTCGGCTGCACCATAGGTCCAGCCCTTCACCAGGCCGCCATACCAGGGCCAGACGGCAATATCGGCAATCGTGTACTGGCTGCCTGCCAGATACTCGCTTTCGGCAAGACGGCGATCGAGCACGTCGAGCTGGCGCTTCACCTCCATGGCGAAGCGGTCGATCGCATATTCGATCTTTGTCGGCGCATAGGCATAGAAATGGCCGAAACCGCCGCCGAGATAGGGCGCGCTTCCCATCTGCCAGAACAGCCATGACAGGCATTCGGCGCGCTCGCTCGGTTCGGTCGGCAGGAAGGCGCCGAACTTTTCGGCGAGATAGGTAAGGATGGCACCGGATTCGAAGACCCGGATCGGCTTCGGACCGCTGCGGTCCATCAGTGCCGGGATCTTGGAGTTGGGATTGACCGCGACGAAGCCGCTGCCGAACTGGTCGCCATCGCCGATCCTGATCAGCCAGGCATCGTATTCCGCACCGCTATGGCCGAGTGCCAGCAGCTCCTCGAGCAAGATCGTGACCTTCTGGCCGTTCGGCGTGCCGAGCGAATAGAGCTGCAGCGGATGACGGCCGATCGGAAGCTCCTTGTCATGCGTCGGCCCGGAGATCGGGCGGTTGATGTTGGCGAACTGGCCGCCATTCGCCTTGTTCCAGGTCCAGACTTTCGGGGGGACATACTCGGGAGAACCGCTCATCTTTCAAACTCCTGGGATTGGTCAGACAGAGTGCGGCGCAGGTTGGGGTTGCCGCATTTGTCCTGACATAGCAGAGGCGATGAGGTTTTGTCAGAGGTGTTGGCGCGGTTTCACGCAATCGTCACAGCCTTGGCAGACCTGAAGAAAACGGCCGCTTCAGGAAGACGCCCGCTGCTGGCTTCCTGCGCGTCGGCGTTGCGATGTTGCAAAGTTTCTGCTTGATATCGGTCAAAGCAGGCACAGCCGATATCGGTATGATCGGCGAAGCCGTTCCTATTTGAAGGTATTGATTGCATGTATCGGACGATCATCTGCGCCATCGGCATGGGCTCCCGCGAAACGGCAAACCGCCTCCTGCGCCGGGCTGCGGCGCTGGTGGATGAAGGCGGCAGCATCTTCGTCATACATGTCGTCGAGAATATTCCGCGCCGCCATCTGACGGACCTTCCCGAGGAATTCGAAACGACCGCGATCGTCGAAGCAGAGAAAAAACTCATGTCGCTCTGCAAGGAGTTCGCGATTCCGGCGACGGTCGAAGTCCGCATCGGCGTTGCCGGTTCCGTGCTGGTATCGGCCGCCAGGGAGAAGTCTGCCGACCTCATCCTGCTTTCATCCCATGTGACTGACATCACCGACTACGTCTTCTCCTCGATTGTCGAAAAGGTCGTGCGTCATGCCGGATGCTCGGTTCTTATCGACCGGCGTCCCGGCCAGCCACAGGAAGACGGCGCGCTGTTCTAACCTTCCGTGGCCTCCCCCTCCCCGGTAGCGGACCGGCAACCTATATCACCGGCAAGCCAACCAGCGATATTCGCTGCCTGACTGGAGATGTGCATGAGCCAGGATCCCTATGAGCTTCTGGGCGTGAAACGGGATGCGACGCAGAAGGACATTCAAAGCGCGTTCCGCAAACTTGCCAAGAAGCTTCACCCCGATCTGAACCCCGGCGACAAAAAGGCGGAGGAAAAGTTCAAGGAGATTTCGACCGCTTACGAGATTTTGAGCGACGAGGAAAAGCGCGGCCGTTTCGATCGCGGCGAGATCGACATCACGGGCGCCGAGCGGGCGCAGCGCAGCTATTACCGCGACTACGCCTCGGCGAGCGGTCCCGAAGATCCCTATCACAACAGCGCCGGCTTCGCCGATTTTGGCGACGCCGACGATCTCTTTGCCAGCTTCTTTTCGCGCCGCGCCGGCGGCGGCCGGGCGCGCAGCCAAGGCCAGGACCGGCATTTCTCGATGGAGGTCGGCTTTCTCGAAGCCGTCAACGGCACCAGGACGGAGATCAAGCTTCCTGACGGCCCTGCGCTCGAGGTGCAGATCCCGCCGGGAACCCGCGACGGCCAGACCCTGCGGCTGCGCGGCAAAGGCGAGCCTGATAAAGGCGGAGGGCCGGCGGGCGATGCCCTTATTGAAATCCACGTGCGGCCGCACCGCTTCTTCACGCGCGACGGCGACGATATCCGCCTGGAGCTGCCGATTTCGCTCTCTGAGGCGGTCCTTGGCGGCAAGGTTCGCGCGCCCACACCTTCCGGGCCGGTCAATCTGACGCTGCCGCCGCATTCCAACACCGGCAAGCTCCTGCGCCTCAAGGGCAAGGGCGTTGCCAAACGTGGCGGCGGACATGGCGACGTTTACGTCTCCCTGAAAATTGTGCTTCCCGACAGTCCCGACGAACGGCTGACGTCCCTGGTGCAGGAATGGGCGACGGCACATCCATACGATCCGAGAAAGAACATGGAGGCCTGATCATGGATGATCTCGAATTCCGTCTTTACTTGAAAATCGATGTCGTCCAGCTCGATTTCTGGGTCGAACAGGGCTGGCTGATCCCGGAGACCTCGAGCGGAGCGCGGCAGTTTCGCGACGTCGACGTCGCCCGCGCCCGGCTGATCCTGGATCTCATGAGCAATATGGGCGTCAACGAAGCCGGCGTCGATGTCGTCATGGATCTGGTCGATCAGCTTCATGGCCTCAGGGGAACCATGGGCAAGCTGATGACGGCGATCAGCAGGCAGGAGCGGGACGTTCAGCTGCGTCTGTTCGAGAGCCTTGAGGATATCGACCGGTTTTGAGCGAACGGGGCATGCCGACGGATATCCTCAGGTGGTGAACCAGTAGCGGACGATGTGGAAAAACAGCGGCGCTGCGAAGGTGATGGAGTCCAGCCGGTCGAGCACGCCGCCATGGCCTTCGATTACATAGCCCCAGTCCTTGGCGTTGAGATCGCGTTTGATCGCCGAGAGCACGAAGCCGCCGAAGAAGCCCGCGACGACGATGACGGTGCTGACGGCCGCAGCCTGCAGCGGTGAGAACGGGGTCAGGCGATAGAGCAGCGTGCCCACGAGGATGGCCGAGGCGCCGCCGCCGATCAGCCCTTCGAGCGTCTTCGATGGGCTGATGTTCGGCGAGAAACGGTGCTTACCCAGGAGCTTGCCCCAGACATATTGGAAGACGTCGCTGAGCTGCACGACGATGACGAGATAGATGAGAAGAAGTGCGGACGGCGTGCCGGTCTGCAGCATCAGGAGTGCGGGCGCATGGCTGATCGAATAGACCGTCAGCATCAATCCCCATTGTACCTTGGCGGTTCGCGCCAGGAATTCGTTGACGTCGCCCGTCAAGGTCGCCACCGCCGGCAGGATCAGGAAGGCATAGACCGGGATGAAGATCGCAAAGAGGCCGTACCATAGGGTTCCGAGCAGCCAATATTGCACCGGCAGGACGACGAAGAAAGATAGGAACAGCGCCAGGTGATCGCCGCGTCGCGACGGCGTCAGCGTCCAGAATTCGCGAAGCGCCATGAAGGACAGGAATCCGAACAGGATGACCACCGCGGTATCGCCGAGCAGGATCGCGCCACCGAAGACGGCGACCATGATCCACCATGAGCGAATTCGGGCATTAAGGTTGTGGACGGTGGCGATGGGGCCGGGCTCGGTCGCGCGCCGTTGCAGGATGAAACCGATGGCGGAGGCGACCGCAAGCAGGCCGAGGATAGCGGCAAGCACGATGGAGAAAAGGCTGGTCATGCGATGCGCCCTCCGTCTGCGAGCTCCATGACCGCTGCACGGGCGCGGGCCAGGAATGCGTCCTTTCCCTCGCCCGGCTCGACGCGCAGGGGCTTGCCGAAGCGCGCTGTGCAGGTGATCGGCACGATCAGCCAGCTTCCCTTCGGCAGGATTCGCTGAAGATTGTCGAGATGAATCGGCACGAGATCGACATCGGGGAATCGGCAGGCGAGGCGATAGATGCCGCTGCGGAACGGGGCGACCTCATCAGTGGCGCTTCTCGTTCCTTCCGGGAAAATGAGGATGGAGCGACCCTCCTCGAGCAGGCGCTCGAGAGGCGCCAGCGGATTGCTGTCCGGCAGAGGCTTGCGGTCTATCAGGACGGCGCGCAGGCCTTTCTCGGCGATGAAACGGCGAAAGGCGGTCGTTCCCCAGTAATCGCGCGCAGCAACCGGATGGGTCAGCCGCCGCACCGGCCATGGCAGGGCGGCCATGACGGCGACGGTATCGACATGGCTGTTGTGATTGGCGAAATAGATGCGGCGGCGAGTGTCGGGCGCACAGCCCCGCCACTCGCTTCGGGCGCCGACCATGATACGGACGAACAGCACGAGAAGACGACGGATGATGGCAATCATAGGCTCTCCAGGGAGCGGTTGAGGCTTATCGTGCGCGTGATGCAGGTGACGAAGCTGCCGGCCGCGATGATGACAGAGGCGAAGATCAGCGACCAATGGCTGGCGGATATCAGCGTCTCTAGGCTCTGGGCGACAAGCCCGGCCGTCAAGACCGCCATGCGGCGTTGCTTTGCCATGATGCCGCTGAAATCCTGGGGAAGACCGACCGCTCCTCCGAAGACCCTGATATAGGCGGTGAGCGCGGCAAAGAGCGCAGCCAACCAGCCGAGCCAGGCAAAGCCGCAGGCATAGCCGGCCGCGACAAGAAGCAGGCTGTCGGCGATGCGGTCGGGGAACTCATTGTAGATCGCCCCGCTCTTGGTTTTCTTGCCGCCTTCGATCGCGACCATCCCGTCAAGCAGATTGCAGACGAGCCGCATCTGCACAGAGATCGCAGCGCAGACCATGGCGATCGGATGGGTCGTGAACAGGATGAGCGCCGCGCCGATGCCGGCAAATAGGATCGAGAAAAGCGAAATGCTGTTCGGCGTCACGCCGGTACGCGCCAGCCATGCGCTCATGCCGATCGCCCAGGACGACGACCGGCTCGCGATCGGTCGCCGCGAAGCGTCCTCTTCTTCACCCATCTCATTTCCCCACCCGATATTCTCTGCATATCCTGCCAATGTCGTCGCGCCAAGCCCTGTAGATCCCGGCCCGGGACGTCCTTGTTCGAACAGAAGTCTCAACCGGGAGGCGCGGCGACATCAGGCGCGGAGCCTGCCATGCCTTCTTCTTTCAGCCAAGTCGCAACGCCATGCGAACGCGCAAAAAGTCGGTTACGAAGAAAGCGCGCAAAGGGCCGATCCGCCTGATTTTTAAGCCCATTCGCTGCTTGACACATTTTTAGGCGCTACTATGATTTTTGAACCAAATGGTAAAAAAGGGGAACAATCAATGACCAAAGACATCCTGATTTCACGCCGCGCAGTGATCGCGTCGGGCATTGCGCTTGGCGTCAGCGGTTTCGCCCCGCTGGCGAGAGCGGCTGCGCCGCTGAAGGTTGCCGGCATTCATGCGTCGCCGGTTGAGAATGCCTGGAACTCCTGTCTGCACAAGGCCCTGCAGGACGCGGCCAAGGAAGGCGTCATCGAATATGTCTTCTCCGAAGGCGTCTCCGGCACCGACTATCCCCGCGCCATGCGCGAATATGCCGAACAGGGCAACAAGCTGATCATCGGCGAAGCCTATGCAGTGGAGAAAGAGGCTCGGCAGGTCGCTGCCGATTATCCCGATACCGCTTTCGTGCTGGGTTCGAGCGGCGAGCAGGCCGGCGACAATTTCGGTGTCTTCGGCACCTGGAACCATGACGGCGCCTATCTTGCCGGCATGCTGGCCGGCAAGATGACCAAATCGAACGTCGTCGGCTCGGTCGGCGCCATTCCGATCCCCGAAGTCAACATGCTGATCAATGCGTTCGCGGCAGGCGTCAAGGCGGTCAATCCCGATGCCAAGCACCTCGTCTCGTTCATCGGCACCTTCTTCGATCCGCCGAAGGCCCGCGAAGCCGGTCTTGCCCAGATCGATGCCGGCGCTGATATCCTATTCGGCGAGCGTATCGGCACCGCCGATGCCGCCAAGGAACGCGGCATCAAGTCGGTCGGCTCGCTGATCGACTATACCCCGCGCTACCCTGACACTGTGTTCGCCAACGCCATGTGGTACTTCCGCCCGATCCTGAATGCAGCGATTGCCGATGTTGCAGCCGGAAAGCCGGTCGGCAGAAACTACACCTCCTACGGTCTGATGAAGGAAGGCGGCAGCGACATCGTCTTCGTGAAGGGCGTGGCGCCCGCCGATGCGGAAGCGGCGATGGAAGCCAAGCGGGCGGAGATCAAGGCAGGCACCTTCGAAGTTCCGAAGATGATGGATGAGCCGAAGTAATCCTGCTCATGCAAGGTGATGCGACGGATCTGGCGGCGGCGATCAGGCATGGCAGCCTGAGCGCTGCGGAGGCGATGCAGGCTTCCCTCGAGGCGGCTGCGCGGCAGGAGCCGCTCGGCGCCATCGCCTATCTCGATGCCGTCATAGGCCTCGCTTCGGCGAACGAAAGCGACAGGGAACGGCGGAGCGAACCCGAGCGCTTCGCCAATCGGGCCTTTGCCGGTGTGCCGACCTTGGCGAAGGATCTCGGCGGTCCCTTCGCCGGGCTACCGGTGACCGCCGGTTCCCGTCTCTTCGAGAGAAAGCGCGGCGAAGTGGATTCCGATATCGCTTCCCGCTTCCGCGATGTCGGCTTCTGTCTGTTCGGCCTGACGACGAGCCCGGAATTCGGCCTGTCGCTCGCCAGCGAACCGGCGATCGGGCCTCTCTGCCGCAATCCGCTCGATCCCACGCAGACCGCGGGCGGCTCCTCCGGCGGTGCGGCGGCAGCGGTCGCCGCTGGGATCGTGGCGATTGCGCATGCGACCGACGCCGGCGGCTCGATCCGCGTGCCCGCCGCCTGCTGCGGCCTCGTCGGAATGAAGCCGACGCGTGGCGCCATCCCGGGCGGGCCATCCTTCGGCAACCACCTCGCCGGCATCAGCAGCGAACTCGCGGTCTGCCGCTCGGTGCGGGATACGGCGCTGATTTTCGACAGGCTGAGCGGGAATTCCCGAGGACCTTTTCCGGACCCTTCGCCTGTCGATAGCGGCAACGGCCCTTTGCGCATCGGCCTGCTTGCCGATACCGGGACGGCCTATCCGACTGAGGATAATCGGCTTGCAGCCATCGAAGATGCGGCCCGCGCACTCGAAAGCGACGGACACGAGATCGTTCCGCTGAGCTGGGCCGATTTCGAATGGAGCGTCGCCGCCGGCGGCCGCGCCTTCGCCGACATCGTCTCCGTCAATCTTGCGGCACTCATGAAGGCCGCTGCTCTCGATGAAAGCAGGGCCGAGCCTCTGACGCAAGCCTTCGTTGCGCGCGGACGGGCGCTTCCGGCGACATCGCTCTGGAACACCCTGAATGATGCCGTTCTGGTGAGCCGTAACCTCTGGACATTGTTCGACAGGGTCGATTGCATCCTGATGCCGATGCTTTCCTCCGCGCCTCTTGCGATCGGTTCCTTTCCATCAGATCATGCCGACACAGATCTGCATCTCGAGCGGATGACGGCATTCGCGCCGCTTGCCTGCCTCGCCAATATTTCGGGTTTTCCTGCTTTGACGCTGCCTTTCGGACAGGATGAGCATGCCATGCCGCTGCCGGTGCAGATCATGGCGCCGATGGGTCACGAGCCGCGTCTACTGTCGCTTGCCGCACGCCTGGAGGCGGAAGGGCGATGGCAGCATCGGTCTCCGGTCGCTGGATTGCCGTCATGACCGGACCTGTGCTGGAGATCATAGGCGTCAGCAAGCGCTTCGGCGACAATCTCGCCAATGACGATATTTCCATGACGCTTGCCAGAGGCGAGGTCGTCGCCCTGCTCGGCGAGAACGGTGCGGGCAAGACCACGTTGATGAGCATCCTCTTCGGCCACTACATGCCGGATGCCGGCCGCATTCTGATCGAAGGCACGGAGGTGCCGCAGGGCAAGCCGCGTGCGGCGATCCGCGCCGGCGTCGGCATGGTGCATCAGCATTTCTCGCTGGCGCCCAATCTGACCGTTCTCGAAAATGTCATGACCGGCACCGAAAAACTATGGTCGTGGCGCTCGGGAACATCGGCGGCGCGGAAGAAGCTCCTGGCAATTTCCGAACGCTTCGGCCTCAAGGTGGATCCCGATGCCCGCCTTGGCGACCTCTCGGTCGGCGAACAGCAGCGCGTCGAGATCCTCAAGGCGCTCTATAACGATGCCCGCATCCTGATCCTCGACGAGCCGACGGCGGTGCTGACCAATATCGAGGCCGAACGGCTGTTCACGACGCTGAAGCAAATGGCCCGCCAGGGCCTGTCGCTGATCTTCATCTCCCATAAGCTCGACGAGGTCATGGCGGCAGCCGACCGCATCGTCGTCTTACGCAGCGGTAAAATGGTCGCCGAACGTAAGGCGTCGGACACCAGCAAGGCGGGACTCGCCGAACTGATGGTCGGCCGCCGCGTGACACGGCCCGTGCGCGAGCCGTCGACACCCGGGGCGGTTGCCCTTGAAGCGGTCGGCGTGACGGTGCGCACTGGCGGCGTCGATCGGCTGAAATCGATCAGCTTCCGGCTGCACCAGGGAGAGATCCTCGGCATCATCGGCGTTTCAGGCAATGGCCAGGCGGCCTTGGCGCATCTTCTCTCCGGCACGCTGACGCGCAGCGGTGGCGACCTTCTGCTGTTCGGGGAAGCCATCGGCAATCTCGGTGTTTCGGATGTCGTCGAAGCCGGCATCGGCCGCATTCCCGAAGACCGCAACGAGGAGGGCGTGATCGGCGAAATGGCGATCTGGGAAAACGCCGTGCTGGAACGCATCACCTCAGCAGTCTTTTCGCGCCGCGGCCTCGTCAACCGCAAGGCGGGCATGGCATTCGCCAGCGAAATTATCGACGGGTTCGATGTCCGCGGCGGCGGCCCTGCCATCCGCACCCGGCTGCTCTCCGGCGGCAATATGCAAAAGCTCATTCTCGGCCGCAATCTGCATCGGCGGCCGCGCATTCTGATCGCCGCCCAGCCCGCGCGCGGCCTCGATGAAGGAGCGGTGGCGGCCGTGTACGCCCGCCTGCTCGAAGCCCGCCGGCAGGGCAGCGCCGTGCTGCTGATCTCGGAAGACCTCGATGAGGTGATCGCGCTCGCCGATCGCATACAGGCGATCGTCGGCGGCCGCCTGTCGCCACCCGTCGAGGCAGAAGGCGCCGATGCCCGCAGGCTGGGGCTGATGATGGCCGGCGAATGGCAACAAACTCCAGAGGCCGATCATGCGATTTGAGCGTCGCGAGCACCGCCCGCTTTACCTGCTGATCGTCACGCCTGTGATCGCGGTCATCGCCGCGCTGGCGCTGGCGGGTATCCTGATCGCTATCGCGGGCGCGCCTGTTCTCGATGCCTATTGGCGCATCCTGACCGGTGCTTTCGGTTCGCGGCTGTCGGCCACCGAAACGCTGACGCGGGCCACGCCGCTGATGCTGACCGGACTTGCCGCCGCCGTGGCCTTCCGGGCGCGGCTCTGGAATATCGGTGCGGAGGGGCAGTTCTATCTCGGCGCCATCGCCGTTGCGGCGGCGAGCTCGAAACTGCTGGGCAATCTTCCCGCCCCCATTCTCATTCCGCTGCTGCTGTTGGTCGGCGCCATTGCCGGCATGGTGCTGATCCTGATCCCGCTCTGGCTCAGGCTGCGCTTCTCCGTCGATGAGGTCGTCACCAGCCTGCTGCTGAATTTCATCGCCGTGCTCTTCGTCTCGATGCTGATCGACGGTGTTCTCAAGGATCCGCTCGCCTTCGGCTGGCCGCAGTCGCAATCGGTCAGCGATCATGCCATGCTGCCGAAGCTGATCGCCCGCTCGCGCCTGCATATCGGCTTCGCGATTGCTGTCGGGCTGGCCGTCATCGTCCATTTCGTCCAGTCCCGCACCGTGTTCGGCTTGCACTCGCGCGCCGCCGGCCTCAACCCCACTGGTGCGGTTTTCGCGGGCGTCCCGCTCGGCAGAACATTGGTGAAAGTAGCCTGTCTCTCGGGCGGGCTTGCGGGGCTAGCCGGAGCGATCGAGGTCATGGGCGTCAAGGGTTATGTGACGACCGATCTGTCGCCGGGTTTCGGCTATTCCGGGATCGTTGTTGCCATGCTCGCCAACCTCAATCCGCTCGGCGTCGTCTTCGCCGCCATTTTTACCGCCACCATGTTCGTGGGCGCTGATGGCATGAGCCGGGGCCTCGGCATCCCGACCTATATCGCCGATGTCACGGTGGCCCTGTCACTGCTGACGATGCTGATCGCGTTGTTCTTCACCCAATACAGGATACGACGATGATGCAGCTGTTCGACATCATCGCCTCCGCGGGGCTCTGGGCGGCAATCCTGCGGATCGCCACGCCGCTGATTTTCGGCACGCTCGGCGCCCTGCTCTGCGAGCGGGCCGGTGTGCTC
Source organism: Rhizobium vallis (assembly GCF_003985155.1). Classification (GTDB taxonomy): domain Bacteria; phylum Pseudomonadota; class Alphaproteobacteria; order Rhizobiales; family Rhizobiaceae; genus Rhizobium; species Rhizobium vallis. The sequence continues at coordinate 44,946 of NZ_ML133693.1, read as the reverse complement.
AATCTCGGCATCGAGGGCATCATGACCTTCGGCGCGATGATCGGCTGGCTTTCCGTCTATCACGGCGCCGATCTCTGGACCGGCCTGCTGGTCGCAGCGGTGGCCGGCGGTGTCTTCGGCCTGCTGCATGCCGGCCTGACGGTGACACTCGGCCTCTCCCAACATGTCGCTGGCCTTGGCGTGACGCTCTTTGCCTCCAGCTTCAGCTATTATGTCTTCCGGCTGATCGTGCCGCTTGCCAATACGCCGCCCACCATCGTGCCGTTCCAGCCGATCGCCATTCCGGGTCTCTCGACCCTGCCCTTCATCGGGCCGGCCTTCTTCACGCAGACGGCGCCGACCTATCTCGCGATCGCCATGGCCCTGCTGATGGCTTACATCATCTTCCGCACGCCTGTCGGGCTTGCGATCCGTATGACAGGCGAGAACCCGCATGCGGCGGAAGCCCAGGGCGTCAATCCGATGAACGTGCGCTACGGCGCGGTCATCGCAGGAAGCGCGCTGATGGGCATGGGCGGCGCCTTCCTGACTTTGTCGGCGTTCAACAGCTTCTTCCCAACCATGGTGCAGGGGCGCGGCTGGATCTGCATCGCGCTCGTCGTCTTCGCCTCCTGGCGGCCGGGCCGCGCGCTGTTCGGCGCCCTGCTCTTTGCCTTCTTCGACGCCTTCCAGCTTCGGCTGCAAACCGCGCTGAGCGGGCTCGTGCCCTATCAGCTCTTCCTAATGACGCCATATATCCTTTCCATCGCCGCCCTTGCCGTCATGGCTCGCCGCGCCCGCGTTCCGCAGGCGCTGATGCAGCCCTATCGGCGCGGCGAACGCTGAAACCGCCCACATCCAATGAGGCTCCGATGTTCGATCTGATTGTCAGAAATGCAAATCTCCCCGATGGCTCAAAGGGTATCGATATCGGCATCCAGGGCGGCAAGATCGTTGCTGTCGAGCGCAATCTCCAGGCACAGGCGAAAGAGGAGATCGACGCGACGGGCCGGCTTGCCAGCCCGCCTTTCGTCGACCCGCATTTCCATATGGACGCCACCCTGTCGCTCGGCCTGCCGCGCATGAACGTGTCCGGCACCCTGCTCGAAGGCATCGCGCTCTGGGGGGAGCTGCGCCCGATCGTGACGAAAGAGGAACTGGTCGATCGCGCGTTGCGCTATTGCGATCTGGCGGTCACGCAGGGCCTTCTCTTCATTCGCAGCCATGTCGATACCAGCGATCCCAGGCTGGTGACCGTCGAGGCGATGATCGAGGTTCGAGAGAAGGTCGCGCCCTATATCGACCTCCAGCTGGTCGCCTTCCCGCAGGATGGCTATTACCGCTCGCCGGGCGCGATTGATGCGCTGAACCGCGCCCTCGACATGGGCGTCGATATCGTCGGCGGCATTCCGCATTTCGAACGGACGATGGGCGAAGGCACGGCGTCGGTCGAGGCGCTCTGCCGCATCGCCGCCGATCGCGGCCTGCCTGTTGATATGCATTGCGACGAAACCGACGATCCACTCTCGCGCCATATCGAGACGCTGGCTGCGCAAACCATCCGCTTCGGCCTGCAGGGACGTGTCGCCGGCTCGCATCTGACCTCGATGCATTCGATGGACAATTACTATGTTTCCAAGCTCATCCCGCTGATGGCAGAGGCCGGGATTAACGTCATCCCCAATCCGCTGATCAACATCATGCTGCAGGGACGGCACGATACATATCCGAAACGGCGCGGCATGACCCGTGTGAAGGAATTGATAGATGCCGGGCTCAACGTTTCCTTCGGGCACGATTGCGTCATGGATCCCTGGTATTCGATGGGGTCCGGCGACATGCTGGAGGTCGGCCATATGGCGATCCATGTCGCGCAGATGGCCGGCATCGAAGACAAGAAGAGGATCTTCGATGCGCTGACGGTCAATTCGGCGAAGACGATGGGCCTTGAAGGCTATGGAATCGAGAAGGGACGCCATGCCGATCTCGTCATCCTCCAGGCGCGCGATGCGCTGGAAGCGCTGCGGCTGAAGCCGAACCGGCTGGCGGTGATCCGTCGGGGCAAGATCGTCGCCCGCTCGGCGCCGCGCATCGGCGAGCTCTTCCTGGACGGGCGCCCAGCCCAGATCGACGGCGGCCTGGACTACGCTTCTCGCTATTGAGAGGCTACGGCACCGACCATCGGTCAAGTCCCGCAGCGTTGCCCACTCTCCGCTAGCCCTCTGCCCGGCGCGCGGTGATGATCCATGCGCGCGAGTCGAAGAATACGCCCTCCGCAGTCATGTGCTCTTCGAGTAAATCACGCAGCCGCTGCCGCGGTTTGTCAGGCGGTTCATTTGTCTGCGCGAGCGCGTCCGTTACAAGATAGAGGCTGCTGAGCGCATCAAATGCCGCATCGACGTCTGATCCATAGAAGACCGGCTCCCGCACGTCGACAAAGTCGACCGAGGTAAAGCCTGCTGCGTGCAGAAGATCGGTTGCAATAGCGGGTTCGCCGAGTGAAAACGGATTGGGAGCTCCTGCAGAAACGGGAGTTGCAGGCGCCAGGGCCTGCCGGATGGCGCCGGACCAGTCGTTGCGCTCCCGGCTTTGCCACACCATCCACGCAAGACGGGCACCTGGACGCATCGCCCGGCCGATATTGGCGAAGGCCGCCGCCGGATCGGCGAAAAACATTACGCCGAACCGGCTGATGCAGAGGTCGAAACTGGCGGTCGGGAATGCGTGGAATTGCGCGTCGCCCTGTTCGAACGCCACATTCCGCAGACCCTCGGCGGCGCTCCGTCGCCTTGCGATCTCAAGCATCTCTGCGGAAGTATCCACACCGACCGCGTCTCCCTCAGTCGCCGCGCGGGCGGCCTCACGTGTCGTTTGCCCCGCACCGCAGCCGATATCGAGCACCCGATCTACGCGGCCGACATTTGCAGCAACCCGCAGGTGCCGATTATGCCGCGCCAATTCTGCGTCGTAAAAGTCGGCACGATCCAACGCCATCACTCCCTCTCCTTGGCCTTGCATTTTCGATTTCGTTGCAAAACGAATTGCATATCAGGATCAGTTATGCAAGATAGAACCAGTTTCAAATTGCAATCAGAGAACTCGATCATGGACCCTGTGAAATCGCCTTTCGTCACCGAGAAGATTGTCGAACTCAAGGATGCAGAACTGCGAACCCAAGCGTTCGGCAACCCGATCAACCCAGCCGTACTGCTGATCATGGGGGTAATGTCCTCGATGTTGTGGTGGCCGGAACGGTTTTGCGAGGAACTCGCCGCACAGGGACGCTATGTCATCCGCTACGACCAACGCGACACCGGCCTTTCCACGCATTATCCGCCAGGTCAGCCCACCTATTCGTTCAGCGATCTGTCCGATGACGCCATCGCCGTTCTTGATGGTTATGGAATCGATGGCGCGCATCTGGTGGGCATGTCGATGGGCGGCTTCGTTGCGCAGGAGGCCGCATTGCGCCATCCCCAGCGTGTGCGGACGCTCACCCTGATCAGCTCGTCGCCGGTTGGGGTCGACGGCCTGCCCTCCTCCACTGCGACCTATAAGGAACACTCTGCGGCTGCCGAGAGCATCGACTGGTCAGACCTTGAAGCCATTGCCGATTTCCTGCGTCGCGACTCGGCCATGCTTGCCGGCACCAGGCATCCTCATGATGCCGAGTCGGCGAAAATCCTGATCGCGCGCGACATGGCTCGCGCACCGTCCTATGTCAGTGCGACCAACCACTTCATGCTATTGGGCGAGGATAAGGGCGCCAAGCTGCATGCGTCGGAAATAGTGGCGCCGGTTCTTGCAATCCACGGCACATCAGATCCGCTGTTCCCGATCGAGCACGGAGAAGCCTTCACCCGCGTCGTTCCGAACGCAGAACTGCACCGGATCGCCAGCGGAGGACACGAAGTCCACGATCGGGATATTGATGAGATAGCGCGCGTCGTCGCAGCCCATACCGCGCCTTAAAGGTTTGAAAGTCCGTTCAATCCGCTCGGCCAAAGTGACAGGTCAGCCGATGCATGCCGGCATCTCGACGCCGGCATGCATGAACGGCGTCAGGCGATCTTCTGGCGAATCGGCAGTTTCCAGCCGGGCCGGACGAAGTGGCAAGTGTAGCCGTTCGGAATGCGCTCGAGATAGTCCTGGTGCTCGGGTTCGGCCTCCCAGAAATCGCTAACCGGCACGACTTCGGTGACGACCTTGCCGGGCCAGAGGCCCGATGCGTCGACATCGACGATCGTATCCCTGGCGACGCGCTCCTGCTCGGGACTGACATAGAAGATCGCCGAGCGATAGCTCGTGCCGACGTCGTTGCCCTGGCGGTTGCGTGTGCTCGGGTCGTGGATCTGGAAGAAGAATTCCAGGATTTCCCGATAGCTGATTCTGGTCGGATCGAAGACGATCTCGATCGCCTCGGCATGGGTTCCGTGGTTGCGGTAGGTGGCGTTCGGCACATCGCCGCCGGTATAGCCGACGCGGGTCGAAATCACGCCGTTATACCGGCGGATAAGGTCCTGCATGCCCCAGAAGCAGCCGCCGGCGAGCACTGCACGTTCTTCGGTCATTTGAAATCTCCTTGTTTGCCGAAAGATAGTGTCTCCCGCCGCCGATTTCCATACGACGGAAATCAGCACAGCTGTGCAATTTCTCTGAATCACCACTCATCCTGTCATGTCGATGTTACGCGCCGGGGCTAGCAAAGGCTGGACAATCCCGTGGAGGCAGAGCCTCGACATTGATGGAGATGGGTTATGAACAGGCGTGAATTTCTGATCACATCGTCGGCTGCGGCCGGTCTTCTGGTTCTTCCGCGTTTCGCATCGGCCGCCGCCGATACGATCGACCTCTATAGCGGTTCGGATGCCAATATCGTCGACCTCTGGAACAACATCATTCGCCCGGCCTTCGAAAAGGCGCATCCCGGTGTTGCCCTGAAGGTGACGGATGCCGGCGACAATAACGGCCTGCGCGCCATCGCCGACCGTGCGCTTGCGGCGCTGAAGACGAAGACCGATCCGCAGGCGGACCTGTTCGAGCAGTTCGATCCGCGCCTGCCGTCCGGCGGCATCGACGCCGGCCTCTGGGTCAAGTTCTCCGCCGAGAACATCGAAGGCTACGACCATATCAATCCGCTCGCCCTCGACACCCCCTATTCCCTTCCCTATCGCGGTTCGCAAGTCCTTCTCGCCTATGACAAGACCAAGCTCGATCCGAAGGATGCGCCGAAGAGCTGGGAGCAGCTCATCGCATGGATCAAGGCCAATCCGGGCCAGTTCATCTATAACAGACCCGACAAGGGCGGCTCGGGCGGCAACTTCGTCCGCCGTGCGATCCACGAGGCCAACGGCCGCGATCCGAAGAAGTTCAAGATCGACAATTACACTGCCGACTTCGGCACCGAGGCACTGACGCCGGCCTGGAAAATCCTCACCGATCTCGCTCCCTCGCTCTACGACAAGGGCGCCTATACGTCAGGCAACACCCAGTCGATCCAGCTGCTCGCTCAAGGCGTCGTTACCATGGTGCCGGTGTGGTCGGACCAGGTGCTGCAGGCGATCGCGCAGGGCGTATTGCCTGAGACCACCGGCTTGGTGCAGCTCGGCGATCTCGCCCTTTGCGGCGGTTTCTCCAGCATCACGGTGTTCTCGAACGGCGCCAACAAGGATGCGGCGCTGAAGCTTGCCGCTTTTATGCTGACGAAGGAAATGCAGGAAGCGATCATCACTGGGATCGGCGGCTTCCCGGCCGTCTCCTGGGATCACATTTCCGACGATCTGCGCAAGAAATATGCCGACGTCATTCCGTCGACCATCCCGACCTTCCCGGGCGGCGATTGGGAGAAGGCGATCAACGACGGCTGGTACCGCAGCGTCGCTCCGGGCATCAGCCGCACCTGATGTCTGCCGAAGCTACGCCGGCGGTTTTTCGCCGACACCGGTCCATCAACAGGGGGAGCTCGATCGGGCTCCTCCTCGTCGCCCTGCCGGTTTTCCTGCTCGCATGGCTGATCATCTTTCCGATCTTTTCAGCGGTGGTCGGCACGATCTTCGTCAGGGGTCCTGACGGAGCGACCGAATTTTCGCTCGCCTCCTACCGCTTCTTCTTCACCGACGGCTACAGCCTCAGCAATCTATGGGTGACGCTTTGGACCACCGCCGTCTGCGGCGTCCTGCTCTTGGCGATCGGGCTTCCGATCGCGCTTTACCTGCGTTTCTCGCAGGGGCATCTTGCGGCTTACGTGCAGGGCCTGGCGATCTTCCCGATGTTCGTGCCGTCGATCATCCTCGCCTATGCGCTGATCAGGACCATCGGGCCGAACGGCACTGTAGACCTGCTGCTGAATTCAGTCGGCCTGCCCAAGCTGCGCACGCCCTATCTGACGCCGTGGGGACCGGTCATCGGCCTCGTCTGGGATAATCTTCCGCTCACGGTGCTGATGCTGACGGCCGGGCTCTCCTCCGTTTCAAACAGCGCGATCGAGGCCGCCCGCGACGTTGGCGCAAAGCCGCTTCGGGTCTTCATCTCGATCATCCTGCCGCGCATGGGCAGTTCACTGCTGGTAACCGCTTCCTTCGCCGTGCTCGGCATCTTCTCCGCCTTCACCCTTCCCTATGTGCTCGGCCCGGCATCGCCTGAAATGATGGGGCCATTCATGCAGCGCACCTTCGCCGACATGAACGATCCGCTGAACGCCATGACGCAGGCCGTCATCACATTCGGCTTCTGTCTGATCTTCGGCATCTTCTATATCAGGTCGATCGCCCGCAACCGCGAGACCAGGCCATGAGCGCGGGCAGATCGGGCATCGGCCTTCGCTTCGACTGGATCGGCATGCTCTTCGCATGCCTGCTGACCCTGTTCATCGCACTGCCGCTCATCGTCGTCGGGACATGGGCATTCACCGAGGTCTGGCGTTACCCCTCGGTGATCCCGCAGCAGTTCGGCCTGCGTTTCTGGGGCCAGACGCTGGCCCGTCCGGACGTCTGGGACGCGCTCTTTCTCAGCCTGCGGCTGACGACGACGGTGACCATTCTGTCCGCCATCATCTGCCTTCCCGCAGCTTACGCCTTTGCGCGCATGCGCTTTCCCGGCCGGAACATCCTGTTCCTGTCGTTTCTCTCATCGCATGCCTTTCCGAAATTCGGTCTGCTCGTCGCCATTGCCGGCATTTTCCTGCAACTCGGCCTGATCAGCACCTTCTGGGGTGTTGTGCTGATCCAGCTCGTCGGCACGCTGATGCTGATGATCTGGATTCCGGTGGCGGCCTTCCAGAACGTCGATAGGCGCATGGAAGAGGCGGCGCGCGATGCCGGCGCCACGCCGTTGCGCGTCTTCTGGTCGATCACGTTGCCGCAGGCCGCACCGACGATATCAGCAGCCCTGCTCCTGACCTTCGTCGGCACGTTCTACGAGACCGAGGGCGCCTGGCTGATCGGAGCGCCCGAGATCCGCACCATGCCGGTGCTGATGATCAGCTTCATCAACAACCAGATCGTCGTGCAATACGGCGCCGTGCTCTCCGTCATGCTCTGGGTGCCGTCCTTCATCGCGCTGATGTTTGCGCGCCGCGTGATCGGCACCGGCGCCTTTGCGAGAGGTTTTGGCGCGTGAGACGGCGACCCCGGATTCAGGGAAGGATTTGAGAATGGCACATCTGGCGATCGAGGGCGTTTCCAAGCTGTTCGGCACTGCCTTTGCCGTTCGCGACTTCTCGCTCGAAGTGGGCGACGGCGAGCTCGTATGCCTGCTCGGACCATCCGGCTCCGGCAAGTCGACGTTGCTCAGAATGATCGGCGGCTTCGAACGCCCAAGCGGCGGAACGATCCGCATCGATGCGAAAGATGTGACGACCCTGCCGCCCGAGCGGCGCCCGACCGGCATGGTGTTCCAGAGCCACGCGCTCTGGACGCACATGGATGTCTTCAACAATATCGCCTTCGGCCTGAAGCTCCGCCGGCTGCCGAAAGCGGAAATCCGCGAGCGTGTCGAGAGCGCTTTGGCGTTGGTCGGCCTTGCAGCCTACGGCCGCCGGATGACGACACAACTGTCGGGTGGACAGCAGCAGCGCGTCGCGCTTGCCCGCTCGCTCGTGCTCGAACCGAAGATCCTTCTGCTCGACGAGCCCTTCGCCAGCCTCGACCAGCACCTGCGCGAAAGGTTGCGGGAAGAGGTGCGCGATATCCAGCAGCGCCTCGGCATCACCACGCTTTTCGTTACGCATGGCCAGGACGAGGCCCTTGCGCTGGCCGACCGTATCGTCGTCATGCGCGACGGACGCACCGAACAGATCGCGCCGCCGAGCACCATCTACCGGCAGCCGCAGACGGCTTTCGTCGCCGGCTTCATCGGCTCGATGAATTTTGTCCAGAGCCGCGTCCGAAACGGGGTCTGCGAGCACGCGCTCTTTCCGCTTGCCGTTCCCGTCGAGGACGGTCCGGTGACGCTTGCTACTCGCCCCGAAGCGCTAACGATCCGTCCCTCCGACCGAGCAAACGCGGCGACGGTCCACCGCGTCGTCGATTTCGGCACCCACAAAATGGTCGATATCGATCTTGCCGACGGCATCCGCCTGAAGGCGATGGCGGCGCCTGATGATCGGAGCTGGGCCGGAATGAGGGTTGAGCCCAATTTTTCCAGCTTCTTCGTCTTCCGCGACAACGAACTCGTTCATCAGTCGGCGCCGGCAACCGGCGCCGCGGAGATCGAAGAGCTCCTGCGGATTTAGAGGAAACCTTCCAGCAGCCAGGGATGCAGCGCCTGGCTGGCGACGAGGATATCGCCACGGCCATAGACTTTGGCACCGGAGAAACGGGTGACGATGCCGCCCGCCTCTTCGACCATCAGCGCCGAGGCGCCGAAATCATGGATCGCGAGCCCGTCTTCGAAGAAACCGTCCAGCCGGCCGCAGGCGACATAGGCGATCGATAGGGCTGCTGAGCCGAGGCGGCGCACACCTGCCGTGTTGGCCATCAGGCGCTTGATGGCTTCAAAATAGGTCTCTTCCGAAACCGCCTTGACCTGGCCCGGGATCGGCAGCCCGGCACCGACGAGTACGTTCTCGATATCGGCGACATCGGCGCAGCGGATGCGCTCGCCGTTGAGATAGGCGCCACCGCCGATCTCGGCGCTGAACAGCTCGTCCTGCATGGCGTCGTAGACCACGCCGGCGACGAGCCTACCGCCTTCGACGATCGCGATCGTCATGCCGAAATGCGGGATGCCCCAGGCGTAATTGGTGGTGCCGTCGATCGGGTCGATGTAGATGATCGGCGTCTCCGGCCCGGCCATGCGGTTGCCGACGGCTTCCTCGCCCTGGATGGCGTAGTCAGGAAAGGCCTTGGTCACCTCCTCGACGATGATGCGCTCGACGGCGACATCGATCTCGGTCTGATAGTCGCGCGGCGCCTTGGCGAGCATTTCCTCAGATGTCCGCCGCCGCAGCGAGGTGCGGGCCGTGTCGCCCGCCTTCAATACCGTTTCGGCAAGTACGACGAGGCGGGGCGATGCGTTCGGGGAAAGACGCGCTGATATCGGGGAGGATGTCATGTTGAAAATCCGGGTGCTGCAAATATGACGGGAGTGAATCGTGCGGAACCACTCCCTTCGCAGAGGCCGATGATGGTTTTATGAAGCTGGCCGCACCCTGCCCAGCGGGTGTTATATCAGTCGCTCGGTCGATGCGTCAAAGAGATGGACGTGGGTCGGATCGACCGAAAGTCCGATTGTGTCTCCCGTCTTGACCCTGTCGCGCCGTGTCTCGACGATCGTCAGTTCCGGCTGGGTTTCGGCGACGATGAAGGTCGACGAGCCGGTCGATTCGATGAAGGCGATCGGCACGTCGAAGCTGCCGTGGCCGGGTGCCACGACCTCGATATGCTCCGGCCGGATACCCGCGATAAGCTTGCGTCCCGGCTCGACGGCGCGGGCTATCGCAAGCGTCTGCTTCACCGGGCCGAAATCCAGGATCAAGCTCTTGCCGTCCTCCCCGGTGATCGCGGGAATGAAATTCATCGCAGGCGAACCGATGAAACCCGCAACGAAGCGGTTTGCCGGCCGGTCGTAGAGATCAAGCGGCGCGCCCTGCTGTTCGATGATGCCGTCGCGCATCACCACCACGTGGTCGGCCATCGTCATCGCTTCGACCTGGTCATGCGTGACGTAGACGAAGGTTGCGTTCAGCCGGTCGTGCAGCGCCCGGATTTCCTTGCGCATGTGAACACGCAGCGCCGCGTCGAGGTTGGAGAGCGGCTCGTCGAACAGGAAGGCCTTGGGATGGCGGATGATGGCGCGGCTCATGGCGACGCGCTGGCGCTGGCCGCCGGAAAGCTCGCGCGGGTAGCGCTTCAGGAGATGCGAGAGACCTGTCGTCGCCGCCACGTCCTCGGCCGCCTTTTTGGCTTCCGCTTTGGCGGTGCCGCGGATGCGCAGGCTGTAGGTCAGGTTCTCCTCGACCGTCATATGAGGATAGAGCGCATAGGACTGGAAGACCATGGCGACGTCGCGCTTGCGCGGCGGCACACCGTTCATCAGCTCGCCGGCGATTTTGAGATCGCCAGTCGAGATGCTTTCGAGGCCGGCGAGCGAGCGCAGCAGCGTGGACTTGCCGCAACCCGACGGGCCGACGAGCGCGACGAAGGTGCCCTTGGCGATCGAAAGGTCGATATTCTTCAGGGCATGGAAGGCGCCGTAGTATTTGTTGACGCCTCTGAGCTCGATCTGCGTGGTCATTTGAGGGCTCCAGAGGTGAGGCCGGATACGATGCGGCGCTGCAAGAGAACGAAGATGGCAAGGATCGGCGTCACATACATCGTGGCGTAGGCCATGATGTTGTTCCACTCGTTGGTGTTCGGCCCCATGAAGGAGTTGAGGCCGACGCTTGCCGGCTGAAGCTCGGCCGCCTGGATCATCGACTTGGAATAGACGAATTCGCCGAAGGCCTGCATGAAGATCAGGATGGCGCTGACGAGAATGCCGTTGCGGGCGAGCGGCAGCACGATGTTGAAGAAGGCGCCGACGCGCGAATTGCCGTCGACGAGGGCCGCCTCCTCCAGTTCCTGGGGAACGCTCATGAAAGTGGCGCGCACCAGGACGACGAAGAAGGGCATGCTCTTTGCCGCAATCGCGATCATGACGGCAAGGCGCGGATAAGAAAGCATGCCGATCTGCGAGAAACCGACGAAGATCGGCGTGATCATCAGCGAGGCAGGGAGAACCTGCAGCATCAGGATCAGGAACAGGCCGATATCCACCCAAACGTTGCGGTATCTGGCGAGCACATAGGCGCAGCCGATGCCGAGCAGAGCGATGAGCGCCATGGAGCCGAGAGCGATGACCAGCGAATTCCAGAGATAGCGGCCCATGTCGCGGGTTTCCCAGACATAGGCATAGGTGCTCCATTGGGGTGCTGCCGGCCAGAAGCTCGGCGGCGTGGCGAACATCTCCGAGCCGCTTTTCAGCGCCGTGATGTACATCCAGTAGAGTGGAAAGAGATAGATCGCCGCCATGACGATCGATATTGCGAGCATCAGGCGGTCGCGGTTCGTCGTATTCATCCGCGCACCTCGTGGCGTGTGGACCGGACATAGACGACGGACGCGAACATAACGAAGACGATCATGATGACGGAGATCGTCGCGCCCTTGGCGAAGTCATATTGCCGGAAGGAGAGATCCCAAGCCCAGTATTGTGTGACGTTCGACGAATTGTTCGGTCCGCCCGAAGTGATCGCGGCAAAAAGGTCGAACTGCTGCAGGGTGAAGATCAGACCGAGCGAGACAATGGCGCCGATGGTCGAACGCATCATCGGCAGCGTGATCGTCCAGAAACGCTGCCAGACATTGGCGCCGTCGAGTTCGGCCGCTTCGTAGAGATCGGCCGGGATGCCGGCGAGACCGACGGACAGCAGGATCATGTTGAATGAGGTGCCGAGCCAGATATTGGCGATGATGACGGCATAAAGCGAATAATGCGGGTCCGAGCGCCAGAAGATGTTGGCGGAGATGACGTCGCTTTCCTTCAGGATGAAGTTCAGCACGCCGAAATCGCCCGAGAGAATCCAGTTCCAGATGGCGCCGACGACGAGGCCGGGCATGATCCAGGAGACAAGAAACAGACCGCGCATCCACGAAGCGCCGGGAAAATTGACCCAGAAGAACAGCGCCAGGCCGAAGCCGATCAGGAACTGGCCGGCGATGGAGCCGACGACGAAGATGACGGTGTTATAGAGGATCGGCAGCGTTTCCGGCTGCGCGAAGAGGTCGGTGTAATTCTTGAAGCCGACGAAGGGGCGCGAGAAGGTGCCGAGGCTGAACATGTCGACCTCCTGGAAGCTCATCACCACATTGTAGATGAGCGGCAGACCCGCCATCAGGAACAGAAAGCCTAGGGGAAATGCGACCAGCACGATATCGAAACCGCGGCCGTCCCTGACGCTCGTCAGGATCCTCTTCATGAGTCCTCCGATGCTCCGAACGGGGCCGCCTGGCGCATGATGCGGAAGACGGCCCCTGCCGGGAGGAAATGGTTAGAATTTTTCTTCTCCCCGTGCGGGGAGAAGAGGGAGAAAGTGGCGACCCCGGCCCTGCGCTTGCGCTTCGGGCGTTCGTCGCTTCGGCTACGCCGAACCGCTCCTCACCCTAGCACAGCCTTGATCTTGTCCGCGGCCTGGTCGAGCGCGTCCTTCGGGCTCATCTGGCCGGTCAGCGCCGCCTGGATGGCGTCCTGGATCGCCTTGGAGATCTTCGGCCACTGCGGATGCGGGCCGCGGGGCTTGGCGTATTTCAGCTGTTCGAGGAAGACCTTGAGGGCGGCATCCTTCAGCGGCTGGCCGGTCTCGGGGATCGAGATGTCGGAACGAGCCGGAAGCTGGCCGAAGTTCTTGAACATCTTGTCGTCCTGCGAGGCGAAATATTCGAGCGCCTTGAAGGCTTCGGCCGGATGTTTGCTCGAGGCGAAGATCGCCCAGTTGAAGTCGCCCATGGCCGAGGAGCGTTCAGCCCCTTCCTTCGGGATCGGAAGCAGGGTGACACCCCAGTCGAATTTCGCTTCCTGCAGCATGCGGTCGAGTTCCCACGGACCCGAGATCACCATTGCCGCATTGCCTGAGTTGAAGGTGCCTGTGGAATCCCACTGGCCGCGGGTCAGCGTATCGGGAGACGCGAGCTTATCGTCGATGATCGTCTTCCAGATCCCGAGCGCCTTCACCGCGCCGTCGGCATTGATGTGTTCGTAGCTGCCGCCGCCCATCTGGGCCCATGGGAGGAACTGGAAGGTGCCCTCCTCGTTGGCCTTGGCCGAAAAGGCAAGGCCATAGACGTTCTTGGCGGGATCGGTGAGCTTGCGCGCATCTTCGACAAGTTCGTCCCAGGTCTGTGGCGGCTTGCTCGGATCGAGGCCCTTCGCCTTGAACATGTCCTTGTTGTAGTAGAGGGCGATGGTGTTCGTTGCCTTCGGCACACCGAAATATTTGCCGTCCCACTCGACCGACTTCAGCGGTCCGGGAAAGTAGTTTTCGGGCTTGATGACCTTCGAGTTCTTGATCATGTCGGTGAGATCAAGGAAGGCGCCGCGCGAGGAAAACAACGCGTGCTCGGGATTGTCGACGGCAATGATGTCAGGCGCCTGGCCGGTGGCATAGGCGCGCATTGCTTCGGTGACCACGTCATCGAACTGGATCACACGATATTCGATGGTGATGCCGTTATGCTGGTCATTGAATTGCTTGACCAGGGTCGGCGCCGGCTGGGTGTCCTTGTCAAGCGACCAGAGCGTCAGCTTGACGTCTTCCGCCTTGGCGGACAGGCCGAAGAGCGAGACGCCTGCGAGCGCCAGAGCGCCGAGAATTGCATATTTGCGGATAGCCATGGTTCTCCTCCTTTGTGGTTATCCCGTGGGCCGGCAATTCCTCCTTGCCGGCCACGATCTCATCAGACCGGATCGACGACGAATTCGCCACCCCGGGCATGCTTAAGATGGTTCAACGCGTAGACCTGGCCGGTCATTTCGAGTTCGTCGCGATAGACCGGGTCGTGCCAGCCTTCGATGTCGATCGAGCCCGACCAGCCGGCAAGGCGCAGTTCGGAAATGATGTCGGTCCAGTTGCTGTCGCCGAAGCCCGGCGTGCGCATGAAGACGAACTTCTCCTTGCCGAAGATGCCGTGCTCCTTGATGACTTCCCAGCGGATGGTCGCGTCCTTGCCATGCACGTGGAAGATCTTGTGCGCCCATTTGCGGATCTGCGGCAGAGGGTCGATCAGATAGACCATCTGATGGCAGGGTTCCCATTCCAGCCCGATATGGTCATCCGGCGTCTCATTGAAGATCAGTTCCCAGGCATCGGGATTGTGCGCGATGTTCCAGTCGCCGCTTGCCCAGTTGCCGTCCATGGCGCAATTCTCGAAGGCGATCCTGACGCCCTTGTCGGCGGCGCGTTTGGCGAGTTCGCTCCAGATCTCTCTGTAGCGCGGCAGGCTGTCGGTCAGCGGCTTGCCGCGGATGCGGCCGGTGAAGCCGGCGACACAGGTGGCGCCGAAGTGATGGGCATTATCGATGCAATCCTTCCAGCCCTGCAACGTCTCCAGGTCGATTGCGTCCTCTTCCAGCGGGTTGCCGAACATGCCGAGCGTCGAAATGGTGATGTCGCGGTCGCCGATTGTATCGAGGCAACGCTTGCCGAGTTCGGCGAGGTTTTGGCCCTTCGTCGTCTGCCAGAAGAAGGGTTCGAAGCTCTCGAAGCCGAGATCGGCAATCTGACCGATGCGCGCGGCGGCATCGCCCTTGTTGCCGCTGACCATGGTGCCGATGCGAATGGATTTTGCAGGGTTGCTCACGTCACTTCATCCTATGCTGAAATTTCGATACGCCGGCCGCTCTTGGCGCTTTCGATCGCGCCGAAGACCATGGCGAGGCTTCGGATATTGTCGGAATTGACGGTCTCGGGCTGTTTGCCGGTGCGGATCGCCGTGACGAAATCGGCAATGACGCTGGCGTGGCCGTGGGTTTCCTCGTCATGTTCCGGACCGGGAACGTTTACGGAAGCAGCGCCGCGCATAAGGCCGGGCTCTTCGCCGGCAACAGTCGCTTTGAAGCTCTCCTCGCCGTCCCAGGTGAGCATCCCCTTGGAGCCGACAAGCCGCCACTGGCTTTCCCAGCTGGTGCGCTCGCCCTCGGCGCACCATGAGCCGCGATAGGTGAAGACGATGTCGTCGGAAAATTCGAAGATGGCATTGGCCGAGGCGCCGTGTCTGTACCAGGAACCCTTCGGATTGCGCTCGACGCAATAGACGGCGAGCGGCTTCTTATCCGCGACGTAGCGCGCCGCATCGAAGGTGTGGATCGCCATGTCGAGAAGAAGCACATTGTCCATCTCCTCGCGAAAACCGCCGAAATGCGGCGCGAGGAAGAAGTCGCAATGGATGCCGGTGAGTTCGCCGATCGCTCCGCTCTCGACGAAACGGCGAAGGCGCCGGACGCCCGATATGAAGCGGCGGTTCTGGATGACGGCGTGAATACGGCCGGTCTCTGCCGCGAGATCGATCAGCGCGGCGCCCTCGGCAAGCGAAGCGGCCATCGGCTTTTCGCTGAGCACGTGGCAGTCGGCCTTCAGCGCCGTCGAGACGACATCATAACGAGCGGACGGGATGACGATGTCGAAGACAAGATCGGCCTTCGTCGCAGCGATGACCTCGGAGAGGTCGGAACCAATGACGGCGCCCTCGAGACCAAACTCGGCGGCGAGCTTTTCCGCCGTCTCCCGGTTCAGGTCGACGAGGCCGACGATAGCGATGGATTCGGCCAGGAGCGGGTTGGACGCAATGGCGCGTAACCAACCTTTGGACATAGCTCCGCACCCGCACAGAATGGCTCTGAATTTCACGATTTCCTCCGAAGGAATGGCGCCAACTCTCCTAGTGACACGCATTCCGTAAACGTTTACGAATGTAGGCGAAAATATTTTGCGATGTCAATAGAGGTTAATGCGAAAGTGCGGACCGGAGGAAAATCGCCAGCAATGAAAGGGATTCGTCGGCTTGCCGAATACCTGGATATTTCGATCGGCACGGTCTCCCGCGCGCTGAACGGCAAGCCTGATGTGAACGGCGAAACCCGCCGGCGCGTGCTGGCGGCGGCCGAGGAACTTGGCTATGTTGCCAACCAATCGGGACGAAGCCTCCGACAGGGCGAGACGAAGGTCATTGGGTTGATGATCGAATCCAGCAAGGAGACGGTCGAAAATGCCGACAACTTCTTCCTCGGCGTCACCAGCGGCCTGCAGAGTGTCTTCGCCCGCCACAACCTTGACCTGATCATGCTGCCCTGCCCGAGCGACGAGGACCCGCACGAATATCTGAAGCGCATGGTGGCGCGGCGTATCGTCGATGCGATGATCATCTCGGACACGCAGCGCATCGACCGGCGCATCGATTTTCTGTCGCGGGCAAAGATCCCTTTTGTCGCGCTCGGCCGCAGCCTTTCGGCCAGCAGTTTTCCATGGATCGATCTCGATTTCGAAGGCGTGGCCGCCCATGCCGTCGAGCGGCTGATCGCGCTTGGCCATCGCCGGATCGCCATCACTGCGCCTTCGAGCGAGGCCAATCTCGGCTATCTCTTTATCGAAAGCTATCGCCGTGCGCTTGAGCGGCACAATATAGCCTTCGACCCGTCACTCGTCATCCGCGTCAGGTCGAGCGAACATGGCGGTTACCAGGCAGCCCATGAATTGCTGCTGCTCGAAGAGCGGCCGACGGCGGTAATCCTGATCTACGAGCTGATGGCCATCGGCCTTTACCGCCGCCTGATGGAATCGGGCGTCATGCCCGGCCGCGATCTTGCGGTGATCGGTTTCCGCGACGCTCCGCGCGCACGGTTCCTGCAGCCCTCGCTCAGCTGCTTCCGCATCTCGCTCTACGATCTCGGCGTCGAACTCGGCCAGATGCTTCTCGCCACCATGCCGGCCTATCAAGAATTCTATCCAGGCGACGGCCGCAACATCGTCTGGCCTCTCGAACTGATGCCGGGCGAGAGCGATGCGTTCGAGGTCGGGGCGGACGAAAAGGAGTTCGAGCCCGAGCGGTTGAGTTTCGGCGACCGGACCGTCGAGTTCTGATGGCAGCCCTTGTCGATGCGATTATCGTTGCCGCCGCGCGGATCTGAGTGGCGGTAGCCATGCCTCGTTTACCTCAGGCGAAAAACCGGTTCTCCGGCCGCGGAAGTCCGAGATGCTCACGCAGCGTCGTTCCCTCATATTCGCTGCGGAACAGGCCGCGACGCTGAAGCTCGGGGACCAGCCGTTCGGTGACGTCCGTTAGACCCTGCGGCAGATAGGGGAATACGACGTTGAAGCCGTCGGAGCCTTCCTCATCAAGCCAGCGTTCCATTTCGTCGGCGATGCTGGCCGGCGTGCCGACGAAGGCGAGGCCGGCATAGCCACCGTAGCGCTGTGCGAGCTGGCGCACGGTCAGGTTCTCCTCGGCTGCAAGCTTCAGCACCTGCGCCCGGCCTGTCTTGCTGGCATTGGTATCGGGAATATCGGCCGGCAGCGGGGCGTCTGGATCGAAGCCAGAAGCGTCATGACCGAGCGCGATCGAAAGCGAGGCGATGGCGCTGTCGTAATGCACCAGGCTGTCGAGCGTGGCGCGTTTGGCGCGCGCCTCCTCGATGCTATCACCGACGATGACGAAGGCGGCGGGCAGGATTTTCAAATGGTCGCGGTTGCGGCCGATCACTTCCATGCGGCCCTTGATATCGGCATAGAGCGCCTTGCCGGCGGCAAGGTCGCGCGGGGAACAGAAGACCATCTCGGCGGTTTCCGCCGCGAGCTGGCGGCCAGGATCGGACTGACCGGCCTGGACGATGACGGGCCAGCCCTGCGGCGGGCGGGCGATATTGAGCGGCCCACGCACGCTGAGCTCTTCGCCCTTGTGACCAAGCACATGCATCTTCTCGGGATCGAAGAACAGGCCGCTTTCCCGGTCGCGGATAAAGGCGTCGTCGGCAAAGCTGTCCCAGAGCCCGGTCACGACATCGTAGAATTCCCTGGCGCGATGGTAGCGCTCGCCGTGTTCCACATGTTCGTCGAGGCCGAAATTGAGCGCGGCGTCGGGATTTGACGTCGTGACGATGTTCCAGCCGGCGCGGCCGCCGCTGATATGATCGAGCGAAGCGAAACGCCGGGCGATGTGATAGGGCTCGTCGAAGGTGGTGGAGGCGGTGGCGACGAGGCCGATACGCTCCGTCACCGCCGCCAGTGCGGAGAGCAGCGTGAATGGCTCGAAGGAGGTCACGGTGTGGCTGCGCCTGAGCGCCTCGACCGGCATGTTGAGCACGGCCAGGTGATCGGCCATGAAGAAGGCGTCGAATTTCGCCCGTTCCAGCGCCTGCGCGAAGGACTTCAGATGGGCAAAATTGAAATTGGCGTCGGGGAAGGAACCGGGATAGCGCCACGCGCCGGTATGCAGGCTGACGGGACGCATGAAGGCGCCGAGGCGCAACTGCCGTGAACGGGTCATGATTTTCCTCATGGATCGGGCTAGGTGGCCGCCTGCCCCACATTGGGCGTTCTGTCTGGAGCCGCTGCGGCGACGCATCGGATATCGGTTACGTAGGAGGTCGGTGAAATCAAATCGAGGCCGGCTATCGTAATTTCCGGCAGGAATTTCATTGCTTTTCCGACCCGCATTTTCGCACAAACGCCAGATCGAAAGCCTAATCGCGATCGTTGGAGGCTGATAAGCAAACACTTTTCGTTTTCGATGACATCTATAGAATTTGTGCTCTTATCTCGGCGCTCGATTTCTTTCACCGATAGGATCGTCAGAAGTGGAGACAACGATGAATACCGTGCTCAGGCAAGCAGATCAGATTCGGCCCGTGGCCGCCCGTATCGGCAGCGACGAGGAGGCGATCGCAACCGCCCGCAGACTGGCAGCGCAATTCGCCGCGCGCGCCGCTGAGCGCGACGCCGACCGGATCCTGCCTTTCGCCGAACTCGATCTTCTCGCACAGTCCGGCCTTCTAGCGATCACCGTGCCCTCGCAATATGGCGGGCTCGACGTTTCGAACGCCGTGCTTGCCGAGATTACCGCGATCCTCGCCGAGGCGGATGGTTCGATCGGCCAGATCCCGCAGAACCATTTCTATATTCTCGAAGCGCTGAGGACCGATGGCAGCGAGGAGCAGCAACGCTATTTCTTCGGCCGGGTGCTGGCCGGCGACCGCTTCGGCAATGCGCTTTCCGAACGCGGCACGAAGACGGTCGGCCACTACAACACCCGCATCACCCGCGACGGGCCGGGCTACCGGATCAACGGTCGCAAATTCTATTCCACAGGCGTGCTCTTCGCCGACTGGGTCACCATCTTCGCGCTCGATCCGGAGGACCGGCTGACCATGGCCTTCGTGCCGAAGGGCACCGAAGGCATCGAGATCGTCGACGATTGGGACGGCTTCGGCCAGCGCACCACCGGCAGCGGCACGACGATCCTCGACAACGTCTATGTCAGCGCCGATTCCGTGGTCTTCCACCACAAGGGTTTCGAGCGGCCGACGACGATCGGCTCCGTCGGCCAGATCATCCATGCTGGCGTCGATCTCGGCATCGCCAGGGCGGCCTTTGCCGAAACGCTTGAGTTCGTCAGGACGAAATCGCGCCCCTGGATGGACAGTGGCCTCGACCGCGCGTCTGACGACCCGCTGACCATTGCCAAGGTTGGACAGATCGCCATCCGGCTGGAAGCCGCAACCGCTCTCGTGGAGCGCGCCGGTCACAAGGTCGATGCTGCGCAGGTCGAAACGACGGACGAAAAGGTGATCGCGGCCACGCTTGCGGTCGCCGCCGCCAAAGTGCTGACGACCGAGGTGGCGATCGAAGCGGCGAATACGCTATTCGAGCTTGCCGGAACCTCGTCGGTGCAGGTCGGGCTCAATCTCGACCGCCATTGGCGCAATGCCCGCACCCATACGCTCCACGATCCCGTTCGCTGGAAATACCACGTGGTCGGCAACTACCATCTGAACGGCGTAACGCCGCCCAAGAACGGCGCGCTCTGAAATTTCTGCCGCTTCTCTGATAAACCACGACAAAACCCGCAACGTCATCCTCGGCCTTGTGCCGAGGATCTGTGCAGGCCCAATTAAATATCTGAAAATAATAGTTTGTCGCCAGGAAATTGCCGTGGTTAGATGCTCGGCACAAGGCCGAGCATGACGGACGAGAGGTTGTCGACAAACTGACCTACCGCGGGCGGTGGAGTTTTGCTTTCGGTGATGATCGTCGGCCTCAGCTATAGAGGCTGACCTCCGGTATCTTGTCGTTCAGCACGAATTCGCCGACTTCCTTAGCCTTGTAGAAGACCGGATCGTGCAGGGTATGGGTGCGGACATTGCGCCAGAAACGGTCGAAACGGTATTTGTCGGCTGTCGAGCGCGCCCCCGTCAGCTCGAACACGCGGGAGGTGATGTCGAGTGAGACATGGGTGGAGTGCACCTTGGCGGCATAGGCTTCCGCCGCCGCCTCGCCGCGCTCGCGCGCCGTCACGTCACGCCCGCGGTCAAGCCCCGCCTGCACGGCCGATGCCGCATTGTCGGCAAGGGCTGCCGAGGCTTTCAGCGCGGCGGTGAATTCGCCGACGCGTTCGAGAATATAGGGATCGTCGGCCGCCCGCTCGACACCTGACGTGAGCCACGGCCGGGTGGTGGTTCTGACGTAATCGACGGCTGCCTGCAGCGCGCCTTCGGCGGTGCCGAGATAGAAATTGACGAAGACCAGCTGGATGAATGGCGTGTTGAAGGTCGACAATACCGGCGGCGCTGCGTCGGGCGCAGCAGGTGCACCGACGAAATCCTCCTCGTAGACGGGAAAGTCGTGAAATTCGACGCTCCCGCTGTCGGAGAGGCGCTGGCCGATATTGTCCCAATCGTCATTGGCGACGTAGCCCGGGCGATTGGTCGGAACGGCGAAACCGGCGATCTTGTCGTCGAGCGTCGCATTGGCATTGATATAGTCGGAAACCCGCGCCGCGGTGGAGAAGGACTTGCGCCCGTTCAGCACATAGCCGTTGCCGCGGCGGGTGAGCACCAGCCCCGGATCGCGCGGATTGACTGCCGCACCCCAATAGAGGTTCCTGGCGACGGTATCGCTGCCCAGCGCATGGGCACGTGCGGCATCGAGGGCCCAATAGATGTACTGGCTGTTGACATAGTGGTAGCCGAGCAGCTGGCCGATCGAGCTTTCGCCGCGGGCGAGGATGCGCACCAGCCTCAGTCCGTCGACCCAGTCGAGGCCACCGCCGCCGATCTCGGTGGGATGCAGCGCATTGAGCAGCCCGGCATTCTTCAGCTTGACGATTTCGGCGAGCGGCGGTCGACCTTCGCGGTCGAGGTCTGCCGCGCGCCGGGAAAGGTCAGCCGATATCTCCTTGGCATGGGCAAAGAGGTCTTCTCGCGTCGGATTGCGGCTCACCGCGAAGACGACATTGGACTGGCTCATGGGCGGGACTCCAATTTCTCCAAAAAGATGCTCCGGCGGAAGCCGCACGCTCCCGCCGGAAGGGCCGAGGTGAAAAGCCTTAGAACAGCTTGTCCGGGATCCAGCTCGCGGTCGCCGCATCGCTGGTGCTGAAGGCCGGGATCTTCGCCGCCAGGTCCTCGATCGTCTTGACGCCGGCTGCGCGCAGGCTCTCCTGCGTCAGAAGCGTCGGCTTCACGGTAATCTGATGGGGAACCGTCTGGCCGGCGATTTCGAGCGCTGCGGCACGGATAGAGACGGCGCCGACGACAGCAGGATTGGTCGCCACGGTCGCAACCCATGGGCTGCCTTCCTCGGTGATTTCCTGGATATCGGCCGTGGAGACGTCGGCCGAATAGATCTTGAGCTTTTTGGCGATGCCGAGGTCGTTGGCGGCGAGCTTCACGCCGCGAGCGAATTCGTCATAGGGGGCGAAAACCACTGATATGTCGGGATTGGCGGTCAGCGCGGCCTTTGCCTGGTCGGCGGTCGAGGTCGCCGTCGTGTCGCTGACATTGCCGAAACGGGCCTTTTCGGTGACGCCCTTATTCTCCGACTTGAACTTGTCCCAGACCTCGTTGCGGCGGTCGAGCGGCGCAAAGCCCGCGACATAGACATAACCGGCTTTGAAGTCCTTGCCGTTGTCCTTCACCACCTGCTCGAGAGCGAGCGAAGCAAGCTCGTGGTCGCTCTGCTCGACTTGCGGGATCTTCGGGTTGTTGAGGTTGACGTCGAAGGCGACGACCTTGATGCCCTTGTCGAGTGCCTGCTGCACGACGTCGCCGAGCGATTCCGGCAGGCCGTGGTCGATGACGATGCCGGAGACGCCGAGATTGATCGCCTGCAGGATCTGCTCGCGCTGCTCGGCGGCGTCCTGCCGTCCTGGGAAGACGCGCAGGTCGATATCCAGTGCCTTGGCCTGGGCTTCGGCGCCCGCCTGGTAGGCCTGGAAGAAATCGCCGGCCGAGATGTAGCTGATCAGCGCAACCTTGACGCCGCCCTTATCGAAGGGGGCCGGAGCGCCGGACAGACCGTCGGCTTTTGCGCCTTGAATGAAAATGAACGGAATGACGGCGGCAGACAGTGCGAGCCGTTCGAGGGATTTCATCGTCGCGTTCCTTCTAGCAATCGGAAGCGTCGTCTGACAGGTTGAGAGCCCTCGCGACGCGTCGAATTATTAGATATAATCTCTATGTTTTTAGTAGGGTAAATGATCCGAATTTACGGACCGCGGGAGATTCTTTGTTTCCCGAGGGCAGTTCCCGAAGGAAAGGCGTGCCTGGAATTCGACCGCCCGGGCAGGGCACACTCCGGCTTCGAATGCAGTCCCGGACATGATCGATGCCGCTTCTTCACATTGACAACATCACCCGCAGTTTCGGGTCGACGCGGGCGCTGGCCGGTGCTGATCTTTCGATCGAGCGCGGCGAGATCGTGGCGCTGATGGGAGCGAACGGCGCAGGCAAATCGACGCTGGTCAAAATCCTTTCCGGGGTGCTTCCGGCCGACGGCGGCGCGATCCAACTGGGTGGCCGCCCCTTTGCGCCGCGCAGCCCGGCCGAGGCGGCAAGGGCCGGCGTCGTCACCGTGCATCAGTCGACGGATCTCGTCGGTGCGGCCGGCCTGAGTGTTGCCGACGCCCTGTTGCTCAACCGCTTCGCCGATCGCGCCACGCCCTTTTTTGTCTCGCGCGCCGGCATCCGCCGCGCCGCGCAGGCAATGCTCGACGCCGCCGGCTTCGGCCTGCCGCTCGACCGTGATTTCGGCGAACTCACCAGCGCTGACCGACAATTGGTGGCGATTGCCCGCGCGCTTGCCAACCGCGCCGATCTCCTCATCCTCGACGAGCCGACGGCGAGCCTTTCCGGAGAGGAAAGCCGCCGCCTTTTCGATATTCTGCTGAGCCTGCGCAAGCGCGGCCTGGCGATCCTTTATATCTCGCACCGCACGGCCGATCTTGAAGCGATCGCCGACCGGGCGCTCGTCATGCGCGGCGGCCGCGTGGTCGGCACCTTCTCGCGGCCGATCGATTTTTCGAGCGCCATCGAGACGATGATCGGCCGCAGACTGGATGCCGCCCGGCCGGATGCGCGGCCGGCGACCGGGCCGGCGATTTTCGAGATGCGCGATATCAGCCTGCTCCCTCAAGCTGAGCCCTTCGATCTGTCGCTGCACGAGGGTGAGGTGGTTGCGGTAACAGGCGTGCTCGGCGCCGGCAAGAGCCGGTTGCTCCAGGCGATCTTCGGCGTGACCGCGCTAAGCGGTGGCGCGATGTTTCTCGACGGCCGGCCTTACCGGCCGAAAAGTGCGGCCGAAGCGATTGCGGCAGGTGTCGCCATGGCGGCCGAGGACCGTCATCGTTCCTCGCTGATGCCGCCGGCATGGCCCGGCCATTCGCTGTCGGCGACGATCAGCCTGCCGCATCTTGGCAAATGGTATCCCAGTGGTTTCCTCGTCGGCGGGCGAGAACGACGCGAGGCCGAACAGGCAATCGCCCGTCTCGGCATCAAGGCCACCGGTCCGCTCGCCTCGGTCTGGTCGCTCTCCGGCGGCAACCAGCAGAAGGCGGTGATCGCCCGATGGGAGGCGGAGCCGAGCCGGCTGCTGCTGCTCGACGAACCCTTCCAGGGCGTCGATGTCGGCGCCCGTCACGACATCATCCGGGCAATCCGCGCCCACACCGACCGGGCGACGCTGATCGCGACCTCCGATCCGGAAGAGGCCTATGAAGTGGCCGACCGCATCCTCGTCATCGACCACCACGTGTTGAGGCCCGCGGCGGACGGATCCGCGCTTGCCTCCGCAATCCAGGGAATATCCGCATGACCACGATTGACGACAACACTCTTCCACAGGCAAGCGTCCGGCCAAAGACATTGCCGCAATCGGGCGGCAGCCGCCTCGCCGCCCTTGGAGCCTTCCTTCGGGCGGGTGCGGTGTTCATCCTGCTTGCGGCTCTCGTCGTCGGTTTCACCATTGCCGAGCCCGCCTTCATCAATATTGCCAATCTGATGAGCATCCTGCAGGCGGTCTCGGTCGTCGCCATCCTCGGCGCCGGCGTCACCGTCACGCTGGCCGTCGGCGGTTTCGACCTGTCGATTGGCGCGGTCGCCGCATCGAGCGTGATGGCGGCGAGTTATGCGATGATCGTCTGGGGCTTCGATGCCTATGCGACGGTGCCGCTGGTGCTCGCCTTCGGCGCTTTGATCGGGCTCGTCAATGCCTTCCTGATCGTGCGCCTGAAGGTTCCGGATCTCCTGGCGACACTGGCGATGATGTTCCTGCTTTCCGGTCTGCAGCTGATACCCACAGCCGGCCGCTCGATCTCGGCGGGTCTCACCTTGCCTGACGGTTCGAAGGCGACCGGCGCCTACGACCCGGCTTTCCTGCTGATCGGCCGCTACAGCATCCTCGGCACCCTGCCCGTCTCCGTGGTGCTGATGGTCGCTGTCGCCGTTTTTCTTTTCATCCTCACCGAGCGCACCCGCATCGGCCGGCTGCTGTTTGCGACCGGCGGCAACGAGGTCGCCACCCGGCTCGCCGGTGCCTCGACCGTCAGGTTGAAGACGCTCGCCTATGTCCTGTCAGGCACGCTGGCATCGCTCGGTGGCATCGTGATTGCCGCCCGCGTCGGGCGTGGCGACGTCTCCTCCGGCGGTTCGCTGCTGATGGATTCGGTTGCGGCCGCATTGATCGGCTTCGCCGTCCTCAATCTCAGGCGTCCCAACGTGCTCGGCACCGTTGCCGGTGCCGTCTTTGTCGGCGTGCTCTTGAACGGGCTCACCATGCTGAATGCCCCCTACTACACCCAGGATTTCGTCAAGGGCGCCGTGCTCGTCGGAGCACTGGCGCTGACCTACGGCCTCGGCCGCAGCAATCCCTAATTCCAAGGAAGAAAGACATGACCCGCGAAATCAGGCTGAACGCCTTCGACATGAATTGCGTCGGACACCAGTCGCCGGGACTCTGGCGCCATCCGCGCGACAAATCCTGGACCTACAAGGATCTCGACTACTGGGTGCATCTGGCAAAGACGCTGGAGCGCGGCAAGTTCGACGGCCTGTTCATCGCTGACGTGCTCGGCGTCTACGACGTGCTGAACGGCAATGTCGATGCCGCACTGCGCCATTCCGCACAGGTGCCGGTCAACGATCCGCTGCAGCTCATCCCGACCATGTCCTACGAGACCGAGCATCTCGGCTTCGGCCTGACGGCATCGCTTTCCTTCGAGCATCCTTACACTTTCGCCCGCCGCATCTCGACGCTCGACCATCTGACCAAAGGCCGCGTCGGCTGGAATATCGTGACCTCCTATCTCAACAGCGGCGCACTCAATATCGGCAAGCCCGCGCAGACGAAACATGACGATCGCTATGATCTCGCCGAGGAATATCTCGAGGTCTGCTACAAGCTCTGGGAGGGTAGCTGGGAGGATGACGCGGTCGTGCGCGACCGGGAAACCGGCATCTTCACCCATCCCGGCAAGGTCCACCCGATCCGCCATGCCGGCAAGCATTTCAACGTGCCCGGCATTCACTTGAGCGAGCCCTCGCCGCAGCGCACCCCAGTGCTCTATCAGGCCGGCGCCTCCAGCCGCGGCAAGGATTTCGCCGGCGCCCATGCCGAATGCATCTTCGTCGCATCGCCCTCGAAACCCGTGCTGAAGCGCTACGTCGCCAATGTCCGCGAGGCGGCCGAACGCGTCGGCCGCAACCCGCGCGAAATCCTCGCCTTCAACCTGCAGACGGTGGTTCTCGGCGAGACGGACGCGGAAGCGCAGCGGAAATTCAACGAATACCGCAAATACGCCTCCTTCGAGGGCGCGCTGACGCTGATCTCAGGCTGGACCGGCATCGATTTCGGCCAGTTCGGGCCGGACGAGGTGCTCCGGCACCGCCACACCAACGCAGTGCAATCGGCCGTCGAGACTTTCACCACGATCGATCCCAACAAGGAGTGGACGGTGCGCGAAATGGCCGAGTGGGTCGGCGTCGGCGGTTTCGGCCCTGTCTTCGTCGGATCGCCGCAGACGGTCGCCGACCTGATGCAGGAATGGGTCGAGGACACCGACGTTGACGGCTTCAACCTCGCCTATGCCGTGACGCCAGAGAGTTTCGAGGATGCCGTCGATCTGCTGGTGCCGGAGCTGCAGAAGCGCGGCGTCTACAAGACCGAATATGCCAAGGGCACACTACGCGAAAAGCTCGGGGGAGCGGGACCGCGGCTTGTCGCGCCGCATCCGGGCGCCAGTTATCGCAATCTCTTCGCCGAACCCGCGCGCCAAGCCGCCAACGGTTGAGGAAATAATGGCTGGGTGACAAAAAAGTGTCTCGCCCAGCCTGACCATTCGAATTTAATTTCTATGATAATAGGCACTTCGCCCTGAATATGGGCATTCGGAATTTCCACGATCAGGAGGGGTCATGACCGTACCATCTATCTCGCGGCGCACGCTGATGAAGGGCACTGCCCTGCTCCTTGCCTCGACAGCGCTCGCCCGGCAGGCGTTCGCTCAGACGGCGCCGAGCGGCGGCAGGCTGATCGTAGCAGCCGATTCCGAGCCGAAGAACCTCAATCCTGCGATCGTCGCCTCGAACGGCGTGTTCTTCGTCGCGAGCAAGGTGATCGAGCCGCTGGCCGAAGCCTCGTTCGACGGCAAGGACGGGCTTGCGCCGCGGCTTGCCACCTCCTGGGAGGGTTCGGCCGACGGTCTTTCCGTCACCTTCAAGCTGCGCGATGGCGTTACCTGGCACGACGGCAAGCCGTTCACCTCGGTCGATGTCGCCTTCTCGGCCCTCAACATCTGGAAGCCGCTGCAGAATCTCGGTCGCCTGGTCTTCGCCAATCTCGAAGCCGTCGATACGCCTGATGATTACACCGCGATCTTCCGCTTCTCCAAGCCGACGCCGTTCCAGCTGATCCGCAATGCGCTGCCTGTCGTGACAAGCGTCGTCGCCAAGCATATTTTCGACGGGACCGATATCGCCACCAATCCGGCCAACAACGCGCTTGTTGGTACCGGCCCGTTCAAGTTCGCCGAATACAAGCCCGGCGAATATTACCGGCTGACGCGCAACGAGAATTACTGGGACAAGGACCAGCCGAAACTCGACGAGATCGTCTTCCGCGTGCTGCCGGACCGTGAGTCGGCGGGTGCGGCACTTGAAGCCGAAGAGATTCAGCTCGCCGCCTTCTCGGCGGTGCCGCTCGCCGATCTCGACCGCATCTCCAAGGTCAACGGCATCAAGGTGATCTCGAAGGGCTACGAGGCTTTGACCTACCAGCTCGTCGTCGAGATCAATCACCGCCGCAAGGAACTCGCCGATCTGAGAGTCCGCCAGGCGATCGCCCAGGCCATCGACAAGAAATTCGTGGTCGACACGATTTTCCTGGGCTACGCCGCTGCCTCGACCGGCCCGGTGCCGAAGAATGCGCCGGAGTTCTATACCTCTGAGGTCGCGACCTATAATTTCGACCCAGTGGCCGCAAACGACATCCTCGACAAGGCCGGATACATCAAGGGAGCGGACGGCAACCGCTTCACGCTGAAGCTCCGTCCTGCACCCTATTTCAACGAGACCCGTCAGTTCGGCGATTACCTTCGCCAGGCGCTGGCCAAGATCGGCATCAATGCTGAGATCGTCAATGCCGATGCGGCCGCGCATCTGAAGGCGGTTTATACCGACCACGATTTCGACCTCGCCGTCGGCCCGCCTGTTTTCCGCGGCGATCCGGCAATCTCGACCACCATTCTCGTCCGGTCCGGCACGCCTGACGGTGTGCCCTTCTCCAACCAGGGCGGCTATGCCAATCCGGAGCTCGACAAGATCATCCAGCAGGCTTCCGAAACCATCGATACGGCGGCGCGCACCGATCTCTACCGCAAGTTCCAGCAGCTTGTCGTCGCTGATCTGCCGCTGATCAACGTCGCGGAATGGGGCTTCATCACCGTTGCGCGCGACACCGTGCTCAACGTCTCCGACAACCCCCGCTGGGCCGTTTCGAACTGGGGCGATACCGCGCTGCAATCGTGATAGGATCGGCGGCAATTCCCTTCCAGAGGCCCTGTCCGGCGTGAAACGAGCCATCATCCTCCTGAGGCGCAGGGCGATCAGCAGCATACCGGTGCTGCTGATCGTGGTGATCTTCACCTTTTTCCTGCTCGAATCCGCTTCGGGCGATGCCGTCGATGCCTATCTCGGCTCTATCGGCGGCGGCGATGCGGCACTCAGGCAGTCGCTGCGCGAAAGCTACGGCCTCGACCGGTCCGTGCTCGCCCGCCTCTGGCTCTATCTCTCTTCGCTGGTGCGGCTCGATCTCGGCTGGTCTGTTGCTTTCAACAGGCCGGTCGGAGCGCTCATCGCAGAACGCCTGCCGAATACGCTGCTCCTGATGGGCAGCGCCACAGCACTCTCCTTCGGTTTCGGTTCGGCGCTCGGCATCCTCGCCGGCGCGCGGCCGGGAAGCCTGCGTGACCGGTTGCTGTCGATCGGCTCGTTGATCGTCTACGCCATTCCGAGCTTCTGGCTCGGGCTTGTCCTCAGCATCGCCTTTTCGGTGAAGCTGCGCTGGCTGCCGATTGCCGGCATCGAGACGATCGCCTCCGGCAAGACGGGATTTGCGCGTGCGCTCGACATTGCGGATCATCTCGTCCTGCCGGTCGGTGCGCTCGCCCTGATCTATCTCGCCTTGTTCCTGCGGGTGATGCGCAGCAGCATGGCCGAGGCGTGGAAACTCGATTTCGTGCTCTTCGCCCGTGCCAAAGGCCTATCGCGCAGCCGCATCGTGCTGCGCCACGTCGCGCGCAATGCGCTGCTGCCGCTCGTCACCATGCTCGGGCTGCAATCGGCAGCGATGCTCGGCGGCAGCGTGGTGATCGAGAGTGTCTTTGCGATTCCCGGTTTCGGGCGGCTGGCGCAGGAAGCGGTCAACGGCCGTGATGCCCCGCTGCTGATGGGCATCATTATCACCAGCGCCGCCCTCGTCATTTCGGTCAATTTCCTCGTCGATCTCGTCTATGCTGCGCTCGACCCGCGCATAGGCGCATCGGAGGGCGGCGCATGAGCTGGCCGCGGCGCCTCCTCCGCAGGCCGGAAGGTCTGGCAGGACTTGCGATCCTTCTCGTCCTGCTGTCGGCCGGCCTGCTCGCCTCTATCATCTCGCCAGGCGATCCGCTGAGAATTGCCGGCCGCGCGCTGCTGGCGCCGTTTACCGATCGGGCTTTCCCGCTGGGTACCGACCGCCTCGGACGCGACGTCCTGGCGGGCCTGCTCTATGGCGCGCGAACCTCGCTTGTCGTCGGTCTCGCAGCGGCGTTTTCGGCCATGATCCTCGGCGTCTGCGTCGGCATGGCGGCCGGTTTTGCCGGCGGGATCGTCGACGAGGCGCTGATGCGCGTGGTCGATGCCTTCCAGATCGTGCCGGGCTTTCTGCTCGCCCTTGCCTTCGTCAGCACCATCGGGGTCTCGACGCCTATCATTGTTCTTGCCATCGCGCTCGGCGCCTGGGCCGACCCGGCGCGGCTGACGAGAGCACAAGTGCTGGCGATCCGCGAGCAGGATTACGTCGCCTCGGCAAGGGTGATCGGCATGCATCCGGCTGAGATCGCTTTCCGGGAAATCCTGCCGAACGCGCTTCCGCCGGTGCTGGCGCTCTCGGCCACCATCGTCGCGGGCGCGATCCTCACCGAGGCGGCGCTCTCCTTCCTCGGTCTCGGCAACCCCAATATCGCCACCTGGGGTTCGATGATCGCCGAGGGCCGCAGCGTGCTGCGTTCGGCATCCTATCTCTCCATCATTCCGGGCGCAGCGCTCGCCGTGACCGTGCTCGGCGTCCATCTCTTCAGCGAAGGGCTCGGCAAGGCGCTCGGCAATGACGGCGCGAGGGCAGCATGAGCGGCATCTTCTGCAGCCTGAAGCAGCTTTCGGTCACCTACGGGCGCGGCGCTGGCGCACTCGACTGCATCGATCTCGATATCCTCACCGGTGAAAGGCTGGCGATCATCGGCGAAAGCGGTTCCGGCAAGAGCACGCTCGCCCGTGCGCTCGCCGGCTTGCTGCCGGAGAGAGCAAAGGTCAGTGGCGAGATCCTCTGGCCCGGGCTTGGTCATCCGCCCCGCCCCGGCCGCGATTTCGGCTTCGTCTTCCAGGACCCGGGCTCCAGCCTCAATCCCGTGCTGACAATCGGCGAGCAGATTGCCGAAGGCGCCAGGCGCCATCTCGGCCTCAGCTGGAAGCAGGCCTATGCCAGAGCTGAGGAGTTGCTCGGGCGGGTGCGAATGCCGCAGCCTGACAAGGCGATGCGGGCTTTTTTCCATCAGCTTTCCGGCGGCCAGCGCCAGCGCGTGGCGATCGCGGCGGCCATCGCCGCAAAGCCGGCGCTGCTGATCGCCGACGAGGCGACGAGCGCGCTCGACGTCGTGGTCCAGGCAGAGATCGTCCGCCTGCTCGACGGGCTGGTGCGCGAGGACGGCACGACGCTGCTCTTCATCACCCACGACATCGCGCTCGCTTCCGGCTTCGTCGATCGCATCGCCGTCTTCCAAAATTCGAGGCTGGTCGAGGCCGGGCCTGTCCGTTCGGTGATTTCGGCCCCGGAAAACGACTATACTGCCGCGCTCATCGCCAGCCATCGCGATCTTGCGACGCCGCCGCTGGTTGCGGAGGCGGCGTCATGAGCGATGTGCTGCTTTCCATCGAGAACCTGTCGAAAGGTTTTTCCTCCTCCGGCCGCCGGATTGCCGCCCTCGACAATGTTTCGCTGACGATCGCAGCCGGGGAAACCCTCGGTCTCGTCGGCGCCTCCGGCAGCGGAAAATCGACGCTGTCGCGCGTCCTGCTGCGGCTGCTTGCCGCCGATACTGGTGCGATCGGCTTCGAGGGGGAGGATTGGCTCGCCTTGAAAGGTGCCGCGCTTCGCCGCAAGCGGGCGCGTATGCAGATGGTGTTCCAGGACCCGCTTGCCGCCTTCAATCCGCTGGCAGCCGTGGATACTGTGCTCGACGATCCGCTGCGCATCCATGACGTCGTCCCACGGGACCGGCGCGCCAGCGAGATCGCGATGCTTCTCGAACGCGTCGGCCTGCCCGCCGATTATGCCTTTCGCCCTGTAAGATCGCTTTCCGGCGGCCAGCGCCAGCGCGTGGCGATTGCCCGGGCGATAGCGACGCGGCCCTCGTTGCTGGTGCTCGACGAAGCGGTGTCTGCACTCGACGTCACCGTGCGCGGCAGGATTCTCGAGCTTCTGGTCGACCTGCAAAGGGAAATGGGTATCGCTTGCCTCTTCATTTCGCACGATCTTGCCGTGGTCCGCGCCGTCTCCCACCGCATCGCCGTCATGGATGGCGGGCGGATCGTGGAAACCGGTCCTGCGGCATCCGTCGTTGCCGCGCCGCAATCCGATGCCGCCCGTGCGCTTGTTGCCGCCGTCCCCCGTCTCGTGACCGAACCGTCCTGAAGGAGCAGTCGTCATGCCCGATCCCGGTTGGAATCCCCTGCACGGTGTCCCCTCCTATCCCGCGGAGCACTATGCCTGCCTCGCCGACAGGATCGGCAGGATATTGCTGAGCCGCAACGATATCGTATTCGTCCAGGCCGAGGCCGTCGTCGCGCTGGAAGCCGTGGCCGCCAGCCTTGCCCGCCCCGGCCTTTCGGCCCTCAATATCGTCACCAGCTCTTATGGCGGCTGGTTCGGGCAATGGCTGCGCCGGGGCGGTGCGACGGTCAGGGAAATCGTTGCCGAACCAGGCCTGCCGATTGAGATCGAAGCCGTGGCCAAAGCACTAAACGCGGCTCCTCACATCGATGTGCTCGCCCTGGTTCATGCCGAATCCGCGAGCGGTATTCTCAATCCTTTGCCCGAGATCCTGGCGCTCGCACGTGCCCGCGGCATCGTCACCGTCGTCGATGCGGTCGCCTCGGTCGGCGGCCATCCACTCTCCGTCGACGCTCTCGGCATCGACATCGCAGTGATCGGCCCGCAGAAGGCGCTCGCCGGTCCCGCTGGGATATCCGCGCTCTCTGTCAGCCGCCGCGCCTGGGAGCTGATCCTGAGGGACGGCGCACCGCGCGATTCGATCCTGTCGCTGGCCGATCTGAAGGTGTGGCTCGACGGCGGCCGGCGTGATCTGCCCGGAACGCCGGCGCCGCTGGAATTCTTCGCGCTGGAAGCGGCACTCGACCGCATCGAGGCCGAAGGGCTGGAAAACGTTATCGCCCGTCACGCGCTGGCGGCATCGGCGACACAGGCGGGGCTTGCAGCACTCGGTGCTGGGGCTTGGGTGCCGCCGGCAAAGGCCTCGAACCTGGTGACGGCGGTGCCTGTACCCGAAACGCTCACGCCCGCTTCGCTGATCGCAACCGCCGTGCGCGTGGGCGTCGAGCTCACGGAAGGCGTGGGAACCGCTCCGGCCCGTCTGATACGGTTCAACCACACCGGCCCGCGCGCCACATTGCAGACGGTGCTTTCGAATGTCGTGGCTTATGGAATTGCGCTCAGGCAGGCCGGCCATTCCGCGGATATATCAGCCGCCTCCGAGGCGATCGCCGCGGCTTATAGCCGCTGAGGTCCGGCCGGCCTGGCGAAAACTGTCCGGCATCCCGATGAAAGCATTTTTCGGCCCTTGAGAATCGGCAGCAGTCAAGGCAGGAGATTGGCATCGCGGAGGCTGATGCAGATGACTGACGTGGCGAATGTTCAGGGCCTTGAGATTTCGCATGAGGGGCATCGCACCCGGCTGAAATGGCATCGGCTGCGCAAGCGCTTTGCCGATCCGCTGTTCTCAGCCGAGGTGATGGCGGAGGGTTTTGCGGCTGGCGCTTCGATGGAGCTCGATCTGCGCGTGCGCGCCGATGGCGGCTTCGTCGTGCTGCACGATAGAGAGCTCGAAGGCGAGACGACGGGCCATGGACCGATCGCCGAGAAGAGCATCGATGACTTCAGCGGTGTGCTGATGAAGGAAGGCGGACGGCCGCTGATCCTCAGTGAGGATCTCGCCGCGATGATGCAATCGACGCATCCGGACGCACTGCTGCAATTCGACATGAAGGACGATTATGAAGCGATCGGTGCCAAAGGCATTGAGCATCTTGCCGCGCACTTCCGGGATGTCGCCGCATCGGTGATCGTCAGCGGCGGCAGCCTCGATCTCATCGTTGCCGTCAAGGAGAAGCTGCCGCACCTGCTGCGCGGCATCGATCCCACCGACAAGCTCTATGACATCTGGAAGGCCAATGGCTGGAAGGCGGTCGAGGCGGAATTGCGCGCCGACCTCACCGGCCCGACCGAACCGGACACGGTCTATCTGCACTGGCGTTTGATTCTGGATGCCGCCAAAGAGGGGCTCGATATGATCGCGCTCTGCCAGGACCACGGCAAACGCGTCGATGCCTGGACCTTCACCCTGAAGGATCCGGAGGCCGGGTTCAGCGAGGAGGAATGGCTGAACTTCTCGGCGCTGATGGCGCTCAAGCCGGATCAGATCACCACCGACGAGGCGCCGGCGACCGAACGCGCATGGCGCAGGCGCATTAACGAGTAACGGGCGCCAGTCCTTCGAGATCGAGGATGAAGGCGAATTCGCCGGCAAGGCCGGGCGAATGGGCAATGACTGGTCCGCCATCCGCAAGCAGTCTTTCAACCGGCGGCATTGCCACCATCGCACCGGCTTCTCTAGCGATCAGCGCGCCAGCGAGCATGTCCCACGCGTTGAGATGGCGTTCGTAATAGAGATCGGCAGTGCCTTCGGCGACGCGGACGAGATCGATGGCGGCGGCACCCATGCGGCGATAGTCCATGCCGCGTTCGTGGAGCCGCCTGGA
This sequence comes from Rhizobium vallis, assembly GCF_003985155.1. Classification (GTDB taxonomy): domain Bacteria; phylum Pseudomonadota; class Alphaproteobacteria; order Rhizobiales; family Rhizobiaceae; genus Rhizobium; species Rhizobium vallis. The sequence continues at coordinate 10,641 of NZ_ML133693.1, read as the reverse complement.
GAGTGCGAGATGATCGTCGAAGCTTGTCTTGCGGGAATGACCGAGAATGACGAGCGCATTGGCCGGATCGGCGGTCGCCGCCGCATGGACCGGCCTGCCGTCCTTGAAGGCACCGCCGCCGCTGACGGCGTGGAAGACCTTATCCTCGGCGGCGTCGTAGACCACGCCGATCTCGACGTTGCCGCTCGCGACGAAGGCGATCGAGACGCCCCAGTGGCGGAAGCCCCTGATATAATTGGTCGTGCCGTCGATCGGATCGACCACCCAGGTGCCGGTCCCACCCGATTGCCCGCCGCTCTCCTCTCCCATGAAGGTATCGTTCGGAAAGCGTGACAGCAGCCCGTCGCGAATGGCCTGCTCGGCCCTTCTGTCGGCGACGGTGACGAAATCCTGCAATCCTTTGTTCTCGACGGCCAGTGTGCCGGGATTGGAGTCGCGCCGGAACCGGGCTGCTTCCCGTCCGACCTCGAGAGCGATGGTGATCGCGACCTCCGCCCGTGCGCGGAAGGCGGCGGCGTCGAATGCGGGTTTCATCAGGCAGTCCTTCTTTCTATCAGTGTCACCGGCGTGAATTCGACACGCGCCGTTAAATCCGGTTCTGCGATCCGGCTCATCAGCAGATCGACCGTCTGTTCGGCCTGGAGATCGCAGGGTTGGCGAATGGTCGTAAGCTCGTAGGCGCTCCAGCTCGCCTGCGGAATATCGTCATGGCCGATGATGGCAAGCGGCGGCGCGTCATCGCGGCCGCGGCCCTGCATGATGCGGTCGACCACGCCGCAGGCCATGTAGTCGTTGGCGCAGAACAGCCCGTCGATGCCCGACGCGGCAAGCTCGCCCGCCGCATCATAGCCGCTTCGGTAGTCGTTGATCCTGACATGCAGAAACTCAGCCTCGACGCCGAGTTGCTTGCAGCGCGCGACGAAGGCCTCGCTGCGACGCCGCGCCGTATAGGATATCGCGGACGCCGCCATCACGGCGGGCTTTCGTACACCGCTGTCGATCAGGTGACTTGCCGCCAGATGCCCGGCCATGCGGTCGTCGGAGATGATGCGGTCGACGAAGGGAATGTCGTCGCCCTTGTTGATCAGCACGATCGGCACGCCTTCGGCCGCGCACTGTTCGCAGATCTCGGTCGGCGGAGCGTCCGAGGTGACGATGACGCCCGAGACCGCGTAATGCAGCAATTGGCCGATAACCGTCGAGGTATCCGCCTCCGGCGAGGTCGGCAGCAGGATGGGGCGGAAATTGCGGGCGAGCAGCGCTCTTGCGAGGTGCTCGATCTGCAACGTGCGGAACGGATTGTCGAGGCCGGCGGCGACGAGGCCGACGAGATCGGAGCGCTTGTTGGTGAGGCTTCGGGCGAGATAATTCACCCGATAGCCGAGTTCCTTGGCGGCCTGATAGACTTTTTCGCGGGTCTTCGGGGAGACGCTGGCATCCGGCGTGAAAGCGCGCGAGACGGCGGCGCGCGAGACGCCGGCGACACGCGCCACGTCGAAGGAGGTTACCTTGCGCGGTCCCTTGTCCCTATCTGCCAACTGCCTTTTCCCTCTCTGCCGACGGCCGCATCAGATCGGGCAGATCCGTGCAGATGCCGAGAACCGGAAGCTTCATGATCTCACCGAGAATGGCCGGTCGCTCCTCGTGCCAGAGCACGATTTCGCGGCCCGCTTCGAAGGCGCGGCGCATCAACGTGTCGGTGACCAGGTCTTGCGGCCGTTCCCCTGCCCTCTCCCAACAAAGATGCAGGATATCGGCACCGGCCTCGTCGCCGAGAGCATGCGGATCGTGGCCGACACGGACCAGCACCGAGAGCGGAAATTCGCAGCCTGCGTCACGGAGTTCGCGCACCTGCGCCGTATCGAAGGAACCAAGGCAGGCGAAACGCTGGTTCATTTCGACAAGACGGCGCCAGCAGAGCATGCCGGTTCCGGGCGCCTTGAGTTCGACATAGAGGCCGGTTCCCGTCTTGCGCCCGAGGGCGGCGACCTCCGAAAAACTCGGGACATCGACGCCGTCAAGCGCGGCGAGCTCGGCGGCCGTCATCTCGGAAATGCGCCGGTCGATGCCGAAGACGCGTTCCAGATGGTCGTCATGCGAAACGACGACGACGCTGTCTTTGGTCAGCTGCGTGTCGAGCTCCCACATCTCCGCGCCAAGTTCGGCGGCGCGCCGGAAGGCGGCAATCGTGTTCTCGCGTTCATGGCCGCTGGCGCCGCGATGGCCGATGCAGAAGGGCAGCCGGCCCTTGGTCGTTGGCCAGGCGTAACGCGCAAAAAACGGAGAGAAATCACGGGTCATCAGAGCCTCCTGCCATTTTCGTCGAAGACGAGCACGCCGCGGCTGTCGATCGCCCAACGGACATCGTCGCCGACATGGACGTCGTTGCGGACCGGTTGGATGGAGCGGAGCAGCGAACCTCCGTTAAGCTGCACGTCGTAGAGATTTTCACGGCCCTGCGTCTCGGCGAAGGTGACCTTGCCAGCAACGGCGACGTCGCCGGCCGGGTTGAAATGCTCGGGCCGCACACCGAGGGTGAGCTTCGTGCCTTCGGCGGCATTGACCGAAACCGGAACGCGGATCTCGCTTTCCGGCATGGTGAAGGCGCCGTTCTGCATGATGCCGCGCAGGAAGGTGATCGGCGGATTGCCGAGGAAACCGGCGACGAAAGCGGTGCGAGGATCGTTGTACATCTCGGCCGGCGTGGCAATCTGGACGATCTCGCCTTCCTTCATGATGGCGATGCGGTCGCACATGCTCATCGCCTCCACCTGATCGTGGGTGACGAGGATGGCGGTGATGCCGGTCTCGCGCTGCAGGCGGCGGATCTCCGAGCGCATTTCGAGGCGAAGTTTGGCGTCGAGATTGGCGAGCGGCTCGTCGAGCAGCAGCACGTCGGGTTTGCGGATCAGCGCGCGCGCCAGCGCCACGCGCTGCTGCTGGCCACCGGAAAGCTCGGCCGGCCGTCGGCCCATCAGGTTGCCGATCTGGACGAGGGCGGCGATCCGGTCGACTTCCTTGCGGATTTCGGCAGCCGGCATCCCTTTGACCTTCAGGGGAAAGCCGATGTTTTCAGTAACCGTCATATGCGGATAGAGCGCATAGGACTGGAAGACGACGCCGACATTGCGGGCCTGGCTCGGCAGGTCGGTGACATCGCGGTCGCCGAAGAGAATGCGTCCGCCGGTCGGCCGGTGAATGCCGCAGATGGAAAAGAGCGTCGTCGATTTGCCGCAGCCGGAGGGGCCGAGCAGCGCCAGCATCTCGCCGCTGCCGACTTCGAGCCGCATGTTCTCGATGACTTTGGTCGAGCCGAAGCTCTTCGAAAAATTGTCGAGGAGGATGCGCATCAGCCTTTGCTCCCGCCGCCGTAGATATTCATGAGATATTTGTTGAAGAGCGCATAAGCGATCAGAACCGGAACGAGGTAGAAGAGGCCGACCGCCTTGAACATGTTGAAATCGTAATTGTTGTCGTCGGCGAGGAAACCCGCGAGATAGACCGAGAGCACCTGCACCTCATTGCCTGGCGCCAGCACCTGCGGCAGGATGAACTCGCCCCAGCCGGCGAGGAAGGAGAACAGGCCGAGCGCCATGATGCCGGGCTTGACCTGTGGCAGCACGAGGCTCTTCCAGACACGGAAACGCGAGGCGCCGTCGACGACGCCGGCCATTTCGATTTCCCACGGCACGGTGTCGTAGAAGCCCTTCATCAGCCAGATGCCGAGCGGCAGGTCGATCGCCGCCTTCACCAGGATGACGCCGATCAGCGAATTGTAGAGGCCGATCATCTGCAGCACGATGAAGATGGCAATGATCAGCGTCACCGACGGGAAGGCGTGCAGCACCATGACGCCGGCGAGGAAGAAGCCTCGCGCCGGCACGTTCAATCGCGAGAGAACGTAACCCGCCATCGACGATATTAGGAGCACGAGACTGGTGGTGCAGGCCGAAAACAGCAGCGTGTTCACAGTCACCTGCCAGATGTTGGCCTTGCCCGCCGTCGTCTGCCACAGGAAGCGCCAGTGCTGGAGCGTGAAGCCGGAAGGCAGCAGCGCGTCCGGCTGCTTCACCGTCACGGTGTCGAGGAAGAGATAGACGTACATCAGGAGCAGCGGCAGGCTGATGATGGTCAGTGCCGATATGACAGGCCAGCTGCGGTAATTTGCCGATGGCTGCGATCGTTCGGCCATGGTCAATCCTCGATCAGGGGCTTGGCGACAAGCGTGCCGTAGTTGAAGACGCGCAGGTAGAGCAGCGACAGCGTCACGCCGATGACGACGAGCACCAGCGCCATGGCGGCCCCCAGCCCGTATTCGAGATTGCCGGCATAGTTTCTCAATGCGGTATGATAGGCGGCGAGCGCCCAGATCTCGGTCGAATTACCCGGCCCGCCATTTGTCGAAAGCAGGGTTTCGTTGAAGGAGGCGAGCAACGACAGCGTCTGGTAGCAGGTGACGAAGAGGATCGGCCAGCGCATCTGCGGCAGGATGATGTAGCGGATCTGCTGCCAGCGTGAGGCGCCGTCGACCTCGCTCGCATAAAACTGGCTCTTCGGAATGGCCTTCATCGCCGAGGAGAAGACCAGCATGCCCATCGAGGCTCCGATGAAGCCGTTGATCAGCACGACGAAGAACCAGGCATGATAGGCGGTGTCGAGCAGATAATTCTTCGGGGGATAGCCGAATTTGCCCATCAGCACCGAAATGAAGCCGGTATCCCAGGCGAGCCATTTCCACAGCATCACATAGATGACGACCGGAGTGATGCGCGGCAGCAGCCAAATGCCGCGGAAGATCGAGGCTGGCGTCGGCGGCATGTAATGCGTCCAGATCGCCAGCAGCAGCGCGTAGCCGACATTGAAGAGCATCAGAACCAGGGCGACGTAGAGCGCCGTATTAAAAAGCACGCGCGCCATGTCGGGCGAGGTGGCGATGCGCGAGAAATTGTCGGTCGTCCAGGTCCAGCCGGTATAAGTGGCGCCTGCGACGGTTTCCTTCTGTTCCGGCGTCAGCTTGAGGCCCAGCGTATCGAGAGCCGAAAAGAGCTCACCCTTGCTGTCGAAGCGTGTGTTGACGACGGAGCGGTTGAACTGTTCGGAAATCTGCTTGACGTCGCGCGTCGAAGGCCGTTCGGCAAGATCCTTGATCATGCGCTCGGCGTCGCGCCGCGTCGGGAAGACTTCGCCATTGTGTTTGGCGCGCAATTCCGCGGCGATGCCGGGCGCCAGCCCGAGGCCTTCCACGGATTTGAGGCCCGCCTCATCGATCGCATAGCGCGGTTCGGCCAATTCGGCGGCGATGTCGGGCATTGCCGATTTCAGCGTGATCAGCGAATTGGGGGCGATCTGGTAGACCCCGCCCGATATGCCCGTCGCGGTCGACATGTTGGTCATCGAGAAGACCGCCGTCAGAACGACCGGCAGCAGGAAGAAGAGGACGATCATGATCGCCGCGGGTGCGATCATCACCAGTCCGAGTCTTCTGGACGATTTCATGGAAGCCTCCTCGCGGGATCGACCGGGCGGCGGGTTGCCGCCGCCCGGAGGAATGCTTCAGTCTTAGCGGATGACGATCTTGTCGCCGAGCGTGCTCTTCAGCTCGCTCTCGGCGTCGCCGATGGCGGCGTCGACGGTCTTGGCACCGGTCCAGGATGCTTCGAGGTTCTTCCACATGATGTTCCAATATTTGCCGAAATCGGAATTGTTCGGCATCGCATTGGCATGCGGCAACAGGCGCTCGGTCGCTTCGCGGGTCCAGCGGTCGGCCGAGTAGAAGTCGACTTCCGATTCCGCCTCGGAAATGCCGAGATGGGCTGACTTGACCGCGTGCAGCGCGTTGATGCGCGGCTCGGAGGCGATGGTGATCAGCTGGGCTGCGATATCGGTGTCTTCCTTGTCGTGACCTGCGGTCAGGAGGTAGACGAGCGGATGGGTCAGCGTGTTGGCCTTGCCGCCTTCGCCGGCGGGGATCAGCGTGAAGATCACGTTGCCGAAGAAGTCCTTGAGACCTTCCTGGTTGACGAGGCGGGCATAGTGCCAGGTGCCGCCGTCCCAGATGCCGGCCTTGCCGGTGGCGACTTCTTTCCACCACTGGTCGCCCGGCATACCGATGTGGTTCTTCTTGGTGACGCCTGCCTTAACGGCGTCGGCGAAGAACTGATAGGTGCGGGTCATGGCGGCCTTGTCGAAAACGAGTTTGCCGTTTTCTTCCATCGTGCCGCCGAACGAAGTGTAGAACTGCCAATAGTCAGGGCCGTTGCTGGTGCGCGGATAGAAGCCGTAGCCCGGCTGGACGAGACCCTTGTCCTGCATTTTCTTGGCGTCTTCGAGCAGGTTCTTCATCGTATACTTGCCGTCCTGAACGCTCTGCGGCAGCGCGTCCAGATCGGCGTCGCTGTAGCCGATTGCCTTCATATAAGGCTTCCAGAAGAACATCGGGCGGGATTCGGCGTCCTGCGGGACACCGTAGACGGCGCCGTTGTAGGAGGCGATCTTCAACAGGTTTTCATAGATGCCGTTGAGCGGCCAGGCGTCGAGATCGACGTAATCCTCGACCGGAACGATGAGGCCGGCCTGCGACCACGGCGCAATATCTTCATGGCCGCTGACGACGATGTTCGGGGCGGTCTTGGCTTCGGCGGCAAGGGTCAGCGCCTGTTTGAAGTCGTCCCAGCCGGAATAGGCCTTCTTCTCGACGGTGATTTTCAGGTCTTCGCCCTTGAGAGAGGCCTGGCGCTGCAGCTGCTGGGCTGCGATCTCGATGGCGTCGAGGCGATAGACGTCGTTGGGGCCGGTGCCGCCGGCCCAGACGCCGATGTGAACGTCCTTGGCGAGTGCAAAAGCAGAGGTCGAGGCCAGGATGGCGGCTGCGACGGTAAGGGATTTCAATGTCGGCAAAATGGTCATCTTCTTCGTCTCCCTGGAAGAGCGGTGTGAGGCCTCTTGGCGGGTCATCACCGGTTTTGACGACCGTTCCGAAGACCCCGCGAGAACGTGGCGTATCCTGCTCTAGGGGGTGAACGTAACGACCGAGTGACAAAATTGAGCACGTGTGCAAAAATTATTATGACGATGTTCTCGACGTGGTCAATTGCCGATGCAGAGGCGACATCGGTTCCGGGTGAAAATCAGTATCGATGGCGATCTTGAAGGCTTGAATGAGGTGCCCCCTTGCCTCCTTTTTCCCAATCAGCTATTGGTAGTGCAGGAACCAACCAACAATGGAGGCGTGCAATGACAGATATTTCTTCGTCCAACGCCTCTTTGGCATAGGCTTCCGAAGCTCCTACCCTCGATCACATCCGAGACCTTTCAAGCTTCACCATCCGAAGACGGCACGCGTTTCGCACGCAGCCTCTGCGCACGGCGACGTCCGCGCGATACGGCGCTGCGCTCTTCAGGTTTGAAAGAAGGGCGGTTCAGAATTCTGACCGCGATTGATCATGAACAATCAGCACGCCGGCGAGAGCCTGGCGACATCCATGAGCGAGCTTTGCTCGCGATTTAGCTTTCGAGAGATTCTTGTCGCAACCGTCATTGCCCGGTGGAAACGCCGTCGCATGGCAAACAGCCTCGGCCCCTTTCCATCATGGCTGCGCCGCGATCTCGCTTTGTCCGACGAACAGGTCTGAGTCCTCGTGATTTTCGCCGGGCGAATTGTATCCGACAGGGATGGTTCGATGCGAAAACCATCCCTGTTCGGCTTATCGCCAGCCACACTTGGGGTAGAAATCAGGAAATCCCCGCCCAGAGATCGCGAAGCATCTGCCGCAGCAACAATGCTTCCGTCCATCGATCGGTGCTGTCGTTGCCGTCGCGCCCGGTGATCGCGTAGGGCTTTGGTCCGAGTTCGCATGTAAAAACCAGTTCGGCGTTCGAAGCCGCACGACTGCGCCACTCTCGCATGCCGAGGTCCCACCATTGAAGGAACAGATCGACCCAGGGCCGATGGTGCGGAAACGAGATCTCGATCTGCACCTGCTCGCACGAACCGACCCGGCCATGGAAAGCCCGGGCATTGCGCAGGATGCGATGGATCATGGCATGGCTTTCCGCATCGACCGGATAAGGAAATTCGCGTGCGACGAGGAAATGCGACAGGTCGGCAAGCAGCGGCAGATCAGGCCGCCGCTCCAGCAGGTCCAGGGTGAAGAACAGGTCCGTCGTCATCCTGTCGCGGTGGGTCTCGATGAACACGGGAATGCCGGCATCCTCGGCGAGCTGCATCCAGCCGTCCAGAAGTGGCAGGCAATCCTCGATGCGGCGCAGACGGATATCGGGTTGCAGGTTGATGTGGCTGACCGGAAATTCAACGGCAAGCTCGAGCGGCAGACGCAAATCCTCGACACTGCGCGGGAAGCAAATGCCTTCGACCTTCAATCCGGTCCCTCGGATCGCTTCATTCAGCCTGATGGTCTCGATCCGGTTGGTATAATGTGCGCTGATGCCATCGAAGCCAGCCTCTGCGATCATCGCGATGTTTTCGTCAAGGCTGCGCTCATACCCATCCGTATGTCTTCGCTCCATGGCCCAGAGCGACTGGAAAATCAGCAGCTTCTGCATCATGCGGCCCTTGTGCCTTTCAGCAGAGCCTTGAGGTTCAGGCTCGGATCGGCCAGGGCGGCTGGTTCGGGATTGATGCCGGCTGCAATCAACATCTCCGCAAGCTTGATGTCCTTGGCGACGCCATTGCCGACGCCAAGACCGGCTGCAGCAACGAGCCGGCTTGCATCAAGATAGAATTCAAGCTCGCCGTCGATAGTGGCACGCAGCACGCTTTGATGTGTCGGCTGCGGCAGCCCGACGACCTGGAGGCCGAGATCATACTGGTCCGACCAGAACCAGGGGAGTGCGGCGAAAGCTTCCGCGGCACCGATCATGTTGCGTGCCGCAGTCTCGGCCTGGGCCCTCGCATTTCGCCAACTCTCGAAACGCATGTGGCCTCCATCGGGCTGGCCCACGGCAGCGCAGTCGCCCGCCGCAAATATGTTCGGCCTGCTGGTTCGAAGATGGACATCCGTCAAGATCCCGTTTCCCGTCGATAATCCGGCCTCGTGCGCCAACGCAATATCCGGGGCAACGCCGATTGCGCTGACAACAAGATCGGCTCGAACCACGCGGCCATCAGTCAGGATGACGCCATCCTCCGTGATCCCAGCCACGCCGCGGTCCAGGTGAAATTCGACGCCCTCGGCTACGTGCCTGGCATGCAGCTTTTCTGCAAAGCGTGGAGGGACGGCGCGTCCCAGGGGCTTCGGTGCCGCTTCGATGACACTGACGGCGATATCTTTGCCGCGAAGGACTGAAGCAAGCTCCATGCCGATCAGGCCGCCGCCGATGACGGCAACGTTGCGGCCGGCCCTGGCATTGGCGAAGATCGCTTCGGCATCGGCATGGCTGCGAAAGTCGAGTGTGCGTTCCCTGCCAGGGCAGGTAAGCCGCCTCGGCCGCGCGCCGGTGGCGAAGAGCAGCTTTTCATAAGCCACCACCCGTCCATTACTCAGGGTTACGGCGCCGGCTTCGGTATCGACCTTCGAGGCCGACAGCCCTTTAATATAATCGATGCCGGCGGCCTCGAGCATGTCTTCCGTACAGATCAGCTTCATCTGCACCGCACCGCTCGCAGGCTTCGACAGCGGCGGCCGTTCATATGGCAGATGGGGCTCGGCGCCGACCAGTTTGATGGATCGGGAATATCCCGCCTCTCGTAGCGCGAATGCTGCGCGCGTGCCGCATTCCCCCGCGCCGATGATGACGATGCCGTTCATTGTGCTCTCCGAAAAAAGGCCGGCGCTCGTGAGGAAGAGACGCCGGCCAGGCAGGTTCAGTTCTGGTGTGCGTACTCGGCCATGTTTGTGGGCGTGACCAATTCGAACGGCACCATGACCTGCTTGTCGACGCTGTTACCGCGGGCAAGCGCGACGGCAGCATCGAGCGCCCCGGCGGACTGCCCCTTGGCATTCTGGAACACGGTGACGTCAAGATCGCCGTTCGCCATGGCGGCCAGGGCATCCTGCGTTGCGTCGATACCGACCACAACGACACTGTCCATCGACACCCCCGCGGCCTTGAGTGCCTGGATCGCGCCGATCGCCATCTCGTCATTGTTGGCAAAGACCGCGTCGATAGGACGGCCTGCGGTGATCCAGTTCGTGGTCAGGTCCATCGCATTGGTCCGCGTCCAGGCGGCGGATTGCTCGTCGGCGATGGTCACACCCTTGCAATCACCTGCCGCGAGCGTTTTCTTGACCGACGAGGTGCGGTCGCGCGAGGCCTGGTGGGCAAGATCGCCCATAAGAATGTAGGCCTGTGCGTCGCCTGCCTTTCCATTCTTCTTCAAGAGCGCACAGGCGGCCTCGGCGCCCAGTCGTCCCGAGTCGGTTTCCTTGGAGCCGACATAGGCCTGCTTCTCGGGAAGCCGGTCGATATTGTCCGGCTGAAGATTGAGATAGACGAGCGGAATGCCGGCTTTTTGCGCCGCTTCGCTGATGCCAGGTGCCGCGGAAGTATCCGCCAGTGTCACGATAATCGCATCGACGCCCGCTGCGATGAAATTGTTGACCTGGTTGAGCTGCTTGGAGACGTCGGTCTGCGCATCCTCGATCTGGAGGCTGACCCCGCCCACCTGGGTAGCTCTTGCGC
>NZ_ML133692.1 GCF_003985155.1 Rhizobium vallis | reverse complement strand
AGAAACTTCGTCGCCAGCAGCGCCGCCGCCCTCGTTCAGTGAGTGGGCTTATAGAACTAACCCACCGAAACAGTCAACACACCAAACCAAAGTTTTTTGACATTTTTGTAACAGGTTGATTCGGCAGGTTTTTTTGGTGCTCGCGGTTATCCACAGGCCGCCCTTTCGGGTCGGATTCCTGAAAATTCCTTTATCAGCTGGTCAAAAATCCATCGAAACTACGTCCTCATCTGCCGAAAGATGACGAAAAAACAGCGCCTTGAGCGAATTTATGGTTAACAGAGGATTAAATCGCCTCCGACCGGCTGGTTTTAAATTTCCGTCACAAATCAACGGCCGGCATTTCGGAACCTATCCCCGTTTGAGGTGTTGTCTTTTCCATTGAAGAAAGGAGACCGACATGGCTGCCAATACCGAAGATATCAGAGCGTCTGTGAGCAAGGACATTGCCGCACTCCAGCAGGAGGTATCGCGCCTGCAGAAAATGATTTCCGCTCAAAGTGCGGAAGCCTACTACGAGGTGCGCGGCCGTGCCGGCAAGGCCTATGAGGATGCCCTGCCCCGCGCAAAGAACGCCGTCGCCCAGATCAGGGCCGAAGGAGCTGCCGCGGCGGGTGCTGCCCGCGAGCACGCGGCCGCGACGACCACTGCACTGGCGCTTGCAGGCGCGATCGGGTTCCTCGCCGGATACCTGCTTGCCGGCAATTCGCAGCCGCAGCCTCGCAATTGGTGGCGCTGACCGCGAAATCCATTCAAAATCAGTATTTTTACGCACCCGCCGATCCATTTTTCGGCCGGGTGCGTAAATGCTTATGTCTCAGAAAAACCAATTTTTAATGCAAGTGGTGGGAACATAAAAAAACGAAGGGAGGAGTAACATGGAAAACAAGAGGGCCAACTGCATCATTGAAGTCAGCGTCGACGGCGCCAACGGCCGTTACGCGGTCGGTATCATGAATATGCGCCAGGCACTCGAACTGCCGGAAATGCCGAGCCTGTCTTACACACATCCCGACCCCGTCAAAGCCGCTGCCGGCATCGTCGTCAGCCGCAAGGAACTGGCCGGCTTCATGGCCTGCCGCTGAGGCAGCGCAACCCTAATCATGCCTGACGGCGCTTCCCGAAGCGCTGACGTCCTTTGCTGCACCCGTCATTCCCCCGGTTTTTTCCTGCCTTGCTGGCATCCTCGCGCCGTTCGTGCCAAGAGATGGCATCGAGACAGGGCAAGGACGGCAGATGAGGGAGCGGCGGCCACCGCACAAGACGCGCACGCGGACAAGGTCCGCTGACGATGCCGCAGCCAAGCGGGTCACCCTTCCACGCGCCCTTTCCAAGCTCGGCTATTGCTCCCGCACCCAGGCCGAACGGCTGATTGCCGAAGGCCGCGTCGCCGTTGACGGCCGCATCGTCGGCGATGTCTCCGCATGGGTGGATCTTGCCACCGCAAGGATCAGCGTCGACGGCGTCGTCATCGCCGCCGAGGCGAAAATCTATCTGATGCTCAACAAGCCGCGCGGTCTCGTCACCACCCGCCACGACCCCGAAGGCCGGCCGACGGTCTATGATTGCCTGAGGGAATTCGACATTCCGCATCTCTCCCCGGTCGGCCGGCTCGACAAGGCGAGCGAGGGCCTGCTGCTTTTCACCAACGACACCGAATTCGCCCAGATCCTGCTTGACCCCATTACGCATGTGACGAAGACCTATCACGTCCAGATCGACCGCATTATGGACGACGAGGCGTTTACCGCCATGACATCGGGAATCCGCCATGAGGGCGAACTCCTGACGGCAACGGCTGCGCGCCGCCTGCGTCAAGGCGACAGGAATTCATGGATCGAGGTCGAACTCGACGAAGGCCGCAACCGCCAGATCCGCCGCATGCTGGAGGCGCTCGGAACCGAGTGCCTGCGCCTCGTGCGCGTCGCAATCGGCGGGCTTGAACTCGGCGAACTGCCGAAGGGCGCCGTACGCGCCCTGAGCGACACGGAATTGCAGGGGCTCCGCCGCAGAGCCGGCATGGAAAGGATGAAGCGCAATTGACCGGTGTCACGGACATAGCGCCGCACGACTTCTGGCAGGAGCTTCACCCGCCTGGCACCTTTACCGACGTGGAAGAGTTCACCACCTTCTATGTCGCCGCACTGGAAGACGGCCGCCAGCTTCGCCTGCCGATCCGGGTGCTTGATGATGGCAATCATGCCCTTGCCTCGCTGATCGTCAATCAGGCGAGCTTCGCCGTCCTCGATGCACTGGCGGAAAGCCTCGCCGAGAAGATCAGGCCCATGCAAGTCGATATCGTCGCCGGCCTGCCGACGCTCGGCCTGACGCTCGCCGCTGCCCTTGCGCAAAAGCTTGGCCACGGCCGCTATGTGCCGCTCGGCACTTCCCGTAAATTCTGGTATCGCGACGAACTCTCCGTCGCCCTGTCCTCGATCACCACGCCGACGCAGCAGAAGCGCCTCTATATCGATCCGCGCATGCTGCCGCTGCTTGAAGGACGGCGCGTCGCGCTGGTCGACGACGTCATTTCCAGCGGCGCCTCGATTGTTACGGGCCTTGATTTGCTGACGGCCTGCAGTATCGAACCGGTCGTCATCGGCGCCGCGATGCTGCAATCAGAACGCTGGCGCGAAAGGCTGGCAGCCGCCGGACCGCAATGGATGGCACGCACCGTCGGCGTCTTTTCAACGCCGATGCTCGAGCGCAATGCCGCGGGGCCGTGGCAGGCGCCAGGAAGTTCAAGCAGGACGTGAGGATTGTTCAGTCTTTGCCGGCCAGTGCTCTGTACAGCGGGTGAAGAACGGCTACATTCCGCCTGATCGATGAACCACCGGATCCGCCCATGTCGTTCGAGCAAGCATCCTTGCTGATCCTTCTGCTGGCGATGCTCATTCTCTTTTCGCTCGACCGCTTCCGCATCGAGGTCGTCTCGATCGCCGGCCTGCTTGCCGGCCATGCGCTCGGTCTTTATCCGGCCGACCAGATCTTCACGGGCTTTGCCAGTCCCGTCGTCATCACCGTCGTAGAGATCCTGCTGATCGTCCAGGTGTTGGCGCGCGCCAGACTCTTCGACAGTCTGGCCGCCCGTTTCGCGGTCGCAAGGCCCTCGGATTTCAAGGTCATCGCCAGTACGTCCTCGCTTGCCGGTTTCATTTCGATCTTCATGAACAATATCGGCGCCTTCGCGATCACCCTGCCGGTGGCCCTGCGGCTCGGCACGGCGCTCGCTATCCCCCGCCGCCAGCTCGTCATGCCGGTCTCGTTCGCAGCCCTGCTCGGCGGGCTCGTCTCGCTGATCGGCACGCCGGCCAATCTGCTCGTCAGCGATGCGCTCACTAAAGCGACCGGAGCAGGCTTTCACTTTTTTGATTTCGCCTATGTCGGTCTGCCGGTCGCAATCGCCGGCATTCTGATCGTCACCCTTCGCATACAGCGTCTGTTTCCCGAATCCGACGAAGCCCCTCCAACGATTTCATCCGCGGTGCGCCGTATCGTCGTCGAGCGTCGTATCCCTAATGTCTCGCCGCTGATCGGCGTACGGCTTTCTGATTGTCTGCCGCGTTTCGGCGTCAAGCCGCACGCGCTGATCCGCAGCGACACCTTCGTCTTCGGTCCGCTCGACCAGTCGGCGATCGAACCGGGGGACGTGCTGCTTGCCGAAGGCGCAGACGCGATCTTTGCCGATCTCGCCGCCGCGCAGGCGCTGATCGTCGATGACCATCCACATGGCCTGCATCCGGATTTCACCCGTGTTGAAAGCGTCGTCATGCCGGAAAGCACGCTTGTGGGTTCGCGTATTCGCTCGCTCGAGGTCTTTCACAGCCGCGGCGTGGCAGTCACCGCCCTTTCCATGCGCGCGCCGCGCATCGAGGGCCGTTTTCTCGATCTGCAGCTGTCGATCGGCGATATATTGACGCTGGAGGGGCCGCGCATGGCGATCGCCGAGGCCCTTGATGAAAGCGAGTGCCTGCCGCTTGCTCCGACAATCCAGGCCGAACCGGCCCTCTTCTCATGGCGGCCTTTCGCGCTCTTTGCCTGCGGCGTCGCCGCCTCCGCGGCCGGTTTGCGTCCCGACATCGCCTTTGCCTGCGTCGTGGTCGTGCTCGCTTTGCTCAATCATCTGAACATCCGCCAGGCAATGGGCGATCTCAATTGGCCGATCATCATCATGCTCGCGGCGATGATTCCGATCGGCCAGGCGGTGGCAAGCACCGGAGCGGCCGAAACCATTGCCGGCTGGCTGAGCCTGGTCGTGCCGATCGCCCATCCGCTCTTCGGCATCGCCCTCATCCTCTTCCTCGCCATGGCACTGACGCCCTTCGTCAACAACGCGACGGTCGCGATCGTCTTGGCGCCGATTGCATTGGAATTTGCAAAAGCCGGCCAGCATGCGCCGAACGCCTATCTGATTGCGGTCGCCGCCGGCGCCTCGCTCGATTTCCTGACGCCCTTCGGCCATCACAACAACACGCTGGCGATGGGCATCGGCGGCTACCGCTTCGCCGACTTCCTGCGCGCCGGCTGGCCGCTTGCCGTTGCGAGTTACGGCCTCGCTCTATTTCTCCTGGCTCTGTTCTGGCTGTGATGCGATATTCAGGGCTCGGCTTGACTTCGCCGGCAATGGAACTAGAGCAGGAACCTTCACCCAATCATAAGGACAGTCGAGCGTCGTGCGAATCCTCTCCGAAGCCCATTTCCCGGAATTGCCGAACTATTATCGCGGCAAGGTGCGCGAGAATTACGACCTCCCGGACGGGCGCCGCATCATCATCAGCACCGACCGACTGAGCGCTTTCGACCGCATCCTCACCTGCATTCCCTATAAGGGCCAGGTGCTGACGCAGACGGCGCGCTACTGGTTCGAGGCGACTGGGGATATCTGCCCGAACCATGTTCTCGACTATCCCGACGCGAATGTCGTCATCGGCAAGCGGCTCGACATTCTGCCGGTAGAGATCGTCGTGCGCGGCTATCTCGCCGGCACCACAGGCACCTCAATCCTGACACTCTACAAGAAGGGTGAGCGCGAGATGTACGGCATGCGCCTGCCCGACGGCATGCGCGACAACCAGATCCTGCCCGAGCCTGTGATCACGCCGACCAGCAAGGAATTCGACGGCGGCCACGACGAACCGCTGACACCGGCCGAAATCGTCACGCGCGGCCTTCTGACCAAAGAGCAATGGGAGACGCTGTCGCGATACGCGCTCGCCCTCTTCGCCCGCGGCCAGGAGATGGCGGCAAAACGCGGCCTGATTCTCGTCGACACCAAATATGAATTCGGCACCGATGGCGACGGCAATATCATCCTTGCCGACGAGATCCACACGCCCGACAGCAGCCGCTACTGGCTTGCCGAAACCTATCCGGCAAGCTTTGCCGCCGGCAAACGCCCGGAAAGTTTCGACAAGGATTTCGTCCGCGCCTGGGTGGCGGAGCGCTGCGATCCTTATAAGGACGAAATCCCCGAGATCCCCGTCGAACTGATCGAGCAGACCTCGGCCGTCTACATCAGAGCTTACGAGGCGATCACCGGCGAACGCTTTGTTCCCGACGATAGCGGCGAGACACCGCTTGCCCGTATCCGAAGCAACCTCAGCCCCTATTTCCCTTGATAAGGCCATGCGCGAAAGCCGCCACGCCGATCGCCGGCTTGCGGCATCTCATCCAGTCGCGCTAGCATCGACAAAAAGGGATCGGGCTCGGCTCGGCGGGGGACAGATGGCAAGAAGGCCGCGACGCAAGGCCGAGGAAACACGGGAAGACATCCTTTCCATGGCGGAGATGCTGTTCCGTGAGCGCGGCTACGTCGCGGTATCGATCGCCGATATATCAGGCGCGCTCCACATGTCGCCCGCCAACGTCTTCAAGCATTTCCGGTCCAAGGTCGCGCTGATCGATGCGATCGCCGGGCGCCATCTCGACAACGCCACCGAACGTTTCGTCGCCTTCGATGAGGACCTGCCCCCCAAGGAGCAACTGCTCCGCTTCGTCCTGCGCCTGCTGGAAAGCCATCTGCAGGACATTCAGAAGAACCCTTACATCTTCGAAATGGTGCTTTCGACCATCGAGGCCAAACTCGAGGCCGGCAATCGCTATCGCGCCCGGATAGAGGAGAAGCTCGGCGAGATCATTCGCACGGGCGTGGCGGAGGGGGGTTATCATTGCCCCAATCCTGAGCGTGCGGCGCATACGGTTGCCGACGTGCTCGCCTGCGTGCTGCATCCCATCCTCATCGCCCGAGACGACAAGGACACACTGGTGCACCGCGCCGAAGAAATCGTGTGCATGGTGGATGCCGCACTGCGAAATAAAGCTTGCTAAGTGACGATTGCTAACTTACGTCACTTCGTAAAGCTTTTCTTAAATTCGGATCGCGGCATTTGAAGCCAACTCAATCCTGACGCTCATATAAGCCTGCGCTCGGCCCGGCCGAGCCCGTGGATCGAACGGCGATTGCCACCGCAAGGGACTTCAGCATGATACGGCGTGCCCTCCTCATCTCCTCGGCGCTCGCTTTCAGCGCATTGCTCGCCGCCTGTAGCGACAACGCCGGCAAGCCTGCCGGAAACGCGGGCGCGGCGCAGCAGGCCGCCCCGGTCGGCGTGGTCACGCTGAAGAAGGACAGTTTCCCGATCACCACGATCCTTCCCGGCCGCGCCGAAACCTTCCAGACGGCCGACATCCGGCCGCAGGTCAGCGGCATTATCCGCGAGATCGCCTTTAAGGAAGGCGGCGAGATCAAGAAGGGCGATCTTCTCTATCAGATCGAGGATGCGCCCTATATCGCGACCGTCGAGCAGGCCAAGGCGGCAATCTCCAAGGCCGAGGCGAGCGTGCCGAGCGCCGAAAGCAATCTCGAACGATACCAGCGCCTCGTCGGCAGCGGCGCTACCCAGATCGAATTCGAAACCGCCAAGACGACGCTGCTCCAGGCCAAGGCCGAAGTCGAATCGACGAAGGCAGCGCTTTCCGCCGCACAGATCGACCTCGACCATACCAGGATCGTCGCCCCGTTCGACGGCGTCATCGACCAAACCGCTTATAATGTCGGCAACGTCGTCTCCGCCAACCAGTCGACGGCGCTGACGACGATCCGTCAGCTCGATCCGATCTATATCTCGCTGACGGAATCGAGCACCAATCTTCTCAAGCTGCGCGATGCGATGGCGGCAGGAGACATCAAGGGTGCAGCCAATGTCGCCTTCCACCTGATTCTCGAAGACGGCAAGGAATACAACCAGCAGGGCAAGCTCGACATGTCGAAGCAGGTGGTCAGCGAGACCACCGGCACCTTCCTCATCCGCGTGCTCTTTCCCAATCCGGACCGTATCGTCCTGCCCGGCATGTATGTCCGCGCAACCGTCGAGCTCGGCGACGAAGTCGGTTATGCGCTGCCGCAGCTGGCGACGAGCCGTGATGCCAACGGCCGGCTGACGGCGCAATTCGTTTCCGCCGACGGCAAGGTCGAAACCCGCGCCTTTGAAAACAGCTCGCCCTCCAACAATTCCTGGCTCGTGACCGAAGGCATCAAGGACGGCGATCAGCTGATCGTCAGCGGCCTGCAGTCGATCACCGCAGGCATGCCGGTGAAGCCGGTCCCGATGAAGATCAACGACAATGGCGTGGTCGTGGCTGCCGAGCAGCCCGCGGCAGGTGACGCTGGGAAGCCCGCAGCGAAATAGTCGCTTCGGGCCTGCATCGTCACCGTCTCAGCCGCACAGGAACAATCGATGGCCAAGTTTTTCATCCGACGTCCGATCTTCGCCTGGGTCATTGCGATCACCATCATGCTCGCCGGGCTTCTGGCGATCTTCACCCTGTCGATCTCGCAATATCCCGACATTGCGCCGACGACGGTCCGCATCAACGCCACCTATCGCGGCGCCAGCGCCGAGACCGTTGAGAAATCAGTGACGACGATCATCGAGGACGGCATGACCGGTCTCGACGACCTCACCTATATGACCTCGACCTCGTCGACGGGTTCGGCCAGCATTTCACTGACCTTCGGGACCAGCGTCGACCCCGACATCGCCCAGGTGCAGGTGCAGAACAAGCTGCAGCTGGTTCAGTCGCAGCTTCCGGGCGACGTCATCGATGCCGGCATCAGCGTGACGCGCTCGACCTCGAGCATCCTTCTCGTCGGCTCGCTCGTTTCAACCGATGGCAAGCGCAATTCGGTCGACCTCGGCAACATCATGTCGACGTCGATCGAGGATCAGATCCAGCGGCTGGAAGGTGTGGGCAGCATCAACATCTTCGGTTCGGGATATGCCATGCGCGTCTGGCTCGATCCCCACAAGCTCCTGAAATACCAGCTGACCCCGAGCGACGTCACATCAGCGATCCAGGCGCAGAACACCCAGGTCTCTGTCGGTTCACTCGGGGCCCAGCCGACAATTCCCGGTCAGCAGATCAACGTCACCATCACCGCCCAAAGCCAGCTGACCACCGTCGCCGATTTCGAGCACATCATCCTGAAGGTTGAAAAAGACGGGGCGACAGTCCGCCTGAGCGACGTCTCGCGCATCGAGATCGGTCAGGAGAGCTATGGCGGCAGTTCACGCTATAACGGCCAGCCCTCGACCGGTTTTGCCGTCAACCTCGCGATCGGCGCCAACGCCATCGATACCGCCGCCCGCGTGCGCGCTGCGCTCGAAGTCATCGGCCGCGGACTGCCGGCGGGCGTCGCGATCACCTATCCCTATGACACGACGCCCTTCGTGGAACTGTCGATTGAGAAGGTCGTGCACACGCTGATCGAGGCGATCGTCCTCGTTTTTGTCGTCCTTCTCATCTTCCTGCAGAATCTGCGGGCGACGCTAATCCCGACCATCGCCGTTCCCGTGGTGCTGCTCGGAACCTTCGGGGTGCTGGCCGCCACCGGTTATTCGATCAACACGTTGACGATGTTCGCCATGGTGCTGGCAATCGGACTTCTCGTCGACGATGCCATCGTCGTCGTCGAAAACGTCGAACGCATCATGTCCGAGGAGAAGCTTTCACCGCTCGAAGCGACGGAAAAATCGATGGGCGAGATCACCGGCGCCATCGTTGGCATCGCCCTCGTCCTGACCGCCGTCTTCATTCCGATGGCCTTCTTCGGCGGTTCCACCGGCATCATCTATCGCCAATTCTCGATCACCATCGTTTCGGCCATGCTGCTGTCGGCGCTCGTCGCCATCGTGCTGACGCCCGCACTTTGCGCCACGATGCTGAAACCGGTCGGCGAACACAGGAAGCACCGCGTCGGCGACTGGTTTAACCGCAACTTCACGCGCTCGACCAACGGCTATGTCAGGACCATCCGCTATCTCCTGAAGCGGCCGATCCGCGTCATGCTGGTCTTCCTTCTCGTCGGCGCCGGCTGCGCCTATCTCTTCACCCGGCTGCCGAGCTCCTTCCTGCCGCAGGAAGATCAGGGCGTGCTGCTGACCATCGTCACCACGCCGCCGGGTTCGACCACGCAGCAGACTCAGGCGGTCGTCGAAAAGGTGGAGAATTACTATCGGCAGAATGAGAAGGATGCCGTTGAATCGGTGTTCGGCGCGCTGGGCTTCGGCTTCAACGGCTCCGGCCAGAACAGCGCCATCGTCTTCACCAAGCTCAAGGATTTCTCGAAACGCACCGATCCGCAGCTGAGCGCCCAGTCGGTGGTCAACCGTGCGCTGCGCAATTTCTTCGCGATCCGCGAGGCGCAGGTCTTCGCGCTCCTGCCGCCGGCGATCCAGGGTCTCGGCGTATCAAGCGGCTTCTCCATGTATCTCGTCGACACCGGCGGCCATGGCAACGACGCGCTGACAGCCGCCTCCAAGCGGCTGATCCAGATGGGCAACACGTCGGGCAAGATCGTGGCCCTGCGCAGCAGCAACAAGGAGGTCGAGCCGCAGATGCGCATCGTCCTCGATCAGGAAAAGATCGGCGCCATGGGTGTCGACATCGCCTCGGTCAATTCGATGCTGTCGATCATCTTCACCGGCCGCGACGTCAACGATTTCACGCTGAACGGCGAGATCAAACCGGTCTACGTCCAGGGGGATGCGCCTTTCCGCATGCAGCCTAACGATCTCGACCACTGGTATGCCCGCAACGCCACCGGCGAAATGGTACCCTTCTCCGCCTTTACCAAAACCGAATGGGTGAAGGGCGCGCCTTCGCTTGCCCGCTTCAATGCCGTCAGCGCCATTCCGCTGGACGGCGCCTCCGCACCCGGCGTTTCCTCCGGCGATGCGATGAACGAGATGGAAGCGCTGACGGAACAGCTCGGCGGCGGTTACACGGTCGCCTGGCAGGGCATCTCCTATCAGGAGCGCCTTTCCGGTTCACAGGCGCCAATGCTCTACGCGATCTCGGTTCTCGTCGTCTTCCTCTGCTTGGCGGCACTTTACGAAAGTTGGTCGATCCCCTTCTCGGTGATCATGGCAGTGCCCGTCGGCATTCTCGGCGCGCTGACGGCGGCAACCTTGTTCGGCCAGGCCAACGACGTCTATTTCAAGGTCGGCTTGCTCACCACCATCGGGCTGGCGGCGAAGAACGCGATCCTGATCGTCGAATTCGCCAAGGATCGCATGGAAAGCGGCATGGGGCTCTACGAAGCGACGCTGGAAGCGGCGCGATTGCGCCTGCGGCCGATCATCATGACATCGCTTGCCTTTATTCTCGGTGTCGTGCCGCTGGCGATCGCGACCGGCGCGGGCTCGGCGGCGCAGAACGCCATCGGCATCGGCGTCCTCGGCGGCATGCTGGCGGCGACGATGCTCGGCATTTTCTTCGTGCCGTCGTTTTTCGTCGTCATCCGACGCATCTTTGCCACACGCGACAAAAATGCGGCAGGAGTGTGATAAAAATGCACTGTGATAATGCTGTTCCGATTGCTACATTGCGCCCGACTGCTTCGGCATGGTGTTTTGGTAGGACGAGGCGCGGCGGCCAATAGTGAAGTATGAAGCTTCCGACAAGAATTGACTTGCTCGAGTACAGGATGAAATGAATGGTATCTCTTCGTTTTGCCACACCGGCATTATTGTTATTACTGTCGGGCTGTGTCGTTGGCCCGGATCATGTTCCTCCTGAAATGCCATTGCCCGCCAAATTTGGAGAAGGCGGGACTAAGAGTGACGGCGATGTTGCTACCGCCGCATGGTGGACCGCCTTCAAAGACTCAAGACTGAACGGCTACGTCAAAGCCGGCCTCGATCAGAACCTGACGGTTCAGCAGGCGATCGAACGAATCAATGCAGCTTCCGCAAACGTCACCACTGCCGGCGCCGGCGGCCTGCCGAGCCTGACGGTCGGTGCCTCGCACACGGTCAGCGGCCAGAGAGGCGAGTTGCGCACCCAGGTCGACACGCGCAACACCAGTGGCGGCGACGTCCAGCTAAGCTGGCTGCTCGATCTGTTCGGGCTTTACAAGCGCAACACGGAGAGCGCGCTTGCTTCGCTCGATTCCGCTTATGCATCGGCTGACGTTGCCAGGCTGACCCTCGTGCAGGATCTCGTCTCGAGCTATATCGATGTTCGCTTCTATCAACAGCGCCTGGCGCTTTCGAAGGCCAACCTGAAGTCTCGCCAGGAAACCTACGAACTGACCAAGTTCCAGCTTGAAGCTGGCGCCGCCTCGCGTCTCGACGTCGTTCAGGCCGAAGGTCTCGTCCAGTCGACGCTCGCCGAGATTCCCGGCCTCGAAACCAATATCCGCATATCAGCCCATCACATCGCCACGCTGCTCGGCCTACCGGCCTCGGCTCTTGTCGATGAATTGCTGAAGGGCTCCGGTCAGCCGGTATTCCGCGGCGGCATCACCTCCGGCATCCCGGCGGATCTGATCCGCAACCGTCCGGACATCCGCGTGGCGGAACGTGATCTTGCCGCCGCAACGGCCAATATCGGCGTTGCCCAGGCGCAGCTTTATCCGAGCATCTCGCTCAGCGGCTCGATCTCGCCGTCCTACATCAACCAGCGCGGCATCCATGGCGGCCTGACGCCCTGGTCCTTCGGCCCGACCCTCAACCTGCCGATCTTCGATGGTGGCCGTCTTCGCGCCAACGTGAAGTCGGCACAGTCCACTGCCGCGACCGCCTATCTCAACTGGAAGTCGACGGTGCTGACCGCGGTCGAGCAGGTCGAGAACGCATTGTCGGCCGTCCGGCGCGATGCCCAGACAGTCGCCGCACTTCAGGCCCAGGTGAAGACCACGCAGGAAACGCTGGAACTTTCCACGGCATCCTACAAAGACGGCGCCTCTTCGCTGCTCGACGTCCTCGACGCGCAGCGCCAGGTTTCGCTCGCCCAGGCAAGTCTTGCCCAGTCGGTCCAGCAGATGGCCAAGGACTATGTCTCCCTGAACATCGCAATCGGCGGTGGCTATGCTCCCGATGGCAAAATCACTGCGCCAGTGAAGCCCGCGCCGGCAAAGCCCGCCAAGAGCTGATCGGCTTTGCCCTGCTGTTACATAAGGAGCCCCGCGATCGTCTCGCGGGGCTTTTTTCATACTGCTCCGCATGCGATAGTTGCGCACAAGAGGAATTTGGAATCGACAAGCGACGGTTGCTGATATATGCCTGATTAAACGATTAATCAAACCGCGCTAGATCATGGCTTCACCGCGCCCGGGTCCGAACCTCAGCAAGATCGCGACGTCGCTCGGCGTTTCCGTCGCTACGGTCTCCAATGCGCTTTCCGGCAAGGGCCGGGTCTCCGGCCAACTGGTCGAAAGAATCCGCGAGCATGCCGCCGAGCTCGGTTATGTCCCGAGCCAGGCCGGCCGGGCGCTGCGGACCGGCCGCAGCGGCGTTCTTGGCCTGGTCCTGCCCGATATCGCCAATCCGCTATTTCCAAAGATCGCCCAGGCGATCGAATTCGCCGCCTCCGCCGCAGGTTACGGCGTGCTGATTGCCGATTCCCGCGGCGATGTCGCCACCCAGACCGAGGCGATCAATCGGCTGGTCGAACGCGGCGTCGACGGCATGGTCATCATTCCCCGCCGCGCCACCCGAATTTCTTCCGCCGCCTGTCCCGTCGCCGTCATCGACACCCCCTCGACACCTGGTAATACCGTTGCCGCCGACCATTGGCAGGGCGGCCGCGAGATCGCCGAGCATCTCGCAGGACTCGGTCACCGCCGCATCCTCATCATCGGCAACAATCAGGAATCCAACGTCCAGAACGATCGCGCCGGCGGCATCCGCTCGGGCATGCGCCCGGATATGCATTCTGAAACGCTGTGGATCGAGAAGCTGGAGCAGGATGCCGGCAGCGGCTGCCCGCTCGGCCTCGCCGAAAAAGTCAGGCAGGGCTTTACCGCCTTCGCAGCCCTCTCCGACCTGCAGGCGCTGCGGGCGCTGACCGAGCTGCAGCAGGCGGGCATCACCGTTCCGGCCGATGTCAGCGTCACCGGCTTCGACGACCTCATCTGGTCGCCTGTTGTCACGCCGCCGCTGACGACGGTGCGGATGGACATGGACAGAATTGCCGGAATTGCCGTGTCGGCGCTGGCCGATACCATAAGAAGAAACAGCATCCGCGAGGGCGTGCTCGTTACCGCGGAAATCGAACGCGTCGCCATGCAGCTGATCGTCCGCCAATCATCCGGGCCTGCGAACCCGGCACCAAAAACCTCAGAGATGGAGAACATGTAAAATGAAAAAGATTCTCATCGCCTCGGTGGCGCTTGCCGCATTATCGCCGCTCGGCGCAGCCGCGGCGGAGCGGACGTTGACCATTTCGGTCTATGCCTTTGCGCAGGACGATTTCAAGACGCTGGTCTACGAACCGTTCGAAGCCAAATGCGGCTGCAAGCTTGTGGTCGAGACCGGAAACAGCGTCGAGCGCCTCGCCAAGATGGAGGCGAACAAGGCTAACCCCGTCGTCGATCTTGCCGCCGTCTCCATGGCCGATGCGCTGGCCGCGTCCCGCGCCGGCCTGATCGACAAGGTCGACACCGCGAAGCTTACGAATTTCAGCAAGCTCTACGATGTCGCCAAGGATCCGAACGACGACGGCATGAGTGTCGGTTATACCTTCTATGCCACCTCGATCGCTTATCGCTCCGACAAGATGAAGATCGATTCCTGGGCCGATCTGCTGAAGCCGGAATATGTCAGCCACGTCGCCTTCCCGAACGTGACCACCAATCAAGGCCCGCCGGCGCTCTATATGCTCGGCCTGGCGCTCGGCAAGGACACGCCTGACCTGAAGGGCCCGATCGAGGCGCTGGGCGAGAAGAAGGACGACATCGTCACCTTCTACGAAAAGTCCTCGCAGCTGGTGCAGCTCATGCAGCAGGAGGAAATCTGGGCCGCCCCCATCGGCCGTTTCTCCTGGGCTGGATTCACCAAGCTCGACGTCCCCATTGCCTGGGCAACACCGAAGGAGGGGCAGACCGGCGGCATGAACGTGCTGGTGCTGACCAAGGGTTCGAAGAACCAGGATCTCGCCATGCAGTTCATGGATTTCTGGCTCTCGACCGAGATCCAGACCAAGCTCGCCGAAAAGCTGATCGACAGTCCCGCCAATAGCGAGGTCAAACTCTCCGAGGCCGCCGCCGGCAATCTCACCTATGGCGAGGCGACCGCCAAGAGCCTCAAGCTGATCCCATCGGCCGTAGCCCTCGACAATCGCGCCGGCTGGCTGAAGACGTGGAACGATAAGGTCGGCCAGTAAGCTCCGCGCAAAGACCGGTCCCGGCGCCTGTCGGGACCGCCCTCCTCTCCTGAAAAGGCGTCTCATGTTTCAGAACCGCGCAGAAGCCCTGGCGCTTGCCCTGCCGGCAGCCGTCTTCGCGACGCTGGTCTTTCTGCTGCCCGTCGCAATCCTGCTGTCGGAGGGCTTTCGCGCCGGCGGCGCCTGGACGCTGTCGGCCTATGCCGGTTTCTTTTCCGAGACGCTGAACCGCACCGTTTTCCTGCGCTCCTTCCGGCTCGGCCTCGAAGTCACCGCCGTCTCTGCGGTCATCGGTTATGCCGCAGCCTTTGCCATCGTCAACCTGCCGCCGAAGGGCAAGGGCCGCATGATCGGCCTCGTCACCCTGCCGCTGATGATCTCGCCGGTGGCGCGCACCTATGCCTGGATCGTCATTCTCGGCCGCACCGGCATCGTCAACCAGGCGATCACGGGCCTCGGTCTGAGCGCCGAACCGCTGCGCCTGCTGTTCACAGAAACAGCCGTCTTCATCGGCCTTTTGCAGCTCTTCCTGCCGCTGATGATCCTGTCGCTGATCAGCGCGCTCGAAAACATGCCTAGGGATGCGATCCCCGCTGCTCGCGTGCTCGGCGCCAACTGGTTCCAGGTCTTCTGGAAAGTCGTCCTGCCGCTGACGAGAGAAGGTCTCGTCGTCGGCGGCACGCTCGTCTTCACCGGTTCGCTGACCGCCTACATCACCCCTGCCATCCTTGGCGGCTCCAAGGTGCTGATGCTGGAAACGCTGATGTACCAGCAGGTGTCCGTCGCCAATAATTTCGTCTCGGCAAGCGTCATCGCCTTCATCCTGATCGTCATGAGCTTTGCCGCCAACATCCTCTTGAAACGCGTTGCGACGGCGCGGAGCCGCCGATGACCGCCCGCCTCTTCTCGCCCGTCGTCCTCTTCCTGTTGCTGATCTTCCTGATCGGTCCGTTTCTGATCATCATCGCCGCCTCGCTCTCGGCGGGCGATACGCTGGCCTTCCCGCCGCAGGGCCTGTCGCTGCGCTGGGTGATGAAGGTCTTCAGCGTCGAAAGCTTCCGCGACAGCTTCGCCATGTCGATGTTCCTCGCCGTTTTCGGAACGCTCGCAGCCCTCCTCCTCGGCATCCCCGCCGCCTATGCCCTGTCGCGTTATCGGCTGCCCGCAGCCGAGACCGTCCGCACGATCGTCTCGCTCCCGATCATCGTCCCCGGCATCATCGTCGGCCTGGCACTGCTGCGTTATCTCGTCGTGCCTTTCGGCTTCAATATCACGCTCGCGCTCTTCTTCGCCCATGCGGCCCTCGTGCTGCCCTATGCCGTGCGGGTCGTTTCGGCGAGCCTCGACAATTTGCGCTCCGATATCGAGGAAGCAGCCGTCCTGCTCGGCTCCTCCCGGCTAGGCGCCTTCTTTCGCGTGGTGATGCCGAATATCCGCGGCGGCATTCTTGCCGCCTTCATTCTCGGCTTCGTCACCAGCTTCAACCAGGTGCCGGTCTCGCTCTTCCTCTCCGGCCCGGGAGTGCGAACGCTGCCGATCGACATGCTGGGTTACATGGAAACCACCTACGATCCTTCCATCGCGGCACTTTCCGCCCTTCTCGCCTTCCTCTCGATCGGCATCGTCTTCCTCGCCGAACGCTTCCTGGGATTCTCGCGTTATGTCTGATGCCTATCTTCAACTCGACAAGCTGACGCTTGCCTATGGCGATACGGTCGCGGTGAGGGACCTCGACCTTGCGATCGGCAAAGGCGAACTCGTTGCGCTTCTCGGCCCCTCCGGGTGCGGCAAGACGACGACGATGCGCGCCATCGCCGGCCTGCTGACGCCGGCTGCCGGCCGCATAGGTCTCGACGGCGCCGATATCACCCGCGTCTCCGCCAACAAACGCGCCGTCGGCCTGGTCTTCCAGTCCTACGCGCTCTTTCCGCATCTGACGGTCTACGAGAACGTCGCCTTCGGCCTGCGCCTCAAGGGCATCTCGGGCGCAGATCTCGACTCACGCGTTGGCGCCGGCCTGAAATCCGTCGGCCTCTCCACCTTCGCCAGCCGCAAACCCGCCGAGCTTTCCGGGGGCCAGCAGCAGCGCGTGGCGCTTGCCCGCTCCATGGTCATGGAGCCGAAGGTGCTGCTGCTTGACGAGCCGCTCTCCAATCTCGACGCCCGTCTGCGGCTGGAAATGCGCGCCGAATTGCAGCGCGTCCAGAAGGAAACCGGCGTGACGATGATCTTTGTCACCCACGACCAGGTGGAGGCCCTGGCGCTCGCCGACCGCATCGTCGTGATGCTGAACGGCGGCATCGAGCAGATCGGCACGCCCGAGGAGATCTACAACAATCCCGTCTCCGCCTTCGTCGCCGATTTCGTCGGCTTCGAGAATGTCTTCGCGCTGAAGGATGGAAAGCTTATGACGCCGAATGGCCCGATCACACTTTCCGGTGCGCTGCCGCAAGCCTCGGCGGGCCTGGCCTGGCGTCCGCGAGCGGTGGTCCTCGGCGCCGGTCCCTTCCAAGGCATGGTGCGCGGCACGTCTTTTGCCGGCAACACTCGCGAATATCTTCTCGATACGCCGCTTGGGGCCATCAAGGCCGAGATCGACGCGAGCCTGCCGCCGCACGAAATCGGAAGTCCCCTCGCTTTCGACCTGCCGGTCGATGGCGCGGCCAACCTCAAGCGCTTCGGGTGACATCATGGGCGTCTGGATCGATACCGACATGGGCTTCGACGACATCGCCGCCATTCTGGTGGTGGCGCAGTCGGAATATGAGATCGACGGCATCTCGCTGGTCTTCGGCAATGCGCCGCTGGCGCAGGTGAGAATGAACGCCGCCGGCGCCGCCAGTGCCTTCGGCTGGACATTTCCGATCCATACCGGCCGCGCCACGCCCGTTCTCGGCAAGCTCGAAACCGCCCAGGCGATCCTCGGCAAAACCGGCATCCCGACAACGGACAAGAGCCTGCCGAAGGCGCCGGCCCTTGCCGAAAGCGATGCCTTCGCAGCACTTTGCAACTGGCTGGAAAACCAGAGCCAGCCCCGCATCCTGGCGCTCGGTCCGCTCACCAATATCGCCGCCGTAGAGCTCGCCCGCCCGGATCTTGCTGCCCGCATTACCGAACTCGTCTGGATGGGCGGCGGCGTCACATCGGGCAACCATACCGCCTCTGCCGAATTCAACGCGCTCGCCGATCCAGAGGCCCTCGCGATCGTCATCGCCCATGGCCTGCCGTTGCGCATGGTCGAACTCGACCTCTGCCGCAAGGTGCTGGCAAAGCCGGAGGATGTCGAGCCGGTGCGGAACGCCGGCGGCGCCAATGCCGAATTGATCGCCGATATGTTCGCAGGTTATGTCAGTATCGGCACCAGCCGCGGCCGCCCTGGCATGGCGGTCTACGATCCCACCGCCGCGGTCGCCTTCGTCGCCCCCGATATCGTGAGCTTCCGCCCCGCACGCATCGACGTCGAGCTGCAGGGCACGCTGACCCGTGGTCGCACCGTCGTCGAGACCCGCGCCACGCACGCCAGCTTCAACGCACAATTTGCCGCCGACATCGATGCCGACAAGGCGCGTGCCATCATTCTCACAGCCCTGATCAGCGAGGCCCGCAAATGAACGCCATTCCTCGTCAGGAACCCGCCGATCTCAACGATCCCGGCTTGCGCGCCCGCGCGGTCGCAGCCGCCCGCGGCGATGCGCCCTTCGACATGCTCATTACCGGCGGACGCCTGCTCGATTCGGTGACCGGCCTGATCCGGAAGGCTGATATCGGCATCGTCGGCGCGCTCATCGCAAGCGTCCATGCCTCGGAAAGCCGGACCGACGCCGTCGAGATCATCGATGCGACCGGCGCCATCGTGACGCCGGGTCTGATCGACACGCACATGCATGTCGAAAGCTCGATGGTGACGCCCGCCGAATATGCGAGCGCCGTCTTGCCGCGTGGCGTCACCACGGTCGTCTGGGACCCGCATGAATTCGGCAACGTCCATGGGCTCGACGGCATGCGCTGGGCGATCGAGGCGGCGCGGTCCCTGCCGTTGCGCATGATCCTGCTCGCCCCTTCCTGTGTACCGTCGGCGCCGGGTCTGGAACTGGCGGGCGCCGATTTTGATGCCTCCGTCGTCGTCGAGATGTTGCGCTCTTCCGCCGTCGGCGGCGTTGCCGAAGTCATGAACATGCGCGGCGTCATCGACGGCGATCCGCGCATGAGCGCCATCGTCAATGCTGGCCTTGCCTCGGGCAAGCTCGTCTGCGGCCATGCCCGCGGTCTCGAAAGCACCGATCTCAATGCCTTTATGGCAGCGGGCGTCACCTCCGACCACGAACTCACGTCAGGCGCCGACCTCCTTAGCAAACTTGCCGCTGGTCTGACCATCGAGCTGCGCGGTTCTCACGACCATCTGCTGAAGGAGTTCGTCGATGTGCTGAACGGCCTCGGCCACCTGCCGGCGACCGTGACACTCTGCACCGACGACGTCTTCCCCGATGAACTGTATGAGAGCGGCGGTCTCGATGACGTCATCAGGCGCCTGGTACGCTACGGCATGAAACCGGAATGGGCGTTGCGGGCCGCAACCTTCAACGCCGCACAGCGGCTGAAGCGCTCCGATCTCGGCCTCGTCGCCGCCGGCCGCCGCGCCGATCTCGTTCTCTTCGAGGATCTCACGGAATTCCGGGCACGGCTCGTCATATCAGGCGGCCGCATTGTCACCCGCGACGGCAGCATCGAGGCGGCCATCCAGCCGCTCGATACTGCGCCGCTCGTCAATTCCGTGAAGCTGCCGCCACTGGCCGAGAGTGATTTCCGCATCCCCGCCAAGGGCGAGCGTGTCCGCGTCGCCACCATCGACCGCCCGCGTTTCACGCAATGGGGCGAAGCCGAAACGGAAGTCAGGGACGGCTTCGTCGTGCCGCCGGCCGGCAGCACCATGATCGCCGTCGCCCACCGCCACGGCAAGGCCGATGGCGTCCCGCGCATCGGCTTCCTCACCGGCTGGGGCGAATGGCGCGGCGCCTTCTGCACCACCGTCTCGCATGACAGCCACAACCTCACCGTCTTCGGCGGCAATACACGCGACATGGCGCTCGCCGCCAACGCCGTTATCGCGGCAGGGGGCGGCATGGCGGTTGCCAAAGACGGCGGGATCGAGGCGATCCTGCCGCTACCGCTATCCGGCTTGGTCACCGACGCGCCGTTGAAAGACACCGCCTCAGCCTTCGCCGATATCCGCAAGGCCATGGACAAGATCGTCAAATGGAAGCCGCCCTATCTTGTCTTCAAGGCCTGCTTCGGCGCAACGCTCGCCTGCAATGTGGGTCCACACCAGACGGATCGGGGCATTGCCGATGTTGTGACGGGCACGGTGCTGGAGAGTCCGGTGCTGGAAGCTTTGTAAGCCGGGACGCACAGATCGGATCGCGGGCGCGTGCCGTGCAGCCCCCTCATCCGCCTGCCGGCACCTTCTCCCCGCCGGGGAGAAGAAGGAAAAACGCACCGCCGGCGGCACTCTCAAGTGCCAGCGCAAACGGAAGAAACGCCGCCGCGAATCTCATCTCCCCAGCGGGAGAAGGTGCCGGCAGGCGGATGAGGGGGCTGCAACCGCCAAGCTTACCCTTCCAACTCCTGCTCCACCAACGCCACCCAATAAGCGGCCCCGTATCCAAGCGCCGCATCGTTGAAGTCGTAGGCCGTGTTGTGATGTAGCGCTCCATCGACCGCCGGCCCATTCCCGAGCCAGACATAACAGCCCGGTGCATTCTCAGCGAAGAAAGCGAAATCGTCTCCGGCGGTGGACGGCGGAAAGCTTGTCCGCGCCTTCTCACCGAAGATTGTCGCCGCGGCAGCAAGTGCCCGCGCCGTCGCGTCCCCGTCATTGACGACAGGTGGAATTCGCCGCTCGAATGCATAGTCCACCGCGATCCCATACATGGCCGCAGTACCATGCGCCAACCGGCCGATCTCCTTTTCCAGCTGGTCACGCACCTCAGGCGAATAGGCCCGCGCCGTCCCGCCGATCTCGGCTTTATCGGGAATGACGTTCAGTGCCTTGGGATCGCCGGCCTGCAATGAGCAAGCGCTGACGACGGCCGGCTGCAGCGGATCCACCACGCGCCCGACGATCGTTTGCAGCGATGATAGGAAGGTACCAGCCGCCGTGATCGGGTCGCGGCCAAGATGCGGCTTGGCACCATGCGTTCCAGTTCCACGAAAGGTGATCCTCCAGCTATCGGAGGAGGCGAGCTGCGGCCCCTCGACCACGGCGATTTCGTCAACCGACAGGCCCGGCATGTTGTGCAGCCCGTAGACGGCATCACAAGGGAAGAGCTGAAACAGCCCCTCCTCCACCATGCGCTTCGCCCCGCCGCGGCCCTCTTCCGCCGGCTGGAAGATGAAATGCACCCTCCCGGAAAAATTCCGCGTCGCCGCCAGATGCCGCGCCGCGCCGATCAGCATTGCGGTATGGCCGTCATGGCCGCAGGCATGCATCTTACCGGGGATGGTCGATTTATAGGGCCGCTCCGCCATTTCAGGCATGGCGAGCGCATCCATGTCGGCGCGCAGCCCGATCCTGCGCGTGCCGTTGCCAACCTGCAGCGTGCCAACGATGCCGGTGCCGCCGAGGCCACGATGCACCGTGATATCGGCCTCCTCGAGAAGCCTCGCGACGATACCGGCGGTGCGCTCCTCTTCGAAGCCGAGTTCGGGATGAGCGTGCAGGTCGCGGCGCAGGGCCGTGAGAAAGGGCAGATCGTCCTTGATCCGGGCAGGAATGCTCATCGTGAAATGTTCATGGGCATGGATATCCCTTCATGCGAAATGCGCGCCCGAACGGCGCCCGCTGAGATCATTCCTTGTTCATCAAACAGACTGCGAGTTCAACCCTCAAGCCTCTTCGACGAATACCTCCTCGCGCTTCTTCCTGACGCTCGGCAGGAAGACGACGATGAGGACAGCAAGCGCGATGGCCAGAAGCGTGGCGCTGATCGGCCGCGTCACGAAGGTGGTGGGATCGCCGCGCGACAGGATCATCGCCCGCCGCAAGTTCTCCTCGAGCAACGGTCCGAGCACGAAGCCGAGCAGCAGCGGCGCCGGCTCGCAGCGAAGCTTTGCCAGCACATAGCCGATGAGGCCGAAGAAGGCGACGGCATAGAGGTCGTAGACGTTGGCGTTGACGCTGTAGACCCCGATCGAGCAGAAGGCCATGATGATGGGGAAGAGCACGTAGTAAGGCACGGTCAAGAGCTTCACCCAAAGCCCGATCAGCGGCAGGTTGAGGATGACGAGCATCAGGTTGCCGATCCACATCGAAGCGATGATGCCCCAGAACAGCGCCGGTTGCTCGGTGGCGACGTTCGGTCCCGGCACGATGCCCTGGATGATCATCGCGCCGATCATCAGCGCCATGACGGGATTTGCCGGAATGCCGAGCGTCAGCAGCGGAATGAACGAGGTCTGCGCCCCGGCATTGTTGGCGGATTCCGGCCCGGCGACGCCGGCAACTGCGCCCTTGCCGAATTCCTTCGGCGTCTTCGACATGCGCTTTTCCACCGTGTAGGAGGCGAAGGAGGCAAGGATCGCCCCACCGCCCGGCAGGATGCCGAGCGCCGAACCGATCGCCGTGCCACGAATGATCGGTGCAATCATCTCCTTGAATTCCTGGCGCGAAGGCAAAAGTCCGGAAACCTTGGCCATCAGCACGGTGCGTGTCGATTCGCCCTCGAGGTTGCGCAGGATTTCGGCCACCCCGAAGACGCCGACGGCGAGCGCCACGAAATTCAGCCCGTCGGCATATTCGCGGATGCCGAGCGTGAAGCGCGGCGTGCCGGTATAGATATCGGTGCCGACGAGGCCGAGCAGCAGTCCGAGCGCCACCATCGCCAGGGCCTTGACGACCGAGCCGTGGGCCAGCGCGATCGAGGAGACGAGGCCGACGATCATCAGCGAGAAATATTCGGCCGAGCCGAATTGCAGCGCGATTGCGGTCAGCGGCGGCGCGAAGATCGCCACGAGAAAGGTCGAGACCGTGCCGGCAAAGAACGAGCCGAGAGCCGCGATCGCAAGCGCTGCCCCCGCCCTGCCCTTGCGCGCCATCTGATAGCCGTCGATGGCGGTGACGGCGGACGAGGATTCGCCCGGCATGTTGATCAGGATGGCGGTGGTCGAGCCGCCGTATTGCGCGCCGTAATAGATGCCGGCGAGCATGATCAGCGAGGAGACGGGCTCCAATTGGAAGGTGATCGGCAGCAGCATGGCGATCGTCGCCGTGGCGCCGATACCGGGCAGCACGCCGATCAGCGTGCCGAGCAGGACGCCGATCAGACAGAAGAACAGGTTTTCCGGTGTGCCGGCTGTCGCAAAGCCGAGCGCGAGATTGCTGAAAAGATCCATCATCGCCTCCTAGAACCGGACCCAGGGGCCGAAGCGCTCGAATGGCAGCCCGAGCCCATAGCTGAAGACGGCGACCGAAAAGATCGTCAGCAGCAGCGACAGCACGACCGCGAAGAACACGTTCATCTTGCGTGATGCGAAACAGGCGATGAAGGCGGTGACGAACAGCGCCGGCGCAAAGCCCAGCCCGCGTACCGTCAAACCGAAGAAGACGGGAGCCGGCAGGATGAAGAGCATGCCGCGCCAGGCGAAGGGGTCGACCGGCTCGCCCTCCACGCGCAGCGCCTGAATAAAGATGATCGCGCCGAGCAGCACGAGCGCGCAGGCAAGGATGAACGGGAAATAGCCGGGGCCCATGCGCAATGCCGTGCCGAGGTCGAGCCCGAGCGACTGAAAGGCGAAGAAGGCGCCGGTCGCGACGAAAAGCGCGCCGCAGATCGCATTGGTGCTATCGATACTGATGGATTTCATGGTGTCTCCTGGTGTTGGAGATGGTTGATGTCGTACCGTGGCGCCCCCTCATCCGCCCTGCCGGGCACCTTCTCCCTGCTGGGGAGAAGGGAACTAGCGGTACCGCCTTCCCGTCAGTTCGCGAGCGGCGACATTGCTGCAATTGGAGGCGTATCGCATGGCACATTCCCTCTCCTCAGCGGGGAGAGGGTAGGGTGAGGGGCTCCTGGCACCCCCTCACGATTAGTCGGCATATTCCCCGGCAGCTTCGATCACCGGCTTCCAACGGGCGATCTCGCTTTCCAGCTTGGCCTTCAGCGCAGCGGGCGTCGCATCAGCGTCGGAGGACGGCGCCGTGCCGAGCTCGGCGAAGCGGGCGGCGACGTTCTGGTCCTTCAGCGCCACCTGCAGCGACTTCGACAGGCGTTCGTTGATCGCAGCCGGTGTGCCCTTCGGCGTGTAGATGCCGTGCCAGATGCCGACTTCGAAGCCCGGCAGACCGGCTTCGACAGCCGTCGGAATGTCCTTCATGACATCGAGGCGCTTGGGCGAGGTCACGGCATAGGCCTTGATCGTACCGCCCTGGATCTGTTTCGTCGTATTGGTGGTCTGGTCGCACATGATATCGACCTGGCCGCCGAGCAGATCAGTCATGGCAGGGCCGGTACCCTTATAAGGAACGGTCGTCAGCGGCGTCTGGATGGCGCTCATGAACATCATGCCGCAGAGATGCGAGGCTGCGCCGATGCCGGCATTGGCGACCGTCACTTTGTCCTTGTTGGCCTTGACATAATCTATCAGCCCCTTGAGGTCGGCCGGCTCGAAATCCTTGCGGGCGACGATCGTCATCGGTACCTCGGTGACGAGGCCGACATAGTCGAAGGCGCCGAGCGTGTCATAGGCGAGCTTGCGGTAGAGCGTGGCGCTGGTCGCCATGCCGATATGGTGCAGCAGGATGGTGTAGCCGTCGGGATCGGCGCTCGCCACGCGGCCGGCGCCGAGCGTGCCGCCGGCGCCGCCGACATTTTCGACAACGATCTGCTGGCCG
This sequence comes from Rhizobium vallis, assembly GCF_003985155.1. Classification (GTDB taxonomy): domain Bacteria; phylum Pseudomonadota; class Alphaproteobacteria; order Rhizobiales; family Rhizobiaceae; genus Rhizobium; species Rhizobium vallis. The sequence continues at coordinate 337,483 of NZ_ML133692.1, read as the reverse complement.
AGATCCTTGGACATCGATTCGGCGACGAGGCGCGCGACGGTATCGGTCGGACCACCCGCGGCAAAAGGCACGACCATGGTGATGGTGCGCTCGGGATAGGTCTGCGCCGAAGCGACGCCGGCGAGAAGCGAGACCGCGGCAGCCGCGGTCAGGCCGAGCATGGCCTTCAGAATTTTCATCGTTTCCTCCCTGATGAAACAAGCAAGCCCGCCGACACCTCCATGCCGGGGATGACTTATTTGCCGCCGGGAAAAATCGACCCGCAATCGTCACCGCCTCTTTCGAAAGACGATTCTGCGGGCGTGCGATGCAGCATGGGTCGATTTGGAAACAAACAGCGGATGCGATGGGTGGAAATCCACCCATCGCATCGAGACGACAGCCCTACTTTTTGGGTGGCAGCACCACCTCGCCGGTCTCGATCAGCGATTTGAGGTTGGAGAGAATGCGCGGCCAGCCGCCGGAAACGGCGTTGATGAGCTTGGAATTCTCGACTTCGATGGAATGGACGACCGTCAGCTTGGTGGCTGTCTCAGTCACCGGCTCGATCTCCATCACGCATCGAGAATAGCCCTCCGCCTTCAGCTCCGGCATGAACTCGTTGCGCCACTTCAGAACGAGCCGTTTCGGCGGATCGCATTCCAGGATTTCGCCGGTATCGGCAACCGATCCGTCCTCGAACAGAAGCTTCCAGGCAGCGCCTGCCCTCCATTCGGTTTCGAAATGGGCGCCGAGCCAGAACTTCTTCATGAATTCGGCTGTCGTCAACGCCGCCCAGAGCTGCTCCGGTGTCGTGCGGATAAAGGTGACATAGTTATATGTACTGCCAGCCATGTTGATGCTCCTTTTGGCCAAGTGTCAGTACTCCCGATGGCAGGGCCGTCAGTTGCGGCCCTTGGCTTCGAGGGTCTCCTTCAGGTCGGCCAGCGCATTCAGGTGCTGCCGCTCGAACTTGCTGATCCAGCGCTGCGCGATCGCGTTGATCGGCACCGGATTGATGAAATGCAGCTTCTCCCGGCCCTGGCGCTCAGATGAAACCAGATTGGCCTCCTCCAGGATCGCAACATGCTTCGCCACCGCCTGGCGCGTCATGGCGAGCCCCTGGCAGAGTTCGCCCAGTGTCTGGCCGTTCCTCGCATGCAGCCGGTCCAGCATCTGCCGACGGCTCGCATCCGCCAAAGCCCGGAAAACCGCATCATCATCCATGTCTATATACGGAACCATTTGGTTGCCTGTTGCACCCCTTATAGGCAACCAAACGGTTGCATGTCAAGTCACAAATGCCGTTGGGAAAGCATCCCCAAGAGACGCTAGCTCTCAGTGATGAGCATCCGCTTGTCGAGGCCGTATTTCTGCATTTTTTCGTAGAGGGTCTTCCGGGAAATACCGAGCGACTCGTAGACCGGCCTGAGGCTGCCGCCATGCGCAACCAGCGCGCTGGCAATAACGCCTCGCTCGAATTCAGCGACACGCTCGGCAAGCCCGGTCGCCTCCTCGGCCTGCCGCCCGCCATTGTCGAGGCCGAGGACTAGGCGGTCGGCGGCGTTTCTCAGCTCCCTGACATTACCGGGCCAGTCGCGCTGGGCAATGTCGGAGATCACCCCCGGCGGCACGGCCGCCTCGTCGCGGCCGTAGCGGGCGGCTGCTTCCCGGACCAGCTGGAGGAAAAGCAACGGAATATCCGCCCGCCGTTGCGACAGCGATGGCACGTGCAGCGTCGCGACGTTCAGCCTATAGAGAAGATCGGCGCGGAACCGACCCGCCGCCACTTCCGCCTCGAGATCCACCTTGCTCGTCGCGATGAAGCGCACGTCGAGCGCCACAACCTCGTTCGATCCGAGTCTTGTTATCACCCGCTCCTGCAGCACCCTAAGGAATTTCGCCTGCAGGTCGAAGGGCATGGAACCGATCTCGTCGAGCAGGATGGTGCCGCCGCGCCCGTGTTCGAATTTTCCGTAGCGCGGCCGGACCGCGCCGGGAAAGGCGCCGGCCTCATGGCCGAAGAGCTCGCTCTCGATCAGGTTCGCCGGGAGCGCCGCGCAATTGATCGCGATGAACGGCCGGCTCGCCCGCGCGCTGATATCATGCAGCGCCCGCGCCACCACCTCCTTGCCCGCCCCGGTCTCTCCGACGATGAGCGTATCGGCATCGCTGGCACCAATCGCGCGGATACGGTAGCGCAGATCCACCATCACCTGCGTGCGCCCCGGCAGCCGCGCCTCGATATCGTCGCGCTTGCCGGCGACTGCCTTCAGCAGCCGATTTTCGAGCACGAGGCCGCGCCGCTCCATCGCCCGGCGGATGACGCCGGCGAGCATCTCCGGGGTGAACGGCTTCTCGATGAAATCATAGGCGCCCTCGCGCATCGCCTTCACGGCAAGCTGCACGTCGCCATGACCGGTGACGAGGATGACCGGCACCTCCTGATCGATCTCGCGGATCTTCTGCATCAGCGTCATACCGTCCATCCCCGGCATGCGGATATCGCTGACGACCACGCCGGGAAAGCTGTAGCCGATCAGTTCCAGCACATGGTCACCGCTCGCAAAGGTCTCGATGCTGAAGCCCGAAAGCTCCAGCGCCTGCGCCGTTGAACGGCGCAGTTCCTCCTCGTCGTCAACAAGCAGGATCTTGGCATCGTTCATTCCGCCGCCTCCGGCATCAGCCCTGCAGCCGATTGCAGCTCGATGCGGAACACCGCGCCTCCCTCGGGGTGGTTGGCAGCAGTAAGGCTGCCGCCGAAATCCTTGACGATGTTGTAGGAAATCGAAAGCCCAAGACCCAGCCCCTTGCCGACGCCCTTGGTGGTGAAAAAGGGATCGAAGATGCGCTCGGCAATTGCCGCCGGCACACCCGGTCCGTGGTCGCGCACCGTCAGCACCACCTTGCCGGCCTCCTCGACAGCGCAAACCTCGATGCGCCTGTCATCCAGACCTTCCACCGCATCGGCGGCATTGGAGATCACATTCACCAGCACTTGCTGCAGACGCACCGAGCCGGCGCGCACGACCGGCGGCCGCATGCCGAGATCGAGCCGCAGCTCGGCGTCTGCCGCCTTCAGCCGCCAGGCGATGATCTCCAGCGTGTCGCGCATCGCCTCATCGAGGGCAACCGGTCCGAGCTTCTCGTTCGGCTTGCGGGCGAAGTTGCGCAGGTGCCGGCTGATCGAGGCCATGCGGTCGATCAGCCCGCCGATGCGCGTGATGTTGTCCCGCGCCTCCTCCATCCGGCCGCGATCGATCAGCACCGAGGCACTGTCCGTATAGGTCTTGGCGGCGGCGAGCGGCTGGTTGAACTCATGCGAAAGCGCAGCCGACATCTGCCCGAGCCCGGCAAGCTTGCCCGCCTGGATGAGATCGGCCTGGGTCTGGCGAAGCTGCTGCTCGGTCAGCCGCCGCTCGGCGATCTCCTCTCCGATGCGGCTGTTGACGCGGGCAAGATCGGCCGTGCGCTCCTCCACTCGCCGCTCCAGCTCGTTGCGCGCCTCGGCCTGCATCTGCATGCGCTCGGTAAGCCGCGCCCGCCGCTGGCGAAGGACGGCGACCGTAAGTGCGGCGATGCAGAGGATGAGAAAGACGGCCGCAAGCGCCGTACGCGCCTGGGTCCGGATGGAGCTCGTTTCCATCAGCACATTCACCGTCCAGTCCTCGGCCGGCATGTAGTGCGACAGCACCAGATATTCGCTCGCGCTCCGGTCGCTTGCGAGCGTCATCAGGTCGTGCTGCTCGAAGCGGTGTCGGGTCACGGGCAGTGACGTCAGTTTGGCATTGGCATAGCGCCGCGAAGCTTCCGTGCGGGCAATGCGATCGGCCGTCAGCGGCAGAATGGCGCCGTAGAGCCATTCCGGGTTGCCGGACATGAAGATGATGCCTTCCGGATCGGAGACGAAGATCTTGTATTCTCCGCCGCTCCAGGAGGATTCGATCATGTCGATATCGACTTTGAAGACGATGACGCCGCGAATATCCGCGCCCACCCGGATCGGAGCCGAGAAATAATAGCCGCGCTTCAGCGAGGTGGTGCCGAGCGCGTAAAAGCGGGCCTGCCGTCCTTCGATCGCCTCCTGGAAATAGGGCCGGTAGTTGAAGTTCTGCCCGACGAAACTGCCCGGTCCATCATAATTGCTCGCCGCGATCGTTTCTCCATCCGGCTTCACCACATAGATATCGGAGGATTTCAGAAGCCCGTTGATGGCCTTGAGATAAAGATTGGCCGTATCGCGCAGCGCCATGTCGTCGGGCGCGCTGACCAGTTCCTGAATATCGTCGTGATCGGCGATCAGCGCCGGCAGCGCCTCGTAGCGGTTGAGGTGGCCGCTGAGGGCCGAAACGGCAAGGCGCAGCGTCGTTCCCGCCTGCGCCGAAGCCTCTTCCATATAGGCGCGCGTCGCAACCGCGCTTCCAAAGGTGAAGAAGGCGAAGATGACGAGCGGCACCGCCAGCAGCGCCGCTATCCCACGATATCTCGAAGACAGATCCGGCTCCTCCCTTTCTGCCTCCACTCCCCAGCAAGGCATGCCCGACGAGCCCGAGTTTAGTCAGGCGAACGAGGATTTCCAAGGGCCCGCCGAAACTTGACACCCGGCGGGAGCGGATGTCCTATTGCTGCACCGCAAGGAGACACCGCTCATGAGCGACGACCAGACGCCCGCCGACAGCAAACTCACCAGCTCCAAGCGCCGCTGGGCGGCAGAGGGCAAATTCCTGACCGGCCGCACCAGTCGTCCCGAGGCCGAGCGCCTGCCGCCCGGCCAGCACCTCGTCAAGAACTGGCCGGTGCTCGATCTCGGCCAGCAGCCGGTGGTTTCGACCGACAGCTGGCGGCTTGAGGTACGCGGCCTCGTCGAAACGCCGCTGACGCTCGCCTGGGCCGATTTCCAAGCGATCGAGCAGAGCAGCAGGGTGAGCGATATCCACTGCGTCACCACCTGGTCGCGCTATGACAACAAATGGAAAGGCGTTTCGACCCGCGATTTGCTCGACCTCGCCATGCCGAAATCGGAGGCAGCTTTCGTCATGCTGACGAGCTATGACGGCTATACCACCAATCTGCCGCTCTCCGATTTCGCCGCCGAAGATGCAATCCTCGCGACCTCCTGGGAGGGCCTGCCGCTGACGCCGGATCACGGCGGCCCGATGCGCCTCGTCGTGCCGCATCTCTATTTCTGGAAAAGCGCCAAATGGCTGCGCCGCATCGAGCTGATGCCCGAGGATACGGCCGGTTTCTGGGAAAAGAACGGCTACCATATGTATGGCGATCCGTGGCGCGAGCAGCGCTATTCCGACGACTGAGCCCTCGGCCGCAGAAAGCGGCGAAGCGCGAAAGCCATAAGCCCGAGCAAGGAGGCAAGCCCCGTCAGCGACGCCAGGCTGGCCGGATGAAACGGCAACTTGCTCCAATGCGGCTTGACGATATCGGCCGTGTTGAAGGCTTCGCCGCTGAACCGGCAAGTGATGAGCGCAAGCCCGCGGCCTACCATCTCTGCATCGATGGCGGAGATGATTTCGCCCGCGGCAGGCGCCTCTCGCGGCATCTCTCGCATCGACATCAGCACGGCTTTGGTTGCCGCGAGATAGGCATGGGCGCATTCGTTGAACGGGCTTTCCTCATCCGTCACGCTGCCCGGCACCCTGCCCCACAAACAATAGGAATACTGGATTTCGGCGTAGTTCAGGACGCGCCGGAACGGCTCGTTCGTATCGACCGCGCTTGCAGCGAGATCCATGATGCGGCCGCGATAGTCGGCAATCACAGCCATCTCGCCATGGGAAATTTCCGGGATATCCAGGCCGGCATGGCTGCCACCCGCCGTCCGGCTATGCGCACAGGCATTGCCGGCGACGGCGAGAAGAAAGGTCGCGGCAGCAAACGTCGTCAGCGGAAATGGCCTGGTTCTCTCACTTTTCATGGTCGCTCGAAAAGTTGAGGGCGCCGGCAAGCGGCGCCCTTCGATGCATTCAGCGAAATGCCGTTACCGGCCGTCCGCGTTGCCCGCCCTTGGCGGCAAGCCGCCTTTCCGCCAGCGCCCCGAAGGCAAGACCGAGTGCTGCCCAAAGGATCGCATGCATGCCGAGCGAGGTCGTGCGGAAGCGCCAGAGCACCATCGCCGAGAAATTCTCGGGAACCTCGTTGATCGGCGGCAGCAGATAAAGCACGAGGCCGATGAAGACGAGATAGGCGATGCCGGCAATGATCGCGCCGTTCCAAGACCCGAAGCGCTCGGAAAGGCGGCGCGAAAGCACCACCGCCGCAATCAGCGCGGCCAGCGATACGACGATCATCAGGAAGAAAAGCTCTGTCCTGACGCCGATCGTGTCGGGATTGCCGACTGCCGGCGGGTTGGCCGGATACTTGACGGCAGGAACGAGCACGATCGCCACGAAAGCGGCAATCGCGATGACGGCCGAGGTGCCGCGCGCCGAAAGGCTACTGAAGCGGCCGTGCACGAAGGCGAAGGCGAGCGCGAAAAGCCCGCCGACGGCAACGCTGTAGGCCATGACGCCAGTGAAAAGGCCGAGGCCGGCCTGCGTGGCGCGGCTGACGATCTCAGGTTCGGCGGCTTCGCCGGCCGCCTGAGCGCTCGCCTCCTCAAAGGCGATCGCTGCGTCGACCAGCGGCTCGCCGAAGGTGTGGGCGAAGGCGAAAACGAGGATGCCAGCAATCAGGCCCGCGAGCATGCCGCGAAGCAAAAGGTTTCCAACCATGTCGGTATTCCCTTAGTGGCAGGGAAAGCCGAGAAGATGCCGGCCGTCATGCACGAATTCATGCACATACATGCCGTTGAAGAGCGCCATGGCGCCTTCCTCGGTGCCGACGAAATAAAGGGCGATGAGCATCAGCAGGCCGCCGAAGATCGCCCAGGGCAGGATCTCGCCTACGGGGATCGGTGCCGGCACTGCTGCGGGCGCGAAAGTGGTATCAGACATGTATTCCTCCGGAATGACGCGTTCAGTCGAAAGAGTGTTTGTGCGGCTGGGTCTGACTTCCAACGCGAAGAGCTTTCGACACGCTGGTCACAGTGGCGCGACCGCGCCGGATTTCCACCGGCTTCCAAACCCGCAACAGCACGGTTATATCTGCACGCCGGAGAGACTGTCAACGAAACTTCACGAGCCGGCAAAGGGCCGTCCCACTGCATAATTCCTTAACTCGGAATCGATTTAAGGATAAAATTATGCAGCAATTTAAAGTGCTACAGCGTCCTTTGCGCGCCTAAAAAGACGCGCGGCGCTGTAGCCGCGTTCCGGAGATCAGAACGATGGTGAACACGCGCCTGACCTGGATCTGCCACGGCGCGACGGCGGCAAGCCGCAAAGCCCTGTTCCCGCTCGACGAACCGCTGGAAAGCAAGGCCGCGGAGGACGCGGCCGGGATGGCCGCGCTGCCCCGCGCCGACCGAATTTTCACAAGTCCCGCCCTGCGCACCCGCCAGACCGCGAAAGCCCTCCGCCTCGACGCCGGGATCGACCCGGCGCTTCGCGATTGCGACCATGGCCGCTGGGCCGGCAGGCCGATCGTCACGATAGGGACGGAAGAGCCGGAGAATCTGGAAATCTGGATGAGCGACCCGCAAGCGGCCCCACATGGCGGCGAAAGTCTTTCCGACCTGCGCGCGCGGATCGCCGGCTGGATGGATGCTCAGTCCATCCCCGGCGGCCATGTGATTGCCCTCAGCCATGCTGCCGTCATCCGGGCGGCGGTCGTGCATGTGCTTCAGGCCCCACTCTCCTCCTTCTGGCTGATTGACGTCGGGCCGCTCGCAATCGTCCGCATGACCAGCGACGGGCGACGCTGGTCGCTGCGCTTCAGTATTAGTGACCTCTAACCCTATCCAGCCTTACGCAAGCAAATCGCGTCATCTCTATTGAACCCGGTTTCGCCGGGACTACTTCCTTGTCCCAAGGAGATGGAAGAAATGACATATGACTGGAGTGGGGAACGCACGCGGCGCCTGCGTCTGATGCGTGTCGCCACAATTGCGGTTCTGGTCGGTCTCATCGTCAGCGTACCGCTGCTGATCGTTACCGCCTGAAGCACGAAAAGGGCGAGCGGTGCCACGGCACGCTCGCCTTCGTTCTTTCCCTTACCTGCCGGTCTGCAACCACGACGAGGATCGCGCTCAGCGTTTTACCCGGTCCGGCGAAAGCGCCTTCGGTCTCGACACGGCACAGCCACAGGCTGCCGCTCCAAAAATTCGCCTTCTGGTTTCAACGAACATTTCAGACTTTCATGATTACTTCGGCGCGGGTGGAGTCGGAGAAGACCATATGCCGGTGTTTTTCCAAAGCAGGGCCGGAAGGCAATGCGTGTCGATCATGGCGTTCGGAGTAACCCTCTGGCTCCTCGGCACGCTGTTGCAGTTCGACGACGGCCTGGCCTCCTTCATGACCGCCTTCGGCGAATATGGCGCCGACAAGCTCGTCCTGGCGCTCGGCATCGCCGGCGCCATGAGCTTCGTCTATTCGGTGCTGCGCATCGCCGACCTGCGCAAGGAAATGGAACTGCGCGCGACCGCCCAGACAAAGGCCGACTGGACCGCCACCCACGATCACCTGACCAAGCTGCCGAACCGCTATGCCTTCGAGCGCAAGATCCTCTCGCGGCCGATCAAGAACGACGAGGCCGAGATCGAGGAGTGGGAAGGCAACGTCACTATCTTCTCGGTCGACCTCGACGGCTTCAAGAAGGTCAACGACCTCGTCGGCCACAAAGGCGGCGATGTGCTGTTGATCGAGGTTGCCAAGCGCATCTGCGCGCTTGGCAATGCCGATTGCGTCTATCGCTTCGGTGGCGACGAATTCATCATCGTCGCCTTCGCGCTGACGGAGCAGCGCGAGGAGCGTTTTGCCAGGTTGCTGATCCAAGCCGTCACCCGGCCCATCCATATCGACGGCTTTGCCGTCGAAGTCGGCGCCAGCGTCGGCTACGACCGCTGGGCCGAAGGGGCAGAGCCGCTGGAGGATGCCGCCCACCGCGCAGACCTTGCCATGTATGAGGCGAAATCGCGCGGACCCAACCACCATCTCGTCTTCGAAGCCTCGATGCAGGACAGGGTGACGGAACGCGCCGCGCTGGAAACCAGGCTTCGCGCGGCAATTTCAAAAAAGGCGATCAAACCCTTCTATCAGCCGCTGATCGATCTCAAGACCGGCCAGCTCTGCGGCTTCGAAGCATTGGCGCGCTGGATCGGCGACGACGGCGTCAACATCCCGCCGCCCCTCTTCATCGACATCGCCGAGGAAACCGGCATGATCACCGCGCTGTTCGAGGATCTTCTCGCCCAGGCCTGCAGCGACGCACTCAGCTGGCCGGAGCACGTGACCTTGTCTTTCAACGTCTCGCCGGTGCAGATGGAAGACCGGCTCCTGACCTCCCGCATCTTGAAGGTTCTTTCGGCAAGCCGGCTGTCGCCGCAGCGCCTGGAAGTCGAGATCACCGAAAATGCGCTGATCCAGGATCCAGCCGCAGCAGCCCTCGTCCTCGACGAACTGCACGCGGCCGGCATTCAGATCGCGCTCGACGATTTCGGCACGGGCTATTCGAGCCTCGCCCAGCTCGCCCGCTATCGTTTCGACAAGATCAAGATCGACAAGAGCTTCATCGCCACCTGTCGCGACGACGAGCGCCAGGAAAAGATCGTCCGCGCCATGTTGGGCCTCGGCAGAAGCCTCAATATCAAGACGACCGCGGAAGGCGTCGAGGAGCACGGCCAGCTCGCTTTCCTGCTGCAGCTCGGCTGTGACATCGGCCAGGGCTATCTTTTCGGCAAGGCGATGCCCGCCGCCGAGGCGGGCATCTTCATCAACGATCGCAATGCCAGTCTGGCCTCCACGGCCTGACGATACGCTCTACCTTTTCTGACACAATTCCGGACGGAAAACCGCTTCGCACTTTTCCTGGAATTTGCTCTAGAAAACCTGGCGCAGGATCACGAACAGCACGAAGGCAATCGCGATCGAGGCCGGCAGCGTCAGCACCCAGGCCATCAGCATGTTGCGCACGGTCAACCATTGCAGGCCGGAACCGTTCGCCGCCATGGTACCGGCGACGCCGGATGAGAGCACATGCGTGGTCGAGACCGGCAGGCCGAGATGATCGGCGGAGGCGATGGTGACCATCGCCACGACTTCGGCTGCCGCACCCTGCCCGTAGGTCAGATGCGTCTTGCCGATCTTTTCGCCGACGGTGACGACGATGCGCTTCCAGCCCACCATCGTGCCGAGGCCAAGCGCGATCGCGACCGCAACCTTCACCCAGAGCGGGATGAACTTCGTCGCGTTGTCGACCGCCTTGTGATAGCTCGTCACCGCGGTGAGGTCGCCGGCATCCATCGGCAGCAGCTTCTGCTTGTCGATTAGCTTCAGCGCCTCGCCGATCAGGTAGATGTCGTTGCGGACGTTGCCGACGAGATGGGTCGGCACCGCTTCAAGCGTCGGGAAGGCAGCGACTTCGGCGCTCGTCTGGTGGATATATTGCTGCAGGGCCGGCGTCGTCGCATCCGTCCAGGTCTTGTTCTTGACGGCGTTGCTGACTTCGGCCTTGTAGTCGGCGACAGCAACACCGGGCTTCACATATTTGGCGAGCGCCGTTTCCACCTGGACCGATGCCGACTTATAGGCTTCGAGATAGTTGACATCGGGCGTGCGGTTCAGCGCGAAGGCCGTCGGCACGAGGCCGATCAGGATGAGCATGATGAGGCCCATACCCTTCTGGCCGTCGTTGGAGCCGTGGGCGAAGCTGACGCCGGTGCAGGTGAAGATCAGGATCGCGCGGATCCAGAGCGGCGGCGGCTTGTTGCCCTTCGGCTCTTCATAAAGCGCCTTGTTGCGCACCAGAAACTTCATGACCACGAGAAGCACCGCGGAAAGACCGAAGCCGATCAGCGGCGAGATCAAAAGCGACAGACCGATATTGGTCGCCTGCGTCCAGTCGACGCCGCTCGTAGCGGTGCCTGCCGGCGCCAGGAACTGGTTGGCGAGGCCGACACCGATGATCGATCCCACAAGCGTATGCGAGCTCGATGACGGCAGGCCGAGATACCAGGTTCCGAGGTTCCAGACGATCGCGGCAATCAGCAGCGCAAAAACCATCGCAAGGCCGGAACCGGAGCCGACCTGCAGGATCAGTTCCACCGGCAGCAGCGCCAGAATGCCGAAAGCGACGGCACCGCTCGAGGTCAGCACGCCGAGGAAATTGAAGAAACCCGACCAGATGACGGCGAATTCCGCCGGCATGGAACGGGTGTAGATGACGGTGGCCACGGCATTGGCCGTATCATGGAAACCGTTGACGAATTCGAAGCCGAGCGCGATCAGCAGCGCGAGGCCAAGCAGAATCCAGGGAACGGCAACTGCGGTTGTCAGGTCACGGGTGAGTGCATAGGCGACATAACCGAGGCCGCAGACCAGAACGAGTGCGAATACCGGCAAGAACCATTTGCCGGATGAATTCGAACTGTGGAGCGGGTGGGAAGTGTCGCTATGAACCTGGCTGGGGGCAATATCGGCCATGACATAGTTCCTTATTCCGTTTTCAAATTTGCCTTTTGTTAATAATTCCGCAGCGTGAAGCTCTCATGACGCCCCGCCTGTCTCGCCCCGTAAGGCACTGACATCAGGCAATTTTAGCCGTCACACACTGTCCGGCGCATGGAAGAAAATACCCCATCGCACGTCCCACTGACCGGAATGACAGGCCGGGCAGCGACAAAAACACGCGACCGGCGAATAAATGCCTTTCCGTGCGAAGCCCCGGCGCTAAATTCGGCCATCGTGACGCGGAGTCTTCGAAACATGCCATCGACCGACCTCCTCCTGACCTTCAACGCCGGCTCCTCGACCGTCAAGATCGGTATCTTCGCCATGGATGGCGCTGCGGCCCGGCGCGTCGGCAAAGGTGTGATCGACTTTCGCGCCGAACCGCTCTCGCTCGGCCTGGCGAAGGGATCGCAGACATTCGCGATGCCATTGAAGGCCGAAGTGACGGACGACCTGCAGGGCGTCATCGACGAGACTTTCGCGCTTCTGGCCGATCATTTCGACATGACCGCCGCACGCGCCGCCGGCCATCGTGTCGTCCATGGCGGCGACCGCTTCACGAAGGCGATCGCCCTCGACGCCGCCGCAATCGATGCCATCGATGCGCTGACCTCGCTTGCGCCGCTGCACCAGCCGCAGGCGCTGCGTTTTATCCGCGCTCTCCGGCATCTGAAACCGCATCTTGCCCAGATGGCCTCCTTCGACACCGCCTTCCATGCCACGCAGGACGATCTTGTTCGCCGCTTCGCCATTCCCCGTGCGCTGCATGACGAGGGCGTCAAGCGTTACGGCTTCCACGGCCTTTCCTATAAGTTCATCGTCGGCGAACTCCGCCGCAAGGCGCCGCGCGCGGCAAAAGTGGTCGTCGCCCATCTAGGCAGCGGCGCCAGCCTCTGTGCGCTCAATGCCGGCGTCAGCCGCGATTGCAGCATGGGCTTTTCGACACTCGACGGCATTCCGATGGCGACGCGCCCAGGCTGGCTCGATCCCGGCGTCATCCTGCATCTGGCAGGTGAGAAGAAGCAGTCCTTCAGAGAGATCGAAGACCTGCTCTACCGCCGCTCCGGCCTGCTCGGCGTTTCCGGCATCAGCGCCGATACCCGTGACCTGTTGAGGGACGCACGGCCGGAGGCACGCCAGGCGATCGACCTTTTGACACTGCGCATCGCCGGCGAGATCGGCCGCATGGCGGCAACGCTTAATGGCCTCGACACGCTCGTCTTCACCGCTGGCATCGGCGAGCATCAGCCGGAGATCCGCGCCGGCGTGGCGAAACGGCTGTCTTGGCTCGGCCTTGCGATCGACAAAAAGGCCAATGCCGCCAATGATTTCACGATCAGCACTGGGGAAAGCCGCATCGCTGCCCATGTCATCGCCACCGATGAAGAACAGGTCATCGCCGACGAGGCGCTGTCCATTCTTCGCGCTGACTGATCCAGATCAACGGCGCCAGGATCGCCGTTATTGCGTCTTGCCGGCCGCACCGGGCGTTATCGTCTGCGTTTGCCCGCCACCGGCATCCGGTATCGTCCCGGCTGCGTTCGGAGGCAATGTCGGTCTCGAGGGCTCGGCCGCACTCGGGACACCCGGCGTCGTCGACGCGGTCTGAGTGGGATCGGTCGTCTGCCTCGGCCAGAGTGCCGCGCCTGCGGTTGCGAGAAGAACGACGACGATGCCGGTGCCGATCACATGCCAGGCCGAGAAGGCCTGCCGATCGCCGGCTGTGATATCTTCATCCTCGTCGTCCTCCGGCACGTATTCCAGCGGCAGGCCGGTCCTTTCATCCACGGGCAGATTGTTGTGGTCATCGAGATATCGACTCATGTGATGCCCTCCCATCTGTGCGGTGCGAACGCGGTATCCGGCGAAATGTTCCCATTGGCCGGGCAACGAATGGAACAGGCGTAAAATCCATAGCGTCATCGGTTTCCGCGCGCAGATTGTCCGCCCGGAACAGCCGACAAGCAAGATCTAAAGTTGGTGAAAACCATCGGCGCGCTGTTCCCGGAAGCTCGCATCGTCGGCTATGTATCTCGGACGAGCTTTCGAGGCCCAACCGAGGAAACGACATGAAGGGTTTTGCTGCCACACTCACCGCCGCCCGGCTGGAAAAGGCGCTCGCCTTCTACATAACGCCCGACGCCCGGCAGGATGGTTCAGCCGATACCGTTGAATCGACGAAAGAACGCGAGGCCTACGAGAACCGTACCAGCGAACGCCCCCATGATACCGAAGACCGCGCCGAAGCTGCGTGGTAGCTGATCGCCCTCCGGCGATTTATTGCAAGGCCGATGCTCCTTCAAGTCGGACCTTCTCCTTCATGCGCCAGACCCGCGGCGTTTCTCCGGTATATTTGAGGAAGAAGCGCGAAAAATAGGCGGGATCGGCAAAGCCGAGCCGAAATCCGATCTCCTGAACGCTGGCGAGCGTAAAAACGAGCTGACGTTTCGCCTCTTCGACAAGTTTGCCAGCAATCATTTCATGGGGAGTATTGCCCGTCATCGACCGGACGATGCGGGTGAGATGCGTCGGCGAAACCCCAAGCTCCCTGGCGTAGAAAGAAGCGGGCTTATGCGATCGAAAATGCTGCTGAATGAGCTCGCTCAGCATTTCCATCCGCCGCTCGTTCTCGTTTGACGGACGCTCATGCGCATTCTCCTCATGCGAAATCCTTGCCGTTAGCCGCAGCGCCAGGGCGACATAGGCCGCCAGCACCTCGTTGCGGCCGCTGCGGCGGTTTTCGAACTCATCGCCCAACCGCTTCAATGTCTGCATGGCATAGACAGACTCGGCATTCTCAGGATCGAGCGGCGTCAGATGCGGCGTCGCCAGCCATTCGCCGAGATGGCTTCGCTCGCCGGGCGGATGGCTGAGATGGGATCTCAAGACGGTGATGACCAGTCCATCAATATCGCGTGAAAAGCGAAAGCCGTGATTGAGACCAGGAGGAACGGTGATGATTGCCGGCGGATGGATGGCGTGGCTCCTCTCGCCGAAGATCGCATCGCCCGAACCGGCTTCGATGTACAATATCTGAAAGAAGCTCTCGTGACGGTGGAGCCGAATTTCCCATTGATGCAGGCTGCTGCGTGAGTGAATTGTTTCGCAGTGCAACCAAAAATCCGGCTCTCGGCCGGTATTTTCGCCATAGAGCTCATAGGTGGGTACATGTCTACTCATCGGGCTCCTCCCGAACTAATGTTCGATGAATGCAATTTTTAGGCTGGAATGTCCATTGTTGCGGCGGGGCCGACACGGCAGAATCTGGCAAAACGCAAAATTGCAGGGAGGAAGCATTTGCGAACCCAGGTCGCCATCATCGGTTCGGGCCCATCCGGCCTGCTGCTCGGCCAGCTTCTGACGGAAGCCGGCATCGACAATGTCATTCTCGACCGTGTGAACAAGGACTACATCCTTGGCCGGGTCCGCGCCGGGGTTCTTGAGGAAGGCACGGTCGGGCTGTTGGACGAGGCCAAGGCTGGAGCACGGCTGCATGCCGAGGGCCTGCCGCATGATGGCTTCTCGCTGGCCTTCGACGGACGCGACCATCGCATCGACCTCTACGAATTGACCGGCGGCAGACGCGTCACCGTCTACGGACAGACCGAGGTGACGCGCGATCTGATGGAGCGGCGCGAAATGAGTGGCGCCCCGTCGATCTACGATGCCGTCAATGTCACGCCGCATGATTTCGACAGTCGCTCTCCCTTCGTCACCTACGCAAAGGACGGTGTCGTCAAGCGCATCGATTGCGACTTCATCGCCGGCTGCGACGGTTTTCATGGCGTGAGCCGTAAGGCCGTCCCCGAGCGGGCGATCCGGAATTTCGAAAAGGTCTATCCCTTCGGCTGGCTGGGCGTCCTTGCCGATGTGGCGCCTGTCAGCCATGAACTGATCTACGCCAACCACCCAAGAGGTTTTGCGCTCTGTTCGATGCGTTCGGCCACGCGCAGCCGTTACTACATCCAGTGCCCACTCGACGAAAAGGTCGAGAAATGGAGCGACGACCGCTTCTGGGACGAGTTGAGACGGCGCCTGCCCGCACATCACGCCGAGGCACTAACGACCGCGCCATCCTTCGAGAAATCGATCGCTCCACTGCGCTCCTTCGTCGCCGAGCCGATGCGCTTCGGCCGGCTTTTCCTGGTCGGAGACGCCGCCCATATCGTGCCGCCGACCGGCGCCAAAGGGCTGAACCTCGCTGCCAGCGACGTCCACTATCTTTTCTCCGGGCTCCTTGAACATTACCGGGAACACTCGAACGGCGGCATCGACGCCTATTCCCATCGGGCGCTCGCCCGTGTGTGGAAAGCCGTGCGGTTCTCCTGGTGGATGACGACGATGATGCATCGATTTCCCGATACGGGCGATTTCGACCAGAGGATCCAGGAGGCGGAGCTCGATTATCTCACGCACTCCCGCGCCGCCTCCACAGCGCTCGCGGAGAACTATGTGGGCCTGCCGTTCTGATAGCGGGATAGTTCCATAACGCGCAATCATAATCGCGCGGTCTGACCCGCATGATCACGATCGCGCTGCTCGTCCTGTCGCTCGATCTCGTGACCGGTTACTGCGGCGTCGCTCGGCCATGCCGCGTCTTTCGGTTCCGGCGCCGATGCCGCCGGAATATTGTCGGCGCATTGCGGCATCAATGACCCGTTGCTGATGATGCTCGCCGGCATTGTGTTTGTTCCCTCTATGCGTCTATGTTGCCGCATCTTTGTCTCGGAGGACCGCGCCATGGAACATCGTCGTCTTGGAAAATCCGGCCTGCAGGTCAGCGAATTTTCGTTCGGATCGTGGGTTACGTTCGGCAGACAGGTCGATGGAAGCGATGCCGTCAGTCTGATGACCCGCGCCTATGACAGCGGCATCAATTTCTTCGACAATGCCGAAGGCTATGAAAGCGGAAAATCCGAGATCGTCATGGGCCAAGCCCTCAAGACCCTGGGCTGGAGCCGGGATAGCTTCATCGTTTCGAGCAAGGTGTTCTGGGGCGGCAGCAAGCCAACGCAGCGCGGGCTGTCACGCAAGCACGTGACCGACGCCGCACATGCAGCACTCAAGCGCCTGCAGGTGGACTATCTCGATCTCTATTTCTGTCACCGTCCCGATATCGATACGCCGATCGAAGAAACAGTTCGTGCCATGCATGACCTCGTCACCCAGGGCAAAGTCCTCTACTGGGGCACGTCGGAATGGTCGGCCCAGCAATTGACCGAAGCCTATGCGGTGGCCCGTGATCTCAGGATCACGCCTCCGACGATGGAGCAGCCGCAATACAATGTTTTCGAACGACAGAAGGTCGAAGCCGACTATCTGCCGCTTTACGAGCTGATGGGGCTCGGCACCACGATCTGGTCGCCGCTTGCATCAGGGGTCCTGACCGGCAAGTACAACAACGGCATGCCCAACGACAGCCGCATGAACCTGCCGGGTTATGAATGGCTGAAGGAGAAATGGACCAGCGACGCCGGCCGCGCGCAGCTTGCGCAGGTCGCGAAACTGGCCGATCTCGCCGGGCAGATCGGCATTTCGATCACCCACCTTGCCCTGCTCTGGTGCCTTTCCAACCGCAATGTCTCGACAGTGATCCTCGGGGCCTCGCGGATGAGCCAGCTGGAAGACAATCTGGCTGCGCTTGCACACAAGGACAAGCTGACCACCGATGTGCTGGACCGCATCGACGCCATCGTCGGAAACAAGCCGGCGGCTCCGCGACGGTTTTAACGAGGAAAGGATGGCAGTTAGAAGCCGTCCGTGAAGATTCCTTCGAAAGCAACTGGTCACACCGGAACGAATCGCCCCGACATCTGTTGAATCGCGAATCTGTGATTCGTGAGGTGCTGCAATGTCCGATTTGACCGACCCGTCACCCGTCCCGATCAAGATGATAACCGCTCAAATCCATGGCGCCGGCAGGTATCGAAGCGCCCGCACCGTCGCCGATCTGGCCGGAATGCTGATATCCGATGACTGGCCCAATAAAGCCGGGGATCCGATATTCCAGCGAGCGTTGGTTGTGTGCCTGACCGCTCTTACAGATCAGTCGGGCGGCGATCGAGCCCGCAAGGCTTTCATCGCCGCTGCGAGAACTGCCGGCATTGCCTTGCTTCCGGAAGATGCGCCGGACCTGATCGGCAGTCGCATGTCCAAGGCGCCACGCCACCGGACCGGCAACCGCCTGCCAGACCTTCACCATCCGCGATAACGACCGGCGTTTGCGGCGCGAGGCGAGCTCATGAAAATGTTGATGATGATCATCGTCGGAGCAATGATAGCCTCGATCCTCGGCATCCTGGTGATCAAGCCATTCGATCGAGGCAGCGGCAAGAGCGAAACACCGCCGACAGTCATCCAACAGTCGGAGCCGAAGTGACGACGTCTGAAATCAAGTGATCACCAATCCCGTCAGGCCATGACGGATGACTTCTGCCGTGCCGTTAGCGACCGGCGGCATGACGGTCAATGCTTTGTCACAACTTGTTGCTGCACGCATTCAATCTTGAATTGGGAACGATATTGCTGACGCTGGCAAAGAATGGTTGTATGCAGGCATGGGGGATAATCGTCGATTGGTCTGGGTCATCGTCGCCGTGACTGTATTGTTCGCGGCCATTGACGCCGCTTGGCTTCCTTTCTCGACGGTCAGCCTTGATCCGAGGAACCTTGGCGTCTACCTGACATCAGCGGCGGTCCTTCTTGCCGCCTACCTTTTTGGTAAAGTTATTCTGTACCGGCTCCGCGATGACACGTCACGCGGCGCTGACCGGCTGCGTTGGGCCGCAAAGAGTTTGATGACGCTCGTTCCGGTCCTAGCGATATTCACCGCGCTTGGTTGTGCGGGCGGCATATTCTCTTATTTGGCTTCCGCCACCGCCGCGCCCCTGATCGATGGTCACCTTGCGGCTATTGACGCAGCGCTCGGCTTTCATTGGCCGAGCTTCCTAGAAACAGCCAACGGGTCGCCGGTTCTGGCTACAGCTTTGGTGATCGCCTACCATAGCTTTGGGCCGCAGATCGTTGGGCTGACGCTCGTGTACAGCGCGGTCCATCGCGTGGATCGGCTGTTGGAGTTTTTGGCCCTGTTAGCCGTTTCGTCTGCCTTCACAGCCGCTCTGATGGCGCTGTTTCCAACCGCTGGCGCGTATGCGTATTTCCAACCCGCATCGGAGGCGTTTGAGGCGTTCACAGCCAAGGCGGGGATGTGGCACTATGCCGACCTGTTGAAGCTCAGGTCAGGTGAGCCATTCAACCTACTGGTATGGGAAGCCCAAGGGCTTGTGACATTCCCGTCCTATCACACGGTCGTCGCGATAATGATCGTCTATTCCTTGCGCCGTGTCCCGCATGTGGTCGGCCCCGCCGCGTTTCTGAACGCCGCCTTGATTGTCGGCACCATGCCGGAGGGCGGGCACTACCTGATAGATGTGATCGCGGGCGGGATGGTCGCTGTGGTGTCGATCCTTGCCATTCGGGCAATCACCGCTCCGGGACAGGAACGATATGAACCCGAACAGACCCCGACGCCACCATAGATAGTCGCCAAAGCAAAAGAAGGCCGGGTTAAACCCGACTTCTCGTCGTCGCATCCTGCCGGTGGGCGCAGGAATAGCAGGATTCTCCACGAGGGCAGGACGGAGCTTTGTTTTCGACCGCGCGGGCATGGCGCAGAGAATGCCATAGCGGGGCCGAATCGTCGCCGCTCTCGTGCATGATCTGCGCATAATACTGGACGGCGCGATGCGGCAGATCCAGCCCGAACATGGAGCCGTAGCTGTCCATGGCCGTGAGAACGGAATTCAGGTTACCAGCGTTCACCGCGCCGTTGGCGGCCGCGCGTAATTGCTGAGCGGAGATAGTGCTCATTGGACAGGCTCCAGATTGTGGATGTGGGAAAGGGCCGCCGCCGGGTGGCGGCGACGAGAAATTGCGAATATTATGCCCAGAACCGCGAGGCCTGCCGAGGAGGAAAGCGAATGCGTGTCTTGGTTCTGACGTTTGTTCGTCTCGGACCTGTTTTGGTCTATGCTGTCGGTGCGGTATATGCCGCCAGCATGCTATTGTTGGCCATGTATCCATCACATCCGTTTGCTTGGGCGCTGTACCTGACGATGCTGCCGGTGTTGCGCTTACCACTTATGTTACTTAGCGTGGCGGGGATGGGGGCGTGGGAACTTCTCACTGCGTTTGCGTCAATGGCGATTTTTGGCGTCTATCTTGCTTTTCATCCGAAACGGTTTCTTAGGGCACGCTTTGTTTATGCTCATGTTGCGCTGCTCGGGCTGGTGTTTGCCAATGCCGCTGCCAGCACAGCCGCAGCAGGTCGCAATGGGGCGTCACTCTCCGCCGGTTATATCGACTGGTCATTGCCGTTGCCTACAGCGCTGCTCGGAACCGAGTTGATCATCTTGGCCGCCCTCGCCTGCCTTTTCACTCACGCCGAGATCATCCGCCGCATCCGCATCCGGGCCAGCATTGATCGGCTGCTGGCGCATCGCGTGTCGTTGCATTGACAGAAGCCGGTGGCGGCGTGGTGTAAGTCATATCCACAATATTTGGTATTTACCAATTCAACCGGTTGCGATTGCCATTTTCCGCAACCGTGCGAAGATGCGTTAAAACAACGCGGGGGGTACCAATGAGTAATAGACACTTGATTATTGCAGACATCATCGGCCGGATAGGCATCTGCTCCTATTCAATACTAGTGGTATGGACCAATATCGCGCTGGCGATGACGACCCGCGACTATCCGTCCCGGGGCGTCGTTTTCTTAATAGCTGAGATCGCTGCGATCTTATTTATCGGCATGATGTGTGTCGTGACCCTAACGAGAATGCCCCCAGTGCGGTCCGCCCGCGGCGTTGAACCATACCTGACGGCGATGGCAGGCACCTTCCTCTTCCTACTAATCGCCTTCCTGCCCCCACCAATGGTGTTGCCAGATACTGTGCGCCTTGCCGCAATGGTTTTAATGATCCTTGGCTTCCTTTCATCGGCATATATGCTTGCGATCCTCGGCCGCAGTTTCAGCATAGCACCGGGTGCAAGAGCTCTGGTCACAACGGGGCCATATTCCATCGTCCGGCACCCGCTCTATCTGACCGAGGAGATATTCGTTGTCGGAATGATTCTATTCAACTTTTCTTCGTGGACGGTATTTCTCGGAATCATGCATTGGTGCCTGCAACTTCGCCGGATGAGCAACGAAGAGACGGTGCTCCGGGCGGCATTTCCAGACTACCGGTCATATGCCGAGCGCGTCCCCATGGTGCTTCCGTTTTTGCCCATGCGCAGCAAACGCGCCACGACCACTGGATAACGGATATATCAGGGTCTACAGCGAGGAAAGGCGGGCGGAAGTCGCCAATGCTTCGCGCGATCGCGTGACGCTCGAACGCAAGCTGATCGACATCATCGGCCAGCTTGATCGCCTGATGCAGGCCTTGACCCGCGGAATCCTGCCGATCGAGGCGATCGAAACGCAGTACATATTCCTCGAGGCAGAAAGAGCGCGCATCACCGTCGACCTTGAAAAGGTCCCGCGGCCGCAAACGATCGAGCTGCACCCGCAAGCGGTTGGCCAATATAAGCGCACAGTGGAAAATCTGTCCGCAAGACTGAGCGAGATGGACGAGAAGTCAGGCGCTGAAATCTTCGCTTCATTCCGCGAACTTGTCCATAGCGTGTCTTCGTTCACGATCGCCAGCACAGCGACATCGAGGTCGTCGGCCACCTGGCAGCCCTGCTTGGAAGCCGCGCCGAAATATTGGGGGGGACTGTGGTAGCGGAGGAGGGATTTGAACCCCCGACACAAGGATTATGATTCCTCTGCTCTGACCTACTGAGCTACTCCGCCACTGGTCAAACGATACCTGCTCGCGAAGCGCTGCGGGCTCGTGGGATGAGCGGCTTATAAGGTGCGCTTCGGCTTTGTGTCAAGCGCATGATGGAGAAAAACGGTGGGCTTTGCCGGATGCTGCTTCCTGCCCGCTTCAGGCGGCGACGGAGCTGGACAACAGGGCCTTCAGCGAAGCTTCGGCCGAAGGTTCGCGCTCGGAGCGTTCGATGAAACCGCCGCCGAAGACGCGGGCGTCGTCGCCGGGCGCGGAATAAAGTGCGCAGGCCTGGCCAGGCGCAATACCCGCCTCGCCGACCGTCAGGTCGACATAGGTGCCGGTGGCGTCGACATGCAGCACGGCGGGTGCCGGAGCCCGCGTCGAGCGGACCTTGGCGTAGCAGGCGAAGCCTTCGCCGGAAGCGGCTTCCGCAAGCGTCTCGTCGCCGAGCCAATTGACGTCGCGCAGGTAGACGCGGTGCGTTTCCAGCGCCTCCTTCGGTCCGACGATGACGCGGCGCGAACGGGCGTCGAGGTAGACGACATAGAGCGGCTCGCCGGTGGCGATGCCGATGCCGCGGCGCTGGCCGATCGTGAAGTGCAGGATGCCTTCATGGCTTCCGAGCACGCGGCCGTCGAGATGGACGATCTCACCGGCCAGCGCCGCATTCGGCTTCAGCTTGGTGATGATGTCGGAATATTTGCCCTGCGGCACGAAACAGATGTCCTGGCTGTCGGCCTTCTTGGCGACGACGAGGCCCATCTCTTCGGCGAGCCTGCGGGTCTCGGCCTTCGGCAGGCCGCCCAGGGGAAAACGGAGATAGTCGATCTGCTCCTGGGTCGTGGCGAAAAGGAAATAGCTCTGGTCGCGGTCGGCATCGGCGGGCCGGAAAAGCGCACGGCGGCCGGGATTTTCGCGCGAAGGGTTCGTCCGCGAGCGGATATAGTGGCCGGTCGCCAGCGCATCGGCGCCGAGCTCCTTGGCGGTCGCCAGGAGGTCGGCAAACTTGACCGTCTGGTTGCAGGAAACGCAGGGGATCGGCGTTTCGCCCGCCACATAGCTCTCGGCAAAGGGATTGATCACCGTTTCGCGAAAACGCTTCTCGTAATCGAGCACGTAATGCGGGATGCCGAGGGTTTCGCAGACACGGCGGGCATCGTCGATATCCTGGCCGGCGCAGCAGGAGCCGGCGCGGTGAACGGCCGCGCCATGATCGTAAAGCTGCAGCGTGATGCCGAGCACATCGTAACCCTGCTGTTTGAGAAGGCCGGCGACGACGGATGAATCGACGCCGCCCGACATGGCGACGACGACGCGGGTCTCTTCCGGCTTCTTATCAAAATCCAGTGTGTTCAACGATGATGCCAATTCTGCGCGGTCACGATCCGCTCTTGCGCTGCAATTACGGCGGATTTGCCGATATCAGGCGGGATCGGCCGCCGTCTCTCGATGAGGCACCGATATAGAAAGGATTGTCCTTGGACGCAAGAGGCGGGCCTTTGGACGCCGGTTGGTTTCGCATTCCCGCGTGAAGGGAGGCGCAGCCGAAGCCGCGCCTTTTGGTAAGCGGGGGGTGCGGCTCAGGTGCCGATCAGCTTGTTACAGGCGAATGCGATGCCCGGATTGGCGATGATGGCAGCCACGAGCGCCAGCCCGATTATCGAGAATGAATAGCGTTTCATAAACATCCTCCTTCCAGCCCACCGCAATTATGACGGTTCGGCCGCCATTCTCAAAATAAAGATTGGTTGATGCTGTCACTAGGCCACATCAAGCTCCCGTGCCAAGGCCTCCATCAGCTCGCGGCAGCCGATTTCGCGGTTGGCGCCCGCCGAGGCATCGTCGAAATAGACGCCCTGCTCGGTATAGGTCATGACGGTGCCCTTGCCGGAGGGGCTGAATTCGATGGTTGCCAGAGAGACCGAGATCGGAGCTCCGCCCACCGCCATCCGGTAGGAGATGACGATGCGCTCGTTCGGCACGATGTTCTGATACTGTGTGTCGTTGATGATCTCAGGCCCGTCACCGAAGCGGAAGCGCGAAAACTCCGAGCCGTCGACGCTGAAATCCGAGGTAAATTCAATCACTTCCCACCCTTCACCCTCGGCGAACCAGCGCCGCTTGCTGTCAAGATCGGAAAAGGCGAAGAAGACGCGCTCGGGCGGAACGGGATAGGCGCGCTCGACGGCGAAGGTGGCGTGGGAAACGGCCGGCTGGGTGGCCGCTGGCTTCGTGGACTGCTCGTTCATCACTCTTTCTCCTCTTGCTGGTTGTTGATCTGGTTGTTGGCCGGCTGTGAGAGCATCTCGCCCAGGCGATCGAACCGCCGCTCCATCAGGCTTCTGCGTTCTGCCACCCAACCGGCGATCCGGTCGAGACCTGATGGTTCGATACGGCAGGTGCGCACCCGTCCGATCTTCTCGCTGCGGATAAGGCCGCTTTCCTCCAGCACCTGCAGATGCTGGACGATCGCTGCAAGCGACATGTCGAAGGGGCGCGCCAGCTCGCTGACACTGGCGGGGCCGCGGCTCAGCCGCTCGACGATCTGCCGCCGCGTCGGCTCGACCAGTGCCTTCAGAATATCGTCTATATCAGAATGGTTAAGCATGGACTTTAGTATTGTGGTACGAGGCTTAATTGTCAAGCCACCACTTAACTATTTACGCAGGCGCTGTCCTCGCGCCCTTTCGAGCGCGACCAGTGCGCAAAATCATAGGCGCCTACGCGGAAGTCTCACTTATGTGACGAGGCGACCTTTGGCACGCCGCCATAAATCAGCGCCTCCGCCTCTTCCTGCGGCATTGGCCGGCCGAGCAGATAGCCCTGCACCTCGCTGAAGCCTTCGGCGCGCAGCTTCTGCAGCTGTTCTTCCGTCTCGATGCCTTCGGCCAACGTCGTGGCATTGAAACCGGAGCCGATGCCGACGACGGCGCGCACGATGGCGAGATTGCCGGCATCCGTCTCGATGCCCGAAACGAAACTGCGGTCGAGCTTGATCTTGTCGAAGGGGAACGATCTGAGATAGCTCAGCGACGAATAACCCGTGCCGAAATCGTCGATGGCAATGCGGATGCCGAGTGCCTTCAGCGTGCGCAGCAGCGGCAGGCTTTGATCGACATCGGTCAGGAACACGGACTCGGTGATTTCGATTTCAAGCCGGTTGGCGTTGAGGCCCGTCTCGTCGAGGGCGGCGACCACGGTCGAAAGCAGGCTCGCATGCCTGAACTGGCTGACCGAGAGATTGACGGCGATCCTCAAGTGGGCGGGCCAGGCGGCGGCTGCGCGGCAAGCCTCGCGGATCACCCAGTCGCCGATCGGCACAATAAGGCCGGTTTCTTCTGCAAGCGGAATGAACTCCATCGGCGCGACCAGACCGCGCTTGGGATGGCGCCAGCGGATCAGCGCCTCGAAGCCGGCGATACCGTCATCGTCGAGCTGCACGATCGGCTGGTAATGCAGCTCGAACTGACGCTTATCAAGCGCTGCCCGCAGCTCGGCCGTCATCACGTGCCGGCGCTCGGCGACAAGCCGCATCTCCGCCTCATAGAAACGATAGGTCGAGCGCCCGCTCTCCTTGGCGGCATAGAGCGCCAGATCCGCATGCCGCATCAACACGTCGGCGTCGACGGCATGATCCGGCGCCAATGCGATGCCGATGCTGCAGGTGACGTGCTCCCGGGTGCCGTCGAGATCGAAGGCGCGACCGAGCGCCTGCAGCAGCCGCTCGGCAAAACGCCCGGCCCGCTCCGGCTCGTCGAGCTGCAACACGACGGCGAATTCGTCACCGCCGAGACGGGCGACGAGATCGCCCTCTTCCGCGAGCTGCATCAGGCGCTGCGATACCTGGCAAAGCAGCGCGTCACCGGCGGCATGTCCCTTGCTGTCGTTGATATGCTTGAAATGATCGACGTCGATATAGAGCAGCGCGATCGGGCTCTCTGCAGTCGCTTCGGCCGTGCGCTCGCTGATATGCCTGGAAAAGGCCGCCCGGTTCGACAGGCCCGTGAGGGAATCGTGCATGGCGAGATGGGCAAGCTTTGCCTCGACGGCACGCTCTTCCGTCACATCCTGCGAGATGCCGAGCAGGTAACGCGGCGCGTGCCCCTCCGGCGCCGGCAGGGCGCGCTTGACCGTGCGCAGGATGCGCTGTGCACCATCGGGGCGCAGCATCGTCTCTTCGAAGCTGATCGCGGCGTCCGCCTCGAAGGCTAGGCGATCCTGCTCGCGGAAGGCATCCGTCTGGCCGCCGGCAAACAGCGCCCGGTCGGTTCGGCCGGCGATGTCCTGAGCCTTCATGCCGACAATGTCGCCGCAGGCTTCGTTGAAGAGGATGTACAGCCCGTCCGCTTCCATGTCCTTGACGAAGACGCCGACCGGCAGGTTGTCGACGATACTGTCGAGAAGCGAGCGTGTATCGCTGATCTGACGCCTGATGGCATTGACCTCGGTGCGATCCTGCACGACCGCCAGGATCGCGCTCCGCCCCTCGAAGCGCACCTCGCGGCCATAGGTCAGGACTTCGAAGGTCTCGCCGCTTGCCTTGCGGTGAATCCATCGCTCCGCCTTTTCCACGTCGGTGCGGCTGTTGACGGCATCGACCATCCGCATGCGCTCATGCTCGGGACGAATGTCCAGGACCGTCATGCCCGGGTATTCGTCTGCCCTGTAGCCGTAAAGCGCCGCCGCCGCTTCGTTGACGATGAGAAAGCGTAGCGACAGCGGATCATAGACCCACATTGGCGACGGATGCATCGCAAACAGTGCGCGAAAATCCTCGTTCGGTGCCTCGGTATGCTCGGTCGTCGTCAAAGGGGCCATAGAATTCGCGTGGGTTGATGCCGATCTCACCCCTATACTGATAAAAGTTAAATAAAATCAGAATCATACGCGGCTTGAACTTGAGGCTAGATCTATAGAATGAGCAAAGGCGGACTTTCTTAAAAATATTTTGGCCGCCATGGAACAATTCCCTCGATCACACGTTGCGGGGTGATCGATGTCGCAATCGAACGGTGAGGAGGGTTTCATGGCCAGGTTCGGCACGACGACCGATTACATCAGAATCAAACATTGGATCGAGGAACGCGGCGGCCATCCCGCCCGTATCAAGAACGCACGGGATAGCGAAACTGTCCGTGTCGATTTTTCCTCGGAACCGCAGGAGGAGATCTCCTGGGACGAATTCTTCCAGGGCCTCGACGACAGCAGGCTCGCCTTCCTTCACCGCACGAAGGCTGAGGACGATGTCGCCCGTTTAGGCAAGATGGTCCGCCGCAAACGCCGGCACCACTGAAAATCACCATTCCCAACACAGAAAACCCGGCGCCGTTTCCCGCGCCGGGTTTTCTATGTTTTCCTTGGGAGGAAGAGACTCAGTCGATGTTGAAGGTCAGCAGCTTTGCCTGGCGGATCGCGTGGTGCGCCGTCAGCTGTGCAAGCACGCCGTCCTCCACCTCGCCGTCGACATAGAGCAGCGCGATGGCGTCGCCGCCCTGCTTGTCGCGGCCGAGCTGGAAGTTGGCGATGTTGACGCCCGCAGAACCAAGCGTCGTGCCGATGAAGCCGATCATGCCGGGAACGTCGGTATTGGTGATATAGATCATGTGCGAGCCGACATCGGCATCGAGGTTGATGCCCTTGATCTGGATGAAGCGCGGCTTGCCATCCGAAAACACCGTGCCGGCGACCGAGCGCGTCATGCTTTCGGTCGTCACCGTCAGCTTGATATAGCCGTCGAAGACGCCCGTCTTGTCGCGCTTGACCTCGGAAAGCACGATGCCCTTTTCCTTGATCATGATCGGCGCCGAAACCATGTTGACGTCGGCGACCTGCGGGCGGATGAGGCCGGCGAGAACCGCGCTCGTCAGCGCCCGGGTGTTCATGTTGGCGGTGACGCCGTCAAACAGGATCTCGATTTCCTTGATCGGCTCCTCGGTGACCTGGCCGACGAAGGCGCCGAGAACATCGGCGAGACGGATGAAGGGCTTCAGGATCGGCGCTTCTTCCGCGGTGATCGACGGCATGTTGATGGCGTTGGAGACCGCACCCTTGACGAGGTAGTCCGCCATCTGCTCGGCGACCTGCAGAGCGACGTTTTCCTGCGCCTCGGTCGTCGAAGCGCCGAGATGCGGCGTGCAGACGACGTTCGGCAGGCCGAAGAGCGGGCTTTCCTTGGCGGGCTCGACCTCGAAGACGTCGAAGGCGGCACCGGCGACATGGCCTGATTTGATGGCTTCGGCAAGGGCTGCCTCATCGACCAGACCGCCGCGGGCGCAGTTGATGATGCGTACGCCGGGCTTGGTCTTAGCCAGCGCTTCCTTGTTGAGGATGCCGCGCGTCTTGTCGGTCATCGGCACATGCAGCGTGATGAAATCGGCCCGGGCAAAAAGCTCATCGAGCTCGACCTTGGTGACGCCCATCTCTTCGGCGCGCTCCTTGGAGAGGAACGGGTCGTAGGCGACGACATGCATCTTGAGGCCGATGGCGCGGGCGCAGACGATCGAGCCGATATTGCCGGCGCCGATGACGCCGAGCGTCTTGCCGGTGATCTCGACCCCCATGAATTTCGACTTCTCCCACTTGCCGGCCTGCGTCGAGGTATCGGCTGCCGGAAGCTGGCGGGCAACGGCGAACATCAGCGCGATCGCATGCTCGGCCGTGGTGATCGAGTTGCCGAAGGGCGTGTTCATGACGATGATGCCGCGGCGCGAGGCGGCCGGGATATCGACATTGTCGACGCCGATGCCGGCGCGGCCGACGACCTTGAGGTTGGCCGCCCCTTCGATGATTTTTTCCGTCACCTTGGTGGCCGAGCGGATGGCGAGTCCATCATACTTGCCGATGACTTCGAGCAGACGGTCCTTGTCCTTGCCGAGCTGCGGTTCGAAATCGACTTCGACGCCGCGGTCACGGAATATCTGGACGGCGGTTTCCGACAATTCGTCGGATACGAGAACGCGAGGTGCCATTGTGGCCTCCTTCAAAAGTGTTCAGCGATGAATGAATGGAGATGCTGGGCTCCGCCCTGTGGCGGAGCCGGATGCGATCACATCAGGCTGCGGCCTGAGCAAGCTGCGCCTTCTGGGTTTCGAAAGCCCAGGAAAGCCAAGGCATCAGCTTCTGCATGTCTGATGCTTCGATCGTGGCGCCGGCCCAGATGCGCAGGCCGGACGGCGCGTCGCGGTAATGGCCGACGTCATAGGCGACGCCTTCCTTTTCCAGCAGGCCGACGAGACCCTTAGCGAAATTCGCCTGGCCGTCGTCGTCGAGGGCGCTCACATCCTTATCGACGATCTTCAGGCAGACGGAGGTGTTGGAAGCCGTTTCCGCCTTGACGGCGAGATTGGCGATCCACTCATTTGCCGCGACGAAATCGTGGATGACCTTGGCATTGGCGTCGGCGCGCGCGATCAGCGCCTTGAGGCCGCCGAGGCCCTTGGCCCAGACCAGCGCATCGATATAGTCTTCGACGCAGAGCATCGACGGCGTGTTGATCGTCTCGCCCTGGAAGATACCTTCCGTCAGCTTGCCGCCCGAGGTCATGCGGAAGATCTTCGGCAGCGGCCAGGCTGGCGTGTAGGTGGTGAGGCGCTCGACAGCGCGGGGCGACAGAATGATGACGCCGTGTGCGCCCTCGCCGCCCAGAACCTTCTGCCAGGAGAAGGTGACGACATCGAGCTTGGCAAAATCGAGTTCCTGCGCGAAAGCGGCCGAGGTCGCATCGCAGATCGTCAGGCCCTTGCGGTCGGCAGGGATGAAATCCGCATTCGGCACGCGCACGCCCGAAGTGGTGCCGTTCCAGGTGAAGACGACGTCGCGGTCGAAATCGACGGCCGAGAGATCGGGAAGCTCGCCGTAACCGGCTTCGAGCCTGCGCACATCCTTGAGTTTCAGCTGCTTGACGACATCGGTTACCCAGCCGGCGCCAAAGCTTTCCCAGGCGAGCATGTCGACGCCGCGCTCGCCGAGCAGCGACCAGAGCGCCATTTCGACGGCGCCGGTATCGGATGCCGGAACGATGCCGATGCGGTAATCCGCCGGCACCTGAAGAATCTCACGGGTAAGGTCGATGGCCTGCTTGAGCTTGGTCTTGCCGACCTTCGCACGATGCGAACGGCCAAGAGCCGCGTCGGAAAGAGCGTCGAGCGACCAACCGGGGCGCTTCGAGCAGGGGCCAGAAGAAAAATGAGTATTTTGCGGACGGATGTCCGGCTTTGCGGTCTTCGCCATGATGCTATCCTCTCAGATAGAAAGCCCTTCGTTGGGGAAGGGTGTCCCGCCGCTGTGTGTATGGATCGGGCGCTTCATAGTCAAGATCGAAGTGTCGCAAGTTGAGGATATTTTAACGCAAGCAAGGTGGCCGAAACGAAAAAAACCGCCCGGGGTCGGGCGGCTTTCCGATGCAAGAAATTGAATTTACTTGTAGACCGGCTGCTGCAGCGGGATTGCCGGCGGCTCGTAGGCGACCGGCTGGGCACAGCCGCTGAAGAGGTAGCGCGCGCCGATACGGGCTTCGTGAGCGGTGAGACCCTTGTCGCGGCCCGGGCCGCCATTTTGGGCGTAGCCGAACATGTTGCCGCCGTCGACATGCAGGTAGCGATAGCCGACATCGGCCTTGATGTTGCAGGTCACGTCGATCGAGGCGCCGGCCATGAGGGCGTAGGTGAAGCGCCAGTTGCCCTTGCCGCCGTGGGTGACTTCGTCGTCGCAGAAGCTGCCGTCATCGGCGCAGGCAACGTTCTTCAGGTTCTTCCACTTCACGTAGGAACCACCGATACCGGCGCCAACATAAGGTGTCACGTAGCCATAGGTGCCGAGATCGACATAGGCGTTGGCGAGCAGCGTATAGGCCGTCAGCGAGGAGGAGTCGCGCGAGGTGCAATCCACCAGCGGGAAGCCGCACTGCCCGACCGTCGAGCCGTGGAAATCCGCCTGCGTGAGGTAGTCGAAGGTCAGATCGGTGCGGAGGTAGCTGTTGATCTGATAACCGACACCGCCGCCGACGGTCCATGCGTCATCGAGGTCCGCGCGGTCGAAATCGACTTCCGTGGCGTTGCTGCCCTGGAAATAGCGGGCGCCGCGCAGATCGGTGAAGGCATAGCCGACATCGCCGCGCAGGTACCAGCCGGTCGCTTCGGTGACTGTCACCTCAGGCGGCTGTTCCGGGATCGGCTCGGCAGGAGCGAGATCCGCGGAATAGGCGTTTGTCGCGATCAACAGTGCGGCGAAGATGCCGGACAAGCTTCTTTTCATGATCCCACTCCAAAATCCCGTTGCGTCGGCAGGCTCGGTCGCCGCCAATCTGGTACGCTTCGGATGGATAATGGATTGGAAACGTTAAAACCTGCTTAACCACGATTATTTACCTTGATGCTCAGGCATCTCAGCAGCCTGAAACATAAGGCGGTTGGATTTTTGGGCTCGGTCCCGGCGACCGGATCGCTGCCGCCGCAGGCACAAAAAAAGCCGGCGCTTGCGCACCGGCTTTCGATAGTCTGCCTCGCAGGGATCAGGCGGCCGTGCGAACGTTCGAGATCGTGCCGATCAGCTCGTTGACGATGCGCTCGATCTGGGCGCGGTCGTCGCCTTCGGCCATGACGCGGATCAGCGGCTCGGTGCCCGACGGGCGGATGACGAGCCGGCCGTTCTTGGCGAGCTCAGCTTCGGCATCGGCGATCGCCTTCTGCACCTGGATATCCTCCAGCGGCTTGCCGCCACTGATACGGACATTGCGCAGAAGCTGCGGCACCGGCTCGAAGCGGCGGCAGACCTCGCTGACGGTCCGCCCCGTGCGCTTGACTGCGGCAAGGATCTGCAGTGCCGCGACGAGGCCGTCGCCGGTCGTGCCGTATTCCGAGAGCACGATATGACCGGACTGTTCGCCGCCGACATTGTAATTGTGCTGGCGCATATGCTCGACGACATAGCGGTCGCCGACCTTCGTGCGGGCAAGCGCCATGCCGCGCTCGTCGAGGAAGCGCTCGAGGCCGAGATTGGACATGACAGTGGCGACAATGCCATTGCCGCGCAGCTGCTGGCTTTCGGCCCAGCTCTCGGCAATGACGGCCATGAGTTGGTCGCCGTCGACGATCGAACCATTCTCGTCGACGATGATGACGCGGTCCGCGTCGCCGTCGAGAGCAATGCCGATATCGGCGCGTACCTCGTCGACCTTCTTCTGAAGCGCGACCGGGCTGGTGGAGCCGCAATTGAGATTGATGTTGGTGCCGTTCGGCTCGTTGCCGATGGTCACGACATCGGCGCCAAGCTCCCAGAGCACGGCCGGCGCCACCTTGTAGGCAGCGCCGTTGGCGCAGTCGATCGCAATCCTCAGGCCCTGCAGCGTCACGTCGCGCGGCAGGGTGCGCTTGGCATGTTCGATATAGCGGTCATGCACGCCGTCGACGCGCTTGGCGCGACCGATGTCGTCGGACTTTGCGAGCTGTGCGTTCAGGTCCTTTTCGAGCAGATCCTCGATCTCGGCCTCGATGTCGTCGGAAAGCTTGTAGCCGTCGGGGCCGAAAAGCTTGATGCCGTTATCCTCGTAAGGATTGTGCGAAGCAGAGATCATCACGCCGATATCGCAGCGCAGCGACCGCGTCAGCATCGCGACGGCAGGTGTCGGGATCGGGCCGAGAATGAAGGCATCGAGACCGGCGGCTGTGAAGCCCGCGACCATGGCATTCTCAAGCATGTAGCCGGAAAGGCGCGTGTCCTTGCCGATGACGACGCGATGGCGATGGTTGCCGCGGCGAAAGATCGTGCCGGCGGCAATGCCGACCCGCATCGCGAGATCCGGCGTCATTGGGAAGACATTGGATTGGCCGCGAATGCCGTCGGTCCCGAAATAGCGTCTTTTCATCTGCACTCCTGCGCTTTCCGCGCGCCATTCAAGGCAGCGCATCGTTCCAAGCGAATGTGGCTTCAAAGGTCCGTCGTCAATCCCAGAGCGTGCGAGTCGGACCTGCCTTATTTCATCGGGATGCCATAAAACATCGAAATCGGCACGTAAATTACCGAGAAAAATGAATATATCCCGTTACCAATAGAAAAGGCCGGGTTTCCCTCATGGGGAAATCCGGCCTTGTTCAGGGTGGCAGCGCCGTTCAATGCGGCTGCGGTTCGAGGCCGCCTTCGGGCTCATCGCCCTTGGTGGCAGGCCGCGCGCCGGCCTTCGGAACTGCCGAGCCACGGCTCGGCGGCGAATCGTCACCGAGATCGCGAGACGGCTTCTCGCCACGGATCAACGCCTTGATCTCTTCGCCGGTCAGCGTCTCGTATTCGAGCAGGCCTTCGGCAAGGGCGACGAATTCGTCATGCTTTTCCGTCAGGATCGTGCGGGCCTGCGTATAGGCTTCGTCGATCAGGCGGCGCACTTCATTGTCGATCTTCTGCGCGGTTGCTTCCGAAACGTTCTTCGACTGCGAAACCGAGTGGCCGAGGAAGACTTCCTGCTGGTTTTCACCATAGGCGACCTGACCGAGCTGATCGGAGAAGCCCCATTGCGTGACCATGGCACGGGCAAGCTTGGTGGCCTGCTCGATGTCGGAGGAAGCGCCTGAGGTGATGTTCTCCTTGCCGAAGGTCAGTTCTTCGGCAACACGGCCACCCATCATGATGCAGAGGCGCGAAACCATCCACTTGTAGCTCATCGAGTAGCGATCGCCCTCGGGAAGCTGCATGACCATGCCGAGCGCACGGCCGCGCGGAATGATCGTCGCCTTGTGCAGCGGATCGGCAACGGCGACGTTGAGCGCGGTAATGGCGTGGCCAGCCTCATGGTAGGCAGTGAGCTTCTTTTCCGCCTCGGTCATGGCCGAGGAACGGCGCTCGGCGCCCATCATGATCTTGTCCTTGGCGTCCTCGAATTCCTGCATGGTGACGACGCGCTTGTTGCGGCGCGCGGCCATGAGGGCGGCTTCGTTGACGAGGTTCATCAGATCGGCGCCGGAGAAACCGGGCGTGCCGCGGGCGAGAACCTTGAGATCGACATTCGGCGCCAGCGGAACGTTGCGGGCATGTACCTTGAGGATACGCTCGCGCCCGACGATGTCGGGGTTCGGCACCACGACCTGGCGGTCGAAACGGCCGGGACGCAGCAGCGCCGGATCGAGAACGTCGGGGCGGTTGGTGGCGGCGATCAGGATCACGCCTTCATTCGCCTCGAAGCCGTCCATCTCAACCAGCAGCTGGTTCAGCGTCTGCTCGCGTTCGTCGTTGCCGCCACCGAGACCGGCGCCGCGATGGCGGCCGACGGCATCGATTTCGTCGATGAAGATGATGCAGGGCGCATTCTTCTTCGCCTGCTCGAACATATCGCGCACACGGCTTGCACCGACGCCGACGAACATTTCGACGAAGTCGGAACCCGAAATGGTGAAGAAGGGCACATTGGCCTCACCGGCGACCGAGCGGGCGAGCAGCGTCTTGCCGGTGCCCGGAGGGCCGACGAGCAATACGCCGCGCGGGATCTTGCCGCCGAGACGCTGGAATTTCTGCGGGTCACGCAGGAATTCGACGATTTCCTCGAGATCCTGCTTGGCCTCGTCGACGCCTGCAACATCGTCAAAGGTCACGCGGCCATGCGCTTCGGTCAAAAGCTTGGCCTTGGACTTGCCGAAGCCCATTGCGCCGCGCGAGCCACCCTGCATCTGCCGCATGAAGAACAGCCAGACGCCGAGAATCAGAAGCATCGGCAACAGCGTGCCGAGATAGCTCAAAAAACCCGAGGAGCCGTCCGTTTCAGGACGGGCGGAAACCAGGACATTCTTCTGCTGCAGGCGATCGAGCAGGCTGTCGTCGATGACAGGCGAATAGGTCTGGAAGGTGGTGCCATTTTCAACATAGCTTCCGGAGACACGGTTGCCCGTGACCACGACTTCCTTCACACGGCCCGCATCCACCTCACGCAGAAACTGCGAATAGGGGATCTCGCGGGAGCCCGTCTGCGCCGGCGCCGTCTGGAACATACTGAAAAGGGCGATCAGCAGAAGCGCTATGATCGCCCACAAGGCGAAATTACGTAAGTTAGGGTTCATCGAACTCCCCAGCACTGGAACAGCCGCCTCATGGCGACCGTCTTATTCTTCTCTAACATAGGGTTGCGCCGGGCCGTTGCCAAGGCAATCCCCCATGTCAGATGGTTTTTCCGTCAATACTTCTTAAAGGCAGCCCCGCATAGGGCGCCGTTGCGAAAACCGCCGAAAGCCTGTCGGCAAAGATGAAATCAAATCGTGTCAAAAAGCGGTCGAAGGGCGCGAAATAGGGCATAAGGTCGACCCTGCGGACGGATTCCTCAGATAAAGGGGCTCCTTCGGAGGTTAAAGCCGGCGCGGAGGCGACGGCGCGCTTCCATGCCGCCTTGGGCAAGCGCTCAAAATACTCTCCCCTCATTCCTGTCCTCGGACTTGATCCCGTCTCGACCACTATCGAGGTGGGCGAACCATTGCATGCATAAAACCTTCCATCCCACACCCCCGCCTCTCCCGGCCGCAGCACTAGAGGCAATATCCCCCGGTTCTCGCGCGCCAGATAAAGCCCATCACGTCGCAGGTCGAACACCACCCGGCCGACTGTCATCCGCCCGGGCTCTCTGCCGACGGCAAATGGAAGGAGTCGCTCCATCTGCGCCCTCCCCGGCACAAATGGCTGCCCGCCAAAGACGGCCGTCAAGCGGCCGAGCGCATAGTCGAGGACGGCTTGATCCTGCCTCAACCCATCGGGCAGCACATGCCCGAGCAGGCCGCCGTGAAGTGCGAAATGGCGGTCCAGCCATTCGGCTCCCCTCGACGACAAAGCGAGCCGCTCTTCCCAGGCCGCTCGAATATCCTGCTCCATGCCTCCATCGGTCGTAAGCTGCTGGCGCATCCGCACCCGCTCGTACTTCTCATCCTCGTTGCTGGGGTCGTCGATCCACGGCACGCCCCGCTCTTCCAGGAAGGTGCGGATATCTGCCCGGGTAGAAAACAGAAGTGGCCGCAAAATCCAAAAACGCCGGTCGAAGAGCACCGCATCGGCAATACCTGATGAAACCTGCTCCGTTCGCATCCCACGCATCTGCAACGTTTCGCGCTGATCGTCGAATGTATGGCCGGTAACGATGAGATCGGCGGCAAGCTCCTCCGCTGCCTCGGCCAAAAGGCGATAACGCGCCTCGCGGGCCGCCGCCATGATGCCGGTTTTCGGCTTGTCGCCCTGCCAGTTCGCGACCGTGTGGGGAATGCCAAGCGATGCGCAGAGGGCAGCGACTTCTCGCGCCTCATCTGCGGAGCCGGCGCGCAGCGCGTGATCGACGGTCGCGGCGCAAAGGGAAATCTTGAGGTGGGGCGCGGCCTTCACGGCTTCGTCGAGGAGGAGAAGCAGGCCGGTGGAATCGCTGCCGCCCGATACTGCGACGAGAATGCGCGCGGGGCTTTGGAGCGAGAAGAGAAACTGACGGATCGCCGATCGAGGCGATGACGGGCGTTCGGCACACATGCCGGCGGCCTAGCAGGCGAGGCGCTTCTGTTCGCTCGCAACTTTAGTGATGACGGCGCGTGAGGCCTTCGGATAACGCTTCGAGACTTCGCGCAGCGTCGCGCAGGCCGTCTCGGTATTGTCGAGGGCGGCAAGCGACATGCCGAGCTTCAGGAGCATTTCCGGCGCCTTTTCCGATGTGCCGTATTTCTGATGGGCATTGAGGAAGGTCTTCGCCGCCTCATTGTACTTGCCCTGCGAATAGAGCGCCTCGCCAAGCCAGAAATTGGCGTCCGCCGCCCGCGCGCTGCTCGGGTAACGGGTGATGTACTGCGTGAATTCCTGCTCGGCCGTGCTGTAATCGCCGGAAAGCACATGCCCGTAGGCGGACTTGTACTGATCGGCCTCGCCGCCGAGCGAAGCGGTCTGCTGAGACTTCCCGCTATTGGCATCAGGAATCGGCCCGGAGCCGATTGTGGCATTGTCGTCGATCGTTCCGCCGATCTGTTTGCCGTTCTGATCGAAGTCGATCGAGCCAAGCTCCTTCGGCGGCTGGCCGAGACCACTATTCTGAGGCACGTTGCTGGAGGGAGCCGTTTCGGCTCCCTGCGGCGCTTGGATCACCTTGGCGATATCGTCGCCGCCCGAGGCTGCCGGAGCGGGATCGGTTTCGCTCTTCTTGACGGGCGCCTTGGTCGTATTGCCGCCGGCGCCTGTCTTTTCCAGCTGCTGGAAGCGGAATTCATTATCTTCCTGCTGCTTGCGGATCGTCTCCTGCATCTGCAGAAGCTGAAAGCTCATCTCCTCGATGCGGCCGTTCAGCTGCCGCAACTGCTCTTCGAGCTGCTGCACGCGAACCTCCGCATCGCCGCTCTGCACCTTGACGACCGGCGGCGCCGCCTGGTTTTCCGTGGATCGGTCGCCGAGATGCAGCCCGAAGAACGAAGCGGAATAGGCCGCCCGTTCGCTCCCGGTCACAGCCGCGAGGCACAGCATGCCTGCCACGACAAGTTTCTTCATATGTATCGTCCTGTCCCAGTGATTCTTCGCGCCTCGATGGCACGAACAGGAGATTTTTCCAATTGCTTTCAAAAAGCAACGGAGTCTGGCCAAAGTGTGGTCAAAAAGAAAAGGCGGCCCCTGCAGGGACCGCCTTTCGAAAGCAAACTATGTCGGCAAATTACATGCCGGCGCCGCCGAGAACCGTGACCGCGCGGCGGTTCTGCGACCAGCAGGAAATATCGTCGCAGACGGCGACGGGGCGTTCCTTGCCGTAGGAGATCGTCTTCAGGCGCTGTGCGGGAACGCCGCGCGAAGCGAGATAGTCCTTGGCGGCAGCCGCGCGGCGGGCGCCGAGTGCCAAGTTATATTCGCGGGTGCCGCGTTCGTCGGCATGGCCTTCGACAGTGATCTGGTAGTTCGGGTAGCGGGCAAGCCACTGCGCCTGACGGTCGAGCGTCTGCGAGGCATCGGCGCGGATCGACGAGGAGTCGGTGTCGAAGAAGATGCGGTCGCCGACATTGACCGTGAAGTCCTGGGCGGAGCCCGGCGTTGCTGCACCGGCGCCGAGGCCAAGTTCGCCAGCGCTATTCGGTACGCCGCCGTTCTTCTTGGCGCAGCTTGCAAGTGCAAGACCGGCGACGAGCGCGATCATGACGGGGTTGCGGGCGAAATTCTGCATGCGGCTCATTGCCGGGGTGTGAATTCGGCTCATGGCCGGGTCTCCTTGCGATTTCAGGGTTTCCGGACAGTAACCGCACTCGGTTAACCGCCCCTCAAAGATTATGGTTAACAATTTATTGATTTGTCCCGTAGCCGCCCGGTTTTCATGATTCTGGGGCGACATAAAGGCATTGCCGCGCCCGCTACTCCAGAAGCGGCGACCAGGCCGGGTCGGAACCGTAGCTCGGCGTCTTGACGAGCTGTTCATTGTAACCGGTCAGATCGATCGAATAGAGCTGCGGACCGCCTGCGCCTGCTGCCTGGCGGAAGAACATCAGCACGCGGCCATTCGGCGCCCAGGTCGGACCCTCGTTGTGGAAGCCGGTCGTCAGGATACGCTCACCCGAACCATCAGGCTTCATCACGCCGATCGAGAACTTGCCGCCGGCCTGCTTGGTGAAGGCGATCAGATCGCCACGCGGCGACCAGACCGGCGTCGAATAGGAACCGTCACCGAAGGAAATGCGGGTCTGGCCAGAACCATCGGCATTCATCACGTAGATCTGCGGCTTACCACCACGGTCGCTTTCGAAGCTGACACGCGCACCGTCAGGCGAATAGGAGGGCGAAGTGTCGATCGCAGCCGTCGAGGTCAATCGCGTCGTCGTGCGCGAGCGCAGGTCCATCGTGTAGATGTTCGAATTGCCTTCCTGCTGCAGGCTCATGATCACCTTCTGGCCATCCGGAGAAAAGCGCGGCGAGAAGGTCATGCCCGGGAAATTGCCGACGACCTCGCGCTGCCCGGTTTCGAGCTGCAGCAGATAGACCCGCGGCTGCTGGTTGGCGAAGGACATGTAAGTGACTTCCTGCCGGCTCGGCGAGAAGCGCGGCGTCAGCACGAGATCGCTGCCATCCGTCAGCATCTTAATGTTGAAACCGTCCTGATCCATGATCGCCAGCTGGCGCTTGCGCTGCTGCTTGGTGCCGGATTCGGAGACGAAGACGACGCGAGTATCGAAATAGCCTTCCTCACCGGTGATCTGCTTGTAGATCGCATCGGCGATGATGTGGGCGACGCGGCGCCAGTTTTCCGGCTGCGTGTAGAACTGCTGTCCGGTCATCTGCTGGCCGGCAAACGGGTCCCAGAGACGGAATTCGGCACGAAGACGGCCATCCGCCTCCTGCGTCACCCGGCCTGTAACCAGCGCCTGCGCATTGATGACCTTCCAGTCCTCGAAACGTGGTGCGGCATCCGGATTGGAGATCTTCTCGATGAAGGCGCTCTTGTTGATCGGCGCGAAAAGGCCGGAGCGCTGCAGATCGGCCGCGATCACCTGCGAAACCTGCGCGCCCATATCACCCTGCAGGAAGTCCGTCACCGCAATCGGCAGCGGCTGGACATTACCCTTTCGAATATCGAGGGTGACCAACGCGTTGGCTGGCGTCGTAAAGGCTGCGACCCCGATCAGGCCTGCTATGACCATCAGAGCGCGGATGAGGGAACACTTGACCATATCAAACAAGCCTTTCAGCACTTCATGAATTCAAATTGCCGGCAGCGAAGTTAAAGACAACTTCCATCCAGGCATCGTATTTATCTTTGGAAGCCAGGCTTCTCGACATCTAGATTCCCATGCTGCTTGGATCGAAGTTGAGCTCGACTTCATTCCAGGCGTCATACTTGTCCTTCGGAAGCGTTGAGAAAGGTGCCGACTTCATGACAGCTCTATAAGCACCGCCTTCCAACGCACGGCGTGTGGAGTCGCTGCTGTTGCCGCCCGACGACTCGACTTCCGGCTGGCCAATAATGTTGCCGTCTTTGTCGAGCTTCATGTGAACCTTGATGACCATGCCGGAAAGGCCTTCCATTCCGGGCGTGACAAGCCAGTTACCCTCGATCAAGCTGCGCATCGCATCTTCTTCGCTCTGGCTGAGTTTCGAGCCACCATTGCTCTTCTTCGCACCCAGCGATGCCTCCTGCGTCGAGCGCTTGGCGCCGCCCGCGGAGGGATCGGTCTTGTTCAGCAACGCCGCGACCTCGTCGGCATTGAAGTCACTCTTCATCGACGAAGCCGATTTCGCGACTTCCTGCTTCTTGTCGGCCTTCTTCTTGTCTGTCGGTTTTTCGGCGGCCTTCGGCTCGTCCGGTGTCTTTTCCGGCGGCTTTTCGGCCGTCTTTTGTGGCTCCGGCGGCTTTACCTGCGGCTTGACGACCGGCGTCGGCACCTTGTCCGGCAATGCTTCCGCATCCGGCTTCGGCGGCTCCTCGGGCTTGGCCTGTTCTTCCGGCGGTTTTTCCTCCGGTTTCGGTGGCGTCACCTCGACCGGCTTCGGCGGCGGAATGGAAGCAACTTCCTTCGGCTGCTCGACCTCGGTCTCTTCCTTGTTGATTTCCTTGACGTCGTTCGGCTTGGGATCGACCTGCGGCAGCGGCTTCTCGCTCGAATTCGCCGCGGCGGCCTCGCTATTGCTCGGCTTGGCGTTCGGGACCGGCGGCGTTTTCAGGTCGGCATTGTTGTCGCCGGCATTCTCGGCCGGCTGTGCGATCGGCGGTCGCGTCGTCGGCACGGGCGCGGAAGTCTCCTTCTTCGGAGCCTTCTTGTCGCCCTGCTGCATCTGGGTGATCGATTCCACCGGCACGAGGTCGACCGGCATCGCCTCGAAATCCTCCACCTTGAAGGATTCCGGCGCACTGAGCGACACCATCGCCCAGGTTAGCACCAGGCCGTGCAAAACAGCAGATGTGATGACACTGGCCTTCATCTTGAGCGCTATTGGTCCTTCTTCTGCTGCGTCACGAGGCCGATATTCTTGAAGCCGGCCCCCTGGATGCGAGCCATGACGTCGGCGATGACGCCGTAGGGCGCCGTCGCGTCGCCGCGCACGAAGATGCGTTCGTTATAACCGGTGGTCGCGATCGCCTCGAGCTTGGCGGCGATTTCGGCCGCCGGGATCGACGTTTCCTGCAGGAACACCTCGCCGTCGTTCTTGACCGAGATCGTGATTGGCTGCGTTTCGGAATTCAGCGCCTTGGCCTGCGTTTCCGGCAGGTCGATCGGCACGCCGACGGTCATCATCGGTGCCGCGACCATGAAGATGATCAACAGCACGAGCATGACGTCGACGAGCGGCGTCACGTTGATTTCGGAAATCACGGCCTTGTTGCGACCGCCGCGACGGCGGCGTCCGCCGCCTCCGCCGCCATTGCCTCCAACAGCCATACCCATGTTCGAATACTCCGTTGGTTACTGAGCGGCAGCGCGCGGCTGCAGCTTCTCGTCGATCTGGCGCGAAAGTATGGCGGAGAATTCATCCGCAAAACCTTCCATGCGGCCCGAGAGCTTGCCGGCATCGGCAGAGAACTTGTTGTAGGCGATAACGGCCGGGATAGCAGCAACGAGACCGATCGCGGTGGCAAGTAGCGCTTCGGCGATACCGGGCGCCACGACCGCAAGATTGGTGGACTTCGATCCGGCGATCGCCTGGAACGAGGTCATGATGCCGACAACCGTACCGAAAAGGCCGATGAACGGACCGGCCGAACCGATGGTCGCGAGCGATCCGAGGCGGGCGCCGAGAAATTCCGATTCGCGTGACAGCGTCACGTCCATCGCCCGGTCGATACGCATCTGCAGGCCGATCGGCGAGCGGGCGCCGCGTTCGAACGACTTCTTCCACTCACGCATGGCCGCGACGAAGATCGCCGCCAGACCCGTATTGTTGCGCTCCGACAGCGATCGGTAGAGTTCTTCCAGCGACTGGCCCGACCAGAAAACCTGCTCGAACTTGTCGAACTGGCGTCGTGCGCGGCCATAAGCCAGGTACTTGTCGATGACGATCGCCCACGTCCATACCGAAGCCGCGATGAGCCCGAGCATGACGAGCTTGACGACGATGCCGGCCTGCATGAAAAGCGACCAGAGGCTGACGTCCGTCGCGGCTGCTGCCAATCCTACTTGTTCCATTGAACCAAAATCCTCGAATCCAAACGCCCGGCGCAGGACCGGGCGGCACAAAGTGATCTCGCAAGAAGTGTCTGGCGGCCGCTGCCCAAAGCCCTGGTCAAGCTTCCAAGCTCATCTTCCGCCTTCTTGCCGTCAAATTTGGTCAAAGGAAGGCGTGCACCGCACAAACTCTGACTTTCCCAGTAAGACACTATTATGGTTAATAGATCGTTAGTGCCTGACTGTGACAGTAAGCCTGCGTGCGGAAGATTTTGTTCCATGGAATACTTGACCGGGAGCAATGCCCGGCTGCCCGAGCGCCCATTCTGCGGCGCGCAAATTCCTTCACATAAAACTCATGTTTTGACAAGCGGGCAACTGCGAATTCCAGGCGATTCGAACTACAGCGGTTTGCTGCCTTCCAGGAATTTCGCCGCCAGCGTTTCCGGCAGCCGCCTCGGCCGCCCCTTGGCATTGATGACGGCAATGATCACCTTGGCGGCGATCAGCAGCGTCTCGCCCGAGCGGATCTGCTGGTTGAGCACCATCTTGGCCCCTCCGGCTTTTTCCGTGTGCGTCAGGATCGTCAGCACGTCGTCCATGCGCGCCGGGCTCTTGAAGTCGATCTCCATGCGGTGCACGACGAAAACCAGCCCCTCCTCGTCGGCGCTGACGAGTTCACGCTGCTCGACGCCGAGGCAGCGCAGATAGTCGGTACGGCCGCGCTCGAGGAAATGCAGGTAGCGGGCGTGATAAACCAGGCCGGAGAAATCCGTATCTTCATAATAGACCCGCTGAACGAGGCGATGTCCGGCCTCCGTCAGCTCTCCCGAAATGGAAAAAGGGCGTTCCGTCATAATTTTCTCCAAACTCAGGTGCCCTCTTTGGCGCAACGCTTCCCGACAGGCAAGCATTGAATGCCCGACCGGCAGGCATTGAATGATTGTCATAATTCCTAACTATTCCCGATAATAAGCGACCGATCAGGAGACGATGCGATGAAGATTGCGGTAATGGGCGGAGACGGTTTCATTGGCTGGCCCACCTCGCTCCACCTTTCCGATGCCGGTCACGACATCCATATCCTCGACAATCTCTCGCGCCGCTGGATCGACACCGAACTTGGTGTTCAGTCGCTGACGCCGATGGATTCGATCCAGGAGCGCACTCGCATCTGGCATGCCGAAACCGGACGCCGTATCCACTTCAATCTGATCGATCTCGCCAAAGATTATGAGCTCTTGAAGAAGTGGCTTGCCGAAAACCGCCCCGATGCCGTCATCCATTTCGCCGAACAGCGCGCCGCGCCCTATTCGATGAAGACCGACCGCCACAAGAACTACACCGTCAACAACAATGTCAGCGCCACGCATAATCTGCTGAACGCGCTGACTGAACTCAATCTCGACGCCCACCTCATCCATCTCGGCACGATGGGCGTCTATGGTTACTCGACCGTCGGGGCCGCCATTCCCGAAGGTTATCTGCCCGTCGGCATCGAAACCGCGGGCGGCGAGACCGTCAGCCAGGAGATCTTGTACCCCTCCAATCCGGGCTCGATCTACCATATGACCAAGTGCCTGGATCAGCTTCTCTTCCAGTTCTACGCAAAGAACGACGGGCTGAGGATCACAGATCTGCACCAGGGCATCGTCTGGGGCACTCATACCGAGCAGACGCGCCGCCACGCGCAGCTCATCAACCGCTTCGATTATGACGGCGACTACGGCACGGTGCTGAACCGCTTCCTCATCCAGGCCGCGATCGGCTATCCGCTGACGGTGCACGGAACCGGCGGCCAGACCCGCGCCTTCATCCACATCCAGGACTCGGTGCGCTGCATCGAGTTGGCGCTGGAGAACCCGCCTGCCCCAGGCGCCCGCGTCGAGATCTTCAATCAGATGACGGAAACCCACCGGGTGCGCGACCTCGCCGAGATGATCGCCAGAATGACCGGCTCCAAGATCGCCTGGCTGCCCAACCCGCGCAAGGAAGCCGCCGAGAACGAGCTGATCGTCCGGAACGAAAAGTTCCTCGATCTCGGCCTCGCTCCGATTACCCTGGAAGCCGCCCTGCTCGACGAGATCGTCGACGTGGCGAAGAAATTCTCCTATCGCGTCGACCGCTCGCGCGTGCCGGCCGTTTCCGCCTGGACCAAGGACATCGCCGCGACGATCAATCACGATCCGGAAGGCAAGCGGCTGAAATCCGTCTCG
Source organism: Rhizobium vallis (assembly GCF_003985155.1). Taxonomy (GTDB): domain Bacteria; phylum Pseudomonadota; class Alphaproteobacteria; order Rhizobiales; family Rhizobiaceae; genus Rhizobium; species Rhizobium vallis. Next base: position 293,828 of record NZ_ML133692.1, on the reverse strand, counting down.
TGAGCGCTGAGATATGACGAGCACCAGCGGCCGTTTTGCCTACGTCACCCTCGTCACCAACGCCGACTACGCCATGGGCGCAACCGCCCTCGCCCGCTCTCTGCGGCATACCGGCACCGCGGCCGACATCGTCATCCTTCACACCGGCGGCGTCGATGCGGCCGCTCTCATACCTTTGAAGACCCTCGCCTGCCGCCTGATCGAGGTCGAGCATCTGCCGCTGTCCGATGCCTTCAACGAGCGCCACGCTCGCGGTAGCCTTCATTCCGCGGCTCCTTTTACCAAGGGCCGCAAACCGGATTTCCACTCTCCGCTCGATAATTTCTGCAAGCTCAGGCTCTGGCAGCTTGTCGAATATCAGCGCTGCGTCTTCATCGATGCCGATGCTCTGGTGCTGAAGAATGTCGACAGGCTCTTCCTCTATCCGGAATTTTCCGCAGCTCCCAATGTCTATGAAAGCCTCGCCGATTTCCATCGCATGAACTCAGGCGTCTTCGTCGCGACGCCTTCCGATAACACATTCCGGCACATGCTCGAGAGGCTCGACCAGCCAAACACCTTCTGGCGGCGCACCGATCAGACGTTTCTCGAGGCTTTCTTCCCGGATTGGCACGGCCTGCCGGTTTATTTCAACATGCTGCAATATGTATGGTTCACCATGCCTGAGCTTTGGGACTGGAAGAGCATTTCGATCCTGCATTACCAGTATGAAAAACCGTGGGAAAAGGATCATCCCAAGGCAGCGCGACTACAACCATTGATCGATCTGTGGCACCATTTCCACAATGATGACGATGTGCCCGATATTGCGGCGCTGAACAATCCGGAAGGGACGGCATGAAGGTACTGGTATCTGGCGGAACGGGTCTCGTCGGCCGATATGTCGTCGAGGAACTGCTGGCCGCCGGATATCAGGTGATCGTCGGCGGCCGCCGCGCGCCATTGCCCCGCCTCTTCTCCCGCCCGGTTGAGTTCGCAGCGCTTTCGCTTGATCCCGACACCGATCAGATCGACGTCTTCGACGACGCCTATTTCTTTGTCCACGCCGCCTTCAGCCATGTTCCCGGCAAATATCGCGGCGGCGAAGGCGACGATCCGAAGAGCTTCCACAGGTTGAACCTCGACGGTACCGTCCGGCTTTTCGAAGCCGCCAAACGCGCCGGCACGCGCCGCTGCGTCTTCCTGTCCAGCCGCGCAGCCTATGGCGAGTATCCGCCGGGAACCGAGCTGACGGAGACCATGCAGGCCGAACCCGAAACGCTCTACGGCAGGGTGAAGCTTGACGCCGAACGCGCGCTTGCTGACCTCGCGGCACCCGGCTTTGCCGGCGTGAGCCTGAGAGCGACCGGCGTCTACGGCGATTTCCTTCCAAACAAATGGGACGGCCTGATCGCCGATTACCTATCCGGCCGGCCGGTTGCTGTCCGCGCGGGAACGGAGCTTCATGGCCGCGACCTGGGACGCGCGGTACGGCTGATGCTGGAAACGGAAAGCACCCGCATTTCCGGCGAGGTCTTCAACGTCTCGGATATATCAGTCGACACGAACGATATCCTTTCGCCTGTGCAACGCGCAACGAGCTGTCGACACGCACTGCCCGCCCCCACCGGCAAGGCAACGCTCAACCCGATGAGCACGGCAAAAATCGGCGCCCTCGGCTGGGCGCCCGGCGGCGTGTCCCTGTTCGAGGAGACGATGCAGCGGCTGGCCGCCGCACTGCCGCAATCCCCAGGGCACAGGTCCACGCAAGTCTGAAGTTGCAGGATATGCCCGAATTGCAATCGGGGGCCCGATTAGATCGGGGGATTGTCCATGCAGGTCGCAACCACGTCTGCTTCCATCATTTTGCGCGGTACGTCTTCGGCAACGGGACTATCTGCCTCGGGAAACGACGCCGACCAGGGCGTGCTGAGACTGCAGCGCACCACTCAGGCGCAGCAGCAGATTCGTCAGACCTTGGCTAACGCGGGGGATGAATCCAAAGCGAAGGCGCAACGCAAGCTCGAAGAGGCAAAGCAGGAGTTGGAGATGCTGAAGAGCTCCAATCTGCCTCCCGAGGTGGTCGCGCGTCTGGCCTCCGAACTCGCCCGCAAGGTTGGCACCGCCGCCTCGGAATTCGCGTCCTCGGTCGCATCAGGCAGCCCGGCAACCGCCGTTCCCGATGCAACCGCGGATTCGACGGCCGCAGCGACAAGCGGCGCCGATGCGGCGCTGACGGATGCCACAGGAAATACCGACGCGCCGGAACCGACCGACGCCGCCGAGGCTCGCAAGGCCTATGAAAGCGTCGCCGGGGATACTCCCAAATTCTCAGGGATTTCCGCCGATGACCGTGAGGCGATGGAAGAGTTCAAGGGCGCTGTACGCGAACTCAAGCAACTCCTCGAAAAGGCGATGCGCGAACTGCGTCAGGACAGCCAGGCTGGGGCCAATTCTGTTCCCGATATGGCAGGTTTTTCCGCCACCACCACGGCGATACCGACCAGCATCGTCATCTGACGAGGCGTGAAACGGGTGCAGCACTGTCGCGCCCGGCATTGCATCCGATATCCAGCCGTCTATGCTCGGTCGAATTTTCCCGTATCCGGCAGATCCAATGACCGCTAGAGAATTGAAAGCGCAGTTGCGCACCGAACGGCTGTCGGCACGCGACGCCATCCCCGTCGAGGAACGCGTTTCCAAAAGCCTTGCCATGGCCGATCACGCCGGCGAGGCGGTTGGCTTTGCGCCGGGCACGATCGTCTCGGGTTTTCTGCCGATCCGCTCGGAAGCCGATCTCAGGCCGTTGATGGCGCGCTTTGCGGCGCGTGGCGCGCGGCTCTGCGTGCCGGCGATCCTCGACAAGCAGACGATCGTCTTTCGCGAATTGGCCGAAGGCGCGCCGCTTGTTGCGACCGGCTTCGGCACCGTTGGCCCCGCCGAAGACGCCGCTATTCTCGACCCCGAGATCATGCTGGTACCGCTCTCAGCCTTCGATATTCGCGGCCACCGCATCGGCTATGGCGCCGGCCATTACGATCGCGCCATCAGCCGGCTAAGAGAAAAAGGCCTGCATCCGAAGCTGATCGGCATTGCATTCGACTGCCAGGAAGTGGCACATGTGCCCGATGAGCCGCACGACATAAGCCTGGATGCCATCCTGACAGAAAGCGGCCTTCGCTTTTTTGCCTCTTGGATTGGATAGGGAATGCGGCTGCTTTTTCTGGGTGACATGGTCGGCAAGACGGGACGCACAGCGGTCTGGGACCGCCTTCCCGGGCTGATTTCCGACCTCAAGCTCGATTTCGTCGTCGTCAACGGCGAGAACGCCGCCGGCGGCTTCGGCATCACCGAGGACATCTTTCTGGAAACGATCAATGCCGGCGCCGATGTGGTGACGACGGGCAATCACGTCTGGGATCAGAAAGAAGCGGTCGTCTTTGCCGGACGGCACGATCAATTCCTGCGGCCGGCCAATTATCCGCAAGGCACGCCGGGCCGCGGTTCCGGTCTTTTCTATGCCAGGAACGGCGCGCGCGTGCTCGTCGCCAACGTCATGGGCCGCGTATTCATGCATCCGGAGCTCGACGATCCCTTCAAATCCGCGGAGGTGATCCTCGACGCCTGCCCGTTGAAGGAGCAGGCCGACGCGATCATCTTCGATTTCCATGCGGAGGCGACCAGCGAAAAGCAGTGCTTCGGCCATTTCGTCGACGGCCGCGCCAGCTTCGTGGTCGGCACCCATACGCATGTGCCGACGGCCGACGCACAGATCCTGAATGGCGGCACCGCCTATATGTCGGATGCCGGCATGTGCGGTGACTATGATTCCTCGCTCGGCATGGACAAGGAGGAGCCCCTCAACCGCTTCATTTCCAAGATGCCCAAGGGCCGCATGGAAGCGGCGAACGGCCCCGCAACGATTTGCGGTGTCGGCGTGGAGATTTCCGATGCGACGGGACTGGCCGAAAAGATCGCGCCGCTCCGGCTCGGACCGCGCCTGGCCGAAACGGTGCCGGAGTTCTGGCGGTAAGCCACGCACATCAACACACGATTGTGAGCAGCCCTAGTCTGGACCGCTGCGACCTCATGCCGCATCCTCGCGCCGCCTATTCAAAGTGATCGAGCGTCCTTGGCGCGTCTTCGGACGCGCGGCGCTCTCTGTGAAGCGCCGGAGGGGTGGCATGAAGCCGCGATATCTTGTCCTCGCTATCGCATGGCTTGCAACCTTCGCCGCGCCTGTTCCTGCTGCGGCGCAAGAACAGCGAACGCCCGTCAGCCAATGCCAGGCGATCGCGCAAAATCTCCCCAAAGCGACCTTCGCAAGTTTTTCCGGTGCCCCAGCGCTCGTGCCTGCCGTCTCCGAGGGCGAGGACGTCAAGTTCACCTTCCTTGGCCATTCCACCTTCGAGATCGAGACGCCTGCCGGCATCGTCATCGCGACCGACTATAACGGCTGGTACCGGCCGGCGACGACGCCCGATGTCGTGACCATGAACAAGGCCCATCCGACCCACTTCACCCTGACGCCCGATCCCGGCATCAAGCACGTGCTCCATGGGTGGAGCGACGTTCCGGGCGAGAAGGCCACGGTCAATCTGGTCGTCGGCGACGTCTATATCCGCAACGTCACGACCGATATCCGTTTCAGCTACGGCCTCGGCGGTTCGCAGGAGAACGGCAACTCGATTTTCATCTTCGAGATCGCCGGCCTCTGCATCGGTCATCTCGGCCATCTGCATTACGAGCTGACGGATTCCCACTATACCGAGATCGGGCGCCTGGATGTCGTCATGGTGCCGGTCGACGGGGGCCTTACCATGGGCGCCGACAGCATGAGCCGTGTCATCAAGCGGCTGCGCTCGTCGCTGATCCTGCCGATGCACCGCCGCGGTCCGCCGGTCGATGCCTTTCTCTCGATGTTCGGTAAGGACTTCGATGTCGCCTATGCTCCTGACGACAGCATCACGGTCTCCATGCGCACACTGCCGAAGAAGCCGCTGATCTACGTCCTGAAGGGCGTACGATAACAAGGCCCGGCGCAATTCCAGCAAACTGTACGGCGGCCTTTGCTCTGACGGTTGCATTCAAGCCTTGCGCGTCAGGCGAACTGCAGGTGACGCTTGATGCCGACATCCGGCAGCTTGTCGTCGTCGAGATTGGCCTTGGCGATCTCCCAGCCAAATTTCAGTGCGTTGCCTGTCGAAACCCAGATCTCGGCATCGTCGACATGCAGGGAAAGCATGGTGAGTTTGGGATCCTTTTTGCCGTCATACCAGGCCGCCACCACCGAACTCCAGTATTCCTCGATCTTCGCAGGGTCGGGACGCACGTCGATCATGCCGGCAAGGCAGGCATGATAATCGTGGTCCTTGCCGATGACGCAGAAATGCGCGCGGCTGCCGGGCTTGATGGCGCGCACGATATCGGCATCGGTCTTGGTATAGAACCAAATGGTGTTGGTCGTGGGATCGGCATGCGGCGCCATCGGCTGCATGTGCATGTCCAGTCCGGAAACGCCGAGCATGCCGGCATGAACACCGTTGACCTGATCCCAAAGCTGACGTGCTGGTTGTTCCCGCGCCTCGCTGAGACTTGCCATGACCGTTCCTTTCCGTTGGAGGGAGTTCGGTTGAAACGCCATCCCCCTGCCTTTGTTCCCCGCAGAGGCAGCCGACGACGCCGTCTTTTCAGCGTGCGGGAATATGCGATAGTGCGCCCGACCGAGAAAGGATCACCCATGCGAACAAAACATTCGATTCTGGCTTTGATTTTTTGCGCAGCCTTTGCGCCAACAGTCCTTGCGGCGGAAAAGACCTTCAAGCCCGACGAGAATGGCCAGGTCGTCTTCGTTACGCCCACAAATAACATCGGCTGTATCTATACGCCAAAGGGCGGCGTCGAAATGTACGTTCCCGAAGACGGTGGTCCGGAGCTTGCCTGCGAACGCAAGGAGCCGCTCTATATGCGCCTGATCCTGCGGGCGAGCGGCAAAGGCATTCTCTTCAAGATGTTCGGCGATACCGCCTGCTGCAGCGAGGAACATATTCTCGACTATGGCGATACCTGGAGGGGTGGACCCTATTCCTGCACCTCCGGCACAGAGGGACTGCGTTGCCGACGCCAGGACGGACATAGTTTCTTCGCCAGCCGCAAGCGGTTGACGGCTGACTGAGATGGGTGGCAGGCCCGCGCATGGCGCGGCAAATCCACCGCTTTTTCCTTGAACGGGTGCCGTTTCGCTCTTATAAGGCGGCCCATTCCGAACAATGAGACGTGAACAGGGGTGCCATGGCTGGCCATTCACAGTTTAAAAACATCATGCACCGTAAAGGCCGTCAGGATGCCGTGCGGTCGAAAATGTTCTCGAAGCTTGCGCGCGAAATCACCGTTGCCGCCAAGGCCGGCCTGCCCGACCCGACGATGAACGCCCGCCTTCGCCTGGCGATCCAGAACGCCAAGGCCCAGTCCATGCCGAAGGACAATATCGATCGCGCCATCAAGAAGGCAGCTGGCGCCGACGGCGAAAACTACGACGAAGTCCGCTATGAGGGCTATGGCCCGGGCGGCACGGCGATCATCGTCGAGGCCCTGACCGACAACCGCAACCGCACCGCCTCCAACGTCCGCTCGATCTTCACCAAGGCCGGCGGTGCGCTCGGCGAAACCGGTTCCGTGTCCTTCTCCTTCGACCATGTCGGCGAAATCACCTACAAGCTTTCAGCCGGCGACGCCGACAAAATGATGGAAGCCGCAATCGAAGCCGGCGCCGATGACGTCGAGACCGACGAGGACGGCCACTACGTCACCTGCGGCTTCGAAGCTCTCGGCGAAGTGTCGAAAGCCCTGGAATCAAGCCTCGGCGAAGCCGAAACCGTCAAGGCCGTCTGGCGCGCCCAGAACAACGTGCCGGTGGACGAGGAAAAGGCTCAGTCGCTGATGAGGCTCATCGATAGCCTCGAAGACGATGACGACGTGCAGAACGTCTATTCCAACTTCGAAGTCTCGGAAGAGGTTCTGGCGAAGCTCTCCGCCTGATTTGTTCAGACCGCCGCCAATCGAAAACCCGGCCGTGACGCCGGGTTTTTTGTTTGCGCAGATGAATCTTCTGCAGGGCGCCAGTTGGCAAACCTACGCGGCCGCCCGCATGAAATTTCCCAATCCGGCGAACAGTTCCACCGATCGCAGCCGCGCCTCAATGTCGTGGATCGGCATCGAGATGATCACCTCGTCGGCCTGCGTTTCCTTCAGGAATTCCGTCAGTTTCGCCTCCGCCGTCTTCGGCGATCCCACCACGGCATAACGCAACGTGTGTTCGACGTTCATCTTCTCCATCGGCGACCAGAAGTTCTCCATATCGGCCACCGGACGCGGGAACGGCCCGCGGACGTTGCGGCGCAGGTTGACGAACTGTTGCTGGGCGGAGGTGAAATGGTACCGCGCCTCCTCGTCCGTCGCCGCCACCGCACCCATGACGCCGACCATCACATAAGGCTTGTCGAGCCTCGCCGAGGGCTGAAAGCGGTCGCGGTAGATTGCGATGGCGTCGAGCAGCATGTCGGGCGCGAAATGCGAGGCGAAGGCGTAGGGAAGCCCGAGCATGCCGGCAAGCTGGGCGCTGTAGAGGCTGGAGCCGAGCAGCCAGATCGGAACATGAGAATTGTTGCCCGGCACCGCAAGAATTGCCTGGTTCTCGACCGGCGCGTCGAGGAGCTGCTGCAGTTCCACCACATCATTCGGGAAGCTGTTCGCCCCGGCCTCGAGGTTGCGCCGCAGCGCCTGCGCCGTGCGCATGTCCGTTCCCGGCGCGCGCCCGAGGCCGAGATCGATGCGGCCGGGGAAAAGCGCCTCCAGCGTGCCGAACTGCTCGGCGATGACGAGCGGTGAATGATTGGGCAGCATGATGCCGCCGGAGCCGATGCGGATGCGCTTGGTCGCAGCTCCGACATGGCCGATGACGACTGCGGTGGCGGCGCTGGCAATCCCCGGCATGCCGTGATGTTCGGCGAGCCAGAAACGCTTGTAGCCGAACTCCTCGGCCTTCTCAGCCATCCGCGCCGAGGCCTCGAAAGATTGGCTGACGGTGCGGCCTTCGGCAACGGGGGAGAGGTCGAGTATGGAGAAGGGAACCATGGGAAACCTGCCAGGCAGTTGAAGGATGCCGTCTATGTAGGTTCCCGCCCGCACCATTCCAAACGATGCGCGCAAACAAAAAGGGCCGCGCGAACGCGACCCGTGCCCGGTGTCGGAGCCGACCGTTTACCGGTGACGGCGCAGCACATGCACCTCGGCGCTCGGCGCGTGATGGCCGTGCGGCAGCGTGAAGTTGCCGAGCTGACGGTCCATCTCCAGGGCTTCCGTCGCCAGCCGGTGGATTGCCTCGGTCGTCTCTTCGACCATCGACGCGTTCTGCTGCGTCATCGCATCGAGTTCGGCAACAGCGCTGTTGATCTCACGCAGCGTGCCGGCCTCTTCGCGGGTCGATTCCATGATCTCGTTGATCTGCCCGTTGATCGCCTCGACATGGCCGCCGATGCCCGTCAGCGCAACGCCCGCTTTTTCCACCAGCGCAACGCCGCTTTCGACCTCATGCGTCGATTTCTGCAGCAGGCTGGAGATTTCCTTGGCAGCGCTCGACGAGCGCTGCGCGAGTTCGCGCACTTCCATGGCGACGACGGCGAAACCCTTGCCCGATTCACCCGCGCGCGCCGCCTCGACGCCGGCATTGAGCGCCAGAAGGTTGGTCTGGAAGGCGATGTCGTCGATGACCGAGATGATCGTGTTGATCTGGCGCGAGGAGGCCTGGATTGCCTCCATCGCCGCGATGGTCTCGCGCATGATCTGTCCGGAGCCGGTCGTCTCCTTCTTGGCGTCGCGGGCAATGCGCTCGGCCTGTTCGGCTCGCTCGATCTGCCGGCGGACGGATTGGGTGATGGCGCTGATCGCATTCGCCGTCTCGGTGATCGAGCCGGCCTGGCGCTCGGTGCGCGCAGCAAGCTCGTCGGCGCCGGTGCGCATCTCCTCGGAGCCGGCGCGCACGGCCATCGAGTTGCCGCCGATCGCCGTCATGGTTTCGCTCAGCGTCGCCAGCGCCTCGTTGAAGTTGACGCGCAGGCTTTCGAGCTCGTTCGGGAAGCGGGTATCGATCTGATAGGCGAGATCACCGTTCGCCAGATGATGCAGGCCCTCGTCGAGCGCCTCCACCACCTGCTGCAGCGACTTCGCCTCGGCTTCGCGCTCGGCAAGATTCTGCTGGCGGTCGTGCTCTGCCTGCAGGCGCGTCTCCTCGCTGGCGGCTTCGAGTTCGCGGCCTTCGATCAGCGACTGCCGGAAGCGGGCGAGCGCGTTCGCCATCGTGCCGATTTCGTCCTTGCGGTTCAGGCTGCCGATCTCGCTGTCGAGCTTGCCGTCGGCGACATCCCGGGTGACGCCGGCAAGGCGTGCCAGCGGCGAAAACAGGAAATTGGTGACGAGCCCGGTGGTGATCGCCATGACCACGAGCACGCCGATGCCGATCATCGTCAGCAGCGTGGCGATCTCGATCGAGCCGGCGTTGAGCTCGCTCAGCAGCACACTCTCGACCACCAGAAAGCGTTCGCCGCGATAGTCGATGCCGCGGACATAGGCGCGAGCCGCGCCGTCCGCCCGGTTGAAATCGGCAACCGTCATTGTCGAACTGGCAAGCGCGCCCTTGATGAAAGTGAAGGGTGCCGCATCGAGCATCGAAAGCTTGCCGCTTCCGTCCAAACCGACGGCGGATCCATCCGCGGAAACGATCGCCGCCTGCGCCGTGTTGCCCTGGACGATACCCTTGGAAAGAATGCCGGTGACGATATCGTCACGCACCTTGAAGAGGATGATGCCCTTGGCCGCTCCGAGTTTGACGATCGGCACAGCATAGAAGATCGCCGACTTGCCGCTGGCGGCATCGACGCGAAGGCCGGAAAAGCCTGTCGGAGCCGCGTCATCGGTCGCCTTGGCGGTATTCTCGATCGCCTTGGCAAAAGCAATACCGGCGCCGGTCGCCTTCCAGGCGTCCGATTTCAGGTTCTCGGCGAAATCGTCTTCCTTCTTGTAGGAATAGAGCACGGTACCGTCGAGATCGGCGATCAGCAGGTCGCTGAAGGCAGTATCCTCGAGGTCGCGGGCGACTTCGCCCTGCGTCTTTTCATGGTTCGAATAATAGAAGCCGCTCGGTCCTTGCGGCTTCATCAGTTTCTCGCGCTGGTCCGCGGGATTGGGATTACTGGTGATGAAAACCTTCTTCAACTCGGCGCGGGCATCGCCCGAAGTCTTCTCGATGGTTTTCCAGCCGCTCTTCAGGCTGGTGATCGACATCTGCAGCGCCTCGATGCGCGCGATGGAATTGGCCTGGTTTTCAAGCTGCGTCAGCTGGTCCTGCAGCATATCGCCGCGGAAGATCAGCACGCTTTCCTTGGCTTTCAGCGCCTGCTCGTCGGAGATGCGGCTGCTGGCAAAATAGGCGAGCACGTCGATGACCGCTATCGACAGCACAGTCATCAGGATGAATGTGGCAATAACCTTGAAGGACAGGGACTGAAATCTCTGAGCCATATGCAACGAACCCTTCTGAACGGCGTCTGCCAGCCCCGGCATGTGGCGCATGCCTGGTCGACCGAGCTAGAATTCGAACATCTGTTTTAATTCGCAGTAAATGGCGCGCCTAAAACTTAGATGTTTTTGTTTTGTTCACATATCGATGGCAATTATTTCGCAATCGCTATAGGTTGAACCATGCAAAATACGATTCGCATCATCGGCATCGATCCAGGTCTTCGCCGCACCGGCTGGGGAATCATCGACACGCTGGGCAATTCCCTGCGCTTCGTGGCATCGGGAACGGTGACTTCGGACGGCGACATGGACCTCGCCTCGCGCCTTTGCCAGCTGCATGACGGCCTGGCGGAAATCGTTCACAGCTACAAGCCGGATGAAGCCGCCGTCGAGCAGACCTTCGTCAACAAGGATGCGGTCGCCACCCTGAAGCTCGGCCAGGCCCGCGGCATCGCCATGCTGGTGCCGGCGCGCGCCGGGCTGCCGGTCTCCGAATATGCTCCGAACGCCGTCAAGAAGGCCGTCATCGGCGTCGGCCACGGCGAAAAGCAGCAGATCCACATGATGCTGAAGATCCTGATGCCGAAGGTCGAATTCAAGGGTAACGACGCCGCCGATGCTTTGGCGATCGCCATCTGCCATGCCCACAACCGCCGCAGCAACAGGATGCGCCAAGCACTGGCCGGATGATATGTTCTTGACTTGTTCATGCGGTAATGATTATTCTTACCGCATGAACAAGGAGTGAGCTATGCGCGTCACGTCAAAAGGGCAGGTTACTATTCCCCGCGATTTGCGCGAGCTCGCCGGTATCGAACTCAACAGCGAAGTGATCTTCTCAGTTGAGAATGGAAAGCTCGTTCTCGCACCGAAGAACGGGAAGCAGGAGATCGAGGATCGCGGCAGGCTCGACCGGTTCCTGCAGACGGTCGACCGCTTGCAGGGAACAGGCGACCAGTCGATCGATGCCGAAAAGCTCATGTCGCTGACGCGTGATCGCTGACGATGGCGACCCTTCTGGACACCAATGTGCTTGTCGATCTCGCGATACCGTCATCGGAATGGCACGGCTGGTCCCGACAGCAGGCTTTTCTGGCCTTCAAGAATGGTCCGGTTTTGATCAATCCGATCATCTATGCCGAGTTTTCCGTTCGCTATAGAGACATTGACGAAGTCGATCGGCTTTTGCCGCAGGAGGAGTTTCGGCGGGAAAACCTTCCTTGGCCTGCCGCTTTTGCCGCCGCGGCGGCCTTTCGGCTCTATCGTCAATCGGGTGGTGGACGTGAACGCATATTGCCTGAGTTCCTGATTGGGGCGCATGCGGCCATCAGAGGCTACAGGCTCCTGACCCGAGATCCGAAAGGCTACCGCGCCTACTTCCCTTCCGTAGAAATCATCACTCCCGAAACGCACGCTTGAGAGACCGCCACCCATGATCGGCAAGCTGAAAGGCACCATAGACGAGATCGGCGAAGACTATGTGCTCGTCGATGTACACGGCGTCTGCTACGTCGCCTATTGCTCGGCCCGTACGCTCTCCAAGCTCGGCTCTGCCGGCGAGGCCTGCGTGCTCTTCATCGAAACCTATGTGCGCGAGGATCAGTTGAAGCTCTTCGGCTTCATGACGGCGCTGGAGCGCGAATGGTTCAACCTTCTCCAGAGCGTCCAGGGCGTCGGTGCCAAGGTGGCGCTCGCGGTGCTCTCGACACTGACGCCGGGCGAACTCGCCAATGCGATCGCCCTGCAGGACCGCGCCGCCGTCTCCCGCGCGCCGGGCGTCGGTCCGAAAGTGGCGATGCGGCTCGTCACCGAACTCAAGAACCGGGCGCCGGCCTATGCCGGAGAGGCGATCAACATCGCTCTCAAACAGGAACTCGGCGAAGGTGTCGCCGCCGCACCGGTTGCCGATGCGGTTTCGGCGCTGACCAACCTCGGCTACAGCAGAGACCAGGCGGCGAACGCGGTTGCCGCAGCCATGAAGACAGCGGGCGATGGCGCCGACAGCGCCAAGCTGATCCGACTAGGATTGAAGGAATTGGCGCGGTGAAAAGTCGGAAAACCGATGATGGATGTCGAGACGGCCGCCTTTTGGTGTATTGGTGTGACAAGTTTCAAAACGGAATGAGAGCATGAGCGAACCCGCCCGCCTGATATCGCCGGAAAAGCGGGGCGAAGATCTCGATATCACCCTGCGCCCGCAATCGCTGGACGAGTTCACCGGCCAGGCGGAAGCGCGCGCCAATCTCAAGGTCTTCATCGAGGCGGCGAAGAACCGCGGCGAGGCGCTGGACCATGTGCTCTTCGTCGGCCCGCCCGGCCTCGGCAAAACGACGCTGGCGCAGATCATGGCGAAAGAGCTCGGCGTCAATTTCCGCTCGACGTCGGGCCCGGTGATCGCCAAGGCTGGCGATCTCGCGGCCCTCCTCACCAATCTCGAAGAGCGAGATGTGCTCTTCATCGATGAGATCCATCGGCTAAACCCCGCCGTCGAGGAGATTCTCTATCCCGCCATGGAAGATTTCCAGCTCGACCTCATCATCGGCGAAGGCCCTGCCGCCCGCTCGGTGAAGATCGACCTGTCGAAATTCACGCTGGTGGCGGCCACCACCCGCCTTGGCCTGTTGACCACGCCGCTGCGTGACCGCTTCGGCATTCCGGTGCGGCTCAGCTTCTATACCGTCGAGGAACTGGAACTGATCGTGCGCCGCGGCGCGCGGTTGATGAACCTGCCGATAACAGAAGAGGGTGCGCGCGAGATCGCAAGACGCGCCCGCGGCACCCCGCGCATCGCCGGCCGGTTGCTGCGGCGCGTGCGTGATTTCGCCGAAGTGGCAAGGGCCGAGGCCGTTACCCGCGAGATTGCCGACGAGGCGCTGACCCGCCTGCTGGTCGACAATGTCGGTTTCGACCAGCTCGACAAGCGCTACCTCAACATGATCGCCGTAAATTTCGGCGGCGGTCCGGTCGGCATCGAAACCATCGCTGCCGGCCTTTCCGAGCCGCGCGACGCGATCGAGGACATCATCGAGCCCTATATGATCCAGCAGGGTTTCATTCAGCGCACGCCACGCGGCCGTGTTCTGACCGCAATCGCGTGGAAACATCTGGGAATGCAGGCACCCAAGGATCTGGAGGCGGCGCAGTTCCGGCTGTTCCAGGAGGACGACTGAGTGATCACCCGCCGCGGATTTTTCAAGGTTCTCGGCGGCAGCGTCGCGGGTGTCATGTCGCTCGGCGGTTACGCCTTTGCCTATGAACCCCTCGCGCGGCTCAGCATCACCCGCTACCGGCTGACGCCGCCGGGATGGACACCGGGGCTGAAGCTCCGCGTCGTGGCGCTCGCCGATCTCCATGCTTTCGAACCCTGGATGTCGGCAAACCGCATTGCCGCGATCTGCCACAGGGCAAACGAGCTCGAAGGCGACGTGACGATCCTGCTCGGCGATTACGCCGCCGGCATGAACATGGTGACGCAATACGTGCATTCGAGCCAATGGTCCAAGGCGCTCGCTACACTGCGGGCCCCGCTCGGCGTCCATGCGATCATGGGCAACCATGATTGGTGGGAGGACAGGGCCGCCCAGAAGAATGGCGGGATGGAAACCTTCGGACACCGGGCGCTTGCCGATGTCGGCATCCCCGTTTACGGCAACCGCGCCGTCCGGCTCGAAAAGGATGGCCGCGGCTTCTGGCTCGCCGGCCTCGAAGATCAGCTGGCGCTGCTGCCCGGCAGGAAATGGGGCCGCTCACATATGCTCGGCCTCGACGATCTCGATGGAACAATGGCCCAGGTCACCGACGATGCGCCCGTCATCCTGCTTGCCCACGAGCCTGATATTTTTCCGCGTGTGCCTGAGCGCGTCTCGCTGACGCTGTCGGGCCACACCCATGGCGGACAGATCCCCTTCCTCGGCCGTTCGCCGATCGTCCCCTCGCGCTTCGGCAATCGCTACGCCTATGGCCACATCGTCGAAGAGGGGCGTAATATCATCGTCTCCGGCGGCCTCGGATGCTCCATTGCGCCGGTCCGCTTCGGCGTGCCGCCGGAAATCGTCGTGATCGATCTCGGATAAGAATGATATGGCCAAGCGTACGCGCATTCGCCTGACCGAAGGCGTCGGGCGTTTCAACCACCGCATTGCCGGCCTCGGCTTTCGCGACGGCCACGTTCTCGTTCATCGCGCCGTGCATGAACCCTTCTGGACTTTTCCAGGCGGCACGGCGGAAATCGGCGAGACGTCGGAAGACGCTGAAACGGGAAATGGTGGAGGAACTCGGCGTCGAGGTCTCCATCACCCGCCTGCTTTGGACCGTCGAGAATTTTTTCCACTTCGAGCAGCGCAACTGGCATGAGCTCGGCTTTTATTATCTGATGGAGATCCCGCCGGAATTCCCTTTCCGGCCGGAAGAGATCATCCACCGCGTCGAAGACGGCGACAACCATCTCGAATTTAAATGGGTACCGGCGACGCGAAAGGCCCTGACCGCGCTCGATATCCCGCCCTATTTCATCGCCGATGAAATCGAGGCTCTGCCCGCGGCGTCGCGTCATCTCGTCTGGCGCGACGGCAATCTCGACGACCAGAGCCGACGCAGATAAGTCAAGCAGCGCGAAGAGGAGATGCGCCGATGCCGACCTTCGACCCTGTCAGGGCATTCCGCAAACTCGCCTATAACAATGCCCTTGCCAATCACCGCCTGCTTCAGGCTTGCGCGGCATTGAAGCCCGGTGAATTCGAAGCGTCGCGGACGAGCTTCTTCCCCTCGATCAAGGAAACCCTGAACCACATCGTCACGGTCGACTGGTTCTATGTCGACGGCATGGAGGGCGGCACGCTCGGCTACCAGGCCTTCGAAGTCGACGAACCCTTCGATGACGTCGCACCGCTGACGCAAGCGCAGACTGAGGTCGATCGGCGGCTGACTGCGCTTTGCGAGGCCCTGACGCCGGAGAGATTGGTATCCACCGTCAGCCTCCATCGCGGCGACCGCATCCAGGAGGAACGGATGGAAGACGTGCTCGCCCACCTCTTCCAGCACCAGACGCATCATCGCGGCCAGGTGCATGCGATGCTCGCAGGCACCAGCGTCGTGCCGCCGCAGCTCGACGAATTCATCGTCGCCGACGATGCGCGGTTTCGCGGTAGGGAAGTCACGGAACTCGGCTGGAGCGAAGAAAAGCTCATGCGGTAGCACATAGGCTGAAAATCGATTTCGATTTTCAGCCTATGTAAATTCAAGGGACTGCCTCTAATGCATGTCGCCCAAAAGTGTGCAGCGGTTTTGGGAAAAGGACACGCATAAAACAAAGACCTAAAGCGCGTCGCATGATTCCGATTTAACGCGATGCGCTTTAGTCCTGCAGGCGTCTCTTGAGCCCGTCGATGATCGACTTGGTGAGAAGGTCATAGTTCTCGTCGAAGTGATGATCGCCGGGCAGTTCGACGACTTCGGCGCCACTATCCTTCAGCGCCGGACAGGCGACGTCGTCATCGTCGTCCTTGCCGTAGATGCATTGCACCAGCTTCGGATCGACGTTCTTCAGATCGGCGATGGGATCGCCCCCCGCCCCTTCGGTCTTCTGGCCGAGCCAGCCGAGAACGGAGATGACGTAGTCGACTTGATGCGACAGCGACAGCAGCGACAATTGCGCCACCGCGGCCTTCTCCGCCGGCTTGAGCAGCTGGTAGGTCGCCGGCACGACATCGGCGCCGAACGAGTAGCCGACGAGCAGCACGTGCTTGACCTTCCACTGCTTGCGGTAGAAGTCGATGATCTTCGAAAGATCGCTGGCGGTCTCTTCCGGCTTGCGCTCCGACCAGAAATAATGGAGCGAATCGACACCGACGACGGGAATGCCTTCCTTCTGCAGCGTGCCGCCGACTTCCTTGTCGATGTCGCGCCAGCCGCCGTCACCCGAATAGATCACCGCCATCGTATCGAAGGCGGGCGTCGCCTCCAGCACCGCCAGCGGCAGGCCGAGCGGATTGCCGAAGGCGCCGGACGCGGTGACGAGATCGTCGAGCGTATCGGCAAATACCGTCTGCGCATCGTCGGTGGAATCGCGGATCTCGAGCGCGGAATGGGTCTTCTTCAGCGCTTCGACATGCGCCCGCCCGTCCTTGTCGGCCTTCGGCGTGAAGACGGATACTACAGGATCCGGCAGGGCGCCGTCGCTGAGCCCATACACCGTGCGTTGCCCAACCACTTTCTTGGAAGCCGGTGTGCAAAGCTCCTTGGCAAGGGGAATTCCGGCAAGCGGATCGACGGCGAGCGTCTGGCCGATCGTCGCATCCGGCGTCTGCGCGGCAATCGCCAGCGCCAAGGCCCCGCCTTCGCCGATACCGGCGACGATCGGCAGATGGTAAGCGTTGTTGCCGGTGGCGCGCTGCACCTGCTGGCTCAGCGATTCAATGTCCGAGACCATGTAGACGCAGCCGTCATTGAGGCTGACATCGTACCGGTTGAGAGCCTCGATATAGGAGGGGAAGTCGACGCCGATGACGACGGCGCCCTCGGCCACCAGCCGGTCGGCTTCGCCCTTCTCATAGTCGCCCCAGCCGGCGGCATCCGAGATCAGCATCACCGTGCCCTTGACCTCGCCCTCAGGCAGGAAGATGTGCGGCGACGGGATAAGCCCGGTTTCGAAGCTCTGCGTAGTCTCTTCGGCGGCATTAGCCGGTGCGGCCGCGATCATGCAGGCGCATGCCGTGGCAAGAAGGATTGTCCTGATCATTTTCTCACTACCCCTTTCAATCCGCCCCCGATCAGAAATGTCGCGTCCATCAACGCGATCATCGGATTGCCCCCTCCGGAGACCGCAAGATAGCGCGGTTGCCAGTGCGGATGAAACTTGGATTTGAATGCCCGAAGGCCTTTGAAGTTATAGAACCGCTCGCCATGTTCGAAAACGGTGCTGCCGATGCGGTCCCAGACGGGCGCCGCCTCGCGTTTCGACATGCCGGAGAGAGGCGCCATGCCGAGATTGAAGTGGGTGAAACCCTGGCCGCGCAGATATTCCATGATCTGCACGAAGAGAAAGTCCATCGAACCCTTGGGCGCGTCGGGCGAAAAGCGCATGAGATCGATCGTGCCTTCCTCCCTGGATTCGGTGACGAGAATATTGGCGAAAGCAACGATGCTGCCGTCCTTTTTCAGGATGCCGACCGGTTGCGCTGAGACGTAGTCGGGATCGAAGGAGCCGAGCGAAAAGCCCTTTTCCTTGGCGTTGTGATGTTCGAGCCAGGCCGTGGAAACAGCGGCGAGATCATCGATGATCGCGTGCACGTTCTCGGGCTCGACGACGGCAAATTCCAGCCCGTCGCGCTGGGCGCGGCTCGCCGTCTGGCGAAGGTTTGCCCATTTGCCGCCCTTCATCTCGAAGGTTCTGAGATCTGCCACCGCCAGTTCGCCGAGCTTGAAGGCTCGGAGGCCGGCATCGGCGCAATGGGAAAGCAGTGCCGGCGAGATCTGATAGAAGACCGCGCGGCAGCCCGCCGCACGCGCCGCTTCGACGAAACGCCAGACGAGCTCCTGCACGGCGCGATGATCGCCGACCGGATCGAACAGCGCGATCCATGAGCGGCCCTGCCGGCCATACATCAGGAAAGCGTCTCCCTTTTCGGAAAACATGATGCTCTTGTCGCCCATGCGCACCAGATTGGCGTCGGCATTGCCCTGCCGCATGACGATATCGACGGCACGCACCAGCGCCTCGTCGGTCGCTGGTTCCGGCCGGAAGGTCGCCGGTCGGAGCAGGCTGAAAATAGCGATCGCCGACGAAATGATGGTGATGCCGAGCACGGCGCGTAGGCCCCGCGGCGCTTCGGCAGTGAATTCGAACTGCCACCAGAGCTGGTTGCTGTATTCGACATCACGATAGACGAAAAGCAGGATGACGACGGCGCCGACGACGATGACGGCGATCGCCATCAGCCAGGACGCGGTCAGCGCCTGGTTGAGCAGCGAGGCATGGCGGGTAAAGAGCCGCCGGCTGACGAAGAGCCCGAAGATCAGAAAGGCGAGAAAAGCGGCTTCGACAAGCGCGATCGCTTTCAGGAGCGATAGAGTCAGCGCGGCAAGCGCCGAGAACACCGCCACCCACCAGGCGCCGTCGAGCCGTTGACCGAGGCCGCGCGCGGCGACGACGAGTGCGAGCCCCAGCAGGCTGGAGAGGAAATGCGCCCCTTCGACCATCGGCAACGGCAGATAGTTGGAGAGGAATTCGAGATTCTGGTCTGGCGTCGGCGTCACGCTCGAAAACACCAGCATGACGCCGAGCAGCAGCGCTAAGGCCGAAAGCAGCTGCGGCATCAGCCGCCCGCCGATGCGCCGCATGCTGGAGGCGGCCGGATGATCGACGAAGCGGCGCAGCTCCGCCGCCGAGACGGCAAGCACGGCGAGCAAAAGCGGCAGCACGTGATAGATGAGCCGGTAGAGCACCAGCGACCCGAGCACGGCATCGATGTTCACCGCGCTGCCGAGCGAAGCGATGATGACGGTCTCGAACACGCCCAATCCGGCCGGGACGTGGCTCAGCACGCCGATGCCGACGGCGATCGCATAGACCGCAAGGAAGACTGGCCAGCCGATCGCCGTCTGCGGCAGCAACACGTAGAGCACCGAAGCCGAAGCGGCGATATCGAAGGCGGTGACGAGAAACTGGCGCGACCAGGTGCGCGAATCCGGCAGGCGGATTGCCACAGGGCCAAGTTCGAGCACGCGCCCCTCGCGGCCGATGATCATCACTGCGCCCAGAATGGCGACGATCGAACCGGCGATCAACCGCAGAAGGAAGGCGCTGACACCGATGAGCGGGCCGATCTCATCGGCGATGACGATGAGGGCGATTGCCGCCACGCCCGCAAGCCCGAGACCGAAGGAGAGCGTGACGAAAGCGATGACGCGGCCGATATCCTCAGGCGAAAGGCCGAGGCGCGTATAGGCACGGTAGCGGATCGCGCCGCCCGAAAGCGCACCGAAACCGGCGGTATTGCCGACCGCATAGGCGCTGAACGCCGTCAGCGCCACGTGCGGAAAGGGCAGCTTCTTGCCGATGTAGTCGATCGCGTTGAGATCGTAGAAAACCAGCGAGAGGAAACTGAGCGCCGTGAAGAACAGCGCAAGCAGAATTGCACTTGGTCTGGTCGCCGCCAGCGCATCGACGACATCGTCATAGCGCACCTCGTTGGTGAGCTGCATGATCGCGTAGCCGACGAGGCAGAAGACCACCAGTGTCGCGACTGCCGTCAGCGGCGTCCTGTAACGTCTGAAAAGCCCGCGGAAAGAAAAACCTTCCGTCTCTTCCATTTCTTCCAATTTGCCGTGACCCGACATCTCTTACCTGCGTGCAATTTCCAGCCTGGCGGGGGAATCATTTCCGAAAGACGTAACACGAGAGGCATATAAGCTCTATGAAGCCATGCCCGACGCTACCCCAGCCCGCCGCCTGCGCCTCAATCATCTCCAATTGGGGCGAATTTGCGCAGGCGGGCTTAACGTCGCATTGCATTTTCGTAAGCTTGCGAATGCCTTGCCGCCATGACGGAGATTAAATGCGTGGGGACCGGCATGGGGAATGCGCCGGCCCTCATGCGGCCGGCTCACCGCCGGCCCGAGCATGGGCGGCATAACGCGCGACTGCAGCATCCACATCCGCGTCGCGATCGCCTGCCACCTGCACCGTCGGCACGGCGAATTCGATGCCGTTTTCCTTGAAGGCATTGCGGATCATCGCCAGCGCATTGCGGCGGATAACGAATTGCTCACCTGGCTTCGTCATCATCGACAGGCGGATCTCGATCGCGAATTCGCCGAATTGCTCCACGCCCTTCATCTTCAGCGTCTCGATGATATGCGGGCCGAATTCCGGATTTTCGAGCAGCGTCTGGCCGATCTGCTTGATCACCTTCTTCGCCTTGACCAGATCGGTGTCGTATTTGACGTTGAGGCTGATCTTGTCGATCGTCCAGTCGCGATTGAGGTTCTTCACCGCGCCGAGTTCGCCGAAGGGCACCGTCGTCAGCGGCCCGCGATGGTGTCTCAGCTTCACCGAGCGCAGACTGAAGGCTTCGACCACCCCCTTGTGGCTGCCGCTTTCGATATATTCGCCGACGCGGAAGGCATCGTCCCAGAGATAAAACATGCCGCTGATGACGTCCTTGACGATCGTCTGCGCGCCGAAGCCGACCGCGACGCCGACGACGCCGGCACCGGCGATCAGCGGGCCGATTTCGATCCCGAGGCCCGAAAGCACCATCAGGACGGCGATGACGGTGATCACGACGGCCAAGATGTTGCGGAAGATCGGCAACAGCGTCTGTATCCGCGCGCGTTTGGCCTTCTCCTCGTCCGTCGCGGTGCCATCCAACGGTGAATCCAGCAGCTTGCCGTCGATATAGGCTTTGACGACGTGCCAGAGCAGATCGGCCGCCAACAGGATGACGATACCGCCGATAACGCCGCGAGCGATCTTGTCGACCATCGTGTCGCCGGCAGCCATCGTGTCGGCGCCGACGCCAAGCATCCGCCCGAGCCAGACGGCAGCAAAGGCGATGATCAGCGCCCGCACGCCGCGGTCGAGCAGCACCGTCGCAATGCGGCGCGTGGCAAGGAAGCCCGCTTCGGTCTGCTGCAGCGATTTCACCGCGAGCGACGAGACGGCGAGCACGCGCGGCAGCAGCAGCACGTAGATGCCGAGCCAGAGCAGCCAATTGAAGCCTGCGACCCAAAGGCTCCAGAGCAGCAGGAAATAGACCGTGAGCGCCCAGGAGATCCCGTGACCTCGCCTCTCGTCCTTGTCAGGCCGCGACCAGACCGCCTCGATCGCGATCAGCAACAGGCCGATGCCGAGGAAGTAGCCGACGAGAAGCCGGACGCTCGGGGAATAGCCGAGCGGCTCCATCGACTGGATCACCGCCCAGCCGAACACGAAATAGATGAGGAAGGTTGCGCAACGGCGATACCAGAAGAGTGCGACGGCATGCCCCGGCATGGTCGGCGCGGGGATGCCCTGCCGTTCTTCCTCGGCCCGCGCCAGTCCGATGAGATCGACCAGCACACCACCGAGGCAGATCGTAAAGCGCTGGACGATGAGTGCAACGACACAGACAATCGCAATGCTCTGGCTGAACGGTGGCCAGCCGAGGCTGAGAAGCGTGAGCACCGTTGCTGCTGCAAAGATCAACGCCGGGATGACGCGCGGCGCCAGATGCATGCCCGCCATGTGCTGGAGCCGATAGCGGCGGCGGCGGAAGGCATAACGGGCAATGCTTTCGACGATCCCGCCGAGCAGGAAAATCCCCAGGAACTGCGCCACCATGCGTGTCCAGCCGTTGGCTGCGATTTCACCCATGAGCAGCGAGGACGCATTGCCGATCTGCGAGGGCAGCGTCATCGCCGCATCGGAGACCATCGAGACATGCCGGCGGGCATGCTGCAGCAGGCCCGACAGGACCGACATCTGGTTTTCAGTCGCTGCGTTTCCCGCGGGCGTCGCCGCCATCTGCGTCGACATCCATTGCTTGACCTCGGGCGTCTGCATGAGCTGCATCATCTCACGCACCTGCGCCGGCGGAGTGGTCGTGACTGGCGCTTGCGCGGGTGGCGTCTGGGCAAAGCCCGGTAAAACCGCCCCCAAAAGCGCAATGAAAGCCAGCACACCCGATATGGCGGCCTTCAAGCCCCCTGCCCTGCCACGCGCCATGACCGCCTCCAATGGAGTGCCGGCCGCTTGGACGAAGCAGCCTCGACATTTCCCCTTTCAGCAATGGATACTCGCGACCGTTGCCGCCAGCAAGCCGTAGGCAAACCATACCGATGGCTAGTGCATGCCGCCGGAAAATGCGCCGCGGCCGATTTCGCCGCCCCCCGGGCCGGGCCGCTAAGCCCTGACATCAGAATGACGGCGTTGTTCGAAACGACTGGGGGAGCCGCCTGCCTTCAGGATTTCGGAGCCGGCTTTTCCACATGGCCGCCGAAGCCCGCGCGCATCGCCGACAGCACCTTGTTGGCGAACTCGTCATTGTCGCGCGAGGAGAAGCGGCCGTAGAGCGCAGCGCTCAGTACCGGCGTCGGCACGCTTTCGTCGATTGCCGCCATGATCGTCCAGCGGCCTTCGCCGCTGTCGGAGACGCGGCCCGCATATTTCGACAGCGCCGGATCGGCATGCAGCGCATCGGCGGTGAGATCGAGCAGCCAGGAAGTAATGACGCTGCCACGGCGCCAGACTTCCGAGACATCCTGCAGATTGAAGTCATATTGGAAATGTTCAGGATGGGCGAGCGGCGCAGTTTCCGCATCGGCCACATGCGAGGCGGCCCCGATATTGGCATGTTTCAGAATGTTAAGGCCTTCGGCATAGGCAGCCATCAGGCCGTATTCGATGCCGTTGTGAACCATCTTGACGAAATGGCCGGCGCCGTGCGGACCGCAATGCAGGTAGCCCTGCTCCGCGGTGCTGGCCGCAGCCGCTTCGATGCTGCGGTTCGGCGAGGCTTCCGTCGTGCCGGCGCCGGGTGCGAGCGTCGCAAAGATCGGGGAAAGGTGCTGGACGGTGCCCTTCTCGCCACCGATCATCAGGCAGTAGCCGCGTTCCAGGCCGAAGACGCCGCCGCTGGTGCCGACGTCGACATAATGGATGCCCTTGGTGATGAGTTCGGCGCCGCGGCGGATGTCGTCGTGATAGTAGGAATTGCCGCCGTCGATGACGATATCGCCATTCTGCAAAAGCGGCACCAGGCTCGCCAGCACCTTGTCGACGATCGCCGCCGGCAGCATTAGCCAGATCGCTCTGGGATGGGTGAGCTTCGAGACGAATTCTTCCAGCGAGGCGCTACCGGTCGCGCCGAGGTCCGCGAGCTCGGCAACGCTTTCCGGCCTGGCATCATAGACGACGCATTCGTGGCCGCCCCGCATCAACCGCTGGACCATGTAGTTGCCCATGCGGCCCAAACCAACCATACCAAGCTGCATAATGAATCTCCCGGAATGAGATGAAGTATCGACTCCGGAAATTAGCACCAGCAGTGTGACAGGCAAGCGAAGTCTCGCGATGCGTCGCCGACCTCCTCAAGGCCGGCCGGCCTGTCAAACATCCGGCGCGCTCGCCGGCTCACCCTTCATTTCGCTGAGATACATGCCCTCGCGCAGGTTGATGCCGTATTCGACGAAGGCTTTCATGCTGCAAAGCATCTGCGTCCAGCCCTCGCAATTGAGATAGGTGCCGCGCCGGCCGGCCTCGTCTTCGTGCCAGCCATTCTCGGCGATCGTCACCAGCGTGCCGCCATCCTCCAGCGGTTTGAAGTTCATTTCGACCAGCGTCTTGTACCTGGTCTTGTCTTCAGCGGTGCCGCCGTCCCAGCGCAGCACGATGCGGCTTTCCGGTACGAGTTCGACCACCTCGACCGCCGCATCCTTCCACCAGGTCACCGTCGTGCCCTGGACGAGCGGCGCACTTGCCCCGCCGATCGTGGTGAAATAGCCGCTGAGCTTCTTCGGGTTGACGACGGCATCGAATACGTCGGCGACGGGACGGCCGATGCGGCCGGAAACGCGGATTCCGAGAGACATGATACTTCTCCTCTTCTCCATTGCACGTGACATCATTATGTTATAAATATATAACATGTCAAGCGAATCAAAAGACGACCCCGTTTTCAAGGCGCTGGCCCATCACCGCCGTCGCGAAATCCTCGATCTCCTGAAGGACGGCCCCCGCACGACAGGTGCACTCTGCGAGACGTTTCCCAAGATGGACCGCTGCACGGTGATGCAGCATCTGAAAGTGCTGGAGGAAGCCGACCTGGTCATCGCCAGGAAGGAAGGCCGCGAACGCTGGAACCACCTGAACAGCCTGCCGATCAAGCATATCTACGACCGCTGGATCAGCGCCTATGCCGGCCATGCGCTCTCGATCCTCGACCGATTGAGAAGTGATTTGGAAAGCCAGCCGGAATAACGGAGCAACTTGTCTCCCGGCTCGCTGAAAGCGTAAGCTGTCGGAAAATATGGGGCGCAGGACAGATGACGATATCGGGAACTGGCATACGCCGTATGCGGGTGTTGCGCAGCATGAAGCAGCAGCATCTCGCCGAACTCCTTGGCGTCAACCAGGCGACCGTTTCGCGTTGGGAACGCGGTCAGCTCGCCGTCTCGCCCGAGCAGGCCGTCAGGCTGGACCGGATTTTCGTTTCGCCGTGGCATGTCTCGGCCGATGCGGCACTGAAGCGGCTGGTCGAGGATTCCATCCGGCCGGTGCATCTGATCTGCGATGTTACCCACCGGCTGCTGTCCGCTTCCCGCTCGCGCCAGGCGGAATGGCGTGCACCGCTCGCCGCCTTTCTCGGCCGCTCGCTTTTCTCTTACGCATCCGCTGAAATCGCCGCCAACGAACAGTCTCTGGAGGAGCGTGGCTGGCATGAAGGCAGGCTCCTGTCGCTGACGTTTGAAACCGGCGCCAACCACAATGCATTGATGCCGATCATAGCCGGCCGGGTGACGTGGGACCGGATCACGCTTTCCGACGGCAGCGCCGGCCGCCTCGTCACGACAATCGACTGAGCCTGCAGCTTTCCTGCATTCCCATGCATAATTTATGCGTTGTCCCCAGACGCCGGTCTTTATAGCGTCCGCCGCCGAAGGGTCAGGAGAGGATGCGATGACGATACTGGTGACGGGAAGTGCCGGCCATCTGGGAGAGGCGCTGATGCGCACTCTGAGGGCGGAAGGCCGGTGGGCGCGCGGCATCGATATCAAGCCTTCGGCATTTACCGACATGGTTGGCTCGATCGGTGACCGCGCCTTCGTCAGACAGGCCATGTCTGGCGTCCGCCATGTCATCCACGCAGCCACGCTGCACAAGCCGCACATGGCGACCCACGGCAATCGCGATTTCCTCGACACCAATGTCGGCGGCACGCTGAATCTGTTCGAAGAGGCCGCCGCCTCCGGTGTTTCAAGCTTCGTCTTCACCAGCACTACCAGCGCCTTCGGCGCCGCATTGACGCCGGCCGCCGGCGAACCGGCGGCGTGGGTCACCGAGGACGTGCTTCCTGTCGCAAGGAATATCTACGGCGTGACGAAGCTCGCCGCCGAAGGCGTCTGCGAACTCTTCGCCCGCAAATCCCGCCTGCCCGTTGTCGTTCTCCGGACCTCGCGCTTCTTTCCGGAAACCGACGACGATCCTGATATTCGAAACCGCTATTCGGCGGACAATGCCCAGGCCAACGAGCTGCTCCATCGCCGCGTCGACATCAGTGATGTGGTCGCTGCGCATCTTCTGGCGCTCGAAAGAGCGCCGGCAATCGGCTTCGGCCGCTACATCGTCTCCGCCACGACACCGTTTTCGTCAGGCGATCTCGCCGAACTCAGGAACGACGCGCCTGTTGTCGTCGAGCGGCTCTTTCCCGGCGCGGGCGCTCTCTATGCCGAACACGGCTGGAAAATGTTTCCGACACTCGATCGCGTCTATGTCAACGAACGCGCAAGGCGGGAACTCGGCTGGCAGCCGCAATATGATTTCCGCTTCCTGCTCGATTGCCTGCGCGACCGCAGGGAATGGCGAAGCCCGCTGGCGCTCGATGTCGGCTCCAAGGGTTATCACGACGAGGTCTTTGTCGAAGGGCCCTATCCGGTCGGCTAGAGCTGTCACGCAAAAGCTTGCGAACAACCGACACAGGGCGAGGGCGGAAATCAGCCTCTCAAAAGCGTCATCCAGATATCACGATCCCGCCTTAGACCGTTGGCCGGGCATATGGGACGAAATCCGGGGGCGTATTCTGCCCTCAGGAAATCCAATCCAAAGCCGGATTCATTTGAAGCGGTGTCGAGCTTGCAGGTGGGCACCGTTGCAGGAACGCTTTTTGACCGAGAGGCTATTTCATGAAGAACGTCAGACCATATGCATCGCGGCTGTTCGCTGCGGTTCTCGCCGCATCCGCCGCCATTCCGGCCGTCGCCAGCGCTGAGAATTCCGCCACCGTCGACAGCCTCACCTTCGTCAACAAGGGTCTGGTCGGCGTTGGCCGCATTCCGGCCAACCAGCGCGACAAATTCGGTGAAACCTTCGGCTCCGGCTCCGGCATGGCCATCGATCCCGCCGCCTGGAGCCGTGACGGCGCCAGCTACAAGGGCACGCTCTACCTGCTGCCCGACCGCGGTTACAACGTCGCCGGCACCGTCGATTACCGGCCTCGCCTGAACACCATCTCAATCGGCCTGACCCCGACCGCACCGGGTGCTGCACCCCAAGCCGGCAAGGAACAATCGGGCGTCGATGCAAAACTTACCGATTCCCTGCTCTTCATTGACGACAAGGGCGGCGACATGACTGGTCTCGACCCGGAATCCGGCATCCGCCCGGCTGCCGGCAACTTCCCGCCACTGCCGCAGGCGGTAAACGGCAAGATCGCCCTCGACAACGAGGCGATCGTTCGGTTGGCCGACGGCACCATGTTCGTCAGCGACGAATACGGCCCCTATATCTATCGCTTCTCGGCCGATGGCCATCTGCTCTCGGCCACCCAGCCACCGAAGGCGCTTTTGCCGATGCGCAAAGGCGCGCTGAGTTTTGCCTCCAACAATCCCGGCCCCGGCGCCTCTGCTCCCGATCCGAAAGACCCGGAAACCGGCCGCCAGAACAATCAGGGCCTCGAAGGCATGGCTTTGACGCCTGATGGTAAGTTCATCATCGCAGTGCTGCAGTCGGCGGCCCGCCAGGACGGCGGCGATTCCAGCTCGACCCGCCAGAACACCCGCGCCATGGTCTATGACGCCGCCGATCCTGATCACCTGAAGCTGGTGCACGAATATGTCGTGCCGCTGCCGGTCTTCAAGGATGCCAAGGACAAGACGACAATCGCCGCAGAGAGCGAAATCGTCGCCCTCTCCGACAAGACCTTCCTGATGCTCTCCCGCGACAGCGGCAACGGCCAGGGCGTGAAAGGCGATACCTCGCTTTACCGCAAGATCAACGTCGTCGATCTTTCCGCCGCGACGGACATCGCTGGCAGCGATTTCGACGCCGGCAAGCCGATCGCGCCGAAGGGCGCCATCGATCCCTCACTGACGCCGGCAACGCTGACACCACTCATCGACCTCAACGACAAGGCCGAGCTTGCCCGTTTCGGCCTGCACAACGGCGCACCGAACGACAAGAACAATCTGTCGGAAAAATGGGAAGCCATGGGTCTCGCCAGCGTTCTCGACCCGAACCTGCCGGACGACTACTTCCTGTTCGTCGCCAACGACAACGACTTCCTGACGCAGGATGGTTTCCAGGTGGGCGCTGCCTACAAGGCAGACGGTGGCGCCGACGTCGACACCATGTTCCAGGTCTTCCAGGTCACTCTTCCGGGCCTGAAGAAGTAGCAGACGCTTTGAAAAGGGCGGACGCGCAAGCAGCGTTCGCCCGCCACATCAGGCGTCCTTGCAGACGAGAAAAGGGAAGGGTGCGATCCACGACCACCGGTGGATGTTTACGATCCTGGGTGCCTACAAACGTAGGTGGGCGCCGTGTGTCCAGGCCCACGGGCCTGGCCAGGGACAGCTCCCTTTGGATCGAGTATGGCCCCAGGGATTGTGGTTCCTGTCGAGAGGCGCAGACCGCAGGCCGATATATAAGGTCGTTTGCGCTGACGCGCCAGTGGCGACGGCAGGCCGTCGTTATTTTATTGAGATCAGTTGAGTTCCGGCGCGGCGCGACCGTTCAGCTTGTCGGTGATGCCGCGGATTCGGCTGGAAACCTCGCTAAGCGCGGCCGCGAGGTTTTCCTCGGTGCGTGCAGTCGCGGCAAGCACCGTATCGCGATTGCCGCGCAGCGACTCGAGCTCGGATTCCAATCCGGCGATGCGGCGCGTCAGCTCCGAAATTTCATCCATGATCATGATGCCGGCCATGACGGTGATCCTGAGATCGCCGATTTCACCGAACTGACCCTTGAGATGGCCGACATAGTGGTCGAAGCGAGTGGCGAGATCGGTCAGATGCTCTTCCTGACCTTCCTCGCAGGCCATGCGATAGGCCTTGCCGTCGATCGTTACCGTCACCTGCGCCATGTCACAATCTTTCTATCAGCGATCCAGAACTGCGCGGATCGTTTCCATGGCCGTCACCAGCCGCCGCGATACCTCGCGGTTGACCTCCTCCAGCCGGTTGGCCCGGAATTCGGCCTGGTCGAGTTCCTGCGCCAGTCGGGAACGATCGGCATGCACGCGCCGAACCTCGCCCTCGATCTCGCCCTGCTCGCGCTGCCGCTCGATGCGCATGTCGACGGCGTTTTCGAGGCTCGAAATCGCCTGTCTCAGCTCGTTGAGCGCTGCTTCCATGGTTTTGCCCGTGGGCGTCATGCCGTTTCGATTCCCGTGCAGGACCCGCGAATCGGCCCTCTGCGCCGATCCTGTGATTTCAAGAGGATATGCAGCTAGCCGACGGCCCGTCAATAAATCCCGTCATCTGGCCGCCGGCCTATCCTGTGGATGAATGCTTTGCACATGTCCGTGACGCAAGATTTGTCTTTTGTACAATCGCGCGATCAAATGTCAAAAATCACCGCGAGCAGCCCGGATTCGGCCCGCCATTTATTGACTTGCCGGCACCAACTGCTATGTCTCAGCCGCTTTCACTCGATGGTCTTGGAGGCTCGAGGCCATCCCCCGACACCCGGAGCTTGCAGAAAAGCCATGACCTCTTTCCAACAGAACGACCGGATGGCGAATGCGATCCGCTTCCTCGCCATGGATGCCGTTGAAAAGGCGAATTCCGGCCACCCTGGCATGCCAATGGGCATGGCCGACGTGGCAACGGTCCTTTTCACCAAATATCTGCGCTTCGACCCCAAGAAGCCGCATTGGCCGAACCGCGACCGCTTCGTTCTTTCCGCCGGCCACGGCTCGATGCTGCTCTATTCGCTGCTTTACTTGACCGGCTACCCCGACATGACGGTCGAGGATCTGAAGCAGTTCCGCCAGCTCGGTTCGAAGACCGCCGGCCATCCGGAATACGGTCATGCCACAGGCATTGAAACCACCACGGGGCCGCTCGGCCAGGGCATCGCAAACGGCGTCGGCATGGCGATCGCTGAGCGCAAGCTGCGCGAGGAATTCGGTCCGGAACTGCAGGATCACTACACTTACGTCATCAATGGCGACGGCTGCCTGATGGAAGGCATCAGCCATGAGGCGATCGCGCTTGCCGGCCACCTGAAGCTGAACAAGCTGATCCTCTTCTGGGACAACAACTCGATCACCATCGACGGCGCCGTCTCCCTGTCTGACTCGACCGACCAGATCGCCCGCTTCAAGGCGGTTCACTGGAACACGATCGAGATCGATGGTCACGACCAGGCCGCCATCGCCGACGCGATCGAAGCCGCCCACAAGTCCGACCGCCCGACCTTCATCGCCTGCAAGACGGTGATCGGCTTCGGCGCTCCGAACAAGCAGGGCTCCCACAAGGTACACGGCAACCCGCTCGGCGCTGAAGAAATCGCCGCCACCCGCAAGGCGCTGAACTGGGATTACGAGCCCTTCGTCATCCCCTCCGACCTTCTCGAGGAATGGCGGGCGGCCGGCACTCGCTCCGACAATATCGTCAAGGCATGGGAAGAGACGCTTTCCAAGTCCCCGGCCAAGGCCGAGTTCACCCGCCGTTTCGCCGGAGACCTGCCTGAAGGCTTCGACAAGGCGATCGACGACTACAAGAAGAAGCTCGCCGAGACCAAGCCGA
Organism: Rhizobium vallis; assembly: GCF_003985155.1. Taxonomy (GTDB): domain Bacteria; phylum Pseudomonadota; class Alphaproteobacteria; order Rhizobiales; family Rhizobiaceae; genus Rhizobium; species Rhizobium vallis. The sequence continues at coordinate 263,552 of NZ_ML133692.1, read as the reverse complement.
CGATCGCCTCCCGCAAGGCATCCGAAGACGCGCTTGAAGTCATTAACGGCTTCGTGCCGGAAACGCTCGGTGGCTCCGCCGACCTGACGCCGTCGAACAATACCAAGACCAGCCAGATGCATTCGATCACGCCGACAGATTTCGCCGGTCGTTACATGCACTGGGGCATCCGCGAGCACGGCATGGCCTCGGCCATGAACGGCATTGCGTTGCACGGTGGCCTTATTCCTTACGGCGGCGGCTTCCTGATCTTCTCCGATTATTGCCGTCCGCCGATCCGCCTCGCCGCGCTTATGGGCATCCGTGTCATCCACGTGCTGACCCATGACTCGATCGGCGTCGGCGAGGACGGCCCGACTCACCAGCCGGTCGAACAGATCGCCGGCCTGCGTGCGGTGCCGAACCTGCGCGTCTTCCGCCCGGCCGACGCAGTCGAAACCGCGGAATGCTGGCAGATCGCCATGAAGAGCAAGGATCATCCGTCCGCTCTGGCTCTCACCCGTCAGAACCTGACGACCGTCCGCACCGAGTACAATGAGAAGAACCTCTGCGAACTCGGCGCCTATACGCTCGCAGGCAATGCCGACGCCAAGGTCACGATCTTCGCGTCTGGTTCGGAAGTGGAAGTAGCCGTTGCCGCGCGCGCAACGCTGGAAGGCAAGGGTGTCAGCACCCGTGTCGTATCCGTTCCCTGCACGGAGTTCTTCTTCGATCAGCCGGAAGCCTATCGCAAGGAAGTCCTCGGCAACTCGCCGGTGAAGATTGCCGTCGAAGCCGCCGTCCGCGAAGGCTGGGATGCCTTCATCGGTCCGGAAGGCAGCTTTGTCGGCATGAAGGGCTTCGGCGCTTCCGGCCCTGCGAAGGACGTCTTCAAGCATTTCGGCATCACCGCCGACGCCGTCGTTGCGGCCGCTGAAGCAAAGCTTTAATGAGAGCGCCTTGAGGCGCTCTCCATCTCCTCAATTCCAGGCCCGCTTTATCGGGGCCCTACTCTATCGGGAGTGAATGAACATGACAGTCAAGGTTGCCATCAACGGTTTCGGCCGCATCGGCCGCAACGTCCTCCGCGCCATCGTCGAATCCGGCCGCACCGACATCGAAGTCGTCGCCATCAACGACCTCGGCCCCGTCGAGACCAACGCCCACCTGCTGCGCTACGATTCGATCCACGGCCGTTTCCCCGCAGCCGTCAAGGTCGAGGGTGACACGATCATTGTCGGCAACGGCAAGCCGATCAAGGTCACTGCCATCAAGGATCCGGCTACGCTTCCGCACCGCGAACTCGGCGTCGACATCGCCATGGAATGCACCGGCATCTTCACCGCGCGTGACAAGGCCGCCGCCCATCTGACGGCCGGCGCCAAGCGCGTCATCGTCTCGGCTCCTGCCGACGGCGCAGACCTGACGGTCGTCTTCGGCGTCAACCATGACCAGCTCACCAAGGAGCACCTGGTCATCTCCAACGCTTCCTGCACCACCAACTGCCTGGTGCCGGTCGTTAAGGTTCTCGACGACGCCGTCGGCATCGACCACGGCTTCATGACGACCATCCACTCCTACACCGGCGACCAGCCGACGCTCGACACGATGCACAAGGACCTGTATCGCGCCCGCGCCGCCGCCCTTTCCATGATCCCGACATCGACGGGCGCCGCCAAGGCCGTGGGCCTCGTTCTGCCGCATCTGAAGGGCAAGCTCGACGGTACCTCGATCCGCGTTCCGACCCCGAACGTTTCCGTCGTCGACTTCAAGTTCGTCGCCAAGAAGGCGACCAGCGTTGGCGAAATCAACGAAGCCATCAAGGCTGCTGCAGACGGCAAGCTCAAGGGCATCCTCGGCTACACCGACGAGCCGCTCGTCTCCCGTGACTTCAACCACGACAGCCACTCCTCGATCTTCGCAACCGATCAGACCAAGGTCATGGAAGGCAACTTCGTGCGCGTGCTCTCCTGGTACGACAACGAGTGGGGCTTCTCCAGCCGCATGTCCGACACGGCAGTCGCTTTCGCCAAGCTCATCTGAGGGCCTGACCACTGAATATCACAAGCGGCCCGGGAAACCGGGCCGTTTTGTTATAGGCGATCGAAACCGGTCGCGGCATCGTTGATACCCCCGGAACCGCATCGACACCCGGGGAGATGAAGAGGAATAGATGGATTACTTTACCGTTGAAATCGCCAGCCGTGCCGTCGCCAGCTTTCGCGCAAAAAACGATGAGGAAGCGACGCACTTCTTCGAGGCGGAAGATTTTCGCGACGACCTGACCATCCTCGAGTCCGAAGGCAAACCCCTATGGGACCGCAAGGCGACGCTCAGCCTGCGCAAGGCGACCGCTGAGGAAGCAAGCGAAGTCGAGCACGCCTATGAATTCGACGATGATCCCGAAAGAACCATCGACGACGAGTTCGTCGTTTTCCTGGTCCCGGTCGAGGATCTGACCGACGGGGGCGAGGACACCGAAGACTGACAGTCGATCTGCGTCGGTCTTCCGGTTTTGAAAGTCATCTCGAAGCGACAGGTTCGGGGCGGCCGCAAGGATGGAATCACGGTTGGCAATCCGCTGGCCAAGCGTGATAGATTGAGAAAATGCACAGCGCTGCACAATGGCTGAGATGATCCAGGCGGAGGTGATAAATGGCAGAGGCACAAAAACGCTTGTCCCACACCACCCTCAAGCGGCGGCAACGGTTTCACCCCAAGCGGGACGTCAAACCGGCCGTGTTGGCAAAGGCTAATCGCCTGGTCATCTCGGTTGCCGCCTTCATCGGTCTTGCGTTTCTCGCCGTCATCATCCTTCAGGCAGTGCTGGGATAGCGGAGCAACGGCCTGCTACATCAGGCACAACGCTGCAGTCAGCTCCATCGCTGGGCAGACGTCGGCCTGGCTTTCCTGCCTGATATCGAAAAATCTCCGCGTTCATTTCCTCGCGAACGGGCCTGCGTGGAGGAACCTGTCTTATCCTGTTGCGGTCGACAGATACCGTCAGGAAAAATCAATCTTCCTGTCTTTCGCCCTGCTCTCGCCTGATTTTCCTATACATTCTTTATAGAGAATTTCTCCCGTAGCATTCCACGTCGGCGGCCGTCCGGCAGCCGTTCAGCAGCATGATGCAGCATCGCGACGAGGTTAAGCCGCAAGGCCTACCCTTCTCTGTCGTTTTGCCGTTTACTGATGGATCGTCACGTGTGGCGGAGGGGTTGAGATAAGGCGGATCGGCCCGGGGCGGCTATATTCGCGAAGCAGTCGATGGAAAGGGGTGGGCATGGAAGCGTTCTACATCGTGGTGCTGGTCTCGACGGCGCTCGTGCTTCTTGCCGCTTTTTCGAGCCTGCTCGCTTTCCGCTTCGGCGCCCCCTTGCTGTTGCTCTTCCTGATGATCGGCCTTGCCGCCGGCGTTGATGGCCTTGGCATCGAGTTCAGCAACAACTACCTCGCCTACATCCTCGGCTCCATCGCGCTCGCCGTCATCCTGTTCGATTCCGGCTTCGGCACGCCGATGCAGGCCTTCCGGCTCGCGGCCGTGCCCTCACTCGCGCTCGCCTCGATCGGTGTGCTCATCACCGCCTCGCTCTTTGCCTTCGCCGCCATGTGGCTTTTGAACTTCACCTGGCTGGAAGGCCTGCTGCTCGGGTCTATCGTGGCGTCGACCGATGCCGCGGCCGTCTTCTTCCTGCTGCGCATCGGCGGCATCAATATCCGCGACAAGGTGCGTTCGACCTTGGAAGTCGAATCCGGCACCAATGACCCGATGGCGATCTTCCTCACCATCGCCCTGGTCGAGGTACTGGCAAGCGGTGAACGTTACGCCGGCATCAATATCGGCATGCTCGCCATGTTCGTGCAGCAGATGGGCCTCGGCGTCATTCTCGGCCTGCTCGGCGGTATGATGATCGTGCTGATCGTCAGCAGGCTCGATACCGATCGCGGCCTGACGCCGATCTTCGTGCTGGCGCTCGCCCTCCTCGTCTTCTCCTTCACCGGTGCGGTCGGCGGCAGCGGCTTCCTCGCGGTCTACGTCGCCGGCATCTATGCCGGAAACCGCAAGATGCAGGCGATCGGCACCATCAAGCGCTTCCAGGACGGCATGACCTGGCTGGCGCAGATCATCATGTTCCTGGTGCTCGGCCTGCTCGCCACGCCGTCGCAATTTCCGGTCATCATCGTGCCCGCCATCCTGCTTGCCCTCTTCCTGATCTTCGTCGCCCGGCCGCTGGCCGTCTGGCTGTCGCTGCTTCCCTTCGATTACACGCAGCAGGAAATCGGCTTCGTCGCCTGGGTCGGCCTGCGCGGCGCGGTCTCCATCCTGCTTGCGATCATGCCGATCCTCGGCAAGCTGGAAAACGGTCAGATCTATTTCAATACCGCTTTCATCATCGTGCTGGTCTCGCTGCTCGTCCAGGGCTGGACGATCAAGCCGGTCGCCAAGAAACTCGGCCTGATCATTCCGCCGCGCATCGGCGCCGTCGACAAGGTCGAAGTCGACCTGCCTGGAGCCGCCAACCATGAGCTGCTCTCCTACCGCGTCATCAAGGACAGCCCGGTGCTGCGCGGCGAGCGCATTCCGCGCTGGGCGACGCCCTCGCTCGTCATCCGTGACGGCAAATCGATGCGCTACCAATATGCCGGGCGACTGCGAGAGAACGATCTCGTCTACCTCTTCATCGTGCCGAGCTATTCCCGCCTGCTCGACCGGCTCTTTGCCAGCCGCGCGCCTGTCGATGAGGACGATGCCGAATTCTTCGGGGCCTTCGCGCTCTCCCCCGCCCGCCCCGCCGCCGATCTCGACGCGGCCTATGGCCCGGGGCTTCTCAACGAATCCGAAAAGGGACTGACGATTGCCGAACTGATGCGGCAGCGCCTCGGCGGCAAGGCCGATTATGCCGACCGCGTCCGCCTCGGCTCGATCATCCTCATCGTCCGCGATCTCGACGAGCACGATCATGTCAGCTCCGTCGGCATGTCGCTGGAGGCTGTGGAGCCGGCGATCACGCTGCCGATCTTCATCAATCTGAAGGATATCATCCAGCGCGTCCGCGACCGGCTGAAAGGACGCCGGAACCGCGAAACCGCCGCCCCTGAAAGCGCACAGAAAGCGCCGGCCGGACGCGACGAGGCCACACACGAAAACGGCCGTTGAGCGCCTTGCGTCTCAGATGATCCTTGCTATGGTCGGCGCGACTTCCGCCAACCAAGACTGGATCCTCCCCATGCCTTCTTTCAAGACCCTCGACGATCTCACTGACATCAGCGGCAAGCGCGTTCTCGTCCGCGTCGACCTCAATGTGCCGGTCAAGGATGGCAAGGTCACCGATACGACGCGTATCGAGCGTGTGGCGCCGACGATCCTCGAACTGTCCAAAAAGGGTGCCAAGGTCATCCTGCTTGCCCATTTCGGCCGGCCGAAGGACGGCCCGTCGTCGGATCTGTCGCTGTCGCTGATCGCCCCTTCCGTCGAGCAAGTGCTTGATCACGCCGTGCTGACGGCCGGCGATTGCATCGGCGAGGCCGCCACCTCCGCCGTCGCGGCGATGAATGACGGCGATATCCTGCTTCTGGAAAACACCCGCTTCCACAAGGGCGAGGAAAAGAACGATCCCGATTTCATCAAGGCGCTCGCCGTCAACGGCGACATCTATGTCAACGACGCCTTCTCCGCCGCCCACCGCGCCCATGCCTCGACCGAAGGCCTTGCCCATCACCTGCCGGCCCATGCCGGCCGCACCATGCAGGCGGAGCTGGAGGCGCTGGAAAAGGGCCTCGGCGATCCGGCCCGCCCGGTCGTTGCGATCGTCGGCGGCGCCAAGGTTTCGACCAAAATCGACCTCCTGATGAACCTGGTGAAGAAGGTCGATGCGCTCGTCATCGGCGGCGGCATGGCCAATACGTTCATCGCAGCCCGCGGCACCAATGTCGGCAAGTCGCTCTGCGAACATGACCTCGCCCAAACCGCCAAGCAGATCATGATCGAGGCCGCGACATCAGGCTGCGCCATCATTCTGCCGGAAGACGGCGTCGTCGCCCGCGAGTTCAAGGCCGGTGCCGCCAACGAGACCGTCGACATCAACGCCATTCCGGCCGATGCCATGGTGCTCGACGTCGGCCCGAAATCCGTCGAGGCCATCAAGGCCTGGATCGAGCGCGCCTCGACGCTCGTCTGGAACGGTCCGCTCGGCGCCTTTGAGATCGAACCCTTCGACGCCGCAACGGTTGCGGCCGCGAAATACGCCGCCGAGCGCACCGCGGCCGGCAAGCTCACCTCCGTTGCCGGCGGCGGCGATACCGTCTCGGCGCTGAACCATGCCGGCGTTGCCGACGAGTTCACCTATGTCTCGACCGCCGGCGGCGCCTTCCTGGAATGGATGGAAGGCAAGGAGCTCCCCGGCGTCGCAGTCCTTAACGCCGGCAGATAATCCGAACCCGATTCGACAGGTATTACATGTGGATAGACCGCGGGTGGCAAGCAGCCTCCCGCGGTCTTTTGCTCAAGAGCTGGTAAAAATCCCATTTTTTCAAACGATTGAATTGATTTCAATCGTTTCAATGACTTAGCCTTCCATTTTCCTCTCTATAAACTTCTGTTATCGCCGTCCTATATTCGTAAACTGCTGATGTTTAATGCTGTGGAGAGAACGAGATGAGCGAACGACTGGAAGACATTGCAGTGCAGATGGTTGCAGGCGGCCGGGGACTGCTTGCGGCTGATGAATCGACGTCCACCATCAAGAAGCGTTTCGACACGATCAATCTCGAATCGACCGAAACCAGCCGTCGCGACTACCGCGAGATGCTCTTCCGCTCAGACGAGGCGATGAAGAAATATATCTCCGGCGTCATCCTCTATGAAGAGACGCTTTTCCAGAAGGCTGTGGACGGCACGCCCTTCGTCGACATCATCCGAGCCGCCGGTTCCATTCCCGGCATCAAGGTCGATATCGGTGCCAAGCCGATGGCGAAATATCCCGGTGAAACCATCACCGAAGGCCTCGATGGTCTCGGCGATCGCCTTGCCCGATATTATGAGGCCGGTGCCCGCTTCGCCAAGTGGCGCGGCGTTATCGCCATTTCGTCGACGCTGCCGACCCGCGGTTCGGTCCGCGCCAACGCTCAGGCGCTCGCCCGTTATGCTGCACTCTGCCAGGAAGCCAAGATCGTTCCGATCGTCGAGCCGGAATGCCTGATGGACGGCAAGCCGGGCGACCATGATATCGCCCGCTGCGCCGAAGTGACCGAATCCACGCTGCGCATCGTTTTCGAGGAACTGGCCGATGCCCGCGTCAGCCTCGAAGGCATGATCCTGAAGCCGAACATGGTGATCGACGGCAAGAACGCCCGCAAGGCCTCGGTCGCGGAAGTTGCCGAGCGTACGGTCAAGGTGTTGAAGGCTACCGTTCCGTCAGCGGTTCCCGGCATCGCCTTCCTCTCCGGCGGCCAGACGACCGAAGAAGCGACCGCCCACCTTTCTGCCATCAACTCCACGGCCGATCTGCCCTGGCTCGTCACCTTCTCCTACGGCCGCGCCCTGCAGGATAGCGCACTCAAGGCCTGGAACGGCAAGCAGGAAAATGTCGCCGCCGGACAGCGCGAATTCACCCACCGCGCCGAGATGAACAGTCTCGCCGCCAAGGGCAGCTGGAAAAAGGACCTGGAAAAGGCCGCCTGATCCTTCGCGCTTGAGATTTGGGCAGGACGCGGCAAACGCAGCGTCCTGCCCTTTCTGTTTCTCTCATTGTCTCGGCGACAAGAAACGGCTTCGTCCGGTGAAAAATCGTGATTATTCATAGCGGCCCGCTGCAACAGGAGCCGCTATGCACACCATTTCCTACGTCACCGTCGATGTCTTCACCTCCACGCGTTTCGAGGGCAATCCGCTTGCCGTCATCTCCGATGCGCGCGGTCTCACCGATGCGGCGATGCAGAAGATCGCCACCGAGTTCAACTATTCCGAAGTCACCTTCGTCCTGCCGCCAGAAGATCCTGAGAATACCGCCCGCGTGCGCATCTTCACCCCGACGATGGAAATACCCTTCGCCGGCCATCCGAATGTCGGCACGGCTTACGTGCTCGGCCAGCGGGCGGAGATCTTCGGCAAGCCGGTCGGCGATAGGCTACGCTTCGAGGAAAAGGCCGGCATCGTCGAGGTCAGCCTGAAACGCAGTGGCGGAAGCGTTACGGCAGCAGCCATCCGCGCGCCGGAGCCGCTGTCGATCGGCGATACCATCACCACGGAAACCATCGCCCGCTGTGTCACGCTCGATCCCGGCGTCATCGTCACAAGTACCCACGCCCCGGTCTTTGCCTCGGTCGGCCTGAACTTTGCCGTCGCCGAGTTGAACGGACTCGACGCCTTGGCCGCCGCCCGTCCGAATCTTGCCGGATTCCAGGCAGCCGCCGGCCGCCAGACGACGAGCGGCCACGACTTCTCACTCTTCCTCTATGTCAAGACATCCGAAAATCCGTGGAATATCCGCGCCCGCATGTTCGCGCCGCTGGACAACGTGCCTGAGGATCCGGCGACCGGTAGCGCTTCGGCCGCACTTTCCGCCTATCTCGTCTCGCTGGCACCGGACGCCGACAGGAATATCCGCGTCACCATTGAACAGGGCGTCGAAATGGGCCGCCGCAGCATCATCGCCGTCGATGTTATGAAATCCGGTGGTATCGTCACCGACGTCGTCATCTCCGGAAGCTGCGTGCCTGTCATGCGCGGAGAAATCGTGCTGCAGGACTGATCGCAAATCGGGCGACCCACCCTCTCTACATCAGGAAATCGCGCGAAAGCAGCGCCAATGCCCAGATCGCGAAAGCGATCAGCGCGATCTTCCAGAAATCCATCCGCCGCCTGAGGCCGGGAAGCCCGAGCGGCTTGATCACCTGTATCGCCATGGCAAGGATGAGCAGCAAGGCTATCAGCTTTGTCATGCTTTATTTTTTCCGTTTTTCGGAATGTCACAGGACGGACATTTTTCCGCGCGAACAAGAGGATCTCTACACGCCGTAAAGACATTCCGGGGCACAATCAATCATCTCGAGGCTGGGCTGACGCAGCTCTTGCCTTATGTCCACGTCAAATCGCTGAAGACCGAGTCTGGGGAAATGAAGAGAAATCTGCTGTCCGTCGCCGCGCTGCTCTTTGGCACGCTGTTCCTGTTCATGGGCAACGGCCTGCAGGGCATCCTGCTTCCCGTGCGCGGCAACCTCGAAGGCTACGCCACGACGACGCTCGGCCTGCTCGGCACCTCATGGGCCGGGGGCTTCGTCATCGGCTGCCTGGTGGCGCCGAAACTGGTACGCCGCGTCGGCCATGTTAGAGCTTTCTCGGGCTTCATCTCGATCATCGCCATCATCGCGCTGGTCAGCGGCATTATCATCCATCCGGTCTGGTGGGTGGTCCTGCGCGCGGTGACCGGCTTCTCCACCGCCGGCACCTCGATGATCATCGAAAGCTGGCTGAACGAGCGCGCCAGCAACGAGAGCCGCGGCGCGATCTTCTCGCTCTATATCGGCATCACCCTGCTCGGCGTCGTCGGCGGCCAGATGATGATCCCGCTGGAAGACGTGCGTACGCCGGTGCTCTTCATGATCTGCGGCATCTTCTATTGCATCGCCATGCTGCCGACGACGCTGTCGACCGCCGCTTCGCCGCAGCCGCTGAAGGCGGTGCGCCTCGACCTGCCAGCGCTCTATCGCAACTCGCCGGTTTCCTGCCTCGGCATCCTGCTTGTCGGCATCGCCAATGGGGCCTACGGCACGCTCGGCGCCGTCTTCGGCGCCGGCGCCGGCCTTTCCGACACCAGCATCGCCATCATGATGAGCGCCACCATCTTCGCCGGCGCGCTGATGCAGTTGCCGGCCGGCCGGCTTTCTGATCGCATCGACCGGCGCTATGTGCTCGCTGCAATGTCGGCGATCGCAGCCGTTGCCGGTTTGCTGATCTTCCTGCTTCACCCGACGTCCCCTGCCCTGTTGATCGGGCTCGTCGTCCTTTACGGCGCTGTGGCCAATACGCTCTACCCGATCGCCGTCGCCCACGCGAACGACTTCGCCGCGGCGGAGGATTTCGTCAAGGTCTCCGGCGGCCTGCTGCTGCTCTACGGCATCGGCACGGTGATCGGCCCGACAATCGGCGGTCCCGTCATGTCGGCGATCACTCCGCATGCGCTTTTCCTCGTCACCGCTATCGCCCACGTGCTGATCACGGGTTACGCCATCATCAGAAGCCGCATCCGCGCCGCCGTCCCGGCAAGCGACCGGGAGGCCTATACGACGATCCCGACCGGCACCTCGCCGATGCTGACGCCGCAAAGCATGTCGCTCGCCGACCGCGGCGCCGGCAAACCTTCTGAAACGGGGAAGGCTCCCGAAAGCGGCGATCCTGCTGTAAAGTTCGGCTGAACTTTAGAGCCTTTCCGGGTTAGATTGAAGCATTCTGCCGGAGCAGGTTTTCGTCAGGGCAAAGGCGATTGGCGAAGGGCATACCCCAGGTACGTCCGAGCCGATCGCCTTTGATCCTGGCGGAAAGATGCCCGGCCCTTCGGGTTGGCTGAAACGGGCCGCCTGATCGATCGGCCGGCTTGGCCGTAGAGCTGGGCTACGACGCGCGCCGGCCGGTCGACCATCCGACTCCGTTTGAGCCAACAGAATGCTACAATCTAACCCGGAAAGGCTCTAAACGGAGGACGAACCATGAGCTTCATCGATGACGACCGGCCGCAGAAGAAGGCGGTCCATGAGATCGGCGCCGATCTCTCCATGCTTTCGGTGGATGAGCTGAAGGCGCGGGTAGAATTGCTGAAAGCCGAGATCGCCCGCCTCGAGGCCGAGGCCACCCGCAAGGCCTCCGGGCGGCAGGCGGCGGAGAGCTTCTTCCGCTCCTGATCTGCCGAAACATTGAAAAACAAGGCTCTAGGCGGGAAAATGAGGCCGCCTCAAGTCTTGATCCGGCACAATGTTAATAAAATATTAAGCTTTATAAGGTATTACTGTACTCATCCAGATTTTCTCTGGATCTCAGACAGTTTTCCATGCGGTGAATTGGTCTGATTTTTCTCCCTGTTTTACCTTGAGAGCCGCTTTTGCGGCTCTTCTTTTTACTTGCAGCCGGCGTACTTCCACGAAACTGTGGAGATTAACCCTTTCTTAAGAAACGGCTTGCGCATTTGCGCTAATGATACCATCTTAAAGCCATAAAACCCGGGCTTGGAAACTTTTCCGTGGGGGCCGGCGTTACCTGATAATAAAGTAGCTGCGTGCAACAGGGACTATTGCGATGTCGGAAGTTGGATTGAACACGATCAGTTTTGCAGGCCGCGCGGCTGCATCCTCGCAGTTCAAGGCGCTCTATGCGGAAGGCATGTCGCTGGTCGAAGAGACCGCAGCCTATCTCGACGGCCAGGGCCGCGCCGCCTCCAAGGTTCTGCCGCGGATGGCCTCGGTTCTCTACGCGGCGGAATCGATGCGCCTCACCACCCGCCTCATGCAGATGGCCTCCTGGCTGCTGCTGCAGCGCGCGGTCAACAACGGCGAAATGTCCCGCGATCAGGTGCTGGCCGAGAAGAACAAGGTTCGCCTCGACGGCTTCAACGTCGATCGCGCCGCACCCGGCTGGGGCGACCTGCCGGAATCCTTCCGTGACCTCGTCGAACGTTCGCTGCGCCTGCAGAACCGTATCGCGCTGCTCGACCGTGAAATCTACCGGCCGTCCGAAGCCGTGATCGTTCATGACAACCAGAACAGCGTCCAGGCTCAGCTTTCCCTGCTGCAGACCGCTTTCGGCAACAACTGATCCGAACGTTAGAGAGTTCTAGATGAACCGGCTGCGACCCGCGCAGCCGGTTTTTTCTTTGCTGACGAAAGCAGCAGGCATCCCGCAAACGCAAAAAAGCCCGGCAGAACCGGGCTCTCTTCGAATTCCGTCGAGCAGAAGCGATTAGAGGCCGAGGCCGCCGAAACGCTTGTTGAACTTGGAGACGCGGCCACCGCGGTCCATGAGCTGCTGGTTGCCGCCGGTCCAGGCCGGATGCGACTTGGAATCGATTTCGAGGTTCATGACAGCGCCTTCCGAACCCCAGGTCGAGCGGGTTTCGTATTCGGTGCCATCGGTCATGACCACCTTGATCACGTGATAGTCGGGATGGATGCCTGCCTTCATAACAATCTTCCTGCGATACCGGAGTTCAATTTGCCGCATGCAGTTGCGGCCAACGAACCGATTGAATAAATGAAGCCGCAGTCAGATGGCTACGGCTTCCCATTAGGATGCCGTGCCTATACATGAAGGACGCCGGGATAACAAGAGCCAACAGGCCGCATTGCGCGGGTCCTGAGGGTGATCGGAGACGATTTGGCAGAGCAGGTACGGGGTGAGGAAAACAAAAGGCGGTCGCTGCGGCCGCTCGGCAGGCTGACGCCCTACGTCATGCGTTATCGCGCCTTGGTGGCCGGCGCGCTGATATCGCTGGCGCTCGCCGCCATCACCTCGCTGGCGCTGCCGCTGGCGGTGCGCCGCATGATCGATCACGGCTTCACCCATTCCGACGGCCGTTTCATCAACAGCTACTTCGCCATGCTGATGGTCATGGCGGTGGTCCTCGCGATCGCAAGCGCGCTGCGCTATTATTTCGTCATCACCATCGGCGAACGCATCGTCGCCGATCTTCGCCGCGACGTCTTTGCCCACGTGACGCGGCTGTCGCCCTCCTTCTTCGACGTCAATCAATCCGGCGAGATCGTCTCGCGGCTGACCGCCGATACGACGCAGATCAAATCCGCTGTCGGCGCCACAGCGTCTGTGGCGCTCAGGAACCTCATCCTTTGTCTCGGCGCCATGGGCATGATGATCGTCACCTCGCCGAAGCTTTCGAGCATTGTCATCGGAGCGATCCCGCTGATCGTCTTCCCGCTCGTCGCCTTCGGCCGCTCGGTGCGCAAGCGTTCGCGCGCCGCCCAGGATACACTCGCCGCGGCTTCCGCCTTTGCCAACGAAACGGTCGCCGCCACCCGCACCGTACAGGCCTTCAACGGCGAGGATGCCGCTGCGACACGCTACGGCACCGCCGTCGAATCCGCCTATGAGGCCGCCCGCGCCGCGATCCGCTCCCGCGCCCTCCTGACCGGGATCGCCATCACCCTGATCTTCGGCAGCGTCGTCGCCGTGCTCTGGGTCGGCGCCCACAGCGTGCTTGCCGGCACGCTTTCGGCCGGCACGCTCGGCCAGTTCCTGCTTTATGCCGTCATCTCAGCCGGATCGCTGGGCGCGCTATCGGAAGTCTGGGGCGAACTGTCGCAGGCAGCGGGTGCTGCCGACCGGCTGACCGAGCTTCTCGACGAAGTCTCGCCGATTGCAGCCCCGGCCTGCCCGCAGGCACTCCCTTCGCCTGGCCGCGGCCGCGTCGAATTTTCCGGCGTGCATTTCGCCTATCCCTCGCGCCCCGGCAAATCGGCGCTGCATGGCTTGAGCTTCGCGGTCGCGCCCGGCGAGACGGTCGCCATCGTCGGCCCTTCCGGCGCCGGCAAGAGCACCGTCTTCTCGCTGCTGCTGCGCTTCTACGATCCGCAGCAGGGCAGCGTGAAGATCGACGACGTCGACGCGCGGCTGACGACGCCGGACGAGTTGCGCCAGCGCATCGCCATCGTGCCGCAGGACGTCACCATCTTCGCCGCCTCGATCCACGACAACATCGCCTTCGGCCGCCCGGGCGCCTCGCGCGAGGAGGTCCGCGCCGCCGCCCTTGCGGCCCAGGCCGACGAATTCGTCGCCCGCCTGGACAAAGGCTACGAGACCGAAGTCGGCGAGCGCGGCGTGACGCTTTCCGGCGGCCAGCGTCAGCGCATCGCCATTGCCCGCGCCATCCTGAAGAACGCGCCCGTGCTGCTGCTCGACGAGGCGACCTCGGCGCTCGACGCCGAAAGCGAGACGCTGGTGCAGAAGGCGCTCGACGGCCTTGTGGACGGCCGCACGACGCTCGTCATTGCGCATCGGCTGGCAACCGTGCTTAAGGCCGACCGTATCCTCGTCATGGACCAGGGCCGTGTCGTCGAGGAGGGCCCGCACCAGAGCCTGATCCGCCAGGGCGGCATCTATGCTCGGCTGGCGCGGCTGCAATTCGATGCCGCCAACGAAGACGTGCTCGCTGCGGCGAAATAGAACGCACACGCCTACTCATCGTCAACGACTAAAGTCTGAGCTCGACCGCCCCTCCCTGCGGTTGTCTTTCCAGCCCCCCGCCCTAACCTCCTTATGCCCCGGGGTGGGGATATTGCTGCTGAAATCCTTGGGAGGAGATAGGAATGGCGCTTTCCGATATCACGCGACGCACGGGCCTTGCGCTCGCTCTCGGCCTGACTGCAACGCTCGGTCTCGGCGCGACGTCCGCCGCGGCGGATTTTCCGGATCGCCCGATCACCATGGTCGTGCCCTTTGCAGCTGGCGGCTCGACCGATGTCGTCGCCCGCATCATCGCGCAGAAGATGTCGGAGGATCTCGGCCAGCAGGTGATCGTCCAGAACGTCGCCGGCGCCGGCGGCAATCTCGGCGCCGGCAATGTCGCGCGTGCCGAACCTGACGGCTACACCATCCTGATGGGAACGGTCGCGACCCATGCGCTCAATCCGCTGATCCTCAAATCGACGCCCTATGATCCAGAGAAGGATTTCGCGCCGGTCTCGCTGCTCGTCGTCGTGCCGAACGTGCTGGTCGTCAATCCCGAGCTGCCGGCCAAGACGGTGCAGGAGCTGATCGCGCTCTTGAAGGCCGAGCCCGACAAATACAGCTACGCCTCGTCGGGCAACGGCACGCCGCTGCATCTTTCCGGCGAGTTGTTCAAGAGCATGGCCGGCGTCAGCATGCAGCACATCCCGTACAAGGGAGCCGGTCCGGCGCTGAACGACGTCATCGGCAACCAGGTGCCAATCATGTTCGACAACCTGCCCTCTTCGTCCGGCCACATCAAGGCGGGTACCCTGCGAGCGCTGGCGGTGACGACAGCCGAGCGCGCACCCTCCTTCCCCGACGTTCCCACGATCGCCGAGTCGGGCATACCAGGCTACGAGACCTATACGTGGAACGCGCTGTTTGCTCCGGCCAAGACGCCAAGCGAAGCGGTGACGCGCCTCAACGCCTCAGCCAGGAAAGCGCTCGCGGACCCGGCCGTTGCCGAGCGTATGAAGGAGTTCAGCGCCACCATCGTCGGCTCGACCCCGGAGGAACTCGCGGCCCACGTGAAGGCCGAGCTTGCCAAATGGGGACCGGTCGTCAGGGGCGCCAACATCCAGATGGAGTGATACCGGAGCACCGCTTTCATTCACTTGCGCCCAATGGAAGCGGTGACAATTGGACGCTAAGCAATCGAATTCTAATTAAGGCAGTGGAAAAGCTCGCCATTTTGATCTAGCCTCCACTAAGCTGATGGTTGCAATTCAGCGTTTCGGGAGACATCCATGTATAAATTCGAAGTTTATAAGGATAAGGCGGGCGAGTTCCGCTTCCGCTTCAAGGCATCGAATGGCGAAGCCATGTTCTCGTCCGAGGGCTACAAGGCGAAGGCCTCCGCCATGAGCGCCATCGAATCCATCAAGAAGAACACGCCCGGTGCCGAAGTCGTCGACCAGACGAAGGCCGAATCCTGATAGATCGGCAGGGGCGGCGTCAACGCCACCCCTGCTCTTTCGCGCCCCTGAGCAGCGCCGGTGCCCTTGAGCCCGCTTGCTCCTGATTTTCGGCGCCATTTTTTCTCTTTCGCATCTTTTTTGAAAGCCATGTCGAAACGACCCGTGGCCGCGCCTCATTGTATCGGAACGGCCCCGCCGCTCCGCCGGGCTTCGCAGCTTTCGGGCCATCCGTCCCCGATATCGACATGCCCGGATCAACGCCAACACGAGATCAGGAGTTTTCCATGCAATATGCCCTCATCATCCGCGAAGGCGCCGAGGATTTTGCCCGGCGCAGCGATCCTGCCTATCGCGACGGCTGGATCGCCTACAGCAAGGCGCTTGCCCAGGCAGGCATCATGACCGGCGGCGCCGGGCTGACCGGCCCGGAGACCGGCACGATCGTGCGCCGCAAAGGCGAGGACCATGATGTTCAGGACGGCCCCTATCCGGAGGGCAAGGAACTGCTCGGCGGCTTTTATCTGATCGAAGTTCCCGACATGGATACCGCGCTTGAATGGGCGACGCGTGTTCCGATCTCCGACAAGGGTTCGGTCGAGGTACGCCCGCGCCTGCAGATGTGAGGCGGCGATGCCACCCGATGCCGGACGCGCCGCCGAACAGGTGGCGCGTCAATCCTATGGCAAGCTGATCGCCTTTCTCGCCGCTCGCTCGCGCGACGTGCCGGCAGCTGAAGACGCATTGTCGGAAGCGCTGGCTTCGGCCCTTCGTGTCTGGCCCGAACGCGGCGTCCCGGGCAATCCGGAGGCCTGGCTGCTGGTCGCCGCACGCCGCAACCTCATGCAGGCCGCCCGCCACCGCACCGTCCAGGCCAACGCGCAAGCGACGCTATCGCTCGCCTTCGAGGAGGCCGAGGAACGCATGAACGAAGCCGGCAAATCCGTCTTTCCCGATGAGCGGCTGAAGCTGCTTTTCGCCTGCACCCATCCAGCCATCGACAGCTCGGTGCATACCCCGCTGATGCTGCAGACCGTCCTCGGCATCGAGGCGAAAACCATCGCCAGAGCCTTCGTTGTTTCACCGGAAGCCATGAGCCAGCGGCTGGTGCGGGCCAAGGTGAAGATCCGCGATGCCGGCATTCCCTTCGCCGTTCCCCCTCGCCCGGCCTTGTCAGGTCGGCTCGCCGCCGTTCTTTCGGCGATCTACGCCGCCTATGGCCTCGGCTGGGACGGTCTGGACGGCGAGGAAGAGCGCCATTCGCTCGCCGGTGAGGCGATCTGGCTCGGCCGCGCGCTTCTCGCCGTATTGCCCGACGAACCGGAAGCGATCGGCCTTCTCTCGCTGATGCTTCACTGTGAGGCCCGCCGCAGCGCCCGACGTGACGGCGACGGCCGATATGTACCGCTGGACGAACAGGACACGGCGATCTGGAACGCGATCATGATCGCCGAGGCCGATGCGCTGCTGCGCAAGGCTGGAGGTTTCGACCGTTTCGGCCCGTTCCAGTGCCAGGCGGCGATCCAGTCCGTGCATGCGGCGCGCAGGTTCCTGGGAACGACCGACTGGCAGGCGCTGACGACACTCTACGCCGCACTCGTGACGATGAAGCCGGCGCTCGGCGCGCGCGTCAGCCAGGCTGCGGTGATCGGCAGGGCGTTGAGTCCGGCCGCGGGTCTGGAGCAACTCGACAGGCTCGATCCGCGCGACATTGCCGCTTATCAGCCTTACTGGGCCGTGCGGGCCTTTCTTCTGGCGCGCGCTGGCGATGATACCGCCGCAGCCGATGCCTACATGGCAGCGATCGGCCTCAGCGACAGCCCCGCCGTACAAGATTTCCTCGCCGGCCGGCTGAAGGAAGTCCGGCAGAAGAGATCAGGCTGATCATTTCTCGGTCAGCTTCAGCTCGATACGGCGGTTGGTGGCGCGCGCATCCGGCGTCTCGCCCGGTGCGATCGGCTGGAACTCGCCGAAGCCGGCGGCAACGAGCCGGTCTGCCGGCACGCCCTGCGCGATCAGGAACTTGACGACCGAAATCGCGCGCGCCGAGGAAAGCTCCCAATTGTCGCGATAGCGGCCGGTTCCGGCGAGCGGCACATTGTCTGTATGGCCGTCGACGCGCAGCACCCAGTTGATCTCGGGGGGAATTTCCTTGGCCAGATCGAGAAGAGCTGCGGCAAGTTTCGCCATCTCCGTCTGCCCTTCCGGATTGAGGTCGGCGCCGCCCGAGGGAAACAGCACTTCCGACTGGAAGACGAACCGGTCGCCGACAATGCGGATATTCTCGCGGTCCGAGAGGATTTCGCGTAAGCGACCGAAGAAGTCGGAGCGGTAACGGTTCAACTCCTGCACGCGCGCTGCAAGCGCCACGTTGAGGCGGCTGCCGAGATCGGCGATCTTGGTCTGCGAGACCCGGTCTTTCTCTTCCGACGCCTGAAGCGCCGCTTCGACGGCGGCGATCTGGCTGCGAAGTGCCGCGATCTGCTGATTCAAGAGTTCGACCTGGCTGAGCGCCCGCTCGCTCACCTGTTTCTGCTCATCGAGCTCCTGAGTCATCGTGCCGATCCGCTTCTGCGCCGCGTCCTGGCCGCCCGAACCGGCGTTCAGCAGCGCCTGTAGCCGCGACCGCTCGCCTTCGGCATTGGAAAGCGACGCCTGCAGATTGGCGACCGAATCCTGGAGATCCTGGTTGCTGCCCTTTTCGAGCGCGAGAAGCTGCGTCAGCTCGTTGATCTGGCTGTTGAGCCGGTTCAGCACCTCGTCGCGGCCGGTGATTTCGCGGCTGAGAATGAACTGCCCGACGACGAAGACCGTCAGCAGAAACATGATCGAGATGAGCAGCGTCGACAAGGCATCGACGAAGCCCGGCCAGTAATCCACCGTGCGTTCGCGGCGGCGGTTGCGGGCAAGAGCCATGGCTTACTTGCCCTCGCTCTTCTCTGTCTGGCTTGCGCGGTCGCGCGCGCGCTCGCTCCTGTCGCCCCCACGTTCCTGCAGGCCGATGCGTTCCGCCAGCCGGTCAAGCGTGCGGCGCATCGCCTTCGCCTCGTCCTGTTGCGCCTCGATCCAGTCGCGCAGCATCTGCTGCTCGTTACGCATGTTCTTGACGAGCCCCTGAATGCCTTCGGCCAGGCTCGCCATGGCGGCGACGGAGCGCTGGGTGCCGACGCCACCCTCTTCCGAGACCTTGCGCAGATAATCGGAAAGCGCGCGCATATCTTCCGACGAGCCGGAAACGGCATCGAGGGCCGGCGCAAGATCGGAGCCGACATCAGTGACGGAGGAGAGCCAGTTTTCCAGCTCCATGTAGAAGCGGTTCTGCGCCCGGCCGGCCTGCAGGTCGAGGAAGCCGAGAATGAGCGAACCGGAAAGGCCGAGCAGCGAGGAGGAGAAGGCCTGGCCCATGCCCGAAAGCGGCGTGGAAAGCCCTTCCTTCAGCGCCGAGAGCACATCCCCCGTACCGTTCGAGCTGGCATCGAGCGACTGGATGACGATGCTGATCGAACCGATCGTGCCGATGAGGCCCCAGAAGGTGCCGAGCAGGCCGAGGAAGACAAGAAGGCCGATCAGGTAGCGCGAAACGTCGCGCGATTCGTCGAGGCGGGTGGCGATCGAATCGAGGATCGAGCGTAGCGCCGTCGTCGACAGCGCCACAGCGCTCTTGCGGCTGCCGATCAGCGCCCGCATCGGCGCAAGCAGCCGGGGATTGCGGTTGACCTTGTCGGCGCTACCGGCGGCGCGGAAGGAATTGAACCAGCGCACCTCGGGGCGAAGCGCCAGTACATGATTGAAAACAAGGATGATTCCGACCGCGAGAACGCCGAGGATCAGGCCATTGAGGCCCGGATTGTGCATGAAGGCAGTCTGTGTCTGCCGGAAGAGGATTGCGGCGATGAAACCGACGATAACCAGGAAAAGCAGCATCGTCCAGAGGAAGGGCATGGGGCTCGAAAGCCTGTAAGCATAACCACCGGGCGCCTTTTCGGTGGAGCCGATCTCCGCCACATTCACATTTTCCATAGGTTCAGCAGCCTCCGAACTCATTGCTGGCGGAGACTAGATCAACATTGTGCCGAATTGAAGTATGCCGGGGCGAAAACCGTGACTTTACAACAGCCGGTTTTCCGTTCCGTCACTTCGCGGGGATCGGTCGCTTGATGACCTCGATCAGCGCCTTGTGAATAGCTTCGTTGCCGGCGACGATCGCACCGCTCTCCAGAATGGCCGTCCCGCCGTCCCAATCGGTGGCGAAACCGCCGGCTTCGCGGATGAGCAGGATACCGGCCGCCATGTCCCAGGGCGCCAGTTCCGCTTCCCAGAAACCGTCGAAACGACCGGCAGCGACATAGGCGAGATCGAGCGTCGGCGAACCCAGGCGGCGGATGCCGGCCACTTCGCCCATCACGTGGCGAAGCTCTACCAGGAACTTGCCGTGATTGCGTTTGCCAAGCGCCGGCACGCCGCAGCCGACGACGCAATCGGACAGCACGCGGCGTGCAGCGACGCGCAGGCGCCGGTCGTTGAGGAAGGCGCCGCCGCCGCGTTCAGCGGTATAGAGTTCGTCGGTCGCCGGATTGAAAACGACGGCGGCGACGATCTCGCCGTTGCGTTCGAGTGCAACCGAAACGGCAAAGGCCGGGATGCCGTGGAGGAAGTTCGTCGTGCCGTCGAGCGGATCGACGATCCAGCGATGCGCACCGTCTGTGCCCTTGATCTCCTCGCTTTCCTCGCCGAGGAAGCCATAGGTCGGACGCGCCTTGAGCAGTTCCTCCCGAACGATCTTCTCAGCCTTGCGGTCAGCGGTGGAAACGAAATCGCCCGGCCCCTTCACGGAAACCTGCAGGTTCTGCACTTCGCCGAAATCACGCCCCAGCGATTTTCCTGCCTTGAGGGCAGCCTGAACCATGACATTGAGAAGAGCTGAACGGGCCATCTGCGCATTTTTCCTTGGGACTGATACGGGGCGCGCGCTGCCAGGGCGGGAAATGTCCCTGAACATGCAGACAGGCAGCGCTGCAAAGATTGGCGGCCTCAAGACCACAAAATCACGGAAATTTCAAGGGGAGGCGCGCATGGCTGCCTGGCGGCGCCGGAAATCGCTCGCTTTGCCGGCCGGCCGAGCCAATCTCAGAACTTCTGCTGCGTCATCAGCACTTCGCGGGCGATCTGGTCGAGCGGCAGGATGCGGTCGACGCCACCCTTGGCGATTGCCTCTTTCGGCATGCCGAAGACAACGGAACTTGCCTCGTCCTGTGCCACCGTATAGGCGCCGGCCTCATGCATCTCCAGCATGCCGCGCGCTCCGTCATCGCCCATACCGGTCATGATGATGCCCATGGCGTTCGAGCCGGCCGATCGCGCCGCCGAGCGGAAGAGCACGTCGACGGAAGGTCGGTGGCGAGAGACCAGCGGGCCGGTCTTTACGCTCACATAATAGCGCGCGCCCTGGCGTTCGAGCAGCATGTGCTTGTCGCCGGGCGCGATCAGCACATGACCGCGCAGCACCGGGTCGCCGTCCACGGCTTCCTTGACCTCGACCTCGCAGAGCCCGTTCAGGCGCTTGGCGAAGGCGGCGGTGAATTTCTCCGGCATATGCTGGACGATCACCACACCAGGCGCATTGGCCGGCAATTCCTCCAGGAATTCGCGCAGCGCCTCGGTGCCGCCGGTGGAGGCGCCGACGCAGACGACCATCTCCGTCGTCTTCGCCATCGCCCGTCCCGTCGGCGGTGGCAGCATCGCATCCGCCGTCAGCTTCTTGGCCGGCCCCTCGGCGGAGGCGGAGCGAATGGTTCCAGCCGCGCGGCGCACGGTGGAAAGCCGCGCGTGCGAAGCGCTTTTCACGACTTCGCGAATGCGCATGGCGTCATCGGCGAGACCGTCGGCAGCTCCGATCTTCGATTTCAGGATGACATCGACGGCGCCAGCCTCGAGCGCCTGGATCAGCGTTTCCGAACCGGCCTCCGTCAGCGACGAGCACATCACGACGGGGATCGGCCGCTGCGACATCAGCTTGCGCAGGAAGGTGATGCCATCCATGCGCGGCATCTCCACGTCGAGCGTGATAACATCGGGGATTTCCTCCTGCAGCTTCCGCGCCGCCACGAAAGGATCGGATGCGACCCCCATGATCTCGATATCGGGATCCTGCTCCAGCACATGGCTCAGCGTCTGGCGGATACTGGCGGAATCGTCGATGATGAGAACGCGGATTTTCTTGCGCATGCATGCCTCTAGAGCAATTCCAGCAAAAGTGTGTAGCGGTTTTGCGTCCCGAATTACGTGAAAACGAAGAGATAGAGCATTTCCGCCAAAAGCGGAAATGCTCTAGATACGCTGAAACACCGTGTTCGAAACCTGCTTCAGTGGCAGGTCGAAACCGGTGATCGATTCGGAATGGCCGATGAACATGTAGCCGCCCTTCGCCAGGCAATTGCAGAGACGGTTGAGCACACCGGCCTGGGTTTGCTTGTCGAAGTAGATCAGCACGTTGCGGCAGAAGATGATGTTCATCAAGTCGCCGACCGAATATTTATCGTCCATCAGGTTCATTCGGGCAAAACCCACCCTGCTGCGCAGTTTCGGCGTGATGCGCACCTCCCTGCGGCCCGGCTGCTTGGCGACCAACACGTATTTGCGCTGCAGGTCGCGCGGCACCGGCGCAATGATATCTTCCGGATAGATGCCCCGGCGCGCGGTCTGCAGCACGTCGGTGGAAAGATCGGTGGCGAGCACGCTGTAGGAGACGCCGTTGCAGCCTTCGGCAAATTCTGCCAACACCATCGCCATCGTGTAGGGTTCGGCCCCCGTCGAGCAGGCCGAGCTCCAGGTGCGAATGGTGCGCACGCCGCTGTTGGCGATCGTCGGCAGCGCCACCGTCTGCAAATAGTCGAAATGCTTGGCTTCCCGGAAGAAGTCGGTCTTATTCGTCGTCACCACGTCGATGAGATAGACGGTTTCCTGGGCAAGGCCGTCGTGATTGAACAGGAAGTCGCAATAATCGTCGAAGGTCGAATGATTGGTCGCACGAAGGCGGCGCCTCAGCCGCCCTTCGAGCATCGTCAGCTTGGTCGGCGGCATCTTTATGCCGCTATAATCGTAGATGAATCGGGCAAGCTTGTCGAAATTGCGCTTGCTGATCCGGTCGCCGGGCAATTGGGTTTCCACCGCTGCCATACTCATAGAACGCAGTACTCCAGGTTGACTTGGGTGTCAGGCCGCCGATTGCAGTGCCGAGGCGTCCTCGCGCGATAGCAATCGTGCAAGATCGATGATGACGACGAAGCCGTTCTCGCGGCGGACGACCCCGGCGATATAGTCCGAGCGCCAGCGCACGCCGATGTCGGGCGCCGCCTCGATCTGGTCACGCCGGAACGGCGTGACCTCGAAGACGCGGTCGGCGACGAGGCCGAGGGTGAGCAGCCGGCTCTCCATCGGCACGTCGAGAACGAGCACCCGCGTGTGCGGTGTCGGCACGGTCTTCGTCATGCCGAGCTTCAATCGAAGATCGATCGTCGGCACGCCCTGCCCGCGCACGTCGCGCAGGCCGAGCAGATAGTCGGGACCGTTCGGAATCTTGAAAGCTTCCGCATAGTCGAGGATTTCCCGCACCACCTCAACCGGCACGGCGAAAATCTCGTCGCCGAGGCTGAAGGTCACGAATTGTGCTTCCAGAGATGTCGTGGCCATGATTATGCACTTTCCTTGAAATCGGCGTCCCCGTCATCGGGACCGCCCATGGAGAGATCGAGAGCGAAACCTTTCACGCGCGCCTGTTGGCTGGCGACGCTGTTGGCGGCCGGTTTCTTGGCCGCAGGCTTGCGGCCGGCGGCCGGCGCGAGGCTCCGCACCGTCATCCTGGCAGCCGGCGCGCGCTCGCGAGATCCGCCTGCCTTATCGACCTTGAAGAAGGCGATCGACGTCTGCAGTTCTTCCGCCTGCGAGGCGAGCTCTTCGGAGGTTGCCGACATCTGCTCGGAAGCCCCCGCATTCTGCTGCGTCACCTTGTCGAGCTGCTGGATCGCCTCGTTGATCTGGGCAGCCCCGATATCCTGCTCGCGGCAGGCGGCGCTGATCTCGGAGACCAGTTCCGCCGTCTTGCGGATGTCAGGCACCAACCGGCCAAGCATGTCGCCGGCTTCCTGGGCGGCCTTGACCGTATCGCTCGACATAGCCCCGATTTCGGCCGCGGCCGACTGGCTGCGTTCGGCGAGCTTGCGAACCTCGGAAGCCACGACCGCAAAACCCTTACCGTGCTCGCCGGCGCGCGCCGCTTCGACAGCAGCGTTGAGGGCTAGAAGATCGGTTTGGCGGGCGATCTCCTGGACGATGCTGATCTTCTCGGCGATCGTCCGCATTGCCTGCACGGCGCGCGTCACCGCATCCCCGCTGGCTTCCGCATCCTTGGCGGATTGGCGGGCGATCTTCTCGGTCTGGGCGGCATTGTCGGCGTTCTGCTTGATGTTGGCTGCCATCTCTTCCATCGAGGCGGATGCCTCTTCGGCGGAAGCGGCCTGTTCGCTGGCGCCCTGCGACACCTGCTCGGAACTGGCCGAAAGCTCCTGGCTGCCGGCCGAAACATTTTCGGCCGCCGAAATCGCGTCGGCGACGACACCGCGCAACCGTTCGACCATCTGCTCGAGCGCAATGCCGAGCATATCCTTTTCAGACAGCGGTTTCGGAGAAACCATCAGGTCGCCGTTGGAGATCTGATTGGCGATCGTCGCGGTATTGCGCAGGTTCGCGGTCATCCGGCTCATCGAATGGACGAGATCGCGGATTTCGTCATTGCTCTTGTGCTCGATATTCTGTTCGAGGTCGCCGATGCTGACGGCATCGGCAAGACCGACGGCGCGCTTCAGGCCACGGGAGATATTGAGCAGGATCCAGATGGCAGCCGCCGACGAGACGACGATCAGGCCGACCGTCATCATCAAAAGCATGTTGCGCGACTGCGCATACTGATCGTTGGTGGCCGCGTCCGTTTCGGCGACGTTGCCGGTCACAGTGTCGTTCAGCTTGGCGAGGATGCCGAGAAGCTGGGTCGTCACCTGCTGGCCCTCGCCCATCGAGATGACGCCGGCCTGGGCATTGGATTCCGTCGTGTTCTGTTTTGCGAGATCGGCAACATGATCCTGCAGCGCCGTCCATTTGCCGTAGAGATCGCCGAACTGCGCCATCGCCGTCTTGATCTGCGGATCCTCGGAGGCTGCAAGGCGGGTATGGAGCGTTTTGATGAGATCTCGCTGCTGCGAGATCTCATCGACATAACCGCCGATCTTGCTGGCATCGGTGTTGATGATCGCGTCCTTTTCGGCGCGGATGGAACGCATAACGGCATCGGAAAGGTCGCCGGAATCGCGCAGATTGGCGACCGGACCGGCAACCATGATCGAGATGTCGCTGTTCAGCGACGAGAGATTGTAGATCGAAAGACCTGCCATGGCGCAGGTCAGGAGAACGATGAAACCGAACACCAGGCTCAGTTTGAGTTTGATCGTGAAACGCATTCTAACACCCCTTTAGAATTGTTGTGGACTTCCTGCGAATTTCAAATTGCGCAGTAGTGAAGACGCTTCATGCGTTCACGGTTCTGCCGGCATCCTCCGGCGCATCAATGCGTCGGCCTTATCCGAAGGGCCGCTGCAACAGGCCCCGTTCTGCATCGAGAGAGCGCCTAGGCGCTCTCCCGGAATTCATCGTCCGACGTGTCGGGACCGCCCATCGACATATCGAGAGCAAACCCCTTCGCACGGGCCTGCTGGCCGGTAACGCTGTTGGCGGGAGCCGCCTTGGGGGCGGGATTGCGCGCCGCCGCGGCCGGGCCTCGCGCACTCATTTTGGCGGCCGCGGCGCGGCCCTGGCGGCCGCTCGCCGCTGCCCTGCGGTTGTCTGCCATCTCGACCTTGAAGAAGGAGATCGATGCCTGCAGCTCTTCCGCCTGGGCAGCGAGTTCTTCGGAGGTTGCCGACATCTGCTCGGAGGCGCCGGCGTTCTGCTGCGTCACCTTGTCGAGCTGCTGGATCGCCTCGTTGATCTGCGAAGCGCCGATATCCTGTTCGCGGCAGGCAGCGCTGATCTCGGAGACCAGCTCGGCCGTCTTGCGGATATCGGGCACCAAGCGACCGAGCATGTCGCCGGCTTCCTGAGCGGCCGTCACGGTGTCGCTCGACATAGCGCCGATTTCGGCGGCGGCTGACTGGCTGCGTTCGGCGAGCTTGCGAACCTCGGAAGCCACGACCGCAAAACCCTTGCCGTGTTCACCTGCACGAGCGGCTTCGACGGCGGCGTTGAGAGCCAGCAGATCGGTTTGGCGGGCGATCTCCTGGACGATGCTGATCTTCTGGGCGATCGTGCGCATCGCGTCGACGGCGCGGGCAACGGCGCTTCCGCTCATCTCCGCATCCTTGGCCGACTGACGGGCGATCTTCTCGGTCTGGGCGGCGTTGTCGGCATTCTGCTTGATGTTGGAAGCCATCTCCTCCATCGAGGCGGAGGCCTCTTCGGCGGAAGCCGCCTGTTCGCTGGCGCCCTGCGACACCTGTTCCGAGCTTGCCGACAATTCCTGGCTGCCGGCCGAGACGCTCTCGGCAGCGGCAATCGCATCGGCGACGACATCGCGCAGGCGTTCGACCATCTGCTCCAGCGCAATGCCGAGCGTGTCCTTGGCCGAAAGCGGCTTGGGAGACACCATCAAATCGCCATTCGCAATCTGCGTGGCGATCTCGGCGGTGACGCGAAGATTGGCAACCATGCTCTGCATCGCGATGCCGAGCGTATCCTTGGCCGAGAGCGGCTTGACGTCGACGGAAAGGTCACCTTCGGCGATCTGGTTGGCGGCATTGGCGGTGGCGCGCAGATTGTTGACCATGCCGAGCATGGCGATGCCGAGCGTATCCTTGTCGGAAAGCGGCTTCGGCGTGACGCTGAGGTCGCCATTCGAGATCTCGTTTGCGATCTCCGCGGTGTTGCGCAGATTGTCGGTCATGACGTTGATCGTGTTCACGAGGTCCTTGATCTCGTCGTTGCTCCTGATCTCGACCTTCTGGTTCAGGTCGCCGATGGCAACGGCGCCGGCGACGTCCATGATCTTGCGCAGACCACTGTTGACGCCGAGCGCGATCCAAAGCGCGGCAGCGAAAGCGATGAAAGACGCGCCGATCGCGATGCCGATCAACATGTTCCTAGTGGAACTGTAGAGAGCGTCGTTATCGTTATCAGCTTGCGCCATCGCCTTCTGCTGAAGGCCGACGAGCGTCTCGAAAACGTCCTCCAGTTCCATGACCAGGCTGCGAACCTCTCCCGCCGAAAGGGCGGCAGCGCCCGTCCTATCGCCGCTCTGCTGCAGGGAGGCGACCTTGTTGGAGTCTTCAGTGAAACGTTTGGCGAGCTCCACCAGCCGGTCCCAAGTGGGCTTGCCCTCGACAGTTGCGAGCTGCTGGCCGCCTGTCGCAAAGGTGAGCATGTCTTCCATGCTCTTCGCCGAGTTCTGGTAGTCCTTCGTGACCACTTCGGGATTCATTTCCAGAAGGGCATTCTTCTGCCAGCGAACGGCATTGAGTTCCGCAGCCTTGGCTTCCAGCGCCAGTTCCAGTCTCTTTGCAGGCCCCGAAACAAGGTTGCCGACGGCGTCGTTCAGCGAGCCGAGGCTGAGGATTCCGTAAACCGCGCTACCCACGAGCAATAATATGACAAAGCCAAATGCGGCTGCGAGTTTAAGTTTAATCGTAATACGCATCTCAATATTCCTCTGTGAGAGCGAAGCAATAAATGTGAATCCGGGACGCGCGGCATCACACAGCAAGGATCCGACCGGCAAAACATGCCGAGGAAGGAGACGCAGCCGTCCACGGAACGCCGAAATTCAAAGTGATGTGTCTGAAAGGGGGAAAGCGACTACATTCACTTCCCGGCAGCCGGACATCTATCCGTCGCAGCACCAACGCGTACACACGTTGGGGATATTTCCGCCTCGGGCCACCGGAGCAGCCCGAGGGATTACATGAGGGCGAAGGCGCTCGGGCGCCTCACCGGGGGGAGCGCTACGCGCTCTCCCTGAAGTCGTCGTCGCCGGCATCAGGACCGCCCATCGACATGTCGAGAGCAAAGCCCTTGAGACGCTGCTGCTGAGCCGAAACCGTCTGGCCGCGACCCTGTCCCTGGGCCTGCGGGGCGGGTTTGCGGGCAGCGGCCGAGGCCTTGACCACCTTGGCCGAGCCTTTCGGCTGCGTCCGCTGGGCACCGGTCCGCGCGCTGCCTGCCGCATCGACCTTGAAGAAGGCGATCGATGTCTGCAGTTCTTCCGCCTGCGAGGCAAGCTCCTCGGAGGTTGCCGACATCTGCTCGGAAGCCCCGGCATTCTGTTGCGTCACCTTGTCGAGCTGCTGGATCGCCTCATTGATCTGCGAGGCGCCGATATCCTGTTCGCGGCAGGCGGCGCTGATCTCGGAGACCAGTTCCGCCGTCTTGCGGATGTCGGGAACCAGGCGGCCGAGCATCTCACCAGCATCGGCGGCAGCCTTGACGGTATCGCTCGACATCGAGCTGATTTCGGCTGCGGCCGACTGGCTGCGTTCGGCAAGCTTGCGTACTTCCGATGCCACCACCGCAAAGCCCTTGCCGTGCTCGCCTGCGCGTGCTGCTTCCACAGCCGCGTTGAGTGCCAGCAAATCGGTCTGACGGGCGATTTCCTGGACGATGCTGATCTTCTGGGCGATCGTGCGCATCGCGTCGACAGCGCGCGTGACAGCCTCGCCGCTGGCTTCCGCATCCTTGGCCGATTGTCGCGCGATCTTCTCCGTCTGGGCGGCATTATCGGCGTTCTGCTTGATGTTGGCGGCCATCTCCTCCATCGAGGCGGAAGCCTCTTCGGCGGAAGCGGCCTGCTCCGTGGCGCCCTGCGACACCTGTTCGGAACTTGCCGAAAGCTGCTGGCTACCGGAAGAGACGTTCTCCGCGGCCGACAACGCATCGGCGACGACGCCGCGCAAACGCTCGATCATGATGTTGACGTTGCCCAGAAGTTCGCCGATCTCGTCATGGCCGGTGATCTCGGCCATCTTCGTCAGATCACCTTCTGACACTTCGCGAACCACGGTGTTGGCGCGGTTGAGACCCTTGCTGATCGTGCCGGCGATCCAGAAAGCCGTCAGGGCAGCAACCACCAGGGCGACGGCGGCAACGGCAACCATCGTGGTCCGGGTCGTCTCGTACTGTGTTTGGGCGCCATCGTCGGCAGCCTTCATGCGCTGCTTTTCGAGCGCCAGGATTTCGGTAAGCGTCGAGTCGATATTGTTGGCGGCGGCGCGCGCCGTCGTAACGGAGATATCGTTTGCGCCATCGACATTGCCCGCCTTCACATAGGCGCGGATCTGCTCGTCGGCGGCGAGGAAGGTCTTGGAAAGTTCGGCGATACGCGCCCAGCGCGCCTTACCCTCTTCGGTCGCAAGCGTCTGTACCTTGTTGAAGGCGTCGTCGAATTCCTTGTGAGCCTGGTTGCCCTTCTCGATCGCGCCAGCCACATCATCGGCACTACGCGCGGTGAGAAGGTTCTTCTGCTGACGGATCGCCTCCAGCTGGGCGATGTTGATCTGCTGAGCAAGATCGAGACGGGCTGCCGGGCCGGAAAGAAGTTTGTCGATCGTATCGTTCAGCGATCCAAGGCTGAGGACACCGTAAGCGGCGGTGCCTACGAGCATCAGAATGATGAAGGTGAACGCGGTCACCAATTTCGTCTTGATTGTCAATCGCATCGGTTTGCCCTCAGTTTGAATTCATCGGCGTCAATTGCCGGCCCCCGCCGCATCGTGCCGCGATGAAAAGATCGCCTGCAGATTCGGGAGAATGATGAACTCTCCGCCCCTCTTCACCAGGCAGTTGATGTAGTCGGCGCGCCAACGCATGCCGATGCTCGGTGGCGCCTCGCTCGCGGTCTTTGCAAGCGTCGTCACCTCGTTCACCTTGTCGGTCCTGAGGCCGACGAGCGTCTGCTCGCCCTGCAGATCGATTTCGATGACGATGATGCGGCTGTCGATCGTCGCCTCCGCGGCTTCCATCCCGAAGGCGAGACGCAGGTCGGCGAGCGGAATGACCTTGCCGCGAAAGTTGATGACACTGGCGACGAAGGGCTGGCTGCCCGGCACCGCGGTCTCCGGAAGCAGGTCCAGGATTTCCTGAACGATGACCGCTTCCAGCGCGAAGGTCTCGCCGTTGAGATCGAAGGTCAGCACTTCGACTTCCTCGGCATAGCTCCAGTGATTGTCGAACCGTTCGGCTGTTGCTGCTGTTGCACTCATCTTGCTACCCGCAATTGCGCCTCCTGTTGCTGACCCGCGGCAACCAGGTGCCCGACGTCGAGAATGAGGGCGACGCTGCCGTCGCCGAGAATGGTCGCACCCGAGAAGGTCGCCACGTCATTGTGCAGTTTCGACATCGACTTGATGACCGTCTGGTGGTCGCCGATGATCTGGTCGACGACGAGGCCGACGCGCTCGGTGCCGGTCGAGATGACCACGACCTTCTGATGGACGTCGGGTTTCGTGCCGGTGCGGAAGAGATCGCGCAGGCGCAGGAACGGCACCAGGCTGTCGCGCAGCGAGATGAAGCTGCGGCCGCGCGAGCGGAGATCTTCCTCGAGCGACAACTCGAGGCATTCCTCGACCGCCGAAAGCGGAATGACGTAGCGGCCGGAGCCGACGCGCACCAGCAGGCCATCGATGATGGCAAGCGTCAGGGGGATGCGCAGCGAAACTTCCGAACCCTGGCCCGGCACGCTGACGATATCGATCGCGCCGCGCAGCGCTTCGACCGTCTTCTTGACGACGTCCATACCGACGCCGCGGCCGGACAGGTTGGTGATCGCCGCCGCCGTTGAAAAGCCGGGGGCGAAGATCAGCTGCAAGAGTTCGGAGTCGGAAAGCGGCTGGCCGGGATGGATGAGACCGGAGGATTCCGCCTTGGCGCGAACCCGTTCGCGATTGATACCCCGGCCGTCGTCCTTGATCGAGATGATCACTTCGCCGCCGGCCTGGCGGGCCGAAAGCGTCACGGTGCCAGCTTCGGCCTTGCCGGTTGCAAGGCGGTCGGCAGGCGTTTCGAGGCCGTGGTCGATCGAATTGCGCACCAGATGCACCAGCGGATCGGCCAGGCGTTCGATGACTGTCTTGTCGACCTCAGTGGTCTCCCCCTCGGTCACCAGCTCGATCACCTTGCCGGTCTCGCGGGCGAGATCGTGGACAAGACGGCGGAAGCGGGAGAATAGAGTTGCGACCGGCACCATGCGCAGCACCATCATCGTGTCGCGCAATTCGCCGGAAAGGCGTTCGATTTCCTCCGAGACGGAGCGCAGCGCGATATCGGCGCTGGCGCTGGCGAGCTGGCTGAGGCGCGATTGCGCGATGACGAGTTCACCGACGCGGTCCATCAGCTCATCGAGCCGCTCGGCCGGAACGCGCACATTCTCGGCAGCCTTCGCCTGACTGACGGCGGCAGGCGGCGCCTCGCGTTTGACTGGTACCGCCTCGACAGGCCGGAATTCCGGCACGGCAGCTGGCGGAACGGGCACCGGCGTTGCCGCTGCCGCAGGGGCAGGTGCCGGCTTTGCTTCCACCGGAGCGGCGGTTGCTGAGCCGCCGATCTCCTCGACGCTGAGTTCCATGTCGTCGAGCACGAAGATGAAGACGTCGTCGATCGCCGAGCGGTCTTGCTCGCCGGTCAACGTCACGTCCCAGGAAATGTGCAGCTCCGTCGGGGTGAGTTCGTCGAGGGGTGGAATGGCCGATGTGTTGGCGCGCACCGTGCATTCGCCGAGATCGCGCAACTCGTCCAGCAGGCCGAGCGGATTGGTGCCGTTCGCCATCGAATTGGCCGGCAGGCTGAAGCGGATGCGCCAGCTGTTCTTCTTCTTTGCCGGAGCTTCGCGCACGGCGGCGGGCGCGGAAACGGCGGCCGCCGCTTGTGCGGGCGCCTTGCCGCCGACGGCAGCCTGCAACTGCGCCAGCAGCTGATGCCCGGTGTCGCCGTGATCGGCGTTCGGCTGGTCGACGAGCGCGCGCATATGGTCCTGGGCGGCCAGGACGGCGGCGACGAGTTCGCTGGTCGCCGCGACCTCGCCCTTGCGGACGCGATCAAAGGCGGTTTCGCAATGATGGGTGAAGGCGGCGAGCGCCTCGAAACCGAACATCGCGCCCGAGCCCTTGAGCGTGTGGAGGCCGCGGAACACGGCGTCGACGAGATCCTTGTTGTCGAGCTGATGCGTCAAGTCGAGAAGGCCAGCCTCGATCGCTTCGAGGCATTCAGCGGCTTCCATGCGGAATACGGCAACGGGATCGAGGGTGCTCATCTTCCTAAGACCTTCTTCACGATCTTCACGAGGTTCTCGGGGTCGAACGGCTTGGTCAGCCAACCTGTCGCGCCGGCGGCCTTGGCGCGAGCCTTGAGATCGGCGTCCGATTCCGTCGTCAGGAAGATGATCGGCACGCCTGCCTGCGCCGGCAGCTTGCGCAGCTCCTCGATCATCGTCAGCCCGTCCATGACAGGCATGTTGAGATCGGTCACGA
The DNA here is from genome assembly GCF_003985155.1 of Rhizobium vallis. GTDB lineage: Bacteria > Pseudomonadota > Alphaproteobacteria > Rhizobiales > Rhizobiaceae > Rhizobium > Rhizobium vallis. The sequence goes on along the minus strand of NZ_ML133692.1, from coordinate 231,393 downwards.
TCAGATCGAAGCTGCTACCTTTGGCTGCAGCGAGTCCCTCTGCCCCGTTGACCGCCTCGGTGACGCTGTAGCCTGCATTGGTCAGCGTGACCTTGGTGGTCAGACGAATGCTGGCGGAATCGTCAACGGTCAGGATATTTGCACTCATAACGTCACCTCTTTATGCAACCAGAACTTTTCGTCTTCTTGATCGAAGGATTCAATGAAACCTGCGCGTTCAAGTACCTTCAAGACCGAGCCGCTGGCTGGCGAAGAAAGCTTGAACGTCTTTCCCTTGGCTTTTGCTTGACGGCGCGAGGATTCGATGAGTTGAACGAAACTCAGATCCGCTTCCGCGCCTTCGGGAATGTTGATGATGATTGTATCGCGGTTGTGAAACTCATCCGTAATCTTTGAATGTAATTCGGACGAAAAGCGAATACTCAGCACATTCGGCAAATTTATAGATTCGTAATATTGTTTCGGAGTATCCAATGCAGCCTCCTGGGCCAGAGAAATACTTGATGGCCTCTAAAGGACTCTCACGACAGCGTTAATGGCGGGTAAACAGCGGTTGTAGGAAACGGCTATACAGCCAATCTCGCGACTCCCAATTCTCATCCAGTAAAAGTTGTATTTTTCTCTCAGAATTCAAAAATAAAGCGAGAAAAAACAGCAGGTTGGATAATAATCGCCAGCTCTGCAGCTGACCGCGTCATCACCCCAACATCTTTCGTTAATCACAACGTAGGCGAGTCTGGCGCGTTTACCGGTCGTTTCCATCCTGCCCGTAAAAATAGAGTCAAATTGCCTGTGTTTTAAGAAAAGGTATAAAATTGGCACACGCTCAGGTATCGTCACACGCTGCAGCCTACACGTCAGGGCGGGACATCAGTCAGACCCTGGAATCTGCCCGCAGCCAGGTAGAGGAACGTTTCCTCGAAGGCGGGACGGTGCTGCTGTCGGTAATGGACGTGCTCAACCGTCTGTTGAACTCGCTTGAGAGCGTCACCAAGGCACTCGACAACAAGGAGTCGAGTGACACCAGCGCCGATCTCCGCGCCACGGTCGAGAGCCTGACGGCGCTGCCGGTCACCGAGGAAAACCGCCAGCAGGCGCTCGTCTCGCTGGCGCATACCGGCAGGGAACTGCGCAAGCATGTTGCCGACATGCAGGAGACAATGCGTTATCTCCGAACCTTCGCCGTGACCGTCAAAATCACCGGCGCCGGGCTTGCAGAGTTCGCCGGCTTCGCCCAGGAAATCCTGGAGCGCATCTATTCCGGCACCGATGAGGTCAACCGTTTCGCCGCCCATCTCGACAGCCTCGACAAGGAGGTCAAACTTGCCGCCTCCTTGGGCGCCAGCGTCTCCAGAGGGTATGCCGATACCGTTCCGGCCGTTGCGGCGGCGCTCCGCGATGATGCAGCAAAGATCGCCGGACACCGCAAGGATCTCGGCGTCATCGCCCGCGAGGTCGGTGCGATTGCCCGTGGCGTCCAGAGCAAAGTCGCTTCGACATTGTCCGCCCTGCAGATCGGTGATATCACCCGCCAGCGCATCGAGCACGTGCAGGCCACCTTTTCCCTGCTCGAAGACTTCCTTGCCGGCGAGGACGGCGCCCGGCTAGACGCAGGCGCGCGCCAGCGCCTCCAGAACGTCATTCATCATCTGACGGCAGCACAGATGAGCGAGATGTGCGCCGATTTCCAGCGGGATTCCGAAAGCGTCGTCAAGACGATCGCGAGTTTCGACCATGACACGAGAGAGATTCTCAAACTGCGCGATCAGATGAGCGGCGACAATGGCGAGGCCGGCGGCAACTTCATGCGCGCGCTGGAATCCAGCGTTTCGGCCGCCCACGAAATCGTCAAGCAGGTCGATACGGCAAGCCGGCAGGCCGACCAGGTGAGCCAGTCGACGATCGGCACGGCCGCCAAACTCTTCGAGGCGATCGGCAACATCCGCGCCGTCAAGACCGACATCCACTATATGGCTTTGAATACCAACCTGCGCTGCAGCCGCCTCGGCGAAGAGGGCAAGTCGATCAACGTCGTCACCGCCGAGCTGCGCATCTTCGCCGGCAAGCTCGACGATTCGGCCGACGCGATCGTCAACGGCCTGCCTGCGCTCGAAGCCGCGGCCGGCCGCGTCGCCCCGGCAACCGATGCCGGAGCCGGCGGGCTGGGAGAGAGCCTGACGTCGGCCGTCGGCAACATCCGCTCAGCCGCCAATGTCATGGAAAACGAACTCAAGGTTCTCGCCGAAAACGGCCGCGAAGTCGCCACCAAGATCAGCCTGCTAATCGGCAAGCTCGATTTCCAGCATGATCTCGGCGACGTGCTCGCCCGTTGCGCCGATATGCTCGAAGGCGTCGCCGGCGCCGAGATTGCCGATATCTCCGATCTCACCGAGACGATCGCACCGCTCGACCGCAAGATCTTCAAACTCTACACGATGGTCCAGGAGCGCAACACGCATCGCGACATCATCCCGGCAAGCGAGGAAAGCACCGCCGCTGCCGCCGAGACGCCAAAAGCCGAAAACGACGACGATCTTTTCGCCGACGCGCTTTTCTAAGCGACGCTTTAGGGCAATTCCAAACCCGTCTTTGCGGTATCCGGTTCATCGAGATCAGCGCAATGGGGTGGTGGTAGTCGAATCACCTGATCTCCCGGCCGGATCATCGAGGTGCGATGCGTCACCGCTATGATCGTTAGATCGCCTGCGAGATCTCGAAGGCCATCCATGATCTGCCGCTCGGTATCGTCATCCAGAGCGGAACTTGCCTCATCGAGAATCAGAACCGCCGGCTCGCTATAAAGAGCGCGGGCGATCGCAATGCGCTGGCGTTCCCCGCCCGACAGCTTCAGGCCTCGTTCTCCCACCACGGCGTCGAACCCGTCGGGCATGGCTTCGATGCGCGACAGGATGGACGCCTGCATCGCGGCCTTTCGTAACCGCGCCGAGTCAAACGGGCGGCCGAGCATAATGTTTGCGGATATCGTGTCGTTCAGGAGCGCGACGTCCTGGGGCACGACGCCGACATGCGCAAACCAATCGTCGCCTGCAATGCGGGCGAGGTCTACGCCATCGGCCAGAATACGGCCCTTTGCAGGGCGCAGCGCCTTTAACAGCATTTTCAGCACGGTCGATTTTCCTGATCCCGTTTCGCCGATTATGAAGGTCGGGGTACCGCGCTGTACGGTGAATGAAAGCGCGGAGACCCCCCGCCCATCCGGATAGTGAAAACTGACGTTCTCGAAGGCCACATCCCCTCGCGAAAGGCGATAGGGTGCCGGATCATCCGGGTCTTGCTCTTCTGGCGCGCCCCACATCGCAGCAAGCGGACGAAACCGTGCCGTTGCCTCCACGGTTTCTTTGATCGCCATTCCAATCAGGTGGAAAGGTTCGCTAAGTTGGACAAGGAGGATGTTGAAAAGCACGATACTTCCGATGGACAGAATTCCAGCTTCGTAGCGGGGCAAGAGGATCAAAAATGTCACGGCAAGCTGAAGCGTTGCCGCAACGCCCAGCACCCCGCAAAATGCGCTGCTGGCAAGAGAGTAGCGTCGCCAATTCGCAAAAGCGTCGCTGACGCTCCTTGCGAAACGCTCCGTAATCCAAGGCTCTCCGCGAGTCTGCCGCAGAGTGTCGATGAGCGTGATCGCGTTGCCGACGAAGCGGGCGTTCTCCTGGCTCCGGTCCATCGCCGCGTCCAGAAAAGGCGTGACCAAGCCGATGCGAAAGTATTCGACGCCAACTATGATCGCGCCGTAAATGAAGACAATCGCGGCGATTTCCCAGCTAATCAGACCACCGAGTAGAACCGTGCTGAATGCAATCTGAACAGCTCCGGGAAGGATGCCGCCGATAGCGAGCTGTGTCACGATGTTAAGGGTCTCGGTACCTTGCTGCCTGGCATTTCCAATTTCGACAGCGTTGTGTACCAGGAAGAAGTCCTGCGTCTTACGCAGAAGACGCGCGAAGAATGCCGAGTTCGCGATGAAAGACAATCGTTCGGCGCAAAGGAAAGTCAGAAAGCGGGCAGCCTGACTGAATGCGGTCGCAACGCCGGCTAACAGCGCATAGAGGACGAGGATTCGGATTGCATTCCGCCGGTCCGTATCGCTCGCTAGCTCGTCGATCGCCCGCGAGAAGAAATAGGGTGCGGCGATCGCGGCAACGGCTCCCACGAGCGTTATCGCCACGACGCTGACGATTGTCCAGCGAGCGCTACGCCAGTAAACATAGAGAAGCGACCGTAGAATCTGGAACATCGCGATATTCTCCGAACGCAGAGTGGATCAATCAGATTCGAAGGCGCGGCCATAAGGCCCACCTGATCGGCTATGGGGAATGCACCAAATGTCCTTGCGCCAAGGCGTCAGGTCATTCTCGGCCAGACGTCGGCGCAGCCTGGAGCAGGCCGGACTAATTCGAAGAGCGCCCAGGCCTGAGCAGCATCAACTACTTATCGACCTCGATAGCCTGCCCCCCCTCAGATCCTTGCTGCAGGGCACCAGATTGGAGCGAGCCGCCGCTATCGCCGTCGGAACTTGTTGGCCGCATCGATCGCAGCCTTCTGCTGATTGTCTTCTATGCCGAGATAGAAATCCTCGAGCGACGGATCGGCGAGACCGGCCCGGCGCGACAGCACGTACCATTTCGCCGCCTCGACCGGATTGGGCGGCGTGCCGATGGCGTTGATATAGAGATGGGCGAGCTTGTTCTGCGCGACGACATTGCCGCCATTGGCGGCAAGTTTCAGCCATTCGAAACCCTTGACATAATCCTTCGGTCCGCCGACGCCGTTGACGAGCCAGATCCCCAGATCGAGCTGGGCAGTATCGAAACCGGCGCGCGCCGCACGCACCAACCATTCGCGGGCGAGCTGCTTCTTTTCCTCCGGTAGGTCCTTCAGCGACGCATAGATCTCAGCAACGGCATATTGCGAATCCGCAACGCCCTGCTCGGCCGATTTCTCGTAGAAGGGCAGCGCGAGCTTCAAGCCCTTTTCTCCGGGATTGTCGGCGACGAGAATCTGCGCCCAGTTGAATTCCGCCGAGGAATTGCCGGCTTCGGCCGCCTTGCGCATGTAGTCGTCGGCCTTTGCCTTGTCGCGCGGGACGCCCTCGCCTTCCATCAGCATCAACGCGTACTTGAACATCGCCGCCGCATCGCCGCCCTCGGCGGCCTTGCCGTACCAGAAGGCGGCGTTCTTCACATCCTTCTTGACCCCGAGGCCCTGTGAAAGGATTTCGCCGATCAGCGTCTGCGCCGCCGGATCGCCGAGCTGGGCGCGTGGCAGCGCCTTATCCATGGCGGTCAGATAATAGCCGCGCTGATAGGCGCCGTAGGCCTCGTCAATCGGCCCCTTGTAATCCTTCTCCGGCGGCAGGTCGGGTAGCTTCGCTCCCATGCGATCGAACACGCCGACGCCATCGGAGGGTTTCACGTCTTCGTCGCCAAGCCGGTCGGTGCGGAAGGTCGCAGCCGGCGCCGTGCCCGGCTGGCTGATGACGCTGTCGGGCGCCTGGGCCACGACAATATCCGGCCCGGCCGCGATGAAGATGGCCAGGCTGGCGAGGAAATAATTCAAGAGGCGAGCGGGCGGGATCGGCATGAGCGCGATTTCAATCCTCAAACCGTGGCGCTTTTTCGTCAAGCATCGCGTTGATTTCGGCAACGACGGAGGGTGCCCGGCCGGGCTCGCCGAAGACCGCCAGCCGCAGCGCCACGAACTCGGCTCCGGTCTCGGCAACCGCAAGCGCTGAGGCCGGATCGGTGCCGCCCATGACGATGCAGGGAATCTCGATCATCGAGGCCCACCATTCCCCGAGCGCAAGGTTCTTCGGATGCGCCTCAGGTTTGATATCGCCGTCGAGCTTGCCGAAGAAGATATAATCCGGCCTGACTTCCCCGATCTCCAGCGCATGATGCCGGTCGGCCGCATTGCCGCCGCCGACGATCAGCTTCGGCGCGTGTTTGTCGATCGCTTCCGAAAGCGCCTCCGCGTTTCCGGAAAGGTGCAGGCCGTCGGCCTTGGCCCGGCCGGCCACGCGGCTGTCGCCCGCAATCAGCGCCGCAGCCCCGGCATCCTGGATCAACGGCACCAATTTCTCGGCATGTTTCTGGAAGGCGCCGTCGTCGAGCCCGTATTGCGGCAAGATCACCGAAGCGACGTCGCCGCCTTTCAGGGCATCGGTGACGATCTTTGCCTGCTCGTCGGCATCGGCGATCTCGGGTGCGATAAGCACAAGGCGGCAGCGGTTTTCCGGTTCGGTCATGAGGTCTTTCCGTTTCCTGCGAATTCCCCATCGAAAGGGCGGATCCGCGCTCGTTTTGTGTGAGTAGTTCCGATAGAGGAGGCTTGCAAGAGGAGGACGTCGAAACCATGCCGCAGGACTTATCATTCTACTACGCTGCCGTACCTGCCGTTCTGCTGGTGGGTCTTGCAAAAGGCGGGATGGGCGACGCTTTGTCGCTGATCGGATTGCCCTTTCTTGCCCTTGTCGTCTCACCGGTCGAAGCGGCGGCGATCCTGTTGCCGATCCTGGTCTTTATGGACATGATCTCGCTCGTCATATGGCGCAGGCACGGCGACTGGGCCACGTTGAAGATCATGCTGCCGGGCGCGATCTTCGGTATCGGGCTCGGCTGGGCGACCTCGGCGCTCGTTCCGGGTAATATACTGCGCATCGTCATCGGCGCGGTAACCATCCTCTTCTGCCTGCGCTATTTCTGGAACAATTTCGGTCCCGGCGCCGGCAAGGTGTTCCCGCCGCGCGGCCAGCGGCCGGTCGCCGCCAGTCTCTGGGGCACGTTCTCGGGCTACGGCAGCTTCGTCGCCCATGCCGGCGGCGCCCCCTTCCAGTTCTACGCCCTGCCGCTCAAGCTGCAGCCGCGCGAATATACCGGCACCAGCGTGCGCTTCTTCGCAATCCTCAACGCCATCAAGCTGATCCCCTATTTCGCACTCGGCCAGCTCGACACGCAGAATCTCGCGACCTCCGCAACGCTCCTGCCCTTCGCGCCGCTCGCCACGCTTGCCGGCGCCTGGTGCGTGCGGCGCATGAAGCCGGCGATCTTCTATCCTTTCATGTATGCCATGGCGCTGATCGCCGCCTTGCTGATCGTGCGCGAGGGCCTTGGCGGCTGATAAAGACCTCCTTACGCTGCAATGCACAATTTCCTTGCTGGAACGGCCGGTTTGACGTAGCTTTCCCGGCATGTCGAACACGGACCCTTTCTCTGCGATTGCTGATCCGAACCGGCGGTTTCTGCTGGAGGAATTACGTCGCGCTCCAAGGACGGTCAACGAGCTCGCCGAAGGCCTGCCGATCAGCCGCCCCGCTGTCTCGCAACACCTGAAGGCGCTGCTCGACAGCAATCTGGTCTCGGTAACCTCGGAAGGCACGAGGCGCATCTACACGGTCAACAACCGCGGCTTCGATAAGCTCAATCTATGGCTGGATCAGTTCTGGGCCTAATATGTGTACCCACCGTGGGACACGATGCGGATCAGATAAATCTTTTGAAGATGCCCCTCGCGAAAGCGCCAGCCACAATGCCTCAAGCATCGGGCTGGCGCAAATCTGGTATGAGATCACCGGATCTTGCTGATTTCAGGCGGAATGGATGGATTTACCTCTTCTAACGCAAGATGATCCACCAGGATCTCTTGGGAGGATTAGTGGACGGATGACTTGAGACGCTGAATCTCGTCCTTGATGCGCAACTTGCGGCGCTTGCATTCGGCAATTTCGGTATCGGAGATAGAGGGAGCTGTTCTGAGCGCGTGCAACTCCTCCTCGAGTGCTACATGCTTTTTCTCGAGTGATTCAAGATGAGCTTGAACTGTCATTTGACCCTTCCTTCCTCTTACCTTTCCCCGGCCATCGTCGTCGGGGAACAAGGTGTCAACCGCGGGACTGTGACACATTTTTGAAGGCTTGTCGAAGGCCAAAAGATGAAGACTAGATGGCAAATTCATGATCAAGACTAACTAGCCGTTACCCGTATTTGGTGATAGGAGCTTGCGGAAATCATCGGCAGATCGGACAAGATCCGAGGACGATAACGGGGAATGCATATGGCCGATCAGGAACAGGCGGATATCAGGCTCATGGTGGCGCGTCTGCGCCAGGAGCACGAGGATTTCGACGCCGCGATCAATGCCATGATCCAGACGGGATGCGACGCGCTGCGGGTCCAGCGCATGAAGAAGAAGAAGCTTGTTATCAAGGACAAGCTCTCCAAGCTGGAAGATCAGATCATCCCTGACATCATCGCCTGAGAGGAATGACCATAGAGATGACAGACAGACCGCCCGTCGCCATTATCATGGGCAGCCAGTCCGACTGGGAGACCATGAAGAACGCCGCCGACACGCTGGAAGCGCTGGAGATCCCTTATGATGCCCGCATCATTTCGGCTCACCGCACACCCGACAGGCTGGTCAATTTCGCCAAGGGCGCACGTGCCGAAGGTTTCAAGGTCATCATCGCCGGCGCCGGCGGCGCCGCCCACCTGCCGGGCATGGCCGCATCGATGACGCCGCTGCCGGTCTTCGGCGTACCGGTCCAGTCGAAAGCCCTGTCCGGCCAGGATAGTCTTCTTTCCATCGTGCAGATGCCGGCGGGCATTCCTGTGGGAACACTCGCCATCGGCAAGGCGGGCGCGGTCAACGCCGCCCTTCTCGCCGCCGCCGTGCTTGCCCTCTCCGACGAGGAAATCGCCGACCGGCTCGACGAATGGCGCGAACGCCAGAGTGCTGCCGTCGCCGAATACCCGATGGACGACCTATGAGCGCAGCAACGATCGGCATTATCGGCGGCGGCCAGCTCGGCCGCATGCTGGCCATTGCCGCCGCCCGGCTGAATTTCCGCATCATCATCCTCGAGCCGCAGGCCGATTGCCCCGCCGCCCAGCTCGCCAACCGGCAGATCGTCGCCGCCTATGACGATCCGGCAGCGCTTTCCGAACTCGCGGCCGCCTGCGATCTCGTCACCTACGAATTCGAGAATGTGCCCGTTGCGGCCGCCGAGACGCTCGCTGCGCGCGTTCCCGTCTACCCGCCTGCGAAGGCGCTGGAGGCGGCCCAAGACAGGCTCGTCGAAAAACGCTTCCTCAATGGCTGCGGCATATCAACTGCCCGCTTTCACGCAATCGACAGTCAGGCCGAGCTCGAAGCGGCACTACAGGATTTCGGCGGCCAGGGCGTGCTGAAGACCCGCCGTCTCGGTTATGACGGCAAGGGACAGAAGGTTTTCCGCTCGGCAGCCGATAGTCCTGACGGCGCCTACGCCGCGCTCGGCGGCGTGCCGCTCATCCTTGAAAGCTTCATCGCCTTCGAGCGCGAGGTTTCGATCATCGCCGCGCGCGCCACGGACGGCGCGGTCGTCTGCTTCGATCCCGCCGAGAACGTCCATCGCAACGGCATCCTCCACACTTCGACGGTTCCAGCCGCGATCCCTCCGGCGACGGCCGACGCCGCGCGCCGATCGGCCGAAAAGATCCTCGCCGCGTTGAACTATGTCGGCGTCATCGGCATCGAATTCTTCGTGCTCGCAGATGGCAGCCTCATCGCCAACGAGATGGCTCCGCGCGTGCACAATTCCGGCCATTGGACAGAGGCCGCCTGCGTCGTCAGCCAGTTCGAACAACATATCCGCGCCGTCGCCGGCCTGCCGCTCGGCAATGCCGAGCGCCACTCCGACTGCGTCATGCAGAACCTGATCGGCGACGACATCCTCGCTGTTCCCGACTGGCTGCGACGTGCCGACACGCTGGTTCATCTCTACGGCAAGAGCGAATGGCGTCCTGGCCGCAAGATGGGTCATGTCACCACGTTGACGCCGAAATCGCCGATTTCACCGTGAGAAAACGCGGACAAGCCCCGGGAAAAACACCTTCATACGGTTGACATGGTGTGGGTGACGGGGTATCTGCACCCCCACCTAAAGAGCGCGCCCCGATGGCGCGCTTTTGATTGTTAAAGATACGGGCGAATGTGAATTCCCCCATCAACATCGCGGATCAGAAAAATGAAGATCAAGAATTCGCTCAAGTCGCTCAAGGCTCGCCACCGTGACAACCGTCTGGTTCGCCGCAAGGGCCGCATCTACATCATCAACAAGCTGAACCCGCGCTACAAGGCTCGTCAGGGCTGATTTCGCGCGTCCGGATCGCCTTGCCGCGCAATCTGCGCATGCAAACATATCCGGTGGGTCGCTACGGTGATCACGTCAAATTCGTTTGATCTTCGGCACTGGCGGGCTAATATGTCCGCCATGCGCTTTTTTGCTTTGACGTCAGCGGCACTGCCGCTCGCTCTCATTCTGTTCGCCTCCGCCCTGCCGGCTACCGCCGCGGAAAAGGACGTCATCGTCGAGCAGACCAATGTCAACAGCTCGCCGAAACAACGCCTCGACCAGCTCTTCGGTCAGCTGAAACGTGAACGTGACCCTGAAAAGGCCGGCGGCATCGCCAACGAAATCCGTCTGCAATGGAACGATTCCGGCAGCGCCACCATCAATCTGCTGATGCAGTGGGCCGACAAGGCGATCGAGGAAAAGCGCAATCCCGCCGCGCTCGACTTCCTCGATGAGGCGATCGCGCTGAAACCGGATTACGCCGAGAGCTGGAACCGCCGCGCCACGCTGAATTTCATCATGGGCAACTACCGCAAATCGATGTCCGACATAGAGCACGTCCTGGATCTCGAGCCGCGCCATTTCGGCGCGCTCTCCGGCATGGCGGCGATTCTGAGCAATGCTGGCAACGATCAGCTGGCATTGAAGGCCTGGGAGCAGCTCCTCACGATCTATCCGGCCGAACGCACGGCGCAGGAACAGATCAATACGCTGTCGGAAAAACTCGCCGGAAACCGCACCTGATTCCAGCTCGCCGATCTTGACGCGCGGCCTCGCCGCGCAATTTTAGAATATAGGGGAGGACCGTCCGCCCCGCAGGACCGCAGCAATTATCGCCCGTTAAGATCATGTTCGCAGAAGTTTCCGCTCTTCTCGCCCCTCTCGCTGCCGCCATCGGCTATTCCTCCTATAAGGCTCGGCAATTCGAACAGGCATATCCGAATATCGGCGAATTGACGGATGTCGGCGGCTACCGCATGAACGCCGTCCACATTCCCCGTCCCGAAAATGCGGATCTGCCGGCGCTCGTCTTCATTCATGGCGCCAGCGGCAATCTGCTCGATCAGGTCGCCGCCTTTCGCACCGCACTCGAGGGCCGGGCCGAAATGCTTTTCGTCGATCGCCCCGGCCATGGTTATTCCGAGCGCGGCGGTCCTGAGAACGCCATCCCCTCCGGCCAGGCCGATGCGATTGCCCGGCTGATGGAGAAGCGTGGCATCGAGAAGGCTGTTATCGTCGGCCACTCCTTCGGCGGCGCGATTGCCGCAGCCTTCGGCCTGCGCCATCCCAAAAAAACAGCCGGCCTGCTCTTTCTCGCGCCCGCCACCCATCCCTGGCCGGGTGGCATCGACTGGTATTATCATGTCGCCGCAGCACCCGTTATCGGCTGGCTCTTCAATCACGCGCTCGTCGTGCCGCTCGGGCTGCGCCGGCTGGAGCGCGGCACGCTGAACGTCTTCCGCCCCAATCCGCGCCCCGTCGATTACATCGAAAAGACCGGTCCGTCGCTGGTGCTGCGACCCAACGCTTTCCACAACAACGCCGCCGATTTCAAAAGGCTGCTCGCCTATGTGAAGGAGCAGTCGCCGCTCTATTCGCAGATCACCGCACCGACCGTCATCATCACGGGCGACAGCGACGAGATCGTCTGGGAACACCTGCATTCGCGCGGCCTTGCCCGCGATATATCAGGCTCCGAGCTCATCACCGTTGCCGGCGTCGGCCACAAGCCCGATTATCTCGCAACCGATGTCGCCATCGCCGCCATGGAAAAGATATCAGGCAAACCCCTCGACCTGCAGGCAATCGCCCGCAGGGCCGAGGAAAGGCTTGCCGTCGCATCACACGAACAGACGGTCGGAACCCAACCGTCGCTTATGCCGGGCGCCCTGCGCGGCGCCTGACGGCTTCGACACCAACAGGAAACTCTCCGAGCTCCTCGCATAAAGGCGAACATTGCATTGCCGCGGGCCGCGGCAGCCCCATATGTTTTTCATCATCGTCTATAGGAGGGGAAAACATGGGCCGGCTGCATATCGGGACGATCTCTGTCATATCAGCGCTAGCGCTGAGCCTGACCTCGGCTTTCGCCGCCTCACCGGCACCTGTCGAAGCCGAGCACGGCATGGTCGTCACCGCCCAGCATCTGGCGACCGATGTCGGCGTCGACGTGTTGAAAAGCGGCGGCAACGCCGTCGATGCTGCGGTCGCCGTCGGTTATGCGCTGGCAGTCGTCTATCCCTCGGCCGGCAATCTCGGCGGCGGCGGTTTCATGACCATCCGCCTGAAGGACGGCACGAAGACCTTTCTCGATTTCCGCGAGCGCGCGCCGCTCGCGGCGACGAAGACCATGTATCTCGATGCCAAGGGCGATATCGTGCCGCGCGCTAGCCTCGACGGTTATCTCGCCGTCGGCGTTCCCGGCTCCGTCATGGGCTTGGAGACCGCCCGCGAGAAATACGGCACCCGGCCCCGCGAGGATCTGATCGCCCCCGCACTCCGCTTCGCTAGGGAAGGCTTCACGCTGGAACAGGGCGACGCCGCCAGTTTCGCCGGCAACGCCAAACGCCTCGCCAGGGATGAAGAAGCGGCGAAGATCTTCCTGAAACCGGATGGAAAGCCCTATGCCTCGGGCGAAAAACTCCAGCAGCCGGATCTCGCTGCGGTGCTCTCGGCCATCTCCGAAAAAGGCCCCGACGCCTTTTACAAGGCCGCACCCGCCGAGGCGATCGTCAAGACAAGCCAGGCCAAGGGCGGCATTCTCGCCAAGGAGGATTTCGAGCAATATGCCGTGCGTGAACTGAAGCCGATCGAGTGCAATTACCGCGGTTACGACATCATCTCGTCGCCACCGCCCTCCTCCGGCGGCGTCATCATCTGCGAGATATTGAACGTTCTCGAGGGATATCCGCTCTCCTATCTCGGCTACGGCTCGGCCGAAACGGTCCACGTCATGGTCGAGGCGATGCGCTACGCCTATGTCGACCGCAACGCTGCACTCGGCGATCCCGATTTCGTCGAGAACCCTGTGGAAAAGCTGCTGGACAAGGCTTATGCCAAGGAGATCGCGGCGAAGATCGATCCTTACAAGGCCGGCACCTCGGCAAACCTGAAACCGCTCGGCGGCAAGGAAAGCACCGAGACGACGCACTATTCGATCATCGACGACGAGGGCAATGCCGTTGCCGTCACCTATACGCTGAACGGCTCCTTCGGCGCAGCCGTCGTGGCGCCGGGCACCGGCGTGCTGCTCAACAACGAGATGGACGATTTCACCTCCAAGCCGGGGGTGCCGAACCTTTACGGCCTCGTGCAGGGCGAGGCGAATGCCATCGCGCCCAAGAAGACGCCGCTCTCTTCGATGAGCCCGACGATCGTCACCCGCGACGGCAAGCCCTTCATGGTGATCGGCAGCCCCGGCGGTTCGCGCATCATCACCATCACGCTGGAGGCGATCCTCAACGTCGTCGATTTCGGCATGGATATCAGTCAGGCGGTCAACGCCCCGCGTTTCCATCACCAATGGCAGCCGGATAAGATCTATCTCGAACCTTATGCGCTTTCGCCCGACACGGAGAAGACCCTCGCTGCCATGGGCTACAGCTTCGACGGCGGCAATGACGGGCCGGTCTGGGGTCAGGCCGCCGGCATTCTCGTCGGCGGAAAGAGTCTTGCCGCCATCGCGAAGGGCGGCGGCGCGCGGTATAACGGCGCCATGGACAGCCGTGCGGCGGAAGGATCGGCAAACGGCTACTGACGGTCGGCGGATTGCGGGCGGCAAAGGCACTCTCCCATTCGTGTCACGGTGACAAAGTCACCGTTCACAAACGTTTTGCCTCGCCCTATGCATGAGCGAACCCGCAAGCAGAAAGATTCCCAATGGCCAGCATTGAAATGATTGTCGCCGCCCGCGCCCGTCTGCGCGGTCATGCAAGGCGCACACCGCTTCTCTCCTCCCCGTTCCTGAATGAAATCGCCGGCCGCCGCCTCTTCATAAAGGCGGAATGCCTGCAGCATTCCGGTTCGTTCAAGTTTCGCGGCGGCTGGTCGGCGGTCTCCGGCCTCGATCCGGCTGTGCGCGCGAAGGGCGTCATCGCCTTTTCCTCCGGCAACCATGCCCAGGGCGTCGCCCTCGCGGCCAAGCTGCACGGGGTGCCCTCCGTCATCATCATGCCGAGCGATGCGCCGAAGCTTAAGATCGCCAATACCCGCGCGTTCGGCGCCGAAGTCGTCCTTTACGACCGCGCCAACGAGGATCGCGACGAAATCGGCGCGAGGCTTTCGGCAGAACGCGGCCTGACGCTGATCAAGCCTTTCGACGAGCCGCTCGTCATCGCCGGCCAGGGCACGACCGGCCTCGAAATCTCCGAACAGGCCGAAGAGGAAGGTGTTACCTCTGCGGAGGTCCTGGTTCCCTGCGGCGGCGGCGGACTGACCTCGGGCATCGCCCTCGCCCTCGAAGCCAGCGCCCCCGGCCTCCGCGTCCGTCCCTGCGAGCCCGAGAATTTCGACGATACCACCCGCTCGCTCGCCTCCGGCAGGATCGAACGCAACGCCTCGATGTCGGGCTCGATCTGCGACGCGATCCTCACGCCGCAGCCTGGCAATATCACCTTCCCGATCCTGAAACGCCTCGTCGGCGCCGGCATTGTCGTTACCGACGAGGAAGCGCTTCGCGCCATGGCGCTTGCTTTCGTCAGGCTGAAGATCGTCGTCGAGCCTGGTGCTGCAGTGGCGCTTGCCGCCGCCCTTTTCCACGGCGACGCGCTGGAAAGCGACACCGCCGTCGTCGTCACCTCGGGCGGCAACGTCGATTCCAACATCTTCGCCATGGCGCTCGAACGCTTCGGCTGAACGATACGCCGGTGGCTTGATCAGGCCGCCTTGTAACGTTGTGCCGGTGCGGTGCGAGAGAGGTTCGGCATCAATGCCTGACGCGCCTGCTCATAGGCGGCCAGCAGGGTCGCATCCTCAAGCGAGGGAATCGTAGCGAATTCACCCTGCTCGAGGCCCGCGAGCGAGGCATCGACCATGTCTTCCGCCGACATCACGATCTCATCGGGCAGGTGTTCGACCGGCGTACCGGCGATGCCCCAGAATTCGGTCGCGGTGGCGCCGGGCAGCACGGCCTGGACGCGGATGTTCTTCTCCGCCAGCTCGTGCTTCAGCGACTGGCTGAAGGCAAGCACGAAGGCTTTCGTGCCGCCATAGACGCCGTTCAAGAGCTCCGGGGCAATCGCGACAATGGAAGCGATGTTGATGATCGTGCCGCCGCCGCGTGAAACGAAACCGGGAACGGCGGCATAAGTCAGCCGCATCAGCGCCGTCACATTGAGTTCGATCATCTCCTGCATTTTGTCGACATCGGCGGCAAGCAGCGGGGCCGTTCCTCCGAAGCCGGCATTGTTGACGAGAAGCGTGATGCTCCGGTCGTCCTTCAGCACTGCCTCAACGCGGGCAAGGTCCGCCTTGTTGCCGAGATCGGCGACGATCGTCTCTACCGTCCTGCCGCTCTCCGTCGTCAGCCGGCTTGCCAAAGCCTTCAGCCGCTCGCCATTGCGGGCGACGATGATCAGGTCGTAACCCTGTTTCGCCAGCCTATGGGCATAGATCGCGCCGATGCCCGAAGATGCGCCGGTGACAAGCGCCGTACCCTTATATTCCTGTGCCATGCTCCGTCTCCTTCGTTGCGCCGACCTATGCCTTGCGCCTGAAGAGAACCATATGCCGGATTGTCGGCGTCCTGAATGTCATATATACCACCTTTTAGGACATTGGAACCTCAGCCATGCAGCAAATCGCTTTCCTGCTCTATCCCGGTTTTCAGATCATGAGCCTGGCCGCCGTCTCGGTCTTCGAATTCACCAATCTCGAACTCGGACGGAAGGCCTATGACATCACCTACATCTCCGAAGCCGGCGGTCCGCTGCGAACCTCGCTCGGCATGTCGATCGAGACCGAGCCTTTCGGCGATCCGGCTTTCGACACGCTGATCGTTGTCGGCGCACCCAACCTCGTGCTTCCGAAGCCTGGCGAAAGCGCCTTCATTCGCGCCGCACTGGGCGGATCTCGCCGCCTCGCGTCGATCTGCACCGGCGCCTTCTTCCTTGCCGAAGCCGGCATTCTCGACGGTCGCCGCGCAACGACCCACTGGTGCCTCGCCCACGAGATGAAGGCGCGTTACCCGAAGATCAGGGTGGAGGAGGACCGCATCTTCATCATCGACGGTTCGGTCTGGACATCGGCCGGCATGACCGCCGGGATCGACCTGGCACTTGCCATGGTCGAGAAGGACCACGGCATCGTGGTCGCCCGCTCCGTGGCCCGAATGCTCGTCGTCTATCACCGCCGGTCCGGCGGCCAATCGCAGTTTTCCGCGCTGCTGGAGTTGGAACCGAAATCCGACCGCATTCAGAAGGCGCTCGACTTTGCCCGCGGCAATTTGAAATCACAGCTTTCGGTCGAAGAACTGGCGGAAGCTGCCCATCTCAGCCCCCGCCAGTTCAGCCGCGCCTTTCGCGCCGAAACCGGACAGTCGCCGGCCAAGGCCGTCGAGAACCTCAGGCTCGAGGCCGCCCGACTGATGATGGAGCAAAGCCGCCACCCGATCGACGTGGTCGCCGACGAGACCGGCTTTGCCGGTCGCGAACGCATGCGCCGCGCCTTCCTGCGCGCCTTCGGCCAACCGCCGCAGGCAATTCGCCGCAACGCCCAGCAGGAAATGCAGATATGAGCACCCGGCCTGCTGCATAATTCCTTAAATCGGATTCGATTTAAGGATAAAATTATGCAGCCATTCAAAGTGCTACAGCGTCCTTTGCGCGTCTCAAAAGACGCGCAGCGCTGTAGGCGGCCGGGTGCTTTCTCTCTTCACTATCGCTCCTGAAGCGCCCGTCGGATCGCGATCTCGACCGGCGAATAGGCGCCATCCTGCCGATCGAGCCGAAGCGGTTCGGAAGGCGCAAGGCCGGGCTGCGCCATGAAACGCGGCTCCTTGCCGCGATGCATCTGCGCCGCATGGATGAGGAACGGATGGCACAGATAGACCGTGCCCGCCCGCCCCGTCGCCAACGCGAGCGGCCGATCCTCGCCCACATGCTCCAGCCAGAGATGCGCCATTCCCGCCTCGCCCGCCGGCGCCAGGAGGCGTGCGATATCCTGGTGCGAGCCGACGCGGATGCGGGTCGGCGCATCCTCCTCCCCGACGTCCGAGAACAGGAAGAGCATCAACAGCGCCCGTCCACGCGAGGTGATGTTCACCCGCCAGGCGGAAAAATCCTGCTGCTCGTCCGGATCGGAATGCTCGCCGGGAAAGCTCACATCGACATGCCAGCCGCCATCGCCGGGATCATCGGGATGGGGAAAGCGAACCGGAAAGTTGCCGAGCCCATCGCGCGGCTCCCAGCGCCCGGCGCCGACGAGTTGGTCGAAGGCGGAATGCAGAACCGGCGTATTGACCGCCTTCTCGAACGGCCCGCCACCGTAGCCGGCAAGCCGTACGACCGGCTGCATCCACGTGCTTGGATCATCGGCATCGAAGGGAATGTCACGCCACATGATGGCCCGGGCTTCCCCAGCCAGTTCGCGAGGAAAAGCATCGTCGATCCTGACGAAACCATCCTCGATGAATTGCTCGATCTGCGCGGCGTTCAGCGCCGGCGGGTAAACAGCTGATGTCATGAAATATCTCTCTATCGCCAAACCTGCCGGCTCTTTGCTTGGCCAGATGCAGGTGGTTACATCGACGGCAACGCACCAGCCGCAAAGGCTGGCAAGCGGCCGCATCTTCTGATGCCCGAAGGCGGAGCCTTAGAGGCTCAAGAAGAAGACCGTAGCGATGTTGAGAGTGATCATCGTCATGGCAAAGAGGCTACAGCCACGCGCCGGAAGGGTCAATGCCGCGATATCAGCCGCGCAGGGCGCCATGCACCGACTGCAGCACCAGTTCGGCAAGCCGCGCCGCGGCCGGTTGCAGTTCGGCCTCCGCTCGATGCAGGACCAGGCCGAGCTTCGGCAAAACGGGCAGGCCAACGGCCTCGGGCGTGAGCGGCCGGACCTTCGCCGGCAGACCGATCGGCGTGCGGATGGTCAGACCGAGCCCTGCCGCGGTCGCGGCCCAGAGGCCGCCGAGACTGGGGCTGACAAAGGCAAGCCGCCAGGAAATGCCCGCCTCGTCAAGCGCCCGGGTCGCCGCATTGCGCAGCAGGCAAGGCGCCTCCAGCGACGCGAGCGGCATTGGTTCGCCGCTTGCCGCTTGCCAGCCTGGCTGGCCATCGACGGGCCCGATCCAGCACATCGGCACTTCGCCGATCTGCTCGCAATGCGCCGTCAGCGTACCGTCGCTCCAGGCAAGCGCCAGATCGAGCTTGCCTGCCGTGACACGTTCGAGCAGTTCGGCATTGCGCACCACCCGCGCTTCGATCCGCACCTTGGGATGGGCACGCGCAAAACGACCGAGCACTTCAGGCAGCAGGTTCTCGCCGAAATCCTCCTGCAGGCCGAGCCGTACCCAGCCCTCCAGCTCGACGCTGTGCACGGCCGCCGCCGCCTCGTCGTTGAGTTCCAGCAGCCGTCTGGCATAGCCAAGCATCGTCTCGCCGGCATCGGTCAGCACCAGCCCGCGCCCCGATTTGCGGAAGATCGGCGTGCCCGCCTGCTCCTCCAGCTTCTTCAACTGCGCGCTGACGGCCGAGGTCGAACGCCCGAGCCGTTCTGCCGCCTTGGCGAAATTGCCGAGTTCCATACCCGTCGAAAAGGTTCGCAGCACATCGAGGTCGAAGATCGTCCGCCGCATGTAATAGTCCCGTTTTTCAGGATCATCGATCCATAAAATTCTGATTTTCAGCATTATCGTGCTGTGCGATGGTTTCTGTCAAGGCCGGTGAACGGCCCGAACCATGGAGATCCCAATGCCCTTCATTCGCATTTCCCTTCGCAAAGGCAAGTCGCCGGACTATCTCGTAGCGCTCGCCGACAACATCCAGCGCGCTCTGGTCGAGACCTTTGACGTACCCGAAAACGATCGCTTCCAGGCCATCCACCAGCATGACGAGAACGAGCTGATCTTCGACCGCAGCTATCTCGCCGGCCCGCGCTCCGACGATTTCGTCTACATCTCGATTACAATAGGCAGGCCCCGCACGGCCGAGATGAAGGCGGCGCTCTACCGGCGGCTCGCCGATCTCCTGGCAGTGTCGCCGGGCCTCAGGCCCGAGGATGTCATGATCGTCATCAGCACCAGCGCGCCTGACGACTGGTCCTTCGGCAACGGCATCGCCCAGATGACCGATCCGGACTGGCGGCAACGGGTGGCTGGAGGCCGGCAATGAGCACTTCCAACCCGAAGACGATGACCGTCAGCCATCCGGGCAAGGTGGTCCGCTCCCCGGAGTGCGTGGCAACGGCGCCCTTCTGGGTGGAGATGCTGCTCGAAGGCGCCGACGGCGAGAACACCGCGATGCGCGCCACGCTCGACCCCGGCACCATCACCCGCTGGCACACGCACCCCAAGGGGCAGTTGCTCTATGTGCTTTCCGGACACGGGCTTGCGCAGAACGAGGGCGGCCCGGTCGAAAACTTGCGAGCCGGCGACGCGGTCTGGTTCGCGCCCGGCGAGCACCACTGGCATGGCGCGGCCGATGACAGCCCCTTCAGCTATATCAGCATCCAACCGAGGGAAAACGGCAGCGCCGTCGAATGGCTGGATCATGTGGAGAGACGGCGATGATCGCCATGCAATACGGCTTCACTCTGCCGGCCGACTACGACATGTCGATCATCGACCGCCGCATCCGCGACAAGGGACCGCTGCTCGACGGCTTTCCCAATCTTGGTTTCAAGGCTTATCTCAGCGCCCGCCGGAATGAATTCGGCAGCCGCGACAATCTCTATGCGCCCTTCTATCTCTGGCAAAAACCGGAAGGGGCAAGCGACTTTCTCTGCGGCCCGGGATTCCAAGCGCTCACCGACGCCTTCGGCTGGCCGCAGGTAAGGACCTGGATCGTCTGGCGAGCGGATATCTCCCCCGATATCGCTGCGGCAAGGTTTGCTACCTGCAACATTCTGCAGACGGAGGCCTACGCGCCGCTCGCGGATATCCGCCATGCCGAAAGCGCTGAGGTCGAAGCCGATCTCGCGACCGGCGGCGCGCTCGCTTCCGTCTCCGGTTTCGAACCGACGACGTGGACACGGGTGCGCTTCAGGCTATGGAAAGATATGCCCGAGATCACCGAAGACACGCAGGCCTATCGCGTCGGCCATCTGTCCCTGCCTTGATTCCGAGCTCAGGCGGTCGCCCGACGGTAAAAGGCGAGCGACCCGGCAAGGGCGAGCAGCGCGCCGCCGCAGGCCCGCTCCAGCCACAAGGCGCCCGACGTCTTCAGGAAACGCACTGCCTGTGAGCCGAAGAAGGCGTAGCCGAACATGATGATGAAATCGAGCGCGGCAAAGACGAGCGCGAGCAGCGCATATTGCCCCGCCTGCGGTTGGGTTGGATCGATGAACTGCGGCAGGAAGGCCGAGAAGAAGAGATAGCCCTTGGGGTTCGTCGCCGCGACCATGAAGCTCTTCAGCCCGATCGAAAAAGTTGACCTCATCGCTGCCGCCTCACCCAATTTCAGCGCCGCATCGATTGTGCCCTTCGAACGCAGTAGCATGATGCCGAGGAAGGCGAGATAGGCGGCACCCGCCCATTTCAGCATCGAGAACCAGAATTCCGATGCCGCAAGCAACGCGCCGAGCCCGATCGCGACGGCGCCGATCAGCACGAAATCGGAAAGCACCGCGCCGATCATGCCGGCAACCGCGCGGCGTAGGCCATGTCGCGAACCATTGGTCAGCGCCAGAAGAACCGTCGGCC
Source organism: Rhizobium vallis (assembly GCF_003985155.1). GTDB lineage: Bacteria > Pseudomonadota > Alphaproteobacteria > Rhizobiales > Rhizobiaceae > Rhizobium > Rhizobium vallis. The sequence goes on along the minus strand of NZ_ML133692.1, from coordinate 210,400 downwards.
CCGGTGTGGCTATGCCGACGAAGGAAACGGCTGCAAAAGCCAGAAGCGTGACGATATCCATGATGACCCCTCCCACCCAGAAAATGGAAACTTGCACGTAGCACCGGCCTTGGCAATGCCGATCCCATCAACAAAAAAGCCCGCCGCCTCTTCAGGCAGCGGGCTTCCGAAAGGATACGATCGGATCAGATGCCGCTCTGGCCGTCCGAGCCGATATAGGCAATGCGGATCATATTGGTCGCGCCGGGTGTGCCGAGCGGCACGCCGGCCGAGATGATGATGCGGTCACCAGGCTTGCCGAAGCCTTCGTCGGCGACGATGCGGCAGGCGCGGTTGACCATGTCGTCGAGATCGGTCGCGTCATGGGTGACGACGCAATGCAGGCCCCAGACGACGGCGAGGCGGCGTGCCGTCTTGATGATCGGCGACAGCGCCAGGATCGGCACCTGCGGGCGCTCGCGCGAGGCGCGAAGGCCTGTGGTGCCTGACGAGGTGTAACAGACGATCGCCGACAGCTTCAGCGTCTCGGCGATCTGGCGCGCAGCGAGCGAGATCGCATCGGCGCCGGTCGCTTCCGGCTGGGCGCGCTGGGCATAGATGATGCCGGGATAATGCGGCTCGCGCTCGATAGCGGTGGCAATCGACGCCATCGTCGAGACCGCCTCGACCGGATAGTCACCCGAGGCCGATTCGGCCGAGAGCATGACGGCATCAGCACCTTCGAAGACGGCGGTCGCGACGTCGGAGACTTCGGCGCGTGTCGGCACCGGCGCGGAGATCATCGATTCCAGCATCTGTGTAGCGACGACCACCGGCTTGCCCGAACGGCGGCAGGCGCGGATCAGCTGCTTCTGGATGCCGGGAACCGATTCGAGCGGCATTTCGACACCGAGATCACCGCGGGCGACCATCAGGGCGTCGGAAAGCTCGATGATTTCTTCGATGCGCTCGAGAGCCTGCGGCTTTTCGATCTTCGACATCAGGCCGACGCGGCCGCGGGCGATCTTGCGCACTTCGGCAAGGTCGTCGGGACGCTGGACGAAGGAAAGCGCCACCCAGTCGACATCGTCGGTGGCAAGCACGGCGTCCAGATCGGCGCGGTCCTTATCCGTCAGCGCGCCGACGCCAAGCAGCGTGTCGGGAAGGCTGACGCCCTTGCGGTCGGAGATGCGCGTGCCTGAAATAACCGTCGTGACGATGCTCTTGCCGTCGCACTTTTCGGCACGCAGGGCGAGCTTGCCGTCATCGATCAGCAGGCGGTGGCCGGGCTGCACCGATTCCAGAATCTCGGGATGCGGCAGATAGACGCGTGTGGCGTCGCCGAGCGCTTCGTTGTTGTCGAGCGTGAAGGTCTGGCCGGGCTTGAGGTCGACCTTGCTGTCGACGAATTTGCCGACGCGCAGTTTCGGTCCCTGCAGGTCGGCCAGAATGCCGATCGGCCGGCCGGAGCGCGCTTCGACCGAGCGGATGCGCTGGATCAGCGTACGCATCAGGTCGTGGCTCGCATGGCTCATGTTGATGCGGAAGACATCGGCACCGGCCTGGTGCAGCTTCTCGATCATCGATTCCTCGGAGGAGGCGGGCCCGAGGGTGGCGAGGATTTTAATTTTGCGATTACGCTTCATCAATTCTGGCTTTCTTGCGTCCCTGGGGTGTCGGAGAGCTGAACCATCCAGCTACCCTGGCGGCCCGTATCGTATTCCTTGAATCCCATCTTCTGGTAACCCCGGGCATAACAATCCTGCACGCCCGTGATCTTGAATTCGTTTTCCGCCACGCACATCTGCACATCACCCGTCCATCGTCCTCCCCGGGCGGCGTCCTCTGCGTAGAGGTAGTAATAGCGCGACTGCAGCTCTCCCTCGATCAGCGTGGCGCAGGTGGTGGCCGGCACTTGCCACCAGCCTTCCGTTATCCAGCCGTCCTTGGCCCGGTATCCAATCGCGACGCCGACGAGATTCTGCGTTCCATTGCAGACACGGAAATCCGCGCGCGCGGCATCTGCGATGAAGAACGGCATGGCGGCTGCAAGAGCGAACAGAGCGAGACGGACCAGAGGCCCGGACCGCGTGAGGAAACTTGGCGCGGCTTGGATCAACACGGCTCCCAAATAGCTCCACGGTTATTCGTATCCGTGTCTTCTTGCGCCGCCGTCATGCGAAAGTCAACGCAATGCTAATCGATTATATTTTCCTTTCATAACACCGTTCGCCAAGGTTCATATCCACCTCTCGCCGCCCGCCGCGCTTGAACCCGCCGCAGGCACATGCGATCACTGAGCCCGACTGCGCAATGACGAACGGCAAATCCTTCATGGACGACTTCCAATCCTTCGAAATCCTATCCGGAAAACATGACAAAGGCATGGTGATCCTCGCCGATCACGCGATGAACCGTCTTCCCTTGCGATACGAAAGGCTCGGCCTGCCGGAACAGGCCTTCGCCCGCCACATCGCCTATGACATCGGCATCGAGGGGCTGACGCGGCAGCTTTCAGCAAGGCTCGGCGTGCCCGCCGTGCTCGGCGGCTTCTCGCGGCTGCTGATCGACCCGAACCGCGGCGAGGACGATCCCACGCTGATCATGAAAATATCAGACGGCGCCGTCATATCAGGCAACCATCCGATAACCCCTGAGGAGTGGGATTACCGCGTCGAAACCTTCCACCGCCCCTACCACAATGCCGTGGCCGACACGATCGACAGGGTGGCGAACGTCACTGGCAGAGCGCCGCTGGTATTGTCGCTGCATTCCTTCACACCGGCCTGGAAGAGCATTCCCCGCCCCTGGCACGCCGCGGTCCTCTGGGATAGCGACCGGCGCGCCGTCGGCCCTCTGCTCGATATGCTGCGCGCCGATCCCGATCTCGTCGTCGGCGACAACGAACCCTATGACGGCGCGCTGAAGGGCGATACCATGTACCGCCACTGCATGACGACAGGCATTCCACACGCGCTGCTCGAGGTGCGCCAGGACCTGATCGCGGACGAGGCTGGCATATCGGCATGGGCCGCGCGCCTGGCGCCGATCTTTGCGGCGATGAATGCCGATCCCGCCTTGCACGCATATGATGTGCACCTGTCGCGCACCGGCCCCTATTGAATATGAAAGGAGAGCGAGATGACCGCGCTCAGCAAGGAACAGCAGACCGAATTCGAGGCCGCCACCTTCCGCCGCCTCGTCGCACATCTTCGTGAGCGCAGCGACGTCCAGAACATCGACCTGATGAATCTCGCCGGTTTCTGCCGCAACTGCCTGTCGAACTGGTACCGCGAAGCCGCCGAGGCCGAAGGCGTCGCGGTCAGCCGGGACGAATCGCGGGAAATTGTCTACGGCATGCCCTACGAAGACTGGAAGAACCTTCACCAGAACGAGGCCTCGCCTGTGCAAAAGGCTGCTTTTGAACTGAACAAGCCACACAAATAGTCCGCTTGGCCTTTAACAGGCTTGACCGTGACGCCGCTTCGCGGCAGTCACGTGCATCCAAAATCGATCACCCAATCAGGAGAACACGATGTCTGATGCTCATGGCGTCGCCCGCGATCAGCTTCGCGCTTTCATCGAGCGCATTGAACGGCTGGAAGAAGAAAAGAAGACCATCGCCGACGATATCAAGGACGTCTATGGCGAAGCCAAGGGAATGGGCTTCGACACCAAGATCCTGAAGAAGGTCGTTGCGCTGCGCAAGAAGGACGAACAGGAGCGCATGGAAGAGGAAGCAATCCTCGACACCTATCTGCACGCGCTCGGCATGATCGAGGCACCGCCGGAAGGCTGATCCGCCACATCGCCGATATCGATAAAGCCGTCGGACCTTCCGGCGGCTTTTCTTTCTCAGGCTGGTCCGCCGTTAAGTCGTCCGATCAGGTCCAATCGCATCACGACGTCAGTCTGCGGGTCCTCGCCAACCATAAATGTCGTGCTGCCGATCGCAGCAAATCCGACCCGCTTGTAGAATGCCAAGGCCCGACTGTTCCGTTCGAACACCGTCAGCTCCAGGTGCGCGGCGCCACGCTGCCCGGCTTCACCGACAACGGCGTCGAGAAGACCGCCGGCCAATCCGCGTCCCCTCCATCCTGCGTCGACGTAAATTCGATTGAGAAGAGCAGAGCGTCCATCGGCTGGACGCATGACGACATGCGCATATCCAATGATCAGATCATCGGCCGTCGCGACAAAAACGGCAGCCGAGGGATCGTCGATCTCGGCCGCCTGGTGTTCCGCGCTGAAATGCTCGTCGATATAGGATTCGAGATCGGACGCTGCCGTGTCGCCGCTGTAGGTGTCGCGGAATAGTCGTACTGCGAAGTCGGACAAGGCTCCGGCATCAGATCGGCGCGCGCGTCTGATCACCGACGCAGCTGGCAAGGCACGCTCTGTCACGACATCCTCTCCCTTCGATCCTCAAACGGATTGAGCGCGCAGAATGCTTCAGGAAGATAGTTTCGGCAAGGATAATGGCCGCAACGGGTCTGCCCGAACGGGCGCCATCGCGTCCATACAATCCACTGGTGGCTGCGGATCACATCGGCAGCCTTCGATACCTCGATGATCGGCAGGCTCAATTGGTGTTGAACTTGCGGACTTCCATGAAGTTGACCGCCGTGCCGCTGAAGCGGGCCGGATCGACCGAGGCGGTCTTGACGTTGAAGCCGTCGGCATAAACGGCGGTCGGCTGAGCACGCATCGTCTGGCTGACGAAGCGCGGAGCCTTGACCTGCTTGGAAGCCATTTCGAGGCGGGCATTGGTCAGCGCCCACTGCGAGATCATCTTCTGCGTCAGCTTCGGCTCGGTGCGGACAGTCGCACGGTTGGCGTCCGCTGCGGCGGCTTCCTTCTGCGTCGGGCGTCCACCCTTGGTCGGTAGGCCCTGCGCTGCGGCGCCTTCGGCGGCCGGTGTGTCGAAGGCATCACCGAAGCTTGCCGATTTCGCCATCGGCGCCAATGCGGCGACCTGCAGCGTCGGCTTTGCGGCTGGCGCCTTTTGCGGCATCGCGGCAGCGATTGCCTGCTCGACGCTCATCTGCGGCTGGTGCGAGGCAACCTGGCTTTCCGCAGTCTTGTCATTCTGCTGCTCCAGCGCCGCTGCGACGGCAGGAGAGAGCTCATCCTGATCGGCCTCGTCGGCCTCTGCTTCCGGATCCGCATTGGCCGCGGCAAGCAGGTTCTCGGCAACGGCAGGGCGTTCGACCGGGGTGGGAACCGACAGTCCGTTCTGCATGTTCGGATCGACCGAGGCGACCTCGGCGTCGCCGGGCGCCCGACGCTGACCGAGAAGCGAAGGAACCGGAATGCTATAGGCGCTGAGATCGGCAAACTGCTGCAGCTGGGCCTGATCGACCGGAAGCGCTGCGACAAGGGCCTGCTGGGCGGCATTACCCGAGGACGGCGCTACCAGCGCGCTCGCCACTTCGCTGCCGGCCGGCTGGTTGCTGAATGCAGGACGAACCTGCGGGACTGGCGCGTTCAGATCGGCGACTTCGGTCTGCTGCGGCTCGGCAGGGGCCGGCTCGGCAGCCTTCGGCGGCGTCGCCTTGGCAACGGCGACAGGAGCGGAATCATCCGACTCATCCTCTTGCTCGTCTGCCCCGCCGCCAAAGAGCGCCTCAAACAGCGTCTTGTGCTTCGGCGCCGATTCGGAAGCGCTGGCGATCTCGATCTGCGTGCCGCTGACGCGGCGCTTGTAGTCGGCCATCGCCTGCTGGAAGCCCGGCAGCGGCTTGCCATCAGCCGGAATATGAAGGGTGTTGCCGTTCGGGAAAAGCCGGACCAGCTCGTCGCGGCTCATGCGCGGCCAGGCGCGAACGCCGCCGACATCCATGTGCACGAAGGGAGAACCCGATTTCGGATAAAAGCCGACGCCGCCGACCTGCATCTTCATGCCGATGCCGCGCAGCGTCGCGAGCTTGACGTCGGGAATGAAGAAGTCCATCGCCTTGCCGAGCATGTGCTGGCTCTTTTCGGCAACGCCTGAATTGCGCGAGCGGCCGCGCAGCATTTCGTTGGTCCCCGGCGAGCGGAAACCGCAGACGACGTTGATGTAGTCCCTCGAGCCGCTCTGGCGATAGACTTCCCAGATCAGGTCGAACAGGCGCGGATCCATCTTCGTCGGCTGGTTCTTGCGCCAGTCGCGCAGGAAGCGGTTCAGCTGCTCCAGACCCTTGGGGTCGAACTTGCCGTTGCGCTTGTAGGTAATGACGGCCTTTTCGCCGGTATGGATGAAGTAGAGCTTGAGGCTGCGGGTGTCGCCCGCTGCCTGGGAAGGGGTACCGACGAATACTGGTGAGGAAACCGCAAGCGCAAGAAGGGCGGCCGCTGCCGTCCTCATTGCCTTTCCGCAGATGTCGGCGCACACAGCACGCCAGCTCAAGCGCGAAGGCTTGGAATTCCCATTCAGATTCGGCAACTCGATCCCCGTCAGACAGACAATGTCCCGTACTGTCCCAGATGACTGTCAAATGCGGTCACACGATGGCAAAAATGCCACACATGATCAACCTTTTCTTTACATAGTGAACGAGCCACTAACAAGTGGTTTATGATCAGTAACAAATCGTGGTTGCCTTAGTCTTAACAAAAAGCGCTTAAGCCGCATCTTTCTGGGGATTGTCTGGGTCTATGCCGTAATCCTTGAGCTTGCGATAAAGTGTGGACCGGCCGATGCCAAGCTTGCGTGCTACTTGACTCATCTGCCCGCGATAGAACTTGAGTGCGAATCGGATGAGTTCCTCTTCGACATCGGCAAGCTTGCGCACGTCGCCTGCGGGGTTGACGCTGGCGATCGCATTGCCGGAGGGCTCGGGCAGGCGGTGATGCACCTCCCCCGGCATTGACGCCCTGAAGTCCTCGCCATAGGCCTCGTCGGGATCGAGACCGGTATTGTCGGCAACGAGCGCCAGGTGATCCACCACGTCATATTCCGGAAGCTGAGCGGCGATCTGCGGGAAATCCGCCTCCGTCAGCTCCGGTCCTTCGGCCAGTACGACCGCGCGGAAGATCGCGTTTTCGAGCTGGCGGATGTTGCCCGGCCAGTCATAGGCGGTCAGCAGCGCCAGCGCCCCGGCATTGACCGTCAAGCGGCGGCCGCCCTTCTGCTCGCTGGAGAAGCGATCGGCAAAGACGCGCACCAGATGCGGAATGTCTTCCTTGCGCTTGCGCAGCGCTGGAATGGTGATCGGGAAGACGTTGAGGCGATAATAGAGATCCTCGCGGAAATGGCCGTTCTTGACTTCCTCGATCAGGTCCTTGTTGGTCGCCGAAATCAACCGAACGTTAACCTTGTGCGCGGTGCGGGCGCCGACCGTTTCGATTTCGCCCTGCTGCACGGCGCGCAGCAGCTTCACCTGAACCTCGAGCGGCAGGTCGCCGATTTCGTCGAGGAAGATGGTGCCGCCGTCGGCTTCCATGAATTTGCCGATGTGACGTTCGGTTGCGCCGGTAAAGGCGCCCTTCTCATGGCCGAAGAGAATGCTCTCGACGAGATTATGCGGGATCGCCCCGCAATTGACGGTGACGAAGGGCTTGTTCGAACGGTCGCCGCCGGACTGGATGGCGCGCGCCACCAGCTCCTTGCCGACGCCGGATTCGCCTTCGAGCACGACGGGAATGTTGGATTGCGCCGCCCGCTGGGCAAGATCGATGACGCGGAGCATCGCCGGGCTTGCCGAGACGATGTCGTCGAAACCGACGGAGCCTGAGCGCGTCCGGCGTCCGGCCCGCGCCTTCACTTCGCGCTGGTCGAGCTTCATCGCGTTCGAGATCGAGGTGGAAATGCGTTCCGGCGAGACCGGCTTGACGACGAAATCGAAGGCGCCGGCGCGCATCGCCTGCACCACGGTCTCAATGCCGCCCTGCCCCGTCTGCACGATGACCGGGATCTGTGTGCCGAATTCGTGCAGCGCATCGAGAAATTCGAGGCCGGTCATCTCCGGCATCATCAGATCGAGCACGATGACGTTGAAAAGGCCGCTGTCTCGTTTGACCATTTCAAGGCCGATACGGCCGTTTTCCGCCTGGTGCACGACATGGCCGTGACGCTCGATTGCGTTCTTGAGCAGGCGCCGCTGCACGGGGTCGTCCTCGACCACGAGGATTTGCCCTGCTCCCTTGAGCTCATTGTAACCGGTCATTGTCGCCTCACTTCATGCGAAACCATGGAGGGCACTCTGACAGCAAGGCTTGAACATCCAGTTTTGAGAAATAATTGCATTTTAACGATTGCGACGTGTCATTTTCGTGCCGAAGCGAGGCCTTTCCGCGCCGAAAGCCCCTTGATGCCGGGCCTTCTGGCGCTTCCAGCGCCGCGCGTCTTTTCAGGGGCGCAAAGGGCGCTGTAACACTTTGATCCCACTTTCCGAAAATCGATTCCGATTTTCGGACCGATGCGCTAGACAAGCAGACCTGTTATAAAAGTGGAGAGGAATTGCCCCAATGAACATCAAGCTCCCGCACGCCGGCCTTCTCTTCTCGGCAGCAGCGCCAGCTGGGGCCGCCGATCCCGCGCTCGGCGACCTGCCGGTCTGGAAGCTGCAGGATCTCTATCCCTCCGCCACGTCAACCGCCTTCGTCGCCGACATGGAAAAGGCTGGCAAAGCGGCGGTCGCCTTTGAAGAGAAGTGGAAGGGCAGGCTCGCCGAAGCGGCCACGAAAACCGGCGACGACGGCATCGGCGCCGCGCTGAAGGAATATGAGGCGCTTGATGATCTCATGGGCCGCCTTGGCTCCTTTGCCGGCCTAACCTATTTCTCCGACACCAGCAATCCGGCAAACGGCAAGCTCTATGGCGACGTGCAGGCCAAGATCACCGAATTTTCCGGCCATCTCTTGTTCTTCGCGCTGGAACTGAACCGCGTCGACGACGCCGTGATCGACGCCTGTATGGCCAATGACCCCGATGCCGGCCATTACCGCCCATGGCTGGTCGATCTCAGGAAAGACAAGCCCTACCAGCTCGACGACAGGCTGGAGCAGCTCTTCCTCGAGAAGTCGATGACCTCGGCCGCCGCCTTCAACCGGCTCTTCGACGAAACCATGGCGGAACTTCGTTACGAGATCGATGGCGAAAAACTACCGCTCGAAGTGGTTCTGAACATGCTGCAGGAGAAGGATCCCGAGGTGCGCCGCCAGGCGGCGATGGCGCTTGCCGAGACCTTCAAGGCCAATATCCGCGTCTTCACCCTGATCACCAACACGCTCGCCAAGGACAAGGATATCTCCGACCGCTGGCGCGGTTTCGAGGATATCGCCGACTCCAGGCATCTCGCAAACCGCGTCGAGCGCGAGGTTGTCGATGCGCTGGCCGCCGCCGTCCGGGAAGCCTATCCCCGCCTTTCGCACCGCTATTATAAAATGAAGGCGAAATGGCTCGGCATGGAGCAGATGAATTTCTGGGACCGCAACGCGCCGCTGCCGGAAACCTCCAGCGCCGTCATCTCCTGGCCCGAGGCGAAGGATACGGTGCTGTCCGCCTATGCCAATTTTGCCCCCGAGATGGCTGATATCGCCAGGCGCTTCTTCGACGAGCAGTGGATCGACGCCCCGGTCCGCCCCGGCAAGGCGCCCGGCGCCTTTGCCCATCCGACCGTTCCCTCGGCTCATCCCTATGTGCTCGTCAATTACATGGGCAAACCGCGCGACGTGATGACGCTCGCCCATGAACTCGGCCACGGCGTCCACCAGGTTCTCGCCGGCGCGCAAGGCGCGCTGATGTGCCAGACGCCGCTGACGCTTGCCGAAACCGCTTCGGTCTTCGGCGAGATGCTGACCTTCCGCGCGCTTTTGGAAAAGACCACCGACAAACGCGAGCGCAAGGCGATGCTCGCCCAGAAGGTCGAGGACATGATCAATACGGTCGTGCGCCAGATCGCCTTCTACGAATTCGAGCGCAAACTGCACACGGCCCGCAAATCGGGTGAACTCACGGCCGATGACATCGGCGAACTCTGGCTCTCCGTCCAGTCGGAAAGCCTCGGGCCGGCGATCAGCATTTCTGAAGGATACGAGACCTACTGGGCCTATATCCCTCACTTCATCCACTCGCCCTTCTATGTTTATGCCTATGCCTTCGGCGATTGCCTGGTGAATTCGCTCTATGCCGTCTACCAGAAAGCCGAAAAGGGCTTTCAGGAGAAGTATTTCGAGCTGCTCAAGGCCGGCGGCACCAAGCATCACTCGGAACTCTTGAAGCCTTTCGGCCTCGACGCCACCAATCCGTCGTTCTGGAGCCAGGGCCTGTCGATGATCGAAGGGCTGATCGACGAGCTGGAAGCGCTAGATAAGGGCTGAAATGCCCTTCTCCAAAAGCGGAGGGAGAGCAACGAGTCTCTTCTCCCCAGCGGGGAGAAGAGGAAAACCTCTCACGCTCCCAATCGCATTTTGGGCAATGGAAGCAGAACAAACTGAAAGCGTTGCGTGGCTGACCAACCCTATATTCTCTTCCGCGACGACGCGACCGGCCAGGTGATGCTCTTCGCCGAACCGGCCGAGATCATCATTGCCCGAACGCGCGCCGAATTCTTCGCAGCCCTCATCAGGATGGAAGAGGCCAAGGCCGAGGGCAAATGGCTTGCCGGCTATATGGCCTACGAGGGCGGATACTTCTTCGAGGAGAAACTCGCTCCCTTCGCCGTGGAAAATCGGGAAACGCCGCTGCTTTGCTTCGGCGTGTTCGACGCCCCTCAGCCGGGTACGCACCCGCTTGCCCAGCCGAAACAGCGCCTCGAAAACGAGGAATTTCTCACCGCGCCGAGAGCCGCCTGGGACTTTCCCATATATAAAGAGCGCTTCGACCGTCTTCACGAGCATCTGCGGCTCGGCAACGCCTATCAGGCAAACCTCACCATGCCCGTAGAGGCCCGCTGGTCGGGTAATCCTCTTGCCGCCTTCTGGTCGCTGATCGAACGCCAGCCGGTCAAATACGGCGCGCTGGTCGATCTCGGCGGCCCCATCATCCTGTCGAGGTCGCCCGAACTCTTCTTCCGCACCGACGAAGAAGGCTGGATCGAAACCCACCCGATGAAGGGAACGGCAAAACGCGGCGCGACTGCTGCCGAGGATGCCGAAATCATCGCGGCCATGCGCAGCGATATCAAGACGCAAGCCGAAAACCGGATGATCGTCGATCTCCTGCGCAACGATATCTCCCGCATCACCGAGGTTGGCACGCTCGACGTCCCGAAACTCTTCGATGTCGAGACCTATCCGACTGTCCACCAGATGGTGAGCCATGTGCAGGCAAGGCTCCGCCCCGGGCTTTCGATCCGTGACATCTTTGCTGCCCTCTTTCCCTGCGGTTCGATCACCGGGGCACCGAAGATACGGGCGATGGAAATTCTCCACGCGCTCGAAGATGTCCCGCGCGACGCCTATTGCGGCGCGATCGGCATGATCTCGCCGACCGGCGCCATGCGTTTTTCCGTCGCCATCCGCACTGTCACGCTTTTTGCCGGCGGCAGGGCGGTCTTCAATGTCGGCGGCGGCATCGTCTTCGATTCGACCGCCGAGGCCGAATATGAGGAATGCCTGCTCAAGGCCCGCTTCGCCGTCGGCGACCAATGGATTGCGCGATGACCGATTTTTCGCTGATCGAGACGTTGCGCTGGCAGCCGGACGAAGGTTTCATCCGCCTGCGCCTGCATCTCGCTCGCCTCTCCCGCTCCGCCCGCCGCCTCGGCTTCCCGCAACCGATCGACGCGACGGCAAAGCTCGACGAAGCCGTCGCAGAGGCAACAGGCCCCCTGCGCGTCCGCCTGACGTTCGATCCGCAGGGTCGCATCACGGTGACGAGCGCCCCCTTCGTTCCGCTCGCGCCGGAAACCGTTTGGACAATCCGTATCGCCGAGACCCGCCTTCAGTCCCCCGACAGGCTGCTGCGCTTCAAGACCACGCGGCGCGCCGTCTACGAGGCCGCGCGGGCCGAATATGCTCAGACCGAGGCCGACGAGGTCATCCTGCTGAACGAACGCGACCAAGTCTGCGAAGGCACCATCACCTCCGTCTTTCTCGATGACGGAAGCGGCATGCTGCGCACGCCGCCCATCTCCTGCGGCCTGCTTGCCGGTGTGCTGCGCACCGAACTCATCTGCCAGCGCAAAGCCCGCGTCGGTCGTCTCACGCTTGCCGATCTTGAGGCCGGTAGGCTTTATGTCGGTAACTCGCTGCGCGGCCTGATCCGCGCAAACCTCATCAGGAGCTGATCATGTTCATCCTCTCCCTCACCTATCTCAAATCCAACGATGAAGCCGACAGGCACATGGAGCCGCACATGACCTGGGTGAAGGAGGGCTACGCCAAAGGCTGGTTCCTCGCCTCCGGCCGCAAGGTGCCGCGCACCGGCGGCGTGGTCTTCGCAATTGGCGAGCGCACAGCGATCGAAGCCTATGTCGCCGCCGATCCCTTCACCGTTCATGGCATTGCGGAATACGAAATCACCGAACTTGCCGTGACGACGACGGTCGAAGGGCTGGAAATCCTGAAGCGCTGATTTTTCGGTCAGTTGATGTCGCCGCCGCCGTTATTTGACCTTTCCCCCTCAACGCTCTTTATTGTGACGCCGTTTTGTGGTTAGAGCCGGTCACCTCGCAATTTCTGCGGCAATTTCAAAAGAATTCTTCAGGCTGAACGCCTTCGTCCCCTTCCACAGGAGAAAAGAATGACGGAACAGAACTATCCGGTATATGCCGAAATTACCGGTCCGATCGTGATGATCGGCTTTGGCTCCATCGGCCGCGGCACCCTGCCCCTGATCGAGCGCCATTTCAAATTCGACAAGAGCCGGATGGTCGTCATCGACCCGCGCGAAGAACCCTCCGACATGGAGATCCTGAAGAAGCACGGCGTCCGTCACATCAAGGAATATGTCACCAAGGAAAATTACAAGGAACTGCTGAAGCCGTTGCTGACGGAAGGCGAAGGCCAAGGTTTCTGCGTCAACCTCTCGGTCGACACCTCCTCGCTCGACATCATCAAGCTTTGCCGCAAGCATGACGTGCTCTACGTCGATACCGTCGTCGAACCCTGGCTCGGCTTCTACTTCGACAAGGGCATGAGCAATGCCGACCGCACCAACTATGCGCTGCGCGAAACCGTGCGCAAGGAAAAGGCGAAGAACCCGGGCGGCGCCACTGCCGTCTCCACCTGCGGCGCCAATCCGGGCATGGTCTCCTGGTTCGTCAAGCAGGCACTCGTCAACCTCGCCAACGATACCGGCCTGAAGTTCGACGAGCCGGACCAGCACGATCGCGAAGGCTGGGCCAAGCTCATGAAGAAGCTCGGCGTCAAGGGCGTCCATATCGCCGAACGCGACACCCAGCGCACCAAGCACCCGAAGCCGCTCAACGTCTTCTGGAACACCTGGTCCGTCGAAGGCTTCATCTCCGAAGGCCTGCAGCCGGCCGAACTCGGCTGGGGCACGCATGAAGAGTGGATGCCGAAGAACGCCAAGAAGCACAAGAAGGGCAACAAGGCGGCGATCTATCTGGAACAGCCCGGCGCCAACACCCGCGTGCGCACCTGGTGCCCGACCCCCGGCCCGCAGTACGGCTTCCTCGTTACCCACAACGAGTCGATCTCGATCGCCGACTATTTCACGGTCCGCGACAAGGACGGCGAAGTGACCTTCCGCCCGACCTGCCACTATGCCTACCATCCGGCCAACGACGCCGTTCTCTCACTGCATGAGATGTTCGGCAATGGCGGCACGCCGCAGCCGGTCCACCACGTTCTCGACGAGGACGAGCTGGAGGACGGCATCGACGAACTCGGCGTCCTGCTCTACGGCCATGAGAAGAACGCCTACTGGTATGGCTCGCGCCTGTCGCTGGAAGAAACCCGCCGCATCGCCCCCTACCAGAACGCCACCGGCCTGCAGGTGACCTCCGCCGTTCTCGCCGGCATGGTTTGGGCGCTGGAAAACCCGACGGCCGGCATCGTCGAAGCCGACGAGATCGACTACAAGCGCTGCCTCGAAGTGCAGATGCCCTATCTCGGCCCGGTCGAAGGCCACTATACCGACTGGACCCCGCTCGACGGCCGTCCGGGCCTCTTCCCCGAGGATATCGACACCAAGGATCCCTGGCAGTTCCGGAACATCCTGGTTCGCTGAGGCCGCCTGCACAACCTTGAAGATGCCCGCCGCCAGGCGGGCATTTTTGTAACGCCTGCTGTCTAAATGGCGCCCGCCACCCCTCCAAGGCTTGCCTTCACGCCGGGCGCGCGCCATGTTTTGCCCGACTATCGCGGGTGTCCGCCGCGCCGATTCGCCGGGAGAAGCCTTATGAAAATCAGAACTGGTCTCGTTCTTGCGGGTGCAACGGCTGCCCTTGCCGCCTGTGTTTCATCGGGGCCGCGGCCCCTGCCGGTTGCAACCCAGCCCATCGCCACCGGCGTCGAAGGCAACTGGAGCGATCCGAACGGCATCGTTTCAACCTTCCAGGGCGGTACTTTCACCACCCGCACCACCGACAGCAACCAGTTGCTCGCCTCGGGCACCTATATCAATACCTCGCCGACTCTGGTGGAGATCAACATGACCTCGCTGGTGCGCAAGACCCAGTCCAAGGTCAATTGCGCCCTGGTCAACCCGAGCCAGCTCAATTGCACCTCCGATTCCGGCGCACAATTCACGCTTTCCCGCCGCGGCTGAGAAGAGAGGACGCGGCGATGGGCTGATGGGGATAGCCGTGCGGGCCTTGGCCGGTTACCTCGTTCTGCTGCTGGCAATGCCGCTTGCGGCGCTTGCCGTCGCTTTGCCGGCTAATGTCTATCGTGCGCAGGGCATCGCCGCTCCCGATTGCGACGGGCCGCTGCAGGTGCTGATGTCAGCCGTGCCGGCAATCCTGATCTACGGCGCAGGCGCATTCTTAGCCTATCGTGCCCGCCGACGTTTTCACCGCGTCACTTCCCTTCTCTGTTTGATCATCGCGCTCGCCACGGTTCCGAATATTGCAGAGGCCGTGCACGAACTCTACCGGAACGCCGCCGATGGCGAGTGCCTGGGATAAGCACCCGGCTTTTTTGCCCCGCCCCCTTGGAAAGCGCTCCGCCTGGCCCAGCTTTCTCTTGCGGTCGTCCGTCGTCTGACGGAACATCCGCACGCCGGGAAACCGCCCTGGCGGATTATGGAAGGGATCGGCGAGGATCAGGGGGATTTTCGCCTCAATCAGGAGAACAGGGATGACGAAGTCTTTCAGCTTCGGTCTTTTGACCGCGTCCATGCTGACGCTGAGCGCGGGCGCCGCTTTTGCGGATTACGAACTCAATATTCTTCATATCAACGATTTCCATTCACGCATCGAATCGATCAACAAGTTCGACTCCACCTGCTCTGCCGAGGAGGAAGGCAAGAAGGAATGCTTCGGCGGCGCTGCCCGCCTGAAGACTGCGATCGACCAGCGCCGTCAGGCGCTATCGGGCAAGAACGTCCTTCTCCTGAATGCCGGCGATAATTTCCAGGGTTCGCTGTTCTACACGACCTACAAAGGCGCGGCCGAAGCCGAGTTCCTGAACCTGATGAAGTTCGACGCGATGACCGTCGGCAACCATGAATTCGACGACAGCGAGGACGGGCTTGCGACCTTCCTCGACAAGGTGCAATTCCCTGTCGTGACGGCTAACGTCAAGGCGGCTGCCGCTTCCAAACTCGGTGACCGCATCAAGCCTTCGTTGGTGCTCGATGTCGGCGGCCAGAAGATCGGCATCGTCGGCGCCGTCACCAACGACACGCCAGAGCTTTCTTCCCCCGGCCCGAACGTCAAGATATCAGATGATGTCCAGAGCATCACCACAGCCGTTCAGGATCTGAAGGGTCAGGGCGTCAACAAGATCATCGCACTGACCCATGTCGGTTATCCCCGCGATCTCGCCTTGATCGCCAAGATCCCGGATGTCGATATCGTTGTCGGCGGTCATTCCCACAGCCTGCTCTCGAACACCGACCCGAAGGCCGAAGGTCCCTACCCGACGATGGTCGACAATCCCGGCGGCTACAAGGTGCCGGTTGTCCAGGCTGCCTCCTACAGCAAGTATCTCGGCGATCTCGTCGTCAATTTCGACGACAACGGCGTCGTCAAGGACGCCAAGGGCGATCCGATCCTGATCGATTCCTCTTTCACGCCCGATCCGGCGCTCGTAGCCCGCATCGCCGAACTGGCAAAGCCAATCGATGAACTGCGCAAGAAGGTGATCGGCTCCTCCGAGGGCCCGATCGAGGGCGACCGCAAAGTTTGCCGCGTCAAGGAATGCTCGATGGGCAATCTGGTGGCCGACGCCATCCTCGACCGCACGAAAAACCAGGGCGTCACCATCGCCGTCCAGAACGGTGGCGGCCTGCGTGCCTCGATTGACGGCGGTGATGTCACTCAGGGCGAAGTGATCACCGTCCTGCCTTTCCAGAACACGCTCGCCACGTTTGAGGCAACCGGCGCGGATATCGTCAAGGCGCTCGAAAACGGCGTTAGCCAGATCGACCAGGGCGCCGGACGCTTCCCGCAGGTCGCCGGCCTGAAATTCTCCTTCGATCAGTCGAAGCCCGTCGGCAGCCGCGTCAGCGACATCCAGGTAAAGGACGGCGACAACTTCGCTCCGATCGACCCTGTTAAGACCTACAAGGTCGCCACCAACAACTTCATGCGCGGCGGCGGCGACGGCTATTCGATCTTCAAGGAAGGCAAGAATGCCTATGATTACGGTCCGGATCTTGCCGACGTGACCGCCGAATATCTGGCCGCCCACTCGCCCTATAAGCCCTATACCGACGGCCGCGTCACCGAAATCGCCGCAGCCGCGACACCGGCGCCCGCTGCTGCCGAACCGGCTGCGCCGGCAGCACCTTCACCTGCGACGCCCGCCCCTGCTGCGCCAGCCCCGGCAACTCCGGCAGCGCCCGCGCCCGCTGCGGAACCGGCGCCAGCAGCCTCCACGCCCGCCGCGACGACCCCGTCCACCCATGTCATCGCCGCCGGTGACACCTTCTGGGATCTCGCCGTCACCTTCTATGGCGACGGCGCGCTGTGGCGGAAGCTTTCAGAAGCCAATGGCAAGCCGAACCCGCATCGACTGACGATCGGCAAGGAGATCGAGGTTCCCGCCAAGTAAGACGATTTGTCCCGATGCCATCGGCCGGCCCGGGGTTCCCCGGGCCGGCTTTTCTTTCTATAGGGTGAACCATGATCCCGAGGCTGCGTATGAGCCGACGGAGCAAAGAGCGTTGGGGCCAGAATGACAGCAGATATTTCACTCCGTCCGGCCGACCATCCGGCCGTCAAATCAGGCAAGATTGGCGTCCTGCTGGTCAATCTCGGCACGCCTGACGGGACTGACTACGTTTCTATGCGCCGTTATCTCAGGGAATTCCTGACCGATCGCCGCGTCATCGAATGGTCCCCCTGGAAGTGGTATCCGATCCTGTTCGGCATCGTGCTCAACAGACGCCCGCAGAAGGTCGGAAAGGCCTATGAGCTGATCTGGAACAAGGAAAAGAACGAAAGCTATCTGCGCACCTACACGCGCAACCAGTCGGAGCTGATGGCCGAGCGCCTGAAGGATCTCACAAACGTCAAGGTCGACTGGGGCATGCGCTACGGCACGCCGTCGATCGCCTCGCGCATCGAGGCGCTGAAGGAAGCGGGCTGCGATCGTATCGTGCTTTTCCCGCTCTATCCGCAATATGCGGCGGCGACGACCGCGACCGTCAACGACAAGGCCTTCCAGAAGCTGCTCACCATGCGCTGGCAGCCGGCGCTGCGCACCGTGCCCGCCTATCATGACGACGAGACCTATATCGAGGCGCTCGCCCAATCCGTCGAAAGGCACCTTTCGACACTCGACTGGAAGCCTGAAATGCTCCTCGCCTCCTTCCACGGCATTCCGATGTCCTATTTCAAGCAGGGTGATCCCTATTACTGTCAATGCCAGAAGACCGGTCGGCTGCTGCGCGAACGGCTGGGGCTCGCCAAAGAAAACTTCATGGTCACCTTCCAGTCTCGCTTCGGGCCGGAGGAGTGGCTGCAGCCTTACACCGACAAGACGGTGGAAAAGCTCGCCCAGGACGGGGTCAAGCGTATCGCCGTCATCAATCCCGGCTTCGTCTCCGACTGTCTGGAAACGCTGGAGGAGATCGCCGAACAAGCTGCCCATTCCTTCCACGAGAACGGCGGCGACAAGTTCGCGCATATTCCGTGCCTTAACGACAGCGAGGACGGGATGAAGGTGCTGGAAAAGGTCGTTCGCCGCGAATTGCAGGGCTGGGTCTGAGACCTTCCTTCACAAGATAGCGTCGGACGAATAGCCGGCAACAGCACAATGACTTAGCCGAAACGGAACTTCTTTTTCGCCTGGAGCCTGGGCGGTTGCGCCCGCATTTCTTCCTCGCAAATAACGTGCTAACTCACCACATGAGTAGGGCGGGCGCGCATGCGCCGATTGGAGGAATTCTTCATGCTGTTGGGTGGCTTCGACATCGTCGTGATCGTGCTGGTCATCTTCGTCATCATGGTGCTCTTCGCCGGGATCAAGACCGTGCCGCAGGGTTACCGTTATACGATCGAGCGCTTCGGCCGTTATACCCGCACGCTGGAGCCCGGCCTGAACCTGATTACCCCCTTCATCGAGCGCGTCGGCGCCCGCATGAACGTGATGGAACAGGTGCTGAACGTGCCGACCCAGGAGGTGATCACCAAGGACAACGCCTCGGTCGCTGCCGACGCCGTCTCCTTCTATCAGGTGCTGAACGCCGCCCAGGCCGCCTATCAGGTTTCCAACCTCGAAAACGCCATTCTCAATCTCACCATGACCAACATCCGCTCGGTCATGGGTTCGATGGATCTCGACGAACTGCTCTCCAACCGCGATGCCATCAACGATCGGCTGCTGCGTGTCGTCGACGAGGCCGTGCATCCTTGGGGCATCAAGGTCACGCGTGTCGAGATCAAGGACATCCAGCCGCCGCGCGATCTCGTCGACGCGATGGCCCGCCAGATGAAGGCCGAGCGCGAGAAGCGCGCCCAGGTGCTGGAAGCCGAAGGCTCCCGCAATGCGCAGATTCTGCGGGCCGAAGGCGCCAAGCAGTCCGCGATCCTGCAGGCCGAAGGCCAGCGTGAAGCCGCCTTCCGCAACGCCGAAGCCCGCGAACGCCTGGCCGAGGCCGAAGCCAAGGCAACGAAGATGGTCTCCGAAGCGATCGCCGCCGGCGACGTCCAGGCGATCAATTATTTCGTCGCGCAGAAATACACCGAGGCGCTGACCTCGATCGGTTCCGCGCCCAATTCCAAGATCGTGATGATGCCGATGGAAGCCTCTTCCATCCTGAGTTCGCTCGGCGGCATCGGCGCCATTGCCCGCGAAGTCTTCGGCGATGCCGGCAATCCGCCGCCGCCACCTCCGTCGCGTCCGCGTCCCGCCCCAGTGCGCTCGACGCCGCCGATCAATCCGCCGAATCCCAATCCTTTCAACCCCGATCCGGAGCGATAAGCCATGCTGGCGAAGATCGTCGCCGAACTCGGTCCGTGGAGCTGGTGGGTCGCAGGCCTCGTGCTGCTCGCCGCGGAATTGATCGTGCCGGGCTTCTTCCTGGTCTGGATCGGCCTTGCCGCCCTCATCGTCGGCGCCTTGTCGCTGCTCTTCTGGGATAGCGCCTTCTGGGTCTGGGAACTGCAGGCGATCCTTTTTGCGCTTCTTGCCGTGGCCACGACCTTCGCCGGCCGTCGGCTGACCCTGCGCAACGCCGAAACCGACGAACCTTTTCTCAACCAGCGCGGCGCCAGCCTCGTCGGCCGAACGGCGACGCTGCATGAACCGATCCGCGAGGGTCACGGCCGCATCCGCCTCGACGATACGCTATGGCAGGTGATGGGACCCGATCTTCCCGTGGGAACGCAGGTGAAGGTGGTCTCGTGTCACGGCCGCGACCTGAAGGTCGAGCCAATCTGATCGCAGTCCGATCAGGCGACGCCGATCCGCAGCAGGTCGTGGAAATGCACCAGCCCGAGCGGCCGGTTGTCCTCGTCGATGACGATCAGCGCACCGATATGATGCTGGTTGAGCAGCGCCAGAGCAGCAGTCGCCAGCACCGTCGGCTTCACCGTCTTCGGCGTCCTGGTCATGATATCGTCGACGGCAAGTTCGGCCAGATTGCGGGTCAGGTTGCGCGCCATGTCGCCTTCGGTGACGATACCGCAGAGCCGGCCATCCTCGTCGAGCACGCCGACGCAGCCGAAATGTTTGCGCGAAAGCACCGTGATCGCCTCCGGCATCGAGGTGCCCTTGGCAACGAGCGGCAGCCGCTCGCCGGTATGCATGATATCGGCGACATGCATCAGGCTCGCGCCCAATTTGCCGCCTGGATGGAAGACGTGGAAATCGGTGGCGGTAAAACCGCGCGCCTCCAAGAGCGCCACAGCCAGCGCATCACCGAGAGCAAGCTGCATCAGCGTCGAGGTGGTCGGCGCCAGGCCGTTCGGGCAGGCTTCCTGCTCGTTCGGCACCTGAAGGACAATATCGGCCGCCGTCGCAAGCGAAGAGCGTTCGCTGCAGGTAATCGCGATCAGCGGAATGGAGAAGCGTCGCGTGAAGGAAATGATGCTCTTCAGCTCAGCGCTCTCGCCGCCTTTGGAAATCGCCAGGACGACGTCGTCGCGCGCGATCATGCCGAGATCGC
The DNA here is from genome assembly GCF_003985155.1 of Rhizobium vallis. GTDB lineage: Bacteria > Pseudomonadota > Alphaproteobacteria > Rhizobiales > Rhizobiaceae > Rhizobium > Rhizobium vallis. The sequence goes on along the minus strand of NZ_ML133692.1, from coordinate 189,750 downwards.
CGTGATTGGCCTCGGCCGCATGCACGAAAAAGGCAGGTGTGCCCGTTGAGGCGAAGGTCGCCGCCAGCTTCGCGCCGATATGGCCGCTCTTGCCGACACCGGTGACGATGACGCGTCCGGAGATATCGCCGATGACTTCGACGGCCCGTGTGAAAGGGCCGGCCAATCCATTGTCAAAAGCCCGTTCGAGCGCTTCGAGACCGCGTTTTTCGGTCTCTATCGTGCGTTTTGCCGATTCGAGCACGCTGTTTTCAACGAGTTTGATCGCTCTTTTGTTCATGCGACTGCGTTAGACCTTTTCACTTTCCAAGTCCACCCCGCACTATTTCCGAATTGTGAACAGCGCCGTCCCGCGGCAACGAATGATTAACCACAAGGCTTTACCTTTGGGTAAGAACCGAAAAGCATTTCAGGCGCGAATTGATGGGCCCACCAAAACAGACGAGCAGTGTGACGCCGCTCCGCGCCATGAGCTGTGCCGTCTCTTTTGCTGCGTTCGGTGGTCTGCTTTTGAGCCAGGCGGCCTTCGCGCAGTCCGCCTTGTCACAGCAGGCAGGCGCAACCACGAACCGCGCCGCAGCTTCCCAGGACTACCGCGCCACGAACAATGCGGCGGCCGCCGGTTTCGATAACGAGACCGACGATTCAGCCACTCCGGCCGCAAGCGGTACAGCAGCAAACGCGGATGATGCTCAACAACGGCCGGCCATCCCGGATGCGCAATCAGGTGATGACATTACCGGCTCCATTCTCGACGACGACATACGCCGGCTGAACACCCGCGAGGCACGGGTCGATGAGACGCTGCAGCGCCGCGGCGCGGTCGAAAGCGCCTCGACGGCGGAAACGCCGGGCATTCCGATCGGCACTTTCGTGCTCCGCCCGAGTGTTACCCAAAGCATCAACACCGAGACCACCAAGGACGGCAAAACAAGGCAGCAGCGCGCCTTTCTCGAAACCGATGCGGCCGCGACGCTCACCTCCGATTGGAGCCGGCACCAGCTGACCGTCACCTCGGAAGGCGCCTGGCAGAAGAATGTCAGCGGCGAGGGCGAGGAGCAGCCTTCCTTCAAGGTCAACGGCGATCTCAGGCTGGATCTCTCCCGTGATACGGTCGCGCACCTCACCGGCGGTTACAATTTCTACCGCGAGGATACGGATGACCCCGACGCCATCGCCGGCGCAACGCAGCAGTCTGACGTGCAGGAATTTTCGGCCGGGGCCTCCATCCAGCGCGATTTCGGCATCCTGCGCGGCACGACCGCGCTGGCGCTGACCCGCTCGGTTTATTCCGATGCCACGCTCGCAAGCGGCGCGACTGTCAACTTGAGCGACCGCAACCAGACGACGGGCACGCTGCGCGGCCGAGTCGGCTACGAGCTCTCTCCTGCACTCATCCCCTTCATCGAAGCCACGATCGGCCGCACACTCTACGACGAGACACGGGATTCCGCCGGCTACGAGCGTTCGGGCCACAGCTATGGCGCCAAGGCGGGCGTCGAGATCGATCTCGGCGAAAAGCTGAAAGGCGAAGTCGGCGTGGGCTACGCGATGGCGGATTTCGAGGACAGCCGGCTGTCCTCGATCGATACGGCCACGCTCGATGCGAGCCTGCTCTGGTCGCCGATCCGCGGCACCGATGTCAATCTCGGCCTGCAGACGAGCATCCAGCCCTCGACCACCGCAGGCGAGAGCGGCTATGTCTCGCACGCGCTGACGACGACGGTCACCCACCAGCTGCGCGACAATCTGGTCGGAACGATGATCGGCGGGGTGACGTGGCGCGACTATCCCTCCGACAGCAGCATCAACGACGAGCTCGTCTATACCACGGCGACCGGCCTGACCTGGAACATCAACCGCTATCTCGACCTAACCAGCACGCTCGGCTACGAGCTGACGGCCCGCAAGGACGGCCCCGACTCGCAACAATGGCGCGCAGGCGTCGGCCTGAAGCTGAAAAGATAAACGCCGCGCACCCGGTGGGATGCGCGGCGCTCTGCCAATCTATGCTGAGCGAGGCCTTAGTTCAGGCCGGCAAGCAGTTCCTTGAAGCCGCCTTCAACCGACGGACGGATGTCCGCACGTTCGAGCGCGTAGGCGACGTTGGCCAGGATGAAGCCGTCCTTGGCACCACAGTCATAGGTCGTGCCGCGGAAGTGGTAACCGGCGAAATCCTGTTCCTTGAGCAGCTTCAGCATGCCGTCGGTGAGCTGGATCTCGTTGCCGGCGCCGCGCTCCTGGGTTTCGAGGATCTTGAAGATCTCCGGCTGCAGGATGTAGCGGCCGTTGATGAAGAAGTTGGAAGGCGCCGTCCCCTTGGCGGGCTTTTCCACCATGCCGGTGATGCGGAAGCCTTCGCCGATCGCTTCGCCGACGCCGACGATGCCGTATTTATGCGCCTGGTCGGGCGCGCATTCCTCAACGGCGATGATGTTGCCGCCGCTGTGGCCGTAAAGGTCGATCATGCCCTTCATGCAGCCCTTGTCGCCCTTCATGATCATGTCGGGCAGCAGCAGGGCGAAGGGCTCGTCGCCGACGATTTCGCGGGCGCACCACACGGCATGGCCGAGGCCGAGCGGCTCCTGCTGGCGAGTGAAGCTCACCGTACCGGCCTTCGGCAATTGCTGGGCTAGAAGGGTGATTTCAGCCTTCTTGGCGCGCTCGCGCAACGTCTGTTCCAGCTCGAAATGAATGTCGAAATAATCTTCAATAACGTGCTTGTTGCGCCCGGTGACGAAGACCAGATGTTCGATCCCGGCTTCGATCGCCTCATCGACGACATACTGAATGATTGGTTTGTCGACGACGGTCAACATTTCCTTCGGAACAGCCTTTGTTGCCGGCAGGAATCGCGTTCCCAATCCGGCAACCGGAAATACTGCTTTACGAACTTTGTTGTGTTGAGCCACACCGGCCTCCTGCTTCGATCATATCGCTTTGGAAATAGAGCTTTTTAGCTTCAACTAGTATAGAATTGCTACTGTTTTGCAACTGGTGACCCCCGCGGGCCGTCATGGTAAAGAATTTGTTGACTCCGTTCCTGTAGTCTCGGGTTTGGGCGGACATGATGCCCCGCTGCGCCGGAAACTGAAGATGTGGGATACGACTGTCGATGACCCAGAATCACAAAAACTCCCTTCGTGGCCTTGCTCTCGCACTCATTGTCGCAGCCCAGGTAGGGCTCGTCCCCGACAACGCTAGAGCTGATTCCCGGTTCCAGAAGTGGATCGCGGATTTCTACCAGACAGCCGCTCAGAGTGGCATCAGTAAGGCAACCTATCAAAAGGCCTTTTCCGGGGTGAGCGAGCCTGACCCCACAGTGCTCGAAAAGGCAGCCTATCAGCCGGAGTTCACCTCGAAGATCTGGGACTATGTCGATTCTCGCGTCAATCCCTACACGGTCAAGATTGGCCGCGAGATGGCCGTCAAGCATGCGAGGACGCTGGCCGCGATCGAACAGCGCTTCGGCGTCGACAAGACCATTCTGCTCGCCATCTGGTCGATGGAATCGAATTACGGCGCGATCCTCAACAAGGACGACAGGCTGCACTACGTGCCGCGCGCGCTGGCAACCCTTGCCTATGCCGATCCGAGCCGCGCCAAATTCGCCAAGAAGCAGCTGGTCGCCGCGCTGAAGATCCTGCAGAACGGCGACGTGCCGGCACGCGAAATGACCGGCTCCTGGGCCGGCGCCATGGGCCACACTCAATTCATTCCGACAAGCTACCTGCTTTATGCGGTCGATGCCGACGGCAACGGCCATCGCGATATCTGGAACTCAGTGCCGGATGCGCTGGCGACCTCGGCCAATCTGCTGATGAAGAACGGCTGGGACGCCGGCAAGACCTGGGGGTACGAAGTCGTCGTTCCCGCCGCGGCCGCCAAGCAGACAGGAAAGACCCACACGCTGGCCCAATGGGCAGCACTCGGCCTGACGCGCCCGAACAGCAAGGCCTTTCGCGATGGCGACACCAAGGCCATGCTGAAGATGCCGGCCGGGGCCAGTGGCCCGGGCTTTCTGATGACCGCCAACTTCTTCACCATCAAGAACTACAATGCTGCGGACAGCTACGCGCTTGCCGTCGGCCTGCTGGCCGACCAGATCGCCGGCTACGGCGGCATGCAGCAGCGCTGGCCACGCCCGGACGGCGCGCTCGATATCACCGAGAAATTCGAGTTGCAGACCCGCCTCAAGACGCTCGGCTATTACGATGGCGAGGTCGACGGCAATTTCGGCTCGGGTTCGAAGGCGGCGATATCGGCGGTACAGTCGCGCATCGGCATGCAGCCGGACGGCGAACCGTCGATGCCGCTTCTGAACGCATTGCGCCGCTAGATCGGCATGTTTTCCACCACATCGGCTGGAGTTCGGCATCCGCATTCAAATCAGGGAAGTTGTGCTTGATCTTGCCCGAAAACCACCCACACTTTTCGGCATGATGCTCTACAACAGGCAAAACCCTGACCTAGATAGCAGCAGGAGTGGACGCTGGCCTACCCCCGTGCAAGATGCCGGCAGATGCGGAACTGCCCATGACTGAGAAAACTGATCGGACGCGTAAAATCCGTTGGCTGATGCTCGTCTTGACGGCGGCTTCGCTATGTCTCGGCGCGTTTGTGCCCGTGCATATCGCCGAGGCCCAGGAGCAGCGCTATCAGCGCCGGTCGATCCTCGATTTCCTTCTCGGCCGACGCTATCTCGACGATGGGCCGCAGGCCCCTGACGCCCCGCAGCCGCGACACCAACAGCGCAAGCGCCCGCCGGCGCAGAAAGCCATCGTCAATACCCGTACCACGCCCCCGGCCCGCGCTCCCGTACAGGAGGAGGAGCTGGCGGTGCAGAAGCTCGGCGACGCGCGCAAGATCCTGATCGTCGGCGATTTTCTTGCCAGCGGCCTTGGTGACGGCCTCACCGCCGCCTTCGAGACTTCGCCTGGTGTCGTCGTCGAAGCCCGCGGCAACGTCTCCTCCGGTCTTGTCCGCGACGACTATTACGACTGGCCGGAACAACTGCCGAAAATGATTGACGAGATGAAGCCGGCTATGGTCGTCGTCATGATCGGCGCCAACGACCGCCAGCAGATGGTGACCGATACTGCCAAAGAGAAATTCCGCACCGATGGCTGGTTTGCCGAATATCGCCGCCGGGTCCTTTCCTTCGGCAAGGAAGTCACGGACCGCAAGATTCCCCTGCTCTGGGTCGGCCTCCCGGCCTTCGAATCAGACTCGATGACGGCCGACGCCGTCCAGATGAACCAGCTCTACCGCAATCAGGTCGAAAGCATCGACGGCGAATTCGTCGATATCTGGGATGGCTTCGTTGATGAAAACGGCAACTTCATCGTCACCGGTTCCGATGTGAACGGCCAGCAGGTGCGCCTGCGCACCTCCGACGGTATCAACCTGACCCAGGCCGGCCGGCGCAAGCTTGCTTTCTATGTGGAAAAGTCCGCCCGCCGCATTCTCGGCACCCAGGCAAGCCCGGATCTGGTCCGCCTCGACTCCAGCAACTTGCCCGGTCTCGGCCTCCCCGCCAATCCGGTCGAGCACACCGTGCCGATAAGTCTCTCCGATCCCAATCTCGACGGCGGTGCCGAGCTGCTCGGCGCCAGGCCGCCGCCGATGACGCTGTCGAAATCGCCGCGCGACCTCCTGGTCGAACAGGGCGAGATGACGCCCGCCCCTACCGGCCGGGTCGACGATTATCGCCTGCCGGCCGCAAAGGCACCGGCCGAAGTCTCGGTGAAATGATAAGGCCGCCCAAGGCGGCCCTCGCTCCGTCTTGCTTACTTGGCCGCCGCCTGCGGCCAGCTTAGATAATAATAGTTCTGGCCGATCAGACCGAAGTAGGCATTGCTGTCGTTCGTCTGGTCGACATAGCTGCCGTTCTGCTTGACGAAGGTGCCGTCGGCGCCGCGCTCCAGATGCGCGTCGAGGAAGTCGCTCCAGCCGCTGACGTCGATCGCCTTGCCGGTCTTGCTGTCCGTATCGGGATCGTCGACGTCCCAGGCGGCGATCGATACGCCCTGCGTCGGATCAGAGATGGTGAGCGTGCCGGCTTCCAACGCAGCCAACATGTCGTGAGCCTTGCCGCTCTCGCCTTCCGCCGCAGCCGCATCCTGAAGCTGCTTCTTCAGCATCGACATGAAGGAGGCGCTGGTCACGTCGGCACTGTCACCGCTCGTATCGGTCTCGTCGGACGTGTCGTTCTGGGCCGAAAGCGTATTCAGCAACCCGGAGAGGGCTTGGTTGGAGAGAAGCGAGGAAGAGCTTGGATCGAGGCCGTAGCTGCTCAGGATGCTGGCGGCCGACGAATTCTGTGTATTATCCGAGCTTTCGTCGGCGCTACGAAGGTTCTTCAGGGCATATTGGGCCGAAACCATTCTGGTATTATCAAGTGCGGAAACCATTTGAAAAATCCTTGTCGATCGTTTGCGGCGGTCAACGTTCCTGGCGCCGGGGTCGATGATGAAATGCTTGCGCGGCCGAAACGGCGGGCACATCCGCTCCGGTCGCCACCGGCTCGTCCTGAGCCCGCGTCCGGCGTAAAGCCTCGCTTCCCGGCATTGCTTGAGGCTTGCGGCGCAGGCCGGCGCGTCAAGCGGTCGCACCCGCAACAGGGCGCCTTGGCGGACGCGCGACGCTCAATAAAAAACTCCGCCGGAGGGGCGGAGTTCATGTCTTCGGGAACGTGCGTTCGGCCGTGATCAGTTCGGCAGGACGGTGGAGCCCATCAATGACTCGTCGATCGCCCGCGCCGCCTGGCGGCCTTCGCGGATCGCCCAGACCACCAGCGACTGGCCGCGGCGCACGTCGCCCGCCGTCCAGAACTTGTCGATCGAGGTCTTGTAGTCGCGGTCGTTGGCGACGACATTGGTCGAGCCGCGCTTGTCGGTGTTGAGCGTCAGCTTGCCGTCGAGCTCCTTCAGCACGCTTGTTGTGAACGGGCCGCGGAAACCGATCGCGATGAAGGCGAGATCTGCCCGGATGACGAATTCTGTGCCCGGCACCGGCCGCCGGCGCTCGTCGACTTCGCAGCACTTGACGCCGGTCAGCACACCGTCTTCACCAACGAATTCGAGCGTCGCCACCTGGAATTCCCGCACGGCGCCCTCGGCCTGCGAGGAGGAGGTGCGCATCTTCGTCGCCCAGAAGGGCCAGACGGCAAGCTTGTCTTCCTTCTCCGGCGGCTGCGGGCGGATGTCGAGCTGGGTGACCTTGACGGCCCCCTGGCGGAACGCCGTGCCGACGCAGTCCGAAGCCGTATCGCCGCCGCCGACGACGACGATATGCTTGGCGCCGGCAAGGATCGGGTCCGACGGCCAGCCGACGCTGTCGATGTTCTCGCGCCCGACGCGGCGGTTCTGCTGCACGAGATAGGGCATCGCATCATGGACGCCCGCAAGGTCCGTGCCCGGAATGCCAGCCTCGCGCGGCGTCTCGGAGCCGCCGCAGTAAAGAACGGCGTCATGATCGGCGAGCAGTTGCTCGACCTTGACGTCGACGCCGACATTGACGCCGCAATGGAAGGTGACGCCCTCGCCCTTCATCTGCTCGACACGGCGGTCGATGAAGTTCTTCTCCATCTTGAAGTCAGGAATGCCGTAGCGCAGCAGGCCGCCCGGCTTGGTCTCGCGCTCGTAGACATGCACGTCATGACCGGCGCGGCCGAGCTGCTGGGCAGCAGCCATGCCGGCGGGGCCGGAGCCGATGACGGCGACCTTCTTGCCGGTGTGGACGGTCGCCGGCTGCGGCCTGATAAAACCGAGCTCATAAGCCTTGTCTGCAATCGCCTGCTCGACCGTCTTGATCGCGACCGGTGCATCCTCGAGATTCAGAGTACAGGCTTCCTCGCAGGGAGCGGGGCAGACGCGGCCGGTGAATTCTGGGAAGTTGTTGGTCGAATGCAGATTCTGGATCGCCGCTTCCCAGTTGTTGTTGTAGACGAGGTCATTCCAGTCGGGGATCTGGTTGTGCACCGGGCAGCCGGTGGGGCCGTGGCAATAAGGAATGCCACAGTCCATGCAGCGGGCGGCCTGTTTCTGCACTTCCGGGTCCGACATCGGGATCGTGAACTCGCGGAAATGCCGGATGCGATCCGACGCCGGCTGGTACTTCGCCACCTGCCGGTCGATTTCCAAAAATCCTGTTACCTTACCCATTTCTTCGTCCCTTACCCTCATGACCGCCTCACCGCGGCCAGTTGTCTGTCGTCAGTCCCCGGTGTTCCGGGCGGGTTGCTTGTCTTGACCGTCATTGGAACTGATCTCCTGAAGGACACCGCGCGATCCGGACGGCCCATCGCCGTCATCATGTTCGTCACGAGTCATCGAGATGTTTCCGTCATCCGCCATCTGCGGTCGGCAGATGGCGGATGCTCCGGTTCAAATCATTCGGCAGCGATGCCCATCCGGCTGCGCTCCATTTCCTCAAGCGCACGCCGGTATTCCACCGGCATGACCTTGCGGAACTTCGGACGATAATCGGCCCAGTTGTCCAGGATCTGCTTGGCGCGGGTCGAACCCGTGTAGTGCAGATGGTTGGAGATCAGCTGGTAAAGGCGCTCCTCGTCATGGCGGGTCATGTCACCGGAGACGTCGACGCGCCCCTTGTGCATGAGATCGCCGCCGTGATGATGCAGCTTCTCCAGCATATCGTCCTCTTCAGGCACCGGCTCGAGCTCGACCATCGCCATGTTGCAGCGGCTGGCGAAATCGCCGGTTTCATCGAGCACATAGGCGACACCGCCGGACATACCGGCCGCGAAGTTCCGGCCCGTGGCCCCAAGCACGACGACGACGCCGCCGGTCATGTATTCGCAGCCATGATCGCCGACACCCTCGACTATGGCGATTGCACCCGAGTTGCGCACGGCGAAGCGTTCGCCCGCCACGCCGCGGAAATAGCATTCGCCCTCGGTCGCACCGTAAAGCACGGTGTTGCCGACGATGATCGAGTTCTCGGCCACGATCCGCGAATTCTCCGGCGGCCGGATGATGATCTTGCCGCCCGAAAGCCCTTTGCCGACATAGTCGTTGCCGTCGCCGATCAGGTTGAAGGTGACGCCGCGCGCGAGGAAGGCACCGAAGCTCTGACCCGCCGTGCCGCGGAGCGTCACATTGATCGTGTCTTCCTTCAGCCCGCGGTGACGGAAGCGCTTGGCGACTTCGCCGGAAAGCATCGCGCCCGCCGAACGGTCGACATTCTTGATACCGACCTCGAAAGCAACGGGCGTCTTATCGGTCAGCGCCGGCTGTGCCTGCTCGATCAGCGCGCGGTCGAGAATATCGTCGATCGGGTGCTGCTGCCGGCTCGTCCAGAAGGTCTCCTGCTTGGGAGCATCGATCTTGTGGAAGATGCGGCTGAAGTCGAGGCCCTTGGCCTTCCAGTGCGCCAGCATCTCGTCCTTCTCCAGAAGCTCCGAGGCGCCGATGATCTCGTCGAGCCGGGTGAACCCGAGCGAGGCGAGGATTTCGCGCACTTCGTTGGCGACGAAGAAGAAGTAGTTGATGACGTGCTCCGGCGCACCCTTGAAGCGCTTGCGCAGCACCGGGTCCTGTGTCGCCACGCCGACCGGACAGGTGTTGAGATGACACTTGCGCATCATGATGCAGCCGGCGGCGATCAGCGGCGCGGTGGCGAAACCGAACTCGTCGGCGCCGAGCAGCGCCCCGATGATGACGTCGCGGCCGGTCTTCAGACCGCCGTCCACCTGCAGCGCAACGCGCGAACGCAGGCCGTTCAGCACCAGCGTCTGCTGGGTTTCGGCAAGGCCGATCTCCCAGGGGCTGCCGGCATGCTTGAGCGAGGTCAGCGGCGACGCACCCGTGCCGCCGTCGAAACCGGCGACCGTGATGTGGTCAGCGCGCGCCTTGGCGACGCCGGCGGCAACCGTGCCGACGCCGACTTCCGAGACGAGCTTGACCGAAACATCCGAGGTCGGGTTGACGTTCTTCAGATCGTAGATCAGCTGCGCCAGATCTTCGATCGAATAGATGTCGTGGTGCGGCGGCGGCGAGATCAGGCCGACGCCCGGCGTCGAATGGCGGGTCTTGGCAACGGTCGCGTCAACCTTATGACCTGGCAGCTGGCCGCCTTCGCCTGGCTTGGCGCCCTGCGCCACCTTGATCTGCAGCACGTCCGCATTGACCAGATATTCGGTGGTGACGCCGAAGCGGCCTGACGCGATCTGCTTGATCGCCGAGCGTTCCGGGTTCATCGAACCATCGGAGAGCGGCATGTAGCGGTCGGATTCCTCGCCGCCCTCGCCGGTGTTCGACTTGCCGCCGATCCGGTTCATGGCGATCGCCAGCGTCGTATGCGCCTCTCTGGAGATCGAACCGAAGGACATCGCCCCCGTCGAGAAACGCCTGACGATGTCAGCCGCCGGCTCGACCTCGTCGATCGAGACCGGCTTGCGGCCGAGCGCTTCGGCACTCTTGATGTTGAACAGCCCGCGGATCGTGTTCATGCGCAGCGCCGAATTGTTCACCATATCGGCGAATTCGCGGTAGCGATCCTCGGCATTGCCGCGCACGGCATGCTGGAGGGCAGCGACCGCATCCGGCGTCCAGGCATGGCTTTCGCCGCGAATGCGGTAGGCGTATTCGCCGCCGATATCGAGCGTCGTCGCCAAAAGCGGATCCTTGCCGAAGGCCGCCGTGTGGCGGGCGACGGTCTCTTCGGCGATCGCGTCTAGGCCGATGCCCTCGATCATCGTCGCGGTTCCGAAGAAATACTTGTCGACCAGTTCCGATGCGAGGCCGATCGCATCGAAGATCTGCGCGCCGCAATAGGACTGATAGGTCGAGATACCCATCTTCGACATGACCTTGAGGATGCCTTTGCCGACCGCCTTGATGTAGCGGTAGACGACTTCGGAGGCGTCCACTTCCTTCGGGAATTCGCCCTTGGCATGCATGTCGAGCAGCGTATCGAAGGCGAGATAGGGGTTGATGGCCTCGGCGCCGTAGCCAGCGAGCAGGCAGAAATGATGCACCTCGCGCGGTTCGCCGGTCTCGACGACGAGACCGACCGAGGTGCGAAGCCCCTTGCGGATCAGGTGATGGTGGACCGCAGCCGTTGCCAGCAGCGCCGGAATGGCGATTCTGTCAGGCCCGATCTGACGATCGGAGAGCACGATGATGTTGTATCCGCCCTTGACCGCCGCTTCCGCGCGCTCGCAGAGCCGATCGAGCATTTCGGGCATGCCGGCAGCACCGCGCTCGATATCATAGGTGAAATCGAGCGTCTTGGTGTCGAAACGGTCTTCCGTATGGCCGATCGAGCGGATCTTCTCGAGGTCGCCATTGGTCAGGATCGGCTGGCGCACTTCGAGGCGCTTGGCATTCGCCATGCCTTCGTGGTCGAGAATGTTCGGGCGCGGGCCGATGAAGGAGACAAGGCTCATGACAAGCTCTTCGCGGATCGGATCGATCGGCGGATTCGTCACCTGTGCGAAGTTCTGTTTGAAATAAGTGTAGAGCAGCTTCGACTTTTCCGACATCGCCGAGATCGGCGTATCCGTTCCCATCGAGCCGATCGCCTCCTGGCCCGTCGTCGCCATCGGCGACATCAGGATGCGGGTATCCTCGATCGTGTAGCCGAAGGCCTGCTGGCGGTCGAGCAGCGACACGTCGCGGCGCAGCGCCCTCGGCTCCACCGGCTTCAGTTCTTCGAGGATCAGCTGGGTGCGGTCGAGCCAGCTGCGATAGGGATGCGCCGTCGCAAGCTGCGACTTCACCTCGTCGTCGGAGATGATGCGGCCTTCTTCCATGTCGATCAGCAGCATCTTGCCCGGCTGCAGGCGCCACTTCTGAATGATCCTCTCTTCCGGAACCGGCAGCACGCCGGCTTCGGATGCCATGATGACACGGTCGTCATCGGTGACGAGATAGCGCGCCGGCCTGAGGCCGTTGCGGTCGAGCGTTGCGCCGATCTGCCGACCATCGGTGAAGGCAACGGCCGCCGGTCCGTCCCACGGCTCCATCAGGGCTGCGTGATATTCGTAGAACGCCTTGCGTTCGGCCGCCATCGACTGGTTGCCGGCCCAGGCTTCCGGGATCAACATCATCACCGCATGCGACAGCGAATAACCGCCGCGCACCAGGAATTCGAGCGCGTTGTCAAAGCAGGCCGTGTCCGACTGCCCTTCGTAGGAAATCGGCCAGAGCTTGGAAATGTCCTCGCCGAACAGCGGCGAGGAGACCGACGCCTGGCGCGCCGCCATCCAGTTGACGTTGCCGCGCAGCGTGTTGATCTCGCCGTTATGGGCGACCATGCGATAGGGATGCGCGAGCTTCCAAGAAGGGAAGGTGTTGGTCGAGAAGCGCTGGTGCACCAGGGCGACCGCGCTTTCAAAACGCGGGTCCGCGAGGTCCTTATAATAGGCGCCGACCTGGTAGGCCAGAAACATGCCCTTGTAGACCACCGTCGCCGATGACAGCGATACCGGATAGAAATTGCTCTCCTCGCCGTCGAATTCGTCATAGATGCGGTTGGAGATCACCTTGCGCAGCGTGAACAGCCGGCGCTCGAACTCGTCGTTGTTTTCGGCGTCTTCGCCGGCGCCGATGAAGACCTGCACGTGATGTGGCTCGGTCGCGGCGATATCAGGCGCCTTGGAGAGTGAGGAGTTATCAACCGGCACGTCGCGGAAGCCGATGAAGACCTGCCCCTCTTCGACGATAACGTCCTTGATCACCTTCTTGAAGTGCTCGATCTGCTTTTCGTCGCGCGGCATGAAGATATGGCCGACGCCATATTCGCCGGCCGGAGGCAGGGTAATGCCCTGCGCGGCCATCTCCTCGCGGAAGAAACGGTCGGGAATCTGCACCAGGATGCCGGCGCCGTCGCCCATCAGCGGATCGGCGCCGACGGCGCCGCGATGCGTTAGGTTCTCGAGGATGAACAGGCCGTCCTTGACGATCTGGTGCGACTTCTCGCCCTTCATATGCGCGACGAAGCCGACGCCGCAGGCATCATGTTCGTTGCGAGGATCGTAGAGGCCCTGTTTCTTCGGCAGGCCGGAGGCGGATTTGGACGTATTGGCCGTAGCGCGCACCTCTGCAGCAGCAAACCGGTCAAATTCCATGGATGGCGTCTTCGTCATCGTCTTTCCTCCTGTCGAAGCCCGCGCGGCCGCGGGCGGCTTTTCGTTTTGCGCCGCAACCCGAAAATAGGTCCGGCGCATGACAGCGCTGTTGCATTATGAAGATCGGCCGCAGACATCTGCTTGCGAAAGCAAACCGTCGCGTTCCGCGCCTGCCATTCGCCTCCACGCGCCGCCCGTCCATGGGGTTTGGCGCTCGGAAGAACTATAGCGTGAAAGCCGGTCCATTCCAGGGCTTTCGGCACCTCTTCGGCCGCAAGGGCCAAGATAGGACAGCAACACTGTCCTATTTCATCTGTTCTATGCCAGAAAGCATTCCACCCCGCAAGAGCGCATCGCGAAAAATCGTCATTTTGCGACGGAAGATTGCCAAATCAGTCCAGATGAAGAAATAAAATTACGTTTGATGATATCATTTTGTTTATTGATTGCGTAGTTCAATTTCTGTGATGCGTCGCGGAAGACAGCCTTGATCCTGTGAAGCTTTGGCTTAATCTCCGCTTCCGAATTCGCCTGACCCTTCCTTTCCACGGTTTCCCCCATGTTCTTTGCTTCCGATAACTGGGCCGGCGCCCATAGATCCATTGCCGAACGCCTGCTGACGGAATCCACCGGCTTTGCCGCCGCCTATGGCGCCGGCGACCTCGACAGGAAGGTCGAAGCCCGCTTTTCCCAGATCTTCGAGCGTGAGGTTTCGGTCTTCTTCGTTGCCACCGGCACCGCTGCCAACTCGCTGTCGCTGGCAAGCGTCCAGCGCCCTGGCGGCATCACCTTCTGCCATTCGGAATCGCATGTGATCGAGGATGAATGCGGTGCGCCGGAATTCTTCTCCGGCTCCGCCCGCCTCGTTGCCGTCGAGGGCGAAGCCGGCAAGATCGATCCGGCCAAGCTTTCCGCAAAGATCGCGCACTTCCCCGAGGACGCCCTCCGCCATGGACGCGCCAGCGCGGTGACCATTACCCAGGCGACCGAGATCGGCACCGTCTATTCCCTGCCGGAGATCGGCGAAATCGCCGCCATTTCAAGGAAGCGCAACCTGCCGCTCCACATGGATGGCGCCCGCTTTGCCAACGCGCTGGTCGCACTTGGCGCAACCCCTGCCGAGATGACTTGGAAGCGCGGCGTCGACATGCTCTCCTTCGGCGGCACCAAGAACGGTTGCTGGTGCGCCGAAGCGATCGTCTTCTTCAATCCGGATCAGGCGCGCGAAATGCCTTTCATCCGCAAGCGCGCCGCCCAGCACTTCTCCAAGTCGCGCTTCATCGCAGCCCAGTTCGATGCCTATTTCGAAAACGGCCTCTGGCTCGACCTCGCCCGCCATTCGAACGGCATGGCAGAGCGCTTGCGCGCGGGCATCGGCGCGAGCGGTGTCGCCCGCCTCGCCTGGCCGACCGCATCCAACGAAGTCTTTGCCGTCGTCAGCAAGAACGCTGCAAAGACCGCAGAGGAAAAGGGCGCAAAATTCTATGAGTGGCCTATCCCCGCCGCAATGCCAGACCTCGCTTCCAAAAGCGAAGCCCTGATCCGTCTCGTCACCAGCTTCGCGACGACGGAAGCGGATGTCGATGGCTTCCTGAAATGCCTCTCCGCATGACCGCGCGCTCGACAGGCCTGCCGGTGGCGTGATGCCTCACGCCGTCGTCAACCTTCTCACCTTTTGCAGAATATCCTCCGAAAGTGCGGCAACCAGCGCCTGATCCGCGCCCTTGCGCGGCACCAGCACGAATTCCACATCCTCCAGCACCGGCAGCTTTCCCGCGGCGATCTCCTTCAGCCCTGATGGCGCCATGCTGCGCGGCTGCACCAGCACGCCCATGCCCGCCCGCGCCGCCGCCGTCAGCCCGCTCAGGCTGCCGCAGGTGCAGACGATCCGCCACGGCACGCCGTTTCTCCCCAGCGCTTCGAGCGCAATCACCCGCGTCACGCTTGGCGGCGGAAAAGCAATCAGCGGCAGAGGCCCGGAGGCGAGCACACGTTCGGGATCGCGCGCCAGCCAGACGAGCGGCTCGCGATAGACCAGTTTTCCCCTGGCATCGCCGAGCCGGCGCTTGGCGAGCACCAGATCGATCTCGCCATTGTCCTGCATTTCGTAGAGGACGCCAGAAAGCGCCACCGTCAGCTCCAGGTCGACGGAGGGATGGGAACGAACGAAATCCTCCAGCACCGCCGGCAACTGGCTGGTCACGAAGTCCTCCGAGACACCGAGCCGCAGGCGGCCGCGCAGGCTGTTGCTCTTGAAGAGTGACTGTACCTGCCCCTCGATCGAAAGCATGGCGCGCGCATGTGAAAGCAGCGCCTCGCCATCGCCTGTCAGCATCACCTTATGCGTGTCGCGCGCGAGCAGCTTGCGTCCAAGTGTCGTTTCCAGCCGCTGGATGTGCTGGCTGACCGTCGATTGCCCGAGGCCCAGTCTTTCCGCGGCAAGCGTAAAACTGCCCATTTGTTCGACGACGACGAAACTGCGCAATTGCGAAAGGTCCAACATGATCCAGCTTCTCGATAACTGTTATTCCTTGCATCCTGGATCATAATGGACGACAGAACAATGACTCTTTTATAAACGCCCGCGAGATCGCCATGCGCCGCTTTCTGCCCGATACATTCACCATCCTGCTCGTCTGCACCGTCATCCTCGCCTCGCTGTTTCCGGCGAGCGGCACGTTCGCGGATTATTTCGGCATCGCCACCGATCTCGCCATCGCGCTGCTGTTCTTCCTGCATGGCGCCCGCCTTTCGCGCGATGTCGTCATTGCCGGCCTCCTGCACTGGCGCCTGCATCTCGTCATCCTGCTGACGACCTTCGGCATCTTCCCGCTGCTCGGCCTCGGGCTCGGCTTCATCCCCGACACGATCCTGCCGCATCCGCTTTATCTCGGCATCCTCTTCCTCTGCGTGCTGCCCTCGACGGTGCAGTCGTCTATCGCCTTCACCTCGATGGCCGGCGGCAACGTACCGGCCGCGATCTGCTCGGCCTCGGCCTCCAACATCTTCGGCATGTTCCTGACGCCGCTGCTCGTCGGCCTGCTCTTTTCGGTCGGCGGCCATGGCGGCTTCTCCTTCGACGCATTGCAGCAGATCCTGCTGCAGCTGCTTGCCCCCTTCATCGTCGGCCAGATCCTGCAGCCTTGGATCGGCGACTGGATCCGCGCCAAGAAGAAGATCCTGATGCCTGTCGACCGTGGCTCGATCCTGATGGTTGTTTATCTCGCCTTCAGCACCGCAGTTGTCGAGGGCCTGTGGCACACCTTCTCGATTGCCGATATCGCCGTCGTCATCGTCGCCGACATGGGTCTGCTGGCAATTGTCCTTGTTTTGACGATGTTCGGCAGCTGCTGGCTGGGCTTCAACAAACCCGATCAGATCACCATCACCTTCTGCGGCTCGAAGAAGAGCCTCGCCAGCGGCGTGCCGATGGCAAACGTCATCTTCGCCGGCCAGTCGATCGGCGCGATCGTGCTGCCCCTGATGCTCTTCCATCAGATCCAGTTGATGGTCTGCGCCGTCATCGCCCAGAAATACGCCGCAGCAGCAGCCCGCCGCGCAACGGAAAAGGAAATGGAAGAGGCCGCCAGCCCGGCCTGAGCCGCAATAAAAACGGCGCCCCGATGGGAGCGCCGTCCGTGTTACCTGTGAGCGAACGATGATCAGCCGTTGATGACCTGCGCTTCGATCGCCTTCGGAGCGTCGACCGGCTCGGCGGCAATCGCGATCTTGCGGGGCTTCATGGCCTCGGGAATATTGCGCAGGAGGTCGATGTGCAGCAGGCCGTTCCTCAGCGAAGCGGCGGTCACCTCGACATGATCGGCAAGCTGGAAGCGGCGCTCGAAGGCGCGCTTGGCAATGCCGCGGTAGAGGAATTCGCCGCTTTCGGCAGGTTCCTCGTTCTTTTCACCCTTCACGGACAGCACATGGGCATGGGCCTCGATCGAGAGTTCAGTCTCATCGAAACCGGCAACGGCCATGGTGATGCGATAGGTGTTTTCACCGGTGCGCTCGATATTGTAGGGCGGATAGGTCTGCGCCTGCTCCGGCTGGGCAAGGCTGTCGAGCATGGTGAAGAGCCGGTCGAAACCGACGGTCGAGCGATAAAGGGGAGAGAAGTCTACGTGACGCATGATGTCCTCCTGTGGAAGCGACGTGTTGCGATAAAATGCCCCTGAAACCCCATCTTTGGCGGCCTCGGGACGGTTGCGCAGGCCCGTTTGGCACCCGCAGGATGGAGATGGTGATGGGATTTGACGAGTTCAAGACCTTTTTGAATTTGCCGCATTCGGCCCGCTGAACACCGCATGAACGGTCGGTTCGGAAGGCGTTCAGGCGCATCGGCCTAGGGATTCGATGTCGGGTAAATCTGGTCCCGATGGCTGAAGTGCATCGTCCCTTCTTCTTCAGTCTCAACTTCGGCCGGCTGCGGGCACCCTCATGCTCCTGCCGGCCTTTTTGCCGCGCTAGAGCGCCGTGGGTCTTATGGGGTGAGCGTCGCCGCTTTCCAAGCCGGATGCCATGCGTTATCCCTGATAGGCGAAGCAGTCAGCAGCGGCGCATTGGCAAGGTCATGGATCAGGTTCTCTATTCGACGCCCGACAATCCCGCCCCGGAAAACCGCACCGAGGGGTTCTTTGAAACCCATGACGGCCACCGGCTGCGTTACGCGGTTTTCCGCGCCGGGGCCCAGGTCGCCAAGGGCACGGTCGTCATCCTCCAGGGACGCAACGAATATATCGAGAAATATTTCGAGACGATTCGCGATCTGACCGCCAAGGGCCTCTGGGTCGCGACCTTCGATTTGCGCGGCCAGGGCGGTTCGTCGCGGCTCCTCAAGCGTCGCAACCACGGCCACGTCAGCCGCTTCGCCGATTACGAGCGCGATCTCGACACATTCCTCGAAAAGGTGGTGCTGCCGGATACCCGCCTGCCCTTCTACCTGCTCGCCCATTCCACAGGCGGGCTGATCGCACTCTCAGCCGCCCCTTATCTCACCACCCGCATCGATCGCATGGTGCTCTCAGCACCCTTCATCGGCCTGACGGGACAGACGGCCTCGCCGCGCGTCATCCGCACCCTTGCCGGTACGCTGACCGCCGTCGGCCTCGGCTTCATGCCGCTGACCTCGAAACTGAAGGAGCCGGATTTCCGCGACAACCCGCTGACCTCGGACGAACTCCGCTTCGAGCGCAATGTCGCGATGATGAAGGCCCATCCCGAGCTGACGGTCGGGCCACCCACAGCCCGCTGGCTGACCGAGGCCTTCCGCACGCAAGAGCGCGTCACCACGCCCAATCATCTCTTCTCGATCACCATCCCCACAATCGTCATTGCTCCGACGCGCGACGGCGTCGTGCCCTATACGGCGCAGGAGCGGCTCTCGCGCTATTTCCGCGCCGGTCAGCTGGTGCCCATCAACGGCGCCCGCCACGAGATCTTTCAGGAACGGGATATCTACCGCGCCGCAGCACTCGCCGCCTTCCACGCCTTCATTCCCGGCAGCGATGCCGAAGAAAACCAGGACGTCGCCGCCCTCGGCACGTAAGAGATCGGCTTTGCCGACTTGGGCATCGGCTTTGCCGAGCCCGGATTAACGCTGCAGGATGGCGATCGCCTGTTCGTAAACCGCCCGGCTGCCGGCGGCGATGATCGAGCCGCCGTTTTCCGGCCGTCCGCCGTCCCAGGTGGTGATGATGCCGCCCGCGCCCTCGATGACGGGAATGATGCCGCCGACGTCATAGGGCTTCAGGCCGTTTTCGATAACGAGATCGATATGGCCAGCGGCAAGCAGCGCATAAGCATAGCAGTCGCAGCCGTAGCGGAAGAGCCGCACTTGGCTCTCGATCTCGCGGTATTTCTCCATCTCCTCGCCGGCAAAGAGATGCGGCGAAGTGGTGAACAGGATGGCATTCGCCAGCGCCTCGCACTGGCGCGTCGCCAGCCGTCGCTCGCCTTCCGGCCCGGAATAGATCGATCCGTTCTGGTCAGCGAAATAACGTTCGCCGGTAAACGGCTGCTCGATCATGCCCATGATCGCCCGACCTTGCTTCTGCAGGCCGATCAGCGTCCCCCACACCGGCACGCCCGAGATGAAAGCGCGCGTGCCGTCGATCGGATCGATCACCCAGACGTGGTCGCGGTCGAGCCCGACATCGCCGTGCTCCTCGCCGAGAATGCCGTGGTCCGGGAAGTTCGCCTCGATCAGCGCCCGGATGGCAAGTTCGGCCGCCCTGTCGCCCTCCGTCACCGGATCGAAACCCGAGGAAAGCTTGTTCGTGACATCGAGGCCGGAGCGGAAGCGCGGCAGAGTCTCGGCCTTGGCGGCCTCCGCCAGGCGGTTGAAGAACGAGCGGTCAGGAAGCATGGTGGCACCGTTTGCTGGCGGGAATATCGCTTTCATAGCGAAAAGCAGCAGGAATGCAATTACGTGCCGGATGCCCAAAGATGTCGCAGCGCAATATATTGCTTGACATTTGTGCAATGCAATAGTAGCGTCCTTCGTACAGTCTTCTGACTGTAAATACCCTCCTTGGGTGTTTCCTCCCTAGACTAGCCGCGCTTCAAGCGCGGTTTTTTTTGGCCAGGGAAATCGAAGTCGCAGGGATAAGCGGCTTTATTCGGCGGCCAGCGCTCGATCGCCGGCGAATTTCTCGACATATTCCGCCATCTGCCGCATGAAACCGGTGACCGCATCGGCCACCGCGGCGAAATCGTCGCGCTTCTCCAGCGTCACTTCATCGACATAGATCGCCCGGTTCACCTCGATCTGCAGCGCGTGCAGCCCGCGTGAAGGCCGGCCGTAATGTTCGGTGATGAAACCGCCAGCGTAGGGCTTGTTGCGAACCGCCGCAAAACCCATTTCCTCGAGAATGGCGATCGCAGCGCGCGAAAGCTCGGCCGAAGCGCTGGTGCCATAACGATCGCCAATGATGAAATCGGGCCGCGCCGTACAGCCCGCGACTCGCACATTGCCGGGCATCGAGTGGCAGTCGATCAGCACGCCGAAGCCGAACTGCACGTGGGTTCGCGCAATCAGCCGGCGCAGCGCCGCATGATAGGGCTTGTAGACCGCTTCGACCCGGTCGAGCCCCTCCTGCACCGGCAGGCGCCGCGCATAGATTTCCATGTTCTCGGCGACGATGCGCGGAATGGTGCCGAGCCCGCCGGCGACCCTCAGCGAATTGATGTTGGCATAGGGCGGCAGCAGCCCGTCGAACATGCGCGGATCGAGCTCGTAGGGCTCGCGGTTGACGTCGAGATAGGCGCGCGGAAAGTTGGCCGCGAGCAGCGGCGCGCCGAGCGTTACGGCCGAGCCGAAGAGCTCATCGACGTAATGATCCTCGGAACGGCGGATGGCGATGCCCTCGAGTCTCGACTGGGCGATGAATTCCGGTGGATAAATCCGGCCGCTATGGGGGGAGTTATAGACGAAGGGAATGGTCTGCGACACGGGCTCAAGGACTTCAAAAAGCTCGTATTCGCCTATTTCCGGCACTTTCGGCCCTCTTTACCATGTCATGAACTGACTGCTTCGCCCATGTTGCCAGTTGCCTCGCCTCAAGTCCATACTATGTAGAAGGGATGGCGGTCGCATGCAGGCAATTCACCGGTTGTTTACCGGGTAAAGACTAGTGTAAACGGCTGGCAGCCCACCCAAAACCTATTGATCAGCGGTCTGGATTAATGACTCAGAAGATACTTCTCGCCGAAGACGACAACGACATGCGCCGTTTCCTGGTGAAAGCGCTCGAAAAGGCCGGCTACAAGGTCCTTTCTTATGACAATGGCGCCAGCGCCTATGATCGGCTGCGCGAGGAGCCGTTTTCCCTGCTGCTGACCGATATCGTCATGCCTGAAATGGACGGCATCGAGCTGGCGCGCCGCGCCACCGAGCTCGACCCCGACCTGAAGGTGATGTTCATCACCGGTTTTGCCGCCGTGGCGCTGAACCCTGATTCGAAAGCGCCGAAGGATGCGAAGGTCCTTTCCAAGCCTTTCCACCTGCGCGACCTCGTCGACGAGGTCAACAAAATGCTTGCCGCGTAAGGCTTGCCGGGCGGCTCGTCACAAAACTGAAAAAAGCCTATTGACGGCTCCAAAGGTTTTGTGATCTATGCGCCGCCATCGGATGGGCGTGTAGCTCAGCGGGAGAGCACTACGTTGACATCGTAGGGGTCACAGGTTCAATCCCTGTCACGCCCACCATCCTAATTCGCTGAAAAGCAAAGGCCTTTCGAGAAATCGAAAGGCCTTTATCGTTTTGGCGGTATCCCGGTTGAAAGCCTTCCTCACAGCCGTGCGGCGGAGCCGTTCTAACAGTGAGGCAGCCGCGTGAACTTCACGCGAACGAGGCTTGACCAGTCGGTTGCGATGTTGTTTCGGTCTCCATAGCTGGGGGGCACATATGAAAAAGCTTATTGGATTGATATTGCTGCTGGGACTGGGCGGGAGCCCGGTTTCCGCAAAAGACGACATGAAGTTCCGTACGCTGATGGAGAGCAAGGAAACGGATATCGTCACCATGCTTATTGGCGCGGCCGGATTGACGCTTTCATTTGTGAACAGCGAACTCGAAGGCCAAGGCAAGCAACCACTATATTGCCCGCCGCCGAAAGGCATTTCAAACAACGACTATGTCGCGATAGTGAAGAAATATCTGGAACACCACCCAAATGTCGGTGAGGAAACATTCCAGGTTTATCCCTATGTCTTGCTCGTATCGCTGAAGCAAATCTATCCCTGCTGAGAAGATAGGAAATCACGTCCGGCGCCCAACCGGGAAGCAAAGCGTGGCCACCGCTTCCAGATTTGCTTGCGCGATCATGCCAGTTGTCAGCACTTCCCCGATCCGCGCAGATCGCAGCCATGGCGGGTTCGCATATCAGCATATGCCTAAGCGAGCAAAAATTGCATACCTTCACACAAATTCAGCCCCTCGTTGGCCCGGCATCCAAAACTGCGATTTCGTGACGGCCAGATGACAACTTTATGACAAAATGCGTGTTATTTCAGCAACATAGAGGGTGTGGCCCAATGTCACAATCGGATATGTTGTTGCGGTGCAGCATCCCCTATGTCACTTCCGCGGCGAGGCAGGCGCCGAGCCAAAAAGGTGCCGCTTCAATCACACGGGGTGAAGATACGTAGGGACTGCCAATGGCAACGGTCTTCATCCTCTTGCATCTGAACTGGAGGTTATTCCATGAACATCAAGAGCCTTCTTCTCGGCTCCGCTGCTGCACTTGCTGCAGTATCCGGCGCTCAGGCTGCTGACGCTATCGTTGCTGCCGAACCGGAACCGGTTGAATATGTTCGCGTCTGCGACGCT
The DNA here is from genome assembly GCF_003985155.1 of Rhizobium vallis. Classification (GTDB taxonomy): domain Bacteria; phylum Pseudomonadota; class Alphaproteobacteria; order Rhizobiales; family Rhizobiaceae; genus Rhizobium; species Rhizobium vallis. The sequence goes on along the minus strand of NZ_ML133692.1, from coordinate 167,323 downwards.
TACGGCACCGGCTACTTCTACATCCCCGGCACCGAAACCTGCCTCAAGATCAACGGCTACGTTCGTTTCCAGGTTGACGTTGCTCCGCACGCCAGCTCGATCGGCGCCGGCGGCGGCGGTTCTGTCGCCAACGATTCGGACTGGGATGCCCGTACGCGCGGTCAGGTTCAGTTCACGGCCAAGAGCGACACCGAATACGGTCCGCTGACCGGCGTTATCGTCATGCAGTTCAATGCTGACAACGCTTCGGCCCAGAAGGCCCAGCTGGACTCCGCTTACCTCGACATCGCCGGCTTCCGCGCTGGTCTGTTCTACAGCTGGTGGGACGACGGCCTCTCCGGCGAAACCGACGACATTGGCTCTCCGGTCACGCTGCATAACTCCATCCGTTATCAGTACGAAACCGACGCCTTCTACGCTGGCATCAGCGTTGACGAGCTGGAAGACAGCCCGTTCTACAATGGCGAAACCGCCAACAACTGGGGCGTTGCCGTTGGTCTCGGCGGCAAGGCTGGTATCTTCAGCTACCAGATCACTGCTGGTTACGACACCGACAACGAAGAAGGCGCCGTCCGCGCTATGGGTACGGTTGCCGTCGGTCCGGGCACGCTCGGCCTCGCAGCTGTCTACGCAAGCAACCCGAACGCCTATTACAACAAGGCTGAATGGGCGATCGCTGCTGAATACGCCATCAAGGCGACTGACAAGCTGAAGATCACTCCGGCTGTTCAGTACTACGACAACTACGGTGTCACCGCTGGCAAGTTCAATGACGACGTCAACGCCTGGAAGGCCGGTGTAACGATCGACTACCAGATCGTCGAAAACCTCTCCGCAAAGGTCTCGGTTCAGTACCTCGATGCGGACAATGCCGATGACGTGACCTCGGGCTACTTCCGCCTGCAGCGCGCATTCTGATGAAAAGGCTGCCGGCCACTGCATAATTCCTTGAATTATGCAGCAATTCAAAGTGCTACAGCGTCCTTTGCGCGTCTGACAAGACGCGCGGCGCTGTAGGCCGGCAGCGACCAATTCCTGATCTGACTGACGTCCGATCGGGAAAGGATGGGTCCGGACTTCCCTGCCTGGGCCCATTCGCCTTGACCAGAAGTGCATCCGAGACGGCGGGCGCTCAATGAGCGCCTGCCATTGTCATGCACATCGGTTCGTCGTCGTCGATGTCAGGCCTCGCAACCAACAAGCTCAACCAACTTTTCGCTCATCTATCGCAGGTCGGCGAGCCAGCGCGGCCGCTGACGAAATCTTTGCGCTTCACGAAACACGAAACCAAATTCGGACACAGAACCGTGCCATGGCGAACTGAGGGCGAGGTAGCGATTCGCCTCGCCAGGACATGGGGTTTGAGATCGAAATGAAGTTATCCGCGCTTGCTGCCGCCGCAATTTTTTCCGCCCTCGCCTTGCCGGCCTTTGCCGCGTCGGCGCCTGCCCCCGAGACATTTCCCGGCGCGCCAGGCGTCATCACGCTTTCCGGCAAATGCGCCAAGCTCGTCGTCGCCAAGTTCGACGCCACCAAGGGCTGCAAGGACGAGCTTGCCAGCGTCACACTCGCCAATGGCTCGGTAACCTTCATCTTCACCTCGGACGGCAAGGCGCTCGGCTTCCAGGGCGACGGCAGCGGCATCAAGCCCGCCTCCAACGGCAATGCCCGGCTGCCGCTCAGCCTCGTCACCACGGGTGTCGGCAACAAGATGACTGGCCAGGTCAAGGTCGCCGGCTTCTGCACCTTCGGCAATCCCTATGCCGGCAAGCCAATAGCCATCGAATGCACCGCCGAAAGCAAGGATTCCTCCTTCGCCGGCAGCTTCCGCACCGGTGGCAAGCTGGTGAAGAAAGACAAATAGCCCAGCCTCGTCAGGCGGCGCACCATGCGCCGCTTGCAGCCCCCGGCTTGCGAGCCAGGCCCTCGTTGATCATCTGCACGCCGAAGGAGCGCCCCTCGCGCGAGACGACGCGTGGCGCGCCGGAGGGATCGGCCTTGCCCGCGGCATTCATGGTGAAGGGGCCGGCGTTCAGGAGCGCCAGAAGACGCGCCTTGCCGGCAAAGGCGACCCTGCGCTCGTCATCGCAACGCGCCCGGTCGACGATCGGGCTTGCCATGTCGGCGATCACGATCTTTTCGCCCTTGTACCAGAAGACGCCGCCGTCACCGACGCAGTTGATATGCGCGCCCTGCCCGCAATAGCCGAAAGCGGCCGTCCCGGTCTCCGTGGCGGCCGGAGAGGAAAGAGACGGTGTCGCCTTGACCGGCTGGACGGTCGGCGTGGGAATGGCTGCCGGCGGCAACGGCCCAGGCGTCGCCGGCGCGGCTTTCGGCACTGGCGCGGCGAGCGCCACCTGCTTCGGCGGCACATCCTTCCTGACGGCAGGCTTCTCCTCCGTCATTTCCCGTATCACCGCAGCCGGTTGCCGGCCAAGCATCGGCTTAATGCTCTTCCAATTGTCCGAGGCGGCGATGCCGGCGATCGCAGCTACGCCGATCACCATCCAGGGCAGCAGCCCGCTGCCGCTGCGCGCTTTGCTCTTCCCTCTCGCCGGCGCCTTGCGGCGGCTTCGTGTCGCTGTTTTGGCCATCTGTCCGATTCCCGTGAGGCCGGGATTATCGCCGCCCAATCCTTTCCGAAAGGTTGGCATGGCCCATCATCTTTGATGGGCGATCGGAACGAACCTCGATAGAAAAGCAAAACGCCCGGCATCATGCCGGGCGTCCATATCGTCGACTGCCTGTGCTCATTCAGGGTATGCGGTATCCCCGACCGGTGCCGGGCAACCGATGGACGAAGCAGGCGGCTTCGGACGCTTGCCGATATCGATGCGTTCGTCCGCCGCCTCACGGACGGCCTTCCATTCGTTCTCGTGCCGGATGAAGATGTCGCGGGGCACAAAATTCACGGTCATATGTTTCTCACCTGTTGCAAAATTGGAGACGTGCGAAAGCCGTTATTTCTTGCCCTTGATGTCGGGGCCGCCCTTGGAAAGATCCGCGCCGGTGACATGGGCCGGCACATGAATGTCATGGTAGACGCCCGGCGTGAGCGTCAGGTCGACATGGTGCGGCGGCAGCACCTGCGCCTTCTGCATCCGGTTCGGTCTTGCCCGCTTCATGCGGTCGGACGCCTCGGTGCGTTTGTCGGGAAGATGGGTCGAAGTGTGCATCATCGGCCTCCTTTTATTCAGCTCAACTGACCCTAACGGGTGAGCACCAGGATGGTTCCGGAGAAAATCGCAAATCGCATGTGACGACCGGCCTTGACTGGCCGGGGAAGTTCATTACCTAACAGCTACCCGCCCGCCTTCCAGACATCGGCTGACGGGGAAGTTTGGTGCCGGGCCCCTCTGGCGAGAGTTTTTACGGCGCTCTCGTGATGTCGGTACCGCCTGCAGCTTAGCCGGCGGATTTTTCATCGATGATAAAGCTCCCCATGCCTGACCCGCATGCCCGTTGTGGCATGTCGCGTTTCCCCAATATGCTCACCCTCTCCAACAAGGTTTGCGGCCGCGAGGTGCGGCCATGAACCAGTCAGCCACCCATAAATCCTCGCTCAGCTATTTCCACTGGGCCTTCATTGTCACCGTCCTTGGCCTCATTCTCGGCGCCGTGCTCGGTTGGCAGACGACGGGCACGATCGGCGGCATGGCGACCGTCTTCTTCATCTGCACAGTGCTTGCGGTGCTGGAGATCTCGCTCTCCTTCGATAATGCGATCGTTAATGCCAACAAGTTGAAGGAGATGACGCCGGTCTGGCAGAAACGCTTCCTCACCTGGGGCATCGTCATCGCCGTCTTCGGCATGCGCATCGTCTTTCCGCTGGCGATCGTCGCGATCGCGGCGCAGATCGGCCCCTGGGATGCGCTGGTGCTGGCTGCCCGCGAACCGGATGAATATGCCCGCATCATGAATGATGCCCATCTGCCGATCGCGGCATTCGGCGGCACCTTCCTGATGATGGTCGGCCTCAACTACTTCTTCGACCACAAGAAGGAAATCCACTGGCTTCCAGGCCTGGAAAGGGTGATGGCGCGTTCGGCCACCATCAAGGGCATCGAGATCGCCTTCGTGCTGGCGCTGATGCTTGTTTTCTCCTGGCTGATCGGCGGCGAAGAAGCCACTGTCTTCGTCCATTGCGCCATCTACGGCCTGCTCACCTTCCTCGCGGTCGAGGTGGTCGGCGGGTTGCTCGATGCCTCGCAGCAGACGATGAGCGCTGCCGCCAAGGGTGGTCTCGGCGCCTTCATCTATCTGGAGGTGCTCGATGCCAGCTTCTCCTTCGACGGCGTCATCGGCGCCTTTGCGCTGACGCAGAACCTCTTTGTCATCGCGATCGGCCTCGGCATCGGCGCCATGTATGTGCGCTCGATGACGATCATGCTGGTGGAGAAGGGAACGCTTGCCGAATACCGCTATCTCGAACACGGCGCCTTCTACGCGATCCTCATCCTCTCGGTGATCATGTATGCGCAGACCCTGGTGCATATCCCCGAGGTGATCACCGGCCTCGGCGGCGCGGCCTTGATCGGCCTGTCCCTCTGGTCGTCCATCCGCCACAACAAGCGTGAGCGGGTTGACGATCAGGAGACCCAGCGGGAAAAGCTTCACGCCTGACGATGCAGGCCGCAGCGCCCGGCGTTGCGGCCTGCATTCAGACAAAAATAAAGCCCGCGACCATCCGGTTGCGGGCTGTTTCATTCATGCATGCTTGTAGGTTTTAACGGATGACCTGGCCGAAGGAGACCGGGTCGATGCCGAGTTCCCTGAGGTCGCGGGCGCGCGGACGGCGGCCGGCTTCGACAGCGGCGCTGACGGCATTTGCGGCGCCGAGCGCGGCGAATGCGCGGCCAAGAAAACCAGTGTGGATTGCACTGCGGATAGCGGACATCGTCTTTTCTTTCGCTCTATGATTGACCCCTCATAGGTGGGAACGCCGGGATATCTCGACAACGCCTGTAAAATCACCTCAGCCATGCAAAAAAGAAGAGGCCGACCCATGTTGCCATGGCCGGCCTCCAGGGAGGGGTGGGCTCGTCTTCTTGTTTTAGTCTTCGTTTGCCGCGAGCTGCGACAGCACCTGGCCCCGGCCGCGAAGTCGCAGGATCAGCGGAATGAGGAAAGCGGCAGCCGCGACGATAAGCAGGCCCGCCGCGATCGGCGACATCACCAGCGTCGTGACGTCGCCCTGGCTGATCGCCAACGCCCGGCGCAGCTGCTGTTCGGCGAGCGGCCCGAGGATCAGGCCGACGACGGCAGGCGCGATCGGATAGCCGAAAAGCCGCATCACATAGCCGAGCAGGCCGAAGGCGAGCAGCATGCCGAGCTCGAACACCGACGGATTGGCGCCGATCGTGCCGAGCGTCGCAAACAGCAGGATGCCGGCATAGAGCCACGGCTTCGGAATGGTCAGTAGCCGCACCCAGAGCCCGATCATCGGCAGGTTCAGGACCAGGAGCATCGCGTTGGCGATGAGCAGGCTGGCGATCAGGCCCCAGACGAGCTGCGGATTGGTGGCAAACAGCAGCGGCCCCGGCTGCAGCCCGTATTGCTGGAAGCCGGCGAGCATGATCGCCGCCGTCGCCGTCGTCGGCAGGCCGAGCGTCAGAAGCGGCACCAGCGTACCGGCGGCCGAGGCGTTGTTGGCCGCTTCGGGACCGGCCACGCCTTCGATCGCGCCATGGCCGAATTCTTCCGGGTTCTTCGCCAGCCGCTTTTCGGTCGAATAGGACAGGAAGGTGCCGATTTCAGCGCCGCCCGCCGGCATCGCGCCGATCGGGAAACCGATCAGTGTGCCGCGCAGCCAGGGCTTCCACGAGCGCGACCAGTCCTCAGCATTCATCCAGAGCGAACCCTTGACCGCCTCAATCTTCTCCGCGATCCGGTTGCCCTGCGCGGCGATGTAGAGCGTTTCGCCGATCGCAAACATCGCCACGGCAAGCGTCGTCACCTCGACGCCGTCGAGCAGGTCTGGGATGCCGAAGGAAAGCCGCGCCTGTCCCGTCTGCTGGTCGATGCCGACCATGGCGAGCGCGAAACCGATGAACAGCGAGCTCAGACCTCTGAGCGCCGAATCACCGAAGGCCGACGAGACGGTGACGAAGGCGAGCACCATCAGCGCGAAATATTCGCGCGGTCCGAAGACCAGCGCCAGCTTGACGATATAGGGCGCGATGAAGGCGAGCCCGAGCGTGGCGATGAGGCCGGCGACGAAGGAGCCGATCGCCGCCGTTGCCAGCGCCGGTCCGCCGCGCCCGGCCCGCGCCATCTTGTTGCCCTCGAGCGCGGTGACGATCGAGGCGCTTTCGCCCGGCGTGTTGAGCAGGATCGAGGTCGTCGAGCCGCCATACATGCCGCCGTAATAGATGCCGGCGAACATGATCAGCGAACCGCCCGGATCAAGCTTGTAGGTGGCCGGCAGCAGCAGCGCCACGGTGAGCGCCGGGCCGATGCCGGGCAGCACGCCGACGGCGGTGCCGAGAGTGACGCCGACCAGCGCATAAACCAGGTTCATCGGCTGCATCGCAACCAGGATACCCTGCCATAGGAATTCGAATGTGCTCATCTTGGTGTCCCAGGCGGCATTCCCGGCCCTGCATTCCGCAATCGGGCGCCGCGAAAAATCAAAAGAGCTGACAGCACGTCCCGCGCGGTCAGAAGAACAGGTGTTCGAGCGGCCCAGCCGGCAGCGTCAGCTGCAAGAGCTGCGAGAAGATCGCCCAGACGACGAAGCTGAAAACGATGCCGAGGGGCAGCGAGATCCAAAGCTTGCGTTTGCCGAAGCCGCGCGCCGTCAGCGCAAACAGCACGCCTGTTGCAATCGAGAAGCCGGCTACGCGTAGAAGCAGCATCTGCCCGGCAAGACCGGCGACGATCCAGATGACGGGCGCCACTTCCTGCCTCTCACGTTCCGGAAATTCGCCGCGCCAGGCTTCGGCGACGGTCCAGACACCAAGACAGAAGAGGCCGAACGCCACCACTTCGGGCACCGTTGACGGGCCGATGCGGTCGTATTGCGCGATCGTTTTCAGGTGTGATGCATCCCAGGCCATCACGCCGGCGACGGCGAAGAGGAAAACGGCAATGATGAACGCCGCCCAATCAGGGCGGCGCTCGGTTGCCGAGGAGGTGTTTTCCTCGCTCATTGAACAAGTCCGATCTCTTTGAGAATGCCTTCGGTGGCGGCGACATCCTTTTCGAGCTGCGCCTTGAAGGCGTCGCCGGAGAGGTAAGTGTCGGCCCAGCCCTTGGTCTTCAGGGTTTCCTGCCAGGTGGCGGAACCGTGCAGCTTCTCGAAATCGGCGGTGACGGCTGCCACCTGCTCTGCCGAGAGGCCGGGGGCAGCAGCGACCATGCGCCAGTTCTGGATGCTGACGTCGGTGCCGGCTTCCTTCAGCGTCGGAGCATCCACGCCGTCGATACGCTTGTCGCTGGAGACGGCGAGCAGACGGAGCATGCCTGATTTGACCTGCGATTCGAACTCGCTGTAGCTCGAGACACCCGCGGTGACCTGGTTGCCGAGAATGGCGGCGAGCGCTTCACCGCCGCCGGAGAAGGCGACATAATTGATCTTGGTCGGGTCGACGCCGGAAGCCTTAGCGATCAGGCCGACGGTGATGTGGTCGGTGCCGCCGGCCGAGCCGCCGCCCCAGGAAACAGAGCCCGGATCCTTCTTCAGCGCCGCGACGAGATCGGCCATGGTCTTGATATCGGACGAGGCGGGAACGACGACGGCCTCATACTCGCCGGTCAGGCGGGCGATCGGCGTGACGTTCTTCAACGTTACCGGCGACTTATTGGTGAGGATCGCGCCGACCATGACATAACCGCCGACGATCAGCGAGTTCGGATTACCGGCAGCCTGGCTGCTGAACTGCGCAAGACCGATGGTGCCGCCGGCGCCCGGAACGTTCTGGACCTGTACGTTGCCGGCAATCTTCTCCTGCTGCAAAGCGGTCTGCAGCGAACGGGCCGTCTGATCCCAGCCGCCGCCGGGAGCGGCGGGCGCGATGATGGTGTAGTCGGCTGCATAGGCCGGCAGCGCGATGGCGGCTGCGAAAATGGTTGCGATGAAAGTATGCTTCACGATGTCCTCCGTGGGCGGCTGAGCGGCCGCCTGTTATTCTCAGGGAATCGGGAAGGATGGCCGGCCAGCGGACAAACTTGTCCTGTGTGACGAGCGGAACTCCTCCCAAGGCTTCAGCTCTCCGCCTCCACGGAGAAGAAGTAGCCAAAGCCACCACAACAAGCTGTCATCTAGCTGACACCAGCGAGATATCCAGAAGGAATGGACACTTTTTTGCCGTAATTGGTGGGCGCCGGTCTGAATTCGGCTCTTCAACGCCGCTCTGAGTGCAGGTTATCTCAGCAGAGTACTGACCGCAGACCTCATCTGAGATCCTCCAACTGGGCTCCCACCTCCAGCATCGTCCAAAAATGCGGAAACGTGTGAAAAGGATGAACCCGCCGAAGCGTGACGCGTTTCACTGCGCCCGCAGAACCTCGTTCCAATGCGCGATCAGCCGCGCCCGTTTCACCTGGTCGAGATAGACCATCAGCCCGGGGCTGACCGGCACCGGCCGAAGTTGGGCGCCGAGCAGTTCCTGCAGCGTATTGGCGGTATTTTCCCCCGCCACCTCGGGGCTGACGGCCGGGATCTGCAGCTCGCGCGCCATGATCGTCTGGCCCTCCTTCGACATGAAGAAGGCGAGATATCGGCGCCCGAGTTCCGGTTCGGCGGCGGCCTGCGGCACCAGTCCGATCCGCGACATGACCACCGTATAATCCTTCGGCAGCACGATGCCGACATCGGGGTCTCGCGAGGCCCAGTCGGCCGCATAGGAGCCGAGGATGTTGTAGCCGAGCACGAAGCGGCCGTCAGCGACGCGTTCGAGGATCGCCGAACTCGTCGAATAAAGCTTGACGCCCGCCGCCCCCATTGCCCCGATCACCGACCAGATGTCGCCGAACTGTTCCTGGTCGCGCGCCATGAAGAGAAAGCCGACGCCGGAGCGCTCGATATCGTAGGTGCTGATCCGGCCATAGACCGCATTGCCCTTGCGCTTCAGATATTCCACGAATTCCGCCCGCGAACTCGGCACCGGTTCATGCGTGAAGCTCGGCTTGTGATAGACGAAGACCGCCGGTTCGAAGGTCAGCGCATAGGCGGTGTTGCGCCAGTTCGCCCATTTCGGCCATGCCGCACTCATCGGCAGATTGCTGACCTGCGCATATCCGTCGTTGGAAAGCTTCACCTGCAGGTCCATCGCCGAAGAGAAGGCAAAATCCGCCGTCTTTCCGCCGGCATCCGTCTCCCTGACGATCCGGTCGTAGATGTCGCCAGTCAGCATGTCCTCGTATTTGACCGCGACCTCGGGATTGGCTTCCTGGAAGCCGCGGATCATCGGCTGGGCGAGCGGCTCGTCGAGCGAGGAATAAACGGTCAGCACCGGCGCATCGGCATTGCCCGATTTGGCCGGATAGAAGGCCTGATCGGCCAGCGCGCCACCAGGCCAAAGCGCCAGCAGCAAGATGAAAATTCTCCTCATGCCGCAACAATGCCCGAGCGGACAGAGAGGAGCAAGGGCGACGGCGGCCGGAGACGGCCGCCGCCTGCTTCATGGGGCTATGCGGCCGATGCGAATTCGATGGCTGCAAACATGTGGTCGAGATTGAGAAAACAGACCATTCCCTGATCGAAAGGAATGATCCCGTAGGAGAAAGCCGGGTCGTAACCGATGCCGAAATCCGGCACCGGCTGAATGCGATCCCCGCCGATCGACAGGATGTCGGACACGCGGTCCACCACGAGGCCGATGATGCTTTTTCTCACCTCGGCCACGACGATCGCGCTGCGATTGGCATCGATGGCGCTACGCACGCCGAGTTTGGCGGCAAGGTCGATCACCGGTATGACAGTGCCGCGCAAATTCATCACGCCGAGGACGTGCGCCGGCGCATGGGGCAGCGGTGTCGCCGCTGCCCATCCCCGGATTTCCCGGATTGAGGTGGTCTTGATGCAGAACTGCTGGTCGCCGAGATGGAAGGCGATGATTTCCAATGCCGCATCCGAGAGCTTCTCGTATTGTGCGACGTCGGCCATCAGAACTCGTTCCATTCATTGGCAGCGACAGCAGTCGCAGTTGCCGCTCTGCCACCAAAGGCGCCGGCGAGTTTCTGGCCGAGCGCGCGGGCGGGAGAGGATACCGGCTTGTTGCCAGGCGCGGCAGCGCGAACCGGCTGGCGAGCCGCGGAGGACCCAGTCCCGACCATGCCGTCGAGCTTGAACTGACCGATGAGACTGCGAAGCTTGACGGCTTCCTGCGCAAGGGTGCTGGAAGCAGCGGTCGACTGTTCCACCATCGCCGCATTCTGCTGCGTCGTCTGATCCATGGCATTCACGGCGGTATTGACCTCCGCAAGCCCGGTCGATTGCTCCTTGGCCGAGACCGCGATCGATTCCATATGGCTGTTGATTTCGATGATGAAGCCGCCGATCGTCTTCAAGGCTTCGCCGGTTTCACGCACCAGCTTCACGCCGCTCTCGACCTCTGCCGAGGAGTTGTGAATGAGGCCCTTGATCTCCTTGGCGGCCTGAGCCGAACGCTGGGCAAGTTCGCGCACCTCTTGTGCGACGACGGCGAAACCCTTGCCGGCATCGCCGGCACGCGCCGCTTCCACGCCCGCATTGAGCGCCAGAAGGTTCGTCTGGAAGGCGATCTCATCGATGACGCCAATGATATTGGAGATCTGCTGGGAGGAATCCTCGATCTTCGTCATTGCCTCTTCGGCGTGGCTGACGACCGCTGCCGACTGGACTGCCGATTGGTTGGCGCGGCTGGCGACGACGCGTGCTTCCTCGGTACGCTTGGTGGAATTGGAAACGTTGGCGGTGATCTGGTCGAGTGCGGCCGCGGTTTCCTCCAGCGAGGCAGCCTGCTGCTCGGTGCGCCTCGAGAGATCCTGGGCGCCTGAAGAAATTTCGCGGGTGCCGTTATCCATGCTGGAAACGGATTCGGAGATTTCCGCAAGCGTGGTTGCCAGCTGGCGGATGGACTGGTTGAAGTCGTTGCGCAGCGACTCGAAATTCGGTGCGAAGGCATCGTCCAGCTGGAAGGCCAGATCACCTGCCGCCAGCCGCTTCAGGCCCGTAGCAAGATTGCTGGTAACGAAGGCGACCTGTCCTGCCTCGGTTTCCTTGACGCGGTTGATTTCTTCCTGCTCCCTCGCCTGGCGTTCGCGGTTTGCCTCGGCATCCGCCTCGAGTTTGCGATTTGTCACCGCTGCCTGGCGGAAAACTTCGACGGCGCCGGCAATTGCGCCGATCTCGTCCCGGCGGCCGGCGCCGCTTACGGTGATGGAGGTATCCCCCTCGGCGAGCTTGCGCATAACGGCCGTCATGCCGGCAAGCGGGCGGATCATGGCTCCGTTCAGAACGAACAGCATAAGGAGACCAAAAACGATCATGGCGACGGAGCCTGATATGATCGCATAACGCGCCGTCACGGCTGCGTCGGCTGCCTCGGCAGAGCGCGTCTTCAGGAGGGCCTGCTCGATGCCGGCGATTTCAGCTGCTTTGGCGCGGATCTGATCCATCCATTTCTTGCCGACGCCGGAGACCTCAAGATCGCGCGCCTGCTGCACGGTCTCCTTGGCCGACATCAGCTTCGTTTCCTGGACGACGACATCCTTCGTCCAGCCATCGACCAGGGAAGCCAGCTCGTCCAGCCGTGCCTGCTGGGCCGGATTATCCGCTGTAAGGCTGCGCACCTTCTGCATGTTGTCGGCGTAGGACTTGGCTCCGGCCTTCTGCGGCGCGAGGAAATTTTCGTCTGCCGACAATAGGTAGCCGCGCATGCCGGTTTCCTGGTCGACCATGGCCGCGACGATGTTGTTCAGGGTTCCCAGCACCGTATAGGTATGTTCGGTCCAGCCCGCGGCCTTCTCCTGGGTCGCCAGTGAACTGTAGCTCAGGACGTTGATAATGGTGCTGAGGGCGAGCAACAGCGAAAAGACGAGCGCCATTTTGCCCAGAATTCTGATGTTATTGAAAAAAGTAAACATGATCGTTCCGCTTCACTTCGGCGAATGAAAGATGTCAGGGTGGAGAAAGCCATATCGAGTCATTCGAGCGGCGCAGGGGACTTGAAAAGGCCAGGCAGTGCGCGCCCCTGGAACGATTACTTGTCGGCAATGACTAACAAGATTCTACTTTTGTACAGCCACGTGAAATCTGCTGCACAATTTGGCTATCGGTTGTAAAAATTGGATAGTTTTTCGACGAAATTTTCACGGCAAATCATCCTGTAGCTGCAGAAATCCCCTCCCTGCAGCCTTCGACGCAACGACTCGTCGAATCATCTAGCTGATTGCAACGCACGACCGGCTTCATGACCGCCGCAAAGGAATGCTCCACTCAGCCTGCCATTCGGAGTTGACGCAACCATGGATTTCTTCCGAGCGATCTCAGTACAGGCCCTCGGTTTTTGCCAAGCCCGGAAACTATAGGCATACGACGAAAATATTTCGTTCGTCCGTCCCGAAGCCATTTTTCACCATAAAGGATTATGGCTTGACACCATCCTTCACCCATACAGAGTATTGATGAAGATCGGCGACGCTATATGGTCGCGCGGCCGCGTCAAAACGTCGAAGCCACCCGAATTTCTTGTTCGGGGGACGACTCTATGCGACAAAAACTCTATAAAAAGCTAGATTAATCTAGAAAGATCCTTGGGAGGGATCATGGAACGACGACTGAGCGCTATTCTCGCTGCGGATGTCGTCGGCTACAGCCGGCTGATGGGCATCGATGAGTCAGGCACACTGCAGGCGCTGAACCGCCATCGCTGCGAGTTGGTCGACATTCGTATTTCGGACTACAAGGGCAGGATCGTCAAACTCACCGGCGACGGCATCCTTGCCGAGTTCCAGAGCGTCGTGAATGCGGTCGCCTGCGCCGCCGAAATCCAGCGCAGCATGTCGGCCCGCAACGAGAGCGTCCCGAAGGACGAGCGCGTCGAATTCCGCATCGGAATCAATCTTGGCGACGTCGTGGTCGAGAACGGCGACATATTCGGCGACGGCGTCAATCTGGCGGCGAGGCTCGAACGCATCGCCGCGCCGGGCGGCATCGCCGTGTCGGCCTCGGTGCGCGATCAGGTCGGCTCGCGCCTCAATCTCGGCTTCGAATTCATCGGCGAGCATACGCTGAAGAACATCAGGCAGCCGGTTCAGGTCTATACCGTCGCCCTGGCGCCGCCGCCCTCCGCCCGGCTGGTCGCGCAGAACCGCAATACCTGCTTCATCGCGGTGCTGCCCTTCACCAATATGAGCGGCGACGCCGACCAGGATTATTTCTCCGACGGCATCACCGAAGACATCATCACCGATCTCTCCAAGATCTCCAGCCTGCATGTCGTGCCGCGCAACACCATCTTCACCTACAAGGGCACCTCGGTGAAGGTGAAGCCGCTCGCCCAGGAACTCGGCGTGCGTTACGTGCTCGAGGGAAGTGTGCGCATCTTCGGCAAGCGCGTGCGCATCTCCGGCCAATTGATCGACACCGCCAACGGCGACCATCTCTGGGCGGAGCGTTACGACCGTGACCTGACCGACATCTTCGCGATCCAGGACGAGATCACCCACGCGATCGTCGGCCAGTTGAAGGTACGTCTGCTGCCGGAAGAGAAGAAGGCGATCGCCAACGAGCCGACAGCCAATGTCGAGGCCTATACCTATTATCTCAGGGGGCGGCAGCTCTCGCACACCTGGACGAAATCATACCTGGAGCTTGCCAGGCGCATGTTCTGCAAAGCGGTCGAGCTCGACCCGGATTATGCCCGCGCCTATGCCGGCATCGCCGATTGCGACGCGGCGATCCGCGATTGGGCGCCCGACGACGTGCCTCTGCGGCGCATCCTCGACATGAGCGCCCGCGCCCTGGAGCTTGATCCCGATCTTCCCGAGGCCCAGGCTTCCCGCGGTCTGGCTTTGCATCAGAGCGGCGATGACGAAAGGGCGGCGGCGGCTTTCGAACGGGCATTGGCGCTCGATCCGAACCTCTACGAGGCCAACTTTCACTATGCCCGTTTCTTCTTCATGCGCGGCGACTTCGCCGAATCCGTTCAATATTTCACCCGCGCCGCGGAGATCCGTCCCGACGACTACGTCTCGCCGATCCATCTGATGGCCGCCTATCGTTCGCTCGGCCGCGAGGTCGACACGGTAAATTGGGCGCGGCTCGGCCTGCAGCGCGCCGAACGTGCGCTGAACCTCAATCCGGAAAATTCCGGTCCGGCCCATCGCGGCGCACTGGCGCTTGCCCATCTCGGCGACGTCACGAGCGCGCGCCAATGGGCCGCGCGCGCCATCGCCATCGATCCCGACGACATCGTCGCCCAATATAATCTTGCCTGCGTCCACTCTGTTCTCGGCGACGTCGACCAGGCGATAGACCTTCTGGGAAGGCTGCTGCCGTACAGCTCCGTCTACCATATCAAGTGGTTCAACAATGACTCCGATCTCGACAACATCCGCCACGACCCCCGCTTCCAGAAGATGCTGGCCGCCGCGATGACTCACCGCGAGCAGATGGAAAGAACCGGAAGCTGAAGCTGGCTCCTTCCAGGGCCATTCACCCAACCCCCAAAATCGCTGTGACATCCCTTCGTCACCTCTGTAATCTCCTTTGAAAAACAGGGGGAACATCCGTGCGCATCCTGCTCACCGAAGACAATATCGCGCTGGCCGACGGCCTGTCGGCGATCTTGCGCGGCACGGGCCATGCGGTCGATGTCGTCCATGACGGCGCATCCGCCAATGCCGTCATCGCGGCTGAGAATTTCGATCTTGTCATCCTCGACCTCAACCTGCCCGAGATGGATGGGCTCGACGTGCTACGCGCCATGCGCGCCCGGCAGAACCAGGCGGCCGTCCTCATCCTGACGGCGCGCGGCGCGCCGGAAGAGCGGGTGAAGGGTCTCGATCTCGGCGCCGACGATTATCTGATCAAACCTTTCGACATCGCCGAATTCGAGGCGCGGGTGCGCGTCTTGCTGCGCCGCCAGGCGGGCTTGCGTTCGGCGACCGTCGGCTTCGGCGGCATTTCCTTCGACCTCACCTCCCGCACCTTTTCATCGGGCGCGACCCCCCTCGACATTCCCGCCCGCGAGCTCGGCCTGCTCGAAATCCTCTTCATGCGGGCCGGCAAGGTCGTTGCCAAGGAGGCGATCATGCAGTCGCTGACGGCCTTCGATGACGACATTTCCGCAAATGCGATCGAACAATATGTCAGCCGTCTGAGGAAACGCCTCTCGCCGCACGGGCTGACGGTCAAGACCGCCCGCGGCATCGGCTATTATCTCGACAAGCTGCCAGAGGCCTTATGAAAGCTGCCTACTCCCTCAGGCGCCGGCTGCTCTTCTGGCTGCTCGTCTCGACAGCCGTCATCGGTACGCTGGCGCTTGCCGATACCTATCGCGAGGCCGTCCAGACCTCGAACATCGTTTCGGACCGCGTGCTCGCCGGCTCGGCTCTCGCAATCGCCGAACGCGTCGTCGTCGCCGAGGATGGGACGCTGCAGGTCGACATCCCCTATGTCGCGCTTGAAATGCTGACCTCGGCCGCGCAGGATCGCGTCTTTTACCGGGTCGATGGCCCGCCGGGCCAGTTCATCACCGGCTACCAGTCCCTGCCGGTCCTGAAGAAGGCGCCGGGCGATGCCGCCGCTTTTGCCGACGACACCTTCCGCGGCGAGCCGATCCGTGTGGCGACGCTCGAACGTTCCGCCTCGACCGGCATCCGCTCCGTGCCCTTCGTCGTCACGGTGGCGGAAACCACCATCGCCCGCCGGCAACTGGCGCAGGCGATCCTCGTCCGCTCGGCGCTGCGCCTCGCCTTCATGATCCTGGGCGCGGCCGTCATCGTCTGGATCTCGGTCACGGTGGCGCTCCGCCCGCTCTACAAGCTCGGCGACGCCATCGGCGAGCGCAGCCCCGACGACCTGCATCCGATCGAAGAGACGGTGCCGAGCGAGGTCGAGCCGCTTGTGGATACGGTGAATTCCTTCATGGTCCGCCTGCAGTCGGCGCTCGATGCACTGCGCCATTTCACCGGCAATGCCAGCCACCAGCTGCGCACGCCGCTCGCGATCATCCGCACCCAGCTTGCCCTTTCCGCCCGCGCCGGCTCGCTGGATGAAGCCCAGGCGGCGGCGCTGAAGGGCGATCAGGCGGTGGCGCATGCCGAGCGCATCCTTGCCCAGCTTCTGTTGATGGCCAAGATCGACGCCGCCACCGCCAAGGAAGCGTTGACCGCTTCCGCCATCGATCTTGCGGCCATCGCCCAGGAAATCACCGGCGAACAGATCCCGGCGGCCGCCGTCGCCGGCATCGATCTCGGCTTCGAGGGCGAGAGCCCGGCGATGATCCGCGCCGAGCCGCTGCTGATCGGCGAAATGCTGCGCAATCTTGCCGGCAATGCCATCGCCTATGCCGGCAAGGGAGCCGAGGTCACCGTCCGCATCATCGCCGCACCTGAGACGATCCGCCTCGAGGTCGAGGACAACGGCCCCGGCATTCCGCACGAGAAACTGGAGGCCGTGCGCCGGCGTTTTTCGCGCGGCAATGATTCCGGTGCGCCGGGCGCCGGCCTCGGCCTGCCGATCGTCGAAGAAATCGCCAATCTTTTCAACGCCGCCCTGACGCTGGAACCGGGAACGGACGGCCGCGGCCTGAAGGCCGCCGTCACCTTCGCCAAGGCAGCATAGAAGCCGGCCGCCTTTGCACCTTGCTTTCTTTCGCTGCATTGCACACACTGATTTCGGGAACAGCAAGCCGCACAACGATGCGCGCCGGATAAAAAGAGAAATATGTCGATCAAAGCCAGCATCTATCATCTGACGCACTATACCTATGACAAACCGGTCCGCCTCGGCCCACAGATCATCCGGTTGAAACCGGCCTCGCATTCGAAGACGGGGGTGCTCAGCCACTCGCTGAAGGTCACGCCCTCCAACCACTTCGTCAACCTGCAGCAGGATCCCTACGGCAACTATCTTGCCCGCTACGTCTTCCCGGATCCGGTGACCGAGTTCAAGATCGAGGTCGACCTCGTCGCCGACATGACGGTCTACAATCCCTTCGACTTCTTCGTCGAAGAGGAAGCGACCAAATGGCCCTTCGACTATCCTGAAACGATCCGCGAGGATCTGTCGATTTACATGACGCCGGACCCGGCCGGCCCGCGCCTGAAGGCGCTGCTGCCGACGCTCGATTGGTCTCCCGGTCAGCCCACCGTCGATATGATCGTCGGTTTGAATGCCCGCCTGCAGCGGCAGATCGGTTATGTCATCCGCATGGAAGCCGGCGTCCAGACGCCGGAGGAGACGCTGGAAAGCGCCAAGGGTTCCTGCCGCGACACCAGCTGGCTGCTCGTCCAGATTCTCCGCCATCTCGGCCTTGCCGCCCGCTTCGTCTCCGGCTACCTCATCCAGCTGACGCCCGATCTGAAAGCGCTCGACGGTCCTTCCGGCACCGAAGTCGATTTCACCGACCTGCATGCCTGGGCGGAGGTTTATCTGCCCGGCGCCGGCTGGGTTGGCCTCGATCCAACCTCAGGTCTCTTGACCGGCGAAAGCCATATCCCGCTTGCCGCCACGCCGCATTTCCGTAACGCCGCCCCGATTTCCGGCGGTTATTTCGGCGAGGCCGAAACCGAATTCGCCTTCGACATGAAGGTCTCGCGCGTCGCCGAGCACCCGCGCATCACCAAGCCCTTCTCCGATGAGAGCTGGGACGAGCTCAATCAGCTCGGCGAAAAGGTCGACCGCGTCCTCGAAGCCGAGAACGTGCACCTGACGATGGGCGGCGAGCCAACCTTCGTCTCGATCGACGACTTCCAGTCCGAGGAATGGAACACCGCCGCCGTCGGCCCGACCAAGCGCGAAAAGGCCGACAGCCTGATCCGCAGGCTGCATGAACGCTTTGCCCCTGGCGGCTTCCTGCATTACGGCCAGGGCAAATGGTATCCGGGCGAAAGCCTGCCGCGCTGGACCTTCTCGCTCTATTGGCGCCGCGACGGAAAGCCGGTCTGGCAGAACCTCGATCTGGTCGCCGCCGAAGGCAAGGACACCGGCGTTGCGGCCGAGGATGCCGAAAAACTCCTGGCAGCGATCGCAAAGGAGCTGGCGATCAAGCCCGACATGGTGCAGCCGGCCTATGAAGATACTGCCGACTGGATCATCAAGGAGGGCAATCTTCCCGATAATGTCGATCCGGCAAATTCGAAACTGAAAGATCCGGAAGAACGCAACCGCATCGCCCGCGTCTTCGACCGCGGCCTCACCGTGCCCACCGGCTACATCCTGCCGGTTCAGGCATGGAACGCCAAAGCAGCCGAAGCCCGAGTCTGGGTCAGCGAGAAATGGCGCACCCGCCGCGGCAAGATCTTCCTCGTCCCGGGCGACAGCCCGATCGGTTACCGCCTGCCGCTCGGCACATTGCCCTATGTTCCGCCGGCACGTTATCCCTATATCCACCCGGCCGATCCGACGATTCCGCGCCAACCGCTGCCTGACGTTTTCGTGCCGGCCGGCCGGGCCATGCCGGAAGCTTCCTTCCATGCCGACGAGAGCAATCGCGGACGGATTGAACAGACGCTGGGCGAAATCGGCGGCGCCGTGCGCACCGCCATGTCGGTCGAGCCGCGCGACGGCAGGCTCTGCGTCTTCATGCCGCCGGTCGAGCGCATCGAGGATTATCTCGAGCTGATTGCCGCTGCCGAAAACGCCGCCGCCGAGCTCAAGCTTCCCGTCCATATCGAAGGTTACCCGCCGCCGCAGGACGAGCGCATCAACGTCATCCGCGTTGCTCCGGATCCCGGCGTTATCGAGGTCAACATCCACCCGGCCTCGAACTGGAAGGAATGCGTCGATATCACCACGGCGATCTACGAAGAGGCACGCGCCACCCGGCTCGGCGCCGACAAATTCATGATCGACGGCCGCCACACCGGCACCGGCGGCGGAAATCATGTCGTCGTCGGCAGCGCCAATCCGAACAACAGCCCGTTCCTGCGCCGTCCCGATCTCTTGAAGAGCGTCGTCCTCCACTGGCAGCGCCACCCATCGCTCTCCTACCTCTTCTCCGGCATGTTCATCGGCCCGACCAGCCAGGCGCCGCGTATCGACGAGGCTCGCCACGACACTCTCTACGAGCTGGAGATCGCCATGGCGCAGATCGGAGCACCCGGTCGCGGCCAGCAGCCTTTGCCCTGGCTCGTCGACCGCCTGTTCCGCAATCTTCTGACCGACGTCACCGGCAACACCCACCGCGCCGAGATCTGCATCGACAAGCTGTTTTCGCCCGACGGCCCCACAGGACGCCTCGGCCTCATCGAGTTCCGCGGTTTCGAGATGCCGCCGAACGCGCGCATGTCGCTTGCCCAGCAATTGCTGGTTCGCGCGCTCATCGCCCGTTTCTGGGTAAACCCTGTCGACGGCAAGTTCGTCCGCTGGGGCACCACCCTGCACGACCGTTTCATGCTGCCGCATTTCGTCTGGGCCGATTTCCTCGACGTGCTCGCCGATCTCCGCGAAAACGGCTTCGACCTCAGCCCCGAATGGTTCAAGGCCCAGCTCGAATTCCGCTTCCCCTTCTGCGGCGAGGTCGAATACGAAGGCTCGAAGCTGGAACTGCGCCAGGCGCTGGAGCCCTGGCATGTCATGGGCGAGGAGGGCGCGCCGGGCGGGACCGTCCGCTATGTCGACAGCTCCGTCGAGCGCCTTCAGGTACGGCTCGAAACCAGCAATACCGCGCGCTATACCGTCACCTGCAACGGCCGCACCCTGCCGCTGACGCCGACCGGCACGTCGGGCGTCTCGGTCGCCGGCGTCCGCTACAAGGCCTGGCAGCCGGCCTCCGGCCTTCATCCGGTGCTTCCGATCAACACGCCTTTGACTTTTGACATTTATGATACATGGTCGAAGCGTTCGATCGGCGGCTGCATCTATCATGTTGCCCATCCGGGCGGCCGGACTTATGACACCTTCCCGGTCAACGGCAACGAGGCGGAAGCAAGGCGGCTTGCCCGGTTCGAGCCGTGGGGACATACGGCGGGCGGTTATATCCCGCGCGCCGAGGCGCCTTCGCCGGAATTCCCGCTGACGTTGGATCTGAGGCGGCCCGCCGGAATTTGAGGCCGGGGCAAAGGCCGAGGGTTGAGGTTGGGTTTAGATGGGTAGTAAGAGACCGGCAGTGGAGCGCAAAGAGGAGGCTGGGCGCAGCATCGGCAAGGATGCGGCCTTCGACTATGCGCCGCTTTCCGGCTCGGCCGACGAAATGGTCGACAACAAGGGCGCGGTCCGCCCCGTCTGGCAGCGTTTCCTCTCCCATCTCGGCGCAATGCCGGAGAAGGATCTTGCCGAGCGTTTCGCCCGCGCCGACCGTTATCTCAGGGATGCCGGCGTCTTCTATCGCGCCTATGGCAGCAAGGGCACCGGCGAACGCGCCTGGCCGCTTTCGCATATTCCCGTGCTGATCGACGAGCGCGAATGGCAGGCGCTGTCGGCGGGCCTCGTCCAGCGCGCCGACCTCCTGGAAGCAATCGTCGCCGATATTTACGGCGAGAACCGGCTGGTCCAGGAAGGCCTCCTGCCGCCGGCGCTGATCGCCGCCAATCCCGAATTCCAGCGTCCGCTTGCAGGCATCCGGCCGGCATCCGGCCACTATCTGCATTTCTGCGCCTTCGAAATCGGCCGCGGCCCTGACGGCAACTGGTGGGTGCTGGCCGACCGGACGCAGGCCCCGTCCGGCGCCGGTTTCGCGCTGGAAAACCGCGTCGCGACGACCCGGGCCTTCTCGGATATCTACGCCGAAACCCCGGTCCACCGTCTTGCCTCCTTCTTCGGCGCTTTCCGCGACGCGCTGCAGGGCATGAAACATTCGGGCGACGACCGCATCGCGGTGTTGACGCCCGGCCCCGCCAACGAGACCTATTACGAACACGCCTACATCGCCCGCTATCTCGGCTTCATGCTGCTCGAGGGCGAGGATCTCACCGTCGTCAAGGGCCGCATCATGGTGCGCACGGTCGCCGGCCTCAAGCCGATCGGTGTGCTCTGGCGCCGTCTCGATTCGGCTTTCGCCGATCCGCTGGAACTGAACCAGAATTCGCATATCGGCACGCCAGGCCTGGTCGAAGCGCTGCGCGCCGAAAGCGTCACCATCGTCAACGCGCTTGGCACCGGCATTCTCGAAACCCGGGCGCTTCTCGCCTTCATGCCGACCATCTGTCGGCATCTCCTGGGGACGGATTTGCAGCTGCCGTCGATTGCTACATGGTGGTGCGGCCAGCAGGATGAGCGCGAGCACGTCGCCGAGAACATCGAGAAGATGGTGATCGGCCCGGCCTATTCCCGCGCCCCCTTCTTCGACGACAACGGCGAATCCGTGCTCGGCTCGTCGTTGCGTGCGACTGCCAAGGATTCGATTACCGACTGGCTGAGTTCTGACGGCCCGAAACTGGTCGGCCAGGAGGTCGTCACGCTCTCGACGACGCCGGCCTGGGTCGACGGCAAGCTCGTGCCGCGGCCGATGTCGCTGCGCGTTTTCGCCGCTCGCACGGCAAACGGCTGGCAGATCATGCCCGGCGGTTTCGCCCGTATCGGCTCCGGCGCCGATGTTGCGGCAATCGCCATGCAGTCGGGCGGAGCGGCCGCCGACGTCTGGATCGTCAGCGACAAGCCGGTCGAGCGCCACACGCTGCTGCCGGCCGAAGGCAGCTTCACCCGCAACATGCCCGGCAGCCTGCCGAGCCGGGCGGCCGACAATCTGTTCTGGCTCGGCCGCTACATCGAGCGCGCCGAAGGGGCGCTGCGCATCCTGCGCGCCTGGCATGCGCGTTTTGCCGAAGCCGCCGATCCGAACCAGCCGCTACTTGCCGACGTCTCCGCCTATCTCGCGGCCGTCGATATCGATACCGCCGAACCCGTGCCGGAAACGCTGCTGCGCAATATCGACAGCGCCGTTTATTCGGCGAGCAACATCCGCGACCGTTTCTCGCCCGACGGCTGGCTGGCGCTTAACGATCTCGCCAAGACCGCGCACCGGTTCCACGTCACCGTCTCCGCCGGCGATGACGCCAGCCATGCGATGACCATCCTTCTGCGTAAGCTCGCAGGCTTCGCCGGTCTCGTGCACGAGAACATGTACCGCTTCACCGGCTGGCGCTTCCTCTCGCTCGGCCGCTATATCGAGCGCGGCCTGCACATGACGCGCCTGCTTGGCCACATGTCCGGCCCGGAAGCACCCGACGGCGCGCTCGACATGCTGCTCGAAATCGGCGACAGCGTCATGACCCACCGCCGCCGCTACAACGTCAACACGGCGCGGCTGACCGTCACCGACCTGCTGGCGCTCGACCCCCTCAACCCGCGCTCGGTCCTCTTCCAGGTCAACGAGATCCACCACGAGGTCGAGCAGCTGCCAAACGCCCTGATCAACGGTCAGATGTCACCCTTCTACCGTGAAGCGATGCGGCTTCATTCCGGCCTGGCGGTGATGACGCCGGAAGGCATGGGGATCGAAGTCTATCAGCGGCTGGAACGCGAATTGGAGCAGCTTTCCGATCTGCTCGCCCAGACCTATCTCGGGTGACATCAGTGCTCTACGATCTCACTCTCCGCATGGGTTACAGCTACGACGTGCCGGCCTCCGGCGCCCGTCACATCATGCGCCTGATGCCGCTGTCGCTGACCAACCGGCAGCGCCTGGTCGCCGGCTCGATCACCATCTCGCCGACGCCGGACGAGCAGTCGCATTTCGTCGATTTCTTCGATCATTCCGCCACCTCCTTCATGCTGCGCGCGCCGCACGAGGCGCTCGACATTCGCATGCAGGCCCGGGTGCAGGTGGAAAGCCAGCCGATCGCCGCCGATTTCTCGCCGCTGCTTGCCGACCTGCCGGAGGAGATAGCAGGCATCTGGTCGCTGGCGCCGGATTCGCCGCACCACTTCCTCGGCGACAGCCCGCGCCTGACGCAAGCACGCGAGATCGCCGACTATGCGCGAAACTGCGCCACGCCTCATCTGACGGCGATGCAGATCGCCCATGCGCTCTGCGCCCGCATCAACAAGGATTTCACCTACGATCCCGAAGCGACGACGGTGGACACCACGCCGCTCGAAGCGTTCAGGCTGAAGCGCGGCGTCTGTCAGGATTTCACCCACATCATGATCGTAGCACTTCGAAGCCTCGGCATTCCGGCTGGCTACGTCTCCGGCTTCCTGCGCACCATCCCGCCGCCCGGCAAGGAACGGCTCGAAGGGGCGGACGCCATGCATGCCTGGGTGCGCATCTGGTGCGGCGAAACGATCGGCTGGATCGAACTCGATCCGACCAACAGCATTCCCGCCGGCATGGATCACATCGTCGTCGCCTATGGCCGGGATTATTCCGACGTCGTCCCCGTCATCGGCGTCTTGAAAAGCTATGGCGGTCAGCGCGCCGTCCAGGCGGTCGACGTGATCCCGCTGAAATAATCCCAAAACTGGAAAAATCCGCCGATTCGTTAAAATTGTATTGATGCCGTAAGGACGCCGGAAAGGAGAGGCGTGCCTAATGTCACCCACAGGGTCTATTTCGGGTGAACATGATGAGCACCTCCTTGCATCCCTGCCTGCGTCGCATGTTCAGCGACCGTGGCGGCAATTTCGGCCTCATGACGGCGATCATGATGCCCGTTCTTCTCGGCGTCGCCGGTATGGCGATTCAGGTTGGCGATATGCTGCTCGCCAAACAGCAGCTCCAGGAAGCGGCCGATTCAGCCGCGCTCGCGACCGCTACCGCACTAGCGAACGGCACGATCCAAACGTCGCAGGCCGAGGCCTTTGCGCAAAATTTCGTTGCCGGGCAAATAGCGAACTACCTGCAGAGCGGCACCGACATCAAGAACACGACGAGCGTCGGTGTCCAGACAACGACATCAGGCAAGTCGACATCCTATCAGGTGACGGTTTCACCGAGTTACGACCTCACGGTCAACCCGCTGATGCAGGCGGTTGGCTTCAAGACGCAACATCTCTCGACCTCCAGCACGACGGTCGGTGGTCACTCAGAGACCCAAGGCTCGATCTCTATGTTCCTCGCACTCGATAAATCGGGGTCGATGGGAGATCCTACCACCACTGTCACGACGGAACCATACACCTATGACTGCAACCCTCACCCCAACAAAAAGGGCAAGACAGTCTACGACACCTGCACCGGCACGCGTACGCGTTTTTACACAAAGATAGAAGCGCTGAAGCTCGCCGCCGGCAAACTCTTTGGTCAGCTCGATAGCGCGGATCCCAATGCCGAATATGTGCGCACAGGCGCGGTATCCTATGATATCGTTGAATACCCCGCCAGCAGTCTCGCCTGGGGAACTGCCGCTGTCACGAGCTATGTCAACGCACTTCAGTCAGGAGGTGGCACGAATTCAAGCGGCGCAGTGAACACGGCTTACACGTCTCTCACCGCCAAGAACGCCGCGGGCAATGACGCCGAAGACGCCGCCCACCGGCAGAAGACCGGGCAAGTACCCAAGAAGTACATCGTCTTTATGACGGACGGCGACAACAACAATGATAGCAGCGGCGGCCGTTCCTACGACACCGCGACGAAGAAGACATGTGACGACGCGAAATCTAAGGGCATCGAAATCTATACGATTGCCTTTATGGCACCCGCGGGCGGACAGGCGCTGTTGCATTATTGCGCCTCCGACGACTCCCATTATTTCCAGGCTGAAAAAATGGAAGACCTCCTTGCGGCCTTTCAGGCGATCGGTGCGAAAGCCTCCGCTCAGCTGACACGTCTGACGAACTGAGCATACGGCTACGAAAAAGGGCAAAGGAAAAGCCGCGCCGGAACAAACCGGCGCGGCTTTTCGTTATTCTCGTCCAACCCATCTGATCGGGAAAAGCGATTGAAATCAATACCCTCGAGTCTCGTGAATATGAAGCTTTCGCAAATTTTTCGTTTGTCCAAATCCTTTGTTGCAAGTGCTTCCTAACGATGCATAAACTGTCGGAGTACAGGCGACAAATCGATTAAATCAGGCATAACATCCTGAAACCAAATTAAAATTGGCGAGATCTGACCATGAATACCGTTTCCAAGCCGGTTATCCCCTCCCCCGCCCCGCGCAGCTCAAAGCCGGAAATTCTCGCCGAAGAAATCATCGAACGCCTGACCTACCGCATCGGCAAGGACGCCAAGGTGGCAAAGCCGCATGACTGGCTGACCGCGACGATCCTGGTGGTGCGCGACCGTATCATCGACAAATGGATGGCTTCCACCCGCGAGGTTTATGCGACCGGCGCCAAGCGCGTCTATTATCTATCCCTCGAATTCCTGATCGGCCGCCTGATGCGCGACGCCGTCTCGAACCTCGGCCTGATGGAGGAGGTGCGCGATGCGCTCGCCTCGCTCGGCGTCGATGTCAACGTCATCGCCGGCCTTGAGCCGGATGCCGCACTCGGCAACGGCGGCCTCGGCCGTCTGGCCGCCTGTTTCATGGAAAGCATGGCAACTGTGAACGTGCCCGCCTATGGCTACGGCATCCGCTATGTCCACGGCTTATTCCGCCAGCAGATGGCTGACGGCTGGCAGGTGGAACTGCCGGAAAACTGGCTCGCTCACGGCAATCCCTGGGAATTCGAGCGCCGCGAGAGTTCCTACGAAATCGGCTTCGGCGGCGCGGTCGAATTCATCACCACCCATGACGACCAGCCGCGCTATGTCTGGAAACCGGCCGAGCGCGTCATTGCCGCCGCCTTCGACACGCCGGCGGTCGGCTGGCGCGGCAAGCGCGTCAACACGCTGCGCCTTTGGTCGGCGCAACCGATCGACCCGATTCTGCTCGACGCCTTCAACGCCGGCGACCACATCGGGGCGCTGCGCGAAAGCAACAAGGCCGAAAGCCTGACCCGGGTTCTTTATCCCGCCGATGCCACGCCCGCCGGCCAGGAGCTGCGCCTGCGCCAGGAATTCTTCTTCTCGTCCGCCTCGCTGCAGGACATCCTGCGCCGCCACCTGCAGCAATATGATGATTTTACCTCGTTGCCAGACAAGGTGGCGATCCAGCTGAACGACACCCATCCCGCCGTCTCGGTGGCCGAACTCGTGCGCCTCCTCTGCGACGTGCACGGCATGGATTTCGAGCAGGCCTGGGATATCACCCGCCGCACCTTCTCCTACACCAATCACACGCTTCTGCCCGAAGCGCTGGAAAGCTGGCCGGTGCCGCTGTTCGAGCGACTGCTGCCGCGCCACATGCAGATCGTCTATGCAATCAACGCCAAGATCCTGCTCGACGCCCGCAAGGGCAAGAACTTCTCCGATGGGGAAATCCGCTCGATCTCGCTGATCGAGGAGAGTGGTGACCGCCGCGTGCGCATGGGCAATCTCGCTTTCGTCGGCTCGCATTCGATCAACGGCGTCTCGGCCCTGCACACCGATCTGATGAAGGTGACGGTCTTCGCCGACCTGCACAAGCTCTATCCCGACCGCATCAACAACAAGACCAACGGCATCACGCCGCGCCGCTGGCTGCAGCAGTGCAATCCTGGCCTCACCGGATTGATCCGCGAGGCGATCGGCGACGAATTCCTCGATGATGCCGAAAAGCTGCGCGCCCTCGACGTGCATTCTTCCGATCCGGCTTTCCAGCAGAAATTCGCGGCGGTCAAGCGCGCCAACAAGGTGGCGCTCTCCAACCTCGTCGCCAGCCGCATGGGCGTCAAACTCGATCCGTCGGCAATGTTCGACATCCAGATCAAGCGCATCCATGAGTACAAGCGCCAGCTGCTGAACATCATCGAGGCCGTCGCCCTTTACGATCAGATCCGCTCGCATCCCGAACTCGACTGGGTGCCGCGCGTGAAACTCTTCGCCGGTAAGGCGGCGCCGAGTTATTACAACGCCAAGCTCATCATCAAGCTGATCAATGACGTCGCTCGTACGATCAACAACGATCCGTCGGTACGCGGCCTGCTGAAGGTCGTCTTCGTACCGAACTACAATGTGTCGCTTGCCGAAGTCATGGTTCCGGCCGCCGATCTCTCCGAGCAGATCTCGACCGCAGGCATGGAAGCATCAGGCACCGGCAACATGAAGTTCGGCCTGAACGGCGCGCTGACGATCGGCACGCTTGACGGCGCCAATGTCGAGATGCGCGACAATGTCGGCGCAGACAACATCGTCATCTTTGGCCTTACGGCCGACGAAGTGTCGAAGGTCCGCAGTGATGGCCACAATCCCCGCGCCATCATCGAGGGCTCGCGCGAACTCGCGCAGGCGCTTTCCGCCATCGGTTCCGGCGTCTTCTCGCCCGATGACCGCAACCGCTACACCGCGCTGATCGACGGCATCTATTCGCACGACTGGTTCATGGTCGCCGCCGATTTCGACGCCTATGCCCAGGCCCAGCGCGAAGTCGACCAGATCTGGACCAACCAGTCCGCCTGGTACACCAAGACGATCAACAATACGGCGCGGATGGGCTGGTTCTCTTCCGACCGTACGATCAGGCAATATGCAGACGAAATCTGGAGAGCCGGATGAAAACGCCGAAAGCAGTCCCTGAAGTAAAGCTTTCCTGGGAAATTTCGGCAGATGAAATCACGGCGATCCTTGCCGGCTCGCATTCCAATCCTTTTGCCGTCCTAGGCGTGCACCCGGCCGGCGACGCTTTCGTCGCCCGGTGCTTCATTCCGGGCGCTGAGGAAGTGACCGCCATGACGCTCGACGGCGGCGTCATCGGCGAACTGAAACAGCTCCATGCCGACGGCTTCTTCGCCGGCCCGGTTTCACTCACCAAGCTGCAACCGGTGCGTTACCGCGCCCGGCGCGGCGATTCCGAATGGGCGGTGACCGATCCCTACAGCTTCGGTCCGGTGCTCGGGCCG
The DNA here is from genome assembly GCF_003985155.1 of Rhizobium vallis. GTDB lineage: Bacteria > Pseudomonadota > Alphaproteobacteria > Rhizobiales > Rhizobiaceae > Rhizobium > Rhizobium vallis. The sequence continues at coordinate 139,365 of NZ_ML133692.1, read as the reverse complement.
ATGGACGACTACTATGCCCGCGAAGGCTCGCATCTGCGACTGTTCGACAAGATGGGCGCCCATCTCATCAAACATGACGGCGCCCAGGGTATCCACTTCGCCGTCTGGGCGCCGAATGCGCAGCGCGTCTCCGTCGTCGGCGATTTCAACAACTGGGACGGCCGTCGCCATGTCATGCGCTTCCGCGCCGACAGCGGCATCTGGGAGATTTTCGCCCCTGACGTACCGCTTGGCGTTGCCTACAAGTTCGAGATCCGCGGCCACGACGGCGTGTTGCTGCCGCTGAAGGCCGATCCCTTCGCCCGCCGCAGCGAGCTCAGGCCGAAAACCGCCTCCGTCGCCGCCGCCGAGCTGGAGCAGGTCTGGGAGGACGAAGCCCATCTGAAGCACTGGCGCGAGACCGACAAGCGCCGCCAGCCGATCTCGATCTACGAGGTACACGCCGCCTCCTGGCAGCGTCGGCCGGACGGAACCATGCCCTCCTGGGACGAACTCGCCTCCAGCCTCATCCCCTACTGCGTCGACATGGGCTTCACCCATATCGAATTCCTGCCGATCACCGAGCATCCCTACGACCCTTCCTGGGGCTATCAGACGACCGGCCTTTACGCGCCGACGGCCCGCTTCGGCGAACCGGAGGGTTTTGCCCGTTTCGTCAACGGCTGCCATAAGGTCGGCATCGGCGTCATCCTCGACTGGGTGCCGGCGCATTTCCCGACCGACGAACACGGCCTCGGCTGGTTCGACGGGACGGCGCTCTACGAGCACGAAGACCCGCGCAAGGGCTTCCATCCCGACTGGAACACGGCGATCTATAATTTCGGCCGCACCGAGGTCGTCTCCTATCTCGTCAACAATGCCCTCTACTGGGCCGAGAAGTTCCATCTCGACGGCCTGCGCGTCGATGCCGTCGCCTCGATGCTCTATCTCGATTATTCCCGCAAGCACGGCGAATGGATCCCGAACGAATATGGCGGCAACGAGAACCTCGAAGCCGTCCGCTTCCTGCAGGATCTCAATATCCGCATCTACGGCCAGCATCCAAACGTCATGACCATCGCCGAGGAATCGACCTCCTGGCCGAAGGTCTCGCAGCCCGTGCATGAAGGCGGCCTCGGCTTCGGCTTCAAGTGGAACATGGGCTTCATGCACGATACGCTGAGCTACATGAGCCGCGATCCCGTGCACCGCAAGCACCATCACAACGAGCTCACCTTCGGCCTGCTCTACGCCTATTCGGAGAACTTCGTCCTGCCCCTGTCGCATGATGAGGTCGTCCACGGAAAAGGCTCGCTGATTGCCAAGATGCCGGGCGACGACTGGCAGAAATTCGCCAATCTGCGCGCCTACTACGCCTATATGTGGGGTTATCCCGGCAAGAAGCTCTTGTTCATGGGCCAGGAATTCGCCCAGTGGAGCGAGTGGAGCGAGGAGAAGTCGCTCGACTGGAATCTGCTTCAGTACCGTATGCACGAGGGCATGCGCCGCCTGGTGCGCGACCTCAATTTCACCTACCGCAGCAAACCGGCTCTGCATGAGCGTGACTGCGAGGGCGACGGCTTCGAATGGCTGGTGGCCGACGACGGTGAGAATTCCGTCTTTGCCTGGCTGCGCAAGGCGCCCGGCCAGAAGCCCGTCGCCGTCATCACCAACTTCACTCCTGTCTATCGCGAGAACTACTCGATCCGTCTGCCGTCCGCAGGCCGCTGGCGGGAGATCCTGAATACCGATGCCGACATCTATGGCGGCAGCGGCAAAGGCAATGGCGGGCGCGTGCAGGCCGTCAATGCCGGCGGCGACATCACCTGCTCGATCACGCTGCCGCCTTTGGCGACAATCATGCTTGAACCTGAAAATTAAGACTGGTGGGAGGAGAAAATGGTAGAAAAGCGTATTCAGCCACTTGCCCGCGATGCAATGGCCTATGTTCTGGCGGGCGGCAGGGGGAGCCGTCTCAAGGAACTCACCGACCGGCGTGCCAAGCCCGCCGTCTATTTCGGCGGCAAGGCGCGCATCATCGATTTCGCTTTGTCGAACGCGTTGAACTCGGGTATCCGCCGCATCGGCGTCGCCACGCAGTACAAGGCGCATTCGCTGATCCGGCACATGCAGCGCGGCTGGAACTTCTTCCGCCCGGAGCGCAATGAGAGCTTCGACATCCTGCCCGCCAGCCAGCGCGTCTCCGAGACGCAATGGTACGAAGGCACCGCCGATGCCGTCTATCAGAACATCGATATTATCGAGGACTACGGCGTCGAATACATGGTCATCCTCGCTGGCGACCATGTCTACAAGATGGACTACGAGTGGATGCTGCAGCAGCACGTCGACTCCGGCGCCGACGTCACCATCGGCTGCCTGGAAGTGCCGCGCATGGAAGCGGTGGGCTTCGGCGTCATGCATGTCGACCAAAAGGATAATATCATCGCCTTCGTCGAGAAGCCCGCCGACCCGCCGCCCATTCCCGACAAGCCCGATTTCGCGCTCGCCTCGATGGGCATCTACGTCTTCCACACCAAGTTCCTGCTCGACGCGCTGCGCCGCGACGCCGCCGATCCGAACTCGAGCCGCGACTTCGGCAAGGACATCATCCCCTATATCGTCAAGAACGGTAAGGCGGTCGCTCACCGCTTCGCCAAATCCTGTGTCCGCTCCGATTTCGAGCACGAGCCCTATTGGCGCGACGTCGGCACGATCGATGCCTACTGGCAGGCCAATATCGACCTGACGGCGATCGTGCCGGAGCTCGATATCTACGACAAGTCGTGGCCGATCTGGACCTATGCCGAGATCACACCGCCGGCGAAATTCGTGCATGACGACGAAGACCGCCGCGGCTCGGCCACCTCCTCCGTTGTGTCAGGCGACTGCATCATCTCGGGCGCCAGCCTCAACAAGAGCCTGCTCTTCACCGGTGTCAGGGCCAATTCCTTTTCCAAGCTGGAAGGGGCGGTCATCCTGCCGAACGTGAAGATCGGACGGCGCGCCCAGCTCAAGAACGTGGTGATCGACCATGGTGTCGTCATTCCGGAAGGCCTTGTCGTCGGCGAGGATCCCGAGCTCGATGCTAAACGCTTTCGTCGGACGGAAAGCGGCATCTGCCTGATCACGCAACCGATGATCGACAAGCTGGATATCTGACTTATGAAAGTTCTTTCGGTTTCGTCCGAAGTCTTCCCTTTGATCAAGACAGGGGGCCTGGCAGATGTGTCCGGCGCCCTGCCCATCGCTCTGAATGCTTTCGGGATCGAGACCAAGACCCTTCTGCCCGGCTATCCCGCCGTCATGAAGGTCATTCGCGATCCCGTCATAAGGCTTGAATTTCCCGACCTGCTCGGTGAGCGGGCAACCGTTCTGGAAGTTCAGCACGAGGGCCTGGATCTCTTGGTCCTCGATGCGCCCGCCTATTACGACAGGCCGGGCGGCCCCTATCTCGATCCGCTCGGCAAGGATTTTCCCGACAACTGGCGTCGTTTCGCAGCTCTTTCGCTCGCCGCATCCGAGATCGCCGCCGGCCTGCTGCCCGGATGGCAACCGGATCTCGTCCACACTCATGACTGGCAGGCAGCGCTGACGTCGGTCTATATGCGCTACTATCCGACGCCGGAACTGCCGAGCGTGCTGACCATCCACAACATCGCCTTTCAGGGCCAGTTCGGCCGCGAAATCTTTCCCGGCCTGCAGCTGCCCGATCACGCCTTCGCCCTCGACGGCATCGAATATTACGGCACTATCGGCTTCCTCAAGGGCGGCCTGCAGACCGCCCATGCGGTCACGACAGTCAGCCCCTCCTATGCCGATGAAATCCTGACAGCTGAATTCGGCATGGGGCTCGAAGGCGTCATCGCCAGCCGCATCGATAATCTCTCCGGCATCGTCAACGGCATCGACACCGATATCTGGAACCCGGCGACCGATCCCGTCGTCCACACCCATTATGGCCCGACGACGCTGAAGAACCGCGAAGAGAACCGCCGGTCGATCGCCGAATTCTTCCACCTCGATAATGACGATGCCCCGATCTTCTGCGTCATCAGCCGGCTCACCTGGCAGAAGGGCATGGATCTCGTCGCAAACGTCGCCGACGAAATCGTCGCCATGGGCGGCAAACTTGTCGTTCTCGGCTCCGGTGAAGCGGCCCTTGAAGGCGCGCTGCTTGCCTCCGCCACCCGGCATCCCGGACGCATCGGCGTCTCGATCGGCTATAACGAGCCGATGTCGCACCTGATGCAGGCCGGCTGCGACGCGATCATCATTCCCTCGCGCTTCGAACCCTGCGGTCTCACGCAGCTTTACGGCCTGCGCTACGGCTGCGTGCCGATCGTCGCGCGTACCGGCGGGCTCAACGACACCGTCATCGACGCCAATCACGCCGCACTTGCAGCGAAAGTGGCAACCGGCATACAATTTGCGCCCATAACCGAAGCGGGCATGCTACAGGCAATCCGCCGTGCGATGCATCTTTATGCGGACCGAAAACTCTGGACCCAATTGCAAAAGCAAGGCATGAAATCGGATGTCTCCTGGGAGAAGAGCGCCGAACGCTACGCTGCCCTCTATTCAAGCCTCGTCTCGAAAGGCATGTGACCTAAAATGAACAAGTCCGTACCCACCACGCCCTATCTCGACCAGAAACCCGGCACGTCGGGTCTGCGCAAGAAGGTTCCGGTCTTCCAGCAGCCGAACTATGCGGAGAACTTCATCCAGTCGATCTTCGATTCGCTTGAAGGTTATCAGGGCAAGTGCCTCGTCATCGGCGGCGACGGACGTTACTACAATCGCGAAGTCATCCAGAAGGCGGTCAAGATGGCTGCCGCCAACGGCTTCGGCAAGGTCATGGTCGGCAAGGGCGGCATTCTGTCGACGCCGGCCGCATCCCATATCATCCGCAAATACAAGGCCTTCGGCGGCATCATACTCTCGGCCAGCCACAATCCCGGCGGCCCGACCGAAGATTTCGGCATCAAGTACAACATCAACAATGGCGGCCCGGCGCCGGAAAAGATCACCGACGCGATCTATGCGCGCTCCAAGACGATCGACAGCTACAAGATCGCCGATTTCGCCGACGTCAATCTCGACCGCATCGGCAAGGACGAGCTTCCCGGCGGCATGATCCTGTCGGTCATCGACCCGGTCGAGGATTATGCCGCGCTGATGGAAGAGCTGTTCGATTTCGGCGCTATCCGCAATCTGGTCAGCCTCGGCTTCCGCATCGCTTTCGACGGCATGAGCGCCGTCACCGGCCCTTACGCCAAGGAAATTTTCGAAAATCGCCTCGGCGCGCCCTCAGGGTCGGTGCGCAACTTCATGCCGTTGCCGGATTTCGGCGGCCATCATCCCGATCCGAACCCGGTTCACTGTAAGGAACTCTTCGATGAGATGATGGGCGACGACGCGCCCGATTTCGGCGCTGCCTCCGACGGCGACGGCGATCGCAACCTCATCATCGGCCGCGGCATCTTCGTGACGCCCTCCGACAGCCTGGCGATCCTTGCCGCCAATGCCAATCTCGTCCCCGGCTATTCCGGCGGCCTCGCCGGCATCGCCCGCTCGATGCCGACATCGGGTGCGGCCGACCGTGTCGCCGAAAAGCGCGGCATCGGCATGTACGAAACGCCGACCGGCTGGAAGTTCTTCGGCAACCTGCTCGACGCCGGTATGGCGACGATCTGCGGCGAGGAAAGCTCCGGCACGGGCTCCAATCACGTGCGCGAAAAGGACGGCCTCTGGGCCGTGCTGCTGTGGCTGAACATCCTTGCCGTGCGCGGCGAGAGCGTCGCCGATATCGTCACCCAGCACTGGCAGACCTACGGCCGCAACTACTATTCACGTCACGATTACGAAGGCCTCGATACCGATGCGGCGAACGGCCTGGTGGACAATCTCCGCAGCCAGCTTTCCTCGCTTCCCGGCAAAAGCTTCGGCAACCTGAAGGTCGAGAAGGCTGACGACTTCGCCTATCACGATCCGATCGACAAGTCGGTGAGCGAGCATCAGGGCATCCGCGTGCTCTTTGCGGGCGGCTCCCGCGTCGTCTTCCGCCTATCCGGCACCGGCACGTCTGGCGCAACCTTGCGTGTCTATATCGAACGCTACGAGCCGGATTCGACTCGCCACAACATCGAAACGCAGGAAGCGCTCGCCGATCTGATCGCGGCCGCCGAAAGCATTGCCAGCATTCGTGAGCGCACGGGACGCGATGAGCCAACCGTGATCACCTGATCCGGGGGGACCATGCGGGATAGCAATTCGGCGCGCGGCGCGATCGTCTTCGAGACCGGCGTCGAATTTGCCGCGTGGTCGCATCATGCCGCACAGATCGAACTCTGCCTCTTTGAGGATGACGGCAACAGGGAGTTCGCACGCCTGCCGATGGCGCGCGACAGCAATCATATCCATCGCCTTTTCGTCGACGGTCTGAGGCAAGGCGCTCGCTACGGCTACCGCGCCGACGGTATCTATGCGCCCGACAACGGCCTCTGGTTCGATCCCTCCAAACTGCTGATCGACCCTTACACCAAGGAAATAGACCGGCCGTTCCGCTACGATCCCCGCCTCGGCATCTATGGCGAGGACAGCCAGGATCTGATGCCGAAGGCGATTGTCACCACCGATATCAGAGCCGCAATCGGCAAGCCGCGCTTCAAACCGGGCGGCTTCATTTATGAAGTGGCGGTGCGGCCCTTCACCATTCTCCACCCCGATGTGCCGGAAGCCCAGCGTGGCACGGTCGCAGCCCTTGCCCATCCCTCCGTCGTCGCGCACCTGAAACGGATCGGCGTCGATGCCGTCGAGCTGATGCCGATCACCGCCTGGATCGACGAACGCCATCTGCCGCCGCTTGGCCTCACCAACGGCTGGGGCTACAATCCCGTCGGCCTGATGGCGCTCGACCCGCGACTTGTTCCCGGCGGCATGGCGGAACTGCGCGAAACGGTCGCGGCTCTCCACGCCGAAGGGATCGCGGTCATTCTCGACCTCGTCTTCAATCATACCGGCGAGAGTGATCGCTATGGCGCAACGCTGTCGCTGCGCGGCCTCGACAACCTGCACTATTACCGTCACGCTCAGAACAGTCCCGGCGAACTCATCAACGATACCGGCACCGGCAATACCATCGCCTGTGATCACCCCGAGGTCCGGCGCCTCGTCATCGACAGCCTGCGCCACTTCGTACTCCACGCTGGCGTCGACGGTTTTCGCTTCGATCTCGCCCCGGTGCTCGGCCGCACCGCCACGGGCTTCGAGCGCGATGGAACACTTGCCGCGATCCTGGCCGACGATGTGCTTGCCGACCGCATCATGATCGCCGAACCCTGGGATATCGGCCCGGGCGGTTATCAACTCGGCAATTTCCCCAGCCCCTTCCTCGAATGGAACGACCGGGTTCGCGACGACCTGCGCTGCTACTGGCGCGGCGACCACTGGAAGACCGGCGCGCTCGCGACAGCGCTTGCCGGCTCCTCCGACATTTTCTCCCGCAACGACGGCACGGGCACGCGCAGCGTCAATTTCCTCGCCGCCCATGACGGCTTCACGCTGATCGACCTCGTCTCCTACGCCGCCAAGCACAATGACGCCAATGGCGAACACAATCGCGACGGCCACAACGAGAACCATTCCTGGAACAACGGCGTCGAGGGCGAAACCCTCTATCCCACGATCCGCAGGCGCCGAGTCAGCGACGTGATGGCGCTGATATCAACGCTCTTTGCCACGCGCGGCAGCATCATGCTGACGGCGGGCGATGAAGGCGGCCGCAGCCAGCACGGCAACAATAACGCCTATTGCCAGGATAACGAGATCACTTGGCTGGACTGGAAGGCGCTGAACGAAGATCTCGTCGCCCACACCGCCTTCGTGTCAGGGCTGCGCCGCCGCTTCACCGTCTTTTCGGAAGCCGGCTTCCTCTCCGGAAATGGAGATGTCGAATGGATTTCGCTCTCCGGCGAAGCGATGACCGTCGCCGAATGGGAGACGCCGTCGCTCTCGACCCTCGGCATGCTGCTTATAACAGGCGACCGCTCCTCCCGGGGCGGGCAGACCCGCCTTGCCGTGCTCTTCAACCGCTCCGACAGCCGCCAGATCTTCACGCTTCCCTCGGAAGGCGAGGCGGCCTGGCGGCAGTTGACGCCGGAGGGAACGAAAAAAGCTGGCGCCGGCGTTACCGTCGAGCCACGCTCCGTCGCCTTTTTCGTAGAAAAATGACCCCCTCGGCCCGCCTGGCCGAATCCTTGTCGCAATCGTCATAAATGCACGATAAGGCTTTGAAGCGGCGCGCTTATCTCACGAGGAATGCATGGGCATGGAAATTTCACTCTCCGACGTGCGGGGATTGATCGGCATGGAAACGGGCCTTTCGGATTGGATCACCGTCGATCAGACGATGATCGACGCCTTTGCAGGAGCGACCGACGACCATCAGTTCATTCACGTCGATCCGGAGCGCGCGGCGGCCGAGAGCCCCTTCGGCGGCACCATTGCTCATGGCTTCCTGACATTGTCTCTCTTGTCGACGATGAATTACAACTGCCTGCCCAGAGTGCGCGAGCAGACCATGGGCATCAATTATGGCTTCGATCGCGTCCGCTTCATGACGCCGGTAAAGAGCGGCGCCCGCGTGCGCGGCCGCTTCCTGCTCTCCGAGGCACGCTTTCGCGGCGGCGGCATGCTGATGACCACCTATGACGTGACCATCGAAATCGAAAACGAGAAGAAGCCCGCCCTGACGGCAAAATGGATCACCATCATTCAGTTCGATCCGAAGGACCGCCCCGAGGACGCGTAAGCCAAACGCGGCTCTTATTCCTCCGGCGAATTGATCACCGCTTCGAGAGCGTGTCCGTCCGGATCGATGACGAAGGCGGCATAATAATGCTCGCCGTAATCGAGCCGCAGACCAGGACCGCCATTGTCACGGCCGCCATGCGCAATGGCCGCCGCATGAAATCGATCGACCGCCGCGCGGCTCGGCGCGGCAAAAGCCAGATGAAAACCCGGGCCGGGAGGACGTTGGCCCTTAGGCCGATGCTTGATCGCCAGCTTGTCTCCGCCGCCGGGAGGACCGTAGCCGACCGCCTGGTCTGTTTGCCCAGGCCTGATGTCGTCCCAGACCCTGACATACCCGAGCGCGGCAAGGGCGGCATCGTAAAATGCCGCCGACCGTTCGATATCGGAAACGCCGAGGGAAGCGTGATGCAGCATTCGCCTATCCCTTGAACAGAGTGCTATGCAGGAATTGCCCCGGCCTCAATGTCCCGCATCACCGGCCGCTTCGGCCAGCAACCCGAAGACGAAGTCCGAAAACGACCGCCAGCACTCGACCCGGAACGTGTCCTCTTCGGTGCGCAACAGCACGATCTCCGCCTTGCCGAAGATCGTGCGCGATGCGGCGCCGACCGGGAAGGAAAACAGCGACAGATCCTGCGGGCAACCGGCCGAAAGCGTATTCTCCGCACCAGGTCCCGAGACGATGATCGCGACATTGCGATGGGAAACGTCGGTCGCCGAATGCAGCACTCCGGCGCCAGCAAATACTGCCATCAGATCGGCGCCGGCCTCATCGATCACCAGCCACTCATCCGGCCCGATCCAGAGTACCGATCGGGCACCGGCCCGGCTCGATGTCTTCGGCGCGGTCGGCACGGACAAGCCGAGCGCGGAGGAAAGTGCTTTAAGCGATTCCGCCGGCGCGCGCAGCGCCACCCGGCTCGCGACCGGGGCCACCGTGAGCCGCACGTTTGCGGAGCCGCCGAGACGGCCGTCAAGCACCGGCCTGCGAATTGCGACATCAGCCATGGATGCGGCCTCCTTCCTTGTCAAAGAACACCAGATCCGTCACTTCAACGGCGATCGTCCGGTCCGGCATCGGCACGTAGAGCGTCTCGCCCATCCGCGCCCGACCGCCGGCGACAAGCGCGAAGGCGATCGACCTGCCGCAACTTTCGGACCAGTAGGCCGAGGTGACGTGACCGAGCATGGTCATCGGCTTGGGCTCATTCGGGTTGGCAACGACCTGCGAGCCCTCTTCGAGTACCAGCTTCGGATCCTTGGTGACGAGACCGACGAGCTGCTTACGTCCCTCCTTGACGAGGTCCGGCCGCTGGAGCCCGCGAATGCCGACGAAATCCTTCTTTTTCTTGGAAACCGCCCAGGCAACGCCGGCGTCATCGGGGGTCACGGTGCCGTCAGTATCCTGGCCGACGATAATGTAGCCCTTCTCGGCGCGAAGGACGTGCATTGTCTCTGTGCCGTAGACGCAAGCGCCGAGCGGTTCGGCATTGGCCCAGACGGCTTCGAGCACCGACTGGCCGTAGTCGGCCGGCACGTTGATTTCGAAACCGATTTCGCCGGTGAAGGAGACGCGGAAGAGCCGCGCCGGCACGCCGCAAACCGAGCACTCGGCAACGCTCATATGCGGGAAGGCTTCGTTCGAAAGGTCGACCCCTTCGACCAGCGGCGCGACGATCTCGCGCGCCTTCGGCCCCTGCACGGCGATGACGGCCCATTGTTCGGTCACCGAGGTGAGCCATACCTTCAGATCCGGGAATTCCGTCTGCAGGTAGTCCTCCATGTGATGGAGAACGCGCGGCGCGCCTCCGGTCGTCGTCGTCACATGGAAACGGTCCTCTGCCAGACGTCCGACGACGCCGTCATCGTAAACGAAGCCGTCCTCGCGCGTCATGATGCCGTAACGGGCCTTGCCGGGCTTCAGCGTGTCCCAGGCATTCGTATAGATAAGGTTGAGGAATTTCGCCGCATCCGGTCCCACCACCTCGATCTTGCCGAGCGTCGAAGCGTCGAAGATGCCCGCCGACTCGCGTGCCGTCCGGCATTCGCGCGCGACCGCCTGATGCATGGTCTCGCCGGCCCGGGGATAGAACCAGGCGCGTTTCCAGTTGCCGACATCTTCGAAGACTGCGCCGTGGGCTTCTTCCCAGGCGTGCAGCGGCGTCTTGCGTGTCGGATCGAACAGTTCACCGCGCGAATGGCCGACCAGCGTGCCGTAGCTGACAGGGGTATAGGGCGCGCGGAAGGTGGTGAGCCCGACCTGGGGGATTTCCTTACCCAGCATTTCGGCGGCGATCGCCAGGCCGTGCATGTTGGAAAGCTTGCCCTGGTCCGAAGCCATACCGTTCGTCGTGAAACGCTTGATATGCTCGATCGAATGCATGCCTTCGCGCACCGCAAGGCGGATATCCTTGGCACAGACGTCGTGCTGGAAATCGATGAAGGCCTTGGCGTTCGTCTTCGGCCCGGCGCCTTCGGCAGCGCCGATCATACCGCCGGTCCACTCATAGGCCTGCTCACCCGAGAGCGCGATCTTCTCGCCACCGCTCTTGCCGCTGGCCTTCGCCATCAGCTCGCCCGCGGCAAGTGATTCCTCGATCGTCCGCTGCAGGTCGTCGGTACCATTGCAGGCGCCGACCGAGAGGCAGTCCTGCGCGTAGGTTCCGGGCAGGAAGCGCTGGCTTTCGGCATCGAATGCCACCTTGCCGCGCGACTGCGAGAACAGATGGACGGACGGCGTCCAGCCGGCCGAAACCAGCAGCGCATCGACCGCGATCTTGCGCGACGAACCGCCACCGTTGCGCGCCACCGTCATCGATGAGATGCGCAGCCGCCCTGCCGTGTTGACGACCGACTGGCCGACGAGGACATCAATGCCGAGCGCGCGCGCCTCTGCCAGCACCGCCGCACCCGGAGCCTGCCTGACATCGACGATGGCGGCGATCGAAACGCCAGCCCGCTTCAGGTCGAAAGCCGCCTCGTAAGCCGAGTCATGCGCCGTATAGATGCCGACATTCTTGCCGACGGCAACGCCGTAATGGTTGAGATAGGTCCGCGCCGCCGAGGCCAGCATGATGCCCGGCCGGTCGTTGTTCGGGAACACCATGTGCCGTTCGATCGCGCCGTTGGCGAGGATCACCCGCTTAGCCCGGACCTGCCAGAGCCGCTCGCGCGGAAGATCATGGGAGGGGTTGGCGAGATGATCGGTGACGCGTTCGGCAAGGCCGACGAAATTGTGGTTGTAGTAGCCGAAGGCAGTCGTGCGCAGCAGCACTTCGACATTGTCCATCGCCTTCAGCTGCGCCACGGCCTTCTGCGCCCAGGCGAAGCCTTCCTGCCCATCGATTTTGGCGCCGGCATCGTAGCGCAGCGCCCCGCCGGCTTCCGCCTGCTCATCGCAGAGGATCACCCGGGCGCCGGTCTGGGCCGCGGCCAGCGCCGCCGAAAGACCGGCAACGCCGGCGCCGACCACGAGCACGTCGCAATGTGCATAGCGGCTCGCATAATGATCCGGATCGCCTTCGGTCGGCGCAACGCCGAGGCCGGCGGCGCGACGGATAAGCGGTTCGTAGACATGCTTCCAGGCGGCGCGCGGCCACATGAAGGTCTTGTAGTAGAAACCGGCGGCGAAGAACGGGGACATCAGATTGTTGATGGCGCCGACATCGCGGGCGAGCGAGGGCCAGCGGTTCTGCGACTTGACGATCATGCCGTCGAAGACTTCCTGCACCGTCGCACGCACGTTCGGCTGCTTGCGCGCCGCATCGCGGGCGACGTCGATCAGCGCATTCGGCTCCTCGGCGCCCGCCGAGAGAATGCCGCGTGGGCGGTGATATTTGAACGACCGTCCCAGAAGATGCACGCCGTGGGCGATCAGCGCCGAGGCGACGGTATCGCCTTCAAGCGCCGCATAGGTCTGACCGTCGAAGCTGAAGCGCGCGGTCTTGGCCGGCGTCAGGCGCCCCTTGCCGGCGATACGGTTGACGCCGCTCATTGGGCCTCTCCTTCCAGAGCTTCGTATGTCTCGACAGGCTGGTGCTGCTCGGCTTCCGCGCCGATCCGCGGCCTCGGCTCACCCGCCTTATAGGTCGTGATGAACCTGTCACTGACCGTGTCGCGCGCCGCATTGAAGAAGCGCCCGCAGCCGTGAATATGGCGCCAACGTTCGAAGATCAGCCCTTTCGGGTTGTCGCGCAGAAAGAAGTAGGCCTCGAATTCCTCGTCTGAAATCGAAGCGATATCGGTGGGTCGCGCGATATGCGCGTCACCCGCGCCGCGGAATTCGAGCTCGGAGCGCTCTTCCTGGCAGTAAGGGCAATGGATCAGCAGCATGTGGAAATTCCTTCTCCTCCCCTTCTCCCCAGCGGAGAGAAGGTGCCTGCAAGACGGATGAGGGGGTGAGCAACGAAAGGAGCGAGCATCCGAGCGAAAGCACTCATCATCAGTGCGCCACCGCCGCGGCCGCCGCCTCGTCGATCAGCCGGCCGCTGCGGAAGCGCTCCAGCGTCAGCCCGGCATTGAACTTATGCGGCTCGTCGCGGGCGATCAGATGCGCGAAGAGATTGGCCGAGCCCGGCGTTGCCTTGAAGCCGCCGGTGCCCCAGCCGCAATTGACGTAAAGCCCGGGAACCGGCGTCTTCGACTGGATGGCCGAGCGATCCGGCGTGTTGTCGACGATGCCGCCCCATTGCCGCATCATCTTGACGCGCCGGAACATCGGGAAAAGCTCGCAGATGGCGTCAAGCGTATGGGTGATGATCTGCAGCCCGCCGGTCTGCGAGTAGGAATTGTACTGGTCGGTGCCGGCGCCGATGACGAGCTCTCCCTTGTCGGACTGGGAGATATAGGCATGCACCGTGTTCGACATGACGACGCAGGGGAAGATCGGCTTCAGCGGCTCGGAAACCAGCGCCTGCAGCGGGCTCGATTGCAGCGGCACGCGTACATCAGCCATCTTCATGACCGTCGTCGTGTGGCCGGCTGCAGAGACGCCGACCTTCTTGGCGCCAATGAATCCGCGCGAGGTCTCGACCCCGGTCACCCGTCCGTCAGGACCGCGCCGGATACCCGTTACTTCGCAATTCTGGATGATATGGACACCACGATCCGATGCCGCCCGTGCATAACCCCAGGCGACCGCATCGTGACGCGCCGTGCCGCCGCGCCGCTGCAGCGCTGCACCATTAATCGGGTAGCGCGCGCTGGCCGAGATGTCGAGCGGCGGACAATAGGCCTTCGCCTGTTCCGGCGTCAGCCACTCGTTGTCGATGCCATAGAGCCGGTTGGCATGGATATGCCGCTTGAAGGACTGCTGGTCGTGAATATTGTGCGAGAGCATCATCACGCCGCGCGGCGAATACATCACATTGTAGTTGAGCTCCTGAGAAAGCCCTTCCCAGAGCTTCATCGAATGCTCGTAGATGTGCATGCTCTCTTCGTAGAGATAGTTCGAGCGGATGATCGTGGTGTTGCGGCCGGTATTGCCGCCGCCGAGCCAGCCCTTCTCGATTACCGCCACATTGGTGATGCCGTGCTCTTTGGCGAGATAATAGGCAGCTCCGAGACCATGGCCGCCGGCGCCGATGATGACGACGTCGTATTCGGCGCGCGGCTCAGGCGAAGTCCACTGCTTCTCCCAGCCTCTGTGGCCGCGCAGGGCCTCCCGCGCCACGGCAAAAACCGAATATTTCCGCATCCGCCTTCTTCTCCTATAGGGCAAGGGCTGTTCTCCGCGCCCATACAAATCGCAAATCCAAATGCGGCACAACGGTTCTTTTGCGACGCGCGAGAGCCCTGCTTTTGACACTGCGCGACATGACGTCGAAAACTGCGCGGTTTTGTGTCAATGCCATGCTCGACCTCGGATCTCGGACGACACCGTTTGCAAGGGGCGTAAAAGCCGGCAGGTCCGTTCGATCGCTGATGCCGCTTAGCCCAACTGGGCGAGAAGACAAGCAGTTACTAAAATGTTAATTCTCCCTATGTTCCCGGGGTACGTGTATCATGTGGGGTTGGCGTTCATTCATCGCGGCGCTGTGCATCGCGCTCGGCAGCGCACAGCCCGCGCCCGCAGCTGAGCCAGTCGGCCAGGCCGTCGTCATCAAGACCGAAGTCACGGGGCAGGACGGCCCGATTGAGGTCAACACCAGCGTTCACCGCGACGAGCGCATCCGGACATCGCAATCCGGCCTCGGCCAGTTTCTGTTTCGCGACGGCACCAAGCTTGCGGTCGGCTGGGGTTCTTCGGTCGTCATCGACAAATATGTCTTCGACGATTCACAATCCGTCCAGAAACTCACCATTAGGGCCGCGAAGGGAACTTTCCGCTGGGTCAGCGGCAATTCGAAATCCTCAGCCTACCAGATTCTCACCCCCGCGGGCACCATCGGCGTGCGCGGTACCGCATTCGATTTCTATGTCGACCCGGACGGCACCACCGCCGTCGTGCTGCTGAACGGCGCAGCCAGTTTCTGTGGTCCTGGCGGCTGCCGGCAACTGCAGCAACACTGCGACTGCGTCGTCGCCAAGCCAAACGGCAATATGACGGCCACCCGCCCCGCCGACCGCCGCGTTCTCGCGGCGCTCGGAAATCAGCGCGCCCTGCCCTTCCTTTCCGGCAACCAGCGGCTTTCGGGCCGCCTCGGCATGCTCGGGGGCTGCAACATGGCTTCAGCCGCGCCGGAAAGAAGCGACAGACCCGCGCCAGATCCGGCCCCGCCGCCCAGCCCGCCGCGGCAGGAACCGCCGCAGAGGCCCGCCGAGCCGCAGAAAGAACGGTCGGAAAAGCCTGACAGGCCCCATCACGACAAGCCTGATAAGCCCGACAGGCATGAGGAGCATGATACGCCGGACGGCTACGGACAGCACGATCATGATGATCATCATGACAGGCCGGACAGGCACGACGATGGCGACCATGGAGACCGCAGCGATGACGGCGGGCGCAACCACGACCGAGATCACGATCACGACGGAGATCATGGCGGAGATCACCATCGCGGCGGAGACCATGATGGCGATCGGGACGGGCACCACGACCGCGACAGAGGCCGGAATTTCGGTCACAACCGCTAAAGGCCCGTCAATCGACGGCGCTCTTTCCGATCCCGTCCTGCACCTCCCGGAAATGATCGGTCCTACCCGATATTCGTTGGTAGAATTCCGCCAGACCGCCGATCACCTGCGCCGCCCTGAGCTTTGCCGTACCGACAAGCTTCCTGGTGTTCTTCGAATGCGAATGCAGGGCCTGCGTCAGTTGACGGTGAACGACCTCGAGGGCGGCGAATTCCGAGGATGCCGCAACGCGCTCGTCGCCAACGACGGCAAGGATCTGCGTTCGGCTGCTCTTGCCCTTGAGCGGAAGAGCGCCGGCCTCGATCAGCGCCATTCCCTGCACCAATCGTGCCGTACTGTCTGATATGAGGATATCGAAGCCGACTTCCTTGCAGCATGACTCGATGCGCGCCGCGACGTTGACGGCATCGCCGACCGCCGAATAGTTGAAACGGGTCTTGGCGCCCATATTGCCGACGCAGGCAAGGCCCGTATGAATGCCGATGCCGATCCCGACCTCCTGCCCCGGTCCGAAGCCGAAGGCGTCGCCGGCATTCAATTCCGTGAGCGTCTCGCGCATGGCAAGGGCAGCGCGAACCGCTTTGGTTGCATGGTCCGCCACGTCGACGGGCGCGTTCCAGAAGGCCATGATCGAATCGCCGATGAACTTGTCGAGCGTGCCTTCATTGGCGACCACGTGACGGCTCAACGCATCGAGCAAGGTATTCAGAAAGGCGACGACATCGGTCGGCGCCAGTCGCTCGCTGATTTCGGTGAAACTCCTGACGTCGACGAACATCATCGTCAATTCGCGATCGTCTCCGCCGAGGCGCAAGGCATCACGGTTATGTTCGATGCGGTGAAGCAGCGACGGAGAGAGATAATGGCCGAAGGCGCGCCGCACCTCGCGCCGCTCCCGGTCGATCACCAGGATGCGGAACGAGGTCGCGGCAAAATGGGTGATCGAGCCGCTGATGATCGGAGCCAGCGGATCGAACAGAAGCCCCGCATAGAGAAATGAGAGCCAGGACGCCACGAGCGCCATCGCCGTGATCAACAGTCCGCAGATCAGAGCGACGGCGGGGCTGACGAAGGTCGTCACCACCACGAGCAGGCATCCGAGGATCGCGATCGTCATGATCTCAAGCCCGTCCGCCCAGTCGGGCCGCGATAAGAAATGGCCAGAGAGGATCTGCTCGACCGCCTGCGCATGCAGCGAAACGCCTGGAACGTTCTCGCCGAGCGCGGTGACACGGATATCCTGCAGGCCGGCGGCCGATGTGCCGACGAAGACGATGCTGCCCTCGATGGCGGTGGCGACCTCTGGCGAGGGTCCGGCGGCGGCAAGCACCTGCCGGACGGATATATACCGCTCCGCCCGGTCGGGCGTGACATAGAGCCAGAGTTCGCCCGCCGCCGTCAGCGGCACGACGTACTCCCCGATCTTCACCGATGTCATGATGCCGGCCCGCTCGGGCGCTCCGGAGACTACATAGGTCGTCTCTCCCTGCGCGACGCGCAGCGCCTCGATCGCGAGATTGGGATAGAGCTGCTGGCCATCGGTCAGGAACAAGGGAACGGCGCGCACCACCGGCGACGGATTGCCGGGGTTGAGGCTGATATGACCGAGTCCCGCCGCACTGGCCTCCAACTGCGGCCTGAGCGGTGTCGAGGCGCCGAGATAGGGCGGAGCCTCGACGGGGCTTTCGTCCTTGATGGCGAAGTGCGCTTTCACAGGCGGCCGATAATTGCCCTTATTGGAAAGGCCGAAACCGAGCACGACAGGCTTTTCGGCAATCGAGCGGGCGAATATCTCGTCATTATCGGGCAATTTCTCTGCAAGCGAGGGATCGACCCCTGCGACCTCCCTAACAACATTGCGCGGCGACAGCCGGTCCGGCTCGGAAAAGAGGACATCGAAGGCAATGGCCGAGGCACCCATATTAGAAAGCCGGTCCACCAGCAGGGCCAGCCGGTCTCGTGGCCAGGGCCATTGGCCGAATTCCCGCAGCGACGCCTCGTCGATATCGATCACCCGGACCGGCATCGGCTCGAAGGTGCGGGGAAGCAGCCGCTGATACTCGTCGAAAGTCACGCCGCGGATCAGCTTGAACATCCCGGGATCGCCAGCCCGCAGCATCGTGAGGAAAGCCACGATCGCCAAGCCGATAACGACACCGATTTGCTGCGCGCGCGTCATAATCTTACCGGCAGTCCCCTCCGCGGTCGGCGGGGCGATCCGCTCCTGCCGACAGACAGGCTACGCCGCTTTCGATCCAAACGCCATTCGCACATGCGTTCCCGATCCTCACTTTTGGCCCGTCGTGCGACGCTTCCAGTTTTGGCCGGAATGACAACGCTTCGATCTTGCCGGGCACGCGGCGAAATGTTCTTGTAGCGATCGAAAATCGGATGTTTTCCAGAAAAGAATGAGGGGCGCCTTGATTTCCGAATCCGCCGCGCGCCGGAGCGGCTATTGGCTGATCGTCGTCGTGCTGGCAATGCTTGCAGGGCTGCCGCTTGCCGTCTGGCTCGACATCAGCGATCTCTCGGGAAATACGTTGCGGCGTCAGGCGCGCGACATGAGCTCGCTGATATCGAGCATCCGCTCCTATTACTCCACCAATGTCGTAGGGCGCGTTCTGGCCGCGCATGCCAACGGCACGACCGAGGGGACGGTCGTCTCCCATAACTACGCGAATATACCGGGCGCCATCCCGCTGCCGGCCACACTTTCCCTGGAACTCGGCGACGTCATCAAGGAGCAGCAGGCCAACATTACCTACCGCTTCGTCTCCGACCTTCCCTTCAAGAGCCGCGCGCCCCACGAACTCGACGACTTCGAGAAACGAGCGCTCACAGCCTTGCGCGCCAATCCGCAGCAGACGCTGACCGACCTCACCCGTGTCGGATTGACCGATACCCTGCGCTTCGTCACCCCTGTCGTCATGGGTCAGGCCTGCGTCGCCTGTCACAATACCCATCCCGAAAGCCCGAAGACCGATTGGAAGGTCGGCGATGTGCGTGGCATTCAGGAAGTCATCATACGGCAGCCCTACGCGAGCAATGTCTTCGCCTTCAAATACCTACTCTGCTATTTCCTATTCGTCGCCGTCATCGGCATCAGCTTCATCGCGCTCCAGCGGCAGCAGACGCGCACAATCCACAGCGCCAACCAGGATCTGGAAATGGCGAACGAATTCCTCGCCAGCGTTTCCCTGAAGATTTCGCGCTATCTCTCGCCACAGATATACAAGAGCATCTTCAGCGGCCAGAAGGACGTCGTCGTCCATACCGAGCGCAAGCGCCTGACGATTTTCTTCTCCGACATCAAGGATTTCACGGCGACCACCGAGCGCCTGCAGCCCGAAGCCCTGACGGAGATGCTCAACGAATATCTGACCGAAATGTCAAACATTGCGCTCGAGCATGGCGGCACGGTGGACAAGTTTATCGGCGACGCGATGCTGGTCTTCTTCGGCGACCCGGAAACCAAGGGGCCGGAGGAGGATGCGAAAGCATGCCTGCGCATGGCCGTCGACATGCAGCGCCGTCTCGGCGAACTCAAGGACAGATGGCGCAGGAACGGCACCGAAGAGCCTTTCGTCGTGCGCATGGGAATCAACAGCGGATACTGCAACGTCGGCAATTTCGGCAGCAACGACCGGATGGACTACACGATCATCGGTGCGGAGGCCAATCTCGCAGCCCGTCTGCAATCGATCGCCCAGGGCGGAGAAATCGTCATCAGCTACGAAACCTATGCGCTGGTGAACGAAATCGTCGACGCCCATCCCCTGCCGCCGATCACGATGAAGGGTATACAGCGCGAGATCGTGCCCTATGCCGTGGACGGGCTGACACTCGGCGCCGACCACAAGAGCCGCGTTCTGAGCGAACATCTCTCCGGGCTCGACCTGCATCTGGATATGAGCCGGCTGGAGCCTGCCGACCGTCTGCGGGTCCGCGCGGCGCTCAAGGAGGCGATTGCCGCGCTGGATGAAGCCCAGCCCGAAACCCCGGATCGTAACCGGATATCGGGCGAAACGTGATTTTTCCGGCGGCCTTCCCATATCTATCTGGACTTCCCATACCCGATCTGCTATCCCGCATCACCAATCGCAAGGCTGCGGCCGCGCGAACGTAATTTTTTTGCCCCTGGCGCTGCGCCGCCTCAGGCATCAACCAAAACCAAAGGAACGTGATTCTCGTGCAGGTACTTGTCCGCGATAACAATGTCGATCAGGCTCTCCGCGCTCTCAAGAAGAAGATGCAGCGCGAAGGCATTTTCCGCGAAATGAAGATGCGCGACTACTACGAGAAGCCGTCGCAGAAGCGCGCTCGCGAAAAGGCTGAGGCTGTTCGCCGCGTTCGCAAGCTGGCCCGCAAGCGCGCCCAGCGCGAAGGTCTGGTCGCACGCTGAGCGTTGCCGTCGTTTTTTCGACGTTTTCAGATGCATTGTGGCGGGGGCGATAGGTTCGCCGCCGCCTTTTTAGTTTTGCCGCTGAAGATCGCATATCCGCGAACCGGATATGCCGCATGGGGAAAGCGAGCCCGAATGGCTGTTACCACCTTCAATCCGTCCCGCGCCTCGCGCTTGCAGAAAACCGCATTCCTGCCCGCTTTGGCGCTGGCGGCAATGTTCGGCCTCGCCGGCTGCGACACGACCAACACCACGGATGCCGTGATCCACATCGACAAGGCGCAGGGTTCGGAAGAGAACATCGCCTCGCTGACGGCTGTGATCAACGCCAATCCGAAGGATCCGGAAGGGTATAACGTCCGCGGCTCCGCCTATGGCCGCGGCGGCCAATTCCGCCAGGCGCTGAACGATTTCAACACGGCGCTGCAGATCAATCCGCGTTTCTTCCAGGCCTATGCCAACCGCGCCCTGGTCTATCGCAACATGGGCCAGCAGCAGCAGGCGATTGCCGATTACAACGCCGCCCTGCAGATCAATCCGAGCTATGACGTCGCCTATATCGGCCGCGGCAATGTCTATCGCATGGCCGGCCAGGACGACCCGGCCTTCAATGATTTCAGCAAGGCGATCCAGCTCGGCACCACCGACGGCCGCGCCTACCACAATCGCGGCCTGATCTTCCAGAAGCGCAATCAGCAGGATAAGGCGATCGACGATTTCTCGAAGGCGATCTCGCTCGCGCCGAATTCGCCCGAACCCTATAATGGTCGCGGCATTTCCTATATCGCGCTGAACGACGACGACAACGCCTTTGCCGATTTCAACCACGCGATCGAGCTCAACGGCAACATCGCCGAATCCTGGGCCAACCAGGCGCTCGTCTACGAACGCCGCGGCGACAAGGCCAAGGCCGCCCGCTCCTATCGCCACGCCGTCGGCCTCGATCCCAAATACCAGCCGGCGCGCGACGGCCTGGCCCGTGTCGGCGCATCGGCCGGCTAACGACATCGGTGAGGCGGCCTGAGACATCGGCCGCCCACAACGGCCGCTTGCCACCGCAGCCGCCTCTCGAAATGCCGGCCAAGATCGTGCCAATTCAACCGAATCTCCCGGCCGGATCCTCAAAAACATGCCTGATCCCGTGCCGTCCGGAGACCCCAGTTCTTCCCCGCGAAGGCAGCCCTCCAAGTTAAAAGGCGAGCCGAAAAAGCAGCGGCCGCCCCCAGCAGCACGTCATACTATGTTGCAACCTGCTCTTGCTCCCCCTAACATGGGCCTGCTTCGATAGCCTGCTATCGGGCGTCCGAAAACCTGTTGAGGGCGGTTTGCGAGAGATGCGGATCTTTGCTTTCCCAACCGCAAGCGAAAACTGTTGCGGACTGCGCGCATACGAAATGGCGCACTAGATGAAGATCGTCGCCCTGTTCTTTCCCAAGGCCTCGATCGGCACCTATCTCGTCGCCATGGCGGTAGCGATCGTATTGCCGATTTTCGCCTTCGTGGCGCTGCTTCTGCTGCAACTGGAGGATAACCAGCGTTCGACACTGAAGCGCGAGACGACGCAGGATGCGCTTGCCCTTTCACGCATCATCGACCGTCAGCTTCAGGATATGGCAACGACGCTGCGGCTGCTGTCGAGCTCGCCGGAGCTGGAAAACGGCAACCTCGCGGCCTTCCACCAGCGCACGGAAACGGCCCTGCGGGACAATACGATGTTCGTCATCGCCGTCGATCGCACCGGCCAGCAACTCCTGAACACGCGCCGGGCATTCGGCACGCCGCTCGACAAGGTAGCGAACATGCCTGCGCTCGAGTCGGCCATGACCTCCGGCCACATCGAGGCGTCCGACGTCTTTCGCGGCCGGATCAGCGGCGATTGGGTCTACAACGTCACCCTGCCGCAAGCCGACGATCCGGTCGCAGCCCTCATTATCACGCAGGACGCCAGGGATCTGGGTAAACTCGTGACGACCGAGGGCCTTGCCCAAGGCTGGTCGGCCGCGGTCGTCGACCAGAGCGGCCACGTCGTCGCCTCCACGGGGCCCACCCACCTTGAGCCCGGCACGCCCTTCGACCCGCGCATCCTGCCGGCGCTGACCGCTTCCCGTGGCGTCTTCCAGGACGAGAAGATCATGCCGCACATGCTGCTTGGTTATGCCAAGATCCCCGGCTGGTCATGGAAGACGGTGATCTGGGGACCGATCGCCCAGGCTTCGATCCTCAGCACCTGGCGCTTCCTCATCATCGGTGGCGTAGCACTCGTGCTTGTCGCCGTGCTGGCCGCCTATGCAGTCGCAAGGCAGGTGCGCACCACCATCCGCGAGATCGCCGACATGGCGAACCGCATGGGCGAGGGCCACATCGTCTCGCCGGTCGAGACCAGCGTCATCGAGGCGAACCAGGTGGCGATCGCCCTTTCGAACGCTTCCTTCGATCGCAGCCAGACCGAGGATCGGCTGCGCTTCGTCATGCACGAGCTCGTTCACCGCACCAAGAATCTTCTGACGCTCGCTCAGGCAATGATGCGCCAGCTTGCCAAGCAGGCCGACAGCGTCGAG
This sequence comes from Rhizobium vallis, assembly GCF_003985155.1. Classification (GTDB taxonomy): domain Bacteria; phylum Pseudomonadota; class Alphaproteobacteria; order Rhizobiales; family Rhizobiaceae; genus Rhizobium; species Rhizobium vallis. Next base: position 116,538 of record NZ_ML133692.1, on the reverse strand, counting down.
AGCTTCAGCGCCGCCGTCGCCGATCGCCTCGAAGGGCTCGCGCGTTCGATCGAGCTCCTGACCAGCGAGCAATGGGGAGGTGTGTCGCTGCGGCGGGTCGTCGACATTCATCTGCAGGCCTTCCCGCAATCGCGCGAACAGATCGAGGTCAGCGGCAACGATTTCGTGCTGAAGCCGGATGCGGTGCAGAATCTCGGCCTCGCCTTGCATGAACTCGCCACCAACTCGGTAAAATACGGCGCGCTCTCCGTGCCGCAGGGCCGTGTCCGCTTCCAATGGCGAGACGTCAGGGAGGAAGACAAGCCGGAGCCCCTGCTCCGTTTCACCTGGGAGGAGAGCGGCGGCCCGCCGGTCGTCGAGCCGTCGCGCTCGGGCTTCGGCACGACCGTGATCAAGGCTCATGCCGCCGCCGCCTTCCGCGGCACGGTCGATGTCGATTTTCGACCCGAAGGCCTGTTATGGGTGCTGACTGCGCAACGCGCCACGCTTGAGCGGGAATAGACTCCAGGAACAATCACCATCTCCACTCGTTTCGGACAGGTCGTTCCAAAGGAGAAAGACCATGTTCAAGCAAACGATGGTCGCCGCCATGGCTTTGGCGGGCGCAGCCTGGGCAAGCCCGGCGGGCGCGGAAAATTATGTCACGCTTGGCCGTCTCGTCTGTGGATCGGATGGCGGCCAGGGCCTGATCATCACCTCGCAGAAGAACCTCATCTGCACCTATACGCCGGCATCAGGCGGCGCCAAGGCGGTCTACGCCGGCAAGATCGAGAAATTCGGCCTCGACGTCGGCCAGACCGGCAAGAGCGTGATGATCTGGCAGGTGCTGGCAAAGACCGGTACGGATATCCCGCAATTTGCCCTTGCCGGTGAATATTACGGGATAGGCGCCGATGCGAGTTTCGGTGCGGGCGCCGGCGCCAAGGTGATTGCCGGCGGCACCGACAAGGCCTTCATGCTTCAGCCGCTGAATGTCCAGGCTCAGGAAGGTCTTAACCTGGCGATCGGCGTCGAGAAGATGACACTCGTACCGGGCGAGATATAGCAATAGATCTGAATCGAACAGCCGCCCGAGGGGCGGCTGTCTCTCAGTCGATCAATGCGCGATCGCCTTGTTGATATCCTCGGTCATCTTCTTCGCATCACCGAGCAGCATCATCGTGCCGTCCTTGTAGAACAGCGTATTGTCGATGCCGGCATAACCCGAGCCGAGCGAACGCTTGACGAAGAGGCAGGTCTTGGCCCGGTCGACGTCGAGGATGGGCATGCCGTAAATCGGCGAGGTCTTGTCGTCACGTGCCGCCGGATTGGTGACGTCGTTGGCGCCGATGACATAGGCGACGTCGGCCTGGGCGAATTCCGAATTGATGTCCTCGAGCTCGAAGACCTCGTCATAGGGAACATTGGCTTCGGCGAGCAACACGTTCATGTGGCCGGGCATGCGGCCTGCAACGGGATGGATCGCATATTTCACTTCGACGCCGTTTTTCTTGAGATTGTCGGCGAGTTCACGCAGCGCATGCTGGGCCTGGGCGACCGCCATGCCGTACCCGGGCACGATGATGACCTTGGACGCATTGGCCATCAGATAGGCCGCATCCTCAGCCGAGCCGAGCTTGACCGTCCTGTCCGATGTGTCGGGTCCGGCAGACGCCGTCTCGCCGCCGAAACCGCCGAGGATCACGGAGACAAAGGAACGGTTCATGCCCTTGCACATGATGTAGGAAAGGATCGCGCCGGAGGAGCCGACGAGCGCGCCGGTGATGATCAGCGCCAGATTGCCGAGCGTAAAGCCGATGCCGGCCGCAGCCCATCCGGAATAGGAATTCAGCATCGAGACGACGACGGGCATATCGGCCCCGCCGATCGGCACGATCAGCAGAACACCAAGCGCCAGCGACAAGGCCACCACAGCCCAGAAGTCGAAATGGCTTTCGGTGGCGGCAAGCCCGATGATGAAGAGCACGATCAACACCAGCAGGCTCGCATTGATCAGGTGCCGATAGGGCAGCAGGATCGGCTTGCCGGACATGCGACCGTCGAGCTTCAGGAAGGCGATGATCGAACCGGTGAAGGTCAGCGCCCCGATCGCGACACCGAGTGCCATCTCGATGCGCGCTTCAGTGTGGATCTGGCCGATCTCGCCGATGCCGAAGGAAGCAGGCGTGTAGAGCGCCGACGCCGCGACCAGCACGGCCGCAAGGCCGACCAGCGAATGGAAACCGGCAACGAGTTGCGGCATCGAAGTCATTGGGATGGTGCGGGCGACATAGGCGCCGACGCTGCCGCCGATGGCAAGGCCGAGAATAATCAGCACGAAGCCGCCGAAATTGGGTGTCGCAAGCACGAGTGTCGTCAGGATGGCGATCCCCATGCCGACCATGCCGTAGAGATTGCCTTTGCGGCTGGTGGCCGGATGCGACAGGCCGCGCAGTGCCAGGATGAAGAGGACGCCCGAGACGAGATAGAGGAAGGCTGCGATATTGGTCATCGGTCGCTTACCTGTCCTTCTTGCGGTACATCGCCAGCATGCGCTGCGTGACGAGGAAGCCGCCGAAAATGTTCACCGAGACGAGCACCAGGGCGACGAAGCCGAAACCGGTCGCAAGCCCGCTTTCGGAGATGCCGACCGCCAGAAGCGCGCCGACGACGATGACCGAGGAGATCGCATTGGTGACGGCCATCAGCGGCGTATGCAGTGCCGGCGTCACCGACCACACGACGTAATAGCCGACGAAGATCGATAATACGAAGATCGCAAGCTGGAAGACAAAGGGATCGATCGCACCGCCGGTGGCGGCACTTGCCGCTTCCGGCGCCTGAGCCGCCGCCGTGATGACGGCGGTTACGGCCTGATCGAGCTGCTCCAGCGCTCTGTCCATTGCTTCACTGGCCATCAGATATCTCCCTTCTTCGCGCCGCCGAAGGCGGGATGAACCACGTCGCCGGCATAGGTCAGCATCGTCGCCTTGACGAGCTCGTCGTCTAGATTGACGACGGCGCTCCGGCTTTCCTTGTTGACCATGGTCTCGAGGAAGGTGACGAGGTTCTTGGCGTAGAGCGCCGAGGCGCTGGCCGCGACCCGGCCCGGCATATTGGCGAAACCGATCACCCTCACACCCTCGATATCGGCGATCTCGTCGGCAACGACGCCCTCAATATTACCGCCGCGCTCGACCGCGAGGTCGACGGCGACCGCGCCCGGCTTCATCGAGGCAAGCATGCTGCGCGACACGAGCCGCGGCGCCGCGCGACCGGGAATGAGAGCGGTGGTGATGACGATGTCCTGCTTGGCGATATGTTCGGCGACGAGCGCTGCCTGCTTGGCCTGATAGTCGGCCGACATTTCCTTGGCATAACCGCCGGCCGTTTCCGCCGCCTTGAACTCCTCATCCTCGACGGCGATGAACTTGGCGCCGAGCGAGGCGACCTGCTCCTTGGCGGCCGGGCGAACGTCGGTGGCCGACACAGCCGCGCCGAGGCGACGCGCGGTCGCGATCGCCTGGAGGCCGGCGACGCCGGCGCCCATGACGAAGACCTTGGCAGCCGGCACGGTGCCTGCCGCCGTCATCATCATCGGCATAGCGCGGTCATAGATACCAGCCGCCTCGATTACGGCCTGATAGCCGGCAAGATTGGCCTGGGACGAAAGAACGTCCATGGACTGGGCACGGGTGATGCGTGGCATCAGCTCCATGGCAAATGCCGAAAGCCCGGCGCTTGCCAGAGCTGCGATCGCCTCGTCATTGCCATAAGGGTCCATGATGGCGATGACCACGGCACCGCTCTTATAACCCGAGATCTCCGATGCGCTTGGGCGGCGCACCTTAAGCACCACGTCGGCGGAGGCGGCGTCCGCGAAACTGCCGATCCTGGCGCCCGCGGCCTCGAACTCGGCGTCCGGGATGCGCGACGCCACACCGGCACCGGCTTCGACGACGACGTCGAAGCCGAAACTCTTCATCTTCTTTACGGTCTCGGCAGAAGCGGCGACGCGCGTCTCCCCATCCGTGATTTCTCTCGCAACGAAAACGATATTGCCCAACTGCCCCCTCCTCCGGGTCAGCCAGACCGCTGCAGGCTCCCCCGCGCGGGCCGAGCACCAAATTCACAAAGCTTCGGAGAAGCTTCTCCTCCCCTCAGAGCGCCGTGCGTCCTTTCGGACGCACAGGGGACGCTCTGACCCTCTGAATCTGGCGATCAGCGGAATAGGGCGATGCCGACGGCGAGAAGAACGATGAAGACGAAAAGGCCGCCGAGCAGGCCAGCGCCGCCGAAGAAACCGGCGGTCATCGCAAGCAGGAGGACGATGAGGAGCATCGAGCCATATTTCGTACCGGCAATGAACATGTTGTAGGTCTGCTCATGTTCCTTGTAGTCCATCGGCGCGCCGGTCTCGACCGGTCCGGTATGATGTTCGGCCATAAATATCGTCTCCCTCAAATGCCTTTTCGCAGCCTGATTCCCTCGCCAAACGAGGGAAGTCCCTGGCTGCAGGGATTACACAATGACAGGCGAAAGCGCAATGCATGAGAATGCCGCAGCCGCGCTTCGCAACCACCTTCTCTTATGGGCGGGGAGAAGAAGAAATCAGAGCGGCAGGTCGGTGCCGAGCTCGCCCTGCGGCACGAAGCGCGCCGTCGGAATGATGGTGAGCGGCGGCAGCGTATCGTTGGGATTGCGCGAAAACATCATGCGCTGCTCGCTGGCGCTGGAGATGAAGAAGGGATAGCGCGTCAACAGCTTGCGCCCGACCTCGACCACATTCGTCGCCATCAGCGTCACGTCAACCCCGTAACTCTCTGCCAGTCGGCCGGGCACGATGGTATCGGCATAGAAGACCCGCTTGTAGAAGGCAGCATGCGGGGGCCGGACAGACTGAATAACGCGGTCAGCCCGGAAATACGCTGCCGCAACGATGGCGGGTCTCAGCGTCAGATAGGGAACCCATGGCAGGTTGGCGGTGAGTTCCGGATCGGCGGCGAACCGCGCCGGGTCGATCAAGGTCAGTCCGGCATCCAAGAGCTCATCCATCGCCTCGGGAAAGGCCTCCCCGGACCGGCTGATACGGTGCTCCGGCGTGACATAATGAATTCGGATCGTACTGACCAGTTCACCGTAATAGTACAGACCGAAGATATAGGCATGGCTGTCGAAATCGACCTCGTCCAACAGGCCTTCCGGGGCAAGCGACAGCGCGCCGTGGGCCTTGTAGGCCTTGTAGCGCAGGCGCTCCACCTCCTCCATGTCTTCGCCGCTTTCAACACGGCGATATTCGACATGATCCAAAATTTCGAGGATTTTCCTGCTAAAATCGCCACGCGTAAAAAGTATGTCTGACATTCTCTGATCCGCTCGTTAACGGATCATTAATCATACGCCAGCGGCACTTAGGCAAGAAAATCTGAGAATTTGCGTTGGTTTTAAATTGTTAAGGTTAATGGCGGGCAAGATTTTCGGCCGGGTAACCCGTTACTTGCAGGTGCTCAGGCGACCTTGTTGCGACGGCGCTGGACCGTGCGGCGGCCGATGCCCTGTTGCAGCAGCGCGATGTTCTGCGAAGGCACCGGCTGCGAGAAGACGTAGCCCTGTACGAGATCGGTGCTGCGGTGTTTGTTGAGCAGCGCCAGCTGTTCCTCGGTCTCGACGCCCTCGATGACGATCTTCAGGCCGAGTTCCCGAGCGAGATGGACCGTACCGCGCAAGAGCTTGAGGCGGCGGGTATCCTCGACGATGTTGCGCACGAAGGAGCGGTCGATCTTGACGATATCGAGCGGCAGGGTGTCGAGATAGCTCAGGCTGGAGAAGCCGGTACCGAAGTCGTCGATGGCGATGGTGATGCCGCGGGCTCTGAGCTCCGCCAGGATCGCGCGCACGGCCGCCGGCTCGTCGATCAGGCAGCTTTCCGTGACTTCGAGATGCAGCCGCGCCGCATCGAGGCCGGAATGGGCAAGCGCATCGGCAACCACAGACAGGATATCGGCATCGCGCAGGTCCCGCGCCGAAAGGTTGACCGAGACGGCGATATGCTCCGGCCAGGTCATGCATTCGCTGCAGGCCTTGAACAGCACGAAGCGGGTGATGTCGGAGATGATGCCCATATCCTCGGCGAGCCGGATGAAGACATCGGGAGGGATCGAGCCCTTCTCCGGATGCACCCAGCGCGCCAAGGCTTCGGCGCATTCGATCCGCGAGCCGTCAGCCCGGAACATCGGCTGGAAGACCAGATGCAGCGCTTGCGCCGAAACCGCATCGCGGAGGTCCGCCTTCAGCTTCTGCTGCTCGATATAGCGGCCGTCCATCTCGCGCTCGAAGCCTGATATGCCGCCCTTGAAGCGCGACTTGCTTTCGAACAGCGCAAGATCCGCCTTGACGCTCCATTCGTCCATCGCAAAGGCGTCGCTTTCGAGGATTGCATAGCCGGCGCTGAGCGAAACGAGGAACGTAAACTCATCGACCTCGTAATTGCCCTGGATTGCCGCATGCACGCGACGGATCTCGAGGTCGAGCGAGGTCGGCTGCTTCGCATGCGGGAAGAACAGGATGAACTGGTCTCCCATCAGGCGGCCGAGGATAGCGTTGCCGGAGGCTTCCTTGATGCGGGCGGCGATCGCACAGAGCAGATGGTCGCCGGTGACATGGCCGCGCATGTCGTTGACATGCTTGAACTCGTCGATATCGAGCACCATGAAGCCGAGCGGACCCGACTTCCTCGGATGTTTGGCGAGATACTCCTGCACCAGCTGGCCGAAATATTCCCGGTTGGGCAGGCCGGTCAGCGCGTCGAAGCGCACCATGTGCAGGATCTTCTGCTCCGCCTTCACGCGGCTCGACACGTCCTCGAAAATCAGCACGGCGCCGCCGTCGGCCCTGCGGCTGGCAGAGAATTCGAGCGACAGGCTCTCGGGAAAATGAATGAGCGTTCGCGACAGGTTGCCTTCGGCCACCTGGGTCAGCTGGCGCAGGATGAGTTCCGGCTGCGAGGCGTCCATGAAGCTGTGGCGCGCGCCGTAGCGCAGCACGGCGCCAAGGTCTCGGTCCTTCAGCCGCTCGGGCGCACCGATCTTCAGCAACTCGCAGGCTTTGCGATTGACGACCTGAATGCGATTTTCGACGTCGACCATGACGAGGCCGTGCGGCATGTTGTTGAGCGCCGTATCGAACCGATCGGCGATGATGGTGATCTCCCGGCGCGCGATGACGTTTTCATAGAGAAACTCGCGCACGCCATTCGCCATGGCTCGCGTCGTCAGCCAGAACGGGATAAGGAAAATCGACAACACGCCGCGATAGAAATCCATTGCCAGCAGGCTGCAGATGATCATCGGCAGGCAGCAGAAGAACGTCTGGAGGTCGACTGCGAAGCGCGAGCCGTAGTTGCGGCCGACGACGGAAACCATGGTCGCCATGGTGACGGAAATGCAGGCAAGCTCAGCAAAGGAATCATGCACGACGAAGATGGCGTAACCGCTGGCGATGCCGAGGAGCGCGGTGGTGCAGGCTCCGCTGGCGACGAGAATCCGCTCCCAACGCTCGATGTCGGCGCGCGACAGGCTATCCTTGTCGACGCGATCGAACCGTCGGAAGATGACCATGCGAGCGCCGAAGACCAGAAGGAAGGCGGCCGACAGCAGGATGTAGATGGAGTACTGCGTCTTGGCAGCCACTGCAAGGCACGTCGCAACATGCACGATCACGCCAACAAGCAGCGTCATGCGATTCCCGGACAGGGAACTCACAAACGACAGATACACATCTAAAGGGACCCTGTTCGGGTTATCTGGCTTCATCCACACTTTCCCTGTGCGCGGGAATTCTAAGCCCAACCTTTTAAAAATTGATTTCAATGGAATCAAACATTTGGTCAAATTTTCTAAAACCAGAGCGTGAACACCACATCTTTCACGAGATAATGCAGCCTGCTCGCGAGATTATTGAAATAATTTATCCACGCCTGGGTTGTCCAAATATTCGGCAATCGCGCAGTCTGCCCCGCTGGGTCTAAGACTATACTCCAACGCCAGGCATTTATCCTTCCAATTTCAAGGGCCGTGGTCTACATCGATTCCAAAGAGGGAAAGCCGCCGGAAAACGGCGGAACAAGAGCAAGGGGAGGCGAATGTCGGCACTTCTGGCCGCAAGCCGGCTGATCGACGCGATCAGCCGCTTCATGGGCAAACTTTCCGAATATATGGTGCTGTTTTGCTGCCTGATCAGCGCCGGGAACGCCATCGTCCGCTATGCCTTCAACTATAGTTCGAACGGCTGGCTGGAGATCCAATGGTATCTCTTCGCCTTCGTCGTCATGCTCGGCGCCTCACATGCGCTGCGCAACAACGAGCATGTCCGCGTCGATCTGATCTACGGCGCGGTTTCCGATAAGGCCAAGATCTGGATCGACATTATCGGCCTCCTCGCCTTCCTCCTTCCCGCATGTATCTACCTCACCTGGCTGTGCTGGCCCTTCTTCGCGATCTCCTACCAGCAGGGGGAAATATCCGGCAATGCCGGCGGACTGATCCGCTGGCCCGTCAAGCTGATCCTCGTCGCCGGCTTCGCGCTGCTTTCCCTTCAGGGCGTTTCCGAGCTGATCAAACGGATAGCAGCGCTGACCGGCACCATCCAGATCGATACGACATACGAAAAGCCGCTGCAGTAAAGCGGACCGAGAGGAACGGATTTGTTTGATTTCGGCATCATTCCGCCGGCGATGTTCCTGGGCATGGTCATCTTCATGCTCTACGGCTTTCCGGTCGCCTTTTCGCTGGCCGCTGTCGGCCTGTTCTTCGGCATTATCGGCATCGCCACGGGCCATTTCGGTGAGGTCTTTCTGCAAGCCTTGCCGCTGCGCTTCTTCGGCATCGTTTCCAACGACCTCCTGCTTGCCATCCCCTTCTTCACTTTCATGGGGGCGATACTGGAGCGCTGCGGGCTGGCCGAAGATCTGCTTGAAGGCACCGGCAAGCTCTTCGGCGCCGTACCCGGCGGCCTTGCCTATGCCGTTATCCTCGTCGGCGCCGTGCTCGGCGCAATCACCGGCACGGTGGCGGCCTCGGTCATCACCATGGGGGTGATCTCGCTGCCGATCATGCTGCGCTACGGCTACAGTCCGCGCCTTGCCACCGGCGTGATCGCCGCCTCGGGCACGATCACCCAGGTCATCCCGCCCTCGCTCGTGCTCGTCGTTCTCGCCGATCAGCTCGGCCGGTCGGTCGGCGACATGTATCTCGGCGCGATCGGCCCTTCGATCCTGCAGGTGACGATCTTCGTGCTCTTCATCCTGGTCATGTCGATCATCCGGCCGAAGTCGATGCCGCCGCTGCCGAAAGAAGTGCGCGGCGACTTCAACTGGGCGCTGCTCGTCAAGGTGTTGATGGGCATGGTGCCCTCGATCGTGCTCATCTTCCTCGTGCTCGGCACGATCTTCATGGGTCTTGCGACACCGACGGAAGCAGGCGCCCTCGGCGTCGTCGGCGCCATGCTGCTCGCCGCCATGAATCGCCGCCTGACCTGGCCGCTGATCCGCGAGGCAATGTCATCGACCACGCATATCACATCGATGGTGGTGATGATCCTGATCGGCTCCACCTGTTTCAGCCTGGTTTTCCAGGGCATGGATGGCTCGCGCTGGATCGAGCACATGTTGTCGGGCATACCAGGCGGCCCGGTCGGCTTCCTGATTTTCGTCAACATCTTCATCTTCGTGCTCGCCTTCTTCCTCGATTTTTTCGAGATCGCCTTCATCGTCATCCCGATGCTCGCCCCCGTCGCCTCCAGTCTCGGCATCGACTTGATCTGGTTCGGCGTGCTGATCTGCGTCAACATGCAGACGAGCTTCATGCACCCGCCCTTCGGCTTCGCGCTCTTCTACCTGCGCTCGATCGCCAGCAAGGACGTCAAGACCTCGGATATCTATATGGGCGCGCTGCCCTGGGTCGGCATGCAGCTCATCCTGGTGGCAATCGTGATCTTCTGGCCGCAATCGGTGACCTACTGGCTGGATCGCGGTCCGAAGGTTGACCCGAACTCCATCAAGATCGAAGTGCCTGGCTTCGGCAATCAGCTCGGCCTGCCGCCTCTCGGCGGCGGCAACGGCTCGCCGCAGATCCCGGGTCTCACTCTGCCGCCATTGAACGGCCTGCCCGGAGCACCGCCGGCGCCTGCCAAATAGGACGAAAAAGCAAAACCCCGGACACAAATCCGGGGTTTTGATATCACGCTCGTCTAGATGCTGATGCCGCCGGCGAAAAGCTTAAAGCTTCCCGGCCCGCTGCTGGATCATCATGAACGTATCGAAAGTGTATTCCGACAGCTGCATCCAGAGATAGGCATCCCGCTTGAAGGCGGTCTGGTCGTCATAGATCTTCTTGAAATACTGGTTCGTGCCGGAGATTTCGCTGTAGATGCCGGTCGCCGCCTGGAAGCAGGCTTCCATAATCTCCTGGCTGAACGGGCGCAACGTCGCGCCTTCTGCGACAAGCTGTTTCAGCGCCGTCGGGTTTTTCGTGTCGTATTTCGCCAGCATGTTAGTATTGGCGAAGGCGCAGGCGTCGGTGAGCGCCGCCTGATAATGCTTCGGCAGGTTGCTCCACTTTTCGAGATTGAAGAAGGCGTGCACCGTCGGGCCACCTTCCCACCAGCCCGGATAATAGTAGTACTTCGCCACCTTGTGGAAGCCGAGCTTCAGATCGTCGTAGGGACCGACGAATTCCGCCGCATCGATCGTGCCCTTTTCCAGCGCCGGATAGATGTCGCCGCCGGCGATCTGCTGCGGGATGACGCCGACCTTCTCCATGACGCGGCCGGCAAGGCCGGCGATGCGCATCTTCACGCCCTTGAGGTCATCGAGCGTGTTGATTTCCTTGCGGAACCAGCCGCCCATCTGCGCACCGGTATTGCCGGCCGGCAGCGCATACATGCCCTGTGTGGCATAGAATTCATTCATCAGCTTGTTGCCGTTGCCCTCGAAAAACCAGGCATTGGTCAGGCGGCTGTTCAGCCCGAACGGAATGGCCGTGCCGATGGCATAGGTGGGGTCCTTGCCGACGAAATAATAGGAGGTGGTATGCGCTGCCTCGACCGTGCCGGCGGCCACCGCGTCGACGGCCTGCAGGCCGGGCACGATCTCACCGGCCGCGAATGGCTGGATCGTGAAATTGCCGTCCGTCGCGGCGGCGACATGCTTGGCGATATCCTCGGCGCCGCCATAGATCGTGTCCAGGCTTTTCGGAAACGACGACGTCATGCGCCATGCGATCTTCGGATTCTCCTGCGCGATCGCAGGCGCTGCCAATGCCGTTGCGGCAACCGCTCCGGCGCCGGCGGTCCCCGCCTTCTTGAAAAACGAACGACGATCCATCAAAAACCTCCCGTATAGATGGCACTGCGCGGCCGATCTTCACCCCTACCCGCAGCGAGGGCAGAGCTAAGCATGGCGAAGGCCGCGATTCAAGCTTTAGTCTATTAGCCTTTGGCATCAAGACGACAATAAGACAATAAGAGCGCACCTATCAAAATCAGCAGCTTAGCGGCAATCCTGGTGGCCGCAGCGCCGCCTCCGCCGCAATTTGGCCATCGGACACAGCCAACCGTTGACTTGGCGTGCGTTCTGGCGGCAAAACGACAAGCAGAAAGATTTCACTGGGGCAAACATGACGAAACCGATCGTTGCCATTCCTGCCGATATCCGCAGTTTCGACGGCGCGACCTGGCACGCCGTGCAGCATCAATATCTCAATGCCGCACTGAATGCGGCCGGCGTCATGGCCTTCATCATCCCCGCATTCGAGCGAGGCTACGATACCGACGCGATCCTCGACCGCGTCGACGGCCTCTTGGTTTCCGGCTCGGCCAGCAACGTGCATCCCTCGCTCTACGGCGCCGAGGCGACTGAAAGGGACGGACCTTTCGACCCCGCCCGCGACGCCACCAGCCTGCCGCTCATTCGCCGCGCCATCGAGCGCGCCATCCCGATGCTCGCCATCTGCCGCGGCATCCAGGAACTGAACGTCGCTCTCGGTGGCACACTCGCAACCGAGATCCAGGACCAGCCCGGGATCTGGGACCATCGCCGGCCGGAAGGTGTTGACCGCGACGGCATGTATGCCATCCGCCAGACCGTCCACGTCAAGGAAGGCTCCTGCATCGCAGGTATCCTCGGCCCGGGCGAAGTCAGCGTGAATTCCCTGCATCGCCAAGCGATCGCCAAAACCGCGCCGCGCTTGCAGGTGGAAGCCATCGCCGAGGACGGCACGGTGGAGGCGGTCTCCGTCATCGACGCCAAAGCCTTTGCCGTCGGCGTGCAATGGCATCCGGAATATTGGGCCGAAACCGACAAACCCTCGAACAAGCTGTTTGCCGCCTTCGGCGACGCCGTGCGCAACCATGCCGCCGGCAAGCTGCAAGCCATCCCCGCGCAGGCGATCGCCTGACGGCAGGTGCCTTGCGAACCGTCAGGACCGCCCGCCGTCAGTGGTGATCGTCGTCCTCATCGTCATGCTCGTGCTTGAGCCATGCGCAGAGTTCGGCCGGCAGCAGTTTCTGATAGGCGTCGTCGCTACCGACGAATTCTCCGAGATCCCTAACGCTGACGAAACCGACGTTGGGAAATTCCTCGGCCGCTGTGCGCAGGAAGTCGAAGCGCTCTTCGCCAATGCCGACCATAACGTAATAGATTTGGGATTCGGCATGTTCAGCCTGCTCCAGCAAGGCCCAGGCGGCATCCCGGTCTGCATTCTCGCCGTCTGTGAGGAAATAGTTGATCGCGGGAACGCCGGAACGTGTCTCCTCGCCGAATCGGTCACGCCGCATGCCAAAGATCATGCCGAGCAAGCCACCGGCCGCATTTTCCTCCATCAAGCCGTAAGTCATCAGGTTCGACCGGATCACCGGGCCGTAATCGGTGCCGCCCCAGAGCACTGTTTGCAGCGCGGGGTTATCGATGATCTCGCGCTCGACATAACCCTCATAGTTCTTTGCTGTCGCGGGTGCGATCGATGCCATCCGATCCTGATTGGAAAACACCCAGGTGTCGATACGCCCGTCATCGTCGAAATAAAGAGCGACGGGAAGAATACGCTCAAGCGCCGCCTGGACCGCACCCGATTTGAAAAGCTCGGTCATCGAGCCAGAGACGTCGATGTTGAGCCCGACCTGCGCGGGAATGCGCTCGTGAATCCCCTGTTTCTGAAGAACGAAGCCGACGCGGCGAACTTCTTCCTCGGGCTTGTGCAGCTTGAATGTCGTCATGGTCATCCCTCCGGTCTGAGTTTTGCAAGAATGCGCGTGTGTATGTCGCGAAGCAGTGATGTAGCGCTTGCCTGCGCTGGCGGTTGCGCGGTCCGGGCCGCTGTCAGCGCCGCCGAATAGGCCGCATGCCAGGCCGGCAGCTCTTCATGCAGCAGCCCGTCCGCGGCGTGCCCCAGCGCATCGACGTGCCGTGCGATCCCGGCAACGGTGCGCATGCTCATTTCGATCGTCGCCTTCGTGGCCGAGAGGCTGGCGACCCTCGTCTCGATCGCTTCGGCCTGCGAGGCGTAATGCGCCCGCCGCTCGCGATCGGGAAGCTGAACGCCGCCGACATAATCGACCAGGAAACGTCCCGCCAGGATATGAGCACTAAGATCACGGTCGAGCGCCGCATAGGCCTTACCGATCGCACGAAGCCGCTTGGCGACCGCGACGATGTCGGGCGCCAGCGCATCGAGCTCTTTCGCTAAGGTCTGCACCTCGGGATAAAGCCGAAAAAAGAGATCGTCGGCATCGCGCGGCGCCGCCAGCGCCTTGATCGCCTTCAGGACACCGCCGCGAACGGCGAACACGCGGTCGGGATCGAGATCACCAAGGCGCTGGAGCAACTCGGCGCCAAGACGTCTTCCGCTTGCCAACGCCTCGCTGTCGACAAGGGCGAGTTCTCTTTCGGCAAGCTTGCCGTGCTCGGTCTGGAGGCGGGCGCCGAAGCGCACGACATCGTCGAAATAATGGTCGTCGAGATTGGTCCCGTCGATGATGCGCAGCGCCGCCGCCGTAACCGGCATATCGGCGCTGGCGTCGATCTTCAGAAGTGCCTCAATGCCGCAGGGAATGCGCTGGCGAATTTCCCCTGCGGCAAGAACCCGCGGCTTGTCGCCTTTGGGGGTCGGTGGGCGCGGCGAACCGAACAGCACTTTCGGTTCGCCCGCCTGTCGGGAAGGATCGGCACGGGCAGGCGATGCGCTCTCCGGAAAAAGCACCTTGGGCACTCGCCCCGGCTCCTCTCCCGGCGGTCCGTCTACCTTGCCGCTCATCGAATGAGGCTCCCGTTCAGCCGAAATAGGCCTGAATGACGTCGCCAAGCCCGGCGTTCGAACCCGCGCCAACGGCGTGGAATCTCCAGGATCCATCCGGCTGTTTCAGGAAGGAGGCCACCTGTATCGTCGTCTTGCCGGCAAACTCCGCCGTCAGCTGATAGCGGCAAAGCTCGTCGTCCATCGCATCACAAACCTCGATATAGGCGTTCTTGACCTTGCCGAAGTCCTGTTTCTTGCGCTCCGCATCATGGATCGTTGCCCAGACGGCGAGCTCCGAAACCTCCGCGGGCAGCTTTGCCAGCACGATCTTGAACTCCTCGCGAAACCCTTCGTCATGATGACCGCCACCGTGATGGTCGTCATCGTCGTCCTCGTCGGGTTCCGACCTTTTGATCACCCCGCCGCGGCCGGTCCGGTCGTCGCGTTCGTGCCACATCGAGCCGTCATCGGTCTGAAAGGAACCGTCGGCATTCTTGGTAAGCGAGCCTTCCGGATTGCCGGAGCTGCGCACGAAAGCATAGCAGAGCGCATGCGAGCCATCATTATAGAGCCGCGCCCGGTTCGAATCGCCGCCGGGATGGACAAGCGCAAAACAATGCACATCGAGATCGAAGGCCGGCCCCGAGCCCTCGGGCGGATCCCAGACAAGTCCTGAATGGACGAGCTGGATCTCCTTCTGGATCTGAAATGACTGACCTTTGTTGAGCTTGAACGTTGCCATGCGCTGTCTTTCTCCTGCAATCTTCAGATCGGGCGATCGGTCACGATTTGCCGCGCTTGTTCGAGCTTGGCGCGGGCGGCGGCATAACGTTCCTTGTTCCGTTCGCCTTCGGCCACCACCTTGTCGGCGATCGCCCGCAGCCGCTGCGCGGTGCCGAGCACCAGTTCGGCATCGGCAAGCCGGGTCTCGCCGGAGGCCTTGACCGAATTGACCGAGACATCCTCAAGCACCTGCGATCCATATTGCTGGAGCGACGCGCGCAGTTCACGCCGCATGGCGTTCATCTGCTGGATCGACTGCATCTGGAAAAGCGCGTGAAGCCGGATCAGGATCGATTTGATGTCGTTGAACTCGGCATTGGCCGAGGTGACCGTATCCGCAAGGGTCGCGAGCGCCGCACCCCTGGCAATGCCGATCGAATCGAGATCGGCCGGCGCCTTGGCATAGGCGGTCTCGAGAACGAGGACCCGGTTCTGGAAGATGTCGAGCTTTTGCGAGAAATCGCGGGCTTCCTGCACCTTGAGCGGATCGCCGGACGCCGCCTCCCCCGTCAGCCGGTCGAGCTCGCGGGTGGCATCGGCAAGGATGCGTCGGCCGGCCTCGACGAAGACGCCGAGAGAAACGATCGTATCGCGGTATCCCTGCGCCAGCGTGCTCATGCGCGATACTTCGAGAATGAGCTTGCCGCTCTCCTCCTCGATCTGAGCCTCCATCGGCTTGACGAGATCGCCGAGGGACTTGGCCTTGCTCTGCAGCATGCCGCGAACCTCGTCCGTCACCGTCTTGAGGCGCTTTGCCGGGTCGCCAAGACCGACAGCCATCAGCAGACGCTCGAGGAAACCACCCTTCAGCTTCTCGCGGATGTTGGCTTCGAGCCCTTTGAGATCGGCATCATTGATGCCGTCCCGAATCGTCCGGAACAATTCAAACAGCACCGGCGACTGCGCATTGGTGATCTGCGAAAGGATGGCATCAAGCTTGGCGCCGAAGCCGCCGATGGCTTCCTGGCCGAAGGTGATCAAACTATGCGGCTCTACCGTTGCCAGCCTGTACCGCTCCGCCAGATCGGTGACCTCCCCGGCTTTTTCCGGGGGAAGAATGACCGTCACGACGGCGGGCAGGCTGCCGGTCGAAAGCGCCGGCATCAGACCCTGGTTGGTCTCGAGGGTCGTCGTATTTGATGCGCTCGGCTCGGACATGCCGCCAGTCCCCTTTTTGGCTGCCCCATGGAAACGGCCTCAGCCGCACGGAGGGGTTGCGAACACGGTTGTAAAAATCGACGGGAATGTAACCGAAGGTATCGCACCCGGCAATATATCGCCCAGGAATAACAGTCGATTGACAGAGCCGCCCATCGAAGATCGGAGGAGCGTCCGATGATTCAACTTCTGTGCGATGCACCTAGGCCTTTTGCGGCGTCTCCGGTACCGGTGTCAGCGCCGCCCCTTTTTCGAACCACGCAATGAGATTGTCGACGACGAGATCGGCCATGGCATTGCGCGTGGGCACGGATGCCGAAGCGACGTGCGGCAACAGCACGGCATTCTGAGGGGCGAGCAGGCCGGCCGGCACGGTCGGTTCGTCGTAGAAGACATCGAGGCCGGCGGCACCGAGTGCGCCGGACGCAAGGGCTGCACTTAACGCCTCCTCGTCCACCGTCCAGCCGCGGCCGACATTGACGAGAATGCCGTCCGGCCCGAGAGCGGCAAGAATATCGGCATCGATCGTCCTGTGCGTCTGCGATGTCTTCGGAACAATGGCGATCAGCGTATCCACCGCTTCCGCCAGCCCCTTCAGCGTCGGGTGATAATCATAAGGCGCGTCAGCATGGCGCGAACGCGTGTGATAGCTGATCTTCACCTTGAACGGCTCCAGCCGCTTGGCGATTTCGAGCCCGATGCGGCCAAGGCCGTAGAGCCCGACATGGCGACCCTTGAGCGAGAAGCGCGACAGCGGATAGGCAGTGCCCGGCTTCCAGTTGCCGGCACGCAGCCAGGCCTCGGCCCGCGGCAGCTCGCGGATCGTGTTCAAGAGCAGGCCGATCGCCGTGTCGGCGACCTCGTCGTTCAGAACATCGGGCGTATTGGTGACGACGATGCCCTTTTCGGCGGCACGCTTCACATCCATGCCGTCGTAGCCGACGCCGAAACTGGCGATCACCTCGACATCAGGCAGCTGGTCCATCCAGGCGCCGGTGAAGGCGCCGGAGACGGCGACGCCGCGGATGCGGCCGGCAGTTTCGCCATCCAGCGCGAGCCTTTCCTCGCGCGCGACTGTGATGATCTCAAAACGATCCTTCAGCCTTTCGAGAACACGGTCGTGTATCTTCCCGGGAACGAGAATGGCGATGCGGGACATGGCTTTTCCTCTTGGGTGGCAGTCTGGTTCAGGCGCGCGGCCGATGGGGACTGGTGGACTGGCGAATGCGCATTTCCGGCTTGATGAGATGCATGCCATCCGGCTCGTGGCTGCCGGCAAGGCGATCGAGCAGCGCCCGGGCGGCCAGGCGCCCGACCTCGGTCTGGCCGTTCCACACGGTCGTCAGCGCCGGGGTGGCGATCGAAGCCTCCTCGAGATCGTCATAGCCGGTGACGGAAATATCGCGTCCCGGCACCAGGCCGGCGCGTGCAATGCCGTTCATCAGGCCGATCGCGACGAGATCGTTCCAGCAGACGGCCGCCGTCGGCTTTTGCGGCAGCGAGAGGAAATGCACGGCGGCCTCGAAACCGCCCTGCTTCGAGCGCGGGCCGGGAATGCGCAGGTTCGGATCGACCTCGATGCCGGCCTTGCGCAACGCGTTGACATAGCCCTGGTAGCGGTCGCGGCCGGTGGACGTCTGGTCGGTGCCGCCGATCATGGCGATCGAGCGATGGCCGAGGCCGATCAGGTGGTTGGTGGCGAGCGAAATGCCGTAGCTGTCGTCACCGCGATAGGTCGGCAGGTCCTGCCCTTCCATGGAACGGGCGACGAGGATCGCCGGCATGCCGTTTTCTTCGGCCAGCTGCACGTCCTCCGGCGGCGTGCCGATCGCCGGCGACATGATGACGCCGTCGCCACCGAGCTGCAGCAGCGTCTCGATGAAAGTGCGCTGCTTTTCGACATTGTCGTAATGGTTGGAAAGAATGAAGGTGTGGCGGCTGCGATCGAGCTCACTTTCGATCGCCTTCAGGATCTCCCCGTAGAAGGGGTTCATGATGTCGTGGACGACGACGCCGATGATGCCGGAGCGCGAGGTGCGAAGGCTGGCGGCGCGGCGATTGTAGATATAGCCGAGCGCGCGCGCCTGTTCCTTGATCTTCTCCCGCGTATTGCCGGCGACGAGCGGACTGTCGCGTAAGGCAAGCGACACGGTCGCCGTTGAAATGCCGAGCGTTTCGGCGATCGTCGAAAGCTTGATCTTCTGGGCCACGTGTCCTCCTCCAGGCAGCACGCAAAACAGCAAGACCCCGCCGAAAAACCGGCGCGGCCCCTTAAAATGTTTAATTAAAAGATTTAACCGCCGGAAGCAATTCGTCTTTCGGGGGAAATTTCACTCGTCGTCCGGTTCTTCGATATGAAGGGCTTCCGCCTGCAGATTGCCGTCGATCGCCTTCAGCAGGCGGACGAGATTGCGTATTTCCTTTTCGGAGAATTCCAGCGTCGCCAGCCTGTCGCAGGCGGAAGCCGCCATTTCGATCGCCTGCACGCTGCCGCGGCCGAGTTCGGTCAGATAGACCTTGGTGAGGCGCGCATCCTCGGCATCGGGCTTGCGCTCGAGGAAACCCTGCGCCTCCATGCGGCCGATGGTGCGCGTCATCGTCGGCGCCTTGACGCCGAGCTTCTGGGCAAGGCCGCCGGCCGTCATGCCGTCGCTCTCGGCAAGCGAGAGGATGACGCCGTCCTGGCCAGCATAGAGCCCGCTTTCGAGCAGGTTGCGCGAGAGCACGGTGCGCATGGAACGAGCCGCCTGGGTCAGCGCCGGAGAAAGATCGATGAGCGTATACTCGGTCTGGTCCTTCTTCTTGGACTTGTTCTTTTTGCCGTCCTTGTGCTTCTTTCCCATAGCCATCCCTTTGATCTTTAAGCCCCGGCGCCACTGCGATATGACATTGCCCAGGATCTCGTCATAAACAAGAGGCAACCACCGGATGATGACGCCTTCGCCCCGCTTCGAAGACAGCGATCCGGCTTTTGCCCCTGGAGGACGTCGCACGATCGCCGTTCTGCCGCTCGGCGCTCATGAGCAGCACGGCCCTCACCTGCCCTTCGAAACCGACACCCTGATTGCCGAAGGCATCGTCGGACGATTGAAGATCGCCCTGCCCGCCGGCCTGCCGGTCATCTTCCTGCCCGCCGAATCGGTCGGCTATTCCATAGAGCATATGGATGTTGAAGGAACGAAGACGCTCGCCTTCGACGAGGCGGTAAACCGTTGGCTCAGCATCGCCGAAGGGCTGGCGAAGCAGGAAATCCGCAAATTCGTGATGCTGAACGCCCATGGCGGCAATTCGCCGATCACATCAATCGTCGCGACCGAGGCGAGGGTTCGTTTTGGCATGCTGGCGGTGGCGACCAGCTGGACCCGCTTCGGCCTGCCCGATGGAGTGGTGACGCCGGAGGAAAAGGCAATCGGCATCCATGGCGGCGATATCGAGACTTCGGTGATGCTGGCGCTTCATCCCGACAGGGTGGATATGGCGAAGGCAGCGGACTTTTCCTCGCGGCAGACGGACTTCGCCGCTCGTTTCAAACACCTACGCGCCTACGGGCCGCACGCCTTCGGCTGGAAGATGTCGGATCTCAATTCGCAAGGTGTGGCCGGCAATGCGGCAGTTGCGACGGCTGAAAAGGGCGAGGCGCTGATTGCGCATGCGGTGAAGGGATTGGTGGAATTGCTGGAGGATGTCGATGTATTCGACCTCACGCAGTTAAGGTGATGACAGCCTATCGGCGCCGGGCCGCTGATGTGATCTTATAACATTATAAAACCCTTTGAACTGCCACGCCCAAGCCATTATATGAGACCAACTGTTCAAGCGGCCGACCCCAAGCCCCTCGGCCGCATGCTTAATCCTAGAGGTTCTCATGACCGACGCGATTTCCACCCAGAAGCCCATTCCCGTCACCGTGCTCACCGGTTATCTCGGCGCCGGCAAGACGACGCTGCTCAACCGCATCCTTTCCGAAAACCACGGCAAGAAATATGCGGTCATCGTCAATGAGTTCGGCGAAATCGGCATCGACAACGACCTGATCGTTGAGTCCGACGAGGAAATCTACGAGATGAACAATGGCTGCGTCTGTTGCACGGTGCGCGGCGACTTGATCCGTGTCGTCGAAGGCCTGATGCGCCGTCCGGGCCGCTTCGACGGCATCATCGTCGAGACGACGGGCCTTGCCGATCCGGTGCCGGTCGCCCAGACCTTCTTCATGGACGACGACGTGCGCGCCAAGACCGAGCTCGACGCCGTCATTGCCCTCGTCGACGCCAAGCACCTGCCGCTGCGCCTGAAGGACAGCCGCGAGGCCGAAGACCAGATCGCTTTCGCCGACGTCGTCGTCATCAACAAGAGCGACCTCGTGACCCCGGAAGAGCTTGATGTGATCGACGACATCGTCCGCGCCATCAACCCGGCCGCCCGCGTCTACAAGACCAGCCGCTCCGGCGTCGACCTTGCCCGCGTACTAGACCAGGGCGCTTTTAATCTGGAACGCGCCCTTGAGAACGATCCGCATTTCCTGGAGCAAGGCCATGAAGACCATGTCTGCGGCCCGGATTGCGATCACGATCATCACCATCATGACCACGACCATGATCACGATCACCACGGCCATGACCATCATCACCATGGTGCAATGTCGGCGATCCACGACGTGACGGTGCAGTCGGTGTCACTGCGCGGCGGCGAGATGAATGCCGAACGCTTCTTCCCCTGGATCCAGAAGATCACCCAGACGCAGGGGCCGAACATTCTGCGCCTCAAGGGCATCATCGCCTTCAAGGACGATCCCGAACGTTACGTCGTCCAGGGTGTGCACATGATTATCGAAGGCGATCACCAGCGGCCATGGAAGGATGGCGAGAAGCACGAAAGCCGTCTCGTCTTCATCGGCCGCGATCTCGACCGCGAGAAACTCGAAGCCTCCTTCAAGGCCTGCGAGGCAGCCGCCTGATGCCGACAGTTGCACCGCTTGATCTCGACGGCCACGTTCTGGCCGTCGAATTTTTAGGTGATGTTCCCTTCTTCGCAAGCGCAGCCGGCACGTTTCACCGGCTGGACGGCGGCGAGAGGGTTTCAGAAGCCCACCAGGGCATGCTCACCGCGATCCGCGATCCCTATAGCGAAAGCCTGATATCAGGCGGCGAGGACGGCAAGGTCCTGCGCATTGCCGCCGACGGCAGCGTCAGCGAACTCGCGACCGCCCCGCGCAAGTGGATCTCGCAGGTCGCGGCCGGCCCGCAGGGCGCCATTGCCTATTCCTACGGCAAGAGTTCGCTCGTGCGCCTTGCCGACGGCACCACCAAGGAATTCCCCGAAGAGCGCACCGTCGAAGGCCTTGCCTTCGCGCCGAAGGGCCTGCGCATTGCCGCCGCGCGCTATAACGGCGTTTCGCTGCATTGGGTCGGCATGACCACCAAACCGGTCGATCTCGAATGGAAGGGCGCGCATACCGGCGTCACCTTCTCGCCTGACGGTAATTTCCTCGTCACCTCGATGCAGGAAAACGCGCTCCATGGCTGGAAGCTAGACATAAAGCCCGGCGCTGAAGCCCGCCACATGCGCATGACCGGCTATCCCGCCAAGGTGAAATCTCTTTCCTGGTCGGTCAAGGGCAAATGGCTTGCCTCTTCCGGCGCCCCGGCTGCCATCGTCTGGCCCTTCCAGGGCAAGGACGGGCCGATGGGCAAGGCGCCGCTGGAGCTCGGCACCCGCGCCAATATCATGGCGACCTCGGTGAAGTTTCATCCGCTGGAGGACATTCTCGCGATCGGCTTCATCGACGGCATGATTCTGGCCGTGCGCATCACCGACAGCAAGGAAGCGCTGCTGCGCCGCCCCGGCAAGGGCGCGATCACGGCGATGAGCTGGAGCGGGAACGGCAAGCTGCTCGCCTTCGCCTCTGAAGCGGGCGATTGCGGTGTCATCGACATCTCGGCTTGAGGCCGCATTGCCTGAAATGGACGAAGCTCTGACGGAACCTGAAATCGTTATCCTTGGCGCCGATCACATGCAGGCGGCGGCGGGGATCAGGCGCGTGGCGCTGTGGCAGCGCTTGCCTTGGCTGGCGGATCTGCATACGCCCGAGGAAGAAGAGCAGTACTGGCGCATGCATCTGCTGCCGAACTGCACGATCCTTGGCGCCGCCATCGGAATCCGGCTCGTCGGCGTTATCGCCTACGGCGATGACTGGATAGAGCAGCTTTACGTTCTCCCCGATTTCCAGGGCATGGGCATCGGCTCCCTCCTTCTCGATTCCGCCAAGGACGAAATGGACGAGATCCGGCTCTGGACATTCCAGCGCAATATCGGCGCACGCGCTTTCTACGAGCGGCACGGTTTTACCGCCGAGGAGGAGACCGACGGCCTCGACAACGAGGAAAAAGAGCCTGACGTGCTCTATCATTGGCGCCGGCTTCCGGAGCCGGCACTCGGTCTGCAACCGTCCGGCGCTTAGAATATGGGATCGTGCCCAGGCATAGTTATCGGGCTTGCCAAATTCCTTGCACGGGCGAAACATGAACTGCGTGCAGGAAACATCTTGCGCCGCGGCTGACAGAGGAAACGGAAATGCCGAAATCGACCGGCCTCGGTTCGGCCGAGCAACCACCGCAGCCCCTTGGCAACACGTCCGTTTGGGCGGTGATCCGCGCCGAGGCGGCGGAGCTTGCCGCGCGCGAGCCGATATTGCAGCGGCTGCTTGCCACTGAAGTCACCGACACTGCCGGCAACAATGAAATTATCGCCCGCGTGCTGGCCTCAAGGCTCTGCGCAGCGCAGGTGGAAACAGATGGTCTGTTCGATCTCATCCTGTCGGCGTTGAGCGACGATATCATGCGAAAGGTCGAGGCCGATCTCTTTGCGGTGCGCGAGCGCGATCCGGCCTGCACGACATTTCTGCACGCCCTCCTCAATCTGAAGGGCTTTCATGCGCTGCAAACGCACCGCATCGCCCATGCGCTCTGGAATGCCGGCCGGCCGGAGATCGCAAGCTGGCTCTCAAACCTCGCTTCGCTGGTCTTCGGGCCGGATATCCATCCGGCAGCAAGGATCGGCGCGTCCATCATGCTCGACCATGGCTCGGGCATCGTCATCGGCGAGACCGCGGTGATCGAGGACGAAGTATCGATCCTGCAGAACGTCACGCTCGGCGGCACCGGCAAGGAGACCGGCGACCGGCACCCGAAGATCCGCCATGGCGTGATGATCGGCGCGGGCGCCAAGATTCTCGGCAATATCGAAATCGGCGCCTTCAGCAAAATCGCCGCCGGCAGCGTCGTGCTAAAGGCCGTTCCCCCGCATTGCACGGTGGCCGGCGTGCCGGCAGCCGTCGTGCGCATCCATCGCGCCGACGAAATCCCCGCAGAGACGATGGACCAGAATATCTAGGTCGTAGCAGGAGGGGCTTGGGTCTTTCGTGTCTGCGGACGAACCGGTCGCCTCCACCCTCACCTGAAAAAACAATCCGCGCCGCAACCACAGAAGGCCCGCCTGCCTCCAGGGTCAAGCGGCGCGGACATTGCCAGCCGGGGAAAGAATCTAACCCCGGCCGGCGGTCGCGCAGCCTCAGGCTGCGCGGCGAACCGGCGCGCTGGCCAGCATGCGCCCCGAGGGAACGATCATGCCGGCCGCGCCGTCAAGCCAGCCTTCCGTGAGCTCGAGCGCAAGAAAGCGCGAGCGTTCGAACGGGCCTGGCATGACAAGATGGCGAGCCTTTTCGGCAAAGAAACCGAAGCGCTCGTAATAGGCCGCATCGCCGACGAGCAGGACGGCACCATGCCCGCGATGTTTCGCTTCGAGGATCGCCGCGCGCATCAGCGCCGAGCCGATGCCCTTGCCGCCGTGATGAGGAGAAACCGCAAGCGGACCGAGCAACAGCGCATTGATCGGCGTGCCTTCGTCGTTGACGCCGGCCTCGATGTTCCAGAGCCGCACCGAGCCGATGACATGGCCGTCGCGGTCCCGCGCAACGAGCGCAAGGCCCTCGGCCGGAACACGGTTGCGACGGATCTTCTCCGACGATTTCTTGCGGCGATCCGGGCCCATGACACGATCGAGCAGGTTTTCGCGGGCAACGACATCCGAAGGATTTTCGGCGTCGATGGTGAAGGTGGTGGGCGCAAAGAATGCGCGGACAGAATCAAGAACAGCGGCCATCTTGGCCTCCCGTACCCAATACCGTTATCAGCGGCGATGAAGGAAATTGTGAATTTGCCGCCCCGGCTGGTTACGGGGCCGGCGGAAACGACCTTAGATGACGTAGGCCTTCAGCGGCTCGAAACCGTTGAAAGCGACCGCCGAATAGGTCGTCGTGTAGGCGCCGGTGCCTTCGATCAGGACCTCGTCGCCGATCGAAAGGGAGATCGGCAGCGGATAGAGGTTCTTCTCGTAGAGCACGTCGGCCGAATCGCAGGTCGGGCCGGCGATGACGCAGGGCTCCATCTCGTCGCCGTCGCGATCCGTGCGGATCGGGTAGCGGATGGCTTCGTCCATCGTCTCGGCGAGACCGCCGAACTTGCCGATGTCGAGGAATACCCAACGCGCATCGTCATTGTCCGACTTCTTCGAGATCAGCACGACTTCAGCCTTGATGACGCCGGCATTGCCGACCATGCCGCGGCCCGGCTCGATGATCGTCTGCGGGATCTGGTTGCCGAAATGCGTGCGCAGCGCCTGGTAGATCGACTTGCCGTAAGCTTCTGCGGACGGAACGTCACGCAGGTACTTGGTCGGGAAGCCGCCGCCCATGTTGACCATCTGCAGGTGGATGCCCTGCTTGGCAAGCGATACGAAGACGCGCTTGGCATCGGCAAGAGCCGAATCCCAGGCATCGACCTTTGTCATCTGCGAGCCGACATGGAACGAGACGCCGTAGGACTGCAGGCCGAGCTGATGAGCGTAGACGAGAACGTCGACGGCCATCTGCGGCACGCAGCCGAACTTGCGCGACAGCGGCCATTCGGCACCTTCGCCGTCCGTCAGCACGCGGCAGAAAACACGGGCGCCGGGAGCGGCGCGCGAGATCTTCTCGACTTCCTCGTGGCTGTCGACCGCAAAGAGGCTGACGCCGAGCGCATGAGCGCGAGCGATATCACGCTCCTTCTTGATCGTGTTGCCGAAGGAGACGCGGGCAGCGGTCGCACCGGCTTCGAGCGCCATTTCGATTTCGGCAACGGATGCGCAATCGAAATTGGAGCCGAGGCCTGCGAGCAGCTTCAGCACTTCGGGAGCCGGGTTGGCCTTGACGGCGTAGTAGATGGCGCTGTCCGGCATGGCGTGACGGAAGGCGTGGAAATTGTCTCTGATGACGTCGAGGTCAACCACGAGGCAGGGACCGTCGGGACGTCGGGTTGCGAGAAAGTCGCGGATGCGCTGGGTGGTCATATCGATTCCCTCTTCCAATTCCAGAGCTCCGGTATCAACCGGAGGACAAAGGGCATACGAGAACTCGCATTGGAACCAGCCGGTGGAGACCCCGGAACCATAGCAAGCGCTCGATGCGCGGATAATGAACCAACGCCGCGGACGCGGTGTAAGTTCGGCTTTGTCTGCCATGGATTGGAGGGAGAATCCCAACCGCACTTCCGGCAATGATGGTGTGCCTCTTCAGTAACCCCCGCTGATGGAAAGCAGGGAGAGAACAAAAAGGCCCGCACCGTCGTTGCTTCAGGCGTCCTCGCATTTTCCGGTTGGCCGGAATAGCGACTGGAGGGGTTAATTCCAGGTACCTTACCGATTTCCTCACCAATTCGAGGGTTCGGCGGACACCCATGGGCACGTGCGACTTTGGGCTGAGTGGGAAATAAGAATATTCGCCTTCATAATCAAGCGTTTTTTTGATCTTGAGGTCAAAAAAATAATTGAACAAAACGGACCGATTTGTTCAATATTCCAAAACAGCCTTTGGGGATATCAATGGATACCTTGACCCGCATACGTGCCTTCATCGATGTCGTCGAGGCCGAAGGTTTTTCCGCCGCGGCGCGGCGCACTGGCCGCTCCAAGGCGTTGCTCTCCAAATATGTGCGCGAGCTGGAGGACGAGCTCGGCGCCCTGCTGCTCAACCGCACCACCCGGCAGTTCTCGATGACCGAGGCCGGCCACACCTACTACCGCACCGCTTCCGACATTCTGAAGGAGATCGACAACCTCGCCGATCTCGTGCGCGAGAATAATGCGCAGCTGAAAGGGCGCCTTCGCATTTCGGTGCCTCGCACCTTCGTCGATGCCGATGTTGGCCAGTCGCTGATCGATTTCGCCAGGGAGAACCCGGACCTGTCACTTGAGATCGCTGCGGATGATCGATTCGTCGACCTGATCGAGGAAGGCTTCGATGTGGCGATCCGCATCACCAAGCTCGAGGATTCCGGCATGATCGCCCGCAAGATCTCCGATTTCCGCGTTCATCTCTGCGCCACCCCAGGCTTTCTCGAGCGCTATCCCGATCTTGAGCATCCGACCGGTCTTTCGAACGTCCCCTTCATCGTCGATACCAATGCGCGCACCCAGGCGAGCATCCGCTTCTATAACCCTGACAACACCACCTTCGCCGTGGCCGTTGCCGGACCGATAGAAGTCAACAGCCCGCATGCGACATTACGAGCGGCGCTTGCCGGCATCGGCGTCGCCCTCATCCCGGATTTCATCGCCCGCAAGCCGATCGAAAGCGGCGAACTGGTGACGCTGTTCAATGACTACATCCCGACCGACCGCGGCATCTACGCCGTCTATCCGCACCGGCGCTACCTGCCGGCCAAGGTGAGGATCTTCGTCGATTATCTGCACAACTGGTTCAAGAAGCATCCTTAGCGCCGCCTGCGCGGCGCTGCGACATCCGGTCTCGCTCCAGCCGCCGCTCAGATGAATCCGGCACGGAATCCGGTCCCAATTCCGTCCCAATTTCTGGCAAGAAGTCAGGGTCAGCGAACAGGGCAGCGGGATAGATGAGACATTCGACGATACTGATGGCCGCGCTTCTTTCGCTGGTCCCGGCCGCCGCCTTTGCCCATCCTCACATCTTCGTGGAGGCCCGCCTCGAAGTCGTCGCCGGCAAGGATGGCAGCATCGAGGAGCTGCGCAATGTCTGGCGCTTCGACGAAGTCTTCTCCTCCTCCGTCGTCATGGATTTCGACAAGAATACCGACCTGAAGCTGGAGCCAAACGAGCTCGCGGAAGTCGGCAAAACGGTGAAGCAGTCGCTTGCCGATTACGACTACTACATGAACCTGACGATCAACGGGAAGAACATCACCGTCCAGAAGCCGGACACCATCCATGTCGACTACAAGGATGGCCAGCTCCTGATGTTCTTTGCGGTCAAGCCGGTGGAGAAGATGCCGCTCAAGGGCAGGCTCACCTTCGGCGTCTATGACCCGACGCTCTATACGTCGATCGATTTTCCCACAGACAACGAGCTGGCGATCGTCGGCGACGGCTTCAAGGCCTGCAAGCATCAGGTGGTAAGGCCTGATGCCGACGAGGTGATCTCGCAAAACAAACAGTCGCTGACGGACGCCTTCTTCAACGATCCCACGGGCACCAACATGTCCAAACTCTTCGCCACCCGGCTGGAGGTTACATGCTGACGAAACGTCTGCCCCTCATCCTTTCCGCTGCGATCCTCACGCTTCTGACGGCGGTAAGTCTCGTCCATGCGCAATCGCCGCTCGGCATCGGCACGGCGGAGCCGAGTTTCCAGCCGACCGGCGGGCCGCTTGCCCCGCTTCTTCTCTATGTGAATTATGAGCAGCAAGCCTTTTACCGGGCGTTGACCGGCGCCTTGAAAGCGATGCGTCAGGATCCGTGGCAACTGGCGTCGCTGATCGGCCTCTCCTTCGCCTATGGCGTCTTCCACGCCGCCGGCCCTGGCCACGGCAAGGCGGTCATCTCCTCCTACATGATCGCCAACGAGATCGAGTTGAAGCGCGGCGTGGTGATCTCCTTCATCTCGGCCTTCGTCCAGGGCGTCGTCGCGGTGGCGCTGGTCGGCGGCGCCTGGCTGGTGCTGCGCGGCACCGGCATCACGCTGACGGCGGCGACCCACGCAATGGAGATCGCAAGCTTCGTCATGGTCATCCTCTTCGGCGGCTGGCTCTTGTTCCGCAAACTGCGCTCGATGGTGGGCAACATGCCGCGACGCCGGCTGATGGCGACGCCTGCTGGCCCGGTCAGCATGATGCTCGACTGGAAGGATAATGCGGCTGAACGCCAGGCCTATGCCTTCAACGGCAAGGCGCAGGCGGTGGAAGCCGGCCATACTTTCGTTCCCGGCATGGCCTGCGAAACCTGCGGCAATGCCCATGTGCCCGATCCCAGCTTGCTCGGCGGCGATAGATTCAGCGCCCGCGAGGCCTGGTCGGCCATCGTGGCGGTCGGTCTTCGCCCCTGCTCCGGCGCGTTGCTGGTCATGACCTTCTCGCTGCTGAACGGGCTCTATCTCGGCGGCATGCTTTCGGTCGCCGCCATGTCGCTCGGCACGGCGATCACCGTTTCCCTGCTGGCAACGCTCGCCGTCACCGCCAAGGGCGCCGCCGTCCGTCTCTCCGGACGCGGTTCAACCGCCTCGGTCTGGATCGGCAATGCCATCGAAATCCTCGGCGCCCTTCTCGTCATCCTGATGGGCGCCCTATTGCTCGGTGCTTCGCTGCAGGGGTAACAATTCCAGCAAAAGACGCGTCCGGAATTGCGCATGCCGTGGGTCTACTTCCCCCGGCTCCTCTGATAGCGCGCCCGCAGCCAGAAGACCGCGAAAAACGCCATGATGAGGCAGACGCCGACAAAGATTGCCAGCACCGGCGAAAAATTGCCGATCCACAGCACGATGGTCGGCAGGAAATAGATGACCAGGGCGGCGCCGAGCAAGATGATGCCGGCGGCAGTCGCCTGCGAGCGGCTTTCCGGGCTCATACGAGCCTTTCCTTTTCGAGATCGGCTCGGATGTCCTGCAGACGACGGATCTGGTTGCCGTCAGCATCGAAATTGCCGGGCGAAAGCCAGGCCTCGAAGGCCATATTGATCAGCGGCCATTCACTGTCGATCATCGAGAACCAGGCGGTATCGCGGTTGCGGCGCTTGGAGATCATGTGCTGGCGGAAGACGCCTTCGAAGCTGAAGCCGTAACGCGTAGCCGTCGTCTTGCTCGCCTCGTTGTTGTTGTCGCATTTCCATTCGTAACGGCGATATCCGAGATCTTCGAACACGTGCTTGGCCATCAGGTAATGCGCCTCGGTGGAAAGCGGCGAACGCTTCATATCGGGGCCGTGCGCCACCCCACCGATCTCGACGACGCCGTTTGCCGGGTCGGCGCGCATATAGTTCGCCATGCCGACAATCTTACCGGTGGCATTGTCGCGGAAGATATGGGTGAGCCAGCCGGATTTGGTGCAGACGGTTTCCAGCCAGTTGGCGAAATCGTCGATACCGGAAAAATCGTCCTGCGCGAAATAGAGAAGCAGCGGGTTGATGCCCATGCCGCCGAGCCCGTCCCAGAGCGCATCGAGATGCGCCTCGCGCCGATAAGGCTCGACGGTGACGAAACGGCCTTTCAGCGTGACCGGCTTCGGCGCCGGGCAGCCTTTGAAATTTGCAAGATCGCGCATGCTCACTCCCCTTGTCTAGGAGTGGATAGGCCAGCCGCCCGACAAAGGCAACCGGCCTAGATGTTACTGTGACAAGGTAACCTTGGCGGAGGAGACCGTCACCTCGATATGGTCGACCAATTGGTCGGCAAGGCCGAGCCGGCCGGCGAGGAGATCGAGATAACCGCGCTCGGCGCGCGAATCCGGCTCAATGGTGAGCCGTGAGGCGGTGTAGAGTTCGACTCGCTGTTCTTCGGTCGTCGCCGCAGCGACGAGCGCATCGATATCCGTCGGCGAAGCAAGCTCCCGCTCGATGAAGGCCGCAGCCTCGCCGCTGACATCGGCGGCCTTGACCTTGTCCATGATGAGGGCGCGCTCGGCATCGTCGATATGGCCGTCAGCCTTGGCTGCGGCAATCATCGCACGGATCAGCACCAGCACGAATTCGTTGCTGCCGGCAGGCGACGTCGGCCCGAAACCGGATTCGGCAGGCGGCGGCAAGAGGACCGGATTGTTAGCCGACGGCGCATCCGAGGGAGCTGCAGGCGCCTGGCCCGCCTGGTAATTCTTGTAGGCCTGGTAACCGAGGCCCGCGATGGCGGCAAGACCGCCGATCGCCAGCGCGTTGCCAGCAATACCGCGGCCGGTCTTGGTGCCGAGGAGCACGGCTGCGATTGCGCCAGTCGCCAGCGGATTGTTCCTGGCCGTCTGCACGGCCTCACCCGCCTTATCGCGGACCGTACCGCCGAGACCCGGCACCTGCGAACCCAAGAACTGGTCGAGAAGCTTCTTTGCGTCGAACATTCCTCGTCGTCTCCCTGTTTGAGGCTGGAGGAGAACATAGGTTTGCGACGGGGGAAATACAAACAGAGGAGCGGGATTGGCCGTGAGGCAACCCCGCTCCCGCCGAAACTCAGGCCTTCAGCGCCGCGGCCTCTGCCGCGAGCTTGGTGATACCAGCCCAGTCGCCGGCTGCGACCAGTTCCTTCGGTGCCACCCAGGAGCCGCCGACGCAGATGACGTTCGGCAGCGTGAGGTAATCATTGGCGTTCTTCAGCGAGATGCCGCCGGTCGGGCAGAACAGCGTGCCGGCAAGTGGCGAAGAGAGTGCCTTCAGATAGGAAGCCCCTCCGGCCTGCTCGGCCGGGAAGAACTTCAACACCTGGTAGCCTTCTTCGCGCAGTGCCATGACTTCGCTGGCGGTCGCGGCGCCCGGAAGCAGCGGTACGTCGGAATCGGCGGCAGCATCCAGCAGTTCCTGCGTCGTGCCCGGGCTGACGATGAATTTCGAGCCGGCCTGAACGGCAGCCTCCCAATGGGCGGCATTCAGGATCGTACCGGCGCCGACCTCAGCGCCCTCGACCTCGGCGGCGACAGCGCGCACGGCTTCGAGGGCCGCCGGCGTGCGCATGGTGATCTCGATCGCCTTCAGGCCACCTGCGACGAGCGCGCGGGCCAGCAGCACGGCCGACTTCGCATCGTCGACGATCAATACCGGAACGACCGGCTGGAGTTTCAGGATGGAAAGGAGCTTCTCTGTTTTCTCGCCCATGGTCGTACGCCTTCCTTGACTTGAAACGATTGAATTCCGATCCCGAATAACGCCCTCGCGGAACCTTGTCGAGATAAAACCAGTTCCCGTTACAGGATGGGTATGAAATGCGTAGAAATTGGTCTACCGTGTCGCAATCGTCACAAAAGGTTCATCTGGTATGGCGAAAGAGATCGAACGGAAGTTTCTCGTACGCAGCGACGGATGGCGTTCCGCCGTCGAGACGAAGTCCGTCCTCAGACAGGGTTACATCGCCTCGATGGACGATCGTTCCGTACGGGTGCGCACTCTCGACGGCAAAAAGGCCAGACTGACGATCAAGATCGGCCGCAGCGCCATCACCCGCGATGAATTCGAATATGACATTCCGGTTGCCGATGCCGAGGAGCTGCTGCAGAACGCCAGCGGCATCGTCATCGAGAAGACGCGTTACCGCGTTCCGCATGAGGGCTTCGTCTGGGAGGTCGACGTCTTTGCCGGCGAACATCGAGGATTGGTGATCGCCGAGGTCGAAATGTCGTCGGAAACCGACAGTCCTGGCCTGCCCTCCTGGCTTGGCCGCGAAGTGACCGGCGATGTGCGCTATTCCAACCAGGCCCTCGCCACAGAATACGAGCACGACAGGCATGGCCTATCGAATACGGCCTGACGCCGATTTCACCGAAGAATTCCGCAACGTCGCCACCGAGCAGTTGGACCGCGCCGTCACAGTTCTGGAAGAGCGGCCGGACGGTGCGCATGAGGCGATCCATGCCTTTCGCAAGAACCTGAAGCGGCTGCGCTCGCTCTATCGGCTCGTGGCCCGAGAGGTGCCGGATTTCCGGGACCACGAAAATACGCGGCTTCGCGATGCTGCGCTGTCGCTTTCGGCGATCCGCGACGCCACCGCCCTCATCGGCACCGCGCAATATCTGCAGCAGACCGCACGTGGCAAAGAGAAGAAGGAGGCGCTCGGCCGCATCGTCACCATTCTCGAAGGACGCCGCGACTGGATGGCGGAAGCCGAAAGCGGCCTGGAACAGCGGCTGATGGAAACCACGGGCGTGCTGAAGGAAGCGATCACGGCCCTCGATACCGTCTCCTTTGACACCCGCCACCGCAAGAACGCCCGCATGCTGGGCAAGAGCTGGCGACGCACCGCGCGCAAGGCGAAGGCCGCGCTTGCAGCCTGCCATGGCGAGGCGTCGGCCGACGATTTCCACAATCTGCGCAAACGCACCTATGACTACCGGCTCTACCACGGCCTTTTGCGCGACGTCTGGCCGGGCGCGATGGAGGCCAAGCGCGATACCGCCAAGGAGCTCGTCGAGGATCTCGGCCACATCCACGATCTCGCCGTGCTTTCCGAATTGGTCGAGGCCGAACCGCAGCTCTTCACCCGTAACGACGACCTGACGCATCTGCTCGACGCCATCATCTTCCGCCAGCAGGAGGACCGGCGGCAAGCGCTCGTCAAGGCCGAAGCCGTCTTCGCCGATGACCCCGACGAGGAAGCCGAGCGCATCGAACTTCTCTGGCTGGCGTCCGGGAACTGAGAGAAAGCCGCCATTGGCGAAGGCAATTGCGCGATGCGCCGATTTTCTGTATTTCCGGCCCATGACCGACAGCCTGACACACACCAGCCCGTTCCTCGTGGCGGCGCTCTACCATTTCGTTTCCGTGCCGCGCTTTCAGAGCCTGCAGGCACCGCTGCAGGCGCTCTGCGAGGAGAACGGCGTCAAGGGAACGCTGCTTCTGGCGCATGAAGGCATCAACGGCACGATCGCGGGACCGGATGCCGGCATTGGCGCCGTGCTCTCTTTCCTGCGCGCCCAGCCGGAATTTTCGAGCCTGGAACACAAGGAGAGCCGCGCTTCGAAAATGCCCTTCCTGCGCATGAAGGTGAAGCTGAAGAAGGAAATCGTCACCATGGGCGTCGAAGACATCGACCCCAACAAGGTGGTCGGCACCTATGTGGCGCCGAAGGACTGGAACGCATTGATCTCCGATCCCGATACGATCGTTATCGACACCCGCAACGACTATGAGACGGCGATCGGCACCTTTCGCGGCGCGCTCGACCCGAAGACGAAGACGTTCCGCGAGTTTCCTGAGTGGGTGCGCCAGAATCCGGGCCTGCACAACAAGCCGAAGGTCGCCATGTACTGCACCGGCGGCATACGCTGCGAGAAGGCCACCGCCTTCATGAAGGAGCAGGGCTTCGACGAGGTCTATCACCTCAAGGGCGGCATCCTGAAATATCTGGAAGAAGTGCCGCAGGAGGAAAGCCTCTGGGACGGTGCCTGCTTCGTCTTCGACGAGCGCGTCTCGGTCGAGCACGGGCTTAGGGAAGGCGAACACAAGCTGTGCCACGCCTGCCGCAACCCGATCACATCAGAGGAAATGACCTCGCCGCTCTACGAAGAAGGCGTCTCCTGCAGCCATTGCTATCACACACGCACAGAGGAAGACCGGCTGCGCTATCGTCAGCGGCAGCACCAGATCGCGCTCGCAAAGAAGCGCGGCCTGCGGCATATCGGCAGTTGAGCCCCGTCAGGCCGCATCGATGCGCCGCAGAATTGCCGGATCGGCAGCACGTCGCTCCTCCAGCATCTCGGTGATGAGATCTGATGTGACCGGCTTTCCGAACAAATAGCCCTGCAGGCAATCGCATCCGAACAGGCGCATCGCCACCGCCTGCGCCTCGGTCTCGATGCCTTCGGCCGTGACGGGAATATCGAGCGAGCGGGCAAGCGCCACCGTCGCCTGAAGCATCTCGCGCTGCCGCTTGTCCTCGTTCACGCCCATGACCAGCGAACGGTCAATCTTGATGCGGTCGAAGCCGAACTGCCTGAGATAACCGATCGAGGAGAAGCCGGAACCGAAGTCGTCGAGCGCGACCTTGACCCCCAGCCCCTTCAGCCGCTCGATCGACTGGCGAGTGCGCTGCGGATTCTGGATCATGTAGCCTTCGGTGATCTCGAGCGTGACGCGGCCGGCCTCGATTTCCGTCTGCTTCAATACGTAGCGCACATAATCGGTGAAAGCAGGGTTGCGGAACTGGCCGGGTGAGACGTTGACCGAGATGCTGAGGCCCGGCCATTGCTTGGCCGTCTCGCAGGCCTTGCGCAGCACGAACAGGCCGAGCGATTCGATGAGGCCGCTGGTCTCGGCGATCGGAATGAATACTTCGGGTGAAACGGGACCGTGGCCCGGACGGTTCCAGCGCACCAGCGCCTCGACACCCGTTGGCGCATGGGTCGTCGCATCGACCAGCGGCTGATAGGCAAGCGTCAGGTCGCCGCTTTCGATGGCGACCCTGAGATCGATCTCCAGCGCATTGCGTTGCTCGCGGTCGGCATCCATCGACGGATCGTAGAGCGTCATGCGCGCGCGACCGGCTTCCTTCGCCTTGTACATGGCAAGGTCGGAGCGACGCACCAGCTCTTCACGTTCGATCGCACCCGTCGGCGACATGGCAATGCCGATGCTTGCCCCGACGACGACGACGCGGCGACCGATCTCCAGCGGCTCGGCCAGAAAATCGAGGATTTGTTCGGAAAGCTGCAGGGCCGCGGCGTTTTCGCCGTCAGAAAGAAAAGCGATGGCAAATTCATCGCCGCCGATGCGGGCAAGAACGGCGCCTTGCGGAATGAGCACGGCGAGGCCGGCCGCGACCGCCCGGATCAACTGGTCGCCGGTGCCGTGGCCATAGCTGTCGTTGACTTCCTTGAAGCCGTCGAGGTCGAGATAAAGGAGCAGAACGTTGCGCTTGGTCTGGCGAGCCTCAAGAACGAAGCGGTCGACGGCGAGCCCGAGACCGTCGCGATTGGAAAGACCGCTCAGCCTGTCGCGCAGCGCCTCCTCGCGGGCATTGTTTTCCTCACTCTTCAGCCGGCGGCCGGCAAGCCAGCCGATCACCAGCAGCACCATGAAGAACAGCCCGACCAGTCCGAGCGCCTGGATGACCATCGGCCGCACCTGTGCGTAGCCGACATCGCCTGGCGAACGCGAAGTCCAGACCAGCTTGGCGAGCGTTGCCCCCGTGGGATCAGCGATCGGCACGAAATAGTCGGCCTCGAAGACCGGCGGCGCCAGCCTCAGCCCGCCGATGACATAGGTCTGGCCAAGCCCCGCCACTCTTTCGTCATCGAGATGGCGGGCAAAAACGAGATAGCGATGCTGGCCCGCGGGCGCATCCAGCGCGCCTGATTTCTTCCGCACCAATGCCACGCCGACGGCGGCGATGCCGCGCTTGGTGGAAACGAAACCGACCGCCTGGGGACGATCGGCAGGGGCGGCCGTCTTGACCTTGTCGAAAAGCGTCCAGAGCGATGGCGCGAAGAAATCCGCCAGCGGCTCCTCCATCGGCTGCCCGTCGCGATAGGCGATGATCGCCTTCTTCTGATCGTCGATGACGATCGCCATGTCGAAAAGCGAGCTGTTGAGCGACATCTCGCCGTAATTGCTCACCGTCCATGCCATGCCGTCGGGCGCATAGACGTTGACGGCAGCGTCGTCCCAGGCGGAATAATCATCGAGCGTCGCGCCCAGCTGGTCCTCGAAGGTCTTCAACGCGCCGATCGTCGTTTCGCGCGAGCGCTCGTCGTCGAGGAGATTGGCATTTTCGGCCACGCGTTCAAGCGCCGTCAGCACCATGATGGTGACGACGGCGACGATGACGGCGAATGAGAAAAGCACACCCGTAACGGTGATGTGACGGCCTATTCCCGATCCCTTGCTCCGCGATTTCGCAACTGTACGCATTACAACTCCCTGACCGCAGGATTTTGCCAGTCAAGGGTTCAAAAACGTTTAAGCAACCACCTGTTGAAGATTATTGACGATCTATTTCTGCGCCTGCGATCGACCGATGCGGGTTCAGGCAAGCAACTTCGATCGCCTCAGAAAATGAGTCCTAACCCGACTTGTGATTGCCCTTCGGGAATTGCGCCGCCAGGTCGCGATACCACTTGCCGCTTTTCTTCACTGTACGGACCTGGGTTTCATAATCGACATGCACGAGGCCGAAGCGCATGCGATAGCCTTCCGCCCATTCGAAATTGTCCATCAGGCTCCAGGCGAAATAGCCGCGCAGGGGATAGCCGTCCTTGATGAGACCGGCCACGACGCTGAGATGATCGCCGACATAGTCGAGACGCATGGTGTCCTCGACTTTACCATTGACGACACCGGTATTGTCGCAGGCGCCGTTCTCGGTGATGTAGCATTCCGGCAGTTCGTAGCGGCGGTAGAGATCCTCGACTAGGAGCTTCAACCCCGGCGCATAGATTTCCCAGCCGATATCGGTCTTGACGTCGCTTGCCGGCGGCGCTTTCACCGTCCAGGGGAAATCGCCTTTTCGTTCGGCATCGTCTGTGACGCGCTCGGGCGTGTAGTAATTCAGACCCCACCAGTCGAGCTTCTGGCTGATGAGCTTCATGTCGCCATCCTCGATGACAGGCATGCGGTCGCCGAGCGCCTCGACGAATTCCTTCGGATATTCACCCTTGAAGACGGGATCGAAGAAAGCGCCGTTGTGGAACTGATGCGCGCGCTCGGCGGCGGCAAGATCGGCCGGACTGTCGGAGCCCGGAACGATCGCGGCAGCGTTGAGCACGAGCCCGACGGGCACGTTGGGCGCTTCCGAGCGGATCGCCTCGACGCCGAGACCGTGGGCGAGGTTCATGTAGTGCATCGCATGAAGGGCGGCCTGCATGTTGCGCTCGCCCGGCGCGTGGATGCCGTAGAGGTGGCTCAGCCAGACGATGCACCAGGGCTCGTTGAAAGTGGCAACCGCGTCGAGGCGATCGCCGAGGCGGTTCATGACGGTCTTGGCATAACGTTGAAAGGCATGGGCGGTCGAGCGCGCCGTCCAGCCGCCGTCACCGGCAAGTAGCAGAGGCAGGTCCCAATGATAAAGCGTCGCGAAGGTCTTGATCCCACGCGCCTTGCAGCCGTCGACCAGCCGATCATAGAAATCGAGGCCGGCCTCGTTCACCGGGCCTGTACCATCCGGGATAATGCGCGGCCAGGCAATGGAGAAGCGATAGGCTTCGACACCCATCTCCTTGATGAGATCCAGATCCTGCTCCAGCCTGTTGTAGTGGTCGCAGGCGATATCTCCGTTGTGGCGATGATAGACGCGGCCCGGCATATTGCAGAAGGCATCCCAGATGGATGGCTTGCGGCCATCGGCCTTGCTGGCGCCCTCGATCTGAAACGCGGCGGTGGCAACACCGAAGGTGAAGTCGCCGGGAAAGCGCTCTGCGAGATTTTTCGGATCAATCATCTGGGAATCCTATCTCTAAAGCATGTCGCGCAAAAGTGTGCCGCGGTTTTGCGACGACGACATGCGGAAAATCAGAAATCTAAAGTGTGGCAGACGAATCTGAAAGATCGTGCCACGCTTTAGACTGAGGCCATTTGCGCGGGATTTAGCCAAGCCCGAAGGCAAAGTACAGGCCGGCAGCGATAAAAACTGCAACGTTACAGGAAGGGCCTTCCTTCTAACATTCCCACACTCATAACGGCAATGCCAGCGGTCGTGACCTGCGGCCGTCCCGCTGCTACCTGATCAAGAATAAACCAAAAAACGCCGAGATGGCTTCGGCCACCTCGGCGTTTTCATGAGTGCCGCGGAAGACGCGGGTGGTCATATCAGACCTTGACCCAGGCGCCGTTCTTCTTGGAAGACGCGACGCAGGCTTCGACGAAGGCCACACCCTTCACGCCGTC
This sequence comes from Rhizobium vallis, assembly GCF_003985155.1. Lineage (GTDB taxonomy): Bacteria > Pseudomonadota > Alphaproteobacteria > Rhizobiales > Rhizobiaceae > Rhizobium > Rhizobium vallis. The sequence continues at coordinate 78,484 of NZ_ML133692.1, read as the reverse complement.
ATCGACGGTCGGGTAGACCACCGCCTTGTCGACGTCCTTGCCCTTTTTGCGCGCGTTGATCGCATGCGCGGCTTCCGTATAGATCGTCGCAAACGCCTCGAGATAACCTTCCGGATGCCCTGACGGTACACGCGAGACGCGGCCGGCAGCAGCACCCGCACCGGCGCCGCCCCGGGTAATCAGCCGCTTCGGCTCGCCGAAAGGCGTGTACCAGAGATAGTTCGGGTCCTTCTGGGTCCATTCCAGCCCGCCTTTGGTGCCGTAGACGCGCACCATCAGACCGTTTTCATGGCCGGGCGCCACCTGGCTGCACCAGAGCATGCCCTTGGCCGGTTTCTCCGCGCCCTTCGCCTTGAAGCGCAGCATGACATGGGCATTGTCATCAAGCCGCCGGCCGGGAACGAAACTGTCGAGATCAGCGGCCAGACTGTCGAGTTCCAGGCCAGTGATGAAGGAGGCAAGATTATAGGCATGTGTGCCGATATCACCGGTCGAGCCGCCGACGCCCGACTGCGCCGGATCGGTGCGCCATGCGGCCTGTTTCTGGCCGGTCTGCTCGACCGCTTCCGTCAGCCAGTCCTGCGGATATTCAGCCTGGACCACCCTTATATCGCCGAGCTCGCTGTTCGCGATCATCTCGCGCGCTTGGCGAACCATCGGATAGCCGGTGTAATTATGGGTCAGCACGAAGAGAGCGCCGCTCTCGTCGGCGACCTTCTTCAGCTTTTTCGCATCGGCAAGGTTGGAGGTCAGCGGCTTGTCACAGATGACATGGATGCCGCGCTTCAGGAATTCCTTGGCCGCGTCGTAGTGCACATGGTTCGGCGTGACGATCGCCACCGCCTCGATGCCGTTCTTCAGCTTGGCTTCGCGGATCGCCATCTCGCGGTAGCTGGAATAGGTCCGCGACGGGTCGAGGCCGAGATCACGGCCGGATTGAACCGCCTTCTCAGGCGTCGACGACAGTGCGCCGGCGATGAGATCGTACTGATCGTCGATACGCGCCGCGATACGGTGCACCGCACCGATGAACGCGCCCGCGCCGCCGCCCACCATGCCGAGCCGGATGCGCGGCTCACGGGTCTGTTCGGATGATGCTTCGATTGCCATTCTGTCCTCCTGGTAGATGATCACGCAGGCATTGCCGCTTGTCTCTTCTCCTCAGCGGGGAGAAGTGGCGGCAGCCGGATGAGGGGGCCTCGCGACAGATAGTGCCCTTCGCTTGTCGCTCAGGGCGTCGCTCCGCTTCTCCCCCTCATCTGCCCTGACGGGCATCTTCTCCCCGCCGGGGAGAAGAGAAAGGGAAGGTCTAAAGCCCCAGCATCCGCCGGTTCGCCGCCTGGTCCGTGCCGCTGCCGGCGAAATCGTCGAAGGCTTTCTCGGTGACGCGGATGATATGGGCGGCCACGAATTCGGCTCCTTCGCGGGCGCCGTCTTCCGGATGCTTCAGCGCGCATTCCCATTCGACCACGGCCCAGCCGTCGAAATTGTTGGCCGTCATCTTCGAGAAGACCGCACCGAAATCGACCTGGCCGTCGCCGAGCGAGCGGAAGCGGCCGGCGCGTTCCACCCAGCCCTGATAACCGCCGTAGACGCCCTGGCGCCCGGTCGGGTTGAACTCCGCATCCTTGACGTGGAACATCTTGATGCGGTCCTTGTAGATGTCGATGTTGTCGAGATAATCGAGGCACTGCAGGACGTAATGCGAGGGATCGTAGAGCATGTTGGCGCGCGGGTGATTCCTCACGCGCTCCAGGAACATCTCGAAGGTGATGCCGTCATGCAGGTCTTCACCGGGGTGGATCTCGTAGCAGACGTCGATGCCGTTTTCGTCGGCATGGTTGAGGATCGGCGTCCAGCGGCGGGCAAGTTCGTCGAATGCGGTCTCGACGAGGCCAGCCGGGCGCTGCGGCCAGGGATAGATGAAGGGCCAGGCGAGCGCGCCCGAGAAGGTGGCATGCGCCTTGAGGCCGAGGTTCTTGGATGCCGTCAGCGCCATCTTGACCTGCTCGACCGCCCATTCCTGCCGCGCCTTCGGATTGCCGCGCACCTCAGGTGCCGCAAACCCGTCGAAAGCTTCGTCATAGGCCGGGTGAACAGCGACGAGCTGGCCCTGCAGATGGGTCGAAAGCTCGGTGATCTCGATGCCGTTTTCACGAGCCTTGCCGGCGAATTCGTCGCAATAATCCTTCGACGTGGCGGCTTTCTTCAGATCGATCAGCTGGCTCGCCCAGGTCGGCACCTGGACGCCCTTGTAACCGATGTCGGCGGCCCATTTGGTGATCGCGTCCCAGGAATTGAAAGGAGCGGTATCGCCCGCGAACTGGCCAAGGAAAAGGCCGGGACCCTTGATCGTTTTCATGTCAGATTCCTCCCTGAATATCGACCGTAAACGTTTCTGAAAGACTTGTAGCACGCAATTTGGCGGACGCAAGGCGCTTCCCGCCCTTGGTTCGCGGATTTGATGCGAGAGCGGATGCGATGTGCCCGCGAGCTAATCATGATGGGAAGTGGCGGGCAAGAGGTACGTGCGGCACTTTCCCGTTGCATGCTGTACGCGGGGCATAAAAAAGCGCCCATCCTTTCGAATGGGCGCGTCTTTCCGTTCAGCGGATCAGAACGGAGAATCCGGGAAGTAGAATTCCTTGGCGTTCTCCTTGGTGACGAGCGTGGCGTCGAGGATGTAGCTGCCGTGGACCGGGACCTGATCGTAGAGTGCCGCAGCCGTCAGTTCCATCGCCGTGCCGACCATCGCCGGCGGATAGAGCACGTCGACCGGGATCAGCTTGTCGCCGTCCATGACCTTCTTGACCATGTCCTTCGAGCCGGCGCCGGCGACGACATACTTGATGTCAGTACGCTTGGCCTGCTCGATCGCCTGGAGAACGCCGACGGCCATGTCATCGTCCTGGCACCATACCACGTCGATCTTCTGGTACTTCGTCAGGTAGTCCTGCATGACCTTGAAGGCATCGTCGCGGTTCCAGTTGCCGTACTGGCGGTCGAGAACCTTGACCTTCGAGCCGGCGATACCCTTGTCGAAGCCGTCCTGGCGCTGCTGGTCGATCGGGATCGGCAGGCCGCGGATGACGACGACTTCGGCATCCGGCGTGTTGTCCTTGATGTACTTGCCGGCGACTTCGCCGAGAGCCGGATTGTTGCCGGCGACATAGAGGTCGCGCACGGAATTGTCGTTGTTGCTCGGCGCACGGTCAACGAGGGCGACGAACTTGCCCTTGCCCTTGACTTCCTTGATGGCGTTGACGAGCGGATCCGGGTCCGACGGCAGGATGACGAGGGCGTCGATGCCCTGCGTATCGAGATCCTGCACGGCGTTTGCCTGGCTGGCAGCATCCGGCGAAGTCTTGACGATGACGTTGAGGCCGGGATGTTCGGCCATCAGCAGCTTGGCGACGCGTTCGGCATGAAACACCACGCCCGAGGTCCAACCATGGTCGGCGGCCGGAATGGAGACGCCGATCGTGAATTTCTTGTCCTGGGCGTAAGCGGTGCCGGCGAACGTCACCGCCGCAACCGCGAGACCCAACATCAATTTCCGCATGCTATTTCCTCCCAATGATTTCAGGGACTTTTCCATACCGGACCGGACGCCCTGTAAGCCCGGTCAAATGCAAGCGGTCAGATCATGATTTGCGCACCAGCGAGCGCTGGACGAACATCGCGATGATGATGATCGCACCCTGTATGGCGCCGATCAGGTATTCGCTGATGAAATTCGAAAGCAGCATGATGTTGCCGACGAGTTCGAGAATGAAAGCACCGCAGATCGTCCCCCAGACCCGGCCGGCGCCACCCTTGAGCGCCGTGCCGCCGACGACGACGGCGGTGATCGCCTGCAGCTCCCAGAGAATGCCTGTTGTCGCCGATGTCGAGCCGAGACGCGGAACGTAGAGCAGCACGGCGATCGCCACGCAAAATCCCTGGATCACGAAAGCGATCGTCCGCACGCGGTTGACCGCGATTCCCGAATAGCGGGCGACATCGCTGTTTGATCCGACGGCGACGACATGGCGTCCGTATCGGGTACGATAGAGAACGAAGGCCGCAACCGCCGTCACCGCCAGGATCACCACGATCGGCACCGGCACGCCGGCGATATTGCCGAAATAGGCGGGGCGATAGAGCGTCTGGATGTCGGGGGAGCGAAGCGTGATCGCGCCGCCTTGCGACAACCATGTCGTCAGGCCGCGATAGATGCCCATCGTGCCGAGCGTCGCGATGAAGGGCTCGATCTTGCCAACCGTGGTGATCAGGCCGTTCGCCAGGCCGCAGAGCGCACCGGCGACGATCGTGAAGACGACCGCGACCGTCAGCATGAGCGCCGGGTTTGCGATGGCGCCCGAATTCATCAGCAGGATCATCAGGCTGGCGACGAAAGCCACCATGGACCCCACCGAAAGGTCAAGGTCGCCCGCCGATATCACGAAGGTCGCACCGACCGCGATGATGGCGATGAAGGCGCTGCGTGTGGCGACGTTGGCAAGGTTGGTGATGCCGATGAAGTTGGGATTGACCAGGGCTCCGACGATCAGCAGCAGGGCGAGAGCGACGAACGGCGCGACCGCGCGCAGGTCGACATCCCGCCAGGATCGACGCCGGATTTCCCTGGTCTCCTCGTTGACACTCATTTCCAAAACCAACCTCCCGGCCCATCTTCTCTGGGCATCTTATATACCGTCCACACCTGCGGACCCGCTTCCGCCCTCAGGCGGCCGCCTTCCTTTTGAGCCCGGCGGCGTAGCGCATGATCTCCTGCTCGGAAATCTCATCTCCCTCGAGCATGCCGACGATATGCCCTTCGCGCATCACCGCCACCCGCGTGCAGAGACCGATAACCTCCGGCATCTCCGACGACACGACGATGATCGATCGGCCGTCCCGGGCGAGCGCCGATATGAAATGATAGATCTGCTGCTTGGTGCCGACATCGATGCCCCGCGTCGGCTCGTCGATGATGATGATATCGGGCTCGGTTTCCATGACCTTGGCCAGCAGCAATTTCTGCTGGTTTCCGCCTGACATGCGGCCAGCGACGATATTGCTGTCGCGAACCCTGATATCGAAACGACGCTTGGCCTTCGCAAGCGCCGCCGCTTCGCTGCCCGGGCTGAGATAGCCGTGACGAGAATGTCTTCCGAGCGATTGCAGCGTCAGATTGGTCATCATGCCGGACCGCAGCAGCAGCCCCTTCGACTTGCGGTCCTTGGTCATATAGGCCAGACCGCAACGATTGGCAGCATGCACATCGCCTGAAGGAACCGTTTCGCCCTTGATGACCACTTCGCCTTCGAGACGGGTCCGCAACCCGGCGATCGCCTCCATCAGCTCGGTCCGGCCTGAACCGATCAGCCCGGAGAAACCAATGATCTCGCCCTTGCGGACCTCGAAGCTCGCATCCCTGACATAGCCGGTTGATACCGAGGAAACGCTGAGGACGACCTCTTCGTCGATATCGGGCTCGACCTTGGCGGGATAGAGGCTGGAAAGCTCGCGGCCGACCATCAACTGCGCGATCGACTCCCCGTCCAGAATCGATGTCGGCGACGTCTTGATCCACTGGCCGTCGCGCAGGACCGTGACCCGGTCGGTCAGCTCCATCACCTCGTCGAGTTTGTGGGAAACGAAAACGAAGCTGGTACCCTGGTCGCGCAGCTTGCGGACCTGCTTGAAGAGCATGCTGATCTCTTCCCGTGACAGGACGGCGGTCGGCTCGTCCATGAAGACGACGCGCGCATCGCGGCTGATTGCCTTGGCGATCTCGACCATCTGCTTGTCGGCGATCGAAAGCGTGCTGATCAGTGCATTCTCGTCGACATGCGAACCGAGCACGTCGAGAACCTTGCGCGTCTCGGAACGCATGTATCTGCGGTCGAGCACGCCAAAACGGGTGACCTCGCGCCCCAGGAAAAGGCTCTCCGTCACGGTTAGATGTTCGGCCAGGTTGAATTCCTGGTGGATGATAACAATGCCGAGCGCTTCCGCGGCGCCATTGGGCGGCAGCACGACTGGCTTGCCATCGAGCAGGATCTCGCCGGAACTCGGTTGCTCGAAGCCCGACAGCACCTTGACGAGCGTGGATTTGCCCGCACCGTTTTCGCCCATGAGCGCGTGGATTTCGCCGGCGCGGAGATCGAAATTCACGCTGAAGAGGACCTGCACGCCGCTGAAGGATTTGCATATGCGCCTGGCAGACAGCACCACAGGTGCGGTGTCGGCGATCTCAACGGTCATCATGCTCTCCCCCTAGAGCGCTTCACGTCCGGCAGGCGCACCGACAACGCTCCATCACCTTGAACTAGCGCACATTTCGCTTCTGGAAACCGCTTGGGTTTTCAGGGCTGCGCGCTCGCGGCTCCCATCCGCTTTGACCTTTATGTAAACCTTTACATCACTCATGTAAAGGTTTACATCATTGATTTACACAGATCAGTTGAAGCTTGCCTTTGACCTCTCGGCCAGTCTGTGTAGTGTCGCGGCGAAGACAGCCCCAAGGCAGAACCAGTGTCGAATTCTACGCCCGCAACAATCGAAGACGTCGCCCGGATTGCCGAGGTCTCCATCGCGACGGTTTCCCGGGCGATCCACATGCCGGAGAAGGTCGCCAACTCGACGCGGCTGAAGGTCAACCAGGCGATCGCCATCACCGGCTATACGACCAACGCCATGGCGCGCAGCCTGAGGCTCGGCCGCTCCAACATGATCCTCGTCGTGGCGCCCGATATCGGCGACCCCAATTTCTCCAACATTCTCGTCGGGCTGGAGAACGAGGCGCGCGCCCACGGTTACGGTATCCTGATCGGCCACACCCAGAACGATGCCCAGCGGGGCCTCGAATATCTGAAGTTCTTCAATTCCAATCAGGCCGCCGGCCTGATCCTCTTCACCGGCATCCTGCCTTTCGGCCATCAGTCCATGACCGCCCGGTTGCCGCCGAGCGTCGGCGTTTTCGAACCGGTCTTTAATGGCGGCATTCCCTATGTCGGCGTCGACGACACCGAGGGCGCGCGAAAGGCCGTGGACCTGCTGCTGGCCGAGGGGCATCGCAAGATCGCCTTCATCGGCGATTCCCGCACCCGGCTCGCCTATACCAGGCGCCGCATGGGTTACGATGCCGGTCTGGACGCCGCCGGCGTCCCGCCCGACACCAGGATCGTGCTCGAAGGCGACGGCACGATCGAAAGCGGACGACATGCGGTCGAGCAGCTTTTCATGCGCGACACGCTTCCGACCGCCTTCATGTGCGTCAACGACCAGACCGCGATCGGCGTCATGGTCGGGCTTGGCGCGCGAGGTTACGATATTCCGCGGGATTTCTCGGTGACGGGCTTCGACGACGTGCCGCAGGCCGTCTTCATATCGCCTTCGCTGACCACGATCCGCCAGCCACGAACGGCGATCGGCAAGCAGGCGATGGCGCTGCTCCTGGAGCTCCTGTCCGACGGCCAGCCGGCCGAGACGGAAATTCTGCTGAGGCCGGATCTGGTGGTTCGCAATTCAGTCTCCGCGCCGTCGCGCAATTGGTTGAGGCGCTGAACGGACACGGCAGTAGCCGGCCGGAAGGATAACGCCGGCGACCGATGGCCGCCGGCGCCTGTCATCAGACGTAACGGTTGACGACGTTCTCGAGCAGCTCCTGCTTGCCGGATCTCGGCTGCGGATTGACGTCCTTGGTCTCAACCCAGTTCGTGATCTCATCCAGGGAATACTCGCCGCGGAAAAGCTTCTGCGCCTCGGCCGAATCCCAGCCGGCGTAACGATCGGCGAGCGGCTGCGACAGAGCCTTGTCCTCGATCATCTTGGCAGCGGCCTTGAGACCGCGGGCGCAGCAATCCATGCCGCCGATATGGCCGATCAGCAGATCCGCCGGATCGAGCGACTGACGGCGCAGCTTCGAGTCGAAGTTGGTGCCGCCGGTCTTGAAGCCGCCGCCTGCCAGCACGTGGTAGTAGGCGAGCGCCATTTCCGGAACATTGTTCGGGAACTGGTCGGTATCCCAACCGGACTGGTAATCGTTGCGGTTCATGTCGATCGAGCCGAAAATACCGAGCGCATTGGCAAGCGCCAGCTCGTGCTCGAAGGAATGGCCGGCAAGGATCGCATGGCCCTGCTCGATATTGACCTTCACCTCGTTTTCAAGGCCGTGCTTCTTGAGGAAGCCGTAGACGGTTGCGACGTCGTAGTCATACTGGTGCTTGGTCGGCTCCTGCGGCTTCGGCTCGATCAGGATCGTGCCCTTGTAGCCGATCTTGTGCTTGTATTCGACGACGAGGTTGAGGAAGCGGCCGAGCTGGTCGAGCTCACGCTTGAGATCGGTGTTGAGCAGCGTCTCGTAGCCTTCGCGGCCGCCCCACAGCACGTAGTTCTCGCCGCCGAGCTTCTGCGTGGCGTCGATGCAGGTCTTCACCGTCGCGGCTGCGAAAGCGAAGACATCGGGATCGGGGTTGGTCGCCGCGCCCGACATATAGCGGCGGTTGGAGAAGAGGTTCGCCGTGCCCCAGAGCAGCTTGGTGCCGGTTGCTGCCTGCTTCTCCGCGAAATAGTCGACGATCTCGTTGAGGTTCTTGGTGTTCTCGGCGAAGTTCTTGCCCTCGGGACGCACGTCGGCGTCGTGGAAGCAGTAGTAGGGCGTGCCGAGCAGCGAGAAGAATTCGAAGGCGACATCAGCCTTGAGCTTGGCAGCCTTCATCGTGTCTTCGAACCAGGGACGCAGGAAGGTCTGGCCGCCGAAGGGATCGCCGCCCGGCCAGGTGAAGGTGTGCCAATAGGCGACGGCGAAGCGCAGATGGTCTTCCATGCGCTTGCCGAGGACGATTTCGTCCGGCTGGTAATAGCGGAAGGCCAGCGGATTGGTGCTGTCGGGGCCTTCGTATTTTACTTTCTGAATATCGCCGAAAAATCCGGTGCTCATGTCAGGTCTCCTTGGGTTCGTATTTCTTAACAGTTCTGAATTCTTGTCTGCGCCAGAGGCGGCCCCCTCATCCGCCTGCCGGCACCTTCTCCCCGCTGGGGAGAAGAAACTTGTGACAACGTCGCGTGTCCTTCAGATACGGACGCCACGGGCTCCCCTCTCTCCCCTCGGGGAGAGGGGAGGGTGAGGGGCGCGTCTCGATCTCAATGCGCCAGCGATTTGATCGCCGGGTAGAGCGCACGATAGCGCTTGTAAGCATCCTCATAAGCGCCGCTCAGAGAAACAACCGGCTCGATCGTACCTGCCGTCACCGGCGGCGTGCAGACCGCGATAGGATCTGCCCCCGTTGCCGCGATCAAGCCGAGGCGCGCCGCGCCGAAGGCCGCGCCGAAATCGCCATCGGCGGGCAGATCAACGGGAACGCCGAGCGCGGTCGCGATCGATGCCAGCCAGTAACGCGAGCGGGAACCGCCGCCGATGGCGGTGACGCGGGAGATACCGGTGCCGGCCGAACGCAACGCTTCGAGATTGTCACGGATGGCAAAGGCCACACCTTCGAGCACGGCCTGTGTCAGCACAACGCGGCTGCTTTCATGTTCAAGGCCGATGAAGGCGCCGCGGATGACGGCATCGTTATGCGGCGTGCGTTCGCCGGAGAGATAGGGCAGGAAGGTGACGCCGGTCGGCGCCTTCAGCGTCTCGCCGAGTTCGCCCGTCAGATCGGCGGCCGATTTGCCCGTGACGCCGGAATGCCAGTTGAGTGCATCGGTGGCCGACAGGATGACGCCCATCTGGTGCCAGGTGTTGGGCAGTGCATGGCAGAAGGCATGCACTGCGCTTTCCGGCTTCGGCAGATAAGAGCCGTTGGCGGCAAAAAGCACGCCCGAAGTGCCGAGCGAGACGAAGGCGGCGCCATCACTGACCGTGCCCATGCCGCAGGCCGAGGCCGCATTGTCGCCCGCGCCGCCGGCAACGACGACCGTGCCGGAAATACCCCATTGCGCCGCCAGTTCGGGCCGCAGCGTGCCGGCCTGTTCGGTGCCCTCGACGAGCGCCGGCATCTGTTCCTCGGAAAGGCTGGTGGCGGCAAGCAGTTCGGACGACCAGGCGCGCTTGCCGGTATCGAGCCAGGAAGTGCCGGCCGAATCCGACATTTCGGAAATATATTCGCCGGTCAGCCAGAGACGCAAGTAATCCTTCGGCAGCAGCACCTTGGCGACCTTGGCAAAGACTTCAGGCTCATGCTTTTCGACCCAGGCGAGCTTCGGCGCCGTGAAGCCGGGAAAGACGATGTTGCCGGTAAGCGCCCGGAAGCGCGGATCGGCGTCGAGGGCTGCGGCTTCGACATAGCTGCGCGTATCGTTCCACAGGATGCAGGGGCGCAGCACCTTGTCGGCGGCGTCGATGAGCGTTGCGCCGTGCATCTGCCCCGAAAGGCCGATACCCCTGACCGCGGCGAACTCCTTCGGATGTTTTGCCTTGAGGCCGGCGACGGCCTCTTCCGTGGCGCGCACCCAGTGGGCCGGCTCCTGCTCCGACCAGCCGGAATGCGGGCGTGAAACATCGAGCGAACCATTGGCAGAGCCCACGATCTTCTGATCGCCGTCGATCAGCATCGCTTTGACGCCGGAGGTTCCGAGGTCGAGACCGAGATACATCTGGTATTCTCCTTTGCCGTTACGGCAGATTGTCTTTCAGGAATATGTCGAGACGGATGCGTTCCTGCGCTGCGATGACGGCAAGCCCGTCCGCCTTGGCTTTCAGCACGCGGACTGCACTGCGCACCTCATGTCCGGCGTCCTGGTTGAGGATCGCATCGATCGTATGGTCGAGCAGTGCCGCGCGCGTATGGGCCGTCAGTTCGTGAGCGATAACGGTCAGCGTCCGGTCGACGGCTTTCTCCTTCAGTGCCCGAATGAGGCCGCGATTGCCGGCGCCGAGGCTGTAGACGCCGACGATGCCGGCATTCCTCGACAGCGCATCGGCAACCAGCATATGAGCGATCTCGGGATCGTCGCGGCCTTCCAGAACCGGCAGAATCGCAAAATCGGGAAATTCTTCCGCCATCACCGCGGTGAACCCCTCCAGCCGCTCGCGATGGTCGCGCACCAGCATGGAGCCGGCAAGCACCGCGATTTCGCCCTTTCGTGGCCCGAGGAACCGCCCGAGCAGGCGCGCAGCCGTGCGACCGGCAGCGATGTTGTCGACGCCGGCATAGTGATGGCGAAGCGACCCGGTGAGGTCGGAAACCAGGGTGACGATGGGAAAGCGTTCGCGCACCAGCCTGTCGACGACGGCGCGCACTTCGGGAGCATCGGTCGCAACCATGGCGATGCCGCAAGGCTTTTCCCGTGAGAGCTCTTCGAGCACGGAGACCAGCGCGGCGGGATCGAAGGCCGGCACCTCGATGGTGCGGATGTCGGTGCGCTCCGCCGGCGACCGGAGGATCGCCTGCCGTATCTCGGCATTGAGCCCGTGCATGAAGGAATTGTCGCTGGCCGGCAAGATGAAGACCAGCGGATAGGTGCGCCCCTTGGCAAGATTGGCAGCGGCGACGTCTCTGACATAACCAAGCTCGCGGATTGCGGTCTCGACCTTTTCCCGCGTGACGTGGCGCACGCCGGGACGCTGGTTGAGAACGCGGTCGACAGTCGCGAGACTGACACCGGCTGCGGCAGCGATATCGTGAACGGTTGGCCTCATCATTCCTCCTGACGAGACCATTAGCGCCAATTCTGATGTACGTAAATCAAAAAATCGAAGGAGACGGTTTCCACGTCATTTTTTCGGCCTTGCCAGCCGCCAAGCCAATCGACAAGCAATCATGCGCTGATGACACGACGGCCGGAAAACCGCAAACAAAAAGGCCCTCCGGAGAGGGCCTTTTCAAGGGGCGGCAGGGCCGGAGGTCAGTGGCCGCCGCCACCTCCCCCGCCTTGCGGCGCGGGTTTCTTGATCATCGCGACACCGAGGATCATCGCAACGAAAAGCGCGGTCAGAATCAGGAACACATCGCTGAAGGAAAGGATGACCGCCTGCCTGGTGGCAAGGCCGACCATCTTCTTGATCGCGACCGAAGCCCCATCCATGCCATAGGTGTTGAAGTTGGCGGTCATATTGTTCATCTGGTCGATTACCGCCGGATTGCCCCAGTCCATATTCTCCCGCAGCCGCTCGTAGTGCACGTCCTGCCGGTTGGTGAGCACGGTGTTGATGACGGCAAGGCCGACGGCGCCGCCGAGGTTTCTGGTCAGGTTGAACAGGCCGGACGCACCGCGGATGCGTGAGGGCGGCATCGTGCCGAGCGCGATATTGTTGATCGGCACCATGCACATCATCAGCCCGAAGCCGCGCAGGATCTGGGGGATGAAGAGCTCGTAGAAATCCCAATCCGCCGTCAGGTGGATCATGATATATGTGCCGGCGGCGAAGCTGACGAAGCCGATCACCATCATCAACCGCAGGTCCATCTTCGTCGACAGCCGCCCGGCAATCGGCGCGGTGAAGAACATCGCAAGCCCGGAGACGAACATCGTCTGGCCGATCATCAGCGAATCATAGCCCCGGATACGCCCGAGATAGACCGGATAGATATAGGTGAGCCCATAGAGGCCGATGCCCATGACAAAGGAAAACACCGAACCGAAGGAGAAATTCCGGTTCGAGAATGCCCTGAGGTCGACGACGGGGAAATCCACCGTGAAGGCCCGATAGAAGAAGACGATGCCTGCAGCGCCGGAGGCAACCGCTGCGATGGCGATGGAATTGTCATTGAACCAGTCGTTCGAATTGCCCTCTTCAAGCACATATTCCATCGCACCGAGGAAGACGCCCATCGAGATCAGCCCCCACCAGTCGAACTTCTTGAAGAGCGACAGTTCAGGCTTGTCGAAATCGATGAAGTTCCAGGTGACGAGCGTAACGATGATGCCGGGAACGATATTGACGAGGAACAGCCAGTGCCAGGAGAAGGCGTGGCTGAGATAGCCGCCGACAGTCGGGCCGATGGTCGGCGCCAGCGTTGCGATCAGCCCGATGATCGGCGAGACGATGCTGCGCTTCGATGGCGGGAAGATGGTGAAGGCGGCCGCGAAGACCGACGGGATCATGCCGCCGCCGATAAAACCCTGGATGGCGCGATAGACGATCATCTGGTCAATATTCGTCGCCGTCGCCGCGAGCGCGCTCGCCATGGTGAAGCCGGCCGCCGAAATCGCGAAGAGGTATCGCGTCGATATGATCCGCGCCAGCGTGCCCGATAGCGGGATCATGATCACTTCGGCGATCAGATAAGCCGTCTGCACCCAGCCGATTTCGTCGGAGCCGGCCGACAGGCCGGCCTGGATTTCAGCCAGCGAGGCCGAGACGATCTGGATGTCGAGGATCGACATGAACATGCCGAGCACCATCGCGAAGAAGGCGATGAGCTTCTTCGGATCCATGCGATCCGCCGCATGGGCAGGCGCTACCGGAATGGTTCCCGCTGTTGCTGTTGGGCTCCCTGCCATCAGACCACCTCCGCCTACCCTGAAGGCTTACTTGCTCGGCGCCGTGCGGGTATCGACGTCGACGACGACGCTGAGGCCTGCACGCAGGCGCCCGCTGTCGAGCGCATCCTGCGGCAGCGCGATGCGCACCGGGACACGCTGGATCACCTTGGTGAAGTTGCCAGTGGCATTTTCCGGCGGCAGCATCGAGAAGACCGAGCCGGAAGCCGGCGAGATCGACTCGACCGTGCCGACAACAGGATGGTCGCTATAGGCGTCGACGTGGACGTTGACCTTCGAGCCGGGAACGAGGTGCTGGATCTGCGTTTCCTTGAAGTTGGCGTCGATATAGAGCTCATGCACCGGAACGAGCGCCATCAGGCGCTGGCCGGGTGAGACGAGATCACCTTCCTGGACCGAGCGGTTGCCGACGATGCCGTCATAGGGCGCCTTGAGCACGGTGAAGGAGAGATCGCGGCCAGCCTTGTCCCGGGAGATTTCCAGCGAACGGACCGAACCTTCGGCCTCCTTGCGCTGGGCTTCAAGGATGGCAATATTGGCCTGCGCAGCCACGATATTGGCATCGCCGCCGGCGAGATTGGCCTTGGCCTGATCGAGTGCAGTATTGGCATCATCGAGATCCGCGGTGGTGCCGACCGACTTTGCCTGCAGGTCGCTCTGGCGCTTCTGCTTGATTTCCGCGCCACGAACCGTGGCTTCGAGGGCAGTCTTCTGGGCCTGCGCCTGCACGAGGCTGGCCTTGGCGCCTTCGATCTGCGCATCGATACGGCTTAGCGAAAGCTGCTCGGTCGCGATCTGGGCATTCGCCTGATCGAGGGCATTCTGGTAGTCGCCGTTATCAAGGGTAGCGAGAACATCGCCTGCCTTGACTTCCTGGTTGGCAACAACATTCACCTTCGCGACATAGCCGGTAACCTTCGGCGAGATGGTCGCGATATCGCCTTCGATATAAGCGTCGTCGGTCGACACCATAAACCGGCCGTTCGTCCACCATTCGTATCCATACCAGCCCCCGCCCGCGAGCAGGGCGAGCACCACGATCGGCAGCACCGGACTGCGGCGCTTCTTCGCGGCCTCGGGAGGAGCAACCGGAGCCTGGGCCGGCGCCGGCTGCGCAGGGGCAGACGGCTTTTCCAGTGTTTCCGCCGTCGGAGCCTCGGCAACGGCCACGACCTCTGCCTCTTCGGTTTCGGCGTTTTCGCTGACGATCCGTGCGACGTTGCTCTTTTGATTGCTCGACATGGCCACTTTACCGATCTTGGAGTAAAATAATCGAACTGAACGGTTCGGTTCAGTTGACGTAAACCTGTTTTATCGTCATATCAAGATGTATAGAACCAATCGGTTCGATTTCTTTTAAAGAAAACGCCAAAACATGAAGACGGTTAAGGAGACATGACGCTGAAACCCGACCATGCCGCTGCATTCAGCCCTCCTGCTGCAGGAGGCAGATTTGCCGCTGGCGAAGATCCGGCAAAGCGCCAGCAGATTCTCGCCGGCGCCAAGCGCGTCTTTATGAAGATGGGCTTCGACGCCGCCAGCATGAACGACGTGACGCGCGAGGCCGGCGTCTCCAAGGGAACGCTCTACGTCTATTTCACCAACAAGGAAGAACTGTTCTCGGCGATGATCGAGGCCGAGCGCGCCACCTTCCTGGCGACGATGCGCACCGCGCTTGCCGAACACGACGATCCCGAAGCTGGCCTGTACGAATTCGGGATTAGCTTCGTCACCCATATGACCGACGAAAAGGTCATCAGCGCGATGCGCACCGTTCTTGGTGTTCGCGATCGCATGCCGGCCCTCTGTCAGCGCTTCTTCAAGGGGCCTGAAAACCTGCGCACCGTCCTGCGCGACTTCCTGGAACGGCGCATCGCCGATGGCGCGCTTGAGATCGACGACATCGAATTGGCCGCCGGTCAGTTTCTCGATCTCGCCAGCGGCAGCTTCTTCAAGCTTCGCCTGTTTGGGAGCATGGAAGAGCCGCCGCCGCGCGACGAAATCGAGCGCGTCATCCGGGGTGCGATCCGGGTCTTCATGGCCGCCTACGGCGCACGCCGGC
Source organism: Rhizobium vallis (assembly GCF_003985155.1). Lineage (GTDB taxonomy): Bacteria > Pseudomonadota > Alphaproteobacteria > Rhizobiales > Rhizobiaceae > Rhizobium > Rhizobium vallis. The sequence goes on along the minus strand of NZ_ML133692.1, from coordinate 62,985 downwards.
ACGGGACCGTCTGAGCACATCCTTCACGGCTGCCTTCCATCGGCCAAAATTCCGCAAGGGCGATCAAACCTCGCTGCCGGCTTTTCTCTAAAGAAGACGTCGCAACCCCTGCGTAATTCCTTAAATCGGAATCGATTTAAGGATAAATTATGCAGCAATTCAAAGTGCTGTAGCGTCCTTTGCGCATCTTAAAGGACGCATGGCACCGTAGGGAGTGAGGATGAGCGCCGTCGCCCGGGCGATCTGGTTCATAGAGAGCCATTTCGAACACGATCTATCGCTGGAAGAGATATCCGACGCAGCCGGATTGTCGCGTTACCATCTGTCGCGCGTTTTTGGGCTCGTCAACGGCCACTCGATCAGCGGCTATATCAGAGGGCGGCGCCTCAGCCGCGCCGTGCCTGCTTTGGTCGTCGGTTCATCCACCATTCTCGAGGTTGCGCTTGCCGCGGGCTACGGCTCGCACGAGGCCTTCACCCGTGCCTTCCGCGACCAGTTCGGCATGACGCCGGACGCGGTGCGCAGACAGGGGCACGCCCGCAACCTTGTTTTACTGGAGCCGATCAGAATGGATCCCGCCCGCCTCAACGACCTCGAACCGCCCCGCTTCGAAACCCTTCAGCCGATGCTCTTTGCCGGCCTGCAGGAGATCTATCCCTATGGCGGCAATGCCGCCATCCCCTCTCTCTGGCAGAAGTTCAACGCCCATTTCGGCCATATCCCGGGCCAGAAAGGTAATGTCGCCTACGGCATCTGTACGCATATCGATGGCGAAGCGGAGAAATTCCGCTATATGGCCGCGGTCGAAATCTCCGATGCCGGCGACCTGCCACCGGATTTCACGACGCTCAAGCTTCCGGGACAGCGCTACGTTGTCTTCAGCCATCGCGGCCATGTCTCCGGCATTCCGCTGACCATGCACCGGATTTTCGACACATGGTGGCCGACCTCCGGCCTCGAACATGGCGACACGCCCGACATGTTCGAACGCTACGATGAGCGCTTCGATCCTTATACCGGCATGGGCGTCACCGAAATCTGGTTGCCGATCAAGGAATAAAAGTAGCGTCGATTTCGTATACCCCCTTGCGGCGACTTGCCTGGCAGGTCGCCGACATTACATTGCTGGCGTCATCACATGCGACGCAAAGAGGGTATACGCTGATGCAGGAAATCATGACGCTCATTCAGGATCCGGCCGCCTGGGTGGCGCTCATCACGTTGGTGGTGATGGAAGTCGTTCTCGGTATCGACAACCTGATCTTCATTTCCATCCTGACGAACAAACTGCCGCCCGAGCACCGCGAGCGGGCCCGCAAGATCGGTATCGGCCTTGCCCTCATTATGCGTCTGGCGCTGCTCGGCACCGTCGCCTGGATCGTGCAGCTGACCGAACCGCTGTTCGAGGCCTTCGGACACGGCTTCTCCTGGAAGGATCTGATCCTGATCGCCGGCGGCCTGTTCCTCGTCTGGAAAGCCACCAAGGAAATTCACCACAGCGTCGACCCCGTGGACCATCAGGAAGATTTCATTGCCACGTCGGCAACGACAGGCTTTGCATCGGCCATCGGCCAGATTCTGCTGCTCGACCTTGTCTTCTCCGTCGACAGCATCATCACTGCCGTCGGCATGACGCCGCATCTGCCGATCATGGTGGTCGCCGTCATAGCTGCCGTCACCGTCATGCTTGTTGCCGCGACCCCGCTTGCCAACTTCATCGAAAGGAACCCGACGATCGTCATGCTGGCGCTCGCCTTCCTGCTGATGATCGGCACGACCCTGATCGCCGAGGGCATGGGCTTCCATGTGCCGAAGGGCTACGTCTACGCTGCCATGGCCTTCTCGGCGCTTGTCGAGGTGCTGAACATGTTCGCGCGCAATGCCCGCAAGCGGAAACGCGAAGGCGCGCATTGAGACTGATACGAGAGGGCGTGCCGCAGCCGGCGCGCCCTCCCTCAGCGCCATGAAGCCCTTGCGGACGCGGTTTTTCTTGACGCGCCCGGTTGAATATGGCCTAAGGCCAGCCGAACGGACGATCGGCGAATGGTGCGGGCGAATGCCCTTTTTCGGCCGGTTTGCCGATGAAGATATCTGCATCCTTCCGGCCGAACGTCGCTTTCCAGCGAATACCGTCCGGCATTCATTGACGGGCACATACAATGACAGTTTCCGGGACAGCTACCGGCGTCCGCGTCCGCATCGCTCCCTCGCCGACCGGCGAGCCGCATGTCGGCACCGCTTACATCGCTCTTTTCAATTACCTCTTCGCCAAGAAGCACGGCGGCGAGTTCATCCTGCGCATTGAAGACACGGATGCGACGCGCTCGACCCCTGAATTCGAGACGAAGGTGTTGGACGCGCTGAAATGGTGCGGGCTGGAATGGAAGGAAGGCCCCGATATCGGCGGCCCCTACGGCCCCTATCGCCAGTCCGACCGCAAGCCGATGTACCAGCCCTACGCACAGGAACTGCTGGACAAGGGGCATGCTTTCCGCTGTTTCTGCACGCCTGAGCGGCTGGAGCAGATGCGCGAGGGCCAGCGCGCCGCCGGCAAGCCGCCGAAATATGATGGCCTCTGCCTGACACTCAAGGCCGAGGAAGTCACCTCGCGCATGGCGGATGGAGAAACTACCGTCATCCGTATGAAGATCCCGACTGAAGGCTCGTGCGACTTTACCGACGGCGTCTACGGCGACGTTTCCATCCCGTGGGACTCCGTCGACATGCAGGTGCTGATCAAGGCCGACGGCATGCCGACCTATCACATGGCCAATGTCATCGACGACCATCTGATGAAGATCACCCACGTGGCGCGCGGCGAGGAATGGCTGGCTTCGGTACCGAAGCACATCCTGCTCTATCGCTATTTCGGCTGGGACCAGCCGGTGTTCATGCATCTGTCGCTGATGCGCAATGCCGACAAGTCGAAGCTGTCGAAGCGCAAGAACCCGACATCGATCTCCTATTATTCTGCGCTCGGTTACATTCCCGAAGCGCTGATGAATTTCCTCGGCCTGTTCTTCATTCAGATCGCCGAAGGCGAAGAGCTTCTGACGATGGAAGAGCTGTCCGAAAAGTTCGATCCCGACAATCTCTCCAAGGCCGGCGCGATCTTCGACATCCAGAAGCTCGACTGGCTGAACGGCCGCTGGATCCGCGAGAAGCTGTCGGAAGAGGAATTCGGCGCCCGTGTGCTGACCTGGGCGATGGAAAACGATCGCCTGAGGGCCGGCCTGCGCCTATCGCAGACGCGCATCTCCAAGCTCGGCGAGCTGCCCGATCTCGCCGGCTTCCTGCTGAAATCCGATCTCGGCCTTCTGCCTTCCGATTTCGCCAAGATCAAATCGCCACCGGAAGAGATCCTGGAGATCCTCAACACTGTCCAGCCGGATCTCGAAAAGATTCTGGAATGGAATGTCGAGACGATCGAAGCCGAGCTGCGTGCCGTCGCTGATCGCATGGGCAAGAAGCTAAAGGTCGTGGTAGCTCCGCTCTTCGTTGCCGTATCGGGCTCGTCTCGCTCGCTGCCGCTCTTCGATTCCATGGCGATCCTCGGCCGCTCCGTCGTGCGCCAGCGCCTGAAGCTCGCCGCACAGGCCGTCGCCGCCCTCGTCGGCTCGAAGTAAAAACAGTCAGAGGATTTCGAAAGTGGCTGACAACAAGACCGAAAACACCCTTTCCTCCGACGCGACTGAGGTGCGCGCCCAGAAGCTGAAGCTGCTGCGCGAGCAGATCGGCGAGGTCTATCCGGCGCATTTCCACCGGACGCTGACCAATTCCGAACTGGCCGCGAAATACGAGGGGCTGGAGCCCGACACCGAGACCCAGGATGTCGTCACCGTCGCAGGGCGCGTCTATTCCTCGCGCAACTCCGGCATGTTCATGGACATCCATGATGCGGGCGGCAAGATCCAGATCTTCAGCCACAAGGACACGACGCCGGAAGAGGCCCGCGCGCTGCTGCCGATGATCGACATCGGCGACATCATCGGCGTCACCGGCATCGTGCGCCGCACCAAGCGCGGCGAGCTGACGATCAACGCGCAGAAGATCGAAATGCTGACCAAGTCGCTGCTGCCGATGCCCGAGAAGTGGCACGGCCTCTCCGACATCGAGCTGCGTTATCGCAAGCGCCATCTCGACATCATGACCAACGAGGATTCGAAGCTGCGCTTCCAGCAGCGCTCGAAGATCGTCTCCGGCATCCGCCGCTTCATGGAAAATGATGGCTTCATGGAAGTCGAGACGCCGATGCTGCACTCGGTCTATGGCGGCGCCACCGCCGAGCCGTTCAAGACCCACCACAATACGCTCAAGCTCGACATGTACCTGCGCATCGCGCCGGAACTGTTCCTGAAGCGCACGCTGGTTTCGGGCCTCACCGACAAGGTGTTCGAGATCAACCGCAACTTCCGCAACGAAGGCGTCTCCACCCGGCACAATCCCGAATTCACGATGATGGAGTGCTACTGGGCCTATGCCGACTACGAGGACATCATGGACCTCGTCGAACGGCTGTTCGAGAGCCTGGCGCTCTCCATTCACGGCACGACGGAATTTCCCTTCGGTGACAAGACCCTGTCCTTCAAGGGACCGTTCAAGCGCGTGCCGATGCCCGATGCCGTCAAGGAAGTCACCGGCATCGACTTCCTCGCCATCAAGACCGATGAGGAAGCCCGCGCCGCCGCCAAGGCTGCCGGCTTCGCGGTCGAGAAGGATTGGACCTGGGGCGAATGTCTCGCCTTCATCTTCGAGGAAAAGGTCGAAGCCACACTGATCCAGCCGTCTCACGTCACGCATTTTCCGAAGGACATTTCCCCCTTCGCCAAGGAAGTGCCGGGCGAGCCGCGCCTCGTCGAGCGTTTCGAGACCTATTGCAACGCCTGGGAACTCGGCAATGCCTTCTCCGAACTCAACGATCCGGAAGAGCAGCGCCGCCGCATGGTCGAGCAGCTCGAGCAGGCCCACGCCCGCGGCGAAAAGGAAAAGCAATTGGACGAGGAATTCCTCGACGCCATCGACCAGGGCATGCCGCCGGCCGGCGGCCTCGGCATCGGCGTCGACCGTCTCATCATGCTTTTGACCAACGCGCCGTCGATCCGCGACGTCATCCTCTTCCCGGCCCGCCGCAACAAGGCTGACTGATAGGAAGCGCATAAAAACGAAGCGGAGTGCCGGCTGGCGCTCCGCTTTTTTCATGCCATTCGTTCAGTGTGTTTTGACCGCTTCTGGCAGCGGCTCTTCGGCCGGTGCCTCTGCCACGACATCGGCGTTGCCGCCTTCGGCGGCAGGTGGGGTTTCGCCTTCGGCCGCCGGTGCTGCACCATGTGCGCCGCCCTCAGCCTTCTTATCCTTGCCCTTTTCCCCGCTCTTCGTCGAGCCAACGGCGACCGGATCGACGCAATCCTCGGGGTCCTTGAAAGCAGCGCTGATCATGGCGATCTCGTCGGACGGCATGTCTATCCGCTCGCCGAAGAACAGCCCGTTTTCGCTGGCCTTGCCGTTATAGTAGCGCGCCGTATAGGGCTTGTCGTCGAGGCCCGGAACGGTCTTGTCAGGATGCGGGATATAGACGACATCGGCGCCGATCGCCCGGCCGCGAATGTCCGCGCGCATCGTCGGGCCATTCTCGTCGAGCACCACGACCTGCACCAGATCCGGCTTCTGCGCGGCATAGACGGCCTGGGCGACGCGAAGCGCGGTCGTGACACGCGTCATCCCGTCGGTCGGTTCGGTCTTGATGTATTTCCGGACCCAGATGTGATCCTGCTTCTTGATCGTCACCAGATTGACGTCGCTGCATTCGAGCCCGTAGGCGCCATCCGAGGAACCGATCAGCCTGTCCTTGCCGACATACACCGCCGCGCCGCCGGAAACGCCCGCCAGAAGAGCGACTCCGCCGATGATGATTGTCAATTTCCGGGAGGGCCGGAATATGCGCAGTAAGGCCTTCACGCCAACTGCTCCGCCATCTGAAACTCCAACGCAGGACTGGTGTTGAGAACGTTAAGGAAATGACGTTTCCGAAAGTTTAAGTGGGCGTGCCAAGCCCGCCTCATTTTAGGAAAATACCAAAAAAGGTCCGCTTTTTTTGGCCGCTTGCCACGCCGCATTCGGCCATGCTCTAAACGTCCATGGCCTTCACCCTTCGCCAGATCCAATATTTTGTCGCCGTCGCCGAACAGGGCTCGGTAACGCGGGCAGCACAGAACCTTTCGATCTCGCAATCTTCGGTGACGGAAGCCCTGAAGGAACTCGAAACCGACCTCGGCGTCGAACTCTTCGAGCGCCACCCGCGCGGCCTGACGATCACGCACAATGGACACCAGTTCCTGCGTCACGCGACGAAGATTCTCGCCTCCGTCTCCGATGCCCGCACCAGCTTTTCCGGCCAGCAAAGCGCGCTTTCCGGCACCTTGAACATCGGCGTCACCTCGCTTGTCGCTGGCTACGTGCTCTCCGACCTCCTGGCACGATACCGGCGGGCCTGCCCGGGCATTGAAGTCAGCGCGATCGAAGACAATGGCGGCTATCTCGAACATCTCCTGGTCGGTGGCGAACTCGATGTCGCCGTCATGGTGATATCAAACCTGCGCGACCGCATGGCGCTGCAGGCGGAAATCCTCGAAACTTCGCCCTATCGGCTATGGCTGCCGATGGGCCATCCGCTGGTGTCGGCCGACATCATCTCGGTTGCCGATATCGCCCGCGAACCGCTGATCATGCTGACGGTCGACGAAATCGAGGAGAATACCGGCAAGCTGCTTTCGGCACTCGGCGCCCGCCCGCATGTCGCCTTCCGCACCCGTTCGGTGGAAGCGGTGCGCAGCCTGGTTGCAACAGGAGCGGGTGTGGCGCTGCTTCCCGATCTCGTCTACCGCCCGTGGTCGCTGGAAGGCGACCGCATCGAGAGCCGCGATGTCTCTGGTTCGCTGCCGGTCGTTCAGGTCGGCATGGTCTGGCGCAAGGGCTCCAGCCTGCCGCAGGCGGCGCGCGATTTCGTCGGCGTTGCCGAAAGCATGCGCTCGGGGCGCACCCGCTGATATCGGAAATTCCGATATCGCCTTTCTGATAAATGAATTTGCGAAAGCGGCCTTTTCGCGTCACCTTTTCATCCGGGAACGAACCGCCACAAAAGTGGCACCAAAAACCGGGAGACGGATGATGAGGAACCTCTTGAAATCCTGCACGGCAGCGCTTGCCTGCCTGGGCTTTGCGACGCAGGTGATCGCCGCCGAACCGCTGAAGGCCCTGGGCAAGGGTGAAGGCGCAGTCAGCATCGTCGCCTGGGCCGGCTATATCGAGCGCGGCGAAACCGACAAGAGCTACGACTGGGTCACTGCTTTCGAAAAGGAAACCGGCTGCAAGGTTTCCGTCAAGACCGCCGCCACCTCCGATGAAATGGTGTCGCTGATGAATGAGGGCGGCTTCGACCTCGTCACGGCATCGGGCGACGCCTCGCTGCGTCTCATCGCCGGCAAGCGTGTGCAGCCGATCAACACCGATCTGATCCCGAGCTTCAAGAATGTCGACGAGCGCCTGCAGAACGGCCCGTGGTATACGGTCGGTGGCGTGCACTACGGCGTGCCCTATCTCTGGGGGCCGAATGTGTTGATGTACAACACCGATACGTTCAAGGAAAAGGCGCCGACCAGTTGGAACGTCGTCTTCGAGGAGCAGACACTGCCGGACGGCAAATCGAACAAGGGCCGCGTCCAGGCCTATGACGGCGCTATCTACATCGCCGACGCCGCTATGTATCTGATGGCCCACAAACCGGACCTCGGCATCAAGGACCCCTACGAACTGACCGAGGACCAATACAAGGCCGCCCTCGACCTGCTGCGCGGCCAGCGCAAGCTCGTCTCCCGTTACTGGCACGACGCGATGATCCAGATCGACGACTTCAAGAATGAAGGCGTCGTCGCCTCCGGCTCCTGGCCCTTCCAGGTGAACCTGCTGCAGACCGACAAGCAGAAGATCGCCTCCACCTTCCCCGAGGAAGGCGTGACCGGCTGGGCCGACACGACCATGCTGCACGCCGACAGCGAACATCCGAACTGCGCCTATATGTGGATGGAGCATTCGCTGCAGGCCAAGGTCCAGGGCGATGCCGCCGCCTGGTTCGGCGCCGTGCCCTCCGTTCCCGCCGCTTGCAAGGGCAACGAACTGATGGGTGATGCCGGCTGCGCCACCAATGGCTTCGATCACTTCGACAAGATCAAGTTCTGGAAAACCCCGGTCGCCAAATGCACGACCCAGAGCGAATGCGTGCCGTATCATCGCTGGGTATCGGACTATATCGGCGTGATCGGCGGGCGATGAACCGCGCCGATCCGCGGGGGTAAAGACCCGCCCCAACCCCTCCCCACAGGGGGGAGGGGCCTCGAGTGGCACCGTCCAATCCTGCCGAAACACCAAGGTACTCGCGAAAGGGTACGGCAGGTTAAGCCCCTCCCCCTTGTGGGGAGGGGTTTGGGGCGGGGTCTTTATGAACCAAGACCGAGCCCTCTCTGAACACATAAGACCCGGAGCTCCCAACAATGACACCCGCTGTCCGCTTCCAACAGGTCTCGCGCCACTTCGGCCAGGTTCGCGCCGTCGATGGCGTCAATCTCGAAATCGCGCCCGGCGAATTCTTCGCCATGCTCGGCCCGTCCGGTTCCGGCAAGACGACGTGCCTGAGATTGATAGCCGGCTTCGAACAGCCGACCGCAGGCCATATCCAGATCTTCGGCGAGACCGCCGAGGGCGTTCCGCCCTATCGCCGCAACGTCAATACCGTGTTCCAGGACTACGCGCTCTTCCCGCATCTCAACATCCTCGACAACGTTGCCTACGGGCTGATGGTCAAGGGCGTCGGCAAGGCGGAGCGCATGAAGGCGGCCGGCGATGCCCTCGAACTCGTCAAGCTGCCGGGCTACGGCGCTCGCCGCCCCGGGCAACTGTCCGGCGGTCAGCGCCAGCGCGTGGCGCTCGCTCGCGCGCTGGTCAACAAGCCGAAGGTGCTGCTGCTCGACGAACCGCTCGGCGCCCTCGATCTGAAACTCCGCGAACAGATGCAGGAGGAATTGAAGAGCCTGCAGCGCGCGCTCGGCATCACCTTCGTCTTCGTCACCCACGATCAAGGCGAGGCGCTGTCCATGGCCGACCGTGTCGCCGTCTTCAACGATGGCAACATTGTCCAGGAGGGCACGCCGCAGGATATCTACCGTCGCCCGAAAACCCGCTTCGTCGCCGATTTCGTCGGCTCGTCGAACGTCATCGCACCGGATCTGATGGCCTTGCTCGGCGGTGAAAAGCGGTGGGCGAGCCTTCGTCCCGAAGCGATCCGGCTGGCAGGTGACGGCATCGAGGCGAAAGTCGAAAATGCAAGCTTCCTCGGCGCAGCCACGCGCCTCGGCGTCGATCTCAACGGCAGCCGATTGCATGTCATGCTGCCGGCGGGGACGCCCGTGCCTGTTATCGGCGCCGGCATCCGCCTCGCCTGGCAGCCTGCCGATATCCACTATATGGACGACGCGGCATGACGGTGCTCACCATGTCAGGCGGCGCGACATCGATCCTGCCCAGGCGCGGCGGCTTCTTCGGCCGGATGTCGGATGCCTTCTGGCGGCACCCGAAACTCCTGCTGTTCCTGATGCTGACGCCGCCATTGCTCTGGCTCGGCATCATCTATATCGGCTCGCTGATCGCCCTGCTCCTGCAGAGCTTCTTCTCGATCGACGATTTTTCCGGGCTGGTGAATTACGAATTCACGCTCTCGACCTATGCTCAGCTTCTCAGCCCGACGAATTTCGACATCATCATCCGCACCGTCGTCATGGCGGCACTGGTCACCGTCGCTGCCGCCATGATCGCCTTCCCGATCGCCTATTATGCGGCGCGGTATGCGCAAGGAAAGTGGAAGGCGCTCTTCTATCTCGGCGTCATGCTGCCGCTCTGGTCGAGCTATCTCGTCAAGGTCTACGCCTGGAAGCTGATCCTCGCCAAGGAAGGCATCCTCACCTGGATCTTCGAGAAGCTCCACCTTTCCTGGCTGCTCGACGGCGTCCTGAACCTGCCCATCGTCGGCGGCAATTCGCTCTCGGTGAGCTATCTCGGCACCTTCATCGTCTTCGTCTATATCTGGCTGCCCTATATGATCCTGCCGACGCAGGCCGCGCTGGAACGCGTGCCCGGCAACCTGATCGAAGCCTCCGCGGATCTCGGCGCCACGCCGGGCCAGACCTTCCGCACCGTGCTACTGCCCTTGGCGCTCCCTGGCATCGTCGCCGGTTCGATCTTCACCTTCTCGCTGACATTGGGCGATTACATCATCCCGCAGATCATCGGCTCCTCAAGGCTCTTCATCGGCCAGGCGGTCTATGCCCAGCAGGGAACGGCCGGCAACGTGCCGCTGGCTGCGGCCTTTTCGGTCGTGCCGATCGTCATTATGGCGCTCTATCTCTGGGCCGCCAAGAAACAGGGGGCCTTCGATGCGCTCTGATCTCAAGACATCGCCGCTGCCCCTGAAGATCGCCGCTGCCGCCGGCCTGCTCTTTCTGCACCTGCCGATCGTGCTGATCTTCGTTTATGCCTTCACGACGGAAGAGAAGAGCTATCAATGGCCGCCGCCTGGGCTGACATTGCAATGGTTCAGCGTTGCCTGGAACCGGCCGGATGTCTGGTCGGCGCTCGGCCTCTCCGTGCAGGTCGCCGTCATCGCCACGGCGATCGCAATGGTGCTCGGCACACTCTGCGCGGCCGCCGTCAGCCAGACGAAATTCTTCGGCCGCGAGGCGATCTCGCTTCTGGTCATTCTGCCGATCGCGCTTCCCGGCATTATCACCGGCATTGCGCTGCGCTCCGCCTTCAGCCTGTTCGACATTCCGTTTTCGGTCTGGACCATCGTGCTCGGCCACGCCACTTTCTGCGTGGTCGTCGTCTACAACAATGCGGTCGCCCGCTTCCGCCGCACCTCCGGATCGTTGATCGAGGCCTCGATGGATCTCGGTGCCGACGGCTTCCAGACCTTCCGCCATGTCATCCTGCCGAATATCGGCACCGCCCTTCTCGCCGGCGGCATGCTCGCTTTCGCGCTGTCCTTCGACGAAGTCATCGTCACCACCTTCACCGGCGGCCAGCAATCGACCTTGCCGATCTGGATGCTCGAAGAACTCATCCGCCCGCGCCAGCGCCCGGTCACCAATGTGGTCGCCATGGTCGTGGTGCTCGTCACTTTCCTGCCGATCCTGGCAGCCTATTACCTCACCCGCGACGGCGACCAGATCGCCGGCTCTGGCAAATAACAGGGAGAACATCATGGATACCCAAATGCTGATTGGTTCCCGCTTCGTGAAAGGCACGGAGACGGAAGAGCACATCTTGAACCCGAAGACGGGCGAGACGGTGCTGGATCTTGCCGAAGCTTCGCTTTCCCAGGTCGACGCCGCCGTCGACGCCGCGGAAAAAGCCTTCGCAAGCTGGTCGCAAACGACGCCCGGCGAGCGTTCCGGTTACCTGCTGAAGATCGCCGACGCCATTGAGAAAGACGCCGTCGGCTTCGCCACGCTGGAAGCTTTGAATTGCGGCAAACCGATCAATTCGGTGCTGAACGACGAAATCCCGGCGATCGTCGATTGTTATCGCTTCTTCGCTGGTGCCGTGCGCAACCTGCACGGACCAGCCGCCGGCGAATATCTCCCCGGCCATACCTCGATGATCCGCCGCGATCCGATCGGCATCGTCGGCTCGATTGCGCCCTGGAACTATCCGCTGATGATGATGGCTTGGAAGCTGGCGCCGGCGATCGCCGGCGGCAACACCGTCGTCTTCAAGCCTTCCGAACAGACGCCGCTGACGGCGTTGAAGATGGCAAAACTGCTCTCGGATATCCTTCCAGAAGGCGTCGTCAACGTCATCCTCGGCCGTGGCGAAAGCGTCGGCAATGCGCTGATCAACAATGCCAAGATCAACATGATCTCGATCACCGGCGATATCGCCACCGGCAAAAAGGTGCTGCAGGCCGCCGCCAAGACGGTCAAGCGCACCCATCTCGAACTCGGCGGCAAGGCTCCGGTTATCGTCTTTGACGATGCCGATATCGACGCAGTCGTGTCAGGCATCCGCACCTTCGGCTATTACAATGCCGGCCAGGACTGCACCGCCGCCTGCCGCATCTATGCCGATGCCAAGGTCTACGACAATTTCGTCGCCGACCTCTCCTCGGCGGTCTCGAGCATCCGCTTCAACCAGACCGACGATACCGAAAACGAGATCGGGCCGCTGATCTCCAGGCGCCAGCGCGATCGTGTCGAAAGCTTCGTCGCCCGCGCTTCCGAGCACAAGCACATGGAGATCACCACCGGCGGCAAGGTCTCCGGCGACAGGGGCTTCTTCTTCACCCCGACCGTCATTGCTGGCGCCCTGCAGGACGACGAGATCGTCCGCCGCGAGGTCTTCGGACCGGTCGTGTCTGTCACCCGCTTTTCCCAAGCCGATGACGCCATCGCCTGGGCAAATGACAGCGATTACGGCTTGGCCTCCTCCGTCTGGACCACGGATATCGGCCGCGGCATGAAGACCGCCGCCCGCCTTCAATATGGCTGCACCTGGATCAACACGCATTTCATGCTGGCCAACGAGATGCCGCATGGCGGTCTCAAACAATCGGGCTACGGCAAGGATCTGTCGGCCTATGCGCTGGAGGACTATACCGCCGTACGCCACGTGATGATCAATCACGGCTGATCGGCGAGGCAAGGGCCTAGGAGCACCAGGCTCGCTTTGAATGTTCGGATATCGATCTCCCCGGTTTGCCGGGGAGATATCAGGCCACGCGGCCATAAAGCGCCAGCAATTGCCCGCCGCCGCTCCAGATCATGTCGAGCGCGACATAGACGATGATCGCAAGGCCGAACCAGCCGATCCACCTGAAACGGTTGAGCAGCTTGGCGACGACGTTCGAGGCGACGCCCATCAGCAGCACCGAGAGGATGAGGCCGAAGATCAGCGCGTTCATATCCTCCTTCGCGGCGCCGGCAACGGCGAGAACATTGTCCAACGACATCGAGACGTCGGCGAAGATGATCTGGCCGATCGCCTGCCGGAAGAGCTTCGGCTTGATATGCGATCCCGCAACGCCGGAATGCACTTCGGCCGCCGCCGTCGAGAGCAGCTCGCGGCCCATCGTCCATGAGATCCAGAGCAGCATGAGGCCACCGGCAAGCGCGATGCCGGTGACGGCAAGAAGCCTGGCGGCAATGACGGCGAAGACGATGCGGATGACCGCTGCCGCCGCGATCCCGACGGCGATGGCCTTGCCGCGCAGCTCGCTGACGAGGCCGGCCGCTGCCATACTGATGATGATGACATTGTCTCCCGACAGCAGGAGATTGATCACGATCACTTCGAAATAGGCGGAAATCGTATGCTGATCCGGAAAAGCTGACATGCTGATGGAGCTTTCATCGATGGGGCAAACCGATAGCTCGTTGAAACAGATCGTACCGGCTTTGAAAAGACCCGGAACAATTTGCCGGCTGCAGCGTCTTCCCCTGCAGACGCAAAGGAGGACGCCATGCTGAAATGGGCCCTGATATTTTTCGTGATTTCGATCATCGCCGGCTTCTTCGGCTTCTCCGGCGTCTCCGCAGCCACCGCGACAATCGCACGCGTTCTCTTCGGCATCGCGCTGGTGATCTTCCTGATCTTCCTCGTCCTCGCCTTGCTGGCCGGCCAGGCAGTCTTGTGAGCGGTTGCAGACGCGCGGCACGTTCAGGCCCTTCCGCCTGAAGCGGCGGAGGCGATGGAGGGGCGGACGTTTGAGCTCGCCCTGACCAAAGACGAAGGTCCCGTCGTCTATCAGCATTCCGGCTACCGGCGACGCACGATGCAATAGGCTACAACACTGCCCTCAGCCAGGCGGGCATGCCGCTCACCCGCCGTTTCAGCAAATTGTCGATCGAGATCGATCCCGCGCCGGAGGCTGCCAGGACGAACATGCCGCCGGCAATCGCCAGATCCTTTTCGAAATGCAGCAGCTCGTTCTGGCTCGCAAAATTCGTATGGAAGAGCGAGGCGGTCGCCAGGCAGAAAAGCGCCAATGCCAGTGCGCCAAACCGGCTGAGGAAACCAGCGGCAATGGAAAGGCCAGCGCCGATCTGAAGGGCGATGACCGCAAGTGCCACCGGCGCCGACAGGCCGAGCGTTGCGAACGTGTCGATGGTCGCGGCGATATTGGACGCAAGCGTCGAACCTTCATGCAGGAAGATCAGCGATAGCAGAAGCCTGCCGAGGAGAAGAATGAGATCGGCCAGTCGCAGCCGGCTTGGGGCATTTTCCATCATATCCTCCGGTTTGCAGAGAGCAGGCGGTTCTGCCGCCTGCTCTTATGTTCATATGCACGTCAATTGCCGGCCTTGGCGGCGATGGCCTTTTGCAGGTCTTCCAGTTCCTCGCAACCATCAGGGCATAGTTGTTTCAGCGATGCCACCTGCTCCTCGGCCTTCGCGGTCTCGCCTGTTTCGACATAGAGTTCGCCGAGATATTCGCGCGCTGCCTTGTGATCGGGCCGAAGTTCCAGGGCCTTGGTATAGTAGGTCAGTGAGGTCCTGTAGTCGCCGGTCTTGCGCAGCGTATATCCCATCAGATTATAGACGTCCGCCTGCTGATTGTCCTCGGCAAGGCCGCGAAGCTCCGACAGGGCGCCGGCATAGTCCTTGGCATCGATCTTGGCGCGCACCGACGTCAAGTCGGGAGCGTCTGTCGATTGCATATTGTCGACGGCAAAGGCCGGAAGCGCCGTCACCGCGGAAAAGCCGGCGGATATGGCGCAAAGCCAGATGAATCCGAGAATTGCATATTTCATGACGATCTCCTTTCGGCCTTTCAGGCCTGGATTGTCGGTGTGAAGCCATAGGCGCTTCCGTCCTTGACGAAGGTGCCTGAGCCGGGGAAGGGGAAATGCGAACCGCAAATGGCGATATTGTCGGCAATGATGCGGTCGATGAGACGGCGGCGTGTGTCGATCGCCATCGGCCCATCCTGGTCGTAGCTGCCCTGCCATTCTGGATGCGGCGCGAGCAGGGCCGGCACATACATGATGTCGGCCGAGACGAGCAGCTGCTTGCTGCCTGACGTCACCAGATAGGTGGAATGACCCGGCGTGTGGCCGGGCGCCGCCAGAAGCCGCACCCCCGGTGCAACCTCGGCCCCGTCGTCCACCAGTTTCCAGTTCTTCCAGTTCGGGAAGACGTCGGCGATGCGCTTGCCGGCCGGCTTACGACCTTCCGCAAGCTTCTCGACCCGGCCGGGCTCCGTCCACCAGTTATATTCGACAGCGTTGACGATGAGTTCGGCGTTCGGGAAGACAGGATCATTCGTTCCCTTTTCCATTAGTCCCCAGATATGGTCCGGGTGGAAATGCGAGAGCATGATCGTGTCGATCTTCTTGTAGTCGATGCCGGCGGCTGCCATGTTCGCCGGCAGGTGCGTGGCATTCGCCTGCCACTGACCGACGCCCGAGCCGGCATCCATCATGATCAAGCGGTCGCCGAGCTTCAGGACGACGACCGTCAGTGGGATCGGCATGAATTCGGTCGTCAATCCCGCCTTGGAAAGCGCCTCCTTCGTGTCTTCGATCGACGCGTTCTTGATGAAGGTCGGGTCATGCGGCTTTTTCCAGATGCCGTCGTAGATCGCCGTGACCTCGACATCCCCGACCTTGTATTTGTAGAAGCCGACCATCGGCTCCAGCGGCGTTGCGGCGAGCGCCGGCATGACAAATTCGAGCTTCGACGACAGGCCGAATGCAGCCGCTGCGGCAGCCGAGCCCAGCACGGCGCGACGTGACATGGTAAACATGAATATGCCTCCTCTTGTTGATGGCATTTCCGGTGGCGAAGACTGCGATTGCTCAGATGTCCTCGCTGACCAACTAGATCGCCGGCGGAGAGCGCTTATTCCTGATCCCAGACACTTTTCCATCAAGTAATTGAAAATGCTTCATCATTTCCTTTGCATGCGGCCAATGTCCCGCTGCGTGCAAAGAAATTGGCGTCGATATGGAATAAAACCGCCTGCAGACCGGTCTAGAGGGCAAGGGACCGCATTGCACGACTGCGGGTCTCACGCCTAAATTCGGCTGCTGTTGAGGCAGGGAGGATGATGACAAACGCTCAGATCGCCTATCCCGTCGGATCGAACGACTGGTTGTTGCCGGCGCGGTTGAGGTCGCAGGTTCGCAATCGACCCTCGCTTCTAACCGTGCTTCTCGGCAGCGCGGCACGGCTGTTCCACCTCATGGTCTCGGAAAAAACAAACAGCGATCGGGTCGCTCCTGCAGCCGATGCGACCGCGCAGCACGAGTTCATGCAGCGCTTTCAGCACATGATCGTTCCGCATCTCGACGCCGCCTATAACTTTGCCCGGTTCCTCAGCCGCGACGCGGACGCCGCGCAAGACATCGTCCAGGAAGCGTTCCTGCGCGCCTACCGCAATTTCGAAACCTATCGTGGTGGCGACCCCCGCGCTTGGCTCTTTGCCATCGTCAGGAACTGCTGCCATGCCTGGCGCCAGCAGGATCGCCGCAAAGCGCGCTTCGAGCGGCATCTCGACAATGACGGCGATGCCGACCTCGACGAAGGAGAAGAGTATCAGATCGCCTCGGAGGAGGATTCGCCGGAGACGGCGACGATCCGGCGAAGCGAGCAGCAGCGCGTGCGCTCTGTTATCAGCCAGCTTCCGGAGGCGATGCGGGAAATCCTCGTCCTGCGTGAACTTGAGGATCTTTCCTATCGGCAGATCGCCGAGATCATCGATGCGCCGATCGGCACCGTCATGTCCCGGCTTGCCAGGGCGCGGCGCGAATTTGGCGAAGCCTGGGATGCATGCAGCAAAGGCGAGACGGCGGGATGAGTGAGGCTCAACAGAAAGGCTGCCCCGAATGGCGCATCATGCTGCACGGCTTTGTCGATGGTGAACTCGATTCCGTCCATGCGGCGCAATTCGAGGATCATCTTGCCACCTGCGCGAATTGCAGGACTGAGATGGAAGGGGTCCGTGCCGTGAGGGGAATCATCGATCAGGATGGCGTCAAGTGGCGACCGCCGGAGGCGCTGCGTTCACAAGTCCTGTCGATGCTGTCTTTCGAACAGGCGGCGACGGCATCCAGCCTCTCGCGCCAGGCGCCTGTATGGCGCCGCGCCCTGGATTTCATAAGGCAGTGGAGCTTCGTGCCTTCGCTCGCGGTTCTGGCAGCAGGCGCCTTCCTGTTCATCAACGCACCGTCGCAGATCCTGCTTTTACAGGACCAGATCATGGCAAGCCATGTCAGGTCGATGATGGCGGACCATCTCACCGACGTGCTGACCTCCGATCAGCATACGGTAAAACCCTGGTTCAACGGCAAGATCGATTTTTCCCCGCCGGTGAGCGATCTCGCCAAGGACGGCTTTCCGCTGGTCGGCGGGCGTGTCGACTATATCGGCGGCCGCGCCGTTGCCGCCCTCGTCTATCGGCGCCACGGACATGTCATCAACCTGTTCATATGGCCCGCAGCATCGGCCGCACAGGCGACGACGGTGCATGACGGTTATAATATGAAGCAGTGGTCGGATGGCGGGCTCGTATTCTGGGCGATTTCCGATGTCGCGCCGAGCGACCTAGCCGAGTTCGAGACACTCTTCAGGGCGGCGGCGAAAGGATGATGCCGAAAAGTGAGCGGTTTCCGGACGACATCAAGCTCTGCTTTGCGATGATCTAAAGTAGGCTTGCCCCGACATTGATCGCCAGCGCCAGGATCGTCGTGTTGAACAGAAACGAAAGCACGGCATGCAGCAGCGTCAGCTTGCGCATGCTGGTCGAACTGACCGCAACATCCGCCGTCTGCGCGGCAACGCCGATCGTGAAGGAAAAATAGAGAAAATCCCAGTAGCCGGGCTCTGCAATTCCGTCAGGAAATTTGAGCCCACCCTCCTCGTCCGCCCCGCCGTAGAAATAATGGGCATAGTGGATGGTGAAGAGCGTATGCAGGAAGATCCAGGAGATCAGGATCGTCACAATCGCCGCACCTGCCCGGGCCAGCGCGACATCAGGTGCTGCCTCCTTGATCGAATGAAGCTCGATACCGATGCCGGCGACGCTGGCAAGTGCTGCACCGATCGAAAGAGCCAGGAGGACGGTGTCGGAGAAATCGAGATCCTCGGAGCGTTTGCGGATGCTTTCAACCGTCGCCCGCAACATCTTGCGCCAACTGAGCACGACAAAAACGCCGGCGCCGACATTCCAGCCGAACAGGATGTTGCCGGCGCTGACTTCGCGCGAGGTCAAAAGCAGAAAGACCACCACTCCGCCAAGAACGGCGATGATGAAGCTCGCATGCTTGTAGGCAAATGCCGCTAGCGAATTTGCCCGTTCCTCATCCGCCATATTGATCTCCGACAGCATATGCCCTTGATAACAGCACGAAAAAGGCGCGCCTGCCAGCCGGCAGCCGCGCCTCCGATTGAATGCCGTGCCCTATCAGGCGGCAGCGAGCTGCAGTTCCTTCTGCACCATGGTGCGCAGCGTTCCCAGATCCTTGGCGAAGGCGCGGATGCCTTCGGCGAGCTTTTCCGTCGCCATCGCGTCTTCGTTCATCATCCAGCGGAAGGTCTTCTCGTCGACCGAGACCTTCGGATCCGGCTTGCGACTATCAGGCGAGAGCTTGCGCTCCAGCTTGCCTTCATCCTTGGCGAGCTCGTCGAGCAGGTTCGGGCTGATGGTCAGGCGGTCGCAGCCGGCAAGGGCTTCGATTTCGCCGGCGCTGCGGAAGGAAGCGCCCATGACAATCGTCTTGATGTCGTTCGCCTTGTAGTAATTGTAGATTTCACGGACGGAGATGACGCCCGGATCTTCCTCGGCAGTGAAGTCCTTGCCGGTCGACTTCTTGTACCAGTCGAGGATACGGCCGACGAAGGGCGAGATCAGGAATACCTTGGCGTCGGCGCAGGCGATCGCCTGGGCCTTGCTGAAGAGAAGCGTCAGGTTGCAGTCGATGCCTTCTTTCTGCAACACCTCTGCAGCACGGATGCCTTCCCAGGTGGACGCGAGCTTGATGAGGATGCGGTCCTGGCCGATGCCGCGATCCTTATAGGCGGCGATGATCGCGCGTGCCTTGGCAAGGGAAGCCTCGGTATCGAAGGAAAGGTCGGCGTC
Source organism: Rhizobium vallis (assembly GCF_003985155.1). Lineage (GTDB taxonomy): Bacteria > Pseudomonadota > Alphaproteobacteria > Rhizobiales > Rhizobiaceae > Rhizobium > Rhizobium vallis. The sequence continues at coordinate 43,806 of NZ_ML133692.1, read as the reverse complement.
GACTTCGGTCGAGACGCGACCCGGAACGAGCTTCACAAGTGCTGCGCCGACCGAGATGGCGAGGCGATCGGCGACGGCGGAGGAAACGGCTTCGGGATTGCCGCCCTGCTTCTTGCCCCAGGCGACGGCTTCCTTGATAGCGTCGGCAAACATCGGCGTGCCGAGAGCCTTGAGCACGATGCTCGGGTTCGTCGTGCAATCCACAGGCTTCAGGCGGGCGACGGCCTCGATGTCGCCGGTATCGGCGACGACGGTGGTAATCTCGCGGAGTTGGTCAAGCTTGGATGTCATGGTCAATAATCCTTGTTGAATTTGGGATGCGGACCGGCGCGCGTTCCGCCCGGCGAAGAGGGGTGATCTAGGGGCCGATGCTTTGCATGCTGCAGGTAAAGATACGCGCATCCGTCACGGATGATTCATAAACGTGGAGGACAGTGGCCGTGTTCCCGCGAGCGAACGGCTGCCCGAACGCAAGCGGCACCGCCTGCGGCTCAAAGGCCGGTCGTGACTTTCGGCATGCCCGCACTATGTCCTCCTCGGACGGACAAGAACGACTTTATCGTGAGGACTATCGCCGTTCGGCCGAGGAAAAGTCAAGGACATTTGTGCATTTCAATTGACATAAGTGTCACGCCCGTCATTATCCCGACAACAAGCGTATCGTTGCGCCCCTTCATCCCTGTGAAGGATTTAGGGCGGGAATCGTGCGGGAGGAGATGTGGTCAAGCTTAAACGTGGCACGCATACGGCCTATTCCGAGGCATCCTCGCTGCGGCTAAGGGCGGCATGGCTCTATTATAACGAGGGCCTCACCCAGAAGGATGTTGCCGAACAGCTCGGCATCAGCCGCACCACCGTCATCCGCCTGCTCGACGAGGCGATGAAACGCAGCGAAGTCCAGATCTGGATCAACGATTCGATCGGCGACTGTGTCGAGCTTTCGGTGAAGCTCGAGCGCGCCTACGGCCTCGATGAAGCGATCGTCGTGCCGGCGCCGACCACATGCGACGTCAATTCGCTGGCAAGGAATGTCGGCCTGGCGCTCGGCCAGTTCCTGTCGGAAGCCATTCCCGACGATTATACGATCGGCGTTGGCTGGGGCCGCACCATGACGGCCTCGCTGGCGAGCTTCCGTCCGCCGCGCCGCGACAATTGCAAGATCGTCTCGCTGCTTGGCGGCATCGTCGCCGTCCATCAGACGAACCCGATCGATTATACCTGGCGGCTGGCAAACCAGCTCGGCGCCGAATGCTACATGTTCCTGGCGCCGCTCCTCGTCGATTCCATCGAGACCAAGCGCAATCTGATTGAGAAATGCGGGCTGGACACGATCTACCGGCTTGCTGAAAACCTCGATCTCGCGATCGTCAGTTGCGGCGATATCGGCCCGCATTCGACCTCGCTGTCTGAAGGCTGGATATCGAAGGCCGAATTGCAGGAGTTGGTCGATGCCGGCTGCGTCTGCGACACCATGTTCAACTTTCTCGACAAGGACGGCAATTCGGTCGACCACTCGATCAACCGGCGCGTCATGTCCGTCGACCTCGATACGCTGAAGGAGGCGAGGCACATCGTGCTTTCCTCCGGCGGCGCCCACCGCGCCGTCGCCATCCGCGCCACGATCAAACGCATCGGCTGCAACACGCTGATTACCGACGAAAGCGCGGCACGGGCCTTGCTGGCATTGGCAGAGCAGACCTGATGCACCCTCGCTGAAGGGAACCGCCGTCGCTCAGGCGTGCCCCGACTCCCAGCCGAGCATCGCCCGCTTGCGGGTCAGGCCCCAATGGTATCCCGTCAATGCCCCGTTCTTGCCGAGCGCGCGATGGCAGGGCACGACGAAGGAAATCGGGTTGGCGCCGACGGCGGCACCGACAGCGCGCATCGCGGTCGGCCGGCCGATATCCCTGGCGATATCGCTATAGGTCACCGCCTTGCCGAAGGGGATCTTCAAGAGGCTCTGCCAGACGCTGACCTGGAAATCCGTGCCGATCAGAACGACGCGCAACGGCTGGTCCGACGCCCAGCGACCCGGCTGGAAGATGCGTTCCGCATAAGGCGCCGTCGCCTGCCGATCCTCGATGTATTCCGCATTCGGCCAACGGCAGCTCATGTCCTCAAGGCAGGCCCTCTCGTCGCCGGCATCGCTGAAGGCAAGGCCTGCAAGGCCACGATCCGTGACCATGACGAGTGCCGCTCCGAAGGGGCAGTTGTGGAATCCATAGCGGATCGTCAGCCCTCCCCCCTTGGCCTTCCATTCCCCCGGAGACATCGCCTCATGGGTGACGAACAGGTCGTGCAGGCGGCTGGGGCCGGAAAGACCGACCTCGATGGAGGTTTCGAGCAGCGGCATCTCTTCCCGGCGCAGCAGCCGCTTTGCATGATCGAGCGTGACAGCCTGCAGGAATGCCTTGGGAGAAAGGCCGGCCCAGCGGGTAAAGGTCTTCTGAAGCTGCGTCGGCGACTGATTCAGCCGTGCCGCGATCGCTTCCAGCGAGGGCTGGTCGCGATATTCTTCGCTGATGAGTTCGATGACCTGGCGGACGGTATCGTAGTCCGGGCCATCCGGGGTGATATCTGTGTCGAGCTTGGCGATCATATTCATCGTTTTTCTCCTTTAGACAGGAGATAATCAAGGGCAGTCCGTCAAACCACCCGATTCTTGCGCCCCCGATCGAAATGCATCGCCTTAGATCCGCTGCTTGACCGTGGCGAGCGCCCCCTTGAAGGCCTTGGCGAAACTTTCGCGATCATCGGGATTGAGGAAGGAGCCGATATCCGTGCGCCGGCCCTCGCCGAAAATATGCATGGAGAGAATGCCGATCTCGTGATGCCGGCGAACGAGGAAGCGCGCCCAGAACGGATTGAAGTGATGTTCTACCATTCGTCCTGACGGCGTAAACTTGCGCACCGAAACATCGGTGCGCGACACCGTAACCTCTTCGCGCGCCTTTCCCGAGCGGTAGCTCAGCCAGAAGGCGCCATAGAGCAAAACGAAATCCAGCCCGAAGAAGAAGCCGATCGGCCAGGCGCCCGTCGCGACGAAGAACATGCCGTAGAGAAAGCAGATGGCGCCGGATAGTGCCAGCAACACCTTGAATCCCCTGCGTCCGAGCGAACGGTGGGGGAAAAGCTCGGCTGCGAAAACAGGCTGCTCGTTTAAGCTGTCGGCGTTGCTTTCCATCATGGCCGTTGAGTATAGAGTTTCCATGGCAAATCCGAAACTCAAATCCGTTACCAAGATGCCACAGGATGCGAATGTAATCGCTGGCCGCAAACCGGCGGCGGCTGTGCGCACGGTCTATTCACTGGCCGAGCGCGAGGAGATTTTTCGCCGCTTTTCGATCCAACGGCCCGAGCCGCGGGGTGAGCTGGAGCACACCAACCCATTCACCCTTGTCGTGGCGGTGGCGCTCTCCGCCCAGGCCACCGATGTCGGCGTCAACAAGGCGACGCGGGCGCTGTTCAAGATTGCCGATACGCCGGAAAAGATGCTCGAACTCGGCGAGGAACGGCTGCGCGACTACATCAGGACGATCGGCCTCTATCGCAACAAGGCGAAAAACGTCATCGCGCTCTCACAGATGCTGGTCGACGAATTCGCAGGCAAAGTACCGGAAACGCACGAGGAACTGGTTCGCTTGCCGGGCGTCGGCCGCAAGACCGCCAATGTCGTGCTGTCCATGGCTTTCGGCCAGGCAACCATGGCCGTCGACACACACATCTTCCGCATCGCCAACCGCATCAAGCTCGCCCCCGGCAAGACGCCGGACGAGGTCGAGGCTCGACTGATGAAAGTGATCCCGGAACATTACCTCTACCACGCCCATCACTGGCTGATCCTGCACGGGCGCTACACCTGCAAGGCGCGTCGCCCCGAATGCGAACATTGCGTCATCGCTGACATCTGCAAGTCTCCGGAAAAGAGCTGCGATATCCCGGCGCCGCTCGTCGCACTACCGCCGCAGGTGATCGGCGAGGCCGTCGAGTAGAACAGCGATCGCCTGCTCGTAATCCCGCCTTTCCCCACCTGCATCAATCGCGATCGCCGCGCGGTCGAAGGCCGCCGATAGCAGCGACGTTAGCGGTTCGAGCATGGCGCCGGCCTTCGGAAGCATGGCTGCAAGCCCTACCCGCAGCGTCACTTCCGCATTCTCCGCATCGATCGTCGCGGTCGTCGATGGGCCGAGAACGGCAGGCGCCTCGATCAGCAGCAGCCGCGTGCGCCCTTGTGTCATCATCGCATCAAAATAGGCCGAGGCACCGGCGAGCAGCGCGACGCGTGGCGCGTCGTGGGACGCCGAATGCGCCTCGATCGCTCTCGCCACCGCTTGCGCCTCGCTTTCGATTACCGCGCGAAAGAGCGCCTTCTTGTCTTCAAAATGATGATAGAGCGCGCCTCGCGTCACACCCGCCGCCGCCACGATCTCCGGCGTCGCGGTTTCGGCATAACCCTTCTCGACAAAAAGACGCCGACCGGCATCGATCAGCGCCTGCCTCGTCTGTTCCGTCCTCTGGCGATTGCTGCGGCTCATAAACATTCATTTACATACAAGCAGAATGTATGTTAATAGCCAAAAACATACAGAGTGTATGTAAATTGAAAAGGTGGAGGAAAGTAATGAAATCGACGAGCTATTATCCCGTCATCATGACCGGCGACGTCGCCGGCACTGCTAGCTTTTATTGCAAGCATTTCGGCTTCAAGGCGCTGTTCGAAAGCGACTGGTACGTTCACCTGCAATCGACAGAGCAGGAGCACATCGCGCTTGCCATCCTCGATGGCAGCCACGAGACCATCCCGGCGATCGCCCGCGGCAGGGTGTCGGGCCTGCTCCTCAATTTCGAGGTCGCCGATGTCGACGCGATCTATGCGGCCTGCCGGAGCGCCGGCCTGCCGATTCTGACAGAAATCCGTGACGAGGATTTCGGCCAGCGGCATTTCATCACCGCAGATCCGAACGGTGTCCTGCTCGACATCATCAAGCCGATCCCACCGAGCGCCGAATTCGCGGCGATGTACGACGCCGCCGCCCTGCCAGGTTGAACTTAGGCGCGCGCCCCGGCATCCCTGGCGGAAATCAGCTTGTGCAGATGCACCATCATGCCGGCCGCAAAGAGCGGCGTCAGAAGATTGACGATGGGGATTGCCAGAAAGAGCGCAATCACCAGCCCGCCGAGAAAGACGGTCGGCGCATGTTTGGCGCGGAAGAGCCGCGCCTCCTGCGGTGGACGGAAGCGCATGGCGGCGAATTCGAAGAATTCCCGCCCGAGCAGATAGCCGTTCACCAGAAAGAAGGCGATCAGATTGACGCCGGGTATGAACAGCAGCAGCAATGCCACGATATTGCCGAGGATCACCACGCCCAGGAATTTGATCGAGCTTGCCATCGCCGGGCCGAGCGGCATGGCGGTGCCCGGCGCGTCCCTGGGATAGTCGCGCTTTTCGATGACATCCGCGACATCGTCGAGAAATAGGCCGGCAATCAGCGCCGTGACCGGCGACAGCAGCAGCGCCAGCACGAGCGCAAGGCCGATGCCGGCAAGGATCGCAAAGACCAGAGCCAGCCATCCAGCCCAATCCGGCACATCAGGAAAGAAGCTTGCGACCCAGGGAAAGACGAAAGTCAGGAAGGCCCCGCGCAGCGCAAACCACAGGCCGACCAGCACGACAATCGTCAGGCCAAGCACCTTCCAGAAGACAGACCGTGTCTCCGGCGCGAACAGATTGGAAAGCGATAGTCGAGCGGCGTCAAGGATCATGTCTTCGGCGTCTCCGGTTGCGCGGAAAGATGTAGGAAAGGCGGACGCGACCGGCAAGAGAGAATAAAATTGCATGCTGTACTAGAAAACTTGTCGAAATATAAATGCTAATATAATATTGTGAGAAATCAGAATATGCATGGGCAAGAGAAGCAGCTTCCGTAATAGTTGCAAAGACAACGGGCCGCAACAGCGCGTCCGCGGAGCGCCTCTGAGGGAAGACGGGGGAGGCTGATGTGGAAGATTTTGTACACAAACTCAGGCAATACGCTAAAACCGGCACGCCGGCCGAGCGTCGTATCGCGAAATATTTCACCGAACATCTGAACGACCTGCCGTTTGAGACCGCCGCGTCCGTCGCCGACAGGCTGGATCTCTCGCCGATGACCGTCGGACGCTTCCTGCGCGCACTCGGCTATCAGGGGTTGGACAGCGTCAAGGTGGAGATTCGCGAGACGGTGACGACGTCACCGGCACAATTGCAGAGCGCCATGACAGAGCTGCATCAGGACGCCGCCGAGGGCAAACCGCTCGCCGTGCTGGTCGCCGAACAGATCCAGGCGCTTCATCATATCTATCATCTGACGGCGCAGCCGAATTGGGCCGAAGCCGTCGGCCTGATCAGCACGGCCCGCGAAGTGTCGATCGCCACCCATGCTCGGCTTGCGAGTCTCGCCAATCATTTCTGTCAGCGGCTGACGCAAGCCCGTGACGGTGTGCGCACGCTGGACGGCGCCGACAATCGTTTCGCCGATCTTTTCGCCAGGCTGGCGGTCGACGATGCGCTTCTCGTCATCATCGACTGTCGCCGCTTCGCCAAGGCACGCCTGCTTGCCCGGACCGCGCGCCGCTACGGCTACAAGGTCGTCCTCATCTCGCCGCAGCAGGCGGACTGGATGGCCGACCAGTCGAACGTCATGCTGCCCTTGCCCGCCGCCCGCGCGCCCGATCTCGACAATCTTCCGCCGCTGATCGCGCTGCTCGATTGCCTGTCGGAATCCGTCATTCTCGAAGTCGGAGAGGAAGCCGCGCTCCGCCGCCGCCGCATGCTGGAATTCGCGACCGTTCTCGGCGAAACGGCGAACCACTAGAGCCTTTCCGGGTTAGATTGAAGCATTCTGTTGGCTCAAACGGAGTCGGATGGTCGACCGGCCGGCGCGCGTCGTAGCCCAGTTCTACGGCCAAGCCGACCGGTCGATCAGCCGGCCCGTTTCAGCCAACCCTCCCGCAGATTTGCGAAGCAAATCTGCAAGACTCAAATTCGCCGGACGCACTTGCTGCTCCGGCAGAATGCTAACCCGGAAAGGCTCTAATCGCTATTGCATCGCTTCCAGTTCGGCTCGATGCCGGTACATGACAAGCAGGCGGCGATAGTCGCGGTCGTAGAGCGCCTGCTTCGCCTTGTCCGGAAGCCGTTCGTCGCCCCCCGGATACATCGCCTCGCCGCCCGCCGCCAGATCCTTATGCAGGCCGCAGGCGACCGATGCTGCGATTGCCGTGCCGAGCAGCACCGCCTCGTTCATCTTCGGCACCACGACCTTGCAGCCGGTGGCGTCGCTATAGAGCTCCATCAGTACCGGGTTCTTCACATGCCCGCCGGCAATGTGCAGCGTATCGGGCACGTAGCCATATTCCTTCATCTTTTCCAGGATGTGGCGGATGCCAAGCGCGATCGCCATTGCCGTGCGCCAATAGAGCACGCAGAGGCTGTCGAAGGAGGCATCGAGCGTCAGTCCGCTGACGACGCCGACGGCATGCGGATCGGCGAGCGGCGAGCGGTTACCGTGAAAATCCGGCAGCACGAAGATGCGCGCACCAAAGGCATCGCCCTCCTCGGCCCGCAGTTCGGCGATGCGCGCGACGATCTTCTGATGCAGCGCCGACGTCGGCTCACCACCGGCCGCATGCATACGGACGATGTGGTCGAGCAGCGCGCCGGTCGCCGATTGCCCGGCCTCCACCAGCCAGCATTGCGGGAAGACCGCCTCGTAATAGGGACCCCACATGCCGTGGCTCGGCTTGCGCTCTTGTGAAAAGGCGACGATGCAGCTTGAGGTGCCGGCAATCATCGCTAACTGACGCTCGCGTTTCACGGGATCGGCGGCGTAACCGCCAAGCGACCCCAGCGCGCCCGCATAGGCGTCGATCATCCCGGACGAAACATGGCACTCCGTGGTGAGCCCAAGCGACTCGGCCGCTTCCTGCGTCAACCGGCCGACGCTCTCTCCGACGGGCGCGGTCTCTTCAGGCAGGTGCCCGCGCGCCTGAAGGTCCTCGAGCCCGATCCGCTCCAGGAAATCCTGCTGCCAGCCCTTTTCGAGATGGGCGAGATAGTTCCACTTCGCCGTCAGCGTGCAGCGCGAACGGGCAAGCGAGCCGGTCGATTTCCAGGTCATGAAATCGGCGAGATCGAAGAAGTAGCCGGCCTTTTCCCATGTGGCGGGCAACTTCTTCTTCAGCCACATCAGCTTCGGCATCTCCATCTCCGGCGACATCACGTGGCCGGAATGTTCGAGCACCCTGTGCTCTGTCGCCGTACAGAAATCGGCTTCCTTCAGCGCCCGGTGGTCGAGCCAGACGATCGTGTCGAAACGCCTCTCGCCCCCTGTGGAAACGCTGATCTGCCGGCCTTCGACGTCACGGACGACGAGCGAACATGTGGCGTCGAAACCGATCGCGCCGACCGAGGTCGCGGCGATGCCTGATTGCTCCATCGCCCTGCGCACCGCCGTGCAGGCGGCCGACCAGATGTCCTCGGAATCATGTTCGGCATGATTTTCGCGCGGCCGGTTCATGACGATCGGCTGCTCGGCCTTGGCAAGCAACCGACCGCTTGCATTAAAGACGCCGGCGCGCGCGCTGCCCGTGCCGATATCCACCGCAACCACATGATCACGCATCAAGATTTGGTCCCGTCCAGCTTGTGTTTGCGGACAAGGTGTAACAAATCCGGCATGGCGTCAAACACCACTTCAGGCGAGAGACGATCGAGTTCGGCGCGGTATCCGGCAAAGTTGGCGTGCGATCCACCCGTGAAAGCAAAGACCGTCATACCGGCCGCCTTGGCCGCCGCGATACCAGCCGGACTATCCTCGACGACGACGCAGGATGTGGGTTCTACATGCATTTCGCGGGCCGCATGAAGAAAGAGGTCGGGGGCCGGTTTACCGCGCTTGACCATCGTCGCGCTGAAGATATCGGGCAGCCTGTCGAGAAGTCCGGTCACGGACAGCGACAGCCGGATTCGCTCCATCTGGCTTGATGAGGCGACGCAGCAGGGAATGCCGAGCCCGTCGATCGTCGTGGCAACCCCCTCGATCGGCTTCAATTCGGTGCGGAAGCGGGCGTAGAGATCGGTGCGGATGCGCTCGAGGAATTCTTCGCTGGCATGGATGTTGAATTCGGTTTCGAGCGTATCAATGACGGTCGAAAGGCTGCGGCCGAGAAAACGCTCATAGGCCTGGTCCTCGGTGATCGAGACGCCGAGATCGTTCATTGCGCCGACGAGCACGCTGATCGAGATCGGTTCGCTGTCGACGAGCACGCCGTCGCAATCGAAGATGACCAGCCCTGGTTCAGTATCAGCCATGAAAGACCCAACCTGAGTTCAAATCGGACGTGCAACGCTCCGCTTCGCCCGCAAGGCCCGACGGATGGTGGCAGCACACGCCGCCATCCGAATTCCTACACTGCCAGCTTGCCATCGAGATAGAGTTGCAGCGTCTCCCGCGTGCCCTTTTCCCACAGGCTTTTGAGAGCATGGGCGAAACGCTTGCGGAAAAGTTCCGATTTCGCCACCTCGCCGAAAATGTCGTCGAAGACGAGGAAGACCGCCGGATCGTCTTTTGCCTTCAGGGCCGCCGCATGCAGGCGGTCGGCGCTGGCGTCATTGAAGACGATATCCTTGCCGCTGTCGGTCTTGCCGGCGAAATAACGGCACCAGAGCGCCGAAACCAGCGCCAGGCCGACGACATCCCTGCCCTGGCGGAGATTGTCGAGCGTCGAGGGCAGAATGAATTTCGGCTGGCGGTTGGAGCCGTCCTGGGCAAGCCGCGGAATGGTGTCGGCGATCTTCGGGTTGAGCAGCCGGTGTTCGATCAGGGCGAAATAATCGGTCAGCGAGGTGTTCGGGACCGGCGGCACGATCGGAATGATCTCGTCGTTTTCGAGCTTGGCGAGGAAGGCGCGAATGAGCGGATCCTCCATGGAATCGTGGACGAAATGAATGTCCATCAGCGCCGCCGGATAGGCGATCGCAGCATGCCCCCCGTTCAGGATGCGGATCTTCATATGCTCGTAAGGCGTGACGTCTGGAACGAAGGTAACGCCGACCTTTTCCAGCGCCGGGCGGCCGGCGGTGAACTTGTCTTCGAGCACCCATTGCTTGAATTCTTCGCAATAGACCGGCCAGTTGTCCTCGATCTCAAAATTGTCCCTGAGGAAATCGATCTCCCGCTGGCCGGTCGCCGGCGTGATTCGGTCGACCATCGCATTCGGGAAGGCGACATTCGCCCGTATCCAGTCGGCAAGGGCAGGATCGGAAAGCGCGGCCGTTCCGATCACCGCATTGGCGGTAACGATGCCGTTATGCGGAATATTGTCGCAGGACATGACGGTGAAGGGCACGATGCCCTTTTCCTTGCGCGCCTTCAGGCCGGCGACAACAAGGCCGAAGACGGTCTTCGGCGCGGAGGGGTTTTGTCCATCGGCGGCAATGGCCGGGTGGGCCGGATTGAAGATACCCGACGCGTCGATGAAATAACCGCCCTCGGTGATCGTCATCGAGACGATGCGGATCTCGGGATCGGCAAGCTTGGCGATGATGGCGCTCGCATCGCCGACCGGCAGGATGTCGATCATCGGCGCGGTGATGCGCGCCGCAGTCTTGTTGTTGTCCTGCTCGACGACGGTCGTCAGAAAATCCTGGGCGGCAAGCTTTTCACGCATCGCTGCATCCGACGGCAGCACGCCGGCGCCAACGATCGCCCAGTCGTGGTCGGCGCCCTGGTTGAAGAGATCGTCGAGATAGATCGCCTGGTGGGCGCGGTGGAAATTGCCGACGCCGAAGTGCACGATGCCGGCTTTCAGCGACGCCCTGTCATAACCAGGGATGGCGGCAGTGCGCGCCACGTCCGAAAGCGTTGCCAGCGATAGTTTGCACGTCATGTTTCAGTCCTCTTGAAGGTCTTGCCGAGACGGCCGGGCGTCATCGCCCGGCTCTGATGCCTGCCCCCCCAGCCCGACGGCTCGCCTAGATGGCGAGGCCGCCCTCATTGAATTTGTGAATACGCGAACGGTCCGGCGTCAGGTAGACCGTATCACCGGCCTTGGCGGCGAAATCACCGCTGCCGCGCGCCGTCACCATACCGATCTCGTCGGCATCGATATGCAGGAAGGTGTCGGAACCGAGATGTTCTGCGACCACGACCCTGCCCTTCCAGTCGCCGCTCTCCATCGACAGCAGCACATGTTCGGGACGGATGCCGATCGTGTGCGCCCCAAGCTGGGCCGCGTTCTGGCCCTTGATGAAATTCATCTTCGGCGAGCCGATGAAGCCGGCGACAAAGAGATTGCGCGGGCGGCTGTAGAGCTCCAGCGGCGAGCCGACCTGCTCGATATTACCCCTGTTCAGGACGACGATCTTGTCGGCCATGGTCATGGCTTCGACCTGGTCGTGGGTGACGTAGACCATCGTCGTCTTCAACTGCTGATGCAGTTCGCTGATTTCGAGGCGCATGTTGACGCGCAGCGCCGCATCGAGGTTCGACAGCGGCTCGTCGAACAGGAAGGCCGAAGGCTGGCGCACGATGGCGCGGCCGATCGCAACACGCTGGCGCTGACCGCCCGAAAGCTGGCGCGGCTTGCGTTCGAGATAGTCGGTAAGGTTCAGCACCCGGGCGGCATCCGTCACCTTGCGATCGATCTCAGCCTTGTCGACGCCCGCCATCTTCAGCGGGAAGGCGATGTTGTTGCGCACGCTCATATGCGGATAAAGCGCATAGGATTGGAACACCATAGCAAGGCCGCGCTCCGAGGGTGCCTTTTCGGTGGCATCCTTGCCGTCGATGACGATCTTGCCGCCGGAAACGTCCTCGAGACCGGCGATCAGCCTGAGCAGCGTGGACTTGCCGCAGCCCGACGGGCCGACAAAGACGACGAACTCACCGTCCCTGATGTCGAGATCGATCGAAGGGATGACCTTGGCTTCGCCGAAGACCTTGGAAACCTTCTGAAGGGTAATGCTGCCCATGTTTCTCTCCCTTTTATCTTATTTCACCGCGCCGAAGGTCAGGCCGCGGACAAGTTGTTTCTGGCTGAACCAGCCGAGGATCAGGATCGGCGCGATCGCCATGGTCGATGCCGCCGAGAGCTTGGCGTAGAACAGGCCCTCCGGGCTGGAATAGGAGGCGATGAAGGCCGTCAGCGGCGCCGCCTTGGAGGCGGTGAGGTTGAGCGTCCAGAACGCCTCGTTCCAGGCAAGGATGATGTTCAGAAGCAGTGTCGAGGCGATGCCGGGCACTGCCATCGGCGTCAACACGTACACGATCTCCTTCATCAGCGACGCCCCGTCCATGCGGGCCGCTTCGAGAATCTCGCCGGGGATTTCCTTGAAGTAGGTGTAGAGCATCCAGACGATGATCGGCAGGTTGATCAGCGTCAGCACGATCACCAGACCGATGCGCGTATCGAGCAGGCCCGAATTGCGGAACAGCAGATAGATCGGGATCAGCGCGCCCACAGGCGGCATCATCTTGGTCGACAGCATCCACATCAGCACGTCTTTGGTCCGCTTGGTCGGCGAAAACGCCATCGCCCAGGCGGCCGGAATGGCGATGACCAGGCCGATCAGTGTCGAGCCGAAGGAGATGATCACCGAGTTCATGAAGTGGCTGAGATAGTTCGACCGGCTCTGTACCTCCGCATAGTTCTCCGTCGTCCAATGGAAGAACAGGAACTGGGGCGGCGAGGCGATGGCATCGGCTTCCGACTTGAAGCTGGTCAGGAACGTCCAAAGGATCGGGAAGAAAATCAGGATGCCGAGTGCCCAGGCGATCGCGGTCACGATGACCTTGTGCCGAGTTGTGACTTTTCTGGCCATCTCAAGCCTCCAGATTCTTGCCGACGAGGCGGACGAGGAAGATCGCGACGATATTGGCAAGCACGACCGCGACGATGCCGCCCGCCGAAGCTCCGCCGATGTCAAATTGCAACAGTGCCTGCGCGTAGACGAGATAGGTGAGATTGGTGCTGTCGGTGCCGGGTCCGCCATTGGTGGTGACGAGGATTTCGGCGAAGACCGAAAGTAGGAAGATCGTCTGGATCAGGATCACCACGGTGATGGCGCGGGCCATATGCGGCAGGATGATATAGATGAATTTGGAGATCGCCCCGGCGCCGTCCATCTCGGCTGCCTCCTTCTGCTCCTCGTCAAGCGACTGCAGCGCGGTCAGCAGGATGAGTGTGGCAAACGGCAGCCACTGCCAGGCGACGATGAGGATGACGGAAAACAGCGGCGCATTCGCCAGCCAGTCGATCGGCTGCAGGCCGAAAGCTTTCGCCAGATGCGCGAAGAGGCCGTTGACCGGGTTCATGAACATGTTCTTCCAGACCAGTGCTGCCACTGTCGGCATGACGAAGAACGGCGCGATGACGAGGATGCGCACGATGCCCTGCCCGTACATCGGCTGGTCGAGCAGCAGCGCGAAGGCGATGCCGCCGATGACGGTGATCAGGAGCACGCCGGCGACCAGCACCAGCGTATTGATCAGCGCCGCGATGAAGGCCGGATCGGACAGGAAATATTCGTAATTCAGGAAGCCGACAAAGCTTTCCATGCCGGGGCTGAGCAGATTGTAGTTCAGCGTCGAGAAATAGATCGTCATCGCGAGCGGGACGATCATCCATGCAAAAAGGAGCAGCACGGAGGGCGCGATCATCAGGCGCGCTGCGGAGCGAGTGTGTAAGGTTGCCATGGCAATCACCGATCTGGTCTGAAGCGGGGGCCGGTCGCGGGACGGTTTTTACTTAAAAAAGAGGCCGCCGATGCAATTCGGGCAGTCGGCGGCCCAGAGGGGCGGATTGTCAAGTATCCGCCTCTTGCTCAGGAGGTTTTATTTAATGTAGCCGGCTTTGGTCATTTCGCGGGTTACCAGCTGCTGTGCGCTCTGCAACGCCTGATCAACCGACATCTGGCCGGCAAGGGCTGCCGAGAACTGCTGGCCTACCGCCGTGCCAATACCCTGGAATTCCGGGATCGCCACGAACTGGACGCCGACATAGGGGACCGGCTTGACGGTCGGCTTGGTCGGGTCGGCCGAGTTGATCGAGTCGAGCGTCATCTTGGCGAAGGCAGCGGCCTTCTGGTAGTCCGCATTCGCGTAGAGCGAGGTGCGGGTGCCGGGAGGTGCGTTCAGCCAGCCTTCCTTCTCGGCGACGAGATTGGTGTATTCCTTGCTCGTTGCCCAGGCGACGAACTTCTCGGCGGCTTCGACCTTCTGCGAACCTGCCGGGATGGCGAGGTTCCAGGCCCAGAGCCAGTTGCCGCGTTTGCCGAGGCCCTTGTCCGGGGCGAGCGCGAAGCCGACCTTGTCGGCGACCTGCGACTGTTTCGGGTCAGAGACGAAGGAGGCTGCAACCGTTGCGTCGATCCACATGCCGCACTTGCCGGTCTGGAAGAGCGCCAGGTTCTCGTTGAAACCGTTGGAAGAAGCGCCGGGAGGACCGGCTTCCTTCATCAGGTTGACGTAGAAGTTGAGCGTGTCCTTCCACTCGGGCTGATCGAACTGCGGCTTCCACTTTTCATCGAACCAGCGCGCACCGAAGGAGTTCGACATGGCCGTCAGGAAGGCCATGTTTTCGCCCCAGCCGGCCTTGCCGCGAAGGCAGATGCCGTAGATTTCCTTGTCCTTGTTGGTGATCTTCTTCGCAGCGTCAGCGATGAAGTCCCAGGTCGGCGCGTCGGGCATCTTCAGGCCGGCGGCGTCGAACAGGTCCTTGCGGTACATGACCATCGAGCTTTCGCCGTAGAACGGAGCTGCATAGAGCTTGCCGTCCTGGCTGATGCCGCTGCGGATTGCCGGCAGCAGGTCGTTGACGTCATAGGCGTCGCCGAGATTGTCGAGCGGCAGCAGCCACCCCTGCTTTGCCCAGATCGGAACTTCATAGGTGCCGATCGTCAGAACGTCGTACTGGCCGCCTTTGGTCGCGATGTCGGTCGTGACCTTCTGGCGCAGCACGTTTTCTTCGAGGGTAACCCATTCAAGGTCGATGCCGGGATTCTTCGCCTTGAAGTCATCCGTCAGCTTCTGCATCCGGATCATGTCGCCGTTGTTCACGGTCGCGATTGTCAGCGTCTCGGCCGAAGCCATGCCGGCAAACGCCAATGCTGAGCAGGCGCCCAGCAGAAAAGTTCTCAATGTCATATCTTCCTCCCAGAAGACGAGATGTGAGCATTCGCTTTGCTCATGAGCAATTACTCACCAAACGACGAAAAATGTCAATCGGCAATCGTTGCTGCGATGCCGAAGGCGACACTTACGTCATTGATTTAGAACAAGAATTTTTTGCTCAGTTCTTGAGCAAAAACTCAGCGGTGTCTTCGTCGGTAATCAGCGAATTGATCTGGTGGCCAACCACGGCCGCCCTGATCGCCTTGTATTTCCGCTTGCCCTTGGCCAGCCCGATGACCGTCGACGACTCGCGCGATGGGATCGGCGCAGACGCGACACGCTCATTGATCGGGTTGTCGATCAGCTTGCCGTCGGCATCGAAGATCCAGCCGCAGATCTCGCCGGCGGCCCCTCCGCGCATGAGCTCCATCATCTCGTCTTTCTCGAGGAAACCGTCGACGCAAAGCGGGCCGTCGATGCCGAGCTCGCCGATGCCGACAAAGGTGACGTCGGCCTGCGCGCTCATATCGAGCGTGGAGCGCACGAGTTGCTGGCCGTGCAGCAGTTCCCGTTCCTCGGCCGAAGTGACGAGCACCGGCAGCGGCATCGGATAGTGCCGCGCCTTCACCGCATCCGCCATGCTGAAGATGACGTTGTAATAGGCAGCCGATCCGTCCGGCGCGATGTTGCCGGTGAGCGAAACGATGCGATGGTTGGGACATTCGATTGCCGGAAGCTGGTCGACGGCCGCCTTCAGCGTACGGCCGGTCCCGACCGCAAGCACGATCGGCTCCGGCCGCTTCAGCCAGCGTTCGATTTCGGCCGCCGCCGCCTCGGCAATGCCGACCGTCGTGGACGTGGAGCCCGGATCGCTTGGCACCACCTCCACATATTTCAGCCCGAATTTCCGCCGCAGCTGATTGGCAAGCTCAAGGCACGCGGCGATCGGATGGTCGAGCCGCACCTTGATGAGGCGCTCGGCAACCGCCAGCGATACCAGCCGCTGCGCCGATTGCCGCGAGATGCCCATCGAGGCGGCGATTTCGTCCTGTGTGCGCCCAGCGACGTAATAAAGCCAGCCGGCGCGCGCCGCATCGTCGAGCCGTCCGGGGGTCTCGGTTCTTTTTGCCATCGAATGCCTACCGCGCATAGTGAGCCGGCCTTGCCGGCACTGAACATGATTTCGAGTCTTTATCGCGCCAGATCAAAACAAAATTCCTGAAAATGTCGAGCCTGTTCAACAAGACCTGCAGAATAACCGGGCTCGCTCAGCCAAACCATTGCATGACGAGATAGATCCCCGCCTTTACCAGACCGTAAATCACGCCGCCCGCAACGACCAGCGACACGGTCGTCATGATAAAGCCGATCAGCGCGAAGAGCCCGTCACGGCCCATGATGCCGAAGGCGAAAACCGAGATCGTGATCGCCGGCAGGATATTGCCGAGCGGAACCGGCAGCACCAGCACGATCGACAAAAGCAGGCATGAAAGACCGGCAAGATATTCCGCCGGCGGTTCGGCGAAGATCGCAAGCCTCGGCTGCAGCATGCGCTCCGCCCAGGCGAGCCAGCGATGGATGCGCCCGACGATGGTCTCGAAGTCCTCTCGCCGTATCGAACGGGCGGCAATCGCCTTCGGCAGCCAGGGTTTCAACCCGAAGGTCAGTTGCACCGCCAGGAAGACCAGCGGCGCGCCGAGCAGGGCGGAGGTGCCGGGCGGGGTGGGAAAGGCGTTCGGCAGCGCGAAGATCAGCATCAGCGCGCTGATCGCCCTGTCGCCCATCGTCTGGAACAGGTCGCCGATCGAAATCCGCTCCCGGCTCTGGTCGGCGGCCAGCTGCCGCAGGACGGATGAGAGGCGACGGCCTTTGGGACGTGGTGGACGTGGTCTTCTGCGTCTGCGGGAATCGGCGTTTTCGATGGTCATGATACCAATGGATGATGAAAGTGCAGGCTTGGAGTTCTGGCTGCGCAATATGCCAATTGAATGACTTATGGGACGGGAATATCTGCCGCTGGCGATTTGGTCTCCATCATCCGCCTTCTGCGCCGCCGCGCATAACAGGCGACGGATTGAAGGCTTGTAATTCCCCGCCAACAGTGCGAGCAGACGCTGCAAGACCAGAGAAACGGCAGATTGGCAATGATCATTTCGTTCGACATCGGCGGCTCCGCCATCAAGGGCGGCATCGCCCGCTCTGAGACTGACATCGTCCCCCTCGGCCGCCACCCGACGCCTAAGGATGATTTCGCCGCTTTCGTCGGGGCCTTGCGCGGCATCATAGCCGAGACCGGCGAACAGCCGAGCCGTATCGCCCTCTCTATCGCCGGCGTCGTCGATCCCGATACCCAGCGGCTGACCTGCGCCAACATTCCCTGCATCCACGACCGCACACTCGCAGCCGACCTCGAAGCCGAACTCGGTCTGCCGGTGCTGATCGCCAACGACGCCGACTGTTTTGCCATGGCCGAAGCCGGCCTCGGCGCCGGCCGCGGTCACCGCATTGTCTTCGGCGCCATTCTCGGCACCGGCGTCGGCGGCGGCCTGGTCGCCGATGGGCGCCTTGTCAACGAAGCCGGTGGCTTTGCCGGCGAATGGGGACACGGCCCGATCATCGCATCGGCAGCCGGCAATCCGCCCGTCGCCATCCCCGCCTATACCTGCGGCTGCGGCCAAAAGGGCTGCGTCGACACCGTCGGCGGCGCCCGCGGCCTGGAGCGCCTGCACAAGACGCTGCACGACCTCGACCTGTCCAGCGAAGAGATCATCGGTGCGTGGCGGCATGGGGAGGAGAAGGCGACACGCACCATCGACGTCTATGTCGATCTGGTCGCCTCGCCCCTGGCACTGACGGTCAACATAACAGGCGCGACCATCGTTCCGGTCGGCGGCGGGCTCTCAAATGTCGAACCGCTGCTTGCCGAGCTCGACCATGCAGTTCGCGCCCGCATCCTGCGCAAGTTCGACCGCCCGCTGGTGGTATCAAGCGAATGCAGCATCGAACCCGGCCTGATCGGCGCGGCGCTTCTGGGGCTGAAAGCGGAAGCGGCTGCCTCCTAAAGCACCGGCCACATCCGCACGATCGCCGCGAACCGATTCCAGTCCTTCCGCTCCAACCGCGTCCACGCGGCTTCGGCGACGGCTGCAAGGCGCGGAAAGACCAGCCGGTTGAAATAGGCGCGCGAGACGAAGTTCTCGGTCCAGATGCAGGCCTGGATGCCGCGCATCTTCTCCTGAACGGCCTCCGGCAGCTCGCCCTCGGCCTCGTAAGCATAGGTGTGCTCCGGCGGAGCGTAGCCCGCCCATGCCGCGCCAGGCTCGGCCCAGGCTTCCGCCTGCGCCATGTCGAGATAATAGGCCTGCCCCGGCGTCATCACCACGTCGTAGCCTTCCTGCGCCAGCTCGATGCCGACGGCGGGTTTTTCCCAGGCCATCAGCAACGTGCCATCGCGATCGACGCCGCCGCCATGCGAGACCTCGTTCCAGCCGGCGAGCTTCCTGCCGCGCTCCGAGAGCATGACCTTGATCCGTTTCAGGAAATAGGATTGCAGTTCGGCGGTTCCGGCAAGATTTTCCCGCTCCATCAGCGCCTTGCAAAGCGGCGAGGCAAGCCAGGAGCCCCGCGCCACTTCGTCGCCACCGATGTGTAGATATTCGCTGGGAAACAGCGTGACCATTTCGTCGAACACCTTGCCGAGGAATTCATAGGTGAATTCGACCGCCGGATTGAGGGCGTTGTTGGGATAACCCTGCACCGAGCGATAGCTGTCCGGCGCCTCCTGCCCATCGACGAGCTGGGGCAGCGAGAGCAGCGTCGCGGTGCTGTGGCCTGGAATATCGATTTCCGGCACCACCTCGACATGCAGAGAGGCTGCATGCGCAACGATCCGCCTGACGTCGTCCTGGGTGTAATGGCCGAAGCGCGGTTCCGCCCCGTCCCCGAGCTGCGGCACCAGCACTTCATCGGGCCCGCGCCGGGCGCCGATCTCCGCCAGCGCGGGATAAGCCTTGATCTCCAGCCGCCAGGCTTCGTCGTCGGTCAGGTGCCAGTGGAAGATGTTGAGCTTGTTCCAGGCGAGGATATCGATCAGCCGCGTGACATCGGCCACCGGATAGAATTGCCTGGACACGTCGAGATGGCAGCCGCGCCAGTCGTAACGCGGCTGGTCGGCGATCGCGCCGAAATTGGGGAATTTGAAAATCTCCGGCTCCGCGCGCGCACCGTGCAGCAGCTGCGCCAGGCTGATCAGCCCGTATTGCCGCCCCGCCGCATCGGCGCTCGAAAGCACGATCTCATGTGCAGTAAAACGCAGCTCATAGGCGAATGCGGCGATCGACGATTCGGTAACGAAACGAATGGCCCGCCCGCCCTTTACGGTGCTGAGCGAGAACGGCACGTTGTTGGCGGGATAGAGCCGCTGATAGAGTTCAACAACCAGACAGAGCGCCTTGATCGCGTCGGGCTGCGTCTTCGCCGCCGGATAGAGGACGTTGGGCAGGTTCCCAGCTTTCAATCCAAGCGACAGCGGCCAGGGCAGCAGTGAATAAGGTTCCTCGACCCGGCCCGGCGGCAGAAGCGGCGGCGCCACACCGTCGTCCCGGCCTTCGAGCATCAGATCGCCGAAGGCGACGGCAACATGGCGACCGTCGCCAAATGTCAGATAGGCCGATTTGACGCCCGCCGTGGCATGTTTCGGCTCTCTGGTCAGGCCCTCGACGGTAAAGCGCCAGTGACCGCCCGGCGGCACGCTCAGCCCATCATGTGGCAGGAATTCGTGGAAATGCGCGAGCCGCCGCTTCAGGTCGCCGCCATTGCAGACATGTTCGTCGGCAACCCGCGTCTCCGAAGTATAGGCGAGCGAGAAGCCGGACAGCGGCTCGGCCGAAAGGTTGAAGAGCGTGAAGGTGAGGCGCCCGAAGCTGCCTTCGACGGGGTGCCAGCTTGTTTCCAGACGGTAATGGGCGATACTCATGCTCCTCCCGGGACCGATCCGCGGCAATGCACGACCTGGATTGCCGCCGCACTCTCTCCGGCATGCTGCCGCAGCTTGACTTTTTCGAGGCGCCCGCTGCTTTCGAAGCGAATATTCCGTGCTGCGATCTCGTCCCTCGCAACCGGCGAGCTTCCGTTTCGCAGGGTTCTATGCAAGTTTGACAAAGGGACACCGCTCCTGAATCGGGCATGCGCATCGCCGCCTCTGCCATTCATAGTTAGGAACGCGCGATGAGCCCATCCCCTATTCATACGATCACCTTTGGCAGAGCCGCCCCGGGCCTCGCCGTTCGCGACATCCAGGCGGCATTCACTTTCTATTCCGAGGTTCTTGGATTTCAGAAAGTCTTTGAGAACGGGAACCCGGTGGGTTTCATGGTTCTGAAGAAAGATGCCGCCGAGATCCATCTCAGCCAGAATCGGAACCACGTTGCGGCGACCATCAACGTCTTTCATATGTTCGTCGATGATGTCGCCGCACTCTACGAGCTTTGCGAGGCAGCCGGCGTGCGTGTCGTCAAATCACTGAAAGACAAGGATTACGGCCAGCGGGCTTTTGTTCTCGCCGACCCCGATGGCAATCGGATCGATATCGGCGAACGAATTTGAAGCCGTGAAAGTTGAACCGCTCCAGGAACGGAAAACGGCGCGGCTTTCGCCGCGCCGTCCTCACTCAGCTGCCAACGCCGGCGGATATCTGTCATCCGCCTCTTCCTGGGTGGCGTCGGCATCCTCGCCTGGCTCGTCCTTGGCCTTCGGCTCCCGGCCGAAGAAAAGGGCGTAACCGGCGGGCAGAACCAGAATGGTGAGCACTGTTGCGACAAGGATGCCGCCCATCATCGCGTAGGCGAGCGGACCCCAGAAAACACCGCGCGAGATCGGGATCAGCGCCAGCACGGCGGTCAGCGCCGTCAGCATGATCGGCCGGAAACGTCGCACGGCGGCGCCGACGATCGCTTCCTGCCGGTGCATGCCGGCCTTGATATCCTGGTCGATCTGATCGACCAGGATGATCGAGTTGCGCATGATGATGCCGAGCAGGGCGATGACGCCGAGGATCGCCACGAAGCCGAAGGGCGCGCCACTGATCAGCAACGCCGCCGCAGCACCGATGATGCCGAGCGGCCCGGTGGCGAGCACCAGCATCGCCTTGCCAAAATGCTGCAACTGCACCATCAGCAGCACGACGATGACGGCCAGCATGATGGGCGCCTTGGCGGCAATCGACATCTGGCTTTCCGCCGCATCTTCGGCGCCGCCCTGGATCTCGACACTGTAGCCGGCCGGCAGGCTGTCGCGCAGGTCCTTCATGTCGGCATACATCTTCATGACAACGTCGTTCGGCTGCACATCGTCGGGCAGCGTGGCGCGCACGGTGATCGTCGGCAGACGGTCGCGCCGCCATTCGATGCCTTGCTCCATGACGGGCACGACCTTGGCGACCTGCGAGACTGGCACGAAGCCGCCGAAATCCGTCGGAACATAGACGGAGTTGACCGCCGACAGCAGCGAGCGGCTGGCGTCCGGCTCGCGGGCGACGATCGAGACCGTCTCCTCGCCGTCGCGGAAATCGTCGAGTGCGGCACCCGACATGGCGGTCTGCAGCATCTGGCGGACGCGCTGCGAGGTGACGCCGAGCGCACGGGCGCGGTCCTGGTCGATCACCAGCTTCATCGCCGGCACCTGTTCCAGCCAGTCGTCATGGATGGCGCCGAGCATCGGGTTGGCCTCGAAGCGAGCCTTCACCTGATCGGCGATTGCACGCACTTCCTGGCGGTCGGGCCCCATGACGCGCATCTGCACCGGCCAGCCTGTGGGCGGGCCGAGGAACAGGCGGTCGACCTTGCCACGGATCGAAGGGAAATCCTCCGCAAGAATCGTGCGCAGCTTGACGATCAGGCGTTCACGGGCCGGTTCGTCCTTGGCCATGACGAGAAGCTGGGCGAAGTTCGGATTGCGCAGTTGCTGGTCGAGCGGCAGGAAGAAGCGCGGCGCGCCCTCGCCGATATAGGTGGCGATGAACCGCTTGTCGGGATCGTCCATCATCTTCGCTTCAAGCGCCTTTGCCTGGACCTCGACCTCCTTGATGCTGGTTCCTTCGGGCAACCAGAGATCGACGAGGATTTCCGGCCGCGAAGACTGCGGGAAGAAATTCTGCGGAATGAACTGGAAGGCCCAGAGGCTCGTGACGAAGGTGCCGAGCGTCAAGAGCAGCACGATGACCCGGTGGCGAACCGCCCAGCCGACCGTGCCGCGCAGCCGACGATAGAAGCTCGTGTCGAAGGCGTCATGATGCTCGCCGGCGTGATGGCGCTGCTTGAGGATCATATAGCCGAGCCACGGGGTGAAATAGACCGCGACGAACCACGACGTGACAAGTGCGATGCCGACGACATAGAACAGCGAGCGCACATATTCGCCGGCCGTCGATGCTGCGAAGCCGACCGGAATGAAGCCGGCCGTGGTGATCAGCGTGCCCGTCAGCATTGGGAAGGCGGTCGAGGAATAGGCAAAGCTTGCCGCGTCGATCTTGACGAGCCCTTCCTCCAGTTTTCGCTCCATCATCTCGACGACGATCATCGCATCGTCAACGAGCAGGCCGAGCGCGATGATCAGTGCGCCGAGCGAAATGCGCTGCAGATCGATGCCGAGTTCGTACATCAGGGCGAAGGTGGCGGCGAGCACCAGCGGAATAGCGATGGCGATCACGAGGCCCGAGCGCCAGCCGATCGACACAAACGAGACGACAAGCACGATGATCAGGGCTTCGCCGAGCGCGTGCATGAATTCGCTGACTGCATCGGTCACGACATCGGGCTGGTTGGCGATCTGGTCGACGGCGACGCCATAGGGCAACGCCTCCTCGAAGCGCTGATAGGTCGCCTCCACGCCCTTGCCGACATCGATCACGTTGAAGCCCTTGGCCATCACGACGCCGACCTGGACGCTTTCGTGTCCGTTGAAACGGTACTTGCGCTGATAGGGATCTTCGAGCCCGGAACTGACGGTGGCGATATCGCCGAGGCGCGTCACCTGGCCGCCGGCGCGCAGGCGCAGTTCACGAATATCCGCCGCCTTCTTCACATCGCCTTCGACTGAGATGCGCACCGAGCGCAGGCCGGTATCGACCGAGCCAGCCGGATCGACGTTGTTCTGGCCCTTGATGGCGTTCTGCAGATCGAGGATCGTCAGGCCGCGCTCGGCGAGGGATTTGGACGAGACGTCGATATAGATCTTCTCAGGTTGATCGCCGATGATGACGGCCTTCTCGACCCCCGGCGTCGTCAACAGCATGTCGCGCGCCTGGATCGCGAATTTCTTCAGCTCCGGATAGGAATAGCCGTCGCCACTGATCGAATGCAGTGTGATGAACGTATCGCCGAACTCGTCGTTGAAATAGGGGCCGAGCAGGCCCTGCGGCAGTTCGTTGGAGATATCGCCGACCTTCTTGCGCACCTGGTAGAAGGCATCAGCCACTTGTTGTGAATTCGTGTCGCCCTTGACCTGCAGGGTGATGATCGCGCTGCCCGCCCGCGTATAGGACTTGACCCAGTCGATATGCGGCGTTTCCTGCAGCTTGCGCTCGATCTTGTTGACGACCTGATCTTCCATTTCCTGGATGGAAGCACCCGGCCAGATCGCCTGAACGACCATGACGCGGAAGGTGAATTCGGGATCTTCACGCTGACCCATGCGCATCAGGCCGAGCACGCCGGTGATGATGATCAGCCCGAAGAGGAAGCGAGCGATGCTCGGATGTCCGATTGCCCAGCGCGACAGGTTGAAGGGCCGCTTTTCGGTTGTGGTGGCGTCCATGGTCCTGTTTCCCTTTATGACACGATTAGCGGACGGTCTGGTCCGTATCGGCCAGGGCCGACTGCTGGTTCGGCACCTTCACCTTCAGATTCTCATGCATGAATTGCGTGCCGGCCGAAACGACGAGATCGCCGCTATCGAGGCCTTCGATCACATGCACGCCGTCGCCGGTGAAATCGGCGACCTTGATGTCGCGGCCATGCACAGTCGTCGTGTCGCGGTCGACGGTCCAGACCATCTGCTTGCCATCCTTTTGCGCGAGCGCGCTGAGCGGGATCGAGACATAGCTGTTGCCGTTGCTGACGTCGGCCTCGATCGTCGCGGTCATGCCGAGCAAGATGCGCGGATCGTTCGGCAGGCTTACCCGAACCGCAAAAGTGCGCGACTGCTGGTCGGCGCTGCCGGAAACCTCGCGCACCTTGCCGTCGAGCACCAGTCTGTCGTCGGCCCAGAAGCTTGCCTTGACCGTTTTACCGGGCTTGAATTCGGCAATGTCGTTTTCCGGAACCGCGATCTGCACTTCCTTCTCGCCATCGACGGCGACGGTGACGACGGCAGCGCCGGCGCCGACGACCTGGCCGATATCGGCATTGATCGCGGTGACGATGCCGTTCTGGCCGGCCTTGAGCTCGGTATAGCTCACCTGGTTCTTCGCCTGATCGAGTGCGGAGAGCGCGGCATCGCGCTGCGAGATCGCCTGGTCATGGCTGAGCGAGGCCTGTTCGACCTGCGACTTCGGCGCGACGCTCTTGTCGAAAAGCTGTTCGGCGCGTCTGTTGGCGAGATCGGCGGTTTCGACACCCCTTTCCGCCGAAGCGAGATTGGCGTCCGCCGTCTTGACCGCCAGCTGGTAATCCGTGGCGTCGACACGGGCGAGAACGTCGCCGGGTGTCACCCGGTCACCAATATCGACGAGGCGCTCGGTGATCTTGCCGGCGACGCGAAAGCCGAGGTTCATCTCCGTGCGCGCCTTGACCGAACCGGAATAATCGAGCTTGCGCGTGTCGCCTGTTTTGGCGATCTCGACGACCTTCACCGGCCGGATGACCTCCTTAACCTCAGCCTTCTCTTTCGAGCAGGCGGAAACGCCGATGCCGATAGCGCCGACGAGCACGAGGCTGGCGACGGACGGCATGCGATGGCTGAGGGTCTTGAGCGAAAACATCTTCCGCACTCCTGGATCGTTTCGGGGGTCCTGACGGCGGCTGCCGTCCGTTATTTCTTCAGGGCTCTGATCACGTAGTCGATCAGTTCGTCGACGCTTGCGCGGTTGGTTTTGGCAAGACATTGCGCCACCATCTGGGGATGGCAGAGATTAATGGTCGCTGCGCCGAAGCAGCGCGAGGCAACGACCGGGTCCTGTTCGGCGAATTCGCCGGCGGCGATGCCTTCGGCGATGATTTCGGCAATCAGATCGTGAACGCGATCGATATGTTTTTCGATAACGTGCCAGTCGCGCTCGATCGCGACGATGATCATCTCATGCACCTTCATCTCGTCGAGCATCAGATCCAGCGTCAACTGATGCTGGGTCTCGACATAGCGGCGCAACCGCTCGCTGGCGCTGATCGGCTGATGGCGGATGTCGTAGGCGATTTGATAAGCGGTGGCGAGCATGCGCCCGCAGAGCGCCTGGTGGATTTCCACCTTGGAGGCGAAGAAGCGATAGATATTGGCGGGCGACATGCCGAGATCGCGGGCGATGTCGGCCACCGTCGTCTTGCTGTAGCCGTAGTGACGGAACAGCCGCTCGGCGGCATCGAGAATGCGCGTGACATTCTCCTGCCGCGTGACGTCGAGCGTGTTTTCCGTGATGTCGTCCATGAATTTCGATACCTCGAATTACGACTGACGATTTTTGAATTTCGTCAGTCGTAAAATATCAGGCATCATTTGTCAACCTGCGGCAGCGCGACGCAGGGATGCGAGCGGTCAATACGCCGAGCTGCCGGCCCATTGAGCCCAACGAATTTCCCGGAAAGATATGAGAGGCGCTCGCCGTTCCAATTAAAAAGTGCCGCGACACGGAAGCGCGCGGCACCTCTTCTGGGATAGCGGAAATCAGGCGAGCTTGACGTCGAGCGTGATCGGAACGGCGGCGAGCGCCTTGGAAATCGGGCAGCCGGCCTTCGCTTTGTTGGCGAGTTCGGTGAAGGTCGCCTCATCGGCGCCGGGGATGCGACCGGAGAGAGACAGATGGATGGCGGTGATGGCAAAGCCGCCCTCGACGCTTTCGAGCGTCACCTTGGCAGAGGTTTCCATATGCTCGGCGGTAAAACCCGCTTCGCCGAGGATCAGCGACAGTGCCATGGTGAAGCAGCCGGCATGGGCTGCGCCGATCAGCTCTTCCGGGTTGGTGCCGGGAATGCCTTCGAAGCGGCTTGCAAAGCCATAGGGATAGTCCTTCAGGGCGCCACTCTGCGTCGAGATCAGGCCTTTGCCGTCCTTGAGACCACCGCTCCAATGCGCCGAAGCCGTACGATTGATCTGCATGCCATCCTCCTGTTTTCGATTGAGCTTTCGAGGGACAGCGGGATGCCGTCCCATCCGGAAAGAGGACATCGAAGTCCCCACCGGCAATATAACGCTCTATCGGACGAAGACGACATCTTCATAACCCAAATCCGCAATGCCGACGGCAGCTTCGCCGGGTGCTAACAATGAAAGGATCGCGCAAGCGGATTTTTTCATTCTCAGTGTCGGATATGGGGCGCTTCGCCCGTCATAATGGAAGCTCAAAGAGGAGATTTGGAATGGCCAGAGCAGTCGCAATTATCATCGCCCGCATCATCTTCAGCTTCGTCTTCTTCATGGCTGCCGGCTTCAAATTCGCCGATATCGGCGCGACGGCGGCCTATATCGCCGCTGCCGGCTTCCCGATGGCGACCTTTCTCAGCTGGGTCGCAGCCTTCTTCGAGATCGCCCTGGCCCTCGCTTTCATATCGGGGGCCTTCTTCACCGAAGCCAGCCTGCTGGCAGGCATCTATGTGATCTTCCTCGCCTTCTCCTTCCACGGCCCATCCCATTGGCAGCAGAACCAAGCCGAGTTCGGCTTCTTCATCGATCACTTCACCTTCCTCGCCGGCCTGCTCTTTGCCGCCGTCCATGGGCCAGAAAAATGGGCGCTTCGCCGCAGCCTTATCAAATAGTCGGTCGGCCACGACCGTTCCGGAACCAAGAGGCGCTCCGATCATTGCTTACCGGCAATCGGCAAACAGGAGCGGCTCATGACGTTCGAGGGAAAGAGCGCATTGGTGACGGGAGCAGGCTCCGGCATCGGTAAGGCGACTGCACTGAAGTTCGCCGCCGAAGGCGCAAGGGTCGCGGTGCTCAGCCGCACGGAAAGCGAGGTGCTGGAAACCTGCCGGGAAATTGCCGCAGGCGGCGGTCGGTCGATTGCGCTGACCGCCGACACGAGCGACGAAGCCCAAATGCGCGCGGCAATCGACAGGATGACGCAAACCTTCGGCTGCATCGACATCGTCGTCGCCAATGCCGGCATCAACGGCGTCTGGGCGCCGATCGACGATTTGAAACCCGATGAATGGGACCGGACGATGGCCGTGAACCTGCGCGGCACCTATCTGACGCTGCATCTGATCGTGCCTTATCTGAAGCTGAACGGCGGCTCCATCGTCGTCGTATCCTCCATCAACGGCACGCGCACCTTCACGACACCGGGCGCCACGGCCTATACCGCCACCAAGGCCGCGCAGCTTGCCATCGTTCAGCAGCTTGCGCTGGAACTCGGAAAACATCACATCCGCGTCAATGCCGTTTGCCCCGGGGCGATAGAGACCGAGATTGCCGCCAACACCACCACGCGGCATCGTGAGGAAACCGAGGTGCCCGTCATCTGGCCGCAGGGCGAAATTCCGATCACCGACGGCAGGAAGGGCGCAAGCGAGGATGTGGCCGAGGCAATCCTCTTCCTTGCATCCGAGCGCGCCCGCCATATTACCGGCACACCCATCTGGATCGATGGCGGCCAGAGCCTGCTGCGATAGAGCAACTCCTGGGATCAGGTGTTCAGCCGCGCGCTGTCGAGCGTATAAAGCTCCCGCGCGCGCTGAACGCCACGCAACGCATAGCGCCCGATGCAGGCGAGCGATGGGCGCTTTTCCTCCGGTATTGCCGCGGCAAAATCGGAGGAGATCAACAGATTAAGATCGACCGAACGGCACATCGAGGCAATGCGGCTGACCTCGTTGACGGCAGGGCCGATGACCGTGAAATCAAGCCGGTCCTGGCTGCCGATATTGCCGTAGAACACATCACCAATATGCAGGCCGATATAAATATCGGTGGTTGGCCGGCCATCGGCCTCACGTGCGGCGTTCAGTTCGCGCAGTTTTTCCCGCAGAAGCGCTTCGGCCTTGAGCGCTGCGCGGCAAGTCTCCGCCGGCACCTCGCCCTTGAAGATCGCGAGCACGCCGTCGCCAATGAGCTTCAGCACGTTGCCGCCCACCGCATGGACCGCAGAGATCGCCACCTCGCTGTAGTCGTTTAGCAGCGGGATGATTTCCTCCGGCGGCACGCGATCGGAAATCTTGGTGTAGTTCAGGAGATCGGAAAACCAGAGTGCAGCCGAAATCCGCTCCGATTTGCCGCGGGTGATCTTGCCTTCCATGACCTGGCGCGCCGCATCCTCGCCGAGATAGACTTCCGCGATGGTGCGCGCGATACGCCCGAGCGCGATGCACTTGATCGCTAGCCCCAGCACCGGCACGAGCTTGCGCAGGATGGCGAGATCGTGGTCGGAAAAGCCCTCGGGATGTTTGGTCGCGAAATGCGAGAAAAAGCAATCCATTTCACCGATCGTGCCGGCTTCACTGAAACGATGCATCATCGCCACGAAATCGGTGTTGCCGGCTTCCGCGATCTTGTCGAGCATGGTGAAATCGATCGGATCGCCGAAGCCGATACGCCGGCGCACCTCCCGCTCGTTGCCCGACCAAAGATGGTAGAAGGCCGAACGCTGCCAGCTCGACGCCGCTTCGCCCGAACTCGTCGGACCATATTCGAATTCCGTCTCTATCTCCTCCTCGCTGTCCCAGCGGAAGGCCCGGCCTTCATGAACCGGATGAAGCGTATCCATCAGCGCCATGCCGCGGTCGAGCGGCAGGCCCGCATCCCGACAGGCCGCGCAGAAGCCGGTCATCAGCTCGGCTTCGGAAGCGCCCTTCAGCCCCTGCTCCGTGACCCAGGCTGCGATACTGCTGACGTCGCTGTAATCCATGTCACTCACCCCGTTCATGCCAAGCTGTAGCCCGATTTCGCCATGGAAGGAAACCCGATTGGCTCAATCGCCCGCGGGCATATTATAGGGCGTCACGATTTCGACGGAAGAAAGTGAGGCTGGTATCGGCCGCCCCGATGCCGCGCTCCGGCTCATGATCGCCCTGAAGGCCGAACGCGCATCGGTTCTGAGATCGTGATGCAGCACGAAGCCGATCCGGCGCGCGGCAAGCAAGGCGCGATTGTCCGCATCCAGATCATGGGCAACGAAAACGCGGACCGGACGTTCGGCTGCATCGAAGGCCGCCAACACCGCCCGGTTGCCGCCGCCGATCGAATAGACGGCGTTGATGGCTGGATCGGCGGCAAGCGCTGCCGCCGCAAGCGTCCCCGTCGCGGCATCGGTGCCGTGTCCCTCACTGATTTCGGTGACGCCAATTCCGGGATAATGGGCGCGGATAACCCGGCGAAAGCCGATTTCGCGCTCCTCCTCGCCGCGGAACCGCCCGCTCGACAACGTCACCAGCACCTTGCCGCGATGATCTACGAGAAATTCGCCGATCAGATAGGCGGCGGTCTCCCCCGCCGCCCGGTTGTCGGCGCCGGCATAGGCGATGCGCGCCGAATTTGGCAGGTCTGTCACCAGCGTTACCACGGGAATGCCGGCCGCATCCGCCCGTGCAACGGCAGTTGTCACCTCGGCAACATCAGGCGCCTTGAGCACGATGCCATGCGTGCCGCGCAGCCGGATGCGATCGAGAAGCTGCACCAGTTCGGCCGGCTTCATCACCTCGGCGAAATGAAAACGGCAGCGGAAGATGCCGGGCAGGAAAGCCGCCATCTCCGCCTCGAAGGCGGCGCGCACCGCATCGCTGAACCGCTGCGGCGTCTCCATGACGATATCGATCGCCAGCGTGCGCCCGCTGCCCACCGCACCGGCATGCTGCTTCTCCAACTCGGCGATCGCCGCCCTCACCCGCATTTCCGTCTGCCGGCGCACGCCCGGTCTGCCGTTCAGCACCCGATCGACGGTCGCCGTGCTCAATCCGGCCTGGAAGGCAATATCCTTGACGAGAAAGAGATGTGCCATAGGGCTCGATCTGATGGTTTTTTGATGGGTTTCTGATCTATATCACCTGATATCGCGGCGTATAGTGCCTCCATGGGAAGAGGAGATGCCCGCCATGAAAACCGACAACCGGCAGGAGATGCGCGCAGACCGCGTCTGGCTGAGCGAAGACGCCTGCGATCTCGACGATTTTCGCCAGCTTGCGGAAAAGACGACCGCGCTTGCCGATTATCCCTCGGCTTCCGCGGTCGAAAAAAACGTGCTGATCTATGACAGCCGCAAGGTGATGGAGGCCGCCGCAACGCCTGACGGACGGCGCGCCGTGCTGGCCGAGATCTGCGAAGCCTTCGGCGAAGGTCCAGGCGTCGTCGTATTCAAGCGGGCTTTCGAGGATACCGGCATCATTGACCGCGCCAGCACGATCTTCGACGCGATCATCGAGGAGCAGCACCGTACCGCAACCGGCGGCGGCGATCACTTCGCCAAGCCCGGCGCCAACGACCGCATCTGGAATTCGCTGGAAAAACATTGCCTCGCCGATCCTGCGAATTTCGCCGAATATTACGGCAACGCCATCATCGCGCTGGCGAGCCAAGCCTGGCTCGGCCCGAGCTACCAGATGACGGCGCAGGTGAACCGCGTCAATCCGGGCGGTTCGGCGCAATCGGCCCATCGCGACTACCATCTGGGTTTTCAGTCGTCTGAGGTGATTGAACAGTTTCCGGCGCATGTGCACCGGCTTTCGCCGGTGCTGACGCTGCAGGGCGCGGTCGCCCATTGCGATATGCCGCTCGAAAGCGGCCCGACACTGTTCCTACCGCACAGCCAGACCTACGTGCCGGGCTATCTCGCGCTGAAGCGGCAGGAATTTCGGGATTATTTCGAAACCCATCATATCCAGCTGCCGCTCGAAAAAGGCGATGTCGTCTTCTTCAATCCCGCGCTCTTCCACGCCGCCGGCACCAACCGCTCGGCCGATATCAAGCGTGTCGCCAACCTGCTGCAGGTCTCCTCCGCCTTCGGCCGGGCCATGGAAACCGTCAACCGCAAAAGGATGAGCGCCACGCTCTTTCCCGCCTTGAAAACCTTGCAGGGCAAACTCTCGCCTGATGAAATCGCCAACGCTGTCGCCGCCTGCGCCGAAGGCTATTCCTTCCCGACCAATCTCGACCGCGACCCACCGCTCGGTGGGTTGGCACCAAAGACGCAGGCGCAGCTGATGCACGAAGCGTTGCGGGAAGGCTGGAGTGACGACGCCTTTACGGCAGCCCTTGCCGAGCAGGCACAGAAGAAACTGACCTGACTTGGAGGCTGGAGCTGCCCCTCTCATCCGCACTGACATAAAGGCCTTCCGCACTCGCGGGAGGCCATGCACATATCATCAACAAGGAGGAAACACATGAGCACGGACCACGGCCGCCTCGACGGCAAGATCGCCATCGTCACCGGCGGCACGCAAGGATTGGGAGCCACCATTGCCCGCCTCTTCGCCGAACGCGGTGCGGAAGGCATCGTCATCTGTGGGCGCAACGAAGCCAAGGGCAAGGCGAAGGCCGCGGAGATTTCGGCCGCGACCGGCACCAAGGTCAATTACGTCAAGACCGATCTCGGAAGGGTGGAAGATGCGCAGAATGTCGTGCGCGCCTGCGACGAGGCCTTCGGCCGTGTCGATGCACTGGTCAATGCCGCCGCCATCACCGATCGCGGTACGATCCTTGACACAAGCCCGGAACTCTTCGACGCCATGTTCGCCGTCAATGTGCGCGCGCCGTTTTTCCTGATGCAGGAAGCGGTGAAGGTCATGCGCCGCGAAAAGATCGAGGGAACGATCGTCAATATCGGCTCGATGTCGGCCAAGGCAGGCCAGCCCTTCATCGCCGCCTATTGCGCCTCCAAAGGTGCGTTGGAAACGCTGACGAAGAACACCGCCTACGCGCTGCTGCGCAACCGCATCCGCGTCAATGGCCTCAACATCGGCTGGATGGCCTCCGAAGGCGAGGACCGGATCCAGCGCGAATATCACGATGCGCCCGCCGACTGGCTGGAAAAGGCGGCCGCCGGCCAGCCCTTCGGCCGTCTCGTCGATCCGCATGAGGTGGCACGCGCCTGCGCTTACCTGTCGTCTTCCGAATCCGGCCTGATGACCGGCTCGGTCATCTGCTTCGACCAGTCGATCTGGGGTGCCTATGACGGCTCGCCGCATCCGGTCGCAGCCCTCTGAGAAACAGGAGCCCGGTAATTCCATGCCGCGCTCTGGCACCTCCCAGGATTTGCCGCTAGGAGAAGGGCGGTAGCATTCAGGGAGGAACTGGCGTGGCCGACAATCCGCTTTACGACATTCGCGATGAACGTTTCGGCGCCCTGGTCATCGGCAGCGCGTCGCTCGAGGAGCTCTATTCCGGCTGCCGCTGGACGGAAGGTCCGGTGTGGTTTTCCGACCTGAACTGCCTGCTCTGGAGCGATATCCCGAATGAACGCATGATGCGCTGGACAACGGATGGGACGGTTTCCGTCTTCCGCTCGCCCTCCAACTACGTCAACGGCAATACCCGCGACAGGCAAGGCCGGCTCATCTCCTGCGAACATGGCGGCCGCCGCGTCACCCGCACGGAGACGGATGGCACCATCACTATTCTCGCCGACAGCTACAAGGGCAAGCGGCTGAACTCGCCGAACGACGTCGTCGTGCACTCCGACGGCGGGGTCTGGTTCACCGACCCGACCTACGGCATCCTCTCGGATTACGAAGGCCACAAGGCCGAGCCCGAGCAGCCCACCCGCAACGTCTACCGTATCGACCCCGCCAGCGGCGCGATCGAGGCGGTGGTCGAGGACTTCATCCAGCCGAACGGCCTTGCCTTCTCGCCCGATGAGACGAAGCTTTACATCGCCGATTCCGGATCGGCAAAACATGAGGTGCCGCGCCACGTAAGAGTTTTCGACGTGATTGACGGCAGAAGGCTTGCGAACAGCCGCTATTTCTGCAGCCTCGACGTCGGCAATCCCGACGGCTTCCGCTTCGATGTCAGCGGCAATCTATGGACGAGCGCGTCTGACGGCGTGCACTGCTTTTCGCCGGATGGCGCCCTGCTCGGCAAGATCCTGGTGCCGCAGACGGTGTCCAACCTCACCTTCGGCGGCCCCAAGAAGAACCGGCTCTTCATCACCGCGACGCGCTCGGTCTATTCGATCTATACCAAGACGAACGGCGCACAATATCCATAGATCAAGCCTTCGGCTTATCGGGGCGCCCGTGCAGCGGCTCGGCGCGGTGCCAGTTCTCCAGGATGCGGCCGTCGGTATGTTTCTGCCGCGCCCAGCGGATGCCGTTCGAGATCACCTTATGCACCGTCTTGTCGTGATAGATCGGATAGGTCTCGTGGCCGGGGCTGAAGAAGAAGATGCGCCCGCGCCCGCGTTGGAAGGTGCAGCCGCTGCGGAACACCTCGCCGCCGGAATACCAGGAGATGAACACCAGCTCGTCCGGCTGGGGAATGTCGAAAGGCTCGCCGTACATTTCCGAGGCATCGACCTCGAAATAGGGCGGCAGGCCTTCGGCGATCGGATGCGAGGGATTGACCACCCAGACCCGCTCGAGATCGCCGGCCGGGCTCTCGCGCCAGGAAAGATTAGCATTGGTGCCCATTAGCCGGCGAAAGAGCTTGGAATGGTGGCCGGAATGCAGCACCAGCAGGCCCATTCCCTTCAGAACACGCTGCTGCACGCGGTCGATCAGACCATCGCTGACCTCCTCATGCGCCATATGTCCCCACCAGAGCAGCACGTCGGTATCGTTGAGCACGCTATCCGGCAGGCCCTCGTCGGGATCGTCAAGCGTGCCGCGGCGGATTTCGAAATCCGGATGGGCAATGCCGGCGGCGATCGCCCCGTCGATGCGATCGGGATAGATTTCCTGGACCTCCCTGTGGAGCTGCTCGTGGCGTCCTTCGTTCCAGATGGTGACCTTGATTGTCATGGCATTCCTCTATGTGTCAGTGTCAAACGGTGGCCGGACGGATGACCCGGCCGGCGGAATCGAACAGGTGGCAGGCGGCGGGATCGGCCGTCAGCGACACGCGGTCGCCCGGCCGCACGGCGATATCGCCCTCGGCGCGCACGACGATCGGCTGCTGCGGCGAGCCGACGGTCATGTAGGTCTCGACGCCGAGCCGCTCGACGATGACAACCTCGGCCGTGAAATTACCTTGCCCGTCGGGCGCGATCTTCAAATGCTCCGGCCGTATGCCGAGCTTCCCCTCGCCTTGCGGCACCGCACCGTTGTTGTCGGTGAGATCGAGTGAAAGGCCCATTGAACTATCGAGATGCAGCTTGCCTGACGACGGACGCGTCGCCGTGACCGGTATGATGTTCATCTTCGGCGAGCCGATGAAGGTCGCGACGAATTCATTGTCCGGCTGATGATAGAGCGCCATCGGCGCCCCTTCCTGTGCCACCACACCCTTGTTCAGCACGACGATGCGGTCGGCCATCGTCATCGCCTCCACCTGGTCGTGGGTAACATAGACGACGGTCGCCTTCAGCTCGCGATGCAGGCGCTGCAATTCGGCACGCATTTGCACGCGCAGCGCCGAATCGAGATTCGACAGCGGCTCGTCGAACAGGATCAGCGAAGGTTTCTTGATGATGGCGCGGCCGATCGCCACGCGCTGCCGCTGGCCGCCGGAAAGGGCGCCCGGGCGGCGGTCGAGATAATCGGTAAGCTGCAGGATCTCGGCGACACCCTCCACCTGGCGGCGGATCTCCGCCTCCGGCACCTTCTTCAGGCTGAGGGAGAAACCGATGTTTTCGGCAACCGTCATATGCGGATAGAGCGCATAGGACTGGAACACCATGGCGATTCCGCGCTTATCCGGCGGCACGTCGTTGATGCGCTTGCCGTCGAGGATCAGATCGCCGTGATCGATGCCTTCAAGCCCGGCGATCATGCGCAGCAGCGTGGACTTACCGCAGCCCGACGGGCCGACGAAGACCGCGAATTCACCGTCTTCCACGGTGATATCGACACCCTTGATGACCTCGAGCGCGCCGTAGAATTTGCGAACGTTTCTGAGATTGATCATCTGTTTCTCTTTCTTGATCTCAGCCCTTCACGCCGCCCGAAAATGTCTGGACGAGGAAGCGCCGCGCAAAACCGAAGGCGACGACGGCAGGCAGCAGGTAGATGAAGGCGAGCGCGGTCAGCAGGCCGTAGTCGATCTCGTTGATACGCAGAAAGGCGCGGAAGAGACCGAGCGGCAGCGTCTGCAGCTCCGGCGATGACAGGAAGATCAGCGGCAGCAGGAAATCGCCCCAGGCCGACATGAAAGCGAAGAGCCCGGCCGCTGCCAGCCCCGGCAGCGCCAGCGGGATCAGCACTCGGCGGATGCGCTGGATGAGCGTCGCCCCATCCATCAGCGCCGCCTCCTCATAGTCCCTCGGCAGCCCGTCGAAGAAGGTCTTCATGATCCAGAGCGCCAGCGGCAACTGCATCGTCGCCAGCACCAGGATCAGCCCGAGATAACCGTCGATGAAGCCGGTCCAGCGCATGATGTCACGGGCATAGCTGCCGAAGATTGGCCTCAGCACCGCCGCTTCGGCATTGTTCAGCGTCAGCAGGAACTTGTAGAGCGGCACGACGAGCGCGGTTGGGGGCAGCACGCGGATGAGCAGGATCGCGTAGAGGAAAGGCAGCTTCCACCAGGCCCTTGTGCGCGACAGCGCATAACCGCCAAGCCCCGCAAGCACCATGACGAGCAAAGTGGCGCCGCCGACCACGAAGAGCGAGTTGAACAGCCACTTCGCCCCGTCTTCCTTGGTGAAGACCCTTATATAGTTGGCGAAGGTCCATTGCTCCGGCCAATGCAGGAAAAGCTGCGCATTGCCGTCGAGCGAGGCAAGCAGCACCCAGAAGAAAGGAATGGCGCAGAAGATCGAGATCAGCGACAGCGTCGCATAGGCGATGAGGTCGGACCGAACCTTGTTTGCGGTCTCGCTCGGGGAAACGACTGTCATCTCAGACCTCCACCTTCATCGCCCGGACATAAGCGATGCCGAGAATTAGAGAGATGACGAGCGCGACGACGGCGACCGCAGCGCCATATCCCAGTTGGAACGCCGTGAAGGACTGGTTGTAGATATAGATGCTGACGACCTCGGTCGCCCCGCCCGGCCCGCCGCGCGTCAGCGCATAGACGAGGCCGAAGACGGCGATGGTGGAGACGGCCGAGATCAGCATGTAAAGCAGGATCGTTGGCATCATCAGCGGCAGGGTGATGCGGCGGAACATCTGCGAGGGCGTGGCGCCATCCATGCGGGCCGCCTCGTAGATCTCGGCCGGAATGGTGCTGAGGCCCGCGGTCAGCAGGATCATCGCTGTCGCGATGCCGCGCCAGGTGTTGACGATGATGATCATCGACAGCGGGAAGACCTGCAGCCAGTCGGCCGGTGTGAGGCCGAAGAAGCTGACGATGCGGCTGAGCGTGGCATTGTCGCCACCCGCCAGCATCGAGATCCACATGAAGCCGGCAACCACCTCGGGGGCGGCATTCGGCAGCAGGATGATCGAGGAGAATATTCGCCGGAAGCGGATCGGCCGGCGCAGCGCGACTGCCGAGATCAAGCCGAGCACGAACTGGCCGATTACAGCCGACCCGATGACGAAGACGAAGGTGACGAACAGCGCGTTCCAGAATTTCGCGTCGTTGAAGAGCCGCGCATAATTCCGGAAGCCGACGAAGCGGGGCCGAAGTGCGGCCGCCCCGGTCAATGCTTCATTGGTGAAGCTCAAATAGATCGAATAGACGGCCGGATAGATGACGAAGGCCAGAAGCAGCACCAGCGAGGGCAGCAGGATCAACAGCCATTGCCGCTCGGCGCGCGTTTCATGAGAGTTTCGGGCCATGGAAGCTCACAACCTTGCCGAATGAAGCGGCCATCAGATGAAAGCGGGAACGCGGGCGTTGGTGCCGCGTCCCCGTTCGCGAGGAAAGAAAGACTAGGCTTACTTCACCTTGTCGTCGCCGAGCGTTTCCTTGACGTAGTCGACAAGGATCTTCTGGGCGCCGGCGGCATCGGTCTCCTTGCGCAGCAGCGCTTCGGTGGCGCGCGCCACACCTTCAGAGACCGTGCCGAAGCCGGAGGCCTGCTTCAAAAACACGCCGTTTCCGGCCGCTGCATGAATCGGAACCAGTTCCGTCAGCTTCTGGAAGTCGGCATTCGTTGCCGCATCCTTGCTCGCCGGAATGTTGCCGATGCGGGCGGCATAGGAAACCTGCGTCTCGATCGAGCCGATCTCCATCAGCGCCTTGATCGCCAATTCCGTATTGGCAGACTTGGAATTGACCGCCCACGGGGCAGCAAGGTTGGCGAGCACGTACTGGCCGTTGCTCTGGCCGGGAACCGTCCAGGTGCCGACCACCTTCGTCACGTCAGGGATCGGGTTTTTGCTTTCGCGGCCCCAGTCGAAAATGTAGCACCAGGAGCCGCAGGTGGTCGCAACAAGCTTACCGGCCGGGAACATCTGATACTTCGGCACGACCCAGGGCTCGGGCCCGAGCAGCGGCTGCGTCGGCATCAGATCCTTGTCGATCAGTTCC
Organism: Rhizobium vallis; assembly: GCF_003985155.1. Taxonomy (GTDB): domain Bacteria; phylum Pseudomonadota; class Alphaproteobacteria; order Rhizobiales; family Rhizobiaceae; genus Rhizobium; species Rhizobium vallis. The sequence continues at coordinate 5,941 of NZ_ML133692.1, read as the reverse complement.
TTGTAGACGTCGAAGACATCCTTGACGCCTTCACCATTAAGATCGAGCTTGCCGTCGGCATCGACGAGCTGCGGCGTCTTCGAACCGACGAGCAGATGCTGGAAGCCTTCGTCGAAGGCGCCGCTTCCCCAGGAAACGCCGGCCGGGAACAGCAACCCGTAGGCGCCGGTCTTCTGCTTGATTTCCGCGGCGCGGTCGAGAAGCTCCCGCCAGGTCTTCGGCTGCTCGGTCGAGATGCCGGCCTTTTCGAGAACGTCCTTGCGGTAATAGATTTCCTGGATGCCGAGCATGAACGGCATCACATAGGTTTCGCCATCCGGGCTGACGGCAAGTTCCTTGGCGACGTCATAAAGGTTGCCGTAGCCGTCCCAGGCCTTGAATTCCTTGGTAACAGGCGCGAGGTAGCCGGCTTCCACCATGTCGGCAACGGCAGCCGTCGTCGGAATGGAGAAGAGGTCGGGCGCGTTGCCGGCACCGAGTTCCGTCAGCAGCTTGGTCAGGTAATCCTTGTCAGGCGCCGGATATTCGATGACCTCGACGGTCACGCCATATTTCTTTTCGATCCGCTCGACCGTCGACTTCATCGCGTCGATGCCCGCCTGACCGTGATTTGCAATTCGGATTGTTTCAGCCTGCGCCAGTGTCGAAACCGCGCTGAGCAGAATGGCGCACAGGCCACCAAGAACCGTCTTTTTCAACGGAAGTCCTCCCTTTTCTAGAGACACGGCGCCCTCCAGCACCAGTCGCCGAAATGTACACGTATTCCAAATGCTGGCAAGGCGGGATTTTGAAAAGATTCGAGATCGAGTTTTAATACATTGATATTACACATATATCTAAAACTTGCCATCATCACGCCATTTGTGTAATCGTGTACAAAATGCATTCAGGGAGGAATTTCATGTCTGAGAAATTGCGCCTCGGCGTCATCGGCGCCGGATTGAAGGCCGCCGAATATGCCGAGAGCTGGGTTGGGATGCCGGAGATCGAATTTACAGCGCTGGCGGATACCACGGCGGCCTCGCGCCAGCGCCTGATCGACGTCTGCCTCGCCGCCGGCGCGTCCGAACCGAAAGGTTTCGAGGACTATCGCCAGATGCTCGCCGAAATGCGCGGCGAACTCGACATCGTCTATGTCTCCACCCCGCATGCCTTCCATGCCGAGCAGGCGACCGCCGTCGCCGAGGCCGGTCTCGATCTCTTCCTGGAAAAGCCGATGGTGACGACGGTCGCTGAGGCCGAGCGGCTGATCGCCGCGCAGAAGAAGAGCGGCGTCACCATCGTCACCGCCTTTCAGGGCGGCCTGTCACCCCTCGTGCTCGACACACGCAGGCGGGCGCTATCAGGCGAATTCGGCGAACTGATCGCCATATCGGGCATGATCTGGGAAAGCTGGTCATCGAACTACGACGGCCATTGGAAGCAGCAGCCTGAAATCTCCGGCGGCGGCTTCATGTTCGATACCGGCGCCCACATGATGAACACCGTCTGCCTGCTCGCCAATTCCGATTTCGACAGCGTTTCGGCCTACATGAACAACCACGACAAAAAGGTCGACATATCAACCGCCGTCTCCGCCCGGCTGAGGAATGGCGCACTGGCGACGCTGACGGCCGCCGGCGAGGGCCCTCCCGGCTGCGCTTCCTACATCACCTTCTTCTATTCGAAGGCGATCGTGCGCATCGACGCCTGGGGCGGCTGGCGCGAAATCAGCGTCGGCCGCAACGCCGAGCCGCGCGAGGAGGCCGAGATTCTCGGCAATCCGATGAAGAATTTCCTCGCCATTCGCGCGGGAAAGATGGAAAACTCCGGCTCCGTTGAAATGGGCCTCAGATTCGCTAGGCTATGGGATGCAATTAAGGAATCGGCGGCGGCCGACGGCGCTTCCGTCAGGATCGTCGCCCGATAGGCGCTGAAGATGAGCGGAATGAACAGACGGCGGATCACCTCCAAGGAACTGGCCAAGCTCGCCGGCGTCTCCTCCGCCACCATTTCCCGCGCCTTCTCGCCGGATTCGCGCATCGGCAGCGCGACGCGCGATCGCATCCTCGCCGTCGCCCGCGAGCACGGCTACCAGCCGAACGCCATCGCCCGTTCGCTGAACAATCAACGCTCACGCCTGGTGGCCCTCGTCGTCAATGCGATCGGCAATCCATGCGAGGCGGAGGAGCAGCAGCTTCTCGTCCACCGCCTGCAGGCGCGGCAACTGCTTCCCATCATCCTCTGCTGCGCCGACCATTCCGATCGGCTGCAGTTGATGCGGCTTGCCTCCACCTATCAGGTCGATCACGTCGTCGTCTTCTCCGACATGGTGTCGATGCAGGATGCCGTCGACATCTTCCACACGACGAAGCCGATCATCGTCTCTTTCGAGCCGCTCGAAAGCGAAAACGTTTCCAGCATCCGCATTGACGGCTCCAAGGCCGCCGACGAAATCATCGAGAAGATCGTGCGCGACGGTAAGAAGCGCTTCGCCTATCTCTCCGGCACCAATTCGAGCTGGATCGACAAGCTGAGGCGCAAATGGTTCGCCGATGCGCTCGCCAAACGCGGGCTCTCCTTCGAGGCGCAAGCCTTCGGTGACTATTCCTATGATTCCGGCTTCAAGGAAGCCGTGCTCCTGCTGCACCGCGACAAGGTCGACGCCATCATCTGCGGCAACGACGTCATGGCGATCGGCGCGCGCGATGCCGCGCGCCGCGTGCTCGGCAGGAATACGCCTGATGATATCGCCATCGTCGGTCAGGACGGCATTGCCATGGCCGCCTGGGATTGCAACGACCTCACGACGCTGAGCCTCGACCACACCGCCTTCATCGATGCCGTTGTCGAATTGATCGAACGTCACGATGCCGAGATCGAAGGCCCGCACAGCATCACGCTCACCTGCACCCCTCGCTGGGGCTCGACCGCCTGATGCATGCCATCAGGACGGATGAGGCGGTTCCGGATGACGGCATCACGGAAAAAAGCTAAAGCGCATCGCATGAATCAGATTTGACGCGAAGCGCTTGAACGGCCCGCACCCTATTGCATCAAGGAGGAATATCCGATGACCCGATTTTCACGCGCCGAAATGCGCCGCACCACTCCTGATGCCATGATCGGGAGAGGCTGAAATGCGTTCCATCGTTTCCTTCAACGAAGGCTGGAGTTTCCATGAGGGCTTCGGCCAGCGTCTGCTCGAGAGCTTCGACGCCGCCAAGCAGGTCAGCCTGCCGCATACCGCCGTCGAACTGCCCTTCAACTATTTCGACGAGACCGGCTATCAGCGCGCCTTCACCTATCAGAAGGTGCTGCGCTGGCTGCCGGAATTCGAGGGCCGCGAGGTCTCGCTGGTTTTCGATGCCGCCATGGCCGACAGCGTCGTCTATCTGAACGGCGAGGAAATTATCGCCCACAAGGACGGCTACACACCCTTCGAGGCCCGCCTCACCGGCAAGCTCATCAGGGGCGAAAACCTCGTGACCGTGAAGATCGACGGCAGTGAGAATCCCGGCATTCCGCCCTTCGGCGGCCGCATCGATTATCTCACCTATGCCGGCATCTACCGCGATGTCTGGCTGAAGGTCACCGATCCGGTCTCGATCCGCAATCTGAAGATCGAGACATCAGACGTTCTTCGCCCTAAGAAATCAGCAACCATCCGCGTCGACATCGCCAACCCGGAAGCTCGTACCTTCTCGGCAACCGTCACCGCCACGCTGAAGCAGGCCGACGGCACGATCATCGCCACCGCAGCAACCGAAACGATCGGCGAGCGCACCCGGCTTTCCTTCGGCGGCCTCACCGGCATCGCGCTCTGGGATATCACCGATCCCAACCTCTACGAGGTCACCGTCGAGCTTAGGACCGAGCATGGCTCCGACCGTCTCTCCGCCCGCTTCGGTTTCCGCACTGCCGAATTCACGCCCGAAGGCTTCCTGCTCAACGGCACGCCGCTGAAGCTACGCGGTCTCAACCGTCACCAGGCCTTCCCTTATGTCGGTTATGCCGCCGGCCGTTCCGCCCAGGAGCGCGACGCCGACATCATGAAAACGGTGCTGAAGTGCAATATCGTCCGCACCTCGCATTATCCGCAGTCGAAATGGTTCCTCGAACGATGCGACGCTATCGGCCTGCTCGTCTTCGAGGAAATCCCCGGCTGGCAGCATATCGGTGATGCCGACTGGCAGAAGGAATCGATCGAGAATGTGCGCCGCATGATCGAGCGCGACTGGAACCATCCCTCGATCATCATCTGGGGCGTACGCATCAACGAGTCGCAGGATAGTCACGACTTCTACGTCGAGACCAACCGGCTGGCCCGCGAACTCGACAGCACCCGCCAGACAGGCGGCGTGCGTTATCTCACAGAGAGTGAGCTGCTCGAAGACGTCTACACGATGAACGACTTCATCCTCGGCAACGAGGAACTGCCGGGCGCCAACCGCCCGCGCACGGCGCTCCGCGCCCAGCAGGAAAATACCGGTCTGTCCGCCAAGGTGCCGTACCTCATCACCGAGTTCAACGGCCACATGCACCCGACGAAGATTTATGATCAGGAGCAGCGCCAGGCCGAGCATGTGCGCCGTCACCTTGATGTGCTGAATGCCGCCTACGGCGATCCCGATATTTCGGGCGCCATTGGCTGGTGCATGTTCGATTACAACACCCACAAGGATTTCGGCTCCGGCGATCGCATCTGCTATCACGGCGTCATGGACATGTTCCGCGAGCCGAAATTCGCGGCCTATGCCTATACCAGCCAGTGCGATCCCTCAGACGAGATCGTCATGAAACCGGTGACCTTCTGGGCGCGCGGCGAGCGCAATATCGGCGGCGTTCTGCCGCTGATTATCCTCACCAACTGTGATGAGATTGAGCTGCAATACGGCTCGCTCAGCAAACGCATCGGTCCCGACCGCGAGAACTATCCGCATCTGCCGCATCCGCCTGTCGTGCTCGACCATCGGCACTTCACAGCCGATGAACTTGGCACCTGGGGTCTCGAATGGATCGACGGCACCTTCACCGGCTATATCGGCGGCGAGCCGGTGGCGAGCCTGACACTGGCGGCCGATCCGCTGCCGACGACGCTCGAAATCGTTGCCGACAGTTCCACGCTGAAGGCCCGGGAACGCGACAGCACGCGCGTCATCATCCGTGCGCTCGACCAGTGCGGCCAGCGCCTGCCCTTCATGAACGACAACATTTCGCTGAAGGTGCATGGCCCGGCAAAAATCGTCGGCCCGACCAATGTGCCGCTGCAGGGCGGCACTGCAGGCTTCTGGCTGGAGGCGACGGGGTTCACCGGCGAGATCACCGTCGAAGCGGTCTCCTCGCGTTTCGCACCGGTAACACTTGCCGTGACGGCCGTCGCCTAGCGCATATCCGAAAATCGAAATCGGTTTTCGGAAAGGATCATCCCGGACTCAAGGTGTTGGCGCGTCTTATCAGACGCGCTGCACTTCCATGGCTGTCACGCGATCCTTGCCTGGCTTTCCGGATCGAAGAACACGGCCTTGTCGAGATTGAAGGCGAGGCGGGTGTTTTGTCCTGGAGCGATGCGGGTATCGGCGCGCAGGCGTGCGACGACGGATTTGCCGCCGAGCTTGGTGACGGCGAAGGTGTCGGAGCCGGCGGGTTCGACGACCTCGATCAGGCAGTCGCCCTCGGTCAGCGAGCGCGCCTTGCGGTCGGCGCCGTCGGGATCGGTCAGGGCTTCGGGGCGGATGCCGAAGATCACCGGTTTGCCGGCATAGGAAGACAGGCCGTGATTGCCTGACATGACCGGCAGCCTGAGCGGGGCGGCATTCGGCCGTTCGAGCGAGACTTCCAGTCCGCCCCCGCCGTTTTCGACGGTGGCGTTGAGCAGGTTCATCGCCGGCGATCCCATGAAGTCGGCAACGAAGATATTGGCGGGATTGTTGTAGATCTCGGCCGGCGTGCCGAACTGCTG
>NZ_ML133691.1 GCF_003985155.1 Rhizobium vallis | reverse complement strand
TGCCGTTCTGGTTCGAGCATTACAACAATCTTCACCCGCACAGTGCTTTAGGATATCAATCGCCGCGCGAGTTCATCAGCTCGCAATCTCAAACCTGAGCATGTCCGGTCTTTTGGGGGCAACTCCAGGTTATTCCAACAGTTCCCATGACCACTGGAATAGCAACAAGCATAATCACGGGATCGACGTGGAAGCCTGCGTGGTCAGCTGTCTCATGTACAAGCTTGAGCAAGCTCATTAGATAGTAGCTGATCGCGATGATCGAAAAGCCTTCGACCGCACGCTGGATCTTGACCTGTGTCGCCGCTCGGTCGGCCATTGCCTGGATCTGTGTAGCGTTCTGGAATTCAATCTCCACCTGAATACGGGTCTGTAGCAGATCGAGCAGGTGCATCGTCGCTCTGGATAGGTGCTCGAGCCGTGAGACAGTTGCCTCGCAAGTACGGATCGCCGGCTTGAATCGTCGTTCGACGAAAGTGCCGAAACGTTGGAAACCAGGGACATGAGTTTCCCGTAAGAGAGCAATTCTCTCTTCAACGATTTTGGCGTAGGCAGCGGTTGCCCCGAACCTGTTTCTGGTTTCAGCGGTGGCCGAGATAATATGCGATGAAAGAACAGTGATCTCATCAAGCAACTGCTTGTGTTGATTTGCAGGAGTACTCAAGTTGCGATTGGTCAGCTGAAGGAGCTGCGCATCATATTCGCCGAGAAGCGGCGCAAGGCGTCGCGCCTCCGGCAATCCGAGCAGCGCCATTGATCTGTAGGTTTCAATCTCAAAGATACGACGTACCATGCGCCCCAGGCGATGCGCATTCAGATCCTTGTTGAATAAGATGATCCTACTTGAATTGTCCGGTCTGACCCGGAAATCGGAGCAGACTTGCGCCGACCCACCACCAATCGAGGACGCCGCGGTATCGCCGAAATCGAAGGATTTCAGCGCCGGTCCCAACTCGCCAGGAGGGTTCCCGAGGACAAGGATACTGACGTGGCAAACAAGGCGAGGAGTTTTCAATCCCGCTAGCCGCGCAAAATCGCCCTCCCCGAGATCAGGTTCGGGCCAACGCTCGGGCTCCGAATTTAATTTCCGCAAGCGCGTGACTGTGACGAACTCAGTATGCCGTTCGACCCTGACTGAAAAATCACCATCGACTTCTAAGCTATCATGGAATTCTGTGATCGTCGCATTGATCGTTAGGAAAGCAACGTGCTCGACGATTGCCAGTCCGGCGAAATAGATGGACGGTCGAGCATGGAGTTCAGCGTTGAAATCTGTCGAAAGTCCTGCAGAGGCAGAACTGGAGACCTTATGGGCAGTAGCAAGCGCTTTTGCCAAACCGCTCCTTTCAAGCTTTTTCGAGTCAAGCGTCATTTTTTCTCCCAACCGATGACCCCTCGTGGAACGTAATCCTCGTGATGGCCTAACGGCCTGCTGATCGAATGACGCCGACGTGCTTCGGTGAATCACGGCGAGGCGGCGGAATCGGTGTGCACCTAAACTAGCTGCAACCAGCCTAACCCGTCTTCAGTTTTCGCCATCGGACGGTACTCACAGCCGACAAAGCCACAATAGCCGATTGCATCAATTTCTCTGAAGATCAGTAGATCGTTCAATTCTCCCGTTGTTGGCTCATGGCGCCAAGGAACTGATGCAGTTTGTATGTGACCAATCACGGGGGCCAAGTTCCGCAGCGCTGTAATTACATCGCCATGCATGATTTGCCGATGGTAGATATCGAACTGAAGCCTCACATTTGGATGACCGAGGTTATGAATCAGGTCAACGGTCCGGTCAAAGTCATTGAGAAAATATCCTGGCATGTCACGCCTGTTGATTGGCTCGATCACCAATCCGATCCCAATGGCGCCGGTAGCGTCCGCTGCGTGTTTCAGATTATCAAGATATGTCGCCATAGCCTCCGGTTGATCTGATGGAGCAAGCCCAGCCATCATGTGAAGCAATGGAGTGCCGATAATGGAGGCGTAGGCCACAGCTTGGGCAAGGCTCTTTTTAAACTCTGCGCTACGTTCGGGAAGGCTTGCGAGCCCACGGTCACCTGCAGCCCAGTCGCCAGGCGGCATGTTGAAGAGCGCTTGATTGACAGACGCAGCAGCGAGTTTTTCGGCGATCAGCTGTGGCGGATAATCGTAGGGAAACAAGTACTCAACTGCGCTAAAACCCGCATCCGCTGCGGCCTTGAATCGCTCGAGGAACGGCAGCTCGTTAAACATCAATGTTAGATTTGCTGCAAACTTCGGCATCACGTCCTCTCCGGTTGAGTCATGCACTGCGATCGAAGGCCGGCGATCGGCGCAAGAAATCGTGACACGACGCTGGCATCACGGCATCCCATGCCGACGGATTCGATTATTGTTACTTTGGTCGTAGCGCAAAAACACCTTCGACGAATACCGGCTGCACCGTCCCTTCCGAAAAGACACTTAAGCTTGGTATGCCAACGATGACACCAGATCGGCGTAAGGTGTGATTCCGACGGCCATGATCAGCCCGGTACCAATAAGTAACCGGGCTGACCATGCGACCAACGTCCGCGCCCATATGGGCGCGGAGTACGTTGCACAAGAACTCGAGGTGTCAAACGGCCCGCCGTCTTCGATTGACACTCGGTGCTCTTCTGAACAACGGCGGTCAGCGTTTGATTGGCTTTAGTGAAGCTTTCGGGAACTGGACTCCAACGCAACCCTTAGTCTTTTCGCTGAGGTACGTGCAGTAGACGCGCACCTGCACACCGGGGTTGCCGTTGAAGTGCGTGATCACTTCCTGAGGGTCCATTCCATGGTCTTCGACAAGCCAGTCGAGCAACCAAAGGTGGGCTTGCCTTACCGCGTCCTCCCAAGGCCGCTGCGATGCCAACTGAATCAGGTGCGTCGGCGTTTCAATGCGAACGAAGGGCGGCTGCTTACCCTTAATCACGCTACATGCGAGCGTGACTTCAGCCTCGCATTCGTTGGCCGAACCTGCGAACTCGGTGGCCTGGCTCGCCTGGACATCGCCGGCGTAGAGTAGCGCGCCTTTATGCGCAACGGGGTAATAGATCTTGTGACCCTTCTTGATGTCGGTGGCATCGAGATTTCCCCCGTATCGACTCTGCATTGTGAATGTGTCGTACCCTTGTTCAGGTCTACGGGGAGCGACGCCCAGACATCCGATATGTGGCTCCAGATTCCAGACCGCGCCGTTGCTCACGTGACCTGTGCCGTCTGAGGTCGTCCCGCTTGCCCCGACGCGATGCTCGACAAGCTCCGTAAACGGGACTGATAGTTCGGAATATTTCGACCCAAGGAGTACGCCTGCGCCACCCTGGTTGCCGATAAAGCCCGTTGCTGCAGGAATGATTTCGAGCACATCGACGACAAGCGTGTCGCCCGGTTCTGCGCCCTCCACGAAGACCGGCCCTGCGGCAGGGTTGGATAAGCCGTCGGTAAAGATCTTGCCGAGCGTTGCTTCATCCAGGTGATCGTCTTTGCTGCGGATGTGGCCATTGAGCGCATCGCGCGTCTCCAACACAAACGGCTCTCCCTGAGCAACCGTGATTTGTGGCTCCCTGATCGCGAACTCGTAGGATGTCGCGTCCTCGCGACGCACTCGTTTGGGTGTACTCATAGCTCAATTCCTCCATTGCAGTATGCTATCGTTAGGTTGGAAATCTCGCTTGAATTCAGGATGGGGGCTGGATGATTTTCCAATACGAGTCCTTGTGGCAGATGAAGCCGGCATCATCCAATTGCATCACGTCGCAACCCTGCACCTCGATACGGTCGCCGTCCACCGAGTTTCCGGTAAGCACCCAGCGCGAAACCCCGAGTTTGCCCTTTGCCCAGTGCTCGTCGCGGCCATAGTGCATGTCAGGAAGCCAGCCGAACCGATACGACAAGATCTCGCGAACTGCGGCTTGTCCTTCGTAGCGGTTACCCCATATCTCCGGTCCTCGGGGCGTCTCGAGGACGCAGTCGTCGGAGAAGTATTCCATGATCCGATCGACATCGTGTTTGTTGAACGCGTCGAGGAAGTCACGAAGGTCCTCGTCCTGCCATTCGCCAGAGCGGATGGGGCTGCGGCGAGATTCGCTGGCGCTCGATGAAGTCTTATTAACATTTGTCTCTGTCATGCAATCATCCTCGTGTTTATCCGCACGTCCGCCACGACGACCAGGCGGAGCAGATACTAATTGAGATCTTTCTGAGAGTGACGGATGCTGGCTCCCGGGGGCCTTCCTTGGCCGGAGGTACAAAGCCCACATTCATCACTCTGCTACGCGACTGGTAAAAGTAGATGCAACCATAAGTACAAATCCGGCAGCAACTGTTACTCCGTCATCCAAGGCCGTTGAAGCCAGCCTCGTCACCGTGATATTCCGTCGAACTGCCGTTGCCCGGCGGCCTCAGTGAAAATCTATCTCAGCGCTAACACAAAATACTTGCGTGGGGCAAGGGAAAAATGTTAGCGCTGAGATAATTCGAGGTCGTCGTGGTTGCGCCGCAAATCGAACAGCATTTGTGAATGAGGTTGAATGATCATGTCATCCCCGACACTCGCCGACGTGGCAAGCCTGGCTGATGTCAGTGAGAACACAGTCTCACGGGTCATCCGCGACAAGGGTTACATCGCGCCCGCAACCAGGAAGCGCGTCAACGAAGCTATCCGAAAACTCGGTTATGTTCCCAATCGCGCCGCTGGCTCCCTTGCATCCTCATCTTCAGCGATCATCGGAGTCATTCTTCCATCAATGTCTAACATTGTGTTTCCTGAAGTTCTTCGCGGAATCCACGCTGGTCTTGCCGGCACGCATTATCAGCCAATGATCGGCGTCACAGACTACGACCTTAAGAAGGAAGAGTCGCTTATTTCATCCTTGCTCGCCTGGAAGCCAGCGGCCATCATTACCACCGGTTGTGAACACACAGCCGCCGCTCGTCGGATGCTGAAGAACAGCACGGTGCGGGTCGGGGAACTCATGGATATCGACCATCGCCCGATCGACTTGGCGGTGGGTCTGTCTCATCTTGAGGCTGGGCGGTCGGCCGCAAGGCACTTGATCGGACGTGGATATGCGAAGATTGGCTATGTGGGGCACGATTGGAACGCCGACAAGCGTGCGCACGCTCGTTACCTCGGCCTCGTTGAGGGGTTGCGACAGGCAGGTTTAGTTCTGAGCGAAGAAAATCGAACTAATGGCCCAAGCTCCACACTTGCGGGCAAGGCTGCGCTAGCCGAGTTGCTCAGTCGAGCCAAGACAATCGATGCCGTGGTGTTCTCGAACGATGACATGGCAGTCGGCGGATATATGCACTGCATGGCGGCAGAAATCGCAGTTCCGGAAACATTAGCTCTCTTCGGATTTAACGGGTTGGAAATAGGGCAGACACTCCCCAAGCCGCTTTCCACGATATTGTCCAACCGTTTTGCCATCGGGAAGACGGCAGTGGAGTTGCTGCTGGCTAACTCAGAGCGGAATAAGAAGCCTCAGATTGTCGATACAGGTTTCTCCATACTTGAAGGATCGACCGCATGAGGTTGCGTTTTAGAACATCTGGCAGGTGTTCCTCGCGAACACTCATGCACCAAGAAGACCAGCGAGCATACCGTCGGATCAGAGCAAAGCACCTCAGCAATCCGCGGGTTTCCTATCGACTCGCTTGTGCCCCTTTGGCGCTGCGAATGGGTCTGGAAGCCGGGCGCTCAAGGGACGCCGAACTCAAAGTCACCGATCTAGGAGATAGCAGGCGACGAAGCCTCTCCGAGACAGGTTAGGAGACGAAAGCGCGGGCATACGCAGTGACGGCTGACGTGAGTATTTTAGAAGGCGCTGACTGGACTGAGAAACGCCGCCGAATGAGGCGCCGATAGCAATCCTAATGCACATTAAAAGGAGATCATCTTGGACATTCGTGCCGCAGTCGCCGTTCAGGCAGGAAAACCTCTTGAAGTCATGACCGTGCAACTCGACGGCCCGAAGGCCGGCGAAGTGCTGATCGAGGTCAAGGCGACGGGCATTTGCCACACCGACGATTTCACCCTCTCGGGCGCCGATCCGGAAGGCCTTTTCCCCGCCATTCTCGGCCATGAGGGCGCCGGCATCGTCGTCGACGTCGGCCCGGGCGTCACTTCGGTCAAGAAGGGCGACCACGTCATTCCGCTTTACACGCCGGAATGCCGCGAGTGCTATTCCTGCACCTCGCGCAAGACCAATCTCTGCACCGCCATCCGCGCCACCCAAGGCCAGGGCGTGATGCCGGACGGCACCTCGCGCTTTTCGATCGGCAAGGACAAGATCCATCACTATATGGGCTGCTCGACCTTCGCCAATTACACGGTGCTGCCGGAGATCGCGCTCGCCAAGATCAACCCCGACGCGCCCTTCGACAAGGTCTGCTACATCGGCTGCGGCGTCACCACCGGCATCGGCGCCGTCATCAACACGGCCAAGGTGGAAATCGGCGCCACGGCGATCGTCTTCGGTCTCGGCGGCATCGGTCTGAACGTCATCCAGGGCCTGCGCCTTGCTGGCGCCGACATGATCATCGGCGTCGACATCAACCCGGATCGCAAGGCCTGGGGCGAGAAGTTCGGCATGACGCATTTCGTCAATCCGAAGGACGTCGGCGACGACATCGTTCCCTATCTGGTCAACATGACCAAGCGCGGCGGCGACCTGATCGGCGGCGCCGACTACACCTTCGACTGCACCGGCAACACCAAAGTCATGCGCCAGGCGCTTGAAGCCTCCCATCGCGGCTGGGGCAAATCCATTGTCATTGGTGTTGCCGGTGCGGGGCAGGAAATCTCGACCCGTCCATTCCAACTCGTCACCGGTCGCTCCTGGATGGGCACGGCCTTCGGCGGTGCGCGCGGCCGCACCGATGTTCCGAAGATCGTCGACTGGTACATGCAGGGCAAGATCCAGATCGACCCGATGATCACCCACACCATGCCGCTCGAAGACATCAACAAGGGCTTCGAGCTGATGCATAAGGGTGAAAGCATCCGCGGCGTGGTCATGTACTGAGCCATGAAGACGATCTCGACCGATAAGTCTTACGGCGGCACTCAGGGCGTCTACGTCGAGCGCTCCGAGGCTTGCGACTGCGACATGACCTTCGCGGTGTTCGTGCCGCCGCAGGCCGCCGAGCGCAATCTGCCGGTGCTGTGGTATCTGTCCGGCCTGACCTGCACACATGCCAATGTCATGGACAAGGGCGAGTATCGGCGGCTTGCCGCCGAACTCGGTCTTGTCATCGTCTGCCCGGACACCAGCCCCCGCGGCGATCATGTTCCCGATGAAGCCGACAACTGGCAGTTCGGCAAGGGGGCGGGCTTCTACGTCGACGCCACCCAGCCGCCCTATGCAGCGAATTATCGCATGTACAGCTACATCGTCGATGAACTGCCGAAGCTGATCGCGGCCGAGTTCCCGGTCGATATGGATCGCCAGGGGATCTTCGGCCACTCGATGGGCGGACATGGCGCGATCACCATCGCGCTCAAGAACCCGGACCGCTTCCAGAGCTGTTCGGCCTTCGCGCCGATCAGCCATCCCTCGGTTTCCGGCTGGTCGATGCCGGCGTTCCGGAAATATCTCGGAGCCGACGAAAAGACCTGGCGGGCCTATGACGCCTGCTCGCTGATCGAGGACGGGCATCGTTTCCCCGAACTGCTCGTCGACCAGGGGACCGCCGACAGCTTCCTGGAGGATGGATTGCGTCCCGGCGAACTCAATCAGGCTTGCGAGGCGGCTGGTATCGACCTCCAGCTTCGTATGCAGGAAGGCTACGGCCATTCCTACTTCTTCATTTCGACATTCATGGAGGACCATCTGCGCTGGCATGCGCAGAGGCTGGGAGATCGGAAATAACGCAGAGCTCGGCCGGGCATAACGCAAACGGCCAGGGAGGAAGGGAGTGAAGCAATGAGCAGCATAGCCATTCATCCGGCAGTGGATTCAGGCTTTCGAGCGACTGACGCTGCTTTCGCGGGCGGGACGCTCGTGTGCAAATGCGCGAGCAATCCGGTCAAGGTCAGGATCAAGGGCGACATCGCCCACAACCACGCCTGCGGCTGCACCAAGTGCTGGAAGCCCGAGGGCGCTGTCTTTTCGGTCGTGGCGGTTGCGCCGACCGAAAGCGTCGAAGTGCTGGAGAACGGCGACAAGCTCGCCGTCGTCGATCCCGCTGCCCTGATCCAGCGCCATGCCTGCAAGGAGTGCGGCGTGCATATGTACGGTCCGGTCGAGCGCGAACATCCGTTCCAGGGATTGTCCTTCGTACATCCGGAACGCTTCCAGGAAGGCGGCTGGGCAAAGCCGACCTTTGCGGCCTTCGTCTCCTCGATCATCGAAAGTGGCTTCGAACCCGCCAAAATGGACGCCGTCCGGGCGCAGTTGAAGGCATCCGGCCTCGAGCCCTATGACTGCCTTTCGCCCGGCTTGATGGACTATATCGCGACCTGGACGGCCAAGAAGAGCGGCGTTCTCGCCGCCTAAGACAAATACGGCGCCGGGCGACTATGTTTCGGCCCGGCGCCTGGTATCACATTCATTGCGAATTATGATGGCGAACTGCAGCTGTTCGGCGGCCGGGTGACGGCTGCCGCAATATTCATCACAAAAGGAAACAATCGATGCTGTTCGGCGCGATCGCTGATGACCTGACGGGTGCAACAGACCTATCCCTAACGCTCTCGCGCGAAGGGATGAGGACGATACAAACAGTCGGTGTACCCACCTCAGATTTGGATTTGAAGGAGTACGACGCTGTTGTTGTCGCACTGAAGTCCCGGACAAACCCTGCTGCCGAAGCAGTCTCAATGTCGCTAGCCGCATTGGAATGGTTGCAGGCGGCTGGAGCCAAGCAAGTGCTCTTTAAGTATTGTTCGACGTTCGACTCGACGCCGCATGGCAACATCGGTCCGGTTACTGACGCACTTTTCAGTAGAATGAAAGCGGATCTCACCGTTGTCTGCCCGGCCTTCCCGGCAAACCGAAGAACGGTTTACATGGGAAACCTGTTCGTTGCAGATAAATTGCTATCGGAAAGCCCGATGCGTAATCATCCCTTGACGCCTATGCTGGATTCATCCTTGGTAAGGCTCATGTCGGCGCAGTCTAAACTTAAAGTCGGTCTCATCCCCTATGAAGACGTTGCCGGAGGTGTGGAAGTCCTATCTCGTGCCTACGCTTCTGCCCGCAGCAAAGGCACCCAGGTGCTGGTTGTTGATGCTATCTCGGATAGCGATCTGAGAGTAATTGGCGAGTCGCTGGCGGATTTCCCGTTAATCACAGGCGGGTCGGGCATAGCAATCGGACTGCCAGATAATTTCCGTCGACGTGGTTTGCTGAGAGACTTCGGAACGGCTAAAGCCTTCACCGCTCCGAGTGGTCGGGCAGCAATTCTGGCGGGGTCTTGTTCCGAAGCAACGAGATTGCAGATCAAGACTGCCCTTGCGGCGGGTGTCCCAGGCCTGAAGGTTGAGCCGAGGGATATTGTCAGTGGGGCAACATCGGTGGACAAGGTCGTGGATTGGGTCTTGGCACAAAATGTAGCAGGGCCACTTGTCTATTCGAGCGCTGAACCGAATGAAGTGCGGGCCTCTCAGCTCGCGTTAGGGCGAGAACATTCTGGTGAGGTCATTGAGCAGTTCCTCGCGCGGACTTCCGTGGAGTTGCGGAAGCGTGGCGTACGCAAGCTAATTGTTGCGGGTGGCGAAACGTCTGGAGCGGTGGTTAGTGCCCTCGCGCCACCTGCTCTCCACGTAGGGTCGGAAATTGATCCTGGTGTGCCTTGGACGCTGACAGTCGGTCAGACCGAAGCGATGGCGTTGGCTCTAAAATCCGGCAACTTCGGTTCACCTGATTTCTTCATCAAGGCTTGGGATTTCCTGAAATGACCGAAATCTTGTCAGAAGAGACACGTTTGCGCGATGAGATTGTGTCGATCGGCCGCTCGCTATTTGATCGTTGCTATACACACGGTTCAACCGGAAATATCAGTGCCAGACTGTCGAATGGAGAAATCCTGATGACGCCAACTGATGCATCGCTTGGCAATCTTGAGGGATCTACGCTCTCTAAATTCTCTGCAGACGGTGTACACATTGGTGGGGCCAAGCCAACCAAAGAGGCGTTCCTGCATCAATGCATGTATTGCGAACGCATTGAGGCAAGCGCGGTGGTTCATTTGCATTCGACGAACGCTGTCGCTGTAAGCGTAATCGATGGTCTTGATCCTGAGGACCTGCTTCCGCCACTCACTGCGTACTACGTCATGCGCGTGGGAAAGCTGCCTTTAGCCCCGTATTTCCCACCAGGTGACTTAGCATTGGCGGAAGCGGTGCGGGAAAGGGCGAAGAGCAGTGCAGCAATTCTACTTGCCAACCACGGACCCGTAGTTGCGGGCAAAACGCTCAGAGATGCGCAACATGCAACTGAGGAACTAGAAGAGACGGCAAAGCTGTTCTTAATGCTGAGATCAGAAAAAATCAGGCCACTCACGCCAATGCAGCGAAACAATTTGTTGCAGCGAAAAAACTGATCTGGGCCTCACGCGACGAGCAGTAGAAGGGGAAAGCTTGTTCCGCGCGCTCCGGCGCATTCGAGTGGCGCCGGCAGTGATGAGACTTCGCAATAAGCTCTTTCAGAGCGCCCACTATAGGGGCCCCCCGATGGCCTTTAAGCCGGGCGGGGCGTAAAGCCGCCTTCCATCGCGTGATTGGAGCGGGTGCTGTTTGCCAGTGCGCTCAAGCGCAAGATTAATAAGCGATCTCAACAACAAGCTCAGTCCGCTTCACGATCGGTCTCCATCGCTCAGGCGACATCGCGTCTAGCGGCGGACTGGCCGAGGCCATAGCGACCGGCCCGCAATGGCCGGTGCGCTCATGCGTCTATCGCCCCATCATGTTCGCTCGACCACGATGGAACGATGGATGCGCTTGCTTCAAGTCAGTTAAGCGTGCCCCCTAATTCGTCGGCAATGTGCGCTTGGATAATCTCGTCCATGGATTCTTCTGCCCGAAAACCCAAATTCTTTGCGCGTTCGGCGGAAAATGCCCTTGGCCAAGACGAAACAATTCTGAGGATCGCAGGGTCGGGGACCTCTTTGATCAAATCGGTGGCCCGGGTTCCGGCAATACGACGCAGGGCTTCAATTTGCTCACCTACGGACGCCGAAACACCTGGCAAATTCAGGCTCCTGCGAGCGCCGAGCGGCGCAAGGTCGATCGTAGCTGCATGGAGTAACGCACCGACCGCTGAGCGTGGGCTGGCGAACCAATGACGCAATTCTCTTGGAACTGGCAGGATTGCTTCCTGCCCGATCAATGGTTCGCGTATGATGCTCGAGTAGAAACCAGATGCTGCCTTGTTTGGCTTGCCCGGCCGAACGCAAATGGTCGGCAATCGAAGAGCGATACCATCAAGGAAGCCGCGTCTCGAATAATCCGATAAAAGCAGTTCGCCGATTGCCTTTTGTGTTCCGTAGCACGACAAGGGCGCCAAAACAAAATCATCTGGAATTTCGTCCGGCAGCGGAACTCCGAAGACCGCGAGGGAAGATGTAAAAACTACCTTCGGGCAGTACGGTTCTGTGTCGCTTTGAAGTCGAATGGCCTCCAGCAGAGATCGCGTCCCGTCTAGATTGATGAGGTAACCCTTCTCAAAGTCAGCTTCCGCATCACTCGAAACGATAGCAGCAAGATGGAAAATGACGTCTGGACGGCTGGCGATCAGACGTTTCGCCGCGCCGTCGGTTGACAGATCAGCTGTAACGCACACCTGCTCCACTTCCGAAAAAGTGTCGACTTGAGGCGCCACGATATCGACTAGGGTGAGCCGTGATACACTTCGTGTTCCTATCGAACGATCGCTAAGAATTTTTCGAGCCAGCTTTTTCCCTATCATCCCAGCTGCGCCTATGATCATGACCTGCATAAGATTCTCCTTTCCTTCCAAGACGTTTCGGTTGTTCGACGTCGCACATCTCGTTCCTTGATCCGGTCTGACGAAGCTCTCAATGCGGACGACTTTTGAGGCGGTGTTCTAGGCATCGACCGGACTCGCCACGTCGGAATCCGCCTCGGGGAGAGGAGGTGGCATGACCATTATCTCGCTCAGAAATGTTCCTAAATTCACGGCACAACCTCGCTGCCCCAAATTTATCTCAGCGCTAACATTTTTTTCTTGCTTCGGGCAAGTACTTTATGTTAGCGCTGAGATAGATTTTAACGGAGGCCACTGGATATCAGCAGATAGAGGTAAAATCGCCGTCTTCAGGCTCAGTATAGTTGGCCCTGATGGTGGCAAGTTCATCATTGCAGCTATGTGTTATGCTTTGCGGCTAATCCGCTCAAACAAGCAAGCACATGGCAGAATGATGGATGGCAAGTTTGGCGACGTCCGGCCGTTACAAGGGGTAACCCGATCGGCGCAGGATGTCTTGGAACCTTTGGAACATGGTGCTCAAGACTGGGAGAAAGTCATGAAGAAACTATTGATTGGAACGGCCTTCGCGGGCTTGTTGATGGGAGTTACAAGCGCCCACGCCGGTTACAAAATCGGAGTCTCAAACTCTGTGCAGGGCAACGGCTGGCGCGAAGAGATGGTTTGCGCGATGAAAGCCGAAGCGCTCGCTTCAGGCAAAGTCAGCTCGTTGAACATCGCTCATCGCAACACCGATGCAGCAGGTCAGCTCGAAGACATCCGCAACCTGATCCAGGCAGGCGTCAACGCCATCGTCGTCAATCCGGCTAATGCCGAAGGCGTCAATGCCGCCATCAAGGAAGCGACCGATAAGGGCATTGTGGTGGTCGCCGTCGATCAGGCCGTCACGGAGCCGTCCGCATATATTCTCTCCAACAACCAGGAGCAGTATGCCTATCTCGGCGCCAAATGGCTGTTCGAAAAACTTGGCGGGAAAGGTGCAGTGGTTTACATGCGGGGCGCTGCCGGCGCGGGTGCTGACAATGACCGCGATAAAGGCTTCAAGCGCGCGCTCGCTGAATTCCCGGGCATCACGGTTGCCAAGGAAGTATTTACGGGCTGGCAGCAGGATCAGGGCAAGCAGCAGATGAACGATATCATCGCTTCTGGCATGAAGTTCGATGGCGTTTGGACCTCAGGTGTCGACAATGTGATCGTTGATGCGTTCACCGAGTCCGGTACGCCACTGGTTCCGATCGTGGGTGCCGACACAGCCGGCTTCGTTTCGCAGTTGACCACGGTACAAGATCTCAAGGGTGCAGCGGTCACTAATCCGGGCTCGGTCGGTGGTGCTGGAGTCGCTCTCGCAATCCAAATCCTCGACGGCAAAAAGCCCGCTAATAAGACCGTGTTGGTAGACCCTGTTGTTTGGGATAACACGACCGATGAGGGCAAGGCATTGATAGCTGCCGCCCAAAGCCCGAACCTCAGCCCCGAATGGCCTGTGAGCGTCTCGATCCCGGGCTGGACGCACTACTCGATGGAGCAAATCATCGCGTGTAAAGGTCCCGGCGAGTGATTGGGCGGGGCTTCCGGTAAGGCCGGAAGCCCCATTTCTATTCCACAGTTGCACGTAGAGATCCTAATGATGACAGCCGATGTCCAAACACCGGTCCTTGATGCAGCCTCCGTCTCCAAACACTTCGGCGCCGTCATAGCGCTTCGCGATGCATCGCTCCGCGTTAACCGCGGAGAGGTGGTCGCGCTGATGGGGGCGAACGGCGCGGGTAAGTCGACCTTCGTCAAAATTCTGACCGGCGCGTTGAAGCCTGACGGCGGCCATGTTCGTATACATGGGCGTGAGGCGCATGTAGGGTCTCCTGCAGAAGCGCGACGATCTGGCCTGGTGCCGGTCTATCAGGAACCATCCCTCATCCCAGATCTGACTGTGGGAGATAACCTGCGCCTCTGCAACATTTCCGCTGAACCGTTCCAGCATTGGGTGCGAGAACTTGGCATTATCGACCTCGATCTCGGGGAGACTATCAAGAATTTGCCGCTCGCGACGTTGCGCATTCTCGATCTCGCCCGCGCAATCGCGAGCAAGCCGGACGTTCTTCTCCTTGACGAAATGACTGCCGCTTTACCGTCCAATCTTGTCGAGCGTGTTTTGAAGGTTGTCCGCCAGCAGGCCGACAACGGATGTGCGATCATCTACATCTCACACCGGTTCGCCGAGATAGCGGGCATCTGCGATCGAACCACGATCCTGCGCGATGGCGCCACTGTAGGAGATCTCGCGATCGTGCCAGGTGTGGAAGAGCGTGCTGTTGAGCTAATGCTTGGCGCCGCTATCAGCGCCGCTGTGTTCGAAGCACGTGAGACAAGAAAAGCCGCGGAGGACAAAATCCCTCGCCTGCGCGTGCGCAATCTTGGAACCGGCGCCCGACTCGAAGACGTCTCGCTTGACCTTCACAAAGGTGAGGTACTTGGCGTTGTCGCCTTGGAAGGGCAGGGGCAGGACGAACTATTCGATGCGCTTTCTGGCAACAGGCGAGCCGCTAAGGGGACAATTGAAGTCGACGGCAGCCAGGTGTCATTCCATCACCCGGCGGACGCGATCGCTTTGGGTATAGGCTTGGTACCTGGCGATCGTGCGCATGCACTGGCCATGTCCCGGTCGGTGCGGGAAAACATCGCCATCCCTCAGTTCGCGCGCTTCAGAAAATGGGGGCCGGTCGCAATGGGTGATGAGACCCGACGCGTCGGCCCGGCCGTTGAGCGGATGCAGATCGACATGCGCGCGCAGGGCGAAGTACGTCGACTGTCGGGTGGCAATCAGCAGAAGGTAACGATCGCGCGCTGGATAGCCAGCGGAATTGAAACGCTTCTTCTGTTCGACCCGTCGCGTGGCATCGATGTGCGAACGAAGCGTCAGATTTACGATCTCGTGCGTGAGTTGGCATCGCAAGGAACATCGGTTCTCTACTACACATCGGAACTTGGCGAGATCCAGGCTGCCTGCGACCGTGCCGTGGTGATATTCAATGGACGCGTGGTCGATATCATTAGCGCGGCAGAGGCCACGGAAGCGAACCTCCTCCGTGCGGCCCATGGACTTGGTGAAAAAGCGGCGGTGCACGCATGAATCGACTTGTTTCTAGACATGGATGGGTCATGGGACTCGTCGTAATGCTGCTGGTACTTGCAGCCCTCGCCAAACTCCTTCAGGCCGATTTCGGCTTCTCCGGGCTCGAGTCGCTAGCCCGCGCCGCGCTGCCGTTCGCCTTCGCGACGGCCGGTATGGCAATCGTCATCATCGCCGGAGGCATAGATCTCTCAATCGCTGCCGTGATGGCGGTGGTAAGTGTGACTGCGGCCGTTCTGATGACCGGTACCAACGAGACCGAAGCGGTTCTCGTAGTCGTTTTCGTGTTGGTTCTCGGGCTTGCCATGGGCGCTTTGAACGGCGCGCTTATTGTCGTAACGCGCGTGCCCGATATCGTGGTGACACTTGCCATGCTTTTCGTTTGGCAAGGCGTAGCCCTCCTTATCCTAAATGCTCCAGGTGGAGCTGCCGCGTCCTGGCTTCGGAGTCTCATTGTAGGCGGCACGACCCTACCCGGCGTGTCTCCGGGGCTGACGGGGTGGTTGCCGAAGGCAATCGTATTCCTCATCGTTTGCGTTGCCGTCATCTGGATTCCCATTCGGCGCTCGAAGCTGGGCCTCATGCTCTATTCCATCGGCAGTGACAGAGTGGCTGCCTTTAGATCGGGCGTACCGGTAGGATGGGTACGCATCGCAGCTTACGCGCTTGCCGGCCTTTTCGCGGCACTCGGCGGACTTGCGGTCACAATGAGCACAGGGATAGGCGAGCCGATCCCCGGCCCATATCTACTTGCGAGCGTGGCGGCAGTAGTTTTGGGGGGCGTGGTTCTCGGCGGCGGCCGTGGGAGCATTCTTGGACCAATCCTTGCAGTGTTCGTACTGCGATTGGTTCGACTTGATCTCACTTTGCTCGCCGTTGATCCAAACGTGACAGTCATCATCGAAGGGATAATCATGGTAGTCGTTGTAATGATCGGCGCCGTGCTCATGACAAGGACGGCGAGACAATGAGCAACTCAATGGCGCAAGCGCCGACATTGGTAAATTTCAAGCGCGTATTGGCTGGCAACCCACTCATTCCTCTGCTCGCGCTCCTCATGGGGCTGATTGGTCTCCTCGAGCTTATGCAGCCCGGTATCGTGAATCCGCTCTGGCTAGGCAATACCGTCAGATTTGCCATCCCACTTGCGATGCTTGCTGCTTGCCAGACACTCACGATGCTCACCGGAGGCATAGATCTATCAGCAGGTACCGTTGCAACGATCTCGGCATTCGTCACCGCCACGCTCACACCACAGATCGGTGTCCCGGCGGCCATCACCGTGGCCCTGCTTTGCGCGGTGCTCGTCGGGTTGCTCAGTGGCTTCGGAATCGCCGTTTGCCGAGTGCATCCGCTGATCATGACGCTTGGCACAGGCCTTATTGGCGTTGGATGCTTGCTCGTTTATCAGCGATATGTAATTTCGAGCGGCACACTCATTCCGGTGTTCCTGGCTTGGCTTGGAACCGGACGTACTTGGGGCGTGCCGAACGCATTGGCGCTCTTCGTGCCCTTTGCTGCACTGTTGATCTGGGGCCAGCGCCGGACCGGTTTCGGAAGGCTCCTTTATGCGGTCGGCGCCAATGAAGAGGCAGCGCGCCTCTCGGGTGTCAGAGTGTGGCAGGTGCATCTTGCTCTCTACGCGCTCTCGGCGTTCATCGCGGGACTCACCGGTCTCCTGTATCTCGGTGTCGTGAAAACGGCATCGCTCTCACTTGCCTTGCCGCTGGATCTTCCGTCGGTCGCTGCAGCTGTGGTGGGCGGAACCTCTATTTTTGGCGGACGTGGGGGTTATGGCGGCACCATCGTCGGCGCGCTGATACTCGCGGTGCTTGCCACCATGCTCACCATGTTACAGATGCCTGAGGGCGCGCGGCGCATCATATTCGGGCTCATCATCCTGCTAGTCACCGCCATTTACGTGCGCGCGACGGATAGGGGGTAGGCCATGGCAAAACTGAGAGTCGCCGGTATCAGTTTCGATCACATGCATATGGGCGATCTCTTACGCCTGGTGCATGGAAACGCCGACACCGAAATTGTCGGGATCTTTGATCCCGATCGCAACAAGATGGTGAGCGCCATCGAGAACTTCTCGATTTCGGAGGATCGGATCTTCGCCGATTTCGACGCCTGCATGAAGGAGGCAAAACCAGACCTTGCAATTCTTTGCGTGGCTACCGCTGAGCATGCGAATTACACGGAGCGCCTAGCTGCTTACGGGGTCCACGTCGTTGTCGAAAAACCATTTGCAGCTTCGACCGCGGACGCAAGACGGATGATCGCGGCGGTCAAGCCAACCGGCAAACTCCTGGCGATCAACTGGCCACTTGCTTGGGTCGAAAGTCATATGACGGCTAAACGCCTTATTGATCAAGGCGTGATCGGCACGTTGAACGAAGTGCATTTCTATGATGGCAATCGCGGGCCGCTCTATCATCTGGCGGATAAGGTCGAAGTTACTAGAGAAGAAGTCGATCAACAGAAACCCACATCGTGGTGGTACAAGAAGGATTCAGGCGGCGGCTCCCTGCTTGACTACTTGGGATACGGCGCAACGCTCGGCACTTGGTACATGAACGGAGAGGCGCCTTTGGAAGTAACGTCTACGATCGACGTGACCCAAAACGTCGAAGTCGACCAGCACTCGATCACGGTTTGTCGATATGCACGCGGGCTGTCCAAGATGGAAACACGATGGGGTACATTCACCGATCCTTGGACCATACAACCGCAGCCATCTTGCGGATTCGTGTTTGTTGGCTCCGACGGGACCATCGCCAGCCAAGATTATGCCGATCACGTAACGGTGCAGACACGTGCGCAGCCAAAACCGACGAAGGTGCCCGCCGAGCCGCTGCCTGTACGCCGCCGCAACGTTATCGAGTATGTTGCGGGTTGTATCCGCAGAGGCGAGCCGATCACTGGGCCACTCGATCCGGAATTATGCCTGATTGCCCAACGCATCGTCGACACAGCCGCCCGATCAGCGCAAGAGAAACGCACTCTGGCCTTGCTGTCATAAACGGACGCGCTTTTGGCAGACGCTCCGCCGTTGTCGGCCATGGCGCCATGAATGGGAATCGATGTTTGCGACCTGCAGGAACACCTATGCGAAACAATTTGTCGTTGAGCACGACAACCCATCAGATCTCGTGCGCCTGGCGACGCGATCGATTTAAACCATCAAGGCGCTCTGAGGTGGCACAATGAAAAAGGAATATGGGGTTGGCATCGTCGGTTGCGGAGACATATCAGAAGCCTATTTCAGGCTGATCCCTCTTTACCGAAATCTGAAGGTTGTTGCCTGTACCGACATCAACATGGCCACGGCAAAGTCACGGGCCGAGAAGTTCGGTGTCGATGCGCTGGAAATTGAAGCACTGCTCGCCAGTCCCGCCGTAGACGTGGTTCTCAATTTGACGATCCCGTCGGCACATTATCCTGTCTCCAAGCAGGCTCTTGAAGCCGGCAAGCATGTTTATTCGGAAAAACCCTTCGTGCTGACAGTTAAGCAGGGCGAGGACCTGCGCAGCATCGCCAATGCGAGGAATTTGCGTATCGGTTCTGCGCCCGATACTTATCTTGGTGGATCACACCAACTTGCCCGCAGCCTAATTGATGCTGGCAAGATTGGAGAAATTACGTCTGGTACGGCCCACGTGCTCGGGCCGGGCATGGAAATGTGGCACCCGAACCCGGATTTCTTCTTCCAGCCCGGTGGCGGCCCAATTCTCGATCTTGGCCCCTATTACGTCACCAACCTCGTCAACTTAATAGGCCCGGTGAAGCGCGTCGTCGCCCTTGGCAACAAGGCTAGGGACGAGCGCGTCATTGGCAGTGGCCAGCGACGCGGCGAGAAAGTGCCGGTTAGCGTTATGACCAACGTGAATGCCATTCTCGAATTCGTCACAGGTGCGCAAGTAGCTCTGATGGCTAGTTGGGATGTCTGGGCAAGTCGTCATGAGAACATGGAGCTCTATGGCACGAAGGGTTCGATATTTCTTCCCGATTCCAACTATTTCGGTGGGCCAATTGAGTTGGCTGGCGAAGACCGCTCGCCCAGGGTTGAAGAGTGGGATCACCCGCTGACGGCTACGAATTATGAATTTAGCTGGGGCACGCTGGCGAACTATCGCGGCGCGGGCCTCGCGGACATGATGGATGGCATCGACACTGGTCGCGATCACCGCTGCTCGCTCGACCGAGCGCTGCATACGATCGATATCCTGACCTCGATTCTCCTGGCTGCCGAGGAGGGCAGGGCGATCGATATTAGCACGACGTGCACTCGGCCGCCGGCGTTCGGGGTCGAGGAGGCGCGATCGCTGATGCGTTGACGGATGTTGATCGCACGGCAACAGCGAAAGCGGGAGGAGTGATGGTACAGGCCGCATGCACCCCGTCGGTCGAGTTCGGTCGGTACTCTTTTAGGATTCCTTCGTTCGTGCCAATACCACGCCCACCGCGTGCGCCTAGTTCGCGCTGAACCCGAACAGATTTATTGGAGATGGCAATGACTGAACAGATTGCTGGCTGGTGTGCTCTTTGCAAATCGCGCTGCGGCGCGACGTTTACCGTAAGTGACGGCAAGCTCATAGGAGCGGGTCCGCTCCCCGAACACCCGACGGGCAAATCGCTTTGCGTGAAAGGCAAGGCCGCTCCCGAAATCCTCTACAGCCCGGATCGGCTTCTCTACCCGCAGCGTCGAACCAAGCCAAAGACCGGAGGAGATCCTGGGTGGGTCCGTATTACTTGGGAAGAGGCATATCGTGAAATCGGCGAACGGCTGCGCGACATTCGACATCGCCATGGCCCGGAGGCCCTGTCGTTCGCAACAACGACACCGAGCGGCACAAGCATTAGCGATGGCGACGACTGGATCGACCGCCTGATCCGCTTGACGACGCCCAACTGGATTTGCTCGCAGGAGGTTTGCAACTGGCACAGGGACAGCACCCATCAGTTGACCGTCGGCACCTCGGTGCCATACCCTGATTGGGCGCGCACGGATCTGGTGGTCCTTTGGGGCTTCAACCCAAGCTCCGTGTGGCTCGACCAAGCCACTCAAGTGGCGGCCGCAAGGGCGCGGGGAGCGAAAGTGCTGGTGGTTGACCCGCGCCGTTTCGGTTTTGCCATCGGAGCCGACCATTGGCTGCGCGTCCGTCCTGGATCAGACGGGATTCTGATGCTTGGGATGATCCGACACATCTTGGAGACGGAGCAGTACGACAAGGCTTTCATCCAGCGCTGGAGCAATGGCGCATTTCTCGTCAGAAAAGATACCGGCAGATTCCTGCGGGGCCGTGATATCGACGCGGACGCTCCTCCAGACAGCTATGTGGTCAGTAGCGAAGCCGGTCTTCAGTTCGTCACAAAGAACGACGAGGCGGACGGAGAAAAGCTCCTCGGAGCGAATCTCGCTAGCTCGATCGTCGTCGACGGGCGCAACGGTGCAATCGAATGTCGTACGTCCTTCGAACATTTCCGCGCAGCCGCCTGCGCTCGCACGCTGGAGGGGGTCTCGGCAGCTACCTGGGTGCCTGTCGAAGACATCATCGCTGCCGCAAATACCTTGGGCCAGTCAAAGAGCGCCGCCTACTATACATGGACGGGTCTCTGTCAGCACGCAACCGCGACCCAAACCGACCGAGCCCTCGCCAGCTTAATGTCTCTGAAGGGCTGCTACGACACCCCTGGCGGCAATGTCCTGCTTCCGAGCCAACCGGTAAACAAGATTCACGGCGACCACCTGCTGGACCCTGAACTGCTGCGTAAAACAGTTGGGATAGACGAGCGACCGCTGGGTCCACCGGGCGTCGGGCGCGTCGTAGCCCATGACTTCTATTCCGCCGTTCTGGACAGCAAACCTTACAAGGTTCGCGCACTGGTAGACTTCGGTTTAAATCTCGCGGTCTCCCATGGGGATTCATCGCGCGGCCGCGACGCGTTGGCCGCGCTCGACTTCTATGTCCACTGCGATATCTTCGAAAATCCGAGCTCACGATTTGCCGACATTCTCCTGCCTGTCAACACCTTCTATGAACGGGACGCGATGCGCGTAGGCTTCACCTCCGGCCTGGCGGCAGAGGAGCATATTCAATATCGACCCAAGCTGGTCGAGCCGGCCGGGGAAACACGGTCGGATGCAGAGATCGCGTTTGCGATTGCCGATGAGCTCGGCTTACGCGAACAATTCTTTGGCGGAAGCATCGATGCGGGACGCCAATATATCCTTCAGCCGTTGGGAATTGATCTCGAGGAATTGAAGAAGACGCCAGGCGGCATACGCCGTCCGTTAGAGCAGCGATATAGGAAATATGCCGAAGTCGCCGACGGCTCGGTAACTGGTTTCAAAACCGAAACCGGGCTCGTCGAGCTATATAGCGAAGTCCTTGCGAGAGAAAACGACCCCCCGGTTCCGGACTTCTTGGAGAGCGATCTGCCCGGTAACGAGGAGTACCCGTTTGCACTGACCACCGCGAAAACGGTCTATTATTGCC
Organism: Rhizobium vallis; assembly: GCF_003985155.1. Classification (GTDB taxonomy): domain Bacteria; phylum Pseudomonadota; class Alphaproteobacteria; order Rhizobiales; family Rhizobiaceae; genus Rhizobium; species Rhizobium vallis. Next base: position 360,069 of record NZ_ML133691.1, on the reverse strand, counting down.
ACTCGCAGCACCGAAATATCCCCTCACTTCGAAAGCGCGAGCCGGATCCATCAGTCTTTCTCGCTCCGGAAACGGCGGACGAGCTGCTGCTTGAGGAGGGCGACTGGGCGAACGTCGTAACGGCCAAAGGCTGGATCACGATGCGCGTCAAGCACGACAAGAGCCTCCATCCGAGGGTCGTACGAGCGTCCTACGGCTGGTGGCAGGCCAACCGTGAAATGTCTCTTCCCGGCTATGACCCGTTCACCAACGGCGGCTCGAATTACAATATGCTTCTCGACAGCACGAGACTGGACCGCGTCTCCGGCAGCTCGCCTCATCGCTCCCTCTCCTGCAACGTGGTGGCCGTGAACCCGCGACCCAAGCACCTTCATGGCTGGCGTGGCTTCAGGGACATGCAAGTCGTTCGGACCCAACGTGTCGCCGACGAGGTCACCGCCATTTGGATACAGGCCTCGGACGGTGGTGTCCTGCCCGACTATCAGCCGGGTCAGCATATTACCGTTCAGACGGACGATCCCAATTCGGGCGAACAGCTAATCCGATGCTATTCTCTAGTCGGTTCCGCTGTCGAAGAGGGACGCAAGACGTACCAGATCGCCGTCCGCTTTGTTCCGAGACCTCACAACCGGCCCGACCTGCCCGACGGTCGAATGTCGTCAGTGATGAACCGACATCTTTCCGTCGACCATAAAATTCAGGTTCAGGCTCCGAGCGGACGCTTCGTCATTCCGGCCGAATCTGCTCGACCTATCGTGCTTGTCGCTGGCGGTATCGGCATCACCCCGATGATCTGTTATCTGGAAACGATCGCGACCCTTGCTCAGCAGCCACGCGTTCACTTGGTCTACGCGAACAGATCGCGGGAGACGGAAGCATTCGCTGATCGGCTAACCGAACTCAAGGCGAGAATTCCCTCTCTGACGATCACCCGCGTATGGGAAGCAGGTGAAGGCGAATTACCTTATGGCGTGCGAGTTGGATTCGCGAGCGTCACGGATATTCTCGTGGACGATCTCAAGGAGGCCCCAGAGGTCTTTTTCTGCGGCCCTCCGCCGATGACGGCTGCACTGCGCAAGGCGCTCATCGAAGCGGGAGATTCAAGCGAACTTGTTCTCGAGGAGGCCTTCACCGCAGTTCAGGGGGATGTTTCGAAGCTGCCGGAAGGCCCGTTCAAGATTACCTTCGCGAAATCGGATAAGACCGTTATCTGGAAGCGGGAAAACGGCTCCCTGCTCGAACTCGCGGAAGCGCAGGGTATCAAGATCACCAACGGGTGCCGTGCAGGTCAGTGCGAATCGTGCGAGGTGCGCATTCTGGGCGGCGAATGCACGCACCGCATTGAGGTTAATCATGACGGCGGCGAGACCTGCTTGGCATGCCAGGCCGTGCCGACGGCGGACCTTCTCATCGACGCATAGACACCGAGGTCCCAACCCACTCGTCGCTTCTCTCCAGAAATGGTCAGCACGGCGCCATGAGCAACGGTTTGATAATCCTTCGCCGGTGCGAGTTCACGCTGGCGACGGTCGCAATGAACAACCTCGTCTCCTCCAGGTGATCGGTCACCTCAAAATTTTCGTGAACAGCGTTTGCATGCGAGGACACTGGTTGTAGGTTGCACGTCGTCGCTTTCTGGCGGGCGGAGACGGTCGATCGCCACAAAAGTCCTGGCGCCGCTTGCCAGGGGATAACACACTGGATCGTTCAAGGATAACCCTATGACAATCATTCCTGCACACGCAAAAGCGCCCAAGGTGGCGTTCGTAGTCGGTCTTGGCTCCATGGGCATGGGAATGGCCCTTTCGCTCAAGAACGCCGGTCTCGATGTAATCGGCATCGACATTTCCACTGAGGCCGCTTCACGCTTCGCTGAATCCGGGGGCCGCGTTGCCTCGAGCGTCAAAGACGCTGCGAAAGAGGCCGACATCGTCGTATCCGTGGTCGTAAATGCGGCACAGACCGAAAGCGTTCTATTCGGCGCGAGTGGGATCGCCGAGTTCATGCGTCCCGATTCTGTGTTTATCTCTTCGGCGACTATGGACCCGGCCGCCGCCCGCAAGCTTGCGCAGCAGGTCGAGGCGAGGGGCGTTCACTACCTCGACGCACCCATCTCGGGAGGGGCAGTGCGCGCCGCAAATGGCCAACTGACAATCATGGCTTCTGGATCGGAAGCTGCCTTCAACGCGGCGCGCCCCGCACTCGATGCCATGGCTGCAAAGGTTTACGAACTCGGCGATTCCGCTGGGGCCGGCGCGGCCTTCAAGATGATCAACCAACTGCTCGCCGGTGTTCACATTGCCGCCGCCTGTGAGGCGATTTCGCTCGCCGCAAAACTCGGTCTCGACCTCGACAAGGTCTATGAGGTGATCACTGCATCCGCCGGCAATTCCTGGATGTTCGAAAACCGTATCCCGCATGTGCTTGCCGGCGATTATGCGCCCCTCAGCGCCATCGATATTTTCGTCAAGGATCTCGGCATCATCCAGGATATGGCGCGTACTGAGCGTTATCCGGTGCCGGTGAGTGCGGCAGCGCTGCAAATGTATCTCGCGGCCAGTGGTGCCGGCATGGGTCGAGACGACGATGCCTCGCTCGCCCGACTATATGCCCAACTTTCTGGTGTAGCGCTCCCCGAAAAGACCAAGTGAGGTATGGGAAGTTCGCCCGGGCTGCGGGCGAGTTAGTGCGCGCCCCCGAGATAGGTATCGGGTGTCGAGCCGAGACGCAGATTTCTGGATTTGGCGATCCGGTGTAAATCCCCGCCCCCTTCGAACGTGAGTTCGAAGGGTCCTTCGGAATAGTCGTGCTTACCGGCGTCAGCGCGCGCTTGGAGCCCGGATAATGTGCTGCATGGATCGTCAGGTTAAGGACTATCTCGACAGCGGGGTTGGCGAGCAACGGTAGCCGACGATACCTACGCCATATTTTTCCGTGACGGTGTAACTCCTCAAAACGCATTGATGGTTTTGATAGAGCGGGTGGCGAGGCGCACGAGATCGGATGGATTATCGTGCTCAACGACAAAATGCTTCGCTTTAGTGGCCTTGCAGGTAACGAACAGTGACTTCCAGTCGACGGTACCATAGCCGACATCGGCCCAGCCGCCTTCGTCGACATTTTCACCGGCCGGCGCGATGTCCTTGACATGCACAGAGGTTATGCGGTCCTTGTAAACTTCGATGAACTTCTTCGGGTCGGCGCCACCGCGGATGACCCAAGCTACATCGATCTCCCAGGAAAGGCTGGGTGCAGTCTCGAACATGCGGTCATGCGGTAAGGAGCCGTCCGGCAGTGCTTCGAATTCGAAGCCGTGATTGTGCCAGCCAAATTCAAGACCAGCATCATGGAATGGTCTTGAAGCTTGTTCAAGCAGCAAGCCAAAGGCACTCCACTGGCTTGCCTCCTTTGGCCAGTTGTCCTGCGCTGGCGCCGGCGCATAGATCGAATCCATGCCAAGCGTCTTGGCAATAGCGAGGACCCGTTTCGGCTCGTTCTCGATTTGGGCGATATCGAAATGGCTGGTGGCCATTTTCAGCCCATTTGCATCGAGATCGGCCCTTAGTGTATTGAGGGCGCTCTCATCCATGGAACTGTAAAGGCCACCAAAGCCTTCCACTTCTTTGTAGCCAAGCGAGCCGAGGAGCGCCAGCGTATCGCCGAGCGGCGGGAAATTGCGGGCACTGTAGAGCTGGAAAGAGACATCTGTCATTGGTCAGATCCTTCTAAGTACGGGCTGGAACGGCCCGTCATTGAAAATTTTAGCCATCACAGCGCGTGCCATCCCTGATCCTCCAGCCCAAACTAAAAAACAGGTGCGGCGACGTGATCGGCGCTGCGCGCAAGAGTTGAGCGACACATGCACCACTCAACACGCTGCTCTTGTGAAACCTCTAGTGCCGGCCGCACTCCGACACCACATGCTTACCCCAGGCGATCGGAGGTGAGCCATAGATGGCACTGAAGTTGGGTCGCCTACCCACGGCGTCAGGTGTGCGCGCTCAACCCAAGCATTCGACGGTTGGCGGCTGCATCCGTCCCTGCGTCGGCAAAGTCGTCAAACGTTCGCTCGGTCACACGGATAATGTAGTTCCTGATAAGCTCTGCACCTTCGCGAGCGCCTACCTCAGGGTGCTTGAGTGCACATTCCCATTCGAGCACAGCCCACCCGTCGAAGTCGTTGGCAGCCATTTTTGCAAAGATGGCCGGGAAATCGACTTGTCCGTCACCTATCGAGCGAAACCGCCCGGCTCGATTGACCCACGACTGAAACCCACCGTAGATGCCTTGCCGGCCAGTTGGATTGAACTCGGCATCCTTGACATGGAACATCTTGATGCGGTCGCGGTAGATGTCGACAAAGTCGAGATAGTCCAGTTGTTGAAGGACGAAGTGACTTGGATCAAAGAGGAGATTAGCGCGGGGATGATTGTTTACCCGCTCAAGGAACATTTCGTAAGTGACGCCATCGTGCAAATCTTCGCCGGCATGAAGTTCATAGCAAAGGTCAACACCGGCTTCATCGAACGCATTGAGGATAGGAGTCCAACGCCGGGCTAGTTCGTCGAAAGCTTCTTCCACCAGTCCGGCAGGACGCTGAGGCCAAGGGTACACGAATGGCCAGGCCAATCCGCCTGAAAAGGTAACATGCGCATTCAGGCCCAAGTTCTGAGAAGCCTTGGCCGTCTGCAACATCGTCTGCACGGCCCATTCTTGACGCGCTTTCGGGTTGCCGCGCAAGTGTGAAGGGGCAAAGCCATCAAATGCAGTGTCATAAGCCGGATGCACAGCGACAAGCTGACCCTGGAGATGGGTCGAAAGTTCAGTGATCTCTAGACCGTGATTATGAACGGTTTCTTTGACTTCGTCAGCGTAGGTCTTTGAATCGGCGGCCTTTTCTAGGTCGATAAAGCTGGAGACCCACGTCGGGATCTGAACGCCCTTATATCCGAGGTTTGCCGCCCATCGGCAAATCCCATCGAGGGAGTTGAAGGGGGCCGTGTCGCCCGCGAACTGAGCGAGGAAAATTGCAGGCCCTTTGATAGTTTTCATAGTCGTGATCCATTGCGATTTTGAAGTTGATTTTCCACTGGGTTCAAGAGTCGAGCGGTCGCGCGCGCCTGACGGATTCGCGTGGCACCAACTCGGTTGGGAGTTCCACAACCGTCCTCGCTGTCTCCCCGGACAACCGCGCGATCATCATGGACATCGCTTGTCTGCCGATTTCTCGGCGAGGCTGCCGAATGGTTGTGAGTGGAGGGTCCATTGCGTCGGCCAAGATTATATCATCGAAGCCGACAACGGAGATATCCTCCGGAACTTTCTGTCCCAGCCGACGCAGTTCGCTTATGGCTCCGATGGCCATCTGGTCACTGGCGGCAAAGATTGCCGAAAACTCGGTGTCTGCCTCCCTCAACCGGCGCACTGCTGAGCGACCTGCCTCGATGCTATAGTCTCCGGGCACGACAAGCTTGTCATTATAGGAGATGCCGGCCTCCCGCAGACCCGCCCGGTAACCTTCAAGCCTTTCAAGGGCCAATTGCTCAGGCAAAGGCCCTGCTAGGTGGACGATGCGCCGGTGACCTTCGTTAACGAGATAGGCGATCGCCTGCCGTGACGCTTGGGCATTGTCCACTTTGACGGTGGGGAGATCGAGTCCGGGGAACGCTTCCGAAGCGATAACAAGGGGCGGTAACTGATCGATTTTCTCGGTCAGTTCAGCAGGGAAATGGCCTACCATCAGAATTAGCCCATCCGCCTGCTTCTGCCGAACCATCTCAATATGCTGTTGGACCTGTGCGTCGTCGTCGCGTGCATCGCTGAGAAGCACTCTGAAGCCTGCCTCTCGTGCTACTTCATCGATCCCCTTGTAGATCTCAAGGTAAAACGGATTGCCGATGTCGCGCACGAGCACAATGACAGCCTTGGTCGCTTGTTGGCGAAAAGTGCGCGCTTGCGCATTCGAGACGAAATTCGTTTGCCGAACCGCAGCCAAGACTTTTTCTCTGGTCTCGGCTTTCACCAACTCGGGATGCTGCAACGTGCGTGACACGGTCGCGATAGAAACCCCGGCGATTGCTGCCACTTGTCTTATGTTGGAGGCGTCGGATTGCATTATATCAAAACCTAAATCGGCGGCCACCGCAAGCGAGCTAACGGCCAGCAATAGCGTGTTCAGCAAAGGCCCGCAGCTTGTCGTGATCGCTCTAGCGAGCGCCGCAGCCTTGCGACGGCGGCGCAATATGTAACCGGTTACATATTAGGAGTCAAGGTATTCAATGATTTCACATGCAATAAGAAAATACACAATATTTCCGATAAAACCCTGCAATGTAACTGTTACATCGTGCGTCCTGCGGTTTCTCAAGCCGACGCGATTAGTTTGAGCGCAGAGAGTTCCATAAAAACCATCCTGCCGCAAAAAGGGTGTAGCCGCAAAGTTAAAGTGTCCTGTTTCTGCAAAGTTGGAATGTCACTTTCCCCGGTGTTTCGATGACCTGGGAGAGTGCGGATGGGATTGATAGCAATGATCGAGCGTGATCTGCAGCGGATCGAGGTTTTTGTCGGAGGTGATTGACGGTCGGATGACGCTGGCGGCGGCGGCGTCTCCGCTTGACCTGAGCGAGCGCCAGGTCCGTCGTCTGCTGGAGCGGATCGGTCTGACGGTGCGGCCTAGATCCGACACAAGGCGGTCCGCCGGCCGTCCGCGAGCTTTCAGCGATGCATCCCTGAAGGATAGGGGCGGCATCCGCCGGGCAGTCTACGGGCGTTGATTTGGTCCCACCCGCTAGGTTGAGCATCGAAGAAAAGCCACGGGTTGCCGCGACACGAGTTGCCGTGGCTTTCTTGTTTCTAGGCCTAGCGTCGCTCGACGCGTACGCTGCGGCGTTTGGCGTTCGACATCGAAGATTGCGACGCGTTTCGCTGGCTTTGCCTTCATAGTCATCGGCCAACTACCCAATTTTCACGCAGCAGTTTGTGCTTCCCAGCGATGGCCGACGGGAAATTTAAGGCGCTGAAAACGTGAAGGAAACTCTTACACCAGCACGCTGATAAAGCCCATTGACTCTCCGATTTAATAGGTCTAGCACTCTCTCTATTAAACTAAATAGTTCTATAAGTGCAAGAGCCCAGAGGTCGTGACAGACTGTTTTCTGGCGAGGTGCCGAGCGGAGGGCGCTCGAACTCTTATAGAACATTGGACGTCGGCGTCGGAAAAAGCGCCGAAGGAAGGGAACAGGAATGAAGTACGATCTGACGCGGTTTGCCATCAACCAGATCACGACGCCGAAATGGTCCATGCCGGAGGCGATCGAGGGCTATTCGAGGAACGGGATCAAGGGAATTGCCGTCTGGCGGAATTTCCTGGACGACTACGGTGTGGAGAAGACTTCCAAGCACCTCAAAGACGCTGGAATGTGGGTCGCTTCGCTTTGCACCAGCGCTTGGGTTAATGAAACAGAGGCGGCGGCATATAAGGCGCAGATCGACGCGAACCGCCGGATCATCGATCAGGCTGCAGCTATCGGTGCGCCGTGTGTGGTCATGGTGATGGGCGGTCTACCCAAGGGTGACAAAGACCTGGCGGCTCAGCGGGTCAGGATTCACGACGCGCTCGCTGAGCTCGCGCCCTATGCCATTGCCTCGGGCGTGAAGCTGGGTCTGGAGCCCCTGCATCCAATGTATTGCGGCGATCGCAGCGCGATGAATTCGATCACCGACGTGAAGGGACTTATCGACGAGCTTGGCGACGACGCTACGAGCTTAGTCGCAGACGTCTACCACTGCTGGTGGGATCCGGCATTTGAACGGGAGCTTCGTCACGCTGGGAAAGACCGGATTCAGACCTTCCATTACTGCGATTGGCTGGTTCCGACCCGGAACCTTCGCGACCGGGGAATGGTTGGTGATGGGGTAATCGACTTTGCTCGCATTCGTGGCTGGCTCGACGAAATCGGATACGAGGGACCGTTCGAGTTGGAAATTTTCTCCGAACTCAACTGGTGGGAGCGCGATCCGGAAGAGACTGTGCGGATCGCGATTGAGCGTTGCGGCCCGTTTGTCGGCCCGCTCAAGAAGTGAAGCTGGCCACTCATGGAACGCGAAGCAAGGCCTATCCAAAAACTGCCTGTCCTGCAGGCCACGATTCAGGGGATCCTGATGACCGAACAAAGTTTCATTTCCGTACGCGGCCTGAAGAAGAGCTACGCCAACGGGCAGATAAAGGTCCTCAATGGCCTCGATCTCGATATGAAGAAAACTGACCGCCTTCTCGTCATAGGGCCAAGTGGCGGCGGCAAGAGCACCCTCCTGCGCTGCGTGATGGGGCTGGAAGACGTACAGGGCGGCGAGATCAAGGTCGACGGCAAGAGCTACATCATCGGCGGCGAGCGAAAGACGAACATCGATCCCGAAATGCAGAGGCAGATTGGCATGGTGTTCCAGAGCTACACGCTGTTTCCGCACCTGACAGTTCTCGGCAACCTGACGCTTGCTCCCATTAGGTCACGCGGCGTCAGAAAGGACGAGGCCGAAGCCAGGGCGATGGATCTCCTCAATCGCTTTGGTCTGAAAGCCAAGGCTCGCGCCTATCCGGCGGCACTATCCGGCGGCCAGAAGCAGCGCGTGGCGATCGCAAGGGCGCTGATGCTTGATCCAAAGCTGATGCTGTTCGACGAAGTCACATCGGCGCTGGATCCTGAACTCGTCAACGAAGTGATTACGATGATCACCGAGCTGGCAGATAGCGGAATGCCGATGATGATTGTCACGCACGACATGTGGTTTGCGAAAAAGATCGCAACCCGCGTGGTATTCTGCGATGGCGGGGTGATCGCAGAAGACGCTACCCCCGAGGAATTCTTTAGCGCGCCTAAGTCGGTCCGAGCTCGGGACTTCATTCACAATGTTCTGCACGCAGATCGTTAAAGCGGACGCGTCATCATGCAAAACATCGACTTCTTCTTTGTCTTGAACGCCTGGCCGGCATTGCTGCAGGGCCTGATTATAACGCTTCAGATCACCTTCTGGGCGAACGTAATCGGCCTCGTCGCGGGCTTTCCTCTTGCGCTGCTTTCGAGCTCGTCGTTCCTTCCCGCGCGTATCGTTGCCCGGTTCTATATCGACTTGTTTCGATGCACGCCGGTTCTGGTGCAAGTCGTCTGGTTCTTCTTTTGCATTCCGATGCTGCTGGACGTGTTCTGGTCGCCGGTCTTCATGGGCATTGTCATCCTCGGGATGAACCAGACCGCTTTCAACGGAGAAGCGTTCCGCGCAGCCATTCAGTCGATACCCCTCGCTCAAAAGGATGCGAGCGTCGCGCTTGGATTGGGCCGCTGGAACTACGTACGATACGTTGTTCTCCCTCAGGCGATCAAGACCGCCACGCCGGTGCTAATCACGAACGCCATCGGCATCTTCCAGCAAAGTTCGCTGGTGGCGCTCGTCGGCGTCGCTGACCTTATGTACCAGGGCAAGCTGCTCTCGACCCAGACCTACCGTCCGATCGAGACCTTCACCTTCCTAGCGGCGTTCTACCTCGTGATCGCCATTCCGTTTGGCCGGCTGGCTGCGTTTCTCGAATATCGGCTCGAACGATTGAACAGGATATAAGACGATGCAAGGTCTCGATTTTTCCGTTGTCTTAAATTATCGCGACGCACTGCTGAAGGGGCTTCTCCTCACCGTCGAGCTCACCGTCATCTGTGGAATCCTCAGCGTCGTATTCGGCTTTCTGATTGGTGTCGGCAGAAAATCTGGCCCGCTTCCGATCCGGTGGCTGAGCACGACCTATGTCGAGATCCTGCGCGGCACCCCGGTGCTGATCACGTTGTTCTGGGTATTCTTCTGTTTCCCGCTGATCTTCGGTGTCGAGTTCGGGGCTGTGACCTCGTCTATAATCGCGCTCACCCTTTATACGTCGGCGATCACGAGCGAGTCATTCCGATCGGCGCTCAGTTCGATTGGTCCTGACCAGCATGACGCCTGCAGAGCGCTCAGCCTGACGCCCTTCACGAAGATGCTCTACGTCATAGCGCCGCAGACGCTAATCAGAGCGATACCCAACCTCATGTCGAACCTTGTGAGCCTGTTCAAGGAGAGCGCACTGGTGTCGGCAGTGGGCGTGGTGGAGTTGATGTACACCGCACAGAATGTTTCCAACGTGACCGCGAGACCGGTGGAAGTTCTGACTACCGCAGCCCTGATCTATTTCGTCATTGGATGGATTTTGACCCGCCTTGTGAACCGCGTCGAGGACCGGCTGCTGTCCAAGATCGCAGCATAGCCCGATTTTTTTGGGCGGCGTTAAAGGCGACGCCAACGACAAAACCCCAGAGACATGGAGTTGTAAAATGATAGATGCCAAAACTGGAAACGAAGCTTCGCTGGCCGTGATTACAGGCGGCGCGAGCGGAATAGGGGAGGCGACGGCCAGAGGGTTCGTGGCAGCGGGGTGGCGCGTCGTCATCGCGGACATCAACGACGAACGAGGTGACAATATCGCCGCCGAACTCGCTGGGCGGGGATCGCAGGTGACCTATTCGCACCTCGACGTGTCCGACGAGCAGGCTGTGCTCGACTTCAAGCAGGATGTTTACTCCCGGTTCGGCAGGGTTGACGCTCTCGTCAACTCCGGCGGGATACTGCAGAACGCGACGCGCGTCACGAAGATGGCGATTGCCGATTTCGACCGCATCATCGACGTGAACCTGCGAGGGACCTTGTTGACGGCGCGGGCCTTTGGCGAGGAGATGGCGGCAGCCGGCTCCGGATCCATTGTGAATTTGTGCTCGCTTACCACCTTTCAAGCGACTCCCCAGCCGGCCTACGGCATGAGCAAGTCGGCGCTGAAGATGCTTACCGAAGTCATGGCTGCCGAGCTCGGGCCTCAAGGCGTCCGTGTCAATGCGGTCGCCCCCGGCTACACCATGACGCCGGCGATGAAGCAAAGGATTGATCGCGGCGAGCGCGATCCCGCCAAGGTGATCTCAAAGTCGGCCCTGCGGCGATTTGTGGAGCCCAAGGAGATCGCGGACGCGATCCTTTTCCTATGTTCTCCATCTGCGTCCGCTATCACCGGCGTCACGCTTCCGATCGACTGCGGCTGGCTCGTGTACTCCGTCTACAGCAGCGCTGCTGCGCAGCCCGAGTAATAGGCGAAGCGCTGCGCGGCTTCGTTACGCCGCGCCGTGGAGAGAAGAGGAGGTATGGAATGCCCACGATTCAAGTCCAGATGCTGCTCGGCCGCAGTCGGGAGCAGAAGCGGGAAATGGCGGAAGTATTCACTCGCGAGATGGCTCGTATCGCGAAGTGCGGGGAGAGCGACGTCCAGATAATTTTCGACGAGGTTCCGAAAGAGAACTGGGCGGTTGGTGGCGTCCTCAACGACGAACGCTAGCCCTTGGTCGGAGGCCCAAAAAAATTGGACCTGGTCTCAAATGACCAAAAAAAGGATTGGCTATTGTCGACAATGTGGTACAACGAGGTGCGAGCAGCTAATCAAGCGAGATGTAAATAGTCGCACTGCGCGTATCGCGAAACGCGAAAGCATAAAAAGGGAACGGCTTAGTCTGTTCAAGGAAATTACCAAACCTAACACAACTGGGAGCATGACAATGAAAGCATCAGGTATGTTCAAGGGCATCGTCCTCGGTCTGCTATTTGCAGCAAGCGCCGGTTACGCAAACGCTCAGTCGCAGGAAGGCAGCGGCTACTGGCAAGACATTCAGAAAAGCGGGGTCCTGCGTTGCGGGGCCGCCGTCGCGCCGCCCCACGTCATTCGTGATCCTCAGACTGGTGAGTACAGCGGCACGTTCGTCGACCTATGCAAGAAGTTCGCCTCGGATGCGCTTGGGGTGAAGGCTGAGATCGTAGATACGACCTGGGACAATATCGTCGCCGGCCTTCAGGCAAACCGTTGGGACCTGTCGATGGCGCTCAACCAGAACCCGAAGCGCGCGATGGCGATTGCGTTCAGCCAGCCGGTCGTTGAGTATCAGGTGTCGGGCCTCTACGACAAAGCGAATCCGAAATTCTCGCAGCCTCCGAAGTCCATTACAGACGTGGATGTTGCCGGCGTGACGATCATTCTGATGTCCGGCACGTCGATCGATGGCACCCTTTCGCCGCAGATCAAGAATGCAACGATCTTGCGCCTGCCTGACATCGACGCCACCCGCCTCGCGCTCTCCTCTCGACGCGGCGACATCCTATTCGATGACAGCGACAGCAATGCTCTGTTTTCCGCGACCGGCAAAGATCGTTGGGTAACGTTGAATCCCGAACCGGCCATTTCCAAGCAAGGGATCGCCTTTGGGCTCCGCCGCTCAGCGTCCTACTCGGATATTCAGTCGCTGAATTTCTTCATCCAGGAAAAGTCAGCGATCGGAGAGATCGACCGTATTGCGAAGGGCTATATCGACAAGCTCGCGGGCGACATCAAACAATGATTTGCATGCGAGGCGCCGGTCGAAACGATCGGCGCCTCGTCCAATGAACGTTAAGTGCTGGACGAGAACCACGCTGAGAGGTGGGACCTCCCATATCCGGTGGCGGCCTCGAATGGAGATGAACATGACTGCCGAAAAGAAGCCTCTACGAAGTGAGGCGTGGTTCAAGCGTATCGACAACACCGGGTACGAGCATCGCACGCACCTCAAGGCTCGTGGCGCCCTGCCTGACATGTTCGAAGGCAAGCCGGTTATTGGCATCGCCAACTCGGCATCTGATCTCGTGCCCTGCAACGCGCATCTGACCGAGCTCGCGGAGTGGGTTTCTCGAGGCGTTCTGGAGGCTGGCGGCTTTCCCCTCGTCTTCTCGACCATGTCGATCGGGGACTCCATCATGCGGCCGAGCGGGATGCTTTTCCGCAACATGATGAGCATGGAACTCGAAGCGACCCTACGCGCCAATCCCCTCGATGGCGTCGTCCTGCTCACCGGGTGCGACAACACGGCCCCGGCCTACATGATGGGCGCGGCCAGCGTCGATCTGCCCACGATTGTCGTCCACGGCGGCGCGATGATCAACGGCAAGGTCGGTATGCGACAGGTGGGATCGGGCTCGGACATCTTCAGAATGCACGGCGAATACAAGGCCGGGCGCATGTCCAAGGACGCGTTTCTGAGTTCAGAATACGGGATGTCGAGAAGCAACGGCTCCTGCAATACGATGGGAACTGCGACGACGATGGGCTGCATCGCAGAGGCCCTCGGCCTCAGTCTGTCCGGCTCCGCAGCGATACCTGCCGTTGATGGGCGCCGCAAGGGTTCGGCCCAGCTATCAGGGCGCCGGATCGTCCAAATGGTCAGAGAGGAGCTGAATTTCTCGAAAATCGTGGATCGACGAGCGCTTGAGAATTCGATCCGCGTCAACGCGGCCCTCGGTGGGAGCACAAACGCGATCATACATTTGCTCGCTTTGGCCGGCCGGCTGGAGATCGAATTGACGTTGTCCGATTTCGAGCGAAACTGTCAGTCCATCCCGTTGCTCGCGAACATCATTCCAAACGGAAAATATCTAGTCGAAGAGTTCTTTTCCGCCGGCGGTCTTCCGGCGGTCATGGCGTCGCTCGGTGAAAAGCTACATTTGGACGTCTTGACCGCTAGCGGAAAGACGCTGGCCGAAGAACTTACCGACGTAGAGAGCCTGGACCACGACGTCATTGCGCCTCTGGACAATCCTATCAAGCCGCAGAACGCGCTGCGTATTTTGAAAGGAAACATCGCTCCCAACGGAGCGGTGATGAAGCCATCGGCCGCGAGCCCACATTTGATGAAGCACACCGGTCGCGCCGTTGTCTTCGAATCGGTGGAAGACTTGGACAAGCGCATCGACGATCCGTCGCTAAACATCGATGAGAATTGCGTTCTCGTCCTCAAAGGCATCGGGCCACGGGGTTATCCGGGAATGCCTGAGCTGGGAAACATCCGGCTTCCAAAGCACATCCTGGAAAAGGGCATCACCGACATGGTGAGAATTTCGGACGGTCGCATGAGCGGCACTGCCTATGGCACGGTTGTTCTTCATGTGGCGCCGGAATCGTCGATCGGCGGCCCATTGGCGCTGGTGAAGGATGGGGACCTCATCTCCCTCGACGTGGAAGCAGGCACCTTGTCTGTGAATCTCTCGGAAGAGGAGTTCGAAAAGCGAAGGGCGGCGGCTACGTTCGAGCCGATCGTTCACAAGCGCGGGTATGAACGGCTTTTCGTCGAACACGTGCTGCAGGCCGATAAGGGCCTCGACTTCGATTTCCTCGTCGGTCGAAGCGGGAACGCGGCTCCTACTCGGCGTCCATTCTGACGAAGCAGCAGCAGGCCGATCGTGCGCAAATACTCCATTAAGTTTACGGCAATGCCTTTCAATCAGACCGCCTTCGAAACTGATCGCACAACGAGCACTGAGATGGCGGCATTGCTTCGAGAAAAGCGCATCTCTTCCGGTTACAGCCTTGACGAGATGTCTCTAGTGACCGGCCTCACAGCAAGCGAGATCGCCGACGTGGAGCGGGGGATAATTTCCCGTTCCGCCGACCTCGCCAGACTTGTCGGAGCTGCGCGAAAGCTGCGGCGCTGAGAGGCGAGGTCGAAGCAAGTTACTGATAAGGAAACGCTAGTTGCGGCCGCCGTCGGCCGCAACTAGCGCCGCAGATAGGCCAGCACCATCTCGACAGCTTGCTCTCGTTGGACCCTAACCGCCTTTCGGGCGCTGAGATCCTTGTCGAGTACGATCGAAAGCGTGTTCATATTCGAGAAGTAGAAGTAGCCCAGCGCCGAGATGGAAATGTAAAGATGTTTCAGATCGACGTTGGAGCGGAACACTCCGATTTCCTCACCGATCTTCACAATCTCGCGCATCTTCTCTAGCAGAGGCACGTAGAGGGATCGGATGTCCATTGCTTCCTTGAGAAATCGGGCATTCAGCACGTTTTCATGGGTGATCATCCGTACTATGCGCGGATTTTCCGCGAAGGTGTCAAAGGTGGATTCGATCAGCCTTCTCATAGACGACATCGGGTCTGGGTCGTTCAGGTCGAAATCCCGCTGGGAGGCTCGAAGCTTTTCGTAGGTGTCTTTCAGGCTAGCGGTATAAAGCTCTTCCTTGCTGTTGAAATACCGATAAATCAGACTCTTGTTTGTCTGTGACGCCTCTGCGATCGCATCGATCCTTGCGCCATCGAGGCCGCGCTCAGTGAACTCGTCGATCGCCGCGTCGATGATGTGCTGCCGCGTTTTCAACGGATTTCGAATTCTTTTTTTCTTTGTCGCTTCTGTAAGGTCGTTTGTCATTTAACTGTCCTGGATAGTGGCGCCGCAGCTTGGCCCCGCACTGTGTACCATGATGTCTGCGTCAGCCCTAGCTGGCTTTCCGACCCGACGGCCACCGCAGAAGTCTGCACAAAAACCACCTAAAATAAGTCGCTTGTTTCAAGCCAAACGGGCTTGCTCAGTTGCTTATAAGCAATTGATTGGAAAGTATTTTCCAGCATTTTCAAAATTCATATTTTTGCGATTGACGCACCTCCTGAAACCAGCTAGCACTCCCGTTAGTAAACTAGTTAGTTCTATAACGAACGATCCGGGATTAGTCAACTGTCCCGGCGGGCCGAGAAAATGCGGGTTCTACCCGCTTGCCGAAAAGAAAAGAGCCGCGTACGCGCGAAGGAGGTACAAATGAATAACGCACGCATCGGCGTGGATATTGGTGGAACGTTTACCGACCTGGTACTCTTCGGTGACGGCGGCGAGACGTTCTTCACAAAAGTTCCCTCGACGCCTGCTAAACCGGAGCAGGCGGTCCTCACTGGCATCCGTCAGATTACCGCGACGGCCAAGCTCGACGTGACCAAGGTCGTCGAAGTCGTCCATGGGACCACTGTAGGTTCCAACACGCTCCTGCAGAAGGTTGGCGCGAAGTCCGGATTGATCACCACGAAGGGCTTTCGCGACGTGCTTGAAATCGGCCGCGTGCGCACGCCGACGATGTTCGATCTGAGTTGGGAAAAGGCCGTCCCGTTGATATCTCGCAGATATCGCCTCGAAGTCGACGAGCGCTCGACCGCGGACGGCAGGATCCTCAAGCCCCTGGACGAGGCGGAGGTCATCGAAATTGGCCGGTTCTTCGAAAGTGAAGGCGTCGAGTCTGTCGCGATCTGCTTCATCAACTCGTATCGCAACCCCGAGAACGAAGCGCGTGCCGAGGAAGTCATGCGCAGGAATTTCCCGGACATCTGGGTCACTTCCTCAGTGTCGGTTCTGCCTGAGATTCGTGAGTACGAGCGCACCTCCACGACCGCGGTGAATGCCTACGTCCTGCCATCGCTTCGCGCCTATTTCGAAAGACTTGAGAATGGACTGCGCGAGATCGGAGTTTCCGCCCCGCTGTTGATCAGCAATTCGAATGGCGGTCTTTCGAGCGCGAAGATGGCTCAGGAAAAGCCGGTGTTCTTCATCTCCTCCGGACGATCTGCAGGGGTCGTCGGGGCAGGGCGTCTCGGTGAGGCGATCAAGGAAAAAGATCTCGTGGTCTTCGACATGGGCGGCACCACGGCGTCCGCGTCGCTCATTCACAAGGGCGAGCTCTCGCGGGCCAACGAATACGAATTTCGCGCCGGCATTTCCACGCCGAGCCGTTTCATCAAGGCCGGCGGCTACCTCATGAGAGTGCCGACGGTCGATGTCGCGGAGGTCGGAAGCGGTGCCGGTTCCATTGCTCGCATCGATGAGGGCGGCTTGATGCATGTGGGCCCCCTCTCGGCCGGCGCCGATCCAGGTCCGGTGTGCTACGGCATCGGTGGTCAATCGCCGACGGTGACCGATGCCAACGTCGTGCTTGGCTTCCTTCCGCCCGCCCTGGCTGGCGGAAGCATGCAGCTCGACGTGGACGGCGCCCGCACCGCGATCAAGCGGGATCTCGCGGACCCGCTGAAGCTTTCGGTTGAAGATGCCGCATTTGGTATTCGCGAAGTCGTCAACATTAACATGGCCCGCACGATCAAAGCGGTAACGGTCGAAAGAGGGGTGGATCCTCGCGATTTCGCAATCCTAGCATTTGGCGGGTCTGGTCCCGTCCATGCATGCGATCTAGCCCGCACGCTGGGAATCTCCCGTGTGATCTTCCCGAAATCGCCCGGCGTCTTCACTGCGACAGGAATGCTGGCCGCGAAGGTCGAGCGCTATTTTCTCCGCAGCCTCAACGGCATGCTGGACCAGTTGCCGGTGGAGCGGGTCAACAGCCTCTTGGGCGAGATGCGTGCTGAAGCAATCGCTTCGCTCGCGGAGGAGGGATACCGGGACGATCAGGTGGAATGCGGCTTCGAGGCTGATCTGCGCTTCAAAGGCCAGGACTTCGAGCTGCCGATTGCATTGCCTGAGATCGTCGTCGAGGCGGATCGCTCAAAGCTCAGAGCGGCATTCCGCGAGGCCTACAAGGCGATCTATGGCTATGCATCGGACGACGGCGTCGAAATCGTCAACATCAGGCTTAACGCCAGCGGCAACAGTGGAAACCGGTTAAGCTTCACGCCTCACGCACCGAGCGGCGAAACACAGTTCGAAAGCCGCAGGATCTACTACTCGCGCACCGACGGCTGGGTGGACACGCCGATCTACGAACGAAGCAGCTTCCGCGGGGGAGTTGCCGGTCCGCTTATCATCCAGAGCCCAGACACGACCATTGTTATTCCGCCACGCGCGACAGCCGACCTCGACACGTTTGGCAACGTTGTCGCGACGCTTGCCTGAGATTTCCGGAGGAACAGGAACATGGCTCAAAAACACAACGACCCAATCACCTTCGCGGTCATCAAAAATGCGCTGGATACGATCGTAGACGACATGGCTTTCGCAGTGATGCGAACCGCGCGCTCGCCGATCGTCCGTGACGTGCTCGACTATTCGGTGACGCTTTGCGACAAGCATGGTCGGATCCTGTCGCAGGCGAAGACTGTTGCTCTTCACCTCGGCGCGGTCCCTGACGCGATGGCCGTGATCATGGCGCGCTATGCCAACGATCTTGCGCCCGGCGACGTCATCATCTTCAACGATCCCTACGAAGGCGGGATGCATCTCCCCGACATCTTTATGATCAGGCCGATCTTCCATGCCGGCTCGTTGCGGGGCTTCTCCGTCGTGATTGCCCATCACTGCGACGTTGGCGGCCGCGTTCCGGGCTCGAATGCGGCGGATTCCACGGAGATCTTCCAGGAGGGCCTCCGCATCGCGCCGATGAAGCTCTATGACAAGGGCGTTCTCAACGACACGCTCATGCGCATCATCACGAAAAACGTCAGGCTTCCAGAAC
Organism: Rhizobium vallis; assembly: GCF_003985155.1. Lineage (GTDB taxonomy): Bacteria > Pseudomonadota > Alphaproteobacteria > Rhizobiales > Rhizobiaceae > Rhizobium > Rhizobium vallis. The sequence goes on along the minus strand of NZ_ML133691.1, from coordinate 341,769 downwards.
TGGTCACGGGCGACCTGGAGGCCCAGTTCGCTACCTGCAATCTCGGCGAGCGCGAACTCCTGCGTCTTATCGAGCGATACGGCGCGGACGAGCTTGACGGCTATTTCGATGACCTGATCGACTATGGCGAGCAACTCACCAGAGCCGCAATCCGCTCCTGGCCAGACGGCGACTATTACTTCGAAGACTTCATCGACGGCGACGGCTTCTCCACCGACGCCATCCCCATCAAGGTGAAGCTCACCGTTCGTGGCGACCATCTCGATGTCGACTTCGCCGGGTCGTCGCCTCAGGTGAAGGGCGCGATCAACTCGACGCTTTCCTTCGTAAAGTCCGCCACCTACCTCTCAGTGCGCTGCGCCCTTGATGAGGAAGTTCCCAATAACGCAGGGGTCTACCGATGCATCACAATATCGGCGCCCGAAGGATCGATCCTGAACCCGTTGATGCCGGCAGCTGTGGCTGCGCGCGCTTTGACTGGCTATCGAGTAGTGGACACCGTCCTTGGCGCGCTATCGCAGATCGCGCCCAAGAAGGTGATGGCGGCCGGCGAAGGCGGCAACACCGTCCTTGCGTTCGGAGGTTGGGATAAGACGACGCGCGAGCCTTTCGTGCTCGTCGACATGATCAATGGAGCATGGGGCGGTCGTTGGAACAAGGACGGTGTGGAAGGCGTGACGAATCCGTCGCAGAACATGTCGAACCTTCCCGTCGAAACCCTCGAAGTCCGCTATCCGATGATGATGGACGAGTACAGCCTCCGGCCGGACTCGTGTGGGGCCGGCGAATATCGCGGCGGCCTGGGCCTGATCCGACAGTATCGCCTTCTGGCTGAAGAAGCGGTTCTCCAAATCCGCGCGGACCGTCACGACCATGCCCCCTATGGCCTGTTTGGCGGCAAACCTGCGGCTCCCTGCGTGAACATCCTCGATCCCGAAGGTGAGAACGTTGTGCTTCCCGCCAAGATAACCAGGACGATTGGCCGGAATGTCGTGGTTCGTCATGAACAGGCGGGCGGCGGGGGCTACGGCGATCCGTTGAAACGCTCGCTCGACCTCATTCGGGACGACCTGACGAACGGTAAGATCACTCCGGCTTACGCGACGACGCATCATGGCGTGGTGTTCGCTTCCGACGGCCAGACCGTGGACGCTCAGGCGACCGAGGCGCGGCGGGCCGAGGGCTCCGCCGCCTAGTCGAGCGGATTGCGGACGGAAGACGACTGGTCCGGCGTGGTGCCCGGCCAAGGGTGCTCACTTCAGCGAGCCGGGCCAGTCGACAATCAGGCGCTAATGCAGCGTCAACCCTAGTGCGGCAGGTCTCCGTTGGCTTTGTTGCAGGAGCCATGGAAGTTTGGGAACACCTATGTTTGCTCCGATAGACACCTCCTTCATGCGATGCGTCGATCCGTTCTTGCGACACTCGTCCGTTGCCCGGCACGCAGGTTGGCAACTGCGCATCAGGCGGCCGGCGGCGATCCAGGCGGTGATTGACGCACTCGGCGACGTGCTGATGAACGACGAACATTCGATGATGGTGAGGTTCACCGGCTGCAAGATCGTACACAGACTGCAGGAGGAGGGCACCTTCGGAGCGGCCAATACGAGAGTCGGCCGCTTTGCACTCGCAGACGAGGTTTCCGAAGCGCTGAGTTCCATTGGTTCAGACGGCCCGGTTCGCGTACTTGCGGATGCGTTGAGGCCACTGGCCGCGGAGTTGGACTGGTATCAGGGTAGGGGCGGCCCTTTCGCCAGCGTGAACTTTCCGCAAGCGCACGCTCATGCCGTTATAGTTGGCCCAATCGGGCTGGAGGAACGCAGCGACGTTCGATGCGGAATCACCATCCTGGCTCCATACACCCGCTTCCCTGACCATGAACAAACACACTCCCGTGTGGTCATACCGATCGGCATCGGTGAATTTAGGTCAGACGCCGGCGAGTGGGCCGCCACCCCGCCCGGTTCAACCATTTTTTGTGCTACTGGCAGTACGTACGCGATGCGATCTACATCGTGCCCGTTGCTGACGGTATGGTGCCAGAAACTGTCGAGATGATGTTAGCTGAACACATGCCCCTTTCGGCGGAACGGCGGTAGCGAATGGCTGAGTGCGCTTCGTACAAGGATTGGACGATGATTTCTGGCACTACGAAGATTTTTTATATGGTGGCGCATCCGATCCACCACGTCCGTACTCCGGAGATCATCAATCCGCTTTTTCGCAAGAGAGACCTCAACGCAGTAATGGTTCCGATCCATCTCAGTCGTGAGGACTTCAAGTTGGGATGGGAGGCCATGAAGCGCACGCGCAATCTTGGCGGCGTGGTTGTAAGTGTTCCCTTTAAGGAACGGGCCTTCGACCTTGCGGACGAAGTGGAGGCTTCGGCAGGTGAACTCGGGGCCGCCAATGTCGTGCGACGCGAAGAAGATGGTCGAATGATTGCTACTAATCTCGACGGTCGAGGCTTTTTGGACGGGGTGTTGAACGGCGGGACAGATGCACGCGGTCGCGACGCTTTGGTCGTTGGGGCTGGCGGTGCGGGAAAGGCTATCGCCTTTGCACTGGCGAAATGCGGTGTCCGCTCGCTTAGAGTCGACGACGTCGAGGCAGCACGTGTGGAAGATCTCGTCGGACGGGTCCAAACAGCCTACCCAGCTTTGAACGTCGGCAAGGCGCCCGCAGATCTTTCCAGCATCAATCTCGTTGTCAATGCCACTCCGTGCGGCCTGAACCCCGACTCCGATCCGCTTCCCGTGGACGGCTCGAAGCTACGATCCGACATCCTCGTTGCGGACATCATAATGAAGCCGCGCGAGACCCCTTTGCTCAAAGCGGCGATAGCGACCGGGTGCGATATTCGATATGGCGCAGGCATGCTCGATGCCCAGATTGATCTTATGGTCGCTTATTTCGGCTACTGACTTTGAAGGCGAGAACACGAAGTACGGTGGCGCATCAGTGACCGTCCGCCAAAGCATCTACTCGGATTCCGATCGTCGACGAGCTCTCGACAAACATCGCGATGACGCAGCCTCGGCGTTTGACGTTCGCGGGTCACATCGAGCTTGTCAGCTTCTCGCCTTCAACAAGGTTATGTCGTTCCGAAAGCTCGCCGGCAAGAGACGGGTTCCCGTCCCGGATGGCGCGAAGAATTGGTTCGTGTTGTGCGACGATCTCGATGGGATCGCTGATCAGGGCGTCGCTCGAATGAATGTAGACCCTGATCTGCTGTTCGATGAGTTCGTATTGCATGACCAACCGTTCATGGCTCGCCGCATTTACGATCGACTTGTGGAAGGCGAAATCGGCTTCGGCGATCGAGGTCGGCTTCCCGATTTCGCATTCACGCCTGAGCGTTTCGAAACTCGCCGCAATCGCAGCTACGCTTTTTTCGTCGCTTTTTGTAGCCGCCAACTGGGCCGCCAGTCGCTCGACCGCGCCACGAAGGGTGTAGAGCTCCCAAATATCCGTCGGCGTCAGCTCAATGACGGTCCATCCGGTGTATGGGACGAGCTTTACCAACCCTTCCTTACCCAGTTGATGCAGAGCGGTCCTGACGGTTGCGCGGGAGAGGCCCATCTCTTCGGAAAGCTGTATTTCAGTAAGACGGGACCCCGGAGCGATCGAGCCGTCGACGATCTGGCTCCGAAGTACGCTGAGCGCGCGCGCATCTGCCGGCATCTTCTGGATTTTTGGTAGTTTGACCTGCGTCATACGGATCCTCTGCGCGTCAAGGAACCACCTATATGGGCACGGCTAACATTGAACAAGGACAAAAATACTGCAAAAATTAATGAGGGCTATTGTCGACAATAGCCCTTTGCGCTAAAAGTCAAATCAAGCAAAGCCCACCTCGGCCTCAACCGATTATCTCCAACCTCCAGCGAGTAGCTGTACACGAGGAGTGCATATCCGTGTCCGCAATGACGAAGATACGAAACGCCCCTGCCATTCTTTCTCAGGGGGACATTTCCTCCCGGAGAATCGTGCTGGACATCGCCGATCGGACGCTCGAGCGGCTCGACAGTTACAAGCGCATTCGCAGCATCATGCGGCTTGAAGGAGGCATCCTCCATATCGGAATGAAGACCTGGGACCTGTCGAAGAAGCGCAACGTCTATCTCTTCGGCGCCGGAAAGGCCTGCAACCATATGGCAATGGCCGTCGATCATGTGCTGGGCGATCGCCTCACTGCCGGCATCGCCATCGTGAAGATCTATGAAGAGAGCGATCGGTTCAACAAGACCGAGGTGTTTGTCGGCGGCCATCCACTTCCGAATGAGGAGGGCTATCGGGCCTCTAAGAAGATCATCGAGATCGTCGACCAAGCTGACCCGCAGGACCTCTTCATTGCCGTGATCAGCGGCGGAAGCTCGGCACTTATGTCTTGTCCTATCGACGGCATCACCCTCCAAGACGAAATCGACACGACCGATGTGCTGCTGAAGTCGGGTGCGGGCATCTACGAGATCAATGCCGTGCGCCGGCACATCTCGGCTCTCAATGGCGGTATGCTCGCCAAACGCATCCAAGACGTCGGCGCCGAACTGATTGGTTTCGGCATAAGCGACGGCGTCGGCACCCCGGCGACTGGCGACATCGCGGTCCCGCACGCTGCCTACAAGAGCACGCCGATCGGTCCAGATGCGACGACGCTCGATGACGCGCGAGCCACCATCGTCAATTTCGACGTCGCTGATCGACTGCCGCCCAGGGTGGTCGATTATCTGATGAACGCCGGCCCCGAGAAGGAAACGCCAAAAGCGTTCCCGAGCAACACGTACTTCCTGCTCAACTCGCTGCCCGATTCCTGCATCTATGCCAAAGAAGTCGCTGAGAAGATGGGAATCCCTGCGATCATCGTCTCATCCTTCCTCGAAGGGGAGAGCAAGGACGCCGGCACGTTCTTCGCGTCTATGGCGCGCGAGATCCAGGCATATGGCAATCCGATCAAAGCGCCGTGCGTCCTACTGAGCTCTGGCGAGGTGACCACGCAGATCCTCGACAACAGCGTGATCAAGGGGCACGGCGGGCCAGGGCAGGAGATGGCTGTCGGCTTTGCGATCATGGCAGCGAAGACTAAGGGCGCCTGCCTCCTCTCTATCGACAGCGAGGGCACCGATGGGACCGCGAAGGCTGCCGGTGGCATCACCGACTCGGCGAGCTTCGCGGCCGCCGCCGCCAAAGGCATCAACCTCCATCAGACGTTGCGCGAGCATAGCTGCTTCGAGGCCCTCGATGCGATCGGCTCGGCCGTCTTCACGGGGAACACCGGCACGAACCTCTGCGACCTCAACATTCTCTACGTTCCAGCCCTGAAGGATGGCCAGTAAGATGGAAGACAAGATCGTATCGGTGACCGCTCAGCAGATCATCGACTGCAAATGCCGACCGGCCGTTGAGGTCGAAGTTCGCACAGAAAGTGGTGCGATTGGTCGTGGCGCTGCCCCGACTGGTACCTCCGTGGGGATGCATGAAGCCTTCGTGCTTCGCGACGGAGACAAATCGACATACGGCGGCCTTAGCGTTCACAAGGCCGTCGAGAAAGCTGAGAAGGTTATCGGCCCGGCACTAGTCGGCATGAATGTGTTCGACCAGCGCGCCATAGACGAGAAAATGATCGCGCTGGATGGGACACCCGATAAGAAGAGCCTTGGTGGAAACACAATCTATTCGGTTTCGATCGCCACGTTCCGGGCCGCCGCCGATGCGCGGCGCATCCCGCTCTATAATCATATCGCCGGCGGTGACGTCAAAACAGTTCCGGTTCCGTGTTTCAACGTCATCAATGGCGGCAAGTACGAGGGGTTCACCCAATCCTTCAACGAATTCCTGATCGTTCCCTATGGCACGGATAGCATCGACCTCTCGATCGAGATGGCTGTGACGGTATTCCAGAAGCTGGGCGAAGTTCTGACCTCGCACCTCGGCCACAAGCCCCAGGTCGCCAGCTCGTATGGCTACGCGGCCCCGTCCGACGATCCCGAGGTGCTGCTTGGACTCATGCAGCAGGCCATTGACGCGTGCGGCTACACTGGTTGCATCGCGTTCGCGCTCGATTGCGCGTCGAGCGAGGTCTACGATGCCGAGACCCGCACCTACCTTCTTAAAAGCAAGCGCGTGACGACCGACGAGTTGATCGCCTATGCGAAGGAACTCACCAGCAAGTTCGACTTCGTCTTCATCGAGGACCTTCTCGACGAGAACGATTGGGAAGGTTACATCAAGGCAAACCGGGAATTGGATCGGACACTTATTCTCGGTGACGATCTCACGGTAACCAAGCTCGACTATCTCAAGCGAGCATACGAAACCCATGCAGTCAGCGGCTTCATTCTGAAGCCAAACCAGGTCGGCACGATCACCGAAGCTTTGGATGCCTACCAGTTCGCGGACAGTCATGGAATGATCGCCGTACCATCGGGTCGGTCGGGCGGCGTCGTGGACGACGTAGTGATGGACTTCTCCGTTGGACTTCAGGTTCCGTTCCAGAAGAACGGGGCACCCCGATCGGGTGAGCGGATCGAAAAGCTGAACTTCCTGATGCGCGCAAATGCACGAAGCGCAGGAAGCCGCCTCTACGACATTAAGCCTCTCCTCAAATTCTGAAGAACCTGACGCGGTCGGGCCAGGTATCCAACAAGCATTCACCAACACACCCGGAGGGTTGAAACCAATGACTACGAAAATCGACTTCCTGTATCTTTCCGAACCTGACATGATCGAGGCTGGCGTCCTTGACGCGGCCCGTTGCGTAACGGTCTGCGAAGAGACATTCAGCCTGCTTGGTAAGGGCGACTACCTGATGGGTGGCGCCAACCACAATAACCACGGTCTGAACATCGTGTTCCCGAAGGAAACGAAGTTTCCGAACATGCCGGTTGCAGGACCGGATCGCCGTTTTGCAGCTATGCCAGGTTATCTGGGTGGACGCTTCGATGTCTGTGGCAACAAGTGGTACGGTTCGAACCACGCCAATACGCAAAAGGGCCTGCCCCGCTCGATCTTGACCATGATGTTGAACGACAAGGACACGGGCGCGCCGCTGGCTCTCATGTCCGCCAACCTGCTAAGCGCCGCGCGTACGGGCGCCGTTCCAGGTGTTGCGGCCAAGCGTTTGGCAAACAAGGACGCCAAGGTTGTTTCGGTCGTCGGTTGTGGGCCTATCAACAAGTCCTGCTTCACGGCGATCATGACGCAGCTTTCTGCAGTGGAGAAGGTTGTCTGCTTTGACGTCTTTCTCGACAAGGCTAACGAACTGGCCCGCTGGGTGGAGGAATCCTACAAGGTCAAAGCGGTCGGTGTAGAAGATGCGGAGGCTGGCTTCCGGGACGTCGACGTCATTACCGTCGCGGCATCCCGTCTGAAGCCACTGTTCTTCAAGGACGAATGGATCAAGGAAGGTGCGACCATACTTGTATCCGGTCCCGTCAACGCCGACGAATCCTTCCTGACGGGCTGCAAGATCGTCTACGACCACACGGCCCTTCAGGAGGCCTACGTGGAAGACGCGATCGCATCGGGCAACAAGGATGCCTACTACAGCGGTGTCATTGGCGGCCCGTTCTATCGGCTGATTGATGCCGGTAAGCTGCCGGCCCTGAAGGACTCGACGGGTCTCGGCGATGTTGTGAACGGCACGAAGCCAGGCCGTGAGAGCTCGAAGGATCGTATCATATTCATCGCGTGCGGCATGGCAGTCTTCGACATTAGCTGGGGCTATGAACTCTATGAGAACGCCAAAGCGCGCGGGATCGGGCAGTCGTTGAACCTCTGGGACAAGCCAAGCATGGCTTGAGCAGGAACGGCTGCGGCCAGCGGAGTTGCCGCAGCCGTTTCTTTGCCATTCTTGTCGAGGCTCTTGTCCGTCTATTGAGAGAGGCTTGCGTGAATCCATTTTCAATCGAAGCCGGAGAGGCTCCAGTAGAGCATTTTCTTGGCGCCAAGTTCTGTAAAATTCAGGAGGAGGACGACGGGTCAGCCAGTAGGTCGCAAGCGCTCCGGAAGCTCGTGAAGGCGTTGGAGGACATGCTGCTTCAGCAGAGTCCTGGTGTTCCTGGCACGCTTCCGGGCTGCAAGATGCTAGGCATCCTTCAAGCTTCCGGCATCAGGCAATGCGCCACGTTTGTAATGACGCCGTTCGAACTCAGGGCTGACCTTGACCATGCGCTGAAGGCGTTGGCTGCAGGAGGACCCAACTCCCGCGGTATTTCGGATGCGCTGGCCACGCTATGCGACGGTCTTGGGTGGTACTCAGCGCAGAGCGGCCCGTTCGCAAGTTTGAACTTCGAACGGGGGCACGCGCATGCGCTGCTCGGCATCACGACAGGAGGAACGGACAAAGGTTCGGTGCTCTTTGGCGTCACTGTAATGAGCAGGTACACGAGGTTCCCGGATCACGCCGTGAAGCTCCCTCGCGTGATGTTTCCGTTATCGGAAGGGGAATATCTGAATGCTAGCGGCATGTGGATTGAGGGGCAGATCGGCGCTCCCATAACCTGCGTCGCTGGTCGCGATTTCGCAATGCGGACGGCCGCGAAGCCGCTTTTGGCTCTTTGGTGTCAAAGGCACTTACCCTGACGGCATTGCCAAAACAACCGTCGCATCTTCACGTTCACCATCGGGCTGCGCAGGACCGCACGCTTCGCCATACAGAGGAAACTAGCTTGGATCACGTCGGCAAATCAAACGAGCAGATTGGCGACTCGCCGTTTCTGGAGAGCGTCGAAGCTTACATTGATCGAGCGATGACGCATCTCGATCTCAGCGAAGGTCTGGCGGAGCGTATCAAGGCGTGCAACTCCACATACACGGTTCGCTTCGGCGTTCGACTTCGCGGTCGGATGTACAGCTTCACGGGCTGGCGCTCCGTCCACAGCGAACACGTCGAACCTGCAAAGGGCGGGATCCGTTATTCGCTTCTTTCCGATCAGGAAGAGGTGGAGGCGCTCGCGGCGCTCATGAGTTTGAAATGCGCGGTGGTTGACGTCCCTTTCGGAGGCTCGAAGGGTGCCCTGAAAATTGATCCCAACGAATGGGAGGCGCATGAGCTCGAACGCATCACGCGCCGGTTCACACAGGAGCTTGCCAAGCGGAATCTCATCTGCCCTGGTCGAAATGTTCCGGCGCCCGACATGGGAACCGGTGAACGCGAAATGGCTTGGATGGCAGACGAATACAAGCGCACCGGTCCTTCCGACGTCATGAACGCGAACGCCTGCGTTACTGGAAAACCTCTGGCGCGAGGAGGTATCGCCGGCCGCACCGAGGCTACCGGTCGGGGCGTCCAGTACGCGATCCAGAGCTATCTTCGCGACATGGACGAAAACGGCATCGACGGCCGGCGCGATCTCCGTGGCTTGTCTGTGGTCGTTCAAGGCTTCGGAAATGTCGGCTACCACGCAGCCAAATTTCTGAGCGAGGAAGACAACGCAAAGATCGTTGCCCTTGTCGAACGCGATGGATACATCACCAATCCAGACGGTCTTCCGGTCGAGGAGGTCAAGCGGTTCCAGGGACTGCACGGGACCATTCTCGGCTTTCCCGGCGCGACCAGTTTCGCGTCCCCTTCGGAAGGAATCGAACTGCCTTGTGACATCCTTATCCCTGCAGCGATGGAGAACGCCATTACCGCAGCGAACGCGTCTAGAATAAAGGCAAGGCTGATCGCTGAGGGAGCGAACGGTCCGGTTAGCTTCGAAGCTGAGCGTCAATTGGCGGATCGAGGTGTCGTCGTGCTGCCTGATCTGTTCGTCAACGCCGGGGGCGTTGTGGTGAGCTATTTCGAATGGGTCAAGAACATCACCCATATTCCGTTTGGGCTCATGGAGCGACGCCGCCGCGAACGCCGAAATCTGCAGATCACCTATGCGATGGAAGCGATGACGCAATCCCAGTTTCCGGAAGATCTCCGGGACGAATTTCTGGAAGGCGGAGCTGAGATCGACCTCGTCCGCTCAGGCCTGGAAGACGTTATGCGCAATGCGTACGACAAGATTGCAGAGAAGAAGCGCTCCTCTCCGAGCATTACAACCTTCCGAACAGCCGCGTATGTCATCGCGATCAGCAAAATCGCCGAGGCATACAAGGCGATCGGCATTTAGACGAACTGGACGGTCAGCCGGGTGCGCACACAAGTCTCTGGCAGGCCGAAAAGTGGTGTCGGGAAATGATAGCCGCTTGAGGCCTCCGCCGTCGGCTGTCGTTACCCGCGCTTTCATTACGAAAATAAAATTTTCCTAGGAGGACAAAATGAGAAAGTTGGTTGCCGGCAAGCTGCACGGCATTCGTGTGACAGAGGCGAACCTGAATTACCATGGGTCAATCACCCTCGATCCCGATCATTGCGAGCAGGCCGGCATTCTTCCGATGGAGTTTGTGGAGATCTGGAACAAGAATTCCGGCGAGCGTATCTCGACCTATGTAATATGGGGCGAGCGCGGGTCCAGATGCTGTGTCCTCAACGGAGCTGCAGCCAGGACATGCCAGCCAGGAGACCAGGTAATCGTCTGTAATTCGATCTATCTGGACGACAGCAAGCTCACCGAGCTCAAGCCCAAAGTCTTAACCTTCGACACCGATAACAACGTAGCAGAGCGACTTACGTATTCGGTGACTAAGGACGTGCACGACGGTTATCGATTCGAGATACTCGACGATTCAGCCCAAAGTCTTTCCGTGCCTCTGCTCGTCTCTGGAAAGACTTGAGGCGGCGGTTCGGCAAAAGATGCCTTGCGATGTCAGATAACCCATGAAAGCGCTTTCACTGCATCAGGTGCGGCGGCACGCGGTGAAGGGTAGGAGCCACAGTGCCTGCACAGAACGTGGCGGCGCCTGCTGCCGCGCTCGCTTCCTCGAGACATGACTTACAGCCTGGACCAGGGTTTTGCTTTGGTGATCGGGGTTTCCTGAGATTGTTGTTAGTTGTCTCGTCGACAAATGTCTTAGGCGTGATGTCGCGGCCTGGGAACACGTTGCTGGGACAAGTTTGAGTGTTCTGCGCCGAACCAACAGAGGCCCATACCTTTTACGAAGGGGCTCTTCAACGTCCCGACTGCACCTGTGACACCCGTTTTAATCAGCTTCTTGCGGGCCAAATTGCCTAACTGCGGCAATTCAACAAAAATTAACTGTTCTCTGGAAGTATATCGATATATTAATATGTAGTGGGCATCGATGATGAAATTCCTACCTTTCCTTAAGAAATTGCCGTCGATGATAACGCTTTCAATGCGCGCCAAGGTTGGGCTCGCGATGGGGTTGTTGCTCCTTAGCAACGTCGGTTTAGGGATAGCTGGGTTGGACCGACTAAAAGAAGTAAATACGACCGCAACGCTTATAGCCAACAAATGGCTCCCCTCTGCGCAAAGTCTCGGCTTGCTCGCGGCACGTTTCGAGACCGTGCGCTCGCGTCAATTGCAACTACTCCTCGCAAATGAAGACGATCGTCAGAAGGCGGCGCGCGAGTTGGAAACCGGGGTCCTCGATATGGCGGATTCGCTTAAAGAGTTCAGAGCGTTCGCGACCGGTGAGGACGAGACCAAGAGCGCTGACAATATTTCGCTCACCTACGACGCCTACATGAAGTTCACCGGGCCTTTGGCCGAGACGCTCTCAACTGGCGACACGGCAGGAGCACATGAACTGCTGCTTGGCCGGTCACAGCCGTATCTCAAGGGCATCCGAGATGCGATCAAACGGGGGCAGCGGTACCAGAAAGAGATTTCAACATCCGCTGTCGCTTTGGGCGCAGAAGCAGCCGACGAGGCTCATTTGTTTTTCATCATTAGCTTAGGGATGGTGAGCATTGTCTGCGTTGGCGCATTCGCGTGGATGCAGGCGCGCATTGCCTCGCCGATCGTCAAGCTCACGAACGCAATGCAGGCTTTGACCACAGGAAGTCGATCAGTTGCCGTACCCGGTCTGGTCCGGCGAGATGAGATCGGCTCGATGGCTCAAGCACTAGCCTTTTTCGGAAAAGCCTTGGATGAGCGCCGAATTCTTGAAGATGAACAGAAGCGGCTACACAGTGAGACGGATCACCGTTTGCGTTCGACGGAACAGGCATTCGAGGCTGCAAGCGTTGAGCAACGGAGAGCCCTGTCCGTCCTTCGTGACGGATTGGTACATCTGTCCAAGGGAGACTTGACCGTCCGGATCGCCCAAGCACTTTCATCGGAGTATGAGGATCTCAAAACCAACTTCAACGACGCGGTTGAGGCATTGGAGCGGACGGTCGCTTCCGTTGCAGAGACGGTTGTCGCCGTAAACCAGACCGCGGCTCAGATGACCGCTATTTCTGATGAACTTGCGAGACGAACCGAACAACAAGCCGCGTCTGTCGAAGAGGCAGCCGCAGTACTATCAGAAATTACCTCTACCGTGGGACGGACCGCGTCCGGGGCGTCAAACGCCAACGAGGTCGTTCGGTCCGTCCAACTGGAAACAAAGCAGTCCGAAAGGGTTGTCGAGAGTGCCGTCGCAGCAATGGGTGAGATCGAGGGATCGTCATCTCAAATGTCGCAAATTATCGCAACAATCGATCAGATCTCCTTTCAGACCAATCTTCTGGCATTGAACGCAGGCGTTGAGGCGGCCCGCGCCGGAGAAGCTGGAAAAGGCTTCGCTGTAGTTGCGGCTGAGGTCCGCTCGCTTGCTCAAAGTTCGGCGAGCGCTGCAAAGGAAATCAACAGCCTTATTTCCACGTCGGGCGGTCAGGTTTCACACGGAGTCGAACTAGTTGGCAAAGCTGGTTCGACGCTTAAACTCATCGCCTCGCGATTCGAGCAGATCGCGTCGATCGTACGCGAGATTTCCGTGGGCTCAAACCATCAGGCTGAAGGGTTGCGGGGCGTGAATGCGGCTGTAACAAGGATTGATCAAATGACCCGGGAAAACGCTCATTTGGTAGATGATTGGAATAAAATTGTGCAGGAAATTCTCCGCAGGTCTCAGGATCTAAAGGTTTCCGTCTCGGGACTGAGGCTTCGATCGCACCTTGTAATGGAAGGCGCAGAGGCATTTTCGTCTAAACGTTATTTGTCTCGGTAGACATTAGTTCCATAATATCCGTTATGCAATTTTTGCATCTATTTGATGTATGTTATCTCAACAAACAACTTATGAGTGATTTCGCAGACCTGATGGTCGAGTTGCGAGTGTCGGCTCAACAAATTGCCAAGAAATCCGGGGGCCAAATATGGTTTCGGGGATCGCCATATCCGGCCGGAGCTCGGCTCAAATATGCAGCGCGCTGCCCAGAGCTTTCAATGCCGCCTCCATCATCGCCTCGCTGCGGGTCGGATGCGCGTGGATGGTGCCGGCGATGTCTTCCAGGCGTGCGCCCATCTCGATGGCCAATGCGAAAGCAGCCGAGAGCTCGGAGACCCCGGCACCCACCGCCTGCAGGCCGAGCACGAGGTTGGTGTCGGCACGCGCTACGACGCGCACGAAACCCTCTTCGGATAGCATAGTCATCGCCCGTCCGTTGGCGCTGAAGGGAAACTGGCCGGTTCGGATCTCATAGCCTTGGGCCTGGGCTTCCGCCGGCGAGAGGCCGGCGCTGATGATCTCCGGGTCGGTGAAGCAGATGGCGGGGATGCAGCGCTTGTCCCACGCCCGCTTCTTGCCGGCGATGATTTCGGCCACCATCTCGCCTTGCGCCATGGCACGATGGGCAAGCATCGGTTCGCCGGTCACGTCGCCGATCGCATAGATGCCGCGCATTGAGGTGCGGCAGCGATCGTCGATCCTCAGATAGGGGCCGGCGCGATCGAGATCGAGTTCTTCGAGGCCGGAGCCCGCGGTCCTTGGGCGGCGACCGACGGTCACGAGGATGCGGTCCGCCGGCAGGGTCTCTCGCCGGCCATCCGATGTTTCGACGATCAAAGCTCCGCCATCGTCGGCAAGGCCGATCGCCTTCGCCCCCGTCAGCACGCGGATCCCGCTTTCGGTGAGTTTGCGCATGACGGGACGCACCAACTCGGCATCATAGAGCGGCAGCACCTGCGGCGTTGCCTCCACGACCGTCACCTCCGAGCCCATCTTAGCAAACGCTGTCCCAAGCTCCAGACCGATATAACCGCCGCCGACCACGAGGAGTTTTTTCGGCAGCTCCGTGAGCGACAGCGCCTCGGTCGAGGAAATGACGCGGCCGCCGAAAGGCAGGCTGGCAAGCTCGACCGGATCGGAGCCGGTGGCGATCACTACCGTCTCGGCACGGATGATCTGCTGGCCAGTTTCGGTCTCCACCTCCACCGTCTTGCCGTCGCGGAAGCGGGCTCGGCCATGGACGATCTTGACGCGTGCCTTCTGTAAGAGGCCGGAGACGCCACTCGTCAACCGGCCGACAATGCCATCCTTCCAGGCGATCGTTCTGGAAAGATCGATGGCCGCACCCTCGACGCGGATGCCCATCGGATTCCTGCCGGCAAGCATTTTTTTCGTGGCCTCGAATTCCTCGGCCGCATGGATCAGCGCCTTGGAGGGAATGCAGCCGACCGTCAGGCAGGTGCCGCCCGGCTTGCCGGCCTCGACGATGACGGTATCGATGCCGAGCTGGCCGGCGCGGATGGCGCAGACATATCCGCCCGGACCGGCGCCGATGACCAGGAGCTTGCAGACAATCTCTTTCATGGATCAGCCTTCGATGAAAATGAGGGCCGGCGTTTCGAGCAACGTGCGGATGCGCTGCACGAAGGTTGCCGCATCCCAGCCGTCGATGATGCGATGGTCGAAGCTGGAGGAGAGGTTCATTATTTTGCGCGGCACGAACTGCGCGCCGTCCCAGACCGGCCGCGTGGCGATCTTGTTGACACCGATGATCGCCACTTCGGGGTGATTGATGACGGGCGTCGAGGCGATACCGCCGAGAGCGCCCAGCGAGCTGATGGTGATGGTGGAGCCGGAAAGCTCGTCGCGCGTCGCAGTACCGGATCGCGCCGCTTCCGCCAACCGGTTCATCTCCGCGGCGCAATCCCAGATGCCGCGGGCTTCCGCATGCCGCACCACAGGTACGGTCAGGCCGGCCGGCGTCTGTGTCGCGATACCGATATGCACGGCGCTATGGCGCGTGATGATGCCGGCGTCGTCGTCGAAGGTGGCGTTGACCTCCGGCTGTTCGGATATCGCCTTGACCAGCGCCCGCATCAAAAAGGGCAGAACGGTCAACTTCGGGTGACCTGCCCGGCGATCACCGTTCATGGTGGCGCGCAGCTCCTCGAGCGCCGTCATGTCCATTTCCTCCACGTAAGTGATGTGGGGGATGCGCGAGGTGGAGAGAACCATCTTTTCGGCGATGCGCCGACGCAGGCCGGTCAGATTGATCTCCTCGGTTGCCGTCTTCCTGGCAAAGCCGTTCTTCACCGTTGCAGGAGCGGTCCCGGCCCCCTGGGCGAGAAACTGCTCGATATCCTCGCGCAGGATACGTCCGGCCGGTCCGCTCCCCTGCACCTGCCTGAGATCGACGCCACTTTCCCTGGCGAAGAGCCGCACGGAAGGAGCGGCGAGCGGCTTTTCGGCCGGCGCTGCCACGGGCGCCGGCGGCGGCGGGGCAGGCTTCGCAATCTCAGTTTTGGTCGTTTCGGCAATCGGCGTCTGCGAGATCTGCATCGGCTGGGCTTCGCCGACATCTCCCGCCGTCTCGATCCGCACCAAGGGCGCCTTGACCGCGATGCGGTCTCCGACCTCGCCGGCAAGCCAGATGACGGTGCCGTCGACGGGAGAGGGAATTTCCACCGTCGCCTTGTCGGTCATGACGGCGGCGATCACCATGTCCTCACGGACGGGATCTCCTGCCTTCACATGCCATTCCACAAGCTCGGCCTCGGCGACCCCTTCCCCGACATCGGGCATCTTGATGATGAATTCGCCCATGGCTCAGGCCTCCATGACTTCGGCAAGCGCCCGCCCGACACGGCCGGGACCGGGAAAATAGTCCCACTCCTGCGCATGCGGATAGGGCGTGTCCCAGCCGGCAACGCGAACGACTGGCGCTTCGAGATGATAGAAGCAATGTTCCTGCACCAGCGCCACGACTTCGGCGCCGAAGCCCGATGTCAAGGTCGCCTCATGCACGACGACGCAACGGCCGGTCTTGGAGACCGATTGGACGATCGTATCGAGATCGAGCGGCAGCAGGCTTCGGAGATCGATCACCTCGGCATCGATGCCGGCATCCTCGGCCGCGGCAAGCGCCACATGCACCATCGTGCCATAGGCAACCACAGTCACCGCCGATCCCGTGCGCCGCACCTCGGCTTTGCCGATCGGGATGGTGTAATGGCCATCGGGCACCTCGCCGAGATCGTGTTTCGACCAGGGCGTCACCGGCCGCTCGTGATGGCCGTCGAAGGGACCGTTATAGAGCCGCTTCGGCTCAAGGAACATGACGGGATCGGGATCCTCGATCGCTGCAATCAGCAGGCCTTTGGCGTCATAGGGATTGGAAGGCACGATGACCTTCAATCCGCAGACATGGGTGAAGAGCGCTTCCGGGCTCTGACTGTGGGTTTGGCCGCCGAAGATGCCGCCGCCTGTGGGCATACGCACGACGATCGGGCAGGTGAAATCGCCGTTGGAACGGTAGCGGATGCGCGCCGCCTCCTGCGTCAGCTGGTCATAGGCCGGATACATGTAGTCGGCGAACTGGATTTCGACACAGGGCTTCAGCCCATAGGCCGCCATGCCGATCGCCGTGCCGACGATCCCGGATTCGCTGATCGGCGTGTCGAAGCAGCGTGTCCTGCCGTACTTTGCCTGCAGGCCCTGGGTCGAGCGGAAGACGCCGCCGAAGTAACCGACATCCTCGCCGAAGACCACGACATTGTCATCCCTAGCCATAGAGACATCCATGGCACTGCGCACGGCCTCGATCATCGTCATTCTGGTCATGTCAGTACCCCGCCTTCTGCCGCTGGCGACGGATATGCGGTGGCATCTCGGCATAGACGCCCTCGAAAATATCGCGCACCGAAGGCTTGCCGCCGGCATGCAGCGTGCCATGCGTTTCTGCCTGGCGCTGCGCTTCGATCACCTCGTCCATAATTTCGGCTTCGGCCTGCACATGCCGCTCCTCCGACCATGCGCCCTTGACGATCAGATGTTTTTTCAGCCGCAGCACGGGGTCGCCGAGCGGCCAGGCCTCCGATTCCGTCTTTGGCCGGTAGGCACTCGGATCGTCTGAGGTCGAATGTGCGCCAACGCGATAGGTCACATATTCGATCAGCGTCGGGCCAAGATTGCGGCGCGCGCGCTCGGCCGCCCAGCGGGCGACGGCATGGACGGCGAGATAGTCGTTTCCATCGACCCGCAGCGCCGGAATGCCGAAGCCGAGGCCGCGGGCGGCAAAAGTGCCGGAGCCGCCGCGGGCAATGCCCTGGAAGGTGGAGATCGCCCACTGATTGTTGACGATATTGAGGATGACCGGCGCCTTGTAGGTCGAGGCGAAGACGAGCGCCGAGTGGAAATCCGATTCCGCCGTTGATCCGTCGCCGATCCAGGCCGCGGCAATGCGGCTGTCGTTCTTGATCGCCGAGGCCATTGCCCAGCCCACAGCCTGCACATATTGCGTGGCGAGATTGCCCGAGATGGTGAAGAAGCCGTGCTCCTTGGACGAGTACATGATCGGCAGCTGCCGGCCGCGCAGCGGATCGCTCTCGTTCGAGTAGATCTGGTTCATCATCTCGACCATCGGGTAGTCGTCGGCGATCAAGAGGCCCGCCTGACGATAGGTCGGGAAATTCATGTCTCCCTTGTTGAGCGCTTTGCGGAAGGCACAGCTGACCGCCTCTTCGCCGAGATGCTGCATGTAGAAGGAGGTCTTGCCCTGCCGCTGCGCCATCAGCATGCGAGCGTCGAAGGCGCGCAGCTTCATCATGTTGCGAAGCCCGGTCAGCAACTCCTCGTCTGAGAGCGAGCCCGCCCACGGACCAACCGGTTCGCCATCGCGGTTCAGCACGCGGATGATCGAATAGGCAAGATCGCGAATATCTTCGGATGCGACATCCACCTCCGGCCGCGGCACGGAGCCCGCCTTGGCGATCTTGACGTTGGAAAAATCAGGCTGGCCGCCCGGGCGGACGGCGGGTTCGGGGACATGCAGGCTCAAACGAGCGGAATCCACCATATTTTTCTTTCCTCCCTTTGCCGGCCCTGCTCCCCTCCCCGGAAGCGGACCGGATGTCATTCCTATAGATTGCGGGCCTATAGATTGCGGGCGATCACCATGCGCTGCACATCACTCGTTCCCTCATAGATCTGGCAGATGCGCACATCGCGATAAATCCGCTCGACCGGATAATCGGCCATGTAGCCGTAACCGCCGTGGATCTGGATCGCGTCGGAGCAGACGCGCTCGGCCATCTCCGAGGCAAAGAGCTTCGCCATCGAAGCTTCCGAGAGGCAGGGAAGCTCCGCCTCCCGGAGGGAAGCGGCATGAAAGACGAGCTGGCGCGCCGCCTCGATCCGCACCGCCATGTCTGCAAGGCGGAAGGCAACGGCCTGATGTTCGAAAATCGGCTTGCCGAAGGCCGTACGCTCCTTGGCGTAATCGCGCGCTGCCTCGAAGGCCGCGCGCGCCATGCCGACGGCCTGCGCGGCAATGCCGATCCGCCCGCCCTCGAGATTGGCGAGCGCGATGCGATAGCCTTCGCCTTCCGCACCCAGCCTGAAATCCGCAGGAATGCGCATGTTGTTGAAGGCGATTTGGCAGGTATCGGTGGAATGTAGACCGAGCTTTTCCTCGACGCGGATTACCTCGTAGCCCGGCGTCTCCGTCGGCACGATGAAGGCGGTGATGCCTTTCTTGCCGGCGTCGGGATCAGTGACGGCGAAGACGATGATCACGTTGCCGTTCTTGCCCGAGGTGATGAACTGCTTGGCGCCGTCGAGCACGTAGTGATCGCCGTCACGCCGGGCTCGGGTCTTCAGGTTCGAGGCATCGGAACCGGCCTGCGGCTCGGTAAGCGCAAAGCCGCCGATCCATTCGCCGCTGGCGAGCTTCGGCAGGAAGCGCTGCCGCTGCTCCTCGGAGCCGAATTTCAGGATCGGCACGCAGCCGACGGAGCTGTGCACGCTCATGATGGTGGAACAAGGTCCGTCGCCGGCGGCAATCTCCTCCAGTGCGGCGGCATAGGCGATCACACCGGTATCCGAGCCGCCATAGGCCTCCGGCACCAGCATGCCGAGCAGCCCGAGTTCACCCATCTCCTTCAATTCCTCGCGCGGAAAGAGATGCTCCCGGTCGCGTCTGGCCGCCCCCGGCGCCAGCCGGTCGCGGGCAAAATCGCGGGCGAGATCTGAGATTTGCTGCTGGAGGTCGGAAAGGATCATCTGTTTCTTCCCCTCTCCTATTGCCGCTCGATCGCGACTGCCGTCGCCTCGCCGCCGCCGATGCAAAGCGCGGCCATGCCGCGCTTCAGGTCGTAGCGCTCCAGCGCCGCAAGCAGCGTCACCAGGATGCGGGCTCCGGAAGCGCCTATGGGATGGCCGAGCGCGCAGGCGCCGCCATGCACATTGACCTTTTCATGCGGCAGGTCGAGATCGCGCATCGCCGCCATGGCGACGACGGCGAAGGCCTCGTTGATTTCGAAGAGATCGACCTCCGAGAGCGCCAGGCCGGTACGATCGGACAATTTCTGAAGCGCGCCGATCGGCGCGGTGGCGAAAAGATTGGGTGCCTGAGAATGGGTGGCGTGGCCGAGGATGGTGGCAAGCGGCCTCAGGCCGCGGCGATCCGCCTCCGAGCGGCGCATCAGCACCAGGGCTGCCGCGCCATCGGAGATCGAGCTGGAATTGGCAGCCGTCACCGTGCCGCCGTCACGGAAGGCCGGCTTCAGCGTCGGGATCTTGTCGGGTTTCGCCTTTCCCGGCTGTTCGTCGCGGCTCGCCACCTGCTCTGATTTGCCCGATTTCACGGTGACCGGCACGATCTCGCTTTCGAAGTAACCTTCGGCGATCGCCTTCTGCGCCCGCGTCAGCGAGGCAATGGCATAGGCATCCTGCGCCTCGCGCGTGAACTGATAGGCCTCGGCGCAATCCTCCGCGAAGCTGCCCATCAAGCGCCCCTTGTCATATGCATCCTCCAGCCCGTCGAGGAACATGTGATCCACGACACGCCCATGGCCGAGCCTATAGCCGCCGCGGGCCTTGTCCAGGAGATAGGGCGCATTCGTCATGCTTTCCATGCCGCCCGCGGCAGCTATCGAGCCACTGCCGGCCGTAATCAGATCATGAGCCATCATGACCGCCTTCATGCCTGAGCCGCACATCTTGTTGACGGTGCTGGCCCCGGTCGCGAAGGGCAAGCCGGCATGGATCGCAGCCTGGCGCGCCGGCGCCTGCCCCTGGCCAGCCGGCAGCACGCAGCCGAAGACAACCTCCTCGATCGCCTCGGCCTCGACGCGGCTCCGCTCAAGTGCCGCCCGGATCGCCGCTGCTCCAAGCTCGGGCGCTGTCGCCTCTTTCAGCTCTCCCTGAAAGCTGCCGATCGGGGTGCGCGCCGCACCGACGATGACGATGGGATCCTGCAAAACCATCTTTCCCTCCTTCGAGCGACGCGCTTACCGCGCGCCCATCCGCAATGCGCCGTCGAGGCGGATCACCTCGCCGTTCAGCATGTTGTTTTCAAAGATATGGCGCACCAGCCCGGCAAATTCCGTCGGACGTCCGAGCCGCGGCGGAAACGGCACGCTCTTGCCGAGCGCTTCCCGCACCTCCGTCGGCATGCCGGCCATCATCGGTGTCTCGAAGATGCCGGGCGCGATCGACACGACGCGAACGCCGTGGCGGGCAAGCTCGCGGGCAATCGGCAGCGTCATCGCCGCCACACCACCCTTGGAAGCGGCATAGGCCGCCTGGCCGATCTGGCCGTCGAAGGCGGCAACCGAGGCTGTATTGACGATCACGCCGCGCTCACCTTCCGCATCCGGCTCAGTCTTCTCGATCGCCGCGGCGGCAAGCCGGATCATGTTGAACGTGCCAATGAGATTGATGGAGACCGTGCGCGCAAAGCTTTCCAACCGGTGCGGCCCGTCGCGGCCGATCACCTTTTCGGCGGGCGCCACGCCCGCGCAATTGACCAATCCGCGCAAACTGCCGAAGGCTTCGAGGGCTGTGGCAACCACTGCCGTTCCCTGCTCAGCATCGGTTACATCGGCCTTGACGAAACGGGCATCGCTCCCGAACTCCCGGGCGATCTCTTCGCCCGCTTCGGCATTGAGATCGGCGATCGTCACGCGTCCGCCTGCCTCGACAAGTGTGCGCACCGTTGCCGCACCGAGGCCTGAGCCGCCCCCGGTCACGATGAAACTTGCACCTCGGATCAGCATGAATGTTCCTCCCTGCCGGCCGCGCCCTCCTCAAAGCGCAACCGACAGGTACGATTCTATTCGCTCCACCTATTGCAAGCGATGACAGAACTGCTCCATTATTTCGGCCAGTTTTGCCATAGCGAGGATGGGATGGCCGAGATCGAACGACGGATGATCGCGCCGGGCTTTGTGGAGGAGGCGCTCGACAGTCTGCGGCGGCTCGGCAAACCGACGGCGCCGATCCTTGACCGCGTCGGCTTGCTATCCCGAGACGACCTGCTCGTCGACCAGCCGGTTTCGGCGGAAACCTATGGGGCACTCTGGCTGGCAATCGCCGCCGAACTCGACGATGAATTCTTCGGCATGGGCGCACGGCCGATGCGCAGCGGCAGCTTCACGCTGCTTTGCCATTGCGTGCTGCATGCGCCGACGCTCGGGCATGCGCTACGCCGAGCCCTGCGCTTCCTCGATGTCGTGCTCGACGATCCCCGGGGGCGCCTCGTCATCCGCGATGGACTGGCCGAGATCGAACTCCGGGATGCCGGCGGCCCGCGTTCGGCCTTCGCCTACCGCACCTATTGGATCATCCTGCACGGCATCATCTGCTGGCTGGTCGGCCGGCGCATCCCGATCCGCCTCGTCGATTTCCGCTGCCCTGAGCCGAAACAAGGCGCCGACTACCGGCTCTTCTTTGGCGCACCCGTGCGCTTCTCGCAACCGATCAGCCGCCTCGGCTTCGACAGCGCCTTGCTCGACCTGCCGATTTCACGCAGCGAACAGGCGCTCAAACAGTTCCTGCGCGGCGCCCCCGCCAATATTCTGGTGCGCTATCGTTATGATGCCGGCATCGCCGCCGCCGTCCGCCGCCGCTTGAGCCAGGCAACGCCGGGTATGTGGCGGAGCTTCGCCGAACTCGCCGCCGACATGCGCATGCCGCCCTCAACGTTACGCCACCGCCTGCACGATGAGGGACAAAGCTATGCTGCCATCAAGGACGACATCCGCCGGGATCTCGCCGTCGAGCTGTTGCTGAACACGCCAAGGGCCATCGGCGAGATCGCGGTGCAGCTCGGCTATTCCGAACCCAGCGCCTTCTTCCGCGCCTTCCGCAAATGGATGGGCAGGAGTCCCGAGGTTTTTCGCCGGGAGGGAGCGGAAAATTGAGGGCGTGTCAGTCGAGTCGGTTGATCCGACCCGATTGACCTCGCGCTTTCGCGAACATGGCGGCAATCTTCATCGCGAAGGTCTTGCTGAATCGACCAAGAACCTCCTGATGAGGTTCGATGTACCAGGAACGCTCGACGACATCGTAATTGTATTCGTCGACGACGATCCAACTCTGCTTGAGATCACCGAGACCGGCGCGCCGACGTTCGATATCGGGAATCTCCAGCGCAATCCTTCCCGCCTCCGGCGGCTGTGTGGTGATTGCCAGAAGGACGAGATGCGTATTTCCATCGCTCGCACTGCGGATCGCCACGACCACACAGACCGGGCGCTGTTTGCGCCCCTCGGTCTCGCCACGCTGCTGCTGCCATGCCCAGAGATAGGGATAGGTTATCACCTCGCCAGGGCGAAACTCATGGCTCATCGTCGTAGCCTTCACCGTGCGCCAGCCGCTCGATCGCGTCGTCGAACAATTCGGCATGCTCGTCCGGCATCTCCGAAATGTGATGGGCACGGCGCGGGTCCCCGCCGCTGCGCATCCGCTCGTAATGCTCATAGCTCATCAGCACGAAACGCGGCTTGTTGTGGCGGGTGAGGACGACCGGCTCGCGGCTCGCGGCATCGGTGACATCGCCGACCTGCTTGTTGAGATCACCTGTCGTAAACTGTCGCATGGATATCATCTCCGCTTCGTTCTCCATATATTCCATGTTTTCCATATTTTCAAGAAAAGGAGCTCTCCGCTCGCATTATTCAACGGCACTTTGAACCTGCCGCAACCCGCGCTACATATTTCAGCGGGAGGAGTGCCATGTTTGATTTTTCGCTCGGCGAAACCGCGGACGCGATCCGCGAAACGACGGCGCGGTTTGCCGCCGATCATATTGCTCCGATTGCCGCGGAGATCGACGAAAGCAACACATTTCCACGCCAGCTCTGGCCTGAAATGGGTGCGTTAGGCCTGCACGGGATCACCGTCGAGGAAGAATTCGGTGGCGCCGGTCTCGGTTATCTCGATCATGTCATTGCCATGGAGGAGGTCTCGCGCGCCTCGGCGTCCGTCGGCCTCAGCTACGGCGCCCATTCCAATCTCTGCGTCAACCAGATCCGCCGCTGGGCCTCGCCGGAGCAGAAACGCCGCCATCTGCCGAAGCTGATCTCCGGCGAACATGTCGGCTCGCTTGCGATGTCAGAGGTGGGCTCCGGTTCCGATGTCGTCTCCATGCAGCTGCGCGCCGACAAGAAGGGCGACCGCTATGTCCTGAACGGCACCAAGTTCTGGATCACCAATGCACCGCACGCCGATGTGCTTGTCGTCTATGCCAAGACAGATCCCGCCGCCGGCCCGAAAGGCATTTCCGCCTTCATCATCGAAAAGGGCCTGCCCGGCTTCAGCGTCTCGAAGAAGCTCTCCAAGCTCGGCATGCGCGGCAGCGACACGGCCGAACTGGTCTTTCAGGATTGCGAGGTGCCGGCCGAGGCGCTCATGGGCCGAGAGGGAGAGGGCGTGAAGATCCTGATGTCCGGTCTCGATTACGAGCGCGCCGTGCTGGCCGGCGGGCCGCTCGGCATCATGCAGGCCTGCCTCGATGTCGTGTTGCCCTATGTCAGGGATCGCAAGCAATTTGGCAAGGCGATCGGCGATTTCCAGCTGATGCAGGGCAAGATCGCCGACATGTATGTCGCGCTGAATTCGGCCCGCGCCTATGTTTATTCCGTCGCCCGCGCCTGCGATGCCGGCCGCACGACGCGCACCGACGCAGCCGCCGCAATCCTCTTTGCCAGCGAGAATGCCGTGAAAGTGTCGCTGGAGGCGATCCAGGCGCTCGGCGGCGCCGGCTATACCAAGGAATGGCCGGTCGAACGCTTCCTGCGTGACGCCAAGCTCTACGATATCGGCGCCGGCACCAACGAGATCCGCCGCTACCTGATCGGCCGGGAGCTCATTGCATCATGACGGTGATTTCCTCGGCGATCGATCGCGACAACGAGATTTTCAAGACCAATGCAATCAAGAACCGAGCGCTCGTCGACGAGCTCTACGAGCGTTCGACGAAAGCCCGCGACGGCGGTTCGCAGGCAGCCCGTGAGCGCCATACCGGTAAGGGCAAGCTCCTGCCGCGCGACCGCATCCAGCTTTTGCTCGATGCCGGCAGCCCCTTCCTGGAGATCGGTGCGCTGGCGGCCAACGGCATGTACGGCGACGAGGCGCCAGGCGCCGGCATCATTACTGGCATCGGCCGCGTTTCCGGCCGCGAGGTGATGATCGTCGCCAATGACGCGACGGTGAAGGGTGGGGCCTATTACCCCCTGACAGTGAAAAAGCATCTGCGGGCGCAAGAGATCGCCCTGCAGAACCGGCTGCCCTGCCTCT
The DNA here is from genome assembly GCF_003985155.1 of Rhizobium vallis. GTDB lineage: Bacteria > Pseudomonadota > Alphaproteobacteria > Rhizobiales > Rhizobiaceae > Rhizobium > Rhizobium vallis. The sequence goes on along the minus strand of NZ_ML133691.1, from coordinate 316,920 downwards.
ATCTCGTCGATAGCGGCGGCGCCAATCTTCCGCATCAGGCCGAGGTCTTTCCCGACCGCGACCATTTTGGCGCGATCTTCTACAATCAGGCGCAGATGTCGGCCGAGGGAATCCCACAGATCGCCTGCGTCATGGGAAGCTGCACCGCCGGTGGCGCCTATGTGCCCGCCATGTCGGACGAAACGGTGATCGTGCGCAATCAGGGCACGATCTTCCTCGCCGGTCCCCCGCTGGTCAAAGCCGCGACCGGCGAGATTATTTCGGCCGAGGAGCTCGGCGGCGCCGAGACCCATGGCCGCCGCTCCGGCGTCGTCGATCATGTCGCCGAAAACGACGAACATGCGCTGCTTCTGGTGCGCGATATCGTCGCCAGCCTCAACAGCGTCAAATCGGTCGATATCGACCTCAAGCCGCCACGACCGCCGAAACTCGATCCCGAGGATCTCTGCGGTCTCATCCCCGAGGACGTGCGCTCGCCCTATGACGTGCGCGAGGTCATCGGCCGCATCGTCGACGGCTCGGAACTGCATGAGTTCAAGCCGCTCTACGGCACCACGCTGGTCTGCGGCTTCGCCCGCATCTGGGGCATGCCGGTCGCCGTCATCGCCAATAACGGCGTGCTGTTTTCCGAAAGCGCACTGAAGGGCGCGCATTTCATCGAGCTCGCCTGCCAGCGCCGCGTACCCCTGCTCTTCCTGCAGAACATCTCCGGCTTCATGGTCGGCGGCCGCTATGAGGCCGGCGGCATCGCCAAGGACGGGGCAAAGCTGGTGACGGCGGTCGCGACCGCGACCGTGCCGAAGATCACCGTCATCATCGGCGGCAGCTTCGGCGCCGGCAATTATGGCATGTGCGGCCGCGCCTATCGGCCGCGTTTCCTCTTCACCTGGCCGAACAGCCGCATCAGCGTCATGGGGGGCGAACAGGCGGCTTCCGTGCTCGCCACCATCCGCCGCGACGCGCTTGAAGCGCGCGGCGAGGATTGGCCTGTCGATGAGGAGGAGGCCTTCAAGGCGCCGATCCGCGCCGGCTATGAGGCCGAAGGCAATCCCTATTATGCCACAGCCCGCCTCTGGGACGACGGCATCATCGATCCCAGCCAGACACGCGATGTGCTGGGCCTTGCCTTTTCCGCCTGCCTGAATGCGCCGATCCCTAGAGGGACGCGCTTCGGCCTGTTCAGGATGTGACGCGCGATGATGGAAAGCCTTCTCATCGCCAACCGAGGCGAAATCGCCCGCCGCATCATCCGCACCGCGAAGATGCTCGGCATCCGCACCATCGCCGTCTATTCCGAGGCCGATGCCGGCCTGCCCTTCGTGAGGGAGGCGGACGAGGCGATCGCCATCGGCCCCTCGCCGGCCCGCGAAAGCTATCTCTCGCCGGAGCGCATCCTGGAGGCCACCCGCAAGAACGGAGCCGCTGCGATCCATCCGGGCTACGGATTCCTCTCGGAAAATGCCGATTTTGCCGAGGCGGTGGAAAAGGCCGGCATCATCTGGGTCGGCGCGCCGCCGGCGGCCATCCGGGCGATGGGGCTGAAGGACGCCGCGAAAGAATTGATGCAGGCGGCAGGCGTGCCGGTGACCCCTGGTTATCTCGGATCGGACCAGAGCCAGGAGAGGCTGACGGCGGAAGCCGAAGCCATCGGTTATCCCGTCCTCATCAAGGCGGTTGCCGGCGGCGGCGGCAAAGGCATGCGCCGCGTCGACGGTCGGCAAGATTTCGCCGAACTTCTGGCCTCCTGCCGCCGTGAGGCCGTCGCCGCCTTCGGCGACGACCGCGTTCTGATCGAACGTTATATTGCCAATCCGCGCCATATCGAGGTGCAGGTTTTCGCCGATCAGCATGGGAACTGTGCCCATCTCTTCGAACGCGATTGCTCGTTGCAGCGCCGTCACCAGAAGGTCATCGAGGAGGCCCCTGCCCCCGGCCTCGATGCCGCCACACGGGCAGCGATCTGCGATGCGGCGGTGAAGGCAGCAAGAGCGGTGAACTATGTCGGCGCCGGCACCATCGAATTCATCGCCGATGCCTCAGAGGGGCTGCGTCCCGACCGGATCTGGTTCATGGAAATGAATACGCGCCTACAGGTCGAACACCCGGTCACCGAGGCAATTACAGGCGAGGATCTGGTGCTCTGGCAGCTGAAGGTCGCTAGCGGCGAGCCACTGCCGAAAATGCAGGACGAGATTTCAATGAAAGGCTGGGCCCTCGAAGCCCGCCTCTATGCCGAAAATCCCGCCGCCGGCTACCTGCCCTCGACCGGCCGGCTCGAGCATCTCAGGCTGCCGCAAACGGTCCGCGTCGACAGCGGTGTCGAAGAGGGCGATGAGATCACCGCTTTCTACGACCCGATGATCGCCAAGATTATTGCGCACGGGCCAAACCGCCAGGCTGCGCTTTCGAAGCTCGCGGCCGCTTGCGCCGATATTGAGGTCTGGCCGGTCCGTTCCAATGCCGGTCTTCTCGCCCGCATCGCTACCGACCCGGACTTCCGCGCGGCACGGATCGATACCGGTTTCCTCGACCGGCACGGCGAAAGTCTTGTGGCGAAGGAGCCGGATGCAACGGCAATCGACCGTGCCGCCTCGGTTCTTTCGAAGAAAGTCGGCGATGATCCGTGGTCGGCGCTGACTGGTTTTCGCATCGCCGGGCCAAGCGACGGCCGCGTGCGCGTCCGCATCGACGGTCACCTCTATTGGGGGCAGTCACGTCCGGAACTTGAGGCAAATACCGTCACAACGGCGGAAACGACAGTGCTTTTCGACGCCGGCGATGCCTGGCCGATCAGCCTGCCCGCCGCGAGCGAAGTCGAGGCAAACCATGGGCCGGGCGATGGCGCGATCCTGTCGCCCATGCCCGGCCTCGTCATTTCGGTGGAGGTCGCCGAAGGCGATCGTGTCGCCAAAGGGGACCGCCTGCTGACGGTGGAAGCGATGAAAATGGAGCATTCGCTGCGCGCACCCTTCGACGGCATCGTCGGAAAACTGCAGGTTTCCACTGGCATCAGGGTTTCAGAAAACCAGCTGGTGGTCACCGTCATCAAGGAGGAGGAGTGATGGCCGGCCGCTATTTCGATGAATGGAGGGTCGGCGACCGCATCGCCCACGAAATCCGCCGCACGGTCACCGAGACCGACAATCTGCTGTTCACGACGCTTTCCCACAATCCGCAGCCCCTGCATCTCGATGCTGACTATGCCGCCGGCACCGAATTCGGCCAGATCGTCGTCAACGGCACTTTCACCTTCGCGCTGACCGTCGGCCTTTCGGTCGGCGACACCACGCTCGGCACGCTCGTCGCCAATCTCGGCTATGACAAGGTGACGATGCCGAAGCCGGTCTTCATCGGCGATACGCTGCGAGTGGAAACGGAAGTAACAGAACTGCGCCGTTCGAATTCCCGCCCCGATGCCGGCATCGTCACTTTCCAGCACATCACCCTGAACCAGCGCGGCGAGACGGTCTGCCAGTGCCTGCGCACGGCGATGCTGAAGGTGAAACCGTCATGAGGCTGCGCTCGCTGCTCTTTGTGCCCGGCGACCGGCCGGAGCGTTTCGACAAAGCGCTCGCTTCCGGCGCCGATGCAGTCATTCTCGATCTGGAGGATTCGGTTGCGCCGGCCAACAAGCCGCGCGCTCGCGAAAACGTGCACGAATACGTCCAGCGTCGGGCCGGCGAAACCAATCTGCTGATCCGCATCAATCCCCTCTCCTCCCCGGAATTCGAAGACGACCTTGCCGCTTTGAACGGCCTTCATCCTTTCGCGATCATGCTGCCGAAGGCCGAGGGCGCGGCGTCGGTGTGGAAACTCGCAGGCTCTCTTGCATCTGAAATCCCGATCCTGCCGATCGCAACCGAAACGCCATCCGCAATCTTCGAGATCGGCAGCTATCGGGAAGTCTCGACCAGCCTCTGCGGCCTGACCTGGGGTGCCGAGGACCTGCCCGCCGCGATGGGGGCTGCGACCGCGCGCAGGACGGATGGCCGTTATACCCCACCTTACGAGCTTGCCCGCTCGCTCACGCTATTCGGGGCGCACGCCGCCGCCGTTCCAGCCATCGAAACCGTCTATCCCGATTTCCACGATCTCAGCGGTCTCAGGGCCTATGTCGGCCGCGCCCGGCGCGACGGCTTTTCCGGTATGATGGCCATCCATCCGAGCCAGGTCGAAACGATCAACCACGCCTTCACACCTGACGCGTCCGAGATCGCCTGGGCGGAGAAAGTCGCTGCTGCCTTTGCCGCCAAGCCGCACGCGGGCGTCATCCAGCTTGACGGGCGCATGCTGGATATGCCGCATCTCAAACTTGCCCTCCGCATCCTGGAGATATCAGGGCGATAGGGCAAACCGCTCCGGCCAACTAGCCGACTTCGCCGTTCGCTCGGAGACGACCTGCCCTTGCGGAGGCAGGTAGCCGGCGCCGACGGCGACGTAGAGATCGACATAATCCTTGGCGACCTGCTGCACCGTGGCGGCAAGACTTGCCTGCGCGTCAGAGACCGAACGCTGCGCGTCGAGGACATCGAGCAGCGACGAGGCGCCGTCCTTGTAGCTCGTGGTCGAAAGCACAAGTGATTCCTGCGCCGTCTGCACCTGCCTGCGCAGCGGTTCCAGCGTCTGCGTGTCGCGGCGAACCGCCGATAGCGCATTCTCGACCTCTTCGACCCCGTTCAGCACCGCCGCCTTCCAGGCGAGATATTGGGTCCGGGCGTCGGATTTCTCGATATCGACATTCGCCCGCAATTTGCCGCCATCGAAGATCGGCAGGTTGAGCGTCGGGCCGAAGAACCAGCTGGTCAGGCTTGCGCCGCTGGCGCCCGATGATTTGACCCAGCTCGGCGAGATCGAACCGGAGAGCGAGATCGACGGATAAAGCTGGGATTCGGCAGCGCCGATATCGGCAACAGCCGCCGCCAGCTCGCGTTCGGCCTTGCGGATATCGGGACGGTTGCGGATGAGATCGGCCAGAATGCCGGCGCGAATGCTGCCGCGGAAAACGGGCTGGCCTGCGCTCTTATGCAGCTCGTCCGTCAGCGAAGCCGCCGGCATTCCAAGCAAGGTGGCAATGTGATGAGCAGATTCGGTAAAACTCTGTTCGAGACCGGGAATGTCGGCCTTCGTCGACTGTACGAGCCCCTCGGCCTGAACGACATCGAGGCGGGAGGCGGCCCCTGCCTTGAGCTGCAGCTGCGTGAGTTCGTAAGTCTGCTGGCGGGATTTCAAATTCGCCTGTGAAAGCGCAATGCGCTCCTGATAGTAGCGAGCGTCGACATAGCTCGAGACGAGATCTTTCAGAAAAGTGAGTTTCGCATTGTCGGCCGTCGCATAGGCTGCCCCGAGCGAGCCGATAGCGCTCTCTTTCGAGCGACGGTACTGACCGAAGAAGTCGAGCAGCCAGGAAAGGCTGGCCCCGCCGCCTGTCGTGTTGGTGGTGCCGACGGTCGTGCGGAGCCTGCCCTTCTCACCGGACACCGTATGCGATGCGTCGACACTCAAGCTCGGCTGGCCGCCTGCACTGGCAACCGTGACGTTGGCGGAAGCCGCGTTGATCTTTTCGAGCGCCTGCAGCACGTCGAGGTTCTCGTTGAGGCCCTGAGCGACCAGCCCGTCGAGCTGCTTGTCGCGATAGGCCGTCCACCACTCTACCGTCACGACATCGCCGTTGCTCTTGCTGCCACCCTCTTCGAATTTGGCGGGGAGCGGCATTTCAGGGGGAGCATGATCCGGACCGCTGACGCAGCCTGCGAGCAGCAGCGTGAAGACGGATGCGGCGTAGCGGAGCGATGATAGTCTTGTAGAGAGCGACGAATACACTGACGAGCTTTCTGAACCGGGGTCGTGGGTTCAGGCTTAGCGAGGCCAACGTTAACAGCGGTTAAGAAACTGTAAAGTTAGGTAAAATCGCGAGGGTCGGCCGAACCGGGGAACGTCGGCCGCCTGGGAAGCTCGAGCGTGATTGCCAGGCCGCCGCCATCGGGCAAGGATGCGTGCACCCGCCCGCCATGGCGCTCGACCGCCTGTCTGGTGATGGCAAGACCCAGGCCGTATCCACCTCTTGGCACAGCCTCTTTCCCGCGTGAGAACGGCTGGAAGATCCGTTCGAGTTCGTCGCGCCTGACGCCCGGCCCCTGATCCGTAACGCAGATTTTGAGGCGCTCAGCCGCCGCCTCGCAAGACACGGATATGCGCGAATGTTCGGCCGTGTATTTGACGGCGTTGCGCACGACGTTTTCGAGCGCTCTGTAGATCAGCTCGCCTTCGACCTCGGCGCGGAAGCTGCCGGCGACGCTTGTTGTGATCGAGACATCGCGTGCCTGGGCTTCGAATGCCGCATCGCCAAGGATTTCGTTCAGCAGTTCGATGACATCCAGGGTCTGGGTTTTCAGCGGCAGGCCGGATCCCGCGGTCAGCCTCGCAAGCGTCAGAACTTCGCCGACCAGCGCATCGAGCCGTTCGACCTCCCGGTCCATGCGATCCAGCATGGCGCCGAGCTTGGCCGGGCTCTGCCGGAGGACGCCGACCGCGGCCTGCAGGCGCGACAGGGGCGAACGCAGTTCGTGGGACACGTCGTGGAACAGCCGCTGCTGCGCATCCTGAAGCTCCTGGAGCCGCGCGGCGGTGGAATCGAAGTCATGCGCAAGTGCGGTGACCTCGTCCCGGCGACCGGCCATCTGGTCGCCGATACGGACGTCGAAGCGGCCATGGGCAAGCGCGCTCAGGCCATCGCGAAGGTGCACGACAGGGCGAATGAGGTATCCGGCGAGTGCAGCCGCAGCGACCGTGCTCGCAATGAAGATCGAAAGCCAGGGCACCAGCAGAGCCAAGTTGTCTACAACGTTGAGAAGAAAGCTGCCTTGCGGCGTCACCGAAATCCGGTAGCAAATTCCGTCCTTCAGGATGGATTTCGTCTCTGCCGTGCTCTCGTCCGCGCACGCAAGCGACTCCGTGCTTTTCGAGAGCGTCAGGCCAAGCGGCACCGTCTCCTCACTTGTGCGGATGAAGCGCGCGGCGGCGTACTCGCCATCTCTTGCAAGCACATTCGCCGTCAGCGTCAGAATGATCGCCCGCTCCTGATATTCCCGATCGCGGCCGGGGGGTGGGATCTGAAAAAGATTGACGATCAGGATTATGACGGTGAGAGTCGCTGCGAGCGTCAGCCAGATCGTTGCGAAGAACTTCCAGAAAAGCCGGGGCATGGTCAGTCCACGAGAAGTTGATAGCCCTGGCCGCGGACGGACTGGATCCAGGATTGCCCGTCCTCCCTAAGCCCGAGCTTCTGGCGAACGCTGCTGATATGAACATCGATACGGCGATCGAACGGCGTCAGCGGCTTGCCGAAGGCGCGCTTTGAAATCTCCTGCTTGGACACGAGCTGACCGGCGCTGCGGGCAAGCACCTCGAGCAGGCTGAACTCGGTGCCGGTCAGGTCAAGGCTTTCTCCGCGCCATTCGGCGATCCTGCTGCCTGGATGGATCACGAGCTGCCCCGCCCTTATCACGTCGGTCGCCGCGCCGGTCGCCGGCTGACCGGCGCGGCGAAGGATGGCGCGCAGCCTCGCCGCCAGCTCACCCGGCGAACACGGCTTCGGCACATAGTCGTCGGCGCCGAGATTGAGGCCCGATATCCTGTCCACGTCATCGCCCCTTGCGGTCAGCATCAGCACTGGAACCTGGCTGAGCTTCCGGATCCTCTGCAGAACCTCGATCCCGTTCATCCGAGGCATCATGATGTCGAGCACGATGATATCGACCGTATTGCCGGCAGCCGCGGCAATGGCGGCGCGACCGTCCGTATCGGTTACGACGTCATATCCTTCTTCGACCAGATATTCCTGCAGAAGCGTCGTCAGCTCGGCATCGTCGTCGATGAGGAGAACCCTGTTCATTCACTTCGTCCGTCATTAATCCCGGCAAGCCATACAGCACAAACACGTTCGGGTGAGCGAGTTTTACCTAACTTAACACTAACTTGACCGCACTTAACGTTCGCCTCGTTACTTATCCTGCCATGACATCGACGCGCGCCGAGGCCGGTTGCCGCGCATGAGCGGCAATCATCCGTCGAGCTGGCGCGGAACGGGAAAAGGCAGCGATGCCTTTGACCACAAGGAGTGCATCGTTGAGAAAACCGTCTGGAATATTCGCCACCGCGCTTGTTGCCGCGGCGCTTCTGCTTCCGCTGCGCAGTGCCGTGGCGGATCAAGCCGCCGCACCCGCCTTGACCGTCTCGCTGGTGACGCCAGCTGAGCGGGACTGGCCGGAAACCGTTCCCGCAAGCGGCTGGCTGAAGCCTTGGCAGGAAGCCATCATCGCATCCGAGACGAGCGGCCTGCGCATCACCGAAATCCTGGCCGACGTCGGCTCGGTGGTTAGGAAAGGGCAGACCCTCGTCCTGTTGTCACAAGACAGCGTGCAGGCCGACCTTCGCAAGCAGGAGGCGGCCGTCGCGACCGCCAATGCGACGCTCGCAAAGGCGAAGGCAAATGCGGATCGGGCACGCCAGCTTCAGCCATCAGGCGCGCTCTCGGACGAGAAGATCGCCGAATATTTCGCTGACGAACAGACGGCGACAGCAAGTCTTGCCTCTGAAAAGGCGGCTCTCGACAGCCAGAAGATCAAGCTCGATCAGACGACCGTCACGGCCGTCGACGACGGGCTGATCACCTCGCGCTCGGCCGAACTCGGCGCGGTCGTCTCCTCCGGCACCGAGCTGTTCCGAATGGTCCGCCAGCAGCGGGTCGAATGGCAGGCCGAGGTTTCCGCCCGTTACCTCTCGCGTGTCTCGGAAGGATTGAGCGTCGATATCGACGGGACGGACGGACGCCACATTCAGGGCAAGGTGAGGCTCGTCGGACCTTCGGTCGACACCAATACGAGCCGGGCGATCGTCTATGTCGCGCTTCCCCAGGACTTTCACCCGCGCACCGGCCTTTACGTCACCGGCGCCATCGAACTCCGGACCACGCCGGCGCTGACGGTTCCGGAGACGGCGATCGTGTTCCGGGACGGGATCAACTACGTCTTTACAACCGGCGAGGACAAGCGGGTAAGACGGGTGCGGGTGGAGACCGGCCGCCGCAATGACGGCGAAGTCGAGATCATCTCGGGCATCGATACGTCGGCGCGGGTGGTGACGTCGGGCGGAGCGTTTCTGTCGGACAACGATCTCGTGAAGATTGCGGGAGAAGGCTGATGAACTTTTCCGCATTTTCGATCCGCAATCCCGTCCCGGCGATCCTGCTGTTTGCGATGCTTGCCGTCGGCGGCTTGCTGGCCTTCAAGCATCTGCCGGTCCAGAACTTCCCCGACATGGACCTCCCAACCATCAAAGTGACCGCGACGCTCGACGGCGCTGCGCCCTCGCAGCTGGAGACGGAGGTTGCCCGCACGATCGAGGACAATCTTGCCTCGCTCAGCTATCTCGACCATATCACGACGACGATCACCGACGGCACAGTGTCGATCAGCGTCTCCTTCAAACTGGAGAAAGACAGCGAAACGGCCTTGAATGAGGTCCGCAATGCGGTCGACAGCGTCAAAGGCGATCTGCCGGCACAGATGCAGTCGCCCAGCGTCACCAAGGTCACGGTGCAGAATTCCGCGCTGGTCACCTATGCCATCCGCTCCGACTCCCTCAATGAGACCGAACTCTCGTGGTTCGTCGACAATGATCTGACCAAGGCGCTCCTGTCGGTACCGGGCGTCGGTCAGGTCAACCGCATCGGCGGTGTCGACCGTGAGGTTCATGTCGATCTCGACCCCAAGACAATGGCGACTTTCGGTGTGACGGCGGCCACCGTGTCGGCCCAGCTGAAATCGGTTCAGGCGGATACGTCAGGCGGCCTCGGAGAAATCGGCGGCACCCGTCAGACATTGCGCACGCTGGGCGCCGTGGCCTCGGTCGATGCCCTTAGGGAACTCCGAATTCCCCTCGCCAACGGGCAGCAGATCCGCCTCGACGACGTCGCATCCGTCACCGACAGCTTCGCCGAGCGATCCTCGATGGCCTATCTCGACGGCAAACCGGTGATCGCTGTCGAGATCAAGCGCTCGAACGGGTTTTCGGACAGCGGTGTGTCGACCGATGTCAACAAGGCGATGAAAGAGTTCGCAGCCAAACATGCCAACGTGCAGATCGAGGAAGCTTACAGCACGATCGGGCCGATCCTCGACAATTACGACGGTTCGATGCACATGCTGTACGAAGGGGCGATCCTGGCTATCGTGGTCGTCTGGCTGTTCCTTCGCGACTGGCGTGCGACGATCCTGTCGGCCGTGGCGCTGCCATTGTCGGTCATACCGACTTTCCTTGTCATGTATCTGGCTGGCTTCAGCCTTAATATCGTCACCCTGCTTGCGCTGTCGCTCGTCGTCGGCATCCTCGTCGACGATGCCATCGTCGAAGTCGAGAACATCGCCCGCCACCTGCAGATGGGCAAGCGGCCGATCGACGCCGCTCTGGAGGCAGCCGACGAGATCGGGCTCGCCGTCATCGCCACCACCTTCACGCTGGTCGCCGTCTTCCTGCCGACGGCTTTCATGAGCGGCATACCGGGACTTATATTCCGCCAGTTCGGTATCACGGCCGCGGTTGCTGTCCTCGCCTCGCTCGTCGTCGCACGCCTGCTGACGCCGATGATGGCCGCCTATTTTATGAAGGCCCATCCGAGGGAGGAAAAGGACAGCCGCATCATGCGCGCCTATATGGCAATCGTGAAAGCGGCCATGAACCACAGGAAGACCACCGTGGCCGTGACCGCCGTCGTCGTCGCGCTTTCGCTTGCCACCATCCCGCTCCTGAAATCCGGCTTCCTGCCCGCTTCCGACGACGCGCGCGCCCAGATCACGCTGACCATGCAGCCAGGCGCCACCATCGAGCAGACGGATGCCGCAACCAGGCAGGCCGCCGATATCGTCGGCAAGCTCCAGGATGTGACGCATGTCTTTTCTGCGGTCGGCTCCGCATCTTCGGGCGGCGGCCCCGACTCCAGCACCGCGAGCAACGTCGGATCGGCGACGATCGTCGCCGTGCTCTCCCCCATCGGCGAGCGCGACCGCAAGCAATCGGAAATCGAAAACGACATCCGGCAAGCTCTCTCGGTCCTTCCTGGCGTGCGGGTGGCGGTCGGCGGCGGCGGCAACGGCACGAAGCTGGAGATCACCCTTGCCAGTGACGATGCCAACGCGCTCGACAGCGCCAGCACGGCGCTCGAAGAACAGCTCCGCACGCTGCAGGGTATCGGCGCAGTGACGTCGACCGCGGCCAGGCAGGCGCCGGAGATCCAGATCGCGCCGGACTTTGCCCGCGCCGCAGCGCTCGGAGTGACGTCGAGCGCCATCGCCGAAGCCGTGCGCGTGGCGACGAACGGGGAATATTCCGCCGATCTGCCAAAGCTCAACCTGCCGCAGCGCCAGGTTCCGATTGTCGTCCGCTTCAGCCCCGAGACACGCACGAAGCTCGACGACATCAAGAACATGCGGGTTGTGGGAACGAACGGCAATGTCGATCTCGGATCGATCGCCGATATCCGGATCGGCGGCAGTCCCTCCGAGATCGACCGCATCGATCGGATGCGCAACGTCACCGTGTCAGTCGAACTCAACGGCCGCATTCTCGGAGACGTCAACCGCGAGGCGCAGGCGCTGCCAGCGCTCCAGCATCTGCCGTCGGGCGTCACTCTTGTCGAACAGGGCGAACTTCAGCGCAGTTCGGAGCTGTTCCAGAGCTTTGGCCTGGCGATGGCGATCGGGGTGTTCTGCATCTACGCGATCCTCGTCCTGCTCTTCCACGATTTCCTGCAGCCATTCACCCTTCTGACGGCTCTGCCGCTCTCGCTCGGCGGCGCGCTGCTGCCGCTGGTGATAACGGGAACCAGCTTCTCGATGTCTGCTGTCATCGGGCTGCTGATGCTCATGGGCGTGGTGACGAAGAATTCAATTCTTCTCATCGAATACGCGATCATGTCGCGCCGCCAGGGCGTGCCCCGGTTCGAAGCCCTCCTGGATGCCTGCCACAAGCGCGCACGGCCGATCATCATGACCACCATCGCCATGGCATCCGGCATGCTGCCGGTCGCGCTCAGCCTGACGGGCGGCGATTCCAGCTTCCGCCAGCCGATGGCGATCGTGGTGATCGGCGGCGTGATAATGTCGACGCTGCTCAGCCTCATCGTCATCCCCGTCATCTTCACTTTCGTCGACGACCTCAACGAGAGGCTGAAGCGCCTTGTGCGCCGGACCGGGCCGGATACCGCCGACGAGGAACCGCATGCATCCAACGATCACGCGGCGATCGCCTTCAAGCCCGAGCTTCCGAAGCGAGGGCAAGGTCAGAGGTGATCGCCTCTCGCCGGGCTATCAGCCGGACGGTGCCGGTAACCGTCATGGCAACTCTTCGGTCTTATTCCCCTACGGAACAAGGCCGCGGGACGTGTTCCCCCGCAGGCGGCGTCATGCCGCCTGCGCGTCCTGCCGGATAATGGGGCGACCGCCCGTCATGTACGTCGTCCTCCCACCCTGCACGCTTTTCCGTGAAATGCGTTAACGGCCATGTTTGGCCCGCCAGGCGGCGAAATCCTCGAGGTTGTGGGGCTGCGTCGCCGGGTAGAGGCCGATGATCGATTGGCCGGCCAGCACCCGTTCGGTGACGAAATCCTCGTAGGCGGTCATCTCAATGGCCTCGTCGGCTATCTCGTCGGCCAGTTCGGCGGGAATGACGATCACGGCTTCATCATCACCCACCATGATATCGCCGGGCCATACCGCCACATCGCCGCAACCGATCGGCACATTGATGTCGAGCGCCTGGTGCAGCGTGAGATTGGTCGGCGACGACGGGCGGTTGTGATAGGCGGGGATCGAAAGCGCCGCAATTTCCGGGCTGTCGCGAAACCCGCCATCGGTAACCACGCCCGCCACGCCGCGCACCATCAGACGCGTCACCAGGATCGAGCCGGCGGAGGCGGCGCGCGGATTTTTGCGGCTGTCCATGACAAGCACGGCGCCCGTCGGGCAGCTTTCGATGCAGGCGCGCTGCGGATGCTCCGGATTTCGGAAAACCTCGAGCTTGTTGAGATCCTCGCGCGCCGGAATATAGCGCAGCGTATAGGCGGGGCCGACCATGTTGCGGCCTTTGCGTGCGACCGGCTGCACATCCTGGATGGTCTGGTTGCGCAAGCCGCGCTTGAACAGCGCCGTGCTGATGGTGGCAACGCTGACCCGCATGAGTTTGTCGCGTGTGCTCTCCGAAAGAGTCGTCATGCCTGCATGTCCTCCTGGAAAATGTCTGGCTAGAATATATCCGGTTCCCCTGCCGCCGGGCCGAATTCCGGCAGCAGATAGTCGAAATCGCAACCCTTGTCGGCCTGGCTGACATGCGCCGCATACATCCAGCCATAGCCGCGGCCGAAGCGGTCGGCGGGCTTCACCCAGGCGGCACGGCGCCGGGCGAGTTCCACCTCGTCGACCAGCATGTCCAGACGGCGGTTGGGAATATCGATCCTGACGATGTCCCCGTTCCGCAGCAAGGCGAGCGGGCCGCCGATATGGGCTTCGGGCGCCACATGCAGCACGCAGGCGCCGTAGCTGGTGCCGCTCATGCGCGCATCCGACAGCCGCAACATGTCGCGATGCCCCTGTTTCAGCAGCGCCTTCGGCATCGGCAGCATGCCCCATTCCGGCATGCCGGGGCCGCCGAGCGGCCCGGCATTGCGCAGCACCATCACATGATCGGGGGTCACATCGAGCGTCTCGTCGTCGATTGCCGCCTTCATTTGCGGGTAGCTGTCGAAAACCAGAGCGGGGCCCTGATGGACATGGAAGCGGGGGTCGCAGGCCGCCGGCTTGATCACCGCGCCATCCGGCGCCAGATTGCCCTTGAGCACGGCAAGCGATCCCTCGGGATAGATCGGGTTGGAAAGCGGCCGGATCACATCGTCGTTGTAGACTTTCGCCTCGGCCAGCGCCGCCCCCATGGTTTCGCCCGAAACCGTCATGGCGCTGAGATCCAACCGTTCGCGAATCTGCGACATCAGCGCCAGCAGACCGCCGGCATAGTAGAAGTCCTCCATCAGATAGGTCTTCCCGGAAGGGCGGATATTGGCGACAACAGGCGTGGTGCGGCCGAGCGCGTCGAGATCGTCAAGCGTCAGCGCGACACCTGCCCTGCGCGCCATCGCCAGGAGATGGATGACCGCGTTGGTCGAACAGCCGGTCGCCATGGCGACCGTCGCCGCATTGCGCACGGCCGCAGGCGTGACGATCCGGTCCGGCGTCAGATCTTCCCAGACCATGTCGACGATCCGCCGCCCCGAATGGGCCGACATGCGGATGTGGTTGGCATCGGGGGCGGGAATGGATGAGACCCCGGTCAATGTCAGACCCATCGCATCGGCGATCGCGGTCATCGTCGAGGCGGTTCCCATCGTCATGCAATGGCCGTAGGAGCGCGCAATGCCGGCCTCGATGCCGGACCACTGCTTGTCCGATATCGTGCCGGCGCGCCGCTCGTCCCAATATTTCCAGGCATCCGATCCCGACCCGAGCTGCTGGCCGGCATAATTGCCGCGCAGCATCGGCCCCGCCGGCAGGAAGATCATCGGCACTCCAGCGCTAAGCGCCCCCATGATGAGGCCCGGCGTGGTCTTGTCGCATCCGCCCATCAGCACCACGCCGTCAACGGGATGGGCGCGGATCTGTTCCTCGGTCTCCATCGCCAGAAGGTTGCGATAGAGCATGGTCGTCGGCTTCATGAAATTTTCCGACAGTGCCAGCGCCGGCATTTCCACCGGAAAGCCGCCGGCCTGCAGCACCCCGCGCTTCACGTCCTCGACGCGATGCTTGAAATGGGCGTGGCAGGGATTGAGATCCGACCAGGTGGAGAGGATGCCGATCAGAGGCTTGCCGGCCCAGTCGCCGGCATCGTAACCCATCTGCATCAGGCGCGAGCGATGGCCGAAGCCGCGCAGGTCTTCGGATGCGAACCAGCGCGCCGACCGCAGCTCACCGGGTGTCTTGACTGATATCACAGACATGCCGACATGCCTCCATTCCCGTAAAATATATGGCCGCTGACATGGTGCGAAGCGTCCGAAGCCAGGAAGATAAAGGCGCCCGTCAATTCCTCAAGCCTACCCCGGCCGTTAAAGAGACCAAGGAGTTCACTCGCCCGATGACGACCGCTGTTGGACATCATGACAGCGGCTCCATCGATTCGAAATCGGGCAAGGCGCCGCTGGCATAGCCTATCGCCTCGAGCGAACCGATGGCGATCCGGCCGTTGCGGATCGATAGGAGCGGCCCATCGGCAGTCTGCTCATAAAGATCGGGATGGGCCGCGGCGAAGCGCGCTTTCTCTGCTGGTGATGCGCCCTGCATTCCGGCCACATAGTGGTGGCCGTTGCGCTCGACATGGGAAAGGCCAAGCAGGGAGACCAGCGCCAGATCCTGCTGCACCGCAAGTCCGGCCTGGCAGGTCAGGTCCTCGCCCGAGAGGAATAGCTCCGGCACGCTTCCTGTCCTGATGCGGATCGCCTTCATGAGCGAGCGGTAAATGCCCTTGCAGGTTTTCGAGGAGACGCCGGTATAGCCGAGCCGGCGGGCGCGGGCGAAGGCGCCGTCGCCGTCATCGCTTTCATCGATCAGGAAGGGCAGTCGCGCCGCGAGATCCCCGAGCGGCGTTTCCATGGTGATCTCGCGCGAGAACGGTTGTTCGACAAAGGCGATGGCGGCACGCAGCCTGGCGAGCCCCGGCACCGCATCGATCCGCGCCAGCAAGGCGGCAAGCTCCTCGGCGGCGCCGAACTGCTCGTTGCCGTCGACCGTCACGCGGTAGTCGGGCACCCGGTCGAGCACGACGGCAATCCGCGTCAGGCGGTCGAGATCGGCATCGATCGCGCCCGAGAGCTTGATCTTGAACCAGCGGTTGCCATAGCGCGCTATCACCGCCTCGAGGCTCTGCGGCAGGCCGTCGTCGACGGGCCGGACGATATCGCCTTCGGTGATCGGGTCGAGAAGCCCGATCGTATGGCGGGCCGAGATCGAACCGGCGGGGCGAAGGTCGGCAAGCACCGCCGAGGCGGCATCGGCATCGATGTCGCCCGGCAGCATATGGCCGCCGATGCCGATGAGGTTGCGGCGCACCGCCTCGAAGAAGGAAATGCCGGCCAGACGACAAAAGGCATCGAGCGCGGCGCGGGCGATGAGCGAAGGGCCGAAACTGGCGGCCAATGGATTTCCGGGCAGGCGGCGCACCGTTTCGATTTCGTTGACGCGGGCGGCGGTAAACAATGTCGTCGGGTGAGATGCTTCGAGCGACGCAGCGGCAGCCGCGCGGATCGAGGCGCGCAACTGATCTACATTTTGCGCCGGGGTGAAGGCCGGGTTCTTGTCGAACCATTTCGGTACCATCATTTCGGCGGCGGCGCCGATGGCGCTTCTCCCCTCTTCGTCCTCGACGCTGACCCGGAGAAAAGCTTGCGGTGCCTTTTCGAGGGTCGCCGCGCCGAAGCGAAACGGCAGGCGCAGCCTGATGTCGCGCTCGAAGGCGTCGATTTCGATGATCTTTATGCGCGGCGCGGTCACGGAACCTCCAATGCTTCTGTCCATGGTCATGCCATGCGGTCGAGCATGGCGCGGGTGACCTCGTGGTGGAGCGGTTCCCGGCGAAGCAGCCTTCCGATCTCATCCACCATGGCCTGCCCCTGGGCGAAATGCGCCTCTTCGGTATGGCCGGCGGCATGCGGCGAAATGGTGACATTGGCGAGCGTGGGGTGGCGGAAAGGGCTGTCGGAAGGCAGCGGCTCATTGTCGAAGACATCAAGCGCGGCTTCGATACGGCCGGAGCGGATCTCGGTGAGTAGCGCCACCTCATCGACCAGCTCCGCGCGTGCCGTATTGATGAACAGAGCGCCGGGGCGCAGCAGCGCCAGTTCCCGGGCACCGATCATGCGGCGCGTTTCGGGCAGGACGGGCGCATGCAGGGAAATCACGTCGCTTTGCGTCAGCGCATCGTCCAGCTCGACCCTGAAAACGCCGAGCGCGTTAGCCTCACTGTCATCCAGGAAGGGATCGACGACCAGAACACGGCAGCCGAAGGGAACGAGCAGGCGCATCACTGCCCGGCCGACATATCCGGCGCCGACAATGCCGACCGTCCGGGCGCCAAGCAGTCTCTGCGGCACCGCTGCGCGGACGTCGAGCCATTCGCCGCCGTCGCGCAATTGATGGTGCAGCCGATGAATACCGCGCATGGCAAGCAACGCTTCGGCGACGACGAATTCGGCAACCGAGGCGGCAATTTTCGAGGCGGCATGGCTGACGCGAAGGCCATCGTCGAACAGGCGGGCGGGAACGAGCGTGCGGACGCTGCCTGCCGAATGGGCGACGAGGGCGAGTTGCGGATGGCGCTGACGCGCGGCGGGATCGAAGGGCGGCGTGCCCCATCCGGTGAGGCAGGCGGTTGCGCCCCGCAGCAGGTGGTCGACATCGGCAGCGTCAATCGTGGCAGCAGCCGGCCAGCGCACATCGCCAAGACCGTTCAACTGGTTGATCGCCGCATCGTCCAGCATCATGCGGCGGGTCTTTTCGGTCAAAAGGACGGCGATGACGGAAGCCTGTTCGTTCATGGTTCTACTCTTTCGCTGCGGCGACCAGGCGCCTGAGATAGGCAAGATCGGCGCGTGCCTTGTCGAGCGCCTGTTCCCGGGGGACCCGGTATTGGGAATGCACCGAGAGCACACCGGCAAATCCGGCGGCCACCAGATGGGGAATGATTTCGTTCCAAGGCACCATGCCCTCGTCGAGCCCGTACCAATCCGAATGCCATGCGCGTTGGCCGCCGGCACTGTGGGCGCCGGGAAACCGGCCGCCGTTCTTGACGCCCATGCAGCAGAACCACGGGTCGAGTAGGTCGAGGGTAAGGCGCCAGTCCTCGCTTCTCTCGCGAACGATCTGATTGGCCGGATCGGGATAGGCGCCGATCCTGACGGGATCGCGCCCGGTGAGCAATTGCCTTGCCAGCGCGCCTGAGCTGTGCAGGGTGCCGCCATGCAGCTGGATGGTCAGCTTGATGCCGAACCGTTCGGCAAGCCGTTCGAAACCACCCAGATCATGCCGCGCTTCATCGACCTGCACCGTCCAGCGCCGAGACGGATCATAGCGCCAGAAGCCAAGCCTGACCTGCCCGATGCCAGCCTCGGCGCAGCAGCCGAGAAGCCGTGACGTGGAGTCGTCGGGCCGCGTGGAATCGATCGTCGCCATCGGAGTGCGCACCCCCGCCGCGGCAAAGAGCTTTGCGGCCTTGACGATTTCCTCGGGCCTCTCAGGGGAGACGGCGTGCCCCTCGCGGATGAGAAGATCGGCGCAGTCGAAGCCCAAAGCGGCGGTGATCTCTGCCGCTCTTTCAAGCAGCAGTCCCTCCAGCGTCTTGGTGAAATAGGCAATATCCATGGCTCAGATCCGGAAGAGGCTGCTCATGTGGACGAGACGCAAAGCTCGCTGTGGCGGCCGAATGCATCGCGGGCGCGCACCGCATAACGCACCCCTTGTGGTGGCGACATGTGCAGGAATGCCGTCGAGATCAGTGGGACGGGACTAACCTTTTCAAAAGGTCCGCCGCCGGTGCTGGCCAGGACATCATAGAAGATGGCAGGGCTGGCATGACCGGCAGCCCAGAACAGCATACGCTCTTCCCGGCCGCCGAGACCGAGGTAACGTTCGACGACGAGGCCGGTCGGTGCAGCCGGAGCCGTGCCGATATCGGGAACGACAATCACCTGCGTCAGCGACGGCAACGGTACATCGAGGTCGACACTGATCCTGCCTTCATCGCATTCGACGGTGCTGATCGGATGCAGCAAGGCTGGCTCCTGCGCCCGGCGCAGCTCGGCAAACTGCGCTTCATTGGGTTCAGGCGGCGCGCCGACCGGCTCGAAGGGCCCGCGCGGATTGCTTTCGTCGCGCTGGGCCTCCCAGACCTCCATCGGATTGGTGAATTCCTCGTCGATGCGCAGCAGGCAAAGCGCGTGGCGGCCGGGAACCAATCCGCTCACATCGAGGCGGACGGCGGTCCGGCCCGAACGGTTGATGGCATCGACGCTGTGGATGAGACTGATGGAAACACCGCCGCCCGGCAGTCGCGTCGGCAGGATCGCAAGACCGTCCTGGTCAGGAGCAAGCGGCGGTTCGGCCGTCACCTTGCAGACCGTATCGCCGAGCGTTGCCAGCAGTTCCATCGATGTCAGGCCGGGCTTCTTGATGATGTCGAAGGGCGGCGCCTTGTCGACATCGGTGACCAGCGTCTCGAGATCGGTTTTGTGCTCCCACTGGGCCTTGGTGAAATTGCGCGGGCCGAAATAAGCAAAGATCGTGCGCTGGCTCCAGCCGCCGATAAAGGCGTGGTCATTGCTGAGGAAGGTGAAATCCGCCGCCTTCGGGGCGATGATGCGCCGGTCGTGTTGTTCGATGATGCGCGCGATGATGCCGGCGTAATAGGCCTTGCCGTGCCAGCTGTGGTGGTCGCTCCAACCGAGCTGCGGATCGCATTCGTCGTTGACGATGGGCAGGGCCGCGAGGCGCGGATGGTGCTCCTTGAGATAATCGACGACGAGAAGCGTGCGATCGACGATGGCGTTGGTGTTCGGCGTCAGATCTTCCTTGCTGCCGTTGACGCCCTTTTCGTGGATCGAGATGTAGTCGAGGCGCGGCGGGCCATCGCCGGTCAAGCAGCTCGTGCCATTGTCGCAATGAGCCATGAGAGCGCGAAAGATCGGTGACAGCGTGCGGGCGGTGCCGGGTCCGCCCATCGGCAGGCTGGGATCGACGGCATCGAGCCCTGCAACGCAGGCGTCGTAATAGTTGGTGTAGCCCTTGATCCCGTAGGTCCACCAGCCGGAATCGGCCTCGTTGGTCGTTTCGAAATACCATGTGCGCAATTCATCCATGCCGTAGCGCGCGCCGTAACGATCCGCCGTCACCGTGACGAGATCGCGCCAGCGTCTGACCTGATCCAGGTCCTCGTAATCGGTGAAGAGCCCCGAGGGATTGCCCATCAGCTCGAAGAACGGCTTCAGCCGGTGCTCGATCATCACGTCGAGCGCGCGGTCGAGCAGGGACCAATCATAGCCGGCCCCGCCGGTCGAACGCAGCAGATTGTAGAGGTAGTGCACGCGCAAATACCGGATGCCCTCGTTCGGCAGAGCGCCGATATAGGCAAGCATCTGGCGCATCTCGGGTTCGAGCAGCAGCTCGGCGGGTGAAAAGCCGGTGCCGCGCCAGAACCGATTGAACGGGCGGACCGCCTCACCGGCATCGACGCTTATTCGCGTACGTTCACGCATGGATCGTTTCTCCTTGAACGGAAAGTCGGCAGCAAAGGCCAGGCCGGATCATTTGAACTTGTCGCGCATCGCATCGATGCCGGGGATGGTTTTGGTCAGATGCTGATGGGCGGGATCGAAACGCTGGATCAGCCCGCGGCGGTGCTTGCCGACGAGGATGGTGAAGATGTAGCCGCGATGCCCCGGCGAGGTGACGGTCGGGTGGTAACCCCGGTCGAGCAGGAAGGTGTCGCCGTGACGGGTCATCAGGATCTTGACCGGGCCATCCTCGTCATAGGTGATCTGGCTGCCGAAGCCAGTCTCGGGCTGGAAACGGTAGTGATAGAGCTCCTCGTGGAGGGTCTCGGCATCGCCGTCTTCGGTGTCGTGTTTGTGAGGGGGATAACCGGACCAGCAGCCCTCGCCGGCATAGAGTTCGCTCACCAGAAGGTTGCCGCAGCGGCCATTCTGCCGTTGGCCGAGCAGATGGACGATCCTCCGCTGGCTGTGCGTGTCGGACGAGCCTACATTGACCGCGTCGACCTCATCAGGCGTCACCCGGAACGCGGCATAACGCGTCTCGCAAAGGCCGCCGGCGATGGCGACCTCGGCCGGTCCGCCGTGAGCCGATATCCGGACATTGGCATTGACGGGCGCGTAAACCGAGTCCGCATCGCCTCCCCAGATATCGGCTCGCCGGCCCACCGCTTCGAACATGATGTCATCCACCTCGATATCCACCTGACCCGACAGCACGACGTAGAGGCTTTCGTGCGCAGGCAGCCGCCGGGTGTCCTGCTCGTTGGAGGCGAGCGTGACGAGATCGAAGTAGATGAGATCGAGCGTCTTGGAGGAGGTATCCACAATAGGACGCTGCTCGGAGCGTGGAATGAAATCGGGCATCAGTTGAACTCCGGAACGGTACGGTCGGCAAAGGGATTGAGGTTCAAGGCTTCGGCGTGATGGCAGGCGACTGCGTGCCCATCATCAGTGACGGTGCGCAGAGCCGGTGCTGCCTGCTTGCAAAGCGCGGTCGCGTAGCGGCAGCGCGGATGAAATGCGCAGCCGGGAGGCGGGTGGGCAGGATCGGCAACCTCGCCCGCCAGCCGGATGCGCTGGCCATGGCGGCGCAGCCGTGGATCGGCGATCGGCACGGCCGAGAGCAGCGCTTCGGTATAAGGGTGGAGCGGGCGCGAAAAGATCTGCTCGGTCGGCGCCTTTTCGACGACATGGCCGACATACATGACGGCAATATTGTCCGAGATGTGCCTGACGACCGAGAGATCGTGCGCGACGAAGAGATAGGTCAGGCCGAATTGTTCCTGCAGGTCCTGCAGCAGGTTGATGGTTTGCGCCTGCACGCTGACATCGAGCGCCGAGACGGCTTCATCGGCAATCACCAGGCGCGGATTGGACGCCAGCGCCCGGGCGATGCCGATGCGCTGACGCTCGCCGCCCGAGAAAGCGTGGGGATAGCGGCGCATATATTCGGGGCGCAAACCGACGCTCTGCATGAGATCGGCGACCCGGTGCTCGAGTTCCCGGCCCTTGACGATGCCGTTGACGCTCAACACCTCGCCGATGATGTCGATCACCGGAAGGCGCGGGTTGAGCGAGGATTGCGGGTCCTGAAACACCATGCGCAGATCGCGGTGGATGTCCTTGAGGGCCGGACCCGACAGCGCCGCCAGATCGACCGTGCCGCCCCTGCGGTCGCGATAGCGGATTTCTCCGCCTGTGGGCCGATAGATGCGCAGGATGGTGCGGGCAAGTGTCGACTTGCCGCAGCCGGATTCGCCGACAATGCCGAGTGTTTCGCCATCCTCGACGCGAAGCGAAACGCCGTCGACCGCCTTCACGTGTCCGACCACGTGCCGGAACGCGCCCTTGCGAATGGGGAAATGCATCCTGAGGTCATTGAGTTCGAGCAACGGGCTGCGCGGTGTCGCGGAACCGGCCATCAGAGTCCTCCCTCGTAAAGCAGACAGCTGGCGACATGCCCGTCGCCGATGACGACGGATTGGGGATCACTCTGGTCGCAGAGGCCCGCCCTCGCCTGTTTGCATCGGGGATGAAAGCTGCAGCCTTCGGGCCGTGCGAAACGCGAGGGCACCATGCCGTCGATGACCGCCAGCCGTTCGGTGGGCGCCCCGTGCATGCGGGGCACAGATTGCAGCAGCGCCTTGGTGTAGGGATGAGCCGGCGCGTGGAAGATCGTGTCGACATCACCCGCCTCCACGACCCGGCCGACATACATGACGACCACCTCGTCGGCGATCTCGGCCACCACGCCGAGATCATGGGTGACGAACAGCACGGAGAGCCCGAATTCGGCCTGCAGCGAGGAGAGCAGATCGAGGATATTGGCCTGGGTAGTGACATCGAGCGCGGTGGTCGGCTCGTCGGCGATCAGGAGCTTGGGACGGCAGGCGAGCGCGAGCGCGATGCAGACGCGCTGGCGCATACCGCCGGAAAACTGGAAGGCATAGCTTTCCATACGCTCGGCCGGCCGGGGAATGCCGACCAGGGCTAAGGTCTCGATCGCATGTTCGCGCGCCTCCTTCTTTCCCATCTTCAGATGCAGGCGGATCACCTCCACCATCTGGTTGCCAATCGTATGGACGGGCGAAAGGGCAGCCATCGGCTCCTGACTGATCAGGCCGATCTGGGCGCCGCGGATCGCGCGCATGTCGTGGCCGCGTGGGTCGAGCGCCGCCAGATCCATGGCAGGTGCTGCCCGGTCGGGCCGGTAGCGGATCGCACCCGAGACGATCCGCCCGCCGCGCGGAACCTGATTGAGGATCGAGCGGCCGGTAATGCTCTTGCCCGAACCGGATTCGCCGACAACGCAGACCGTCTTGCCGCGCGGGATGGAAAAGGAAACGCCGTCGACGGCCCGGATCGTGCCCGCACCGCCAAAGAAATGGGTCCTTAGGTCGTCGACCTCGATCAGTGTGTCGCGACCGGCGCGCCGCCCGCCGGCGACGACGAAATTGGGATCAGTATTCATAGGGATCTGCAGCATCGCGTAATCCATCACCGAGGAAATTGAGGGCGAGCACCGTGACGATCACCGCCAGGCCGGGAAGAAACAGCCAGGGCGCGCTCGAGACCGCGAGAATGTTCTGCGCTTCCTGAAGCAGCACGCCCCAGCTCACGACAGGCGGGCGCAGGCCGATGCCCAAGAAGGAAAGCGCGGTTTCGGCCAGGATCATCGTCGGGATGGCGAGCGTCACCGAGGCGATGATGTGGCTCATGAAGGAAGGCACCATGTGCCGCCAGATGATGCGCATATGGGAGCAACCATCGAGGCCGGCGGCGATGACGAAGTCCTCGGTCTTGAGCGAGAGGAAACGGCCGCGCACCACACGCGCCAGATCGGTCCAGCCGATCAGCGACAGGATGACCGTGATCCAGAGATAGACCAGGATCGGATCGGCGCTGATTGGAACGGCCGCCGCAAGGCCCATCCACAGCGGGATGGTCGGGATCGAGTTGATGAGTTCGATAGAGCGCTGGATCACATCGTCCACCCAGCCGCCATAAAGTCCCGAGATACCGCCCAGAATGATGCCGAGGACCAGGCTGATTGCCACCCCGATCAGGCCTACGGACATCGAGACGCGGGTGCCGTGGACCGTCCGGCTGAAGACATCGCGGCCGAGCCGGTCGGCGCCGAACAGGTAGAATGGTTTGCCCATCTCGGTCGGGCCGATGAAATGCCGGTTGAGATCGAACAGCCCCCAAAGCCGGTAGGGTTCGCCTTTGACGAAGAAGCCGACGGGAATGACGATGGCCGGATCAGGCGCATAATTGCGGCTGAGCGCGATCGGGTCGACCTTCATCGTATAACCGTTGACGTAAAGCGGATGAAATCCGCCAGCCGCATCGTAGCCGGCGAACCTGAGCTGCTGGGGCGGCGCATAGGTGTAGCGTGAATCGTAGGTCTGCGATGAGACCGGGGCGAGAACCTCGGCGAATATGGCGACAAGGTAGATCAGGAAGATGACGACGCCAGCTGCGAGCGCCAGCCGGTGGCGGCAGAAGCGCCGCCAGATGAGCTTCCACTGCCCGGCGACAGCGTCGGAATTCTGGATCAGTTCTGGCTGTAGCGCGATGGCTTGATCAGTCATATCTATCGTCCCTCAGCCGTTGCGGATGCGTGGGTCGAGCCAGGCGAGCAGCAGATCTGAGATCAGCGTGCCAATGAGCGTCAGCATGCTCATCAGCAGGATGAAGGTGCCGGCGAGATACATGTCCTGGGCAAACAGCGCATTGAGCAGGAGCGGGCCTGTTATCGGCAGGCTGAGGACGATCGACACCACCACCGATCCGGAGACGAGGTGCGGCAGCACCCAGCCGACTGTGGAGACGAACGGATTGAGCGCCACCCGCACCGGATATTTCAGGAGCAGCCGGATCTCGCTCAAACCCCGGGCGCGGGCCATGTCGACATAGGGCTTGTTGAGCTCGTCCAGCAGGTTGGCGCGCATGATGCGGATCAGCGCCGCCGTGGCGCCGGTGCCGAGCACGACGACCGGAATCCACATGTGCGAGAGGAGGTCGCCGAGCTTGCCCCAGCTCCAGGCGGCGTTGATGTAGTTGGGTGAAAACAGCCCGCCGACGCTTTGGCCGAAATACTGCGATGAGACGAACATCAGCACCAGCGCCAGCAGGAAGTTCGGAATGGCGAGCCCGAGAAAGCCGAAGAAGGTGGCGAAGTAATCGCCGACCGAATATTGCCGCACAGCCGAATAGATGCCGATCGGAAAGGCCACCGCCCAGACGAAGAGCAGCGTGGTGACCGAGACCACCATCGTCATGCCCATGCGGGCCCAGATCAGCTCGCTGACCGGCTTGTTCCAATCGAGGGACTGGCCGAAATCGCCGCGCAGCAGGATGCCGCTGATCCATTTCCAGTATTGCACTGGCCATGGCTGGTCGAGGCCGTAGCGTTCGCGCAGGCCGGCGATGACGCCGGGATCGATGGTCTCGTTCTGCGAGGCCAGACGCGCGGTCATCGCGGTCAGGAAGTCGCCGGGCGGCAGCTGGATGATGATAAAGGTCACCACCGAGATCGCGAACATCATCGGGATCATGTAAAGCAGACGTCTGATGATGAAGCCGGCCATGTTCAAGCTCCTGCAATCGGCAGTCGCCGACTGGATTGGGATTGGGCGGGGCTGATGCAGGAATGACGACCATGGCGCCATTCCTGCCGATCATTTGACTTTATTGCTGGTAGTAGAAGGTCTCCGGCTTTGCCGGTCCCGGCGTCATGTAGAACGACGTGCTGGGAATGACCTTGGGCACGTTGTGCATGTTGGTCTTGACGATGCCGACGCGGTCAGGCTCCAGGTTCGTGCCGATGACGTAGAACTCGTCACGGGTGATCGCCAGCAGTTCCTTCATCGCGGCCAGCTGCTTTTCGAGCGTCGGGGCTTCCTGCACCTGGCGGTAGAGGTCCATCTGCTTCTTGGCAGCGGGGCTCGGCTCCTCAGCGTTCGGATCCTTGGGATTCTGATAGTAGAGGCCCCAGGCTGTCGCGAAGCTCGATTCATATTCGTGCGGGAAATACCATTTGGGATCGAGCAGGCCGAGGAAGTCGTAACCGCCGCCACCGACCCATCCCAGGCCGTCATTCTCGTTGTTCTGCAGGCGGGAGAAGATCAGCGACCGTTCGGCCGGACGCGGCTGCATGTCGATGCCGACAGCCCGCCAGTAGCGCTGGATCATCTCAAGGGCGTCGACCTGGATCGGGCTTCCGGTCAAGGCGTCGATCGCAAAGGTGATCCGCTTGCCGTCCTGGCCGAGGCGGTAGCCTTCGGCGTCGTGTTTAGTGAGACCCGCCTTATCGAGATATTGATTGGCGAGGTCGACATTATATTCGAGATACTGCGTCGCCATCTTCTCGTCGTAGAGCGCGGTGCCTTCACGGGGCGCCGCCTGATAGGGCTTGGCCTGCCCGGCATAGATCAGCTGGTTGAGTTCCTCGCGGTTGATCGCGTAGCTGAGGCCAATGCGGAAATCCTTGTTGGAGAAGACGGCGCGCAGCGCCGGATTCTTGTGGGTCTGGTTGAGCGTGATCAGCAGCGCGTTCGACCATGCCGGCCGGGCGACGAACAGGCCGTAGCCGCCCTTCTGCTGGTTCTGCACGATCACAGTGCGGGCATCCGTCGTCTCGATGAAGCGGTTCTGCATGTCGATTTCACCGCTGATCGCCTTCAGGATGATCGCCTGCGTATCCTGCATCACGTCGATGGTGATGCGATCGAAATAAGGCAGCTGGTTTCCTGCGGTATCCACCTTGGCATAATAGGGATTGCGCTCAGCGACGACCTGGGTCGTGCCGTTATAGGGCGCGGTCAGCACCCAGGCATCGAGCGTCGGGCGGCCGAGATCGCGCCAGCGGCCGGGAAAGCCGGTCTTGTTGTTGAAGAGCTGGACCCAGTCGGTCGCACCGGCCGCCTTCACCAGGGCATCGATGCCGTCGGGATTGAAGTCCTTGTGGAACTGCTTGAGGTAATGCGCCGGTGCAGCCGCCAGGATATCGGAGCCGCGCACGGTCGCCATGTTCATCAGGAACAGGCCATTCGGCGCGGCAAACTTGAAGACAACCTTGTCGTCGGCGAGCTTTTCGACCTTGACGGTCTCCCCGCCGGCGGTCAGCCAGTCGGGTGCTGCCGGCGTAATCTTGGTGTTGCGCAGCACGTTTTCGTTCCACCACACCAGATCGTCGGCGGTAAAAGGTTCGCCGTCCGACCAGCGCGTGCCTTGACGCAGGGTGAACGTATATTCGGTGGCGTTGTCATTGACCTCGACGCTCTTGGCGATGTCGGGAATTACCTCGGTCCATTCCGGGTTCCAGCGGACCAGCCTTGTATAGCCGATCGAACGCTCGATCTCGCTGTCGCCGCCGCCGAAGGTGGCCGTGCGCCAGGTGCCGCCATAGGTGCCGACGGATTCAAGCGGTGTAAGCACGAGCGGGTCCTTGGGAAGCCGCTGGTCGACCGGCGGCAGTTTGCCGGAATCGGCAAGCGCCTTGAGTTCCGGCGCCTCCTGAAACCCGAGTGCGGCGCCGGCCCAACAGGAACCGATGAGGACCGCTGCGGCAACGGTGGAAACAACCTGCCGGCGTAGAGTTCTGACGTGTTGCATTCTCTCCTCCCAATGCTCTCGTTCTAGGTTATCGTTAACGTATTCTCCTCTTTCTCGAACGTTATCGTTACCGTTAAATCTTGTCAAAGAGATTCTGAGTGCTCTATTCCAAGCCGACTCTGTCTTGGCTTTCCCGAAAATTATGTTAGTTATCGTTATCGTAGAATTTCCGGTCATTTAAGAGACAACCCTGTTGAGCCGCCAAAAAGAGCCAGAATCCAAAGTCACCATCGCCGATGTCGCGCGTGCCGCAGGCGTGTCGCCGATGACGGTATCGCGCGTGCTCAATGATCAGGGCGGAGCCAGTGCTGAAACCAGCCAGCGCATTATCCTGGCCGCCAACGAACTCAACTACCGGCCCAATCCTTTTGCGCGCGGATTGCGCTCCGACCGATCGAAGACCATCGGCCTTCTCGTTCCCGACATCACCAATCCGTTCTTTCCCGAAGTCATCCGGGGGGCGGAGGATGCAGCCAGCGCTGCCGGCTACAACCTGCTTTTGTCCAATGTTGTCGAGAGCAGCAAACGCGAAGAGGAACTCATCGAGACGCTGCTGCGGCACCGGGTCGACGGGATCATCGTGTGTAGCGCACGATTGCCTGATGCCGCGCTCCACAAGGCACTCGGGCCGCACCGTGCCGTGGTGCTCATCAATCGCGAGGCACCCAACGAGGTCGCGGGAACGATCGTCACGGACTACGAGACCGGAGCGTCACTGGCCGTCGACCATCTGGTCGAGCGCGGACGCCGCAAGATCGCGATCATTGCAGGCCCCCGCAGTTCGTTCGGCGGCAAGAGCCGCCTTGTCGGCTTCCGCAAGACACTGGCCGCCCAGGGGCTCAAGGCGCACGGCATCGTCTATTGCGATCCGACTGTAGCGGGCGGGCAGACAGCTGCAGAACAACTGCTGGCGGAAGCACCCGAGGTCGACGCCCTCGTCTGCTACAACGACCTCAATGCGATCGGCGCCATGAAGGCCTGCCGGGCCGCCGGCATTTCGATCCCCGGGCAAATCGCCCTGATCGGCTTCGACGACATCCCGACCGCCGAACTGCTGTCGCCTGCGCTCACCACTTTGCGGGTGCAGAAGCGGGAAATGGGCGAGGAAGCCGTGCGTCTGCTGCTCAGCCGCATCGCCACCAAGAACCGTCAGCACGGCATCGTCATCGTGCCCGAGCTCATTGTCCGCGAAACGACCTGAACTCCAATCCCAATAGGGGGAACATCCATGGATGCCGATAATCTGCAGTCACTGGCCTTGCCCGAGGAGAAGAAGGCCTGGTTCGTCCACGACCGGTTCGGCATGTTCGTGCATTGGGGGCTCTATGCCCTGCCGGCCCGTCATGAATGGGTCAAAAGCCGCGAAGAATTGAACGACGCCGACTACCAGAAATATTTCGATCACTTCGACCCCGATCTCTACGACCCCAGAGAATGGGCGAGACGTGCGAAGGCTGCAGGCATGAAATATGTGGTGCTGACGACCAAGCACCATGAAGGCTTCTGTCTCTGGGACACCAAGGCGACCGATTTCAAGGTGACCAACACGCCTTACGGAAAGGATCTGTTGCGCCCCTTCGTCGACGCCTTCCGCGCCGAGGGCCTGAGGATCGGATTCTACTATTCGCTGATCGACTGGCATCATCCTGATTTCACGGTCGATCCGCGCCACCCGCAGCGCAATCATCCCGATGCGCTGAAGATCAACGAAGGCCGCGACATCAGCCGTTATGCCGCCTTCATGCGCGAGCAGGTGCGCGAGTTGCTGACCGAGTTCGGGCGGATCGACATCATGTGGTTCGATTTCAGCTACCCCCAGTGGAAGCTCGGAGAGCTGGTCGGCAAGGGCCATCAGGATTGGGAAAGCGAGAAACTCGTGCGTCTGGTGCGCGAGCTTGCCCCCGATGTCATCATCAACAACCGGCTCGATCTCGCCGGCCTGCAGCCCGATATCGTCACGCCGGAGCAATATATGCCGCGCGCCTGGCCGAAGCGCGACGGCAGGCGCGTCGTCTGGGAGGCATGCCAGACACTCAGCGGCTCCTGGGGCTATCACCGTGACGAGGACACCTGGAAAAGCACCGAGCAATTGGTGCAGATGCTGGTCGGCACCGTTGCCATAGGCGGTAATCTCTTGATGAACGTCGGCCCAACGGCGCGCGGCACGCTCGACCACCGCGCGATAGCGGCCCTTGCCGCCTACGAAGAGTGGATGGCGCTGCACGAGCGCAGCATCGTCGGCTGCACCCAGTCAGACTTCACCGCCCCGCCCGATTGCCGGCTGACCCAGAATGGCGACCGGCTCTACATCCATATCTTCAACTGGCCCTATCGCCATCTGCATCTCGATGCACTGGCGGGCAAGATCGAATATGCCCAATTCCTGCATGACGGCAGCGAAGTCACCTGGCTGCAGCCGTCCGCCAATACGTTGTGGGCAAATACCCAGTTCCCCGTCGCCGAGGACGAGTTGACATTCGTCCTGCCGGTGCGCCGACCCAAGGTCGTGGTCCCTGTCATCGAGGTCAAGCTCAAGGCAGGGAACGCAGCTGGCATTCAAGATTGAGATGCAGCTGGCATCGCGACACGAAAGTGACGAGTGCAGTCCGACTTTTGAGAACATGATCAAGCTGAGAGGATGAACGTTTGACGCCACGGCGGCCCCGAGATCGAGGCCGCCGGATATCAATGCCGGCGAGGCTGACGTGTTGCCGACCTCGGGCGGCGTGACGATGCCTTCCCGGTTGAACTCGGCGAAAGCCTGGAATTTCGTGCCAGGATTGGCTAGCAATGACTACCCGAATAAATTGCAGCGAAATCCTCAAGCATATTGGAGCGACATAATGGTGAGCACGACACCGATCATCGCCGATGGAAAGCCTACCGACCTGCAGATTGCCGCCTCGGGTGAGGCAGGATTCAAGTCCGATCCGGTAAAACGCTTTGACGATCTGGAGAAAAGCGGAAGGCTTGCGGGCCTGCATGGTGTCGTAGCCCTTCGCGGCGGCCGTATCGTCTTCGAGCGGTATATCGATGGCAACGATATGACGTGGGGACAGTCGCTCGGGAATGTCAGATTCGGGCCTGACACGCTTCACGATATCCGATCTGTCACGAAAAGCATCGTTGGTCTGCTCTATGGCATCGCACTTGAAGAGGGTCGCGTGCCAGCGCTTGATGAGCCAATCGTCGCGCAGTTTCCCGAATATGCCGATCTTGCCGGCGATCCCCAGCGCAAGCGCCGGACCATCCGACATACCTTGACGATGACGCTTGCGATGGAATGGAACGAAAACGTGCCCTATACCGATGCGGCCAATAGCGAGATCGCCATGGAGCAGGCGCCGGATCGCTATCGCTTCATCCTCGATCGCCCGATCCTCGCAGAGCCCGGACGCGGATGGATCTACAGCGGCGGGGCTGTTGCACTGCTTGGCAAGATCATTGAGCAAGGCACCGGTCAATCCTTGCCTGCATTCGCAAGCGAAAAGCTGTTCTCCCCTCTGGGCATCGATACCATCGAGTGGATGCGGGGCCAGGACGGCAGAGCGTCGGCAGCATCGGGGCTGCGGCTGGCGCCACGCTCGCTGGCTCGAATTGGGCAGATGATATTGGACGGTGGCAGATCGGGGAGGCGCTCCGTCGTTCCCAAATCCTGGCTTGACCAGAGTTTCCAGCCCGCCGCGATGGTCGATATCGGCTGGCCGGGAATGCATTACGGTTATCTCTGGTATGTGGGCGAGGAAGCCATCACCGATAGGACAGGGACCTATGGCGAGCGCTTCATCGCCGCACTTGGCAATGGCGGGCAGCGGCTGTTTGTTTTCCCGGGGCTCGACTTCGTCCTTGCCATTGCGACTGGCAATTACGATTCTCCCGACCAGTGGAGAGCACCTGCCGCACTGCTGTACGAGGTGTTTCTGCCCAGCCTGACGGTCAGCTGAAAACCGGCGCTACCCGAAGATGGCGCCTGCTCAGGAGAACGGTTCTGTCGGATCCGCTGCCGGCTGGGTGAACCAGCGCGGGCCTTCGGTGGTCATGGTGATGTGGTCTTCCAGCCGGATCCCGAATTTTTCGGGAAATACGATCATCGGTTCGTTGGAAAAACACATGCCGGCGGCAAGCGGCGTATGGTTGCCACGAACGATGTAGGGCTCTTCATGGATCTCGAGCCCGAGGCCATGGCCTGCGCGATGCGGCAGTCCCGGCAGGCGGTAATCGGGGCCGAGCGAGTGTTTGGCAAGCACCGTACGGGCCGCATCGTCGAGGCTTGAGCAGTCCACGCCGATCCGGGCTGCGTCGAAAACGGCCTGCTGCGCCTCGCGTTCGATCCACCAGGCGCGTTCAAAGGCGCTATCGCCGCCTTCGAGCATATAGGTCCTGGTGATATCGGAATGGTAACCGTCGATCCGGCAGCCGGTGTCGACGAGAATGACGTCGCCGTGGTCAAGAACCTGATCGCCGTCGGCGCCATGCGGAAGCGAGGTGGCCACACCGAAGGAGACGATTGCAAATGTCGAGCCGTCGTCAGCGCCGATCTCGCGATGCTGCCGATCGATGAAATCGACCACCTCGGATGATTTGATGCCCGGCTTCACCAGCGCATGCACTTGCTTGTGGACGTCGAGCGTCAGGTTCATCGCATATTGGATGAGCGCGATCTCCGCATCCGATTTAATGCGACGCAGGCCGCGGATCAGCCGCCCGCCATCAGAAAGCCTTTCGGTGCCCATCGCCGCTGCCAATGCGTGATAGAAGAAAAGCGGCAGACCGTCGTCGAGGCCAAGCGTGCCGCCCCGGCCGACGAGCCGGGAGATAAGGGCAGCACTGTTCTCTTCCTCTTCCCAGACCAGGATTTCACCGGGCAGATGCGGCAGAGTTTCGACGCGGCTGCGTTCGAATCCCGGAACGATGTAGGAGACTGCCGTGGGAGTCACCAGCGCGCCGAGGAATCGTTCGCTCGGATGCCAGACGAGCCCGGTGAAGTAGCGCAGGCTCTCGGTCGGCCCGAGAAGCACGCCGGCCAGTCCTTCGGCTTCGATCCTTTCGCGAAGCCGCGACAGGCGAACCTGGCGCTCGTCTTGGGTTATGCGGGGTACGGGGTGCTGCCACGACATGTCGTTTTCCTGTATTCCCTAGCTCGGCTCAGCCGCTTCAGGATAGGCTGATCGCCACCGGCCGGTCGAGGTCGCGGGCGATATAGTCCTGAATCTGACGGACGATCTGTGCGGCGTGCGCAATTGCCAGCCGGTCGGCGCGTTCGGCGTCGCCGGCCTCGATGGCGGCGATTATTTCCTCATGTTCATCGACATATTGGCGCGGCAGCCGGTCGTCGAAGGTCGCATAGTAGAGGCGAAGGATGCGCCGGCCTTCGTCGAGCAGCTTGGCGAAGAAGGTCGTGTAATAGGAATTGCCGGCAAGCTCGGCAATCGCCACGTGGAATTCGCGGTTCGCCTCGATCATCGCATAGGGGTCGCGCGCGGCAACGGCGTCGGCGAAGTCTTTCTGGTGTCGGCGGATGGTCCTCAAGATGTCACCATTTCGCCGCTCTGCCGCCCCACGCGTCGTGACCCGGTACATCAGCGTCAGCGCTTCGAAATAGGTGGGCAGGCTTGCGAAATCGATCGGCGCGACGATCGTATTCCGGTTCGGTAGCGTCGTGACCAGCCCGTCGGCGGCAAGCCGCAACAGCGCCTCGCGAATGGGTGTCCTCGACATCCCGAAGCGCTCGGACAGCCGGACCTCGTCTAGCGGGCTGCCGGGTTCGAGCGCCATCGATAGGATTTCCCGGCGCAGCGTCACATAGACGCTCTGCGTGCCCGAGCCGCGCACTCGCACATGTTCCGCGTCATTCTGCATTCCGTCCGTCCTCTTTCATGAAAGCCTTGTATTGCGTTTCTGCCGTTTCCCGCAACGGCGTCCATGGGTTCCCGAATTATTCGAGATCAGCACGATTGAGTCTTGTCGACAGTTTGTATATAACGAAACCAATCTTAACGGAGTTTCGATCGATGACAACAGGATGGAAGGGCGTATTTCCCGCCGTAACGACGCAATTCAACGAAGATCTTTCCGTGGATCTCTCCGCGACCCAGCGTGTCCAGGACGCTCTCGTCAACGACGGCGTCAACGGGCTGATCGTCATGGGCACGTGCGGCGAAAACAATTCGCTCGATCCCGATGAGAAGCGCACGATCCTCAAAGCCGCCGTCGAGGTCGTCAACGGCCGTGTTCCGGTCGTGACCGGTGTCTCCGAATTCGACACGCGCCGTGCGGTCGCCTATGCCCGCGATGCCGAAAAACTTGGCGCCGACGGGCTGATGCTGCTGCCGGCCATGGTCTATGTGCCGAAGCCGGAAGAACTGATCGCGCATTTCCGAACCGTCGCCGAAGCGACCTCGCTGCCGATCATGCTCTACAACAACCCGCCGGCCTACCGCGTCGATATCGGCGCCGATGTGCTGAAGGTGCTTGCCGACGTGCCGAATATCAAGGCGGTCAAGGAAAGCGCGCCGGATCCGCGCCGCTTCACCGATCTCATCAATGAATTCGGCGATCGCTTCGATATTTTCGCCGGCCTCGACGACGTTGCGCTCGAAGGCTTGATGCTCGGCGCAAAGGGCTGGGTCTCCGGCCTCACCAGCGCCTTCCCCGAGGAATCCGTGCAGCTCGTTGCGGCCGCCGATCGCGGCGATTGGGAAGAGGCCCGCAGGATCTATCGCTGGTTCATGCCGCTTCTGCATCTCGATGCCGAACATGACCTCGTTCAGTCGATCAAGCTCGCCGAGCAGATCATGGGCCGCGGCTCCGAACGCGTCCGCCTGCCGCGCCTGCCGCTTTCGGGCGCCCGCCGCGCCGAAGTCACCGCGATGGTCGAAAAAGCCGCCGCGACGCGCCCCTCCAAGGCCCGTCAGGCGGCCTGAGACAAGAGGCCGGCAAGCGCTCATAGCCGCTGCCGGCCTTTCCATACCTCGCGCTACGCGCCCGAAGCGCCGGCGGAACGGCTTAGGCTGTTGCGGCTGACCAGTGACGGTATCTGGAAAATATGCTCGGCACCGGCGCGGCCTTCTATCCTGGAAATCAGGGTTCGGGTGGCGACCTGGCCGAGTTCCCTGCCCGACTGATCGATGCTGGCGAGATTGACGAGGCCAAGGGCCGCGGTCGACGAATTGTCGTATCCGATGACGGCGAGGTCGTCGGGCACGCGCACACCCATCTCCATAGCCAGGCTTAGAAGAGTAATCGCGTCGAGATCGCTCCAGCAGAACACCGCGCGCGGCCTGTCTTTCCTTGACAGGAACTTTCGCATCGCCTCTTCCCGCTTGGGCGAGGCGATCGGGATTTTTCCGATCGGCGCGGAGGAGCCGAGCCCGCCGCGCTGCATCGCCCGGCGGAACCCGATCTCACGCTGGCGGACGACGGAAACGGCGTGCCCCTCGCGTTCGCCGAGGCTCAGCATTTCGATATCGCGATAGCCTTGGGTGAGAAGCGCTTCGACCGCGATCTCCGCCCCGCGCTGATCGTCGGCATTGACAGTGTCGAAGGCCGTTGCGGCGGCATCATGGTAACCGACCGCAACGATCGGGATCTGGACCGCGAATTTTGCGATGATCTCCGAGGGCAGGCGTGGCGCAACCAGGATAAGGCCGTCCATCTTGTAGTCGATCATCGACTCGATCAACGACGTCTCCAGCTGCACGCGCGCATCGCTGACGCCGATCATCGCCTGATAATGCGAAGGCGCCAGCACCGCGTTGACGCCGGCAATCACCTCGGGAAGGAAGGGATTGCGGATGTCGATCAGGAGCACACCGATGGTGAAACTCCGGCCGCGCAACCCGCGCGCGGCCCGCGAAGGGCGATATCCGAGCGCTTCGATGGCATCGGTCACCTTTGCCCGCAACCCTTCGCTGACGCCGTAGGCGTTTCGCATCACCTTGGAAACCGCGGCGACCGATACGCCTGCATGGGTTGCCACTGTCCGGATCGTCACGCGATCATTTCGTTGCAGTTTTTGTTTGTCTTCGATCGACATGAAATCTCTGGGCTACTTTGCGGACTGCCAACAATCGTCCGCCACAAGCACCATGGCAGACTGACAACGAAATTTCTATTGCACATCCGAAAAAAATGTAGAACGTTATATGGAGAACGTTCTACATTTGTCGGGAGGACTTGATGAACTTTCAGCCGGCAGCCATCAGCGGCAATCTCGTCTCGCGTGCCTGGTCCGGGGATATGGTCGCGCCACTCTCGGATGGCGGCCAGGGAACAGCCGCAAGCTTCATCGCCAAAAGCTTCGAGCATGATGGCGCGGGACATCCGGCAGAACTCTTCATCTCCGCGCTCGGCCTCTATCGCTGTTTCATCAACGGCGCCCGCGTCGGAGAGGATCTGCTGACACCTGGATGGACGAATTACGACGACCGCATTGCCTATCAGCGATACGACGTCTCGAACCTGCTCAAGCCTGGCGTGAACCGTATCGAGATCTGGCTTGCCGACGGATGGTACCGGTCGCCTCTGATGTGGGGCGCCAAGGCTATTCCCAATTGCTGGGGCGACAGGATCGGCGCCATCGCCGATCTGGTCGGCCCCAGCGGTATCATTCTTTCTACCGATACGACCTGGCGCAGCGGCCTCCTGCCGATCCTGAAGTCGGGGATCTATTTCGGCGAGGTCTACGATGCCCGTCAGGAAAATCTTGTCGAGACGCATGGCACGGAGAGATTGCCATTCGACAGGACGCTGCTCGTCGCGCATGAAACCCCGGCTGTGCGGGAATTGCAGCCGCTCGCCCCAGTCGAAAGCTGGACCGATGATGACGGCCGGACCGTCTATGATTTCGGCCAGAACGCCGGCGGTTATGTCAGGTACACGGTCCGCGGGGCTGCCGGCGCCGAAGTGCGGGTGGAGCATTCGGAGGTCCTCGGCCCCGACCGACATTTCGACAATCGCAATTATCGCGCGGCCGTGGCGCAGACCGTCTATACGCTGCGCGGAGACGGCGACGAGACCTATTCGCCGCATTTTACTTTCCAGGGCTTCCGCTATGCCAGGGTGACCATCACTGGCGATGCAAAGATCCTGGCGATCGCCTCCATCCCGATCTCGTCGGTACCGGAGCCCGCCGGCGGCTTCATATCGGGCAATGCGCTCGTCAATCGCCTCGTCCAGAATACCATCTGGTCACAGCGCGCCAATTTCGTCGAAGTGCCCACGGATTGCCCGCAACGCGACGAACGCCTGGGCTGGACCGGCGATGCCCAGGTGTTTGCGGCAACGGCATGCTGGCTGAGCGACAGCCAGTCCTTCCTCCGGAAATATCTGCGCGACGTGATGGCCGACCAGCGCGAGGACGGCGCCATCTCGCATTTTTCGCCCGACCCGACGCGCCTGCATCCTGCCGACTTCCCGGGTTATGCCGGCTCGACCGGTTGGGGCGATGCGATCGTCGTCATCCCCTGGGTTCTCTACACCCATTATGGCGATCGGACGGTTCTTTCGGAGTGCCTGGATTCCATGGTGCGCTGGGTCGATTTCGTCTGGTCGATCTCGGATGGTCCGCTGGTGCGCCCGCCGTCACGCTGGGGCGACCGCGGCTTCACCTTCGGCGACTGGCTTCAGCCGGTCGGCGACAACCGGAAGCCACGTCCGACGATTGCTGACGACTGCGCAGCCACCCTCTACCATTTCATCTCGACCGACCTCGTGGCGAAGATTGCAGCCGTTCTCGGGGAGAAAGCGCTTGAAGAGCAGATGAAACGCCGCGCCGGAGAGATCCGGCTGGCATTTGCCAACGAGTTCATCACGCCATCGGGACGCCTCGCCCACAATGACCAGACCTCCTATGCGCTGGCTTTCCTCCATGATTTGATACCGGAGGAGCATCATGACGCTGCGAGACGGCATTTCAGGCAGGTGATCATCGATGCCGACTACAAGATCGGCACCGGCTTCATCGGCACGCCCGCCCTGCTGCCGGCCCTGACGAAGCTCGGAATGGACGATCTCGCCGAAAAGGTCTTCCTGCAGGAGGACGTGCCGGGCTGGCTCTATCAGGTCTCGAAGGGGGCGACGACGATCTGGGAGCGCTGGGATTCCATGGCGCCCGACGGCACCATCTACGAACCCGAGATGAACAGCTACAACCACTATGCCTATGGCGCCGTCTGCCAATGGCTATTCGAATCCGTCGCCGGAATTTCGCCGAGCCCGGAGGCGCCGGGCTTTGCCGAGGTGATCGTCGATCCCGCGCCGATTCCGTCCCTCTCGCCGGTTTCAGCCCATCACGATATCGGCCAGGGCCGCATCGAGGCCGACTGGCAGTGCGACGGCAACCAGATCACCTATTTGCTGACGCTTCCCGAAGGCTGCATCGGCCGTTTCCGGCCCGGACGGCGGCACCGGAACCCGTCGCTCAACGGAGAGCCTGTCATCGGGGAAGCCGTTCTTCCGGCGGGAACGCACAAGCTGGCGTTTTCCCTACCCAATTCTTGAGGAGCATACACGTCACACCGTTCAGAGGAGGAACGTCATGACACATCGGATAAAGTTCATTCTTGCCGGCACGTCCGCGCTTTTGGCACTGGTTGCGGCCGGGCCGTCACATGCGGAAGTCACGCTGTCGTTCCTGATCGACAACAATCCCGACACGGTCGCGGCAGCCGAGGCACTGGTTACCGCCTATCAGGCCAAGGCGCCCGATGTGACGATCGAAATCGAGCAGCGGCCGGGCGGTGGCGAGGGCGACAATATCGTCAAGACGCGTCTGGCGACCGGGGAAATGTCCGATGTATTCCTCTATAATTCCGGCTCGCTGTTGCAGGCGCTGAAACCCGCCCAGACGCTTGTCGATCTGAGTGGTCTCTCGTCGCAGGCGAAGGTGGACGACGGTTTCAAGTCAGTCGTCCGCGCCGATGGCAAGCTCTACGGCGTTCCCTTCGGCACGGCGATGGCGGGCGGGATCCTCTATAACAGGAAAATCTATCAGGACCTCGGCCTCTCCGTTCCGAAGACATGGGCGGAGTTCATGGCGAACAATGCGAAGGTCAAGACATCAGGCAAGGTCGCGGTGGCGCAGACATATCGCGACACCTGGACCTCGCAGCTGTTCGTTCTGGCCGACTATTACAACCTGCATGCCGCCGTGCCGAATTTCGCCGCCGACTATACCGCCAATAAGGCGAAATATGCAGAGACGCCTGCGGCCATGAAGGGCTTTGAGCGACTGAAGGATGTACACGATGCCGGCCTGATGAACGAAGATTTTGGCGCGGCAAGCTACGATGACGGCCTGAGAATGGTGGCGACCGGCGAGGCAGCGCATTATCCAATGCTGAGCTTTGCGGTCGGCGCGCTCAAGCAGAATTATCCCGAAAACCTCGTCGACGTCGGCTTCTTCGCGCAGCCGTCCGACGATGCCGGGACCAACGGCCTGACGGTCTGGATGCCGCCGGCCCTTTATATTCCCGCGACCAGCCAGCACACTGAGGAAGCGCGGAAATTCGTGGATTTCGCCGGGAGCGTCGAGGCTTGCAAGCTCATGGTGGAAACCAACGCCGTTCAGGGGCCGTCGCTGATCGATGGCTGCGACCTGCCGGCCGACGTACCGCCTGCAATAAAGGACATGCTTCCCTATTTCGAAGCCAAGGACAAGACGACACCGGCACTGGAATTCGTTTCGCCGATCAAGGGGCCATCGCTCGAGCAGATCACCGTTGAGGTCGGCTCCGGTATTCGCCAGCCGGCCGATGCGGCGAAACTCTATGACGACGATGTGCGCAAGCAGGCCAAGCAACTCGGGCTACCCAACTGGTAGTGGTCTTTCGGGTCAATCGACCTCGCTCCTAATGGAGCGAGGCTCCACCCGATCGAAGAGGTAGACATGATCGAGACACGCCCCCGCTCGCGCAAATCGCCCTACCCGCTGTGGTTTTTCATTCCGGCCGCCATCATCTACGGCGTGCTGTTTCTTGTTCCCACGGTCTCATCTCTCTGGTTCAGCCTGACGCGCTGGGATCTTTCGACGGCCGAATTCATCGGGCTCGAGAATTTCCAGCAATTCTTTTCAGAACCGTTCCTGATCAAGGGGCTCGTCAACACGTTGATCTACGCGGTGACGACATCCGGCCTGAAGACGGTCTGCGGGCTGCTGCTGGCCGTGCTGCTCACCAGCAACATCTTCGCCCGCGGTTTTCTGCGAACGTTGGTCTTCTTCCCCGTGCTGGTCTCGACGATCGGCATCGGCATCACCTTCGCCGTCATGATGCATCCGACCAAGGGCATCATCAATGTCACGCTGGAGGCGCTCGGCATCCCCGGGCCGGGATGGCTGACCAATCCAGCGCTCGCGCTGTTTTCGGTGGCGCTGGTCGACGTCTGGAAAGGTGTGGGTCTTGCCACGCTGATCTTCATCGCCGGTCTCGCTGCGATCAGCCCCGATTATTATGAGGCGGCGAGGATCGACGGTGCCACCCGGCTCCAGCAATTCTTCCGGATCACCCTGCCGCTTGTGCGTCCCGCCACCGTGATCGTGGTGACATTGTCGCTGATCGGCGGGCTTCGTTCCTTCGACCTGATATGGGCCATGACCCGGGGCGGACCTGGTTTTTCCTCTGATGTGATCGCCTCGGTTATCTACAAGCAGTACCAGGCGGGTTTCTATGGTTTGTCGACGGCCGGAAACGTCATCCTGTTTGCGCTGATCGCCGTGATCATCCTGCCATTCACTCTATGGTTCAACCGGCGCGAGGTCGAGGCATGAGAAGCGTCCGCCCTTATGTGACGGGGGCGATAGCTCTTGCCGTCGCCACCGTCATCTTCGTCATGCCTTTTGCTTTCGTCGCGCTCCAGGCGGTCAAATCGAAGTCCGAAGCGTCCCGCCTCGATTTTGAATTGCCCGAGCACTGGCTGTTCTGGGATAATCTCGCCGCCGTCTTCAAAGCGCGCGACTACCAGCTCGTGCTCGCCTATTTCAACTCCACCCTGATCACGGTTGCCTCCGTGACAATCCTCATCCTTCTGTCGGCGATGGTCGGATATGTCATGCAGCGCCGCAAGACCGCCTGGAACAGGGTGGCCTTCATTGCGCTTTTCATGGGCCTGATGATGCCGCCGGCCGTCGTGCCCACCATCGGCCTCCTGCAGGAGATTGGTCTGTTCAAGACCATGACCGGGATGATCCTGATCCAGGTCGCCTATAATCTCTCCTTTTCGATACTGCTCTATCGCTCGTTCATCTCGACCATACCGCGCGATCTCGATGAAGCGGCGCTGATCGACGGCGCCAAACCCCGGCAGATCTTCTTCAGGGTAGTGCTGCCGCTTCTGAAGCCGGTGACCGTCACCAATATCGTCGTGCAGTCGATCGCGATCTTCAACGATTTCACCAATCCGCTCTACTACCTCCCCGGCAAGGAGAACGTCACGGTGCAGCTGACGCTCTACAATTTCCAGAGCATGTATACGAGCCAGTACAATCTTCTCTTCATGAACATCCTCCTCGTGACGATCCCGCCGCTGATCGTCTTCATCTTCTTCAACCGCCAGATCGTCGCGGGCATGACATCCGGCGGAGTCAAAGGGTAGTAGGAATGGCCGAACTCACTCTCAAACAGGTTCGCAAGAACTTCGGCGCCCTCGAGGTCATCAAGGGTATCGATCTCGACGTTTCTTCCGGCGAATTCGTCGTTTTCGTCGGCCCGTCGGGCTGCGGAAAGTCGACGCTGCTGCGCATCATCGCCGGCCTCGAGGAAACGACGTCGGGCGCGCTGACCATCGGCGGCAAGGATGTGACCTACGCCGAACCCTCTGAGCGCGGCATCGCCATGGTGTTCCAGAGCTACGCGCTCTATCCGCATATGACCGTTGCGGAGAATATCGGCTTCGGGCTCTCGCTCGCGCGCCGCCCGAAAGCAGAGATCGCCGCCAAGGTCGCAGCGGCGGCCGAAACGCTGCAACTCACCCATCTGCTGGAAAGAAAGCCGAAAGCGCTCTCCGGCGGCCAGAGACAGCGCGTCGCGATCGGCAGGGCGATCGTTCGCGATCCCAAGGTCTTCCTGTTCGACGAGCCGCTCTCCAACCTCGATGCCTCGCTCCGAGCCCAGATGCGCCTGGAGATATCAGAGCTCCACGCACGGCTGAAGGCGACGATGATCTACGTCACCCACGATCAGGTCGAAGCCATGACAATGGCAGACAAGATCGTCGTCCTGAACGGCGGCGCGGTCGAACAGATTGGCAGTCCGATGGAACTCTACCGCAATCCCGCAACCCCCTTCGTCGCCGGCTTCATCGGCAGCCCGAAGATGAACCTCTACGGCGGCGAGACGGCCCGGCGAAAGAACTGCACCACCTACGGCATCCGCCCCGAACATATCAGGCTTTCGGACGGCGCCGGACAGTGGCAGGGGAATATCCGGCATGTGGAGCGGTTGGGCGCTGATGCGATTCTCTATCTCGACGTTCCCGAACTCGGCGAGATGGTCGTGCGCGCCGAAGG
Source organism: Rhizobium vallis (assembly GCF_003985155.1). Lineage (GTDB taxonomy): Bacteria > Pseudomonadota > Alphaproteobacteria > Rhizobiales > Rhizobiaceae > Rhizobium > Rhizobium vallis. The sequence continues at coordinate 274,939 of NZ_ML133691.1, read as the reverse complement.
CGAGACGCCATTTGCGCCTGGCATGACAGTCTGGGCAAATCCGGTCGAAGGAGCGGAGCACCGGTTCTGAGGCTGGCGTCATGGTTTGGTGCGGTTTTGCGATGTTCCTATGCCGCCATCGATCATGCCAATCTTGAAAATCTGCAATCATTGATTAATATGCAATCATTGATGAATGGAGATAGAGATGGCAAGCATGACGATCCGCAATCTCGATGACGGGCTGAAGCAGCGGCTGCGCATGAGGGCCGCAACGCATGGCCGCTCCATGGAGGATGAAGCGCGGGATATCCTGCGTGCGGCCCTTGCGACCAGCGAACCGCCGGCGCGCAATCTCGCGGACGCCATCCGAGCGCGTCTGCTCTCGGTTGGCGGCGTTGAACTTGATATCCCGCCGCGTGAGCCGATCCGCGAACCACCGGACTTCGCGGCGTGATCGTTCTCGATACCAACGTCATTTCGGAGCTGCTGACACCTGTCCCGAATACATCAGTGGTCAATTGGCTCGCTGCGCAGCATCCTCCGTCAATTTTTACGACAGCAGTCACCGAGGCCGAGATCCTCTATGGACTGCGTCTCCTCCCCGAGGGACGCCGCCGGCGTGATCTCGAGGCGGCAATCCTCCCGATCTTCAGCGAGGATATCGGCGGGCGCGTTTTGCCGTTTGATCGTGACGCCTCAAATGTCTATGCCACGATCGCCAGCGACCGCCGCAGAGCGGGTCGGCCGATCAGCCAGTTCGATGCCCAGATCGCCGCCATCGCGATTTCGCGTGGGGCTTCGCTCGCGACACGCAACGTCTCCGATTTCACGGGCATCGACCTCGAAATTATCAATCCGTGGAAAGAGAGATAGAAGCGCGGGCCGTCATCTGAGCGGAATTGAGCCCGAACGGCCAACCGTGAAACATCACGCGATGGAATCGCCGTCGCTCGATCGATTCAGCATATTCATTGGACGCGGGCAGCACTCGCATAGGATTCTTGGGCATGACCCAAGCGACCCATCCGACATTGCTTTTTCGTATAAACCCCGCGCAGAATATGGCGCGCTTCTATCTGCTGACGATCGAACCCACCCTTTTCGGCGGCAGTTCGCTCATGCGTTGCTGGGGACGGATCGGAACGAAAGGGCAGCTGAAGATCGACCTGTTCGACACGGCTGTCGAAGCCAGTGAGGCTGCCGGTAAGCTGTTGCACGACAAGCTGAAACGGGGATACAGCCGGAATGAGGAAAATTCACGGGAGCACGGCTCAAAACCGATCGGGACGCAAAGGCGCTAATCCGCGCCAGCGCTCAATGGCGGCAATGCATCGCCGGCCAAGGAGAGAAGCGGCTCGTAATCGGCTTCGGAAAGCACCGCAAAATCGACGAGACCCAGAGTGGCGCGCGTGGCGGCCAGCGATGGCTCCCTGATGGCGGCATGAAGTGCGCTCCTCAGGAGACGAATTCTCTCTTCCGATGCGTCGCCAGAGGTGATGAACGGCAGACCCGGACCTCTCGGCGTCTCGGCAATGACGCGGATATCCTGGAGAAGGTCGGGATCGAAGCGGAGAATATTGGCATAGGTGACGCAATCGATCGCCGCGCTGTCTGCCCTGCCCTCGACCACAGCAGCAATGCTGCCGCCATGGCTGCCGGTTTGAATGATCCGTCCGAAAAAGCTGCCATTGCGGGCAAGCGGCGCGACGGCGGCGCGAAAGAAATTGCTGCCGGAATTGCTGTCAGGGCTGTTGATCGCAGCGGTCGTGCCGCGCAGATCCTCCAGCGACTGAAAAGCGGAATCCTTGCGGACGATGACGAAGCTGCACATCAGCGGCCCGTCGCAGCCGGGATAGCCATAAACCGGCGTCGCCACCAGGCGGACCTTGCCGCGCAGGTCCTTCACATAGGGATAGCCGCATGTCTGCGAGAGGAGAAGATCCGGCCGCAGCCAGGCTTCGTCGTAGGGAATGCTCCGGTCGAGCCTCTCGGGCAAGTCCTCGAGACCGGCCTGCGAGAGGCTGCACCTGAGGAACGACCAGAGTTCAGCCGTCGCATCCGCGAGCGGCTGAGATGTGGCATACATGGCAATGCTGACGAGATGCATTCGGTCTTTCCTTGCGGCGAAACGCAAGCATCGACCAGTTCAGGCAATGCCGCCCATGCATACATATTTGAGTTCGGTATATTCGTCCAACCCGTGCCTCGATCCTTCGCGGCCAAGCCCCGACATCTTGACGCCCCCGAACGGCGCCTCGGCCGTGGAGATGAGACCGGTATTGACGCCGACCATCCCATACTCGAGCGCTTCGGCGACGCGGAATACCCGCGACAGATCACGCGCGTAAAAATAGGAGGCCAGCCCGAAGTCGGTGTCGTTTGCCTGCTCGATCACATCCCGCTCGTCGCGGAAACGAAAGAGCGGCGCGAGAGGCCCGAAGGTCTCTTCGCGAGCGACCTGCATGCCGGCATCGACGTCGCGCAGGATCGTCGGTTCAAAGAACAGGCCGCCAAGCGGGTGGCGTTTACCCCCTGAAACGACCCCGGCACCCTTTGCAACAGCATCGCGGATATGGCTTTCGACCTTGGCGACAGCATTGTCGTCGATGAGCGGGCCGAGCACGACGTCGCGCTCCAAGCCGTTGCCGACCTTCAATGCCGCAACGGCCGCCGCAAGCTTGGCGGCGAATGCTTCGTAGACGCCGTCCTGGACGTAAAGCCGGTTGGCACAGACGCAGGTCTGGCCGTTGTTGCGGAACTTGGCGATGATCGCGCCTTCGACTGCGGCATCGAGATCGGCATCGTCGAACACGATGAAGGGTGCGTTGCCGCCAAGTTCGAGGCCGAGCTTTTTGATCGTCGGCGCGCATTGGCGATAAAGCAGTTCGCCCGTCCGGGTGGAGCCGGTAAAGGTCAGGACCCTAATGTCGCGGCTTGCAGTCAACACCCCGCCGATGGCGGCTGCGTCACCGGTCACGATGCTGAGCAGACCCGGCGGCAGACCGGCGCGCTGCGCAAGAACCGCAAGCGCGATAGCCGAAAACGGCGTCTGCGGCGCGGGCTTCAGAACGACGGAACAGCCGGCGGCCAGTGCCGGTCCGACCTTGCGGGTGATCATCGCATTCGGAAAATTCCAGGGCGTGATCGCGGCCACCACGCCTGCGGGCTGGCGAAGCACGAGGATGCGTTTGTCCGGCTGATGTCCCGGGATGGTCTCGCCATTGATGCGTCTCGCTTCCTCGGCGAACCATTCGATGAAGCTTGCGCCATAGGTGATCTCGCCCTTGGCCTCGGCCAGGGGTTTTCCCTGCTCCAGTGTCAGGATCATCGCCAGGTCGTCGCGGTTTTCGATCATCAGGCGGTGCCACGCCTTGAGCACGAACGCGCGCTCGCCGGCGGTCTTCTTTGCCCAAAGCTTCTGGGCGATGACGGCGGCTCTGATGGCCTGCTGCGTCTCCGCGGCACCGAGATCAGGGACCGCACCCAGCGTCTCGCCCGTCGCCGGGTTGCGGATCATCGTCGCCTGCCGGCCTTCCGCTTCGATCCAGCGATCGGCGACCGGGCATGCCTGACGGAACAGCGAGGGGTCAACGAGCTTCATAGGGCAACTTTCAGCAGAACACGTGAGCGGCACCGGGATCGAAATCCAGACGCACCCTGTCACCTCGGCTGAGCCCGGTGATCGCCTCATGACCGAACGGCAGGCGAACTGCGAGCGCTTCACCCGCCGCCGTTTCGGTCGCGACGTGGATATTGTTGCCGAGGAAGGTGATGTCGCTGACGGTCGCGGCAAGACCGGTTCCATCAGCCTGAGCGCGCGACAGCCGAATGCGTTCCGGCCGCAGCATTAGCGCTGCCTTTGTGCCGGAGGTGCCTTTTCCATGCACCGGGATGCGGTTGAACACGCTCCCGCCGCCAAGCGAAATCGTGGCCTGCCCATCGGACGACGACAGCAGGTCACAGGAAATGAAGTCACTGTCGCCGATGAATTCTGCGACGAAGCGGGTCTTGGGATTGGCGTAGAGTTCCGGGCCGGTTCCGATCTGGTCGATGATGCCCTTCGAAAAGACGGCGATGCGGTCGGAAAGACGCAACGCCTCTTCCTGATCGTGCGTGACGTAGAGGATCGTCACTTCGGTCTGCTGGTGGATGCGGCGGATCTCATGCTGGATTTCCTCACGCAGCTTCTTGTCGAGTGCCGACAGCGGCTCGTCCATCAGTAGCACGGGCGGATCGTAGGCAAGAGCCCTGGCAAGCGCGACGCGCTGCTGCTGGCCGCCCGACATTTGCGCAGGTTTGCGATCCTCGAAGCCTTCGAGGCGGACGAGGCGCAGCATCTCCTTCACCTTGCTGTCGATCTCAGCCTTGGACTTGCGCCTGACCTTCAGCGGAAAGGCGATGTTTTCACCCACCGTCAGATGCGGAAACAGGGTGTAGCGCTGGAACACCATGCCGATATTGCGCTTATGCGACGGTGTGGCGAGCAGGGTCTTGCCCTCCAGCGTAATGTCGCCCTTCGTCGGATTGTCAAATCCCGCCAGGATGTAGAGCGTCGTGCTCTTGCCGGATCCGGACGGCCCGAGAAAGGTGAGGAACTCACCGCGGCGGACGTCGAGCGTGACATCGTGCACGGCGACGACGGGGCCGTATTCCTTGCGTATGCCACGGATCTGAAGGAATGGTTCGTTCATTGTTTCAGTACCTTACGCACGACGGCAACAAGTGCCATCAGGATGATCGTCAAAAGGATGAGAAGGGTCGACGCCGCAGCCACGACGGGCGTCAGGTCCTGCCGGAGCGTCGCCCATACCTTCACCGGCAGCGTCTGCAGGGTCGGGCTGGACATGAAGATCGCCACCACCACCTCGTCCCATGATGTCAGGAAAGAGAAGATGGCGGCCGAAAACAGCCCATGACTGATTGCGGGAAGCGTGACCCTGATCTTCGCTTCCAGGGGAGAGGCGCCGCAGAGCACCGCCGCATCCTCGATCGACTTGTCGAAGCCCTCCAGCGCGCTCGATATGGACAGGATCGAGAAAGGCAACGCGAGGACCAGGTGCGAAACGACAAAGCCGGTCAGCGTTCCGCCAAGACCGATCCTGAGAAAGAAGGCGTAGAGGGCAACCGCGAGAACGACGACCGGAAGGATCATCGGCGTGAGGAACAGCGCTTTCAGCGCATCGCGGAAGATGAACGAACCGCGCACCAGCCCGAAGGACGTCACGAGCCCGAGCAGCACCGACAGAACCGTCACAATGACCGCGATCTTGAAACTCGTCAAAGCCGATTCCAGCCAGCGCGGATCGGCGAAGAGCTCACCATACCATTGAAACGTCCAGCCCGGCGGCGGAAAGATCAGCCATTGCGAGGAGCCGAATGACAGGGCCGCGATGAAGAGGATCGGCAGCAGCAGGAAGGCTGCGGTCAGAAGCGTTATCGCCAGAAGCATGTATTTCCACCAGCCGAGGCGGTCGAAATTGAGCAACATGTCAACGTCCTCCCGGGTTCTGGTTGCCTAGGAAACGCAGCTGCACGGCATAAAGCGACAGGGTCACCACCAGGAGAACCAGCGCCGCAGCACCGCCCATTCCCCAATTGACCAGCGACTGCACGAATTGCGCGATCAGCTCTGCGAGCATCATGTTGGCGGTGCCGCCGAGAAGCGAGGGCGTGACGAAATAGCCGAGCGACATGACGAAGACCATGAGGGCGCCGGCCGCCATGCCGGGTGTTGCCAGCGGCAGCAGAACGCGCGTCAGACACTGCCACCGGTTGGCGCCGCAAAGGGCCGCCGCCTGCAGGATCGACGGGTCGATCTTCTTGATGACGCCGTAGAGCGGCAGGATGATGAAAGGCAGCATGATATAGGTCATGCCGATCGTCACCCCGGTCAGGTTGTTGACGAGCGCGAGCGGTTTGTCGATCAGCCCCATTCCCATCAGCATCTTGTTGATGAGCCCCGTTCGCTGCAGAAGCACCATCCAGGCATAGGTGCGGGCCAAGAGGTTGGTCCACATCGACAGGAGCAGGATCGCAAAGATCACCGAGGTCAGCCGTCCGGGCATGATTGCCAGCGCCCAGGCAACGGGAAAACCGATCAGCAGCGAAATCACCGTGACGAGGCCGGAGACGATGAAGGTGTTGGCGAAAATCTTGAGATAGGTCGCCGACCCGATAAGCTGCGCATAATTGCCGAGGCCCGGCACCGGTTCCAGCACGCTCCGCAACAGAAGTATCGCCACCGGCACGATGAAAAAGATGCCCACGAAGGCAAGAGCCGGAGCGACCGCGCCGAAACCTGTTGCCCTCCGCACCTTCGGTAAGGGCGCAATGATGCCGGAGGCATCGCTATACGTCGACATGACAGTCCTTCCCACCCGTCAATTTCCGCGGGGCGCCGGGATAGAAGCAATTGGCAGCGGCGCCGCGGAGGGCACGGCGACCTTCGCCGTGCCCATTCATCTCAGGTTTCAGCTTATTTCGCCTGCCAGGCGTACCACTTCTCGCCGATGGCATCGCGATTCTCAGCCCAATAGTTCATATCGGCATTCACCTGGCTTGCCGTCTGCTGGTCCGGCAGCGTCTTGGCGGTCGCCGGGTCCATCAGCTTGGCGGAGTCGAGGTTGATCGGCGCATAGCCGGTGGCTTTTGCGAGGGCCGCCTGCGGTTCAGCCGAGGTCGCCAGAGCAATGAACTTCATCGCAGCCTCAGCGTTCGGCGAACCCTTCGGCACGACGAGCGCATCAGCTGCGGTGATATTCTGTTCCCAGGAGGTCTCAACCTTGATGCCGGTCGCTGCAAGCGCCGTCATGCGGCCGTTCCAGACACTGCCGAAGGGAGCTTCGGCGGATGCCAAGAGCTGCTGCGACTGTGCGCCGCCCGACCACCAGATGATGTCGGATTTGATCGTATCGAGCTTCTTGAAGGCGCGGTCGAGATCGAGCGGATAAAGCTTGTCGGCAGGCACGCCGTCGGCCAGCAGCGCCGCTTCGATCACGCCGGGAGCCGACCACTTGTAGAATGTGCGCTTGCCGGGAAATTTCGCCGTGTCGAACAGGTCAGCCCATGTCTTCGGGCAAGCGCTGACGGCATCGGCATTGCAGCCGATCACAAAGGAATAATAGAAGCTGCCGACTGAATAGTCGGTGACGAAGCGCGGATCGAGCTTGGATTTATCGATGATCGAGAAGTCGAGTTTCTCGAGCTGGCCGTTTTTGCCGGCCTGGGCAGCGTAGTCGCCTTCAACGTCGACGACGTCCCAGGTGACCTCACCGGCCTCGACCATCGCCTTGAGCTTGCCGTAGTCGGTCGGTCCGTCCTGAACGACGGTGACACCGGTCTTTTCCGTGAACGGGCTTGCCCATGCAGCCTTCTGCGCGTCCTGGGTCGTTCCTCCCCAGCTCGAGAAGACCATGTTGTCGGCGTGTGCGGGTGCGGACGCCGCCACGAATGCGGCGATCGCCGCGAAAGCAAATGTTGTTTTCATGTTCCCTTTTCCTTGTTCTGGTTTGTCCTACGGGTATGCCTTATGCCGTCAGTGCGCCTCGCTCCCGGGCGAAAAGCTTGCTGGCTTCATAATCTTGTTCTCCGCCACTTCGATCAGATCGCGGATCTTGGGCAGGAAGGCCTGCCAACGGGGATCGGCCAGAAGCGTCCGGCGTCTTGCCTCCCGGTCGTCCAGGCTCGCAAAGGCCCAGATGTGGACGATCTCGTTGATCGTGCCGATCTCCGAGAAGAAGTAGCCGACGAGCGTGCCGAGATGGCTCTTCTGGATCTCGATCCCCTCTTCCTCGACGACCTTGAGGTATTGCGGGATCGTGCCGTTCTTCAGCCGATAGGTGCGGATTTCGTAAAACATCGCCGCTATCTCATCACGAAGGGATCGGGGATCGGATCGTCCGATGTCCGGAGCCAAATCGTCTTGGTGCGGGTATAGTCGAGGGCCGCTGCCATGCCCCCTTCCCTACCGTGACCGGACAGGCCGAAACCGCCGAACGGCGCGATCGGCGATACGGCGCGGTAGGTGTTGACCCAGACGATCCCGGCGCGGATCCCCTTCATCAGCCGGTGTGCCCGGGTCAGATTCTGCGTGAAGACTCCGGCGGCCAGGCCATAGCGAGTATCGTTGGCAAGCCTAAGCGCCTCGGCCTCGGTCTCGAAGGACACGACTGAGAGGACCGGCCCGAAGAATTCCTCGATCAGCGAGGGCGAGGCGACATCGTCGCAGTCGAGGATCGTCGGCGGGAAATAAAAGCCTTCGCCGTCAATCTTGCTGCCGCCGGTGACGAGACGGGCGCCGCTTTCGATCGACCTGGCGACGAGCGCGCCGATATTGTCTTGCTGGCGCTTGGTGGCAAGCGGGCCGACCTCCGTCGCCATGTCGAGCGGTGCGCCGATCCGGATCGCCTCAGCCTTCTGTCGCAGCAGGGCGACGAACCTGTCCTTGACGCTGCGTTCGACGATCAAGCGCGACCCGGCAACGCAGCTCTGTCCCGTCGCGGCGAAGATGCCGGCGACCTGGGCGTTGGCAGCACTTTCGAGGTCCGCATCGGCAAAGACGATGAAGGGCGACTTGCCGCCGAGTTCAAGCGAGGTGGAGGCGAGGTTTTCGGCCGAGTTGCGAACGACGTGCCGGGCCGTTTCAGGACCGCCGGTGAAGGCGACGTGCGCAACCTTCGGATGACGGCCGAGCGCGGCGCCGCAGGAAGCGCCGAAACCGGTGATGATGTTGACGACGCCTGCGGGAAAGCCAGCCTCGTGCACGAGACGCGCAAATTCGAGAAGCGGCGCCGGCCCATCTTCCGAGGCCTTCACCACCATGGTGCAGCCGGCGGCCAGCGCCGGACCGATCTTCACCGCCGACAGGAAGAGCTGGCTGTTCCACGGCACGACCATGGCGACGACGCCGATCGGCTCGCGGCGAAGCCAGACATCCATGTCAGGCTTGTCGATCGGCAGGTAGGAGCCTTCGATCTTGTCTGATATGCCGGCATAGTAGCGATAGTAGTCGGCGACATAGGCGATTTGCGCCGATGTTTCACGGATGATCTTGCCGGTGTCGCGCGTCTCCAGTTCAGCGAGAACCTGCGCGTTGGCGGCAACCAGATCGGCGAGCTTGTAAAGCAGCTTGCCTCGCTGCGTGGCCGTCATTTTCGACCAGGGGCCTTCGTAGAGCGCCCTGTCAGCGGCATTCACCGCCCGGTCGACATCATCCTCGCGCGCTTCCGGCATCTCCGCCCAGACCGCGCCGGTGGCCGGATCGATGCTGGGATAACGGGCCTCGCCATCCGAAAATTCACCGTCGATATAGTGCTGGAAACGCCGCATGGCCTTACTCCTGAAATGCCGGCATGACCTCGGCGATGAAGCGTTCGAGCGACGCTTTCTTGCGCTCGAAACTCATGCCGGTGTCGATCCAGAAGGAATATTCGTCATAACCGAGCGCTTCATAGGCTTTGAGCCGGTCAATGACGGTTCGCGCGTCTCCAACGACATTGTTGGTGCGCATGACGTGATCCGAAAGCATGGCGTTCGACCTGATCTGGTCGTCCGGAATCCGCTCGATCAGGCCTTGGTTGACCGGCTTCTCATTTTTGAACCAGGCGAAGAAATAGTTGTAGTAAACGCTGAGTTCGTGCGCGGCCTGGGCGACGTCTTCTTCCGACGAACCGACATAGGTGTGGCGCAGCAGCATGATCTTCGGCCGCTCGACGTCAGGATTTTTGGCGCAGGCATCGTTGAAGCGGTCCATCAGCGACTGGACCTCGTCATCACCCTGCCAGAGCGGCGTAACCTGGACGTTGCAGCCGTTGGCGACGGCAAATTCGTGCGAATTCGGATCGCGCGCCGCAACCCAGATGGGCGGGTTCGGCTGCTGCAGCGGCTTCGGCGCCGAGGTGGTCGCGGGGAACTTGAAGAATTCCCCGTCATGGGCGTAGTCGCCGTTCCAGATTCCTTTGATTGCCGGGATGAGTTCCCGCATGCGCTGACCGGCACCCCATGCATCGAGACCCGGGAGCAGGCGCTCGTATTCGAAGGAATAGGCGCCGCGCGCAATGCCGATGTCGAGCCTTCCATCGCAGATGATGTCGGTCATGGCAGCCTCGCCGGCAAGCTTGATCGGATGCCAGAAGGGCGCGATTACCGTTCCCGTCCCGAGCCTTGCCCGCGATGTGCGCCGCGCCAGATCGGCAATGGTGACGAACGGGTTGGGCGCGATGGTGAAATCCATGCCATGATGTTCGCCCGTCCAGATCGCATGCATGCCGCCCTTGTCGGCGATCTCGCAGAGCGCGACGAATTCCTCGTAAAGGCTCTTGTGGCTCTGGCTGGCGTCGAGCCGTTCCATATGGACGAAGAGGGAGAACTTCATGCTTTTGCGCCCTTGGCTGGAATGGGATGAACTTTGCCGCCGGTCTCGTCACCGAAATAGACGCCGAAATTGCCGATCGAGCTTTCCATCGCGAAGCGATTGACGATATCGGCGGTCGAGCTGGTCTTGAACTGCGCACCGGATATGGCATCGGCCTTCAGGAACCTGCCGCTCGCGGGCTCCCCATCACCTGCGACAGCGTGGTAGACGATGTGCTGCTTACCGTCGCTCTTGCCCTCGTAAACCGAATAGAGAAAGCCGATGCTGACCTTCAGCCCGGTTGATGTCTCCAGGTATTTTTCCAGCATCTCCGTCGGGTTGCCGTCATGGGCGTCAATGCTTGGGAGAAACAGAACGTCATCGCCGAGCAGCAGAACCTCTCCGCGTCGTTCGACGACGGCGGCAAGTTCCAGATTGCCTTCGGCTGCCGCGGAGACCGCCTTGCTGGCGAGCGTCGGGGTGAAGTAGCCGCCACGGGCATAGCCGAGACCGTTGCGGCCGCTATTGTCGAAGGATTCGATGCTCCCGATCAGGATGACGTGGTCGCCGGCCTCGATGACCTCTTCCATGGCGCATTCGAACCATGCCGCCACGTTCGAGAAAATCGGGCAGCCTGCCGTTCCCTTGGCCCACTCGACCGCCGCAAACCGGTCCTCGACAGGACGCGCAAAGGTATTCGACACATCCTTCTGCGTTTCCGACAGCACGTTGATCGCAAAATGCTGCGCGCCGGTCATGGTGGCGAAATTTCGCGAGGTCTTGGCAAGGCAGACGAGCAGCAACGGCGGATTGAGCGAGACCGAGGTGAAGGAGTTCGCCGTGAAGCCGATCGGATTTCCCTCCCCGTCGCAGGCGGTGACGACAGTCACGCCTGTGGGAAAAGCCCCGAATGCATCGCGCAATGCTCTTGGATCGACAGTCTGGATTGTCATCGTTCATCCTCCCCGAACGACAGCCACTCGGCGAGCAGCGAATTGACGATATCAGGCGCGGTCAGGTTCACCATATGGCGATGACCTTCGACGATGCGGGCATAACCCCGGGGCGCAAGCTCTGCCATTTGCGTCGCCATCAAGGGCGTCGAGTTCGGATCGTCGGACCCCGTCAGAAACAAGGCCGGACCAGCCACGTCTTTCCAGCCGTCGGCATAGGTCTCGTCTCCACCCGCAAAGGCGGCGTAGGCGACAGCATAACCCTGGGGGTCGACGAGGTTGAGCCATTTCCGTGTCAGCTCACGAGCAGCATTGCTCTCCGGATCATCGCCGAACCAGCGCGCCAGCGGACCTTCCTTATCCACGCCCGTCACCGGAATGGCCGCGGCCCGCTCGAGGACGGCAGCCTTGGCTTCCGGGTCACGGCGATAGACGCCATTGAGGTAAGCAACGCGCTTGATGCGTTGACCGAAGGTCGCAGCCGCCCCTCCCGACACCAGTGCGCCCATGGAATGCCCGGCGACATTCACCGTGCCGATTTCCATCTCATCGAGAAAGCGGCCGAACCAGGCGACAAATTCCTCGAGGCGGCTGCCGACCTGCAGCTTTGCGCTCTCGCCGTGCCCCGGCATGTCCACGGCGATGACGCGATATCCGCCGGACAGGGATGCGATTTGCGGCGCCCAGGCTTCGAGCCGCATGCCGACACCATGGATCAGGACCAGCGACTCGCCGCTCCCGGCCTCATGATAAGCCGTCCCGCCTGCCGTCCTCTTGCGAGGAAAGGCACCGGCGTCCTTCACTGCAGCGGTGCCTGAGATCGATCCGGCTGCCTGCATGTCAGAGCCCACCCCTTCAAACGCCCGCCGGATTGGCGACGTCCTGCCCCAGATCCTTGAGATCCTGATAGCGGTCGCCGATGCGATGATGAGGACGCCCGCCCACCGAAGCGCCGAGCGCCACGACAATCTCATCGGCAGCAGGCGCGTCGGGGATCGACGTCTGGATGGTCAGGTAGTGGGAGCGGCGGCCTTCATCGTTCTTGTCCATCAGCGGGATCATGATCGGCGCGTTGGCAGGGCCGCGCGTATTGCAGAAGGCGAGATACGACTTGGCGCCGACAGCCTGGCGGTAAAAATTGCCGAAGCGCAGCGTGTGGATGAGTGCGGATGCGTGCTCGATCTCACCGTTCAGGCCGACGACGGCCGCCTTTCCATAGCCTTCGACAGCCTCGCCGGAACCGACCGCGTCGATGATCATCCTGGTCAGCAATTCACCGAGCACGGGAGCCGCAGCATGGATTTCCGGCTTGAGGTCTTCGACGAAGCCGCGCCCCGCCCAGGGGTTGTTCACAACCGCGAAGGCCGAAAACAGCTTCAACGGCACGGCTGCAGCCTTGCCGCCCTCGATCAGCGTCGTTTCGATCTGCAGTCCCGTCTTGCGAATTTGGATGGCCATCTGAATACCTCAATCCCGTTATTAGGTATTATGGTATACCATAGTATAAGAGTGTCAAGTTCGCTATGCGACCCAAGGGAAAATCTTAAAAATACCGTTATAAAACAACACTTTAATAATCAGCTGGCATTCCACATTGACCGCCGCGTTATCTGCTCAAGAGCGAAAATTTCCAAGCCGGCCACGAAAAACGGTTAGCCGCCCGGAATAACCTCTTCATTTTTGTCCACTGTTGTCAGCTGACAAAGCCCCGCGAATGCGCGACCGACAGGCGCGCAACAAACCCGAAAGGCAGGATGGTCCAGACTCAGCAATGTCACCTTAGATATTATTTATTATGGCATACCATCACATCACGCAAAGTTGCGTGTCAAGCCGGCAGTGCCGACTCCCCAGAATCGTGATTGGCATGATGATGGGCGATCGATGGCACGAATGCGTCGCCCGCTTCCAATGGAAGCTGCGGCGGTCGCCCGGTCTTACTCGGCGGATTTCTTGGCCGACAGCACCGCTTCGGCAATCGCGCAGGCGGCGGCGACATGGTCCATCGCCGCCTGGTAAGCCCCCTCGCCGTCGCCGCGGCGGATGGCGTCGACGATCTTCGCCATCTGCGCCGGCCCTTCAATGCTGCGTCGCTCCGTCTTGATCGTCATCGAGCGCAAGTGGTTTATGCGCACGGTGAGAAGGTTGACGACACCCCAGGCAACATGCCTGTCGACCATGGTAAACAGCGTTTGGTAGAAGGAAGAGGTGTTCGCGAGCACAGCCGCCATGTCATTGTCGCGATAGCTGTTGCGTATCCCGGTCAGGGATTCTTCCAGCGCAGCAACAATCTCGGGACTGCTGCGCTCCGCACACAGCCGCGCCGCCATGCCCTCGAGCGCGCCGCGGATCTCATAGATCTGTTTGGCTTCGTCGATGTCGAGCTGGGCAACGATCGGCCCCTTGTTCGGCAGATTGGCGACGAGCCCTTCCGATTCCAGATGCCGCAATACCTCGCGCACGACGGTTCGGCTGACGCCAAGCTGGGCGCAGAGGTCGCGTTCGACGAGGCGGTCACCGGGACGGAAATATCCGTTGACGATGGCTTCGCGGACCTTGTCGAGCGCCAATTCCCGCAATGTCTTTGCAGGACGCTCGACCCTGATTGTTGCGTCCTTCAGAGCACCGCTCATTCTGCACCTCAATGTTAGACCGGCTAAACGCGAACGAACGTCGCCGCGGCAGTCGAATTCGGGAAATCGTATTATGGCGTACCAGATACTGTAGCTGCCGGCGACCGGCAATTCAACAGCCCGGGAACGATCAGGAATTGTCAGCCTGTGCCTCGGCAATCGTGCGTTTCGCAACGATCTCTTCGACCACAGCCTTCGCCTGCAACCGAATATCGGGAACGGCCGTGATCTCCCAGAACTGTCCCGCCGTCAAGGCGCCCACGGTAAACAGCCGGGCAGGCGAAATCCGCGATGGGGCCATCACCTCTGAAGCAGCGTCCACCTGGATCCCGAGACCGAGGGGATCAGCGGCGATCAGTTGAAACCGGCTCATTTCCTTCAAAAGCGGGGAATGGCTGATCCCGGCACGCTCCATCCCCGTGCAGTTGACGAGCCAGTCCGCCCGGATCTCGGCGATGTCTTGCGTCCCTCTGATCCTGTATCCGGCAAGGAGCCTGTCCTCCTCGGCTCTAAGCGATTTCAGGAAGCCGGCATGGAAACGAACGGTTCCTTCCGAGACCAGTTTGTCGAACCTGTCGAACACCTCGGGCGCGACCCGATGACGGTGGATGTTCCACCAGGGAAGCGCATGCCTGAGGAAGCGTGCCCGCTCCTCGCTGGAAAGCCGCTGCCAGAGAGCCTGCGTGAGGGGCCTCAGGCCATCCATCACACTTCGCCAGTCGTCGACCGCCCTGCCCCTCTCCCGCAAGCTCTTCAATATGCTGCTGATCGTTCCGGGAAGCGCCTCAACGTCGATCGGCAGCGGCGCCGGCGGCTTCCCCACATGGCCGAGCGGCGCGAGCCCGCGGCGCGAAAGCACGTCGATCCTGCCATTATGGCCGTGCGCGCGAAGAGCCAGAACCTGATCGATCATCGTCAGGCCGGAGCCGAGGATGCAGACGGCATCGGACAATGCGACGCGCCGCAGCCAGGAGAACCGCCAAGGGTTCTCGATGATCCGCGACCTCAGTGATAGAGGAGCGCCAGCCGGATCGACCGGGAGCTTGGCGTTGCCGACACCGAGACAGAGCACCACGTTCTTTCCGGCGATCTCGTCGCCATTGCCGAGCTGGAAGGCCAGCGTGCTGTTGTAACGCTCCACGCATCCCGTCGCCTTGGCTCTGATGAAATCCACCCGGCAGCGACCGTCGCGCCTTCGAAGCAGCCGCGCAAGCGTATCCCTGATATAGAGGCCGTAATCGCTACGCGAGGCGAAATCGCCGGCCTGCAGTGGGCGTCCATGGCTTTTCAGCCAGTTGACGAAGTCGTCGGGATGATGCGGCAACAGGCTCATGCGGCCCGCCGGCACATTCAGGCGGTGGAGATAGAGTTCCGTCCGATATGCCGTCCCGCGGCCGAAGCCGGGATCGTCACCGACGACGGCAATCTTCGCCGAAGCGGGAAGCTGCTCGATGAGATTGCAGGTCACGGCTATCGCCGAAAAACCGGAACCGACCACGATAACATCGTATATCACCGCATTCTCCCTGAAGCTTCGCAGACCTTAGCTCCCATCGCTCACTCGTCCTTGGGATCGCGTCAGCGGCGGAATCACGAAAACAAATGTCTTCATTGTCTATAAATATAGTTTGTTATTTCTCCCGCTAGCCCGTTCTCAACCATTACCCTTTTGAGGGTGAGATTAAGGGGGCCGGGTGGCCCTCAAACAAAGGGGCTCAAGATGAATTTCAAAAAATTGGTTGCCGCGATCGCTATCGGCGTCGGCACTCTTGCAGCGGCTGCTGTCACTGAGGCGGCGGACAAGAAGGTAGTCGTCGGCTATCAGACCGACGCCCTGCCGTCTTCGGTAGCAATCGCCAATGGCGAATTCGCCAAGTCGACGGGCTATGACATCGATTTCCGCAGGTTCAATTCCGGCGCCGAGATCTTTGCGGCCATTGCCTCGGGCGATGTCCAGGTCGGCTATGTCGGCTCCAGCCCGTTTGCGGCTGCGGTATCGCGCGGGCTCGAGGTCAAAGCCTTCTACCTCGCCTCCATCTCGGGCATCGACGAGGCTCTCGTCGTTCGCAACGGTTCCGGTATCGAAAGCCTGAATGACCTCAAGGGCAAGAAGCTTGCCGCCGCGCCGGTTTCCACCGACCACTATCAGCTGCTGGCGTTGATCAAATCGCTCGGCCTGACCGAAAAGGACGTGCAGGTCTTCGCAATCCCGCAGCCCGAGATCGTCGCCAGCTATAATCGCAGCGACATCGATGGCGGCTTCGTCTGGGATCCGGCACTGACCGAACTGAAGAAGAACGGCAAGGTTCTCGTCACCTCGAAGGACGTGGCGGACAAGGGTGCGCCGACCTTCTCGGCCTGGGTTGCGACCTCGAAGTTTGCCACCGACAACCCGCAATTCCTGAAGGGTTTCGCTTCGGTCATCAACAAATACTACGCGTCCTTCGCCTCGGACAAAGCCGCCTGGGGTCCCGATAGCGACAACGCCAAGTCGCTCGCCAAGCTTCTCGGCGGAACGCCGGACCAGCAGGCATCGGCCCTGAAGAACCTGACCCTTCTGACGCCTGAGGTCCAGGCATCGGACGCCTGGCTCGGCGGCGGCGAAAAGGCCGGCGCCGGCAAGATTCTCAAGGACACGGCATCGTTCCTGAAGGAACAGGGCAAGGTTTCCGACGTCCTGGCCGATTACGGCGCCTTCGTCACCGCCGACGCGCTCACCGGCGTCAGCAACTGATCCTCCCCGACGCCGGCGCGGCTTGCCGCGCCGGCGTCTAATTTGCGAGCGGGCAACATGCTTAAAGTCGATCACGCCGGCGTTTTCTTCTCAGCCCGCGACGGGCGGACGGTTCATGCGCTCGATCGCGTTTCCTTCGATATTCCCGAACGAGGCTTCGTCGTGGCGCTCGGAGCATCGGGATGCGGCAAGTCAACCCTTCTCAACGCGATCGCCGGGTTCCTTCCGCTTTCGGAAGGCCGGATCACGCTTGATGGCCGCGCGGTCGAACGACCGGGTGCTGATCGCGGCGTCGTCTTTCAGAAGGACTCGCTGCTGCCCTGGAAATCCGTGGTCGACAATGTCGCGCTCGGCCTGAAATTCGCCGGCGTAAACCGGAAGGAGCGCCAGGCAAGCGCCCTGGAACTTCTCCGGCTCGTCGGCCTTGCCGAATTCGCCGGCGCTTTTCCCTACGAGCTGTCGGGCGGCATGCGGCAGCGCGTCGGCATTGCCCGAGCTCTCGCGACAAATCCCGATATCCTGCTGATGGACGAACCGTTCGGCGCGCTCGACAGCCTGACGCGCGAGCAGATGCAGGAACTGCTGGTGTCCATCTGGGACAAGACGGCAAAAAAGATTTTCTTTATCACCCATTCGATCGAAGAGGCTCTGTTCCTTGGCACGCAGGTCCTGGTCATGTCGCCGCGGCCGGGACGCGTCGTAGCGCGCTTCGACCTCGATTTCATTAACCGCTTCGCCGAAACCGGCGACGCCCGATCGATCAAGGCGTCCCCGCAATTTGCCGAGCTGCGCGAGGAGATCCGCGCCATTCTCCACAGCACCGAAGACTTGAGGAGCGCCGCATGAGCGATGTAGTCCAGGCCCCGCCGATTGCGGCCGATATAGAGAACCATCAGGTCAAGTTGGTGAAAATGGCAGGCTTCGGCGCCGGCGACAAATCGACGGTGGCGATCAGCGTTGCCACCGCGCTCGCCATACTGCTGCTGTGGTGGGTTGTATCCGCGCTCGGTGTCGTTCCACACCTCTTCCTGCCGCGCCCGGACGAGGTGCTCACACAGATCGGCGCTATCTATCGCGACGGTTACGCCGGAGCGTCGCTCTCCGAGCATGTCTTTGCGAGCCTGTTCCGTATCGTCGTCGCCGCTCTCATCGCCGTCTCCGCCGGCATTCCGCTCGGATTGCTCATGGGCTTGAACCGCTGGGCAAAGGGCGTACTCGACGCACCGATCGAATTCTACTGGCCGCTTCCGCCGCTCTCCTACCTGCCGCTGATGATCATCTGGCTCGGCATCGGCGAGACGTCGAAGATCACGCTGCTGGTGCTTGCGATGTTCGCACCGATCTGCCTCTCGGCCCAGGCCGGCGTTCGTTCGCTGCCGATCGAGCGCGTCAATGCCGCGCGTTCGCTAGGCGCAAGCCGGCTGCAGCTGTTCCTCGATATCGTCCTGCCGTCCGCCATGCCCGAGATTCTCACCGGCATCCGTATTGCACTCGGGGTCGGCTGGGGTACGTTGGTTGCCGCCGAATTGATCGCCTCGACGCGCGGGATCGGCTTCATGATCATGTCGGCTTCGCAGTTCCTGGCGACCGACGTCGTCTTCGTCGGCATCGGCATCATCGCCGTCTGCGCCTTCACCTTCTCGGCCGTCATCCGCTTTCTGGAGGCCTTCCTCGTGCCGTGGAAGGGCAAGCTCTAAAGCGTGAGAAGCGAATCTGAAAGCTGGCGACCCGCTTAAAGCGGGGCGCGAACTTCTTCGCCCCGCAGGATCGCCGCGTGCTCCTGCTCCAAAGGTTCAGGTGTCAATGCACCGTAAACCTGGCCGCGTCGGTTCGGCGGCGCTCCAAGCTGCGTATCAGCATCGCCGCCTCCCTGACGATTGCCTGGAATGTCGCATCGTCTGCCTCGGCGATCCTTCCGGTCATATCGCGGATGATCGTCGTCAAATGGATGATCGAATAGCGGCTCTGCACATCGTCCGGACCGAATCCGCTATCGGCCATGGCAAGCAGCGCCTGCACCAGGCGCTCCATCGTCTGCCGCCGCCTGCTCCTCGGATCGGCATCCGGATCTTCGCTGAGACGCAGGAGATCGGCGACAATGTCGGACATTCCGTTCCACTCACATCGCGAAGGCTGGCGGCATGGCGACGGTATGCCTTCGACCACGCGTCTGCGTCTTCAAGGTCTCTAGCAGCCGGTAGCCTGTGCGCCAGCGGCCAAAGCCGCTGGCAACATTGATATGTCCGGCGAGGCCGATATTCCTGGTTTCGGCGTTCCATAAGCGGCCGAACAGGGTCAACCGGTCGACCGTCATGTACGCATCGTTCATGCTGCCGACGACGATGCTCGGATATGGCAGAGCGGCTGTCGGCATGTCGCCAAACGAGATCTGCCCCGGATGCAGATTTTCCGTGACCGGCAGATCGCATGGAGCAACGAGCAATGCCCCCTTCACGTGACGTGCCGCACTTCGCCCGGCCAGTCGGGCGGCCAGCAGGCATCCGAGACTATGGGCCACCAGATAGGCCTCGCCCGCCTCTTCCAGCGCACTTTCCAGCCGCGGCAGCCAGCTGTCGAGGTTCGGATGGTCCCAATCGTCCTGGGTAACGCAACGGCTGTCCGGCTGATCCTGCAGCCAGTGCTGTTGCCAATGCCCTTCGCCCGAGCCGAAAAGGCCGGGGAGGATAAGTACATCGCTCATTGGATCAGCCCGATCACCAGGGCGAACAGGAATGCGAAAGAGCCGGCGACCGTGCAGATTCCGGCCGCATGCCTGAATTGCGACATTAAGCTGCCCGTTGCTCTTCTCGCACCGTGCCGACCGAGGTCGGTCTCAACGACGATTGCCATCACGCCACCTCCTCAATACCAAAGCCCGGGCAACGCGCCCCAATAGTGAAGTTCGTATTCGCGCGCGGACCGATCGCGTTCGTCGTCCCGCACAAATGACGCAACTACAGGCTCCCGCGCCTTTGCATGGAAGAGGCGGCCGATCACGAGTTTCAGCCAGACGTGAAAATCAAGCTTCATGCGAACCTCCTGGGATCGATAGGTTAGGAAATCAGCGAATGACGTTGGGCGTTGGCGAGAAGATCGCGGAGCGATGCTGTTGGTCCGTAGAGCATCAGCAGGCGGTTCTCCTCCCGTTTGGCGAGACGGTATCGTCGGGCGAATTCGAAGACGCTCCACAGTTGATCGCCTGCCCCCGGCCTTTCGGCATCGGTAATTGTCGCTTCCTGGGATCGAGCCATGGCGACGATCCTTATTCGGCCGCCGCCAGCGCCGGGTTTGCACCCGGGAAGAAGGCCGCCAATTCGCCGACCACTTCGTTGATGCGGGCCAGGAGCGGATCGGATGAGACCGCAAAGTCCGTGAAGTCGCGATCGGACGCGTAAACGGCAGTCGGCAATGTATGGGCCATGAAAAAACCAAACAGCGGCCGAAGCTGATGCTCGACCATCAACGCATGCCGATCACCGCCCCCTGTCGCCGTGATGATGATCGGTTTGCCCCGGAGTTCGTGCGGGTCGATCAGGTCGATCAGGTGTTTGAAATGGCCGGGATAAGAGCCCTTGTAGGTCGGCGAACCGATGACCAGGGCATCGGCCTGCACGATCTCGTCGACGACACGCCTGGCCTGCTCGTCGAGGTCCTTGCGCCACAAGGTGCTGCCCAGCGACGGGCCGACATCGTTGAGATCATAGGTCTTGCTCGTAAATCCGTAACGAATGCTCGCGCGGTCAGCGACGTGCCGGACGAGTGCAAGTGTTTTCGATGGGCGGTTGAAGCTGCCAGCAATGCCGACGAGTTTGAAACCTGACATGGTTTTTCCTCTCTTTGGGTTGCCTCAACTATTGTCTACAAAATTGATAGATTAAAGAAACATGTGTCTCTCCTTGTTCGCGTCGTTGAAAAAAACGTTCGTCACCGCTTCGGCACGCATAAGCTGCGCTTCCGATGACAATTTCGGGAGAGCTCGATCTTGAGCCGGGTACTTTCGCATTCTGCCGGCCACAGGTTTCGTTCTGTCGTCAGCCTGCGGCGGTCGTTAGTCGCTTCCGCAAAAAGCCCCGCGGATCTGGTCAGTGTGTGGATTGTACCGCTGCTGCCCGCATACGCGTCTCCTTCGGACACTCGCCGAACGGCATTGCGGTAAACAACGGAGAACCGGCCCGGGTGAAAAAAGCCCCACATCGCGCAAATTTCGCGAACCGATTTTTGATTTAAAGGATCAGCCAGTTGGTCATGAGGCCGCCATCTCAATGAGCAGAGGCTTGCGCCACCATGATGGCAGCTCAGCTTTCATGCGGCGGTGAAGAAAGCCGGTGTGCGGAATTAGAATGTCAGTATCCGCGCCACCGACCCGCCCAATCTGACCAAACGGCTTTGCCGCAAGCTTGAATATAATTGGTATAAGATTTCCGGTTCAGCGGTACGATTGGATCACACGCCCTGCCTTTTGAGCCGGCGAAAACATACACTCCTTATAGATTTAGCGGGAGTGTTTCATGCCAGTGCAGACGGCTGATGTCATCGATTTCCAGGCCTATCGGCAATCACGCAGCAAAGATGCGCTTGATGCGTCCAAGGCAGCCGCTCCGGTATCCTTTGCGATGCAGCCTGTTCTGATGTGGATGCCATATTGGGGTTTCGTCCCGGTCATGGCGATGGGCATTGCGGGATATGGCGTCTGATCAAGCGCTTCTTTCCGACGGTGAAGCGAGAGACACCGCCGACGAGATCACCGCTCAGACAGGACAGAATTTGCGGCGCATTCGCACCCGCCGCGGCTATTCCCTGGACAGGCTGGCAAAGATCGCCGGCGTCAGCCGCGCCATGCTCGGCCAAATCGAGACGGGCAAAAGCAGCCCGACGCTCAGCATTCTTTCGAAGATCGCGCTTGCGCTCGGCATTCCCTGCGCAGCGCTGATCGCCGAACGCGCTGAAAACTCGATCATTGCCGTGCCGCGGGCAAGATCAAAGATCCTCGCTTCCTCCGAGGGGCGCTTCCGGACAAGGGCTCTCTTCCCGTTCGAAGGTGAGCGGAAGGTGGAATTCTACGAACTCAGGATCGCTCCGCATCATACCGAAAACGCCGATGCCCATCAGCATGGAACGGTCGAAAATCTGGTCGTTGCCCAGGGCACCGTCGAAATCATTGCGGGCAAGCAGACGCCGCATATCCTGGGTGAAGGCGACGCCCTCCTCTTCGATGCAGACGTGCCCCATGTCTACCGCAACATGACGGGAACGGAAGCGATCCTCTACCTGGTTACGACCTACCTCGAAGACGTTCGCGTCTGACGCAAAAAAAGCCGCCAAACATGGCGGCTTCTCGGTCGTTTCCTGACAGCGCCGCGCATCTTTTCAGATGCGCTGGAGATGGCTTAGGCGGCCATCATGCAGCACATCATCATGCCGCCGCAGTTCATCATGACGGGCATGCCGCCGGACATCATGGACATCATGCGCTTGCAGCACTCCATGAACATGTCCTTGTCCATGCCTTCCATCGGCTTCATTTCGCAGACCATGCCCTCGGCGGTCATGCTGCACTTCATGGAGCCCATCATCATCATCGTCGGCATGGAGCCCATCATCGGCATCATCGCGCCGTTCATCATCGGCATCCCGCTCATCATGGGCATGCCCGACATCATCGGCATCATTCCACCCATCATCGGGTTCATCATGGCAGGCATCATGTTGTTCATCATCGGCATCATGTTCATGGCGGGGTTCATTGTCTCTCTCCGATCAATACAGCGGCGTTTCGCGTTTCAATGAAGCGGGAGATAAAACGACTAATTGGGGTAAGCAATGTAAAAAAATCTTCCCATATCTTTTCCTCCAATAGAATGGAACGGTTTCGATGGGATTGCGCAAACTTACCAAGATAGCGGAATTTCCTCCGTTATAGTCGCTTGGGTAAAGCGACGCTCGCGTCGCCAGCCGTGCCCCGCTTTCGCGTGAGGCTCAGGACAGGCGATTGGAGTGAGCTTCTGCAGTGCTGTCATCCAAGTCACGAGCGCAGCGACAGTGCCGACGCTTCAGCCGGTGACCCTTGGATGCGTTGGCGCCGTCATTGTTATGAATGATGAGGATGCGTCGGATCGTCGTGCGGCTTCAGGAAAAACCGGCGCGCAATGTCCCAATAGCCGTCATAGACAAGCCCGCCATTCGACTGGACGAGCGTTTCGCGGTTTTTGCGATAGACCTCCGGAAGACGATACCAGGAGATGCCCGGCCGGCGGTGATGGAGAACATGCAGATTGTTGTAGAGGAACAGCAGGCCGAAGAGACGGCTGTTTTCGACGATGGCGGTGCGTTCCTCATGGCTGTCGGCATATCTGTGCTCGGCATAGGATCTGAGCCGCGTCATGGCAGCACCCGTATAGATGAAAGCGAGATAGAGCCACAGCGGCACGCCGCAGACGAGTATCGCCCAGCAAAGGAGGGCGGCGACGCCGATGCCGTGCTCTGCCCATATCCGTCGCCGTCCCGGTTCGTTCGTCCGGATCAGCCACCATTCCTGTCCAAGGAAACTCAAAAGCATCACGGCGGGACCGATGGTCAACCGGCCGAACAAGGTGGTATTCCACCGCGCCAGCAGCCTGCCGGTCGCGCCGAGCTGTTCCCAGGCAGCCTTGGTGAAATAGGACGATTCCGGATCTTCGATCGGATCAGTCAGATATTCGTCGCGATGATGCTCCAGGTGGCTTTCCCTATAGATCGGATAGGGCAGCCAGAGCGACAGCGGTATCGACCCAATCGCGTCGTTTATCCCTTGCTTTCCGGTCGGATGGCCGTGAATGACCTCGTGCTGCAGCGATCCGTGCCAGGCGATCAGCCAGCCTCCAACGATGATCGCTACAACAGGCGATAATGATTGCCACCACCAGGTGAGCGCAAAAAATCCGCCATGGATGACGAGTGCGAGAATGACGGTCGGCCATTCCGTCGGACGCGTGGAAACAATGGTCCCGGCGGCCTGCGAAGTCCTGTCGAGCATGCGTGTGATTTCCCCATCAACCACACCAATCTATCGCAGGGCATCGGCAGTAGGGAATAATACCTATCTATTTTATAGACTTATCGGAAAAAATCCGTCTCAACTCCGGCTGGATTGCTCAACCCAAAGCCTAAGGCCTGTCGCCGCGAAGGTGACGTTCGAGGAAGGGCAAGTTGTCCTGTCCCCAATAGAGCTCGCCATCATGGACATAGGTGGGAAAGCCGAAGACGCCGCTGTCACGCGCATGCAGGCGGTCGGCCGACCACTTGTTCTGGACATCGTCGTCGGCCTGCCGTCTGAGCAGTGCTGCGCCATCGAACCCTGCGGCGTTTACGATCGCCTCGCGCACGTCGGACCTGCCGATATCCCTAGCCTCGCTCCAGAAGGCATGCTGCAGGGCGCGGGCAACGCCGATCCAATCCTGTCCGTTGAGATAGGCCGCGATGACGAAGAGGGACGCCGGTGTCGGATCGCTCAATTCAGGACGATGTTCGAGCCGTAGCTCCTTGCCGCGCACGCGCGCCCAGCGTTTGAGATCCCGCGTCCAGTAGGCACGCCGGATTTCGGGGCGATTGCGCGAGAAGATACCGCCATTTTCTTCGACCACCGTCGTCAGATAGGGCGTGATGGCAACCTTGTTCTTCGCCGCCAGTTCGGTAAAGGCGTCGAAGCCGATATAGGACCAGGGCGAGCCGATCGAAAAGAAATATTCTACCGATTTAGTCACTGATGCATCTTCCCTAAGAGATGAGTTCTGGCATCGATTGATGTGGCTGAGATATTCAGGAGGCGGCCCGAATGGCGGATTGCTCTTTCCATCCGAGCTCCGGTGCGATTGTCGTCACGAAGTCGTGGAGGATCTGGCGATATTGCTCGTGCTCGAACTCGTAAGGAAGCTCCAGCCTCAACTCGCTGACCGCGGGCAGGATCGGATCGGCGAAAAGCCGCTCCAAGATCTCGTCTGATGTGCCGACGATATCGCCGGCAAACAAGATGCGCCGCTCGCCCTGCGGCGAAAGCGTCCGTTCATGGCGGCCATCGGCATAGTCTCGATATCGGCGCCGCGTTGCCGCATCGGCGCTGTCGAATGGTACGATGACGCGGCCGAGCGCGACACGGCGCTGCGTGCCGGCGGCGCGAAAGGTTTCGATCAACCTGGATTGCGCGGTAAAGAAATCGTCGGTCCCCTCACCCGTTATCACATTGCCCGTCAACAGGTTGAAGCCATTGCGGCCGGCCCATTCGGCCGAGCGCTGCGACCCGCCGCCATACCAGATCCGGTCGATAAGGCCCTTGGCATAAGGCTGCAGGCGCGGCCGCTGCGGCCCGAACGGCGTCTTGATCAAGGTCTGCTCGTCGCCGAGATAGTTGCCGCGCAGATTGTCGGCAAAGCGCAGCACGCGCTCATGCGAGAAATCGTAACCCGTCCAGTCGCCGTCGAAGACGAGCGGCGCGATCAGATCGGCGTGTAACGGCCGGCCGGCACTGACGCCGACATTCAGCCGCCCGCGCGAAAGGATATCGACGGTGGCAAGGTCTTCGGCCAACCGATAGGGGCTTTCATAACCGATCGGAATGACCGCGGTTCCAAGCTCGATCCGGCTGGTGCGCTGCGTCGCGGCCGCCAGGAAAGCGCTCGCGGAAGAGATTCCGGGCTCGAGATGCCGCTGGCGGACCCAGGCGCTATCGAAGCCCAGATCCTCGCCATATTGCAGCTGCTGGAGCGTCTGCTCCAATCCCGACAGCGGATCCTCGTCAGGATAGTTGCCGGGGGTGAGGAAGCCGATATGGCTGATGGATATGTTGCCCAAGCGTGCCATCCCATCAGTATTTCGGCAGGCCGGGCGGGTTGGTCTCGGATGCAGGCAAGGCTTCCTCGGAAAGATGCCAGTGGTCGAGGATTTTTGCGTATGTGCCGTCCTTGATCAGGCCGTTGGTGGCGACGGTCAGCGCATCGGCGAGCCCACTCCCCTTGCGGGTGGTGATTGCGACATCCGAACGATCCGGCCAGCCGGCGCTCAACGTGCCGACACGCTTGATGTTCTTATCGCGCGCGGCGATGAAGACCAGCTGCGCATGCGGCTGGACGATGACGTCGGCCCGGCCGGACCTGAGCGCGAGAAGGCTTGCCGCCTCGTCGTCGTAATATTGCAGCTCGATCGGCTTCAGGCCGGCGGCGACATCTTCCTCGCTCCACTTCACCAGGATACGCTCCTGGTTGGTGCCGGCGCCGACGATGATCCTGAGGCCTGCGGCGTCCTTCGGCTCCTTGATCGAGGTGACCAGACTGTCGGATTTGACGAAGATACCGTGCAGGCCCTGACGGTAGGTGGAGAAATCGAATTTCTCCTTGCGCTGTTCGGTGACGCCGACATTGGAGATGACCGCATCATACTTGCCGGAGACGAGGCCGAGCGGCCAGTCGATCCAGGCGACCGGCACGATCTCCAGCGTCAGGCCGAGGCTGTCGGCGATGGCGTAAGCGTAGTCGGGGTCGGCCCCGACCACGGTCTTGGCATCCGTGGCATAGGTGGCAAGTGGCGGACCGCCGGGGCTGACGGCGATGGTGAATTTGCCCGGCGTGACGAATTTGAATTCCCTGGGGATCGCGGCAATCGCCGCATCGTTTTTGGCGGCATGAAGCCGGCCCGGCTGTTGCGGGCTGAGATCGAAATCCTCGGCCGCGTGAGCGGAGCCGAAACCAGTCAATGCTGACACCAGTGCTGCAAAGAGCAAGATGCGGGATTTTGGATGGATCGTCACGTTTAATATGTCTCCGTTTGCATCGGGAAGCGGGAGCGGACCGGCAGCTTCCCTGTAACGCCGGTCCGCCAAACCAACGTTACGAACCGCTTTTCGGCAGGCCGGGTGGGTTGGTCTGAGCCTTGTCGATCGCCTCAGGGCCAAGGTTCCACGTGTCGAGGATCTTCTTATAGGCGCCGCTGGCGATCAGGTCGTTGACGACATCGGTCACCGGCGCCGCCAGGCCGCTGCCCTTGCGCGTTGTGACGGCAATTTCTGCGGTGATCGGCCAACCGCCGCTCACAGTGCCGACGAGCTTGGTCTTACCGTTGATCCCCGCCGAATAGGCTTGTGTTGCGTTCACGCTGAAGACGGCGTCGGCACGGCCGGACTGCACCGCAAGAGTCTTGACCGCATCGTCGTCGTAATACTGCACCTCGATCGGCTTCAGGCCGGCCGCGACGTTCTGTCGGTCCCATTCCAGCAGGATCTTCTCCTGGTTGGTGCCGGCATCGGTAATGACCTTCAGGCCGGCAATATCCTTAGGCTGCTTCAGCGCCGTGATCGGGCTATCCGACTTGACGTAGAAACCCAGCTCATCCTTGCGGTAGGTCGAGAAATCGAATTTCTCCTTACGCTCTTCCGTGACCGTCACGTTCGAGATCACGGCGTCGAACTTGCCGGAGGTCAGTCCCAGCGGCCAATCCGCCCAAGCGACGGAAACGAGATTAAGCTTCAGTCCCAGGCTGTCGGCAACCGCCTGCGCGAGATCGACGTCATAACCGATGACCGTCTTGGAATCGGAGGCATAGTCGTGCAGCGGCAGATTTCCACTCGAGCTGATGCCGACCGTGAAGACGCCGTTTTCAACGAACTTGAAATCCTTGACCTCGGCAATGCGCTTCTCGTTCTTTTCCACCCGCAGCCGGTTCGGCTGCTCGGGGCTGAGATCGAATTTCTGCTGCGCCTGAGCGGAACCGAAACCGATCGCGGTAATGGTGACGGCACCCGCTATCAGAAGCCTTGCCCTATCTCTAAATGTCATGCCCCTTCTCCATTTCATCTTTAGGTTGTGGTTATTGTCAGTCAACCGGAGCAGCCCGTCGCGGCCCGGCATTTCGCCAGCGCTGTCAGGCGCTAGAGAACCTTGGCGAGGAATTCCCGTGTGCGGGGATGCTCCGCTTGCGTGAAGACGCGGGCCGGTGGGCCGGCCTCCAGAATGCGGCCGCTTTCCATGAAGACAACCGTGTCGGCGACCTCACGGGCAAAGCCGATTTCATGGGTAACGATGACGAGCGTCGTGCCGGTACGGGCGAGTTCCTTGATGACGTCGAGCACTTCGCCGACGAGTTCCGGATCGAGCGCGGAGGTCGGCTCGTCGAAGAGCAGTACCTTGGGGCGAAGCGCCAGCGCGCGGGCGATTGCCACGCGCTGTTGCTGGCCGCCGGAGAGCTGGCGGGGATAGGCGTTGATCTTGTCGCTGAGGCCGATGCGGGCAAGCAGCTCCTGCGCCAGTTGCACGGCTTCCTCACGGCTGACGCCGCGAACCTGGATGGGCGCCTCGATGAGATTTTCGAGCACGGTCAGATGCGGGAACAGATTGAAGCTCTGGAAGACCATGCCGATATCGGCGCGGCGTTTGAGGATATCCTTCTCCTTGAGCTCGTAGAGCGTATCATCCTTCCTGCTGTAGCCGACGAAATCGCCGTCGACGGAGATGAAGCCCTCATCGACACGCTCCAGATGGTTGATGGCGCGCAACAGCGTCGACTTGCCCGAACCGGAGGGGCCGAGGATGGCCGTCACGCTGCCGGCGGGAAGGCTGAGTTCGACATCGTCGAGCACTTTCAGCGAGCCGAAGCTCTTGGAGATACCATGGATGCGCACCGTGCCGCCCGCGGCGCGCAGCGCCGCCGCATCCCGGAAACCGACCTTACGCCCGGTGTCGGTCGCCGTCTCCAAGACCGGCAGCGGACGACGGAAGCGCTCGAAAAATGCCTGGAAGGGCAGCGGCGTCGGATTGCGCACCGCGCCCTTGGAGAAATAGCGCTCGATATAGTGCTGCGCGAGCGACAGCACCGTCATGATGATCAGATACCAGACGGTCGCCACCATCAGCAGCGAAATGACTTCGAGATTGCGGCGGTAGATCACCTGGACCGTGTAGAAAAGCTCCGGCAGCGCCAGCACATAGACCATGGATGTGCTCTTCGCCAATCCGATCAGTTCGTTGAAGCCGGTCGGCAGGATCGAGCGCATGGCCTGCGGCAACACGATGCGGAAAGCCTGGCGGCGCCGCGGCAGGCCGAGAGCGGCAGCGGCCTCCAGTTGGCCGTGATCCACCGAGAGAATGCCGCCACGCACGATTTCCGCGAAGAAGGCAGACTGGTTGAGCGTCAGACCAAGGAAGGCGGCGGCAAAGGGCGTCAGCAGCTGCACGGTGGGATAGTCGAGGAAGACCGTATTGGTGAAAGGGATGCCGATCTTGATCGTCTCGTAGAGGTAGCCGAGATTGTTCAGGATCAGCAGCAG
Source organism: Rhizobium vallis (assembly GCF_003985155.1). GTDB lineage: Bacteria > Pseudomonadota > Alphaproteobacteria > Rhizobiales > Rhizobiaceae > Rhizobium > Rhizobium vallis. Next base: position 246,000 of record NZ_ML133691.1, on the reverse strand, counting down.
CACGATGACCGGGATGGAGCGCAGCAGCCAGATATAGCCCCAGGAGAGACCGGAGAGCAGCGGCGACTTGGAAACTCGGGCAAGCGCCAGAGCCGTTCCGAGAATGGAACCTGAAATGGCGGCAAGCACGGTCAAGAGCAACGTCCTGCCGAGGCCGACGAGCACCGGTTCGGCAAAGAACCACTCGGCAAAGACGCCCCAGCCCCAGCGCGGATTGGTAAAGGTGGAATAGAGCGCGGCTGCGATGACGAAGGCTGCAAAGATCGTGCCTGCCAGGCGGCCCGGATGGCGCGCCGGCACGATGCGGTAACGGGAATAGTCCTTCGATTCTGCCGTTCTGCTGCCGGGGTCGATGCCGGCAAAATCCGTCGTCAGTGCCATTGTGCTTCCCTTTTATGATTGTCGGTCTTTGCCGTTTTCAGTGATTGGCGCCGGCGAGACGCAGGCGCGGCTCCGCATCTTCGAGAGCCGGCTCAGCGAGATGGGTAATGTCCTTCTCGAAGGGCAGGCTCTTGTAGATTTCGGGATCGGCTGACGTGTCGAAGAGAGCGGTGTAGCCATAGTTCAGATAGAGGCCGACGGCCTCTGGCTGGCGAAAACCGGTCGTCAGATAGATGCGGGCATAGCCCTGGCGGGCGGCCTGGGCCTCAAGCTCCACCAGCACCTTGCGGGCAAGGCCCTGGCGGCGCAGATCGGAGCGCGTCCAGATGCGCTTGAACTCGGCCGTGCGCTCGTCATAGTTTTTGAAGGCGCCGCCGCCGATAGTTTCGCCGTCCCGGATCAACAGCAAAAAATTGCCATGAGGCGGGGCAAAGGCTTCAGGAGGATAGCGATTGAGTTCGGCCGCAGCACCTTCAGCATTGAAATAGGTGCCGTAGCGGCTGTCATATTCGTGGATCAACTCATCGATCAGCGGCTTGGCGCGGGGGTCGAGAGGGCTGGTATAGAGAAACGTATCGCTCATATCGTTCATCACCCGTTGTCATCAGTGAGGAAGGTTTCGGCGAGCAGCACCCAGTAGCGGGCGGCGGGCGCGATGATCGCATCGTTGAAATTGTAGTGGGCACTGTGGAGAGGCGCGCTGTCGCCGTTGCCCACGAAGAGGTAGCTGCCGGGATTTGCCTGCAGCATGAAGGCGAAGTCCTCGCTCGCGGTTCTCGGCCGGAAATCCTTCTCGACCGCGGCGAGACCGAGCGCGTCATATGCAACATCGCGGGCAAAGGCTGTTTCCTTGGCGTGGTTGACCAGCGCCGGAAAACCGAGCCGGTAGTTCACCTCCGCCTCGGCGCCGAAGCTTTCGGCCTGGGCGCGGGCAAGGGCTGGAATGCGCTCTTGCAATAGCTGGCGCACCGCCTCGCTGAAGGCCCGCATGGTGAGCTTCATCTCCACGCTCTCAGGGATGACATTCGAAGCCGAGCCGGCATGGATCGAGCCGACGGTGGCGACCGCCATGTCCTGTGGATCGACATTGCGCGAGACGACGCTCTGCAGGGCGGTGATGAAGGAGGCCGAGGCCAGCACCGGATCGACGGCCCGGTGCGGTTCGGCGCCGTGGCCGCCCTTGCCGACGATCTTTATAATCGCCTGATCGACCGAAGCCATGGCGGGACCGGCGACGAAACCGAATTGTCCCGCCGGCACGCCCGGCCAATTGTGCAGCCCGAAGACCGCATCGACCGGAAACCGCTCGAACAGGCCTTCCGAGATCATCTTGCGCGCGCCGGCGCCGATCTCCTCGGCGGGCTGGAAGATCAGCCGCAGCGTGCCGCTGAAATTGCCGCTCTCGGCGAGATATCGGGCGGCGGCAAGCAGGATCGACGTATGCCCGTCATGGCCGCAGGCATGCATGACACCGGGATTGCTGCTGGCATAGGCAAGACCGGTCGCCTCCTCGATCGGCAGGGCATCCATGTCGGCGCGAATGCCGATCCGCCTCCTGCCCTCACCGCGCTTGAGGGTGGCGACGATGCCGGTTCCGGCAATGCCCGTCGCCACCTCGTAGCCCCAGGAGGAAAGGCGGGATGCCACGAGCTTGCTGGTGCGCAACTCCTGGAACGCAAGTTCCGGATATTGGTGCAGGTCATGGCGAAGCGCGATGATCTCGTCGAGATAACCGGCGACGCCCTTTTCGACCGGATCGTTGCTGCGCGAATCTTGATCGATGATATCCATGGCGGTTCGCCGGCGCCTCAGGCGCCGACAGCCTTTCCGGGCTCGACCTGCTCGGCACCTGCCGCATAACGGCTTTCGCGGAAGGGCAAGCCGAGATGATCACGCAGCGTTTCGCCCTTCAGGACCGGGTCGAAATAGCCGCGTTCGGTGAGGATCGGCAGAACGTATCTCTCAAAATCGTCGAAACCCTCGGCGATGACGGGGAAGCCGAGAATGAAGCCGTCGGCAGCACCCTGATCCACCCAGCGGATGATCTCATTGGCGATATGCTCGGCCGTGCCGATGAAGGCCGTGCGCGGCGTTGCTGAATCGAGCGCGACCTGGCGAAGCGTCAGACCCTTTTCACGCGCTGTCCTCTTGATGCGGTCGGTGGTGGCGCGGAAATTGTTCCTGCCGATATCGCCGAGTTCGGGGAACGGCTCGTCGAGCGGATAGGCGCTGAAATCGTGATGATCGAAGAAGCGGCCGAGATAGAGCAGCGCCTCCTCTATCGTGACGAGATTGCGGATCGCCTGGTACTTGACTTCCGCTTCCTCGGCCGTCGCGCCGACAATCGGTCCAATGCCGGGATAGATGCCGACTTCGGCTGCCGGGCGGCCGTGTGCGATCACACTGTCCTTCAGCTGCCGATAGAAGGCCTGCGCCTCCTCGAAAGGCCCACCATTGGTGAAGACGGCATCGGCATGTTTGCCGGCGAGCCTGATGCCGGAATCCGAAGCCCCGGCCTGGAAGACGACCGGCTGACCCTGCTTGGAGCGGCCGATGTTGAGCGGCCCCTCGATGCGGTGGAAGCGGCCCTTGTGATTGAGGCGATGCATCTTCGTCTTATCGACAAAGACGCCGGTCTCGCGATTGCGCACGAACGCGTCGTCGTCCCAGGAATCCCAGAGGCCCTTGATCGCATCGATATAGTCCTCAGCGATCTCGTAGCGCAGCTCGTGTTCGGGATGTTCGCGGCTGTAATTGCGCCCCGAGCCCTCGAGCGGGGAGGTCACTGCATTCCACCCTGCCCGGCCGCCGCTGATGAGGTCGATCGATGCAAACTGCCGGGCGATGGTGAAGGGATCGCTGTAGGAGGTCGAGACCGTGCCGACGAGGCCGATCTTCGAAGTCGAAGCCGCCAGGGCAGAGAGAATGGCGATCGGCTCGAAGCGGTTGAGGAAATGCGGGATCGACTGCTCGTTGATATAAAGCCCGTCGGCGACGAAGGCGAAGGCGATGCCCGCCTCCTCGGCCTTGCGCGCGGTCTTGACGAAGAAGTCGAAATTGACGCTGGCATCGGCCGGCCCGCTCGGATGTTTCCAGGCATTCATGTGGCCGCCGGGACCCTGCAGCATGATGCCGAACGTGACGTGTTTCTGAGCCATGGGATCAATCCTCCTTGGAAACGGTCAGGCGACGAGAGAAAGCCGCTCCTTGGCGAGCAACTCGATGGAGGCAAGGCGCTCGGCCGCCGAAAGCGCGGGCGTGTCGAGCACGAATTCCTTGACGCCATATCGCCGGTGAAGTTCGTCCAGCTCCTTGCGGATCTGCTGTGCTGTGCCGTGCAGCACGCTCGGTACCTTTTCTTCGATGCGGTAATCGGTGACGCCTGCCTGGCGGGCGAATTCCGCGGCCTGTTCCTCGCTGCCGACACTGACCGTCTGGCCATTCGGCAGGAATACTTTAACGATACGGAGCTTGCCGACGCGCTCGCGGGCATAGTCCTCACTCTCGGCGGCAAAGGCCGCCAGCGCCAAAATCGGTCGCTTGCCGCCGGAAGCGCGCTCATAGGCCTCGAAGGTCTTGCGCAGGTTGTCCGGATCGCCGTTGAGGTGACCGGCGAAAACAAGCTCCCAGCCTTTCTCGGCCGCGAGTTCGGCGCTTTCGACACTGGCACCGAGCAGGAAACGTTCGGGAGGCGTCGGCGGGAAAGGTGTTGCCTGCGCCCCATCGTATTTCGGGTCGGCGGCGAGATAAGTGTTGAGGTCGGAAAGCTGGCTCGGAAAATCCGGCTTTCTGGACGGATCGACGGCAACCTGCAGAGCGCGTGTCGACAGCGGAAAGCCGCCCGGCGCCTTGCCGACACCGAGATCAACGCGGCCGGGCGCAAGCGAAGCCAGAAGATTGAAGGTTTCGGCAACCTTGTAGGCGCTGTAATGCTGCAGCATCACGCCACCGGAGCCGATGCGGATCCTCGACGTCCTGGCGAGAAGGTAGGCGATCAGCGCCTCAGGCGCGGAACTCGCCAGATTGGACATGTTATGATGCTCGGCGACCCAGAAACGGTGATAACCGAGTTCCTCGGCCCGGGCGGCAATCTTTACCGTGGCTCGCAGCGCATCCGCGGCGGTAAGACCCTCTTCGATCGGGCTTTTGTCGAGAAGACTGAGGAGATAGGACATGGCACCACGATCCGATCACTGGTTGCAAAGTTTAGTCTATAAAATCAGTAGACAAACTTTATTATAAGAAATGCCATTCTCTTTCGGACCGGCGGAGTGAAAAAAAGCGTCCACGCCCCAAGGGAAAATCAACTGCTGGAGAGCAGCGCCGCGGCGTCTATATTCTGGATAAAGGGAGTAGGCAGATGAAGCGGTCAGAACAGATCAAACCGATCTGCTATCTCAAGCGCAGGCGCGTGTCGGCCAATATGAGGAAACGCTGGCGCTTCTGAAGGTGCTCGCGCTCACCAGCCGACAGGTCGACGAGGGCAAGCCGCGCCCCGCTGGGGAATCCTTCGCGCGCATCCGCAAACGTCTGGCCGATAGTCAATCCTGATGCCGTGTCGTGCTCCTTTCGCCGAGGACGCGGAGCGCGAAATCCAGGCCCTCCTGGAGCAAAGGCTGATCCGCTGAAGTGCTGCATGTCGAGCAGTCCGACATATGGCTTGCCCCATCCCCTGCCCTCAAAAATCCGCTGACCATTCCCCGGACCTGGCCATAAGCGCCCATGTGGAGACCGGAGGCCTACCCCTCCTTTCGGCCGTCTGGCGCGTTTGCCCGTAGGAACGCTATGAGCGTCGGGCCGATCGCGAATTCTCCCTTTTCGCCTCGCCGCGTCAGGTTACGAAGATAGCCGCCGGTCGAATTGATGTGGCCGCCGCGCTCCAGGATGCAGGCCATCACCGTTGCAGCGTTTTCCGCACCCATCACATGTCAAAATGGATGCGTATCCGGCCGAACGCTACGGGCTATTCAAGGGGGAGGTCACGAACGTCGGAGCCGACACCCGGAGGATAGCGCACGGCAGCAATGGGTTTACGCCACGCCTGAAGCTGACGGCCATCCCCCGCTCGCCGGCGGGGGATATCAAGCTTGCGGCTGGCATGACGTCGACGGTTGACGTGATTACCGGTGAACGGCGGCTCGTCAGTTATTTCTTCGAGCCGCTAACAAAGGCCTTGCAGGATAGTTTGCGCGAGCGTTGAAGCCACCTTCCAGAGCCCGAAACGCCTAGGGTCGAAGGTCTTTCTGTCGTTCGGTTCAGTGTGGACAAAAAAGATGGGACAGCATCCGGACATCGCATTGCATTTTTAGGCATCCCATTGCGTTCCGCTTATGAAAGATGGCCGTTTTTGGTTCGACCGGCTTCTTGCCGCCGTGCCGAACGCCGCAATCGGTATGGCGCTCTTTTCACTCACAATTGTGCATCGAAACGCCGCCTCTTCATAATCTCTCAGAACTGTGGGGGCCGGCACATCAGGAATCCTCTCGCTCCCGCCCGGAACGAAGTGATTGCGGCCGTCTTTTGGGTCGATCCCTGCAAACAGCTCAGAAACACTTACGGATTAGCCGCGCGGCAAGCGAGGAACGCTCGAGCAACAGATCCGATCCAGTCTCGAGAAGACGCTATTCAAAATGGGATATTGTCCGTAGTGCTTTGTCGGGATCGAAACCTAGAATTTCCGATAGTTCTAGAAATTCGATGACGTCAACTCTGCGCTGGCCGCTTTCCAAGCGAGCCACGAAAGACTGATATTCTCCAAGCTTCTTCGCAAGCTCAATCTGCGTCAGGCCGGCGGCTTCGCGCTTTTCGATCAACAGCGCAATGAGCGCTTTATGTCGTTCCGTGCCGAGTGTCTTCGCCACGTATTCACCCACCGATTGAGATAGGCTCTTTCGTTATATCTGATTTTCAGTTATCTTAAATTCAGATATTTCGAGGTCGACCCTGCGGCGTAGGGGACTGCGATGCTTTGCGTCTGGCTAACGCCGATTTTCGCGGGCATAGGGGTCAAGGATCTAAGGCAATGCATGATCGGGTAGAAAAGCGGTTCGCAGGTAACTCTGGGCCCAACATGTTTCGGGCTGGAGACGACGGCGACCAAGCGTCGCATCCGGTCGATATTCACGTGGGCCAGCAGCTTCGCATCAGGCGGGTTCACTCCAACCTGTCGCAAACCGAACTCGGTCAGAAAGTTGGCCTGAGCTACCAGCAGGTCCAGAAATATGAGAGTGGCAAGAACCGCATCAGCGCGTCGATGCTCTATGAAATCGCCAGCGGTCTGAATGTGCCGGTGGGCTGCTTTTTCGATGGGCTGCCGCAACCAGGTTCAAGGAAGGGGGCGGCTATCGCGCCCGAGGCAGATGAGAGGATCGCCTATCTCGCCACAGCGGAAGGACGCCGTTTCGTCGAGGAGATCCTTCGTCTTCCGCCAAAGCTCAGGACCCGCACCTTCGCGGTAATCAGGGCAATCGCTGGAGACGAGGATAAAGCCGATGACGATTGATCGTCCCCTCATGCCAGCATATTTTAAGCAGGCGGCCCCATGTTTCCGTGCCTGCCTTCAGGCAATATGAATTCTGCCCAAGGGACCGTTGCGCTCGATGAGCGTGCCAAATTCGATCGAGCGCTTGGCGAGATCATCGATGATCTGCTCCGCTGTTTTGCCCAACGCCGCAACCGGCACATGGCGCTGATGGAAGTCCAGCTCTTCGATCTGTTCTCCGCCGAGGACAATGGGGAGAAGGTCGATCGTCAAGGATCCCGCCGGGTCGAAGGTGCATGTGGCCACCACGCTCTTCCAGACATCCGGCGAACTCCATTCCGTTTCACCCTTTTCGGTGTGGAAGAAGAAATTCCCAAGGCCGAAGAAGACGGGGGCGCGTTTATAGATCTCGATCGGCTGCAGGACCGGTGTCCCGTGGCTGACGAAGGCTTGGGCGCCGGCGTCAATGCAGGCATGGGCGAATGCCCTGACCCAGTCCGGCACGTCGCGCCAGTTCGGTTCCCAGTGATGATGGTGCAGATAGGCGATAACGAATTGCCCGCGAGAGCTGGCCTGTGCAATTGCCGTCAGCTGGCCTGAAGCACTTTCAGGATCAACCGCGATAACACGCCGATTGGCGCTGGAGCGTCGGAAAATGGTGCCGTAGAAGTCGACTTCCTTGTCATCGTCCACGACCGGAGGATCATCGGGCTGGGCATAGTTTGCCCGTTCCAGTTTCGAGCTTTGAAACGTCGCCTGGATGGTTTCGAGCATGTCGAATATGGCTTGATCCGCCTCGAAGATCCTGGTCACGTTCAATTGGTTCACACCGGGTCTGGACGGACGGCGGTTGCTCGCATTCTCGGCATACATATTTCGAGGTCCAGGGCCGGCATCCATTGCCACCAAGGCCATATGTTGGTTGCCGAAGGTCGCCGCACCCGGCGTTGCGGCATGATCGCGGTCAAGACCGATACCTGCGTGCAGGAAACCGTGGGTACGAACCTCCTCGAGCGTAGACATGATACCTGGTGGGCCAAGATCGAAGGCATGGTTGTTGGAGAGCGCCAGGGTGTTGAAACCTATTTGCCTCAGGGCATCGAGGACAGAGGGGTCGGAATACCCGAAATATGAACCTTTCATGGGAGAGCCGCCGTGCCGCCCCAGGATCGTGCCTTCGAAGTTGGTGAAGGCGACATCGGCCTTTTTCAGGATATCCACGATTTGCAGAAAGCCGGGATCCCGGCAAGTTCTGACATCGTGATGGATGAGCGACTGGCCCGTCACGGCCACGGTAAAAAGGGAGGGCATCGGTTTACCTGCGATGTTCAATTGGAATTCAACCGGCAGTTCTGATGCCGGTTCCTGTGGTTGGCTGCTGGCGAGATCTCTCCATCCGGTCAAGCGTCGCGCCGGCTCACGGCGTCGCGGATGGGGAGATATCGATTCCGAACCACTTCAGGCTAAGCGCCTTCAGTGTTCCGTCTCTGACGCTCTCATCGATGGCCTTGTCGAAGGCCGCGACCAGATCGGTATCTTCCTTGCGGATGCCGACCCCGACGCCTGGCCCCCACAGACCGCCCGATAGTTCCGGGCCGTAGAAGGCGGCTGTCTCACCATCCTTACCATCAAGGAATGTCTTCCACGTGAAATAGTCGGCAAGGCCGCCATCGATACGGCCTGCGGCGAGATCCAGATGGAGATTGTCCTGGGTGTCGTAGCTCCGGATCGTTGCAACTTTGCCGAAGAGCTCGTTGAGGACGGCTTCGGAATTGGAGGACCTCAGAACGCCCAAAGTCTTGCCGGAGAGCGCCGATTGGAGCTGCCCGAGGATTGCCTGTTGCTCTGCGCCAACGCTTGTAAGGTTGATTTTAGCGTTGGTGTCGGTTGCCGGGAGCTGAAGGTCCCTTCGCATTACCAACTGATTGAAGCCGCCGGCATAGGGTCGCGAAAAAGCGATCGACCTCCTGCGCTTTTCCGTGATCGCCATGCCGGACATGATCGCATCGAACTTGCCGACGGTCAGTGCCGGGATGATCCCATCCCAGTCCTGAGCGACGAACTTGCATTCGATCGCGATGCGTCGGCATAAATCTGTGCCGACGTCTATGTCGTAGCCGACCAGCTTTCCTTCTGTGTCGATCATGTCCCAGGGCGGAGAGGCGCCTTCTGTCGCAATCGTAAGCACTTTGCGATCCATAGCTTGGACGGCGGTCTGGCTCGTGAGAGCGATGAGCGATGCTAGGAGCATGGACTTGAGCATTTGCTGTTTCCCTTTTTATAGTACGTGGATGGATGTTTCGTCGCCCCGTTTTGTGTGGGCTCGCTTGTCCACGGCCTTTCGAAGACGCCGGAGCCTCGAGGCCATTGGGCCGGCTGTGGCGTTCCTTGAATTGCTGGTCGGCGACTGCGTGAGATGCGTCTCCAGCATTCGGAAGAATGCCGAAACGATGAAGTTCAGAAGCAGATAAAGAAGGCCTGCCGCCAGGAAGACCTCGTAGGGAGCGAATGTCTCCGAGACCATCCGGCGGGCCAGTCCTGTGATCTCCAGGAGTGTGACGGTGCTTGCCAGCGAGCTCGCCTTGACCATGCCGATGACTTCGTTCGCATAGGAGGGAAGCACCGTCCTGAATGCCAAAGGGAATATGATCAGCCGTATTTGCATCAGTCTCGACAGGCCGAGTGCCTGTGCGGCTTCGATGATGCCTCGTGGGACGGCCAGTATGCCCGCTCTGAATACTTCGGTCGTATAAGCGGTGCTGTTCAAGGAGAAGGCGGCAAGCGCACACCAGAACGGCTCGCGCAGCAACGGCCAGAAGATACTCTGACGGACGACCGCCAGTTGGCTGAGACCGTAATAGACCAGGAACAGCTGCACGAGCAATGGCGTGCCGCGAAACACATAGGTATACGCCAGTACCGATCCCGAGAGGACCCTGTTCGGGGATGCTCTGAGAAGGCTGAGCGGCACCGACAGAATGAAGCTGACCACGAGCGATAGAAGAGTCACTGAAAGGGTAAGGAAAACACCGTGCGACAGCACGAAGATGCTTTCGACGATCAGCTTGATGTCCATCGCTGCGATCCCTCAGTGACCAGGAATTTGGATGCGCCGCTCGAGCGCGCGGAACGACGCGAGCGACAGGCTGGTGACGGCGAGATAAAGTGCCGAGGCCATCAGATAGAATGTGAGCGGTGCCCTCATCGATCCCGCACCAATAAAGGCCACACGCATGATGTCGGTCAGCCCGATGACAGACACGAGGGATGTATCTTTCACGAGGGAAACCCAGAGATTGCCGTAAGCTGGCAGGGCGACGCGCATCATCTGCGGCAGGATGACGAACAACCAGATATGCCATGGTTTCAGGCCCAGACTGCGCGCGGCCTCCGCCTGTCCTCGCGGAACGCTCACGATCGCGCCGCGGAAAATCTCCGCAGAATAGGCACCAAAGACGATCATCAGTGCGGCTACACCCGCGGCAAAGGCATTGATTTCGACATAGCGGCCCGTCAGCGCAGTGATGGCCGCCGTTCCCCCGAAATAGACGACGAGAATGACGAGCAGTTCGGGCAGGCCGCGCACGATCGTCGTGTATGCCTGTCCAAGGAGGACTGAGACACCCAGCTTTGACAGTTTGACTATGGCGACAAGCAGACCGAGAAGTGATCCTAGTGCGCCGCTTACGAGCGCCAGTACAACGGTGACCTGGAGACCATTGAAGAATTGAAGTGCAAAGCTGAGCACGCAGGTCCTCCCCGCCTAATGTCGGATTTCCCGAAATAAGGTCGCCTTATGTGTAGTTTCTTGTCAAAAAGCGTGCATACTACCGGAGATAGTATTATGTATACCTATAATCTCAAGTAATATTCGCGTTCACTCAAGATTTATACTTTGACAATTTGGCGTCAATTTATAAGGTGTTCTTAATTTTGATAAGCTCAGCTTATATGCCGTTTCCCGCCCGCCTCGGAGAACCTCTCTTCGACGGCGTTGACGCTCGGGCCGGTCAAAACCATGGGACCGAAAATATGGTCGGCAAAACCACGACAGGAGTGACGATCCGGCAGCTACAGATTTTTCGCGAGGTTTTGCGCGCAGGATCGGAACGGCATGCCGCAAAGATCCTCAAGATCACCCAGCCGGCCGTCAGTCAGCAGATCAGGCAGCTTGAGCTGGAGGTTGATCTCGTGTTGTTTGCGCGGGAGAATAATCGGCTGGTACCGACCGATCGTGCCTGGGATCTGTTGCGCAGCGTCGACGGTGCCTTGCAGAGCGTCGACCGGATCGCAAGGTCGATGGCTGCCTTGCGCAACGAGGAGCCGGGCTCATTGAGCTTGGCTGCTCCGGGCGTTTTCTGTCTGAACGCCATCCCCCGGGCCATCCAAGCCGTCCGGAAGAGCAATCCCCTATCGTTTCAGATCAGATCCGGCAGCTACCAGCAGATCGCAGAGCACGTTCTCAACGGCCGAGCCGATCTGGGAGTTTCGCGCCTGCCGCTCGATGAACGTGCCTTCGAGTGGGCACCGGCTGCTACGGCCACAAACGTCTGTTTGTTCCAAGCGGGACATCGGTTGGCCGCCAAAGACGTGGTCACGCCAGAGGATATTATCGGTGAAGCATTGGTGGACATAGAACCCCAGTTTGCGGCTCATCAGATGAATATCAACGCCTTGCGATACCGGGGCGTAGAACCGGATATAGCCGTTGAATACGACGCGAACGGCCATGACGTAGGCTTCGTCGCGGCCGGCGTCGGAATTTCGATCATCAATAGCCTGATTGCGCGCGAATATCGGCAATTCGGGCTGGAGTTCAGGCCATTCGAACCTGGCGCCATCTACCACTACGTGGTGTTCTGGCAACGAGGGCGCCAACTCACCACTGGCATGCGACAAACTGTGAATGAGTTAGTGGGCGTCTTCACAGCGACGTAGTAGTTTGAGCTGTACCGCGAGCCATTTCCGCATCGTTGATATTTCCGAGCGGCCTCGGCGGCGTGTGCTGATGCTGGGTTGCCGCGCCTTAAAAGGCAGATCGTCCTTGCGTTGCGGCCGGACGCCCGGTGTTGGTTGCGAAAGGCGTCCCTTCACTACTCGGTATGCTTGCTTAAATAGGCATGCAGATACCGATCGTTGCCAAGCGTGGCACTGGTCGTCTTCTGCCGGCCATCTGCCCTGGCGCGACTAATTTACGCTCAATCCTGCACCCCCCGGCGCGCAAAATATATGCAGGCGAGCCGGAATCTCCTGAAAATCCTGAGTGCGGGGTTTTGGCACGAGCTTTGCTTTTCTATCTTGTATGCAAGATAGCCGCGCAACCGAGATCACGCAGAGGACCATCGAGGAGACGATCGTCTCCGGGATTCTTTCGGCCAGGATTCGTCCCGGTACGCGCCTCAGCGAAAACCAGCTCGCCACACTCTTCGGCGTGTCGCGAACCCGCGTGCGTGAAGCCATGATGCGCCTGGAAACGCGCGGCATCGTGCATGTCAGTCCGAGGCGCGGCTGGTTCGTCGTCGAGCCTTCCGCCGAAGATGCGATGGCGGTCTATGAGGCACGGCGCATTATCGAGGCCGGATTGCTGCGCAGCATGCGGTCGCTGACGGATGCAGGACGCAAAGCTCTCGAGGCGCACTTGCACGAGGAAAAGCATGCACTGGCTTCGGGCGACCGCCAGCGCCTGACCTATCTGATGGGCGATTTCCATATCCGCATCGCGGAATTGAGCGGCAACGGCATCCTGGTCGATATCCTGCGCGATCTCACCGCGAGGACGATCCTCATTTCGATGCTCTATCAGTCCGATTTTCACGCGGCGCAGTCCCATGACGGTCACTGCCGCATCTTCGAGGCCATGCAGTCGGGCGATTTCACCAGGGCAGCAGAACTCTCCGTCGAGCATCTCGACGAAGTGGAAATGGGCCTCGACCTCACCACGCGCCCCGATCCGCTCTCGGAGCTGCGCAATTCCCTGTCACTCCCTCCCAAGACCGCTTCTTCGGTTTCCCCACAGCCCGACCCCAAAAAACGCAACTTCAAAGGAGCAATCAACACATGCTGACAAGAAGAGTCTTCTTCGCAATCGCAACGCTCGCGGTAGGCTTCGGCTTCGCCTCCGCCTCTCACGCCGATGCACTAGCCGACATCACCGCACGGGGTACGCTGCGGGTCGCCGTCCCGCAGGATTTCCCGCCCTTCGGCAGCGTCGGCACCGATATGGCGCCGATGGGTTACGATATCGATGTGGCCAATCTCGTCGCTGAAAAGCTGGGTGTCAAAACCGAACTCGTGCCGGTCACCAGCGCCAACCGCATTCCCTACTTGCAGACGAACAAAGTCGATCTGGTCATATCAAGTCTCGGCAAGAATCCGGAGCGCGAAAAGGTGATCGATTTCTCTATCGCCTACGCCCCCTTCTTCAACGGCGTCTTCGGGCCGGCTGATCTTTCGGTCGCCAAGGCGGAAGATCTCGCGGGCAAGAGCATCGGCGTCACACGCGGCGCCGTGGAGGACCTCGAGTTGACGAAGATCGTCCCGGCCGACGCAACAATCAAGCGTTACGAGGACAACAACGGCACCATCTCGGCGTTCCTGTCTGGCCAGGTCGACATCGTTGCCACCGGCAACGTGGTGGCCGCCGCGATCCTCGCCAAAAATCCTCCCAAGCGTCCTGAGCTGAAGTTCCTTATCAAGAATTCGCCCTGCTACATCGGTCTCAACAAGGAACAGCCGGCCCTTCTGGAGAAGGTAAACGGCATCGTCGCCGCCGCCAAAACCGATGGCACTTTAAACGCCGTTGCGCAGAAGTGGCTCGGCACCGACCTCCCGTCGGATCTGTAAAGATCGAGTCTCCCGTCTGTCATCCCGCGCCGCATGCGGGATGACGATGCTCGTCACCGCAGGAGGGGAACTCCTTGAGCTACCATTTCGAATTCGGCTGGCTGCTTCAATATTATCCCGAGATCATCAAGGGTATACTGATCACCCTGGAGCTTATCGCGGTTGGCGGAGTGCTCGGCATTTCGCTCGGCATCGTTTGCGCCTGGGTGCGGGCACTCGGTCCCGTCTGGCTGAAGCCGGTCGTCGCGAGCTATGTCGAACTGATCCGCAACACGCCGTTCTTGATCCAGCTTTTCTTCATCTTTTTCGGTCTGCCGTCCCTTGGTCTCCAGCTTTCCGAATTGACGGCCGCCAATCTTGCGATGGTCATCAACCTCGGCGCCTATAGCTGCGAGATTATCCGCGCCGGCATCCAGGCAACGCCGAAAGGCCAGTTCGAGGCAGGCGAGAGCCTCGCCATGACTCGCTTCGAGACCTTTCGTCATGTTGTTCTCGTGCCGTCGCTGCAGCGCATCTGGCCGGCGCTGTCGTCGCAGGTCGTCATCGTCATGCTCGGCTCGGCGGTCGTGTCGCAGATCGCCGCCGAGGACCTCACCTTCGCCGCGAATTTCATACAGTCGCGAACCTTCCGCGCCTTCGAGGCCTACATCGTCTCGACATCAATCTATCTCGTGCTGGCGATCCTGCTTCGGCAGGTGCTGGGCCTGGTCGGCTGGTTCATTTTCCCGAGGAGAGCAGCACGATGATCACGTTCACACTCTGGGACATCTTGCGCAATCTCCTTCTCGCAGCCCGCTGGACTATCCTTCTTTCGCTCGTCTCGTTCACCGGCGGCGGCCTGGTCGGCCTGGGGCTGCTCTTCCTGCGGATCGGCAAGCGCAAGGCATTCAGGGCATTCGCGAAATATTATATCGAGCTCTTCCAGGGCACGCCGTTGCTGATGCAGCTCTTTGTCGCCTTTTTCGGGCTCGGCCTCTTTGGCATCGACGTGCCGGCCTGGTTTGCTGCGGGATTAGCACTCACCTTGTGGAGTGCGGCCTTTCTCGCTGAGATCTGGCGAGGCTGCGTCGAAGCTGTCGCCAAAGGTCAGTGGGAAGCCTCCGCCAGCCTCGGCATGGGCCGGCTGCAGCAAATGCGCTATGTCATCCTTCCGCAGGCGCTGAGGATCGCCGTACCGCCGACCGTCGGCTTCTCGGTCCAGATCATCAAGGGCACAGCGCTGACCTCGATCATCGGCTTCGTCGAATTGTCGAAAGCCGGCACCGTCGTCACCAACGCCACCTTCCAGCCCTTCACCGTCTATGGGCTCGTTGCCCTCATCTACTTTGCCCTTTGCTGGCCTTTGTCAAAAAGCAGCCAGATCCTGGAAAGGAAGCTCAATGTCGCTCATCGAAATCACTGAAGTACGCAAGAGCTTCGGAACCAACGAGGTGCTGAAAGGCATCAATCTTGATGTCGAGCCCGGAGAGGTCATCGCCATTATCGGCAAGAGCGGTTCGGGCAAATCGACTCTGCTTCGCTGCATCAACGGTCTTGAGACGATCACCAGCGGCTCCATCTCGGTGGCCGGCGCGCAACTACTCGATGACGAAGTGCATCTGAAGGCATTGCGCCTGAAGGTCGGCATGATCTTTCAGCAGTTCAATCTCTTCCCGCATTTGACCGCTGGTGGCAATGTCATGCTGTCGCAGACGGTAGTCAAAAAGACCGCCAAGGCCGAAGCCGAGTCCACCGCCCGCAAGATGCTGGAGCGGGTGGGGCTCAGCCACAAGTTCGATGCCTATCCGGACGAGCTCTCGGGCGGCCAGCAGCAGCGCGTCGCCATTGCCCGCGCGCTTGCCATGCAGCCGACAGCATTGCTCTGCGACGAGATCACTTCCGCACTTGATCCGGAGCTGGTCGCCGAGGTTCTGGCTGTCGTGCGCGAACTGGCCTCGGAGGGAATGACGTTGCTGATGGTCACGCATGAGATGAAGTTCGCCCGCGACGTCTGCAGCCGCGTCGTATTCATGCATCAGGGCCGGGTCCACGAGATCGGCCGGCCGGAAGAAGTCTTTGCCAATCCGCGGACCGCGGAGCTGAAGCAGTTTCTAGGCGTCAACTAGCATCGTTTCACCGGTCTCCAATGAAGGGGGCTGGAGTGCGAGAAGATGGACTGAACCTTACACGCGATCAGTCGATGCAGGCGTCGACGATCGGCGAGGGTGAAATGTTGATAGTATCGAGACACATGTCGCACTTGAAAATAGAATGTACCGAAGAGCTGTACCGTCAGGCGCTCGACTTCAGCATCGCCCGTGAGAACAGCCGCCGGTCGCAAATCCTGCAATCCAGTCTTCCCGTCCACGAAGCCCTGAGCCTCTACCTTTACGATATCGCTGACGGCGACACCCAGCCGGGCAAGCCGCGAGGTTGCATGGTTTCCACGGCCGTCCTGCAGCATGCGGAAGAAAATGCATCCGTCGCGCGGATGACGGCGGCATTGCGCGAGACGTCGCTCCAGACCCTTAAAGCCCGCTTCGACCGTGCCGTCGAAGAAGGCGAATTGCCCGCGAAAACCGATACCGATACGCTCGCGCGCTTCTATGGTGCGATCATTCAGGGCATGTCTGCTCAGGCCTGCGACGGCGCCTGCAATGTGCGGCTTAAGCGGCTGATTGACGTCGCGCTCACGGCCTGGCCAGGAAAGCGTCCGACCTCGACCGGGAATTCGGATTAAAGACACGTCGACCACTTGTACTGACTGCAAAGGTGGGAAAAGCGCCGGTCGGCAAATCTGCGGACGCGAGAAGGCCGGCACCCCCTCGCGCCGCCTCCCGCGTGCGTCGGAAGCTATCTCCGACCCGCGGAACATCAGTGTACGCGCGGATCCCTGTCCCGGCGCACGCGAGACGCGACGATAACGTTGGTTTCCGGCGCCAGCAGATCGTGCTTTTCCGCAAAGGCGGCAAACAAGCCGCGGGCGGTCTCCGCTTCGATTTCGCCGCGCAGGGCGGCTCCGCACGCCTTAAGCGCAACGGAGTGCGCGTCATCTCTGCGCGCCGCCGGCCATTCAACGAGATAGCGGTAGGCGTCCATCGTGCTGCGGACCTCCGCCGGAAAGCCGAGGCCCATAAGTATTGAAACAGGCTCTTTGAACATATCGGGTTTCATTACGCTCTCCTTCCCAACCCGCGATGTTGAGGCGTCGGCGCAGCGACGCCCTGTTGATAGGTTGCTTAAGCGGCCTTCTGCGCTTCGATCTGCGCGGGAAGAGCCGACCGCTCAAGAGTCGGCGCAGTCTCGATGGCGATTTTCCGCGGTTTCATTTCCTCCGGAACCTCACGAACCAGATCTAACGACAGCAGCCCGTTCTTTAGATGCGCTCCGTTCACCCTGACATGGTCGGCGAGCTCGAACCGGTGTTCAAACGGCCGGCCGGCTATGCCGCGATGGAGGTAGGCTTCGGCAGCCGCCTCCGGCTTCTTGCCGGCCACGGTCAGAAGGTTGGACTGGAACGTTATGTCGAGATCGTTCTGGGCGTAACCTGCCACTGCTATCGAGATCCGATAGCTGTCACCGCCGGTCTTCACAATGTCATAGGGCGGCCAGTCGTTTATAGAGCGACCACGCTGAGCATTTTCGAGAAGATTAAAGACCCGATCGAAACCGACGCTGGATCGGAACAGCGGTGCATAGTCGTAGTATGTTGCCATAGCCATATCCTCCTTGAAGCAACATGGGTACGGAGCGCCGAAAGACGGCGCTTCCAGCAAGGCCAGCCCTACCTCAGCGGCTGGCGGCTATCAATTTGGTTTTTGAGAATTTCGGATTCAAGAGCTGCGCCTGAGAAAAATTAGCGGGTCTTCAGTCCCTGCGGACCACCCGATCACGCTGATGACCTGCGGCTAATTCTCCACCCTCACAAAGGCGCACGCCCATTGCGCCGTCGTCCAACCGCAGAATTAGAGCCGGCAATCAAACGTGGGCTGCGCATGCACTATCCCGACACGCTTTTGATATCGTCACACGGAGACCGGGACGACGTGCGATAGTAGCCTCCATCGCCAAAAGAGCCAGGAAACGAAGAATCCGGATTCACGTCTCAGTGCAGCTTAAATTCGCCTTCAACACGGCGCCATTCGTTCGGTCCGATCAGGCGGTGATGCGTATAGCGGACGGAATGCAGCGGGCCGTCAAGGTTGGCCTGCCAGTAGTTGAGGAACTTCTTCATCTCAGGGAAATCGGGAGCCAGATCGTAATCCTGCCAGACATAAGTCTGAAGAACGGATTCGAAATCGGGAATGCGGTACAGGATACGCGCGGTGATAAGGCCATAACCGTTGAGCTGACTCTCCAGATCCGATGAAAATCGCATGCTTCATCTCCGCTACGTGACAGCCTGCAGGTGGCGTAAATTTTTGCGGCCATCAATGATTTTTTGAAATGCTCAAGGTCATGTTGTTGTTCCTTTTCAGTGTGTTAGCGGCCACCGATGAAGAGTGCCAATTTTTTTATTTTGACCTCTTGAAATCGTAAAACCGACAAACCAGATGATTTTGCGCGAAACGCTCGACTGAGGTTTTTGCACCCGCCCGGACTGGTCATCCGGTCCGGCCAGGGGAACACGTCATCATTGTTTGTCCATCGGAGGAAAACATGTCGTTCCGACCGCTTCATGATCGCATTCTTGTCCGCCGGGTTAAGTCTGAAGAGAAAACCAAGGGCGGAATCATCATCCCCGATACCGCCAAGGAAAAACCGCAGGAAGGCGAGGTCATCGCCGTCGGCCCCGGCGCGCGTAACGATTCCGGCCAAGTCCAGGCGCTCGACGTCAAGGCTGGCGATCGCATCCTGTTCGGCAAATGGTCCGGCACCGAGATCAAGATCAACGGCGAGGACCTGCTGATCATGAAGGAAAGCGATGTCATGGGCATCATCGAAGCTCCGGCAGAGCAGAAGCAGGCCGCCTAAAGGCCGATCCATGAGCTGAATTAGCTGCCTATTGAGGAGTTAAAGAAATGGCTGCGAAAGAAGTCAAGTTCCATACTGATGCCCGTGAACGCATGCTGCGTGGGGTCGATGTGCTTGCCAATGCTGTGAAGGTGACGCTTGGCCCGAAAGGCCGCAATGTCGTTATCGAAAAGTCCTTCGGCGCACCACGCATAACCAAGGACGGCGTTTCGGTCGCCAAGGAAATCGAACTCGAAGACAAGTTCGAAAACATGGGTGCCCAAATGCTGCGCGAGGTGGCGTCGAAAACCAACGATCTCGCCGGCGATGGCACAACGACCGCGACCGTGCTTGCCCAGGCAATCGTCAAGGAAGGCGCCAAGGCGGTGGCGTCTGGCATGAACCCGATGGATCTCAAGCGCGGCATCGACCTTGCTGTGGACGCCGTGGTCAAGGAACTGAAGACGAACGCGCGCAATATCTCGAACAATTCGGAGATCGCCCAGGTCGGCACGATTTCGGCCAATGGCGACGAAGAGATCGGGCGGTATCTTGCCGAGGCAATGGAAAATGTCGGCAACGAGGGCGTCATCACCGTCGAGGAAGCCAAGACGGCGGAAATCGAACTTGAAGTCGTCGAAGGCATGCAGTTCGACCGTGGCTATCTCAGCCCTTACTTCGTCACGAATGCCGATAAGATGCGCGTCGAGTTCGAGGATCCTTATATCCTCATCCACGAAAAGAAGCTGTCGAACCTGCAGTCTATGCTGCCGGTTCTCGAAGCCGTCGTCCAGTCCGGCAAGCCGCTCCTCATCATCGCCGAAGACGTCGAAGGCGAAGCCCTTGCAACCCTCGTCGTCAACAAGCTGCGTGGCGGCCTGAACATCGCAGCCGTCAAGGCTCCCGGCTTCGGCGACCGCCGCAAGGCCATGCTGGAAGACATCGCCATCCTGACGGGCGGCACGGTTGTTTCCGAAGACCTCGGCATCAAGCTGGAGAACGTGACGTTGAACATGCTTGGCCGAGCCAAGAAGGTCGCGATCGAGAAGGAGAACACGACGATCATCAATGGCGTCGGTTCCAAGGCCGAGATTGACGGCCGCGTTGCGCAAATCCGCGCGCAGATCGAGGAAACCACCTCTGATTACGACCGCGAGAAGCTGCAGGAACGTCTTGCCAAGCTCGCTGGCGGCGTTGCCGTCATCCGCGTCGGCGGCTCGACAGAAGTCGAAGTCAAGGAAAAGAAGGACCGCGTCGACGACGCGTTGCATGCGACCCGCGCAGCAGTCGAGGAAGGCATTCTGCCGGGCGGCGGCGTGGCGTTGCTGCGGGCCGTCAAGACGCTCGACAATCTTAATACGGCCAACCAGGACCAGCGTGTCGGCGTCGAGATCGTGCGTCGCGCGCTCGAGGCACCTGTGCGTCAAATCGCCGAGAATGCCGGCGCAGAAGGTTCGATCATCGTCGGCAAGCTGCGCGAAAAGAGCGAGTTCTCCTATGGCTGGAATGCCCAGACCGGCGAGTATGGCGACCTTTATGCGCAGGGCGTCATCGACCCGGCCAAGGTCGTGCGCACCGCGCTTGAGGATGCAGCCTCCGTTGCCGGCCTGCTGGTGACGACGGAAGCCATGATCGCCGAGAAACCCAAGAAGGAAGCCGCTCCGGCGATCCCCGCCGGTGCCGGCATGGACTTCTAAGGCGATCGACGCCGGCCCGCCCTGCTCTTAAGGGCGGGCCTCCAGCAATGGAGGAATTAATGGTTCAAACGATCATCAAGAAGTCGCAAGCGCCGCTGGATTCCCGTGATCTCGAAATCTGCCAGGACGTCTTCGACGACCTCAGAACTATGGCGGACGTGCCTCGCAATTCAGAAGAAGCCGAACGCATCGCGGCCATCGTGGTGGAGATTTATCGGCAGGGCGTTCACAATCCCGAACACCTGAAGACCATTGTTCAGGCCGCGCGCGGACTGTTCGAAAAGCAGCCTGCGCTGACCATGGGAAGGCGGATAAGGTCCATTGGCCCTCTATCCGTGGAGTCGGAAGATGAGAAAGGGAACTGATAGCAATTCTGCAGCCGAGCAAGCCGTAATGGGCCCCGCGCATCTGTTGCACCCGGCCATGCATTTCGATCATCCCCGCGACGTGCTGATGGCAGACAATATCAGCAAGGACGAGAAGCGGGCCATTCTGGCCTCATGGGCGTCCGACATATATGCAATCGAATCCATGCCAGCCTGGCGGTGCTATCCGGGTACGGAACGGATCGTCGCCTATGATGAGGTTCTTGCGGCCTTGAAGGCCCTCGATGGCGACGATCAAAGCATGTCGTTCCGTTAATGAGAGCCGAAGTCGCTGCCGCAGCTCGCTATGGCTATCGCGCTGAAGCCGCGCGGAAGGGGGTGTTTGCCGCTTCGACCTATATCGACGTGCGGAGGCTCCCCGAGCTCTTTCTGCGGCCTGCCGCACCGGCGCGCAGGGACTGACCTTCATGCGGTCAAGTGCTCGCGTAGGCATGGGCGGCGGCAACGCCTTTGTCGTTATTGCATTCGTGCCTCGGAGTTCGATCCGAAAGGTAGACGTGATCGATCGCAGGGGGATATTCGCGTGCTCACGACAACATAATCGGTTGGATCGAGCGCTACGCCGGTCAAGTCCCAACCACGCTATCTGTCACGCTCTTCCTCGTCGGCGGACACTGATCAACGAGCGCGGCAACCTTGCCTGTCGGCAGATGCCGGCCTTCACCCAGCAAAGCTTCGTCGTTGCTGGCCCACGCAAAGCCCGCGTAGCACCTGTCGCGATAACCTCGGCCACAAGCGTTTCGTCGGCAGGCCCGAGGACGGCAGTGACGTCGGCTGAAGTCATGGTCATAGCCATTGCTCCCTCTCTTTACCTTGGCTCAAATATGGTGGCGCCTCGCAAAATTCAATTTTTCCAACGGAGGAAATCCACTCCTCTTGAAACATTAACCAACTGAATTATATCAATATTAGTCGATTGCCCAATCGGGATCGACACAGGTCCAGGAGACGCCGGTCGCTCTTGGCGTCTCTTTGTATCCATGTTGCTTATAAGGAGGATATGGCTATGAGGACAAACCTCGATTTCTCACCCTTATTCCGGTCGAGCATCGGCTTCGACCGTATGTTGAACGCGCTCGAGGCTGCTAGCCGCGCGGAGACGATCGACAGTTGGCCGTCTTACGATATCGTCAAAACTGGCGAGAATGATTACCGCATCGTCATGGCAGTGGCGGGCTTCTCACAGGACGAACTGGCGATGACCCAAGAGCAGAACATGCTCATCGTCTCGGGGCAGAAGGCTGAAGGCGATGACTTCCAGTATCTGCATCGCGGCATCGCTGGCCGTTCGTTCCAGCGTCGCTTCGAACTGGCCGACCACGTCAAGGTCGTGGGTGCGGGTCTCGTCAACGGTCTACTGACCATCGATCTCAAACGCGAAATCCCTGAAGAAATGAAGCCGCGCCAGATCGAGATCCGAACCGGTCCGGGAATGCCGAAAGCCGAGACCAAGCAGATCGAGGCCGAGAAGCACGCGGCTTAAGCCTTCCAGCCGACCGCAAACAAGGCGCCGGCACGGCCCGGCGCCCGCAGGAAAGCTTTGCCAACCGAACCAACAAAAAGGAGAAGAGACATGAGTGTTCGTGATCTAATTCCCTGGGGCCGCAACAATGGCAACCGGGTTCCCAGTCTCTTGCCCGATGATGAGCGTGATCCCTTCCTGTCGCTTCATCGCGAGGTGAACCGTCTGTTCGATGACGTCTTTCGCGGCTTTGGCTCCGGTTTACCGTCCTTCGGCAACCCCTCTGGGTTCGGGAGTGGCTGGCCGAGCGTCGAGATCTCCAATGCCGAAAAGGAAATCAAGGTGACGGCCGAAGTGCCCGGCCTTGAGGAGAAGGACATCGAGGTCCTGCTCACTGACGGCGTTCTGACGCTGAAGGGCGAAAAGCGCTCCGAGAGCGAGGATAAGGATCGCCAGTTCTCCGAGCGCTATTACGGCCGCTTCGAGCGTCGCATTCCGCTCGGTGTCGAGGTCAAGGAAGACCAGGTCGACGCCACCTTCAGGAACGGTGTGCTGACTGTCACCCTGCCGAAGACCGAGAAGGCGCAGTCGCAGGTCAAGCGCATCACCATCAAGAGCTAAGCGAGATGAGCACGCGGCGGCGGCCACCAGATTGCCGCCGCCGCATGCTTCGCCAACATGGGGAAAATTTCCAGTCGGCTGACGATAGCCCGATCGATATCGGGGTCGTCCTGTTGTTTGGCGAAAGAGGGAAGAATATCTGCGCGTTCTGGCTTCGATCGCGAGGCAGCTTCGGTCCGGATTGGTCGTCCAAGCCATGCGTGCCGCCCGTACGGCGGGCAGCTCGTGACGAGATGCGGCGGTCGGACAGCGCTGACAACAGCATTTTTGGGATTACAAGCTAAACCTCTTCGGGCCCCATAGTCGCAGCAATTCGGCTGGAGCCGAAAGCTCCGCCGCGATGACGTAGGGGTCTCCACTGCGCATCGGCGTTGTGGCTTCCCGCCTCTTGATTGGAAGCCCGTGCTCCATGTTCCGGACCGAATAGAAAGCCAGCTTCAGACCGTCTAAGGCCCGCCACGACTGCAATCTGCCAGATGAAACCGGTCGTTACGGAGAGCATCGGTCTCCAGTTGCGAGAGAGCTGGTTCAACCATAAGAATTCTCCACGTCTTTAATGCTAAACTGTAGGACAATCGAACATGAAACACTGTGTCGCTCTAGCCACCGCGCAGGGTGAGGTTGCCTAAATAATGGACATTACCCTCTTGGCCGACGCGGAAGCGTTCCGCCGAGAGGCCCAACCTTTTGCGACTGGTGCGGTCAGCTTTGAAGCTGCCAAAGCGGGCATTCCCAATAGGTCTCGAGAAGGCTTGCCCGCCACAGCGAAGCTGGTGCTGATCGAGGCGATGTCCTTGATCCTGTGTAAGCGCGTTCGTTGAACGAACTCGTCGTCCTGTGGGCTGCCACGAGGATGCGTAGATATTCTTCCTTTGCGGGGCATACGCGTTTGACGCGCCTGATAAGCGGAGTCACCAACCTCCGGCTCTCAATTAAGTTGCGGGTTAATCGGCACTAAAATGCGACCGCGCACCTTACCCTCAAGGAATCGCGGTGCGGCTGCGATAACGTCGCCGAGCTGAACTTCCGTCGTCATTGCCTCAAGTCTTGCCATATCGACTTCGTGCGCGAGTCTTTGCCAGACGATCAGCCTTTCGAGTTTTGGACACATAACGCTGTCGATCCCGACCAGCGTCACAGCGCGCAAGATGAAGGGCGCGACAGTCGCGGGCAGTTCCATGCCGCCCGCCAGTCCGCATGCGGCGACGACACCGCGATAGCGCATCGAAGCCAGTACGTTGGCCAGCACCACTCCGCCTGCCACGTCTATAGCTCCCGCCCAACGCTCCTTGGCCAAAGGTCGGCCGACCTGCATAAACTCCGCCCGGTCAATGATGATCGTGGCACCGAGGCCGGTGAGATAATCTGTCTCGGCCGTCCGCCCGGTAACGGCAGCGACGCTGTAGCCCCGCGCGGCCAAAAGCATGGTCGCAATACTGCCAACACCACCGGCCGCACCTGTTACCACCACTTCGCCGCCTCCCGGCAGCACCCCATTGCGCTCTAGCGCCATGACGCACAACATCGCCGTGTAACCAGCCGTCCCTATCGCCATGGCGTTCCGGTGGCTGATCCCTTCCGGCAAAGGCACGAGCCAGTCTCCACTCACGCGCGCCTTGGCCGCCAGTCCACCCCAATGCCGCTCTCCAACGCCCCAGCCGTTCAGCACGACCCGATCGCCCGGCTCAAAGTCGGAATGGGAACTTTCGGCAACGACGCCGGCAAAATCGATCCCCGGCACCATCGAAAAACTGCGAACCACCGGCGAGGCGCCGGTGATCGCTAAGGCATCCTTGTAGTTCAGGGTCGACCACGCGACCTCCACCAGCACGTCGCCTTGGGGCAGTTGCGCGGTATCGATCCTGGAAAGACCGGCTTCCTGCCCACTGTCAGACTTTTCGATCAGGACGGCGTCAAACATCTGAGATTCCCATTCCTGGATTTCCCTATTTCGCCTACGCGACTTTCTTAGCGTCGGACGTTGAGCAAGCCACTTGCGCATTGACCATGGCGTCAACCGCCTGGGGAAGCGTCAGCACACCTATGGCCTGACCGTCGCCATCGACAACAGTGATCTCGCTTGCCCCGGCCAGCGTCATCGCTCTTGCCGCTTCTTCCAGCGTTGCGCCGGCCTGCACCGAAATGTTCAATTCGCGGGACGAGCCATTAGGCGCGGTGGCGACAGTCTCGACTTTGATGACACGGCCGCGGTTCACTTCCCGGACGAAGCTGGCGATGTAATCGTCGGCAGGATTCATCACGATGTCCTGCCCCGTGCCCTGCTGCACGACTTCGCCGTCCCGCAATATCGCGATGCGATCCCCAAGCCTGAGCGCTTCGTCCAGATCATGGGTGATGAACACGATCGTCTTCTTGATCTCCTTCTGCAGATCGAGGAGCACGGTTTGCATGTCGACGCGAATGAGCGGGTCCAGCGCGGAAAACGCTTCGTCCATCAACAGGATCGGCGCATCGTTCGCCAGCGCACGGGCAAGACCGACGCGCTGTTGCATACCGCCGGACAACTGATTGGGATATTTGCTCTCGAAACCCTTCAGCCCGACGCGCTCGATCCATCGCATGGCGCAGTCGACCTGCCGGTTCCGAGGCGCCCCTTGTATCTCCAGGCCATAGAGGGTGTTTTCGAGAACAGTGCGGTGCGGAAGAAGCGCAAACTTCTGGAACACCATGGCTGTCTGATGCCGACGGAACTCACGCAACTGCTCGGCGTCCATCTTGACCACATCCTCGTCGCCGATGACGACTTCACCTGACGTCGGATCGATAAGGCGATTGATGTGGCGAATGAGCGTGGACTTTCCCGATCCAGAAAGACCCATGATCACCTGAATGCCACCGGCAGGCATGAAGATGTTGATGTCTTTCAGGCCAAGGACATGCCCATGTTTTGCATTCAGTTCCGTCTTCGTAACACCCTGCTCGATCAGCTTGACGCAATCCGCACCATTTGGGCCGAAGATTTTGTAGAGCTTTTTGATTTCGATGCCGAAGCCGCCAATTTTCTTATTACCCATGGACCACCTCCCGGTGCTTTTGAAGGCGTGCGCCGAAAGCTTGGCTGACGCGGTCGAAGATGATCGCGATGCCGACGATGGCGAGGCCGTTGAAGATGCCGAGCGTGAAATATTGGTTGGAGATCGCCTTCAGAACCGGCTGGCCGAGGCCCTGAACGCCGATCATCGAGGCGATGACCACCATGGCAAGCGCCATCATGATGGTCTGATTGATGCCGGCCATGATGGTGGGCAAAGCCAGCGGCATCTGCACGTGCTTCAGCTTCTGCCAGTTCGACGACCCGAAGGCGTCTGCCGCTTCCAGCACGTCCTTGTCGACGAGACGGATGCCGAGATTGGTCAAACGGATCATCGGCGGGATGGCGTAGATGACGACGGCGATGAGGCCCGGCACCTTGCCGATGCCGAGCAGCATGACGACCGGGATCAGATAGACGAAGCTCGGCATCGTCTGCATCACGTCGAGCACCGGATTGACGATATTCTGCACCCTGTCCGACCGGGACATGGCGATACCGATGGGAATACCGACGACGATCGACAGGACCGTGCAGACGAAAATCATCGAGACCGTCTTCATCGTGTCGTCCCACATGTCGAAGTAGCCGATGAGCAGCAGCGTCACGACTGTTCCCGCGACGATCTTCCAGTTGCGGCTGGCGAACCACGCGACCAGCGCAATGAGAATAAGCACGATCGGCCAGGGCGTCTTCGTCATGAAACGCTCGGACCAGATCAGAAAGTGCTGTAGCGGCTCGAAAATCAATTCAAGACCATCGCCATAGGCCCGAGTAAAACTGCGGAATCCTTCGTCGATCACCTTCTTGAGATCGCGTAAAGCCGCATCATCCATGTGCGGAAAGCTGAACAGCCAATCCAAAATCCATCCTCCTCGATAACGGCAAGCGCATTCTGGGACGCGCTGTTCGTTGCCGGCGCGATACACGCCAGCAACGTCTTGAATGAGATCAAAGCGCCGCCTTGATCTTCTCGGCTGCTTCAGGCGATACCCATTCTTTCCACATGGCCTCGTTTTCTTCGAGGAAGTGCTTTGCACCGTCGTCGCCGCTTGCCTGATTGTCGGTCATCCAGGCCATCAGCTTGTTGACCGTGTCGTTCGACCAGGCGCGTTTGTTGAGGTAGCCCATGATGTCCTCACCGGCGCGCTCGGAGAATGGCTTGGTCACGAGCGTCTGGACGGTGTCCTTCGGCCATTCATTCTTTTTCGGGTCCAGGCAATCCGCGACGGTGTTGCAGCGCTTCCACTCGGCCGCGTCATAGGGCACGCCATGCTCGAGCTTCACCATCTCATACTTGCCGAGAAGCGCGGTTGGAGCCCAGTAGTAGCCGACCCAGCCTTCGTTGCGCTCGTAGGCCTTGGCAATGGAGCCATCGAGGCCGGCAGCTGAGCCTGTGTCGACCAGCGTGAAGTTCGCAGCTTCGCCGCCATAGGCCTTGTAGAGCTGCGAGGTCACGACCGTGCCGCCCCAGCCCTGCGGGCCATTGTGAATGGCACCCTTCGAATTGTCCTCGGGATCCGGGAACAGCTCCGGATGCTTAAGGATATCATCGATCGTCTTGATGTCCGGATGAGCGTCAGCAAGGTATTTCGGCATCCACCAGCCCTGCACCGCGCCATCGGTCAGCACGGTCGATGCAACCACCAGCTTTCCGTTCTTGACGCCGGCGTTGACGACATCAGGCAGAAGATCGACCCAGCCTTCCGGCGCGATGTCGGGCTGGCCCTTTTCGGTCATCGACGTGATCGTCGGGACCGTATCGCCCTGTATGATTTCGGCGTTGCAACCGTAACCCTCGGTCAGAATAAATTTGTCCAGACTGGCGAGCACTTCCGCACTCTGCCAGTTCATGCTGGCGATGGTGACGTCGCCGCAATCAGCAGCCTGCGCCGAATTGCAAAAGGTCAGCATGGCTGCTGCAAGGCATGTCGAGGCGAAGAGTTCTTTCATGGCATTTCCTCCCTATGTGCGATGTTGAAATTCCAAGCCCGTCGACGCCATCGCATAGGTTGGGGGCCGCGAGCGGCTTCAGTATCCTCCTCAGAACCCGAAGCCGCCGTTTCCTGCTAGCTCGGCAGATACTCCGCGCTCCAAGTCTCGCTGACCGTACCGGAGGCAATCAGCCGGTCGATCTCGGCTTCGGTGTAGTTCAGGGACTGGAGAACGGCGCGCGTGGAGGCTCCGTACTTCTCCGCCGGGGCGACGGCTGTAACCTTGCCGACAGCCGGACGGATAGCGAAGGGATCGAGCTGTGTGACGGTGTGCCCGCTCGGATGGTTTGGGAAGATCGAGAAGGAATAGCTGCCCCGGTCGATGCCCGGCGTGCCGTCGGCAATGCGGGCACTGCGGCTGCGGATCGTTTCGATATTCTCGCAGAGCGATACGCCGATATCGGCTTCCCGCAGGCGCTGGTGCCAGGTTTGGGCGGGAGCGGTCACAAAGGCCTGCGCGAGATAGGACTCACGATTGGATGCCGCCATCTCGACTATCCCCCTTAGACCTTCAACCTTGCCGAAGCGTGGCAGGTCCGCTTCCGAAGCACACAAAAGAAGGTGATCTCCCAATGCCGTTTCATAGAGGCGCGACAGGGCATGATACCCCTTGGTTTCGCGGCCGGACGGCTCGTCGAAGGGACCGCGCCCGGTATAATCGTAGCAGAACGGTATCTGCGCGAGGCCGGTCAGCGCCGACAGGGACGTGCGCGGGCGGCCGACGATGCCGGTTCTGGATTTCTGATAGAGGGCGGCGGCAATGCCGAGCGCCGCGCCGAAGCCGCACATGACGTCGATCGTGCCGACATGGGCATGTTCCTCCGGCGTTTCCATCGAGCCGCCGAAACGCAGCATGATGCCGGTCGCGGACTGCACGAGATCGTCATAGCCGAGATAGTCCGTGCGCGGGCCGCTCCGCACGCCGCCGAAGCAATCAAGCTGGCAGAAGATCGCTTGGCGGTTGAGCGCCTTCAGGCTTTCGGCATCGAGCCCCATCGCCTTGACCTGCCGGTCGGTGGCATTCCAGACCACGACATCGACGGAACGCACCAGTTCCTCGAAGACGATGCGGCCATCAGGCGAACCCATGTTCAGCAGCACGGACTGTTTGCCGCGCATATGCGACAGGCCGAAGATCACGGTGTTCCAGCAATCATAGAGCGGTCTGGCCGGATCGATCTTGATCACCTCAGCGCCGAAGCGGGCGAGATAGGCGACCGAATGCGGACCGGCGATCACATTGCATAGATCGAGAACTCTGACGCCGTCCAGCCAGCCGCCGGGGGCGTCGGTTGTCGGCGCCGGCAAGGACGGGCGCTCCACACCCGAAAGCATCGCAAGCGCGTCCTCAAAGGTTCCCCAACGCCGCGGACGCGGCGTCAGCATGGCTTCGGCGCTCTCCTGTAGCCAGGCCATGGGCCCCGGCTGCGTCATGCGGCCCAGGATCGGATCGTCCACCTCAATCATCAGGCCGGCGGCCCTTGCATGATCGTCTGCGATCCATTCCTTCAGCCAGCGCTGCGGTGCGCCCGGAAACAGGCCTTCCCCGAAGACGCGTTCCCATTCAGCCGCCGTCCTGGTCAGGAAGACCTCCTTCATGCGGGCCGCGATCTTGTCGGCCCAGAATTTCGGGAGCGGATAGACGCCAAGCGAAACGTCCGACGACCATTGCGAGACCGGCAGATAGGTGTCTTCCTCCTCGCGCAGTCCTTCGACCACCAATTCATCGTAGAGACCGAGGGCTTGCAGGCAGCGCTTCGCATGGTTCTTGTGGCTGGGGCAGACGACGTAGAACATCCGCCCATCGGCGCACATGTAGCTGCGATAGAAGGGATCGAGGAACTCCTGGAGGTCGTCATAGGACATATTCATCGGCAGGCCTTCGCCGCGCCGGCGCTCGATCTCCCGCTCACGCTGGGTCTGGTAGCGCAGCGGATAATCGTCGATCAGGATCGAGTTATAGGACAGGCCCTCCATGACGGCGCTTGCCAGCGGCACTTCGATGTGGTCACCGTGCCCAGTGCGCTCGCGCGCCTGAAGCGCCAGCACCGTCGCAGATGCTGCAAGCATCGTGCCATAGGCGGAAGACAACGGCAGCGGCGAGAAAGACGGGTTGATGCCCATCAGCACGCGATTAAGGCCCATATCCGTAAAGACACCGGATGACGCCGCGATCACCGTCTCGAAGGCACGCCAGTCACGACGAAGTTGGTCGTCAGAGGCGAAACCGGGGATAGACAGGGTGATCAGCTCCGGCCGAGCCTTGCGCAACGCCGAAAAATCGATTCCAAGCCGGGCGAGCACGCCGGGGCGGAAATTCTCGACGACAATATCGGCCTCGGCCACCAGCGCTTTTGCCTCATCCACCCCCTCTTCCGACTTGAGATCGAGAGTGACGATCAGCTTGTTGCGATTGAGGATGGCGTTGGCGGGATTGTCCCAGAGCGGACCGCCGGGCGGATCGACGTGCACGACGGTCGCACCGAGATCGCCAAGAATCATGGCGACCGCCGGGCCGGCAATGTATTGCCCGAAATCAACCACCCGAACGCCGGAAAGCGGAAGCGCAGAACGCGCGATCGAAGTCATTGCTATTACCTCCCCAAGAATTTTCTATGCGCGCGCATCGGCGACGATCCATCCCGCTGCTTTTTCGGCGATCATCAGCGTCGGCGCGTTGGTGTTGCCGCTGGTGATCTTCGGCATGATGCCTGCGTCGACGACGCGCAGACCCTCGATGCCCCGTACCCTGAGACGGCCATCCACCACCGCCATCGGATCGTTGTCACGGCCCATCTTCGTCGTCCCGACGGGATGAAAGATAGTGTTGGCGATATCGCCCGCGAGCCGCGTCAGCTCCTCGTCGCTCTGGAACTGCAAACCGGGTTTCCACTCTTGCGGCTGGTATTTCGCCAGTGCCGGCTGCGACACGATCTTGCGCACCTGCCGCAGGCTCTCGGCGGCAATACGGCGGTCCTCTTCCGTGCTGAGATAGTTCGGCGCGATAACCGGCGTGTCCGATGGCTTGCTGGAGCGAATGCGCACGCTTCCGACGCTGGTAGGGTTGAGGTTGCAGACGCTCGCGGTGAAGGCGGGTATGCTGTGCAAAGGCTCGCCGAAGGCATCGAGACTGAGCGGCTGGACATGATATTCGAGATTGGCAAAGGCCTGGCTGTCGTCCGAACGGGTGAAGGCGCCGAGCTGAGAGGGCGACATGCTCATGGGACCGCTGCGCTTCAACGCATATTCCAGCCCGATCATCGCCTTGCCGAACAGGCTGTTGGCGAGCGTATTCAGCGTCTTTGCATTGCCGACCTTGAAGACCGCGCGGATTTGCAGATGGTCCTGGAGATTTTCCCCCACGCCCGGCAGGTCATGCACAACCTCGACGCCATGACGCTTCAGCAGTCCAGCCGGGCCGATACCCGACAGTTGCAGGATTTGCGGCGAGCCGATCGCGCCGGCGGACAGGATGACTTCCCGGCGCGCCCGTACCTCCACGCTCTGTCCCTGCCGCTGAAGCACGACGCCAACGCAACGCTTGCGACCGGAACCCTCCGCTTCCAGGATCAGCCGTTCGACATGGGCCTGCGTCCAGATCGTCAGGTTCGGGCGGTTCTTCGCGGGGCGCAAAAAAGCCTTCGACGTGTTCCAGCGCCAGCCGGAGCGCTGGTTGACCTCGAAATAGCCGACGCCTTCATTGTCGCCGCCGTTGAAATCGTCCGAGCGCGGAATCCCGGCCTCGACAGACGCCTCGGCGAAGGATTCGAGGATGTCCCATTTGAGCCGCTGCTTCTCGATCCGCCACTCGCCCCCATGGCCGTGCATGTCGGAGAACCGGCTGTTGCCACCAGTCTTCGGGTCCGCGCCGTTGTCCAGCCGGTAGTGGTCCTCATGCGCCTTGAAGTCCGGCAGGCAGTTCTGCCAGGACCAGGCATCGTCCCCGGCCGCCGCCGCCCAGCCGTCGAAATCGCGCGCCTGGCCTCGCATGTAAATCATGCCGTTGATGGAGGAGCAGCCGCCAAGCGTCTTGCCGCGCGGGTAGCGGAGCGACCGCCCGTTCAACCCGGCATCGGGCTCTGTTTTGTAAAGCCAGTCGGTGCGGGGATTGCCGATGCAATAGAGATAGCCGACAGGGATGTGGATCCAGGGGTAATCATCCTTCCGCCCCGCTTCCAGCAGCAGCACGCGCATCGCGGGATCGCGGCTTAGACGGTTGGCGAGCAGGCAGCCGGCGGAGCCGCCACCCACAATGATATAATCAAATGCATCAACGGAAGCCGGAGAAGCTCTACGCATCATCGTGCTGCCCGCCTGTTCAACTGGAACAACGCACAATCATAAGCTTCGACACTCTGTCGTGGCATGCCAGCCTCCCTGCCTACATTATTTAGAGCCATAGCGGAGGTTCAGCCCGAAAATCCAATGACAAATGATAGAACGCATTATAAATGAAACTAATATGCTGCAGTCGATCGACCTGAGAACATTGAGGGCATTCGTAGCCGTGGCGCGGGAGGGCAACGTCACCCGCGCCGCAGAGCAATTGCACGTCACCCAGCCTGCCGTGACACTGCAACTGAAACGTATTGCCGCAGAGACCGGCCTCTCCCTGTTCCGGCGGACCTCCACGGGTTTAGAGTTGACGCAGGAGGGAGCTCTTCTTGCCGCCAAGGCGGAGCAGGTTTTGGCGGCACTTACGGATTTTGGGCAGACGGCCGGGCACCTGGCGACGCGCGTGCGGGGGAAACTGCGGATCGGCACCATCATCGACCCGGAGTTCACACGCTTGGGTGCGTTTCTGAAGGCGCTGATAGAAAGCGGGCCAGGCATCGAGACGACGTTGCGCCATGGCATGAGTGGGGATGTACCGGAAGGGCTTCGACGGAATGACCTGGATGCTGGATTCTTCCTCGGAGACCCAAGGGATTACGATCCTGTAGCCGAGATTTCGGATGAAACTACCACCAAACTGTTTTATGGCAGGGAACTGGCACAACTGACTTATCGCGTCGTCGCCCCGCCGTCGCTTGCCACCTTCGTGCGCGGTGCGGATTGGGTACAGCTTGCATCCCTGCCGTGGATCGGTACACCACCCGCTTCGGTGCATAACCGACTGCTGGCGCGCTTGTTCACCGATCTCGGCCTGCGTCAGAACATCGTCTCGCAGGTTGATCAGGAAGCGTCGATGGTCGCCATGGTCCGCACGGGCGTTGGCTTGAGTCTCTGCCGTGACTCGATCGCTCTCCATGAACAACAAGCCCACGGGCTCTTCATCGCCGATGCTGTGAAAATTTCGACGACACTGAGCTTCATATGCATGGAAGCTCGTAGGAATGATCCTACTGTCGTGGCCGCATTTGATGCAATCAAACGTGTTTGGGGTTAAGCAGATCAAGTTCGGTCGACATCTTGCACCGGCTTTGAAGTGAACCCCTTCGGGCAGCCGCAAAATGCACCGCTAACACCGACCATCACTTGGGAACACACCCGATCGTAGTCACCGTCGAAGCGGTGCAGAAGCCGCGGAGCACTGGATTCAAGCGCATGTGGAGGTCGATGGCAGAAGCGCTAGGCAAGAGACCCTTGACGTTGCGAGAAGCCGGCGGTCCCATTACCGATCGAGTTGATCATCTGCGACCCCAACTGCGAGAGAGGTAGCTTAACTGCAAAACGGTCGGCGAATCTGATGGTCGCGTCGGCGGCTCGGGATTTCGGTCGATGGCCTGCGCGCGACGGTTGGACGGTTCAACAGCTTCGCACTTGATGGTCATGATCTCGATTTTGCTCGCGGTGCAGACGTGCACGGCGCTTATTATGGAGAGCCCGATCATCATCCGCCGCGGCCGACAGGTGCTGTGTGCCGAACGGACTGAAGTAGTACATGCCGAGACGGCGATGCCCCGAGAAAAAATGGCGGCCGCCGGGACCTGTTCGGCGACCGCCAAGGTGCCCCGGGAGGAGGCTGGAATTCGTATCGCTTCTTTGGCGTCGAACAGGTTATGTTATTACGCATGCGACGATTTATGGACCTTCGGGCAATGTACGTGAGGCGCCGACTGGGGGCGCTGCATCGCCACTGTACGCACCGCGACCTGTCCAGTTCTGCCGGTTGGCGATCAGATCGTCCACCACTGCCGGATCGGCAAGCGTCGACGTGTCGCCCAGCGCGCCAAAATCATCCTCGGCGATCTTGCGCAGGATGCGGCGCATGATCTTGCCGGAGCGGGTCTTCGGCAAGCCGGGCGCGAACTGGATCTTGTCGGGTGCCGCGATCGGGCCGATTTCAGCGCGGACATGTTTCACGAGGTCCTGACGCAATGTGTCGGAACCGTCGTGGCCGGCCATCAGCGTCACGTAGCAATAGATGCCCTGGCCCTTGATCGGATGCGGATAACCGACGACAGCCGCTTCCGAAACCAGATTGTGCGAGACGAGCGCCGATTCCACTTCAGCAGTACCGAGCCGGTGACCGGAGACATTGAGCACGTCGTCAACGCGGCCGGTGATCCAGTAATAGCCGTCCGCATCGCGCCGGCAGCCGTCGCCGGTGAAATATTTCCCCTTGTAGGTGGAGAAATAGGTCTGGATGAAGCGTTCATGATCGCCATAGACCGTGCGCATCTGCCCAGGCCAGCTGTCCGTAATGCAGAGATTGCCATCGGCCGGGCCTTCCAGCACCTTGCCGTCATTGTCGACCAGCTGCGGTTTAACGCCGAAGAACGGTGTCGTCGCCGAACCAGGCTTCAGATCGGTGGCGCCCGGCAGCGGCGTGATCATATGGCCGCCGGTTTCCGTCTGCCACCAGGTATCGATAACAGGGGAGCGCTTGTCGCCGACGACGTTGTAGTACCATTCCCACGCCTCGGGATTGATCGGCTCGCCGACCGTGCCGAGCAGGCGCAGCGAGGAGCGCGAGGAGCGCGTGACGAATTCGTCGCCGGCGCCCATCAGCGAGCGGATCGCCGTCGGTGCCGTATAGAAGATGTTGACCTTGTGCTTGTCGATGACCTCCCAGAACCGGCCCTGGTCGGGGAAATTCGGCACGCCCTCGAACATCAGCGTCGTCGCGCAATTCGCAAGCGGTCCGTAGACGATATAGGAATGGCCGGTGACCCAGCCGACATCGGCCGTGCACCAGTAGATGTCGCCATGATGGTAGTCGAAGACATATTCATGCGTCATCGAGGCATAGACGAGATAACCGCCCGTCGTGTGCAGCACGCCCTTCGGCTTGCCGGTGGAGCCTGACGTATAAAGAATGAAGAGCGGATCTTCCGCCTTCATCTTCACCGGCGGGCATTCCGCCTTCACGGTGGCGACCTCCTGATGATGCCAGAGATCGCGGCCCGGCGCCCAGCCGGTCTTGCCGCCGGTGCGGCGCACGACCAGCACCTTGTCTACGATCACGTGCTGGCGTGCCGCAATGTGAATTGCAGTATCGGTATTGTCCTTCAGCGGTACAGGCTTGCCGCCGCGCACACCTTCGTCGCAGGTGATGACGAAGGTGGATTCGCAGTCGACGATGCGTCCTGCCAGCGCCTCCGGCGAGAAACCGCCGAAGACGACCGAATGCACCGCGCCGATGCGGGCGCAGGCGAGCATCGCATAGGCCGCCTCCGGGATCATCGGCATGTAGATGGTGACGCGATCGCCCTTCTTGACGCCGTGCTTCTTCAAGACGTTCGCCATCCGGCAGACATGCTCGTAGAGCTCGTTGTAGGTGATCTTCTTGTCGACGTAAGGGTTGTCGCCTTCCCAGATGATCGCCACCTGGTCGCCATTGGTTTTCAGATGGCGGTCGATGCAATTATAGGAGACGTTCGTCTGGCCGTCCTCAAACCACTTGATCGAGATCTTGCCGGTAAAGGACGTGTTCTTGACCTTGGTATAGGGCTTGAACCAGTCGATCCGCTTGCCGTGCTTGCCCCAGAATTTATCCGGGTTCTCAACGCTTTCCTCGTACCATTTCAGGTACTTCTCCCGGCCTATGAATGCTCGTTCCCGGATGAGGCGCGGTACGATGTAGCGCTCGAGGACCACGGTTTAGCTCCTTGATATTGGCTCCTATTAGCTGATTCCGTCCGGTCGACGAGAATCTGGAAGCCTTTTCTGTTCGGTTGATCTTCCGACCCATTCGTCGGTTTAAGTCCCTAAAGGCCAACGACAACAGCAGCTTGGACAGTAACCAACCTCGACCGTTACATCATTTCCGGCCGTCTGATCGCCGAGCCGTCGCTGAACCGGCTCAGCCTGTAGGGTGTGATGTCTGTGATCGAGGTCTCGTTCATAACGATCTCGCTGACCAACCGACCGGCACCCGGTCCAATGGCAAAGCCGTGCCCGCTAAACCCCGCCGCTATCACGTAACCAGGCAGTTGCTCCACTCTAGAAATGACGGGGACGAGATCTGGCGAAGTATCGATGAGCCCTCCCCAGGCGCGCTCGACCCCGATTCCCTTCAGCGCTGGGTACTCGCTTTGCAGATTCTTCAATGCGAGCTTCACGAGTTCCCCGTCGGGCGCAGGATCCAGAATGCGGTTCTTTTCGAACGGCGAGATTTCATCGTTCTCCCAGCTGCTGACAGCATCCGGCCCATTCCAGAAGCTGCTGTTCAGACGATACTTCAGCTTCTTGCCGATCTTGCTGCGGTACATCTGATAGAATTTGAAGGCGTATCGCATCCCCCGCGGCGTGATGTCGAGCGTACCACGTCCCGGTACGGCGATCGTGTAGGCGCCGTCTGTCCGGCGCCGCAACACGAAGTTTGAAGCCGAGAGGCATCCTGCTTGAATGATCTCGGGCGCGGGAGTCGTCTTAATTGCGGTCCCGGAGATGTTTGCGACGGGAAGCTCGATGCCATATCGATGAGAAAACCGGGAAGCCCATGCCCCGCCAGCGCAAACAACAGTGCCGGCTTTCACAAGTCCCCGCTCTGTCCAGGCGCCTGTTACGCGGCCGTTGCTAATGTCGAGGCCCCGAACGGCGCAGTTTTGATGGAGCGATACGCCGTTTTCCTTCGCGGCCTCAGCGATGGCAGGTACGGCAAGGCTGGGCTCCGCTCGCCCATCGCTCGGAGACCAAACGCCGCCGACCCACGAGGATGTACCGCCTGAAGCCCGTTCATTGGCCTCGGAGGCGCTGAGGATCTGGCTATCAAATCCTTGAAGGCGGGCAGCCTGGCCCCACTTCTCCCATCGGGCGACGTCAGCCTCGTTCTTTGTGCAGTAAAGTATGCCGGTTCGGCGGAAGCCGAGATCGCGGCCGGTCTCGCTGCCCAGTTCCTCCCAGCGCCGCAGACTGTACATGGCCAGCGCAAGTTCATAGAGGTCGCGGTTCTGCTGGCGAACCCACCCCCAGTTGCGGCTCGACTGCTCGCCACCGACGATGCCTTTTTCAAGCAGGGCAACCGATAACCCTTTGCGGGCGAGCTCATAGGCCGTGCAGGTACCCACGATCCCCGCGCCGATGACGACCACATCGACCTGGGTCGGAAAAGAGGCGCTATCACTTACTTTCTGAACCTGGACCGGCATAGTCACTATTCCTCTGGCATCGTGCTCCAGTCATCTGGAACGATAAAACTCAACAATCTGTCGTCTTGGACACGGAACATTCCGACGATCGGGGCAGGCAATGACGCCAAATGTGTTCCGCCGACATCACGTGCGCATTTTGCAGCGGATGTCTCTTTTGGTGGCGCGCGAGATGCTCTTTCTCAGCTGTGATCACCGCGAACATCGAGTGCATCGCGCAGCCCGTCGCCGATGAAATTGAAGCTTGTGACAGCGATCGTTATGGCCGCGCCGGGAATTATCGCCAGCCAAGGCGCCGTCCCCAGATATTGCTGGGCGCCGTTCAGCATATTACCCCAGCTGGGCAGCGGCGGCTGAATTCCATAGCCGAGGAAGCTGATATAGGCCTCCATCAGGATCGCCCGGGCGACGGTCAGTGTCGCGGCGACGATGATCGGACCGATGGCATTGGGAAGGATTTCGCGGAACATGATGTGCGTTGCGCTCAGTCCCAGCATGCGGCCGGCCAGCACGAATTCACGCTCGCGCAGGGAGCGGACCTCGGCCTCGACGATGCGGGCAACTTCCATCCAGCTTGTGGCAGCGATGACGACGGTGATCATGATGGGACTTGGCTTCAGCGCAGCGGCAAGAGCAAGTACGAGGAAGATGGATGGGAAGGAGAGGAAGCCATCCACGGCACGCATCAGCACCGTGCCGACCAGGCCACCCCTATATCCCGCCACCACGCCGACAAAGGTTCCGATCAGCGTCGACAATAGCATCGCCGAGAAACCGACCAAGAGCGAAATCCGCCCCGCCATGAACAGCCGGGCGGCCAAGTCTCGTCCTAGTGGGTCCGTGCCGAGATAATGCTGGCCGGTCAGGGGCGGAGCGAAGCGGGCGCGCAAGTCGATGTAGAGCGAATCGTACGGCAACAAATGCGGACCTAAGACGCATGCCAGCGTCATGAGAACGATCATTACCATTCCGATGAGGGCCAGATGGTGCTTCAAGAAACGGTGCGCAGCTCGGCTGTTCCACCAGCGTTCCCGGGGCGAATTTGCGGCAATGGCAGTCATGATGGCTGACTCCTGATGAGCGTTCATGGCGCTTAACTCAGACGGATACGGGGATCGATGATGGCGACAACGATGTCGGCGGCGAGGTTGCTCACCACGACAAGGATCGCTGAGAACATGAGCAATCCCATCACCACCGGATAGTCACTGTAGCCGAGGCTGTCGAGGAACAGGCGTCCCATGCCCGGCCAGGTAAACACCGTCTCGGTGACCAGAGCACCCGTCAGGACGCTGGGAAGCTGCACCCCAAGGAGGGTGATCATCGGTAGAAGGGCATTGCCGATGACATGTTTCATCAGGATGCGCCGCTCGCTTAGTCCTTTGGCGCGCGCAGTCTTAATGAATTCCTGGCTGATAACGTCGAGAGTAGCCGTTCGCATGTAGCGGCTCCAGATGGCCACATGCACGAGCGCGAGTACGACGCTGGGCAGAATAAGATGGTGGAGATAGTTCAGAACGGATTCGTCGCCGATCGTGTACATGTTGCCGGCTGGCAGCCAGCCAAGTCTAAGCGAGAAGACGTAGATCCCGATCAGGCCGAACCAAAAAGTCGGGATGGAAAGGGCCACCATCGCACCGATCGTCGCCATGTAGTCGAAAAGCGAATAACGCTTTATGGCGCCGCGAACACCGATCCACGTACCGATAGTGATCGCGATCACCGTGGACGATCCCATCAGCAGCAGCGTTGCCATGAGGTGTCGCCCAATCACCTTGAGAACAGGCGCTCCGTCGCGGAATGAGTGGCCCCAGTCTCCTCTCAACAGGCGCCAGGCCCAATCCAGATACTGCATCCACAGAGGACGGTTCAGGCCCAACTGCTCCGCCAGTCGCTTCAAGTCATCCTGCGTCATGCTCGCATCGAGCCCAAATTGTGCCAGGGGGCCGCCCGGAATCAGGTTGAGGACCACGAAGCCGATAACGGAGACGATCAGGAGCAGTATGAGGCTCTGAGCGAACCGATTAAGTAGGAAGCTACGCATTCAGGCTCTCCCTGTGATAGCGCCAATAGAAGTCGCCGCCGCGACGGGCGGCGGCGACGACGGGAGGTTAACTCAACTCTTCCAGTGCCAGCCGGCAGCATGCCAGGATGCCGTGCGCGTGTTCGTATTCGGTTCCCAGCCTTCAAGGCCTTCCTTCGTGCCAACCACATAGGTGGCGGCAAACAGTGGAAGGAACGGAAGGTCCTGACGGACGATTTCCTGGATACGGTAATAGATTTCACGACGTGCTTCGGGATCGAAGGTCTGAGCACCCTTCTTGAGCAGTGCATCCACTTCCTGATTGGAATACTGGCCGACGTTCGATCCCTTTCCGCCCTTGGCGGCAATCGCGCTGCTCGCAAGACGGTTGGTTGCATCGGGGTCCGCGGCAATCAGATGCGTAACACCCGAGATGGCCGTGTCGAACTGTGACTTCAGCCAAAACTCGCCGAACATGACGGCAGCCGGCAAATTCGAGA
Organism: Rhizobium vallis; assembly: GCF_003985155.1. Classification (GTDB taxonomy): domain Bacteria; phylum Pseudomonadota; class Alphaproteobacteria; order Rhizobiales; family Rhizobiaceae; genus Rhizobium; species Rhizobium vallis. Next base: position 206,092 of record NZ_ML133691.1, on the reverse strand, counting down.
TCGTCATCTGGACACCAATTTCGGCGAATGTCTGCTGCAGGAATTGCTGCACCTGCTCGCGGAGGTTATTGCCGGATGTCGTCGAGTTGTTGAACGCCAGCTTCACTCCGTTCTTCTCACGGATTCCGTCCGAACCCGGCACCCAGCCGGCGTCGTCGAGGAGCTTGCGTGCGGCGTCGAGATTGAATTCCTGCGCCGGAAGGTTCGGATTGAAATAGTAAGACTCCTTCGGCATGAAGGTTTCGGTCGTTGTCACCACGCCGAAATAGAGGGCGTCGATGATCGCCTTTCTGTCCATTGCAGCATAGAGTGCCTGACGCACCGCAAGTTCCTTGAATTGCGGCCGCTCGAGATTGAGATAGAACGACTCGACGGAGGCGCCGGGCACCAGGCTCACCACACGGCCCGGCAATTTGCTGGCTTCGTCGTAGTGGTCGGGCGTGATGTATGCCTGGTCTGTGAGGTCGATGTCGCCGCTCTTGAATTGGGTATAGAGCACCGTCTGGTCAGGAATATATTTGAATACAACCTGTTCGACATACGGCCCCTCCCCAAAATAATCCGGGTTCGCTGCCAGCTCGAGATGGTCGCCGGCGACACGCTGGCTCCACTTGAAGGCACCGGTGCCAACGGGTGCCTGGTTGAAGGCTGCTGCGTTCGGATCAGCCTCATTCTCGAGAAGGTGCTTCGGCACGATGAAGGTTTCGGTGAGAAACGACAGGTAAGGAGCGAAAACCTGCTCCATGCGCCAGGTGATTTCAGTTGGCGAGACCACCGTGAGGTCGCGCACCAGCGAATGGCCGCCCGTACGCCAGGCGCGGAATTTCGGATTGGTGATCAGTTCAAGGGTGAACTTCACGTCCTCAGCGGTAAACGGCTGGCCGTCATGCCAGCGCACATCGTCACGCAGGCGAACGCGCCAGTTCAGGCCATCCGCCGAGATGCCGCCGTTCTTTTGCGTGGGCACCTCTAGCGCAAGATTGGGCTGGAGCACACCGCCCGGATCCATGCGAAAGAGGGCGTCGAAGAGTGAGAAGTGGACCGCATCGTCCGTTTCGATGTGGGCCATCAGCGGATTGAAGACGGTCGGTTCCTGCGAAAGCCCGACCACGACGCGACCCGCAGGCTTCTTGTCGGCAGCCCGGGCAATGTCAGGCTTGCCGATCAGGTTGGGAGCGGCAAAGCATGCAATGCCGCCGGCTGCCATCAGGCGCAGTGCGTCGCGCCGAGAAATGTTGCTTTTGATTCTAGACTCTTTTGTCATTTCATTCCCTCTCTTTTGCTCATTAGGAAGCCACCGCCAGCAGTTAATTGAACTTTCTCAAGTGTCTCTGCCTCGTTCTCCCGGAATTGCAGCCACAAGTTCACGCGTGTAGTCGGATTGCGGTTTCAGGAAGATCTGAGACGGCGGGCCGCGCTCGACGACCCGGCCCTTCTGCATCACAGCAATTTCGTCGCAAATCTGGCTGGCAACACGCAGATCATGGGTGATGAAGACCATTGATACGCCGGTCTCGCGCTGGATTTGGTCGAGCAGTTTGAGGATCTGCGCCTGGATCGACACGTCGAGCGCGGAGACTGCTTCGTCGGCAATCAGCAGCTTGGGCTTGAACATCAAGGCCCGCGCGATGCCGATGCGCTGGCGCTGACCACCCGAGAATTCGTGCGGGTAGCGGCCGAAGGCGCCCGCATCGAGACCGACGTGGGATAGCAACGCCCGAGCCTCTTCGCGCGCCTGTGCATAGGGCATACCATGTGCGACGGGCCCGACGGTCAATATCTGACCGATAGTGGAGCGCGGATTGAGCGAGGCAAAGGGATCCTGAAAGATCATTTGAATCCTAGGGCGCAGCGGCCGGAACTCGGATTCAGAGAGCTTGACGATGTCCTTGCCCTCAAACAGGATCTGACCGCTGTCGCTGTCCTGAAGCTTGATCAGGAGTCGCCCCAACGACGATTTTCCGGAACCACTTTCGCCGACAATGCCAAGGGTTCGGCCCGCGGCCAAGGTGAATGAGGCGTCCTGTACCGCAGGCACGACACGCTGGCTACCGAACAACGCGCTGCCGCTGCGATAGGTCTTGCACAAGCCATTGACAGTCAGGATTGCCTCGTCGCTCGTCTGCACCTTGAGCTTTCTGTCCTCGCCCGTGAGGCGCGGAACGGCGGCGATCAAGCGTTTGGTGTAGGGGTGGCTGGGTGATTTGAGAACCTGATCGGCGGTGCCCTGCTCGACAATCCGCCCTTTCTCCATAACCACGACGCTGTCGGCAATTTCTGCGACCACGCCGAAGTCGTGGGTGATGAACATGACGCTCATATCCTTGCGGCGCTGAATGTCACGGATGAGCTTCAGGATCTGCGCCTGGGTGGTTACATCGAGGGCTGTCGTTGGTTCGTCTGCGATCAGAACGGTCGGCTCGAGGGCCAGCGCCATCGCGATCATGACACGTTGGCGCTGACCACCAGAGAGCCGGAACGGATACTGGTGGTACATCAGATCCGGATCGGGTAGGCCCACCTCGGTCAGCAATTCGAGTGCGCGGTCACGGCGCGAGGCCTTTGTGCCCACTCCATGGGCCGCCATCACTTCAGTAACCTGCTCGCCGACCGTCATCAGCGGGTTGAGCGCCGAAAGCGGATCCTGAAAGATCATGGACACGACGCGGCCGCGCAACTGGCGCAGCTTTTTTGCCGGCGCGTCGACGATCCCCGTTCCATCAAGATTGATCGCACCCGACGAGACTGGAATTATCTTGGGTAAAAGCCCCATGATGGTATTCGCGGTTACCGACTTGCCCGATCCAGACTCGCCGATAATGCAAAGGATTTGGCCGCGCCTGAGGTCAAACGAGACGTTTTCGACGGCATGAGCTCGTTCCATGCCTTTTGGCAGGTCGACTGTGAGACCACGCACCGAAAGCGCTGCATCGCCTGCTGTAACAGCCTCTGTCGTAACGGCCATCGGTTTTTCTCCATTGTCTACGCAGCTTCTCATTTGAGATTTTGATCGCCGATCAATGCATGCTGCCACGTAATCTTTTCGAGCAGTGCATCTCAGCACCATTCGCAACCAATCGGCGTTGGTTCGATGATTATTATAAGATTGGTCTTGCCATTGGTGTCAATATAGATCAAATTGGTTTCGTAAAATATTTATTGGAGGTCACATGAGCGTGTTGTTGAAGGACTTCATTGAAGCGGAAGGTCTGGAACCAGGCGATCGCCTGCCTCCCGAGCGTGACTTGGCACTGAAGCTCGGGCTGCCGCGTACCGCCCTTCGAAGGATGCTCGGTTCCTTGGAGAAGGAAGGCCGCCTTATCAGGCACGTCGGCAGAGGCACCTTTATAGCCGGCAGCGGCGTGAGTTCGAGCGCCCTTCGCCGGCCGGCAACCAATGAAGGAGACACATTGCGCACCTATCCGGCGGAAGTCTTTGAGGCTCGGCTAATCATAGAACCGAAGATCGCCGCGTTGGCAGCATTGCGGGCGACCAGGCAGGAAGTCGAAGAAATGCAGAAATCAATCGCGCGTGGCAGCGCGTCGGAAGCACTGGGTGAATTCGAGAAATGGGACGCCGTCTTTCATCGCATTATCGTCCAAGCCGCCCGTAACGGTCTTCTTGCCTCGCTCTATGAAGGAATTCACGCAGTACGGGCCGGGAACCTCTGGGGGAAAATGAAAGAACAATCGCTGACCTCAGAGCGCATGACGGCGTATATCGTCAGCCATCAGGCGATTCTCGACGCAATAAAAGATCGTGATAGCAGGGAGGCTGAGCGAAACATGTACGACCACATCATCGAAGCCAGAACCAATATCCTCGGTCCGAGCATCTGAGGTGTGGCAATTGGTATTGAGGCGCAATGCGTGTCCACTGTATCGGCTGCGATCCTCGTTAAGTCGCCGCCCGAGTCGATAACCCACGCCGGCCTCGCAGTCTTGCCAAACTGCGGCCTTCAGGGACCAAACTGTCGTCGAAGCCAAGAGAGGAAGGTTCGTTTTCTGGCATCGCCTTCGAAAGGAAGTCGGCTCAACAGGATGTAATGATAGCCGTTACCGGAGAACCCCAGCGGCGCCACCAGTTGCCCGCTTTCCACAGCGTCGGCGACCAGCGGCTCTGGGCCTATCGCGGCACCTAGCCCGGCGATTGCAGCTTCGATACTCAAATAGAAGTGTTCGAACACTTGGCTGCCGGGTGGATTTGGGTCTCCGATCTGGTTGTCGGCGATGTAACGCGTCCACGCATCTCGACGCGTGGCCGAATGAATGCGAGGCAAGCAAAGGATTTCATCGCTGCCGGACGCCAACAGGCGTGACGCGCACACTGGGCCGACACGTTCTTCGACAACCGTTTCCACAAACAGTTCCGGCGGCCAGCTGAAATCGCTTCTCCGCAGCGCGAGATCAATATGGCTCCTGTCGAAGTTTACAGGGCCGCCAGCGGCCAAGACGTGAACCTCAATCTCCGGATGAAGTGCGTTAAACAGCGGAAGGCGCGGGATCAGCCAGCGCTGTGTGAATGTCGGCTCGCACGAGAGTACAAGTGGTGCCGAACCGCCACCTTTGATTTCATCGCAACACTCGCTGATCTGCCGAAACACTTCGCTCATCGTTACAAGCAGACGCCGTCCAGAGTCGGTCAGGAAAACGGCTCTGTTTCTTCGTTCGAAAAGGGCCACTCCCAAGTCTTCCTCAAGCAAGCGGATTTGTTTGCTGACGGCGCTGTGCGTGACGAACAATTCATCGCCGGCACGCCCGAAATTCAAATGCCGTGCAGCTGCCTCAAACACTCGAAGCGCGGATAAAGATGGGAATCGTGCGGCCATATCTGTGAGATAAAGTGACGGATTTCGGTCAGAATTGATCGTTTTTCCGGCAAAAGCAATAGCGCTAATATCCTCCTCGTCACACAAAAGCCGACAGGAGCGCGACTTTGAAGGTAGGAATTCTAGCCGATGATCTGACGAGTGCAACGGATGGCGCCGCACCATTCGTGAGCATGGGGCACAGATGCCTTGTCGTCACCGACTACCGGCGATCGTCGCTTGAAAAGGTCGCGATTATCTCTATCAACAAGGCGAGTCGGAGTGCGCCGGTTGAGGACGCTATCGATCGGGCGACGCAGGCGGCGAAAAGCCTGGCGTCCGCGGAAATCCTTTACAATACCGTTGATTCCACCATTCGCGGCCACATTGGAGCTGAGATAACAGCCGCGCTCGCGGCGTCTGGTCGGACCATCGCAATCGTCGCTCCGGCTTTCCCCGCAGGCGGACGCACTACTGAAGGAGGGCGTCAGCTTCTTCATGGCGTCCCGCTGGAGGAAACCGAGTTTGCAAAGGACCCGCTCCACCCCATAGCGGACTCCCATCTTCGGGCCCTGTATCGGGATATCCCAGAGGAGGAAATCCGTCACCTTGGGCTTACGGAAATCCGTATATTAAAGTCGGGCGAACTGACCGCAGATCACCGGAAATTGTTGATCGCCGATGCCACAACGCAGGATGATCTGACTCGGCTGGTGAAATCGGCGGCGGATCCGAAGTCGATTCTTTGGTGCGGTTCTCCAGGACTGGCAATCGCGCTGGCAGACTATGTGGGTCGCGCCGATGACACTACGCTGTTTCCTCTCGCGACGGCGCTCAATCTCTTCGTCATTGGCAGCGTCAACCCCCTGAGCCGCGAGCAATGCTCACGGCTCATCAGCACTGGCGACGTCCGGCAGATCATCATCGACGCCGAGGTGGCGTCCCGCTCTGCCGGCCTAGCGGCCGAAAACGCCGCTGCCCAATACAGAAAATGCGGAACCAGCGGTGAAGTTATTCTAACTACGTCGGACCGGGGCGCCTCCGCTGATCCTCGGTCGATCGCAATCGCTCTTGGCAAGGCTGCCCGCGCGATTATGGAGCATCATCCGGTGACCGGACTCTTCCTGACCGGCGGTGACACCGCCGAATCCGTGCTGAGCGAACTTGAGATCGCGTCTGTGAATCTTCTCGGCGAGGTCGAGCCCGGCATCCCGGTGGGCCGCACGACCGGCCCCCATCCTATTCACATCATCACAAAGGCGGGCGGCTTCGGCTCGTCCAATATCCTGCTGAAATCAGCCGAGGTGCTTCGGGGCCTCTGGCTTGGAGATAAGAAATGAAGAAACCTGTTGGAATAACGATGGGCGATCCCTGTGGGATCGGCCCGGAAATCATCGCGCGCCTTTTCGCGGACGGACTGCCGGAGCAAGCGGTGGTGATCGGCGACGCGAAGGTGATGGAACGCGCGGTTCGGGCCTTGGCTCTTCCTCTCCAAGTGCAGCCCATCGCGTCGGTCGATGAGGCGGTCCGAGACGCGACCCTCATACCCGTCCTTAACGTCTCGGATCTGCCGAACGATTTGCCGATCGGTCAGGTGGACGCTCGTGCCGGGCGCGCGAGCTACGATTATGTCGTGAGAGCGATCGACGAAGCGCTGGCAGGAAACATCGGGGCAATCGTCACCGCGCCGATCAATAAGGAAGCAATGAAGAAGGGTGGGCTCAATTATCCCGGCCACACCGAAATCCTTGCTGAACGGTCGGGGACCGACAAGTTCGCGATGATGCTGGCAAACGATGAATTGCGTGTCATTCTGGTGACGATCCACGTGTCGTTGCGCGACGCAATCGACCTGGTGACGCAGGATTCGGTGCTCAGAACGATCGAATTGGCGCACAGGGCAGGCAAGACTTATGGCATCGCCTCGCCGCGCGTTGCGGTCGCCGGTCTCAATCCCCATGCCGGTGAAAACGGCATGTTCGGACGCGAAGATCTCGACATCATCGCGCCGGCGATCAGGCGCGCTCAGGAATTTGGAATAAATGCGTCCGGCCCTTGGCCCGGAGACACGATTTTCATGCGGGCCCGCAAGGGTGAGTTCGACATCGTCGTTGCACAATACCACGACCAGGGGCTCATTCCGGTCAAGTATTTCGGCATCGACAACGGCGTCAACGTCACCATCGGCTTGCCCTTCATCCGGACCAGCGTCGATCACGGCACCGCATTCGACATCGCGGGCCAGGGCACGGCCGACCATTCCTCTCTTCGCTATGCCTTCGATCAGGCTCTGCTTCTCAACGCAATCTAGGAGGGCTTTCGATGCCCCAGGCCCCCGACTTCATTTTCATGCTGACCAATCAGGATCGGACCGTTGCCGACGCGACCGACCGCCTCAAGGATGTCCTTGCCGCCGGAATCACGCATGTGGGATTCAAGGATATTGGTCTGCCGTTCGATGAACTTTTGGTCCTTGCTTCAGCGATCAAGGCGGCGGGCGCCACGCTCTATCTCGAAGTGGTCAGCCTCGACGAGGAAAGCGAGCGACGGTCCGCGCAGGCCGCGGTCGACCTTGATGTCGACATCTTGATGGGTGGAACCAGACCAAGTGTCGTTTTGCCAGTCATTGCTAGGAGGAACATCCAGTACTATCCGTTCCCCGGCAAGATCGTGGGACACCCGAGTAAGCTCGAAGGGACGATCGAAACAATTGTGGACAGTGCTCGGCAATTGGCTGCGATCGACGGTGTCAGCGGTCTCGATCTGCTCGCCTATCGTTTCCACGGAGATGTCGAAGCGTTGATGACGCGGGTGTGCGAAGCCGTCGAGAAGCCTGTAGTGGTTGCCGGATCGATCGACAGTCCTGAAAGGATGGCGGCCGTGATACGATCTGGCGCAGCAGGGTTTACTATCGGCACGGCGGCTTTCAATGGCGCATTTTCAGGCAGTTCAAATCTGCGGTTTGAGATCGAGAAGGAGATCGACGTACTCACGCGGATTCAGGCTGATGCGGGTGATATTGCGCTGTCACCATTAACAGCTGGCTGAATCGAACCTTCACCGACCATTAATTGCTATCTTTACGATTTAGCGACAAGGTTAATTTCGATTTTGGAGATCAGATACATGGATCTAGCGACGTTCGACCCCTCCTCTCGCTTGGCGGCCACGACCACTCTTGAGACGCTGGAAACGCCCTGTCTGGTTCTGGACGCGGACCGGATGGACCGGAATATCACGCGGCTCAGGAACCGGCTCGATAGCCTGGGTGTGTCGCTTCGACCGCATCTGAAGACCGCAAAGTCAACTGACGTGGCCCGGCGCATCATGAGTGCGCCGGAGGGGCCGGCGACCGTCTCCACGCTGAAGGAAGCCGAGCAGTTCGCGACCGATGGCGTTCGCGACATGATCTATGCGGTCGGCATCGCCCCGGAGAAGCTCGCACGTGTCGTCGAACTGCGCGCCAAGGGCGTCGATCTCGTGGTGGTACTCGATACTGTTGAGCAGGCGGAGGCGGTTGCCGCGGCATCCCGAAAGGCCGGAATGCGGATCCCAGCCATGATCGAGATCGACTGCGATGGCCACCGCTCGGGTGTGGTGCCAAATAATCACGCTCAGTTGCTGGAGATCGGGAAGGTCCTGGCCGCAGGGGCGGAACTGCGTGGCGTTCTGACCCATGCCGGCGACAGCTACAGAGGTGGAGGCGACGAGGCGCAGCACCACTATGCACAAGCGGAGCGGTTGGCCGTTGTTGAAGCCGCGCAGCTTCTTCGCGGTGCGGGTCTGCCGTGCCCGGTCGTCAGCGTCGGTTCGACGCCGACGGCCCATCATGCGAAGGATCTGACCGGGGTGACTGAAGTCCGCGCCGGCGTATTCGTGTTCTTCGATCTCGTGATGGCAGGCATCGGCATTTGCCACGTCGATGACATCGCGCTCAGCGTTCTGGCTACGGTTATCGGACACCAGCGCGAGAAGGGTTGGATCATAACTGACGGCGGATGGATGTCGCTGTCGCGCGACCGTGGAACCGGCAAGCAAGCCGTCGACCAGGGATATGGCCTCGTCTGTGATATCGACGGAAGTGCCTACCAGGACATCATCGTTGCCGATGCGAACCAGGAGCACGGTATCATCGCCGTGCGGCCCGGCTCGGACGCTCGCCTGCCCGATCTGGCGATCGGAGACCGGGTGAGGATCCTGCCGAACCACGCATGCGCGGCCGCTGCCCAGCACGAAGCCTATCATGTTGTCCGCAGTCGCTCGCACGCTGTCGAGGCCTGCTGGCCGCGCTTCGGAGGCTGGTGATGCCCGGAACCATGAACGTGAGTACCGACCAAGCACCCAGCCCTGCAGGTCATTACGTACAGGCCAGACGGGCTGGTGACCATCTTTACATTTCCGGTCAGCTCCCGACCCGGCCAGATGGGCGGCCGCTTGCTGACGACAGTTTCGAAACACAGGCAGGGCAAGCCATCGACAACTTGATGGCGGTTCTGAAAGCCGCCGGCGGAAGCCCAGACGATCTCGCCAGGGTCACTGCATACATCGTGGGCGTCGGCAACTGGCCCCGCTTCAACCAGATTTATGCCGCGCGGTTGGGAGAAGCGCGCCCGGCGCGCACGGTGGTGCCGGTGTCCGAACTCCACTACGGCTATCTGGTGGAAGTCGATGCCATCGCCGTGATCGCAGAAGAACCAACTGCCACGCAAGCAGCAAAACCCGTCAATATGACGGTGAATGAAAGTTAGAAGCGATGATTTTTTCATCCGACAATTGGTCCGGCGCCCATCCTGCGATTGGCGAGAGCCTGATGATGCATGCCGGCGGCTATGCGTCGGGCTACGGCACCAGCGACCTCGACCGTAAGGTGGAACAGAAGTTCGCGGAGATTTTCGAACGCGACGTCGCCGTCTTTTTCGTCGGCACCGGAACGGCGGCCAATTCGCTGGCGCTTGCGACAGCCAACCGCGCGGGAGGCGTCGTCTTCTGTCATCGCGAGGCTCACGTCGTCGCCGACGAATGCGGCGCGCCGGAGTTCTTTTCGCACGGTGCGCGACTGAAGCCGATTGACGGACCGCGAGGCAAGATGGAGGTTGCCGGCCTCGAAGCCGAGATTCGGCGCTTCCCACTCGATAATGTCCAGGGCGGTCAGCCGACGGCGGTATCGCTGACGCAGGCAACGGAAAGTGGCACGGTCTATTCGCTCGCTGAAATCGACGCGATCGCCGCCGTTTCCAAGGCGCATAGGCTGCCGCTTCATATGGATGGCGCCCGCTTCGCCAACGCGCTTGTCAGCTTGGATACGACTCCTGCCGAAATGACCTGGAAGCGAGGCGTTGACCTAGTTTCCTTCGGTGGCACCAAGAACGGCTGCTGGTGCGCCGAAGCGCTGGTGCTTTTCGATCGCTCTAAGGCGCAGGAAATGCACTTCATGCGAAAGCGCGCCGGCCAGCTCTTTTCGAAATCGCGCTTCGTTTCGGCGCAGTTCGACGCCTACTTTGCTGGCGATCTCTGGCTGAACCTCGCCCGCCACGCCAACGCCATGGCTGCGCGCCTTGCCGAGGGCATCACCGCCTCCCAGACGAGTCGCCTCGCCTGGCAAGCCGACGCCAACGAGGTTTTCGCTATCCTGAAGAAGGACGTCGCTGCCAAACTCCGCCAACAGGGTGCAATCTTCTACGATTGGCCCGTGCCACAGCGCCTCGACGGAAGCCTCGCGCCGGACGAAGGTCTCCACCGACTGGTGAGCAGTTTTGCAACGAGGGCCGACGAGGTCGATCGTTTCGTGTCGGCTTGCTAAGACAAAGGTTCAGTGGAGCGGGTCCCGACCTCTGAACCTCAATTACACCATTCCGCCTGTCGAACGGGATGAGCTGCGTTGTCAAACGATGCTTGCTGCGTCCTCACATCGGAGAGGATCTCGGCCGAAGAGCAGTAGTCCAAAATGAGGTCTCCCAATGTCACCACTCCTCAAGCGTATACAGAGCGATCAAGAGCTTCCCGCTAAGGCCGACGTTGTCGTCATCGGCGGCGGCATTATTGGTGCGTCGGCGGCATTTTTTCTCGCAGAGCGGGGGCTTTCCGTTGCTTTGGTGGAAAAGGGCTACGTCGGCGGTGAGCAGTCCAGCCGAAACTGGGGCTGGTGCCGCCGGCAAAACCGGGATGAGCGCGAACTGCCGCTCTCAGGGATTTCCATGCAGGCGTGGGACCAGTTTGCTGCAAAAATCGACGAGGACGTCGGCTTCCGCCAATGCGGCCTATTCTATGCGACAGACAACCCGCAGCAACTGGCGGAATGGGAACAATGGCTTGATCTTGCCCGGCAATTCAACGTCAATACGAAGATGCTAACTGCCCGGGAGGCGCATGACAGAGTTCCCGCGCAAGGTCGCCGCTGGCTCGGCGGCGTCCATTCAGTCGATGATGGCAAGGGCGAGCCGGCCATTGCGGCGCCGACGATCGCGAATGGTGCCCGCAAGTTCGGAGCGACTATCCATCAGGTATGCGCTGCACGAGGTCTCGATATCGTCAATGGTGCAATCGCGGGCGTCATCACCGAAAAAGGGATAATCAGGTCGCAGGCCGTTCTGAACGCCGGCGGTGCGTGGGCCTCCCTGTTCTGTCGCCAATACGGCGTGCAGTTCCCGCAGGCAAGCGTGCGCCAGACCGCAATTCGTACGCGACCCACAACCAATCTTGGCGAGGCGATCTATACGCCGGAGTGCTCGCTGACCCGCAGGTTGGACGGCAGCTATACGCTTGCTGTCAGCGGTAGGGCAACATTGGATATCACGCCACAAGGCCTACGCTACGCGCGCTGGTTCATGCCGATGTTTCTGAAGCGACTGAAAGCGGTCCAGATCGGCGTAGGCAGATCGATGTTTCATGGGCCTGAAGCGTTGGCAAGCTGGAACCGGGATGCGCTTTCGCCTTTCGAGCGGATCCGTGTTCTCGATCCAAGACCAAGTCGTCGGACGATCGCGGCTATCCTGAAGGGCGTCACGCAGCAGTTCCCGGCGCTTGCAGGTATCGAGATAGCCGACAGTTGGGGCGCTTACGTGGATTGCACACCGGATGCGGTACCGGTCATCTCGGCGTCCGATCATGTGAAAGGCCTCTATTTGGCCGCGGGCGGTTCCGGCCATGGCTTCGGCATCGGCCCGGGCATCGGTCGACTGGCAGCCGACCTGGTTGCGAACGATAGGCCTTGCGTCGATCCCACGCCGTTCCGGCTATCGCGCTTCTTTGACGGCTCGAGGGTCGAGGTCGGCGGGCTCTGATCATGGCGGAAGGCCAGTGTAGGACAAAAAGTTTCTAGCCGACGCTGTCCAGCATCTTGTAATACATGCCGACCAGCGGCAGGAACCAGGGGGTTCCGAAGTGTCCCGGGACGGCCGGCCATTCGAGCCTCTTCATCGGATTCCGGTCCGGTCGGCCAAGGATCGCGTCGGCGGTCAGCATTCCGAGATGGGTCGAAAGCTGGGCGCCATGGCCGGAGTAACCCATCGCGTACCAGACGCCGTCGTGACAGCCCGCGCGCGGAAACCGGTCTTTGGTGATGTCGACGAGGCCGCCCCAGCAATAGTCGATCTCGACGTTTGCGAGTTGTGGGAAAATCTCGGCGAGACTTGCCTTCAGGATCGCTCCGATCTTGGGGTCCGAACGGTGATCGGAGCTCGCCGAGAAGCGCGCGCGGCCTCCAAAGATCAGCCGGTTGTCAGGCGAGAGCCGGAAATAGTTGCCGATGTTCTTCGATGTGACGCAGGTGCGGTTGCCCGGCAACGTCGCCGCGATCTCCACTTCGCTCAACGGCCGCGTTGCAATGATGAAGCTGCCTACCGCAATGATCCGGCGCCGGAAATAGCCGAAGGTCGAGGGCGTATAGGCGCCGGTGGCAACAAGCACCGCATCGGCGGTGATGCTGCCGCGGCCGGTTTTCAGATGATGGCGGCGGTCCGCCTGCCGATGATCCGTGACGGCGGCGTTCTCGAAGATCGTCGCACCGTGACGCTTCGCGGCCTCGGCAAGCCCTGTGACGTATCGGCCCATATGCATCATCGCGCTCTTCTTTGAGAGCATCGCGCCAAAGAAGGGCGAACCGATCTCCTGCTTGAGGTCATCTGCACCAAGCAGTGCCGTGTCGGGATCTACCTCAGCATTCACGGCTTCGAAGTTGCGGGCGATTGCCTGGAAATGCTGGGCCTTCGAGGCGAGTTTGAGCTTCCCGGCGCGGCGGAAATTGCAGTCGATTCCCTCCTCCGCAATCAGCGCCTCGATCGTGTCGATGGAGTCGTCCAAGGCCTTGTAGAGCGCGATCGCCCTCTCCTTGCCGAGTTCCGCCTTTGCCGCCAGGTAGCTATGCGCAAGCCCGTTGTTCAGGTGTCCGCCATTGCGGCCGGAGGCGCCCCAGCCAACGTTCTCCGCCTCCAGCACCACAACCTTGGCACCCGCCTTCGCGAGTTGCCGGGCGGCGCCGAGACCCGTGAAGCCGCCGCCGATCACTGCGACGTCGTAGTGGCCATCGACCGGACACTCCGCGGCCCCGGCAAAAGCTTGGGCGTTGTCATGCCAGTAGGATAGGAATTTCATGGCAGTACGCCTTCCTTCTAGAGTTTGGGTTGCCCGTAACCGTCGGTGGAAGGGCAAGGAGTTCATCATAACCTACGGCTCAAACAGCTTTGTCAGCGGCAGCTGCGCCTTGCGGATCGGCGATTTCAGCACGACGAAGCTAAAATATTTGTCGATACCGACGTCCAATTCGATCAACCGCTCCATGATCTCCTGATATTCTCCGATCCCAGTAGTCACGAATTTCAAGAGGTAGTCGTAGCCGCCCGAGACCACATGACACTCGATGAGTTGCTCGATCTTCTCGATTGCAGCAAGGAAGCGTGCGAAATCGGTCTGCCGATGGTTCTTCAGCGTAACCTCAGTAAACACCGTTAACGCCTGCCCCAACTTGGCGATATTGATGCGCGCCGAATAGCCTTCGATGTAGCCCTCGGACTGGAGATTCTTCAGTCGCATGAGGCAGGGGCTCGGCGACAGGTTGACCACCTCCGCAAGTTCAACATTCGTCATCCGGCCATTCTGCTGGAGCACATGCAGGATCTTGATGTCGATCCGGTCTAACTTCATGGATGTAGCTTTCGCTCTGATGTTCACACCCGCGCCACGGCTTTTCTGAGCGCATGTTCGATGGCTTCGAGGAATCGGTCCACATGCTCCGCCTGGCAAATGAGCGGAGGACGGACTTTAAGAGTATCCTCGTTGGCGCCCGTGGTACTGATGAGAACGCCATCATCACGCAGCAGGTTTACGATCTCCAATGCCGTGGCGCGTCGACCGGCCGCCCCCGTTGCATCCAACCCGATGTCAATGCCGATGAACAGGCCGGCATTTCGAACACCGCGAACACCAGGATGCCGTGTGGCAAGCTGCTCCAATCCCAACCTCAGGCGCTCACCCATGAGATGGGCATGCTCCATGATCCGGTCTCTATGCAAAATGGTTAGGACTGCATTAGCTGCCGCGATCCCGACGGTATTGCCCGCAAAGGTGTTTGAGTAACGGGCGGCAGCGCCAAAGCGGTCCATCGGTGCCTTGCGGCCAACAACCGCGCCGATGGGAAAACCATTGCCCATCGGCTTACCGAGAGTGACGAGGTCCGGAACGACATCGTGCCGCCCAAAACCCCACATGTTTTTGCCCGTCCGCCCGAAGCCTGGCTGAACTTCATCGGCAATCACGAGACCACCCACTTCCCGCACCGCCTTGACTCCTCCCGCAATGAAGCCAGGCGGGTCCACCCATACGCCGTCGCTGGAGAAGATGCTGTCAAAGAGCAGGGCCGCTACGCCAATGCCACGTCGCTTCAAATCGGCGATGGCCGAACGGACCTGTTCTTCAAAGAATGCCGCAGCTTGTTTCTCGGAGACGCCGGCTGGCCCATGCAACGACACCATCCGGACGGCAGGACTAAGCTTGACGGCGTCGCCCAAATTGGGCGACACCATCGCCGTGGCCGCGCTTGTGCCGTGATAGGCATGGGAAGAGACGATTACGCCGTCGCTGCCGCTGGCCAGCCTGGCGATGCGGAGCGCCAAATCATTCGATTCGCTGCCCGTGCAGGTGAATACAACGCGGTTCAGCTCCTGAGGAAACGTGCCGACCAGCCGTTCGGCATAGTCGACCAGCCTCGGTTCGAGATAGCGCGTGTTTGCGCTAATTCGGCTGGCTTGTTCCGCCATCGCAGCGTTGATCTCTGGATTGCAATGCCCAAGAGAAGGCACGTTGTTATAGAAGTCCAGATAGCGACGTCCGTCGGGATCGTAGAGCCACATGCCCTCGCCGCGAACGAAATGCACGGGTCGGCGGTATTGGAGCCTGTAAGAGCCTCCCAGGACGTTGTCGCGGCGGGCGATGAGCTCGGCTTCGCGCAGCGGAATTGTGGCTTCACCGGGGGTAAAGCGGTTGGGCATGAGATCTGTGGACATAGCTTTGATCCTGCTTAAGTTTCATCCGCGAGAAGTCGCGAGTTATCGTCCTGACCGCCAACGCGAGTGACGAAAAGCTTAGCTGTCTCCAGCAACCCCCGTTAAGTGACGGCGCGTCGCACAGCCAGTTCAGCCTCTTCGACCCCCAACGACGATAGTATTGAGAGCCCACGTTCGGCGCGGCCCACGTTCTTCTTGATATACGCTGCCTCCGCCGGAAACAGTCCGGCTCGCCAGTAGTTGATCAGGATGAGCGCGCTTTGCCGCGCCTTTATCAGCCCGACGAGCAGCTTTGTCTCGAGCGCGGAAAGCGGAACCACCGACGCATAACCAGAGATGAGATTTTCTGCGCCCCCGAGTGTCAAAGACGGGTCTGTCACCACGAGGCTTGCCGCAATCGCCAGATCCTGAATCCGTGGTCCCCAGCAGCCGTCCCCAAAATCGATGAACGCGACACCGCTGTCGGTGAGGAGTGTGTTGAACGGGCTGGGGTCATTGTGTGTGACCTGCCATGCTACCTCACGCAATTGCGGCTCGATGGAATCGACATAGTTGTTCATGGCAAGACGCACGGATGCCGCGACAGGCTCTGGAGGCAAATGCTCCTCCAGTCCCATTAGCTTCGACCAGCACCCCACGTGCCAAAGAACCGGGCGGTGGATGGCGGGCAACCTCAAAGGCTCGAGCGCCAAACTGAGTCCGGCGAGCGCTTGGCCGACCCGGTAAAGAACGTCCCGAGTTGCGGTCACCTGGTACAGCGGCGCCCCTGAAATTCGGGTCTGCAAGTAACCACAAATCTTCTCCTCTTCGAACATCAACATAGCGCCATTGGTACGCACGATATGAGGAGCTGCGAAGCTGACAGCGCCTTCCAGTCCGGCAAGGGCCGCAACCTGGAAGCGGAAACTGTCTCTTCCTTCGGGCCGCGTTGATGTTTTGAGGATCAGCTGGTCGCCGGTCAACAGCTTGACCTCCGCAGTACACTCAGCCTCCGAGGAGAGAACCCTGATCGCTCCCGTTACACCGTAGTGGCGCAATAGCAACTCGGACAACAGTGTTCCGGCAGAACTCGGCTTTGTCGCCAGAATAGCTACGGCGTCCTCAAAAAATGCTTTAGTGAACGGCTCGCGGACCGATGGGTTGTCGTCGAGATGACGCGCCCCGTCTTCTGAAACCGCATCATTACAGGTACCCACGACTGAAACCCTCGCACTGTTGAATTCGAGCGGCGTGCTCATCCGAAGCGATCGTCGCTTAACATTCAGTCCGCTGCGATCAATCCCGACTGGGGTCGGACGTTTGCTACTGAAGCACGATTGCCTCGCTCCAGGTACTGGAAATTCCTTGCCCGTACGGGCATCCATGTCGCACCGCCGAACACGGCGGAACCACAATGCCCGCCCCCGACCCCACGGCAAACCGAGATTACCGGTCCGGCGGGATCGGGATTTCAGATCTGTCTGCGCACCTTAAAGCCCGACGATGCCGGGCAATCCCGAGATGCCTGCGATTTCGGTGTATCCGTAATAGGGATTGGCCGGCTCGTGACCGCGATTGACCCAAACCTTGTTCTTGATCCCGAGGTCATGTGCGGACATCAGATCGTAACGGAACGAAGAGGAGCAATGCAGTATGTCCTCCGGACCGCAACCAAGCATATCGAGCATATATTCGAACGCCCGGAAGTGCGGCTTGTAGGCGCCCGCCTGTTCGGCCGTGTAGACGGCATGGAAAGGCGCGCCGAGTTTCTCGACGTTGGACATGATCTGCGAGTTCATCGCATTTGACAGAATGACCAGTGGAATTTCCTTGGCCACCTTGGCAAGACCTGCCGGAACGTCTGGATGCGGCCCCCAAGTGGGGACGCGTTGGTAAACCATCTGTGCGTCTTCGTCCTTGAAGACGATGCCGTTGCGTTTGCAGGTCCTTTCCAGTGCGTTATGGACCACTTCCGCATAAGGCTTCCAGTCGGCCATGACTTCATCAAGGCGGTACGCGGAAAAGTCCGCGATAAATTGCAGCATTTTCTGCTCGCTCATTCGGTCGCCGTAAAGATCGCGTGCGGCCTCCGCCATCTGGAAGTTGATGAGGGTGCCATGGCAGTCGAAGGTGATGTATTTCGGGCGGAAAATGGTCATGCGCTTCGTCCTTGCTTTGCGGGGGAGTTGTTCAAGTTATGACCAATCATAGCCCGGCCCTCGCATCTGAATTGCCCGGATATTGCGGGACATCAGCATAAAATGCTGGAGGGAAGCATCATTTGTCCTTGTGAGTGCTGGGTCACAGTGATCCGCGGTCGAGATGCCGGACGCAGCAGATAGATAGTGCCCGGTCAACTCGTTATGCCGGAAACGGTGGGGCGTTCGTCTTCGGGTAGCGGACGGGATCCAATCCCGGGAAGCTCGTCATTCGGTAACCCGTAGGCGACAGCGCGTAAGATCGACTGCGTCAGCTCCCAATCATTCGCGATTTTAGCATTGGAGTGGTGGGATAGTTCCAGCACTCCGCCCAAGCTCCAAAGGGCGCCCGCCGGTACTCTCTGCCAAAATCGCCGCGCGATATAAAACAATCTGCCTGAGGTCCCGCGAATAAAGCCAATAGACCCACATTGGGCCTGATATGATCAATGCAGTTCAGGTCGCACCCTGCCCACGCATCCGATGAATTGAATTAGAGAGGTCACGCATGAAAACGCTGCTGCTCAAGAAGCATGACGTAGGGCGGCTTATCAGCATGACGGAAGTCATCGGCGCGGTCGAAGAGGCTTATAGGGCCTTCAGCAGCGATCAAGTGGAACAGCCCGATTATATCGGGATTCATCTGCCCTCGCTGCGCGGGGAGATCGACTTCAAGCTTGGCTACGATAAAGTCGCTGAAATCATCTCCATGAAGGCGCATTCCGGAGGATTCACCGACAACCCGGTAAAACACGGCGTGCCGAATAGCATGGGCACCATTCTCCTGTTTGATGCCAGAAGCTGTGCGTTGATTTGTATCATGGATGGTAGTTTGATCACTGGCCTCAGAACCGGAGCGGCGGGAGCCGTCTCCGTCAAAGCACTAGCGAGAAAGAACGCCACGACGATCGCGTCGATCGGCACAGGCAATCAGGCAAGAATGCAAATTCGGGCGATCAACGAGATCATGAAGATCGAAGAGATCCACGCCTGGGACAGCACCTACGAAACAAGTTCCAAATACAAGGCGGATATCGAGCATGAATTCGGCATTCCCGTTACCGTCGCAAGCTCGAAGAAGGAGGCGGTCGAGCGGGCCGACATCTTGATCACAACGACCCGAGGGAAAGGGTCGCTTGTGGAAGCGGATTGGGTGAAGCCCGGCACGCACATCGTTGCAATCGGGACGGATCAACGCGGCAAACAGGAGCTGGATCCGGAGCTCTTCCGAAACGCCAAAATCATCGTCGACTCGCTTTCACAATGTATGGAAAAGGGCGAGACCTGGCACCCGCTCGATAAAAACATCATTACCAAGGACGACATCCACGGTGAAATCGGCGAGGTATTATTGGGGAGGAAGCCGGGACGAGAAAGTGATGACGAAATCACCATTTTCGACTCCACGGGGATGGCCATACAAGACAATACGACGGCCAGCAAAATTTATCGCAACGCCATAGCCAATAATGTCGGCACTTTTTTCCCGTTTTTTTGAGGAATGACCATGCGCAACTATCCCACCATTCAGGACATCCGTGAAGCGCAGCAACGACTAAAGCCGCATGTCAGGCACACGCCGCTATTGCGTGCCGACAAAATCGAGAAAGCGGCTGGTTGTCAGCTCTACCTCAAGCCGGAAACCCTGCAGATCACTGGCGCATTCAAGATCCGCGGCGCCCTGAACAAGGCTCTCTCGCTCCCCCGAGAAGAGGTCGCAAATGGGATCATTGCGACCTCGTCGGGGAACCACGCCCAGGCGCTTGCTTACGCAGCCAAGATGCTCGGCGTAAAAGTGATGTTGGTGCTGCCGGTCACCACACCCAAAATCAAGATCGCTAATACGGAAGCCCTTGGCGCGGAAGTCATTCTTTTTGATGGCGATAATGCTGCTAGATGGAGAAAAGTCTACGAGATCGCTGAAGGAAACAATTATGCGGTCATTCACGGCTTCGAGGACCCCGTCGTAATGGCTGGTCAGGGAACGATCGGGTGCGAGATCCTCGAAGACTTGGAAGATGTGGACACGGTCATCGTACCCCTGGGCGGTGGAGGGCTGATCTCGGGCATCGCCACTGCGATCAAAGAAACGAAGCCATCGGTGCGTGTTATCGCGGCAGAGCCTGCCTTGACGCCGAAATATTTTTACAGCCGGAAAAACAAGGAGCGCACATCGCTTCCGTTAAAGAATACGATCGCGGATGGTCTGAGGTTAAGCGTTCCGGGTCAAAATCCGTATCCGATTATCGAAAAATATGTCGACGAGATTGTTCTTGTTGAAGACGAACACATCATTGCCGGAATGCGCGCCCTTGCCAAGGATGCAAAATTGATTGCGGAACCAGCCGCCTCCATCGGAATAGGAGCCCTGTTGGCAGGCAGCATACACGTGAAGCAAGATGAGAAAGTGTGTGCGGTCTTGTCTGGCGGTAATTGGGATCTAAGCGACCTTGCCGAGATTTACAATTTGGCGCCGTGATCGGTCTCAGCGTCGGTCAGGACATCACCCCGATCGTCGTTCGACGTCTGCGATTCTCATACCCTCTCTCACAAATGCAAACAGTCCGACCGCGGGGCGGATCGGTTTTCATTCGGCAGGGAGGATAGATCAAGCCATTCCAGGGAGCCACCATTGAAACATAACCACAGCTTCTATATCGACGGTCAATGGGTCGCGCCCTGCGTCTCGGAAACACTCGAAGTCGTCGATCCCTCGACCGGGCAGCCGATGGGCACAATCGCACTCGGCAGTGCCGCCGACGCTGAAAAGGCGGTCGCGGCCGCATGGCAAGCCTTTGCCTCCTTCTCGCAGACATCAAAGGAAGAGCGCGTCGAACTACTGAGGCGCATTGTAACGATCCTGAAGCGCCGCAATGACGAGCTCGGCGACATCATTTCGCGGGAAATGGGCGCGCCGCTCGCCATGGCCCGGGCCGAGCAGGCCGGCATCGGCGCTGTCCATTTCGAGCAGGCGATCAAGGCTATGGAGACCTTTGCCTTCGACTACATGCAGGGGACCACGCGCATCCTGCACGAGCCGGTCGGTGTGGTTGCGATGATCACGCCGTGGAACTGGCCGATCAATCAGATCGCCTGCAAGGTCGCTCCGGCGCTCGCCACGGGATGCACCATGGTCCTGAAGCCTTCGGAGATCGCTCCCTTCAACGCCGTGATCTTCGCCGAGATCATGGATGAGGCCGGCGTGCCGAAGGGCGTCTTCAACCTCGTCCAGGGCGACGGGCCTACCGTAGGTGCGGTACTGGCCAGGCACCCGGATGTGGACATGGTGTCCTTCACCGGGTCGACGCGCGCCGGCATTGCCGTGGCGCAGGCGGCGGCACCGACTGTCAAGCGGGTGCATCAGGAACTCGGCGGCAAGTCGCCGAACATCGTCTTGCGCAGTGCCGACTTTTCAGCGGCGGTCGCCGCCGGCGTGCGCCGGTGCTTCGGCAATTCCGGCCAGACCTGTACCTCACCAACGCGGATGCTGGTGCCGGCGGAGCGAATGGACGAAGCAGGCTCGATCGCCGCGCGGGAAGCGGCCGCGCTTGTTGTTGGTCCCCCTTCGGATTCCCGCACCGATCTCGGACCAGTTGCAAGCGCCGCCCAGTTCGACAAGATCCAGGCGTTGATCGAACGCGGCATCGCGGAAGGCGCGGAGCTCGTCGCCGGCGGCCCTGGCCGCCCTTCGCATCTCAATGCCGGCTATTACGTGCGCCCAACGGTCTTTGCCCGCGTCACCAATCAGATGACGATTGCGCGCGAGGAAATCTTCGGCCCGGTGCTGTCGATCATCGGTTATGACAACGAAGAAGAAGCCGTGGCGATCGCCAACGATACGCCCTACGGCTTGGCGGCCTACATTCAGGGCGATCCAAAGGAAGCGCGATCGCTCGCAGGCAGGTTGCGCGCCGGCAGCGTTCGCCTCAACAGCTCCGCCTGGGACAGTGCCGCCCCTTTCGGCGGCTACAAGCAATCCGGCAACGGTCGGGAATACGGGAAGTTCGGACTGCACGAGTTTACTGAGATCAAGGGCATAGCCGGCTTCTTAAACGAGTGAATGGTCAAAGTGCGGTGTAGCCGTTTCGGATGCCTGTGCAAGAGGCTGTGATTACAGTCAAACGGGAGATCCAAGCGTAACGCGATCACGGGTGATCGCGTGGGATCGACCGCTCTGAAGATGCGGTCGCGCGCGAAACGGTATCCCGCGGCGGCATAAGCCGGGCGGGTCGAAATTGAATGTGACCTCAGGCGACGTTTTCACTCATTCAGAAGAAGACCAGCCGACCCATGCAATTCGAATCACCGATCAAACGCGGAAGGCTGTCGCTGCATCGATGGAACCTCGAAAGGTCGTGAATGGGATTCCCTGTTTGACGAACCCAACCGTAAAGATCGGCCCGGTCCAGTCATTCCCGCACGCCTCACGGACGACCGCTGTGCGCCCCTAGAAGCGTTTGTTGAGGAACAGCCCCGGTTACTCGAAAGCGGACATCGATAGCTACAAACGCGCCTAAGTCCGACGTGCCGTTGCGTCAAGCTCATATCACACCGCTCTAACGCCAGCAGGTCGCGCGTGCGGAAGGGGTCTCCGAAAGGCCTTGCCTGCTCCCCTTCGAACGTAAAGAGAAGGGGCGAACGGACCGCCCCGGTCTCATCGTCGTAACAGCGCTTGAGCTGGCTTTTCAGGCGCGCTTGAGGGCTGGCTCCAGGCCAACGACGGCGGCTAAGCCGCCGATATCCTTGATCTCGGTGTATTCGTAATATGGATTGGCCGGCTCATGGCCGCGGTTCACCCAGACCTTGCTCTTGATGCCCAGGTCATAGGCGGTCATCAGGTCGTAGCGGAAGGATGAGGACACATGAGTGATGTCTTCCGGTCCGCAGCCGAGCTTGTCGAGCATGTATTCGAAACCCTTCATCAGAGGTTTATATGCCCCGACTTCTTCTGCCGTGATTACCATATGGATGGGCGCGCCCAGCTTTTCCACGTTCGACATGATCAGGCTGTTCATGGAGTTCGAGAGGATGACCAGCGGAATTTCCTTGGCCACCCTCGACAGGCCAGCCGGGACGTCCGGGTGCGGACCCCAGGTTGGCACCTCGTCATAGATGCGCTGCGCGTCTTCGGGTTTGAACGGGATACCGATGCGTTTGCAGCTGCGTTCGATTGAGTTCTGCACCACTTCGAGGAACGGCTTCCATGGGCCTAGCACCTCGTCAAGGCGATAGCCCCTGAAAGCCTCGACGAAGGCGGCCATCGCTTCAGGGGAGAGGCGCTCGCCGTAGACGCGTCGCGCAGCGCCGGCCATATCGAAATTGGTGAGCGTGCCGTAGCAGTCGAAGGTCACGTACTTCGGTCGAAATTGAGTCATCGCGTGTTTTCCTTCCAATTTTCATGGCACGGTGTGCCTATCCAAGGTCGTTTTAGCGGGCATGCCGCCTGTCCAACGAAGTCGCGGTTCCGACAGACCGCAATGCGGTCGAGGCCGGTACCTTTGCCAATCTGGTCATTTGCTCTGCCTTTTCAGATACCGGGCCAACCCACCAAAGCGGATCATTCCGACTCGTTCGCCGCATTCCGACCAGTGGGAACACACTGGCATAACTTTGTGACGGTGGCAACTAATTGTCCAACAATTATTTGAATCTAAGTTCTGTGATTCTCCGTCATCGACGTACGTGTCGCTACCAAACAATAACCATTGGCTCGTTAATCAGCTGTTTTTGTAGCATTTTGCCCGGAGGAAATCAGAAAGGCTAAGCTCGACCACATTCGTCATCGAAATAAATTGTTGTACAAAAATTGAAGTGTGAGATACTAACGTCATCGAACTGCCCGTTCCGAGGCAGGATATGAATGAGTTTGAAGATGGGTCACGAGCATCAGTGCGGGCCAGCCCGCGTCCCGGAGCTTTCCGAGGCGTGCCATACCGTGGGCACTGCGGAAGCCGAACGAATCGCCGAGCGGCTATATGGCACGCACGGGTCGGCAACGCGCTTTGAAACAGAAAAGGACGACACGTTCCTCCTCAACTGCGCGGCCCAGGGGAAGTTTGTGTTGAAGATCGCTCATCCTTCTGAGCGGATCGAGGAACTCGATTTCCAGGTCTCGCTGATGCGGCATTTGGAGCGGCGAGCCCCTGATCTGCCAATCCCCCGTACACTTCGCGATGTCGACGGGGCGGATTTACCCATCGTCACTACGAGTGGCGGCGAGCGGCGAGTGGTGCGCCTTATTACCTTTCTTGCCGGCACCCCGCTCGACCGGACATCTTGCACAGCCCCACAGCGTGAATGGATCGGCGAAATTCTGGCAAAGCTGCGTCATTCCATGGCCGATTTCTCGCACCCCGCAGACGGCCGGACGGTGGCGTGGGACGTCACCCATCTGCTCGACCTCACCAATCTGTTGAGCTACATCCCGGAGGGCAGCAAGCGCACCTGGACCGTCCGCGCGCTCGAGCGGTTTGCCGAAGTCAAGCCGAAGCTCGACCTGTGCCGGCGGCAAGTGCTCCACAACGACTTCAATACGTCGAACCTGGTCGTCGATCATGCCAGTCCGCGGTTCCTGACCGGCGTCATCGACTTCGGCGATGCGGTCCGTACCGCCATTGCCGTTGATGTATCCACGGCATTGATGAACCAGATGCCAAAAACCTTCGACCATGGGAACCGGCGTGACCTGTTTGACGAACCGCGCGACGTTCTGCGCGGTTATCTCCGCCACGCCGAACTGACGGAGGAGGAGATCCGGCTCATCCCCTTCCTATCGATGGGACGTCTTGCGGTCCGTGCGCTGTTGACGTGCTGGCGCGCAGAGATCTTCCCCGAGAATAGCCGCTATATCCTGCGTAATACCGAAGTCGGTTGGGCCCACCTGGAGTGGTTCCACTCGATTTCGACCGCACAGATTTCCGATCTTCTGACACGATAGGAACCGCAATGTCCAAACAAGCGACTACCTTGCCCAAGGGCTTCCGTGGCGACATGGCCAATGGCTTCAACCCTCAGGACACGTCTCATCTAACAAATGAAGATCTGGCGCATGTCGCCAGGCGGCAAAGGCTGCTCGGGCCTGCTTATCGGCTCTTCTACAAGTCGCCGGTTGAGATCTCTCGCGCCAAGGGCGTCTTCCTCTATGACAAGCACGGCAACGAATATCTTGATGCCTACAACAACGTGGTATCGCTGGGTCACTCTCATCCTCGTGTCGTCGAGGCGATCCAGAAGCAGCTCGAGGTACTTTGTACCCACACGCGTTACATGCAGGAGCCGCTGCTGGACTATGCCGAGGCCCTGATCAATACGTTCGGTGGCGAACTCGGCCGGACCGGATGCGCGATGTTCACATGCACGGGTTCGGAAGCCAACGATCTCGCCTTGCGAATCGCGCGTTACCACACACGCAAGACCGGCGTCATCGTCACGGCCGAAGCCTATCACGGCAACAGCGGCGCGGTGGCGGCAATCTCGCCGTCGCTCGGCAGGAGGTCAGCTCTGGATCCCTATCTTCGCACGGTCGCCGCGCCGGATTCCTATCGCCTCCCCGTCGAGGAAATCGGCCGGCGGATGGCGGAGGATGTCGCGCGGCAGATCGCCGACATGGAGCGGCGTGGCGGCGGCCTGGCGGCCTTCATCGCCGATTCCGTCTTCTCCTCCGATGGTCTTTACGTCGATCCGACGGACGTATTGGCGCCGGTGGCGGAAGTGGTGCGCAAGGCGGGTGGCCTATTCATTGCCGACGAGGTGCAATCCGGATTCGGGCGGACCGGCACCCATCTTTGGGGTCACCGCCGTCACAAGATCGATCCGGACATCGTCACCATGGGCAAGCCCATGGGCAACGGCTATCCCGTAGCCGGCGTAGTGCTGCGGCCCGAACTCGTCGCCGAATTCGGTTCCAGCATGCGCTACTTCAACACGTTTGGCGGCAACTCGGTCGCTATCGCCGCTGCAAAATCCGTGCTCGACACGATCCTCGAAGAAGGCCTGATGGACACTGCTGTCAAGGTCGGCGGCGAAATCCTCGACGGCCTCCGGGATCTACAGAAGAAATATGAATTCGTCGGCGATGTTCGCGGCGCCGGACTCTATTTCGCGGTCGAACTCGTCAAGGATAGAGACCGGAAGACACCGGACATGGACCGTGCGCTTGCAGCCGTCAATGCCTTGCGCGACCGGCGCATCCTCATTTCCGCGACGGGAGCGGACGCGCATATCCTGAAGATCAGGCCCCCGCTCATCTTCACATCGGCCAATGCGGCGCGTCTGC
Source organism: Rhizobium vallis (assembly GCF_003985155.1). GTDB lineage: Bacteria > Pseudomonadota > Alphaproteobacteria > Rhizobiales > Rhizobiaceae > Rhizobium > Rhizobium vallis. The sequence goes on along the minus strand of NZ_ML133691.1, from coordinate 180,337 downwards.
TCGAGGGCATCGACGAGGCGCTTCGGTCCGTGCATATCTAGGACCCGCCACCAGCGGCCGGGAGGCACAAATCATCTAGCCTTGCCCTACGCCGCCTCGTGTGGCGTAGCTACATGAACATGATCAACGAGCAAAGCCAAAGCCATGCCGCTGCTGTCCGCCAAGAATCAAGCCGAAGATCCAGAGACGAAGGTCGACGCCGTGCCCGCTAGCGCGGTGGAAATCCTGACTCACGCCTTGCGACGGCGCATCTTGTCAGGGGATTTCCGACCGGGCGAGTTCCTCCGCGACGTGAAGATGTGCGAAGAGCATTCGACCTCGCGGCACACATTCCGCACAGCTGCCCAGGTGCTCGTCACGCAGGGCCTGCTGCGTCAGATACCGAACCGGGGCTTTGTGGTGCCCGAATTCGGGCCAGACGATATTGTCGATATCACACGCGTGCGCGGCGCCATCGAGGGCGAGGCCATTCGTCTGATTGTGCTGACCGGCGTCATCCCACCTCAGGCGCTGGAGGCGGTCGACGTGATGCACAGGTCGACTCTATCCTCCGATAGATCTGTGTTGGTTGCTGCGGACCGTGACTTCCACCGCGCGATCATCGCCGCCAGCGGTAGCGTTCGGCTGAAGCGGACTTATTCGGACCTCGAGGGCGAGATCGAGCTCCTCCTCGCACAGCGGCAGGATTTCTACGCCACCGCGGAAGAAATGGCGGAAGAACACGAGCGGCTCATCAACAGTTTGAGAAGCCGCCACTACGATACGGCGCGGGACGCGTTCCAGGAGCATTGGGAAGATCTCCAGATCAAATTGCTCGATCAACGCTGACCCCAGCGCTCCCTGCGGAATTCGACCGCTCGGAAAGGATAACCTGCCAGGCGGCACAGAGGATGCTAGTCCCGCGCGTTCGACGCGGAGTAAGCACCATCTCTGATGCTTCCTCTCTGACTTCGAGAGGCCCTGCTTCTGGCTCGCGGCGTCGTCGCTAAGCGTATGGCATCGAAGACGCAGTGGCGGCCGCTGCCGGCCAACTCGATCGAATAACGATACGGAGAAGTTTGATGCGTGAATACTCCATTGCAGCCATACCTGCCGACGGCATCGGACCTGAGGTGATCGCTGCCGGCCAGACTGTTCTTGCAAACCTGGAGATGCGACTCGGCGACGTAAAATTGACCTTCAAAAATTTCACCTGGGGATCTGACTACTACAGGAAACATGGTGTGATGATGCCGTCGGACGGGCTGGAGCAGCTCAAGAAATTCGACGCCATCTATTTTGGCGCGGTCGGAGCACCGGATGTTCCCGACCATGTCACCCTGTGGGGGCTCAGATTGCCGATCTGCCAGGGCTTCGACCAGTACGCCAATGTCCGGCCAACCAAGATCCTGCCTGGCATAACCTCGCCGCTGCGCAATTGCGGCGCCGACGATCTCGACTGGGTGATTGTGCGGGAGAACTCCGAAGGCGAATATTCTGGCCATGGCGGCCGCGCTCACCGCGGTTTGCCCGAAGAGGTCGGCACGGAGGTCGCCATCTTCACCCGCGTCGGCGTCACCCGTATCATGCGCTACGCCTTCAGGTTGGCCCAATCCCGGCCGCGCAAGTTGCTTACGGTCGTTACGAAGTCCAATGCCCAGCGGCATGGCATGGTCCTGTGGGACGAGATCGCCTCCGAGGTGGCGGAGGAATTCCCCGAGGTTACGTGGGACAAGATGCTGGTCGATGCCATGACGGTGCGGATGACGCTCAAGCCACGGAGCCTCGACACCATAGTGGCAACGAACCTGCACGCCGACATTCTTTCCGATCTCGCTGGTGCTCTTGCCGGTAGTCTGGGGGTTGCACCGACGGCGAACATCGATCCGGAGCGCCGCTTTCCCTCGATGTTTGAGCCGATCCACGGCTCCGCCTTCGACATTGCCGGCAAAGGCATCGCTAACCCGGTTGCCGCCTTCTGGACTGCTGCCCAGATGCTCGACCACCTCGGCGAGCGGGAAGGCTCGTCCCGCCTCATGCGCGCTGTCGAGCGGGTGACCGGCGCCGGAATCCTTACCCCCGACGTGGGCGGTTCAGCCACTACCTTGGAGGTTGCCGAGGCCGTCTGCGACGCGCTCCACTCCTCGAATTTCTAGGGACACGCGGCTGACCATGACCTGAAACGATCACAAAGCAAGGAAGGCATTTCGCCGGCGCCATCCTCATCAGCGGGAACTAGCCAATGAAACTTGATAGGATTGACGTCAAGATACTGAACGCATTGCAGACGGATGGCCGAATGACGAATGTCGAGCTTTCGGAAATGGTGAATCTCTCGCCAAGCCCCTGTTTGCTGCGCGTGAAAAAGCTGCAGGCGGAGGGCTATATCCAAGGCTACTCTGCACGGATCAATATGGCAAAACTGGGCCAAGCGCTGACGGTGTTCACCGAAATCACTCTAAAGAATCACCGTCAACTTGACTTCGCGAGATTTATTACGGCGATTGAGAAGGTCGATCAGGTTATCGAGTGCCATTTGGTTTCGGGAGGCTACGATTATCTCGTAAAATTTGTCACCACCGGAATCGATGAGTACCAGACGATCATGGAGCGGCTCCTCGATTTGAATATCGGAATTGACAAGTATTTTACCTTCGTCGTCCTGAAATCGCCCCTGATCAAAGTGCATTTGCCGCTTGCAGGCCTGCTTCAGCAGTAATGGTACCGGACGTCGACAGCCGGCATCCGGTGCCGCTGGAATGATGAGAGACGACAATTGAAGCCAGGCTTTTAGATAGGTGTCCACCCGTTTCAAACGGGCGGAGCAGTCGATGTTGCAACATAAGAGCGCCATGCTGAATGGGGTACCGTGTTATCGAATTACAGCAGAGCGGAGGGGAAAATGCTAAGGCGGACTCCGCGCCAGCTCTCCTAGCGCTGCGGCGATGCTATGGGGACAGCCAGCATTTCATCTGAGGAGCCGCCCCTGTCAGAATGGCACTCCCTGTCGGCAGGCAACATACAGGGGAAGGCCGATGAAAAGGTGTTTGGGGTGTTGGCCGCGGGAATTGGGAACTAATCAACCTTCGAGACTTGTAATGCGGCTTCCTGTCTGCCAGTCGCGTGGAGACGCCTCGACGGCGAGACGCTCTTCTGTCCCAGAGGCAGTCAGATGTGTCTAATGCCGCCGCCTCGCACTTCAGATTTTTCCGTCAGCCAATAGCTTGGCTCGCAAGGCAGAAAGTTTGAACGGCCGGTATTTTAGATTGGCCCGCGGCGCCGCGAACCATCGCAACGACGGTGCCCTCCCGAGGCAGCCCCCAGTCTTCGAGCGGTGACGAAAGGCCGGTCTGTTCGGGGATGTCGACTCGCACGATGCGACCTTTCTTGCCGGAGAGGATGAAGGCAAGCAGGTCCCTTGCCTGTTCCAAGCTTTCCGCAGCGACAGGCCCGACGACTTCACCCTTTCCGAACAACCGCGTTGCCGCAAATGCGACGATACGATCACCTTTTCGGATGGCGGCGAAACGCCCCTCCTTCGCCAGGGCATTGTATACCGCGTCACGGTCGGCCCCGAATGCCGTACGATCGAGCGCTTTAATTGCCGGCAGCGCGTCAGGCCCGACCCAGTCAGCATTTTCAGCGGAAACGACGTCGCTGACGACCCCTTGGTGGCGGACGATTTGGTGCTTCGCGACGAATCCCAGTTTTTCATAAAGAGGCAAGCCGTCATTCGTCGCCGTCAAGCGGCATTCACGATCGCCGGCGAGTTCCAACACAGCGGTGGTCAATTTTCTTCCCACCCCCCGGCCACGTTGGCTTTCGTCGACAATAATCATGTTAATGGCAGAGCAAGTGTCGCCGAAGGGAGTCATGAGGGCGGTACCCACTACCCGGTCGCCGGCGAGCGCAACGCGTCCTTCGCTCAGAGAGCGTATCATTTCCCAGTCTTCCCTCCGGTGCGCCCAACCCGCTGCACGCGACAGCGCGAGGGCTCCGCCCACATGATGAGCCTCGAAAGGCGCAAGAACGATCGATTCCGTTTGCATGAGTTCATCCATTCGTGGGTCTCCTGGTCGCCAGTGGTAAGAGAGACGGGTCTATGAAGCGGCGGCGGAGAACCGAGACTTCTGGCCGCACCCGACGATACGGATAGACAAGCCGAGTAACGAGCGACGGATAAACCGCCGAACCGATTTCTAGACGCGCCGGCCGAAACTGGTGGCCTGCCGCCTCGCTCCGTCCCACCTGCAGATGCGAAGATGCACGTTATTAAAACGCATCGTTTGCTCGAATGATCAGGTGACGGTGACGAAAATCTTCCGCGCCGTCTCGATTGTCTTCCAAACCCCGACATAGCCCGGCTTCATCACGAAGCTGTCGCCCGCGCGATAAATGACCGGGTCCTTGCCCTTCTCTGTCAATTCGATCACACCGTGTACAAGATGGCAAAATTCAAATGTCTCGCCCTTGATGGAGTGCGTTTCGCCTGGCGTCGCTTCGAAAACACCGGTATTGACCTTCCCGTCCTTGGCGGTGTCCTGCAGCCATGTCTTGAAGGCAGGGCTGCCCGAGATGAGGCGATCCGGCTCGGCGGTTCTATGCTTCGGCTCGAAGGATGGATTGGGGTCGATCGTTTTCAGTAGGGACATTTATCTCTCCTATTCTTGCTGGAGACACCTGCGCGTCATCATTGGATGTTTAGCCTGCCTGACGTCGGCAACGATTGCCAACGCGTAGCGTACCCGCTTTGCTCGAGGCGACCTACCAAGTGACCGCGATGTACTTCGTTTCGAGGTATTCGAGCATGCCGTGATGGCTGCCTTCGCGCCCGAGGCCACTCTGCTTCATGCCGCCGAACGGCGCCGCAGCGTCGGAAACGACACCTCGGTTGATACCGACCATGCCGCTTTCCAGCCTGCCGGCGACTGCAAGCACACGCTTGAGGTCTCGGCTGAAGATATACGATACAAGCCCGTATTCGGTATCGTTGGCCAGATTGACGACCTCGTCCTCGGTATCAAACACAATCACTGGCGCAACCGGACCGAAGATTTCTTCGCGAAGAATCTCGGCGTCCGGAGAGACATTGGCGAGAACGGTTGGCAAATAATAGAAACCCTCGCCGCTCAACCTGCTACCGCCTGTTACCAGCCGGGCCCCCTTGGCGACCGCGTCGTCTACCAGGCGCTCCACCTTGGTCACCGCTGCATCGGTGATCAGTGGGCCAAGCTGCGTATCCGGCGCCAGTCCTGGCCCCACGTTGAGCGCTGCCATCTCCTCGGCGAAGCGCCGAATGAAGTCAGCAGAAATTCCCCTTTGAACGTAGAAGCGGTTTGCGGCCGTACATGCCTCACCGCCGTTGCGCATCTTTGCAACCATTGCGCCGGCGACCGCCGTTTCCAGGTCGGCATCGTCGAATACGATGAAAGGCGCGTTGCCGCCCAATTCCATTGAGCAACTGACGACCTGGTCCGCGGCCTCGCGCAGCAGTATCCTGCCAACGCCGGTCGAGCCTGTGAACGACAGCTTCCGGACCCGCTGGTCATGCAGCATTGCGCTGACCACAGGGCCGGCTTTTTTCGTGGGAACGATGTTGACCACTCCGGCAGGAACACCTGCCTGGCGCATGAGTTCTCCAATCGCGAGCGCGGTCAGAGGCGTCTCTGCTGCCGGCTTCAGGATGCAAGTGCAGCCTGCAGCCAATGCCGGGGCAATTTTTCGGGTCGCCATCGCTGCCGGGAAATTCCAGGGCGTTACCAACACGGCGATACCAATCGGCTCATGGCTGACGATGATCTGGTTTGCGCCCGAAGGTGCTGATCCAAATTCTCCGGTAGCCCTCACCGCCTCCTCGGCATACCAGCGGAAAAACTCGGCCGCGTAGGCGACTTCCGATCTAGCGTCGGGAAGCGCCTTGCCATTTTCCACCGTGATCAGTTGCGCCAGCCACTCGGCTTGTTCGAGAAGAAGGTGAAAACACTTCATCAGGACATCCGCGCGCCGCCGCGGCGGAGTTGCTTTCCAGGCCGCAGCTGCCTTTTCCGCCGCGTCGACGGCCGCCATCGCGTCCGGAATGTCGCCGTCACAAACTGTGGCGATTGCTTCCGCAGTCGAAGGATCGATCACATCGAAGGTCCGGCCACCTTTTGCCGAAACCCATTCGCCGTCGATGAACAGCTGGGTGGGAGCTTCGCATGCTAGAGCAGCCTGCGAAGGCGCACGGCTTGTTTCAAGTGTCGGAGTTGCTTTCACGGTCACCACCATTCGCTACCAATCAGGATCGTTGTGCGATCAATATAGAATTGGTTTAGCGATTGGTGTCAATATAGATCAAAATGGTCTCGCGGATTATTTCCAATCTTCTGCAAGGGCGGTGCCTTGCGGTAAGCAAAACAGCTCGAATGCGGGCCGCTGAGGCCTCGGCGGCAAAGAGCCGACCAGCATCAACTTTCAAAGAACGTGCCGGCACTTCGTTCTTCGGCGCGCGCAAACGCCAGCGTGGCAATAGCGGTATCCTGAACACCGGTGCCCGTAAGATCGGCTATGGTGATGTCCGAGGCGCTTCTGCGGCCCGGTCTGGCACCCACAACGACCTGACCTAGTTCCGGAAAATCAGCGTCACTTGCGACGAGACCTGCGTCGATGGCATGGCGCAATTCACCCAATCTTCGCGTCTGTTTGAGGCTGTCAGCCACGTAAACATCTGCCGCTTTGATAGCGATGGGGTCAATCTCGTTCTTATGTTCGGCGTCCGAACCCATGGCTGTCAGGTGCTGTCCGGGTTCGAGCCACGAGGCATCGACAATCGGTCGGTCGGCAGGTGTCGTCGTGACGACGATCTGTGACCCGGCGATCGCGCTTCGCGGCTCCTCAAATGCGGAAATGGACAGATTTTGTGTGGTTCCGATCTGCTCAACAAGCGCTTGCGCTCGCCGATAATCACGCGCCCAAACGCGAATCTCTCGAATAGGTCTCACCAGCATCAGGGCCTCAAGTTGCAGCCTGGCCTGAACGCCCGCCCCGAAGACCGTTGCAATCGACGCGTCCTTCCGTGCCAGATGGTTTGCCGCGACAGCGCCGGCGGCCGCTGTGCGAACGTCGGTGAGATAGCCATTGTCCAGCAAGAGCGCCTGCACCAAGCCCGTTTTGCTCGACAGCAAGACCATCAGACCGTTAGTGCTCGGAAGTCCGATCTTCGGATTATCGAAGAAACCAGGGCTGACCTTAATGGCAAAGCTGCTCAAACCATGAATATAAGCCGTCTTCACATCGACTTCGCCTCTGCTGTCGGGCACGTCGAGGCGCAAAATCGGCGGCATCTGAACCGCGTTTTCCACGGCCAGTGCGCGGAAGGCGTTTTCAACGCAAGTCACCGCATCTATGTCGAGCGGAACGATGGTTCGAAGCTCTGACTCGGTCAATATTCTTATTTTCGGCATCAGCTTCCCTCACCAATTGTGTCGAGGCCGTTGGCCACCTTCATGTGCAACGCCATGTCGATGTTCCCACCTGAAAGAATGGCAACGATCGGGCCTTCAACCTGCGCCAGTTTACCTGAGAGCAGCGCAGCAATGCCGACTGCGCCCGCCCCCTCGATTATCTCATGCTCATACGCATAGGCGTGACGTATGCCGGCGGCTATCTCGCGCTCGCTGACGAGCACCACGTCGTCGAGAAGGGTTTTGCACATCGGGTACGTCCAGGCATTGGCCAATCCGATGCCGCCTCCGAGCGAGTCGGCGAAACTTCGATGCTCTTCGACCTGGATCGGGTGCCCCGTATCGATGCTAGCCTTCATCGCCGCTCCCCTTTCCATAGTTATACCGACTACCTTGGCATCCGGGCGCACCGCCTTGACCGCCGAGGCGACACCTGCTGCCAAACCGCCGCCGGACAGGGGAACGAGAACCGCGGCGACGTCAGGCATCGCCTCGACGATTTCAAGTCCGACGGTGCCTTGGCCGGCGATGATCCAGGGGTGATCAAAGGGCGGGATCATGCTGAGGCCCTCCTCCGCGACGAGACGATCAACCTCGACCTGCGCTTCATCTTGGGATGACCCGACGATCCGTACGCGAGCGCCGAGCCGGCGGATTTCGGACACCTTGTTTTCAGGCACGAGATGCGACATGCAAATGGTCGCTCGGGAGCCAATCGCGCCGGCGGCATACGAGAGCGCGCGTCCGTGATTGCCAGTGGAAGCCGCAACAACGCCTCTATCCCGCTCGGATTGGGTGAGCTGCAACACGGCATTGGTGGCTCCACGAAGCTTGAAGCTTCCGGTCAACTGGCGATGCTCCAGCTTCAGGCTGACTTGCGTCCCGGCCAGTTCGGACAGTGTCGCCGACATGACGACAGGCGTGATGCGGATGTGCTTGCTGATGCGCTCGCGCGCCTGCTCAATCGTTTCCAGACTAATCATGTCTGTTCACCCTAGCTCCGGCCTTTGCCAGTTGTTGCCTGCTGAGCGTAGCGCCAACGCAGGGACTTGATTGCAAGCGGACGGCACGCACTTTTTCGGTCCCTTGGCGGACTTGCACAAACAAGTATCACATCTGAACCTCAGCCCTTCAGGCGTCTGAGGAGCATCTTCCTGTCGTGCCGCGCATACATCGAGTAAACGATAGGAATGAACCAGGGTTTGCCGTTGAAGAATGGGACGGCCCTCGGAGCGGCATCGAAATCGAACGCAGAGCGCGATTGTTCCCCGTCACCGAGGATCTTGAACGCCGCCTTCTTGCCCAGCCATCTGGCCCATACGACACCGGAGCCGCAATAGCCGGTCGCATAGACTGTATTTCCGCGGGTGAACATGCGCGGGATCATGTCGCGGTTCATGGCCACAAAGCCGAACCAGCTGTGTGTAAGACCTATTCCTGCAAGTTCGGGAAAGAGCCGAGCAAGTTCGCTTTGCAGATGTGCAATCGGAGCAGCGGAGTCCCCTTCAGTCGTCCCGTCGCGTCCGCCGAACAAGATCCGAGATCCATCGTGCGACGGCCGATAATAGTAGCTGAGCTTACGCAGGTCGCCATACATCATGCGTGGCGGCATCAGCCGATCCATCACCTCCCTGTCGAGCGGCTCGGTTGCAATTATCCTGCTACGGACAGGAACAAGCCGGCGACGCAGCCACGGGTCGAAACCGTCGGTGTAGCCATCAGTGCAGACAAGAAGTTTTCTGGCGAAAACCTCTCCGCGCCGCGTTTGAATTCGCACGCCTCCGGCCTCGCTAGTCGATCCAATGACTGCCGTATTTTCATGTATGACCGCCGTCGACGAACTTACCAGATGGACCATGGCCGCAAGAAGCTTGGCCGGCTGCAGCCCACCGATATCTTTGCGCACAAGGCCGCCGATATAAAGGTCAGTTCCGATGAACTTCGGAACATCGGCCCTTTCCACCGGATATGCCTCGATGCCGAGATTCTGATGCAGAAAGTCTGCCTGACGACGGAGTTCGTCGGCTTGATCAGCCGTCATGGCCCCGCTGAAGGCGCCAGACAGCGAGAAGTCACATTCGATACTCTCGTCTCTGAGGAAGCGCCAGAGATCCTCTCGCGCCGCTTTACCTTCCAGGAGAATGGCTTGCGCCCTCTCCTGCCCGAACCGCCTGACCAAATCCTTCCGCCCCGGGCGGATGCTTCCGCTGGCCATGCCCCCATTGCGGCCCGATGCCGCAAGGCCAAGGGCCTGACGGTCGAACAGCTGGACATGCTTGCCGGCACGCGCAAGTTCGTGCGCCGCCGATAAACCCGTGTACCCTCCCCCAACGACCGCCACGTCGCATGTCTTCTCGACGTTCCGCGCTGGCAGGGAAGGAAATGTGCTGTCCTCCCACCAGTAGGGCGTGGATTTAATGGGATGCGCTTGAGCCTGGGCCATGAGAGCTTACGTTCCGGAAAGATGATTTGAAGTGATGATGGCTTAGTCTCGGCAGACCCAAAGCTTGCGCGTCGTTTCGATCACCCTCCAGGTTCCGACGAAACCCGGATGCATGGCGAAAGCGTCGCCGGCAACGATGCGTCGCGGCGCACAGCCATCCTCAATCAGTTCGGACACACCCGACAGAATGACACAGAATTCGAAAGTTTCGCCCTTGATCGAGCGGTAGGCGCCGGGCGTCGCTTCCCAGACGCCGGAGCGAACGACGCCATCGGCGGTCTGCGCGATGTCCCAAGAGAGAAACTGCGGATTTCCCTCGACCAGCCTTTCAGGCGCGGGCTGGCCTTTACGCGGTTCAGGCAGGTTGCCGTAATCGACGAAAGTGAGTTTGGACATTGAAAGACCTTTCTTGGATCTGTTTATCGGACAAACGACAGGCGCCGTTCGAGGAGTTTCAAACCCGTCAGAACGACGACGTTGATGGTGAGATAGAACGCTGCGGTGACGATGAAGATGTCCATGATCGCGAAAGTCTCGCTCATGAGCCGCTTCGCATATCCGGTGATTTCCAGAACGGTGATCGTGGATGCGAGGCTGGATTCCTTCACGATGATCGCCGCCTCGCTGCTATAAGCGGGAAGTGCCTGGCGTACGGCAAGCGGGAACTTCACCCTCTTGAAGACGTGCCACGGGTGCATGCCACAGGCTTCTGCCGCTTCAATAAGTCCTTTCGGCAGGGAGAGGAAAGCCGTGCGGAAAATCTCCGCCGTGTAGGCACCGGTGTTGAGCACCACGGCAAGGATTGCAGCGTTCAGCCCATCTCCGATCATCCACCACAGAATGGGGTTCTGACGAATAAAGCTCACCTGGGCCAAGCCGTAATAGATGACGAAGACCTGCACCAGCATTGGCGTGCCGCGGAAGATCGCGCAGTAGGCGTCGCATACGCGGCGCAATGCCCGGCTCCTGGAGCAGCGCGCGAGCCCGACGGCGACACCAAAGGGAAGCCCGATACCGACGCCGAATACGGCGATCAGCAACGTCGTCTTGGCACCTATGACAAGGAACGGAATGGCATATGCAATTATTCCGAGATCCATATCAGCGTCCTCGGAAGCCGCGGTCGAGCGCACGTTCTGCGCTCGAAAACGCGGTTTGGCTGACTGCGGTCATGCAGAAGAAGAGTGCTGCAGCGATGCAGTAGAAAAGCAGCGGGGATCGCGTGATTCCTGCACCGATGGCAGCCGTCCTCATCAATTCCTGTAAGCCGACGACCGAGACGAGCGAAGTATCCTTGATCGTCATCTGCCAGACGTTGTTGATCCCGCCAAGCGCCAGCCGCAGTGCCAGTGGGAACGTGATGCGCATAAAGGTTACCCCTCTTGGCAAGGCGAGCGACTGAGCGGCTTCCAGCAGACCGTACGGCACCGCCTGAAGCGCACCCCGGATGACTTCGATCGAATAGGCGCACGAGATGACGGCAATCGCGATCACCCCGACGATGTAGGGGTATGCGTCATCAGCCGAGTCCTGGTAGCCGAACGCAGCCGTAATCTCCTTCACCCACTCGATCGACCCGAAAAACAGGAGATAGATGACCAGCAAGCCCGGGACGCCACGAACAAGAACGCTGTACCCGTCGACAAGTTGCGAGACAAACACGACCTTCCGCCAGCGCATGATGGCCAAGGGGGTCGCAACCAGAAAACCGAGTGCCATTCCGGTCAAACCGATGACGATCGTGACGACACTTCCTTTCAGCAGAGCCAGCGCCCAACTTTGCTCCACCATCAACACCCAGAGGTCACTCAACATGGAAACAATCCCCGTGACCTGCCTTGGTATGTGCCAAGGCAGGCTTCATGTTCGAAACAATCACTTCTTGCAGGGAATCGTGTAGTCGTCCTGGAACCAATGCATCGAGGCTTCCTTGACCTTGCCATCGTTGATCATCTTGCAAAGGGCGGCATCGACCTTGGTCTTGAGTTCGGTATTGCCCTTGCGCATGCCGACTCCCATGCCATGGCCAAGAACGTCTGGGTCATCCATGGCCATGATCTTCAGGTCGATCCTGGTGAAGTTGGCGCCGTCAGGCGTTGCGAAAAAATCCATCCATGTCGGCGAATCCGCGAAGGCGGCGTCGATACGGCCGCTCGCGAGATCGGCGGTCAGCTGCGTGACGGCGTCGTATGTCTTAAGATCGGCGCCGTGCATCCGCTTCTCCATGAACCTGGCGTAGGTCGTCCCGGTGACGACGCCGACACTCTTGCCCTGGAGGGCCTTTTCGATTTCGGCGAGGCTCTTGAGGCCTGCAAGCGGGGAGTCCTTGGCGACAGCGAAATAGAGCGGTGTTGTCGCATAGGGGATGGAGTAGTCGATCTTCTTCTGACGTTCGGCGGTGATACCAAGGCCGGAAATGATGACGTCAAAGCGATCTTTATCCATGGAAGGCACCAGCGAGCTGAATGTCTGTACGACGAATTCGCACTTCAGTTTCAGCTCGGCGCAGATGCCGTTGGCGATATCGGCGTCGAACCCGGTTACCTTGCCGCTCGGATCGGCCATGCTGAACTTCGGCGCATCACCCTCCGTCCCGATGCGCAGGACGCCGTCCTTTGCCGACGCGCCCGTCGCCAGTGCGCAGACGAGAAGGCTGGTTGCGAATGCTGACTTGATGAGATTGCTGTTGATCATGATTTGTTACCCCTTTTGGTTTTCGTTGTAGCGCGCTTTCAGGCGTTGGCCGCCATCACTGTCGATAGAAACCGCTTCACCCCTTCCGTTGCCGGATTTCGAAACAGTTCCTTCGGCTCGTCATCCTGCTCAAGGCGGCCGTTTTGCAGGAATATCATCCGGTTCGACACATCGCGTGCGAACCGCATTTCATGCGTGACGAGGAGGATCGTAGCCCCCGCTTCCGCCAGCGCCCTTATGACTTTCAGCACTTCACCCACGAGCTCGGGGTCCAGTGCGGATGTCGGCTCATCGCAGAGCATCAGTTTCGGTCCCATTGCCAGAACACGTGCGATCGCGACGCGTTGTTGCTGCCCGCCGGAAAGCTGTTGCGGGTAGCGGTCGCGGAAACTCGCCATGCCGACTTTCGACAAGGCCGACAGCGCAACCTCTTCGGCGTCTTTCTTCCCGAGTTTCAGCACCCAAACGAGTGCCTCGGTCACGTTGGACAGGACGCTCAGGTGCGGCCAGAGATTGTAATTCTGGAACACCATGCCGATCTGTCTGCGAAGGTTCCTGATATCGCGAGCGTTGACGATCTGACTTCCGCCGCGCTCGTCATTGACGACGGAGACGGACTGGCCCATGCACTCGATCCGACCCGATGTCGGCGTCTCCAAAAAATTGATGCAGCGAAGTGCGGTGCTCTTTCCACATCCGGACGACCCGATCAGAGAAATGACCTCACCTTCTCTCATATCGAAGCTGATACCATCCAGCACCTTCGTCGATCCAAACGTCTTGGTGAGTTCGTGAACCTTTAGAATTGCGTTCATGCGCAAAGCCTTAGACGATTGCCCATTCGTTACCCCACCACCAGTCCTTGGGAGTCCAGCTCGCGCAGCACCTCGTCGACGGCAGCCCTTGCGATCGCAATCATTTCGTCGATTTCCGCTTCCGTCATCACAAGTGGCGGTGCAAAGCCCAGAATGTCTCCGTGCGGCATTGCGCGCGCGATGAGGTTGCGATTTCGAGCGGCTTGCGAGATGCGCGCGCCGACCTTCAGGCCCGGATCGAACGAAGCCCGGCTACCACGATCGGAAACGAACTCGATGGCTGCCAGCATGCCGACACCACGAACTTCCCCGACGATCGGGTTCTGCTCGAACTCTGCCTTCAACCGTTGCAAAAGATAAGCGCCTTTCGTCGCGGACTGTCGGGCCAGATTTTCGCGCTCGACGATATCAAGCACTGCGTTCGCCGCCGCGGCGCCGATCGGATGACCGGAATAGGTGTAGCCGTGTGAGAAGGAGCCCACGCGCGGCGTCGCCTCCTCCATGACCTCGTAGACTTTCTGCGAAACGATGGCCGCCGACAGCGGCACATAGGCTGAGGTCAATCCCTTGGCCACGGTGATCAGATCGGGATCCATACCGTAGAGATCCGATCCGAACATTGCACCGGTGCGGCCAAACCCGCAGACCACCTCGTCGGCAATCAGCAGCACGTCGTACTTCTTCAGCACAGCCTGGATTTTCGGCCAGTATCCTGCCGGCGGCGGTGCAATGCCTCCCGTGCCAAGGACCGGCTCCGCTATGAAGGCCCCGACAGTCTCCGGCCCTTCGGCGAGAATGAGGGCTTCCAGTTCATCAGCGCGACGCTGTGAAAAGGCTTCTTCGGTCTCGCCAGGCATCGCACCGCGATAGAAATGCGGCACGCCGGTACGCAGAATCCCCGAAACCGGGAGATCCATATGATCGTGGTAAAAGCTCAAGCCTGTCATGGAACCGGAAACCACAGAACATCCATGATAGCCACGCTCACGCGAGATGATCTTTTTCTTTTGCGCTTTCCCGCGAAGATTGTTGTAATACCAGACGATCTTCGCCTGCGTCTCGTTCGCATCCGAACCGGACAGCCCGTAGAAGACCTTGGACATGTTGCCTGGCGCCATTCGCACCAGTCGATCCGAAAGTCGCGCCAGCTCCTCGGTCGTGTGCGCAGCGTACGAATGATAATAGGCAAGCTTGTAGGCCTGCCGGGCGATCGCTTCGGCGACCTCGGTGCGGCCGTAGCCAACATTTACGCAATAGAGGCCGGCAAAGCCGTCCAGATATTCCCGTCCGGATGCGTCGCGGATACGAACGCCTTTTCCAGTCTCGACGATGGTAGGATCGGTCTCGCCGGCGGAGTAATTCTTAAGATAAGTGAACGGATGCAGAACCGTTCTGCGGTCCATGTCAGCTATTTCAGCAATGTTGGTCATTCTCAATTCCTCATGCAGCGAGGTCATCGTCCGGCTGAATGTTTCCGCCGCCTCTGTCTTGTCCATGAAGGGTAGGAGTACTGAGACGATGAATTCCGGCGTAGGTGTTGCTTGGACGAGGAATTCCTGCTTTTTATGGCCATTGAACGATGAAATCATGCGGAGTTTCCCAATGCAGCTCGACCGCCTAGATGCTCGTCTTCTCAGCATTGTGCAGAATCATAACAGGCATAGCAGCGAGGAACTCGGTGCGATGGTCGGTCTTTCGGCCACCGCGGTGCAGCGCCGTCTCAGGCGGCTGCGTGAGGCGGGAGTCATTGAGGCGGAGGTTGCGGTTGTGAAACCCAGATCTGTTGGCCGGCCGATCGCAATGCTTGTACTGGTTACGCTCGAGCGCGAAAGAGCCGACATCGTCGACCGGTTCAAGCAATCGATCCGGCAGACGCCGGAAGTGATGAACGGCTACTATGTAACGGGAGATGCGGATTTCGTCCTGATTGTCACTGCCGAGAGCATGGAGGACTACGAGGTCTTCACCCGCAAGTTCTTCTACGAAAATCCCGATATCAAGGGCTTCAAGACAATGGTGGTGATGGACCGCGTCAAGACAGGCTTTTCAGTTCCGATCGACTTTGATCACTTCTCCTGAGATTGTCGCCGACAGCCGCTCAGCCGCGTCGTCTTTCGGAAAGATAGACACTTCCACGAGTTACGTGGACAGTCGGTTTCCTCCACGAACCATTTGTACTCGAGTGCTTGAGCCGGATGGACGGACACGCGGCAAACGGTCGGCATCATGAGCGAAATGCACGGCAGATTGGTCTGTTTGTGCCGTTCCGGCTGAGCGATTCGCATCCGATGATATGCGCACCAACGCTTCATCGGAGGAAACCACATGAAAATCTACAATATTTCCCTCATCGGATTTGGTGGCGTCAACCGTGCTTTGGCCGAGCTCATCGCGACGAAAAATCCTCTGTGGGAACGCGATCTCGGTTTCCGCCTGAACATCGTCGCCGTCAGCGATCTCCATCTGGGCTCCGTCATTTCGCCCAACGGTCTGGATGCCAAGACCCTCGTGGAGGCGAATTTCGCGAAGGGCGGTTTTGGCGAGCTCTCCGGCGGCAGCGCCGAGGCCGACAACGAAGCCATTATCAAGACGGCGCCCGCCGATATCGTCGTGGAGGCGACTTTTACGAACCCGAAGGACGGCGAGCCCGCGGTTTCGCACTGCCGCTGGGCTCTAAACTCGGGCAAGCACGTGGTCACCACGAACAAGGGGCCAGTAGCAATTGCTGGTCGCGAACTGAAGGCACTTGCCAAGGCGAACAGTGTTCACTTCGAGTATGAGGGCTCCGTGATGAGCGGGACGCCCGTCATAAGGATGGCAGAGAAGACCCTTGCCGGAGCAGAGGTGAAAGGGTTTGAAGGGATCCTCAACGGCACGTCGAACTTCGTCCTCGGTCGCATGGAGGACGGTCTCGACTTCGCCAGGGCTGTTGCGGAAGCGCAGGCCCTGGGCTATGCCGAAGCCGATCCGACCGCCGACGTCGAAGGTTTCGACGTTCGCCTGAAAGTCGTGATCCTGGCAAATGAGCTGCTGGGAGCAAATCTCAAGCCGGAGGATGTCTCTTGCCGCGGCATCTCCAAGCTTTCCCATTCCGACATTCAAGCAGCTGCCAAGGTTGAAAGCCGTTGGAAACTGATCGGCTCCGCAGTTCGTAATGCCGACGGGACGATAACCGGCAGTGTAGCGCCCAAACAGCTTGCTCTCGGACATACGCTCGCCGGCGTCAACGGCGCTACCAACGCAGTATCGCTGAACACAGAGCTTCTCGGCCCCGTTACGGTCAGTGGCCCAGGCGCCGGTCGAATCGAAACCGCTTACGCGCTGCTGTCCGACATCGTGGCTATACACAATGCCCAGTCGGCAAATTTCGCGAAGGAGGCAGCGTGATGCCCGGTCTAGCCTTGAAACCCGCCTCTTCCAACGAAATCATCGTCAGTAATCCTTACGACGGCAGTTTTGTCGGCGCCATCCGAGAGACCAGTGCCGACGCTGTGGACCTGTTGCTCGAACGCGCTAGGCGCGGCGCGCAGATTGCCCGGTCGCTCCCCCGCCACCAGCGCTCTGCAATTCTCGAAAGGGCCGCAGCCACTGTCGAAGAACGCCTGGAGGAGTTTGCGCTCCTGATCGTACGAGAGGCGGGGAAGACAATTTCCCAGGCCCGCAAGGAGGCGACACGTTGTGTCAACACACTGAAACTCTCCGCGGAAGAGGCCAAGCGGAATGCTGGCGAAGTCATCCCGTTTGATGCCTATGCTGGATCGGAATCTCGGCAGGGCTGGTACACCCGGGAGCCGCTAGGGATCGTCGCGGCGATCACGCCTTACAATGACCCGCTCAATCTCGTGGCCCACAAGCTTGGCCCTGCCATTGCCGGCGCAAACGCGGTACTTCTGAAGCCGTCGGAGCTTACGCCCTTATCGGCCCTCAAGCTGGTGGAGGTCTTGATCGAAAGCGGCTTGCCGGAAGAGGTCGTCACGGTCGCTGTCGGCGGTGCCGATCTGGGTGAGGCGATTGTTTCGGCAAAAGACGTTCGCATGATCTCCTTTACAGGGGGCTTTGTCACGGGCGAGGCCATCGCAAGATCTGCAGGCATCAAGAAGCTCGCTATGGATCTCGGTGGCAATGCTCCGGTTATCGTGATGGAAGATAGTGATGTTGACGCCGCCGTGGAAGATTGCGTGTCGGGTTCCTTCTGGGCGGCGGGCCAGAACTGCATCGGAACGCAGCGAATTCTGGTGCAGCGCACGATCTATGAACGCTTCAAGGCGGAGTTCGTGGCCCAGACTGCTCGGATGAGGACCGGCGACCCGATGAAATCCGAGACTGACATGGGCCCGATGATCTCCGAGAGTGCGGTGAACCGAGCCGCCGCCATGGTGGAACGGGCAATCGCTGCCGGCGCGATGCTGCTTTGCGGTCACAAGCCGGCCGGCACCCTCTATCCCCCGACCGTCCTGGAAAACGTGCCTGCGACGTGCGATGTACTTAATGAGGAAGTCTTCGCCCCGGTCGTCATACTGCAGCCGTTCGATGACCTTGAAGAGGCAATAGAGCTGGCTAACAAGCCGGAATACAGCCTCCATGCCGGGATCTTTACCAACGATCTTGCCAGCGCCCTGGAGGCAGCAAAGCGGATCGACGCCGGCGGCGTCATGATCAACCAGTCGTCGGACTATCGGTTCGACGCAATGCCGTTTGGCGGATTCAAATACGGCAGCATGGGACGCGAAGGCGTTCGCTTTGCTTATGAGGACATGACCCAGCCTAAGGTCGTCTGCATCACGTCGCTGCAGCACTGATCGCCGGCGCCGGCGCCAGTTTGAACCCATCGTCGTTTTTGGAAGTCAAGATGTTCGAAGGATCCATCACTGCCCTTGTCACCCCATTTGCCGATGGGAAAGTCGATGAGTTTGCGCTTCGCAGCCTCATCGAATGGCAGATCGCCGAGGGCACGTCAGGGCTTGTCCCCTGCGGAACAACGGGGGAAAGCCCGACCCTCAGCCATGCCGAACACAAGCGAGTCGTGGAAATCGCGATCGAGGCAGCGGGCGGTCGCGTTCCGGTCATAGCCGGCGCCGGCTCCAACAGCACTGAGGAAGCAATCAGCTTCGTGCGGCATGCACAGGAGGCGGGCGCGAACGGTTTGCTGATCGTGGCGCCCTACTACAATAAACCCACCCAAGAGGGGATCTATCAGCACTTTAAGGCCATCGACGCTGAAGCTACGGTTCCGATCATTGTCTACAACATCCCGGGTCGGAGCGTAATCGATATTGAAGTCGCAACGCTTGCCCGGATTTTCGGTGATTGTCCGAACGTCAAGGGTGTCAAAGACGCGACGGGCAATCTCTTGCGACCGTCGCTGGAGCGTATGGACTGCGGCAATGAGTTCAATCTTCTCACCGGCGAAGACGGCACCGCGCTGGGTTATATGGCCCATGGCGGCCACGGTTGCATCTCCGTCACCGCGAACGTCGCTCCCCGGCTGTGTGCAGACTTCCAGCGGGCATGTCTGAAGGGCGACTTCGTGGCGGCACTGGCTCTTCAGGATCGACTGATGCCCCTGCATCGCGCGCTATTCCTCGAGACCAGCCCGGCTGGGGTGAAATTCGCGCTGGCGCAACTCTCAAAGATTCGAAGGGACCTGCGCCTTCCTCTCGTGGAGGTGAGCGATCCTGTCAAAGAGGTAATCCTTCATGCCATGCGCCACGCCGGAATTCTGGACCAGGGGGGAACGGCAAATGGGAACTGAACGCATAGAGACCGATTTGATCGGCCCCCTCCCTATCCCCGGTGACGTTCTCTACGGTGTCCATACGCGTCGAGCCGAACTTAACTTCACCGTTTCAGGCCTTCGCCTAAAAGACTTCCCCGAACTCATTCAATCTATGGCTATGGTCAAGAAAGCGGCCGCGCGTGCGAACGCTGAGCTTGGCCTGCTGTCAGCGGAAAAGGCGTCGGCAATCTCAGAGGCTTGTGATGAGCTCATCGAGTTGAAATGCGTTGATGAGAACTTCCCGGTCGATATGATGCAGGGTGGCGCCGGAACGTCCACCAACATGAACGTCAATGAAGTTGTTGCGAACCAGTCGCTCTTGAAGCTCGGTGCGAATGTGGGCGACTATGACAAGCTTCATCCAAATGATGACGTGAACCTGTCTCAATCGACAAACGATGTCTATCCGACCGCACTGCGTCTGACCATTCTTCGTGCTTGCGAAGGGCTGATCGAGTCCCAGGTCGGGCTGCGCGATGCATTTCGCGCCCAGGCGCATGAATATGCGACTGTGCTGAAGGTCGGCCGCACTCAGTTGCAGGACGCGGTCCCAATGACGGTCGGGCAGGAATTTGGTGCGTTCGCCGAGCTGATCGACGAAGATATCGACCAACTGCAGGCCGCTTCGAGGCTGATGAAAGAGGTTAATCTCGGCGGATCTGCGATCGGAACGTCGATCAACGTACCCCGCGGCTTTGGAGCCGCGGCTTGCGCCCACCTGACACAGATTTCCGGTATCCAGCTCACCCGAGCTCGAAATCTGATCGAGGCCACCTCAGACACCGGTGGCTTCGTTTCCATCTCCAGTGTCCTCAAGCGAATTGCTGTGAAGCTGACAAAGGTCTGCAATGATCTGCGGCTCTTGAGCAGTGGGCCGAGGGGCGGCCTGGGAGAAATCCGACTTCCGCCCGTCCAGGCCGGTTCCTCGATCATGCCCGGAAAAGTCAACGCCGTCATTCCGGAAATGATGAACCAAATCGCATTTCAGGTTATCGGAAATGATCCCACTGTCACCCTGGCGGCAAGTGCGGGGCAGCTGCAACTCAATGCCATGGAGCCGGTGATCATCCTCAACATCCTTCAATCCATGCGGATGTTGACGCGGGGCATGGAAATTTTTAAGCAGCGGTGCGTCGTCGGCATTGAAGTTGATGTCGACCGTTGCAAGGACCTCCTCGATCAGTCTCTCGTTCTTGCGACACCGTTAGCGATGCTAATCGGCTACAGTAAGGCAGCGCAGCTTTCCAAAAAAGCGCTGGCCGAAAAGCGGGGGCTGCGGCAGGTCGTGGAAGAGGAAGGGATCTTAACTTCCAGTCAAGTTGAAGAGCTCTTCGAAGTTACCTCCGCCTTCGCAAATTTCTGATGGGTTCATCGGCCGCATAAGGGTAGGAAATGGCTGTTTTTACCGAGCTTTCTGACGAAGATCGCCAACTCATTACAGCGGCTTATGGTTTCACGTCGCTTCTGTCGATGATTGGCATCGCGGACGGCGACTCCGAGACGACCTATCTGTTTCGGACTGGGGAAGGCGAATTCATAGTTACCCTTTTCGAGAACGGAGCCCGACCTTCAGATCTGGAAAGGGCCTTCGAAACCATGGAGGCGCTTTATCGACATGGCGTCCCCTGCCCTAAGCCGCTGCGCACGGTCGATGGCCACGCTACGTCTCGGGCCGCAGGTCGAATGGTCGCCATCGTCAGCTTCGTACCCGGCGCCTCACCCACATTTGCAAACCCGGCAAAATGCCTCAGTCTAGGCCACGTGCTGGCTGAAATGCACACCGTCTTAGAACTAAAAGCGAAGTGCAAATCGACGGATCTTCGCATTGGCGCGATTCATGGCGCATTGGTCCAGGAGAACGTCTTTTTCCTCGGAGAGGAAGTCAGCGGAGTCATCAACTTCAGGCTTCGGCACGACGACGCGCTCGTGTCGGAGCTAGCTGATGCGCTTGTCGGTTGGGCGGGCGAAATCAACGGAGAGCTGAATAAAAACCGGGCGCGAGCGCTGCTGCAGGGTTATCAGGACGTCCGCTGTCTGACGGAGAGTGAAAAAGAGGCGCTGCCAGGATTCGTAATGGCTTCGACATCAAAGCGATTTGCGAGCAAGAAGGAAAGAACATTGCTACCGGAAATCGCCATGTTAGCTTATCGGTCCGTAACCTCCGACATTCTAGGCTAAGCGACCCGGCTCAATATCCATGAAATATCTTCTCGATCGAACTGACGAACAGATACTTATCGAATTGAAGGCTAATGCTCGAATTTCGCATGCGGATTTGTCAGCGAAGGTGAACCTTTCTCGCAACGCCGTGCGGGTGCGAATCGAACGTCTCGAACGAGAAGGCTTCATCAAGGGATATACAATCCTCACCGGGGATGGTGGGAATAGCCAAAACGTCACAACAGCATTGATTTTCGTCTATCGTCACGATCGCATGCGGGGCGGAGAAGTCATTCAGGCGCTACGGAAGATCCCAGAAGTCGTTGCTTGCGACGTTATGACCGGTGATTTCGATCTCCTCGTGCGGGTCGAGTCCCCCGAGGCCGACCGCATACGGCAGATTTGGCAATTGATTGCCGAGATGCCCGGCGTGCGCGATACACTGACTGCGTTCGCCCTCTCCTCGGTAATCCGAAGATAATCCGGTGTGATCGGTAAGTGGGCAAGTGTCAGTCCCAAAACAACCGGGTGCCAACCTAATTGGCGGACTATACGAGCACGCGCAAATTTGGGTCACCATCCGCTCGATGTGAGCGGATGGTGATCATTCCAGCGAGCCGGCCCATCCGAACTGCTCTTCACATGTTGGAGCTTCGAATGATGCCGCTCCCAGACTGGCGCATGGTTTGACATCGTCGAATCCTTGCGGATCATATGTTCTCACAACGGCGGAGAGCAACGCTTCTCCGCCGATTTACCGCTAGTTCTTGTCGAGGCTAATCGGTTCCTACGCTCGCGTACCGGAGGCGGCGGAGCTGGTTAGTTGACGGTGACGTAGATCTTCCGGACCGTTTTCACGGTGCGCCAGGTGCCGATGAATCCGGGTTTCATCACGAAACTGTCGCCTGCTTTGTAGGTAACCGGTTCACCACCGTCCGGGGTGATTTCCACGACGCCTTCAAGGATGTGGCAGAATTCGAATGTCTCTCCCTTGACGGAGCGCGTCAGGCCAGGTGTCGCTTCCCAGACGCCGGTGTGAATCATGTCGCCTCGCGCAACGTCCTGAGCCCAGCTTTTGAACGAAGGATCGCCGGAGATCAGGCGTTCCGGCCCAGGCTTTGACTCACGCGGTGTTTCCGTGCTGTTGGGTACTATGGTCTTGAGGAGGGACATATTTTCTCCTTGCTCTCCTGGTTGCAGCTTCAATATCCGCGGTCGCGATCGACCAGCCCGATCGGGTCGAGACCGTTGCGAAGGCGTTTGATGTTGTCGATGACGGCGCCGGCCGCCGTCTCTGCTTGCGTGACGCTTGCGATGTGCGGCGTCAGGATGATTTTTGGATGCCTCCAGAAGCCATGTTCGGGGGGCAAGGGTTCAGGTTCGGTGACATCGATGACCGCACCCGACAGATGTCCATCATCGAGGGCCGCAATCAGCGCGTCATGATCGAGTTGCGCGCCGCGCCCCACTTGGACGAGCGCCGCGCCGGCTGGAAGGGCCGCGAAGACCGCGGCGTCGAGTAGTCCTTGCGTCTCTTGGGTCAGCGGCAGGAGACAGATCAGGATGTCGGTGCGCGCAAGCAACCGCGTGAGTCCCTCCGAGCCGTGATAGCAATCAACATCATCCACCTGTCGTTCCGAGCGGCTCCAGGCGGCAAGCGGAAAGCCGAAGGGCTTCAGTCGCTCCATAACGGCCTGGGCGAGCATACCAAGGCCAAGGATGCCGATCCGCTGCTCGCCAGCTTGCCGCACAGGAAGCGAGAGCCAAGCAGCGTCAGTCTGCTGTCCGATATAGAACTTCAACTTGCGGTGCAGGGCGAGCACGGCGAGAGTGACGTATTCTTGCATCATCCGCACGATACCGTCCTCGACCATGCGGACGATCATGACGTTTGGCGGAAGCGATTCTGGCTTGAACTGATCGACGCCCGCGCCAATCGAGAAGACAACCTCCAAGTTCCGGAAACGATGGAGATCGGGCGGCGCGGTCCACGTGAGAACGTACCGGATTTCGTCCGGGTCGCGTTCTGAAATATCCATCACGAAGGGCAGATCGGGCAGGTCGCGTGCAAAAGCCTCGGCGAAGACCCGGCCTCGTTCTCGATCCGAATTGAACCAGAAAACCATGAACGTCTCCTACCGTTGTAGCGTTTTGGCGAGCCGCAGGATCATCTCTTCACAGGCAGCCAGTTCGTCGAGGCGGATGAACTCGTCAGCGCGGTGGGCGCGGGAGATGTCCCCGGGACCACAGATGATCGCGTCGATGCCGGCTGCCTGATAGAGCCCGGCCTCAGTGCCGTAGCTGACGGCTGCCAAGCTCTGCGCTGAGGTTAGCTCCTCCATCAGCCGAGCGAGCGGCGTGTCCGCGTTAAGCGAAAGCGCGGGATAAGTGCTGCTGATTTCCCACGTGACGCGGAAACCGTCGTTCGCCAAAGCCTCTGCCGTTGCCTTGATATGTTCCAGGAGAACTGTTGGCGATACGCCGGGCACCGCGCGAGCTTCCAGTTCCATGATGCAGAGATTAGGGATGATGTTGACGCTGCGTCCGCCCGTGATCGTTCCGATCTGCAGCGTAGAATATGGCGGCTCGAAGTTCCGATCTAAGTCGCTGTTTCGCAGGGCATCGACAGTCTCCAGCGTCGCACTCATCACCGCAGTCATGGCGTGGATCGCGTTCAGACCCTTATCAGGGCGCGACGAATGACCGGTCGCGCCCTGGATTTCGATACGGGCGGCGGCCTTTCCCTTGTGACCGCGGATCGCCACCATACTGCTCGGTTCACCAATGATTGCTCCCAAAGGAGGAGCGCATAGGTTTCCGATCTGCTGCAACATATGAGGTACGCCGCGGCAGCCGGCTTCCTCATCATACGAAAAGGCGAAGTGAATCGGGTGCCTCAATGGCATTTTTGCTATAGCGGGAAGTCCTGCAAGTACGGCGGCAAGAAACCCCTTCATATCGGAGGCGCCTCTGCCAAAAAGCCGATCTCCCTCAGCCCGCAGTCGGAAGGGATCCGACGTCCAAGTCCGTTCGGAGGCCGAAACGACATCCATATGCCCGGAAAGAATATAGCCGGACTGATCTTTGGGGCCGATCGAGGCGAACAGGTTTGCCCTATCCCCTTCCGGCCCCGGCAAGACAGTCACGGTGGCGCCATGACTTTCGAGATAGGTCTTCACCCATGCGACGATGTCCCCATTCGGAGTCCCGACGACGGACGGAAAGCTGACCAGCTGCTCCAGTATGTCCTTAGCATTCATCGCAGGTTCTCCATCGTGTGTAGGGCACAACGCCGTACTGGCGACCACTGGCCGCATGGCAGGCTCCGTTCGAGCAGCGGTCGCGGGATTATCGTTCGGGGATCCCTTCCCTGTCTGGGGCGGCCAAATCGGCCGGCGCATTCTCGGTATCCGGTTCCCAACCGCACCCGCTGAATACTGCCCAGGCCAGCCCATCGGGCTGATAAGCCAACGTCGCCAGCATGAATCCGTTATCCCCTAATCTCACCTTGTCGCCAAAGCCTAAAGATGGCAATTAATCCCAGATGAATAATCACTTCAGGTAGACGTTAATGCTCACGTCCGACGATCTTGCCTTTTTTTCGGTCCTCACCACCTCCAAATCCCTCGCTGAAAGCGCGAGAAAGCTGAACGTCACCCCTCCGGCGGTAACCCAGCGCCTGCGCGCGCTAGAAGAGAAAGTCGGGGTAAGGCTGATCGACCGCTCCGGGCGCCACCTGCGTCTTACCGAAGAGGGCTCACTGGTCGCTTCCCACAGCGTGATCGTCAGCGATGCCATAGACTCGCTTACCGAAGCCCTGGCTGATCGCAAGGGTGCGGTCCGCGGGCACCTAAGGGTCGCAGCACCTCACGGTTTTGGTAGGATCTACGTCGCCCCGGTCGTGGAGGCTTTCGCTCGAGAGCATCGCGGTGCCACCGCTACCCTGCAACTGTCCGACCATCCCACGGCATTGATCGTTGACAGCTATGAGGTGGTTGTTCACATCGGGGCGTCCGCGCATCTGGATCAAGTCGTGACGACGCTGGCGCCGAACAACCGGATTCTCTGCGCAAGTCCCGAATACCTGACTTTGGCTGCGCCCATTACTACCCCCGCCGATCTGGCGCGCCATCGCTGCCTTGTCGTTCGCGAGAACGAGGAGGACGTAACGCTCTGGCGGTTTAAGGGATCACGGCAGGAAAGTGCGACAGTGCGCGTCAACCCCGTCATGTCGAGTAATGATGGCGCCGTTATTCGGGATTGGGCGCTGGCGGGTCAGGGCATCATGATGCGCTCCGAATGGGCCGTTGCAGAAGACCTGGCCGAGGGACGGCTGAGGCAGGTACTTCCCAACTGGAAGCTGCCGTCGGCCGATATCGTCGCCATCCTCGGATCGCGGCACGGACGAAGTGCGCGCACCGCCGCTTTCCTGACAATGCTTCGTCAGTCGCTGAAACCACCGCCCTGGAGCGCCGATCCTGCGGAGAAGCCTGGTTAATAACCGAGGATCGACTTCGTTTCGAGATACTCTTCAAGCCCATATACGCCATACTCGCGGCCGTTGCCCGACCGTTTGTAGCCGCCGAAGGCGGCCGCTCCGTCCCAAGCCGGATAATTGATATGGACCTGACCGGCACGGATGCGAGTGGCGACCCGGCGTGCCCGCTCCGGGTCTGGAGACTGAACATGGGCGCCCAATCCATAGACGGTGTCGTTGGCAATCGCGATTGCCTCTTCCTCGTCCTTGTAGGGCATGATTGAAAGGACGGGACCGAAGATCTCCTCACGAGCAATGCGCATGTCGGGCGTCACCTCGGAAAAGATCGTGGGCTGCGTGAAAAAGCCGCTGTCATGGCCGGCCGGTCGACCCAGCCCGCCGCACAGCAGCTTGGCGCCGTCATCAATACCCGCTTGTATCATGACCTGTACCCGCTCGAACTGGGCACGATTGGCTATGGGGCCCATGTCCGTCGCCGGATCAAGCGGCACGCCGACGCGGATGGCACGCGCAGTGGCGCCAGCCAATTCCTCGACTTCACCGAGCCGATGTGCCGGTACCAGCATGCGCGTCGGGGCGCTGCACGACTGGCCGACATTGCGCATTCCGGCGAGCACGCCCTTCGCCACCGCCTCGCCGAAGTCGGCATCGTCGAGGAAAATGTTCGGCGACTTGCCGCCTAGCTCCTGAACCACTCGCTTTACAGTCGGGGCGGCCGCCTGCGCGACGAGTACCCCTGCGCGGGTGGAACCGGTGATCGAGATCATGTCGACGTCAGGGTGGCTGGCGAGCGCTGCGCCTACGCTCTCGCCGGTCCCGTTGACCAGATTGAACACGCCCGCTGGAATGCCGGCATCGTGCATCAACTGGGCGAACAGCAGAGCGCTGTACGGCGACAGTTCACTGGGCTTGAGGACGATGGTGCAGCCTGCTGCGATAGCGGGAGCGACTTTGGCCGTGATCTGGTAAAGTGGCCAGTTCCAGGGCGTGATCAGAGCGCAAACCCCAATCGCCTCCTTAGCGGTCGCGGTTCGCCCTTCAACCGTCACGAAACGGTACTTCTCGAGCATCTCCATTTGGACACGAATGTGCTCGGCAGCAAACGGAACCTGTGAGGCGCGCGCGAAGCTGATCGCTGCCCCCATTTCCATGACGAGGGCTTCTGCGAAAGTCTCCGCCCTTTCCTTCAAAAGCGAATACATCCGGCGGAGCAGATCAATCCTGTCGGACACAGAAGCTTGGGAAAAAGTGAGAAAGGCCTGCCGCGCAGCTGCAACCGCGACATCGACGTCTTGAGCGCCGCCCGCAGCAATATGCCCGATAACCTGCTCCGAGGCGGGATTCACGACCGGCGAACGGGTTGGATCCAGAGCGTCCTGCCATCTTCCACCAATGTAGAACTGGTGCTCGCGTTCGGTCAGCATTTTTCACCTCGCGTCAAAACTTTGCGGCCATTCCGAGCCGCCTGGGGAGGATGCCGGGAAAGACGCGAAGATGGCAATTTACCTCGTCTGAATGGTTACTTAAGGAGCATGTTAACACAATCGCTTTTTGGCTTGGCGAAGATGGTAAGGTTCTTCGTCGTATATCATCTCGGCCACTGCCCCAACTAGAATCAGGTTCGGAGCGACCGGCGCCCTACGCGAAATCGTTGAAGAGAGATTCGCGCTTTTACGGGAAACCCATGTCCCCGGCTTCCAACGCTTTGGCACTTTCGTCGAGAGGCGGTTCAAGCCCGCGGTCAGTATCCGCGAGGCAACTGTCTTGAGTCTTGGGCATTTATCCAGACCGACGATGCACCTGCTCGACACAAACCCGAATTCAGCTCAGGATTGAACTCCAATGCAGCACAGATCCAGGCAATGGCCGACCCGGCTGCGACGCAGGTCAAGATCCAGCGTGCGGTCGAAGGCTTCTGGATGAGAGCGATCAGCTACTATCTGCTGGGCTTGCTGATATTCACGTATGAGACAGCAGACCATGCAGGAATCCATTTCAATCCCATGATTATTCTTGTTGCCGTTCCAGTGGTCGTCGTGGGGGTTGCTGCGATCACTATCATCCGCGTCAAGCATCCTTTGACGGAAGGGTCGTAAAGCTGGAGATCACGCGTTGAGAACACCTTGCACCAAAGGTCCTCGACGTCTTAGCCGGTGACCACGACGCGGGTCCGCTTGTGTATAGCGGCTAGCAGGCCGCCGCGTGCTCGAACCGATAATCGATGCCTTCGAGCGATGCGGTGATACTGACCAGCGCAAGGGCACGGCGACAACGGTGTGCGCCACGATGACGGCTGCAAACGTGTTGGCAAATCCGAGGCGGGCAAACAGGATCTGTAACCCGACGCCGAGTACGACCGCCGGAACGACCATGGGCAGAAGGAAAATTGTTCGCAGTGTCGAACCCAAAAAGATTCGCCTGCGCAATGCGAGCGCCGCAAGCATGCCAAGCACCGTCGACAGCACGGTGGTTCCTGTGCCGATCAGGAAGCTGTTAACGATGGATCGCCGCCAGGCCTCGTTATTTGCAAGCTCTGCAAACCAGCGTATCGAAAAAGCCGGAATGGGATAGGCAAGGAAGCTGCTGGAAGTAAATGCGATCGGACGGATGTTCGACACCAAGATAGACAAATGGACCAAAATAAGGTCGATCCCAATGGGAGATGAGCAAGACTTCTTAATTCAAATTGGTCGTGCTGGGTATGCGTTAGTTCGACTCGGCGCGATTTAGACAACACCAGACAATAGCACCACTTGCTGCCGAGTTATCATGACACGACGGTCGCATCGTGGGGCTTTCTGCGGAAATTCCCCCTGGCGCTCACGAGTCGATCAGAGACCACATTGCCCGCCTCGGATCGACCGCCGGTCAGTAGCAATGCAACTGCCTCCTCATCTGCGGGAGCTGTTTTTTTGGCAATCGCCCTTGTAGCCTACGACGAGCGGATGGTAGGCAGCGCTTGGCGCAAGTTTATGGCCGAGGTCTAGATCGATTCAATTCTTGTTCGCGGCTACAGGGGCGGCCCAAGTTCCAAGCAGCATGCTCATGAAGCGTTCGGCTGCTGGCGATAGCGATCCGTTTCGCCGCCGGACAATGCCGATGGTCCGCGAAATCTCAGGATTTCGAATTGGCCTGGCGACGAGAAAAGGATGATCTCCCTGAGGTGTCGCCATCTTCGGAAGCACTGAGATGCCGAGGCCAGCCTCGACAAGACCAAGCGAGGTCGAAAGATGTGTCACCTCGTAGAACCAGTTGAGTTTGATGCTTGATTTCGCCAATGCCGCATCGAGAAGGGTGCGGTTGGCGCTGGAGCGATGGACCGTGATCAAGTGATAGGGCTCCAGGTCTTTCCACCCGATCTCGTCCTTCGTCGCAAGCGGGTGATCGTTGCGCGCTGCGAGAACGAAAGGGTCTTCGACAAGGCGTTCGAAAACAAGGTCGCTATCCGAACTTCCCATAATGTTGATGCCAAATTCAACCTCGCCCCTGGCAACGGCCTGCAAGGCATCGACGGCGGTCAGGTCGAGAATCCTGACGCGGATCTGTGGATACTCGATGTTGAACTGGCGAATGACCGAAGGCAGGAAATAGAAGGCGGCCGTGGGCAGGCAAGCAATGGTCACTAGCCCGCCGCGATTGCCACCGAGTTCGCGCATCGCGAAGAGAGACCCGTCGAACTCCTCCAGCATTCTCTGGATGAGCGGTACAAGTCCCACACCTACGGCAGTGGCTGCAACATGCCGTGTGGTTCGTTCGAGCAACGGTGCGCCGATTGTTTGCTCGAGCTTTTGAATGCGCCGGCTGAGGGCCGGTTGCGATAAGTGCAATTGATCCGCAGCCCGATTGAAACTCTCCAACTCCACGACCGCAAGGAAAGCGCGAAGATCGAGTATTTCGCAATTGATGTTCATTTCGCATCAATACCCTCGTTATTAGCATTTCACAAATAAATCTTTATTCCGATAATGGCAATAACTGATGAGATTGATACCAACCGAACATCATTTCCGGGGTCTCGATGAACGATCTGATTTCCATTCCATGCGTCCTGATGCGCGGTGGCACCTCGAAAGGTCCCTTTTTTCTCGCTTCCGATCTCCCGAGCGAGCCGGCATCCCGGGACCAGGTGCTTCTATCCGTCATGGGCTCCGGGCACCCTCTCCAGATCGATGGAATCGGCGGCGGAAATCCGATTACGAGCAAGGTGGCAATCATTGGCAAAAGTACGGTACCCGACGCAGACGTGGACTACCTCTTTGCACAGGTTCGCGTCGATCAACAGATCGTCGATACATCCCCAAATTGCGGCAACATGCTTGCCGCGGTTGGGCCTTTTGCCATCGAAGCGGGTCTTGCAGCCGTGTCTGGAGAGACGACCATCGTGCGGATCAACAACCTGAACACAGGCAAGATGATCGAAGCCGAGGTGCCCACGCCTCAAGGACGTGTCGCTTACATGGGTGACGCCGCCATCGACGGCGTGCCGGGACGAGCAGCGCCGATCGCTCTGACTTTCATGGACGCGGCGGGAGCCAGAACCGGTCAGCTCTTCCCGACGGGCAAAGCAATCGACACCATCGATGGCGTGGACATGACATGCATCGACTGTGCCATGCCAATGATCCTCATGGAGGCTGAATCTCTCGGCGTGAGCGGCTATGAAACGTCTGCCGAACTGAACGGGAATGGCGCCCTACTGCAGCGGATGGAAGCTCTGCGTCTTAGCGCTGGCGAGCGGATGGGTATGGGTGATGTGCGCGATCAGGTCACCCCGAAGCCCGTCTTGATTGCGCGCCCAAGCAAAGGCGGTGCGCTCTCCGTGCGCTATTTCATGCCCCATGAGTGCCATCCATCGCTTGCAACGACAGGAGCCGTCGGCATTGCGACCGCATGTATCAGCGAAGGGACGGTTGCGGCGCGCCTTGTGGGCCTGCAACAGCCGCCCGTCATCCTGTCGCTTGAACACCCGAGCGGACGTCTGGATGTCAAACTCGACCACCGGGACGGCAAGGTCGTCGCGGGCATTCTGCGAACCGCCAGACGGCTCTTCGAAGGCCGCGTCTTTGCGAAACCCGTCAAAAATCTCATTTGTGCTGCATAATCTGTCAATCTACCGGCACTGGGAGAGTGCCTGAACGGAGGAAAGAACATGAAGAAGCTCATCTTGGCGCTTGCCGCAACCGTGGTTCTCACGAGCTCGGCTTACGCCGAGTCCGTGCGGATCAGCGTCGGCTCCTATAATCTTAACAACTTGCCGTTTCCAGTCGCCCAGGGTCTGGGCCTCTACAAGAAGGAGGGCCTGGAAGTCACGATCGAAAATTTCGCGTCAGGCGGCTCTAAGACGCTTCAGGCGCTCGTTGCCGGATCGACGGACGTCGCCGTCGGCTTCTACGACCACACGATCCAGATGCAGTCTCAGCGCAAGGACGTGGTTGCTTTCGTCGAACTGGCCCGCAATTCTGGTCTTGTCCTCGCAGGCGGGAAGGACTCGAGATTTGATCCGGCCAAGCCCGAGACCATCAAGGGCGCAAAAATCGGGATCACGGCGCCCGGATCCTCTTCGGATTTCTTCGTTCGATACTACCTGCAGCGTCACAAGATTCCTTCAGATGAGGTCTCGATCATCGGGGTCGGCTCCGGGTCGGCCGCCGTCGCCGCCCTGGAGCAGGGAAAGATTGACCTCCTGGTCAATTATGACCCGGCGGCGACCTTTGTCGTCGAAAAGGGCGTCGGGAAGATTCTCATCGACGCGAGGAACGACGAAGGCGCAAAGGAGATCTACGGCGGCCTCTATCCCACCTCGGTCCTCTATGCGACGCAATCCTACATTTCCGAAAATCCGGAGACGATCCAGAAAGTCACGAATGCCACGGTGAAGGCTTTGGAATGGATGAAGAACCACACCGCCGCAGAAATCGTCGAGACGCTGCCACCCGAGTTCATTTCCGGTGACAAGGAGACCTATGTGAAGGCCGTCGAAAACGCCCGTGCGATCTTTTCGTCCGATGGGACGCTGAATGAAGAGGATATCAAGACACCTCTCGCCGTCCTCCAGTCCTTCAACGAGAAGGTTGCCGTCGCAAAGATCGACCTGAGCAAGACTTATACCAACGAATTCGTATCGAAGGTGCCGAAAGCGGCATCGAACTGAGGGAGGATAAGATGACCGTGGCGGCCTTCAAGCCAACCATGCGGACGCCGAAGGCGGCCGCAACCCGAGGAATGGTGTCGATCGAAAACGTCACCATGGCCTTCGGTTCCTTCGTCGCCGTTCAGGACGTGAACCTGACCGTCGCTGATGGGGAATTCGTCGCAATCGTCGGCCCGACGGGCTGTGGAAAGAGCACGATCCTCAACGCCATCGCAGGCCTCCTGAAGCCCGCGCAGGGCAGTGTCACGATCGACGGCAAGCTCGTCGACGGGGTCCAGAACGACATCGGCTATCTGTTCCAGCAGGATGCATTGCTGCCTTGGAAGACGGCAATCGAGAACGTCGAACTCGGCCCGATGTTCCAGGGCGTGGGCGCAAGGGAACGGCGCGAGCAATCCCTCAAATGGCTTGCCAAAGTCGGCTTGAAGGGCTTCGAAGATCGTTATCCCCATCAGCTCTCCGGCGGTCAGCGCAAGCGTGTGCAGATGGCCCAGGCGCTGATCACTGGCCCGAAGGTGATCCTGATGGACGAGCCGTTTTCGGCTCTCGACATTCACACGCGACATCTGATGCAGAATGAACTCCTGCGCCTATGGCAGGAAGAGCGCCGCGCCGTCGTGCTCATCACCCACGATCTCGAGGAGGCGATCGCTCTAGGCGACCGCGTCGTGGTGCTGGCCGCCGGACCGCGTTCACGGGTGATCGACAGCTTCCCGGTCGACCTTGAGAGACCGCGCGATGTCTCGGAAATCAAGCTCGATCCGAGGTTTACCGACCTCTATCGCAACATCTGGGCGTCCCTGCGGGGTGAAGTGGAGAAAAGCTATGCACACAATGACTGAACGGCTCATTCAACTCACCCTTCTCCTCGTCATCGTCGGAGGATGGCAGCTCGGCGTGAACGCAGGCGTGATCGATGTCTTCTTTTTCCCGTCGCCGGCCGACATCTTTCATCAGGTCGTCACCTGGGTAAGCGATCCGTCTTTCTACAAGCACGTAACGATCACGCTGACGGAGACGGTACTCGGCTACGTCATCGGCACGGCTCTCGGGGTCGCCGCAGGCGTGTGGCTCGGCCTCTCCCGATCGATGGCACGGATTCTGGATCCCTTCATCAAGGGGCTGAACGCCATCCCACGCGTCGTCCTTGCACCAATTTTTGTGCTGTGGCTTGGACTGGGCTTGTGGTCAAAAGTCGCGCTCGCGGTAACGCTCGTCTTTTTCGTAACTTTCTTCAACGCCATGCAAGGCGTTCGTGAGGTCAATCCGGTCGTGCTTTCGAACGCGCGTATTCTCGGGGCCAAGCGGTCTGACCTTCTCCGCCATGTCTATTTCCCGGCTGCGGCAAGCTGGATTCTTTCGTCACTTCGCACTTCGGTGGGCTTCGCAGTGGTCGGCGCAATCATTGGGGAATATCTCGGCGCGTCCGCCGGACTGGGCTATCTCATCGCTCAGGCCGAAGGCAACTTCGACGCGGTCGGCGTCTTTGCGGGTATCGTCATCCTCGCCATCTTCGTCCTCCTCATCGATCTGGTGCTGGACTTGGTCGAGTCGCGCCTTATCAAATGGCGTCCGAAAACCGCAGAACGGCCCGCTTAATACAACAGGCTTGACGCCTCTGCCATGTGCATATTGACAGACAGTCACAATGCAAAAGACGGATGCGTCAACCATCCCGGTAGTCCCTTTTACAACGGCAACCTTGTGAGCGAACGTACGATGACGACAATCGTATCCATACCTGGCATTATGTCCGACGGTCGCACTTGGCGGTCCATCGTCGGTGATCTGAAGTCCGATAAAACCACGGTCTTCGAGGCCGATACACGCCGGGATGCGAGGATAGAGGATATGGCCTCCCGAACGCTTCGTGAAACGAATGGGGCATTGATCGTGCTCGCCCATTCGATGGGGACCCGCGTGGCCATGGAGATGGGCCGCCAATCGCCGGATCGGATCGGTGCAATGGTCCTTTCGAATGCAAATGCCGAAGGCCCGGCTCAGGATGAAGCGGCCAGCCGCGAGAGCCGTATTGCCGAGGTAAAAGCAGATGTGGTGGCTTACGCACGCTGTTGGGTGACAAAGGTGATCTCTGCCGAAAGTGCGCGAGACGCTCGTCTCGTCGGCGATATCCGCCAGATGGTCGAAGATTGTCCGCTAGAGATTCACGAGCGGCAGAACCGGGCTCTAATTGTCAGGCCTGATGCGACGGTGTACCTGCCGTCCTTCGAGTTTCCCGTCTTGTTGATGACCGGTGCGGAAGATCACCTCTCTACGCCTGTCGTCCAAGAAGCCATCGCGGAACTGATGCGAGATTGCGAGACAGTGGTCATCGAGGGCGCAGGGCATCTGCTTCCTTTTGAGCAGCCACGTGCGGTGTCGGCAGTTGTCAAAGAATTTCTATGCCGCAGGTACTTTTGAAGCGTGCGGATCCGCAATCGCGTGTTCCGACAGCTTGGTATTGCGGGCTCCACATCAATTCAACGTGAGACTGCAGGTTCCTACGCTAATTAGCGCTATCCAGTTGATGCTCTTGGGGGGAGCAGAACTTGGGACCGCGTCATTTGTCCGTCTGGCGTAGGCGAAGGGGATTCGTACCAGAGGCTCATTTGACATTGAAAACCCTCGAATTTTCAAGAATCGGCGGGTCTTGAGGCTGAGCAGAAATTCCCAGGCGCTAACACCACAGTGCGGAAATAGGCACGGCGTATAGACGTTCTCCGAAGGGGACCACTTTTTGATGGTCATACAAAACAAAGCCTGAAACAAATCTTTCTCTAGATGCCTCGGCCAGGATTCGCAACCCAGAAAAATCGGCGCTCGAGACGGTAGCTGCCGCCTTTATCTCAATGCCGACGATGCGTCCTCTTCTGTCTTCGACAACGATATCGACTTCGTTCTGCTGCTTGTCGCGAAAGTGTGAGAATTCAAATCGTTCTTCCCCGCCACTCGCGAGTTTAAGAATTTCGGCGAAGACGAAAGTCTCCAGCAATGGTCCAAATTGCCCCCTCTCTGCCCGTAGCCGGTCGAGAGAGAGATCCCGGAGGGAAGCGAGAAGACCAGAGTCGAGAAAATGTATTTTGGGTGTCTTGATGAGGCGTTTCAGGTTATTGGAAAACCAGGGCGGCAAGGTTCGAGCGAGGAATAAGCTCTCGAATATGCCGACGTATTTTTGTGTTGTGATGTGGTTCATCCCGATGGCGGCACCAATGCCGGAATAATTCACGAGTTGACCTGAATGCTCCGTAAGAATGCGTAGCAACCGCGGCATTTGAGTGATCTGCTCGATTTGTGCCACATCGCGAACATCGCGTTGAACGATTGCCTGGATATAATCCGCGTACCAGTCCTGTCTGCGGCTCAGGTTTTTGCGGCCCAATGCCTCGGGATATCCCCCTGCCAAGACCGCGGCCATCAAGTCGTCGCCGAAGATGGAATCTCCGGCTTTGGGGTCGTTGCGAAAAGCGTCGCGCAAAAAGCTGCTGCCGGCCGCCCTGATTTCGCTTTGAGCGAGCGGCAGCAATCGGACGACCTCCATGCGACCTGCGAGCGAGTCCGCTACGCGCGGCAGTGTCATGAGATTGGCTGAGCCCGTCAGCAGGAATCGTCCTGGACGTTGGTCGGTATCCACACTTTCTTTAATTGCCAGCAGCAGCTCGGGAGCGCGCTGAATCTCGTCGATGATGGCACGGTCCATTCCTCTGACGAACCCAACCGGGTCTCGTTGAGCCGCTTCCAGGATCGTCGCATTGTCGAGCGTGTAATATTCCATTTCTGGACTGGCCATCTTCCTGGCCAGCGTCGTTTTGCCGGATTGTCGGGGTCCGACGATCAATACGACGCGCGTGTCCGACATGGCATCGTTAACACGTTGCTCGGCGAGCCTAGGATATAGCGCCATGGTTTTGCTCCTTGTGACCAATTGAAGCTATGGTATTGACTAATTGAAAGTCAATATGTGGCCATTTGAAATCCAAATGGCGTCCATTTGAAATTTAAGACAAAGACGCCGGCATACTCGTTTGCGACAAGAAATAGGAGAGAGATGGGGTGCTCACCGTCTTTTTCCTTGCCGCAGTCCGGATGCCGCGCCAGTATTTCAACGTCCATGCCGAGGTCACCGCATGACGAATATTCTGAAGGTCGCGTTCAGGGAATTCTTCGTCATGTTCGTCGACGACGGCGCTGGCGTTGGCGGCGCTGCTATTGATCGCCGTCGGCGGCGTGCTGGTGAAATTCGTCCATGCCGACGCGCTGCTCCGCGCCGCTCTGCTTCTCCTCGGCTGTCTGCTGATCCTCGCCGAGAGCGTGGCGCGCGCCGCGCGGAAGAAGTTTCAAAGAAGATAGGCGGGGACAAAAACCGGGCTCAATAGAAGCGAGCGTCGCGCACTCTCGCTTAGACGCTCTACATCATTCGACCAAGTTTCGCTCCCTTTAACTTTGTTATGGGGACAACCGCTGCGCTTTCGTTCTGACACTCGGACCATGAGGCATACGATAAGGCGTAGCCCGTCTTCTCAATGGCGAGCGCGAGCCGCACCCCTTGTCGTTCGGCTTCGTTTGGCGACCGGCCTCGGTTTCGGCACGATCATAACGAGTTCAATCTTCCTCGCCGCGATCGTCACGATCGTAGCCTTCATGAGCGTGCTGCATTAAGGCGAAGAGCTGGTTGACATCAACGAGGATGGCAATGACAAAGGCCAGCCACAGCCAAAGGTTCGCTGTCATCAAGAAAGGCTTCAACCATTTGGTCGCTGCCGTCCTTGACCAAGACCCAGCCGTACACGGTGGCAGGAGAGTCGTGTTCCTCGCGAGCGACGATGACGGCGCCGCAGCGGAGATTGGTGCGCTTGCGGAAAATCTCGGTTCTCCGGTGCCGCGTGATATATCGCTGTCAAGCTGGTCGGGGTGTGTGGGCCCAGAGTCACAATGTTTCCACGAGAAGCGGCCCCTTTCACGGCGGTCGCTGCTGCATCGGACGCAGGTGCTAGGTAGCCTACGTGCCGACGGCATGCTATTCTGTCTGGAAACATTGTGGTGAAGCTATGCGCCGGTTTCTTACATCGGTAGCGTTGTTTTTTTCTGCGACAGTCGCGGCCGCAGGGGATCCCTTGTTCGATGCCGTTTCAGCGGGAAACACTGTTGCCGTGGAGCAGTTTCTGGCTTCGGGTGCCGACGTCAACAGCCGCACCCGCGACCAGGCAACACCACTCATCAACGCCGCGCTTGAAAATCAGCTCGCCGTTGCCGAGTTGCTGATAGACAGAAATGCCGATGTTATGGCCAGGAATTCAGGCGGCTTTACTCCCCTCCATGCTGCGGCATTTTCGGGCAGCGTTCCGATCAGCAAACTGCTCCTAGACCACGGAGCAATTCTCGACGATGCGTCCAACAAAGCGGGTGTTACCCCGCTCATGGTTGCGGGCGAAGAGAACCATGTCCTTCTCGCGGAGTTTTTCCTCGCCAAGGGCGCCGATGTGACCCACGCCGAGGTTCACGGCTACGCACCAATCACGAGGGCCATGTGGAAAGGCAATTTCGATATTGTCCGTCTATTCAAGCGACATGGCGTGGCATGCCCTCCGGGCAGCGTTCTCGGCGCAGAGAATTACGCTAAGTGCACGGAAATACACGAATAAAACAGGAGGCGCAGATGCATTTTGGAAACAAGACACAATGCATTGGTCGATCTTTGGCAGTGATCGGTCTGGCTGTCGCAGGCGTTGTCAGCGGATCGCCAGCCATGGCGGACGACTCGGTAAACACGGGGTACTTCGGCGGTGTCGCGATCATGGGCTACGATACTGTCGCCTACTTTACCGAAGGCAAAGCGACGAAAGGTTCGGAAAAAATCACCTACGAATGGATGGGGACGCCCTGGCATTTCGCTAATGCCAAACATCGCGAGATGTTCATGAGCGAACCGCTCAGATACGCGCCTCAGTACGGCGGCTACTGCACGGGCGAGGTAAGTGCCGGGTCTGTCACGGTCAACATCGATCCGGAAGCCTTCAAGATTGTCGAAGGCAAGCTTTACCTGATGTATGACAAGGCGGATGCGGAGGACTTTGCCGCTCATCCGGCGGACACTGTGGCCAGCGCCGATGCCAAATGGCCGAAGGTCGCGGCCGATCTCGAACGGGATCAGTACCACTGACGGACTAACAAGGCTCTATTGGGCCGGCGAAAAATAAAAAACCTTGGTCGAGTTTGCGTAGGCATAGCTGGTTTGGTCGACCGGATTTGCGTGTCTATAGACCGGGCCGCAATCGGGCCGGCCAAATGCGTTTTCGCTTTGCTCGCAAAGCAGGTCCCCTTTGACAGAGACCTTCTCGGTCATCATCTGGGATGCCGAGCGGAATGCGGCCTTTCCGTCCGGTTGGACTTGCATCAGCGCGAGGCTTTCGGACGGCTCGGTCGTCCCTCGCAGAAGTTTGCCCATGACGGTGGCGGAGATCTCGGCACCTTTCAACCGATTTTGCTCGTTCCCCTGGAAACCGAACGGCCATTCCGGCAGCCCGGCCTGGCGCAACGCGTCCAGGATAAATGCCAAATCCTCGTCCCTGAAATGGGCATTGCCGATACGCCAGGCCGCAAGGCAGTCGCGTCCCCCGAGAAGACGTTGGGCCTCGGCGACAGTCGCTCGGGCCTCATCAATGCGACCGATACGGACATAGGCCATGGCGAGCGGGGTGACGAACTCGCCGTTACCTTGGGAGCCGTAGCCCGCGCGTTTGAAACTGTCTATCGCCCTCTCGTAGTCGCGTTGCAGATAAAAAATCATGCCGGCCGTATATCGGTCGACGGCGGAGGGGTTCGGATCGAACCTGAGCGCCTTCTCGACAGCCGCAACGGCGTCGGCGTGATTGCCCGATATCAATTGAACATATGCGAAGGCCATATGAGCTTCGGCGTCAGAGGGGCCGAGTGCCACGGCCTTCTGCGCCGAGACAATCGCCTGCTCGTAACGTCGGTCCACGACCTGCATGATAGCGAGGACCGCATAAGGCGACGGTAGTTCGGGATCGAGGGCGAGCGCGCGACTTGCCTTGTCGTATGTTCTTTTTCGCGCCAGGGCACTCTGGAGGACGTCGTCATATGCGCTTCGCCATACAAAGGCCGACGCATGCGCATCGGACGCAAAGGCTTCGGCAAAGCCACTGTCGAGTTCTTCGGCCTTGTCAAACAGCGCCAACGCCTCCAGCATCATAGAACGACGTCCCGTCCGGGCCGCCTGCTCGGCACGCAGATAATAATCATAGGCTTCGAGATTGGCGGTCGGCGGACGCGCAATTCGCTCTACCTCGGAGGGGGTGAGTTCCAGACCGAGCGCATTGGCGATCTGGCGGCTCATCGCATCCTGGACAGCAAACACATCCGCCCCGCGGCGATCAAATCGATTGGCCCACAGATGGTCGCCGCTCACAGTGTCGACCAGCTGCGCGTTGACGCGCATCAGGTCGCCCATGCGCTGAACACTGCCCTCCACGACAAAGCGCACGCCGAGATCACGGCGTATGTCTGCCAGCAAATGGGGTTTATCCTTGTAGGCAAAGACGGAATTCTGGGAAATTACATCAAGTTTCGACAGCCTGGTGAGATCGGTAATCAGGTTGTCGGTAATGCCATCGGCGAAATAATCTTGGGTCTGGTCGCTCAAGTTGGCGAAGGGTAGTACTGCAATCGATGCGCGTTGTTTATGAGGCCATTGCCATGCGACGACGGCCGCAACGGCAGCGATCGATAGCCCTACAAGCGCTAACAGCGCCATAGCTCGTGCCCTTGTCCGCGAGGCAAAGATGACCTTACCAAGGTGGGTTGGGTCAAGCAGAACGCTATAGACGCGAACGGGGTCGGCGATGTTTTTCAACCGATGCTCGCCGAGCGACGAGAAACCGACATCGACCTTGTGTATGACCTGGTCGAATGCGGTGCCGGATATGAAAATTCCGCCAGGCTCGGCAATTCCCTGCAGACGGGCGGCGATGTTGACGCCGTCGCCATAGATGTCATCGCCTTCGACAATAATGTCGCCGAGATTGATCCCGATGCGAAACCGAATGCGCTGTTCCGCGGGAAGTCCTCGGTCTCTGCCGGACATTCCCCGCTGGATTACGGCCGCGCATTGAACCGCGTCTACAACGCTAGCAAACTCGACCAGCGCGCCATCACCCATGAGTTTGATGATCCGGCCATGGTGCTCTTCGATGGTGGAATCGACCAGTTCCCGACGGCAGGCCTTCAACCGCTCAAGCGTGCCGCCCTCATCCATTCCCATGAGGCGACTGTAGCCTACCACATCAGCGGAAAGTATCGCGGCGAGACGCCTCTCCATTTCTTTGCCCACCCTTTCGAAACAGGGAGTTGGGCATCTTACCACGACGGAGGGCGCGCTGGCACACGAGCCCGGTCTTTTCGCTCAATTTGGCTCGCGTTCGGGATGCGCCCTGACGAAATCACAAAATGGCTTACTGCAGTTGAATATATTCGAACCCGCGACCCGCTCTTGACGCCTCTGATCCAAAAAAACAAAAACTCGGCGACGTAGCGGGGAAAGCTCGGTGGCCAATGCTGGGCTCGGGGGTTGGCCGCCTATCTGGAACAATTGCAAGGGCCACGAGTTAATGGTTCAGTCGGGCGTAAGCGTAATCGGAGCGCGGCGCTCTCCCCATCCCTCGGGTATCCGAGGTTGCTTCCAGCCTTCGAGCTGTGACGCGGGGTTCGAATCCCTGCCCCGACCCCCAACTTCGATATCAACGAACAAAGCCCGGCGATTTCTCGTCGGGCGTTATTCTTCAGTCAATTGTGTAGACGGCGGCATTGCCCTGGCGCTCGCGCATTGCACGAGGCGTGTCGCAGCTTTCCATCGTGTGTCCAGAGGCGGTACTCAGTCTCGGCGATGAGCGTCGGCTGCACCCAAACCAAGTTCTTCCGCCGACCCCGATCGAGAGTGGTTTCTCCCCCGGAACAAGGATTTCTCAAACGGGTTTTCCTAGCAGTGACCCGGTCTGTTCGAGGTGAACTGACCGGGTTTCCGGTAGAGGCACGCTCATGGTCGAGGACAGAAATATCATCCGAAAGCGCAAATGGCTTGCCACGGTGCGGGGTATTGTCACGCACAGCGTCGGCGGCCCTGAAGTAGATCAGGCTCCATGTGATATGCTGCTTGGCAACGCCATTCTTCGTGTCGCTAGGTTGGATCAGTCTGTTTGCAGCACGGCGGCTGCGACAGTCACACTGGACGGCATTAAGCTTGATTGCGAAGATTGCAGGCGGCTCGCCCTGAAATACGGAGACCGTCTCGAAGTGCGCGAGTAACGACATCCTACCCGCTATCCGTCCGGAGGTATCGACGTGGACTAGGCGTAGATTTTATCACCAAATGGTGCTATTTAAGACGTCAGAATAAGGATAAAAAATAATGCGATCGACTATCAATCTCGACGACACTCTCATGGAAAGGGCCAGGTCTCTGACTGGCACAAAAGAAACCGCGGCTCTCGTCCGCCAAGCGTTGGAGACGCTTGTCCGAGTAGAGTCCGGGAAACGCCTCATCGCGCTCGGCGGAACTATGCCCGATGCAGAGGCAGCTCCGCGTCGCCGGCGCGCGGCGGCCAAGTGATACTGGCAGACACTTCTATATGGATCGATCATTTTCGCCATTTTGAGGCGGAGCTTCGGACGATCATTGAGGACGATCGCCTACTCTGCCATCCGGCGGTGGTAGGCGAACTGGCACTTGGCAGCCTTCGAGATCGCGAGCGTGTGATAACGTTTCTGGCAGCCCAGCGCCAAGCATTCGTCGCAACGCACGACGAAGTAATGACAATGATCGACCGTCACGGCATTTTCAGTATGGGCATCGGCTATACAGATGCCCACTTGCTCGCCTCGATACTGCTTGATCGGCGAGCGGCATTATGGACCAGGGACAAGCGTCTGCGGGCAGCGGCCGAAAAGGCAGGCGCTTCATTGCATAAGCCGCGCAGCTAAACACCGAAATAATGCTTCCGAATTTTCGGATTTTTCCGATCTCTCGCCCTTGAAGGGACTTGAACCATATCACGCTATTCCCTCGTGCGGCATATCGTTGATTTAGACGTTTCTCTCGCCGCTTGCCAATCTCTGGTCAGAGGACGACTCGTCCTCCCGTCGCGGCTGATCGCTTCACGGCCTCGATGACCTTCAAT
Organism: Rhizobium vallis; assembly: GCF_003985155.1. Lineage (GTDB taxonomy): Bacteria > Pseudomonadota > Alphaproteobacteria > Rhizobiales > Rhizobiaceae > Rhizobium > Rhizobium vallis. Next base: position 138,189 of record NZ_ML133691.1, on the reverse strand, counting down.
GTCTCCAAGCCTTCACGACCGCTCACTAATGGAGCTTCCTCGCCACGAATAACGCTGCAGAACTGACGGATCTGCATGACGAGCGGGTCCTCGTTTTCGAACGGAGCTCTGTCACGCTCAAATGCCTCGGTCCAGCTTCGCTTTTCGGCATTGCTCCATATTTCCAACGACGGCACGGCCAGAGATCCGTGTGTTCCGCCGATCATGTAGCAAGTCTCTTCGGTTTTCGGGTAAGCGGGATTTTCTCCCGTCGTCATCTCCCAACTCCACGGCGCGACAACGGAATCGGCGACGGAAGCAGTGCCGAGAACACCATTTTTGAACTCGATGAGGATGACCGCGGTTTCCTCGACGGCGTTGCGGCGCACTGCATTGGATTCACGGGCCTGCACGGCGCTTATGTCGCCGCAAAGAAAGCGGAGGTTGTCGATGTCGTGAATAAGGTTGAGGAAGACCGGCCCGGCTCCACGCTCTCGCCGCCACGGGATGTCGAAGTACTCGTCCGGCTTGAACAGCCAGAACATCGCATTCACGATCAGGATCCGACCGAGCGTCCCGCTGTCGATGATCTCCTTCGCCTTCTGCATCATCGGATTATGCCGGCGGTGATGTCCCGTCAGCAGCGCGACGCCTTTGGCTTCCGCCATTTGCACAAGCTTCTCGCCAGCAGCGATGTCGTCCGCGATCGGCTTTTCAACCAGCGCCGGTACACCGGCCGCTACGGCTTCCAACCCATTCTGGACATGCACCTGGTTGGGCGTCGCGATGATGACGCCGTCGGGGCGCTCTGACATCGTCATGTCGGCAAAACTGGGGAACCATCTGACACCAGCCTCACTAGCGATCGCTTGGCCGACTGGCGAGGGATCCACCACGGCCATCAGCTCCGCGGCCGGCTCTTTCATCACGTGCTTGACATGACGCTTGCCGATGAGCCCCGCCCCAAGGACCGCTAGCTTGACCCGGTTCGCCACCGCCATCAGTCCTTCTTCTCGGTCTTGAGCATGGTCGCAACTCTGCGGATGCCGAGTTGGTAGCCCTCGGTGCCAAGACCCGCGATGACACCGTCGGCCCGGTGGGACACGAAGGAATGGTGGCGAAAACTCTCGCGCTTGTGGACGTTGGAGATATGGATCTCGATGACGGGGCCCTCGAAGGTATTCAGCGCGTCGAGGATGGCGAGCGAAGTATGAGTGAATGCGGCCGGGTTGATGACGATGCCAGCGCCGTCCTCGCGCGCTTCGTGGATCCAGTCGATGATCTCGTATTCGCGATTGCTTTGATGGAAACGGATCTCGTGTCCCAGTTCCGACGCCAACTTTCGGCAGTCCGCCTCAACGTCAACCAATGTCTCGTGCCCGTAGATATGCGGCTGGCGCTTGCCGAGAAGGTTCAGGTTTGGGCCGTTGAGAACGTAGATGAGGCTCATTGCAATTGTCCTTGTTAGGCGTTGCCGGATCAGGCCAACGCTATTTCCTGAAGCGCGAAGTTTGGGTCGGATTCGTAGAGATCTGCGCGAAGCCCGAGCCGGCCCGTTTCCAGTGCGGATGCTGCGACGTCACGCGCAGCTTCGAGCACCGATTTCAGTAGCTCCCTTTTGACCTCCGGGGGACGGCCGGGGGCCATGCGCACGATTATCTGCACAAAGTGATTGTCGGGATGCTCGTCCCCGACGCAGGAGATGGTGGCTTCTCTAGCGAACGTGCGGACCACGGTTGGCTTGACCAGCCCTCCGTCGCGGACCCGGCGATGAACCGCGCGGGTCAGTTCATCGATGGCGACGCGTTCTGCGGCACCTCGGCTGTAGTCGATGATAATATGCGGCATGGCTTAGTTCCCCCGATCAGGCTGCCACTCGGCACAGATCGTCGAAATGGCGCGACATTCGTTCCGTGTCGGGCGATAGGCCTGTGAAAAGCTCGAAGGCTGCGGCCGCTTGGAACACGGTCATTCCTCCCCCGGGAAGCGTTCGGCACCCCTTCTGCGTCGCCAACGCAAGGAGCTCGGTCACCAACGGCATATAGACGATATCCGCCACCCAATGATGCCGCTCTATCCAATCGGGATCGATCGGAAGTCCCGGATGGCTTCGCATACCCGTCGGCGTGGCGTGGATCAGGCCGTCTGCGGTGGCGAGCGCAGCGCCGACGTCTTTGACCGGCCTCGCGACCTCTCCTGAAAATCTCTCGTTGAGCTGTTCGGCAAGAGTTGAGGCGCGGCGCTCGTCCTGATCAAAGATCGAGAGATTTTCTATGCCGACTTTCACAGCCGCGTGCGCGACGGCCACACCAGCACCGCCAGCGCCAAGCAGAACTGCATGAGTCTTCGCGACACCGGGCAATCCGCGCTCGAAATTCTTGTAGAAGCCATACCAGTCGGTGTTGTGTCCGACCCGCTCGCCGTTCTGAAACACGACTGTGTTAACGGCTCCAAGCATCTCAGCATCTTCGGACAGGCGCGTTAGGTGAGCCAGCACGGTCTGTTTGCATGGGTGGGTGATGTTGGTTCCCGCAAAGCTGCGGCTTTCCAGTTCGTCCAGAAGATCCGGCAGCGCGGAAGGCGGCAAGCCGCGCGCCGCCAGGTCCACGAGCTCGTACTTGTAATCAAGTCCCAGGTGGCGCCCTTCCGCTTCATGGAGCGCCGGCGACTTTGACATCTGGATGTCGGCGCCAATTAGACCGACCAGGTATTTGTTGTTGTCCATGTTTCTGACCGATCAGTGATGCGCAAGGATTTCGCCGAGAAACGCCTTCGTCCGGTCATGCCTGGGATTTTTAAAGAAGGTTTCCGGCTCCGCCTCCTCTATGATCTCTCCGGAAGCCATGAAGATGACCCTGTCAGCGACTTGCCGGGCAAAGCCCATTTCATGGGTCACGCAGATCATTGTCATGCCGTCTCGTGCGAGGCCGATCATGGTGTCGAGAACCTCTTTGACCATTTCGGGGTCCAAGGCGGACGTGGGCTCGTCGAAAAGCATGGCTTTTGGCTCCATGCACAGGGCGCGCGCGATGGCGACGCGCTGCTGCTGCCCGCCGCTGAGTTGGGCTGGATACTTTTCCGCCTGATCAAGGATGCGGACGCGCTCGAGATACTTTCGCGCCAGCTTCTCTGCGTCGGCACGGCTTGCGCCCCGCACCCTCATCGGTGCGAGCGCGCAGTTTTGCAGGACGGTCATGTGCGGAAACAGATTGAAGTTCTGGAAAACCATTCCGACTTCACGTCGAATAGCGTCGACAGCCTTGGTGGTGCCGTCCAGCAGTTGGCCTTCGACCACGATCTTGCCGTCCTGAATCAATTCAAGAGCGTTGATGCAACGGATCAAGGTGGACTTGCCGGAACCGGACGGTCCGCAAAGGACGATCTTCTCTCCCTTGCGAACTGACAGATTGATGTTCTTCAGGGCGTGGAAGGAGCCGTACCATTTCTCCACTTTATCAAGGGATATCAAGGTCGACTGATCGTTGGGGGAAGTGAGCACGGCGCCCTCCATTTATGCTTTACTTGACCGTAAACGGGATGTTCGGGATGGATTCGGGGAACTTGGGAAGATCGATTGCCATCCACTTCTTGGTGATGGCTGCGAGTTCGCCATTACCCTTGATCTTGTCGAGGAAGGCATTGACGGCCTCGTTCCAGTCCTTCTCGCCCAGTCGCGTTCCGACGCCGTTGTAAGTCGTCAGGAAGTCGATCTTACGCTCGTAGGTGCCGGCGCTGGCGGCATCGAGCCGCTGTCCGTAGAACATGTTGCCTCCGACGGCCTTGACCTGTCCCGAGACCAGCGCCTGAATAGTTGCGGCGTCATCGTCGAAGCGGCGAATGGTGGCCGTCGATCCGACCGCGTCGGTCACGGCCTTGTCCTGCGAGCTGGACTTCGGCACGCCGATTTCCCAACTCGCCACGTCCGCCGGCGTTTTCACGGCGTCGGCCTTGGCGGCATAGAGCGAAATCGTGTTGGCCGCATAAGGCTTGCTGTACTGGATCGCCTTGGCGCGCTCTTCCGTCATCGCCATCGTGGCGAAGAGAATGTCGACCTTGCCGGTCGTCAGCGCGGGAATACGGTTCGCGACCGCGAGTGGTTGGAACTGGACTTTCACGCCGAGTTCCTTGGCGAACAGCGTCGCCACGTCGGCGTCAAAGCCGTCCTGTTTGCCACTCGAGTTCACAAAGCCCCAAGGCGCGTTGTCGCCTTGGATGCCCACTACGAGCATTCCCTTCGACTTAATCTCCTCGACAGATGCCGCGGTGGCTGCCGCGGCGCCAACGGAGGCGAAGGTAGCGGTCGCCAGCGCTAGACCCAAAAATTTCCTGCGATTGGTATTCATTGCACTTCCTCCTCTTGTGCTGTTTGCTTCTTCCCGAAGCAGGGTTAGCGGGCAGCTTTTGCCATCCGTTTCTCGAGGCCGCTTCCGACATGGGAGAGAGGCCAGCAAATCATGAAGTAGATTATTCCGACGATCCCGAAGACGAGCAGCGGGCGGTAGGTCTGGTTCGATATGATCTGGCCAGCGCGGGTCAGCTCGATGAAGCCCACGATCGCCGCAAGCGACGTCCCCTTGATGAGCTGCACAAGAAAGCCGATGGTCGCAGGCATCGAGATCTTCAAAGCCTGCGGCAGAACCACGTCCTTCATTCGGGAGACGTAATGCAGACCAAGAGCGTTCGCGGCTTCGGTCTGCCCTTTGGGGACGGCTTCAATCGAGCCGCGCCATATCTCGCCGAGGAAGGCGCTCGCGTGAAGAGTGAACGCGATCGCGACAGCGACCGAGGCGTTGACGTCGATGCCAAGCAAGGCAACGCCGTAGTAGACGACAAAGAGCTGCATCAGGAGCGGCGTGCCTTGGAAGAGCGCGATGTAGCCAGATGATGCAAGCCGGGCGAACGGATACTTCGACGTGCGCACAAGCGCGATCAAAATGCCGAACACGCCTCCGCCAATGAAACCGATGATCGCCAGCAATACGGTCCATTTCAGACCCTGCAGGATGAAGAGCAGCTCGTTTTCGCCGATGGGACCCATGAGCGCCTCCTATCGAGTCGGATAGTTGAAGTAGGAACGGGAGATCAGAGCGAAGATTCCCATCATCAGGCTTGAGATGACCAGGTAGATTGCGGTCACCGTGAAGTAGACTTCGAAGCTTCGGAACGTGTCTGACTCGATGCGTTGCGCCGCGGATGTCAGCTCATACGCGGCGATCGAGGTGCACACCGACGTGGTCAAGGTCAGCATCACGAATTGGCTCGTCAAAGACGGGTAGATCGCTCGCAGTGCCGGCTTGAGAACGATGAGGCGGAAGACGTCGGCCTTGTGCAGCCCGAGCGCAAAACCAGCTTCGATCTGTCCCTTGCTTATGCTCTCAACGCCCCCGCGGATGATCTCGATGGCGTAGGCGCCGCCGTTGATCCCCAGCGCGATGATCGCGGTGACCGTCGGATTCAGGCGGATGCCCATAAGCGGGAGGGCGAAGTAGATGAAGAAGATCTGCACCAGGAACGGCGTGTTGCGGACGACTTCGACGAACGCGATGACCGGACTGCGAACCCACGCGATCTTCGACGTTCTCGCAGCAACGCCCAGGATTCCGATCACGAGAGCAAGCAGCATCCCGGCGAAGGCGAGACCCAACGATCCGAGCGAACCCCATAACAATTCCGGGGCGCGGTCGAAGACCGCACCAAAATCAAACGTGTAACCCATGTGTTGGCTTCCTCCACTCGGCGCGGCTCTCGCCCCGCCGGCGCCGGGATCACTGACCCGGCTTAAATATTCGTACGGCCCCTTCGAACAGGCGTTTCAAATGCTCCTCCGCGTCTGCCGAGCCTGAAAGAGGTACTTCGACCGAGACCGATGCGGCCCCGGCTATTGCGACCAGTTCGCCCAAGGGCAATTCCCCCTCGCCGGGGGCAAGGCGTTTGCCTCGGGCCTCTGCGATCATGGCCTCGGCTGTGCTCGGGGCAGGTCCGGCGACGTCGCACAACTGGACGTGTTTGACCCTGTCGATCTCGGCGCGCAGCAACGTCAACGTTCCGCCGTTCCTGAAGAAATGCACTCCGTCGACGAGCGCGCCGGCATTGGACGCGCCGCTCGATTTCACGAGATTGACGCTGTCAGCGAACGTTCTGATCGTCCGCCAACCCATGTTCTCGATATCGACCGCTAATCCGTAGCCGCTTGCAAGGCCGCAGAATTCGGTGAAGTTCGACTGCAGCCTGCTCTGTTCCGGATCGTCGCCGCACACGCTTAGACGCTTGGCCCCGATATTGGCAGCCGCAGCCAATATGGGTTCCAGAGACGAGGCGTTGAACGAGGGGTCGATGACAAAGAACTCGATGTCGAAGACCTCGAGCGCTTCGCCGCGCAGTACGGCTTTCAATTCTTCCGCCGCGTGGCCGCCGACGGGAAGCTCGTAGTAGGGCGCTCCGGGGAAGGCCGGATTCAGCCTCAGCCCAATTCTGGAAAAGCCTGCCCCGGCTGCGACCTTCGCAAAATCGCTCGGCTCCAGGGAGATGGCGGAGAAGTGCGCTACGCCAATCTGTTGCTCTGATTTTCCAGGCGCCACCATCACACGATCCCTTTCGTCGCGAGATGATTTCGAAGGTTCGTCCCAGTGCGGTGGATGTGCTGTCGCAGTTTGTCGGTGGCGTATTCGATATCCCGCGCGACCGCTCCTTGCGCAATCTCGCTGTGCTCTTGGCCGACGTTTCGGTCGCCGGAAGTTCTTATGAGGAAGGCCCGGCGGTACCGGTCATTGAGGTTCAGCAAGAGGCCGCAAAAATGCAACAGAAGCGGTTTGCCGCAACCGGAAATGAGCGTGAGATGGAATTCCCGGTGAAGAGCTTCCCATAGCTCCAATGTCTCAGGCCGCGAGGCATCCCGATCCGTGCGGTTCAGGCGATGGAGCGAGCGCATTATATTGCTCTCCCACTCGACATCGCCGATACGCATGGATTCCCGCAGCGCGAAGACTTCGAGCTCTTCGCGGAGCGTCGTGATTTCTTCCAGATTCGCCAGCGAGATCGGAGCAACGCGATAGCCGCGGTTGTCCTGAAACTCCACCAGGCCGTCGGAGATGAGGCGGGCAAGTCCCTCCCTCAGAGGGCTGAGGCTGACGTTGAATGTGCGGCGCGCCTTATCGAGATTGATCTTGCTGCCGGCCTCCAGCTCGCCAGAAATGATCGCCTCGCGCAGACGCGACGCCAACTGACTTCCGATAGTGTTCTTGCCATCATCGGCAAAACCCGCGGACGCTGTCTCCTCGTCTGTCATTGGCGCAGAGGCGCTGTCGTCGGTCGAGCTCATCCCTGCTCCCTGGCAATCTTGATCAATTGTCGATGATCGATATAATAAACGATTATCTGCGTCAACAAAAAATGCAAATGAGCCGGTCTTGTTAGCTATGGTCTGTTTGCTTTGCGATTTTAAATTAACAATAGCAATATATTAGCCTGATGAAAGGCTAATTTCCTCCCGGCTGGCGGGAAAAGTCGTCGTAACATTCCTTGACAGATAATCGATTATTTTTATAGTCGGCGCCAATGGGAGGTAGCCCTATGGCCATAAAAACCGAAAGCGATCTGACGCCTGCCGTCCTCGCGGTGATGAACAAAACCGAGGATCCGCGTCTTCGCGAGATTCTCGTAGCGATGGTGAAGCATCTCCATGCATTCGTGCGGGAGGTGAGATTGTCCGAAGTCGAGTTCCGCGAGACTACGGCGATCCTAAACGAAATCGGACAACTGCAGACGGACAGCCACAACGAGTTTGTTCTTATGGCCGGATCTCTCGGCGTATCCTCGCTGGTTTGCCTCTTGAACAACGGCGACAGCGGCCAGACGGAGACGTCGCAGTCTCTTCTCGGGCCGTTCTGGCGTCTGAACTCTCCCCGTGTCGAAAACGGCGGTACGATCATCCGCTCCGACACGCCAGGCACGCCACTCTATGTCCGCGCCAAGGTGGTAGACCGGGACGGCAGGCCGATCGCGGGGGCCGAGGTCGACGTTTGGCATGCTTCTCCAGTCGGGCTCTATGAAAATCAGGATCCCGATCAGGCTGAGATGAACCTTCGGGGCAAGTTCACCACGGACGCGGACGGCCGCTTCTGGTTCAATACCGTGAAGATGGTCGGATACCCGATCCCAGTCGACGGCGTCGTCGGCCGACTGCTAAAGGTGCAGGGACGTCACCCGTACCGACCAGCGCATCTTCACGCCCTGATCTTCAAGCAGGGATACAAGACGTTGATTTCCCAGGTCTTCGATCCAAGCGATCCGAACATCGATTCCGACGTTCAGTTTGGAGTGACCGCAGCCCTGACCGGCGACTTCGTCCGCCATGACGAACCGCATCCGTCCGAGCCGGGCGTCGACGGCCCCTGGTTCTCGCTCGACTACACCTACGTCATGGAGCCCGGCGAAGCCGTGCTGCCGCGTCCACCAATCAAATAATCAACGACAGAGCCGAACCATGATCACAGAACTGGAACGCCGAGAGGCGGCCAACGCCCTTTTGAAGGCAGAAATCGACCGCAAGCCGATCGTTCAACCGAGCAAGACCTATCCCGGTCTGGAGCTTGAAGACGCCTACAAAATTCAAGCGCTCTGGGCGGAGGCTCGCACTGCGAAGGGTGCTCGGGTCGTAGGCCACAAGATCGGCCTTACGTCGCGCGCGATGCAGATGGCATCCAAGATGACCGAGCCCGACTATGGTGTCATCCTCGACGACGCCCTCTACAACGACGGAGCGCAGATCAAGGCGGAACTCTTTATCAAGCCCCGCCTTGAAGTCGAGCTCGCCTTTGTGATGGGCGAGGATCTCGAGGGGCCCGGAACGCGGATCTACGACGTGATGAGGGCGACTGAATTCGTAGTCCCGGCTCTCGAGATCATCGACTATCGCACCGAGGTTCCAAGAGCGATCACCGACACGATCGCTGACAATGCCGCCTTTGGAGCAATCGTTGTTGGGGGGCGCATCATTCGTCCGATGGACATCGACATCCGCTGGGTGGGCGCCACCCTCTCGAAGAACGGCATTATCGAGGAATCCGGTGTTTCTGCAGCGATCATGGGCCATCCGGCAGCCGGGATCGCCTGGCTGGTAAACAAGCTGTACGCAGTGGGCGGCGGTTTGAAAAAGGGACAGATCGTGCTGGCCGGCTCTTTCACCCGCCCTGTGGACATCGCCCAGGGCGACGTGATCCAGGCCGACTACGGCCCCGTGGGGTCTATCGGCGTCTCGTTCGTGTGAGGATCTAATGGAACTCCCCGTCAACAGGTTCAAGCGAAAACTCCTGGCCGGTCAAAGTCAGATCGGATTGTGGTGCGGCCTTCCGGGCAGCTATGCAGTGGAAATCGTCGCACCGTCCGGTTTCGACTGGCTGCTTTTCGATACCGAGCATTCTCCCAGCGACGTCCTCACTGTACTTCCACAGTTGCAGGCGGTCGCGCCGTACGACGTCGCCCCCGTGGTACGCCCGGCCTTCAACGACCCTGTATTGATCAAGCGCTTTCTGGATATCGGCGTCCAGACGCTTCTCATTCCATATGTGCAGAATGAACAGGAGGCGAAGGCGGCCGTGGCAGCCGCGCGTTACGCACCACGAGGTATCCGCGGCGTATCCGCCCTCACCCGCGCCACCCGTTTCGGGCGCGTGCCGAACTACGCGCAGACCGCCGAGCAGGAGATCTGCCTCTTGCTGCAGATCGAAACAGGAGAGGCGCTCGATCAGCTTGAAGCCATTGCAGGAGTCGATGGAGTCGACGGGATCTTCATCGGTCCGGCGGACCTCGCAGCCAGCCTCGGCTATCCCGGCCAACCGGGACATCCTGCGGTAGTCTCGGCAATCGAGAATGCGATCGAGCGCTTGAAAGCCGTCGGTAAACCGTCGGGCATCTTGACGGCTGACGAGAAGTTTGCGGCTCGCTGCATTGCGCAGGGAACGCTGTTTACGGCAGTTGGAGTCGATGTTGCCCTCCTTGCCAGAGGATCGGAAGCACTTGCATCCAGGTTTTCGCGCTAGGGAGGCACAGCATGTTTAATTTGGAGCAGGTCCGGTCGGAGATAGCGCCGGCTGGAACCGTTAGGGCCGCCGTCAACATGTCGAACGCAGCGTTGATCCGCTGGGACGAAGACGCAGGCGCCTTGGTGGGCCCGAGCGCGGAAATTGCGGATAGGATCGCCCACGAACTCGATCGTGGGCTTTCCCTGATACAATACGGATCGGCCGCGGACATTCTTTCCGCTGCGGACGGCGGTGAGTGGGACATCGCCTTCATCGCGTCTGACCCATCAAGAACCGATCGCTTCAGCTTCTCGCCTCCCTACATCTCCGTCGAGGCCACCTACCTGCTTCCAGAGGGTTCGCCCTACCGGACGGCGGAGGAAGTGGATTGCAATGGAATCCGTATCGCTTCCGCGCGGAGCGCCGCCTATACGAAACAGCTTGAACGAACCCTCAAACGAGCAACAGTGTTGCATGTCGACAGCCCCGCGGCGGCACTCGACTGTCTCGCCGAGCGAGAATGCGACGCGGCGGCTGGGCTGACCGAATTCCTCGTCAACGCCTCGGAGCGGATGGAAGGCTTCCGGGTGTTAGATGGAGTGTTTTCGCGAATTCCTCAGACGATCGCGGTCCACAAACGGGCCACTAACGCCTCGCTCTTCTTCGCGGATTTCGTGCGGCGGCTCGATGGCGCGGATGTCGGAAGCCTGCCGTAGTAGAAGCCGCCCTCAGGGTGCAAAGATCGGCGAGGAACTGCTCGCAGCTTCAAGCTCCCTCGCACTGGATTTCAGCCAAGGGAGGATCTCATTCATACGGTCGTCGCTAAGGCGCATCGTGGGACCGGCCACACTCAAGGTGCCGATCGGAGAGTGGGTGGCCCTTCGAACGATGATGACCGCCATCGCAGTCGTTCCCAGCGCGTAGCTGTCGCGAACGCTTGCGTAGACTTTTTGTCTCGCGTCATCGAGCATGGCTGAGAGCTGCTCGAACGTCTCGGGCGCGCCGCACCAGCGCAGGAAAGGTTGGCCTGCCCGCGCAAAAACGAACGGTCGGATCGGCAGGATACCGGGGCTAACAATGGTCAGAACGCCACCGAGATAGGGCAAGGATAAACAGGATAGTTGGTCGATCCCTGATCGTTCAAGCTGCAGCCGGATGGAATTTCATGGCCACGCCGTTCATGCAGTAGCGCAGACCGGTCGGCTTCGGCCCGTCGTCGAAGACATGTCCCAGATGCCCGCCGCAACGGCTGCAGTGCACTTCGTTGCGCACCATGCCGAGGGTCGTGTCGCGCGACGTCGCCACCGCGCCATCGAGCGGCGCCCAGAAGCTCGGCCAGCCCGTGCCGCTCTCGAACTTGGTGGTCGAGGAAAAAAGCTCTTGATCGCAGCCGGCACAGGCGAAATTGCCTTTTCCATGTTCGTTCAATAAAACGCTCGTAAACGGGCGTTCGGTCCCTTCTTCCCTGAGCACAGCATATTGGTCCGGCGTCAGGATCTTGCGCCATTCGTCATCGCTATGGACGACAGCAAAGATCCCGGCCGCCCTTGCCGCCGTCACGCCGTTCCCCAGTCGCAGACCAATACCGCCAAGAGCAGCGGTGATAAGCATTCGTCGTCTGTTCAACATCGCACTGTTCTCCTTCGGCGGATAAGCCGCCGGCTCGCAGAACATCCACGCTCCCATCACTTGCGGCGGCATGTCCCGTCGCTATGAATTACGGAAGTGGATATCGCCTTGTTACACATATGCCGGTGAGAACACCGAAACGTGATCTGCCGTCATTCCGCCAAGGGCTGCGCAATTGGAGGTCTTCAATCGCCAGGTCCTGGCAGATGTTGCCGCGATGCCTCGACCGGCATGACACCTGCCTCCTTGGTGGTTGTTCCACCCAGAAAATGCGCGGCACATCAAAAGATGCATGGAATCATGGATCTAGCCGGGACTCGCAAAACGCGCATTCGCATCGGGCTAAGCTATTGAAAATAGATTCGTTTCGACTCGGAACGAATCGCCGCCGAATCACTTGAATCGCTGGAGTTGCGTCGGAGTAATGGTGCCATGGCGGGTCCAAGAGCGAATTGGAAGGGGTACATCAAGTTCGGAGAGGTTTCCTGCCCGGTGGCGCTCTATACGGCTGCCTCGTCGTCGGAGCGCATCGCCTTCAACACCCTCAATCGCAAGACCGGCAACCGCGTCAGACGGGAGTTCGTCGACAGCGAAACCGGCGATCCGGTCGAGCGCGAGGCCCAGGTTAAGGGATACGAGGTCGAGAATGGCCAATATATCGTGCTCGAGCCTGAAGAGGTCGCCGCCGCCGTGCCCGAAAGCAACAAGACCCTGAAGATTGAGGCCTTCATCCCCTGCTCGCAGATCGACACCACCTATTTCGACAAACCCTATTATCTCGCGCCCGACAAGATGGGCGCGGATGCCTTCCTGCTCCTGCGCGACGGCATGAAAAAAGAAGGGGTCGCCGCAATCGCCCAGACCGTGCTCTTCCGCCGGATGCGCACGGTCCTCATTCGGCCATATGGCAAGGGGCTGATCGCCTCGACGCTGAACTTCGACTACGAGGTCCGCTCGTCCGACAAGGCATTCGAAGAGATGCCGGATCTCAAGATAGAAGGGGAAATGCTCGAACTTGCCGAACACATTATCGGCACCAAGAAGGGCAGCTTTAATGCCAGCACCTTCCACGATCGCTATGAGGCTGCCGTCGCCGAACTGGTGAAAGCCAAGATCGAAGGCCGCACACTGCCGAAGAAGAAGGCTCCCATCGCCTCCAAGCCGACCGATCTGTTGCAGGCACTGCGCGAGAGCGCCGGCATCGCAGGAAAGGAAGCAAAACCAAAACGCACGGCCGCCAACGCCAACCGGAGCGCCGGGCGCCAGAAGGCGGCAAATCCGGCCGCGAAATCGAAGCCGGCGGCGACGCCCGCCCGCCGTGTCAGCTGATGGAAGGATGACGCCATGGGTCTGCGTCCCTATTGGAGAGGCTATCTCAAACTCTCGCTGGTTACTTGTCCGGTGCAGATGATGCCGGCCACATCGGAAAGCGAGAAGGTCCGTTTCCACACGCTCAATCGCCAAACCCAGAACCGCGTGGTCAGCCATTATGTCGATTCCGTCACCGGCAAGGACGTGAAGGAAGAGGACGAGGTCAAAGGCTATCAGCGTGGCGAGGATGAGTATGTTATCCTCGAAGACGAGGAGCTCGAGAACGTGGCGCTCGAGAGCACGAAGACGATCGACATTTCCACATTCGCGCCGCGCGACAGCATCGAGTGGATTTGGCTCGACACGCCCTATTATCTTTCTCCGAGCGATCCGGTCGGGCAGGAAGCGTTTTCTGTCATTCGCGACGCGATGGAGGCCCAGAACATGGTGGGCATATCCCGGCTGGTAATCTCGCGCCGCGAGCGGGCCGTCATGCTTGAGCCGCGCGGCAAGGGTATTGTTCTATGGACTTTGCGTTATGGGGATGAGGTCCGCGATGAGGATAGCTATTTCGAGGCGATCGGCGATGAAATGGCAGACTCGGAGATGATGCCGCTGATCCAGCAACTGATCACAAGGCAGACGAAGGATTGGAGCCCGGAAATGGTGGCCGACCCAGTCCAGGAGCGGCTGCTCGACATCATCGCCACCAAGAAGAAAGCGCTGAAGAAGCCGATCAAGGCTAAAGGCAAACCTGCGCCATCGGTTCCGCCGGGCAACGTGGTTAACATTATGGATGCCCTGAAAAAATCCGTCGCCGCCGAGAAGCGGGCCGGCAAATGAGCCGTCGCACCAAACCGCTGCTGCAGGACGATCCGGTCGCCAAGTCCAAGCCGTCCCGGCCGCGCGATCCCGCGCAGCCCAATCTTCCCTTCGATCCGATGCCCGACAGGATCGAGCCCTGTCTGGCGCTCCTGAAAAAAGTTCCGCCGAAAGGGCCGGATTGGTCCTTCGAGGTGAAGTGGGACGGCTACCGCCTGGCGATCCACATCGAGCCGAAGGGCGTGCGGATCATCACCCGCGGCGGCCATGACTGGACGCACCGGTTCCCGGTGATCGCCGAAGCAGCCAAAAAGCTCGGCGTCGGAAGTGCCATCCTCGATGGCGAGGCCGTCGTGCTTGATAACAAGGGTCATGCGGATTTCGGGGCGCTGCAGCGGTCGCTAGGCGGACGCGGCGGCAAGCGAGCATCGACGGAGTCGGTATTTCTGGCGTTCGATCTTCTTTATTTCGACGGCCACACTCTGACCGGAATGGAGCTTTCCGCCCGCCGGCACATGCTGGAGGATTTTCTCGATGGCGCCACTGGCGCGATCCAGCTGTCGGAGGAAGTCTTTGGCGACGGCGCGGTTCTCCTGGAACAGGCCTGCTCGTTGGGGCTCGAAGGCATCATCGCCAAGCATCGGGATCAGCCTTATCGCTCCGGCCGCACCGGCGACTGGCTGAAGATCAAATGTGTGCAGAGCGAGAGCTTCATGATCGTCGGCTATGAGCAATCGACAGTCGCGCGCGGCGGCTTGGGGAGCCTTCTGCTTGCCGCTCGCAACGGGCACGACTGGGTCTATGTCGGCTCCGTTGGAACGGGATTCGACACGAAGGACGCCGAGTACCTAAGAACCACCCTGGACAAGCTAACGACCAGGCGGCCGGCCGTGCCGCTCAAGGGCAAGAACCTGGTCTTCGCGCAACCGACCCTGATCGCCGAGGTAGAGTTTGCCGGTTGGACGGATGACGGCAGCTTACGTCACCCATCCTATAAGGGGCTCCGCGAGGTTCAAGACAATGCGGCAGTCTTTGACATCAGCGAACGGCGGATGCGCTAAAGCACATCCAACCCCCGACCGTGGCAGCCGAAGCACGAAGGGACTGCTGACCCTGATCATGCAGCCCTGAACCGCACATCACTTCTCGTCGTAGCGACCTGGCCGGTGGAGTCGTTGAGCCGAAATTGGTTGACGAGGTCGCGCAGTCTGCTCGCCTCACTCGACAAGGACGCGGCCGCGGCCGTCGACTGTTCGACCATCGCCGCGTTCTGTTGAGTGGACTGATCCATATGATTGACTGCTGTGTTGATCTCGGCAAGGCCCGTAGACTGTTCGCGGGCGGATGTCGCGATCGCCGACATCAGTTGATTGATCTGAGCCACATGATCGCCGATCGACTTCAGCGACTGGCCGGTCTCAAGGACCAGTTTCACGCCAGTGCCGACCTCGATAGACGACTTTTCGATCAGGCCTTTGATTTCCTTCGCCGCGGTTGCTGCGCGCTGTGCGAGCTCGCGAACCTCCTGAGCGACAACCGCAAAGCCTTTACCGGCTTCTCCGGCCCGGGCTGCCTCGACGCCGGCGTTCAGCGCCAGGAGGTTTGTCTGGAAAGCGATTTCGTCGATTACACCAATGATATTGGAGATCTGCTCCGAGCTGTTCTCGATGCGCCTCATAGCCTGTTCGGCTTCAGACACGACGGCAGCGGACCGTTCGGCGCTGACGTTCGCCTCCTGCGCGACATTGCGAGCTTCGTCGGTTCGCTTGGAGGCGGTGGTAACATTGGCGGTAATCTCGTCGAGCGCTGCTGCCGTCTCCTCCAGAGAGGCGGCCTGCTGCTCCGTGCGCTTGGAAAGATCTTGCGCACCGGACGCGATTTCGCGCGTTCCGTTGTCGATGCTGTGCACCGTTTGCAGTACTGCGCCGATCGCCGTACCAAGCTGTTTGAGCGACGTGTTGAAATCCTCGCGCAACTGCTCGTATTCCGCAGCGAAAGGCTCCGCCAGCTGAAAAGAGACGTCGCCGCCTGCCAGACGTCTCAGTCCGTCACCCAGCGTGGTCGTCGCGAACCGCAATTGTTGCGCTTCTCGGTCGGCACGCTCCTGTACTGCTGCACGAGCGGCCTCTGACTGGCTTCGTGATGCCGAGGCCTCCTGCTCCAAGCGAAGGACATTTATGGCGTTCTGCCGGAACACTTCAACCGCTGCCGCCATCGCGCCGATCTCGTCGGCGCGGCCGGCATAGGGGATCTCATTTTGCAGATCGCCGTCGGACAAGATCTTCATGGCGGAGGCGATGCGGCGGATCGGGTTTGCGATGCCGAGCACGGCGAATATCGTTCCGACCAAGGCGACTAGAACTGCAAGAGTTGCAATTATTGCTGTAATTATAAACGCACTGCTCGCGGCGGCGCTGCTTGACGCCACGAACGTCTCGGTCTGGCTCAAAATGAAGGCCACGAGCTCTGCAATCTTCTGACTGACGAGATCGGATTGCGGCTCCATACTTTCCCGGAAGAAGCTGGCCGCCTCGGCGCCCTTTCCGCTGTCTTGTAGTTGGGCCATGCGTGCGGCCAGTTCGGCGTATTTTTTAAGTTCCGAGTTGACCTGGTTGATCAGCTCGCGACCCCGCTCGGTACGGACGTCTTTTACATATTCATCGACCGCGCTTTTGACCGCGGAATTCGCGTCGGCGACCAGCTTCGCGTCAGAGGTTTGCTTTTCTGGTGACGCCTCCAACAGGTAGCGCGCGTAAGCCAGCTTCAAATCGGAGAAATTCCCCTCGATATCCCTGGCCGTGATCAGGCGTTTCACCCAGAAGCCGCCAATTTGCTGCGTATTGTCGTTCAGCGTCGAGATCGTGCTGAGGGAACTGTAAGATAAGACGACGACGAAGGCACAGATGACGGACAAAACGCCAATAAGGGCCTGCTTGACACTCGGGCGCTTCATTCGGGTCTCCAGCTCCTGAGGGCGACCACGCGGGTCGAGTAGTGCCAGAATTTGCCCGATTTGCTAATTTAGAATTAACTTTGTTTGTTTCCGCCCTCCCTGGCTTGGAGATTTGTCTTGCTTACAAACGACACATAGAAAAACTCCTAGGCATGCTATCCAGGGTGGCTCGGATGGCACACTCGCAGCGAATCAAATCAGCACGCGGCCGTTGGGCGAAGTGTTCGTTCGACGTGGCAGAATCGCGTCACAATCGATGAGAAGTGCCGTCCAAGCTTCGATTTGCTGATGTCTCGGTCAGCCTGGATGGCCGGAGCAACTCTTCCGAGATCAGCTCGCGCGTCTTGATCTTCCGAAACGCTTGATCGCCTGCTCGAGCGGTCGCTCACCGTCACGATAGTCCTGCCAAGCGGAGCTCCTGGCAAGCAGCGCCGGCACCGTGCGGACCGTGAAGCGCTTCGGGTCGAGATCGAACTTCACCTGTGCCCAGGTCAGCGGCATCGACACGGTGGCTCCGGGCCGGGCCCGTGGCGACAGCGGCGCCACGGCTGTCGCCATGCGATCGTTGCGGAGATAGTCGAGAAAGATCCTGCCGCCCCGAAGGCTCTTGGTCATCTTGATGAGATAGAGATCGGGATTGTCGCGCGCCATCTGCTGACAGACGTTATGGGCGAAACCCTTCGCCTCTGCCCAGCTGAGCGGCTTGCGCTTATTGACGGCAAGCGGCGTGACGACATGCAATCCTTTGCCCCCCGTGGTTTTGCAGAAACTGACGAGACCGAGCTCCTCAAGCCGGTCGCGCATTTCGCGCGCGGCCGCGACAACGGTCGAAAACGGCACGTCAGGGCCAGGATCGAGGTCGAAGACCAGCCGGCCGGGGACTTCCGGCTTGCCGGGCTCGCAATTCCACGGATGCAGCTCAACGCCGCCGATCTGGGCGATCGCCGCCAGTCCCTCGACCCGATCGATCTGCAGGTAAGGCTTCTTGTCGCCGAAGACCTTCACCAGCTCGAGGAGGTTCGAGGTGCCGAGCATTGCGTGGCGCTGGAAGAACTGCTCTCCACCGATGCCGTCGGGCGCGCGGATAATCGAACAGGGCCGTCCTTTGATATGCTCGATGAGCCAGGGACCGACTGCTTCATGATAGCGCGCCAGATCTTCCTTGGTGACGGGCTCACCATCGCCAGCGTCCGGCCAGAGCGGTTTGTCGGGATTGGAAATCAGCACGCCCAAGACCTCTGCCTTGGCACCTTTGCGGCGGGTGGGTCTGGTCCTGGCGGTTTGCGCAGGTTGAGCAGTATCGGTTTTGGCGGGCGATGCCGGCTTCTCGGCCTCAACCTCTTTCGCCGGCTTGTCCTCTCGCAGCCCCTTGAAGGCAGCCTGGCGGACGAGGCCATCCGTGGTCCAGCCTTCGAATTCTATCTCGGCAACAAGCTGAGGCTTCACCCAGACAACCTCGGCCTGCTTCTTCGGAGCGCCGATACCGGTGAACGGGGATCTCGTCGTCTCGAGCGCCTTCAGCTTCGGAAGCAGCGTCTCGACTTTCTTGGCGCCGTAGCCCGTGCCAACACGGCCGACATAGGCGAAGTGATCCCCACGGTGGACGCCGACGAGGAGAGACCGGAACTTGCCGTCGGTCTTAGCGTAGCCGCCGATCACCACTTCATGTCCGGCCCGGCATTTCGACTTGACCCAGCTGTCGGTGCGGCCCGATTGATAGGGCGCTTCTATCTGCTTGGAGATGACACCCTCGAGATGCAGCTTGCAAGCGGAGCGAAGCACGGCATCGCCACCGGATTCGAAATGTTCGACGTAGCGGAGGCGAGTATTGTCGGTCGCTTCAGCGACCAGATTTTGCAGCCGTTCCTTCCGCTCGACCAGGCGCATGGACCGCAAATCCTGGCCGCCGTCAAATAGCAGATCGAATGCGAAATAGACCAGATCGCCAGTTTTGCCCTCCGACAGGGCCGCCTGCAGTGCCGCAAAATCAGGTGCGCCGTTCTCGTCGAGTGCGCAGATCTCGCCGTCGATGATGCAGTCGGAGAACGCGGATGCTGCGTCTGCAATTTCGGGATATTTGGCCGTCCAATCCAGGCCCTTGCGCGTCTTCAGCGTCACCGACCCATCGGCAACCCGCATCTGGATCCGGTAACCGTCGAACTTGATCTCGTGCAGCCAATCGTCCCCGGCCGGCGGCCGAGCGAGCTTTTCGCACAGTTGCGGGTCAATGAAATCCGGCAGATCGACAGCGGTTGAGGTCGCGACATCCGTCCGAGACTTCTTCTTCCGCTCGTCCGCCGCCAGGCCATGCTTGCTGCCCCAGACCGCGTCCGCCTCGACCTCGGCATTCGCCATTATGAACGGGCGCGGCTTGCTGCCCTTGCCCTCGGCGATCTGTTCCATGCTGCGGCCGGAGGCGACCGAGGTGGTCTTCTCCTCCAGGACGGCTGCGCCATTCTCCTCGACCGAATGATCGTCATGATGTTTGATCAGCAGCCAGTTGGTCCGCTTGCCACCATCGCGGTCATTGCGCATCCGGACCAGCACGAAACTGCCGTGGAGACGCTTGCCCTCGAGCGTGAACTTGAAATCGCCCTTCCTCAGTGCCTCCTCCGGTGACTTCCGGCCTTCCGGCTCCCAATAGCCGCGATCCCACAACATCACCGTGCCGCCGCCATATTGGCCCTTGGGTATGGTGCCTTCGAAGTCGCCGTAATCGAGCGGATGATCTTCGACTTCGACCGCGAGCCGCTTGTCATGCGGATCGAGTGACGGCCCCTTGGTCACGGCCCAGGATTTGAACACCCCGTCGAGCTCGAGCCGGAGGTCATAGTGCAGACGTGTGGCGTCATGCTTCTGGATCACGAAGCGCCGGCGGTTCGACGATTTGACATGCGTCTCGCCGCTCGGTTCGCTGGTCTTCTGGAAATCGCGCTTGGCACGGTATTTCGAGAGATTGTCGGCCATAAGTTTTGCGAACCTTCCATAGTACGAGGAGCGGCGGCGGCCTCTGTCTCCTGAGATTGATTACCTGCGGAGGGAACGCATCGGGTGGCTGGGAGTTTCGACGGCGAGCCCCCGCGCACTACGGAATCTGTTGATATCGCATCAAAGGCTGCTATGTTCTCTTTTTGTTTCGGCGCGAATTCAAAATGCCGATCCCACCGCGATTGCTGAAGCCGCCATGAACGACATGAGCTCAACCCCCGTCCGTAAAATCGTCCATGTGGACATGGATGCTTTTTATGCCTCGGTGGAGCAGCGGGATAATCCGGAATTGCGCGGCAAGCCGATTGCCGTCGGCGGGTCGGCGGCGCGCGGCGTGGTGGCGGCGGCGAGCTACGAGGCGCGCAAATTCGGCGTTCATTCGGCGATGCCGTCGGTGACCGCGAGACGAAAGTGTCCGGAGCTGATTTTCGTGCCGCCGCGCTTCGATGTCTATCGCGCAGTGTCCCAGCAGATCCGTGAGATTTTCGCTGAATACACGCCGATGATCGAGCCGCTCTCGCTTGACGAGGCCTATCTCGATGTTACGCAAAATCTGAAGGGCATGGAGATTGCCACGGAGATCGCGCTGGAGGTCCGCGCCAGGATCAAGCAGGTGACCGGCCTCAATGCCTCGGCCGGGATTTCCTATAACAAGTTCCTGGCCAAGATGGCGAGCGACATCAACAAGCCCAACGGCCAGGCCGTCATCACACCGAAGAACGGCCCGGCATTCGTCGAGCAGCTACCGGTCAAGAAATTTCATGGCGTCGGGCCAGCAACCGCCGAAAAGATGCATCAGCTCGGGATCGAGACTGGCGCAGATCTCAAGCAGAAGACGCTCGAGTTTCTGGTCGAGCATTTCGGCAAGTCGGGACCGTATTTCTACGGCATTGCCCGCGGCATCGACGAGCGCCAGGTCAAGCCGAATCGGGTGCGCAAATCCGTCGGCGCGGAGGATACGTTTTCGCAGGATCTCCATACCTACGAGCCGGCTCGCGAAGGGCTGCGGCCGCTGATCGAAAAAGTGTGGGGGTATTGCGAGGCGAACGGAATCGGCGCCAAGACGGTGACACTGAAGGTCAAATATGCCGACTTCAACCAGATCACCCGCAGCAAGACGGTTCCGGCCCCTCTGCCGGCGATCGCCGACCTTGAAGAGATCGTTGGCCTGCTGCTTTCGCCAATCTTTCCGCCGCGAAAAGGCATCCGCCTGCTCGGCGTCACCCTCTCCTCGCTGGAACGGCAAGCTTCTGGAAGGGAGCCGCAGTTGCGGCTGGCTATTTAAGGTGAGGAGGCAGTAAGCGCACGGAGCGAACGACGGGGTCTAGCAATCAAGCGGCCTTTGGCTGTCTCTGCGACACGTCATAATCAGCTGCGAACGAGCTGGCCTATGTAGGTCTGGATTGAGATCAATCCTCGAATTGGATCCTCGGGATATTCGGGACCATCGGCAGTGAGAGCCGTCATCCTGGCATATGAGTGAGCCGCCGCATCGGAAAAGCCCAAACTTCGGTATGCGTCTTCCCAGGTTTCGCGCGGGATCACGTCGACGCGAACAGCCCGGCCGAGGGCGGCGGCGAAAGCTGCGGCAACGTCATTAGGGGAGCAGCGTTTCGGCCCCTCGACGGGATGTATGCCGATCTGTTCGATCGGCTCCTGCAGGAGCCGCGCAGCGACCCTTCCAAGATCCTCCGGCGCGACCATGGGGAGCTTGAGGGTCGGCAGGGAGCATGGTCGATAATACCCCGTCCCTCGTGACAGGCCCCACCATCGTATCCCAGTTGCTGTAGTAGTAGGCTGCGCGGATAATGGTGGCAGGAATCGGCTGGTTCCTCAGGCCCTCCTCCAGTTGGTAAAGGACGTTGAGATCACCGCATTCCTCGCCCGGCTGTGCGCCCATGGTTGATTGCGCCACCACCTTCTCCAGCCCCGACCCGTCGATCGCTTCGAGCAGGCAGCGCACGGTTTTGCATTCTTCCCGATCCGTATCGCTCGAGATGTCAGCGTTCGGGTTCAGCAGGAAGGCCCGCTTCCCTTGGCGAAAAACCTCGCGCAGCAAGGTCATGTCGTGGACGTCGGCGAGGGCGACTTCCGCGCCCCGCTGTCGCCATGCGGCGGCCTTCTCAGGGTTTCGAGTGACGACTGTGACCGCTTTGCCCCCTTCAAGCAGCGTCTTCGCCACGGCGGAGCCGACGTGTCCCGTCCCGCCAACAATGATGTACATGGACCATGTCTCCCGCAGTGATGGGGGGCATAACCCTTCGGACTTTCAAAGGTTCCCTCGCCGTCACTGACGCAGTCCATCGCCGCAGAGCGCTTCTTCGCCTCCCATGACCCTCGTCGGACCCATTGCCCACAGTTATGAATTGTTGGACGGTCAAGGTGTCTCATGAGACTCTATAGGGGAATTCTAATCGTAGCGATTAAACCCTGCTGCTCGTATCTCAGTTCCGAGGATCCGCCGAGCTGAGCCGCCATTCCTTCGATCAACTCCGTTCCGTATCCCCTCTCATCGGAGGGCACGACGAGCGGACCGTCCGATTCCTGCCATTTGCAATTCAAAAGGGTTCGATCACGAGAGCCGGGCTCGAGGGTCCAGGCGACATCGAGCTTGCCGCCTTCAACGGACAGAGCACCGTACTTGGCGGCATTGGTCGCCAGTTCGTGGAAGATCATACTGACCGATAGCACGTTCTGGCTGGGCAACTGAACGGACGGACCATCGGTGTGCAGACGCGCTGCTCCAAGTACGCCGACCGTCCCCCCGAAGCAATTCTTCAAAATCGGCCCCTTGCTTGCTGGCAGCGAGGTCCTGGGCGTGAAGCGCGACGTCGAGTCGAGCCAGCAAGGTGTCCCGGTACTCGATCACATCCGCTGTTTTTGCCTTCGTTTGCATGGCAATCGCCCGCACGACGGCAAACAGATTCTTCATCCGATGCCGTGTCTCGGCAATGATGAACTCCTGCTCGGCATTGTGTCGTTGTCTCTCCGTGACGTCATCGAAGATGACAAGGATGTTCGGACTATTATCATCGGGATGAATGAGACGTCGGGCATCGATGAGGAAGGTTCGCTGGCCGATCGTTGGGAAATCGTGCTTCACTTCGTAGCCGACGACCGCTGCCGCCTTAGGTATGATCGCTTCGATCAGGTGACGGAGTTCCGGGATTTCCCACTGGCCGTTACCGAGGGCGAAAAAGCTCTCGCCCAATACATCCTCCCGGTCGACCGAAAACGTCTTGACGAACGCATTGTTTGCCGTGGTCACGGAGAAATTTCGATCAAGGACGACGACGGGCTGCGTCATCGTATCGACTACACCCTGCGCCTGAACGTGCCCGCTCTTAAGCAGGCGGTAGAGATCTTCGAGCATCAATCGCGGGTTTCCCAATGCAAAGGCAGACAATTTGCTGCGGGCGTCATCGGCCTGGATTTCGTCTATACAGACAGTGGCGCCAAGACGAGAATATTCCGAAACCTGAAAAAGAAAAGCATCACACCGCTCGATGTCCGACTGCACCAGATGCAGTGTCGAATGCGGACCGGCTAGGAGGACTAGGCATCGGTTACCAATAGAAAGCCAACGTAGCGTAAAACTTTATAGCCGGCTGAAGCTGAGTGTTCTACGGCAAAAGGTCTCAATCGCGCCGAGGAGTTTGCCATATGCCCTTATGCCCGATTGCAGCAGCTTACCGGCGGTACGCTTCGGGTGGAGCACCTCTGGGAGCCGCGCTTGAACGCGGCGGAACCGAGAACGCGTTGCAGGCGTTGTTGGATTATGTTGAAGCAGCAGGCATTTCCGCCCCGGATCGGCAAGATCTACCACGTCGGCAAGTATCAGGTTCATGTTCTGGAGAACGGCGACTTGAACTCAAGTCCGGTACTTGTGCTCCATGGCTGCGGCAGCCTGGCCGAAGAAGTTCTGTTTCCGTTTGCGGCGAGCGAATTCCGGATGGTGGCGCCCGATCGTCCCGGTTACGGCTTCAGCGATCCACTTCCTCCGGCGGAACAGGGACCTATCGGCCAATCGATCTGGCTCGCGCGGTTGCTCGACGCATTGGGCTTGCGCGGCATTCCTGTGGTCGCCCACTCCATCGGCAGCGCTCTCGCACTGCATCTGGCTGTGCGGCGGCCGGAACTGGTGAGCGGATTGCTGCTTATTTCGCCTTGCTGCAGGCCTGTCCCGCTAAAGCTCCTACCGCTCCTCCGGGCGTCCGCGGCTCCGATGATCGGGTCATTGATCCGCAGGCACGTCATCAGCCGATGGGCCGCCTTCTTTCTCGAGCGCAGCCTGACATCCTCATCATATCCGAACCTCTCGCCTCCTCATCTGTCGATGCTGTCAGCCGCTCATATGGTCAATCCAGGCGCGATCGAGACGATGGCCAACGAGCTGCGAGCTTTCAACGAGGACATGGAGCTTTTGCCGAACCTGTCCGGCGATCTTCCTCTGCACGTGTTGTTCGGCACGGATGATCGCATCATTCAGCCGTCCTGGCATATCGATTGGCTCAGGCAGAAGCACCCCTGCCCGATCGTCAGATTGATCGAGGGCGTCGGCCATCTTCCCCATCATGTGGCGCCCGGCGTCGCGCGCCAGATGCTGAGCTCCCTTGCGCGGGAGCAAGCGCACATTTCACAGCCGCAGCCCCATTCTGGTGCCGCGTGAGGTGACCTCCGTTCCACTACCTGGGGAACATGACGCGGCGAGCGTCGTTCGGCCGTTGAGAGCAATCCCAGATATAGGAGCGAGAGCATGCAGCGTTTCAAAGAAGGTCGTCATCGTAACTGGTTCCGGTTCCGGCATTGGGAGGGCGACGGCAGCCCGATTCCTCGATGAGCAGGCCAGCGTCGTCTTCGTTGGCCGGCATCGGAAGAAGCTCGAAGATGCCGCAAGCGGCTTCGCAAACGACCGCATTCTGATCGTCGCGGGGGACGTCTCTTCGGAGAAAGACGTCGACCGACTTCTGCAGGAAACACTCGACCGTTTCGGAAGGCTGGACGTCCTCGTCAACAATGCCGGCATTCATGCCGAGGGCAAGGTCGACGAACTGGCCACCGCCGACTGGCGGAAGGTTATGGCAACCGATCTCGACGGCGTGTTCTTCGCGAGCCGGGCCGCATTGCCTCACCTGAAGAAGACCGGTGGCTCCATCATAAATGTCGCTTCGGTTTCGGGGACTGGTGGCGACTGGTCAATGGCAGCCTACAACGCCGCAAAGGGTGGTGTCGTGAATCTCACTCGGGCGATGGCGATGGACCACGGGAAGGATGGAGTCCGAGTGAACGCCGTGTGCCCGAGCCTCACCCGCTCGGATATGACGAAGGATATGATGGATGACGAGGAGCTGTTGGCCAAGTTCAACGAACGCTTTGCTTTGAAGGGGCCGGCGGAACCTGAGGACATCGCCGGGGTGATCGCGTTCCTGGCCAGTGACGACGCGCGTTTCGTTACCGGGGTCAACATGCCCGTCGATGGCGGCATGTCAGCGTCGAATGGTCAGCCGCCTCAGTGAAGCCCCGAAGGGCCTTGAGCATTGCCGCCGAGCGTCGATCTTAGCTCTTATCATCCGGATACGCTGTTGATTCAGTTTGTGAGTGAAATTACCGACCTGCCGAGCTGGCAGGGACCCAAACCCGCGCTGATGTTTGATGGCCCGATGACAGAACGAGGCTGGCGATAATCGCGACTATCGCAATCAAGATGACGACGATGGGAAAGGTGGTCCCTGACCGCTTGTCTTCATGATAAATCATTGATCCCTCCTGTGGTCCCGGCGGCGACCAAGACGCCGCCGGGGAACGCGTGCTAGACCTCGATGATGTAAACAATCGTCAGAGCATCTGGATCGACAATGACGATCCGGCCATCCGCCAGAAGGAAGAAGCGGTAGCCTTCGTACTGCGGAACAATTTTCACAACACGCGACGGCAGCCTTTCAAGCCGTACCTTCTTCGGGATTTTCGCCCCGACCGAGACCGTGAAGTTTACCTCCTTCACGGGCGCGACATGCACCTCCTTCACCACCGCTCGAATTTCCGTCTGCTGCTCGACGGAGATATTGACGTTGGTCTCAGACGAGCTTTTGTTTGTCGTCGTCGCGTTCTGATCGGTCGACTGCTTCGACGTATCGCCGCTTTTCGTGGTGGTGCCACTCTTCGTGCCCTCTGCAGGTTTAGCATCTTGAGTGCTGTTCGTGCCTGAGGTAGCCGTACCACTTTCCGTGCTACCGGATTTGGCGGCGGGCTTTGGTTCGGTGGTGGTGCCACCGCTGGCGTCTTGCGATCCGGACTTGGTTTCAGTCGAGGACTTGCCGGATGCACTTCCACTGCTCGAGCTATCGGTCGAAGGCCGCTGAGCACTCTTCTTGGTCTCCGAACCCTGACTGGGCTTCTGCTTCGATGACTGATCGGGGCAGGCTCCCGAAGCGTCGGGGGTGCATTCGGTCCCGGTTTTGCTGGACCCGGATTGCGCGCCGGAGTCCGCGCCCGTCTGGGCCTGGGCCTGGGCCTGGGTCTTGGTTTGCGTGTCCTGCTGGGCTCCGGCCGAGAATGTTGTCAGCGGTGATACGCTCAACGACAATGCTGCCACGAGCATTGCGAGATGGCTGCTTTTCATAGTCAATCTCCGAGATTTCGAGCACAAGATTCCGCCCGCATTTTCATGCGATGCATGCGTGCCCTTGTTGTTGGAAAAGGACGGCTTTGGCCGTCCATCGGTCACTGGATGACCTGGATAACCTTCCGAGACGAAGGTTCGACGATCACGCGCTGATCGTTGACAATCGCGTATGCGTATTTCGGATCATCGGGGATGGGCGTTACGACGACGGTTTCCGGCAGAGGCTGTCCGACCACGACCTTTTCCTTCACCACGACGCGTTCAGCCGGGGCGGGAGCCTGCTGGACATAGGTCACCACCTTCTGCGGTGGCGGATCAATGACGCTGCCTGCCACCCCGCCGACGATGCCACCGACAGCAGCACCCACAGGGCCGCCAACAATGGCGCCCGTTGCAGCACCACCCGCCGCGCCGGTTACAGTCGATGACTGCGCGAAGGCTGCCGTCGATGCCAGTACCATGCCGGCTGCGATTCCTACTGCTTTGATATTCATTGGTTATCCTCCTTTGGCGCGGCTTAGTCCGCTGCAGGACTAAACCGGGGAATGGAGGATGTGTTCCCAGGCACGGACTTCATGCCGGGGGTACTATAGGCCCATGGTCGGACCTTTCCGACACCATTCGCTACTGCCTGGGGAAGCGGCTCAGCATCCGGTCCTGGACGTTTTCAGAGCCGACGATCATCGCTGCGAGCGCGATGACTTTGTCGCGGTCTGCGGCCTTTGTTATATAGCCTTCGAGCACAACGACGGGGCCGAGCATTCTGATCTCGATGGCGCTGCAGTCGATTTCGGGATCGCCGGAAAGAGCGGCTGATATCGTTGCGATGGTCGCGGCCGCACTATGGCCTTGCGAACAGCGCTCTTCATGATTGTTGGGGCCGAACTTCATATTCTTCTCCTGATCCGCCCCTCCACGGACCTTCACATTACCTCAAACCAGTATATGAGCAGTGGATCCAAGGCCGCCAATGCGACTTAGGTCCGCCTTTCCCTCGGAATCACCTGCGTTAGTTGCTCCTTATCCCTCTTGCGGGGACATCAGGGAGGTTTTCGTTGTCATCGCTAGAGTCTGGTCAAAACCTCCCTGATGACACTATGTTGTCGATCTCTGGTGAGAACGAATAGAAGTGCGGTCACCCGTTTTAGTGGACTGGCGCAGTAGGGAAGGCTTCGCTCCCCTGATGCTTGTAATGAGCGGATCAGAAAAACATCGGCTGGTCCGATCACTGGGTGAGGTTGCCGATGCCTTGATCAACGCATGGCCGACCGATGATGGCGAGGAATACGTCGCGGCTGTAAAAACGTGCCTGGATGCTATTCAGGGTAATACCCAGCCCAAAGTAGCGCGAGCCGCACTCATTCGCGCTGCAACTGAGGCCGGGATTCGCGTGGTCGCTGTTGTTCATTGATAGCGTGCCCAAAGTCAATTGTCGTGATTGCTAGCTGTCCAAGGCCGATAGTTCCGCCAAAGACATGAAGGGGAGCGACCTCCGCGCCCAAGTTTTGCCGCGCCGACGCTGTGGCGGCCGACCGGCCGCGACGAGGGACAAAGAGCCGGAAAAGCCGACTGGGCACGTCTCATGCCGCAGGCCTAAGCGATTAATGTCACGAACATTCCAACAACACATGCCGTCATTGCGGCTGTCGAGGCCCAGCCCAGCCGCCGCAGCCAGCCGGAAACGACAAACGCACCCATGATCTGGATTGACCGGCGTGAACAATATGCCCATCCCGAGGATGCAGGCGACGACCAAGGTCGCGTAAAAGGCTTTTGCGTGCTTCGGCTTTCTGGAAAGGCCGACGGGCCATCTGAAAGCTTCGCC
Organism: Rhizobium vallis; assembly: GCF_003985155.1. Lineage (GTDB taxonomy): Bacteria > Pseudomonadota > Alphaproteobacteria > Rhizobiales > Rhizobiaceae > Rhizobium > Rhizobium vallis. The sequence continues at coordinate 110,041 of NZ_ML133691.1, read as the reverse complement.
AACGGCGTAGGCGGCGGCACCGGCAAGCACCGGAACCGCCAACAGACCAGAGCCAGTTGGTTCCATAGGGCTGCTGCGCCTAAAATTTCCCAGCATGCGCGCAGTTGCGTTGGTGCGCAGGCTTGCCTGAACGTCCCTTGGAAGAGGAGCGCGCCAAACAAAATATGCAACGCCGACGAGCCGCTGAGCAGCGGTTTCGACATGTCTCAACGCGCCTTCGATGTTGTTTGAGGCAATATCGATAAGGAGAGCGAAAATCCAAGCGAGTGGGAAGGATGATCATTTCGTGCGGTCGTGGGCGGGAACATTTCCGCCAAGCCGAGGTTGGAAGCGCCGTTGATGATCGGCAAGGAGAGAACATCGTGAGAGCTCTGACTTGGCACGGCAAGCATGATATCCGTTGTGACAGCGTTCCCGATCCGAAGATCGAGGACGGGCGTGACGCCATCATCAAAGTCACGGCCTGCGCGATCTGCGGATCCGATCTGCATCTTTACGACGGCGTCATGCCCGAAATGCACAGCGGCGACGTCATGGGCCATGAGACCATGGGCGAGGTGGTGGAGGTTGGAAAGGACAACATGAAGCTTAAGGTCGGCGACCGCGTCGTCGTGCCGTTCACGATTTCCTGTGGCGACTGTTTCTTCTGCAAGCGCGGCTTCTATTCCGGCTGCGAGCGCTCCAACCCCGATCGCGCGAAGGTCACAAAACTTTGGGGCAATTCGCCGGCGGGCCTTTTCGGCTATTCACATCTGCTCGGCGGCTATGCCGGGGGACAGGCAGAATATCTGCGTGTGCCCTATGCCGATGTCGGGCCGATCAAGGTGCCGGAAGGATTTTCCGACGAGCAGGTGCTGTTCCTGTCCGATATTTTCCCGACCGGCTACATGGCGGCCGATTTCTGCAATATCCAGCCCGGCGATACGATCGTGATCTGGGGCTGTGGCCCGGTCGGTCAGATGGCGATACGGTCGGCCTTCCTGCTCGGCGCCGAGCGGGTGATAGCCATCGATACGGTGCCCGAGCGGCTGGCGCTCGCGCAGGCTGCGGGCGCCATCGCACTCGATTTCATGGACAAGGATATCTACGACCAGATCATGGAGCTGACGGGTGGTCGCGGGGCCGATGCCTGCATTGATGCCGTGGGAACCGAAGCCGAGGCGGCCGCCAGCTGGGATTCTCGCCTCGACCGCATCAAGGTCGCGATGTTCATGGGAACCGACCGTCCACATGTGCTGCGCCAGGCCATCCACTGCTGCCGCAACTTCGGCACGGTCTCGATCGTCGGCGTCTATGGCGGCTTTCTCGACAAGATCCCGATGGGTTCGGCGATCAATCGCGGCCTGACCTTCAAGATGGCGCAGACGCCGGTCCAGCATTACCTGCCAATCCTGATGGAGCGTATCCAGAAAGGGGAAATCGACCCGTCCTTCGTCATCACCCATCGCGGTACGCTGGAAGATGGCCCGGCTCTCTACAAGAAGTTTCGCGACAAGCAGGACGGATGCATCAAGGTCGTTCTGAAACCTTAAAGGAGAAGCATCGTGGTTCCTAATCATTCAGGCAAAGGCCTCGCCGTTGTCACCGGCGCCTCACCGGCATCGGCTACGAACTGGCGAAATGCGCAGCGCAGGACGGCTATGATCTGATCATTGCCGCCGATGAGGAGCGCATCAACCTGGCAGCCACAAATCTCAAGGAGTTCGGTACGACAGTGGATCCGGTCGAAGCCGATCCACGCTCGAAGGCGTGGATCGGCTCCTCGAGCGCATCGCCGCCAGCGGCCGCTCCGTCGATCTGCTGATGGCCAACGCCGGCCGCGGTCTCGGCAAGGGTTTCCTCGACCAGAATTTCGGCAAAGCACGCAAGGTCGTCGATACCAACATCACCGGAACGATCTATCTGATCCATGAAATCGCCAACCAGATGCGCAGCCGCGGTGAAGGCCGTATCCTGCTGACAGGCTCCATCGCGGGTTTTATGCCGGGCTCTTATCAGGCTGTCTATAATGGCACCAAGGCCTTCATCAACAGCTTCTCCTTTGCCTTACGGGAAGAATTGAAGGAATCTGGCGTGACTGTCAGCTGCCTGATGCCCGGCGCGACCGAGACCGAGTTCTTCCAGCGGGCCGATCTCATGGACACCGCGATCGGTCAGGCGAAGAAGGACGATGCCGGCGACGTCGCCCGAATCGGCTATGATGCAATGATGGACGGCGAAGGCGACGTGGTCAGCGGCTGGAAGAACAAGGTGCAGGCAGCCGTTGCTAACGTCACTCCGGCAAGCGTACTCGCCCACCAGCATTCGAAAATGGCCGAGCCGGGTTCGGGCTCCAAATAGACGCCGCTTTCCGACAGGGAGGTAGCGATCGGATAGCAGCCGTCCGGAGAATGCTCAGAGGATCTCCGCATCGCGTCGAGCGGTTTAACTGCGCTCGACAAATTTGTTGAAGCGGCTCTTCTTCCCCTCCTTGGTCTCACCTTGGTAAAGAAAGGCGAGCTGATTCTTGTCAAAAATCTTGAAGAATTCCTCCCAGCCGATCTCCTCGAATTCCTCTTCCTCACCGAAATCGATGCGTAGGATCCCACCCTTGCCGCCAGTCCGGATGACCGCTGGCCTGCCGTTCCTTGCCTCCGCCCAGTTGCGGATCGCCTGGTGGTCCGTCGTTGTCTCAGAACTGCTCATTGAAGGCTCCATCTAGGCTCTTCGCCTTGTTGATGTCGCTCCGTTGGCCGAAGCGGTCACAGCAGCGGTTGTCTTTGCTTCCAGTCACGATAGGGTGCGAGCAGCTCGCCGGGATAGCGCCGTTCGATTTCGCTTTCAGTCAAGGCGATCCGGGGAAGAATCTCTTCGATCGCGTCGTCCCCGGCAGCCTCGCTCGCTTGTTCCAAGTCGTTCATAAGTATGAACAACTCATCATCCGTCATCGCCCCAAGGCGAGAGGTAAGCTCTTTAACCGGTTCGTTGATGGATGGGTTCGTAGACATCTACGCCTCGGAAATTGACATCGACGCGGCGGGCACCACGGAAGCAGAAACCGCAGCGGTTCGTGGACCGACGCCTCAGCTATCGACGACGTTGTTCAAGTTCATCTCGAACTCCGAACTTCCCACTTCATTCTAAGTTCCCCCGAATGATATCGGCCGACACTTTAGACGTCCGTTTTCTTCGCTTACTTCGAGATAACGAACGCAGTCACAAGCGGCTCCCCAGGCTCTACCAATATCATCGATAGTGCCTTCCCACGTTTGGTGACGGTTGCATCTATGACGCACATGTCCCGAAAGGAGCCCAACTGCAGAAGGATGATTTCGTTGCAATCGGCTCGAAGCCAGGAAGGCGTCGAAAGCGTGAGGAAATGAAATTCGTCCTCTGGGCGAGCGGCAGTCAGCATCATCAAAAAGCAGAAACCTCCGGGCCAGCCGGAACTCTCGGCTTGCCCGGAGGTTTGGCGGCTCAGCAACCCAGGAGATTCCGATGAAACGCCTTGTAATCGCCTCGCTCGCCCTGTCCCTCGCCGTCCCTGCCTTCGCACAATCCACCGCCGAAAAGACGGGCGTCAATTCCCTGATTGGCATCCCTCCTAAAACTGGAGATTTCGTGCAGGAAGCGGCCACGAGCGATATGTTCGAAATCGCCTCCAGCAAGCTTGCCCTCGAGCGCGGCGACGATACGACAAAAGCCTTCGCGCAGCAGATGGTCACCGACCATCAGAAGACCACAGAGGAACTCAAGGCGCTGGTCTCAAGCGGCAATGTCAAAGCAGCGCTCCCCAGCGCCATGACCTCCGATCAGCAAAGCATGCTCGAAAAGCTGAACGGCCTGCAGGGAAAGGATTTCAACAAGCAATATCATTCGGATCAGGAATCTGCCCATGAAGACGCGGTCGATCTCTTCAAGCGCTACGGCAACGAAGGGGACGATCCCCAATTGAAGGCATGGGCCGCAAGTACGCGGCCTGCCCTGGAACATCATCTCGAGATGGCCAAGGAACTGAACAAGTAAGCAAGATCGGTCTTCTCGGCTGGTGTGCGACCTGCCCCTACTCTTGTGCCGCCAACCGGCATCGGGAAATGCCAATTCTGCCATCCGGCTTTATGTGGCCGAACGAAACATTCAACCGCAGATTCGACGACAATGGTGCATTTACATCGCTTCAAACGCGGGGCTACCATGAGAATCAACCCGCTGCTGAAGTGAACCCGGGACGGACCATCATGAAGATCGGTCTCTGGATAGTCGCGATCTTATGCACTGCTTCTTTAGGGGCAGCTGCGGCATGGATCGTGACCGCTCCCGCGCCGGGATTTTCCAAAAGCGATCCCCGGCTGGCAGGAGTTGGAGATGCTCGGCGAGGCAAGGATATTTTCGACGCTGGAGACTGCGCTTCATGCCACGCAACGCCCGGACAGCCTGATCGCCTGAGACTTGGTGGCGGTCTAGCACTGGCTTCGCCATTTGGAACGTTTCGGCCGCCGAATATCTCGCCCGACCCAACCGACGGGATCGGTGGCTGGGACGTCTCAGATCTGGCGAATGCCCTCGTCGCTGGGGTGTCCCCGCAGGGCAAGCACTTTTATCCGGCATTTCCCTATACAAGCTACACTGGAATGACCGTCGCAGACATCAAGGATCTCTTCGCCTATCTCGAAACACTTGCGCCGGTGGCAGGACGCGCACCACCACATCATCCAAAAATCCTTTTCGCGATCCGCCGCTCAATCGGCTTCTGGAAGCTCCTCTTTTTCAGAGAGGGCTCGTCAAACGCGAGACTGACGGGTGACGCCGTTCACGATCGAGGCGGATATCTGGTCGAGACGCTTTCCCACTGCGCCGAATGCCATTCCACTCGAAACTTCCTCGGCGCGATAAAGTCCGATCAGCGCTTCGCAGGCGGCCCGGACCAACAAGGGACCGGCTACGTGCCGAATATCACTCCCGCTGGAATCGGTAGCTGGTCGGAGGCGGATATTGTCAAGATGCTTGCGACCGGCAATACGCCGGCTCACGGGCGCGTGGGATCGTCCATGGCTGATGTTGTCACCAACACTCAGAGCCTTCCTGAAGGCGATCGACAGGCGATCGCTCGCTATATCAAGTCACTCGCCCCAAAGCCTACTCCGCACCCTTAGCGACGTCAGTTCGCGTAAAGATATGCGGCAAGATCCTTGGCTTCCTCGGAGGTTATTCCGGTCTCCGGCATGGCGCTATGCGGCGAAAACTGTTGCGGTGAAACGATCCAGTGTTCAAGATTGTCCGCAGTATTCGGTAGCACGCCGGCGATATAGACGCGCGCAGACAGACCAGATAGCGCAGGCCCGAGCAATCCATCGGCGCCCGGCACTCCGGGGATGGTGTGACAGCCCGAGCACCCGTATCGGCGAAATATCGTGGGCGATCGATCGGGATCCCCGCCCGTCAGCAAAATCGCAGTTTGGTAGCGAAGACTGCGGTTACCGAGATATTGCGTGGTCGCAAACGCAGTCACCATCGTGATGAGCAAGGCGATGACGCCCACCGCGGAAAGATGTGAAGTCTTAGACAAGGTTGGCACCTCTCCGTCCTGAATCCCTGATCAACTTCGACAGCAGGAAGATCGCCGCACCCGCATAGACCGTGCCGGCGGGAATCCACATCAACATTCCGGCCATCTGCTGATCCTCCAACGGCGTCAGTCCCCATTCGGGTGCGCTTGCTGTCTGCGCGACGTAGAGAACTCGCGGCGAGAGAGCCATCAAAGCGCCCAGAACGCTCGTATGCATCATGGTAACGAACAGATGCCACGCAGCCGCGCCTCGTTCGCTTCGCCATATGATCGCCCACCAGAATATAAGTGCGGTGATGAGGAAAGAGAGATGCTGGAGCCTGTGCATTGCGAGATTCGTGAGCGACGCGTCGAGCAGGATCGGCACATGCCAGGCCCATATTGCCACGGCATGCAGCACCGTGGCGTTGATCCCGCCGGTAAGCCAGCGCCAAAGGCCGCGAACCGGGGAAGCGTTGAATGCCCGCGCCATCCAGCGGCGGGCGAACCTCGGAAGCGACCACACGCACATTGCAGTGGGTCGTGAAAGCACCAGAAGGGGGGCCGATATGGCCAGGACGATCTCGTGCTCGATCATATGATAGGTGAAGAGGTGCTCGCCCAGCCAGTGAATCGGTGAAACCAGAGCCACGGTGAGGGAAAGCAAACCAGCGAAATAAGCAACAATACGGAGAAGCTGCTCCGGCCTTCCTGGAGAAACGCGGCACAGCAATCGGCCGGTGCCTATCGCAAACAACGCGGCTGCGGTGCAAAGAGGGATAACGACCCAGGGATCGAAGGTCCAGGCGTAGGAGGCTGTATGCTCCTCCGCGCCGTGCGCCAAGGCCGTGCCGGCGCTGGTGATCGTGACGCCGAGGGCCATCAACGTGCGCATGGGCTGAGCAGCATGGAAGCGGCCCCCTGCAAAGCGAGCGCGAATACGAAGACTGCCGCGATGGCCAGACAGGTTTGGCCGAATTTTCTCTGGGAAACGCTCCAACTCCGCCAACCGTTCGTGGCGAACATGATGCCAGCGACGCTGGCACCGGCAGTGGCTGCGCAAGCCACGAGTGTCCAGTTGGTGCGGGCGGCGCAGTCGACGTAGGGAAGTATCTGCCCGAGTTCAGTCGTCAAAGCCCATGCCATGGGAGCAATTGCATACCCTGCAATTTGAGTGGATATCGTTGTCATAGGCGCGGGACCCAGTAGATGCAGACGTAGATTGGCAACCACGTAGCAACGACGAAGTTCCAGTACATCGCGTTATCCGCAATATCGCCGTATCGGCGCCCGTTGTCGGCATGGCGTGTGAACATAAGGCATGTGAGCACAAGCGTTTCGACCAGGTCCGTCAGAATGTGGGTGGTGTGTAAGCCCAACATCAGCCAGACGATCGATCCATAGGCGTTCCGATCCCAACTGACACGCATTGCAGGAAATTCGAAACCGCGAATAATCAGCGGGACGATCCCGAGCAGCGACATGATAACCAATCCGAAGCGAACCTTGGGCAAATTTTGCTTTTTCGCCCAACGCGCAACCAGCATGTTTGGAGCGAGGCTGGCGACAAGCACGACCGTCATCAGCGTGCCTGCCGTCAGTGCCGGGACTTGGCTATCGATCGGCCAATCGGGGGCCAGGCTCATCAAATAAAGATAGATCACAATTGCCAACGCAAAACCCGTGCCTTCGATCAGCATGAAGGCAAGCGTCCCCCACCATGTCGGGCTCGCAGTCCCGCTACCATGTGACTTCAAGAATGAAACATCGAGGACCACGCGTTCTCTCATGTCTCTTCCTCCGGAGCGCCCTTGGGCCAGAACCAGACGGTCAAGGCGACCGCGACCGGGATCGATCCCCAGACGACTGCCCAGGGCGTAAAGATCGACCAGATCAGGACAATCGTTGTCGCCACCGCCGTGCAAAGCGGCCAGATGGATTGCGGGACCGATGATTCCCGCGCTTCAGGCATCGCTGCGACGACAGTCGTGATAAGCAGTTCCCGGCGATCGACGCGAAGGCCCGAAGCCGCCGGGAGTTCATCCTCTGTCCACAGTGGCTCCCCCGAGTCGACAACCGGCATTCGACGGAAATTATAACAATGCGGCGGCGACGTCGTCGCCCATTCGAGTGTTGCCGCGCCCCAGGGATTGGCGCCGGCCACCGGACCGCTTCTTGCGCTTCGAAATACGTCGACGACGAATAACAGGAAGCCCGATACCAGAACGAGTGCACTCAGGCTGACCATCATGTTCAGACCGCCCCAGGGCAATTCGGGCTGGTAGGTGTAGACTCGCCGGGGCATTCCGGCGAGCCCGAGAATGTGCATCGGGAAAAAGGTGAGGTGGAAACCGACGAAGATCAGCGCGAACACCCAACGTCCGAGCGTCTCGCTCATCATCCGGCCGGTGATTTTGGGAAACCAGTAATAGATCGCGCCAAGCAGCGGGAAAACTGCGCCTCCGACCAGTACATAGTGAAAATGAGCCACGACGAAGTAGGTATCGTGAACCTGGGTATCGAACGGCACAGAGGCTACCATCACCCCCGTCATCCCGCCGACGACGAATGTGATGATGAATCCGATAACGAACAAAAGCGGCGTCTTGAACACGGGCCGACCCATCCAGAGCGTTGCCAGCCAGCAGAATATCTGCACACCGGCGGGAACGGCGATGGCCATGCTGGAAGCGGTGAAAAAGCTCTCTCCCAACCGGGGCAAGCCAGCAACGAACATGTGATGCACCCAAAGGCCGAACGCCAGAACGCCGGTCGAAATCAAGGCCATCACCATCGCAAGATAGCCGAACACGGGCCGTCCGGTGAAAGTCGCAACGATGGTCGACACCATCCCTACCGCCGGCAGGAAGATGATATAGACCTCCGGATGGCCGAAGAACCAGAAGAGGTGTTGCCACAACAGGACATCTCCGCCCTCGGCCGGATTGAAAAAATGGGTTCCGACGAGGCGGTCGAGGATAAGCGAGGTGCTGGCAATCATGATCGCGGGCATTGCCAAAATAACCAGAAACGACGTTACCAGCATCGACCATACGAATAGTGGAATCCGGTCCAGCGACATGCCGGGTGCGCGCTGCTTGAAGATCGTCACCACCAGTTCTACGGCCACACAAAGCGCTGATATTTCGGTGAAGGTAATCATCTGCGCCCAGATGTCTGCCCGCTTTCCGGTGCCGTATTGCGGCCCAGCAAGCGGCACATATGCGAACCAGCCAACATCAGGACCGGTGTCGATCGCAAACGCCACCCACAGCAAGATTCCGCCGGCAAGAAACATCCAGTAGGAGAACGCATTGAGGCGGGGGAACGCAATATTGCGAGTGCCGACCATCAACGGCACGAGATAGACCGCCATTGCCTCCATGACCGGGACGGCAAAGAGGAACATCATGTTCGTGCCATGCATGCTGAAGATCTGATTGTAGCGGTCCGGCCCGATGAACCGGGCCTCCGGCTGCGACAATTGAAGCCGCATAAAAAGGGAGAGGATACCGCCCAGGAATAGGAAAACGAACGCGGTGATAATGTAGCGGCGGCCAATGATCTTGTGGTCGACCGTCGATAACGCAGCCCATAGTCCGTGGCGTGTGCGCCATATCGACGTTAGATGCCGGTCGAGCTCGGCGGTGTCGAGCGCGGTATCCCGAAGGTCTCTCTTGGGGCCATCGTCCACCATCATTTCAGGCTTTCGATGTACGCGGAGACAGCGCGCAGCTCGTCGCTGGTGAGCGGCACCATCGGCATGTTGTTGCCGGGCTTGAGCGTCTGAGGGTCCGCGATCCAGGCTGCGATGGAGCCCCTGGTGCGCTCCATCACGCCGGCTCCGACCGTGTCCCGGCTCCCCACGTGAGTGAGGTCAGGGCCGGTGGTTCCGGCGGACGGTGTTCCACGCACTCGATGACAGGCGGCACAGGGTTTTCCCAAAAACACAGCTTGCCCGGCAGTCGGCTCCGGCTCGGCAGGTTCGAGACTTTCCGCCCTTTGGCCGGCCAGCCATCGCTCAAAGGAAGCGGCATCGTCGGCAACAACCAGCATCGCCATGTGGCTATGCTGGAGGCCGCAGAACTCCGCGCACTGTCCACGGTAGACGCCCGGCGTCTCGGCGCGAAGGGCAAGCGTGTTCGTCCTTCCTGGAACGAGATCCTGCTTGCCGGCGAGACTTGGCACCCAGAACGAGTGGACGACGTCCGCGCTTTCGAGCTGAAGCAGAACCGTCCGTCCGACAGGAATATGGATCTCGTTTGCCGTCTCGAAGTCGGGTTTGCCATTCAGCATATAGGTGACGCGCCACCACCACTGTTCGCCCTTAATGGCGATAGTTAATGCTACCTCCCCGTCCGCATCGATCAAACGGGTGGTATAGAAGCTTGCGACTGTTAGCCCAGTAATGATCAGAACTGTTGCTCCGACGGCGGCAGAAACGATGATCGTCGCCCTTTTGTCGGCACCCGCTTTGCCCTCGGCCGGATCGCGGCGTTTGCGGAACAGTGCATATGCAAGCACCATCATCACGGCGATCCACACGAGTGTGCAAACCAAAATCACGGAGAGCATCAAGTGTTTCAGGTGCATTGCAAATGCACCGTGCACATCGAGAGCCGACTGCGCGCCGGCGCAACCGATGAGGCCACAAACAAGCAACCCCGATAAGATAACTCTTGCGATCACGGTTCCGGCCCCTGCTCAGGATGAACGCCAACCGGTCCTTCATCGAAAATGATTGTTGCGGGCGCCCGGTTTTCGGAGGGGCGCGTATGTTTTGCATCATCGCGGCCTGGTGCTGCAACCTTGGCGCTGTAAGCCCCGATCGTCTGGACGTAGCCCGCGAGCTGCCAGATCTGCTCTATCGTCATGCGGTTTTGAAATGCCGGCATGCCATGCGGCCTTCCGTCTCGAATGGAAGCAACGATTGAAACCATCTCGGGTCCATAGAGCCACCATCCATCGAGAAACGAAGGACCTGCTGCCCCTCGCCCGTCGCCATGACAGGTTGGACAGCCAAACCAGGTGTAGAGGCGTTTGCCCTGGCTCAGATTGTAAGAATCCGTTTCATAAGGTTGACCGAGTGCGAAATCGACCTCAGGCGGCGCTCCGCCGATGCCGTTTCGCATCAGTTTCAAATGATCCAATTCCGCGGTGATTGCGGGATCGAGCCTGAATTCGCGTGGGTGGTCTATCCAGCCGAGCAGCACCGACACCGCGAGTCCGCCCGCGATCAGGAATCCCCAGAGCAGGATCCTCATTTTGTCGGGCGCCTTACTCGGGTCTTGCGCAAGCGCCTTATCGCCGAAATGCGGTGCCCCCTGGCCGGCAGGTCCTGAGGCGCTCGCCTTCCAGACGAACAGACCGGCCAATGTCAGGCAGGCGATCCATCCGGCCAGCCTCCTGAAACGATCCGATGCTCCTACAGAACCACCGAACAGCATTGGCAATCCCATCTGCAGGTCAGTCGCGAGGTGTTTCGACCGATCGCGTAACAACAACCGGCAACAGTTTGTATGAAGGCGTCTTGGACTTGGCGTCGTGGTGATCTAATGGAAATAACGGGTTCGTTTCCGGATAGTACGCCGCACACGAGCCCTTGGGAATGTCATATTCCACAACCCTCAGCGCGGTCACTGTTCGAACGGTCGTTTCATCGATAGCGGTCGTGAGATCGACCGATATCCCGTTTTCGAGATGAAGAGCCGCGATATCACTGGCATTCATGAACACCACCCTTCGCGTGCCCTCGACGCCACGAAAACGATCTCCGTATCCATAGATCGTCGTGTTGAACTGACCGTTCGAGCGCAGCGTGGCAAGGTGGAGGACATCGGATCTGGCTGCGGTAGGGAGATCCGGAAATAGCCTTTCCGGCGTGATGAAATTGGCCTTGCCGTTCGAAGTGACCCATTTCCGTTCGCGTGCCGGCAGCGGCCGAGGAAAACCTCCGGGTTGAAACAGGCGCTTGTTGAAGTCCTTGAACGTTTCCGGATAGGTGTCCTCAATCGCTTCACGGATCCTGGCATAATTCCCGACCCATTCGTCCCAAGGCACCTTGCATTCACCTAATGTAGCCTTGGCAAGGCCTGCCACGATTGCCGGTTCCGAGAGCAGCTCCCCACTCGCGGGCTTGGTTTTTCCCCTGGAGCCGTGGAAATGGGCAATCGAACTTTCCACCGAAACAGCCTGGGGACCGGTGGCCTGTTGATCGATTTCGATCCTGCCGAGACACGGTAGGAGATACGCGATCTCGCCATGAATAACGTGGCTACGATTGAGCTTGGTCGCGATGTGGACGGTCAGGCGTAGCTTTCGCCATGCGGCCTCCATGGCGCCGGTTTCCGGAACGGCTTTGAGAAAATTTCCGCCCAAGCTGACAAACGCACGCGTTTCTCCTTTCATAATCGCCTTGCACGTCTCGACCGTGGAGTGTCCCGTCCAGCGCGGCGGCTCAAAGCCGTAGAGCTCGGACAGCTTGTCGAGCGGCACGAGACCAGGCTTTTCGGTAATTCCAACGGTTCGCTGCCCCTGAACGTTCGAATGTCCTCTCACGGCACAAATGTTTGCGCCGGGCTTCCCGATATTGCCGCGGAGCAGAGCAAGATTGGCGACCATATGCACGGTCTGGACACCCATCAGATGTTGCGTCAGCCCCATCCCGTAGACCATAAGGACGGCATTCGAGTTGGCATAGATCTCCGCTGCCTGCACCATCTGCTCACGCAGGAGGCCCGAAATCCGTTCGAGCTCGGACCACTCATGCTGGCGTGCCGCCGCCGCGAAGGTTTCAAAGCCGGCCGTATGATCCTTGATAAAATCGTGATCTAGCACATGCTTCTTGTCCGCCGAGGCCATGGATGCAGCAAAGGCAACCATCGCCGCATTCGACGGATCGGCTGGACGACCATCATTCCCGGCAACTTTTGAACGGCCAGTCGCCTTTAGAGTGTCATCCGCCTCGATCAGCGCCTTGCAAATTCCGAACAGAGCCGCAATGTCACCGCCGTTGCGCACCTGATAGTACTGAGACGAGATCCGGGTTTCCGATCCGGTGAGCATTTGCGACGGCCATTGAGGATTGACGAAGCGTTCAAGCCCCCGCTCGCGCAGCATGTTGAAAGTGACGATCTTGACGCCACGATCGACCGCATCTTGAAGGTCGTGAAGCAGACGCGGAGAAGACGTCGCAACGTTCTGTCCGATATAGAAAATGCAGTCGGTGTTCTCGAAGTCCGAGAGGATCGCCGTACCGACGGACGCTCCGATGCTTTCCGGCAGCGCGACCGACGAGCTTTCATGACACATGTTTGAACTATCGGGTAGATTGTTGCTGCCATAAATGCGCGCGAAAAGCTGATACATGTAGCTGGTTTCGAGCGAAGCTCGCCCGGAAGTGTAGAAATCCACTTCTTGCGGTTTCAGCGACCGAAGTTCTCTGCCGATCTCGTCAAATGCAGCTTGCCATGAAACAGGGACATAATGGTCGGTGGCCGGAACCCATCGCATCGGATGCGTCAAACGGCCCTGCTCTTCCAAGTCATGATCCCGCCATAGCTCCAAGCCCTTCAAGGCGTGTCGGGCAAAAAAGGATCTGTCGGCTCGCCGGCTTGTAATTTCCCATGCTGTTGCCTTTGCGCCGTTCTCGCAAAATTCGAGCGGATGCGCCTTGGCTGGCTTTGCCCATGCGCAGCTCACGCACATGTAGCCGTCGGGTTTGTTTTGCTTTGAGAGAACTCCTGCGCCAGCCAGGGTTTTGTGTTCCTGGGCTAGGATTGCGGCCACTGATTTAGCTGAGCCCCAACCTCCCGCCGGCCCCCGGTAACGTTCGATTTTCGGCGGAGATTTGGGATTTGCAGACATTTCTTGTCCCTCTGTTTTCCCCGAACCAAAAGCATTGCCTTTTGTTCCAAGCCATCTCGAAGAGGGGAAGCCATCCCCCAAAGCTCTTCGAGAAGCTGCCAGCGATCAAGTTTTCGAAAGATGTGTCGCGTCCTGAATGCACCTTGGAAATCTCCTCGCGCATCTCCTGCTTTTGCATTCAGAATGACGGGGCGTTTTGTGGCCAGCGCGATGGGGCCAGCACGAGGGGCCGGGCCGTTACCTGCTTATGCCGAGCGTCAGATCGGGCCTTCGCAACAGCCTTTCTGAAGATTTTGGCGGGCTGCTTCCCGCAATCGACATGAACAAGACCTGCAGTTCGGGCTCGTCCACGAGGACCGATGCTTCAGACGGAGACAGCCAGGCGCGTCTCCTTTCTCCAAGCTCTTTGAATTCGTCGATTTCGTGATCCGTATGCAGCGGAAAAAGGGCGACGCGATAGGGCGCTCTCGTCGGATCTTTCAGGTAGGAGTAAAAGCCGATAGCCTTCTTGCCGATGCGGCCGACCACACCGGCCTCTTCAAGCGCCTCCCGGCGAGCGCATTTGTGCAATTGCTCACTCTTTTCGATGTATCCCTTCGGGATCACCCACCGGCCGGTATCACGGCTTGTGATCAGGAGCACGTCAACCATGCCAGCTTCGTTGAGTTGCCAGCAGATCGCGGCGCATTGGTCGGCCTTTTGTCCTTGCAGTATTTCCGACGCTTCAGGCACGAGCTCAGGTAGGTATGTCTGTTGCCGCATCGGTTCACCTCATCAATCTAGCAATAGGTCAACCTGAGTAATTTCGAATCGATGGTTGCCAAAGCAGCAAACAAGATTTGATCTGTCGGAGTTCCCGGTCGCCTGTTTCGATTTCAGCAAAATCACCCGTCAATCAACGGCCGCCAGTCAGGCCGTCCAAGTTCAGACATCGTCTCCACGCCGGCAGTTAAGGAACAAAACCCGTGCATCGATGTTGGGATCCCGAGGCTTGCATTCTTGGAGGAGAGACAATGCTGAAAACACTTCAATTCGTGCTCGCAGTTTTGGCGGCCATGTCAGGGCTGACCGTCCTTCCGACGATCGCGTCAACTCAGAATTTGGAACTTCGCGTCGGCCCCGGAGGCATCGGCGCCTACGACCGCGATCAATATGAAAGCTACGACCGCCGGCCACGAGGCTGCCATCCTCGGGAGGCCCTGGACATTGCAAGAGGCGAAGGGCTCCGCAGAGCACAAGTTGTCCGGGTGTCACCACGAAGCATAGTCGTCGAAGGGTTCACTCGACGAGGTCCAGATCGGATGATTTTCGCCAACCGTCGGGGATGCCCCGAAATCTAGTCAGGAGAAACGACTCGAGCCGCGACCTTCCCAGAGGCGGTCGCCGGCCTAGCGCCGAATGGCCAAGTCTTCGCCGCCGAGGATGATGTTATGTCCTCTGGCAGCAACAATACGTCACGAAGAGAGACATCGATCTACAACTTGCCACAGGAGGACATCATGGCAAACACCAAGACACTCGCAGACCTTTTCCTTGATACGCTGAAAGACATCTATTTCGCCGAAAAGCAGATCCTCAAGGCCCTTCCGAAGATGGCCGGCGCCATACAATCGGAAGAAGGAAGAGCAGGCTTCCTGCAGCATCGCGACGAGACCCAAGGCCACATCGAACGCCTCGAAAAGGTATTTGAACTGGCCGGCAAGCCCGCCCGCGGCAAGACCTGCGAGGCAATCCAGGGCATCCTCTCCGAAGGCGAGGAGATCATGGAAGAGTTTAAAGGATCGCCGGCACTCGACGCCGGCCTAATTTCGTCCGCACAGGCCGTCGAACACTACGAGATCGCCCGTTACGGCACCCTGATTGCCTGGGCGAACGCACTTGGTCTAAAGGACGCGGTGCCGCTTCTAAAGGCAAACCTTGCCGAAGAGGCAGCCACCGATAAGAAGCTGACGCAGCTCGCGGAGGCTTCTGCCAATGCAAGGGCCACGAGGGCCGCTTAGCCACTGCGCATCGCAAAAAAAGGCCGTCCTCGAGGCGGCCCTTTCTTTTCACATCCTATAATCCAGGGGACGAAACATGGCCAAGAGACCATCCAACACCATGCAATCTGATGGGGTCACGGTGCACGACCAAAAGCTCCATCGAGGCGATGGCGGTGAGCTTCACCAGTTCGCGGAGAACGGCGCCGATGTCCTTACCACTGCACAGGGCGGACCAGTCGCCGATGACCAGAATATGCTGCGCATCGGAGCACGCGGCCCTGCCCTGATCGAAGACTTTCACTTCCGGGAGAAGATCTTTCACTTCGACCACGAGAGAATACCCGAGCGTGTGGTTCATGCCCGCGGCTATGGCGCCCACGGCTTCTTCGAAACTTACGAATCCTTAGCCGCCTACACCCGGGCCGACGTCTTCCAGCGTGCGGGCGAGAAGACGCCTGTCTTCGTGCGCTTTTCGACGGTTGCCGGCAGCAAGGGATCCTTTGATCTTGCCCGGGATGTTCGCGGCTTTGCGGTGAAGATGTATACCCGCGAGGGGAACTGGGACCTCGTCGGCAACAACATCCCTATTTTCTTCATCCAGGACGCCATCAAGTTTCCCGACATCATCCATTCCGTGAAACCGGAGCCAGACCGGGCCTTCCCGCAGGCGCAGTCGGCCCATGACAATTTCTGGGATTTTATCAGCCTGACGCCGGAAAGCATGCATATGATCATGTGGGTCATGTCGGACCGGGCGATCCCCCGCTCCTTCCGATTCATGGAAGGCTTCGGCGTCCATACCTTCCGCTTCGTCAACGCCAAGGATCAGTCGACATTCGTCAAGTTCCACTGGAAGCCGAAGCTCGGGCTGCAGTCCGTCGCCTGGAACGAGGCGGTTAAGATCAACGGCGCCGATCCGGATTTCCACCGCCGCGATCTCTGGCAAGCGATCCAGTCGGGCAACTTTCCGGAATGGGAATTGTGTGTCCAGCTTTTCGATCAGGAGTTTGCCGATACGTTCGATTTCGACGTGCTCGATCCGACGAAGATCATTCCGGAAGAAATCCTTCCCGTTCAGCCGATCGGTCGGCTGGTGCTCGATCGGATGCCCGACAATTTCTTCGCCGAGACGGAACAGGTCGCCTTCATGACGCAGAACGTTCCGCCGGGCATAGACTTCAGCGACGATCCGCTGCTGCAGGGCCGGAATTTTTCCTATCTGGACACTCAACTCAAGCGCCTCGGCGGGCCGAACTTCACGCATTTGCCGATCAATGCGCCGAAGTGTCCCTTCCATACCTTTCAGCAGGACGGTCACATGGCGATGCGCAATCCGATCGGCCGGGTTAACTACCAACCAAACTCGTGGGGCGAAGGTCCGCGGGAATCGCCTCAGAAAGGCTTTCGACATTTCGCCTCCGAGGAACAAGGTTCAAAGGTCAGGCTGCGTCCGGAAAGCTTCGCCGACCATTACAGCCAGGCGCGCCAGTTTTACATCAGCCAGACGCCGCCCGAGCAACGGCATATCGCGATGGCGCTGACCTTTGAACTCAGCAAGGTCGAAAACCCTGTCATCCGCGAGCGGATGGTATCTCATCTGATCAACATCGATGAAACGTTGGCGACCACCGTCGCAGAAAAACTCGGATTGCGGTCGCTGCCGAAACCGGCTGAAGCCGCCATTCCAACGCGCCAGGACCTGGAGCCCTCTCCGGCGCTCAGCATCGTCAAACGCGGTCCAGGACGCTTCGAGGGGCGTAAGCTTGGTATCCTGATCACTGACGGTGTCGATGCCAAACTGCTCAAGGGCCTGACAACGGCGCTCACCAAACAGAAAGCCGTCTTCGAACTGATCGCGCCAAAGGTCGGTGGCGTGACCGCGTCTGACAACGCTTGGATCGAAGCGCAGCACATGATCGATGGCGCACCCTCAGTGCTTTTCGATGCGATCGCACTTTTGACCTCGCCGGCGGCCATCGAGGATCTCGTCACAGAGGCCGCCGCTCGCGATTTCGTCGCCGACGCCTTCCAGCATTGCAAGTTCATCGGCTATCATCTTTCCGCGCTGCCGCTGCTCGAAAAGGCCGGAATTTCGGAAAATATCGACGAGGGCGTGCTGAGCTTGCCGGGGGAAGACGGTATCGCCGCCTTCGTCACCGAGCTCGGCAAGCTAAGGGTCTGGGGCCGGGAACCCTCCGTCAAGCTTGGCAAGGCTTCGCCACCGAAAGGATGACGGCAAGA
The DNA here is from genome assembly GCF_003985155.1 of Rhizobium vallis. Classification (GTDB taxonomy): domain Bacteria; phylum Pseudomonadota; class Alphaproteobacteria; order Rhizobiales; family Rhizobiaceae; genus Rhizobium; species Rhizobium vallis. The sequence goes on along the minus strand of NZ_ML133691.1, from coordinate 92,428 downwards.
CAGGACGCCGCGAGGCTGCGTCTCGCAGCTGCGCTGCGTCAGCCTGTCCAAACGTTCTTTCGTTGATGCTCGACGTCGGCGGTCTAAGCAGCCCGCCCGGCGTGTGTCATTCCGTAGGATCTGGCCAGCCGGCCGAACCGATACCTGGGCAGGTTGGCGATCGGTGTGTCCCCGACCAAGTCGGGGCTTTGGTCCGCCGGAACATGCTGACTGGAACTGCGTTTTACGGCGAAGGGAATAAAGCGCTGAGCAAGCGAACATGGACGACCATTGGAATTTCTTGAAAATCCACGGAAGTGTTCTCTGCTTGGTCGCAGCCTTGGCAGGTTGCTCCTCTTCCGCCGCCGATCAGGTGAGCGCGCAATCAATAATTTCGTCCTGCTCGAATTCGGCCCGGATGGCGCTCAACGGCTGGTACTTTAACCAACTCCCCGATGCTTATGTACGCCAGACCTTGAAGGCGATGCAGCGCAATATCGAAAGTGCCGCTTCTGAAATCGAGGCCCTGCGCCACGTCGACACGGCAGAGCGCGAAGCATTGACCGGCTCGGTGAGCGACATCGTCAATTTACTTTCACAAGCGCAGAATCAGGTTGCGCGTGGAGATCACGACACGATGGAAACGGCGACGCATCTTAAAGACGCGATCGAACGTCTCAGTCTGACTTCGGGCATGAGACGATCCACATGAAGAAGCTACTGGAGATATCGCTCGGAATTGTCACAAGTGTCGGCGGCTTTCTTGAAATCGGATCGCTGGCGACGGCGGCCCAGGCGGGCTCGGCATTCGGCCTTCAGTTGATCTGGGCGATCGTGCTCGGCACCATCTGCATCATTTTCCTTGTTGAAATGGCCGGCCGTTTCGCCGCTGTCAGCGGCCACACGATTTCAGACGGCATCCGTGAGCGGTTTGGTTTCAATTTTTTCTTGCTGCCTTTTCTCTCGACCCTCCTGCTCAATCTGATGGTTCTTGCCGCCGAAATAGGCGGAGCAGCTATTGCCCTTGAACTTGCCACGGGCATTGGGTTTCAGTGGTGGGCGTTGGCGGTTGCGTTCCTTGCCTGGCTGTTGCTCTGGAAGGGCACTTTCGGTTTCATCGAGAAAGGCGTCGCCATCCTCGGACTGGTGACCCTCTGTTTTGTCGTCGCGGCGGTGTTGCTTAAACCTCACTTGAAGTCGGTGGCCGCCGGTGCCTTGCCAAGCCTGCCGCAGCACGACCATGCAAGCTACTGGTTTATGGTCGTCAGCATTCTCGGCGCCTCGATATCGCCATACCTGTTTTTGTTCTATTCTTCCGGCGCGGTCGAAGATCAGTGGGACGAAACCCATCTGGGCGCCAATCGTGCTGTCGCAGCGCTGGGCATGAGCTTTGGCGGCACCATATCGATCGCCGTGCTCATCGTCGCCGCCCTTGTTCTGGCTTCGAATGGGGTAGAGCAGATCACCGATTACCATCAGTTGCCGACGATGCTCATCCCCGTGTTTGGCCTCTGGGGTTACTGGTTGTTTGTTGCTTCTCTGGGCATCGCCTGTTTTGGCGCAATTCTGGAAGTTGGGTTGCAGCAGGCCTACCTGGCGGCTCAGGGACTGGGTTGGAACTGGGGCGAAGACCGCAAACCAAGTGAAGATCCAGGATTTAGCGCTGTCTATACGCTGGTGCTCTTGTTCGCGGCCGTCCCGATCGTCTTTGGCATCGATCCATTGAAGTTGACGATCCTGTCCATGGCTTTGACGGCAGCAACGCTCCCGCTAACAGTCATCCCGTTTTTATTCCTGATGAATGATGAGCGATACGTTGGAAAATATAGGAATGGGATCATCTCCAATTTGGCGGTCGTCTTGATCGTGCTGCTCGGTTCTGTCCTGGCGATTGTGGCCATCCCGCTTGAGATCGTGGGAGGCACGTGATGGATTTGCTGCGGGATGTACTCGATAAGCAACTGGTCGACCGGAACGGCGTGAAGATGGGCAAGGTTGACGGTATCGTCGCCGAACTCCGGCCGAACAGTCCGCCCCGGGTGGTTGCGATAGAGGTCGGCGCGATCGTCATGGCCCGCCGATTTGGCCGGCGGCCAAAGCGTTGGATAACTTGGCTTGCATCGCGACTCGGCGGAGATAGACACTCCACACCCCATCGCGTCGCATGGAGTGCTGTGCGCGATATTGGGGTTGACGTTGAGTTGGACGTGGCCGTCACGGATACCGGAATTTTTGACTGGCAAGATTGGCTACGAGACAGAGTGGTGAGTAAAATTCCCGGAGCATAAAATGGTCGAGATCAACATCGAATTGCTGGTGGGGCGGGCCGTCTTATCGAGGGCGGGAAAAACAATTGGTCATATTGAAGAGGTGCGGGCGGAGGAAGACGGGCCAGATCTCGTCATAACCGAATTTCATGTCGGTTTGTACGCAGCCATGGAGCGAATGTCTGCATCACCAATGGGCGCCGCGCTCTTGGATCTCTTCCGCCTTCGCCGCCGACATCGCGGTTACCGTATACGCTGGAATCAAATCGAACTCGGCGGGAGCGAACTAAAGCTGCTTTGCGAAGAGAAGGAACTTGCCCCGCTGGGTGAAGGCTAAGGCTACTGACGCGGTTCCCCCCGATGTACCAGCCATAGGGACGGCAAAAGCCTTCGAGCGAGGAGGCCGAGCCACTTCCATCGGAAGGAAGCAGCTCCCCGTCTTGGTGGATGATCTCCGATTTTCAGGCCGTTCGCGAAAACGCCATCGCGGCAAGAGTAGACGTGGCACCGGGCGGTCAATGGGCGAAGCAGCTCGGCAAAGCAATGAAGATTTCCACGATCGGGTACGTTTGAAAAGCGTAGCGAAGTCGCTCTTTGTCAGCGGGCGTTCGATAAAGTCGATTTAGCGAAACAGATCAAATCCGACGAACCGAGGCAGGACATGGCCATCCAGGTTACCGACCTGTATCTGCACGGAGTGAGGGACAAGGCTTATTTATTGCGGCTTCTAACTGAACCCAAACCTCCCTCCTTCCCCTACACGCCGTAGCAGTCTAGGCGATCCAGCTGCCCTCCCACGTCACGAACTTGTATCGAAACTAGTTGGCTGCACGATCCACTGTCCCCCATCGTACTGGAACCTGCCCGGACCCTACTTCGTTAAAGCTATAGGAAAGCACGGGTGTTCCTCCCTGTGCGATCCGTCGTTACGACAAACTTGCCCCGTCTCGGCGGGGCCTTTTTTGAGCGCCATGCCGCAGCCAAGCCATAGCGGCACTTAATCTATATCGACGCGCTGTTTTACTTAGCTGTGCGCCGTTGAGTCGCTTCAGCCGTGTCATGATCTTGCATATCGCCCGCAGATCGCCATCTGCTGGTTGAGTGTCGATTGCACTTCCTTATGGCGCCGGCCGTCGGCGACCTTTCCAACACGAGCTGTGAGTTCCTTGCTTTCGGCTTGCGCCTGAGTGCGCCACGACTGAAGTTCGTCGAGCGCGATGAGGCGTTCTGCGATCTCCGAATCTCGGCAGGGATCCTGCTTGCGGCTCCGGGCCGACGGCCTCAGCCGGCAGTTGATCGCCCGCAGCGCCATCGTCATCCTGGCGGTTGCCTTAAGCCAGCAACGGAGTGAGCATGACCAACATCTGCCGGAGGCTGTTAGAGGCGAAAGCAAGCAGGCTGTGAAAAGCCCCGCCCGATGGGCGGGGCATGCGTGATCGAAATCTTGGGAGGCAGTATGCACCCCAGTTAGCTGACCGGACTTGCGCTGGGCTGGCTTTGAAAGACCTCAGCCCTGATATTGCGTCCGGGACCGGGCTGAGCTGCGGTTGTCGTAATCTCGCAGATTGCATAACCCTGCCCCATTGTGGCAGTACCAGCGCGCGTCGATGGCCAATGGGCGGTCTTCCCGGGCCCAAAAAGGCTGACAGATTGCCGTTGCCGCGACCAAAATTGATGGGCTCCTGCCCTTGTGATGGATTGGTGATGATTGCCTCGCTTTATGCCGACTATGTTCAAAACCTGAAGGCAGCACTGGACGATTTGTTCGAGCGGCCCGATCGGTATCAAACCTTCGACCTGCACGTTGAGCTTGCGATGGGTGCGGCCCTCATGGTCTACGAAACAAAAAGGCAGAAAGGGCGAACGGATACGATTGCCTACGCCCGGACGCCGAAAGGCAATGTTCAGGTATCGCCGGAGCTCGCCCAACAGTCGCTCTTGTCGTTTCTGACGATGCAGGACCATATTGCTTTGACCGGCGAGCCGATGATCAGCCTCAATGAAAACTATCCGCACGCTGTGACCAGCTTCGAGCATCGCGCCAGAGGCGCACCGCTCACGAACTCGATGAAGATGATCTTCGTTGGCGTGAATGATGCTGAAGATGCCGGCCAATACGTTGAAATTACGGGAGAACCGACTGCTATCGTGACGACGCGACCGCACCATTCCAAGACGCTCTGGGAGTGGAAGTAGAAGGAAGCCGCACCCTTCGAGCGTGCCTGGCTGTCGCATAATCGACATTTGTCTGAACGGTCAGAGGATCGCGACCCTCGTGGGCGGCGCAAAGCTGACGAAAAACGATCCGCGCCCATGGCCTCGCGGAGCATTGTGGCGCTGACAACGCTTATGGCGGGCGCTTCCTGAGTGCTCATCGCGCTCGCAAGGACTACGCGAATAAGCTCTCGGCTTAGGCATCGCATCGTCTTCAGCGTTTCCTTGTGCGTGCCAGTATTCGAGGCGACAAGGCAGTCAATAATGACCGAATGCGTAGGTCTGTTCGATAGTCATATTTGACAGGCGTCTGGAACGGCCCGGTTGAGACTATTCTGGTTCGTCGCTTCCCTGGCTCGATGATCCGATAAGGGGAACGGAGTGCGTGATTGGTTCGACATTGCCATCGCTACGGCCAGTGAGCCGCTGTTCCAGCTCGTCCCAGCCGACCTTGCCTGCGCGACCGGCCCCCGCGATCAGAAGCTCCGCGGCGACAAGCGGATGTCGTTTGACCAAGCGCACAAACATCCGTGCGATACCCGACACCGCTGCCTTCTCGACCCCGGAGCGCGCGAACCGTTGAACTGCGTAACGTTCCAAATAACCCGCATCTTCGGGCGCGGCTGCTAGTGCACCGCGCCTTCCGAAGGGCGGTCCTTCATCTCCTTCCGCACGCGCTTGGGAAGCGAATCTCGCGTGGAGGACTTCACCGCTTCGATTGCGGCTTCGACGGCGCGGCTCATTGCGATTCCTGCGGTTCCTAGTGCCCGCCTTCCCTTTCTCATGTTTCGGTCGGCAGCATTTGCAACGTCGTCGTGTTCCTCAACCAATACCGCTGCGGCGGCGCCTGCAGCTGCCGTCAGAGCGTTGGCGAGGATGCCTCTTCCAATGTCGCTCGCGAGCAATCCGTTCATGAGGGACGACTTGCGGAGGGCTTTAGGCACCTTATAACCAACGATCTTCTTCGGAATACTATTCTTCTTTGCCATTTCGACCTCCTATCCCGGGATCCAAACGCCCGGTCGTCCGGTTGGTTCCCGGGTAAGCGCACCAATGTCGGGAAGCATGATCGAGGAACCCAAGAGAGGAAGTTCTTCCATCCCGAAAGTGGAACTGAAGGAAGACCAGAGATGCCCCTTGGAAACTACAAGCTGAGCCTCTTCAGGCCCCATAGTCGCAGCAATTCGGCTGGAGCTGAAATCTCCGCCGCGATGACGTAAGGATCTCCACTGCGCATCGGCCTTGTGGCATCCCGCATCTTGATTGGAAGCCCGTGCCCCATGTTCCTGACCGAATAGAAAGCCAGCTTCAGACCGTCTGCGGCCCGCCACGACTGCAATCTGCCCCACGGCTTTTCCTCCGCATATCCGCTGCTGTCGGCGATGCCTTGGACTTCGAGCCACTGTGCCATGGATGCGAGCGCGTTGGCAGGGTTCACAGTCCGATCATCCATGCCATGCCAGATGGTTATCGGCGGCCACTGCTTTATGTCTGAGGAGATTTCCGCGACGGGTCGCCCCCAGCCGCCAGGCGGGGGCGTCGCGCCCGACTTCATCGCTCGTAACGCGGTCATCGCATCTCGGGCCGATCCGACGGGCATGCCGGCGATGATCGCGGCGCCTGCGAACAGCCCTGGATAGTTGGCAACCAGTGCGGCCGTCATCGCCCCACCTGCAGACAGTCCTGTGACAAAGATCCTCGAGCGGTCGATGCGATGTTTTTCGCATGCATGTTCGATCATCTGCCTGATGGAGAGCAGCTCTCCACGGTCCCTGGCAACGGCACTTGGACGGAACCAGTTGAAGCATCGTTGCGAATTATTGGCGCTTCTCTGCTCAGGGTAAAGGAGAACAAAGCCGCGTTCCTTTGCGAGCCTCGAGAAGCCAGCGGCACCATCCAGACTTTCGGGTGTCTGCCGGCAGCCATGGAGCACCACGACAAGTGCCGGGCGTTTCGGCAGCCGCGCTGCCGGCACGAAGGTTTTCATGGTCAGACGGCCAGGATTGCTTCCAAATGCAGTCGTCTCGACCAGAACGGGTTTCGGGGCGCCGGGTGCCGGCCTCGTGCGTTTCACCTTGTTTCGAGGCGTCTTGAAGGCCTTCTCGATCAGCCTCCTGAATTTCTTCTGGGACTTGAGGGCTCGCGCCAGCGACTTGCCGAAACCGAACTTCATACGCCCATCGTCTCGAGCCGCGACAACAGCGTCCGCAGGCCCGGCTGCGCGGCTTCACGACTGGTATCCCTCAAACGGAACCACTGCGTTTTGCGAAGTCCCGCTTCAGGAAACGCCGCGGCAATCCTGGAAACTTTCAGAAGATGAACGGCGACTGTGTAGCGGTTCACGCTACTGTCCTTTCGATAGGTGAAGCTGCCGACGGGCGTGCTGCCGACATCGCCGATGATGCCGGCCTCCTCGAACGCTTCCCTCAAGGCTGCCGCGCTGCTCGTTTCGCGGCTCTGGATATGGCCCTTCGGAACGCCCCATCGACCGTTGCGTCGACTGCCAACCAAAAGCACTTCGAGACGTCCGTTCGCATCTTGCCGATAGCAGATGGCACCTGCCTGTGCGACATCGTGCCCGGTGTTATCGGTCAGAACTTCGTTTCGTGTTGGCTCCTGGAGCATGAACGGCCTCCGATACGGCTTGCAAACTAGGGCGATGAGACTGACGGGTCCAGTTGTTTCGACCTACATTTGCGAAACTTGAATATGCCGCGGGGTTTCTGCGTTGGCATGTCTCGTCAGCATTGTCCAAAGGAGACCCCGCAGTTACGGCGTCACTTGATGCGACTGACTACACTAGATGCCAAGTTGAGTTCGACCGTCGCGCTCGAGCCGGCGGAATCAGCAATTAGCTGACGAGCCCAGCCCTGCGCTCGCGGATCGGTTCCAGCAGCTTCAAAGTCCAGATAAGTATTTTGGATAAATATTCGCCGTGCTCTGACGGGGTTACATTCTTCGTTCATTAAAACGGGGAGTTAACGATGAAAGCGATCACGGTTTCTGGCCTCATCGCGCTGGCCTTCGCATCAGGTGCGTATGCCGCAACAATGACGGCGGAGCAGATGAAAAGCGAGTTGGTGGGCCACCCAATCCACTGGAAGTCAAAGACCCAATCGGGCGTCACAACCTATAAACCAGATGGAACGATTGAAGCGACCGTCGACGGGGACGAGAGCACCTACAAGGGCACATGGAGCATCAAAGGCAACAAGATGTGCGAGAAGTTCGATAAGGAAAAATGTGCAACGATCAATTCGCTTGGAGACAAGAAATACTCCAAGGGGGGCGGAACATTGACGGTGGAATAGGGCCTGCTTTTGTTTTCGTCGCTAGCGTATCCATCCTTTTACTGGGGTCGGCGGCGGATCAAGTCCAAAGACCCCTGCTTCAGAATAAGCGGGCCGCTCAGCGAACAGGAGACGCATTGCTTGGGGTTAAGCAAACAATCGCCGAGCGGCCTGCCGAATATTACTGAATAATATTTTCTTGTCCTACTGATTTTGTTTTAGTGCGAGATCGTACAAATATAGGTATTAAGTACTACTTTATTGAAAAAAAGAAAATATTATGCAATATTGTTGCGCAGCGCACAAGCCGCGCATCAAAACCAGACACCCCGCCTTCCTTACCCCGCTTCTGCGGGGCTTTTTTCCGAGAGGAAATCTCGAAGAATGGTGGAACTTCCTGACCGAGTTTTTCGACGCTCATCGATGAGCGCCGCACGGGTTCTGCCGTAGCGTCGGGCATACACCGCTCGTGCTCTCAATCTTCTGTCCGGAACGGTACAGGAACCGCTGCCAATTACATGGGTTTGATCATTCGGATCGCGAGAGGGAGCTTCCCTGCCTCGATAGCGAAGAGAAACATCCGTGCGATTCTTCTTGGCATATATTCATAAAAATCAACCGCATACTCGCCACGCGATGTGGGAACAATTATCGCCCTTGCAGGTTTGCACCGCATGGATCTGCCTGATCCGCAAATGGAGGAAACATCGTATGAAAAAGATTGTGTTGGCAGCGGCAATTCTCGGCGCCTCTGCGGTTGCTGCCTTTGCTCAAACCCCGCCTGCTTCATCTCCGGATGGAAATACACCTGCAGTTGCAACCCCGGATACCAAAAATCCCACGGCGCCTGTTGAGGGCGCCAATAGCTTTACCGAAGCTCAGGCGAAGGACCGCATTGCGGAAGCGGGCTACACCGACGTCAAGAATCTCAAGCTTGATGACAAGGGGATCTGGATAGCTTCCGGCATGAAGGATGGGAAAGCCGTCTCCATTGCCCTCGATTATCAAGGCAACATCGTCGCCAGGTAACCTCAAGGAGAAGCGTGATGAAAACTGTGACCGGACTTTTTGACGATTACTCGGACGCTCGTGCCGCCGTCAACAAATTGGAAGCCGCAGGCATTCCCTCCAGCGATATCAGTATCGTCTCCAACAAGGCTGGCCGGATTGATAGGGACTCCGACGTCGGCGAGGATGCCGCGACCGGCGCTGGTCTTGGCGCTGCCGTCGGAGGCGCCGGTGGCCTGCTCACGGGACTGGGTTTGATGGCCATCCCTGGCGTCGGACCGGTGGTTGCTGCAGGTTGGCTTACCGCAACCGCGGCGGGGGCGGTCGCTGGCGCCGTCGCCGGGGGGGCCGTTGGTGGCCTGATCGGTGCGCTCACCGATTCCGGCGTTTCGGAAGATGATGCTCACCTCTATGCCGAAGGTGTCCGCCGCGGTGGGAGCTTGGTTACGGCCAAGGTCGACGACGCCCGCGCCTCCGAGGCGCGGGCTATTCTCCAGAGTTCAAACTGGGTCGACCCGGTAGAACGTCGGCGTGTCTATACCGAGCAGGGATGGACCCGGTTTGACGACACGCTCGATCCATATTCCCCTGAGCAGATTGCAAAAGAACGCGAGCGGTACCGTCGGACCGCCGTCTAACCAGCATCGAGCCAACCCTCCTCGCTCTAGGCGAGGAGGGTTGAAGCGGATCTGGCGCATGGCTGTCAAGCGTCTGGAGATAACATGCAGAGGCCGTCTCGCTGGCGGCCTTCTTTTTGTCAACAAGATTTCCCCGGCTACCCAACCGCGGCGCTCCGGCGGCGCAAGAAACGCCCACGGAAATCCGCGCTAGGCCTCGACGATGTGAACGATCGTGAGAGCATCGGGATCGACAATTGCGGTCCGTTCAGCCGCCGGGATGAACAAGAGGTGGCCTTCATAATGCGGAACGATTTTTGCGATGCCCTTCGGCAATCGTTCAGGCCGCAATTTCTTCGGTATTTTCGTTCCGATAGAGACCGTAAAGTTTAGTCATGGAGACATCACGAAATGGCAGACAAAAACTCCTCCGTCTTAATAAGTTGTAGCTGAACCGAGAAACGGTCACCCAACAGATCGATAGCCGCATCGTGTGTTTCATCGGCGCCACTGCACACGGCATCGCTGAGCACAATGACGTGGAAACCGAGGTCGATCGCTCCCAGCACGGTGGTGAGCACACAGACGTCGGTTTCACCTCCGGTCACAACCAGCGAAGTCGCCCCTTCCAGGTGAAGATGCGTGAACAATTTGCCATCGATCCACGGGGAATATGTCGTTTTGTCGTAGAGGCGTGCTGGTGGCACAAGCTTTTGCAACGAGGGGGCTAGTCCAATCAGTTCCTCCGGCAAATGCTCGCCCGTCATCATCCACCATTTCCGGTAATACTCTTTCCAGGAACCAAAAGCGTCTTCCGCCCGAACCGGGGGGACGAAGCGCGTGAAAATCGTTCGTTCCGCATGATGCTGGGCAATCTCAAGGAGTTCTGGCAGCACCCGTTTCATCCACGGCACATTCCACGGCGTGTCTTCAATGAACATGCGCTGAGCATCGACGCAAATATGCCGCCAGTTCCCAATGTCCTTCATAGGCAATCTCATGAATACCGCGCCTGGGCGAGCCCTCCACACATCCGAACGGGTCCTCAGAACAGGACGAACCAAACTGCCGCCGCCGGCCAGTTCCGCAAGGCGGCTTGTTTTCGTCGGAGCAAGGGCTCAAGCCACGCCTTTGCCACCGGTGACGCCGTACACTTCGCCATTGATAAAGCTTGCTTCCGACGAGGCAAGCAGCACGAAAACCGGCGCCAGTTCTACCGGTTGACCGGGACGGCCAAAGTCGCTGTCCTTGCCGAAATTCTTCACCTTTTCCCCTGGCTGTCCGCCACTCGGCTGAAGAGCCGTCCAGACCGGTCCGGGCGCCACGACGTTGGCGCGGATGCCGCGCTCGATCAATTGTTTGGCGAGTGCTTTGGTATATGCGACAATACCCGCCTTTGTCGTCGCATAGTCGAGCAGGATCGGCGACGGCTGGTAGGCCTGGAGGGAAGCAGTTGTGATAACCGCCGATCCCGCCGGCATATGGGGAATGGCCGCCTGCGCGATCCAATGGAGCGCGTAGAGATTCGTCTTCAATGTCTTGTCGAAATCTTCCGTTGACAACTCCTCGATCTTATCGCGGTACTGCTGACGGCCGGCATTGATGACTAGGATATCGAGACCGCCAAGGTCGGAAACGGCCTTTGCGACCAGCTTGCGGCACCAGGCTTCGTCCTTGACGTCGCCTGCCAAAGCCGCAGCCTTTCGGCCTTCAGCCTCGATAAGGCTGACCACCTCCCTCGCATCTGCCTCTTCCTCCGAAAGATAGGCGATGGCGACGTCGGCACCCTCGCGGGCAAAAGCTATGGCAGCGGCACGGCCGATTCCGGAATCGCCACCAGTCACAAGCGCCTTGCGTCCCGTCAGTCTGCCTGAACCGCGATAGCTTTGTTCACCATGATCCGGACGGGGATCCATCCTTCGTGCAAGCCCTGGGGCACGTTGTGGTTGATCGGGAAACGGAGGTGCGGGATAGATCTTTCGGGGATCCTTCAAATTATGATCGCTCATCGTGCTCTGGGCCATTCATGTTGTTGAGATTTGCGATAATCGCTGAGGCCGAACGCGCTCAGTATTGCTTTGTTCCTTGAGGAGACTGCCTTCCCTCAAAAGCCGTTCGATGGCGATCCAGAAAGAGGGAGGATGTGTCGTGCCACGCGCGTGACAACTCAAAATCGCCGAGGAGAAGAGCCCGAAGGCGTTCCTTCGATCCATCAGGTGTCGTCCATGACCCAGAGTGCGTAGAAGCATGAACGCCCACGGTCGATCCGTGATGCACCTTGCTTTCCCGGCAGGACCGAACTCAACACTCGCCGGACCGTGCCACTCATTGGGATCGTATGACGACCGCCGATGACAGATCGGCTGGGAACAAAGACTGCGGTTGAAAGTTTGGCGACATCAACCACGTAACGTCAGTCTCTGACAGGAGGTCTTTCATGGGTCGCGGTATTCTGCTTTGGCTGCTTGGCGTTCCACTGCCGATCATCATCCTTCTGGCCCTTTTTATGCGATAGGATGAGATGATGTCGGTTTCAGTGACAGATTCCGGAGAGGTTGTCGCTCCGGTCGAATCCTCCAAATCCGCCATGACATGGGGGCCGATCTTCGCAGGCGCCGCGGCGGCCATCGGCGTAAGCCTCATTCTTTTGCTGCTCGGATCCGGGGTCGGATTGACGATGGTGTCGCCCTGGTCGGGGCAAAGCAGCTCGCTCGGCACGGTCGGAATTACCGCGGCGATCTGGCTTGTTGTCGTGCAATGGCTCTCCTCCGGGCTCGGAGGCTATATCACCGGGCGGCTGCGCACGAAGTGGGCGGCTGTGCACACGGACGAAGTCTTCTTCCGCGACACCGCACACGGTTTCATCAGTTGGGCGCTGGCGACGATATTTGTGGCCGGGTTCCTGGCGTCCTCGCTAACCTCGCTCGCCGGTGCGGGTGCGCAGGCCGTTGGTTCGGCCGCACAAGCCGTCGGCTCGACCGCAACGGTCGCCGGGACGGCGGCAGCATCGTCGGCAACGGACTTGCCTACGGCCTATTTTACCGACGCATTGCTGCGTCCCGATCAGGCGAAAGCACAAGCAACGTCCAATGATGCCGCGGCGACATCCGAGGTGTCCCGGATCCTTCTGAACGGTGCCGCTCAAGGCCAGATTCCGGAAGATGATAAGGCCTATCTCGCTAAAATCGTCGCGTCGCGGACCGGCCTTTCCGAAGCCGACGCTCGGACGCGTGTCGATACGGTGCTGAAGCGCGTGGATGATGCCAAGGTCGCCGCGCAGAAGGCTGCCGACGAGGCACGCAAGGCTGCCTCCACCACGGCCTTGCTCGGTTCGCTGTCACTTTTGATCGGGGCCTTCATCGCCTCTGCCGCTGCGGCGTTTGGCGGATCGCAACGCGACGAAGAGGAAGATCTGCTCGTTAGGTCCCGGCCCTGAGAACCCTAAACACCTGGCGGGTCGGCGAACTCTCGTCAGGTCGTCTGCCGCAATGTGAGCGACCTCGGGGATCCGGAGCAAGGGTATTTCCGCGCGGTTGCCTCACGTCCAGTCGACCGCCTGCGTAATTCCTTGGCTAACTTTTCGCGGGTCCTGCCGGCGTCCTGGTCACACCACCCCATCGGAGCTCCGGCGATTGGTCGATAAACCGACTGCCGGCTAACGCGCTTTCGTTATGCATGCCTGCACGGCCGAGCTCCTTCCATCGGAAGGAACCATCTTCCCGTCTTGTGAAGGCGCAAACCCTTGGCACCAAATGGTCCATGGCGATAGCATCGAGTGGACGGATAGAAATCGGAGCATAGCGTTGATTTATGAAACTTTTCCATCTTGCAGTCGCTGCGATGTGCGGGTCGAAGTCAGCTTTTCTCAAGGATTGGCGGGCTGTCGCTGGAGGAGCGCGATCCGCTTCAACCGCAGTGCACGCTTTTCCAGGAGATGCCACGAAAGCCACCCGAGCAACCAAGACGCCGGCAGGGAAAGTGCAAAGACCGCCCACCACGTGCTGTACTGGCCGAGGGCATGGTTCATCACCTGCTCCACTGGCCAGCCATAGAGATAGGTACCGTACGAGACGTCGCCCACCCGTTCGAGAGTCGGCAGGCGAATTACCGGCGAGGTCGCGATGTAGATAAGCGGATAGGCGAACAACATAGGACGGTAAAAATAGTCGGGCCAGACGACGAAGCAGAGCACACCAAGCGCCACGAAGATCAATGCCAGCACAATATTAGGCTGCCGGTTTTCCATCGCGATCCAGAGAAGCGAACCGCAGAAGAAGTAGGGAGCGATAAAAGTGAAGTCCGTCAGGAACCTTGTGTTTGGCCACGGATGATCGAAGAAAAGCTGCCAGGTCACGCCCACGGCGAGAGCAAGTGCCATGACCGGGGCTCGCAGAAGCCCGATTGCCATTAATCCCGCGATGATAAGGTAGCAGAAGATTTCCTGCCCGATCGTCCAAAGAGAGCCGTTGACGAAGGTGGCGAGCCAGGAGATTGCGGGATCATAAAACTGCACGTGCGGCAGGGTCATGCCGAAGTTCGGGTCGAACAACGAATGCAATGTCGTCTTCACGTGAAGCGACTTGAGCAAGTAACCGCTGATGCCCAACGGGCTGAACAAGGCGCCCAACACATAGACGCTCAGCAGCGTGCAGACGGCAAACGCCGGATATATTCTCAGAGCCCGACGCCAGAGAAAACCACCCGCGCTGCCGAACTGCGCGCTCTGCGTGACGAGGAAGCCGCTCGTGATGAAAAACGCATAGACCCCGAAGATGCCAAGGGTGCCCTCTCCGAGCAAACGCCGGAAGGGCTCGTTCGCCGAGGTCTTTTCCGAGATGAGAAAGGCATGCGAGAAGATCACCATGGAGGCTGCGACGAGCCTGATCATGTTGAAGTTCGGGTAAAACGCCTTCTCGAATTCCCGCCCGTCCATACGAGCCTCCCGCGCTTGCACAGTTTAGCAAACTAATAATTTGAGTTTTGAATGGTGTCATGGGCCGTTGTGAAGACGAGATTACATCACGGCAATGCCGGCAATCCTGACGAAGATGAGGTCGGCGTTTGACTAACGGTACCTGGGAGCAGGCTCGCCAGCTACAGCGGGCATTGCGGGACGACCGGCTTATCCTTGTGCCGACCGAGAAGGATGCAGCCTGGTAGCCTAAAAAATTCGGGTGATCAGGCGGTCGGCTTTTGTCCCTTCGCGATATATTGCAAGGACTATGAGTGCCGCGATGAAACCCGTCAGTGCTCCGCCGAAGACGTCGCCGGCGTAGTGGGTCCCGATATAGATGCGGGAGAAGGCGACAAGCCAGGCCGCCGCAAGGAAAGCAAACCCGGCGCGTCGGGCGCCGTGAAGGAGAAAAGCGGCCGCGATCGCAAAGGTCGCCGTTGCATGATCGGAGGGAAACGAAAAGTCGGCGCTCCGTTCGATCAACAGGTCTGTTACGCCGTTGTCATAGGGACGAGCCCGATGGATAAAGAGAAGAATGAGTTGGTTGAGGCCGAGTCCCAGCAAGAACGAGAAGCCTGCCGCCACAAGGACATGCCGTATATGCGTCCTATCAGACCCGCGCCACCATTGCAGGGCTACCGCCATTACCATGACCGGGACGCCGATACCAGAGATCCAGACCATCAAGTAGTCGATCGCAGCGCTATGTCCCGCTAATCCATTGATGGCGCGTGTTACAGCTACGTCGAGTTCATACATTGTCACACTCCAGTTCAGCCCTTGCAGCTCCGCAGGCTCTACATCGATTCTGGGTTAGCCGACTGACGCTTGGATCTCCGCCGGCGCACATTTCAGCAAGGGTGACAGCCCCGAAAACGGCATCAGCGAGGAATGTCGCCGCGGGCCGGTGATGCCCGAAATGCGCAGGCGACCGCTTCAGAGTTCGTCGTTGGCGGCAATTAGCTTTTTGCCTTCACCCACCGCCAGCCGCTTCCCATCTTGACCGACGACGACCAATTCGTCGCCTTCGTGCCGCAGGCTCATGAAGGCGACGATCGTGACGATCGCGGCAAGGAAGATTGCACTCGTTATGATCGTGCCGAGGCCTAGGCCGCCATATTGCTCGGGCTGAGACATCAGATCGCCGAACGAAGCTCCCAGAGGCCTGGTCAGGATGTAGACCAGCCAGAAGCCGAGTATCGGGTCGAGACCGAGGAAGAAATAGCCGATGCTGAACGATAAGATGATCATCCCGAACAGGATGCCTGTCGCCAAATATCCAAGCGCGAACTTCTCGGCGACCAGATCGCCCGCCGCCGTGCCGAGCGCAAAGGTGAACAGAATGGCGAGCCAATAGAAGGCCTCACGTCGATTTGTGAAGATGGAGTGGATCGAAAGCGTTCGCTCTGTCTGGAACCAGAGTAGGAAAGTCAGCGCTAAGGCGATCGAGAAAGCGATGGTGGTATGCAGCAGCGGTACATTGAAATTGTCGACCAGATTGTCGGTAATCAACGTGCCAACGATGCTGATCAGCACCACCGAAAGCCAATAGGCGGCAGGAACATACTTCTTCTGGGCAAATTGCCAAACCAGTGCGCCGGCGAGAATTGCCGACATGATCAGCGATGTCGCCGTCAGTCCCAAGCCCATTTGCATGTTGAGATAATCGGCCGCCGTTTCGCCCGTGGTGACGGCCATCAGTTTGATGAGCCAAAAGTCGGCCGTGACACGAGGAACGCGATTGTAGACAACAGCTTTGGCGGTTTCTGTCGTAGCGGTCATTGCGAGTATCCTTGAACGGCGATGAAACGTCTCGCGAGCGGCGCGAAGGGCGCGGGACAACGGGTCGCGTCGGCCTACTGAGATGATTGGGCCGGATGATTGAGAACCGCCACAAGGGTGGCGAGCGTCTTGTTGACGTTGTCAGCCGACGGGGCCGATTGGCGTAGCGCCTTAAGCGCAGCATCGGAGGCAGTGTCGATATTGTTCCAGTCGTTCGGATTCAGCGGACGGATTGCGCTCTCGGCCTGATCCCACGCCGTCTCGTAGTCCGTGATCCGCTTTGCGGCCGCCGTCAGATCACCCTTGGAAGCGAGGGCCTGAACGTCGGCAACGATGGTCTTGAACGATGAGAGATCACCGAGGTCCTTCGTTTTGGCGGGGGCATTGTTGGCATAGAGTTCAAAACCCGTGAAAGCCGCCACCGGAGCAATAATGAGCGCAAGGGCGAGAAAAATCTGTCTCATTCGAATATCCCCTAAATTCTGGAACGCGTCACGCCTGTATTGCCCTTCGGCGGTGATCGGCTGCGCCTGGCTGGCGCCCCCGGCACGCGCGCCGCCTTCCCATTGGCGTTTGCTTTGGCCGACAATACCTACGCAGATTCTATTAGCGGAGAATTAGAGCCGATGCCGGTGTGGGCGCGACACGTAATCAATCGGTCGCAATCGCGCGCGAAAACGGCGGCCGGGTTGTCGCCGGCCGCCGCAAGCCTCACTTCTCCGGGGTCAGGTGAGAGACGACCGCCTTGCCGCCCTTGATCGCGAAGGTTAGCTGAACCTTCTCACC
Source organism: Rhizobium vallis (assembly GCF_003985155.1). Classification (GTDB taxonomy): domain Bacteria; phylum Pseudomonadota; class Alphaproteobacteria; order Rhizobiales; family Rhizobiaceae; genus Rhizobium; species Rhizobium vallis. Next base: position 75,531 of record NZ_ML133691.1, on the reverse strand, counting down.
GACACGAAGGTTGGTATCCTCGATCCCTTCGGTCAGGGTATACTTCTTGCCGTCCGACAACGTGATCGTATCGGCCTTCTTGCTGATTGCGGTGATCGTGCCGGATGTCTGGGCAGCGAATGCCGTGCCCATCGGGGCCAGCGCCAGTATTGCGGCCATAAGCATTTGTGGTTTCATTTCTTTCTCCTTCACGGTTCAGCCCCCAATCTGTAGAATTTTTTCGCAAGGCAGCGCCGGCGCGGCCGATGCTTATTCGCCTCTCAACTTCTCGATGACGTGTGCCTGGCTTCGCATCGCCTCGCTCGTCGCGGCCAGGAGAGCGGCGCTGGTCGCGGTGATGACGAGGACAGCGAGATAGCCCCAAGGCACCGAAAGCGCCTCGGGTGGCGGGTCGAATACCCCGGTGAGCAGCTTGACGAGCACATAGGCTATGAGCATTCCGGCCAAGAGGCCGAAAAGCATGCCGCCTCCGACTACCAATCCAGCTTCGCTCCAAACAAAGGCGCCAAGCTGCCGCGGCTTGGCGCCAAGCGCGACGAGGATGGCGAAGGAGCGTTCACGGTCTGCCAACCCCAGCCCAAGGACCAATCCGCCCGAGGCGGCAAGCATGACCAGCGCGAAGATCAGCTCAAGCCGCGTCAAACCGGCGAGGTCGATCGCTGTGAGACTCGATCCGATCAAAGCAACGGCATCACCAATCTGGCTCACCTTGAGCGCTGGCAGATCCGCGATTGAGCTTCGGACAGTTCGGGCAGCTCGGGCCGGATCGTCGTTCGACCGAATGAGGACAATTTCGCTTCCCGCGGAACCGGTTTGTTGTGCAACGTAAGTTGCGTTAGCGACCAGAAATGAATCCTTGGGCGCAGTCGGGAATTCGCGCACTACGCCCACGATATGAAACGACACCATGTGGTATTGGTGATCGGCCACATTTTGCAAACGAAGATTGATGCTGTCGCCGCGATTGAGTTGATAATCGTTCACGGTTTCCTGCGATACGAGCACGCCATCGGGCGTTCGCGCGAGGTCGGCGAGCGTCGCCCGGGCAGCACCATTAGCGAAATAGGCGTCGGACATCGGTGTGGCTGTCCCGATACGTGTCGGATCGATACCATAGAGATCCTGGAGGTCCGTCCCGACATAAGCGTATCGGTGTTGCATCGGCTGGACGGCCAGCACGCCCGGCAGCTTGGAAAGACGGTCGAGCGCCCGGGAGGCGGGTTCGGCGGATGTACCCGTGACGGTGACGTCGGCGCCGTTGGTGAGCTCGGCATCGACCCGGGCTTGAGCCTCGTAGGTCGCGTTGAAGACCGCGGTTGATGTCGCGAAGGCGAAGGCAAGTGCCGCAAGGCCCACGCCAGCGGTCAGCCGCGGGCCTTGCCGTCCAAAGGTCGCGGCGATGATATCCGCGAGAGAACCGGCGACAGGTCGCAGCCCCCTGGCGATGACCGACCGGCCGTGCTGTAGCCCGACTCCGACCAGCCGTACTGCAAGCAGTGCCAGGCCGCTCCATAGGAGCACGGGGGGCAGGAAGGCCGTATAGTCAACCGCTGTCGCTGCCACGCCTTCCGGCGCGAGGACGATTTGGTATCCACTCGCCGCCGATCGCCAGTAGAACGCGGCGGCTAGCACGAGCAACACCAAGTCGACATAGCCGCGGCTCCAGAGCGGCGTCCTGTGCTTGCCGATTGACCGGCGGGCGGCGGCAACGGTCGAGCCGCGCGCGTCGCGCCAAGTGGGAATCAGGATCGCCGCGAGAGAAAGCGCCACTCCTGCCCCGGCCACCGTGGCGAGCAGGGCAACGGTTTCGCTGCGCAAGAGCGCCACCCCGAGGATGAGGTATCCGGCGAGAGCTCCGAGGAAAATACCAAGTACCGCGCCGCCGATGCCCGCGACGGCCGCCTCGACCGCGGCAAGGCGGAGAACAGTGTCAACGGTTGCTCCGCGCAACCGCAGCAACGCCTGGTCGCGGCGGCGCCTGTCCCGTCCGGCGCCCGCCACAGCAAGTGTGAGCAGGACCGCGAGAATGACCCCTGGGGCACCAAGGAACAGGAAGACCAACCGCGCATAGAGGGTATCCTCGCGTACCGCTTCGAGGCGGGCCGCCAGATTGTTTGCAAGCAGCGCCGCGCCGGCGACGCGGGCCTCGAAATTGTGGCCGCGCTCACTCGCCGCCGTGCTGGCGGCGAGCGGGTCGGAAGGCAGGTCGTGATGATCGAGCTTGACGTGGAACTCGCTGCGAAGGGTATCCGGACGGCCCCCGAGCTGCGGGTCGAATAGCTGCTGCCACTGCGCCATGGGCAACAGCAGAACGTTGTCGGGAGGCGCTTGGGGTGCGGCGCCGGCCGGTACGCCAATCGCCTGGAAGAGTGCATCGGCGTTCAGCAGCTCGACGATGCCCGCGATCGTCACGCTGACGTCGGGCGCTTGGCGGCGATGGATAACGACTTCATCGCTTAACGAGACATGCAGGTTGGCGGCAGTTTGTTGCGCCACCAGGACACCCTCGACCGATCCGAGCAGGCTCCGGACCTGGGCTGGGAACCGGCTTAAATAGCTCGCATCGATGCCGAGCACCGTACCGCCGCCCGTGGTTTGGACGGTGCCCCCAGTGTTCGCCTCGAAGCCGGGTACGTCGGCATAGCCGACCGGCTGCAATGCGGCGACGGGCGCGGCAGAGCGGATTGCGGCCTCGACAGCGCCGCCATCCGCCCCCGGCAGTAGCTGGACCTGCCAGTCGAGGGGAACCTGAGCGATCGATCGCGCGGTCATCTCGGCGGCGCTGGACTGCAAAAAGGCGCTTAGACACGTGACGAAGGCAACGGTCAGCGCGACGCCTCCAAGGGTGCCGACAAGGCGGCCCGAACGGGTTCGGACAAGTCCGATCAGCCAGTGCCGGTACATTCGCACCTCGCCCCCATGCTCTCGAATTTGCCGTGTCGCATCCGCCAGATGCGGTTCATCTTTGCAGCCACACGCTCGTCATGCGTAGCGATGACGATGGCGCTCCCCGACTGCCGACCCCAGGCGAGAAGCCGGTCGACCAGCATGGCGCCACCTGCCTGATCGAGTTGTCCCGTCGGCTCGTCGGCGACGATCAGTTGCGGACTGGTCGCTACGGCCCGGGCTACGGCGATCCGCTCGGCCTGGCCGCCGGAGAGCTGCTCCGGCAGCTTTGCCGCCAGGGCTTCAACCCCGAAAGCGGCGAGCGCAGCCAGGGCACGCGCCTCGGCATCGGCGCCGCTACTGAGAAGGATTGGCAGCTGGACGTTCTCGGCGGCAGTCAGCGCGGGCATCAGGTTCGCTGATTGAAAGACGACGCCGATCCGTTCCGGGCGCAACATGTCGGGCCGACCAAGCGCGGGCCAATCGATTTGTCCCGAATTTGGGCGGTCCAGTCCGGCGATCAGGTTCAAAAGCGTCGTCTTGCCGCAGCCCGAAGGCCCGATGATTGCGACGGTCTCCCCGGCGCCAATCCTGAAGGAGCAGCCTTGAACGGCCGACACGACGCCCCGCTCGCGCTGAAAGCTGCGCCACAGATCGGCAGCAATGACCAAGGGGCTAGTCATGTACGATGCGTCCGTCTCGGATGTCGATAACACGGTCGGCACGGGCTGCGAGCGCGCCGCTATGCGTGACGACAAGGACCGCTGTACCCCTGCGGCAGATGTCGACGAGGCGATCGATGACACGCTCTTCGGTTGCTGCATCGACCTCGGCGGTTGGCTCGTCGCAGAGCAGGATCGACGGGTTTGCCGCGAGTGCGACGGCAAGTCCGGCTCGCGCCGCTTCGCCGCCCGAAAGGTGGGCGGGCAACATGTCGGCGAGACCGTCGAGGCCGAGACTGCCGAGGAGTCCGTCGATTTCGCCAGGCCGGTCGGAGCCGGATATCTGCATCTGGAGATGGATGTTGGCCCGCACCGTCAGATGTCCGAACAGATTGCCGGACTGCATGAGCATGCCGAAATGGCGGGCTCTCAGGCGAGCCCGATAGGATTCGGGGCGCCGGGTCATGCGCTCCCCGAGGATCGACACCGTGCCGCCATCCGGCTCGTCGATGCCGGAAAGACAGGCAAGCAGTGTCGACTTGCCACTACCCGAAGGGCCTCGCAAGGCCGTGAATTCCCCAGGATCAAGTGTGAGGCTAACTCCGCCCAGCGCCACGACCTCGTCGTCACCGGCATGAAAGAAGCGGTAGAGCTCGGTTGTCTCCAGCACGGTCATTCATTCATTTCCACTGCAGCGAATTGGATATCAGTTGCCACTGATCGACGTTATCCGCGCCGGTCGGTGCGGCCAGATCGAGGGTGATCGTCTTGCCGCCCTTGAACACAATGAAGCGCTCGTGCTCCAGGCGGATCTGCTTGTTCGTGACCGGGTTGGGCGCGGAATTCGACTGGTAGCTGATGCGAACAGCCGGTCCGGCCGCGAGCTTCACGGCCTTGACCGCAGTGACCTTGACGGCGTGCCCGGCTTTCTCGAGGTTCGCGATCTCGCCGGCCCGGACCGAGGCAACCGTCGGCGCCGCATTCGCCGAACCAAGCGTAGCGTTTATGTCATCGTATTTGTCGAAAAACCGGACGCTGGGGCCGGTCACTGTCCGCGACCATCCCTCGGGCACTTTCAAGCTGAACCCGTCCGGGGAGGTATAAGCAACGAAGACCTGGTTGTCGGGAATGTCGCCCGGCGGGTTCGTTTCAGGCGCAACGAGTTTCTCCTGCGCCGCGGCTGGAAGAAACGCGCCAGATGCCAACATGAGCAGCGTGGCGAATGCGGCGGCGATCCAACAACGAACGGTCATGACCAAGTCTCCTTTGCAAACCAGCAAGGCCATATGACGCTCGTAGAATTAGGAGGGTCTTAGGTGGCTTCTCCTGCTCGAGCTGCATTGAGGACTTCTGTTGTGCGGAACGTTCGGTCTATTATGGGGTATGCGCGTTCTCGTGATCGAAGATGATGCCATGCTGGGCAAGGCTCTCGTACAAGCTCTGGAAGATGCCGGCATGTCGGCTGACTGGGTGCGTGACGGGCAGCTCGGGCACGAGGCCGTCGCCGTTGGCGGCCACGCTCTCGTGCTGCTCGACCTCGGCTTACCCGGCCGCTCGGGACTGGAAATCCTCCGTACGCGGCGAACCGCCGGCGACAAGAGGCCGATCCTTGTGATTACCGCCCGCGACGAGCTCGACGATCGCGTCGCGGGTCTCGATCTTGGGGCTGACGACTATTTAGTGAAGCCGTTCGAAGTCAAGGAACTACTCGCACGCATGCGCGCGGTTTTACGTCGACATGGCGGTCAGGCGGTTTCGGTCCTCGGAACGAGCAAGATCGAGCTCGATCTATCAAGCCACGAGGTGACATATCAGGGGCTGAGCCAAGTGTTGCCCGCGCGCGAATTTGCGCTGCTTCAGGCATTGATAGAGCGCCCAGGAACCATTCTTTCCCGCACCCAACTTGAGGAAAGGCTCTATGGCTGGGGTGAGGAGGTGGAAAGCAACGCTGTTGATGTGCTCATCCACTACGTCCGACGCAAGTTCGACAAAGACATCATACGCAACGTCCGCGGGGCCGGCTGGATGGTCCCGAGGTGACCAACACCTTATCGATCCGACGGACGGCATTCTTGTGGCTCGCCGGCTTGATGGCGACTATCGGCGTCTGTGCGGCGACGACATCATACTTCCTCGTCCGGAATGAGGCATCTGACTTCCTCGACAACCAGCTTCGGCAGATTGCGCTCTATGTCGGGGATGCGCCTCTGGTGCCGGCGGCTGGCCGCGTTGGCGGGGTGCCACATGATCCCGAGGACGACTTCGTCATTCAGGTCTGGGATTCGCTCGGCGAGCCACTGCGACAATCGGATCCCTCCATCGCTCTTCCCCGGCAACAGGCTACCGGTTTGGCCGATATTCTAGCCGCCGATAACAATTGGCGCGTCTACACCCTTGTGACGCCGTATCGAACTGTTCAGGTTTCCCAGGAGATGAGCGTGCGGCAGGAGCTGGCCGCCAATGCGGCGCTTCAGGCGGCGCTCCCGATCGCAATTCTTATTCCACTGTCGTTGCTGACGCTGAGCTGGATCATTGATCGCATCATGGCCCGGCTCAATCGCCTGGCCTTCGCGATCGCCTCTCGAGACGCCGCAGCGGACGACCCCGTACCGATCGACGACGTGCCGGCTGAAGTCATTCCCTTCGTAAGCTCAATCAATCTGCTGCTCGCGCGGCTGCGGTCATTGCTTGAGCGACAGCGGCGGTTCATTTCCGATGCAGCCCATGAATTGCGCACGCCCCTCTCGGCACTCCAGATTCAAATCGACAACCTTCGACACGACGACCGCGATGGCCGATTTGCCCAGCGGTTGTCCGAGCTGGAGGCCGGGATCAGAAGGTCTACAAGCCTGGTCAACAAGCTCTTGCGCCTCGCCCGTTACGATGCCCGCGAACCCGCGCCAGCCCCGCGGCCTGTCGACCTCGCCCAGCTTGCGGTCGATACCATCGCGCGCCTGACACCGCTTGCCGGCAGTCGGTCGATCGATCTTGGCATCACCCGCCGGGATGAGGCCGTCACGATCGGCGCCCTTGCCGATTTCGAAATCATCCTCGACAATTTGGTCGAGAACGCCGTGCTCTATACGCCACCGGGTGGAACCGTCGATGTCGCGGTGGAGGTCGCCGGACAAGAAGCACGGATCGAGATCCGCGACACAGGACCCGGGATCGCGGAGGAGGAAATGCCGCGCGTCTTCGAGCGGTTCTTCCGCGCCGGCCCTCAGGATAGCGAGGGGAGCGGCTTGGGGCTGGCGATCGCCAAGGCGGCAGCCGAAAGACAAGGAGTGCGGCTCACACTCGCCATGCGCGAGGATGAGCCCGGTCTTATCGCACGTCTCATTGTACGACTGGCCCCAAGGACGGCGTCGCGTTAGTTCCCCTAGCAGGTATGATCCGGAAGAATGCGAACGCAACGGATTTAGGTTTCTTTGAAGTTCGTCACACAGGGATGGCGCAAGCGTCCCCAATTGAGCAGCAGCGGATAGGCGCTGCGCCTCAGTCGGAACCTTTTTCTCGTTCTTGATCCGCCTGAAAGCTGGTTGAAAGCTTGGGCCAGCTATCTTCCCCTTATCGCAGAGGAGCGCGTGGCCGTCGTGGCAACGTAAGTGCGATACGAAAACTCAGGAGGAGATCCCATGCGTTCTACACGCACGTTATTCAATTCAGCTGCACTGTCCGTCGTCATGCTCGCGTCGATGCTTGCAGCAAATTCTGCCTATGCAGCCGGCAAGATCACGCTGATGGTCGGCGGCTACGAAAAGCAGATCTATCTGCCCGCAAAACTGGCTGAAGGCCTCGGCTATTTCAAGGATGAAGGCCTCGATGTCGAGCTTCTGAACGAGCCGGCCGGCGTCGATGCCGAGAACCAGCTTCTGGCCGGCGCGGTCCAGGGCGTTGTCGGCTTCTATGACCATTGCGTCGACCTGCAGGCGAAGGGGAAGTTCGTCGAATCGGTCGTCCAATTCAGCCAAGCTCCAGGCGAAGTCGAACTCGTCTCGGCCAAGCATCCGGAAATCAAGTCCATCGCGGACTTCAAAGGTCATAGCGCTGGGGTCACCGGTCTTGGTTCCTCGACCAACTTTCTGACCCAATACATGGCCAACAAGGCTGGTCTGAAGTCCGGCGACGTCACCTCCGTTCCGGTCGGCGCAGGCGCGACCTTTATCGCCGCCATGCAGCAGGATGCGATCCAGGTGGGCATGACGACAGAACCGACGATCTCCCGCCTCCTGAAGACCAAGGAAGCAACCGTCCTCGTCGACATGCGCACGATGGAAGGCGCACGCCAGGCGCTCGGCGGTACTTATCCCGCGGCCTCGCTCTACATGGAAACCGCATGGGTCGATGCTCACAAGGACGACACCCAGAAGCTTGCCAATGCTTTCGTGAAGACGCTGCGCTTCATCAATACGCATTCCGGCGCCGAGATCGCCGACAAGATGCCGAAGGAATATTATGTCGGCGACAAGGAAGGTTACGTCAAAGCGCTCGACCAAGGTAAGGCGATGTTTACCGCCGATGGCGTGATGCCGGAAGATGGTCCGAAGACCGTTCTCTCGGTACTTTCGTCCTTCTCGAAAAATATGCAGGGCAAGCAGATCGATCTTTCGAAGACCTACACCACGGAATTCGTCAAAAAGGTCATGTAAGCGGCTTTCAGATCCGCCTCCGGCACATTGCCGGCGGCGGACATGTCCTCAGCTTCGCGTGCGAGCCTAACCAGCGCGCGTCAGGAAAACCAATGTCAGACATCAATATTCGGAAGCCGGCAATCGAGCTTCTCAATGTCAGCAGGCGTTTTGTCTCTCCGACAGGCAAGTCGCTGACAGCATTGCGCGATTTCACCATGTTCGTGGAAGAAGGCGAATTCGTCGCTGTCGTCGGCCCGACCGGCTGCGGCAAGTCTACCACGCTTAACCTGGTCACGGGCCTTGCGCGGCCGAGTGCCGGGGAGGTCAGGCTGATGGGCGGACCCGTCGACGGTATCGATCCGCGCGTCGGCTTCGTCTTCCAGACGGACGCGCTCTTTCCCTGGAGGAATGTCATCGACAACGTTATGGCCGGCCCCCTGTTTCGCGGCAAGAGCAGGAAGGAAGCAGAAGATAGCGCCAAGCGCTGGCTTCAGCGCGTCGGCCTTTCAAAGTTTCTGCATCACTATCCGCATCAGCTTTCGGGCGGCATGCGCAAGCGCGTCTCGCTGGCGCAGACCTTCATCAACGAGCCGGAAATCCTGTTGATGGATGAACCCTTCTCGGCACTCGACGTGCAGACCCGCACCGTGATGCACGAGGAATTGCTGAGACTATGGGCGGAACGGAAGGCTTCGGTCGTTTTCGTGACCCATGATCTGGAGGAAGCCGTAGCGCTTGCCGACAAGGTCTATGTGCTCACAGCCGGCCCAGCCACGGTCAAGTCCGTCTACACGATCGATCTTCCACGCCCGCGTGTCGTGTCGGAAATCCGCTACGAGCCGCGCTTCATCGACTATTGCAAGACGATCTGGGAGGACCTCCGCCAGGAGGTCGAGGCCAGCTATCGCCGTTCCAGCGAAGCTGCATAAGGAGACAAGCATGGCAAACATCATCGCAGACAACGCGCCGGCCGTCGTCTTTCGCCCCGGCACATCGGATTCCGAGATCGAAGCCGCCGCGCTCCGCGCGATCAAGAGACGTAAGCAGCAGGTTCTGTCGCTGCAGATCGGGATCTTCGTTGCGGTTGTGGCACTCTGGCAGCTGTCATCCAACCTGCTTTGGATCGACCCGTTTTTCTACTCCAGCCCGAGCGAGATTATCTTCCGCCTCTACGATTGGGCGGTCAACGGCACCAGTGAAGGTTCACTTTGGTACAACCTCTGGGTAACGATGGAAGAGGCTCTGATAGGCTTCTTCTGCGGCTCCATCACCGGCGTCATCGTCGGTGTAAGCCTCGGTCGCAACCGTTTTCTGTCGGATGTTCTGTCGGTCTATATCAAGGCGATCAATTCCATTCCGCGTGTGGTTCTGGCACCGATCTTCATCATGATCCTCGGCCTTGGCCTGCCATCCAAAGTGGCGCTTGCCTTCATCATGGTATTCTTCGTCGTGTTCGCCAATGCGTTCCAGGGAGTTCGTGAGGCCGACCGCAACATGATCGCCAATGCGAGGATCCTCGGTGCTTCTGATTGGCAGGTCACGCGGGCCGTGATCGTTCCTTCGGCCATGAGCTGGATTTTTGCGAGCCTTCACGTCTCCTTCGGCTTTGCCATCATCGGCGCTATCGTCGGCGAGTTCGTCGGCGCCCGCTTCGGCATCGGCCAGCTGATTTCAATCGCCAAGGGCACCTTCGACGCTGCAGGCATGTATGCCGCGATCGTCCTTGTGATGATCGTAACGCTGATCGCGGAATTCATCATGACGCAGATCGAAAACCGCTTGGCGAAGTGGCGCCCGCAGCAGAGCCTCGATATTCAATAATCCTCCCAGGGATAGCAGCATAGAACACAGACGCACGGTACTTTTGTTTGGCAGATATGTTCGATCAGGGTCCGACAGCCGGAATTCTGACTGTGAGCAACAGCCCTCCGGTCGTCGCGTCCCTGAGCGAGACGTTTCCGCCGGCACCGTTCACCACTTCCCGTACGATCCACAGTCCGAGCCCCCTTCCATCAGCCGGTGTTCCGACAATCCTGTAGAACCGCTCGAACACGTGGTCCCTTTCGCCCTCGGGAATGCCGGGGCCGCTGTCCTCGATCTGCAGCATGGCCTCGTCGCCCTCACGGGTGGTCCTCACCGTCGCGGTCCCGCCAGGCGGGGTATAGCGTAGTGCGTTATCCACGATGTTGACGACCATCTCACGCAGCATCGTGCCATCGCCCTCCACGAAGATCGGCTGCTCGTCGGCCTCGAGGCCGAGGTCCAGACCACGTCCCAATGCTTCCTCTGCATGATATTCCAGGACCTGGCGGACGGCTGCCGCAAAATCGATCCTGTCGCTACCAGGCCGACGGCTTCCGGGCTCGGCACGCGAGAGGGTCAGCAGCTGGCTTGCCAGTCGTGTCATCAGGCGCGTGCTGGTTCGCAGGGACTGCAGGGCCTCGTCGCGCCGCGCCGGGTCTGCCTCGCGCGCCGCTACGCTTGCCTGCGTCGCAATGAGCGCGAGGGGTATATGCAATTGGTGTGCTGCGTTTGCGACAAGCCGCCTCTGTGCCGCGATCTGGTTTTGCACGCGCTCCATATGGTCGTTGAGCGTCGCGACCAGGGGGCGCAGTTCCGTCTGCACGCTGTCGAGCGACAGCGCGCCCCCGGGTGCAAACGGCGTCGCGCAGGCTCGGCGCCAAGCCGCGCTGCAGCCCGACAATCGTGACAGTTCCAGCAAGTAGCACGAGGACCAGCTGTTTGCTGAAGTCCGATAACCAGAGCCTGTCCCTCATCGCCGTCCACCCGTTGCGGGTCGCCGCGACGGTTACCCCGATATATCGCCTTGTTGCTTCAATCCGACCAAAGGATGGTAAAGCGTCAGCAGGCGCACCAGGCTACCCTGAAGGACTGCTTCTTCGCCGATCCCCGGCCCGGTCGATTCCGTCAGGTCCGGAAACCCGGCGACGAGATTGCCCAGGCCGTGATCACCCGGTAGAAAACACGGTCCTGATAGCCGGTATCGAACATTTCCAGCGCCGCCGGCGGTATATCGATCTGCGCTGCTCCGCTTTCATCGACGGTGACATCTTCGGCAATGACGCGCGCCGAGGCCATCAATGTCTGGTCGAAGATAAGGTTGGCCGTCGCGTTGGCTGTGAGCAAACTGAGGTAGAGATTGATGCAGATCGCGCCGACAAAGGTCAGAAAGACCCATGCCAACAGCTGGATGCGCAGACTTGCGCCGAGCAGACGGATGGTTTGCCAGGCGCCTTTTCCCAGACTTTTGATGTTTTCACCCGGCATGGCGCAACATGTAGCCAAGGCCGCGGAGCGTTGCAATCTGGACCGAGCTGCCCTCGAGCTTCTTGCGCACGCGATGGACGTAGATTTCGATCGCGCTTGCGTCCGCTGCGTCGTCGAAGCCGAAGACGCTTTCCGACAATGTTGCCTTTGCGACCGTCGTACCGACCTTCAGGACAAGGTGTTCGAGTACCGCATGTTCTCGCGGCGTTAGAATCAGCGTCTCGCCCGCCAGGGTGAACTGGCGCGTGCCGCCGTCGAAAAGAAGGTCTCCGATGGCTATCTGGGGCGTTGCCCGGTCATGGCCGCGCCGGACAAGCGCGCGGATCCGGGCTTCCAGCTCCGCTATTTCGAAAGGTTTGGCAAGATAATCGTCGGCGCCACCATCCAGTCCGGCGACCCTGCCATCAAGGCTGGCATTGGCAGTAAGGATGATAACGGGGACCTTGTTACCGTCTTGTCGAAGCCGCTTGAGCAGTGTCATGCCGTCAATTTTCGGGAGCGACAGATCGAGAATGACGACGGCATACTCCGCTACCCTCAAGAGATGCCCCGCATCTTCGCCGTCATGCGCGATATCAACCGCATAATTCGCCTGCTTGAGCGCCTTGCCAAGCCACGCCGCTAACTCGTGATTGTCTTCGACAACGAGGATTCTCATAGGAGAACACTACTACAAATCATCCGGGAATGTCGCGACGTTAAAGGTGTCTACTCCTAGCATATAAGGTGACGCTAAGAAAATATGGCGCTGGCGATGAGCTCCTCGGAGAGGGGAATTGATAGTGCCCTTCCCAATGTCATAAGGCTATCACTTGCGCGTGAATTTCCGTCTCGCAGCCCGCGCGACGCTCTCGGCAAGGATCAGCAGGTATCCGATGATCAGTATGCCGGCGCCGATTGAGCCGCAAAGCAGCCCCCATTTCACCGAAAGGCCGATGGCGATGATCAGGACCAGCGCCAAAAAGGCCAGTGCGCCGTCGTCGATGAACATGCTGACGAGTTCGTTGAAGGCGATTCTGATAATCTTCATTGGGCAGGTAACATATGCGCGTTGTGGTATTGGCGAAGCATTTTGACGGCCACCAACGAGAAGAGCGCCAATACGCCGAAGATTGGCAGCAGCGAAAGATCGGCACCCGGCCAGTCCGTGCCGATGCCTTCACCCACCCAGAAAATTCCAAACGCGCTCAGCATAAGGCCAACCACGAGTTTGAGCGTATTTTCTGGAACAGTCGAGAGTGGCTTGTGGACGAAAAGGCCGATAAGGAAAACAAGAAGGCATGCCGCCAGCGCCCCCAGGCTCGCATAGCCGAGCATGCCGGGACGTGCGCCGGTGGCGATCACGATGAACACCACTTCCATCCCTTCGAGCAGGATGGCCTTGAACGCAGTAACGCCGGCTAGAAAGTTTGCCCTGCGGTCGTCCGCCTGCCGACGAAGGCTATCCGTCTCCTCGGCAAATGCCTTTTCCTCGTCATGCAGGGCGATGAAACCAGAAGCACGCAAGATGGCTTTTCTCAGCCAACGCAGGCCGAACAGGATCAGCAGCGTGCCGATGACGAACTGCATGATGTCGATCGGGATTAGGCCGAGCAGCGGTCCGAAGACCAGCACCAGAACGGCGAGAACGACAAGCGCCAGGCCCATGCCGATGAAGGCAGGCCGCCAACTTTGGGTCACGCCGACAGCAAGGATGATGGTGAACGCTTCGACGACCTCCACGAAGGAGCCCAGAAAGGCAGCCGTCACCGTGGAAACGATACTTGTTATTGTTGTCATGATCAGTGTCCGTGTTTAGTCCAGTGAGCAGCTGAGGATGGCAGCCTCAGAAACTCGCGATCAACGATCCCCATCATGACGTCGTCATGCCATGATCCATCGACAAAAGCCGCTTCCCGCTCTCGCCCTTCGATGACAAAAGCACATTTTTCATAAGCGCGTATAGCACGCCGGTCGTATGCGAGCACGTGAACGCTAATACGACGCAGGTTCAGATCATCGAACGCGTATTACAGGAGCAGACGGATAGCCTCGCTCCCAAACCCTTTGCCGAGCAAATTTTGATCATAGATCCCGATTGCCGTGGACGCTCGACTGCCGGTCTGATCCGCTCTATCGAGCGTGATTCGCCGGAAGGCTTACCTGCCCACCGACTCAGGCCGAAATTACCCTCGATCGGTGGAAATTGAGCTTTCATCAGCTGGAAAAGCAGATGTATATAGCTAGACAGTCTAGCTAGTTTGGAGCAAAGCAATGGAATGGCAACTGCAGGACGCCAAGAACCACTTCTCGAAAGTGGTGCAGAAGGCGCGACACGAGGGGCCGCAGATCGTCACGCTTCGTGGAGAGCGCACTGCCGTGGTGCTGTCGGCCCACGACTATGACGCTTTGCGCGCCGGCCGACCGACGCTGGTCGACGATCTGCTCGGCGGTCCCGCTTGGGACGATGAGCTCGCCAATGCGGTCGAGGCGCGCGCCAAGACGCCAAGCCGCGACGTGGCCTTCTGATGTATCTAGTTGACACTAACATCGTTTCGGAGGCGCGACGCGGCACGTCGCAGGCGGTTGCCTGGCTGCGCTCAGCCGACCCGCTCAGCATCCATCTGAGCGCGCTGACCCTCGGCGAAATTATGCGCGGCATTGCGTTGAAACAGAAGTCGGATCCGAAGGCCGCCGCTCACCTCACTGAATGGCTGCGCAAGCTGCGTCACGACCATGGCGACCGCATCCTGCCAGTGACCGACCAGATCGCGGTCGAATGGGGCCGCATCGCCGCGATCCGGCCGCGTGGCGATACTGACGGGTTGATCGCAGCGACCGCGATCGTCCACGACCTGATCCTCGTCACGCGCAACGTCAAGGATTTCGAAGACACGGACGCATCTGTGATCAATCCTTGGGAGACACCGGCGTGAGCGGCTCAGCGACGGGCTCGGAACCGCAAAAGTCGATCTCTCTCCCCCGGATGGTGTAACGGTGACGCGAACCCTGGGGCACTGCACTCCCCTCCCCTGTTCCCGAAGCGAACGCCGCCCTGCCGGCGCACCTTGAGCGCCTCCCCGATCGGGCCCGCGGTTATGTCGAGGCCGCCAGCTCCGCCGACACCCGCAAGGCTTACGCCTCCGACTGGAAGCATTTTGCCGCCTAATGCCGCCACACGAAGGGACGCGGCTCCCTTTCCGCATTCGACACCAATATCATTGATGTCAGCGCAAAAGCGAGAATCAATCATTGATGGTCAGCCGGCGCCTGTGCCTTTGACGGTCTACAACACAGGCTTCTTGAAGCGAACACCAACTCCGCCGCCATTTTCTGAAATAAACTCTATGCCTGCATGTTCCAGCACGCGTTGGATACGTTCCAAGGTACTTGGTCGCAGATTCTCACCGCGCTCGAGGCGGGTGATAGTTTGTGTCGAGACCTTTGCTGCCCTTGCAAGATCTAGAACTCCCCAATCAAGCGCAACGCGTGCCAACTTACACTGAATACCCTTCATATCACCATACCATGGTGATTTTGATTGCACATTTAAAAGTTGCCCTGTATAGAGTGACTAATTAATCAGCTGCATACGGTGCTGGAACACCGAATGCAGCCTGACCACAAGCAAGCTGTCAGGAGCTCGGATCATGGCTGATTCCGACAATAGCAGAACTTTACCTGCGGTCACGCAGGGAGACCTCCATTCCTTCGTGGTGGCGTCTTTTCCCACACATCCCGAGGTTGCGGCGCGGCTTACGGCGGCGTTGGATATCTGGAATGTCGATCTCGCCTTTACCATCTGGCGTCAATGGTGCGCGGCTCGCCATCGGCTGATCGAATCATGCCTGCGGCAGCAAGGGCTCGAAAAAAGACTGTTCGCGATGGTTGGTAGGCCATCCGATGCGCCCGAGGCCTGGAAGGCGGCCGACCAGCAGATTGGGTATAGCGAGGCGGTCCAGGACGAAGAACGGGCGGCCACCCTGGAGGACGACGTGGCCGAGATGCTATGGGATACACCAGCGGAATCGATCGTCGGCGCGACCGCGAAGCTCCATGCCATGCTCGCCAAATGGCAGCCAGCCGCTTCAAGCGATGAGCATCCTTGGCCACAGCTCCGTTCGGTCATCGCTGATTTGCTAAAGATCGACGCCCAAATATCGTCGGGCGGCAGCGCAGCTCGTCAGGTCACGGCAACGCAACGAGCGTTTCACCGTGTTTAGCAGCAGCCTGCGACTGGTGGAAGAAATGCTTCTGGAGCGCGGCATCGTCGTCTCCTATGAAACAATCTGGCGCTGGGGCGGCAAGTTTGGCGCGGCCTACGCCAAGCAACTGCAGAGAAAGAAGCCCTCACGACAGGACATCTGGCATCTGGACGAGCGGTGGCGGAAACACTGGCTTTGGCGAGCCGTGGACTAGAACGGCTATGTTCTCGACGAAATCGTCCAAGCTCGTCGCGACACCAAGGCCAAGCGATTGTTGATCAGGCTGTTGAAAAAGCAAGTCTGTCGCCCAAGCGGATCGTTACCGATAAACTACGCTCATGTGGAGCGGCAAGACGGCATGTGATGCCTGCTATCGACCATAGATCGCACAAGGGGCTGAACAACCGGGCGGAAATTTCCCATCTGCCTCTTACAAACGGGAGCGAATGATGTGGTGCTTCCGAGCCCCGGGCGGGCTACAACGTTTCATCTGGGTCTTTTCGGCAGACAGAAATCTTTTCGTCCCACCGCACCAGAAACGCTCCGCCCTCGCCACCCACATCCATCGGATCTACGCAATCGCGCCGTGGCAAGCCGTGACCGACGCAAAACGTTCGGCCTCACTGTAACAACGTGACATCGCCTGCGGACCAGTATGACCGCCGGTCATTTGCCGTGGGCATACTAAGTGCACTCATCACCGCGGCCGGTGGTTCAAGGCTTTTCGTCATGAAGCCTGGCACATCGAAGCTTGGCTGCCCGCGGACGTAGTGCCCTGTTGTCGAGACTCCCATGTGTCGGCTCGCCAGCCAATGAGGTCGTTGATCGCGGCGTGCAGCCAGATGCCGGAAGCTGGTTGGTCTACGGCTTTCTCATGCACATAGTCGGAAGAAGCGGTAGTAGATGGACAGGAGTACGGGAACATAACCTCGCCACATTGCACAGAATGGCATTGCGGCATTGCAATAATTAATAACGCACTGCAATATAGCTGTCACAAACCTGTGCAGTTAGGGTTACGTTCGATGAGGATTTGTATCTATAAGTCGGAAAGAGCACCTGAGCTTACCCTCCTGCTGCGAGAAGGATTGCCTCTCCCGCTCGATACCAAGGTAGACAAATGGACCAAAATTAAGGTGGTCACCGATAGAGAAATGAGAGCAGACCTTTTGATTCAGATTGGTGGCGTCGGATATGCGTTAGTTCGGCTTGGGGCGATCGGACAACATTAGGCAGTAGCACCCGCCTTGCCGCCGCGTTATCACCAAACGACCGTCGCATCGCGGGCTTTGTCTGCTGGACTCACGAGCCGACCAGCGGCCAATTGTCCGCCTCGGATTGAAAGCTGCTTTGTTGAGTTGGTTAGGCTCTTGATGAGATACGAACCGACGACCATCGATTAAAACACCTAAGCATCTCAGAAAGTTGATCGAGCCTAGGCGGGTTTCGGTGCTGATTCTAAAAGGTATTCACGGTCTATCATCTCCGACAGTTTTTAAAGGACGTTGGCTTCTGGTGGTCCAGTTACGCAGAGGCCTACTTCACGAACGCAGATCGATTTCGGAAACAAAGGCTTCGCCAACATGCATTCGAGCGCCTTTCCGGCTGACGTCTGTGGTCGTGCGTTCTTTCGCGATCTTGAGATCACCGTCGATTTCCTGAATGGGGTCTTCTACCAATGGATGCTTGGACAACTCTCCCAGGAAGTCGAGTGAAACGCCACAGCGGACCCGGACGGATCTGAATGTGTTTCTCCCGACCGTAATTGGTGCCGGAAGATCAAAGTCAATCTGGCGCCCGAGATAACGCCGCTTATTCGCGGTAAATGCGGCCCGGTCCCGCCTGTGCTTCAGCTCCTCCTCGGCACGTGCTTTTTTCTCGTCAACGGTTTCTCTGCGCACACGCTCATAGCGTCCTGAAGTTGGACGCGATTGAGGTGTCGCGCCCGATGGTGCGGACATGGCCGCGGAACTGGCTCCAAAACCCGCAAGCCTTAGGGACTTGGCACTAGCTGCCCTTATGATCGCATCGTCTGCGTAGATCATTTCGTCATCGTCGCGAACTTTTCGTTTCCAGGCGGGTCTATGATCCTCAGGCTACTGCCATGCCGATTGCATGCTTCTGCGCCGCTCAAAAACGGCCCCCGCGCCGAGGCGGGGCAAGTCTCGTAACGGCGGATCGCACAGGAGGAAAACCCGTGCTTTCCTGGCTCTATAACGAAAAGTCGCCCAGGTTCCAGAATGGTGTGCTGATGCCGAAATCACTCCTCCCCGATCGCAGGTGCAATTCCCGCGACGAGCGCGATCTGGAGCAACTCCGTCAGGCTGCTCGCGTTTAGACGGTTCATGACTTGCGAACGATGCAGCTCCACTGTGCGCGGGCTGATCCCGAGCTTCTGTCCAATTGATTTATTGGTTCCGCCCTCAACCAGGCCGAACAGCACCTCGCGTTCCCGGGGCGTCAATCTGGCGATTCGGGCACCAGCTTTTTCGTCGCGCTTCATTGGCCGCATGGTCCCGAGACATTCCGCCATGGCTTTGGAGAGCGTGGGGCGAAGGAATGCTTCCTTTGCCACGAATACGTAGTCGATAGCGCCGGCCTTCATCGCGGTGACGGCCGCCTCGACATCCGCGCCCGGTGCGTCCAGGGCGATCATTGGCAGAGGAATGGATCGCGCCTTAACCTCGCGCAGGATTGAGAGGCCCTCGTCTCTCGCCTTGCGGAGATCGACGAGCACACAGCCGGGCGCTAGCACTGGGGCCACGTCAAGAAAGGCGGAGCCGCTTGCAAAGGTTCGCGCCCGATAACCTTCGGTTCTGACAATACCAGCCAGGCGGCGGGCGTCAGCGGCCCTACTGCAAATAATATAAGCTTGGCGGATATCGTCCTTGGTGAGGTCCTCGGTGATCCCGCCGATCCGGGTCACGGCGCCTTGCTCATCGAGGATCGGAAAGCTCGTGTCTCGAAGCGAGCGGATTGCGCCGTCGACCGGCCGGACGATCCTATACTCGAATTGCGCGACTTCCCCGGCCCCAACGGAGGTAAGCGCACGTTCGACCTGATGTCGATCGTCGGGATGAACATTTTGCAACCATTCAGCGAATGGAGCGGGCACCTCCGGACTTGGAAACCCCCAGATCTTCTCATAGGCGGCGCTGCGATAGATGATCATCGCTTCGACCGAATCAACGATCCAGATCAGGCTGCTGCTATTGTTCGCGAAGCTGCGAAACAGCGCCTCGCTCGCCCGGATCGCTACCTCGCTGCAGCGCAGGGTTGTGATGTCGATCGCGGCACCGATGAAACCGGTGGCGCGCCCGTGCGAGAAGGTCGTTTGGCCCGAGGTCGCGATGTAGCGCGTGCCGTTGCCGTTGCGCCCCCTCAGCCGATACTCGACGTTGTAGCGCCCATCGCCCGCCGGATCGACACATGCCGCGATCGCACGGCGTACGTATGGCAGATCGTCAGGATGAATAGCTGCCTCGAACACTTCCGTAGTGACCTCGATGTGCGGCGGGAGGCCCCACATCGCCCGCAAGCGCGTGTCCCATTCCAGTGCTCCGGTGACCGGATCCCAGGAATAGATACCCAGGCCCGCCAGCTCCGTCGCGGCGCGCAGGCGAGCTTCGTTCTCCCTCAAAGCCTCCTCCAAGAAGCGGCGCTCGCTGATGTCACGCGACATGCCAACCACCCGCTCGACCGAACCGTCCTCGGCACGGACCGGTCCCCACGCGAACTGGAAGTAAGCGAGGGAGCCGGTCGGGTCGCGGTAGAGGAATTCGTCCTCGACATTGACCGCGTCCCTCAGGATGTGGTCGATGTGCCCATTGAGGCGGTCCGCAAGGTCCGCAGGATAGTCGAGGTCGGCGAAGCTCTTGCCAATCATCTCGTCTGATGAAAGCGCGAGCATTGCTGGGTTGGCATAAACAAAGCGCCGCTGCCGATCGAAGGCGTAAACAAAGTCGGGGATAGATGCGAGCATCGCCTCGAGGAGCCGGCAGTGGCTGGCGAGCTCGGCGAGCACCTTTTTCCTTCCGGCCGACCTCGTCAGGTCGCCCACCTCCTGCGCGGCCAGATCCGACCCTGTGCCGGCGTTAGGAATGTCGGACGTCATGCTCGACCTTGTTGCAGAAGTTGCAGGGATGGCCAACGAACCCCCAAACCCTCGGAAGGTTCCCTAGGCATCGCCCGCATGTTCATTATCCTCCCGGATGTAGATAGTGCTACTTTGAACATTAGGGAGATTTAAATGAGAGCCCTAGTCTGGCGCGGCATGGAAGACGTCCGTTGCGACACGGGCGTCCGACGCCAAGATTGAACATCCCCGCTATGCTGCCCGGGGGACATTCTCGGCCATGAGTTGATGCGAGAAGTCGCCGATCGAAGGGATAGAAGCAGTTATTCGAGAAATTGGTCAACGGCAACATCTGACGTGCCGACCCTGGTGGGGGAGCGGTAGTGGATCACCTGCGGAAATTTGCCAATGCGAATCGCCCAAATCGCGCCGCTTGCAGAAAGGGTGCCGCCCAGGCTCTACGGAGGAACGGAGCGTATTGTCTCCTATCTCACCGAAGAACTGGTTGCACAAGGCCACGACGTCACCCTGTTTGCGAGCGGCGATTCCGTCACTGAGGCTACGCTCGTGCCATGTTCGGACGTCGCCTTGAGGCTCAATCCAGCCATTGAGGACCACCTGCCCCATCAGGTCCTGATGCTGGAGGTAATCCGGCGTCATGCGCGTGAGTTCGATATCCTGCATTTCCACATCGACGTGTTGCATTTCCCGCTGATTAGTGAATTTGCCGATCGCACCGTGACAACGCTGCATGGGCGGCTCGATCTGCCGGACCTGCGCCCACTGTACCAATGCTTTCCGGAGGTTCCGCTGGTATCGATCTCGGATGATCAGCGTCGGCCAATGCCGCCGGTCAATTGGCTAGGTACGGTCTATCACGGCCTGCCATCCGACCTCCTTTCCTTCACGCAAAAGCCGAAAGGCAATTATCTCGCCTTCCTCGGCCGTGTATCCCCCGAAAAACGACCCGATCGGGCAATAGAAATTGCCGTGCGGGCTGAAATGCCGCTGAAGATCGCCGCCAAGATCGACCACGTCGATAGGGCATATTGGAAGACAGCGATCGAGCCGATGGTGAACAGACATTCCAATATCGAATTCGTCGGTGAGATCGACGAGCACCAGAAGGCGGAGTTCCTCGGCAATGCCAGAGCCCTGCTGTTCCCGATCGACTGGCCCGAGCCATTCGGGCTGGTAATGATAGAGGCAATGGCTTGCGGCACGCCCGTCATCGCCTTCCGCTGCGGCTCGACGCCGGAAATCATAGAAAATGGCGTTTCCGGCGTTCTGGTCGACAATGTCACCGAAGCTGCCGAAAACGTCGAATGGGCGCTGCGGCTTGATCGGCGCAGGATACGCGACACGTTCGAGCAGCGCTTTACGGCCACGCGGATGGCAGCAGACTATCTGAACGTCTATCGGCAACTGACTGGTGTTTTTCCGGACGCTGAGTGCCCCCGTCCGAACACCCCTGCCGTTCAGCTCTTCGCTTAACAGGGAGGCGCCTATGCAAACGACCTCTGCAAACATTATCCATTCATTGGCGTCCGCAGGCGCGGATACTCCGATGGACCAGTTCTTCATTCCGGCAACCGCATCGCTGCAGGAGCGACGGCCGCGAACTCTCAAGCACGGAGACACCTTCGCCATTTTCGACCATAACGGCGATGTTCTCTCGGGACCAGAAAGTCCGGACGGCATCTTCCATTGCGATACCCGGTACCTGTCGCATCTGCATCTGGCGATCAATGGCAGACGGCCGATGCTCTTGTCGTCGACGCTGCGCGATGACAATGCGATGCTCACCTGCGATCTTACGAATCCGGATTTGTTCGACAAGGGTGGAAAGCTCGTTCTCAGCCACGATCTCATTCATATGCGCCGATCTCGCTTCCTGTGGAATGGCCGCTGCCATGAACGATTGACTGTCAGAAACTACGACGAACAGGCCCAGCGCCTTCGGATCGACATCGCCTTTGCAGCTGACTTTGCCGATCTGTTCGAAGCACGCGGCACCGTGAGGCTAAAACGGGGACAAAAGCTGCCTATCACCACGACGGGAGGGCATGTCGTTCTCTCCTATGTCGGTCTCGATAACCGAAAGCGCTCGACCCAGCTATCGTTCGATCCGCCGCCGGACCAGCTCAACGCTGGTCGCGTCGCTTACGACCTGCACCTCGCGCCACACGAGATGAAGTCGCTCTTCATCGAGATCGCTTGCGATCCATCTGACACCGGCAGGTCGGGCTACCGCTCCTTCTTCTTTGCCCTCAGGAACGCGCGACGGGCGCTGCGCGCGTCGTCGTCACGAGCGGCATTTATCAGCTCATCCAACACCATCTTCAACGAAGTGGCGCGGCGGAGCATCTCCGATCTCTACATGCTGGTGACGCAGAAACCGGAGGGCCCTTACCCTTATGCGGGCATTCCATGGTTCAGCACGGTCTTCGGCCGTGACGCCCTCATTACGGCCCTGCAGACGCTCTGGCTCGATCCGCAGATTGCGCGTGGCGTCCTTGGCCATCTGGCTGCCAATCAGGCAACTGAAATCGACGCTGCTTCTGATGCGGAACCTGGGAAGATCCTGCATGAGGTGCGTTATGGCGAGATGGCGGAGCTTGGAGAGGTGCCTTTCCGACGCTACTACGGCAGCATCGATTCTACTCCGTTGTTCCTGATGCTGGCGGGGGAATACCTTAAGCGAACCGGCGACCTTGCGACCATCCGCCGTCTCCTGCCGAATATCGAGGCGGCGCTGACTTGGATCGACGAGTATGGCGATCGTGACGGCGACGGGTTCCTCGAATACGGGCGTCTGACGGAAGACGGATTGATCAATCAGGCCTGGAAGGACAGCTACGACTCCGTCTTCCATGCGGACGGAACACTCGCCACGGGGCCGATCGCCATCGCTGAAGTACAGGCCTATGGCTACGGCGCGTGGCAGGCTGCGGCGGAGATCTTCAGGCGGATTGACCGGCCGGAACGCGCCGAAAGCTTTCTCGCCAAAGCAGAAGCGCTACGTCGCGCGTTCGATATCCATTTTTTCGATGAGGAAATCGGCACATATGTCTTGGCCCTCGACGGAGGCAAGCGCCCTTGCCGGGTACGATCGTCCAATGCCGGCCACGCGCTGTTCACCGGCATTGCTTATGCGGAGCGAGCGCAACAGGTTGTCCGCACGCTGATGAACGCGTGTTCATTCTGCGGCTGGGGGATCCGAACAGTTCCCTCAACGGAAGCGCGCTACAATCCCATGAGTTACCACAACGGGTCGATCTGGCCGCATGACAACGCCATGATCGCCGGTGGTCTCGCCCGATACGGCTATCGTGCGGAAACGGCCCGGATATTCGAGGGACTGTTTGCGGCTTCGACCTACATAGACCTGCGGCGGCTTCCGGAACTCTTCTGCGGCCTGGCGCGCCAGCGGGCGCAGGGCCCGACCTTCTATCCGGTCGCCTGCTCTCCGCAGGCCTGGGCTGCGGCATCGGCGCTCTCGTTGCTGCAATCCTGCCTCGGCCTCGATTTCGATCCGAGTACCCTGGAGATTAGTTTCAACGAGCCGCAGCTTCCGACCTTCCTCGATGAGGTTACCTTGCGGCACCTGCTGATTGGCACCGGCTCGGCCGACCTTTCCATCCGCCGCTCTGGACGCCATGTCATCGTCGACGTAATCGACCGCAAGGGTGACATCCGAGTTCTCACGACCGTATAAGCTTGGCAGGATTGACATTCTCGTCAACGATGCAGCGCAGAAGGACTGCAACTAGGAAATTTATAATGGGTTTGGTCACAACTACAATCCAGAATAGGCGCCGACGTGCCCCAGAGTACGTGCCGCCTGCCCTAATCTGTTCCGATGGGCAAGGTACTGCCGGCTGAGGGGATATTTACGTCTGCGTCTTGGACCCGCCCTGACGATCGTCAAGGCGCGGCATGATTTGCGGAGTCATGAAGGTAGCGTCACCTTTTGGGGAGCGGATAACCATGGAGCCAGAAGCCGATGAAATCCTCGCACAGAGTGCTGTCCGCGAAGTTGCCGGCATCGTCCGGACTCCGAAGATTCTGGACAATGTGGTGGAGGCTCTCGAACACGCTGGTTTCGATCGCGCGGACATCGACGTCATGGCGGATTGCGCGACCATCCGAGACCGCTTCGGAACCATTTTCATTCCCGTGGAAGAACTCGCCGATGTCCCCGGCGCTCCCCGGCGCGCCTTCATTCAGCCGGACGATGTCTCAGTGGTACGCGTTGGGGCGACTGGCGTGCTGTTCTATGTTGGTGCTACCGTCGCGGCTCTAAGCATCGTCGCATCCGGCGGCAGCCTGGCCGCCGCTCTCGCAGCAGCCGCAGCGGCAGGCGCGGCGAGCGGCGGCATCGGGGCCCTTGCCACACGGTTCCTCACCCGCGAGCGAGCTAGCATGATCGAAACCATGATGATCGAAGGCGGTCTTGTACTCTGGGTGCGGGTGCGATCGGAAGAGGCCGAAAGGCAGGCGGAGGAGATTATGCGCGACCAGGGTGTAGAGCAGGTCCGCGTCCACGAAATCGTGATCGATAAGCGTCTGGAAGATCTACCGCTTGCCAATGTCATCGCGCAAACCGAATAACGCCGAAACCGGCCGCGCCCAAAGCAATGAAGAGCTGAGGCAACAACCATGATCCACACGCATTCTCGATATGGTGCGGCCTTGGCCTGCGCGGCAGTACTGTTCCTTGTGCCCCTTCTGGCGCAATTTCCGACGAAGTTGGCCTCGTGGCGCTCGTGCTGATGCCTTCAACAATGAAAATTGTCTGCCCTTACTGTTTGAGCGTCAACCGATTAGGCGCCGACCGTGACGCCAGACGAGCGAAATGTGGCAAGTGCACGGGACGCCTATTTGACGGCCGCCCACACGCTGTGGACAAGGCTGCTTTCGATAGGCACATCACACGCAATGACATTTCGGTGGTCGCCGATTTTTGGGCCGAATGGTGTGGCCCATGCAAGATGATGGCCCCGGTCTTCAAGGCCGTCACTGCGGAGATGGAACCCGCGTTGCGCTTTCTGAAGGTTGACATCGAAGCGGAACCGGCACTGGCGGCGCGGTTTCAGATCAGGAGCATTCCAATGCTGATGATATTTCGCAAAGGTGTGCTCTTTGCACATCGCGGCGGTGCGCTTGACCGAGCCACCTTGCGCGCATGGCTCGCCTCCCTTCCCGCGGCATAGATGTGCCTATGGCCGGCCGAGGCGCGGAGCAACGCCCAGCCTGGAAACGCTGCCGGTTGACAATCAATCGTTTGGGGGAAGGGTTCATCAGAGCCTTCAAAACTTCCAGGCGACCCGTTCGGCCTCCCGCTCAGCCCACGATCGAACGGAAACGCTCAATGTCACGGTTCCACCGTCGGTCTCAATGATGCCGCGGGTGCAACTTGGCAAGTTCCATGCGCCATGTCGACTTGAAGGACGGGCGTCGAAGTTCGAGAGCGGCTTGTCGGTGCGGACGATCGCCGGGCCGATCGCACGCGTTGACGCTGGCCACCATCGGAGCTTGCGGTCCAGCAGATATTTCATCTTCAGGATCCGCGCCGCTTCCCGCCCTCTGGCAGCGAGCTCCGGTTTGGGCATCTTGTTCAGCGACAGGCCGAAACCCATGCCGAGATATTGGCCCGGGTCATTGCGCTACGTGACCCGGGAGCGACGGCCCGACTCATCGCCGACGACTTCACGCGCAAGGGTGGTCCCCCATCTTTCGCCCGGTAACGCAGCGGTCCGGCGTAGCGCCGAGACGATTTGGCACGCCGACCCATTAAAAACGCCGTGAAACCTAGTTGGCTACGCAGACCCGGTCGGCTTCGCCGAATACTGCCGTCCAATGCTGTTGGTCGAAAGGTCGGTTGGCAGCGAATCCGGAACCGGGTACATTCGGGATGACCGATAGTTTGACGTCAGCGATGCAGCTATTTCTTAAATTGAAACTCGGGCAGCTTTTGCAGTGCATCTTTGGAGGCTCCCGCAAGCGTGATTTTACCTCCATCGTCGCTGATGGTCAGACTTTCATAAGGGACAGCAACTAAATAGCCTCCAAGCCCTAGGAAGCCGCCGATCTCGAGAATAGCAAAGAGGTTGCGGTCCTTTGCAATAACAAGATCGTCAAGTGTTCCGATTTTTTCGTTCTTATCGTTTTCGACTCGCTTTCCAATGAGTTTGGACACCTGAAACCCTTGGGATACGGCCTGAACGTCCACAGTGACGAGTTGTACAGTTTGTGCCCGAGCAGAGGGATTTCCCGAAGCCGACAGCATGGCAATGGCCAGCATAGAGCTGGACACAGCGCGGCGGCTCACGCGCCAGGCAGATTGAAAGCACTGAATAGCTTGAGCGTCCGAATGGGGGGCATGGTCATAAGAAAGCATGATAGATCTCCTCGCAGTGAAGCATCCATTTGTGATGCGCATTAAAATGATGATCTCAATCTCTCTTGCTCGCCTTGACGATCGTCACTTCACGCGGCGACGCCGATCACGCCGCAGCACCAAGGATCGCCTGATCGATCGCTGAGGACAACGTCGCCACCCCGTAGGGGCTGTCATGGCGTAGTCCATTTACGAAGAACGTCGGCGTTCCGTTAACACCGCTTCTCACACCGCCAATAAAATCCTCTCGGACCTTTGTCGCAAACCTTCCCGATGCAAGCGCGTCACGCAGCTCGATTGGCGAAAGCTTGAGGTTCGCAGCAAGTGCAATAAGAAGCGGCACGTTCAAACGATGTTGGTTGGCAAAGATCGCATGATGCATCTGCCAAAACAGTCCATGAGCTCCCGCGAATTCCGCAGCCTCAGCCGCCGCCCCGGCATGGGGATGGACTTCGACCATCGGGAAATGCCGGTAGACAAGCCGAAGCCGGTTGCCGAAGTGGGCCAGGATCTGTTCCAGGCTTGGTTGCGCCGCGGCACAATGGGGACACTCGTAGTCGCCATATTCGACAAGGGTCACGATGGCGTTGTCGTCACCCTGAATGTGGTCAAGCGACGTTATGGGTACTCTCAGCTGGGTCATGTTTCTTCTCCACCGGAGGAAGCGCTTCGAGCGCATCTAGGATACCCTCGGCGCCCGGATTGACCGCGATCGGCGAACAGTAACTCCACACGATCATCCCCTTTTCGTCGATTACGAAGAGCGCCCTCTCGGCCACCCCGTCCGCACTCCGAAAAGCGCCGTAAGATTTGGCGACGGCACCCTTCGGCTCGAAATCCGACAGAAGTGCAAAGTGCAGTTTGCGGTCACGCGCGAACGCCTGGTGACACCAGGCTCCGTCGACCGAAATGCCGAGAAGCTCCGAGCCGTGGCGGCGAAACTCGGGCAGGATATGGTTATAAAGACTCATCTGGTCACCACAAACGGGGCTCCAGTCGGCGGGATAAAAGGCGAGGATCACGCGTCTGCCGGCAAACTCGTCGAGCGACAAGGTTTGATCCGGGGTTACATGTAGCGTGAACTTAGGCGCACGTGTTCCTTTCGCGAGGATGCCGGTCATGGCCGTCTCCCCAAGTTTAACCCAGATTCCGCCACGGCGTTGGGGGCATGCTGGCCTTGATGCTGACGCAGCCTGAATGCGAGCACGATCAGGGTCACGCCGAAGATCAGTGCGTGAGCTCCCATCCACCATGTGAGCACGAGGGCGCCGATAAAGGGACTGGCGAACAGAAGCAAGCCGTAGATTAGAGAGGCGATCGCGCCAAAGACGAGCAGCCAGCGTCCGTGGCTAATTCTGAGACTAATGGCAGCGCCGAGCATCAAACCACCGGACACCAACGCCCATGCAGCAACCATGAAGACGAAGGCGAGCACGGTGACGCCTGGAAGGAGCGCCGCTGCGGCGGCAATCGCGATCCCGAACAGGCCGTTGAGCAGAAGCAAACCCCAGCGCTCACCCTTGCGAGCGCCTCGTACTGACAGCGCGATACTGAAGATTCCGTCGACGAAGCTATAGGCGGCGAAGACGATTACAAACGCGAGCATTGTCGCAACGGGCGTAACGAAGGCAGCGATGCCAAACAGGATCGCCAATCCGCCCCGCAGCGCAACGATCCACCAATTGTCTGCGAGCATCGCATTTCGTGCGCTCTCTAGGTCTGGATTGTAGGACTGGAACCAGGTCATAGGGCACCTCGTCGGTTTATACCTCTTTGGTAACTGCACTGCGCACTGTAATGGCGGGCGGAAGCTATAGCCTTGACGATCGTCAACGACGGCAAGATCGTGGCGTTTCATGCACTGCACGTCATCAGATGCCGACCCTTTTCCGAAGCTCCGGATTGAGCTCGGCGCGAAGGGTGGTAATGATCCGCCCTGCCTCTTCCTGGGTGAGGCCACACAGCAAAAGCGATTGGTCAGCGAGTGCAAGACCGGCCGCAAGATTTTCAGGGAAGACGACTTTCGCGCCGGCTTTGACGAGAGCCGTGATATCCCGATCGTCGGCCATACTGACGATACACGGAATGGCCATCTGCTGCTCGCCCGCAAACTTTAGGATTCGTTCGACGGCGGAGTGCCTATCAAAAGTGATGACGACCAGCCTGGCCCTTGCGAGGCCTGCTGCGGACAATATCCTGCGATGCGCGGCATCGCCGTGGACGATCGAGTGACCTTGTCGTTGGGCTTCTTTGAAACGCGCGAGATCGGACTCGATGGCGACGTGGGGTATCTTCGCCGCCTCAAACGCAGTCGCAACGAGGCGGCCGACACGTCCGCATCCACACAGCACAACATGTCGGTCGAGCGATTGGCTTGTTGTGCAAATAGCATTCTCGGTTGCGGCCACACGGGCGCGCCGATCGCCGACGAGATGCTCGACAAGCTTCGCGCTGTGCTGAATCAGCAGTGGGGCCAGGCCCATGGTGAGCGCAAGGGCAATCAGGACGGATTGACCGACTTCGGAAGTCAGCAGGCCGGTGTTCATGGCCAGGGTCAACAGTAGCAGGCCGAATTCTCCGCCGTGGGCAAGGATGACCGCGACGCGGAGGGCAATCGCGGCGGACCTGTGCAGCATGAGCCCAACAACGAAGGTAATGAGCACTTTCCCGAACAGAAAGACCGCACACCAAGCGAGGATCGCGTAAGGAGACACCACGATCAGTCGGAAATCTATCTGCATGCCGACTGTGACAAAAAACAGGCCGACGAGGACGTCACGGAACGGACGCAGGTCGTCCTCTACGCGGTGTTGAAAGTCGCTCCCGCCGATCACCATGCCGGCTATAAAGGCACCAATCGGCAAAGCCAGACCAGCGAGATGAGCGATATAGGCGGCACCTAGAGCAGTGAAAAGCGCTGTCAGGAGAAACAAGTCGCTAGATCGGGATTTGGAAGCACCGGCAAGAAGAGTGTGTACAAGCGGGCGGGCGATGATGGAAACTGCGATGAGTGCTATCGCCGCTAGCCCGAGACGCTCAACGAGATCGAACGGATCCACGGATGCTTGCCTCGACCAACTGTCTACGGCGACGAGAAGGGGGATCGTCGCGATATCCTGAAATAACAGGATGCCGAGGGCAAAGCGTCCATGCTGACTCGAAATCTCGCCTTGTTCAGCGAGTTGCTTCATGGCAACGGCCGTCGACGACATCGCCACAGCACCACCAAGCAGAATGGCGATGCGGGGATCAAGCCCAAGCGACCATAGCACGGCGGCAATCGTCGCAAGTGTCGCTCCCACTTGTAGGCTGCCTGCCAAGAGGACGTCGGTGCGTGCTGCGAGCAAAGTGGTCAGCGAGAACTCGAGCCCGACCATGAACATCAGGAAGATCAGGCCAAGTTCGGCCAGGAAGAGGGTATCATCACCGAGTGCCACGAGATGCAGACCATAGGGACCAATCGCAAGCCCCCCCAGGAGGTAGCCCATGGCGGCAGGCATTCGAAACACGGCGAGGAGCCCGACAGCAGCGGCGGAGACCATGATCATGGAGAGACATTGTGTCAGCAGGTGTTCGGTCATCGTGTGCGTCGGCGGTACACCGCCACGAGATGGCAACTGCGCTCGTCTTTCAACTTGCCGGGTTCAACCGGCCCGGTGTTTTCGCCCAGGCTTTGATCCGGAAATTTGCAGGGAAGGAGATCGCTTGGGGGGAAGGATTTGAGACAGGCGTCGAAGACCGAACCGTGCGGCTCGTCGGCGGTCTCGGAATGGCCGTCCGTACCGCGCAACTCAGGTCTGGCCAGTTTTTCTCGCCCGGCATGCATCACGCCGTCCTTATTCGAGTGACTGTTCTGGCAACAACATCGATGATCTACTCAATTTTCGCGACGCTAGCGCGGGCTAGGGTCTGGGCGACCAGCGAAACAAGACGTTCCCTCCTCACATCAGCCGGGCAATCAGCAAGCAACGGCCCGTAAGGTCGAACGAGCATTCCGTCCGACCCATCAGAGCCGAAATGATGCGCCGGCCGCCACGATTCCCGTAACGGCTTCAGCGCATCATTCAAGGGACTGGCCCGGGCCAAGCCGATCGGCTGCCGCGGGGCGCGTCAGACGCTGATGGTGATACGGTTATCGACCTTGGTAACTCCGGGCGCACGCCAGGCGGCGCGTTCGGCCTCCTGCCGCTCGGCCCAAGATCGTACTGAGCCCTTCAGGATCACCTCGCTGCCGCTGGCTTCGACGATGACGTGTTTGGCGTCGACCTCCGCATTGCGGCGAAAGGCTTCTTCGATCTTGCTCTTGATCTCGGACGGGGCCACGCTAGGCTTGAGGACGATCAAGTTCCTAACCCCCTTGATGCCTTTGACCCGCCGCATCGCCTCTTCAGCACGAATGCGCTGGTAGTTCCACTCGGCGCTACCCTCGAGTTCTACCCAGCCACTCTTGACGATTACTTTCATGTTCTGGGAGGAATAGGGCAGTTCCGCTTTGAGGGCGGCGACTGCATCGCGTGCGATTTCCGGATCCGGCCGTTCGCTGCCTGAAAGAAGTCGGACTTCGATGTCGTTGGCAACTCCCGTGACGCCGGAGACACGCTTCACATCCCGTTCGGCCTGATATTTATGCACGTAGCTGTGTACGAAACCGGTCAGGGTCACGACGCCGCCCTTCACCGCAACGGCAATATCCGTCGCATCGATGTCCGGGTCCCATTTCAGTTCTGCTTCGACGTCGCGCTTGATGTCACTATCCGTCGTCATCTCAATCTCCTTGTTTGATGCTTTTGACCTGCAACAGCCGACTTGAACCATCGTGCGGGTGCAGCGGGAGAAATACTAGGACGGGGGCATCCTGCGCGCCTTGACGATTGTCAGATTCGGGTGGATCCTGCGCAACAGCTAGTTAGTGACGACTGGCTTGATCGCGCCGGGATTGGATAAGCAACGCTTCATGGAGAAGAGCGAAACCTCGCATCGTCCGGCCATAATCCAAGCGTCGTGATGCATATCCGTGCGCCATCTGCAGGAGTTCGGGATTGATGACTTCGAGATTGTCGATCGCTTCGCGGGTGAAAGTCTCGTTGTCGGTACGATCGATGCGTTTGACGATGGCGTCGCGGACTTCGATCGAAACGCGAGGAAGCGGATTAAGGGCACTGGAGCCCATTGGAACATCCGCTTCTGCCGCCAGGAGCCTATAGAACATGCCGAACGCCGTCATGAGGCTGGCAGCTTCGGCTCCGCCGCCGGCCCAGCGTCTCGCCATGTCGAGCAATTCGGGATTATGCTGGCGCAGGTCAGCCTTGATCTCGGCCAGGCAGGCGTCTGGTCCGAGGTCGTCGAATTCCCGTGAAATCCGCTCCCTGGTCAGTTCCGTCACACGTGGCAAAACGCTCATTGCCGTTCCTTCTTCGCGAACGTACGCATGAAGGTGCTAGAAAAACAATACGGCGCCATGGTGACGGCGCCGTGTTCGGTTGTGGAGGATCATCGTTGCGCTCAAGGGAAGGCAGGCGCCCGTGATCGTCAATTGGATTGCACAGGGATGCGCTTTGAAGAGCTCTGCGACTCAGCCGTCTTCGGGATCGTGACGGTCAAGACGCCGCTCTTGAAACTCGCCTTGGCGGCATCTGCGTCGATACCGTCCGGCAGGGGCAAACGTCGCTCAACGCGACCGAAACTACGTTCGCGGAGAATATAGCCATTCTCCTCGGCTTCACGGTCGGTCTTTTTCTCGCCGCTGATGATCAGCGTGCCGTCCCTCACCTTAACGTCAACGTCGGCCTCATCCAATCCTGGCAGTTCCGCCGAGACCTTCACTTCCTTGTCTGTTTCGGCGACGTCGACCTGGATTCCGGAGCCGTTGTCGAGAAACGATGCAGGCAAACCGGAGAACGGCACATTAACCAGGCGCAGGAAATCATCGAAGGCACGGTTGACATCGTTCTGCAGGGTAGCGATGGGATCACGTTCACTGCGCACGGCAGGCTCATACCCACGTGCAGACTTCCAGGGAATAAGATCGGTCACTCGCATGTCGTCCTCCTTCATTCTGCCTTGACGTTGATCTTCTTGGCCGTGTTGGCCGCCTTGGGGACGGTCAGTCGGAGAACGCCGTCCTTCAGGACGGCGTCGATGTGTTCACCGTCCATCTGTTCAGAGAATACGAAGCGGCGCTCATAAGTGCCGTCTCGGAATTCGTGATAGACCGGCGTATAGCCTTCCGGTTCCGCCGACGTCACACGGGCCATGATTGTCAGGATATGATTGTCGAGCGTGATATCGAGGCTCGCGGGATCGGCGCCCGGAATATCGACAAGCATGACCACCGTTTCTCCCTTTTCAAGAATGTCGGCCGGAGGCGTGAAGATTGGACCTGCATTTGACGGCTCGCTTGAAGCTGAAGGCCCATTTAATATGATCTGGTTCATCGCTGACTCCTGTTTGGTTGGCGGACGTCAAGACCGTGTCACCTTTATCTGGTGCGGTTTGTCGTCCTCCGGCCGGGGTAACGTCAGCGTAACGATGCCTCGCTCGAACTTGGCGGACGCCTTATCGGCGTCGACCAGGAATGGAAGGACGACGGTGCGCGCGAAGGGACCATGCGTGCGCTCCTGCCGTTGCACGACGGTTCCGTCATCGACCGTCTCTGGCAGCCGGTTGCCTCGCACGGTGACGGCGTCACGCCGGATCGTGATGTCTAGGGTCTCAGGCGCGACGCCGGGGACCTCCGCCGCGACGATGGCACCATCGGAGGCCGTCCAGAAGTTCAGCAACGGGAATTCGGTTGCGGGGTAGAAACGCAGGCCACCGAACAGTCTGTTTAGGTCGGTCTGTGCCCTCTGCATCTGGCGGACGGGATCGAACCGTCGGCCCGTGGGCGGCATTTCTCTGAACGTCATCTCACCGTTCATGGCTGCTCTCCTTTGTCCGAAAGTAGGGAATTCGCGGTCAACAATGGGCTGTTCTGCCGTCGTCGTCGTTGACGACCGTCAATTCATGTCGGGTATCGAAGGACTATCGTCGCAAGGATCAGCGCCCTTGGACTCATCGGAGACGGAGAATGGATGTGATGACCAGCGCCGACCCCTATGACATTCTAGGTGTGGCCCGCGACGCTTCGCAGAAGGACATCCAGAAAGCCTATCGCCGGCTCGCCAAAAAACTTCATCCGGATCTCAATCCCGGAGACGGCGAGGCGCAGCGCAAGTTCCAGGATCTCTCCGCCGCCTACGATATCCTGAGCGATGAGGAGAAGCGAGCACGGTTTGATCGCGGCGAGATTGATGCTTCCGGGACCGAGCGACCGCAACAACGATACTATCGCGACTTCGCGCAAGCTGGCGCCGGTTCTCAGCGTTATGAAAATTCGTCCGGTTTTGCCGATTTCGAGGACGCAAGCGATATTTTCTCGAACCTCTTTTCCCAAGGCGGCCGTCGCAATTTCCGTTCGCGGGGCGAAGACAGGCACTATCGCCTCGAAGTGGATTTTCTGGAAGCCGTGAATGGCGCGTCTCGACGCATCACTCTGCCTGGAGGATCCACGATTGACGTGGTCATCCCGCCGGGCACCCGCGATGGCCAAACGCTGCGTCTGTCAGGAAAGGGGAACCCTGGGCCGGCTGGCGGCGAGGCTGGC
Source organism: Rhizobium vallis (assembly GCF_003985155.1). GTDB lineage: Bacteria > Pseudomonadota > Alphaproteobacteria > Rhizobiales > Rhizobiaceae > Rhizobium > Rhizobium vallis. The sequence continues at coordinate 41,760 of NZ_ML133691.1, read as the reverse complement.
GACGCATTGATCGAGATCGCCGTCAGGCCGCATCCGTTCTTTAAACGAGACGGCCGTGATATCCGTCTTGATCTGCCGATCTCGCTGACGGAGGCCATCCTCGGTAGCAAAGTAACCGTCCCGACACCGAGTGGGCCGGTCACAGCGACGATTCCTAAGGGATCGAACACCGGCAGGACGCTTCGATTGAAAGGCAAGGGCGTTCCGGGGCGGGACGGTAGGCGCGGTGACGAATATCTCACGCTGCAGGTGATGCTCCCCGATGCACCAGATGCCGAGCTTGAGGCGTTCGTCTCCCAATGGGCAGCGGGACGCTTCCAAAACCCGCGACAGAAGATGGGTGTGTGATGTTTGACGCGACGGAATTTTGCCGAATATCTGGGATCCAGCAAGAGGCTCTGGCGGATTGGATCGAGGCGGAATGGCTTCGCCCAAGGCAAACGCACAACGGCTGGCGATTCTCGATGATAGACCTCATGCGAGTGCAACTCGTTCTGGACCTTCAAGGTCAGATGGGTGTTAACGATGAGGGCGTCGCCGTTATTCTGCATTTATTGGATCAGATCCATGGTCTCCGCCGCGCGCTGCGTGGCACGACTTCGGCCACGATGCGGCGTGTCTCCGGTTCGCCGGTGCGCGGGTAACCAGACCGGGAAAGCGCCATACAGCGGAATTAGCAGAACGGGTTGAAGGAACAGCCTGTCGCGGCGCGCAAGGACAGCATCGTGCAGATACCGACCGTCATGGTGATCGCGCTGCTCGCCATTCGCCGCACGATGATCACTTGATCTGACTACTCTCGCTCGCAGCGCGCGATCCCCGCACTCGGCGGGGTCTATTGGCTTATCCGCAATCGTGATCGGACAGAAAAAGCTTTCGATTGATTACGGGGCATCGGTCTTCGGGCGGGCTTCGGCAGGCGTGGCACGTGCGTCCCCGGAACTCGCGTTGACACCCACAAGCGCCGGTCGAAGGAGGCGATCATGATGCATGTAACCGGACTGGATAACGTTCGTGACGGATCCTGGCGAGTATTGCGGATCGACTGCTTCGAAACTTGCTTCGTGCTGATGCGGGTCGAACGGCTTACCGATCGGGTCCAGTCGCGTTATTCCCTGTTGTGTGAAGGCGGCGAGGAGAGCCCGGTGGGTCGCTTCGACTCCTGCCAGAAGATCGGCGACCGCTGGGTCAGAGCGCTTGTCCTTCGGTACACTGGCAATGGCGCGTTCCAAATTGTCGACTACCGGCAACAAGTCACTGGCAAACTTCGCAGCTGCATATCTAACGGCTTGATCACGATCCCGCCGGGCTTGATTGCGAATGTTCTCCTGTTCGGCAAGCGAGCACAGCAAACGGTCCTTCGTCACCGCCAACTCTGTAGTGATATCCGCAGCAGATTTTTCGGACCCATTGGCGGGTGTTGCCGCGGCGGTGTCATCGGAACCGGCAAGGTGCTTCTCGGCGTCTTTCTCGGACATGGATCGGCCTCCGGTGCCTTGTTTTACCTATTATTGGGAGCGCTTCTGGCCGTCGACTTCTTCGTATTCCGCATCCACCACGTCATCATCGCCGGCGGCCGCATTCCTCGTTGTTGACGCTTGATCGTCGGCGCTCTCCGTCTTGGTCTGGCTGGCCTTGTAGATGGCCTCTCCAAGCTTCGTGGAAGCTTGGGTCAAGGCGCGCGTTTTTTCCTCGATCCGCCCGAGATCGTCGCTTGAAATCGCTGATTTGAGATCGGAGAGCGCCATCTCAATGTTAGCTTTGTCTGCCGCTTCGAGCTTTTCGCCGTGCTCGGCCAAGGTCTTTTCAGTAGAGTGAATTAGGCTCTCCGCCTGATTGCGCGCCTCGACAAGGGCGCGGCGCTTTTTATCTTCCTCCGCGTGCTCCTCGGCCTCCCTCACCATTTTTTCTATATCGGCATCGGATAGTCCACCCGATGCCTGGATCCGGATCTGCTGTTCCTTGCCAGTGCCCCTGTCCTTAGCCGTGACGTTGACAATGCCGTTGGCATCGATGTCGAACGTGACTTCTATTTGCGGCACGCCGCGCGGCGCCGGCGGAATACCGACGAGATCGAACTGGCCAAGCAGCTTGTTGTCGGCCGCCATCTCGCGCTCGCCCTGGAAGACCCGGATGGTCACTGCTTGCTGGTTGTCTTCAGCGGTCGAGAACACCTGGCTCTTCTTGGCCGGAATGGTGGTGTTGCGGTCTATGAGGCGCGTGAATACACCGCCGAGCGTCTCGATACCGAGCGAGAGGGGTGTTACGTCGAGCAGCAGGACATCCTTGACATCGCCTTGCAGAACGCCGGCCTGGATTGCCGCACCGATGGCGACCACCTCGTCCGGGTTCACGCCCTGGTGCGGATCCCTGCCAAAATAATTCTTCACGATCTCCTGGATTTTAGGCATGCGGGTCATGCCGCCGACAAGCACGACTTCGTCGATCTGCTTGGCGTCTATGCCAGCATCCTTGAGAGCGGCCATGCACGGTCCGATCGTGCGCTGCACAAGATCATCGACAAGGGATTCAAATTTTGCGCGCGAGAGCTTGATGTCGAGATGCTTTGGCCCGTTCTGATCGGCTGTGATGAACGGCAGATTGATCGTTGTTTCCGTCGTCGCGGAAAGTTCGATCTTCGCCTTCTCCGCGGCCTCGCGCAGACGCTGCAACGCCAGACGGTCGTTGCGCAGATCTATGCCTTGCTGCTTTTTGAACTCGTCGGCCAAGAAATCCATGATGCGTTTGTCAAAGTCTTCACCGCCGAGGAAGGTGTCGCCATTGGTCGCCTTCACCTCAAAGACGCCGTCTCCAATATCCAGGATGGAGATATCGAATGTGCCGCCGCCCAGATCATAGACGGCGATTGTGCCATGTCCCTTTTTCTCAAGACCGTACGCGAGGGCCGCGGCCGTTGGCTCGTTGATGATACGCAATACCTCCAGGCCGGCGATTTTGCCGGCATCTTTGGTGGCCTGACGCTGGGCATCGTTGAAATAAGCGGGAACGGTGATTACCGCCTTCTCGACCTTTTCGCCGAGATAACGCTCCGCCGTTTCCTTCATTTTCTGCAGGATAAAAGCGGAGATCTGCGATGGGGAATATTTTTTCCCGTTGGCCTCGACCCATGCGTCGCCATTATCGCCGCGGACAATCCTGTAAGATACGAGCCCCTTATCTTTCTCGACGATGGGATCGTCAAAGCGGCGGCCGATCAATCGCTTGATAGCAAAAATGGTATTCTCCGGGTTGGTTACGGACTGGCGCTTCGCCGGTTGACCCACGAGCACCTCGCCATCTTTGCCGAACGCGACCATAGACGGTGTCGTCCTCGCTCCTTCCGCGTTTTCGATCACCTTCCCCTGTTTGCCTTCCATCACGGCAACACAGGAATTTGTCGTTCCCAGGTCGATACCGATCACCTTGGCCATATCCGCCTCCATCGCAGCGTCTCTCTGCACGCGATGGATCTTGGCCACCGCCACAGTCGAGAGGCACTTAACATCGTCCGCCAGATGGGCGCCTTGACAACCGTCAATACGACCGACGCTCATGAGGATGGCAGGATTAGCGCAAGGATCTGCGCGCAGGAGGCTGAAGCGTCAATCGCGTTGTCCACCCCTGATGAACAATACCTGACAGATAGAGTTACTGGCGCGGGCGGGAAAACATACCTCATTTTGCTGGTAATCGCCGAGAGCTTGACCCTATGGGATCGCGGGAAACGCGAGAAGAAACGGCACTGTGAGAGCAGCCATGAAACCAACGCAAGATCCGACATAGATGTGGGACGAGTCGGTGAGAGTGCGGTGACCAAGGGATTCTACATAGGGAACGTACGGATGCCCCTGAATAGAATATCGGTCCATGCCTCATCAAAATGGATTATCATTCCGGAGGAACGGCTATGGAGCGAATGAACCTTGGCAAACTTTCCTCCGCGGTGGACGCCGCCGCGGGCCATTCGCCTGTATATGAAACCGTAGTAAACTTCACACGTGAACTTGGCACTACCGTGACCTTGGCGCGCTGGGAGCGTGCTGATTGCTGTGATTCTATGGTCGAGAGTGGTGGGATCGGTTGGGTGCTATCTGGCACCGTCCGGAAGTCCGTCATTCTCGAAAGCGGACAACGGCGCATTGTCGACCTGATGATGCGGGGTGATTTCTTTTCTCTGCAGGGAGATGATCCCCGGGCATTTTCATTCGAGGTATCAACTGACGAAGCGGTGACCGCAAGAATTGCGCATAGGGACCTCATCTCGATGCCCATATTGCAACCCGAACTATATCGGTTCGTCCACGAACGAACCTGTGAAACCATTTCCCGCCTTGAAAATCACATACTGGTTCAGGGGCGAACGAGATCGGCGCAGAAGATCGCGAGTTACCTTTCCTTATTATGCGCTCGCTTGTCTGAGGAACAAGGTGCAGCGGTGGAACTACCCATGTCGCGCTACGACATCGCCGATCACGTTGGGTTAGCAGTCGAAACAGTCAGCCGAGCCATAACCGATTTGCGCCGGCGAGGGCTTATAGAACTCGAAACTCCACGATCCATGGCAATATGCCAGGCTCAGAAGCTTCTCGCGGATTTAACTTGAGTCGCTTTTCACATTCTTCAATCAAGAAAGCGGCGCCCGATAGACTTACAGGCCATCCAACACCCGAAAAACCGCGTCGCAACATCCAGAGAATTTTCCAAGCTGCCGGCGGTATCGAGGAAATGTGACCCGCAACTGGGGAATAAACGCGCGAGTGTGCCCATGCTGATTTGAAGCAGAACGTGCGTGTAGGAAGGCAGCCGACATCACGATTGCTGACCACGACCCAAGGGCCGCGTGGGGCGGTGCTAGACACGTCCGTTTGTGGTCGCGCCGGGAGAGGAATTGCAGCGTCAAGACTAGCAGCTCCAACGGTCAGCACGATCGATGGCCCTGTTCTCAGCCACGGCGTTCCAAACACTCAGGTGTTCCCTATGTGCAGCGAGTAGGAACAACAGATCAGCTACGCCGAATACCGCAAGGTGATGTCTCGCTCTTGGCATCCCCACGCACCAAACGAACTGGATATGCCGACGTCTAACGACATCAAGATCGGCGATATGGCCCCGGCAATCCGTGCTGGAGGCGATATTATCTTGGAGCTGACGTAGATGAAGTTCGGGTTTCCCACGACCCTGACGCGCGGCCCAGTGTTCAATCTTCGATCGGGGGCCGACCGGCTTATTAAACTCGAAGGAAATGAGCCGCGATGAATGAAGCGCTCGGAACAGGTATAATCACATCTGAAGCGGTGGATCAGACTAGCTTTTGCCGACTCGGCGCCTTCATCGATGAGCTTGCCAGTCTCATCTGAAAGTGCCAGCAGTTTGCCGGAATGTCCTTCTTCGGACTTCAAAAGGTCAACAAAGCCTGAAGAGCAGGGTGTATCTGGGCTCAACGCATGCGGCGATGATCTTTGCGACACGCCCAAAACGGCCGCTTCAGGCGTCCGTTTCGGGAAGACGCCTGCCTGTTCCGGCGGAAAACAGATGTTCGCTGGCGATGCGCAAGGTAAAGCGGATCGTATCGCCCGCCTTTACGGCAATGCGCTCTCGAAACAGCATATTGACGTTTTCCCCCTCGATTCGGGCGACAACCAGCGTCTCCGCGCCTGTCGGCTCCATGACCACGACCTTTGCCGGCGTTCCCTCGTCGGCGATGACGAACTGTTCCGGCCTGATGCCGTAGATGAGCTCTTCTCCGGGATCGGTTGTGCCGGGACGCAGCGAGAGCGGCATGGCGACACCACTGTCGGTGCGGAAGATCGAAGGCGCGTCGGCCTGGATGCGGCCCTTGAGCAGGTTCATCGCGGGCATGCCGATGAAGCCGGCAACGAAAGTGGTTGCTGGTCGATCATAGATCTCCAGCGGGGTTCCGATCTGCTCGACGATGCCGTCGCGCATCACGACGATGCGGTCCGCCATGGTCATTGCTTCGGTCTGGTCGTGGGTGACGTAGACGGTGGTGATCTTCAGCCGCTGGTGAAGCTCCTTGATCTCGGCGCGCATCGCCACGCGCAGCTTGGCGTCGAGATTGGAAAGCGGTTCGTCGAAGAGGAAGACCTTCGGATCGCGCACGATCGCGCGGCCCATGGCGACGCGCTGGCGCTGGCCGCCGGAGAGGTGACGCGGATGACGGTCGAGAAAGGGTTCCAGCGCAAGGGTCTTCGCTGCAGACTGCACCCGGCGGCCGATCTCGTCCGAGGCCCTACCGCGCAGTTTCAGCGAAAAGCCCATATTCTCCGCCACCGTCAGATGCGGATAGAGCGCATAGCTCTGAAACACCATGGCAATGTCGCGCTCCTTCGACGGCAGGTCGTTGACCATGCGACCACCGATCGAAAGCCGCCCGTCCGAGATCGTCCAGGCCGGCGATCATGCGCAGCAGCGTGGACTTGCCGCGGCCGGAGGGGCCGACGAGCACGATGAACTCGCCATCCTCGATATCGACGTCGACGCCGTGGATGACAGGCAGGTTGCCGTAGGACTTGCGGATGTTGTAAAGCGCAATCGACGCCATGATATTTCCCCCTCTAGTGATCGTAATGTTAGGCCGCCCCTTCGCCCTCATGATTGACCGCCGTCCTAGTGCCGGAGGAGAACATGATCAGGGCAAAGAGCGGTTCGGTGCCGAGAGCGCGCGCCCAGTGCCTGATGTTGCGGGGAATGCGGATCGTGTCGCCGGCTTCGAGCCGGTAAAGGGCGTCGCCGAGCTTGTGCTCGCAACTGCCGGAGACGACGTAAAGGATCTCCTCGCAATCGGGATGCGAATGCAGCTGGTTGCGCTCGCCGGGATTGATGCGGCAGGTGCCGAAGGTCATCTCGGCGCCGGGCGTGCCGTCGCCGGTGATCTTCCAGTTGAGTTCGCCCCAGCTGGTCGGCATGAATTCGCCGCCGGCTTTTCGGAAAATGACATCGCTATCGGTCAAGGCAGTCCCTTCCCTGTCAGAGATTGGTGGTGACGCCAGCATCCGTGCGTCTGTAGAATTCGAAGAGTTTCATGATCTCGCGGGCAATTTCGAGCGTGCCCCTTGAGATCGGCGTGCCGGAGAGGATCGCATCGGTCAGATGCAGGATTTCGGGCACATAGCCGAGATAGAAGAGGTTGTTGTTATAGAGCTGGCCGAGCGAATGTTCCGGCTCGTAGAATAGCGCCGCATTGTCGTCCGGCTGGATGAAACTTGCGGCGCGGCCGTAGGACGGAAGATCAGCCTTGCGGAAATAAGTCAGCCGGCTGCCGTTTTCGACGATGGCGTTGGCGCCTTCGCCGATGATCTCAACCCGCTCGAAGATGCTGCCGCCGGATTGGCCAGCGGCAAGATGCAGCGTGCCGATCGCGCCGGAGCGGAAGCGCAGGCTGGTGACGGTCGCCCCCGTCACCGTTTCCCATTCATAGCCGGCGCGTTCGATCTCGCCACCGAGGAAGTTGAGGATCGCGCCGGGATGATAGATATGGTCGAGGAAACTCTGCATCTTGACGAGATCGGCGCGATCTTCCCGGCTCGGCAGGCTCTGGGGATAGCGGACATTGATCGAGGTCAACCTGCCGAAGCCGGGCGAGCCGATCAGGTCCTTCAGCTTCTCGATTGTGGGGAAGAAGGTCTTCTTGAGACCGGTCATCACCATGCGGCCGGCCGCAGCACTTGCCGCCTGCAGTTTTTCGATATCTTCGATGCTTGCCGCGGTCGGCTTTTCCATCCAGACGTGCGCGCCTGCTGCAATCGCGTCGAGCGCCAGATCGGTCGCCTGTACCCGGCCGTCCGGATGATAGGCGGTGACGAGAAAGACCAGGTCCGGCTTTTCCCGTTCCAGCATCTCACGATGGTCGGTATAGGCTTTGCCGGCGCCGAAGAGCTTGGCGAATTTCTCGGCGCGGCCGAGATCGAGATCGCAGATGCCGGCAAGTTCCACCGGCGCATAACGCAGGGCCGGATAGACATTGCGGTAGGCATGGCCGCCGGCGCCGATGAAGCAGGCCTTGATGCGGTGGTCGAACTCGAAATTGTAGCGGATTTCCCGCTGGACATGATGCGACATGGTCAGCCCTTGATTGCTCCCTGAGTCAACCCCTCGGTAAAGCGGCGCTGCATCAGGATGTAGAGAAGAATGATCGGCAGGAACGAAATGACGGTGCCCGAGAAGACCAGGCGGTAGTCGGAAGCATAGGTGCTGGCGAAACGGACGAGCCCGAGCGGCAGCGTCTGCACCTCCGGGCTGATCAGCACGATCAGCGGCAGGAAAAAGTCGTTCCAGGTGGAGAGCGCGCTGATGATGACGAGCGCCTGCACCGCCGGCGTGGAAATCGGCAGAAAGACTTTGGTGAGGATCTGGAAATGCGAGGCGCCGTCGATCTTGGCAGCCTCGATCAAATCGTCCGGCACGCCGATGAAGAAGCTCCGCATCAGGAAGATGCCGAAGGGAATGCCGTTGCTGACCTGTACCAGCACGATGCCTGCAAGCGTGTTGACGAGGTTCAGCCCGAAGAGCACCTGGTAGAGCGGGATGACGATCGCCTGCACCGGTACGGTCAAGCCGAGGATGAAGGCGTAGAACAGCCATTCCCGGCCGGGAAAACGGATCTTGGCGAGTGCATAGCCGGCGGGAGCGCAGGTAATCAGCGACAGGAGGACGACGCCGATAAGGTTGATGAGGCTGTTACCGACGAGTTCGCCGAACCCGCCGATCTGCCAGGCGTCGAGATAATTCCGCCACATCAAGTCGGCGGGCCAGGTGAAGGGATCGGCCTGGCCGATCTCGGCCTCGGTCTTGAAACTCGAAATCACCAGCCAGACGAAGGGGGCGAGGATCAGGATCAGCGCCGGGGTTAGCGCCAGCGCCACCGGCCATTCGCGATTGCGCACACTCATTGTGAAAGCCTCGCGCGCCAGCGGTTGAAGACGATGGTGATGACGATCGCGAGCAGGCTGAGCAGAATGCAGAGCACCGCCGCAAGCCCGTGATCCTGGGACTGGAAGGCAAGCCGATAGATATAGGTCGTGATCAGCTCGCTCTGATAGAACGGCCCGCCATTGGTCATGACGAAGACCGTGGCGAAGCCCTTGAGGCCGTTGATCATCGCCAGCGAGACGACGAAGGTCGTCACCTCGCGAAGCCCCGGCAGCGTCACGTAGATCAGCTTCTGGAAGCCGTTGGCGCCGTCCACGTCGGCGGCGTCATAGAGCGAGTGGTCGATGTTCTGCAGGCCGGCGATGAAGAGCAGCATGTAAAGGCCGAAGCCCTGCCATGAGCTTGCGACATTGACGGAAAAGAGCACCAAAGCGGGGTCGGAAAGCCAGCCCTGCGTGAAGGCGCCGAGCCCGATACGCGTCAGCGCCGTGTTCAGCAGGCCGAAGAACGGATCGTAGATATTGGCCCAGATGACGCCGACCACCGCGAGCGACACTAGATGCGGCAGGAAGAAAGCGGTGCGGAAAAAGACCTGCGTGATCCTGAGCCTGCTGACGGCAAGCGCCAAGAGAAGGCCGAGCCCTCCTGCCATTACCACATGGTAGGCCAGCCAGAGGAAGGTATGGATCAGGCTCTTCCAGACGATCGGGTCCTGCACGGCCTTGGCGTAGTTGTCGACGCCGACGAAGTTTGCTGACGTGTTGAAGCCGGCGGAGCTGTTGAAGCTCAGCCAGAAGGTGGCGGCGATCGGCAGCAGCGTGAAGACGGCGTAAAGCGCGAGCGCCGGCGTCATCAACCAGAATGCGGTGCGGGCATCGCCATCGGGTGAGGCATTTCCGGCCGTTCGGCGTTTGGACATACGGGCGGACAGGCCGCCCGTATGTCTCGCCACGGCAGACGCATCCCTGAGAGGAGCAACGACCTTGCTTCCGGGCGTTTCTGGAATGACCACTATTTCGCCTCTGCCATCTTCGCCTGGAGTTGCTTCATACCGTCCTCGCCGCCGATCTGGCCGGAGATCAGGCCCTGGATGACCTGGAAATAGGTGTCGAGAACGGTGCCGGGCAGATAGACGCTCGGGTTATAGCCGACGCCGCCTGCGGCAGCCGCAAAGACGTCCTTCAGGACAGGGGTCGCTGGCTCGACCCCGGGGATTTCGCGCGGGTAGATCATCGTGCTTGCCGGATCCTGCGCACGTTTCTTCATCACCGCATCCGACAGCATGAAGTCGATCCACTTCATCGCAAGCTCGGGCTGCTTGGAATTGACCGGCACCAGCCAGCTCCAGCCGACGCCGCCAGTCGGGATCGCCGCTCCCTTGATGTCGGAAGGCATGGGGGCGTAGCCAGCATTGGAGAGGTCGTAGCCGGCCTTGCGGGCATTGGCGGTGAACCAGGGGCCGGCGACGAACATCGCCGCGCGCTTGTTGAACCAGAGGCGTGAGGCGCCATCGAGATCGAGGCCGGCCATTTCCTTCTTGATGTAGCCCGCCTCGACCAGCTTCTGCAGCCGGACGGCGCCGGCGGCGATTGACGGATCGTCCCAGGCGATTTCGCGGCGCAGCGCCTTGCCGATCACCTCCTTGCCGCTTGCCGATTGCAGCAGGTTGCCGAAGAGATGGCCGGCGCTGCCGGTCGTGCGCGGGCCGATGGCGATCGGCTGCAGGCCGGTTTCGTCGATCGATTTCATAAGCGCTTCGAATTCGGTCCAGGTTGCCGGGATCTTCCAGCCCGCCTGCTCGAAAAGGTCCTTGTGATACCAGATGCCAAGCGCATCGAGGCCGTCAGGAACCTCATAGATCTCGCCGCCGAACTGGCCCTTCAGCTCGGTGTAGAGCCAGGGGTAGATCTTGTCCTTCCAGCCGCGCTTTTCATATTGCCCGGTCAGTGGCATAATCTGTTTGGCGTTCTTGACGACGCTGATGCGGCCGATGCCGGAATTGGTGAGGATCACGTCGGGACCTGCATCCGACTGGATGGCAGCTTGCACTGCGCCGTTGCTGATTGTCCCGGTCGGCGGCATGAACTCGACTGTTACACCGGGATTGGCCTTCTCGAAATCGGCCTTGATGCCGTTCCACAGCTGCGCGACCAGCGGTTCGGTGATCTGTTCCGGACCCCACATCTTCAGGGTTTCGGCATGCGCCAGCGAACTTGTGGCGATCATCGCCGCAAGTGCTGTGCTGCGGGTAAGAAATTTCAGCATTGTTCCCTCCTCTTGGGCCGCTCCGCGGCCACGTTTTTCGCTTGTCGAAAAGGAGACCTCCCTCTCCTTCACGTCGCCGGGCATGCATCCGACATTCTGGCCGGCTAACGCGCCGGATTTTCCTTCTGAAACCGCGCCATGACGGCCTGCTGGACATCGCTGATATGCGCGTGCATCAGCGCCTTTGCGCGGGCAATGTCGCGTGCCCTGAAAGCCCGCAGGATCTGGTCGCGTTCTTCCGCCGCCCTTTCGGCGAGATCGCGGCTCTCATTGGCAATCGAGCGGCAGATCTGGATCTGCAGCGCGAGCCGCGCCAGTGTTTCGATCAGCGGCGCACTTCCCGAAAGCTCGGCGATGGTCTCGTGAAATTCCTTGTCGCGAATGCCGTAGGTCTCCATGTCGCCGCGGCGCAGTGCCGCCACTGCCTCATCCAGGATGCGTTCGAAGTTTGCGATATGCCGGTCACTCATCTCAGGCACGGCAAGCTCGACGGCAAAGCATTCAAGCGTCTTGCGCAAATTATAGAGGTCGTCGATCTCCTTCGGCGTGAAGCTGCGCACGAAGAAGCCGCGATAAGGCTTGATCTCGATCAGCCCTTCCTTGGCGAGCGTGCCGATCGCCTCGCGAAACGGCGTGCGGCTGACCTGCAGGCGTTCCGTCAGCTCCTTTTCGTCGATCGAGACGCCGCTCGGCAGCTCGCCGGAGACGATCAGGCGAACGATCTCTTCGTAGATCCGCTCGCGAAGGGTGAGATGGCGCGGTGCGTTCATGATCTCCATTTCCGTCTGGCATTTGTGATCTAAGTATGCAATATGCGAAAGAATATACAATATGGAAAATACAAAAACTGGATTTATCGGGAAACAGAACAGAGACGGATTAAAAAGAGGAGGAAAACCAATGGGAAAGGTCTATGTCGTCGGTACCTGCGACACCAAGGGAGCGGAACTGAACTACGCCAAGGATGTGGTTTTTTCGGCCGGAGCCGATGCGTTGCTCATCGATGTCGGCACGCTCGGCGATGGCGCCGGAGCCGACATCCGGGCGCGCGACGTCGCCGAATTTCATCCCGAGGGGGCGGTGGCCGTGCTCGGGCAGACCGATCGCGGAACTGCGGTCTCGGCCATGGCCAAGGCGCTGACGGCGTTCCTGAAATCGCGTGATGACATCGGCGCCGTTCTCGGCCTCGGCGGAACCGGCAATACCGCGCTGGTGACGGAGGCGATGCGAGCGCTTCCCATCGGCCTGCCGAAGCTGATGGTCTCGACGGTCGCCTCGGGCAATGTGGCGCCCTATGTCGGGCCGAACGATATCACCATGATGTATTCGGTCGTCGACGTTGCCGGCCTGAATGCAATCTCGCGCAAGGTGATCGGCAACGCAGCCAATGCGGCGGCTGGCATGGCCCGCAACCCCGTTCGCGCTTCTACGGATGATCGGCCGGGGATCGGCATGACCATGTTCGGCGTCACCACCCCTTGCGTCACGCAGGTTCGCGAGATGCTCGGCAAGACGCATGAAATCTATGTCTTCCATGCGACCGGCGTCGGCGGCCAATCGATGGAGAAACTTGCCGATTCAGGTCTGCTGCAGGGTGTGATCGATGTAACGACGACAGAGGTTCCCGATCTGCTTGTCGGCGGCGTTTTTCCGGCGACAGAGGATCGCTTCGGCGCCATCATCCGCACCGGCCTGCCCTATGTCGGCTCGGTCGGCGCCGTCGACATGGTGAATTTCGGGGCGCAGGAAACCGTGCCGACACTGTTCCGCGATCGCAGGCTTCACGTCCACAATGCCCAGGTGACCCTGATGCGCACAACGCCGGAGGAAAACAGCAGGATCGGCGCCTTCATCGTCGAACGGCTCAACCGGATGCGAGGTCGGGTTCGCTTCTTGCTGCCGCTACAGGGCGTTTCGGCAATCGATGCTGCCGGTCAGCCGTTCCATGATCCCGAAGCCGACGCGGCGCTGTTATCCGCCGTCCGGACCGGATGGCGCGATGCGCCGAACAGACGCCTCATCGAGATAGACGCCCATATCAACAGCCCGGAATTCGCTGCGGCGCTCGTCGCCAGCTTCCATGACATCCATGCCTGAGGAGAGAGTCTTGACCCGTATCGACAGAAACGACATTCTGAGCAAGCTTCGCCGCAAGATCGCCGAGGGTCGGCCGATCATCGGCGGTGGCGCCGGCACCGGCCTTTCGGCGAAGAGCGAGGAAGCCGGCGGCATCGACCTGATCGTGATCTACAATTCCGGCCGTTACCGCATGGCCGGGCGCGGTTCGCTTGCTGGTCTGCTTGCCTATGGCAATGCCAACGAGATCGTCAAAGAAATGGGCCGTGAGGTGCTGCCGGTCGTGCGCCACACGCCGGTGCTTGCCGGCGTCAACGGCACCGATCCCTTCATGCTGCCCGATCACTTCCTCGACGAGTTAAAGGCAATGGGTTTTGCCGGCATCCAGAACTTCCCGACGGTCGGGCTGATCGACGGCACTTTCCGCGCCAATCTCGAAGAGACCGGCATGGGTTTCGATCGGGAAATCGACATCATCGCTCGCGCCAACGCCAAGGACATGCTGACGACCCCTTACGTCTTTAGCAACGAAGACGCGGTTGCCATGAGCAAAGCCGGCGCCGACGTCGTCGTCTGCCATCTCGGACTGACCACTGGGGGCGCGATCGGCGCGGAGACGGCGCTGACGCTCGATGGATGCGTGGAGAAGATCAACGAATGGTCGGATGCCGCGAGATCCGTGCGCGACGATGTTATCGTGCTCTGCCATGGTGGCCCGATCTCCATGCCCGCGGATGCCGCTTATGTGCTTGCCCGCTGCAAGGGTTGCAACGGCTTCTACGGCGCAAGTTCGATGGAACGTCTGCCGACCGAGGTCGCGATCAGGGCGCAGGTAGAGGACTTCGCGAAGATGTAGGCGTGCGTGATGTCAGAGGGGGAAACGAACAAGCTGGGCCGGACGGGCCTCATTGCCGGATGCGTCAGCAGCCGCTGGACAAGTGATCGTTACCGGAATCAGCGGAGACGGCGGAAGGATCGCTTCGTGCCGGAGGCATAGAGCGCGTCCGCCCGACCGGGTAGTGGCTCAAATGCGCCTCACGATTTGCTCTCGGTAATCTCGCCACTGAGCGGCGGGCCGTATCTCCGATCTCGGCGGATCGGCGTACCAATCACTCCAGCTTTAAGTCAGGCCGTACCAGGTCCCGCGTCCCGCTCCATGAAGGGTCAGATGTCCCTGCTCCGTCAACGCCCGAAGATGATCCTTGACGGTGTTGCGGCTTGCGCCCATGGCTTTGGCCGCGACCATGACAGTAACGCGCCCACGCTCTCGTGCCAGTTCGAGGATCGCGACCGACAGTTCCGGCAGGTCGCCCAACAGAATACGCTCACGTTCGATCTTGCGCTCGAGCCGCTGCTTCTGGCGCTGCAGGCTCCGCAGGAAAAATTCGACCCACGGATTCCAGTCCTGTTCTTCTGTTCGGATTGTTCCCTGTGTGCGACGAAGCGCGAGGTAATAAGCTTCCTTGTTCTGCTCGATCACGCTCTCGAGAGAGCTATACGGGACATAGAAGTAACCAGCTCGAAGCAGCAACAGGGTGGTCAAGGCTCTCGACAGGCGTCCATTGCCGTCCTGGAAAGGATGGATTTCCAGAAAGACCACAACGAAGACAGCGACGATGAGGAGGGGGTGGAACCTGCCATCCTTCTCTTGGGTCTGTTGCCAGGCTACCAGTTCTGACATCCGGCTGGGCGTATCGAATGGGGACGCAGTCGCGAAGACGATCCCAAGGCTTCGCCCATCTTCGTCGAAGGCCTCGACGTTATTGGAAAGTGTCTTCCAGCTTCCTCGGTGCCTCTCGTCCTTGGTCGAGTGGGCGAGCAGGTCCCGATGAAGTTGTCGGATGTGATTTTCGTTGAACGGGATCGCATCGAAGGCTGAGAAGATCGTTTCCATCACCTCGGCATAGCCTGCGACCTCCTGTTCGTCTCGACTGGCGAACGAGCCAATACGGAGGTTCGAGAGAAGCCTTTCGACTTCACGGTCGCTTAATTTCGCGCCTTCAATGCGGGTCGACGATCCGATGCTTTCGATCGTTGCGACCCGTCGCAAACTGGAGAGGCGGTCGGGCGCGATGCGGCCGAGCGCTCGCCAAGCACCTTTGAATTCGTCGATTTCGGCGATCAGTGATAGGATCTCCGGCGTGATACGCAATTTGGAGAGATCGAGTTCCGTCATCCATTATCCCATCCGTTTACATCCGAATGGGATATGGCACGCCGGAATCCATTTTGCCATCCATTTTCATCCAATAAATGAAAAATTGCGGAAAATGTTGGAGCGGGAGAGGCTCCGCTGGTGGCGGAGCCTCTCCCGCTCATTCCTCATCCTGCCACCTGCGCAGATCCGTCTGGGGTGATGTCAGGTTAAGTTGTTGAAATACGTTTTCGACAAGACGCGTGGCTCAGGCAGCGGTCTCGACCACGGCCTTCTAACCGCTGCCCCTTATAGGGCAGCTCGCAATAAAAACCCTCGGATCTCTCCGAGGGTTCGCAGTAAGATAGGAACAGCCCCGGACGCACAATCGGGAATGCGGTAGCCAACCCGCGCATCAGAGACGCCCGTTTGCGAGAGCGGCATCGTCTTCGTGCCCAATGCATTGACAATGGACATCAGAGCGATGTTTTCCTCGCACATTCACCAAGAATGTTTGGCCGTTTCGGACACTACGGTTGTGATAGAGATGCAAGAATGCGCCAAAATTTGCCGCTTTGCTCTTTTCGTCAGGGGCACTTTGCCTATAGTGTCCGGCTAGAACACTCGGGCGCACGTTATGTTTCAACTTCACTATTTTCCAGATAACGCGAGCCTTGCACCTCATCTTCTTCTGGTCGAGACGAATGCAAAATACGAACTCAAACTGGTTGATCGCAAATCGAATGCCCAGAAGTCTGCAGACTATCTGAAGCTCAATCCAGCGGGTCGCATTCCAACGCTGGTCCATGGCAATTTGGTGCTTTTCGAAAGTCCCGCCATTTGCGTTTACATTTGCGAGCAGGACAGCGCTTCGCGATTTATCCCATCGCAAGCGAACCCCGATCGACCGCTCTTTTTTCAGTGGTTGGCGTATCTGAACAACACCTTGCAAGCCGAATACATGGTGTGGCGATACGCCGAAAAACACACGACAGAACTCGCAGGCGTCGAGGCGATCAAGGCTGCACAGGCTACACGGCTGGCAGAAATGCTTGCCCTACTAGACACCGAGCTTGGCCGAAAGCGCTTCATGCTTGGTGAGGAGGTTTATGCCTGCGACCATTTTCTTTTCATGCTGGCGCTGTGGTGTGAAAGCCTGCCCCGGCCGACCTCAGCTTATGAAAATCTAAGCCGCTTCATGCATGAACTGTCTCAGCGGCCTGCGATCCGCAAGGTATGCGAGATCGAAAACATCAGCCTTGATTGCTACTCGCGGTAGAGGCGGTCTTTCGTGTGCGATCGGCGCCGCGCATCAGGAAAACTTGACGAAGTTGATCGCTGGCAGCGCGCCGCCGGGGAACTGGGTGAGCCTGCCGCCGATCGAGATCGGGCCAAGGTCGACCCCGGCAAAGCCGAGCCTGCCGATCAGCGCCGCAACCTCCCCCTTTGCCGCTGCGTCGTCGCCGGAATAGAATAGAACGCGCGCTCCGCCTTCCGCATGAGGATCGGCCTCGACGAGAGCGGCGGACAGATGGTTGAAAGCCTTCACCACGCGTGCGCCTGGCACGAGACCAATCACGATGTCCGTCGACAGTCTCCCGTTCAGTTCCGCCGGCTTGAAGAGCGGTGCTTCGATCGGGTTGTTGGCATCGATCACGATCCGGCCCTCCCAATCCGGCAATCCGGAAAGGGCTGTCGGGAGCTTCGACCAGGGCACGGCAATCAGCACAATGTCCGCCCGCGCTGCGGCTTCAATCGTTCCGGTTGTGGCGCTAGCTCGCTCACCAATCCGGACAGGCTTTCCGGGCCACGGCTGTTGGCGATCGTCGCTGCAATGCCGTTGCGGGCCAGTGCCCTTGCGAAGGCTGCGCCGATAATTTCCGGCGCCGATAATACCGATACTTGTCATTGTCGTTCTCCTGTTGAGTTATGGTGTGGGGAAAAGATTCAGGCGGACTGGCCGCCATCGACATTGAGCGTGGCGCCGGTGATGTAGCCGGCGTCCGGGCCGACGAGGAAGGCGACCGCCGCCGCGATATCCTCCGGCCGGCCATAGCGACCGAGCGCGGCAAGGTTTTTCAGCGTTTCCGCGAACGGCCCGTCTTCAGGGTTCATGTCCGTGTTGATGGCACCGGGCTGAACGACATTGACGGTGATGCCGCGTGCCCCGAGATCTCGAGCCCAGCCTCGCGTATAGGCGGCGACCGCAGCTTTCGTCGCGACATAGTCGGCGGCGCCGGCAAAGGGGATGTGGACGGCGCCCGTCGTGTCCGCCCGCGAAAAGAAAGCCTGCACCAACGGAATCGTCGCGCGCATGTCCTCAGAAGCCGTCGATCCAAATTGCATGCCGGCGAAGCTTGGGATGCAACCTCGGACCGTCTTGAGGGGTATGAACCCATGCCAGGCTCACAACCAGCCATTGCCGCGACCAGAGGATGAAAAACCTTGGTACGGCGGACTGGGGGTCAGATCTACGGCAATAACGTGCACTCAGCAAAACCCCACTTCGATCGAAACGCAGCTCGATTTCGGTAAAATTCATCGCGCGGCATTGGCCTACGACATTAATGACAAGCTAGTCGGCGCGCGTGCCGAGGATCGGCGTCATCATCTTGACGTGCGCATCGATCCGCTCGAGCACTTTCATCGGAACGGCCTCGCGCTCCGGGAGCGACCACCAGGTTTGGTTCACGCGCTCGGTGGTTTCAGTCACCGATTTGAGAACGGCAGCTTCTGGCAAGCGCGCACGATTGGCAAAGGTTTTCCATCGTTGCGCGTTCATGGCTTTGAAAGACCGCTCGCCAGCTAGCGACAGCGCCATGGCATCTGCCGGGATATAAGGAATGGTAGAGAGTACATCATAGACCGGCGCAAGTTCCGGCTTGTCACCCGCCCCGCGATAGATCAGTGACCAGTTTTTCAGGTACATGTCGCCATTGCCGGTGACGGCAGCCAGAGCCAGCCGGCGGACGAATTCGAGCGCGGCCGCGGAGGAGACGGCAACGCCAAGGGCTGCTGCGATATCGTGATAGGCCGCACCTTCGTATTTGCGCGAAGGATAAATGCCGAAGACCTGTGCGAAATCCTCAACATGTATCCGTTCAGCGCCAGCGCTGCGATCGAAGCGTTTGACGAGCAGGACTCTTCCATCCGAGAGCGTCTTGAATTCTTCCGGAATGCCTTCGAATTCCGATTGCTCGACAAGCTCGCGTTCCGGCACGTCCATGCCGATCGCTTCGGCCAAAGCGAGATTGGCATATTCATTCTCCGAGACACCAGGAAAGGATGTCGACGGAAACTTGGCGATGTACGAGCCCTGCTCGTCTCCCAACGGCAGGGTCAGACCGCCACCTTTGCCTGTGTTCTTGATGACTGAAAGCTTCATCTGCACGCCGGCGAGCGAAAATCGGACCTTCGGTTTCGGACGTGACGGACCTTCGAGCGCAAGAGCTGCATCTTTGCTGGGCACGATGCGGACAGCACCTGGCAGATCGGACCCGAGTGCGATGAGCAGATCGAAATCGTTGCCGGCGCGAACGCTGCCAGCGTGGTGCTTCTCCATCGCCTCCCGCAACTTGTCCTCTGGAAGTAGATTCGCAAAAAACGCCGGCAAAGCACTGGCGACAGGCTTGGGATCTTTGCGCAAACCTCCGGTGACCGCCCGAAAGGACAGGCTCAGCACAGGGGAACCACCCGTCGCCCGATAGCTTTCCTCGAAACTGAACGCATTGAAGTCGCCAGGCGTCCTGACAATCGTGCCGACTTTGAGATCGTTCAGCAGCACCTCAAGCGATGAGATTACTCTTGGATCGAGATACGCCTCAGACATCGGCATCACCATCGGGGCTGGCGATGAAGGCCGGCAAATCGTCGCCGTCATCATGTGGCCGCATCAATGCATCGACCGCCGGAACCATCGCCTGCGGAATGAGCATCAGTTCGAGACCGAGCGCGCGGGCAATGTTGATCAGGGTCGTGGTGCGGGCAGCGCTGCTTCCGGCTTCGATTTCGCGGTAGCGTGGACGCGATATACCTGCCATATCGGCGACCTGCTCTTGAGTAAGCCCCAATCCCTTGCGCGTCGTCTTCAAAAGCCGACCGATGTCCAGAAGCGCTTCAGACTCCGGCTTCATGTGATACCTATCATTCGTCTTCAGATGATACCTATAAATATCATTTCCCCTCGGTTTTCAAGAGATATGATAACTATACGGATCATTAAATAAGGTAAGATCCGTTTACGGATCATGCGCAGAGTTTAACTGTCGATTGAAGCCAAGATTGATAGCCCCGGCTAGGATATGAAATGTGGTGAACTGCTCTCTGGAGCGATCGGGAGGGCGGATGGGAAGTGTTGATCCCGTCGGTCGCCTTCAAGAACTCCGGATCACCGTTTTTCGGCCAAAAGCCGTTTAGGTTGATCCTGCCGGATCTGCTGGACCTCTATAATTATCTCAAGGCCCTATATCGACAAGCATAACGGGGTGCCTCTTTGCGGTGCCAAGGATCCGGGCATGGAGCAAATGGACCGGTGTTTATAGGTCTTGAGGGATATGAACTCTCGGACATCAATTTAAGGCCGACAGTCCGCATACCTAACTCTAGGGGAGCGTTGGACGATTCAATCCAAAGGTCCCAATCTACGAAACAACGATAGGCGCTAGCCCAGCGCTTCGACCACGTTGAGCAACACCCGGGCACCTGAAATCATATGCGCGTCAGTTACGAACTCCGCCTCGTTATGACTGATGCCATTGCGACACGGAACAAAGATCATGGCTGTTGGAGCTACGCGGTTTATGAACAGCGCATCGTGAAAGGCACCGGAAACCATTTGGCGGCTCTTGAGACCGAGAGCTTTGCAGGCCCCTTCAATTGCCCCTGTAATAGTTGGTGAAAAGCGGCCTGGCGCCATGTTGACGCGCTGGCTGACGCTAACGTCACAGTCCCAGCGGGCGCCCGCGGCCTCGCATTCCTTTCGCACATGCTGGTCCATCGCAGCAAGGATAGCGGCGTCCGGATGGCGGATATCGACGGTGAAGGTAACAGAACCGGGGATAACGTTGATGGAACCTGGCTCGGCAGTAATGCGGCCGACCGTCAGCCGTGCCTCGGGGTCCGCAGGCATGACCGCCGATTGAAGGCTCGCGATTGCGGCGGCTGCCGCACCCATGGGGTCCTTGCGGAATTCAAGCGGCGTCGTGCCGGCATGCGCGGCCACACCGGAGAAGACAACTTCAAGCCATTTCGTGCCCTGCACCGCCGTGACGACACCGATGGGCACGTCCTCCTGCTCGAGGATCGGGCCCTGTTCGATATGCAGTTCGACAAAGGCGGAAATAGCGTGGCCTGTTGGTCGCAACGCAGCTTCAGGCAGTGCTGCGAGCGTTGCCGCCAGCTCATCGGCCAGCTGCGGGCCGTCCGTCGCATGTATTGGCTCCCAGTCCGCCATAGTTCCTGCCCCTGCAAAGGCCATGGATCCCATGCAACCCGGCGAATAGCGGCTACCTTCCTCATTGGTGAAGGCGACGACTTCGACGGCACGGTCGGTTTCGATGCCGGCGTCGCTCAGCGCTTCGAGCACCTCGAAAGCGCTGAGCGTGCCGAGCGCGCCATCAAAACGGCCACCAGTCGGCTGGCTGTCGAGGTGGCTGCCGATGAGGATCGGTGGCAGGGAAGCATCCCGGCCCTCCCGTCGAATGAACAGATTGGCGATATTATCCTGGAAGACGGTGAAGCCACGGGCAAGCGCTCGCTCAGCGAGCAGCCGGCGCGCCGCACGGTCTTCGATGCCCAAAGCCTGCCTGTTGACACCACCGGCAGGCGTCGCGCCGATCGCTGCGAAATCGGCGACAGACGCGAGCAGGCGCGCGGCGTTGACCTCCGGCTTCCGACTCATCGGCCAAGGCCTGCAATGAACCGCTTGACCCGCTCGAGCTCAACCGCATTCCACCAGACGCCATCGTATTTAAGGGCGCTTGCAATGATCACGCCATCCGCGACAGACAGAATATCGTTGGCATTATCATGCGTGACGCCGCTGCCCACCAGTGTAGGCAGCGACGCCGCCTCCTTGATCATCCTGATATAACCGAGATCGGCGGCGTGGCCGGTGCGCTGGCCGGTGGCGATGACGACATCGGCATCGAAGAAGACGAGATCCTTGACCTGTTCTTCGACCGGCCGATCCGCCACGATGGCATGCGCCCCATGCTTGACGTGGGCATCGGCAAAGATGCGGACGCCACGGGCGCGAAGATGGGCACGGTAGCGCATGGCGCGTGCCGATTCTCCCTCCACAAACCCCTCGTTCGCAATATAGGCATTGGCCCACTGGTTGACGCGAATGAAGGATGCGGACGAGGCAGACGCGATGGCAAGCGCCGGGATCGCCGCATTGGCGAGCACGTTGATGCCGATCGGGCGACCGAGCTCGCGGCGGATGCGATCGGCGACAACGGCCATATGCGCTGATGTCTCGGGGCCGATATCATCAGGCTTGGCAAACGGAACATCGCCGTGGTTCTCGACGATGACTGCGTCGCAGCCGCCCGAAAGGTAGGCGCGTGCATCTGAAAGACCGCGCTCGTAAATCGCCTCGACGCCTTCGTCGTCATAGCGTGGCGCCCCCGGCAATGGCATCAGATGCACCACACCGATCACCGGCTTGTCGCGCCCGAAAAGCGTCCTCAGTGTGTCCTTGTCCTGCCGTCCGATAGGGTTGCTCATGGCGATCACACGTTTTCCAGTTTCATTGTCTTGGTAAGGGCGGCTAGCTCTGCCGAGGTGGGGAAAGAGGCGAGCGTACCGGCACGGCCGACCGCGATACCCGCCGCCCGTGTTGCAAGTCTCGCAGCATCGGCAAGCGTCGCACGCTGCGCAAGAAGTCCGGCTAACGTTCCGGCAAAGCAATCCCCGGCGCCGCTGGCATCCACGGCTTCGCGTTTTTCGGCCGGGATGTGGAGCCGGGAAGAGGCGTCCAGAACGAGGGCGCC
The DNA here is from genome assembly GCF_003985155.1 of Rhizobium vallis. Taxonomy (GTDB): domain Bacteria; phylum Pseudomonadota; class Alphaproteobacteria; order Rhizobiales; family Rhizobiaceae; genus Rhizobium; species Rhizobium vallis. Next base: position 19,401 of record NZ_ML133691.1, on the reverse strand, counting down.
CTCCGAACCGAGCGTTACGATGACGGTGGCTGCGCCCCTCGCGCGCAGGCGGTCGGCAGCGCGGTCAGCAGAGGTCTCGCCGGTCAAGGCTTCGGCCTCCGGTCGATTGATGATCAGCAGTGACACCGCCGAAAGATCCGGCGCATCGGAAGCAAGCGGGCTCGGATTGAGAACGGTGAAGAGCCCGGCCCCCCGCGCTGCCTCCAGGCACTGCACCGTGACACCGGCGCCAAGATTGCCCTGCATCAGCAACATGTCTCCGGCGCTCCAGGTCGATGTGAGCGGGCACATCGTCAGCGGATTGAACGCCTCGGCGCAGGCGGCGGCGGTAATGATGACATTCTCGCCATGGCGATCGATCAGGATCACCGAGCGGTCACTGGACAGATCGAGGCGCGAGAGGCGCAGGTCGGAAATCTCAGTGGAGAGCAGGCTTTCCATCCGGTCGCCGGTGGTATCCCGGCCAACGGGTGCCCAAAGCGTCACGCATGCACCTGTCCGGGCGGCGGCGGCGGCCTGGTTCGCTCCCTTGCCGCCGACACCCTCGCCGGCAGCCGCTGCGTTCAGCGTTTCTCCCGGCTGCGGCAGCCGCTCCAGGCGAAAGCTCGTATCGACGCAGACATTGCCGACGACGTGGATGGTCATGACTGCGGACCTTCCATTCAGTCCGTTGCCCAGGCGAGCATCTGCTCGAACAGGGTCTTGTAGCCCGGCCAGGCGATGAATTCCGGCGGCAGCCAGTGCGGGCCGACATCAGACGTCCAGACAAGTGTGCGGCCTTCGCCGTAGGTGCCTGTGACGAGCAGCGGCAGTGAACCGTACTCCGAGGAAACGGTCATAAGCTGGTTTGCACCTTCCTTCAGCGTCACCTCGTTGAAGCCCAGCAGATAAGGGAACTCGCCGGAAATACCAGAAAGGATCGGATGCGAAGCATCGCCCGAAACAACGGGCGTAAAACCCTCCGGCACCTCAACACGGTCGTCGACGGAAAGGCAGGCTACCGGTAGCACCTCTTCAACCGCGGTGTTGCGGAAGCGCGCACCGCCATTGATGCCCTGGAAGGAATAGTAGCCACCGAACATCAGGAGCGCGCCGCCCCGGGAGACGTAGTCACGCAGCAATTTCAGACGGTTCGGTGTACGACGCGAGTGAATCCAGGTGTCGGGATGCAGAAGCAGCGTATTGGCGCCGATATCCGAGAGCACAATGGCGTCATAGGCTTGAAGGCCTTCGAGCGTGCTCGGAAACTCCTTCTGCGCCTCGTGTGCCGGCATGAAGGTGACGTCGAAGGGGCTATCTTTCAGGGCCCTCAGCAATTCGTCCGCGCCGGTGTGATAGGTCACGGTCGGGAACTGATCGAAGCCCTTGATATGGGTGGCGGTCGAAACCCAGGATTCGCCGGCGAGCAGCACTTTCTTCTTGGTCATGGAAACTCCTTGGACGATGGGCCAACGCTCAGCGCGTAGCGGAAAAGACGGATTTCGGGTTGTCGATCAGCATGTGGTCGATGGCCGCCTGATCGACACCGTGGCGCTTCAGGCGCGGCAGGAAGTGTTTGAGGATGTAGCCGTAGCCAAAGCCGCCGTAGCGAGTCAGCATGATCTTCAGGAACACATCCTGCGACAGCAGCAGCCGGTCGCCGAAACCTTTGTCGACGAGGGTGGCAATAGCGCGGGCATTCTCCTCATCGGAGGGTGACTGTGCGTCCTGATCGGCATAGTAATAATCCATGCCGATCATGTCGTATTCCAGGAAGGCGCCGCGCCTTGCCAGCGCCATCTGGTAGTCGAGATCGTCGTGGCTGGGGTTCATGTGGCAAAGAACGGTATGGCGCAGATCGGCTCCCTCCTCCTCCACCACATCGAGCACGCGATGCGCCAGCCGCTCCCAGCCCGGCAGGTGGATGGAAAGCGGCAGGCCGGTGATGCGTGCCGCCCGCGCCGAAGCGCGAAGTGACTTCTCCTCCTCGGAGGTGAAATGGCGGCTGACACCGACCTCACCGATAATGCCGGCCATGATTTCCGGCTGGTTCTCGGAACCTCCGACATCATCGACGATGAACTGCGTGACCTCTTCGACGCCCATGGCCTTCAGCCAGTCCGGATGGGTATGCTCCAGATAGAAGCCGGTGCCCATAATGATCCTGAGCCCCGACATTCGTGCAATGCGGGCGAGCCCCGCCGCATCGCGACCGATACCGAAATTGGTCGTCTCCACCACGGTGCAGCCGCCGAGCGCCTGGAACCGTTTGAGCTCTGCAAGCGCCAGATCACCGTCGTCGAGCGAGACATTGTCCCGGTTCATATAAGGGTTCATGCGCAACTCGCCGATAATCTCGATCGAGACCTTCTGTTCGGCGATCGCCTTTTCTCCCGGATGGCACGGACAAATCCAACTGGTCGCACCATCGAGGAAGATGTGCTCGTGCATCAGCGTCACGCCGAGATCCTCCGCCGGGACGGGGCCGGTGACGGTCATGGCTGTGCCGGAATTCACCCCGATGGGGTGCCGCGTTTGAGGTGTGTCTGTAAAGAGGTGATCGAGCATTCTCAGCGCCCCTTGGCGGCACCGCGGAACAGGCGGAAATTCAGCCAGATCGCGACCAGGATGATGACGCCGGTGACGATTGGCGTGAAGAAGGGCGACAGATGCGAGAGGATGAGGCCGTTTGCGAGCACCGCGACGGTGAGTGCGCCCAGGATCGTACCTACCAGTGAACCGCGTCCGCCAAAGAGGCTGGTGCCGCCGAGCACGACGGCTGCGATCACATCCAGCTCAAAACCCTGTCCCGCATTCGAGGAGCCGGAACCGAGACGGGCGGAGAGGATAACGCCGGCCACCGCGGCCGCCGTGCCCGAGAGCACATAAACCCAGAGGATGACCCGGCGCGTATTGACGCCTGCCCGCCGAGTCGCCTCGGCATTGGCCCCGACGCCCGTGACGTAGCGGCCGAAATGGGTTTCGTTGAAGACGATGTAGGCGATAGCGAGAATGACAATTGCGATCAGCGCCGGAGCCGGAATGCCGAGCAGCCAGGCGCGGCCGAGCGCTACGAAGGGGCTCGTCGGCTCGATGGGGATCGAATAGCCGCCGGTGATGAGCAGCGCGAAGCCACGGATCACAGAAAGGCCGGCGAGCGTGACGATGAAAGCAGGGATGCGCTCGTAGGCGATGAAGTAACCCTGGATGACGCCCACAACGCCGCCGAGCAAAAGCATCAGCACGATAGCAAGTGGCCAGGGCACGCCGGCCTGAAGGGCTGCGGCCGAAAGTGTAGCTGTCAAGGCAAGAACGGAGCCGACTGAAAGGTCGATGCCGCCGGTTGTGATGACGAAGGTCATGGCTGCGGCGACGATGAGCAGCGGGGCGGATTGCCTGATCACGTTGAGGAGGTTCGGCGCGGTCAGGAAGGCATCGGTCGTCATCGAGAAGAACAGGCAACAGACCACGAAGAACAGCGCGATCGACATGACGCCGCCGTTGGCCACGAACTTGTCGAGGATCGTCGCCTTGCGCATGCGAGGCGGATGGCTGGCATAGGCGTTGGGTTCGGAACTCATGCGGAGACGCCTTTTTCCCGGTTGTGGCTTGCGGACCGGGCGGCAAACTTTCGCCCGACGATAAGATTGACGACGTCCTCGATATTCGTGTCCTCGATCCGGCGCTCGGCCACGTTGTGCCCCTCATACATTACCTGGATGCGGTCGCAGACGAGGAAGAGGTCCTGCAGGCGATGCGTGATGAGGATGACGGACACGCCGCGTTGCGAGACGGTACGGATAAGTTCGAGGACCGCCTCCACCTCGGCGACGGCAAGTGCTGCCGTCGGCTCGTCCATGATGAGCACGGAAGGATTGAAGGACGCAGCGCGGCCGATGGCGATGGACTGGCGCTGGCCGCCCGAGAGATTTTCCACCTTCATGCGTGTATCGGGAATGACGATGCCGAGGTTGGAGAGCATATCGCGCGCCCGCTCATGCATCAGCTTCTTGTCGAGCACCGGTATGCCGGCCACCCGCCGTTTCGGCTCGCGACCAAGGAAGAGATTACCCGCGACATCGATCGTGTCGCAGAGCGCCAGGTCCTGGTAGACCATTTCGATGCGGGCGGCACGCGCATCGGCCGGCGAGGTGAAGGCAACTTCTCTGCCATCGATTTCAATCGTACCGGCATCCGGGATCACCGCGCCGGAGAGAACCTTGCTGATGGTGGACTTGCCCGCACCGTTGTCACCCACCAGGCCGAGGACTTCCCCCGGCTTCAGGTCGAGCGAGGCGCTATCGAGCGATTGCAGAGCGCCATAGCGCTTGGAAATGCCGGTCATGCGGACGCGGCTGACTTGCGAGTCGGTCATATTCAATGGCCCTTGCTGGAAATCCGGCCGCCCAGCCTGATCGTCAGGCCGGGCGGCGACGGCAGTTCGGCTTACTTGAACACGTCGCGATACTGATCGACATTCGCCTTGGTGACGATGGTGACCGGCACGTTGATGATCGGCTCGATCTTTTCGCCCTTCTTGACCTTGACGAGCGCTTCGACCGCGGCCTTGCCCTCACCGGCCGGGTCCTGCTGGATCACTGCCGTGACGAACCCCTGGTCGATGCCATCGATGGCGGACTTCGTCAGATCCCAGCCGAAGACCTTGATGCTATCACCGCGCCCCTGGCTGGCGACGGCGGAAACCGCGCCGAGCAACGCCGGCTCGCCGGTAGCATAGAGCGCCGTCATGTCGGGGTTAGCGGTCATCAGGTTTTCGGCAGCGGATAGCGCGACATCCTGTACGTTCTGGCCGTCGACGGTGTTGAGGAATTCAACCTTCTGGCCGCCCTTACCCACGGCTGCCTTGAAGCCATCAAGGCGCTGGTTCTGGATGAAGGAGTTGAGCGCGCCGACGACGCCGACCTTTGCAGCACCACCCATGTCGCTCTTCACGTAGTCGGAGAAGAACTTGCCGATCTCGGCGCCGGCTGCGGTGTTGTCGACACCGACGAAGGCGATGTTGTCGCCTTCCGGAATCTGCGCATCGATGGCGATGACCGGAATGCCGGCATTCTTAGCAGCAGTGATGGCCGGCTTCACGCCGTTGACATCGATGGCGACCAGAATGATGCCGTCGACCTTCTGAGTGATATAGGTCTCGATCGCATCGTTCTGCGCCGAGGGCACGTTGTTGGCATTAAAGATGACGAGATCGACGCCGGCAGCTTTGGCGGCGGCGTTGGCACCATCATTGATCTGGTTGAAGAAGAGTGCCTGCTGATTGATGGTGACGAGCGCGAAAGTATCGGCAAAGGCGCTTGAAACACCCATGGAAAGTGTCATGGCAACGGCTGCAGCGCAGCCGAGGAGATATTTGGTCCGACCCATTTTAGGTTCCCCTTGTTAGAAGCCGCGGGCGGCAACAGAATTTACAAGAAGCATTATTCAAGTGACTTGAATTCTTGTCAAGTCACTTGAATGGCAATGATCGGAAAAATGAAGAAGTAGATTTTTCTGAGAAAATTTAGAATGTTGGCGGCGTATTGACCCAGAAAATCGAGGCCTGCTGGTTGCCGACATTGCGATACCAATGGGCAAGTTCGGAATTGAACACGAAACTGTCTCCGGCAGACAGCCGAAAGGTCTTTTCGCCGATCATTAACTCGATTTCGCCGATGAGCACGTACCCCACTTCTTCGCCGACATGCTGGATCGGTCCGGCGCTCTCACCACTGACATCGATATGATGAATGTTGCACTGAAGCAGATGGCCCTGCGAATAGGGAATGATGCGTTCGAGCGATATGCCTTCGCCGCGCCGCAGCGGATCGAGCGAGATCAGCGGCCGCGTGCCAGCGCGAAATACCACTCCCTCATCGGCATCCGTCTCCTCGAACATCCAGCCGATATTGGAATCGAGCGCCTGCACCAGCCGGTGCAGCATGGGCAACGATGGCGAAGCTTTGCCGTTTTCGATCTTGGACAGCAGGCTTTCTGAACAATCCGCAGCCAGCGCCAGTGCCTTCAACGTCAAGCCGCGCGTCTGCCGCGCAAGCTTGAGGCGTGCACCAAGCCGCACCGGATTCGATTGGACCTTATCCTCTCGGTTGCTTTCGGACGGCAAAGGCGGCTTGACCATATTCATGTTAGAAGCATCGCATTAATCGGGACTTCAATCATAAGTCCTTCAGGCAAGCGCTGTCCAGTTAGGATGCTTTAGGCGTAGAATGTTACGCCTGCTTGCGGGGAGCAAGGCTATCAAACAAAAAATGACGACAATGCTTGGGCCAGACGGCGTGAACATTGCGCTGCACCTAGATTTCAGCTCGAAATCGTCCCTCATCCCGCTGAGCAACCTGATCTTGTCCGTCGGGGACCATCGCGACCGATATGCCTGGCGGAGTTGTTTCCACTCTACCGTCAAAACCATTGGCATGGCCAGGTGGCCTGAGGAATCGGGCAGCGCAGCCATTTGACGTTGTCGTCGTCGACCTGCGCCTCCGATCGAGCATAAACTTTTGGCTATACCCGTTCAGCAGCACGCTGCGGCAGGCGATGGGTCCGCCATCGAGGTTGAGGGCAACTTTAAGATTAAGTGGCGACGCCTTGAGAAATTCGGCCAAGCTTCGAGCGAGAAGAATGCCTCCTTTGTCGTGCCGATCATGATACTGCCGGAGCCCGGAGCGCTTCGAGATATATAGCGCAGTTGCTCGCCTTGAACCAACTCGAACCGTCGACCCGTCGCTTTCCGAGCGTCAAGCCTTGATTTTCAATACAACTTAGCGACTACGGCTACCCGGCTCGGACCCAGTGCGGTCTCGTGGATCCCAACTGCAGCTTTGGGGGTGAAGCCGGTAGTTGTCTCAGACGTAGCGTATGCGCGTAGCGTGGAAACTTAGATGCTGGGCAAAGTGTCGCGCCATTCCTGCGAGCCATGAAGGACGCGTAGGACACGAACTACTGTTTCGGTAACGGCATATGCAGCGATATATGGCGTTCCGTTGATTGCCAGTTCGCGAGTCCCAGCAATTCTTCCAACTCGACGCTTGCTGGAAAATCGACCAAGCGGCGCGTGGCCACGATCCGTTCGTCGATCATGATAACGGCCGAAGGATTGTCTGCCTCGATATAGGTGAATATGGCGTCGCGATCCGACACCGCGAACGCAGACCATGTAAGCTTCACGATTTGAGAGCACCCGCTTTGACGCGCGCTGTCGCCCGGCGCTCCGCGAAGTGCGCCTCGACTTCATCATCAGACACGTCCGGCCGAGTGTCGTTCAGTGCTTCGAGCACCTTCGTGCGAAACCAAGCATCGTGAGCCTCGCTTCCCGAAAAAAGTTCAAGAGGCAGCGCACCTTCATTGGCAGTCCGGGTGAGTAGGATGCGGACCACGTCCGATACCGTCAGGCCCATGTTCTCAAGGACGGCGGAAGCACGATCCCGAACTTCGGCATCAATGCGTGTTTGGACAAGTGCGTTTGCAGCCATTGCTATCTCCAAAATTAATAGCAACGTAATGCATTTGAATGACAAAATCAATAGCGGGTTTCAGGTCCGCGAAGGCCCTATCCAGATCATCGACTACGCGATTTTCCTCGTGCGGCATAACAGTGATTGATGGAACTCGCTAGCTTGATGATCTCGTTCAAGGTGATGGCTTCTTCGGAGGGAGGAACCCCATCGTTCATCTCTGCCAGCGAGTTCGCGAGAGTAATCAGCCCGACGGCGCTTAGTCAAATCTCCGGCGTCGGAATGTCGAGTTCAGGAGGTGCGTCCCGCAATGCGGGTGCAGGCAGATCTGTCGCGACTCGCTGCCTACGGGTTGACTTGAGGATGTCCGGCTCGCCATCGGCAATGCGACCTTCGTCGGCGTGGAGTCGTTGCCTGCGGCGACAACCACACGTTCGGTCTCTATCGCTTGACCCTTTCCGGATAATCTATATCTTCCTCGGCAGCCATCACGTCGGTGACCTTTTCACCCGTGACCAGGGCGGGGTGGACCTTCGCTTCGCTTGACAATCAATGCGCCCACATCTTCACGTCCGCGATCTGGTTCATCTAGTTGCGAAAGTGATAATCTCGGGGCTCGACGGTCCAAGCGGGCTGCCGTCAAAGCCGCCGAATCGCTGCTCGATCCGTAGCCCCGCGCTTTCCAAGAGGCTAGATAGTTCATCCGCCTGAAGGAATCGCAAGGTGCTCTGACTAACCCGCGGAAGGCTCCGATGCTTTCCGTAGAACCTGTGGGCAAATGTCAGCGTCTGTCCATCGAAAGGGATGACGACCTCTGTTGTGACCTGCACCAATGACCCGTCAGGTAGTTCAACGATCACAGCATTCTCAGGCGTCCAGTGCTCCCACGCGCGCACCGAAGGATTCCGCGTTTCGAAAGCGAAACATCCACCTGGCACAAGAGCGTGTCGTACAGCCGCCATGAAATCCCGAAGGTCTTCGTCGCTGACAATGGCCTGGAATGCGTGCCCAGTCATCACAACGAGATCAAACTGCGCTGTCCAACCGGCCGATTGGAGATCGCCGAGAACCCATTCAATGTCTGGGCGCGTTCGTGCGCGATTCAATACGCCAGGTGCTGGGTCGATCCCGCAAAGCCGCCCCAAATGTCCGGCCAGGCGAGCCTCGTGGAGGAGGGTGCCCGTTCCACAGCCGACATCAAGCACAGCGTCTGCTGTTATAATGCGGGAAAGATAGAAATCATAATCCTCGCGTGCGGACCTCGGGTACAAGGCATCATAAACGGCTGCAAGGTAGGGGTCGGCGAAAAGATGGTCGAGCATATGAGGTGTTCTCGATCAAGTTTGAATGAGGAGTGGGACGAGGCACGCTTTGGAGCTACGGGACGCTCGGATCACTGTTTTCTTAGTCGTAGGCGGTTGAAGCGCTGCCTGGGCCAAGGTCAGCGGCCCGCCCGGCACAGGTCGCGCGTCAATACCTGTTCCGATCGATGCGCCCACAACTTCATGTGCGCGATCTATATCGCCGCGCCCATCATCTTCTGGCTCTGTTCAACAAATTGCGAACGTCGTCGCGCCCTTGTCTGGCCTTCTTCGGCGTCCGCCGTCACGTCCATCCTGGCGATGTGGCGATCGGCCCTAATCCGCCAGCACAGTCAGCCGTCGACTGCAGCCTGAGCAGCCTGCTGCGCGCGAATCGTCCGGGGATCGACTGAAATCCAGGAATCCACGATCTTGCCGTCGACGACGCGGTACATGTTGAGACCCGTCGCCTCAAACGGTTTATTGGTGGGTTTCAGATTGAAGAACCGGCCCGTATGCACGCCGGTCTCGCGCCATTGAGCAACGACCAGGTCTCCGCTTGCTACGACCAACTGTAACTCGCTCTTGAGCTCGGAATACGCTTTGTGGATGTTATCGACGGCTTGCGCAAATCCCGCCGGACCATTCCTGCCGTTCGAATGATCCGTATGCTTCTCCGAAACGACTGCCGCGAAGCCGCGGGCGTCGTTTCGCCGGATACAGTCGTAAAGCTGACGGACGACCTGCTCGTTTTTGGCTGTATCACTCATGATTGCACTCCTGTTTTTTGATCGGCTAAACCTTGGCGATTCTAATTTTTCGCCGCGTCCTGTTTGGTGCGTCTACGATCGAGGCATTCAGATATTTGCACTCCAATGCCAATGGTCAGCACGATGTGATCAACTTGGATCAAAGACGTCAAAGAGCATGCGTATGAAGCGCCGTCCGACTTCGGCCATGGCGACATTCTTGCGCTCCACCGCGTGGATTTGCATGACTTGAATGCAGCGGACTTTTTGACGCTGTGAGCCCGGCCGCTCTCGACAGGCTGGCCTCGCTGCAGGAAGCGGAAGGTCGCTGATCTAATTTAAGTATTCGTCGAAATGGGCCATCTCGAATGGCCGGTTCGCGCGTGCCTAGCCTTGCAGGTTCATCCAGACGATTTCCCAAACATAACCATCTGGGTCTTCAACATGGCGATTATACATGAACCCAAGGTCCTGTGCAGGATTAGGGTCGGCGCGACCGCCTGCTGCAACTGCGCTCGCCAGCGTCGCATCGACAGTGTCGCGATCGCCGACAGTGAGGACGATCATCACCTGACTGTCGCGCCGTGCGTCGCCAATCGGGCGTTGGGTAAATTCATTGTAGTGGTCATGGGTGAGCAGCATCACCCCGACTGAGTCTGAGAACATGAGTGAAGTGGATTTCTCGCCCGAAAACTGCGCATTAACAGTGCCGCCTAAGGCTACGTAGAACGCCGTCGACGCAGACAGGTCGCGCACAGGCAGGTTCACAATCATCATTTTGGACATCACTTTCCTTTTCCGGACCTCCTTTGTGGGGCCCAATTTTTAATATACAATGTGTATAGTTAAATCAAGCTATTTTTTGTCGGGAGCTGGCGCGAGTTTTTTTGCTCGCGCGACATTCTGGGTCAGGAAGGAAGTCATAATACCGGCAGGACCGACCAACGCCGGATGGCTCCGCGACAACCTGCTTGCTTGTTGCCGGCGAAACGATTGCTCTGAAGTCCCCAATTTGCTGACCTCGACCTACCCTCGGTCGTCGACATCCGCGGACGATTTGCGTGCCGGGCGGTTACCGATTTCCGCCCTAGCTGGGTGGGACGCCCCACGCTTACGGCCTGGCCATGACTGAATGCCTGGCAAGAGCCGCTCGAAGGTAATGAAGTGCAGAACCAGCCAGACGAGAATGTCGCGCAGTCGTCGAGCCGCGCGTCCGCCCAGCACGAACAGAATGGGATGGTCGTTGGCGTCGAGTGGAAACAATGCTGCGAACCGGCCGACCGCGATCGCCTGGGCGAAGGTGGAGAAAGTAAACGGCGAAATAGTCTTTTCGGCAATTTTAGCCGCAACCTGCTCGGCGGCGTAGACACCTGAGACTGCTGCGGTAAGCGCAGAGTGTCGAAACGGAGCACCAGTTGCACCGCGCGGATGCGCGCTGTCGCCAACCGCCAGAATGCAAGGGTGCGAAACAGATCGGAGATCGGTGTCGACAACCACCCTGCCCTGCGCATCGACCGTGAGCCCAGCCTCTCTGGCTATCGAGGGCGCGCGCATGCCGGCCGCCCAAATGCAGACGTCGTACGCAAAGTGGCGTCCGTTCGCAGTGACCACCTCGCTCGCGGTAATCTCACTGACGCGTTCATTGTCGACAAGTGCGACGCCCAGTCTCGCCAGATCGCGTCTAAGTACGGCTTGGACCTTGTCGCTGGTGAAATCCCCGGCACGCGTTGCGCTCAGGAGGGTAACGTCCATTTCGGGCCAGGTTGACTTGACCTCGCCCGCCGCCTCGATCGAAAGCGGCCCACCGCCGACGGCCAGCACGCGAGCGGGTCGTCCTGCGAGCTGGTGCAAGGCAGCTCGTAAGGCTGCGGTCGCATGTAGGCCCTCGCCAGGGTCGAGCCGGTAGGCGTATTGCGACGCGCTAGGCGCGGTACTTGTATCGACACGCGATCCAAGCGCATAAATGAGCTGGGTGAAGCCGATCTCACGCGTGGATCCCGTGGCTTCGATGATGATTCTGCGTTGCAGGAGGTCCAGCGAACGCGCACGCGCCTTTATGAACTTGACTGGCGTCCTCGCGAGATAGTTGGAAAGGGACGCGATGCGTGGCGTAACCGGAGCGACCATCGCTTCCTGCAGTCGTACACGTTCCACGAATTGTTCCTCGGCATTGATCAGCGCGACCCGGAGTCCAAGCCGGCGTCGTCCCAGCCGAAGGCTGGCCATCAATCCCGCGTAGCCGGCTCCCAGCACGACTACGTCATAGGTTTCGAACGGTGCGATAGGTGTCGTCAACATAGAGGACTTCTCCGGCAGAGCATTACAATATCTATCTCTAGGCGTAGCGGGCGGCGGCCATGGTCACAGCCGCGGTGGCGAGCAGAATGGCCGCGCCTCGCTGAGCGACCGCGACACGGCGTTGAACGCTCGCGTCATCGTCACCGCCAGCTTTGCTCAACTGCCGCAGCGCGCCACCCACGACAGCCGCCTGGATGGCAAGGGCAATAAGTGCGGCCACGGCGCCAGCCCCCAGCAGCTGTTCGCCTACTCCAAAGGAACCCCCGTGCAGCATGTGCCAGAGGTAACCGCCAGCGCTGATGGCGATTGCGGGAGCCAAAAGCTGCGAAACGAAGAGTTTATCACTTCCGCGTCCCGCCGTTCGCGCCAGCGCGAAAGTGGATCCGGCCCAGAAGGTGGTGGAAAGAATATGGACCGACAGAGCTATAATCAGCGACAGTTGCATGGCATTGATCCTCTTGACTGGCTGCTAATTAACTATACATAGTGTTATTCTAAATCAAGAGGCAAGATGGTGGCAAAGCGTTCCTATATCAGCGTAGCGCGGGCGGAGGCGGCCGCGGAAAAAAAGGAACGGGTGGTTCAGGTCGCCACCCGTTTCCTCCGCGAGGCGGACAGCATCACAGCTTTTTCGTTGGACACCATCGCGAAGGCTGCCGATGTGACCCGTCTCACAGTCTACAATCAGTTCGGATCGCGGCGGGGGCTGCTCGAGGCGGTTTTCGATAATATCGCTCAACGAGGGCAGCTCCTCCGGCTCAACGGCGCGATGGCCGAGGCTGACCCCTTCAGGGGACTCGATCTTCTGATCGAGATCTTTTGTGACTTCTGGAGTGGCGATCCAGCGGTGGCTCGGCTCCATGACGCTATGGTGATCGATCAGGAGTTCGCGGAGGCGCTGCTCCAGCGTAACGAACGCCGCAGAAGAATGATCGCAGACCTGGTCGCACGAATAGCCGGGGAACATTCAACAGTCGCAGCGAAACGCGATGCCGTGGACCTCATATTCGCACTCACCAGCTGCGGGATGTTTCGGATGCTGTCTGGAGCGAGGCCCGTCGAGGCTGTTTGCGCCATCATAACGGACGCCGCTAGGGCAGCCATTATCAGAATCTCGTCCCCAAGTCCCGTTCCAAGTTGATCCCTGCAGGCCGTCCTCACCCACTGGAAACCGCGTCCGCCCGACACAAGAAATTCTGGTAATAACCGCAGCGATAAAGATGGGCACCTTCGATCTGGTGAACTCTCTACGATTGATATCGATGGGAGACTGAAGAAGCACAGGAGAAGACAATGGATCGCCAGGAAGCTTTCGATCGAGCACACGCGCTCATTCAACGTCATGAAAGGGTAGTCTTCATGATGTGTGGCATTGCAGGTTCGGGAAAGACCACATTCGCCCAGGAACTTGAGAAGATGGGGTGTGAACGGCTATCGATAGATCAGGAAATCTGGCGCGCCAACGGCCGCTTCGCGCTGGATTACGCAGAGCATGAATACGCCGAGTTGCGAGACGCGGCAGAGGAACGCCTTCGCAAGCAACTCATAGAGATGCTCCGGCGGGAAACCAAGGTTGTCATCGATTTCAGTTTTTGGAGCGCCAAAGCACGAGCCGATTACCGTGATCTTGTGCAGCGCAACGATTATCGACAGCAACTGGTGTCCATGAACATTCGGCCCGAGATTTTGCGGGAGCGTTTGAATTACCGCGCCTCACGACGCGACGCTAACGCGGCCTTTCCGATCGCTGATGAGCTGCTGCATCGCTACATCCAGGGTTTTGAACCACCACATCATGAAAATGAGTGGAGGGTAGAATAGCCCCACCAAGAAATTTGCTGCGACGCCAGATCCGTGGAATGGGAGATGAAACCGCATGCCATCATTTAACGAAGCCTTCGCAATTTGAGCTCTGAGGATCCAATCTAACACTACGACCCCGCGACCAACCGTCCCACGGTAAGCCCTGAGGGGTGCACATCCACATTTCGATAAGTACGTGTCGTGAAGCACCTCATCGAGTGGGCCTTCGATCAAATCGCAACCGTGGTTTCAGATAGAGAAGTGGTGGTGTGGCTGCCGATGTCGGCCGCCACGCGATCGTATCCATCAGCCCAGGAAATCCCGTACCGCCTGCATGAACTCTAGTCGATATTCGACGTTCGACAAATGAACCGCAGGCAGGACAACCAGTTTCGCGCCGGGCACTGTCGCGGCGATCAACTCGCTATGGCTGAGCGCCGTCACGGTGTCATACTCGCCGGCAATCACTAGTGTCGGCCGGTTGATTAGTGCCACGGTGCGGCGAAGGTCCGCATCGCGAACCGCCGCAAACAAACCCGCAAGGCCTTGCCGGTCGATTGTCATCAGCATGGCTCGGAATTCCTCGATGGCTGGGTCGTTGGCCGCCAACATACCCGACGGGAACCAGTTGTTGAGGAATATCTCGGCGGTCTCGGACATGTCCGGTGCCTGACGCACGACGGCGATACGCTCGTCGAAATAGCTTGCGGGTGAGAGGTGCGACGACGTGTTACTCAGGATCAGCCGGTCGATGCGCTCGGGCGCGTAGATTCCGAGCCACTGGCCCACGAAGCCACCGAGCGACAGGCCAAGGAAGTGCACGCGTTGTAGAGCAAGCGCATCAAGCAACTCGATGACGTCGCGGCCAAGCCGGTCGAGCGAATAGGCGCCAACCGGCACGCTCGATCCACCATGGCCGCGAAAATCGTAGCGCAGAACGCGGAAATCCTTCGACAATTCGGCGATCTGCCCGTCCCACATGTGCAGTGTGGTGGCGATCGAATTAGACAGCAGCAGCACCGGATTTGCGGCGTCGCCGTCGAAGCAGTAGGCGATTTGGGTGCCGTCGCCGACAGTCACGAAATTCAGCTCACTCATGATGATGATTCCTTCTGGAACGTTGAATGAACCAACCGTAGCGGCGCCTGACGTTTGTTGATATTACAAAGATAGGACAATCTCTGTAATCAGGACTGACATGGCTGAATTCACCTTGCACGACCTGCAGTGTTTCGATGCGGTCGTCCGCACCGGCGGCTTTCAGCCGGCGGCCGCGCTGCTGCACCGCTCCCACCCGGCGGTGTTCGCCGCCGTCGCCAAGCTTGAGCGACAGCTCGACCTTGTTCTTCTCGATCGCAGCGGCTATCGAGTTCGCCCGACCGAGGCAGGGCTGTCGTTCCACCGCCGGGCGCAGTCGTTGCTGCGCGAGTTGGAAGGCCTGCGGGTCCATGCCGCGCAGCTCTCAATGGGCGAGGAAAGCGAAATCCACGTCGTGATCGGCGATCTCTGCCCGCGCGCGCAGGTGCTTGGCATGCTCGGGCGGTTCTTCGCACAATGTCCCAGCACGCGACTACATCTGCATTTCGAAGCCGTCGGCGGCCCGTGGGAGCGCCTCTTCGATGACGAGGCCGATTTGATCCTGCACTGGATCGACAAGGGCGATGCGCGGGTGGAATGGATCGATCTGTGCAAGGTGCCATTCATTCCCGTTGTGGCGCCGGGCTTTCTTAAGGAAGACATCAAGCCGATCACCCTCGAACAGATGCAGGCGCTCACTCAATGCGTGATGCGCGACACCGCCCGCCATTCACCGCAACAGAACTACTTCATGATCGAAGGCGCGCCCCAATGCCTGGTGGCCGACCAGAGCATGAAGAAAGAGATTATCTTGCAAGGCCTAGGCTGGGGCCACCTGCCTCGCTTCCTGATTGAGGACGAGCTGGGCGATGGACGTCTGCGATCGATTGCCGGCAGCCATATGCCGGGCCGCACCGAGGACCTGGTGGTCGCGCGCCGCCGCGACCGACCGCACGGGCCGATCGCGGACCGATTGTGGGATCATGTCCAGCAGGAAGCGCCGGCATTGCGTCGCGCGTTGGGGGCCGCGGGATCCTGATACTCAGTGCGGATTTCGCTTCCCTTGCGGTCGTCATCGACCTCTATTCTCGCCGGGTCATCGGCTGGGCGATTCATAGCCGACAGACCACGGACGTCGTGTTGCAGGCTCTGCTCATGGCGGTGTGGAGGCGAAAGCCGAAGGACAAGGTGCTGATCCATTCGGACCAAGGTTCGCAGTTCACCAGCATGGACTGGGCCTCGTTCCTCAAGCACCACAATCTGGTTCACTCGATGAGCCGACGCGGCAACTGCCATGACAATGCGGTGGCCGAGAGCTTCTTCAATCTTCTGAAGCGAGAGAGGATACGTCGCAGGGTCTACCGTTCACGCGATGAAGCTCGCCAGGATGTGTTCGACTACATCGAGATGTTCTACAACCCGAAACGCAGGCACGTCAGAAACGGAATGCTTTCGCCCGTCGAGTTCGAGAAGCAGCAGAAAATCTAACCCGAGGGTGTCTACGAAACTCGGGGCTATTCAAAGTTCACGACAAGTCGCCCGAAATGAGGCTAGCATTCGAGCTGGAGCGCCCGACGTGAAAGACACCTGCAATCGTTTATTCATCTGCCGAATGTTAGGGATGATGAAGGCAAAAATTTCTCGGCATAACAGGCGACGACGCATATGGCGTATGATCTTCATATCACCCGGAAAGAGAACTGGTTTGACCCCACTTCCGGCTTCACGCTTCAAGATTGGCATAAGTACGTGGATGGCGACGCCGAATTAAGGCACGATGGCTTTGCCGAAGCAACTGTTAATGACGGCAAGGTTCTACGCGTTGAACAGGAAGGCTTGTGCGTTTGGACGGCATATTCACATGGAGCCAAGACAACATAGACGCGAAGAATCCTGATCAGGAAATTCGGCAGAAAATGTGGTCCATAGCCCAGCGATTTGGAGCCAAGGTCCAAGGCGACGACGGAGAGCTATACGGCCCGGACGGCGACCAAATGACCGAAATGACATCAACAGCGACCAATTCAAAACGTCCTTGGTGGCGCTTTTGGTAGCGCCTCAAACAGCGCAGAGGGCGATTAATGCATACCGTTGCGGTTGGAAACTGGACATTGTTGATTGAAGATGGAAGCCTGCCGCGAATTTTCGACAGCTACGTGAAAAACGCCGCCATCGTGGATCGGGTCGAACCAAGTACACTGGGAGGGCGCGACCTATTCGTAGGGGTCTGCGATGGGGGTAGCCCGCACAGGTGGCCTGAGATCGTGATCACCCAGAAATATGAGGATGCCAGCGGAACATTCCATCCCGGTTTTCTTCTCGTTCCGGAGAACTCGATCCTATTCATTGGAGCCGGAGAACGACTTGTTGGCTATAACGTTGAAAGCGGGGAAAGGGTCTTCGAGGATCGGACCGATTACGGCTTCTGGGGCTGGACGCGGCAAGGGGATTACATCCTCATGTCTGCGGAACTGGAGTTCGGGGTCTGGAGAACGACCGGAGAGAAACTCTGGTCAACGTTCGTGGAACCACCGTGGAGTTTCAATGTCTCCGGCGAGAATGTCGAACTGGACATCATGGGACAACGGAAAACGTTGAGATTGGAAACTGGAACGGCGGCGCTGACAAATGTCAGGTAGCCACGGGCAGCAGCTACCTCGTCCGGGAATATCTCTCGATGCGAATATCGCTCAGAGCAGCGTCGGTTGGGACACCGGATCGCCAGACGCAGTCACGATGGTCGAGCCATAGGGTTCGCGTGACGTCACTATGATTTGGTCGTTTGGAAGCGGCCGGGCGAGCGTCTTCGCCTCTTCCCAAGGTGCACGCATCCAAACGTCCACCTCTTCCCGCGTCAGCAGGAGAACCGGCATTGCTTTCTGATGGATCGGCTTGACGATGTCATTGGGATCGGTGGTCAGGAAGGCATAGAGATCGTCAGTAGTCAGCCCGTCCTTGACCTTCCGGACACTTTGCCACTGCGGGACATGCACCCCCGCGAAGAACATCAGCGGTTTGCTTTCATCACGAGCAAACCATGCGTTCGGTGTGCTTCCCCCGTCCTGCTTGCTGGCGGGATCAGGTTCGGCAAAGCCAGTCACCGGCACGATGCAACGGCTCTGGACACCGAACCATTTCTTCCAATGCGGAAGATTGAGATTCCGGATGTTTGTGACCCCCTTATCCGGCTCCATCCGGATGAGCACATCCATGTCGACCGGCTTGCCCTTCTGGCGCAGTTTCTCGGCCCGGGCCTCGGCAGCCTGCTTGATGGCGAAAAATGGCGACGGCACCCCCCATCGCGCATGTACAAGCTGCTTGCGGCCGTCGGCTGTGTTGCGGATGATTGGCCCCGCCTGATCCGGGTTCATCTGATAGGCAGGCATCAGGTTGATCAGGCTCTCGGCGTCCTGGGCCCATTTGTTAACCCAGTCCTTGTCCTCCATGCGGTAGAGATTGCACATGACCGCAACGACCTCCCTTTCGCTGCGGACAGCCTATGCATTTCGGAGAGGACGTCAAACGCTGGTCCAGACTTGCGATATCAGTGGATCACGATTCTCTCGTGTCGCCAGGGAGGATTGGATATCGTCACCCAGGGAGTTGTCGGCCGGTAGCTGCGACCATTGTCCATCATGCTAGCGGTTGGTAACCGGGGATATAGTTGCTGGAGCACTAAGACGAATACGATCTAATCCCGCAAATGCCGAAGAGACTGTGAAGGTTCTAGCGCAACCCTGGTCAATCCAATCCTTAACCGAGAAGCAATCGTGCCAAAACACACACAGCAAACGAAACAATTCCCTGGAACGACGGCCATCCAAAAGATCGCTCTTGTTTGCCTGCTACTGTCGAGCCCTCCAGCGTTTGCGAGCCAATGGGAAACGATTGCTACGATACCTGGCCTCGAATATCTCCCCGATTCCGCCCATCGCATTGGGAGCCATGTTTATGTTGTACACCGGAACACCCCTCGCGAAGGCGGGGCGAACTTCGTCATCGCCAACGAGGTTGATTGTGAAAATGAGGCGCTACGCATTTCCTGGGCGGATGGCAGTCTCGGTGACGTTAAAGGCCGATATTACAACGAAGGCAAATCACATGACCATTATGCGGCAACGAATTTCAAATCCGCTGAAACTGACAAGGTCTTTTTCAACTGGGCGTGCACGCTACCTCTTCAACCCGAACACCTTATCAACCTGAGAAGGGAGCGAGAAGAAACGCTTACCCAGATCGATATTGGGAGCGTGAAAAGAGAAGGACCGATAGCTACCCTTTGGATGCGGCACGATTATCCGGCGATCAGCCTCGACCCCCCTTACAATGCGCCGTTCGACTCGAAGCGCGAGTTCGTTCAAGTAAATTGCGATACAAATCTCTATAGGGTCTCGGTGGGATACGACTTTATGCCCGATGGAACGGTGACTGATGGAATGATTGCTCCGGAAGGTGACGACTCGGAGCTAACGCCGTCAGACAGTTACGCCGCAGCCAAAGAGATTGGGTGTAGGAGCACGCTCAATCCGATAGATATCGTGGGAATAGGCGGGCCAACGATCAGGCCAAAAGCCTCATCGTTGCCCTGACCAAACGTTTGAATTAGCCCCCGAAAGGCCCGGACATGCTCCCCCACTTAGCTAAGTGGGTAGGAGTAATGTTGGTAATATGACTAGTAGCAATTTTAAGATGGAAGTCCTCTCTGGGCCGGAACGTCGGCGG
>NZ_ML133690.1 GCF_003985155.1 Rhizobium vallis | reverse complement strand
ACGCCCGCTTGCGTCAGAACGGAAAGGATCACCTGTGCGCCGTCATCGCCGTCGCACGAAAACTCATCGTTCTCGCCAATTCGATCCTCTTTCGAAAGGCCGAATGGACGCCACAATACCGGAAAAATTGAAACATGGTTGCTCCCCGCTGGGGAGAAGACAGCTGCCGCGCCGGCACACTTCCTTTCACCCACATCCACATCCGAAGGGTCACCTCGAAGGACAAGGGCAGGTGATGCGTGCCCGCGCCGGCCTCCCTCCTCTTCTCCCCAGCGGGGAGAAGGTGGCCCGAAGGGTCGGATGAGGGGGCTGCACGGCACAACATCCAAAAGCGGATACAATAACGTCACACCGGCCGGCGCACCGCGCGGATCTTGCCGCTGCCGCCTCCGCCGCAGAAGAAGCGGTCGGCGCCGTCGGATTCGAGGCCGGAGACGCCGGCGCCCTCGGGCATGTCTAGCCGCTCCAGCACCTCGCCGGTCACGGGGTCGATACGCCTGACGTCGCTGTCGTCGCCTTCCCAGGTGCCGTGCCAGAGCTGGCCGTCAACCCAGGTGACGCCCGTGACAACGCGGTTGGATTCGATGGTGCGCAGGATCTTGCCGGTCTCGGGATCGATCTGGTGGATCTTGCGGCCGCGATGCTGGCCGACCCAGAGCGTGCCTTCGGCCCAGGCAAGGCCTGAATCGCCGCCATTACCGGGGGCCGGGATGGTGGTGAGGATCTGGCCGGTCTTCGGATCGACCTTGTGAATGACCGTCTCGGCGATCTGATAGAGGAACTCACCGTCAAAGGCCGTCCCGGCATGGGAGGCGACCTCGATCGAGCGCACCACCTCGCCGCTATCGGGATCGAGCGCGTTCAGCCGGTCGCCCGAGGCGAACCAGACGTGCCGGCCGTCGAAAGTGACGCCGTTGACGCGGTCGGCATCCGGAAAGGGTCCATATTCACGCAGGATCGTCGCAGCCGATGTCTTCATCTCTTCCTCCTTGTGGGTTGTCTCATACTAGTCGCTCGGCAGCGCTCCGGGGAGTAACAAGATCGTCGGGAAAGAGGAGAGCGGCGGGCTCATCCAACGGCGCGCCCGCCCGCGCCCGATCGCCTGCGCCTTGCCCTCGCCGGCGAGCGAATCCAGCGCCCGCTGCACGGTCCGCGGGCTGGCGCCAAGCGCGATCGCAAGCGCCGAACTCGACCACGCCTCGCCATCGGCGAGAAAAGCGAGCACTGCCGCATGCGGCCCTTCGACGAGCGGGGCGAGCACGGCGATCTCGCCCGCGCCGCGCGCCGAAAGCGCAAAGCCCCGCTTCGTCGCCGAGACCTCGGCGAGCCCCGCAAGTTCCGCCCGCAGCCGGCCGATCTCGACGCGCAGCCGCGCGCGATGCGATTCATCGGCATGTTTGCCGCGGAAAGCGCGCGCGATCAGGATGCCGCGGGACACATCCGCCGGCCAGGCTTCGGCAAGCGTCCGAGCGAGCGCAAAAAGCACCGGCCGGCTCGCCAACGGCACGACCGCGCCGGCCGCGCGCACGACATGGCGGCAGGCATCGACGACGAGCGTGCGGGAAAACAGCGCCTCCACCTCGGCAAGCAGCAGCGGGCGCTCGCCCCCATGCAAAATCAGCCGCGCCGCCGGGAGGTCGAGCACGTGGGCGGCGGTTTCGACCTCCGCCGTCAGCACCGGCATGCCGGCCTGCCGCGCCGCAAGCCCCGCCCGGTCGAGTGCGGCGCGCGCCGCCTCCGTCCGCAGGCGGCGAACGGCGATGCCGGCGGCGACAAGCTCATGGGCTGCCCGCAATGGCGGCGGCAGCGGCGTCGGGTCGAGCGCGGCCAATGCCCGCTCGGCTTCATCAAGCCGGCCGATCAGCACCAGCCGGCGAATGGCGATATTGCCGGCATGGGCGGCATTGACCCGGTCGCCATGCGCTTCCAGCACCTTTCGCGCCACCTCCAGCGCCTTCGGTGGCCAGGTGAGATCGCGCGAAACGAGTGCGATCTCGGCCTCGGCGACGACGCAGCGGGCGCGTGCCACCGCTTCCCGCGGCCCGAAGGCGCGCGCCGCATTCTTCAAGAGCGCCTTGGCGCGGATGAGATCGCCGAGCTGCGCCATGGCAATGCCGCGCAGCGCCAAAGCAGGCGCATCGTCACGCAGCGCCACCCGTTTCAAGGCGCCCAGCGCATCGCCCGATGCCAGCGCCAATGCGGCGGCCGTGATCAGCGAGTCCATTCAAATCCCGTCACACTTGTCACTCCCGCCATCCCCTCGCCCGGCCGTAATCTTCTCTCGACCGGCAGCAACCGCGCCGGATGCTACGACGATTGACAGGCAAAGGAGAAGCCCCATGACGGCACAACTGAATGCAACACGCAAGGAATGGCTGGCGGCGAGACTCGATCTGCTCGAGGAAGAGAAGGAACTGACACGGCAAAGCGATGCGCTGGCGGCCAAACGCCAGCAATTGCCCCGTGTCAGGATCGACAAGCAATATCGCTTCGACACCGAAGGCGGCGATGCCTCGCTGAAGGATCTCTTCGGCGGGCGCTCGCAGCTTCTCGTCTATCACTTCATGTTCGGGCCGGATTATAGCGCCGGATGCCCGTCCTGCTCGTCGATCGCCGACGGCTTCAACGGTTTCTTCGTCCATCTCCAGAACCACGACGTCGCCTTCTGGACGGTGTCGCGCGCCCCGCTCGAAAAGCTTCAGGCCTTCAAGCGGCGCATGGACTGGAGCTTTCCCTGGGCCTCATCAGCCCCCAGCGATTTCAACGCCGATTTCAGCGTGTTGTTCACGCCCGAGCAACAGCGCGGAGGCGGCATAGAGTATAATTACCGCCGCGAACCGCCCGCCCCCGAGCCGCTTGCGGGAAAGACGGTCGCGGAATGGCAGAGCCGCGACGGCGAAGGACCGGTCGGCCAGATCGCCGCCCAGACCGGCACCGACGTTCCCACCTACACCCGCGACCGGCCCGGCGTCAGCGCCTTCGAACTCATCGACGGCGCCGTCTACCACAGCTATTCCACCTATGCGCGCGGCCTCGACGGCATGTGGGGCATGTACCAATGGCTCGACCGCGCCCCCAAGGGCCGCAACGAAACCGGCATCTGGTGGCGCCACCATGACCGCTACGGCACGGAGTGACGGCAATGATCCTTTCCCTCCACAGCACGAAAAGAGGCGGCGATTTCGCCGCCTCGGATGCCGCGGTCGGCTCGGGCATGGCGGCTGTGCCGGACGGCAACGCCGCTCTCAACGCCGCCGAATGGCTGTCGCTGGCCGCCGCCGCAGATGGATCGGCCGGCAAGCCTGTCCCGGGCGCTAGAAGAATTGCCCGGGTTGGCCACACCGCGCTTGCCGCCGACTGGTTGTCATTCGCCGCAGCGCCGACATTCGCACTCATGGCGCTGCTGACGGCGGCGACCGGCAACGCGGACATGATCTGCATGACGACGCCGGATGCTTTTCCGCTCACCGGAATGGTGCCGATGTACCTGCTGATGAGCGGCTTCCACCTCTCGCCGTGGCTGCGGCTTGCCGGTCGGGGAGGCTTCGGCCGCCAGTGACGGTTCGGCATTGCCTGACGCGCTGGACCGAGAGCGCATACCGCGTGGCACCCCCCTCTGCCCTGCCGGGCATCTCCCCCACAGGTGGGGAGATCGGATGGGCGCAGTGGTTTCCCCAAACAATCAGCGTGCAGCACGGCGGAACGGAAGATAGGCAGGAAGTTCAAGCCACTTGCGATCTCCCCACCTGTGGGGGAGATGCCCGGCAGGGCAGAGGGGGGTGCCACACGGCACGCCGACACCAGATAGATGCAAGAAGCAATGTTGACGCGCATCCTTCGAGGCTCCGGCGGCCTTCGGCATGCGCTCCTCAAGATGAGGGACGTCGGAGGATACAGCCTCGATCATCCCGACGCGCGTCAGAGACGTTTCATCGCGCCAGCGACATGGTTCTTCACAGGCGCACGACTTTGGTGGGCGCATGTCCGTTTGCAAGCAGGAACTCGATGGACTCCGCCGGCCACCCCTGCTGCCCCAGCCATTCTGCGAGCCCTTCACGGGTGGTGAAGACCGGGCTCACGGGAGACCCTTCGCTGACGTTTTCGTAGAGCTGGAAGGCAGTCTTTTCAGCGGCGTCGATGTAGTAGAGCGGCTCATGATGCGCCCCCACCACCAATTCACCTTCTTCTTCCGGGTGATGCCAATCGGCCGGAACTCGGACTATCTCCACTCCCAAAGTCCAATCTCCTGATATCCGCGGCGATCTGAAATGCTTCCGAAGAGCATCGGCATTTTTTGGTTGGGCTGCAAGATCCACGAACGTCGGAAATGCGTGGCTAGCGGCTCTCCAAGTCGGAGACTGAAAAAACGAATCAGCCAGCCGCTTTTGCGCCTCAAAACAAACAATCACGCCCTACTAAAACTCCGCGCAATCGCCTCCCAGCTCTCCGCATCCGGCGCCAGCAGCAACCGCCCGCTGGTCATGCCAGGCCGATACGCCTCGCCGGTCAGCAGCGCGCTATAGCCGCCGGCTTCGCGGTGGATCAGCACGCCGGCGGCGTGGTCCCAGGGTTTGAGGTCGGCGTTGAGGGAAAAGCTCATCGCCCCTGTCGCCACTGCGCGGTATTCGAAGGCCGAGCAGCGCCAGGTCGTGGTGCGGGCGAAGTGCAGCAGGCCTTGGGCATAGGCCGGCTGGTCCTCGCTAGGGAACATGTGCAGTGGCACGGAGCCGTGCATTTCCGAAACGGGCGTCGGCGTCGCGACGGAGAGCCGTGTCCGGGCGCCGTCTCGCGCGATATGCCATGCGCCCTGCCCCGGCCGGGCGACGAGGAAATCGCCGGTCAGGGGGTAATGGATCAGCCCTGCGACCGTCTCTCCGCCGGAGACGATCGCCACGATCATGCCGAAGAGCGGCACGCCGTGGGCGAAGTTCCAGGTGCCGTCGACCGGATCGATGACGACGGCGAGATCGGCCTCGGCAAGCCGCGGCAGAAGGGCGGGATCGGCCGAGACCGCCTCCTCGCCGACGATGAGCGCTCCGGGGAAACGCACCGAGAACGCCTCGGTCAGCCGCCGCTCGGCGCCGGTATCGGCATCGGTCACCAGATCGTCGGGCGCAGTCTTGGTGCGGATGCCTTCGGCGGTGACGCCGAGGAAGCGGGGCAGGATTTCTGCCTCCGCCGCCCGGCGCATATCCTCCATCAGCGCGGAGAAAAGCGCATCGGAAATCTCCCTCACTTCGGGCGCGCCTCGATATAGGCCTTGAGCGCTGCCGGCTGGTCGGTCTGGATGACGCTGATGCCAGCAGCCATCATCCGGCCCCAGACCGCATCGGGATCGGCGAGCGCCGCACTGTCGGTCAGGCCGCAGCAGGAGACAGGATCGAGCGTATTGACCCAGAGCGAGATTCCCGCCTCGCGAAGGCGCTGATGCTGGCCGGCCAGCGTCTCCAGCCGGTCGAACTTGGCTTCGCACATGAAGGGACGCGCGAGGATGATCGCCTCGGCGGTCTGCTCGGCACTTTCCTCCCGGAAGGTGGCCATGCCCATAAAGGGGACGCCGTCGATCCCGCGCTGCCCGGCAAGCCAGGCGAGCGCTTCCGGCGTGCCGGCGGGCGCCTTGAGGTCGACCTGGTCGGCCATATCAAGTTCCCTAACCTTGGCGGCGACGATGCCCATCATCTCGCGATCCTTGAGGTCGAGATCGACGAAGATCCGGCCCCGGACGGTTTCGAGCACCTGTTCGAGGGTCGGAATGGTCTGCGTCGTGAACGGCTGGTCCGGGCCGCCGTCGGCCATGCGCAGCCTGAGGCTGGTGAGCTCGGAGATGGTCATCTCCTCGGGGATGCGGTCGATGCCGGCCATGCGTTCCAGCGTTTCGTCATGCAGGATGAACAAGCCGCCGTCCGCACTCTGGCGGATATCCAGCTCGACGATGTCGTAGCCGCCGGCAATTGCGTTTTCGATTGCGGCAAGGCTGTTTTCCGGAGCGTGATGCCAGGCGCCGCGATGGGCGACGATGGCGCAGGCGCGCGCGGGGTCGGCAATATGGTCGATGTATTTCATGGGTCTTCCTTTAATGTGCGCTGAAAACGCCTGGCATGGCCCTGCCGCTTTCCGCATCGAAGAGATGCAGGCGGGCGGGAGGGAGATTGAGAGAAAGCTGGCTGTGATCCGGGATATCGACGCCGAAGGGTGTCGCGATCCTGACCACCGATCCGCCGAGTTCGGCCGCAAGGATCGCGTGCGAACCGAGATCCTCGCGAAAACGCAGGGTGGACGTGACGGCACGCCCCTCGGCCTGGCCGCTGACAAGAATATCCTCGGGTCGAATGCCGAGTTGATAGGCGCCGGTGAGCGGCGCTTCCGCCGCCACCTGCCCGTCGGCAAGCCGGAGCACGCGGCCGTCGCCGGTGACCGGCAGAATGTTCATCGGCGGCGCGCCGATGAATTTGGCGACGAAGACCGAGGCCGGGCGGTGATAGATCGCCTTCGGCGTGTCGAACTGTTCGATCCGGCCCTTGTTGAGGATGAGGATGCGGTCGGCGAGCGTCATCGCCTCCACCTGGTCATGGGTGACGAAGACGGTGGTAGCGCCGATGCGCCGGTGCAGTTCGGCAAGTTCGACGCGCATGTCGTGGCGCAGCTGCGCATCGAGATTGGACAGCGGCTCGTCGAACAAAAGCACGCCGGGTTCGCGCACGATGGCGCGGCCGATCGCCACGCGCTGGCGCTGCCCGCCGGACAATTGGCCGGGTTTGCGAGAGAGGTAATCGGCAAGCCCGAGCATCTTTGCGACGGCGCCGACCCGCTCGATGCGCTCGGCCTTCGCCATGCCCGAGACCTTCAGGCTGTAGGCGATATTGTCGAAGACGCTCATATGCGGATAGAGCGCGTAGTTCTGGAAGACCATGGCGCAGCCGCGATGTTTCGGCTCTAGATTCTGCACCTCGCGCCCGCCGATGAGAATCTTGCCGCCGCTCACCCGCTCCAGCCCGGCGATCATCTGTAAGAGCGTGGACTTGCCGCAGCCCGAAGGCCCGAGCACGACGGTGAATTCGCCGGCGCGGAGCTCGACATCCATCGGCGGGATGACGACGGTTTCAGTGTCATAGGCCTTGGTGACATCGTTGAGCGTGATGTTGGCGGCAGCGGCGCGAATGGCCATGTCGATGGCATTCATGGCTATTTCTCCGTGAGAACGAGGCCCTGGACGAGGTAGCGCTGCAGCAGCGCGATCATCGCGAGCGGAATGATGGAAACGATGACGGTGGCGGCCATGATCATCGGGAAATCAGGCACCGCGCCATCGGCATCGGGAACGAGCCGCGCAAGACCGACGACCGCCGTCTGCATATCGGGTGTCGAGGCGGCGACGAGCGGCCAGAGATATTGCGTCCAGCCGCTGAGGAAGGTGAGCACGAAAAGCGCGGCGAAGCTGGTGCGCGCGAGCGGCAGCAGGATATCGAACAGGAAACGGATCGGCCCTGCCCCATCCATGCGCGCCGCCTTGAAGAGGTCTTTCGGCAGGGTGAGAAAGAACTGGCGGAACAGGAACGTGCCGGTGCCATGCGCGACAAGCGGCGCGACGAGACCGAGATGCGTGTTCAGCACGCTCCATTCGAGCTTCACCGGCGCACCGAAGATGTTTGCGATCAGATCGTTGAGACCGGTAACGTCAAGCAGGGCATTCACCGGCGAAAACACGTTCGAAGCCACCTGATAGGTGGTGATGACGCGGATATCGAGCGGCAGCATGATGGTCGCGAGAATGAGCGCGAAGGCAACGCCCGCCCAGCGGATGCGGAAATAGACGATCGCATAGGCCGACAGGAACGACAGGATGCAGGTGAAGATCGCGACGCTGAAGGCGGTCAGCATGCTGTTGACCATCTGGATCGGGATATGCGTCTCGGCAAAGACCCGCGCCATGTTGGAAAAAAGCGCGGTGCCGGGATACCAGGCAAGCCCGTTGCGCAGCATGAACTCAAAGGATTGCGAGGCGGTCGCGAGCGTCAGGTAGAGCGGCCCGAGGATATAGACGATGCCGGCGACGAGGATGAGGCTGGCGGCGATATTGAGGGAACGTGCGTTTTCGATCATGGGTCACCGCTCGTAATTGACGCGCCGGCCGAGGAAGAGGAACTGGGCTGATGTGAGGAGGACGACGAAGACCATCAGGATCGCCGTCTGGGTCGAGGCGCCGGAAAGGTCGTAGCCTGTGAAGCCGTCGGTATAGATCTTGTAGACGAGCAGCGTCGTCGAGCCGCCCGGGCCGCCCTTGGTGATCGTATCGATCAGCGCGAAGGCGGAGGTGACGCTTTCGGTGAACTCGAGCACCAGCGTCAGGAAGAGCTGCGGCATGATAAGAGGCAGCTGCACATCCAGGATGCGCCGCCACGGCCCTGCCCCGTCCATCGCCGCTGCCTGGTGCATGGTGCGCGGGATCGATTGCAGGCCGGCGAGCAGGATGACGAAATTGAACGGGATTCCGCCCCAGACATGGGCTGCGATCAGCGTGATGAAGGCATCGGTGCCGTTGATGCCGGGCGCCCAGATGCCGGGAAAGGCGCTGTTGAGCGGCGCCAGGATGCCGACGAAGGGATTGAAGACGAAGGCGAAGACGACGCCGATCGAAGCGCCCGCCACCCCCTTCGGCCAGACCAGAACGTTGCGCGCCGGCAGCGCCAGGCGGATCTTCCGGTCGGCCGCGACCGCAAGGATCAGCGGGATCAGCACCGCAAGCGAGGAGCCGGTGACCATGAAGATGACCGTGCGCCAGCCGGCCTCCCAGAATTCGGGATCGGACAGAACGCGGGCGAAATTGTCCCAGCCGACGAACATCGAGCCGCCGCCGAACGGACGCTCGAGGAAAAACGACCAGTAGAAGGCCTGGAAAACGGGCACGTAGAAGAACAGCACGATCAAGAGCATCAGCGGCGCCAGCAGGAGAAACGGCAGCCAGCGATGGTTGAAGAGCGAAGATTCCGACGTCATGACAGCACCCTGGAGTGGAGGATCGGCACGGGGCGAGCCGAGACGCCCCGTGCCTGACGCATGGGCGCTACGAGCGCCCATGCGTGGGGTTGGATCAGGTTGCGATCAGCGCAGCGTCACGCCCTTGTAGGTCTGCTCGAAGCGGCGCAGCAGCTCGTCGCCGCGCTTCTTGGCATTGTCGAGCGCCACCTGCATGGTCTGCTCTCCGGCGAATGCCTTCTGGGTTTCTTCCATGAACACCTGGCGGAACTGCACGTAGAAGCCGAGGCGGATGCCGCGGGTATCGGGCGTGCGCGGCTGGTTCATCGAGTCGATGCCGACGGCAGCCGTCGCATATTTCGGCGGATTGGCCTCGCCGCTCTTGGCGATCGCTTCCATCACGTCGTTGGTGACGGGCACGTAGCCGGTGGCCGATGTGAACGACATCTGCTGCTTGGGATCGCGCACGAAATCGAGGAAGGCCTTGGCGCCCTCGATTTCCGCCTTGCTATGACCCTTCATGACGTAAATGGATGCGCCGCCGACAAACGTGTTGTGGCGCTCATGGCCCTCATACATCGGCGCCATGCCGACTGACATTTCGTATTTGCCGTCGAAAGCCTTGACGGACGCCGTGTAGGAGCCCGAGGAATTTTCCATCATCGCGCATTCGCCGGTATTGAAGGCGGCGGTGAAATTGCCGGCCTTGGTATCGGTCCCGAGCCTGACGAGACCCTCCTTGCGCCAGTCGACCAGGTTCTGGAGATGCTTGGCGACGAAGGTGGTGTTGAAGACATATTCGGCGTCGAGGCCGTCATAGCCGTTGTGCTTCGAAGCGATCGGCAGGCCATGACGGGCCGAGAACTGTTCGAGCACGCGCCAGGTATCGCCATCGGTGACGAAGGGGCAGGCATGGCCTGAAGCCTTCAGCTTGCCGGCGGCAGCGATGATCTCTTCCCAGGTGGTCGGCGTCTTCATGACGCCGGCTTTTTCGAGCTCGGTCTTGTTGGTGTAGAAGAGCAGCGTCGACGCATTGTAGGGCTGCGCGAAGAGCTTGCCGCCGGAGGTTTCGTAATAGGCGCGTGCGCCGGCGATGTAATTGTCCCATTTCACATCGGGCAGCACATCCTCGACGGGCTCGACGGCGTCCGACAGCATCAGGTCGAGCGTGCCGGCGTCGAAGAACTGGATGAGGACGGGATGGTTCTTGGCGCGGAAGGCAGCGATCGCCTTCTGCATCGACACCTCATAGCTGCCCTGGCCGACGCAGGTGATGTGATGCGCCGATTGCGCTGAATTGAACGCGGCGCACTCGGCCTGGATCGCCGTCTCGGCGACACCCGTGTTGCCGTACCAGAATTCGATATTGGCGGCCTGCGCAGAACATGCGCCCGCCATCAGCGCGGCCGCAGCCGCCAGAATGGAAATCCTCATCTTGCCCTCGCCTGTTTTGATCGGCCGGGTTCGCTCCCGGCATCGTGACGGCGCTTTATTACACATAATGTGTAACAATTTTGCGACGACCTCAAGGCGCTTGTAGCCGGAAAAACGCGCTGCTATAAGGTTGCACGACAGAGCGGCCAAAACGCCGAAGATCGATTATTACACCTGTTTGGTAATTGCTTTGGCGCAGAAAGTATTGATATGGCCTATTTTCCGGAGACGCTGATCGCGCCGCGCTTCCTGCGGCCGGGCGAAAGCAGCATCGTTTCCTCGAACGAGCGCGACCTCTTGAAGCTCATCTGGCGCCATCCCGGCCTTTCCCGCTCCGAGGTGACGGGCCATACCGATCTCACCCAGCAATCCGTCTACAGGATCATCGATCAGCTGGAGGAACGCGGCATCGTCTCCTTCGGCTCGCCGAAACCCGGCGCCGGCCGCGGCCAGCCGAGCCCGACGCTCCGGCTGAATGGAAGCTACGCCTATTCCTGCGGCATCTCGGTCAATACGGATGTGATCGGCATCTGCCTGATGGATATTTCGGGCAAGGTGCTTGCCGAAAGCAGCGTCGCCCTGCGCGACCGGTCGATGGCCCAGGCGCTCGATCTCGTCCAGGAGCAGCTGACCGAACACCAGCGGCAGAACGATCTCACCGACGAGACCTTCTTCGGGATCGGCTTTGCCATCGCCGGCTTCCATGTCAGCGGCACGCGGTACAATGCGCCGCTGCCGCTGCATGAATGGTCGCTGATCGAACTCGGGCCGCTGCTGTCGGAATTCTTCGGCAAGCCGATCTGGGCGCATAATGGCGGCAAGGCGGGAACGGTCGCCGAATCCATGTTCGGCGCCGGCCGCTACATGAAGCACTTCGCCTATCTGAGCTTCAACCACGGCTTCGGCGGCGGCCTCGTCAGCAATGGCGAGCTGCTGCATAGTGGCATGGGCAATGCCGGCGAATTCTCGGGCATATATGACGCCGAGGAAAACAAGCGCCGGCCGGCCTTGCAATACCTGATCGAGAAACTCAACCGCAACGGCGTCGAAGTCCCCTCGATCACCTATATGCGAAAACATTTCGATCCGAAGTGGCCGGGGGTGACGGAATGGGTGGACGAGGTGACCCCTGCCTATAGCCGCTTGATCAATGCGATCTGGGCGATCTTCGACCCGCAGGGCATCGTCTTCGGCGGCCAGGTTCCCACCGCTATCGCGCAGATGCTGATCGACCGCACCGAGATCTACGACCGCCCGCGCTACGGCGTCGGCCGCCCCCGCCCGAAGCTTGTCATCTCCGAGATCGCAACCGACGCCTCGGCCATGGGCGCCGCCATCGCCCCGTTCAAATCGGCCTTTTATTGAAATCGAGCGCGTCGAACCCAAAACCGACTCCCGCTCAGCCACTTATGCCAATTCCCTCTGCCTCCGCTTGAGGAAATCGATCAGCGCCAGCAGCATGTGACTTGGCGCAGACGCAATGAGACTCGCACCCCGATCGCCGCCCATCACGGCACGCAGGCGAAGGCATATCGATATCCAAATAATGCGCGGCATGTCCCAGGTGCGCGGATGAATTTCGAACAGAGCAGCCGATTAATAAATTGATAACCCCTGTCATGGACGGTCGCGCCGCAGCCCGCCGGCATGTCCCAATTGCTCCCTTCATGCGGGGTCTGCTCATCGCCGATGAATCGCAGCTTCGATGCCCGGCAGGGGTCGGACACTGCTGATGTAATTAGGAATTGATGCCGATATGACGAATAGACGGACGTTGGTGATCGCTTCGCGCCGTTCATCGCCTGGGCGGAGGAGCACGAACATCCCAGCCCGTAACGGGCACGGAAGAGTGCGGATCGGCTTGGCCGTTCTCGTAAGCCTCTGCTTAGGTCTCCAGAGCTGCGAGAACCGGAACCCCGTTATGCCGCTTGTCAATGTGATCGTCGCGGCCCTATCCAAAAATCTGCCGGACGCCGATACCGAAGCGACCGCTTCAACCAAAAACGGCGACGGAAAAGGCAGTGCCGGGACGACCCAGCCAAATTCGGAATCGGCTGGCGGCACAACAACTCCTGAGCAAGGCTCGGGAACGCCGACATCGCCGGGGAATGGTAGCGCGACATCCGGAGACGCTTCCTCGGGGGGCAATTCCAACGCAGATACGGTGACCCCGGGCGGCGGCAAGACGTTTGTGCATCCCGGCCTGCTGCAGACCCAGTCTGATTTCGACCGCATCATAGCGCAGTTGAAGGCGAAATCTGAGCCGACGGTCAGCGGCTGGCAAAGGTTGATCAACAATAGCCATTCGTCGCTAAAATACTCGCCTCGACCGGTTTTGCTTGTTGTCCGCGGGAAAAATCCTTCCAACCCCGAAAACTATGCGCTGCTATTCAATGACGCGGCTGCGGCCTATGCCTTGGCCTTGCGCTGGAAAATCGGTGGGGACGACGCCTATGCCGACAGAGCCATCAAGGTGCTGAATGCCTGGTCGTCGACATTGACGGCGGTGGACGGCAGCTCCGACAAGTTTCTGGCATCCGGCATCTACGGCTATGAACTGGCCAATGCGGCGGAGATCATGCGAACCTACAAGGGATGGTCCGCCGATGATTTCTCAAAGTTTCAGAACATGATGCTCACGATATTCTACCGCATGAATCATGATTTCCTGGTCAATCACAACGGCGCAAAGATCGACCATTACTGGGCCAACTGGGACCTGTGCAACATCGCCTCCATGCTGGCCATTGGCGTCCTGACCGATAGAAAAGACATCTACAAGGAAGCGATCGACTACCTCTATAACGGCGCCGGAAACGGAGCATTCCACAAGATGTTTTGGAAGGTCTACGACGGGGGATTGGCCCAGGGCCAGGAAGCCGGGCGCGACCAGGGGCATGCGATGCTCGATATCGCCCTCATCGGCGCGATCTGTCAAATGGCCTGGTCGCAAGGGGACGATCTCTTTGGCTACGACAATAATCTCGTGCTTGCAGGCGCGGAATATGTGGCCAAATACAACCTCGGTTACGACGTGCCATATACCACTTACAAAAACAGCGACACCACTCAGACCGTAATTTCGGATGGAAGCAGAGGTCCGAATCTCAGGCCTATGTGGGAGATGTTCTACAACCATTACGTCGTCTTGAAGGGGCTCGACGCTCCTTACATTTCCACCTTCACCACCTTGGCCCGCCCGGAAGGCGGGGGCGGCGACTACGGACCAAACAGCGGCGGCTTCGATCAGCTTGGCTATGGCACGCTTCTCTACACGCTTCATTGAGCTTTCGACTGCGCAGCACCCATCACGTCCCTCGCGCCGGAGGCGGATCTTGCGACCGCAAAGTCGGGAAACAAATGCCGGTTCGCGAATTTTTGCTTTTAGTGGGTTGACTTAGAGTGCGCTCTAACCGGTAGCTTCCCATGCGTCGTGACGAAAGAAGGGCGTTTATGAAGATTGGCGAACTGGCAAAGCGTTCGGGGCTGTCAGCCTACACCATCCGTTATTATGAGCGGATCGGGTTGCTTCCTCATGCCGACAGAGACCAATCGGGCCAACGTGATTACGACGCATCAATCCTGACCTGGATGGAATTTCTCGAGCGTCTCAAATCGACCGGGATGCCTATTCGGGAAATGCTGCGCTATGCAGCTCTGCGGGAACGCGGCGTCGGCTCGGAATTAGAGCGCGGCGCGTTGCTTGAACAGCACCGCGAGCGTGTCCGTGCCCATGTGGCCGAACTGCAAGCCTGCCTTCTCGTCCTCGACACCAAGATTGCCGGATATTCCGGCACGGAACAGAGGAAAAATGACCATGACGCACCAATCCCCGAAGACAGGCGAAAGCCGGCTGGAACGCGGCAAGCGGGCGCTCGCTGAAATCGACGGCGCGGCCGGCCACAATGTCATCGCCGCTCTGGCGGACATCGCCCCCGACTTCGCAAACTACGTGTTCGAGTTTTCATTTGGCGACATCTACAGCCGCCCTGGCCTCGATCTGCGCGCCCGCGAGATCGCGACGATCGCGGCGCTGACTGCGATGGGAACCGCTGCTCCGCAACTGAAGGTTCATATAGAGGCGGGCCTGAATGTCGGCCTGACCAGGGAGGAAATTACCGAGATTATGATGCAGATGGCCGTTTACGCCGGTTTTCCTGCGGCGCTTAACGGCTTGTTCGCAGCCAAGGAAGTCTTTGCTGCCCGGTTCCCCACACTTGATGAGCAGGAGCAATCCATCGAACAGTCGTTTTCAAGGTAAACGTTAGTAGAGGGCCTATCCGCTTCCTTTTCAGCATGAATGGCCGTTTCCAGGTCTTTCGGGTGCAAGATCGAATGGCCGCGTTCGGCGCCGTCCACTACTATGCGTAGCGCTCGAACCTCTCCCGTCCTCCCTCATTCCTGTGCTTGTCACAGGAATCCAGTGCGCCCAAGTCCTTGGGCGCGGAAAACTTTCCTCGCCGGGCAAGAGTCATTCACGGCGCCGACGCGCCGTGGCTGGATTCCTGTGACGAGCACAGGAATGAGGGAGGACGGGGCGATGTTCACGCGCCCGCCCCCGATTGTCTTCCTCCCCAAAACTATGCCATGACCCATCCACCTTGAGACGCAACGGATAGAGGCCTGGCCATGAAGAAGATCGGTTTTCTCTCGTTCGGGCACTGGACGCCCTCGCCCCAATCGCAGACGCGCTCGGCGGGTGATGCACTGCTGCAGTCGATCGACCTTGCGGTTGCGGCCGAGGAGCTCGGCGCTGATGGGGCCTATTTTCGGGTGCACCACTTTGCCCGGCAGCTCGCAGCCCCGTTCCCGCTGCTTTCAGCCGTTGGCGCGAGAACCAGCCGGATCGAGATCGGCACCGCCGTCATCGACATGCGTTATGAGAACCCGCTCTATATGGCCGAGGATGCGGGTGCGGCCGATCTCATTGCCGGCGGACGGCTGCAGCTCGGCATCAGCCGCGGCTCGCCCGAGCAGGTGATCGACGGCTGGCGGCATTTCGGTTATGCCCCGCCGGAGGGACAGAGCGATGCCGATATGGCTCGCCATCACGCCGAAGTCTTCCTTGAAGTGCTGGGTGGCGAAGGTTTTGCCAAGCCGAACCCGCGGCCGATGTTTCCGAACCCGCCCGGTCTCCTGCGCCTCGAGCCGCATTCGGAAGGCCTGCGCGAGCGCATCTGGTGGGGCGCAAGTTCCAATGCCACCGCCGTCTGGGCGGCCAAGCTCGGCATGAACCTGCAGAGCTCGACGCTGAAGGACGATGAAACCGGCGAGCCGTTCCACGTCCAGCAGGCCGATCAGATCCGCGCCTATCGCGAGGCCTGGAAGCTGGCCGGCCATGCGCGTGAACCGCGCGTCTCCGTCAGCCGCAGCATCTTCGCGCTCGTCGACGACCGCGACCGCGCCTATTTCGGCTACGGCAACGAGGGCGAAGACAAGATCGGCTTCATCGACGAGAAGACCCGGGCAATCTTTGGCCGCAGCTACGCTGCCGAGCCGGACGCACTCATCAAGCAGCTCGCCGAAGACGAGGCGATCGCCGAGGCCGACACGCTGCTGCTCACCGTGCCCAACCAGCTCGGCGTCGAGTATAACGCCCATGTCATCGAAGCGATCCTCACCCACGTCGCCCCGGCGATGGGTTGGCGCTGAGGTTGGCGGCTATATGATGGCTTGATCCGCGAACAGGCTTTTGGGCGCGAGTATCACCTGGCCCATTCCGTGCTTGCCAAAGAGCGAGGATGGGAATGCCGTTCGCACCCTCTGCCCTGTGTCCAGCCGAGACGAGTCCCCTCCCCAACCCCTCCCCACAAGGGGGAGGGGCTAACCTCAGGCACCGCTTGGCTCCTCCCGAAACGTCGAAGATTTAATAAGCCGGCGCGGCAGGTTAAGCCCCTCCCCCTTGTGGGGAGGGGTTTGGGGCGGGGACTTCTACACCCTCACCTTCAGGCACGGGGCAGCGAAAGGCGGCAAACATTCGTCGCCACGGCCTGACCGCCTCGACGAGCATCAACGCCCCAAGCCTTGAACCATCACATGGCTGACCGAGTTATGGCTGTAGACCTGCTCGAGTTGCCTCATGCCGCGCACCAACCTGAACGATATTCTGATCTTCATGGCCGTCGTCGATGCCGGAAGCTTTGTTGCCGGCGGCCAGGCCATGGGTCTGTCGCGTTCGGCGGCGGGAAAGGCCGTCATCCGGCTGGAAGACCGGCTGGGCGCGCGCCTGCTCAACCGCACGACGAGGACGCTGAGCCTGACCGACGAAGGGCGTCTGTTCTACGAGCGTGGCCTGCAGGTCCTCGCCTCGGTCGACGAGGCGGAAGCCAGTGTCGCCGGGCGCAGCCGCACGCCGCGCGGCGTTCTCCGGCTCACCGTTCCCGACGCCTTCGGGAGGCTGGTGGTGCTGCCGCTGATTGAAAAATATCTTCGCGCCTGGCCCGACATCCAGGTCGAGGTGAGCTTCACCGATCACCTGACCGACATCATCGAGGAAGGCTTCGACCTTGCGATCCGGATCGGCGCCGGCGCATCGACGTCGGACACCAGGCTCGCCTCGCGGGTGATCTCAGCCCATAAGGCGCGGCTCTGCGCCTCACCCTCTTACCTCGCGGAGCGCGGCGAGCCGTGCGATATCGAAGATCTCGCCGCCCATGACTGCCTGTTCTTCACCAGCCGCAATCAACGGCAGGCCTGGCGCCTTCGCAGCAAAGGCGGCGCCTGGGTCAAGGCGCCGGGGGTGAGCCGTCTGCGGCTCGACAGCGCCGAAGCGCTCCGCGACGCGGCGCTGGCAGGGCTCGGCATCGCCCTCCTCCCCGATTTTCTCGTTGCCGCCGATCTCGCCGCCGGCCGCCTCCGGCAGCTTCTGCCTGATGTCGAGGCCGACGAGGCAACGATCGTGACCCTATATCCCGACAAGCGCCTGCTCGAACCGCGCGTGCGTGCTTTTATCGACCTGATGGTCGAAGAGCTCAAACGCCGTGGCTAGGTATCAGGCGAGCGCCTTGTCGAATCCGCGAAAGCTCCTCAGCGCCAGCGGCGCAAGCGTTGCGGCGAGATAGGCAATGCCGGCAAGCAGCAAGGCCGCCGCAAGGCCGATCGTGCTGATCAGCGCGCCGCCGACAAGGCCGCCGAAGGGGATGAGGGCAAAGCAGAGGGCGGTGCTCATCGCCGTGACGCGGCCGGTCAGCGGCTTCGGGATGCGCTCGAAGATCACCGCCGACAGGATGGGGTTGAGGAAGCCCGAGGCAAATCCCGCGATTGCGAGGGTGATGAAGACGGGGCCAAGCGGCGCATCCACCGAAAGCACGAAAAAGCGCGGAAATCCGGTCAGCAGGAACGCCACCGTATAGACCATAAGGCGCGGCATGCGCTC
Organism: Rhizobium vallis; assembly: GCF_003985155.1. Lineage (GTDB taxonomy): Bacteria > Pseudomonadota > Alphaproteobacteria > Rhizobiales > Rhizobiaceae > Rhizobium > Rhizobium vallis. Next base: position 423,099 of record NZ_ML133690.1, on the reverse strand, counting down.
GCCGATCGCAGCGGCAATCACAGCCCCGGCGATCGAGGCGCCCGTAAAGGCGGCCAGCATCGCGCCGAGCAGTTCCGGGCCATGGCCGGATTCCCGCGTCCAGACAGGCAGCAGCACCGCCCCATAAGCCTGGTCGAGCAGGTTGGTGACAGCCACCATGGCGACGATGCTGACGAGCACCGCATCGCCGCGCAGAAAGCGCCAGCCCTCGCGGAGATCGTCGAGATAGGAAGACGCTTTTCCCGGCCGGACGTCTGAGGTAGCACGTGCACGCCGCATCCTGGGTATACCAGCCGCAACGATCAGCGCGGCAGCGGCGAAGGTGGCCGCATTGACGAGGAGCGCCTGGCCCGGGCCGATCAACCCGATCAACGCGCCGGCGCCGGCCGCACCCGCTGTCGATGCCAGCCGCTCGATGGCGCTGGCGACGCCGGTCACCCTTTCGAGCGGCACGTCGGCGAGTGCTGCGATATCGGGAACCATCGCCTGCTTGGCGGCATCGGACGGACCGCGCAGCACGCCCATGACAAAGACGACGGGCAGCAGCAGCGGCACGGTCAACAGGCCGAAAAGATCAAGAAGCGGCACCAGCCCCACCACGATGACCGAGGCGGCGTCGCAGATGATGGCGATGCGCTTGGCCCCGACCCGGTCGATCAGCGGCCCGCCAAGCGCCTTGGCAGCCACATAGGGGAGCATTTCCATCATCGCCGTCAGCCCCGTCAACACGGGACTGCCGGTGGCGCTCAGCACCAGCCAGGGAATGGCGATGGTCGAAAGCCGGGTGCCGGAAAGCGAAAACGTCTCGGCGGCGGCAAGCGCCAGGAAGGGCCTGCCCCGCCTCACGACTCGTCCTCCCCCTCGCGGTGCGGCAGGCGGCCCGGATAGGGAAAGGCGTGCAGCATGACCGAGAAGGGAACCATGTCGGGACTGCTGGACGCCGCCTCCCCCAGCGGCGGGGCCGCCCGCATTGCTTCCAGGATGATGTCGGTCAGCCGCTTCGTCAGGGCTTCGGCCTGCTCTGCCGTCATCGGGATGATGATGTCGCTCGTCGTGCTCGCCTTGCGCCATTCGGCCGGCAGCTCGGCATATTCCTCCAGCGCCTGCTGCATCTGGCCGACCTGCAGGGAGAGTGCCGCCTGGTTGAAGGCGAGATCGAGATCGAGCGCTTCCCCCTCGGCCTCGCTCGCCGGCACGGTGGTCAGTTCGTGGCTTGCGCGCCACCAGCGGTCACGCCTGGAGGCATGCGGCGCCTCTTCGATGAAACCGTATTGGGCAAGCTGGCGCAGGTGGTAGCTCGTCGCACCACTGTTCAAGCCGAGCCGCACCGCGAGCTGCGTTGCCGTCGCGGGACCATCGACCCGGAGCATGCCGAGCATGCGCAGCCGCACCGGATGCGCCAGCGCCTTCAGCGCAGCCGGTTCCGGCACGACCCGGCTGACGGTGCGGGAGGATTCGGCATGAGCAGGTTGAGGGTGCGGATCTTTCATGCCCCAAGCATATATTGCAAAGGAACCTTTGCAAACATATCTTTGCAAACTCGCATTGTAGTCCGGAGATACCGTCGCGACGCGAGCCGCCGCCGCGCTCCGGATCTCTTCAATCCCAACGAACGGCCGCGGTCACCGGCAACCGGTAATGGCCGGTTGCCGGTGACGAAGCTGCAGAAATTTCATCAACCGCGACAATCATAACTCCGTCGGACGGAGCTCGACATCGCAAACCGTCAGCTCAGGAGCGTCGCATCGCTGCCGTTGATCGTCAGGTCGAGCACGCCGACATCCGTATGGCCGGCGGCATCGGCCAACTTGTAGCTCACCCTCTCCGTCAGGTGCTCTCCCGCGCCGAGGTTCTGCACGGCATCGAGCGAATGGTCGAGTTCATAAGTGAACGACCCGTCCGGTTGCAGCTTGAAGGTGCCATAGTCACCCTGGACGATGGTCTCGTGCGCCGGACCCGACTTGGCATCGACACGAACGCCGTCGAAGAAGCGGAGAAAAAGGGTCGACCCGCCCGGATTGATATCGTTGCTCAGCAAATTCCCGGAGATCGCGTCATTTTCCGAGAACGACAGATGGTCGTCGACCGCAACCGGCTTCGACGTGACGCCCTTGATTTCCAGGTTGAATACGGCGGTATCGGTGTTGCCGCCGCCGTCGGAAATCTTATAGCTGATATGTTCGAAAAGGCTTTCGCCGGCCTCGAAGCCGGGCTTCTCGGAAGCATGCAGCTCATAGCTATAGCTTCCGTCCGCCTTGACGAAGAATGTGCCATGCTCGCCTTCGATGGTCGTGATCACGCCCGGCGCCTTGGCATCGACACGCTCGCCATCAAAGAAGTTCAGGATTTTCTTGCCGTTCGATCCGGCAACATCATTATCGAGAATATTGCCGCTGATTGCATCGGTTTCGAAAAAACTGGCGGAATCATCCACAGCATTGGGCTTTACAGGCATACCATTTCCTCCCCTGAAAAGGTTCAACATCGGCCCAGCCGCGGAGATAAAAAACGAAATATCCTGTCACAGTCAAATCTATATTTATCAAACACCCAAAATATACTTGAAAAAATAACAACCATATGTTGAGAGTTCTTTATTGCTAGAACAATGAGTTAGAAGCCTCGTCTCATAGTCCTGGCTGAAAGTCTGCAACGCAGGGATAGGCCTGCAGGCACCGGATTGATCGCCGCGCGCCCCGCACCGATGCGGGGCATCGCGCTAATCTTCCGGCAAGGCGAAGACGGCGCAGGGCTCGGCGATGCCGCGTAGCGCGTGCTCGCCAAGCGGCGTCAGGGCTGCCCCGGTGTTCGCCGCCACCGCGCCCGAAATCAGCACGCTGCGGCCAAGCGGCTTGCAGAGCCCTTCCAGCCGGCTGACGAGGTTGACCGCCGGGCCGATGGCGGTGAAATCAAGCCGGTCGGCTGCGCCGATATTGCCCCAGAGGATCTCGCCGAAATGCAGTGCGGCGCCGAAGGGCAGCGGCGCCAGCCCCTGCGTCTGGCGCAGCTGGTCGAGATGGGCCATGCCGGCGCGGCTGGCGGCGACTGCCCTCAGCGCCGCCTCGCAGGCATTGCGATCACCTCTGGCCTCTTCGCCTGTGGCGCCCGTGACGGGAAAGATCGCCAGCACGCCATCGCCCATGAATTTCAGCACCTCGCCGCCGAAGGCATGGACGGCGCCGGCGACACGATCAAAATAAGCGTCGAGCGCTGATATCATCGCATACGGCTCCGTCACCTCGGAAAGCGCGGTGAAATCTCTGAGATCAGCGCAGAGAAGAGCGGCGCGGATGATTTCGCCGGTACCGCGGGCAAGCGCGCCGGCCTGCACCCGGGCCGCACTGCGCCGGCCGAGATAGGCTTCCAGCAGCGCTGCCCGCGCCTCGCGCGCCGCAAGGGCTGCGAGCGGCGCGGCGGCAAAGCGCGCGACATCGCAAAGCCGGGCCACGTCATCGGCCGCGAAGGCCTCTGCCCCGTTGGCAACGCCCGCCCAGCCAAGCACGGGATCGTCCTGAGAAGGCCCGATCCTTTCTTCCCACACCGGCCCGAGCCCGGCCAGCCACTCGCGCCCGGCCCCGACGGGTGCTGCTGCGGCGAAGGCCAGCGCCTCGATGACAGCCCCGGTCTCTGCCCGCCACAGCCAGGTGCGCCGCGCGATGATCGGATGCGGCACCGAAAGCGTCAGCGCCCCGCCCGAAAGCGGCAGGCCATCGGCAAGCAGCCGACGCCCAAGCTCGGCCAGAAACCGCTCGGGAGCGGGCGATTGAGCGGCCTCGTCAACCAGCCAGGCAAGGGAGGAAGGCAGATCCATATGTTAACATTGGCACCGCAACAGGACGCGAGCAACCCCCGGAGCATCCGCCTGCGGATGCTCCGCTTCCTATCGGCTCTTGCGCCCGCTGCCGCGCCCCGCAACCCTGTCAACCCCACCGCCAAACAACCCTGTGGAAAAACCATTCACCGCGGTGGAAAACAAAGAAAATAACACTTTAAACTTGTGCGGATTTGATTCCATTATGCGCCCGTTCATCATCGTGTGATTGAGGGGTTGCGATGGGCACGACGTACTGGCCGAAAGATCCGCTTGACGGAAATGACATGACGCTGCTGACGTCGATCCTTCGGCGCTGGTGCGCGCGCTACGGAATCGAATTCACCGCCGAAGAGAGCAGGCGGAAGGCCAGGGAACTGGTCGAATGGTTCGAGTTCGGGGTCAAGGATCCGGTCGAACTCGAAGAACTGATCAACGACAAGCACTGGCTCGTCAGCCCGATCTAGAGCCTTTCCGGGTTAGATTGCAGCATTCTGTTGGCTCAAACGGAGTCGGATGGTCGACCGGCCGGCGCGCGTCGTAGCCCAGCTCTACGGCCAAGCCTTCCGGTCGATCAGCCGGCCCGTTTCAGCCAACCCGAAGGGCCGGGCATTTTTCCGCCAGGATCAAAGGCGATCGGCTCGGACGTACCAAGCGGTATGCCCTTCGCCAATCGCCTTTGCCCTGACGAAAACCTGCTCCGGCAGAATGCTGCAATCTAACCCGGAAAGGCTCTAGAGCCCAAGCGCCCGGCATGAAAAGAGGCCGGGCGAAGATCGCGCCGGCCTCCATCGTTTTGGATCTACCCGGGATATCAATCCCAGTTACGATCGCGATCCCAGCGGCGATCGCCATACCAGCGACGATCGTCCCCGCCGCGATCCCGATCCCAACGCCGTCCCTCACGCCAGCCGCCGTCCCAGTCCCGGCGATGATGCCGCTCCCAGCCCCAGCGGGGCGGGCCACCATAAAAGGCCATCGGCGGCGGGCGGCGCCAGTTCCGCCGGCACTCGCCCCATGGGGTCAGGTGCCAGCCGCGACCGCAGGCGTAGTCGGCCTTGACGATATTGCTCTGAACGTTGATCGACCCGACCGGCATTGCCTCAGCCGTACCGATCGAGAGGCTGCCAGCGAGCAAGGCAGCCGCGAGTGAAAGTGCCTTCATCGAAAACTCCAATTCAATCCAGCCGTACCGAACGTAGGACGGCCAAATTGAACTGGGGATGAATTGCGTGTTCATGTTTGCGGGCGAAAAAACAGCGTTTCCGGTGTCCGGGCAGCGCGCCGCCCGGCCGATTTTCCCGCAATCACAGGCCGTTGCCGGCTTGGCGACGCCCTCGGAAAACCGTTCATTTCCTGCCGCTAAAGATATCCGGACCGGGATCGCGCCCGGCCGCGACCTCGGCCAGCCGCCCGATGTAATGCACCCAGCCCTCCGTATGGCCGGCGCATTGGGCGGCACTCGGCAGGCCGCTATGGGTGAGTCGCAGGAGCGTTCCGTCGGGCTGCTCGATCAGATCGATCTCGACCAGGCTCGAGCCCGGCGGCACCTCCTCGCTGCCGTCCCAGCCGAAGCTGTAGGCCAGGCGATGAACCGGCACCACCTCGCGAAACGAACCACGCGCGAAGCGGGCGCCGGTGACATTGACGAGATAGAGCCCGCCCGGCTCAGGCTTGATCTCAGCCTCCGTTCCCATCCAGCGCAGGATCTTCTCCGGATCGGTCATCAGTGCGAACACCGCAGCCGGCGGTGCAGCGATGTGCGCTTCGCGGCGCACGACGAAGGGATCTGGCATCACATTCTCCCATGGTTGCTGCTCTGCCTCTTATGACGCGGCGCGACATGCTTTTTCGACACGGATATCCTCACGGGAAGCATTTAGGCGCAAGGGCACGCTCAGCAAGGGCGGTGGGGCATACATCCATCAGCCACCGGCGCACCCGCCCCGCCCTTCGAGGCCCCTGCGGGGCACCTCAGGGTGAGGCTCTCTTGAGTGCTGGCGCGACCTCACCAGAGAATGCCGGCGCGGCACCCTCCAGCCTCCCTCATCCTCAGGGCGCGCAGCCCGCAGGGCGGAGCCTCGAAGGAGCTGCGCCAACGCCGCTTCTTGCTTCCATCCACCGTCAGCGTGCCCGCCTCGTCCTTCGAGGCCCCTGCGGGGCACCTCAGGATGAGGCTCTCTTGGGGTCGCAACCCGCACCCATCCCGAAACCATCTTCCGCCTCTTGCCAGCCCGCTGCCTTGCCCCTATTGTCGCGCCGTTCTCAGGGCGGGGTGAAAGTCCCTACCGGCGGTATGCAGTTTCGATTGCGAGCCCGCGAGCGCCTTCTTCGGAAGGGTCAGCAGATCAGGTGAGATGCCTGAGCCGACGGTCATAGTCCGGATGAAAGAGAACGCGCGTTCCTGCTGCCTCCGGGCAGCCGGCGAACGCTCGTGATCGCCTTGGGTGACGTGTCTGTACGCCAAAGGAGATTACTATGACACCCACCCGTTATGCCTTCGTCAAAGCCGGCTGGCACGCCGATATCGTCGACCGTGCGCTCGAAGGTTTCCAACAGCTTGTTCCCGCCGAGCAGATCGACGTGTTCGATGTTCCAGGCGCTTTCGAGATGCCGCTTTTGTCGCGCGATCTTGCCGCGAGCGGCCGCTACGGCGCCGTCATCGCCGCCGCCTTCGTCGTCGACGGCGGGATCTACCGCCACGAATTCGTCGCCCAGGCCGTGGTCGACGGGCTGATGCGCGCCGGCATGGATACCGGCGTGCCGGTACTGTCGGTCTCGCTGACGCCGCACAATTATCAGGAAACCGAACACCACCAGCAGATCTACCGCGCCCACTTCGTCGAGAAGGGCCGCGAGGCCGCACGCGCGGCTCTGATGATCGGAAAAACCCGCGCCGCTCTTGCCGCATAATTGCGGGTGCTGCGAACGGAAGGCGGCGGGAACAGCACCCGCCGCCCCTCGACCACGGATCGCCCGGTGCCGGCCGCATCAGACAGAATAATTGATTCGACGCCCTCGCCGCGCTGTGGTCCACTCGATCCCGACATGTATCGCCATTCTTAATGCGTCCAAACCTCAAGGAGCTGAAGATGAGCAATGCAATGCGCAGTGAAACCCCCACCGAAATTCCGAAAACACGACCCGTCGACACCAAGCTCGAAGTGATCGTCATCCCCGTTTCGGACGTCGATCGTGCCAAACGCTTTTACGACGGCCTCGGCTGGCGGCTCGACGCCGACTTCGCCAATGATGCCGATTTCCGGGTGATCCAGTTCACCCCGCCCGGCTCCGGCTGCGCGATCATCTTCGGCAAAAACATCACCGCCGCAGCCCCCGGCTCGGCCCAGGGCCTTTACCTCGTCGTCTCCGACATCGAGGCTGCGCGGCGCGATCTCATGGCCCGCGGCGTCGAGGTGAGCGAAGTCTTCCACGACGCAGCAGGCGTCTATGCCGGCAAGGACGAACCCTATCTGTTCGGACGCCTCAGGATCGCCGGACGCGATCCAGACCACCGCAGCTACCGTTCCTTCGCCTCGTTCAAGGATCCCGACGGCAACGGATGGCTGTTCCAGGAGGTCACCACCCGCCTGCCCGGCCGCATCGACGCCGACGAGACGGCCTTCTCGACATCGAACGACCTTGCCGCGGCACTGCGCCGTGCCGCCACCGCCCACGGCGAACATGAGAAACGCAACGGCGGCAAACACGACGACAACTGGCCGGATTGGTACGCCGAATACATGGTCAGCGAACGGGCTGGCAGGGCGCTGCCGTTGTAGGTAGCGGCGCTATTACAGACGGCGGCATCACTGGGAAGCGTCTCGGCGGATGGCGGCATATGCCGCGCCGAGGCGCGTGTTGATGTGTGGCTACGCCATGGCGATCAGGCCTGCTCGTCAACATCTCCATTTGCTTCCAGTTTTCTGCGCAGCGCCTTCATGACGGCATGCGTGGTTTTCAGATCCTCGACCTGAAGCCCCTCCGCGAGCATTTCGACCCAGGGGGCCTGCAGATGCATGGCGGCCTCATATGCCTGATGTCCCCTGTCCGTCAGCACGACGAGCTGCGCCCGCCGGTGGTGCGGGTTTCGCTGGAATGCCAGAAGCCCTTCCTTCTCCAGATCGTTGACGATGCGCTGGACGTTCTGGCGGTTTGCCCCCATGTCGCGCGCCAGCCATGCAACCGGCTGCGGCCGGTCCGATGTGACGACGGTGCCGAGGACATGCCAGCGGGCGCTCGTCAGGCCAAGCCCGTCGACGAGCTTGTCGCCCGCGTTGATCATCCGGTTATTGAGCCGGAAGAGGTCCAGAATGAGGTTGGTCAAGGCTGTTCCGGCAGGGCTTCGCTGAGGCTCGCGCATTTGTCACCATATGGCTGTATTGACATCATGATGTCAAAATGAGTATGTATCTCTATCACCAGATTGACATCATGTAACCAAATTAGATGGAGTCGACCATGTCACACATGCGCCCGATGGACCCTGCCTTCCCGATCGATCGTCAAATCGCGCTCGATGCCTCCCCAGTCGTTCTCATCAACCTCTTCACGCTCGACAAGGCCGACGAGCAGGCCTTCCTTGATGCCTGGCAGGACGATGCAGCATTCATGAAACGGCAGCCGGGCTTCATCTCGACCCAGCTGCATCGCGCCATCGGCGAAAGCCCCGCCTATCTCAACTACGCCGTATGGGAATCGACCGCCGATTTCAGGGCGGCATTCCTGCATCCGGAATTCAGGGCGAAGCTCTCCTCCTACCCATCGTCGGCCCTCGCCTCGCCGCATCTCTTCCAGAAGGTCGCGGTTCCAGGCATCTGCGTCGCCTAGCAAAACGAGGGTCATGAAGGCGCTGGGAAGGAGGAACAGATGTGCGCATCCACGTGCACTCAGGGCAAGTCGGTCAGCGTTCGAAAAAATCCCGCCACTGTTTCTCGCCAACCAGACAGTCGGCCGCGGGCGCATCCCCCGCTACCTCGCGCACCGTCGCCGGCGGCGAAAGACCGCTGATTTCAAGCACCAGCTTGCGGCGCACGGCGATCGCGAAATCCTCGATCTTGTGGACCGGCAGCACGAAGGCGCCGGGGCCGCCGATGACGCAATCGGCGTAATATCTGTCGAGACCGTCGGGCGCATCGGAGGGCCGCAGCATGATGGCGAGGCCGTTGATGACCATGCCTGCTTCCACCGCCCTGTCGCGGGCTGGCGTCACGGGATTGCCGGAGTTGTTCGGGCCGTCGCCGGAAACGTCGATCACCTCCCGCCTGCCCTGAAAGGGACCGGCGATGATCATGCTGGCGCCCTGGGCGATGGCGGTGGAGATCGAGGTGCGCCGCTGCGTGGCGACCGGCCGGGCCTCCAGCCTGTCGGCAAAGGCGATAGCATCGGCTTCCGTCTCGATCACCTGCCAATCAATCACCGAATCCTGGACGACATAGCCCGCCCATTCGAAATAGCTGATGGCGATGCGGCCGGTGAGCCCGCCTTTGACCGCATCGATGAATTCCTTATGCTTGAGCGCCTCGACATAACCCTGGCGCTGGATGCCGATCTCCTCGAAATCCATCGACCGCGAGGTATCGACGGCAAGCACCAGCGCCACATCGACCTCGCTTCTCCCGACCTCTGCGACCGGGGCGACGCCGGAAAGACCCATCAGCACCGCAAGTGTCGTCAGCATTGGCTATCCAATCCTTACGCCATTCCCAGGCCAGGAAACTGTAACACAGCTTGGCCGGCACGGGACGCCGGGCCGCCCGCCGGGCTTCAATTTTCGGTGATATCAGGGGTGCGCCTCGCCCTTTAAAAGTTGCCGTGATTGGTGGACGCCCCCATGGCGCTTCCCCACCGTCCTTCGTTGAGTGCGCATACTTCTCCTCCCTCATTCCTGTGCCTGTCACAGGAATCCAGTGCGCCCAAGTCCTTGGGCGCGGGAGACTCCTTTGACTGCCGCCGGAAGTCATTCACCGCGCGGACGCGCGGTGGCTGGATTCCTGTGACAAGCACAGGAATGAGGGAGGGAGATATGAGCGTTCTCAGCCTCCTCTCGCGGAGAGCGAGCCTCAATGCAAAGGCAGCCACAACGGGGTTTTCCACGCCTTCAGCGCTTCCAGAAAAACCTGCAGGCGGAGCGGCAGGAAGCGGCGGGTGGGATAGACGGCGTGGACGAAAATCTCCGGTGACGACCAGTCGGGCAGCAGGCGGATGAGCTCGCCTCGTTTGATCTCTGCGTCGCAATAGGTGGAAGGCAGCAGCCCGATGCCGTGGCCGCGATAGGTGAAGGCGCTGACGGCCTCGAAATCCCGGCTCGAGACCGGGCCCGAGACACGAATGTCGATCGATTTACGGCCGCTGACGAGATGCCATTCGGCCTCGCCGTTGCGACCGTTCAGGAGGACGCATTGATGGTCCTTCAGGTCTTCGGGTTTTGAGGGAAGCGCCCTGCCCCTGAGATAATCGGGTGTTGCAACCAGATAGCGCACGCTCTTGCCGAGCCGCTGCGCGACGATGGAGGAATCCTTGAGTTCGCCGAAGCGGATGGCGAGATCGATATTCTCGGCGATCAGATCGAGAAACTGGTTGGTGACGAAGAGATCGACCTGGATCTCGGGATAGGCCTTCAGGAAGGCCGAGATGAATTCGTAAAAGACCTCCTGCCCGAAGATGACAGGCACGGAGATCTTCAGCAGGCCTTCCGGCTTTCTCTGTGTTTCCGTCAGCGCCTGCTCGGCATCGATGAGATGGGCGAGCGGTTCGCTGCACCTGTCGTAATAGGCCCGGCCCTGCGCGGTAAGGCTGAGCTTGCGCGTCGTCCGCAGCAGCAGCGTCACGCCGAGCTGCTCTTCGAGCGAGGTTACTTTCCGGCTGACGGTTGAAACCGGCATGCCAAGCGAATGGGCCGCACGGCTGAAGCTGCCATACTGCGCCACCTTCACGAAAACGGCGATGTCGTTCAAATCGGGCATGCCCTCACTTTTGCACTGATGCAAAAGAGAATCCAGATATTTCCATCTAATCGGGGAATGGAGTTTTCGCCATATTCACCTTGCGAAAACAAATCACAACCCGATGGCGGCGCGATCGCGGCGCCCCATCTCGAGCGACCCGGCCGATCAGGCTCGACGTTGCCCGAACCAGATCATGGAGTTCAACATGACTACCAGAAAGACTGTCATCGTTACGGGCGCCTCCCAGGGTATCGGCGCAGGCCTCGTCAACGCCTTCATCGCACGCGGCTACAATGTCGTCGCCACCTCGCGCCAGGTCAGTGCCTCGGATGCCTTTGAGGCCTCCGACCGGCTGGCCCTCGTCGACGGCGACATCGGTGACGCAGAAACCGCGGCACGGGTCGCCAAAACAGCGATCGACCGTTTCGGCTCGATCGACGGCCTCGTCAACAATGCCGGCATTTTCCTGGCCAAGCCGTTTGTCGATTTCACGATGACCGACTTCGCAGCGCTGTCCTCGACCAATCTCGAAGGCTTCATCCATCTGACCCAGCTGGTCGTCAGGCAGATGGTCGCGCAGAAGTCAGGCGGCAGCGTCGTCAGCATCACCACGCCACTGACCGATCATCCGATCGCCGGCTTCTCCGCTTCGGTGTCGATGATGACAAAGGGCGGCATCAACGCCATCTCCAAGAACCTGGCGATGGAATATGCGAACGAGAAAATTCGCTTCAATATCGTCGCTCCCGGTGTGGTGGACACGCCGCTGCACAAGGACAATCCGAAGGATTTCCTGAGCACGCTGTCGCCGATGGCAGGCATATCGAACGTCGGCGAAATCGTTGATGCGGTCCTCTTCCTGACGGAAGCTCCGCGTGTCACCGGGGAGGTGCTGCACGTCGACGGCGGCGCACATCTGGGCAGATGGTAAACCATGGAAGCGCGCAGGCAGCCGGTGCGGAACAGCGGCTGCAGGAGCTCGGCATCACCCTTCCCCCGCCGCCGACACCCTTCGGGGCCTATGTCGAGGCGGTCCGATCAGGCAAGCTGGTCTTCTTCAGCGGCATGCTGCCGGTCGTCGGCCACGAGCCCCGCTACATCGGGCGCGTCGGCGGCACGCTGACGACGGAGGACGGCAGGAAGGCCGCCGAAACGGCAACCTTGAGCGGCCTTGCCGCCGCCAAGGACTATCTCGGCTCGCTGGACAAGGTCGTCAGGGTCGTCAAGCTCGGCGTCTACATCGCCACCGAAGGCGACTTCCGCGACCACCCGAGGGTTGCCGATGGAGCATCCGAAATGCTGCTCGAGGTCTTCGGCAAGGAAAAACTCTCCGGCCGCGTCGTCCTCGGCGTCGCCAGCCTGCCGCTCGGCATGCCGGTCGAGGTTGAGCTTGTGCTTGAGGTCGAGGATTGAATGAAGAATGTGTGGGCGGCGGCATCCTCCGACGCCCCTCATCCTGAGGCGCGTAGCCCGCAGGGCGAAGCCTCGAAGGACGCGCCGCAGCGCTACTTCTTGCATGCATCAACCGTCGATGCACCCGCCCCGCCATTCGAGGCCCCTACGGGGCGCCTCAGGGTGAGGCTCTCTTGAGGGTTTCTCACACCGCCGCCAGCAACAGCACATAAGCAATCACGCTCACCATCAACCCGCGAAACGCAAAGGTGACGCAGCGGTATTTGTTGCGGGCGATGGTCGAGAGGATGTTGGCGTTTTCGAGATACTGGTCGAAAAGATAGCGCTCGTCGCGTCTCAGCGCCGCGTCGAAGAACAGGTCGCGATGAGCGGGCCAGGCGCCCCAGAAGAGCGAGGTCGAGGCACCTAAACGCCGCGGCAGCACGACGAGGATCGCCGACAGGATGGAAAAGACCGAGGCCGCGGCAAGCAGGCCGGAGAACAGCACGCCCCCCGGAGAGCCTGCGATGTAGCGCGCCGGGCTGAAGACCGCCCTCACCTCGCTGGAGCTTACCAAAAAGGCGAGCATAAAAGTAAAGATATAGGCGGCCTTCTGATCGGATATCTTGATCTGATCGTAGAATATATCGTTGATTTTCTTGATGTGGTCGAAATACTCGACGCCGATATCGCCGCTGGAAGGCTCGCTCAGCATAACATCAGTTGCATTTTCGAAATCGCTCACATGAATACTCCACCCCAGAAGTGTTTCCCTGATAGTACACTTTGAAACGAAATCAAGAACACGTGTGCATCACGCTTGACTTTTTCACTCTACACGGACAAAGGGGAAGTGGGGTTAGGGGTGAGATCATGCGGGGTTATTCCAATAACATCGGCCGCGCCGGCATGGCGTTGGCGCTTGCTTTGCCTTGTTTCGCGTCGTCGGCGATGGCCGATCCCGTGCAGCGTGCAACACCGGTCGCCGGCTCCGTCATCGCCCGCAAGACCGGCGAGGAGGTCCGCTTCATCGACGTGTCCAACTGGCGCGTCGTCGATCTGCACCAGGATCTTTTGACCGGCGACGTGCTGCGCACCAATGCCAACGGCCAGCTCGCCATCGTCTTTTCCGACCACACGCAGGTCCGCCTCGGCCGCAATTCATCGCTGCAGGTGAAGAGGATGGCCACGAGCGGCGATACGGTGCTGGAGCTTCAGTCCGGCACGATCTGGGCGCGCGCCGAGCGCGGCGGCCAGGGCCTGACGGTCGAGACCCCCGCGGCCGCAGCCGCCATCCGCGGCACCGACTGGACGATGACCGTCAAGGGCGCCCAAACCTCGATGATCGTACTCGAAGGCCGCGTCGCGCTCAGCAACCCGCAGGGTAGCGTCGAGGTGAACGAGGGCGAAGGCGCCGTGGCCACCATCGGCCAGGCGCCGCGCAAGGTCGTCATCGTCACGCCCGACGACCGCGAGCAGATGCTCTTCTATCTGACCCTCCGCAACGGCTTTAACTTGATGCCCGCCTCACCGCTGCCGAGCGCGACCATGCGCAGCGAGCGTAGGCGCATCGCCGCTGTGCCGGCGCAAAGCCGCAGTGCTGCGGACTGGCTGACTCTTGCCGAAGTGCAGTTGACGACCGATGGCGCCAAGGATGCGCTCGCTTCCCTCGCCCGCGCCCGCGCCCTGCCGCTATCGGCCGCCCAGCGCGCCCGCGCCGAGCTGATCGAGGCCCTGATCGCCGGCAAGCAGAAGCGTTATGCCGATGCTGCCAAGCTTTTCGCGAAAGCGCTGCCGCATCTTGATCCACAACGCCGCGCCGTCGCAGCCTATGGCGGTTATTATTCGCGTGCGCTCGCCGATCCGCAACGCGTGGAAATCCCACCGGCCGCTGCCGCCATCGGCCCGAATGGCGCCATCGCTAAGGCCTATACCGCTGGCTTCCTGGAGAATATCCCCGCTGCCATCGAGGTACTGAAACAAGCCGAAAAACAATATCCCGGCGATGCGACTCTGCCGGCGCGGCGCGCGCTGCTGGCCCAGCTCATCGACGACCGCGTTCAGATGAAGGAAGCGGTCGAGCGGTCACTTTCTATCGATCCTGGCGATCCCGACGGTCTGCAGGCGCGGGCGCGCTATCGCGCGAGCTATGAAGGCGACACCAAAGGGGCGCTTGCCGATCTCAACCGGTCGCTTGCCGACATGCCGGGCTCGTCAATGAACTGGAACGATCTCGGTCTGCTCCAGTCCGACCGCGACGCCAACGGCGAAGCGGAGGCAGCCTTCCTGAAGGCGATCGAACTCGATCCCGAGGATCCGGTGTCACACGCCAATCTCGCCATTCTCTATCTCGACCAGTCCAGGATGAAGGAAGCCAAGCGCGAGATCGACGCCGCCCTTGCTGTCGATCCCTCCTTCGACCTCGCCCTGCTTGCGCGCGGCCGCTATTACCTCCAGAACGGGGAGACCGACAAAGCGCTTGACGATATGCTGGCCGCCTCGACTGCGAATCCCGGCTATTCAGCGTCGCAGTTGGGGCTCGCCATCGCTCATCTGGAAAAGGGTGACCGCGTTCCCTCCAGCCAGGCGGTCGACAATGCCGACCGGCTCGACAAAAACGATCCCGCCATCTCCGCCTTCCGCACGGCCGTCGATATCGACGACTACGATGCCGATGGCGCAATTCGCAATGCCCAGGAATTCCTGCGCCGTTCGCGGGCGCGCGGCGGAGATTACAGCGCTCTCGGCGCCAACGAGGATGCCGGCTCGACGCTTAACAACGCCTTCCGCCTGCAGGGTCTGGATGCCTGGGGCCGCTATTATGGCGATGCCGTCTTCGATCCCTTCGAAGGCAGCGGCTACATTGACCAGTTTATCAAGGGCAGCATCTTTCCTTTCGTCAACGCAACCAGCTTCAGCGAAGACAATGTCATCCAAAATCGCAGCAATGCGTCGAGCTACTCATCCTTCATCCAAGGCCTGCTGCTCTCTCCGCACATGCTGTCCGGCCGTTCGCGCTCGACAACGTTTTTCGATGTGCCCTTCATCGAAGGCTCGCTCGGCGGCGGCATCAACAGCGTCGACGGCCACACGCGCCGCATCGGTGAAGCGGAAATCCAGGGCTATTCGAATTCGACCATTCCGATCAGCTTCTTTGGTAACCTGAACTGGGAAGAAATTGCCCTTGACGGCGACTATCGCGACTTCGGCGGCTTCTCCAACAACAACAAGATCTTCGGCGGCAACGGCTATTTGACCGCAACGCTGACACCTGACGATCGCGTCGTAAGTTTCATCAATTATGGCAAGACGTATGGGCCGCTGAACGCGCTCACGAAGAGCACCGCTTTGACCGATCGCCTCAATGATGAGCTTTTCATACCGTTGTTGGGCTTTCCTCTGACGACGATGGACCTGCCGCTCTATCGAAACAGATATGACGAGGTGGAAAGAACCAATGCGGGATTAGGCTGGAGCCATACTTTCGCATACAGGAATGTGCTCAATACAGCACTTCTCTATTCCGGCACCAAGGTGAAGACGAACTACGATTTCACCTTCGATGCAGCGGATTTTACCGGCGCCCCCGCGCCGGATTTGTTTCCCTATGCTGAAAGAAGCCAGGAAACCAACTCGAGGACTTATATTGCCGCGATCAGTCACAGCATCGGCGATGACGCGCTGACTTGGCGATATGGCATCGAGGGCGGCTGGTCCGACGCGAACAGCAAGTCTCTTCAGCATCTCGATGTACTCGTACCGGGCTTTGTCGATGAAGCAACCTTCGGCCCATTCGAAGCAAGCAGCCACGTCAACATCGCCCGCGCCTACATCGACGTGCTGCACGAGATCACGCCCGACCTGAAGGGCGAATACGCTCTGTTTGGCACGCGGCTGGAGGGGGACGGAGTCGATGTAAGCCGGTTGGAACCGCGCTTCGGTCTCGCCTGGTCACCGGTTCAAAACCACTGGCTGCGTGCCGCCTTCATGCGTCAAAGCTTTGATACCGGAGTGCCGACCCTTGCCCCGGTCGGCATACTCGGGTTGCAGGCCAACCAGCTTTCCGCCGATCCGCAAGGCTATACGGATACGGTCGCTCTGCAATGGGATGCCGAATGGACCGACCGCCTCTTCACCTCGGTCGAATACCAGCACCAGGAACTGCATGATTTCTCGATCGATCTGCCGCTGATCGCGCTGCCGGCGGTCGACAGCCTGCCGCTGTCGCGCGGCAGCATCGATCGCGCCGCCGTCACCGGCAACGTCGCGCTCGGCAATGGTTTCGGCCTTTCCGCCACCTATGCCTATATGGATTCCGAGAACAAGGACCCGCTGGAGCCGAATTTCGGCGGCAATCTGCCCTATATCCCGAAAAACTCGGGCCAGATCGCCCTGACCTGGGTCAACGAGGCCAAGGTCAAGGCGACGGTGGCGGCCAACTATATCGGCGAGCGTGATGGCGACGATCTCGGAACCAAGCTCGACGATTATTGGAGCCTCGACGCGCACCTGATCTGGGAGCCCTTCGACAAGCGCATCGCGCTCGAAGCGGCCGCCTATAACCTGCTCGACGAGGAATTCGAGATCACGCCCGGCGTGCCCGGCTGGGGCCGCGCTTTCAAGGGCACGCTCAAAGTCCGCTTCTGATGCGCGCTGATGACAACCCAGGGCAGACCGGGCTGAGCGGCGGGCAGACGGGCAGCCGCCGTGTGAGGCTACTGGTGCTGTCGCTTGCCGTGCTGGTCGCTATCTCGCTTCTGTCGCGCCTGCCCGCCTGGTCGCTGCTGGAACTTAGAAGTTTCGACTATCTCTCGACCGTCGACGACCCGCGCCCGCCACCGGGAGGGCCTGTCATCGTCGCGATCGACGAGCCCTCGCTTGCCGATATCAACGCGCAATGGCCCTGGCCACGCAGCCTGCACGCCGAACTCATCACCCAGCTGCGCGCCGCCGGCGCCCGCGTCATCGGCCTCGACATCATCATGGCCGAGCCCTCGAATCCCGGCAACGACGCGGCGATCACCAAGGCCGTCGGCCCCGATATCGTGCTCGCCGGCGACGAAACGCTGATCGAGACGCCGCAGGCCTCGCAGCTGATCCGCGCGACACCGCTGCCGCAGCTCACCGAAGCGGGTGCCGTGACCGGCATCGCCTCGATCGATCTCAGCGGCGACGCCATTTTCCGGCGCATTCCGGGCTATGAGGACGGCTTTGCCGCCATGCTGGCGAAGGCGTCGGGAGCGGCCCACGCATCCTTGCCGGCCGGCCGGCTGATCCAATCCTTCGGCCCGGCCCGCAGCTATCCCACGGTTTCCTATTACCAGGCGCTCGACCCGGAGAATTTGCTGCCGCCTGACTATTTCAAGGACCGCGTCGTGCTGGTCGGCCTCAGCCTGCAGAATGCGCCTGAAATCGACAAGGGCGGCGTCGACGCCTTTGCGACCCCCTATACGGTTCACACCGGCAAGCTCGTCTCCGGCGTCGAGGTCCAGGCGACGATCTACGACAATATCCGCCGCGGCCTGTCGATCGCCGAAGCCCGCCTGCCGACGGTTGCCGCCTGCATTCTGATATCGGTGCTGCTGGCCGCCGCCACCGTCTGGCGCTCGACGGGATGGCTGACGATCGTCACCAGCGCGGCCGCCGTCCTCGCTTTTGCAGCCGTCAGCTTTGCCGGCATCCGGCTTGCCCATATCTTCGTCTCGCCGCTCGGGCCCGTTGTCGCCTATATCTCGGTCGCCTTCGGCCAGGCCGCCTTCGATTATGCCGAGGAGCGCCGCAACAAGCGGCAGATCATCCGCGCCTTTGCCCAATATATCTCGCCCGATCTCGTCCGCCGCCTGTCGAACGATCCCTCGCAGCTGAAGCTCGGCGGCGAGCGGCGCACGCTCTCGGTGCTGTTTTCCGATGTTCGCGGCTTCACCACCATCGCCGAAACCCTGAAGGACGATCCGGAGCAGCTGACCGGCCTGATCAACCGGCTGCTGACGCCGCTCTCCGACGTGGTGATGGATCACGGCGGCACGATCGACAAATATATGGGCGACTGCATCATGGCCTTCTGGAATGCGCCGCTCGACGACCCCGACCACGCGCTCCACGCGGTGCGCGCTTCGCTCGCCATGCAGGCGGCGATATCGAGGCTGAACAGCCAGTTGGAGCGCGAGGCGGCGGCACGCGGCAGCAAGCCGCACGTCTTGAAGATGGGCGTCGGCATCAACACCGGCGAATGCATCGTCGGCAACATGGGCTCGAACCGCCGCTTCGACTATTCCTGCCTCGGCGACAGCGTCAACCTCGCCTCGCGCCTGGAAGGCGCCTCGAAGAATTACGGCGTAGCACTCCTGCTCGGCGAGGAAACCGCAAGGCTGGTCACTGAGACCTATATCGTCGTCGAACTCGACCGCATCATCGTCAAGGGCCGCACCGTCCCCTCGCCCGTCTTCACCGTCGTGCACAAGGCCGACACGCAAGCGCTGGCCGCCCACCAGGCCTTCATCGAGGCGAAATATGCCGGCGCGCTTGCGCCATCCGACGCGACCTTCGAGACGCTCGCGGCTAATATTCCCGAGCTTGCAGGCTATTACGCGCTCGTGCGGGATGCGCTGGCCGCCGACGGCCAGGAATGACGCTGATCCGCAGGCCGGCGCCTCGATAGCGCGAGCATTCGCATCCGTTCCAAAAGCGAGTTGTAATATAAAACCAGTACAGATATCCTATAATTGACTGCATACGCCAATCAGAACTGGGGTGGCTCGGCGGCTGGGGAGAGAGGGCATGGCGAAGCTTGTCTTCGGAATGATGCAGTCCCTGGACGGCTACGTCGACCATATGAATTTTGCGCCAGGCCCCACGCTCTTTCGCCACTTCATCGAGGAGGTTCAGCGGCTGGCCGGCAGCGTCTACGGCCGCCGCATGTATGAGGTCATGCGTTACTGGGACGACGATCATCCCGAATGGGATGCGGAGGAGCGGGCCTTCGCGGCGGCGTGGCAACGCCAGCCGAAATGGGTCGTCTCGCGCACATTGAAATCCGTCGGCCCCAACGCCACGCTCATCGAGGACGACCTTGAGGGCGCGATCCGCGCGCTGAAGACCGAGCGCGACGGAGAGATCGAAGTTGCCGGTCCCGACCTGGCGCGAAGCCTGACCGAACTTGGCCTGGTCGATGAATATCGGCTCTACCTCTGCCCTGTCGTACTTGGCCGCGGCAGGCCATTCTTCGCCGGCCCCCGCCCGCCGCTCCGCCTGACAGCCAGCGATCGGATCGACGAGGACGTGATCAGGCTGACCTACGTTCCTGCTTGATCTCCCGACGCGTGCTTTCAGACCACAGCCACGATGACATGTGCCTGAATTTTGGCGGCAACCTCGCCGATGCCATGTCTTTCCGCAATCCAGGATGCGGCATAGTCGGTCGCGGCCTCCAGTTTCGTCGGGTCCCGGGCTGTGATTTCGTTGCGAAGAAGCGTTCCCTGGCAATAGGCAACGGCTGGAATGCGGGGCTGAGATGCGCGGCTTTGTTCAGCCCTCGTTTCGATCGCCACATGGGAGAAGCCCGCGCTGATGAGTTCTGAGCGGATCAGGTCCTTGTCGTGGTAGCCGTGCGGCGTGCGCGCCAGAAAGCGCGGCGGATCGTTGGGAAAAATCCTGGCGAGAGCATTCGTCACGTCATCGGCAAAGACGTTCTCCTCGATGCGATCCCATACGCTCAGCAAAAATCGCCCTCCCGATTTCAGAACTCGCCTTGCCTCGCGATAGGCAGCCGGGCGGTCGGGAAAGAACATCGCGCCGAACTGGCAGCAAACGAGATCGAAAGCCGCATTTTCAAACGGCAGCGCCAGCGCATCCGCCTGGCGCCACTGGATGCGGCTGTCGGGCGCTTGCCGCAAAGCGGCGTAATCGAGCATCGGCTGGTTGAGATCGGTGACGACATAGCTTGTGCCAGCGGGCAGCCTTGGCGCCAAGGCACGGGTCACGACCCCGGTGCCCGCCGCAGTTTCCAGAACGGCGCCCGGCGAAAAGGACGCCGCCCGCCCTGCAAGATCCGCAGCATAGGGCTCGAAAATCAACGGCACCATATAGCGGTCGTAATTTTCCGGAACCGAGCCGGAAAACACCTTGTCCGTTTCCAACACTGCATCGCCCTCCATGCGCTGATGGCCCGCGAGACTAGCATGGAATTGCTGAGGCGATGTCGTTTTCGAGCAGGAGAGGTCGAGCCAATGCCGCCGCGGCTACTTTCCGCCCATAGCGGACATCGGCCCTCAGATCACATTGACAACTAGATTGTCTTAATGACAATCTAGTTGTCAATGGAGGCTTCGATGGGACGTGAGCAGGATATCAAGGCCATCACAGATCTGATCAGGCCGGTATTTCACGGGCTGTATAAAGCAGCTGAGGAAAATCTGAAGACGAGGTCGTTGTCCGTGCCGCAGCGCGGCATGCTTCAATGTTTGCTCGAGCAGGGTGCACAAACAGTTCCCATGTTGGCCCAGCGCCTTCTTGTCCAGAGGCAGTTCGCGCTTCGATTGGTCAATGAACTGGAGCGCTTGGAGCTGCTTGAGCGGGAGCCAAATCCGTCTCACAAACGATCGGATCGCTTTCGGCTGTCGGAATCGGGCGCGCGGCTGATAGCTGAAGTGCTGGCAATTGAGGCCAACGTGTCTGCACAAGCTTTGAGCCAAAGAAGCGATGAAGAACTCGGCGCGGCCGCAAGGGTTCTCTCCGAGCTCAGGTCCTATTTTAGCGCGGAGGGGTCGCGATGAAGTTGGCTGAAGTGGCGACGGCATCTGGCTCCCGCGGCTGCTGGATTGGCGGCCAGGGCTCGCCCCTGTTACTCATCCACGGCGGCTGGGCCGGAGCCGAAGCTCATTGGAATCAGGTGTGGCTGCACTTGGCAAAGCAGCATACGGTCATTGCCATCGAGCTACCGGGCATATGGCGTGAATTTGAAAAGTCGCTGGCGAGCTACCGCGACTATGCCGGAGCCTGCGCCGACCTCTTGACTGCGCTCGAACTCACCGACGTGACCGTGCTTGGCAATTCATTGGGTGCAAGTGTCGGATGGCAACTCGCGCTCAATCGTCCCGATCTCGTTCGACGCTTGATCATGGTCAACGGTTTACCCCCGTCTCAGCTCCCGATGCGCAAAGTCCTCGGACTTTGGCCTTTCCGTTCACTGGCGCTCAGGAGCCTTGTCGCGAACTTCTATGGTCCTGCGGTATTCAAGACCGCATTCTTCAGTCCGGCCAACATCCCCGAGGCAGTCAGAGTCAATCTCTCGGAATCGGGTAGCGAGATGGCGAAAATCATGTTCCGCCTCCTCTATTCCGTAACGACGACCTCCGGCCGACCATCGTCCAAGATTGACTTTGTCTGGGGCGAACAGGATGGCCTGCCGAACATGAAAATCGCCGATGGCCGCAAATTCTGTTCGGCCCATCCGGGCGCGCGTATGTTCTCCGTTCCGAAGGCCGGGCACTTGCCGCAGGTCGAAAACCCCCGCGCCTTCGCAGCTGTGATTGGCAGGGCGCTTACCGACAATGTGGAAGGGGCAGAACCGGCGCCCCTCGAAGACGCACATCGTCCCGCGTGAGCATGGTGCCGATCTTCTCAGGCGGTTCCCTTAGCGATCCGCTGTCCGCAGCCTCGCAACCTCAGGCGCGACGATTGCGATGAACAACCCGGGATCGCCGAAAGCCCTCGCCGAGAGCATCGCCCCATGAACCGAGGCCATCAGCATCTGCGCCTGCTCTTCCGGCCGCCTGTCCAAGCGGAACAGCTCCTGCTCGACTCCGGCCTGCAGCACCGCGGTTAGCCAGCCCGCGAGATTCTGGAAATGGGCGCGGACGCGCGAGGCGACCTCCTCCGGCAGCATCTGCATCTCGCTTGCGAGCATCGCGCAGACGCAGAAGGGTTGAGAAGCGTTCTCAACGCATGATTGCCAATAGTTGATGTAGAATTGCAGCTGATCGGCAGGGCTTGCGGCCTGCTCGCGCAGGGACTGCAAACCCGCCTCCGCCTGCTTCCTGTAGCGATCCACCAGCATCGAGACCAGCTCGGCCTTGGTGGGAAAGTGATGGTGGATGCTTGCCTTCCGGATGCCGATCGCAGCCGAGATGTCGGCATAGCTAAAGCCGTTATAGCCTCCCGCCACGATGAGAGACTGGGCGATATCGAGGATTTTATCAGAAGTCGAAGCCATTGATTTCATAGCATCGCCTACCTTCTGGTAGGCAGATTGTCAAGCCTGCCCCGCATTTCGCCCTCTCACAAGAAGGTGTTCAGACGCCGCGTTGACTCACGGAGTCAATCTTCCTACTAGTAGGTAGGCAAACAACAAAGGAACCTTCCAATGCAAAGCCATTCTTCAAGCCAGACTAACTGGCTGCGATCCTATTATTTCACGCGCGCCGCATTCTCTCTGATCTGGATTTCCGCCGCCGTTCTCTTGGGGCGTCAGCCCGGCCCCACCGCCTTCCTGCTGGTGATCTACCCCGCCTGGGACGCCTTCGCCAATCTGGTCGACGCCCGGGTCAACGGCGGCCTGAAGGCCAACCCGTCGCAGGCGCTGAATGTCGTGGTCAGCACGATCATGACGCTCGCCGTCGTCATCGCCGTTGGCAACAGCACCTATGCGGTTCTGGCCGTATTCGGAGTTTGGGCGATCTTCTCCGGCCTGTTGCAACTCTATACCGGCGTCAGGCGCTGGCGCCTCTACGGCGCCCAATGGGTGATGATCCTGAGCGGCGCCCAATCGGCTCTTGCCGGCGGCTTCATGATCAGCCAGTCCCTCGCCTCCACAGCGCCGACGATCCTGGACATCGTCCCCTATGCGGGCTTCGGCGCATTCTACTTCCTGCTATCGGCAATCTGGCTCGTCGTCGCAGCCTATCGCAGGGCACAAGCATAGACGCTGTCCGGCCCTGCGGCGGCAAGTTCGAAGCCGCTTGCCGCCGTCGAAAGGCCGGGCGCCGCAATCAGGGATGCCCGAGATTTGCGGAAGACGATCAAGCTCTTTCGCGCTATGAAGAGTGACCGCATATCCCGCCCATCAGACCCTGAGGTCACTCCATGGCTTTGAAAGTCCTTTTCATTGGCGGCACCGGCCAGATCTCCTATCCATGCGTCGAGCGCGCCGTAACCGCGGGCCATCATGTCAGCGTCTTCAATCGCGGCTTGAGAAGCGCACCCCTGCCCGCTGGCGTGACCTCGATCGTCGGCGAACTTGGATCGGCCGCCTATGCCGATCTCGCCAGGGCGAATTATGATGTCGTCTGCCAGTTCATCGCCTTCACGCCGGATCAGGTGGCGCGTGACATCGAGGTCTTCTCGGGCAATTGCGGCCAATACATTTTCATCTCCTCGGCCTCGGTCTACGAAAAGCCCCCGCGTCACTACGTGATCACCGAGGAGACGCCGGCGATCAATCCCTACTGGCCCTACAGCCAGGCCAAGATCGCCTGCGAGGAACTACTGAGGAAACCCGGCAATCTCACATGGACGATCGTCCGCCCCAGCCACACCGTTCGCACCGGCCTGCCGATCATGATGGGTGACAGCGACATCATGGCAAGACGCATGCTGGACGGCGAGCCCACCATCGTCGCGGGCGACGGCCACACGCCCTGGACGCTGACCCGCTCGGTCGATTTCGCCGTGCCCTTCGTCGGGCTTTTCGGCAAGGCGGCGGCGCTCCGCGAGATTTTCCACATCACCTCCGATCGCGCCCACATCTGGGACGATATCCAGAAGACGATCGCAAGATTGTTGGGCGTCGAAGCAAAGATCCTCCACGTCCCGACGGACACGCTGATCAAATACAATCCCGAATGGATCGGCCCCCTCCTCGGCGACAAGGCCTGGACGGCCATTTTCGACAATTCGAAGGTCAAGCGCGTGGCCGGCGACTTCATCTGCGCCGAGAGCCTTGATGAGATCCTCGCCGAGCCGATCATGCATCTCAAGCAGCGCCTGGCGAAGAGCCGTCCGCCGAGAGGTGAACTCGATGCGCTGATCGACAGGATTTGTGCCGCGCAAGGCACTGTTGGTTAGGTTGGTTCGTTGCAGGGGCGTGGCGTCCGCGATCGGTACAAAATTGCCGTGACGCTTCGACCGCTAGCGGCCCTTTGCTGCCGTTCGAGGTCGATCCGAGGAACGTGCGGTATGTGCTAGAATGTGGCCCGAAGACGGAATGCGACAGACGCACTGCGAGGGGCGGTGTGATCGAACCGGAATTCGCACGGCCGAAAGCCGACGTTGTGCTTGCAAGGGGAGACGAGGACGATGCCGACACCACAGCAACCCAGTCTGATAGTTCGACAGAAATCTCCACCCAACATCGAGTTTCCGTTTGCGTCGCTCTCCGATTGGCTGATCCCAACCGGGCAGTTCTTCGTGCGAAACCATTTCCCCTCGCCGGACCTCGATGCGCGAGACTGGAGATTGCGTGTTGGCGGGGCGGTGGAGCGGCCGATCGAACTTGACCTCGACAGCATCAAGGCGATGCGGAGCACGACTTTATCAGCGGTCGTCGAGTGCGCAGGGAACGGGCGCGTCTACTATGTGCCGCCGAGAGAAGGGTTGCAGTGGCAGAACGGAGCCGTCGGCAATGCCGCGTGGACAGGTGTTCTTCTGCGCGAGATTTTGGAACTGGCGGGCGTTAGGCCAACCGCACGTGAGGTTCTGCTCACAGGCGCCGACAGCGGCGTCGTCGACGCGAACAAGAAAACGGCTTCTCCCGGCCCCATCGCTTTTGCGCGCAGTTTACCGCTTGAGAAGGCCATCGCTGACAGCACGATCCTCGCCTATTCGATGAACGAAGAGCCGTTGACGCGCGATCACGGCTACCCGCTACGCGCGGTCGTGGGTGGCTGGTTCGGCATGGCTTGGGTCAAGTGGATCACTGATATCACTGTTGTGGAGCAACCGTTCCTTGGCTACTGGCAGGCGCGCGACTATTTCCGTTGGGAGCGCAGCCTCGGGGAACCCGGGCTGGTCCCCCTTGCGGAGATGGAGGTCAAATCGCAGATCGCGCGTCCCGTACAGGGCGCGCATCTCGTCGTCGGCCAACCGTACCGGATTTTCGGAGCCGCCTGGAGCGGAGAGACTGCTATCCGGCAGGTGCAGGTCTGCACTGGAGATGGCAGGGGCTGGCGCGAGGCAAGGCTCCTCGAAGCAGAACGTCCCTTTGCATGGCGCTTGTGGGAGTACATGTGGACCCCTGAAGACGTGGGGCGACATACATTGCAATGTCGCGCGACCGATGGAGCGGGGCGCGTGCAGCCCGACCTCCAGCGTTCCGACACCGAGAGCTACGCGGCCAATTGGATCATTCCGGTCGAGGTTGCAGTCGTTCCCGAGCCAAAGACGTACGAGGAGGAATTCGTGATCTGATCACCCGCATGGGGCGGAATGGCCTTATGGCGCATTCCGGAAGTGAACGATCTTCCACCTCGTCCTCTTGCGGACTGTTGGGCCTTCTACCGGACGGAGAGGCAAGACGCGGCGGCGGCTTTGACGCCCGTCGAAGCGGTGGGCCTTCTTGCGAGAAGTGATATAGTTCAATTTCGGTCGTTTCACCCTAGACGATACGAGAGAGGAACTATTCCATGGGAGACCAAAAGCATCCGCTGCAACCTGGAGAAGCGGCGCCCGCGTTCGCACTCGCCGCCGCCAACTTCGACGGAACGGTCTCCTTCGCCGACTTGAGCGGTCGCCCGTTCTTGATCGGCTTCTTTCGCGGGCTGTACTGCCCGTTCTGCCGGCGTCAGGTAGAACAGCTTGCCGTCGTACAGCCGACCCTGCGCGCCGCCGGGGTGGAGACCGTGGCTGTTATCAACGCGCCGGTGGAACGCGCCCGCCTGTATTTCCGCCACCGTCCGACGCCGGTAACGCTACTATGCGACCCGGACTGCCAGACGCATCGGGCCTACGGCGTGCCGCATGCCGAGTTCCTGCCCGATGGGAGCAGCGAGCAGCCCGAATGGCCTTATACCGCGACGATGGCGCAGTTCCAGGCGGCACGCATCAACCCCACGGGCGAGCTGTCGCAACCGCTACACCCGATGGAAGGCAACACGATACTCAACGCCAAGGACGGCTTCGAGCTTGATGAAGCCGATCACGCGATCTTCGCAAACCACGCTACCCAGCTCGTCGGGCACTTCCTGGTCGATGCGAACGGCACCATCGGCTGGGCCCAAATCGAGGCGCTGGACGGACCAAACAGCCTCTCCACCTTCCCGACTGCAGCGGAGATCATCGCCGCCGCGGGCGACCTTGGATGCTAACCTGGCCGAGGCTCGTCGGCAATCGGTCCCAAGCAGCCAGCGTCTAGGCATCGGGAAATCGTAGCCGGCCGCCGACGATGGAGGTCGTCCTTTCCCAATAGGCGAAGTGCCGCCGCCTTCATCTGTGCAGCGCTCGGGAATTGTGGCATAACTGGGCCATGGCGATACATGTCTTGGCGGTCCATCGCGACACGGTCGGGACGGAACAGGCGGCGGGCGGTTCGCTTGCAGCTGCCTATTCCGTGGGGGTTTTCTGCTGGCTGCTGTCGGCCGGCGTCTATATCGCCGCCAAATGGGTTTCTTCAGAGATGCCGCCCTGGGCGCTTTGCTTCTGGCGCGTGCTGATCGCCTGGGCGATCCTGATGCCGATCGTGTACCGGCATTTCGGCGCCATGGTCGCACTCGTGCGGGCGCGCGGCCTCGAGCTGCTCGCCATCGGTGGTATGGGGCTTGCGATCTGCCAGGGCCTGATTTTTGTCGGCCTCGAACATGCCGATGCCACGACCGCCGGCATCATCATCGCCCTGATCCCGATCATCACCATGATTCTTGCCCGTTTCATTCTGGCTGAGCCGATGGGACGCTGGCAGGTGATCGGATCGATCCTCGCCTTTCTCGGGATCGTCGTCATCATCGTCAAGGGCAGCCCGGCAGCACTCTTGCGTCTCGACCTCAATCCCGGAGAGCTTTGGATCGTCGCTGGCGCGTTCTGTTTCAGCCTCTATACCGTCCTGCTCCGCCGGGCGAAATTCGATCTGAATCGCCTTGCGCTCCTGGTACTCCTCCTCGGTGCGGCGGTGCTGACGGCGCTGCCCTTCTACCTCTCTGAGCTTGTCTCCGACGAGCGCTCGACGCTGAATGTCAGCGGCCTTATCGCGCTCGGCTATGTCGCGATCCCCGGCGGCGCGGTCATGTACTATCTCTTCAATCGCAGCATCGAGGCCCTGGGAGCGGCGCGGGCGGGCGTGCTGCTTTACATCCAGACGATCTTTATCGCCGTGCTCGCCTACCTGTTCCTCGGCGAACAATTGCAACGCTATCATCTCGAAGGCGCCGCACTCATCGTCGCCGGCCTGCTTCTCATCATCCTGCTGAAGCAAACGGCCGGAGCGGCGGCGACCAAAGCCTGAGGGCGAGCGCAATGGTTTTCCCGGTGACCGCTCGGTGAGGGGCTATCGTGGCATTCTCCAAGGCTCCTCATGCTGAGGTGCGCAGCCCGCAGGGCGGAGCCTCGAAGCACGCGCCGCAGCGCTGCTCCTTGCATTCATCGCACCCGCCTCGCCCTTCGAGGCCCCTTCGGGGCACCTCAGGGTGAGGCTCTCTTGAGCGCTCGCACCTATTCCACACGTCGCGCCTCCACTGGAGCCTCCTGCCTGAAGCCATCGAAATAGCGTCCGCCGTGCAGGGCAAGTTCCCGATCGGCCAGAGCCAGGAACCGCGCACAGTCGCCCGCTGCCGCCAGCCTGAACGCCGCTTCGAATTCGGCTGCCAGCTGCGCGTCGAGCTTGCGCATCAGACGCGGCGCCCATTTGCCGCGGCCGGCCCATGTGCCGCGTCCGAGCAGGATCAGGTCGCCGAGCTTCTGGTAGAGATGTGCTGATATGGCGGCGATCTCTTCGGGCGGGCGCTGACCACGCAGATCGTCGGCAAGATCGGTCACATGATAGCGCAGCACATCATAGGCAGGACCGGCAAGAGGTTCCGGCCCTGCCGCCAGCATTCCTGCTGCCTTTGCCTGGATGGCGCGGGCGCGCTCGATATCCTGCCCGACAATACTGCCCGTCGCCACCATATTGGCCATGATGGGATAGCCGCTGTCTGCATCCGCATGCAGGTAGTGCGCCAGCGTCTGCGGATCGTGGACGAAGGCTTCGACGGGAAAACCCTCCAGCGTGAACGACTCCCGCCACGCCCGTTTGAGAGATGGAAACACGACGACCAGATCGATATCCGAAAACGCGGTCCCCTCGCCGCGCATGATGGAGCCGGAGACATAGGCGAAGGCGGCTCCGGCATAGCGGCTGGCCACACAGCTGCAGGCGGCGGCGAGCGCCCGCTCGGCTAGATGATGCTTCTGGATATCGTCCACGATCTCGTCCTCGAATGCGGGAGACGAGCGGCAACAAAAAACCCGCTCGTTTCCGGCGGGTTGGTGTCTTCTGCAATGAACGGAATTCAGTTCACGCGTCTGCCACCCACCGCCAGGCGGTGGTCGTAGACGACGTGGATACTGCGAAAATCCTGCTCATGGCAGAGACGTTATCGCTCGGCGGCGACATCGTCAACGTGCCAAGGATGCTTCCCCGGCCTGCTGTTTTCCGTCTAAGATGAGCGAAGACTCGATAAGCACAGGAAGGCCCGCCATGCCCCATCCCGCCACCGTCATCCCGCGTCCCGCACCGGTTCTGCTGCCGGTGGAGGGCAGCGACGAGCGCTTTCCGGTGCGCCGCGTCTATTGCGTCGGGCGCAATTATGCCGATCATGCGATCGAGATGGGCCATGATCCCTCTCGCGAGCCGCCCTTCTTCTTCCAGAAGAATGCCGACAACCTGCTGCCGCCGGGCAACGCCTTCCCCTATCCGCCGCTGTCATCAGACGTGCACTACGAGGTCGAATGCGTGCTGGCGCTGAAATCGGGTGGCGCCAACATTCAGGCCGCCGATGCGCTGGACTGCATCTACGGCTATGCCGTCGGCATCGATTTCACCCGCCGCGACCTGCAGGGCGAGGCCAAGAAGCTCGGCCGCCCCTGGGAGCTCGCCAAGGCTTTCGAACATTCCGCCCCAGTCTCGGCGATCGTCCCGGCAAGCCGCCTCGGCCATCCCGCGGAAGGCAGGATCTGGCTGGAGCAGAACGGCAGGCGCGTCCAGGACGGCGACCTCAACCAGATGATCTGGAAAGTGCCTGAAATCATCGCCGAACTCTCGAAGCTCTTCGTGCTGGCGCCCGGCGACGTCATCATGACCGGCACGCCGGCCGGCGTGGGTGCGGTTTCAAGGGGCGATCGCATCACCTGCGGCATCGACGGCATCGCCACGCTGTCGGTCGACGTCGCCTGAGGAGAGAGCCATGCCCGTCTATGCGCTTGCCGGCCTGACGCCGAAACTGCCCGCCCCCGGCCTCCACTGGATCGCGCCTGATGCCCACGTGATCGGCGATATCGAACTCGGCGAGAATGTCGGCATCTGGTTCGGTTCGGTGCTGCGCGGCGATAACGAGAGGATCACCATCGGCGCCGGCACCAACATCCAGGAAGGCGTGATGGCCCATACCGACATGGGCTTTCCGCTGACGACGGGCAAAGGCTGCACCATCGGCCACCACGCCATCCTCCACGGCTGCACGCTCGGCGACAACGTGCTGATCGGCATGGGCGCCACAATCCTGAACGGCGCCAAGATCGGCAACAACTGCCTGGTCGGCGCCAACGCGCTGGTGACGGAGGGCAAGGAATTCCCCGACAATTCCCTGATCGTCGGCGCGCCGGCGCGTGTGGTGCGGGTGCTGGATGAGAAGGCTGTTGAGGGCATCCGCCGTTCGGCGGAAAATTATGTGGCGAACTGGCAGCGGTTTGCTAGGGATCTCAGCGTGATTGGGTGATTAAGTGGATCTTGGGCCGTGGGACACCCCCCTCTGCCCTGCCGGGCATCTCCCCCACAAGGAGGGAGATCGGATGCGGCCTGACCTTCCTGCCCATCTACCGTTTCACCGTACTGTAGGCTGATTGTTTGGCGAAGCCATTGCAACTAGCCGATCTCCCCACCTGTGGGGGAGATGCCCGGCAGGGCAGAGGGGGGTGCCACACGGCACGCCTGTAAAGGAAAGAAGAAAGTATCTCGCTCAAGAGAGCCTTATCCCGGGATGCGCAGGCCAAGTGCCGGAGCCTCGAAGGACGGGGGTGGGTGTGGACACCTCCGGCCGCTTCACCAAATCCCCGGAATCCAGCGCCAGCGCACCCGCTCCATATACGCCTCATACCCCTCCAACCCCTTGCGCAACTCCGCCTCCTCCCCCAGCGTCCGGCCGAAAAGCACAACAACCAGCAGCCCCGCCGGGATCAACGCGTAAAGCGAGCCGAGCGACAGGGCCATGCCGAAGCCGAGCAGGATGGCGGTGGCATATCCGGGATGGCGGATGACGGCGTAGGGGCCGGTGTCGATCACCTTGTGGTCGCGATCGGTCTGGATGCGCACCGTCGGCTCGAAATGCCGGTTGACCGATTGCGCCCAGGTGAGGCCGAGAAAGCCCGCGGTCAACAGGACATAGCCGATGAGCACGACCCAGCCAGGCTGCGGCGCCCAGTGGTACCGGCCGTCGTCGAAGGCGCCGACCGGGAGAATGGCCGCGAAGAGAATGATCGTCAGCGTCGCGACCACCGCATCCCAGGGCTTGGTGCCCTTCTGATACCGGCTGCGCGCCGCAAACAGCTCCGGATTCGTCCGCCATATCCAGATGATCGCGATCACACTCAGCGCGAGGAAGAGGCCGAGGAAGATCCAGCCGCGCGGCCAGTCGAGCGTGCCGGCCGGCCAGAACAGCGCGGCAAACATGATGATGAAGGTGATGGCAAGCGATGCGAGCGATGGCATGGCTGCTTGGCCGGGTCCGGTTTTCCGCTGTGTCATGACCGTTCTCCGCTTTCGCCGATGCGACTCCGCTAGTTGCTGCCGCCCCTGAATCGGCTTGCGTCCTTGCGGACGCACATCGGTCCGAAAATCGCTTCCGATTTTCAGACCGATGCTCCAGCAGCCCCCCGCCGAATTTAGAATGTGAAACGACCGCGACAAGCCGATGGTCACGCGGCAAATGAAAGCCGCCTTACTCGGCTGCCTCCAGAAACTGGCTCTGTCCCGACGACGCGGCAAGCGCGCGAACCCTGGCCTCCGTCTTGGCGATCAGCTGATAGAATTCGTCCTGCGCCTCGACATCCAGCTGAATGACGGCGTTGACGTCATCGGGCGTATCGCAAACACAGGCGACCGCCGAGATAGGACAGATGCCGCCGGGATAACGCTTGCCGGTTCCGGTATAGGCGCGACGGCCCCAGCGCTCGGAATAGACGGTCTCCTCCCGGTCGAGATGGAGGATCGTCCCCTTGCAGGCGGTCACGATGGCCGCCTTGCCATAGGCAAACCAATGATAGTTGAGCTTGCGCAGAATATATTTGCCAGTGATGTCTTCGCCGGCCAGCTCGGCCGGGTTTTCTATCATTCTGATCATGACAGCGCCCTTAACATGCAAGCACTATCCGTTATCTCTACTTGTCTCGCAAGTCGAAAAACGCAGCTTTTGTAGTGACTTAGTCACAAAGTGTTTCCAATTCTTACATCTTGCACGCTGAACGTGGGGCGTCGGACATGCAATTCGTCGTCGAATTTACGGCAATTGCACGTGATTTTGCCTTTTCCGGGAGTGGCCATGTCCCCTTGCGTTTTGCGGCTTCGGCCCGATATTTAAGTCCTGGTCCGCCGTCCACGCCAGCAGGAGAATTACATGGTCGACCCCGTCAACCGCATCTCCTCCACCGCCGCGTCCGAGCCCACCAAGGCCGGCATCAGCACCTCGATCGGCTCGGAACCGGACAATGCCTGGGTTGCCGCCCGCCAGTCCCGGATCACGGCCGATCAGCAGGCGTCGAAGCGGACCGCAGAAACGGACGGCGCAGGCAGTCTCATTCCGCATGCGGATCAGGTCGTCGACGAGGAGGAGCATCCACGAAAGCGGCGGCACGGGCATGCGGGATCGGAAGAAGGCCAAGAAGCCGGCGACGAAGCGGAGCAGCCGACGTTATCTGGTGAAAGCGAGCGGATCGGCACCCGCAATTTCGACGACGACACGCCCTTCGGCGAACGCGTCGTCATCGTCTGATCGAAACGGCATCCCGGTCCAAGCCGTCAACGCCCGCCCGCAAGCTGAGCTTCGATCGCCGCCTTGTCGATGACCGACCGGACCTCGGCGATCTTGCCCTCGCGAAATTCGTAGATGACGTTCTCGGCGAAGGAAAGACGCCTGCCGTTCACATCGAGGCCGAGGAATTTTCCTTTCGGCGTGCAGTCGAAGCCGAGCCGGCAAGCCACGTAAGGCGGATCGGAGACCAGCATCAGCACATTGAAATAAAGATCGGGAATATCATCGAAGTCCCGCTCCAGCATGGCGACATAACCCGAAAGCCCGACCCGCCGGCCGTTGTGAACCGCATCATCGCCGACGAACTGCCCGAGATTGGGCCAGTCCTGCCTGTTCAGGCAAGCAATATAGCCGCGGTATATCTCCGCGAGTTCGGCCTTCGTCATGCGATCGTCCCTGGCTCGGATTCCCGGGGAAGATAGCGCTTGGATCTGCACTTGCCAGCGGCGAGCGGCCGCCTCGGGGCTTTCGGTTCAGGAGAATTCGCCTGCACGGGGACCGGCAAGCGTCACGCGCCAGCCGGTTCGCGATTGGAAGTCTTGAGTGGCCAGAAACGTATAACCCGTCATGCGCCAGAGGCGCACGGCATTGGTCAGATTGTCGAGCACATAATCGCCGCCGTCCGTGCGGGCAATCAGAACGACATGGTTCTGATCGTGCGGTCCGATAACCACGGAAAGCGCCAGCCTGTTTGACGGAAAACCGGCTTCGATCAGGTCCTTCATTTTCTGGAGCGCGTAGTCCTCACAGTCGCCACGACCCGCAACCGGCAGAGACCAGACATCCCTATTTCCGGAAGACGAGCGATCTTCCGCAGGGATGATCCGTCCATTTACAGCGCGATTGACCTTTTGAAGAAGCGCAGTTCCCGCCTGGTCGTTCAGCTGCTGCGCCGCCATCCTGCCGCACAGCCACTTGTACTTGGCACAGGCGGCGGCGAATCCCACCGGCGCGCCGATGCTGCGCGTCACCGGCAGCGACGATCCCGCAACAGCTTGAAAATGCAGGAGAATGAATAAAAAGGCAGCGAGCGAAAAGAGACGCTTCATAGCCGATTCCCTTTATTTGTTACCGGACGATAACACAGGCAGAATAAAAATTTATTAAAATTTTATACTTGCGAATTTAACTGTAATATATGAATGAGACAGATTAACCATAGTCTATCCTTCATGTTAATAAATCATTAGTATAAAAGATCTCCCCATTAAGGGTTAGTTAACCTTGGGAGATGATTGAAATGATCAGCAGAGCAGCGAAATTCAGCCTCGCAGTTGCTTCCCTTCTGGCAAGCAGCAGCTTGGCAACGGCAGCCCCGGCAGTCGTTAATTGCAAGTCCGCAGTTCGCGGCACACTCGAATACAGACTGTGCATGCCGACCAGATCAATTCAGGCCGACAGCAAGTTCAGCCCGAACGATAAGGATCGCAGCAACGAAGACGTCGGCGGCGGCAAGAAGACCTCCAGCACCGGCTCGGTCGCCAGCAACGGGACCAGTGGCAGCAACGGTAATAGCAGCGACGCTGGAGACAACGGCGGAAAAGACGACCCGGGCAAGGGTGGCAATGACGGCCCCGGCAAGGGCGACAACGACGGCCACGGTAAGGGGGACAACGACGGCCACGGCAAGGGCGACAATGGCGACCACGGCAAGGGCGACAACGACGGCCACGGCAAGGGCGACAATGGCGACCACGGCAAGGGTGACAACGACGGCCACGGCAAGGGTGACAACGACGGCCACGGCAAGGGCGACAACGACGGCCACGGCAAGGGTGACAACGACGGCCACGGTAAGGGTGACAACGACGGCCACGGCAAGGGCGACAATGGCGACCACGGCAAGGGCGACAATGGCGACCACGGCAAGGGCGACAATGGCGACCACGGCAAGGGCGACAACGACGGCCACGGCAAGGGCGACAATGGCGACCACGGCAAGGGCGACAATGGCGGCCACGGCAAGAGCGACAACGGCGACCACGGCAAGAGCGACAACGGCGACCACGGCAAGAGCGACAACGGCGGCCAGGGCAAGAGTGACAACGGCGGCGGCCAGGGCAAGAGTGACAACGGCGGCGGCCAGGGCAAGAGCGACAACGGCGGCGGCCAGGGCAAGAGCGACAACGGCGGCGGCCAGGGCAAGAGCGACAACGGCGGCGGCCAGGGCAAGAGCGACAACGGCGGCGGCCAGGGCAAGAGTGACAACGGCGGCGGTCAGGGCAAGAGCGACAACGGCGGCGGCCAGGGCAAGAGCGACAACGGCGGCGGCCAGGGCAAGAGCGACAACGGCGGCGGCCAGGACAAGAGCGACAACGGCGGCGGCCAGGACAAGAGCGACAACGGCGGCGGTCAGGGCAAGAGCGACAACGGCGGCGGTCAGGGCAAGAGCGACAACGGCGGCGGCCAAGGCAAGAGCGACAATGGCGGTGGCCAGGGCGAGGGCGACAACGGCGGCAAGGGCAAGGGCGGCAACAAGGGCTGACCTAATGCCAGCCGGGATTAAACTCGACCAGCGAAAGAATGCAAAGAAGAGGCCGGTTTCCGGCCTCTTCTTTTGTCACGTTGAGTTTCCGTCGACTCCACCACTTTCAGGAAGATAAGTGGCTGGATTCCCGCGACAAGCATCGCAATGAGGAAGGTGAAACGACCTCATTCCGGCCCGCGCGTCTTACGCCGCGCAGGCCTCGCACAATCCGCGGATCTCGATCGTCGTCTTCTCCGGCTTGAACTTCTGCCCGCGCACCCAGGCCATCAGGCGGTGGTCGACCTCGTGGTCGTGGAATTCCATCACCTGGCCGCAGCTTTCGCAAATGGCGAAGGCGACGATGCCATGGCTGTGGCAATCGTCGCCGGGATGGGCGCAGGCGACGAAGGAGTTGATGCTTTCGAGCCGGTGCACGACGCCGTATTCGAGCAACTTTTCCAGCGCCCGGTAGACCTGCAGTGGCGCGCGGAAACCATGGTCGCGCAGCTTGTCGAGGATGGTGTAGGCGCTGAGCGGGCCTTCGGCCTTTTCCAGCACGTCGAAGACCAGCGACTGGTTCTTGGTGAGTTGTGGTGTTGTCATGAGCCTTGTCCTTGCGTAACCGCGCGGTGGCGCCTGGGAAGCAGGCTGAGAATGAAGAGGATCAGCGCTGCGACCACGATCGAGGGGCCTGACGGCGTATCATAGGTGAGCGAGCCGAACAGCCCGCCGACGACGGCCGCCGCCCCGATCAGCGAGGCAAGCACCGCCATGATCTCCGGCGTGACCGAGAAGCGGCGCGCCGCTGCCGCCGGGATGATCAGCAGCGAGGTGATCAGCATGATGCCGACGATCTTCATGGCGATCGCGATGACGACGGCCATCAGCAGCATGAAGAAGAACCGCGCCCGCTCCGGTCTCAGCCCCTCGGCCTCGGCAAGCTCGGCATTGACGGTTGCCGCAAGCAGCGGCCGCCAGAGCCAGGCGAGCGCGGCGAGCACGAAGAGCCCGCCGCCCCAGATCAGCGCGATATCAGATGTGGAAACGGCGA
Organism: Rhizobium vallis; assembly: GCF_003985155.1. GTDB lineage: Bacteria > Pseudomonadota > Alphaproteobacteria > Rhizobiales > Rhizobiaceae > Rhizobium > Rhizobium vallis. Next base: position 387,227 of record NZ_ML133690.1, on the reverse strand, counting down.
GGATATCGCCGAACAGGAAGGCGATGAGATCGATCCTGACCCAGCTCATGAAGGCGACCATAACGAGGCCGATCGCGAGTGTCGCATGCGAGAGGATGCCGAGCAGCGCATCGGCCGACAGCGCCTGGCGCTTCTGCAGGAAGAGCAGCAGCACCGACACCAGGGCGGCGACGGCAAAGACCGCCAGCGTCAGGTTGAGCTCAAAGAGCAGCGACAGCGCAACGCCGAGCAGTGCGGAATGGGCGATCGTATCGCCGAAATAAGCCATGCGCCGCCAGATGATGAAACAGCCGAGCGGCCCTGTTGTCAGCGCCAGCCCGACGCCGGCAAGGATGGCCCGCACGAAGAAATCGTCAAGCATGGCGGCCCTCCCCGCTGCGGGAATGGGCGTGTTCATGCGCATGATCATGCGCGTGCTGATCGTGATCAGCATGGGCGTGGTCGTGTGCATGACCGTCGCCGTGAGCGTGGTCATGATCATGTCCGTGCTCATGCGGGGCATGCGCGTGCTCATGGGCACCATGAGCGTGGTGCCCGTCCTCCGGATAGCAATGATCCGTCACAGTGCCGTCGGCGTGGCGCACGCGCCCATCCGGCAGATGCGTATGATCGTGGTGATGGCTGTAGACGGCGAGCGTCTGCGCGGCGCGGCTGCCGAACAGGCGCACATATTCCGGGCTGCGGCTGACGGCTTCGGGCGTGCCGCGGCAGCAGACATGGCCGTTCAGGCAGATCACCGTATCGGTCTCGGCCATGACGACGTGAAGATCGTGCGAGATCAGAAGAATGCCGCAGCCGGTCAAATTGCGGATCGATTTGATGAGGTCGTAGAGCGCGATCTCGCCGGAGAAATCCACCCCCTGCACCGGCTCGTCGAGCACCAGCAGGTCGGGCTTGCGGGCAATGGCGCGCGCCATCAGCGCCCGCTGGAATTCGCCGCCGGAGAGATGCTGCACCTCGGCGCCGATCATATGGGCGATGCCGGCGGCTTCGAGTGCCTCCTGCATATCGCGCTCCGGCAGCGGGCCGGTCAGCGTCATCAGCCGGCGCACCGTCAGCGGCAGCGTCCAGTCGATCGAAAGCTTCTGGGGGACATAGCCGACCTTGAGGCCCGTCTTGCGCTCCACCCTGCCCTCGTCGGGCTTCAGCACACCGATCGCCGCCTTGGCACTCGTCGATTTGCCGGAGCCGTTCGGCCCGATCAGCGTGACGATCTCGCCGCGCGAGACGGAAAATTCGACGCCGCGCACCAGCCAGCGGCCATTGCGGAGAACGCCGACATTCTCGAGCGAAACCAGCGGTTCGGCCCTGATACCAGCGGTGGCATTTGCGGGAGAGAGCATCAAATTTTCCGAAAGTGCTGTTGCGTCCTGCTATCGCACACGTTATAGCATAACGCAATTGATGTAATAACATAACGTTTGCAATTCAAGCGGAGCCTATGATGAAACGCGCCCTGGGGCCTGCCCTGAAAACCCTGGCCCTTCGAATTCCGGCCGTTCTCGCCATGCCGGCCCTTACCATCCCCGCCCTCCTCTTTGCCGGCACCATGCGGGCGGCAGACGCGCCCGTCGTCGTCACCTCGATCAAGCCGATCCATTCGCTGGTCTCGGCGATCATGCAGGGCGTCGGCGAACCAGAGCTTATCGTCGATGGCGCTGCCTCTCCGCACACCTACAATATGAAGCCTTCGAACGCGCGGGCCCTGCAGCAGGCCAAGGTCGTCTTCTGGGTCGGCCCCGGCCTCGAAGCCTTTCTCCAAAAGCCGCTTGAGGCGCTGGGCACAAATGCCAGCATCGCCGAGCTCGACAATGCGCCGGGCCTCGTCAAGCTGCCCTTCCGCGAAGGCGGCGCTTTCGAGCCGCATGACGACGGAGACGAGCACGAGGAGGCTGACGCCGCCCATGGCGCCGGGGCTGATCACGACCACGAGCACGGTGGCTTCGACACGCATCTCTGGCTCGACCCGATGAATGCGAAAGCCATGGCCGCGATGATCACCACGACGCTGGTTGCCGCCGACCCCGCCAATGCGCTGACCTATCAGGGCAATGCCAAGGCGCTGGATGACAAGCTGGATGCGCTGGACAAGGAGATCGCCGCCGCCGTCGCCCCGGTCAAGGACAAGCCCTTCATCGTCTTCCACGATGCCTACCAGTATTTCGAGCACCGCTACGCCATCCGCGTCGCCGGCTCCATCACCGTCAGCCCGGAAACCATTCCCGGCGCCGAGCGCGTTTCGCAAATCCACCGCAAGGTCGGCGAACTCGGCGCCACTTGCGTCTTTGCCGAGCCTCAATTCGAGCCGCGCCTGATCGATGTTGTCATCGAAGGCACCCGCGCCAAATCAGGCGTGCTGGATCCGGAAGCGGCGACGCTGAAGGCCGGTCCCGATCTCTACTTCACCCTCATGCGCGGCATCGCCGACAGCATGAAGGATTGCCTCTCCAACGCGTGACCCCTCACGCCGGCTGTGTGCGTCCGACCGGACGCGCAGAGCTTGGGAGAGCCGAGGCGGAAGAAGGCGGCGACACCCCCGTTCCGCCTTTTTTCGTTTCCATTGAAGTAATGATATAACATTAAGAGAGGTAATCGATGAATATCAGGCAGAAAGACAACAGACTTCCGGTCACGGTGCTTTCAGGCTTTCTCGGCGCCGGCAAGACGACCCTGCTCAACCATGTGCTCGCCAATCGCGAGGGTCTGCGCGTCGCCGTCATCGTGAACGACATGAGCGAGGTGAATATCGACGCCAGCCTGGTGCGCGACGGCGGCGCCAATCTCTCCCGCACCGAGGAGCAACTGGTGGAGATGACCAATGGCTGCATCTGCTGCACGTTGCGCGATGACCTGTTGAAGGAGGTCCGCCAGCTCGCCGATCAGGGTCGCTTCGACTACCTGCTGATCGAATCCACCGGCATCGCCGAGCCCCTGCCCGTCGCCACCACCTTCGAATTCCGCGATGAGAACGGTCAAAGCCTTTCCGACGTCGCAAGGCTCGACACCATGGTGACGGTCGTCGACGCCGCCAACCTGCTTGCCGATTACGCCTCGGCCGATTTCCTCGCCGATCGCGGCGAAACGGCGGGCGACGGCGACAACAGGACAATAGTGGACCTGCTGGTCGAGCAGATCGAATTTTCCGATGTCGTGGTGCTGAACAAGATCGGCACGGCAAGTGATGAACAGCGCGACGCAGCGCGGAAAATCATCGTCGGCCTCAATCCGGATGCCAGGTTGATCGAGTCGAATTTCGGCAAGGTGGCGCTGAAGGAAGTGCTCGGCACTGGCCGTTTCGATATATCAAAGGCCGAGACCCATCCGCTCTGGTACAAGGAGCTCCACGGCTTCCGCGACCACGTGCCGGAAACCGAGGAATACGGCATCCGCTCCTTCGTCTACCGCGAGAAGCGGCCCTTCCATCCGGTCAGGCTGCAGGCCTTTCTCGACAGAAGCTGGCCGGGCGTGGTGCGCGCCAAAGGCTTCTTCTGGCTGGCGACCCGCCCGCACCATGTCGGCGAGATCAGCCATGCCGGCGCGATCGTGCGCACCGGCAAGATGGGCCTGTGGTGGGCGGCCGTGCCGCGCGAGCAATGGCCGCAAGAGCCCGGCTTCCTCAGCGCGCTTAGCCCCTATCTCGATCCCGTCTGGGGCGACCGCCGCCAGGAAATCGTCTTCATTGGCGCCGACCCGATGGACGAGGCCTGGATCAGGAAGGAACTCGACGCATGCCTGGTGGAAAGCGATGCGTTTACGCCGGAGCGCTGGCGCAATTTGCCCGATCCTTTCGTGAGCTGGAACAGGCAGGCGGCATGAAGGCGCCGGCGATCAAGTCTTACCGCTGTGTCTGCGCGGAGTGCGATCCCTTGCCGCCGATCGAGGGCTTGCATCCGCTGACACATGAGACTGTGGATGAGACGCCGCACAAGGCCAAGGGATTGCTCGGCGTCATTGCTGAGCGGGTGATGCCATCACGGCGGCAGGATTGATAGGGCAGATGGTGACCCGGAACGGTCGGATGCGATGCCCAGGAAGTACATCATAATTTCCCTTCCTCTGCCGTCGTGCCGTGTGGCACCCCCCTCTGGCCTGCCGGCCATCTCCCCCACAAGGAGGGAGATCACAGGTGGCTCGGCCTTCCTACCCATCTACCGTTGCGCCATGCTGCAACGTCGATTATTTGGGGAAACCATTGCGCCCAGCCGATCTCCCCACCTGTGGGGGAGATGGCCGGCAGGCCAGAGGGGGGTGCCACACAGCATGCCCTATCCTCCCTCCCGGCCCTCCCGAAAACCGGAAAGGGCGGCCGAAGCCGCCCTCATCCATTCAATCAACGCCCGGAAATGATGCTGGAGATGACGCCGCTGGTGACGCCGATCAGCAGGAAGTCGTGGTCGGCGCGGACCCAGCGATAGCCGCGCGGCGGAGGCGCCAGACGGTAGCGGCGGTAGTCGTGCACGTCGGAAAACCCACGGCGTTCGCCGGCGGTGACGCGGTATCCCTTCTTCCAATGCGGCCGGACGACCGTTCTTTCGACGATCACCTTCTTCTCGACGACAACAGGCGGACGACGAAAATCATCCGCGCTCGCCTGAGAGGCGACAATCGGCGAGAGCAGGATGGACGCGGAAAGAAGGGCTGCGAAGATCTTTTTCATGTGCGGTTCCTCGTGTTGGGCACGGGAGAAAACTAGGGCCGGAAAGATGAACCGAAACTGAAATTAAAATTAAACTTCCGTAATTAAATCTGATAGCTGCGGCCACATTCTCATATTTTAGATAAGACTTACACATCCCACATATCGCCTGGTGGGCACACCGTTGACCTCAGGCAGATTATCCATACAGTCGCCCCTCAATATCGATTTTTGAAGACGTGAGCCGGGATGACGAAGAGATATGGACGAGCAGCAGAACCGGCACTCCGGTATCGGAGGTGGCGATGAGCGCCCATGACGATGCCCTGCCCGTCGCCGGCCCTGCCGAGGGCTCGCCGCTCGAAGTTCTCCGCGTTTTCCTGAAGCTCGGCCTCACCTCCTTCGGCGGGCCGATCGCCCATCTCGGCTATTTCAGGGACGAGCTGGTGGTGCGGCGCAAATGGATCGACGAGGCCGATTATGCCGATCTGGTCGCGCTCTGCCAGTTCCTGCCGGGCCCGGCCTCCAGCCAGGTCGGCTTCTCGCTTGGCGTGCTGAGGGGCAACGGCCTTGCCGGCGGGCTTGCCGCCTGGTGCGGCTTCACACTGCCGTCGGCACTCATCCTCCTTGTCTTCGCGCTCAGCGCCTCCGCCTTCACCGGTCCGGTGGCGGAAGGTCTCCTCCACGGCCTGAAACTCATTGCCGTCGCCGTCGTCGCGCAGGCGATCTGGGGCATGGCGAAGAGCCTCACGCCGGATCGCCAGCGCGCCGGCATTGCGCTCGCGGCGGTCGCCATCGCGGTCTTCATCGGCGGATCCTTCGGCCAGATCGGCGCAATCGCCCTTGGGGCCGCCGCCGGGCTGTTTCTCTGCCGCGCCGATGCACCGGCGCTGGCTGGCCGTCTCGGCTTTCCCGTGTCGCGCCGTGCCGGCGTGATCGCACTCGCCCTCTTTGCTGCCCTCTTCCTCGTCCCGCCGTTCCTCGCCAGTGCGACCGGCCATCAGGCCATCGCGCTTTTCGATGCCTTCTACCGTTCGGGCGCGCTTGTCTTCGGCGGCGGCCACGTCGTGCTGCCGCTGCTCCAGGCGGAGGTCGTGGCGCCGGGCTGGGTGGCGAACGAATCCTTCCTCGCCGGTTATGGCCTGACGCAGGCGGTCCCCGGGCCGCTCTTCACGTTCGCGGCCTATCTTGGCGCTGTCATGGAGCCGGCGCCGAACGGATTGGCGGGCGCCGCCATCGCGCTTGTCGCCATCTTCCTACCCGGCCTGCTTCTCGTCTACGGCATGCTGCCCTTCTGGGATGGGCTGCGCTCGCGCCCGGCCATGCAGGCCACCATGCGCGGCGCCAACGCCGCCGTCGTCGGCATTCTCGGTGCAGCGCTTTACAGCCCGGTCTGGACGAGCGCAGTGCTTTCACCGCCGGATTTCGCGCTGGCGCTCGCCGGCTTCCTGCTGCTCACCGTCTGGAAGGCGCCGCCCTGGACCATCGTCCTGCTGCTGGCCGCAGGTTCAGCGCTCCGCAGCGCAATCGGTGCCTAGTCCGCAAATCGGATTGGATTTTAGCAAGGATCGGGCGCAGATTCGAGATCATCGAGCCTTGCTAGCGCGTCCCGTCGGACACACGTGGTGCTGTCGCGCAGGGAAACCACGATGGAGGAAACCATGCCCGGCATCAGCATGCGCTATATCGTCGACGACGTCGACGCCGCGGTGGAATTCTATACGAGACATCTCGGCTTCTCGGTCGCGCTTCATCCCGCTCCCAGCTTCGCCATCCTGACCAGAGATGGCTTTCGCCTCCTCCTCAGCGGCATGACGGGACCGGGCGGCGCATCCCAGGCCATGCCCGACGGGCGAAAGCCGGAACCCGGCGGATGGAACCGCATCCATATCGAAGTTGCGGATCTGGAGGCCGAAGTCGCCACGCTGCGCAAGGCCGGCGCGCATTTTCGAAACGAGATCGTGCAGGGCGTCGGCGGCAAGCAGATCCTGCTCGAGGACCCGGCCGGAAACCCGATCGAGCTCTTCGAAGCACCGAAGAAGTGAAGGCATCCGCCATCCGGCCCGATATGCGTCATCCCCACGGAGACGGGCCGGCATCGACATCGCTCACCGCAAGAATGTCGGCCGCGCCTTGCCACTGGTGCGCGAGCGTGTAGTTTCGGATTCCCATCGATGTAAAGGCAGGGAAAACATGTCCGACTCCGCCGGCGGGCTCTCCGATTATTTCGGGATACTAGCCGTGTTTCTTCTCGTCGCCGCCAATGGCTTCTTCGTTGCCGCCGAATTCGCCCTGGTGTCGGTCAGGCGCAGCCGCGTCGCCGAACTCGCCGCGGCGGGCCGCATGAACGCCTCCGCCCTCCAGCGCGCCGTCGACAATCTCGACTCCAATCTCGCGGCCACCCAGCTCGGCATCACCATTTCCTCGCTGGCGCTCGGCTGGGTCGGCGAACCCGCACTCGCCCACCTGATCGAGCCTCTGTTGTGGTGGCTGCCCGGGGAATGGGCGACGACCGGCGCTCATACCATCGCCATCGTCATCGCCTTCGTCATCATCACCGCGCTGCACATCGTGCTTGGCGAACTGGCGCCGAAGAGCCTGGCGCTGCAGCGCAGCGAGGCCACCTCGCTTGCCGTCGTGCGCCCGCTCGGGCTGTTCCTGGTGCTGTTCAAGCCGGCGATAACTGTCCTGAACGGCCTTGGTAATCTCGTGCTCCGGGGCGTCGGGCTTCGCGCCGGAACCGGAGAATCCTCGTTCCATTCGCCGCAGGAGCTGAAGCTTCTCGTCGCCGAGAGCCACGAGGCCGGTCTGTTGAACCAGGTGCAGCAGCAACTCGTCGAGCGAGTGTTCAACATCGGCGACAGGCCGATCTCCGATATCATGACCCCGCGTCTCGACATCGATTGGTTCGATGCCGACGACAGCGAGGCCGATATCCTGAAGACGATCCGCGAATGCAGCCACGAGCAGTTGCTGGTCGCCCGCGGCTCGATCGACGAGCCGATCGGCATGGTGCTGAAGAAGGACCTTCTCGACCAGGTGCTCGACGGCGGCAAGGTCCGCCCGATGGAGGTGATCAAGCAGCCGCTGGTGCTGCACGAGGGCACCTCGGTCGTGCGCGTGATCGACAGTTTCAAGGCCTCGCCCGTGCGCCTTGCGATCATCATCGACGAATATGGCAGCCTCGAAGGCATCGTCACCCAGACCGACCTGCTCGAAGCGATCGCCGGTGACCTGCCCGGAGCCGACGAAGAGCCCGACATCGTTATCCGCGAGGACGGCTCGCTGCTGATCGATGCGATGATGCCGGCCTTCGACGCCTTCGAACGGCTGGGCCTCAGGGAGCGCCCGGATGCCGATTTCCACACGCTGGCGGGCTTTGCCCTGCATCAGCTGCAGCACATCCCCGAAACCGGAGAAACCTTCCACTTCGAAGGCTGGCGCTTCGAGGTGATCGACATGGACGGCATGCGCATCGACAAGATCCTCGCGGCACGCATCCCGGATGGGGCGGACGCTTAGAGCCTTTCCTAACCAACGGCCAGCGTCCAGAGCACCCCTGCCGCCGCGCAAGCAAGCAATGTCGCGATGACTGAGGTCTTGAACCGGAAGATCGCGATGGCCGCGGCGGCTGACAGCGCCATTGCCGCCGGCACGGCCGATTGCAGCACGGGAATATCGAGCCGCAAGCTGCCGAACTGGACCGACGCGACTTCGGCAAACAGCGTGTGCACGCCGAACCAGACGGCGAGGTTGAGGATGACGCCGACCACGGCGGCCGTGATCGCCGACATCGCGCCCGCGAGTGCCGCGTTGCCGCGCAGTTTTTCGATGAAGGGCGCGCCGAGGAAGATCCAGAGGAAACAGGGCACGAAGGTCACCCAGGTCGTCAGGATCGCGGCAAGCGTGGCGGCGAGCATCGGATCGAGCGATCCGGGATTGCGGTAGGCGCCCATGAAACCGACGAACTCGACGACCATGATCAGCGGCCCCGGCGTCGTCTCGGCCATGCCGAGACCGTCGAGCATCTCGCCGGGCCTCAGCCAGCCGAAATGCTGCACGGCCTCCTGGGCGACATAGGCGAGCACGGCATAGGCCCCGCCGAAGGTGACGACGGCCATTTTGCTGAAGAACAGCCCGATCTCGGTGAGGACGTCATGCGCCCCGAAGGCTGCGTAGAGGGCAGCAACGGGCACCAGCCAGAGCGCGAGCAATGCTGCCGAGATGCGCAGCGACCAGCCGAGATCAGGGCGCGCATGCGCCGGTATGCCTTCGCCGAGCGCGGAGTCGGCATCCGAGAGCACCGGTCCGCTTCCCGCCTTGTGCCCGCCGCCCGGCCTGAAGGCGGCAAGCCCCAACCGGCCGCCGAGGAAACCGGCAAGACCGGCGGTGAGCACGATCAGCGGGAACGGCACGTGGAGAAAGAAGATGGCGATAAAGGCCGCGGCCGCTATCGCCAGCATGGTGCGGTTCCTCAGCGCCCGGCCGCCGATGCGGATGACGGCCTGCACGACGACGGCAAGCACGGCCGCCTTCAGCCCGAAGAACAGGCCGGCGACGAGACCGACGCTGCCGTAAGCCGCGTAGATATAGCTGAGGCAGAGGATCGACAGGAAGCCCGGCAGTACGAAGAGAACCCCGGCGACCAGACCGCCCGCCGTGCGGTGCATCAGCCAGCCTATATAGATCGCGAGCTGTTGCGCCTCGGGTCCGGGAAGCAGCATGCAATAATTCAGCGCATGCAGGAAACGGTGCTCGCCGATCCATCGCTTCTCGTCGACGATGATCCGGTGCATTACGGCGATCTGGCCGGCCGGGCCGCCGAAGCTCAGGGCCGAAACGCGCAGCCACACCCGGAAGGCCTCCCCGAACGAGACGCCGTGATGATGCCCCTCGCCCGCATCTTTCTCCCCCGCCTGCTCGGCGGGCGCATTGCCTGTCATCTCGGCCATCTCATGGCCTCTTCTTCGGCGCGGGCCAGTTGTGGGTTTCCTCGGTCGCGTCGCGGCACCAGCGGTAAAAGGCATCGTAGAGCAGCATGCCGGCCTCGAGCTGCTCCAGATCGTCGGAATACATGCGTGACAGGCCGAGCGAAGCGGCCAGCAGACCGGATGCCTCCGGCGCGAGATCGAGCCTTGCCGTATCGGCCGCCCGGACGATCCGCGCGAGATGCAGGAGCGGCTCCGATGTCAGCCCGAACTCCTCGACCATCACGTCGAAGGTGCAGAGCTCGCCGCGATGGCTCCAGAACACATCTTCGATATCGAAGGGCACAGCCCCGAAGCGCTCGCCGACGGCGATGACCTCTGACGTCGGCACGAACAGGAAGACGGCATCCGGATCGACGAAGCGGCGGATTAGCCAGGGACAGGCGATGCGGTCGATCTTCGGGCGCGCCCGCGTCACCCAGACGGTGCGCCCTTCGGCATCACGGCGCGGCAGCTTGGCCTCGGGCACGACAGGTCCCGCCGCAATCCAAGCTTCGAAGCCGCCTTCGAGGCTTTCCGCCTCGATGCCGGCATGTCTGAGATAGGCGGCCACGCCATGGCTCAGCTTGGCGCCCCTCTGGCAGACCACGACGACGGCATCGGCATCGATGCTGTGCGCCCAGGACGCAACCTCTTCATGGCTGCGCCGGAGCGAGCCCGGCACCAGACGCGGATCGAGCGCGAAATCCTCCTCCGTGCGGACGTCGATGATGCAGGGCGCACCCGGCGTTCCGATGAGGCGGTTGAGCTTGTCGGGAGAAATTTCAAGAAATGACGGCATGACGCGTCCTCCGTTGATCGGTTTGCTGGACGCGATTCTTCAGCATGACGCCTCGTGGGGTGATCGCGACCCCATGGCAAAAGCATGCGCAAACTGCCCTCGTTATGTCAAGGGGATGCTGGCGTCGGCGCACCCGCCTCGCCCTTCGAGGCCCCTGCGGGGCACCTCAGCAACCGTGTTGTTGCGGCGCGCAGGCCAGAGGCCGGAGCCTCGAAGGACGCGCCGCAGCGCTGCTCCTTGCATCCATCCGGCCCCGCGCGACGCATCCCCGCCTTCATGATGAAACTCTCCCGTAAGCCGGCCACGGCCCAAAGCCCAGTCAACACAGGCCCTCCGGCCCCAGAATGGAACAAAAAGCCCGCTCGTCCATTTCTCTCTCACCGCAAGAGGAGAAAGTACCATGACGTACGACCCCAATAGTCCTAACGATCCGAACCGCCCGCTGAATCCGAATCTCGACCTGCGCACGACGCCGACTGCGCGCGTCGGCAATTCGTGGGTGGTCTGGGTCGCTGCATTGGCCGTGATCGCTGTTGCTGCATTCGCCTATTCGCAGTGGAGCAGCACACCGCCCGGCACGTCTCCGGATACGACGGCCTCCACGACCCAATCCGAGCCGGTCCCGGTCAAGCCGATCGCTCCGGCCGACAACAGCGCAACGCCGGCACCTGCGCCAGCAACTCCGGCTCCGGCCACGCCGCCGGCTGCCCCTGCCGCGCAGTAACGCTGCTCGGCCCATGGAACGGATGCGTCCCTGGCGTGTCGGATACGACACGCCAGGGACGGTTCAGCATTTGGCGCATTGGGAAGCCGATCTCCCTTCCCAGGGTCATGCGCCGGCCTGGGCATCTATTTTATTGCGTGGCCCTTGAACCTCTTCAGGCAAACATTACATACCACTCATACAATTTGTCTCCGACGGCTGACCACGGATGTACTGGCAGCCGCCGTTGAGACAGATCGGGGAAGGTCGGTGCGAATTTCGCCCGGCCTTTTTTCTTGTCCTGGTCACTGCCGAATGAGCGGACCTGGCGGCTACCAGCGATTGCCGTTTTTCTTGCTGTCGTAGCCCTTGTACGGGTCGTAATTATAGGTGCGCGAACCGCCCCCATTGACGGTTTCGCGATAAGTCCCGCCCAGAGTCTGCTGGGTTTGCGAATAGAGATCGCCGTTGCGATAGGTGTTGTAGCTGCCGCCGGAATTTCGCTCCATCGTGTAGGTATCGCGGCCCTGCGTCCAGCACGGTCCCGAGATAAGCTCGCAGCCGGCAAAGGCCTCGCCTGACATCAGCAGCGCTGCCAGAAAAACGAATTTACGCATGATACGTCTCCCAAAATGAAGGTTGAAGGATTCAACCTTTGCCTAGATCTCTGATCTCATTCATTGCCTCCCGGTCCTTCCGGCAGCCCCGCCACCCACGCGATCGGGCAAGCCGATCCCATTCGCGCCTTCTCAGGCGCGATTGGCTTAGCGATGGTTGGGGCGATGGCTGGCCGGAACTACTTGGGAATTCTGTTATAGAAGGACTGCGGGTCGTAAACGCATTCGTAGTCGAGGACGCAGAGTTTGCCGTTGGCATCCCTCACCGTCGCAGTGTCGTACTTGTCCCCCAGATTGCATCTGGCCGGCGGATAGCGAAAACTGCGGCCGCCGAAGCCCATGCGCACGAAAACCTTCTTGTCCTGGCGGATGATCTGCGCAAGCTCACCGCAGCTGTGATCCCTGGCGTTGACCTCCACCGCCTCGGCCGCAAGGACCGCGGACGGAAGCAGCAACGCAACGGCCAGAACGACGCTTTTCATATCAACTCCTGATGTGAGCGAATAAAGTTAGAGTGTGAGCTTCATCCGGCCAGTCCGGAATGACCCGATAACACTGGTCGTCAACCCTTTGCTCTATCACCCGACGCGCTTTTACTAAGCTGCTCGAAGAACTTGTTCTTATTTTGTTCCGATCTCCGCAGGAGTCAAGACGTCTAACGAGAAATTTTCAACCACAGGATTCAATAGAGCGTCGCCTCAACGCGAAGTGCTGAGGGGCGCTGCGGAGGGACCCGGAGCCGAGCACTCCGATCGGTTAAGATGTTTCATCTATCCTGCCGGTCATGAAACCCACGTTTGGACGCAGGCGCCCGGCATTATCTGAACGAAAGTGGATCGAGACCGCTCCGGTTCCGACGAAGGATGTGTCTTACGACTGGCGCAGGATCGGGCGATACGCCAGAAACGGTGCGCTTGCCCTTCTGATCGCAGCAAAGCTTGCCATTGCGGCCATATACTTTGCCGCCCTCGACACCTCCTACTCTTTCTCGGAATACGGACCGCCCATGGCGGCGATGGCGGCGCTGGTGATTTTCATCCTCGGCGGCCTCTGGCTCCTCGGCATAAAGCCGACCGGCCGCGACTGAGACGCTTCTCAATCCTGCTGTTCTGATATCACGGGAAATTATAGGACGATGCGGGGTCGTAGACGCAGGCATAATCGAGAACGCATTGCTTTCCCCCGCCGTCGCGGAAACTGGCCGTGCTGCGCTTGTCGCCCAGGCTGCATTGCGCCGGCGGATAACGAAAACTGCGCCCGCCTAAACCGACGCGGACAAAGACCTTCTTGTTCTGACGGATGATCTGCGCAATCTCACCGCAGCTGTGATCCGCCGCCTTGACCTGCATTACCCCGGCGGCAAAAGCCGGCAGCGGCAGAGACAAGGCGACAGCGAAGATGACGCTTTTCATGGCCCCCTCCAGTTTATGAGAGCAAGATAGGGCAAGCGGTTCGGTGCGGCCAGTGGCGCATGCGTACCTGCCTTGCTTTCTCCAGCATCCAGGCTACGGTGCAGATGGATTTGGTCTTGGGGTGGTCGAGTGCGTTTCTTTGCAGCTTTGATGATTGCAGTGGTGTTGGGCCAGCAGGAGGCGGCTGCGTGTCCCCTCAACGATACCTTGAAGCTCTGCGTGTTGAATGGTCGAAGCCTGGATGCCCTGCATAGCGGGGTTGATCGAGGCGAGTGGAAGGTTGAAGCGATTTCTTCCCCAGTCCGCCCTCCCTCCGAGCCTCGGACCGGCAGTGAGGTTTACACAATGCCGAGCGGACTGCGGTTCGCCATGGTTTACCGAGAATTCCAAAGCTTCCTTTCCACCACCTGCTCGATCGAACTTTTGCCAGCCTTGGCAAAGGATGATTCGCGAGGATTGCGTTGTTCGAACGCTGAGATTGACGCCTTCGAAACTGCGCTGTCCGCCGCCTCGTTGGGTACGATAACGAAAGAGCGTAGGCAAAGCGGCACGGCCCTTTTGATAGAAGGGCCGAACACCTGGATGACGGTGGTGCTGGCAGATATCAACGGGGGGACAGCAGATGTCAGCGCGCAACAACGTCTCTTGAATCCGTGGGTCGAAACTTCGGTCCTGAAAAGCCCGTAAGTTACGATCTCGTCGAACAGCAGTGCCATGTTGCGCGCATGATCGCAAAGCCGTTTCCCTTTGATTGGAAATCAGCCTCCGGAGATTCCGGACTGCGCCATATTCATCAATGATTTCAAGAAGAATGGTGGGTGATGTAGGGCTCGAACCTACGACCCGCTGATTAAGAGTCAGCTGCTCTACCAACTGAGCTAATCACCCGTCCGCGCTTGGCTGCGCGGTGTGACGGGGCGTATAAACAGGATCGGCAGGCTTGTCCAGCGCATCTGCAAAAATTCTTTGGTTAATGTCGAAGATTTTTGCGCATGGCTGAAATGCAGCGCACAACTCCGAAAATCGGAATCGATTTTCGGAGAGGATTATGCGCCGATTCAAAGTGATAGAGCGTCCTTTGGGCGCTCTAGCGATCAAAGGTCGAGCGTGCCGCTCGCCAGCCGCACCGCCTGGCCGCCGATCCGGGCATTGGAGATCGTCCCGCCGTCGACGTCGATATGCAGGTGGATGAAGGAGGGCCGGCCCATCTCCACGCCCTGCTCGATCAGGATCGGGTGGTGCCCGTCCGTCAGCCGGTCGAAATAATGGATCGCGCCCGAAAGGGCGGCCGCCGCCGAGCCGGTCGCCGGGTCCTCCACGATACCCATGCCGCTTGCGAACATGCGTGCATGGAACTTCGCCACATGGTTGACGCCGCCGCGGCAATAGACATAGGCCGAGGCGAGCGCGCCGTCGACGAAGGGCACAATCTTTTCCCAGAGCTGCGGATCGAACTCCACCCGCTGCGCGGCGCCGACATCGTGGACCGGAATGAGCAGGAAGGGAACGCCGGCGCTCCAGATCGCGGGCGTGTGATTTTCAAAGCCGATCTCGCTGATCTTCAGCGACAGCGCATCGGCGATGCCGAGCTTGTCGAGCGGCATGACGGCCTGCTGCGATTTGCGCGGTAGGTCGAATTCGGCAAAGCTCGCCTCGCCTTCCCGTAGCCGCACCGCGCAGCGCACCGGCCCGACATTTTCTTCGAGCACCGTGACGAGATCGCGGGTCGTGGCGCCGTGCGTCCATTCGGCGAGCGCCACCGCCGTACCGACCGTCGGATGACCGGCAAACGGCAGTTCGCGGCCCGGCGTGAATATCCTCAGTTTCGCCGCATAGGCGGGATTGGTCGCGGGCTGCACGAACACCGTCTCGGAGAGATTGATCTCCCGGGTGATCGCCTGCATCGCCTCGTCGCTGAGATCGTCGCCGTCGAAGATCACCGCCAGCGGGTTGCCCGCAAGCTTTCGATCGGTGAACACGTCATAGACGCTGTAGCTTCGCGCCACATCGGCCTCCTTGAATCGGTCATCGCGCCGTCAACCTGCCCGACCAGACGATCGAGTGCAAGGCGGTAAGTCCGCTAAGAACAACGCATCTCTGGCAGGAGGCGCCGACACTCTTGGTTTTATGCGTGATTGTTAATGAAAACTATATCTCGATTTTTGGGGAGCGGTGTTAGGGGCGTGTCCGAACGGGCAGCTGTCACAGGAATCGAGAGAGGGTATGCCGTGTTGCACCCCCCTCTGCCCTGCCGGGCATCTCCCCCACAAGGGGGGAGATCGAATCGGAGATGGAATCTCCCCAAACAATCAATGTTGGAACGAGCGGGTCCGCCCAGCCGATCTCCCCACCTGTGGGGGAGATGCCCGGCAGGGCAGAGGGGGGTGCAACACGGCACGCCGGCGCCGAGGAACCCAGGCATGGTGCATCCGAGAAGCCTCACCCTATGGTATCTTGGCCCTTATCTCTTACACGCGCGCCTTGCCGAAATACCAGTCGATGACAGGCAGCATGGCGACGTTGTAGGGGTGAGCCGCGTGATCGGCCGAGCGGATTGCCACGGCGCCGGCGATTTCCTTGTCCTCGGCCACCAGCATGTGAGTTTCGATCCGCTTCACCATCTCCTCAGCCGTCATGTCGAATCGGAAGAGCCGGATGAGCGTCACCGTGCGCCGGTTGTGGCTGGCGAAGAGCCCCTGCCCCGCCACGGATTGGGCGAGGTCGAGCCCGGTCTCCTCGTGGACCTCGCGGCGCATGTTTGCCTCGATGTCGCATCTGTTATCGACGATATCTTCCGCCTCCAGCGAGCCGGCGGCGAAATAGACCTGGCCGGGATTGGCGGTATGGGCGCCCATGCGGATCGCCACCAGCGCGCCATCGGCGCTTTCGAGCACCGGATAGGCGAAGACGTGAATGCCGCCCTGGCGCTCCGGCTGGCGGCGCCACCACATGAAGGCGGAAAAGGGAGTGACGTAGCCCTCGCCCGAGATCCCATCCTCCCCAAACGACAGCTGCCGCTGGAAGACGAGGCGCCCGTCGAAGAGCGCAGGGTTGGCGGCGGTCTCCCTCGTCCAATTCTCGCGGATCGCCGCTTCCTCGGCGATGACGAAGGGATGGGTGCCGGGCAGGACTTTGAGGTCGACGCCGGCGATCGGGAAGACCGTGGCCTCCGGCGGCCAGCCAGCGAAATCATCGGAAAAATCGGTGTTCTGAAAATTCACGTTCAAATTGGTTTTCATGTTCGTTCTCAGGGAAGATCCAGTGTCATGACGACGGGGCAGTGATCGGAGGCTTTCGGCCGGTCCCAGCCGGTGCGCGGGTAACGCTCCACCTCCTGCCCCGGCGGGAAGATGGTGCGATAGGGCTGGCCGTTGCGGATGATTTCGGGCAGGCGGCCGGCATTGTGGGCAGCGAGTGCGGGCGAGAGCCAGAGATAGTCGAGCTGGCAGAGCCACTGCTCCTGCGGCCCACGGGAATGATAGAGCGTCCAGCGGTCGAGCACATCGCGGCGGCGCACGACGTTTTCGGCAAAGCCGTCATGGCTGAAGACGTCGAGCGCGCTTTCGGCCTCGTCCTGATGCTCGAAATGATAGCCGGCGCCGCGCCGGCCGATGACGTCGACGCGCTCCTGGTAATCGTTCATGTCGCCGCAGATGGCGAAGCTCTTCTTATCCGTATGGCCGGCGCCGAAGCGCTCCTCGATGATGCGGCGCACGGCGCGCGCCTCGGCGCGGCGGAGCGGCATGGTCGACTGGCGCCCGTCGAGCCCCTCGCGCGGATTACCCATCGATTTGAAATGCACGACATAGAGCGAAAACGGCCGGCCGCCGATCAGAAGATCGAGTTCCAGGCAATCGCGCTTGAAGATCTTGTCGTCGATGCGGTTGGTAAGCGCCAGCTCCTCATCGAAGAGATCGAAATCGCGATAGGTCGTCATCGCGTGGCTTCTGATGTCCTTGACCTCGATCTTCTGGCCGTCTCGGGTTTCCTCGCGCATCAGCACGGCGACATCAATGCCGCGGCTGTCATTGCCCTCGACAAGGAACTTCTGCCGGTAGCCGTTTCCGACCATGCGGAAGAGATAGCCGTATTCGAAGGCCTGAAGCGCGGCCATATTGTCGATTTCCTGCAGGCAGAGGATATCGGCATCCGCATCGGCAATCGCAAGCGCCGTCATCTGCCTGGTGTCGTCGGTCGCGGCGATCACCCGCGCCTGCTCGAGCTGCTGATAGACGCCCTCGCTCGACACCTCGAAAAGCTTGATGACGCGGTCCTGGCGCAGCTGGTTGCGGAAGCCGGTGAAATCGAAACGGGTCAGCAGATTTTCGACATTGAAAGTGGCGAGGCGAAGCGACATGGAATGAGTCCGGTTGCAGGCGCTACCTTAACCAGCAGAAGCGGCAGGAAAAGATGGCACGGCCAAGAAAAATGCGGACAGCCGAGGCTTTTGGAGCCGGAAGCGTCCAGCTGTGACTTAGGCTGCTGACATTCCGCCACCGGCCTCTGATAGTTTGCCGCGGACGGCAATCGCCGATTCGCACGCGGGGGCATTTCATGAAACGAATTCTGGCATCGCTTGCAGTTCTGACACTCCTTGCCGGCGCCGGCCCGGCGCTCGCCGACACCTATGGCGCTATCGCCTATTCGCCGTCATCAGGCGCCACCGGCTGGTCCTATGCCTATGGAAGCCGCGGTGCCGCCGAAACCGTCGCCCGCCGCAATTGTGACGACAGCACAAATGACTGCCGCATCGCTATCTGGTTCCGCAACGGCTGCGGCGCGGTGGCGGTCGGCAGCCGCGGCGGCTGGGGCTCCGGCTGGGGTTACGACCGCCGCGAGGCGCAGCGCCAGGCGATCGGCAGTTGCAGCAGGCAGACCGGCAGCTGCCGCGTCATTCGCTGGCAGTGTTCGGGCGGCGAATAAGCCCGGCTAGGTTGCCGACAGCCATGGCGCCAAGGAACGGTGGCGGCGATCGGTGAGGTGATGTGACCTCTGATTTCATTTATGAATTTTAGGCGTGCTGGAGCCCCTTAAGTCATGACCCTCGAAGAGAAAGAGATACTGAAAGCGCTGGCGTGGATGTGTGAACAATACATAAGCGAAGGCAACGGCTATCTGAATCACAAGGCGATGCATGCCGGCGAACTGGCGGTCGAGGTTCTCACCGCTTACGGGCTGGTTGAGCCAGCGCCCCTAGGTGGCCGTTGGACCAACAAGGGAATGCTTCTTCTCGACGATTCATCGGGCTTTAGCTTTTGAGCTGTCGCTGTAATTTTCAGGCACGCCTTGCTCAAAGCCGCCAGCCGGCGCGGATGATGACGCGTACCACCTCACCGGACACCACAGCCACCCGGCTGAAGGCGCGCAGCGTCTGGCCGTTGCCGAGTGTCAGCTTGACGGCATAACGCTCGCCCTCGAAGAGCACGGATTCGACGATAGCCCGCGCGCCCTCTCCGCCGATCACCACATCCTCCGGCCGTACCAGGATATCGGCGCCATCGGTATTGGCGGCATGCAGCGCATCCTCAAGCTCGTCCCATTCCAGCCGGCGTTCGCCGCCCATGACCGGCAGGGTCAGGATCGCGCCGCGTCCGATCAGCTCGCCGACGATGCGCCCTTCCGGCCGGGCATAGATTTCGGCCGGTGCGGCCACCTGCAGCAGCCGGCCCTCGGACATGACGGCGACGTCGGTTGCGAGCGCCATCGCCTCGCTCTGGTCGTGGGTGACATAGATCATCGTCGCGCCCGAGCGCTGGTGGAACTCGCGGAACGTCTCCTCCATCTCCTGCTTCAGGTGCCGGTCGAGATTGGCGAGCGGCTCGTCGAGCAGCACGACGTCGGGCGAGGTCATCAGGCAGCGTGCAAGCGCCACGCGCTGGCGCTGGCCGCCGGAGAGATCGGCCGGCCGCCGCTCGGCGTAGTCGGCAAGCCGGACGGTGCCGAGCGCATCGCGCACTTTCGCCCGGTAGGCCTCGCCTGATATGCCTCGCACTTTCAGGGGATAACCGACGTTCTCCGCCACGCTCATATGCGGCCAGAGCGCATAGGACTGGAAGACCATCGCCATGTTGCGCTTCTCAGGCGGCAGAGACTGCGCGGCATCTGCCAGCAGCCGTTCGCCGAGATGGATCGAACCGTCCGAGGGCGTCTCGAAACCGGCGATCATCCGCAGCACCGTCGTCTTGCCGCAGCCGGAAGGGCCGAGCAGCGCCAGGAAGCCGCCCTCGCGCACATCGAGCGAAAAATCTCTGACGGCAGCCCGCCCGGTGCCGAAATCCTTGGCCACCCGGTTGAGGATCAGTTGCGCCATGGGACCACCCCTTTCGGCAGGCGTTTGGCCAAAAGTTCGAGCAGCACCATCATGGCGACGACCATGAGAACGACGAGCACCGAAAGCGCCGAGGCAAGGTCCGAGCTGCCGCTGTCGTCGAGATTGTAGATGGCGACACCCAGCGTTTGGGTGCCGGCCGACCAGAGCAGCGCCGAAATCGTCAGCTCGTTGCAGGCGATCAGGAAGACGAGGATGACCGAGGCGCCGGCGGCGGGCGCAATCAGCGGCACGATGATATCGCAGAGCCGGCGAAAGAAACCAGCACCGGAAAGCCGCGCCGCTTCTTCCAATGCCGGATCGAGCTGATGGAAAGCGCTGACGACAGGTTTCAGGCTGACGGCGAAGAAGGAGGAGAAATAGGCGATCAGGATGATCCAGATCGTGCCGTAGAGCGAGACATGCAGGAGCGGGATCGGCGCGGCAAAGACGAGGATGAAGGACACCGCCATGACGATGCCGGGCAGCGAATAGGGTATCTCGATCAAGCTGGAGACGATGCGGGACACCGCATCCCTGCGCCGCGTCAGCGTATCGGCGGCAAGCACCGTCACCACGAGAAGACCAACTGCGGTGGCGCTCGCAAGCGACAGCGAGTTGATGAAAGCGGTGCGCGTCACCGCCTGCCGGAACAGGATCTCCTGAAAGGCATGCAGCGACATGGTCTTGAAGGTGAGCGGCACGCCATAGGCCGGCACCAGCGCGCCGGCAACCAGCGCGAAGAAGGGTGCTGCCAGCATGAAGAACAGGATCGCCCAGAGCAAGGGCGTGAACAGTAGGCGCCAGGCGCCGAGCTCGAAAGCGGCACTCGCACCCGACAGGCCGATGACGCGGTAATCGCGGCCTCTGAGCGCCCGGTCCTGGATCATCAGTCCCGCGACCGAAATCATTGCAATGATCGCCGAGAGCACGGCGACATCGCCGAAAGTGCGGCTGGTGAAGGCGGAGAATTTGGTGAAGATCAACGTCGGCAGCGTGAAGATCGAGGCGGGAATGCCGAGAATGGCGGGTATGCCGAAATTGCCGGTGCAGGAAACGAAGGAGATCGCCGCCCCCGCGATGATGCCAGGCAGCGACAGAGGCACGATGATATCGCGGAAGACCCGCAGGCTGGAGGCGCCGGAAAGCCGCGCCGCCTCGACGCCGTCGCGCGGCAGCGTCATCAGCCCGGCCCTGAGCGCGAGGTAGACCAGCGGCGCATGCTGCACGCCATAGAGCAGTGCGATGCCGCCCACCGAATAGAGCGGCTGCGGCGAGCCGAGCGGCGGGGCGATATCAAGCGCCTTCAGCAGCGGGCTGGAGGGGCCTGACATCTGCACCCAGGCAAGCGCCGTCACCTGCGGCGGGATCATCATCGGCAGTACGAAGAAGAAGCTGAGCGGCCCCTTGCCGCGAATGTCGGTCAGCGTCAGCAGGAAGGCGAAGAGGCAGCCGATCACGAGCGAGATGATTGTGCCGAGAACCGATGTGAGAACAGTGTAATAGGTCGCCGACCAGAGCGACGGCGCGCTCAGCACATCGATCACGCCGCCATTGGCGAAGGCCGCGATCCCGACCATGGCAAGGCGCGCGAGCGGCAGCACGCTGAGGATCAGTACGACCGCAACGACAAAAGGAAACAGCCAGACGGGCTGGCTGTTTCCTGTTTTGACATATCCTTGCATGGAAGGATCAGTTCGAGCCGTAAATGCCCGAGAAGGTCTTCAGATCCTGATCGGTATTCTTCAATGCTTCAGCCGCCTTGATCGGCAGGACCTTGATCGTGTCGCGCGCCGGGAAACCTTCCGGAACCTTCATGCCGTTGCGGGCCGGGATATAGCCGAGCTTGAGGAAACCTTCCTGGCCCTTTTCCGAGAGCACGTAATCGACGAACTTCTCGGCGGCGTCGGCGTTCTTGCTGCTCGCCAGGATGCCGACCGGCTCGGTAACGGCGGACACGCCTTCGCTCGGGAAGACGAACTCGACCGGAGCGCCCTTGGCCTTCTCGCGGATCGGTAGGTAATCGACGACCACGCCATAGGCCTTTTCGCCAGAGGCGACCGACTTCAGCACGGCGCCGTTGCCGCCGGCAGCGATCGCACCGTTGGCCTGCAGCGACTTGTAGAAATCCCAGCCGAGGCTGGGAACGGCGGCGAGCGTCTGGGCGTGGATGAGAGCGGCACCCGAAGCGAGCGGGCTCGGCATGGTGACGAGGCCCTTGGCCTCAGGCTTGGTCAGGTCCTTCCAGCTCGCAGGCTTCATCGTGGCCGAAGTGTTGTACATGATGCCCGTGGTGATCAGCTTGGTCGAGTAATAATAGCCGTCGGCATCATAGAGTGCCGCGTCATACTGCGCTGCCTCAGGCGACTTGTAGGCAAGCAGCTTGCCGTCTTCCTTGAGGCGCTCCAGCGTCACCACGTCTGCAATGAGGAGAACGTCGGCAACGGGGTTGCCGGCCTGGATCTCGGCCTGCAGCTTGGCGATGATCTTCGGCGTGCCGTCACGCACCCAATCAACCTTGATGTCGGGATTGGCGGCCATGAACCCATCGACCGTCGCCTGCGCGTCTTCGTTCGGCTGGCTGGTATAGAGAACCAGGTTTGCGGCAGACGCCGGAATGGCGAGAAGGCTCGCGGCAAGAAGTGCAGCGGCGGAAACGATCGTTTTCATGGGAGAGATCCTCATTGCGGTCACCCCTCCCCTTATTCGGGGCCGTTGACAGGGATGTGACAGGCGCCGCGGCCGCTGGACGCCGGCAAGCCATCAGTGCAAACCCCAGTCGATCGCTGCCCCGCATGCAGGCTCATGCTTGTCAAAAACCCGGCCACGGCACTTGCGCGCCGTGGCCCTGATCGACCGTTACTTCGCGGCCTCTTCGATGAGGTCCGCCACCTTCTGCGGCTGCGAAACCATCACGACGTGGGAAGCGCCCTCGACCACGACGGTGTGCTTCGACTTTGCCCGCTCGGCCATGAAGGCGAGGGCTGCGGCCGGAATGTTCTTATCGCCGGTGCCATAGACGAACCACGACGGCAGCTTCTTCCAGGCGGGTTCGCCCGACTTTTCGTTGAGAGCTGTGTCAGTGACCGGCCGTTGCGCCGCCGCCATCAGGGCAGCCTGTTCAGCCGGCACGTCGCTGGCGAACTGGTCATGGAACTTCGCCTGGTCGATATAGAGATCGACGCCGCCTCCGCTCAGCTTCACCGGAGCAGCAAGCGCTGCGCCGAGTGTGCCGCCCGGAAACTTGCCGGCAAGATCGGCAACCGATTCCCCTGCATCAGGCGCGAAGGCCGCGACATAGACCAGGGACTTGACGTTGTCGTGGCCGTTTGCGGCAGTCGAGATCACCTGCCCGCCATAAGAATGGCCGACGAGAACGACCGGACCGGCGATGCTGGCGACCACGTCGGACACATAGGCGGCGTCATTGGAAACGCTGCGCAG
This sequence comes from Rhizobium vallis, assembly GCF_003985155.1. Lineage (GTDB taxonomy): Bacteria > Pseudomonadota > Alphaproteobacteria > Rhizobiales > Rhizobiaceae > Rhizobium > Rhizobium vallis. Next base: position 364,339 of record NZ_ML133690.1, on the reverse strand, counting down.
CGGGTTGGCTGCAGCCACGACCGGGAAGCCGTCCTTGCGCAGGATTTCGACGACGCCGTTCCAGCTGGAGGAATCGGCAAAGGCGCCGTGGACGAGGACGACGGTCGGCTTGGCCGTCTCGGCAACGGCAGTACCGGAAAGAAGCGCGCCCGCCAGGGCGACGACAGCAGCAAATTTGAACATTGGTCATTTCCTTTCAACGGTTGGGTTTGACTAAGATTTCGTACGGGAAGGCGATCACTCGTTTCCGCATCTCCTGACGCGGCAGTCCGTCCGCATTCCCCTATATGTCTTGTAGGCGATTTCCTTGTGCGCGATCTAAATAAGTCAGCGAGGCGGAGACGTCAATAGCTTGCAAATAGATCGCGCACAAATTATATTGACCCTGAGGAGAAGGTCATGAAAGACGCCACACCAGATGATCTCACCAGCGTGCCACAAGTAGATGAAATGCTCTGCTTTTCAATCTATTCGGCAGGCCATGCGTTTAACCAGCTTTACCGCCCGCTGCTCGACGAGTTGGATCTCACCTATCCGCAATTCCTGGTAATGACCACATTATGGGCGCGTGACGACCGCACGGTGAAAGACCTGGGCGAGACCCTGTTTCTCGACTCGAGCACCCTCACCCCGCTCTTGAAGCGGCTGGAGAATGGCGGCCTCGTCACCCGCAACCGAAATCCCGCCGATGAGCGCCAGGTCCTCTTGCGCCTGACGAAGGAGGGGCACGCCTTGAAGAGCCGTACCGCCCCTGTGTTCGACTGCATCGGAAAGGCCGTCGGTCTCGACGCTGCAACGGTCGATAAGATCCGCGAAACGATTGCGTCCATCCGCGACAACATTCACAAGAAGAACAGCGAAGAGACCTGACGCGGGGCGACACCCGGCACGTCACACGGCCGGACGATGCCGACGCCCACAATCTTGCCTAACCTCACGTAGGCGTGAACACGCCGCCATTGCCATTTCGCCGCGCTGAGGTACGTCAATCCTGTGTTTTCCATGAGGGAGGAATTTCAATGGAATATCGTCTGCTCGGCCGTTCCGGCCTGAAGATTTCGACTTTGACCATGGGCACGATGACCTTCGGCGGCGTCGGCTGGGCAAAGATGGTCGGCGATCTCGGCACCGCCGAGGCCAAGAAGATGATCGACATGTGCATCGATGCCGGCATCAACCTCATCGACACCGCCAATGTTTATTCATCGGGCGAATCCGAAAACATCATCGGCGAAGTTCTCGGCGGCAAGCGGCCGCAAGGCGTGCTGCTCGCGACCAAAGCCCGCTTCGGCATGGGCGAAGGCCCGAACGACAGCGGGCTCTCGCGCTACCACCTGATCCGCGAATGCGAGGCGAGCCTGAAGCGCCTGAAGACCGATGTCATCGACCTCTACCAGGTGCATGAATGGGACGGCCAGACGCCGCTCGAAGAGACGATGGAAGCGCTAGACACCCTGATCCGGCAGGGCAAGGTGCGTTACGTCGGCTGCTCGAACTATTCCGGCTGGCACCTCATGAAAGCGCTCGGAATCGCCAACGAGCATCGCTACCAACGCTTCGTCAGCCAGCAGATCCACTATACGCTCGAAGCCCGCGACGCCGAATACGAGCTGCTGCCGATTTCGATCGACCAGGGCCTCGGCGTGCTGGTCTGGAGCCCGCTCGCCGGCGGCCTGCTTTCCGGCAAGCACCGCCGCAACCAGGCGGCGCCCGAAGGCACGCGCCAGTTCGCCGGCTGGACCGAGCCGCCGATCCGCGACGAGAACCGCCTCTGGAACATCGTCGAGACGCTGGTCGCGATCGGTGAGGAGCGCGGCGTTTCGGCCGCTCAAGTTGCGCTCGCCTGGCTGATCGGCCGCAAGGCGGTCACCTCTGTTATCATCGGCGGGCGCACCGAAGCCCAGTTCCGCGACAACATCGCCGCCGCCGAACTGAAGCTCACGGATGAGGAGCGCAAGCGCCTCGACGCCGTCAGCCTGCCGCCGGTGATCTATCCCTACTGGCACCAGCTGAACACGGCGAGCGACAGGTTTGGTGAAGCCGATCTCGAGCTTTTCGGCCCGCATATCAAGCAATAAAGCAGTTACGGCATTGCACGGTGAAAGTGATGCGTCACAAAAGATGCACTTTCACCGTGCTATCGTGAGATCCCGCATCGCCAGGGAGGCTCGCCATGCTGAAGAATTACAAGGTCCTGAAGGGCACCGCCAGCGCGCTCGCCCTCGATGACGACAACGATCCCCATATCGAGATCCGCATTGAGGCGAACGGCGTCAGCTACCGCATCGCGCTCAACGTCCGCTCCAAGGAATCGCCGCACGAGCTGCTCTATGCCAACATCGTCGATTTCAAGCATGGAGCGCTGACCGAGGCGCTCGAAGCCCTGCCGATGGGCCTGACCGACATCCGCAACGATCATCCGGAGCTGGCGATCGACTATGTCCGCGGCGGGCTGATCGAGCGCGAGGACATGAATGTCGCGCCCTTCCAGCTCTCCGGTCCGAAGAACGATCTGCGCGATTTCATCGAGCCGATCGTCCAGGAAGGCATTGCCGATACCGACGTGCATTTCTACGCCTTCGGCGAGGCCTGGGGCCCTGAGAATAACAAGCCGGACGAATATTTCCGCTTCGAACCCGGCAACGGCATCCACGATATCCACATGAACCAGGGCGACGGCGGCAGCTTCAAGGCCACCAATGCGCCGAACCAGGACGGCGCGCTGCTCGTCCATTTCAACGATACCAACGAATGGGCGGCGATCTTCCTCTGCTTCCAGTCGCAGAGCTGGAACACCAACGCCGCAACCGGCCATCCTGTTTCCGATAGTAGCGGCGGCCAGGGCCGCGGCGAAGGCACCCGCCGGCCGCAGCCGGTCGTCGCCTCCTCACTGCGCATCATCGCCGCGCTGATCAACCCGGTGAACGGTGCAGGCGGCGTGGAAGCCGAGACGGTGACGCTCATCAACCGCTCCGACATATCGGTATCGCTCGACGGCTGGAAGCTGGAGGACGATAACGGCCGAACCCAGACGCTGTCGGGAACGATTGCCGCCGGCGAACTGCGCACCATAGCGCTCAACGCCGCAGCCGGCGGCCCGCAGCTCGCCAACAAGGGCGGCGATATCATTCTGCGCAACCGCGAAGACGCCGTGGCCGACCGCGTCGGCTACGGCAAGAGCGAGACGGCGAACGAAGGCTGGACGACGATCTTTTGATTGGGGTTCTGCCTGGTTGGCGAGAAGGAGTGTGAGGCGACGTCCTCGATCGAGTCTGTTCGAAATTATGTTGCAAATGCCACCAAGGACCGCTTTCGGCCGGAAGGAGACTGGCCGCATCTGGAGGGCGAACTTGTTGACTCACCCGCGGTTGAACAGTAATTTGTGAAGTCGGTCATTAGGCTTGTCCTCACATGACGGGTCAATCTCTCCAGCGTCGCCTTGCCGCCATCGTCGTTGCCGATGTGGTGGGATATTCACGCCTGATGGAGGCAGATGAAGTCGCAACGCTGGCGAACCTCAGGGAACTCCGTTCTGGCATTATCGAGCCGGCTGTGATGCGTCACAATGGTCGCATCTTCAAGGTCGTGGGCGACGGCTTCCTGATCGAATTCGGTAGCGCGGTAGAAGCGGTCGCAGCAGCGTTGGAAATACAACGGGCCACCACTGCTGTTGAGGCTTCCGGAGACCGGCACCTGCTTTTACGTGTAGGCGTCAATCTGGGAGATGTCATTGACGACGGTTCAGACGTCCTCGGCGACGGAGTCAATGTCGCGGCGCGCTTGGAGACGCAGGCCGCGCCGGGAGGTATCTGCATTTCAGCCAGCGTTCAGGGCGAGATCGTCGGCAAGATCGACGACCTCTTCTTTGATGCAGGCGAGCGCTACCTGAAGAACCTCACTCGCCCGGTCCACGTGTGGCATTGGCCGGATGCGCTGCAGAGCATATTGCCGCTGCCCGAAATTCCCTCGATCGCTGTACTGCCGTTCACGAATATGAGTGGGGATGAAGCAGACGCGCCCTTCGTCGACGGCTTGACCGAAGACCTGATCACCGACCTTTCCCGTACGGCTGGCCTGTTCGTCATCGCGCGCAATTCCGTGTACGCCTACAAGGACAAGCCGGTCAACGTACGGCTGGTCGCCCAGGAACTCGGCGTCCGCTACGTCCTGGAGGGGAGCGCCAGACGCGCAATGGGCCGTGTCCGCATCAATGCCCAATTGGTCGACGCGCTTGGCGGCGGGCACTTGTGGGCCGAGCGGTTTGACAGGACGGTGGAAGATGTTTTCGAATTACAGGACGAGGTTAACGCCAAGATTGTTGAAGCCCTCGTCGGCCGGCTGACCATCCCGACGCCACGCAATCGGCCGAAAAACTTTGAGGCCTACGATCTGTGTGTGCGCGCCCGCCTTCTGACGGAAGAGTCGCCGCAAACTGAGCGTGAGGCCCATATGCTGCTCCAACGCGCGGTTAAGCTCGAGCCATCATATGCCGAGGCGCTCGGTCTGCTCGCCTATAACCGTTGGCTTGCCTGGACTCATTTCGGCGAGCCCGAAGACCCGAACCGTCGCATGGCGACGACATCTGCGCAGAAGGCGGTCGACCTCGATCCCAACGATGCCGGGTGCCGTTACGTTCTGGGGACCATTTTGGCTTATGAGCGGCGATGGGAGGAATCGGAGGCCGCCTTCGCCAAGGCCCTGGAGCTGGACCCCAACCACGCTGACACCTGGGCCGCCATGTCGGACATATCAGTGCTGGATGGCAGGGTTGCCGACGGACTGGCGCAGATCGAAAAAGCTCTGCGGCTTAATCCCTATCCAGCGTGCTGGTATCTTTGTCATCTCGGGCAGGCGCAATATGCCGCGCGTGACTATGAGGCGGCGAAAGCGACACTCCGCAGGGAAGAAACGTATCGTACGAACTCACGCAAATTCCTGGCGGCTACGCTTGCGCAGTTGGGCCATCATGAGGAGGCGCGGCGAGAAGCAGAATTGTTCCTGATCGCCCACCCTCATTTCACGATCGGCCATTGGCTCAGCTCCCAGCCGCTGCGCGATGCATCGGTACGAGACCACTTTGTGGACGGCTTCCGAAAGGCCGGCCTGCCGGAGACGTGACAGCGGGCGGCAACGGCTCTCATCAACCTTCGCTTCAATAGCCTGCCGCCCCTCAACCTCTCACTCAGCCACCAATCTCCGCCGCAATCAGCTTGCCGAGCCGGCTGATACCATCCTCGATCATCTTCTCATTGGCGCAGGAGAAGCTGACGCGGAAGGTGTTGGCGCCGGAGCCGTCGGCGAAGAAGGCCTTGCCGGGCACGAAGGCGACCTTGGCGGTTTCGAGCGATTTGGCGAGCAGCTTGGCGCCGTCCATGCCTTCCGGCAGCGTGATCCAGATGAACATGCCACCTTCCGGCTTCGTCCAGCTGGTGCCATCGGGCATGTATTTCTGAAGCGCAGCCAGCATGCAGTCGCGCCGTCTGCCATAAACGGCCTTGATCTTGGCGACCTGTGCGTCGAAGCCGCGCTCGGCGACATCTGAAATCGCCATCTGGTTGATCGTCGAGGAATGCAGGTCTGCCGCCTGCTTCATCAGCACCAGTTTGCGGATGACGGGCGCATTGGCGACGATGAAGCCGACGCGAAGGCCTGGCGCCAGCGTCTTGGAAAAGCTGCCGCAATAGATCGTGCGCGTATCGTTGATATGGCCCTTCTCGGCGATTTCAAGCGCCAGGATCGGCGGGATCGGATCGCCGTCGTAGCGCAGCGACTGGTAGGCCGCATCCTCGATGACGGCGATATCGAGCTCTTCGGCAAGCGCCAGCACCTTCTTGCGGCCGGCAAGATCGACCGTTTCACCGGTGGGATTGGAGAAATCGGCGGAGAGATAGGCGAACTTCACCTTGCCGCCGGCAGCGGCTGCGGCTGCGCGATAGGAGTCGGGCGTCCGGTTGCCGCTCGGCGTCAGCTGGTCATAGGCCGGCTCATAGGCGTTGAAGGCCTGCAGCGCGCCGAGATAGGTCGGCCAGGTCACGAGTGCGGTATCATCAGGCGAGAGGAAGAGCTTGCCGAGATAATCCAGCCCCTGCTGCGAGCCGGAGACGATGAAGACGTTGTCGAGATCGCAAGGGATGCCGAGCGCGGCCATCTGCCCGACCAGCCATTCGCGCAGCGGCTTGTAGCCCTCGCTGACCGAATATTGCAGCGCCGAATTGACGGCGGCGCCTGAGAAGATATCGGCATAGGCCTGCTTGAATTCCTGATCCGGAAACAGCGCCGGGTCCGGAATGCCGCCGGCAAAGGAAATGATGTCGGGCCGGTCGAGAAGCTTCAGCAGCTCGCGGATCTCGGATGCGCGCATGCGCGACGAGCGCGACGCAAACATGGTATCCCAGTTCAGCATGGGGGTTTCCTCTTATTTTCTAATATCCGCAGCTGATCACGTGGGGAAATTTATGTCAACAATACTGACCTATTTTCTTGTCACTGTGACAAAGTTGGAAGGCCCAGCCTTCGAGAGCCCGGGCCAATCGGACGGACATTGGAGGTTTCCCGCAAATGCCCTGGCCCGTTGCGTGAAATTTGCCGCTTCGAGCGACTATTCCTCTGGTCAAAAAGCCGAAACCGGCCGATTCAGTCCTTTCCAAAACCGGCTCGGGGGCAGTAGTGTGCCGCCCATTATTCAATGGACTATCAAGGTGCCAGCATGACCGCGACGTCGACCTCTCCTGAAATCACAATCGAATTCCACAAGTCTCCCGTCCCCGACGCAGACCGCATCAAGGCCCTGGAGACGCCCGGCTTCGGCAAGGTCTTCACGGATCACATGGTCCTGGCGCGCTGGACGGCCGACAAGGGCTGGCACGATGCGAAGGTGACGCCGCGCCGGCCGCTGGAACTCGATCCGGCCAGCGCCGTGCTGCACTACGCGCAGGAAATCTTCGAAGGCATGAAGGCCTACAAGGCCGACGACGGCCGCATCCTGCTCTTCCGGCCGGAAGAAAACGCCCGCCGCTTCGCGCAGTCGGCAGCCCGCATGGCAATGCCGGAGGTACCGGAAGAACTTTTTCTGAAGGCCGTCGAAGAGCTGGTCCGAGTCGATAAGAACTGGATACCCTCGGGCGACGCCAGCCTCTATCTGCGCCCGTTCATGTTCGCCAATGAGGCGTTTCTCGGCGTTCGTCCGGCTCAGGAATATGTCTTCTGCATCATCGCCTCTCCGGTCGGCGCCTACTTCAAGGGCGGCGCGAAGGCCGTCTCCCTTTGGGTCGAGACCGAATACACCCGTGCAGCCAGCGGCGGCACCGGCGCTGCTAAATGCGGCGGAAACTACGCAGCCAGCCTCGTGGCGCAAGCGGAAGCCGCCAAGAAGGGCTGCGACCAAGTCGTCTTCCTGGATGCCGCGGAGCATCGCTGGGTCGAAGAACTCGGCGGCATGAACGTCTTCTTCGTGATGAATGATGGATCGATCGTGACCCCGCCCCTTGGCGGCACGATCCTGCCGGGCATCACCCGGGCCTCGGTGATCACGCTCGCTGGAGAAAAGGGCTTGCGCGTCGAGCAGCGTCCCTACTCCTTCGCGGAATGGCAGGCCGACGCTGCCAGCGGCAAGCTGGTCGAAGCCTTCGCTTGCGGCACCGCCGCGGTCCTGGCGGGCATCGGCCTGGTTCGGCATGCCGGCGGCGAGTTTCTGGTCGGAGACGGACAGACCGGCAAGCTGACCACAGAACTGCGCCAGCAGCTCGTCAGCCTGCAGAAGGGCGTAACAAACGACGAGCACGGCTGGACGCGCCTCATCACGGCCTGAACTCCGGACCTTCCACGCGAACGGCGGCGTCGACACCGACATGGTGGGCGCCGCTTTCCGCCTTGCCGCAAAAGACGACGGGGCCGAGTCAACCGGGAAAAACCATCGCCAACTTCCCATTTGGCGACCGAAATAGCGCTAAGCCAAAAACGGCTCGCCATTGACCGATGCCAAGTGAATTCTTGGCATCCACTAACCGACAGCGGAAAGGTAAGATGGCGACCGCGACTCTCTCCACAAGATTCCAGATTTCCATTCCCAAGGAAGTGCGCGAACAGCAGAATTGGTCGGCGGGGCAAGAATTCGTGTTCATTCCCAAGGGCAAAGGTGTTCTGCTGATGCCGGTTCTCACACTTGGCGACCTTCGCGGTATCGCCGAGGGGGCGGACAAGGAAAACTATCGCGACCGTAACGACCGCTTCTAAAGCGCGAGCCGTCGATAGCTTCATCGCCTATACTGCCAGATGCATTGTGGTGCCCCTCGACACGGTGCTCGCTCGCCGCGCCGCCGAAATATCCGCAGCCTTGAAGCTCGCCACCGCCAACGCGATCATCTATGCGGCGGCCGAGCGCCACAATGCCGATATCCTGACATGCGATGCCCATTTCAAGGGGCTCGAGCGCGTCCTCTACATCGACAAAAAAGACTGACCTGCATGTGACCCAAGTGCTCGACGGCGGCGGTTAACGCTTCTATCACAGTCGGGGGAATGGTAATCTGGCATCAGGGACAGCTGAAAGCCGGCATGCACGGACGGCACCGAATTCAATGGCGAAAATGACGATCTCGCTTCCGGATCATCTGGCGGACTACGTCGCGCGCCGTGTCGCAAGCGGCAGATACGACAGTGCCGACGCATTCCTGGCGGAGCTCGTCCTGAAGGATCAGGACCACCGCAAGCTCGACGACGACGAACTGCGTGACATTCTGAGGCTGGCCGAGGAGAGCGGCGTCAGCGACCGGCGCATCCCCGATATCCTGTTGGAAACGAAGGCGAAACTGCGTGACAGCTACCTATAGCCTGACCCGAACAGCGGACGCCGTGCTCTCAGGCATCGACGAATATGCCAGCCTGCATTTCGGCGAGGCCCAGGCCGATGCCTACCTTCTCGATTGGGACAGGATCTTCGTGCTTCTTTCGCGCGTGCCTTCCATGGGAGACGAATGCGAAGAGCTCGGCGCCGGCCTTCGCCGCCTCCTCCACATGCGCCATGTCGCCTTCTATCGCGAAATACCCGATGGCATCCTCGTCCTCGACATCATCGGCGCCGACCGGCTTCCCGAACGGCACCTTCAATCCAGCCGACGATCCCGCCCGGCCGACCCGCATGCCCAATGACAGCACCGCCGCCTTTTACCGGGAAAACGCAACGGCATATGCCAACCGGGCGCGCAACCTGCCGAAACATCAGCTCGATGCCTTCCTGGCCCGGCTTTCGCCTGGTACCGCGATCCTGGAACTCGGCTGCGGCGGCGGGCAGGACAGCGCCTACATGCTGTCGCAAGGCTTCGACGTGACGCCGACCGACGGCTCGGCCGAACTTGCAAGGCAGGCAGAGGCACGGCTCGGCCGACCCGTGAAGGTCATGCTGTTCCAGGAGCTCGACGCTGAAAGCGCCTATGACGGCGTCTGGGCGCATGCGAGCCTGCTCCATGCCCCCCGGCCCGAACTGCCCGACGTCTTCGCCCGCATCCGCCGCGCCCTGAAACCAGGCGGCCTCCTCCACGCGAGCTTCAAAGCCGGGAAAGCCGAGGGCCATGACGGCCTCGGGCGCTACTACAACTACCCCTCCGCCGAATGGCTGTCGGAGCTTCTGACGAAAGGCGGCTGGCGCAACCTTGCCATCGCCGAGCACGATGGCGGCGGCTACGACGGCAAACCGACCCGCTGGCTAGTGGTGAGTGCAAGACGGTGAAAACAGGCGCTTTTGGCTCCGAAGGCACGACCTGGCGGGCGTCGGGACAGGCCTATTGCCGTCCTTTGGCAGACGTGGCAATTTAGCATCATGGCGGGTTCATCCGCATAGATATTACGTGATGCTACAGGCTTCGCTACACGCCGGCTGCTAGCATCTGCTCTTGAGATGCGCATGCTCCCCAGGTGATAGCTGGAACGCGTACATGGTAAAACGTAGTGTCCCTCTCCTTCTCCTTCTTCTGACAAGTTGTGGACATCCCGATGGCGTCATGACGCCGGTTCCGCTTTCGGCTTCCGCTCCCCCGACGTCCCAGGTGGCGATGCTGGTGGCGACCACGCGCGAACCATCGGGCGACCCGGCTACGCTGTTCAACGGCGAGCGCGCCTCCAAGCCGCATCTGACGCAGATCACGGTCTCGATCCCGCCAAAGCGCGAGCCGGGCACGGTGCAGTGGCCCAAGCGCCTTCCGCCCAATCCGGCAACGGATTTCGCCGTGACGAATGTCCGGCAGATCGACACGATCGCCGAGGGGAGAAAATGGTTCGGGCAGCATGTGGTTGGCGGCCACGCGCTGGTGTTCATCCACGGCTTCAACAACACCTACGAGGATTCCGTCTTCCGGCTGGCGCAGATCGTGCATGACAGCAAGATGCAGGCGACGCCGGTGCTGTTCACCTGGCCGTCGCGTGCTGCGATCACGGCATACCAATACGACAAGGAAAGCACGAATTATTCCCGCACCGGACTGGAGCAGGCTCTGCGCACGCTGGCCGCCGACCCCGATGTCAAGGATATCACCATCCTGGCGCATTCGATGGGAACCTGGCTCGCCATGGAATCGCTGCGGCAGATGGGGATACGCGACGGCCATGTGAATGCGAAGATCCACAACGTCATCCTCGCTTCTCCCGATATCGACATCCAGGTCTTCGCCAAGCAGTTCGTCGAAATGGGCGTTCCGCATCCGAAATTCACGATCTTCGTGTCCCAGGATGACAAGGCTCTTGCGATTTCAAGCTTCATCACCGGCCGGGTCTCCCGTCTCGGCGCGATCAATCCGGCGGAAGAACCCTATCGCTCCAAGCTTGAGAAAGCCGGCATCACCGCAATCGATCTGACCAAGGTGAAGTCAGGCGATGGGCTCAATCACGGCAAGTTCGCCGAAAGCCCCGAGATCGTCCAACTCATCGGTCAGCGCCTGATGACCGGCCAGACGCTGACCGATTCAAACGTCACGCTCGGCCAGGGCATCACGGCCGTGGTCGGCGGGACCGTTACGAACATCGGCACGGTGGCGGCCACCGCCGTCGCGGTTCCGGCCACGATCATCGAGCAGCCGCTGACGCAAAGGAGAAAGCAGCAGCAGGCCAGCGATACGCTTGGCGGCGATCTGAAGCCGCAGCCGCTGACGCAATAGGGAGGACCGGCATGAAACGGATTCTGTCTCTCATCGCCGGGCTTTTCCTCGCATTCAACGCTATGGCGCAGGCGCCCGCCGCGCCGCAACAGAAGATCGACGAACTCGTCCGCCTTCTTCAAGACCCTGATGTGCAGGCCTGGCTGAACAGCCGGAAGGAGGCCGGCGCACCTGCGGCGAGCCCCGCTTCGTCGACAAGCCCGGCTTCGCCGGCAGGCACCTCCAATCTGGCCGACTGGGAGACCGCGGCACGGACGCGCGTTCATGAGATCATCGCTGCGATACCGGCGATACCCGCCGAAGTAACGGCTGCCGCCCTCAGGGCGCGGCAGGATGCCACGAGCCGGGGCTACGCACCGGTCTTCGTCATTTTCGGCGGACTGGTCGCTCTCGGTCTTCTCGCCGAGGCACTCTACGGCCGGCTGGTCGCGCGCCGCGAGACGCTCCTTGGACGCCTGGCCCCGGTCGGCATCTTCGCAGGTGCCATGGCGATCGTCTTCTTCGCGGTGGAATGGCCGCCTCTCGCCCGCGTCACGCTGCTCGCCTATCTCTCCGCCTTCATTCTGTTTCGCCTGGCAATCGTATGTTTGTCGGCAGCCGATATCGCCGCACCCTTGCGCGTGAGGCTCACGATCATCTTCGCTGTCGTCTCTCTGGCCGCTGCGACGGCGGCCGTCGGCAACCCCCTTGGCGTTCCGCCTGTTGTCACCGGTGCAATCAGCTACTGTTTCTCCGTCATCGGGCTCATCCTCGCAATCGAGGCCGTGTGGGCGACCTCGCAGCGATCCCGGGCGTGGAAAGCCGCCGTGGCCGCATTCCTCGTCGTGCTGTGGCTGATCTGGTGCGTCAACATGAGAGGCCTTTTCTGGATCGGCATCTATGCGCTTGTCCTGCCGTCGATCCTCAATACGACGGGGCGCATCGCAGGCTCTTTCATCAGCGACCCTGCCAGCCTTCGCGGCATCCTGATCGTCAGAGGCGCACGCGCTGCGGTCATCGCGCTCGCCGTGGGGTGGCTCGCGCTCGTCTGGCAGCTCAATCCGGATACGCTCGGCCAGCGCGATCCCTTCGTCGTCGCATTGTTCTACGGCGGGCTGAAGAGCGTCCTGATCCTCGTCTGCGCCGATCTTCTCTGGCAGCTGGTAAAAGGCTGGATCGATCGAACGCTGCGCGTGGCGACCGACACGACCTCTCTCGCGCCGGCGGACGCCGCGAGGCGAGCGCGGTTCCGCACGCTTCTTCCGATCTTCCGCAATGCGCTCGCCGTCCTCGTCGCTGTTATGGCGGGACTGATCGTGCTGGCGCAGCTCGGCGTGCAGATCGGACCGCTGATCGCCGGCGCCGGCATCTTCGGCGTCGCCATCGGCTTCGGCTCGCAAACCCTCGTCAAGGATGTGATCAGCGGTGTGTTCTACATGCTGGATGACGCCTTCCGCGTCGGCGAATACATCCAGGCCAAGGACTACAAGGGAACCGTGGAAGGCTTCAGCCTCCGCTCGGTCCGGCTGCGCCACCATCGCGGCCCCGTCTTCACCGTGCCCTTCGGCGAACTCGGCGCCGTCGAGAACATGAGCCGCGACTGGGTCATCGACAAGTTCAGGATCACGGTCGGCTTCAACACCGATATCGAGAAGGCGCGCAAGCTGACCAAGAAAGTCGGCGCCGAACTTCAGGAGGATGCCGAACTCGGCAAGCTCTTCATCGAGCCTTTGAAGATGAAAGGCGTCGAGGAATTCGCCGACTACGGGATCGTGCTGAGTTTTGCCATGACCACGGTTCCCGGCATGCAGACCTATGTCCGCCGCAAGGCCTACGCCAAGATCCGCGAAGTCTTCCTGTCAAACGGCATCGCCTTCGCCCAGCCGACCGTGCAGGTCGGAGGCGACGACAAGGACGGCGGCGCAGCCGCGGCCGCCCAGGCGATCCGAGCCCAGCAGGCGAGTGCGGCGACGCCGGCGAAGTGAGGCGTGGCAGCAAGCGGCCGTTGACGCCCTGCCGTGCGGCCCCCTCATCCGACCCTACGGGCCACCTTCTCCCCGCTGGGGAGAAGAGGGAGAATGCCGCTTCGCCACGATCCCATTTGATGGCGTGCCTTTAAACAGACGGATCGCTGGGCATTGCACGAACGCCTTGCTCCCTCTTCTCCCCGGCGGGGAGAAGGTGGCCCGTAGGGTCGGATGAGGGGGCCACACGGCGCGCCAGTCATTATCATGCGCGTTGTCCACGACGCCGTTGTTCGCGGCTCCTTTCCTGATCACCGGCCCGCGATCGCGTTCTCATCCGCCCTGTACCTTACCAATCCGTATGTTGCAGCCAGTGCCCTCAATCCGCTAGATTCCCCTTCCACTGACCGCATGAACGACTCGGCCGATGAAAATCCTGCTTATCGAGGACGATACGAAGACGTCGGATTATGTCGCCAAGGGCTTTTCCGAGGCAGGGCATGTCTGTGACGTCTTTGCCGATGGTCGCGACAGTCTTTTTCAGGCGCAGCGGGAAGCCTATGACGTGATCGTCGTCGATCGCATGCTTCCGGGCCTCGATGGGCTTGCCGTCGTCCGTTCTCTTCGCGCCGCCAGGATCGGCACGCCGGCGCTGTTTCTGACGTCGATCGGCGGCGTGGACGACCGCGTCGAGGGGCTGGAAGCAGGCGGTGACGATTATCTCGTCAAACCCTTTGCCTTCTCCGAGCTTCTCGCCCGTGTGAACGCGCTCGGCCGCCGGCCGCCGGTGCAGGAGCAGAAGACCGTCCTGAAGGTTGCCGATCTCGAGCTTGACCTCATCCGGCGGGAAGCCCGCCGCGCCGGGCAGGTCATCGAGCTGCAGCCGCGCGAGTTTACGCTGCTCGAAGTGCTGATGCGCGGCGAAGGCCGGGTCATCACCAAGACCATGCTGCTGGAGCGGGTCTGGGATTTCCACTTCGACCCGAAGACCAGCGTCGTCGAGACCCATATCAGCCGGCTGAGGGCCAAGGTCGACAAGCCGTTCCAGACGCAGCTTCTCCATACGGTGCGCAATACCGGATACAGCCTGCATGCGCCTCGCTAAGCTGCGCAGGAGCACGCCGTTCCGGCTTGCCGTCACCTTCGGCGTCCTCTTCGTCGTCACCTTCATCTTCAGCGGCGCGATCATGTACCATATGCTGCGCGCCGGCCTCGAGCGCGACCTGGAACAATCGCTGCACGAGATGAACTCGCTGATCACCTCGGCCTACGAGGCACACGACACCGAGGACCTCGTCAACACGCTGAACAACTATGCGAGCTTCCAGTCGACCTCCGACGGGCTTTACTCGCTGACGGATGCCGGCGGCCACAAACTTGCCGGCAATTTCGCCGCCCCCACCATCCCGAACGGCGTCTATACCGTCACATCGAGGGACGTTGGACTGAAGGGGCACGAACGCTATCGGATGCAGGTCTCCAGGATTGGCCCCTATACGCTTGTCGTCGCCGAAAACTTCAACGACGTCGACGAAATGCTGAGGATCGTGCTGGTGAGCTTCGAATGGGCCGCCGCGATCGTCGTGGCGACCGCCATCGGCGGCGGCGTCTTTCTCGCCATTCGCGCCCAGGCGAGACTGGACAGGGTCGCCCGCACCATGAACGACGTCTCACACGGCGAGCTTCAGGCCCGCATTCCGGTCAGCGGAAACGGCGACGATCTCGACACGGTGGCAATCCAGATCAACGCGGCGCTGGAGCGGCTCCAGACCTTGGTCGAGAGCATGCGACAGGTGAGCGCCGATATCGCCCACGATCTCAAGACACCACTCAACAGACTGCGTCTGACGCTGGATGCCGCGGTGGCGCAAAACGACCGGCAGCTCGACGTTTCAACGCTTCTCGACGAAGCGAGAAACGAGAGCGACCGGATCAATGCGACTTTCGAGGCGCTTCTGCGCATCTCGCAGATCGAGGCTGGCGCCCGCCGGGAGCGCTTCCAGGCGACCGATATCGACGACGTGCTTGCCGTCATATCGGAAGTCTATGCCGACGTCGCGGAAGACGCCGGCCAGTCCCTTGTAATCTCCGAGCACCATCAGGCGGTCGTCTGGGGCGACCGCGATCTGCTGACCCAGATGCTCGCCAATCTGGTGGAGAACGCCATCAATCACTGCCCGGCCGGAACGATCATTACGCTTTCCCTTCGACACCAGGACAATCGCGCCATCTTGGCGGTCGCCGATAACGGCCCGGGCATTCCCGCTGGAGAACGAGACAAGGTCTTCCGGCGCCTTTATCGCCTCGACAAGAGCAGGACGACGACAGGAAGCGGTCTTGGGCTCAGCCTCGTCAAGGCGATTGCCGACCTGCACTCGGCCGAGATCGCCATGGGGGAAAACCATCCCGGCCTCATCGCTTCGATAGGCTTCCCGCTGCTGCCGGCCGATCTTGCCGGCCTCGGATCTTCCACGCCGCGAGCCTGACGAAGCGGGCCGCAAACCGACGCACTTCAGCTGCCGTGCGATACGGCAGAACGCTCCACGGCCGACGGCGGCCAAGCCGGTAGGTCGAGAGGCCCGCCTGGATCTGGGAATGCGCATCCGCCCGCTGGCTGACCGGAACCGGATCGACGAAGCAGGCCCTCAGCCCCTCGTCGAACTCCATATCCAACGCGAGATCATAGGGCAGCCGCATGGGAAGCAATATTTCCGCAATCCAGCCGGCAGCCTTGCGATTGATGAGATAGGCGCCCGATCCCTTCTCGCGGGTGAGCGCGATCGCCAGCGAGCGGGATGCCGTGAGCGGCTCCACTCTATGCTTTCGCCCCCTGTTCACGGTGGAAAGACGCAGGATATCCCAGGAATCCCGGCGATCGAGGGCCGCAACGAGTACGTCGATGAAATCCTCATCGAAGTCGAGGTCGTCTTCGAGAATGAGAGCCAGTTCGCCGTTGCTGGCAAGGAACTTCTTCGCGCACTCGACATGGCTGAGATAGCAGCCGATCTCGAAATGATTCGGCCTGCGGCCGTGCCGACGCTGATAGGATCGTGCATCGAAATCGCGGCACGGCAGGGCGATGCCGACGCCATCGACAGCCGCCACGCGCTCGAATTCCATACCCATCTCGGTGAGCAGGCGCTCCATGCGAAACCGGCGAAGCTCCGCCCTGTCGAGATTGATAAGGTAGGTGTTGATCCGCAGGCTGACCGGATGAACGGCCGAAACGACATCGGCAGCTGTGGCACGCATATTCATGAGAACTGGCCTCGACTTGGGTAGTTACGATTGCACCCAAACCTGCACCCGAAAACTCACGGGGACTTCGCCCGAACTATACAATTTCGTAAGGCGCGCACCTCTCTTGCCGAGACAGCGCGACTTGTCACATCATCTTATTCCGGCAATCCGGCGGTAGAAGGTTGCCGTCGTAATTCTCCGATTTCGTCGAGGAAGCTATCGACAATCCACTGCCGTTGAGGCGGTATCGCATCGATCAGCCCAATGAATGCATTCTCGATGATATCGCTGCTGAACCATTCCAGGACGAAGCGGCGCTTCTCCGGCAGGATGTCCTGCCAAAAGCCAGTGCCCCGACGGAGGCTTTTAATGTCGGCGCTGGCAAGCTGGATGAAGGCATTCGGCGTCGGCTGCTTCAGCCATAAATCAAGGCACGACTCAAACTGAAGGCCGAGCTTTGCCATGGCAAGGATCCAGTCCCAGGCCGATGCATCGACATCGGAATCCAGCAGCCTCTTATAAGCCCAGGCCGAATAGAAAAAATTGGCGACCGCAGTCTGTTCACCGATCGGCCATCGCTGCCAATCTCCCAATAAAAGCTTGGAAGCGATGATCGGTGGTTCGAAACCGTACGCCGAAGCGCTAAGGACGGCGCAATGGAGAATACGGGGCAAGAAGTGCCGGAAATCGTCAACCGAGCCGACTGTCGTAATGGCGCTTGCGGCGTACTGGCCAAGCTCCGTGGCATGTATCTCCCGCAAAGGCGCCGATTTGAGCGCGGCCAGGATTTTCTCGGTGTCGCGCAACGGCGAACCGTCCAGCGAAGATGGGAATGGATATTCAGAAAACGCGGGATAGAGAGTTAGAAGGCTGTCTTCCAGATCTTGCCTTGCCAACCGCATGATCGCTTCAAACACATCAAATCCAATATGGCAGCTTCGACAACGGGACACACCAATAGCAAAAGAGACCGGGGCCTGCACTCCAGCTCACGGGGTTTGTTTCACGGGACCGACATCCCGCGAAGGTTCAATACTGGAATGACGGGTTGAGATAGCGTCCGGCAACGGCTATCTCAGGCAAACCTCAAGCGGGTCCTCCGCAAAAGACAAGGCCATAGCTTTATGATCCCAGATTTCCTCGTCACCCATTCCGGTGGCTTCCATGCCGACGAATTGCTGTCGAGCGTCATCCTGACCCGGCTTTTCCCGCAGGCGCGCATCGTCCGCAGCCGGGCGCCGGAATGGATCACGCCGGGGGCAGACCGTGTTATCTACGATGTCGGCGGCGCTTATGACGCCGAAGCCGGGATTTTCGATCACCATCAGCGCGGCGCGCCGCTGCGGGACGACGGCCAGCCCTACAGCTCGTTCGGGCTGATCTGGAAGCATTATGGCCGTGATTATCTGGCAGCCGCAGGTCTTCCGGAAGAGCATATCGAGGCGGTGCATGCCTCCTTCGATCGGAGCTTTGTGCTGCCGATCGACCTGACGGACAATGGCGCGCTCAGCCCCTCCGGACCGCTGGCGGGCCTCACCCTGCCCGCGCTGCTGGAAACGCTGAAGCCGGTTTTCGACGATCGCGGTCCCGAGGCCGACGATCGCGCGTTCCATGCGGCGCTGGCCGTCGCCCGCAGCTTTGTCGAGGCAAAGATCGCCCAGAGTGCCGCGAAATTGCGGGCCGAAGCGCTCGTGCATCAGGCAATCCTCGATACCGGCGAGCGGCGCGTTCTTGAACTGCCGATGGGAATGCCCTTCCGCCCTGCGATCGTGAAGGCCGGTGCCGACCACCTGCTCTTCGTCGTCCACCCGCGCGAAAAGGATTGGTGCGTGACCGGCATCCGTCGTGCCGACGACGGTTTCGAGCTGAGGGCTGACCTGCCTGCCGCCTGGGCGGGCCTCACCAATGGCGAGCTCGAGGCTGCCTGCGGCGTGAGCGGTGCAAGCTTCTGCCACAACGGCCGCTTCATCGCCGCCGCCAGGACCCGCGAGGCCGCACTCGCCATGGCCGAGCTTGCGGTAGAGGAAGCCGTCTCCAGCGGCAATGCCTGATAGCGGCCAGTGAAGGCGGCAGTGCCCGCTGCAGAATAGGCGATCTAGCCGCAATCATTGCGCTATCGCCCCTTCCCGGTCGCCGCCTGGCTGTATAGTTTCACGTCGCTAACGCCCAAACGAGAGGTTTCCTGTGAGTGTCGGCCTGATTGCCCTTCTTGATGATGTCGCAGCGATTGCCAAAGCGGCGGCCGCTTCTCTCGATGATGTGGTCGCCCAGGCCGGCAGGGCCGGCGCAAAGGCCGCAGGCGTCGTGATCGACGACACCGCCGTCACGCCGCGTTATGTCACCGGCTTTTCGCCGGCGCGCGAACTGCCGATCATTGCAAAAATTACGATCGGCTCGCTCAAGAACAAGATCCTGTTTCTCCTGCCGGCAGCACTGATCCTGAGCCTTGTCCTGCCTCAGGCCATCACGCCGCTGCTGATGCTCGGCGGGCTTTACCTCTGCTACGAGGGCGCCGAAAAAGTCTACGAGCTTGTCTTTCCCCATGCCGCGCACGCCGAAGAGGCCGAGCACGGTGCGGGCAGCGTCGATCCGAAGGCCTTCGAGGATGAAAAAGTGGCGGGCGCCGTCCGGACCGACTTCATCCTGTCGGCGGAGATCATGGCGATCACGCTAGGTTCCGTTCCCGAAGCGAGCCTGGCAATGCAGGCACTGGTGCTTGCCATCGTCGGCATTGCGATCACCGCCGGCGTTTACGGCGTCGTCGCCTTGATCGTCAAGGCGGATGATGTCGGGCTCTGGCTCGCCCAGCGCTCGCCTTCGTCCCATGCGGGCGCGCTTCCGCGCATGTTCGGACGAGGCCTCGTGCAGGGCATGCCTTATCTGTTGAAAGTGCTGGGTGCGGTCGGGACGGCGGCGATGATATGGGTCGGCGGCGGCATCATCGTGCACGGCGCCGAGCAGTTCGGGTTCGGCTGGCCGAGCCACCTTCTCCATGATGCCGGAGAGAGTGCTGCCCATGCGATCCCCGCCTTTGGCGGATTGGTTTCCTGGCTGGTTCAGGCCGCAGGCTCCGGCCTCATCGGCATCGTCATCGGCTTGGCGGCGATCCCGGCCGTCAGCTTTGCCGTGGCGCCTGCATGGCGGTGGTGCTCGACGCGCATCCGCAGGATCAGGACGGCCTAACCACAAATATCAGGATAAAACCAAAGCGCGCCGCATGAACCAGGTTCGATGCGGCGCGCTTCGGAAATCGCTTAGTTCACGCTCTTGTCGACCAGCTTGTTCTTGCCGATCCAAGGCATCATGGCGCGGAGCTTCGTGCCGACTTCCTCGATCTGGTGGCTGTCGTTCAGACGGCGGATGCCCTTGAAGCGGGCGCCGCCGGCGCGGTATTCCTGCATCCAGTCGGAGGTGAACTTGCCGGTCTGGATGTCCTTGAGAACACGCTTCATCTCGGCCTTGGTTTCGGCGGTGATGATGCGCGGACCGGAGACATATTCGCCCCACTCGGCCGTGTTGGAGATCGAGTAGTTCATGTTGGCGATGCCGCCTTCATAGATCAGGTCGACGATCAGCTTCACTTCGTGCAGGCACTCGAAATAGGCCATTTCGGGAGCATAACCGGCTTCGGTGAGCGTTTCGAAACCGGCGCGGATCAGCTCGACGAGACCGCCGCAGAGAACGACCTGTTCGCCGAAGAGGTCGGTTTCGCACTCTTCGCGGAAGTTGGTTTCGATGATGCCGGAACGGCCGCCGCCGACGCCGCAGGCGTAGGAGAGAGCGAGTTCAAGCGCATTGCCGGAAGCGTTCTGGTGAACGGCAACGAGGCAGGGAACGCCGCCGCCCTTCTGGTATTCGCCGCGAACCGTGTGGCCCGGGCCCTTCGGCGCGATCATGACGACGTCGACGGAAGCCTTCGGCTCGATCAGGCCGAAATGCACGTTGAGGCCGTGAGCGAAGGCGATCGCAGCGCCGTCACGGATGTTGCCAGCGATGTCGGCCTTGTAGATGTCAGCCTGCAGTTCGTCCGGCGTTGCCATCATCATCAGGTCGGCCCAGCCGGCAGCTTCTGCAACCGTCATGACCTTGAAGCCGTCGGCCTCGGCCTTCTTGACCGTGGGCGAACCGGCCTTAAGCGCGATGACGACGTTCTGGGCGCCGCTGTCCTTGAGGTTCAGAGCATGGGCACGGCCCTGCGAGCCGTAACCGATGATAGCGACCTTCTTGGCCTTGATGAGGTTGAGATCGGCATCACGATCGTAATAGACGCGCATTTGAAGTTCCTTCCCTTGTGCTTGTCTTGTTGACTGTCAATAAAAGCGAAATCAGCCGAGAGCCGGCATCTCCGCCAGAACCTTTTCCGTGCCGTAGAGCCGGAGGAAGGCGGTTACCGCCCTCTCCGCCTGGCGCGCGGTATCCTTGAGGCCGGGTTCACCGAGCAGCATGCGCACATGCAGATCGGAAACGACGAGGCCGTAAAGCGTGTGATAGGCTTCGTCGGCATCGGAAAAGCGCAGGAGCCCTGCCCTCTTTCCGGCATCGATCAGCGCCATGGCGCGCCGGTCGATCTGGCGGCGGCCGCGTTCGAGCAGAAGCTTGCCGAGCTTGGAGCCGTCGCGGTTGGACTGGCCGATGGCCAGCCGGTTCAGCGCCAGCGAGACGTCGCCGGCCAGAACCTCCAAGAGGTCGCGCGCGAAGATGACGACATGGTCGTGCAGGCTTGCCGCCGTCAGCCGCTCGCCGTTACGCTCGAACGTGCGCACCTTGCTCGCCTGATAGGCGATCATCGCAGACAGCAGACCATCGCGGTCGCCGAACCACTTGTAGAGGCTTTCCTTGGAGCAATTGGCGGCGCGCGCGACGCCCGAGGTCGTCAGCGCCTTCTCGCCGCCATCGACGAGCAACCGCAGCGCCTGCTCCAGAACGGCGTTCTGGCGCGGCGAAAATTCGCTCGGCTCTGCGGTATCGACGGACACGGTCTTGGCTCCCAGATAAGTACCGTACGGTACGGTTCGTGAGCTTTATGATGCAAACCGATCGGGCCGTCAAGAAGCCCCGGCGGATTTTTTATGACCGATATCGCCGGGAAATGCCAGAATTGCGTAGGCGCGCCGGCCGGGGAATCGCATAATGTCGCGCCACGCCATTTGCCGGGAGCCTTCCATGCCGCGCCTGCCTGCCGCCCTTCTCCTCGCCGGAACGCTGCTCCTGGCAACGACACCGCTCGCCTCTGGTGCATTCGCGCAGTCGGAAAACGAAGTCTACAACAGGATCGAGGAACTGCACGGCGATGCCGCGGGCTTTGACCGACCGCTGCGCCAGCTCGTCCGGGCAATGCGCTCGGGCGACGCAGAGGCCATCGCCGGCCTTGCCGAATACCCGCTGACCGTCAAGGCAAACGGCGAGACCTACGAGGTCGAGAACGCCGAGGATTTCGTCGAAAATTTCGACGATCTGGTGACGCCGGAGACCCGCCGCGCCGTCGGGCGCCAGCAATACCAGGATCTCTTCGTCAACAGCGACGGCGTCATGCTTGCCAACGGCGCCGTCTGGATGGGCGCCGTCTGCGAGGACAACGCCTGCCAAGACAGCCATTGGGCGATCATCTCGATCAACAATTGACTTCAGGCGACGGGGAACAGCCAATGAAATACCGGATCGCCGCCGCAATCCTCACCGCGGCCCTCACCATCGCCGCGAACGCGCAGGCCGCCGAGACGCGTTGCGGCTGGATCGAGAACCCGACGCCGGCCAACTGGTGGCTGGAGGATGCGGAGAACACCTGGACGATCATGACCCAGGGCGAAGATGCCGATGCTGTGGAAGGCATGGACCTGATCCCTGACATCTCCGAGCACGACTACGTCAGCACCAACGGCAATTACGGCTATGCCTGCGCCTGCATGAGCGTCGAAACCGACGGCAAGGACCGCATCACGAAAATCCTCTCCTTCCGCCAGCTGAAGCTCACCAAATGCCGTGCCGACAAGGCGCTGAAATTTCCCGGCTGACCGGAGCATGAATCGAAAGACAGAGGGCGGACAGCTTACGACGCCGGAGCACAGCCGGCGCCGATCGGCGGAGGATCTTCCTGCATCGTCTTGTCGATCGCGTATAGCTTCGCGAAACCGGCATCCTCGATGAGCGTCAGGCCCGCTGGCATGATGTTGCCGACATAGTAATCGGGAACATCGGCATTCGCGACCAGGACAAAATCGAACCGCCTGCGCCAATCCGACAGATAAGGCGCGTAGTTTCTGTACTCCCGCATCATCGAAGGGCATGAAAGCACGCCGATCGGCGGCAGGTTGCCTTCGGGAACCGCGATCTCGGACCATGGCGGCAGGACGGAGAGTGGCTGCTTGCCTTTGGCCGTGAAGAGCGTCGGCACGAAAGCATGCGACAAGGGCACGGCAAGCGTCGGCAGATGCCGGAATGTATCCAGTCCCCAGGCAAAATGCCGGCTGGAATGTGCGAGGTCGCTGATCGCCACGGGTTCGTGCCCGAGAGGCAGGACGGCTGCGCCGGCCGGCACTTTTTTCAGCACGGTCTCGACGGCAGCGACGTCCTTCTGCGCCAGCCACCAGTTCCAGCCGATCCAGCCGGTTCGGCCGAAGACCGCGAGATTGACGACGAGCGCCAGCAACAGCGCCTGCCGGCGTGTCAGGTTGGCAAAGGGGCACACCATCGCCATGGCGACGAGCGCCGTCATGATCGGAAAGCGCCAGCTGATCCATCCAGTGCCGAGCATGTGGCGCGGCGAAACACAGGAGAGCAGCAGCAACCCGCAAGCGGCGACGGCAAGCCCGGCATGAATGCGGATGTCGCCCGCCCGCGCAGCCCGGGTGCTGATGAGGATCAGCGGCAAAACCAGCACGACATCCACCGCCGGGACATAGGTGCTGACGGCCGAGAGCAAGTTCAAGACGATCAGGACGACGCCGTCGTTCCAGACGAGGCCAAGGCCGCTCCCGCCGTCGCTCGGCAACGCGGCCGTGCGAAGATAGAGTGCGAGCGGCGGCAGGACGCAGGCCCCGATCGCCAGCGCCAACCGGCCGGCGAGGCTCGTGATCCCAGCCCTCGACCGCAATATGTCGAAGCGCCAGG
Organism: Rhizobium vallis; assembly: GCF_003985155.1. GTDB lineage: Bacteria > Pseudomonadota > Alphaproteobacteria > Rhizobiales > Rhizobiaceae > Rhizobium > Rhizobium vallis. The sequence goes on along the minus strand of NZ_ML133690.1, from coordinate 340,905 downwards.
AAAATTCGAGGCCGCAGACGATCGCCATGTAGAAACCGAGCGAGAAGATGTGCATGACCGTCAGCAGCAGGCCAGCAGCAAGCCGCCAGGCAAAAAGCATGGTGCGGTTGCCGCGCTGCAGCCGCAGATCGGCGCAGGCGAAGAACAAGGCCATGCCGAGACCGATCTGAAAATTGATGAAGCCGCCGGTCATGGTGGCGCACCAGCCAAGCGACAGAATTGCGATCTGCCAGTAGTGCCGGCCGCCGAACAGTGCGCGGTGCAGGGCAATCGCGCCGAGCGGCGGCAGCACGATCGCCAGGAAAAGCAGAGCCCGCGCCAGCCTGTCGGCGCCGATGAACGGCCCGAGCCAGGTGGCTAGCAGGTCGATCCCGACATTGGTGAAGGTGCGGTTCCAATCGATCGCATAGATCTCAGGAAACGGCTGCTCGCCGATGCCGCCCGAAAGCAGCCAGATACGAGCGTAGTGATTGGCATAGTCCAGAACAGGCGGGAAGCGAAACAGCACGACCAAGGCCGCGGCAAACGCAACGAAAACGGCGATCGCAATCGTTGAATCCTGCCTCGCGGTCGATGCATCGGGCGCGGCTGCGACCACATCAGGTGTGGCGATCCGGTCCATTATCCGATCCGGCTGTTCTTTTGCGGCGGCTCACCGGATGTCAGGACCGCATCCAGCGCGGCGCGCTTGTCGCCGGCGCTCATCTCCGAAAAGGCGGTCGGCAGCTCGGCCCTTTGGCTGCCGCGCAGGATCGTCTCGATCATGAACATCGGCCGCTTCTTGCTCTCCTGTACAAGACGGCCGAGATATTCGCCGATGATGCCGATGCAGATCAGCTGGATGGCGCTGAAGACGCTCACGGCGACCATGATCGACGACCAGCCGGTGACCGTCTCGCCTTGCAGCCAGCGAATGTAGGTATAGACGAGCAACGCGATCGCAACGCCGGCGCTGATCATGCCGAGCCATGTGGCGATGCGCAGCGGCGTCGTCGAAAAGCTGGTGATCGCATCGAGCGCGAAATTGATCATCTTGCGCAGCGGATATTTGGTCGTGCCGGCAAAACGCGCGTCACGCTCATAGGGCAGAGCCACCTGCCTGCCGCCGATCCAGCTGACCATGCCGCGGATGAAGCGATCGCGCTCCGGCATCGACAGCAGAATATCGACGACGCGCCGGCGCATCAGCCGGAAATCGCCGGTATCGCGCGGAATGGTCACCGATGCGAGCCTGGAGAGCGTGCGATAAAACAGCGAAGCCGAGGCAAGCTTGAACCAGGTTTCACCCTCGCGGCGCGTGCGCTGGCCGTAGACGACATCGGCGCCACGCTCCATGATCGGCATCATCATCAAAAGCAGTTCGGGCGGATCCTGAAGATCGGCGTCGATCAAAAGCACGCGTTCGCCGCGGGAGGCGGAAAGACCCGCCGTCGATGCCAGCTGGTGGCCGTGATTGCGCAGGAGACGAATGCCGAGCACCTCAGGCACATCAGCCGCCAGAGCCGAGATGATCTCCCAGGTGCCGTCGGACGAGCCGTCATCGATGAGTATGAGCTCGAAGGCATCGCCGGCAACGCTGCGGGCAGCGGCGACGGCGCGACGGCAGAATTCGCGCAGGCCCTCTTCCTCGTTATGACAAGGCGCGACGATGGAAAGAAGTGGTGTTTGCGTCATGCCGCCATCGGTGCTTGGTGTTTCGCGCCAGACTAATCGCGAAACGTCAAACATCCTTTAATGGCACCCGCGCCGACGTCTCGTCGGAGGCGCTGGGCTCTACTCCGCCGCCATGATTTCGCGCGCGCCGTCGACGTCGCGGGCGGGTGACGCACCGTAGAGGCGGCTGTATTCGCGGCTGAACTGCGACGGGCTCTGATAGCCGACGCGGTGGCCGGCCGTGCCGGCATCGAGCCGCTCGACGAGCATCAGCCGGCGCGCCTCGTGCAGGCGAAGCTGCTTCTGATACTGCACCGGCGTCATCGCCGTCACCGACTTGAAGTGGTGATGGAAGGACGACACGCTCATGCTGACCCGCTCGGCAAGATCTTCGATGCGCAGCGGCCGCGCGAAATTTTCCTTCAGCCACGCGACAGCGCGGGCGATCCTGTTGCTGTGGCTGTCTGCCGTGGCGATGTTGATCAGCCGCGCGCCATCCGGCCCGGTCAGCACGCGGTAGAGGATTTCCTGCTCGATCAGCGGCGCCATGGCGGGAATATCGCCTGGACGATCGAGCAAGCGCAGCAGGCGGATAGCGGCGTCGAGCAGTTCCGGCGGCGCGACGTTCACCGCCATGCCGCGCTGCCCGTCGGTATGGGCGGCCGGGCGCGGAATATCGATGCGGCTGAGCAATTCCAGAAGCTTTTCGGAATCGATCGCCAGCCCCAGGCAGAGATGCGGAACCTCGGGGCTTGCCTCGGTGACGCGCCAGGCGACCGGCAGATCGAGCGAGGTCAGGAGATAATCCCCGGTGCCGTAGCTGATCTGCTCCGTGCCGAGCTGCAGGCTCTTCGCGCCCTGCAGCACGAAGGCAAAGCAGGGCCTGTAGCTGCTGTGCAAGGGATCGCTCGGCTTCGACCGGCGGCTGACGTGAAGATTGCCGATCGCAGTCGAAAACTCGCCATCGCCGGGCGCGAAGCGCATCGCGATGTCGACGATTTCCTGATAGGGGCTGAAAGGCAAGGTCATGCGGCAATTCTTTCTGTCAACTGTCCGACGCCGTCGATACTGCCTCTATCTAGAGTGCCTTAGCCATTTCGCAAACAGGCAGGCGGCTCACTTTTGCAGGATCGTGCAAAAAGCTCGGAGGATCGCTCTAACCCTCTCACGCGGTTCCGGGCAATAGTCCACCATCCCTTTCAACCCCTCCCAAAAAACGAAAAGGAAGGTTCCCATGCCTATCGCAAGAGGCTACGCCGCAACCGACGCTTCCAAACCGCTCATCCCGTTCACCTTCGAACGCCGCAACCCGAACGCCGATGACGTCGTCATCGACATCAAGTTTGCCGGCATCTGCCATTCCGATATCCATACCGTCCGCAACGAATGGAAGAACGCCGTCTATCCGATCGTGCCCGGCCATGAGATCGCCGGCATCGTTTCGGCGGTCGGCTCCGCCGTCACCAAGTTCAAGGTCGGCGACCGCGTCGGCGTCGGCTGCTTCGTCGATTCCTGCATCGGCTGCGCCGAGCGCGACCTCGACCGCGAACAGTACATGCCGGGTCTTTCCGGCACCTACAACGACTTCGAAGCCGACGGCAAGACGCGCACCCAGGGCGGCTATTCCGACTCGATCGTCGTCAGGGAAGGCTACGTCATGTCCATCCCGGACAATCTTCCGCTCGATGCCTCCGCGCCGCTCCTCTGCGCCGGCATCACGCTCTACTCGCCGCTGCGCCACTGGAATGCCGGCCCCGGCAAGAAGGTCGCGATCGTCGGCATGGGCGGCCTCGGCCACATGGGCGTCAAGCTCGGTTCGGCGATGGGTGCTGACATCACTGTTCTCTCCCAGAGCCTTTCCAAGAAGGAAGACGGCCTGAAGCTCGGCGCCAAGGAATATTACGCCACCAACGACCCGGAAACCTTCACCAAGCTCGCCGGCACGTTCGATCTGATCATCTGCACCGTCAGCGCCGAGATCGACTGGAACGCCTATCTCGGCCTGCTCAAGGTGGACGGTTCCTTCGTGGTCGTCGGCGCGCCTGAGAACCCGATCCCGGTGCATGCCTTCTCGATCATCCCCGGCCGCAAGAGCATCTCCGGCTCGATGATTGGCTCGATCAAGGAAACGCAGGAAATGCTCGACTTCTGCGGCGCCCACAACATCGTCTCCGAAATCGAGAAGATCAACATCCAGCAGGTCAACGAAGCCTATGAACGCGTCCTGAAAAGCGACGTCCGCTACCGCTTCGTCATCGACATCGCCTCGCTGGCGGCCTGAGGAAATGGAGGGCGGCTCCTTCGGGGGCCGCCTGTCTACCCGGCGCGGACTACCTGCAACCGGCCGTCTCGAAGTGTAGGTCGTCAACAGCCGTCAATTCTGCACAGTTAGATAGGCCTCCAACGAAGCCACAATTTTCTGCCGGGGGACTGTATCGAGATGGCGATGAGGTGCGCCATCAACAATGACAGAGGCAAAAGGAATACGACCAAGGGAGCTGCGTCTCGGTGGCATTCACCGCCCCAGGAGGTATTTCCGAGCCCCAGATAATTGCGCAAAGCAAAACAGTCACCCACTCCGTACGTCGCGAGAAGAATAAGCAGCGGTACGTGCACGAGGTAGAGTGGATAGGATATCTCACCCATCCAAGTGGCGACGCGTTCGAAAAGGGCGTTTCTCGCGAGACCTAAGCCAAACCAGATGATGACTGGGTGGGCGACGAACGTCAGGAGCAGATAGTATTTTCGCTCGGTGAGGACGAACCCAGAATAAAGTGCTGCGAGAGCGGCCACCAAAATCCAGCAAGGCCAGGCTGCAAGCCTGATGCGGAAGCCTCGTCGCCAAAGACAACTGATAAGCACTCCGCCATAGAAAGATGCCAGCACCCGGGGAAAGCCCCCGACAATATCGCCCCAAACAGAGCCCGGCGGGTAGCGGAAATACCACAGCGCAACGACGAATGCCGGTGTCGAAAGTAGGGCAAGAGAAACGGCTGCTCGCAGACGAGCCCCAGTGAACAGAAAGACTGCGTTGGCCACGACTTCAAAAAACAACGACCATGCCGGCCCGTTCAAGGGCAGGATGCCGAGAGCGGTGTCCGATGGCGCTGGGAGGATGAGCAGGCTGGTAACGGACGAAACGGCAAAAGCGCTGCGGCTCCAGTTTTCAAGATGACCAATCAACGGCAAGACCGACACAGCGCCGAGCAATGTGCAAACCAGGTAGACGGGGTACAATCGAGCAATACGGTGACTGATGAAGTCTCGGCGCCCACCCGTCTGCAACAGGCTCTCGCCGTATCTTTCCGCCAAAACGAAGCCGCTTAACATGAAGAAAAGATCGACGGCGGCATACGCGATGGGAAACTTGTTGCTGGAATGATAGACGAGCACGAGTATTGCAGATGCGCCCCGCAATAGGTCGAGCATCCAGAAACGATGTTTTCCGTCAGCACTTATGTCGCGTGCCATGCAAAGATCTCGCGCGCTCTTCCCAACCACCAAGTCATGATTATTCGAGACAGAGCCCTTTGGCGAGGAAATAGCTCGACATCAACGCTCACTATACATTTCACAGCACCTCTAGATGGGGACTGTACTTAAATAGGGACGCCCCGCAGCCGCAGCAGATATTCCCCGTTGAACGGATCAGGCCCCGAACGCCCACGCAAGCGCGGCGGGCCGGCTACAGGGGCGTAATGATCGAAAGCGGTTTCCATGGTCCCCGCCCCGCTCGTCAGCCCCGGCAATTGCTGCTGGACGCTTTGGACCATCTGAGACGCCATGGTGCCTTCGAGCCGGGCGACGCCATCGGCGATCACCGACTCCGTCGTCGCCGCCGCCGATTTCGCAAGCAGAGTGAGCACGCCGCTCAGGCTTTCCACGGGCGCCTCGAGATGAAAGCGGTCGACCGGCTCGCAGAGGACGGTCTGCGCCGCCGATAGCGCCGTTGCCAGCACCCAGGGCGTCAACTGCCGAAAATCGGCGGCGGTGCTTGCAGGCGAACTGTGCCGGGCCGCCGTCATCGCCACGTGACAATCGATGACCTGCCAGCCGAAAATTCCCTGCTTCAGTGTCTCGAACACGGTTTCCTCGACCGCCCGGTAAAAGGCGACCGGCATCTGGCCGACATCCACTTCGAGCGCGAAGCTGTTGCCCGCCCCGGGCGGACGCGGCTCGACGCGCAGGCCGACGGTCGCCAGAAACGGATTGGGCTCCTTGAAGAGGATCTGCAGGCCGGCCCCGATCCCCAATGGCCTCTCGACCAGGATGACCGTGCTTTCCTCGAAGCTTGCCTCAAGGCCGAAATCCGTCAGCAGGGTCGATTGGATAACCTCCTTCTGTACCTCGCCATAGAGCGACACGAACACTTCGTCCGCCTCCTCGTTGCGGCGCAGGTTGATCAAGGGATCCTGCTCGGCCATCTGGTTCAGCGCCAGCCAGAGCGCCGTCTTGTCGGAAGGCCGCCGGGCAAGAACGCGGGTTTCGAGCGTCGGCGGCGCGAAGTGAGCCCGCCCGCCTGCGGAATCACAGCCCACCACATCGCCGATGCGGGCGCCGGCAAGGCCGCTGACGCGCGCGATCTGCCCGGCGCGAAGGCTCTCGGCGCCATGAACCCGGCCGGCCTCGAACACATGGATCGCGGTCACCCGTTCCGGGCCTTTGGGCAGATCCAGATATTGCCGAAGTCGCAGCGTGCCCGAGGTCAGGTAGATGTAGGAAAGCTTTTCACCGCCCCAGCCGCGTTCGATCTTGAAGATCCTGCCGGTGACCGGTCCATCCGGATCGAGGCGCCGCTCGGGCAAGATCGTCGCAATCGCCGATGCCAAGGCAGGGATGCCGACGCCGGTCATTGCTGCCCCGGCGAAGACGGGATGCACGAGACCACGCGCCACCTGATCGGCCAGACAGCATCCGAGCCTTTCCGCCGTCAGCCGATTGGGAGCGAGGACATAGTCATTAAGCAGCGCCTCGTCGTTTTCCCCGAGCGTTTCGCAAAGCGCCGAAAAGAGCGGCTCGTCCCCCGGCGCGAGCGTCTCCACCCGCGCAAGCTTGGCTCCGGCATCGATGACCGAGGACATGGCGATGGGGCGGACCGAGAGCTGCGCGGCAAGCGCCTCCACCACCTCCTGATATCGCGCGCCGGGACGATCGACCTTGTTGACGAAGAAGACGAAGGGAACGCCGAGCCGCCGCAGCGCCCGAACCAGCACGCGCGTCTGCGCCTGAACGCCTTCGACCGCCGAAACGACGACGACCGCCGCATCGAGCAATCCGAGCACCCGCTCGACCTCGGCGATGAAATCGGGATGGCCGGGCGTGTCGATGAGGTTCACGACCCTGTCACCGATCGCAAACGACACCACCGCGGCCCTGATCGTGATGCCGCGCTGCCGCTCGAGTTCGAGATTGTCCGTCTGTGTATTGCCGGTATCAACGCTGCCGAGCTTGTCGATCACACCGGCGTTAAAAAGCAGTCTTTCGGTAAGGCTAGTCTTTCCTGCATCCACATGGGCGAGGATGCCCAGATTCAAAGTGCGCATAAACCACCAACTTCTCGGAAATTCGGATGTGATTTTCGTGAGAAGTGAATCGGCGCATTGGAACCTCTACCCGTTGTTACGGCTTGGATGCGCCCCCCGGTGGTGGGGAGACGCGGGCGGAATGCTAAGGGTGGGTGTGGAGATATGTCAAGGTTGGGCGTATTGCATCTACGGTGCGGCACGCCGGGGCGCTGTGTCGAGGTCGGGCGCCTTCCCGAACCGACACAAGCTCTCTGTCGCAGTTTAAGTGCCTTAGCTGTCTGGTCCCATTGTGTGATGGAATAGGGTTCGCTGGATATGGGCCGGACCCAACCAGTCGGCTCGAGCATGGTTCGGCCCCTTGTGAGATAGGGCAGTACACAAATCCGTATTCGGGATGTCGGCGTCAGCGTCGCTCGAGCGTCCTTGGGAACATCAAGACCGTTCCCCGCGCTCTCCGCTTGCCTGAAACAGCTTTTGCATCGATAGCCCACCCGCAGAACGAATTCCCACCGCCCCAGTTTGGAAAAAGACCACAGGAGATAAAAGTGTCTAAATCAGTGCTCTTCATGTCCATGTCACTGGACGGGTATATCGCGGGGCCCAACGATGAAGTGGGCAATCCCGGCGGCGACGACTTTATGCGATTGCACGAGTGGTACGGGGATTTTTCCCGACCGACCGGGCCGGTCGGACAATTGTGGGACGAATGGAACGCGCCAGGTGCGATTCTGGCGGGGCGGCGAACCGTGGAGCAGGTCGATCACTGGGGCGGTGACAATCACGGTGTCGCGATCTTCGTACCCAGTCACAGGCCGCCCGGGCCATCCGTCGCGAATTATCCGTTGGTCAAATACGTGAGCGACGGGATCGTGAGCGCAATGGCGCAGGCGAAGGCCGCCGCCGGGGACCGGGACGTGTTGATGCTTGGCGCATATACGGCGCAACGGGCGCTGGAAGCTGGCGTACTCGACGAACTGCAAATACACCAGGTTCCAGTCTTGTTCGGAGGTGGCCGCCGAATGTTCGAAGTCTTACCATCGCGCGTCGAGTTGGAGATCGTTCGGGTGATCGATACACCCGAGGCCACGCACATCCGCTACCGCGTCCGCCGCTGAGCCCGCCGACCAGCCGTCACACGTTTGTGGTCGCCGCATCAGACGAGAGGCGGGGTCTGGCCTAGCGAACTCGCCACCCAGGAATTCAACTTCGTTGATCACCCCAAACAACTACCGCATGGTTATTTCCGGAACTATGTAGCATTGCCACCAGCGACTGCTTTCGGCCGGAAGCGGACGCGCAACAGGTTAGCACGTCTTTGCGACCGTCCCCCAACCATCGTAACGCAGGTTGAAGCGCTTTTCGATTTTCAGCGCGGTCAAAGTCAGGGCGTCAATGGAAGAAGCTCTGGCGTCCGACTGTATAGCTAGATCAATAGCAACTTCACTATCTGCCATCCGCACGGACTGCGTTACGGTGAAGCCAAGTTCAGTCGATGCCGCAGAAAGTTCTAATACACTTGACTTCGAGCCAACGAAGCGGAGGTCGATAGACCGAACGATGGAAGAGCAATCACCGTTCCGTTGCAAGCTGGAGAGCACATCAGCATCAGCCTTGCGCTCCGCTCGAAGCCGAACCTCATCTACTCCAGTGGGCTCTAAGATGGTCGCCGTAACTATACCGAACAAAATCCCTTGAAGCATTTGGTTGAGTAGCTTCTTTCCAATATGGACGCAACTTGCCTCAACCTGCGTTGCCCCCTGACGGCGCAATCCAGACAGAGGGACGGATGACCCAACCTCTTGTCGATCTCCACCCTTGTGGGGGGCCGAAGGACGGGTCGAGGCCCGTGGCTCGACCCCTGGCACGCCCTCTTCTAACTATCTTCCGGCTTAACCCAAAAACAAGCAGTCTACCCCTCCTCCCGCATCGTCTCCCTCTGCGTGATCAGCCGGGCGCTGTGCTGGCCGCTCAGGTAGATCCACAGCCAGCTCCAGGCGACGGAGAAGCGTGAGCGGGTGCCGATGAGGAAGTAGATGTGGGCGAGGCCCCAGATCCACCAGGCGATCCAGCCCTTGAGCTTGATCCGGCCGAAATCGATGATTGCGGCGCTCTGGCCGATCGTCGCCAGGCTCCCCTGGTGCCGATATTTGAACGGCGCGGGCGCCGGCTGGCCCGAGAGACGCGCGCGGATGACCTTGGCGACATAGCCGCCCTGCTGCTTGGCGGCGGGCGCGATCCCCGGCACCGGCTTGCCATCCTCGCGCATCACCGAGGCGGTATCGCCGATGACGAAGACGTCGGGCAGGCCGGGTGCGGTCAGATCCTTTTCGACGGTGACGCGCCCTGCCCGGTCGGCCGGCACGCCGAGCCATTGCGCCGCCGGCGAGGCCGTGACGCCGGCCGCCCAGACGATCGTGCGGCTGGCGATGAAACTCTCGCCGATCCGCACACCATCGGCGCTGCAGTCGGTCACCGGCCGGCCGAGATGGATCTCGACCCCGAGCTTCTCGAGTGCCTTTTGCGCATAGGCCGAAAGCTCCTCGGCGAAGGTCGGCAGCACACGCGGACCGGCCTCGACCAGCACGACGCGGGTCTTGCGCGTATCGATGTTGCGGAATTCCTTGGGCAGGGTGAAATGGGCAAGCTCGGCGATAATGCCGGCCAGCTCGACGCCGGTCGGCCCGGCGCCGACGATGGTGAAGGTCAGCAGTGCATCGCGCACGGCGGGATCGGCCTCCATCTCCGCCTTCTCGAAGGCGAGCAGCACACGCCGGCGGATCGTCGTCGCGTCCTCCAGCGTCTTCAGGCCCGGCGCCACCGGCTCCCATTCGTCACGGCCGAAATAGGCATGTGTCGCCCCGGTCGCCAGCACCAGTGTGTCATAACCGAGAGTCATGCCGTTACGGAGAGACACCGTCTTTGCGCCGCTGTCGACGCCGGTGACCTCGCCGAGCAGCACCGTCACGTCGGGCCGGTCGGCATAGAGGCGGCGGATCGGCCAGGCGATTTCCGAGGTGGAGAGAATGGTCGTCGCCACCTGATAGAGCAGCGGCTGGAAGAGATGATGGTTGCGCCGATCGACGAGCGTGATCTTCACGCCTGCGCCGTTCAACCCGTTGACGAGCTGCAGCCCGCCGAAACCGCCGCCGACAACGACGACACGATGATCGCTCATGACTTGCCCCTTCTGCGCCATTTCGCTGAAAGCCAATGTGGCCTTTGCCGCAAAGGTTGCAACCGCCGTTTCGGCATGTCTCCCCTGCGCCGATCGCAGTCGAAGAGCATGCCGCGCAAAACTGAGCAGCGGCTTTGCGACAACGACATGCTTGAAAAGCAAAGACCTAAAAGCGCGGAGCAAGCGAATCCGAGAGATTCGCGACGCGCCTTAGCGCCGAGAGCGGCTTGTGGAATGGAAGTCAGACGAAGTTATGCTGCCAGACCAAGCTTCGGCTGGGGTGCAATACCGACGTGCCGTTCGAACGGTAGCAGTTCGCGGCGCAGATGCGTAACCTGCCAATCAATAGGGACCGACGCACTGGCGACGGGGTCCGTTATAAGGCTGGAAGGTATTGTCGTAAGCCCTGTACGAACGATAGCGCGCATAGCACCAGCTCTCGTGGTTGCCGCCTCCTCCATAATAGGCAGATGATGCATAGGCGCGATAGGGCCGGCCATAATAGCGGTAAGGCGAGCCATAGTAGCGATACGGCGAACCGTAATAGCGATAAGGCGACCCGTAATAGCCGTAGGGCGAGCCGTAACCGTAAGGTGAGCCGTAATACGAGCCGTAATAGGGCTGCGCCAGAGCGCCGCCAATGATGGTGCCGACGGCCAGACCGCCCAAGGCCCAGCCCCAGCCCGATCCACCATGATGATGGCCGTAATACCCGCCTCCGTAATAGCCGCCTCCATGATAACCACCACCCCAGTGGCCGCCATGGCCCCGCCATTGCACTTGCTCTATTTGCTGCTGTGTTTCGATCCTGGGTGGGTTGATAGCCGGAAACGCTTGAGCCGGCGTGATGCCGGGGGCACCGATGATCAAGCATAACGCGGCGACGGTTAGCTTTCTCATGACTGTTCTCCTCCTCCAAGTGGGGGAAATACCTTACCCCCTCCTGAACCAAAGGTGAACGTAATATGTCGAAAAACGTTCCGTAGAGAGACAAATTAATCGCTGGCGATGGCGCGGAGGGCTATCGGCTTCTCCTGCGATCCAACCTTGCCCTATCTACACAAGATTAGGTGGCGCACGCTCGTCCACTCTTCACCGTGCGTAACCCACGGGTATCGCCATACCATGCTTCAACTCTTCCATGGAAATCGAGGCTGAGACATCGAAAAGTTCGAGCTTGCGCACGATCTGCTTGTAGATCACGTCGTAGTGCTCGACGCGCGGCAGCACGATCTTCAGGATGTAGTCGTGATTGCCGGTCAGCCGGTGCGCCTCGACGATCTCAGGAATATCGCTGATGATCCTGCGGAAGGTTTCCGTCCATTCGTCGGAATGATGCGCCGTCTTGACCAGCGCGAAGACCGTCGTCGGCACGCCCATCTTTTCCCGATCGAGCACGACGATGCGCCGGGCGATGTGGCCGGTCTCCTCCAGCCGCTGGATGCGCCGCGAGCAGGCCGACACCGAAAGCGCCACGCGCTCGGCAAGATCGGTCACGGATATGCCTGCATCCTTCTGCAGCATGTCGAGAATGCGTCTGTCACGATCGTCCAGCATATCCTATGCGCCCTGATTTTGCGTGATTTCCGAAAACTGCGCAAAATCATAGCACATATCCCGCACGAAGGACAAACAACGCAAACACGCCGCGCCGGCATTGCGGCATGATTTTAGCAGTTGAAGCATGGGAGCATGAAGAGATGGAAACGATCGGCCTGATCGGCGGCATGAGTTTCGAAAGTTCGGCGGTCTATTACCGCCTGGTCAACGAGATGGTGCGCGCCCGCAAAGGCGGCCTCGCCTCGGCCGAGCTTATCCTGCACTCGGTCAATTTCGAGGAGATCGTCGCGCTTCAGAGGGCCGGCGACTGGGACATGGCCGCCCGCCGCCTTGCTGATGTGGCTCTGCGCCTGCAGGTAGGTGGCGCCGGCTGCGTCCTCATCTGCACCAACACCATGCATTTGATCGCCGACGAGGTTGCCAAGAAGATCTCCGTGCCGCTGATCCACATCATCGACGAGACGGCGAAATCGCTGCATGCGAGCGGCCGCAAGCGCCCGCTGCTGCTTGCCACCCGCTACACGATGGAACACGGCTTCTACGCCGAACGCATGAAGAGCCTCGGTCTCGACATCATGGTGCCAGACGCTGCCGACCGCACCACCGTGCACGACATCATTTTCAATGAGCTCTGCGCCGGCCGGGTGCACAACAGTTCGCGCGAGAAGCTGATCGCTATCATCGACCGCGCCGTGGAAAACGGCGCCGACAGCATCATCCTCGGCTGCACCGAGATTTGCCTGATCCTCGATCCCGACCGCCTGCCGCTGCCGGGTTTCGACACGACCACGATCCATGCGCGCGCGGCAGTGGAGTTCGCACTTGGCGCCGAGGAAGCGGACGAAGAAGAAGCCGCCTGAATCGCGGCGATAATTTAGTTGACTCAGTCCACTAAATGCAGGACAGATATCTCCATCTGGAGAATCCGTCGTTTGTAGACATAGTCGGCTAACCTCTCTTTCGTCATGCTCGGGCTTGTCCCGAGCATCTGCAACCGATCGATGCGGCAGCAGATCGTCGGCACAAGGCCGAGGATGACGTCGAGTGAAGAGCGCCGGTTGTCAGCAGACCGATAAAGGCCTCCGTCCGGAGGCCTCGGCGTCTCCATCTGGAGACCGTCGCCATGTCCGATATCCCGCTCATTGAAACCGCCCGCGATTTCAACCGCTTCTATACGAATTTCCTCGGCCTCCTGAACAAGGCCTATCTCGACTCGCCGTTCACACTGACCGATGCCCGCATCCTCTTCGAGATCGGCTCGCATGACGGCGTCAGCGCCGTCGGCCTCGTGCGCGACCTGCATCTCGACCCGGCCTATCTCAGCCGCATTCTCAAGCGTTTTCGCGCAGAGGGGCTGATCGAGACCAGTCCCGATCCGGCCGATCTGCGCAGCCAGGTCATCACTGTCACCGATCAGGGACGCGAACAGTTCGAGGAACTGGGCCGGCGCGCCAATGCGCAGATCGCCGCCCGTTTCGATAACCTCGCGGCCGGAGAGCCGGAGGCGGCGGTCCGCGCCATGGGCACGATCCGCGCCCTGCTCGACCCGGCGGCCAAACCCGCTCCGGCCATCCTGCGCCCCCACCGCGCCGGCGATATCGGCTGGATCGTCCAGAGCCAGAGCCGCTTCTATACGGAGGAATATGGCTGGGACCTGCGCTTCGAGGCGCTGGTTGCCGATGTCGCCGGAAAATTTCTCGCCAATTTCGATCCGGCCCTGGAATATTGCTGGATCGCCGAGCGCGGCGGCATCAATGTCGGCTCGGTCCTCATCACCAATGGCGGCGATGGCATCGCCAAGCTGCGGCTGCTCTATGTCGACAAATCAGCCCGCGGTCTCGGGCTCGGCAAGCGGCTGGTCGACGAATGCATCCGCTTCTCCAGACAGAAGGGCTACCGCGAGCTTTCACTCTGGACCAACGACATGCTGGATGCCGCCCGCGCCATTTACATCAAAACAGGCTTCCGCCTTGTCTCCGAGGAGAGACATCGCATGTTCGGCCCGGAGGCAAACGGCCAGAACTGGCTTCTCACGCTCTGATCTCGCCCCCTGCTTTGCTGCGTCGCAAAAATTTCGCTTGATTTGGAAACGATCATTCCCTAATTAGGAGCCATGACCGTTGCCAACCTCACATCAGATGCAAAAGCCCGCAGCCGTGGCCGTCCGCGCGAGTTCGATATGGACGCCTCGCTGGATGCGGCCCTGCGGGTCTTTTCCGAACGCGGCTACCACGCCACCTCGATCAGCGACCTGACCGAGGCGATGGATCTCGCTTCGGGCAGCATCTACAAGGCGTTCAAGGACAAGCGCGGCGTCTTTCTTGCCGCCTTTGCGCGCTACCGCCAGCTCGGCCGCCGGCGTCTGGAAGCGATGATCGCGTCTGCGGAAACGGGCCGCGAAAAAGTCTTCCAGATGGTGATGTATTATACCGAGAACTCCTATGGCGATGCCGGCCGCAAAGGCTGCCTCGTCGTCGGCGGCGCCAACGATTTCTCTCTCCTCGACGAGGAAGCCGCCGCCCATGTCGCGACGGCCTTTGCCGCCGACGAGAAGCTGATGGCCGATCTCATCCGCATCGGCCAGGCCGACGGCTCCATTGCGCAGACCGTGGACCCCGATGCCGCCGCCCTCGCCTTTCTTTGCTTCACCAAGGGTTTGCGTGTCATCGGCAAAACAGGACGCGGCAGGCAGGAGATGGTCGCCGCGGCCGAAGCGTCGATGAAGCTCGTGACCTGAGGTCAGGCCCCAGCTGATTGAAGATAACGGCATCCGGTCAAGGATCGGGTGGCCCCGGCCAGTATTTTTGCATTCAATCTTCACAAATCCTCGAATACCGGAGTTTCCGATGAGCATTTCAGCCACCACGCCTGAAAAGGCCATTCCGCGAACGCTATCGCCCTGGCTCACCTTCCTTTTCGCCGCCGCCTGCGGGCTGGTGGCCGCCAATCTTTATTACGGCCAGCCGCTTGCCGGCCCGATCAGCGCCGATCTCGGCTTCACTCCCGCCGCCACCGGCCTGATCGTCACCCTGACGCAGATCGGCTACGGCCTCGGCCTGCTGCTGATCGTGCCGCTCGGCGACCTCACTGAAAACCGTCGCCTCGTCCTGCTGCTGATTTCAGTCTCCGCAGTTGCGCTGATCGGCGCAGCGCTGTCGACGACGCCCGCCGCCTTCCTCACCGCCTCGCTCTCCATTGGCCTCGCCTCGGTCGCCGTCCAGGTGCTGGTGCCCTTTGCGGCAAACATGGCGCCGGATGCCACACGCGGCCAGGTCGTCGGCAACGTCATGAGCGGCCTGCTCGCCGGCATCATGCTCGCCCGCCCCTTCGCAAGCTTCGTCGCCGAGGCGTCCTCCTGGCACGTCGTCTATTACCTCACCGCCGGGCTGATGATCGTGCTCGCCGTCGTCCTGCGCGCCAACCTGCCCGTGCGCCTGCCGAAGACGAAGCTGCGCTATGGCGAGTTGCTTGCCTCCATGGCCCATCTGGCGATGACCTCGCGCGTGCTGCAGCGCCGCGCCCTCTATCAGGCCGGCATGTTCGGCGCCTTCAGCCTGTTCTGGACGACGACACCGCTGCTGCTCGCAAGCCCGGCCTTCGGCCTGACGCAGAACGGCATCGCCCTCTTCGCGCTGGCAGGTGCGGCCGGCGCCGTCGCCTCACCGATCGCCGGCCGGCTTGCCGATCGCGGCATGACGAAGATCGCCACGACGATCGCCATGCTGCTCGGCATGGCTTCCTTCCTGATCAGCCATTTCGCGGGCGACGGCTCGCTCACCGCCCTGATCCTCCTAACGGTGGCGGCGATCATGCTCGATTTCGGGGTAACGACCAACCTCGTCTGCGGCCAGCGCGCCATCTATGGGCTGAACCCGGAACACCGCAGCCGCCTCAACGGCCTGTTCATGGCCACCTTCTTTGCCGGCGGCGCGCTCGGCTCGGCACTCGGCGGCTGGGCCTATGCGACCGGCGGCTGGACGATGACGGCCTGGATCGGCTTCGCCTTCCCGGCACTGGCCTTCCTGCTGTTCCTGACGGAAGGGCGCGGCAAGTAAGCCTGAGCCTGCCGCGCAAAGTTTGCGGCGGCTTTGCGACAAGACATGCCGAAACACAAAAGACTAAAGCGCGGCGCTGGAATGCGAGGGATCGCGACGCGCTTCAGCTATCGGCGGAATCGAAGCGCGAGCGGGCGGCGCGCACCGCTTCGTGGTTCGCTTCCGCCCAGTTCAGAAGCTGCGACAGCGGCTGGTAGAGCGAGCGGCCGAGATCGGTCATCGAATATTCGACGCTCGGCGGCTTGGTCGGGAAGACCTCGCGGGCGATGTAACCATCCCTCTGCAGGTCGCGCAGCGTCTGCGTCAGCATGCGCTGCGAGATATCGGGGAGTAGGCGCCGCAGTTCGCCGAAACGATGGGGCTGGGCCGCCAGCACCTCGAGCAGCAGCGTCGACCACTTGCCGCCGATCTGCTGCATCATGTCCCGCACCGGGCAATTGGAAAAATCGAGACTGGCGAGATCGATCTCGCGCCGCGCGCCCGGCATCCTGTTCTTCAGACTGAGGACTGCGCCGCTCATCTGCTGGTTCCCTTTTGGTAACGTAGAGCCGAAAAACTGCCTCCTTTACACCGCGAAGTCAATTCCTATTCTAGTGTTAGTCTCTTTTCGAGACCACCTTGCCCAACGCAAAAGGAAACGACCCATGAGCGAAACCATCCTGGTCACCGGCGCTGCCGGACAGCTCGGCCAGCGTGTCATCCACCACCTCATCGAGACCTACAAGGTCGCCCCCGGCAAAATCGTCGCGGCGACGCGCAGCCCCGAAAAGCTCGCTGAGCTCGCAAGCAAGGGCGTCGTCACCCGCAAGGCCGATTTCGATGACGCGGCTGGCCTCGAGAAGGCTTTCGCCGGCGTCGACCGGCTGCTGATCATCAGCACCGATGCGCTCGACACCCCTGGCAAGCGTCTCGCCCAGCACAAGGCCGCCGTCGCTGCCGCCGCCAAGGCAGGCGTCAAGCACATTGCCTATACCTCAATGCCGGCGCCCGACGATTCGCTCGTCACCTTCGCACCTGACCACCTCGGCAGTGAAAACGCCATCAAGGCGAGCGGCCTCGCTTACACGATCATCCGCGACGCCTGGTATCACGACAATTACCTGCACGGCATGCCGCACAACCTGCAGGGCGGCAAATGGTACAGCGCCACGGGCGACGGCAAGATCTCGACCATTTCGCGCGACGACTGCGCGCTGGCGATCGCCGCCGCCCTTGCGTCGGGCACATCAGAAAGCGCCGCCTATACGCTGACCGGCGCCGAGCTGCTGACCAACCGCCAGATCGCTGCCATCGCTTCCGAAGCCGCCGGCAAGCCGCTCGAAGTGGTCGACGTCAGTGACGAGCAGCTCGGCCAGGGCATCCGCGGCGCCGGCCTCCCCGGCTTCGTCGCCGACATGCTGGTCTCCGCCGACGCCAACACCCGCGCCGGCAAATTCGCCATCCTCACCGAAGATTTCACCAAGCTGACCGGCAGGAAGCCGCAGCCTCTGAAGGATTTCTTCGTGGCACACAAGGCAGCGCTGACGGCTTCGGGCAACGCCGGAGGCCATTGAGCTCTATGCATCCCTGCGCAACGTCGCAGGGATGCAATGCCAGCGAGAAAACGCACGTCACAGGAATGACGGAGGAGAGGGCGTGCCGTGGGACACCCCCCTCTGCCCTGCCGGGCATCTCCCCCACAAGGGTGGAGATTGGCTGGGCGCACCGGCTTCCCCAAACAACTCAAGCATTGTGGTCGTCGGTGCCGTCTGAGGGGGAGCGATGGTCAAGCATCTTGCCGATCTCCACCCTTGTGGGGGAGATGCCCGGCAGGGCAGAGGGGGGTGCCCCAGGCACTGCCAGTCCGGCAGCACGACCCAGTTTATACCGCCATATCGCCGATCGACGATACCGTCAAACCTTCTGCCCGCAAGCCCTGCAGAAGCGGCGCACCGTCTCGGCCATACCATATTCCAGCGCATCGGCAGTGAGCCCATGGCCGATCGAGACTTCGGCGAGATCAGGAATGCGCTTTACCAGCGCGGGCAGGTTTGCGACCGTCAGGTCGTGGCCGGCGTTGACGGCAAGGCCGATCGCGAGCGCCGCGTCCGCGGTCTGCCCTAGCGCTTCGAGGATCGGGGCGGCGCGCTCTGGCGCGTCGTAACAGCCGCCATAGGGGCCGGTATAGAGTTCGATCCGGTCGGCGCCGACAGCCTTGGCGATCTTGACCGCTTCCGCATCCCCGTCGCCGTCGGCAAACAGCGAGACGCGGCATCCCATCGTCTTCAGCCGCGCGACGGCATCGGTGAGAAACGCCCGGTGCTTGCGGAAATCCCAGCCGTGATCGGACGTCGCCTGTGCGGGATCGTCGGGCACCAGCGTCACCTGCTCGGGTGCGGCGCCAGCGCAGAGTTCGAAGAATTCCTCTGTGGGATAACCCTCGATGTTGAATTCGGCCTTGGGGAAGTCGTCGTCGATCAGGTTGCGGATGACGGGCAGGTCGGAAAAGCGGATGTGTCGCTGGTCGGGGCGCGGATGCACCGTCAGACCGCTGGCGCCGGAGGCAAGCGCAATGCGCCCCAACGCTTCGACGCTTGGCCACGGCAGATCGCGCCGGTTGCGCAGCATGGCGATGGCATTGAGGTTTACGGAGAGCTTGGCGGGCATGGCTGGCATCCATCGGTCACGGAAACGGGAGGCCTGCTTTTATGCCAAGTGCCGTGCGATGACCAACGAGATTCGCAGATGGATGCGATGCCGATCGCTGATGAGCATTGCGTTTAGCCGCCGCATTCGACGGCACAGGCGTACCGCAGACAGTAATTCCCGTCGCCCCGAAAGATGACCAACCAATGCTGCAATGCAGCGCATGTTTTGCTGCAGCACACTTAACCCCTTGGTAAATTAGGCCGTCACGTTGCTATCCCATTTAAAAGAGATTATTTTTAGCACTTATAAAAAGACTCGTTCGCGCATAACGTGGACATCGTATCGCGTTGGTAGGCCGCGTACTGCTTCTTTCCCAATGACAAGAACGCCTAGAGGAAACCCCACTCGCCGCGCCCGGGAAGCAACTGGCAAAACCGCATGAGGTGCAACAAGGTGCCCTAGGAGGGTTCATGCCAGACGGTTCCAAACGCCTGTTTGCTACCGCCGGTATTGCTTCGGAGGCCCGGTCGAAATACCGGTTTCTGCCTTCGGCTGCGCTGCCGCCGGATCTACCCGACGGTCCCGTGCCCATTGCCGATATGGCCAACGCATTCGGCGTTACGCACAGGACACTGCATTTCTACCAGGAAAAGGGGTTGATCTCCGCCAATCGCATCGGCCTGATGCGGGTCTACGGCCAGGACGACGTGATGCGCATGGCCGTCATCACCGTCTGTCGCGAGACGGGCATGCCGATCGCCGTCATCCAGGAACTGATGGACGAGCTTCGCAAAGCCGATTCGCAGGAATCGGCCGAGGCAATGTTCCGCGAGGCCCTGCAGGTGCGCCAGCGCGAGCTGACGGCCGAGATGTCGACGCTGCACCGCCAGCTCCAGCAGGTCGGCGATCTCCTGGATTTCGACGGCAGCGTGGAGGTGGCGCCGCTGAACGATAATCAGGACAGCTCCAGCCTGAACCCGCGGGAGCTTCGCTGCCTGGAACTGATGGCAGAAGGCTATTCCACCCAGCGAATCGCCCGGGCGCTCGACCTGAAGCATGACGAGACCAGGGATCTCGAAGCTGGAATCATCCTGAAATTCCGCGCCAACAACCGCTTCCAGGCGATCGCCAAGGCCGTTCTGCTCGGCATCGTGCAAGCTTAGGGCATTCCCGACGGCCGCCACCGTCCATTCTCTCGTTCGGCCTCATCACGGATGTGATGGACATCACTAACGTGATCGGAATCAAGAGATCACTGACGTGATCGGGATCAGCGCACGATCGTCAGCGTCTCCGCCGCGCGCGTGATCGCGGTATAGAGCCAGCGTTCCCGCGTATCGCGAAAGGCCCAGCTCTCATCGAAGAGCACGACGTCGTTCCACTGCGAACCCTGCGCCTTGTGCACAGTCAGGGCATAACCGTAATCGAATTCGTCATAGCGCTTGCGCGTGTTCCAGGGGATCTCGCCTTCGACATCCTCGAAGGCCTGCTTGAGCAGTTTGATCTTAGCCGCACCGCGGTCCATGTCGTCGTCCTCGGGACGGACCAGCAGATTGATGCCGGGCTTGGTCGTTTCCTTGGACGAGGTCATCACCTGCCAGAGCGAGCCGTTGAGCAGACCCTTGGCCGGATCGTTGCGGAGGCAGACGAGCTTGTCGCCGGTCTGCGGATAATCGGCGTTGAAACCTTTCAGCTCGCGCAGACGCTGATTGTAGCGGCGCCGTGTCCGGTTGGTGCCGACGAGCACCTGGTCTGCTTTCATCACGAGATCCTGCGTCACCTCGTTCTTCGAGATCACCTGGGCCGTGCCGTAATCGCCGTACATCACCTCGTTGCCTTCGCGCACCTGCATGGCAAGCTTGATGATCGGATTGTCGCGCGCCTGCCGATGGATATCGGTCAGCAGGTAGTCCGGGTCCTGGTTGGTGAAATAGCCGCCGCCGCTGACCGGCGGCAACTGGCCGGGATCGCCGAGCACCAGGATCGGCGTGCCGAAGCTCATCAGGTCCTTGCCGAGCGCCTCGTCCACCATCGAGCATTCGTCGACGATGATCAGCGCCGCTTTGGCGACCGGGCTCTGCCGGTTGATCGAAAACATCGGCGCAATCGAGGTCTTGCCGGTTTCCTCGTCCTCCACCGCTTCCTCGCCGCGCGGGCGGTAGATTAGCGAATGGATCGTCCGGGCGTTGGAAGCGCCGCGCGAGCGCAGCACCTGGGCGGCCTTGCCGGTAAAGGCGGCAAACAGCACGTCGCCATCGACATTCTCGGCGAAATGCCGGGCAAGCGTCGTCTTGCCCGTCCCGGCATAGCCGAACAGGCGAAAGAGCGGCGAGCGCCCTTCCTTCAGCCATTTCGAAACAGCCTTCAGGGCTTCGTCTTGTTGCGGCGCAAATTGCATGATCGCAGGACTTGGCAGGATTCGCGGGCGTTAGGCAAGGCGGAAACTGATGCGGCAGGGCCGATGACGGCAAGATCCCCGCGCCAACCCCTCCGCCGCACGATCACCCGTTCCACCGCCGATCCGCGCCGCTCGCGCACATCGAGGGGTCCTGCCCGATCGCATCGGTGAGGAAATCCAGCACCGTCTTGACGCGCAGCGCCATGTTGCGTCTGGAGGGATAGACGACGGTGATCGGCAGCCGGCTCGGCTGGAAATTCTCCATGACCGGGATCAGCCGGCCGGCGACGATATCCGGCACGGCGATGATGTGGGAGAGCACAGCAAGGCCAGCGCCGGCAAGCGCTGCCCTGTGAATGGCAACCGCGTTGCAGGCGGTCAGCCGCGGCGAGATCCTGACGGAGATGTCCTCCGAGCCGTTCGAGAACGACCATGCATTGGCCTCGCCTGCCCTGTTGTAACACAGACATTCATGGTCCTTGATATCACGCGGCTGGCGCGGCGCCGCCTTGCGCGCGAGGTAGGCGGGCGAAGCGACGAGGAAAGCGGTCGTCCAGCCGATCCGCCGGCAGACGAGGCTACTGTCTGCGACCGAACCCAAACGCACTTCGAGGTCCAGGCGCTCCTCGATCATGTCGGAGCATTGCTCGCGGAAAATCAGTTCCACCGATAATTTCGGATGAGCGGCAATAAGATCGCCGAGCCGTTCGCTGAGAAAGAGGCCGAGCGGCGCCGGAACGCTGAGCCTGACCTTTCCGGAAGCCGTGGTTCCGTCCGATCCGGCAGCCTCGCCCAGCTCTTCCACCGCTTCGAGAATCCTGAGCGCCATCGGCAGCATCCGCTCTCCCTCCGCCGTCAGTGACAGGCCGCTCGTCGTGCGATGCAGCAGCCGCGTGTTGAAATGGCTTTCAAGGGCCGCGACCTGCCGCGACACCGCCGGCTGCGTCACCTCCAGATCGTTCGCCGCCGCCGAGAAGGAGCCCGCCTCCGCGACACGCTGAAACGTCCGTAATGCCGATACGATATCCATGATCGCCCCCTCATACTTTTGCGCATAGGCCTTATGCCGCCAGACTAAGCTGGAATGGCTTTACAGTCCAGCAATTAAGGATATCTTCTATCCATAAGGATATTAAATGTCCTTAATTAACGGAGAGACGACATGACCCAGCGATTGAACTACGCCCAGCAGTCCCCCGAGCTTTTCAAGAAATTCATGGAATTCAGCATGGCGCTGAAGAGCAGCGTGATCGACGAAAAGCTTCAGGCGCTCATCGAGATCCGCGCTTCGCAGATCAATGGATGCGGCTTTTGCCTCGACATGCATGTGAAGCAGGCAAAGATCTTCGGCGAGAGCGAATTGCGCATCCACCACGTCGCCATCTGGCGGGAATCGAACCTGTTCGTTCCCCGCGAGCGCGCCGCCCTTGCCTGGACCGAAGCCCTGACGAAGCTGCCGGAAGGTGGCATTCCCGATGAAATCTATGAGCGGGTTCGCGGCCAGCTTTCGGAGAAGGAAATCTCCGACCTGACCTTCGTCGTCATGGCGATCAACGCCTGGAACCGCGTCAACGTCGCCTTCAAGACGGTGCCCGGCTCGGCCGACAAGGCCTACGGCCTCGATAAAGCAGGCCTGAGCTAATCCCCGCAATTCATTGAGAAGATTCAACTTTGACGCTGCCGCATCGCGGCAGCGAACGGAGATCTGTCATGAAAATCGTTATCATCGGCGGGACCGGCCTTATCGGTTCGAAGACTGTCGAACGCTTGCGCAAGCACGGCCATGAAGTGATTGCCGCATCGCCGAATACCGGCGTCAACACGATCACCGGGGAAGGACTGGCAGAGGCGCTCGCAGGCGCCGAGGTCGTGCTCGATCTTGCCAATTCGCCCTCCTTCGAGGACAAGGCGGTGCTCGAATTCTTCGAAACCTCCGGCCGCAATCTCCTCGCCGCCGAGAAAGTCGCCGGCGTGAAGCACCATATCGCGCTCTCCGTCGTCGGCACCGAGCGCCTGCAGGAGAGCGGTTATTTCCGCGGCAAGCTTGCCCAGGAAAAGCTGATCGAGGCGTCGGGCATTCCCTATACGATCGTGCATTCGACGCAGTTTATGGAATTCCTGAGCGGCATCGCCCAATCCGGCACGATCGGCCAGACGGTCCACCTGTCGCCGGCCTATGTGCAGCCGATCGCCTCCGACGACGTCGCCGACGCCATGGCTGACGTCGCGCTGTCGGCCCCGGCCAACGCGACGGTCGAGATATCGGGTCCCGAACGTGCCCGCCTCAGCGAGCTCGTCGCCCGCTATCTCCAGGCGATGAAAGACCCGCGCACCGTCGAGGCCGATGCCGAAGCGAGATATTTCGGCGCGCGGCTCAACGACCAGTCGCTCGTCTCCGACGCCAATCCGCGGCTCGGCTCGACCACCTTCGAAGAGTGGTTCGCGAAGTCCGCGCAGCCGAAGTGACTGGCCTGCCCTCAGGACGCGGCCGCTCGGGCGCGTCCTTCCCGACCCAGATTCATGGAGATTCCGATGATCAGAAAATCACTCCTCGCCGCCGCCTTCGCCCTTCTGGCCGCCACCGGCGCGGCCGCGCATGACAGCAGCAAGTCTGCCAAGGTGACGCTCGTCTATGAGCACGAGCTTCCGAACGTCCCCGGCAAGAGCATCAAAGGCGTGCTCGTCGAATATGGTCCGGGCGGCTTCTCCGAAGGCCACACCCATCCCGACTCGGCCTTCATCTACGCCACCGTGCTCGAAGGATCGATCCGCAGCCAGGTCAATGACGGGCCGGTCAAGGTCTACAAGGCGGGAGAAAGCTTCTCCGAAATGCCGGGCGACCGCCACGGTGTCAGCGCCAACGGCAGCGATACCAAGCCGGCCCGGCTGCTCGCCGTCTTCGTCGTCGATACCAAGCAGAAAGAGCTGACCTTCCCGCTCGACAAGTGACAGCCTGCTCATGCCGTCCGCGCCAAGCCTTGATGCTTGCGCGGGCGGCCGACATGCTGAATCATGTGCCATCAGCCCATCCCGGAGACTGAGAGATGATCTACGACGTGCTCTTCGGCAAGCCTTTGATATCCCTCGTTACAGTCGGCCTTGCCGGTATCGTCGTCTGGTTCTTCCTCTCCCGCCAGCGGCCGACGACGCGGCTGGTGATGCAGATCCTCTTCTTTGGCCTGATGACGCTGATCATCGTCGGCAGCGGCATCGAGCCGTACCGGTTTCAGGGATACCAGTCCGAGGACCCGCAGGCCCTGCTCGTCATCCTGGCGAAATCACTCTGGTGGGTCCATCTGGCATGGGCCGTCATCGGTTTCATCCGGCTCTATCTGGTGCTGGAGGGGAGCCCGCGGGAGGCCCGACTGCTGCAGGATCTTGTCGTCGGTGTCGTCTATATCGGCATGGCGCTGTCGATCCTCGCCTTCGTCTTCGGCGTGCCGATCGGAACGCTGGTCGCCACGTCGGGCGTGGTTGCCATCATCCTCGGCCTCGCGCTGCAGAGCACGCTCGCCGACGTCTTTTCCGGCATCGCACTGACCCTCGGCCGGCCTTATGTCATCGGCGACTGGATCCTTCTGAGCGACGGCACCGAGGGGCGCGTCGTCGAAAGCAACTGGCGCGCGACCCACATCCTGACCGGCGCAAACAATATCGTCGTCCTGCCGAACAGCTTCCTGGCGAAGCTCGGCGTGACGAATGTCAGCCGGCCTGACGAGACCCATCTCCTGGTCCTCACCATCCGGGTCGCCCCGACGCGGATGCCCGCGTCGATCCGGCACGTCATGGTCTCGGCGCTCGCAAGCTGCAATTCGATCGTGCGGGAGCCGCCGCCGGTCGTCGCGATGAAGGGGCTGGACGCAACGGCGCTCGAAGTCGAGCTGCAGTTCAAGGTAACGAGCCCCAGCCAGCGCGCAACAGCCCGAAACGAGGTGCTCGATCTCGTCTATCGTCACTGCAAGTCGGCGGGCCTGCTGCTCGCCCTTCCCGCCTCCGCCACGATCCTGACGGCCGACTTGCCGACCGAGGAGACCGCGCAGCCGCCGAGCGTGACGCCGCTGGCGCTGATCGAAGCCATTCCGATCTTTGCGACGCTGACATCAGGGGAAAAGCAGACACTCGCCGAGACCACCGCTATCCGGGAATTCCGCAAGGGCGACGTGATCGTGCGCGAGGGAGAAATGCTGCCGTCGCTGATGATGGTGCGCGCCGGCATCATCGCAGCGCGGCACGGAGGCGAAGAGCGCGGACGGTTCGCACCGGGTGATTTTTTCGGCGAGACGGGGCTGCTCGCCGGCATGCAGGAAGTCTGCACGCTGGAGGCGGTCACGCCGGTCACGGTCTATGAAATCGATCAGGAGGCCTTCGCACCGCTGCTCACCGAACGTCCGGCGCTCGCCGAAGAGATCGCCGAAGACCTCGCCAATCGCGCGGAGCGTTTCCGCAACGGCGGCGCCCTACCCCCGGAACAGGCCCGCAACGCGCATGCCATCCTGAAGACCATCAGGACCATTTTCAGGGCGTAGAACTTAGTATGCTCTTCAACCGGCGCGCTTGAGCACCCATTCAAACGTGCTCTTCCAGATGTCGGGCCGCACATCCTCGGACAGGGTATCGACGAGATCGGAGAGCCGCACGCGCCTCAGCGTATCGCGCCAGGCTTCGTCGGCCTCCCACATGATGCGCGCGACTGCGCAAGGCTTGCTGTCGCAATAGCCTGCCGGCCGGCACGGATTGTTCTCGCGGATATTCGTGCAGGTGAAGCTGCGCGCCTTTCCCTCGACCGCCTCGACGATGTCGAGGAAATTGATCTCGGACGGCGATCTCGCCAGCCTGTAGCCGCCGCTGGGCCCAAGCGTGGTCTCGACGAGGGAGGCCTGCGACAGGCTCTGCAGCGCTTTGGAGAGATATTCCTTCGGCAGGCCATGAAGCTCTGCGAGCGCCTTGGTGGAGAGATACCTGCCCTCAGGCAGGCCCGCGAGAATGGCGCAGCAGTGCAGCGCCCACTCGACCTGGCTTTTCAGGATCATTCAGCAACTCGTGTGCTTGATATCTGCGAATGGAATTAAGGACAAATCATATCCGCAAATCAGCATGATGTAAATGATCTGCAAAAACAGCCCACCCGCCGCCTCGCCCATCAAAACTTTTCCAGCATCGGGAATAAAACCGCCTCGGCCCGTGTCTCATGGGAGGTATCGCAGGATTGCGTGCCCAACCTGAGGAGACACATCATGAAATCCGTGAAATTCCTGTCTGTCGTGGCGGCTGGCGCTCTTGCCGCGACCGCTGCTTTTGCCGCCGCTCCCGTCAAGACAGTCGATTCCACCAAAGGCAAGGTT
The DNA here is from genome assembly GCF_003985155.1 of Rhizobium vallis. Classification (GTDB taxonomy): domain Bacteria; phylum Pseudomonadota; class Alphaproteobacteria; order Rhizobiales; family Rhizobiaceae; genus Rhizobium; species Rhizobium vallis. The sequence goes on along the minus strand of NZ_ML133690.1, from coordinate 314,569 downwards.
CTTGCCGGCGAAAACGGCATGACCCTCTACACTTTCAAGAAGGACGTCAAAGGCGTTTCCAATTGCAACGGCGATTGCGCCAAGAACTGGCCGCCGCTGATGGCGGCTGGCGACGCCAAGGCCGATGGTGCATATTCGATCATCGATCGTAAGGATGGCACGAAGCAATGGGCCAAGGACGGCATGCCGCTCTATTTCTGGGTCAAGGACAAGAAGACGGGCGACATCACCGGCGATGGCGTCGGCGGCAACTGGGAGCTCGCCAAGCCGTGATGACAGGGGCGTTGATCGCTCAGACCCCGATCACAAGAGAGCCGGCGTGAAGATACCCGCACCCGAAACCTTCGAGGGCCAGGTCCTGGCCCTCCTCCCCTCGCTCAGGCGCTATTCGCGCAGCCTGACGCGTTCGGATGCCGATGGCGAGGATCTGCTCCAGGATTGCGTCGAGAAGATTCTGACGCGCCGCGGCCAATGGCGCGGCCTCAATCTGCGCGGCTGGGTCTTGACCATCATGACCAATCTCTACCGCAATGGCCGGCGCGGCAAGGCGCGCGACGGCCTGGTCGAACTCCACGCCGCAGAAGATGTGGCCACGCCCGAACCGCCGGCCGATCCACTGGAGCGCGCCCGGCTCAACGATGCCCTTAACAGCCTTTCGGAGGAACACCGCGCCGTGCTGATGCTCGTCGTCATCGAGGGATACACCTACGGCGAGGTCGCCGACGCTCTCGATATCCCGATCGGCACGGTCATGTCCCGCCTGTCGCGCGCCCGCCGGCGTGTGGCCGAACACCTGAAGGCCGATAACATCATTACGCTTCGGAGACCGAAATGAACGACGCCAACCCGATCGCCACCGAAGCCGATCTCCACGCCTATGCAGACGGCCAGCTGCCGGAGACGACCCGCGCCCGCATCGAGGCCTTTCTTGCCGACAATCCGGACGAGGCGGCGATGATCGCCGAATGGCAGGCGCAGAACGGGGCGATCCGCTCGCTGTTTGCAGGCTACGAGAAGGCCAGGGAGACCGATCCCCTGCTCGTATCGCCCCCGCGCGCCGTTTCGCCGGGAGCAAAACGCTGGGCGGTCGCCGCTGCTGCCGTCCTCGTCTTCGCACTCGGCGCCGTCAGCGGCCATTATGGCCCGGCGCTTCTGGAAAAGCCGGAGCTGCAGATTGCCGGCTCAGAAACCCTGCCGAAACAGGCCGAGACCGCCTTTATGGTCTATGCCGCCGAGGTCCGCCACCCCGTGGAGGTCTTCGCCGACGAGGAGGCGCATCTCGCCACCTGGCTCGGCAAGCGGCTGGCGATCGAAAACCTCAAGATCCCGACCCTGCAGCCGCTGGGCTTCAAGCTGGTCGGCGGCCGCCTGTTGCCGGTCGACGGCAGGCCGGGGGCGATGTTCATGTATGAGAACCAGGCCGGCGAGCGCCTGACCGTCATGGTCGGCCGCAATAGGGAAAACCGCACCACGAGCTTCCGCTTCGCCTCGTCAGGCAATCTCGAAACCTTCTACTGGATCGACGGCGAACTCGGCTACGCCGTCACCGGCGAAATCTCGCGCGAGACCCTGCGCGCAGTGGCTGAGGAGTGCTACCGGCAGTTCCCGTCGTGACGATCAGCGCAGGGGATCATTGCCAAGCTCGATCGGCTTGCCATGCGGCGTGGCTTCAGCGGCGCGCTGCCAACTCTTCTGCAGGTCGAGGATGACGGATGCCTCCGCCACCCCGCGACTGACCAGCAGATCCGAAAGCGCCGCCACCCAGCAGTCGAAATAATCGCTGCCATCTTCGGCGCGGCCCGGCCTGTGCAACTCCGTTGAGAGGCAAGCCGCCCATTCGCCCCAGGTGAAGACGCCCTTTTCGTGCAGGTGCACGGTCATCGCGAAAGCTTCGGCCGCCCAGGGCTCGGGGAAAACGGGATCGCCCGTCGGCGACTTCGGCAGGCCGGGCGATTGCGAGAGCTGGGAGTGTGTTTCACACACGCTCAAGATAGCTCTCCCATGCATCGATCGAGACCGTCAGCGACGGATCGGCCCCCTCGCCCCAGATCTCGCCGCCACCGAAGACGACGGTATAGAGCCATTGCGGGTTCTCGCCTTTGCCATGGGCATTATCATCGGGAAAGACGAAAGCCCCCTGCACCGCTTCGACGACGCCCGCCTTGGCGCGCGCATAACGCGGCAGCCGCGTATGGGTCGCCGGATTGAAATTCCTCGTCCTCACGCGCTCGCCCACCGCAAAGAGCGGCGCGGTCTCGACAGGACGATCGCAAGGGCCGCCTTTCGCCAGAGCCGCCGGCACCATATCCGCCTTCAGCACCCGCTTCGGCGCCGTTCCATCCTGCAGCTTGCGCCCGGACCAGAGCTCCTCGCGCGTCGCAAAACCATGGCGTTCGAGCAGTGTCTCGACGCCGCGCATCCAGATCTCGTAATAGGTCGCCGCGAGATAATCGGCCGGCGGAATGTTCTCGCGCGCATGCCGGCTCTCATCGATCGTCCAGGCGCCGAAAGCGCCGCAGGAAAGCGTGATGCCGAGCGCCCGCTTTTCCCATTCGGCATGGAAATAGGGCTCGTCCTTTTCGGGCGCGACAGGGCCGAACCCCATCTGCCCGCCGAGATCGTGCGGTCCGTTCATGCCAAAGCCTCCGGGCTGCCGGCAGCTGAAATCTTCGAGCTGCCCGCAATTGATGTGCCGATCATCGCGTCGCGGCTGACGAGGCCGGCAAGCGCTTCCTCATCCATTCCTTCCGTGCCCGCCGGCCGCTCGGGGATCACGAGATAACGCAGCTCCGCCGTCGAATCCCAGACGCGGATCTTCTTGCCCTCCGGCAGCACCAGCCCGAATTCGGCAAGCACGCCGCGCGGATCGATGACCGCGCGCGAGCGATAGGCCGGCGCCTTGTACCAGACCGGCGGCAGGCCGAGCACCGACCAGGGATAACAGGAGCAGAGGGTGCAGACGACGAGGTTATGCGTCTTGGCCGTATTGAAGACCGCGCGCATATGCTCGCCCTGCCGGCCGGTGTAACCGAGGCTCGCGATCGCCGCCGTCGCGTCGCGCCTGAGCCAGTCGGCGAAATCGGCGTCGCTCCAGGCCTTAGCGACGACATGGGCGCCGTTTCTGGGGCCTACCTTCGTCTCGTAGGTCTCGACGATCACATCGATCGCCGCCGGATCGATCAAACCCTTTTCGGTCAGCAGCGTCTCCAGCGCTTTCACGCGCGCCTGCATGTCGGAGTAGTGGTTGTCGTGGTGATGATCATGGTGATCGTGGCCATGATTGTGGTCGTCGTGATCTTCGTGCAAGTCGAAGTCCTCTCCTAACAGCAGATAGGCAACTACCGCCTCTTCTCTTCGGCGAGGTTGCGAAGAATGGACGAAGTCCGAGGCTCGCTCCCTCTTCTCCCCAGCGGGGAGAAGGTGGCCCGAAGGGTCGGATGAGGGGGCCTCGCGGCACACCGTTCATTGTTGCCCTTCGCTTACGCTCAGCGCACTCGCTCCTATCGTCGCTCGCCCCCTCATCTGCCTGCCGGCATCTTCTCCCCGCTGGGGAGAAGGGGAATCGCGGAAACGTCTCGTCCTTCTTTGAAAAAGAATCCTCCCCTTCTATCACACACCACAACCCCGCCAAGCCCTCCTATCCCCCTCAAACTTTTCCGCTAATCTCCCGCCATGAACATCCTGATTCTCGGCGCTACCGGCTTCATAGGCTCCATCGTCGCGGCCCGGCTTGTGGCCGATGGGCATGCCGTGACCGGCCTCGGCCGCAGCCCCGCGCGAGCGCGCTTGAAACAGCCCGCGATAAATTGGCGCCAGGCCGATCTCTCGCGCATGACGAAGCCTGAGGACTGGGACGATCTTCTCCAAGGCCAGCATGTCGTCGTCAATTGTGCCGGCGCCTTGCAGGACGGTCTGTCGGACGACCTGGCCGCCACCCAGGCGGATGCGATGCTGGCGCTCTATTCCGCCGCAAAACGCTCGCGTCCTCTGATCGTACAGATCTCGGCAAGGACGGCGGGCGCGGCCGGCGACCTGCCCTTCCTCGCCACCAAGCGGCGGGCCGACGAAGCGCTGGCGGCAAGCGGCCTGCCTCACCTCATCCTGCGCCCTGCCCTCGTTCTCGGCCGCAATGCCCATGGCGGCTCGTCGCTGCTGCGCGCGCTCGCCGCTTGTCCCCTGGCTTTGCCGCTCGTCCATGCTGAAAGCCCGGTTGAAACACTTTGCGTAGACGACGTGGCGGACGCCGTGTCGAGGGCGGTCGCAGGCGATCTCCGCGGCGATCTCGTTCTCGCCGCCGACGAGGCGTTGACGCTCGCCGATCTCGTCCGGCTGCATCGGCAATGGCTGGGCCTGCCGCCTGCCCGCGTGATCTCCCTTGCCCCCTGGCTTACGAGGCCGGTGACATGGCTCGCGGATGTGGCCGGCCTGCTCGGCTGGCGTTCGCCGCTGCGCTCGACGGCGATGACGGTCATGTCGGAAGGCATCAGCAGCGCGAAAACCGGAAACGGCCTCGCCGCGACGCCGGCGGCTGCCACGCTCGCAGCCAATCCCTCCGGCGTGCAGGATCTCTGGTTTGCCCGCCTCTATCTCCTGAAGGCGCCCATCCTCGTCGGCCTTTCGCTTTTCTGGTTACTATCTGGCCTCATCCCGCTTCTGGCACCAGTACAAGCAAGCACCCATTTCCTGCCCTTCATGCCCGAGGCGGCGGCAACGGCGCTGACGATCATCACCTGTCTCGTCGACATCGCGCTCGGCGCCGCCGTGCTTGTTCGCCCGCTCGCCAAACGCGCGCTTCTCGGCATGCTGGCCGTCTCATTGGCCTATCTTGCTGGCGGCACATTGCTCGAACCCGCGCTCTGGCTCGATCCGCTCGGTCCCCTCGTCAAGGTGCTGCCGTCGCTGCTCCTGACGCTCGCCGCTCTCGCCATTCTGGACGAACGCTGATGCTGGCCGAACTGCTGCTGCTTGCCCATGTGATCGGCGCGACCGTGCTCTTCGGCACCGGCGCCGGCATCGCCTTCTTCATGGTGATGGCGCATCGCACACGCGATCCCATAGTGATCGCCCATGTCGCGGCAACCGTCGTCATCGCCGACACCGTCTTCACCGCCACCGCTGCCATTCTCCAGCCAGTCACCGGCTATCTGCTGGCGCGATCGATCGGCTGGGACCTTTGGGAAGGCTGGATTGCGCTGTCGCTGCTGCTCTACGTCGTCACCGGCCTGTTCTGGCTGCCGGTCGTCTGGATCCAGATCCGGCTGCGCGATCTCGCCCGCGCCGCAGCCAGCTCAGGACAAGCCCTGCCGCTGGCCTATACCAGTCTCTATCGCATCTGGTTCGCCTGCGGCTTTCCGGCCTTTTTCGCCGTCCTCGGCATTCTCTGGCTGATGCTGACCAAGCCGTCGATCGCGCTATTTTAGCATCGGCCAGAGGCTCGCCACCAAAAGCACGGCCATGCTGATATTGAACCATTTCAACCGCACCGGATCGGAAAGCCATTCCCGGAGCGCCGAGCCGAAGCCCGCCCAGGTCGAAACGCTCGGCACGTTGACGACCGCGAAAGCCAGTCCGACGATCAGCACGCTGACGAGATAGAGCTCGGGATTCGTATAGGTCGCCATGGCAGTCACCGCCATCACCCAGGCTTTCGGATTGACCCACTGGAAGGCGGCGGCCGAGACAAAGGACATCGGCGCCGCACCGCTCTTGCCTTCGCTCAGCGAACGCGAGGAGGCAATCTTCCAGGCGATCCAGACGAGATAGGCGCCGCCGGCGAACTTCAGCACTGTATAGACCACCGGCAACGTGTGCAGCAGCGCGCCGAGCCCGAGGCCGACGCCGATGAGCAGCGTGAAGAAACCGGCGCCGATACCGAACATATGCGGGATCGTTCGGCGAAAGCCGAAATTCACACCCGAGGCGAAGAGCATCATATTATTCGGCCCCGGCGTGATCGACGTCGTGAAGGCGAAGAGAAAGAGGGCGAAAAACGTATCCAGCGGCATGCGACCTCCCGAGGCCGGTTTTCCCAAGCCTGCGTTATTTAGGTCAGGATAACTGCCCTAAACTGTTGGTGCCATGACATCATTGTCATGGTGACAGGATTACTTGAAAGATAAGAACGCCGCGCAATCTCCTGCAAAATGGAAAAAATCATGCAAGATGATCCGATCCCTACAGTCAAATTCCCGAACGGCGCTGATGTGCCGGCACTCGGCCAGGGAACTTGGGCCATGGGCGAGGATGCCGGCCATGCGAAGGCCGAAATCGAAAGCCTGAGGACCGGCATCGACCTCGGCATGACGCTGATCGACACGGCCGAGATGTATGGCGACGGCGGCGCCGAGGAGATCGTCGGCCAGGCGATCAAAGGACGGCGCGACGAGGTCTTCATCACAAGCAAGGTCTATCCCTGGAACGCCAGCCTGAAAGGCACGATCGACGCCTGCGAGAACAGCCTCGAACGCCTCGGCACCGAACGCATCGATCTTTATCTCCTGCATTGGCGCGGCAACTATCCCCTCGCCGAAACCGTCGAAGCCTTCGAGACGCTGAAGGCCGCGGGCAAGATCGGCGCCTGGGGCGTTTCCAACTTCGATACCGACGACATGCAGGAACTGCTCCGCGTGCCCGACGGCGCCAATGTCGCCGCCAACCAGGTGCTCTACAACCTTTCCCGTCGGGGCATCGAATTCGACCTGCTGCCCTGGTGCCAGAGCCGCAACATCCCGATCATGGCCTATTCGCCGATCGAACAGGGCCGCATCCTGCACCATCCGGAATTGATCCACATCGCCAAGGCCTATCAGGCGACGCCCGCCCAGCTGGCGCTCGCCTTCCTGCTCAAACGCGACGGCGTCATTGTCGTCCCGAAGACATCGAATGCCGAACGAGTTCGCGAAAACCGCGACTGTATCTCACTCGACATTACCGACGAGGACTGGCAGGCGCTCGACGCCGCCTTCCCGCCGCCGACGAGCAAAAGGTCGCTGGAGATGCTCTGAACGCCAGCGGCGCGAGGCAATAGGCTCGCCACGCCTGGGAAAGCTTGATAATTTGCGGATAGCAAGCGAGGCAATCCTATGCCAGGCGGTCGGACGCGCAGTGATTTAGCGGCTATGCAAGGGGGCGGCTTCTACAACAGGCATTCCGCCATGCAGGCCACCGGCATTGCCGCGCTGCTTTCCCTCTGGGAAGCCGCGTGCCGGATGGTGGACATCAGCGACGCCCCGGTGACCATCGTCGACTACGGCTGCTCGCAAGGCCGGAATTCAATGATCCCGATGCGGAAGGCCATCGACATTGTGCGTTCCAGAGCGGACGCAACCATTCCCATCGAAATCGTCCACACCGACCTTCCATCCAACGACTTCTCATCCCTTTTCGAAGCGCTGATCTCGGACCCGAATAGCTACATGACGGGAAGCTCCGACGTTTTTCCTCTGGCCATCGGCAAATCATATTTCGCACCGTTGCTCCCGCCTGGCCGCGTGCACCTTGGCTGGTCGACCTGGGCGCTGCAATGGATGAGCACCAATGCCGTCGATGCACCCGATCATATTCTCGCGGGCATGAGCAGGTCACCGGCTGTTACCGCTGCGGTCGCGGCGCAGCAGGCCAGCGATTGGCAATGTTTTCTGACGCAACGGTCCCGGGAGATGCGGCCGGGCGCGAAGCTCGTGGCCGGCTTCACGGCCCGCGCAGACGCTGAGACCGGCTGGGAGTGGCTGCTTGGCGAGCTATGGTCGGCGCTCGCAGACATGAGAAGAGATGGCCTGCTCTCTGAACGGGAACAGGAGCAGATGACCATACCGATCGGCCTTCGGTCCCTGGAGGATATCAAGGCTCCTTTCAGGCAATCCGGTTCTTTCGCCGATCTGACGCTGGAGCATCTCGATCTGGTGAAAGTGAGCGATGCGTTCTGGCCGGAATTCGATGGCAGCGGCGACAGGCTGGCATTCGCCAGGCAGCATGCGGACCTCACGAGAGCATGGAGCGGCCCGCTGCTCGCCAGCGTGGCACCGAGCTCATGCGAACAGACCGCGTTCGTCGATGACCTGTTCAGCCGTTTCGAGCGTCGTCTCTCGGAAGACCCCAGACCCCATGAACCTTACATGGCGGCGGTGGTACTATCGAAGAAACCTCACTGAAATTATGCCGAGCCGACGATCCGCACCCGTCGGAAATTCCGCGATCTGCGAAAGTGGCCCGGCAACGTTTCAGCTGGGCAGAATCCGTTATGCCGCATCAGGCATAACGGAATCCAATTCTTACATACCCTGCGCGCCGCGGTTCATCGCGGCAATACCGGTGCGGCAGACCTCGATGAGGCCGAGCGGCTTCATGATCGCCACGAACTGGTCGATTTTCGACGACTTGCCCGTGATCTCCAGGATGAAGTGATCGACCGTCGCATCCACGACCTTGGCGTGGAAAGCGTCGGCAAGGCGCAGCGTCTCGGCGCGCGTTTCGCCCTCACCGATCACCTTGACCAGCGCCACTTCGCGCTCGATCGGCCGTTCCTGGCCGAGTTCGCGGGCGCGCACCGTCAGGTCGACGACGCGATGAACAGGCACGATGCGCTCGAGCTGGGCCTTGATCTGCTCCAGCACGTGCGGCGTGCCGCGGGTGACGATGGTGATGCGGGAAAGATGCGCCTGGTGCTCGGTCTCGGAGACCGTCAGGCTCTCGATATTGTAGCCGCGGCCGGAGAACAGGCCGATGACGCGCGCAAGCACGCCCGGCTCGTTGTCGACGAGAACCGAGAGCGTATGGCTCTCGACTGCGGTCGTTTCCGGAGAGATGAAGTAGGCAGAGCCCGTGGGCTGAAGATGTGCGTTCATGATCCTGGGTTTCCTACCTTATCGTTAGACTAGCTGACGGCCCTTGGCGTCGATCGCGTTGGCGACCGCTTCATCCGTGGCTTCGTCGGGCAGCAGCATCTCGTTGTGAGCCTTGCCCGAGGGGATCATCGGGAAGCAGTTGGCGAGATTGGCGACGCGGCAATCGAAGATGACCGGCTTATTGACCTCGATCATCTCGACGATGGCGTCGTCGAGTTCGTCCGGCTTGTCGCAACGCAGGCCGACCGCGCCATAGGCTTCCGCCAGCTTGACGAAATCGGGCATCGCCTCCGTATAGGAATGCGACAGGCGGTTGCCGTGCAGCAGCTGCTGCCACTGGCGCACCATGCCCATATACTGGTTGTTCATGATGAAGATCTTGATCGGCGCATCGTACTGGATCGCCGTCGACATTTCCTGGATGCACATCTGGATCGAGGCATCACCCGCAATGTCGATGACAAGGCTGCCGGGATGGGCGATCTGGACGCCGAGGGCCGCCGGCAGGCCGTAACCCATCGTGCCCAAGCCGCCCGAGGTCATCCAGCGGTTCGGCTGCTCGAAGCCGAAGAACTGTGCCGCCCACATCTGGTGCTGGCCGACCTCGGTCGTGATATAGGTGTCGCGGTCCTTGGTATGCGCAAAGAGCCTCTCCAGCGCATATTGCGGCATGATCACATCGCTGTTCTTCGTATAGGCGAAGGAGTTGCGCGCCCGCCAGCGGGTGATATCGCTCCACCAATCCGCGAGGCGGTTTTTCTCCGGCTTCTTCGGCAGCGCCCGCCACAGGCGGACCATGTCTTCGAGAACATGGCCGACATCGCCGCGAATGCCGATATCGACGCGGACGTTCTTGTTGATCGAGGACGGATCGATATCGATATGGATCTTCTTCGAGTTCGGCGAAAAGGCGTTGAGACGGCCGGTGATGCGGTCGTCGAAACGGGCGCCGATGCAGACCATGACGTCGCAGTCATGCATCGCCATGTTGGCCTCGTAGGAGCCGTGCATGCCGAGCATCTTCAGCCAGTTCTTGCCCGAAGCCGGATAGGCGCCGAGGCCCATCAGCGTTGAGGTGATCGGGAAATCGGTGAGTTCGACCAGTTCGCGCAGCAGCTTGGAGGCTTCGGGGCCGGAATTGACGACGCCGCCGCCGGAATAGATGACCGGACGGCGCGCATTCGCCATCAGCTCGATCGCCGCATGGATCTGGTTGATGTCGCCCTGGATCTTCGGCTGGTAGCTCTTCTGGACCGGATAGTCGGCGGGCGGCGTATAAGTGCCGGTCGCAAACTGCACGTCCTTCGGAATATCGATGACGACGGGACCCGGGCGGCCGGACTGGGCTATACGGAAGGCCTCATGGATGATGGCGGCGAGCTGGTTGACATCCTTGACCAGCCAGTTGTGCTTGGTGCAGGGCCGGGTGATGCCGACCGTATCGCATTCCTGGAAGGCGTCGGAGCCGATCAGTGGGGTCGGAACCTGGCCTGTGAGGCAGACGAGCGGGATCGAATCCATCAGGGCGTCCTGCAGCGGCGTGACCGCATTGGTGGCGCCCGGACCCGAGGTCACCAGCATGACGCCGACCTTGCCGGTGGAGCGGGCATAGCCTTCGGCCGCATGGCCGGCACCCTGCTCGTGGCGGACGAGGATGTGCTTGATGTCGTCCTGCTGGAAGATCTCGTCATAGATCGGCAGGACCGCGCCGCCGGGATAGCCGAAGATATGTTCGACGCCATTGTCCTTCAGCGCCTTGAGAACGATCTCCGCTCCCGTCATCCGATTGCCTGCCGCCTGATTGTCCGTGCTCATCTATATGTTCCGTTTGATGCTGGGATTTGCGTTTGTGGCCGGAAGCCCTGATTTCGGGCATAAAAAAAGGCCCCGGAGGAGCCTGTCATCTAGCGCATGGGTGGCTATCGCCGGATGGTTACACCATCCTGCCCATGCGCCTTCCCACCACGATAAGAGCCGTTGCGATTTTCATGGTCGGAAGTGATAGACAGAAAATTTCGCAGCGTCAACGCATGCCGCAATAAAAAACTGCCCCAGGCCCGCGCCCCCGAAAATCGATAGGATGAAGGATTTGTTAAAGGATCGACTTTATCCTTTAACGCTACTGCGAGGAGTAGCCTTTGCTCAACAACGACTTGCGCATGTCTGGCAAGGCAGGCGAGCACGATCGACGCGACGGCCATGCGCCGGGAAATCGCTTTCTCGGACGCGTCGTTGCGTGCAGCGGCTCCAGGGCAACGATTGCCGCCGTCGCCGAAGAGGGCGGCACCGATCTCACTGAACTCTGGTCCGTCGGCCGGCTGATTTCGATCAGCGTCGGCCGCAACCGTGTTGTCGCCCTCGTCTATCAGATGAACACCGGCAGCCATGCCTGGGGCGAAGGCGAGGACAATTACTTCCAGATCGAGACCGAACTGCTCGGCGAAGTCCGCGTCGATGAGGACGGTACCGAGGAATTCTCGACCGGCATTTCGCGTTATCCCTATCTCGGCGCCATCGCCCACCGCATCCGCGCGGCCGACCTGATCCGCATCTACGATGCCGGCGAAGGCACGACTGCCGTCATCGGCAAGCTGACGCAGGACGAAAGCATCGATGCGGCGATCCACATCCCCTCGATGCTCTCCAAACATTTCGCCGTCGTCGGCTCCACCGGCGTCGGCAAGTCGACGGCCGTGTCGCTGCTCTTACACAAGGCGATCGCGGCGAACCCGAAGCTGCGCGTGCTGATCCTCGATCCGCACAACGAATTCGCCGCCGCCTTTCCCAAGCATGCCGTCACCATAGATACCGACACGCTCGACCTGCCCTTCTGGCTGATGCGGCTCGAAGAATTCGCCGAAGTGGTCTTCCGCGGCCGCCCGCCGGTGCCCGAAGAGCTCGACATGCTGCGCGATATCCTGCCGGAGGCCAAGCGCGCCTTCCGCGGCAGCGACAATTCGCTGGTGCGCCGCACGACGGAAAAGAGCTCGATCACTGCGGATACGCCGGTTCCCTACCGCATGGCCGATCTGCTGGCGCTGATCGACGAGCGCATCGGCCGCCTGGAAGGCCGCGCGGAAAAACCCTTCCTGCGCTCGCTGAAGATGCGCCTCATCGCCGCGATCAACGATCCGCGCTATCATTTCATGTTCTCCAACAACACGATCAGCGACACGATCACCGAAACGATCGCGCAGATCTTCCGCATCCCCGGCGATGGCAAGCCGATCTGCACTTTCCAGCTGGCCGGTATCCCCTCCGAGGTCGTCAACTCGGTCGCCTCAGTGCTCTGCCGCATGGCCTTCGAAGTGGCGCTCTGGAGCGAGGGCGCGATCCACATGCTCGTCGTCTGCGAGGAAGCCCACCGCTACATCCCCTCCGATCCCAGCCTCGGTTTCGTGCCGACGCGCCAGGCGATCGCCCGCATCGCCAAGGAAGGCCGCAAATACGGCGTCTCGCTCGGCATCATCACCCAGCGGCCGGGCGAGCTCGACCAGACGATCCTGTCGCAGTGCTCGACGCTGTTTGCCATGCGCCTTGCCAACGACCGCGACCAGGAAATCATCCGCTCGGCTATCCCGAATTCGTCGATCTCGACGACGAGCTTCATCTCCTCGATCGGCAACGGCGAGGCCATTGCCTTCGGCGAAGCGATCAGTGTGCCGATGCGCATGCGCTTTTCCCGCGTCGACGAAAGCCTGTTGCCGAAGGCCGCCAGCGCCAACAGCAAGCATAGCGAGGAAGATCCGGATACGGTCGACCTGCGCAAGATCGTCACCCGCATGCGGGCAGTGACCGTCGGACCCGACATTTCAAATTTCCAGCAGAGCATGGCCGCATCTGCGGCAAGCTTCGACGAGGCGGATGCCGCCGACGAGGATCTCGACGCCAAGCCCTATACGCCGCCGGCAGCCGAGGCGGCAGCACCACTCGAATCCTACCGGCGCGAATTGCTGCCGCAGGCGCCACGGCTGGACCCGGCCTCCTCCCCTTCGATCGACCCGCGACTGGACGCGCTGCGCCGCGAGATGCGCCGCGAGGAGCCGGTCTTTCCCCGGCCGGCAGCCCCGACGGATCAGCCGGCGATCACCCGCCGGGAACCCGGCCCGTCGCTGCGCGAAAGCATCCTGAAAAAGCCCCTGAGCAGCCTTTACAACAAGGATTGATGCGGCTGCCCCGTCTCCTGGGCGACCAACGGCCGGACGGCGTCAAGCACGCGTTGTCGGTCCGCCGGTCCAAGCGGCAAGAGAGGCCGCGGAAGCTCCGCCCGGCCGAGTGAGAGATGCTCGACCAGCATGTAGATCACCCGGATGCTTCCGAATGCCTTGAACGTTTCCCAGAGCGGCTGGAGAAGCCCAGCGAGCCGTTGTGTCTCATCGCCGTTGCCGGCCATGGCCGCCTTGGTCAGGGCAAGAGCCGTGCGCGGCAGCAAACCGCCTGTGACGCTGTACCAGGCATCAGCGCCTGAAAGCAGCGCTTCGGCCGCACCCCAGTCGCCGCTGTATCCGATCGCGAGATTGGTCTTTTCCCGCAAGGCCGCGAGTTCCCCCAGCAGATCACCGTCGGCCGGCAGCGGCATCTTCACCGCCCTGATCGTCTCAATGTCGGACAGGCGTTGCAGCAGGTCTCGGCTGAAGGTGAAATGGGTCGTGCCGGGATTGTTGTAGATGCAGAGCGGCAGCTTCGCTGCCTTCGTGACCGCCAGGAAATGCTCGTAGGCTTCGTCCTGGGTCAGCGGCGTATAGGAGACGGGGGCAAGCAGAAGAGCATTCGCACCCGCTGCCTCGGCATCCCTGGCAAAATCCTGCGCATGGTCCGTCCTCAGAGCCCCGACGCCGACGAGGATGGGAACGCGGCCGTTGACGCATTCGACCGCCGCCTCGACAGCCCGCCGCCGCTCCTCGCGGGTGAGATAGGCGTAGATCCCGGTGCTGCCGAGAAGGCCGATGGAGGCGACGCCCGCCTCGCACAGACGTTCCAGCAAGCGGCAAAGGGCTTGCGTATCGACCCGGCCATGGATGTCGGCGGGCGTTGGCGGAAAGGCCGAAAGGCCATGAAACGGAGAGACGGAAGACATGATGCGCTCCTGAATGCGGTCATTGGGAAAACAGCAGGCGCGATCCGGCACCTGCAAAGAAGACGGCGAGACTTCCCTCGATCCAGCGGCGCGCCCTGGCATAACCGCGCACCATCGGTGCCGTCGAGAACAGCAAGGCATAACCGGCGAATATCGAAATCCCGAGGATCACGCAGCCGCCGAAGGCCGTGACCGCCATTTGAGGCGAAGCGCCGGGTTTGAGGCCGAGCGACATGATCGCCACCCAGGCGAGAACCGCTTTCGGGTTTCCGAGATGCATCAGTATCCCCCGGCGATAGAGCGCCCCGAACTCCGCTGCAGGCCGCACGAACTCGGTTGCCGGTGCCTCCCGAACGGCCGAGCGGGCGGCTTTCCAAGCGAGCCAGAGAAGGTAGAGCCCGCCTGCAATCTTGAGGAACAGCAGCGCATGGGCGTAGCGCACCAGCAGCGTCGAGATGCCCGTGACTGCGATCAGCCCCCAGCATGACGACATGGTGATAACCCCGGCGGCAAGCGCAAGCGCGGGTCTGCGTCCTTGGCTCATCGCCACGTTCATGATGGCCATGTTGCTTGGCCCGGGACTGCCTGCGGCGATGGCATAGGCGATGTAGACGACGATAAGATCCTGCATGTGTTTTTCCCGAGTTTGGCCATCCGCGCACCGGCACCGCCTAAACGCGGGAGTCGGCAATTCGCTTTCTTCTCTTCGAAAATTGGTTCATCGTGTAGCGCCATTTTCAAGAAAATTCATGGACCATTTTGCGATGTCCAAGCGACGCAGCATCATCGAAATCCCCTCGCTCAACGCGATCGACCGAACGGCCCATGTCGGCCGCCAGCTTGCGCAGGCCCTTCGGAGCGCAATCGCAAGCGGCGAGTTGAGGCCGGGCGAACGCCTTCCTTCGACGCGCACCCTTTCGGCGACCCTGAAAATCGCGCGCGGCACCGTCGTCGAAGTGTTCGACCAGCTGACTGCCGAAGGCTACCTCGAAGCGCAGGTCGGCGCCGGCACCCGCGTTGCTGCCGCCCTCAGGGACACGCCGCCGGCACGCCCGTCCGAGCGGGCCGCCCCGGCGATCGAGGAAACCATCGACCTGCCTTCCCCTGCGGCGCGGCTGATGGCGATTGCCCGCGCGCTCACGCCTCACCCGCCCGTTCCCTTCGCCGTCGCCGTGCCGGCGTCCGGCATCGCCCCCGACGACAACTGGCGGCGCCTCGGCAATCGCATGCGCGCGTCGAAACAGGCCGCCCCCTCGGGCTATCACGATCCGATGGGCCTGCCGGAGCTGCGCGTTGCCATTGCCGATCACGTTCGCCGCGCGCGGGCCGTGCACTGTGCGCCGGAGCAAGTCATCGTCACGTCGGGTACCCAGCAGGGCCTCTACATGGCCGGCCGCGTGCTTCTCTCGCGCGACGATCCTGTTTGGGCCGAAGATCCGGCCTATCCCGGCCTCACGGCCGTGCTCGACGATCTCGGCGTACGCACCTGTCGCGTCCCGGTCGATGCGCAGGGGATGAATGTGGAACGCGGCCTCGAACTCTGCCGCCAAGCGCGCGCCGCCTTCGTGACACCGTCGCATCAATATCCGATCGGCATGCCGCTCAGCATGGCGCGGCGCAACGCCCTAATCGCCTGGGCCGACCAGAACCGCGCCTGGATCGTCGAAGACGACTACGACAGCGAATTGCGTTATGCCGGACATCCCTTCCCTTCGATGCAGGGATTGCGTCCGTCGCGCGTCATCTATCTCGGCACCTTCAGCAAGGTGCTCTTTCCGTCCCTGCGCCTCGGCTACGTCATCGCCCCCTTACCCCTAGCGGAAGCCTTCGCCGGCGCACGCGCCATTCTCGACCGCCATTCGCCGATGGCGGAACAGCACGTTCTCGCCGCCCACATGAAGGAAGGTTACTTCGAAGCCCATATCCGCCGCATCCGCGGCCTCTATGCCGAACGCCGCGCCATCCTGCTGTCGGCCCTTGAACGCGCCTTGCCCGAGGGCTGCAGCGTCGAGCCGAGCGACCAGGGCATGCACATTCTCCTATGGCTGCCCGAAGGAACCGACGACGTGCAGCTCGCGGCTCGCGCCCTGACCGCCGGCATCGCCGTGCGTGCGATCTCCCCCATGTATGCCGGCCAGCCCGCGCGCCCCGGCCTGATGCTGGGCTTCGGCGGCTTCCTGCCGGAACAGCTGCAGGCCGCGGTCGGTGAACTGGTAAGACTGCTGAGGCTGTGTGAAACGGCGGACAAGCGGACAAACGCCACTGTGAAAGAGTGACGAATTTGCAAATGTCTTCGGCTAGCGCGCCAATGGACTGTCCCAGACGACAAACAGCAGCCCCTTGAGTTGGGTGAAGCGCTCCGGCCCGAGCTCGGCGCGCCATTCGTCCTCGATGTCGCGCAAGATGTCGACCATCTCAGAGAATGCCGCGTGTCCACGTTCGGTAAGCCGGACGATGCGCGCGCTGCCTTCACCGGGAACGTCGGAGCGGACGATGTAGCCGAAACTCTCGAGGCTGCGGAGCAACTGGTTGATCGCCTGTTTGCTCATGCCGGCGCGCTCGGCGATCGTGCCCGGCCGCGCCCCGTCCGGACCTGGAAACTGCAGAACCGCCATATGCGGCAGACGCAGCTCGTCAAAACCGGCGGCGTTCAGTCCTTTGATCAGACGGCGCTGGATCGCCTGGGCCGGGACGCGCAGCAGGGCGCCGATCAGCATGTCCTCGGTTTTCACTGGCAAGCTTTCGCGGATGATGGCATTGACGGTCCGGTAAATTGAGTTTACTGCTAAGTAGTAAACGTAGTTTACCGGAGGAATTTCCATAATGCCACAGGGAACCATCGATCCTCGCGTCAATCCTTCCGATGAAATCATTGGCACCAAAGGGTTCGCAGTTCGCTTCCTGCTGACTGCGGACAACTCGAATGGCAGCATTGCCGCCTTCGAGCTCATGGTCCCGGCCGCGCTGCGACTGCCGGCGCCGGCACACAGCCACGACCACTACGAAGAGACGATCTACGGCCTCGAGGGGGTGCTGACTTGGACGGTCGACGAAAAGCAGATCGACGTCGGGCCGGGGCAAGCGCTCTGCATTCCGCGCGGCGCCGTTCACCGGTTTGACAACAACGGCAGCCAGGACGTAAAGGCGCTCTGCGTGGTCACGCCGGCAGCGATCGGACCGGAGTATTTCCGCGAAGCGTTCGCGGTGCTCAACGCGGCGGCCGGTGGTCCGCCGGACCGGGCCAAGATGGCGGAAATCATGCGCCGCCACGGCCTTACGCCAGCAGCGCCCCCGACATAAAGGCCAGTGGTGCGATATGAAGCTGCGCGTTGATGAATCTACGCCCTGATGCGAATGTGCGTTGCGCCGTTGGAGACGGCACCGTTTCGGAGAGGGCCATCGTGAAATCCATCTTGAACTTCATCATCGTCTTCAGCGTCGGCATTCTTCTGACGATGGCGGCGGAGGCTGCCGGCTTCGACTGCTCCAAGGCGGGCAGCGCCGATGAAAAGACCGTCTGCGGCGACGTCGAGTTCTCCCGGCTCGACGAGCTTTTCAACCAACGCTATGCCGCTCAGAAAAAGCAGCGCCCGACCAGGATATCGTCCATACCGCCCGCAACTTCCTGGCGGATCGGCGCGATTGCGGTGACGACAGATCGTGCATTCTGAGCGCCTACCTCGCCGTCCTCTGGAATATCTCGCCTGACAAAAGCGATTTCATGCAGGGGATTTCAGCCCAGTCTCTCGCAGGCAGCCGGCTGCCCGAGGCAAAGGCGATCCCCGAGAAAGCCGGGCGCTGTGCCGCCACATCGGTTCTTGAGGTCCATCCCCGCCTCGACAATGGCGGCGCGGCTGACGATGCCGACTTCGATAACGGCACCGGGATCGACTATGCCAATGACGGCTACCAGGTCTCTTACAACAGGGAGGAAGCGCTGATCAGATCGAAGCCCGGCGATCCCGTTACCATGTGCCTGGTCGAGATCGACCGCGATTGCGGCCCTGACGAGGGCGGGAGACTGTTCCTCGTCACCAACGGCCGTACTCACGAAAGCTGGATTCTGCCCGATGCCCAGCACAAGTGCGGCGGTTGACGGTCCACTGTCGGCTAAACCGTCAGCCGCTCCCAGCTCTCGTCCATCTGGTTGCGAAACCATGTCATTTGGCGCTTGGCATATTGCCGTGTTGCCGCAGCCCCCTTCTCCAGCACCTCGTCGCGCGACATCTCGCCCTTCAGCATCGCCGCGATCTGCGAGACGCCAATCGCCTTCATCACTGGCGCCTCGGCGGGCAGGCCGAGCGCAAGCAGCGCCCTCACCTCGTCTTCCGCGCCCTCGCGCAGCATCTTTTCGAAACGGCCGTTGATGCGGGCATGCAGCACGGCGCGCTCCGGCAGGACGACGATCTTGCGAGCCTTGGCGGCATCGATCACGACAGGGCCTGACCGGCCCTGGAAATCGGCGATCGACCGCCCCGTCGCCCTCACCACCTCCAGCGCCCGCACGATGCGCTGCCCATCCTGGCGGTTGAGGCCTGCCGCCATGGCGGGATCAGCCTCGGCAAGTTCTGCGTGGAGCCTATCGGGCCCCTCCTCCAGCAAACGCGCCCGCAACTCTTCCCGCAGTGCCTCGGGTATCTCGGGCATATCGGAGAGGCCGCCGGTCAGCGCCTTGAAATAAAGCCCGGTGCCACCGACGAAGACCGGCAGTTGCCCGGCGGCCCTCAGCACCGGCAACAGCGCCGAGACATCACGCAGCCAGGCGCCTGTGGAATAGGCCGCACCCGCCGGCACATAGCCGTAGAGATGGTGCGGCACGCCCTGCATCTCCTCTTCCGAGGGACGCGCGGTCAGTACCCGCAACGTGTCGTAGACCTGCATGCTGTCGGCATTAACAACCGCGCCTGCGTGCCGCCTCGCCAATTCGACAGCGAGCGCGGACTTGCCGCTGGCGGTCGGCCCGGTTATCAGGATCGCGTTCTCTACGCTCAGAAGGTTTTCCATCATGGCCCTCGTTGCCACGCTTGTTGCCAATCCGTCAAATCCTGTCCTGACCCCTGGCATCGCCGAACGGGCGGCCAAGGCCGTGGAGGCATCCGGTCTTTACTGGCTGGCGGACGGCGTCGCCTGCGATATCGCGTTGCGCGACGGCACGAATGCGCAAGCGGCCGAGGCCAATCTTCTCGCGGTCCTATCCGGCGCGCCGATCGATCTCGTCATTCAGGAACAGGACAGCCGCCGCAAGAAGCTGCTGATCGCCGACATGGATTCGACGATGATCGGCCAGGAATGCATCGACGAACTCGCCGCCGAAGTCGGCCTGAAGGAAAAGGTCGCGACCATTACCGCCCGCGCGATGAACGGCGAGATCGCCTTCGAGCCTGCCCTGCGCGAACGCGTCGCCCTCTTGAAGGGCCTGCCGCTCTCAGTCGTCGACGAGGTCATCGCCAAGCGCATCACGCTGACCCCGGGCGGGCCGGAGCTGATCGCCACCATGAAGTCGAAGGGCCATTACACCGCGCTCGTCTCCGGCGGCTTCACCGTCTTTACCAGCCGCATCGCCGCCACCCTCGGCTTCGACGAGAACCGCGCCAATACGCTGCGGGAAGACGGCGGCATTCTCTCCGGCTTCGTCGCCGAACCGATCCTCGGCAAGCAGGCGAAGGTAGACGCGCTGAACGAGATTTCGGCACGCCTCGGCATTTCGCCGAAGGAAGCAATCGCCGTCGGCGACGGCGCCAACGATCTCGGCATGCTGCACCTCGCCGGCTCCGGCGTCGCCCTCCACGCCAAACCCGCCGTCGCCGCCGAGGCGCAAATGCGCATCAACCACGGTGATCTCACCGCGCTGCTCTATATTCAGGGTTACCGGAAGACGGATTTTGTTTCTCGCTAAAGACTCGAGATTGGTGGGAGGAGGTACAAATGGCACTATGGCCATGGCAACGAAACCGAGTGGTAAGGGACGTCGGTGGTTCTGAGAGAACACAGGAGGCTGCATACAGCCGAATGCAGGGCGCAGCACCCCATAGAATGCATCCAGACCTCCGAGGTGTCTTAGCTCGATTTTCTCTTTGGATTGCGAACGGAACGGTTGGGTATCCGCTATTGGATGGCATCGACTACTCAAAGGTGCTGCATGAACCCAGCGCCATGGAGATGGTGTACACCGTATTCACCAATAATCTGGAACTGAATGAGGAAGGTGCGCCACTCAACGCGCGTTACTGCGAAGAACGCGCCGCCCAGTGGCTCCGCGCATATTGCGACCCCACGTATGTTGTGGAGCCGCCGTTCGGAGAGGACGAATGTGACGGGCATTGGCCGCCGGTGTTGGCAAACGCGCCCGGATGGCGAAGCGGAAAAATAGTTTAAAGATTTTCGACTTCCGTGGTTTTTTGCGCGCCCTAATTTAAGCGGCGGACGTATTCTACATTTCAGTTAGGAGGGAGCGCAGACCGCTCCCTTTTCGCCTACTCCATCGGCACCGCCACGAACCGCAGATCGCCATTGGCCGAAGCGATCATCAGCTGTGCATTACGGCGGCCTTCCTGTTTCAGCGACTGCACCTTGGCGGCGACCGCATCCGGCGACTTCATGAATTCCTGCGCCACCTCGACGATCACGTCGCCGGGCTTCAGCCCCTTTTCGGCCGAAGCCGAACCGGGGGTCACCTCGGTCACGACGACGCCGTCGACGCTCTCGGCGATGCCGAACGCCTTGCGCGTCTCGGGGCTCAGCAGCGAGAGCGACAGGCCGAGCACGTTCTTCGGCGTTGCCGCATCCGGCGCGGCATGACCCTGACCCTGATGCTGGTCGGGCGCGGTCGGCGCGGGCTGAGCCTGATCGCCGGTGTCAGGTTGGTCCATGTCGTTGTTTTCGCCGGGATCCGGGGTGATCACGCCGTCATCCTGCGAACCATCGGGTGCGGCATCGTCGGATCCGCCCGGCTGATCGCTGTCTTCGAGCCGGCCGAGTGTCACCTTGACGGTCTGCTCCTTACCATCGCGCAGCACGACCACGTCGACCTGCTTGCCGACGGCGCTTTCCGCCACGACGCGCGGGAGGTCACGCATTTCGATGACCGCCTTGCCATCGAATTTCAGGATGACGTCACCCGCCTTGATCGAGCCGTCGTCGACGGGGCCGCCCTTGATGACGCCGGCGACCAGCGCCCCTTTGGCGCTGTCGAGCCCGAGGCTGTCTGCGATATCGTCGGTCACCGGCTGGATGCGCACGCCGAGCCAGCCGCGCCGCGTCTCGCCAAATTGGCGCAGTTGCTCGACGACACCCGAAGCAAGCTCCGAGGGCACCGAGAAGCCGATGCCGATCGAGCCGCCGCTCGGCGAGATGATCGCCGTGTTGATGCCAATCACTTCGCCCTTCATGTTGAAGAGCGGGCCGCCGGAATTGCCCTTGTTGATCGCCGCATCCGTCTGGATGAAATTATCGTAGGGGCCGGCATTGATGTTGCGGCCGCGCCCGGAAATGATGCCCACCGTCACCGAACCGCCGAAGCCGAACGGGTTGCCGATCGCCATCACCCAGTCGCCGATGCGCATCGTGCTGGAATCGCCGAATTTCACCGATTTCAGCGGCGTCTTCGGCTCGACCTTCAGGACCGAAAGATCGGTCTTCGTGTCCGTGCCGATCAGCTTCGCCTTGAGCTTTGAGCCATTGGCGAAATTGATCTCGATATCGTCGGCGCCCTCGATGACGTGATTGTTGGTGACGATATAGCCGGTGGGGTCGATGACGAAGCCGGAGCCGAGCGAGCTGACATTATGGTTGGGGCCTTTGTTGCCCTGCTTCTTGTTGAAGAAATCGTTGAAGAATTCCTGGAAAGGCGAGCCGTCTGGCGCACGCGGCGCAGGACCTGCGCCCTCGTCGTCCTTCACGTTCTGCGAGGTCGAGATATTGACCACGGCGTCAAGCAGGCCTTCGGCAAGATCGGCGACCGAGGCCGGACCATTGTTGGGCACGGTGGACTGGATCGGCGGGACCTGCTGTGGCGCAGCCGGCGCCGGAGCGGTCTGCGCGGCGGCAGGAGGCGTGGCCATCCCAGGTGCAGCGGCTTCAGGAGCGGTTTGCGCATGGGCAATCCCGCTCACGCCGGCTTGCGCCAGGATTGCGGCGCTGGCCAGTAGCGCGAGCGTTCGTCTGAAGGGCGAGCGTATCGTGGGGGCCATCAAGCTTCCTCATAAGGGGGTAAATGCGCACATTGAGCACCAGCATAAGGCGGAATGATGGAGGGCGAAATCACCTTTTCGCGAAATCCCCGTGCAATCTGACATGTCCTCGCAAAAGCCGGATTATCGCAATCACTCCAAGAAAAAAGGGCCGGCGCACGGCCGGCCCTCCTGAATTTTGCGGGATGCGGATGGCATCCCTTGCCGTCAGTTCGCCGGCTGGGCCGGCGTGGCCGGGCCAGGTGCCCCCGGTGTTGCCGGAGCAAGTGCGGCAGGGTTGGCCGGCGACCGCAGGACGCCTTCGGCATTGTCGAAATAGCGGAAGAATTCCGAATTCGGCGACAGCACCAGCGTCGTATCCTGCGAAGAAAGCGCCGAGGAATAGGCCGCCATCGAGCGATAGAACTCGAAGAAGGCAGGGTTCCTGGAGAAGGCGTCGGCGAAGACGCGGTTGCGTTCGGCATCACCCTGACCGCGCAGGATTTCCGCGTCACGCTGGGCATCGGCGGTAATTTCGACCACCTGGCGGTCGGCGACCGCTCGACGGCGCAGGCCGTCTTCCGTGCCCTGGGCGCGCAGCAGCTCGGCTTCGGCCAAGCGCTCGGAGCGCATGCGGTTATAGGTGTTCGGCGCCACATCGGCCGTCAGGTCAGTACGGCGGATGCGCACGTCCTCGATGTTGAGGCCGAGAAGTTCGGCGTCGGGACGCAGATCGTCGCGCACTTCGAGCATCATCGATACGCGCTCGTCGGACAGTGCGGCATCGAATTCACGCAGACCGTAGACGCGGCGCAGGGCCGAATCCAGACGGGTGCGCAGCCGCGCTTCAGCCGAATCGCGATCGCCGGAGACGGTTTCGCGGAAGCGGCGAGGATCGTTGATCGAGTAGATCACGAAGGCATCGACGTCGAAGGTCGCGCCGCCCTTGACCTGTACCTGGATATTATCGAGGTCGAGACGCAGCTTCTGCTTTTCGACGAGCTGGACGCGATCGGCATCCATGAAGCTGAACGGCAGCTTGAAATAGATGCCGGGCTCGGTCTTGACCGACTGGATCTCACCGAAGCGCACCACGATCGCCTGTTCGCGGGCATTGACCACGTAGACCGAGGAATAGAGACCGAGCAGCAGAACCGCGAGGATGATGAGGATGACGGGAAGCCTGTTCGAAGTCATGGCTCAACCTCCCTGCTGCGACGGTCTGGTGATTTCGTTGAGCGGCAGATAGGGCACGACCCCCTGCTTCTCGTCGATGATGACCTTCTTGGAATTTTTGAGCACCTGTTCCATCGTTTCCAGGAACAGCCGCTTGCGGGTGACGTCGGGCGCCTTCGAATATTGTTCGTCGATGGCGATGAAGCGCTGCGCCTCACCTTCCGCTTCCTTCACGACGCGGTCCTTGTAGGCGGCCGCGTCTTCACGGATGCGGGCGCCGTCACCGCGGGCCTGGCCGAGCTTCTGGTTGGCGTATTGATTGGCTTCTTCCACCAGGCGCTGCTTGTCCTGGTCGGCGCGTTGCACTTCCTGGAAGGCATCGGCCACTTCACGCGGCGGCGCCACGTCCTCGATCGTCACCTTGTTGATCGAGATGCCGGAACTATAGCGTGCCATCGTATCCTGGATGATGCTGGCGACTTCGCTGGCGATCTCGAGACGCCGGTCGCGGAACGCGTCCTGCGCCGGACGCCGGCCGACCACTTCGCGCATCGCGCTTTCGGAAACCTGCTGCAGCGTCTGCGCCGGGCTTTCGACGTTGAAGAGATAGGCGCGCGCATCGCTGATCTGGTAGAGCACGTTGAAACGGACGTTGAGGATGTTCTGGTCACCCGACAGCATCAGGCCACCGGCCGTGTTGCTGCTGCCCTGCGAGCCGCCGACATTGAGCAACTGCTCGG
The DNA here is from genome assembly GCF_003985155.1 of Rhizobium vallis. Lineage (GTDB taxonomy): Bacteria > Pseudomonadota > Alphaproteobacteria > Rhizobiales > Rhizobiaceae > Rhizobium > Rhizobium vallis. Next base: position 290,565 of record NZ_ML133690.1, on the reverse strand, counting down.
TGACCTTGACGATCTCGACCGAATCCATCGGCCAGAAATGGAAATGCAGGCCCGGCATCGATACCGTATCCCGCGGCTTGCCGAAGCGCAGCTCGACGCCGCGTTCGTCCGGCTGGACGGTATAGACGCACTGGATCAGCCAGAAGACCGCAACGATTGCCGCGACAATCGCCGCCACGCCGCCGTTGAAACCGCCGGGAATGATGTTGCGCAGTTGGTCCTGGCCGCGCCGGATAATGTCTTCCAGGTCGGGCGGTCCGCCCTTGTTGCCGCCGCCGCGCGGGCGGTTCGGCCCCTGGCCCCATGGTCCCTGATTATTACCGCCGCCGCCGCCCCAAGGGCCGCCGCCGCCATTCTGATTGCTCCAGGGCATCAAAACCTCGTTCTTCGTTAAGTCTTCCACGCATCCGGGACCGTGGGGGCCGACCGGCGGATGCGATGCTGACCGTTATAGGTATCGCCGCACTGGCTTTCAACGCAGCGTGAGGAACTTGGTCAATTTAATTGGAAAATAGTTCGTTTTCAGGCGTGTCGGCGTTCGTAGACGACGTAGCGCGTAGCATAGCTGTCCTTTTCGCCGGCCGGGACCGCAAGTGTCTCCCCCGCCTGCCAGACATCGGGATCGATCGCCGGGAACGCCGCATCCCCTTCGAGGTCCGCCTCGACATGGGTGATGCACATCCGGTCGGCAAAACCGATCGCCTGGGCATAGACCTGGCCGCCGCCGATGATGCAGATCTCGCCGGCGCCGGTTGCGACCGCGAGCTTCTCGGCGATCGTCAAGGCCTCGGGCAGCGACTGCGCCATGTCAACATCGGGACTGTCGATCACCACCTGCCTTGATATGACGACGTTCGGCCGCCCTGGAAGCGGCTTGCCGATCGACTCGTAGGTCTTGCGGCCCATCACCACGGGCTTGCCTGAAGTCAGCGCCTTGAACCGCTTGAGGTCACTCGAAAGCCGCCAGGGCATATCGCCGTCGCGGCCGATAGTGCCGTTGCGGGAAACGGCGACGATGATGGTCTTCAGGATGTCGGCCATGAAATGTCTCCGATCAGACGGCGATCGGCGCCTTGATATTGGCCTCGGCCTCATAGCCGACCAACTCGAAATCCTCGAACGTGAAACCGAAGATATCCTTCACATTGGGGTTGATCCGCATGAAGGGCAGCGGCTTCGGCTGGCGCGTGAGCTGCAGCTTCGCCTGGTCGAAATGGTTATGGTAGAGATGGGCGTCGCCGAGCGTGTGGACGAAGTCGCCAGGTTTGAGCCCCGTGACTTGAGCCACCATCATCGTCAGCAGCGCATAGGAGGCGATGTTGAAAGGTTTTCCACGGGCGGTCATTTTCATCAAAATCGTTACCATCACGTTTTGTTACGTTTTTGAGTACAAGCTTATTTCGACTATGCCAATATCTACACGGCGAAATAAGCTTGTACTTTCTTGCCTTTATTTCGACGACAGTCGCTTTTCCCCGGCCGTAGGTCCGGGGCTTCACGAGCGTTCCACACACTCAATCGATGTTGCGTGTCTCTGGTCGGCGCAGCCGCTTTACCCGGCCGTAGGTCCGGGCTTTTTCCCCGTTTTTTTCCGCCTTGACCCTCAAAGAGTATAATGATTCTCTTCCCCTCGAAGGCATACGAAGTCGAGGCGGTATGGACAACAGCCCACAAAACGACGCCCCCCATCAGCAACGGCACACCCGCGGCGGCCGCTGGCTCGACCCGGTGTTTCCGACCACGGGATGGGTGTGTCGCGGGATTGAGGATGTCGGCCACGAGGGACGGCTATGCGACGTGTGCCAAGGGGTTCGTATCAGATTCGCCCACGTCATGACGCATCCCGATGTGTCCCAAGCTCTGTCGGCCGGACTGGGCTGCGTAGAAAAGATGGTGGACGATCCATTCACGGCGGAAAAGCGCGAGCGGGCTTTTCGGGACGATCTTCGCATTCGTAGCGACTGGCCCCGACGTGTCTGGCAGGTTTCTCGGGTCGGCAACCCCTACATAAACTCGCGGGGCTACAACATAGCGATATGGAACAAAGGTGGCGCAGGTTTCGGCGTAACGATTAGACTTCAAAACGAATTCAACAACGAGTTCGTCCGCAACGACCGCCGTCTCTTCAAGACCATCGAGGACGCCAAGGCCGGCGCGTTGGAGATTCTCATGGATGTCCGCAAAGAGCGGCGAGACATCGATGTATGACGCTCCCCACGTCAACTAGGTTCAAAGTCGGAAACGTTGTCGGGCGATCCGTCGCCCATCTGAATTCCTACGCCATAATATTGGCGCACGGCTTTTCCGCGGCGGCCCAGGAAAATTAGGCCGCGGCTCTCGTAAAAGTCGATCAGACGATCGCGCGTCGATGCCTCGGAGCTGAGGCCATCTCCTTCCAGCCCGATCATGGCTTTCTTGCTCAGGCCGGCCATGTCGGACGCTTGATCCATGCTCAACCCGAGAAACGCCCTCGCCGCCCGAAAAGACAACCCGCTCTGGTCCGCCGGTGAGTCGGTTTGGTCTGCATCCCCGATCGCGTTGTCATCCGGTGTTGACCACCTGACACCACAGCCCGAAATCCAGCCTGTCTCTATTGACACACTCCCTAAGAAGACAAGGCCGTTTGCTTCATAAAACCGGCGAAGTTTGTTGCTGACGCCTTCTCCGGCCCCGTTGCTGCTTTCCGCCTGACGCAAAGAACGGTCGGTCAGCTGCGCAGCCTGGCAAACCTTGTCTTGAGAGAGCTTGAGCAAAGCACGAGCGGCCCGCAGCGCTGGCGGCGGCACGGTCGGCTTTTGCGGCTTGATTGGCTCCATAAAATCGAAGAACCGGTCGTCGTAAAAAAAGTCAAAGGAAAACCATTTAGGGTCTTTGATTTCCGTTTTAGTGCGTTATGGTGCACCAAATCGGAAACGAATCGATGCTTTTAGTTCGGAGGTATTGAGACCCATGAGTGATTCGTCGTTCGCATGGTTCGGAATGACATCGGAGGCCTTGATCGCGCACCTGAGGCAACTCGCCGACGAGCTCGAGATTGTCGAGCGTGGAACCACCCCGCTCGCGTCGAAGGTGTTGATCAACGACTGGGCGCTGGCCAGACGAACCGTGCCCTGCTTGATGGGAATACCAACCGGCCATCCCAAAATCGAAGACGGCAGTCCGCTCTGCTCGAGTGGTCTCTACTATCTCGATGAATCGCGGGGCTTGGCACGATCTTTCTCTCGTTGGTATCGGTTGGGACGTCGCGTGGCTCCCGAGTTCTGGAACCAGAAAATCAAGAGTCCACAATGAGGGCCTGGGTGTTTTCTGATCTTCACCTGCTTCACAATCCCCCGTGGCCATTCCCGGACATCCCCGATGCCGACGTCTGTATTTTCGCTGGCGATTTTTCCGATAACGGAATGGTGACGGGCATCTCGATGTTGGGCGAGACCGTTTCGAAACATATGCCGGTGGTATATGTCCCCGGGAACCACGAGTTCTATGGTTCATCCGTCCTAGAAGGTACAAGAGAGGGGGTAAACCGAGCGGCCCAATACCCGAATGTGCACATGCTGAGCCGCGGAGCCGTGTCTATTTGCGGGTTCCGCTTTATCGGTGCGACGCTGTGGAGCGACTTCCAGTTATTCGGCATGCATGGGCCGGCTATGTACGAAGCACAGCACGGAATGAATGACTATCGCGATATCAAATATTCCAAGCGCCCGTATAGGAGGTTTACAGCTCAGCAGTCCCTCACAATGCACATTCAAGACACCTCGTTCCTTAAAAGCTGGCTTCAAGAGGAAACCGCTGAACCTACCGTGGTGGTCACCCACCATGCTCCCAGCATACTTTCCGTTCCGGTGGAGTTCCTGGACGACCCGTTGGCCCCCGCATACGCGTCTCGCTTAGAGAAAACCATAATGCGATACCAACCTCGGCTATGGGTGCACGGCCATCTTCACAAGCGTTGCGATTATATGATCGGAGAAACGCGAGTGGTGTGCAATCCGCGAGGCTATTCGCACGAGCGCGGCCTCACTGGTTTCGATCCCTATTTCGTCATTGATCTTGGGGAGGCTCCAAATGCGCGCTAGGAAAAAGCGATGCCGAGTGCCGTGGAGACTCTTTCCGTCGGAACAGGTCAAGGTAACGGTTCCTGTCTTCGTGGCGTTTTGTGCAATTGCCGCGGCTCTTCGGACATGGAACCGGACTGCAGGTCCCGTCGTGGCACTCCTTCGCATCGACGGCGATGAAGAGTTGGCTCAGGTCTATTCCGATGCCGCGGACGTGTTTTTGAGCAGCTTCGAAGATACGTCGTTCTACGAGCTCGTGAGGACTTTCAAAAAGACCGAAAGGAAAACAGGACTAGAAGGCTCGCGTCGAGGGCGTGCCATCTTGGTAGCACTCCAGGAGCAGGAGATCGACGCCCGTGCACACCTTCTCGCTGACGCCATTATCTCGCTGCCCAGTCCAAAACCGTCCCACTTTGAGGCTGCCTTGAAACGCCATGGCATGAAGGGGTCGCCTGAGGACATCGAACTCCTGACCTCCATACCTTTAGATCGGATGCGAGACGCTTTTCTGCCTTATCGCCCGGCAAACCTCGCACTGGCGAAACTTCGGACTTTACGACAGCAACCCATCGAGCCTTCCCCAAGGCCGACTGTGGCTGTGGGCGTGCCTAAATTGCATTCCCTACATGGCTTCGGGGAAGCGGTCTCATGGGGATTGGAGCTCGCATGCGATATTGCCGATTTCAAAAACGGCAAGATACCTTGGTCGGAGATCGAATCCGGTGTCTTGATTTCGGGCCCGCCTGGGACCGGAAAGACCATGTACGCAGCATCGCTTGCTGACACGTGTTCGATCCCGCTGTTTTACGGGAGCGCTGCACAATGGCAGGCGGCGGGCTATCTGAACGATATGTTGACGGCCATGGCACGTGCGTTTTCCGACGCTCGATCGAAAGCGCCATGCATCCTATTTATCGACGAAATCGACGCGTTTGGCGACCGGTCGGTGTCAGATAGGCATGGAGACTACAAACGACAGGTAGTTGCCGGCCTTTTGGAAGAGTTGGACGGTTTCCGACGCCGGGAGGGAGTGGTCGTGATCGGAGCTTGCAACGACCCGGATGCACTCGATCCGGCGATCAAACGCTCAGGACGACTCGGCAAGCACTTCAAATTGTCGCTTCCCGGCGACGCTGCACGAGTGGCAATCTTCAAGAGCATTGCCTCCGTTACGTTCGAGCGCGATCAAGAGGAACTGGTTGCCCTGTCTACCGACGGAATGTCAGGGGCCGACATCGCCGAGGTAATCAAGGAAGCAAAAAGGGCGGCGCGGCGACGGGGAGAGCCCTTCGGGGCGGGTCACGTTATGATGGCGCTTCCAGAACTTCGTGCAATTCCACCTGAGATGATATCGTCCGTCGCGGTTCATGAGGCTGGCCACGCAATTGTCGCTCTTTCAATGGGTTTCGGGGAATTGAGGCGCGTCCTGGTGAAATCGCACAGGACACCCGGTCGTCCAGCAAACCTGGGCCAAACCCAAATAGCTCTTTCGTCGGATATGAGAAGGACCCGTGACTTCTACATGGACGAGATAGCGATGCTCTTGGCCGGCATCGCGGCTGAGCAGATCGTCTTCGGGAATTTTGATGACGGAGCCGCCGGAAGCCCCGATTCTGACCTTGTACGAGCCACCAGAACCGCCACCTTGGTCGAGGCAAATCTGGGGATGGGCACCAGCTGGGTTGCGAACGAAGTCGCCTCAGAGGACATCCAGCGGCTGCGAATGTACGACCGAGAGCTTGGCTATCGGATTCACGATATCTTGGACAGCCAGTTTAAACGTGCGACGGCAATCATTCAGGAAAATCAACGGGCCCTGGATGTCTTTGTCAAGGAACTCGTCACGAACCGATCTATTGATGGGGATGATGCTCGCTTAATGTTCGAGACCTATCGGCGGCCGCGGGTGAGCCTTTCCAAAATACCTTCCCAGGTCAGGGCTCAATGAAACGGCGACGCAAAGGCGGGAAAAACCGCCGGTCGGCCCAAACTGCGAAGGGCAAACGCGAGGCCTCATTCGGCTCCGTGCTTGATGAGATCGGTTTCCGTCCGTTAGGCAAGAGAATACTTGTCTCGAAGAAACGAGTGACCTCTCCTGTCTCTCCGGACGATTCCCCGCAGGAAACGCCTGTGAACACTTCGGGTAAGCCCCCTGACGATGGGACCGAATCATGACGCAGGTGTCGGCGGGTTAGCCGACATTCCCTTCGGAAATTGCAGGAGCATTGCGTCGCCTGTTTATAATGAGATCGATAATCTCTTCGCTCTGCTCCGCTGTCATTTCGGCGAAACGTCCGCCTTCTGCTCGGACCATGTTCCTGAGCCGATCACTTGCGACGGTTCGATGATCTGCCGTGAAATTTTTTGGATGGCATTCAACCTTCGACATGACCCAGACCTCTGATACCTCTTTCTAGTGGACGCCGGGACTGCAGGCACGTCAATGCTTTCTGCTACAGTGATGAGCAGCCGCGAGTTTCTGAGACCATGGCGGTGCGATGGGATCGAATAATTCAAGACCCCAAGACGTTTCATCACCTTTGGAAAGCGAAGGACCTCGTCTCTAGCCGCCCGAGCCGTGAGTGTAATCGACGCGGGTTGTTGACCCTGTTGATTTCATCCGCGAGCTGCCGGCGTTCGCACGACAGTTAAGAGGCAACGCGTGCATGCAATAGTGACCAATAGCCTCACGTTATAGCGCTGTGGCAGGCCATATGTGCGCCGATCGGGCAATAAACTATAACAGCACTCGCTGCTCGCTAGCGGTGACGTCGTCGCGCTACCCCTAGCGTCGATAAATGTTTGTCATGAAGTGAGGCGAGATGCGCTCGAGCAATCCGGAACACCCGACCACTATCAATCTGGTGGATCGCTATAAGCCACTTGGAATAATGGCGGTCCGCGCTGCCACCGAGATCAAAGCGGAGAGCCGCTCACGATCCAACGATCGTTTGCCCGGCAGCCAACATGTGCCACAAGTCCTAATGGACTTAAATCATGGTAGTGATTGACGGTCGCCTTCATGGGTGAGGACAGACGGACTGCAATCAACTTCAACGCCGAGCTTCACGCCCGTCCGTCTATTTATTTCAGTGGGCCGGCGCTGGTTGAACACGTAGCCATAATCGCGGGCTCGTTTGCGACCTCGAAGAATATCGAGACCCAACTGACAAGCGCTTACGCCCCCGATGGGGCGCGCGTTCAGGTGGAGCACCACACCGAGTTTACCACCCTCACCAAGGTCACGCCGCTGAAGCTTCCTGTACTAGAATGGCCGCAAGAGACCCGTTTGTTGAGGGATTTCGGCGTTGAGCCTCCAGCGGTTGAGGTGGTTTGTAGAATTTCATTGTTGGTCCTCGACGCGCCGCCAGTGGACCTGTCTCCGATGCTCAAACAGTATGGTTTCGGCGATACGGCGGCATCGTCCATCGGTGGCGCTGCCGCCCAGGTATGCTCGGATTTTCTCGTGGGGCCCGGCGAGAGCAGCCGAGTAATTTTGTTCAATGCTGAGCTAAACGCGTATCGCCTTGGGCGAATGGTCCGCCGGATATGCGAGATCGAGACCTATCGATCGATGTCATTGTTGGGACTGCCGGAAGCCCGACGTCTCGGCCCCTTGTTGAAAGGCTTCGACGAGAGGCTCGCCTTCCTCACCAAGCTCCACCTCAATACGTCGCCAGAGGAGCACAAAAGACTTCTCAGCGAAATTTCCATGCTATCCGCAGAGGTGATTTCAGCAGCTGCGGAGACCCGCAATCGCTTCGGGGCCACGGCCGCCTATGCCACCATCGTTGAAGAACGCATCGCCGAGCTGCGCGAGACCCATGTGCCAGGCTTTCAGCGGTTCGGGGTTTTCGTGGCAAGGAGGTTCAAGCCGGCAGTCCGCACTTGCTCTGCGACGGCCCTGCGGTTGGACCAGCTGTCGCACGCGACCATGCATCTTCTCGACTTGCTCCAAACACGCATTCAGCTTGAAATCGAGTACCAGAACACTGTCCAGATACGAGCAATGGCAGACCGCGCTGCAGTTCAGCTGAAAATCCAGCGGGCCGTCGAGGGATTTTCGATCATTGCGATCAGCTACTACTTGCTGAGTTTGCTAAAGCTGATCGTGGAGGCCCTGGATCATGCGGGCGTCCACCTTGGGCCCTTCGCCATGCTGGTGTCGGTTCCGGCTGTTGTGGTGGCTGTGGCACTGACAATATTTCGGGTTCGACACGCTCTCAGTTAATCGAGAGCGGCACCTATTGATGAGCCCAGTCGATAGCCGCTAGCGGCAACCACCGCTAATTCGGGGACAATACCATTCCTATATCGGTCGAGTCTCTCCAGAGCTGGGCGGGACCTATCCGCAGATAGCAGGCGGTCTTGTCCAGCGATCACCGAGGAGCCCGGTACAGTGGCGATAAATAGCAAACCCTTGGCAAGCCTTTTGCGCTCGATCCCGTTCGCGAGAAATGAAGGACGGTCGGTGTCGCACGCAACCGAGCCAACTGCCCGGTTCGTTGAGGACGAACTTGCGCGAGAGGAACTACGTGGACTCACCACGATTTTCTGGTGCCGATCTGCTGTCCTCGCCATTCTTTCGATATGGGCGATGACCCTTCCGTTCGAGCGTTCAGGGGGCTATCTCCTAGCACTGTTGGTTTTTGGCCTTCTCGGCGCTCTACCACGCCTTCTTGTAAAGCGTGGGCCCCGGCAGAAGGTTATCCTCGCCCTGTTCGTGCTTCTCGATGTTTCTGTCCTGACCTTCCTCCTGATCGTGCCTCCGCCATTCTACGTCGAAGACTGGACGCCTCAGATAAATCTGCGCCTGCCCAATTTCCTCTATGTCGGCATCTATATAGTGGGAATGGCGTTGAGCTACTCGCCGTGGTTGGTACTGCTTTCGGGCTCTATGGCAGGCGTCGCCTGGAGCATTGGATTTGCATGGGTCGCCACGCTACCGACATCAGTACTTTCCAGCTCACGTAAGACCCTCGACACCGGCATGTCCTCAGAGGCCGTTATCACGAGCTTTCTTGATCGGAATACCGTCAGCCTGACAATTTGGTACAACCAGCTAGTGTTCATATTCCTGGTGACAGTAATACTGACCGTGACGGTTTGGCGATCACGACAGCTCGTCAGGAGACAGGTTTCGGCCGAAAGAGAGCGCTCCAATCTGGCAAGATACTTTTCGCCGAACATCGTCGAAGCGCTTACCAGCGGTCATGCCGGCCTAGAACAATCAAACACACAGCACGCGGCCATTCTTTTTGCAGACATGGTGGGCTTCACCTCAATTTCCGAGAATTCGTCGCCCAGCGAAATAATGTTGCTGCTCAGGGCATTCCATGGCCGTCTCGCGAAGGTGACCTTCAATCACGGAGGTACCGTCGACAAATACATCGGCGACTCAATCATGGTTCATTTCGGTACTCCCGAGCCGCGCGAAGATGATCCAATCCGAGCGTTGGCTTGCGCAGAAGCGATGATCCGCGAAATCGAGCAGTGGAACCGGGAACGAAAGTTGAATGACCTCCCGTCGATCGGCATCGGTATCGGGCTGCATTATGGGGAAGTGGTCGTAGGCAACACCGGCCACGCTCGCCGACTGGAATACACCGTTCTTGGCGACACGGTAAATGTGGCGAGCAGGCTGGAGCGCCTTACTAGGAGAACCTCGTCACCCGTTATGGTAAGCGACGACCTTGTGTCGGCAGCCCGCTCCCGCGGGTCAGACCCCACATTGATCATGCCCGGCCTGCATCCCGACGATTCTCATCGCGTGCGTGGGCGGAAAACTCCGATCGCTGTGTGGTGCCGGGCGGCAAATCCATAATCAGTCACGCATGCGTGAAATCAGTTTGATGGCGTCTTTCAGAAACAATCCGATATAATCATCCTTCTACCATGAGAAGGATCAATGAGTGGCACGGGAGTCTATCAGCGACTTAAACGCGTTTGCAGAGGTGGCGCGGGAGCGAAGCTTTACCCGAGCGGCAGCGAAGGTCGGAGTATCGCAATCGGCCCTCAGTCACACTATCAAGCAACTTGAGGCCAGGCTCGGCGTTCGGTTGCTAACGCGTACAACGCGCGCCGTTTCACTTACCGAGGCGGGAGAGAGACTTCTCGAAGGCATCGGACCTCATCTGGACGAGATCGACGCACACGTTGAGGCGTTAAGCGCGCTCCGCGACAAACCGGCTGGGACCATTCGAATTTCTGCGGCCGACTATGCCATCACGCATGTCCTCTGGCCAAAGCTGCGGAAGTTCCTTCCCCAATATCCCGATATCAAGGTGGAGCTGATCCTAGACAACGGCCTGACGGATATCGTCAATGAACGGTACGACGCCGGGGTCCGCATGGGCGAACATCTGGCAAAAGACATGATTTCGGCTCGGATCGGGCCTGATTTCAGCCTGGCTGTCGTTGGTTCACCCACATATTTCCAGGCACGTGGAGTGCCGACCCACCCCAAGGACCTGGTGGGCCACACCTGCATCAATTTCCGACTTCCGAGCGCCGGCGGCCTTTATGTCTGGGAATTCGAAGAGGATGGGCAAGAGATCAAAATCAGGGTCGACGGACAGCTCGCGTTCAACAACATTTTCAACGCGCTCGAAGCCGCGTTGGACGGCTTCGGTATGGCTTACATCCCTTTGGAGATCGTCCAGCCTCTCGTAGACGAAGGAAAACTGGAGCATGTCCTCCAAAAGTTCTCCCCTCCCTGGGACGGATACTATCTCTATTATCCGAGCCGCCGCCAATCCTCCCCTGCATTCGCAGCGTTGCTGGACGCGTTGCGCCATCGATCCTGAAATTCTCTCGACGCACTAGCTGCCCGTCCTGACCGGGCGTGCTGCTCGACGGCTCGTCAATTTCCAGATGGCCATAAACATGTGTGTGACAATGGCGGGCAGCGTAAACACTGCCAACCAATGTCCGAAGAACGGCGCAACGGAGGCAGTGAAGTCCCAGAAATCCAAACTGTAGTTGAACGTTAGCTTCGTCCAGACACCAAGCTTCTCAAAGCTCGCCAACCCCTGCAAGGCAAACGCAGCGCCGATTGCCAGAAGGGCTGCTCGCACTACCGGGTTGGTCTGCCTGACCCCCAAGACATTCACCAAGCTCGTTCGTAGACGCTCCCAATGGAGGCCCACGTGGATGCCGGTCACGATGATGACCCAGTAGGCAGCGAACCAATGTATTTCCCTTAGATAGACAGAGTCCGGGATTGGCAACCAGGCAAAGACCGATTTCGAAATCACCACGCTGGTGACGAGGAGCACGATCATGTTCGCGATGAGACCGACATGGAGTAGCACTCGGACGGTCCGCCTTGCATCATACGTCCCCCGCGTCAGGTTCTTAAACCAAGTTCGGTTTGCGTAGATGTGCCAGCAGAGCAATGCAAAGAGCCCAGTTCCGAAGACCTCGTGGGGAACATTGTCCAGCCACCAGTAGGCAAGCGAGACGAGCAACAACGCGAGCATCGCCGATGGCAGCATCACGCGCTGCAAAAGAAAACTTCTGACCATGTAGAATGAAGCGCCTCTGTGCTTTGTCACTTAAACGACAGTGCGTCGGTGAACGTGAACATGAACTGGCGATCTTCGCGCGAGCGATGGCACGAGTAACACTGAGAGGTATTCTCATCAGCCTTGATCGACTTGTCAGGCCAGAACCATTGATAAGCCCAGTCGGCCGACCCCTCACCCATTTTCTGCGCCACGAGGTAGCGGTGCAGCACGTCACTTTGATAGTCGACCAACACAACATGCGTGCCGGCTGCCACAGGCTGGCCGGCCTTGATCGCCGCAAGCGCTTCGGGATTTGTGAGCATGTGCTCTCTCGTTACACCACGCCGTACGGTAGTGTAGTGGACAAGCTGATCCAAAGGAGGAAAGGTCACAGCGTTTTCAGCCGCTGCGGCTGGGGTTGTTTCATTGATGGCCGGACCAGAAAAATATCCGACCGAGAAAACGACGAGACCGGCAGCGACAGCGCAAGCCAAGCCTGTAAGGGTCTTAGGTGGCATTCAAAAAATCCTTTCGCTGCCGGTCCTCCCCACCGCACGAGATTCAGAAATCAAGACCGCATGCTCCGATATGAACCGGAGACGGTCACCCAAAAGATAGCAAGGACAGCAGGCCAGGATTAGAGCCTGCAACCGTTTGACGTTATGAGGTTATTTCATAAATCGACAGACGCTACCAAGGGCGCTGAGACGAGAACAAATCCCCTCAATCACTTCGCTTCGGGGCGCGCGCCCAAAGCGAACAGTTGTTCGGTCGTGTCGATGTCCACCTTCGCACTCACGCCGATGTCGACGTCGATCACGTCGAGAGCCGAATGTGAAATGATGGCTCGAGCGCCGTTGTCGCCACTGATAGACTGGAGTGCGGGGAATGCCGCGCGAGGGAAAATAACAGGATTCCCAGGTATCCCGTCGCACGCCGCGCGCACAATCGCCCTTCCACCGCTCTTCCGGAAGGCATCAATGATCGTGTCGAGGTCCTCTGCTTTGAGCAGCGGCATATCGGCGAGCATGATCATGACGCCATCCGGATCGAGATCGACGGCACATTGGACGCCGAGCACGATCGAACTTGCCATGCCATCACCGAAATAAGGATTTCGAGCTACACTCACTTCCAGTCCCGTGATCTGGGCCTCGATGTCAGGGCCGCGATATCCGGTCACGACTATCACTGAGTCACCCTTGCAACCCGTTGCGGCCAAAGCAGCCAAGCGCACAAGGGCTACGCCACCAAATTGCGCCAGGAGTTTGTGCCCGGAAAGCTGCATCCTGCTTGATCTACCCGCCGCAAGAACAACGACCACAACCGAGACGGACACATTTCCGATCGAGCCCATTGCGCCTCACGCGTAGACGGACAAACGGGTGGCCGCAACGTCCGCCAAGATGGAAAGGGCAAGTGAGTTGGCGTCACGAGTCGGTCCAAACACACCAATCGGCGCTTTTATTCGTTGGGTTTGAGCCTTCGTGAAACCAGAGCTGTCGAGCCTGTCGACCCTGTTGCGGTGAGTGCGCGTACTCCCCAACGCACCAAGGTAAAACGCACTCGACCGCAGTGCAGCATGAAGCACATCTTGCTCGGCGTCGAGGTCATGATGGAGAAGAACCACGGCTGTGTACCGGTCGATAACGGGCAGTTCTATTTCTCTATTCGTGTATGCGACGACCTCATACCCTGCTGAATCGGCGATAGAGGCCACGCGCTCCGCCTCGACGCTTTGACCGGAGATCACGATACGCGTGCGTGGCCGATATACCGTCTCGAAGCCGCCATCGACAAATCCTGGCTTTGACGGCGGTTCGACCATCCTAAGCTGTTCCGTTGAGCCTGTGTAGCGGAGGCCAGCGCATCGGCGTTGGCCAAGCTCTGAAAGGACGTGGCTTAGTGCCTTTGCGTCGCGCAGCACGTGTATAGCCACTGTTATGCCGCCACCGCACGGCAGGACAATATCGAAAAAGGGAGAGCCCTGCCCGTATCTCACCTCCCGATCTTGGTCTTCACCGAGCGCATCTAGCGCCTCAGAGGCAACCGCAGCCTCAATGCAGCCCCCGGATACATAACCACAGAACCGTCCATCGGCCGCAATGGCGACATGGGAGCCCAGTGCGCGTGCAGCTCCTCCGCGTATTTCGGTGAGGGTGGCCAACGCCACCCCACCTTTTGCAAGCTCGCCAATCGCAAAACGAAATATCTCTTCCGTGTCGTCAGAGAACGACCATCGAACCGGCGTCGGCTTGGTTCTGGCTTCAGTCACCTTGTACGGACGGATGTGCGACAGGTCGGCGACGTCATCATGCAACATCCGGCAGCCCACCGATGATCTTGTCGAGTGTCATGGGATAGTGACGCACCCTCACGCCCGTTGCGTTGTAGATCGCGTTGGCGACGGCCGCCGAAACACCGCAAAGTCCGAGTTCGCCAACGCCTTTGGCTTTCATCGGTGAAGACATAGGGTCCGCCTCCTCCATGAAAATCACCTCCTGATGCGGGATGTCGGCGTGGACCGGCACTTCGTAGCCGGCGAGATCGTGGTTCACGAAGAAGCCTTGCCTTGTGTCGACCGCCAATTCCTCCGAAAGGGCTCCACCAACGCCCATCGTCATGGCTCCAATGACTTGGCTGCGCGCGGTGATGGGATTGAGGATTCGGCCGGCGGCACAGACAGCGAGCATGCGCCGAATGCGGGTCTCGCCTGTGGCGACATCGACGCCCACTTCAACGAAATGGGCACCGAAGGTCGACTGCTGGTGGGTCTCTGCAAGATCGCCCCATTCCATGTTGTCTTCGCCCACAAGTCCGTCAGGACCCGCCGCTTCGGAGAGTGCAACCGAACGGTTGCCCGATCGCACCTGCCCATTCTCGAACACAACGTCGTCGGTGTTGAAGCCCAGTTTCTGGGCGACCGCCTCGCGGAGCTTCACGCACGCAGCATACACACCCGAGGTCGAACAGTTCGCTCCGAACTGCCCGCCTGAACCTGCGGAGACCGGAAAGCGCGAGTCTCCCAGCTGGACGGCGACGCGATCCACCGGAAGCCCCAGCATTTCGGCTGCCGTCTGCGCGATGATGGTATAGCTGCCAGTCCCGATGTCAGTCATGTCGGTTTCGACGGTGGCGATCCCGTCCGCGCCGAGCCGGACCCGCGCAGCAGATGGGAGCAGGAGATTGTTTCGGAAAGCGGCGGCGACACCCAAACCGACCAGCCAATTCCCTTCCCTTCGAGAGCCGGGTTTGCCGCGTTGGCTCCAGCCGAATTTATCCGCGCCGAGCTTGAGACAGCCGACCAGATTTCTCTGGCTGAACGGACGCTCGGGCTTCTCAGGGTCGACTTGAGTATCGTTGAGAATACGGAACTCGACCGGGTCGACGCCCGCTTTTTCGGCGATCTCGTCGATTGCGATTTCGAGGGCCATCAATCCGGGCGCTTCTCCAGGCGCTCGCATGGCGTTGCCCTCCGGCAAATCAAGCGTCGCCAGCCTCATCGCCGTCATACGGTTCTCGCCGGCGTAAAGGAGGCGCGTTTGATTAACCGCGGTTTCGAGCTGGCCGCCTGGCTGGTCACCCGACCAACTTTCATGGCCGATCGCTTGAATCTTTCCGTCACGACCAGTGCCTATCCGGATACGCTGGATCGTGGCAGGACGATGTGTGGTGTTGTTGGCCATCAAAGGACGTGGAAGCGCCACCTTGACCGGTCTGCCTGCGGCTTTCGCCCCAAAGGCCGCCAAGACGGCGTCTGCGCGGAGGAACAGCTTACCGCCAAACCCACCGCCGATAAACGGAGACATCAGATGAATATTGTCCTTGTCGATACCGAGAGTGGTCGCAAGATCGGATCGCCACCAGTCGATCATCTGGCTGGAGGTCCAAACCGTCACCTTGTCCCCGTCCCAAGCCGCGATCGAGGCATGGGGCTCCATCATCGAATGAGATTGGTCGGGCGTCGTATAAGTCTGATCCAAGGTAACAGCAGCACCTCCAAAGGCTTTTTCGAAGTCGCCGACAGCAGTGTCAGGTTGCTGCTTCTCATCAGGCTTGACCGCAGTGTCCTTGGCCTTAGTCAGATCAAAACTACCAGTCGCTCCTTCGTAGTCGACCTTCACGAGTGAAGCGGCAGCTCGCGCTTGCTCGAAGGTCTCGGCGACCACTACCGCTATTGCCTGGTGGTAGTGTTGCACCTCATCGCCTCCGAAGAGGTTGGCGGTATTGAACTTGCCCTTTTCCCTCTTGCCGACATCCAAAGTGGTGACGACCGCCAGAACGCCGGGAGACCGCTTCGCTGCATCGGTGTCGATGGACCGAATACGGCCCTTCGCGATCGAGGAGCCGACGGGGTAACCGTAGGCATAAGGGAAATTCGCATCATGCCATTCATAGGCATACATAGCTCGCCCGGTAGTCTTGAGCTGCCCGTCGATGCGAGCGACGGGCTGTCCGACGACGGTCATCCGGTCAATAGGATTGGTGGTTGCTGGTGTGTCGAACTTCATGGTCGTTATCCCCTTGCCTCTGCGATCACCGCACCAATCGTTCTTTCCACGAGGGTCACCTTGAAACGGTTTTGCTCCGTCGGGCGTGCGTCGGCGAGAAGTGCTTCGCTCGCGGCTTTCGCGCCGTTCCTCAATTGCTGATCAGCTGGTTCTGTTCGCCAGGGCTTGTGGGCGATACCTCCGACAGCAACGCGGCCGGTACCATCTGGCTGGACCACCGCGGCGACGGATACCAGCGCAAAAGCGTAGGAAGCTCGATCCCGGACCTTGCGATAGATATGTTTTCCGCCGATCGGCTTGGGCAGCGTCACTGCCGTGATGAACTCGCCTGGCTCAAGGACGGTCTCAATATGCGGCGTGTCGCCCGGCAGCCGGTGAAAGTCTGCGATCGGGATTGTTCGCTTGCTGCCGTCTCCCCTCACCGCTTCGACCGTCGCGTCGAGCGCCCTCATAGCGACCGCCATATCGCTGGGATGGGTCGCTATGCAGGAGTCGCTGCTCCCGACGACCGCGTGCTGGCGAGAGAACCCGCCGAGTGCCGAGCATCCGCTTCCCGGCTGCCTTTTGTTGCAAGGCTGATTGGTGTCGTAGAAATAGGGACAGCGCGTACGCTGCAGGAGGTTGCCGGCCGTAGTCGCTTTGTTGCGCAACTGGCCAGACGCGCCCGCTACCAAGGCGCGGGTAAGGACTCCGTAGTCGCGGCGCACGTCGCCATTTGCTGCCAAATCAGTGTTTCGGGCCAGCGCGCCAATACGAAGGCCGCCGTCGGACGTTTTCTCAATCTTGTCGAGACCTACACCGTTGACGTCAATCAAATGAGTGGGGTGCTCGATCTCCAGTTTCATCAAGTCCAGAAGATTAGTGCCGCCGGCGATGAATTTCGCCCCCGGGTTGGCTGCCGCGGCTTTCGCTGCGGCCTGCACCGTCGTTGCTCGTTCATATGTGAAGGGTCTCATGCCTTGATCCCCCCTACTTCGGAGATAGCGTCAAGGATGTTTGAATAAGCCCCGCATCGACAGATGTTTCCGCTCATTCGCTCCCGGACTTCCGCTGCGGTTAGCTCGACATTTGCGGAGATGTCGGGGGTCGCATGACTGGGGATGTTCGCCTTGATTTCCTCCAGAACCGCGACGGAGGAACAGATTTGTCCCGGCGTGCAATAACCGCACTGGAAGCCATCATGTTTTACGAATGCGGCCTGCATTGGGTGGAGGTTGCCTGGCTGTCCCAAGCCTTCAATTGTAGTGACCTCGTCACCGTCGTGCATGATGGCCAGTGTCAGGCAGGAATTGATCCGACGTCCGTCAACCATAACGGTGCATGCGCCGCACTGGCCGTGGTCACAGCCTTTTTTCGTGCCCGTCAGATGGAGGTGCTCGCGAAGAGCGTCAAGTAAGGTGGTACGATTATCGAGCTCGAGATCATGCATCTCGCCGTTCACTTTTAAGGAAACACTTGTGTTGAAATTCATCTCTTTCCCCGAGGACTGCGCCGCTACTTCCTTTGTAGCGACTCCCGTAGCGGCGATTGCCACCGCTGAGGAGACAAGCAATTCTCGACGCGAAAGTTCCAAATGTGAGTGATCTCTCATCTCCAGCTCCATTCGTTGTTGATGGCCTGGCGCATTCCGAGAAACGCCATTTTCCAACGTAGGGCAGCTGAGAAAGATGATTAGGTGCGTTTTATCGCTAACGCTTATCGAACAGATTCATCAATCGCAGTTGAGCAGAAGCGATCG
This sequence comes from Rhizobium vallis, assembly GCF_003985155.1. GTDB lineage: Bacteria > Pseudomonadota > Alphaproteobacteria > Rhizobiales > Rhizobiaceae > Rhizobium > Rhizobium vallis. The sequence goes on along the minus strand of NZ_ML133690.1, from coordinate 272,750 downwards.
AATGACCGACCGGACGTTCATGATGGTGCTCCTGGATAGCCAATCGGCACAGCACGAACTGGCCATTGCTCCAGTTTGATCTTCGCCTGGCATTTGCGTGTGTGTCCGAGCGTAATCGCGCGGACACACTCTTCTTGAATCAACCGTCCAGCTTGATATTCAACGACTTGATGAGGGGTTGCCACGTCGCTTTGTCGCTCGCCCATCGCTGGGCCATGGTTTCCGGGTCGCTGGGGGGCATATCAAGACCGAGCTCGGCGTAACGAGTCTTCACCAACGGGTCTTGCAAAGCCTTGCCAAGTGCCTGAGACAGGGTTGCCACGACGTCATCCGGTGTTGCCTTGGGCACAATCAAGGAGTGCCAGGCTCCAGCCGAGAAGCCTGGCAGTCCTTGCTCAGCCATTGTGGGAACGTCCGGCAGCACTGTCAGGCGCTTCTCCGAGAAAACGGCGATCGCTCTGATTTTTCCGTCCTTGATTTGGGAATTGGCCGTCGTGTAGTCGATCACGATGCTGTCGACGATGCCGGCGAGCACATCATTCAACGCGGGAGCCATACCTTTGTATGCCACGTGCTTGAGATGAACGTTCCCGTCGCGTGCTAGGCGCTCCATGGCGAGGTGGAGAGGCGTACCGATCCCCGGGCTGGCGTACAGAAGTGGTTCAGATGCGCCCTTCGCCTTCTCCAGGTATTCAGCCGCAGTCTTGATCGGCGAGTTGCTGGGAACGCACAGAAGCAGGTTAATGCCGGCATACATGCCCACAGGCCGGAAGTCGCGGTCCGGATCGTACTGGATTTTGGGATAGACCACGGGGTTGATAATCAGCGTGCCGTTGTCAGCGCTGCCGACCGTGTACCCATCCGCCGGAGAACTTGCCAAGACCGCCGCTCCCACGGAGCTCCCTGCCCCTGGCCGATTGTCAACGACAATCGGCTTCCCAAGAGCCTCCGACATCGGGTGTCCGACGAGCCGGGCAACCGTGTCCGTCGCTCCACCGGGCGGAAAGCCGACGATCCACTTCACGGGTTTATCCGGATACGCAGCCCATGCTGGACCCGACGCTGCAAGGGTTGCGGCGGCTGCCGCTCCGGTCATAAGGAACCGGCGTCTCGTGATTTCAAAGCTTGGCATGCTACTCTCCTCCCATTGAGATACATGGCTGTGTCGATCTCCGGAGACGGTCCCCCCGCCCCCGGAGAAAACTCGCTCGCGGGCTAAGCGGACTTCCTTTGTGCGACGTTGAAACTCGACACGCCCGCGACGATCTCCCGAACGTCGTGGATGGTTTCGAGTGTCTTTAGCGAATTGCAAAGGTCGGAAATTCCGTCGGCGGAAAGCGGTGAAACCGCAGCACGAGCGCAGGAGCCAAACTTATGGAAGAGCTCCTCCCACGTCATCGGCAGCTCGACCGACCCCGGCACTCTCGATCCCAGGCGTGAGATACTGGTGCCGTCTGCGAGCAGTACTTCGATTTTTCCGTCGGGCAGTTTCGAGGTCCAGTTATAGCTGCTGTCTGGGACCGGTACGACCTTGCGGGCGAGAGCGAGGACCGTCCGATCCTTCAGCGCTTCGCTGGTGAAGTCTTCGACTTCCATCTTGCCCCTTGCCAGTGCGAGGGCGACGAGAAACGGCAAGCTGAATTTGGCATCGACAAGTGTGTTTGGAACCTGCCGTTCAGCCAAAGGCGAGCACATCCTCTGCTGGAAGTCGCCGACGAAGACTTTCACTTCCGATACCTGATCCAGCGCGACGTCGTTTTCCTTCATCAACTCGATTGCCGCATGAATGTACGTATGGGCGTTGCCGACAGCTGGCCAGTACTTGTATGTCATGCCTCCGCTCAGAAATTCCTTGCCGAGGTTGGCGACCATCTTCTCGCGATCGTACTCACCTTTGAAATAGACCTTGAACAGTCCCGCCTCGCCTTCGAAGAGGTTGCGGATGCCGGTCATCCCGCGTGCCGCAAGCCTGACGGCGTTGACGCTCGCCTGCGAGCTGAACCCGGCGTACATGCCCCGGAGGTCACTGCCGAGCCCGAAAATCTGTTCCATCGTGCCGCTGGACTGAAGGCTGGCGATGCCGAGTGCATTGGCCAACTGTGATGCGTCGAGATTGAAGATCGATCCGCCGGCCGCTGTCGCGGAGAAGCAGCCGACGACCGTCGAGAGGTTCCAGTCCATATGCCAGCCGACGTTGCAGCGGAGGCGGATAAAAATCTCCTGCCCTACGGCGACCGCGGTAATCAGCTCCTCTCCGGTCACACTCCCGCGCAGTTCCGCCAATGCGAGAACAGTCGGAACGATAGAGCTGTCGGCATGTGCTCCCCATGGTGTCTGGCTGTCAAAGTCGAGACCGTGCGCGAGCGCACCATTGGCGAAGGCAGCAGCGCCTGCCGGAACGCGATCGCCATATCCCAGGATAGTCGCCTCGCCCTTGCCAGCGCTTTCCCGAACCAGTTCGATGATCGGCCTGACCGCAGGCTCCATGCCACTCGCGGCAAGCATGACTCCGATCGTATCCAGGACACTCTTCTTAGCCGCTTCAACTGCTTCTGGCGGAAGGTCGGCGAACCTGGTGTTTACGGCGAATTCCGCAAGCTGGTGCGAGAGGTCGGCAGTGATGGTCATTTCAATGATATCCTCGTTTTGATTTCAAACTGCCGGTCAGCCGGCGAACCGGGTCTCGGGAAGTCCTTTGACCCCGAGACCATGAATAGCGAACAGGCCCCCGGCACCGGGTTCCTTGGGCGGGATGCCGCGCATCGGACGTCCCATGCTTGTGAAATAGAGGATGTCGAGATCGGGGCCGCCGAACATGATGCTGGTGATGTTCCGTACGGGGACCTCAATCACCCTGTCGACGGTCCCATCCGGCGTGTATCGGACGATCCGTCCCCCGAGGACCTTTGCATTCCAAATGAAGCCATCGGTGTCGACGGTCGCACCGTCTACCGTGCTCACGTAACCCGCATCGGAAACGAATTGGCGCTTGTCGCTGACTTGACCCGTCTCAAGATCGTAATTGTATGCCCAGATTGCCTTGTGCTCGGAGTCACCGCAGTAGAAAGTCCGGTTGTCCGGGCTCCAGCACGGTGCATTGAAGCATATGAACCCCGTATCAACCTCCGTTACGCGAAGGTCCGGGTCCAACCGATAGAGCGATCCGTTTCCTGCCGGCTTTTGGGGAATTGTCACATCGAGCGGGTGAAAGTCGTAGCCCATGGACCCCGCGAAAAACCTGCCACGCCGATCCACTTTACCATCGTTGAACCTGTAATCGGGCTGGTCGGCCAGCGGATTGCCGACGTACTCGATCCGCTGGGTGTCAAACTCGTAGAGGGCAAACCCGCTCGCGAGAGCCAGCACCGCTCCGCCCTTTTCTCGAAGAGCCATAGAGCCGATGTAGGTCGGTACATAATAGGTATGAACGTCGTTACCGTCCGCACGGCAGGACCAAATCTCGCCCGCCGTGCTATCCACCCAATACAGACGCTGTTCGCGGACGTCCCAAACCGGGCCCTCGCCTAGATTGTTCTTGCAGTCCACTAAAAGTCGAATTTCCGCCAACGCTTCCTCCCTCGCTGGTCAGTGCCAACAAGTCAAAGGCAGGCGGTCTGCCCTCCGTCGACCGAGACGATCGCACCGGTCATGAAGCTCGCGTCCTTTGTCAGAAGGAATACGATGACAGCCGCGATTTCCTCCGGCTCTCCCATCCTGCCAATGGGATGCTTCGCGTTTACCCGCTCCACTGCAGCGGGGTCCTGCAGCATGTATTCGGTGAACGGCGTCTTGGTCATGCCCGGCGCGACCGCGTTGATGCGAATGCCAAGCGGCCCGAGTTCGGGTGACATCGATTTCGTGATGCCGGAAACCGCGAACTTGGATGCTACGTAAGGGAGCCGGTTCGCCACACCCATGAGACCAGCGCCGGACGAGATGTTCACGATCGCGCGGTCGCCGGTATCGTCCTTGACCGCCTGTACGAACGCTTGGCAGAGGTTGATCGTGCCTTCGAGGTTTACCGCCATTACGCGGCCAAAGCCGTCTGGTTCCACATCGACGATACTGCCGACACCTTTGATACCCGCGCAGTTTACAAGACCGTGCAGCGCACCATGGCGTCTGCGCACATCCGCAACCGTTTTGATGGAGGCAGAGTGATCGCAAACATCCAGAGCAATGCCCTCCACCCTCGTCCGGTCGCCGATTTCCTGAACGACCTTGGAGACTCCCTCCTCCGTGACGTCGATGGCGACTACGGTCGCGCCTTCGGCATGTAGCCTCTTCACGGTGGCCGCGCCAATGCCGCTGCCGGCTCCCGTCACCAAGACCACTTTGCCATCAAACCTGTGCATGCATTCTCCTCCCATCGCAGCGAGACCCTGTCGAGAAACGCTCATAAATTTCGTATATGAAATAGGCTTTCATATGTTGAAGTTTCCGTCAACATTTTATTTGCGCAACTTGCTTTCAAATACAAAAGGGCCCGGCGAGATGCCGAGCCCTTTGAGAATTGCTGTCTCGTCGCTTATCGATCGACGGCCGCTCCTGCACCCATCCTCTTCGAGAGGTCGCGACATGTCTCCACGAGCACGTTTCGTGCCTCGGGAACCGGTACATGGGAGGCGCTGTTGAGCCTGTGAATGAACGGCGTCGTGATCGCTGCAACAGCCTCGCCGGTGTAGTCGAAGATTGGCGCAGAAAGGTTCGTCACGCCAGCGAGCGTCAGCGACGGGCCTTCGCAGTATCCGACTTCACGCACTGCCGGGAGATCGGCCAGGAACTTGTCGCGACGCTCACCGGCCTCCGTCCCCGCCAGAGTCAACAGATGCTCCAAGGCACGGTCATCCATGAACGCGGCCAGTACGCGGCCGGATGCCGAATCGAAAATCGGTATCTGCGCCCCGAGGCGGACCGAGTTCAGATTGTTGTCTGGGCAGTCGACCTGCGCAACGACCAGTAGTCGGCCGCCCTGGAGGATGCACAGGTGGATAGACTGGTTTATGCGGTTGGCCAGTTTCTGCATCGCGTCACCGGCGATTGCTGTCAGTCGGCGGATCGGTGGGTGGCGATGAGCGACTTCGAACAGTTTCGTCGTCAGCTGATATCGGTCATCGCCGCTCAGCTCGACGTAGCCTCGCTGGCTGAGGACAACCAGCATACGGAAAATCTCCGATGTTGTCCGGCCTAGCATCTTTCCGATCTCAACCTGGGTCAGCCCATCGCTGGCGGATGCAAGCAGCTCCAAAATATCGAGGCCCTTGGTGAGCGCCGGTGCGCGATATTTCTCGTCTTCGGCGGACATGTCGGTCACGGTCACTTCATCCTCGATCAGCTGCAAGTTTCGGCTACGCGTCATCACATAGCCATTCCATCACCTCACGATAAGCGTCTTCTTGCTCCGCGCGCCAGTCAAAAAACACGCCATCCTGTTGCACCGCGAAGCCCCGAAAACGCAGGGGATTCGGCATGGGTCGTGCCGCTTCGACATATAACCCACGCTTATAACCTTAACGGCTCGCTGGGGCTTTCGGCTTTACAGAGCAGGCTCGTCGGGTTCGATTATGCGCGTCGCGGGCCGATTTCGGCAGTTTGCGCTGCAGCCCGGCGGGAGGTCGGGCTCGGTTACAGTGGCGGCAAAGGTATCGACCAGGGGGAGAATAACATGATTACGAGAAGAACAGTTTTGCTCGGCACGACCGCGGCCATTTCGGCGGGTCTACTTTCGCGGGCATCGGACGTCCTCGCCGCCGAATGGCCAGCCAGACCCATCACGATCAACATCGGGAACGCGCCCGGTGGCGACGACGACACCCTAAGCCGGTTCCTGGCGCAGACAGCGAGCGAAGAACTCGGACAGCCCGTCGTGATCGAAAACCGCGCGGGTGGATCGACCACGGTTGCGGGAAACGCGGTCGCCGGCGCGAAGCCGGACGGCTACAACATTCTTTGCCTAATCACGGCCGGATTGGTTCAGACCGTCCTCAGAGATAACCTGCAGTACGGGCTAGATGACTTTGTTCCGATCGTTGGAATCGGCGGGTATCCGCTGGCACTGATTGTCTCCGCCAAGGGCGGGATCACGAGCATCGATGAACTGATGGCAGTGGCCAAGTCGCCAGACGGCGTGACATTTGCCAGCGGCGGTGTCGGCACCATGGGCCACCTGACAGGGACGATGTTCCTCAAGGAAGCGGGCGGCAAGGGTGTCCACGTTTCCTACAAGAACAACCCGGAAGGCATCCAAGCTTTGCAGGGCGGCTTCACCCAAATGATTTTCGCGTCTGCTCGCGAGGCCGCGCTTCTCAAGGACGACCCGAACTTGCGGATTCTGGCGGTAACGTCCCCTGCACGTACGGCGAACATGCCGAATGTTCCGACGACAGCTGAGATCGGTTATCCGCAGATCAACTCGCGTGTTTGGTACAGCTACGCGGCTCCAAAGGGCGTGCCCGACGAGGTCGTGACGAAGTTTTCTGCAGCGATCGTAAAGGGTGTCAACGATCCAAAATTCCAGGAACGTTTCACGCCGCTGTCGTTCCAGACGGACATCAAGACCGGCGACGAACTCGCTGCCTTTCTGAAGGGCGAGCAGGACAAGTTCCGCAAGGTCATTACGGAAAACAACATTCGATTGAACAACTAAGTTGGCGGCAAAGGCCACCAACACGTGAACGGCAGACGGCTGGGGACTGCCGTGCAATCGCCGATGGGGCCCGTTTTCGCTGCGGGCTCCCATCGGTGAAACGCGCCTCCCTGCCGATAAGACGAATTCAAGGAGTGACGATGCGCAGCTACCAACTTTTCATTGACGGCCAATTCTCCGACGGGGAGCGCGGGGAGCGTATCGAGAGCCTCGATCCCTATCACGGAAAGCCTTGGGCGGAATTAGCTCGGGCGACGCGTGGTGACGTGGATCGTGCGGTGAAGGCTGCACGTCAAGCACTCGAAGGCGGGCCTTGGTCAAAACTGACGGCGACCGCACGCGGGCGGATCATGCGCAAGATTGGCGACCTCATCACGCGTGATGCGGATCGGATTGCGGAGATCGAAGCCCGGGACAACGGTAAACTGCTGGCGGAGGTGCGTGGTCAGCTCAATGGTGTGGCCGAGTGCTGGTATTACTACGCCGGCCTTGCCGACAAGATCGAAGGGGCCTGGATACCAGTCGAAAAGCCCGACACGATGGCATTCACGATGCGTGAACCCATCGGTGTGGTTGCCGCCCTTACTGCTTGGAATTCACCCATCTGGTTCGCCACGGTTAAGAGCGCCCCTGCCCTGGCGGCTGGCTGCACCGTCGTCGTCAAGCCGTCCGAATTCGCGTCGGCAAGCACTCTGGAATTGGCGGCGCTCATCAGAGAAGCGGGGATGCCCGATGGCGCATTCAACGTTGTCACCGGGTATGGACATGACGCAGGCGCTGCGCTTGTCGAACATCCCGACGTCGCGATGATCACCTTCACCGGCTCGGATTTGACCGGAGCGAAAATCTACGAGACCGCTGCCAAACACATGAAACGTGTTGCACTCGAACTGGGTGGCAAGTCACCGAACATCGTGTTTGAGGACGCCGATCTCGACCTGGCCGCTGCAGGTGTCGTTTCAGGTATCTTCGGTGCGGCAGGTCAAATGTGCACTGCCGGCTCCCGTCTGTTGGTCCAGAAGTCGATCAAAGACGCCTTCACAACCAAACTCGTCGATCTCGCCCGCTATATCAGGATGGGTGATCCGATGGACCCGAACACCAACGTCGGCCCGATCTCGACCCCTCCGCAATTCCAAAAGGTGCTCGACTACATCGAAATCGCCAGGAAGGACGGCGCTCGATGCATCCTTGGCGGCAACAGGGCGACCGGAGCGGGTTTGAGCGCGGGACAGTTCGTTGAGCCAACCATTTTTTCAGACGTGACCAACGATATGCGGATTGCGCAGGAAGAGGTCTTCGGTCCTGTCCTATCGATCATCGAATTCGACACAGAAGAAGATGCCACGAGGATTGGCAACGACATCGCCTACGGCCTCGTCGCCGGCGTCTGGACGCAGAATATCGGACGCGCAATGCGGATGACCAAGTCTCTCAAGGTCGGAACAGTCTGGGTCAACACATACCGAGCTTACAGTTTCATGATGCCGTTCGGCGGCACGAAGAAATCCGGCCTTGGGAGAGAGAGCGGAATCGAGGCGATCAACGAGTATCTCGAGACCAAGAGTGTCTTCGTGTCCACGACGACTGAGGGCCCAACCAATCCCTTCATCATGAGGTGAGCGTTCGTATCCGCGGATACACAGTTCGAGCCGAAGTGAAATCGATACAAGAAAGTATATCAAGATGAGCGCATCGCCCATTGCCAGTCAGGCGCATACCACAGGCCATTCAGCAAGATTGGCCGGCCGAAGAATCGTCGTTACAGGTGCCGGTTCGGGTATCGGCCGAACCACCGCCACGCTTTTTGTGGCGCAAGGCGCAAAGGTCACACTCTTCGACCGAAATATCGAGGCAGTGCGAAAGGTGGCCGAGGAGATCGGAGCAGGCTTCTCAGGTGTCGATATCACCAACGAGGCGGACGTTGCGCGTGCCGTTGAAAAGGCTGCTTCCGAGATGGACGGCATCGACGGTTTGATCAATGCGGCTGGCATCATGTCAAAAGGGCTAGCCACAGAAGTGCCTGCCGACGACTGGCGGCGGATTATAGAGGTCAATCTCACCGGCACGTACATTGTCGCACGCTGCTGCATCCCTTTCCTTCAATTGCACGACCACTCCACGATCGTGAATATCGCATCCGCACAGGGACTACTGCCGAACGCCCCAGGTCACACTGCGTACGCGGCGTCAAAGGGTGGGGTCGTCAACTTGACCCGTGCCCTTGCTGCGGAACTTGCTCCAAAAATCAGGGTCAACAGCATCGCGCCTGGGATGGTGGATACCCCGATGGCCGATGGCTACCGCACCAACGTGGGCAACTATGCGCTCAAGCGCTTGGCCGACCCAGAAGAGATCGCCCGAGCCCTGCTCTTCCTCACGTCGTCGGAGTCTTCCTACGTCACGGGCGCAGCACTTGCGGTCGATGGCGGCCGCTCCTTCCACTGAAAACAAAAAAACGGGGAACACTCAAATGCAAAACGATGAACTCGCTCCGGCTCCACGTCGACCGTTGGGTGCGAAGGATGTCACGGCCGGCGTCTTCCTGGTCGCCGTCGCGTTAGGAGGACTTTACTACAATCAGGACTACGAAATCGGTTCGGCCGCCCAGATGGGTCCAGGCTACATGCCGATGTTGGTCTTCGGCCTGCTCGGTCTCCTCGGTGCTGCGGTCGCCCTCCTTGGGATTAAAGGAGAACACGATCCCCTCGAAAGTTGGGCCTGGAGGGAAATGGTCCTCATCCTTGGCGCGATGGCTGCGTTCGGCGTTCTCATCGAACGTGTCGGGATGGCGGTTTCGGTTGCTGTCGTCGTGGTCATTAGTGGGCTTGCGGACAGAGACCAGACGATCAAGGGAATTGCCGGCCTGACTGTGGCACTCGTCGCGATCTGTTGGGCAGTGTTCACTCTCGGGCTTGGCTTGAACGTGTCGTTCCTGCCCCCATTCACTCAGTTCTGAGCGAGGCAGCCATGATCGAGAACCTCGCCCTCGGCCTTTCGGTCGCGATGACGTTTCACAACCTCGGCTTTGCCTTCATCGGCTGTATGATCGGGACAGCGATCGGTGTGCTTCCCGGTATCGGTCCGCTTGCGACGATCGCCCTCCTCCTTCCGCTGACCTTCGCGTTGGACCCGATCACCGCGCTGATCATGCTCTCAGGCATCTACTACGGAGCCCAATACGGCGGCTCCACCTCGGCCATCCTTTTGAACCTCCCGGGCGAAGTCACAGCAGTTGTGACCACTCTCGAGGGACACAAGATGGCAAAACGCGGTCGTGCCGGCGCGGCATTGGCCACCGCCGCATTGGGATCGTTCTTCGCAGGAACTGTGGCTACGCTGGTCGTTGCCGCTTCAGGCCCAGTCCTGACCAACCTCGCTCTCTCGTTCGGTCCCGCCGAGTATTTCTCCCTTATCCTCCTCGGCTTGATCATCGCGACCGTGCTCGCCCAGGGCAGCATCTTCAAGTCGATCGCCATGCTCGTGCTAGGGGTAGCGCTAGGTCTTGTTGGCACCGACGTGCAGAGTGGCCAAGTCCGTTTCTCGTTTGGATTCTTCGAACTGTTCGAGGGGATCGACTTCGTAGCGGTGGCAATGGGGATTTTCGGCGTCGCCGAGATCATCCGCAATCTCGAAAATCCGGAAAACCGCAGCGGGACAGTCGCCAAGGTCGGCAGCCTCATGCTGACCAAGGAAGAGTTCAAACGGGCGACGCCATCGGTCGTCCGCGGCACCATCGTCGGGTCCATCCTCGGCATCCTCCCGGGCGGTGGTCTGGCATTGTCGACCTTCGCCTCATACATGCTCGAACGGAAGGTCTCGAAGTACGGTCATGAGTTCGGGACCGGAGCAATCGAGGGGGTTGCGGGGCCTGAAAGCGCGAATAACGCTGCCTCACAAACCTCATTCATTCCGATGCTCACCCTCGGCATCCCGGCAAATGCAGTCATGGCTCTCATGATCGGCGGTCTGATGATCCACGGCATCCAGCCGGGCCCAGGCGTCATCCAGGCCCAGCCAGCCCTATTCTGGGGTCTGATCGCCAGCATGTGGATCGGGAACCTGATGCTGCTCGTGATCAACCTGCCCTTGATCGGGATGTGGGTGTCACTCCTGAGACTCCCTTACAAATACCTCTACCCCGCGATCCTCGTGTTCTGCGCCATCGGCGTCTACTCGGTAAACTATTCTGCGTTCAACGTGTTCGAGACGGTCCTTTTCGGCTTCCTTGGATACCTGTTCTTCAAGCTCGCGCTCGAGCCGGCACCATTGCTCATCGGCTTCGTTTTGGGACCCATGCTTGAGGAGTATCTGAGGCGGGCGATGGTCGTGTCCCGTGGCAGTGCGCTCGTCTTCGTGGAGCGCCCCGTCAGCGCCGTTTTGCTGGCTATCGCCGCCCTCGCTCTCGGCGCGATGCTGCTTCCATCAATCCGCAGGAAGAAAGATCAGGCACTTGAAGAGTGACGACCGCTACCCCGTAAATAATCAAATGAATGGAAGATAAGGCTAATGGGTCAAGACCACTTCAATATTCAAGCGAGGCGAATTGTCATCGGCCTCGATGGCGATGGTCGATCGACGATCGTCGCCGACGGGCCGACCGACACTCGCGTGGCTACCGAAGGATATACAATAAATCAGATATGGCAGGCCACGCAGGTGCCGACACCCGTGATGTCCGAGAACACGTTGGGCCCGAAAGCCGTCATTCCACCGCCTCCCGAAGGCTATACTTACGTCATCACGACGTTCCCGCCGGATAGTTCGTGGGATTTCGCCGCCGGCTACGCCAAAGCGCTTGCAGACGCCGGAGCAGCAGATTCTGCGAACGAGAACGACCCGCCAGGTATGCACAAGACCGACTCGATCGACATCGTCACCATTATCGACGGAGAAATCTGGGCACTCGTGGAGACAGGCGAAACCCTCATGAAGCAGGGCGACACACTCGTTCAGAGAGGAACGAAGCACGCGTGGAACAATCGAAGCGACAAGAACTGCACGATCGCAGCGCTACACATGAGCATTGTGCGATAGTCTGCAATTCATGAACAAACCTCATAAGTACATGCGACCTAGCCCCTCTAAAATATAGAAGGCGGTGCGAGTAGTCTCGGAACAACTGCGGACGATGCGATCAATCCGAAAGGGCCGTCCGCGTAACCGGAGGAATTTCGATGCTTGCCACCATACTGCATGGACCGGGCGACGTTCGCTGCGAGGAAGTCGCCGAGCCCAAAATTTTGGAGCCGACCGACGCGATTATCCGTCTGTCGGCTTCATGCATATGCGGATCGGACCTCTGGCCCTATCGCGGTGCAAACGAAGTCAAGGACCCGATGGCAATGGGCCACGAGTACTGCGGTATCGTTGAAGAGGTCGGCGGCGCGGTAAGGAATGTGCGACCGGGTCAGTTCGTCGTCGGATCATTCTGTCTGTCGGACAACACCTGCCCACATTGCCGTTTCGGTTTCCAGTCGTCGTGCGAGCAGAGGCAGTTCATGTCCGGCGCACAAGCACCCCGCGCCCGAATTCCGCTCGCCGACGGAACTCTTGTACCGACAACCGATCTTCCACCAGATGACCTCATCCCGAGCCTGCTTGCGACATCCGACGTATTAGGCACCGGCTGGTACGCAGCGGATGCTGCCGGCGTAACCGAAGGCTCAACGGCAATCGTCGTCGGCGATGGTGCAGTAGGTCTCCTTGGAGTTCTCGCGGCAAAGCAAATGGGCGCATCACGTATCATCGCGATGAGCCGACACAAATCCCGTCAGGACCTCGCTCTGGAATTCGGCGCGACCGACATCGTTTCGGAGCGCGGTGACGACGGCGTCAAACGCATTAGGGAACTGACGAAGGGGGTTGGCGCAGAGTCCGTCCTCGAATGCGTCGGCACTCAGGAATCCATGAGCCAGGCGATCAACTGCGCGCGACCGGGCGGGAAGATCGGCTTCGTCGGCGTTCCCCACGGCGTCCAATTCGATGGCCAGACACTATTCTTCCAGCAGAAGAGTTTGTTGGGCGGCCCGGCCCCGGTTCGACGCTTCCTGCCTCACCTGATGGACCTCGTCCTGAACAGAGAGATCAATCCGGGAAAGGTCTTTGACCTTGAGCTTCCACTGACGGACGTCGCCGAGGGGTACCGAGCAATGGACGAGCGGCGCGCCATCAAGACGCTTCTGCGCTTCTAGTTTTATGGTCTTTTATCCACGAGAAGGAGCGACCTCAGTCGCTCCTTCTTTCTTTGTCACCGGATGGTGTGACCGCCATCGATCACCATGGCATGGCCGATCGCAAACCCGGCCTCAGGTGAGCAAAGCCAAAGCACCGCGGCCGCGATCTCCTCGGGCTTCCCCAAGCGCCCGATCGGTTCCATTTCCACCATGGCAGCACGGCCCTCGGCGGTTCCACCCGAGACCTCACGCATCATGTTCGTTTCAATGACACCCGGGCAGACCGCGTTTATGCGAATGCCCGCTGTCGCGTAGTCAAGCGCTGCCGACCGGGTCAGGCCGATCACAGCATGCTTTGCAGCACCGTAGACCGCGCCTCCCTTGGTACCGACGATGCCGGCCCCAGAGGACGCGTTGACAATCGCACCGCCGCCCCGCTCGAGCATGATCGGTATCTCGTTACGCATGCAAAGGAATGTACTTGTCACATTGATGTCCATGATCCGCCGCCATTCCTCGGCGTCGGTTTCCGCAAGCGGAGCCACTTTTTGAAATTTGCCCGCGTTGTTGAACGCCATGTCCAGACCGCCCAGTTCGCGGACAGTGGCTTCCAATGCTGCCTTGACCTCGCTCTCGACGGTGACATCGGCTCTGTACGCCGCGGCATCGCAGCCAAAACCCCGCACAAGCTGCGCGGTCTCCTCGGCTTTTTCTTTGTCGATATCGACAACAGCCACGCTGGCCCCGGCACGGGCAAACGCCAGCGCCGTGGCTCGACCAATACCGTTCGCAGCGCCAGTCACGAACGCTACCTTACCTTTGTAGTCGTAGTTCACCATGATTTTCCCCGTAGTTTCACTGCGCGGTCCAACCGCCGTCGACAGGCAGCGCAACGCCGATGATGAACGTCGAACCCGGTCCGCAGAGCCACAGGACGGCGTCGGCAATCTCTTCCGAGGTTCCAAGGCGGCCGATAGGCAACGCCGCAATACATGCCTCGAGGTCGAGATCGCCTGCTTCGACCATCTTTGAAACCATTGGCGTGTCGATCGTACCCGGGCATACAGCGTTGATCCGGATTCCCCGGGGTGCGTATTCGAGGGCGGCACTTCTGGTAAGTCCGATAACTCCATGCTTTGTAGCGTGATAGATCGATCGTCCTGGATTGCCGACGAGGCCACCTAGAGACGAGCAATTGACGATCGCGCCGGAGCCTTGCGTGCGCATATGGCGGAGCTCGTGCTTCATGCTCGCCCAGACACCGCGCAGGTTGATGTCCGTCACCCGATCGTAGGTGTCTCCGGTTTCCTCAGCGGCATCGGTTGCGGGAATTTGTATGCCAGCTGAATTAAACGCTGCGTCAAGTCGTCCAAACTGTCCGACCGTTGCGTCCACCATTGCCGCGACCTGGTCTTCTTTCGAAACGTCGCATGTAACAGCCAGCGCCTTATGACCCTCAGATCGCAGCTCGTGGGCTGCCGCCTCTACCGCCGCCCCGTCGACATCCGCCAGGGCAACCGAAGCTCCGCACCTAGCGAAAGCCTTAGCCGTCGCGAGACCCATCCCGGAGCCTGCTCCCGTCACAAGAGCAACTTTTCCATTGTAGTCGAACATCATACCTCCACTTATTGATCTTTGACTCGAATTTATAATCAGGCTGGCCGGCCGCCCCGACCAAACAGCGACTTCACTGACGAGAGCCTGCCGGCAATCAGGGCAGCAACGATGATCGCGCCGTAAACTGCGTCGATCCAGAACGCGGGCACCGATGACAGGATGAGAATGTTCTGGATGATCGAGAGCAGCAGGACGCCGAGGGCGGCACCAATGATTGTTCCCCTTCCGCCATTCAAATCGATCCCTCCCAAAACGGCGGCGGCGAACACCGTGAAGATCATGTTGCGGCCAAGCGTCGGCGGGGCTGACGCCACCTGCGAAAGAAGGAGGACGCCGGCGACCATCGCCATCAAGCTGCCGAACACAAACAGCCCAATGGCCAAGCGAGTTGTCTTGATGCCTGCGGCATGAGCTGCGGCCTGATTGCCGCCCATCGCGTAGATCGCCCGGCCTGTAGGCCGATAGCCCATGAATAGAGCCGCCGCCGTGATAGCGCCGATGAAGATGAGTGCCTGTACCGGGATGCCGAGAACGCTTCCCGTGCCTAGATAAAGGACTGCATCGGGGACGTTGGTGTAGGTCTGACCATTTGAGATGCCCAGTGTCAGTCCTTGGAGAAGGATCAGCATCGCAAGTGTGACGATGAACGAATTGAGCTTGAGGACCTTCACGACAAAGCCGTTGAAAACACCAATAGCCACGACAACGAGAAGCGTGATCGGTACCGCAGCGGCGACCGAGAGACCTAGCCCTGGCCCACCGCTATCACCGCCCCCGGTGAGATAGCAGAACAGGACGACGGAGAAGCCGATCGTCGACTGCAGCGACAGGTCTATAAACCCACCGATGAGAAGAATGCTTTCGGCGATCACCAACAGGCCGAGAGCTGCTGAGAATGCTAGAATATTATCGAAGATGTTGAAGCTGGTCAGGAACGCCGGATTGATCAGCGCGCCGATAGTACTGACGACGATGATGACGGGGACTAGAGCCAGACTCTTGAGACTTGGATTGCGCAATACCAATCGCAGGAAACCCGGCGTCTCAGGCCGTACGTCCGCGGCAGTCGTTGCTGCGTGGGCGTCGTTATTGGCCATTTTCATTCCCCCTGGATTGCCAAGGCGAGCTCATGACCGGAGAACGGTGCTTTGAGCTCGCGATGAAACTTGCCCCGGAACATCACGATGACCCGGTGGCAGATTGAAAAATCGTCGTCTTCTGCAGAGGCGATCAGCACGGCCTTTCCAGCGGCTGCATTGCTCTTGACGGTTTCGTAGATCGACCATTTCGCGGCGACGTCGACGCCGGCCGTCGGGTTCATCAGAACGATGACTCTTGGATCGGTCGACATCGCTCGAGCCAAGACGACCTTCTGCTGGTTGCCTCCGCTCAATTCCTCCACCGGTTGATCCGGACCGTCCGATTTGATCGACCATGCGCCACTCAAATGTCGGTAGGCCTTTTCACGGGCGGAGCGCGTGAGCATTCCTACAGAGTTTCTAAGTGCGCCCATGATCGGCAGCGTGGCATTCTCGGAGACGCTCAGAGCCGGTACGTAGCCGCCGTCGTGCCTGTCTTCCGGAATAAAGCCGATGCCGGCTTTCAAACTGGCAGGAACGCCAAAACCGGAAACCTGCTTGTCTCCGACGGAAACGGTCCCGGAGGCATCTGATCGGAGGCCGCATATCGCCTGCGCGACACGCATGTGTCCCGCACCTTCAAGCCCGGCCAGCCCAACGCACTCGCCTTCTGAAACGCTCAGGTCGATCTCACTGATTCCGTTGCCGATCGATAGGTTTTCCACGGCGAGCAGTCTCTTTGAATTGTTCGGGAGCTCAGTCGGCACGATCGCGTCGCTCCTCGCGCGTGTCTCGCCGATCATGGCTCCAACGATGTCCTTTATCCCGAGGCCCTCCAGCTTGCGATCCAGCACCACACGGCCATCTCGCAATACGACGGTGTGGTCGCAGACGTCGAAGGACTCCTCGAGATGGTGTGACACAAAAATCAAGGATACGCCCCGCGACCGGGCTTCTCGAATTCGAGCGAACAGTCGCTGCGCGCTCGCGTAGTCCAATCCGGCTGTCGGCTCGTCGAGGAGCAGCACGCTCGGGTTCCGCGACAACGCGCGGCATATTTCGACGATCTTCTTTTCCACGGGCGCGAGGTTCTCGACCGCTATGTTCGCGACGTCGGCGCAATCCCACTCGGCAAGCATCTCTACGCCGCGACGCCGTAGCACACGCCAATCGATGGCTCCCGCTTTTGTGTGATAATTGTTGAGGCTGACGTTCTCTGCCGCTGTGAACCCAGGCACCAGAGTGCTGCGTTGATAGACACACTCAATCCCCCCTCCTGCTCCGAAATTTCCGAATTCGAGGGTGCCGGTGTCGGGTTTTTGAAGACCTGTAATGATTGATATCAACGTGGACTTACCAGCGCCGTTTCGACCAAAAAGAGCAAGCGACGAGCCTTGCTTCACTGACAACGAAACGTCGTCGAGCGCGTGCACTGCGCCGAATGTCTTGGATATACCGGTAGCGACAACAGCTGGGCTTGGTTCGGCCATTAGTCTCTCCTAACATGTCAAGAACAGAAGCTGGCAGGCGGCCCGCGATAAGGCCGCCTGCCCCCGACGAGATTACTTCTTGTTTGCCCAGAGAGACGGGTCGTCGACGTTTTGGGCCAGAACCGCGATAGGCGGAAGAAGGTCGCGAAGCGTGCCATCGATCTCGACGATCTTCGTCCCGTGATCGGTATCGCCGGCGACGATCTTCTCGCCGTTCATTGCCTTCACCAAATACCCAACGCCGTATTTCGCAATGTCGGCGAGCGGTTGGGCGACAGAGGCGGTCAGATAACCCTCCCGTACGGACGCGAGCTCGTTCGGAGTTCCGTCAACAACGACAAACGGCACATGCCCTTCTTCGGTCACCTTGTGCAGCCGATCCTGTTTTTTCAGAATGGAAAGCACCGGTGTCAGGCATTGGGCGGCCGCCGCGAACACGCCGTCGACCTGTTTGGTCGACATTTCGGTCTGCGCTACTCGCGCGCACACTTCAGAAGACCAGTTGAACGGCTGTGACGATACCTTCACGTCCGGGTAGTCCTTGGACATGCAGTCGGTGAAGCCTTTGCTCCGACCCTGGGCGGCTTGGTTGTCGAGGGAGCCTTGGAGGTTGAGAACGGTGCCCTTGCCCTTGATCCGGTCTCCGATGATCTTGCAGGCCATAGCTCCGCCGCCATAGTTGTCGGTGGCGACCTGAACCGGGATCGGTCCGGACGATACAGAGCCATCAACTGGCACAACCGTAACACCTTGTGCCGTCGCTCGTTTGATAATCGGAACGATAGCCTTGGCATCGACGGGATCGATCAGCAGACCCTTGACGCCGCTGGACACAAGGATGTTGACCTGATTGGCCTGCTTGCTTGCGTCGCTGTCGGAGTGCGCCAGGCGTGGCGTGTACCCGGCGGCTGTAATTGCCCCTTCGATTTCCTTTGCGAACGTGCTGAGGAACGACGTGTTCACATCGAAGCCAACATATCCGATCTCGCCCTTGTCCTGCGCCCAGGCTCCCTGCCAGCCCCCAAAAGCCGTGGACACGAATAGCACGGCTCCAACAAGTTTCTTATTAAGCGACATAAACTTCCTCCTCTTGAGTGATAGACCATTGGGACGGTTAGGGTTTCCCCGGCGGCCCGTCCGCCCGCCGGGATGTCTGCAACACCTCCCGGTGCTGCTGCCTGCGCCACGAACGACAGCGTTCTCAAGGCATAGGGTCTCCGATCGACGGGCCGGATGGTCCGTCGCTTGTCATCTTGGTTTTGGCTGCATTCAGCCTTGGGCTGCGTAGCTAAGTCGAATATGCATTACCGCTGTGCGGTAGTATGAACGGCCCCAGCTTGAGGGCTATCGACGACTTCAGGCTCCAGGTCTTCCAACGACTGCTTGTTTGTCTCAAGTCCTGCCACAGCCATGACCAAGGCGACCAAGAGATAGAGTCCCGATATCGCGCCGATCACGCCGGTGATCCCGAAATTCTCAAACAGGTAGAGCACGATGAAGGGCGAAACGATGAGACCAGCGCGTCCAACCATCTGTGCCAGACCACCGCCTCGGAAGCGATATTCCGTGGGGAACAGTTCAGGCGTGCCACCAAGGCCGAGCGTCAAGAAGACAGCCACAGCGGAGACCAGAAGGAAACCGCAGGTGATGACCGCGACCGGCGCTTCCAGGAACGGGTAGACCGCACCCACTGCGGCACAGATCACACCGAAGAGAACGATGCCCCAGCGGCGACCGATACGGTCGGAAAGAAGCGCGCAGATCAGGGGTCCGGCAAGAAACCCAGCCATCATCGCGGTGTTGAAACCAAGCGACTTCGTGACGCTCATCCCTTGCTGGACGAAGAAGGTCGGCATCCATCCTGTGAGACTGTAAGAACCGAAAAGGCAGACTACGTTCAGCATGATGGCCATCATGGTGCGGCTTATGACGCCCTTCGAAAACAGCACGCCAAACGACACCGACTTCGACGGTGCCCCGCCAATCTTGGTCGCAGGCCGATGGGGAGCAACATACGGCGTTACACCAGCTTCAACCTCGATTTCACGGACGATGGCATCAGCTTCCTCGCCGCGGCCGACGCGTTCCAGCCAACGCGGGGATTCTGGCAGATGCCGACGAAGCCACCAGACCCAGATGGTGCCGAGACCACCAATGACGAACATGGCGCGCCATCCGATGTTCGGGATCACGACCATGCCCACGAGAGAGCTGGCGAATACACCAGCACCAGCGATGAGCCCGAGCAGTCCGATGTACCGACCGCGCTTGGAGGGCGGAACGAATTCCGTGACAAGGCCATAGCCCATCACATATTCGGCTCCCATGCCGATACCCATGAAGAAGCGGATACCGATCAAGACCTCCATGTTGGGAGCGACCGCGGAGGCTAGTGCCATCACGCCGAAGATCAGAAGGTTGAACTGATAGGCGAACAGACGTCCGTACCGGTCGCTGAGCCATCCCGCGAAGGCCGCCCCGATCGTGAGACCAACGAATGTCGCGGACATGAACAGGGAATTCAGTTCGAGCGTTGACCACCCGCTCTTCAACAGCTGTGCAAGCACGGCTCCCGACAGGGTGTTGTCGAACGAGTCGAAGAACATCCCGAGACCGACGAGCCACAACATGCGGCGGTGAAAAGCAAACACTGGCAGGCGATCAAGACGGGCACCTGCATTGACTACAGCTGACATGGCAGCTCTCTCCTTGCGTTGAGGAGGAGCGGCGAGCAAACGGTCCACGCCTGTATGGCTGTAGATCGCTCGGAAATCCGATTGTAGATCACTTTCTCCTCCATCATTTCATTCTGCCGCACCCCTCCCTGAGGCGGCTAGGCTCCATCAAGACCGCGCATTTTGGCTTGGCATTGAGGAACATGACGAGAAGCTTATGGTAGTGGCGGCCTGACGAACAGAAGAGCATGTTGAAAAGCTATAGGACCGGATTATAACCGGCGGCGCAAATAAAGGCCTCAACTAAGGGAATGATTTTGCTTTCTATTCCATGATTTTTTGCGTCTCAATCTCGCCGAATTTCGCTCTTGCGAACCAACGTCGCTTAAAGGCTCATAAAACAATTTATTGCTTTTAGGCCGAAGCTGACCCTTCATTCTCCGCGAGGTGGCTCGTTCACAGGGCCAAGGAGGAGAGCGTTTTGGCATCGAAAAGCGACGGTAATGAATCACCCGCCAACAGCCCCGTGCGATCAATCGATCCACGCAAACTTATGTATTTTGGCCTCATCGTACAGCTCGGAAGCCTGGGGAAAGCAGCGAAAGCGCTTGGCATTTCCCAACCTGCCCTATCCATTTCGATGGACCGACTGGAGGAGGAATTGAAGACATCGCTGCTCGTGCGCACGCCAACCGGGGTTGAGCCGACGGCCATGGGCGAAAGCCTGGTGCGCTACGCCAGGCAGATTTTCGAATGCGTCTCGGCGGTCGAGAGCGCGGTGTTTGGGACAGGTGTCGCAAGCAAAGAAATCCTGAGCTTCGGATGCTTACCCACGCTGGCGGGAAGCGTGATACCCCAGGCCATAGGTCGTTGGCGGCAAACCCATCCTGAATGGGAGCTACAGGTGACGGAGCGCCCACAAAACGAGCTACTATGGGGATTACTTAGGCGGGAATACGATTTCGCAGTTGGCGTCGTCGACAGGGACAATCAAGCTTACGGGTTGCGACAGCGTGTCCTTTTCCGCGAACGCCTCTACGTTGCTGCTCGGCCGGATCACCCGCTCTCGAAAAAAGAGACCGTCACAATACGGGACCTGACCCACTACCCTTGGGTATCGCCAACGACGGGATGGCGAAACACCGCGCTCGAGCACATTTTGGAGCCAGCGGGCTTGAGCCTTTACCACAAGGTGACGGTATGCAGCTCGATAACACTGCTCAAGTCGCTAGTCGCCGAGAGTAATAACCTGGCATTGCTTCCCGCGCACGCCGTGAAAGAGGAAATGGCCAGCAACAAGCTCACGTTGCTGCCGCTAAGCCAGGAGAACCTCGAACGGAGCATCGCGGTGTTCATTCGAGAGGGGGCCACGCCCGACAGGCCAAGCCTAGCTCTCCTAAACCTGATCAGGGAACAAGGGCGCACGCGCTATATCCAGGAAAGTGGAAACGACGGCTAGGTCGACTGATCCCAGTTTCGGCCAAACCGTCGAGAAGCCGTGGGAAGCCTCCTACGTGGCCGCGGCTCTCCTGTTGCTGCCCCATAAGTAAATTTATCGGCTATCGCGGCAGTCGCCCATTCTCAGTTTCCAACCCAACCCGAAAATCCTATTCATAGCGCAGAGGAAATCCACCGCGCCGTAAGCAACGGCATCATCGCGACCCCACGGTCCCGGTGAGCGATATCTGCTGTCCGGTCGTCTGCAGCAGGCGGCGACACGCGGATGTCGCGGCAGGATATCCCGGCAAGGATTTAGTGGAGGAAGTGCATGAAAGCGGTCGTTTTCCTTGGCGAAGGACAGTTGGAGATTCGAGACTATCCGGACCCAACGCCAGGCCCGGACGAAGTGGTCATCCGAATGAAAGCCTCTGGCATGTGCGGGAGCGATCTGCACCATTTACACGAGCCCAGGCGAGGTGAAGACCAGATTGTGATCGAGGGGCACGAGCCGTGCGGCGTCGTCGAGGCGGTAGGATCGGCCGTTTCTCCGCGTGAGGCAAAGGTGGGCGACAGGGTTATGGTCCATCATTACGATGGATGCAGGACGTGCGAGCACTGCCGTTCTGGCTGGACGCAGTTTTGCGAGACCGACCGCATTGTTTACGGCGGGCTAAACGGTAACGGCGCACATGCCGAGTTGATGAAGGTACCCGCGCACACGCTGATCAAGCTGCACGACGGGATGTCCTTCAAGGCCGGCGCGGCTGTAGCCTGTGGCAGCGGGACCGCGTATGCCTCACTCAAACGGATTGCCTTAGCCGGCGACGAAACCGTTGCGGTTTTCGGACAAGGTCCCGTCGGGCTCAGCGTCACGATGTTCGCGAAGGCCATGGGCGCGAGGGTCATTGCCCTGGATGTCAGCGAAGAGCGTCTGGGAATGGCAAAGAGGTTCGGCGCGGACATCACAATCAACCCCTCGCACGACGATCCCGTAAAAGCGATCAAAGACCTCACACGCGGTGGACTTGGTGCAGACAAGTCTGTCGAATGCAGTTCAAACATCCATGCTCGGCGTCAGGCAATCCAGTGCACGCGGACTTGGGGCGCGACCTGCATCCTCGGCGTTACCGGAAACATCGAGTTCCATAGCAACGACATCATCCTGAAAAACCGGTCTGTCGTTGGCTCTCTGACCTTCTCCAAAAACCTGCAATCGGACTGTGCGGACTTCGTCATGGAAAGAGGCATCAATGTCGACGCCCTCTTCACCCACGAGTTTCGCCTGGAACAGGCGAAGGAAGCGTACGAACTTTTCGACCAGAAGAAGATCGGAAAAGGCGTCTTCGTCTTCGATTGACCGCAGTGGCAGGAACACCAACATGACGATAGCGACCCACATAATCAGCGAGAACGCATCCCGCTTCTTGCAGCGCAAGACGCATAGCCTCCTCATAAATGGAGAACTGGTATCTCCGTCGTCCGGCGGCAAGATCGAGGTCCGAAATCCGTCCACGGGGGATGTCCTCGGATATCTCGCCGCCGGCGAAAGCTCGGACATCGACGACGCGGTACGGGCGGCGCGAGCAGCCTTCGAAGGCGAATGGAGCCGATGGACGCCATACGAGCGTCAGGCCCTCCTTTTCCGCGCATACGATCTGCTGAGCCGAAGGTTCGACGAGGTCGCTGAGATCGAGTCTATGGACATGGGCGCACCGATTTCCCGCACCCGGGGATCAAAGCCGGGCGCTTTACGAATGGTGCAATTCTTCGCCTCGATGGCCCTGAGTGTCCGTGGCGAGACCTTGCCAAACGGCCTGGCTGGTGACGTCACGACCATGACGCTCCGTGCCCCGGTTGGCGTAATCGGTGGCATCATCCCATGGAATGGCTCTCTGACCGCCTTGTGGTGGATCATCGGGGCCGTTCTCGCCACAGGATGTACGACCGTTCTCAAGCCGGCGACCGAAGCATCGTTGAGTGTCCTTTACCTCGTCGAAATGCTTCAAGAGATCGGCCTGCCTAAGGGCGTCATCAACGTGGTCACGGGTCATGGCTCTGCAGCAGGCGACGCCCTCGCCCGTCACCCAGATGTCGATCGGATCGCCTTTACAGGGTCCACGGAAACGGGGCGTCGCATCATCGATGCGTCTAAGGTCAACATCAAAAGACTTCAGCTGGAGTTGGGCGGAAAGTCACCGGACATCGTTTTCGCGGACGCGGACCTGGCCAAAGCAGTGCCTGGTGCCGCGATGGGCATTTTCTCCAATTCAGGGCAGATTTGTTTTGCAGGTTCCCGCATCGTCGTGGAGCGGACGATTGCGAAGGAATTCACTGCCCGCCTAGCCGAGTTTCTGAAGACACTGAAGTTGGGACACAGTCTGGACCCTTCGGCACAGATAGGGCCAGTGATCTCCGAGAAACAGCGGGATATTGTTTCTTCCTACATCGAAGCTGGGAAGCGAGATGGGGCTACGCTGATCGCAGGGGGCGACACGCCGACTATCGACGGGAGAGGCTACTTCGTTTCGCCTACGGTTTTCTCTGACGTCGACATGGGGATGACTATCGCGCGCGAGGAAATTTTCGGGCCCGTTGTATCCGTAATCCCGTTCGACACCGTCGATGAAGCGGTGAAAATCGGAAACCAAACCGAATACGGTCTTGCAGGAGCCGTCTGGAGTCAAAACATCTCCACCGCCCTGAACGTTGTCGATCGTATCCATTCTGGCGTCATGTGGGTCAATTGCTATGGTTTGATTGACCCTCTCGTCGGCTTCAACGGCGCAAAGATGAGCGGCTACGGAGCCAAGGGCGGGTTAGCACATCTGGACACGTACCTTTACACGAAGAGCGTCTACATCCAGCGCTAGGTCGCGTAACGGACTACGCGTCAAATTTTATCGTCGCGAATCCGAAGACCCTACGCATGAGGCTGAAAGGGACGCGTAGCCAACGACTGAGGCTAGTGCTCCCTTTCATTGGCTCGAAGGACCAGTCTATCAAGGCGCGGCCCGAGCCCACGGCCCGAAGCTTTCAACTGGTCGATGATGCGCTTCCCGTCGTAGGGCCACTGCACTCGGTCTTCGGGCAGCAGCTTTTCGAGCGCGGTCAGCAACGCCTCCACGCCGTCGTTATCCAAATCATCGACGTTGCAGCTGAGATGCATCATGTGGCCACGGGACAGTGAAACCAAGCCTCGAGACACGGCATCGATGATAGGCCCAAAGAGCGTGGGCAACCTCGATGCAAAACGAAACAGTTCCGCCGAAACCTGCGGCGTGCGGAGGGTTCGCTGTTTCGGCCAGACCCGGTTCAGGAACGGTATGACCAATTCCATCCATTCCTGATGCGCAGCGGCCCAGTCACTGACAAAGCGGAGTGCCGCATGTCGGACGTCGTTATCGCCCAAGATAAGAACGTCTCGCATTTCCTGGTCTGATACCGTCCGCTCCGCCGCCTTGCCGGCCCAGCCGCTGAGAAGGTAACCAACTAAATTATGTTCGTCGCGCCCGCCCTTCCCGATCCTCGTCAACATAGGCAACTTCAGCTTCTGAAGGATAGCTTGTTCTGGAACGCGGCCCATTCTGGCGAAGCCAGACCAAAATGCATCGCCGTCCGGACCCTTTGCGGTGGCTTTTGACAATACGTGGGCGTCGGTCCAAGCGGGCTCGTGGTAATGCAGCCACGATGCGCGCATCGCGACGTGATAAAGAGCATGCCGCCCATGATCGCCTGGAAGGTTCAACACCTTTGTGAGGCGCGCTATCCACTGCGGCGGAACAGCATGCTGGCCGTCGGGCAAGCGGATGTCCACTAAGGCCTGGACCAGTCGCCCAATGGGTGAATTCAACGATTCAAACGACCAATCACGGGACGGCTTCTGTTTATACTGGGAAGGATGCACCGCGGCGGCTGCAACAATTCTATCCCAGATAATGTCGAACTCCCCGAAGCCTCGAGCCTCCAGAGCAACGGCCCGGTTCGAAAGCCAATCCACCAGAGGGTACCAGAGCTTCGCCACCTCATCCGTTGAAAGTGATTGGATCAGTGTAACGACCACCGTGTCCATCCGAGCCGACGTCTTCATCTTGCTGGTCGATCTAAGGAAGGTCGACCAATAGTGCCAGGTCGTATCCACAGTTCGGCGCATCGCACTGTGAAGTGCCAAAATGGCGCGGGCAGGCTTCATTGCGCAGTAACCGGCAAAGGGGTCGTACTCGGTAAAGTCTAGCCCCCGTCGTCTCGGCAGTTCGATCGGCAACAATTCACTCGAACGGACATTTAAGATGCTGGTTGGGTCGCTGTCGGTTACAACCGAGTGTACGCCGCTGAATTTTGGCCGTGCCGTATATTCTGCATACTCGTCCTTCCAAGCTGGCGCGAGCGCCCTCAGTCGAGATTTTTCGGCTTCCACGTCGAACGAGAATGTGACGCCGTTTTGGGCAAACCAATGGAGGGCGCTCAGGCGCACCATTGCCGCAGTGGTCCTCGCCTCTTCGACTTCGGTCATCTCAAGATATGGAATTGGAGATGACAGAAGACGCGTCTCTATCGATTTGCGCCCGTTGGAAGAGATATCTGGCCATCGGTCTCTGATTGCGAAAAACAGGTCCCGCTCGTGGTTCGATGACCAAAACACTCTGTCATCCAATTTCGCGAAAATGGCCTCAGCATATTCCGAACTCGTGAGTGCAGAGCGCCCTGCAGCCCAAATACGAAGGCGCTCGAAGACTATCCCAGTGTAAGCCTCCCATGCCATCACCTCTCGGGCGGCTGCTCCTGGATTTCCATCTTCCAATGCTTCTAATAAGTGCGTGAAGCGCAACAGAGGCCCTGTCAATCCGTATGTGTCCGCGCTGAGCTCTTGACCGTCGTCGTCCGGTCGCGTCGTATCGAGCTCGATCCAAGCACCTATCTCGATTTCCATTCTTTCTGCGTCTGCAAGGAGGCCTCTCCATAGCTCCGCCGCTAGAGGCAGGTGTTGAACGTCGAATTTGAATTCTTGGTGTGGCCGCGGATACTCGACATCCAGCGAAATGAAGCCTGCGGGATCGTGATCAGGGCTAGAAGGCGGTTCGACACCATATTTGCGCTGAACTGAGATCGCGGGCCGACATAGCTCGACCGCTTCACGAACAAGGCCAGGCGACCAACCTTCCCGAAGTGCCCGGCCACTGATTTCCAGCGCCGCCTGGTCGACTTCCCGGTTTGGCTCCTTCCAGAACGCTAGCAGATAACGCCAGTATTTCGGCATAGGGCCTGGATCATCACTCAGGCGATATCGCAACTCCTGTTCCAATTGAAAGATGAGATTCTGATGCGCTGTCCGCAAACCCGCCGCCCACCAGAGGGTAGGTGCTTCCTTCATGCGCCTGATTAAAAAGATCGACAGGCTCCATAGCCGCGGTGCGATCGCCGAGTGCGCGTAGATGCTTCCCAGCTCCCTTTCGTGTATTCCGATTAGATCGCGCTTGCTTGCGCCAAACGCATTCCATGCCGAAGCAGGTGCTTCCCTCTTGTGGAAATCATCTTCCGGATCGTAGGGCGGTGGTGGTTCATCTCTATCAAGGCCGAAATGCTCGAACGGATCAAATTGCCCGCTATTAGGATCGCCTCGATCAATCGGTTCGGGCCGGAGATACCGCACCGCCGGATCAAACGTATAGAGCCAAGTCGATGGGACCGGTGGCTCTGCGGACGCGAGCTTGGCCATTCCCACGACCGTGGAAGCCATGTGAGCAATTCTTCCACGGAAAACCGGTGACGCTTGAGATGGGCCTGACGAGGCATCGACTACCGTTTGGTGATGCCATGCGCTCAGGTCCCGAGCCCTTTCTGCCCAACCTCGAAGCGTTTCCCAAAGATTGCTGTAGTCGCTCCCGAACGCAATCGGAGTCACCCCCTTCTGCATCCACTGTTCCCGTGCGTCGGCTTCGTCGCCGTATTGAAAGGCGTAGAGGCTGGTCGTCGGCGATTGCTCTTCCCTTAGCGCCTCAAGCAAATACTGAACCGGTGGGTCATCGGCGGAATAGCCTATGAACACGATCTTGTATCGGTTCATGAGCTTGCGGATGTAATGCGTTGCCCAACCGTCCGAAAGATATGCCTTTCCAAAATCGCCACTCGAAAGAACGACGGCGTCGGAGATTCCCGAATAATCTCGGTCAACGTGACCGTGAATATGAATAATGCCCTCGAAGTCGGCAGGACGATCTGGAACAGGAAGGCTCGCTGGGCCCCAGCTCTTCAATTGCGCATCACACTTTTCGAACAGCAAATCAAAGTTGGTCGTGATGAGTCTTGGTCGCCCATCAATGCCGCGCGAAAGGTCGATCAACGTTTTATGGGCGGTCAGATCAGCATCCGGCTCGGGCCTCAAAGCCCGCGCAACCGCGCCTCGCACCTCCAGTGGGTCGAATTCCAAGTCCAACGAGCTGAACATCCGATCGACAGGCACGAAGGATTTGAAACCAGACGGTGATGTCGTGCTGGCGGCATCGAACAGACGTCTGGCTTGGCTGCCCGTCAGAGACCCTAGCTCTTCGATAACGTCACCCGCCAGTCTCAAGAAATCAGCGAGCCCGGCGAACGCGAGAGACACGCCCGCGCCGCAAAAGAACAAGACATCCCCCTCATCTCGAGCAATCAGAAGCTCATCGGGTATGTCTGGGCCGTTCTCATTGAAACGCACGCGCCGCTCCCAAGCTGACCTGTCGCGGAACCGCAACAACTACTTTTGTGTCAGCGAGAGATACATGACTTTCGAATGCCTAAGCAACTTGAAGTGGGTACCGCGAACATATTTTGGGGCCATCACTTGGGAGGCTTTGCAGTCGTGTCTCAATCAAAAACAGAGGAAGGATAAGGGATAATGGCAGGGCGGCCGCGACTTGATCAGCCACCGAGCCCCGTATCAATCAACGGAAGCATATCCTGGCTTTTTGTAGAGCGTATCCTTACGGCCCTTGATCTCCGGCACGAAGACCTCGCTTTCCCACTTATCAGCAGGGACATCCTCGATTGCAACGGAGACGGATTCGTCCTTACTTCCAAGAACGCTCATAAGCGTCTTCGCAAGTCGGTCTGAAAGCTCTTGTTTTTGGGTTGATGAACGGCCTTCAATCATCTTCACAACTATATGCGGCATTTCAAACCTCATTTTCCCGAGTACTGGTCGTCACTGACATGTTCCAACCAGTCTACGACTTTACCATCAAGGCTCTCTTGAATGGCAATATGCGTCATTGCCGTGGTGGGCGATGCTCCGTGCCAATGCTTTTCGCCAGGTTCAAACCAGACCACGTCACCAGGGCGGATATCCTCAATCGGCCCTCCATCGCGCTGCACGCGGCCCAAGCCGGCGGTTACGACAAGCGTTTGGCCGAGGGGATGCGTGTGCCAGGCAGTGCGTGCGCCCGGCTCGAACGTCACAGAACCGCCCGCACCGCGTCGTGCGTCGTTTGGTGCAAACAGCGGATCAATGCGAACCGTTCCAGTAAACCAATCCGCCGGACCTTTTCCCGATGATTGGCTCCCGTTTCTGTCGATCTTCATTGGAATACTCCTTGTGCTACAAGTCGAAATGGCCTGCACGCTCAATATAGCGTTCCTCGCTATCCCGATTACCAGTCCCAATCGGCATGGTCTTATATGGATAGCTCATGAGTAGCGACGTTCGGCCTGCCCTTCAGAAGGGCGCAACGACACCAGCATTATTGTCGTTCAGTGCGAGGTCCCGTAGCGGCATAACGAAGATTGACCATGCCATGACCAAGGCTTTGACAGTCGATCAGAGAAAGCTCGACCTTGCCAGTGAGCCCGTCTGGGCCGAACTCAACCACGCTGTCGGTGCCGGATCGACCTTCCAAGGCCGGCGCAACGATGAAATTGATCTCATCCACCAATCCGGCAGCCAACAGCGCTCCGTTGGTTCCAGCACCGCCTTCAAGTACGATGCGTTCGATACCTAATTCCTTGTTCACGACGTCAAGCAGCGTCCTCACGTCAAAGTCGGCGGTCTCGGCTATCACGTACGAGACGCCGTCGGCAGCTAACTCGGCAAGGTAGCTGTCAGGAACGTCGTGCCCTAGAAGAGCGATGATATGATCACCGAACAGGTCAGGTCCCTTATAGTGGACCGCGCCCGATCGGTCGATCGCAATCCCGAAGCTCTTGGCGTTTCGGTTTGCGAAATGGGCCGGCCTCTTGATGTTGTGCGGTCCCTCTGGTGCGTGGGGCACGCCCTTGGCCATCTCAGCCATTGTGACGCGGCCCACCATCCAAGCCTGGCCCCGAAGTTCCTCGCGCACCTTATCGCATATCTTCGAGAAATCAGACCTGTCACCGTCCGGTGATTTTGTCCATCGACTCGGATGAAGACTACCATCCGGTGACGTCAGCATAAGACATGCGATAAAAGGTTTCACGAGCGGTCCCTACCTCTCCGATTTCTATACGAGACATTTGAAGTGCCTGTCTGCGGGCTTCAGATGGCGTAACGATCTACGCCATCAAGGGAATAAGACCATCAATCGACTTTTTAGCATCGCCGTAAAACATCCGTGTGTTCTCCCTAAAAAACAGGGGGTTCTCGATGCCGGAGTAACCCGTCCCCTGCCCGCGTTTGGAGACGAATACGTGTTTTGCCTTCCAAACTTCCAGCACCGGCATGCCCGCGATCGGAGAGTTGGGGTCTTCGAGGGCGGCCGGATTTACGATATCGTTGGAGCCGATGACGATAACAACGTCTGTGCTCGCGAAGTCTTCGTTGATCTCATCCATTTCCAGCACGATGTCGTATGGGACTTTCGCCTCGGCGAGGAGAACGTTCATATGGCCGGGCAATCGGCCGGCGACCGGATGAATTGCGAAGCGAACGGTCTTTCCAGCTGCGCGTAGCTTCCGGGTTAGCTCCGAGACTGCCTGCTGCGCTTGTGCCACGGCCATGCCATAACCCGGAACGATGACAACACTCTCCGCATCGTTGAGAGCCGAGGCCACCCCGTCGGCGTCGATCGCGATCTGCTCACCGACGATTTCCATGGCGGGCCCGTTGATGCCACCAAACCCACCGAGGATGACGGAGATGAAGGATCGGTTCATTGCCTTGCACATGATGTAAGATAGGATCGCGCCGGACGAGCCGACCAAAGCTCCAGTCACGATCAGAACGTCGTTGCCCAATGTGAACCCGATCGCAGCTGCTGCCCAACCAGAGTAGCTATTCAGCATCGAAACCACGACGGGCATGTCCGCACCGCCGATCCCCGTAATCAGATGATAACCGATGAAGAAGGCGAGCACCGTCATGGCCAGGAGTTGCCACGCGCTGCCTTGGTTTGCGTACGCCAGTAGAAGGATGAGAGAGAGAATTGCCGCTCCTGCATTCAGGAAATGGCCCCCGGGCAACTTCCTCGCCTTCCCGTCGATTTTTCCGGCCAGCTTTCCGAAGGCCACGACCGATCCCGTAAAGGTCACGGCACCGATGAAGACACCAAGAAACACTTCGACCTTCATAATCGAGAGCTCCACCGCTGTCTTATGGGCCAGAATACCTGCAAAGCCAGCGAGTGACGCTTGCGCCCCCTCGTCCATCAGCGCAATGCGGGCCGCTTCCAGGTGGGCATTGAAACCGATGAATACCGCGGCGAGCCCGACGAACGAATGTAGCGCCGCGACGAGCTGTGGCATTTCCGTCATCTGGACTTTGCTCGCGAGGATGTACCCCAGCACTGCGCCACCCGCGATCATTCCGGCAATGACAAGCCAGTTCCCAACGCCGGGGCCAAAGATGGTGGCGACTGTGGCTAGCGACATCCCGATGATGCCATACCAAACAGCCCTCTTTGCACTCTCCTGCCCGGAGAGCCCCCCCAGCGACAAAATGAATAGAACAGCCGCGGCGATATACGCAGCGGAAACAACACCGATTGTCATGATTTCCCCTCAGATCAGGACCGCTGGAACATGGCGAGCATTCGCCGCGTCACCAGGAATCCCCCGACGATGTTAATGGTGGCGATAGCGATGGAGATCGCCGCCAGTGTCGCGACCAGCCAGTCGCTGGAGCCGACCTGAAGCAGTGCCCCAAGGATCACGATCCCCGACACCGCATTGGTAACCGCCATCAACGGAGTGTGCAGCGAGTGAGATACGTTCCAAATAACCTGGAAACCAACAAAGCACGCCAGCGCGAAGACCACGAAATGCGCCATGAAGCTCGCGGGAGCAAACGCTCCGAGGACGAGTAGCAGCGCGGTGCCGCCTAGAAGCAACAGGCCTTGATTTTTCGTCTGCACCTTGAAAGCAGCAGTTTCCTTTGCCCGCCGTTCCTCTGCTGTCGGCTCCTCTGCCTTTTCACGGGGCTTTTGAGCTGCAATGGCTTGGACTTTCGGTGGTGGTGGCGGGAAGGTGAGTGATCCGTCGAACGCCACCGTCGCTCCCCGGATCACATCATCATCCATGTTGTGAACGAGTTTCCCGTCCTTGCCAGGCGTCAAATCGGCCAGCATGTGTCGAATATTCATCGCATATAGCGAGGAAGACTGTGCCGCCATGCGGCTCGGAAAATCGGTGTAGCCAATGATTGTAACACCGTTATCGGAGATGACCTTTTCGTCGAGCCGAGTGAGATCGCAATTACCTCCACGCTCGGCCGCAAGATCAACGACGACGGACCCCGGTTTCATCGCCGCAACCATGTCCGCCAGCCAGAGCTTCGGAGCATCCCTCCCGGGGATCAAAG
Organism: Rhizobium vallis; assembly: GCF_003985155.1. GTDB lineage: Bacteria > Pseudomonadota > Alphaproteobacteria > Rhizobiales > Rhizobiaceae > Rhizobium > Rhizobium vallis. Next base: position 240,883 of record NZ_ML133690.1, on the reverse strand, counting down.
CCGTCGTGATGACGATATCGACCTCTGGAGCAAGCTCCCTGAATTTCGAAAGCTGTTTTTCTCTGAACTCAGGGGACGACGGGGCGGCATAGCCGCCAGATGCGGAGCCATCTTGCTGCCCCGCGAAGTCAAGATAGACGAATTCGGCTCCCATCGACTCGATCTGCTCGGCCACCTCGGGGCGAACGTCGAACGCAAGGGTGATCGCCCCGAGCGACGTCGCCGTTCCGATCGCCGCTAGACCGGCGACGCCGGCTCCGATTACCAGCACCTTCGCTGGCGGCACCTTGCCAGCAGCGGTTACCTGACCGGTGAAAAAGCGTCCGAAATTGTTGCCTGCTTCTATCACGGCGCGGTATCCCGCGATGTTTGCCATCGACGACAACGCATCCATCTTTTGCGCACGGGAAATTCGTGGAACCATGTCCATTGCGATGGTGTTCACGCCCCTCTCGACCGCTTGCTGAAGAAGTCGCTCGTTCTGGCTTGGATAGAAGAATGAGATGAGTGTCTGGCCCGCAAAGAGGCGATCCAGCTCGTCCGGCTGTGGTGGACGAACTTTCACCAAGACATCCGACGCTGCGGACAATGCAACAGCGTCCTCGACGACAACTATGCCCGCCGACCGATACGCCTCGTCCGAGAAACCCGATTTCGCGCCCGCACCGCTCTCGACAAGGCATTCGTGGCCTAGCTTTATCAGTTGGCGAGCGCTGTCAGGGGTCAGTGCCACACGAGCTTCTCGCTCGGTGGTCTCTTTCAGTGATCCGATTTTCATTGAGTTCTATCCGAAGTTCGTGCGGCCGAAGCCCGCGGCGAAAGCGGTGCTTTGCGCACCGCTCGCGAAGTTGGAGATTTCCTTTTGGGGGGAAGTTTGGCTGCGACATCGCTCGACGAGCGCGCGAGCGCGGCGATGCTCTTAATCGAACACGAACACGCCTTTGCCGATCTTACGCTGCTCGAAGAGAGCGTAGGCCTCGACGGCCTGATCCAGTTGAAACTCGTGTGTGAAGAGCGCGTCGACGTCAATGCCGCGTTCGGCAACGAAACCGGCACATTCGTCCTGAAGGTTCTTGTTGAAGGTCAGCGAGCCCACGAGGTTTTTCTGATTGGTGATGAGTTCGTTGCATTCGAACTGCATCGAGCCATGGACACCTACCAGGCAGGTCGTCCCCCAACGCTTGGTAGCCTGGAGCGCCTGTTGGCGGGCCACCGAATTAGAACTGCATTCGATGGCTTTGTCTGCTCCCAGCCCACCCTTCGTGAGGTCGCGTATCGCCTTCACGGGATCGTCTTTCATAGGGTTGATGACGAAGTCCGCCCCGAAGTCCTTGGCCATCTGCAGTCGCTCTTCGCCAACATCGAGCGCAATGACGCGAGCACCGAAGGCCTTGGCGAATACCGTGCAGCTCAAGCCCACAGGCCCTTGTCCGAAAACCGCGATCGTCTCGTCAGCAAGGAGATTGACCCTCTTCAAGGCGGCGTAGGCTGTCCCACTACCGCAGCCGACAGCTGCACCCGCATTGAATGAGAGTTCTTCCGGCAGCTTGATGATCGTATGAGCCGGGACCTTCATGAAAGGTGCGTGCGCGCCATGCCCATTGCCACCGAAGGCGATCCGGGTGTTGTCGCAGTTTTGCATCCACCCGGTCCGGCAATTTGGACAAGTACGGCAGCCATCGTAGTGGTAGACCATGACACGGTCGCCAACACGTGCTTCCCAAGGACGAACTGCCGAACCGACCTCTTCCACGATTCCGCAGGGTTCGTGCCCTTCGATAACGATTTGTTCTTCGCGTCGTTTGGGCTCGTTGAGGTGGTTCAGGTCGCTCCCACACATCCCGGACGCCTTGATCCTGACGACAACCTCATCAGGACCAGGAGTCGGATCGGGATAGTCCCTAAGCTCCATCTTCCCCTCGCCCAGAAACACGAGACCCTTCATTTCCAATCCTCCGTCGGTTTTGGCTAGCCTGCTGGAAACGCATGTCCGAGGCACGCTTGCAACGACCTTGGTGCTCGCAAATCTCGCGTATCGGCACAACAACGATATGGGTCGAAAGCGGCTAGGACCGAGGCGAGCTATAGCCCTACATTATACCTAATCCTGCCAATCGGTCTGCTTTCGGGCCGCCGTCGATGAGTTACTACGTCCGTATTTAGGGCCGGAAGGCCGGGATCAGACCATTATAACCCGAGGTTATACCGTGACGGACGCCCCACTGTTTTGAGCAGTTCTAGCGTGTTACCCAATTTAATCAGGAGGCACGAGCTACTGGCCATTCGGGAGCGTAGGCCACACTCGCAAAGCCCATCACATTACTTGGCAATACTGGCTGTTGGCCAAGTCGAAATACCGGAGACCGATGCCGGAGACCCACGTCTTGAGACGATGGGATCGGTTGGAGCAACATGCATGAGGGAGGATTCCATGCACGCTACGCAGAACAGATACCGCACCCATTCCAAGTCCATCTCCGGCTCGGTTTTCCGCAAGTCCGCGCTCGCCTTGACGGCCCTTCTCTTCGCTGGTTCCGCCATGGCGAAGGACCTGACCTTCGGCTACGTCCCCGCAAGTCTCGAATATCCCTACAACGTCATGACGGCCAAGGGTTTCGAAGAGGCAGCCAAGGAAAAGGGCGTCAAGACGGTCGTTCTCGACCCGCGCGGCAGCGTCGAAAAGCAAGGTAACTCGCTTGACGATCTGATGTCGCAGAAGGTCGACGCGATTGGCTTTCTTCCGCTCGACTCCGTCGTTGCGGAAGGCTTCGTGGACAAGGTCAACGCCGCAAAAATCCCGGTTGTAGCAATAGCTCTCCAAGTTGGTGACTCCGCCAAGCGCAAGCTGCAGGACCCCTACCCGGGCCTCTCCGCCCTCGTGGCTACTGACAACTACCAGGCGGGTTACGTCTCGGGCGAAATGGCTGCCAAACTTCTGCCCAAGGACAAGACGGCCAAGATCGGTATCGTCATGGGCGATCCGGCCTATACCATTGTCAAGCTCGACACCGATGGCTTCAAGGCTGCCCTCGACAAGGCCGGTGCGAAGTACGACATCGTAGCTGAGCAGCCGACGAACTGGACGCCGGACGAAGGTGAATCCGTCTGCCAGAACTTCCTGACGGCACATCCGGATATCGATCTCATCTACAGCCACGCTGACGACATGGCCATCGGCTGCGCGCGTGCGATCGACGCATCGAACTCGAAGCCCAAACTAATCGCCACTGGCGGTGGTTCCAAGCTCGGCCACGACGCCATCGTTGCCGGCGAAATGGACGGATCGGTTTGCACGCGGCCTAAGCTTCTCGGGAAGCTGATGTTCGACGCCATGTACGAGGCCGCGACGAAGCCGGAAACCCCCAAGGGCCGATTTGTGTCCTACGACATGCCGCCCATCACGAAGGAAACCATCGACTCCTGCCCAGAGCAGTGGTGAAATCTTTCGATTGATGAATGGGAGGTGTCCTTATGCAACACGTGAACCCTATCATGCAATTACGCGGTGTTGTTAAGGGGTTTCCCAATGGCACACTCGCCCTGCGCGGTGTCGATCTCGACATCGAGCAGGGCAAGGTCCACGGCCTTCTCGGCGCGAACGGAGCCGGCAAATCCACGTTGATCAAAATCCTATCGGGGGCCTATTGGGCCACCCTTGGAGAGATCATCTGGCGCGGAACGCCCGTCAAGTGGGACAGCCCCAAAGCTGCCAACGATATGGGTGTCGCCACTGTTCACCAGCACATTCCGTTGGTCCCGACGCTTTCGGTTCTCGAGAACATCTATCTCGGAAACCGGGGAATGTGGCGGCTCGCGTCGAGCAGCCGCCGCGACTATGAAGAACTGTGCCAGCGCATCGGTTATCGGCTCGATCCCGATGCGCTGGTAGGAAACCTTTCCATCGGCGAGCGCCAGATGGTCTCGATCATGACTGCCGTCGGCACTGGTGCCGATCTGATCGTTATGGACGAACCGACAGCCTCGCTGGCCGCCGAAGAGCGCGAACTCGTTTACGCGACCGTGCGCCGGCTGTCGAAAGGCGAGAACAAGGCGATCCTATTCGTCAGTCACTTCCTTGACGAAGTGATGGCACTGACCGACCAGGTGACGGTACTGCGCGACGGCACTGCTGTCCTTCGTGCCAATACAGCGGACTTGGACGAAGACCGCATCGCCGAGGCGATCGTGGGCAAGCAGATCGTCGCACTTGAACGCCAAGCTCAGGAACGGGAGCCCACTACAGGAAAGGCTCGCCTGCAACTGCAGAACCTGGCCTCGAAAGGCCGGTTCGGGCCTATTTCGCTCGACGTCGCTCGGGGCGAGGTCATTGGCGTCGCCGGCCTCCTCGGTTCCGGTCGAAGTGAACTGCTGCATGCAATCTACGGGTCCGATCGCGACGCGACAGGAACTGTTCTCCTCGACGGGGAAACTGTGCCAAGAAATACAGGTGCGGCTGTGAAAGCTGGCATGGGCATGGTCCCGGAAGACCGCATGGCTCAAGGCCTTGTGCCGGACTTCGAGATTTGGCGAAACACGACCTTGCCCGCTCTCGGTGGCGTCTCGGTGATGAACTCCATGCCGATCGAAGATCGAGAGCGAGAGCGCGGCTGGGAAGCTATCCGCATGCTCTCAATCAAAGCGAGCTCACCCGACATTCTCGTCAAGGAACTCAGCGGCGGCAACGCACAGAAGGTGACGATCGCCAAGTGGCTATTCAGTGACGTGAAGCTCTTCCTGCTCGACGAGCCCACGGCTGGTATCGACATTGGAGCAAAGACCGACATCCTGCGGCTCGTCCGGAAATTGGCCAGCGAAGGCCAATCCGTCATCATCGTCTCATCTGAGTTCGAGGAACTCCTGGCCGTATCCGACCGCATCATCGTCCTCAGAGACGGCAAATGCGTAGCGGTGCGCGACGGCCATAAAACATCTGAACACGAATTGCTTCTGCTTGCCGGCGGCCAGGCTGCTTCCCCCGAAGCTGCCGTCCACTAACCGGCATCGTTGAGAAAGCGAGATAATATCATGAACACGATCACACAGAGTCCAGCCCAGAAGATGCCGGAGGTTTCACAGGTGCAGACCGTATCGCCATCCACAAACTGGCGTCGCATGTTCGGTCTGCGCGAGCGCGGCGTCTACTACGCTTTGCTGTTGCTGATCACGGTGCTGACCCTGCTCACCACCTACCTTGGCCAGGCAAACTATCTGAGCGTTCTGAACCTGTCGAACGTTGTCTACCAGTCGTCGCTGATGGCGATCATGGCAGTCGCGATGACTGTGGTACTGATCAGCGGCAACTTCGACTTGTCGGTCGCATCGGTCGCCGCGCTGGCGGCTGTCGTCCTCATCGGCAATGCCGATGCCATCGGGTTTATCCCCGCCGCTGCCTTGGCAATGGCGGTTGCGATGGCTATCGGCCTTATCAACGGTTCGATCGTCCAGTTTCTCGGCATCAATGCGTTTATCGTTACGCTCGGTACAATGACAGCAGTCCGGGGCCTGGTTCTCATCTACACCGACGGACGTTCACTGTCGGCATCCGACCCGAATGTCATCGCAACTATGAAGGCGTTCGAAGGCGGCCGTCACGACGGATTTTGGCTGATTTTGGCCGGGGGCGTCGTTCTGTTGGCCCTCGGCATCATCGGCCTGATCAAGGCGGTAAGCAGTAAGGCACCGGTACGCCCGTCTTCGATCGGAATGACAATTGGCGGAATTGGGTTCCTTCTGTTGGCCTGGGCATCGGGCGGCGAACTTACGCTTCGGAATCCGGTAATCTATCTGGCAATCTTCACGACCATTGTCTGGTTCACCCTTAGCTTCACCATGGTTGGGCGTCGGCTCTATGCGGTTGGCGGCAACTCGGAAGCAGCGCGCCTCTCTGGCATCAATGTCCTACTGTACAAGCTCATGGCGTTCGTCTTTTGCAGCGGGACGGCCGGCTTCGCAGGCATCCTTTTTGCAAGCCGCCTTCGTTCCATCAACCCTGCGGGCCTTTCCGGCGCGGAACTGACGGTCATCGCCGCGGCCATCCTTGGTGGCACCTCCCTGTTCGGCGGTGCGGGCAGCGTCATCAAGACCCTCGCTGGCGCTCTCCTCCTCTTCTCGCTAACCAACGGGTTCAACATGCTGAACCTCGGCGCGAACTGGCAGGGATTGATCGAAGGCATCGTCGTTGTGGTAGCGGCGGCCATCTACACCGTAGGCGGCAACAAGTCGAAGTCGAAGACCGGCGGCTGACCTAAGAACAATCCCGCGGCCGCGCGTCACTTGACCGCGGCCGCTCGTCTTTATCTTGAAACACTGGAGTGAAGTTCGTGACCGATATCCCGCGGGTAGACTACAACGGCAAAGTTGCCTTCGTGACCGGAGCAGGGAGCGGCGTAGGACGGGCAACTGCCCTCGCCTTCGCAAAGGCCGGCGCGTCAGTTGCAGCCGTTGACATCAGCGAAAAGAGCCTGAACGAAACAGTGGCGATGATCAATGATGCAGGCGGCAAGGTATTGCCCATCATCTGCGACGTCACCAAGGGCGACCAGGTTAAAGCCGCACTGGACAAGACGGTGGAAACGTTCGGGCGATTGGACGCGGCCCACAACAATGCGGGGATCGAACAGCCGGCCCAGCCGATCGGCGACATCTCTGAGGAGCTATGGGACCGCATCATCTCCGTTAACCTGAAGAGCGTGTTCCTGTGCATGAAGTATCAAATCGAAATTATGCTGAAACAGGGTAGCGGAGCCATTGTAAACACGTCCTCGGGCGCAGGCGTGCTGGCGATCCGAAATCAATCCAGCTACTGCGCATCGAAATTCGGCGTCGTCGCGGCCAGCAAGGTCGCTGCGCTGGAGTACGCCGACAAGGGTATCCGTGTGAACGCGATCTGCCCCGGGATCATCGATACGCCCATGATCTCCCGCTATACCAACGACACCGAAGAGCGGCGCGCTTTCATGATTGCCCAAGAGCCCATCGGGCGCATGGGACGCCCCGAGGAAATCGCCGGAACTGTGCTGTGGCTTTGCTCCGACGCCGCGGGGTTTGTCACCGGACACGCGATGATCGTCGACGGTGGCCAGACGGCCGGAATTTAAGACGTCACCCAATGCTGGTCAGGCAAAGCACCTGACCAGTTCGGTTGCGTCTTCAAGAGTTTCCAAGTGTTCGGCGAGGGCTACGGCCTTCGCCGAAACTGCTTCCGGGACAGGATTTTTGGCCACGGATGCACATTCGAAAAACTTCACGCAGACATTCTCCCAACTCATCGGATTGTCCGCGTTGCCGGGAACTCGACGCCCCTCCTCTATCCACCGTCCACCGTCACGGGTTGTGATCTCGACGCGTCCAGGTGGCAGCTCCAGCTTCCAGTCCAGCGCAGGGTCACGCACTAGGCTCATTTTCCGCCCGACAGAAAGCACCTTTTCGTCGTTGAGCGCCGCATCTGTGAAGTCGGTGACGCTCATCCCCCTGCGCACGATCGCCACCGAGACAAGATAAGGGAGGCTGAATTTGGCATCTGCGAGAGTGGCCGGCGCGCGGCGCTCCTCAAGAGGCTGACACATCAGGTCATGGTAGTCGCCAACGTGAAGACGGATTTCTGCAATCTCCTCGGGCTGAAGGTTATTGCGGGACACGATATCGATGGCCGCCTTCATGTGGCTGTGCGCGGTGCCGACACATGGCCAGCGTTTGTACAACGTCCCGCTCCCGAGGAAGTCGTGCCCGAGATTTTCCACTATCTTCTCGCGATCATAGCGACCGCCGAAATAGGTGTTCATGAAGCCGTACTGACCCTCAAAGGCCTTGTCGATCCCGGTGACGCCCTTCTCAGCCATCATTGCAGCAAGCACCGCTCCCTTTGCAGAAAAGCCTGCGTACATTCCCCGCAGATCGCTTCCCCTGCCCGCCACCATTTCCATGATGCCTGAAGATTGCATGGTAGCGATCCCCATCGCTGCTGCGGTCTTCGAAGCAGGCAGCTCCATCACGCGACTGGCCGAAGCTGCCGCCGCGAAGACCGCCAGGACGGTCGAGAGGTTCCAGTCCTTGTTCCACCCCACATTGCACCTGAGCCGCGCGAAAATGTCCTGGCCAGCGGCCACGGCAGCGATCAGGTCTTTTCCGTGAACGCCACCTCTCCTCTCCGCTAAAGCGAAGACGGCTGGCACAATGGAGCTCGCTGTATGTTGCCCCCAAGGGGTTTGGTCGTCGTAGTCAAGGCAATGGGCAAGCGCTCCGTTTGCCATGGCCGCCATCAAAGCTGGAGCCCGTCCCCCAAATCCGAGAACGGTACACTCCGGTCGCCCTCCGGTTTCGGCGACGATCTCCCCCACAGCCTGGACGGCCGGTTCCATGCCGCTGGCAGCCAAAATGACACCAAGGGTATCGAGGATACTCTTTTTCGCGGCCCAGCGCGCGTCGTCATCGAGGCAATCATAGCTAACCTCCGCAGCATGTGCACCGAAGATATGAACGAGATCGCGCGCGTCATCAGTCATTGTCTAAAACCCTATTCCTGATCAGTGACCTGATGTTGCACGAACCGAAAATGATCTCACCACCAACCTGCGTCAACGTCGCTCAGGAACTTCGACCTTATAGCTTTAAGTTATATCTCGGCCATTGCATGCGACATTGGTGGTTCTCATTCGACCTCCAAAATGGAAAGTTCAGCGAAAGAACATGGAGGAGAATATGACGTCACTGATTGGCAAGACCGTATTGATCACCGGCGCACTCGGGACAATCGGCAAGTCGTTGGTCGAACGTTTTGGCCAAGAAGGCGCGCGGGTCATCGCATCCGACCTTCCGGGAGCCGAGAATGCAACCGAAACTGTCCGCGGCTTGGCTCGTGACGCCGAGTACTTCGGTGCGGACCTAAACAAACTCGCTGATCTCGAGACCTCGGTCGAGCAGCTCGCCGACAACGTCGGCGGCATCGATATTCTGGTAAACAACGCAGCCTTTGTGGTGAACAAGCCCCATGAAGAGTTCTCCATCGAGGAGTACGAGGAAGAAGTGCGGGTGAACTCTACTGCCGCGTTTGTGTTAGCTCGAGCCTGCAGCAAGCACATGAAGCGGAAGATGTACGGTAAGATCATCAACCTGACTTCTCTCACCCTCAATGGGAATTGGGAAGGCTTTGTCCCCTACGTCGCCTCGAAAGGCGCGATGTTCGGATTGGTCAAGTCGATGGCCCGGGAACTGGGCAAGTACAACATCACGGTGAACGGCATCTCGCCCGGCGCAGTCCTCTCGGACGCGGAATGGAGGCATTTCGGGGAGAAGCGGGAGGCCTATCACCAATGGATTCTCGAGCGGCAGAGCATCAAGCGTAGGATTGAGCCTGTCGACATCGCGAATCTCGCAGTATTTCTGTCCTCTCCGCAGGCGGACCTTATAAGCGGACAGGACATTCATTGCGACGGCGGCTGGTAAGCCAGCCGTACTGGGAGGAAATGCAATGGGAGAGGGAAATCCGCGCTTGCTCGCGGACGGCTTTCTATTTCTGGAAGCCCCGAAGTGGCACGACGGTCGCTTGTGGATGTCCGACGTATTCGATCACAAGGTATATGCGCTGAACAACGACGGTCAGCACTGCCACTCTTTGGACATTCCTAACCGGCCATCAGGTCTGGGTATTATGTCTGACGGCTCCTTGATCATCGTGTCGGCCAAGGATCGCAAGCTTCTCCGTTTTGATGGCTCGGCGATAACCGAACATGCGGACCTGTCGGCCCATACGAAATGGTGGCTGAACGACTTCGCTATCGATGCCTCCGATCGCATCTTCGTTGGAGACTTCGGCTACGACTTCGTTGCCAATGATCCCCCACGCAGCACTAAACTCCATCGGGTGGAACGAGATGGATCGATTTCCGTCGCAGCGGAGAACGTGGATTTTCCGAACGGCTCAGTAGTCATCGATGACGGGCGTACGCTTATCGTTGCGGAGACTTGGAAAGCCCGTATCACCGCGTTCGACATCGACACCTCTGGAAATCTTAGCAACCGTCGTGTTTTTGCAGACCTCGACGGCCGCCAGCCCGACGGTATCTGTGCGGACGCTCAAGGAGCTATCTGGGCCGGCATCTACAACACGGGAGAGTTCGTCCGCGTGCTCGACGGAGGGCGAATTACCGATACCTTCAAGTTCGATGGATCGGCAATATCCTGCACGATCGGCGGCGATAGCGGCAACCGCCTCTTCATGACGGCGTTCTTGGGGTCCGATGCGGACATGGCTGCAGGTCTGCGCAAAAGCGCGGTCTTCTACGCCGATCTCTGATGCTGCCCGTGGTATAACATAAAGCTATAGGGCCGACGAAGGGCGCGTTGAAACCCGCCCTTTCGGTCGATAGCCTGACGCCAACTCAATCAAATCGAAGCTGCCATGACTGTAAAATCCATCCTGTCATTTCCACCGCTCGCCGGCATGACATACCCCAAGCTCGATCAGGAGGACCTGATCAGGATCATAGCCGGACCCGAAGGCGTCGCCGAGGTATCGGAGATCGACCGGTCGCATGTGCGGGTTCTGATGACCAGCGCCACAAGAGGCTGCAGTTTAGACCTTGCTGACAAGCTGCCTAACCTGGGTTTTGTCGTTTCGCAGGGAGCCGGCAGCGACAAGATTGACATCGCGGGTCTTGAGAAGCGCGGCGTCCGAGTTCGCTGTGTGGGAGAAGCGTTGACGGACGATGTCGCCGATCTCGCCATGACGTTGACCATCATGCTTTGCCGCGATCTTGTTCGCGCCGACGCTTTTGCGCGTGGCGGCGACTGGCAGGCTGGTAGATTTGACGTGGGGGACAGCCCTGTTGGCATGACCATCGGGATCGGCGGTCTGAGCGGGCGGATCGGTCAAGCCATCGCCACGCGAGCGGCTGCCTCCAAAATGAAGATTGCAGGCTTACGGCGGGGATCGAACGAGGGCCTCGGCGCGTCCCTTTATGATGGATGGGAAGCACTGGCAGAGGCGAGTGACGTTCTTGTCCTCGCAGTTCCAGGCACCGCCGATCTCAAGCACATCATTGGACCTCGTGAACTTGCAGCGCTCGGCCCAAAGGGGCGGCTCGTAAACGTGGGTCGTGGTAACCTTGTCGATACAGAAGCACTGATTGCCGCTCTGGAAAACAAGACGATCGCCGGTGCAGCGCTCGATGTTCTCGATACGGAACCGACTGTCCCTCCCCGGCTGGCGGCGCTTCCCAATGTAATCCTGACACCGCACATTGGCGGCCAGACCTGGGGTCAGCGTTCTCGAGGTGCCCGGATCGCCGAGGACGAGGTCCTAGCTTTTTTGGCGACGCTGCCCTGACCGGCGAACTGAACCGACACATCAATTAGAAGCGAAATCGATGGTGGTCGATTTCCAAAGGACCAACGAAATGACCGACAAGCATCAGTTCACCTACCCCAAGATCGGCCTCTTGATCGATGGAGAATGGATTTACGATCGCGAGCCGCTTTGCGAGGTGGAAAACCCCAGCGACGAGTCGATCCTTGGTCAGGTACCCAAGGCGACGGCACAGGACCTGCAGAACGCACTTGAATCCTCGGCTCGCGGCTTCGAGACGTGGCGGAAGACCCCTCCGACAGTGAGGGCAGCGGTGATGCGACGCGCTGCGGCACTCGTCCGCGAACGTGCGAAGGATATCGCTCCGATCTTCACGGCCGAATCTGGACGCACCTACGCCGAGGTCCTCGCTGAGATCGAGCGGTCCGCGACGTTCCTCGACTGGGACTCCGAGGAAATCCGACGCCTCTACGGTCGGATTGTCCCCACCGATCCGCCGATCCAGCAGTTTGTGGTTCGCGAACCTGTCGGTCCTGTCGCCGCCTTCACGCCATGGAACGTTCCTATGAGCGCGCCGTCCCGCAAGATCAGCGCGTCTCTTGCCTCTGGCTGCTCGATCATCCTCAAGCCGGCAGAAGAGACGCCGGCAACAGCATGTCTGTTTGCCCAGTGCTTCCTCGACGCCGGCCTTCCAAAGGGCGTGCTGAATGTCGTGTTCGGCGATCCGGCCGAGGTGTCGAAAACGCTCGTCCTCTCGCCTATCACCCGCCTTGTCACCCTCACCGGTTCGATCAATGTGGGCAAGCATCTGACACGGTTGGCGGTCGAGACCATGAAGCCGGTCCTCATGGAGCTGGGAGGCCACGCGCCTGTCCTCATCGATGAGAACACCAGTGTCGACGAGATCGCCCAGCTTGCGGTGAACTGGAAGTTCAGGATGGCTGGGCAGTTTTGCTCTGCCCCCTCTCGTTTCCTGATCCATCGCTCGCGCTACGACGATTTCGTTTCAAGCATTTCGGAAAAGGCCAGCAAGCTCAAAGTGGGCGATGGCTTTACCGAAGGTGTTCAGATGGGACCGCTCGCCAATCGGCGTCGGTTGGCGGCGATGGCAGACCTCGTCGAGGACGCTGTTTACCACGGCGCAAGGGTCGCGACGGGCGGAAAGCGCGTCGGCAACCGCGGATGGTTCTACGCCCCCACGGTTCTGGCCGACGTTCCGCTGGAGGCCCGGGTCATGAGCGAAGAGCCCTTTGGTCCTATCGCTCCATGCACGGCAGTAGACTCCATGGAGGAAGCACTGAAGATCAGCAACAGCCTCAGCATGGGGCTTGCAGCCTTTGTCTTCACCAACGACATGGAGCGCGCCGACTATCTGTCACGGGAGCTTCAGGTTGGATCGGTAGCCCTTAACGTGTTTACCAGCCCGGGTGGAGACGCACCCTTCGGGGGCGTTCGAGAGAGCGGGATCGGACGCGAGGGTGGAACAGAGATGTACCACAGCTATACCGTCGCGAAAACGATCGCGGAGCGTCGGGTAAAAGTTTGATTTTCAAGCTCAAAGCTTTAGACTCCTCCGCGAACGAATGGAGGTGAGTTCTAGCGATGGTGCTCGAGATCGATCCCAAAAAGCTTCTGTATTTTGCCGCCGTTATCGAACAGGGAAGTTTGAACCGTGCGGCACGCCAGTTGAGCGTGTCGCAGCCGGCCTTGTCAACGTCGATGGACCGTCTGGAGGCCGAGCTTGGGATGCAGCTCCTCGAACGTGGACCTAAGGGGATCGTCGCCACGAGAAAGGGCGACATCCTTTACTGTCACGCACGGCTTATACGGGAAGAGATTCAGCTTGCCGAACGAGACCTCCTGAATGCGGACGATTGCCGCAGCGAGTCCATTCGCATTGGCAGCCTACCCAGCCTTGCCAGCAAAATAGTGCCTATGGCCCTCAGCAAATGGCGCGAAACCCACGAGGGTGGACACCTCGAGGTCGTTGAAAACGCTCAGGTCGATCTCCTCACGGGCCTTCTTCGTCGCGATTTTGACTTCGTGATCGGCTTTACCAAGGTCTTCGATATGCTCGATGGCCTACGTCAGCGCGTCCTGTTCCGTGACACCCTGCGCGTGATAGCCGGGATAAATCACCCCTTGCGGAAGCTGGAGACGCTTACCTGGGCCGATCTCGTGAAATATCCGTGGATCAGCCCGACGTCGCGTAGGACCCACACGGTCCTGGATCACATCATGCAAACCATGGACGCTCCCCTTCCCCAGATCACCGTTTGCGGATCGGTATCACTGTTGAAATCACTGGTAGCCGAAACAGAGCACTTGGCTCTACTGCCGGCACACGCCGTCCGCGAGGAGGTTGCAGAGCAACGGCTCTACGAGTTGCCATTCTTCGACCCGACCCTTAATCGCGATATCGCGGTGTTTTTCCGCGAGGGGTACGTCATGGACCAGCCGCGGAAGGACCTAGTCGCGTGCGTGACCGAGGTAGGCATGGAGCTTTGCAGGGATAGGGAGGTTGAAGAGCTTCCGGTATAGCAATCCGATGCAGTTGATTACCTCAGTGAAATCACTTGAGGCGTCAACAACTGCTACCCGTCAACAAAAAACTGTTGAGTTGTATTTTCATCCGACTGCTGCGCGCAGGAGTATTGTACACAGGGGCTTGTTTAGGTCTCTCGCAGTGTTCCCATGCCGTCAAAAAAGAATTCACCTACCAAGCCCCCCAAAGTTAAAAAGCTGTCGAACCCCTTTTCGACTGGAGGGGGCGGTGTCAATTTCGAGAACAGAGTTCAGGCATCCTTCGCCGTACTGATGTTGGCTGGCGGGGTATCGCCATGCACGCGCGCGTGGCCGATCAAAGCTATCCATCTCCAAGCCAAGCATCTTGGTGTGGAGACGGACGACGTCGTGGTCGAGGCGCACGAGACGAGCTCTGGCAGAAAGTCGCGCCTCCTCGCCCAAATCAAGCACGACATCGCGTTCACTATCGGAAACGGTACCTTCTCAGAGGTGATCACTGCGGCATGGCGGGATTTCTCAAAAAACCTCGCCCACGGCTTCGATGCCCTCGCCCTGATTACCGGCCCCCTGAGCGGCGCGGACCTAGAACTCCGAACCGTACTTGAGTGGGCGCGGACTTCCCCGGCATCCGACGATTTTTTCAAGAAGGTCAACCAATCCAATTTCAGCAGCGCGAACAAGCAGTCGAAACTTAAAGCGGTCCTTCACCATCTGAAGGCGGCCAATGGCGGGGTGGTTGTAGACGAAGAAACCGCATGGAAATTCCTGAAGGCGTTCCATGTCCTTCAATACGACCTCGACATCGCCGGTGGCGTCAACCGTGCCTTCCTCACCTGTATTATCTCTCAGTTCGGCGGTGCTGGCTCCGAAGGTACTTGGGCCCAGCTTATTGAAGCCGTTCGCGACATCAATCAGAGCGCAGGCACCATTAAAGTCGAAACGCTCCCAATGGAATTGGTTGAGGCCTTCCAAACAGGAGCCGCGGTTACCATCTCGCGAGACCTGCTGCCCCCGCAAACCCCGACGTCGACGACAGCAGGCATGGACGCCGACAATCCCCTGATTGCCGTCGCACAGTTGATTGGCACGTGGAATGATGCCTCGCCTGCGGACCAAGAATATGTCAGCGAACTGGTCGGCGAAACCTACGCACAACTAACCAGCAGACTCAGTATTGAGCTCAACAATCCTGGCACCGTACTCCGATATAAACGTGGCATATGGAGCGTCAAGGACCGCGAAAAGTGCTGGGAGATTGGCGGGCCTCATATCTTCGACAGGCACCTCGAAATCGTCCAAAAACATGCGACGCAAGCACTGTCACAAGATGATCCCTCGCTATTTGCGGAAGCTGAGCCTACTGAGCAGGCCGCGAACGCGTACTCGAAGCAGCTTCGCTCTGCCCTCGCTGATACGCTTGCCCTCATGACCACTCGCCCACAGGTTCTAACTCGCTGCCGTCAGGACACGGTACAGAGCATCCCGAAAATCGTTGTCGCACAGACCCTGCGGAGCGGCGGTTGGCTTAGGGTCGCCAGCATTGATCGCGACCTTGCTGTACTGGCTGAGGCCGCGCCCGAAACTTTCCTCGATTCTGTCGCAGGTTGGATCAAGACGGGCGACACATTCAAAAGCCTGTTCGCTCAAGAGCGGGGTGGAGCGTTCGCACGGACGTTTTCCACGGGTCTTCTTTGGGGACTGGAGAGCCTAGCTTGGTCACCAGAGTTTTTGGGGCGGGTGACTCTCGCTTTGGGTGATCTCGATGCGCTGGACCCGGGCGGCCAATGGACAAATCGTCCATTGGAAAGTCTCAAGAGCATATATCTGCCCTGGCACCCTCAAACCACCGCACCTGTGACCATCAGGACATCGGCACTGAACGCCTTGGGACGCAAACACCCTGCGACGGCGTGGGCAGTGTATGTTTCTGCTCTTCCCGGGGTCACGCAAACGACTTCGGGTACTCACAGACCGAAGTGGCAAGATTTTGGGGCGGTTGAAGTACCTCAGGTCATGAGAGAGGACTATTTTCAGGAGATAACCAAATACACCGAGAGCCTTATTGGCTTGGCCGCTTCGAAACCCGAGTACCTAGCTGACTTGGCAGAGCATTTACCGGACTTGCCGCCGGCGGCTTTCACTAAAGCGATCATCTTGATTGGCGACAACATCGGACTTCTGCGGGAAAGCGGTAGAAACCACAAAATCTGGGTGGCATTGAAAGACACCGCGCAGAAACACACCGCATTCGCTAGCGCTGACTGGGCTATACCGCGCTCATCCGTCGCAGAGATCGAGGCGCTTGCGTCTCGCCTGCAGCCAGAGGACCCTTCCATCCGATATCAGGATCGATTTGGTGCGAGTGACCCTCTGTCGTACGACAGAAAGATGACCTGGCAGGAACGGCAGCAAAAGAACGAAAACCTGCAGGAGGAGGCAGTTCAGGAAATCTGGGAGATCGGCGGACTCTCCGCGGTGGTGTCTTTTGCTATGACCGTGGATAGACCCCGTTTGGTCGGTGTAGCTCTGGCTAAACTCGAGGGTGCAACGGTTCCGGTGACGGAACTACAACGGTGGGCGCAGAGTGACACTGAGAGTCTCCGCGACGTGCTTATGGGTTATGCAGCTCAGAGCTTTGCCACCCGCAAAGAGGAATGGCTTGAATCTCTAGGTTTGCCCCAATGGTCTAAGAATTCCAAAGCAACGCTACTCACGGCCCTCCCGTTTTCACGCGCAACGTGGGCCGAGGTCGAAAGCCTTTTGGGTCGCGATGATGGTTTGTACTGGTCCACAGTCGGAATTGGCCTGATCGAAAGCAAGCGAGACCTCCGTTACGCTGTGAAGAAACTGCTCATGCAAAGCCGCCCAGATGGGGCGGTAGAATCTCTTCACGCATATATGCTGCGTTTCGGTGATCTGAACACAAAGGACGCCACCAGGGCCCTCTTGGCCCTCGCAAAGGCGGGAAAAAAATTGGTTGGCATGGACAGCTACGCAGTCGAAGCCTTGATCAAACGCATTCAGATCGCCGATGATTCCAACAAAAGGGACCTCGAGAAAATCGAGTGGGCTTACCTTGACCTTCTCGTCCAACTCGGGCGCGAGACGTTTGCAAAAACTCTGGAGCAACGGCTAGCAGACGATCCAGATTTCTACCTGGACGTCTTGGCCAGAATTTACAGATCGAAGGGCGCGCCGTCGAAAGAGCCAACCGAGCAGGAGCGGCACGCAGCTTCCGCGGCACATCGGTTGTTGTTGCACTGGCGAACACCGCCAGGTCAGAAAGTCGCGGATGGCTTCTCGGCTTCGGATTTTAGGAAATGGTTCGAAGCATTCCTCGAGGAAGCCGAAGAAAAAGGCTATCTGGATATCGGACTATCCAAACTGGGAACAGTCCTCATACATGCGCCTGAAGACCCGGACGGATTTTGGGTGAATAGAGCAGTTGCGGAGGCCCTGGACGAGAGTTCTTACGAACCGCTACGATCGGGATATCGAACTGGATTGTACAATGCTCGCGGCGCATATTGGGTCGACCCAACCGGCGCGCCTGAAAAGGCGCTCTCCGAGAAGTACAGAGTTCAGGCCGAGTCCGCCGAGCTCGAAGGCTACTTCCTGCTCGCTGCCTGTGTTCGATCGCTATCAAAAGACTATGAACAACAAGCGGGCTCAATGACAGAGCGCTTCGGTCCTGATGACGATAATTAAGGAAGTCCGCCCCGGGAGGTTTCAGACTTTCTCGATACGAATCGGGAAGTTTCCCCGAATAAGCAGCGGATCGAATCCGTCGTCGAACCGACCGAGGCGGATTAGGCCGTCCCATTTGTAGTCACCGTAGAACAGCGCCAGATTTCCCCACGGCTTGAAATAGCAAAGGTCACCGGGCCGTTCGTTGTCAAATGGCCCGCTTCCCTCTTCGCTCAGCTTTCGCGGAAGCCTGACAATCTTCTCATTATGGCTATAGTCCTCGATCGTCAGGTTCAACGGCAACATGGTGAGAAAGTCCCTGGCGGAGGGACTGTCGTTCAACGTCGCCGTCATTTCAGAATCCGCGAAAGCGAACCTCACACGCACACCGGGCATCGTCTGGCCATTGGCCTGCAGCCCAAAGCCAACACTAGGTACGATCATCGCGGCACCCATTCCCAGAAAATTTCGACGACGTGTAATCACAGAACGATTCCTTTTGGCTTTCTCGCGGCCCGCCATGCGAGACCCGCGAAGAGTGATGAACCAGCGAGCGCAACGGCAGCGAACAAAAAGGTTGTTTGCCACCCAGCGCCGTCGAACAGCACTCCCCCCAGCGCAGCCCCAAATGTGATGGCCAGCTGGATCGTCGCAACTTGAAGGCCCCCGCCAGCCTCTGCGTCGTCGGGCATGGCTCTAGTAAGCCACGTTCCCCATCCGACGGGGACCGCAGTTCCCAAAAGCCCCCAGCCGACGAGAAGAATAGCTGTGACAGGGACTGAAGTACCGAAGGCGACCAGGCCCACCGCCACGGCGGCCATGGCGATGGGAACAGATACCAGAATCCCATACAATCGTGTCTGCAGCAAACGGCTGATCATGTAGGTACCGGCGACGCCGGCCAATCCCATCAGCAGCAGAAGAAGTGAAAGGGTCGACACCGAAACCAGGGTCACCTTTTCCAGAAAGGGCCGAAGATAGGTGAACAACGAGAACTGACCAGCAAACAGCAATGTGATCGATGCCATGCCGAGCGCGACCTGCTTGCGCCGGAGCAACCGGATGACGTGTGGCGGCCCTTCCCGCTTACGAGCTGGAAGCGATGGGAGGCTGCTCCATTGCCAAACCAGAGAGACCAGCGCGAGGGGAACAACGGCGAAGAACGCCCCACGCCATCCCACATAGCTGCCGAGCATGCTTCCCAGTGGCGCTGAGATCGTGGCGGCGATGGCATTGCCAGCGTTGAGTGTGGCCAACGCTTTAGGTACCGAGTCCGACGGCACCAATCGCATGATTATGGCTGTGGACATCGACCAGAAGCCGCCGATGGCGACGCCCAGCATGGCGCGGCCAATCATGAGGACCGCGTAGAACTGTGCAAAGGTGACGACCAAACCCGAGATCACCAGGATTAGCGACAGGGACAACAATACCAAGCGTCGGTCAATTTTCCGGGTTAGGTTCGAGATAAAGAGACTCGTTAAAACCGCGAAGATGCCTGAGACGGAGATTGCCTGACCAGCACGACCGTCCGTTACCCCGAGATCGCTGGCGATCGGAGAGAGAAGACTGACGGGCATAAATTCTGATGCGATCAAGACCGCGACGCACAAGGCCATGGCGAAAACCGCACCCCAGGCAGCAGCTCGAGCCCGCGTTTCAGGATGGATATCGGGAGAGATTGTCGATTGATGTGTCATGTCTCAGAAGTAAGGCATACCCACTTATTTGATTACCCGTTGCTTCTCGCTTGTACTTATCGATGACAATCATCAATCGGCATCGTAACGGGGCATCTGTGGAAAAGGTCGGACCTTTGATCATTCCGCACGGATTAACGAAGCAACATGGCGCTGAGCGTAGTGCCGAAAGACCGATCGGCTACCGAAAGCGATCCTGGCTATCGCGGTAGTTTCGTTCTTCCCCGTACCCAGAGATGGCACCAACGAGACACAGAGCGGCCCATTCGATAGAAGCCATGAGGTTGCCGCCCACCGCTCGACACCATAAGGCCGCACTAGCGTTGGCGAAGTAAAAACGGTCAGAGCATCTCATCAGATCATCCTCATTCGCCGTGCCCGGGCCTCTGCCCGGGCACGGTCGTTCGTGTTAAGCGAGATGCTGGTCGTAGAACGACTGTAGCTTCGCCCAAGGGATCAGGTTCGTCCGATCATAGAGATCGACGTGTCCGGCACCGGGCACGACATACAGTTCCTTCGGTTCGGAAGCGGCGGCGTAGGCCTGTTCACTGAAGATTTTGGAGTGTGCCTGGTCACCGGTGATGAAAAGAACAGGTCTCGGGGAAATCCAAGACAAACGTGGGAACGACCAAAACAGGGTCATGGGCGCGTTGCTGGTGCGAGCCATGGTCGTTGTCGACCTCGGATGCTGGCCACGCGGCGTCCGGTAATAATCGAAGAACTCGCGTTCGATCGGATGAGAGTTCTCTGTCAGCACCTCGGGAGTGCCAACGGCCATCATCCGCGGCGCGCCGTCAACTTCTGCCCATCGCTGATCGGCAATTTCGCGGAGCTGCTTCTTTACGGCAGCGTTGTCGAGTTCAGCAGCGAGACCCTGGCGCTGGCCCTGACCGATATCATACATACTGACAGTGGCGACAGCCTTGATGCGCGGATCGATCTCGGCCGCAGCCAATCCGAAACCGCCACTCCCGCATACGCCGAGCAGGCCGATGCGCTGCCGGTCGACGAAGGAATGCGTGCCGAGGTAGTCGACCGCCGCGTTGAAGTCTTCCACGAATGCTTCGGCAGACGCCGTGAAATGAGGTTGCCCGCCACTTTCACCGTTGTAGGAGGCGTCATGGGCAATGGTGACAAACCCGCGCTCTGCCAGCGTCTGGGCGTAAAGACCCGACGTCTGCTCCTTTACGCCACCATACGGGTGTCCAACCACGATCGCCGGATGACGAGCAGACCGATCGGCGTTTTTCGGGACGTACAAGTCCGCGACCAGCATGATCCCCAGTTTGTTATAGAAGGACACCTTTTGGTGATCGACCTTGTCGCTCTTAGGGAAGGTCTTATCCCATGTCTCCGAGGCAGCAGCCTCGGCAGCCGCGCTGCCCATTGCAAGTACTCCAACCGTAGCAGCGGTTAAACCGCCAATTTTCAGCAAACTGCGCCGATCGAGGGTCAGTCCGGTATCGGACACGTTCTCACTATTTGGCCTTTTCATGCGTCTTCCCTTTTCCTTGTTGTCTTGGGACGCAATCTAAGGGATGAAGGACCTATCTATTAGACGGGGAAATCCGCTAATAGTTATCTCATGGCGAATTAATCCCCGACAGTCAAAAGCTCTGCGAATAACGTCGTCGGCGCGATAGAAGTTGGCTGGGGTCGAAACGAGGGCCGAAGGTGCAGGAAGATTACAACGAGCTGTTTTGGTTCACTGTCGTCGCACGTGAACGCAGCTTCACACGCGCTGCCGCTTTGCTTGGTGTTTCCCAATCTACGATCAGCAACGCCATCAAACGCCTCGAGGAGCGCCTTGGTCTTCGTCTTCTGATTAGAACGACCCGAAGCGTGGCAGCGACCGAAGTCGGCGAAAAATTCCTCAGCGCGATCCAGCCTCGCTTGGACGATATCAATGCGGATATCGCCGACCTGATGCGTTATCGCGATCGCCCGGTCGGGACTGTTCGGATCAACCTCTCGGACTACGCCCTAGAAAGCGTTGTATGGCCCAAGCTGCGGGGCGTCCTGCAGGATTACCCCGATCTCAAGGTCGAACTCTTTTGCGACAACGGCATCAGCGACATTGTCGAGGAGCGCTTTGACGCGGGGATCAGGCTCGGCGAGCGGTTGGACAAGGACATGATCGCCGTAAAGATCGGGCAGGATTGGCGTTTGGTGGTTGTCGGTTCGCCCGGATATTTCAGGAAAAACCCTGCACCATCCACGCCACAGGATTTGAGCTCCCACACATGCATAAACACCCGACAACACTCGGCGGGCGGGTTGTACGCGTGGGAATTTGAGAAGGACGATAAGCAGGTTCGGGTGAGGGTCGACGGCCAGCTAACTATCAATCACCCCGGCAGCATGATCGACGCCGCGCTTTTGGGGTATGGGCTCGCCTACTTGCCCGAGAGCCTGGTCGCTGGTCACATTGATCGAGGAGAGTTGACCCAAGTCCTCGACGATTGGTGCCCAATGTTTGAGGGATACTACCTCTACTATCCCAATCGAAGGCAGAACAATCCCGCATTATCGCTGATAGTCGACGCTCTGAGGTCGAGGGTATGACCGAAGCATACGCACTGGGCAAAGTAATGCCGGCGTGACCTGGTCACGCCGGCAATTGAACCATCAGAACTTTGGCAGTGTGACGGTAAAGAACAACGACTCTTCGTTGGCTTTGATGTCGACCGGAGCGTCAGACGGCAGCAGTTCGATGGCGGTCTTATCGCCATAGGTTTTGCCATCGACCGTGATGTTCCCTTTGCTCATGAAGAGAACGTCAATCTGGTCGCGCGAGCCGGTATTGAACGTCGCGCCGGCATCCACCTTGATGAAGCCGATCTTGGTGTTGCGTTCGGTGAACACCCCAAGGAGCTTCGTCGATACACCTGGAGTCCCCGTGGGAGTCCACTCGTACGATTCCGGGTCCATCATCACGACATCGTCGTAGCGAGGCTTGGCAAGGACCATCTTCTTGCCCATTGCTTCTTCGTAGCAAGCCGTTGCGCCGTCTACGTTGTGCTTCTGACCCTTGTCGTCGATCCAGGTAAAGATGCCGTCCTTGAACTCGCCCTTGGCCTTCAGGGCCTCGTTTGCAGCTTCACGACGCGGAGTGCTGAGGAAGCCCTCCCCGCTCGCGCCGCCGAACTGGATGACCATCATTTCGAGGCCTTCCGGACGGTCCTGCGGTCCGTAGTGAACGCTCTCCGGGAAGTACGCGACAGAGCCCTCACCCATGATCTTGTGCGGGGACGCCGGGTACTTGCCCTTGAGGACGTATCGAATCTGATCGAAGTTGTGACGATGGCGCGGAGTTCCCCAGCCGCCAGAGCCGGTGAGACCTACGTTGAGCAGGTAGTTGTTCGGGGAGCCATCTTCCCCCTGTAGCAGGAACTTCTGATCGAGCTTGCCTACACGCATCGATCCGACTGCACCGCCCTCTGCACTGGCTACATCTGAAATACGCATCTTTCACTCCTCTGTTGTCTTCGGTGAAACCTTCCGGTTGACTTCAGATAATAGAAAAGTGGGTCGCTCCGTAATCCTCCCCGAAACCGAGCTATAACATCTTGTTATTGCTCCGGGCTCGCGACCCTCCCGCGCTCTTGATCGCGATCACGGTTGGCTTCAAACCTTAGCACAGCCAGACGGCACGAATGATGAAGTCAGAACGCGGTAATCCCGCGAGTTTGGAATTCCACATGCATCCGATCGAAACACCTATCAAAAACCTGATGAAGACGCGCATGAACGCCGGCGAAGTAGCGGTTGGCATGATCGTCCGCATCGTACGCGGTGTCGAGATCGCAGCGATCGCCCGCAGTGCGGGCTTCGATTGCCTGTACATCGATCTGGAGCACAACAGCTTCTCGCTTGAGACCGTCAGCCAAATCAGCATCACCGCTGCCGCACTGGGCGTTACGCCATTGGTTCGTGTGGCCGGCCACAACAAGGCCGACATCAGCCGCACACTCGAGACCGGCGCGCAGGGCGTTATCGTTCCCCATGTCGAGACCAAGGCCCAGGCAGAAGATATCGTGGAGGCAGCATTGTTTGCTCCCAAGGGCGATCGTTCTTTGCTCGCGACGAACGCCCACACACTCTTCCGAGGCGGCCCGGCTGCCGAGACGATGGCGAAGATGAACGAGGCGACGCTGGTGGTCGGAATGATCGAGTCGGTCAACGCGGTAGAAAATGCCGCGGACATCGCGTCGGTCGATGGCATGGACATGCTGCTCGTGGGGACCAACGACCTCTGCAACTCACTCGGAATTCCTGGCCAACTCGACAGCCCCAAGGTGATGGAGGCCTACAAACACGTGCTCGAGGTTTGCAATGCCAAAGGGAAGCACCTCGGCGTGGGCGGCCTGAACACGCGTCCCGAGATCGCAAAGGAAATCCTTCGCTTGGGCGCGCGCTACGTCTCGACTGGCAGTGACACAGGCTTTTTGACCAACACGGCGATCGCCACGGCAGCGTCGTTCCGCTGAGCCCAACAAAAACATAGCCGTCATCTGGCGGCCTGAGGAACCACATCTCGATCCATTGGACCGCAAAGCGAAAGTCCAGCTGGACAGTCTATCGGAGGACTACCGTGAACATTGAAACCGCCTCGAACAACGCTGCCTCAGCACTCCTTGCTGAAGCCCGCGACTTCAGCGTTAAAGACCGGGTCGTTCTCGTGACAGGTTCAGGCCAAGGCATCGGCCGCGAACTTGCCCGGCAGTTCGCTGCTGCGGGGGCCATCGCCGTGATCGCCGACCTCAGCCTGGCCAACTCCGAGAGCGTGGCTAAAGAGATTGCGGAAGCCGGGGGCCGGTCGCTGGCCCTGTCCGTGGACGTCTCCAGCAAGGACTCCGTGGACGCAATGGTCGCGGCTGTCCAGAAAGAGTTCGGTCGTATCGACGTGCTGGTCAACAACGCCTCTCTTTTCTCGGCACTCGTCAAGCGTCCGTTTGACGAGATACCTGAGGCAGAGTGGCAGAAGGTGATGAACGTCAACGTGAACGGCGTCTTCTTCTGTGCTGCCGCAGCCGCGCCTGGCATGCGGGACCGCGGCTTTGGGCGCATCATCAATATCTCGTCGGCCTCCGTCCACCGCGGAACCAAGAACTATCTCCATTATGTGACGTCGAAGTCGGCGCTGATCGGGATGACCAACTCGCTTGCCCGCGAACTGGGTCCGTTCGGCGTAACCGCCAACTGCATTCGTCCCGGCACCGTCGCGACCGAAGTGGCCGAGCGCAAAGCCAGCCTCACCCAAGAAATTCTCCAGCGGAACATCGACCTCCAGTGCATTCCGCGCACCATCGTCCCTTCTGACCTCGTAGGCATCACGATGTTCCTCGCCTCCCCGGCGGCATCATTCATCACCGGGCAGACGATCGCTTGCGACGGTGGCTACACACACAGCTTCTGATCTGTCGATCAAGCGGAGTAAGCTCATGCAACACTACGGAAATCTCTACATCGACGGCCGCTGGCAAGAGCCAGCCAAGGCAGGCCAGAAGTTGCTGACGAACCCCTACACGGAGACGCCGTTCGCTTCCGTGGCCACAGGCGGTATGGCTTCCGATGTCGACAAGGCAGCCTTGGCAGCTCGCCGAGCCTTCAATACCTTCTCAAGAACGTCGCTGGAAGAGCGTGCCGAACTTATCGACCGCATCATCGCAGCGTACGAAAAACGCGTCGACGAGTTTGCCGACGTGATGGCGCAGGAAGTAGGCATTCCCGTGAGCGCACGAGCGCAGGCGACCGGCCCTATTGGCCATATGAAAGTCGCCCGCGACCTCCTGCGGACATACCATTTCGAAAGCCGCCTCGGTGACACGATCATCCGCCGCGAGCCGATCGGGGTTTGCGCCTTGATCTCGCCGTGGAACTGGCCCGTCCAGACGCCGGTCATCAAAGCGATCTACGCTATTGCAGCCGGATGCACTGTGCTCTCGAAGCCCTCGGACGCATCGCCGATCAGCTCGATCATTCTCGCGGAGGTCTTCGAAAAGGCCGGCGTTCCTGCCGGCGTGTTCAACCTGATCATCGGACGAGGCAGTGAAGTCGGCGCGGCTATGTCGACGCATCCCGAGGTCGACATGATCTCGTTCACGGGTTCGACATCCGCCGGCGCGCGCGTCGGCGAGGCGGCGGCCCAGACAATCAAGCGCGTATCGCTGGAGCTCGGCGGAAAATCGGCGAACATCGTGCTCGAGGACGCCGATCTTGAGAAGGCCGCTCGCTGGAACATCCAGCGTTGCTTCTTCAACGCCGGCCAATCGTGCCATGCTCCAAGCCGGATGCTCGTCCATGAAAGCCAGATCGAAGAGGTTTCTGCCTACTTGGTGGACGAGGTCTCGAAGTACAAACTGGGCGACCCGCGCGATCCGGCCACCACGATGGGTCCTGTCGTCAGCCAGTCCCAGTACGACAGCATCCAACGTTACATCCAGATCGGTATCGACGAAGGCGCTCGCCTCGCCTGCGGAGGGACGGGAAAGCCCGAGGGCCGCAACCAGGGCTACTTCGTAAAGCCCACCGTCTTCACCCACGTCGCACCCGACATGACCATCGCGAAGGAAGAAATTTTCGGTC
The DNA here is from genome assembly GCF_003985155.1 of Rhizobium vallis. Classification (GTDB taxonomy): domain Bacteria; phylum Pseudomonadota; class Alphaproteobacteria; order Rhizobiales; family Rhizobiaceae; genus Rhizobium; species Rhizobium vallis. Next base: position 215,080 of record NZ_ML133690.1, on the reverse strand, counting down.
CGGTGCTTGCTGTCATCCCCTACTCTTCCGAGGAGCAAGCGCTGGAGATCGCCAACGACAGCCCATACGGGCTCGGCGGCTACGTCTTCTCCGGCGATAGAAAGAAGGGTTACGAGTTCTCTGCCGGCCTGCGCGCAGGACGCATTTGCTTCAACGGCGCGGCCACGAATTCCGTCACGCCGATGGGGGGCTATAAGCAATCCGGCATCGGACGCTCCATGGGAAGCGTCGGGCTTGAGGAGTACCTGGAGACGAAGTCGGTTTACGGGTTCGACGAGGAGGCGACGTCGTTGCCGGAATTCGCATGACATCCATGACCGGACATCGCACCCACAAGATCGCGGCGATACCAGCTGATGGTATCGGTCCCGAGGTCATCGGTGCGGGTCTCGAGGTTCTCGATGCGCTCCAGCGGCGCTCAGACACAGTGCGTTTCGAGGTGACCCAGTTCGACTGGGGTTCGGACTATTACCGCAGGCACGGGAAGATGATGCCGGACGACGGCCTCGCGCAGTTGCGAGGCCACGATGCGATCTACTTCGGCGCGGTAGGTGCTCCCGACATTGCCGACCATATCACGCTGTGGGGACTGCGGCTGCCGATTTGCCAAGGTTTTGACCAATACGCGAATGTCCGCCCAACGCGGATTCTCCCGGGGATACCGACCCCTCTGCGAGACAGGGGGGTCGGCGACCTCGATTGGGTGATCGTGCGCGAGAATTCGGAGGGTGAATATTCGGGCCACGGAGGGCGCGCGCACCGCGGCCTGCCTGAGGAAGTCGCGACTGAGGTCGCCATTTTCACCCGCGTGGGCGTTACCCGCATCATGCGCTTTGCCTTCCGGATCGCTCAATCGAGACCGCGAAAGCAACTGACCGTCGTCACGAAGTCAAACGCGCAGCGTTTCGGCATGGTCCTCTGGGATGAGATAGCCGCCGAGGTATCCACGGAATTTCCCGACGTCAAATGGGACAAAGTCCTCGTCGATGCCATGACTGTCCGAATGACCCTTCACCCGGAAAGCCTCGACACGATTGTGGCCACGAACCTGCATGCCGACATCCTGTCGGATTTGGCGGGCGCGCTGGCGGGCAGCCTGGGCGTCGCGCCGACAGCGAACATCGATCCAGAGCGACGCTTCCCCTCGATGTTCGAGCCGATCCACGGCTCTGCATTCGACATAACCGGGAAAGGCATCGCGAACCCGATCGCGTCGTTTTGGACTGCATGCCAGATGCTTGACCATTTGGGAGAATCCGAGAGTTCAGACCGCCTGATGAGGGCCATCGAAGCGGTGTGTTCGGCGGGCATTTCGACGCCGGACGTGGGTGGGTCAGCGACAACACGTGAGGTCACAGACGCTGTGATCAAACAAATCTTTGGGTCCAACACCTGATTGTTGGAACGTATGGAGCGAGAAATGAAAGTTGGTGTTTTTGGACTGGGTTCGATGGGGTTCGGAATGGCATCCTCCCTCGTTCGGGCGGGCCTTGAAGTGTTCGGTGCGGACGTTAACCCCGATGCCGTAAAGCGCCTTCACGCCGCCGGCGGCTCTGCAACTGATCTGGATGCCGCCGCGGCAGGCCTGGACGCTGTCTTAGTCGTCGTTCTGAATTCGACCCAGACTGAAGAGGTCCTGTTCGGCGATAATGGGGTCGTCTCGAAACTATCGCCCGGTGCCGTCGTGATCATGTGCGTCACAGTTGCGCCGGACTATGCGCGAAAGGCGGCCGAACGCTGCTCGGAACGCGGCATTCATTTCCTCGACGCACCCATTTCGGGCGGTTCCGTCAAAGCCGCCAACGGCAAGCTTTCAATCATGGCCTCCGGTACGTCTGAGGCCTTCGCAAAAGCCCGCCCGGCCCTCGACGCACTTGCGGAGAAGGTCTTCGAATTGGGCGACGCAGCTGGCGCTGGGTCGGCCATGAAGGCAGTCAACCAGATGCTTGCCGGAACGCATATCGCAGCGATGGCGGAAGCCATTACCTTTGGCATTACGCAGGGCATCGATGCCGACACATTCCTCCAGGTGATACCGCAGTGCGCCGGCACGAGCTGGATGCTGGAGAACCGTGCCCCGCACGTGGCATCGGGCGACTACACTCCTCATTCCGCAGTCGACATCTGGCCAAAAGACCTTGGCATCGTCCTTGACGTCGCTCGCGCGTCCAAGTTCTCGGCCCCGCTCACGGCCGCGGCTCTACAACAGTTTGTCGCCGCCTCCGGCATGGGCCTGGGGCGCGAAGATGACGCTGCGGTCGCCAAGATTTACGCACGCAACGCCGGCATAGAGCTTCCGGGCTCGAAGTCGGGGTCGTGACCGGTAAGGAAATCAAGATGGCAACATTTTTTGGCGCAATCGCTGATGACTTCACCGGTGCGACCGATCTGGCTGGGCTATTGGCCCGATCAGGCGTTCCCGTTTCACTTAGAATGGGCGTTCCCACGGAGCCACCGCGGGACACCGCGCCACTAGAGATAATTGCCCTCAAGTGCCGCACCAGCCCGGTAGATGAAGCCATACAAGAAACGCAAGCAGCGCTTCAGTGGCTGAAGGACGCGGGAGCGCAGCGCTTCTTCTGGAAGTATTGCTCCACGTTTGACTCCACTGTAAAGGGCAACATCGGTCCCGTTGCCGAGGCTCTGATGGGGTCGCTGGGTGCCTCCCAGACCATCTACTGCCCTGCGTTTCCGGAGAATGGTCGAGCTATCTTCATGGGAAACCTGTTTGTGGGCGAGCAGCCCCTCTCGGAGAGCCCGATGAAGGATCATCCTCTCACGCCGATGCGGGACTCAAACCTCACCCGTCTCCTCGCACCGCAGACAACCAAGCCCGTCGGCCTGGCGAACAGGTTGGTTGTCGCAAAGGGCGCAGCGTCCCTCGCCGAGCAACTATCCCAGCTCGCTTCGGAAGGGGTCGCCCACGTCATCGTCGACGCCGTTGCCAACGATGATCTCTACATCATCGCGGAAGCATGCCAGGACATGGTGCTCCTCACTGGCGGCAGCGCCGTGGCAATGCCCCTACCGGAACTATGGGCAAAGCAAGGGCGGATCGAAAGATCGCCGGCGTCCACGTCCAGTTCGTTCGATCCTGGTCCAGCGATTGTATTGTCGGGCAGCTGCTCCGCGATGACCAATCGCCAAGTCGCCGATTTCCTCGCAAAGGGCGGGCCAAGCTTCAAGCTTGACCCACTGGAGGTCGCTGAGCTTGGTAGCGCACGTGTCTTGAACTGGTTGGCCGCGCAGGACGCATCGGCGACCCCGTTGATTTACGCGACCGCCGCACCCGATGCGGTTCGCGCCGCACAGGAGAAGTTGGGCGTCGAACGTGCGGGTTCGCTGATTGAATCGACATTGGCGGCCTGTGCAGAAGAAGCGCGGAACGTTGGATACCGGCGTTTCGTGGTTGCCGGAGGTGAAACCTCGGGGTCGGTGGCCAAGGCCTTGGGCGTTACGCGCCTCGACATCGGTGCCGAAATCGCACCGGGAGTTCCCTGGTGCTTTGCCACCTCCGAGAACAGCAGGATCGCAATCACCCTCAAATCCGGCAATTTTGGCAACGAGCAATTCTTCTCGAAGGCCTTGGAGGTTCTCGATCGATGACCGAAGAAGCTCGCCTGCGCGAACAAATCTGCGATCTGGCCAAATCGCTTTTCGATCGCGGCCTCACACATGGGTCGACGGGCAACATCTCCGCGCGCACGTCTGACGGCGGCCTTCTGGTTTCTCCAACCGGGACCAGCTTCGGTCGCCTTGACCCCTCGCGTCTAAGTCGTTTCGACGGTAACGGCCAGCATATTGCGGGCGACAAGCCTACCAAAGAGATGCCTCTTCACTCCGCGTTCTACAGCACGCGAAGCCAGGCAGGAGCCGTTGTACACCTGCATTCCTGTCATGCGGTCGCTTGGTCCATGATGCCTGACGTCAACGAGGACGACTTCCTCCCTCCTCTGACACCATACGCCATCATGCAGCTTGGTCGCGTAAAGCTCTTGCCGTTCTTCCGGCCAGGTGATCCGGCGATGGGAGAAGCCGTCCGAGGACTGGCAGGCAAGCGCACCGCCGTCATGCTGGCCAATCACGGTCCTGTTGTCGCCGGGAAGGATGTCGAGGCCGCGTGCAACGCGATCGAAGAACTCGAGGCGACGGCGCGGCTCGCGATGCTGACCTGCGGCTGCCGCCCACGGCAGCTCAAGGCAGAAGAGATTCTCGACGTCGTCACGACTTTCAATGTGGAGTGGGAAGCATGAAATTCTCGGCGAACCTCGGGTTTCTCTGGAACGACCGTCCGCTACCCGAGGCAATCAGAGCTGCTAAGGATGCAGGCTTCGACGCTGTCGAATGCCATTGGCCCTATGCAGTTCCTGCCTCGGAGGTCAAAGTTGCCTTGAAAGAGGCCGGACTCAGAATGCTTGGCTTGAACACCTCGCGGGGGAACGTTTCGGTCGGCGAGAACGGCCTATCCGCCCTTCCCGGTCGAGAGCCAGAAGCCCGTGCAGCGATCGACCAAGCCATCGAATACGCGACCGAGATTTCCGCTAAAGCGATCCATGTCATGGCGGGCAACTCGAGCGGCCCGCGTGCGCGCTCGGCCTTCATCGAGAACCTGATTTACGCCTCAGAGAAAGCGGGGCCCGATATCACCATCTTGATCGAGCCTCTCAACCACTACAACGCTCCGGGCTATTTTCTCAGCACGGTCGAGCAGGCGGCAGACATCATCCGCACGGTCGCCAAACCGAACCTCAAGATGATGTTCGATTTTTATCACGTCCAAATCATGGGCGGCGACGTGACACGCCGGTTCGAGGCGAACCTGCCTCTGATCGGGCATGTGCAAATCGCGTCTGTGCCTGACCGCGGCAGCCCGGACCATGGCGAGCTGGACTACTCTTTCGCGCTGCGTCGCGTGCGGGAGCTCGGTTGGTCTTCGCCCATTGGTGCTGAGTATCTGCCGGCAAATGGAGCGGTACCCGATCTGGCTTGGCTAGCCACATTCAAAAACTGACGAAATTCGGAGAGGAGATTTCCATGAGCAACAAACCAGTCATCGGCTTCATCGGCGTCGGCATGATGGGACACGGCATGGCAAAGAACATTCGCACGAAGGGCTATGACCTTTGGTTCTTGGATCAACGCCCGATGCCCACGCTTCTGGAAATCGGCGCGAAAAGTGCTGAGAGCCCGAAAGACATGGCCGACAAGTGCGACATCATCCATATCTGCCTTCAGAACTCGGGCCAGGTGGAGAAAGTCGTGAAGGGCAACGACGGTATTATCGCCGGTGCACGTCCTGGGCTGATCGTGATCGACACCTCGACATCCGACCCTTCCTCCACGCTCCTTCTGGCGCAAGAGTTGGAGGCCGTTGGCGCGACCTTGATTGACGCTTCGCTGGGCCGGACGCCCAAAGAGGCAGAAGAAGGTACCCTCGATGCCATGGTCGCCGGCGATGACGACGTATTCGAACAGGTGAAGCCTGTCATCGAGTGCTGGGCCGGCCGTGTCATCCGCGTTGGGGCTGTTGGAAACGGACACAAGATGAAGCTCCTTATGAACTTCATCGGGATGAGCTACGGAGCTCTCTATGCCGAAGCGGTTGTTCTCGGAGCGAAAATCGGAATTTCGCCGCAGGCGATACGTGACGTCATCACGGGTAGCCGTATGGACAGTGGCTTCTTCGGCACCTTCATGAAATACGTCGTTGATCGTGACCGGGACGCTCACAAGTTCATGATCTCGTACGCCGCCAAGGACCTTCGCTACGTCAATAACATGGCGGCCGACTCCAAGGTCACCAGCGTGATGGCCTCAGCCGCTGTTCAGTATTACACGCATGCGGAGGCCGTCGGGCATGGCGACGACTTCGTGCCTATGTTGAGCGACTTGGTTGGGAAGTTGAATGGAGTCGATATGGAAGAAGAGGTTCGCAAGGGAGCGCGCTTAGTAGGTCAGTCCTAGCTGGCCACGATCCCCGTCGCCAGCCTATCGCGCAGGTCCCGACTTTCGTCATTTGAGAGGGCTGCAAGCCAGCTGGCAAATACGTCGGTTGCTGACTTCTTCTGACCGTTCGACGGAATGACGAGATAAAAGGACTCTTCAGGGACGATCTCAGCATTCTTCATCGCAATCAGCCGGCCTTCGCGAACCAAATCGCCAGTGTTTGATTCCCACCCAAGCATCACGCCTTGCCCTGAAAGGGCGGCTTGGGTCGCTTGCACATAGTTCGTGAAGCTGCGACCGACCATGTTGTTTTCGGGCAGCGAGAAACGCTTGAAATAGTCGTCCCAAGATAGCCAGCTCTTCTCCGAGCTGACAACGTGAAGCAGCGGCGCATCTTCGAGGTCTTCCATTATTGAGTACCTCTCAGCGACGCGGGGACTGGAAACAGGTACGACTCTCTCGTCGAAAAGCCTGACAGATCGACCGTCGGTCCACTCCCCGAGCCCATACCGGATCAACAAGTCAGTGCTAGGTGAGATTTCCGGGCTCCCAACCGTCGTCTGAACATTTACAGCGATATCAGGGAACTCGACGTAGAAGCCAGCGAGGCGCGGCATCAGCCAATATGTCGCTGTGCCAATGGTACAAGCGATCGTGACCGAATTTTCGTTAAGCAGGTGCAAGGACCGAACACGGTCAATGGTCTCGGCGATCCGGTTCAGCCCATCCGAGACGCCCGTATTCAAAATGTCGCCCGCTGTGGTGAGACTGACCGGGCGCGTTTTGCGATCGAACAGCTTTACGCCAAGCAGCTCTTCGAGTGACCGGATCGCTTGGCTGACGGCAGGCTGAGTTACGTTGAGCTCCTTAGCCGCACCCTGTGTGCTTCCACTACGGACAACGGCATCAAACACATTGATCAATCGTAATGGGAGCATCTGGCTTCTATAATCTCACATTATATTAGCGCCGATTTTTCCATCGTTCTCAATATGCGGAATTGCCTCTAACGTCCAGCCTCACTCCCCCTCGACGAGGAGTTTTCGCTCAACTCAATATAAGCAGAGGATAAGGCAATGAACGCTCAAATTTCCATCCCCAGAGAGATAAGCCTCCTTGATAAGGGCCTCCGATTGACCCTGCCTACAGGCAGTGAGGCATACTTCAATTACTATTGGCTACGCGACAACTGCCCGACATCCTTCGATAGTGCGACGCGAGAACGTCAGTTCGACATTTTTCACCTTCAGCAGCCCCCCCTTGCGAAGGACGCGAGACTTGTCGACGACAAGCTTGAAGTCGAATGGGCCAACGAAGCACACGTTTCCAGATACCCGATCTCTATGCTGTCGGCGTATTCCGGTGGCGCTCGCCGCGTGGACCCGGCCGATCTGCCGAGAAAGGCGTGGTATAGCGACCACTACCCTTCAATTGCGCGCTTCTCCCAACCGCAGCTCCTGAAAGACCCCTCTTTGGTCGCGGATTGGATTGAGGCCATGCTGACTTATGGGCTTACCATCGTCACCGATATGCCAGACAGCAACGAGGGACTGTCTGAAACCGTAAGACTCATGGGTCACGTACGACCCACCTTCTTCGGTGAATACTTCGACGTTAAGACCCATATCAATCCGACCAATACCGCCTACACCGCGAAGGCGCTCGAACTGCACACGGACACCCCTGCGGAGGAAGCGGCTCCAGGGATTCAGTTCCTGCACTGCCGTGCCAACAGCGTTCAAGGCGGCCTCAGCATATACTCGGACGGCGTTGCAGTCGCCAACGACTTCAAGGAAACCGATCCTGAAGGGTTCCGTCTCCTTTCAGAGATAGACATCCCGTTCTACTGCGAACACGACAACTACGACATGCGCTCACGCCAGCGGGTGATTGAACTCGACCAGCACGGTGAGGTGTCTGGCCTGACAATTAGTCAGCACATGGCCGACATTTTCGACGTTCCCCAAGATGTCCTGGACGACTACTATCCCGCGTTCTGCCGCTTCGGGAAGATGCTTCAGGATGACAAATACATGATGCGGTTCTTGATGAAGGCCGGAGAATGTATGGTCTTCGATAACCACCGTATTGTTCATGGCCGTCTCGCCTATTCCGCCACAAGTGGCGACCGCTATCTCCGAGGCTGCTACGCTGACAGAGCTGAGATGCGCTCGACCTACCGTGCGCTCGTCAGCGAAGGAAGGTTCAAGTCATGAGGGCAGCCCCGGAAACAACGATCGAACCATCGTCATTGGATAACGTTGGGCTTCGTGAGGACCTAGCAGCCGCCTTCCGAATTTGCCACCGTTTCGGCTGGAGCGAGTCAGTCGGCAATCATTTCAGCGCGGCGGTCGACCAAAGTGGCCAACATTTCCTGCTGAACCCGCGATGGCAGCACTTCGATACGCTCAGAGCCAGCGACCTGCTTCTCCTAGACGCCGGGGACGAGGGTGTGATGGCACGGCCGGAGGCACCCGATCCGTCTGCGTGGGCCGTTCATGGAACTCTTCATCGGATGCTTCCGGAGGCGCGGGTGATACTGCATTGCCATGCGCCCTACTCTGTGGCGCTTGCTTGCCTGGCAGACCCGACCATGCTCCCACTGGACAACAATACTGCTCGGTTCTACGGGCGGATAGGCTATGACGTCGATTTCGGAGGCATAGCCGATGCAGAGGAGGAAGGTCTGCGGCTCGCCCGCGTGATGAAGGGCAAGTCGGTCCTGCTAATGGGCAACCACGGTGTTTCAATCGCGGGCGAAACGGTGGCGGACGCATTCGAAGATTTGTATTTCTTCGAGAAAGCGGCGCAAACGATTATCTTAGCGCGGTCAACGGGCATCCCGTTAGCGGTGCTCTCGGATGAAGTAGCTCGGAAGACGTGCGAAGGTTGGAAGCCTTACAAAGGAATGGCCCAGCGGCACTTCGACTACCTCAAATCCCAACTCGATCCGTCCTACAAGCAATAAAACGCCATAGCGCAGACACGCGACCGAAGGCTAGGAGTTCGCTCAAGCCTTCGGTTTTCTGCTACGCGCGCTTCATTATCAACACAGCAACGATCGTCGAAAGCGACACCAAAAGACCGGTGGTAGTGAATATTGCGGGAAGGCCCGCAACGTCACCTACGAAGCCGAGCGCGGGCCCGCAAAGCGCAAGGGCGATATCAAGGCAAGCCGAGTACAAGCCCATTGCCATTCCGCGGCTTTCAGGCGGGGCAGCCTTGACAACCGCTATACCAAATGCGGGGAAGACTAGCGAATAGCCAAAGCCAACCAAAGCAGCGCCGACAAGTGCAATCGCCGAGTATGTGGTCAAGCCCATTGTGATCAAGCCAATCACCTCGACGATCGCGAAAACCAACGCCGTAATCGGACCTCCGAGCCGATCAGGAATATGCCCAAGCAGGATACGGCTTGTGACCAGTGCCGTGGCGAAGCAAGTCACAGCAAGCCATCCATCGGCCCAATCTCGATGAAGGAAGAGGAGGCTAGAAAACGCCAAGATGCTTCCATAGCCGAGGCTAGCGAAAGCTGAGCCTAGCCCAGGAAGCCAGACTGCCTTGATGACGCTGAGCCTCGATGCGGAGGCCGTCGACCGGCCTGGCACCGGAGCGAGGGGGGCGACCAAAACAGCCATCACAATCGGCAAAAAGATCGTAGCGGCGGCGATTGCCGCGAACCCCTCTATGGCAAACAAGGCGCTACCGAGAGGCGCTCCCGCGGCCAAGGCTCCGAACATCGCTGTACCGATCCACGCTATCACCTTCCCAGAATGCTGCGGCCCTACTGTTGCCAGTCCCCACGCCACCGATCCTGTGATAATCAGGCTTTCGCCTGCGCCAAGGACGCCTCGCCCCAATACCAGAATTGACGCGGACAACGCGGGATTTCCAAGCGAGGTCAATGAAGCAAAGTAGAACCCGCCTGCAACAGCAGCTAGGGAAAGCCCGACAATCACAGCCTTCTTTGGCCCCTTTCGGTCGGCAAAATCCCCGGCCCACAACCTCGTCATAAGGGATGAACAGAACTGACTGCCGGTAATCAGGCCAATGACGAACGTGCCAAAGCCGAGGTCTTGGCTCACGTGGATTGGCAAGACAGGCATGCCCATGCCGGCTATGAGAAAGCCTACGAAAACGACTGCCATTTTGGGAGCAAGCGTTACAAAAACTTTCGCGCTGGCGCTCAAGGTGCGGCTCCGGGCTATTTTAGTAGTTGGTGAGGTGGGAAACCGTCGGCTCGGCAGGTCATTAGCCGCCGATGGGCCGAAGCCTTATGATGACGTCAATGTTCGCGATCTCAAAGCCCTCCGGAGGAATCGGAATGTTGCTGAGGGAGATGTCGTCGCTATCGATGTCTTGGATTTCGCCTTTGCCTTCGACGTAAAAGTGGTGGTGGTCGGAGGTGTTCGTGTCGAACCACGTCCGAGCTCCTTCGACCGCAAGCACGCGGATCAATCCAGCTTCCGTGAAATCGTTCAACGCGTTATAGACTGTGGCGACAGATAGGGCGACGCCTTCGCCGATGGCCTCAGCGTGAAGCTCTTCCACGGTCACATGTCGATGCCCATTCGCGAAAAGAAGCCTGTAAAGCGAAATTCGTTGTTCAGTAGGCCTCAAGCCTGCCTCTCGCAGGTCCTTGGCAATCGATGATCTGCGTTCCATTGGTATTGTCCAGAAATCACTCGGAATCTCTTCTAACAGAAATTCCGAGTGCGATACCTTGAACGACCTACCTGAAGACGGCTGCTATAATACAGTGCTATAAGCAAGTTGCCGTCTAGCTGATAAATCAAGTCGCTCCCATGATCATCGCGATCAGCTCGGGAACAGACTCCTTCTTGGGAACCGCCGACCCCGCGATGCGGCCCTGTCGCATAACGACAGCCCTATCGGCCACCTGTACGACGTGATCCATGTTGTGGCTGATCAGAATCACTGAGACCCCTCTTTCCGGAAGAGACTTGATCAAGCGAAGTACTTGCGCGGACTCCCGGACGCCGAGCGCGGCAGTCGGCTCATCCAAGATCACCACCTTACTCGCGAACGCCACCGCGCGCGCGACAGCGACGGCTTGCCTCTGTCCACCGGACATTAGCCCTATCTCCTGACCCGGATTCAACGCCTTGATCCCGAGGGTGTTCGCTGCGCCGACCCAACCGGTCGCCTCACGTGCTTTGTTGAGGAAGCCAAATGGCCCCATCCAACTCGGCCACGTTTTCTCGCGCCCAATGTAGAAATTCGAGGAGACGTCGAGATTGTCCAACACTGCAAGGTTTTGGAATACCGTTTCGATGCCGGCGCGCCGCGCGTCGCCCGCGGAACTTAGCGCAAGCTTTTCTCCGGCCAGATGGATATCGCCCTCATCGAGCTGCATGACACCGCTTATAGCGCGAACCAGCGTCGTCTTGCCGGCCCCGTTGTCTCCGAGCAGAGCCAGAATCTCTCCCTTGTGAAGAGTCAGATCGACACCGCCGAGGGCCGTGACGAAGCCGTAGGACTTCACGGCGTTTTTAATCTCCAACACGACATTGTCGCTCATCGCATCGCCCTCGCCGCACGTGCTCGCAGTTTCTCTTCAAAATAACGACGGAGAACGTCAAGTTCGAGCGCCAGCAGGATCGACGCGCCAATGGCGATTGCTTCCCAAAACGGAGACACGCTCATGAGGTTCAAGCCATTGCGAATGACGCCGATGATCAGAGCCCCGATCAGAGCATTTACGATATGACCGCGACCGCCGAAGAGGCTGGCCCCGCCAATGATCACCGCGGTGACTGCGTCGAGCTCCATGCCCACGCCTGCCAGCGGCGAGGCGGCGTCCGTCCGGCCAGCATATATTAACCCGGCGATGCCCGCGGTCATACCTGACAGCATATAGCAGCTCATAATGACCCGGTCCCTTGGCACCCCCAGCCATCCAGCGACGTCGGGATTTCCGCCCACCGCATATATCCATCGCCCCCACAGCGTCCTCAGCGTCAGTACCGCGAGCACCAGGGTCACGAAGGCGACGAGTATCGCAGGGATCGGAATCCCTCCGATAGAACCATTGCCCGCAGCCTGTACTAGGGGTGCCATCCCGATGTGCTCGGTACCACCACTCAGGAGCAGCGCCATGCCTCTGCCAATACCCAGTGTCGCTACTGTGACGATTAGAGGCTGCGGTATTCCGCCCTTAACGATCATGAAGCCGTTGAACAGTCCGAACGCGGCACCTGCAGAAAGAAAGACGGCAAGGTGGAGAAAACCATTGTCGATTCCGGAATCCATCATCAATCCGGACAAGACCACCGTCAGGCCAAGAACGCTGCCTACAGAGACGTCGACGCCTCGGACGATGATGACAAGCAACTGACCCAACGCCAACGTCGCGATCATCGTCGTTTGCGTAAGGAGGTTCTGAAGGTTCCGAACCGTCAGGAAATACTCGTTGAGGAAGCTCATGATGATGATGAGCGCGATGAGGATCACTGCTGGTCCCGTGCGGAGGATGCGCAAACCCAAGCGAATACCGGGAGCTTTCAAGGCTTCGGAGCTATCGAGCTCCGCCGTGGTCGCTTGAGCATTCGCCGCACCTGCCACGCTGTCGGTGTTGGTGGATGACATGATGAAAACCTTCTAACGTGCGTCGCCACGCCGAAACCGGCTGGCACTATGACGGTGCGCCCCCGGCATCGCTCAGGGGCGCAGTGTCTTGCGAATGCCCTGGCCTACTTGGTGGCGAGCTTTGCTTTGAGGTCCGTCACGTAGGCCTCTGCGTTGTCCTTGGTCAGTGGTGTGGCAACAGGCACGACGGTGACCGGCTCAACTGCTTCGTTCTTGGCGACCTTGACCGCGGTATCTATCGCGGTCGCACCAATCGCTTCGAAGGGGTACGGCACGGTGTATTTCCAATTGCCATCTGCAGCCACTGCCTCGGCACCGTAGAGCTGGCCGCCGATGGACCCCAAAGGAACCTTGCTGCCGCTGGCCTTGAGGGCCTGGAGGGAGCCTTGTGCCGAAACGTCGAAGACATTGAAGATGCCACCAAGGTCAGGCGACGAGGTCAGCATGTTTTCGGTGATCGTGCGCGCGCTGGCTGGATCGCACTTGGCGTCGGCATCCATGACGACGTTGTACTTCTTCGATTCCGTTGCCTTCTTGAAGCCATTGATGAAGGCATCGGTATCCGGGTTGCCAAGCAGGCACCTGATGATCCCGATTTTCGCACCCTCAGGAACAATCTGAGCAAACAGTTCGCCGGCCTTACCCGACGCGCCGGGAATGTCGTAGAGAACATCGGAGGCGTGCCCCTTCAGCTCGGGCAGCCCTGTGTCGAAACCGACGACCTTGATGCCCTGGGCTTCGGCCTTCTTGAGCGCGGGATAAAGCTGCGCGGCCGCGCCACCGTGATTGATGGCGATGACGTTGTAACCTTCGGTCATCGCCTTCTCGATGGCGGTGATGAAGTAGTTGGCATTCGTACGATCGGGGCCGGCGACGATGTCGATCTGGACGTCCTGAAATTTCTTCGCCTCGGCTTCCGAGGCCTTGTGCATCCGGACAAACGACTGGTCGCCCAGGTAAGGATAGATAACTAGCACCTTGGGCTTATCGGCCGCATACGCGGCAGCGCTCAGCATAGATGCGGCTAGACCCAGCAGAATGCCGGCTTTCACTGTCAGTTTCATTGCTTCCTCCACTTCCCGTTACGATCGATGTCGCTTCAATACGAAGCTCACTGTGCCGCCTCGACCTCCTGCGGCTTTCGTTGCCGATACTGTCTGTTCCGGGCATCGAACATGTGCAGCGAGCGCATCGCTCGCCGTAACTCTTCATCGGCCGCTAGCCGTCGATATTCGGCGTAGAGCAACTGGTAATCCGCTAGACGGTCTTGATCTGGCTCGAAGCTCTGAAGACTGCGTGCTCCAAGTCGCTCAGCGCCCTCGGCAAACGAGCCGACAATCCCAGCCGCTACGGCACCGTGGATTGCGGCACCGAGTGCGGTCGGATTTTCAACGTCAGGGACCTCGATTGTCCGGCCCAAGACGTCAGCCATCGTTTGGACGAGGAACGGGTTGTTGCGTGTTAGACCACTTGTCATGATCACACGCCGAACAGGGACGCCCGCAACAAGGGCCAGGTCCAGGATGGTCTTGGTTCCATAGCAAAGAGCCTCGATCAGAGCCCTATAGATTCCGGCCGCCGTCGATTTGAGGCTCAACCCAACGAGCAGGCCGGAAAGTGCCGAATCCGCAAGCGGGATGCGGTTGCCGGCAAACCAGTCGAGAGCCAAGACACCGCCCTCGCCCGGGCCGAGCGCCTGGGCTGCCTCATTGTACGAGGCGAAATTTCTGGAGAGGTCTGCCTCGCGCGGAAACGTCTTTACGTACCATGCTAGCATGTCGCCAAAGGCTGCCTGTCCCGCCTCGTAGCACCACAGGTTCGGCAGAACTGCACCGAACGCCGCTCCCTCAAGACCCGCGGGCAAACCCCGTCCCTCGTCGTCCAAGATGAGGAACCCGGCAGAAGTGCCGAGCGCACCGACGAAAACTCCGGGTTCTACGGCACCGACAGCGGGCAGAACGACGTGACTGTCGATGACTGCGACAGAAACTATGGCATCGCCCTGAATGCCGGTGCGTTGACGCCATTCTGCAGTCATGACGCCGGCTGGACTACCAACCTGCAAAGGCGCAGACAGCCGACGAGTAAGCCCAGGCACAACATCTTCCGGATAGCCGGACGACCCAGAATACTGCGCTTTGTAAGACGCGAAGTCCAAGCTTCTCATCTCGTTGCCAGTAAGCTGCCACACAAGCCAGTCACCCGCCTCGATGAAACGGTCCGTCTCGTCCCAGATTGCGGGTGCCTCGGAACTCAGCTGCGCCGCTTTCGCGATCAACCACTCTCCAGACAGCTTCCCACCGAAATTCTCGAGATATTCACCGCCGTCAGCGTTGATCGCGTCAGCCTGAGACTGGGCCGAGTGCTTCCAAAGCTTCACATAGGCGTGTGGGTCTTCAGGGTGGAGAGCAGCAAGCGCCGTCCCATCTGCTCGCGCGGGCATTGGTGACGAAGCCGTAAAGTCGATACCGATCCCTAGAATTGTCTTTCCGTTTCCCAAAGCGGACAGGATTCGCTCGGCGGCCTCCGTGTAGTCGCAAGGCACCTGCAGGACGAAATTCGCGGGCAATTCATGGCCCATGAGTGAGTTGGTCAAAATCCCGTTGCTGTAAGGATGGACGTGGTGTCCCTCCTGTTCGCCTGTCCGGGAATTTACCAGAATACCGCGAGCGGACTCCGACCCGAAATCCATGCCGATGAGATAGGTGTCGGCCATACCGTTACCCCTTTCTCGATTCGAGCATCGTCCTGACACCGTCAGCGACTGCCTTTGCAGTGATGTTGAAGTGTTCGAAAAGCACTTCGGCCGGGGCGGACTCGCCGAACGTGTCGATACCGACGACAGCTCCCTCGAGACCAACATACTTGCGCCAATAGTCCGTCACACCTGCCTCGACCGCGAGGCGCGGCACACCGCGCGGGAGGACGGAGTCCTTGTACGCGCTGTCCTGGCGGTCGAAGGCAAAGGTCGAGGGCATCGATACAACGCGGACGTAGATGCCTTCCGCGGCAAGCAATGCCTGGGCTTCGACAGCCAAGGCGACCTCAGAGCCCGTCGCGATAATGACGGCAGAGAGCACACCGCCCTCGTCCTTGAGGATGTATCCACCGCGTCTCATCGCCGCCAATTTGTCGGCGTCACGCGTCTGGAAGGGAAGGTTTTGTCTTGAGAGGATCAGGCTGGTGGGGTTGGAGACGCTCTCGATCGCAACTTGCCAGGCTACCAGAGTCTCCGCGGTGTCACACGGCCGCCAGACGTCCATATTCGGCATTAGCCGCAAGGTCGCAAGCTGCTCGATCGGCTGGTGGGTTGGACCGTCCTGCCCCAGCGCGATAGAATCATGCGTGAACACATGGATCGCGCCGACTTTCATCAGGGCCGCCATTCGCAAAGCGTTGCGGGCATATTCCGAGAACATCAGGAAGGTGCCGCCGTACGGACGCACGCCACCATGGCGGAGCATCCCGTTCATGATCGCGGCCATGCCGAATTCGCGAACGCCGTAGTAGACGTAGTTGCCAGCACCGGACGGCCCAAGCGCACGCGTCCCGCTCCACATGGTCAGGTTTGAACTCGCAAGGTCGGCCGATCCCCCAACCAGTTCGGGAACCATCGGCGCGACAAGCTCCAGAGCGTTCTGGCTGGCCTTTCGGGTCGCGATCGTTTCTGCTTTCGCGACGACGGCCTGAAGACCTTCTTCCATCTTCGCGGCGAAATCCGCCGGCAGGCCACCGCTCATCCGGCGCTCGAACTCTGCAGCAAGAGCCGGATACTCCGAACGATACCGATCAAAGACCTCCAGCCACGTTGACTCGCGAGCCGCTCCTGCGGCGACCGCGTCAAATGCCTCATACACCGTCGCCGGAATATCAAACGGCGCATCCTTCCAGCCCAGGGCGTCACGAGTGAGTGCGACCTCGGTCGCGCCAAGTGGAGAACCATGACTGTCATGGCTGTCAGCCTTGTTCGGCGACCCCTTGCCAATTGTAGTGCGGCAGCAAATCAGGGTTGGGCGGTCGGTCTCCACCTTCGCCTCGGCGATGGCGCGATCAACGGCATCAACGTCGTGACCGTCGATCCCGCGGATAACGTGCCAGCCATAGGCTTCGAAGCGCTTGGGAGTATCATCGGAGAACCATCCGCCGACATGACCGTCGATGGAGATGCCATTGTCATCATACAGTGCGATCAGTTTCCCAAGGCGCAGCGTACCCGCGAGGGAACAAGCCTCGTGACTGATCCCCTCCATCAAGCAGCCGTCGCCCAGGAAAACGTAGGTGTGGTGATCGACGATGTTGAGTTGTTCCCGGTTGAACTCGGATGCCAGCAGTCGTTCGGCAATGGCCATCCCGACCGCGTTGGCAACACCCTGCCCCAGCGGGCCAGTCGTCGTTTCAACACCAGGGGTGTAGCCGAACTCCGGGTGCCCAGGCGTCCGGCTATGGAGTTGCCGGAATGCTTTAAGGTCCTTGATCGTAACGTCGTAGCCAGTCAGATGGAGCAGGCTATAGAGGAGCATCGACCCGTGACCGTTCGACAAAACGAAGCGGTCGCGATTCATCCAGTTGGGGTTGGCCGGGTTGTGCTGCAGATGACGTGTCCAGAGCGCGACCCCGATTTCCGCCATGCCCATCGGCATACCAGGGTGACCTGACTTGGCTGCCTCTACGGCATCCATTGAAAGTGCTCTGATGGCGTTGGCGAGTGTGGCGTTGCTGTGAGACATATTTTCCATGACTTTATTCATGCGGGAATAGGGCTGACCCAGGCCACCGGTTGTGGCTTAGGCCGTTGCTTGGGCAAAATCGGCCGCGGTGGCCGCCCCGGTCATTATCGCTACGGCGTCAGACATCGTGACGGCCTGCGGGTTGACCACGGCAGCTCGCCTTCCAAGCCTGTGAATGTGGATGCGATCGGCGATCTCGAAGACGTGGGGCATGTTGTGGCTGATCAGGACGATCGAGAGTCCCCGCTCACGAACGCTCTGGATCATGTCCAGGACCTTCCGCGATTCCTTCACCCCGAGCGCCGCGGTGGGTTCGTCGAGGATGATGACTTGTCCGCCGAACGCGCAGGCTCTCGCAACAGCAATACCTTGGCGCTGACCTCCCGAGAGTGTCTCCACGCTCTGATGGATGTCCTGAACGGTCATCAAACCCAGGTTTGAGAGATGACGCCGTGCTTCTGTTGCCATCGTTGCTCGATCGAGCAGCCGGAACATCGATCCACGTACGCCGCCGACCCGCATCTCCCGTCCGAGAAAAAGGTTGTCGGCGATGGAGAGCGCCGGTGAGAGCGCAAGGTTCTGGAATACCGTTTCGATACCGGCTGCTCGCGCGTCCATCGGTGACTTGAAGGCAGTCAGCTTGCCGTCCAGCCTGATTTCCCCTGCGTCGGGGATAACAGCGCCGGCGAGCGCTTTGATCAAGGTTGACTTGCCTGCACCATTGTCCCCGATAACCGCAAGGATTTCCCCGCGGCGCAGTTCGAAGTCAGCACCGTTGAGGGCGACGACATTGCCGTAGGTCTTGGTCAGGCCACGTCCTTCGAGAGCGAGTTCCTGGTTCATGCTGCGACCCTCCGAATCCACTGATCAACGCCGACAGCGGCTACGATTAGAATTCCGACGGAGAACTCCTGCCAAAGCGCGTCAAGTCCAGCCAATGCGAGACCGTTGCGAAACACGCCGACGATGAGCGCACCGATAAGAGTTCCGACGATCGTTCCGCGGCCTCCGAACAACGAGGTGCCGCCGATGACTGTCGCTGTGATGGAGTCGAGGTTTGCGGTCGAGCCGGAGGTCGGGCTGATCGCACCGACGCGTCCAATCAAAGCCCAAGCGCCAATAGCGGAAATCAGTCCAGCGCATCCGTACACCGCAAGCAGCACGCGACGCGTGTTGATACCAGCAAGCCGTGCAGCATCGGGATCATCGCCTGTCGCGTAGACATGCCGTCCAAATGCGGTGCGGTTGAGGACGTACCAAGCGCCAGCTGCAAGAGCGAGCATGAGGACGGTCCCCATGGTGATACGCGCTCCGCCCATCTGAATTGCTGCACCCATCCACTGCAGAATCGGCGCAGCCTCGGCAACCTCCTGCCCGCGGATTGTTTGGCTACCGGAATACCAGAGGTTCAAGGCACCGAAGACGCTCCAGCTGCCCAAGGTGACGATGAATGGAGGCAGGCGGACATAGGTGACGAGGACACCGTTGATCAGACCACAGAGTAGTCCGGCTGCGAGCCCAATCAGGAAAGCGAGTTCGGGCGGCAAGCCGGCGACGATCGCAAGGCGACCCATCATGGTCGATGTCAGAACCATAATCGCCCCGACAGAAAGGTCGATACCGGCGGTCAGGATGACGATCGTTTGCGCGATGCCAATGATCCCGATGATCGTAACCTGCTGGAGAATCAGTGACAGATTGAAAGGCTGGAAGAACCGTCCGCCAACGACCACGGAGAAGACGATGACGCTAGCGGCCAAAACGATGAAGGGCACCATCGTGGGGTTGCTGTGAAGAAAGCGCTGTAGCCGATTAAGGGGGCTGTTACGCTTGGTTTCGAACACAGCGACCGCGTCGTCACTTTCTGAAAGGCGCGCTTCGAAGCTGGCCGGCGTTGCCGCCAGCTTGTTTGAATCTGTCATGAGGATACACCCTATTTGGGCTCGCAATGGAGCGACCGACCCTGGTCCCGCCCCTCAAAGACGGAACCAGGTAGAAAGGCGGCACGAAAGCGAGCGGAGTTAGGTTGACGATAGTGTCCAGGAGCAACGCCTCTGGAGCACCAAGCGGATCAACCCCAGCATGCTTTCAAGGCCTCGTCGGACGTGATCGACTCGACACCGGCTACCGGCTTGTCGGTCACGAGCGTGACGCCCGTGTTGAAGAACGGAAGTCCCGGGCTGGCTTCAGGCTTCTTGCCAGATTTCACATATTCCACGATCGCCTCGACACCGAGCGAAGCCATCTTCAACGGATACTGCATCGATGTCGCACCGATTACGCCTGCCTTGACGTTCTTGACGCCTGGGCAACCGCCGTCGACTGAGGTGATCACGACGGAACCCTCTTTCCCTGTCGCCTTGAGGGCTTCGTAAGCACCGGCAGCGGTCGGCTCATTGATCGTGTAGACGACGGACAGGTCACTGTCTTTCTGGAGAAGCGTTTCCATGCCGGTACGGCCACCCTCTTCCGATCCTTGGCCCCACTGGTGTCCAACAATCCGGCTGTCGTCTTCATCGAGGTAGCGCGAGACATCCTTGGGATCGATGCCAAAGCCTTTCATGAAGCCCTGATCTCGGGCGACGTCAACGGTCGGTTGGTTTTCCAACGCATCGAGGAACGCCACCTTTGCCTTGGTCGGATCAGCAACACTCTTTGCGGCCCACGTACCGATCAATTCGCCCGCTTTGAAGTTGTCGGTAGCGAAAGTGGCGTCGGCGGCATTTGCTGGCTCAAGCGGGGTATCGAGAGCGATCACCAGGATGCCCGCCTTGCGAGCCTGCTCGACGGCCGAGACCAGAGCCTTGGTGTCGCTTGGAACGACGAGAATGCCCTTCGCACCAGCGGAAATCAGGTTCTCGACGGCAGCCACCTGGCTGTCGTTGTCGCCGTCGAACTTTCCTGCAAAGCTCTGAATCTTCACCCCGCCGAGTTCTGCCGCCTTGGTAGTCGCGCCCTCACGGATTTTGGCGAAGAACGGGTTAGCGTCAGTCTTGGTGATAACACCGATGAGGATGTCCTCGGCAAGCACGCTCCCTGGCAAGCCAGCAATTCCAACGCTGACGAGAAGCGCAGCTAGGCCCAACCGGCGCGAAGACGTGCTGGTGGCCAATGCGTTTTTGAGCTGACGGATCATTCTAGTACCTCCCAGATTGATGAACCGAGACCTCACCTCCGAGGCCAATCGGTATAAACGTGGACGTTAATGAACCGTGTTTTGCATGTTGTCAATCATATGATTCATATCTTTTGTATAATTTTATACGTAATGGCGCGGATTTAAGTTGATTTTGGTCCGCGGTTTTGGAAAAAATCTGCGCACCGGCCTCGTCATGTGGCCCAAGAAATGTAAGAAAATGAGCATTCGAGACTGACAGGATTCAACCATGCCAAGCACAAACCAGGCACATGGAAAAACTAGGCAAGGTGGTGGAGCCGATGTCAGTTCAGACAAGGCGAGCGGCCAGATTCTTTCACTTGTCGCATCAGGCCGCGCTCGATCACGAAGCTTGCTGACTGACCTCTCGGGCCTTTCTCGAGCAACTGTCCATCAGAAGCTTGGAAATTTGATCGACGCCGGGTTGATCAGGGAAACCGAGGAAACGCTTCCAAGCGGCGGCCGTCCGACCCGCACCCTGGATATCAACAGGGACTTCGCTGTCGTGCTGTGTGCTGACATCGGTGAACAGCATATTCGTGTCGCGCTTACCGACCTTCGCCCTACCATTCTCGGCGAGATATCTGAAACTTTCGACATTCTCCGTGGCCCAACCGCCGTGCTTGAGTGGATTGAGGAGCAATTCGAGGTTCTTCTCGCATCCGCGGGAAAAACAGCAGGTGACGTAATCGGAATTGGGATCGGGCTCCCGGCCCCGGTCGACTACGCCAACGGACGGGTTGTCGGTCCCTCGGTCCTTGTCGGATGGGACAACTTCGAAATTAGGGAACATCTCGAACAGAGGTTCGGTGTTCCTGTTTATGCTGAAAACGACGTGAACCTCCTCGCTCTAAGCGACCACAGGCTTCGCCGCTCCACGGTGAGCGAGATGGTCTTTGTCAAGATCGGCACAGGTATCGGCAGCGGAATCATCACAGAAGGACGCCTGTATCGCGGAGCACAGGGTGCCGCGGGGGATATCGGCCATATCCAATTCGCCCGTGAACCGGCACCTCTTTGTCGCTGCGGCAAGGTTGGGTGTGTTGAGGCAAGAGCAGCTGGCTGGGCAATTGCCCGCGAACTCAGGGACGAAGGGATCGAGGCGCAGAACGCTCGGGACGTTACTAACCTTGTGCGCGCAGGTCAGCCACTTGCCATACATCTCGTGCGCGAGTCCGGAAGAATTCTCGGGGAGGTTATGACCAGCTTGGTCAGTATCCTGAATCCGGAAATGATCGTAATCGGGGGCACCCTCGCCACATTGGATGACCATCTCCTCGCCGGCGTCCGGGAACTTGTCTACAAACGTTCGCTGCCTCTCGCTACTCGAGAACTTGAGATAGTCATATCGCCTCCGGACCCCGATGCCGGAATTGTAGGTGCGGCTTTCCTCGTCGTGGAAGAGCAGATGAAGGAAGGCAATGTTGAGAGCGTCATAGCCCGACACAGCCTACGCTCGGCATAGACAGCTCCCGCACTGATCTGCCAGGCCGTTCCGCGCCATAGCATCGGACGCCCATTCCCCAAGGCAAGGCCTAGCTCAACTCGCCTATAGGCTGACATTATACCCTCGTTCGCCATGGGGTGTGCCCTGGCACCTGGGTTTCGTATGAAGACGTGTATTTCCGCGCGGACTGTTCGGGCTGTGCGGGATTGGTTGCGGTGGAGGCCGCCAGCGTCTTGGCAAATAGGAGGAGCTTAATGAGCCAGAACGAGTCCAAGCGCCGGCTTGGTGCCGGAGCGATCGGCAATTTCGGGGAAATCTACGACTTCGCGGTATTCGGATTTTCCGTCCCTATTTTATCGCAACACTTTTTCCCCAAAAGTGATCCTACCGCCGCTATCCTTAGCACCTTCGCTGTCTATGCGGTGGCGTTCTTCGCCCGCCCGATCGGCGGATTGGTTTTTGGATACCTCGCCGATCGGATCGGGCGCGTGAAGGTCCTTGCCATCACAATCTGGCTGATGGCTGCGGGTACAGCAATAATCGGATTGTTGCCGACTTATGCATCGGTAGGCGTCCTAGCGCCCACCCTTCTCGTTCTCTGCCGTTTGGCCCAAGGGTTCGCGCTCGGTGGCGAAACCACCGGCAGCACAAGCTATATTCTGGAATCGGCACCCGATGACCGCCGAGGGTGGTGGGTCGGGATCGTCTGGTTCTTCGCCCACATCCCTAATGCGCTCGTCGCCCTTATGCTTGCAGGGCTTCAGTTTGTTGCCGGCGAAGAATTGTACGGTGACTGGCTATGGAGACTTCCGTTTATCCTTGGTGGCCTTATCGGCGTTATCGGCTTTTGGTTGCGCCGTAGCCTAGACGATCCGGAGGAGTACAAGGCGGCCGTTCGCGACAGGAAGGACAGCAATAGCTTCCGGTCAATGGCTCGCACCGGTGGTTACAAACCCATCCTCTACGTGTTGATGGTCCAGCCAGTGCAGACCGTCGGCTCCTACCTTTTGCTCGGGTTCATGTATGCCTTCCTTGTAAAGGAGGCGCATTTGCATCCGACCGACGCCCTGATGACGAACGCCGTGGCCATCCTTGTTCTTTCGGCCATCATCCCGTTGTCCGGTCGGCTCAGCGATCGCATTGGCCGCAAGAAGGTATTCACCCTTGGGGCGCTCTGGATTCTTGTAGCCGCTTACCCTGCAGTAATGCTGGCCTCTACGGGCGTCCTCGCAAACGCATTCATGGGCCAGCTGCTGCTGGCGATCGGAATTGGCATTTACAACGGCGCGGCGTTTCCCGCTGCTGCGGAGTTCTTCCCGACGTCATACCGAGCGACGGGACATGCGATCGCCTACCAGTTGGCCGTTGCGATTTTCGGTGGCACGACACCGCTGATCGCGACTTGGCTCGTCAGCAGCACGGGCTCCGCACTCGCCCCTGGTCTCTATGTGACTGCGATCGCTTTCATCGGATTAATACTGGTCCAGTTTGTTCCGGAGACGAAGGGCATCCGGTTGCGAACGGCTGCGGCGTCTGAAGAGGAGACGCCGTTGCTCGTTCCATCAACCTCGCGGTAGAGGTCATCCGCCAGCCATCACGGTCGAATTTCATTTGTCCGTGATGGCTCGCTGTCGCAATGATATTTGAGGAACTCCGATCGGGTAGCACCTCTACGCTCCCACTAGCCTAACAAGCAGCATGTTTTTTGATTGCAGATGACAGGTTTGGACGGCAAATTGTGAGCGTTAGAACGGTTCAGGGGTAAATGCATGGCTACGGGTACGGTCAAATTCTTCAATGCAGACAAAGGGTTCGGTTTCATCACTCCCAGCAGCGGAGAAAGTGACATATTCGTCCACATCTCAGCGCTTCAGGCCTCAGGCATCCACGACCTGCGGGAGGGACAGAAGGTTTCGTTTGAGACTGAGCCCGATAGGCGCGGCAAAGGTCCCAAGGCAGTCAACATCCAGCTCATTTCTGCTTGAGCCAAAACGACCTGATTATGCCTAGCTATCAAGGGCCGCATCGCTGGCCCTTTTTTCGTGAAACAGGGCTTTCTCGCGGAATTTCAGGTCAGTCCGCGACAGCATTCATGAAAATCTCTCATAATGACTAGCGAAACGCACGCCCTAATCGCGGGTCACCCAGTCCATTACATCTCCGAACGATAGCAACAGCAACTGGAGATAGATATGAACGAAGCAAATGAACCCGTAATCCATGACGAGCCAGACGCAGCACGCCGCACTCTCTTGAAGATGACCGGCGTTGGAATGGCGGCGCTTGGCGTAGCAACGGTTGCTGGCGCGCCCGCCTTTGCGCAAACCACAACTGAATGGGACAAGGTCTTCCCCAAGAGCGAAAAGGTCGACCACGAAAAGGTCAGCTTCAAGAACCGGTATGGCATCACGCTCGTCGGCGATCTCTACCTTCCGAAAAACCGGAATGCCGGCGCACTTCCGGCCATTGTGGTCAGCGGTCCTTTCGGCGCGGTCAAGGAGCAATCTTCGGGTCTCTACGCTCAGACCATGGCTGAGCGGGGTTTTGTGACGATCGCGTTCGATCCTTCATACACGGGCGAGAGCAGCGGTGAGCCGCGGAATGTTGCATCTCCCGATATCAACACTGAAGACTTCAGCGCTGCGGTGGACTTCATCGGTCTTCGCCCTGAGGTCGATCGCGAGCGGATCGGTGTGATCGGTGTATGCGGTTGGGGCGGCATGGCATTGAACGCTGTCGCGGTAGACAAGCGCGTCAAGGCGGTGGTTGCCAGCACGATGTATGACATGACGCGCGTCATGTCCAAGGGTTACAACGACAGCGTGACCCTCGAACAACGCACGAAGGCTCTTGAACAGATGAGCCGCCAACGCTGGGCCGATGCCGAAAAGGGAACTCCGGCCTATCAGCCGCCGTACAATGTGCTCAAGGGCGGTGAAGCGCAGTTCTTGGTGGATTATCACGACTACTACAGCACTCCCCGTGGGTATCATAAGCGCGCAGTCAACTCTGGCAACGCCTGGACGCAGACCACCCCGCTGTCGTTCATGAACATGCCCATCCTGACTTACATCAAGGAAATCTCACCGCGCCCTGTGCTCTTCATCCACGGCGAGAAGGCTCATTCGCTGTACTTCGCGGAAACGGCATACGCCGCGGCAGCAGAGCCCAAAGAGCTGATGATCATCCCCGGCGCGAACCACACCGACCTCTATGATAAGGTCGATGTGATCCCGTTCGACAAGCTGCAGTCGTTCTTCGATCAGCATCTTAGCGTCTAACAGCTGACTGAAATCCGCATTCACAGGTGGGCGTGAGTTCTGCTACGTCCACCTGGTTGCTGTTCGGGGGCGGTCGTCGTTCAATCGCCCGGGAAGAGCTCAGGGAAAAACCTCACCGCCAGGCCAGCGGGAAAGGACAGCCGCAGCGTCGATCGGGATGACTCTGCCGTGACCACGCCAGATTTGATCAGAGCTGCCGTCACGCGTCGAGCGGACCGGTCACTTGCTCTTGCTAGAATCGCAACCTCCCCTCGATCCAATTCACCGCGATAGAGGATTGCATTCACCACCATTTCAGCCCCTCGCGGGAGTTGTCCCGCCTTTATTTCATGCTGAACCCATGTCAGGGCCCGACCACGCAGGCTGTGCGGTTGAATAATTTCACTCATGAAATCGATCTGATCGATACATGTCTCGATGAAAAATCGCGTGAAATCTGCGAAAGCGCCTTCGCTGAGCGGCCCACGCTCTTCACGGCTGACTGCCGCTTGGCTGGGCTCGTCGCACGATTGAAGGAGGGTTCGGTATTCCCTTTTGCGGAGCGCTAGCCCTCGTACCACCGACCAAAGGCCGTCCGTACGAAGGACAGACCGTAGCGCTCGATGAGAGAGCAGTCTCGCAATACGACCGTTTCCCTCCGGAAAGGGTTGGACCCAGAGGAGGCGATGATGACCGTAGGCCGAGGCGAGAATCCGGTCGATCCGCCCGCCTGAATCGTAGGTTTCCTCCATGTGGGTCAGAAACCGCGGTACAGCTCCTGGGCTGATTGCCGTGCGGTGGCCGACCCTGACGTCACATGTCCTGAGAGCGCCAGGCTTCGCATTTGCCGTCTCGGCGTTCTCACCCGTTGATAGCAGCAGGCCCTGAGCAAGGGCTTTATAGAACCGCCAGTGAGTCTCGCAAATATTCTTCAAGGAAAACGGTGAGGCATCCTCATTATCGATCCATCTCTGAACGGCGACGTAGGCCAAAGCCTCTAGCTGGACATCGCGCCTCTCGTTGTCGTCGCGGAAGTTGCCAAGTATCGCCTGCTGGACGTCGACGGGCTGGATATTACGGCCCTCGATCAGGAGATCGTAGTAGCAGTTTACTGTCCTGACGAGATCGGCCAGCGCGTCGGCGATTGCCGGAGGCAGTGATGAAGAAAAGGCCGCTGATTTCTCGGCCAGGGAGAGCGCTAGATCGTTTAGGTTGGATCGCAACACGACGTCGGAAACGACGAGCGGCTCAAAGAGAATGGGGCTTTCGCCGTCATCGCGAACGGACATGCGTGTTCCCCTTTCGACCTGGCACGCCACAGAGTGTGATCGACACGAGTGCTTGGTTCAAAACGGAATAAAAACTTCCAGCGATTGCCTGAATGTTTCGCTGATGACGGCGAGCGTTATTGGCATGGCGACCTCCGCTCTGACTGCCGCCTCGTGCAGCGCTGTATCCACAGAAACCACGGTTATCGGCATCGCCTTGCAATCCAGAAACACTTGAGCGGGCCGACTTTCGATCGGGAAGTAATTCTTTTTCAGGATAGCCTCCCGAACGTAGTTCAGCTGGATAACCAGCAGGTACCCGGCGTCGCACTTCACCGGGAATGGGCGCTCTGACAGCTTTGAAACTGTCCCATCGAACCCGTGTTGTTCCCACAAATGGCGTACTCGTGCTTCCGTAAGCGACACGGCAGCCTCCGGCGCGATCGTCGAGCTCCCTACAAGGCGAGCTAGCCATCTGAATTCAATGGGCAGCGCGTCGATCA
This sequence comes from Rhizobium vallis, assembly GCF_003985155.1. Lineage (GTDB taxonomy): Bacteria > Pseudomonadota > Alphaproteobacteria > Rhizobiales > Rhizobiaceae > Rhizobium > Rhizobium vallis. The sequence continues at coordinate 188,163 of NZ_ML133690.1, read as the reverse complement.
CCTTGTCGATTACGTTTAGACTGGCCTCCACCTCCGCATACGCACGCAACATCTCGACGTGTCCGTATTCCCCGCACGATGTCATCGTTCGCCTCGCACGTTAATGGCGTGTGCCGTTTATGTCGTTGTTCTTCAGCCCATGCCCTAAGCGGACCTCCCGTAAGTAATAATCCAGCGATGTCATCAGATAGCCATCCTCTGAGGCAGCAGCGCTAGCCGACTTCCTCATCGAGGACCTGGTCACCACTTCGGCAATAGTTTCGAGAGTGATCGGAGCGCCCAGCCTTATTCGTTTGCTGGCTCGAGCCAAAGCAGCATTGACGTTTTTCAGCGTCATCGGCCGCGCGTTGCGGTCAAGGTACACCCGGGTCGGCTCCTCACCTGCCGGAATTCCCCTGCGCCGAAGAAACGAGGCCCGCCTTCCTTCGATCTGGATTTGCAACAGATGTTCCCAGTGTGGGTCCGTTGGGACGTTGGACAGATTTTGCATCGTAAGGAAGCCTCCGAGTCGAGCAAGCTGCTCCCTTACGAACGCCACCTCGAGGCTGATGGCTACCTCCGGGTCGGCTGCAGTCGCCCTGACGAAAAGCGCGAGCTGTCGGTACTCTGTTGGTAAAGACCGGATGAAAGCGTCGACCTCGCATAAAGCCACCTCGCCCTCATACACCTCTTCCAGGTCTAGCCCGTCTCTACCGATGTAGCCGATAGTCCTCCGAAGTCTGGTGTGTCGAAAGGGTTTCTCGTCGTCACACATGTCGCTCCCTTTCATATTCAAACCTGCCGCACACAGACCAATAATGCAGAGAGAAGTCAGGTTGATGTTCCGGCATCGCCATCAGTCTCAACATAGACTGCGTAGCGACCACACGGGCGATCGTCTCAAGGGAGAATGGGATCGGCAGATTCAACTTTCTGCTCAGCCGAAGGAAGGCTCCGTTGACCTTTTCCAATGTGAACGGCCGAGCTGCGCGATCTAGGTAGACTTGCGGGGGTTCATCGCGCGGCGGAATGTTTTTGCGCTTGAGGAGGTCAGCCCGCCTGCCAGCTATATATACGGGCAGCAGCAACTCCCAGTCCGGATGGCTCGGAACGTTGGATAGCCGTTGCATCGCGCGGGCGTTCCCCAGTTTGGCAAACAGCCTCGTTACGGCCTCAACCTCGAGGCTGACCGCAGCCTCCGGCGGGGCGGCGGTCGCGTAAACGAAGATCGCCAGGAACCTATACTCGTTTGGTAGCTCGTCGATGAACGCTTCGACTTCCTCAATCGTCACGTCGTGTAGGGCCATGTCCGCTACCGAATTTTTCTCATCATCCATGCCCGTCTCCGTCGCCCGTCGCCATCACATACATAAAGGAGTAGCATGGGGCGAACGTTCGTCAAGGATTTTTAAATAAAGACTTCATTGACTTAGATGCCATTTCCTCACGTCTTTAATTAAGTCTCTGCGAAGCCTCGGTCGAATTGAAGACCCCACGGCATGATCAGGGACTTGCTGCCCAACAACTTCATGGAATATGGCCAACGGGGTGTCCACGGCATTTGCGATAACGGTGCTATCGCTTGGATCGGGGTTGGACCCGCTTGGTTGCCGCCTGCTTCACGATCCCCCTTTGCAAAGCACCCCGGCGAATAGACGCTGTCATTCACGTCTTCAATTCCCCTAACCTAGCGAACCACCGATGGTCTTACGGCGATAGTTTCGGAACGGATTCAAATTATAAGGCGCGGCTCGGGGGGCCTGCGGCCGCCCGTCTTTTCCTATCGACAACATGTTCGTGGCTCAACGTGTCAACGTAGTTGACTCCGTCGGCAAAGAGAACATAATAAGAACACTCACTAAGAGCTTGAGGACAACGGCTGTGACCAAAACGCCGATCGTACACCTGCGCGCTGAGGAGATATCCGGTCTCTACTGGACGCCGCCAGCGCGCGCGACGATAGCCGAAATCCATCCGCTGCTGATCGCGACCTTCGTGTCGAAGACCAACTACAAGGATTGGTCCGCCTATTCCGCGAACGTCTTCGACATGAGTTCGGGCGGCCCGGTCGGATATTTCGAGGTGGTGCTCGATCCTGACTCCAATCGGGCGTGCGGCTATTACAGCTCTGTCGGCAGCGAGCCGGCCATTGCGCCCCCAATCTGGTTTGCCAGATCAGGGGACGTTGACGCGGTCCTGCGGGATTTCCATCGTATCCTCAGAGAAGCTGGCCATGTCGAATAACACCGCGAAGCAGATTGATCAGGACTACGAGGTAGAGGCTGCCCTCGCGTTCCATGACGATGATGCGAAGGCGACGATCGCGACGCTCCTCGGGGACATCAAGCATCTCAGGATGCAGCTGGCGCTAGCGGAAGCCGCTATGAGCCGCGGGATGACGCGTGGGTGGACACCGAAGTTCGACCGGGACGTCTGAGATGCTGGACAAGGTGCGCCCTCAGCAAAAGCAGAAATTCGACGACGCCTTCAGAAAATGGTGGAGCGCCGAGAAACCAAGGTATGGCGAACACGTCAGTGAAACGGTCGCCAGGAACGTGTTCCGGGCAGGCTACGCCACGGGCCGCAGACCGAACCTGGACCGCTACGTATTTGCGGTCGGAAGGTTCCGGATAACCGTATGGGCAACCGGGCTGATGGACGCGAAACGCAGAGCCACGGCCGAGGCGGATATGCGGGCAGCGAAACGTGGTTGGAAACGACCGAAGGCCGGATGGGTCTTGAAGGAGGTAATATGAGTGACGTCGACCGAAAAACGCTTCAGCGCGCGCCAGTTCTGATAGCGCGCAAATGCCATTGCGGTGACTGGGCGGGGGTTTTCGACTTAGACGTAGACCTTGCGCCACGTGATGCGAATGCCACTATTGGCGAAACGATCACGTCGATGATCCGGGCGCTGCTATCAAAATCCATATCGAGGAAGTTGCCGTCGGCTTGCCTTAGGTGGTCAGACGGAGCGTAAAACTTCGTCGTCTCCCTTCATCTCTGTCGCACCGCGATTATCTAGGAGCTTGCCCCATTACTCATGCATTATGCCGACTGCCGTCTTCAGCTTCGCGCCAACAGTTGAAGGTCTGGCCGACGATACCTGGCCTACTGAAGACGTCGCGACCTGTGCACAACTTTAACTTCAGGTTTTCGGCACTCACCCCCGTGATACAAAATGCAATCATTGCATTTGTTATTCGGGCTATCGGCTTGATGAATATATCTTTCTTCCACGTATGGTGGTTATTAACTTCGGGCCGGAAAGCGGATGATAAATCGCCGAGATATATTGACCTCGCGCCTACTGATGAGGCGGACAAGCACGGCATCTACTCTACCGCATTATTGAAGGCCACCAACAACCCGAACGTCTCGAATATTGCTTTGACCGGCCCATATGGCTCGGGAAAAAGCAGCATCATCAAGACTTTCCGAAAAAAGTATGGACGCCCGGTTCTCCAAATATCGCTTGCAGCCTTCCTACCTGAGGCCGACGGTTCGGTCACGACTGGTGAATCCGAGGCAGACGCTTCTAAAAAAGGCGCTCCTAAGAAACCCACCCCTCAGAAAGGCACCGTCAGCAAGCAGGAGATAGAACGAAGCATTCTGCAGCAGATGCTGTACGGCGCTGATGCCAACAGTCTACCGTTGTCGCGTTTCAAACGCATCGAGACACCTAAATGGTGGTCAAAGTTCACTTCGCTGTTCATCATGGCTGGCTTGTTCTCGTGCTGGCACGTCATCAAGAAAAGCGATGAGGTCCTAAGCGGCAAATTCTTCGAACCGCTCGACCTTGCGACGAATTGGCTCAACCTAGCGACGTTTACAATTGGATTTCTTTTCGTCTGGCTCGCCTTCCATCAGGTCTACATCAAAAGCCTCGGCCTTTCGCTTAAAAGCATATCATTGAAGGACATTGAAATCACGCCTGAGACTGCAAAGGAAGAATCGATCCTGAACAGGCACTTGGACGAAATTATATATTTTTTCCAAGCTACGAAATACGATCTCGTTATCATCGAGGACCTGGATAGGTTCAACAACCCGGAGATTTTCGTTACCCTTCGCGAAATCAATAGCTTGGTCAACGCCAACGCCGGGGTCAAACGACAGATACGCTTCCTTTATGCGCTTCGAGACAACATGTTCGTTAACACCGACAGGACGAAGTTTTTCGAGTTCATCGTTCCCGTCATTCCTATCATCAACAGCTCCAACTCGATTGACAAGGTCCTCGAACATGGCCAACGCTTGGCGTTGGACACTCGACTTGATCGGCAGTTCCTGCGGGAGGTGTCTCGCTATCTCAATGATCTGCGGCTCATCCATAACATCTTCAACGAGTACGGCATCTACGTCGCCAATTTGGAAACCGATGGCGAAAACATTCTCGATGCGAACAAACTGCTCGCCATTCTCATCTATAAGAACGTGCTACCAAGCGATTTCGAGGACTTGCACCGGGGAAAGGGAAAGCTTGCAGAAATACTCGCGCGGCATGACGACTACGTCACGAGTGCCGAGGCCAAATGCAAAGCCGAAATCTCTGAATTGGAGCGGCAAATCAACGACGTCGAGAAGCTCGTGCCGGCTGACGTCCAAGAGCTCCGAAACATTTACGCCATGGCTCTGCTGGCTATGGTGCCGCAAGATTTCACTTACCTCGTGATAAACGGCCAGGAGAACATCCCGATTGTGAGCCTTCCTACACGCCCAGACTTCGATCAAATCATAGAGAAAGATCAGATTCTGGTGAGGCACGGTTACTACAATCAACGGCAGAACGTGATCCTTCGTGACTTCCAAAAAAGTGTGTACCCGAAGGCGACATACCAAGAGAGGAAAGCTCAGATTGAATTAAAGGCCGCCGACCATAGAGACGGCGCGGCCAAAACAATCAGGGACCTCAGGACCAAGCTATCGACGCTACGCACAGCGAAATTCAATGAACTGATCCGTGCAAATTCCCGCGAGATGGAAGAGCTGTTCAATGCGTTTGGTGAAAACAGAGACCTCGTTCGGTTTCTCGTCATCGAAGGTTTCTTGGACGACACCTACTACCAGTACACGTCACTCTTCCACAGTGGTCGCCTCTCCCCGTCTGACAACAAATATCTGATTCAAATCCGGAGCTTCATCTATCCGGAACCCGACTTTCAGATCGACAACCCAAAAGAAGTAATTGCCGCGATGCGCGAGGATGACTTCCGCCAAAAGTACGTCCTCAACAAAGCGCTCGTCGATTGCATGTTCAGCAATCAAGCGGATTACCGGACCCAGATCGCCAAATTTGTCGACTATGTTTCATCGAATTTCTCCGAGTGCGAGGCCTTCTTTGCGGTCTACTATCAGACGGGAAAGTGCAATCGCGAGCTTCTGACGACTTTGGTCGAGCGATGGTCTGGTTTCGTGTCGGCCGCAATCGCGGCTCCCGACAGTGCCGTTCACGTCGCGCGCATGATCGCGCATTTGCCCAAGAGCGTGCTGCAGATACTGCCTCGCAAGGCACCCGGCTTTCAGGGCTTTTTGGCGAGAAACCTGCCGCGAATATTGGCTCTTCAGGTAGATTTCGAGCCCAGCCAGCTAGCGCTCTTCTCGTTCGAGGTTGACCGACTCGATAGCATTGAACCGTATCCCGCAATCGCTAGGTTACTCAGCGACCACGGCTTTTACAAGGTCACCCTTGAGAACCTAGAATTCATTGTGCGCGATGTTCTAGGGGTGGGTGAAGCAACGGCCCTGGATACGAAAAACTACTCCACCCTGTTACAGGTCGCTTACCGGCCATTGCTCGACAAAGTACGAGCCGACTTTGATGGGTACCTCAAGACCGTTTTGCTACTGCCCGGAAACACCGAGGAGGATGTCGCCCCAATCATCGAAGTCATCAACCACGATGATATCGAGGTTGAACATCTGGAACGCTTCATCGAGCAACAAACAGCTGTCCTGCCTTCCCTAGAGCAAATTCCGCTTCGTCTCCAATCGACTGTGTTCAGATTGCATAAGATCGCAGCCTCTTGGGAGAACTGTCGAACATACCTAGCAACGGAGAGCTTCGATGCTCAGTCGTTGACGGCCTTCCTCGCAGAGCCCGGCGTTACGGACGTTCTCTCACCGATCATGATCGATGATGGGAAAGACGCGTTTGGGCTGCGTCAATTCGTGATCGGCAACGCTGAATTCGACGCCGACACGTACCGCGCATATCTGCGAGCCCTGCCTAAGCGGTTCTCTCAATTCCCTGACGAGCTGGGCGCAGACAAGATGCGGATACTGATCGAGGAGCAGAAGATCACATTCTCGACGAAAGCGTTTACGTTCTTGTCGGAGCACACGGAATTGCAGGTCATGTTCGTCGCCAAGAACATCGATCAATATCTTGCGCAACAAGACCAGTATTCTATCGACGATGAATTCCGCGAAAGATTGCTGGCCACAGGTATCACCGACGATCGAAAACTCAAAATTATCGAAAAGATGGACCTGACCTCGTTGGCGGGCCAGCCTCGCCGCGCATCATTGGTCGCCGATATCTTGTATCGCACCGACGTCGATCTCGGTCACCTCCCATCGGAGGCCGCCCAAGCGATTGTCTTGAGCCCTGGACCATTGAAGGCCCGAATAGTGCTGTTCAATAAATGCCACGGCCTGCTGTCCGACGGCGAGGTGAAGTCTACAATCAGTCAACTGCCGGACCCCTTCTCGCAGATTGAGCCGGGTTGGCGACAGCCGACAATCGCCAATACGCCGGATAATCAAGAATTTGTTCGCTGGCTGGAGGCTCGGTCCATTATTTCGTCTTCGAAGCCGACGATCTTCACGGATGAGATACGCATCTACAACCGCCGAAAGTAGACGGTCGTAAAGGACGTTGGCGACGTCTTCGCAAATGGGACCACCGCGTAAAACCGGAACCAGCCTACCGCTGCTTTCCGTCGATTGCATGTATCAACCTCGTCGATAGAATGAAACCGCGGATCGGACGGGTCGGGTGCTCGCCTGGCATTTAGTTGCCCGCAGCGAGAAACCGGAAAGGCCGCTGCGTTCACCATCCCCGTCGCGTCCGGTTGACACGTCCGCGATCTCTCAAAGCCGATAGGCGCGGACGTTCCTCCTGTAGGTGTTCCGTACGGTAGTATACGAAAGTGGTCGGCCCCACGACTTCGTTAGGAAAGTTGCCTTCGACTGATGATCTATTTCACGAGCGATACACACTTCGGCGATCCCAGGGTTCTACGGATCGACAAACGACCATTCGCGGACGTGTCAACGCACGACGCCACGCTCATAGAGTACTGGAATTCAGTAGTTGGACATGACGATGACGTCTGGCATCTCGGCGATTTCATCCTTCCGCGTGGCGACGACTGCGATCGGCTGCTTTCGGAATTGAATGGCCGGAAACACCTGATCGTCGGCAACAATGACCCGGTGACGACAACGCAGGCGTCCGGCTGGGCAACCGTGCAGCACTATGCCGAGTTGGTCGTAGATGGTCATCTGCTCATTCTTTGCCATTACCCGTTTCGAACATGGAACAAGATGGGCAAAAAGTCCGTAAATCTCCATGGTCACTCACACGCTCGGCTCAAGCCCCTGTCCCGACAGTACGATGTTGGTGTCGATGCACAGGCACTTAGGCCAGTCTCGCTTGCAACGATAATGGACCGGACTAACTCCATCGGTAGACGGAATGGATCGCCACCTCAGGAGCCAAGCCAGGCATGATGCCGCGGTGTCGATCGCGGCATTTCGTTCTCCGTGGATCGATGTCTTGGCTTTCGCTCCAGGATGGCGCTCGGGCTAGCACACGCTTCCCGATGAATCTCTGTCAGAAAAAGAGCCGATAACTGATTGAAAATGATTCGTTTCGAGTCGGAACGAATCACCTCCGTACGTCTTTGAATCGCGACCAAGTGATTCGGAGTATCGTCATGGCATCGGGACATCGGGCCCAGTGGAAGGGCTTTCTCAAGTTCGGCGAAGTCAGTTGCGGTGTCGCCCTCTACACGGCGGCGAGCACGTCGGAGCGCATTACCTTCAATACAATCAACAAGGCCACGGGCAATCGGGTCAGCCGCGTCTTTATCGATAGCGAGACCGAGGAGCGCGTTGAGCGCGAAGACCAGACTAAAGGCTTCGAGATCGAGAATGGCCAATACATCATCATCGATCCGGAGGAAGTGGCCGCGACGATCCCGGAGAGCAACAAAACACTGGAGGTCGATGCCTTCATTCCGTGCTCCGAAGTTGACGACGTCTATTTCGACAAACCCTATTACCTGACGCCGGACAAAATGAGCGCGGACGCGTTCTTGGCTCTGCGTGATGCGATGAAAAACTCCAAAGTGGCAGCGATTGCCAGGGCCGTCCTCTTCCGCAGGATGCGCACCGTGTTGATACGCCCGCATGGCAAGGGCCTGATTGCGACGACCATGAACTACGACTACGAGGTCCGCTCGTCAAAAAAGGCGTTCGAAGAGATACCAAAACTCAAGATCGAGGGTGAAATGCTCGATCTCGCCAAGCATATCATCGGCACCAAAAAGGGCGAGTTCGACCCGGCCAGCTTCGATGACAGGTACGAGGCCGCCCTGGCTGATCTCGTCAAAGCCAAGATCGAGGGCAAGTCACTCCCTGCACGCAAGAAAGTCGAGGTCTCGAAGCCGAACGACCTGCTGGCGGCCCTGCGCGAGAGTGCCGGCATGATGCGAGCTGCAGAGAACAAACCCAAGCGCACTGCCGCCAACGCCAACAAAGGCAGCGGTCGGGAACGCGCGACGCGCGGAGTGGCTTCGAAAGCCGCCTCTTCCGGGGCTGCTCCGCGTCGTAAGGCAAGCTGACGGAGGAGACCATGGCACCGCGCTATTATTGGAAAGGCTACCTCAAGCTCTCGTTGGTTACCTGCCCTGTCGCGATGACGCCCGCGACAAGCGAGAGCGAGAAGGTGCGATTTCACACCATCAATCGACAGACGGGCAACCGAGTAGTCTCGCAATACATCGATTCCGTCACCGGGAAGCCCGTGAAGGACCAAAACGAGGCAAAGGGCTACGCTCGCGGCGAGAACGACTACATTATCCTAACCGATGACGAGCTTGACCGTGTTGCTCTGGACACCGTCAAAACGATCGATATCGAAAAGTTTGTGCCGGCCGACAGCATAGACTGGGTCTATCTCGAGAAGCCGCACTACCTCATGCCAGACGATCCGGTCGGTAATGAAGCCTTCGCGGTCATTCGGGACGCCATGAGGTCTGACGAGGTCGTCGGGGTCTCCAAGCTGGTGATCGGTCGCCGCGAGCGCGCCGTCATCCTCGAGCCGCGTGATGAAGGCATCGTGCTCTGGTCGCTGAGGTTCGGAGACGAAGTACGTCCTGAGGAGAGCTATTTCGAAGACATCCACGACGAGGCCGATCCCGACCTGGTCCCGCTAGTGCAGCAGCTGATCAAAAAGAAGACGTCACATTGGTCTCCGGATATGGCAAGCGACCCAATCCAAGCCAGTCTTCTCAAGCTGATCGCCGAGAAGAAGAAGCTGCTGAAGCCTAAAAAGACGGCCAAGGGAAAGAAGGACGACGCGCGCGCTCCTTCCAACGTGGTCAACATCATGGATGCCCTCAAGAAATCGTTGGCGTCCGAACTTAACGGCAAGAAGGCGTCGTGACATGCACCTGGCCGATACCAGAACTGAACGGCAGCCCGATGGTTGGAAGGTCGACTTCATTGGCGATGATGGCGATGATGGCGATGCCGTCACCGTTCACGTGGGCGCGGCCAGGAGCTCACTCAGGACGAGGCAATCGACCGCGCGCGTGCTGTCATGGTCCAGCTGACCGCGTTCGGCACGAGGGGCGGAGGCAGAAGCGTCAACAGCTATGACGCGGCGAGCAACGGCAACTTCGACGACGATGAGCCCCTGCTGCATACCCGCCATTAGGTTTTACCTGCCCCTCTACCCTTCACTGCCGGCCGATCGCCTTATCCATTAGCTCGGTGAAATTGGGCGGATCGACGGAGTCGTTCTGCTGCCCCGGCGTCGGGCGGAACAACGCGTTGAGGATGAGTGCTCGATCCTCTTTCACGGCCGACTGCTTCTCGATCAGATGGAAATAGGTGTTCATCATAGTGTGGCGCTGCCGAGCATCGTCCATCAGCATCTGGGAGCGCAGATTGAAGCGGACCAATATTCGGACCATCCAGAAATATAGAGCCAGCGGCACGGTCACGATGACGATGCGATTGATCGCCAGTCCGAGAAGGATGCCGCCTTCGGCCTTTGACTGATCGATCCCGAGCAAGGTCGTTTCGGCGATGTGGCGAAGAACCTCGATGACGCTCTCTAGTTTTACGAAACCGACGACGGGAACGACGACCAGCGTCAAGAACAACAGCATGGCGGACGCCCAAAATCCCCGTGATGCCGCGGTCGCTCGCTCGTCCCAGAGCTGTTTGGCGGCCTCGATCTTGGCCTCTTCCCGGAGCGCCTCTTTGAAGGCATCGACGTCGCCTTTTCGGGTCGAGACTTCCGCACTTAACGCCTGGAAGCCCTCTGTTGTGGTCTTGAGAGACTGGTTCGACGAGTTAAGGGCGGATTTGAAGAATGACTGGGCGCGCTCGAGTTCCAATCGGGCCTCGGCTACCTCTTTCAGTGCCGTGGCATTCTCCGTTCTAAGCTCGCCGATGACTTGTTGGCCTGTTCTTATGATTTCGGCGGCGTTATCGAAAGATTCCTTTGTCTGTGCTGCGAACTGATCGAGCGCGGTCATCTGCTGCCTTCGAGTTCCTCCATTGATGTCCTCGGAAACAAGCCACGCGTTGTAGCTCCCCATTTCGGCGATGATCGCCGCGCCGTATCGGGTGCCGCCCAGATTGAATTCGCCCTGGTTCGCCTTACTCGTTTCGACAAGGAATGCCGCCGCCGCAGCAAGAATCGCCTCAAGGTGCTGTACCGGAGCTGCCCCTTCCAGCAGTGAACTCCACCGAGCCGCGAATTCGTTGACATGGCTCACGGTGAGCGGGGACATCAAACCGGGGCCGATGTTCGTCGAGGCTTGGCTGATCGCCGTCATGTAGTTTGACAGCAACGATGGAAGGTTATCGTCACGGATGGCTTCCTTGATCCTGGATTGAAGGAAATCAAAATAACCGCGATATCCTGTTTGCGGTACCTCGGAGCGATCGGCGCTCCCAAGCACAAGATTGGGAAATTCCTTTCTCGTCTCGACAAACGGATAGGAAACAAGCTCGAAGGTCTCGAAATTCATCGTGATCGGTCTCGATTAGGGAAACAAACCTGTCTTAGCGCGCTTGATAACGCGGGCCACAAAAATCCAGCGGTTTCCCACACTTACATGCGTTGTGGTTGGTGCGGACGGACGTAGTGGCAGGTAAACCAACCGACAATCGCGTTGATCTTGTTCTTGTTATGTTCCATATTCTCCGATAATGGTGGATAGTCATCTACATTGGCGCTCGGGCATTCGATGGCTGTCCTTCTACAAGGGCCACAGCGTCACCGTCCTATGTGGCGGCTGCTCAATCCGAAAAGAGTACCGCGTCGACAGTATGCTCGAACGAATTGGCGACGTCAGTGTTCAGAGCTTGCCCGTCACCGTGGCTCGAACGATGGGCTGCGGGCGTGTCGACGTCAGCGGGCATTTGCGTTGCCGGATGGAAATCCCACTGTCAGCCTTCAAAGCTATCGAGAAACTGCTCTCGCCTCTCGAATTCCTCAGGTTCCCGCCGGATGCCCATCGCCTGGATGACACGGAGCTCGGAAATGTGCCCGCGTGGTATGTCTTGTCTGGTTTCTGCAAGTGCGGACACTGCCGCAATGTCGACATGAAACGACTGCGGGCAAAGTTCCCGCCCAGCGCCCGCACAGACGATTTTAGCGCGAAGTCTTGATTGCAGCGATGCGGCAACACCAAGGACAACTTCTTCATATTCCAGCGGATGCTGCGTTGATTGGCTTCTGATGCTCCTATCCGACGGAAATCGCCCTTTGCTTTGTCGGCTCCGCACGCTAGCCTTCAGGATGGCATTGCACTCCGAAACCCTCATGTCTCAGCACGATTTCTTTCGGTTCATTAGAGGTCGCGAAGGCGTGTGGGAACTTGTCGATGGCAGAGTGGTCGAGAAGCCCCGGACAAACCAGCGTCATCGATACATTGCCGCCAACACGTTGGCCTTGCTACACACCCGGTCGCGCGCAAAAAGTTACCGCCCGACTTCGATCGGCACGGGGATTTTGACAACCGCTTGCACGATCCGTTTCCCTGACCTCGTTGTCGATTGCGGTGCGCGCAATGACGAAGCAATGCTAGCTATGGAGCCTCGGGTCGTCGTTGACGTTCTGTCGCCTTTGACGAGAGGTTTTGACCCGCATCGACGCCTGTTCGAATACAAGTCGACACCGAAGATTACGTCGGTTCTGCTGGTAGATACCGAAACCGCCTGCGTATTGGTTCATGATCGAAGAAGTGAACGCTGGGACGCTTCAGCATATCGCGGGCTCGCCGATGTCATCGAGCTGCCTGCGATCGAAACGAGGCTCGCCTTGAGCGACATCTATGACGGGGTCGAATTGGGGCCGGCCACATGAAAGGCCCGTGCGAGCATTTGAGACCTACTGCGGTTTTCATTCGCTAAATTTGGCGCACATCAACGACGACGGTAACCGAAATCTCCAGGTCGAAGTGCGCGAAGGCGACGCCATGATCGCGATCCCTCGATTCGATCCACGTACCCTTCCTGCCGGGCCCGGACACCCTCGCGAGTCCATTCGCCTTCCTCCAGGCCCCACCAGCCACCGTACGACACAATCTGCAGCAATTCTCTACCCTGGTCTTCGGAGAAGCCAGCCGCGAGCAAGACCGCCAGATATTCCTGAACCCTCGCGTCGAGCGCTTCCGGTGATACGTGACTGTCCGGAGCCGACGGAACACCGTGGCCCGCACAGTCGTACATTTCAGGAAAGCTCTCGTAACCGAACAACTTCGCCATCAGGTGTCGAGTCCGTATAGGCAGCTCAATTCCCAGCGTTTCCACGCCGCCTTGGAGGTTTACACGAAACCGCTCCAAATCTAGGGGGCTGACAAACTGCATCTTGTTGGGCGACGGGCGAAGTGCTCGCTCGGCAATCGTGGTGCGCTTCAGCGTTTCGTTCTCACTAACGGCAGCCCCCCAGAATCCACCGATCCCTACGGTCGAGATCATTTCCTCTGCTTCCTCTGTCGTGAAGCCGTATTCCGTGATCGCTTGGATGTATTGAGCAAAACGTGCAGATCGCTCTTCGGGTGAAGCCTCCAAGTCCGTTGAACTCGGGTCGACCAGTCCGTCCATGCTCTTCAATTGCTGATAATGGTCATAGCCAAAGGCGTGCGCCACCATATGCATGGCGTGGTTCAGCTTGATCCGTCCCTTATATCTGTTCTTGACGTTCTTAGCCAAGTTGAGTGCGGTTCCGGAGCCTTGCAGATAGATACGCATGCGATCCCTTCCAATATGAGCGCGTCTTTTGTTCTGCGCCGGGCGTTCCGACTGATCGACGATCATCTGCCGCCGGCATCTGGATCATGAATTTTTGCGTACTCCCTATGCCACCGTTCCCACCAAGGCTGGTGGGCGTTAAGGTCGAAGAGGCAGCCTTGGTATCGATTCTGGTTCCGTCCGTGATCATTGGCAGACTGAATTGGAGCGATGCAGATCGCGCCGCGAGGCTTGCGTAGCTTGGAGGGACCCTCCGGAACGACTGCAGAGGACCTTGACTCTGCTTTACGCAGCATCAGCAGAACCTCAACCAAGCGGTCGTCTTTCATAATATATCGAGCATCCGAGCCGCTCATCTTCGCCAGCGCCTGAGTTTTCCTTATCTTCAGGAACAGCCAATAGGCGTGCTCCGCGCGTGCCCGCGATACACCCGTCGCGCACACTATCTCGCGGATGATGCGATGCCTCATCTGCCCATTCGTCGATCCGCGCTTCCGCTCCTCACGCACCCAATTGTCGATAGCTGCATTCAACTTCCGGATGTCCAACTCCTTGGAGCGATGCTTGTAGAAATATCGGGGGTCTTCCATTTTTCCCTCTCGGTTTGAAGACGCGACGTCTTTGTTTTTGGAAGTCGCCAACCTGAACCTGCTCTCGCGACGGTGTCTTTAATTAGTCAACTTACGAAGCCATCAATTCCTGACCCCAAATCCCGGAACGACGAATGGGGGACAAAATGAACATCTTGATGGGGGACAAATTAAAGACCTCAATGGAGGACAAATTGAAGACTTCATCCATGACAGGCGACCTGCGCCCTCCCTATGCAGCGATCTTGAACTCCCTCATGGCGGTATCGAACTCGTCTTGGAATTCCTCCAGCGTGCGAACCTCCTCCGCCGTGGCACCAGCGAGCGTCCCCGTCCGTCGGAAATCCGCAATCAAGCGGTTGATGTCGAGTTCCTTGGTACGCGCTTCGATCCGTCGCTCCAGCGCAGCCAGCGTCAGCTCCTTCTCGGAGATCGCGGACTCGACCATGTGAAGCTTGGACGCGGCGGACTTCTGGACGCGGCTGTTGATCAGGTCGTTGAGGTAATGCTCGAGCGTTCGCGTCGACCTATGATCGAGGATGTCTGCGGCCCGCATCAGGATGGCATGTTTCCAGATGGTATCAGGCCCAAGTTCGACGTCGCCGACATCGGCGACATCGAGCGCCACCTCCACAGCCTTACGGGCAGGAATCGCTCGGATGCGATGGGCGCTTCCGGCTACGCCCGCTCGTTGGAAGGCGAGCCGCGCGAGACCTTGAAACGAGCTGACGGCAAGGGTTGTACCCTTGTCAGTCAGGAACAAGCCGTCCTCAACTGGGAGGCCGAGGCTCTCACACCTCTTGACGATGGCGGCCCGCTCGTTTTCGGCGAAATTGAGCGTCCGCCGTAGGAGATCGGCAGTAGGAACAAGCTTGCCGTCACGCCCACCCTTCCTCTTGACCTCGATTGTCCAATCGAGCGCGCCGGCAAAAATGCGATCCAATTGCTCGCGCGTGGGGAGCTTGCCTACGATCACCTGAAGCAGTTCGAAGCTTCGAGCGCCTGTGACGGCAATCCACGAGTACGCAAGTGAGTTGCGCTCCTCGTGCCTCGAGCCTTCCTCTGCGTATTTGACGAGTTTGAGCTTAGCATCGGTAACTGTGGGGCGGTTCGCCTTGGGAGAGGTGTCCGGTATTCTGAGGCGGCTCACCCGGATTTTCGCGCCGTCTTTCTTCGTGAACTCGTCAGAAGTAATGGCGAACGGATGCTCCCACAGTTCCGGCGGGTAATCGCCTGGCTCGTAGAGCTGTACGTGATTGCGGAGCATCCCGACGCGCTCTGCCCACGCATAGAACTGAAAGATGACGCCGGTGATCGTGTTGATGCGGCGTGTCTTGATGCCCTTGTTCAGCTTTAAAGCCCGATACGCACGCAGGGTATCGTCATTGACAAGCAGCCAGGGAATACCGTTCTGACGGCAAAAGCGTCTGAATTCCCTTAGGATTTTCAGATACTCGAGTAGCGTGCTGAGAGGGCGCTCCTCCAGCGCTAGCGCCCTTATGTAGTGAGAGACTTCGCGATCGATACCATCTTCCCAGAACAGCGTTGGGATCGAATAGTCACGCGAAACTGCCTTCGACAGCGCCAACTTGACCTTCACCACCACGATCTTGCCGACAATATATCGGGACGGTGGCCTGGCGCGTTCCATGGGGAACTGAATAACGTTGCTTTTCGGCTCGGCGGCCTGTTCGTGTTCAGAACCATCCGCAGGCTTGAGCTTTGCGTCTTGCTCCTGCAGATCACTGATGATCGTTCGAATTCCTGTGTTCTGGTAGAGCGCCGACCGCTTGCAGCCGATCAACTGGCATGCGCGGTCGACATCGATTTTCCCCCAGTCCTCATACAGTGATGGATCAATTGCTCGCGAAACCAGTCTTTCCGTGGCTCGCTCGACGTAGACTCTTCCTAGCGCCGCGCCACTAAGGCCTGACAGGTCCTCCTGCCATATGTTTGGGAGCTCCGCGTAACGCATCAGACGCCCCTGAAAAGCTGGACACGGAGGCGTGCGATCTCGGCCTCGTGCTTCCGGATTGTCTCAGCCAGCTCACCATTGCGCACCTTCGTCTGCGCAAGCTCGTTACGGTCCAATTTCGAAGCCTCCCCGTCCGTATGGAAGTTCTCGGCAAAAACAATTTCCTGGCTGACTGCCGATTCTATGCGGCCTTTCGCTGCCTTGACGACCTGCGAAGTACGTTCAGGCTTCGGTTGCTTTTTAACGAGCGGGTACTTCTCGTTGATCTTGGAGACATGTTCCTGGATGGCAGCTACATCGTCCTTGAATGGCGAACTCGTCGTGGTCCAGTGATTTCGGTGACCGATCCTGAAAAGGCCCAGTTCCGGGCGATGCATGTCACGAATGGTGTTGAGAGTGCGCGGAACTTCGTCCCACCGAGCCAGCCGAATGGTTCCGTTACACAGCCCCGCATAGTATGCCTTCTTCGCTGCAATCCGCTCTTTATCACAAGGCAATTTATCGACGTTCGACTGCATACCAACTCCTCTTGCAATCAAATTCATGCCTATCCACGCCGTTGGCGGGCCGCTATTCCCCCTCACCGCCTCGATGGCCCAGCATGACGGAAGGCGAACGGAACCCCGCACGTTCCCGCTGGAAAACGAGCCAATGAAATGTTACTTATCTTCGACAACCCAGATGGTGGGCGACGACACCGCTCCGGCGAGGTAGCTCCCCACCTTGGAGGACATCGAGTCCACCACGGGGAGAATTACTAGCACGGACGGATGACAGTTGCCAAGAGCGAACATAGAGACGACGACGACACAAGGTGTCGATGACCTCCTTAGCGAAGCCATCGTCCGGCTCAAGTCCGAGATAGCGGCGATCGATCGTCAGGTGGAACAGCTCGACAAGATCAAGCAGTTCAAGACTGGGAAGCTGACCCGGCTCCTGGATGCGCATCGTTTTGACACCGAGCCCTCACCACTCCTTGAGGAACTCAACCTTGACGATAGTTCCGTTTCGAAGGCGATCCGTGCGGTAGCCCGAGACTTGGCAACCAGACATGGACGACCGGTGCGGCGCACCGAGATACTCGATGCATTGCGAGCTTCGGGTATTGTCGTAGGCGGCAAGCAGCCGGCAAAGACCATCACTAGAGTGATGACAAGAGCGAAAGACGAATTCGCCCACGAAGGCGATGGTTACGTCCTGAAAGAGTCTCCACCCGCCTGAGACTAGGCAGCTTCCTGTATCTTCATGAAGGTGACCAGCTGGGTTTGCTGGATGTTGCCGAGAACTGTGCCTTTCATGCATGGCGAGACACAGGAGAGCTTGAACTTCTCCATTTCCTGCGTAGCGAATTTCCGCGTAGCCTCGTTCTCGATGGCGAAGATACATCCGGCGCAGACCTGCGGACCTGCCCTCCCGAAGTCGGGCCCGATCTCGCGCACCGTGCCGACTCCCGCCTGCTTCCGGCAAGCCGCACGTCGCGCGGCGCTTGCAGAAGCTGGGCAGGAGCACAGTACCCAACCTTTTGGGATGATCACCAGAGCCTTGCGCCTCATCACCTCTTGGATGGCGTGCACCATGTTCTTGGGCTCGATGACCTCAAGGTCTCGCATCTGGTCCTTGAGCGTCTGCTCGAGGTTCTTGGTCGCGTGCTGCACAAGCTTCTTGGCGTCGCGGACCAATTTTCTGCCCATGGGACCTTCAAGGGTGCCAGCGAGCGCCTCCTCGGCAATTTGCTCAAGGAACTTCGCTCGAACGTCTCTCCACATTCTGTCGAGGCTCGGATCGTATTTCATGTATCCCCAGGTCTGGGCCAAGTTGAAGTGTCTCAAGATGTGCGAAATAACCGCAGCGCTGCCACCGTAGCCGTTGAAGTACATAACTGCTGTGAACCGTCGGAACTGCCGCTCTGTCCAGTTCCAGTCCTCGTGGTTATCGTTGGCCGCAAGGTATGAAATGGCATCGTGGTCTTTTGCGAGGGTATTGAGCACGGCCCCCCATTCCTTTGGATGCCGAACACTCCTCAGTCGTGGACGATAGAATGCAAACAGGGGCTGATCGTCTGTCATGTTCGGGGAGAGGTCGATAACGCTCTGTATCGCCTGCGCCACATATGGCGGGATAGGTATCCAAACCCAATCTTTCACGTTCTTCACTATGAAAATATTCGCATACCAACCATCTTCGTCGCTACCGCGAAGGCAGTCGCGTCGCATTAGGTTGAGTTCTTCCCCACGGCGGGCCGTAACGGCAAGCGTCATAGCGCGGACTGTCGCGACAAAACGGTATGCAGCAGCCTCCCAAGACAGGTCACGCATATTCATCGGGATGGCTTGGAGCGGTTGAAAGGTGTCCTCGTACTCACGGGCGCAGCCAGCAAGCATCTTGAACGCAAGTTCTGGGGGAATGACGGGCGTCGGCTTTGTGTCTGTTTTCGTGGACACCTTTATAATGTCTGGATCGAACGCAAAATTCTCGCATCGCATGCGAGTCCGATGCTTATACATCCAGCGAAACTGGGTTTTCAGGGTGCCGAGATACTCAGTTGTAAGTTCCGTGAGTGTTGACCCTGCGCCTTCACCGATGTTCGCACACCCCAGACGCGCTGCGGCTTGGTCCATGACTACCTTGGTAACACGCCCGATGCTCAAAGGCGGCAATCCGCATGCGGTCATCACGTTCTCGCGCGCTAAGAACCAGTTG
Organism: Rhizobium vallis; assembly: GCF_003985155.1. Classification (GTDB taxonomy): domain Bacteria; phylum Pseudomonadota; class Alphaproteobacteria; order Rhizobiales; family Rhizobiaceae; genus Rhizobium; species Rhizobium vallis. The sequence goes on along the minus strand of NZ_ML133690.1, from coordinate 169,416 downwards.
CCATTCATGCGTGTTTTCAGGAAATGTGGAAGGCTTCGTCGGCTCTCAAATTTATCGAGAAAGCTTTCGACCTTTGATGAGCTCTGCAAAAGACTCTCGGTACCCATAGTCCAATCGCGGAGCATCGCTTCGTACACGCTGGAGGGCAATCCATCTAGGGATTTGAAGCCGCGGTGCGTGAGAGCGCATAGGAAGTTGAGCATGGTCCGAATGTACCCGACATGGGTTTGTGCGTCATGCATCTGCTTTTTCGCACCAAGCTGCCTCCGCCAGAAGGCAAACTCCTTCGCCGCCCTGATGAGGGCGGGATATTGCGTCAGTCTGCCGCCAGCGGCCGGAATATCAAAATCGATCTCAATTGCTGTTTCGCCAGGGTTTGGTTTGTCGCTTGTGATTGGCCACTTCATAGCGGAGTACGGAGCGCCCAACCACGGAGCCGTCCGCTCGGCGTCCTCCGGGAATGTGGAGCGATGCTCCGAAGTCATTTGTTTCACGACGATCGGCTTCAACATCAGAATGGCCTCGGCATGACAAATCCTTCGCTGGACATAAGGCTCTCTGCTAACTCCGTCGCTGCATCCCAAAGTCTTTCGAGCGCGTTGGAGCCTTGCCGCATCTTTACCGCTAGCACGTCGGTGAAGCAGAGAAAGGGGAGCCACATAGCTTCCCATCTCTCGATCCGGTCACGTTCCCAATCAGCACGGACTTCTTTGAGTGACCGGTTCCAAATCTGCCAATCGGCAAGCGCGTTTATTTCTGGGATCACGACGAGATTCGAGCAATTGTTCCAGCACTTCAATTCACTGCAACCACCTGCGTTGCATACGCCGCCGATGCCGATCGGCTTGGCGTTGGGGCCAAGAGCTTGCGGTTTCTTGACGCGCAGTTGCGCCGCCATGCCGGCGATTATTTTTTGGAACCGTTCCTGAAACTGAGAGTACAGCTGATCGTAGATGTACTTCGTTGGGAACCGGACCTGGTAGACGCCCGTCTGACTGGGATCATGTTGCCCGTAGGCGAGCCCGACCCTCAGGTCGCCGTCATTCTCCAGCGCATAACGGAGCAGAACAGACGGCCTGAGCATGACGGGAGTTATGCCGAGCATCGACAAATCAGGGATGCCGCCCAAGAGTTTCTTGAAGTTGTCTAGGAACCATTGGGCCTTGATCTCGACGATATCGCTTTTGAGTCTCGTTATGAAAAGCAGATCACGAATGCCGTCTGGTGCGGCCTTTCGCGCGACCGCATTGTTGTCACGCAACCAACACAAGGCCGTCAGCGCTCTTGAATCCTCGGGCAGATTGATGACAATCGGTTTGCCTTTTGCTCGCGCCTTGGACCCAGTTATTTTTTGGAAGCCATGGATGTCGGTCTCTTCGATACAGTCATGGAAAAGCGTGCGCGCAACTGCAACGTTGCATCCAGACTCCGCCAAGTACATCGTCATGACAGCGGCGTGAACATCCCGATGCGGAATCAAATACGCCTGCACCAACAATTGAGAGCTGTATTCCTGGCAACGAACGCTGAAAAATCGCTCTTCGGAACTTCCGGCCAACGGAATTAGTCCGCCGTAGCGGTCATGGATAAGACGAACTAGGTTTGCCAACCCTTGTCGCCTCTTGTCGGGATCAGTCGGAAAGTACGTGCGGAGTGCTTTTAGGTATTCGCTGCTTGTCGAATCTGCCCCGAACAAAACGCCTTCGTATTCCGTCGGATCGACGCCTTCGGAGAGGAGTTGCTGCCCCTCAACGTAATGATTTCTCCAAAAAACGAAAACGGCCTCCGCTGCGTCCTCTATCAAGGACAGTCGCCTGCTGATGATTTGCGAGATTGCTTCGACAGGGTCCTTGGGAAGCTCGCCCTGCCATTTTTCGATCTCACTCTGCAGCACTACAAGAAAGTCGTCGCCTCGAAACTCGGTAACGCCGTCAACCCAATTAGCCTTCTGAAGAAGCACCCAGTTTGCAAAGGAAACGTACTGTTTAGCAAGCGATGAAAGTTCAGGCCTTTGCGTTTCTTCGCCGACCTTGCCCAGTCGAGGTAGAACCTCGGCGACGGTTCGGTTTCCATTCTGATCTCGTCGTTTAGGAGGAAGCTTGATCCGATGTTTCGTCACCGGAAAGATGTGTTCCCGCTCGAAGCAGGCCACGATCGAGTTGTAGTTCACCGCTTTAGCGCGATTTATACCATGCCCGACTTCATCCAGGGCAGCGCGCCAATCATTGTCTGATATCGCCTCTCTCCGATTGATCGCGGCGAATGCCATGCGAACACATCTGGAGCCTATCGCCGCCAATTTACGCATGATTTGACGGACATCGACCGCCAATCGCATTCGCTTCTGGGCAGGCTGTCCGACGAAATTGTCTTTGAAAGCCGCACAAACCCTGTGGACTATCTCCTCTGACCAACCCGCTTTCATCAGCGGCTCGAAGTTGATACCTCGACCAGGAAAACAGACCCAAGCGGGATGATTCGAAATCATCGCAAGATGCGCTTCATCCGCCGCGTCTATGTGCTGCTTAAACGGAGAGCGCATGAAGATCGACTTCTTGCACTTAATAGTCCGTGCCAGAGCTTCTCGATCAATCGCTATTCCATTTCTCAGCAGGCTCGCTTTAGGCAGAGCATTTATGAGCGCCATTTCAATCTTGTGGTCTTCGTCCCCAACATATCCGATCCGATCCAGTTCAATATTGAACTCGTCAATCAAGTCCAGCAGAGCCTGACACCCGTCCCGCTGCCGCTTAGAGATCGAGAAATCCTTCTGCAGGGCTTTCAGTTCGATTTTTGGGCCCCGCATCTGGAGCGTTCGTCTCTTGACGTGGGATTTGAACCATTCTCGAATTTGCGGTATTTTTCGCTCAGTTGTCGACAAGGGTGGGCCAACATGACGCTGATAGTCTCTCAATATTACCCGGTGAGCCGACGTCATGTGAGTACGGTCAATCCCGATTATTCGAGCATAGTCGCAACTAGAGAGCATGCCTTTCCCGTTAACGATGAATGAGCGGCACTCCAAGTGGCTTGCGAGAACCGCCTTTAAACGGGCGATCGAGGTGTCGTTTTCCTCGATAGCGACTCGGTCCCGAAATACAGACCTTTTCGGTATAGACGCCGAGAGGGTGTTCTTATCGTGGAGCCGTATTGCCGCCCAGTCAGGCACGTAATCGATTTCGGCGATTCTCGAATCCCATAACTCTAGTTGGGAGACTATCAACGGATGGTTCTGTGCCGCTCCTCGGCCCAAGTCGAGAGCGTCGTAAATGCGTTGTCGGTTTAGCTTGTCAACGCGCACGACGAGCGTTCTCGCCGCTATCGCGAGGTTGACATAGCTATCGAGCCTATCGATCAGTCTTTCGTCGATAATCATTTCATCGGCGGCAAGCTTGTCGAAATGATCGAAGATATGATCTGCGAGCTTGTAGTGGAATGGCAATCCAACAGCAGCCAAGTACCAACCGCGATCGACGCGGTCGGCATTGGACATTGGCACCAACTCTCGTTCCGCGAAATGGCGGGCAAGCATATCCTGCAGCGCGGAGTGCTCGGCGCTGTGACTGCCTCGATCAATCTGCATCAGGAAAGCCTTTAGACGGCTACTGGAGCCTCAATCCGCTCATGTGACTGGTAGTCCAGCACTTCAAAATCCTCGATCCTGTAACCGTCAATCGACGTGGGCTTGCGCGCCAGTTCAAGTCGAGGGAACGGTTTCGGAGTTCGGGAGAGCTGCAGCCGGGCCTGGTCGAGGTGGTTGAGATACAGGTGCGTATCTCCGCCCACCCAAATGAGCTCGCCGCGATCCATATCAACCTGCTGGGCCACCATAGCCAAAAGCAGCGCCTGCTGGCATATATTAAATGGCGCGCCAAGGAAGATGTCACAGGAACGTTGATTAACCATCATCGAAAGGCGCGGACGACCTTCTGGTCCGTCTGGCCACGACACGTGGAATTGATACGTCATGTGGCAGGGATGGAGAGCCATCCGATCCAGCTCACCAACATTCCATGCATGGAAAAGTATCCGTCGGCTGGTCGGGTTTGACTTCAGCGTCGATATGACGGTCGCAATCTGATCATGGTCGTTCCCGTCATTATCCTTCCATCGACGCCATTGTTTCCCATACACTGGACCTAGATCGCCCCACTCTGCTGCGAATGCCTCGCTTGCCAGTATTCGATCCTCGAATGCATCCTGGGAAATTTCCTCGCCCGTCGCTTTGCGATATTTCGCAAGCGGCCAATCGGTCCAAATACGAACATTCTCGCGCAACAAGCCGTCGATGTTGGTTTGCCCGGTCAGGAACCACAGCATCTCCTTCGCCGACGTTTTCCAATAGACCTTCTTCGTCGTGAAGATCGGAATCGTGCCGTCCGAGAGATCGAAGCGCATTTGCCTGCCGAACAAAGACAGAGTGCCCTCACCCGTACGGTCCATTCGACGGTCACCGCCGTCAAGCAGGTCGGACATGATCTCGAGGTACTGGTATTCGGGATGGCGCTTCATTTGGGTCTCCGCAATTTCCGTAACCGAAGACTCACGAGTGAGCGGAAGTCAAGCCGCTATTTTTGCGGTCAATCTGCCACTCACATCTGATAACGTTACCAAGTTCGAAACAGGCAACCCCTTGTTATCGTTGGCTATTTCACTCACATTGGTAGGTGTTACCGTGGAAAAATAGGGCACGCCGAGAAAAATATCGGCCGAGCGCTGGTAGAGCTGGCAGGAGAGCCTGCCGTCGGCAACGTAGAACTGGAACAGGCAGTGGCAGGGCGGCAGCGCCATCTGGTCCACTTCAGCCGGATTCCAGGCCGAAACGATGTGGCGGCGCGAATTCGGATTGTTGACGATGCCTTTGACGAGATTGGCGATCTGGTCGATGTGGCCGCCGTCGGCCGTCGGCCACGAGCGCCACTGGGCGCCGTAGACCGGCCCGAGATCACCATTCTCGTCGGCCCATTCGTCCCAGATGGAAACGCCGTGCTCCTTGAGGTAGCCGATGTTCGTCTCGCCCTTCAGGAACCACAGCAACTCGTGGATGATCGAACGCAGATGCAGCTTCTTGGTGGTGAGGACGGGAAAGCCCTCTTCGAGGTCGAAGCGCATCTGGTGGCCGAAGACCGAGCGGGTGCCGGTACCGGTGCGGTCGCCCCGGTCGGAGCCCTTTTCCATCACGTGGGCGAGGAGATCGAGATATTGCTTCATGTCGCGCTGATTCCGTTTCCCTGATTTTAAGTCTTCGGCGGCGGGAAGCCAGCCCCTCGTGCGTTTTCCCGCAATTTCTGCCTGGGGAGATAAAGCTTTTGTGACGTTTGCCCTTTCCTTGGGCAGAGGAAATCACTATATCAACCCTGCCGGCTTTCGGGCCGGCTATGGCGATAAATGAGCGGTGTAATAAACCTATTGGACCCGGGGGCGGTACCCGGCGCCTCCACCAAAAACCGGCGGTCCTCGAGGCCGGCTTTTGATGGGGGCGAAACAGGATCGACAAGGGTGTAAAGATCGTCTTTTTGCTCGGCATTGTACCGCCGTTATCGGGCTAAAATTGTAGTTGCAAACGACAACTATGCGGAAGCTCGTCTCGCTGCTTAATCGCGGTGTGACACTTCAATCAAAGTCCTAGTGGTTCGCACCTCTAGGCGGGGTCCGAAGGCACCTGGCAACAGAAGCCTTCACCTTCTCCCTGCCGCAATAATCATGTATGTTCGTTATTAGCGTGACTCGGCTCCGGACTTTCCCAAGGCGCCTGAACGTGGCATATACCTTGTGAAAAGACTTCAGAACCGACGAAAGACAGGAAAAGCATGGGGCAGGATCATATCCGCTACGACATTCTGGCGCAGGATGCACTTCGTGGCGTCATCCGCAAGGTTTTGGCGGAGGTAGGGACGACGGGCCGTCTGCCCGGCGACCATCACTTCTTCATCACCTTCCTCACGGGCGCGGCCGGCGTGCGCATCTCCCAGCACCTGAAGTCGAAATATCCCGAGCAGATGACCATCGTCATCCAGCACCAGTTCTGGGACCTGAAGATCACCGAGACGCATTTCGAGATCGGCCTTTCCTTCTCCGACGTTCCTGAGAAGCTGGTCATCCCGTTCAATGCCATCCGCGGCTTCTACGATCCTTCCGTCAATTTCGAACTCGAGTTCGACGTGCCGCTCGCCGATGGCGAAGAGCTGCCGTCTGGCGAAATCACCGCCTATCCGGTGGATGCGGCCGGAAAGCCCGACGACGCCGCGGCAAAGCCCGCCGATGGCGAGGAGAAGAAACCAGGCTCCGTCGTTTCGCTCGACTCCTTCCGCAAGAAGCAGTGATTTCAAAGGGAGGCCAAGCCTCCCTTTTTCATGAGGAAGCCAGGCATCGCATGCGCGCCGAAATCGTCAATCTGCGCCAGTTCCGTAAGAAGCAGGCTCGCTCCGAAAAGGAGAAGCAGGCCGAGCAGAACCGCATCTCCTTCGGCCGCACCAAGGCCGAGAAGCAGCTCACCCATGCCCTGAACGAGAAGGCCGACAAGGCCCATCGTAGCGGCCGGATCGAAACCGATGACGACGGCGCCTGACGGCTCAGGCAAAGCTTGAAGGGCCGGAATGGATTCTGCGATCAGCCACTTATGCGGTTTCCTTGAATCAATTCACGAAAAGCTCAACCTGGATGCCGCGTCATGATCCGTAAGCATTCGGCGACATTGCACGGCCATCGCACCAGCTTCTCGCTGGAGGACGAATTCTGGGCCGAGCTGAAGACGATCGCCGCAAGCCGCTCGATCCCGCTCGCCGCGCTGATTTCCGAGATCGACGACCATCGCCCGGCCGACAGCAATCTTTCCTCGGCGCTGCGGCTCCACGTGCTCGCCTGGGCGAAGGGTGGCAGCGGCCGCCAGCCGTCAGGCACGTCGCCTCGGGGCGACGACATGCATGAAAACAAAGACTTGAAGCCTATCGTTTGAATCGGATTCTGATGGGCGTTTTATTGCGCCTGAACGCCCGGCACCTGGTCGAAATTGAGCGGACCGGGCTGGGCCTGACCGCTGCGCCGCGCCGCTTCCGCCTCGGCCGCAGCCCTCGCATCGGAATCCGCCTTGGCTTTCGCCTCGGCTGCCGCGCGGGCGGCATCGGCGGCGGCCTTCTCTTCGGCCGCCTGCTGGGCCAGCATGCGCAGGCGCTCTTCCTCCGCCTGCCGTTGCCGCTCGATCTCCGCCGCCTTGACCCGCTCGGCGTCGTTGAAGCGGTAGAGCGCGGCCTCGCGGCGCAGCCGCTGTTTTTCCAGCACGATCGCCTGCAGCCGCTCGACGCGGCGGCGCTCGCGCTCGAAGGCGCGCAGCGAGAGATAGCTGGTGATATCGGTCACATCCATCGTCTTGCCTGGCGACGGCAGCATGCCGGAAAAATTCAGCCTGAGCGCCGGCTCAGCGCCGGCAAGCGCTTCCGTGCCCGGATTGAGCCCGACGCCGAGCGTCGCGCTGATCCGCTCTTCCGGCAACTCGATCTGCGCATCGGCGGTGATGCGGCCAAGATCGTTGGCGATGGCGACATTCTGCACCCTCAGCGTCCCATCGGTAACGTTGAAAGGAATGCTGAGCGGCGGCAGCTTCGCCTCGCCGTTGCTGAGCAGCGTCTCGACGATCGGATGCACCTTGCCGGCGGTGATCTGCTCCTGCATCGTATCGGTCGCGGCAAGCAGTGGCGGCAGGATGGCAAGGTTCAGCCCGCGTATGCTGCTCTCGCCGAGCTTCAGTTCGCCCGAGCCGTTGAGTGAGCTGGCGATCTCGCCGATCGTCTTGCCGGAAGCCTCCATCGAAAGCGACAGTCCAAACTTGCCATTGGCGATCGGCGCGCCGTCGCGCAGCCAGACGATGCCGGCAAGATCGGAATCGGCAAGCGAGAGCTTCGTCTGCAGGAAGCCGGTGCCGTCGGCATTGGTGAAGAGCAGGTTGCCGGCGAGCTTTCCGCCGTCCCAGTTGCCGGCGATGTCGTTGAGCTGCAGCTCGTCGCCCTTGTAGGCGACGTTGCTGGTGAAATCGGAAACCGCCGTTTCCGGCAGGCCGGGCCAGAACTGCTTGGCCGTCAGTTTCACATTGACGTCGAGATCCTTGAAAACAGGCAGGCCGAGCGGCGCCGTCGTCAGCGTGCCCTTGGCGGGATCGGTGATCTGGCCGAACACCGCTTCGCCAAGCCAGCCGGCATCGGCCTTGGCAAGCGTCAGCTCGCCGTTTGCCGTCGTCTTCGCAGCCTTTCGGTCGAAGGTCAGCGCGCCTGAAAATTCATTGTCGGCCGCATGGCCTTTGAGATTGGAGAAGACGATCTTGTCGCCGTCGACGGCGGCTTTGGCCTGCAGGCCGAAGGGCAGCCCTGCCCCGGTCTGCGGCAAGGCGATGCCGTTCATGATGAGATAGGGATCGATATCGGCGCTGTCGAGCGACAGCGCGATCTTCCCGTTCATGAAGCTTTCCGGCCGGACGTCGACCTTGCCGTTGGCGGTAAACGAGGTCCGGTCGGTTGCAAAGGTCAGGGCCGCTTCGGCCGGGTCGTTGCCCGACACCTGAACCTTAAGCGTCAGGCGGCCGTTGGCGCCGACATCGACGGGCAGCGGATCGAGCCCGGACTGGCCGAACAGGACGGATGGCACGGCGTTTTCCAGCGTCGCTTCCAGGCTCGTCGTGCCGTTGCCGGTCAGCGCCAGGAGATCGGACATGCGGTAGTCGAGATTGACGCGGCTGCCGTTCGAGACGCCGGCAAGCGTCACGGTCAGCGCATTGCCCTCGTCGCCGCCGAGCGTCAGCGCGCCGCGCAGCGCCGTATTGCCGTACCAACCGGCATTGCGCACCAGCCGGTCGAGGACCGGGTGATGCGGCAGATGCTCGCGCAGCATGGTGAAGAAGCCGCCGGGATCGGCCGATTTGAAAGTGATTTCGCCGGCGCCCTTATAGTCGAGCAGCGAGCCCTCAGCCCTGCCCGTCGCCGTCAGCTCGGCGCCCGCGATATTCTTGATCGCCAGCCGGTCGACGGCAAGCGCGCCGTCGGCGATCGTAAACGTCGTCTCGACATTCTCGGCGCTGACGCCGAAAGCGTTGAATTTGTCTGCCTTGAGCTGGGCGGCGATCTTGTGGTCGAGCACATTGTCGCCGGCATCCTGGCCGGTCAGCAGGCCGGTCAGCGCCTGCAGCGCATCGAGATCGAGCGTGTCGCCGTTCAGCGCCACCGACAGCGTCGGCGTCTGGCCGGAGATCGCCTGCCGCTCCAGCCGCCCCTTCAGCGTCGCCGGACCGATGGCGACTTCGAGATTTTCGAAACGCTGCAATTCGTGGGTCAGGCTGACATTGGCCGAAAAGCCCGCCTGCCGCAATTGCCGGATGGCCGGGTCGACCGAGCCGGCAAGCCAGGAGGCAAGCCCGGTCGGCTGGCTGGAGGCCACCACGATCTGGCCGTTGAACGAGGGCTCACCCATGAGCAGGAGCTTGCCTTTGCCTTCGACCTGGGTGCGCCCCGGCAGCGTGCCGGTGGCGCTGTCGATCATCCAGCCGGTACCGGCCGGTTCGAGTTCCAGCTGCACGTCGCGCAGCGTCGTGTCGCCGGCGACGATCGCCGGCAGCTTGACGCTCGCCTTTCCAGGCACCTGCGGGATCGGCACCTGGCTAACGATGTCGATCAGCGAATTCAGCCGCTGGCGCGCCGAAACCGCCGGATCACGCGTCGTCTTGCCGGAAGCGCCCTGATTGGCGATGCGGTTGACGTCGATCTGCTGCCCGTCGGCGGTCAGCAGGAATTCCGGCGCATTGCCGGTATCGAGCGTCGCCTCGCCTGTTATGACATAGGGATCGTCGGTCGGCCCGATCTCCATCCGGTATTCGGGGATGCGGATGCGCTCGTTGGTGAGCTCGAAGCGGCCCTTGACGCGCGGCGGCTGAACACGCTTGTCGGCGGGCTTGGCCGCATTGCCGTCTTCGATCGCCGCCGAAAGCTGGCCCTGATAGTTCGGCTTGCTGTCGACGAGCTTCAGCTCGCCGTCGAGATCGATGTTGACCGGGTGCTTGTCCGGCGAAAGCTTGGTGCGCACGCGCAGCGCGCCCTTTTCGTCCGGCTGGCTGCTGGAGATCGAGAAGCTGCCATGCTGGCCGTCGAGCGCCGCGTCGCCCTCAATGCGCCAGGGGCCGGCCAGCGACTTGGCGGACATTTCGGCATTGAGGCCGGTGATGCTGCGCGAGCGGCCCGACTGGTCGTCGAGGAACTCGACCTCGCCGCCGCTGACATGGACGTTTTCGAGAACGACGGTCTTTGCCGGAATTTCCGGGCGGCTGCCGCGCATCCAGTCGAGCGTGCCGTCTTTCAGCAATCTCAGGCGCACCTTCGGATTGACGACGCGCATGTCGAAGATCAGCGCCTCGCCCGACAGGAAGGGCGCAAGCTCGGCATCCATGGAGAACTGCTCGACCTTGACGATCGGCGTACCGTCCGCTTCCTGGCCGACGCGCACGTCATGCAGCGTGACCGAAGGAAAAGGTAAGAGGCGCGCATCCACCGTGCCGTGGACAGTCACCTTCTTGCCGATGATGCGGCTTGCCTGGTCCTCGAAATTCTTGCGGAAATCCGTCCAGTCGATGAACAGCGGTGCAAGCAGCGCCAGAAAAAGCGCCGCGACGATCACTCCCCCCAGAAAGACGAGGAACCGGCCTACCAATGCAAGGATTCTCCATTCGGAATACGGTTGCCGACACTAGAGCATGGTGCCGAAAGGTGTGAGCGGTTTTCGGGAGACATCATGCTCTAACTCTTTAATGAAGAACGGGATTCGGGGGCAAGGCCCAAGTTCATGAGAATCTTCCGTTTTCAGTCATGGTGGAAAATCTTGCCGGGATTGAAGATATCGTCCGGATCGAGCGCCTGCTTCACCTGTCGCATCAGATCCACCGTCCCGCCGAGCTCCTGTTCCAGGAACGCCATCTTGCCCTGCCCGATCCCATGTTCACCGGTGCATGTCCCATCCATGTCGAGCGCCCGGCGGTTGAGCCGCTCCACGAAGCTCTCGGCCTTGGCAATGTCCTCGGCGCTTTTGTCGTCGAACAGCAGCAGCACATGAAAATTCCCGTCGCCGGCATGGCCGACGATCGGGCCCAGCAACCCGTGCTCTTCGATATCCGCCTGCGTTTCGGAAACGCAATCGGCAAGCCTCGATATCGGAACACAAACATCGGTCGAAAGTGCGGCAAGCCCGGGCGCCAGCCCGCGGGCGGCCCAATAGGCGTCGTGACGCGCCTTCCAGAGCTTCGTCCGCTCCTCGGCATTGGCGGTCCACAGGAATTCGGCCCCGCCGCATTCCGCGGCGATCTCGGCAAAGGCTGCCGATTGCAGCGGCACCGTCTCGTCGGTGCCGTGGAATTCGAGGAAGAGCGTCGGGCTTTCGGCATAGGAAAGCCCGGAATAGGCGTTGCAGGCCCGCATCTGCACCGTGTCCAGCAGTTCGATGCGCGCCACCGGAATGCCCATCTGGATCGTCATGATGACGGCGTCGCAGGCGGCCTTGATGCTCGGGAAGGCGCAGGCCCCGCCGGCAATCTTCTGCGGGATCGCCTGCAGGCGCAGCGTCACCGAGGTCAGGATGCCGAGCGTGCCCTCGGCGCCGACGAAAAGCCGCGTCATGTCGTAGCCGGCTGAGGATTTGCGGGCGCGCCGGGCGGTGCGGATCTCCTCGCCATTGGCAGTGACCGCGGTGACGGCAAGCACGTTGTCCTTCATCGTGCCGTAGCGCACGGCATTGGTACCGGAGGCCCGCGTCGAGGCCATGCCGCCGATCGAGGCGTTGGCGCCGGGATCGATCGGAAAGAACAGACCGGTATCGCGCAGGTGGATGTTCAGCGCCTCGCGCGTCACGCCCGGCTCGACGGTACAGTCGAGATCTTCGGGATTGACTTCGAGCACTCGGTTCATGCGGCTGAAATCGATCGAAATCCCGCCATTGGCGGCGTTAACCTGGCCCTCCAGCGACGTGCCTACGCCGAAACCGATTACCGGCACCTTATGGGCCGCGCAGACCCTGACCGCCGCTTTCACATCCTCGGCACTCTCGGCAAAGAGCACGCCATCGGGCAATTGCGATGGAATATAGGTCGTCGTATGGGCATGCTGGGCCCGGAAGGACTGGCCGGTCTGGAACCGCTCGCCGAAACTCTGCTTGAGAATGCCGAGCACAACGGCGATTCCCGCCTCGTTGCGTATGCCGGCCTTCGCGTCCTTCAGCGCCATCCCTTTGATCTCCCTGCCATTCCGCGAATGCGTGTCTATTTCCGCAGATAGGCCGGGTATGCGGCAAGTCAAAGCTGCTGTCCAGCTAAGATTAGGAGAAGATTTCATTCCCCCTTTGTTATAGACGCCCGCCCTTTCCAAGCGCGCGACCCCTCCGCGGCTGCCGTCGTTTCTCAAGCATGCCTTTTTCTTGGGCCTGCCTATTGACAAGTCACCGGCGATGTCGCTCGATATGCAAATCCGATAAACAGGACACGTGTCCAATATATTGGATTCCAAATCAGAGCGTCAAACAAGGGGAACCATCATGACCGTCTCGCTCCGCGCCAGCGCGCTTTCGCTGGCAACCGCTCTCGTTCTTTCCGCCATGCCTGCGGCCGCCCAGGACGCCAAGAGCAAGCTCGATGAAGTGCTGGCTCGCGGCCATCTCGTCATGGGCACCGGCAGCACCAACGCGCCGTGGCACTTCAAGAGCGCGGATGACAAGCTTCAGGGCTTCGACATCGATATGGGCCACATCGTCGCCAAGGCGCTGTTCGGCGATCCTGATAAGATCGAGTTCGTCAACCAATCGTCCGATGCCCGCATCCCGAACATCACCACCGACAAGGTCGACATCACCTGCCAGTTCATGACCGTCACCGGCGAACGCGCGCAGCAGATCGCCTTCACCATCCCCTATTACCGTGAGGGTGTCGGCCTGATGCTGAAGTCTGACGGCAAATATGCCGACTATGCCGCGCTCAAGGCCGCCGGCTCATCCGTGACGATTTCGGTGCTGCAGAACGTCTATGCCGAGACCATGGTCCATGCCGCCCTGCCGGAAGCGACCGTCGACCAATACGAATCCGTCGACCTGATCTATCAGGCGCTGGAATCGGGCCGCGCCGACGCTGTCGCGACCGACCAGTCGTCGCTTGCCTGGTATATGACGCAGAATCCCGGCCGCTATAAGGATGCGGGCTACGGCTGGAATCCGCAAACCTACGCCTGCGGCGTCAAGCGCGGCGATCAGGATTGGCTGAATTTCGTCAACACGGCTCTGCACGAGGCGATGACCGGCGTCGAATTCGACTTCTACGCCAAGTCGTTCAAGACATGGTTCGGCAAGGATCTGACGCCGCCCCAGATCGGCTTCCCAGTCGAATACAAGTAAGGTCGCCTGGGATGGAAGGAGGCCTCCGGGGAATGTTCTCCCCTCCGGAGGTCTCCTCCGCCCGTTCTTCACCCTTGATTGCAGGGTTGCGCCATGGGTTATACGCTCAATTTCGCCGCCGTCTGGCGCAGCTTCGACCAGTTGCTCGAAGGTTTGCTGCTCAGCCTCGGCCTGGCTTTCATTTCCATCCTCATCGGCGCTGCGATCGGCCTCATCATCGCCTTCGCGCTCATCTCGAAAAGCCGATGGTTGCAGCGTCCCGCAGCACTCTACGTCACGATCATCCGCAACCTGCCGATCCTCGTTCTCGTTCTTTTCGCCTTCTTCGCACTGCCGCAGCTCGGTATCAGGATCGGCAAGATCCAGAGCTTCGTCGCGGTGCTGTCGATCTATTCCGGCGCTTATCTCGCCGAAGTGTTCCGGGCGGGCCTGCTCTCCATCCCGAAGGGCTTGACGGAAGCGGGCCTGGCGATTGGCCTGACGCCGATGCAGATCCGCGTCTCGATCATCACGCCGCTGATGCTGCGCAACGTCCTGCCCTCGCTGTCCTCGACGATCATTTCGCTGTTCAAGGACACCTCGCTCGCCGCCGCGATCGCGGTGCCCGAACTCACCTTCGAGGCGAGAAAAATCAATGTCGAGACCTTCCGCGTCATCGAAACCTGGATGGTCGCCTCCGGCCTCTATGTCGTAACCTGCTCCGTGCTCGCCGCGCTGATGCGCGTCGTCGAGCGCCGGCTTGCCGTTCCGAGGTGATGTCATGACCGGTCTTACTGCTTTTCTCGACCAGCTTTGGATCGCCCGCTTCGTCGTCCTCAAGGGGCTCGGCGTCACGGTTTCGATCTCGTCGCTGGCGATCGTCGCCGGATCGCTCCTCGGCGTGCTCGTCGGGCTCGCGCTTGTCTACGGCAACCCTGTGCTGCGCCTGATCGTGCGGGCCTACACCGATTTCATCCGGGGAACGCCGGTTCTGGTGCTGGTGCTGGCGAGCTATTACGTGCTTTCCACCATCGGTATCGAGCTTGGCCCGTTCCAGGCCGGCGTGCTCGCTCTTGCGGTGTTCTGCTCATCGCATGTGGGCGAGATCGTGCGCGGCGGCCTGCAGGCGATCCCCAAGGGCCAGACGGAAGCGGCCAAGGCGATCGGCCTCACCTTCCGCCAGACCTTCGCCTATGTCCTCTGGCCGCAGGCGCTGCGCCAGTTCCTGCCCGCCTGGGTCAATACGGCGGCCGAAATGGTCAAGGCTTCGACTCTGCTTTCCGTCATCGGCGTCACCGAGCTGCTGCTGCGCACGCAGGAGATCATCTCGCGCAATTTCATGAGCCTCCAGTTCTATTTCTTCGCGGGGCTTCTCTATTTCGTCATCAATTACGGCATCGAGCGCCTCGGCAAATACGTCGAGCGCAAGACGGTCGTTCCATCGTGAGGGCTCGGATCATGAGCAAGGTACTTCTCGAAATTCAGGGGCTTCACAAGCAATATGGCCCCGTCGAAGTGTTGAAGGGCGTCGATTGCACGATGCAGCAGGGAGAGGTGATCTCCATCATCGGCTCCTCCGGCTCCGGCAAGACCACGATGCTGCGCTGCATCAACATGCTTGAGGACTTCCAGGGCGGCCACATCCGACTCGATGGCGAAGAGATCGGCTATGAGCAGTCCGGCAGCGTGCGCCGGCGCAAGAGCGAAAAGGAAATCGCACGTCAGCGGGCGCTGACCGGCATGGCCTTCCAGCAATTCAACCTGTTTCCGCATATGACGGCTGCCCGCAACATCATGCTCGGCCTCGTCAAGGTGAAGAAGATGCCGCGCGACGAGGCGCGCGCCGTCGCCGAGAAATGGCTCGACCGCGTCGGACTGGCGTCGCGCGCCGATCACTATCCCGGCCAGCTTTCCGGCGGCCAGCAGCAGCGCGTCGCGATCGCCCGCGCCATCGCCATGAACCCGCGGCTGATGCTGTTCGACGAAGTCACCTCGGCGCTCGATCCCGAGCTCGTCGGCGAAGTTCTGCAGGTCATCAAGGGGCTTGCCGCCGATGGCATGAGCATGCTGCTCGTCACGCACGAAATGCGCTTCGCCTACGAAGTCTCCTCCCGCGTGATCTTCATGAACAAGGGCGTGATCTGCGAGGAAGGTGATCCGAAGGAGATGTTCGTGCAGCCGAAGACGCAGCGTCTCGCCGAATTCCTCAAGACGTCAAGTTTCAACTGATGGGGCGGCGCGGACGCGCCGTTGCTTTCGAAGCAAAAAAGAAAGAGAGATCCGATGACGATCAAGCGTTACGGCGCCGGAGAAACCGGTGCCGGTGGACAGGCTTTGCCCTTCGCACGTGCGGTGGAAGCCGGCGGCTGGCTTCACGTATCCGGCCAGGTGCCGATGGAAAAGGGCGAGATCATCGACGGCGGCATCGTCGCGCAGACCCGCAAGGCCATCGAAAACCTGATCGCCATCCTGCACGAGGCAGGCTACGGCATTGAGGACGTGGTGCGGGTCGGCGTCTGGCTGGACGATCCGCGCGACTTCTGGAGTTTCAACGGCGTCTACGCCGAATATTTCGGCAAGAACCCGCCGGCGCGCGCCTGCGTCCAGTCGCGGATGATGGTCGATTGCAAGGTCGAGGTCGACTGCGTCGCCTACCGCGCCGACAGGAACTGAACCTTTGCGCGGCCCCGGCCGCGCAAAGGTCTGCCCTCAGACGATCGCCCCATCAAATGACTGGAGGCCCTCATACAATCGGAGGGTTGAGCCGCGCGAAGCCTTCCTGCCTGCGATAAGGGAAATAGGGATAGGGCGCCATGACCGCGCTGACGGCATCGAGCCTTTCGATCTGCTCTTTCGAAAGGCTCCAGCCGACCGCATCAAGGTTTTGCCGCAGCTGCTCCTCGTTGCGCGCGCCGATGATGACACTCGATACCGTCGGCCGGCCGAGCAGCCAGTTGATGGCAATCTGCGGCACCGTCCTGCCGGTCTCGGCCGCGATGGCGTCGAGCACCTCGACGATGTCGAACAGCTTCTCGTCGTCGACCGGCGGGCCGTATTGCGCCGTCTCGTGCAGCCGGCTTGCCGCGGGCAGCGGCTCGCCGCGGCGGATCTTGCCGGTCAGCCGCCCCCAGGCGAGCGGGCTCCAGACGAGCGCTCCGACACCCTGATCGGCGCCGAGCGGCATCAGCTCCCACTCATAATCGCGCCCCGCCAGCGAATAATAGACCTGATGGGCGACGTAACGCGGATGGCCGTGGCGTTCGGCGGCTGCCAGCGACTTCATCAGTTCCCAGCCGGCAAAGTTGGAAACACCGACATAGCGGATCTTGCCGGATGAAACGAGCCCATCGAGTGTCGACAGAACCTCCTCGACCGGCGTCGAGGCATCGAAAGCATGGAGTTGCAACAGGTCGATATAGTCGGTGCCGAGCCGGCGCAGCGCATCCTCCGTTGCCCGGATCAGCCGCGCCCGCGAGGCGCCCCAGTCCTGCGGCCCGTCGCCCATCGGCAGCGCCGTCTTCGTCGAGATCAGCACGGCGTCGCGCCGGCCGCGGATTGCCTGGCCGAGCACCTCTTCGGAAGCACCGGCCGAATAGACATCGGCCGTGTCGAAGAGATTGACGCCGGCTTCGAGGCAGATGTCGACGAGCCGCCGCGCCTCTTGCGCATCCGTCGTGCCCCAGGCGCCGAACAGCGGTCCGCTGCCGCCAAAAGTGCCGGCCCCGAAGCTCAGCACCGGCACCCTCAAGCCCGATGCACCAAGATTTCTGTATTCCATGATTCAATCTCCTGTTTTTTTGCAGAGATAGACCCGGTGAGAATGGTGATATAGATTGCCTGAAAGCATATCATCTGTGATTTGAATTCATCATGAGCCGTCAGGACGTCAATCGCTCAGGCGAAATGGAAGTCTTCGTCAGCGTCGTCGAGCGTGGCGGTTTTTCCGCTGCCGCGCAAGTTCAGCGCATGACGCCGTCGGCGGTCAGCAAGCTCGTCGCCCGGCTGGAGGTGCGCCTCGGCGCCCGCCTCGTCAACCGTTCGACCCGTAAGCTGCAGCTGACGCCGGAGGGCTGTGCCTTCTATGAGCGCAGCATCGCCATCCTTGCCGATATCGCCGAGGCCGAGCGTCAGGCTTCATCGGGTGAACAGGCTTCCGGCCGCATCCGCATCAACACCAGCGGCTCCTTCGGCAATCATGTGCTGGCGCCGCTC
This sequence comes from Rhizobium vallis, assembly GCF_003985155.1. GTDB lineage: Bacteria > Pseudomonadota > Alphaproteobacteria > Rhizobiales > Rhizobiaceae > Rhizobium > Rhizobium vallis. The sequence continues at coordinate 151,824 of NZ_ML133690.1, read as the reverse complement.
GTGCCCGCTTTCATGGCGCTTCATCCCGCCGTGACGCTCGATATTTCCCATACCGACAGGATCGTCGACCTGATGGAGGAGCGCGCCGATGTCGCGATCCGCGCCGGCCCTTTGAAGAATTCCAGCCTGATCGCCCGCAAGCTCGGCGCCGCCGGCAAGCTCATCGTTGCCTCTCCCGATTATCTCAAGCGTCACGGCGAGCCGCGCAGCGTCGGCGATCTCCGCCGCCATTGCCGCATCGGCTTTTCCTATGCCCGCGCCGTCGAGGGTTGGCCGATGCGCGAGGATGGCGAAACGGTGACGGTGCCGATCACGCCCGGCGTGCAGGTCGCAGACGGCGAAGCCATGCGCCATCTCGCGCTTGCTGGCGCCGGCCTTGCCCGACTGGCCGCCTTCACCGTGCGCGCCGATATCGATGCCGGCCGACTGATACAAGTGATGGAAGAAGCCAATCCCGGCGACACCGAGGAGTTCTACGCCCTCTATATGGGCCAAGGCGGTCCGCTGCCGGCGCGCGTGCGCGCATTGCTCGATTTCCTTGGCCGAGAAGTGCGTCTCTGATGAGATAACAATGGCTTGAAGCGGCCGCTTGAATCAGATTCGCATGGCGGGGTGACGAGAAGCCAGATTTCGCAATTGACCGCGCTCGCCGCACCCACCTATATCGAAGCCGCGCCAGCTGGCCCCTGCGGCCAGCCTCTCTTCGTCACGCCGGAGCTTCCTCCCATCTTCAGCCTCACGGCTTGCACCGGCCAGGAAAGATACGGGGATCATGCCATTCAGCGACGTACGCCGCCTGCTGCGCGATGCCGGCCTGCCGAAATGGGCGCTGCTGCTCGCGCTCTCCACCGCCTTCGTCGTCTTCCTTGAACTCTTCGCCCTGCCCGCCTCGCTGCTGATCGGACCGATGGTCGCCGCCATCCTGCTGGCGCTGACGGTCGGCAAGGGAAAGCTTCGCGTGCCGCTCTTGCCGTTGCAGTTCGGCCAGGTCTTGGTCGGCCTCATGATGGCGCGCACCATCACCCCTGATATTCTCGGTGCCATGGCGAAGGACGCGCCGCTCTTCCTGCTGTTCGTCTTCTCGGTCATCGCCATCGCCACCGGCCTCGGCTGGCTGCTCACGCGCTGGCAGGTGCTGCCGGGAACGACCGCCGTCTGGGGCTCCTCGCCGGGTGCGGCCTCCGCCATGGTCATCATGTCGGAAGCCTATGGCGCCGATGCCCGCCTCGTCGCCTTCATGCAATATCTCAGGGTCGTCTTCGTCGCCGTCGGCGCTTCGGTGATCTCGCGCCTCTGGGTGGCGGCCGACGGCGCCGAGTCGCCGCCGCTCATCCTCTTTCCCGCGGTCGATTGGCCGGCCTTTGCGGCGACCATCACCTTTGCCGGCTTCTGCGCCTATGGCGTGCGGCGCCTGCGCATCCAGGGCGGCATGATCATCGTGCCGCTCTTTCTCGGCGCCTTCCTGCAGGGCATCGGCCTTCTGAAGATCGAGCTGGCGATGTGGCTGCTCGCCATCGCCTATGCGCTCGTCGGCTGGAGCATCGGCCTGCGTTTCACCCGCTCGATCCTCAGCCACGTGGCGCGCGCCCTGCCGCGGGTCGCTGCCTGCATCGTGCTGCTGATGGCGCTTTGCGGCTGCATGGCGGCAGCCCTTCACGTGTTTGCCGGCATCGATCCGCTGACGGCCTATCTCGCCACCAGCCCCGGCGGCGCCGACTCCGTTGCCATCATCGCCGCGTCGAGCAATGTCGACGTGCCCTTCGTGATGGCGATGCAGACCGGCCGTTTCCTGGTCATTCTGCTGATCGGCCCAATGCTCGCCCGCTTCATCGCACGCCGCTCCGGCCTTGCGGAAAACCCGGCCTAAGTTCGGAAGCCATCAGTTCGGCAGGCTCACTAGCCTCAGGCCCGGTTATTCCCTAGATTGATTCAATGAGCATCATCGTGCTGAAAAATGGATAACTCGGGACTGTCTCTCGACAGAATGCGCACCTTTGTTCGCGTTGCCGAACGAGGCAACCTGTCTATGGTGGCAAGGGAACTCGGCGTCGGTCAATCCACCGTGACGCGGCAGCTCAATGAACTCGAGGCCGCAGTCGGTGTGCCTCTCCTCAGCCGAACCACGCGTCGCGTGACGCTTACCGACGAAGGCAGCCGCTATTATGCCAACTGCCTCCAGGTATTGCGCCTGGTCGAGCAGGCGGCCGAGGAAGCCCGGAATGCGCGGCGGGCGGCCGCAGGCGCTGTCAGGCTTTCATGTACTGCAGCGCTTGGCGTGATGCACATCACCCGCCTCATCTTCGAATTTCAGGACCAGCATCCTGATATCAGCGTCGATCTCAACTTGACCGACGAGCGCATCGACCTGGTTCGCGAAGGCGTTGACCTAGCGATCCGGCTTGGACCTCTCGCCGACAGTTCCATGAAGCTTCATGCGCTCGGAAAAAGCCATCGGCTGATCGTCGGCGCTCCGGCCTATTTCTCCGCCCACGGGCGGCCGCAGCGCCCGGACGATCTCTCGCGATACGAAACCGTCATCATGTCCAATATAGCCGGGAGCGATCAGATCGCTCTCACCTCCCACAATGGCGCGAATGTAACCGTTCCGGTCAATGGGAAGCTGCGCGTCGATCACGGGCTTGCGGCGCGCGAAGCCCTTGCCGCAGGCCGCGGCATTGGTCCCACCCACCTTTGGCTGATCCACGATCTCCTGGACGACGGTCGGCTCGAGGTCGTGCTCGAAGACTATCGCCCGTCGCCGGTCCCGCTGAGCCTGCTCATCGTACCCGAGCGTTCCGCTATTGCCCGCGTTCGCCTTCTCACCGACTTTCTTGTCGCCGAGATTTCTAAGTTGCCGGGAATCCGCCCATCGTGATTTAGAGCCCGAAAGATCGCTTGTCGCCGCGCCAGCCGGTAGTGCGAAGATACTGCTTCCAGTCGAGCGTGTCGGGGTTCAGGCGACGGCTCCATTCCAGATCATGCTCCTTGCCGAAATAACCATATTCGACCGCATACTCGACCATCCCCAGAAGCTCTCGCACGAAAAGCTCGTTGGCGCCAAACTCCGGAAAATGCTGCAGCAGGCCATCCCTGGTGAAAGCGTTTCGATATTCTGCCTTGAGGCCGGTTACCTCTCGAAAGGTTTCGACCATCTCGCGCGGAGAGATGATATCGCCAACGATCGGCAGCGTTTTCCCGTTGTAGCGCTCGGGATTTGAGAAGATTTCCAGCACGGCCGGCCCGGTCGCCGTGAGCGGATCGACAAAAGGCGCTCGAAAATCTTCGGGAAGATAGATCGGCAGCAGGAGCGTGTCGCCTTCCATGCGCGGCGGATAATATTCGAGAAGATTTGTGTAGAAGAATGCCAGCATAACGAAGGAATGAGAGATCGGCAGACCGCGAATATAGTCTGCAACGCGCGCTTTGTCGGTGAAGTGCGGAGCAAACTTCGTCCCGCCGGAGATGGCATCGACATTCTCGAGCGTGCTGAAAACAATATGTCCGACGCCTGCCTCAACCGCTGCATCCGCCAGTTGGCGGCCGATAGGAACCTCTATCGTCGCCGGCGGCATGACGGGCGGCGTCATCAGAAATGCCCCGTCCGCGCCTTCGAAGGCAGCAACGAGATCCTTCTGGAAGCCAAGCTGGAGGGGAACGGTTACAATTTCAGCCCCAAGTTTCTCCAGACTTAAAGCCTCGGGTGAATCCTTTCTTCGGGTTAGGGCGCGTACGCGAAAACGCTCACTGCGAAGGAGCGTTGATGCGACGCTGCGCCCCTGTTTGCTGGTGGCACCGACAATTGCGATGAGTGGCTTATCATTTGCTGACATAGTTGTGCCTCGAACCTTTTCCCTGTCACTGGCTGCCGATTGCACAGCCAGGCGTCATACTGGAGAGAGCTTTCGGCAGATGCCGGTCGCTCGGATCCGGGAGACAAGTTATGTCATCAGGCTTTCTTGCTGTAGGCATGCGCAATGCATATGATAATGCCGTTTTACGGATAAATACCGTGGCCAGCTGCGCCTATCGACCGCTGAAGCGTTGCCTCGCAGCCTCGGTAACGGGCGTATAAAGCGCCACGCGGGTCCCCTCCGGGTCGGAGAACTGAACCGTGCGATTTCCCCACGGCAAATCCTTGGGCTCATGCACCACCTCGACATGATCCTTGAGCCGAGCGAATTCAGCGTCGACGTCCGATACCATGAATTCAAGAACGGCGGTTTTATTGGCGCGTGGCTCCGCACTGCCCTCCTTGAAGAGCGCGACCGTTTCCGCGCTCCCTATCGCCACGACGGCGCCGGGTGTGACGATCTCGGCAAAGACGGGAGCAAGCCAGTCCGCGCGACAGCCCGTCACGAGCTCATAGAAGGCCACCATGCTTTCGATATCCGAAGCGACGAGACGGGTGGATGCGAGTTTCATCATTTTCTCCTTCACGCATAATGATCTCTTTGCCTACTCTTGTGACATAGTCATCCTGCCAGCGTTGTGGCAGCAGGAGTCACCAGCCATGCGAAAAGCGGAACGGCTTTTTCAGATCATCCAGATACTTCGAAGATCAAACCGTCCGGTCACCTCGGCGCAGCTTGCGGACGAACTCGAGGTCGCCCGACGAACCGTCTATCGTGACATTGCCCACCTGATTGGCCAGCGCGTTCCCATCGAAGGGGAAGCTGGCTTTGGCTACGTCCTCGACCCACGATACGATATGCCCCCGCTGATGCTGACAGCAGAGGAGATCGAGGCCGTTCTGCTGGGCGTTCAGATGGTGGCAAAGCTGGGTGATCCGGCCATCAACACTGCGGCCAGAGATGTCATCGCAAAGATTGCATCCACCGTACCGGACGATCTTCTACCGTTCATTGCCGAACCCGCCGTCAGCCTGAAACCTGGCGAGGTCATGGACAGCCTGACGCTCGACAGCCGCCCAATCCGGCGGGCGATCAGGGAGGGGCGAAAGATTGAGCTTGAATATCGCGCGGCGAATGGCGCGGTAACCAGCCGTATCGTGTGGCCGGTGCTGCTCGGCTATGAGGATGCGCGCTGTCTTTTGATCGCGTGGTGCGAATCGAAACAGGCCTTTCGCCATTTTCGCACCGAACGCATTCTCGATCTCAAGGTTCTCGAAGAGACCATCGGCCTGTCCAGAGGCAAATTGAGACAGCAATGGCTGCAATGGCGTGAAGCCGAACTTTCCCGTTCGCGCCGAGCGCTATGATACGCTGCCGTTGCTGACCTGCGCTGTCCGCTGAAGCCCGGCCCAGCGCCCCGGCGTCACCCCATAGGCTTTCTTGAAATGCCGGATGAAATGCGCCTGGTCGGCAAAGCCCGTGGCGGCGGCCACATCGGCAAACCCCTCGCCTTCGCCCATCAGCGCCTTTGCCTGCTGCAGCCGCCGCATCAGCATGTAGCGGTGCGGGCTGGTGGCAAAGGCCGTGCGGAAATGCCGTGACAGGGTGAAACGATCGAGGCCGGTAATGCTCGCCAATTCACCGGAGCGCACGGGCCGCAACGCATGCGCCTCCAGATAGTCGCGCGCCGCCCGCACCTGCCTCCAGGCAACCGTGCCGAGAGCCCGGCGCCGCACCTGCGAATGCCGCGACAACCCGCCCGCCACCCGGCTGACGAAATCATCGACGAAAAGCTCGTCCAGCTCCCGGTCGAGTTCACTGAGTGCTGCGAGCAGCACCTGCGCCAGTGCGTCGTCGGCGATCACGGGCTGATCGACGAAGGGAAGGCCTATCTTTTCCGCCTCAAGGCATTCCATCAACAGCGCTGGCTCCAGATAGAGCATGCGATAATGCAGCCCGTCCTCGGTTCCCGCCCCGCCGTCATGCTCTTCGTCCGGGTGCAGCACGATCACCTGCCCCGGCAGGCTGAAGCGCCGCTCGCCGCGATAGGTGAAGGTCTGCACGCCATGCAGCGTGACGCCGAGCGCATAGGTATCATGCCGGTGCGGCTCGAAGACATTGCCGGAGAATTGCGCCTCGATGCGCTCGATACCCGGAAAGGACGGCGCAGTCAGGATGCCGCTGCGCCCCTGCGGCTCGCACAAACGTTCAAGACCCTCGAAGGCCTGCGGCGTTAGATCCTGGTTCAACGCGTTATCGACACCCGATGAAAGAGACTGGAATGTTTGATACCAAAATTGCGATCGTCCTGCGAAACAATCTTGCCGGCTGGCAGAAGCTGAATGTCACAGCCTTCCTGTCGACAGGCATTGCCGGCCAATATCCTGAAATCATCGGCGAGCCCTACAAGGATCGCGCCGGCAATCTCTACAACCCGCTATCCATCCAGCCGATCATCGTCTTGTCGGCCGACGACGCGACGATATCGACGATCCACCGCCGCGCGCTCGAACGTGATGTCACGTCTTCTGTCTTCATCGAGGAAATGTTTGCAACCGGCCACGACACGGCCAATCGCGCCGTCTTTGCCGAATATGCCCCCGACGATGCCAAGGTCGTCGGCATCGCGCTACGCGCCGACAAGAAGATCGTCGACAAGATCACCAAGGGCGCGACGATGCAGCTTTGATGGGGAGAGCCACGCATGATCCTTGTTTCTCTAACTGCCCTTGATTTTTCAGGAAGCACTTGTTTGGCGTTGTCATATATGACAACATCACCCTATGAAAGAGATTGCGTGGGTTAAAGCGGCGTTGAAAGACTTCGGGGACTTCCCCAAGTCCGTTCAGGACAGAATGAAAGACGCGCTTGCCATCGCCGGCATGGGTCAAAAGGCTGATATTGCGAAACCCATGAAAGGTTTGGGCTCGGGCGTGTTCGAAATCGCCCTGCCCTACCGCACGGATGCTTACCGGGCCATTTATGCGGTTCAGCTGGGAGATGCCATTTGGGTGGTTCACGCTTTCCAGAAGAAATCCACCAAAGGAATAGCGACGCCTCAAAAGGACGTTGAGCTCATCCAAGCCCGTTTGAAACGAATAAAGGAGATGTTGCGATGAATGACGATGACTTCGAAATCGTTCGAGGCAGCGGCAACATTTACGCCGATCTTGGCGACCCCGACGCCGATACCAGGCAAATGAAAGCCCAGCTTGCCGCCGAGATCATTGCGGCACTCGACCGACGTAAACTGACGGTACGCGACGGAGAAAAGGTGACCGGTGTAACTGCCGCCGATCTTTCCCGTATTCGCAACGCATACCTTGGCCGCTTCACCATCGACCGGCTTGTGCGGGTTCTCAATGCGCTTGATCGTCATGTGACCGTCAAAGTCACCCGGATGCCTAAACGCTCCAAGGAACAGGCTGCAGCATCAACCTAACCATCGATGAGAAGGCGGGAAAACCCGCCTTCTCACTGGGCTGCCCGAGCAATCTTGGGCGCGACCCTTTTTCGAATTTATAATCATCAATCCGCAACAGAGCGCGTCGATGATCATCTCTCTCAATTGCCGAAAAGACTCAGCCCTGCGTGATCGGCGCGATCTGGATCTCGACGCGGCGGTTCTGGGCGCGGCCGGCCTCGCTCGCATTCGAGGCGACGGGCTGCGACGGGCCGAAGCCGACGGCGGAGACGCGGCGCTGGTCGATGCCCTGGCCGCCGAGGTAATCGGCAACCGAAAGCGCGCGGCGCTGCGACAGGTCCTGGTTATGCTGCAGGCTGCCGGTCGAATCCGTATGGCCGTTGACGTCGATCAGCGTGCGATTGAACTTGCGCAGCACGATCGCCACCGAATTCAGCGTCGGATAGAAGCCCGGCTTCACCGCGTCCTGGTCGACGTCGAAGGTGATGTTCGAGGGCATGTTCAGAATGATGTTGTCGCCGTTGCGGGTCACCGAAATCCCGGTGCCTTCGAGCTGGGCGCGAAGCTCGGCTTCCTGCTGGTCCATGTAGTTGCCGATCGCACCACCGGCCAGAGCCCCGATGCCGGCGCCGATCAGCGCCGCATTGCGCTTGCCGTGCCCGCCGCCGCCGACGGCCACGCCGACAAGAGCGCCGCCGAGCGCGCCGAGCGCCGCGCCGCCCGCCGTGTTGGAGACCTTCTGTTCACCAGTATAGGGATCGGTCGTCGTGCAGGCGCTGAGATAGCTTGCTGCGACAGCCAGAAGTAGGAATTTCTTGATCATGGACAGGACAGTCTCCGTTCAAAACTGATGCGAGCAAATGGCAAGGATTACGGCAAGAAAATGAAGATCTTCTCTTGATACGGGAATTTCAGGCGCCAAAACAGCAGCCATGTTGCACCAATGCGCTGATATCACCAGTTTTAGCGGATCGGCGGGGCTGGCGCGCCGGCAAGGTGCGACGATCAGCCCTCACCGTGAGGGTGAGGAACGGTCCGCGGCGTGGGGCAATCGATCCAGAGAATCGATTGCAGTGACGAACCAAAGGACCGTATCGAACCACGAGGGCGGATGGCTGGATCGCGCCCTTAGAAATTCTGGAACAGCTGCCTCACCGTATCGTAAGAGGCATTGGCGATGTTCAGCGATTGCAGGCCGAGTTGCTGCTGGGTCTGCTGCGCCCTGAGCTTGCTGGACTCCTCCTCCATGTCGGCATCGACGAGCCGGCCGATGCCGGCGGTGATGTTGTCGTGCAGCTTGGTGGCGAAGTCGTTCTGCAGGTTGATGCGCCTTTCCAGCGCGCCGAAGGCCGAGCCGACCGTCGTCAGCTGCGTCATCGCCGCATCGACGACGCTGATCATCTGGCCGATCTGGCCCTTCGTCGTGCTCGATGACACCGAGATCACCACCTGGCCTGCCGTGGTGCCGTTCTTGCTCGTCATCAGCACGTAGTCCTGCGAAGCGCCGAGTTCCGTGGCGAAATAAGCCGAAGTCAGCACGCCGTATTCGCCCGAGCCGGTGGCGCGGTCGTCGATCAGGTAGCGCGCGTCTTTAGAGGTCGTGGCTCCCACAGGCGTCGTGTCGATGTGGTAGCTCAGCATGCCCACGGAGACCGTCCCGTCGGCGTTGCGGATGAAGGAGGCAGGGATCTGGCGCGGCTGCGTCGGCGTCGCGTCGTCGTTGAGAATGACCCAGTTGTCGCTGTTGAAGGTCGCCGATTCCGACACGCTGCGCAGTTGCTCCTGCAACTGCTTGATCTCTTCGTTGATCTTGTTCTTGTCGATGCCGTCTTCGGTTGCGGCAACCAGCTTGGCCTTGATCTCGGAGACGACGTCGATGACGTTCTGGACGCCGGTATAGGCCGTTCCCATCGTGGCGGCGGCCATGCCGAGCGCATCCTGGACTGCCGAAATCGCCTTGTTGTCGGTGCGTGCGGTGGTGGCGATCGACCAATAGACGGCGTTGTCACTGGCTTTGGCGACACGCATACCCGTCGTGATGTGGTTCTGCGTGACCGCCATCTTCCGATTGGTATCGCGCAGCACGTAAAGCGCCGCATCCACGGAGGTGCGCTGATAAATACTCACGGGACTAAACTCCAAAACACAACAAACGCAAACTGCACAAAAAATGAACCGCGCCGCGCGGACACTCATGTCCGGGGCCGCTGGAAACCCAGCGCATGGGCCTTCAAGAAACGAAGAAGACCAGTCGGTTGCTGGTAACAATCATTGCCGTTTATGCTTAAAAAACGGCTAATCTTGAGAGCTAATTTAGCCTATTTCGCAAGACTTGATACACCATGAGAAACGCCGCCGGAAAAGATCCGGCGGCGTTCTTTGGAAATCGATGCGAAGCCTTATTCGGCGGCCTGAAGCTGCTTTTCGTCGGGTGCGGCGCGCGGGCGTGCGGCAATCGACATCTCCTCGTGCAGGCGCGCTTCCTCATGGGCGTGCGGCTTGGCGAAGCGGGCAAGCAGGAGATAGGCGACCGGCGTGATGAACAGCGTCACCAGCGTCGCAAAGCCGAGACCGCCGACGATCACCCAGCCGAGCGCCACGCGCGCTTCCGCACCCGCGCCATGGGCAAAGACCAGCGGCACGCCGCCGAGGATGGTCGCGATCATCGTCATCATGACGGGGCGAAGGCGCAGCGCGCAGGCCTTCTCGATCGAGGAGCGCACATCCTCGCCTCTGTCGCGCAGCTGGTTGGCGAATTCGACGATCAGGATGCCGTTTTTCGCCATGACGCCGACCAGCAGCACCAGGCCGATCTGGCTGTAGATGTTGAGGCTCGATCCGGTGATAACGAGCGCGAAGACGGCGCAGGCAAGGCCGAGCGGCACCGTCGACATGATGATCAGCGAGGAGAGCACGCTTTCGAACTGGGCGGCGAGTACCAGGAAGATGATGACGATGGCGAAGCCGAAAGTCAGCGCCATGCCGTTCGAATTCTCTTCGAGCGTCGCTGCTTCCGCAAGCGGCAGCAGGCGTGAACCCGGCGGCAGCAGCGGCTCGGCAAGCGAGGTCACCTGTTTCACGGCATCGCCGAGCGACATCCCGTTCCTGAGGCCGGCGGTGATCGCGACCGAGGCGAGCTGCTGCTCGCGGTTCAGCTGCGGCGCCACCGACCCTTCCTTCATCGTGGCGATGACGGACATCGGCACGATCTTGCCGTCGCCGGTCTTCAGGAAGACGTTTTCGAGGTCGGTCGGGTCGTCGATCGGCCGCGTCGTCGAGGTCAAGAGCACGGGATAGGATTGGCCGTCGACGAAGACGTCGACCACCGAACGCCCTTCGAGCAGCGACTGGATCGCCGTCGACAGGCCCGTGATGTCGATGCCGAGATCGGAGGCGCGCTCGCGGTCGATCGCCACCGAGACCTGCGCCTGACTGGGCTCGTTGGTCAGCCGCGGCGTATCGTACCGGCCGGTGGCGTCGAGCGCCTGCACCAGCTTGGCGGCGGTCGCCGTCAGCGCCTCGTGATCGTTACCAACAAGCGCCATCTGCACGCCGCTGCCGGCGCCGCGGATACGCAGGCTATTGGAGGAAATAGCGTTGCCGCGCAACGCCGGCACCTTCGCGGCCGCCTGGTTGATATCGCCGACGATCTCGGCCTGCGTCCTGTGCCGCTCTCCCCAGGGCGCCAGCGTCAGCACCATGAAGCCGCTGTTCAAAGAACCGCCCTGGCCGGAGATCGAGAAGACATTGCGGATGTCGCCGCCATCGACGAGCGGTTGCAAATATTCCTCGAGGAGCTGCATCTTGTCGCGGGTATATTCGAGGCTCGACCCCTGCGGCGTCGTCAGCCGCATCATCACCATCGACCGGTCCTCCTCCGGCGTCAGCTCGCTCTTGACTGTGGAGAAGGCGATGACAGCCGCACCGGCGAAGATCACCGAGAACAGGATGACGACGAAGGGCGCGCCGAGGCAACCGTGCAGCGCCCATTTGTAAAGATTGGCAAGCGCGCCGCCGAAACGGCCGAGCAAGCCGTGATCCTCGAGCATCGGCTTCGTCAGCATGCGCGAGGCGAGCATCGGGCACAGCGTCAGCGCCACGATCGACGACAGACCGACCGAGAAGGCGAGCACGAAGCCGAATTCGCGGAAGAGGCCGCCGACCTGCCCCGGTAGGAAGGAGAGCGGGATGAAGACGGCAGCGAGCGTCGCGGTCGTGGCGATAACGGCGAAGAACACCTCGCGCGTGCCGAGCACGGCGGCGGCACGCGGCCCCATGCCTTCGGCGCGCCGGCGCACGATGTTTTCGAGCACGACGATCGCATCGTCGACGACGAGGCCGGTCGCCAGCACGATGGCGAGCAGCGTCAGGATGTTGATCGAGAAGCCGACCATGTAGATCGCCGCCAGCGTGCCGATCAGCGCCACCGGCATGCTGACCGCCGGGATCAGCGTCGCCCGCCAGTCACGCAGGAAGAGATAGATGACGGCGGTAACGATGACGGCGGCAAGCACCAGCGCCAGCGCCACTTCATGGATCGCGCCATCGATGAAGACGGCGTCGTCGCTGGTGATGGCGATCGACGTTCCCTCGGGCAGCGTCTTCGACAGCTGCTCGACGGCGGCCTTGATGCCGGTCGAGATGTTGAGCGTATTCGACTGCGCCTGGCGGATGATGCCGAGCCCGATGCCGGGCTTTCCGTTCGAGCGCAGCGCCGTCTCGCCGTCACGGGGCCCGAGCGTCACGGTCGCAACGTCGCCGAGCCGGACGCGGTCGTGCAGCATGACGTTGGAAAAATCCGCCGGTGTCTGCAGGTTGGCGGTGGCCCGCACGACGATATCCTGCGTATTGCTCTTCAGCGATCCCGCCGGCACGTCGAGTGCCGCGTTGTCGAGCGCCTTGATCAGGTCACCGATGGTGAGACCGCGGCTGGCAAGCGCGCCCTGGTCGACATCGACGCGGAAGACCTTCTCCTGGTCGCCATATTCCTCGACGTCGGCTACACCGTCGACGGAGGCCAGCCGATCGACCACCTCGTTCTCGACGAGCTGCGTCAGGTCGTCCATGTTGAGCTTGGTCGAGGTGACGGCGAGCCGCATGATCGGCGAGGAATCCGAATCCGCCTTGACGATCTGCGGCGCATCGGCCTCGTCCGGCAGGTTCTGGGTGATGCGGCCGATCGCGTCGCGCACGTCGTTGGCGGCGACCGCGAGATCGATCGCATCGGAGAATTCGAGCGTCACCCGACTCTGGCCGAAGGAAGAGGTCGACGAGATCGACTTCAGGCCGCTGACACGCGCGACCGCCCCTTCGATCACCTTGGTCAGCTCCTGGTCGATCGTCTGCGGCGATGCGCCGTCGAAAGTGGTGCGCACGGTCACGACGGGACGATCAACGTCAGGCAATTCGCGCACTTCGACGCCGACGTAAGCGGCAAGGCCGGCAACCACCATCAGCGTGTTGAACACCAGCGCCAGGATCGGCCGGCGAACGAAAAGCGCGGTGAAGCTCTGCTTGCCCGACGCCCTGTCCTGAGGCAGCTCGGTCACGCTCATTGGGTCGCGACCTCCCCGTTGGCGGCGACATCGGCGGAAACGCGAACCGCCCCACCTTCACGCACGCGCTGCAGGCCCTGCGTCACGATCTTGTCGCCATCTTTGAGATCGGCGTTGACGAGCACGAAATCGGGATTGCGCTGCACGACGCTGACCCGCACCTTATGCGACTTGTCGTCGGTCACCAGCCAGACGAAGGAGCCTTGAGAATCCCACTGCACCGACTGCGGATCGACCGCCGGATATTTGTCGCCGGGAAATTTCATGCTGACATTGAAGGACATGCCGGCGCGCAGCTCATCCGACGAATTGTCGATCCGGGCGCGCAGGCGCAGCGTGCGGCTTGCCGCATCGATGCGGTTGTCGACCGCCTCGATCGCGCCTGAAAACACCTGCCCCGGCCGTGCGACAGACATGGCGTCGACCGGCTGGCCGACCTTCACCGTATTGGCAAAACGCTCCGGCACCCAGAAGTCGACGAGGATTTCCGAACGGTCGTCGAGTGTGACGATTGGTGTCGTCGTCGTGACATTGTCGCCGATATTGACCGGCACGATACCGACGATCCCGTCGATCGGGGCGGTGATATTGCGCCGTGCGAGATTGAGTTCGGCGGCCTGCAGCTGTAGCCGCGCACCCTGCTCGGCGATCTCGGAATCGAAGACATCCATGCGCGACACGCTGGATTTGATGTTGTGATAGAGATTGGATTTCTCGACGGCAGCCCTCACCGCCACGTCTGCCTGGCCGCGGGCGATCACCTGCTCCTCGCTGTCGAGTTTGGCGAGCACCTGGCCGGCCTTCACCATGTCGCCCGATTTGATCAGGATTTCGCGGATCGTGCCCGTTGCCTGCGGGGTCACCGCAACCGAGCGGATCGCATCGCCCGTGCCGATGGCGTTCAGCCGGTCGTTGACGACGCCCTGGACGACGGCTTGCGTCGCGACCAGAATGGCGCCGTTGCGCCCGCCGCCGTTACGGCGGTTCTGCCCCTGTCCTTGGCCTTGGCCGCGCTGCTGCCCTTCTGCCCGCGACGAACCGTCGGCATCCGCCGTCTCCTCGGCCTTCGGCGCGATCATCGAAACGAGGCCCTCGGGAATGCCTGCCGCGCGCATCATCTCGCCTGCACCAGGCACGAAGAAAACCCACGCGGCAAAGCCGGCAAAGATGACGATGAGCGAAAGTATCAACTGCTTCCAAAAGGCCATTCACGTCTCCGGAGGGACTCGAGGTTGGACCAGGGTCGGTCGAAAGAGGCGCTACGGGATCGAGATTCCCAGGGTTCTGGATTACTGGGCATCGAGATTCCCGCCTGGTGCGACAATATCGCGCGTTTGCAGCTTAGCGGCAAGCATAAGCACCTGGCATTACCGATTTGTAATATCAGCGAAGAATGGAAATAAACCCGGCCGCTCACTTTTGCTTGAACGAAGTTCGCAAACGTCTTCGGCGCTGCCGGCTTATCGGCGAATATTCGCGCGGTACCCCTTAAAAATGAGGGCGCAAATCTATCGGCGCATCGACCACCGCAGGCCGATCACGGCGGCAAACCCCAGTATCGGCCATACCGCCCAGAACGTTCCGCTCCAGGTGAGGACGTTGATGCCGATAATGCCGAGCGACAGGATCGCGAGCGTGGCTATCCGGCGGTTGAAACGCGTCTGGTCGCGATTCCAGACAAGCGCTGCAAGGACGGCGAAGACAAGCAACGGAAAGCGCGCCCAGAAAACGCCGTCCCACGTCAGGAGATTGATGCCGACGAGCACGGCGGCAACAACCCCGAGCACGGCGAACGACCTTCGCCTCTGCGGCGCCGGTCGCGGTTCGGTCATGAAGGCCGCCGGCTGCGGCGGTCGCGCGAAGGCTGGCCGTTCGGAGGGCGGAGCCTCGTCGCTTCCCTCGCCAATTCTCACCGCATAGCTCGGCACGCCCTCTTCGACATTCTTCACCATCAGTGGCCCGAGAAACTCGAAACCAACAGCCACCTTGTTGCGGACCTGATCATAGACGGTGCTCGATATGACGATGCCGCCGGGCGCGGCCGAGCCCTGCAACCGCGCGGCGATATTGACGCCGTCGCCGTAGATGTCTTCGCCCTCGACGATCACGTCGCCGAGATTGATGCCGATGCGGAAAAGCATGCGTCCATCGCTCGGGCGGCGGGCATTGAAGCCGGCAAGTTCGTTCTGCGTATCGACGGCCGCGCGCACCGCTTCGACCACGCTCGGGAAATCGGCGATCAGCCCGTCGCCCCAGGTGTTGACGACGCGGCCGCCATGGCTTTCGATCAGGCGTCCCATCGCCTCCCGGCAACGCTTCAGCGTCGCGAGTGTCCCCTCCTCGTCGGCCCCCATCAGCCGCGTATAGTCCTGCACGTCAGCACAGAAGATCGTCGTCAGCTTGCGCCGCGTTTCATCCATGGTCTCTCGTCTCCGCGCCTAGAGATCGCTGCAAGGCTGAAGCTGGTTGAATGGGGTCGAGATAGGCGATTGCAGCGGTGTTACGTTACTAAGCCTTTGTCTTCGTTGCCACCGATAATTGTTATTTCGGAGCGAGACCATCGAGCAGGAAGTCGAGGCCTTTCCGGAAAGCGCCGTCCCAATCATTGTCGAGCAGCAGACGAGAGCGTTCGATTGTCGGGTAGTGTTCGCTAAGCCGCGTAAGGCGCTGCTGCGCGGCGGCCATGTCGTCGTCGGAAAGGTCGAAGCTCGCCCGGGTGACGGTCGCGCCCAACACATAGTTCCACAGCGACCATATCGCGACGTTCAGATCCGCATCGGCAACCCCGGCTCCGGACAAGGTCTTGCTCAGCAATTCCAGGCGCCGGAGGATGTTCGGGCCGAGCGCCCGGCGCGGCAGCAACGATGCCGACCAAGGATGGCGCAGCATGCCGGCGCGCCAGTCCTCAAGCATATGAACGACTTCGCCGCGCCAGTCTTGAGACTGCGCCATTTCAGCCGGCTCGCGATATTCGAGCACCGAGTCGAGCGCCAGATCGAAGACTTTCTCCTTGTTGTCGACATGCCAATAGAGGCTCATCGCGCCCGATCCGAGGCGATCGGCGAGCCGGCGCATCGTCAATCCGTCGACGCCCTCGGCGTCCAGCAGTTCTACCGCGGTCGCCACGATCCGTTCCAGCGAGAGCGCCGGTTCGTTGCGCAGCTCCTGCGCGGACCGTGTCCGTTGAGAGCGCTTGCTCTGAGCGCCGCTGCGTTTGGCCGCCATCCGTCTTCCCTGCCGATCACTCTACCGATTTACGCCGACAACACCGGGAATGTCGATCCCGAACAGTTGACTCGTACGATGTACGATGCAATTTAGTCGTACATCGTACGAGTGAACTCAATCCTGCAGCCGCGGGCATCTTGCCCGCGGTCCTCAGACCCCAAGAGAAAACCATGTCACGCGCAATCAAGCATCTGCTTATCGGAGGGATAATCATCATGACCATCGGAGTTTTTACTGCGGCGACGGCGAGCGAGAATGATCTCAAGCTGACCATCGTCAATCCGCAAAACCTCTACGACCCGACGCCGAATGGCTACAGCACGGCCGTGATCGTGCCCCGCGAAGGCCGCCTGGCCTATATCTCCGGACAGGGCGGCCAGGACAGCACCGGCGCCTTGTCACCCGACTTCGCCGTCCAGGTGAAACAGGCCTATGCAAACTTACACACGGCTCTCGATGCGCTCGGCGCAAGACCGGATCAGGTCGCCAAGCTCACGGTCTTCGTGGTCGATCATGACATGTCCAAGCTCGAAGTGTTGACCAGAAACGTCAAGGAAATGTTCGGCGGGTCGCTGCCGGCGCAGACGCTGATCCCCGTCCCGAAGCTTGCGATCGACCCGATGCTCTTCGAAGTCGAGGCCGTCGTCATGCTGGATTAACGTGCCAGTACCCGCGGCGATCATCGCGGCAAGGAGCATCCCGCCAGCCAGTCGTGAAACGCGGCAACTTCATGCCGCCGCAACGCCTTGGGGGCAGCCACAATGTAATAGGCCCATTTGACGGGCCATCGAACCTCCGGCAGCAGATGCACCAGTCGGCCGCTCTCCAGTTCCTGCGCCACGAGCGCTTTCCGCACGAGGGCTACCCCTCTTGCCGCGACCGCCGCGTGGATGACGGCGGCGGTCGAATTGATCTTCAAGCCGCCGTCGGCGGGCGCGTGGTTGGCGCCGGATCGGGCGAGCCATTCGCCCCAGCTCGGAAACTCCCCGCCTGGATGGGGCGTTCCATCGTGAATCAGCGTCTGCTCCGCGATCCATCCTGCGGTGAGATCGCGATCGGTGGGCACGAGCCTGTTATGGCAGACGGCGATGATCTCCTCGCCCATCAGGAAGGTGGACCGCACGCCCTTCCAGGAGCCCAGACCGCATCGGATGCCGATATCCGCCTCCCCCTGGGCGAGATCGATGACCCGATCCGAAACGTCGAGCCGCACATCGATGCCGGGATAGGCTGACGAAAAGTCATCGAGCCGAGACAAAAGCCAGTTGGCAACGAGCGCCTGCGATGCCGTCACCACCACGACCGAACGGGCCTTGCGGCCGCGCAGCTTGCGAAGGCCGGACTCCAGAAGATCGAGCCCCTGGGCGATGTCATCGAGAGCCTCCCGTGCCTCGTCGACAGGCGCCAGGCGCTCGGCGCCGGAGCGGCTTCTCCTGAACAATGGATATCCGACCCAATCCTCCAGCGAGCGGACCAACTGACCGACGGCGGGCGGCGTGACGTCGAGTTCGGTGGCCGCCCCGACGAAGCTGCCGTGCCGCGCAGACGCCTCCAGCGCCTGAAGTGAACGCAATCTGGTGAGGTTTCTCATATCGACCACGACAAAGTTTTTCTTTCTATGCGATATGGCGTCTTTTCCTCGCGAACGCAAATCCTCGCGCTAGCATGTAGGCAAACAAGAGGATTTGACGCATGGTTCTGCAGGGAAAGACAGCATTGGTCACGGGCGGCTCGAGCGGCATCGGCCTCGCCGCCGCACGCGTACTGCGCGATAACGGCGCCCGCGTCGCGATCACCGGACGATCCGAAGAAAGACTCGCCCTTGCAGTCGCCGAGCTTGGCAGCGACGTCCTTCCCATCCAGGCCGATGTCTCTTCGCTCGAAGAGCTGAGCCTGGCGAGCGCCAAGATAAAGGAGGCATTCGGATCGCTGGATATCCTGTTCGCAAATGCGGGCGTTGCCCTCGGCACGCCGATTGCAACGACGGATGACGCCACCTATCACAGGATCATGGATGTGAACGTGAAGGGCGTCTTCTTCACCGTGCAGTCGATGCTGCCGCTGATGCGCGAGGGCAGCTCGATCGTCCTCAACACCTCCTGGCTCAACCAGGTTGGAACACCCGGCCGGGCGATCCTGTCCGCCTCGAAGTCGGCGGTCCGCTCCTTTGCCAGAACCATGTCGGCGGAACTGCTCGACAGGAAGATCAGGGTCAATGCCGTCAGTCCCGGTTCGATCGAGACGCCGATCCACCGCGGCCGGGATCAGAGCGAGGAAGAATTCCGCAGCTATGCGGATCGGGTCGGCGCGCAAGTACCGCTCGGCCGCATGGGCAGGCCGGAGGAGATCGCGTCCGCCGTGCTCTTCCTGGCAAGCGACGCTTCGAGCTACATGCTCGGAGCGGAGATTGTCGTTGACGGCGGCAGATCGGAGCTTTGACCATGCTGTTGAACGAAGACCTTTCCAGCCGCACGCTCGTCCACGCCGCAGAGCTCGACTGGGTGCCGAGCCCGATAAAGGGCGTGGACCGGCGCATGCTTTTCCGGATCGGCGCAGAGAAGGCCCGGGCGACATCCATCGTCCGCTATGCCCCGCAAAGCAGGTTCTCGCATCATGAACATCCCGGCGGAGAGGAGTTTCTCGTCCTCGACGGCGTCTTCCAGGACGAGAGCGGCGACTTTCCCGCCGACACCTATGTTCGCAACCCGCCCGGAAGCGGACATGCGCCGCAGAGCGAGGGCGGATGCACGATCCTGGTCAAGCTCTGGCAGTTCAAGGCCGCCGACCGCGAGCGCATCGTCCGACTACCAGGCGAAGGCCGGCCATCCCAAGCGCGCGCCGGCGTCGCCTCGTCGAGGATACTCTTCGATGGCTCGGACGAGCGCGTGATGCTGGAGGACTGGCATCCGGATGCCGAGGTCGAGATCGCCAATCCGAAAGGACTCGAGCTGCTGGTGATCGAAGGCGGCTTCACCGAGACGGGCGATACGCTCGGCCGCTGGAGCTGGCTTCGCCTGCCCGCCGGACAGCCGCTTCTGGCAAAGACAGGAGGACAAGGCGCGCGCGTCTGGTACAAATCCGCACCGCTCCTGCATGAGGACGTCTGCCTCTTCGACAATCCCGAACGCCCTGGGGAGAAGTGACATGGAGACTTGCAAAGTAGCCGTCGTCGGCGGCGGTCTCGCCGGCCTGTACACGGCCCAGGCGCTTCATGCTTCCGGTATCGACGTCATTCTTGTGGAAGCGCGCGAGCGGCTTGGCGGCCGCATCCTGACGGCCGACGAAACCGGCATGCCGGCAGAGGACGGCTTCGATCTCGGTCCTTCATGGTACTGGCCGCTGATACAGCCTGTTATGGCGACGCTCGTTAGCGAATTCGGGCTTGGCTCCTTCGGCCAGAACAGCGAGGGAGCCGTCGTCTTCGAACGCATGTCGCGCGAGAAGCCCCAGCGCTATCTGCCGGAGGCGCTGGATCAGCAGTCGATGCGGCTTAGGGGTGGCACGGCGGCGGCAGTGCGCGCGCTCGCAGGCAGGCTCCCGGCCGAACGCATCCGTCTCGGCGCGAAGGTGACGACGATGGACCTCGCCGAAGACGGCGTCAAGCTCACCGTCGAGACGGGCGGCGGCAGCGCGGAGGTCCTGCAGGCGGGGCTCGTCGTCGCGGCTTTACCGCCGCGGCTGCTGGAGGCGACGGTCACATTTACGCCCTTGCAGGATCCGGCAACGGCCGCCCGCTGGCGCGACACGCCGACATGGATGGCGCCGCATGCGAAGTTCTTCGCCATCTACGACAAACCCTTCTGGCGCACGGACGGGCTTTCCGGCACAGCGCAGAGCATGGTGGGGCCGCTGGTCGAAATCCACGACGCGACGACAGCCTCCGGCAAGCCAGCCCTCTTCGGCTTCCTCGGCGTCGGCGCGGATCAGCGCGCCGCACTTGGCGAGGAGGTCCTGAAGCAGGCAAGCCTCGCACAGCTTGCGAGGCTTTTCGGCTACGAGGCGCTTGAGCCGCGCGCGACCCTGCTGAAAGATTGGGCCGCCGATTCGCTGACATCGACCGCAGCGGACCGTGCGGGCGGCGGACATCCCATGCCGGGAAGTTCGCGCTGGGTATCCGGGCCGTGGGAAGCCCGCCTTTTGCTGGCCGGAAGCGAAACCAGTGATTCCGAACCGGGATACCTCGCCGGCGCCGTCATCGCCGCCAAGCGGGCAGTCGCCGAGATCCGGTCCAGAATGGATAGAGAATGAACGTCATTCCGCAAGTTTCGCCCGCCCCAGAAACCGCAAAACACAATTCATGGATTCTGACTGTCGCGCAGGCCTTCGGCGGCGCGAACGCGCCCGTCGTCGTGTCGCTCGGTGGCCTGGTCGGGCAGCAGCTCTCGCCCGATCCCGATCTCATCACCCTGCCGGTCAGCCTGCTCAACCTCGGGCTCGCGCTCGGAACTCTGCCGGCGGCATATGTGATGCGCCGCTTCGGGCGGCGGGCGGGCTATCTGCTCGGCACGGTCATCGGCATGGTCTCCGGCCTGATCGCCGCCATCGGCATCGTTCTCGGCAGTTTCATCGTCTTCTGTCTCGGCACCTGCCTTGCCGGTTTTTACTCGTCCTACGTCCAGAGCTACCGTTTCGCCGCGACCGACAATGCGAGCGGCGCCGAGAGCCAGAGGGCGATCGCCCGTGTCATGATCGGCGGCCTCGCGGCGGCGATCATCGGGCCGCAGCTCGTCATCTGGACGCGCGATGCGCTTCCCGGGACGCCCTTCGCGGGGAGCTTCGTGAGCCAGGCGGTCCTCGCCGCGCTGGCCTTCCCGATCCTCTTTCTGCTTCGCAGATCTTCGCCGCCGAGAGCCGTGGGTCGGGAAGGCGCCGCGGAGCGGCCGCTTTTCGAGATACTGACCTCGCCGCGCTATCTGCTGGCGATCGCCACGGGCGTCGTATCCTACGGCCTGATGACCTTCGTGATGACCGCCTCGCCGATCGCCATGGTGGGACACGGACATTCGATCGACCAGGCGGCTCTGGGCATCCAATGGCATATCCTTGCCATGTACGGGCCGAGCTTCGTGACCGGGCGGCTCATGGTGCGTTTCGGCAAGGAACGAGTGGCCGCTATCGGCCTGCTGCTGATCGGCGGCTCGGCAGCGGTTGCGCTTGCCGGCTTCGACATCGCCCATTTCTGGATCTCGCTGGTGCTGCTCGGCATCGGCTGGAACTTCGGCTTCATCGGCGCGACCGCCATGGTGGCCGACTGCCATACGCCGGCCGAGCGTGGCAAGGTTCAGGGCGCGAACGATTTCCTCGTCTTCGGAACGGTCGCCTGCGCCTCCTTCTCATCGGGATCGCTGCTGCACAGCTCCGGCTGGGAAACGATCAACTGGATCGTGCTTCCGGCGGTCGCCCTGGTTCTGGTTCCCCTGGTCTGGCGCGCGGCCCGGCCGGCGTACGCACCGTGACGGATCATGCGAGGGCTGCGCTGCCGCTGTCGAACATGGACCGGTCGTCGAGGATGTTCGCCGTCAGCATCGCACCTTCCAGGGTAGCGAGAACGTGCACCGCCGCGTCTTTGTCGAGGCCGCCGGCCGTTAGTCTCTCGATACCGAGCAGGAAGAACCTTTTCACTTCGATTCTAACTTCCTCCGCCAGATCGTGTGACGTCGCCGCCAGCGCGCCACAGAGACACATCCTGCCGTCGCGGTGAAAAGCCTTGCGGAAAACCTCCCGCCAAGCCCGGACGATGTCACCGCCCCCAGCCAGTTCGTTGTCCACGGCTTCCAGGAAGCGATCCGTGTAACGACGGGCAACGGCGGCCGCCAGCTTTTCCTTGGTCGGAAAATGGTAATGGACGCTGGAGCTCTTCACGCCGATATCGGCCGCGACCTCGCGGAAGCTGAAGCCGCTGTAACCGGCCTCGCGGATCCTCTCCTCAGCCGCGTCCAGAATTGCATTTGCAGTGTCACTCATCCCTGCCCTTTCTCTATCTAGCGATAGATAGGGCTTGCGTACCCGGAAAGCAATCGCTATGCATTCGTCATCTATCTATCGATAGATAGACAAAAGGAGACGAACATGCGATTTGAAGGTAAGGTAGTCGCCATCACCGGCGGTGGTTCCGGCATCGGCAAGGAAGCGGCGGCGCGCTTCGTTGCGGAGGGCGCGAAGGTCGTCATCAACGGACGGAATCTCGAAAAGCTCGAAGCCGCGGCAAGGGAAATCGACCCGAGCGGCAAGAATGTCGCCGTTTCCGCAGGCGACATCGCCAAGCCGGAAACCGGAGCCGCGCTTGTTGACCTCGCCATTTCCCGTTTTGGAAAGCTCGATGTCCTCGTCAACAATGCTGGTGTCTTCAATCCGAAGCCGTTCACCGAGCTCACGGAAGCCGATTACGATTGGTATCTGGACACGATCCTCAAGGGCAAGTTCTTCACCGCCCAGGCGGCGGCGAAGGCGATGAAGGACAGGGGCGGCGCAATCGTCCAGACGGGGTCCATGTGGGCGATCCAGGCGATCGGCGCGACCCCGTCGGCGGCCTATTCGGCCGCCAATGCCGGCGTCCACGCCATGGTCCGCAACCTCGCCATCGAGCTTGCGCCCTACAATATCCGCATCAATGCCGTTGCGCCGGCCGTCGTCGAAACTCCGGTCTACAACACCTTCCTGTCCGACACTCAGGTCAAGGAGGTCCTTCCCACTTTCAACGCCTTCCATCCCCTCGGCCGCTACGGTCAGCCGCGCGACGTCGCGGAAGCGATCCTGTTTCTCGCCTCCGAGCAGGCTTCGTGGATCACCGGCACGATCCTTCCCGTCGACGGCGGCGTAACCGCCGGCCGCCAATGAGGATGACGGCATGACCAAGATGCAGGATTGGAATGCGGTCGAATCCTTGCCGGCCAGGTAAATTGGCCGCAGGGCAGGCGCGGGGCATCTTGTTCTGCACCTCCCCTCGTCCTGCCTATTCCTCAAAACGGCCTGCGGCCTCACGATCCCGATCGTATCGCCTCGCAAGCAGAAATGGCGGCAGCCAGGACTCGCGGCGAACCGTCCAGAGTTCGTAGGTCGGCATTAGTTGGTCGGGCGCATCAAGGGATCCCAGATTCACTTCGATTTCATCCGCGGTGCGCGAGAAAACCGACGAGCCGCAGCGGGGACAGAAGAAACGCCCGCCATAGTCGCGCGTCTCGCCGTCGATCGTCACTGCATCCTGGGGAAATATCGCGGAAGCGTGAAAAAGCGCCCCGTGATGTTTGCGGCAGTCGAGACAGTGACAAAGTCCGACCCGGTATGGGCGTCCCGATGCCACGATCCGGACATCGCCGCACAGGCAGCCTCCCGTGAAACGGTCCATGCTGCGTCTCCTCCAAAATCAGGGGCGCGGAATGTCTACGGTCCCGTCACTGCACGTGATCGCCATCGCGATATGACCACCAGCCGGCGGCTATCACAATTCACCCGAGGCGTCTCAGCGAAAATTTCAGCTGATCACTGAACGTTCTTGCGCGGGCTCGCCGTGTGCTCCCGGGCCACGACGTTGGAATCGTCGATTTCCTGAAGCAATACGTCGTAACCCCAGAGATCGGCGAGATGCTGCAGCACGTGCTTCATGTCGGCTTCCTGGAGATAGCAGTCGTTCACGACGATGTGCTGCAGGAGCAGGCGGCGGTCGCCGGCGAGGTCGACGTCGACGATATCGATTGCCGGATCCGTCCAGCCGATATCGTATTCGCGTGAGAGCTGGCGGCGGATGCGGAGATAGCCGCGCTCGTTGTGGATCGCCGAAACCAGCACACCCTCGGTCTGTTCCGGATCGTCGTAGAGATGGAACAGCCTGAGCTGCCGGATCAGGTTGGGGCTCAGGAACTGGCTGATGAAACTCTCGTCCCGGTAATTGGCCCAGATGTCGCGCAGGACGCCCATCGCATCGCCGCGTCCTGCAATGTCGGGAAACCACGCGCGGTCCTCTTCCGTCGGCGCGGTCACGATCCTCTCGATATCCTGCATCATCGCAAAACCGAGCGCATACGGATTGAAGCCCGAGAACCGGCGGTCGTCGTAATTCGGCTGGAACACGACATTGGCATGCGACTTCAGGAATTCGAGGAAATTGCCGTCGCTGATCTGCCCGCGTTCGTGCAGCCGGTTCATGATCTGGTAGTGGACGAAGGTAGCGGTTCCCTCGTTCATCACCTTGGTCTGCCGCTGGGGATGGAAATATTGTGCGACATGGCGGACGATGCGAAGGATTTCGCGCTGCCAAGGCTGCAGCCGCGGCGCGGATTTCTCGAGAAAATAAAGGATGTTGTCCTGTGGGAGGCCAAGGGCGGCGCGGCGCTTTTCAAGCCCGATGTCACCAGCCTTCTTGGCCTTGCCGACGGGAACCGTGCGCCACAGGTCGTTGAACATCTGCTCCTCGTGGGCGCGGCGTTCCTGTAGCCGCTTCTCCTCCTGGCGGAGATCGAGCGTGTTCTTGCCGGCATAGCGATGCACGCCGTGCGACATCAGCGCATGCGCCGCGTCGAGCGTGCGCTCGACGGCCACCTCGCCATAACGTTCCTCGCAGCGGGAGATATAACCCTTGGCGAAATCGAGGTAATCGAGGATGCCCTCCGCATCGGTCCAGAGCTTGAAGAGATAGTTGTTCTTGAAGAAGTGGTTGTGGCCGAAGGCAGCGTGCGCGATGACCAGCGTCTGCATCGTCGCCGTGTTCTCCTCCATGAGGTAGGAGATGCAGGGCGAGCTGTTGATGACGATCTCGTAGGCAAGGTCGCGCATGCCGCGGCGGTAGAAGGCTTCGTGATGGGCGAAGTGCTTGCCGAAGGACCAGTGACGGTAGAAGAGCGGCATGCCGGTCGAGGAATAGGCATCCAGCATCTGCTCCGACGTGATGACCTCGATCTGGTTCGGATAGACGTCGAGGCCAAGTTCGTTAAGCGCAATCTCCTCGCAGGCGTCGTGGATGCGCTGCAGCGTTGAAAAGTCCCAGTCGGCACCCTTGAACAGTAGCAGCTCTTTCGGCCTCAGCGTGGCTGTCATGGCGTCGCCCTCGACTGTGCGTCACGTTTCTGGAAGAGATCGTGGAAGACCGGGAATATCTCGCTTCGCCGGCAGACCTTGCGCATCGAAAGCGGCTGCAGTTCCGAGCGGATCCCCTCATAGAGCATCCACAGGGGCGACCGGGATATTGAGGAGTCGCCGCCCTCTTCGCCGACCTCGATATAGGCGAAATACTGGCAGAGCGGCAAAATCTCCTGCAGGAGATGGCCGGTCAGGTTTCCGTCCGAATGGGCGTTGTCGCCGTCCGAGGCCTGGGCGCCGTAGATGTTCCACTCCGCCGGATCGAAACGCGCCGCGATGATCGCCCGCATCGCTGCAAGGGCGCTCGATACCAGCGTGCCGCCCGTCGCCGGGCCGTAGAAGAAGGTTTCCTCGTCGACCTCCTCGGCCCTGTCGGTATGGCGGATGAAGACGATCTCCACCTTCTTGTAACGCCTGGACAGGAACAGGTAGAGCAACAGGTAGAACCGCTTCGCGAGGTCCTTCATGTGTTCCGACATGGAGCCCGAGACGTCCATGAGGCAGAACATCACGGCCTTTGCCACGGGCTTCGGCTCGTTTTCGAAGCGGCGATACCTGATGTCGAGCGGATCGATATAGGGAATGCGCCGGCTTTTTGCCTCGAGCGACTTGAGTTTTGCCTCCAGCGTCAGGCGGATTTCCTCGTCCTCGCATTCCTCGATCTGCCGCTGCAGGGCTTCGATCTCTTCGGGACGCGGACGACCGAGCGCCACGCGCCTCATCATCGCAAGCCTCGTCGTGCGGCCGATGGCGATGTTGGACGGCGACCCGGAGACGGAATAGCCGGCCCGGAAAGGCGTTTCCTCCTCGGTTTCGGCCAGGCGCCGCTTGGCAAGGTCGGGCAGTTCCAGATCGTCCAGGAATACGTCGAGGAATTCCTCGCGCGTCAGCACGAAGCGGAAGCCGTCCTCGCCATCGCCTTCGCCCGCATCCTTCGGTTTTCCGCCCCGGCTCCCCGGCGGGCGCGGAAGAATGTCGCCTTCGACGAAGGCCCTGTTTCCGGGCAGGATATGATCGCGAATGCCGCCGTCGCCCCTTCTCAGGCTCGGTTCGGCCATTCCATCGATCGGCAGGCTGATTTCCCCGCCGTCGAGCACATCTCGAATGTTTCGGTTTTGCAGAGAACGTTTGACCGCCTGCTGCACGGCGCCCTTCATGCGACGAAGGAACCGCTGCCGATTTTCCAGACTTTTACCGCGCGGATTCAGCCGCCGGTCGACAATGTGCATAATGGCTCCGCATTAACTTGCCTGTTTGACGCGCATGTACCATTCCACAAGGCGTCGAACCTGCCTCTCGGTGTAACCTCGCGCGGCCATGCGCGAGACGAATTCGCTGTGCTTCTTTTCCGTTTCGGAATCCTTCTTCGACCCGAAGGAAATGACCGGCAAAAGATCCTCGACCTGCGAGAACATTCGCTTTTCGATGACTTCCCGGATTTTCTCGTAGCTCGTCCATGACGGATTCTTTCCGCCGTTGGCTGCCCGCGATCTCAAGCAGAACTTGACGATCTCATTGCGGAAATCCTTCGGATTGGCGATCCCCGCCGGCTTTTCGATCTTCGTCAGTTCCTGATTGAGGAGCTCGCGGTCGAGAAGCTGGCCGGTATCGGGATCCTTGAAGTCCACGTCTTCGATCCAGGCATCGGCATAATCCACGTAGCGGTCGAACAGATTCTGTCCGTAGTCTGCGTAGGATTCAAGATAGGCCTTCTGGATTTCATTTCCAATGAACTCTGCGTAACGTGGCGCAAGATCGGCCTTGATGAACTCCAGATAGCGCTTCTCGACGTCGTCGGAAAACTGCTCGCGACGGATCGACTGCTCCAGCACATACATCAGATGAACCGGATCGGCGCCGATGTCGGTGGTGTCGTGATTGAAGGTGGAGGCGAGCACCTTGAAGGCGAAGCGCGTCGATATGCCGTCCATGCCCTCGTCGATGCCGGCCGCATCCCGATATTCCTGGACGCTGCGGGCGCGCGGATCGGTTTCCTTCAGGCTCTCGCCGTCATAGGTGCGCATCTTCGAGAAGAAGGTTGAATTCTCGTGCTTGCGCAGGCGTGAAAGCACGGAGAAGCGGGCGAGCATTTCGAGCGTCGCCGGCGCGCATGGCGCGTCCACCAGTTCCGATCCCTCGATCAGCTTTTCGTAGATCTTCTGCTCTTCCGTCACGCGCAGGCAATAAGGCACCTTGATCACGCAGATACGGTCGATGAAGGCTTCGTTGTTCTTGTTGGCCTTGAAGGTCTGCCATTCCGCCTCGTTCGAATGCGCAAGGACGATGCCGGAGAAGGGTATGGCGCCGATATTCTCGGTGCCGATATAGTTTCCTTCCTGTGTCGACGTCAGCAGCGGATGCAGCATCTTGATCGGCGCCTTGAACATCTCGACGAATTCGAGGATGCCCTGGTTGGCGCGGTTCAGCCCTCCCGAATAGCTGTAGGCATCGGGATCGTTCTGTGAATAGGTCTCCAGTTTGCGGATATCGACCTTGCCGACCAGCGACGAGATATCCTGATTGTTCTCGTCTCCGGGCTCGGTCTTGGCGATGGCGATCTGGCGCAGCCGCGACGGCTGTATCCTGACGACGCGGAAACGGGAAATATCGCCGCCGAAATCATCGAGCCGCTTCAGGCACCACGGGCTCATCAACCCGCTCAGGCGCCGAAGGGGAATGCCGTATTGCTCCTGGAGAAGCTGCCCCATCGTTTCCGGGTCGAAAAGATTGAGCGGGCTTTCGAAAACGGGGCTGATTTCGTCGCCCGCTTTCAGCACATAGATCGGATGGACCTCCATCAACAGCTTCAGCCGCTCCGCCAGCGACGACTTGCCGCCGCCGACCGGGCCGAGGAGATAGAGGATCTGCTTGCGTTCCTCGAGCCCCTGCGCGGCGTGGCGGAAGAAGGAAACGATGCGCTCGATCGTCTCTTCCATGCCGTGGAAGCCGGCAAAGGCAGGATAGATCCGGATGGTCCTGTTCATGAAGATCCGCCCGAGGCGCGCGTCCTTGGCGGTATCGACCATTTGCGGCTCGCCTATCGCGGCAAGCAAGCGCTCGGTCGCGTTGGCATAAGCGATCGGTTCTTTTTTGCAGAGATCGAGATATTCCGCCACCGACATGTCGGTTTCGCGGCGCGCTTCATAACTGCGGGTGAACGCATCGAATACGGATTCGCTCAGCATGGGCCCTCCATCAAGGTTATGCCACAGGCTTCAGGTGTCCCTATAACCATCGAGATGGCCACGGCGTTCCTGAGAATCAATAGTTTCGCAAGTTATTCCACGCTCACCGGCCGTTTCTAGCAATGCACGAAATTGTGCATCCACCGG
This sequence comes from Rhizobium vallis, assembly GCF_003985155.1. GTDB lineage: Bacteria > Pseudomonadota > Alphaproteobacteria > Rhizobiales > Rhizobiaceae > Rhizobium > Rhizobium vallis. The sequence continues at coordinate 123,362 of NZ_ML133690.1, read as the reverse complement.
TTCTTTATTTACTCTACGAAACTGTTGATCAGTATAGTTGAGAAAGGCACCATCGCGGTATCAGCACATTTCACGACGTGACAAGAAGATCGAAAAGGTGTGCAATGTCGCCCGTGATTCGAGAACTCGAAAAAACAGCGATCGGCAGCCGGTAAGGCCGCTTCGACCGGGCCGGTAACAATGTGTAACGGCCATGCGACGCACGGAAATTGGGGATATTCTTCTGGAAGCGGGCGCATGACGACCATGCGCCCAATTTTATGATTCTCTCTCCACCGGCCTCTCAGCCCTTGAATGCCTTCTCCAGTGCGGCAAGATCGATCTTGACCATGCCGAGCATCACCTCGGTCACGCGCTTGGCCCGCTCGCGGTCGCTGTTGGCGATCATTTCGCCAAGCTTGCGCGGCACGATCTGCCAGGAAAGCCCCCAGCGGTCTTTCAGCCAGCCGCAGGCCTCGGGCGTGCCGCCATTGGCGAGGAAGGCATCCCATATCCGATCAATCTCGGCCTGGCTGTCGAGGAGAACGGCGATCGAGAAGGAATGGTTGAAGCTGTCGAGCGGTCCGGCCTTCATGGCGAGGAAAGCCTGATCGCCGAGTGTGAACTCGACCAGCTCGACGCTGCCCGGAGGCCCGCTCGGCGTTTCCGCCGGCAATATGGTGGTGCTGCCGATCCGGGAATCGGGGATGACAGACACATAGAATTCGACGGCTTCGCGGGCTTGCTCTGCAAACCAGAGATTTGAAACGACCTTCGGCATGAACAGCCTCCTTGCTGATGGGGTTTATCCGGACCGCTGTCCGACACTCCAAGGACGTTCCCGCTGCCCCGATCCCGACACCCTCGCCATTGGAATTTTCGTCCTGCTTTCGCCGCTTTGACAATCGACACCATGCTGTTGCGTAACAAGGCGGCCCTCGTCGCCCATGCAGCCGCCGGGTGCGGCGTTTCGACGATCTTGACGACGGTCGCCGGAAAGACAAAGTACGCACGCTAAGGACGCCCCAGCACTTCGAAATGCGCAGAATCCTTTCCGAGAATCGATTCCGATTTTCGCGATTGTGCGCCGGGCACCCGCGCCAAAGGAGGTCTCGTATGCTTCGCCTATCCCTAACCCTTGTTGCTCTTCTCGGTCTGGCCGCTTCTCCTGCTCTCGCCGTCACGCCGCAATTCGGGGTCGGCGCGCAATATGACAAGACCCATGTCTATATCGCGCCGTCGAGCGATCGAAGGGCCGCGATGGTGGAATCCCCCGGCGGCTATATCGCCGAAATCCACGCCACCGCGGCAAAATAATCCGAACCGACCCCCTGCCCCCGCAAAAAGGGAGACGACTATGCGCCCAGCCCTTCCCGTCCTGCTGAGCCTGACCGGCGGCTATGTCGATACATCAGGTTTCCTCGCGCTCGGCGGTCTCTTCCCTGCCCATGTCACTGGCAATTTCGTGACCCTCGGTGCAGCCCTTGCCCATGGAACGTCGGGCATCATCGCCAAGCTGCTGGCGCTGCCGGTCTTCTGCCTGACGATCCTCGTGCTCCGATACATCAGCCGGCGCTTGAAGGTGTCCGATCAGCGCGCCTTGCGCATCCTGCTCAGTATCAAGCTGATCTTTCTGATATCAGGCGGCGCCTGCGCGATCGCTCTGGCGCCCTTCACCGATCCGGACGGCTTTCCGCTCGTCCTCACCGGTATGCTGCTGGTCGTCGCCATGGCGATCCAGAACGCCGCTCACCGCATCCATCTGCCGCAGGCTCCACCGTCGACCCTGATGACCGGCACGACGACACAAATCATGATCGATCTCGCCGACCTCGCCAACGGCACGGACGGAGACACAGGCAATACCGTGCGCGGACGCCTCGGCCGCATGACGATCGCAGTCTCCGCGTTCGCGCTCGGCTGCGGCCTGGCCGCACTGCTCTATACCATCGCTGGCGTCTGGTGCTTCGCGCTGCCGCCGCTCTTTGCGCTCGGCTCGCTCTGCCTCGTGCTCGTCCCGGAGCAAACCGCCTGAGGATAGCATGCCACTCGGGAATGAAAGCAGAACAACTTTCTGGTCTTTCCTTCCCGAATCACTACATTACGCGCCATGAGCAACAGTTTCGACGATATTCCCTTCTTCGACGAAGAGCCGGGCGAGATGCCGCGCAAGCCACAGCCGCCTGCCGCACCTGTCGGAAGGGCACCCGCCGCCGGGGGCGGCATCGCCGCTCGCGCTATGGCCGCCCGTGACGGCGGCAAGCGGCCGGATTATCTCGCCGGCCTGAACCCCGAGCAGACCGAAGCCGTCGAAACGCTGGAAGGCCCTGTCCTCGTGCTCGCCGGCGCCGGCACCGGCAAGACGCGCGTGCTGACGACCCGCATCGCCCATATTCTCAACACCGGCCGCGCCTTCCCCTCGCAGATCCTAGCCGTCACCTTCACCAACAAGGCCGCCCGCGAGATGAAGGAGCGCATCGCGCTGCTCGTCGGCGGCGCCGTCGAAGGCATGCCCTGGCTCGGCACTTTTCACTCGATCGGCGTCAAGCTGCTACGCCGCCATGCCGAACTCGTCGGCCTGAGTTCCGGTTTCACCATTCTCGACACCGACGACGTCGTTCGTCTGATCAAGCAGCTGATCCAGGCCGAAGGCCTCGACGACAAGCGCTGGCCCGCCAAACAGTTCGCCGGCATGATCGACACCTGGAAGAACAAGGGCCTCGGCCCCGCCGATATCCCCGAGGGCGATGCCCGCGCCTTTGCCAACGGCCGCGGCCGCGATCTCTATTTCGCCTATCAGAACCGCCTCTCGACGCTGAACGCCTGCGACTTCGGCGACCTGCTGATGCATCCGATCGCGATCTTCCGTAAAAACCCGGATCTCTTGAAGGAATATCACGGCCGCTTCCGCTACATCCTGGTCGACGAGTATCAGGACACCAACACCGCGCAATATATGTGGCTGAGGCTGCTTGCGCAGCGCCCCAAGGGCGAGCCGCAGAACGTCTGCTGCGTCGGCGACGACGACCAGTCGATTTATGGCTGGCGCGGCGCCGAGGTCGACAATATCCTGCGCTTCGAAAAGGATTTTCCCGGCGCCAAGGTCATCAAGCTCGAGCGCAACTACCGCTCGACCGAACATATTCTCGGTGCTGCCGCCCATCTGATCGCCCATAATGAAGGCCGGCTCGGCAAGACGCTGTTCACCGACCGCGCCGACCCTGATGACGTCAAGGTGCGGGTCCACGCCTCCTGGGATTCGGAGGAGGAAGCCCGCGCCATCGGCGAAGAGATCGAGCAGCTCCAGCGCGGCAAGCATCTCTTGAACGACATGGCGATCCTGGTGCGCGCCTCCTTCCAGATGCGCGAATTCGAAGACCGCTTCGTCACCCTCGGCCTCAACTACCGCGTCATCGGCGGTCCACGCTTCTACGAGCGTCTCGAAATCCGCGATGCCATGGCCTATTTCCGCCTGGTCGCGCAACCGGCCGACGACCTCGCCTTCGAGCGCATCATCAACACGCCGAAGCGCGGCCTCGGCGATACGACGGTGCGCGCCCTGCATGATTATGCCCGCGCCCGCGACATCCCGATGCTTGCGGCCGCCGCCGACATCATCGAGACCGACGAGCTGAAGCCGAAGGCACGAAAAGCCCTCTTCGACGTGATTCAATCTTTCCGCCGATGGCAGGAACTGCTTGAAAACACACCGCATACCGAACTTGCCGAGCAGATCCTCGAAGAGTCCGGCTATACCGACATGTGGAAGAACGACAAGAGCGCCGAAGCGCCGGGCCGCCTCGAAAACCTGAAGGAACTCATCCGCTCGATGGAAAGCTTCGAGTCGATGCGCGGCTTCCTCGAGCACGTCTCGCTCGTCATGGATGCGGAGACCAATGAGAACCTCGACGCCGTCTCGATCATGACGCTGCACTCGGCCAAGGGTCTGGAATTCGACACCGTCTTCCTGCCCGGCTGGGAGGAAGGCCTCTTCCCGCACCAGCGCTCGCTCGATGAGAGCGGCCGCGCCGGCCTGGAGGAAGAGCGCCGCCTCGCCTATGTCGGCATCACCCGCGCCAAACGCCGCTGCCACATCTGGTTCGTTTCCAACCGCCGCATCCACGGCCTCTGGCAATCGACCTTGCCATCGCGTTTCCTCGACGAACTGCCGGAAACCCATGTCGAAGTCGCCGAGATGGAGCAGAGCTATGGCGGCTACGGCCGCGGCGGCTACGGCCAGTCCCGCTTCGACAAGGCCGAACCCTTCGCCAACTCCTATTCCACTCCCGGCTGGAAACGCGCCCAGGCCAACAAGACCGAGGCCACCCGCGACAATTGGGGTACCCGCTCCGGCCACGCCGTCGAGCGCATCGGCTATGGCGAAAGCGGCCCGAAGGGGCGCACCATCGACGGCGAGCTGGTGGCGAAATCCACCTCGTCAGAACCGTCGAAGTTCACCCTCGGCGACCGCGTCTTCCACCTGAAATTCGGCAACGGCAACATCACCGGCATCGAAGGCAACAAGCTGACGATCGAGTTCGACCGGGCCGGACAGAAGCGGGTGCTGGACGGCTTCGTCGAGCGCGTGTGATTCTTGCGGCGCGTGGGAACCCTCACCCGAACATCCGCATACTGCTGAGCCCGAGTATATCGTTCAGCAGGGCGATCCCCATTCCGGCGGCGACGATCGACAATCCGATCAGGAAGAGCCGGCGAGCCCGATCGTATTTGACGGCGAGCAGCGAGTCGCGCGCGAGCAGATCGGCAAACACCTTCACCTGAATGACGATGCCGACGGTCAGGAACGACATCGGCAAGAGATCGACACGGCTCCAGTCATTTGGATTGGAGACCCAGAGGCTGATGAAATTGAGGGAGAAGCCGAGAATGATCCCGGCCGCCGTCAGCGATCCGTTGCGGAACGTCGCATCGATCTTTTCGTCTGGATCGGGCTCGGGCATGGCTTCGTTTCCCGCTGCTGACGCCAAGAAAGCCAGAAATCGCGGCCGTGGGCAAGATCAACCTTGCATGGTTAACCTGCTTCCGCCGACCGCGTCAACGGCGCGGCTCCCGGTCAAAACGTCGCTTTGACGCTATGCGCAAATCAGCTTAGCCGGGAGGACGCCCACCCATGAAAGGCGGGCTTCACGACGAACTTTTCGAAGGAGGTTCAAGTGACCAGTGTTTTATCTCTCGGCAGCACATTAACCCAGTACCAGTCCCCGCTTTCCAGTCTCGACAAGAACGGCGACGGCGTGATTTCGGCGGACGAACTGGCCGCCGCTTCGCAGTCCTCGACATCGGGCACGGGCGCCACGGATAGCAGCAGCGACGACAAGAGCAGCGATATCGTCAAGAAGATCACCGCCGACATCCTGTCGCTGATGCTCTCCATGCAGAAAACCGACGACAGCGACGACCAAAGCGACGGCAGCGATCAGAACGACGATTCCGCCAAGGGCGTCTTTGCCTCGATGGATAAGAATGGCGACGGCAAGTTGACCGAGTCCGAATTCCTCGCCGCCGATCCGAACAGCATCAAGGCCTCCGGTGACAGCAATCCGCTTCTCACCAAGGTGCTCGGCGACATGCAGACGGCCCTTCAGGCCTACCGCAACACCTACGGCGCTTCCGCCGTGGCGGGTGATGCTGCAACCGATGATGTGACCGCGGCCTGAGCGGCCCGAGATGGGGCTCCGCCGGGGGAGCCTCGATCCGTCGACGCGCTGTAAAAGCCTTATGCGGGCAGACCGAATTTGGCGGCGATTGCTGCCTTCGCTGTTTCCTCTGCCCTGACATTATCGCCCGATACCTTCCTTCCATTTCGACACTTCAGCCACTCCAAACTCTCCTATTTGTTGCATTAGATCCTTCTTTTTCAACTATTTACCACCGCCGGTGCCAGAATTAACACTTGCATGCGAACGCCTGGAAATTCACTAGTTATGCGTTCAGTGCATTTGGCATCTTGCATTTAAAGCGAAGGGATTGGCCTTGATGAAAGCGCTGCTGCTCGTCGACATTCAGAACGGCTTCTGTCCGGGCGGTAATCTGCCGGTGCCCGATGGCGACAAGGTGGTTCCCATCGCAAACAGCCTGATCGACAGCGGCAAATACGATCTGATTGTCGCCTCGCAGGACTGGCACCCGCCGGGCCACGGCAGTTTCGCTTCCGCCCATCCGGGTACAGCCCCCTTCGAGATGGGCGAACTCGCCGGCAAACCGCAGATGATGTGGCCGGACCACTGCATTCAGGGCACGCTCGATGCCGAACTGCATCCCGCGCTCAAATCCGAGGAGATCGACCTGATCCAGCAGAAGGGCGAGGACCCCGGGATCGATAGCTATTCGGCCTTCCGCGATAATGACCGGGACGCCTCGACCGGCCTTTCCGATTTCCTCGAGGACCAGGGTGTCACCGATCTCGACGTCTGCGGCCTTGCGACCGATTACTGCGTCAAGTTCTCCGCGCTCGACGCGCTGGAGATGATACCGGGGGCGCGCGTGCGCTTCATCGAGGATGCAAGCCGCGGCATCACCCCCGAAGGCGTGGCCGCCGCGATCGAGGAGATGCGCGCCCACGGCATCGCCATTATCGACAGCGCCAAGGTGTTGACCGGCTAGAGCTTTTCGGGAACGAAAAATAACACGGGAATGTCGGATCGGCTGAGGCCAATCCGTCCTTGGCTCAGAACACACCATGGGAGTCGAGAGATGAGAAAACTTGTGACCGCAGCCTTCGTCAGCATGGATGGCGTAATGCAGGCACCGGGCGCGCCCGAGGAGGATCCGACCGGCGGCTTCACCCTTGGCGGCTGGACCGTCAACTACTGGGATGAGGCGATGGGCAGCTTCATGGACGGGATCTTTACCGATCCCTTCGCGCTGCTGCTCGGCCGCAAGACCTATGAAATCTTCGCCGCGCACTGGCCCTTCGTCGGCGAGGACGATCCCATCGGGAAAGCCTTCGCTGCCGCAACCAAATATGTTGCGACCACCTCGAAAGAACCGCTGACCTGGCAAAACTCCGTCGCCCTGCACGGCGATGTCGCCACCGAAATCGCTCGCTTGAAGCAGGAGGACGGTCCCGACCTGCTGACGCAGGGCAGTAGCGGCCTTTTGCAGACCCTGCTGGCGCACGATCTGATCGACGAACTCCGGCTCCTGACCTTCCCGGTCATCCTCGGCCCCGGCAAGCGCCTGTTCGGCGATGGCGCCGAACCGGAGGCGCTGAAGCTCACCGCTAACTCGGTATCGACGACGGGCGTCATCATGAGCGTCTACGAGCGCGCAGGCGAGGTCAAAACCGGTAGCTTCGGAATGTCGGAACCTTCAGAAGCAGAACTCGCGCGCCGTGAGCGGATGAAGCGCGAGGGCTGAGAGCATCCGCGCGTCTCCCTAAGGACCTGCGACTTTGTTCTTCTCTTCGCGCTCCAGGAGATAGATGTCCTCCGCCAGATCCTCCATCTTCTTCAAGAGGGCTGCGTGGGCATCGCGAAGGCCCTGATTGTAATAATTGGCGCCGATCTCCTCTGCGAAGAAATCGAGCAGGAACTCCGCCGGCAGCGCGCCGATCGGCTGGTCGAGCTCCGTCTCGAAATAGCGGCGAATGCGCGAGACGATCGCCGCCTTCGCCTCCTTCGAAAATTCGATCTTCTTCATGGGCTTCCCTCTCCGCCGAATGCGATCAGGACCTTGATGCTTCAGCGAAATCGATTGGTCAATCAACGAAATTCAATTGCCGCGGCACACCATAGACCATAAGGGAAACCTGCATTTCCAATAGGAATCACCCAGATGAATCGCGCCGACTTTGTTGAAGGTTTGCGGGGCGGCTTCGCCGTTGCGCTGGCATCGGCGCCCTTTGGTGCGCTCTTCGGAGCGTTGGCGGTCGAGAACGGCATGTCGCTCTCCGAGGCCGCCTTCATGAGCGCCACCGTCTATGCCGGTGCCAGCCAGATGGTCGGCATCGAACTCTTCGGCCATAACGTCCATGCCTGGCTGATCGTGCTGTCGATCCTCGCCGTCAATTTCCGCCACGTGCTCTATTCGGCGGCGCTGGCGCGCTATATCGGCCATTTCACGCCGCTGCAGAAATTCTTCACCTTCTTCCTGCTCGTCGATCCGCAATTTGCCGCGGCGGTGAAACGCAGCGAGTCCGGCCGGTCCCTCACCTTCGCCTGGTATTTCGGCTTCGGCATCATCATCTACGTTCCCTGGGTGCTGATCAGCGTCGCCGGCGGCTTGCTCGGCAGCTTCATCGGCGACCCCAAGGCGATCGGCCTCGATATCCTGCTGCCGGCCTATTTCCTCGGCATCGTCCTCGGCTTCCGCAAGCGCGACAATTTCCTGCCCGTGGCGCTCGTCAGTGCGGTGGCTTCAGTGCTCGCCTATCGCTATGTCGGCTCACCCTGGCATGTCAGCCTGGGTGCCGCCGCCGGCATCGTGCTCGCCGCCCTGCTGCCATTGCCGCCTCAAGAGCCGGATCTCGAAGCCGACGCCCTGCAATCCGAAGTGCACGAGGTCTGAGCCATGGCATTCGATCTTCATATGGCGCTCGTCATCCTTGCCGCGGCAGTCGTCACCTTTGCCACCCGCATCGGCGGCTATATCCTCATCACCCGGATGAAGAGCATCCCCCCGCGCATGGAAGCGGCGCTCAATGCCGTGCCGGCCGCCGTGCTGACGACGCTCGTCGCCCCCGCCTTCTTCATCGGAGGCTGGGAATCGAAACTGGCGCTGATCGTCGCCCTCTTCGTCGGCCTGCGCGTCTCGCACACCTGGATGCTCGTCGCCGCCTGGATCGTCGTGATGATCTGGCGCCATACGATCGGCCTCTGAGCGCTGAGCGGAAGCCGGCGCTCACAGACATTTTCTAATATTCCAGCGGCAGCGTCTCGTTTTCGAGCCATGCCTTGACGTCGTGATCGTGGATCAGCGGCATCAGCGCCTCGCGCGTGCGGCGGTGGTAGTCATTGAACCAATGCAACTGGTCATGGGTCAGAAGCTCCGGGATGACGAGGCTGCGGTCGATCGGGCAGAAGGTCAGCGTCTCGAAGCCGAGCATCGCCATGTCGCCGCCCTCGATCTCCTCGGCTCCGCGCACATAGATCAGGTTCTCGATGCGGATGCCGAAGCTGCCGGGCCGGTAATAGCCCGGCTCGTTGGAAAGGATCATGCCCGGCAGCAATTCCTGGGTCGAAAGCCTGGAGATGCGCTGCGGCCCCTCATGCACCGAGAGATAGGAGCCGACGCCATGGCCCGTGCCATGGGCGAAATCGGCCCCTGCCCGCCATAGCGCGATGCGCGCCAGCGGATCGAGATCGCAGCCGCGCGTGCCCTTCGGGAAACGCGCCGTGCTGATCTCGATCATGCCCTTCAGCACCAGCGTGAAGAAGCGGCGATGCTCTTCCGAAACCGCGCCGATGCCGACGGTGCGGGTGATGTCGGTCGTGCCGTTGATATATTGCGCGCCGGAATCGATCAGGAAGAGTTCGCCGGCCTCGATCATCCGGTTGGTCTCGGTCGTCACGCGGTAATGCATGATCGCCGCATGATCGCCCGCGCCCGAAATCGTGTCGAAGGAAATGTCCTTCAGCGGGTTCTGCATGCTCTGGCCGACGCGGGCACGCGCCGCTTCCAGACGCTCGGCGGCGGCGATCTCGCTCACCGTGCCGGGTTTTTCCTGCGACAGCCAGTAGAGGAATTCCACCATCGCCGCCCCATCCTGCAGATGGGCCGCGGCCGAGCCGTTGATTTCGACGTCGTTCTTCACCGCACGCGGCAGCTTGGCGGGATCGGTGCCTTCCACCACTTCGCCACCCGCCTTGCGGATGATCTCGGAGAGCGCATAGGAAGCGATATCAGGATCGATCAGCACACGGCCGCCATTCCTGGAAACGGCGGCGAGCCTCTCCTCCAGCGCCGAGGGCGGCAATTGCGTAGAGATCTGCCCGAGATAGGCCTCGGGCTCGATGCCGGTCTTGCGCTTATCGAGGAAGAGTTCGGCCCGCCCATCGGCATGGATGATGGCGCGCGCCAGCGGATGCGGCGTGTGCGGCACGTCGGCGCCGCGGATGTTGAATATCCAGGCGACCGAGGAGGGATCGGCGATCAGCACCGCCGCGAGGTTTTTCTTCGAAAGACCGGCGGCAACAGTCGCGATCTTGTCGCTCGCCAGCATCCCGGCCTGGGCGACATTCTGGATGCTGACCGCGCCGAGCGGCTCGGCCGGCCGGTCGCTCCAGAGCCTGTCGAGCGGGTTGTGCGGCAGGAAAACCAGCGTGCCGCCGATTTCCGCAAGCGCCCTTTCCAGGCGGCGAACCTCAGCTCCGGCATGGAGCCACGGGTCAATACCGAGCCGCAGGCCCTTCCCGCCATTGGCGGCAAGCCAGAGATGCGGAGGCTCGTTGACGAGATCGCCGCCTGAGAAGACCGAACCGTCGACCTGTTCGGCAAGCTGGGTCACATAGCGCCCGTCGACGAAGACGATCGCCTGGGTGCGCAGGATGAGCGCAATGCCAGCCGAGCCGGTGAAGCCAGTCAGCCAGGCCAGGCGCTCCGAGCCCGCGGGAACATATTCGCCGTTGAATTCGTCGGCGCGCGGCACGAGGAAGGCGTCAATGCCGAGCGAATCGAAAGTAGCGCGCAGCGCCGATACCCGATCCCTGCCGAATTGCGGCGTGGAGGTGACGTCGAAGGACTGGAACATGCTGAAAACCCGAATGGTTGAGACGAATCCGGTTAATGGGATGGCCGCCATGTTAGCGAAATTTCAATCGATGGGGAGAAAAAGCGACGAAACGAGTCGAAACCGCCGAGCCCGCTCAATATTTTGACAGAACTGTGACGGCGAAAGTTAATTTGGCACGCTTTATGCATTGGCCGCATGGCTCCCATGAGCGAAACCCTCTGCCTCCGCATTTCAGAATAGCTATATAGACGCCATCGAACGGTTCGGATGAACCAGCAAACAAAGGAATTTTTGAAATGACCGCCTCTCTCTCGCGCTTCGCATACAGCAGCCCGGTGCAGGCTGGCGAACGCCAGACCGTGCGTCACGTAATCGGCGCCCGCCGCCCGCAGAACGAAGACAGCCTCAAGCTGCTCGGTGCAGGCCAGCGCGCCACGCGCCACAAGGGCGCTCCCAGCTACGCGTTCTAAGTCTGAAAGCCCGTCCGTCTCCTCCCTCCCGGACCGGCCTATTGGAATGCAGTAGAGCCCGCTTGAGCACTCCTCCTCCTTCGAGCTCGCGGGCACAGACCGGATAGACCGGTCCAAGGCGGTGCCATCGGCACCGCCTTTTTTATTGTTGGAATGACCAAGGTGCCGCGTTCTCTCTTCTCCCCAGCGGGGAGAAGGTGCCGGCAGGCGGATGAGGGGGCCGCACGGCACACTCTATCTATTGCCCTTCGCTTGCGCTCAGCGCATTCGCGGCTGCGCCGCTCCCCCCCTCAACTGCCCTTCGGGCATCTTCTCCCCGCTGAGGCGAAGAGGGAGCAAGCCGCACGGTCAGCCTCAACTCTCTTTCGTCAAGGCCGATCGAAGTGAATCGTCACCCAGCCATTGCGCCAGATCGTCCTGACATGGCGAAGTCGCGCGCCGCTATAGGCGGCAATCACCTTCCATCGCTGCGCGGCCAAAATCCCTGAAAGAATCACCGAACCGCCCGGCGCAAGATGCGTCGCGAGCTGCGGCGCCATGCGGATCAGCGGCCGGGCGAGGATGTTGGCGATGATGAGATCGAAGGGGCCGAACTCGGAAAAGGCCGTCGAATGGAAGCCCGGCGCGGTTCGGGTAACGATGCCCGATGCGATGCCGTTGCGGCGCACGTTCTCAGCCGCCACCCGCGTCGCGACCGGATCGATATCGGTCGCGAGCACCGGTATGTTCTTGAGCTTGCGCACTGCGATCGCCAGCACGCCGCTGCCGGTGCCGAGATCGAGCGCGTTGCGGACCGGGCGCGAGCGCACCACCGCGTCGATCACTTCAAGGCAGCCCGCCGTCGTGCCGTGATGGCCGGTGCCGAAAGCCTGGCCGGCATCGATCTCGATAGCGATGTCGCCGGGGCGGACCTTGTCGCGGTCATGCGAGCCATGCACCAGGAAGCGCCCTGCCCTGACCGGCTTCAGCCCCTCCAGCGATTTCACCACCCAGTCGACATCGGGGATGACTTCGCGCTGCAGTCGGCTCTCGGGAAAGGCGCTCTTCAGCGCCGCTTCGACGCGGGAGCGCACATCCACCTCGTCCTCGGTCATCATATAGATCGAGGCTTCCCAGATGTCCTTCTTCTCGTCGATCTCGGTGGTGCCGATGGCAAAGTCTTCTTCGCCGAAGACCTCGCTCAAAAGGTCGAGAATCTGTTCGGCCTTGCTCTCGGTCGTCGACACGTAAAGGCGGATTTCACTCACGATAGGCGGTCTTTCCCGTTTTCTCTACCCGCCGCCGGTCGGGCCAGCGCCCTATCACCCTTTGCTGACGAGATTCTCCAGCTTCTTTACCGCCGTGTCCGGGTTTTCGCCATAGGCGATCGTTCCGGAAAAATGCCCGGCGGAATCGAGCAGGAAGACCGAGGCGGTGTGATCCATTGTATAGTCGCCGTTCGGATTCTTCTCATCGACCGGCACCTTCTTGGCGTAGACGCGAAAACCCTTGATGACCTCGGCGATCTTGTCAGGCGAACCTGAAATGCCGGTGATGCGCTTGGAAACGTTGGAAACATACTCGTTCATGATCTCGGGCGTGTCGCGCTCCGGATCGACGGTCACGAAAAAGGCCTGCAGCTTGGTGCCGTCGGGATCGACCTTCTCCATCCAGCCGTTGAGCTCAAAAAGCGTCGTCGGGCAAACCTCCGGGCAATGCGTGAAGCCGAAGAACAGCGCCGTCGGCTTGCCGCGCAGCGCCTGTTCGGTGATCGGCTGCCCGCTCTGGGAGACCAGGGTGAAGGGCACGCCAAACGGCGCTTCCGCCACGACCTCCCGAGATTTCATGGGATAGAGCGTCAGCACGCCGAGAATCCCGGCGACGAACAGCACGGCGACCCAAATGACGATGCGGAATGTCTTCATTGGCATGAACCTCGATCCGGGCAGATATGCGCCGCCCACCCTTACGCGTTTCGCGTGATTATAGTCTCGGCCGGATACACGCAATTCAAGAATATGTTTTCTGACCCGTGATTAATTGTCTCAGCGATCAAGGCCGCGGTTTTCGGAAAATCCGCGCGCAGCCATCGGCTTGGATCAAAAAACCTCATGTTTTGAACGATTTGCTTTCGAGCCGAACGGGCAATAACGCGAGATATATCGTTAGGAAAGACTTAAGCCGTCATATCTATATTTAGCACTGCGTGCGGCCGCTTCGTGCCGTTCTGACATGACGTCTGCCGAGCGGCGAAAACCCCGGACCTCCGCATGAGGATAGGAAAACATGAACCCGAGCGGTTTGTGGAGGGGTCGTTTCATGACGAATTCACCAGTGCGCAAGAGCCTGTCGGTCAGCCAGCGGCTCTGGACGCTCGGCGGCGCGGCCTTCGTTGGCTTCGCCACGACGCTCGGCGTCGGCTGGTATGAGAATATCCGGGTCGATGCCGGCCTGCGTCGCGCCGGCGAAATCCAGGCGAGCGTCAACCATATCAACGCCATGCGGGTTGCGAACCTGACGATGGTGCTGACCGCGATGGACGTCATCATCGACAAGGACGACAAGGCGGTGGAGCCGGCGCGCATCAAGCTGATCGCCGATTCGCTGGCGAGTCTTTCCGGCGGGTCTCAGGATATGCGCCTGCTTGCCGACGAGATGAATGACGACAATCTGTTGAAGAGCTACGACGCCGACGTCGCCGCCATCGGCAAGGCGATCCAGACGGGTCTCGTCGCCCTGGTGCAGCGGGGTGCGCCCGAGGCCGAATTCGAAAAGATCGACGACACGATCGACGGCACTGGCGACGGGCTGACGAAAACGCTCGACAAGCTTGCCGCCGATGGCACCATCTTCGCCCAGCAGCATGTCGACCTCGCCAATGCCATATCTCGGCAAGCCCTGCTCCTGCAGATCGGCCTCGGCATCCTCGCCATCCTGAGTATGGCCGTCCTGCAATATGTCCATGGCGGCTCGATCCGCCGCGGCATCGCGGCCGTCAGCGAAAGCATGCGGCGCATAGTGAACGGCGACCTTGCCAGCAATGTTGCGGAAAAAAACCGTGGCGATGAGATCGGCGAAATGGCCCGCGCCGCCGACGCCTTCCGCTTGGCCGCGATCGAGAAACGCGACCTGGAGGCGCAGAGCGAGACCGAGCGGCAGCGCAGCGACGCCGAGCACCATGTCCGCGAAGCTGCCAAGCTCGCCGACGCCGAGGCGCTCAACGCCGCCGTTAACGCGCTCGGCGCCGGCCTCACGCGCCTTTCGGAAGGCGACGTCACCGTGACGATCGATCAGCCTTTCCGCGAAGAGCTGGAACGCTTGCGTCTCGACTTCAATCAAACGACGGCGAGGCTGCGCAAGGCAATGAGCGACATTGCCGTCAACAGCAGCTCGATCGAGGCCAACGGCCGCCAGATGCGCGCCGCCGCCGACGATCTCGCCAAGCGCACCGAGCAGCAGGCCGCCTCGCTGGAGGAAACCTCGGCCGCCCTCGACCAAATCACCGCGACCGTCCGCAACGCGACGAGCCGCGCCGAAGAAGTCGGCCACATGGTCTCGCACACCCGCGAAAACACCGCCAAATCAGACATCGTCGTCGGCGATGCGATGGCCGCGATGCAGCGAATCGAAGGCGCCTCCCGCGAGATCGGCAAGATCATCAACGTCATCGACGAGATCGCCTTCCAGACGAACCTGCTGGCGCTCAACGCCGGCGTCGAGGCCGCACGCGCCGGCGAGGCCGGCAAGGGTTTTGCCGTTGTTGCCCAGGAAGTGCGCGAACTTGCCGGCCGCGCCGCAGGTGCCGCCAAGGATATCAAGGCCTTGATCGGAAAATCCGGCGACGAGGTGAAGATCGGCGGCGAACTTGTGACGGCGGCGGGCGAGGCGCTTCGCCAGATCGGCGAAGATGTTCTGCGCATCGACGAACATGTTAAATCAATCGTAACCTCTGCGCGCGAACAATCGGTTGGATTGAGCGAAATCAATACTTCGATCAGCCAGATGGATCAGGTCACGCAGAAGAACGCGGCGATGGTGGAAGAGACGAATGCCGCAAGCCATACGCTCGCCATCGACGCGGAAAACCTGACGCAGCTGGTCAAGCAGTTCAAAATCGGCGAGGGCATGAGCGCCCGGCAAACGCCGCGAGAGGCAACCGCCGCCTCGCATTCGAGACCTTCTCCCGCACGCAGCCTGATCGGCAAAGTCGCGGGCGCATTCAACGGCGGCTCTGCCGCCAAAGCCATCGCCTCTCCCGCCGGGAACAACTGGGAAGAATTCTGATCATGAACAACAACGCCATCAAGCAGTCGGGCGCCTATCTCGAAATCGTCTCGTTCCACCTGGGCGACCAGGAATTCTGCATCGACATCATGGCCATCCGCGAAATCCGCGGCTGGGCGCCGGTGACGCCGATGCCGCATACCCCGCCCTACGTGCTCGGCCTCATCAACCTGCGCGGCGCTGTCATCCCCGTCATCGACATGGCCTGCCGTCTCGGCATGAAGATGACCGAGCCCTCCGAGCGCTCGGCGATCATCGTCACCGACATCGCCGGCAAGCTGGTCGGCCTGCTGGTCGAGCAGGTCTCCGACATGATGACCATCAAGAGCGAAGACCTGCAGCCGCCGCCGGAAATCATCCCGGAAGCCCAACGCGCCTTCTGCCGCGGCATCGTCGCGCTCGAAAAGACCATGGTCTGCTTCCTAAACCTCGATACGGTCATTGCCGACGAATTGAATCAGGCTGCTTGAGCGGTATCGATATCTGGAATTCGAAGGCCCGGCTCGTCCGGGCCCTTTTGTTCAAAGGAGACGCGACTCGGCTCCGTCTCACTAAGCCGCGGGCACTCCCTCTCCTCCCTCATCTCTGTGCTTGTCACAGAGATCCAGCCACCGCGCGTCCGCGCGGTGAATGACTCACCTATTTAGGGAAAAGAGTTTCCTGCGCCCAAAGACTTGGGCGCGCTGGATCCCTGTGACAGGCACAGGGATGAGGGAAGTTGGGGCAGACGCTCTGCATCCACTACGGCTTACCATTCGTCCAAGTCACATTCTGCCCATAGAGCGGAATGGTCGAGATCGACATCTTCGCCGAACCGTCCGTCAACTCGCGTGAATGGGCGAGATAGATCAGCGTGTCGTTCGCCTTGTCGTAGATGCGGTTGACGACCAGCGTCTTCCAAATCAGCGACATGCCCTGGCGGAACACTTCGCTGCCGTCTTTCGACAGATCGATATTGCCGATCTCGATCGGCCCCGTCTGGCGGCAGGCGATGGAATTGTTGGACGGATCCTCGAACCAGTTGCCGTTCTTGAACCGGTCGATCAGGCTGCGGTCGAAATAGGTGACGTGACAGGTGACGCCCTTGACCTCGGGATCGGAGACCGCCTCGACGATGATATCGTTGCCGATCCAGTCGACCCCGACCTTGCCGACCACTTCGGCCGAAACGGCGCCTGCGGAAAGGGCAGCGAAAGAAAGGGCGGCGAGGAAAAGATTGCGCGGCTTGGACATGGCGGCTCCCTGAATGATCCGCATTCTAGATAAGCACGGCCCCATGCTTTGCAAGAAATCGAAGCTTGGAGGGATCAGCCTTTCCGGCAGGTACAGGGCTCATAGGCCTGCGCCGTCAGCCGGCCGGGCTTCATGCCGATCAGCGCCGGTATCGCGTGCACGGCATTGGCCTTGACCACTTTCGCCATCTCGATCGCGGCCGCCGCGCAGACCGCCGCATCCTCGGCGGCGTTGTGGTGCTTGAAGCGCAGGCCGAGATGCTCGGCGATCAGGTTCAGCCGGTGCGAGAGGAAATGCGGCCAGATCCGCTGCGCCATCTTCAGGCTGCAGAGATAGGTCAGTTCAGGATAGGATTGCCGGTAAAGATCGAGGCTAGCCCGCCAGACGCTGAAATCGAAAGCGGCATTGTGGGCGATCATCGTCGCGCCCCTGATATCATCGTGGAACTCGTCCATCACCTCGGGAAATTCCGGCGCGTCCTCGACATGCTCCGGCCGGATGCCATGGATTGCGATGTTCATCCCGGAAAAGCGCATGTCGCGCGGCCGGATGAGCCGCTCCTCAACCCGCGTCACCCTGCCCTCCTCGATCCAGGCAAGGCCGACCGAACAGGCGCTGCCGCGCTGCTCATTGGCTGTCTCGAAATCGATGGCGATGGTCTTCAAAGGCGAATATCCGAATCGTCTGCCCTACCGGAATAATCATAGCCGCATGCGAAGGCAAATTCCGGCCTGTTGACATCTGCACGCAAATGGGGAAACTTTTGTGCATGATCAACTCTGTGACATCAACCATGCATCATATCGCCACGACCCTTCCAGGGTACGCGGGAGCGATGGTGCGTCACTAGCCGTCCGATCATCCCGAGAACCCTGCCGAGGCGAGCAGGGTTTTCGAAATCCGGCTCTCCTCCTCAAAACCCAAGGAGAGCATCCAATGTCTGACAGCAAAGAGAATAAGCCCCGCGACCGAGCGCGCCTGCCCGACGGCGTCGTCGTGCGTGCCGTGCGTCTTTCCGATGCCGAGGAGATCACCGATCTCATCAATCTGCCTGGCTACCGGGCCGGCACCTTGCGGCCGCCATACCAGCGCATCGAGGAAGTCCGCAGGCACATGGAAAACCCGGCGCCGGGCGCGCTCGACCTCGTCGTCACCCTGAACGACAAGATCGTCGGCAATTGCGGCCTCAATCGCCTCTCCGGCCGCAGGCAGCACGTCGCGACCATCGGCATGGGTGTACACGACGACTTCACCGGCCGCGGCTTCGGCCGAATTCTGCTCGGCGCCATGGTCGACGCCGCCGACGACTGGCTCGACGTCAAACGGCTGGAATTGACCGTCTACACCGACAACGAGGTTGCGATCCGGCTCTACGAGAAGTTCGGCTTCGAAAAGGAAGGGCTTCTGCGCTCATTCGGCTACCGCGCCGGCGAGTATGTCGACGCCTATAGCATGGGGCGGCTGAGAGCCTAAGCAACGGCCAGGCGATAAGGTTTGACGAGGCATTCGGCGGGAACGCCCCATGCCTCGTTGAGTTTGAAAATCATGTCGACCGTCAAGGCACGCTTGCGATGCAGTATTTCCGAGGCGCGGGAGCGCGAACCCAGGATCTCGCCGAGATCGGCCTGGCTGCGGCCAGCCATTTCCATGAAGACATGCAGAAAATCCACCGGTTCCAGTTCGACCGTAGGGAAATGCCGGTTTTCATAGGCTTCAATGAGATCGGAGAGCACGTCGAACCTGTCGGCATCCACCGAACCTTGCGGTGGCGGATTGTCGAAGTAGAGAGCAACTTCGCCAAGCGCCCATTCCAGATCGCTATCGCTTCTGATCGGCCTTATGTCCATTACACCGTCTCCGGATCGATTCTGTCGTATTCGGCATGCGTACCGACGAACTTGATCAACACACGCCGATAGGCATAGGCGATGTGAACGATGAGGCGATACTTGTTGCCGCCGACATCGAAAATCACCCTGTTGTCGCCGACAAAATCCACGTTGGCACCGAACATCCTTTTGATATCCGCCGGTCCCGCCCATTCCGCTTTGCTGACAACAGCGTGCCAGACACCGAGGGGCACTTTAGCTTGCGGGTGCAACTGCCAAAACGCACGCAATGTCGATTTGGCGATCACCTGCATGGAGAAGCATATTCCCAATACGGGAACAAATCAAGCATCAGTCACCCGCCAATCAGCGCCAGCCACTCGTCCTCGTCCATCGTCTGGACGCCGAGCTCACGCGCCTTGTCGAGCTTGGAGCCGGCGCCGGGGCCGGCGACGACAAAGTCGGTCTTTTTCGAGACCGATCCCGCTACCTTGGCGCCGAGGCTTTCAGCCCTCGCCTTCGCCTCGTCGCGGGTGAATTTTTCCAGCGAACCGGTGAAGACCACCGTCTTGCCGGCGACCGGACTGCCTGACGTGACCGGCTGTTCGGCCTCCTCGGGCGTCACCTCGTCCAGCAGGCGGCCGATCACCTCGATATTGCGCGGCTCCTTGTAGAATTCGACCATGGCGCGCGCCACGACCTCGCCGATGCCCTCGATGGCGTTCAGATCGCTCCAGGCATCGCCTGAAAGCGGTGCGGCCTCCTTCATGACAGTCGCAAAGGCCTCATAGGTGCCGTAGGTGCGCGCCAAGAGCTTCGCCGTGGTCTCGCCGACATGGCGGATGCCGAGCGCGTAGATGAAGCGATGGAGCGCGATGCTGCGCCGCTCGTTGATCGCCCCGTAGAGCTTGCCGACGCTGACCTTGCCGAAACCGTCGATATTTTCCAACTTGGTGATCGATTGCTGCTGGCGCTTCTCCAGCGTGAAGATTTCGGGCGCCGTGCGGATCTGCAGCGACGGGTCCTCGTTTTCGAAGAAGAAGTCGATCTGTTTCGAGCCGAGCCCCTCGATATCGGAGGCGTTGCGCGAGACGAAGTGCTTCAGATGCTCGGTCGCCTGTGCCCGGCAGATGAAGCCGCCGGTGCAGCGGCGCACGGAATCCATCTTGCCAGTCTTCTCGTTGACCTCCCGCACGGCATGCGAACCGCAGACCGGGCAGGTCTTCGGGAATTCATAAGGCTTCGCCTCGGCCAGGCGCTTCTCCATCACCACATCGAGGATCTGCGGAATGACGTCGCCGGCGCGCTGGACGATGACGGTATCGCCCTCGCGGATATCGTGATCCTCCGGCCGGATGCGCTCGCCGCCATTGCCGATGCCCTTGATGTAATCCTCGTTGTGCAGCGTCGCGTTGGTGACGACCACACCGCCGACCGTGATCGGCTTCAGCCGCGCCACCGGCGTCAGAGCGCCGGTGCGGCCGACCTGGATCTCGATCTTCTCGACTTCGGTAAAGGCCTGCTCCGCCGGGAATTTATGCGCCGTCGCCCAGCGTGGGCTACGCGAGCGGAAGCCGAGACGGCCTTGCAGCTCGAGACTGTCGACCTTGTAGACGACGCCGTCGATGTCGTAATCGAGATCCGGGCGCTCAAGACCGATCTCGTCGTAATGAGCAAGAATATCGGCGACAGAATTCAGCCGCTTCATCAGCGGATTGACTGGAAATCCCCAGTCTTTGAAGGTCTGCACCATGGCAAACTGCGTATCGGCCGGCATTTCCGAGATTTCGCCCCAGGCATAGGCGAAGAATTTCAGCTTGCGGCTCGCCGTCACCTTGGCGTCGAGCTGGCGCAGCGACCCGGCGGCGGTGTTGCGCGGGTTGACGTAAGTCTGTTTTCCCTCCGCCTCCATCTGCCGGTTCAGCGCCAGGAAGTCGCTCTTGGCCATATAGACCTCGCCGCGGATCTCGACGACCGAGGGAACGCCCTTCGGCAACTCGGTGGGGATCTCAGCGATGGTTCGGATATTGGCGGTGACGTTTTCCCCCGTCGTGCCGTCGCCGCGCGTGGCAGCCGTCGTGAGCCTGCCGTTTTCATAACGGATCGACATCGAGAGACCATCGATCTTCGGCTCGGCGGTAAAGGCGATCGACTGGTCCGGCAGGCGGCCGAGGAAGCGATAGACGCCGGCGACGAAATCCTGCACATCTTCCTGCGAGAAGGTATTGTCGAGCGACAGCATCGGCCGCGCATGAACGACCGGCGCGAAGGTGACGGAGGGCGCGGCGCCGACATGCCGTGACGGGCTGTCCTCACGGATCAGCTCCGGAAAGCGCGCCTCGATCGCATCGTTGCGGCGCTTCAGCGCATCGTAATCGGCATCCGAAATCTCCGGCTGGTCCTTGCCGTGGTAGAGCGCATCGTGATGCGCAATCTCCTTCGCCAGCCGTTCGAGCTCGGCGGCAGCCTCTTCGATCGTCAACGTGTCGACGGTGGAACCTTCGATGGACATGAAACATCACTCCAGAGAATCTGGCCAGAAATCTGCATTGTTTTTAGAGCAAAATTGCCGGATGAAAAGAGAGGCGGCGCGATCCACTTTCACTGCAAGCTCGCGCGGGGACGCGCCGCTCGAAATCGGCGCATCCGGAATGACACGGAAGATCAGAGCGATTTCGCCACGGTCGCCAACGGGAGGAAAAGCTGCAAGGGCTTCGTTTCGAAAGCGATAAATCCGAAATGCCGGTAGAAGGCGGCGGCCTGTTCATCTTTCGCGTCCACGGCCAATGCAAAAACGCCCAATTCCGAACGCAAGGCGCGATTGGCGGCGTCCCATAGCAAGGCTGCCCCGAGCCGCTTACCCTGAAAGTCTTTATCGATCGCCAGGCGTCCGATCCGTGCAACGGGAATGGCCGGGTAAGGCGGGAGACGGCGGGCCTTATCTTCGGGAATATCCTTCAACGCCACATCTCCGGCCGAAAGGGTATAATATCCGGCAATACGGGTGGAACCTTCCGGGCGGGAGACATAGCAAAGGGCGGCGCGGCGTTTGATATCTTGCCCTGCCTGCTCCTTCAAATACCGGTCCAGTACGAAAACGCCACAAGCAAAGCTCTTGCGGTCATGCCCGGAATTCAAGGCCTCGATTATGAATTGCACCGTCACTGCGCTTTCACGATCAGGGCGCTGTGGGCAGTCTTGGCGCGTTTGAGGGCATCCGCCGGCTCTGGCGGATCGAGCAGCATATCGACAAAACGCGCCTGATCCTCAATCGACAGACGAATAAGCTGGTTCTCCTCGATCGTCCGCCGCGCCGCGTCTTGTGCCGCAGAGACGACGAAATCGCTCAGGCTGCGGCCCTCCATCTCGGCAGCACGCTTGACGATCGCCAGCGCCTCGGGACTGATGCGAGCTTCCAGTCGGGTCGTGCGGCTGTTTTGCTGAGGCATGGGTTTTCTCCTTACCTATACTGTACGGCAAAATACCGGACAATGGCAAGATAAGTTCGGACATCGGAACCGCGGCTGGCCGTTCCCGCCCCGTCTACTCCCAATCTCGCGCATTGCGCAACCGGATGCCGCTGACATGGAGGCCCGTGTCCCAGAGGCTCTTCAGCGGCCGGAGGCTGTCGACCACTCGAAGCTCCACCCCGCGCGGCGCAAATTCCCGGTCGAGCCGTGAAATGGCGGTGCGCTCGATGGGGACGACGCGCCCGCGGGCCACCCACATGCCTGCATCGCCGAGATCCTGGAAACCCTCGGCGGGCAACTCGTAGCGATGGATCGTCTCCGCTTTAAGCCTTTCCATCCAATGACGCTCGACATAGGCCGCAGCCCTGATATCCCCGAGCCACTGCCGCCGCTCGGCCGCCGGCGTATCGGGTGTCGCCCATATCAGGATGCGCGGACAGTCGCGCGGAAAGAGATACATGAAGTCATGTTCGCCATCGATTGCCCAGACCAGCGGACCGTTCAGCCATTCCCGGCTTCGCGGGCGCATCGAGGGCATGCGGACTGGGCGCGGCTCGAACGCCGCAATATCGGGATCATCGCTGAAATGGAAAAGGCGCATGGCAACGGATCGTCGCTGATCGGAATGTTACGGATAGCGCCAAGCGAGACGCTCGTCACCGCCGGCGGCGCCGGAAATCAGCCGTTACCTGCCAGCAGCCGCTTCGCCGCTGCCCTCGCCTCCTCCGTCACCGAAGCCCCGGCGAGCATGCGGGCGATCTCTTCGGTGCGGTCCTTCTGCGCCATCGTCGCAACGCGGGTGGCGATCTTTTCGGAGCCGTCGGCCGCTGGCCCCTTGGAGATCAAGAGGTGCGTCGCCGCCCGGGCTGCGACCTGCGGCGCATGGGTGACGGACAGCACCTGCACCCGCTCGGAGAGCCGCTTCAGCCGCTGGCCGATCGCATCGGCCACCGCGCCACCGACGCCGGTGTCGATTTCGTCGAAGACGAGCGTCGGGGCGGATCCGCGATCGGCAAGCGCTACCTTCAGCGCCAGCAGGAAGCGCGACAGCTCGCCGCCGGAGGCGACCTTCATGATCGAGCCCGGCCGTGTGCCGGGATTGGTCTGGACGTGGAATTCGACGACGTCGATGCCTTCGGCGAGCGCCTCTCCCGCATCCGTGGTGATCTCCACCATGAAGCGGGCGCGTTCGAGCTTCAGCGCCGGCAGCTCGGCCATGACGGCCGCAGCCAGCGCCGTGCCGGCATGGTGACGCTTGTCGGACAGCGCGCGCGCCGCCGCGTCGTAACTCTCGCGCGCCTGCCCGACTTCGGCTTGGAGCCGCGCAAGCCTCTCCTCGCCGGCGTCGAGATCGGCAAGATCGGAAATCATGCGCACGGCAAGCGCCGGCAGCTCGGTGACGGGCACGGAATATTTGCGCGAGGCGGCCCTCAGCGCAAAAAGCCGCTCCTCCACCCGCTCCAGCTCGCGGGGATTGTATTCTGTCTTGCGCAGCGCCGTCTCGACTTCCATCTGCGCGTTGGAAAGCTGGTCGAGCGCCACATCGAGCAGCGTCACAGTCTCTTCGAGCAGTCCCGGCGCCTCATGGCTCTTGCGCTCCAGCCGGCGCACCAGCGAGGCAATGTGGGGCACCGGCGAGGCATTGCCGTTCAGAAATTCGGACGCCTCGGCAATATCGCCGGCGATCCGCTCGGCCTTCATCATCTTCTGTCGGCGGTCCGCGAGCTCGTCTTCCTCGCCATCCTGCGGCGAGAGCTTCTCCAGCTCCTCGACGGAGGAGCGGAGGTAATCGGCTTCGCGCGCGGCACTTTCCACCTTCTCGCGATGTTTCTTCAGCGTCCGTTCGCTGTCGCGCCACGAGCGGTATAGCCCGGAAACCTCTAAAACCTCGTCGGTGAGGCCGGCGAAGGCATCGAGCAGGGTGCGATGGGCGTTGGTGTCGACAAGGGCGCGGTCGTCGTGCTGGCCGTGGATCTCGACCAGCATCTGGCCGGCCTGGCGCATCAGCTGCACGCTGACGGGCTGGTCGTTGACATAGGCTTTGGTGCGCCCGTCCGCCGATTGCTGGCGGCGGAAAATCAGGTCGCCCTCGTCGTCGATGCCATTTTCACGCAGCAGCGCGCGGGCGCCGTGATCCATGCCGACGTCGAAGACGGCCGTCACCTGGCCCTTGTCCTCGCCATGGCGCACCAGGCCTCCGTCGCCGCGTCCGCCGAGCGCCAGCGACAGGCTGTCGAGCAGGATGGATTTGCCCGCCCCGGTCTCGCCCGTCAGCACGGAAAGACCGGTCTCGAAGGCAAGATCCAGCCGCTCGATCAGGACGATATCGCGGATCGAAAGCTGGATCAGCATTGGTCTTATGAACCGAGCAGGAGTTTCTTGCCTGCCGCCGCGATCCACGAGCCCTTGTTTTCACGCGGCTCGGCGCCACCGGTCTGCAGCAGCTTGTAGGAATCGGCGTACCACTGGCTGTCGGGATAATTGTGGCCGAGAACGGCAGCCGCCGTCTGCGCCTCATCGACGATGCCCATCGCGTAATAGGCTTCGACGAGACGCGCCAAGGCCTCTTCGATCTGGTTCGTGCTCGGATATTTCTCGACGACGATGCGGAAGCGCGAGACCGCGGCGAGATATTCCTTCCGCTCCATGTAATAGCGGCCGATCTGCATTTCCTTGCCGGCCAGCTGATCGCGGGCGAAGCGGATCTTGGCCTGTGCGTCGTCGACATATTCGGAGTTCGGATAATTGTCGATGACGGCCTGCATCGCTTCCATCGTCTTGGCCGAGGCGCGCTGGTCCTGGGTTACGTCGACGATCTGCTTGGAATAGGTAAGACCGATGAGATACTGCACGTAGGCGGCATCGGGGGACTTCGGATATTGCGACATGTAGCGGTTGCCTGATGCAAGCGCATCGTCCAGGCGGCCCTGACGGAATTTGACGAAGGTGCTCATCACGAGTGCCTTGCGCGCCCATTCAGAGAACGGGTTCTCGCGGTCGATCGCATCGAACTTGCGCGCCGCTTCCGCCATGTTGCCGGCCTTCATGTTGGCGAGGCCCTGGGTATAGAGCACGTCAGGCGGATCGGTTTCGAGACCGAGCTTGGTGATGTCGATATCGGGGTCCGACTGGCAGCCGGATATCGAGGCGCCTGCGCTGAGCACCAGAAGCGATGCCAACAAAGCGCGCGCTGTCTTCATCATACCTTCAGATCCTGCATAACCCATTCAAAAGAACCCCACTACCGCCGCTCTCTCCACGGCAGCCACGCCTTGCTGGCGTTTCTAGCCATAAATGTGCATCAAGAGCAACGCAATGATAAGGCATTAACGCATTTTTGTGGCAGCGGCCGCCGGAATGCCCGGCTTTTCATCTTCTTTGCCGATCTGTGGCAGCGAAACCATGATGCCGAACAGCGCGATGGATTCATGCGCCATTCCTAAAATGAAACGCCCGGAACCAGACCTGTCGCCGCGAACGCATCGGCACATAAAAAAAACCGCCCCCGGGAAAGAGGCGGCCTGGTCTTAAAAATATGCTGGAGGTCATGCCGACCAGGGAGCGAATTCCGACGCGCTGACTGCGATCATTTCGCGGGCGGCGACGCGCTGGCGCGGCGTCGACGTTTCCACGACCTCATAGGCGGTGGGATCGCTGAGCAGCGCCTTCAGGGCATTGGCATTCATCTTGTGGCCGCCGCGATAGGAACGATAGCAGCCGATGAACTGGGCGCCGGCAAGCGCCAGATCGCCGACGGCATCGAGCGTCTTGTGGCGCACGAATTCATCCTTGGCGTAACGCAGCCCTTCGATGTTGATGACGGTATTGTCGTCAGAGATGACGACGGAGTTTTCGAGCGAGGAGCCGAGCGCATGGCCCGATGCCCAGAGACGCTCGACGTCGCGCATGAAACCGAAGGTGCGGGCGCGGGAGAGCTCGGTCTTGAAGACGGAAGCGCTCATGTCGCCGGCCCACTTCTGCCGGCCGATCAGCGGGCATTCGAAATCGATCTCGACTTCGAATCGCGTGCCGTCATAGGGGCGGAATTCGCTCCAGGAGCCGCCGTGCTCGATTCGCACTGGCTTGGTGATACGGATATAGCGGCGCTTGACGCCAAGAGAGACGAGACCGGCCTGTTCGATGGCTTCGACGAAGGGCAGCGAGCTGCCGTCCATGATCGGCATTTCGGCGCCCTGCACTTCGATCACCACATTGTCGAGGCCAAGCGCATAGATGGCGGCCATCACATGTTCGATCGTCGCGACCGAATGGGCGGGCGAGAAGCCGAGCACGGTGCAGAGGTCTGTATTGCCGACCTGCGAGGAGACGGCCTTGAGTTCGGTAACGTCGCCATTGTCATGCAGGCGCTGGAAAACGACGCCGGTGTCCGATTCGGCCGGGTTCAGGGTGATCGAGACTTCTGCGCCCGAATGGACTCCCGTGCCCGTGAGCGTCACGGGACGCGATACCGTCGTTTGAAAACCCAGCAAGCCAATCGCCATAAATTCTGCCTTTTATTCTTCCGCTCCAGTAGCTTGTCCCACGGCGCGGTTTTCATTCATTCTGCAAAAGGAGCCTCTGATAGGGTCTCCTAGGGCAGTTTCCTTGCACCATACTTACGTGCGTCGGCGCTCCAATCCAAATCACTGTTTCTTTCGCTTTGTTACGAAGTCATACAGTTGAAATCGCTCAGGAATTTGAGCCAGAAAAACGCAAATGCCCGGGACCTTGATCCCGGGCATGAACGGTGCGGAAATCCGCCTCAGTTCGACTGGCGGCGCAGGAATGCCGGGATTTCCAGCTGGTCGTCTTCCTGCATCATGCGCGCCTGCGGAACCGCGCGGCCCTGGTCGTCGAGGCTGCCGCGACGCGGAGCGTAGAGGCTTGCCTCCGGCGACAGCGGACGACGCTGCTGCGAAGCGGCCGCCGGAGCGGCGGTCATGTCGGAGGCGACGGCCTCGTCGTCACGGCGGCCAAGCGAATTGGTGATTCGCTTGAGCAGGCCCATCGGACCGCGCTCTTCCTGCTGATGCGCCGAAGCCGGCTGCGTGCGGTGGTCGAGTTCGGCCTGAACAACCGGCGGGAAATCCTCGACCTTCGGCATGCGCATCGGTTCCGGCGCCTGGCGGATGATCGGCTCCTGACGGACCGGCTGCTGCTGGACGACCGGCTGGCTCATCACCGGCTGGCTCATGACCGGGGCCGGAGCCTGCTGCACCGGTGCGGGACGCATTGCCGGAGCTTCCGGTGCAGGCGCGAAGATCTTGCTCTGCGGACGGAAGGTTTCCTGCTGTGCAACCGGCTGCTGGAGCGGTGCGGCGGCACGCGGGGCCGGAATCTCGAGCTCGCGTTCCATCTCGGCTGCGCGGATAGTCTGCGCGATCGGATCAAGGGCCTTCGGCGCCTGCATGACGGGGGCAGGCTGAACTGCGGCCGCTGCCGGAGCAACAGCCGCGGAAGGACGGATAGCGGGCTTTGCAACCGGCTGGAAGTTACGCTCGGCCGCTTCGCTGATCGCCCGGTCGATGCCGGTCGCGACGACCGAGACGCGGATGATGCCTTCGAGCGATTCGTCGAACGTGGCGCCGAGGATGATGTTGGCGTCCGGATCGACTTCCTCGCGGATGCGGGTCGCGGCTTCATCGACTTCGAAGAGGGTGAGGTCACGACCGCCGGTGATCGAGATCAGCAGGCCTTGCGCGCCCTTCATCGAGGTTTCGTCGAGCAGCGGGTTGGCGATTGCCGCTTCGGCCGCCTGCAGCGCGCGGCCGGAGCCGGAGGCTTCGCCGGTGCCCATCATCGCGCGGCCCATCTCGCGCATCACCGAACGGACGTCGGCGAAGTCGAGGTTGATGAGGCCTTCCTTCACCATCAGGTCGGTGATGCAGGCGACACCCGAGTAGAGAACCTGGTCGGCCATGGCGAAGGCGTCTGCAAAGGTCGTCTTGTCGTTGGCAATGCGGAAGAGGTTCTGGTTCGGAATGACGATCAGGGTGTCGACAGACTTCTGCAGTTCCTGGATGCCCATCTCGGCCAGCCGCATGCGGCGCCCGCCTTCGAAGTGGAACGGCTTGGTGACTACGCCGACCGTCAGGATGCCCTTGTTGCGGGCGGCCTGTGCGACGACAGGAGCAGCGCCCGTACCGGTGCCGCCGCCCATGCCGGCGGTGACGAAGCACATATGCGTGCCGTTCAGGTGATCGACGATCTCATCGATGCACTCTTCGGCGGCCGCGCGGCCGACTTCCGGCTGCGAGCCGGCGCCGAGGCCTTCGGTGACGTTGACGCCGAGCTGGATGATACGCTCGGCCTTCGTCATCGTCAGCGCCTGCGCATCCGTGTTGGCGACGACGAAGTCGACGCCCTGGAGACCAGCGGTGATCATGTTGTTGACGGCGTTGCCGCCACCGCCACCAACGCCGAACACGGTGATGCGCGGCTTCAGCTCTGTGATGTCAGGCTTTTGCAGCTTGATGGTCATGGTACCTGTTCCTTCTCTCTCTGGCCGCATCGCCACGCCGGCCAATTACTTAAAATTCAGAAGCTTTCCTTCAGCCACTGGCCCATGCGGGCTATGCGGCTGTTATTTCCTCCAAGCGACATGAGCAGACCGCTCTGTGACGCATGTGTCTCCATGTCCGCGACCTGCGGATAGATCATCAGGCCGACGGCCGTCGAAAAGGCCGGGCCCTTGGCCGCCGTCGGCAGTCCCGAGACGCCCATCGGGCGGCCGATGCGGACATTGCGGGCAAGGATGCGCCGAGCCACTTCGGCAAGGCCGGTCAACTGGCTCGCGCCCCCGGTCAGCACGACGCGCTTGCCGACGATCGGGCTGAAGCCGGAGCGCTGGATACGGTCGCGGATCAGTTCCATCGTCTCTTCGATACGGGCAGACACGATGCGCGAAACGAGTGCCCGCGGCACCTGCGACGGCTGGTCGCGATCGTCTTCGCCGATCGGCGGGATCGAGATCAGTTCACGCTCGTCGGAGGAATTCAGAAGTGCGGAGGCATGCACGACCTTCAGCCGCTCCGCATCCTCGATGCGGGTCGAAAGGCCGCGCGCCAGATCCGTCGTCACATGATGACCGCCGAGACCGACGGCATCGGTGTGAACCAGCTTGCCCTCGGCAAAGACCGAAATCGTCGTCGTGCCGCCGCCCATGTCGATCGCAGCGCAGCCGAGTTCAACCTCGTCGTCGACGAGAGCGGCAAGGCCCGAGGCATAAGGCGTCGCGACGATGCCCTCGACCGACAGATGCGCGCGGTTGACGCTGAGCTCGAGATTCTTCAGCGCCGAGCGCTCCGCGGTGACGACATGCATGTCGACACCGAGCGCGTCGCCGTACATCGCCAGCGGATCGCGAATGCCGCGCTCGCCGTCGAGCGAGAAGCCGGTCGCCAGCGAATGCAGCACCGAGCGATCCTGGCGCAGCGACTGCTGGCAGGCGGCCGACAGCACCTTCTTCAGGTCGTTGAGTTCGACTTCCTGGCCACCGAGATCGATCGTCGCGGTATAGATGTCGCTGCCGAGGCGGCCGGCCGTCAGATTGACGATCAGGCTCTCGACGGTCAGCCCCGCCATGCGCTCCGCCGCATCGACGGCAAGACGGATGACGCCTTCCAGCGCATCGAGATCGGCGATGACGCCGGTCTTGATGCCGCGGGAGCGCTGATGGCCGATACCGATGACCTCGATATTATGCGTGCGGCCGGGCAGAACCTGGCTTTCCTCGCGCGGCGTCAGCCGGCCGATCATGCAGACGACCTTGGTCGAGCCGATGTCGAGCACCGAAACGACATGCGACCGCTTCGATGAAAGCGGCTTCAGGCGCGGCAATCCGAAATGGGATGAACCGAACAAGCTCATATACTCTGCCCCGCCTTCTTCAATTCTTTTGTACGCTCAGTCACTGCCGTCTGCCTGCGGACCGCCGCTTCCGGCGTCAGCTGGATTGCGGTCCTGTCAGGCAATCTCAGATCGACGGCGGCGATATCCCGCTCGAGGAGCTGGTGCTGCTTGTCAAATTTCGAAAGCGTCGCTAGCGCCTGATCGATGCCGTCTTCCGGCAGCTTGACGACGACGCCGTTGTCCATGTGCAGGTCCCAGCGACGCCCAGATATCCAGACATAGGCCTTCACCCGGGCCTTCACGTCAGGCCACTTCGAGAAGGCGTCATCGAGCGAGGCTGCCGCCGTTTCCGCATCGCGACCGACGACGAGCGGCAGCGACGAAAACTTGTTGTCGCGCAGCGGCGCTATGACGCTGCCGTTCTTCTCGATCAGCGAAAGCTCCTGCCCGTGCTGCCAGATCGCATAGGCCTGGCGCTCCTTGAGCTTCACCTCGATCGTCTTGGGATAGACCTTGCGAACTTCGACACTCTCGACCCAGGGAAGGTGCGATATCTTCTGCCGGGCCGCATCGACGTCGAGCGCGACCAGCGAAGTCGTGCCGTCAAGGCCGATCAGCTGCAGGATGTCGATTTCGGAGGTTTCGGAATTGCCGGAAACCTTCACGTCCTCGATCGCAAAACCGGCAGCCGTGGTCGTCGCCTGCGCGACCACTTCCGTGTGCCCGCCGAGCGACATGCCGTAGAGGCCGGTCGCAGCCAGAAATGCGAGCGCTGAAACCGTGCCCGTATGAGCAGGAATATAGATGCGGCCGCTGCCGAGGCTGATCAGGAAACGGGTGACTCGGCGCAGCGGACGCGGCAGCACGAACCGCTCCTCGGCTTCCACCATCGGAAGCACGGCATGATGGCTGGGGCGCCCAATCCTCTTGACCGTCAACGCAAACAAGACGCGTCCTCCACCATCCACCGGAGAAACTGACCAAATGAATAGCCGGCATGACCGGCCATTTCGGGCACGAGCGAGGTTGGAGTCATGCCGGGCTGGGTATTGACTTCCAGCCAGATGATTTCGCCGTCTTCGGAGAAACGATCGTCGTAACGAAAGTCGGACCGACTGACGCCGCGGCAACCAATTGCCTGATGCGCCCTTAGGGCCAATGTTTGTATTTTTTGGTAAATATTCGGTGAAATTTTCGCCGGGATGACGTGTTTTGAACCGCCCGCCGCGTACTTGGAGTCGTAATCATAAAAATTGTGTCCCTGCGGCACCACCTCCGTGACACCAAGGGGAGTCTCGCCCATGACGCCACAGGTGAGTTCGCGGCCGTAGACATAACGCTCGACGAGAACCTCTTCGCCGTAGCGCCACCCGGGGGAACTCACGACCTGCGGCGGATGCGTCTGATCTTCCGTAACGATGACGACGCCGAAGCTCGACCCCTCACGCACTGGCTTCACCACATAGGGTGGCTTCATCGGATGGGTCGAGGGAAAGGCGAAACGATTGATCACCTGCGATTCGGCCACCGGAATGCCGGCGGCGGCGGCAACGAGCTTCGCCTTGTCCTTGTCCATCGCCAGCGCCGAGGCAAGCACGCCGGAATGCGTATAGGGGATCTCGAGATATTCGAGGATGCCCTGAATGGTGCCGTCCTCGCCGAACGGCCCATGAAGCGCATTGAAGACCACGTCGGGCTTCAGCGCGGCGAGCTTCTCGGAAACATCACGGGCAACGTCGATGCGCGTCACCTGGAAACCTTCCGCTTCGAGGGCATCTGCGCAAGCATTTCCCGAGGACAGGCTGACAGGCCTCTCCGAGGAAAATCCGCCCATCAGGACAGCGACATGCTTGCGACTCATCAACACCCCCAAAAATAACTTCCATTTTCGAAATCGACGCTTGCGCGAAGCTGTCTGCGCCGTTTCGGGCCTTTGTCCGACCTGCGTGCATTAGACCATCATTATGGTTAATGAAGTGTTTACTTTCGTTAACTCTTTGCCTGGAACTTCGCGGCCGTTTACCTTTTGCCCACTGCGCAGCCATTCCCTCGCCGCCCGGAAATGAACCTGGGCGGAAACGAAAAAACCCATCGGTTCAACGACATATCGAATCGCGCTCATCTGCGAGGGAATCAGCATAGGAGTCTGGCGACATCTCGCAGCCGGAGACCGGCAACAGTGAGGCAGCAGCCAGCACCTCGATTTGATTAATGCGGAGAGCCGCAGCACCCGGCCGTCGCCGTTTTCTATTGATGCCGATATCACTTCCGGCTAGCGAAGGCGCGCATGGGTGAGTAAGGAGAAGATCATGCGATGCCTCGTCACCGGCGCTGCCGGCTTCGTCGGTGGTCCGCTTGTCAAACGGCTGCAGGCAGAGAAGAATTGCGACCTTGTGGTCACCACGAGATCCCAGACCTCCGCCTTTCCGCCTGATGTCAGGCATTTTCCGATCGAAATAACCGATAGGACCGACTGGACGCCGGCTCTTCAGGGCGTGGATATCATCGTCCATCTCGCCGCCCGCGTTCACATCATGAACGACCGAGCGGCCGACCCGCTTGCGGAATTCCGCCGAACCAACACTGCCGCCACGTTGAATCTCGCCGAACAAGCCGCCCGCGCAGGCGTTAAAAGGTTCGTCTTCATCAGCACCATCAAGGTCAATGGGGAAGAGAACGATCGGCCATTCCGGCACGACGACACGCCGAGACCCATCGATCCCTACGGCATTTCGAAGCTGGAATGCGAGATCGGCTTACGCGACATCGCCGCTCGCACGGGCATGGAAACGGTCATCATCCGCCCGCCGCTGGTCTACGGCCCGGGCGCAAGGGGCAACTTCGCCCTGCTCGTCAGCCTTGTCAGTAAAAGACTGCCTCTCCCCTTCTCTTCGCTGAAGAACCGCCGCACCTTGGTCGCGGTACAAAATCTTATCGACCTGATCATCACTTGCATGGCGCATCCCGCCGCCGCAGGCGAGACTTTCCTTGCCGGAGATGGGAAGGACCTTTCAACGCCCGAACTCATCGAAGGAATTGCCGCGGGGCTGGGCGTCAAGCCGGTGCTGCTTCCCTTCCCACCGGCAGTGCTGCACATGGCTGCTAAGGCTGTGGGGAAGGAAGCCGTCTATCAGCGCCTTTGCGGCTCGCTGCAGGTCGACATATCCCACGCTCGCGACGTTCTGGGCTGGTCGCCCGTCGTCACGCCGCGCGAAGGCCTGAAGCTTGCGGTGAAGTAGGTCTTACTCGCTCGTCACACCCTGGAACGGGCGCACTTCGCGGCCGGGCATGAAGACCCCGAGGCGCTTGATTTCCCATTCCAGCTTGATGCCCTCTTTCTCGAAGACCTCGCGGCGCACCTGTTCGCCGAGATATTCGAGATCGTAGCCGGTCGCCTGCCCCATGTTGATCATGAAGTTGCAGTGCAGCGATGACATCTGCGCACCGCCGATGACGAGGCCGCGGCAGCCGGCTTCGTCGATCAGCTTCCAGGCCGAATGGCCGGGCGGATTCTTGAAGGTCGAGCCGCCGGTCTTCTCGCGAACCGGCTGCACCGTCTCGCGGTGATTGCGCACCGCATCCATCTCGGCCCGGATCTGGGCGCGGTCCTCGGGATAGCCCTCGAACAGCACCGAGGTGAAGATCAGGTCGGCGGATGCCTTGGAATGCCGGTAGGAATAGCCCATCTCGGCATTGGAAAGCACATGCTTGTTGCCCTTGCGGTCAACCGCGTTGACCTCGACCAGCCGCTCGCGCGTCTCGACGCCGTTCGCGCCGGCATTCATGCGTGCCGCGCCGCCGATGCCACCGGGAATACCGTAGAAGAAATGGAAACCGCCGATACCGTTGTCCATCGCCATTGCCGCGAGGTGCTTGTCCGGGCAGATGGCGCCGGCAAGGATGCGGTTTTCACCGGCAAGCTCAACGAAGCCGAAACCTTTTGCCGACAGGCGCAGCACGACGCCGGGAATGCCGCCGTCACGCACCAGGATGTTGGAGCCGACGCCGACCACCGTCAGCGGCACTTCTTCCGGCAGGATCTTCAGGAAGGCGACGAGATCGTCGACGTCATGCGGCTGGAACATCAGCTCGGCGAGACCGCCGGCCCTGAACCAGGTAACGCGGTCCATGGGGGCATCCGGCGTGATACGACCGCGGATATCCTTTACACCGTCTCCGAGAGACGCGAGAAGCTTTTCCCCATTCACCTGTTTCATGCGGACTTTCCCGATAGACCTTCCAACTGCTTGGGCAGCGCAGCCGCCCAGGATGTGATGCTCCCAGCCCCCAACAGAACCACGAAATCACCTGGCTTTGCAACCTCCGCGACCATCTGCGGCAGAAGCTCTGCCGAAGCAAGGAAACGGGCGTCGCGATGACCGCCGGATTTGATGCGCGAGACGAGCGCTGCCGAATCGACTCCTTCGATCGCGTCCTCGCCTGCCGCATAGACCGGGGCCAAGAAGATGCTGTCGGCATCGTTGAAGCAGGCGGCGAATTCCTCGAACAGGCTCGCAAGGCGGCTGTAGCGGTGCGGCTGGTGCACGGCGATGATACGGCCCTTGCAGGCTTCGCGGGCAGCGCGCAGCACCGCCTTGATCTCGACTGGGTGGTGACCGTAATCGTCGAAGATCTGCACCCCGTTCCATTCGCCGGTCAGCGTGAAGCGGCGCTTGACGCCGCCGAAGGAGGCAAGCCCCTTGGCGATGTCGGCGCTCGATATGCCAAGGCGGTTGGCAACGGCGATCGCCGCCGTGGCGTTCGATATATTATGGCGCCCGGGCATCGGCATGACCAGCCCCTTGAGCTCGATCACCTGGCCGGTGCGGCGGCGGCGGATTTCGACGTCGAAGATCGAGCGCGTGCCGTCGATGCGCACATTCTTGAAGCGCACGTCGGCCTGCGGGTTCTCGCCGTAGGTGATGATCTTGCGGTCTTCGATCCGGCCGACCAGCGACTGCACCTCGGGATGGTCGAGGCACATGACGCCGAAGCCGTAGAACGGCACGTTCTCGACGAACTGGCGGAAGGCGGCGCGCACCGCATCGAAATTGCCGTAATGGTCGAGATGCTCGGGGTCGATATTGGTGATGACGGCGACATCGGCCGGCAGCTTTAGAAAGGTGCCGTCCGATTCATCGGCCTCGACCACCATCCACTCGCCCTCGCCCATGCGGGCGTTGGTGCCGTAGGCGTTGATGATGCCGCCGTTGATGACGGTCGGGTCGAGCCCGCCGGCTTCGAGCAGCGTCGCGACCAGCGAGGTCGTCGTCGTCTTGCCATGCGTGCCGCCGATGGCGATCGAATTGCGGAAGCGCATCAGTTCGGCAAGCATTTCGGCGCGGCGCACCACCGGCAGCAGCTTTTCGCGCGCCGCGATGAGTTCCGGATTGCTCTTCTTGATCGCCGTCGAGACGACCACGACTTCGGCATCGCCGAGATTCTCGGCCCTGTGGCCGACGAACACCTCGATGCCCTTGTCGCGCAGGCGCTGGACATTGGCGCTGTCGGCCTGGTCCGATCCCTGGACCTTATGGCCAAGATTGTGCAGCACCTCGGCGATACCGCTCATGCCGATGCCGCCGATGCCGATGAAATGGACGAGACCGATCGCCTTCGGCAGTTTCATACGCGTGTCCTCTTGAATTCGGAGACTGTCTTGCCGGCGGCAATAGCCTCAACCATGTCGGCAAGCAAGTTCGCGGCATCCGGTTTTCCCGCAAGCTTAGCCGCAGCCGCCATGCCGGCAAGCTTTTCTGGATCGTTCATCACATGGCTCAGGATGGAGGCGATCCGTTCAGGCGAAAGCTCCGCCTGGACGATCACCTTTGCCCCGCCGGTCGCAGCCAGTGCGGCGGCATTGGCCGCCTGATCGTGGTCGAGCGCATGCGGATAAGGCACCAGCACGGCCGGGCGCCCGATGACCGAGATTTCCGAAACCGTGGAAGCACCAGAGCGGCAGATCACCAGATGCGCTTTCGCAAGACGTTCCGCCATATCATTGAAAAACGGCGCTATGTCGGCGCCCATCTGCAATTGCGCCACGCAGCCGCCCACCATCTCCATATCCTCGGGCCGGACCTGCTGCGTGACCCGCAGTCTTTCGCGCAGCACGTCATCGAGCAGGCTGATCGCCGTCGGCATCGCCTTGGAGAAATATTGCGCGCCCTGGCTGCCGCCAAAGACCACGAGATTGAACGGCTCGCCGGGATGCGAAGGCAGATAAGGCTGTTCGGCCGCGGCAAGGATCGCCGGGCGCACGGGATTTCCCGTTGCAATCGTCTTGTCGGAGAACGCACCGCCGCTTTCGGGCAGGAAGCCGCCGGCAATCGCTTTCACCCGCGGAGCCAAGGCCTTGTTGGCCCGTCCCATGACGGCATTCTGCTCATGCAGCATCGAGGGCACGCCGAGCCGTGTTGCGGCAAGCAGCGGCGGCACCGTGGGATAACCGCCGAAACCGACGACGATGACGGGCTTCAGCCGCTGGATCAGCTTCTTCGCCGCCCGCATGCCACTCCACAGCGTCCACAGCGAGCGGGCGACGGCAACCGGGTTCTTCGAGCCGATCGTCGCCGACGGCACGACATGAATTGCCTCGGCTGGGAACTTGCCGGCATAACGCTCGGCCCGGCTGTCGGTCACGAGATGCACCGAATAGCCGCGCTCCTTCAGCTTGAAGGCCAGCGCCTCCGCCGGAAACACATGGCCGCCGGTTCCCCCGGCGGCAAGCAGCACGATGCCTTTGCTCATGTCCTTCTACTCCGCCGGCATGCCGTGCGGGACGCGGAAGAGGCTCCGGTCCTGCGCGCGCTTTTCCGGTCGATGGCGCGTCAGCGCCAGGATGAAGCCGGCAGTGACGCAGATCGCCACCATGGACGAGCCGCCGTAGGAAATCAGCGGCAGCGTCATGCCCTTTGCCGGCAGCAATTCGAGATTGACGCCGACATTGATGATCGACTGGATGCCCATCTGCAGCACCAGGCCGGCGACGGCGAAGCGGTTGAAATCGTTGCGCTCGCGATAGGCATGCGAGAGGCCGCGCAGCACCAGCACGGAAAACAGCGCGACGAGCGCCATGCAGAAGACGATGCCGAACTCCTCGGCCGCGACCGAGAAGATGAAGTCGGTATGCGCGTCCGGGATGATGCGCTTGACGATGCCCTCGCCCGGGCCCTGGCCGAACCAGCTGCCGCGGATGATCGCCTCGCGGGCGGTGTCGATCTGAAACGTATCGCCCTCGCCGGTCATGAACTTGTCTATTCGCAGCGCGACGTGCGGGAAGACGTAATAGGCGCTGAGCAGGCCGCCGGCGCCGCCGACGCCGAGCAGCATGATCCAGATCCATGGCATACCGGCCATGAAGAACATGCCGCCCCAGACGGCGGTCGTCAGGATGGTCTGGCCGAGGTCGGGCTGCGCGACGAGAAGGGCCGCGACGATGCCGAACAGGATGATGGCGAAGAGATTGCCTGGAATTTCCGGCTGGCGTGCATGTTCGGCAAACAGCCAGGCGCAGACCACGACGAAGGCGGGCTTCATGAATTCCGACGGCTGGATGGAAAGGCCAGCAATCCAGATCCAGCGCCTGCCGCCCTTGACCTCCTGCCCGACGAACAGCACCAGCACCATCATCGCAAGCGAGATGATCAGCAGCAGGATTGCGGTGCGCCGCACCTGGCGCGGCGTCAGGAACGACAGCCCGAGCATGACGGCGATCGAGGGGATCATGAAGGCCGCGTGGCGCTTGACGAAGTGGAAAGGCTCGAGCCCGATGCGCTCGGCAACCGCTGGAGATGCCGCGAACGACAGCATGAAGCCGATGCCCATCAGGAAGATGAACATCGCCAGGAAGAAGCGGTCGATGGTCCAGAACCAATCGGCCAGAGGCCCACGTTCCGCGCGGCTTACCATGTCATTTCTCTCCTGTTGCCGGACCGATCAGCATCGTCATTCCGTCAAGTGCCGCCACGTGGCCGACGAAGGCATCGCCCCTGACTTCGAAATTCTTATACTGGTCGAAGCTTGCGCAAGCCGGGGATAACATCACGGCAGAAGCACTTGCCTCGTCGCGCTCCGCATCGGCTGCCGCATGCGCGACGGCGCGCTCCAGCGTGCCCGAGATCTCGTAAGGCACCGCCTCGCCGAGGGTCGCGGCAAACTCCGCCGCCGCCTCGCCGATCAGATAGGCCTTGGCGATGCGCGGGAAATAGGGCGAAAGCGTCGTGATGCCGCCTGATTTCGGCAGACCGCCGGCGATCCAGTAGATGCGATCATAGCTCGAAAGCGCGGGTGCTGCAGCATCGGCATTCGTCGCCTTGGAATCGTTGACGAAGACGACCCGGCCGCGTTTGCCCACAGGCTGCATGCGGTGTTTCAATCCTGGGAACGACGCGAGGCCGGCGCGAATGTCGTCCGCCGAAACGCCGACCGCAAGGCAGGCGGCGACGGCTGCGGCAGCGTTCTGCGCATTATGGCTGCCGCGCAGCGTCCGGATGCCGTCGAGATCGGCGAAGGGCAGCATGGCGCCGCCGACGGCCTGAACGAGCTTCGTGCCCTCGGCATAGATGCCTGATGCCACCACGTTGCGGCGAGAAATGCGAACGACCGTGACGCCCGCCCGCTCGACGCGGTCGGCGATCAGCGCCGAATGGCTGTCGTCAATGCCGACGATCGCGGTATCGCTCCCGGCGACCAGCCTCTCCTTGACGTCGGCATAATGCTGCATCGTGCCGTGACGGTCGAGATGATCGGGGGTCAGGTTGAGCAGGATACCCGCCGAGGGGTTCAGCGTCGGCGCCAGATCGATCTGGTAGGACGAGCATTCGACGACGAAATAGCGGCCCGCCTTCGGCGGATCGAGCGTCAGCACCGCCGTGCCGATATTGCCGCCGAGCTGCGTGTCGTAACCGGAGGATTTCAGGATATGGGCGATCAGCGCCGTCGTCGTCGACTTGCCGTTGGTGCCGGTTATGGCGATGAACGGGCAATCCGGCGCATGGGCGCGGCGCTCGCGCACGAAGAGCTCGACGTCGCCGACGATGTCGACGCCCGCAGCCCGCGCAAGATCGACGGTCCAATGCGGCTTCGGATGGGTGAGCGGCACGCCGGGCGACAGCACGAACAACGCCTGCTGGCTCCAGTCGATGCCGTGCAGATCCTCTGTCCGGATGCCTTCAGCCGAAGCCTTGGCGACGCTGTCGGGATTGTCGTCCCAGGCGGTCACGTCAGCGCCGCCTGCAATCAGCGCACGGGCAGTGGCAAAACCGGAGCCGCCGAGCCCGAAAAGCGCGACCTTCCTGTCCTTGAGCGTCGTGACCGGGATCATCGCCGCCTCACCGGAGCTTCAGCGTCGAAAGGCCAAGCATGGCAAGGCCGACGGCGATGATCCAGAAGCGGATCACCACCTGGCTCTCGGTCCAGCCCTTCTTCTCGAAATGGTGATGGATCGGCGCCATCAGGAAGACGCGCCGGCCGGTCATCTTGAAGAAGCCGACCTGGATAATGACCGAGAGCGTCTCCATGACGAAGAGGCCGCCGATGATCGCCATGACGATTTCGTGCTTGGTGGCGACGGCGACGGTGCCGATCGTGCCTCCGAGCGCGAGCGATCCGGTGTCGCCCATGAAGATAGCGGCCGGCGGCGCGTTGAACCAGAGGAAGCCGAGGCCGGCGCCGATCACGGCGCCGAGCACGACGGCAAGCTCGCCGGTGCCGGGCACGAAATTGATCTGCAGGTAGTTCGCAAACACCACGTTGCCCGCGAGATAGGCGATGACGCCGAAGGATGCGGCGGCAATCATGACAGGCACGATGGCAAGCCCATCGAGGCCGTCGGTCAGGTTCACGGCATTGCCGGCGCCGACGATGACGAAGCCGCCGAAGACGACGAACATGATGCCGATATTGATCATGAAGTCCTTGAAGAAGGGAAAGGCGATCGAGGAGCCGAAGGTAGAACCTGCTATTCCCGAGGCAAGGGCGGTGCGCATCATGAAATAGACGGCGATGCCGGCAATGACGAACTCGATGCCGAGGCGGGCCTTGCCGGAAAAGCCCTTGTGGCTCTGCTTGGTCACCTTGAGATAGTCGTCATAGAAACCGATCGCGCCGAAGCCCAGCGTCACCAGCAGCGTCGCGACGACATAGACGTTGGAAAGATCGGCCCAGAGCAGCGACGCGCCGACAATGCCGGCAAGGATCATCAGCCCGCCCATGGTCGGCGTGCCGGCCTTCTTGAAATGCGTCTGCGGCCCGTCGGCGCGGATCGGCTGGCCTTTGCCCTGGCGGATGCGCAGCGAATTGATGATCGTCGGCCCGAACAGGAAAACGATCAGTGCGGAGGTAAAGAGAGCGGCGCCCGTGCGGAAGGTAATATATCTGAACAGGTTCAGAAATTTGAAATATTCCGACAGTTCGACAAGCCAGATCAGCATTCAGGGCCCCTTGTTACCCGGTCAAAGTTCGCGTTGCGTGTCGGAAAATGCCGGGAATTTGTCAAGAAGCGCGGCGACGATCCTGCCGAAACCGATGCCCAGAGACGATTTCACCATCAACACGTCGCCCGGAGCGACCGAGTTCAACACGTAGTCCATCAATTCGCCGGTGTTCTCGCGGTACTCGACATGCACGCTTTCCGGCAATGATTCCTTCAGCGCCGCCATTTCGGCGCCCGCGAGCCAGACATGTTCGATGCCGGCCGCAAGCAGCGGCCCTGCGAGATCGGTATGAACCTTCTCGGCATATTCGCCCATTTCGAGCATGTCGCCGAGCACGGCGATGCGGCGTCCACGGCCGGCCGGTTCGGCGGCTGCGAGCAGCGCGATCGCCGCGCGCATCGAGGCCGGATTGGCATTGTAGCTCTCGTCGATCAGCGTGAAGCTGCCGCGGCCGCCGCCGATCGAAAGCCGGTGACGCTTGCCCCTGCCCTTTTCCGGCTTCAGCGTCGCAAGCGCCTCGATCGCCTTCTGCATGTCGGCGCCGACGATCCTGACGACCCCGAGGGCCGCGAGCGCATTCTCGGCGATATGGCGGCCCGGGGCGCCGATCGCGACCTCCAGCGTCTCGCCGCCGATCGTCAGCCACAGCGTCGAATTTTCGTCCGAACCGTTGAATTCGGCGAGCCGGAATTCGGCCTTGGCGTGCTGGCCGAAGGAATGGATGTGCTCGACGCCGAGCGACTGCGCCGTGCGGTCGATGAAATTGAACTGGTCGTTGTCGCGGTTGAGCACGACGTGACCGCCGGGTTGCAGCCCCTCGAAGATCTCGGCCTTGGCGGCGGCGATCTCCTTGATGCTCTTGAAATTGCCGAGATGGGCCGGCGCAATCGTCGTGATGACGGCGACATCGGGACGGATCATCGCCACCAGCGGCCGGATCTCGCCCGGATGGTTCATCCCCACTTCGAAGACACCGTAATCCGTGTCGTCAGGCATGCGCGCCAGCGTCAGCGGCACGCCCCAATGATTGTTGAAGGAGGCGACGGAGGCATGCACCTTGCCGGAAGGCGACAGCACGTGCCGCAGCATCTCCTTGGTGGTGGTCTTGCCGACCGAACCGGTGACGGCGATGATTTTCGCCCGCGAGCGCTCGCGCGAGGCCTGGCCGAGACGCCCGAGC
This sequence comes from Rhizobium vallis, assembly GCF_003985155.1. Taxonomy (GTDB): domain Bacteria; phylum Pseudomonadota; class Alphaproteobacteria; order Rhizobiales; family Rhizobiaceae; genus Rhizobium; species Rhizobium vallis. Next base: position 81,958 of record NZ_ML133690.1, on the reverse strand, counting down.
GCGGCGAGCACGTCTTCGACGACGATCATCGGCACCGTCAGGCGGCCCATGGCCGGAAGCCTCGCTTCGCTGACAACCAGCAGGGAAGCGCCGTTCGCCATGGCCATCGACGCGTAGTCGTGACCATCGACACGGTCGCCCTTGATCGCGAAGAAGGCTTCGCCTGGTGTAATCGAGCGGCTGTCGATGGAGATGCCGGTGATGCCTTCGGGCGGAGTGCCGAAAGGGCGCCCCGCCATCGCTGCGATCATGTCTTCGGTCGTCCAGAGCCAGCTCAAGATTTCAGTTCCTCCAAGGCTTTGCGCACCTCCGCGTGATCGGAGAACGGCAATGTGACGCTCCCGATCGTCTGCCCTTCCTCGTGCCCCTTGCCGGCGACGATTAGCGTGTCGCCCGATCTCAGCATGCCCACAGCCTCGCGGATCGCCGTGGCGCGGTCGCCGATTTCCGAGGCGCAGCTTGCTGCCGCCATGATCTCTGCCCGGATCGAGCCGGGCTCCTCCGAGCGCGGATTGTCGTCGGTGACAATGACGACGTCGGCAAGACGGCAGGCGATTTCGCCCATGATCGGCCGTTTGCCGCGATCACGGTCGCCGCCGCAGCCGAAGACGACGACGACGCGGCCGGTGGTGAAGGGCCGGACCGAATTCAGCACGTTTTCCAGCGCGTCGGGCTTGTGGGCGTAATCGACATAAGCGAGCGCGCCGTCCTTGGTATGGCCGACGAGCTCGAGACGGCCGGAAGCGCCGACCAGCTTTTCGAGCGCTGCCATCGCAGCCTTTGCCGAAACACCGGTCGACATCGCAAGTCCTGCCGCAACAAGCGCGTTGGCGACCTGGAAATCGCCGGCGAGCGGAATGTCCACCTCGAAGATCTCGTCGCCGATATGGATCTCGGCGGTCTGCTTGTGGCGGAAATGCTCGACCCGTTTCAGCGTGAGGTAATCACCCTTGCGCCCGACGGTGCGAACGTCGTGACCGGCATCGGCGGCCGCCTTGATCGCCTGTGCCGACCACGGATCGTCGGCGAAGATCACCGCCGGCGAGCCCTTCGGCAAAAGCGTATCGAAAAGCCGCATCTTGGCGGCCATGTAGTCTTCCACAGTCGGGTGGTAATCCATGTGGTCGCGGCCGAGATTGGTAAAGGCGGCAGCGGCAAGCTTCACGCCATCGAGCCGGCACTGGTCGAGACCGTGGCTGGAAGCCTCCATCGCGGCATGCGTGACGCCTTCGCCGGCAAGTTCGGCGAGCAGTTGGTGCAGCGACACCGGATCCGGGGTCGTCAGCGCACCATATTCGTCGCGCGTCGGCGAAACGACGCCCGTTGTGCCGATCATCGCGGCCGCATAGTCGGCATGCGCCCAGATCTGCCGTGTAAAGGAAGCGACGGAGGTTTTGCCCGCAGTGCCGGTCACGGCGACCATGGTCTCTGGCTGCCTGCCATAGAAACGCGAGGCGGCGATGGACAGGAAGCGGCGCGGTTCCTTGACCGCAAGCACCGGAATGGAGGCATCGATGGCCTGGGAAGCGATCGCGACAGCGGCTCCCCGGCCGGCGGCATCGGCGATGAAACCCGCGCCATCCGCCTTGGTGCCGGCGACCGCGACGAAGGCATAACCGGGCGCTACCTTGCGGCTGTCCGAAGACAGGCCTGAAATATCAACCAGGCCCGCCGGGCCTTCGAGCTGTGCTTCAAGTTCCGGAAACTGATCTCCGGCCAGGTCTCGCAATTTCATCGACTGCACTTTTCTCTCTTGAACCCGGTTCACCCCTCGCGAATCGGCGTCGATATTCATTCACACTCAATAAGACACCAGCAAGGCCGATCCGCCCTCCCCAAATTTCGGCTCGATGCCGAGAATGGGGGCCGCACGGCTGATGATCTCGCGAGCGATCGGGCCGGCCGTGCCGGCGGAGATCGTTCCACCATATTGCTTCTCGCCGGTCTTCGGCTCGTCGCAGAAGGTGATCACGGCATATTTGGGATCGTTGATCGGGAATGCGGCGATGAAGGAATTGAAGTTCAGTGTCGCCGAATAACGCCCGTTCACCACCTTGTCGGCCGTGCCGGTCTTGCTGCCGACGGCAAAGCCCGGCACACGGGCGACGCGGCCGGAGCCCTTGAAACCGTTCACGTCGAGGAGATAGCGGATCTGGTCGCTGGTCGACTTCTTGATGACCTGCGTGGCGACCTGATCGGCCTCCTCGCGCGTGCGCGGCAGGAATGTCGGCTCGATCAGCTTGCCGCCGTTGACGAGAGCGGCAGCCGCAATCCCTGTCTGCAACGCCGTCGTCGAGACACCATGGCCGAAGGAAATCGTGATCGAATTGATCTTCTTCCAGACGCGCGGCTGGCTCGGCATCTTCACTTCGGGCAGTTCGGTCTGCATCTTCGTCAACAGGCCGAACTTGTTCAGGTAGTCCTTCTGCGCGTCGATGCCGACGATGTCGATGACGCGCGCCGTGCCGATATTCGAGGAATACTGGAAGATTTCGGGAACGCTCAGCCAGCGGCGCTGCCCGTGAAAATCGTGGATGGTGAAGCCGCCGATATAGATCGGCTTGCTGGCATCGAACGTGTCCGACATCTTCACCTTGCCGGTGTCGAGCGCCATCGCCAGCGAAAAGGTCTTGAAGGTCGAGCCCATTTCGAAGGTGCCGTTGGTCATCCGGTTGAGCCAGCCGTCCTTGGCGCCCTCCTGGGGATCGTTCGGATCAAAATCCGGCGCCGATGCCATGGCCAGCACCTCGCCGGTATGCACGTCGATAACGGCGGCACCGGCACCCTTGGACTGGAAATTGTTGACGGCGTTGACGACGGCGTCGCGGACGATGTTCTGCACGCGCAGGTCGATCGAAAGCCGCACCGGCTCGAGCGGCTGGTCGCTGGTCATGCCGACGGAGGCGAGATCGGCGAGCCCCTGGTCGTCGATGAATTTCTCCATGCCGGCGACACCGCGGTTGTCGATATTGACGTAGCCGAGGATGTGAGCGGCGGTCGATCCGCCCGGATAGAAGCGGCGCTTCTCCGGCCTGAAGCCGATGCCGGGAATGCCGAGCGCCAGGATCTGGCTCTGCTGCTTCGGCGTCAGCTGCCGGCGAAGCCAGGCGAAATGCGAGGTCTTGAGCGAGAGTTTCTTGTAGGTGTCCTTGACGTCGAGTTCGGGCAGGACGGACGAAAGTTTTTCGACAGCTTCGTCGGGATCGACGATCTTGTTCGGCTCGGCAAACAGCGAGACGGTGCGGATATCGGTGGCCAGCACCTCGCCGTTACGGTCGATAATATCGGGGCGCGAGGCCATCAGCCGGTCGGGCGGCAGGATGCTGGATACGACCTCCTGATCCTTCATCGCATATTCGACGAGACGGCCGCCGATGACGGCGTAGACGCCCATGAATCCCATGATCAGCAGGCCGACGCGGCTTTTCGCCTGCCCCGATTTCTTCTTGCGCGATCCCTCGATCGCCATGCCGGCGGAAGGACCGCCGAAACGGTTATAGACGCCGGCGGAGAAATGCGCCTGGCTCTTCAGGACCATAATACGGGAAAGAAACGACATTATTCCACCGACCCCGTTTCGATCTCGTCTGCGTCTGCGTCATCCTCCGCCCCGCCGCCGGGCTCCACCACGCCATGCGGATCAACGGCCCCGCGCGCATCCACTGCGCCGCGCTGCGCAGGCGTCGGAACGGGTTGCCCCTTGGAGCCGGTCGCGCCTTTGGCGCTGGCAACGGTCGCGCCCTTGGCCGCGGCCGCGCCGCCGGCCTTGGCCTCCGTCACATCAGGCACGGGAACCTCGGATTTCAGCATCGGCAATTCCTTGGCATGCACGAGCGCCGTCGATTCCGTCGGCTGCAGCTGCAGTTCGTCATTATAGGACTTGACCAGCCGCTCCAGCCGGTTCGGCTGCGATTGCAGCGCCCAGTCAGCCTTGAGAAGGTCGATCGTATCCTTCTCGAGCTTGATCTCGGCTTCGAGGCGATGAACCTCCTCGAGCTTCAATTCGGCGCGATGCTTGATCGTGTAGGTGACGGCGGCAGCTGCCGTCATCACGCCGATAAGCACGAGATCGAACGTTTTCAGCATATCAACCTCCAAGCTTTCCGAGACTGGCGAGATTGGGAAATCCGAAGAGCGACATATCGGCGGCCTCGGCGGCGGCGTCCGTCCTCAGGCCGGCGCGCAGCTTGGCGGAGCGGGCGCGCGGATTGGCCTGCGCTTCCGCCTCGCCTGCCGAAACCATCGCCTTGCCGATCGCCGTAAAGGTTGCCGCCCGCTCATGAGCGACCGGCAGGTGCCGCGACCCCGACGCCTTGCCGGCGCGGTCGGAGAAGAATTTCTTGACGATGCGGTCTTCCAGCGAATGAAAAGTGACGACGACGAGCCGCCCGCCGGGCTTCAGCGCCCGCTCCGCCGCAAACAGCGCCTGGGCCAACTCGCCGAGCTCGTCATTGACGAAGATGCGCAGAGCCTGGAAGACACGCGTTGCCGGATGGATCTTGTCTTTCATCTTGCGTGGGGTAACGAGTTCGATGAGGCCGGCGAGATCGCGCGTCGTTTCGAACGGCTTTTCCTCGCGGCGCTTTTCGATCGCATGCGCGATGCGCGGCGACTGGTCTTCCTCGCCGAGAAAATGGAAGATGCGGATGAGATCGGCGACCTTGGCGCGATTGACGACATCGGCGGCCGAAACGCCCTCCGCCGACATGCGCATGTCGAGCGGCCCGCTCTTCTGAAAGGAGAAGCCGCGCTCGGGCTCGTCGATCTGCATGGAGGAAACGCCGATATCGAGCACGACACCATCGAGCCCGGCTTGCGGCGCATGATCGGCAAGATGCGAGAATTGCGAATGAACAAGTCTGAGGCGACCAGCATGGGCGGCGACCATTGCCTGGCCCGCCGCAATCGCACTGGGGTCGCGATCGAGCGCGATCACCTCGGCGCCGGCGGCAAGAATGGCCGAGCTGTAGCCGCCCGCGCCGAACGTGCCGTCGAGGATGAGCTTGCCAGATGCGGGCGCGAGCGCCGCAAGGACTTCCTCAAGAAGAACAGGAATGTGGCGAACCGGTCCGCCACCGGCATCAGTTGAACCTCCGCCAGGATTCGCCGCCATTCCGTTCCCTCGTCCTTTCAGGAACGCTTGCCCGCCAGCTTGCGCTCCCCTCGTGCCTGCGCCTGCGCCGCCACAAAAGCCTGCGGCTGCCAGAGCTGAAAATGATCCGCCCGACCAACGAAGGTCACTTCGTCCGAGATGCCGGTAAAGCCACGAATGAAATCCGTGACCATCAACCGCCCCTCGGCGTCGAGCTTCATGAAAACACCGCCTCCGTGGATCAGAAGCGACATCTCGTTTGCATCCGGCGAAAACGGATCTTCCGCTGCAATCTGCCGTTCGAACCTTTCGAGAAGATCCGGACCGCCGACGCTGATCGCCGGAAACACAAAGTCCTGAAAGCAATAGAGCTCCTGGACGTTGCGCTGCGCCAGTACGGAACGAAACGCCGACGGCACGGAAACCCTGCCCTTGGCATCGATCCTGTTGGTCGCATTCGAAAGGAAGCGGCTCATGACACGAAACATCCGTTCCCGCAGGGATCCGGACCAAAAGACGCCCGAAACTCCCAATATCAGGCACAGCTTCGCAAGCCGGATGAGCAAAAACCCGTCCGACGCTTCCATAGAGGAAAACGCCTTTGCTTTGCGATGAATGGGCAGATGATTGCCCCGGTGCAGTGCGCATTTGGGATAGCATGGGACCATATGGGCGTCAATGGGATACGCCCATTTTGAAATGGACGCATGATCAAAAATTTATAAGCCGTTAAGTTTAACAAAGGGTTAGGATCGCCATCTCACAAGTGGCGCAGAGCGGTGCTTTCGCAAAATGAATTTTGCGCCGGAAGGCGAATCAGCATCCGCTTGAAAACTTTCGATTTCAGTGACTTGCCTGGAAAACGATCCTTGAAAACAGGATCTACCTCGCCACAAAAGTTAATCGCCAGTTGGCCTGTAAGCCGGGTTCTGTATGGCTCCGGCGTGAACCGGAACGTGGCAGCCATTCCTCTGGGACAGCGTTCGCACGCTGCCTCTCGCAACCCACCCGGATGACTGGCCTGGAAACCAGCCGGAAGGCCTTTCGGCCCGCCGCGTCATCCCTATTCGGTCTTGCTCCCGGTGGGGTTTACCGTGCCATTTCCGTTGCCGGAGATGCGGTGGGCTCTTACCCCACCCTTTCACCCTTACCTGTCATGACAGGCGGTTTGCTTTCTGTGGCACTTTCCCTGAGGTCGCCCTCGCCGGACGTTATCCGGCACCGTGTTTCCGTGGAGCCCGGACTTTCCTCACCCTACCGCCTTTCGGCATTGGTAAAGCGCGGCTGCCCGGCCAACTGGCAGGGCTCCCATAAACGAGAGAGATCGCAATTGCTATCGAAATAAGCGATATGGCTTAGCGAAATTGCGGTGTGAAATCCGTGGAGTAGCCCTGTTCGCTGATTCTGCCCGACAAAAGCAGCTCGGCTCCGAGTCTGCCGATTTCGTCCGAGCTCTTGGCCGAGGTGCCGGCGCACCCGGTCAGGACGGCGATTGCGGGCGACGAGGTATAGCCGATCATCGGATAGCCGCTTTGCGTAAACGAGACGACGCAGGCGGCCGTCGAAACCGAAAGCGGCGTCAGATCCGGCACGAGGCCCGCAACGATGCGCTGCAGATGCTCGCGCACGATCTCGCGTCCTTCGGTCCCGAACCAAGCCCGCATCTCAGCATCGTTGCCGAGCGTGACATCGTCGGGATCGCCGCCGATCTTCAGGTAGAACTTGCCGTCGGGATAACGGATCGGCGGCAGCAGATAGATATGAATGTCGGGTGTATCGAGAATGAGCGACGGCATCCCGGCAAGGCGCGCCGCATCGGCCTCGCTTACCTCAAACAGCGCCACCGTCCGGGCATAAACCGTCATGGCAACCGGCCGCGGCAACAGATTCTCCGCAATGGAAAATCCGCCCGCCGCCAATAGCACTTTTTCAGCACGATAGGTCAGACCGCCCGATGTCGTGACGACCGCAAGCCCGCCCTCCTCGCGGATCGAGACGACATGGTCCGGGATGACGGCAGCGCCTGCCTTTTCCGCCAGCAGCGATTGCGCTTTGACCAGCTTGCGCGGACTGATATGTCCGGCGCCCCTCGCCTCGAAGACTCCGGCGCCATCATGGGGAAAGGCGAAGAAGGGAAAATCGGCTTTCAGCCCATCCTCACCGAGAAGTCGGGTCTCGACGCCGAGCGAAATGGCCGCCTGCCGCGTTCTCTCGAGATAATCGCTTCCATCAGGCGCGACGACGACGCAGCCGACCTCGCGATAGAAATCGATACCGCTCTCGCGCGCGATCTCGCCGTAGCGGCCGATCGAGCGATTGGCGAGCAGCGCCCAGTTGCGGTCGGGATCGATGGTGCGGGTGATGCGGCCCTCATCATAGTGGCTGGCAAAGACGCCCTGATGCGTCCTGCGATCATCAGGCTCGTCCGGGCCGATGACCGCCACGCCATCGGCTTGGCGCGCCAGATGCCGCGCGGCGGCGGCTCCCATCAGCCCGCGGCCGACGACGATATATTTGAAATCGACTGCCATCGTCTTTTCCTCTTAAAGCAGGTCGCGCAAAAGTGTGCAGCGGTTTTGCCAGGCAAAGCGTGAAACGCTCTTGCCGAGACATGCGTAAAAACAAAGAGCTAAAGCGCAAGGAGCGAATCTGAAAGATCGCGACGCGCTTTAGGCGAAAATCGGCGTCAACTCGCGGCCGAAATCCTCATCCCCGAGCCGTCCTTCCGCCAGAAGCACGGCGCCGAGGCGCCCGAGTTCGTCGGAGGATTTGGCCGCGACGAAATTGCCGCCGGTGAGCACGCCGATGCGCGGCGACTGCGTGAAGCCGATATAGGGATAACCGGTCGGCGTGAAATTCGCCACGCACGGGCCCGAGGTAACCGGGCAGCCGGCAAGCTCCGGCATCAATTGCAGGGCGATGCGCCAGAGATGATCGCGCTCGGCCGCATTCCCGTCGGATCGGAACCATGCGCCGGCATCCTCCAGCTTCTGGAAGGAAAGCGTCTCGGTATCGCCGCCAAGCTTCAGATAGGTCTTGCCGTCGGGATAACGCACCGGCGGCAGAATATAGATGTGGTCCTCCTCCCGATCGCCAAGCACGATGGTCGACGGCATATCGCCGAAGATCGCCATCTCGCGCTCGCCCATTTCGTAGAAGACGACCGTGCGCCCCACGACCCTGGTATCGACAGGGCGCGGCAGCAGGGTATGGAAATTGCTGAAGCCGCCGGCCGCGACCAAGACGCGCTCGGCACTGTAGTTTCTGCCGCCAGCCGTCACCTCGACATGCGAACCGGCGTCGCGCACCGATGTCACGGTTTCCTCGATCAGGGAGACGCCGCCCCGTTCGGCAAGGCGCGCCTGCGCCCGCACCAGCGCCCGCGGGTTGATATGCCCGGCGCGCTTGCGCTCGAAATATCCTGCGAAATCGGGATCGACGGTGAGATAGGGAAAACGCCGGCCGAGGTCATCAGGCGCGATGGCCTCGATATCGCTGCCGAGCGTCCGGCTGACGGCTACGGCGCTGCGAAAAAAGTCCTGTTCCGCCTTCTGGGGACCGACATAGAGGCAGCCGACCTCGGAATAAAAGGAAATGCCGCTCTCTGCCTCGATCTGGCTGTAACGGTCGAGTGCGCGGGCGGCGAAGGTTCCCCAGGCCAGATTGGCATCGAAGGTGCGGGCGATGCGCGCTTCGTCATAGTGGCTGGCGAAGACGCCGTGATGGGCCTTGCGCTCCTCCGGCTCGCGCGGGCCGATCAGCGCGATGCCGTCGGCCATCGAGGAGAGATGCCGCGCGGCGGCGGACCCCATCATGCCGCGCCCGATGACGATGAACCTGAAATCGACTGCCATATCCCACCTCGTTGCGAGGCGGTCCACCTCGTTTCAAGCTGGGATATCATGGCAAGCGCGCTGATTCATATCGCAAAATTGCCGCAAGAGCATCTTGCCCGGACGCGCCTCGCCGTGCTCAGTCGATCATCGCCAGGACCTTGCCGCAATAGGTCTTCGACACCGGGTTCATGCGCGTTGCGGCATGGCCGGCATTGTATTTGAGGATCGTGTTGCAAGTCTCCCCGCCACCGAGCTCATGGGCGGCCGCCAGATATTTCATGCCGTATTTGATATTGGTTTCGGGATCGAACAGGCCTTTGCGCGTGCCGGCATATCCCATCATCCTGGCTGTTGCCGGCTTGATCTGCATCAGGCCGATTTCGCCGGCGCTGCCGCGTGCTTTCGGATTGAAATTGCTCTCGACACGAATGACGGCCTGGGCGAGCGCGACGGGCACGTCGTATTGAGCGGCATATTTATTGATCAGCGCGGCATAGGGAACGGCGGTGGAGAAGTCCGGCATGGCATAGCCGCTCTGGCGATCGACTGTTTTCAGCGAGATGGTTTGCGCCCTGACACCCCAGTCATCATTCGCCGAGGCAAAGTTATACCCTGCCAGCAGCATGCCGAAGCACGCCGCAGCACCAATAATCAAATTCTTCATATAGTCTGTTCACTCCGACCCAAAGAATTGCAGGACTGCGCGCCTCGCCGTCATCCGGTCATACGCAATCAAGAACTGATCGCGTCCGCAGCAATTCTTATCGTTTCATTTAGCGCTCACAATTACACTTGAAACCAGCCGTGAGCGCTGTTCAGCGGGCGTCCTTAGACCATCGCAATGAGGAGATAATAGGGAAATGATGTGGCGCGGCAGATTTCTCGCCGGCTACGGGAAAACTGCCGGGAAATCCCGCTCCTGCCGTCAGGAATAACGCGGCAGCGCCTGAAGCAGCCGGTGCAGCGTGTCGATGGTCGAGAAATCGGCAATCCCGTCCACCCGTTCGGGGCGGAAATGGCGCTGGAAGGCTTCCACGTCGCCGGCCGTCTTCTCGGAGAATTCGCCTGTGATTTCAGTGCCGTAGCCATAGAGCGACAGCATCGATTGCAGCGCTTCGACCGGCTGGCCCGCATCGCCACGCTGGAAGAAGCGCCCGCCGGTGATCCTTGCCGGCTCGACCCAGTGCCCGACGCCGGCCCGGTGAAGCTCGCCCCAGGGAAATTTCTCGCCCGGATCGACCTTGCGGACCGGGGCGACATCGGAGTGGCCGAGCACCCGTTCCGGCGCGATCGACCAACGTTTGACACAGTCGCGACACAATTCGATCACCGCCGCGATCTGTTCTTTCGGATAGTCGGGAAGTCCGCCGGGATGACCTGTATTGGCGATCTCGATGCCGATCGACAGCGAATTGATATCCGTCTCGCCGTGCCAGCTGCTCCTGCCCGCGTGCCAGGCGCGCCGCGCTTCCGGCACGAGCTGCACCACCTCGCCGTTCTCATGCACGAAATAGTGGCTGGAAACCTGGCTCTCGGCGCGACAGAGCCAGTCGAGTGCACCTTCTGGCGTCGGCATGCCGGTATAGTGCAGCAGGATCATATCGGGATGACGCCCGTCTGCCCGCTCGCCGTGGTTCGGCGACGGACGCACGGATGCGCCCTGGTAATCGGCCTCGAAAGAGGTCATGCGGCGCGGCGTTCCTTCTCGATCGCCGCATAGGCCGCATTCAGTGCCGCCATGCGCTCGTTGGCGATCACATGGAACTCCTTGGGCACGCCGCGCGAGACCAGACGGTCGGGATGATGCTCGCTGACGAGGCCATGGTAGCGGCGGCGGATCGTCATGAAATCGTCCGACGGCGACACGCCGAGCACCTTGTAGGGATCGCCGCCGGAAAAGACGTGGCGGGCGGCGATCTGCTCGAAGCGGGTCTCGCTCATCTGGAAGATCTCGGCGATATGACGCAGGAAATTCAATTCCTTCTCGTGGACCAGCCCATCGGCCTTGGCGATGTGGAACAGGCCGTCGAGCACGTCTTCGAGCACCGGGCAATTGGCCGCGCAGGTGACGCAGAGCGAAGAAAGCCGCTCGGCATAGGCCTCATAGCCGGCGACGTCCTGGCGCGCGAGATTATAGAGCCTGGCGACGTTCTTCGCTTGATCCGCCGGAAATTCGAAGATTTCGCGGAAGGCCTCGACCTCCTTCTCGCTGACGATACCGTCGGCCTTGGCCATCTTGGCCGAAAGCGCGATGATCGCCACGGAGAACGCCACCTTGCGCCGTGTCTCCGGATCGCCTTCGAAAACCGTGCGGATAGCCTCGACCACCGCGGAGAGCGCATTGCCCGCGGTATTGCCAATGGCATTCAACAGTTTTTCCCAGAAGGACATCGAAGATCTCTCGCAAGCTTGCCGTTTACAAGCATACAGCTTGACCAAAGAATCTGAGCCTTTGCAAGGCAGCTATTGGTCGTAGGATCGAAAACAGTTTTCACGATTCTGTAATTATTGCGTCGCAGCAAGCGAGGATCGCCCGCTCCTTCTCACTTGGCCGCACGCCACTCCGGCTCGCGAGTCGACGATTTCCACAAAAGCTTCCGGACGGCTGGCCGGGCTTGAAACGATTATATCGGCGCTTCGATCAGCCTTTGCTATCGACAGCCGTCGAAAGCGCGTTTTTCGTAAATTCTTTACTTTACAGTGCCCTTTCCCTGCCGCATCCATGCGCTAGCTACGCTGCCGCACAGAAACACCGCAGGAGGGATCCATGGCCAAACAGAAAGTCGCAATGCTGACCGCCGGAGGCCTTGCCCCCTGTCTTTCCTCCGCCGTCGGCGGCCTCATCGAACGCTACAGCGACGTGGCACCCGAGATCGATATCGTCGCTTACAAGTCCGGCTACCAGGGCGTATTGCTCGGCGACCGCATCGAGATCAACCGCGACATGCGCGAAAAGGCGGCGCTGCTGCACCGCTATGGCGGCTCGCCCATCGGAAACAGCCGCGTCAAGCTCACCAATGCCGCAGACTGCGTCAAGCGCGGCCTCGTCAAGGAAGGCGAGAACCCGCTCAGGGTCGCCGCCGAACGCCTCGCCGACGACGGCATCACCATTCTCCACACGATCGGCGGCGACGACACCAACACGACAGCTGCCGACCTTGCCGCCTACCTCGCTGCCAACGGTTATAATCTCACCGTGGTCGGCTTGCCGAAAACCGTCGACAACGACGTCGTGCCGATCCGCCAGTCGCTCGGCGCCTGGACGGCCGCCGAAGTCGGCGCGCATTTCTTCGACAATGTCAGCAACGAGCAGACGGCAGCGCCCCGCACCCTCGTCATCCACGAGGTCATGGGCCGCCATTGCGGCTGGCTGACGGCGGCCACCGCCCGCGCCTACCTCCAGCGCACCAGCCGCAACCAGTATGTCGACGGTCTGATGATGGATGCGCATCTGAAGAGCATCGACGCCGTCTACCTGCCTGAAATGGCCTTCGACCTCGACGCCGAAGCCGCCCGCCTGAAGGACGTCATGGACCGCACCGGCCACGCCACGGTCTTCGTCTCGGAAGGCGCCTGCCTCGACGCCATCGTCGCCGAGCGCGAAGCCGCCGGCGAGACCGTCAAGCGTGACGCCTTCGGCCACGTGAAGATCGACACGATCAATGTCGGCGCCTGGTTCCAGAAGCAGTTCGCCAACCTGCTCAACGCCGAACGTTCCCTCGTGCAGAAATCGGGCTATTTTGCCCGCTCGGCGCCGGCCAACGGCGACGACCTCAGGCTGATCCAGAGCATGGTCGATCTCGCCGTCGAAAGCGCGCTCAATAAAATCTCCGGCGTCACTGGTCACGATGAAGCGCAGAACGGTAAATTGCGCACTATAGAATTCCCGCGCATCAAGGGCGGCAAGGCTTTCGACCTGTCTACGGCATGGTTTGCCGAAGTCATGGACAATATAGGGCAGAAATACAAAGAAGCGTGATTGACGGATCGTTAATATGATGTCTTTGCTTCTTCCCGAGGAATAGGAGGAGACACCATGTCGCTTGAGGCCTGGATCGCTTTTGCGGCCGCATCCGCTATCATGCTGGCCATACCGGGGCCGACGATACTGCTCGTCGTCTCCTATGCGCTCGGTCATGGCCGCCGGACGGCGTTTGCGACAGTAAGCGGCGTGGCGCTCGGTGACTTCACGGCGATGACGGCTTCGCTCTTTGGTCTCGGCGCGGTGCTCGCCACCTCCGCCGCCCTCTTCACCGTCCTCAAGTGGATCGGCGGCGCCTACCTGATCTGGCTGGGAATCAAGCTCTGGCGGGCTCCCGTGATCGGCGAACCGGTCGCCGACAACGACAATCTGCCGGAGGAGAAGTCGCTCAAGATCTTCCTCCACGCCTATGTCGTCACCGCCCTCAACCCGAAGAGCATCGTCTTCTTCGTCGCCTTCGTGCCGCAATTCCTCAACCCCGCCCTGCCCTTCTTCGGGCAGATGGTGATCATGGAAGCGACCTTCCTCGTGCTGGCGATCCTCAACGCCTCCACCTACGCGCTTCTCGCCCATGCCGCCCGCGGACTGATTCGCAAGGCAAGCGTCCAGCGGGCAGTAAATCGCACCGGCGGCACTCTTCTGATTGCTGCAGGCGCCGTAACGGCCGGGTATCGCCGTATTGCAGCCTAGAAATATTCCGTGGTTGCCGGAATGCCACGAATAGGTTAATGGGGTCAGCGGGGCTTAAGGTATTTAGTAACTTTTATACGCTGCCGGGGCGGCGCGATTTCACGAAAGTGACGGAATGGTAGCGATCGGATTGTCCGGCCTGAAACGCGGTCTTGTACTTTCCACGATGCTCTGCTGCGGCGTGGTGACGGGGTGCTCGAGCGTCGAATACACGTCCCAGGCCGAACTGACAGCCGCTCAGACCGTAATTCCGATGCCAAAACCCGGCGAGGATGCGACGCTCGCCGCGATCCCGACGGCCGAGGGCGCTCCTGGCCAGGCAGTCGCCGGCTCCGTCCTTCCCCAGACGCAAACCGCTCCCTCGCTGACCGCAACGGCAATGCCGGCTGCCACGGCGTCCCAGCCCGCCGATCTCGGCATTCAGCCGGTTGCCTACGCGCAGATCCCGCTGACGCCGGAGATGACGGCAATCCAGTCCGTCGTGCCGACGCCGCGTCCGGGTACGCCGGCGCAGCCGACGACGCAGCTTGCCTTTGCCGCAACGCCGCAGAACAGCGCCCTTGCAGCCCTTGCCGCAGTCGATACCACGCCGCGCTCCATGGACTACGGCTTCGACGAATCCGGGCCGATCGATCCGCCGACCGCACCACCGATGTTCAGCGACGACGACACCGACGATGCGCCGACCGTCGAGAAGAGCTTCGTCACCAAGCTCATCCAGAAATATTCGAAGGTCTACGAAATTCCCGAAACGCTGCTCCACCGCATCGTCCATCGCGAGAGCCGCTACAATCCGAAGGCCTATAACAAGCGCGGCTATTTCGGCCTCATGCAGATCAAGTACAACACCGCCAAGTCGATGGGCTATGACGGTGCGCCGGGCGGCCTCTTCGACGCCGAGACCAACATCAAATATGCCGCGAAATATCTGCGCGGCGCCTGGCTCGTCTCCGACAACAAGGAAGACGACGCTGTCCGCCTCTATGCGCGCGGCTATTACTACGACGCCAAGCGCAAGGGCATGACCGACGTCGCCCAAGGCAATTACTAACAAAAACAGAGACGATGACTGAGCTTATGGCTGGGGCTGCGCCTGCCGTGGCGCTCCCGCCTGCTGTTGCGTCTCTCCCGTCTGCGGCAGGGCCGCCAGTATCGCCTTGAGAAGCGGCTGCGACTGATAACCGAGCCAGCCCGGCGTCAGGCCGAGCCGGACGACGACCAGCCCGGCGGAAGGCACGATCGCCATGCTCTGCCCGTCATGGCCCGACAGCCAGAACGTATCCTCCGGCAACCTCAACGCAGCGCTCGAGCCGCCGGGAGCGAGCCAGGCCTGACCCTGCGTATACTGTCCGTTCGAAGCCGCCGTCGGGGTGCGCATGGTGCCGACGAAACCCTCCGGCAGCAGCCGCTGGCCGTTCCACACACCGTCCTGCAGCAGGAACTGCCCGAAGCGCGCCCAGTCATGCGCCGTCGCATAGAGATAGGAGCTTCCGGCAAACGTGCCGCGCGCGTCGAGTTCGAAGACGGCGCTCGTCATGCCGAGCGGTGAAAACAGCGCGTCGTGCGGATAGGAAAAGGCCGCCTGCGCATTGCCCACCCTGTCCATCCAGATGCGTGACAAGAGCGCGGCCGTGCCGCTCGAATAGCGGAAGCGCCGGCCGGGTGCTGCCTCCATCGGCGCATTGGCCGGCAGCGATACCATGTCGGGATCGAGATAGAGCATGCGCGTCACGTCGGCGACGTCGCCGTAATCCTCGTTGAAGGCAAGGCCGCTCTCCATGCCGAGCAGGTCGGACACCTTGATCTCGGCCCGCCCATCACTCTTCCACTGCGCCAGCAGATGATCGTCGTCGAAGGAGATCTTGCCGTCGAGCATCAGCCGGCCCAGGATCGCCGCATTCACCGTCTTCGTCATCGACCAGCCGACCAGCGGCGTCTTTGCCGAGAAGCCGGGACCATAGGCCTCGGCGATGATGCGGCCGCCGCGCACCACCACGATCGCCCGCATTGCCGGCCCGGACAACCTGGCATCGGCCAGCAGCGCGGCGATCTTCTCATCCGCCTGACTGCCCACGCCCTCGCCCTCGGGCCACAATGCGTCACTTGCCTCCACCTTGGCCGGCGCATCGAAAGGCACGGCTTTCATCGCCGCCTCGAAATCGCCGTCCGGCACACTGGTGCAGCCGAGACCGCTGCGATAAAGCGCATAATTCGGCGCGAACAGTCCCATGAAACGCGCCGTCACACGGTCGTTGTCGCGGTCGACGCTGACGCGCATCAATCGCAACAGCGGATTTCCGGGCGCCTGGACATCGTCATGAAGCACCTCGTCGGCCTCCCGGCCGGCGATGAAGACATTGGAACAGACGATCTTCGCGGCATAGCCGTCGCCGACCCGCAGCAATTCCGGCGGCCGGACGAAGAGCCAGCCGGCGCCGCCGATGACGACGAGGACGACAAGGAGAGCAAGCGCCTTCAGAATACGCAGGACAAATCGCATGGCATTCCTCCATGCCGGGAGAAAAGCAGGAATCGCACCCGCCGGAAAGGGGCCGGCACGAAGAAGACCCATCACTGCGATCACTTTCCCAAGAGGGCGATCCCTCTGGAGAACCCCGCCCACAGCCCACGTCATCAAACTGTAGCAGAGGCGCGTTACACGCCCTGAACGCTAAAAAGGTGACAGACTCATGTCAGAATTTGCACCGGATGCCGGCTTCCGCAAGAACCGGAAACTCAAGGACGCCCTTCTCCGCCACAAGGCATTTTCGAAGGATGGCTTTTCCGAGCGTCTCTTCGGCCTACTGTTCTCTGGCCTCGTCTATCCGCAGATCTGGGAAGATCCGGATCTCGACATGCAGGCGATGGAGCTGAAACCAAACCATCGCATCGTCACCATCGGCTCCGGCGGCTGCAATATGCTCGCCTATCTCTCCAAGGCGCCGGCCTCGATCGATGTCGTCGATCTCAACCCGCACCATATCGCGCTGAACCGCCTGAAGCTCGCCGCCTTCAAGCATCTGCCCGATCACGCCGATCTCGTCCGCTTCCTCGCGATGCCGAACGAGAAGTCGAACAGCCGCGCCTTCGACCGGCACCTCGCCGCAAGGCTCGATGAGACGAGCCGCAATTACTGGAACGGCCGCAAGTTCGGCCGCCGCCGCGTCACCGTCTTCGACCGCAACATCTACGAAACCGGCCTGCTCGGCCGTTTCATCGGCGCGGCCCATCTTCTTGCCCGCCTGCACGGCGTCAAGCTGCGCGAAATGACCAAGACCCGCTCGATCCGCGAACAGCGCCAGTTCTTCGACGAGCAGATCGCGCCCTTGTTCGAAAAGCCGGTCGTGCGCTGGATCACCGGCCGCAAGAGCTCTCTCTTCGGCCTCGGCATTCCGCCGCAGCAATATGACGAGCTCGCCAGCCTTGCCGACGATCATTCGATCGCGCCGGTGCTGAAGCATCGCCTGGAAAAGCTCGCCTGTCATTTCCCGATGAGCGACAACTATTTCGCCTGGCAGGCCTTCGGCCGGCGCTATGGCACCGAAAAGGAAGGTCCGCTGCCGACCTATCTGAAGCCGGAGCATTACGAGGTGATCCGCGCCAATGTCGACCGGGTCAATGTCCACCACGCAAGCTTTACCGAGCTTCTGGCCCGTGAGCCGGCCGCCTCGCGCGACCGCTATATCCTGCTCGACGCACAGGACTGGATGACGGACGCGCAGTTGAACGACGTCTGGCGGGAAATCACTCGCACGGCGCGCGAAGGCGCCCGCGTGATCTTCCGCACCGCCGCCGAAAAGAGCATCATCGAAGGCCGTCTGTCGCCTTCGATCCGCGACCAGTGGGATTACTTCGAGGAGAAGTCGCGCGAACTAACTGCGCTCGATCGCTCGGCGATCTACGGCGGCTTCCACATCTACGGGAAGAAAGCGTGAGCAAGGTCGGCACCGAGACGGCAGGTAAGAGCGATGAACATGCCAGCCTGATGGATGGCATGTATCGCTACCAGCGCCATATCTACGACCTCACCCGCAAATATTACCTTCTCGGCCGCGACAGCACGATCCGCAATCTCGATGTGCCCGAGGGCGGCACCTTGCTCGAAGTCGGCTGCGGCACTGGCCGCAACATGGCCTTCGCCCACAGGCATTTCCCGACCGCCAAGCTGTTCGGCCTCGACATTTCCCAGGAAATGCTGATCTCGGCGCGCAAGACCTTCGCCACCAAGGCGACGATCCCGGAATTCCGCGTCGCCGACGCCACCGCCTTCACCCCGCGCGAATTCGGCGTCAGCGGCTTCGACCGCATCCTGATCTCCTATGCCCTGTCAATGATCCCGGATTGGGAGCGCGCCGTCGATGCGTCGATCGCCGCGCTCAACCCCGGCGGCCAACTGCACATCGTCGATTTCGGCCAGCAGGAGGGTCTGCCGCGCTGGTTCCGGCGTATGCTGCAGTCCTGGCTTGCAAAATTCCACGTCGCCCCGCGCCCCGATCTGCGCGAGGTGCTGGAAGCGCAAGCCCATGAAAACAACGCGAGATTGTTGTTTGACACCGTCGGCGGCGGTTATGCCTGGCGGGCGGCTATTATCAGCAAGCGCTCATAATTCGCTTGAAACTAACCGATTTTTTACGTTGATATGGTGAAAAGAGGGTTATTCCTCTGCTGGGCTCGTTTTTCTCGAAGGTCAGGCTGTGGGGCAAAGAGATCATTCGGTTCACGACGGGATACCCATGCGCCGGCTTTTGTTTTGCGTTCTGCCTTTGGCCATCCTCCTGGCCGGCTGCTCCTCCTCCGGTCATGACTATCTCGAAACCGCGTCGATCAAGCCGAAGATGCGCTTCCAAGACACCGATCCGCAGGATTTCGGCCCGAAGCATCCGCAGCAGAACGCCATCCACGGCATCGACATTTCCAAATGGCAGGGCGATATCGACTGGAGCACGGTGAGGAACTCCGGCGTCGGCTTCGCCTTCATCAAGGCGACGGAAGGCAAGGACAGGGTCGATCCCCGCTTCGACGAATATTGGCGCGAGGCCCGCGCCGCCGGCATCCCGCATGCCCCCTATCATTTTTACTATTTCTGCTCTTCGGCCGACGAGCAGGCCGACTGGTTCATCCGCAACGTGCCGAAGGAGGCCATGCGCCTGCCGCCGGTCCTCGACGTCGAATGGAACGCCGAATCGAAGACCTGCCGCTATAGGCCCGACCCGGAAACAGTACGCTCCGAAATGCAGCGTTTCATGGACCGGCTGGAAGCTTATTACGGCAAGCGCCCGATCATCTACACCTCGGTCGATTTCCACCGCGACAATCTTGCCGGCTACTTCCAGGATTATCATTTCTGGGTCCGCTCGGTGGCGAAACATCCGGAAGTAACCTATTCCGACCGTCGCTGGGCCTTCTGGCAATATACCTCGACCGGTGTTATCCCTGGCATCAAGGGACCGACCGATATCAACGTCTTTGCCGGCAGCGCAAAGAACTGGAACAATTGGGTCGCGACCGTTTCCAAGGATAGAAATTCTTAGTAACGTCTTTCGATGTTTCTTGCTTCCGTCACATTCCTCTGGGAAAGCGACGGACATCCATTTGATATAAGGACCGCATCCATGCACCGCTCGCTCGCAAGCCGCTCTGCACTCGCCCTCCTGTTTGCCCTCGCCCTTGCGGGGGGCGCAGCCGCCCAGCAGGCGCCTGCAGCGAACCCAGCCGCCCCGGCAGCACCCTGCGGCGGCGATCTCCCGGCCTTCCTCCAAGGCGTCAAGGCCGATGCGGTCGCCGCCGGCGCCAGTGCTGAAGCCGCCGACGAAGCGCTTGCCGGCGCCGAGATCGATCCCAAGGTCATCAGCCGGGATCGTGCCCAGGGCGTCTTCAAGCAGACCTTCCTCGAATTCTCCCAGCGCACCGTCAGCCAAGGCCGCCTCGACATCGGCCGCCAGAAGATGAAGCAATATGCCGATGTCTTTGCCCGCGCCGAGCAGGAATTCGGCGTTCCCCAGGGCGTCATCACCGCCTTCTGGGCAATGGAAACCGATTTCGGCGCCGTCCAGGGCGATTTCAACACCCGCAATGCGCTGGTGACGCTGTCGCACGATTGCCGCCGCCCCGAACTCTTCCGCCCGCAACTGATCGCTCTCATCGAGATGGTCCAGCACGGCGATCTCGACCCCGCAACCAACACCGGCGCCTGGGCCGGCGAAATCGGCCAGGTGCAGATGCTGCCGCGCGACATCGTCGCCTATGGCATGGATGGCGACGGCGACGGCCATGTCCGCCTGAAGCAGAGCGGCCCGGACGCCATTCTGACGGCGGCGAAATTCATCCAGCATCTCGGCTTCGAGCGCGGCCAGCCCTGGCTGCAGGAAGTGACTGTGCCCGATAATCTGCCCTGGGAGAAATCCGGCCTCGGCGGCACGATGAAGGCCGGCGAATGGTTCGCGCTCGGTGTCAAGCCGCGCGACGGCAACACCGCCTTCGGTGAGCTCGAAGGCGATCTCGTGCTGCCGCAGGGCCGCATGGGACCTGCTTTCATCGCCTATCCGAATTTCAAGATCTATCTCGAGTGGAACAAGTCGTTCATCTACACGACCTCGGCCGCCTATTTCGCCACCCGCCTGTCCGGAGCTCCGACCTATCTCAAGGGTGCGCCGGAACAGGGGCTCGCCAACGACCAGATGAAGACCCTGCAGAACAAGCTGCAGTCACTCGGTCATGATGTCGGCGAGATCGACGGCATCCTCGGCTCCGGCACACGCGTCGCGATCCAGAAGGAACAGCAGCGCCTGGGCATGCCGGCCGATGGCTGGGCGACGCCTGCCCTTCTCAACGCTCTCTGATCGCCGCTGACGGCCTGCCGCCACCCGGCTGACAAGAAACGGGTGGCGCCGCTTCCCGCTTGCGCTAAAACTTCGCGGTGAAAAGCCGCCGCCGGTTTTTAACGAACGATCCGGCGGCGACGCGCTTTGCGGTGGAGGAAGCAGCGTGGAAAGCAGAATGAATGCCTGGACCTGGGGTCTGTTGGTGCTGCTCGGCCTGATCTGGGGCGGCTCCTTCTTCTTTGCCCGCATCGCCGTCCAGCACGTGCCGCCGCTTACCCTCGTCTTCCTCAGACTGCTGCTCGCAGCGCTCGCGCTGCATGTCTATATCGCCGGCCGTTTCGACATCTATTCGATCCTCCAGGCCCGCTGGCGCGAATTCCTCATCCTCGGCCTCATCAACAATGCGCTCCCGCACGCGTTGATCTTCTTCGGCCAGACCCGCATCGGCGCCGGCCTTGCGGCGATCCTGAACGCCACGACGCCGATCTGGACTGTGATCATCGCCAACCACTTCACATCGGACGAGAAACTGTCCTCGGCAAAGATCGCCGGCTGCCTCTTCGGCCTCGCCGGTACGATCGTACTGATCGGCCCCGGCATCTCGATCTCGGCCAATAGCGGGGCGGCGCCGCTCTGGGCGCTGCTGCTTCCCGTGCTTGCCGCCGTCTCCTATGGTTTTGCCGCCACCTATGGCAAACGCTTCAGGGATGTTCCCGCCCCTGTCACATCGGCCGGCCAACTGACGGCGTCCTCGCTGATCGCGCTGCCGCTATCGCTGCTGGCCGATCGGCCCTGGACGCTTGCCGCACCGCCGCTCGACGCGATCCTCGCCGTCCTGGCGCTGGCGCTGCTGTCGACCGCCTTCGCCTACATCCTCTACTTCAGGATCATGGCTGCCGCCGGCGCCACCAACGCCTCGCTCGTCACCCTTCTGGTACCGCCAAGCGCCATCCTTCTCGGTTTTCTCTTCCTCGGCGAAAGGCTCAGTCTTGCCGAATTCGCCGGCATGGCGCTGATCGGTTTCGGCCTCGTCATCCTCGACGGCCGCGCCTATCGCCGGCTGCTGAGAACAGCCTGAAAACCGGTTGCAGTTTCCTTATGTTTTCAACCGCTTGCGGCTTCGCCATGTTTTGGGCGCATAGGTAAACCCACAATCGCCTGATTTAACGGCATGTTAAATTCTGTGAACAAAAATTAATCCGAAATTATTACATTACTTCAATGGCTTATCAATAATGATTTCAATTTGGGCACTGACGGCTTCGGCACTGCAGCATAAAATCCGCTTTCCAACCGACATATTTCAGACATAATACTAGCTGGTTAACGCGAGGAGACAGACATGGGACTCACGCAATCCTTGAATGTTCTGTTGGTCAGTGCAGCGTTTGTTTTCGTCCTGACCATGCTCTTTATCTGAGCCGGGTCACGAAGGCCTAATGACTGATAGTGCCTAAACTCCTGAATAGCTGATCAATCCGCCAACGAAAAAGCGCATGTCCCGCCCGACATGCGCTTTTCACTTTTGAGACCTCAAGAGTGCCGTGCGCCCTTACGGACGCACAAAGGACGCTCTAATACTTTGAATCCACGCATCGACCCCAAATCGATTCCGATTTTGGGGTCGATGCGTTAGGGGTTAGGCAGCGGCGCCGGCACTCTTTGGCGCCCGGCGGGTAAAGCCGAGATTGTCGAGAACCGCGGAAACCAGCGGCGCGCGGTTCATCGTATAGAGATGGAACTCATCGAGGCCGCGCCGCACGAGATCCTCGATCTGCTCGGCAGCAACGTCGGCCGCGACCTTCGCCCGCTCCTCGGGCTTGTCGTCGAAGCCCGCGAAACGCTCGTCGAGGAATGCGGGGATGACCGCGCCGCAGGCGCCGGCAAACCGCTTCAGCTGCGTCAGGTTCTGGATCGGCATGATGCCCGGCACAACAGGGATCTTGATGCCGGCGGCGCGCACCCGCTCCAGGTAGCGCTCGAAATTGTCGTTGTCGAAGAAGAACTGCGTCAGCGCCCGGTCGGCGCCATTGTCAGCTTTGCGCTTTAGCATGTCGATATCGGCGGCCGTGTCGCGGCTTTCCGGGTGTTTTTCCGGGTAGGCGGAGACCGAGATCTCGAAATCGCCGACCGACTTGAGGCCGGCCACCAGTTCCGCCGCATTGGCGTAACCGCCGGGATGCGGCTGATAGGGAGCGCCGGCACCGCCGGGCGCATCGCCACGCAGGGCCACGAAATGCGTCACGCCGACCTTGCGGAAGGTATCGATCATCTGGTGCGTTTCTTCCTTCGTCGCACCGACGCAGGTCAGGTGCGAAGCCGTGGCAAGCGGCGTCTGCGAAAGAAAGCGGGTGACGGCAGACAGCGTGGGCGCCTTGGTGGTGCCGCCGGCGCCATAGGTCACCGACACGAAATCCGGATCCCAGTCCTGCAGCTTGCTGACGGTGTCCCACAGCTGCCCTTCCATCTCCTCCGATTTCGGCGGGAAGAATTCGAACGAAATCCCGATGTTGCGTCCGCGTGCTTCGTTTTTCAAAGCCATGTCATACTCTCCCGGCAAATGTAGGTTCGGCGCCTTCGCTTAGTTGCGAAGCCATGAGGCGCCTCGGATCGCGCGCGAGCCAGACGGTGACCGTCAGTCCCTGCCCGCCCTGCTGACCCGGATGAAGATCGACGACCTGCTCGACATCGAGCCCGGCCTTGCGCAGCCAGTCGGACATCGCCTGGTGCGAAAAACCGAGACGGACATGGGCATGCTCGTCGCGGAGATATTCGAGCGCGTGCGGCGCAAGGTCGATGACCACGAGCCGGCCGCCCGGCCGGAGCATGCGCGCGGCTTCCGCAATCGCAATCTGCGGCTGGTCGAAGAAATGCAGCACCTGATGGATCGTCACCAGATCGAAATCCTGCCCCTCGAACGGAAGGTTCAGGATGTCGGCGTGACGGACCGTCGCCTTGGTGATGCGGGATTTGTCGAGATTGGCGCGCGCCACGCTCAGCATGTCGCGGCTGGCATCGACGCCGATCGCCCGGCGGTAAAGCCCGGACAGAAGCTCGAGGATGCGGCCGGTGCCGGTGCCGAGATCAAGCAGCGAATCGATCGGCTGGTTGCCGAGCAGCTGGATGACGGCAGCGTCGACCTCCTCGTCGGCCGCGTGAAGGCGGCGAAGCTCGTCCCATTCAGCCGCGTTGCGGCTGAAATAGGCCTGCGCCCGCTCAGCGCGCTGACGTTTGACCTGCGAAAGCCGCTCTCCGTCGCGAAGCACGGTTGGATCGTTCTCGGAGACATGCCTCAACAGCGCCCGCACGAGCATGGCCGCCTTGCCGTCCTGCTTGAGCCGGAAATAGGCCCAGGCGCCTTCCTGGTAGCGCTCGATCAGTTCAGCCTCGCCGAGCAGCTTCAGATGGCGGGAGATGCGAGGCTGGGATTGGCCGAGAATTTCGGTAAGATCGGTGACTGTCAGGTCGCCGGCGGCAAGAAGCGCCAGAAGACGCAGACGCGTAGGCTCGCCGGCCGCCTTCAAGACGTCCACCAACCCATCCAGTCCCAGCTTCAACGGTTCGCTCATTTCCAGCCCAATCAAGATATAAAGATATCTTTATGTGATTTGGAAGAGAGTGGCAAGCAGCAATTTGCGCTCTCCGCGAATTCGCCTGCTCAAATTGCGACAGGTGCGCTGGGCATAAAAACGCGCTCCATCGTCAATGTTCCGGCCCAAAAATGGAACACCGATCTCACAGGATTTGATTTTTGGGAGCGAAATTTCCCTGATTGTTCGGGATAGCCGCTCTGTCGCCAACTTACGATTCCTGCGGCAGGACTTCGGGCGATTCACCGGCAAGACGGCCGAACATTCGGAAATCATGGAAGGCGTTCTTGAACCACGCCTTCTGACGAAGTGTGCCTTCATATCGGAAGCCTGCTTTTTCCAGAACCCGGCCCGACGCCCCGTTCCCCGGCAGAGTCCATGCTTCAATGCGGTTCAGGGAAAAGTTGTCGAACCCACATCGAGCGACGGCTGTCACCGCGTCACTCATAATTCCCTTCCCCCAGAACGATGGATGCAATTCGTAGCCGATCTCAGCCCATCTTGAGTGTTTATCGATGCTGTTGAACCGTATGCTTCCTAAAAACCGCCCTGAGGCGCGGTCCTCTATCATCCACGCGCAGCCCTTTCCCTTGGCGAACGCGCCGCGCATCCATTTTATCACGCGCTCGGTTTGCGCTTTCTTCGGCTCATCCGACCAGTTCGAGAAACGGGTGACTTCCGGAATGGAAAGCAAGTCGTGGAAGGCGCCGCAGTCATCAGGAACCGGTTCACGCAGGCGGAGGCGAACAGTTAGAAGCGCAGGAAATTCGCTTTTTAGATGGGCCATAGCAAAATCGTCAGGCTCGTTGAAAATTGGCGAGGACGAGCACCACATGCAGGTGGTCGCCACCACATTTGCAATCACCGAAATATACAACTGCTACAATAAATTTGATTTTAGGTCGCCGCAAAATCAAGCTTTGCGGCGACCGTATTTACCCTCGCGAACGTAGCTCCAGCAAGCAACGTCACCCACGGGGCCTGGCTGCGATCAGCGTGTCAGGCGCTTGTGGGCCTGGCTGCCCGGGTTCAGCGCGTCGGGGCCGAGGCGGCGGATCTTGTCCTGTTCGTAATCCTCGAAGTTGCCTTCGAACCATTCGACATGGCCTTCGCCTTCGAAAGCGAGGATATGCGTCGCCAGACGGTCGAGGAACATGCGATCGTGGCTGATGATGATGGCGCAGCCAGCGAAATTCTCGAGCGCACTTTCAAGCGCGCCCAGCGTTTCCGTATCGAGGTCGTTGGTCGGTTCGTCGAGCAGGAGAACGTTGCCGCCGGCTTTAAGCATCTTGGCAAGGTGCACACGGTTGCGCTGACCGCCCGAGAGATTGCCGACCTTCTGCTGCTGGTCGCCGCCCTTGAAGTTGAAGGCACCGCAATAGGCACGGGAGTTCATGTCGAACTTGCCGAGCTTGATGACTTCGGCGCCGCCGGAGATCTCTTCCCAGACCGTCTTGTCGGCGGCAAGTGCGTCGCGGCTCTGGTCGACATAACCGAGATGCACGGTCTCGCCGATGCGGATCGAACCGCTGTCCGGCTTCTCCTGGCCGGTGATCATGCGGAACAGCGTCGTCTTGCCGGCGCCGTTCGGGCCGATGATGCCGACGATGCCGCCCGGCGGCAGCTTGATCGACAGGTCGTTGATCAGCGTACGGCCCTCGAAGCCCTTGGTGATGCCTTCCATCTCGATGACCACCTGTCCCAGGCGCTCGCTGACCGGAATGATGATCTGCGCGTCGCCGGGACGCTGCTTCTCGGCGGCTTCCACCAGCTGCTCGTAGGACTTGATACGCGCCTTGGACTTGGCCTGACGGGCCTTCGGGCTGGAGGCGATCCATTCCTGTTCACGGCTGATCGCCTTCTGACGGCCTGCCTCTTCGCGGTTTTCCTGCTGCATGCGTTTGGCCTTGGCGAGCAGGTAAGCCGAGTAGTTGCCTTCGTAAGGAATGCCACGGCCGCGGTCTAGTTCGAGGATCCAGCCGGTGACGTTATCCAGGAAGTAGCGATCGTGGGTGATCATCATCACGGCGCCTGGATAGTCACGCAGGTGCTTTTCGAGCCAGGCGATCGTCTCGGCGTCCAGGTGGTTGGTCGGTTCGTCGAGCAACAGCAGGTCCGGCTGCGACAGCAGCAGGCGGCAAAGCGCGATACGGCGGCGCTCACCACCCGAGAGGCTGGTAACCTCGGCGTCGCGCGGCGGGCAGCGCAAGGCTTCCATCGCCATCTCGACCTGGCTTTCCAGATCCCAAAGGTTCTGGCTGTCGATGATATCCTGGAGCTTGGCACCCTCTTCCGCCGTCTCGTCGGAATAGTTCATCATCAACTCGTTATAGCGCTCAAGCACAGCCGTCTTGGAGGCAACGCCTTCCATGACGTTCTCGAACACCGTCTTGTTGGGATCGAGTTTCGGCTCCTGCTCGAGGTAGCCGACCGTCGCCCCTTCGGCGAGCCAGGCTTCGCCGGTATATTCCTTGTCCTGGCCGGCAATGATGCGCAGCACGGTGGATTTACCGGCGCCGTTTGGCCCGAGGATACCGATCTTGGCATCCGGGTAGAAAGAAAGGTGGATATTCTCCAGGATCTTCTTGTTGCCATAGGCCTTGTTGAGGCCGGACATGTGATAGATGAACTGACGTGCCATACTGCGCTGCTCCGGGCGGGAAACTTCGATCGTGCCGCTATGTAGGCGAAACAGCGCCTGCGAGCAACGCCGAAACCCGGATTACTCAGGATTTCCGGTCAGAAGCCCGCAGCGTCGACGACACCCTCGTCGCAGCCGAAAGAGGTTTTTCCCGCCCCCTGGATCAGATCGGCAAGTGCTGCACTTTTCGCCGACGCCGTCCCTGCATCCTCGGAAAGCCCGATCGTCAGCTCGCTGATCACCCGGATACTACCGGCCTTCCGGCAGCTCATCTTGACGCGATCACCGGCACCCGGCCCGAAACTCTTGTCGAAAGCCGCCTTGATCGCCTCGGCCTTGACGGTCTTGCCGATATTGGCGGCGAAGAGATCGCGCACGGCCGACATATTGAGCGCCCCGACCAGATGCATACCGACGCCGAAATAGTCTTCGGCGCTCATCTTAGTGCAGGTGCCGTGCTTTACCCATTCATGCCGTTCCAGGCCGGATTGCGTGCCGGGCATCGCCTTCGCAAGCGCCGACTTCGCATCGGCCGAAAGTGCCACCTCCGGCAATTCGTTCCATTTGCCGTCCTTGTCGGCAGCCTTCTGCTCGGCGCTCACGTCGCAATAATTCTGCTTCATCGGCCAGAGCCCGTGCAGCGAGAAGTTCGTCGCGTCGGGACGTTCACCGGTCTGGCTGGCGCATTCGGCCTTCTTCTGGTTCGTCTGGCAGAAGGCGGGCTGCCAGCTCGCCGCAAGAATGAAGCGGGTGCGCCCGCCACCCTCTTGCGCCGTGGCGGCGCCGGCAAGGACCATCGACAAGGCGAACGCCAATGTACGCAACTGCATGCTGCTCATTTCAACCCCCAAAAGAACAATACGAGAACAAATAAGCACGAAGATCGAAAGCCCGCAACCCTGAATCGCAACCACATCGCAATTTGTTATCGGATAAATCAAATGCCCATGTTGCTTTTGCCGGATGATCTGGTCTGTTGCGACAGGGAGGATCCTATGTTTCTTGAAACGCAAAGGCTTGCCGTGCCGGAGGCGTCGCTCGCCTATCACTATGCCGAAGCTGTCGCTCCGCCACGCGGCATCCTGTTGATATCGCATGGGCTCGCCGAACATTCGAAACGCTACCGCGCTTTTGCCGAGGCAATGGCGGCACGCGGCTATCACGTCTACGCCCACGATCACCGCGGCCACGGCGAGACGACGGCGCCCGACGCGCCGATCGGCCGCTTTGCGAGGCGCGGCGGCGTCGAAAAGGTGATCGGCGATGTCATCGCCATGCGCGCCCATGCCGCTTCCCGCCATCCTGGCCTGCCGGTGATCCTCTTCGGCCACTCGATGGGCGGTCTCATCGCCCTCAATGCATCGGTCACCGCCCCTGCTGATTTCGATGCCGTCGCCGTCTGGAATTCGAATTTCGCCGTCGGCCTTGCCGGTCGCGCCGCCCAGGTGATCCTCCTTGCCGAGCGCATGCTCAAGGGCTCCGACGTGCCGAGCGGCCTGCTGCCGAAGCTCACCTTCGGCGCCTGGGGCAGATCCATCCCCGGCCGCCGCACCGAATTCGACTGGCTGTCGCGCATTCCCGGCGAAGTCGACAAATATGTCGCCGATCCGCTTTGCGGCTTCGACGCCTCGGTTTCTCTCTGGCTCGATCTCTTCGAAATGACCTTCCGCGCGCCGCAGAAGGTCCATCTCGACCGGCTGGCGCGGGATATGCCGATCCATCTGGTCGGCGGTGGAAAGGATCCCGCAACGGAGCGTGGAAAAGCCATTCTCTGGCTGTCAAACCATTTGAAAGACCAGGGCTTCTCTCGTATTAGCACCTTGATATATCAGGATATGCGGCACGAAACACTGAACGAGATCGGCGCGGATCAGGCGACCGCGGCCTTCGCGGATTGGTGCGACGCGGCCGTCGCAAGAGCCTGAGCCACAGGGATTCGATCATGAGCAGCACCCCCGTCCGCACCGTTTCGTCCGCCTCCGAGGTGACGACCGGGCTTGCGCTGATGTTTCTGTCGGTGATGGTCTCGCCGCTCATTGACATCTTCTCCAAGCTTGCCGTCGTCACCATCCCGTCGGCCGAGGTCACCGCCGGTCGTTTTGCCGTCCAGGCGCTCTGCATGCTGCCGATCGTGCTGTGGCGGCGCAGCTTTACCGATTTCTCGTGGAGCCAGAGCCTGTTCCACGCCATCCGAGGCGCGATCATCACTGTCTCGATGATCTCCTTCGTCACCACGCTGAAATATATGGCGGTCGCCGACGCGATTGCGATCTTCTTCGTCGAGCCGATAATAGTGACGATCCTCGGCGGCATTTTCCTGAAGGAAACGATCGGCTGGCGGCGCTATACCGCCTGCGGCGTCGGCTTCTTCGGGGCGATGCTGATCATTCAGCCGAGCTTCGAGGAGGTCGGCTATGTCGCGCTCCTGCCCGTCCTCAGCGCGCTCTGCATTGCAATCTTCGTGCTGATGACGCGCGTCCTCTCGCACAGGGAAGACCCGTGGGCGATGCAGTTCCAGATGGGCATCTGGGGCCTGCTCTTCTGCGCCATCCTGCTTGTTTTTGGGCAGGGAAGCGGCTCCGATATCTTCGATCCCGTCATGCCGGAGGGCAGCACCTGGTTCTACCTCGCCGGCGTCGGCGCCATGGCCGCAATCGCAGGCATCTTCGGCGTCTATGCCTATCGCGCCGCACCCGCTTCGACGCTGGCGCCGCTGCAATATTTCGAGATCGTCTCGGCGACGATCTTTGCCTGGCTTGTTTTCGGCGACTTTCCGAATGCGGTCAAATGGCTCGGCATCATGATCATCATGGCGTCGGGCTTCTACATCCTCTGGCGCGAGCGCCGCTTTGCATCCAGACCCGTATCCGATACATCTGAGGCGACGCTGGCGCCGTAGAACTGGCGAGGGAACATGATGGAGACAACCAAAAAACCGCCGCTTGCCGGCA
Source organism: Rhizobium vallis (assembly GCF_003985155.1). Taxonomy (GTDB): domain Bacteria; phylum Pseudomonadota; class Alphaproteobacteria; order Rhizobiales; family Rhizobiaceae; genus Rhizobium; species Rhizobium vallis. The sequence goes on along the minus strand of NZ_ML133690.1, from coordinate 52,355 downwards.
TCAGGGTGATCGAGCTTGCCCGCGTGCTCGCCGGCCCCTGGGCGGGACAGATGCTTGCCGATCTCGGCGCCGATGTCATCAAGGTCGAAAATCCCGACGGCGGTGACGATACCCGCCAATGGGGCCCGCCCTTCGTCGAAGGCGCCGATGGCGAAAATCTCTCGGCCGCCTATTATCACGCCACCAATCGCGGCAAGCGTTCCATCACTGCCGATCTGAAGAGCCCCGAAGGTCAGGATCTCGTCCGCCGGCTCGTTGCCACCGCCGATGTGGTGATCGAGAATTTCAAACTCGGCGGCCTCGTCAAATACGGGCTCGATTACGACAGTCTGCGGAAAGTGAACCCGAAGCTCGTCTATTGCTCGATCACCGGCTTCGGCCAGACCGGCCCCTATGCGCATCTCGCCGGTTACGATTACATCGTCCAGGGCATGTCCGGCTTCATGTCAATAACGGGCGAGCCGGACGGCCAGCCGATGAAGGCGGGTGTAGCGATCGCCGATGTCTTCACCGGCATCTATGCCGTCTCGGCGATTGAGGCCGCCCTGATCCACGCGCTGAAGACAGGCGAAGGCCAGCTCGTCGACATGGCCCTGCTCGACGTGCAGTCGGCCGTGCTCGCCAATCAGAACATGAACTACCTGGTCTCTGGCGCCGCACCGACCCGCCTCGGCAACGCCCATCCCAATATCTCGCCCTATGAGGTCGTGCCGGCGGCCGACGGCTATCTCATCCTCGCGGTCGGAAACGACGGCCAGTTCCGCCGCCTCTCCACCCTCCTTGGCCTGGAGGCAATCGCTGGCGACGAGCGTTTTTCCACCAACAGGGCCCGCGTCGCCCATCGCGGTGAGGTGCGCCGCCTCGTCTCCACCGAGACGCTGAAATGGCAGAAGGCGGATCTTCTGAAGGCCTGCGAGGAGAATGCGGTTCCAGCCGGCGCGATCAACACGATCGAGGAAATGTTCGCCGATCCGCAGGTGCGGGCCCGCGGCCTGCGCATCGACCTTGCGGATGCTGCCGGTACCATGATCCCCGGCGTCAGGACGCCGGTCGTCATGTCCGAGACGCCCTTGCGCTACACCAGGCCGAGCCCGCGGCTCGGCGAACACCGGGATGAAATTCTGGCGGAACTCGCCGAATACGAGGAGAACGCTTCGTCATGAAGAAAACCGGCGGAGAACTGATCGTCGAGGCGCTGAAGGCAAACGGCGTCAAACGCCTCTCCTGCGTGCCTGGAGAGAGCTTCCTTGCCGTCCTCGATGCACTGCGCGACAGCGATATCGACGTCCTCGTCTGTCGTCAGGAGGGCGGCGCTGCGATGATGGCGGATTGCTGGGGCAGACTGACCGGCGAACCCGGCATCTGCATGGTCACCCGTGGCCCCGGCGCCACCAACGCTTCCGCCGGCCTGCACATCGCCAAGCAGGATTCGATCCCGATGATCCTCTTCATCGGCCAGGTCCAGCGGGAGGCGCGCGAGCGCGAGGCCTTCCAGGAGGTCGAGTTCCGCCGCGCCTTCACCGAATTCGCCAAATGGGTCGGCGAAATCGACGACGCCGCCCGCATTCCCGAATTCGTCACCCGCGCCTTTGCAATCGCCACCTCCGGCCGCCCCGGCCCCGTCGTGCTGACGCTGCCGGAAGATATGCTGCGCGACGAGGTGGAAGCACCCCGCGCCAGGCGCTACGCCAGCGTCGAGGCTCATCCCGGCAGCAAGCAGATCGACGATCTCTATCTGCGCCTCTTGAAGGCCGAGCGGCCGATGGTGATCCTCGGCGGCACGCGATGGGATGCCGATGCCGTTGCCGACTTCCAGAGCTTCGCAGAGCGCTTCAACCTGCCGGTCGGTTGCTCCTTCCGCCGGCAGATGCTGTTCGATCATCTCCATCCCTCCTATGCCGGCGATGTCGGCATCGGCATCAATCCTGCTCTGGCAAAAGAGATCAAGGAGAGCGATCTGCTGATCCTGCTCGGCGCCCGCATGTCGGAAATGCCGTCCTCGTCCTATACGCTGATCGATATCCCCTACCCCCAGCAACCACTGGTGCACGTCTATCCCGACGCTTCCGAACTCGGCCGCATCTACCGCCCGGATCTCGCCATCTGCGCCGCACCCGTCGATTTCGTCGCCGCACTCGCCGATCTGGAAGCGCCGGCCGAGCCGCGCTGGGCCGAGCGCACCGAGCGTATGCACCAGGCCTATCTCGCCTGGTCGAAGCCGCCGGCAACAGGTCCGGGCGCCGTCCAGATGGGACCGATCATGGAATGGCTGGAGGCCAATACCGGGCCGGATACGATCTTCACCAATGGTGCGGGCAATTACGCCACCTGGGTGCACCGCTTCCATCGTTTCCGCCGCTTCAACACGCAGTCGGCCCCGACCTCCGGCTCGATGGGTTACGGCCTGCCGGCGGCCGTCGCCGCCAAGCGGCTCTTTCCCGAGCGCGAGGTCATCTGCTTTGCCGGCGACGGCTGTTTCCTGATGCACGGCCAGGAATTCGCCACCGCCATCCGCTACGGCCTGCCGATCATATCAGTCGTCGTCAACAACGGCATCTACGGCACGATCCGCATGCACCAGGAGCGCGAATATCCCGGCCGCGTCAGCAGCACGGATCTCACCAATCCCGATTTCGCAGCCCTTGCCCGCGCCTATGGCGGCCACGGCGAAACGGTGGAACGGACGGAGGAATTCGCGCCGGCCTTCGAGCGTGCGCGCGAGAGCGGCAAGCCGGCGATCATCGAGGTGAAGCTCGATCCAGAAGCGATCACGCCGACGCGCACTCTTTCTGAAATCGCGCAAACAAAAAGCCGGTAGGTTGCCCCACCGGCTTTGAGAGCAGACCTGCGGCGAGCTTAGTCGAGCGCAGCGGTGACGATGAACTCGACTTTGTATTTCGGCGCAGCGAGCTTGGCTTCGCTGGTGGCGCGGGCCGGCGGGTTTGCCGGGTCGATCCAGCCTTCCCAGACGGCATTCATCTCGGCGAAATAGGCGATATCAGAGAGGTAGATGATCGTCTGCAGGATCTTGGACTTGTTGCTGCCGGAAGCGGCGAGCAGCCGGTCGACTTCGGCAAGCGCAGACTTGCACTGGTCGGTGACGCTTTCGCCCTCGCCCACCTGGCCTGCCAGATAAACCGTGTTGCCGTGAATGACGGCGCCGCTCATGCGCGCGCCGACGTCGATACGCTTAATGCTCATTATAGTCTCCTCAGTGAATGGAAAGTGGCGGCGCTGAGGGCAGCGCCGGAAAATCGGCCCGCGGTGGCGAGGCTCAGCTGCGAATGTGGTGCGTTTTCTGGTAGATCGCCGTCGAGCGCGCGCCGGAGCGGCAATAGCCGAGCATCGGCCGCGGGAATTCGTCGAGCGCGTCGACCATGCCCTGCACCGCTTCCTCCGTCACGCCCATCGGCCCAACAGGCACATGGGTGATCTCAAGGCCGAGTTCCCTGGCACGCGCCTCGATGACCGAGAACGAGGTCTGATCCGGGCTTTCCTGGTCGGGTCGGTGGCAGACGATCGATTTGAAGCCCAGCGCCTTGATCTCGTCGAGGTCGTCGAGCGTGATCTGACCCGAAACCGAATATTCATCGTCGATCTGGCGAATATCCATCGTCTTCATCTCCTCAAAAATCGTGGGCTGAAGGTCTACGACGCAGTCCGGCAGGCGTCAACAACACTTCGCTCACACGAAGGCAAAGCTCAGCCCGTAGCTGCGGCTTTCGCCCGGCGCCAGCATGTTGAACTCGCCGGCCGCCTCAAGTTCGTCGCGCAAGACCCATCGGTGTGAAACGGGCTCGATGCCGATAATATGGGCCGGCGCCTTCTGGTTCCGCCAGACCTGCAGATAGGGCAGCGTATCAGCACGGAAGCGCACGCGAAGCGTCCTGTCGCCGATTGCGGCGATCGGCCCGAGCCGGACCTCCGCAAAGCCTTCCTCAGTCGCCGGCGCGGGGACGCAGAAGATGCCACCCGGGTCCTCGCCGAAGGTCCAGGGAAAGCCGCCATTCTCCAGCATCTTGCCTTCGAGCCGCGTGCCCTCGTCCAGCCATTTGCCGCCCGTGTTCATGTGATACATCAGGAAGGTCGGCACCGTCTGGTCGCTGGTATTGACGACGCGGTCCTCAAGCCGCACCTCGCCGGTCGCGCCGTCGATCCGCCACAACCGCTCGATGCGCTGCGGCAAGCCCTCGACGGTCACGATGTCGATATCGGCACGGCATTCAGCATTGCCGTTCTCGAATTTCGTCCACAGCAGCTTCGCCGCATGGCCGGAGGCCGATCCGTGCAGCGGATAGACCTTGCCATCGGCCCGACCGGGAAGCGGCTGGCGGTGGCGGATATGATCCGGCCCGCAGGTGAAGAGGAAGCCTTCGAGCGAGTGATCGATTCGCGGATCGCCGTCGTCGGGAACGGCCCGCTTCGGCGCGATATCCACGCCCTCGACGATACATCCGCCGATATCCAGCACCGATGTTTCATCCAGCATCAGGCGCGGCCCGCTTGCGGCGGCAAATTCGATCATCTCGGGTCTCCTCAAGGATTTATCGGCCGCCACAGCGTTAGGTTTCGCGCCCTCATTCGTCAATCAGGCTCGCCGCCACCTTATGTTTTGGCCGTAACAATTGATTTTGCGGAACTGGCATGAGAAGGCAAACGTTTATGAGTAAAAGGAAATCTTAGTGATTTTCATATTTTGTTCAGCACGGTTTCATAAATTCCACACTAGCGTCAAAATTGACGGGTGTGTGTCTGCCCAGTCACTGTTCGAGGTTTGAGACGTGAATCGCTTTCTGAAATCGGCATTTTCTCTTGCGGCCGTGCTGGCAGCCCTTGCCGCTGCAGCGCCGGAGGCTGGCGCGCAGCAATTCCGCGACCGCCGCCAGAGCGATATCGTGCTGGTTACGCCAAACGGCGAAATCCTCGATTATGTCCCCCGCGGCTTCGCCTACGCCCGCGATCGCAGCGGCAACCGCGTGATGATCGATGCCTATGGTAACATCGTCGCCACCGAGATGCGTGCCCGCGGCTACTATCCGCCACGCCCCGGCCCGCGCGAGGTCAATAACGACCAATACGGCAACGATCCCTACTATGCCGACGATGGTAATAATGGCGATACGCGTTACTCCGAGCGCGGGGCCGTGACCGGCGGCATCCCGCGGGATGCGGCGATCGAGCGCCAGCCGCTCGGCGAGCAGCCCTATCCGGACGACAACAGCATCGGTAATCAGCAACCCGGCGACGACTATGCCTCGATCGACCCGGATCAGCAGATCCCGCCCGCCGACGCGCCGAAGGCCGTACCTGACGAGCCGGTGATCACGCTGAAGAACAAGTCGAAGCCCGAGATCGTCGCGCTGCAGGTCTTCCTCGACCGCGCCGGCATCTCCCCCGGCGTCATCGACGGACACATGGGCTCGAACGTCACCAAGGGCATCTATGCCTACGACCAGATGACCGGCTCCAAGCTCGACCCCAACGACACCGACGCCATCCTGGAAGAGCTGCGCCTGAACGGCGGCCTGCCTGTCGTCAGCTATACGATCACGCCGGCCGATGCCGCCGGTCCCTTCGTCGCCCAGATCCCGGAAGATTATTCGCAGAAGGCGCTGCTGCCGTCGCTCGCCTACACCTCGACCACCGAAATGCTGGCCGAGCGCTTTCACATGGATGAGGCCTTCCTCAAGGAGATGAACCCCGGCGCCGATTTCACCGTTCCCGGCACCGTCATCAAGGTGGTCAATCCCGGTGAACCGAAGAGCGGCGACGTTGCCCGCATCATCGCCGACAAGGCCCGCAAGCAGGTCTTCGCCTATGACGCCGCCGGCAATCTCATCGCTGCCTATCCGGCTTCGATCGGCTCCACCGACACGCCCTCCCCGTCAGGCTTGGTGAACGTCGAGCGCGTCGCCCTCAATCCCGGCTATACCTACAATCCGAAGATCAATTTCCAGCAGGGCGCCAACGACAAGATCCTCAACATCCCGCCCGGCCCGAACGGCCCCGTCGGCACGGTCTGGATGGCGCTCTCCAAGCCGACCTATGGCATCCACGGCACGCCCGAACCTTCGAAGATCGGCCGCACCCAGAGCCATGGCTGCATCCGCCTGACCAACTGGGATGCCACCGAGCTTGCCAAGATGGTCAAGCCGGGGGTGACGGTCGAATTCGTCGACTAAGCCCTCGCATCTGATTGCCCCTAAGCGAACAGCATCAATGAACGCCGGCAGGTCGATCCAGCCGGCGTTCTGACACAACAATCTAGCGCGAGCCGCAGCGGCAGTTCAAATTTGCTCTCCCGTCCCAAAGTTTGGAACCCGAAAGCACGCCAAAAGCTATTAAATCTGTAGATTTTACCTCCTAACATTTGGAGGTCGCATGAAATCGTTTGTTCGATTGGCTTTGAGCGTTTTGGCGGGTTTGGTCGCAGTCGGCACGGCGCAGGCCGCCGATGTCTCGGAAATTCGCGTGGACTGGGCGACCTACAACCCGGTCAGCCTGATTTTGAAGGACGAAGGCATTCTAGAGAAGGAATTCGAAAAGGATGGGATCAAGATAACCTGGGTCCAGTCCGCAGGCTCCAACAAAGCCTTGGAATTCCTCAATGCCGGCTCCCTCGACTTCGGCTCGACCGCGGGTGCGGCTGCCTTGATCGGCCGCGTCAACGGCAACCCGATCAAATCCATCTATGTCTATTCGCGTCCGGAATGGACTGCGCTCGTCACCCGTAAGGATACCGGCATCACCAACGTCCAGGATCTCAAGGGCAAGTCCATCGCCGTGACGCGCGGCACCGACCCGCACATTTTCCTGGTGCGCGCGCTGGCCGATGCAGGTCTGACGGAAAAGGATGTTTCGCTTGTTCTGCTGCAGCACGCCGACGGCCGCCTTGCGCTGAAGCGTGGCGACGTCGACGCTTGGGCCGGCCTCGATCCGATCATGGCCTCCGCCGAGATTGAGGATGGCGATGTGCTCTTCTATCGCAAGCCGGAAAATAACAGCTGGGGCGTTCTGAATGTGCGCGAAGAGTTTGCTGCCGCCCATCCTGATCTCGTCAAGCGCGTGCTTGCATCCTATGAGAAGGCACGCACCGAAGCGCTGAAAGATCCTGCCAAGCTCAAAGCCGCGCTCGTCGCCGCCACCAAGCTGCCCGATACCGTGATCGCCCGCCAGCTGGAGCGCACGAACCTCACTTATTCCGTGATCGGCGATGCACAGCGCGAGACCATCCAAGCGGCGGGCCTCGCCTTGCAAAAGGCCGAAGTCATCAAGGCGGATGTCGATGTCACCAAGACCGTATCGGAGCTGATCGATCCCAGCTACGCCTCCGCCGCCCTCGGCCAGTGAAGCGATAGAAAGAACATTCCCATGTCGTTGGTGCACATCGCGCTGTCATGGCACAATACGGAAACAGGAAAGGAGACCCGGCGCCGCCGGGTTTCGTCTTTCGATCACCCGCTCGTCGGAATCGTGTTTCCGGTTGCGTTGTTTGCCGCCTGGGAGATCCTCGTTCGTGCGGGAATAGTCGGAGGCCGCCTGATGCCCCCGCCCTCGAAAATTCTCTATACGGTCTATGCGCTGGCGGCATCGGGCGATCTGACAACCCATGTCGGAGCGACGCTGCGCAGAGTGGCGATCGGTTTCGCCTTCGGATCGCTGGTGGGGACCGCTCTTGGCGCGCTGACCGGCTATTCCAAACTGCTCGCACGTCTGCTGGATCCGACCCTGCAGGCTCTGAGAGCCATTCCCTCCATCGCTTGGGTGCCGCTGTTCATCCTGTGGTTCGGTATTTTCGAAGCCTCCAAGGTTGCCCTGATTGCCGTTGGCGTCTTCTTCCCGGTCTATCTCGGGGTTTACGGCGCCGTCACCGGCGTCGACAGGCGCATCGTCGAGGTGGGCCGCGTCTTTCGGCTTTCGGGCTTCGAACTCATCCGCCTGATCCTGCTGCCTGCGGTCCTTCCGGACTTCATCCTTGCCCTGCGCGCAGGCCTGGGTCTCGGTTGGATGTTTGTCGTTGCGGCGGAATTCATGGGCGCATCCGAAGGCCTGGGCTATCTTCTGGTGGATGGTCAGCAACTCGGAAAGCCGGACCAGATCCTGGCGGCCATTTTGGTCTTTGCCGTTGTCGGCAAGACGACCGATAGCCTGCTTCTGATCGTGAGCGCGCCGTTCCTGCGCTGGCGCGATACCCATGCGAGCGGGATCTGACATGCTCGATATCAGCTCCCTATCCAAGGTCTATCCCAACGGAACGCACGCGCTGCAAGACTTCTCCCTCAATATCGGCAAGGGGGAGTTGGTCGCGGTCATCGGCGGATCGGGTTGCGGCAAGAGCACCCTTCTGAGGCTGCTGTCGGGCCTCGAAGCCCCGACACAAGGCGAAATCAGCCTGGAGGGGCGCCGGCTGACGGAACCGGACTCGCTCGTGAATATCGTCTTCCAGGAGCCTCGGCTCTTTCCATGGCTGACAGTCGCGGACAATATCGGTTTCGGCCTGCGCCATTTGGCAGGCAGCGAACGCGATGAGCGGGTATCGGCGGCTCTCGAGAAGATCGGCCTTCGCGGCTACGAGAAGCGCTGGATCAAGGAACTGTCCGGCGGGCAGGCGCAACGCGTGGCCTTGGCGCGCGCCCTCGTGACGAAGCCGGCGGTGCTGCTGTTGGACGAGCCCTTCTCCGCGCTCGATGCGATGACGCGTGTCGAACTCCAGGATCATCTGATCGATCTATGGCGCGCAAATGCCACGACGATGCTGCTCGTGACGCACGATATCGAAGAGGCGGCCTTCTTGGCAGATCGCGTCGTCGTGATGCGCCCCTGGCCGGGACGCATTCTGGAGGTGGTCGATATAGGCCTGCCGCGGCAGCGCAATCGCATGTCGGACGCATTGGCCGAAGTCAAAAGGCGTCTTTCCGGCCTTCTGGCTCATTCACTCAATGATGGCACCCGCACGGCAAGCGCCTGAAAAACGAAATGCGTCGCGGGGCGAACCGGACGCACTTCGTTCAAGGATGCACATTAACTGTCAGGCTGCCGTCGCCATGTGAGCAGACGCCACCAGCCGGACAGGCAGCTTGCGCATCATTTCCTCGGCGAAACAGATGGCATTCTCACGCGCCTTGTCGAGGTTGCTGACGCGCGTGGGGTCGATCGTATGCAACGTGCCGCCGCAGTCGAAGATGTCGCGGAAGGCCGAGCGTTCGATGATGGCGGTGTCCAGCACCGGCACGTGCCGTTCGCTGAGCAGCGACTTGACGAGTTGCAGTGCCCGCGTCGTCACCATCGAGTTGACGCGGGTCAGCACCACCGAATGGCCGATCTTGATGCCCGCCTTCTCGTCCAGATATTGCAGCAGTTCGAGTACCTGCGCACCGCCGCGCGCGTCCATCGCACAGCCCTGGATCGGGATCAGCACGTGGTCGGAAAGCCCGACGGCGGTGGCGAGCAGCGGATTGCGCGCACCCGGCAGGTCGATGATGAAATAGTCGGTATTGTGCTTGTTCTCGCTGATATGCTGCGGCAGCGAGGCAGTGGTGACGAAATCGATCACCGAAATATTGGGTACGTGACCAGAGATCTCGTGCCAGCGCGAAATCCAGTGCTGCGGATCGGCATCGAGAATGGTGACGCGGTAACCCTTGCGGGCAAGCTCGGTTGCGAGCAGGAGAACAGCGGTCGTCTTGCCGGCGCCGCCCTTGGTATTTGCAAATGTAATGACAGGCATGTTCGTTCCTCGGAAGGCAATGATGCGAGCCGGCATCGCTCTTTTGCGCACTCTCGGAGCATCGTGCGGTTAAGCCATCCTTTACAATCATGGTTAACAAATTCCAAACACGCGCGGCGAAATTGCAGTCGGTATTTTTCATATCCCTAAAACTAGAGCCTTTCCGGGTTAGATTGCAGCATTCTGCCGGAGCAGGTTTTCGTCAGGGCAAAGGCGATTGGCGAAGGGCATACCCCTAGGTACGTCCGAGCCGATCGCCTTTGATCCTGGCGGAAAGATGCCCGGCCCTTCGGGTTGGCTGAAACGGGCCGGCTGATCGACCGGCCGTCTTGGCCGTAGAACTGGGCTACGACGCGCGCCGGCCGGTCGACCATCCGACTCCGTTTGAGCCAACAGAATGCTGCAATCTAACCCGGAAAGGCTCTAGGGACGTCACCAGAACAAAAAGGCCCGGAAAGCCAAAGCCTTCCGGGCCAGTCTGCAGGTCCGCTCTTATGATGTCAGAAGCAATCCCTGAAAAGCGCCTTGGTATTTTCAAGCGTCATCGCAACCGGGTTGCCACCGGCGCTCGGGTCCTCGATCGCCATGGCCGACAATTCGTCAATACGATCAGGGGCAATTCCCATCGCCGTCAGCGTCTCCGGCACGCCGAGATCGGAGCGGAGCTTCAGCACGTAGTCGTAGAAGCCGTCGAAACCGCCCGAAATGCCGAGATAGGCGGCCGCCCGGCCGATCTTCTCCTCGATCGCAGCGCGGTTGAAGCGCAGCACCGCCGGCATCACGACCGCATTGGTCATGCCGTGATGGGTGTTGTAGACGGCGCCAATTGGGTGCGACAGCGCATGGATGGCGCCGAGCCCCTTCTGGAAGGCGACGGCGCCCATGGCGGCTGCCGACATCATGTTGGCGCGGGCTTCGAGATCGGTGCCTTCCTTATAGGCGCGCGGCAGGAATTCCTTGACCAGCCGCATGCCTTCGAGCGCGATGCCGGCCGACATCGGATGATAGAAGGGCGAGGAATAGGCCTCCAGGCAATGGGCGAAGGCATCCATGCCGGTGCCGGCCGTGATGATCTTCGGCATGCCGACGGTCAGCTCAGGATCGGAGATGACGACGCCGGGCAGGAACTTCGGATGGAAGATGATCTTCTTCACATGCGTTTCGGAATTGGTGATGACGCTGGCGCGCCCGACTTCCGAACCGGTGCCTGCCGTCGTCGGCACCGCGACGATCGGCGCGATGCCCTCGAGGCTCGCCCGCGTCCACCAGTCGCCGATATCCTCGAAATCCCAGACCGGCCGCGTCTGGCCGGCCATGAAGGCGACGCATTTGCCGAGGTCGAGACCGGAGCCACCACCGAAGGCGACGACGCCGTCATGGCCGCCGTCCTTGAAGGCCTTGACGCCGGCCTCGAGGTTCTTCTCGTTCGGGTTTGGATCGACATCGGCAAAGATCGCCCGGCCAAGGCCGGCATCTTCGAGGATGTCGAGCGCGTTCTTGGTGATCGCCATCGAGGCGAGGCCGCGATCGGTGACGAGCAGCGGCTTCTTGATGCCGAGGCTCTTGCAGGCGTCGGCCAGTTCCTTGATACGGCCCCGGCCGAGCTTGACCGATGTCGGATAGCTCCAGTTTGCGGTGATGTTGCTGCTCATGCTGTGACTTTCTTCAGGTGGAAGGATTTCGGACGCGTCAGATTCTGGAAGCCGATGATCGACAGCGAGCCGCCGCGGCCGGTCTCCTTGACGCCGGTCCAGCAGAGCGCCGGATCGAGATAATCCGCGCGGTTCATGAAAACGGTGCCGGTTTCGATCTCGCGGCCGAGCCGCGCTGCCCGCTCGACATCCTTGGTCCAGAGCGAAGCCGTCAGCCCGTACTGGCTGTCGTTCATCAAGGCGAGTGCCTCCTCATCGCTCTTCACCTTCATGATGCCGACCGCCGGGCCGAAAGTCTCTTCGCGCATGAAGGCCATCGAATGGTCGACATCGACGAGAACCTGCGGTGCGAGATAGGCGCCGCCGTCATCCTGAGGGAAGAGCTTCGGATCGACAAGCGCCTTGGCGCCCTTGGAAACCGCATCGGCGATCTGCTCGCGCACCACCTTGGCGAAGCGCTTGTTCGCCATCGGTCCAAGCGTCGTTTCCGCATCGAGCGGATTGCCGAGCTTGTAGTTCGATACCCAGGCGACCGACTTTTCAACGAAGGCGTCGTAGAGCGATTCATGCACATAGACGCGCTCGATGCCGCAGCAGCACTGGCCGGAATTGTAGGTGGCACCGTCCATCAGCGTATCGACGGCCGCATCGAGATCGGCGTCTTCCATGACGTAACCCGGATCCTTGCCGCCGAGTTCGAGGCCGAGGCCGGTGAAGGTGCCTGCAGCCGCCCGCTCCATCGACCGCCCGCCTTCGACCGATCCGGTGAAGTTGACGAAGTTGAAGCTGCCGGCGGCAATCAGCGCCGACGTCGTCTCATGATCGAGGAAGACGTTCTGGAAGACGTCCTCGGGAACGCCGGCCTCGACGAAGGCCTGCACCAGCCGCTCGCCGACCAGCAACGTCTGCGACGCATGTTTCAGCACCACCGTATTGCCGGCCATCAGCGCCGGCGCGATCGTGTTGATCGCCGTCATGTAGGGATAGTTCCAGGGTGCTACGACGAAGACGACGCCATGCGCTTCGCGCTCGATGCGGCGTTCGAAACGGTCGCTTTCTTCGACGACGAGCGGGGCTAGTGCATCAGCCGCGATCGAGGCGACATAGTTGGAGCGCTCGTTGAAGCCCCTGTATTCGCCGCCGTACTTGATCGGCCGCCCCATCTGCCAGGCAAGCTCCGGCACGACCACGTCGGACATCTCGTTCAGCCGCGCGGCACCCTTCAGCACGAGTTGGACACGCTCTTCGAGCGGCCGCTTCGCCCAGGCTTTCTGCGCCTTGCGGGCGCGCGCCACCACATCCTTGGCGGCATCGAGCGAAAGCGCCGGGCGCTCCGCGTAAACCGATCCGTCGACCGGTGAAATGCATTGGATCATTGCCATGATCGTTTCCTGTCCTCGTATCATTCAAAATTTGGGTGGGCGACAGCCCCTCATCCGCCTGCCGGCACCTTCTCCCCGCAACCGGGGCGAAAGGGCTATGCCGCAACCTGTCCGTTCCACGCCACCTCTCGCATGGCAAGTCCCCTATCCCCGCTTGCGGGGATAGGGTCAGGGTGGGGGCAAACCCGCAAATGCCTATTAAGCTCTTTCGAAACCGCGCGCCACTTCCCAATCGGTGATGCGGCGATCGTACTCTTCCTGCTCCCATTCGCCCGCACGCGTATAGTGGTCGATCACGTCGTCGCCGAAGGCCTTGCGCAGCATCGCCGATTCCGTCATCGCCACCGTGGCCGCGCGCAGAGTGCGCGGGATCTCGCGAACACCCTTGCCGCCATAGGCGTCGCCGACGAAGGGCGCCTCAAGCTCGAGCTTGTTCTCGATCCCGTCGATACCGGCGGCAAGCAGCGCCGCGAAGGCGAGATAGGGATTGAGATCGGAACCGCCGACGCGGCATTCGATACGGATTCCCTTGGTCTCCTCGCCGCAGAGGCGATAGCCGGCGGTGCGGTTGTCCTTGCTCCAGATCGCCTTTGTCGGCGCAAAGGTGCCGGCCATGAAGCGCTTGTAGGAATTGATGTAGGGCGCCAGGAAATAGGTGATCTCGCTCGCGTGGGAGAGAAGCCCGGCAACGTAATTGTGCATCAGCGGCGACATGCCGTATTTGCCGGCATGGTCGAAGAACAGCGGCTTCTCCTCGAGGCTCCAGAGCGACTGGTGGATATGCGAGGAACTGCCGGCGGCATTGTAGTTCCACTTGGCAAGGAAGGTGATGGCCTTGCCCTTCGACCAGGCGATTTCCTTGCAGCCGTTCTTGATGATCGCGTGCCGGTCGGCCATGGCGAGCGCATCGGCGTAGCGAACGTTGATCTCCTCCTGGCCGGCCGAGGCCTCACCCTTGGAGTTCTCGACCGGAATGCCGGCGCCCTGCAGCCCGGTGCGGATTGCCCGCATCACCTCTTCCTCCTTGGTGGTCTGGAAGATGTGGTAGTCCTCGTTATAGGCGCTGGCCAGCTTGAGGTTGCGGTAGCCCGCGGTGTGCGCCGACTCGTAGCTCTGATCGAACAGGAAGAATTCGAGCTCGGAGGCCATGTAGGCCTTCATGCCCATGTCTTCGAGGCGCTTCACTTGCTTCTTCAGGATCGCCCGCGGCGAATGGGCGACCTCCTCATGCGTATGGTGGTCGAGCATGTCGCACAACACCAACGCCGTGCCTTCAAGCCAGGGAATGCGACGTAGCGTCGAAAGATCCGGCTTCATCGTGTAGTCGCCGTAGCCCTTTTCCCAGCTCGTCGCCTTGTAGCCGGAAACGGTCTCCATCTCCATGTCGGTGGCGATCAGGTAGTTGCAGCTGTGCGTTTCCTTCCAGGCGCTCTCGATGAAATATTCCGCCTGGAACCGCTTGCCCATCAGCCGGCCCTGCATGTCCACCTGGCAGGCCAGAACCGTGTCGATGCGCCCTTCGGCAACATCCTTCCTGAGATCGTCGATCGTGTAGCTGCTCATGATTGATCCGCCTGAATTGGAATTGAGAAATCGGGGCAACGAAATCGCATGCGCTTGGCCGGATGTTTCGGCCAGATGCCTTTTCGTTGATCCGGTGGTGGGGCCGCGGGATGCGGCCCCATTTCCTTGCGATATGCCTGATTATTCGCCGGGAACGGCAACCGTGCCGGTTTCGCCGACAGCAGCTTCGGCTGCGGCGATCTCGCCCTTTCGCTTGGCGATCATGTCGCCGATCGGCGGGCCCTGGAAGCGCCGGTTTTCAACCGCGAACCAGATGACGATCGCCAGCGCGATGAAGCCGAGGGTTATCTCGAAGACCTTGTCGTTCGGCGGCTGGATCGCGATGTAGATGATCAGGATCATGCCGAGCGTCGCGAGAACGCCGACCACCTTGTAGACGCCGCCGCCGAGGTTCCAGGGTCCAGGTGCCGGCCACTTCTTGGTGCCGTAGGCGAAGATGCCGAGCACGATCGGGAAGAGGAAGGACAGGAAAAGGAAGATCAGCGTCGCGTTGACGACGGTGACGTAGAGGCTCGCCTCGCCGACCGAGATGAACAGCGCGCCCCAGACGAACAGGCTTTCGAGAGCCGCACCCGTCCAGATCGCCGCAACGGGCGTGCGGAATTTTGGGCTGACGCTGGCAAGCGTCTTCGAGCCGACCGGAATGCCGCCGTCACGCGAGAAGGCAAAGATCATGCGCGAGCAGGACGTGACGGTCGCAAGACCGCACAGGAACTGCGAAATGAAGATCGCGATGTAAAGCAGCGTCACCAGCCAGGCCGGCATGATGGCATTGATGGTCATGAAGAACACGCTCCAGCCCTGCTTGGCGCCTTCGGCCATATCAGGGATGGCGATGACGAAAGCCGAAAGCATCACCCAGCCCGCAAGCGAGGACCAGATGACGGCCGACACCATCGAGCGCGGCACGGAAAGAGCTGCCTTCTTGGTTTCTTCGGAAGTGTGGGCGGAAGCATCGTAGCCGGTGATCGTATAGATCGGCAGCAACAGACCAAGGCCGAAAATATACCACATGCTGTCCGATTGGGGCCAAACGGCACCGCCGGCATCACCGGAATAATTGGTGAAGGTCCACAGGCGCGAGAAGTCGTGCGTGGGCGCGAAGTAAAAGCATGCAACCGTCAGCACAGCCGCCGTCACGAGGATCAGCGAGCCGGAGAAGTCTGTGAGCTTTGCGGTGAGGCCAATGCCGAAATGATTGATCGCGGCCTGCACGATGGTGAAAAGCACCACAAGAACGACCTGCATTGCCGGCGATACGACGCCCGACGCATCAGCGATGCCGAGCTGTGCGCCGAAGGTGCCGCCGAGGAACAGTGCGGTGCCGATGTTGATGGCGCCGAGAACCGTGATGAGGCCGAGCAGGTTGAGCCACGCCGTCAGCCAGCCGGTGAAGCGGGTGCCGAGAATGGAACTCCAGTGATAAAGGCCGCCGGCCGTCGGATAGGCCGACGATATCTGCGCCATGCCGAGCGCGAAGAACAGCGAGATGATGCATCCCACAGGCCAGCCGATGCCGATGGCGGCACCACCGACGCCCGACGTCGCCTGCGCCAGCGAATTGATACCGCCAGAAAGAATGCAGATGATCGAAAACGAAATCGCAAAGTTTGAGAACGAGCTCATACGCCGTTCGAGTTCCTGGGCGTAGCCCATCGAGTGCAGGACATGGACGTCCTGCGTCTTATCCTGATCGGTATAGTCAGACATGACTTCCCCCTGTTCACGATCGGCCGCGGGATTGCGGGCCGGTCCAGTGCCAATTGTCCGCGGCATTTTCGCCGTGCGGACGTCCGCAGATAAACTGCTCCCTCAGGTCTTCTTTTTATTCAGGCGTCCAGGCTTTGCTGGAGCAGCCCTTTGAGATAGTCGGCCATGACCCCTTGACCGATATCGTCTGCGATGAGGTCGTTGCGGACCTCGATCATTACATTGCGCAAGCCGTTCGAAAGCCCGTGCAGGATCAGCGTGTGGGTCACGCCGTCCTTGGGCCCATAAGGCTCGTTGCGTTCAGTCCTGTAAAGCGGCGCCTCGGCCGCAACGTCCAGCATGCGATCGGCGAGCCGGCTGTCTTCGTCGTGCAATATGCCGAGTTCGACGGGGCGCTGGCGGCCGTGATAGACCGGCGTGAAGCTGTGCATCGTCACGATGACGCTGTCCTGCCCCCTCGCCCGGCGATCACCGATCAGCCCGCGAATGGCATCGTGAAAAGGCACGTAGAGCGCGTCGGTGCGCGCAAGGCGCTCTTCGTCGGTCAGATCCTTGTTGCCGGGGATGGCGTAGATCTCGCTCGTCTCCGGCATTGCACCCGGCGAACTCGGCGGCCGGTTGCAATCATAGATCAATCGGGAGAAACGTTGATAGACGAGTGTGGCGTCGAGCGATTTGGAGATGCCACGCGCAACGGCAAGCGCGCCTGGATCCCACGCGATATGGCTCGAGAGTGCTTCGCTGGACAGGCCGAGATCGCCGAACCGCTGAGGAAGCGTGTTCGAAGCGTGCTCGCAGACGAGCAGCAGCGGGCTGCGGCCGTCAATGCGCTCGATCCCGACGCATTCGCCGTCCGCTTCACTGAGGATTTTCGGCTGGGCCAGCACCAAAGGCGCCACTCCTATCCCTTAATAAAAACTTTATAAGAAAAGAATTCTTCAGCTTTCGGCCGCTGTCAAGCATCCGCTGAAAATTTCTTTTCATGACAGCAGTTGACATGGATTATGACAGCGTTGTTAACTTTGAGTGGGGAAGTGGCGCTAGACCATCCCGGGGAGCAAAGTCAGTGACAACTGCGTCGAAGACGGTTTCGGACGTCATCCATTCGCATCTTGGGGTGCTGACTCGCGCCGAGAAGCAATTGGCCGAAAGCCTTCTCGACAATTATCCGGTGTCCGGCCTCGGCAGCATCACCACCATCGCCGAGAATGCCGGCGTCTCGACACCGACCGTCGTGCGCATGGTGCAGAAGCTCGGCTTCAAGGGCTATCCCGATTTTCAGGCGCATCTGCATCAGGAGGTCGAGGCGACGATCTCCAACCCGATCGCCAAGCACGATCGCTGGGCGCAGAACGCGCCGGGCACGCATATCCTCAACCGCTTCGCCGATGCCATCATGGGCAATCTGCGCCAGACGCTGACTGATCTCGACACCGCGACCTTCGACAACGTCGCCGCGCTGCTGTCGGACCGCAAGCGCGGCCTCTATTTTGCCGGCGGCCGCATCACAGGCGCGCTTGCCGAGTATTTCTTCACCCATATGCAGGTGATCCGGCCGGCAACGGCGCTGCTGTCTTCGAATTCCAGCAGCTGGCCGCAATATGTCCTCAACATGAACGCCGGCGACATCCTGATCATCTTCGACATCCGCCGCTACGAGCAGGAGATGGTGAGCCTTGCCACCGCCGCCCGCAAGCGCGGCGCCGAAATCGTGGTGTTCACCGACCAGTGGGGTTCGCCTGCCGCCAAGCTCGCCAAACATGCCTTCCGCGTCCGCATCGAGGCGCCGTCTGCCTGGGATTCTTCCGTCGTCACTCTCTTCATTGTCGAAGCGCTGATCGAGGCTGTTCAGAATTCGACCTGGGACGAGACGAAGGAACGCATGAAGACGCTGGAAGGCCTGTTCGAGCAGACCAAGCTTTTCCGCAAACCGGGTTAGGAGGGCGCCTAAAACAAAGGAAAAACAATGGCAGCTTTTCGCGGAAACGGATGGCGCTGTCGCAAATAAACCATCTGTCGCAAACGCTTGCTATCCATGGCAAAATTAACGTCATCCAACTGTCACACAAGCTTCATGCAAGCTCATTAACAGCATCGCCAGACACTGAAACCCGAAGGAGAACAACAGTGATCTCTAACCTTTCTCGACTGCTTTCACTTTCTACTGCGATGATCGTGGCTTCGACCGCGATTGCCGCTGCTGAGCCGAGCGCTGAACTTATCGCTGCCGCCAAGAAGGAAGGCACCCTCACGACCATCGCTCTCCCGCACGACTGGTGCGGCTATGGCGACGTCATTGCCGGCTTCAAGGCCAAGTATGGCCTCGAAGTCAACGAACTGAACCCGGATGCGGGTTCGGGCGACGAAGTCGAAGCCATCAAGGCCAACAAGGGCAACACCGGCCCGCAGGCTCCTGACGTCATCGACGTTGGCCTCTCCTTCGGCCCGTCTGCAAAGAAAGACGGCCTGATCCAGCCGTACAAGGTCTCCACCTGGGATTCGATCCCGGACACCGCAAAGGATGCCGATGGCTTCTGGTATGGTGACTATTACGGCGTTCTCTCGTTCCTCGTGAACAAGGATCTCGTCAAGACATCGCCGGCCGACTGGTCCGACCTGAAGAAGAGCGACTACGCAAACAGCGTCGCGCTCGCAGGCGATCCGCGCACCGCCAACCAGGCGGTCCAGGGCGTTTATGCCTCTGGTCTTTCCGCATCCGGCGGTGATGCAGCGAAGGCAGGCGCTGAAGGCCTGAAGTTCTTCGCCGAACTGAACAAGGCCGGCAACTTCGTGCCGGTCGTCGGCAAGGCTGCTCCGTTCGCACAGGGCTCCACGCCGATCATCGTCGCCTGGGACTACAATGCTCTCTCCTGGGGTCAAAGCCTGAAGGGCAACCCTCCGTTTGAGGTCATCGTTCCGAAGACCGGCGTCGTTGCCGGCGTCTACGTCCAGGCGATCTCCGCCTTCGCTCCGCATCCGAACGCTGCCAAGCTTTGGATGGAATATCTCTATTCCGACGAAGGTCAGCTCGGCTGGCTGAAGGGCTATTGCCACCCGATCCGCTTCAACGATCTTGCCAAGAAGAACAAGATCCCGAAGGACCTGCTCGACAAGCTGCCGCCGGCAGCAGCCTATGAAAAGGCTGTCTTCCCGACGCTCGAAGAACAGGCTGCCGGCAAGGAAGCCATCACCAAGAACTGGGATTCCGTCGTCGGCGCCGCCGTCAAGTAATCTCCGATCCAGCCTCCCCGCCCGAAAGGCGGGGAGGTTTTCTCACTCCGACGCCCCAGGATGAGCTTTCCATGAGTACCGTTTCAACACCTATGGTAAGCAGCGCCCCCTTGATCAACAAAGACCGCGTGATCGACTGGCTGGGCATTGCACCCTTCATCATTTTCTCCCTGCTGTTCCTGATCATCCCCACGCTTTATCTTGTGGCGGGCGCATTCCTGACGCCCGAGGGCGACCTCACGCTGAAGAATATCGGCGATCTCTTTACCCCATCGATCATAAGCGCTTACTGGATCAGTATCCGCGTCTCGGTCGCCTCCGCCCTCGGCGGCGCGCTGATTGGCTTCTTTCTCGCCTGGGCCGTCGTGCTCGGTGGCCTGCCCGCCTCCGTGCGCTCGACGCTGCTGACCTTCTCCGGCGTCGCCTCGAATTTCGCCGGCGTGCCGCTTGCCTTCGCGTTTCTGGCAACGCTCGGCCGCACCGGCCTCGTGACGTTCCTCCTGCGCGAATGGTTCGGCTTCAATCTCTACGGCACCGGTTTCAATCTGCTGTCCTTCTTCGGCCTCACCATCACCTACATGTATTTCCAGATCCCGCTGATGGTCCTGATCCTGACGCCGGCGCTTGATGGCATGAAGAAGGAATGGCGCGAAGCCTCGCAGATATTAGGCGCCACCAACCGCCAATACTGGACGATGGTCGCAATGCCGATCCTCTGGCCGAGCCTGCTCGGCACGACGCTGCTGCTCTTCGCCAATGCCTTCGGCGCCATCGCCACCGCCTTTGCGCTGACCGGC
Organism: Rhizobium vallis; assembly: GCF_003985155.1. Taxonomy (GTDB): domain Bacteria; phylum Pseudomonadota; class Alphaproteobacteria; order Rhizobiales; family Rhizobiaceae; genus Rhizobium; species Rhizobium vallis. The sequence continues at coordinate 32,272 of NZ_ML133690.1, read as the reverse complement.
AGCTCGCTGAATATCGTGCCGATCCTGCTCTATGCGCAGATCCGCGGCGACGTCCTGCACAATGCCAACCTCGGCTACGCCATCGCGCTCGGCATGATCGTCATCACCGGCGTCTCCAACGTCCTTTACCTCATGCTGCGCATGCGCGCCGAACGGTGGCAGAAATGAAAGCTCAACGTCTCGGAGCCTGGATCGCCGTCATTCTGGGCGCTTCGTATTTCGTCATTCCGTTGATCGGCACGATCGAGTTTTCGCTGCGCATGCGCCGCGGAGAATACAGCTTCGATGCCTATGAATCGGTCTTCTCAGACATTCAGTTCCGCGAGACCTTCGGCTATTCCATGCTGATGGCGCTGCTGACCATCATCTTCGGCATGCTGCTCGTCGTGCCGACGGCCTATTGGGTGCGGCTGCGCCTGCCGCAGATGCGCCCCGTCGTCGAATTCATTACGTTGCTGCCGCTCGTCATTCCGGCGATCGTCATCGTCTTCGGTTACCTCAGGATGTACAACTCGTCGTCCTATCTGCCGATGACGGGTTCGACCATGGGCACCAATATCCTGCTGGTCTTCTCCTATATCACGCTGTCGCTGCCCTATATGTACCGCGCCGTCGATACCGCCATGCGCGCCATCGACGTACGCACGCTGACGGAGGCGGCCGAAAGCCTCGGCGCCCGCTGGACGACCATCCTGTTCAAGTGCATTTTTCCCAATGTCATGAGCGGCGTGCTCTCCGGCGCCTTCATCACGCTCGCGATCGTCATGGGCGAATTCACCTTCGCCGCGCTGCTCAATCGCCCGGCCTTCGGCCCGTACCTGCAGCTCGTCGGCGCCAACAAGGCCTATGAGCCTTCGGCGCTCGCCGTCATCGCCTTCTCGATCACCTGGCTCAGCATGGGCCTGCTCAACATCGTCTCCCGCTTCGGCAAAGCCCGCCCGGCAAAGGCTTAAGGTATCTGGCTCATGTCTTTTCTCACGCTGACCAACATTCAGAAATCCTTCGGCCCGGTTCAGGTCGTCAAGAACTTCAACATGAACATCGAGAAGGGCGAGTTCGTCTCGTTCCTCGGACCGTCTGGCTGCGGCAAGACGACCGTTCTGCGCATGATCGCCGGCTTCGAAACGCCGACCGGCGGCACGCTGACCATCAACGGCAAGGACCAGAGCTCGCTGAAACCGAACCAGCGCAATATCGGCATGGTCTTCCAGGCCTATGCTCTGTTCCCCAATATGACGGTGCACGACAACGTCGCCTTCGGCCTCAAGGTCGCCGGCGCGCCGAAGCCCGACATCAATTCCCGCGTCAAGGAAATGCTCGGCCTGATCAAGCTCGATCACCTGGCCGACCGCTTCCCCTACCAGATGTCGGGCGGCCAGCAGCAGCGTGTGGCGCTAGCCCGCGCGCTTGCCGTCAAGCCGCAGGTTCTCCTGCTCGATGAGCCGCTCTCCGCACTCGACGCCAAGATCCGCGTATCGCTGCGCGAGGAAATCCGGCAGATCCAGCAGCAGCTCGGCATCACCACGGTTTTCGTCACCCACGACCAGGAAGAGGCGCTGTCGATCTCCGACCGCATCGTCGTCATGAATGCCGGCAAGGCCGACCAGATCGGTTCGCCCTTCGAGATCTACAACACGCCGGCAACGCGCTTCGTCGCCTCCTTCGTCGGCACGCTCAACCTCATCGAGGCCAAGGTCGTCGACCCCGACACCAACCTCATCCAGATCGGCGATCAGAAAATCACGCTGAAACAGTCGGTCGCCGCCCACAAGGCCGGCGAAACCGTCTCGCTGGCGCTGCGCCCGGAAGCAGGCTCGCTCTCCGACAGCGCCCGAAGCGATACCGCGCTGACCGGTCAGGTCGTCTCGGCTCACTTCCTGGGCTCGGTCATCCGCACCCGCATGAATGTCGGCGGCAACGTCATCTCCTTCGACATGTTCAACAGCCCCGGCACCACGCCGCCGCAGGCCGGCGAAACAGTGACGCTGCGCTTCATGGCAGCCGATCTGCTGATCATCCGCGACTGATCCGGCAACGCAACTCGTCCGAAAGGCGCCGCCGACGCGGCGCCTTTTTCATTTCAGGCCGTCGAACTGTCAGAAAAGGTGATGCAGCCATCACGACAAAGCGCTTGAACTCTCCCATCTGCGTGCCAGAAGTTGAACAAACCAAATGACCCGGGCATCCGCGGTCCGGCATTTTACGCGAAGGGATATTTCAATGATTACCTGCCACCTACGCTATGTGATCGATCCATACAAGCTTGCCGAATTCGAAGAATATGCCCGGCTCTGGATTCCGATCGTCAACAGGATGGGCGGCACGCATCACGGCTATTTCCTGCCATCCGAAGGCGCCAACAATATTGCCGTGGCATTGTTTTCCTTCCCGAGCCTTGCCGCCTACGAGGACTATCGCACGCGCATGGCAAGCGATCCGGAATGTCTGGCAGCTTTCGAACTCGACAAGCGCAACCGCAGTATCGTCAGCTATGAACGCAATTTCATGCGGCCCGTCCTCGGCTGATCGAGCCCGCGCGCCGGCTGGAAGCAAAAAGCCCCGCACGCTGGCGGGGCTTTTCGTTCTGTCATCCGCTCAGCGGATCGCCCGGTCGTCGGCATCGAAGCGATGCACGCGCGCCTGGTCCGGCGTCGCATAGACGATTTCGTCGGGTTCGTATTGGTGCTCGCCGAACAGGCGCGCCGTCAGCAGGCCGTATTGGTCGGATTCCAGATAGATGATCGTGTCGGCGCCAAGATGCTCGACATGCACGACCTTCGCAGCCCAGGTCCCCTGCTCGCGCGACAGCGTCATGTGTTCGGGGCGCACACCGATCGTCTTGGCGCTGTGATCACCGACCTTCTCGCCGGGGATGAAATTCATCTGCGGCGAGCCGATGAAGCCGGCAACGAAAACATTGGCCGGGCGGCTGTAGAGTTCCATCGGCGAGCCGATCTGTTCGATCGTGCCTGCATTCAGCACGACGATCTTGTCGGCAAGCGTCATCGCCTCGACCTGGTCGTGGGTAACGTAGATCATCGTCGCCTTCAGACTGCGATGCAGCCGGGCGATTTCGAGCCGGGTCTGGACGCGCAGCGCCGCATCGAGGTTCGACAGCGGCTCGTCGAACAGGAAAAGTTCCGGTTCGCGCACGATGGCGCGGCCGATCGCGACGCGCTGGCGCTGGCCGCCGGAAAGCTCGGCCGGCCGCCGCGCCAGATAGGGTGCCAGCGAGAGCATGCCGGACGCCTTGCTGACGCGTTTGTCGATCTCGTCCTTTGGCGTACCGGCCTGCTTGAGGCCAAGCCCCATATTGTCCTTCACCGTCAGGTGCGGATAGAGCGCATAGGACTGGAACACCATGGCGATGCCGCGTTTGGCCGGCGGCGTCAGCGTCTCGTCGCGCCCATTGATGACGACGGCGCCGGAGGTGACATCCTCAAGGCCCGCGATACTGCGCAGCAATGTCGATTTCCCGCAGCCCGACGGCCCGACGAAGATGACGAATTCGCCGTCCTTGACTTCGAGGTCGATGCCTTTCAGCACCTCATGCGTGCCATAGGTCTTGCGGATGGATTTGAGTTGAAGCGATCCCACTGGTTATTCCTTATAATCTGACCGGCTGCCCGGTGCGCACGCTCTCGTCGGCGGCAAGGCAGATGCGCAGCGACGCCACCGCATCCGCCATATGGCGATCGAGGTTCAGATCCTCGCGGATCGCCCTCAGCATGAAGGCCTGTTCCAGGTCGCAGAGTTCTTGATGGCCGGGCTCGCCCGTCATCCTCATGTCCTTGTCAGGCCGAATGAATTTGCCGTCCGGGCCGGTCTCGGCCGTGTGCAGACGGATCACCGACGTCTTGGTGTGCGTGTCGATATCGTCCGACTTGGCGTTCGGATCCATGACGATCGACACCGCGCCCTTCGGCGACATCACATCCTTCACGAAGAAGGCGGTTTCCGAAATCATCGGTCCCCAGCCGGCCTCGTACCAGCCGACCGAGCCATCCTCGAAAAGCACCTGCAGGTGACCGTAATTATACATGTCGGCAGCGATCTCGTCGGACAGCCGCAGCCCCATGCCGCGCACCTCGACGGCCCTCGCATCGGTGATCTGGCACATGACGTCGACATAATGCACGCCGCAATCGACGATCGGCGAGGTCGTGCGCATCAGCGACTTGTGCGTCGCCCAGGTCGGGCCGCTGGACTGCTGGTTGAGGTTCATGCGGAAGACGTAAGGCGGCCCAAGTTTGCGCGCCTCCTCGATCAGCTTCATCCAGGACGGGTGATGGCGAAGGATATAGCCGATCGCCAGCTTCTTTCCGGCCTTCTTCGCTGCCGCTACGACCCGCTCGGCATCGGCAACCGTGGTCGCCAGCGGCTTTTCCACGAAGACGTCGCAGCCGGCCTCGAAGGCGGCCACTGCATAGTCCGCATGGCTGTCTGAATAGGTGTTGATCGAGCAGAGGTCCGGCTTCAATTCGGCAAGCGCCGTCATGAAATCAGGATGGATCGTGTACTGCTCGAGTTCCGGCGCAAGCTGCGCCGGCGTCGAGCGGTTGACGAGACCGACGATCTCGAAGCCTGGATTGTTGTGATAGGCGAGCGCATGGCTACGTCCCATATTGCCGAGACCGGCAACGAGGACACGGATCGGTTTCTCCTGGTTCACTTGACGGCTCCCGACGTGATGCCGCGGATCAGCTGCCGCGAGAAGATGACGTAGAGGATGAGGATCGGCAGGATCGCCAGCGACAGCGCCGCCAGCACCGCATTCCAGTTGGTGACGAACTGACCGATGAAGATCTGCGAGCCGAGCGTGACCGTCTTGGTGGCTTCCGAAGGTGCAAGGATCAACGGGAACCAGAGGTCATTCCAGATCGGGATCATCGTGAACACCGCGACCGTTGCCATGGCCGGGCGCACCAGCGGCAGCACCAGGCGGAAGAAGATCGCATATTCGGAAAGCCCGTCGATGCGTCCGGCATTCTTGAGGTCGTCCGAAACCGTGCGCATGAATTCCGACAGGATGAAGATCGCCAGCGGTATGCCTTGCGCAGTATAGACGAGGACCAGCGCCGTTAGCGTATTGACGAGACCGGCCGCCACCATGCCCTGCAGGATCGCCACCGTGCCGAGGCGAATCGGGATCATGATGCCGATCGCCATGTAGAGCCCGAGCAGCATATTGCCGCGGAAGCGATATTCCGACAGCGCGAAGGCCGCCATCGCGCCGAAGAGCAGCACCAGCAGGATCGCGACGATCGTCACAACAAAGCTGTTCTGGAAATAGGTGGCGAAATCGCCCTGCCCCAGCACCGTCTGATAGCCGACGAGGCTGAAGGTCGACGGCGTCGGGATCATCAGCGGCTCACGGAAGATCGAGGCACGATCCTTGAACGAGTTGACGATGGTCAGGAACACCGGAAACAGCGCGACCAGCGTATAGGCGCCGAGCGCCAGGTGCACGAGGCCGGTGCGGATGGGAGATGTGCGTGCCTTGGACATGCGCGCTCCTCAGAATTGGTAGCGACGCATGCGCCGCTGGATGACGAAGAGATAAAGCGAGACGCCGGCGAGAATGATGAGGAACATCACGGTGGCGATCGTCGCGCCCATCGAGCGGTCGCCGAGCTGCAGCTGGAAACCGAAGAAGGTGCGGTAGAGCAGCGTGCCGAGAATGTCTGTCGACATGTCGGGCCCGGCAAGCGCACCCTGCACGGTATAGATCAGGTCGAAGGCGTTGAAATTGCCGACGAAAGTCAGGATCGAGATGATACCGATCGCCGGCAGAATGAGCGGCAGCTTGATCTTCCAGAACTGGGCCCAGCCGGTGATGCCATCGCATTCGGCCGCCTCGATCACCTCTTCGGGAATGCTGAGGAGCGCTGCATAGATCAGCATCATCGGAATGCCGATATACTGCCAGTTCGAGATCAGCGACACGGCGATCAGCGCCGAACCAGGCTTGCCGAGCCAGGGTGCGAACAGGAATTTCAGGCCGATGAGATCGAGCATCCAGGGGGCGACACCCCAGATCGGCGAAAGGATCAGCTTCCAGATGAAGCCGACGATGACGAAGGACAGCAGCGTCGGCAGAAACATCGCCGTGCGGTAGAAGGCCACGCCCCGCAGCTTCGGCACCGAAAGCAGGGCGGCAAGTGCCACGCCGATCGGGTTCTGCACGCACATGTGGATGGCAAAGAAGATCAGGTTATTGACGAGCGCGTTCCAGAAATCATGCGCCCAGCGCGGATCGCCGAACAGCACTTGGAAATTCGCAAGTCCGACGAAGGCCGGCTGTCCGTCGACCGTGTTGTAGAGCGACAGCCGGAGCGTTTCGATGAGCGGCAGCACCATGACGGCGGAATAGACGATCACGGCCGGCAGCATGAAGACGAAGATGTGCCAGCGCACCGGGCGCTTGATCGGGATGATATCAGCCGCGTTGTCGGTTTCGCTCATGGCTATTTTGCCTGTTCTTGTCGACTGGCTGCAAGGCGCAGCGCAGGTGGAAAACGTTGCGCCTCCCCCAACCCTCTCTCCGCCTGGCGGATAGGAGGGAACATGCCCGTCTGAATGTCATGTCGGTTGGGAAGGTCGCTTGCGAGTCTCCTTCTCCCCGCGAGCGGGGAGAAGGTGGCCGGCAGGCCGGATGAAGGGCGACAGACGCCGCCCCTCAATCACATCACTTGGCCGGCTTGTACCAGCTGTCGAGGCCCTTCTGGAGCTTCTCGGCAGCGACCTTCGGCGTATCCGTGCCGTTGATCACGTTGGCCGATTCGACCCAGGTCTCGTTTTCGAGGTTCGGCGTGCCGCGCGACAGGATCTGGTAGGTCGAGCGCACGGTCGACTTGTACGGGCCGCGCCAGGAGACAAATTCCTGGGCAAGCGGATCGGACATCTTGACCGGGTTGGAGTTCAAGCTGAAGAAGCCCGGCAGGGAGTTGGCGTAGATGTCGGCGAACTCAGGCGAAGCGACCCAGCTCAGGAACTTCTTGGCTTCCTCGGCATGCTTGCTCTTGGCATTCAGCGCGACGCCGATATCCGGATGGTCGGAGATGTAGCCCGTATCGCCAGCCTTCGGAACCGGCGGCGGGAAGGCGCCCATCTTGAACTGCGCCTGCGTGTTGAAGAGCGCAATCTCCCAGGAGCCGGCCGGATAGATGGCGGCGCGGCCAAGGGTGAAGAGGTTCTGGCTGTCCGAATAGGTCTGGGCTTCGAAACCGTCGCCGAGATAGGGCTTCCACTTGGCAAGCTCTTCATAGGGCTTGACCCAGTCGGCATCGGTCAGCTTCTGCTTGCCTGCGATCAGGGCGTCGCGGCCTTCCTCACCCTTCCAGTAGTTCGGGCCGATGTTCTGGTAGCCCATGGTTGCGGCTTCCCAGAGGTCCTTCGTGCCCATGGCGAGCGGAATATAGGTGCCGTCGGCCTTGATCTTGTCGAGCGCGGCGTAGAACTCGTCCTGTGTCTTCGGCACGGAAATGCCGAGCTTGTCGAAGGCATCCTTGTTGTAGATGAAGCCGTGGATGACCGAAGCCATCGGCACGCAGAAGGTCGACTTGCCGTCGTCGGTGGACCAGGCGGCCTTGGCGACCGGCGAAAAGTTCTCCATGCCCGGCAGGCTGGTGATGTCGACGAGCTGCTTCTTGTTGAAGAGTTCGAGCGAGGCGTCGAACGGACGGCAGGTAATGATGTCGCCTGCGGAACCGGCATCGAGCTTGGCGTTCAGCGAAGCATTGTATTCGGTCGGCGCGGTCGGCGAGAAGACGATCTTGATGCCCGGGTTCTTGGCTTCGAATGCCGGGATGATCTTTTCCTGCCAGATCTGCAGGTCGTCGTTACGCCAGCTTTCCACAGTCAGCGTGACGTCGGCGGCATGGACGAGACCTGCCGATGTCAGCAGGCTTGAGGCAAGCAGGAAGCTTTTCAGAGCAGTGTTTTTCATTTCCCTCTCCTGTTTTCAGGCGCCGGAAGGCGCCGTTTTCGATCTGAAACAAGCGGTTGGTGTGTTTGAGGAAACACCCAACGCCCCTTGAGGGCCGCCAGCGACTGCCGGCCCCGAAAGCTCGACGGACGCAAAGACGGATCGCCTGCGGCCGGACTGCGCGCCTTCCCGGCGGCCTGCACCGGGCGTGGCGAAATGACTGGGAAAGCCGATGGATGCCTGAACTCAACCCCTGGCCACACGGGCCGGCGGGTGTTCCTGCAATCATCCTCGAAGCGGTTCCGGCTTGGCTTTGCTGCCGGTTTTCGTGGGCTTCGAAACGCTGTTCCCTTTGACCGAATTAAGGCCAAAAAAATACCAATTGTCCAGCCGAATTTAACTTTTTCGCCTCCAAAAAATCATTAAAAAATTTTAATCAACAAAATCAATATGATAAAAAGATGTAATTTCTCCGTTATTCCCACTTGGTAAATGGTATTTTTTTGGTATTGTATTAAAAAAACATGTGGGAACGGCGTATTCGGAGGTCCGATGACGGAGCTAGCAATCGGCATAGATGGCGGCGGAACGAGCTGCCGGGCCGCGGTGGCGGACCGAAACGGCAATATCATCGGCCGCGGCAAATCAGGCCCTGCCAACATCCTGTCGGATCTCGAAAACTCTCTTCTCAACATTGTCGAATCCGCCCGCCAGGCGCTGCGCGATGCCGGGCTCGACGCTGAGGCCGTTTCCTCCGTTGTATCAGTCGTCGGCGTCGCCGGCGCCAATGTCACGGATTACGGCCAGCGGATAGAACGAGCCCTGCCCTTTGCCGAAGGCCGCGTCGTCACCGATGCGTTGATCGCGCTGCAGGGCGCGCTCGGCGATGCCGACGGCATCGTCGGCGCCTTCGGCACCGGCTCGGTTTATAATGCCCGTAGAGATGGCCGGCTGAATGGCATCGGCGGCTGGGGATTCGTCGTCGGCGACCAGGCGAGCGGCGCCCGCCTTGGCCGCGACCTCATGGAACGGTCGCTGCTCGCCCATGACGGGGTGCGCCCGACATCGCCGATCACCGAAGCTGTCATGGCCGAATACGGCAACGACCCCGAGCGTATCGCCGAATTCGCGCATTCGGCACGACCGACGGATTTCGCCCGTTACGCACCCACCGTCTTCGAACATGCGGCAAGGGGCGATGCCGTCGCGGTCGGCATCGTCACGGATGCCGCAGCGGCGATCGGCGAAAGCCTCGAAGCGCTCCTCTGGCCCGAATGCCCGTCGATCTGCCTGCTCGGCGGCCTCGCGCAGGCCTATGAACCGTGGCTTTCCGAACGCTACGGGCCGCTGCTGGCCAAACCGAAGAACGATGCCTTGCACGGCGCAGTGGAACTTGCGATCAAGCTCCTGAACGATCAGCAGAGAGGTGCGGCATGAGCGACGACCTTGCCACCATCCTGTCCCTGGAGCGCCTGCAGGCAGCCGGCACCGGCCCGCTCTACGTCAAGCTGCGCCGCACACTCGAAGAAGCGGTGCGCACCGGCACGCTCGGCCACGGCGATGCGCTGCCGCCGGAGCGCGACATCGCCGAATTTGCCGCCGTCAGCCGTGTCACCGTGCGCAAGGCGATCGATGAACTCGTCGCCGACGGCCTGCTGGTGCGCCGCCATGGCTCGGGCACCTTCGTCGCCAAACCGGTATCGAAGGTCGAGCAGCGCCTGTCACAGCTCACCTCCTTCACCGAGGACATGGCGCGCCGCGGCATGTCCTCCCGCTCCGAATGGCTACACAAGGGCGTCCACACCCCCTCGCCCGACGAGATGATGATCCTCGGCCTCGCCGCCGACGTGAAGGTTTCCCGCCTCTCCCGCCTGCGCATCGCCGACGACCAGCCGCTGGCGATCGAAAATGCCAGCGTCTCCGGCGAATTCCTGCCGGACCCCTCCGCCGTCACCAATTCGCTCTATGCCGAGCTCGAACGCCGCCAGGTCCGCCCGGTGCGCGCCGTGCAGCGCATTTCGGCGACCAATATGAAGGAAGCCGACGCCCAGCTTCTCGGCGTCTCCGTGGGTGCGGCCGGCCTGTCGATCGAGCGCATCTCCTATCTCGGCTCCGGCCGCGCCGTGGAATTCACCCGCTCGCTCTATCGCGGGGACGCCTATGACTTCGTGGCCGAACTGACGATCGGGGTGACGTAAGCCCTACCAGAAGCGGGCAATCCAAAGCTGATTTCCGGCGAGTTCATCGAAAATCGTGTCCGCCGAAATGATCGGTATCCCATTCTGCATCGCAGTCGCAGCAAGAAACCGGTCGAACGGATCACGGTGCGGCCAATCCATCATGGCTGCGGCCAGGCAGACTTCCGGTGTCAATGCTGCTGCAGTAGCACCCTGCTCCTGCAGCAGGTCCGGCAGCCGGCCGATGAAAGGCTCCATCTCCGGCCATTTGCCGAGACGAACCTTTTGCCCGATTTCAAACAGGGATATCGGGCTGACGAGAACGGTTTCCGCCTTTTCGATCAGAGCAATCGCCTTGGCCGAAAGCCGTTTGTCGCCTGTCAGCGACCATGCCCAGGCATGGGTATCGAGCAGAAGCGAATTCACTCGATCCCTTCCCAGCCCGCAACTTCACCCTCATCCATGGGCTCGAAAAAGTCCGGTCCATCTCCAGCGAGTTGCCCCTTGAGCAGGCCGATTTTGAAGGAAGACTGCACAATCGGAATGATCTTCACGACAGGTTTGCGCCCCTTGGCGATCACCACTTCCTCGCCGGAGAGGGCGGCGTCGATCAGTTTCGACAAATTGGTCTTTGCGGCATGGATGGTCACTTGCATTGCAGCCTCATTAGCTAACTTGGCTAACCATACCATCCGATTGTCATTTCCGCTATCGAATTCAAACAGCCAGAACGCGACTAATTATCGAGCCGCATCAAAAGCATGAAGCCGGAAAGTGAATCACTTTCCGGCTTCATCATCTCTTGATTCATTGCATTAAGAACGGCAGCGAGCGGTCTCTACGCGGCGTCCTCGATCTCCTCGTCCGTCTTGCGCGGCACGTAGTTCAGCACCGGCCCCAGCCAGCGCTCGACTTCGGAAACCTCCATGCCCTTGCGCTTGGAATAGTCCTCCACCTGGTCCCGCTCGACCTTGGCGACGCCGAAATAATAGGAGTCGGGGTGGCCGATGTAGATGCCGGAGACCGACGAGCCAGGCCACATCGCATAGCTCTCCGTCAGCTTCACGCCGGCGGCTTTTTCCGCGTCGAGCAGCTTGAAGAGCGTTGCCTTCTCGGTGTGGTCCGGCTGGGCAGGGTACCCCGGCGCCGGGCGGATGCCGGCATAGGCTTCGGTGATGAGTTCCTCGTTGCTGAGCGTCTCGTCCTTGGCATAGCCCCAATAGTCGCGGCGTACCTGCTCATGCATGCGCTCGGCAAAAGCTTCGGCAAAACGGTCGGCCAGCGCCTTGACGAGGATCGAGGAATAATCGTCATTCGACCGCTCGAAACGCTCGGCGATGGCGATTTCCTCGATGCCTGCTGTCACCACGAAGCCGCCGACATAATCCTGCACACCGCTTGTGACAGGCGCAACGAAGTCCGAAAGTGCGACATTTGCCCGGCCGTCCCTCTTCGAAAGCTGCTGGCGCAGCGTATAGAAGGTGGCAAGCTCCTGTTTGCGGCTTTCGTCCGTGAACAGGCGGATATCGTCGCCGACGGCGCCGGCCGGCCAGAAGCCGATGACGGCGCGCGGGCGGAACCACTTCTCGTCGATGATCTTCTTGAGCATGGCCTGCGCATCGGCCCAGAGCGCACGCGCCGCCTCGCCCTGCTTCTCGTCCTCGAGAATGGCGGGGTAACGGCCGCGCAATTCCCAGGTCTGGAAGAACGGCGTCCAGTCGATGTATCTGGCAAGCTCCGCGAGATCGTAATCCTCGAACACCCGCGTGCCGAAGAATTGCGGCTTGGTCGGCTGGTAGGCAGACCAATCGGTCTTGTGCGCATTCTCGCGGGCGCGGACCAGCGGCAGGCGCACCTTCTCGGCCTCGCTGCGGGCATGGGCGGCCGCGACCTTGGCATATTCGGCTCTTACATCATCGACATAGCTCTGCCGCGTTTCCGGCGAGAGCAGCGCCGAGACGACGCCGACGGCGCGGCTCGCATCGGTCACATAGACGGCCTGGCCCTTGTTGTAGCCGGGATGGATCTTCACGGCCGTGTGCACGCGGCTGGTTGTGGCACCACCGATCAAGAGCGGGATGTCGAAACCCTGCCGTTCCATTTCGGCCGCGACATGCACCATCTCGTCGAGCGACGGGGTGATCAGCCCGGAAAGGCCGATGATATCGACTTTTTCGGCGATCGCCGTGTCGAGGATCTTCGTCGCCGGCACCATGACGCCGAGGTCGACGATCTCGTAATTGTTGCAGGCGAGGACAACGCCGACGATGTTCTTGCCGATATCGTGCACGTCACCCTTGACCGTCGCCATCAGGATCTTGCCGGCCGACCGGCGTTCTTCGCCGCCGTTGAGGCGCTTTTCCTCTTCCATGTAAGGCAGCAGCACGGCAACCGCCTGCTTCATCACACGCGCCGACTTGACCACCTGCGGCAGGAACATCTTGCCGGAGCCGAACAGGTCGCCGACGACATTCATGCCAGCCATCAGCGGCCCTTCGATGACGTGCAGCGGCCGGGCGGCCTGCTGGCGGGCTTCCTCGGTATCAGCCTCGATATATTCGGTGATGCCGTTGACCAGCGCATGTTCGAGACGCTTCTCGACGCTCCATTCGCGCCAGGAGAGATCCTGGACGCGGCCTTCCCTGGCGCCGGCGCCACGGAAACGCTCGGCCACTTCGAGCAGCCGCTCGGTGCCGTCGGGGCGACGGTTCAGCACCACATCCTCGCATGCCTCGCGCAGCTCGGGATCGATATTGTCGTAAACCGCCAGCTGGCCGGCATTGACGATGCCCATGTCCATGCCCGCCTGGATGGCGTGGTAGAGGAACACGGCGTGCATCGCCTCGCGCACCGGCTCGTTGCCGCGGAACGAGAAGGACAGGTTCGAAACGCCGCCGGAGATGTGCACGAGCGGCATGCGCTCACGGATCGTCCGCGTCGCCTCGATGAAGTCGACGCCGTAATTATTGTGCTCTTCGATGCCGGTGGCGACCGCGAAGATGTTGGGATCGAAGATGATATCCTCGGGCGGGAACCCGATCTTTTCCGTCAGCAGTTTATAGGCGCGCGTGCAGATTTCGACCTTGCGCTCATAGCTGTCCGCCTGCCCCGTCTCGTCGAAGGCCATGACGACGACGGCAGCGCCGTAATTGTGCAAGAGCCGAGCCTGAGCGAGGAAATTCTCTTCGCCTTCCTTCAGCGAGATCGAGTTGACGATCGGCTTGCCCTGCACGCGCTTCAGGCCGGATTCGATGATCGAGAATTTCGACGAGTCGATCATCACAGGCACGCGGGCAATGTCAGGCTCGGCGGCGATAAGGTTCAGGAACTCGACCATCGCCTTTTCGGAATCGATCAGGCCTTCGTCCATGTTGATGTCGATCACCTGCGCGCCGTTTTCGACCTGGTCGCGCGCCACATCGAGCGCCGCCGTGTAATCGGCATTGGTGATCAGCTTGCGGAACTTCGCCGAACCGGTGACGTTGGTGCGCTCACCGACATTGACGAAGGGAATGTCCTTGGTCAGCTCGAAGGGTTCGAGACCCGACAGCGACATGAAGGGGCGATGCTCTGGAATCGGCCGCGGCTTGTACTTGGCGACAGTCTCAGCGATCGCCCTTATATGCTCCGGCGTCGAGCCGCAGCAGCCGCCGACGATATTGACGAGGCCCTCGCGGGCGAAGCTGTCGATCTGCGCGGCCATCAGCTCCGGCGTTTCGTCATACTGGCCGAACTCGTTCGGCAGGCCGGCATTCGGATAGGCGCAGATGAAGGTGTCGGCGACACCTGACAGTTCCTGCAGATGCGGGCGCATCGCGTTGGCGCCGAGCGCGCAGTTGAGGCCGATCGTGAACGGATTGGCATGGCGAACCGAGTTCCAGAAGGCGGATGGCGTCTGGCCGGAGAGCGTGCGGCCGGAAAGGTCGGTGATCGTGCCCGAGATCATCACGGGCAGACGCACGCCCTTGGCGGCGAAGCGCTCCTCGCAGGCGAAGATCGCAGCCTTGGCGTTCAGCGTGTCGAAAATCGTTTCGATCAAGATGATGTCGGCGCCGCCGTCGATCAGCCCGTCGATCTGCTCGCCATATGCGTCCCGCAGGTCGTCGAAGGTGACGGCGCGGAAACCGGGATTGTTGACGTCGGGCGAAATCGAGGCGGTGCGGTTGGTCGGTCCGATGGCGCCGGCGACGAAGCGGCGGCGGCCGTCCTCGCGCTCGGCGCGGATCGCCGCCCGGCGGACGATCTCCGCACCCTCCTTGTTCAGCGCATAGACCTCGTCTTCCATCTGGTAATCGGCCTGCGCGATGCGGGTCGAGGAGAAGGTGTTGGTCTCGAGAATATCGGCGCCGGCCTTGGCGTATTTGTAATGGATCTCTTCGAGCGCATCCGGCTGGCTCAGGATCAAAAGGTCGTTATTGCCCTTCTGGTGGCAGGCGCAGCCGATGAAGCGCGTTCCGCGGAACTGGTCCTCGTCGTAGCCCAATCCCTGGATCTGCGTGCCCATGGCGCCGTCGAGAACAAGGATCCGCTCGCTCGCGGCTTTTTTCAAAGCTGCGAAAACTTCACTGCCGTCACGCTTGCCCCCTTCGGGACCAAAGAGATTGTCAAACACGGGAAGGCTCCTTGACGTCGTAAGACCAAACATCCAAATCACATAAAGATATCTTTATGTCAATATATGCTCGTCGATTTCGTGCTTTACAAGTCTCGCCGGATGACAGACTCGCCCGACCGCTATATAGGCATTTCCAACATAGTGCGCACGAAATCGGAGGAGTATCATGGCACCCGCAACCGGCAACGCCGCACTCGGAAACTGGACGACCCGCGCCTATCATCGCGGCTGGCTGCTCGCCCAGGCAAACGGTCTCTTCGATTTCTTCCAGCACAAGTCGATCAACCCGAAGGGCGGCTTCTACGATCTCGACGATACCGGCAGGCCGCTCGACGCCGAGGGCCAGGTTCGCAGCATCCATATCGCGGCGCGCGCGGTACATTGTTTCTCGATCGGCGCCCTGCTCGGCCGTCCCGGCGCCTCCGATGTCGTCGACCACGGCATGGACTATCTCTGGAACCATCATCGCGACCGTAAAAACGGCGGCTATTTCTGGTCACTCAACAATGCCGGTCCCGTCGATTCCAACAAGCAGGGTTATGGTCATGCCTTCGTTCTCTTGGCCGCCTCCTCCGCCAAGACGATCGGCCATCCGCTGGCTGATGGCATGCTCGCCGATATCACCGAGGTCCTGAACACGAAGTTCTGGGAGCCGCAAAACGGGGCGATCGCCGAGGAATTCACCGCCGACTGGCAGCCGCTCGATGGCGGCAGCTATCGCGGCCAGAATTCCAACATGCACCTGACCGAGGCGCTGATGGCAGCCTTCGAAGCCACCGGCGACCGGCAATACCTGGTTAAGGCCGAAAGCATCGCCGATCTCGTCATTCGCCGCTCGGCCGGTTCGGTCGACTGGCGCGTCGCCGAGCATTTCGATGCCGAATGGAACCTCGATAAGGATTACTATCATCCGAACGAAATGTTCCGCCCGGCCGGCACGACGCCCGGCCACTGGCTGGAATGGGCCCGCCTCATCCTGCAGCTCTGGGCGCTCGGCGGCAAACGCATCGAATGGATGCCGGATGCGGCCAAGGCCCTCTTCGAGCAATCCATGGCGCTCGGCTGGGACAACGACAAGGGCGGCTTCTTCTACACGCTCGACTGGGACGACAAGCCTGCCAAGCGCAACAAGCTCTGGTGGCCTGCCTGCGAAGGTGCTGCCGCTGCCCACTTCCTCAACGAGCACCTGCCGAGCGACTATCACGAGGAATGCTACCGCAAGATCTGGAACGTGATCGAACGCGCCTTCATCGACCATGAGAACGGCGGCTGGCACGAGGAGCTGACGGAAGACCTCATCCCCTCGCACTCGCTCTTCCCCGGCAAGGGCGATATCTACCACGCCCTGCAGGCCTGCCTGATCCCGCTTTTCCCGGCCACTGGCAGCCTGACGAAAGGCATCCTGGAGGCCGGCGGCAGGCTCTGAGGCTCAAGCCTCACGAGCCTCGCATCGTTATCGCTGCGTTTACAACTGGCTCAGGAATCTGGTCACTGCCGCTTTAGTGGTGTCGAGTTCACTCTCGACATCGCGCTGCTTATCACGAACCCTGCCAAGCTCCCATTCCAGGTTATGGATGTCGGAGCGTATATCGGACTTCTCCGCCTCGGGCGCCTCATCGAGTTTTCGGGACAGATCCTCGAGCTCTTCCTCTTTGGACTTGACCTCATCTGTCACCCGCTTCAGATCCGTTTCAAGCCAATACTGACGACGACCAAGGTCGTGACCGTGTAGAAACCCAGGTTCTGTCTCGGGCGGACAAACACCAACATAGGCATATCCTCGTTGTCCCCACCAAAGGCCCTGCTCCGGTGTGCAATAACGCAGAAGACCAGCCTGATAGCCCTTTTTCCAGACAGCGCGGTCCGGCACAACCTTCACCCTCTTACAGGATTTGATATGCTGTTCGAACCGCGCTTCCGGCGAATGGCCATAGAATCCATCGGTGAAACCGATTCCATCCCAGTCGCCAGCAAGGCATTCCTTTTTCGAGAGTGTGTTGCAGGAGGCAAGGAAGAGACCGATGCCGACGGCGGCAAGAACAAAGAATACGCGCAAAATAACGGACCCGAATTTAGAACAAAACAAGAACAAACTATCAGTTACGCATCTGTTCGTCTACGGACGCCTGACGATTTGGACGATTTATTTTGTCGCGAAAAAGCAGCCTCTCAGGTTACGGCATCGCACAGCCCGACGAACGGCATCGTCGAAACCGTCAACAAGCTCCGAGCCCGGGTTCAATACCCCGGCGCGGGCAAGGCAACATTCGGGTTCCGCTGGAACCACTCGACATCCTCGTTGACGCGGTCGAGCTCGTCCTGCACGTCGCGCTGGTCGCGGCGAATGTCGTGCATGTCGTCTTCCAGTTCCTCGATCCGGCGGCGCAGCTCGGACCTGTCGCCATCCCTAGCGTCCTTCAGCTTGTCGGAAAGCTCGTCGATGCTGATTTCCTTGGAGCTGTAGTCGTTCTGCATCGAGTTGAGACGCTCCTGCAGTCCGTGCTGCTTGCTGCCGAGATTGAAGCCGCGCAGGAAGCCCGATGCGGTTTCCGGCGGGCAGACATTGGCATAGCCGCTGCCCGCCTGGCCGCGCGCGAGCCCGCTGAGCGGCGTGCAATAGCGCACCAGGCCCGCTTGATATCCCTGGAACCAGATCGTCTGGTCCGGCACGATCTTGACCCGCTCGCAGGATTTCGCATGGCCTGCGAAGCGCTGCTGTGGCTCATAGCCCGCCGCGCCGTCGCTTTCGCCGATCACCCGCCAGTCGGCGGCCACGCATTCCTCCTTGGTAAGTGTGTTGCAGGAGGCCAGCAAAAGACCGAAACCGATGGTGGCGGCAAGCGCGAGGAACAGGCGGATCATGATGTCCCGGGTAGGTTAAGGAGGGCGATGCCGCACCTTAACCGCGGGATAAACACGCGTCACCGGAGGGGCGACGCAATTTTGCATTTTTCATGGCTTTTTTCTGTCAAAATTACGGCTGGGATAGCCGCATCAAAGCGAGGCCAGCCGCAACGTATCCAGATCCTTCGCCAGCATCAGCGCCAAGGCCTCGACGGCGAGATTGTGGTCGTCGCGTTGCGGCAGGCCGGAGACGGTCACCGCGCCGATGCAGCCCGTGCCCTTGACGTTGATCGGGAAGCTGCCGCCATGCGGCGCATAGTCGTCGCCGGAAAGCCCGTTGTCCTCGATCGTCTTGCCGTCCTTCTTCAGCTTCAGGCCGGAGGCATAGCTGCTGCGGAAATAGCGCAGCACCATGTTGCGCTTGCGGCGCACCCAGTTGACGTTGTCCGGCGTCACGCCGGGAAGTGCTGCATAAAAGACCGGCATCGAATGCAGCGTTACGTCGATCGCAATGCCGAGGCCGCGTTCGGTGGCGAGTTCCTGCAGGAGCTTGCCGAGCTGCCATGCCGTCGTCAGGTCGAAAGCGTCGAAGCTCAGCGCCTTCTCCTGCTCCGCGATCCGGCTGAGATCGTCCTCGATTGTCATGGGTAAGCCCTCCTCTGCCGCGATGATCCGCTGCAGACCATTCTCGGCGGAGGCAAAAAAGTAAAGCAAAACTTGAGCCTATGTCGCTTCAGAGCTTCGGCGTCAGCATCTCGAACCGGTCGCGGATGGTGGCGCAGGTATCGCCGCCGAGCCTCGCAATGGCATCGACCGCGGCCGGATCGACATGCAGCCTGGGATCGACGACGCCGTCACGATAATGCGCATAGACGATCTCGCCCATGATGATCTGCCTGGAGCGGCCGAGTTCCAGCGTCACATGCCGCCGGCATTCGAAAGCGGCCGGCGCCTCCGCGATGTAGGGCGAGACCACCTTCTTGCCCGGCATCGCCGTCAGCCCCGCCTCCTTCAGCTCATCGACGCCGCGCGGATATTTGGCGCCACAGACATGCATCGCCTCGGCGATGGCGAAGGAGACGATGTTGACCGTGAAAACCTCGGTCATGCGGATATTGTGGCCGGTGTCCTTGAACGACATATCGGCATTGTTCTCGACCCCGATCGCCAGGATCGGCGGATCGGCCGAAAGACAGTTGAAGAAGCTGAAAGGCGCCGCGTTGATCCGGCCGTGTTCGTCGACGGTCGTCACCAGTGCGATCGGCCGCGGAATGATCGTGCCGATCATCAGCTTGTAGCGTTCGCGCTCGGTGAGTCGTTCAAAATCAAAGGAAACAGCCATGGCTCAGCCGACCTTCAGAACCGGCGAAAAGCTGCTCATCGCCCCGGTGAAGGGTTTGGGCAGCGGCGAGGCATAGGAACCGCGCTTGCTGGTTGAAAGCCCGAGCGACACCAGCGCCTCGGCCTGCTTCACCGCCGCCGCCACACCGTCGACCACGGGCACGCCGTAGATCGCCTGCAATTCTCTCGCGAGATCCGTCATGCCGGCGCAGCCGAGCACGATTGCCTCGGCGCCGTCTTCCGCAAGCGCCCGCTCGATTTCGGCCCTGAGCTTGCCAATCGCGCCGGAGGCCGCATCTTCCAGCTCAAGGACTGGAATGTCGGAGGCGCGCACCTTGGCGCGCTCGCCCATGCCGTAGCGGCGCACCAGATTGTCGATCAGCACCCGCGACCGCTCCAGCGTCGTCACCACGGTGAAACGCTGCGCCAGGAAGCCCGCCGTCGCTACCGCGGATTCGCAAAGCCCGAGGATCGGCACATCGGCAAAGCTGCGCGCCGCTTCGAGCCCGGTATCGTCGAAGCAGGCGATGATAGCCGCATCGTAGCCCGCGCCCTGCCGCTCCTTGAGTTCGGAAAGCAGGCCGGGAATGGCGAGTGCTCCATCATAGTGGCCCTCGATGGAGACTGGACCCATGTGCGAGGTGGCGGCAATGATCTCCGTGCCTGAGGCAGCCACCGCACGCGCGGCGATCGCGGCCTTCTCGGTCATGGAGGCCGTGGTATTCGGATTAACGATGAGAATGCGCATGTCAGTCTGTCTTTGCCTGTCGCCGGCTGAGCATGGTCATGATGCCGAGCGCGATGAGAATGATGGTGAAGGAAAACAGCGTCGTCACCGTGCCGAGCGCATAGAGCACGGGCGTCGTGACGTTGGTCGTCATGCCGTAGATTTCGAGGGGCAGCGTGTTGTAGCTGCCTGACGTCATCAGCGTGCGGGCGAATTCGTCGTAGGAAAGCGTGAAACCGAACAGCCCGACGCCGATCAGGCTCGGCGCGATCATCGGCAGCACGACATGGCGGAACGTCTGCCAGGAGGTGGCGCCGAGGTCGCGCGCCGCCTCCTCATAGGCCGGCGAGAAACGGTTGAAGACGGCAAACATGATCAGCACGCCGAAAGGCAGTGTCCAGGTGAGATGCGCGCCGAAGGCCGAGGAATACCAGGCGGGCTTCAGCCCTCCCTCCTGGAAGACGACGCCGATGCCGAGCGAGATGATGATCGACGGCACGACGAGGCTTGCGACCGTGGCATAGAACAGCGCGGTCGAGCCGCGGAAGCGGCGGCGGAAGGCAAGGCCGGCAAGCAGCGACACGACGACCGTCACCACCATCACCATCAGCCCGAGGGTGAAGGAGCGACGGAAGGAGGCGCCGAAATCGCCGACCGCCTGCTTCTCGAACAGGTTGAAGAACCAGTGCGTGGAAACGCCGTTCATCGGGAAGGTCAGGCCGCCGTCCGGCCCCTGGAAGGAGAGGATCAGGATCGCCGAAAGCGGGCCGTAGAGAAACAGCACGAAGACGGCGAAGAAAATCGCCAGCAGATAGAATTCCAGGCCGCGTTTTTCGTGGCTCATCTCAAAGCTCCTTGCGGATATCGACGACGCGCAGGATCGCCGCGACCATCAGCAACACGACGGCGAGCAGCACCACGGCGTTGGCAGCCGCCGCCGGATATTGCAGCAGCGACATCTGGTTCTTCATCATCAGCGCCACCGAAGCGCTCTGGCCGCCGGACATCACCTGCACCGTCGAAAAATCGGCCATAACGAGCGTCACGACGAAGATCGTACCAATCGCCATGCCGGGTTTGGCGAGCGGAATGACCACGTTCCACAGCACCTGCCAGCCAGAGGCACCCGCATCGCGCGCTGCCTCGAACAGCGACCGGTCGATGCGCATCAGCGTGTTGAAGATCGGCGTCACCATGAACAGCGTGTAGAGATGCACCATGGCGAGCACGACGGCGAAATCGGAATAGAGTAGCCATTCGATCGGCTGCGGGATGATACCCATCTTGATCAGCGACGAATTGACGAGACCATTGCGACCGAGCACCGGGATCCACGAGATCATCCGGATGATGTTCGATGTCATGAACGGCACGGTGCAGACGAGAAAGAGGATCATCTGCGTCGAGGTCTTGCGGATGTGGAAGGCCAGGAAATAGGCAACCCAGAAACCGATGACGAGCGTCAATGACCAGACGATGGCGGTGAATTTCAGCGTGTTGAGATAGGTCTTCCACGTCACCCATGAACCGAGCGTATCAGTGTAGTTCATGGTGAGGAAATCGGGATAGAGACCGGCGAAATCGTAATCCCAGAAGCTGACAATACCGATCATCGCGATCGGCAGCAGGAAGAAGAAGCCGAGAATGACGAACAGCGGCATCGCCTGGAGATAGGAGATCGCCGAGGGGGAAAGGCGAAAGGCACGGCTGCGTGCGCCTTGCTTGCCGTCTTCCGTTTCCGCTGCGATGGTCGCCATGATCCACTTCTCCGTTCTGATTACGTCAAGTGGAAGGAAGGCGCGTACCGCCCCCTCATCCGCCTGCCGGCACCTTCTCCCCGCTGGGGAGAAGAGAATCGCGGCGACGTCCGGGCCACCGCGAACCTTGATTTTGTTGCGCGGCTAAACCGCGAACTCCCTCTTCTCCCCAGCGGGGAGAAGGTGCCCGAAGGGCGGACGAGGGGGCGGAGCGAAGCGACGTCTTGAGCGATAGCGAAAGACAGCTCGCACCGCCCTCACCTGACTCCCTCCCCCTTGTGGGGAGGGTTGGGGAGGGGAAAACGGCAATCGCTTAGGCAGCGATAAACTCGTTCCAGCGGCGGACCATGTAGCGGTCTTCATCCATGACCGAGTTCCAGCAGGCGACCGCGCCCATGCGGGCTTCGAACGAACCGCCGTCGCGCACCGCACCGGCCTTCTCCATGACCTTGCCTTCAGGAGAAAGGATGTCGCCGGTCGCAGCCTTGCCCTCGATCCAGTAGCCCCATTCGTCAGCCGACATGAATTCCTTGGCGGTGTCCATGCAGGCGGAATAGTAGCCCTGGCGGTTGAGGTAGCCGCCGACCCAGCCGGATGTGTACCAGTTGATGTATTCGTAAGCCGCATCGAGCTCGGCGCCCTTGAGATGCGAGGCGAGGCCCAGACCGCCGCCCCAGGCGCGGTAGCCTTCCTTCAGCGGCTGGAAGGTGCAGGCGATGCCCTTGGAGCGGACGGCGGCGACAGCCGGCGACCACATCGACTGGATGACGACTTCACCCGAAGCCATCAGGTTGACGCTTTCGTCGAACGACTTCCAGAAGGCGCGGAACTGGCCGTCGCCCTTGGTCTTGATCAGGAACTCGATCGTCTTGTCGATCTCTTCCTTCGTCATGTTGCCCTTATCGGCATATTTGATCTTGCCGGCGGCTTCCATGATCATCGCCGCATCCATGATGCCGATCGACGGAATGTTGAGGATCGCCGTCTTGCCCTTGAAGGCCGGATCGAGAATATCGGCCCAGCTGGTGATCGGACGGCCAGTGAGATCGGGGCGGATGCCGAGCGTGTCAGCGTTGTAGATGGTGGGAACCATCGTCATCCACTGCGTCGGCTCCTTGGCGAACTTCTTGGAGCCCTGCGCCTCGACGAAGCCGACCGTGTGCGGCGCCGTGCCCTGGGCAATCACGCTGTCTGCCTTCAGCTTGCCGTTGATGAACAGCGGCACGATCTTGTCGTAATATTTGAGCTTCTTGACGTCCATCGGCTGCAGAACGCCTGTCGGGAACACCTTCTTGGCGATCCAGTATTCGATGTCGGCAATGTCATAGCTGTCGGGCTGGGTGACGGCGCGCTGGGCGGCGGCGTCGGAATCGGTCGCCGTCATCTCCAGCGTGATGCCGAGATCGGCTTTGCACTTCTCGGCAATGGCATTGATGTTGGAAACGCCGGTGCCGAACTGGCGAAGCGTGATGTTCGTCTTCGCCCAGATGGTGGGAAAGCCGGTGATCGCGCCGGAGCCGGCGATGGCGCCGACGGCAGCAGCACCCGTCTTCAAGAGCGTGCGGCGGGAAAGACCCTTCTCCGCCTTGGTCGATGTCGTGTCAGTCGTCATGTCAGTTCCCCTTTTCTTGATATGGAAGGTTCATGGTTGTTGATGGTGATGGCTTATGCAGAAGGTCGGCCGAGCAGCACGGCATCGTCGAGCGCCCAGCTGAGCGCGACGGTGTCACCGACCGAAACCGGCCGATCGAAATAATCGCCGTCGTCTGAAATGACGGTGAAGTCGTCGCTGCCGGCGCCGAGAACGGTGATCTTCACTGAAGAGCCGCGATACTCGATGTTGGAGACGATGCCATTGAAGCCGAGCGTCCATTCGGTCGCCACCTGCAGGCGCACACGGTCGGTGCGGATGCCGATATCGACGGGCTCGCCGACCGCCCTGCCCGTTCCGCGCACGGAAAAGCTTTGGCCCTCCGGTACGGTCATGACGATCACGCCGTTCTCGCTTGATGTCACCCGGCCGGACAAAACGTTGTGGTCGCCCATGAAGCGGGCGACGAAGGCCGTCGCCGGCCGTTCGAAAACCTCGCGCGGTGCGGCCGCCTGCTCGATCCGGCCGTCATTCATGATGACCATGATATCGGCGAGCGCCATCGCCTCTTCCTGGCTGTGGGTGACGTGGACGAAGGTGATGCCGAGCGACTTCTGCAGCTTCTTCAGCTCGGCGCGCATACGGATCTTCAGGAATGGATCGAGCGCCGACAGCGGCTCGTCGAGCAGCAGCGCCTCCGGATCAGTGATCAGCGCGCGCGCCAGCGCCACGCGCTGCTGCTGGCCGCCGGAAAGCTGGGCCGGACGCCTGTTGGCATAGGGCTCCATCTGCATCAGCTTCAGCATCTCGAGCGCCTTTGTCCGGCGCTCCGCCTTGTCGACGCCCTTCATCTTGAGGCTGAAGGCGACGTTGTCGATGAGGTCGAGATGCGGGAACAGCGCATAGGACTGGAACATCATCGCCGTGCCGCGTTTGGCCGGCGGAAAATCGGTGACGACTGCGTTGCCGAGGCGGATGTCGCCCGAGGAGATGCTCTCATGGCCGGCGATCATGCGCAGCGTCGAGGTCTTGCCGCAGCCCGACGGACCGAGGAAGCAGCAATAGGAGCCGGCCGGAATCTTCAGGCTGATCGCATGGACCGCCGTCGTCGCACCGTACACCTTCGAAACGGATACTATATCGATCTCTGCTGCTTTCGACATCATGCCTTCCCTTGTTCGGAAAAGACGATGCATCTGCCGTGCCAGATTGCGCTACACCGCGTTAAACCCTTATGAATCAAGGATTTTCAGCATAATTCGGCGCATCAGAGCATTTTATAGGCAGATCCGCATATGCACACGAATTAGGCTTTCGTCCTCAATTCGTGCAATTAATCGTATACAATTTGACCGTCATTTCGCGCGCAAATTCGTTTAACTTTTGCCGCGAAGCCAGATATGGTTTGCACGTTCACCAGGAAACGATTTGATGAAATCCGCCGCCAGGGCACTGTCCGAAGATACCGCCGAAACCGGCGCACAACAGATCCGCGACGCCATTCGCGATGCGATCGTCGAGCGCAGGCTTTCGCCCGGCACCAAGCTTTCGGAAAGCGATGTCGGCAATCTCTTCAGCGTCAGCCGCACGCTTGCCCGCGCAGCTCTACAGGCGCTCTCCTATGAAGGCCTCGTCAGCGTCGAGAAGAACCGCGGCGCCTTCGTCGCCTATCCCTCGCCCGACGAAGCCCGCCAGATCTTTTCCGCCCGCCGCCTTGTCGAGCCGGGCATATTACGCGAGGCGGCAGCACGGATCACGCCTGCCGATATCAAGCGCATGAGAGAGCTGCTGCTGGAGGAAGGCCGCCTGATGAGCGAGCGCGGCCAGACGGCGCGCCGGGCCGAGATCAAGGCATCGGGCGATTTTCATTTGATGCTGGCGGCGATTTCAGGCAATGCGATCGTGCAGCGCTTCATGGAGGAACTGGTTGCCCGTTCCTCGCTTGTCATCGCACTCTACGGCCAGTCGACCGTGTCGAGCTGCGGCCATTCGGAACATGGCGACATCATTTCGGCGATTGAAAGCAATGAACTCGACCGCGCCTGCCAACTGATGCTGCACCACATCGCCCATATCGAGGCGGATCTCGACCTGCGCGAACGCAAGAGCCTCGGACTGAGGGAAGCCTTCGAACTCTGACATGGAAGGCGCGGACAGCTTTCGCCATGCCCGCGCCCGAACGAACAGATGTTTCAAGCAGTTACCAGGGCGTCGTCTTCGGCAAGCTCTCCAGAGCCTCGAAGATTTCCTCCGCGGTGCGCGGCTCGCTGGAGCGCAGCTTGACGGTTCCGTCGCGCCCGATCAAGATCAGCCCGAATTCACCGGACGGCGGCCCCTGCAGCCGCTCTCTCACGTCGTCTGCATCGAGCTCCCAGTCATCGTCGAACAGCGCAAAGGCGCCGCCACCGGCGATGCTGAACACCTCGATGTCTTCCTCGATCAGGCGCATTTGCGCCTTGCGCAGCCACTCGTCCTGGATAAGCGGGCGGTCGTCCTGCGCATCGGCAAAGATGATCAGCACCCGCTTGCGATCGCGAAACTGCTCGAGCGACCGCGGGAGATCCGGCTCGCGGTGATGCGTGCCGATGATTTCATGAACGATGGATTTCAGCATGTGCTCATTCCTCGGCCATCTCTGATGTGACCGTGCTGCCGGATAACGGCTGGAGATGGGCGAGGTTCCCGGGCCAAGCGGAAAAGGATCGCAGCCTTGGCCGCGATCCCTATTCCGTCAATCGCGGTTCTGGTCTTCGGCCGCGTGGGCCGAAACGGCGACGAGATCCGCCGCGCCGTTGGCGAGAAGGCGCTTGCGCACCAGCACACGCATGACGCGCGCCGCCGTCGAGAAGGTCATCTGGTCGAGCGGGCCTTCGCCCTCCCACGGCTTGGTCAGCCGTTCGGTGACGGCGCCGACGATATTCATCGGCACGATGTCGGTGCATTCGCGCATGGCTTCGAAAACAAAGCTGATAGGCATGACCCGTCCTTCGTGAGTCACGATCGGTTCGGTCAATTCGCTGTCCCATTCCTCAAAGGCATAGAGCGCTTCGCGAAACAGCTGCTGGAGGGTAAACGGCGCGTGGCCGTCATGAAGTGGCGGCAGGGCATTCATCATGTCTGTCTCCTGTCGATGGGTTGAAGCCAAAGTCCTCCGGTATCGGTCGCATCGACGCGGGAACGGCCAAAATTTTGACCCTGCGAACCGAATAACACTATTGATTCTATAGAGTAACGCGCCGGGGTAAAGCCCATTTCTCCCATGCCGCGGAAGCGAATTTCATAACACTATGATATATCTTCACTTTTTAGTCGAAATTTTCTCAACGGACGCCATCGTTAAAATTCTATCCCACCGGGCTGAAATCGCTCCAGAGTGGCACGGCGCCGCGAAAAAACCCTGAAAATTCACGGAACTTTTATCGCTGTAATCTGTTTTGTTCGCATAACTCGCCAAACCGACTGGGATTACCACCAATGACGCAAATCCGCGAACCGGAGCGCCGAAGCAGGATCCTGCGCGGCCGCCCCTATAGCCTTGATGAATTCGCCTCCAAATATGGATTGCGCAGCGACCAGGCCGAAAGCCTGTACACCCGTTTCGGGCCCTCTTCGATCGAACTCGACCTGCTGATGGCGGCCAAGCGCCGGCAACCGACCCTGCAGGACAGAATTGCCGAATAACTCCCTTTGACGAATGGAATGGATAAATGAGCGATAGACGCCACGAATGGATCAGCAAAAGAGCTTACGCGATCTGGGAAGAACGAGGCCGTCCCTATGGTCGCGACGACGAACACTGGCGGCAGGCGGTTGCCGAGCGCAATGCGCTGGAGCGCACGAAGGCCTCCGTCGACGGCCGCGAGGTACTGGTGAAGTTTCGACCGAAATCACCGCAGCCCGAAATGCCGCGGCAAGGCTGGGTCAATCCGTCGACCAAGGTCGGCTGACCCACTATCCCACGCACCGGCTCAGTTGAGGCTGAGCCGGAAACGCGCCTGAAAATCTCCCCGCCACCACATCGGGAAATTGGTTCCCTACTTATCGTTGTGCAGATTGAAGCCGATGCCGGCGTCAAAATCCGGAAGCGCCCTGCAGAACGTCATGAAATCCCAACTCTGAGGTGCAACAAGCGGCGCGTCGGAGGTTTCGACCGTGAGCCGATCTCCGCTGGGAACGACGCGCCCCCGCCTCAACTCCGCACGGGTCGTGAACGGCTGGCCACGTCATCGGATCGGCCCACCCGATCACCTGCTTCAATGCCGCGACTTCTCCTGCCCTGCGCGAATTGAGACGACCCCGGATCAGCCGGACGCTTGTCGTCCAGATGAATTTCGGTCCGTCGGGATTTTCCGCATGAAAATGCGCGCCCGTCTCGATCGCCTGCGGGATGAAACGCTCATCGTATTGCCGGCGAACTTTCTCGGCACGGTCGGCAAGCAGGCACTTTTCAATCATATCAATTCCGTTGTGCTGACCGTCTGGCATCCCGAATCATTCGTGCGGGCGGCGGCAGACATGGGAAACAGCTTCTGAATGCCGGCTGTTATTGCGCAAACATGCACCGCTGCGGCACAGTGTAACCGTGTACACAGCCGCCAGTACGCCTGCCGTAAACGCTTCGTCAAGCACGATGGCGCAAATCGATGGAAGAATCTGGATTCTCATTGACCTCCCTGGAATGCCGCCGTTCGGTGGTTTCAGCAGATCGGTTACGAGAGTAAGATGCAAACGTATTCACCCGTGGCAAAGCCTCGCTGGTCGCGACGCGGGTGGCGGTTTCGATGTCCGGCCGGGCCTGACGAAATCAGGGGGAGAAGCCGGAGCCCGTTCGCAGCGCCGTGTCAGAAGGCGTTGCTTTCCTCGCAGAGCGCTTTATGGACGGCAGTCCAGAACAGCGCCAGCGGGGTGTCACCGTTGCGTTCGGCAACGAGCGCGCGGATCAACGCTTCGGAACCTGCCATGTCCTGCCAACTGGATTTCAGGCCTTTGGCCGCCTGTTGGCATTCGGCAATCTCGAATGGTCTCTTGATGTCCATATGAGGTCTCCTCATGAAGGCGCTAACAGATGGAGCCGAAATAGTCATTCCCCGCATATGTGGGGATGCCTTGTAGTTGTGACATTGGTCACGTTAGGATTGTGGGAATTGGGGCGGTAGGAAATGAACGAGAACACCTATAGCGAAAAGTTCGAGTCCGCTTTCGAACAGATCAAGGGCGCGGCCAATGTCGATGCCGCCATCCGGATTCTGCAGGCGGAATATGCGCTCGATTTCGTGACCTACCATCTCGCCCAGACGATCGCGAGCAAGATCGATTCCCCCTTCGTGCGCACGACCTATCCGGATGCCTGGGTCTCGCGCTACCTCCTGAACAGCTATGTGAAGGTCGATCCGATCGTCAAGCAGGGCTTCGAACGCCAGCTGCCTTTCGACTGGAGCGAGGTCGAGCCGACGCCGGAGGCCTATGCCATGCTGGTCGACGCCCAGAAGCACGGCATCGGCGGCAACGGCTATTCCATCCCCGTCGCCGATAAGGCGCAGCGACGCGCCCTCCTGTCGATGAATGCACGCATACCGCCGGAAGAGTGGGTCGAACTGGTCCGCCGCTACCGCAACGAATGGATCGAGATCGCCCACCTCATCCATCGCAAAGCCGTCTACGAGCTCCACGGCGAGAACGATCCCGTGCCTGCGCTCTCGCCGCGCGAGATCGAATGCCTGCACTGGACGGCCCTCGGCAAGGACTACAAGGATATCTCGGTCATATTGGGCATATCGGAGCACACCACGCGCGATTACCTGAAGACCGCCCGCTTCAAGCTCGGCTGCGCCACGATTTCGGCGGCCGCATCGCGGGCCGTGCAATTGCGCATCATCAATCCCTAGAGCCTGCCCGAAAATCAAATCAGTTTTCGGAAAGCACGATGCCTCGATTAACAAAGCCGGGGCGTCGCGATCCTTGCCGCGCCGCGGCTGAACGTATCCTAACCCGTTTCATCATACTTTTGGGCTAATCCCCCCATCTGGGGGGGCCTATCTGAGGGAATTTCCGATCCGGCCCGCCTGAACCATTCTGCTTCCACGGACTTGCAAACGCTGGAGGGCAAAATGTTCGTTATCATTCAGGCACACGAGTATCAGAAATACGCGGCCGTACTCGACCAGATGTTTCGCCTGCGCAAGAAGGTCTTCGCCGATACGCTCGGCTGGGACGTTCCTGTCATCGGCCCGTACGAGCGCGACAGCTACGATTCTCTGTCTCCCGCCTATCTCGTCTGGTGCAACGACAGCCGCACCCGTCTCTATGGCGGCATGCGCCTGATGCCGACGACCGGCCCGACGCTTCTCTACGACGTCTTCCGTGAGACGTTCCCCGCTGCCGCCGATCTCATCGCCCCCGGCATCTGGGAAGGCACGCGCATGTGCATCGACGAAGAGGCGATCGCCAGGGACTTCCCGAATATCGACGCCGGCCGCGCCTTCTCGATGATGCTGCTCGCCCTTTGCGAATGCGCGCTCGACCACGGCATCCATACGATGATTTCCAACTACGAACCCTATCTCAAGCGCGTCTACAAGCGCGCAGGCGCCGAAGTGGAAGAACTCGGCCGCGCAGACAGCTACGGCAAGTACCCCGTCTGCTGCGGCGCCTTCGAAGTGTCGGACCGCGTGCTGCGCAAGATGCGCGCCGCCCTCGGCCTGACCCTACCCCTATATGTCAGGCACGTACCGGCCCGCTCGGTCGTGACCCAATTCCTGGAGATGGCAGCATGAACCGCCTCGCTGAAACCACCGCAATGCAAAAAGATATCACCGCGCTGGAGCGCCACGTGCTCGCATCCCGCGATATCGCCACGCAGATAGGGGATCCCTTCCTCTCCTATCTCCTCTCGATGGCTCTGTTCACGATCTATGAGAAGAAGGCCCATCACGAAAACGAGGCGCTGAAGAGCAGCTTCAGCTGAGGGCGCGGTTCCCTCCGCCGCATCTGAAGACGAGCATATCTCCCGGCGCCTCGCGCGCAGCCGCAAAACCTGTCCCCGTTTTGCGGCTGCGCGGCGCGTCACGTCATCAGCGAATCGATCGCGGAAATCAGCGCGTCATGCATATAGGGCTTCGGCAGGAAGGCGGCATTGGCAGGCAGCGCCATCGGATCGAGCTGCACCATGCCTGAGGTGATAATGATGCCGATGTTCGGCCGCATCGCCCTCACGCGCTTGGCAAGCTGGATACCGTCCATCGAACCCGCCATGTTGACGTCGGTGAAGAGGATATCGACATCCTGCCTCCCCTTCAGCACCACCAGCGCCTCGTCGGCATTCGCCGCCTCGAGCGCCACATGGCCGACGTCCTCCAGCACGTCGAGGATATTGAACCGGATCACCGGTTCGTCCTCCACGATGAGCACCACGGCACTGTTCAAACCCACCATCTGCAATCGCCTCTTCATGCGGTATCTGATTCGAATAAGTGCCGCCGGCGCGAGAAGGTTCCAGTGCTTCCGCCGATGAAATATGCACCGTCCACAGATGCTTGCGCTCTCCGCTTGTGGCTCCCTGCAATTTGCGTTAGAGCGAACCCATGCTGCGGGAACCATTGCCCCGGCATCACGGGTGCCGGCCTCCGGCATCCAAGCGCCGGACACCGGCGTGAGGGCCTGTAGCTCAATGGTTAGAGCCGGCGGCTCATAACCGCTTGGTTGGGGGTTCGAGTCCCTCCGGGCCCACCATCTTTTCCCGCCGAGATCGCCCTCGCTGACTGTTTGAACGGCGAGATCGGGCGACACATCGAAACCTCTAGCCGTCCGATCTGTCGTCATTAGTTATGCTCAAAAAGACAGTCGCTTCAACGGATTAGAGGATAATCAAATTGGGCGGTACGCGCCTTGGGTCGAGCCGAAAACGGGAAACATGTCTGTTAACCGGGTGGCAAGGAGTTCGAGACGCTCTAAGAACTGCCCATCGCACTAGGAGAATGCGAATTAACGACTTCGCGACTGAGATACTGGGCGCGTTCTGGGCGACGAGTGACACGCCAAGCACGCCTCTCGCAAGAATATGACAACGACCCCACGCCAGGCCTCGCGCCGTTGAAAGCGAACCGCGCGCACAATGCTAAGCTTCTCAACTCATCAAGACAACGAGTTCGCCACCCGGCTGCCTATCTGGAACAATTGCAAGGGCCACGAGTTAATGGTTCAGTCGGGCGTAAGCGTAATCGGAGCGCGGCGCTCTCCCCATCCCTCGGGTATCCGAGGTTGCTTCCAGCCCTCGAGCTGTGACGCGGGGTTCGAATCCCTGCCCCGACCCCCAATTTCGATATCAACGAACAAAGCCCGGCGATTTCTCGTCGGGCTTTGTTCCAAGTCGCGACGATCTTCAGTCAATCGTGTAATGGCGGCCTGTCCTGGCGCTCGCTCAAGCTTTTGTACGAGGCGTGTCGCAGCTTTCCATCGTGTGTCCAGGCGCGGTATGCATTAAGCGGGTCGTCGAAACGTCATTGGAGGAGCATCTACAAGCCGAGCGAAATTGCCCAAGTCAACAGGCAGCGATGCAATGGTTCGATCGAGCTGATCGCGAGTGGTTGCCCCCGGAACAAGGATTTCTCAAACGGGTTTTCCTAGCAGTGACTCGGTCTGTTCGAGGTGAACTGACCGGGTTTCCGGTAGAGGCACGCTCATGGTCGAGGACAGAAATATCATCCGAAAGCGCAAATGGCTTGCCACGGTGCGGGGTATTGTCACGCACAGCGTCGGCGGCCCTGAAGTAGATCAGGCTCCATGTGATATGCTGCTTGGCAACGCCATTCTTCGGGTCGCTAGGTTGGATCAGTCTGTTTGCAGCACGGCGGCTGCGACAGTCACACTTGATGGCATTGAGCTTGATTGCGAAGATTGCAGGCGGCTCGCCCTGAAATACGGAGACAGTCTCGAAGTTCGCGAATAACGACATTCTACTGTCATATCTGAGGTTGGCCCTATACCCGGCGGACGATGCGTGCAGTGTCGTGGCGAAGGAGCTTACCAACGTCGACGATCCGGTGGCCAGCATCGCAAGGAAATAAATCCGAGACGTAAACGGCCGTCTCGGCGCAAGGCTGGATAGTGGTCGATAACCAATAGACAATCCCGCGCGACAACCACTCGGTGCCTGAGGTGGCAACCGGCCTGGCAAAGCATGGCGTAAAATCGCGTGTCCCCATGGAACTATTGCCCTCAGGCCAGCTTTCACAATTATCTTAGGGATGGAGCGAATTGACGGCACAATCCCAGAAGGCAGTAGCGCATCGAAGTGC
>NZ_ML133689.1 GCF_003985155.1 Rhizobium vallis | reverse complement strand
CGCTCCAAACTTCCGCCCAGAGCAACAAACCAGCAATCGCCAATCCGCTTGATTTCTTTAGAACGAGAAACTTCGTCGCCAGCAGCGCCGCCGCCCTCGTTCAGTGAGTGGGCTTATAGAACTAACCAATCAGATCAGTCAACAGCGCTTTTCGAAAAAAATGAAATTTCTTTCAGGCTATTGTTTTTACAGGAGAAATTAAGAACGGCGCTCAAATGTGATCGTTTCCCGGATTCCGAGCGGCCTAATACGGCTGGGAAAAATGAACGTCCTTCGACTTTTCGTGGAAAGAACGCTCTTTTGTCTCCCGCGCCCCGACATCATCACAATCTGCTGGTCTTAAAGAGACACACGATTCACACAGGCAAACGTAAGCAAACTGCCTTTCTGGGGTGATTTGACTTCCATGCCCAAAATATGCACATCTTTCGCCCCAGCCAGGATGGCCAAACAATGCTCCCTCAGACGTCGAATGTAAGGACGCGGACCAGACTGCCATGATGACGGAGAAAATGATGATCCGCTCGTTGGGCAACGAGCCTCCGCTTCTGGCAGACGGCAGGCGCGCACCCGATCGGCGCGAGGTTTCTCTGCGCTGGCTCTCGGGCACGTTCCTCACCGGGATTACATCGTCCGTCCTGATGGGTGTCGCTCTTTTTGCCGCCCTTGACGGCCGTCAGCAACTGGCGATCCCCGCCGAAGCTTACGCGAGCGCCGCGGCAGATGCGCATGAGGATACGGCAGTGGTCCGTGGCGGCCGGCTGATTGCGCCTGCAATTGCCGCGAAACCTTCCGACCGCGCCATCATGGAAGTTTCGACCGTCGTCCACGACGGTGAGAAGGAAGTCGTGCGCCGCCAGCCTTTCGCACATGTGAAGATGACGCTGGCCGCCAACCATGTGGCAACCGAGGACTATCCCGACTTCGATCCCCTGGCGATCTTTTCCGCCGACGAGCCGCAGCCCGCGCCGCAAAGCCGCACCGGTGCCATTTACGGTTCCGACGTCGAATCCGAAGTCAGCCTGAAGACCATCCCCTTCCCCACAGGCAAGTCCAACCTGCAGATGGCGTCTGGCCTGTCGCTCGAAGAGATCGAAGAAAACGTGCGCTCCAACGGTTCAGTGCTGACCGATGGCAACACCCAGCTCGCGGCCCTCTATTACGTCGACCCGCGCCGTTTCTCCAACGAGGATGCCGATGTCGATCTGACTGCGGGTCTCTCCGCCCGCGTGCTCGAACAGAATATGACGGTCTCCGCGCCGGAATCGATCACGCCGCAGACCGAGGAATTCGCCGACGACATCCTGCCCGTGCGCGCCGACACGACGATCGCCAAGGCGCTGACCGATTCGGGCTATCCGCAGCAATATGCCGATGGCATCGCCGGCTATATCTCGCAGCAGCTCGGCGCCGGCAGCCTGGAGAAGGGCGACGTGCTGCGCATTGGTATTATCCAGAAGGGCGAGCAGGCAAAGATCATCCGGGCCAGCGTCTATCGCGGCACGCGCCATCTCGTCACGGTCGCTGTCGACGACAAGGGCAGATACGTGCGGGGCAACGAGCCGCCGATGCTAGATGCAATCGCCACGGCCTTCGACGACAATTCCTTCGCCCCGCCGCCCGGCCAGAACCTGCCGCGCGTCTATGACGGCATCTATCGCGCCGCCCTTTCCTACGGCATGACCAAGGATATGACGGCGCTGATCATCAAGCTGCTTGCCAGCAATGTCGATTTCCAGGCGCAGCTGCGGCCGACCGATGCTCTTGAGGCCTTCTTCTCCGTCGCTGACAGCGCCGGCCAGGCGACCGAAGATTCCGAATTGCTTTACGTCAACGCCCGTTTCGGCGATACGCAGACACGCTTCTACCGCTTCCAGGATCCCGAAGACGGCACGGTCGATTATTTCGACGAAAGCGGCAAGAGCATTCGCCAGTTCCTGCTGCGCAATCCGGTTCCGAACGGCATCTTCAAATCAGGCTTCGGCATGCGCCGTCACCCGATCCTCGGTTTCGCCCGCATGCATACCGGCGTCGATTGGGCGGCACCCCGCGGTACGGCCATCATCGCCGCCGGCAACGGCACGGTCGAAAAGGCCGGCTGGGATTCCGGCGGCTACGGCAACCAGACGATCATCCGCCATGCCAATGGCTATGAATCCTCCTATAATCACCAGAGCGCCATCGCCAAGGGCGTCGTGCCCGGCGCCAAGATCCGCCAGGGCCAGGTCATCGGCTGGGTCGGCACGACGGGTGAATCCACCGGCCCGCACCTGCACTACGAATTGATCGTCAACGGCACCAAGGTCGATCCGCTGCGCATCCGCCTGCCGGGCGGCAAATCCCTGCAGGGCGAAGCGCTGGCTAAGTTCGAGGACGAGCGCAAGCGCATCGATACGTTGCTCAACAACCAGACGCCGGATCAGGTAGCGAGCAAGTAACTTCCCACACACAAAAATGGCGGCCGAAGCCGCCATTCCTCATTGCCTGGAAAACCGGATCACGCCGCTTCGCTTACCGTCTGCCGTGTCCTGAACTGCAGCCGGTCCGAGCCGCTCGTCACCTTCACCGTCGACCCGTCGGGCACCTGGCCGGACAAGATCTGCTCGGCCAGCGGATCCTGCACGAATTTCTGGATCACCCGCTTCAGCGGCCTTGCGCCATAGATCGGATCGTAACCCTTGTTCGCCAGCCAGTGGCGCGCTTCCTCGTCGAGATCGATGACGATCTTACGCTCGGACAACAGAGCCACCAGCCGTTTCAGCTGGATATCGACGATCGCGCCCATCTCCTCGCGCTTGAGGCGATGGAAGAGGATGATCTCGTCGATGCGGTTCAGGAATTCCGGCCGGAAATGCCCGCGCACGACATCCATCACCTGTTCGCGAACCGTATCGCTATCGTCGCCGTCCCTGAGCTGTGTCAGGTATTCGGCGCCGAGGTTCGAGGTCATGATGATCATCGTATTGCGGAAATCGACCGTCCGACCCTGACCATCCGTCAGGCGTCCGTCATCCAGCACCTGCAACAGGATGTTGAAGACGTCGGGATGGGCCTTTTCGATCTCGTCGAACAGCACGACCTGATAGGGCCTGCGGCGTACGGCTTCCGTCAATGCTCCACCTTCGTCATAGCCGACATAGCCGGGAGGCGCGCCGATCAGCCGGGCAACGGAGTGTTTCTCCATATATTCCGACATGTCCATGCGCACCATCGCCGTCTCGTCGTCGAAGAGAAAACGGGCGAGCGCCTTGGTAAGCTCAGTCTTGCCGACGCCGGTCGGGCCGAGGAAGATGAACGAGCCGATAGGCCGGTTCGGATCCTGTAGCCCGGCGCGCGCACGCCGCACCGCCCGCGACACAGCCTGAACCGCGTCGCCCTGACCGATCACCGATTTCGCCAGCTCGTCTTCCATCCGCAGCAGCTTGTCGCGTTCGCCTTCCAGCATCTTGTCGACGGGAATACCGGTCCAGCGGGAAACGACATGGGCGATATTGTCGGGAGTGACGACCTCCTGCACCATCGCGCCGCGATCGCCATCCTGCTTCTCGGCTTCAACGAGCTGCTTTTCGAGATCCGGAATGACACCGTAGGTTAGCTCACCGGCGCGCTGGAATTCACCCTTGCGCTGGGCAATCGCCAGTTCGTTGCGGGCGTCGTCAAGCTGCTTCTTGAGATCGGCGGCAAGCCCGAGCTTTTGCTTCTCCGACTGCCAGCGGGCCGTCAGCGCATCGGCCTCTTCTTCGAGGTCGGTGAGTTCGGTCTCCAACCGCTTCAGCCGGTCGGCGGAAGCGACGTCGGTTTCCTTTTTCAGCGCCTCGCGCTCGATTTTCAGCTGGATGATGCGGCGGTCGAGCTCATCGAGCTCTTCCGGCTTGGAATCCACCTGCATGCGCAGGCGCGCAGCCGCCTCATCCATCAGATCGATCGCCTTATCCGGCAGGAAGCGGTCGGTGATATAGCGGTTGGAAAGGGTCGCCGCTGCCACCAGCGCTGCATCGGCGATGCGCACCTTGTGATGCTGCTCGTATTTCTCCTTCAGGCCGCGCAGGATCGAGATCGTGTCCTCGACCGTCGGTTCGTCGACAACGACGGGCTGGAAACGGCGGGCAAGGGCCGGGTCCTTCTCGACATGTTTGCGATATTCGTCGAGCGTGGTCGCGCCGACGCAATGCAGCTCGCCGCGGGCAAGGGCGGGCTTCAGGAGATTGGAGGCGTCCATCGCCCCGTCCGCCTTGCCGGCGCCGACCAGCGTGTGCATTTCGTCGATGAACAGGATGATCTCGCCGTTCTCCGCCTGCACTTCGTTGAGCACGGCCTTCAGCCGCTCCTCGAATTCGCCGCGGTACTTCGCACCTGCGATCAGCGCGCCCATGTCGAGCGCCATCAGCTTCTTGTCCTTGAGCGATTCCGGCACGTCGCCATTGACGATGCGCAGCGCCAGGCCTTCGACGATCGCCGTCTTGCCGACGCCGGGTTCGCCGATCAGCACCGGATTGTTCTTGGTGCGGCGGGACAGGACCTGGATGGTGCGGCGGATTTCGTCATCGCGGCCGATCACCGGGTCGAGCTTGCCCTCGCGAGCCTCGGCGGTGAGGTCACGGGCGAACTTTTTCAACGAATCGAAACCTTGCTCAGCATTGGAAGAATCCGCCGTCCGCCCCTTGCGGATGTCGTTGATGACCTGGTTGAGGCCCTGGGCCGTCACGCCCGCATTCTTCAGCGTCGAAAAGGTCGAGGCGGAGGATTCGATCGCCAATGCCTGCAGCAGGCGCTCGACGGTGACGAAACTGTCACCTGCCTTCTTGGCCGCCTCCTCGGCAGTCGAAAGGACCTTTGCGAGCGGCTGCGCCAGATAGATGTTGCCGCCGCCGCCTGATATTTTCGGCAACTTGGCAAGGGCCGCGTCATTGGCAAGGCGAGCAGCCTTGGCATCGCCGCCGGCACGCTCGATCAGCGAGGCGGCCATGCCCTGGTCGTCGTCGAGCAGGACCTTGAGCACATGTTCGGGCGTGAATTGCTGATGACCCTGGGCCAAAGCGTAGGTCTGGGCCGACTGGATGAAACCGCGCACCCGCTCGGAATATTTCTCGATATTCATATTCTACCTCCATGGATCGCCCTGCCCTCATAAGGCGCAGACCGATGATTGAGATCGACCCCCTGAAAAGGCGGGCCGCGCTTGGCTCGTCTGGGATTTGAGCGAAGCAGTCGAGGAGAATATGGTACCCTGTTTCGGGAGTTTAAAGAGCCCGCGAAATGAAAATCCCCGGCACAAGGCCGGGGATTTTCAAGGAATTCGATCGGATGACATGACACCCGGCTCTCTACCAACCGAGAGAGCTAAATCCTTCATTCCGATGCTGCGTCGGCCAGAACAGGCGCTTCGGCAGAAGCATCCTCGCCTTCGGCGGCTGCATCGCCTTCCGCACCGCGACGCGGGCGGCGCGGGCGGCTGCCGGCGCTGCGGCGGCGGGGCTGGCGTTCGCGCGGCTGGCCGGCGGAACCGTCCTCGTCCATGGCGACCTCGGCCGGAATGCCTTCGATCTCCGGCTGCGGGCCGGTTCCATCGATGACCTCAGGCTGCGATGCCACCGGTGCTGGAGCGGGGGCCGGCTGCGGCTGCGACTGAGGTTTAGGCTGCGGCTGGTGCTGCCTGTTCTGCGGCGGCTGGACGATAACGACATCGTCGCCGTCATTGTCGTTGTTATCGATGTCTTCGCCGTCACGGTCCGCACCGTCGCGATCATTGTATTCGCCGCGATCGTCGCGCTGGAAGCGTTCCTGCATCTGCGCCTGGGCGCTGGCAATGATACGATTGTAGTGTTCGGCGTGCTGGAGATAGTTCTCAGCAATGACGCGGTCGCCGGAGCTCTGGGCGTCGCGGGCGAGCTGCGCGTATTTTTCGGCGATATGCTGGGCAGTACCGCGAATCTTCACATCGGGGCCGGAGCTGTCATAGGTCCGGGTCAGCGGATTGCCGCCCTTGCGGTTGAAATTGTTGTTATTGTTATTTCCACCGCCGCCATTGTTATTGTTGTTGTTACCACGCCCTCGACCGCGCTTGTTCTGCTGTCCTGGCCTCATAGATCGTTCACCTGAATTCTCTGTTTGTGATGGATACATGGCACCAACCGCCATGACCGGAAAACCGGGTCAGGACCTTTGTGCCGCGAGCATACTGCGCCTTTGCGCCGACCTGCCGCTTGGTTCTCAAGTCAGTTTGACTGATTCACGCGTTGGGTCGTGTTCAACCGTTGAAACTCTCGTTTAAAAGAGCGGACCCCCGAGGCAAACCAAGTACCGAACGAATCTCGTTCATTCCTATCTGCCCAACACGTGACCGCAACCTATATTGCTTCCCCCGGAAATCCAAGCCTTTTCTTCGCAATAGCAATAATGTTCTGTTCAATGCCGGCATTATCGCCCGTCACGCGAGCGCGAACACGAGCACCCTGTCGTTCTGACCATAATCTTTAACGGATTTGAGGCACCTGAAGCCTTCCGCTTCGAAGATCGCCATCACATCGTTTCGCTGATCGTAGCCGATTTCCAGTCCGACGACCCCGTTGGGTCTGATGAACCTTGCCGCATCCTTGGCTATGGCTTTATAGGCGTCAAGCCCATCCGGGCCGCCATCCAGCGCTACAACCGGATCAAATTTCGTCACTTCGGGAGCGAGATCGTGAATGACATTGGAAGCAATATAGGGCGGATTTGAGACAATCGCGTGAAACGAGCCCCGAATGTTCTCGAACCATTTCGACTGCACGGCCTGAAAGCGATCCTGCAACCCATTTCTTTCCGCGTTTGACTTCGCCGTCCGAAGTGCATCCGACGATATGTCGCTGCCGATACCTGACGCATCGGGACATTCGCTCAAAAGCGCAAGGCATATTGCCCCGGTCCCGGTTCCGATATCAAGGATATGGAGACGGCCCTCAGCCTTTGCAAGGTCCTTGAGATAGACAAGCACCGTATCGACCAGGATTTCCGTATCCGGGCGCGGTTCCAGCGTTTCCGCCGAGAGCCCCAGCGGCAGGCCGTAGAATTCCCGCTCACCGAGAATACGGTGCACCGGCTCATGGGCAAGCCGCCGCTCCAGCGCCTTCGAAATCTCTCCGGCCTGCTCTGGAGAAAGACCCTCGGCCGATCGCGTCAAGAGTTCGGTCGATGATAGTTTCAGCAGGCCTGCGACAAGCAGCCGCGCGTCGGTCGCCGGATCGGCGATACCGCCTTCTGTGAAGCGGCGCCGCGCTTCGGCAAGCATCTCGGCGACCGTCGGGCTCACGGCTGTTCGCCGAGCTGCGCCAGCTGGCTTGCCTGGTAATCCGCCATCAGCGCGTCGACGACTTCCTCGATCTCGCCTTCCATCATCCGGTCCAGCTT
The DNA here is from genome assembly GCF_003985155.1 of Rhizobium vallis. Lineage (GTDB taxonomy): Bacteria > Pseudomonadota > Alphaproteobacteria > Rhizobiales > Rhizobiaceae > Rhizobium > Rhizobium vallis. Next base: position 485,503 of record NZ_ML133689.1, on the reverse strand, counting down.
GTAGAGCGTCAGATTGATGCGGTGGTCCGTCACGCGACCCTGCGGAAAATTATAGGTGCGGATGCGCTCGGAGCGGTCGCCGGAGCCGACCTGGCTCTTGCGGTCGGCCGAACGCTCGCTGTCAGCCCGCTGCCGCTCGGCGTCATAAAGCCGGGAGCGCAGCACCTGCATCGCCTTGGCGCGGTTCTGGTGTTGTGATTTTTCCGAGCTGGTGACGACGATGCCGGTCGGCAGGTGGGTGATGCGCACGGCCGAATCCGTCGTGTTGACGTGCTGGCCGCCGGCGCCCGAAGAGCGCATCGTGTCGATGCGGATATCTTCCGACCGGATCTCGATGTCGATCTCCTCGGCCTCCGGCAGCACCGCCACTGTCGCAGCCGACGTATGGATGCGCCCGCCCGCCTCGGTTTCCGGAACGCGCTGAACGCGGTGCACGCCGGATTCGAATTTCAGCTTGGCGAACACGCCCCGGCCGGTGATCGTCGCGATGATTTCCTTGTAACCGCCCGCTTCGCCCTCGCTTGCCGAGAGAACCTCCACCTTCCAGCCCTTCTCGGCCGCGAAACGCTCGTACATGCGAAAGAGATCGCCGGCGAATAGTGCGGCTTCCGAGCCGCCCGTGCCGGCGCGAATTTCGAGGATCGCGCTCTTTTCATCAGCCGCATCCTTCGGCAGAAGCAGGATCTGCATCTCCTGCTCCAGCACCTCGATCCGTTCCTTCACCTCGGGCAACTCGAGTTCGGCGAGATCGCGCATTTCACGGTCGACCGATTTGTCTTCGAGCAGCGCGTCGAGATCGGCAAGCTCCGCGACCACCTTTTCATAGGCGCGGATCTTCGTGACGACAGGCTGCAGCTCGGAATATTCGGATGCCAGCTTCACATAGACGTCGGCGGCGGGACCGGCCGACATGCGCGCCTCGATCTCGCCGAAACGGCGTTCCAGATCGCGCATCTTTTCAACGGGAAGCTTCGCCACCCTTCACTCCGATTCTTCTTATATCCGTCTAAAGGGGAATATTGTGGCTCTCGGCGAAGCGGGCAAGCACCTCGCGCATCGGCGCCGTCGCGTGGGTATCGTCCAGCACCTCGTCCATCGCCTTCGTCAGCGCGCCGACATCGAGCCCGAGCAGCATGGCCTTGACGGGTCCGATCGAGGCCGGCGACATCGAAATCGAGCGGAAGCCGATGCCGAGCAGCGCCATCGCCGAGATCGGCTTGCCGGCAAGCTCGCCGCAGAGGGTCACCGGTGTCTTGTTCCGGTCCGCCCCACGCACGATATCGCGAAGAATGCGCAAAAACGGCTTGCCGAGCGGATCGAACCGGTCCGAAACCCGTGCATTGCCGCGATCGACGGCCATCGAGAACTGGAAGAGGTCGTTCGAACCGACCGAGACGAAATCGACCGCTTCCATCAGCTCGTCGAGCTGCCACAGCAGTGCGGGCACCTCAAGCATCGCCCCAAATTGCAGCTTGCGCGGCAGCCCGTGGCCGAAACGGGAGAGGTGCTGCACTTCCTTCTGCAAGAGCTCGCGCACCATCTTCAGCTCGGAAACCTCGGTCACCATCGGCACCATCAGTTTCAGCTCGGTGTCGGCGGATGCCTTCAGCAGCGCACGCAGCTGGGTTCGCAGCAGCCCCGGCCGGTCGAGCGACAGCCGGATGGCGCGCCAGCCGAGCGCGGGGTTTTCTTCCTCGTGGCCGCGGAAATAGGGCACGACCTTGTCGCCGCCGATATCGAGCGTACGGAAGGTGACGACACGACCCGCCGCCTGTTTGATCACATTGCGGTAGAACTGCTCCTGCTCCTCCGCCTTCGGCATGGTGGAGGCGATCATGAACTGCAGCTCGGTGCGAAAGAGGCCGATGCCCTCCGCACCCGATTCCGAAAGCTGCGGCAGATCGACCAGCAGGCCTGCATTCATCATAAGCGAGATGCGCTGCCCGTCCTTGGTGACCGGCTCGAGGGCGCGCAGCGCCCGGAACTGCTCCTGCCTTCTGGCGCGGAACCGGACCTTTTCCTCGTAGGACCGCCGATGATCGGCCATCGGGCGAAGATGCACATGCCCCTCGTCGGCGTCGATGATGACAGCATCGCCGTTCTCGGCGAGCGCCACCACACCCGCCGCCTGGCCGATGACGGGAATGCCCATGGCGCGCGCGACGATCACCACGTGGCTCGTCACCGCGCCTTCTTCCAACACCAACCCGCGCACATTTGAGCGGGGATAATCGAGCAGTTCGGCCGCTCCCATGGCGCGCGCCAGGATGATCGCGTCGCTGGGGAAACCTTCACCGGTCGTGCGTCCGGTATAACCCGTCAGCTGCCTGAGCAGCCGGTTTGCCAGATCCTCGAAATCATGCATGCGCTCGCGCAGATAAGGGTCGGTCAACCGCATCATCCGCGCCTTGGTGTCGCTCTGTACCTTCTCGACCGCCGCTTCCGCCGTCAGGCCGTTGCGGATCGCCTCCTCGAGCTTGCGCACCCAACCTTGGTCATGCGCGAACATGCGATAGGTTTCGAGCACCTCGCGATGCTCGCCTTCCATCGAAACGTCGCGGCGCGACAGCATGTCGTCGATCGAGATCCTCAGCGATCCCAAGGCTTCCGCCAGCCGCCGGATTTCCTTGTCGGCATCCTCGTTGAGCAGATTGGTCACCACGATGCGCGGCTCGTGCAGCACGACGTAACCGAGGCCAATGCCGTCATTATAGGTATCGCCGTCGATCGTCACCGAGCGTGTCAGGTCGAGTTCGAGGCCCGGCTTGGTGATCTTCTTGAGCTCGCCGGTGGCGATCATCTCGGCAAGCACCATCGCCGTCGTTTCGAGTGCTTCGAGCTCCTCCTCGCGGTAGTTGCGGCTTGCCTTGTTCTGCACGACGAGAACGCCGAGCGAACGCCCGGTTCTCAGAATCGGCACACCCAGGAAGGAATGGTAGATTTCTTCGCCGGTCTCCGGCAGGTAGCGGAAGGCCGGATGCGACTGCGCGTCGGAAAGGTTCAGCGGCTGGGCCGAAGCAGCGATCGTGCCGACGAGGCCCTGGCCCATCTTCAGTTGCGCCAGATGGACGGCCTCGCGGTTGAGGCCCTCGGTCGCGTAGAGTTCGAGCACGCCGTCGGCGCGCAACACATAGACCGAGCAGACCTCGGCCACCATGTTGCCGGCGATCTGTCGGACGATCCGGTCAAGACGATCCTGCGGCTCCAGCGGCTCTGCCATCAACTCGCGCAGCCGCCTGAGCAGCACGCGCGGACCGCCGGAAAGGTCTCTCATGACGTCTCAAGCTCCCGAAACAACGCTCTCAGTCCCGGCGGGCCCGCCTCCGTCTCCTCAACCTGAAGGGGCAGGCCGCCCGCTGGGAATCAATTCTTATCCAGACCGTAGCAGGAATGCAAAGTCCTGACAGCGAGTTCTGCATAGGGACCATCGATCAGGATGGAAATCTTGATCTCGGAGGTGGTGATCGCCTTGATGTTGATGCCTTTTTCGGCAAGTGCACGAAACGCGGTCGCAGCGACGCCCGCATGGCTGCGCATGCCGATACCGATGACCGATACTTTCACCAGCCCCGATTCGTTTTGCACGACATCGTAGCCGATCTTCTCTTTATGGTCGCCGAGCACCTTGATCGCCTTCTCGACGTCGCCCGACGGCACGGTGAAGGTCATGTCGGTCTTCGATCCGTCCTCGGAAATATTCTGGACGATCATGTCGACATTGATATGGGATTCGGCAAGCGGCCCGAAGATCGCGGCGGAGACGCCCGGCCGGTCGGCAAGACGGCGAAGCGAGATCTGAGCCTCATCCTTGGCATAGGCGATGCCGGTGACTACTTCCTGTTCCACGATTTCATCCTCGTCACAAATCAGCGTTCCGGGCGGGTTCAACAGATCGCCCATGCCCGGAGCATCGGGATCTTCGAAAGACGAGCGCACAAAGGTACGCACCTTGTGCACCATGGCAAGCTCGACCGAACGCACCTGCAGCACCTTGGCGCCGAGCGAGGCCATTTCCAGCATTTCCTCGAAGGCGATCTTCTTCAGCCTGCGCGCCTGCGGCACGATCCGCGGATCGGTCGTATAGACACCGTCGACATCGGTATAGATATCGCAGCGATCCGCCTTGACAGCTGCCGCGATGGCCACAGCCGATGTATCCGATCCGCCGCGCCCGAGCGTCGCAAGGCGATTGTCGGGGCCAAGGCCCTGGAAGCCGGCGATGACGGCAACCTGGCCCTCGCCCATCCGCTTGATGATGTCGGAACCGTCGATCTCGAGGATGCGCGCGGCACCATGGGCGTTGTCGGTCCGGATCGGGATCTGCCATCCCTGCCAGGAGCGCGCATTGATATCCATCGCCTGCAATGCGATCGCAAGCAGTCCCGAGGTCACCTGCTCGCCGGAGGCAACCACGGCATCATATTCGCGCGCATCGAAAAAGGGGGAATTGGCGCCGATCACCTTCGGCATGCCCTGCACCCAGCCGACCAGCTCATTGGTCTTGCCGGACATTGCCGAGACGACCACCGCCACCTCGTGGCCGGCATCGACTTCGCGTTTCACGTGGCGGGCAACGTTCTTGATGCGGTCCAGGTCAGCGACGGACGTGCCGCCGAATTTCATTACGATGCGTGCCATATGCCTCTACCACGACTGGCGCCGGAGTGCGGAAACCCGGACCCGGCATCACGAAAGCTCTGGGGCGGACCGCTTGGCAAAAGAGCCGGATTGCCAATTTCTGGAACCGCTCTCAAAGCCCAGGCCCTGAAGGCCCCAAGTTGCGGGGTCTCTTAGCGAGTTTGGCCCGGGGAGGCAAGCGCGCGATAAAAGCAATCGTCGGGCGTCGGCGCGCACGTCAGTCCGCCGATACCGGCGCCCCTTGACTTATGCCCCCGATCGTCCGACTTCACATCTCACGAACGAAGGAGAGGACGATGACGGAAACCGCCAGAAGCACGATCGACCAGGGCGAAGTGGACCGCTTCTCGGCGATGGCGGCGGAATGGTGGAGCCCGACCGGCAAGTTCAAGCCGCTGCACAAGTTCAATCCCGTCCGTCTCGCCTATATAAGAGACAAGGCCTGCGAGAATTTCGGCCGAGATCCGAAAAGCGCCCGTCCGCTCGAGGGGCTGCGCCTGCTCGATATCGGCTGCGGCGGCGGTCTCCTGTCCGAGCCTGTCGCCCGCATGGGTGCCTCCGTCGTCGGCGCTGATCCGTCCGAGAAGAATATCGGCATCGCCTCGACCCACGCGAAGGCCTCCGGCGTTTCGGTCGACTATCGCGCCGTCACCGCCGAGGAGCTTGCCGAGGCCGGCGAGACCTTCGATATCGTCTTGAACATGGAAGTGGTCGAACACGTCGCCGACGTCGAGTTCTTCATGACGACCTGCGCGAAAATGGTCCGCCCCGGCGGCCTGATCTTTGTCGCCACCATCAACCGCACGATGAAGGCTGCGGCGCTCGCCATCTTTGCCGCCGAAAACATTTTACGCTGGCTGCCGCGCGGCACGCATCAGTACGAAAAGCTGGTACGTCCCGAAGAACTGGAAAAGCCGCTCGCGGCAAGCGGCCTCGATATCACCGACCGCACCGGCGTCTTCTTCAACCCGTTGTCGAACCAATGGAACCTGTCCAGCGATATGGACGTGAACTATATGCTGCTGGCGATGCGACCGGCGTAAATTCGCCATCGATTAGCCGACTACAATCCCCAGCTCCTTGCGCCGGGATAACCAGCATAACCAGAGCGTCCGATCAAACCGCAGGCGCGCGCGGCGGCTTCGAAATTCGCGGGCTCGCGGAGAACGAAGCCTTTGACCGCTTCACTTTCGGCGGGGGCGACGTGCAGACCGAAATTGTAAAAGGCCAGACGCGCGGACGGCATCTCAGTTCACGTCTTCCGGCAAAACAGGGATAGCAGCGATTTCGATGCCCTCTTCCACGAGCGCCTGTGCCTCGTCGACCGTTGCCTGGCCGATGATTCCGCGGGCGTCCGCCTCACCATAGTGGATCTTGCGCGCTTCCTCGGGGAACTTCGCGCCGACATCCTCGGAATTGGCCTTGACCGCCGCGACGGCCTCTTTCAGCTTTTGCACGGCCTCCCGGCGCATCGCATCCATCGCCAGTGTCTGCCTCTCGTCCTTCTTGCGCGCGGTCGATACCGAGGGCGCCATCAGGAGCTTGGAAATGGCGGCGGAATGGCAGACGGGACACGTCAGGAAACCGGTCTCGACCTGACGGTCGAAATCAGCGCTTTCCGAAAACCAGCCTTCGAATTCATGGGCATTGTCACAGGTGAGGGAATAGCGGATCAAGCGGCGACGCCTCCTGCGACTGCCCCCGCGATCTTCTCGACCGAGAATTCCCGACCGTTCCTGAGATTCGGGATCTTGTCATGGGCGGCCTTGACCGCGCCGCGATCGATTTCGGCGATGATAACAGCCTCGCCAGTGGCGCCGGCCGAGGCCAGCACCGTGCCCCAGGGATCGATGATCATCGAATGACCGAAGGTTTCGCGCCCGTCCTCGTGCCGGCCGGCCTGCGCGGCGGCGATGACGAAGACACCATTCTCGATTGCCCGTGCCCTCAGCAGGATTTCCCAATGCGCCTCGCCGGTCTGCCTGGTGAAGGCGGCGGGAACCGTCATTACCTCGGCGCCGGCGACGGCCTGGGCGCGAAAGAGCGCCGGGAACCGAACATCGTAGCAAATGGCAAAACCCATTTCCGCAAAGGGCAGCGATACGACGCGCGCTTCCGAGCCGGCCGTATAGGCGGAACTTTCGCGCCAGCTCTCACCATTGTCGAGGTCGACGTCGAACATGTGGATCTTGTCGTAGCGATTGAGAATCCGGCCGTCGGGACCAAACAGGAAACCGCGATTGGCGATCTTGCCGTCGGCGAGTGCAATCGCCGTCGAGCCGACATGCATGTAGATGCCGAGTTCCCCAGCGAGTTCGGAGCCGGTCTTGATGATGATATCATGCGTCTCGTCGGCAAGCACGGCGCGCGCCGCTGCGCGGTCGCGCTGCAGCATGCCGGTCATTTCGGGCGTCTGCACATAGGTCGCGCCCTGGGCGGCCGCCTCGCGCACCAGCCGCGCCATGGCGGCGGCGTTCCGCACCGGATCAACCCCGGAGCACATCTGAACGGCGGCGGCCTTGAAGTTCATCGGTTTTTCCTTAAGCCACTAGCATCGGATCGAGCTTGCCGGCCCGATCGAGCGCAAAAAGATCGTCACAGCCGCCGACATGATCGGCGCCGATGAAGATCTGCGGGAAGGTGGTGCGCCCATTCGCCTTGCCGATCATCTCCTGGCGAAGATCCGGCGAGAAAGTCGCGTCGTGCTCGACATATTCGACGCCCTTTTCTTCGAGAAGGGACTTGGCGCGGGAGCAATAGCCGCAGAACTGCCGTGTATAGATCGTGACGGGTACCATGATATCTCCAGACGGATGCCGGGTATTTTCTGTCATATAGGCTCGGAAAGAGCCCTTGCAAAGGTCAAAACCGTGATATCCGCCGCCCCCGCCTTGCGTAGCGTCCGGCTTGCTGCGGCGACCGTAGCCCCTGTCGTATAGACGTCGTCGATGAGCACGATGCGCTTGCCGAAGACATCGTTTTCGCAACCCTTGGCAATCGCGAAAGCGCCCCTGACATTGTCTTCGCGCGCCTTCGCACCAAGACCGACCTGCTGGCTGGTGCGCTTGACGCGGATGAGGCTGCCGGCAGACAGCGGCTTGCCCGAAAGCTTTGCCATATGGCGGGCTAGCTCGGCCGCCTGGTTGAACTTGCGTGCCAGCATGCGGGTGCGATGCAACGGCACCGGGATCAGCGCATCGCAGCTTTCGACTGTCCCATCGGAGGCGCGCAGCATCCAGGCTGCCATCATCGGCGCAAGATCGGTCCGGTCGCGATATTTGAGCCCATGGACGAGATCGCGGACCGCATGGTCGTGGGTCGCCGCCGATCGGAGCCGGTCGAAGGGCGGCGGATTGGCGATTGCCTCGGCACTCAAGATGCCGGCGCCGAGATCGTGCGAGAAAGGAATGCCGAGCACCTCGCAATAGGGCCGTTCGATGAATCGGATGCCGGACCAGCATTTCGCGCAGAGGCCGCGATGGCCGCCTGTGGAAACGCCGCAGACGGAACAGGCTGGCGGATAGAGGAAATCCGCAAGGGCCGAAAACGGCCGCAGGATATGCGCGCGCAGAAACTCTGCCGGCTGGCCAAAATCGATCGATTTCATGCCGTCGAGACTAGCCTGTTCTCCCCGAAAGGAAAATCGCCTTGCCGCTTCAGCGAGGCGGGACTATGGAAATCGCCATGGAAACGATCTTCGATAGAGCCCTGATCGCCGCACATCGCCATCGCGCGCTTGCTCATAACGATCCGAAAGCCGCCTTCCTGCTCGACATCGCCGCGGAGGAAATGGCCGAAAGGCTTGGCGTCGTCGAGCGCCACTTCGACGCAGCCGTCGAGCTGCACGGCGCGACCGGCGCTGCGGCCCGCGCTGCAATGGCGACCGGCAAGATCGGCACGATGTTCCGCGTGGAAAGCGAGAAGGCCTATGCCGGACCCGGCGAGACCCTGATCGTGGCGCCGCTCGAGGACGTGCCGCTCGAGCCGCAATCGACCAACCTCATCCTTGCGCCGCTCAGCCTGCATCTGACCAATGATACGCCGGGTGTTTTCATCCAGATCCGGCGCGCCCTGAAGCCGGATGGCCTGTTCCTGGCGGCGATACCCGGCGCCGGCACGCTGCAGGAACTGCGCGATGTATTGCTGGCCGCCGAGGCCGAGATGACCGGCGGCGCAAGCCCGCGCGTCATTCCCTTCGCCGACGTGCGTGATGTCGGCAGCCTCATGCAGCGCGCCGGCTTCACGCTGCCGGTGATCGACGCGGAGAACTACACGGTACGCTATGATTCGCTCTTTCCGCTGATGCGGGATCTGAGAGCGATGGGCATGAGCAACCCACTAGCAGCCCGTGGCCGCATGCCGCTGACGCGCGCCTTTTTCGTGCGCGCTGCGGAGATTTATGCCGAACGTTATTCCGATCCGGACGGACGCATCCGCGCGACCTTCTCGATCATCTATGTCTCGGGATGGGCTCCGCACGAGAGCCAGCAAAAGCCGCTCCAGCCGGGTTCGGCCAAAGCACGCCTTGCCGATGCGCTGAAGGTGGACGAGCACAAGCTCAGGCAGTAGCCGCCATCAATTGGCGGGCAGATTGTTGCTGATCATGCCGAAGACGTTCTGCAGGGAATTGCTGAAAAGACCCAGACCGGAGATGAGCGCGGTGCAAATGAGGGCGGCGATCAGGCCATATTCGACCGCCGTGGCACCTCTGTCATCTGCAAGAAATGCTTTCAAAAGGCGCATTACCCCATCCCCCTGCGTAAGCCGACCGCAATAACGAACTCCACGGCCATCGGGCGATGGCCGGCATTTTCAGCAACCGGCGCCGACGCCGTACCCCTGGACGACGCAGACCGAACCGGGCGTTTCCTGAAGGACGCTGCGGCGGATCGTATAGCGCTTGCCGCCCTCGTCCTTGGGGATCGATCCCGTCGTGATCGTATCAAAATCCACCGGCGCGCTGGCAAAGACGCTCTTCTTCGAGGAATCCGCAAGCATAGGCGTCAGAATAAGCGTCAGCGCGACCACCGCCGTGCCGAACAGAAGGGCGATATTGAGCGCACCCGTCCTGCGCGAGGCAGACGAAGCCCGTTCCTTTTCCCGGACAGCTTTCCAGAAATCATCGTCCATGACGTCAAGCCTTTTAATACACGCACGCCAGATGCTTGATTGAGGCCGATATTTGGCAGAAGGTGTTAAACGATCCATTAATATCCACAGGCGAAAACGGCACTGCGCGATAATAATCAGGTAACGCTAATGCAGGTCGCCTGGAAGTGTGCAGCGGTTCCAGGATAACGACATGCAATAGAATAAAAATTTAAAGCGCATTGAACGAATCAAGTTCAACGAGATGCGCTTTAAAGTAAATCCTGCAACATCGGGATGAGCGGCTCATCGGCCGGCGGCATCGGGTAGTCGCGCAACGCCTGCGGACGCACCCATTTCAGCGCCTGGCCCTCGCGCCCCTCGGCAATGCCCTCATAACGCCGGCAGATATAAAGCGGCATCAGAAGGTGGAAATTCTCGTAGGAATGGCTGGCGAAGGTGAGCGGCGCGAGGCACGCGATCTTGGTCCTGATGCCAAGCTCTTCCTCGAGCTCTCGCACCAGCGTTTCCTCCGGCGTCTCGCCAGGCTCGACCTTGCCGCCCGGAAATTCCCAGAGCCCGGCAAGCGACTTCCCCTCGGGGCGCTGTGCCAACAGGATACGCCCGTCGGCATCGATCAGCGCGCAGGCGGCGACCAGCAATATCTTCCGGCCTGCTTCGCTCATCGCGGCGCCTGCTGCCAGTAGCAATAATGATAGGCGTCGCGAAAGCCGAGGCGCTCATAAAGGGCGATAGCCGGGCGATTGGAAAGCTTCACCTGCAGCCAGGCCGAGCGAGCGCTGCGCATGCGCGCCCAGCGCAACGCCGATGTCAGGATTTCCATGCCGAGCCCCTCGCGCCGCCGCGTCTCGGAAACGGAAAGCGACATGATCCCGGCAAGGTCGTTGTCCTGGACGCAGAGCACGGTTGCCAGCGGGCCTTCCACCGCATTCTCGATCAAAAACAGGCCGGATGGCGGCTTGATCGCCGAAATGATTTCAGCAAGCGCCGGCTTCAGCGTAGGCGGCGCCCGGTCGACGGCAAGGTTGGCGTCGACGAAACGGCCAACATCGTGGGTCGGCAGGTGATCGAGCGTATCCGGCAGCTCCGCCTCGGCAAGATCGCACGTCATCACCACCGTCTCGTCGAATTGCGTCCAGTTCTGCGCGCGGAGAAGATCGATCAGCACAGGCGAGGCAAGCGGCGTCTGACGGATCACGGCAGCGCGGCCATAGGCCTCGAATTTCCGGCTTACCTTCTCCAGGCGGATTTCGACGTCGCGATGATCCGAGGGATCGAGCGGCACGATGGAATTCAGCCGGTTGGAGGGATGGCCGGCCGTCAGCCGCACCTGCCAGCTGCCGTCATACTGCACCGATGCCGCCGGCCAGGCACGGAAGCCGACGGCCTCCAGCCTGCGAACCAGTGGGAGATTCTGTTGGGAAATGGATGCCTGCGCCAATGAACGATCAGCTCCGATAGTCGCCGTTGATCGCAACATATTCCTTCGTGAGGTCACAGGTCCAGACCGTAGCCGTGCCAGCGCCGAGACCGATATCGACTTTGACGGGGATATCCTGCGCCTTCATGACATCAGAGGCGGCCACTTCGGAATAGTCAGGATCGCGCTCGCCGTTGACGGCGACCCTGACGTCACCGAACCAGATGGCAAGCCGGTCGCGGTCGGCCACCTCGCCCGATTTGCCGACAGCCATGACGATGCGGCCCCAATTGGCATCTTCGCCGGCGGCCGCCGTCTTGACCAGCGGCGAATTGGCGATCGAAAGTGCGATGCTCTTGGCGGCAGCGTCGCTCTCGGCACCGGTCACGGTGATTTCGAGCATCTTCGTGGCACCCTCACCGTCACGCACCACCTGCAGCGACAGATCTTTCAGCACGTCGTTAAGTGCTGCCCGGAAGGCGCCAAGGCGCGGATCGTCGGCGCGCTCGATGCGGGCCTGGCCGTCCTCGGCAGCCGCACCCGTAGCAAACAGCATCAGCGTATCGGAGGTGGACGTGTCGCTGTCGACGGTCATGGAATTGAAGGTCGGGCCGACGCCGTCGGACAGAAGCGCCTGCAGCGCGGCAGGGGCGATATCGGCATCGGTGACGACGAAGGAAAGCATCGTCGCCATGTCGGGCGCGATCATGCCGGCGCCCTTGGCGATGCCGTTGATCGTCACCGCAACGCCGCCGATTTCCGCGCTGCGCGTCGAAACCTTCGGGTAGGTGTCGGTCGTCATGATCGCCTTGGCGGCCTCGAACCAGAAATCGCCGGTGGCTTCGACCTGCATCCGGTCCAGAACGCCGGCAAATTTGGTGGCATCGAGCGGCTCGCCGATGACGCCGGTCGAGGCCAGATAGACCTCATTTTCGGCGCAGCCAACGGCTGACGCAGCCGACTTCGCCGTCAGCGCGGTCGCCTCGCGGCCCTTGAGGCCGGTGAAGGCATTGGCATTGCCTGAGTTGACGACGACGGCCCGCGCAGAGCCATGGGGAAGGTTCGCGCGGCAGAAATCGACCGGCGCAGACGGGCACTTCGAGCGGGTAAAGACGCCCGCCACGGCCGCCGGCTTGTCGAAGACCATCATCAATACGTCGGTACGGTTCTTGTATTTAATGCCGGCTGAAGCCGTCGCCATGCGCACGCCGCGCAGCGAGGGCATGGAGACGAACGATTTCGGAGCGAGCGGGGAGACGGAACCGGACATGATACGACACCTGCCAAAGAGCATTTCGAGGCGAAATCGGAACCGGTTCGCCGTCCCGGAAATGCGACAACAACGATAATAGTGAAGGGCCCGGAAAAACCGGGCCCTGATACGATATTACTTCTGCGGCGCCGGCGCGACGGGCTCGCTGCCCGGCTCCGGCTGCTTGTTGGCCTCGTCGTAGCCCTTGCGCAGCGTTTCGTCCATGATCTCGACCTTGGCGGACGTCTTCGCCTGGGCCAGAAGCGCAAGATACTTGTCGCGCATGACGAGCTGACGAACCTGATCCTGCACCTGCTCGAAAGCCGGCGGAGCGGCGTCGCGCTTGTCCTCGACCTTGATGACGTGATAGCCGAAATCGGTCTTCACCGGCGTCTTGGAATAGGTGCCCTTTTCAAGCGCGAAGGCCGCGTCCTCGAATTCCTTGACCATGCGGCCGCGGGTGAAATAGCCGAGATCGCCGCCTTCCGACTTGTTCGGATCGGTGGACTTTTCCTTGGCGAGTTCGGCGAAATCCTTGCCGGCGTCGAGCTGCTTGATAATGTCCTTGGCTTCGTCCTCGGTCTTGACGAGGATGTGACGGGCGTGGACTTCCTCCTGCTTCGGCAGGGCCGCGACTTCCTTGTCGTAGCGCGCCTTGACTTCGTCAGGCGTCACGGTGTCGACGACATGCTTCTTGAAATAGGCATTGTGCAGCTCGCGATCGGCGAGATACTGCATGCGCTTCTTGAATTCGTCGGTCTGATCGAGCTTCTCGGCGATGGCATCGGCTGCGAGCAGCTTCACGTCGATGGCGGCCGACAGGGCTGCGACCTTCTTCTGCTCATCGGGAAGCTGCGCCAGCTGCGGGTCGAGGTTGGCGACGGCGAGATCGAGTTCCGACTGGTGGATCTCCAGATTGCCGACCTTGGCGACGACAGCGTCGTCAGCAAAAGCGGGCGCCTGGAACGCAACAAAAGTGACAAATGCCAGCGCGGCGAATTTGTTGGTGCTCAACATGAAATACCCTTCAGAGTTACATCACCGGCTTCAGCATCCCCTGAATCCAGCTCAAAATAGCCATCAACACCGGAATGTGGCCTTTCTGTATCCGCCAAATCCGTTGACATCATTCGACCCCCCTCTTATCTGTCACGCAACCTCGCGTCCAGAACAGTTTCCGGGCGTTTTAAGCTGCGCGCCTGATTTTCGGCTGGGCCGCAAACAAGAAACGCCGGGGATGAAATATTGAGAAAGGGCCAGTCACATGGTCAGCTTTGGCGGTATAGCCCGCAAGTTATTTGGATCGTCCAATGATCGCCGCGTGCGGTCCTATCAGCCGAACGTCGCTGCAATCAACTCTATCGAAGAGAAGACGAAGGCGCTGACGGACGAGCAGCTCGCGGCAAAGACGGTGGAATTCCGTGCGCTTCTCGCCGAGGGCAAGACGCTCGACGACATCCTGGTTCCCGCCTTTGCCGTGGTACGCGAGGCCTCGCGCCGCGTTCTCGGCCTGCGACCTTTTGACGTACAGCTCGTCGGCGGCATGATCCTGCATTCGAATGCGATCTCCGAGATGAAAACCGGCGAAGGCAAGACCCTCGTCGCCACTCTGCCGGTCTATCTGAACGCGCTTTCCGGCAAGGGTGTGCACGTCGTCACCGTCAACGATTATCTCGCCCAGCGCGACGCCGCGACCATGGGCCGTGTCTACGGCTTCCTCGGCATGACCACAGGCGTCATCGTTCACGGCCTTTCCGACGAGGAGCGCCGCGCGGCCTATGCCTGCGACATCACCTACGCCACCAACAACGAGCTCGGCTTCGATTATCTGCGCGATAACATGAAGTACGAGAAGAACCAGATGGTCCAGCGCGGCCACAATTTCGCGATCGTCGACGAAGTGGACTCGATCCTCGTCGACGAGGCGCGCACGCCGCTGATCATCTCCGGTCCGCTCGACGACCGCTCCGAACTCTACAATACGATCGACGCCTTCATTCCGCTGCTGGCGCCCAGTGATTACGAAATCGACGAGAAGCAGCGCTCCGCCAACTTCTCCGAGGAAGGCACCGAAAAGCTCGAAAACCTGCTCCGCCAGGCCGGCCTGCTCAAAGGCAACGCGCTCTACGACATCGAGAACGTCGCGATCGTCCACCACATCAACAATGCCCTGAAGGCTCACAAGCTCTTCCAGCGCGACAAGGACTATATCGTCCGCAACGACGAAGTGGTCATCATCGACGAGTTCACCGGCCGCATGATGCCGGGCAGGCGCTATTCGGAAGGCCAGCACCAGGCGCTCGAAGCCAAGGAAAAGGTGCAGATCCAGCCGGAAAACCAGACGCTGGCCTCGATCACCTTCCAGAATTACTTCCGCATGTACGGCAAGCTCGCCGGCATGACCGGCACAGCGCAGACGGAAGCGGAAGAATTCGCCAACATCTACAATCTCGACGTCATCGAGGTCCCGACCAACCTGCCGATCAAGCGCCTTGACGAGGATGACGAAGTCTACCGGACCTTCGACGAGAAGTTCAAGGCGATCATCGAAGAGATCCTCGACGCCCATAAGCGCGGCCAGCCGGTGCTCGTCGGCACCACCTCAATCGAAAAGTCGGAACTGCTTGCCGAGCGCCTGCGCAAGCAGGGCTTCGACAACTTCAAGGTACTGAACGCCCGCTACCACGAGCAGGAAGCCTATATCGTCGCCCAGGCCGGCGTGCCGGGTGCCATCACGATCGCCACCAACATGGCCGGCCGCGGTACCGACATTCAGCTCGGCGGCAACCTCGACATGCGCATCGAGAGCGAACTCGGCGAATTCGAAGCGGGTCCGGAGCGCGACGCCCGAATCCAGGCGATCGTCGAGGAGATCAAGGAACTCAAGCAGAAGGCGCTCGCCGCCGGCGGTCTCTACGTCATCGCCACCGAACGCCATGAAAGCCGCCGCATCGACAACCAGCTGCGCGGCCGCTCCGGCCGCCAGGGCGACCCCGGTCGTTCGAAGTTTTATCTGTCGCTTCAGGATGACCTGATGCGCATCTTCGGCTCCGACCGAATGGACAGCATGCTGACCAAGCTCGGCCTCAAGGAGGGCGAGGCGATCGTCCATCCCTGGATCAACAAGGCGCTCGAGCGCGCCCAGAAGAAGGTCGAAGCCCGCAACTTCGATATCCGCAAGAACCTTCTGAAGTATGACGACGTTCTCAACGATCAGCGCAAGGTGATCTTCGAACAGCGCCTTGAACTGATGGAATCGACCAATATTTCCGAGACCGTCTCCGACATGCGCCGCGAAGTGATCGAGGATCTGGTCGACAAGCATATCCCGGAACGCGCCTATGCCGAACAATGGGATGCCGTCGGTCTGAAGACCGCCGCCACCAACATCCTCAACGTCGAACTGCCGATCGAGGACTGGGTGAAGGAGGAAGGCATCGGCGAAGACGATATCCGCGAGCGCCTGACGCAGGCCTCCAATGCCGCCTTCACGGAAAAGGCCGAGCGTTTCGGCGACGACATCATGCATTATGTCGAGCGCTCGATCGTCATGCAGACGCTCGACCACCTCTGGCGCGAGCACATTGTCAACCTCGACCATCTGCGCTCGGTCATCGGCTTCCGCGGCTATGCCCAGCGCGATCCGCTGCAGGAATACAAGTCGGAAGCCTTCGAACTCTTCACCGCCCTGCTCAACAATCTGCGCGAGGCGGTCACCGCCCAGCTGATGCGCGTCGAGCTGGTGCAGCAGGCGCCTGCCGAGCCCGAGCCGCCGCTGATGCAGGCCCATCACCTGGATCCGACGACCGGCGAGGACGATTTCGCCCCGATCTACCAGGCTTCTGAAGTCCTCATCTCGCCTGAGAACCGCAATCCTGATGACCCCGCCACCTGGGGCAAGGTCGGCCGCAACGAGGCCTGCCCTTGCGGCTCCGGCAAGAAATACAAGCATTGCCACGGCGCCTTCGAACAGGTCTGAGGCAAATCGCAACGATCCTGAAATGCCGCCTTCGGGCGGCATTTTCTTTTCTGCGGCAAGACAGGAAAACCAGCATTTCGGCTTTGGCGTCGAGGCTGATCCGGAACCGTTTCTTAACCCTGATCTGTCAAGACTTCGCCGACGATTTGCCTGACCTTCAGAGTTTTGCGTGTTCATCATGGCAGTCATAGAAACAGCAGAGAAGATGCTGCCCGCGGGCCTGCGCCCGATCGGCGGACGTACGCTGCGCATGGTTGCGGCGGTGCTCACCGAACGCGGCGAAAAGGCGGCCGCCCAGCGCATGGCGCTGACGGCCTTTTCGATCCGTATCCTCAGCGCCGCTCTCGCCTTCCTGTCCCAGATCGTGCTCGCCCGGCTGATGGGCGAATATGAATACGGCATCTTTGTCTTCGTCTGGGTGCTGGTCGTCGTCTTCGGCGATCTCTCCTGCCTCGGCTTTCAGACCGCGATCATCCGCTTCCTGCCGCAATACAGGGCGGCGGGCGCTTTAGAGGAAATCCGCGGCCTCACCGGCACGGCGCGCATCTTCGCGCTGCTTTCCGGCACGGTGGTGCTCGCCGCCGGCATGCTCGGGCTGCATTTTTTCGGCGATATGATCGAGACCTATTACCTCGTCCCGATCTTTCTCGGCCTGCTTGCCATGCCGATGATCGCGCTTGGCGACATTCTGGAAGGCACTTCACGGGCAAACCACTGGCCGGTGATGGCGCTGAGCCCGGTCTATATCGTCCGCCCGATCCTCATCATCGCCTTCATGCTGATCGCGATTGCGATCGGCGCTCCGCATACGGCGGTCACCGCCATGCAAGCAGCGCTCGCCGCCACCTTCGTCACCGCCGTCGGCCAATACTGCGCCACACTTTATCGTCTTCGCCGGCATTACGAAAATGGCCCGCGCAAGGTCGATTTCCTCGCCTGGTTCAGCGTGGCCTTCCCGATCTTCCTGATCGAAGGCGTGAGCTTCCTGCTCACCAATTCAGATGTCGTCGTCGTCGGCATTTTCCTTGAGCCGCATGATGTCGCGATTTATTTCGCCGCGGCCAAGACGATGGCTCTGGTGCATTTCATCAATTTCTCCGTCAAGGCGGCCGCCGGCCCGCGCTTTTCCTCGATCATCGCCGAGGGCGACCACGCCCAGCTGGCGATCGCCGCCGCCGACGCCGCCCGTTGGACCTTCTGGCCGGCGCTCGGGGTCGGCCTTGTGGTGCTTGCCGCGGGCCATCTGTTGCTATCGCTCTTCGGCGGCGCCTTCACCGCGGGTTATCTTGTCATGGCGATCCTGCTTGCCGGAATCCTCGCCAAATCGCTGGTCGGCCCAGCCGAAACATTGCTGATGATGGCAGGCAGGCAGAACCTCTGCGTTGCGCTCTATGCCGGCGCATTGACCGTCAATATCGGGCTGAACCTCGCTTTGATCCCGCATTACGGCATCGAAGGCACCGCTGTTGCCACCGCTTCGGCCATGGCGGTCGAGGCGATCCTTTTGCATGTCGCCGTGCGCCGCACGCTCGGCATCATCCTCTTCGCCTTCTCCAGCCCCTCCGCCGCAACGCCAGAAATGAGAGTTCGATAGATGGTGCGCCTGCCTCCCGTCACCGAAAGCACCGACAGCATCACCAACCGGATGGTGCATGATCTTGCCGCACTGAATTTCGAAGCGCCGCAGGCCGAGGCCCGCGCCGAAATCGGCCGGCCGGGGCGCGAGCTCTGCCTCTATCCCGGCAAGCTCGGCTACGAACTGCAGGAGGAGCTCGACTTCCTCTCCAATCGGGCGATGGAACCGAACGTCTTCTTCTCCGGCCGCTTCCTTGCGCCCGCCATGCCACGGCTCGAAGACCGGCAGGTGAACTTCGCCCTCATCCGCGATCACAGCGCCGGCCGCAGCCGCATGCGCTTCCTCATGCCGTTTTCTGTCGACAAGCCGGGCTTTGCCGTCGGTCCGTCGATCATTCGCGGCTGGTCGAACAGTTTCGGCCCGCTCGGCACGCCTCTCGTCGATGGCGAGGATGCCGCCGAAACCCTCGACAATTTATTCGAGGGACTGACCGCTCCGGATCTCAACCTGCCCGGCACGCTCGTTCTGCCGGATCTGAGGCTGAACGGCATCTTCGTGCGCATGGCCAAGGCCGTAGCGCTCAGCCGCAACCTGCCGCTCACCGTGACCAATCCTTACCTGCGCCCGATGCTGCACAGCGAGGAAGAGGCACCCGCCTACCTCGGCAAAACAGTCTCCTCCTCGCACATGCGCGAAATGCGCCGTCAATGGCGCCTGCTGGAGGAACAGGGAACGGCGGTCTATGCCGTGGCGCGCCAGCCGCGCGAAATCCACACCCGCTTCGAGGAATTCCTGGCGATGGAGGCCGGCGGCTGGAAGGGCAAGCGGCGAAGCGCGCTCGTCACCGATCGCTACCACACCGCCTTCGCCCGCGAGGCCGTATCGAACCTTGCCGCCGTCGATGCCGTGCGCATCCATACGATCGACCTGAATGGCAGGGCGATCGCCGCCATCGTCGTTCTGATGATGGGCGGCGAGGCCTATACCTGGAAGACCGCTTATGACGAGAATTATGCCCGTTTTTCGCCCGGCAAGCTTTTGATGAGCGAACTCACCGAATGGCATCTCGACGACGCCAATATCGTGCGCTCCGATTCCTGCGCCGTCTCCGATCATCCGATCATGAGCCGCTTCTGGCAGGAGCGCGAGGAAATGGGGACATTGGTGATTGGGCTCACGCAGAACGGCGACCGCGACATGCGCCAGGTCGCCGCTCAGCTCCATATGTATCGCAGCACCCGCAACATGGCGAAGATGCTGCGCGAGAAGATTATGTCGCTTGCGGGGCGAAGCTAACCCTCGGCCCCCGCTCTTTCGCGCAGCAGCCGGCGGATCACCTTGCCGGTGGTCGTCAACGGCAGAGAGTCGATGAATTCCACCTCGCGCGGATATTCATGCATCGAAAGCCGCATCTTCACCCAGTCCCTGATATCGGCGGCCAGCGCCTCGCTTGGAGTATGGCCGGGTGACAGCACGATATAGGCCTTGACGATCTCGGTGCGCACGGCATCGGGTTTGCCGACGGCGGCGGCAAGCTGCACGGCAGGGTGGCCGAGCAGACAGTCCTCGATTTCGGCCGGGCCGATACGATATCCCGACGAGGTAATGACGTCGTCGTCGCGGCCTTCGAAGGTGACGTAGCCGTCTTCGTCCTGCCGGCCGATATCCCCGGTGAGCAGCCAGCCCTTGACGAATTTCTTCTCCGTCGCCGCAGCATCGTTCCAATAGCCGAGGAACATGACGGGATCGGGAGTGGCGATGGCGATCTGGCCCGGTTCGCCCGCCGGCAATTCCTCGCCCGCTTCATCGACGATTGCGACGCGGTGTCCCGGCACCGTCCGGCCTATGGCGCCGGCCTTGGTGACGCCATAGGCGGCGCTCGACGACAGCACGAAATTGCATTCCGTCTGGCCGTAGAATTCGTTGACGGTGATGCCGAGCGCGCGACGCGCCCACTCATAGGTCTCGCGGCCAAGCGCCTCTCCGGCCGAGCCGATGGTGCGCAGCACCAGATCATATTTCGAACGAGGATCGGCAACGGACCGCATCAGCCGCAGCGCCGTCGGGGGAATGAAGGCGTTGCGCACCTTCATCTCCGCCATGATGCGATAGGCCATGCCGGCATCGAATTTCTGCGCCGGCGACGAGACGACGGGAACGCCGAGCAGAAGGCTCGGCAGCAGCGCGTTGAGCAGCCCGCCCGCCCAGGCCCAGTCGGACGGCGTCCAGACCTTGTCGCCCAGTTTCGGAAAGCCCTCATGGGCAAACTGCATACCCGGGATATGGCCGGGCAGGACACGGTGGCCATGCAGCGCGCCCTTTGGCGGCCCCGTCGTTCCCGAGGTGAAGATCATCAGCGCCGGATCGTCCGGGCCGGTCTTGGCGACATCGAAAACGGAGGGATGAGTATCCACGAGTTCGGCAAAAGCGAGCGTGTCGTCATTTTTCCCGTCGACGCTGACGACATGTTTCAGCATCGGCAGGCGATCGCGGATCTGCCGGATGCGCTCTAGACCGAAGCCGTTGGTGATGATGGCGGCCGTACCCGCGGCCTTCAGCCGATATTCCAGCGCTTCGACACCGAAAAGCAGCGCCAGCGGCAGCGCGATCGCACCCATTTTATAGATCGCCACATGCGCGATCACCGTCGCAAAGGATTGCGGCAGGAGCAGCGCGACACGATCGCCGCGTTCGATTCCGAGCGAAACGAGTGCATTTGCGAAGGCCGAGGAACGATCTGCGAGCGCACGATAGGTCATCGCGCCATGATGGCCGTCCGGGCTGAAATGTTCGAGACAGACGCGCTCCGGCGCCCGATCCGCCCAGTCGTCGCTGACCGCGCGGCCGATATTGAAATCAGTGGGAATCCGCCAGGAAAAATCGCGATAGAGATCGTCATAACGATCGTGGGATGGCAGTTGCATGGTCGGATTCCGGTGAAATGCTGCAGCAGCTAACACCTTGCGGCGCGGATGTGCAAGCCGAAGCCGGAAGCGGCCGCCTCAGAGCGATCCCGCATCGTTGCGCTCACGCCAGCGCAGATTCTTCATTCCGCTCCCTGCGACTTTGGCAGTTCCGCACTAGATCATGGAAAGCCGCGGGGTTGTCATCGAATTCATCACGGAGTCGTTTCATGGAATACGCAAAATTCGGCAAGACCGGGCTCGAGGTCTCGAAAATCTGCCTCGGCTGCATGACCTTCGGCGATCCCGGCCGCGGCAACCATGCCTGGAGCCTCAGGGAAGAGGAAAGCCGGACGATCATCAGACAGGCGATCGACCTCGGCATCAATTTCCTCGACACGGCCAACACCTATTCCAACGGTTCCTCCGAGGAGATCGTCGGCCGTGCCATAAAAGACTTCGCCAAGCGCGAGGATATCGTGCTGGCGACCAAGGTGTTCAATCGCATGCGGCCGGGCCCGAACGGCGCCGGCCTGTCGCGCAAGGCGATCTTCGACGAGATCGACAACAGCTTGCGGCGGCTCGGCACCGATTATGTCGACCTCTACCAGATCCACCGTTTCGACTACACAACGCCGATCGAGGAAACGCTGGAAGCGCTCCACGACGTCGTCAAATCGGGCAAGGCGCGCTATATCGGCGCCTCCTCCATGTATGCGTGGCAGTTCGCCAAGGCGCTCTACGTTTCCAGGCTGAATGGCTGGACCGAATTCGTCAGCATGCAGGATCATCTGAACCTGCTCTACCGCGAGGAAGAGCGCGAAATGCTGCCGCTCTGCGAAGATCAGAAAATCGCGGTCATTCCCTGGAGCCCGCTCGCCCGCGGCCGCCTGACCCGCGACTGGGACGAGACGACGGCGCGCAGCGAAACCGACGAATTCGGCAAGACGCTCTATACGCAATCCATTGACGCCGACCGCAGGATTGTCGAAGCGGTGGCGCAGATCGCCAAGGCTCTCAGCATCTCCCGCGCCCAGGTCGCGACCGCCTGGATCCTGCAGAAGAGCGCAGTCACCGCTCCGATTATCGGCGCTTCGAAACCAACTCATTTGACAGACGCCGTTGCCTCGCTCTCGGTCAAGCTCAGCGCCGAGGAAGTCGCGGCGCTGGAGGCACCCTACATCCCGCACGCTGTCGCCGGCTTCAAATAGCCGCCATCCCGCGCGGGGAGGGAAATCAAAATGTGCTTTCCTGACTTAGATTATGCCCCGCTGCCCGGATCGAGTTGCCGGCGCATCGTCACCAGAAACTGCTCGGCAAGCGCCCTGTCCTCGACCGCGCGGGCAAGAATGACGGCGCCCATCATTGACGAGAGCGTCGTGGCGGCATTGGCGCGGCGTTCCTCTTCGCTCTCGCCGGGAACGATATCGGCGAGCGTGTTGACCAGCACGGAAAGCCCGTCGCTGAAAACCTCTCGAACCGCCCCGTGGCTGCGGCTCACCTCCTGGATCAGTGTCGCGAAAACACAGCTGCCGCCGGGATCGTCGACCGTGCGCCAATGGATATAGTGATCGAGAAGCGCTTGCAGCGGCCGCTCCGGCGAACTCGCGATATGCTCCTTCCAGCGCTCTTCCACCCTGTCGATCAGCTTGCGGCTGACCTCGAGCGCCAAGTCGTCTTTCGAGCTGAAGTGGCCGTAAAAGCCGCCATGCGTCAGTCCAGCCGCCTTCATGATGTCGGCGACGCCGACACCGTCGAAACCGTTCTCGCGAAAAAGCACGCCGGCAACGCTTAGGATCTTCTCGCGGTTTTCGGCAAATTTCTCGCGGCTGACCCGCATTGTCGTCTCCAGAAAATAGTCGCTTGACAAAATATATGATGTCCATCATCAATAAGCAAGAAATATGATGACCATCATGTAAATCGCTCCTCTATCTTCCCAAACCTCAATTCGAACGGAATCTTGCCTATGGTTTCCGCAGCTCTTGCCTCCTCCCTTGCCCGGCGCAACATCCATTACGGCTGGGTCGTCGTTGCCGCCACCTTCCTCACCATGCTGGTGACGGCGGGCGCCATGGGCGCCCCTGGCGTGCTCATCAAGCCGCTGCAGGACGAGTTCGGCTGGGAAACGTCGCAGATTTCATCCGCGCTTGCGATCCGTCTGATTCTCTTCGGTTTCATGGGCCCGTTCGCCGCCGCCTTCATGAATTATTTCGGCGTACGAAAGGTCATCGTCTTCGCGCTGGCGTTGATCGGAGCAGGCTTCATCGGCTCTCTGTTCATGACCAAGCTTTGGCATCTGCTAGCGCTGTGGGGCATCGTTGTCGGCTTCGGCACGGGGCTGACGGCCATGGTGTTGGCGGCAACGGTCTCCACGCGCTGGTTCGTCAAGCATCGCGGCCTTGTTGTCGGCATGCTTTCGGCAAGCTCGGCGACCGGCCAGCTCGTCTTCCTGCCGCTCATGGCGGAACTCACCGAACGCTACGGCTGGCGCGCCACCGTATTCTTCGTCTGCGCCATGATCATGGTTGCCGCCCTGCTGGTCCTTCTCTTCATGCGTGACCGACCTTCGGACGTGAACCTGCCGTCGCTTGGGGAAACCCAGGTTGCACCTGCGCCGGCCGCCACCACGCTCAGCGCGGCCTTGATGACGCCGATCACCACCCTCAAGGAAATATCGGCGACCTCGACCTTCTGGATACTCTTCGCCACCTTCTTCATCTGCGGCCTCAGCACCAACGGTCTGATCCAGACCCATTTCGTCACCCTTTGCGGCGATTTCGGTATCGTCCCCGTGGCCGCCGCCAGCGTTCTCGCCGTCATGGGCATTTTCGATTTCTTTGGCACTATCGGCTCCGGCTGGCTGTCCGACCGGTTCGACAATCGCTGGCTACTGTTCTGGTACTACGGCCTGCGCGGCCTCTCGCTGCTCTATCTGCCCTTCAGCGATTTCAGCTTTTACGGCCTCTCCATCTTCGCGGTCTTCTACGGCCTCGACTGGATCGCCACCGTGCCGCCGACCGTCAAGATCGCGGCCGACCGCTTCGGCCGCGAAAAGGCGGGCCTCGTCTTCGGCTGGGTCTTTGCAGGGCATCAGTTGGGAGCCGCAACCGCCGCCTATGGCGCCGGCCTCTCGCGCACGGAGCTTTCGAGCTACCTGCCCGCCTTCTTCGTCGCCGGCGCCTTCTGCCTGCTGGCATCGATCCTGGCGATCACGCTGAAGAAGTCAGGCCTGACCAATCCCGTGCCGGCCGCCGCCCATTGATATCAAACACGATCCGGCCTCGAAACGAGGCCGGATCTCTCCACGGATCGCCGCGATAACTTCGCTTGCCCGTCTTGCGCGCCGGCGCGCTCGCATGTTAGACAGCCGCCCGTCCGTATCCGTTGCCCCATTGGCGGAATTGGTAGACGCGCTCGACTCAAAATCGAGTTTCGAAAGAAGTGCTGGTTCGACCCCGGCATGGGGCACCAGCCTTCGCTCTGCAGGCCGAAGAGAGCAGCTAAGCGAAGGCGGAGTGGTTCGACAACGCTCCGGCTAGCTGCGCATCATCTTCGCAACCAAGTGAAACTACTTGTTCTTCAACAGCCACATTTTGCCGGCCATGGTGATGCCGTAGACGTCTTTTGAGACATCGTCATCCAGATGCCGCCTCTCGAGGAATCCCGGCTCCTTCAACTCGCCCAACGTCTTGGCGGTGACCGATTTCACTTTCTGGGGACGTTCTTTCCACCGGTCGGATTTTGCATAGGTCACGGTCGCGTTCTGGTGCGTCCATTTGTTGGCCGGTTGAGGATAAAGATCTCCATCCCGGGCGAGTTTGAGTGCGGCGATCTGGGATGGTGTTAGTTCAATCATGCTGAAAAATCCTGTGCGGGAGGTATTCGCGCTGGGAACGCGCTTCTACCAAAGGCGTGCTCATAACACCGACAAACGATTTTCACCACCACATCGAGGTCGCCGTGCCGAAAAGGCGAAAACCCGGCTCCCACGGAACCGGGCTTCGTCATTGTCGACTGTATCCATTAATAGCAGCGACGGACCGTCTTGGTGACTTCGCCTTCGTCGGTCTGACGGGTGACGCTTCTGGTTTCGCAGCCGTCATCACGATAGCGGCGATGTTCGCGTTCGCGCACGGCGCCGAAGGTAATGCCGCGTTCGCTGATGGTGACGCCGGGCCGGACCCGCTCAGGGCGATAGCCGTCGTCATAGGAACGCTCCCTGACATAGACGCTGTCGGCCAGAGCAGGCGCGGCAAACGAGCAGGCGGCAAGAGCCGCAACGGTACAGTTCAGGATGATCTTTCGCATATCGTTTCTCCTTCTCCTGATGAAAAGGCAACGAGACAGGGCGCAAGTGGTTCCAACATCGGCAAGGGGCTAGTCGCGCCTAGGCGGAGCAAGACCGTAATCTGCTCACGACCGGCGGGGCCTCTAAGACAGCCGTCCCATTGCCCAAATCAACTGTTTAATTTTGCTTGCGCTTCGTACAAAGTGGCCGCCGTCATCGAAGGAAGAGGCAGACGTGCATCAGGAAGTCGGACTCATCGCAACGGTCGCCGTCAGTTTCGTTTTCGCGGCAATCCTCGGTTACGGCGCCGACAGGCTGCGGCTGCCGCCGCTCGTCGGCTATCTGATGGCCGGTATCCTGATGGGGCCGTTCACGCCGGGCTTTGTCGCCGATACTGCTCTTGCCGGTCAGCTGGCGGAAATGGGCGTTATCCTGCTGATGTTCGGCGTTGGCCTGCATTTTTCCGCCTCCGATCTGCTCGCCGTGCGGGGGATCGCCGTGCCTGGCGCGATCGGGCGGATTGTCATTGCCACCTTGCTGGGCATCGGCCTCTGCAAACTCTGGGGATGGAGCCTCGGCGCCGGCATCGTCTTCGGCCTCAGCCTGTCGGTGGCGAGTACCGTGGTTCTGCTGAAGGCATTGGAGGAGCGCAATCTCGTCAACGCGCCGAGCGGACGCGTCGCCGTCGGCTGGCTGATCGTCGAGGATCTGGCGATGGTGCTGGCGCTGGTCCTGCTGCCGGCGCTTGCGGAACTTTTGGGTGGCCACGCGGTAGATACGACGAACCACGGCCTCGGAGACCTGCCGTTGGCGCTGACGATCGCCCTGACGCTGCTGAAGGTCGCGGGCTTTGCCGCAATGGCGATCTTCCTCGGTCCTCGCATCGTGCCCTGGCTGCTGACGACGATCGCTCGCACAGGTTCGCGCGAGCTTTTCACGCTGACAGTGCTGGCGATCGCACTCGGCATTGCCTTCGGTTCGGCGGCGATCTTCGGCGTCTCCTTCGCGCTCGGCGCCTTTTTCGCCGGCGTCGTCATGAGCGAATCCCAGCTCAGCCACAGGGCGGCCGCCGATTCGCTGCCATTGCAGAACGCCTTCTCCGTGCTGTTTTTCGTCTCCGTCGGCATGCTCTTCGACCCCTCGATCCTGGTGCGCGAGCCGCTGGCCGTGATCGGCGCGCTGGCGCTCATCATCCTCGGCAAAGGCGTCATTACCCTCCTTATCGTCATGCTGCTCAGATATCCGATCGGCATGGGACTGACACTGGCCGGCGGCCTTGCCCAGATTGGCGAGTTTTCCTTCATCCTCGCCGGCCTCGGCGTCTCGCTCGGGCTGCTGCCGCACGAGGGTCAGGATCTAATCCTTGCCGCTGCGATCCTGTCGATCACTCTCAACCCGATCGTGATCTTTTCGACCGACAGGCTGAAAAAATATGTCCATTCGACATGGCCGGCCCTCTGGGAAACCTATGGCAGGAAGCGCCAGAAGGTCCTCGGCAGAGAACTGGAAAAGATCAGGGCGCAGGGCGAGGAGCGTGAACGCCAGCATCAGCTGAAGATGCAGCAGTTGATCGAAACCTTCCCGTTGTTTGCCCAGGTCGACGAGGATGCGCAGGAAGAGCTGCTGCTGCTCTTCAAGGCGAAATCCGCGCCGCCCGGCGAACGCGTCATCCGCCGCGGCGACCGTGGCGACGGCATGTTTTTCATCTCTTCCGGCGCCGTGGAAGTGCGGCTTGCCAGCGGCGCAATCCGCCTGGAGCCGGGCTCATTCTTCGGCGAAATGGCGCTTCTGACCGGCGGACGGCGCAGCGCCGACGTCATCGCCGTCGATTTCTGCCAGTTCGAGGTGCTCGAGCGGCGCGATTTCAACATGTTCATGTCGCGCCATCCCAATCTGCGCGCCATCGTCAGCGAAATGGCTGAGAAGCGCACGGAAATGAACGTCCTGCGCCAGCAATGGGAAAAGTCGATGGACCTGTCCTGAAACGGCGATCACACCGCCCTGATTGCCTCGGGAGGCGCCGGCCAGTAGGCGTCGGAGCGAAAATCCACCGGGATGGGATCGAGCCGCGACAGCGCCTCGGCGACGAAGTTGATCTGCAGCGACAAATATCTGAGCGCTCCCGGCATTGGCGCGCCAGTCGCAAACTCCCGGACGCGGGAAAGATGGTAGCCGCTTTCGCTGAGCCGCCGGGCGGCCTCCCGCCGCACGTCGTCGGGACTCGGCCCGCGGCCCGCCTCAGGGCGCTCATCCGCCAATACGGCCTGCCCTCGGCCGCCCTCGATCACCTTGAATATCATTTCACGCCACCCTGCATGCTGACCCGAAAAGAGCTTGCCGCAGAATGGCCGATTCGCAATCCCGTGAAATCTTGCGAGGGACACCAAGGCACCGGATCACGAAAATTTTTAAACGGTGGTGACGAGAAGGCCACGGCGAGCATTTACAGCGCCGTGCACGGCCCCTAAAGCTTTTTGCACCGCAACAGGAAGGAAACGGAATGCTCCGCAGACTTTACGACTGGACCATGTCTTTGGCCTCGCGCAAATCCGCCGAAGTCTGGCTCGCCGTCATCGCCTTCGTCGAAAGCTCCATCTTTCTCGTTCCCGCCGACGTGCTGTTCCTGCCGATGGCGCTTGCCAAGCCGGAACGCTCCTATCGCTATGCATTGATAGCGACCGTCGCCTCGGTGCTCGGCGGCATCGCCGGCTGGGCGCTCGGTTTTTACGCCTATGAGACGGTGGCGCGGCCCATTCTCGAATTCTACGGCAAGCTCGACGCCTTCGAGCAGATGAAAGCCTATGTCACCTACGAGACGATCCTGCTGCTACTCGTCACGTCAGGTCTCGCACATCTGCCGCCGATCAAAATCGTGACCATCCTGTCCGGCGTCATCCACGTCAATCTGGGTCTTTTCATTGTTTCGGCAATCGTTGCGCGCGGCGCGCGTTTCCTGTTCCTTGCCTGGCTGCTGCGCCGCTACGGCGAGCCGATCCGGGATTTCATCGAGAAGCGGCTCGGCCAGATCGTCGGCATCGGTGCCGGTGCGGTGATCGTGCTATACGTCGGCTACCGCTCTTTCGCTCACTAGACTCACCTTGCGGAGTTCCGCCATGACTGCCACTTCCTCGCCGTTCGCCCGTCCAGGCTTTACCTATTCCCTGCTGCTCGCCGTCGCCATGGCGGCGGTTGTGGGAACGGCGCTCGGCTTCCAATATATCGGCGGCTATATTCCCTGCGCGCTCTGCCTCTTGCAGCGCCAGCCCTATTACTATGCCATCCCGATCGCGATACTCGGCGCGATCTCGTCGCTCGTCGGCCTGCCGAACTGGATCACCCGGGCGCTGATCCTCGCGGCCGGCATCCTGATGCTGGTGACGGCTGGCATGGGTGTCTATCACGCGGGCGTTGAATGGCACTTCTGGCCGGGGCCGGCCACCTGCTCGACGACGGCAAGCAGCATGACGAACAATGCCGGTGATCTCCTCACCGAACTCAATACCATCAAGGGACCGTCCTGCACCGATGCGGCGCTTCGGGTGCTTGGCCTGTCTTTTGCGGGCTGGAATGTGATCGCGGGGCTCCTGCTCGCGGCCTTCGCCTTTACAGGCGTTCGCAAGGCCGCGTAAGCAATTCGATCAGGGCTGCAGCTCTGTATCCCAGTAGAGGTAGTCGAGCCAGCTGTCGTGCAGATAGTTCGGCGGAAACAGCCGGCCGTTATTGTGCAGATCCTGCACCGTCGGCTGGTAGGGCTTCTGCGCCGGGAACATTCCTGCCTGCTTGGGAAGCTTGCTGCCCTTGCGCAGATTGCAAGGCGAGCAGGCTGCCACGACATTCTCCCAGGTCGTCTCGCCGCCATGGGCGCGCGGGATGACGTGGTCGAAGGTCAGATCGTCATGGGCGCCGCAATACTGGCACTCGAACCGGTCGCGCAAGAACACGTTGAACCGGGTGAAAGCGGGATTGCGGGACGGCTGAACATACGTCTTGAGGCACACGACACTCGGAAGCCGCATCGAAAAGCTCGGCGAGGAAACCGAATGTTCATACTCTGCGATGATGTTCACACGGTCGAGAAATACCGCCTTGATCGCGTCCTGCCAGGACCATAGCGACAAGGGGTAATAACTCAGCGGCCGGTAGTCAGCGTTCAGAACGAGCGCCGGCAGGGCCTGTGGGGAGACTGCAATCGTCAAGGGACTCTCCTGATCGATTCGGCATCTGCACCTGTATATTAGGCCGGTTGTTACAGGATTGTGAAGTCCAATAAATTCAGAGGATAAAGGCAATTTGAAGAGTGTTGCCGATCAGCCGACCGGCACCATGTCGCGGCGCATTTTCGCGGCGTAATAAGCCCAGAAAAGCCGGGCCGCGACCGAACGCCACGGCGACCAGATTTCCGCCAGGACAGCAAGCGCCTTTGCCTGCGGCCGGGCCGCAAGGCCGAAGGCCGCACCAACGGCGTTCTGCAGCGCGACGTCGCCGGCCGGGAAACCATCGGCATGGCCGCCGCAGAACATCAGATAAACCTCGGCCGTCCACGGGCCGACGCCCTTCAGCGCGGTGAGTTCGCCGAGCGCCTCGCCCGGCGGCCTTAGGCAGAGGCCAGAGAGATCGAGGCGACCGGAGGCCACGGCTTCGGCGATCCGCGCGAGCGTCTCGGCCTTGGCGCGCGACAGGCCGAATTCCCGCCATGCCTCGGGGTGAAGCAACGCGTAGCCTTCCGCCGTCAGCAGACCGTCCGCCGGCAGCATGCGCCGCCAGATCGCCTCGGCGCTGGCGCGCGACACCATCTGCGAGACAATGATATGGGCAAGACCGGCGAAACCGGGCTCGCGCAGCCTCAGCGGAATGGGGCCGGCGTCCGCCGCAATCGGCGCAAGGCGCGGGTCGAGGCGAAGCAGCGCTTCCAGCCCCTGCCTGACGTCGTCTTCGTTGCGAATGATCTGCACTTTGCCTCGCAGTGGCTCGAAACCTAAATCCGTGGCAGAAGAAAGCATGACCACGAGCGAGCGTCAAAAACCTGTCTTTCGTTTTGCGCCGAGCCCCAACGGACCGTTGCACCTCGGCCATGCCCTCTCCGCCCTCTTGAACCAAGATATGGCGCAGGCCCAACATGGCCGTCTTCTGCTGCGCATCGAGGATATCGACCTGACGCGCTGCACGCCGGAATTCGAGGCCGTCATTCTGCGCGATCTCGACTGGCTCGGCATCGGCTGGGAAAGCCCGGTGCGGCGCCAGTCGGAACATTTCCCCGAATATCAGGCGGCGCTGCATGCGCTGATCGAGCGTGGCCTGGTCTATCCGGCTTTTCTCACCCGCGGCGAGGTGAAGGCGCGGGTCGCTGCCTACGAGACGACGGGTGAACTCTGGCCGCGCGATCCAGACGGCACCCCGCATTATCCGGCAATTGATCGCGAGCGCCCGGAGCACGAATGGCGAGAAATTCTCGCCTCGGGAAAAAAACATGCCTGGCGGCTCGATATGCGCAAGACGCTCGACCTGATCGGCGAACTGCTGTTTTGGACGGAAACCGGCGACACCAGATCAGGCGAGATCGCCGCCGAGCCTGAAGTCTGGGGCGACGTCATCCTGTCGCGATCGGACGCCCCGTCGAGCTATCATCTCTCCGTGGTGGTCGACGATGCGCTGCAGGGCGTCACTCATGTCGTGCGCGGGCTCGACCTCTTCCACGCGACATCGGTGCACCGGCTGCTGCAGGTGCTGCTCGGCCTGCCTCAGCCGATCTATCACCATCATCGCCTCGTTCTCGACGCGGATGGCCGCAAGCTTTCGAAAAGTGAAGGCGACAGCGGGCTTGGCGAATTGCGCGCCCAGGGCCTGTCAGGGGCCGATGTTCGCCGCCTTGTCGGCCTCTGATTTCCTTGCGACGCGCTGCCGGCCGACGATTGAAAGCGTATGGGAGAACATCCGGAAGACGCGGAACTTGATCAGCGCCGCATTGATCTCCGCCCCGATGATGAAGATGACGCTAACCATATAGAGGAAGATCAGCACGATCATGACGGAGGCGAGGCCGGCATAGGTTGCCGTATAGTTGGCGAATGTCGCGAGATAATAGGCGAAGACCAGCGCGCCGGCGAGCCAGAGCAGCAGCGTCAGCAGCACGCCGGGAATGACGTCGAAGACCCGGCGCTTGCCGGCCGGCAGCCAGAGATGCACGACGAGCAGGGCGATCGTCAGCACCACCAGCGTGCCATAGATGCGCCAGCTGAAGACGATATCGAGCGTATCGGCAAACAGCGGGAACCAGCCGCGCGCATAATCGAGTGCCAGCGGCAGGGCGACCAGCAATATGCTGATCGCCGCAAAGATGATGACGGCAATCAGGACATAGCCGAGACTGGCGAGGCGGGTGAAATACCACGGCCGCGTCTCCTGCACGCGATAGGCGCGGTTGAGCGAGATGCGCAGCGCCTCGACGCCGTTCGAGGCGAAATAGGCGGCCGCCAGAACCGAAATCGTCAGCAGTCCGCCGCGCGGAATGGTCAGCACCTGCAGCACCTGGTCAGCGAGCGGCTTGGCGATCGCCTCGGGCCAAGTATCGAAGATCAGGTGGATGGCGGTCGAGGAAAATTGGTCGGCGCCGAGGAAGCTTGCGAGCGCGGTGCCGAAGATCAGGAAAGGGAAAACCGCAAGCAGGCTCGATAGCGCCACATGGCTTGCCATGGCGAAGCCGTCATCCTCGATCAGGTGGCAGATCGCATCATAGACCACGTCGTAGATCGTGCGCAGCACTTTCGGCATTCCGTCTCCGGCTTTCCAGATTGTATCCTTTGGCCGAATATGGGAAACGAGTCCCATTTTGTACAGGAATCATTCCATGGCGGGAGAGCGCACCATCGTCGTGACCGGATGCTCGTCCGGTATCGGCGCTCATTGCGCGCGAGCGCTGAAAGCCGACGGCTGGCGTGTCTTCGCGACGGTGCGCAAAACGGCAGACTTGGCAGGACTGGAAGCCGACGGCATCGAAGCCTTCCTGATGGATTACACCAGAACCGAGACGATTTCCGAGCTGGTCAGCGCGGTTCTGGAGCGCAGCGGCGGCCGCATTGATGCGCTGTTCAACAACGGCGCCTACGGCCAGCCCGGCGCCGTAGAGGATCTTTCCACGGCGGCGCTGCGCGCGCAGTTCGAGGCGAACTTCTTCGGCTGGCACGAATTGACACGTCAGGTCATTCCTCCGATGCGCAAACGAGGCCAGGGGCGGATCGTGCAGTGCTCGTCCATCCTCGGCATGGTCCCCTACCGCTATCGCGGCGCCTACACCGCCTCGAAATTTGCCCTGGAAGGCCTCAGCATCACGCTGCGCATGGAGCTGCAAGGCAGCGGCATTCATGTGAGCCTGATCGAGCCGGGACCGATCGCGACACGTTTCACCGCCAATGCGCTCGTAAAGATCAAGGAGAATATCGACCTCGAGAATTCCCCGCACGCGGTCGATTATATGAGACAGCTGGCAAGGCTCGACGGATCGGGACCACCCAATCGCCACAAGCTTGGCCCCGAGGCGGTCTATTCGGTATTGAAGCACGCATTGAACTCGAAAAATCCGAGGCCACATTATCCTGTAACGACTCCGGCTAAACAGGGCATGCTCCTGAAGCGGCTGCTTCCGGCAGACCTCTTCTACCGCCTGATGCGCCGGACGGACTGACCAAGAAAGTCGAATACCATGTCCACGGTCACCTATATCCTTGCGATCATCGTCATGGGCGTCGTCGCCCTCGTCCTGATCCGCGGCCTCTTCAACATGATGAAGGGCGGCGATGCCAACGTTTCCAACAAGCTGATGCAGCTTCGCGTCCTGCTGCAGGCGATTGCGGTCATTCTGATCATGCTGACGCTCTGGCTGACCGGCGGCGGCCGGCCGACCTGACTGGGTTCGTAGGGGGAGATCGTGGTCAAACTCAACAAGATCTATACGAAAACAGGCGATGACGGCACGACCGGGCTGGTGTCCGGCCCGCGCCGGACAAAGGACGACCTGCGCGTCGAGGCCTACGGCACGATCGACGAGGCAAATTCCGCGATCGGCCTGGCGCGCCTGCATACATCAGGCCTGCCTGATCTCGACGCCATGCTGATGCTGATCCAGAACGACCTCTTCGATCTCGGCGCCGATCTCGCCACGCCCGATACCGGCGAGCCGCCGGCCTATGAGCCGCTGCGGATCGTCGAGACGCAGGTCGATCGCATCGAGCGGGACATCGACCAACTGAACGCCGGCCTGGAGCCGCTCAAATCCTTTATCCTGCCCGGTGGCAGCCCGGCTGCCGCCTATCTGCATCTCGCCCGCACGGTCGCGCGACGCGCCGAACGTCTGATCGTGGCGCTTGCCCGCACCGAGGGCGAAATCGTCGGGGAGGCAGCGATGAAATATGTCAATCGCCTCTCTGATTTCCTCTTCGTCGCGGCGCGTCATGCAAACGACCAGGGCCAGGCGGATGTGCTTTGGGTTCCGGGAAAAAACAGATAGCCTGCCGCGATCGCAATCGCCGGGGGGCCTTATGTTCATACCACTCCATGATGCCAATACGCTGAAACATATCAAGGTTCAGTGGGTGACGCTCGCCCTGATCGCGTTGAATGTCGCGATCTGGCTTTTGACCAGCCTGGAGAGCGAACAGGCTGCCCAGGCGACGACGGTCGCGCTCGGCTACATCCCGGCGATTGCTTTCGGCCATGCGGTGCTGGCGCAGGGCCTCGAAATCGTGCCGGAACCGCTGACCTACCTCACCTATGCCTTCGTTCATACCGGCTTCTGGCATCTGGCTTCCAACATGATCTTCCTTTGGGTCTTCGGCGACAATGTCGAGGATGCGATGGGGCATCTGCGCTTCCTGGTGTTCTACTTTGCCTGCGCCGCCGCCGGCGCGATTTGCCATGGCCTGCTGGGCATGACCTCGGAAGCGCCGCTGGTCGGCGCGTCGGGTGCGATCTCCGGCGTCATTGCCGCCTATGTCCTGCTGCATCCGCGCGTCCGGGTCTGGGTGCTTGTGTTCTTCCGTGTGCCGTTGCCGCTGCCGGCCTTCGTGCCGCTGCTTTTGTGGATCGGCCAACAATTCCTCATGCTGGCGATCGCTCCTGATGGCGACGTTTCCTGGGGCGCTCATGTCGGCGGCATCCTTGCCGGCGCTCTTCTGATCCTCGTTTTGCGCCGGTCCGATGTGCCGCTCTTCGATCGGGAAATCGTGACACCCCGCGCCGTTAAAAGCGAGGTCGGCAGCGGTCCGGCCATCGCCGCCGGGACCGACGGACAAACGGCGCGGCGCCTTCGCTGGGGCAGAGGCCGACAGCAATATTGACGTGAACGTAAACGTAATATATTGGCGACGCGAATCGCCTGTCAGCGTCATGGAAGCGTTGTGTTTGGAGGAAAAACGCGTATCCATGTCGCCATTCGACAATCGGAGCGGCGCCTAAGCGCGCATTTTCCTAAAAACGCTGAAGCCAGTTTCTCTCGAAGGAAGGACCCCATGAAGATTCTCGTGCCCGTCAAAAGGGTTGTCGACTACAACGTGAAGATCCGGGTGCGCCCGGAGGGCACGGGTGTCGAGCTTGCCAATGTGAAGATGTCGATGAACCCGTTCGACGAGATCTCGGTGGAAGAGGCGCTGCGGCTGAAAGAAGCCGGCAAGGCCGAAGAAGTGGTGGTGGTGTCGATCGGCCCTGGTAAGGCCGAGGAGACGCTGAGGACGGCACTCGCCATGGGCGCCGACCGGGCAATCCTGGTTGAGACCGACGATCAGGTCGAGCCGCTGGCCGTCGCCAAGATCCTCAAGGGTGTGGCCGAGGCCGAACAGCCGGGGCTCGTCATCGTCGGCAAGCAGGCGATCGACGACGACAGCAACCAGACCGGCCAGATGCTGGCGGCCCTGCTGGGTTCGGCCCAGGCGACCTTCGCCTCGAAGATCGAGATCGGCGATGGAAAAGCGACTGTCACCCGCGAAGTCGACGGCGGCCTGCAGACGATCGAGGTCAAGCTGCCGGCGGTGGTCACATCGGATCTGCGCCTGAACGAGCCGCGTTATGCCTCGCTGCCGAACATCATGAAGGCGAAGAAGAAGCCGCTCGACAAGAAGGCGCCTGCCGACTTCGGCGTCGATACGACGCCGCGGCTGAAGGTGCTGAAGACCGAGGAGCCGAGTGGCCGCAAGGCCGGCGTCAAGGTCAAGTCGGTCGCCGAGCTGGTCGACAAGCTCAAGAACGAAGCCGGCGTGCTCTAATCGGGTTGGAACAGGAGTAAATTACCATGACCATTCTTCTTCTGGCCGACCACGACAATGTGAGCCTCTCCGATCAGACCGCCAAGGCGCTGACGGCGGCAACCCAGATCGGCGGCGATGTCCATGTGCTGGTCGCCGGCAAGGGCGCTAAGGCCGCGGCCGATGCGGCGGCAAAGCTTGCCGGCGTCTCCAAGGTGCTGCTCGCCGAAAGCGACGAGCTTGCCAACAATCTCGCCGAGCCGCTTTCCGACCTGATCGTCTCGCTCGCCGGTTCCTATGACACGATCGTCTCGGCGGCGACCTCGGTCGGCAAGAACGTGCTGCCGCGCGTGGCTGCCCTGCTCGATGTCGCCCAGGTCTCCGAGATCATCGAGGTGATCTCCGCCGATACCTTCAAGCGTCCGATCTATGCCGGCAATGCCATCCAGACGGTACAGTCGACGGATGCCAAGAAGGTCATCACCGTGCGCACCGCCTCCTTCGCCTCCGCCCCGACAAACGGTTCCGCGGCGGTCGTGGCGATCCCGGCGATCTCGGATCCGGGCCTGTCGCGCTTCGTCTCCGATGCGCTCTCGGCTTCCGACCGTCCGGAACTTACCTCGGCGAAGATCATCATCTCGGGCGGCCGAGCGCTCGGCTCGGCGGAGAAGTTCAAGGAAGTCATCCTGCCGGTTGCCGACAAGCTCGGGGCTGCCGTCGGCGCAAGCCGTGCGGCCGTCGATGCCGGTTATGCCCCGAACGACTGGCAGGTCGGCCAGACTGGCAAGGTGGTGGCGCCGCAGCTCTATATCGCCTGCGGCATATCAGGCGCCATCCAGCATCTGGCCGGCATGAAGGATTCCAAGGTGATCGTCGCCATCAACAAGGACGAGGAGGCACCGATCTTCCAGGTCGCCGACTACGGCCTCGTCGCCGATCTCTTCGACATCCTGCCCGAACTCGAAAAGGCGCTCTGAGCGGGCCAAATGCTTTTCTTCGCACTTGCGAATGACTGGAAATTTGTCTCTTATCGGGCTACTACTGCTGCCGGGCGATCCTTCGCCCGGCAGTATTGCTAAATAATGCGGCAGCGCGGGGGCGAATGCCGAGCGGGGGTTTGGAGATGAGTGCGGTGTTGAAGAATATTGGGATTATCGGTGCGGGCCAGATGGGCTGCGGCATCGCGCATGTTTCGGCCGCCGCAGGTTACAGAGTTCACATCTACGATCTGGCGCAAGACCGCATCGAATCCGGCCTTGCCACCATCAACGGCAACCTCGCCCGGCTGGTGACGAACGGCAAGATGACCGATGAGGAACGTAAATCGACCTTGTCGCTCATTACAGGCTCCGCCGACGTCAACGATCTCGCTCCGTCCGATCTCGTCATCGAGGCCGCGACCGAGGACGAGAGCGTCAAGCGCAAGATCTATACGCAGGTCTGTCCGGTGCTGAAGCCGGAGGCGCTGCTTGCCACCAACACCTCTTCCCTTTCCATCACCCGGCTGGCCGCCGCCACCGACCGCCCCGAACGCTTCATGGGCATACATTTCATGAACCCGGTGCCGGTGATGAAGCTGGTCGAACTGGTGCGCGGCATCGCGACCGACGAGAAGACCTTCTCCGCCGCCAAGGAATTCGTCGGCACGCTGGAAAAGACCGTCACCGTCGCCGAGGATTTCCCGGCCTTTATCGTCAACCGCATCCTGCTGCCGATGATCAACGAGGCGATCTATACGCTCTACGAAGGCGTCGGCACGGTCGATGCCATCGATACGGCGATGAAGCTCGGCGCCAACCATCCGATGGGGCCGCTCCAGCTTGCCGATTTCATCGGTCTCGACACCTGCCTCTCGATCATGCAGGTGCTGCATGACGGTCTGGCCGATTCCAAGTATCGTCCTTGCCCGTTGCTGGTGAAATATGTCGAAGCCGGTTGGCTCGGACGTAAATCCGGCCGCGGCTTCTACGACTACCGCGGCGAAGTACCGATCCCGACGCGGTAAAGCATGTCGCGCAAAAGTGTGCAGCGGTTTTGCCAGGCAAAGCGTGAAACGCTTTTGCCGAGACATGCGCAAAACCAAGGACCTAAAGCGCGGCAAGCGAATCTGAAAGATCGCGACGCGCTTTAGGCAGGCCATCCCTAGAAAGGGCGAGTGGAACAAACGCTCGCGAAATGCTTTCCTTGCCGTGAAGGGGAGGAAATGCCATGTCGACCGAAACGCCCATGTTCCTGCTACAATGCTGCGTCCTTATCGGACTTGCGGGTGTCTTTCTCATCAAGGGGGACGGAGACTCCTGACCGAGGTCCTTACGACCCGATCGCACCCTTGATCAGCGCCCTGGCATCCTCGCTGTCCCACGCGGCCGGGCCGTTCATGGCGGAGATCAGGCAGCCCTTGTCGTCAAGCAGCAACGTGACTGGAAGGCCGAATGCGAGGCCCTCCTTCTTCAGGCTGTTGAAGACGCCGATCGTATTGTCGCGGTAAAGCTGCAGCGCATCAACGCCGATTTCGCTGAGGAAGGCCTTGGGCTTCTCATCGTCGCCGGTGTCGATATTGACCGGCACGACCTGGAACTTGTCGCTTCCCATATTCTTTTCCAGCGCGTTCAGGGCCGGCATCTCCTCGCGGCAGGGCACGCACCAAGTGGCCCAGAGATTGAGAAGCACGGTCTTGCCGGCGAAATGATCGAGCGTCACCGGCTTGCCGTCCGGGCCATTGAAGGAAACCGCGGTCAGCTTGCGCGGCTCGTTCGCGGCAACCATGGCGGCAACCTGCCCCTTCATGAGCGGGGTCAGATTGGTGGCACGCTCCTTCGTCAACGGGCATTCGGCCGAGGCGCTGCCGCCGATGCCATTGCCAATGCCCGTCTCCTTCACGTATACCGCTGCCGCACCGGCAACAATGCCTGCAACGGCGGCGATTGCGATCAGTTTTACGGACGGCAGGCCGAAGGGTTTTTTCGTCGTCATTTCATTCTCCAGGACGGGCATCTTCCATGGCCGAGAGCAACACGGACACCAAATCCTCCAACCAGATGTGGGGTGGGCGCTTCGCCTCCGGCCCGGACGCGATCATGGAGGAGATAAATGCCTCGATCGGTTTCGACAAGAAGCTATTCGCGCAGGATATCCGCGGTTCGGTCGCCCATGCGACGATGCTCGCCCATCAGGGGATCATTTCAGCCGAGGATAAGGACAAGATCGTTCACGGGCTAAACACGATCCTGTCAGAAATCGAAGGCGGCAATTTCGAATTCTCGCGCCGGCTGGAAGACATCCACATGAATATCGAGGCGCGGCTGGCGACGCTGATCGGGCCTGCGGCCGGCCGGCTGCACACCGCCCGCTCGCGCAACGACCAGGTGGCGCTCGATTTCCGCCTCTGGGTGAAGGAAGAGCTTGAGAAAACCGAACGGATGCTGACGAGCCTGATCGCGGCCTTCCTCGACCGCGCCGAGGAACATGCCGAAAGTGTCATGCCCGGCTTCACTCATCTGCAGACCGCCCAACCCGTCACCTTCGGCCATCATTGCATGGCCTATGTCGAAATGTTCGGCCGCGACCGCTCGCGCGTGCGCCATGCCATCGAACATCTCGACGAAAGCCCGATCGGCGCTGCCGCCCTTGCCGGCACCGGCTATCCGATCGACCGCCACATGACGGCCAAGGCGCTCGGCTTCCGCGAGCCGACCCGCAATTCGATCGATACGGTTTCCGACCGCGACTTCGCCATCGAGTTTCTGTCGATCGCGGCGATCGCGGGCATGCACCTCTCGCGCCTTGCGGAAGAGATCGTCATCTGGTCGACTCCGCAATTCGGTTTCGTGCGCCTCTCCGACGCGTTTTCGACCGGTTCGTCGATCATGCCGCAGAAGAAGAACCCCGATGCCGCCGAACTGGTGCGCGCCAAGACCGGTCGCATCAACGGCTCGCTGGTGGCGCTGCTGACGATCATGAAGGGCCTGCCGCTCGCCTATTCCAAGGATATGCAGGAAGACAAAGAACAGGTCTTCGACGCCGCCGAGAGCCTGGAACTGGCGATCGCCGCCATGACCGGCATGGT
Source organism: Rhizobium vallis (assembly GCF_003985155.1). GTDB lineage: Bacteria > Pseudomonadota > Alphaproteobacteria > Rhizobiales > Rhizobiaceae > Rhizobium > Rhizobium vallis. Next base: position 446,040 of record NZ_ML133689.1, on the reverse strand, counting down.
GCGCGACATGACCGTCAACACCGCACGCATGAAGGCGGCGGCCGGATCCGGTTATTCGACGGCGACCGATCTTGCCGACTGGCTGGTGCGCGAGGCGGGCCTTCCCTTCCGTGACGCCCATCACGTCACCGGCCGCGCCGTCGCACTTGCCGAAAGCAAGGGCTGCGATCTCGCCGAACTCGCGCTTTCCGACCTGCAGGCGATCCATTCTGATATCACTGACAAAGTCTACGACGTGCTGACCGTGGAGGCGTCCGTCGCCAGTCGCAAGAGCTTCGGCGGCACGGCGCCCTCCGAAGTGCGCAAGCAGATCGCCTTCTGGCGCGCCCGCAATTGACAGATATCGGGCGGGTGAAAACCCGCCTCGCCCTTCCCGCCGGCGCGGAAAGACCGCCCAACAATCAGGGTGCACAAGGCAGTTAAACTTCGCTATGAAGATGTCCATCGTTCGATATGAATGATCTCAGTCATATGCCGCATAAGAGGATCTCCATGCAGAAGAGCTTGCCGCACCTCATCCGCCTGACGGCGGTGCTCGCCGTCATCGGCCTTGCCGTTGCCGGATGCGGACGCAAGGGCGATCTCGATCCGCCGAGCGCTGCGGCAACTAAGGAAGGCGACGTTTCCAAACCGACGAAACAGCCGGGTACCGTCGATAAGCCCTTCCTCCTCGATCCCCTTCTTTAAGGCGCGCACCCTGTGAACCACTTCGAATATCGCGACGGCATCCTTCACGCCGAAAATGTTCCCGTTCCCGAGATCGCCAAGGCGGTCGGCACGCCCTTCTACGTCTACTCCACCGCGACGCTGGAGCGCCACTACCGCGTCTTTTCCGAAGCCTTCGCCGATGTCGACTCCATGGTCTGCTACGCCATGAAGGCGAATTCGAACCAGGCGGTGCTGAAGACGCTGGGCCGCCTCGGCGCCGGCATCGACGTCGTCTCGGAAGGCGAGCTGCGCCGCGCGCTTGCCGCCGGCATTCCGGCGAGCCGCATCATGTTTTCGGGCGTCGGCAAGACGCCCCTCGAAATGGATTTCGCCCTCGAGGCCGGCATCTACTGCTTCAACGTCGAATCCGAGCCGGAACTTGAAATCCTCAACCAGCGCGCCGTCAACGCCGGCAAGAAGGCCCCGGTCTCCTTCCGCATCAACCCGGATGTCGATGCGAAGACGCACGCGAAGATTTCGACCGGCAAGAAGGAAAACAAGTTCGGCATCTCCTGGGAGCGCGCCCGCGCCATCTACGCCCATGCCGCCAAGCTTCCGGGCATCGAAGTCACGGGCATCGACATGCATATCGGCAGCCAGATCACCGAGCTGCAGCCCTTCGACGACGCCTTCAAGCTGCTGCGCGACCTTGTCGCGACGCTGCGTGCCGATGGCCACACCATTCATCACGTCGATATCGGCGGCGGGCTCGGCGTCCCCTACAAGGATGACAACAATCCGCCGCCGCTGCCCGATGCCTATGCGGCGATCGTCAAGAACCAGCTGCGCGGCCTGAACTGCAGGATCGTCACCGAGCCGGGCCGCCTCATCGTCGGCAATGCCGGCATCCTGGTGACCGAGGTCCTCTATGTGAAGGACGGCGGCGAAAAGACCTTCGTCATCGTCGATGCCGCAATGAACGATCTCATCCGCCCGACGCTCTACGAGGCCTATCACGAGGTCCGCCCGGTGACGATTTCGGCGGCGAACGCGCCGCGCATCCGCGCCGACGTTGTCGGCCCCGTCTGCGAGACCGGCGATTATCTGGCGCTCGACCGCGAAATGGCGATGCCGAAGCCCGGCGACCTCATGGCCGTCAGCACCGCCGGCGCCTATGGCGCGGTTCAGGCAGGCACCTATAACAGCCGTCTGCTGGTGCCCGAGGTTCTGGTCAAGGACAGTGATTTCCATGTCATTCGCCCCCGCAGAACCTATGCCGAACTGATCAGCCTCGACTCGGTTCCGGCCTGGCTCGACTGACGAGATCATCACTTTTTGGCGAATAAACGTGAAAAGCCGGTATTGCCGGCCGCTCGCCCTCGCCTTCGCCACAAACAGTGTTATCCTTTCGTTCATGAGCGTATTGCCCCGCAATCGCCGGAAGCGCCCTCTGTACCAGAACGCCAGATCGCGGAGACCGGACCGATGACAAGCCCCTCAAGGCAGAAGAAAGGTGCATTTGCGCTCCGCCCTTCGCTCGCCCGGCTGGTGACGACGAAACGCATACTGGCGCGCATGGTGCTCTTCTTCGAGCAGTTGCTGCCGCCTCTGATGCCAGTCCTGTCGGTCATCGCGTTCTATCTCTGCGCTTCCTGGTTCGGCCTCTTCCGCAGCGTGCCTGACTGGCTGCGCATCCTGCTGCTGATCGCCTTCGCCGCCGCTTTCCTTGTCTCGCTCCTCCCCTTCCGCAAGCTGCGCTGGCCTGATGTCGCCGACGCCGACCGCATGCTGGAAGAGCGCAACGGCCTGCCGCACCAGCCGATCACCGTCCAGGAAGACGAGCCGGCCTTCGATTCGCGCTTCGCGTATGCCCTTTGGCGCGAACACCAGACGCGCATGGCCGAAAAGATCGCCGCCCTCGATGCCGGCATGCCGAGACCTGATATTGCCGCGCATGACCGCTTCGCGCTTCGCGCCGTGCCGGCGCTGCTGCTCGTCACCGCCTTCGGCTATTCGCTGTCGATCAACGGCGGCTCGGTGAGTGACGCATTTCAGGCCGCACCCGAGCAGGTGACGGTCGATCCGGCGGTGCGCATCGACGCCTGGGTGACGCCGCCCTCTTATACCGGCCGCGCGCCGGTCTATCTCACAGCTGACGGCAGCGAGCAGGCGCCGATCGGCATCCCACAGTTTTCGGGCCTCACCGTGCGCGTCAGCGGGGGAAAAACGGCCGAGAAGGTCGTGTTCCGCAAGGCGAATGGCGAAGCGCAGGATATATCAGTGGAGGCGGACACAAAGCCGCAGCAACCGGCGGCAAATGCCGGAACGCAGCCGGACGGCGCACCCGCCAACCAGGCTCTTATCGCCCAGACACATGTGATGAAGCTCGAGGAAAACGGCGCGCTGGAGGTCAACGGCCGCCGCTGGAGTTTCGACGTCCTCCCCGACAAGGCGCCTGAGATCGCCTTCGATGGCATACCGAAGCCGAGCGTCAACGGCGCGCTCGAAATCGGCTTCACCGTCAAGGATGATTATGGCGTCCAGGAAGCCCACGCCGAGATCGTTCCTCTGGAAAACGATCAGGCGGCCACACCCCTCTATCCGCTGCCGGAATACCGGCTGGATATCCCCCGCCGCAACGCCCGCGACGCCAAGGGCGTGACCAGCCGGAACCTGACGGAACATCCGCTTTCCGGCAAGCGCGTGCGCATTACCCTCGTCGCCAAGGATGGCGCCGGCCAGACCGGCCGCAGCCCGCCTTATGAGATGACGCTGCCGTCGCGGCCCTTCAACGAGCCGCTTGCGGCCGCCGTCGCCGAGGAACGACAGGTTTTCGCACTCGATACCCGCAAGATGCCGCAAGCGATCGCGCTGAACGAAGCGCTGACCATCCGGCCTGAGGAGACGATCCCCAAACTCACCAACTACCTGCTGCTGGAATCCGCCCTGGCGCGGATGAAGCTCGCAAAGGGCGAAGATGCGCTGAAGGATACCGCCCAGTATCTCTGGGAGATTGCGCTCGGCATGGAGGACGGCGATCTCTCGCTTGCCGAGCGCAAGCTGCGTGAAGCCCAGCAGAAGCTTGCCGATGCGTTGAACCGCAACGCATCCGACGAGGAGATCAAGAAGCTGATGGATGAGCTGCGCAAGGCGATGCAGGACTACCTGACCGAACTTGCACAGCGCATGCAGAACGCACCAATGCAGCCGAACCAGAATGCCCAGAACATCCTGCGCCAGCAGGATCTCGAACGGATGATGGACCAGATCGAGAATCTTGCCCGCTCCGGCAATCGTGACGCGGCCCAGCAAATGCTGTCGGATTTGCAGCGCATGATGAACAACCTGCAGGCGGGCCGCCCGCAGCGGGGCCAGCAGAGCCAGGAAAACAGCGAAGCCCGCAAGCAGATCGACAAGCTCGGCGAGATCCTGCGCGACCAGCAGAAGCTGATGGAGCAGACCTTCCGCCTCGATCAGCAGCTCAAGGACCGCATGCAGCGCGGCGAGCCCGAGATGGGCGAAAACGACCCGCTGCTCGACGAGATGAATCCGGGAGAGAGTGACGAGCCGCAGGACCAGCAGCAAGGCCAGCAGGGCCAGCAGCCCTCCGACCAGATGACTTCCGAGCAGCTCAAGGAGGCGCTGAAACAGTTGCGTGCCCAGCAGGACGCACTCGGCAAGCAGCTCGGCGAATTGCAGAAAAAACTGGGCGATATGGGCATGAAGCCCGGTCCCGGCTTCGGCCAGGCCCAACGCGAGATGGAAGGCGCAGGCCGCGAACTTGGCCAGGGCCGCGGCGATACGGCCGTCGAGAATCAGGGCCGCGCCCTGGAAGCGCTTCGCCAGGGTGCCCGCGACATGATGAATCAGATGATGCAGGCGCAGCAGGGCCAGCAGGGACAGGGACCGAATGGCCAGGTAGGCCAGGGCGAGCAGAACGGCCGCGACCCGCTCGGACGGCTGCGGCGTACCGAGGGACCGGATCTCGGCGACAACAAGGTGAAGGTCCCTGACGAAATCGACGTCCAGCGAGCACGCGAAATCCTCGACGCGATCCGCGAGAAGCTCAGCAACAATCCGCCGCAGGAGATGGAACGGCGGTATCTCGAACGGCTTCTTGACATCCAGTAAGCCTCACACCGCCGTGCAATGGTCGAGAGGCGCTCGCTTTAGGCCACGAGCGCCCGGGCGACAGCCTTGCGGATATCGGGAAGCGCGAATGGCTTGGAGACGACGTCGATGATCTTTTCGGCAAGGTCGTCGGCCCGCTCGCGCTGCTCGGCGTAGCCTGTCATCAGCAGGATCTTCAGGCTGGGAAAAGCGTCTTTTGCCTGATGGGCAAGCTCGATACCATCCATCACGGGCATGCGGATATCCGAAAGCAAGAGATCGTAGACCCCGTCCTTCAGCTTCTCCAGCCCCTCGGCGCCGTCGGCCGCCTCATCGGTCTCATGACCGTCGAGCCGCAAGGCCCGGGCTACGAAAGACCGCAGGGAGTCCTCGTCTTCCGTAATCAGAATTCTTGCCATATGTGCATTGCTCCGTCTTCAGCCCCGCGACGGAAATCACCAGACTTTCCTTTTCGATCGGTAAAGATGACGAAGCGATGGACGGGATGGTTAACAACCCGTCTTGATCGCCAAAGCATGAGATGCTCAGGCATCCCCGGTGACGACACCGACGAAGGGCAGTTCGCGGAAGGCATAAGCGACATCCATGCCGTAGCCGACGACGAAATAGTCGGGGCATTCGAAGCCGACATAGTCGGCTTCCAGCTTTTCCTTGCGCTTGACCCGCTTGTCGAGCAGCACCGCGATCGTAACGTTGCGGGCGCCGCGTTCGAAAAGCAGTTCCTTCGCAAAGAGCAGCGTTCGGCCGGATTCGAGGATATCGTCGATCAGCAGCACATCGCGGCCATGCACGTCACTGTCGATATCCTTGACGATACGCACACCCTGCGAAACCGTGCCGCTACCGTAGCTCGACAGGGTAATGAATTCGACTTCCGGGGCAAGCCCGCTGTCATGCAGGGCACGAATCAGGTCGGCGGCGAAAATGAACGACCCCTTGAGCACAGCAATGACGAGCAGGTCCTTGGTCGGGCCGTTGGCGATCTCGCGCGCCATCGAATGATTGCGCTCGGCGATCTGCTCGGCAGTGAAGAGCGGCTCGATGTTTTTTCCGCGCACGACAGGCATAGGGGCTTGCTCCATGAAAAGAAGGGTAAGCCGTTAGCACATATGCGGGCTTGAAACAGCCTCGCGGCCCATGAAAATAGCGCGATTGGCGCGACCTGTGGCGGGAAAGTCCTCCGTCACGCCTCCACTGCGCTATGGCAGGAACGAAAGCCGGACCTCCGGCATCTTGCCGCCGGCATGCTGGACGCGCGCCGAAAAGCCCCGGCTCTGGCCGCCATAGATGACGTCGACAGGTGGATCGATGACGATGCTGGCGGTCAGCCGTTCGTCGCTTACGAGATCGGCGCGGATCGGATGCACCGTCTGCGTCGTGCCGCTCTCGTTTTCGACGATGCCGTTGATGACCAGCACGCGCATGCCGTTCGCATCGCGCGGCGTCACCGTCACGTGGGTGAAGTGCAGCGGCGCTCCCGAAGAGGCTCGCTCGCCGGAAAGACCGGAAAAGCCGCCCGCGAGCCCGAAGACGAGCACGGCGAGCGCCAGCACCAGCACTGCGAAACCGCGCATCGAGGTGCGCTGCAGCCAGGATTCGGCGACCTGCAGGCTCGAAGCGGCTGCCGCCAGCATGAATGGCGGCTGTGCGACGCTTGCAGGGGCCATGCGCCTGCGATTGTCGTGATGGGTCCTGGCATTAAATTCCTGCCGGACTTTGCCGAGAGTGACGAATTCGGCGTCGGAAATGTCGGCAGGACGCGGCCTGCGGTACTGGCGGTGTGCTGGTTCCGGTGGCAGGAAATCATAGGCCTGGCCCGGCGTCCGGCGGCTGAAGGAGGATGCTTCCATGATGGCTGCCTCGCAGATGTCCACATGGTTTCGATGCCAGGGGAAATCTTGGCATTGAAACGAATCCTGCTCAGTCGTAAATTTTAATGGTTAATGCTTCGCAAAGATTGCCATCAAACGGGCGTCTTTCCGGCAAAATTTACCGGCTGTTAACGGTGTTGGTTAACAAGTCATGCGGTGAAACCAAGAACAGACTGAGCTGCCCGTTGATCCACTTCGAGAATGTCGGTTTGCGCTATGGCATGGGCCCGGAAATCCTCCGGGACCTGACCTTCGACATTCCGAAAAAATCCTTTCAATTCCTGACGGGCCCATCGGGCGCGGGCAAGACGTCGCTGCTGCGGCTGCTCTTCATGTCCCTGCAGCCGACGCGCGGCCTGATCCGCATGTTCGGGCGCGATATTTCCGAAATTCCCCGTCCCGAACTGCCGCTGCTTCGCCGCCGCGTCGGCATCGTCTTCCAGGATTTCCGCCTCCTCGACCATCTCACGACCTATGAGAATGTCGCCCTGCCGCTGCGCGTGCGCGGCAAGGAGGAGAGTTCCTACAAGACCGATGTCCTGGAGCTCCTGAAATGGGTCGGCCTCGGCGAGCGCATCAATGTCCTGCCGCCCGTGCTTTCCGGCGGTGAGAAGCAGCGCGCCGCAATCGCCCGTGCGCTGATGGACCGGCCGGAAGTTCTGCTGGCCGACGAGCCGACGGGCAATGTCGACCCGCCGATGGCCAGGCGCCTGCTCAATCTTTTCCTCGAGCTGAACCGGCTCGGCACCGCCGTCGTGATCGCGACGCATGATCTGGCGCTGATGGAACAAGTGGAAGCCCGCCGGATGATCCTTTCGGGGGGGCATCTCGATATCTATGACTGAGCCCCCATCCAGAAGCCGTGAGAAGGCGCCGGCCCAGGCCCAGCAGAAGCGGCCGGAAATGCGCGTGCGCCCGACCGCGCCGATCCTGCCGCCGTCCAACATCCAGGGCAATGCCCTGATGGTGGTCATCGCCATCATGGCCTTTCTCGCCTGCCTGACGCTCGGCGGCGTCAGCATGGTGCGTTCGACGGCGGCAAGCTGGGAGAGCCAGATCTCCCGCGAGATCACCATCCAGATCAAGCCCGACGACAATCTCGACATGGAAAAGGCGCTGACGCAGGCACGCGACCTGGCCATGACCTTCGTCGGCACCAAGAGCGGCCAGATCGTCGACGAGGCGGCGACCGCCCGCCTGCTCGAACCGTGGCTCGGCCCCGGCCTCGATCTCAAGGACCTGCCTGTTCCCCGCCTCGTGGTCATCACCATCGACGAGAGCAGTCCGCCGGATTTCGACGCGATGCGGTCGCTCCTGAAGGACAGCATCCCGCAGGCGAGCCTTGACGACCACCGCACCTGGGTCGACCGGCTGGTGTCCATGGCGCACACGACCGTGATGATCGGCACCGGCATCCTGCTCCTGGTCTTCACCGCAATGGTTCTCACCGTCGTCTTCGCCACGCGCGGGGCCCTGTCGGGCAACCGCCACGTCGTCGAGGTGCTGCATTTCGTCGGCGCCGAAAGCTCCTTCGTCGCCACCGAATTCCAGAAGCACTTCCTGAAGATCAGCCTCAAGGGCTCGGCGATCGGCAGCGCGCTCGCCGCGCTCTTCTTCGCCACCGCCGGCTTCTGGCAGAGCCGCACCCTGGCCACCCCGGAAACGGATCAGGCGACCGCACTCTTCGGCACCTTCTCCGTCGGCGTGCTCGGTTATGCCGGCATCTTCGCAACGATGATCGTGATCGCGCTGCTGACGACAATCACGGCACGGCTGACCGTCATGCGGACGATCTACGAAATCGATACATTGCGTTCGGATCCGACGCGCACCGACGGCATTGCAAGTTGATCGTGACCATGCCGTTTTGCCATGAAAGCGTCTGTTCTGCGCCGCAATCAGCGTATAATCACGATTCATGACCATGGGCCATACGACACGCAACCCGATTCGGCAGGGCCCGGAGCTTCATCGCCCGGCGGGTCTGCCGCCGCGGCGCGGGCTGATCCGTCGCCTGCTGCGCTGGGGGGGCTTTGCCTGCGTGCTGGCGATCGCCCTGTTGTTCGGCGGCTTCCTGCGTTTCGCCGATTCCGTGACGACGCTGAAGCCCCCGGCCGAACCGAAGGCGGATGCGATCGTGGTGCTGACCGGCGGTTACCAGCGCATCGACCAGGCCGTGGAACTGCTGCAGAAGGGCGCTGGCAAGCGGCTGCTGATCTCGGGCGTCCATCCGACAACGACGCCGAGGCAGATCCGCAAGATGACGCAGGGTTCGGCCGATCTCTTCTCCTGCTGCGTCGATATCGGCCACGATGCCATAGACACGATCGGCAACGCCGAGGAGGCCTCAAACTGGATCCATGCCAACGGATACAGGAGCGTCATCGTCGTCACCAACAACTACCATATGCCGCGCAGCCTCGCCGAGCTTTCCTACGTCGATCCCGACATCGAGTTCATTCCCTATCCGGTGGTCAATTCGGATTTGAAGACCCGCAACTGGTTTACCGATCCGAATGCGATGCGCGTCATGCTCGCCGAATATGTGAAGGTGCTGCTGGCCGGCGCCCGCAACGTCACCGGCTTCGGTCGCCACACCGGGCTGCGCTCGACAAGCCTTTCCGCCTCGGACTGAGGCTTTTGGGCCAAGGCGTCATCAAACGCTTTTTATGGCGGGCAATATCGTGTAGGCCGGTCGCGTGAGCATGCCTCGGGAAAGTTTCATGATCGCCCTGCGTTCTATTCTCTTCAACACGATCTTCTACGCCAACCTCATCATCCGGATGATCGTGCTCTCGCCCTATTATTTCGTGGTTCCGCGCCTGACGGCCTATGCGATCCCGAAGAACTGGGCACGCTCCAACCACTGGCTGATGCGCGTCATCGTCGGCACGACCTTCGAGGTCGAAGGTCTGGAAAACCTGCCTGGCGGCAGCTTCATCCTGGCACCGAAGCACCAGTCTTTCTGGGATACCTATGCGCTGCTGCCCAGACTGAAGGATCCGGTCTACATTCTGAAGCGCGAGCTGATGTGGATTCCGCTCTTCGGCTGGTATGCCAAGAAGCAGCGCATGATCCCGGTCGACCGCGGCGCCCGCGGCAAGGTGATGGTGGAAGTGCTGAAACGCACGAAAGAGGAGCTTTCGACCGGCCGCCAGCTCATCATCTATCCCGAGGGCACCCGCCGCCCGCCGGGCGCCGAGCCGGTCTATAAATACGGCATCGCCCGCATGTATCGCGATCTCGGCATCCCCGTCGTGCCGATTGCCATGCATCCCGGTCTCTTCTGGCCGCGGCGGAGCTTCCGGCGTTATCCCGGCCATTTCAAGGTGAAGATCCTGCCGCCGATCATGCCGGGGATGGACCCGGATGCCTTCTTCGCCCAGCTGATCGAGGTGACGGAGCGGGCAAGCGACGAGCTCCTCATCGATACCGTCGAGCGCAATCCACATCTGCCATTGCCGCCGACGGCGGTCGAAAGGCTCGCGGAACTGCGCAAGCTGAAGACGGCGGCGACGGCTTGAGATCAGGCGGCGCGCAGCCGCTCCACTTCGCCGACGACCTGCTCCAGCCAATGGTCGCGAATGCCCATCTGCTTCAGATGCGCCAGCGTATTGAAGACATAGGCATCGTTCGGGCCGGACTGGCCCGTGGCGACGTTGACCACCTGCGCCGCCTCCAGCGCATCGAGGCTGCCTGCATATTGCTCATGGTCGCGATCGACGATGTAGGAGACCGCTTCTGTCCTGCGGCCGCCGGTAAACTGCAGCCGCACCCGGCGCTCCAGATAGACGTTGGTGACGAGTTCGCGGGCGCGGAGATAATCGATCACCTCATCCCATTTTTTCGGCGAAATACGGAACGCCATGCCGCGACAGGCTCCGCCTCTATCGAGGCCGAGAACAAGGCCCGGATTGTCGCGGGTGCCGCGATGGACGAAGGAGCGAACGCAGAGCGAACGCCTGTAGCCATGCACCAGAGCCTCTGCGCGTTCCAAAAACTCGAAGCCCGGATTCCACATCAGTGAGCCGTAGCCAAATACCCAAAATTCGTCCATATCGCACGCCAGACCGGAATCACATTTGCGACTCACCATTGGAGAACATCATGGCAGCGTCAAGCCGATCCGGCAGCGGCGAATCCAGCAGCGGCAAGAAATTCTGGTTGTTGGGCGGCGGCATCCTCCTGGTAATCGCACTTTACACCGGCGGCTGGTTCTATGCGGCGTCGGCGTTGAAAACCACGGTGCTGAAAGCAATCGCGCCAGGCAATCAGGCGGGCGTCAGCGGCGAATGCTCCGATATCGAATTCCGCGGCTATCCCTTCCGCATCGGCCTATTCTGCTCCAAGATCGATGTCGACGACAACGTCAACGGCGTCTCGGCCAGCTTCGGGGCGCTGCGCTCGGCAGCCCAGGTCTATGCGCCCGGCCATATCGTCTGGGAGCTCGATTCGCCGGCAGAAATCCGCACCAGCAACGGCCTTTCGATCTCGGCCCAATGGGCAAACCTGCAATCGAGCCTTGCAACCAGGCTCAAGGGCATCGACCGCAGCTCGACCGTCATCGACGGCCTGAAAGCCACGGCGGTCTCCTCGTTCACCGGCCAGACCATCAGCTTCGATGCCGCCCACACCGAAATTCATCTCCGCCAGAATGGAGCCGACCTCGACGGCGCGATCTCCGTGCAGGATGCAAACACGGCGATCAAGGACTGGCCGCAGATCTTCCCGAAACTCTCCGCCAGCATCGACCTGACCGTCGCCGGCAAGGCCGGCCTGATCGACGGCAGTGATCCGAACGGCCTCAATGGTGCCAACGGCGAACTGCGCCGTATCGTCGCCGATATCGGCGACGGAAAGGTCATGACCCTGACCGGTCCCTTCTCCTTCGACGAACAGGGCTTCCTGTCGGGAAAATTCAAACTGGAGATCGAACAGCTCGGCCCCTGGGGCCATAGCCTGAAACAAGCCTTCCCGGATATCGCCTCCACGGTGAACACGGCGACGAAGCTCCTGAAGGCGCTAGCCAACGGCAGCGACAAGGTCTCGGTCGATCTCGTCGTCGATCACGGCAACGCCACTGTCAGCGGCTTCATCCCGCTTGGCCGGATTCCGCCGATCTAGCCGATCCGGCCTGTCAAGCGTTGGCCGCTACTTCTTATCCAGCGGATGGGGGCGGCCGAAATCCGGTGCGTCGACATCCTGGCCGGCCTGGATGATCGAGCGGCGGATGGCGCGTGTGCGGGTGAAAAGTTCGAAAATCTTGTCACCCTCGCCCCAGCGGATCGCCCGCTGCAGATAGGCGAGATCTTCCGAGAAACGCGCCAGCATTTCCAGAATCGCATCGCGGTTGTGCAGGCAGACGTCGCGCCACATCGTCGGGTCGGAAGCGGCCAGGCGGGTAAAATCGCGAAAGCCCGACGCCGAATATTTGATGACCTCGGACTCGGTCACCGTCTCCAGATCGTCGGCGGTGCCGACGATGTTATAGGCGATGATATGCGGCAGGTGGGAGACGATCGCCAGCACCTTGTCATGATGCTCTGCATCCATTTCGTCGACCTTCGAGCCAAGCGCCTCCCAGAAATTGCGCAGCCGCTTCAGCGCCGCTTCGTCAGTGCCTGCGACTGGTGTGAAGATGCACCAGCGGCCTTCGAAGAGACCGGGAAAACCGGCATCCGGGCCGGATTTCTCCGTGCCGGCCAGCGGATGGCCAGGGATGAAATGCACGTTATCAGGCATATGCGGCTGCATCTGCGCGATGACGGAAGCCTTGGTGGAGCCGACGTCGGTGACGATAGCCCCCGGCTTCAGACTTCCCGCGATCTCTTTCGCCACGCTTTCCGAAGCGCCGACCGGAACCGAAACGATGATGAGGTCGGCATCCCTGACGGCATCCGCCGAAGACGTCGTGTAGCGGTCGCCGAGGCCGAGTTCTTCGGCGCGCTTCAGCGTATCGGCGCTGCGTGTCGCAACGACGATCTCCTTCGTCAGGCCGAGCCGCCTGATGTCATAGGCTAGCGAAGAGCCGATGAGGCCGATGCCGATCAGCGCGATGCGGTCGAACTGCACGCTCATGCCTGACGTCCCATGAATTCGCCGAGCGCGGCAATGACGCCGCGATTGGCCTCTTCGGGGCCGACGCTCATGCGCAGCGCATTGGAAAAGCCGTAGCCGCGCATGGCGCGCAGGATGTAACCGCGGCTGGTGAGGAACCCGTCGGCATCCGCCGCGCGCTTACCGTCGATGTCAGGGAAATGGATGAGGACGAAATTGGCGACGGAGGGCGTCACTTTCAGCCCGATCGCTTCGAGGGCCTCCGTCAGCGTCTCCACCCACATCTGGTTGAATGAGACGGCCTGCTGGACGAAGGCCTGGTCGCGGATGGCCGCGGCACCGGCGGCAATCGCCGCCGCATTCAGGTTGAACGGAGCGCGCACGCGGTTCACCGCATCGACAATATCGGCGGGCGCATACATCCAGCCGACGCGCAGCGCCGCAAGACCGTAGGCCTTCGAGAAGGTGCGGGTCATCACCACATTGGCGTTGGAAGACACAACCTCGATACCGGCTTCGTAATCGTTGCGGCGCACATATTCTGCGTAAGCCGCATCGAGCACGAGCACGACATGTTTCGGCAGGCCTGCCTGCAGGCGGCGGATTTCGCTGACGGGAACATAGGTGCCGGTGGGATTGCCGGGATTGGCGATGAAGACGATCTTCGTCCTTTCGGTTACCGCGGCGAGAATCGCGTCGACATCGACGGTATGGTTCTTTTCCCTAACAACGACGGGGGTCGCACCCACGCCCAGGATCTGGATCTTGTAGACGAGGAAACCATGCTCGGTGATGATGCCCTCGTCGCCGGCACCGAGATAGACGTGGCAGAGCAGGCCGAGCAGTTCGTCGGAACCGTTGCCGCAGAGGATGTTTGCCGGATTGAGGCCATGCACGGCGGCGATCGCCTCGCGCAGTTCGATTGCCTGCCCGTCGGGATAACGCCCCAGATTGTCGGCGGCCGCCTTGAAGGCTTCGATCGCTTTCGGGCTCGCCCCGAGCGGCGTTTCGTTGGACGAAAGCTTGTAGACGCGGGCAACGCCCGGCGCATGTTCCTTGCCCGGCACATAGGCGGCGATATCGAGAATACCGGGACGCGGAACGGGCTTGCTCATCTCAACGCTCATGGGTCGACCTTGGATTTTTCCGGAAAATGACCAAGTGGCATTAAAGCGGAATGCCGTTCTTGTCGAGAGCCGGGAACGGCATCACCGGCTGCGCGTCGTCGGCACGCCATGGGGTGCAAGAACCGGCACGAAGACGCGGCGCGAGGCGCGCGCGGCGACCGGCAGGCCTTGATAGAGCCGCTTCTGCGCCTCGACGATGATGACGCCCGAGAAGGCCGGCCACAGCGTTCGGCCGATCCGCTCGAAGGCGCGGCGAAGGCGCAGGATGGTCCTGAGCTTGGAAGGCGGAAAGAACAGCGCCTCGGCCGTCGCCCCCGGCGTGAAATTCGTTTCGCGCAGCAGATGCGTCAGCTGGCCGCGCGAATAGGGCCGGCCCGAGCCGAAGGGCGTATGCTCCATGCGTGCCCAGACCCCTCTCCGGTTCGGTACGACGATGATGAGCCGTCCGCCCGGCGCCAGCACCCGCCAGAGCTCCTTCAGCGTCTCGCGCGGGCTCTCGGCAAATTCCAGCGAATGCACCATCAGCACCCGGTCGATCGACGAATCCGGCAGCGGCAGTTCCTCGTCGAAGACAAGCGTCGTCGACGAAAGCGAGCCCATCGGCCAGTTCACCGCGCCCTGCCCGGCGGGCATGAAGGCGAAAGTGCGTTCGGTATCGGCCTGGAAGCGGTCGAGGAAAGGCACGGCATAACCGAGGCCGACCAGACGCTCCTGCGGCAGCCGCACCCAGAGCGAGGACAGCGCCATGGCAATCGACTGCTCGGCGAGGCGTCCGAGTTCGGAATGATAGAACTGACGTAGGTCGACAATATCGGCGTGCATTGCGATAAATGTTATCAGCGGGCTGTTGGACTTCAAGGCCGGACTCTCTACATTCCCGCGAGAGTCGTGGGACAAGGGATTATTTGACGATGAAACCTTTGGAATTAGACGTTTTTCTCTGCCGCACCGACAATTTCGGCGTTCTGGTGCACGACGTGGAGACAGGGTTTACCGCGGCGATCGACGCGCCAGAGGAGGCGCCGATTCTGGAAGCCGCGACGCGGCGCGGCTGGAAGATCACCCATATCTTCACCACCCACCACCACACCGACCATGTCGCCGCCAATCTGGCGCTGAAGGAGCGGTTCGGCTGCGAAATCATCGGCCCGATCAACGAGGCCATCGCCATTCCCGGCCTCGACCGGACGATGGCCGATGGCGACAGCTTCCATTTCGGCGATCACATGGTCAACGTCATCGAAACACCGGGCCACACCGCCGGCCATATCTGCTATCACTTCGTCGACGACAAGCTGCTCTTTGCCGCCGACACGCTGTTTGCACTCGGCTGCGGCCGGCTGTTCGAACGCCCTGCCGCCGACATGTGGCACTCGCTGCAGAAGCTCGCCGTTCTGCCGGATGAAACATCAGTCTATTTCGGCCACGAATACACATTGTCCAACGCCCGTTTCGCACTGACGGTCGATCCCGGCAATGAGCGCCTGAAGAGCCGCGCCGCCGAGATCGAAGCCCTGCGCGCCGAAGGCAAATTCACCATTCCGACGACGCTGGGCCTGGAAAAGGAAACCAACCCGTTCCTGCGCGCCGCCGATCCGGTGATCCGCCGCAATCTGGTCATGGAAGGCAAGACGAACGAGGAAGTCTTTGCCGAGATCCGCAAGCGTAAGGACAATTTCTGATGTCGCCGGAGGAGATCATCCGCGAACTCGGCATGCAGCCGCATCCCGAAGGTGGCTGGTATGTGCAGACATTCCGCGATACGGCGGGCGGAGAGCGCGGCCACTCGACGGCAATCTATTATCTCCTGACCAGGGGACAGCGCTCGCACTGGCACCGCGTTCACGACGCGGCCGAGGTCTGGCATCATTACGCCGGCGCGCCGCTGGCGCTGCACCGTTCGGAAGACGGAAAAGTTAGCGAGCCCCTGACACTCGGAACCAATCTTTCCGCCGGCGAGCGGCCGCAGGTGGTCGTTCCCGCCAACTGGTGGCAATCGGCGGAAACCCTCGGGGATTTCACCTTGGTCGGCTGCACCGTCTCACCTGGCTTCGAATTTTCGAGCTTCGAGATGGCCCCGCCGGATTGGAAGCCCGGCAGTTGACGCCTACTCCGCTGCCGCAGACTGCGCCGGGATTTTGCGGCGGAACATTTCCTGGGCAGCCAGCACCGCCCCACCAGTGACGAGCAGGCAGGCGAGAGCAATGCGCCAGCTCGGCTCGGCAAATCCGAACAGCATCAGGATCAGCGTCGAAAGCAGCGGCGCGGCATAACTTGCCGCACCGAGGATCTGGATATCGCCATTCTTGACGCCGTAATCCCAGGCATAGAAGGCGGCCCCCACCGGAAAGAGGCCGAGCCCGATGACGGCGACCCATTCGAAGCTGCTTCCCGGCCAGACGGTCGTCTCCAGGCCGAGATGGCAGAAGAACGACAGGATGGAGGTCGCAAGGCAGAAGCCAGTGACCACATCCGTGGAGACGGCCTCGAAACGCCGTGTCAGCAGGGAATAGCCCGACCATGTGAAGGCGCAGAGGAATGCGGCGCCGTAACCGACCGCGTAAGCCCCATCGAAATCGATGCCGTTGCGGCCGACGATCAGGAAGGTGCCGCTAAGCCCGGCAAGCGCGCCCGCCACGTGATACCAGCGCAGCCGCTCTCCTGGCAGAAGCGCCGAACCGACAACAATCAGAAGCGGCCAGAGATAGGAGATCAGCCCCGCCTCCACCGCCGGCGCGTTCCTGAGTGCGGTGAAATAAAGGAAGTGATAGCCGAAAAGACCGGCAATACCGGTGATCCAAACCCGGACAGGCTGCTTCAGCAGTGCCAGCCGCGCGGGGTTGAGGATAAGCACAACGAGGCCGGGAATACTGCCGATCGCAAAGCAGATTGCCGAAAGCTGGAACGGCGGCATCTTGCCGGAAGAGGCCGTCAGGAGCGCCAGGAACGACCACATCAGAATGGCCGCAAAACCGATCGCCGTCGCGCGAAGCTTCACCTGTCCCCCTTTACGGAGGCGAAAGCTCCGTCAGCCAACGCTGCCGTATTTGACGGCAGTGATCGTCACCATTCCATATTCTGTGGGAATGCGCACATAGACCGGAGCATATACATTGGCCGCCTCCGACTTGGCAAACCAGATTTCCATCCGGTCGCTCTTGCTGAGATAATCGATGTCCTTGCGGCCCTTCTTGTAGCCGGACCGCGGCACGAAGCGCACGCTACAGACAACAGCCTTGCCCTTGAAGCCGTCGGTCGAGAAATCCTCGTCGCCCTTCGGCGACAGCACCAGATCCATGCGCGTCTCGCCATCGAAGATCGGCAGCGTCTGCGAGCAGACCTTGGTATCCCCGGTGAAGACAAGGCCGGAGATCGGATCGAGCACCGAGCGCATGTCACGCGGCGTGACATCGATCCAGTTCTTCGGACGCTTCGGCGGTGGTGTCGTCGTCGCCGAAATGATGTTGCCGTCGCGGTAGCTGACCTCGTAGACGCGGGCCTTCTTGCCGCTCTTGTAGTAGAGCGAATACTTCTGCGCCTGCAGCCTGTCGTCTCGCACGACGCCGGTGACGCTGGTCTTGGCCGAAATCGTCGTGACGAGATCGGCAAGACCGGCGGAATTGATGTCGCCGGCGATCTTGTAGCTGTGATCGTCCTCGATCTGCGTCAGGAATGCGGCGCGCGCGATCGGCAGGCCGGCGAGCGCCACCCGATATACCGTCCGATGCTGGATTTCGGCCGCCGATGCCGGTATGGCAAGAAGCGCGGCGATGGCCGAAATGAAAATCCGTCTGCCCGAATGAGCCATAAGTGAAGCCTTGTTTTGCCGGGCGCAGGCAGCCCTTGCTGAGCGCTCTATACTCCCGCCGTGAAGGGAAGAAAACAGCAGCTTTTTGACAGAATTGCGGGAAAGGCCAAGGTTTGGCTTGACGCGGGCAACCTGTCTGACTATAGAACCGCAACTTTCCAATCATGCCTGTTGGATTGCGAGCCCGATTTTGTCGGGAATGGCAATTCGATGGCCCGAGAAAAACAAGAATAGGTGTTCCATGTCCCGCGTGTGCGAATTGACCGGCAAGGCCGTCCTGACTGGTAACAATGTCAGCCATGCCAACAACAAGACCAAGCGCCGGTTCCTGCCGAACCTGTGCCAGGTAACGCTGATCTCAGACGCTCTCAACCAGCGTTATCGTCTTCGCGTTTCGGCTGCTGCTCTTCGTTCCGTCGAGCACCGTGGCGGCCTCGATGCCTTCCTGATCAAGGCAAGCGAAAACGAACTCTCGATGCGCGCGCGCCTGCTGCGTCGTCAGATCGTCAAGAAGACCGCCGAAGCCGCTGTAGCAGCGTAAGCTTCCGCCCTTCTTTCATACGGCTTCAAAAGGCTTGACGGATAATACCGGACAAGCCTTTTGCTTTGCCGGTTTGCTTCTCCAACTGGTGGCATCACCCAGGATAAAAAAATGCTGAAGACCCGCTATACCATTGCCTATGTCGCCCTGATGACGCTCGTGGTCGTCGCCTCCAACTTCCTCGTCCAGTTTCCGCTGAACGCCGAAGTCGCCGGCATCAATCTCGCCGACATCCTGACCTGGGGCGCCTTCTCTTATCCGGTCGCCTTCCTGATCACCGACCTGACCAACCGCCAGTTCGGCCCGCAGGCAGCCCGCAAGGTTGTCTTTGCCGGCTTCGTCGTCGGCGTTAGCCTCTCCTTCTTCACCTCTGTACCGCGTATCGCGATCGCCTCCGGCTCGGCCTATCTCGCCGGCCAACTGCTCGATATCGCCGTCTTCAACCGCCTGCGCCGCCAAGCTTGGTGGCGCGCACCGCTCGTCGGCTCGCTGATCGGCTCGGCGCTCGATACGGTGATGTTCTTCTCGCTTTCCTTTGCCGCGTTTTTCGTCTTCCTCGGCCCAAACGAGCCGTTCGCGCTCGAATCGGCTCCGATCCTCGGCGTGTTCGCCGCTGCGGCCCCGCGCTGGATTTCCTGGGCGCTCGGCGATTTCGCCGTGAAGATGATCGTCGGCCTCGTCATGCTGCTGCCTTACGGCGCGCTGATGAACGTGCTGCGGCCGATGCAGCCCGCACGCGCCAGCTGAGAACCTCCCCGAAATTATCGCCGCCGCCGGACCGCACCGGCGGCGATCGCGGGATGCAAGAGAACCTCAGCGACGAGATCATCGATGTCTCGCGATGAATCGAGCCGCAATACCGGCGCCGTCTGCGTTTCCAGCCATTGCTCATGCGCGGCGAGACTGCGGCGTTCGGGACCTGATGTATCGTAACTTGCCGCCCATTCCATAAATTCCCCGCTCTTGACTTCCATGTCGCCGCCAGGCCCGATCCTGTTTCCATATCGGGCGATCTCCCGCGCACGAATGCGCGCCATTCGAAGCTCCGGTTCGATCCTGAGGAACACGATCAGATCGTAGAACGGCTCGATCTGCCTCCCCCATTTCAGCGCCGAGCCGGAGAGTATCCAGCCGTCATGCCGCCCCGCCTCATCGAGGAGCAGCCGGATGCGCTCGACGGCATCCCTCGGCGTCGTGAACGGCGGGTCGGTCGGCAGCCAGAAGAAATCGTCAGTATCGAGATGGGCGATATCGAGCCTTTCGGCGAGCGCAAGACCGAGCGATGTCGTGCCGGAACCGGACGCGCCCATGACATGGATATGCACCATGACTTTCCCTCCGAATGCTGCTTCCCGATGCCGCGATCAGCCGATTGCGGCCCACTCCGATAGCCAAGCCATATGACATCCATCTGACGCCCCGACACAAAGCCTATTCGGAGAGGCGGAATTCCAGCATCAGATTGCGCTGCAGGATCGAATGATTGTCGTCCGACACCAGAATGATATGGGTCGTGCCGTCGGCGGCCTGGAAAGCATCGAGGCCCTCCATATTGTCGATCTGCGAGTTGAAATTGCCTTCGAGCAACAGCTCGCCGCCAACCACGGCGCCGGGCCGGATGTCGGCGCCCTCAATGCGCCGAAGGCGCATGCCGATGCCTTCGGCCATGTTGAAGCGGCGCTCCAACAGCAGCAGATCGCCATTCGGCAGGAAGGCGCCGTCGGTGACATCGAAGGCACCATCCCGCTCGACCGCAAAACGCCCTTTCAGCGGCCCGCTGAGGATGGCCGCCATCCGGTTGCCGTCACTGTCGAGACCGCGCTCGGAGACGATGACCACGCCCCCTTGCAGCGGGCTGGATGCGGGCGCCACGGCAATGGTCTCGATGCCGCGATTGTCGCTCAGCATCTTGCGCGGGATGAGCATCGGCAGGGAGGCGATCGCTCCCGACTCGGCAAAACCGGGATCGGGATAGACGTCGACGCGATGATCCTGCTCGAAGGAGACCAGCACCCGGTCGCCATCGAGCGCCAGACCCTCTGCATCCATATGCCCCTTGCCCTCGAAGCTTCGCCCCGAGCGGTTCTTCATCGGGGTGATTTCGACATCCGATAGACCCGAAAGCCTGCCCTTGACATCGCGCTCGATGCCGCCGGTCAGCCACTGTCCGGTATCGAGCACGACGACAAAATGTTTCTGGTCCGGCCGAAAACGGATGGAAGAGAGCGAGCCGAACAGCGCCTTGCTGGAAACCATTTCCAACCCGCCGAGAAATTCCAGCGTGCCGAATTTCGTCTCCGACGAGCCGATCCTGAAGTCAGAAATTTGCCGGCTAATGACCGGCACCTCAGGGCCGGCCCATGCCGGGAAGGCGCCGGCTGCGATGCAGAGGGCGATAACCGCCGCGCGGCTGAGGCGCTTGAGCGTCATCCCCGGCGTTTCCCTGGAACGGCGTCAGCCGGCACGGCGTAGCCGGCCGCCGCGCGGCTGGGCGGATTGATCTTCGAACAGCGAGGCAAGCTGCTCGGTCATCGCGCCGGCAAGCTCGTCCGCATCGACGATCGTCACGGCGCGGCGATAATAGCGCGTCACGTCATGCCCGATGCCGATCGCCAGCAATTCCACAGGCGAGCGCGTCTCGATCTGCTCGATGACGGCGCGCAGATGCCGTTCCAGATAATTGCCCGGATTGACCGACAGCGTCGAATCGTCGACCGGCGCACCGTCCGAGATCATCATCAGGATACGGCGCTGCTCGCGGCGCGCGAGCAGGCGATTGTGCGCCCAGATCAGCGCCTCGCCGTCGATGTTTTCCTTGAGCAGGCCCTCGCGCATCATCAGCCCGAGATTGGAGCGTGCCCGCCGCCACGGCGCATCGGCCGATTTGTAGATGATGTGGCGCAGATCGTTCAGCCGGCCCGGCGTCTGCGGCTTGCCGCCGGCAAGCCAGCTTTCGCGCGCCTGCCCGCCCTTCCAGGCCTTGGTGGTGAAGCCGAGGATCTCGACCTTGACACCGCAGCGCTCCAGCGTGCGGGCGAGAATATCGGCGCAGGTGGCGGCAACCGTGATCGGCCGGCCGCGCATCGAGCCGGAATTGTCGATGAGCAGGGTGACGACAGTATCGCGGAACTGCGTGTCGCGCTCCATCTTGAAGGACAGCGCCTGCATCGGATCAATGATGATACGCTGCAGCCTGGCCGGATCGAGATAGCCCTCTTCCAGGTCGAAATCCCACGAGCGGTTCTGCTGCGCCATCAGGCGGCGCTGCAGCCGGTTGGCGAGACGCCCGACCGCGCCTTGCAGATGCGCCAGCTGCTTGTCGAGGAAGGCGCGCAGGCGCTCCAGCTCGGCGGCATCGCAGAGTTCCTCGGCGGTGATGATCTCGTCAAACTCTTCGGTAAAGACGTGATAATCGACCTTCTCGTTGAAATCGGCAAAAGGCGTGTTCGGACGGCGGGTCTCGCCCGGTGTTTCCGAATCGTCCTCACCCTCTTCCATCATGTCGTCGTCGGAGATTTCGGCGCCTTCGGTCTCGCCGTCCTCCATCTGCTCGTCGGCGACCTCGCTGTCCTCGACGGGCGCGGCATCGGTGCCGGCATCCTCGTCGACTTCGTCCTGGTCCTGCTCGTCGCCGCTCGGCTGATCCTCCTGCTCCGACTGGTCGTCATCATCGGCCTGGCTGTCATCGTCGCCATATTCCTCGGCCATTTCCATGGCCGACAGCATGTTGCGGATGACCTTGGCGAAGGCCTGCTGGTCGTTGATCGCGTTCGAAAGGTTGTCGAGTTCCGAGCCCGCCTTGTCCTCGATGAAGCCCCGCCAGAGATCGAGCACCTTGCCGGCGGAGTCAGGCGGGCGCTGGCCGGTCAGCTTCTCGCGCACCATCATCGCGACGGCTTCACCGATCGGCGCGTCTTCCTGACGCTCTATGCCGGTGAAATTGGCCTTGGAATATTTCTCCTCGGTCATCGAGCGCAGATTCGCAGCCATGCCCTCCATGCGCAGCGCGCCGATCGACTCGACGCGCGCCTGCTCGACGGCATCGAAGATCGCCCGGGCGTCCGAGCCCTGCGGCGCCATGGTCGTATGCACCTTCTCGTCATGGCAGGCGAGGCGCAGTGCCATGGAATCGCCGAGCCCGCGGGTGACCGCCAGCTCATGTGCCGTCGGCCGCTTGGAAAGCTCCGGCAACCGGATGCGCTCGCCGGTCATGCCCGGCCGTTCGTTGGCGAAGGTCACCTCGACATCGCCATCGCCGGCGATCGAGCGGACGCAGCCGGTTATTGCCCGGCGCAACGGCTCGACGTCGACGGGCGCACCGGGCTTTGCTTTCGAATTGTCACCGCGAGCTGCCATGATCGGTCGGGCCTCAGGCTCCGAGAACGATGTTGGCGGCACTTTCCTTCAGCTCGACGCCAAAGGCGCGCTGATAGTGCTCGGCGACCAGCGGGCGTTCCAGCTCGTCGCACTTGTTGAGGAAGGTGACGCGGAAGGCGAAGGCGAGATCGCCGAAAATCTCGGCATTTTCAGCCCAGGTGATGACCGTGCGCGGGCTCATGACGGTGGAGAGATCGCCGTTCATGAAGGCGGCGCGCGTCAGGTCGGCGACACGCACCATCTTCGACACGGTCTCGCGGCCGTTCTTGTCCTTGCCGAAGCTCTTCACCTTGGCGGCGACGATATTCACTTCGTGGTCATGCGGCAGGTAGTTCAGCGTGGTCACGATCGACCAGCGGTCCATCTGCGCCTGGTTGATCTGCTGCGTGCCGTGATAGAGGCCGGTCGTGTCGCCGAGGCCGATCGTATTGGCGGTCGCAAACAGGCGGAAAGCCGGGTGCGGCCGAATGACGCGGCTCTGGTCGAGCAGCGTCAAGCGGCCGGAAGATTCCAGCACGCGCTGGATGACGAACATCACGTCGGGCCGGCCGGCATCATATTCGTCGAAGACGAGCGCGACATTGTGCTGATAGGCCCAGGGCAGAATGCCGTCCTTGAATTCGGTGACCTGCAGGCCATCCTTGACGACGATCGCATCCTTGCCGACGAGATCGATACGGCTGACATGGCTGTCGAGGTTGATACGCACGCAAGGCCAGTTGAGGCGCGCCGCCACCTGCTCGATATGCGAGGACTTGCCCGTGCCGTGATAGCCGGAGATCATCACGCGGCGGTTATGCGCGAAGCCTGCGAGAATGGCGAGCGTCGTGTCACGGTCGAACAGGTAATCGGGGTCGAGATCAGGCACATAGGCGTCGCCCTTGCTGTAGGCGGGAACGCGGATGTCGGAATCGATGCCGAAGGCCTCGCGGACCGAAACGGTGGTATCGGGCAGTTCTGATATATCCAGGTCGATCTTGCTCATCATGTCTCCAAGGCGGGTGATGCCACCCGGCCAAACTGTCTCAGGCCATGTCGCAACCGTGACGCCGCGATTTTCATTCCGCGCCCGTCCAGGTCGGAACGTCGGCGATACTTCTCCGGGACTGAAACGAAACCTCGGCGGGATAATGACCGCGTGCGAGCATTCTTGAAAGAGTCCCGGACAAGAAACGCCGCGTCCGGAAGGTCGGCGGAGGCGATGTCGGGAAAACGCACAAATGTGAGCCGCGTTTGCCTGCAGCCTCAGCCGATTTGGACCATACCCGATTGAAGCCCAAGAGCAAGGACGGGAATTAACAAAAACCGTTCTGCTTCAACAATTGATAGGCCTGGATGACGGCGCGGAAACGCTCCTCCGAGCCCCGGTCGCCGCCATTGGCATCCGGATGATGTTTCTTGACCAGTTCCTTGTAGCGGCTCTTGATCTCCGCTGACGTCGCATTGGCATGAAGGCCCATCGTGTCGAAGGCCTTGCTTTCGAGCGATTTCAGCTTGCGCGCCTGGGGAAAGCGCGGGCCGCTGCCCTTGCCGCCTTCCTTGACGAAGCCGAAGGGATCGCGAACGCGCGAATAGGCGCCGGAGCGGACCTCGGAATGCAGCGGGCTGTCCTTCGCCGACTTGTTGACGCCGACCGTCCATGTCGGCCGGTGGCCGGTGATCGCCTCTTTCTGGTAGCGCGCGATCTCACCGTCCGAGAGACCGGAGAAATAATTGTAGCCCTTATTGTATTCCTTGACGTGCTCGAAGCAGAACAAAAAGAACTGCCCCTCCGCATTGCGACCCACGGGAGCGCGATGAGAGCCCTTCTTGTCGCAGCCGTCCCACTGACAGGTAGGCGGCGCCTGCTCTGTCTCCTGCTCGCGTTTGCGGCGTGTTCGGATGCGGTCGAAATATTTTGAATCAAGTCTCATGACGGCGCTAATTATGGGACTGCCGCGAAGCGACAACAAGAATTGACAAATGGGAATGTTACTGGCTTGGTGGGAACCTTTTTCGCGAAGCAGCAAGACCGGATGATGACCCTGCGGACCCGCATCGAAGAAAAACTTGTCGAAGCCTTCGCGCCCGAACGCCTGAGCGTCATCGACGAGAGCCATCTGCATGCCGGCCATCAGCCCGACATGACGGGCACCGGCGAAACCCATATGCGGGTGAGGATCGTTTCGGCAAAATTTGCCGGCATGTCGCGGCTGGCGCGCCACCGGGCCATCACCGACCTGTTGAAATCGGAACTCGATGCCGGATTGCACGCGCTCGCCGTCGAACCGGCGGCACCCGATGAACCGACCCGCTGGTAGCCGCACAGCCTAAATGGATATTGGCCGCCCGCAATCCAAGCGGGATCAGCCCGGTTTCGTGTCGTCTTCCTGCGCGGGACGGATGCGCAGCTTGGTGATGCGGTTCTTCTCCCGCTTCATGACGATGAAACGCTTGCCGTAAAAGGTGAAAGCCTGGCGCTCTTCCGGGATGGTCATGGATTCGTGAATAACCAGGCCGGCGATCGTCGTCGCCTCCTCGTCCGGCAGGTTCCAATCGAGCGCACGGTTCAGGTCGCGGATCGGCACGCCGCCGTCGACGACGACGGAACCGTCCGCCTCCTGGCGCACGCCCTGCATCTCGATATCGTGTTCGTCGGAAATGTCGCCGACGATTTCCTCGAGAATATCCTCCAGCGTGACGATGCCCTGCACCTCGCCATATTCGTCGACGACGACGGCGAAATGCTGCTTGCGGCGCAAGAAAGCATTGAGCTGATCTTCGAGGTTGGTACTGTCAGGCACGAACCAGGGCTTCTGGGCGATCTTCACGATGTCGAGGTTCTGCGGCTCCATGTTCGGCTCGGCAAGCGCCCGCAAGAGATCCTTGGCGTGAACGACGCCGATGATGTTGTCGATTGTGCCGCGCCACAGCGGCATGCGCGTGTAAGGGCTTTCGAGAATGGCGCGCACCACCGCTTCCGGCGAATCGTCGGCGTTGATCGCCCGCATCGCGGTGCGATGGACCATGATGTCGGACAATTCCAGCTCGCCGAGGTCGAGCACACCGCCAAGGCGATCCCGGTCGGCCTTCACCACCGATCCCTCGCGATGCAGGAAATCGACGGCGCCGCGCAACTCCTCATGCGCCGTCAGCATCGATACCTCCCGCGAGAGATTGATGCCAAATAGCGAAAGAATCCGCCGCACGATTGCATTGACGAAGGAGGAAACCGGGCCGACGACGGCAACGAAGAGCCTGGCCGGAAATGCCACGGCAAGCGCAAAGCGGTCAGGCGTCGAAATCGCCCAGCTCTTCGGCAGCACTTCGGCGAAGATGACCAGAATGACGGTCATTGCCAGCGTCGCCAGCGCCACGCCGGAATTGCCGAACAGCCCAAGGAAAACGCTGGTGGCGATCGAAGAGGAGAGAATATTGGCGAGATTGTTGCCGATGAGCAGCGCGCCGATCAGCCGGTCGCGCCGTTCGATCAGTTGCCGCACCAGCCCGGCGCGTTCGTCCCCGTTCGCCTCCAGCGTATGGATACGGCTGCGCGAAACAGCAGTCAGCGCGGTTTCCGAGCCTGAAAAGAAGGCGGACATCAGCACGAGCGCCATGATCGAAAGGATTTCCGGCCAGTATGTCTCAAGAAATGCCAGAGCGCCTTCGATCGTTATCAAGGATGTTTTTCCCGGAGAAAGCTGATCACTTCGGAGGCGGGAACATCGTCGGCGACGAAGGACTGGCCGATGCCGCGCGTCAGGATGAAGGTGAGCTTGCCGTTCTTGACCTTCTTGTCCTGGGCAATCGCGTCCATCAGCGTTTCGGCCGGCGGCAGCTCGCCCGGAATCTCTGACATGCGAGTCGGCAGGCCGACCTCCTTCAGATGTTTTTCGACGCGCCGCGCATCGTCGGGGCTTGCAAGGTTCATCCGAGCGGAGAATTCATGCGCCAGCACCATGCCGATCGAAACGCCCTCGCCGTGCACGAGGCGGCGGCTGTCATAGGCCGTTGCCGCTTCCAGCGCATGGCCGAAAGTATGGCCGAGATTGAGCAGCGCCCGCTGGCCGTTCTCGCGCTCGTCTGCGACGACAACGTCGGCCTTCGCCTGGCAACTCGTGGCAATCGCCTCGATGCGCGCGGAGCCGCCGGCAAAAACCGCCTTCCAGTTGGCTTCCAGCCAGGCGAAAAAGTCAGGTTTGTCGATCAGTCCGTATTTCGCGACCTCGGCGTATCCGGCGCGGAACTCGCGCTCGCTCAGCGTATTCAGCACATCCGCATCGGCCAGAACCAGGTCCGGCTGATGGAAGACGCCGATCAGGTTCTTGCCGTGCCGGGAATTGATGCCGGTCTTGCCGCCGACGGAGGAATCGACCTGCGCCAGCAGCGAGGTCGGCACCTGCACGAAGCGCACGCCGCGACGCACGATGCCGGCCGCAAATCCGGTGAGGTCGCCGATGACGCCGCCGCCGAGCGCGATGACGCAGTCGTTGCGTTCGACGCGGGCCTCGAGCACCTTGTCGCAGACCGTGATAAGATGTTCGAAGCTCTTGGTCTTCTCGCCGGCCGGCAGGACCACCTTGGCCGCGGCGATGCCCGCCGCATCGAGGCTCGCCAGCAGCGCTTCGAGATAGAGCGGCGCCACATGCTCGTCGGTGACAATAGCAGCCCTCCGGCCCTTGAGGCGGGAGGCGATCTCGGCGCCTGCCCGTGCGATCAGTCCCGGCCCGATCAGGATATCGTAGGCGCGCTCGCCGAGCGGCACGTGCACCGTCTGGACGGCGGGGGCGGAAGGTATCGCATTCATGATGCTGCACTTTCTTTCTGAGCTTCGATCACGGCCTTCAGCACCTCGTCCGCCATGATTTCCTTGCGCACGTCGCGCGAGAGCACGGTGAGGTCTGCCTGCGCATAGATCGGATAACGCGCGTTCATCAGGTTTTCGAGCGTCTGCTTCGGATTTTCAGTCTTGAGCAGCGGCCGCGTGTCGCGCTTGTTGACCCGCTCCCAAAGCACATCGAGATCCGCCTTCAGCCAGACGGAAAGGCCGCCCTTCCTGATATGCCTGCGCGTCCGCTCGTTGACGAAGGCGCCACCGCCTGTGGAGACGACGCGTGGCCCGCTCTTCAGGAGCCGTTTCACGACCCGCGCTTCCAGCGCCCGGAATTCTTCCTCGCCATAGGCCGCGAAAAGTTCGGTGATGGTCATGCGCGAAACGCGCTCGATTTCGTGATCGCTGTCGATGAAGGGAATGCCGAGCTGACTGGCAACGATGCGTCCGACCGCGGATTTTCCAGCACCCATCAGGCCGACGAGGATCAGATTGCGTGAACCGAGCGCGGCACGAGCTCTGTCTTTCAGGCTGTCAGCAACGGTCAGCAGTGGGTCACTCATCGGTCCATTCACACTTTGTTTGCAAACCGTATCGACAAATGCAGGTGGAGCGTCAAGTCGCGGACAAGGGAATCATGGCTTGAATACCGCTTCTTGCACTTGCGAGTACGCTTCTTATAACAGAACCAGAGCATGAAGGAGTTGCCGGATGCCGACCCTGTTCCGTTTCCTGTTCTTCTGCGCGATCCTCGCCGGAACGG
This sequence comes from Rhizobium vallis, assembly GCF_003985155.1. Classification (GTDB taxonomy): domain Bacteria; phylum Pseudomonadota; class Alphaproteobacteria; order Rhizobiales; family Rhizobiaceae; genus Rhizobium; species Rhizobium vallis. The sequence continues at coordinate 417,907 of NZ_ML133689.1, read as the reverse complement.
TCTACGGAGCGATGTGGGCGCTTGTGACCTTCGTCGAGCCGCGGCAGCGTGACGTCACGATCCGCATTCCGTCCGAGCGGGTCAATCCGCCTGCGACTGGCACGATCGACTCGACCAGGAAGTGAGAGACATGAGGGATCTCGGCCGCGTCCATGTGGAATCTTTCCTGGAAATGATGAGCGCCGAACGCGGCGCGGCCACCAATACGCTGCAATCCTATGAGCGCGACCTCGAAGACGTCCTCTCCTTCCTGAACGGCCGCAGCATAAGGCTTATCGAAGCCGCCTCCGCCGACCTTGCCGCGTATCTCTCCTCGCTCGCCGGCCAGGGCTTCAAACCCTCCTCGCAGGCGCGCCGGCTTGCAGCCATGCGCCAGTTCTACAAGTTCCTCTACGCCGAAGGCATTCGCACCGACGATCCTACAGGTATTCTCGACGCACCGAAGAAGGGACGTCCCCTGCCGAAGACGATGGGCGTCGAGGAGGTCGGCAGGCTGCTTTCCCAAGCTGAGGCAGAGGCGGGGGATGCAGCACCTGGCCAGTTGCAGCGCCTGCGCATGCTGGCGCTGCTGGAGCTGCTCTATGCCACCGGCATGCGCGTCAGCGAGCTCGTCTCGCTTCCGGCCCGCGTGCTCGATCAGGAAGGCCGCTTCCTGATGATCCGTGGCAAGGGCAACAAGGAGCGGCTGGTGCCGCTGTCGCAATCAGCAATATCGGCACTCAAATCCTACGGACGCCTGCTGGCGGCCGAAAACGCCGCCGCCAAGGAGCCGCAGGAAAGCCCCTGGCTGTTTCCGTCCGCCTCGAAGGAGGGCTACCTGCCGCGCCAGGTTTTCGCCCGCGACCTCAAGAATCTCGCGATCCGCGCCGGCCTGACGCCGTCGATGATCTCGCCGCACGTCATGCGCCACGCCTTTGCAAGCCACCTGCTTGCCAACGGCGCCGATCTGCGCGTCGTGCAGGAACTCCTCGGCCATTCGGACATTTCGACCACGCAGATCTACACACATGTCCTCGAAGAGAGGCTCCAACAGCTCGTCCAGACGCATCACCCCCTTGCCAAACAGGCGAAAAAGCACGAATAGGACCGGCGACATGGGGCGGAGCCAGGAAAACGCCCCAGGCACAAGGAACGGAAACGCACCTCATGCACAATTATCTCGACTTCGAAAAGCCGATCTCCGACCTCGAAGGCAAGATCATCGAGCTGAAGAAGCTCGCAACGGAAGACGAGAGCATCGACACCACCGATGAAATCGGCAGGCTGGAAGTTCGCGTCCGTGAGGCGATCGTCGAAATCTATTCCAAGCTCAATCCCTGGCAGAAGACGCAGGTCGCCCGCCATCCGCAGCGCCCGCATTTCGTCGACTATGCCAAGACGCTGTTCCAGGAATTTACCCCGCTTGCCGGCGACCGCAAGTTTTCCGAGGATGCCGCGATCCAGGCGGGCCTTGCCCGCTTCCGTGGCCAGCCCGTCGCCGTCATCGGCCAGGAAAAGGGCAACGATACCAAGACCCGCCTGAAGCACAATTTCGGCAGCCCCCGTCCGGAAGGCTACCGCAAGGCAATCCGCATCCTTGAAATGGCCGATCGTTTCGGCCTGCCGGTGATTTCGCTGGTGGATACGGCAGGCGCCTATCCCGGCGTCGGCGCCGAAGAGCGCGGCCAGGCCGAAGCGATCGCCCGTTCGACGGAAATGTGCCTCGGCGTCAAGGTTCCCCTCGTTTCCGTCGTCATCGGCGAAGGCGGCTCGGGCGGCGCGATTGCGATCGCCACCGGCAACCGGGTCTATATGCTTGAGCATTCGATCTACAGCGTCATCTCACCGGAAGGGGCAGCCTCCATCCTCTGGCGCGATTCCACCCGCGCCCGGGAGGCGGCGACCAACATGAAGATCACCGCCGAGGACCTGAAATCGCTCGGCGTCATCGATGGCATCATCTCCGAGCCGCTCGGTGGCGCCCATCGTGATCCCGACAGCGTGATAGCCGCAACCGGCGATGTGATCGCCAATGCGCTCGGCGAAATGGCGTCGCGTTCCGGCGAACAGCTGCGCAACGAGCGGCGGCAGAAATTCCTGAATATGGGCCGCAATCTCTAGGGTAAGACCTCGATCTTTGGGGATTGAGGCCAAACCTTGGCCACATTAATGTTATCTGTGACATTTGCGCTTGCGGGGGTGTTCCGGGCAAGTCATAGGCTGTTAAGAATTTGTGAAGTATAAGCCACTTATGATTCCGTTTCGTGCCCGGACTCCATAGGCGGATCGGGTCGCATCATCTTTATGGGCTAGTTTGAATGCGCATACGTCATTTTGCCTATGTTTCCCTCATGGCGCTGGCTCTGGCCGGCTGCAATGATGCGTTGGAAACCGCGCAGGTCGATCTTTCCACGGTCAAGAACAAGGTCGAGCAGCCGCTTCCCGCGCATATCCTCAACGCCATGGCCGCCAAGGGCATGGACCGCAATTCGCCGATCATGATCCGCATCTTCAAGGAAGAAGGTGCCATGGAGATCTGGAAGGCGAAGACCGACAACCGTTTCGAGAAGATCGCCGATTACAAGATCTGCGCCTGGTCGGGCCGTCTCGGTCCGAAGGTCAAGACCGGCGACCGGCAGGCGCCGGAAGGCTTCTACGAGCTGACGCGCGCCAACCTGAACCCCAATTCGAAATATTATCTGGCGATCAACACCGGCTTCCCGAACCGCTACGACGCGGTGAACGGACGCACCGGCTCCGACCTGATGATCCATGGCGCCTGCTCGTCGTCGGGCTGCTATTCGATGACCGACCAGCAGGTGCTGGAGATCTATGCCTTCGCCCGCGACGCCTTCAAGGGCGGCCAGTCGACGGTGCAACTGCAGGCCTTCCCCTTCCGCATGACGGCGGAAAACATGGTCAAGCATCGCCTCGACTCGAGCTATGACTTCTGGAAGATGCTGAAGGTCGGCTACGACAATTTCGAAGTGACGAAGCGCCCGCCCGAGGTCAACGTCTGCGAGAAGAAATACGTCTTCAACCAGCAGGCAACGGATGGCGGCGCCTTCAACGCCGCCGGAAAGTGCCCCGCCATGTCGACGCCGCCGGCGCTGACGGCTGCCCTTGCCTCCTACGGCAAGACCTATGATGCCGATTACGCCAAGGCGATGAGCAAATTTGACGGCATGGCCTGGTACGATCCGTCCGAGGCCGAGCGCAAGGCCGTGGTCGCCAAGACGCGCAAGGGCCGCGAACTCGCCTTCGCGCCGACCGGCACCTCGCTGGAAGCCGGCCGCATGGTCAAAGTCGCCGAACTCGAAGACCTGATGGCCAAGCGTACCGCCCAGAGCCTCACCGCCAAGACCGCAACGGGCGCCACGCCCGTAACGCCCGCTCAGCCGCAGGCAACCGCAGTCGCCGCAGCAGCGCCCGCGGTCGTGCCGGTGCCGCAGCAGAACCCGCTGGCCTTTGCGGCGCCCGAGCCGCAGGAAACGGCAGAAGCTGCCACGAAGAAGCCGTTCTGGAAGTTCTGGGCGAGGAACTGAACGGCTTGAACCCCGTTCTTTACGATCTTCGCGGCCTGAAATGCCCACTCCCTGTCATGAAGACACGCAGGAAGCTCGCCGCCATGCCGGCCGGCGCGCTCATTCAGGTCGACACGACAGACCCGCTTGCTGTGATCGACATGCCGCATTTCTGCAATGAGGACGGCCACGAACTGGTCGAGACGGCAAAGACCGAAAGCGGCCACCGCTTCCTGATCCGGAAACGCTGACTAGAGCATGTCGCGCAAAAGTTTGCAGCGGTTTTGCGACAACGACATGCGTCAAAACAAAGACCTAAAGCGCTAGAAGCGAATCTGAAAGATCGCGACGCGCTTTAAATTCGTAATCCCGGAATAGCGAGCGGATTGTCCGACAGCGCCGCACGGTCCGGCATGTCGATGCGCGGCTTGCCAAGGAAGGCGTCGAAGAGATCCTTGACGAAGGCTTCCGGCAAATCCCTGGTGATCAGCACCATGCGCGTGCGCCGGTCCTTCGGATCTGGCCAGGCCGGCAGCCGCACCGGCGGATGGAAGATGCTCTGGACGCCGTGCAGGACCAGCGGCCGTTCCGGCCGGTCGGAGACGGAAACGATCGCCTTCATCCTCAGCAGCTTCTCGCCATGGGCCGAACGCAGGAGATCGATGAACATGTCGAGCGCCATCGGATCGATCGGCTTCTCCTCGACGATGGAAAAGGACCTGATCGAAGCATCGTGACGGTTGACGTCGTGCGGGTCCTGATGCCCATGATCGTGATGATGGTGGTGATCATGATGGCCATGATCGTGATCGTGGTGTCCATCACGACCGTGGTCGTGATTGTGATGCGCCTCATGTGCATCTTCGTCCTGCAGCCAGCGGCCGACATCGGCGATCTTCGTGGCGGGATCGTAAAGCCCGTTCACCAGCACCGTCGCGCTGCCCGCCTCTGCGCTGTCGGCATCCATCATCACGGCGCGCGGATTGAGCGCCCTGAGGCGCCTTTCCAAGGCATCCGTCTGCTCGGCCATCGACCTTTTCGAGATGATCAGCCGGTCGGCCACCGCCGCCTGCTTGCGCGCTTCCTCGTGGTTGTCGAGCGTCTGCAGCCCGTTCACCGCATCGATAACCGTGACGACGCCGTCGAGCTCGAAATTTTGGGCGATGATCGGATTTCCCATGATCGCCTGCATGACGGGCGCGGGATCGGCAAGGCCCGTCGTCTCGATGACGACGCGCTTCACCGGCTTGACGCGGCCCGTCTGCACGGCATCCATCAGGTTTGCCAGCGTATCCACAAGTTCGCCGCGTACGGTGCAGCAGAGGCAGCCATCCGACAGCTCGATGATCGAATCACCCGAGCTTTCCACAAGCAGATGATCGATGCCAACATCGCCGAATTCATTGATGATGACGGCCGCGTCCTTCATGACTGGATCTTTGAGGATGCGGTTGAGCAGCGTCGATTTGCCGGCGCCGAGAAAGCCGGTCAGGATGGCGACCGGAATCCTGTCGTTAAGCGCGCTCATATGGTTTTACCTTAAAAGCTCATCTCAAAAAGATGTCGGGCGGGGCATCGGCACCGGCACATTGGCGATCCCACCCGCCGTATCGCCGCCCGCCACTTTTTCCGGCTGCGGAGCCGGCTGTGGATCCTGGCCCGGAATGAGGCCGGCAAAGACGAATTGCGGCTCGTGGTCCATTTCCTGGATGTAGGGCGACTGCACCTTCATGCGGCCGACCTCGTCGCGCGTTTCGCTGCGTATCTTGGCGCCCTTGGCGCTGCAGATATCGGCGGTAATGTCGGCGACCTGGTCTCGACCCTGCCCGTAAGGCTTCAGCGAAGCCAGCGTATCACTGACCGGAAACGGCGTGGTGAAGCCCTTTTGCAATAGGTTCGCGGTCGCATCGGCGCGCGCCGCAAGGCTGTCGGTGCCGAGCACGACCGAGACGAGCGTGTGGCCGTTGCGCGTCGCCGAACCGATCTGGTTGAAGCCCGAGGCGCAGATGAAACCGGTCTTCATGCCATCGGCGCCGGCGAACCGGCCGATCAGCATGTTGAGGCTCGGCACGTTCTGCTGGCCTGTCGTGAAGCCCTCAAGCGAGAAATAGCCCGCATATTGCGGAAAATCGCGGCGCAGCGCCACTGTCAGCACCGCCAGGTCGCGGGCCGTCGTATATTGCCCCTTGCCGGGCAGGCCGTTCGGATTGATGAAATGCGAATCCGTCATGCCGAGCTTCAGCGCCTCGCCGTTCATCCGCGTCACGAAAGCTTCCTGCGTGCCGCCGACGGCTTCGGCGACCGCAACCGCGATGTCGTTGGCCGACTTCACCATCAGGATCTTCAGCGCGCTATCGAGCGTCAGCTTCTGGCCCGGCTTGAAATACATCTTGGCGGCCGGCTGCGCGGCGGCGCGCTTGCTCATAACGATCGGCGTGTCGAGGCTGATCTGGCCGGCGCGGATCGCATCGAACACCGTATAGACGGTCATCAGCTTGGTGAGCGAGGCCGGATACCACTTGCGGAAGGCTTCTTCGTGTTCCAGCACGCGGCCGGTCTGCACGTCGACGAGAATATGCGGATTGGCCTGGGCGAGCGGAACGGAGGCAAGAAAACCGGCAGTCGCGGCGACTATGAAGCTAAGCTGCCGCGAAGCGGCAAATAAACCAAAGTGGCTCGTCGACACGGCTCATCCTTCAGATATCAGGAAATCTCGAAAGCTTCATCTATCTAGCCTATATGGCTATGACATGGCAAAGGTCATTGACGAAGTAATTTGCACAGTCTCACGCCCTTGTGAAGCGATGAACGATTGCCGGGATTTCATAACAGGAACGCCAATATGCCGATTTTGAACAGAGCCGCCGAACTGCAGGACGAAGTCGCCGAATGGCGCCGCCATATACACGCGCGGCCCGAACTCCTCTTCGCGGTGGAAAACACGGCCACTTTCGTCGCTGAGAAACTCAAGGAATTCGGCGTCGACGAGATCGTCACCGGAATCGGCCGCACCGGCGTCGTCGGCCTGATCAGGGGCAAGGGCGAAGGCGGCCGCACCGTCGGCCTGCGCGCCGACATGGACGCCTTGCCGCTGACGGAGATCACCGGCAAGCCCTGGGCCTCGAAAACACCAGGCAAGATGCACGCCTGCGGCCATGACGGCCATACCGCCATGCTGCTCGGCGCGGCGAAATACCTGGCCGAGACCCGCAATTTCAACGGCAATGTCGCCGTCATCTTCCAGCCCGCCGAAGAAGGCGGTGGTGGTGGCAACCTGATGGTCAAGGACGGCATGATGGAGCGCTTCGGCATCGAAGAGGTCTACGGCATGCACAACCTGCCGGGCCTGCCCGTCGGCCAGTTCGCCATCCGTAAGGGTGCGATCATGGCGGCAACCGATGAATTCACCGTCACCATCAAGGGCCGCGGCGGCCACGCCGCCCAGCCGCACCGCACGATCGACCCAATCGCCATCGGCGCGCAGATCGTCGCCAACCTGCAGATGATCGCCTCGCGTAGCGCCGATCCGCTGCGCTCGGTCGTCGTCTCGGTCACCAAGTTCAATGCCGGTTTCGCCCATAACGTCATCCCGAATGACGCGACCTTCGCCGGCACGGTCCGCACCCTCGATCCAGAGGTGCGCACGCTCGCCGAGACCCGGTTCCGGCAGATCGTCGAGGGACTGGTTGCAGCCCACGGCGCCGAGGTCGAGATCAGCTTCCACCGCAATTATCCCGTCACCGTCAATCACCCCGACGAGACCGAGCATGCTGTGGCCACCGCCAGCGCCATCGCCGGCGAGGCAAACGTCAATCCGGAGATCGATCCGATGATGGGCGGTGAGGATTTCTCCTACATGCTGAACGCCCGCCCCGGCGCCTTCATCTTCATCGGCAACGGCGATAGCGCCGGCCTCCATAACCCGGCCTACGACTTCAACGACGAAGCTATCGCCCATGGCATCTCCTACTGGGTCCGCCTCGCCGAACAGCGCCTCGGCCTCTGACAACAATTAAGGCTTGGCTTCGCGCCAAGCCTTTTGTATGCATGGCATGCAAGTGGTCCCGTAGCTCAGCAGGATAGAGCACCAGATTCCTAATCTGGGGGTCACGCGTTCGAATCGCGTCGGGATCACCATTTTTTGAAAAACTTAGTTGATATAAATTCGCGTTCCACGGCGCAAATATGCTGCATGTGCTTCCCTTGATTTCCAGACGTTTCAACGGGGTAGCGTCCGCCAGGATGCCCGCGGACTGCTTCAGGTCGCTGGCGCCTCACAGATCGAGAGATAAGCCAATCCGCCAGGCATTGCGGCGAATGTAACCCATCGCGTGCATTGGCACGCCTCTTGCATCGTTAAGAGTACGCTATCCCATCTGGAGTGTTATGTAATGGAATGGGACACCTCGATCGAGTTTGCTCCCGTGATCCTTCTGTTTAAGGATCCCGACAGACTATTTTCCGTCAGGACGGCCATCGGGGCTGCCAACACGCTCATAAAGGAATTCCCTTCCGATGACGGAGAGGCGTTTCTTGCGGCGATCGAAATCTGTCTTGATGTAGTGAAGGGCAACACCGACCCGGAGCAACTCAGAGCAGCGATTATTCGCGCTGCAGACGAGGCTGGCGTTACGGCTATCACTGTTCTGCACTGACGGCTTTTGCTCACCTGCGGCAGCACTCTCTACCTTTAGGTACGGACCTCTGCTGTCCCCCTCAAATCCGAGGGTTAGACGCTCGGCTGCCACCGGGTTCGCCTTCTCCATCGAATACCGAATGCAATCATCTATGCGCCCCTGCCGAACCAGCCTGCGTTCGCGGCTTGGCTCACGACATCAGACGGTACACCTGCCATCTCCGCACCACCCGCCGCGCCCCCAATCCCAACAGCGCCGTCACAACCCAGCCACCGACAAAACCGATCGCGCCCCAGACGAGACCGGCGAAGTTGACGGGCACACCCGGTACAAAATCGCGCCAGGTATTGGCGAAAACGACATCATCGGCATTCCCCAGCAACACGAAAGGCTTGGCGACGGGCGCGGCGGTGCCGAGTTCCACTTGCTGGGAGAGCAACGTTTCGTAGCGCGCGATGGTACTCTGCATAGAGACGCCGCGGTCGCGCAGGAAATCGTCGGCGGATTGCGCATAGGCGTTCAGCGCCTGCTGGCGATCGAGATGATGCTCGGCCGCCTGGGTATTGAAATCCTCGACGATGACACGCAGTTCGTCGATCGCCCCGCCGATCCGCTGGCGGTACTGCTGCGCAAATTCGGGCGCCTGCGAAAAAACCGTGCCGCCGGCAAGACCGGCAACGATGGCGACTATTCTTGCAATTGGTCCCATGATCGATGCCTCCGGCTGTCCACCTGCGCTAACGAGCCGGGTGGGCCAAAGGTTTCCGCCTTCGACACAATCGGTAACGCTATGTGATTGAACGACAAGGCTTCGGTCGAGTTGAGACTATGACCAACTCAGAAAGAGAGAGCCGTCATGAAACACTTTATCCTCGCCTGCACGCTCGCCGCAGCGTCCGTCTTTTCCGCCATGCCGTCCCAGGCGGCGAGCGTCACCATCACCACGGATAACGCGCGTCCCTATTACGGCGATTCGGAAAGTCCCTATTACCGCCACCGCCCCTATTACCGTCATCACATGATGTCGCGCCGCGTCTCGGAGGATTGTTTCACCAAGACGGAAAGGATCCGCCGTCACGGCCATACGTTCGTCAAGGAAACCCGGATCTGCCGATAAGGCAATGCACATATGAAACGCTCGGCCGATCCTCCCCGGCCGGGCTTTCCGTCTGATTTCGCCATGAGGAACTTCGCAATATCGACCGCGTTTAGTGCGAAACAGGAGTATTCATCATGCGTATCAAGATGACTCTTTTGGCGATCACCTATGTCGCGGTCAGCGCCCTGTTGCTTGCCATTGCCCATCAGCCGCAGGGGCCTGTCGCCAGCGGGAAGACGGATCGCCTGGCAGGCTCATCCTTCCTGGTCGAGCGCTTCGCCGGTTGATGAGCGAGCTCCAGAGGTCAAAACGCGTCGTTAACCCCGGGTCCGCCAAGCAGAATCCGGTTCTGCACCGATTGCACGCCTTCGACGGCCTTGGCGACAGCGGTTGCCCGTTCGATTTCGCCGACCGTGCCGACGATGCCGGTCAGCACGATTTGGCCCTCGTCCATCGTCACCTCGACATCTGATGCATCGATACCGCCGGCGATCGCCAGCGCATTGGCGACGGCAGCTTCGACCGATGCTCTGTTGGCGATTTCCGCATCTATTTCAGGCTCGAGCCCATGAAATGTCTGCTCTTTGAAAACCATGATCCGTTCCTCCGTGGCATCTGCTTAGCAAACGCCTTTGGATAGAGTTTGGTTTCAGTGCCGCTACCACTGCACGCGATAGCGGAGCTTGACGCTGCCGGCCTCGCCTCCCGAAAACGGATTGTTCACCGAGGCATCGAGATTGAGGTTCGGCAGGATGGCCTGACTGACCGCCACCGTAGTCGAGAAGTCGCCGCCGGCATTGCTGACGCCTGTCCCCGCCGAAAGCGACGTTCCCGTCCAGGGATGGATCAGCTTCAGCGCCTGCGACGCCGTCACCGAAGCCTGCCGCACCTCGACCGTGTCATATTGGACACTGATGGACCGGCCCGACTGCATGTCGAGCGAATCCGACAGGATCCAGCTGCGCGAGCGGCTGAGGGTCAGCGCGCCGCTGCCGCGCAGCGTATCGACGCTGACCTTTGCCCCCTGCTGCGATTGGCCAGCCGGCGTAACGCTCGTCTTGCTGATCCTGCCCCAGAGCATGGCCTGTCCGGAATCGGGCAGCGGCGCTCCGCCCTTGGTCGAGGCTAGGCCCACATCGGCGCCGGCGCTCGTTTCCCACTCCGCCGGCAGACGAAAACCCATCGTCGCCTTGTAGGATCTTTCGGAAAGCCTGGCCGGCGACCAGATCAACAGGTCGTCCGCCCTTGCGGCCGCCGTCAGCGAAGGCATGATGGTGAAAAGAATGCATGCTATTTTGAATATCGTCATGAGATCCGATCGTTCTGACCTGACACGAACTGCCCCGAACCGGAGCGACGGCCTTAGGAAAGCGCTCGTAGCGCACACGGGCGGGATTGCGGCCAAGCCGTCCATCCCGGTTTCATCCTCGATTTATTGTTTGGCCGGCGGCCTGCACACTGACGTGCCCCGATACCCTTGCAGCCGTGAATAGCCGCTTGCGGAATCTCGATTCCCTCAGGAATGGTACAAGGATCACATCCGGCCGGCGCTCTGTAAACCCCTTAGGGGTGGAAATCTGCTGCACCGCACACTTGCCGCTCCCTCCAAACCCTTGTAGAGCCTGAGCCGACGAGAGAGAAATATTTCGCGAAATTCCACATGATGACCGGCAACACCGCGCCGCGGCGCCTCAGCATCTTCGGCTCGACCGGCTCGATCGGCCGCAACACCCTCAATGTCGTCGAACATCTGGGCGGACGGGAGAGTTTCGAAATCTCCGTGTTGACTGGCAACGGCAACGTCGAGCTGCTCGCCCGTCAAGCCAAATCCTTTGGCGCGCGGCTGGCGGTGACGGCGAACGATCGGCATTACGAATCGCTGAAGAGCGAACTTTCCGGCAGCGGCATCGCCGTCGCATCGGGAAAATCCGGCCTGATGGAAGCGGCTGACCGCGAAGCCGATTGGGTGATGGCGGCAATCGTCGGCACGGCGGGCCTGGCGCCGACGCTCGTCGCCGCGCGGCGCGGCGCGGATATCGCCCTTGCCAACAAGGAATGCCTGGTCTCGGCAGGCGATCTCTTCATCAAGGCGATCCGCGAAGGCGGTGGCAGGCTGCTTCCCGTCGACAGCGAGCACAATGCGATTTTCCAGGTACTGGAGGAAAACCAGCGTCACGCCGTCGAGCGTGTCATCCTGACGGCATCAGGCGGTCCCTTCCGCACCGCGTCTCTGGAGGAAATGGCCGGCGTGACGGTGGAAACCGCGCGCGCCCATCCGAACTGGTCGATGGGATTGAAGATCTCGATCGACAGCGCCTCGATGTTCAACAAGGCGCTGGAGATGATCGAAGCGCGGCATCTTTTCGGGCTGAAGCCCGAACAGATCGAGGTCATCTTCCATCCGCAATCGATCATCCATTCCATGGTCGGCTATACCGACGGCTCGGTTCTGGCACAGCTCGGCGCGCCGGATATGCGCACCGCCATCGGTTACGCGCTGTCCTTTCCGCGCCGGCCGAACCTGCCGGTCGAGCGGCTGGATTTCGCCAAGCTCGCGCGGCTCGATTTCGAGGCCCCGGACGAGCGGCGTTTTCCAGCCCTGCGGCTGGCACGGCTTGCAATGACGCGCGGCGGCGTTCAGGGCGCGGTGCTGAACGGCGCCAAGGAAGTGGCGCTCGAGGCCTTCATCGAGAGGCGGCTATCTTTCCTCGCCATGGCCGACATCACCGAAAGGGTCATGGACGATCTGGCCCACCTGCCGCCGGCTGAGGGCATGGACGATGTCTTTTCAGCCGACAGGCAAGCCCGGCAAAGGGCTGCCGAGCTGATGAGGCTGGATGCCGCCGGCTGAAGACCTGGGAGCGAACGGCGACTATCGCAACCGCTTGCCGCCTTCATCGAACAATCTGCAATCCGAAGGATCGAACAGCAGGCTGACCTCTTCGCCCGCCGCGATGCTGATCGGCGAACGATGCTCGACGGTCAGCGACTGACCGTCGGCAAGCTGGCAATAGAGATATTGCGTTCCCCCGAGATACTCGGAAAAATCGACGGTCGCCGTCAGGCTGCCCGGCTGATCGGATGCCACTTTCAGATGTTCCGGCCGTAACCCAAGCGTCACCGCGGCTCCGGCCGGCCGGTCTGCCGGCGACAGGCCGCTTGCGATCCGGGCGCCGGCGAGCTCGACCAGGCCTTTCTCGCCCCAGCCGGCATTCAAGAGGTTCATTCGGGGCGAGCCGATGAAGCCCGCCACGAAAGTATTGGCAGGATCCTCGTAGATTTCCCGCGGCGTTCCCGCCTGCTCGACACGGCCGTCGCGCAGCACGACGATCTTGTCGGCAAGCGTCATCGCCTCCGTCTGGTCGTGCGTGACATAGATCATCGTGTTGCCGAGTTCGCGGTGAAGGCGGGCGATCTCGATGCGCATCGAAACACGCAGTTCCGCATCGAGATTGGAGAGCGGCTCGTCAAAAAGGAAGACGTCGGGTTTGCGCACGATCGCCCGGCCGATCGCTACGCGCTGGCGTTGACCGCCGGAAAGCTGTCCGGGCCGCCGCTCGAGAAGATGGTCAATCTTCAGGATCGCCGAAGCGGCCTTGACGCGTGTTTCTATGTCGGCGGCATTGTTGCGCGCCATCTTCAACCCGAAGGCCAGATTGTCGCGCACGCTCATATGCGGATAGAGCGCGTAGGACTGGAAGACCATGGCGATGCCGCGTTCCGACGGATCGAGATCGGTGACGAGCCGTCCCTTGATCTCGATCTCCCCGTCGGTCACGTCCTCCAGGCCCGCGATCATGCGAAGCAGCGTCGATTTTCCGCAGCCGGACGGGCCGACGAAAACGACGAACTCACCTTCCGCAATCGTCAGGTCGATGCCGTGGACCACCTGCAGACTGCCATAGCTTTTTCGCACGTCCTGGAGCACGACGCTCTTGTTGCCCATATCGTTCGTCATCCCCAAACGATCTACTTGTCCGACTGGACCCAGACGAGCATTTCTCCGGGCGCGCGGTTGTCCCAGAGATGATAGGGCACGAAACGCGCGGTGGCGACCTGCCTCTCGGCCGGCGCCTTGCGATAGAGGGGCGTGCCCCAATTAGATGTTTCCTCGCGCTCGACCTTGAGATCGAGGGCGACGGCATCGTTGAGGTCCTTCAGCACGACGGTTTCAGCAGCCGAGAGCTCGCGGGGCAGAACGATGGCGTTGAGGTCTGCGCCATTGTCTGTCGTTTCGACACAATAGACGAGCGGGCCCCGCATCAAGGCAACGCGGCCGGCATCCTGGCGCACTTTCGGGTTGGCATATTGCGGGCGAAGCGAAAGCGGCAGGTAAAGGGCGACGCGGTCGCCGTCCGCCCACTCGCGATCAATCCTCGCATATCCCCTGCGAACATGTGCACTGAGGTCGAGCATCTCCCCGTTGACGCTGAGGGTCGCACCCTCGGCCCAGTCCGGAATGCGCAGCGACAGCGCGAATTTCGCCGGCCTCTCCAGCCTGGTGGTAAAGGCGACCGCGCCGTCCCACGGATAGTTGGTGGCCTGCTCCAGCACGACCTCGGCGCCGTTGGCAAGCTTCAGGCGGACGGTGCTTTCGCCGTAGAGATGCACGGCAATCTCGTCGTCGGCAACGGCATACATATATGAGCCGATCGACGTCACCAGCCGGGCGATATTGGGTGGGCAGCAGGGGCAATGATGCCATTTCCAGCGGTGGTGCTTGCCGGCACTTTCGAGCGGGTTGTCATAGAAGAACGTCTTGCCGTCGGTGGAAAGGCCGGGCAGCGCGCCGTTATAGAGCGCCTGTTCCATGATATCGGCATAACGGCGATCCGGACCGCGTCCGAGCATGCGGCTCGCCCAGAAGACCAGGCCGACGGAAGCGCAGGTCTCCGCGTAAGCAGTGGCGTTGGGCAGGTCGTAATAATCGGTGAAGCCTTCATTGGAGGCCGCCGGGCCGATGCCGCCGGTGATATACATCTGCTTGGTCGTTAGATCCTCCCAGAGCGTTTCCAGCGCCGCCGTCAGGCTGTCATCCTTGTATTCGGTGGCGATGTCGGCCATCCCCGAATAGAGATACATGGCACGAACGGCGTGGCCGACGACCTTCCTCTGCTCGCGCACTGGCTGATGCGCCTGGCCATATTCATAGGTCTTCTGATGGAATTCGGCAGCGCTCCGACTGTCGCGAGCAGCCTCCGCCGTGAAGAAGTGCGGCTCGGTGCCGCGTTCGTCGATGAAGTATTTCGAAAGCTCGAGATATTTTTTCTCGCCGGTGACGCGGGCAAGCTTGACCAACGCAAGCTCGACTTCCTCGTGGCCGCAATAGCCTGATATCTGGCCTTCGCCGTGGCCGAAAATCTTGATCATGTAATCGGCATAGCGGCACATGATGTCGAGCAGCTTGCGTTTGCCGGTCGCCTGATAATAGGCGACGGCGGCTTCCATGAGATGACCGGCGCAGTACAGTTCGTGATGGTCTCGCAGGTTGGTCCAGCGGCGGCTCGGCTCCACGCGCTGGAACCAGGCGTTCAGGTAGCCGTCCTTGTCCTGCATCCTCTCATACATGTCGATGATCTCGTCGGCCCGCGCCTCCAGCTTCGGATTTGGCCGGCGATAGAGCGAATAGGCGATCGTCTCGATCGACTTGCCGAGATCGGAATCCCAGAACATCTGCGTCGTCCCGCCCCAAGGCTGAACGGGAATGACGACGCCGGGGCTCGGCTGGCTGACGTCGATCGCCTTGAGCATGCCGGCCTCGACGCAGCGGTCGAGCAGGGTTTCGGCGGTGGAATTGCAGACGGCGTCCTGCCATTTGCCCCAGAAGCCGCCGAGCTCCACATCGGGAACGGCGATGGGGCGGAATTGGCGGTCATTGCTTGGCTTGGTCATGGGCTCCACTTTCTCTCGGATCATTTCACCGCGCCGGCCATCAGCCCGCGCATGTAGTAGCGTTGCAGCAGCAGGAAGACGATCAGGCAGGGGATCGTCATGACGACGACACCGGCCTGCACCGCTCCCCAGTTGATGGCGCCGAGCCGTCCGGCGCGAACCGCCGTCATCAGCACCGGCAGGGTGTATTTCTCATTGCTGGAGAGCAGCACGAGTGCTGCGAGGAACTCGTTCCAGGCATTGAGGAAGGCAAAGATCGCGACCGTCGCCACACCGGGAAGCACCAGCGGCAGGAGGACGCGCGCCAAGAGCCTCAGATCGCGCGCGCCGTCGATGCGGGCGGCCTCCTCGATCTCCTTCGGCACGGCATCGAAGGCGTTGCGCATCATGAACACGGAGAAGGGCAATTGCAGCGTCACATAGACGAGCGTCAGCCCGAGCAGCGAATTGTTGAGGCCGAGCTTGGCTAGGATAATGAAGAGCGGCGTCAGGATCGACTGGAACGGGATCATCAGCGTCGCGATGATCAGCACGAAGAGCGCATTCTTCATCGGGAACCGGTACCGCGAGAAGCCGTAGCCGGCGAGCAGGCTGACGGTGACGGTCAGCGCCACCGTGGCGACTGAGACGAGCAGCGAATTGATCATGTGCCGCCAGATGCCGGCACCGAACGTATCGAGCAGCGCATAGGAATCGATGCTGACGCCCGAGGTCGGCCAGGGCGGCAAAGGCGGCAGGCTGGCCTCCGTGCCGTGGCGGAAGGAAGACAGCAGCGTGATCACGAAGGGGGCGAGAAAGAAGATCGAGATGGCGATGCCGGTCAGGTGATAAACCGATTTCGTCCGAATGGCCTTGCGCGCGCGGCGTTCCCTTGAGGTGGTCATGAACGCTCCTCCCCGACGCGAAGCAGCCAGAGCTGCACGATGCTGATGGCCACAAGGATGGCGAGGAGCGCAATCGACAGCGCTGCGCCATAACCGAGATTGAAGGACACGAAGGACTGGTTGAAGATGTAGTAGACCACCGAGATCATTTTGTTCTGCGGGCCGCCCGACGTCATGATGTAGAACTGGTCGAAGGCGAGGATCGAGCCGGTGACGGAGACGATCAGCGCCAGCGCGATCGTCTTGCGCATCAGCGGCAGCGTCAGGTGCCGGAAACGCTGCCAGCGGCCGGCGCCGTCAATGCGGGCAGCCTCTGTCAATTCGGACGGAATGGCCTGCAGCCCGGTCAGAAGAATGATCATCGTGAAGCCGGCGATCTTCCAGACCACCATCACCACAACAGTCAGAAAGGCGGTGTCGAAGGTCGCAAGCAGATTGGGGCTCTTTTCGACAAGGCCAAGCGCTTTCAAGGCCGGGCCGATGAAGCCGCTGTCGACATTGGCAAGCCAGACCCAGAGCAGCGAGGCTGTGGCAAGGCCGACCACGACGGGCAGGAAGATGATCGTCCGGTAGGCGCTGACGAACTGCCGTTCCTTTTCGACGAAGATTGCCAGCGGAAAGGCGACCGCGAAGATCGCGATGGTGACGATCAGGGTATAATAGGCCGTGAAATTCAGTGCCGCCATGAAGCGGGTGTCGTTGAACATACGAAAATAATTGTTGAAGCCGATCCAGCGCGATGCCCCCATCAGCGGCCAGTTATGAAGGCTCATCCATCCTGTGAAGAGAACCGGCATGACGAAGAAGACGATCACCAACGCCATGGCAGGCGCGATGTAGAGAGGGCCGCGCCAGTTCGATCTGCGCCGTCGCTTGCGTCGAGGCAATAGGGTCGTCGAACCGGAACCGGTCATCGAAACGCTCCGCATCTGTCAATTGAAATTGGCCGGGAAGCTGCCACCGCTCCCCGGCCGCGGCCTTGGGAGAGTTATTGGCCGCTATCGATGATCGATTGCATTTCCGACTGGGCGCTCGAAAACGCACCGTCGACATCGTCGCCGAAGATCGAGGCGTTGGTGAAGCTTGCCCAGGGGCCGTTGGCGCTGTTGATCAGATCGTTGAACTGCAGCGTGTAGGGTGTCTTGGCGACACTGATCGCCTTGAGGCCGACCTGCATGCGCGGGTCGAGACCGTCCAGCACCTTGTCGGCGATATCGCCGCGCGTCGGCAGGCTACCGTATTTTGCCATGATCTTCTGGCCGTCCATCGAATAGATATATTCGAGGAACTCCTTCACCGCGTCGATCTTCTTCGTGCCCTTGGTGATGACGAAATTGTCGCCGCCGGCAAAGGACGAAGGCTTGCCGTCGACACCGGGGATCAGGGTTACGCCGAAATTGATGTCGGGATGCTGGGTCACCAGCGTTCCGATGGCAAAGGCGCCGAGGCTTTGCTGGCCGATCTTGCCATTGGTGAAGCTCAGGAAGTTCGCACCGGTGTCGCTGGCCGCACCCGCCGGCACGAGGTCCTTCTTGACCATGTTGCGGTAGATGTCGACGGCCTTGCGCATCTGTGGCGTATCGAGCGTCGCCGTCTTGCTGTCGGCCGACAGGATGTCGGCGCCCCCACCCCAGACGAGCGGCGTGAAGGTGAAGATCATGCAGCCGCCGCAGCCACCGCCGGAGAAATAGAAGCCGTAAGTGTCATCACCCAATGCGCGGATCTTCTCCGCATTGGCGGTAATTTCGTCCCAGCTTGCCGGCGCCTTCTCCGGATCGAGACCGGCTTTCTTGTAGAGATCCTTGTTCCAGGCAAAGACTGAGGTTTCGACAGAGAGCGGCAGACCGTAGACCCGGTCCTGATAGGTGCCGAGGCGGACATGCGACGGCGAAAGCGAGTTGAAATAGGGCAGCGACTTCGCCCAGTCCGTCAGGTCTTCCAGCTGGCCTGCCGCGGCAAAGGCCGGGTTGTAGATCAGGTCCATCGACAGGGCGTCAGGCGCCTGCCCGCCGGCAATTGCCGTCGCATATTTCTGCACGAGCTCGGAGAACGGCACCTCGGTCACCACGACCTTGTTGTCATGGCCGGAATTATAGGCCTCGACCACCTTCTTGAAGGAGTCGCCAATCCCCGTGCGAACCCACATTTCGACATTCTCGGCGGCTGACGCAGCCGAAAACAGGCATAAGGTAGCGATGCTGGTCGCCGCCAATAGACGCTTGATCATGACACTCCTCCCGATATGGCGCATCTCCCTGCGCCTTTGCTCATTCCCTTATTCGCATTCCGTGGAGGGCTTACCCCCGCATGACTGCCGGACGATCAGCCGGCAGGGCAATTTCCTCACGCCCGGCTCGACCGGCCGGCCTTCCGCGAGCGCCAGCACCGTCAATCCGGCCTGCCGCCCGAGCTCCTTCAGCTCCATATCCACCGTCGTCAGCGGCGGCCGCGTCTGCGCCGCGACAATCTCCCAATTGTCGAAGCCGATGACCGAGACGTCCTGCGGCACCTTGACGCCGCGCTCGCGCAGCGCATCCGCCGCACCGCGGGCAATCTGGTCGTTGCCGCAGAAGATCGCGTCCGGTTTTTCTCCGGGCCGCTTCCAAAGCTCTTCGATTGCCTCATGGCCCCAGCTTTCCGACCAGACGCCGTAAAGCACCGGCTCACGGTGACCGGCCACCTGATGATAGGCGCCGGCACGCTCCCGCACCGAAAAGAAGTCCTCCGGCCCGGTGATGTGCGCAATCCGTCGCCGCCCGATCTTCATCAGCCATTCGACGGCCAGTCTCGCACCCTGTTCGTCGTCAGACCGGAAAGTGACGCTGTTCTGGGTTCCTTCCGTGAAGGCGTAAACGACAGGCACATGCAAATTCGACAGATCGACGGGTAAACGCCTGTCCAGGCGCTTGCCTGTTGCGATGATGCCGTCGACCTGCTTGTCCAGCATCGCATCGACATGGATCTGGGCGAGCGCCGGATCGTCTTCGATGGCGCACAGGAAAACCGAAACCCCGTGGTCGACGAGGGCATCTGAAATACCCGCCATCACAGGCAGCGTGAAACGTCCGTAGGTGTCATTCGTCAGCAGCCCGATCGTGAAGCTGCGCTTGCTGAGAAGACCCCTCGCCAGCGCATTCGGCCGATACCCGATTTCGCCGGCGATCCGCTTCACCCGCTCGCGCGTTTCCGCACCCATCCGGCCGGTGTCGTTGAGCGCCTTCGACGCCGTCGAAATGCTCACCCCGGCAGCCGACGCCACCTCATGGATGGTGATCCTGCCTCTCTTTCCTCCCGATATGTTCAGATCTTCCTCCATCCGAAGTGGCTTGAGAAAAGCTTTTACCAACCTTCGTGTCAAGTGAGAAAAGGTTTTCTCATGCAATTCGGGAATCGATGGAGGAGGTGCGGACGACAGCGAAGAAGGCGTGGGAAAAGACCGATGCGACTCGGTCGGAGCCGATGCCATCGTCATCGATCCCTCGAACCGGCGCGGATGATCATACGTCAGCGCGGGACGATCT
Source organism: Rhizobium vallis (assembly GCF_003985155.1). Lineage (GTDB taxonomy): Bacteria > Pseudomonadota > Alphaproteobacteria > Rhizobiales > Rhizobiaceae > Rhizobium > Rhizobium vallis. Next base: position 398,371 of record NZ_ML133689.1, on the reverse strand, counting down.
TGTCAGGGCAAGGGAGATTTGCGCGAGCAAAACAGAACCGCCGTCAGAGCGTGTGACGGCGGTTCTGATTCACGGGTTCGAACCCAATCGAATATCGAAAGATCAGGCGACGTGCCTTGCGAGCGCGCAGCGCGACCAGAGCGAATGCAGGGCCTCGACCAGATGGGCGATATCGGCATCGGAATGCAGCGGCGTCGGCGTGATGCGCAGCCGCTCGGTCTTCTTTGGCACGGTGGGATAGTTGATCGGCTGAACGTAGACGCCGCAATTGTCGAGCAGCAGGTCGGAGATCCATTTGCACTTGGCGGCATCGCCGACCAGCACCGGCACGATATGGCTCGGATTGGGCATATGCGGAATGCCGTTCTGGTCGAGCAGCGCCCTGAGCTTGCGGACCCGGTCCTGGTGGCGGGCGCGCTCGAACTGGCTGACCTTCAGATGCTGGATCGAGGCGACCGCACCTGCGGCCAGCGCCGGCGGCAGTGCGGTGGTGAAGATGAAGCCGGAGGCGAACGAACGGATGAAATCGCAAAGCGCTGACGAAGCAGCGATATAGCCGCCCATCACCCCGAAAGCCTTGCCGAGCGTGCCTTCGATGATCGTCAGCCGGTCCATCAGCCCTTCGCGCTCGGCAATGCCGCCGCCGCGCGGGCCGTACATGCCGACGCCATGCACCTCGTCGAGATAGGTCATCGCGCCGTATTTGTCGGCGAGATCGCAGATCTCCTTGATCGGGGCGATATCGCCATCCATCGAATAGACGCTCTCGAAAGCAATCAGCTTCGGCGCCTTCGGATCGGCGGCCTTGAGCTTGGCTTCGAGATCGGCGACGTCATTGTGCTTCCAGATCACCTTGTCGCACTTGGCATAACGGATGCCCTCGATCATCGAGGCATGGTTCAGCGCATCGGAGAAGATGATGAGGCCGGGAATTCTGGCGCCGAGCGTGCCGAGTGCGGCCCAGTTGGACACATAGCCCGACGTGAAGATCAGCGCTGATTCCTTGCCATGCAGATCGGCGAGTTCACGCTCGAGCATGACGTGATGGTGGTTGGTGCCAGAAATATTCCGGGTGCCTCCCGCACCCGCGCCACAGTGATCGATGGCGTTCTTCATCGCCTCGATCACCTTCGGGTTCTGACCCATGCCGAGATAGTCGTTGGAGCACCAGACCGTGACTTCCTTTTCGCCATCGGCCGTATGGCGCGTCGCGCGCGGGAAGTTGCCGCGGTGACGTTCGAGATCGGCAAAAACGCGGTAACGGCCCTCGACACGAAGCCCGTCCAGCTCGTTTTTGAAAAATGCTTCGAAATCCATCATATGCTCCAGTATCACGCGGTCGTTCTTGCTGATCGAACATCCGCGCGTCAATGCTTACCCTTTGCTTTAACATCAACTGCGGCAAAAGGCCCAGATTTTTGAATGATTCCAGATAAAAAATATGCGCGCCGCGATCAATGAAACTGATCCGGCAGAATGCGGCGGAATTTGCCCAGCATGCGAAAGGCGACGACAGCCGTATCGCAAAAAATCAGCATAACGGATGGACAACCCTTTCTTCCGACATAGTTTTCGAGCTAGCCTGACAAAAAAACAAAGGGACGGCCTATGCCCATTGGGCGACAACCCAGGAGAAATGAAATGAAGAAAGCTGTCATACTCGCGTTGATCGGCCTGTCGATCGCAAGCTGTACGCCGACCCAGCAGGGTGCCGGCATCGGCGCAGCATCCGGCGCCGTGATCGGCGGAGCGGTCACCGGCAACGTTCGTGGCGCGGCGGTTGGCGCCGCTATCGGCGGCGTGTCCGGCGCCCTCATCGGCAGCGTCGCCGAACAGCCCGGCCAGTGCTACTATCGCGACCGCTACGGCCGCCGCTACATCGACACCTGCCCGCGCTGAGGGTGGTTGTAAACAGGCAAAATCATGAAATCCCGGACACAGGTCCGGGATTTTTTGTGCTAAATTAGCGCGTTGGCAATTTAAAATGGTACACCCCGCGCGTTTTTGCCGCTAAGCTGTTCACGGCTGGGCAACGAAGCTTCAATGTAGGCGTAAACCAAAAGCGGCGGATGCGGATCAGAGGGACAAGCCCGAAAACAGGTACTGCGTATCGGCGAACAGGCACCATGATGGTGGTCGCAGCGGCGGCTGCGTTCTCACCGGTCCTGATCGGCGATGCTTACGCCTTCAAGCTTTTCGGCATCACCATCTTCGGCAAAGACAAAGATGAAGGCGAACAGGTCCCCGATCCTGTGCGCTATCAGGTCGATCTTAAGACCGATACGGCCGATCCCGACCTCAAGGAAGCGCTGGAAAACAGTTCCCGTCTCGTCAGCGACCAGAAGCAGCCGGTCTCCGGTGATCTCGGCATTGTCGTCAAGGCGCGCGACGACCGTGAGCGGTTGATCGCCGCCTTGTATGAAAAGGCCCGCTATGGCGGCGTGGTCACGATCACCATCGACGGCAAGAACATCGACGACCTGCCGCCCAATCCGACGTTCGACCGGTCCGGACCGATTCCCGTCACCGTGACCGTCGCGCCCGGTCCGGTCTTCAAGGTCAACGAAGTGCAGTTCGGCGGCGACGCTGCAAACCACAATCCCGCCGATTACGATCTTGCCCCAGGCGCCGACGCCGGTTCGCTCGCCATCATCAAGGCCGGCGATAAAATAGTCGAGCAATTGAAGAGCGAAGGCCGTCCCTTCGCCAGACTGACCGAGCGCAAGGTCGTCGCCGATCACAAGAGCGATACCGTCGATATCGTGCTTGCTGCCGAGGGCGGACCCATCGCCCCGATCGGAGAAGTCGGCGTCACCGGCGAAAAGACCGTCAAACCTGGTTTCGTCAAGCGCTATTCCCGGCTGAACAAGGGCGAGGCCTACTCTCCGGAAGCGCTGAAGAAAGCCGGCGAGCGGCTTCGCGCCCTCGGCGTCTTTTCGAGCGTTACCATTCATCAGGGCGATGCGCTGGCGCCTGACGGCACCTTGCCGATGACGATCGAGGTTTCCGAAGGCAAGAGACGCTACTTCGGCGTCGGCGCGCAATATTCCACCACCGACGGCCTCGGCATCCAGGGCTATTGGGGCCACCGCAACCTGTTCGGCGAAGCCGAGACGCTGAGGATCGAGGGATCGGTCTCGCGGCTTGGCGAAACGACCGACGTCGGCAGCCTCGATTATTCGGCCGGCATTCTCTTCACCAAGCCCGGCGCCTTCTTCCCCGCCGCCACGCTGAAGGCCGGCATCGTCGCCAAGACCGAAAACCCGGATGCCTATAATGCGACGCTCATCACCGCCTCGCTCGGCCTTTCCTACGAACTGACCGACCAAGACACGGTCTCTGCGAGTGGCGAGGTCAGCTGGGAACGCGACGACGACGCCTTCGGCGAAAACGACTACCTCACAGTCACCCTGCCGATCCTATATGACCGCGACGCGCGCGACGACAAGTTCAACCCGACGGAAGGTTATCACGCGACCCTCTCGGCAAAGCCCGGCTACGAGATTTTCAACGCCACGCCCTATGCCGCTTTCCAGGGCTCGATCTCCGGCTATCTGCCGTTCGGCCAGGAAGACGGCGTGGTGCTGGCCGGCAAGGTTGCCGCCGGCGTCCTGATCGGCGGCGATGGCATCGACAGCATTCCCGCCACGCAGCGCTTCTTTGCCGGTGGCGGCGGCTCGGTGCGCGGTTACAGCTATCAGGAAATCTCTCCCTATAACGACAATGGCGATGCCACCGGCGGCCGCTCCTATATGACCGCTTCGCTGGAGGCGCGCATCAAGATCACCGATACGATCGGCATCGTGCCCTTCATCGATGTCGGCACGGTCTCGGACAGCACCTTTCCGGAATTTTCCGATATTCGTGCGGGCGCAGGTGCGGGAATACGGTATGCGACGCCTTTCGGCCCGCTGCGGCTTGATTTTGCCGTGCCGCTGAACAAGTACGAGAATGGCACAGATTATGGAATCTACGCCGGCATCGGCCAATCCTTCTAGGGTTGCCGATTCCGCTTTGTTTTCCGATCTGTGGGCCGTCATGAAAACGGGGTAATGTCCGCGCCGATGCAAACGCTGGCAAAAATCGTCAACTGGATCATACGGCTCACCGGCTATGCCGTGGGCGTCACTTTGATTCTCGCTGTCGCGGCACTTGCGATCTTCGGCTTCACCAGTTTTGGCGCCCGTATCGTCACGGAGAAGATCGCCTCCACGCTTTCCAATCGCGACATGACGATCACTGTGCACGAACCGGAAGGCCTGCTGACCGGCGGGCTTCGCGCCGCCGAAATCTCGCTTTCCGATACGAGGGGCGTCTTCGCCGAAATTCACGGCATTGCGATCGACTGGAACCCGCTTGCGCTGCTGACGGGGACCTTCCACGCTAAACGCTTCGAGATCGCTGCGATTGACGTTCTGCGCAAGCCGGTGCGCACTCTGCCCTCGCGGCCCGGAGCCGAAAATTCCGGCGGTTTCAGCCTTCCTATCAAGGTCGATGTAGACCGCATCGAGCTGCCCGACATCGAACTTGCCGCACCCTTTGCCGGGCGCGCCTTTACGCTGGCCGCCCAAGGAAACCTGTCGGCAAACAGCGACGGCGGCGAAGCTGTCGTCAATGTCAGCCGTCACGCGGTTCCCGATGCCCGGCTTGCCGCCGACATCGCCTATAGGCCCGCTGAAAACCGGCTGCGGCTGAAGGCTGACCTGTCTGAGCCGAAGGGCGGGCTGCTTGCCGGCTTTCTCGGCCTGCCCGACAGTCCCGCCGTCAATATCGATCTCGATGGAGAAGGGCCGATCTCCGACTGGAAAGGTAAGTTGCAGGCCGCCCTCGACGGGCAGCAGCGCGCCGCAATCGAAGGCCGGCATGCAATCACTGCGGACGGGCTCCACCATCTCGACCTCAAGGGCGGCGGCGACCTGAGTTCACTCCTTCCATCGGCATTCCGGCCGCTTTTTGCCGGCCAGACCAATATCGATCTCGCCGCCACCTTCGACAACCGTGGCAAGATTGATATCCAGACCGGCAATCTTGCCACCGGCAGCGTCGTGATCGCGGCTTCCGGCACGCTCGATCCGGCTGGTAACAATAGCCTGAACGCCAATCTGCTCGGCACGTCGGGCCCCGTCGATTTCCGCTGGCCTCTCGCCGAAGGCGAAGCGCGCTTCCTGATATCGGGGCTCAACCTGGCGCTAACAGGCGATGCGCACGCGGCCCGGCTGAACGTCAGCGGCTCACTCGACACCGCAACCCTTCCGCAGGCCGAGATCGGCAATGTCAAGCTGACGGCAAAGAGCGACGCCTTCAATCTCGCCGCCCGTTCCGGCAGCGTCCAACTGCGCCTCGTGGCCGGCGATATGACCTTTGCCGACCCGAATCTCAATCGCGCGGTCCAGGGTCCGGTCACGATCGCCGCACCACTGCAGATCTCGGCTGATGGCATCGGCTTCAACGGCACCACCATCGAAAGCGCCAATATCAGCGGCGGCCTCAATGGCTCCTATCGTTTGACGGACGCGGCGCTGACCGGCAACGTCAAGCTTGCCGTCCAGCCGGCAGCCCTGCCGGCCGCGGTGACGGACAAGTTCGATGGGCCGATCTCGCTCGAAAGCCAGGTCGTCGGCACCATCCCGTCGAAATTCGCACTTTCCAATATCGTCGTGAAATCAGCCACGCTCGAAGCCGCCGGCAATGTCGCGCTCGACGGCTCGGCGTTGAATGCCGATCTCTCCGGCCGGCTGCCCGATATCGGCAAACTCGTCGCGGGCACCAGTGGCGGCGCAGGCTACGCATTGAGGATCGGCGGAGAACTCCCGGCAATCTCGGTGACGGCCAATCTCAAGGCCGCCAGCCTCGAGATGGCCGACCGCGTGCTTACCAATCTCAATATCGACCTGTCGGGCCTCGCCGATCCCAAGGCGCCGCAGGGCAAGATCGCCGCCACCGGCACGATCGATGGCCAACCGATCGGCATCAACGGCGATATCCGATCCGAGAACGGCAAAACGAGCATTCCGGCGCTGAGCGCCGATATCGGCGGCAACCGGATGAGCGGCAATCTGGAACTCTCGCCGTCGCTGGAGCCGACAGGCGCGTTGACCTTCGATTTCCCCAATATCGGCCTGCTCGCCGCACTTGGCGGCCAGAAAGCTGAAGGCGATCTGAAAGGATCGCTCGGCGTCAGCAGCGACAGCGGTAAAATCGCGTTGAAGCTGCTTGCATCAGGCGGCGCGATCCGCCGCGACACGATTGCGATCGTCAAGCCGGATATCGATGTTACCGTCAGCGATCTTGGTGCGCTCGCGGCAAACGGCACGATCAAGGCGGAGGAGCTGAATGCCGGAACGAACAGACTGGCCGGCCTTTCGATCGGTTTTGCCAAGCAGCAGAACAATACCCGCTTCGATCTCGATGCCGCCTATGACGGCAATCCTGTGCTGGCAGCCGGCAATGTCGAAGCTGCAGGCGGCACAATCGACCTGAACCTCGATCGTTTCTCGGCAAGTCCCCGCGACATCCCGATCGAACTTGCCGCACCAACACGGGTCACGATCGGCGGAGGGAGCGCCAATCTGGACGGACTGACGCTGAAAACCGGTTCCGGTTCGGCAAGTGTCACCGGCTCGGCCGGCGAGACGCTGAAGCTCAATGCCGAGATCAAGGAGCTGCCGGCGGCACTCGCCAACGGTTTCGTCCCGAACCTGTCGGCAGGCGGCGCGATTTCGGGAACGGTTGTAGTCACGGGTACGCCCGCCGCCCCGGTGGCCGACTTCAAACTCGATTGGAAGGATGCGACGACGGGCCAGACCAAGGGCGCAGGCCTCGCGCCGCTCGGCATCACCGCAGGCGGCAAATTCGCCGACAACAGGCTCGATTTCGACACTGCGGTCAGCAGCGGTGATGGCCTCTCGCTCAAAGCAGCCGGCAATGTCGGGCTTGCCGATCCGAAGGCACCGATTGTTGATGTCAGGGCCGAGATCCTCAACCTGCCCGCCCGTATCGCCAATGGCTTTGTCCCCGACCTCGCCGCTGAAGGCACGGTAACGGGAAGAGTGGCGGCCGCCGGCTCCCTCGACGCGCTAACCGCTGATTTTGATCTCGATTGGAAGGGCGCCGCGACAAGCCACACCCGGCGCGCCGGCCTTGCCGATCTCGCCGTAAAGACCTCGGGAAGGTTCGCCGACAGCAAGCTTAATTTCGACGCGGGAATCGCCGGCGCCGATAATCTCTCATTAAAGGCAAACGGCAACGTCGCCGTGACGGGAACGACGATCGGCAACGTCAAGGTCGATGCAGCGCTGGTAAACATCCCGGCAAGCATCGCAAACAGCTTCGTTCCCGATCTCGCCGCCGAGGGTGTTATCTCGGGAAAGGTGTCGGCCAGCGGTTCTCTTTCCGCCCCAACCGCTGATTTCGATCTCGATTGGAAGAATGCTGGAACAAGCCATACAAGGCGCGTCGGTCTCGCCGATATCGCCGTGAAGGCCTCGGGAAAATTCGCCGATAACAAGCTCGATTTCGACACGGCCATATCAGGCGCACGCGACCTTTCGCTGAAAGCAACCGGCGACGTCGCCGTAACAGGCACGACGATCGGCAATGTCAAGGTCGACGCGGCGCTGACCAATGTTCCGGCAAGCATCGCAAACAGTTTCGTTCCGGATCTCGCCGCCGAAGGCGTGATCTCAGGGAAGCTCTCGGCCATGGGCACGCTTTCCGAGCCTGCTGCCAATTTCGACCTTAATTGGGAAAACGCTGCGGTAAGCCACACGAAGCGCGCCGGCCTTGCCGGCCTCGGCGTGAGCGCGTCAGGAAAATTCGCCGACTTCAAGCTGGATTTCAACGTCGCAGCCGGCGGCGACAAGGGGCTCTCGCTAAAGACCACGGGCAATGTCGCGCTTGCCGGCACGGCTATCGACGACATGAAGGTCGATGCCGAGATCGCCAATTTTCCGGCCAGCCTCGCAAACGCCTTCGTTCCGGATCTTGCCGCCGGCGGCACGATATCGGGCACCCTGTCCGCGGCTGGAAAACCCGCCGCACCGACAGCCGACTTCAAGCTCGACTGGAAGGATGCCGCAACCAGCCACACCAGAAGCGCTCACCTCTCGGGCCTCGCGCTTGCCGCATCGGGACGTTTCGCCGATAACCGGCTCGATTTCGATACCAATCTCGGGGGCGAGGGTGGCCTCGCGCTGAAAGCCGCCGGCAATGTCGTGATCGAGGGCACGTCGGTCCGCAATCTCGACGTCAAGGCCGATCTTGCCAATCTCCCCGCTGGTCTCGCCAACGGCTTCGTGCCGGGCCTCGCCGCGGAAGGCACGGTGTCGGGAACGGCATCCGCCTCCGGAGCGCTTCCGAAACCGGCCGTCAATTTCAAGCTCGACTGGAAGAACGCCGCAACCGCCCAGACGAGAAGCAGCGGCCTATCGGGCCTCAGCGCCGCAGCATCCGGCAAGTTTGCCAATGACAGGGTCGATTTCGACGCAAACCTTGCCGGCAAAGATGGTGTGCTGGCTAAGGCGACGGGCGGCGTAACGATTGCGGGAACCGCCATCCGTGATCTTTCGATCAATGCGGATATCCCGGCGCTGCCGGCAAATATTGCCAATGCCTTCGTTCCCGGCCTCGGTGCGGAAGGCATGCTTTCGGCAAACGCCGTCACCTCTGGCACGCCAACCAATCCGATCGTCGATTTCAAGCTCGACTGGAAGGACGCCGCGACCAGCCATACCAAGGCCGCCGGCATCCCCCGCCTCGCACTGGCGGCGACAGGAAAATATGCCGGCGACAGGCTGGATTTCGATGCCAACCTCACTGGCGGCGGCGGTATCGACCTGAAAGCCGCCGGCAATCTTGCCATCGCGGGCACGTCGATCCGCTCGGTCGACGTCACGGCGAACGCCACCAATGTTCCGGCTGGCATCGCCAATGGCTTTGTTCCCGGCCTTGGCGCCGAGGGCGCAGTTTCAGCGACCGTAAAGGCCACCGGCGCGCTGTCGGCGCCCTCCGTCGATTTCAAGGTCGACTGGAAGAACGCGGCGACGAGCCAAACGAAAGGCGCCGGTCTCGCGCCGTTCAGCATCGGCGCATCCGGCAAGCTTGCCGAAAACAGACTGACGGTCGATACCAACCTTGCCGGGGACGCCGGCATGTCGCTGAAAGGCGGGGGCAGCGTCGTGATCTCAGGCAATCGCGCCATCGACATGCACTTCAACGGCAATCTTCCCTTCGCCGTTCTCGGCGCACCGCTGGCGGAACAAGGCCTTGTCGCCGATGGTGTCGCCACCGTCGATCTGCGGATCGGAGGGACCGCTGCCGCCCCCGTCATCAATGGCACGGTTGCAACAAATGGCGCAAAGCTTGTCGATGTCCGGCGCAATCTTGCCGTCAACAATCTGGCGGCGATGGTGACCTTCAACGGCAGCCAGGCCGTGATCTCCCGCCTTAGCGGCAATATTGGCGGCGGCGGCACGATTTCGGCAAGCGGCACGGTCGGCATTCAGCCGGCCGGCGGTTTCCCCGCCGATATTTCGATCAAGCTCGACAAGGCGGTCTATGTCGACGGAACCCTCGTCGTCTCGACGGTGAGCGGAATGCTCGGCCTGCGCGGACCGATCATGAGTGCAACGCTGAACGGCAAGCTTCAGCTGGAAAAGACCTCGATCACGGTCCCGGAAAAACTGCCAACCTCGCTACGGGAAATCGACATCAGACATAAGAATGCGCCGCGGGCGGTGCTTGCGCAGTTGCGCGATGAGGGCGAGCGGAAGCCGGGCGAGAAATCCTCGGTGATGACTCTCGATCTCGAAATCGATGCACCCTCCCATATCTTCGTGCGCGGCCGCGGCATCGATGCCGAACTCGGAGGCCGCGTGACGATCCGTGGAACGGCGGCAGTCCCTGTTGTGACCGGCGGTTTCACCATGCGCCGCGGCCGGCTGACGATTCTCAACCGTCGCCTGGATTTCTCCGACAAGAGCAGGATCACCTTTGCCGGCGACCTGACGCCGGCACTCGACATGGAAGCGACGTCGGCTTCCGGCACGACGACGCTGACCGTCGATGTCGCGGGCCTTGCCACCGACCCATCGATCACCTTTTCTTCCTCGCCCCAGCTGCCGCAGGACGAGGTGCTGGCGCAATTGATCTTCGGCCAGTCGATGTCAAAACTCTCGCCGGTGCAGATCGCCCAGCTCGCCGACGCCGTCAGCCAGCTGGCCGGAAACCGCTCTACCTCGCTTTTCGAAGGCCTGCGCAACCAGCTCGGCGTTGACGACTTCGACGTCAGCACCGATTCCAAGGGCCAGACGAGCGTCAGCGTCGGTCGCTATCTCAACGACCGCACCTATTTCGAACTGCAGCAGGGTGGATCGGCGGGCGCTAAGGCCATCATCAATCTCGATGTCGGCCGCGGCGTCAAATTGCGGGGAGCAGCCGGCGGCAACGGAGCCGGCGAAGCGGGCATCATCTACGAGCGCGAGTATTGAACCGGGTTAACACATGTCGCCCGGAAGTATGCAGCGGTTCCGAGACAACGGCTTGTGTAAAACAAAGAGCTAAAGCGCGTCGCATAAATCAGGTTTGACGCGACGCGCTTTAGAACCCGGTCTTGCTCGTCTTCAGAAGAATGTTGGTTTCGGTCGAATTGATGCCGTTGATCAGCCGGATGCGGCGCAGCGTCTCGTCGAAGGAAGCGAGGTCGCGGTCCTCGAGTTCAGCGACGAAGTCCCATTTGCCGTTGGTGCTGTGGAGCGCGCGCACCTGCGGCAACCCCCGCAACTGATCGGCCACTCTGTCGGCGAGCTTGCCGAGCACTTCGATCATGACGATGGCGCGCACGCCGGCGGAGCGCGTCTCGTGACTGGTGCGGATGGTGAAGCCGACAATCGTGCCGCTGGCGACGAGCCGGTCGATACGGGCGGCAACCGTCGCCCGCGATGCGCCCGTCATCACCGCAAGCGAGGAGATGGAAATCCGGGCATTGTGGCGAAGCGCGCTCAGAAGTTCGGTGTCGAGATCGTCCACGCTGATCACTTTGTCAAAATAGCCTTATCAATCTGCGCAATCATAATCCATTTCTGGCACTTTTCCATCTTTTTGCCGCCAGAGCTTTATCCCACTATCGGCCGAAACAGGCCTCAACACGGAGCCCTCGACATGAATGCCCACTCGCGATCCGTCACCCTTATCGGCGCACCGTTGGAAGAAGGCTCCGGCCGCAGAGGCGCGGCCATGGGTCCTGCAGCGCTCCGTATTGCCGGCGTCGACCAGACTCTGATCGAGCTCGGCCATGACGTTGCCGATAACGGCGATCTCAGCATCGTGCCGGCCATGGACCTGCCCGTTCATTCGAAAGCCCACAATCTGAGGATCGTAGGCGCCTTCACGCGCGCGCTCGAAAGCAGTGTCTACGATGTCGCCGCTTCCGGCCGCTTCCCGCTGATTCTCGGCGGCGACCACAGCCTTTCCATGGGCAGCGTCTCCGGCATGGCCCGCTATGCCGCCAGCACAGGCCGCCCGCTCTTCGTGCTCTGGCTCGATGCCCATGCCGATTTCAACTCTCCTGCCACGTCGCCCTCCGGCAATATACACGGTATGCCCGTCGCCTTTTTCTGCGGCGAGGCCGAATTCGCCGAGATCCTGCCGAAGGACCGTCCGTTCGTCGACCCGAAGAATGTCTTCCAGGTTGGCATCCGTTCGGTCGATATACGCGAGCGCGAGGAAATCCACGAACACGGCGTCAATGTCTTCGATATGCGCGCGATCGACGAGCAGGGCATCGGCGCGATCATGCGCCATATCCTCGATGTCGTCGCCAAGGCGAACGGCCTGCTCCATGTCAGCCTCGACCTCGACTTCCTCGACCCCGAGATCGCCCCCGGCGTCGGCACGACGGTGCCCGGCGGGGCGACCTTCCGCGAGGCGCATCTGGTCATGGAAATGCTTTCCGACAGCGGCCTCGTTTCGTCGCTCGACCTGGTCGAGCTCAATCCGTTTCTCGACGATCGCGGCAAGAGCGCCCGCATCCTGGTGGAGCTGACGGCGAGCCTCTTCGGCCGCCGCATCTTCGATCGCCCGACACGCGCCGCATAGAGATAGAGGGGAGAAGGTCATGAACACTTCGGAAAAACTGATCGCCACCGAACAGCGGCTCGGCGCCCACAACTACAAGCCGCTCGACGTGGTGCTGACGCGTGGCGAAGGTGTTTATGTCTGGGATACGGACGGCAATCGTTATCTCGATTGCCTCTCGGCCTATTCCGCGGTCAATCAGGGCCATTGCCATCCAAAGATCCTCGCCGCCATGGTCGAGCAGGCGGGGAGATTGACGCTTACCTCCCGCGCCTTCCGCAACGATCAGCTCGCCTATCTCTACGAGGAGCTCGCGGCGCTTACCGGCTCGCACAAGATCCTGCCGATGAACTCCGGCGCCGAGGCCGTCGAGACCGCCATCAAGGCGGTCCGCAAATGGGGCTACGAGGTCAAGGGGGTGCCGGAAGGCAAGGCGGAGATCATCGTCTGCGCCGATAATTTCCACGGCCGCACGCTGAGCATCGTCAGCTTCTCCACAGATCCCGATGCCCGCACCGGCTTCGGCCCCTATACGCCGGGCTTCCGCACCGTTCCTTTCGGCGATGCCGAGGCATTCGAGGCTGCGATCAACGGCAATACGGTGGCCGCCCTGATCGAGCCGATCCAGGGGGAAGCCGGCGTTATCATCCCGCCGCCCGGTTATTTCACCCGAATCCGCGAACTCTGCACTGATAACAACGTCACGCTCATCCTCGACGAGATCCAGACAGGCCTCGGCCGCACCGGCAAGCTTCTGGCGGAAGAACATGAAGGCATCGAGGCCGATGTGACGCTAATCGGCAAGGCACTGTCCGGCGGCTTCTATCCCGTATCGGCGGTGCTTTCGAATTCCGAGGTTCTGGGCGTGCTGAAGCCCGGCCAGCACGGCTCCACCTTCGGCGGCAATCCGCTCGCCTGCGCGGTGGCGCGCACGGCGCTCAAGGTGCTCGTGGAAGAAGGGATGATCGAGAACGCCGCTGTCATGGGCGATTACTTTCTCGAAGGCCTGAGGTCGATCCGCTCGAATATCGTCCGGGATGTACGCGGCCGCGGCCTGATGATGGCGATCGAACTGGAGCCCGAAGCCGGTGGCGCGCGGCAATATTGCCATGCGCTGAAGGAGCGCGGCCTTCTCGCCAAGGATACCCACGACCACACGATTCGCCTCGCTCCGCCATTGGTCATAACAAGACAGCAGGTCGATTGGGCGGTCTCCGAGATCGAGAAGACAATCAGCTGAATAAATCGGGGCCGAAAACCTTCGCAATCCCGTTCCCGATTTAGATTTGGGCAACACTCTTCCGCTAATGTCGTCGCTAACCGTAACGATGCTTCGCCAAGCGCAAAGCCATCGCGTGGTATGAAGGCAAAGCTTGTCGGCGCCAATGGTGGCGCACCCGCTTCTGCCCTGGCTTACGACAGTTGGGAAGAATTCTAATGGCCACGATCAATTCCACTAGCTTCAGCGGCGATACGCTCGAGATCATTGCCTTCCGCCTGCATGACCAGGAATTCTGCGTCAAGACCACGACCATCCGCGAAATCCGCGGCTGGGCGCCGTCGACGCCAATCCCGCATGCCCCGGCCGATGTCATCGGTGTCATGAACCTGCGCGGCTCGGTCATCCCGATCATCGATCTCGCCTACAAGCTCGGCATGAAGAGCACCGTCGCCAACGAGCGCAGCGCCATCGTCGTTGCCGAAGTTCACAGCATGGTCATCGGCATGCTCGTCGATCGCGTCTCGGACATTCTGACCATCTCCTCCAGCCAGGTCCAGCCCGTGCCTGAGGTGACCGCCTCCTTCGACCGCGCTTATTGCGAAGGCATCATCGCTTCGGAAAATGGCATGATCTGCTTCCTGAATCTTGCCAAGATGTTCAAGGAAAACGAGACGGACGAACTGGCGGCCTGATCCGATACTGGTTTGAATTTCGAAAAACCGCCTTCGGGCGGTTTTTTATTGTCGCGTTACACGCCTCTTACTTGCCAATCTTCACTTTTTTCAACAATCGCGAATATAAGCGATGTCTTTTATATAAAAAATTAACCACCAGCCTATCAACATGATTGCGAAGCATGAGGGTGACACGCCTTCTGGTAGGCAGGATATGACAAACGATTGACGGTTTGTATCCGAGCGCCGACGTTCCTCGCCCGAATTGCTTCGAGAAGACCGAAGCAGCGAACGCTCAACATTTCAGAGGGACAGGAAATGTTTAGTCTATCTTCCAATTCGAAATACATTCTTGACGCCATCTCCAGATCGCAGGCGATCATCGAATTCGATCTCAAGGGAAACATCCTGACGGCGAACGAGAATTTCTGCAAAGCGCTTGGTTACAACCTGAGCGAGATCATCGGCAAGCATCACAGTATGTTTTGCGAGCCGGCCTATACGGCGACCGGGGAATATCGTGAATTCTGGGCGCGCCTCGGACGCGGCGAATATGACGCCGGCTCCTATAAGCGCTTTGCCAAGGGCAGCAGGGAAATATGGATCCAGGCGTCCTACAATCCGGTATTCAAGGGCGGAAAAGCGTTCAAGGTCGTCAAATTTGCGGCCGACATTACCGCCGCGAAAAAGAAGGCGGTCGAGGATTCCGGCAAGCTGGAGGCGATCTCGCGCTCGCAGGCGGTCATCGAATTTTCCCCAACAGGCGAGATCCTGACTGCAAACGAGAATTTCTGCGGTGCCATGGGATATTCACTCGCCGAGATCACCGGCAGGCACCACAGCATGTTCTGCGATCCTGCCTACGCCAAGACCGAGGACTACGCCAACTTCTGGAAGCGGCTGGCGCGAGGAGAATTCATCGCCAACGAATTTGTCCGGTTCGGCAAGGGCGGCCGGCAAATCTGGATCCAGGCGGCCTATAACCCGATCCTCGATGCCGACGGCAAGGTTTACAAGGTCGTGAAATTTGCAACGGATGTGACGGAGCGCATGAGCGCCATTTCGATGCTCGGCACGGCGCTCCGCCTTCTCTCCGAAGGCGATCTGACAAGGACGGTGGATACGCCCTTTGTCCCGTCGATGGAACAGCTGCGTCACGATTTCAATACCGCCGTCAACGGCCTTGCCGAGACGATGAGGACGATCGGCGAGAACGCCGGCGCGATCGCCACCGGCTCGAACGAGATCGGCGCGTCGGCAGATTCCTTCTCCAAGCGGACGGAACAGCAGGCCGCGTCGATTGAAGAGACGGCAGCCGCACTGGAAGAGATCACCACGACGGTCAACGATTCCAGCCGCCGGGCCGGCGAAGCGGGCCGCCTTGTCGCCAAAACCAAGCAGGGCGCAGAGCATTCCGGCACCGTGGTCCGCAATGCGGTCGCCGCCATGGATCAGATCGAACAGTCCTCGCGTGAAATCAACAACATCATCGGCGTCATCGACGACATCGCCTTCCAGACCAACCTCCTGGCGCTGAATGCCGGCGTCGAGGCGGCGCGCGCCGGCGAGGCCGGCAAGGGCTTTGCGGTCGTCGCCCAGGAGGTTCGCGAACTCGCGCAACGCTCCGCCAAGGCCGCCAAGGAGATCAAGGCGCTGATCAACACGTCGAGCGATCTCGTCAAGAACGGCGTCGGCCTCGTCGGCGAAACCGGCAGGGCGCTCGAGGAGATCGTTGCGCAGGTCGGCGATATCAACGTCAATGTCGAGGCGATTGTCGAAGCGTCGAAAGAACAGGCAACCGGGCTCAAGGAAATCAATCAGGCGGTCAACACGCTTGATCAGGCAACCCAGCAGAATGCTGCGATGGTCGAGGAGAGTACGGCCGCCAGCCACAGCCTTGCCAGAGAAGCCGAAACGCTGCGTGTGCTGCTGGCGAGGTTCCGCCTGCCGGGCGCAGCTGCCGCCCCGGTGAGGCAGCAGGCAAGCTCGCCGGCGCTGCATCTCGTTTCGCGGGTCGCAGGCGCGCGGGGTGCTGCTGCGGCCAATACCGAGAGCTGGCAAGAATTCTGATTTACCTCTCCCCAGCTATACCTACCGTTCAAAGCGCGCCGCGTGAAACCACACGGCGCGCTTTGATCGCTTCTTCGAGCAGCGCCAAGGTTGTCGTATGTGCACGCAGCGCGGCGCTGCCCGCCCTCCCGCATGACGCCTATGGTTGGTTAGCGGAGCTGGCTTGCCTCCGCTTCCGGTTTGCGGATCAGGGGAGCCGCCTGAAGCACGAGCGCATCCAGGCCGTTTTCGTCTTTTTCCAGAATTTCGAACAATTGCCGCCGCATGCGCGGCTCCCAGAATTTGTTGATGTGGGTGGCAACGCCTTCTACAGCCTCGCTGGCCGGCTGGCTCTTGAAGAAGGTGGCGATCTGGTTCGCCATATAGACGAGCTTGGTCTTGGTATCATGCGACATCGGCGATGCTTCCGGGCGAGATGCGATGTGGGTGGGTGAAAATCTCGAAATCCTCGCCGCGCACCAGCGCGACGAGCGTCATGCCGGCCTGTTCGGCCGTACGGATGGCGAGTGCGGTCGGCGCTGAAATGGCGATGAGCACGGGGGTGCCGAGAATTGCCGCCTTCTGCACCATTTCGACGGAAAGCCTGCTCGTCACGACGACGGCGCCATCCCCGCCTTTCCAGCCGGAGCGAATGACCGCGCCGCAGAGCTTATCCAATGCATTATGCCGGCCGACATCTTCGCGCACGGCGACAAGCCCCGTGGCTGGAAGATAGAACCC
Organism: Rhizobium vallis; assembly: GCF_003985155.1. Taxonomy (GTDB): domain Bacteria; phylum Pseudomonadota; class Alphaproteobacteria; order Rhizobiales; family Rhizobiaceae; genus Rhizobium; species Rhizobium vallis. The sequence continues at coordinate 381,613 of NZ_ML133689.1, read as the reverse complement.
GGCGCCATGAACCGCTCGGGTCTCCCGATGCAACGGCTGCGCCTCGTTCAGAAGCGAAACAGCCCGCACAATATCCGCATGCGACAGCATCAGCGGCGATAGCGAGACATCAGGTACCGGCCGCACCGCCTGCTCGATCGATTCGATGCCGCAGAGCCCGCAGCCGACGGGCCCCGCCATGCTGCGGCGCCGTGCCCGCAGCCGATCGGCGACATCATCGACGAGGCTCACCTGCACATCGATACCCTGTTCACCCTCGACAATCCCGATATCGGCGATCTCCGCCGGCGCGCTGATGATCCCCTCGGTCAGGCTGAAGCCAATGGCGAAATCTTCAAGATCCGCAGGCGTCGCCATCATCACCGCATGCGAACTCCCGCCATAGGAAAAGGCGATTGGCACTTCCTCGGGCACGATGCGCGAACCGGCCTGCAGGATGCCATTGCGGCGGGCGGTTTCGGCAGCGCGGGCGGTGATCGTGAAGGTCATGATCCATGCTCTCCCCTGCCAGGCCGCCCCAGCATTGTCACTCCGCCGCCTCCAGCTTGCCGGCGATGCGACGCGATTGCCGCGCCTGCTCGTCATATTCGCGCTGCCAGCCGGTCGGCCCGTTAGAGGGCGAGACCTGCACCGCCGTCACCTTATACTCAGGGCAGTTCGTCGCCCAGTCGGAGTAGTCGGTGGTGATGACGTTCGCCTGCGTGCTTGGATGATGGAAAGTCGTATAGACGACGCCAGGCGCGACGCGATCGGTGATCAGAGCCCGGAGCGTGGTGTCGCCGGAGCGGCTGACGAGCTTCACCCAGTCGCCGTCGCGAATGCCGCGCTGCTCGGCATCGTGCGCATGGATTTCCAGCCGGTCTTCCGGATGCCAGGCGACATTCTCGGTCCGTCGCGTCTGTGCCCCGACATTGTAGTGGCTGAGGATGCGCCCGGTGGTGAGAAGCAGCGGGAAGCGCGGACCGGTGCGCTCGTCGGTCGCCACATATTCGGTGCGGATGAACTTGCCCTTGCCGCGCACGAAGCCGTTCACATGCATGATCGGCGAGCCGAGCGGATTCTTTTCGTTACAGGGCCACTGCACCGATCCCATCTTTTCGAGATAGTCGTAGGAAACAAGCGCGAAACTCGGTGTCGTCGCGGCGATCTCGTCCATGATCTCGGAGGGGTGCGCATAATTCCAGTCGAGCCCCATCGCCTGGGCGAGCTTCTGAGTCACCTCCCAGTCGCCATAGCCGTTGCGCGGCGACATCACCTTGCGCACGCGGTTGATACGCCGCTCGGCATTGGTGAAGGTGCCGTCCTTCTCGAGGAAGGTCGAGCCCGGCAGGAAGACATGGGCGTAATTGGCGGTCTCGTTGAGGAAGAGGTCCTGCACGACGACGCATTCCATGGCCGCAAGACCGGCTGCGACGTGTTTGGTATCAGGATCTGACTGGAGGATATCTTCCCCCTGGATGTAGAGGCCTTTGAACGAGCCGTCGACGGCCGCATCCAGCATGTTCGGAATGCGCAGGCCCGGCTCGTTGTTGAGCTTCACGCCCCAGAGCTTTTCGAAGATATCACGTGTCGCATCGTCGGAAATGTGCCGGTAACCCGGCAGTTCGTGCGGGAACGAGCCCATGTCGCAGGAGCCCTGCACGTTGTTCTGGCCGCGCAGCGGGTTCACGCCCACACCCGGGCGGCCGATATTGCCGGTCGCCATCGCGAGGTTGGCAATCGCCATGACGGTGGTCGAGCCCTGACTGTGTTCGGTGACCCCGAGGCCGTAATAGATCGCGCCATTGCCGCCCTTGGCGTAGAGCCTCGCCGCACCGCGCAGATCCGCCGCCGGTACGCCGGTGAACATCTCGGTCTGCTCGGGGCTGTGCTGAGGCTCGGCGACGAAGGCCGCCCAGTCCTCGAACTCCGACCAGTCGCAGCGCTCGCGGATGAACTTCTCGTCGAAAAGTCCTTCGGTGACGATGACATGCGCCAGCGCCGTCATGACGGCGACATTGGTGCCCGGCTTCAGCGGCAGGTGGTAGGAGGCCTCGACATGTGGCGAGCGGACGATGTCGGTGCGGCGCGGATCGATGACGATGAGCTTGGCGCCCTGGCGCAGCCGCTTCTTCAGCCGCGAGCCGAACACCGGATGCCCGTCCGTCGGATTGGCGCCGATGATGACGACGACATCTGAATGCTCGACGCTGTCGAAATCCTGCGTGCCCGCCGACGTGCCGAACGCCTGGCCGAGGCCGTAACCGGTCGGTGAATGGCAGACGCGGGCGCAGGTATCGACATTGTTGTTGCCGAAACCGGCACGGACCAGCTTTTGTACCAGATAGGTTTCCTCATTGGTGCAGCGTGAGGAGGTGATGCCGCCGACGGCCTCACGGCCGTATTGATACTGGATGCGGCGGAATTCCGATGCCACATGCGCAAAGGCTTCGTCCCAGCTCACCTCCCGCCAGGGATCGCTGACCTTTTCGCGGATCATCGGATTGAGAATGCGGTCCTTATGGGTGGAATAGCCATAGGCGAAACGGCCCTTGACGCAGGAATGCCCGCGATTGGCCTGGCCGTCCTTCCACGGCACCATGCGCACCAGTTCCTCGCCGCGCATCTCTGCCTTGAAGGAGCAGCCGACGCCGCAATAGGCGCAGGTGGTGACGGCAGAATGCTCCGGCTGGCCGATCTGGATGACCGACTTCTCCGTCAGTGTCGCCGTCGGGCAGGCCTGCACGCAGGCGCCGCAGGAAACGCATTCGGAATCGATGAACTGCTCGTGCATGCCTGATGAAACGCGCGAGCCGAAGCCTCGTCCCTCGATCGTCAGCGCGAATGTGCCCTGCACTTCCTCGCAGGCGCGCACGCAGAGCGAACAGACGATGCACTTGGAGGGATCATAGGTGAAATAGGGATTGGACTCGTCCTTTGGCATCCATTTCAGATTGATGTCGCCGCTATTGCGGGCCTTGACGTGATTGTCGCCCTCATAGCCGTAGCGCACGTCGCGCAGGCCGACGGCGCCCGCCATGTCCTGCAATTGGCAATCGCCGTTGGCAGCACAGGTGAGACAGTCGAGCGGATGGTCGGAGATATAAAGCTCCATCACGCCGCGGCGGATATCCTTGAGCCGCCCCGTCTGCGTGTGCACCACCATGTTTGCCGCCACCGGCGTCGTGCAGGAGGCAGGCGTGCCGGCGCGGCCCTCGATCTCGACGAGACAGAGCCGGCAGGAGCCGAAGGCATCGACCATGTCGGTAGCGCAGAGCTTCGGCACCTCAATGCCGGCCTCCATCGAGGCGCGCATGATGGAGGTTCCCTCCGGCACACTGATCTGCTGCCCGTCGATGGTGAGCGTCACCATGGTCTCGGATTTCGAAGCGGGAGTACCGTAGTCGATTTCATGGATGAGAGACATGGTCGGCCTCCTGTATGGAAATGGAATTGAGCAAGTCAGACCAGAAGGATGTCATTCGGCGGCCTCCACGATCGGCGCCGGAGAAAAATCCTCCGGGAAATGCGTCATGGCGCTCACAACGGGATAGGGCGTGAAACCGCCCAGCGCGCAGAGCGAGCCGAACTTCATCGTGTTGCAGAGATCGGCAAGCAGCACTCGGTTCTTCTCCGGCTCGATGCCTTGGGCAATCTTGTCCACCGTCTCCACCCCGCGCGTCGATCCGATACGGCAGGGAGTACACTTGCCACAGCTTTCGACGGCGCAGAATTCCATGGCGAAGCGCGCCTGCTTCAGCATGTCGGCGGTGTCATCGAAGACGACGAGGCCGGCATGACCGATGAGCCCGTCTTTGGCGGCGAAAGCCTCGTAGTCGAATGGCGTGTCAAACAGCGCCCGCGGGAAATAGGCGCCGAGCGGCCCGCCGACCTGCACGGCCTTGACCGGCCGGCCTGTCGCCGTGCCGCCGCCGATCCTGTCGACGATATCGCCGAGCGAAAGACCGAAAGCGGTTTCATAAAGCCCGCCGTAGCGGACATTGCCGGCAATCTGCAGCGGGATCGTGCCGCGCGAGCGGCCCATGCCGAAATCACGGTAGAAGGCGGCGCCCTTTTCCATGATGACGGGGACGGAGGCGAGCGAGATCACGTTATTGATGACGGTCGGACAGTCAAACAGTCCCTTATGCGCCGGCAAGGGAGGCTTGGCGCGCACGATGCCGCGCTTGCCTTCGAGGCTATTCAGCAGCGCCGTCTCTTCGCCGCACACATAGGCCCCGGCGCCGGTGCGGACCTCCATATCGAAGGCGCGGCCCGAGCCGAGTACCGATAGGCCGAGAATACCGGCCTGCCGGGCGATGCCGATCGCCGCCGTCATCGCCGCGATCGCATGCGGATATTCCGAACGTGTATAGACGAAGCCCTTGGTCGCTCCGGTCGCGAGCCCTGCGATCGCCATGCCCTCGATCAGTACGAAGGGATCGCCTTCCATGATCATTCTGTCGGCAAAGGTGCCGCTGTCGCCCTCATCGGCATTGCAGACGATATATTTGCGGTCACCGGCAGCATCGAGAACGGTTTTCCATTTGATGCCCGTCGGGAAGCCTGCGCCACCGCGTCCGCGCAGGCCGGAATCGGTGACTTCCTTGACGACTTCGGCTGGCGTCATCGAAACCGCCCGGCGAAGGCCGGCAAGGCCGCCATGCGCCTCATAGTCCACGAGCGATAGCGGATCGGTGACGCCGCAGCGGGCGAAGGTCAGGCGGGTCTGCTCCTTCAGGAACGGGAGGTCTTCAACCTCCCCGAGACAGAGTGGATGGCCGCCGCCGCTCATCATCCCGGCATCGAACAAGGCGGGCACGTCCCCGGCCTTCACCGGACCGTAGCCGATGCGCTTGCCGGCAACCTCGACTTCAACAAGCGGCTCCAGCCAGAACATTCCGCGCGAGCCGTTGCGCACGATCTGAGCATCGAAGCCGCGGGCGGCGATCTCCTGGGCAATCGCCTTTGCCACCTTTTCGGCTCCGAGCGCCAGCGCAGCGGCGTCGCGCGGAACATAAATCTTGATCGTCATCGGCGTGCCTCCGCGACGAGTTCTGCTGCAAGCTGATCATCGACCCGGCCATAAACCTCGCCGTCTAGCATCGCCGACGGGGCGCAGGCGCAAAGCCCGAGACAGTAGACCGGCTCCAGCGTCACGCTGCCGTCGAGCGACGTTTGATGAAAATCGATGCCGAGCAGCTTCTTGACGCGCTCGGCAACCGCATCGCCACCCATCGACTGGCAGGCCTCGGCGCGACAGAGCTTCAGCACATGGCGCCCGGCGGGATGGTCGCGATAATCGTGATAGAAAGTCATCACGCCATGCACTTCGGCACGCGAAAGGTTCAATTCCTCTGCGATCACCGGCAGGGCTTCCTGCGGCACATAGCCGAATTCTTCCTGAACCCCGTGCAAAATGGGAAGCAGCGGCCCTTCAAGGAAGCGCAGATCGGCCACAATGGCACGAGTGCGCGTTGCAATATCGCCTTCGGCGATATGAATGGTCATAAGGCAGCCCTCCCGACGGCTTGCACGTTGCGGAATGGCGGACCTCCCCAGCCGAGTGCTATTCCTCGAGGAAGCATCGCAAGGAAGCCGCCGACGATCAATAAAGCTGTTCTGTTGGTCGATAGTTTTTTTCTATCAAAGCTCCTCGTCCTTTACGAGCACCCTCGCTTCATGCAGCAGCGCCGAAACAAGCGGCGTGAAAGGTTCGCGATAGGACGCGACAAGGCCGACCAGATGATGCGCCTCCGGCTCAACGATCGGGATCATCCGGATTTCCACGGGAAATCCAAAGGACTTGGCGACGTTGCGCGGCATGATGCTCGCCCAGCGCCCTGTCCTGACATGCGAGAATAGCACGATCATCGAGTTGGATTCCAGCGTCGGATGCACGGTGGCGCCGGCTTCCGTCAGGTGCCGGTTGATGATGCGCCGGTTCTGCATATCGGCAGTCAATAGACAAAGCCGAAGATCGCCGACCTCCCGCCAGGTCACGTTCTCGCGATCGGAAAGCGGGCTGCCTGCGGCCGTGATCAGATGGTAGCGCTCCGCATAGAGGGGAACGGTTGTGACGCGGCCGAGCGGCTCGTTTTCGAGATAGGTGATACCGGCATCGATTTCGAGGTTCTCGAGCATGCTCAGCACCTGCAGCGAATTTCGCGACACGATCGAGAAGGTGACGCCGGGATGCCGTTCCTGGAAGGGCGTGGTGATGCGCGACAGCATCGCTAACGCCGTCGGAATGGCGGCGAGGCGGATGTGGCCGGAAAGGCCGCGCCGCGCCGCGCGCATCTCCTCGCGCATGGTGCGGGCGTCGCCGACGATGCGCCGGGCCCATTCGAGCACGCGCTGCCCTTCCGGCGTCAACCCCTGGAACCTGGAACCACGCTGCACCAGCATGACGCCCAGTTGATCCTCGAGCTGGCGGATGGCAGCCGAAAGCGTCGGCTGCGAGATCCCACACTCCTCCGCGGCGCGGCCGAAATGCTTTTCATTGGCAAGGGCGATAAAGAATTCCAGCTTGTCGATCATCCCCTTATCTTCGACATAGCAGCCGCGCTCCGCAAGGGCGGGTACTAACTGTTTTCCGCAGCCGGAAAAAGATCGAACAGCGATTCGAGGAAAGCAAGCACACTGACATTGCCGACCCTGTAATAGACCAGCCTGCCCTCGCGGCGCGTATTGACCAGCCCTTCGAGCCTCAGACGCGCGAGCTGCTGGGAGACCATCGCCTGCTGGATGCCGAGAATATTCTCGATTTCGCTCACCGTCCGCTCCCCACCCGCCAATATGCAGAGGATCAGAAGTCGGGTCTGGTGCGCCAGCGCTTTCAGAAGATCGCTCGCTTCGTGGGCTTTTCCAGCGAGCTTATGCAATTCCTGGCCGGTCATCCCCGGCTCCGGTTTAGGCAACGGCATTCGATATCTCGGAAGGGAGGCGATGAGGTAGATCAGCACAGTAGCATATTCGCAGAAGCGAATTGGTCAAAAGTGATGAAATGCCAAAAAAGGTCCAAACAAATCAGCAGATAAGCTGGCCGCCATTGATCTCGATCACCTGGCCGGTAATGTATCCCGAAAGCGACGGAGCGGCCAGGAACAGATAAGCCGGCGCACAATCTTCCGCCGTGCCGAGCCGCTGCAGGGGGATGGATTTTCTGGTCTGCTCCAGCTTTTCGCGGGAAGAATAACGCTCATGGAAATCGGTTTCGATCGTTCCCGGCGAAACGCAATTGACGCGGATTGCGTCCGGCGCAAGCTCGCGGGCAAGCGCCTTGGAATAGGTCGCGACGAAGGCTTTCGAGGCTGAATAGACCGAAGAACCCGGACTACCGCCGGTCAACGCCGAAATCGAAACCGTATTGACGATGGCAGCCCCTTGAGCCGCCTTCAATGCCGGCAGCAGTGCCCGCGTCAGCGCCACCACCGATGTCTGATTGAGCCGCACGATCGCCTCGTAATCCGCATCGGTCAGTACGTCGGCGGGAAAACGGCCGAGCATGGTGCCGGCATTGTTGACGAGCACATGCACCTTGTCGAAGAAGGCCAGTGCGTCTTCCGCAAATCCGGCCGCCCCGCCGGAAGCGGAAAAATCGGCATGCAGCAGCAGCGCACGCCTTTCGGATTCCGCCGTCAGCAGGAAATCCGGCAGGTCGCGTCCAGGCTTGCGCCCGGTATGGACGATCACCTTCGCGCCGCAGTCCAGAAACTGCCGGGCCACTTCGAGGCCGATGCCGCGGCCAGCGCCGGTCACCACGACATTGCGATTCTCAAACAGTCTGGGATGAAACACGAAGCCGTCCTCCTCGCGGACTAGGCCGCCGGTTGCGTCATGCCCCTAACATATGAGCATGCCGACCGAAAGAAAGGCGCGCATCGATCTTTCCCAGGAGATTTAGTTCCCTCGGGCGAACTAGTTTTCGGCCTGGAGGAGCCGCGCCCCCGGCCCTTCCTTGCCAAGCCGGTCGCCGGGATTGCGCAGCGGACAGCTTTCCACCGATAGGCAACCGCAGCCGATGCAGCCGGTCAGGCGATCGCGCAGCAGGCTAAGCTGCCTGATTCGCTCGTCGAGATCGTCCTTCCAAAGTGCTGACAGCGTCTGCCAGTCGCCAGCCGTCGGCGTGCGTCCCTGCGGCAGGGATTCGAACGCCGCCTGGATTTCCGAAAGCGGAATGCCGACCCGCTGCGCCACCTTGATGATGCCGAGCCGGCGAAGCACGTCGCGCCCGTAGCGACGCTGGTTGCCGCGGGTGCGAATGCTGGAGATCAGCCCCTTGGTTTCGTAAAAGTGCAGGGCCGAGACGGCAAGGCCGCTGCGCTCCGCCACCTCGCCGACCGTCAGGAGCTTGCCAAGCGCAGTTGCGGGAATGCTATCCATCGCCTCTTGACCTCAATATTAGTTGAGGTTTTATAAGGCTTGCTCCCGCAATCGTAAAGCCCGGCTGCAAGAAGGAGCGACGGATGAAAACGCCTCTGAATGACGACGAGGCCGGGCCGCCGGCGCGCACCATCCCTCGCGTCAATCGCCTCTATCCCGATATCCCCGCCTGAGGCGGAAGGCTCCGGTTCCGTTCCCGGCAGGTACGGAACCCTGGGAACACCTGGGCAGGACCTCCGCCCAGGTGTTTTCCCACTTATCAGCTTCAGCCCGACAACGCGGAAGGGTTTCAATTTTGCGGTTGCAGGACGAAAACCGCGGTGATAATTTCCGCGCCGATTAACAGGGGAGCTCCGTATCGCCGGGGCTGAGATGCGAGGCGCAAGCTTCCGGACCCTCCAAAGCTGATCTGGGTAATGCCAGCGGAGCGAGATAAAAATGTTTTCCGGCGCACAAGTGTCACTCTACCCGATGTCCGGCAATTTCGCCGGCATCATCCTCGATGCCGTCAAGGCGCTCGATCCCTATCGCGATCGGCTGCGCATCGAGACCGACGACATCTCCACCCTGCTGGTCGGCCCGCCCGATCTGCTCTTTGCCGCCATGCGCGATCTTTTCGTCACCGCTGCCCGGACCGGCGAGCATTGCGTGCTATCCGCCGCCGTCTCGCGCGGCTGCCCGGGCGAGCCCGACGACGCCATCTGCGGCATCAATCCTTCGGCCGGCCAGGCCGAGCCGCTTGCCGATCGTATATCGGCCGCGCTTGCCGCCGTCGACGCCACCTCCGAAACCGGACAGCTGACCGCTGCGCAATTCTCGCTCTACGTCATGGGAACCGGCGCCCATATGGAGGAGATCTACGGCTGCATCAACTTCCTGAAGCGTTCCGGCACCTTCGACCGCTCCAAGAATTTCTGCACCAGGCTTTCCGGCGATGCCGGTGCCGTCTTCGCGACCATCCGCGAAGCCTTCTATCGCTTTGGCGACCCCGAGGGGCATGTGACCCTCGATATCACGGTGTCCGCCAATAGCCCGACGAAAGCGTGAATCGAACGCTGATGACGCTGCCACCATCATCGGACTCGCGCCTTGCCGCGCTCCGCACCGCTCTCTACCGGGGGATACCCGCCTTCGTCGCCGGCTGCGCCTTTTTGGCGGCATGGGAGCTCTATGTCGATCTTTCCGGCATCAAATCCTCCGTGCTGCCGGCGCCGTCGCGCATCGCCATCCAGGGCTGGCTGAACCGCGAGGCGCTGATGTCAAACACCTGGCCGACGCTCGGCGCCACGCTCGGCGGCTTCGCCCTGTCGCTCGCCTTCGCCTTCGCCTCGTCGATCCTCATGGATTTCGTGCCCTTCATGCGCCGGGCATTGCTGCCGATCTTCATCGCCAGCCAGACCCTGCCGCTGGTGGCGATCGCGCCCCTCGTCGTCCTCTGGTTCGGGTTCGGCCTGTTGCCGAAGGTTCTGCTGGTGGCCCTCGTCACCTTCTTCCCGCTGCTCGTCGCCCTTCTGCAGGGCTATGAATCGACCGATCGAGATATTGCGGAACTGCTGAACTCGATGAAGGCGAGCCGCTGGCGCATTTTCCGCCTGGCCCGGCTTCCCTCTTCGCTGCCTTACTTCTTCGCCGGCCTCAGGATTTCGATCACCTATGCAGTCGTCGGCGCGATCTTTGCCGAATATGCCGGCGCGGCAAGTGGCCTCGGCATCTATATTCTCAACGCGAAGAACAATTTCCGCCCCGATCTCGTGCTCGCCGCCGTCGTCGTCAGCGCCGTGCTTACGCTCTGCCTCTTCGGCCTGACGCTATTGATCCAGCGCCTCGTCATGCCCTGGCAATCAACCCCGGAGAGGCGCCGATGAGCAGTGGAATGGTTGAACTGCGCGATATCGCGAAGTCCTTCGACGGCATGAGGGTGCTGGGCGATATTTCGCTCACCATCGCAGACGGCGAGTTCGTTTCGATCGTCGGCCCGTCCGGCTCCGGAAAATCCACGGTGCTGCGGCTGCTGACACAGGCACTGCGCCCCGATTCCGGCACCATGCTTTTCAAGGGCGAGCCGCTGGAGCAGGCGCCGCATTCCTTCGCCTTCATGCCGCAGCGCGATGCGCTGATGCCCTGGCGCCGGATCATCGACAATGCGGCGCTCGGTCTCGAGGTGAAAGGCATGAGCCGCCGCGCGGCCCGCGCCGCCGTTGCGCCGCTGTTCGAGAGCTTCGGCCTTGCCGGCTTCGAACACCACTATCCCTCCGAACTCTCAGGCGGCATGCGCCAGCGCGCGGCGCTGCTGCGCACCGTCGTGCAGATGCAGGACATGCTGCTGCTCGACGAGCCCTTCGGCGCGCTCGACGCGCTGACGCGCACGCAGATCCAGGAATGGCTGCAGGGCATGTGGACCGAGCACCGCTGGACGGCGCTGCTGATCACCCACGACGTTCGCGAGGCCGTGTTCCTCTCCGACCGGATCTATGTGCTTTCAGCCCGTCCGGCGCGTATCATCCGCGAGTTCCGCGTTCCCCTGCCCCGTCCAAGGAGTATCGCCGACCTCGGCTCGCCGACGGCCCAGGCGATCGAAACCGAAATCCTGCAAACCCTGCTTCATCCGCTAGAACAGGATGATTTTAGGCCGGTCGGCCTAAAATCTGAATCCTGTTCTAATTTAAAGAGTTAGAGCATGATGTCGTCCGAAAACCGCTCACACTTTTCGGCATCATGCTCAAGAGACCTGAGGAGGTCACCATGCTGCTTCTCACCCGCCGCCAGACGATCGTCGCCGCAATCGCGGCAAGCCTAGTCGGTCGCACCGCCCTCGCCCAATCGGCGCCCGCAAAGGTTCGCTTCGCGCTCGACTGGACGCCCAACACCAACCATATCGGCGTCTACGTCGCCAAGGCGAAGGGCTTCTATGCCGATGCCGGGCTCGATGTCGAGATTCTTCCCTTCACCGACACCAGCGCCGGAACGCTGGTATCCAACGGCGTTGCCGATTTCGGCATCAGCAGCGAGATCGAGACCCTCACGCAGCGTGCTGGCGGGGGTGATGTGAAGATGGTCTACGGCGTCGTCCAGACGGAAACTGCACGGTTGATCTTCAAGGGCGGGCGCGACGACATCAAGAGCCCTAGGGATCTCGACGGCAAGGCCTATGGCGGCTTTGGCGGCACTTGGGAGAGCGCGCTGATCTCCGCGATGATCCGCAATGACGGCGGCAAAGGCGACGTCAAGACCGTCACCCTCGGCACCTCGGCCTACGAGGCACTGGACAATGGCTCGATCGATTTCACCCTGGAGATCTACACCTGGGAAGGCATTGCCGCCGAACTGGAAAAACGGAAGATCGGCCGCTTCCACTATTCCGATTATGGCATTCCCGACGAGCAGACGACGGTCATCGTCTCCAGCGACGCCTATCTCTCGGCAAACCGGGAACACGCCCGCGCCTTCATCCAGGCCACGCGCCAGGGTTACGACTACTCCGTCGAGCACCCCGACGAAGCCTGCGACCTGCTGATCTCTGGAAGCAACGGCGCACTGATGAATACCGAACTGGTAAAGGCCTCCCAGAAGGCATTGATCGAGGGGCACTTCCTGAAATCCGAGGCCGGCGTAATCGGTAAGCTCGACCCGGCAAAGGCCGAGGCCCTCGGCGGCTTCCTGATCGAGAATGGCATTCTGGCCGATGCGAATGGCGCCGCACTCAAGGAAAAGCCGGACTTTTCCACCTATTATACCAACGAACTTCTCGACTGAGTCCGCCCTGACGCAGGTCGCGCAGAACTGTGCAGCGGTTTTGCGATCACGGCATGTGCAAGAACAAGACCTGAGGCGCGGTAAGTGATTCTGAGGGATCGCGCCGCGCTTTAGCCTTGCCCGCTGCGGCTTTCCGCTACAAGATCGCTCGGGCAAGGCGGGAGGCAAGATGCGACAAGACGAGAGACTGGCGGGAGCCGACTTCCTGCGCGCGATGGCCTGTCTTTTGGTGCTTGCCCACCATCTCGTGCTCCGGCTGGATATGCGCAGGATCCCCGACGATCTGGCGCCGGCCGCGCATATTATCCGCTTCGGCAATTTCGGCGTTGCCATCTTCTTCGTGCTGAGCGGCTTCCTCCTCGCCCATCCCTTCTGGCGCGCGCTCGACACGGGCGTCGGCATGCCGAGCCTGCGGCATTATGCGATCCGCCGGGCCGCGCGCATCGCTCCGGGTTTCTGGTGCGCCGCCACCGTCAGCTTCCTCCTCAGCCTGACGCTGCTTGGCTTGCCGCTGACGCCGGAGCTTATGCTCCGTTACCTCTCCGGACTGTTGTTCATGAGCCAGTGGCACTGGCGCACGTTCTTTCCTGTCGAAGCCGGCGGGCCGCTCTGGTCCATTCCCTTTGAAGTCACCAGCTATGTGCTCCTGCCAGCCTGCTTTCTCCTGCTGTTTCGCTTACCCGCACTCAACCGGCATCCGGTGCTTGCCCGCTTCGCCTGGCTTTGCATCATCGGCGGCGTGCTCGTCGCCCACGTGCTGATCCTGACCTTCTTTGCGCTCGACGATATCGGGCGCGGCTGGGAGTACGGACTGCAGGGCGGAGCGAAGGAATGGATGCCCAGATTTAATCCGATCGGTTTCTTCGCGGTCTTCGCGATTGGCGCGCTTGCCGCCGGCATCGAGGTCATGCTGCGCGCAAGGCGCTCCTCCTGGTTCGACGCCGCGGCACTTCTGGCCCTCGTCATCGCCGGCTACCGCCTCGTCATTTCGCCTGGCGGCTCCCCCGAATCTTACGGCTGGCTCGATGTACCCTATGGCTTTCCCATCTTTCCGCTGGCGGTCGCGACTGCGCTCGTTTCGCTTAGCCATTCGCAGCACCTCGGCCGGCTGCTGGACAACGCTCCGGTCCGCTACACCGCAAAGATCTCCTTCGGTATCTATATCTGGCAGGAGATCATCCTGATATCGATGCAGAAACTCGATCCCGGCTCGTTCGGCGTTTCCTCGGAGAATGTCGTCACCGGCTGGCTTCAGTCTTGCGGACTGGCGGCCACCCTCATCGTTCTCGTCGCAAGCCTCAGCTATTACCTGCTGGAAAAACCGGCGATCGGCTTCGGAAACCAGCTGACGAGCGACCTATCCAATCGGGCTACTCCTTTCAAAGTATAAACTTCTCGACAACTCAACTACAGGCATTAAGGTTAACAGGAAATACTCCCATTTTTGGCGTCTTAATGATTACCAATTTATTATGTATACGGATGACAAATCATATTCGAGCATGTATTTGTCTCGGCGTGGTTCAGTCTCAGGCATAACTTGTGGACCTTGCGTAATGAATGCTTTTACTTCGAAGAGGAATTCGCGCTTCGATGCGTCTCAACGTCAGAACAAAAACAAGGCACTGATTGTAGCGAACTCCAACATCCGCCAGCCGGATGGTTTTTCAGGCGTGGAAAGAAAAATGGCCCTGCGATTGGTCGTGAAGCGGATGATCGACATCGTCGGCTCGGCCAGCGCCCTTGTCGTGCTGGCTCCGCTTTTTCTAGCGATCGCCCTTTTCATCAAACTGGATGATGGCGGCCCTGTGTTCTTCCGCCAGATCCGCTGGGGGCTGAATGGCCGGAAGATTACGGTCTTCAAGTTCCGGTCGATGCGCGCGGAAGCGTGCGATCCCTCGGGCATCCAACAGACGGTCAAGGGCGACAGCCGGGTGACGGGCATCGGCGCGGTGCTCCGCAAGACCAATATCGACGAGTTGCCGCAGTTGCTGAACGTCCTCAGAGGCGACATGTCACTGGTCGGCCCGCGCTGTCACGCCATCAACATGCGGGCTGCAGGCAGGCTCTACGAGGAGCTCGTTCCGGGATACCACCACCGCCACATCATGCGCCCCGGCATCACCGGTCTTGCCCAGACACGCGGCTGGCGCGGTCCGACGGCACGGCCATTGCAGGCCCGCGCCCGCATTGCCAGCGATATCTATTACGTCAGAAATTTCAGCCTGCTGCTCGACATGAAGATTCTGCTCAATACGCTGGTCATCGAGCTGCGCGGCGGCACGGGCTTCTGAGGCGATCCGCGATCGCGGCGCCACGGCAAACGGCCTTGACGGGCCGTTTTTTCATTTCAACCCATATGTGCTGGAATCATTTCCGGAATGCATGCAGCCGGAAATAAAAAAAGCGGCCGTCGAGGCCGCTTTTTATTGAGGCTGTCGCCGCAATCAGTCCTGACCGACCATGCCCTGCAGATGGGTCATTTCCATGATGAAGTGCTCAAGCTTGGACTTGTGCTCGTGATGCACGACATCCTCAAGTTCCCTCTTCGCAGCTTCGATGCGGCGAGTGAGTTCGTCCTTGTTGAGCTCTTCGACTGGCACGGCGGATTCGGCAAGCAGCGTGCAGCCGGTCGGCAGGATATCGGCAAAGCCGCCGAACACGACGTAGTCCTGCTTCGAGCCGGAAGAGGAGCGAACGCTTACGATGCCCGGCTTGACGGTCGTCATCGTCGGGGCATGGTGCGCCATAACAGTCATCTCGCCTTCGGTGGCGGGAATGACGACCTCGGTCACCATTTCCGACAGCAGCAGGCGCTCCGGCGAAACGAGCTCAAAGTTGAAATTGTCAGCCATCAGTGACTTACCTTCTCGGCTAAGGCTTTTGCATCTTGCAGTTTGGTCCCGCAGAACGGGCAGTGCATTACCGCCTGGTCGAGATATCCGAGGCCTTCCTCGGTCTGAACCAGCCCGACAACCATCATCAGCAGGCCGTTATCGGCCCGGTAGATAGTCGGCACTGCCGGTTCGGGAAGCTCTGCCACGGCTCCCTTAAGGGAGTCGCAGCAGAATATCTCGTCTTGAGCGTCGCTCATCAAGCAGCTGCGAGCTTCTTGGCCTTCTCGATTGCTTCTTCCATCGAGCCGACCATGTAGAAGGCAGCTTCCGGCAGGTGATCGAATTCGCCGTTGACGAGGCCCTTGAAGCCCTTGATCGTGTCTTCGAGCGCAACCAGCTTGCCCGGCGAACCGGTGAAGACTTCGGCGACGAAGAACGGCTGCGACAGGAAGCGCTCGATCTTGCGAGCGCGAGCAACAGCGATCTTGTCCTCTTCTGACAGTTCGTCCATGCCGAGGATGGCGATGATGTCCTGCAGGGCCTTGTAACGCTGCAACGTCGACTGGACCTTACGGGCCACTTCGTAATGCTCTTCGCCGACAACCATCGGGTCGAGCATGCGCGAGGTGGAGTCGAGCGGATCGACGGCCGGGTAGATGCCCTTTTCGGCGATCGAACGCGACAGAACCGTCGTTGCGTCAAGGTGGGCGAACGAGGTTGCCGGCGCCGGGTCGGTCAAGTCGTCGGCCGGAACGTAAATGGCCTGGACCGAGGTGATCGAGCCGGTTGTCGTCGTGGTGATGCGCTCCTGCATCTGGCCCATGTCGGTTGCGAGCGTCGGCTGATAGCCGACCGCCGACGGGATACGGCCGAGCAGAGCCGACACTTCGGAACCGGCCTGCGTGAAGCGGAAGATGTTGTCGACGAAGAACAAAACGTCCTGGCCTTGGTCGCGGAAGTGTTCGGCGACCGTCAGGCCGGTCAGGGCGACGCGGGCGCGCGCACCCGGCGGCTCGTTCATCTGACCGTAAACGAGCGCGGCCTTCGAGCCTTCGCCACCGCCATGCTTGTTGACGTTCGATTCGATCATTTCATGGTAAAGGTCGTTGCCTTCGCGGGTGCGTTCACCGACGCCTGCGAAAACCGAGTAACCACCATGCGCCTTGGCGACGTTGTTGATCAGTTCCATGATCAGAACGGTCTTGCCGACGCCGGCGCCGCCGAAGAGGCCGATCTTGCCGCCGCGTGCATACGGGGCGAGAAGGTCGACGACCTTGATGCCGGTAACGAGGATCTGCGCTTCCGTCGACTGGTCGACATAGGCAGGCGCATCCTGGTGGATGGCGCGCTTGTGAGTGGTGACCAGCGGACCTGCTTCGTCGACCGGCTCGCCGATGACGTTCATGATACGGCCGAGCGTCTCGTTGCCGACGGGAACCATGATCGGAGCGCCGGTATCGGTAACCAGCTGGCCGCGAACAAGACCTTCGCTCGAGTCCATGGCGATCGTACGAACTTCGTTTTCACCCAGATGCTGGGCGACTTCGAGAACCAGACGGTTGCCGTTGTTGTCGGTTTCGAGCGCGTTCAAGATCGCCGGCAGTTCGCCTTCGAAAGCAACGTCGACGACGGCGCCGATAACCTGGGTGACTTTGCCGACAGAGCGGGTAGCTGCCTCAGCCATTTTCTTACCCTCTTTTCCTAACTCAGAGCGCTTCCGCGCCCGAAATGATTTCAATCAGTTCCTTGGTGATCTGAGCCTGACGCTGACGGTTGTAGCTCAGCGTCAGCTTGTTGATCATCTCACCAGCATTACGCGTCGCATTGTCCATCGCGCTCATCTTGGCGCCCATTTCACCCGCGACATTCTCAAGGAGAGCGCGGAAGATCTGGACCGAGATATTGCGCGGGATCAGTTCGTCGAGGATCGACGCCGGATCCGGCTCGTATTCGTAGACGGCGCCAGCATGGTCTGCATCCTCGGCGGAGGCTTCCGGAGCCTTGGCCGGAATCAGCTGCTGCGCGGTCGGCACCTGGCTGATCACCGACTTGAACTCCGAATAGAACAGCGTGCAGACGTCGAACTCGTCGGCTTCGAACATCTCGATGATGCGCTTGCCGATCTGGTCGGCATTTTCGAAACCGATCTTCTTGACTTCGCGCAGTTCTTTGCGCTCGACGATCAGGGACGCATATTCGCGGCGCAGGATGTCGTAGCCCTTCTTGCCGACGGTGAAGATCTTCACCGTCTTGCCTTCGGCGACCAGCTTGCGGACATGGTCGCGGGCAAAACGGGCGATCTGCGAGTTGAAGCCGCCGCACAGGCCGCGTTCGGCCGTGCAGACAACGAGCAGATGCACCTGATCCTTGCCGGTACCGGTCATGAGAACCGGCGCACCGTCCGCATCGGTGACGGCCTTGGCGATGTTCGCCAGAACCGCACCCATGCGCTGCGAATAGGGCCGGGCGGCCTCGGCCGCCTCCTGCGCACGCCGAAGCTTCGCCGCGGCGACCATCTTCATCGCCTTGGTGATCTTCTGCGTCGCCTTGACGGAGGCGATCCGGTTTTTCAGATCCTTAAGTGAAGGCATCCGTGATCCGTCCTAACTTAGGGCCTGATTACGAGAAAGACTTTGCGAAGCTATCGAGAGCAGCGGTGAGCTGGCCCCTGGTCGCGTCGCTGATTGCCTTTTCCGTGCGGATCGCGTCGAGGATGGCGGAGCCTTCCGAACGCAGATACGAGAGGAAGCCCTGCTCGAACTTGCCGACCGAAGCAACCGGCAGCTTGTCGAGATAGCCGTTGACGCCTGCAAAAATCACAGCGACCTGCTCTTCCGTCTTCAGCGGCGAGAACTGCGGCTGCTTCAGGAGTTCGGTCAGGCGCGCGCCACGGTTCAGCAGGCGCTGCGTCGCAGCGTCAAGGTCCGAACCGAACTGGGCGAAGGCGGCCATTTCGCGATACTGGGCGAGTTCGCCCTTGATCGAGCCGGCAACCTGCTTCATGGCCTTGATCTGAGCCGAGGAACCGACGCGGGAGACCGAGAGACCGACGTTCACGGCCGGGCGGATGCCCTGATAGAACAGGTCGGTTTCAAGGAAGATCTGGCCGTCGGTGATCGAGATGACGTTGGTCGGAATGAAGGCCGACACGTCGTTGCCCTGCGTTTCGATGACCGGAAGAGCGGTCAGCGAGCCGGCGCCCTGGTCGTCGTTCATCTTCGCAGCGCGCTCGAGGAGACGCGAGTGCAGGTAGAAAACGTCGCCCGGATAGGCTTCGCGGCCCGGCGGGCGGCGCAGCAGCAGCGACATCTGGCGGTAGGAAACGGCCTGCTTGGAAAGGTCGTCGTAACCGATCAGCGCGTGCATGCCGTTGTCGCGGAAATATTCGCCCATGGCGCAGCCGGCAAACGGTGCCAGATACTGCATCGGAGCCGGATCGGAAGCGGTGGCGGCAACGATGATCGAATACTTCAGCGCGCCGCGCTCTTCGAGCACCTTGACGAACTGTGCGACGGTCGAGCGCTTTTGGCCGATGGCGACGTAGACGCAGTAAAGCTTTTCGCCTTCCGGACCGTTCTCGTGAATGGCCTTCTGGTTGAGGAAGGCGTCGAGCAGGATCGCGGTCTTGCCGGTCTGGCGGTCGCCGATGACGAGTTCGCGCTGGCCGCGGCCGACCGGGATCAGAGCGTCGATGGCCTTGAGGCCCGTCGACATCGGCTCATGAACCGACTTGCGCGGAATGATGCCGGGAGCCTTGATGTCGACGCGCGAACGGCGCGTCGCATTGATCGGGCCCTTGCCGTCGATCGGATTGCCGAGCGCGTCGACGACGCGGCCGAGCAATTCCGGACCGACCGGAACGTCAACGATGGCGCCGGTCCGCTTGACGGTGTCGCCTTCCTTGATGTCGCGGTCGGAGCCGAAAATAACGACACCGACGTTGTCGGCTTCAAGGTTCAGAGCCATGCCGCGGATGCCGCCGGGGAACTCGACCATTTCACCGGCCTGGACATTGTCCAGACCGTAAACGCGAGCGATACCGTCACCGACGGAGAGAACCTGGCCGACTTCCGAGACTTCTGCCTCTTTGCCGAAATTTTTGATCTGGTCTTTGAGAATTGCGGAAATTTCCGCGGCGCGGATATCCATCAGCCAACCTCTTTCAATGCGAGCTTAAGGGTAGAGAGTTTGGTACGAAGAGACGTATCAATCTGACGGGACCCGACCTTTACGATCAGACCACCAAGAATTGACGGATCAACCGTGACGGCAATCGTCACGTCTTTGCCGGTAACGCTCTTGAGTGCCACCTTCAATTCGGTTTCCTGCTCTGCGGTGAGAGCATGCGCCGAGGTGACCTCGGCGGAGATTTCACCGCGATGGTTCGCGGCGATGATGCGGAAGGCCTTGATCATGCCCGGCAGGGCAAACAGGCGACGGTTGCGCGCCACGACCTTCAGGAAATTGGCGAAGAAACCGCTGATGCCGGCCTTCTCGCTGATGGCGACGATCGCCTTCAACTGGTCTTCAGCGGAGAAAACCGGGCTTGCGACGAAGCGCTTCAGATCAGCGCTCTCATCCAGCATCGCCTGGAAACGGTCAAGATCTGCAGTTACGCTGTCAACGGCGCCCTGTTCGAGCGCCAGCTCGAAAAGCGACGAGGCATAGCGCTCTGCAACACCAGAAGTAAGCTGGGACGTGTCTGCCACTGGCACAAATTTCCCTGATTTCAACCCAAAATCCGGCTCTCGGCGGGCGCCGAACCTATGATCTTGAATTCGTTTTGATTTCCCCCAGAAATCACAAGAGAAGCCTCTTGCTTCTTCCGAAATTCGGGGTCCGTCTAACATAGGATGTTCGGACTCGCAACACGCGTAATGCCCGAATAAGCCTTTCACATGAATTTCTGTCCGCAAAATTGCGGAATGACCTGCAGCCATGCATGAGAAGCCGCCCGCCGGCAGCAAAACTCACGTCTGGATGAAGCCGAAAACATAAAGCAGCGGCAGTGCCGCCAAAGCAATCTGCACAACCAAAAGTAAATAGTTGACGAGATTGCTCCCCTTATCGGACAGGATCGAGATCACGCGGGCAAAGGCGGCCATCACAAAAGAAGCGCCAAGCGCCATGTAGATCCAGTCCTGGGCGAGCATGATTGCCGACAGCCCGAAGCCGAGATAAAAACCGCCCATCGAGCGCGCTTCGCCGAAGCCCTCCGGCCGTCCCTCCCGCGCCTCGAGACCGAGAAGACGCAGGGCATAGCCCGGCGCGAACATCATGACGAAACCCGCCAGCGCGGTGAAGGCTGCGGAGCAGAATGCAAGCCGCTCGCCAAGCTCGGTCGGAAAATAGAATTCCATGCATCGGCCCCAAATCACTTGTGAATCGCTGTTTTATGACATGGGCCGGAAAGGGAGGAAATGGCAGCAAGGCCGAAAAACGGCCCGCGTTTTCGGCAGGTACGGAGAAATCGGAAATGCTCGTCGAATAATTGAAGCGGTAGCTACAGAAAACTCTGCGGGTCGATATCGAGCTGCACCTGCACCGATCCGCGCTCCTTGGGCGATTGCGACAGCATCGCGCGCAGGAAACTCTGCATGTCCGAATTCCGCCGCCCATGCACCAGAAGGCGGAAACGGTGGCGGCCGCGCACCAGCGCGAGCGGCGCCTCCGCCGGGCCGAGCACCGAGATGCCGGAGACCTGCGGCGCTGCGTTGCGCATCCCGCGCGCATGGTTTTCGGCATCATGGCGGGTTTCGGCCGAAACGATGATCGAGGCGAGCCTGCCGAAGGGCGGCAGGGCGGCGCGTTCGCGCTCGGTGATCTCACGCTCGTAAAATGCACCGGAATCCCCGGAAACGATCGCCTGCATGACGGGATGCTGCGGCTGGTAGGTCTGCAGCAGCCCATGGCTCTTGAGGCCGGTGCGACCGGCCCGGCCGGTCACCTGCGACAGAAGCTGGAAAGTGCGCTCCGCCGCGCGCGGATCGCCGTTGGCAAGGCCGAGATCGGCATCGACGATGCCGACCAGGGTCATCAGCGGAAAATTATGCCCCTTGGCGACGAGCTGAGTGCCGATGACGATATCCGCCTCGCCCTTGGCGATCGCTTCCAGCTCCAGCCGCAGCCGCTTCACCCCGCCCATGATATCCGAGGAGAGAACGATCGTCCGCGCCTCGGGGAAGTGCCGCTCCACCTCTTCGGCAATTCGTTCCACGCCTGGCCCGCAGGCGACGAGATGGTCGAGCGTGCCGCATTCCGGGCAGGCCTCGGGCGTGCGCTCGGCATGGCCGCATTGGTGGCATTGTAGCTGCTTGCGGAAACGATGCTCCACCAGCCAGCTCGAACATTGCGGACATTGGAAGCGGTGGCCGCACACCCGGCAGAGCGTCAGCGGCGCATAACCGCGCCGGTTGAGGAAAAGCAGCGCCTGTTCACGCCTTTCCACTGTCTTGCCGATCGCCCGGATCAAGACCGGCGAGAGGAAGCCGCCCCGCTCCGGCGCGTGCCTGCGCATATCGACGAGATGCAGATCCGGCAGCGCCGCATCGCCGAAACGCGTCGGCAGGTGGACGGTGCTGTAGCGTCCGCTTTGCCCGTTGACCTGGCTTTCGACCGATGGCGTCGCCGACACGAGGATGACGGGAAAATCACCGATACGGCCGCGCACCACGGCCATATCGCGGGCATTGTAGAAAACACGGTCCTCCTGCTTGTAGGCGGGATCGTGCTCCTCGTCGACGATGATGAGGCCAAGATCCTCGAAGGGCAAGAAAAGTGCCGAGCGTGCGCCGGCCACAACCCTGACTTCGCCGGTCACCGCCTGGCGCCACACCTTTTCACGCATGCGCGAGGCGAGATCGGAATGCCATTCGGCAGGCTTTGCCCCGAAGCGATCCTGGAAACGCTCCAGGAAACTTGCCGTCAGCGCGATCTCCGGCAGCAGGATCAGCACTTGTTTGCCGCGTTTCAGCGTTTCGGCGATTGCCTCGAAATAGACCTCCGTCTTGCCCGATCCCGTCACCCCGTCGATCAGCGAGACCGAGAATTCTTGCCTGCGGATCTCGGAGACGATCTCGTCGGCCGCCTCTTTCTGAGGCCCTTCCAGGCGCGCGGCGGCAAAATCCGGATCCGGTATCGCGACAACCGGTGGCGGCGGCAGGAACACTGTCTCGAAAATGCCGAGCGTGATCAGCCCATTGACGACGCTCGTTGAGACCCCGGCCGCATGCGCCAGACCGCTGCGCGTCCACGAAAAACCGTCCGATGCCGTATCGAGCACCCGGGCGCGCGCCGGCGTCATCCGCTCCGGCTCGCCGCCGACGAGCTTCAGCCCTTCGACCATCGGTTCCGGCTCGAAGGCGTTCGGCGCCCGCAGCGCCATGCGGGCGACGAGGCCGGGCGGGGAGAGCGTATAGGTCGCCACCCAGTCGATGAAATCCCGCATCTCCTTGGAGAGCGGCGGGCAGTCGAAGACATGGCTGATCGGCCGGAGCTTCTTTGGATCGACGCCATCCTCGCCGCCGTCCCAGACGACGCCGATCACCTGCCGCGGCCCGAGCGGCACCTGCACGACCGAGCCGGGCTCGATCGCCATGCCCTCCGGCACCGAATAGGAATAGGGTTTCGGCGCCGGCATCGGCACCAGCACCGGAACCGTTCGGTTCGCGGGCGGTGCCTCGAAAAGCGCGCCAAAGAGATCGGACGAATCTGTGCTCATCGCGCGAGACCATGCCCGCAAATGACTGGAATTGGAACCGCAAAGACGAAGCGGCGCATCTGGCGAAAATGCGGACTGCAAAGGCCTGCCAAGATTACCCGCGCCTTTACGAAAAGGTTGCTGGCCACGTGAACAGCCGCATAGATTGCCGGAAGATCTTGTTCAACGACGGAATTGGAGAGGACCGAATGGCCAGACTGACCGAGGACGCCAAAGGCGTCTATGTAATCGCCGTAACCCCTTTCACCGATGACGGCGCACTCGATCTTGCCAGCATCGACAGCATGGTCGATTTCTACGAGGGCGCCGGTGTCACCGGCCTGACGGTGCTCGGCCAGCTTGGCGAAGCCCCGAAGCTGACAGCGCAGGAATCGCGGACCGTGGTCGAGCGGGTGTTGAAGCGCCTCGACGGCCGCCTTCCCGTCGTTGTCGGCGTGTCGGCGCCGGGACTGGCGCCTATGCGCGAACTTGCCGAAGCCGTCATGGGCGAGGGGGCTGCCGGCGTCATGGTCGCGCCGCCCTGGACCGTCAAGACTGACGACCAGGCCTTCGCCTTCTACCAGTCGGTCGGCGAAGCGCTTGATGATACGCCCTTCGTGCTGCAGGACTATCCCCTCACTACAAATGTGACGATCGCGCCTAAAGTCATCGAGCGTATCGTCAGGGACGTGCCCAATTGCGTCATGCTCAAGCATGAGGATTGGCCGGGTCTTGCGAAAATATCAGCACTTCGCGCCGCCAGCGACAGCGGCGCCATGCGGCGCATTTCGATCCTTTGCGGCAATGGCGGCCTTTTCCTACCCGAGGAGATGGGGCGCGGCGCCGATGGCGCCATGACCGGCTTCTGCTATCCGGAGATGATGGTCGGGGTCGTCAAAGCCTACGCCGCCGGAAATTCCGATCGCGCCCATGAGATCTTCGACGCCTATCTGCCGCTCGCTCGATACGAACAGCAGCAGGGCATCGGGCTTGCCTGCCGCAAATACGTGCTTGCCAAACGCGGCGTCATCAAGTCCGCCGCTCTGCGCAAGCCGGGCGCCAGGCTCTCTGCGCCCGATATTGCCGACGTCGAACGGCTGCTGGCGCGCCAGACCATCCGCCTCAAGGAGATCGGTGCATGACGGTCGGCAAAAGCTACGATTTCATCATCGCCGGCGGCGGATCCGCCGCATGCGTTGCGGCCATGCGCCTGGTGCGCGACTTTGGCTTTTCGGTGCTCATCATCGAGCGCGGACCCCGCGATACGGCACGGCTCATGTCCTTTCCAGCCGGCTATATGAAATATCTTGCCCGCGACGATTTTCTCGAAATGCATCATACGGTGCCGCAGCCCCAGCTCGGCGGACGGGGACCGATCGTGCCGGTCGCAAAAGCCCTCGGCGGCGGCAGCGCCGTCAATGCCATGGTCTATATGCGCGGCCAGAAAGAGGACTACGACGGCTGGGCCGCCCATCTCGGCAACGGAAGCGAATGGTCCTACGAGGACATGCTCCCGCACTTCAAAGGCATCGAAGCCAATGGTCGCTTCAACGACCGGTATCACGGCATTTCGGGCAACCTAAAGGTTTCCGAGCCGCGCCACATCTCCGATACGACGGAGGATTTCATCCTCTCGGCGCAAGGGCTCGGCCATCCCTATAATCCGGATTTCAACGGCGTCCGGCAGAACGGCGTTGGCATCATGCAGCATACCTTCGCGCAATGGGGTCGCCGGATCGAGCGATCGGACGCCAAAAAGGCATTTCTCGATCCCCTTGCCGGCGATACCAGGCTGGAGATCGTCACCCAGGCGAGGGTCGATCGTGTTCTCGTGGAAGACGGCCGCGCCGTCGGCGTCGTCTATACCAGCAACGGCGAGACCCACAGGGCGTTGGCCAACCGCGAGGTGCTCGTCGCCGCCGGCACCTATAACAGCGCCAAGCTGATGATGCTCTCCGGCATCGGCCCGGCCGACCATCTTCGCGAACATGGCATCGGCGTTGCCGTAGATCTTCCCGGCGTCGGCGCCAATCTCCAGGATCATCACGAGGTGCCGGTCATCGCGTCGACGAAATCGAAATCCGGGTATTTCGGTCAGGACCGCGGCTGGCCGATGATCCGCAACGGCCTGCAATATCTCTTGTTCAATTCCGGCCCGGTCACCACGACGGGCATCGAAGCCTGCCTGTTCTACGATCCAGATGGCGGCGAGCGCCCGACGATCCAGCTCTACTGCGCGCCGATCGTCTATCTCGACCGCGACGTCTCCTCGGCAAAGCCGACCTATGGGGTTACCTTCACCTCCTGCCTGCTGAGACCAAAGGCGCGCGGCAGCGTCAAGCTGCGCTCGGCAAACCCCGATGACCAACCCTTGGTCGACTGCAATTTCTTCGGCGATCCGGACGATCTGCGCCTGACGCTAGCCTCGCTGAAGACGGCGCGCCGGCTTCTGGAAACCGAACCCTTCAAAGCCAAGATCGCAGAGGAGATCCTTCCGGGGCGATCGCTGCAGGACGAGCAGTCACTGGCGAAATTCGCCTGGCAGACGGTCAAGACGAATTATCATCCTTCCGGCAGCCTCAGAATGGGACCGGAAAGCCATCCGATGTCAGTCGTCGACGGCAGGCTGCGTGTCCGTGGCATCGATGGGCTGAGAGTGATCGATTGCTCCATCATCCCCTTCATCCCGTCGGGCAACACCAACGCTCCGGCGATGGCAATAGGCTCCAAAGCCGCAAGCATGATTGCGGAGGACCATCGATGATGCCGTCTACGCGTCGAGGCCCTGCCTCCTACAGCTCAAGAGCATGGGTATGGCCGTCCCACCCGCCGGGCTGAAACCCGAGCGATTCCCAGAATTTTGCCGCGCCGTCGTTTCCCGCATGAACGGTGACGAGGCTGCAGAACGATCGCGCATGGTCGAGCAGTACCAGCGCGAGCATCCGGCGACCCGGTGCGGGTCTGGATCAGATCACGCTTGAGGAGCTCGAGGCCATCACCTACGACGAAAATGCCCGCGCCTGCTGTTCCCACTGCGATGAACCACGGGATGACGACACGCCGGCCACCCGCTTCAATCTGCTCCTGGCCGAGGTGATCGAATTGCAAGGAAAGATCGCCCCATGAACCGATGCCGACCAACGGAGTGAAAGCCTTGCCTCGAAGGCGGGTCGAATCATGCCCTTTTCAGCAGCGATGTCACGTCGTGAAATGTGCTGATACCCCTTTGACTTTCTTTTCGGGTAAATTCAGCGTGGATCAGCTCGAATGTCCCTTGCATGCACATTTTCGTGCATTGCCAGCAAGCGGACACCAAGGGTTAAATCCAAGCGCCACCAGACTAGAAAGGAGCCGCTCTTGGCTATTATCTGGAAATATTGTGTGGCGGCAGCGTTCGCGACGATTGCCATTCACTATGTGTCCGAAAGCGTCGCGACTGTAAGAGAGGCCGTCTTGGGTAAACACCAAGACGGCCCTCACGATACGAAGAAGTAGCTGTCGTTGCCTTGGGGAAGGATGTGCCTGGTAAGCGCCTTCCCCACTTCTTCGTTTAGAACGTTCTCGCACATCACCGCATTAGTCAAATGAAAGCTCCGGTGCGATGTTGTGAGCAGACATCATTTCGGCGGCTCGCGGTATCCCGATATTTTACGATTGCGCTGGATCAGCCGCGGCTAGCCCTGCGCCGGGCCGCAGCGAGCCGATACTCACGCAGTTCCTTGTTCGCATGCGAGCCGATCGGGCTTCATCCCTCGCCATGCGATCGCGGATCACGCGGATGTCGATCATCATGGCGATGCCGACGTGTCTAGACGGCAGGAACCGGAATTTCGCGGCCGCGCACAGCTGCAACCGGCGGGCCGACCGACGCGAATATCGCGTCGCCGTCCCCCGCCAGATCATGCACCGTATGTTTCTCCAGAGCCTTCGTCACCTCGTTGAGATCGCCGTCCAGCTGTTCGGCAGGAATGAGATTGCCGATCACGAAATCGAAGCGGTCGCCGCGTTTATTCAGCAGCTCATGAAAAACCGTCATGTCGCGAAGTTCCGTCGACCATTTCGCCAGCCAGTAGAATAGGCCGGAATTGCGCGCCGTCATGTGGACGGGCAGGATCGGCAGATTGTATTTGCGCGCCAACCCGACGGCCGAGGTCTTCCATGGGCGTTCGTTCAGCCGGCCGTTCGCCCAGTAGGCAATGCGGCCCGAGGGAAAGAGCACCGTCGCCTTGCCTTCCCTCACCGCACGGTTGGTCAATTGCAGCGTCTCGCGCGCCTTGAGCTTGCTCTTGTGCTCCTCCCGCCATTCGACAGGAATGATCATTTCGGCAAAGCGCGGATTGACGCGGATCGCATCGCGATTGGCGAAGAACATCATATCGGGCCGGCGTGCCTTCAGGAGATCGAACACCGCGACGCCATCGGCAATGCCTGTGGGATGGTTGCTGACGAGGATGAAGCCGCCGGACGCAGGAATGCGTTCGCCATTGGCGATACCGATTTCGAGTTTCAGCACGTCGCTCAAATATTCGAACGACTGGAAGCCCGGCATCTTGGCGACGGCATTGGCGAATTCGATCGCCTTGTTATAGCGCAGCAACGTGTAGAGGAACGGCCGCATGACGGGCCAGAGCGGATTTTTCACGATCCTCTGGCCGCGTTCGGCAATCAGCGTATCGACGATATGACCGGGCTTTCCCTGTGAGACGAGAGCAATCGCTTCCGCGAGTTGTCCGAAAGCCGTCATGGAATCGCGCCGGGCCATGAAAGATCCTGTCTATGGGGAATAAACTATCGCAGTACAATATGATCTAGGGATGACAAGGCTTGGCCGGCATTAGCAATTCGATAACCGTTCCTGCTTCAAATTGGCGAACTTGAAGGCAAATTCAAGGCCAGTGACGTGAATGAACTATTGATCATCGCCGACCCGCGCCTGATGGCGGAACGGGCAGCATGGCTCGAAAACCTCGCCCGCGAGCGCCGTCTTTCCGAGCACACGCTCGACGCCTACGAGCGTGACACCCGCCAGTTCCTGACCTTCCTGACCGGCCATCTCGCCGGCCCGGCGACACTCGGCGATATCAGGGAATTGCGCCCGGCCGATTTCCGCGCCTTCCTCGCGGCGAGGCGCAAACTGGGCTCCGGCGCCCGTTCGCTCGGCCGCAATCTCGCGGGTATTCGCTCACTGCTGCGCCATCTTGAGAAGAAGGGTCTGGTCAACGCCGCCGGTGCGGGCGCGATACGCTCGCCGAAGCAACCGAAATCGCTGCCCAAGCCGCTTTCGGATACGCAGGCGATCACCGTCGTCAGCGACGAAGCCCAGCTCCATGACGAACCCTGGATCGCCGCGCGCGATGCGGCCGTCATGACGCTGCTCTACGGCTGCGGACTGCGCATCTCCGAGGCGTTGGATCTTACGCCCGCCGACCTGCCGAATGGCGCAACAACGCTGCGCATCACCGGCAAGGGCAACAAGACGCGGCTGGTGCCGCTGCTCTCAGTGGTTTTCGAGGCCGTCGGGAAATATCGCGCGCTTTGCCCATACCATCTTGAAAGCGGCGAGCCGTTGTTTCGCGGCGCCCGCGGCGGCAAGCTTCAGCCGGCGATCATCCAGCGGGCGATGCAGAAGCTGCGCAGCGCCTTCGGCCTGCCGGAGACAGCAACACCCCATGCGCTGCGCCACTCCTTCGCCACGCACCTGCTTGCAGGCGGCGGCGATCTGCGCACCATTCAGGAACTGCTCGGCCATGCCAGCCTTTCCACAACGCAGGTCTATACCGGCGTCGATGCGTCGCGGCTGCTCGAGGTGTATGATCGGGCCCATCCGCGCGCCTAGTGCATGTCGCCAAAACGTGCGCAGCGGTTTTGGGATAACGACATGCACAAACTTTAAGTTTCGTTAAGGCATTCTCTTAAAGGAATATGCGCAAGCCGGGCGTAGAGCATGACATGCTAAGGCATGTGGGGAACACCATCATGACGACATCAATCGGCCGCCGGACATTTCAGCTCGCAGCGCCGGGCAATCTGCTGCTTTGGCTGATGGCAGCCTTTCACATGCTGCTTCTCGCGGCCCTGCTTGCCGCGCTCCTGACTGCGCGACCGGCAACGGCCGCCGACGAGACCTGCACCGGTCGCAATCTGATGGTCGAACTGCAGCAGAACGATCCCGCCCGCTACGCCGAAGCGCAGAAGGAAGCCGACGCGACACCGAACGGGAAGGGCATCTTCTGGAAGATCGAGAAGCCGGGGCTTCAGCCTTCCTGGCTGCTCGGCAGCATGCATGTCACCGATCCGCGCGTGCTTGCCCTGCCGCCGCGCGCCCAGGCCGCCCACGACGCCGCCGCCACGATCATCATCGAATCCGACGAAATTCTCGATGAGCGCAAAGCGACCGCCGCCCTGCTCGCAAAGCCGGAGCTGACGATGTTCACCGACGGCACGACGATCGACAAGCTGCTCTCGCCGGAAGATTACAAGCGCCTCGAAGCCGGCCTCAAGCAGCGCGGAATCCCGCTCAGCGCCGTCTCTCGCATGCGGCCCTGGATGATATCAAGCGCCGTCGCCCTGCCGGCATGCGAACTTGCCCGCAAGGCCAAGGGCGTGCAGTTCCTCGACCAGAAGATCGCCACCGACGCCGTTGCCGAAGGCAAAGAGGTCAAGGGGCTGGAGACCCTTGCCGAGCAGATTCAGGCTATGGCCGACCTGCCGGTCGAATTCCATGTGAAGTCGTTGATCGAGACGCTGGAGCTCGGCGACAAGATGAACGATGTCGTCGAAACGATGACGGATCTCTATCTCTCCGGCGATATCGGCATGACCATGCCGATGCTGAAGACCGTGACGCCGCAGGACAAAGAGGAAAGCAGCGACTACGCCGCCTTCGAACAGCGTGTCATCCTCGACCGCAACAAGGTGATGGCTGAGCGCGCCGCGCCCATTCTCGACAGCGGCAATGTCTTCATGGCCGTGGGTGCCCTGCACCTGCCCGGCAAGGACGGCGTCATCGAACTGCTGCGCCAGCGGGGCTTCACCGTAACAGCTGTAAATTAGGTCCAAGCTCGATAATTTGCTGTGGCGGCAGCGCGCAGAGATTGACAACTCCAGTTTGCACACGCCACATGACGGCATTTCCAGCCCTTGCTCCCAAAGAGTTTTCAATGCTCAGCCTCAATATGGTTTTCACGTCGAGAGCAGTCTCGAAAGGCTTTTTCACGCTCAGCAACAATGCAGCGCTTATGTTGGCGGCGGCACTGACGATCTTTTCCTTTTCGCCTGCTTTGGCAGATGACGAACTGGCTTGCCCGGGCCAGAACCTTTTGGCCCAACTGGAAAAGGAAGATCCCGTCCGTTTCAGGGGGGCTGTCGAGAAAGCCGAGGCGATGCCGAACGGCAATGCGATCTTCTGGAAAATCGAAAAGCCAGGTCTTGAGCCTTCCTGGGTGCTCGGCACGATGCATGTGAGCGATCCCCGGGTATTGGATAAGCCGGAAGGATTTTACGGGGCATACGACACCATCGACACTCTGGCCGTCGAATTAGCAGAGGTCGCAGAGCCGGAAAAACTCATGCTGGAATTCTTCAAGCATCCCGAACTGACCACGCTTCAGGGCGACAAAACGCTCGATCATATCTTGCCCCCTGATGCAACCAGCGAAGTCGCTGCCAGCTTGAAGAAGAAGGGCATCAACATGAACCTGATGGCAAAGATGCGGCCATGGTTCATCTACATGGGTCTCCAGACACGTGGTTGCGACATCAAGCGCAGAGCAAGAGGTCTCAAGGTACTGGACGAGTCTCTCGCACTCAAGGCGCTTCATGATGGCGTGGATCTGGTTGGCCTGGAAACACCGGTCGAGCAAATTAAATCCCTGTCGGATGTCCCGGATGACCTCATGCTGCAAAATCTGCGGGAGTTGCTGGCGCTTCCCAACGGCATGGACGACATAACCGAGACGATGATCGATCTGTACGATCAGGGCAAGATCGGGATGATCTTCTCGCTGATGGAGGCCGCTTCGACGGATCAGGTTGCAGCAAAAGCCTTCGAGAATCGAATGATCACTGATCGAAACAAGGTCATGGCGGAACGGGCGAAGCCCTACCTCGACAAGGGGCGCACCATGATCGCCGTCGGAGCGGCGCACTTACCCGGCGACGACGGTTTGGTTGAACTGCTGCGCAAGCAGGGCTTCACCGTCACCGCAGTGAACTGAACCTGCCGGCGGTCAGCCGAGCGTCATGCGGCGCAGAACATTGTTTTTCCAATAGAAGTGTTGGACGAGCGCGCCCGCGACATGCGCCGCGATCAGCGCCCAGAAAATGATCTTCAGGACATCCGCGTGGAACGAACCGGCAGGATCGATGCCGAAGTAGTAAGCGGCGATGCCCGTGAGCGGCATGGCGAAGATCAGGATATAGAGGCCGGCATGGGCAAGCCTCGCCGCAAGGCGGAAGATCGCCGGTTCCTCTGTGGCCTCGGCCGGCACGCCCTTGAAAAAACGCAGCCCGAGCCTGGCGGCGGCAAGCAGAAGGATGGCGATGCCGACATAGGCATGGATATTCGCCGACGAAATCTGCTCAGGCGTCGGCACCTGACCCCTGCGAATGAGCCGATGCCAGATATTCATGCCATCGGGAAACAGCAGGTTGAAGAAGATCAGCAGCGCTATCGCCCAGTGAAGAAAACGCTGGCTCAGGCTGTAACCCGGAACGGATGGCTGCTGCATTTTCTCAATCTTTGGCAAATGGTCGAACTCTGCAATACCAAACAATTAAAACAGCCGCCTGCCTCACGGCAAGCGGCTGCACGCTTCCTTACGAAGATGTAAGCTTACATATGGATCGGCTTGAAGAAGGTCGCGAGCGCTGCCTCCTTGACCGCTTCGGACATCGTCGGATGCGCGTGGCAGGTGCGGCCAAGATCTTCCGACGAACCGCCGAACTCCATCAGCACGGCGATCTCGTGGATCATTTCGCCGGCGCCGAAGCCGACGATATGGCCGCCGAGCACGCGGTCGGTTTCCTTGTCGGCGAGGATCTTGACGAAACCGTCGGTCGCCAGCATCGCGCGGGCGCGGCCGTTCGCCGTGAACGGGAATTTGCCGACCTTGTAGGCGACGCCTGCCGCCTTCAGCTCTTCCTCGGTCTTGCCGACCGAGGCGATTTCCGGCTGCGTATAGACGACGCTTGGAATGACCTCGTAATTGACATGACCATGCTGGCCGGCGAGGATTTCGGCAAGCGCCACGCCCTCGTCTTCCGCCTTGTGCGCCAGCATCGGGCCTTTCACCACGTCGCCGATCGCATAAATGCCGGCGACATTGGTCTTGAAGTGGCCGTCGATCTCGACGCGGCCGCGATTGTCGAGCGCCACACCGGCCTCTTCCAGGCCGAGACCCGATGTGTAGGGCTTGCGGCCGGTGGCGATCAGCACGACTTCGGCATCGAGCGTCACCTTGTCGCCACCCTTGACCGGCTCGAACGTGACCTTGGCGCCCTTGTCACCCTTTTCGACGCCGGTGACCTTGGCGCTGAGATTGAAATCGATGCCCTGCTTGGCGAGCATGCGCTGGAACTGCTTGGAGACTTCGCCGTCCATGCCGCCGAGGATGGTGTCGAGATATTCGACCACCGTGACCTTGGCACCGAGGCGCGACCAGACCGAGCCGAGTTCGAGGCCGATGACGCCGCCGCCGACGACGATCAGCGTTTCCGGCACCTTCTCCAGGGCAATGCCGCCGGTGGAGGAAATGATCGTCTTTTCATCGATCTCGACCTGCACGCCGGGAATGCCGGCGACATCGGAGCCGGTCGCGATAACGATGTTCTTGGCCTCGATCTCCTGCACCTTGCCGTCTTCGGCGGTGACGGAAACCTTGCCGGCCGAAACGATCTTGCCGATGCCTTGAAAGGCGTCGATCTTGTTCTTCTTGAAGAGGAAGGCGACGCCGTCGACATTCGACTTCACCGTCGCATCCTTGTGCGCCATCATATTGGTAAGATTGAGCGTCGGCGCCGACACGTCGATGCCGAGCGCGCTCATGCCGTGGCCGGCCTGATGGAACATTTCGGAAGCATGCAGCAGCGCCTTCGACGGAATGCAGCCGACGTTCAGGCAGGTGCCGCCATAGGTCGCCCGCTTTTCGACGACGGCAACCTTGAGGCCGAGCTGCGCCGCCTTGACGGCGCAGACATAGCCGCCCGGGCCGGTTCCGATAATGATCACATCGTAAGACATTGTTTCTTTCCCTTTGGATTTTTCGTTCAGTCGGCCGCACGCGCCAGCGCGAGGCGGAAGCCGAAGCCGACGAGCGCCGCTCCGGTGATGCGGTTGAACCATTTGCCGCTGGCAATGAAGCGGTCACGGATCGCTTTGACCGTGAAGAAATAGGAGACGCCGGCAAACCAGGCGACCAGCGCCGTCGCCATGCCGATGCCATAGGAGAACTGGATCAATACAGGCGTGTCGTGATGCACCAGCGTCGAAAACAGGGACAGGAAGAACAGCACCGGCTTCGGGTTCAGCGCATTGGTGATGAAGCCCATGCCGAGGCACTGCAGTATCGAGACCGGCTTGCGGTCCTCTCGCGTCACCTCGATATCTTGCACCTTGAAGCCCGGCTCACGGAACGACTTGATGCCGAGATAAATGAGATAGGCGACACCTGCCCATTTGATCATCGCAAACAGCATCAGCGATTTCGACACGATGAGCCCGAGACCGAGAACCGTGTAGCTGATATGGAAGAGCAGCGAAAAGCCCATGCCAAGCCCGGTCATGATGGCGGCGCGGCGCCCATGCACGATGCTCTGGCGCAGGATGACGGCGAAATCGGCGCCCGGCACGACGATGAAGATCGAGAAGACGGCCATCAGCCCGAGAAATTCGAAGATATATGGCATGCTATTTTCGCCCTGTCCTTCTAGCGGCCGCCGCTCACATTGAGAATCGCGCCCGTTACATAAGAAGCCGAAGGAGACAGGAGATAGAGGATCGCTTCCGCCACCTCTTCGGCCGTCCCCGCGCGCTGCATCGGGATCGACGACGCCATTTCGCGCACCCGGTCCGGAAGCCCGCCGGAGGCATGCAGATCGGTTTCGATGATACCGGGCCTGATGGCATTCACGCGGACACCCTCGGCGGCGACTTCACGCGCGAGCCCGATTGTGAACGTATCGATGGCCGCCTTCGAGGCGGCATAATCGACGTACTGCGTCGCTGAACCGAGAACCGCTGCCATCGAAGAGACATTGACGATCGCCCCGCCTTGACCGCCATGCCGGCTCGACATGCGTCGCACGGCTTCTCCCGCACAAAGGATGGAGCCGGTCACATTGATGCGCAGCATTCGTTCGACCCGCTCCGCCGACATTTCGTCGACCCGCTGCGGATAGTCGACGACGCCGGCATTGTTGACCAGCCCGTCCAGCCGGCCGAAATGACGATCGACAGCGGCAAACATCGAGACGATATCGGCAGCCTTGCCGACGTCTCCCTCGATCGCAACCGCCTCGCCGCCAGCCTCGGTGATCGCCGCAACGACGGCCTCCGCCGCCTCGCGGCTGGAGGCATAATTCACCGCGACGCGCCAGCCCCGGTGCGCGCCGAGCCGAGAAACGGCGGCGCCGATGCCTCGGCTTCCGCCGGTCACGAAAAGAACAGGTGCATCACTCATGTCGCGCACTCCTTGAAAGTCAGGACGTCCCAGGGCGCCACGGAAGCCTTGCCCTCGCCCCAGGCGCTCGATTCCCGGATGGCGGGACCGAGGCCGGGAAGCACGAGCTTTTCGGCGGCCTCGGCGCCTTCCGGCTGCAGATTGTCCATCTCGCCCTTGGCATCCACGCCGTAGACGGCGCCCTGCCAGACCGTGCAGGCATCGAGATCGGCGCCGGTCGCGTCGCCCTCGGGGCAGTTGAACATCAGGATGCCGATCGCGCGCACCGGATCTGCCGATGGCATGACGTAGCCTTCCATCACGACTGGCGTCTTGAGCGCGCTGATCTTGAACTGGTTGCTGGCGGCAGCCGACACAGAATTCAGCGGCGCAAAGCGCAGTTCATAGGCGCCGTCACGATCGACGTAGACGGCACGTTCCTGCTTGCACTCGGCGCCGGATGTGGCGGCAGGCACGGAGAAAAACGCGGCGACCGCGATGGCAGCCACGCCTTTCCGTCCCGTCATGATGCCGATCCCCGCGCTCATTGTCCCGTCGGCTCTCTCCGCCCGTCGGCATTCTCGATCACGCCGAAATCCGTCAGCAGCACCAGCGGCCGGCCATCTTTGTCGAGCCCCCAGAAGACCGGATAGAAACCGTCACCCCAGCCGCTCCAGAATATCGCGACATTGCCTTTGTTGCCGGCAATCGGTCGGTGCAGCCCGTATTTACCCTTGTTGGCATCGAGATCCGACGCCAGCACGTCGTCATAATAATTGACGTCGGCATCCGGCTTCTGCGCCTGGACCTGCGCTTCACGCTCGCCGATCAGCGCCAGCGTATCCGCATCCATGTAGCAGCCGAGGCCGGCATCGACGGGGTAGCCGAAGATCTCGCCCTCTTTCAACGTTGCCGGATCCTGCCCGGGCACGACGGCAAGCTCCCAGTGATCCGGCTTGCCCTCGGCAAAGCGCATGCCGGCGGCGGCGATGCGCCCGGAGGCCTGATAGAGCGTGACCGGATATTCCCCCGGTGCGACCGTCTTTGCTAGCGCTGGACGATCCGGCTGGGCGAGCGGATCGGCCGCAACGATGCGACCCGAAGTCAGTTCGACATTGCCCATATGGATCACGCTGATCGACCGCCCGGTGAGTTCGGCGTCACTGAGCGCCACCAGCTCGAAATTGCTGCTGGCCTTGCTGACATCCCAGCCGGCGGCCGATGCGGAGACCGGGGCATGCGCGGCGGCAGCGCAAAGAAAAAGGCGCGCCGCTCGCAAGATCCCGTTCCGCATCGAAGCGCTCCCTTAGAGATCGAGAACCAGGCGTTCCGGATCTTCGAGGCTCTCCTTGACGCGCACGAGGAACGTGACCGCTTCCTTGCCGTCGACGATGCGGTGATCGTAGGAAAGCGCCAGATACATCATCGGACGGATGACCACCTGGCCGCCGATCGCGACCGGCCGCTCCTGGATCTTGTGCATGCCGAGAATGCCGGACTGCGGCGCGTTGAGGATCGGCGAGGACATCAGCGAACCGTAGACGCCACCATTCGAGATCGTAAAGGTGCCGCCCTGCATGTCGGCCATCGACAGCTGGCCGTCGCGGGCTGCCTTGCCGAGACGGCCGATTTCCTTTTCGATCTCGGCAATCGACATCTGGTCGGCGTCACGCACGATCGGAACCACGAGACCCTTATCGGTGCCGACGGCAACGCCGACATGGCAGTAGTTCTTGTAGATGAGGTCGGTGCCGTCGATCTCGGCATTAACAGCCGGCAGTTCCTTCAACGCATGCGTCACCGCCTTGGTGAAGAAGCCCATGAAGCCGAGCTTGACGCCGTGCTTCTTCTCGAAAATGTCCTTGTACTTGTTGCGCAGATCCATGACCGCCTTCATGTCCACCTCATTATAGGTGGTCAGCATGGCGGCAGTGTTCTGTGCATCCTTGAGGCGCTTGGCGATCGTCTGACGCAGGCGCGTCATCTTCACGCGCTCTTCACGCGAGGCATCCTCGACCGTCGACGGGCCGCGCGCAGCCGCAGGCGCTGCTGCCGGTGCTGCCGCCGGAGCGGAAATGCCCCTGGCGACGGCGGCGATGACGTCGCCCTTCAGCACCTGGCCGCGCTTGCCGCTGCCGTCGATCTGATCGGCGGAAAGGCTGTTTTCGGCCAACATTTTCGAAGCCGCCGGGGCCGGCGGCATGGTGGAGACGGAGGCGCTCGACGACGCTGCGGCGGCGGCAACCGGGGCAGCCGCCGGGGCCGGCTGAACAGGCGCGGCGGCCGGGGCAGCGGCAGCCGGTGCGGCAGCAGCTGCGCCTTCGGCGATCTGGCCGAGCAGCGCGCCGAGGCCGACGGTCTCGCCGGCTGCGGCGACGATTTCCGAAAGCGTACCGGAGGCGGGTGCGGGAACTTCGATGGTCACCTTATCGGTTTCAAGCTCCAGAATCGGCTCGTCGGCCTTGATGGCGTCGCCGACCTTCTTGAACCAGGTGCCGACGGTTGCCTCGCTGACGGATTCACCGAGAGTTGGAACGCGGATTTCTGTGGCCATTGTTCAAATCCTGATTTCGTGTGTTTTCGTTTAAACGTTTCAGACGGCGGGCGGCCGCAAAATGATCGAGGGCATCGGCAGGATATCGAAGCGGAAACCGAAGCCGGAAGCGATGATCGGATCGGCGTCGGTAAGAGCCTGTGCCGCCGCGAGATCCTCGACTTCGACGACCGCCATGCCCCAGGCGCCTTCACCCTCGAACACGGGACCGACTGTTATTGCCGATCCCGCAAGGGCGTTCCGATGCCAGTATTCGACATGGCGTTTCATCGCCGCCATTTCCTCCCCGGTCCCGTCATGCGGGAAAGTGGGGCGCGGCGGCAGCAGTCTCAGAAAGAAATAAGCCATTGCGCCCTCCCCTTGTTTTAGCCGCCCAATGCATCCTCGAGGAATGCCGAAAGCTGCGACAGATGCTTGGACATCAGGCCCGTCGCCGGCGAGGCGGCGGCCGGACGGCCGGTATAGCGGACGCGCTGGTACTTGGCGTCGATATGGGCAAGCACCCATTCGAGGAAGGGGTCGATGAACGACCATGCGCCCATGTTCTTCGGCTCTTCCTGGCACCAGACCATCTCGGCATTGCGGAAGCGCGACAGCTCGTTGATGAGCGCCTTTGCCGGGAACGGATAGAGCTGCTCGACACGCAGGAGATAGATGTCATCGATGCCGCGCTTTTCGCGCTCTTCCAGCAGATCGTAATAGACCTTGCCGGAACACATCACGACGCGGCGGATCTTGTTGTCCTTCTGCAGCTTGATCGGGCCGTCCTTGATCACCTCGGCATCGTCCCAGAGCAGGCGATGGAAGGCGGATTCGCCGGCCAGTTCGGCAAGCGTGGAGACTGCCCGCTTGTGGCGCAGCAGCGACTTCGGCGTCATCAGGATCAGCGGCTTGCGGAAGTCGCGCTTCAGCTGCCGGCGCAGGATGTGGAAGTAGTTCGCCGGCGTCGTGATGTTGGCGACCTGCATGTTGTCTTCGGCGCACAGCTGCAGGAAACGTTCCAGGCGAGCCGAGGAGTGTTCCGGACCCTGGCCCTCATAACCGTGCGGCAGCAGGCAGACGAGGCCCGACATGCGCAGCCACTTGCGTTCGCCCGACGAGATGAACTGGTCGAAGACCACCTGCGCGCCGTTGGCGAAATCGCCGAACTGTGCTTCCCAGAGCGTCAGCGCATTCGGGCGGGCGAGCGAATAGCCATATTCGAAACCAAGCACGGCCTCTTCCGAGAGCATCGAGTTGATGACTTCGTAACGGGCCTGCGTCGGCGACAGGTTGGCGAGCGGAATATAGCGTTCCTCGCTCTCCTGATCGTAGAGAACCGAGTGGCGCTGCGAGAAGGTGCCGCGTTCGCAATCCTGGCCCGAAAGACGGATCTTATGACCTTCGAGGCAGAGCGAGCCAAAAGACAGCGCCTCTGCCATCGCCCAGTCGAGGCCTTCGCCGGTGGCGATCATGTTGGCGCGGTTTTCCATGAAGCGCTGGATCGTGCGATGCGCGTTGAATCCAGCCGGAATCTCCGACAGCTTGCGGCCGATCTCCTTCAACGTCTTCATCGGCACGGCGGTCTTGCCGCGGCGCTGTTCGTCGGCATTGTCAGCCGTGCGCAGACCGGACCATTCGCCGTCCAGCCAGTCGGCCTTATTGGGCTTGTACTGCTGGCCGGCTTCGAACTCCTGCTCGAGGTGGAGGCGCCAATCGGCCTTCATCTTCTCGACTTCACCTTCTGTGAGCAGGCCCTCTGCGACGAGACGGGCCGCATAAAGCTGCAGCACGGTCTTGTGGGCGCGGATCACCTTGTACATCTTCGGCTGCGTGAAGGACGGTTCGTCGCCCTCATTGTGGCCGTAGCGGCGATAGCAGAACATGTCGAGCACCACAGGCTTGTGGAACTTCATGCGGAATTCGGTGGCGATCTTGGCGCCATAAACGACCGCTTCCGGATCGTCGCCGTTGACGTGCAGGATCGGCGCTTCGATCATCTTGGCGACGTCGGACGGATAGGGCGACGAGCGCGAGAAGGCCGGATTGGTGGTGAAGCCGATCTGGTTGTTGATGATGACGTGCATCGTGCCGGCGACGCGGTGACCACGCAGCCCGGACAGGCCGAGAATTTCGGCAATCACGCCCTGGCCGGCAAAAGCCGCGTCGCCGTGGATCAGCAGCGGCAGAACCTTGGCGCGTTCGGAAAGCGGGATGATGTCGCCGTCCCAGACCGTCGCATTCATGTCCTGCTTGGCGCGGGCCTTGCCCATAACGACCGGATCGACGATTTCGAGATGCGAGGGGTTCGCCGTCAACGAGACGTGGATCTTGTTGCCGTCGAATTCACGGTCGGAAGAGGCGCCAAGATGGTACTTGACGTCGCCCGAGCCTTCGACCTCGTCGGGAGCGGCCGAGCCGCCCTTGAACTCGTGGAAGATCGCGCGATGCGGCTTGCCCATGACCTGGGAGAGCACGTTCAGGCGGCCGCGATGGGCCATGCCGAACACGGCTTCCTTGAGGCCGAGATGACCGCCGCGCTTCAGGATCTGCTCGAGCGCCGGGATCAGCGATTCGCCGCCGTCGAGACCGAAACGCTTCGTACCCTTGAACTTGACGTCGAGGAACTGTTCGTAACCTTCGGCTTCGATGAGCTTGGCAAGGATTGCCTTCTTGCCCTCGGACGTGAAAGCCACGCCCTTGTCGGGACCCTCGATGCGCTCCTGGATCCAGGCCTTCTCCTCAGGATTGGAGATATGCATGAATTCGACGCCGAGCGTCGAGCAGTAGGTGCGCTCGAGAATCTCGATCATCTCGCGAATGGTCGCGTATTCCAGGCCGAGCACGTTGTCGATGAAGATCTTGCGGTCGTAGTCGGCGGCCGTGAAGCCGTAATTTTCCGGCGAAAGCTCACGATAGTCGTCAACGGGAGCGGCAATGCCGAGCGGATCGAGCTTGGCATGCAGGTGGCCGCGCATGCGGTAGGCGCGGATCATCATGATGGCGCGCACGGAATCGCGCGTTGCCTGTAGCACGTCGATGCCGTCAGCGGGCTTGCCCTCGGCTGCGGCCTTGGCCTTCACCTTGGTCTCGATGACCTTCTCGACGATACCCCAGTCGCCGTCGAGGGCCGACACCAGATCGCCGCTTGCCTGCAGCGGCCAGTTCTTCTTGCGCCAGGAAGCTCCCTTGGCTGCCTTCTTCACATCGGCAGGGTCCTCTTCCAGCGCCTTGAAGAAAGTGCGCCACTGATCGTCGACAGACGCCGGATCCTCTTCGTAGCGCGCATAGAGCTGCTCGATATAGGCTGCGTTGGCGCCATCCAGAAACGAGGTAACCTGAAACTGCTCGTTGGCTTCTTGCCGTGCCATGGTGATATGCGGACGCTTCCGTCCGCCTCCTGACTTTGATGAATTTGCCGGCTTGACCGCCGGCTGCCGCATTTCGATCGCCGCCTGTCCGCGACGCATCTGCTGGTCCAGTTGTGAGGCCGGGCGGAAGGCGCAGATGCCGTTCCTCCGCCCGGTCTATAGGTGGCTTCAGCCCTTCAGGACTTCAACCAGCGTCTTGCCGAGGCGGGCCGGAGACGGCGACACCTTGATGCCTGCCGATTCCATTGCAGCGATCTTCGATTCCGCATCGCCCTTGCCGCCGGAAACCACCGCGCCGGCATGGCCCATGGTGCGGCCCTTCGGCGCCGTACGGCCGGCGATGAAGCCCGCCATCGGCTTCTTGCGGCCCTTCTTGGCTTCATCCTTCAGGAACTGGGCTGCGTCTTCTTCAGCCGAGCCGCCGATTTCGCCGATCATGATGATCGAGGTCGTGGCGTCGTCCGCCAGGAACATTTCGAGCACGTCGATGAACTCGGTGCCCTTGACCGGATCGCCGCCGATACCGACGGCCGTCGTCTGGCCGAGGCCTTCATTGGAGGTCTGGAAGACGGCTTCGTAGGTGAGCGTGCCCGAGCGGGAAACGATACCGACCGAACCCTTGCGGAAGATCGAGCCCGGCATGATGCCGATCTTGCATTCTTCCGGCGTCAGGATGCCCGGGCAGTTGGGGCCGAGCAGGCGCGACTTGGAGCGGTCGAGGCGAGCCTTGACGCGCACCATGTCCATGACCGGGATGCCTTCGGTGATGCAGGTGATGAACGGGATCTCGGCGTCGATCGCCTCGATGATCGCATCGGCTGCACCCGCCGGCGGGACATAGATCACGGTCGCATCGGCGCCGGTCTTTTCCTTGCCTTCGGCAACGGTTGCAAAGATCGGCAGGCTTTCACCCTTCGCGCCGGTCCAGGTTTCGCCGCCCTTCTTCGGGTGGATACCGCCGACCATCTGGGTGCCGTAGTAAGCGAGCGCCTGTTCGGTGTGGAAGGTCCCGGTCTTGCCGGTCAGGCCCTGAACGAGAACCTTGGTGTCTTTGTTGACGAGAATGGACATGCGAGGCCTTTGTTTAGGAGAGGTTGGAAGACGTGAGGGACGAGCGACGATAGGTGCCGCTGACGACCTCCTGCCAGGTATCGCTGCCTGCAGGCGAAAAGCTGACGCCCATCCGGTAGCAGTCTTCATTTTCGAATGCGAATACGGTGCGCTGTCTGCCGCGCGGTGAAGCCTTCATCAGCACAAGCTCATTGCCGTTCCAGTGGCCGGAAGCCGGCGAGGGCGGCGCAAAACCGGCACTGTCGAACTGGTAGAGCTTGTAAGCCTGGTCCGAACCATCGAAGCCGAAAACATTGCGGGCTTCGAACGAAACTTCCCCGTCGCGGATCTGGCGGTAGCGCTGCTCAAGGAAAAATCCGTCGAACAGCGTCTCGCCCGAAAGCTCGGCGCTGGCCTTGCCTTCCCTCGTCCACGCCGAAGCCGCAATATGCTCCTCCCCTTCCCAGACGCCGGCAAAGACGTTGAGGCGGAAATGAGCAGCCGATGGCGTGGACTGGAAAGCCATGACCGTCCTCAGCCGTCGATCGCCGCGACGATCTTCTTGGCCGCATCGTCGAGATCGTCAGCCGCCGTGATCGCCAGACCCGATTCGTTCAAGATCTTCTTGCCGAGCTCGACATTGGTGCCTTCGAGGCGCACGACGAGCGGAACCTTCAGACCGACTTCCTGCACGGCCGCGACAACGCCTTCGGCGATGACATCGCACTTCATGATGCCGCCGAAGATGTTGACGAGAATGCCTTCGACCTTGGGATCAGCGGTGATGATCT
The DNA here is from genome assembly GCF_003985155.1 of Rhizobium vallis. Classification (GTDB taxonomy): domain Bacteria; phylum Pseudomonadota; class Alphaproteobacteria; order Rhizobiales; family Rhizobiaceae; genus Rhizobium; species Rhizobium vallis. Next base: position 339,558 of record NZ_ML133689.1, on the reverse strand, counting down.
TGAAGGCCGCAGCGACCTTGTCCTTGCCGGCGCCACCGCCGACGTCGCAGAAGTTCGCCGGCTCCTTGCCGTAGAGCTTGATGATATCCATCGTCGCCATGGCAAGGCCTGCGCCGTTGACCATGCAGCCGATATTTCCGTCGAGCGCGACGTAGGCGAGGTCCCACTTGGAGGCCTCGATTTCCTTGGCGTCTTCTTCGGTCTCGTCACGCAGCGTCTTGACGTCGTCGTGACGGAAGAGCGCATTGCCATCGAAGGACATCTTGGCGTCGAGAACGCGCAGGTGGCCATCCTTCATGACGATCAGCGGATTGACCTCGAGCAGCGCCATGTCCTTCTCGTTGAAGGCCTTGTAGAGCGCCGGGAAGAGCGACTTCGCATCTTCGGCAGCAGCACCGTCAAGCTGAAGGGCCTTGGAGATGGCGGCAACGTCGGCAGCCGTGACACCGGCTTCCGGATCGATGGCGATCGTCTGGATCTTCTCGGGTGTATCATGAGCAACAGCCTCGATGTCCATGCCGCCTTCGGTCGATACGACGAAGGCAACACGTCCGACCGAGCGGTCGACCAGCAGCGAGCAATAGAGTTCGCGGGCGATGTCGGCGCCGTCTTCGATATAGAGGCGGTTGACCTGCTTGCCGGCTTCGCCGGTCTGCGCGGTCACCAGCGTATGCCCAAGCATTTCCTTGGCGTGGGAAACGACTTCGTCGATCGACTTGGCAAGACGAACGCCGCCCTTGGCATCAGGGCCGAGTTCCTTGAACTTGCCCTTGCCGCGGCCACCGGCGTGGATCTGGCTCTTGACCACGTAAAGCGGGCCAGGAAGTGACTTGGCGGCAGCCTCGGCTTCCTCGACCTTGAGAATAGCCACGCCCTCGGCAACCGGCGCGCCATAGCCCTTCAGCAGAGCCTTGGCCTGATATTCATGAATGTTCATGGGTCTATCCCTGTTTGATTACTTCAGCGCCAATTACTTGAGGGCAGGCGCGATGTTGATGCAGGCTTCGCAAAGGCCGGCGACAGCGGCCACCGACTTGTCGAAGGCCTCCTTCTCGGTCTTGTTGAGATCGATCTCGATCACGCGCTCGACGCCGCCGGCGCCGATGACTGTGGGGACGCCGACATACATGTCCTTGACGCCGTACTGGCCGGTGAGCTGGGCAGCGCAAGGCAGGACGCGCTTCTTGTCCTTGAGGTAGGATTCGGCCATTTCGATCGCCGAAGCAGCCGGCGCGTAATAGGCCGAGCCTGTCTTCAAGAGACCAACGATTTCGGCGCCGCCGTCACGGGTGCGCTGAATGATCTCTTCGAGGCGCTCCTTGGTGACCCAGCCCATGGTGATGAGATCGGTCAGCGGAATGCCGCCGACTGTGGAATAACGGGCGAGCGGCACCATCGTGTCGCCGTGACCGCCAAGAACGAAGGCCGTCACGTCCTGGACGGAAACGTTGAATTCCTTGGCGAGGAAGAGGCGGAAACGCGAGGAGTCGAGAACGCCAGCCATGCCGACGACCTTGTTGGCCGGAAGGCCGGAGAACTTCTGCAGCGCCCAGACCATGGCGTCGAGCGGATTGGTGATGCAGATCACGAAAGCATTCGGGGCATATTTCTTGATGCCGGCGCCGACCTGCTCCATGACCTTGAGGTTGATGCCGAGAAGGTCGTCGCGGCTCATGCCCGGCTTGCGCGGAACACCGGCGGTGACGATGCAGACGTCGGCACCTTCGATCGCGGAATAGTCGCTGGCGCCGGTCAGATTGGCGTCGAAGCCTTCGACCGGGGAGGACTGCGCGATGTCGAGGCCCTTGCCCTGGGGAATGCCATCCGCAATGTCGAAGAGGACGATGTCGCCCAGCTCCTTCAGGCCGGCGAGATGCGCCAGCGTGCCACCAATCATGCCAGAACCAATGAGTGCGATCTTGTTACGCGCCATTTCGCCGTTTCCTTTGCGATCAAATTCGTCGAACGACGCCAAGGCACCGCCCAATGACGCAATCGCATAGACCCAAAGCCTAAAAATGGCAATCCATTAATTTTGATGCAGCGTTTTCAATCGTTTAGATACTAAAATTCTTACGTAAACGTAAGATGTTCTGTCATCAGATTGTTACTCTGCAGCGCGCTTGTCATGGTGCAGCGCAAGATATTCGGCGCTGCGCATCTCGAACAGGCGCGATGCCGTACGGTCGAATTCGAAGCCCTCGGTGCCTCGGCGATGGAGAAGTAATTCCTCCGGCATCGCCGCCGCGGAGATATAGAGCCGCACGGCGTGATCGTAGAGCGTATCGACCAGAATGATGAACCGCTTGATCTGGTTCCGTTTTTCCGGGCCAAGCAAGGGGACGTGGTCGAGGAAGACCGTATCGAAGCGTTCGGCGATGGCGAGGAAATCGGTCGCGCCGAGCGGCTTGTCGCAAAGATCGGCGAAGGAGAACCGTGCCATGCGGTCGGCGGCGAGCGGCACGTGGATATGGCGCCCCTTCATCGGAATATCCAGCGGCTGCGCCTTGCGCCCGTGCAGCGCCTGCGTCCAGGACGCCTCCATCGCCATATCGTTATGTTCGCTGATGGGCACGAGATAGACCGGCTGGCTGGTCAACTTCTCCATCCGGTAGTCAGTCGGCGAATCCAGGGTGACGACATCGACATGCTGCTTGAGCAGCGCGACAAAAGGCAGGAAGAGGCCGCGATTGAGGCCGTCCCTGTAGAGATTGTCCGGTTCGACGTTCGAGGTCGCCACCAGCACGCATCCCCGCGCGAAGAGTTCGGAGAACAGCCGCGACAGGATCATCGCATCGGCAATGTCGGTGACCGTGAACTCGTCGAAACAGAGCAGCTCCGCTTCCTCGTAAAGCGCTGCGGCGACCGGCGGCATTGGATCGGCCTGCTTGGTTTCACCGTTCTTAAGTTTCAACCGGTGTGCCGCGATGCGGTTGTGCACATCAGCCATGAATTCGTGGAAATGCGCCCGCCGTTTCTTCCTGGAGGGCGCCATCGCGAAGAACATGTCCATCAGCATGGTCTTGCCGCGCCCGACGCTGCCGTGGATGTAGAGCCCCTTGATGCCGCCCTCGGCCTTCTTCTTCGAGGCAAACAGCCAACCGAGCGCGCTCGATTTGGCCGCCGGGCGTTGCTGCTTCAGCCCGGCAAGCACCCGGTCCAGGCTTTTCGCCACGTCCATCTGGGCGGAATCTACCTGCAGCGCACCGGAAACCGTCAGCGATTTGAGCTGTTCGCAAACGCTGAGCGCATAATCTGGCATTGGCTGCATGAGGGCCTATCCGCCTGTCAGTCATCGGCGGGGGAGCCGCCGGATCGTTTACCGCGCCGGTTCGTTTACCGGCTGAGGCTGATCGACTGGCCCGTGCTCGTCTGTCCGTCGAAGCGGTTGTCGGCCGTCTTGTAGACGCTGCCGATCTGGTTGCCCGAGCGGTCCTTGAGCAGCACCTGCTTGCCGGCAACTTCCCAGGAGCCCATCGCCGTCAGTTCGCCGACGCAGCCGCGCGTGCCGCCGCGGGAACCGCTGCCGAGGTTGGTGAGCGTCAGGAACATGTCGCAAGAGCCGTTAACACGCCAGCTTCCGACCATCGATTCCTTGGTGACATCAAGCGCATTCGCGGCAACCGCGCCCGGCTGCGCACCCGGCATTGGCGACGTCGACGCCGGCGCCGCCGGAAACTGCGAGCTGCCGGTCGGCGGCGGAAGCTGCCCGCCCTGCACCGAGGGAACCGGCTGCGCCGTCAACGGCGCCGGCCCGGCGTTCGAGTTGGAGCTGTAGTCATATGCCGTACGCTGACAACCGGCTAGCGCGAGGGTCACCACCAGACCTGTCATCGCATATCGCAACTGCATCATCATACTCCTGGATTCGGCATCGGCCGTAGAGAAAAGGGCGTGAGACAAGGTCGATTATCGTAATTCGCTTTGGTTAATCAAGTCAGGCGACATAAATTGCCCACGACAACCACTAACCGAAAAACGATACAGTTCAACTGTCCCGTTGCAGAACTTCCTGCACATAGAATTTGTCAGCAAGGTGTTGGGCGCGTTCGTCTCTGCCTGGATCCCAGTCAAAGTCTCGTATCGTCTTGGAATAGTATGTGAACGACATTGCAGGAAGGATTACAGCGGCTCGACGCGAACGCCCTGCTCGCGCACCGAGGCGAGCCACGACCTGATCTCTTTGACGGCTTCGGAATCGAAGCCGTCTATTCCGCCATCGTCTTGCTGCGGATCAGACCCGGCGCTCGACCATCATCTTCTTGATTTCGGCGATCGCCTTGGCCGGGTTCAGGCCCTTCGGGCATGTCTGCGCACAGTTCATGATCGTGTGGCAGCGATAGAGACGGAACGGATCCTCGAGATTGTCCAGGCGTTCGCCGGTCGCTTCGTCTCTGGAGTCGATCAGCCAGCGATAGGCCTGCAGCAGAACGGCAGGACCGAGATAGCGGTCGCCATTCCACCAATAACTCGGACAGGAGGTCGAGCAGCAGGCGCACAGGATGCATTCATAGAGGCCGTCGAGCTTCTGCCGATCCTCGTGGCTCTGCTTCCATTCCTTGGCCGGCGCCGGCGATACCGTCTTCAGCCACGGTTCGATCGAACGATGCTGGGCATAGAAGTTGGTAAGGTCGGGAACCAGATCCTTGACGACGGGCAGATGCGGCAGCGGATAGATCTTCACCGCGCCCTTGATATCGTCGAGGCCCTTGGTGCAGGCGAGCGTGTTCGTGCCGTCGATATTCATCGCGCAGGACCCGCAGATACCCTCGCGACAGGAACGGCGTAAGGTCAGGGTCGGGTCGATCTTGTTCTTGATATAGAGCAGGCCGTCGAGCACCATCGGCCCGCAATCGTCGACATCGATGTAGAAAGTGTCGATCGACGGGTTCTGCCCGTCGTCCGGGCTCCAGCGATAGACGCGGAATTCGCGGGTGTTCTTGGCTCCCGCCGGCTTCGGCCAGACCTTGCCTTCGCGCATCTGAGAATTCTTGGGGAGAGCGAGTTCAACCATATCAGGTTCCTCTTGAGATCAGTAGACGCGGGCCTTGGGCTCGATCTTGTGCGGATCGATGCCTTCCGCGATCAGCTCGGTATGAACCGGCCGGTAATCGAGCTTGACGTCGCCTGCCTCGTTCACCCAGGAAAGCGTGTGCTTGCGCCAGTTGACATCGTCGCGGCCGGCGAACGCGCCCTCTGTATAGTCCTCGCGTGCATGCGAGCCGCGGCTTTCCTTGCGGGCCTCGGCGCCGTAGATCGTCGTGATGGCATTGGCCATCAGGTTCTGCAGCTCCAGCGTTTCCACGAGGTCGGAGTTCCAGATCATCGAACGGTCGGTAACCTTGATGTCCTTCATTTCGCCCCAGATGGCCGAGATGCGCTGGCAGCCGGATTCTAGCGATTCCTGCGTGCGGAAGACGGCCGCGTCTTCCTGCATGGCGCGCTGCATCTTCTCGCGCAGATCAGCCGTCGGCGTGCCGCCGCTGGCGTGACGCAGGCCGTCGAAGCGGTCCATAATCCTGTCGCAGGCTGCGACGTTGAGATGCGGGATCGGCGCTGCGCGGTCGATAACCTCGCCGGCGCGGATCGCAGCAGCGCGGCCGAAGACCACGAGATCGATCAGCGAGTTGGAGCCGAGGCGGTTGGCGCCGTGCACCGAGGCGCAGCCGGCTTCGCCGACAGCCATCAGGCCGGGGATGATCCGTTCCGGATTGGCGCTGTCGGCATTCAGCACTTCGCCCCAATAGTTCGTGGGAATGCCGCCCATGTTGTAGTGAACGGTCGGCAGGACCGGGATCGGCTCGCGCGTGACGTCGACGCCTGCGAAAATTTTTGCGCTCTCGGAAATCCCCGGCAGGCGTTCATGCAGAACGGCCGGGTCGAGGTGGTCGAGATGCAGGAAGATGTGGTCCTTGTTCTTGCCGACGCCGCGGCCTTCGCGGATCTCAAGCGTCATGCAGCGCGAAACGACGTCGCGCGAGGCAAGGTCCTTGGCCGAAGGCGCATAACGCTCCATGAAGCGCTCGCCTTCGGAGTTGACGAGATAGCCGCCTTCGCCGCGGGCACCCTCGGTGATCAGACAGCCCGAGCCGTAGATGCCGGTCGGGTGGAACTGAACGAATTCCATGTCCTGCAGCGGCAGTCCGGCACGCGCCACCATGCCGCCGCCGTCGCCGGTGCAGGTATGGGCAGAGGTTGCCGAGAAATAGGCGCGGCCGTAGCCGCCGGTCGCCAGCACCACCATCTTGGCGGCGAAGCGATGGATCGTGCCGTCATCGAGGCACCAGGCGACGACGCCGGTGCAGCGACTGCCGTCCTCCGACATGATCAGGTCGAGCGCGAAATACTCGATGAAGAATTCCGCGTTGTTGCGTAGCGACTGGCCGTAGAGCGTATGCAAGATGGCGTGGCCGGTCCGGTCGGCAACGGCGCAGGTGCGCTGTACCGGCGGGCCTTCGCCGTAATTCTGCATGTGGCCGCCGAACGGGCGCTGATAGATCTTGCCTTCCTCGTTGCGCGAGAACGGCACGCCGTAATGCTCGAGCTCATAGACTGCCTTCGGCGCTTCCATGGTGAGATACTGCATGGCGTCGACGTCGCCGAGCCAGTCGGAACCCTTCACGGTGTCGTAAAGGTGCCACTGCCAGCTGTCGGGCGTCATGTTGCGCAGCGAGGCGGCGATGCCGCCCTGGGCTGCGACCGTATGGGAGCGGGTCGGAAAAACCTTGGTGATGCAGGCGGTGCGGAAACCCTGCTCGGCCATCCCAAGCGTGGCGCGCAGGCCGGCGCCGCCGGCGCCGACGACGATCACGTCATAGGAGTGATCGACATATTTGTAGGCCTTGCCGTTCTGGGCGGGGGGGGTCGGTGCCATGTCGAACTTATCCTACGAATGCGATTTTCAGAATGGCGAAGAGACAGAGGCCGGCGATCAGGATCGCAAAGAACGTGTTCAGCATCAGCAAAGCGATCTTGCCGAATTCGCCGTGCACGTAATCCTCGATGATGACCTGCATGCCTAGCTTCATGTGGATGACGCCGGAGATCACCATCAGTCCCATGACGACGGCGACGAAGGGGTTCGACAGGGCGCGAACCACATCCGCGTAAGGCGCGCCGGCGTAGACGAGCATGAAGATCAGGAAGAAGAGGATGAGCGGAACATTGGCGACGGCCGTCAGCCGCTGGCGCCAGAAATGGTCCGTGCCGTCCTTGGCGGAGCCGAGCCCGCGAACCTTGCCGAGGGGGGTGCGCATATCCATGAGAGGACCTTCAGAAGCGAATGAGGAAGCCGATCACCCAGACCAGCACGGTCAGACAGAGCGACCCGATGATGTTGGCAATGGCGAGCTTGGTCGAAAATTCCTTCTCGAAGCCGTAACCAAGGTCCCACATGAAGTGGCGGAAGCCGCCGAGCATGTGGTGCAGCAGTGCCCAGGTATAGCCGAGGAGCACGAGTTTGCCGATAAGGCTGCCGAGGACCCAGTTGGCCCAATCATAGGAGCCCTGGCCGCTTGCCGCCGCGATCAGCCACCAGGCGACCAGCAGCGTGCCGACATAGAGCGCGCCCCCGGTGATGCGGTGGACGATGGACATAATCATGGTGGGAATAGGTTTGTAAATTTGCAAATGCGGCGACAGGGGCCGGTTATTTGTCACGTTCGCCATCAGAACCTCGCGGCGGCTTCTCTGCGCTTCCGGATTTCGGAGCATGCTCAGTCAACCACACCAATGACAAAATTCTCTGTGTGCGTTGCATCAATTGCGACGTTTAATCACCGAAAGGCCAGACGACAAGCACAATTGCTATCTGCTTTTAATTTAATCGATTCGGATTACCGGGAAGTTTGCGCCCCAATCAAACTGGCCTTTTGCGCTCAATATTTAAGCCGTTCTTCCCGCGCGAATGGACAAGCTGCCGCTTTTGGCGCAATCTGCCGTTAACGATTTGTTAACGATCGGAATTCCGGAGGCCGGCATCCATGTTTCGCAGTCTGTCCGCAGTCACCCTGCTTGCGCTCGCAGCCCTTGCCGCACTCCCCGCGACGGCGGGCGAGCGCCGTCATAATGATCGCTTCCCCGGTCATCGCCACGCGTTCCACGGCGGATTGCTCCTCGGCGAACGCTTGAGTTGGCGCCACCGCGGCATAGGTTTCGACAATTTCTATGGCCACCGAGGCCGGAACAGGATGCCGATGCTGACGCAATTTTCGTCGGCGGCAACAAACCGCGCAGCGCACAGCAATCTCGTCATCATCGCGCCCCAGGCGCCGGGTTGGGACGGCGGTGGAAGCTATTCCGGCTCTTCCTACGTCTATCAAGTCGATGGCGGAACCTATGTCGGCGGCAATGGCTACGGCTTCTATCCTCCGCGGGTTGAGCCGCTGGCGCCGAAGGCGAAGGTCATCGACGTCGCCGTCCAGGACGACCCTTGCTCCTACGAGGCCAATGTCTGCGTCATCCGGCCTTAGGTGAAGCGCCAAACCGTCGTCTTCTTGATTTCGCTGTCCTCCAGCGCCCGCGTCACCGGCACTTGATAGACCGCGCGGAATTCCAGCCGGTCCCGAGGCAGATAGCTCCGCCCGGGATCGCCGACCAGAACCGTTTTGCCCTCCGTCGCCAGCCGCGCGAACCACGGAATGAGCGCATCGGCGAAAGCGCGGTCGTAAAACACGTCGCCCGCAAGCACGATATCCGCATCGACGGCCTGTCCGATCAGATTGGCGCCGGTAAATCCGAGCGAAACGCCATTGGCCCCGGCATTCAGCCGGAGCGCCGATTCCGCCCAGGGGTCGATATCGCTTGTCGTGACCTCGCAGGCGCCGGCCATGACAGCCGCAATGCCGACAAGGCCCGAGCCGCTGGCGAAATCGAGCACCCGCTGACCTCGCACCGTTTCCGGATGATCTAGGATGTAGCGCGCCAATCCCTGTCCGCCCGCCCAGGCGAAAGCCCAGAAGGGCGGCGGCAGGCCGATCGCTTCCAGCTCTTCCTCCGTCTTCAGCCACAGCTCATGCGCCTCGCTCGCCAGATGGAGCGAAATCTCCGGCACGTGTGGCGGCGCCATCAGGCCGGTATTGGCGCGGATGAAGGCTTCAGGATCAGTTTTCAACGCGGCGGATTGTCCAGCCCGCCCATGCGGCAGACTTCGAGATATTCTTCCTCCGTCACCGGCTGTACGGAAAGCCGCATCGAGGTGACGAGAGCCATCTTGGCAAGCTTCTCGCTCGCCTTCACGTCCTTCAGCGTCACCCGTTTCGGCACGTCCATGACGGCGCGGATATCGACGCAATCCCACTTCGGATCGCCCTTGGCGGTGGAATCGGGATGCGACAGCGCGCAAACCTCGACGAGGCCGACGATCTCTAGCCCATCATTGGAATGATAGAAGAAGCCTTTGTCGCCGATCTGCATCGCCCGCATGTTGTTGCGCGCCAGATAGTTGCGCACGCCCGTCCATTCCGTGCCCTTTTCGCCGGCAGCCTTCTGCTGCTCCCATGACCAGGAGGCAGGTTCGGATTTATAGAGCCAATGCGCCATGCTTACGCCTCCGGTTTGTTGAAGACCCAGTTGAAGGTCTGAACCTCGACGCTTTCGAACAATCCAGCCTTGGCATAGGGATCGGCATCGGCAAGCGCACGTGCCGCTTCCTTCGATTCCGCTTCGACGACGATCAGGCTGCCGCAGGCCTTGCCGTCATCATCGAGAAACGGGCCGGCGATCTTCAGCGTGCCCTCGGCATTCAGCCCATTGAGATAATCGAGATGCGTCGGCCGCGTCTCCATGCGCACGTTCAGATGCCCCGGCTTGTCCTTGCAGAGAAGGGCGAAAAGCATGTCTGTTCTCCTATTCGGTGGTGATTGGGCGCGTCATCAATTGCTCGATCGCATCCGATATATCGAGACGGCCGTCGATGATGGCGGAAACGGCATCGGTGATCGGCATGCTGATCGCCAGTTCCGCGGCGAGCCGGGAGGCGACGGAGGCGGCGAGCGCGCCTTCCACCAGTGCTCCCTGCAGAGGATCGACCTTTTCGCCGCGCCCGAGCGCAATGCCGAAGCGCAGGTTGCGCGATTGATGGCTCGTTGCCGTCAGTACCAGATCGCCGAGACCGGAAAGCCCGCGCACAGTATCCGCCTGCCCGCCCTTAGCGACGACGAAACGCGACATTTCCGCAAGCCCACGCGCAATCAGCGCCGCACGGGCGGAATCACCGATGCCGCGGCCTTCGACAATGCCGCAGGCAATTGCCAGCACGTTCTTGAGCGCGCCGCCGAGCTGCACGCCGATACGGTCGTCGGAGGCGTAGAGCCGGAAGGTCCGGCCGGATATTGCCTGGGCGAGCCGCTCGGCTGTTTCCATGTCCGCCGCCGCGATTGCCATCGCCGTCGGCAGGCCTTTGGCAATATCGGCTGCAAATCCGGGACCGGAGAGCACGGCGACCGGATGGTCCGGCAGTTCTCGTTCCAGCATGTCGGTCAAGAGATTGCCCGTCGCCCGCTCGATGCCCTTGGCGCAGGTAACGACGACGGCATCCTTGGCAAGATAGGGGCCGTATTGCCGCGCCGCATCCGCCTGCGCCTGCGACGGCATCGCAAACAGCACGATGGAGGCGCCGGCGATCGCATCCGCCTCGGCGGAAAATTCAAGCGTATCGGGCAAGGCAATACCCGGCAGCACCGCATCATGCAGCCGTTCGGCTTTCAGATCCGCAATCAGCGACGGATCACGCCCGACGAGGGTTACCGCACTTCGCCCGGCAAGGGCGATGACGGCGGCAAGCGCCGTTCCGAAGGCCCCCGAACCGACGACGGCAATGGTTTCGCTCATGCCTTCGCCCCTCTTTTTCCGAACCCGATCAGCGTCTCCGCGTTGGAATCGAGCGGCCAGCGCGAGCGCGGCTGTACGTCGAGTGTGTCAGGCGCGGCACCGGTCGCCATCCGCTCGAGCCCTGCCCAAGCGATCATCACCGCATTGTCGGTGCAGAGGTTCAGCGGCGGTGCGATGAAGCGGAAACCGTTCTTGTCGCAGAGCGCCTGCAGCGTGCCGCGCAGCTCGAGATTGGCGGCGACGCCGCCGGCAACGACGAGCGCCGGCTCCTCGCCGGTTACAGGGAATTCCGCCTTGAACCGCTGCAGGCCGCGGCCGATGCGGTCCTTCAGCGTCCGCGAAATCGCCTTCTGGAACGAGGCGCAAATATCGGCGACATCCTGATCGCTAAGCGGCGCGATCTCCTGTGCGGCCTGCCGCACTGCCGTCTTCAGGCCGGAAAAGGAGAAATCGAGCCGCGCCTCGCCGACCAGCGGGCGCGGAAAATTGAAACGATCGGGATTGCCATCCCGCGCCATCCGCTCCACCGCCGGGCCGCCGGGATAGGGCAGCCCGAGCAGCTTTGCCGTCTTGTCGAAGGCTTCGCCGAGCGCATCGTCGATCGTCGTGCCCCAGCGCTCATATTGTCCGACGCCGCGCACCAGGATCAGTTGGGTATGGCCGCCCGAGACGAGCAGCATCAGATAGGGGAAGGAAAGCCCATCCGTCAGCCGCGCCGTCAGCGCATGACCTTCGAGATGGTTGACGGCATAGAGCGGCTTGCCGGCGGCTCTTGCGATCGCCTTGCCGGTCATCAATCCGACAAGCAGCCCGCCGATCAGCCCCGGCCCCGAAGTGGCGGCAATGGCATCGACGTCAGCCAGCGACACATTGGCGCGCGCTAAGGCCTCCTCGATCAGCTCGTCCAGCGCCTCGACATGGGCGCGCGCCGCAATCTCCGGCACCACGCCGCCATAGGCGCTGTGCTCGTCGAGCTGGGAAAGCACCACGTCGGACAGCACCTTGGAATGGCCTTCCGCATCGCGCTCGACAACTGCCGCGGCGGTCTCGTCGCAGCTTGTTTCGATGCCGAGAATGCGCAGAAAGGGAACCATGAGGCCTGTTCGTTGATTGCGATGGTACGGAAACCCGTTTACGAGAACTCCGGTAACAACGGAACAGAGCTGATGCAAACAAAACCTTTCCGGATCGGCACGCGAGGCAGCCCGCTGGCGCTTGCCCAGGCGCATGAGGCCCGCGACAGGCTGATGGCGGCGCATAACCTGCCCGAGGAGATGTTCGAAATCGTCGTGCTGACGACCAAGGGTGACCGCATCACCGACCGGTCGCTCGCCGAGATCGGCGGCAAGGGCCTCTTCACCGAAGAGCTCGAACAGCAGCTTACATCGGGCGAGCTGGATTTCGCCGTCCACTCCACCAAGGACATGCCGACGCACCTGCCCGATGGCCTTTACCTCTCCGCCTATCTGCCGCGCGAGGATATCCGCGACGCCGTTATCGGCCGCACCGCACCCAAGCTGATCGACCTGCCGCATGGCGCCACCGTCGGCTCCTCATCGCTGCGTCGCCAGGCGCTGATCCGCCGCATGCGGCCTGACATCAACGTCGTCACCTTCCGTGGCGCGGTAGAAACGCGCCTGCGCAAGCTCGAAGAGGGCCAGGTGGACGCGACCCTGCTGGCGCTTGCCGGCCTGAAACGTCTCGGCAAAGTCGAGGTACTGACCGATATCCTCGACCCCGACACTTTCCCGCCGGCGCCGGCGCAGGGGGCGATCTGCATCGAAAGCCGTATCGGCGACACGGGGATTGACGATCTCTTGGCCCCGATCAACGATATCACGACCTTTGACACCGTCTCCTGCGAACGCGCCTTCCTCGCCGCTCTCGACGGCTCCTGCCGCACGCCGATCGGCGGTTACGCCGTCTGCGAAGGCGACCTGATCCGCTTCTCCGGCCTCATCATTACGCCGGATGGCCGCAGCCAGCATACCGTGACGACCGACGGCCACCGCCGCGATGCGGCCGCCCTTGGCACCCGCGCCGGCCAGGATGTGCGCGCAAGGGCCGGCAGCGCCTTCTTCGACGACTGGCGCTGAAGCGGCGATGCTCGTGCTCGTCACCCGCCCCGCGCATTCGGCCGAGCAAACTGCCCGACGTTTGCGCGATCTGGGCCATGAGCCCCTGCTATTGCCGCTGCGTCGACCGCTGCACGTCAACGCCGCAGCAGCAGACGCGCTCGTGGCCACCAGCGGCGCGATCGCGGTGACCAGCGCGGAAGCCATCCGGGTCATTTCCACGCTCGGCGAGGCAATTCGCCCGCATCTTACCCGCCCGCTTTTCGCGGTCGGGGAGGCGACAGCGAAAAAGGCGGAGAGCCTCGGCTTCCGATCGGTTTCCTCATCCTCCGGCAACGGCCGCGATCTTGCCGATCTCGTCGCGGCGCGGGGAGCCGACGGGTTGCTCTATCTTGCCGGCCTGCCGCGCGCCGAAACGTTCGAAGAAAGATTGCGCGAACTCGGCATGCGCTTTTCCATCGCCGAATGTTATCGCATGCAGCCGCTCGCCCCCGATCCGGCCGAGATCGAAGCGATTTTCTCCGGTCGTGGCCCTGACGCCATCCTCTTTTATTCGCGCCAGACGGCCGACGATTTCTTTCACGTCGCCGAACTTCGATCCGCCCTGCCGCAAGGCAGCGGAATCCGCCTTCTCTGCCTCAGCGAGACGGTGGCGGAGGCCATCCCGGCGGCTCTGAAAAAAAATGTGGCGATAGCGCCGATGCCGGATGAGGGAAGCCTTTTGTCGCTGCTTTGAAGGCTCTAGCCGCCCAAATTTGATCTAACCTCTTCCCTTAAATGGCATCACTGTCTAGTTTCGTTGCAATGCAGGATAAAGAGGACCTCATGGTATCGGGAAACCCGCCACGCCATTCGAAAAGCGCCGACGAGCCGGTCACGATCGACCTCGATGCACAGGAATTCGCTTCCGCAGCCGATACCGAAAAGCCGGTGGAGAACGATGCCGGCCATACTGACAGCACTTCCGCCGATGCCGACACATTGCCCGAAACCGAAACCGCCTCGCACGCCCAAGCTGAAGACGAGCCCATGAAGGCGGCGGATACGCGGGAGGAAGAAGCCGCAGCCCCTGAACCTTCCTTCACGCCGCCTGCCGAACAGCCCGCCCCGAGAGGCGCCGCCACCTCCGGTCTCGTCGCCGCTGGCATCGTCGGCGGCCTCATCGCCCTGCTTGGTGCCGGCGCCATTCAATATGCCGGCTACCTCCCGACTTCCCCATCGCCGCAAACGGCCTCGCCTGTGATCGCGGATCTCTCAGGCGAAATCGACGGCTTGAAACAGGCCGTCGCCAATCTCGCCGCCAACCCGGCAAGCACCGGCGACGGTGCGCTCGAAAAACGTCTCGCCGCGCTGGAAATTGCAGCAGCCAATGCCCCTGCAACCGGCGCGCCGGCAGATTCAACGAATGTCGATGCGCTCAACCAGAAGATTGCGGAGCTGAGCGCTCAGGTCGACCAGCTGCGCGCCACGCTTACACAATCCTCCGAGCAACAGACGAGCAGCGGCGCCGATATCGCCAAGCGCCTCGAAGAGGCCGAGAAGAAGCTCAACGAGCCGCGGGAGGATGTCGCCGTCGCCCGGGCAATCGCGGCAGCCGCCCTTAAGGCGGCGATCGATCGCGGCGGCCCGTTTCTTGCCGAACTCGATACTTTCGCCGGCGTCGCGCCTGACGATCCCGCCGTCGCCGACCTGCGCACCTTTGCCGAGACCGGCATTCCCTCGCGCGCCGAGTTGGTGCGTCAGGTTCCCGATGTTGCCACAGCAATCGTCGAAGCCGTCAACCAGCCGGATCCGAACCAGAGCTGGTCGGATCGCCTGATGGCGAGCGCAAAATCGCTGGTAACGGTCCGTCCCGTCGGCAATATCGAGGGCGAGAGCGTTGAAGCGATCGCCGCCCGCATGGAGGACAAGGTGAAGAACGGCGATCTGCCCGGTGCTTCGGCCGAATGGAATAGCCTGCCTGCTCAGGGCAAGCAGGCTTCCGCCGCCTTCAAGCAGTCGCTGGAAGCGCGCATCCGTGTCGAGGAACTGGTCGGCGGGGCGCTGTCGAAAGCGGTCAGCGGCACCGGCAAGCAAGGGTAAGATCATGATCAGACTTGTCGTCTTCGCCCTCTTCGTGCTGCTTCTCGCCTATGGCTTTTCCTGGTTCGCCGACCGTCCCGGCGACCTCTCGTTGATCTGGGAAGGCCAGATCTACCAGACGAAGCTGATCGTCGCCGTGAGCGCGATCATCGCCCTCGTCGCCGCTGTGATGATCGCCTGGTGGTTCGTCCGCCTGATCTGGACTTCGCCGCATTCGGTGACCCGTTATTTCCGCGCCCGCAAGCGTGACCGCGGCTACCAGGCGCTGTCGACAGGCCTGATCGCCGCCGGCGCCGGCAATGCGTTGCTTGCCCGCAAGATGGCCGCCCGTTCGCGCGGACTCATCCGCGCCGATCAGGAGCCGCTGATCAACCTGCTCGAGGCCCAGGCCGCGCTGATCGAAGGGCGCCATGACGAGGCGCGCGCCAAATTCGAAGCCATGGCCAACGATCCCGAAACGCGCGAGCTCGGTCTGCGCGGCCTCTATTTGGAGGCCCGCCGCCTCGGGGCCAACGAAGCCGCACGTCAATATGCCGAGAAGGCGGCCGACAACGCACCTTACCTGCCCTGGGCAGCGCAGGCGACGCTCGAATATCGCAGCCAGGCCGGCCGTTGGGACGATGCGATCCGTCTGCTGGAACAGCAGAAGGCCGCTCGCGTCGTCGAAAAGGCCGAGGCCAACCGCCTGCACGCCGTTCTCCTGACGGCGCGGGCCGGCGAGAAGCTCGAAAGCGACCCGGCCGGTGCCCGCGACGACGCGCTGCAGGCACTGAAGCTTTCCTCCGATTTCATTCCGGCCGCCCTCATCGCTGCAAAGGCGCTCTTCCGCGAAGGCGGCTTGCGCAAGGCCGCCTCGATCCTCGAGCAGGCATGGAAATCGGGCCCTCATCCCGAAATCGGCCGCACCTATGTCAGAGCCCGCAGCGGCGATTCCACGCTCGACCGGCTGAAGCGAGCCGAACGGCTGGAAGGGATGCGCCCGAATAACGTCGAATCTCTCCTCGTCGTCGCCCAGGCGGCGCTCGACGCCCAGGAGTTTGCCAAGGCCCGCGCCAAGGCGGAAGCGGCCGCCCGCATGCAGCCGCGCGAGGCAGCCTTTCTGCTGCTCGCCGACATCGAGGAAGCCGAAACCGGCGACCAGGGCCGCGTGCGCCACTGGCTCGCCCAGGCGCTCAAGGCGCCGCGCGACCCGGCCTGGGTGGCGGATGGCTTCGTATCGGACAAATGGCTGCCGGTATCGCCCATAACCGGCCGCCTCGACGCCTTCGAATGGAAGGCGCCCTTCGGCCAGATCGAAGGTCCGATCGAGGATGGGTCGCAGCCCGCCTCGATCGAAACCGCCCTGAAGACGCTGCCGCCGCTGCGGGACGTCAAGCCGGAAAGTCCGGTCAACGATCATCGCATCATCGAACTGGAACGCGCTGCGACGATTGCCGAGGCCGTGCGCCCCACGCCGGCCCCGGCGCGGGCAAAACCGAAGCCGGTCGAGCCGGCCGCGAGCGATAAAGCGCCGACGCCGCACGAGGCAAAGCCCTTCTTTGGCGGATTGCCGGATGATCCCGGCGTTCGCGACACCAGGGCGGAACCGGAACCCAAGACACGGCTTCGCCTCTTCTGAAATGGAACCAAAACCGCATGTTCGAACGCTTTCAGGCATTCTTCCAGAAGCTCACCGCCGATCACTCCCGGAAAGCTTTCGCCCCGGATGATCCGCGCATCGCGGTGGCGGCGCTCTGCATGCAGGTCATGGAGGCCGACGGCCGGATCAAGGCCAGTGAGAAGAAACGGCTGCGCAAGCTCCTGAAGGAGCAATATGCGCTCGATGGCAAGCAGCTCGAAGCGCTGATGGCCGCCGGCCTCGAGGCCGAAAGCTCTGCCGTCGACTATTATCGCTTTACCGCCGACCTGAAGCGCCATCTCAACGCAGAGCAACGGCTGGAGCTGATCGGCATCCTCTGGGATATCGTCTATGCCGATGGCGAGCGCAGCGAGATGGAGGACCATGTGATCTGGCGCATCGCTGATCTGCTCGGCGTCTCCTCGCGCGAGCGCATCCAGAAACGGCAGGAGGCCGCCGCCAGGGTGACCGATGTCCAGGTTGTCCAAGATGACAGCGATTGAGCGATACCCGAACCGCGACCGGCGTCCGATCCTCATCGTCCTGCACCAGGAACGGTCGAGCCCGGGCCGCGTCGGCCAGTTGCTCGTCGAAAAAGGCTATCGTCTCGATATCCGTCGGCCGGTTCTCGGCGAGTCGCTTCCGACGACGCTCGAAGATCATGCCGGCGCCGTCGTTTTCGGCGGGCCGATGAGCGCCAATGATCCCGATGACTTCATCAAGAAAGAGATCGACTGGATCAATATTCCCTTGCGGGAAAAACGCCCCTATCTCGGCATTTGCCTCGGCGCGCAGATGCTGGTTCATCATCTCGGCGGCAAGGTGCAGTCGAATGCCGACGGCTCGACGGAGATCGGCTGGTACCCGCTGCGGCCGACCGAGAGAGGCCGGCTGCTAATGCACTGGCCGAAGATGGTCTATCACTTCCATCGCGAGGGCTTCGAGCTGCCGCACGGCGCCGATCTCCTGGCCGAAGGTGACGCTTACCCGAACCAGGCCTTCCGTTATGACGGCAACGCCTGGGGCCTGCAGTTCCATGCCGAGCTCACCCGGGTGATGATGCATCGCTGGGTGGTGCACGGCGCGCACCGCTTCATTCTGCCGAACGCCCAGCAGGGTCGCGAACATCTCGAAGGCCGCATGCTGTTCGACGCGCCTCTCAAAGCCTGGCTGACCGAATTTCTCGATATCGTCTTCGAAGGCAAGACGGTGAAGGCACCCTCCCCGATCACCCTACCCGCGTAGAGGCCGCATCCGGCAAGACGCCCTGTCTTATGTGCTGGCTTGCACGCTGCTGGGCGCGTCGAGCGTATCGATTGCGCGCAATTTCGGGAAACTCGAAGCCCAGATCGCTGCCACCGCCAGCGTTCCGACCCCGCCGATGATGACCGCCGGCACCGCGCCGAAGATCGATGCCATCGTGCCCGCCCTGAATTCCCCGAGCTCGTTCGAAGCGCCGACGAAGACCATGTTGACCGCATTGACGCGGCCACGCAGCTCGTCCGGCGTCCAGAGCGCGATCAGGCTCTCGCGCACATAGACCGACACCATGTCGGCCGCGCCCATCAACGCCAGCGCCGCAATCGAGATCTCCGTATTGGTCGAGGCGCCGAAGATGATCGTACCGACGCCGAACAGGGCGACGCCGATGAACATGTAGATGCCGGCGCGATGCTTCAGCGGATAGACGGCCAGGAAAACCGCCATGACGATAGCCCCGAGCCCCGGTGCGGCGCGCAGCAGTCCAAGCCCCCAGGGGCCAAGCGTCAGGATATCGCGAGCGAAGATCGGCATCAGTGCCGTAGCACCCCCGAGCAGCACGGCGAAGAGATCGAGCGAGATCGCACCGAGCACCACCCTTTCCGCGCGGATGAAACTGAAGCCGCCGAGGATCATTGCCCAGCTCTTGGCCTCACCCGTCGTCTTCTGTTCCGGCTTCGGGATCATGAAGAGAAGAGCGGCACCGAGAACGGAAAAGACAACCGCCACCGTATAGGCCGTCGTCGCGCTGACGCCATAGAGCAAACCGCCGAGCACCGGCCCGGTGATCGCCGCGAGCTGCCAGGACGACGAGTTCCAGGCAATCGCATTGGAAAGAGCGTGTTCCGGCACGAGATTGGGTGCGAGAGACTGCACCGCCGGCGACATGAAGGCCCGTTCGATTCCGAAGATCAGAAGCACCGCAAAAACAGGCCATGGCGCGAAGGTCCCCGTCGCCGTCATGACGAGCAGCGCCAGCGTGCAGAGCGCGCTCACCAGCGAGCAAAGCGCTGCGATCGCCCGGCGATTGCGCCGGTCGGCCACCGAGCCAGTAACGAGGATGAGCACCAGCGACGGCAGGAACTGCACCAGGCCGATCAGGCCGAGATAGATCGCCTTGCCCGTCTGGTCGTACATCTGCCAGCCGACGGCGACGCTGACGATCTGCTGCGAGAAGGAAAGCAGGAAGCGGGCGAAGAAGAAGCGGGTGTAGGACGAATGCCGGAACGCGGCAAAACGGTCTCCGGTGGGCGAAAACGACATAGCTGTTTTCCGAGAAGACGGGTGCGGAATTGCCTGCGAAGCCACCCGTTAAACATGATTTGCCATGCGTTTCCACACGGCCCTTGCTCGTTTAATCGCCAATGTCTACATATCTGTCAACAACGAACTGGAGACGGTAATGGCAGGAATTATTCAAGCCATATTTCTAATCATCGATATGGCTTTGAACATTTATTGGTACGTGATCATTGCCAGCGCGATTTTCTCGTGGCTGTACGCATTCAACGTCATCAACTCGCACAACCAGTTTGTGAACCAGCTGGGCATGTTCTTCTACAACGCGACCGAGCCTGCGCTGCGGCCGATACGCCGTTTTCTGCCCAACCTGGGCGGTATCGACATCTCGCCGATTATCCTGCTGCTGATCATCGTCTTCATCCAGGCCATCCTCAACAATCCGATCAAGCCCTTCATCTATTCGCTGGTCGCTTGAACCGTCCCTGGAGGCTTTTCGGCGATCACCTGCGCCTTGCCGTTCGGCTGACGCCGAATGGCGGGCGCGATGCGATCGACGGCATTGAGGCGGATGGCGAGGCTGAGACGCATCTGAAGGCACGCGTCACAGCAGTGCCCGAGAAGGGCAAGGCCAATAAGGCCCTGATCCTCCTAATATCGAAATCTCTCGGCATTCCCAAATCTTCCGTCAGCCTCATTTCCGGCGAGACGGCGCGTAAAAAAATCCTCCGGATCGAGGGCGACCCGGAGGATTTGGCAAGAAAGCTCGAAGCGTTTCTCAGCTGAACGGTCAGGCCTTCGCCTTCTTGGCGCGCTCGACGGCTTCGAGGATGAGCTGGCCGGCTTCCTTGAAATCGCCCCAGCCGAAGATCTTCACCCACTTGCCGGGTTCCAGATCCTTGTAGTGCTCGAAGAAGTGCTCGATCTGCTTCAGCGTGATCTCGGGAAGATCGGTGTAATCCTTCACCTTGTCATAGCGCTGCGTCAGTTTCGGCGACGGAACGGCGATGATCTTCTCGTCCTTGCCGGAATTGTCTTCCATCTTCAGGACGCCGATCGGGCGCACATTGATGACGCAGCCCGGAACCAGCGGGCGGGTGCTGGCGATCAGGACGTCGATCGGGTCGCCGTCTTCCGACAGTGTATGCGGCACGAAACCATAGTTGCCCGGATAGGTCATCGGCGTATAGAGGAAACGGTCGACGACGAGCGTGCCGGCTTCCTTGTCCATTTCATACTTGATCGGATGACCGCCGACCGGAACCTCGACGATAACGTTGACGTCTTCAGGTGGATTCTTACCGATTGAAACGGCGTCGATGCGCATACGAAACTCCTGCGAGGTTGAATTGCTCGCAGCCAGATAATCAGTTTCATGCGGCAACGCAACATTGGAGATCACCAATGCGTGATAGCGCCTGCGCGCAATTACACCAAAATTCTAGCAGAAGATGAGTGAACCGCCGGAAAAGCGGTTCAGTTCCAGATGAAGCCGATCTTCTTCAACTGCTTGTGGTCGAAATTTTCCATGCCTTCGCAGAAATCGACGCCGCCGTGATTGCGGTAAAACCTGCTGGCCGAGTCGTTTTCCTCGAGACACCAGACAACGAGCCCGTTGCAGCCGAGCGACTTCAACAGTCGCCGCGCCTCGCCGAACAGCATCTTGCCAAGCCCGATGCCCTGATATTCAGGCCTGAGATAAAGCTCGTAGATCTCGCCTTCCTGCGGCAGGGCGCGGGCACGATTGAGGCCGAGCGTCGCATAACCTGCGACCGTCCCCGCAACATCGAGAACCAGCAGCGTCGCAGGTCCGCGCGTTGCCTTGCGCCACCAGTTCTCACCGCGCCGCTCGATCATCTGCGTCAGCGCGCGGTGCGGAATGATGCCGGCATAGGTATGCTGCCAGGCGAGCCTGTGCGTTTCCGAAATGGCTCGGGCATCATGCGGTTCGGCCCGCCGGACATCGATCGACAACGTCTTCATAACGTTTACTCTGGTCCTGCCAGGGACAATTAACCATATGCGATGGCACATTCTGGTCGATTGCCCACAGACTTAACATGTGGACGACAGTTAAAATTTAACGCTTTTTTAACGATTGTCACAAGATCGAATCGACGCAGCGCACAACAAAAAACCCCGGCGCGAAGGCCGGGGTTTCCAAACGGATATCTTGAGGCTTTTAGGCTCTTAGAGAGCAGCCTTCGACTTTTCGAAACGCTTGCGGTCGTTGGCGTCGAGATACATCTTGCGCAGGCGAATGTTCTTCGGCGTCACTTCCATCAGCTCGTCGTCCTGGATCCAGGAGAGCGCGCGATCGAGCGTCATGCGGATCGGCGGCGTCAGCTTCACCGCTTCGTCCTTGCCGGCGGCGCGGATGTTGGTGAGCTGCTTGCCCTTCAGGACGTTCACTTCAAGGTCGTTGTCGCGCGAATGGATGCCGATGATCATGCCGGCATAGACCTTTTCGCCCGGCTCGATGATCATCGGGCCGCGATCTTCCAGGTTGAACATCGCATAGGCGACGGCTTCGCCGGAAGCATTGGCGAGCAGCACGCCGTTGACGCGGCCACCAATCACACCCTTGTAAGGCTGGTAGTCGTGGAACAGGCGGTTCATGATCGCCGTGCCGCGCGTATCCGTCAGCAGCTCCGACTGGTAGCCGATCAGGCCGCGGGTCGGGGCGTAGAAACGCAGGCGAAGACGATTGCCGCCCGACGGACGCAGCTCGACCATTTCGGCCTTGCGCTCGGACATCTTCTGCACGACGACACCGGAATGTTCTTCGTCGACGTCGACGACGACTTCCTCGATCGGCTCCAGAAGCTGGCCGCTTTCATCCTTGTGCATCACGACGCGTGGACGCGATACGGCAAGCTCGAAGCCTTCACGACGCATGGTTTCGATGAGAACGGCGAGCTGAAGTTCGCCGCGGCCGGACACGTAGAACGAATCCTTGCCTTCGGCTTCTTCGATCTTCAGGGCGACGTTGCCTTCGGCTTCCTTGAAGAGACGGTCGCGGATGACGCGGCTCGTCACCTTGTCGCCTTCGGTGCCCGCCAGCGGGCTGTCATTGACAATGAAGGACATGGTGACGGTCGGCGGATCGATCGGCTGCGCCTTCATGGCTTCCGAGACGGCCGGATCGCAGAAAGTATCGGCAACAGTACCCTTGGAGAGGCCGGCGATCGCGACGATGTCGCCCGCATGCGCTTCGTCGATCGCCGTGCGCTCGATGCCACGGAAGGCGAGGATCTTGGAAATTCGGCCGGTTTCGATCAGCTTGCCGTCCTGGCCGAGAACCTTGACGGCCTGGTTCGGCTTGATCGAGCCCGACGCGATACGACCGGTGATGATACGGCCGAGGAAGGGGTTGGCTTCGAGGATCGTGCCGATCATGCGGAACGGACCTTCTTCGACGGTCGGCTCAGGCACATGCTTGAGCACCAGGTCGAGAAGCGGCGCAAGACCCTGATCCTTCGGACCTTCCGGATTGACGTTCATCCAGCCGTCGCGGCCGGAACCGTAGAGGATCGGGAAGTCGAGCTGCTCATCGGTCGCGTCGAGATTGGCGAAGAGGTCGAAGACTTCGTTGATGACTTCTTCGTGGCGGCCATCCGGACGGTCGATCTTGTTGATCGCGACGATCGGACGAAGGCCGACCTTCAGCGCCTTGCCGACCACGAACTTGGTCTGCGGCATCGGGCCTTCGGAAGCATCGACGAGAACGATCGCGCCATCCACCATCGAGAGAATACGCTCGACTTCACCGCCGAAGTCGGCGTGGCCGGGGGTGTCGACGATGTTGATGCGGACACCCTTCCATTCCACCGAGGTCGCCTTGGCGAGAATGGTGATGCCACGTTCCTTTTCGAGGTCGTTCGAGTCCATCACGCGTTCTGCAACGCGCTGGTTCTCGCGGAACGAACCGGACTGCTTCAGGAGCTCGTCAACGAGGGTGGTCTTGCCATGGTCAACGTGCGCGATGATCGCGATGTTGCGAAGTGCCATTTGTTATAATCTCTGAGGCTGGGGCGCTACGCCAAGTGGACGCGCCATTTATGTTTGGCGCGCTCATACCGGTTTTTTCGCGATTGCGAAAGGGGGTCGCGCGTGAAAGCTGCGGCATGGTTGCCACCATGCCGCCCGAGCGTCCGTCATCAAACTGTCTTAAGCGTCGCTGCCTGTCAATTCCTCGAAGGTCGCAAGCCCCTTCTTGACGAGCATCGCATCCGGGCTCGGCAGCTTGCCGCGGAAGCCCTTATAGGCATCCTCGGGATCGACCGAACCGCCTGTGGAATAGATGTTTTCCTTAAGCTTGCGCGCCATCTCGCCGTTGAAGGCGTCTCCCGTCTCCTCGAAGGCGGCGAAGGCGTCGGCGTCGAGCACCTCCGACCACATATAGGAGTAGTAACCCGCCGAATAACCGCCGGAGAAAATATGCTGGAAGTGCGGTGTCGCATGGCGCATGACGATCGATTTCGGCATGCCGATCTCTTCAAGCACCTCGGCCTGCACCGCCATCGGGTCTTCGACGGCCTTCCGCGTGTGAAACGCCATATCTACAAGCGCCGAGGAGGTGAACTCCACCGTATTGAAACCGGAATTGAAGGTCCGGGCCGCCAGCACCTTGTCGAGCAAGACTTGCGGCATCGGCTCGCCCGTCTCGAAATGCACGGCATATTCCTTGAGGATGGCGGGAACCGTCAGCCAGTGCTCGTAGAGCTGCGAGGGCAGCTCTACGAAATCGCGCGAGACGCCGGTGCCGGAAACGGAAGGGTAGGTGACATCAGAAAGCATGCCGTGCAGCGCATGGCCGAATTCGTGGAACAGCGTCCGGGCATCGTCGAGCGACAGCAGCGCCGGCTTGCCTTCGGCGGGTTTGGCGAAATTGCAGACATTGTAGATGATCGGCAATTCGCCGTGGCGCCCGTTCTTCAGCTCCAGCCGGTGCTGCGATTGCAGCGAGCTCATCCAGGCGCCTGAGCGTTTCGAGCTGCGGGCGAAATAATCGCCGAGGAAGAGCGCGACCAGCCTGTCCTCCCGGTCCCTAATTTCGAAGACCCTAACATCGGGGTGATAGGCCGGCACGCCTTTCTTCTCGACCGCCCGGATGCCGAACAGCCGGCCCGCCACCTCGAAGCAGGCGTCGATGATCTTCTCGAGCTGCAGATAGGGCTTAAGCTCGGCCTCGGAGAAATCGAATTTGCGCGCCCGGATCTTCTCGGCGTAGTGGCGCCAGTCCCAGGGCATCACCTCATGATTCCGGCCTTCCTCGGCAATCAGTGCCGCGATGTCGACCTCTTCCTCGCCGGCGCGTTTCACCGCCCGCGCCCAGACGGCCTTCAGCAGGCCGTTCACCGCATCGGCCGTCTTGGCCATCGTATTGTCGAGCTTCAATTCGGCGAAATTGCCGTAACCGAGCAGCGAAGCCACCTGCTGGCGCAGCGCCAGCGTTTCCTTGATGATGGCACGGTTGTCCGTCTCCCCGTCATTTGCGCCGCGCGCGACCCACGCCTTGAAAGCCTGCTCGCGCAGATCCCGGCGCTCCGAAAAGGTCAGGAACGGCTCGATGATCGAGCGTGACAGCGTCACCGCATATTTGCCCTCGTCGCCGCGTTCACGCGCCGCCGCCGCCATCGCATCGCGCAGGAATTCCGGCAGCCCGTCGAGCTCGGCGCCATCGGAGAGCGTGAGCGACCAGCCCTTCTCGTCGGCAAGCACGTTCTGGCCGAATTGCGTGCCAAGGCCAGCGAGCTTTTCATTGATTGCGGCAAGTTGCTCCTGCTCGGCCTTTTCGAGCTTGGCGCCCGATTTGACGAAGCCTTTCCAATGCCGTTCCAGCACGCGCGCCTGTTCGAGCGTCAGTCCAAGGTTCTCGCGCTTCTCCCACAGCATATCGATGCGGGCGAAAAGCGCGGCATTCATCCCGATCTTCGAATAGTGGCGCGACATCTTCGGAGAGATCTCCCGCTCCAGCGCCTGGATGACATCGTTGGTATGCGCGCCCGCCCTATTCCAGAACAGCGCCGAGACGCGCGACAGCGCATCGCCGGCAATTTCCAGCGCCACGACCGTATTCTCGAATGTCGGCGCATCGCCTTTTCCGGCGATCTCGTCGATCTCCCTTTCATGCTCGGCGAGCGCTGCTTCGAAGGCGGCGGCGAAATCGCCATCGTTCAATGCATCGAAACGCGGCAGACCGTGAAGACCGTCCCAGTCGACGAGAGCCGGATTGAAATCATGGGGAGAAGGCATCGGAGAATCCTTTTTGGCATGCGGATGGATGGTCAATATAGGAGAGCGGCTGCAGGATTGGTATGTCGCCGGGAAAGGCCTTTTACCTCGCCTGCCAAATCCGGTGGACATCCCGAAAATCTCGTGGACAAAATTTGACGCGCGAAAATTAACTATTTGTTAACGATTGACGCGAATCAGGCGCAAGCGCTAGTTTCCCGGTGTTCTTCTTGTAAGGGGACAGGCGCCATGGAAATTTTTTCTGTGCGGTCTTCTCAGAGTTTGCTATTTAAAAACAATCCTAATAACGCAAAAAGTTCGAAGACCACTGATATTGCAATCGAGACCAAAGCTCCGGCCGCGGCCTCGTTTCAGATCGAAGACAATCTTGACGAGGGCCTCGATTTCACCGCCGTCAGCCCTGGAGAGTTGCGCAATTACGCACGCCAGAGCTTCGACAGCGGCCTGATCGACCAGAACACCTACGCGGCAATTTCCGAGCCCCTGCCGATGCATGCGATCGACCCGCTCGGCAACGTCCTCGATCTCTCCAGCGTCACCGACGGCACCAGCTTCAATTTCCTCGATTATTACAAGAACCAGCTGCAAGTCGCCATGTCGATCGGCGATCCCAACGAGGTTCAGACGCTGAAATCGATCGTCAATTTTCTCGATGGCTGAGTGGTCAGGCTCTACGCCAACCAAGCAGGCCGGGGGTCGCGTGCCATAGCGCCTGGGCGGCAAATCCCATGAAGAGTACGCCGGAGCAACGCACGATCAGCCGCTCATGCGCGCGATAGAAGCGGCGGACCGCGCCGGCGCCGATGACGCCGATCAGGATGATGTCTGCGGTCACGAACCCCAGGAACGACACGCCGAGAAGTACCGGCAATGCCTCGAAATCGAGCGCGCCGGCCGAGCCCGCGACCAGCGCAGTGAAGGTGGCGAGCGCCACCGGATAACCCTTCGGATTGGTGACGCCGAAAATCAGCCCGCGGCGAAACGGTCGCTCGACCATGACAAGCGCCTGCCCCTCCGCTTTCGGCTTAGCATTGACGGCGCTCCAGCCGATCCAGGCAAGATAGAAACCGCAGGCAAGGCCGAGCAGATCAAAGACGAAAGTTCCGATCGTCTTCGCGCCGACGATCGCAATCAACGCCAGCGACGACCAGATAATGTCCCCGACGAGATGTCCCATCATGAAGAAGGCGCCGGCCTTGCGGCCCTGCCCGGCGCCGATGCCGAGCAGCTGCAGGAAGGCAGGTCCCGGGATGAGCACGTAGAAGAGCGCCGCCAGGAAGGCGCCAAACAGCAAAGACTGCGTCATGGAGATGCTCCGGAGGATGATCTCGGCAGACTAGGCGATCCCGTGCCTCCGTCAAGAGTGGTTGCGCTGACAAAGCGGGATCAGGTCGCAAACGCCGCTGCGGCGCCTCCCGGTCCGAAGCGGCAGAGGATATTGTCGGTTCCCGGCGCGCATATGGATAATTCAGGTGGATCGGAATGCGAACAACATCCGGGCCTGTAGATTTCTATTGGAAAATTCCCATGTTATGATGGGTGCCGGCGTCGTCCGCCGTAGGTTCTGCGCGTAGAGACTTGTCTGATGAGCGAAGTGGACGTGCTTTTTTCGACACTGCGACAGGCGGCCGACCCGCAGACGGTCGAGTGCATCGAGAACGTGGTCCTACATGGCGTGGATCGCGATCTTAATCGGATCAATGTGCTCGCCTTTGCCGACAAGCATCATCTCGATGAAGAGAAGACGATCGCAGCATTTCTTCATGCAGCGCGCATAGGCGCGTTCGAGATGACCTGGAATGTCCTTTGCCCAGGATGCGGCGGCGTCCTCGACAGCGGCGCAACCCTCAAAGGGGTCGTCCACGACACATACCATTGCGCGCTCTGCGCCGCCGGATACGAGCCGACCCTCGACGAGATGGTCGAGGTGACCTTCACGGTCAGTCCGCGCGTGCGCAGGATCGCCGCCCATGACCCCGATCGGTTGTCTCCGCCTGAGTATTATCGTCAAATCTTTTTCAGCTCCGGTGTCGACTTGCCGGAGGATCTGGAAGCGAAATTCGAACGCATTATGCTGGAAATGATCGAACTGGCTCCGGGCGAGAAGGCTTTTGTCTCGCTGCAACTGCCGGCGCAATTCGTCATCATCTTCGATGCGGTGACACACTCGGCGCAGTTCATCGACGTGAAAGGCGAGCCGACCAGCGAGCGTCAGAACCTCTCGATGGTCATCAGCCG
Source organism: Rhizobium vallis (assembly GCF_003985155.1). Classification (GTDB taxonomy): domain Bacteria; phylum Pseudomonadota; class Alphaproteobacteria; order Rhizobiales; family Rhizobiaceae; genus Rhizobium; species Rhizobium vallis. The sequence continues at coordinate 311,958 of NZ_ML133689.1, read as the reverse complement.
CACGCATGCGCTGAACGAAACGCTGACGCTGCGCCCCGGTTTGCTGCGGCTCACCCTCGAAAATCACACAGATCGTAGAGTTGTGCCGAATGTTTGCATCGCAGGAGATGAGCTGCATGACCTGCTGGGCCGCAGACGGGCTTTTCTGACGGCCAAGCGGCTGCTGACGAACCAGAGTTTCCGGGACATCTATCGGACTGACACTCTCGACGTCGACCAGCGCCTCAAGATCACAAGCCTGACGTTCCTCTTCACTGACTTGAGGGGCTCGACGGCTCTTTACGAGCGCGTCGGAGATCTTGCCGCTTTCGATCTGGTGAGAGCACATTTCAGGGTTCTTCACGAGATTGTTGCGACCGAGGCCGGTGCGGTCGTCAAGACCATAGGCGATGCGGTCATGGCGACCTTTCCGAGCCCGGACCGCGCCGTGGCGGCCGCGCTGCGGATGCGCCAAGCGATGCTCCGACTGAATGCCGAACACGGTAGCGACGATCTTCTCCTGAAGATCGGCATCCATGAGGGGCCATGCCTCGCGGTCAACCTGAACGACCGGCAGGACTACTTTGGCCAGACCGTCAACATCGCCTCCCGCGTCCAGGGCCTTGCCGATCCCAATGTGATCATGACGACGGAGGCGATTGTCGGGGATGCCCGAGTTTCAGATATCCTACGCGACAGCGGCATTTCATCGGACTCCCGGATGGAGGAGCTTCAAGGCATCGGGAGAGAGGTAAGAATCTTCGCCCTGTCGTAAGCTGCGTCCGTTCTTCGGCGTCAGCCGACCTGGTCAGCCAGCGCTGGCGACGCATTTATGCTGACATTCTCAGCCCACGAAAAAGCCCGCACGGCACAAATGCCGGCGGGCTCATATCCGTTCAAAGGCGAAGCAAGATTACTTCGCGAGGTTACGCTTGCCGAGCGTGCGCAGGCGCAGCGCGTTGAGCTTGATGAAGCCGGCCGCGTCCTTCTGGTCGTAGGCGCCCTGATCGTCCTCGAACGTGACGAGCTTGTCGGAATAGAGCGACTTTTCGCTCTCGCGGCCGATGACCATGACATTGCCCTTGTAGAGCTTCAGCGTCACTTCGCCTTCCACATGCTCCTGGCTCTTGTCGATCAGTGCCTGCAGCATCTCGCGCTCCGGAGAGAACCAGAAGCCGTAATAGATCAGCTCGGCGTAACGCGGCATGATCTCGTCCTTGAGATGGGCAGCACCACGGTCGAGGGTGATCGATTCGATGGCGCGGTGCGCCGAGAGCAGGATCGTGCCGCCGGGCGTTTCGTAGACGCCGCGCGACTTCATACCGACGAAACGGTTCTCGACGAGATCGAGGCGGCCGATGCCGTTGTCGCGGCCGTAATTGTTGAGCGTTGCGAGCAGCGTCGCCGGAGACATCTCGACACCGTTGATCGACACGGCATCGCCCTTGCGGAAGCCGACCTTGATTGTTGTCGCCTTGTCAGGGGCTGCTTCCGGCGAGATCGTGCGCATATGCACATATTCCGGAGCTTCCTGCGCCGGATCTTCCAGAACCTTGCCCTCAGAAGAGGAGTGCAGCAGGTTGGCGTCGACGGAGAAGGGAGCCTCGCCCTTTTTGTCCTTGGCAACCGGGATCTGATGCTGCTCGGCGAAGGCGAGCAGATCGGTGCGGCTCTTGAAGGACCAATCACGCCACGGCGCAATGATCTTGATATCCGGGTTCAGGGCATAGGCGGAGAGTTCGAAACGGACCTGGTCGTTGCCCTTGCCGGTCGCGCCGTGGGCGATCGCATCGGCACCAGTCTTCCGGGCAATATCGATGAGGTGTTTCGAAATCAGCGGACGGGCGATCGACGTGCCAAGCAGGTAGACACCTTCGTAGACGGCATTGGCGCGGAACATCGGGAAGACGAAATCGCGCACGAATTCCTCGCGCACGTCCTCGATATAGATCTCCTTGATGCCGAGCATCTCGGCCTTCTTGCGCGCCGGCTCCAGCTCTTCGCCCTGGCCGAGATCGGCGGTGAAGGTGACGACTTCGGCGCCGAGTTCCGTCTGCAGCCACTTCAGGATGATCGAGGTGTCGAGGCCACCGGAATAGGCGAGCACGACTTTCTTCACGTCTTTGTATGATGCCATGGTGATGAGTCCGTTACATAAAGGCCGGCGAAAACCCGGTGTCGCGGCACTTTTAGCGAGATTGACGCGTGACGCAAGGGCAAGCCAGACACCACAAGCCCGGTTTAGAGATGGGCCGCGATATTCATACGCCGATGCAGGATGCGAACAATCGTCAACACATCTTCGGTCTCAGTGTAAATGACGAAATGCGAGCGAAACGCCAGGGCGGTGTAGCCGCTCCTCAATCCCATGATTTTGCGGCCTCGCTTTGTCTGTGCTGCAAGCGCCCCGCAGTCATCCCGAAGCGCAAAGATATAGTCCTCGGCTTGACCTTGGCCCCATTTCTCTTCGGTATAGTCATAAATCCTGTCGATATCGTCGACAGCAGCTGGCGAGAGAAGAAGCGCTTTCATCGGCGGGCGTGTCGCGCTCGCTTTCCCTCGATAAAAGCATCAAAATCAAAAGGCCGTGGCTTGCCGGATTTCTCACCGTCGATAATGGCTGCCTCGATTGCCGCAAGCTCTGCCTCGCGCTGAAGAAGCCTCAAGCCGGCGTCAATCACCTCGTCTGCGGAGCCATAGGCTCCCTGATCGAGCTGATTGCCGATAAATTCCTCCATGTGGTCATCGATTCTGACGGATACGACCTTGGCCACGTGCGGGTACCTCGCAGGTTTGACTTGCATTTCGAAACTACCATATTCGGCATTGTCCGAACAATGCTCCGAGGAGAGGCAGCCCGTGACGAATATTCAAGACATTTTCAAGAAGTCCAATGTTGCCGTCATCACCGGCGGCGCTTCCGGTATCGGCTTTGCCGCGGCAAAACACTTTGCCAAGGCCGGCATGAGCGTCGTCATCGCCGATCTCGGCGGCGATCGGCTGGCCAATGCCGCCGAAGAACTCAAGGCAATTGCCGGCGAGGAAGATGTGATGGCGGTGGAAACCGATGTCGCCAGCCGGGACTCCCTGGAGGCGCTCGAACGTGCCGTGCTCCAGCGTTTCGGCCGCGTGCATGTGCTGATGAACAATGCCGGCATCGGCCCGGAAACCTCGATCTTCAGCCCGCAGACGAACTGGGATCATATCTTCGCCGTCAACCTAATGGGTGTCATCAACGGCACGCGCACCTTCGGCCCGAAGATGCTGTCGCATGGCGAGCCCGGCCTCATCATCAACACCGGCTCAAAGCAGGGCATCACCACCCCGCCCGGCAACCCCGCCTACAACATCTCAAAATCAGGCGTGAAGGTTTTCACCGAGGCGTTGGAGCACGAGCTGCGCAATACTGCTGGCGCAAAGATCTCGGCGCATCTCCTCATCCCAGGCTTCGTTTTCACCGGCCTCACCAAGGGCGAGCGCGTGGAAAAGCCGGCAGCAGCCTGGACGCCGGAGCAGACCGTCGATTTCATGGTCGAAAGCCTCGAACGCGGCGATTTCTACATCCTCTGCCCCGACAACGACGTTGCCCGCCCGGTCGACGAACGCCGCATGGCCTGGGCAGCCGGCGACATCATCGAGAACCGTCCCCCGCTGTCGCGCTGGCACAAGGACTATGCCGACAAGTTCAAGGCTTTCCTGGAACAGAAGTGATCGGCGCCATCAGCAGGTTTGATTGGTAATTTTCTGAAAGCCGGGTAAGAGATCGTCAGGTCTTTCCGGCTTTCCGAGTGTGCCATGGATTTCCTGCCCAGTCTGCCGACCCTTCTCGCCTTTGCCGCCGCGACGCTCCTGCTTGCGGCGACCCCAGGCCCCGACATGACGCTGTCGATCAGCCGCGCGCTGGCCCAGGGCAAGAAGGCGGCTCTCTTCGTTGTCGTCGGCACCAGCCTCGGCATCGTCGTCCACACCATGCTGGTCGCCTTCGGCATTTCGGCGCTGATCACTGCTTCGCCGACAGCCTTTCTCATGCTGAAGACCGGCGGCGCGGCCTATCTGTTCTGGCTGGCGATGCAGGCGATCCGCTTCGGCTCGAAGCTCACCGTCGCCAAGACCGAGACGCAGAAGGGCTCAGCACTTGCCAACATCTCGTCGGGCTTCTGGGTCAATCTTCTGAACCCGAAGGTCATCATCTTCTTCATGACCTTCCTGCCGCAATTCGTCAGCGCCGGCGATCCCGCCGTCACGCAGAAGCTGCTTTTCCTTGGGCTTTGCTTCATCCTGATCGGCATGCCCGTCAATGCCAGCGTAATCTTTGCCGCCGATTGGCTCACCGCCTGGCTGCAGAACAACAAGAAGGTGCTGCGCGGCATGGACTATACCTTTGCCGGCGTCTTCTCGATCTTCGCAGCCAAGATCCTGCTCACCCAGGCAAAATAATCCGCTTCGGCCAGCCGATAAGCACGCTTTTGGCTCAGCCAATCAGCAAAGCATCGTCATCGAGCGTCTGGCCGCGCATCTTGCGGAACATGGCGATCAGGTCTTCGACCTGCAGGTTCTTCCTGTTGTCGCCTGCCACGTCGAGAACGATCTCGCCGCCGTGCAGCATGATCGTGCGATGGCCGTAATCCAGCGCCTGGCGCATGGAGTGCGTCACCATCATCGTCGTCAGCTTGCGCTCAGCGACAATCTTCTGCGTGAGGTTCATCACGAACTCGGCCATACCGGGGTCGAGTGCCGCCGTATGTTCGTCGAGCAGCAGCACTTCCGAGCCGGCGAGTGTTGCCATGACGAGCGAGACGGCCTGCCGCTGCCCACCGGAGAGCAGATCCATCCGGTCCTTCAGCCGGTTTTCCAGCCCGAGATTGAGTTCGGCAATCCGCTCCCTGAAATAGTCGCGCCTCTTACCAGCGAGCGCCGGCGCAAGCCCGCGCTTTTCGCCGCGCCGCGCAGCGAGAGCGAGGTTTTCCTCGATCGACAATGAGCCACAGCTTCCCGTCAGCGGATCCTGGAAGACGCGCGCAACCAGACCGGCGCGCGCCGCCGTCGACTTGCGCGTCACCTCGTTCTTGCCGATCAGCACCTGCCCTTCGCTCGGAATGACGTCGCCGGCAAGCACGCCGAGCAGCGTCGATTTGCCGGCGCCGTTGGAGCCGATGACGGTGACGAAGGAACCCTGCTCGATGGTCAGGTTGACGCCGTTGAGCGCCTGCTTCTGCAGCGGCGTGCCACGACCGAAAACGACCTTGATGTCCTTGACGCTGATCATGATGCGGCACCTCGGCGAAGACGGGGAAGGATGAGTGCCACGGTCACCAACACCGCCGTAACGAAATTGAGGTCGGAGGCCTGCAAGCCGATGACGTCACTCGAAAGCGCCAGTTGGATGGCGATGCGATAGAGGATCGAGCCGAGCACACAGCCGATCAACGCCATCAGCAGTCCCCGGCGCCCCAGCAGCGTCTCGCCGATGATGACGGCGGCAAGCCCCACGACGATCGTACCGACGCCCGAGGTGACGTCGGCAAAGCCATTCGTCTGGGCAAACAATGCGCCGCCGAGCGCCACCAGCGCATTGGAGATCGCCATGCCGAGGTAGATCTGCCGGCTGGTATCGACGCCTTGCGCCCGGGCCATTCTGGCATTGGCGCCGGTCGCCCGCATGGCAAGCCCGGCATCGCTTTCGAGAAAGCGCCAGACCAGGATGAGGGCAACGACCACAAGCACGCCGACGAAGAGTGGTCGCACATAGAAATCACGAAGGCCATGGCCGAAGAACGGGCTGATCATCGTATCGGCGTTGATGAGCGCGACGTTGGGTTTGCCCATCACCCTTAGATTGACGGAAAAGAGCGCAATCATCGTCAGGATCGAGGCGAGCAGGTTGAGGATCTTGAAGCGCACGTTGAGCAGCGCCGTCACCATGCCCGCGCCGGCACCCGCCGCCATGGCGATCAGCGCCGCGAGCCATGCATTGACGCCGGCAATAATCAGCACCGCGGTTACCGCCGCACCGAGCGGAAAGGAGCCGTCCACCGTCAGATCAGGAAAATCGAGGACGCGGAAAGCGAGATAGACGCCGAGAGCGACGAAGGAATAGACCAGGCCGAGCTCGACGGCTCCCCAGAATGCGATTTGGCTCAAGGCTTTCAGCCCCTTTTTGTTTCCGTTCCGCCCGTCGCGAAACCGCAGCCTTGTAATACTTCAGCCGCCCCCGTGCAAACCGGAGCGGCTGAATGTGAACAGGCCGATGGAACTATGGCAGTTTATTCGATGACCTTGTTGGCGCGCTTAAGCACGCTCTCAGGCAGGGTGACGCCCATCTTGGCCGCAGCAGCCTTGTTGACGACGAGGTCGCTGCCGGCGGCGGTCTTGACCGCGATATCGCCCGGGTTTTCACCCTTCAGCACGCGTACGACGATCTCACCGGTCTGCTTGCCGACATCGTAATAGTTGAAGCCGAGGGCAGCGACCGAACCGCGCGAAACCGAATCGGTATCGGCGGTGAAGAGCGGCAGCTTGCTCTCTTCGGCTACAGCAACGGCGCCTTCGAGCGCGGAGATGATCGTGTTGTCGGTCGGGATGTAAATCGCATCGGCGCGGCCGACGAGGGCGCGCGCCGCACCCTGGACCTCGGCGGATTTGGTGGCGGCCGATTCCACAACCGTCAGGCCGGCCTTCTGGGCCTCGGCCTTCAGCACGGCGAGCAGCGAAACCGAGTTCGCCTCACCTGAGTTGTAGAGATAGCCGATGGTTTTCACATCAGGCAGGATTTCCTTGATCAGGGCCAGGTGCTCGGCGACCGGCGACATGTCGGAAAGGCCGGTGACATTGCCGCCGGGCTTGTCCATGTTCTTGACGAGCTGGGCACCGAGCGGGTCGGACACTGCGGTGAAGACGACAGGAATGTCGCGCGCCGCGGAGACGACGGCCTGGGCCGATGGCGTCGAGATCGGCACGATGACATTGGGCTCGTCGCCGGCGAACTGGCGGGCGATCTGGGCAGCGGTGGCCGGATTGCCCTGGGCCGACTCGAACACGAATTTCAGGTTCTCGCCCTCTTTGTAGCCGGCCGCCGTCAGCACATCGAGAACGCCCTTGCGGGCCGCATCCAGCGCCGGATGCTCGACGATCGCCGTCACGGCAACCGTCACATTGTCAGCCTTTGCAGGCAGGGAAAGGGCCAAAGTGGCGGCAAGAGCGAGCAAAATCGGGCGCATGGGCATCCTCCTCAAATGATTTTGGCCGCACTATTAGAAAAAGCGCATGCTTAAATCAATGCAGGAGAATTGTAGCGAGGATCAAACTTGCTGATCAGTCGTCGGCGCCGTGATTGGCGATCATCATCGCTTCGAAGGCCAGGCGCTCGGTTTTGCGCATGCGCTCGGATTCCGATTTCAGCTGGCCGCAGGCAGCAAGAATGTCGCGGCCGCGCGGCGTTCGGATCGGCGAAGCATAACCTGCCGAATTGATGAAATCGGCAAACTTCTCGATCTGCTCCCAGTCCGAACACTGGTAATTGGTGCCGGGCCAGGGATTGAACGGGATCAGGTTGATTTTCGCCGGGACGCCCTTCAAGAGCTTGATCAGCCCCTTGGCGTCCTCGAGGCTGTCGTTGACATCCTTCAGCATCACATATTCGAAGGTGATGCGCCGCGCGTTCGAAAGTCCTGGATAGGCCTTGCAGGCGTCGATCAGTTCCTTCAGCGGATACTTCTTGTTGATCGGCACCAGGATGTCGCGCAGGTCGTCGCGCACCGCATGCAGCGAAATTGCCAGCATGACGCCGATCTCTTCGCCGGTGCGGAAAATCTCCGGCACCACGCCTGACGTGGAAAGCGTCACGCGCCGCTTGGAGAGCGACAGGCCATCACCATCCGTGGCGATCAGCAATGCCTGCTTGACGGCGTCGAAATTATAGAGCGGCTCACCCATGCCCATCATCACGATGTTGCTGACCTTGCGGCCTTCGGCAGGCATGATCGTGCCCTGCGGCGCTTCGCGGTCCGGGAAGTCACCAAGCCGGTCGCGGGCGAGCAGCAGCTGCGAGAGAATTTCTTCCGCCGTCAGGTTGCGCACCAGGCGCTGTGTGCCGGTATGACAGAAGGAACAGGTCAGCGTGCAGCCGACCTGGCTGGAAATGCAGAGCGTTCCGCGGCCCTCTTCCGGAATATAGACCGCCTCGATCTCGACAGGACGTCCTGCGCCCCGCGGGGGAAAGCGCAGCAGCCATTTGCGCGTGCCGTCGTTGGAGACCTGTTCCTCGACGATCTCGGGACGCTCAATGGTGAAATGCCGCTTCAGCATCTCGCGCATGTCCTTGGCAACATTCGTCATGTGATCGAAGTCGGAAACCCCGCGCACATAGATCCAGTTCCAGAGCTGGGAGACGCGCATCTTGATCTGCTTTTCGGCGACGCCCTTTTCACGAAGCGCTGCTCCCATTTCTTCGCGGGACAGGCCGATCAGCGACGGCTTCTCGACGCCGGCAGAGCCGCGCGCGGCCTGAGGCTTGGTGACATCAAACGCATCCATGACGGACATAGTCTTTCATCCCGAAGTCGGACATGTAACCGCTCCGCAAGCCCAAAAACTTGCCGGGATAAGCCGGAAGACTTGCGGGCGCATGACGGCACATTGGCAGAAAATGAATGGCGGAAGGCGACTGATATCGCGATCTGTCCGCTGTTGGCCGCGGGCTTTAGCATCATTTTGCCCGCGCGTCACTAGAGATGGAAACGACAAAGGCCGGCGCAAGGCCGGCCCATGAGATTTTGCGAACAAAAAGCCGTTTACTTGCAGCTTTCGATCTGCTTCAGCGCGGCCGAGATGCCGGAGAGCGAATAGCTGTAGGAAGTGCCGGTGCCCTTGCGCGAAACGGCATTCACCGTCATCGAATGACCCGTTTTCATTGCTGCGACGAGCGCCGGCTCCTGGGCGGCATTTTCAACCCAGCCGGCCTTGTCCTTGGTGAACATCACGAAGGTCTTGTTGTCGATGACGACGTTGATCTTCGAATTTTCCTTCACCGTATAGCCCATCATCGCCTGCGGCTCGTAGGAGATATTCTGGCCCGGGCGCTGCGAGACGATGAAGAAATTATCGCCGTGATCGACGCTTGCCGGCTGCTTCGCGGTCGGAACCGACAGCACGTAGCAGACGGTGCTGTTGCCCGACTTGTAGGAGTAGGCGCCCCATGCCTGGAACTGCTGGATGCGTGTCGGCGCGGCAGCGGCCGCGGCCTGCTGCGCCGTCGCAACTCCGGCCATGACAAAGGTGAGTGCGAGGGCGGATACGATACTTTTTACAAACATGGATTCCTGCCGGTTCTTGCGATTCAAGGCCCGAAGCGATCATAGCGGGCAGCGCATAATCACGATCTGCTTTATTTTGACTTAATTCAGGTTACCAAATGGTCAACAATGGCTGCAATTTGTATCGCCTGTGTCATTTCAGCTCGAGTGTTCAACTTCGCCCCTTCGACGGCATCTGTCGCGACACCTTGTCCCGATGCCATCGACCGTCCGTTCGGCTGAATTTAAGACACAAAGATTCAGGCAAGAGTTTGACCTTTCCCAATTCCGTTGTACCTCATTAAGACTTGGAAATCCGGGACGAAATTTTCGCCGCAGGGGGCTCGTGAGAGGACATGGATGCCGAGGAAAGACAGCGTTTCGCTGCCCTCGCGAAGGCCGTCGCTAGAGATCGCGACCAGCAGGCCTTTTCCATCCTGTTCGATTATTTCGCGCCTCGCCTGAAGGCCTGGCTGATGCGCCAGAAAATGACATCAGGCGAGGCCGAGGAACTGGTCCAGGAAATCATGATCGTGCTTTGGCACAAGGCCGATCTCTACGACGCCACGCGATCCTCGCTTTCGACCTGGCTTTTCCGCATCGCCCGCAATCGCCGGATCGACCTCCAGCGCCGCACCAGCACCCACACCTTCGACGAGACCGACCCGGCCCTACAGCCCCCGGCCGAAATCGGCGCGGACGAAATGATCGCCAACGACGATCGTGACGCCAAGATACGCGCGGCCGTCGGCCAACTGCCGGAAGAACAGCGCGAAATGCTCCGCGCCGCCTTCTTCCTCGGCCAATCGCATTCGGAGATCGCCGAGGCGACCGGGCTGCCGCTCGGCACGGTGAAATCTCGCATCCGGCTTGCCTTCGGCAAGCTCCGCAAAGTACTGGAGCAGGAGATCGCCTAGAGCACGGTGCAGCGGTTTTGGGAAAACTCTAAAGTGCGACGCGCTTTAGATCGTCTTCATCACCTCTTCCGGACCGTCGGCGAGAACGCGGTCGGCCGCCTCGTAGTGGCCCGGCCGGATATGGCCACGCACCATTGCGAAGGCTGCCGAGAGCACGGCAATGTCGTCCGAAAAGCCGATGACAGCGAAAACGTCAGGGATCATATCGATCGGCATGACGAAATAGGCGAGTGCCGCGAGCAGGACGCCGCGCACTTTGGTCGGCGTCTGCGGATCGAGCGCGCAGTAGAAACCGGCGACGACGTCGCGCGAGAACGGAATCTGCCGCACCGCCCGCCGGAAGGTCGGCCAGAATTTCTGCCGAACCGTCCTCTCGCGCCGGCTCTGCGTGTCCTCGTCACCTGGCAACAGGATTTCCCCGAATTTGACGTCGTCCATCCCTCTATCCTTTCGTCCATGCGAACATATGGTGATGGCGCTTCGGCTTTCAATCGGCCCCGTTTTCAAACGACGCGCCGCGCCGCCGCCTTCTCCATCGCCCTGGCGAGCTTGAAATCCAGTTCCGTCAACCCGCCGGCGTCATGCGTGTTCAGTGTCACTTCCACCTTGGAATAGACATTGAACCATTCGGGATGGTGGTTGAGTTTTTCGGCGGCAAGGGCGGCTTCCGTCATGAAGCCGAAAGCCTCGATGAAATTTGAAAACTTGAATGTCTTCGAAATCGCGGAGGCCGTATCGTTGAGCGCCCAGCCCGCAAGCTTGGTCAGCTCAGCCTCGACCGCCGCCCGTTCCAGTCTTTCCCATTTCATGCCATGCTCCTCTTATCTCACTGACGGATCTACCGATGAAACGCATCAGCATCCTCTTCGTTTGCATGGGCAATATATGCCGTTCTCCGCTCGCCGAAGGAATTTTTCGCCATCTCGTCGCGCAAGCGGGTCTGGTCGGCCATTTTACGATTGATTCCGCCGGCACCGGCGGCTGGCATGAAGGCGATCCGCCCGACCAGCGATCGATCGCCACCGCGAAAAGCCACGGCGTCGACATATCCGGGCAGCGTGCCCGCCGCATCCGGCCCGCGGATTTCAGGGATTTTGATCTGATATTGGCCATGGACCGCAACAATGTGGCAGCCCTCGGCAGTGTCGCACCGCCCGAAGCAACCATCCGTCTTTTCGGCGATGCCGCCCTTGGAACCGGAGAGGATATCCCCGATCCCTATTATGGCGGCCCGGACGGTTTCGAGCTGGTCTATACCAGGCTCTTGGCCGGCTGCGGCAGCCTGCTCGAAGCGCTGGGCGTCGAGCGCGCCTCATGCAGCGGGAACACTTCCTCGGTCAGGTAAGGCCCGCCGCCGACCGATTCGCGAGACGAAAGCAGCACGAAGCGCGGCGCCGTGAAGGTTGTGGTGTGGAAGTTGCCGCGCCCGGCCAGATATTGCACCACGTCGTCGAGACGTGAGGATTTGAGCCGTGCCAGCGTCACATGCGGCATGAATTTGCGCGGATCGGGCGGCAGGCCGATGCGCTGGCAGATGCGCTCGATTTCGGCCTGCAGGGCGTACATCTCCGGCGATTGCGAGACGCCGGCCCAGACCGAATGCGGTTTCTTCGAACCGAAGGAACCGATACCTTCGAGCCGGAACTGGAATTCCGGCCGGTCGATCCGGTCGAGGCGTTCAACGATTTCATCGGCCGTGCGGCCATCAACGTCACCGATGAAGCGCAGGGTGATGTGGTAATTCTCCACATCGATCCATCGTGCTCCGGGGAGACCACCGCGCAGCAATGAAAGGCTCATCGCCGCATTGCGCGGAATTTCGAGGGCGGTAAACAGTCTCGGCATAACGAGCACTCCCCGAATCTTTTGCAGGTGCTCACACGGAATCACGCAATCAACGACCGCGCAAGCCCCTATTTCTTCACAGAAGAAATCGTCCCGACGAAATTTGTGACATCGGCTTCCATCTTCCCGACCATGACGTCGACGCCTTTCGTGTTCGGATGCATTCCGTCCTCGAGTTTCAGCCCCGCATCCAATGCGACGCCGTCAAGGAAGAAGGCGTAGAGCGGGACCCCGTGTTTTTGCGAAAGTTCCCGATAGATCGGGTTGAAGCGCGCCGCATACTCCGCCCCCATATTCGGCGGCGCCACAATGCCGACGAGCAGCACTGCGATCCCTCGTTCCTTTAGCCGGGCAATCATTTGGTCGAGATTCTTCTCGCTCTCTTCAGGAGGGATGCCGCGCAGCGCATCGTTGGCGCCGAGTTCCAGAATGACGCCGTCCGTGCCGTCGGGAACCGACCAGTCGATGCGGGCGAGGCCTCCCGCCGTCGTGTCGCCCGAAACACCGGCATTGGCGATAGCGATGTCGAGCCCCTTCGCCTTCAGGGCCGCCTGCAGCTTCTCCGGAAAGCCGTCGCCCGGCGGCAGTTGATAGCCCGCCATCAGGCTGTCCCCGAATCCGACCAGATTGATCGTCCGCGCGTTCGCTCCAGCGGCAAAGATCAGCGAGACGGCAATGACGGTGAATTGAAGGGCGGCAACTTTAAATCTCATCCTGCTTTCCCTAAATTGGCGAAGTGCCGTTATGCGGTCATTCGATTACGGACTTATATAGGGCGATTTCTGTTGGCAAAAACCATCATCGAGTTGAAGAGCGCCGATCTGACCCTTGGCAGCGCCGCCGCCTCCGTACATGTGTTGAAGGGCATCGACCTCGATGTCGCCGCCGGTGAATCCGTCGGCATCGTCGGCCCTTCCGGCTCCGGCAAGTCAACCCTGCTGATGGTGCTTGCCGGGCTGGAGAAGCTCGACAGCGGCGAAATCAACATCAACGATACGCCGCTCCACAGCCTGAGCGAGGATCAGGTCGCCGATTTCCGCGGCCGCAACATCGGCATCGTCTTCCAGTCTTTCCACCTGATCGCCAATATGACGGCGCTTGAGAACGTCGCCGTGCCGCTGGAACTCGCCAATGTCCGCGACGCATTCGACATCGCCCATCGCGAGCTGAATTCGGTCGGCCTCGGGGAGCGGCTGAACCACTATCCCGGCCAGCTTTCCGGCGGCGAACAGCAGCGCGTGGCAATCGCCAGAGCGCTCGCCCCTTCGCCAGCCCTGCTGATCGCCGATGAGCCCACAGGCAATCTCGATACCGAGACCGGCCGCCAGATCGCCGATCTCCTGTTTGCCAAGCAGGCCGAACGCGGTATGACCCTGCTTCTCGTCACCCACGACGTCTCGCTTGCAAACCGCTGCTCGCGCCAGATCCGTGTCCGCTCCGGCAGGATAGAGGGCGACAGCGCTGCCCGCCACAGCGAGGCCGCATTCGCATGAGGATCGTGGCGCCGCGCGTCTCGCTTGCTTTTCGCCTGGCGCTCCGCGAGCTGCGCGGCGGCATCCGCGGCTTCTACATCTTCCTCGCCTGCATCGCGCTCGGCACTGGCGCCATCGCCGCCGTCAATTCCGTTTCGCAGTCGATCACCGACACGATCGCCTCGCAAGGGCAGGAGCTGCTTGCCGGCGATGTCCGCTTCGAGCTCAATAACCGTGAGGCCACCCCTCAGGAAATGGGTTTCCTCGAAGGTCTCGGCACCGTCTCGGTATCGACAGGCCTGCGCTCGATGGCTCGCAAGCCCGACGGTTCGGACCAGGCGCTGGTCGAGGTCAAAGCGGTCGACGACGCCTATCCGCTCTATGGCCGGTTCAAGGCCGAACCGGACTATCCGCTTGCAGCGTTGCTGGCGGGCGAAGGCGGAACCTACGGCGCGGTGGCAGCACCCCTGCTTCTCGATCGGCTCGGCCTTGCGGTCGGCGACGAATTGCTGCTCGGCAACGTCAAGCTCAGCATTACCGGAACGGTGAAGACCGAGCCGGATGCGCTCTCGGAAGGCTTCGGTTTTGCGCCGCGCCTGCTCGTCAGCCGCCGGGCGCTTGAAGCCTCAGGGCTGATCCAGACGGGAAGCCTGGTCGAACATGCCTACAAGATCCGGCTGGAAGACAAGGGCGCGATGTCGGGCATCCAGGCGCGCGCTTCCAAGGAATTCCCCTCCGCCGGCTGGGCGATCCGCACCAGCGACCGCGCCGCGCCCGCGCTCACCGAAAATATCACCCGCTTCTCGCAGTTCCTGACGCTGGTCGGCCTGACCGCGCTGATCGTCGGCGGCGTCGGTGTCGCCAATGCCGTGCGCGCCTTCCTCGATGCCAAACGCACCACCATCGCCACCTTCAAATGTCTCGGCGCGCCGGCGCAGGTCGTCGTTCTGATCTACCTTTTCCAGATCGCCATCATAGCCCTCGGCGGCATCCTCATCGGCCTCGTCATCGGCGCCCTGTCGCCGATCTTCGCCGCGCAGTTCCTGGCGCAGTTCCTCCCGGTGTCGACCACGCCAACGCTTTATCCCGGCGCCCTGCTGCTCGCGACGTTCTTCGGCATCCTGACGACGCTCGCCTTTGCCATCCTGCCGCTTGGCCATGCCCGCGAAGTGCCGGCAACGGCACTCTTCCGCGAACAGGGCTTCGAAGCCCGCCACCTGCCGTCCTGGCCCTATATCCTGCTGGCCACCCTCTTCATGGCGGCTCTTGCCGGCCTTGCCATCCTCACCGCCTATGACCGCTTCATCGCCGTCGTCTTCGTCGGCGCGATCGTCTTTGCCTTCGTCGTCCTGCGCCTCGTCGCAGCAGCGATCGCCTGGCTTGCGCGCCGCAGCCCGCGCGTCAACTCGCCGGCACTCAGGCTTGCGATCGGCAACATCCACCGCCCCGGCGCGCTGACGCCATCAGTGGTCCTCTCGCTCGGCCTCGGCCTGGCATTGCTGGTGACTTTGACTTTGATCGACGGCAACCTGCGCCGGCAGCTGACCGGCCGCATGAACGAGGGCGCGCCGAATTTCTTCTTCGTCGATATCCAGAGCGCCGAGGTCGATGCTTTCCGAAATCTCGTCCAGGCGCAGGCGCCGCAAGGCAAACTCGTCGAAGTGCCGATGCTGCGCGGCCGGATCGTCGCCTTCAACGGCGAGGATGTCACCAAAATGAACGTACCGGCCGCCGGCCGCTGGGTGCTGAACGGCGACCGGGGCATCACCTATGCCGATACCTTGCCGGAAAATGCTGCCCTGACTGAAGGTAGCTGGTGGAACAAGGATTACAGCGGCGAGCCGCTCGTCTCCTTCTCCTCGGAAGAGGCGCATGAACTCGGCTTGAAGATCGGCGATAAGGTCACGGTCAACGTGCTCGGCCGCAACATAACCGCAAAGATCGCCAACCTGCGCAGGGTCCAGTGGGAATCGCTGTCGATCAATTTCGTCATGGTCTTCTCGCCGAACACCTTCCGCGGCGCCCCGCATGCGTGGCTGGCGACGCTGACCGATCCCTCCTCGACGCCGGCTGAGGACGCAGCGATCCTGAAATCCGTCACCAACACCTATCCGACCATCACCAGCGTCCGCGTCAAGGACGCGATCGATATCGTCAACCAGCTGGTCGCCCAACTTGCAACCGCGATCCGCGCCGCCGCCTCCGTTGCCCTCATCGCCTCGATCCTCGTCCTAGCCGGCGCGCTCGCCGCCGGAAACCGGGCCCGTACCCACGACGCGGTCGTGTTGAAGACGCTCGGCGCAACCCGCGCCATGCTGATCCGCGCCTTCAGCTACGAATATCTGATCCTCGGGCTGGCGACCGCGATCTTCGCGCTGATCGCCGGCGCTACCGCCGCCTGGTTCATCGTCGCCCGGATCATGCACCTGCCTTCCACCTTCCTGCCCGATGTGGCGGGATTGACGCTTCTCACCGCGCTCGTGCTGACCGTCGGCATCGGCCTCATCGGCACCTGGCGCATCCTCGGGCAAAAGGCCGCCCCCGTGCTGCGGGAGCTTTGAGGGAATAGCGGCACCCAAAACCCTTCACCTTACGGCGATTTAACCGGCAGCACCCTTGCAAGCCTCTTGTTTGCAATGGGCGAAAGCCTCATATTGTCAGCAGGCATGCTGGAGCTCCGCAGCGGCGCCCGGGTCGAAAACCCGACACCGTATCTCCATCGGGGCTTGTAAGAGGAAACTATGGCTGATCTTCGTAACTATCAAAGCCGCGCTCAGACCGGCGAGATGATTGATCAAGGCCTGCGCGCATATATGCTCAAGGTCTACAACCTGATGGCGCTGGGTCTGGCGATCACCGGTGTGGCCGCATATCTCGGATTCAACTTCGCTGTTCAGGACGGCCAGCTCACCCAGTTTGGCGCGCTTCTGTTCCAGTCTCCCTTGCGCTGGGTCGTGATCCTTGCTCCCCTTGCGGTCGTCTTCTTCCTGAGCTTCCGCATTCAGCAGATGAGCGTCTCCGCCGCCCAGACAACTTTCTGGGTCTACGCCGCGCTGGTTGGTCTCTCCCTGTCGTCGATCTTTCTGGTCTATACGCAGTCGAGCATCACCCAGACGTTCTTCGTGACCGCCGCCTCCTTCGGCGCGCTGTCGCTCTACGGCTACAGCACGAAGCGTGACCTGTCGGCGATGGGCTCGTTCCTGATCATGGGTCTGTTCGGCGTGATCATCGCTTCGATCGTCAACATCTTCCTGGGCTCGTCCGCTCTGCAGTTCGCAATCTCGGTGGCAGGCGTTCTGATCTTCGCAGGCCTCACCGCCTACGACACGCAGCGCATCAAGGAACTGTATTTCGATGGTGACGGTTCTGAAGTCGCCGGCCGCAAGGCGATCATGGGCGCATTGACGCTCTATCTCGACTTCCTCAACCTCTTCATGTTCCTGCTGCAGTTCATGGGCAACCGCAGATAAGCAGGCATAACGAGATCGAAAAGGCGGCTTCGGCCGCCTTTTTTATTGCGCCGGTCCCGGAGGAATGGTTTTAGAGAGACCTTGCCTTCCCGATGGACCAGCCGCCCAAATGTCCTTCCTCCTGCGTGACGCCTCGCAAGTCGATATCCCCGCCGTTACCGAGATCTATCGCGACTCCGTACTGAACGGCGTCGCGAGTTACGAGATCGTCGCGCCCTCCGAGGCCGAGATGATGCAGCGTTTTGCGGCGATCGTCGGCCAGCAATATCCCTATATCGCCGCAACCGATGCGGACGGAAAGCTCCTCGGCTATGCCTATGCTTCGGCCTTCCGTACCCGCCCCGCCTATCGCTGGATGGTGGAGGATTCGATCTATCTGGCCCCGGAAGCGCGCGGCCGAGGCATCGGCAAAGCATTGATGACCGAGTTGATCGACCGTTGCACTGCTCTCGGTTTTCGTCAGATGGTGGCCGTCATCGGCGGCGCAAGCCCCGCCTCGATCGCGCTTCATCTGAAGGCTGGCTTTGTGGAGGTTGGCCTGATGAAAGGCACCGGCTACAAGCACGACCGCTGGCTGGACACGATGCTCATGCAGCGCGCCCTCGGCGAGGGCATGAGCACCGACCCGGACCCGTCGATCTATCCCGGCACGCTGTTTGCCGGTTGATTCGCTATTTGTCGACGAGCTTGAGAACCTTGTCGAACACCTTCAGCACCTGGTTCAACTCGTGTCCGCGCTTGAGGATCATGCCGTTGGTATTGATGACGGAATAGGCGCCCTGCTTGGCGGCGAGCTTTGGGTTCTTCTCGATTCGAAAGAGCGGCATTTCGCCGGAGCGCTTGAAGACGGAAAAGACTGCCCTGTCCTTCAGGTGATCGATGGCATAGTCGCGCCACTCGCCCTCGCCGACCATGCGGCCGTAGATCCAGAGGATCGCGTCCAATTCGCGCCGATGGAAGGTCACCGGAAGCGGGTCCTTGCTTTGTTTGTATTCGCTGAGATCGACGACGACTGAGGAACTATTGTCGACGGAGCGGCTTTCGCCGTGTCGCAAATCCGGCTGATCTGTCATCAGTCTCCCAAGGCCTCCGCTTGTGACAGGAGAGTGACAGTTTGCCCGAGCCGCCGCAAATTGCAAGAGCGCCGCCCGGCACATTCAGCCGCACCACAGCGCCGCGCGTCTCTTCTGACGGGTAAGGACGCCGTAAAATTTTCCGAAAGTCGGTTCCGATTTTCGCAAGCACAAAGCGCTGGATAGAGTCCATGCTTTCTCCGCCGTGCCGCATTTCAGTCAAAACAGCGCCTCATTTGCAGGAGAATTATGCATCCCGGTTTGGCGCCAGCGCGCCAAAGGGCCCGGCGGAGCGTATCGACCTTAACCCCAGCCCCGAATACGCTCGGCCGGGCCGCCCGGCATTTCATCCGTAGCCGGATGAAATCTCAAATATTTTTTCCAGCCATGACAACGGTTGCGCCGAGAATCGCCGCCGGATCGCCGTCTGCGGTCGCCGACTGAAGCAGGATCGCGCAGCCCTCGAGCTGCGGCCGCTGCAGGACGCTCGCCGGTAACGTCAGATTGGTCGCCTTGCCGTCCCACATGCCGACGGTTTCGACATTGGTGACGCTGTGCAGATAAGAGATCTTCTTGCCGCTGTTTTCGCCTTTTTCGACGTCGATGGTCTTTTCCTTATCGAAATAGACCATCACCACATTGGCCTTGCCCTGCCCCGCGCCGATCTTGATCTCCAGTTCATCGCCGCGCATTGATGCACTGATGGGAATGTTCAGCCCATTGCCTTCGCTGCTGTAGGTGTCGATCTTCGTATTGATCCCGTTGAGATCGGAGCCCGCCAGATGGCCGCGTCCGTTGACGATCGCCTGCGGCGTGTAAACATTGCTGCGGCCCATCATTCTGGCATAGCCATACTGCCGCTCGGTGTTTTCCTTGGAGCTCAGCGTATCGGCCCAGCCGAGATAGTTCCAGTAATCGACATGATAGGCGAGCGCGATGACGTCGCCCTGGCTCACCAGCTTCCGGAAAGCGGCATCAGCCGGAGGACAGGAGGAGCAGCCCTGCGCCGTGAACAGTTCGACGACACCTTTCGGCGTGCCGTCTTCGGCCTGTAGCGGGCCTGCGAGAACAACGCCAGCGATCAGCGGAATCAAGAAACGGGGGGACATTCACCTGCACCTCTTTTTCAGCGCCGACAGCGTGTTTGAACCGGAGGCTCTGAGATATGAACGTACGAATAATCCTTCCGGGTCCAAACGAAAAGTCACGAACGGGTGAGACTTAGCTCGGCCGGAACCCACGTAAAACAAATCATCGTGAACCCTCTCGAACAATCGTCGCCGCAAAGAAAAGCCGCCGGAAACTGCTCTCCGGCGGCCATTATCAGTCAGGTCTCTTAAGAATCAGGCAGCGAGATCGCGCAGAACCGTCTGCAGGATGCCGCCATTGTTGAGGTAGACCACCTCGTCGAGCGTATCGACGCGCGACAGCAGCGGCACTTCCTTTACGGAGCCGTCGCCATAGGTGATCTTGGCGATCTTCCTTTCGCGCGGCTTGATCTTTTCCAAGCCCTCGATGGTGACGAGTTCGTCGCCCTTGAGGCCGAGGCTCTGCCAGGTCGTACCCTCTTCGAAGACGAATGGAATGATGCCCATGCCGACCAGGTTCGAGCGATGGATACGCTCGAAGGACTGGGCGATCACTGCCTTGACACCGAGCAGGTTGGTGCCTTTGGCAGCCCAGTCACGCGAGGAGCCGTTGCCGTATTCGACACCGGCGAAGATGACGAGCGGCACGCCTTCCTGCTTGTACTGCATGGCGGCGTCGTAGATCGAGGTCTCTTCCTTCGACGGGTAGTGGATGGTGTAGCCGCCTTCCTTGCCGTTCGGACCGAGCATGTGGTTGCGAATGCGGATATTGGCGAAGGTGCCGCGCATCATGACTTCATGGTTGCCACGGCGCGTGCCGTACTGGTTGAAGTCGGCGACGGCGACGGCGTGGTCGATCAGATAAGCGCCGGCCGGCGAAGCAGCCTTGATCGAACCGGCCGGGGAAATGTGGTCGGTGGTGATCTTGTCGCCGAAGAGGCCGAGAACGCGGGCGCCCTTGATGTCGGAGACGCCGGTGCCCTTCTTGCCCATGCCGACGAAGTACGGCGGGTTCTGGACATAGGTCGAATTATCGTCCCAGGCATAAGTCTGGCCCGGCGGAACCTGAACGGCCTGCCAGTTGACGTCGCCCTTGAAGACGTCGGCATACTTGCTTTCGTAAAGTTCGCGGGTCACGTATTTCTGGATGAACTCCTGCACCTCGTGCGAGGTCGGCCAGATGTCCTTGAGGTAGACGGGGTTGCCGTTCTGGTCTTCGCCGATCGGCTCCTTCGTCAGGTCCTTCTGGACCGTGCCGGCAAGAGCGTAAGCAACGACGAGCGGCGGCGAAGCGAGGTAGTTCGCCTGGACGTCGGGCGAAATACGGCCTTCGAAGTTACGGTTGCCCGAGAGCACGCCCGATACGATCAGGCCCTTGTCGTTGATCGTCTTGGAGATCGGCGCCGGCAGCGGGCCGGAATTGCCGATGCAGGTGGTGCAGCCGAAGCCGACGAGATTGAAGCCGAGCTTGTCGAGGTCGGCCTGCAGACCGGACTTGGCAAGATATTCGCCGACCACCTGCGATCCAGGAGCGAGCGAGGTCTTGACCCACGGCTTGGTCTTCAGGCCCTTGGCGACGGCGTTGCGGGCGAGAAGGCCGGCGGCGATCAGCACTGACGGGTTTGATGTGTTGGTGCAGGACGTGATGGCGGCAATCGCCACGTCACCATGGCCGAGATCGAAATCCGTGCCTTCGACCGCATAGCGGTTCAAAAGCTGACCGGGCTTCTTGTAGTCGGCATCCATCGAGCCGGCAAAGCCGGTAGCGATGTTTTCGAGCGCGATGCGGCCTTCCGGACGCTTCGGACCGGCCATCGACGGAACGACGTCGCCGAGGTCGAGTTCCAGCGTGTCGGTGAAGACGAGGTCGGAACCATCGCCGTCGCGCCACATGCCCTGGGCCTTCGAATAGGCTTCGACGAGGGCGATCCGGTCATGCGTGCGGCCGGACATGGTGAGGTAGTTGATGGTTTCGCCGTCAACCGGGAAGAAGCCGCAGGTCGCGCCGTATTCCGGACCCATGTTGCCGATCGTCGCGCGGTCGGCGAGCGGCATATTATCCATGCCGGGGCCGAAGAATTCGACGAACTTGGAGACGACGCCCTTCTTGCGCAGCATCTGCACGACGGTCAGAACGAGATCGGTCGCGGTGACACCTTCCTTCAGCTTGCCGGTCAGCTTGAAGCCGATGACTTCAGGCAGAAGCATCGAAACCGGCTGGCCGAGCATGGCGGCTTCCGCTTCGATACCGCCCACACCCCAGCCGAGAACGCCGAGGCCGTTGATCATCGTCGTGTGGCTGTCAGTGCCGACGCAGGTGTCGGGATAAGCGATCGTCTCGCCGTCCTCTTCCTTGGTCCAGACGGTCTGGCCGAGATATTCGAGGTTGACCTGGTGACAGATGCCGGTGCCGGGGGGCACGACGCGGAAATTCTTGAAGGCCTGCTGGCCCCACTTCAGGAAGCGGTAGCGCTCGCCGTTGCGCTGGTATTCCAGCTCGACGTTTTTGGCGAAAGCCTGCGGCGTGCCGAATTCGTCGACGATGACGGAGTGGTCGATGACGAGATCGACGGGAACGAGCGGGTTGATCTTCTCGGGATCGCCGCCGAGCGACACCATCGCGTCGCGCATCGCGGCCAGATCGACGACGGCGGGAACGCCGGTGAAGTCCTGCATCAGCACGCGCGCCGGGCGATAGGCGATCTCGTTTTCGACCGCACCCTTGTTGTTCAGCCACTCGGCAACGGCCAGGATGTGCTCCTTGGTGACCGACTGGCCGTCTTCGAAGCGCAGCAGGTTTTCGAGCAGCACCTTCATCGAATAGGGAAGCTTCGACACGCCGGCCAGACCGTTTGCCTCAGCCTTGGGCAGGCTGTAATAGACATAGTCCTTCCCGTTCACGGAAAGCGTGGAACGACAATTGAAACTGTCAAGAGATTTAGACACGAGAGACCCCGTTTCTGATAGCCAACACAGTCGTGCGAACGCCTATGCACTTAATGCACATCAGGATGCGGGTACGGCCATTTCCGCTGTCCGCACGTGGAGCAGATACTCCAAGTTCGGCGCAAGGATGAAATTCACGCCGACCGCTGGCGTGGTTGCAGGTCTTATAGATAATTTCCTAAAAACTTGCCATACCCGAGCACGGTCAAAATCGGACATTTTTTGACCCCTCCGCAAGCCTAAACCAAGAAAGAGCCGACGCATGCATCTCACCGCCGAAAATCTGGCTGCAAGGCGCGGTGAGGATTTGATTTTCGTTAACATTTCCTTTCACTTGGCAGCCGGCGAGGCCCTTGTCCTCACCGGGAGAAATGGATCGGGAAAGTCCACTTTATTGCGTGTCGTCGCCGGCCTCCTGAGGCCGGAAAAAGGCACTGTCATCTTCCGCGACGAAGGGAGCCCGCAAGACCGGCATCCCGGTGAGGCCAGCCACTACCTCGGCCATCGAAACGCGATGAAGAATGAACTTACGGTTGTAGAGAATTTGGATTTCTGGCGCTCCTTCCTCGGCAACCCCAATGCCGCGGGTCTTCCCATCGAGGACGCAGCCGAAGCCGTCGGCCTCTCGGGAATCACCCACCTTCCCTTCGGCTATCTCTCCGCCGGCCAGCAGCGCCGCTTCGCCTTCGCCAAACTGCTGGTCGCCCACCGCCCCATCTGGATCCTCGATGAACCCACAGCGGCACTCGACGCCAGCGCCGACCGGCTGCTTGCGGGATTGATCGAAACACACCTGGCAGAGGGTGGCATCGTGCTCGCGGCGACACACCAGCCGCTGGGGTTGAAGAATGTGCAGGAATTGAAGATGACGGGCTTTGCCGGCGCGGAT
Source organism: Rhizobium vallis (assembly GCF_003985155.1). GTDB lineage: Bacteria > Pseudomonadota > Alphaproteobacteria > Rhizobiales > Rhizobiaceae > Rhizobium > Rhizobium vallis. The sequence continues at coordinate 288,989 of NZ_ML133689.1, read as the reverse complement.
CATGGGGTGTGGGGATGATGTTACTCGGTGCAGCTACCCCCCTCTGCCCTGCCGGGCATCTCCCCCGCAAGGGGGGAGATCAGCTGGGCGCGCGCGCTTACCCCAATCAAAAACTGCAGATGGCTGCAACCGCTTGGCGCGCGATCAAGATTTCGCGAACCTGGTGCATCTTGCCGATCTCCCCCCTTGTGGGGGAGATGCCCGGCAGGGCAGAGGGGGGTGCCCCGTCCACCGCACATGCCGAGAACCACCCCGCATGACCGCCCTCTTCCTCCGCGACCTGAAACTTTCGATCCGCGCCGGCGGTGGCGCGCTGATCGGAGTACTGTTCTTCCTCACGATCGTTGCCGTCATCCCCTTCGGCGTCGGGCCTGATCTCAAGCTTCTTTCGCGCATCGGCCCTGCCATCGTTTGGATCGGCGCGCTGCTCGCCGCTCTTCTCGGCCTCGACCGGCTGTTCCAGGCCGAGCGCGACGACGGATCGCTCGACCTGATGCTGATGCAGGAAACGCCGCTCGTCCTTACCGTGCTCGTCAAATGCCTCGCCCACTGGACAGCGACCAGCCTGCCGCTGGTGATCGCCTCGCCGCTGCTCGGCCTGTTCATGAATATGGACGAGACGGCGATTGCTGCCACCATGCTGACGCTGCTGATGGGCTCGCCCGCCATCACCTTCATCGGCGCCGTCGGCGCCGCGGTCGCCGTGGCGCTGCCCCGCGGCGGCCTTCTGGTCTCGATCCTCGTACTGCCGTTGACGATCCCGGTGCTGATCTTCGGCGTCAGCGCCACCTATGCCGCGGTCGAGGAGCCCGCTCCATTCCTGCCGCCCTTCCTCATCCTGATCGCGCTGACGCTGTTCTTCGCGGTCATCGGCCCGGCGGCGGCTGCCCTGGCGCTGCGAAACACATCGGATTGATTGCCATTCGATTGCGGGAAAAGCCGGATCAAGGTAAGGAAGCGGACATGAGTGAAACGAGCCTTGCCATCAGCAAATTCAGCGACCTCGCCAACCCGACGCGGTTTCTGGCGCTGGCGGCGCGCGTCATTCCCTGGATGGCCGGCATCACTGCCCTCTGTTTTGCGATCGGCCTCTATCTGAGCTTCTCCACCGAAGGCGATTATCAGCAGGGCGAGACCGTGCGCATCATGTATATCCACGTGCCGTCGGCCTGGCTTTCGATGATGTGCTATACCATCATGAGCTGCTCTGCGATCGGCACGCTGGTCTGGCGCCATCCGCTCGCCGATGTCTCCGCCAAGGCCGCAGCCCCGCTCGGCGCCGCTTTCACCCTGCTTGCGCTCGTCACCGGCTCGCTGTGGGGAAAGCCAATGTGGGGCACCTGGTGGGTCTGGGATGCCAGGCTGACCTCCGTCTTCGTTCTCTTCCTGATGTATCTCGGCCTGATAGCACTCGGCCGCGCCATCGACGATCCGTCGAAGGCGGCGCGCGTTTCGGCCGTGCTCATCCTTGTCGGCTTCGTCAACATCCCGATCATCAAGTTTTCTGTGGAATGGTGGAACACGCTGCATCAATCGGCAAGCGTGCTGCGCCTCGACGGCCCGGCAATCGATCCGGAATTCCTGCGTCCGCTCTTCGTAATGGCGGTCGCCTTCACGCTGCTGTTCTTCACGCTGCACATCATGGCGATGAGGAACGAGATCTGGCGCCGCCGCATCGCCGCGCAGCGCCGCCTTGCCGCCCGCATGGCGAGCCGGGAGGAATAGGCCGTGACGCATGCTTTTTATGTCTACGCATCATATGGCTTCGCCGCCTTCGTGACCGTTGCCGTCATCCTGTGGACCTGGGCGGACGGCCGTGCGCGCCGCCGGGAACTCGCGAGCCTCGAAGCCGCAGGCATCCGCCGCCGCTCGGCACGCACTGGGGACGGGCAATGAGCGAAACGCCGGAAATCTCGACTACCAAGCCGCGCGGGCGCGGCAGCTATGCGCTGGCGCTTCTGCCGCTGATCGTCTTCGGCGGCATTGCGGCAACCGCCGCAAAGATGCTCTACGACCAGGATTTCCACGGCAAGAACATCACCGAAATCCCCTCCGCCCTGATCGGCACCAAGGCGCCGTCGCTCGACCTTCCGCCGCTCGACGGTGCGAACCTGCCGGCGCTGACCGATGCCGCGGTCAAGGGCAAGCTCACCCTCGTCAACGTCTTCGCCTCCTGGTGCATCCCCTGCCGCGACGAGCATCCTGTTCTGAAGGAACTGGCAAAAGACGGACGGCTGAACATCGTCGCCATCAACTACAAGGACAAGAACGAGAACGCGCTGCGTTTCCTCGGCGAGCTCGGCAATCCCTACCATGCCATCGGCGTCGATCCGAACGGCAAGGCGGCGATCGACTGGGGCGTCTACGGCATTCCGGAAAGCTACCTCGTCGCCCCCGACGGCACCATCCTCTACAAGCGCGTCGGCCCCTTCGACGATGTCAGCCTGAAGGAAGGGCTGTTTCCGGCGATGGAAAAGGCGCTGGGGAAGCCCGCTTCGTAGTGCGATTGCTTTAGGAAAGACCCCTCCCCAACCCCTCCCCACAAGGGGGAGGGACTAAGCTGTGGCACCGCCTCGCAAACAAATAGACCTACGGCACAGTCGACGTTCAATAGGGCGAACGACGAGAGCCGCGTGTTAAGCCCCTCCCCCTTGTGGGGAGGGGTTGGGGAGGGGTCTTAATCTGGCGTGGGCCTATAGCCCGCCCTGCCAAACCTTGATCGCCTCCACCGGCCAGATCAGCATCACCACATTGAGCGTCAGGTTGTCCCGGATCATATAGCCGGTGAAAATTTCGAAGAAGATGGCGATTGCCACCGTCAGCGCCACCGGCGCGCGGGACGCGAAGAAGAAGCCGAGGCACATGAACACGGTATCCATCGCCGAATTCAGGATACTGTCGCCGTAGTAGTCGAGCGCGATTGTCGCCGTGCGGTAGCGGTCGATGATGAGAGGCGAATTCTCCAGCAGCTCCCAGCTGGATTCGATGAGCAGCGCCAGCAGCAGCCTGGCCGCCAAGGGCTTGCGGCGCAGGACGAGATGCCCGAGGCCGTAGAACAGGAAGCCGTGGATGATGTGCGACGGCGTGTACCAGTCCGACAGATGCTGCGAATTGCCGCTGGTATTGACCCCGCCTTCCCACAGCTTGACATAACCGCAGGCGCAGATCGGCACGCGGCCCATCATATATTCCGCGACGATCTGGGCGACCAGCACCGCAAGACAGGCGGCGAACCAGAAAGTCTGGTGTCTCACACGATATTCGGCCTCTGCAGCGCTCACTTTTCGCCGTCCGTTTCCGGGTTGAGGCTATGCTTCAGCACCAGCGGCATCTGCGCCAGGGTGAAAATGATGGTGATCGGCATCGTACCCCAGACCTTGAAGGCGACCCAGGTATCATCCGAGAAATTTCGCCAGACGACCTCGTTGAGCACGGCGAGGAAGAGGAAGAAGATGCCCCAGCGGATGGTGAGCTTGCGCCAGCCCTCGGCATCGAGCTGAAAGGCGGCGTTGAAGACATAGCCGAGCAGCGACCGACCGAAGGCGAGCCCGCCGAGCAGCGCCACCCCGAAGAGCGCATTGACGATGGTCGGCTTCATCTTGATGAAGGTATCGTTCTGCAGCCAGATCGACAGCGAGCCGAAGATGACGACGACGATGCCTGACACGAAAGGCATGATCGGCAGGTGGCCGAGCACGATCTTGGAAACGATGAGCGAAGTGACCGTCGCCGCCATGAAGAGCCCGGTTGCGACGAACAGCGGCCCGCCCAGCTCGGAAAGCGCGGGAAACCGCTCTACCAGCCACTGGCCGCGTAGGTTGGCGAAGAAGAAAATCAGCAGCGGCCCGAGTTCCAGCGCCAGTTTCAGCAGCGGGTGATGCCGGTCGGCGGCAGTCGGGGTGATATCGCTTTCGGTGGTCATGCGTTCGTCAAACCTGCTATTCCTGGAAACCTGCTTTTGCCGTGCCCTGCACGCCTTCGGCGGCATATCTGTGGCATCATTGCCCAAGTCCGGCAATGGCATGGGCGAAATCCTCGGCCTCGAACGGCTCGAGATCGTCGACGCCCTCGCCGATGCCGATGAAATAGACCGGCAGTTTGTGCTTGGCCGAGATCGCAACGAGGATGCCGCCGCGCGCCGTGCCGTCGAGTTTGGTCATGATCAGCCCGTTGACGCCGGCGACGTTGCGGAAGATCTCGACCTGGCTGAGCGCATTCTGCCCCGTCGTGGCGTCGAGCGTCTGCAGCACGGTATGCGGTGCATCGGGATCAAGCTTGCCGAGTACGCGCACGATCTTCTCGAGTTCGGCCATCAGCTCCGCCTTGTTCTGCAGACGGCCGGCGGTATCGACGATCAGCACGTCGCATTTTTTCGCCTTCGCCTGTTCGAACGCATCATAGGCAAGGCCGGCGGCATCGGCGCCGAGCTTGGTGCCGATGAATTCGGAATTCGTCCGGTCGGCCCAGATCTTCAGCTGTTCGATCGCCGCCGCACGGAACGTATCGCCGGCGGCCAGCATCACCTTCAGTCCGGCGCCGGAAAGTTTCGCTGCAAGTTTGCCGATCGTCGTCGTTTTGCCGGTGCCGTTGACGCCGACGACGAGGATGACATGCGGCTTGTGTGAGAGGTCGAGCTGCAGCGGCTTGGCGACCGGCTTCAAAACTTTGGCGATTTCGGACGCCATGATCCGGCTGACATCCTCGCCGGTGACATCCTTGCCGTAGCGCTCGGAAGCGAGTGTGTCGGTGACGCGCATGGCGGTCTCGACGCCGAGATCGGCCTGGATCAGCAGATCTTCGAGATCCTGCAGCGTCTCGTCGTCGAGCTTGCGTTTGGTGAAGAGCGCGGTGATCTGGCTGGTCAGCTGCGTGGACGTGCGCGCGAGGCCATTGCGCAGGCGCTGGAACCAGCTGAGCTTCGGCTGGAGGACGACGGGCTCCGGTTCGACGGTCTTCGGGCCGGTGGCGAAGCCTTTGGGGAGAATGGGGTCAGACTGTGCCAACTCTGCCGCGTTCGGCGATGAAGGCGGCGGCGCTTCGACCGAAAGCTCACGATCTGCGGCCTCCCCCCCTACCCTGCCGGGCATCCCCCCCACAGGTGGGGGGAAACTCGCGGCAATGTCCTCCGCCACATTGACTGAAGCATCGGAAGCAGCGGGCTCGCTCTCAACATCCAATGTCTGGCGAGCGGCATCCAATTGCTCAGTCCCCCCACCTGTGGGGGGGACGCCCGGCAGGGTAGGGGGGGTATCTTGCACGGCTTCTGCCTCAGCTTCCAACAATGAAAGCGGCACGACACCCATATCGCTCAATTGATCGGCGGCGGGCAGGATTGCGGCTTCGCCATCCTCTGCCGCGACCTGCTCTTCGACCCTACCCTCATCAATATCGCCAGCCGGCCCGCCGGCCGTGTCCATTTCCTCGGGAAGAACAGGATCATCGGCGATCGGCAGATCTTCGTCGCGCGAGCGAGGCTCGAGCTCCTTTTCCACGGCATCAGGCACGGGCTCTTCAGCCGGTTTGCCGAAGGTGAAGACCTTTTTGATAAAACTGAGCGCCATAGGAATTCCGTGAAAGTCAGGCTGCTGCTGCGGCCGTCAATTGCATGTCGAGATGCTTGCCATTGTGGCCGGTGATTTCGGCCGGCACAAGTTCACCAGGACGAAGGCCCGGTGTAGAGACCAGCGTGAAGTTCTCCGTATGCGCCACGCCGTTGTTTTCAACAAGCAGCCATTGCCGGGTTCCGACCATGCCATCGAGATGGGATTGATGCAGCCTATGTCCAGTGACGCGCAGCCTTGCGGCGCGGTCCTTGACGAGCGACCGGTCGAGCTGCGGCATGCGGGCTGCCGGCGTGCCGGGACGCGGGCTGTAAGGGAAAACATGCAAATGCGCGATGCCGGCCTCTTCGGCGAGCCGCACGGCATTGCCGAACATCTCTTCCGTTTCCGTTGGAAAACCGGCGATCATATCGGCGCCGAAGCTCATCTCGGGGCGAAGCCGGCGCGCCTCCTCGATGAAGCGCAGCGCATCGGCGCGCAAATGCCGGCGTTTCATCCGCTTCAGGATCATGTCGTCGCCATGCTGCAGCGACAGATGCAGGTGCGGCATGAAGCGGGGTTCGTCGGCGATGAGATCCATCAGATGCGCATCGGCCTCGATGCTGTCGATCGAAGAAAGCCTGAGGCGGCTGATATCGGGGAGCTGCTTCAAGAGCGTCTTCGCCAGAAGGCCGAGCGTCGGCGCGCCCGGCAGATCGCCGCCATAGCTTGTCGCATCGACGCCGGTCAGCACGATTTCGCGATAACCGCTGTCGGCGAGCTTGCGGGCCTGGTCGACGACGGCGCCCATCGGCACGGAGCGGGAATTGCCGCGGCCATAGGGGATGATGCAGAAGGTGCAGCGGTGGTCGCAGCCGTTCTGCACCTGGATGAAGGCGCGCACATGGCCGTCGATGTGTTTGATCATCTGCGGCGCCGTCGCCTTGACGCTCATGATGTCATTGACGCGGAGCTTCTCTTCGGCCGAAACGCCGAAATCCGGTAGGCTGCGATAGGAGGCGCTTGTCAGCTTCTCCTCGTTGCCGAGCACGGCATCGACCTCCGCCATTTCAGCGAAGGTCTGCTTTTCGGTCTGCGCGGCGCAGCCGGTGACGATGATGCGGGCGTGCGGATTGTCACGCCGCGCCCGGCGGATCGCCTGGCGGGCCTGGCGCACGGCCTCGCCGGTCACGGCACAGGTATTGACCAGGATGGCGTTATTCAGTCCCGCCTTCTCGGCCTGCGCCTTCATCACTTCGGATTCATATGTGTTGAGGCGGCAGCCGAAGGTAATGACCTCGATGCCGCTCACTGCGCCTCCGCCTCTCGGGTACCTTCGCGCGACCAGTGGCCGGTCGAAGGATCGAGCCTGCCCGACCATTCCCATTCGGCCGGGCCGGTCATGATGACGTGATCGTCGCGCTCGCGCCACTCGATGGAAAGTGTGCCAGGCGGCTTGGCGCTCGCCACATTGATCGTCACTTTGCGGCCGGTGCGGCCGGTGCGAGCGGCGCTGACGGCGGCGGAACAAGCAGCCGAACCGCAAGCGAGCGTCAGGCCTGCGCCGCGCTCCCAGGTGCGCGTCGTCAGGGATGTCGGCGAGGTCAATTGCGCCAGCGTGATATTGGCGCGCTCGGGAAACATCGGATGGTTTTCCAGCAGCGGCCCGAAGCGGGCGAGATCATAGGACATCACGTCCTTGTCCACCCAGAAGATCGCATGTGGGTTGCCCATCGACATCGCCGACGGCGAATGCAGCACCGGATTGTCGATCGGGCCGATTTGCAACTCGATACGGCTGGTGTCGTGGAATTCTTCCGCCAGCGGGATCTTGTCCCAATCGAAGACCGGCCGGCCCATATCGACGGAGATCGTCCCGTTTTCATGCTCGACGGCGTTGAGGATGCCGGCGACCGTCTGGAAAGTAAAAACCTTCCTGCCGGTCTCGGCGGCAAGCGCCTGAACGACGCAGCGCGTGCCGTTGCCGCAGGCCTGCGCCTTCGAACCGTCTGAATTCAGGATGTCGATAAAGGCATCGGTGCCTTCGGCCTTAGGATCATGGATCGCCATGATCTGGTCGAACTCGGTATGCGGATCAGCATTGAGCGCGACCGCCGCCGCGGGCGTTACCTTATCCGGCCGCCCGCGCATGTCGACGACCAGGATCTTGTTGCCAAGCCCGTTCATCCTCGCGAATTCGACCGTTGTGCTCATGGTATCATTCCGTCCGTCTTTCCGCTGTATATGGCGGAAATGCGAAGGAATTACCAGTGGGTGGGTACCGGGCAGGTTTGCCGCCGGCTGCTCCCTTCGAGGCAGTTCGGCTTTTAGCGTCGCGCACCGTCGGAATCGAAAGACGCCGCATGTGCTTCGACGATAGCGGCGGTGATGACTTTTCTCAGCTCATAGACCAGCGAGCGGGACCGTTTGCGGTCCAGGTCCTGTGCCGCCTTGGCAAGGTTCAGGCCTTCGTTCAGGACAATATGATGAGCCCGTGCCAGTGCCCAGCTCTCAATATCAGGATTTATCATTCGATATCTCCGCCGAATCATTCGGCATCAAGGATATTTACGAATCATTTTACAGGATGCACTTAAGTAGAAAATAGAATCATAAGTGGAATATTTTGCAACTGGCCTATATCGCGAATTTGGACTGTCGGCCGGAATTTTAATCGCTCGCGCCAGGTCGCAGCGCCTCCGAAAAGCCTGCCACGCGGCCATTCCGCGCATTCGCCTTGACTTTCCCGCCACTTTCCTGTTTATCGCGCCTAATCCGCGACGAGCCGCATGACTCCGAGCCGCCGACCGGGACCTTGAGATCCCGGAGGTCAACACCCGACAGCGCGATGCGCCCTCGGGTGCTTTTTGGCTTTGCGTCTTGTTTTCGTCAAGGAAAAGCACGACGTTTCCGGGCATATCGAACCTGCCCGAAACGTATCAAGGAAGAGCCGATGTTTGAAAACCTCCAGGACCGTCTTGGATCCATTCTGAATGGACTGACAGGCCGTGGCGCGCTTTCGGAAGCCGATGTTTCCGCAGCGCTGCGCGAGGTTCGCCGCGCGTTGCTGGAAGCCGACGTCGCGCTCGACGTCGTGCGCTCCTTCACCGACCGCGTGCGTGAAAAAGCCGTCGGCGCCGAGATCCTGAAGTCGATCAAGCCCGGCCAGATGGTCGTCAAGATCGTCCATGACGAACTGATCGAGATGCTGGGTGGCGAAGGTGTGGGCATCGACCTGCATGCGGCGGCTCCCGTCGTCGTCATGATGGTCGGCCTGCAGGGCTCCGGCAAGACGACGACGACGGCCAAGATCGCCAATCGCCTGTCGACGCGCGAGAAGAAGAAGGTGCTGATGGCGTCGCTCGACACGCGCCGTCCGGCAGCCCAGGAGCAGCTTCGCCAGTTGGGCGCCCAGGCGAATATCGACACCCTGCCTGTTATCGCAGGCCAGTCGCCGACCGATATCGCCGCCCGCGCCGTGCAGGCGGCCAAACTTGGCGGCCATGACGTCGTCATTCTCGATACCGCCGGCCGCACCCACATCGACGAGCCCTTGATGGTCGAGATGGCCGACATCAAGAAGCGCTCGAACCCGCATGAAATCCTGCTGGTCGCCGATAGCCTGACCGGTCAGGACGCCGTCAATCTCGCCCGCAATTTCGACGAACGCGTCGGCATTACCGGTTTGGTGCTGACCCGCATGGACGGCGACGGCCGTGGCGGTGCTGCCCTTTCGATGCGCGCCGTCACCGGCAAGCCGATCAAGCTGATCGGCGTCGGCGAGAAAATGAGCGAGCTCGAGGAATTCCATCCCCGCCGCATCGCCGATCGCATCCTCGGCATGGGCGACATCGTCTCGCTCGTCGAGCGCGCAGCGGAGAATATCGACGCCGAGAAGGCGGCCGCCATGGCCGCCAAGATGGCCAAGGGCAAGTTCGACCTGAACGACCTTGCCGACCAGCTGCGCCAAATGCAGAAGATGGGCGGCATGGGCGGCATCATGGGCATGATGCCCGGCATGGCTGGCATGAAGGACAAGATGGCCGCTGCCGGCCTCGACGACAAGCTGTTCGGCCGCCAGATTGCCATCATCCAGTCGATGACCAAGGCCGAGCGCGCCAATCCCGACCTGCTCAAGCATTCACGCAAGAAGCGCATCGCCGCCGGCTCCGGCAGCGATGCCGCCGCCATCAACAAGCTTCTGAAGATGCACCGCCAGATGGCGGACATGATGAAGATGATGGGCGGCAAGGGCAAAGGCGGCATGATGAAGCAGATGATGGGCGGCCTTGCCAGCAAGATGGGGCTTGGCGGCGGCATGGGCGGCATGCCCGATCTCTCGAATATCGACCCGAAGCAGCTCGAAGCCCTGCAGAAACAGGCGGAGGCTGCGGGTTTGGGAAAACCGGGTGGGGGTATGCCCGGTCTCGGCGGTCTGCCGGGTGGTTTGCCGGGTCTCGGCGGCGCGAAGCTGCCGGGCCTTGGCGGTGGTTTCCCGGGATTGCCCGGATTGCCGAAGAAGAAGTGAAAGGATCGCTTGCCCCATGATTGATCCAAACGTCAAAGCCCAGCTCGGGAGCTATCGTCAGTCGATCGACAATATCGATGCCGCTCTCGTGCACATGCTGGCCGAACGCTTCCGCTGCACCAAAGAGGTCGGCGTGCTGAAGGCCAAATACAATCTGCCGCCGGCCGACCCGGCGCGCGAGGAATACCAGATCGAACGCCTTCGCCAGCTGGCGAAAGCCGCCAATCTGGACCCGGATTTCGCCGAGAAGTTCCTGAACTTCGTCATCAAGGAAGTCATCCGGCATCATGAGCAGATCGCTGCGGATCACGCTGAACAAAGCGCCGCAGCCCGATAACCCTACCGCCCGATCAGGCGGCCAAGAAAAGCCTAAGGAGTAAAGAACATGGCACTGAAAATTCGTCTCGCCCGCGGTGGCTCCAAGAAGCGCCCGTACTACCACGTCGTTCTCGCCGATGCGCGCAGCCCGCGTGACGGCCGCTTCCTCGAAAACCTCGGTTCCTGGAACCCGATGCTTGCCAAGGACGACGAGAAGCGCGTTCAGCTGAACGCCGAGCGCATCAAGCACTGGATCGAAAACGGCGCCCAGCCGACCGACCGCGTTCTGCGCTTCCTCGATGAGGCCGGCGTTGCCAAGCGCGAAGCCAAGAACAACCCGGTCAAGGCAAAGCCGGGCAAGCGCGCCCAGGAGCGCGCCGCCGAAAAGGCTCAGAAGATCGCCGACGCCGCCGCTGCTGCTGCAGACGCCGCGGAATAATCGGGACATCCCTTATCGAACGGGCGGCATGGCGACATGCCGCCCGTTTTCGTTTCCAATCGTCCGCACTTCGTTTATGAGAAACCTGTCTTTCCGGCTTCACATGAAGGAACCCATGACAAAGCTTGAAAACCCCGTTCTGATGGCGACGATCGGCGGCGCGCAGGGCTTGCGCGGCGAAGTCCGCGCCAAGGCCTACACGGCCGATCCGGCTGCGCTCGGCGACTACGGCCATCTGCACAGCATGGACGGACGCAACTTCGAAGTTCTCGAAATCCGCGAGATGAAGAATATGGTCGTTGTCCGTTTCCGCGGCATCAACGACCGCAATGCCGCCGAAGCGCTGAACGGGCTGGAACTCTATATCGAGCGCGACAACCTGCCCGACGAGGAGCTGGAGGACGACGAGTTCTACTATGCCGATCTCGAAGGGCTGGAAGCGCGCGACGACAAGGGCGTCAGCTACGGCACGGTCACCGGCGTCTTCGATTTTGGCGCCGGTGATCTCCTGGAGCTCAAGGGTCCGGGCAAGCGCCCGGTGCTGATCCCCTTCTCGGAAGCCTCGGTGCTGGAGATCGACCTCGAAGCCGGCACGCTGCTGATCGATCCGCTGGCGGCGGGACTGGTCGACGATCCCGAAGAGGCGCCGAAATTCACGCCGGATGCGCCGAAAAAGAAGAAGTGACGCCATGGCTTTCCGGGCGAGCGTACTGACACTCTATCCGGAGATGTTTCCGGGACATCTGGGCTTCTCGCTCGCCGGAAAGGCGATGGAGCGCGGGCAATGGTCGCTGGATGCGGTCCAGATCCGCGATTTCGCAACGGACAAGCACCGCACCGTCGACGACACCCCGGCAGGCGGCGGCGCCGGCATGGTGCTGAAGGCTGACGTTCTCGCCCGCGCAATCGACAGCACCCCGGACAACGATACCCGCCCACGCCTGTTGATGAGCCCGCGCGGCCGGCCGCTGACGCAGGAGCGCGTGCGCGCGCTTGCGGCAGGTGACGGCGTCATCATTGTCTGCGGCCGTTTCGAGGGCGTCGACCAGCGAGTGATCGAGGCGCGTGCGCTGGAAGAGGTGTCAATCGGCGACTACGTGCTGTCGGGCGGCGAGCCGGCCGCATTGATCGTGCTCGATGCGATCATCCGCATCCTGCCTGGTGTCATGGGCAATGATCTTTCCGGCCTGCACGAAAGCTTCGAAGGCGGGCTGCTCGAGCATCCCCATTATACCCGCCCGCAGGAGTGGGAAGGCCGTGAAATCCCTTCCGTCCTCACTTCGGGAAACCACGGCGCCATCGAGAAATGGCGACGCCAGGAAGCGGTGCGGCTGACGGAGGAGCGCCGGCCGGATCTGCTCGAAAGGGCGAGAAACGAGAAAAACGGCTGATTCCGCCGGCCTTTTCACAAAAATGTCGTGCGAGGGATGACAAGCCGCAGCCTTTGGTGTATTGGCGCACGCGGAAATGGGGTTAGCCCCGTCTGCCAGCAAACAAAGAATGGCGAACCCGCTCCCGCCCGCAAGGGCAAAATCCTGAGGCGAACCCCAAAGGATCAGTGTCGAGCGCTCTGGCTGTTTCAGAAGAACCAAAGGTTAAGACGATGAACATCATTCAGCAGCTTGAGGCCGAACAGGCCGCCAAGATCGAAGCCAAGCGCACGCTTCCCGAATTTTCCCCGGGCGATACCGTCCGCGTCAACGTGAAGGTCACGGAAGGCAACCGTACCCGCGTTCAGGCCTATGAAGGCGTCTGCATCGCCCGCTCCGGCGGTGGTCTGCAGGAAAACTTCACTGTCCGCAAGATCTCCTACGGCGAAGGCGTCGAGCGCGTATTCCCGGTCTACTCGCCGATGATCGAAAGCGTCGACGTCGTTCGCCGCGGTAAGGTCCGTCGCGCCAAGCTCTATTACCTCCGTGATCGTCGCGGCAAGTCCGCTCGTATCGTTGAAGACACCGGCGTCCGCGCCCGCAAGCTCAACGACGCCGAGCGCGCCGCCATTGCCGAGGAAAAGGCACGCATTGAAGCCGAGAAGGTAGCAGCCGCTCAGGCGCTCGCCGCCGAGAAGGCAGCAGCAGAAGCTGCGGAAGCCAAGGCAGCTGCTGAAAAGGCCGCCGCAGAAGCAGCAGCCGCAGCAGCAGCGGAACCGGCAGCAGAATAAGATCTGCGCCACGCAAAATTCTTCGCTTGAAGCAAAATTCTTCGCTTGGAAAGGCGGCCTTCGGGTCGCCTTTTCTATTTTTTGCTTCGGCACGCAGCCGGCGGCCTTGCCTTCGGCACGTCTTCCGTGACAATTTTCGCCGTTCAACCCCGGAGAGCCGTTCAATGTTGTTCCGTCGTACCGTCCTTGCGAGCTTCGCCGCGCTTGCTCTCGCACCCCTAGCCGCATCGGCTGCCGAACTGCCGGATCTCGGCGGCAAGAGCGTCGTCGTCGTCACCGAGAACGCCTACCCGCCGCTGCAGTTCGTCGACCCGAAATCCGGCAAGCCGATCGGCTGGGAATATGATGCGATGAACGAGATCGCCAAGCGGCTGAACTTCAAGGTCGAATACCAGAACACCAGCTGGGACGCGATGATCCAGGCGGTTTCCGACGGCCAGTACAACATCGGCATGACCGGCATCACCATCAAGGAAGACCGCAAGCAGAAGGTGGACTTCTCCGATCCCTACATGCGCTCGCAGCAGTTCATGCTGGTGCGCGGCGACGAGAAGCGCTTCACCGACGCCAAGTCCCTTGCCGGACTCAAGGACGGCCTGGTCGGCGCGCAGCCCGGCACCACGCCCTTCTATACCGCCGTCTATGAAGTGCTCGACGGCAACGAGCAAAACCCGCGCATCAAACTCTTCGAAACCTTCGGCGCCACCGTTCAGGCGCTCAAAGCCGGCGACGTCGACGTCGTGCTGACCGACGGCACCGCCGGCAAGGGTTATGTCGATGCTTCGAACGGCGCGCTGAAGCTGATCGGCGAACCGCTCGGCACCGAGGATTTCGGCTTCATCTTCCCGAAGGGGGCCGATCTCGTCGCCCCGGTCAATGCCGCCATCGCTGCACTTAAAGCCGACGGCACGATGGATGCGCTGAACAAGAAGTGGTTCCTCGACTACAAGATGGGCGAATGACGCCGAAAAGTAGCTGATGGCGCTGCGACCATCTCCCGACAGACACGTCAAGGATGACTATCCCTGGTGGCTGGTCGCGCTCGTCGCGATCGGCATCGTCCTTGCCGTGGTCATCGTCGCCAACGATATCTATGCCCAGGTCTTCCGCACCGTCGCCAACGGTGTCGGCATCACCGTCTTCGTCACGCTGATCGCCTTCGTGCTCGCGACCGTGCTGGGGCTCGGCATCTGCCTGCTCGGCATGGCCGACAGCCAGGTGCTGCGGCAGATCGCACGTTTCTACATCGAGATGATCCGCGGCATCCCGATGCTCGTGCTGTTGTTCTATGTCGCCTTCGTTGGCGCCCCAGCTCTGGTCGCAGCCTATAATTTCCTGATTTCGCCGCTGGTCACGGCAGGCATGGCCGAACCCATTCTGGTGCGCGATCTCTCGCTGATGTGGCGGGCGATCATCGCGCTGACGATCGGTTATTCCTCCTTCATCGCCGAAATCTTCCGCGCCGGCTTCCAATCGGTCGATCTCGGCCAGATCGAGGCGGCCAAGGCGCTCGGCCTGTCGCGCTACCGGCGCTTCCGCTCCGTCGTCTTCCCGCAGGCGATCCGGGTGATCTTCCCGCCGCTCTCCAACGATTTCGTCTCCATGGTCAAGGACAGTTCGCTCGTCTCCGTGCTCGGCGTCGCCGATATCACCCAGATGGGAAAGGTCTATGCCGCCGGCTCGTTCCGCTTCTTCGAAACCTATTCGATCGTCACCTATATCTACCTGATCCTGACGGTCGGTTTGTCGCTGGCGCTGCGGCGAACCGAGAAATGGATGAAGTCGCGGTGAATGCGTCGCGAACGCCTCTGATGATTCAAATTGAAGCCGCCGCGAAAAATCGTTATATGCAGGCGATGGAATCCAAGTTCAGATGCATCGGAGCGCATATTTTCGTGCTGCAGGATCACTATCGCCTGCCGGCGCGTTTTTTTGCGTGCGTATCCGGTGCGCTCAACAGCCGACTTCGTTGATCGAATGACGGCCGGCGGAGCCTGATCCGCCATTTTCCGATTTTCCAAAGCTTTCAAAAAACGGACTTAACGCCATGAGCGCACCGCGTACCCTCTACGACAAGATCTGGGACGACCACCTGGTCGACGAACAGGCAGACGGCACCTGTCTTCTCTACATCGACCGTCACCTGGTCCACGAAGTCACCTCGCCGCAGGCCTTCGAAGGCCTGCGCATGACGGGCCGTAAGGTTCGCGCGCCGGAAAAGACGCTAGCGGTCGTCGACCACAACGTTCCGACCTCCGCTGACCGCCACCTCGGCATCAAGAACGAGGAAAGCCGCATCCAGGTCGAGCAGCTCGCCAAGAATGCCGCCGAGTTCAACGTCGAATATTACTCCGAGAACGACAAACGTCAGGGCATCGTCCACATCATCGGGCCGGAACAGGGCTTCACCCTGCCGGGCATGACGATCGTCTGCGGCGACAGCCACACCTCGACGCACGGCGCCTTCGGCTCGCTCGCCCATGGTATCGGCACGTCGGAGGTCGAGCACGTTCTCGCCACCCAGACGCTGATCCAGAAGAAGGCGAAGAACATGCTGGTGCAGGTCGACGGCCAGCTGCCGGCAGGCGTCACCGCCAAGGATATCGTCCTTGCCATCATCGGTGAGATCGGCACGGCCGGCGGCACCGGCTATGTCATCGAATATGCCGGCGAAGCGATCCGCGCGCTGTCGATGGAAGGCCGCATGACGATCTGCAACATGTCGATCGAGGGCGGCGCCCGTGCCGGTCTGATCGCCCCTGACGAAATCACCTTCGAATATATCAAGGGTAAGCCGCGCGCGCCGAAGGGCGAAGCGCTGGAACAGGCGATCGCTTACTGGAAGACGCTGAAGTCAGACGAAGGCGCCCATTTCGACCGTATCGTCAAGCTCAATGCCGCCGAGCTGCCGCCGATCGTTTCCTGGGGTTCTTCGCCTGAGGACGTCGTCTCCGTACAGGGCATCGTGCCGAACCCGGATGACATCAAGGACGAAACGAAGCGCGCCTCCAAGTGGCGTGCGCTTGATTATATGGGCCTGAAGCCGGGTACGCCGATGACCGACATCAGCGTCGACCGCGTCTTCATTGGTTCCTGCACCAACGGCCGCATCGAAGACCTGCGCGCTGTCGCCAAGGTCGTCGAGGGCAAGACCGTTGCCTCCACCGTCAACGCCATGATTGTTCCGGGCTCCGGCCTCGTCAAGGAACAGGCTGAAGCCGAGGGCCTCGACAAGATCTTCAAGGCCGCAGGCTTCGACTGGCGCGAGCCGGGCTGCTCCATGTGCCTTGCCATGAACGACGACCGCCTGAAGCCGGGCGAACGCTGCGCCTCGACCTCGAACCGCAATTTCGAAGGCCGCCAGGGTTTCAAGGGCCGCACGCACCTCGTCTCCCCGGCCATGGCTGCAGCCGCGGCGATCGCCGGGCACTTCGTCGATATCCGCGAGTGGAACTGATCTGATCCGGCCGACGGATGAGAATGAAAGCCGCCCGATGCGCCCCGAGCGCATCGGGCGGCTTCGCATTTATGGTGTCTGTCGCTTCGACGCCCCAGCTGCTGCGACCCGCCCTGCGCCTTCTCCGACGCGCAAAGGGTTCTGAAGCCCTTGAGAGAGCTGCACTAATTCCTTAAATCGCTTCCGATTTAATTATGTCGTGGCGGGCGAGCCCGTTTGTGCATGGCCGGCGCTCCCGATTTCATCCTTTCGGGCAATCGACATCGATAAATTCCTGTGGCCTCATCGATAGCCAGGCGCGACACGCACAGATACCGTTCAGGCTTCGGCGAACACAGCGCTATCGGGGAAGCGCCATGAGGCAGAAATTAGTATGGAGTTTACTGCAAGCCGGCCTGATCATCTTTGCACCACTGGCATCGATCGACGCCGTCAGCGCCGGGCAGATGCATCCGAACATACTGCCAATCACTGTTGCCCACGACCAACTGCAGCAGATTGTGCAGAAGAAGATACCGTTACTCAACGGCTATCGCGGCTCTAGCAGTGGCAGGCCCGGCTATATCAGGAGCTCGAACGGCTATTGGTATCCCTCGCGCGCCTTCGATGATTATACCGGCTCAATTGGACGGCCGCAGAACCTGAGCAACACCTGCAATTACGGCTTCGCCCCGACCAACGGATCGTCCAATTGCAACTATTGACGGAAGGCTGCATGCCTCCGTCAAGCGGTGGCCGCCACGGTTGGTCTCTCCTCCGCGGCGGCCGCTGATGCATTCGGCAACAGTCAGAAAGATGCCGTCATCGGATCCGGTCCCATGCGGGCTCCGGCGCTGTCGAGCTTCGCGATCGCCGCCATATCGTCGGCATCGAGCTTGAAGTCGAACACCTGGAAATTCTCCTCGATGCGCGACGGCGTAACCGACTTCGGGATGACGACGAGACCGGTGTCGATATGCCAGCGAATGATGACCTGGGCCGGCGTCTTTTGATGCTTCCTGGCGATTTCGCCGATGACGGGATTCGAGATGAACTTGCCCTGGCCGAGCGGGCTCCAGGATTCGGTGGCGATACCAAGCTTCTTGTGAACCTCCTGCGCCGCCTTCTGCTGGAAATCGGGGTGCAGTTCGATCTGGTTGATGACGGGAACGACGCCCGTTTCACCGATGATGCGCTCCAGATGTTCAGGGTAGAAATTCGATACGCCGATCGAACGGGCGCGACCCTCCTCCCGGATGCGCACGAAAGCCTTCCAGGTCTCGGTATAAAGCCCGCGATGCGGCGACGGCCAGTGAATGAGATAAAGGTCGACATATTCCGAGCCGAGCTTCTTCAGGCTGCCGTCGAAGGCGCGCAGCGCGTTGTCGTAGCCCTGATCGGTGTTCCTCAGCTTGGTGGTGACGAAGATGTCCTTGCGGTCGAGGCCGGACGAGCGGATGCCTTCGCCGACGCCCTCTTCATTGTCGTAACCGGAAGCCGTATCGATATGGCGATAGCCGGCGGCAATGGCGGTCCGCACCGTCGGAGCGGCGATCTCCTGCGGCGTCTGCCAGACGCCGAGGCCGATCTGGGGAATGGAATGTCCGTCATGGAAAGTGATGATGGGTTGAGCGGTCACAATATATCTCCGGAAGTTTGAAGAATTGGACGAGGCATGGATTGCGCCCACAATTCCGCGGGCGTCCCGGAACGCATTTCAGCCGGAGCGTTCGGTCACCGGAAGGATATAGGCGGCCGCATCCACAAAACAATCAGAGCACGCGGACAATCGTTCCCTTTCGAAGATGGGGCAGAAGACGGCGCATGTCGCGCAGGCTCACCGCCACGCAGCCGGCCGTCGGCTCGTAGCCCGGCCTGATGAGATGGAAGAAGATCGCCGAGCCGCGATGGCGCGCCCGGCAGGAAATGTTCCAGTCCATCACCAGACAGATATCGTAGAGCCCGTCGCTACGTCGCATCTCCTCATGGCTTGCGTTAAACGGCCCCCTGACGAGACGGTTGTAGCTGGCATTATCAGGCTGATCGCACCAGAGCATGTCAGGACGAATGCGGCGAAGGGCAAGCGGCGTGACAAGCCGGCCGTTCCGCTCGCCGCGGCGGAAGCCCGATATCAGCCTCATCGATGCGATCGGCGTGGCGCCGTCGCCTTCACGTTTCAGTATGGTGCGGCCGGAGCGGCCGATCGCGGCCGGCACGGTGATGCCGCCGAGCCGGACGATCGCGTGGCTCTTCCCCGGCGCGGGGCGCACCACGACCGTCGACGGCCTCATCCCCGGCTCTCGCCTTGCTTTTTCCATTTTTCTCGCATGTCTTGCATTGCTTGAAGCTTTGATTGAAATCATATGAAAACCTGCCCGGCAACAGCCCCGCCGGCCGATCCTTGCCAAACACGGAATTTGGCGTAGGACTAGAAGACTAACTTGAGGACACAACGGCATGACCGCACGCACCATTCTTCTGGTGGATGACGACGATGACCTTCGGCAGACGCTGACGGAGCAATTGTCGCTTTATGAGGAATTCACGGTTCTGCAGGAAGCCAACGCCGGCAAGGGCGTGGCGACCGCCCGCTCAACGCCGATCGACCTGCTGATCATGGATGTCGGCCTGCCCGATATGGACGGCCGCGAAGCGGTGAAGCTCTTGCGCAAGGGCGGCTTCAAGGCGCCGATCATCATGTTGACCGGCCACGACACCGATTCGGACACGATCCTCGGCCTCGAAGCCGGCGCCAACGACTATGTCACCAAACCCTTCCGCTTCGCCGTCCTGCTGGCGCGCATCCGTGTGCAGTTGCGCCAGCACGAGCAGAGCGAGGACGCGACCTTCACCGTCGGCCCCTATCTCTTCAAGCCGAGCCAGAAGCTGCTCACCACCGACAACGGCCAGAAGATCCGCCTGACGGAAAAGGAAGCGGCGATCATCCGCTATCTCTACCGCGCCGAACAGAAGGTCGTCACCCGCGACGTGCTTCTCGAAGAGGTCTGGGGCTATAACTCCGGCGTGACCACCCATACGCTGGAAACCCACGTCTACCGGCTGCGCCAGAAGATCGAGCGCGACCCCTCCAATGCCGAAATCCTCGTGACGGAAAACGGCGGCTACAAGATCATACCCTAGAGCATTTCCGTTTCTCCGAATCACGGAAATGCTCCATCTCTTTGTTTCAAGGCGAAAAGCCCGCATGGCGCTGACCGACGACATCCACCTGCTCGCGCAGCTTCCTCTGTTCAAGGACATGAACGAGGATCAGCTGCGGCTGATCGCCTTCGGCGCCGACCGGCGCGTGATTGCCGCCGGCCAGATGCTGTTTCGCCAGGGCTCGCCGGCCGAAAGTGCCTATGTCGTCATCAGCGGCAGCCTTGATCTCATGACGACGAACAGCGACGGCATTCAGAGGGCCGAGGCCGTCGCCGGCCCGGGAACGCTGATTTCCGAGCTTGCGCTGGTCACATTGGTGGAGCGTAAGTTCACCGCGATCGCACGCGAGGATACCAGCATCATCCGCATTACCCGCGCCCTCTTCCATCGGCTGATCGAGGAATATCCGGAGGCGGCCCGGCTGATCGAAAACCGCATCCGCGACAACCTCGCCGAACTCGCGGCAAAGGCTGCAAGCCAGTTCCACCGCTTCAGCTGATCCCTGTCACAGATCAAAATGCGCCGTCACCGGCACATGGTCCGAGGGGCGCTCCCAGCCGCGCGCTTCCTTCAGGATTTCGATGCGCTTGAGATGCGGCCCGAGATCGGAAGACGACCAGATATGGTCGAGACGGCGGCCCTTATCGGCGGCCTCCCAGTCTTTGGCGCGGTAGCTCCACCAGGTGTAAAGCTTCTCGCTGGCCGGCACGTGCTGGCGCATGAGATCGAGCCAGGCGCCGCGCTTCATCACGTCGAGCAGCCCTTCGGTTTCGACAGGCGTGTGGCTGACGATCTTCAGAAGCTGCTTGTGCGACCACACGTCGTGCTCCAGCGGCGCGATGTTCAGGTCGCCGACGAGGATGGCGGAGGTGTTGGCCTCGCCATTGGCTTTCAAGTGCTTCATCTCCTCGATGAAGTCGAGCTTGTGGCCGAATTTCGGGTTGATGGTACGATCCGGCTCGTCGCCGCCCGCCGGGACGTAGAAATTGTGCAGCCGGACACGGCGATTGCCGCGCTCGAAGATCGCCGATATGTGGCGGGCATCGCCGACGCCGCAATAATCCTGCCGATGATCCTCCGTCAGCGGAATGCGCGAGGCGATCGCCACGCCGTGATAGCCCTTCTGGCCGTGGATGATGATGTGATCATAGCCCATGGCCCTGAGCGGTGCTGCCGGAAATAGCTCGTTCGGCACCTTGGTTTCCTGCAGGCAGAGAATATCGGGCCTGTGTTTGAGAACGAGCTGCTCGACGATCGGCATGCGCAGCCGCACCGAGTTGATATTCCAGGTGGTGATCGAAAAGCCCATTCCCCATGCCCTTTCACGGCCAATGCCTAGCCCGAACCGCGCAGCGATATTCGATGCGACGCTTTCATGAAAGGGCTTTAGAACAAAGGCAAGCGGGAGGGAACCCACTTGAGGGAGCGGCCGGCGATCGACCGAAAAGGCTCAGTCGCGCGAGGCGGCCGTACCGGGGATGTTCTCGTATGGCACGCGGAACACCCGGTCGTCGAACTGCACGCCTGTTTTGACGTTGAAGATCATCACCGACGTGTCCTTGCCCTGATTGTCGGTGATCGTCCACTGGCGCAGGTCGTAGGTCTTCGGGTCGAACATCATGGTGATGGTCGAATTTCCGAATACCGTATTGTTGCCGAGGGCGATCGTCGTCAGATCCGACTCTTCCTTCACGCCCTTCACCATGCCGGCGGAAAGATCGATATGCTGCGCCAGCAGCAGGCTGAGCGGCGTCTTGGAGAGCGGATAGAGATCCCATGTCTTGAGCTTGGTATTGCCGATCGCAACATTCTTGCCGTCGGCGATCACGCGCATCGGCGACGGGTCGTCATAGTTGAAGCGCAGCTTGCCGGGACGCTGGATGAAGAACTTGCCGCCGGTCTGTTCGCCGCGCGGACCGAACTGCACGAATTCCCCCTGCATCGTCGTCACGCCGGAGAAATGGTCGGCGATCGCCTGCGCGGTGCCCGAAGCTGGCGCCGCCGCCTGCGCGAAGGCGCCGAGCGGAACGGCGGTCGCCGTCGCCGCAACGGCGAAGGCGCCCAGAAGTCCGCGGCGCGTCGTCGTCAGGCCGGAGAGGAAGGAATCGGAGTTACTCATCTAAATCTCCTTTATGAGATCTGCATGCCGTCGAAAGGCGGCGTCTTCAAGGCGCTGCGATCAGCCTCGCGAGAGGTAACGGCTTGCCATGCAGTCAGGTTTCCGCAAAACGGCTGTATTGCAAATATATGCCTGTTTCCTCAGCGGTCGAGGATATCGGCCTCGGTCGGAACGAGAATTTCACGCTTTCCGGCGTGATTGGCAGGGCCGATGATGCCTTCCTTCTCCATGCGCTCGATGAGCGACGCGGCGCGGTTGTAACCGATCCCGAGCCGGCGCTGGACATAGGAGGTCGAGGCCTTGCCGTCGCGCAGCACGATGGCAACGGCCTGGTCGTAGGGGTCTTCCGAATCCGAAAGGTTCGAGGTGCCGGCCGGGCCGCCGCCACCATAATCGCCGTCCTCGTCCTCATCGGCGGTAATCGCGTCGAGATACTGCGGCGAGCCCTGTGTCTTCAGATAGGAGACGATCTCTTCCACCTCGACATCGGACACGAACGGGCCGTGTACGCGCTGGATACGCCCGCCGCCCGCCATGTAGAGCATGTCGCCCATGCCGAGCAGCTGTTCGGCGCCTTGTTCGCCCAGGATCGTGCGGCTGTCGATCTTCGATGTCACCTGGAAGGAGATGCGGGTCGGGAAGTTCGCCTTGATCGTGCCGGTGATGACGTCGACGGAGGGGCGCTGTGTGGCCATGATCACGTGGATGCCGGCCGCACGCGCCATCTGCGCCAGACGCTGGACGGCGCCTTCGATGTCCTTGCCGGCGACCATCATCAAGTCGGCCATTTCGTCGATGATGACGACGATATAGGGCATCGGCCTGAGATCGAATTCTTCGGTCTCGTACATCGCCTCGCCGGTATGCCGATCGAAGCCGGTCTGCACCGTGCGCGAGATCGCCTCGCCCTTCGACAAAGCCTGCTCGACGCGGGTGTTGAAGCCGTCGATATTGCGCACGCCGATCTTCGACATCTTCTTGTAGCGCTCTTCCATCTCGCGGACGGTCCATTTGAGCGCGACGACGGCCTTCTTCGGATCGGTGACGACAGGCGAAAGCAGATGCGGAATGCCGTCGTAGACGGAGAGTTCGAGCATTTTCGGGTCGATCATGATCAGGCGGCACTGTTCCGGCGTCATGCGGTAGAGCAGCGACAGGATCATCGTATTGATGGCAACCGATTTACCGGAGCCGGTGGTGCCCGCGACGAGCAGATGCGGCATCTTGGCGAGGTCGGCGATGACGGCTTCGCCGCCGATGGTCTTGCCGAGCGCCATGGCGAGTTTCGCCTTGCTGCCCTCGAAATCCCGGGAGGCGATGAGTTCGCGGAGATAGACGGTCTCGCGCGTCTGGTTCGGCAGTTCGATGCCGATCGCATTGCGGCCGGGCACGACGGCGACACGGGCGGCAATCGCGCTCATCGAGCGGGCGATATCGTCGGCAAGACCGATGACGCGCGACGATTTGATGCCGGGCGCCGGCTCCAGTTCGTAGAGGGTGACGACAGGGCCGGGACGGACATGGATGATCTCGCCCTTGACGCCGAAATCCTCGAGCACGCCTTCAAGCATGCGCGCATTCTGCTCCAGCGCGTCAGCCGAAAGCGTGGAATCGCGCACAACGTTCTTCGGCTCGGCGAGCAGATGCATCGAAGGAAGTTGGAAACCTTCCGGACGGATGAACGAACCCTGCGCCTCCCGCTCGACACGGGCGCTGGGCTTCGGACGCGCGACCGCGGGGACGACGCGCGGTTCCGGTTTGCCGGCGGCCTTTGCCGGCGCGCGGATCATCCAGTCGTCGTCATCGTCATCGGGCAGGATATCGGCCGGGCGCGGCGGCATATCGGCATCGAAGGGCAGATCGTCATCATCATCGTCGTCGTCAATGGAAAGCGACGGCGCGGCAACGACGCGCCGCGACGAAACCGCCCGCGATTCCATCGACGGCTCCATGCGCTCGCTGCGGAGCGTCGGCGCCTTGGCGCGCACGGGTTCGTTCAGCGTGCCGAACTCGTCATCGTTGAAATCATAGGGCGATTCGAAATCGCCCTGACGGCGCTTGCGCGGCCCCATCCCGAAGAGCCGGCGGAGCCGCCCGTGGCTCATGTACCAGGCATGGGTGACGGCACCGCTCAGAGCAACCCAGCGGGATTCGTCCTCTTCGTCCTCGTCTCCGACGATACGGGCCTTGCTTGTTGTAGCGACGTAATCTTCCTCGATCTCGTCATCGGCATCGCTATGGCCGACTAGGCCCGAAGCAAACAGCATCAGCCAGGCTGTCGGCAGGGAGAAGATGCAGCCGACGACCATGGCGAAAGTGCCAGTCGGATAGGCGCCGACGAAGAGTGCGGGAAAACGCAGGATCATGTCGCCGACGACGCCGCCGATGCCGTTCGGGATCGGCCAGGTAAGCGGCGGCGGAAAGCAGCCGATGACGGCCGAGGAAAGCACCGAGCCGGCGAGCCAGGCGCCCATGCGGGCAGGAATACGGCTGAATCGGCGGCCCGAGATCAGCGCCAGCGCCCAGGCGACGATCGGCAGCATCGAAACGACGCTTGCCAACCCCAGGAACTGCATGACGATGTCCGCAAAGGCGGCCCCGCTGTAACCGAGGACATTCGTCGGCAGGTTGGCGGTGGCATAGGAATAGCTGGGATCGGCGACATTCCATGTCGCCAGCGCGGCGACGCAGAGCGCCAACAGCAGAAAGATCGCAAAGCCGATGAGCGCCTGGATCTGCCGCAGCATGAATGCCGAGAAGGAGAACCGATCCGGGCGGCCATCCATTGCCGGCGACGTGCTTCTTGCCATGTGTCTAACCCGTCCAATGCCTGGGCAGGCGAATCACCAAAGCCTCGCCATGCCGAAATGCGTCCGCTCCACCTAACCAGAGCGGGGTTAAAGCGATGTTAACCATGCGTGCCGGGATACGTATTCCAAATGAAAAAGGCCCGAACCTTTGAAAGGTCCGGGCCAAATGCGGCTTACGGTTAAATAGGCCGCGACGGGCCGTGGAGCGGCGCCCTTCTGCCGGGCGCCGCAAACCCTGTGATCAGGAAGAGTGGTAAGCGGCTTCGCCGTGGGTCGAGAGGTCGAGACCTTCGCGCTCGGCTTCGACGCTCACGCGCAGGCCGATGACGACGTCGACGATCTTGTAGAGGATCGCCGAACCGATACCCGACCACAGGAGCGTCGTCAGCACGCCCTTGGCCTGGGCTAGGACCTGGGTTGCCGTACCGGCATAGGAGGCAGCGAAATCGGCCGTCGAGTAATCGACGATGCCGGCGCCGCCGAGGGCCGGGTTGACGAGGATACCGGTGCCGAGAGCACCGAGGATGCCGCCGACGCAATGCACGCCGAAGACGTCGAGGCTGTCGTCGTAGTTGAACTTGTTCTTCACGACGTCGACGAAGAAGTAGCAGACCGGCGAGACGATGAGGCCGAGAACGATCGAGCCCATCGGTCCTGCGAAACCTGCTGCCGGGGTGATGGCAACGAGACCGGCAACAGCGCCGGAAGCGCCGCCGAGCATGGAAGCCTTGCCGCGGGCGAGGCTTTCAACGATGCACCAGGATACGGCGGCAGCGGCCGTCGCAACGAAGGTGTTGATAAAGGCAAGCGAGGCGTAAGAATTGGCTTCGAGATTGGAGCCGGCATTGAAGCCGAACCAGCCGACCCAGAGCAGCGATGCGCCAACCATGGTGAGCGTCATCGAGTGCGGAGCCATGATTTCCTTCTTATAGCCCGTGCGCTTGCCGAGCATGATGGCGCCAACGAGGCCTGCGATACCGGCATTGATGTGAACGACCGTGCCGCCGGCGAAGTCGATTGCGCCGTAGGAGAAGATCAGGCCGGCCGGCGAGGTGTAGGAGCTCGGGCCACCCCAGAACCAGACCATGTGTGCCATCGGGAAGTAGATGAACGTGACCCAGAGCACGACGAAGAGCATAACGGCCGAGAACTTAACACGCTCAGCGAATGCGCCGACGATGAGGCCAGGCGTGATGCAGGCGAACGTCATCTGGAACACGATGAAGGTGTATTCGGGAATGGCGACGCCCTTCGAGAAGGTTTCGGCGAGCGACGAGGTATTGACGCCGGCAAGGAACGCCTTGGAGAAGCCGCCGACGAAGCTATTCAGCGAGCCGCCGTCGGTGAAGGCCAGCGAATAGCCGTAGGTCACCCAGATCAGCGCCACGACGGCGGTGATCATGAAGACCTGCATCAGCACGGAGAGCATGTTCTTGGCGCGAACGAGACCGCCGTAGAAAAGCGCGAGGCCCGGAATCGTCATCAGCAGGACGAGCGCCGAGGAGATGAGCATCCAGGTATTGTCACCCTTGTCCATGGTGAAGGCGGGAGCAGCGGCGGCAGCAGCTGGCGCGGTCTCCTGCGCGAAAGCGACGGCGGGCGCCAGAAGCGCAGCCGTTGCTGCGCAAGCCAGCGCAAAGGTAGAGGAAAACTTCGAAATTGACATGGAATAAAGCTCCTTGATCTGCCGCTCTTTACAGCGCTTCTGAATCGGTTTCGCCCGTACGGATGCGCACGGCATGGTCGATCGAATAGACGAAAATCTTGCCGTCGCCGATCTGGCCGGTCTTGGCCGAGGCCGCGATGGCTTCGACGGCTCTGTCGACGAGTTCCGATGCAACCGCGATTTCGATCTTGAGCTTCGGCAGGAAGCTGACCGCATATTCGGTGCCGCGATAAATTTCGGTATGCCCCTTCTGGCGGCCGTAGCCCTTCACTTCGGTCACAGTCAGGCCCTGAATGCCGATCGCCGTAAGGGCTTCGCGGACCTCATCGAGCTTGAACGGCTTGATAATAGCCATCACAATTTTCATCTGGTTTCCCATCCTTCGTTATCCTCGGCGCGGAGCCGACTCTCCTTGCCGCTGACGTTCCTGAACAGCGACCGCGGATGTACATTCAAAGGGCGTGCCAGATTCGAAGCCAGTGCGTAAGTTATTGAAAAATAAATACTATAATTGAGAGCGCCAATAATGAGGCAAATGACCGGCCAATAAGCGCACAAATAATGCGCAAATTTACCAAGATGCACATTATTTATTCATTTGCCTTTTTCCGAATCAGACCCTCCTGCGCGACGGAGGCGACCAGCTCGCCCGAGCGCGTAAACAGGCTGCCCCGGGTCAACCCACGGGCGCCCGAAGCCGATGGGCTGTCCTGCGTATAGAGCAGCCAGTCATCGAGCTTGCAGGGCCTGTGAAACCACATGGAGTGATCGAGGCTCGCCACCTGCAGGCTCTGGTCGAAGATGGAGGTGCCATGGGCATAAAGCGCGGTGTCGAGCAGCGTCATGTCGGAGAGATAGGCAAGCACGGCCGCCTGGTAGAGCCGGTCGTCGGGAACCGGGCCGGTGGCGCGCACCCAGACGTCCTGCCTGGGATCGAGCTTCTTGTCGGAAAAATAATGCGTCAGCGAAACCGGCCGGATCTCGATCGGCCGCTCGCGCTGCCAGTATTTCCGGACCGCTTCGGGCGCATGCGCGAGATATTGCTCCTTGATCTGCTGCTCGCCGAGCAGCGTCTCCGGCGCCGCCACCTCGGGCATGGCGATCTGGTGGTCGAAACCGGGCTCCTCCCCCTGGAAGGAAGCCGACAGCGCGAAAATCGCCTTGCCGTGCTGGATCGCAACCACCCGCCGGGTGTTGAAGCTTGATCCGTCGCGGATACGCTCCGCCTGGTAGATGATCGGCACGGAAGGATCGCCGGGGCGCATGAAATAGGCATGCAGCGAATGCACGAAACGCTCGCCCTCGATGGTGCGCTGCGCCGCCATCAGCGCCTGGCCGATCACCTGACCGCCGAAGACCCGCTGCCAGCCGGCCTGCGGGCTGCGGCCACGGAAGATGTCGACCTCGATCGGCTCCAGGTCGAGCGTCGAAAGCAGCGTCTCCATCGCCGAAGATCCTGATGTCTCGCGCGTCATTTTGTACGTCTCCCAGTGGTAGGAAGTGAGATTGCGATGATCTATATAGATCACATCTGAGGTACAAGGTACGGGAGCGGCGCGATGCTGGACATGCTGGTTGTGGGCGGAGGTTATGTCGGCCTTTCCGCTGCTGTCGCGGTCAAGCAGGCGGCACCGCACCTTGATGTCGCGGTCGTCGAGGCAGCCCCCGAGCATGTCTGGAAAGGCGATACGCGCGCCTCCGCCATCATCGCGGCGGCTGCGAAGATGCTCGAGGTCTTCGGCATCTGGGACGAGATCGAACCCGAAGCCCAGCCGATCGCCAAGATGATCGTAACGGACTCCCGAACCTCCGATCCGGTGCGCCCGGTCTTTCTCACCTTCGACGGCGAAGTGGCGGAAGGCCGGCCCTTCGCCCACATGATCCCGAACGTCGCCATGGTCGCGGCACTGCGCGGCCTCTGCGAGCGGCTCGGCATCGACATCCGCCACGGCTTGAGTGCCACGGAACTGAAGACTGAGGACAGCCATGTCACGGTCACGCTTTCGGACGGCAGCGCGCTGGAGGCCCGGTTGCTGGTCGCCTGCGACGGCGTGCGCTCCAAGCTGCGCGATCTCGCCGGCATCAAAACCGTCACCTGGGATTACGGCCAATCCGGCATCGTCGCGACCGTCGAACACGAGCGGCCGCACGAGGGCTGCGCCGAGGAACATTTCCTACCGGCCGGCCCCTTCGCCATCCTGCCGCTCAAGAACAACCGCTCCTCGCTCGTCTGGACGGAGCTGACGCATGACGCCGACCGGCTGGTCGCGGCCGACGATCTGATTTTCGAAGAGGAGCTCGAACGCCGCTTCGGCCACAAGCTGGGGGCGCTGAAGGTCATCGGCGACAAGCGGGCCTTCCCGCTCGGCCTGACGCTCGCCCGCTCCTTCGTCGCGCCGCGTTTCGCGCTGGCCGGCGACGCCGCCCACGGTATTCACCCGATTTCGGGGCAGGGTCTCAATCTCGGCTTCAAGGATGTGGCGGCCCTTGCCGAAACCGTCGTGGAGGCCGATCGCCTCGGCCTCGATATCGGCTCGATCAACATCCTCGAGCGCTATCAGACCTGGCGGCGGTTCGACACTTTCCGCATGGGTGTGACAACAGACGTGCTGAACCGGCTCTTCTCCAACGACGCGACGCCGATCCGCATCGCCCGCGACGTCGGCCTCGGCCTTGTCGACCGTCTGCCGCGCCTCAAATCCTTCTTCATCGGCCAGGCCTCTGGAACGACGGCAAAGGACAATCCCCGCCTGCTGGCCGGGGAGACGATTTAGCAGCGATTTCTAGAGGCGCTATTCGTCGAGGCGCCGGGCCTCGGACACCAGCATGATCGGAATGCCGTCGCGGATCGGATAGGCAAGCTGCGCCTTTTCCGAAACGAGTTCGTTGTGCTCGCGATCATAGGAAAGCCGCCCCTTGGAGAGCGGGCAGACCAGCAGTTCGAGCAGTTTCGGATCGACGCGGCTGAGTTTTTCGTCCATGGCCGAAGTCTACTGCAGAACCGTGTCCGAGTCACCGAAGACGCGCGCCAGCACGATCTCGGTAATGGCGATCAGCGTCTCGGCCCGCGTCTTCAGGTCTGGCGCCTCGAGCAGCGCCTGCTTTTCGGCCGGCCCGAACGGCGACATCATGGCGAGCGAATTGACGAGCGTCAGATTGCTTGCCCGCTCGACGCTCTCCCAGTCGGCCTCCAGCTTGTTGGCATCGAGATAGGCCTTGAAGGCAGTCAGAAGTGCCGCGCGATCGACGGCCTCCTCCTCATTTTCGGCCGAGAGGTCGGCGATGAAGGGGGCGATGCGGAAAGTGCGGAAGGGATAGCCGGTCGCCTTCTCCTCGAGCAGCCGGAAGCGGCAGACACCGGTCAGCGACACGATATAGCGCCCGTCGCCTGTCTCGGCGAAGGATGTGATGCGGCCGAGGCAGCCGACAGCGGCGAGATGGTGCTCGCCGCTCTTGTCCTCATGTTCGCCGAGCGCCGGCTGCACCATGCCGATCAGCCGGTTTCCGGCGAGCGCCGCATCAAGCATCGCGAGATAACGCGGCTCGAAGATGTTGAGAGGAAGCTGCCCGGCCGGTAGGAGAAGAGCACCGGTCAAGGGGAAGACGGCGATCGCATCAGGCAGATCGCCCGGCTTCAGGTATCTGGCATTCCCGACTTGCATGAAACCGTCCCGCATTCTTGTAACGGGCATGCCCGTTCTGACGAGAATGTGGTGCCCCCGTCCGAAAACGCAAGGGCAGACACTCGAAACTTAGCGCAGAATGAAAATCGGAATCGATTTTCGAAAAGATTATGCGTGGCTTCAAGGCGATAGATCACGTTGGCTCAGACGCGTAACCGCTAAAGCGCGTCGCGACCCCTCAGATTCGGTTCTCGCGCTTTAGGCCTCTGTTTTACGCGTGTCGTAGACGCAAACCCGCTGCACCCTTTTGCGCGCCATGCCTTATGAGAACAGCATTGCCGAAAGTTTGCGGCGGGCGGCAACGGTTGCCGGATCCTTGAAGCCCCAGACCTCGAAGAACTGCAGCAGCTGGCGGCGGGCGCCGTCATCGTCAAAGGTACGGTCCTTGCGCATGATCTGCAGCAGATGTTCGGCCGCTTCGTCGCGCCGGCCTTCGACATTGAGGATTTTGGCGAGCTTCAGTCGCGCCTCGTGATTGTCGGGATTTGCCGCCAGCTCACCTTCGAGCGCAACGGGATCACCGAGCTTGCGGGCCTCTTCGATCTGGTCGAGCTTCTTCAGCACCGCCTGAATGCCGGCGTCCTTGGCCACCTCTTCAGGCAGATCGGTCAGGGTTTCGCGCGCCCGCTGATGCTGGTTTGCGGCGATCATGCATTCGGCCATTCCGGCAAGCGCCTTGGCGTTGTCAGGAGCGGCCTGCATCACGGCGGCGTAAAGCTGGGCAGCCTCGTTGATGTTGCCGGCGGCAAGCAGCTCCGCCGCTTCCGTGAGCACAGCTTCGATCTCGGCGGCCTCATCGGCGCCGGCCGGACCGGCAATGCGGTCGATGAACTGGCGGACCTGGCTTTCCGGCACCGCGCCCATGAAGCCGTCGGCCGGGCGGCCGTTGACGAAGGCAATGACGGCGGGGATCGACTGGATGCCGAGCTGGCCGGCGATCGAGGGATGATCGTCGATGTTCATCTTGACCAGCCTGACCCGGCCATTGGCTTCGTTGACCACCTTTTCCAGGACCGGCGTCAGCTGCTTGCACGGACCGCACCAGGGCGCCCAGAAATCGACCAGCACCGGCTGGTTGCGCGAATCCTCGATGACGTCCTTGCCGAAATTCGCGGTCGTCGTGTCCTTGATGTAGCTGCCGGCCGCAACCGCGGGTTCCGGTGCTGCGCCAAAGCTTGTCGTCGCCGTCATTTGATTTCCGAACGAACCGTTATAGGGGTTGTCGCTGCCACTCATAGGTATCTCCCGCCGCGCCGATCCTGCCGGCGTCTTTGCTAAAGCATGTCCCGCAAAACTGCGTAGCGGTTTTGCGAAAAGACATGCGCAAAACCAAAGGCTAAAGCGCGGCAAGCGAATCTAAAAGTTCGCAACGCGCTTTTAGCGCTAAAATCGTATGTCAGGACGTCACTTTCAAGACAAGCGGCTTATGTCCCGTCGCTTCCATGAAACGGACGAGGTCGCCGCTCGCAATCGACGTCGTCGCATCGTTGGAGAGCGGATGGCAGTTGACGATCTCCTCGCGCATCAGATCGGCGTCGAGCACGAAGGTGACATTCCCGGCGGTATCGTTGATCGCGCCGAATGCGGTAACGGCGCCGGGAACGACGCCGAGATATTCCATCAGCTTCTCCGCCCTGCCGAAAGAGACCCGGCCGGACCCGCCGATCAAATTATGCACCTGCTTGAGGTCGACCTCGGCATTCTCCTCCACAGTCAGCAGGAAATACCGGTCCTTCTTGTCCTTGATGAAGAGGTTCTTGGTGTGGCCGCCGGGGATCTCGTCACGCAGCGCAACCGATTCCGCCACGGTGAAAACAGGCGCATGATCGACCGTCTTGTGAGCGATGCCGAGCCCATCGAGGAAGGCGAACAATTCTTCTCTTGTCTTGGGGGCGTTTTCTGGCATCGGGCAATCCATGGAATGGGATAAGGAAAAGTCGAGGCGTCCTGATTAAGT
Source organism: Rhizobium vallis (assembly GCF_003985155.1). Taxonomy (GTDB): domain Bacteria; phylum Pseudomonadota; class Alphaproteobacteria; order Rhizobiales; family Rhizobiaceae; genus Rhizobium; species Rhizobium vallis. The sequence goes on along the minus strand of NZ_ML133689.1, from coordinate 257,170 downwards.
CCGTCCACATCGTTTGGCAATCTTCGCGACCGACGCTTTACCCCTGCATTTGCGGCCTTTCCGACCCGCTTGCGCAGACGCCGGATTTTTTTCTTCGCCTCTTCGTCATTTCCCTGTTGCATTTGAAAATCCGTTAGGCCATATAGCGCCCGTCGCCACGAGGCGGCGCCCACGGTCCAACGACTACCCCGGACCGATGCGGATTGAGCGGGTGTAGCTCAGGGGTAGAGCACAACCTTGCCAAGGTTGGGGTCGAGGGTTCGAATCCCTTCGCCCGCTCCAGTTTTCCATAGGAAAATTACTTACTTGTGCGGCGCTTGCGCCAGCGCTCTTGCGCGCTCGCAAAGCGAGGTACCATATAGGTACCGTGCCAAAGCAACGGCGCTATTGATTCCCGATCTGCATCTATCAGCCAGGGTGCCGCCGCGAATGACCGATGTTCAAACATTTTTTGCGCGCCACTTTGTTGCGATAAGCGTCAATTCTCGCTTTAGGGATGATGAAGGGCCGGACCGCTTCTTTGCGGCTTCAGGGCTGTTGATACGCATTGGAGACATACTCGGCATCCTTACAGCCGGTCACGTAGTTGAATATTTGGATGAGGCTCTGAACCATCGGGACATCATAAGCCTGGGCTGCCAGTTACTGGACACTTTCGGAGAGACGAAGCTGAGTGATCTCGGTGTTCCCTATGATCTTAAGAATTCGCCGCGCCTACATTTTCACAACGATGAACAAGGTCTCGACTTCGGTGTCTTGTTTCTACATGAGCACCAAGCTCGGTTGATCGAGAAACATAACATCGTCCCGCTTACATACGAAGCTTCACGGAATGAGCCCGCGGACCTGGATGTTTTCTTCCTGCTCGGCCTTCCCTCTGAGTTGACTTCCGAGCGGGTATCCCCTTCGGGAAACGCTACAGTTGCTTTGACGATGCTGAGGCTCAAAAAAGCGGAGGCGGAGGAGCAAAGTACATTGTTCCCCCGGTTCATCGCCACGATTGACAGCCAGACCAGCCTAGAGAGCCTTAAGGGCATGAGCGGCGGGCCGATTTTCGGGCTCAACACCGAGCGATCGAACAAATATTGGATAGTCGCGATTCAGTCATCGTGGAGGAAATCGGAGCGCAAGATCTTCGGGTGCCCGGTGACGCATATCTATGACATATTGAATGAACTGTACGAGAGAGCCGCTAGCGAGCTTGTGGAGGAGCGCTAGCGCGAAGCTTTTTTGGCAGGTATCCGTTGGCTGATAGCCATGGCCGAAGAATGCGACATTCAGAAAATCAATACGCTAGACGCGTTAAGGGTATTAGATCCTCACGGCGCGTGTTTGGCATCGCCACCAGCCGCGCGGCGAATCGCGCATCACGGATATCTTCAATATAAAACAAGCCGCCGCCTGAAGCTGCGCGTTTTAGAGTCTTTATCACAGCGCCCGATTGATCCTGCTCAATGCAAAACGGGCTGGTAACCGACTAGGCTCTTGGAGTTTTGTCGGAAGGCACTAGGTCCGACAATAACGTCTCGAACCTTGGGGCGATGGAACCTTGAGGAGATGTGACCGGAGCTGGATCGACATGCTTGTCAAAGATGTCATGACGACGACGGTCGTCACATTATCACCTGACAATGGCGTTCGGCATGCAGCCAGGCTGATGTCCGATCAACACGTCAGCGGCATTCCTGTCGTCGACGATAGTGGGCATTTGCTGGGCGTCATCAGCGAGGGCGATCTGATCCGTCGAACGGAACTATCGAGCGGCGCCTTCGTCCTGAAGGCGGACATGGGGCTTGGGCCAGATGAAAGGGCGAACGCTTTTGTAAAGCGGTGCGCGTGGAGGGTGGGCGACGTCATGACACCCGATCCTGTTACCATCGACGAGGATGCACCTCTTTCCCGTGTCGCCGGGCTGATGCAGGATCGTGGCATCAAGCGCATTCCTGTCCTGCGGGACGGCAAACTCATTGGTATCGTCAGCCGTGCAGATCTTCTGCAGGTCATTTACTCGGCAAAACCCGACGACACGGCAGTGGGCGACGAAGCCATTCGGCGCAGCATCCTGATCCGGCTCGATGAAAACACCGGCCTGGAAGGGCTGGATGTGACCGTCACGGTCACCGAAGGGATCGTGCATTTTTGGGGCAAGGTCGATACGCCTGCTTGCCGCCGGGCGGCGCGGGTCCTGGCGGAGGGAGTCAACGGTGTTCGCGGGGTGGTGGAGCATTTCCCGGAATCGCCTCCTCAATAGTGCCGTAGTGTCGAGATGAACGGCGCCGGCCCTGGCGAAGCCGAACCGGCGAGCTTCCACAATTGTCATTTTGATGGAGAGACTGAGATGGCTTCAGCTGAAACGGCAGTGATGAAAAAAACAGCCTCGGCAACATCGCATGCCAAGACGACACTTTCCGCCGAGGAGCTGCGCCTGATGGACGCCTACTGGCGGGCATCGAACTATCTGTCGGTCGGGCAGATCTATCTGCTCGACAATCCGCTTTTAAAAAAGCCTCTGGCCCGCGAGCACATCAAGCCTCGGCTGCTCGGCCATTGGGGAACCTCGCCCGGCCTGAACATGCTCTATGTGCACCTCAACCGGGTGATCAAGCGGGACGATCTCAACATGATCTATGTGATCGGCCCCGGCCACGGCGGCCCGTCGCTTGTCGCGCATGCCTATCTCGAGGGAACATACAGCGAAGTTTATCCGAATATCGGCCAGGACGAGGAGGGCATGAAGCGGCTCTTCAAGCAGTTCAGCTTTCCCGGCGGCATCCCGAGCCACGTCGCTCCCGAAACACCCGGAAGCATTCATGAAGGCGGCGAACTCGGCTATGCCCTCAGCCACGCCTATGGTGCAGCCTTCGACAATCCCGATCTGATCGTCACCTGCATCGTCGGCGACGGCGAAGCCGAAACCGGACCGCTCGCGACGGGATGGCACGGAAACAAATTTCTCAATCCCGCCCGTGACGGCTGCGTTCTGCCGATCCTGCACCTCAACGGCTATAAGATCGCCAATCCCTGTTTCCTCGCCCGCATTCCCAAGGAGGAATTGGTGAAGTTCTTCGAGGGAATGGGATATGCCCCCCTTTTTGTCGAAGGCCACGAGCCTGATCAGGTGCAGCAGCAGCTCGCCGCCGCGATGGACACCGCCGTCGCAACGATCAAGAGGATCTGGACGGAAGCTCGAAGCAAGGGGAATGTCAGCCGCCCGGCATGGCCCATGATCGTCTTCCGCACGCCGAAGGGCTGGACCTGCCCTGCCGAGATCGACGGCAAGAAATGCGAGGACTATTGGCGCTCGCACCAGGTGCCGATGGGCGACATGGACAAGCCGGAGCATATCAAGATCCTTCAGCATTGGATGAACACCTACAGGCCTCAGGAGCTTTTCGACGGTGACGGGAAGCTACGCGCCGAGTTCGCGTCGCTGGCGCCGACGGGGCATCGCCGGATGAGCGACAATCCGCATGCAAACGGCGGCCTGTTGCTGCGCGATCTGAAGATGCCGGATTTCCGCGATTATGCCGTCTCGGTGCCCAAGCCCGGATCGGTGACCACCGAATCCGCTCGCGCCATGGGCAAGTTCCTTCGCGACGTAATGAAGCTCAACCTCAACAGCAAGAACTTCCGGCTGTTCAGTCCCGACGAGAACAATTCCAATCGCTGGCAGGACGTGCTTGAGGTGACGGATCGCTGCTATATGGCCGAGATCTATCCCGAGGACGATCACCTGTCGCCCGACGGTCGCATCATGGAGGTCTTAAGCGAGCATCAATGCCAGGGCTGGCTTGAAGGCTATCTATTGACCGGGCGCCACGGCTTCTTCTCCTGCTACGAGGCCTTCATTCACATCATCGACTCGATGTTCAACCAGCATGCCAAATGGCTGAAGGTGTGCAATCACATTCCCTGGCGGCGGCCAATCGCGTCGCTCAACTACTTCCTCAGCTCGCATGTCTGGCGGCAGGATCACAACGGCTTTTCGCATCAGGATCCAGGTTTCATCGACCATGTGATCAACAAGAAGGCCGAGGTCATCAGGGTCTATCTTCCGCCGGATGCCAACACGCTGTTGTCCGTTACCGATCACTGCCTGCGCAGCCGCAACTATGTGAACGTGGTGGTGGCAGGCAAGCAGCCCGCTCCGCAATGGCTCACGATGGATGAAGCCATCAAGCACTGCGCCGAAGGCCTCGGAATTTGGCAATGGGCCAGCAATGACCGGGATGCGGAACCGGATGTGGTCATGGCCTGCTGCGGCGATGTACCGACCCTGGAGACGCTCGCCGCCGTCCAGCTGATCCGCGAGCACCTTCCTCAGGTGAAGGTGCGGGTCATCAATGTCGTCAATCTGATGAAGCTGCAGCCCTCGAGCGAACATCCCCATGGGCTTTCGGATCCGGATTTCGATGCGCTCTTCACAAAGGACAAGCCGATCATCTTCGCCTTCCACGGATATCCTTGGCTGATCCACCGGCTGACTTACCGGCGGACCAACCACAAGAACCTGCATGTTCGAGGATATAAGGAGGAGGGAACGACGACGACGCCGTTCGACATGGTCGTTCTGAACCAGCTCGATCGCTTTCATCTTGTCGAAGACGTCATCGATCGGCTGCCGCAGCTTGGCGCGCGCGCGGCCTACTTCAAGCAGGCGGTTCGTGGCAAGCTGATCGAGCACCGGCAATATATCGAGGCGCATGGTGATGACATGCCTGAGATCAGCGGCTGGACTTGGGGCGTCAAGAGCACCGCGAAGGGGAAGGCGGCGACCTCCACAGAGGGAGACAATGCCTAGACGGCGACGGGCTGATGCCCATTTCGATGGTGGGGTCTGCCCGATGGTCGGGTCGACCGGCAATATCGGAGGCGCCGCTGCTGCTCATGCGTCGGGCGCATCTCGCGAGAACGCGCTGCGCCCGACCAGAGCCGGCTCCGGATACTCCACGAAATCATCTCATCTTCTCGGTGGTTAGCCAGTTATGCCGGAGTTGCCGTCAACCGATCCCGAACTGAACCGGATACCGACGGAGGAGGACCTCGGTCGCCTTCAGTTCACGACCTTGCTCTATTATCTGCAATGCACCAATCCGGATAACGGATTGGTCCGCGACAAGACCCAGGCAGGCGCCCCGGCGAGTATCGCCGCCATTGGCATGGCGCTGGCCACCATTCCGGTCGTGGTGGAACGCGGCATCGTCATTCGTGAGTTTGCCGCCAAGATCGCCCGGCGCCGGCTGGAATTCCTGATGTCTTGCCACCAGGGACCGGAGCCGGACGCCTCCGGCTACAAGGGCTTCTTCTACCATTTCCTGGATATCGAGACGGGACGAAGGGTCTGGCAGTGCGAACTGTCGACGATCGACTCGGCTTTCCTGTTCGCCGGCGCGCTGACTGTCGCAACCTATTTCGATGCAGACACCGAGGACGAGGCAAAGGTTCGGACCCTTGCCACATCGTTGTACGAGCGGGCGGACTGGAACTGGGCTTGCGACCATGGGGCGACGCTCACCCACGGCTGGCGACCGGAAAACGGCTTCATCCCTTATCGCTGGCGCGGCTATGACGAAGGTCTGCTGCTTTACATTCTCGGTCTCGGCTCACCGAGCCACCCCCTGCCGCCGGAAAGCTACGCGGCCTATACGGAGAGCTACGAATGGCGGAATATCTTCGGCCGCGAATTGCTCTATTCCGGTCCGCTCTTCACACATCAGCTCTCCCATATGTGGATCGATTTTCGCGACATTCGCGACAAATTCATGCGCGAGCACGGCAGCGATTATTTCCAGAACAGCCGGCACGCCACCTTCGTTCAGCAGGAATACGCCATCCGCAATCCGCTGGGCTTTGCAGGCTACGGAGAACATTGCTGGGGTTTCACGGCAAGCGATGGCCCCGGTTGGACGAAGAGAAACATAGACGGCATCGACAGGGAATTCTTCGACTATATCGCGCGCGGCGCACCCTATGGGCCATGACGGAACGGTATCTCCCTGGGCAGCGGTAGCCTCGCTGCCGTTTGCGCCGGAAATTGTCATCCCGACCGTCAGGAATTTTGCCCGCATGAAACTTGGCATGACCCGGCTTTATGGGTTCAGGCCATCGTTCAACCGGACATATACGATGAACGACAAGAACGACGAATGGTGGGTCAGCCCTTATCATTTCGGCATCGACCAGGGTCCCGTCGTCCTGATGATCGAAAATTATCGAACCGGCCTGCTGTGGAACATTATGCGTCGGTGCGAGCCGGTGGTGGTCGGTTTGAGGCGGGCGGGTTTTTCAGACGGCTGGTTGTGAGGGTGGCGTCGATGCGCGGGGGTCGCTACAGGCCGGATTCGGGCTCTAATCTACGTGGCGCGGGTCGCATTCGAAGAAGCCGTCAAAGAGGCCGGGCTTCATCTTCACCTCTAGCCCTTTGATCGATCCACGTCCAGGAACCGCCAGGACCATATTCGAGAACGGCATCATAGGCTGAACGCGGCGCACCCGGTTCGGCGAAATTGATGCAGGCGATCCTTCGCTCCGCAAACAGCCTGAGGATCTCGGCAAGAAGCTCATGTCCGAAGATGGCGTCGGCCTTTTCCAGGACAATGTATGACGGAGTGGCCGCGAGCGCGCTCGCAAGCGCGACGAGCTGTTGTTCGCGCGGCGACAGCAAGCTGGCCCAGTCCTGTTCGCTGTCGAGGTCGCCAGGCATGAGATCGCGGGCGAGCCCGACATTCTTCAGCAAAGCGAGGATTTCAGCATCCGTTGCCTCGGCCGAAGGCTTTGATGGCGCCACGATCTGGCGCAGGGTTCCCGGCCCCGAATAGGTTCGCTGACCGAGAAACCGCACGTCTTGATGAGATGGGGTGACGATGCGTCCTATCCCCGACATATCTAGTCCCGCTGTGGCCCGGAACAAGGCTGCGCCTGCGGCGTCGCCCTCTCCGGTTACGACCACCCGTCTGTCGGCCGGGATAAGGACCGACAAGTCCTTCAGCAATACCTCACCGCTCGGCGATGTCAGCGTCAGGCGTTCGTAAGCGAAAATTCCTTCGGCCTCGATGCGTTCGAAGCGCGTATCCGGCGCGCCATGCGCGCTTTCGATCGCCTCAATGAGGGAACTGATGCGCGCTACGACGGCCGCGAAGCTCGAGATCGAGTTGAATTGTGCGACAATGAAGGAAAACGCGCCGACGAGCATCGCAAAGGCTGCCGCCGACTGCGTGATCACGCCGAATTCCATGTCGCCCCGCATGAAAGCAGGCGCGATGATGACAACAGGCAGGATCTGGATCATCCAGTTGTAACCGGTGGTGAAGAACCCGACATTGCGATTGACGGAAATTATCCGCCTGAAGTTCGCGGCGAGATCGTCGAACTGCCTCGACAATCGGTTGGCATGGCGCTGCTCCGTGCCCTCGATCATAATCGATTCCGCGTTTTCCCGGACACTGATCAGCCCGGAGCGGAAGGCCGCTTCATTGTCGAGTTGGTTATAATTCAGTTTGATCAAAGGCCGTCCCAAGACGATCGTCATAAACGATCCGAAGGCCGCGTAGATGACAGCGGTAAAGAAAAGAAGCGGGCTGATCAGCCATAACACGCTCGAAAAAGTGAAAACCGTCAAAAGGCTGCTGAGCAGCATGAGCAGGAACGAAAGCGTCGTCGTCGCGAATGCCTTTATATCCTCCGCGATCCGCTGATCGGGGAAAGAGAGTGTGCCCTGAACGCCGAGCCGGTAGAAAGCACCGTCGCTCATATAAAGGCCGATGGCGCGACGGGTGAGGAATTCCCGCCAAAGCAAAGCCAGTCGCTCTTCGGCGAAGCGCGCGATCACCGAGACAATCGTCGAGGCAGCGAAAGCGCCGGCGTAGAGGATCGCCTGGCGGATGAATTCGGCAGTCTGCCTTTCAGCGATGGCAGTCATGAAGTGTCGACCGACGAAGCTGTTGACCACATTCAGAGCACTGACGCCGCCAAAAAGAGCGATCAGGGAGGCGAGAAGGAAGGCGGCTCGTCCGCCGACATCGGAAGTCATAAAGAGTCTGACCGCGCGGACGAGCCGTGTCGCCGTTACCTTGAGCGGAATTTGCTGCGTGCTCATATTCGCCCCCGCCGTGTCTTGGGGAATGAACTATAGCGTGAAAAATCCACGAGGGAGAGCGACACACGAGACGGACGTGGCTTTTCAGGCACAAGACGGACTACAGCTTCGTGGACGACCGTTCTCGGCTGCCGCGAGGCGGCGAGCTTATCGAGGACGATGCGCATACGCCGCTTGCAGCCGACGCGCGCTTGGTGTCAGATGGCCCCTAAATTCCTGTCGGCTGCATTGGCTCCGAAAGGCAGAGCCGACGGCACCACCCCTAACGTCCTGACTGCTCCCAACATCATCTGAGGTTCCTCATGCGCATCGCCGTCGGTGGCATTCATATCGAGTGCAGTACATACAATCCGGTCCTGAACGAGGAGAAGGATTTTCGCGTACTGCGCGACGTGGCGCTGCTGGATTCCCCCTACTTCGCCTTCCTCAAGGATTACGACGCCGAATTCCTGCCGACGGTCCATGCCCGCGCCATTGCCGGCGGCCCGGTTTCGCGCGCTGCCTACGAGGCTTTCAAGGGCGAATTCCTCGAGCGGCTGAAGCCGATGCTGCCGCTTGATGGTCTCTATCTCGCCATGCACGGCGCCATGTATGTCGAGGGCATGGAGGATGCCGAGGGCGACTGGATCGGCGCGGCCCGCGCGCTGGTCGGCGAGGATTGCACGGTTTCGGCAAGCTATGACCTGCACGGAAACGTCACCCAGCGCATCATCGATGCGCTCGATATCTACTCCACCTATCGCACTGCGCCGCACATTGATGTCGAGGAGACGATGCGCCGTTCCGTCTCCATGCTGGTGAAGAGCCTGGGAACCGGCGTGAAGCCGGTGGTCCTCTGGGCGCAGATCCCGGTCGTCCTGCCCGGCGAGCGCACCAGCACTGTCGATGAGCCGGCAAAGAGCCTCTATGACATGCTGCCCGAGATCGATGCGATCGACGGCATCTGGGATGCGTCGCTGATGGTTGGCTATGTCTGGGCCGATGAACCCCGCGCCACGGCCGCCGCCATCATGACCGGCACCGACCGCGCCGTGCTGGAGCGCGAAGCCATACGTCTCGCCCAGGCCTATTGGGACGTGCGGAAAGATTTCGTCTTCGGCTGCGAGACCGGCTCGATCGAGGAATGTGTCGCCAGAGCAATCGCAAGCCCGACCGCCCCTGTCGTGCTAGCCGAATCCGGCGACAACCCCACAGGCGGCGGGGTCGGGGACCGGGCCGATGTGCTGGCCGAGCTGATCGCCAAGGGTGCGACCGGCGTCGTCTTCGCCGGCATCACTGACAAGCCGGCGACCGAGGCTTGCTATGCCGCGGGTGTGGGTGCGGATCTCACCCTCAGCGTCGGCGCCTCGCTCGATACCAAGGGGAGCAAGCCGGTCACGGCCCGCTTCACCGTGAAATTCCTGCATGAAACATCAGATCAAGCCGATCGCCAGGCGGTGATTTCGATTGATGGCATCGATCTCGTGCTTTCCTCCAAGCGCCGCCCCTATCACAGCATCGCCGATTTCACCCGGCTCGGCCTCGATCCGCACGCAGCGAAAATCATCGTCGTCAAATCGGGCTATCTCTCGCCGGAGCTGGCGCCGATCGCCAATCCGAACCTCATGGCGCTGTCGCCCGGCGTGGTCGACCAGTTCGTCGAGCGGCTGCCGCGGCTGCGCAAGCAGCACCCGACCTATCCCTTCGACAAGGATTTCGCCTTCGAGCCGCAGGTTTTCCTCTCCGCACGCTCGATGGGGGTGTAAGGACCGCTCCGAGCAACGCCTGATGAAACAAGTATTGCGGGAAATAAGCTGTTCCAAAGAGGCGCGGCTTATCCGTTTTGCTGCACCGCTTATATGACTTTTCCTCGATACTATTTCACCGATAATTGTTAACGACCACTTCCGCCCATTTGTGTTCTCTTATCTCTGCGAATCAAAAAGGTTTGATTTGCTGAGGAACGTCCACCATGTTCAAGCATGGGGCGATGCAACAGTTGGGTAGGAGCCTATGCTGCAACGGATTGAAGACATTGATGCCGCGCTTGTCGACAGGCTGCAGCATTCAGCGTTCAAGTACTTCCTGAAATATTCCAATCCCGAGAATGGCCTCGTAGCCGATACCTCGATCGGCGGCGTGCCGGCGAGCATCGCGGCTGTCGGCTTTGCGCTTTCATCCTATCCCGTCGGTGTCGAGCGTTCCTGGATCAGCCGAGAGGAAGCGGCCGAGCGCACGGTCAATACGCTGCGCTTCTTCGCCGAGGCGCGTCAGGGCGAGGAACGCCACGCGACGGGCCATCGCGGCTTCTTCTACCATTTCCTGCACATGGATACCGGCCATCGCGCCTGGAACAGCGAGCTTTCGACCATCGACACGGCGCTGCTTGTCGCCGGCATCCTGACCGCTGCGCAGTATTTCAGCCGCGAAGACGACGAGACGGAAACCGAGATCCGAGAGCTCGCGACCTTCATCTACGAGCGCGTCGACTGGCGCTGGGCGCTGAACAAGGGCGACACCATCTCGATGGGTTGGAAGCCCTCTTCCGGCTTCCTGCGCTGGCGCTATCACGGCTTCGACGAGGCGATCATCCTCTATGCGCTGGCGCTCGCCTCGCCGACGCACCCGATCCCGCAGTCGTGCTACGACGCCTTCACATCGAGCTATTCCTGGATGATGCATGGCGAACAGCCCTATCTCTATGCTGGGCCGCTCTTCATCCATCTCTTCTCGCATGCCTGGATCGATTTCCGCGGCATTCAGGACAAGCCTATGGCGGAGCGGAATTGGGATTATTTCCGCAACACGCAGGTCGTCATCAACGTCCAGCGTGACTACGCCGAGCGCAATCCCGCCCAGTTTGTCGGCTATAACAGGAACATCTGGGGCTTTTCCGCCTGCGACGGCCCACCGCCGACACGGCGCATGCGCGGCGGCCGCCAACCGAAGGTTCTGGGCTATGCCGCACGTGGCGCCCCGCTCGGACCGGATGACGGCACGATCGCGCCCTGGGCCGCACTTGCCTGCCTGCCTTATGACAAGCAGGCGGCTCTCGACGGCACCAAGGCGCTTCTGACCACTTATCCGAACCTGCTCTTGGAAGGCGGCTTTCCCGGCGGTTTCAATCCGACCGTCCAGACCAAGCGGCCGGAAGGCTGGGTCGACGACCGCACCGTCGGCATCGACCAGGGCCTCGTGGTCATGACGATCGAGAACGAACGCTCAGACTTCATCTGGAAACTGATGCGGCAATCGCCGACCATCCGTCTCGGGCTGGAGCGCGCCGGCTTTACCGGCGGCTGGATCGAAGGGATCGAGCCGGACGAAGTGGTGCGCAAGTTCGGTTAAATCTAGCGCTCGAAGACGTGCGCCTTGCCTGATATATCGAGACGGACGAGGTCGCCTCGCGCTGGCAGCGCGACGCTTGAGGTTTTGATCCGGATCGGCGGCAGGGCGACACCGTCGAGCGAAACGGCGACGGTGCAGACCGCGCCGCCGAACTCCACCTCGACCACCCGTCCGCCATAGCTGCGATCGCTTTCATCGGCAACGACCCGGATTTGCTCGGGCCGCAGCATGATCTCCGCCTTGCCCTGACGGCTGCCTTCGACGGCGACATGGCCGAGCGCGCAGTCAGCAAGGCCGTTGCGGATGATGGCGGGCAGCAGCACGGCATCGCCGAGGAAGAGCGCCGTCTCGCGATCCTTGGGATGAAGATACAATGATTGCGGCGATCCGGCCTGGATCAGCCGCCCTTCCCTCAAGACCGCGACCTGATCGGCAAAGCTCAGCGCCTCTTCCTGATCATGCGTGACGAGGATGGCGGTAATGCCGGCCGCCTGCAACACGCGCGCAACCGCTTTGCGCATGTTTTCACGCAGGCCCGTATCGAGCGCCGAGAACGGTTCGTCGAGCAGCATCAGCCGCGGCTTGCGCCCGAGCGCACGGGCGAGTGCCACGCGCTGCTGCTGGCCGCCGGAAAGCTGATGCGGGCGCCGCGTCAGCATGCCACGGTCGAGCTCGACCATATCGAGCAGTTCGACGATGCGTTTCTCGCGATCGGCCGCCCCACGCTCGAAGCCGAAGCCGATATTCTCGGCGACGCTCAAGTGCGGAAACAGCGCGCCGTCCTGCGAGACGATGCCGATGCCGCGCTTGTGGGCCGGCACCGCGGCCGGACCGTCGGCAAGCAAGCCGCCATCCAGCGTCACCCGGCCGGCATCGGGCTGCTCGAACCCCGCAATGATGCGCAGCAGCGTCGTCTTGCCCGAGCCAGACGGTCCGACGACGGCGGTGCGGCTGCCCGCCTGCACTTCGAGCACGATATCCTTCAGCGCCTGAACCGGGCCATAACGCTTGCTGATGTTTTCGATCGTAAGCAGCGTCATTGGCCGGCGGTCCGTTTCGATTGGGTATAGAGCATCAGGGTAAGCGGCAGCGACAACACGATCATCATGAAGGCGTAAGGGGCGGCCGAGACATAGTCGATCTCGCTGGTCAGCGACCAGAATTTCGTCGCCAGCGTATCGACGCCGTTGGGCGACAGCATCAGCGTCGCCGTGAGTTCGTTGGTGATGCCAAGTGCAGCAAGCGCAACGCTGGCGGCGGCTCCGGGTGCGGCAAGCCGCATGGTGATCTGGCGCACCGCCTGGCCCGGCGTGCGGCCGAGACCCATTGCGGCGCGCTCCAGTTCCACCGGCGCCTGGGCGATGCTGGCGCGCAGCCCCACCATGGCGCGCGGCAGGAAAAGCATCACATAGGCGACGAGCAGCGTTGCGAAGGTCTGGTAGAGCGGCAGCACGAGACGCACGGTGATCGTCACCAGCGCCAGCGCCACGACAACACCGGGCAGCGAACCGACATAATAATGGCAGGCCTCGAGCACGCGCTGGAAGCGGCCCGGCGCCCTCACCGAAAGCCAGGCCATCGGTGCTGCGGCAATCGTCGCCAGCGCGCCGCCGACGACGGCAAGCACGATCGTCTGCAGGAAAGCGTTGCCGACTTCGATGCGCCAGATACCGGCGCCGCCGAGATAGAGCCAGCGGCCGAGCGTCACCAGCGGCACACCAAGCGTCAGCACCGCCAGGATGACGGGCAGCAGAACCGCCGGCACGACGAACCAGCCGAGCCGCCGGCGGTCCACCGGACGCGGCGAGCCGGAGCCGACGCGGGCATAACGTTCGTTGCCGCGCAGCAGCACTTCGAGGCCAAGCAGAAAAAGGCAGCAGCCAACGAGCACGCCGCCGAGCATGTTGGAGGCCGGGCTGTTATAGGAGGACTGGAACTGGTCGACGATCGCCGTTGCGAACGTGTCGAACCGGATCATCACGAACAGACCGTATTCCGACAGCAGATGCAGCGCGATCAGCAGCGAGCCGCCGCAAATGGCAAATCTCAGCTGCGGCAGAACGGCACGGAAGAAGACGCGCCAGGGATCGAGGCCGAGCGAGGCTGCGGCATCCTCGATGGCCGGATCGAGACGGCGCAGCGCAGCGGCGACCGGCAGATAGAGGAACGGATAATAGGCGATCACCGAGACGAAGACGCCACTCTGCAGGCCACGCATGCCGGGAATGAGGCTGACCCAGGCATAGCTGTGCACGAAGGCCGGCACGGCGAGTGGTGCGATCGCAAGCCAGGCCCAGAGCCTTGCGAAAGGAATGTCGGTCCGTTCAGTGAGCCAGGCGAGCGTCACCGCAAGCGCGATCGACAGCGGAATGGTGATCGATTCCAGCAGAACCGTATTGACGAGGAGTTCGCCGACGCGCGACCGAAAGACGAGCGCCTTCACCGTTTCCCAGCCGACATCGTAGGTTATCCAGCCGATGAAGCCGAGCGGCACGAGACTGAAGATCGCAACGACGGTCGCGAGAAGCATCACGGATGCATGCGGCATGCGCCCGCGCGGCAAACCCATTCGCGCGCCCTTCGGCGCGACCGGTGCCGCGTTGCCGGATGCGAGCAATCTGTTGTCCTGCAGCAAGGCCGATGCCTTCACACGCTGAAAAAGGAAGGCAACCGCCTTTAAAGGGCGGTTGCCGGATTTCGTCATGCCCTAAGGTTTTCTTGAGCCAAAAGCAATAGTTTTGGCCAGAGAACGGCTGCGGCAGAAGGTCAGATCAGGCCGGCGGCCGTCATCAGCTCCACGACCTTCTTACTATCAAGCGTCGAAGCTTCGACCTTCGGGGCATTGAGATCGGAAAGCGGAGTGAGCTTTTCGTTGGAGGGCGCATCCTTGCCGATGGCATATTCATAGGACGTGCCGTCCTTGAGCACCGCCTGGCCCGCCTTGCTGGTGACGAACTTCAGGAAAGCCTGGGCCTCCTTCATGTGCTGCGTGGACTTCAGGATACCGCCGCCCGAAACGCTGACGAAAGCGCCAGGGTCCTGGTTCTTGAAGTAGTGCAGGCCGACATTCTTGCTGTTCTCGCCTGTCTTGGCCTGATCGCCGAACCAATAATAGTGATAGATAACCGCGCCTTCGACTTCGCCGGCGTTAACAGCTTTCATTGCGACGCTGTTGCCCTTGTAGGGCGTGGCGTTGTCCTTGAGGCCCTTCAGCCATGCCTTGGTGGCGTCCTCGCCCTTGAGCTGCAGCAGGGCCGCGACGATGGCCTGAAAGTCGGCGCCGGCGGGTGAAGCACCCCAGCGGCCCTTCCAGGCCGGATCCTGGAGGTCGAGCAGCGACTTCGGCAGCTTGTCTTCGCTGAGCTTCGTCTTGTCATAGGCGAAAACCGTGGTGCGGGCAGCAATGCCGGTCCACATGCCGTCGGCCGGACGATACTGATCCGGAACCTGAGCCAGCGTTTCCTTCTCGATGGGGGCGAAGAGGCCCGCGCCATCGACCAGCGTCATAGCCGGCGAATTCTCGGTCAGGAATACATCAGCCGGAGAGGCGTCGCCTTCCTGGATGATCTGATTGGCGAACTGCATGTCGCCGCCCTGGCGCATGGTGACCTTGATGCCGGTCTCCTTGGTGAAGGCGTCGATCCACTCGCGACCCAGGCTTTCGTGCTGGGCATTGTAAACGACCAGGCCTTCGGTCTCCTGCGCATTGGCGCTGCCTGCGAGCGCAGTGGCGGAGAGAAGTGAAGCGGCAAGCGCGAACGCGTGGGAAAAGCGGTTAAGAGCAATATTCATGATGGCCTCCGTGGCAATGTCACCCAGGCTTCCCAGGGGTGCTAGAAGGCGTATATTTTTCTTGACTGACGATTTCAAGTTTTGCCTTCACAAAAAACGCATCACAAAAACTTGACGATAAATTTCATATTATGAGGGAATAAATCTCAATTCGGCCAAAAAGGCGACGCTTCGCAAGCGCCGCCTTCCCTGTCACAGTCGCTTATTCGACGTCGAACTTGACGCCCTGCGCGAGCGGCAGGGTCCTGCCGTAATTGATCGTGTTGGTGGAACGACGCATATAGGCCTTCCAGGCGTCCGAGCCGGACTCGCGCCCGCCGCCGGTCTCCTTCTCGCCGCCGAAAGCGCCGCCGATTTCAGCGCCCGAGGGACCGAGGTTGACGTTGGCGATACCGCAATCCGAGCCGCGGGCCGACACGAAGGTCTCGGCCTCGCGCATGTCGTTGGTGAAGATCGACGACGACAATCCCTGCGGCACGGCATTGTGCAGGGCCAGCACCGCGTCGAAATCGCTATATTTCATCACATAGAGGATCGGCGCGAAGGTTTCGTGTTCGACCGGGCCGGTCTGATCCGGCATTTCGACGAGTGCGGGGCGAACGTAGAAAGCCTCAGCCGAACCATTGTCGACGCGGCCGCCGCCGGTCACCGTGCCGCCGGCCGATTTCGCCTCGCCGAGCGCGGCCTGCATCTTCTCGAAGGCCTGGCCGTCGATCAGCGGGCCTACAAGCGTTCCCGTTTCCAGGGGATTGCCGATGGTAACGGAGCCGTAGGCCTTCTGCAGGCGCGGCACCAGCTGGTCGTAGACGCTTTCATGCACGAAGAGACGGCGCAGTGTCGTGCAGCGCTGGCCGGCCGTGCCCATGGCCGAGAAGGCGACGCCGCGCAGCGTCAGGTCGAGATCGGCGCTCGGGCAGACGATCGCCGCATTGTTGCCGCCGAGTTCGAGAATGGCGCGGGCAAAACGCTGCGATAGGCGCGGACCGACGGCACGGCCCATGGCCGTCGAGCCCGTGGCGGAAACGAGCGGGATCTTCGGATGGTCGACCAGCACTTCGCCGACATCGCGGCCGCCGATAATCAGCGTCGACAGATTGGCAGGCGCCGTACCGCCCTCGGCGATGAAACGCTTCAGCGCCTTTTCGAACAGCGCCTGCACGGCGAGCGCCGTCAGAGGCGTCTTTTCCGAAGGCTTCCAGACGGTGGAATTGCCACAGACCATCGCAAGTGCAGCATTCCACGACCAGACGGCGACCGGGAAATTGAAGGCGGAAATGATGCCGACCACGCCGAGCGGATGCCAGCTTTCCATCATCCGGTGCTCGGATCGCTCGGTAGCGATCGTCAGGCCATAGAGCTGGCGGGAAAGGCCGACGGCGAAATCGCAGATGTCGATCATCTCCTGCACTTCGCCAAGGCCTTCAGAAGTGATCTTGCCGACTTCGATCGACACGAGACGGCCGAGTGCAGCCTTTGCGGCGCGCAGTTCCTCGCCAAGCAGGCGGACCAGCTCGCCGCGCTTCGGCGCCGGAACGTCACGCCATGCGAGGAAAGCCTTGTGCGCTTCTTCGATCGCCGCCTTTGTCTCGGAAACGGAATGCTCCCTGAGCCTGCCGATTTCCTTGCCGGTAACAGGCGACGTGACGGAAAGCGTGCCGCCGTGATAGCGGCCGGCATCGACGCCGAGCTCGGCAAGCAGCTTGGCGGTTTCGGTGGCGAGATCGAGGACGGCGATGGTCATTGTGGTGTTTCCAATCTTATTATTCCCGGAAGCGTCTATCGCTTCCCAGCAGCGTTTATCGGTTCTCAGAAGCGGGCGTCGGCGAAATGGGCAACCTGGGCGCCGGCTTCGTACCATATTTCCTTCAGCGCACGGAAGCTCGGCTCCGTGGGTGTCGTCAGCGGCAGCGGCAGATCGGCTTCCGAAAGCCGGCCAAGGATATGTTCGGCCAGCGTCCGGCCGAAGACTGTGCCCGGCGCAATGCCACGGCCATTATAACCGGAAAAACCGATCACATTCGGCGCGAATTTGTGGAAGCGCGGCAGCGCATTGTCGGTCATGCCGATCTGGCCATACCATTCGCATTCGAATTCGACATCGCCGATGATGGGGAAGAGCCGCTTCAACGCGCGCTTGGCCCAGCCCTTGTGCACAGCAAGCCCGGTATTGCGCAGCGCCCCAACGCTGCCGAAAACGAGGCGGCCCGCCTGGTCCATGCGGAACGAGGAGAGGATGTCCTTGGTATCCCAAACCCCCTCTCGCCCCGGCAGGATCGACTGGCGCAGATTGTGGCCGAGCGGCACGGTGGCGAAATTGAAATAGGGCAGGTAGATCTGCTCGTTGCGCACCTGCTCGAAGGGACCGGTGCTGTAGGCATCCGTCGCAATAATGATCCAGTCCGCGCTGACTTCGCCCCTTTCGGTCTTCACGCTCCAGCGGCTGCCGTTGCGCTCCGTCGCGGTCACAGGGCTCGAAGTATGAATGGTAACGCCGGCCTTGGCGGCGGCATGGGCAAGGCCGCGCACATAGGCAAGCGGCTGCAGCGTTCCGGCGCGCATGTCGAGCAACGAGCCGGCATAGGCATCGCTGCCGATGCGCTTGGCGGTTTCTGCTGCATCGAGCAGCTTCACGGGCGCGCCGCGCGCGGTCCATTGCGCCACGCGCTGCTCGATCTCCTTGAGCCCGTCGGCACCGACGGCGCAATGAAGCGTGCCGTTCCGCTCGAGTTCGCAGGCAATCCCGTGCCGGTCGATCAGCTCCATAACCAGCTTCGGCGCATTGCCGAGCAGATCAAGCAGGCGCTCGCCATGCACCGAGCCGAGCACCCCTGGCAGGTCATTCGGCATCACCCACATGCCGGCATTGATCAGGCCGACATTGCGCCCCGAGCCGCCGAAACCGATCTCCCTGGCCTCCAAGAGCACCACTTTCGACCCGGCTTCGGCAAGATGCAGGGCGGAAGACAGGCCGGTGTAACCACCGCCGACGATCACAACGTCGGCCGATACCGCGCCTTGGAGAGACGAGGTCACAGGCGGTTCAGCTGCGGTCTTTTCCCAGAGGCCGTGGGAGCGCGGATCATTCAGCATGGCTCAGTCCGATTGGGTCGAAATCGCGGGTACTCTAATGCACCTCGCTTGCGAAAGCATCATTTCAAGCAACGGTCTTCAACTGCAGATGCGCGAGGCCGAGCGCTTCCATCGCCGCATCCAGCGAGGCGGCCTGGCGTTCGGCATAGAGCGCCAATTCATCCTCAACAATCGTGCCGAGCGCTGCCTCGAAGGCGTCACGGTTCGAGCGGGTTGCATAGTTCTGCTGCTGGTCGGCGCCGAGGTTCGACTGGAAGATGCCCGCCGCACTGACCGGCAGGAAATCTTCGTAGACAAGAGGCGCGCAGGCGAGATAGCCCCTGGCAATCAGCGCTTCCGGATCGCGCGGCAGCCCGCCGCTGACCGCGGCGGCGATACCCGCAGGCGTCGCGCTGTAGCGGAAGAAGGCGAGGTCCTGGCTGCGCAGTTCCTCCCAGCTATCCGGCAGCGCCTTGAAGCGCTCGGCAAGTTCCTGGTCGTAGGCGCCGGCCCTGGCGCCACGGGCGCCAACCTGCACCTCGCCGCGCACCGAGGCGAGCAGCCGATCGTAGAGCGCCCGGCCCTTCGCCGTCAGCGCCACGCCGCGCTGCTCGATCTCGCCGAAGCGGGCGGTGTGCGTTCCCCTGGCTGCCCCCTCTTCACCGGAAAAGGCTATCGCCTCCTCCAAGGCCTTGAAGCTCGTCTGCCGCAAGAGGATATCGCAATGACGGCGCGGCGGCCCCTCGATGACGGCCTTCGGCGTGATGCCGCGTTCCGGCATGCGGGCCTGGACCGCGTCGATATCGAGCGTACGTGGGGTCAGGTGATTGATATGCGGCCCTTTGAAGCTGACGACGTCGGCGATCAGCCGATGCGCGTCGTGCAGGCGCTTGTAGGTTTCGGCGCTGACCGTCGCCTCGCCGTGCCAGCGGAAGGTTTCGATCGCTTCAGCGACGAATTCCGCAGCTTCCGCCTCCGTCAAGCCGCCGTTCTGCTCGTGACGCTCGATCAACGCGATAGCGCGCGGCGTATAGATGCGCCGCGCCGCCAGAATGGCTTGCGCCTCACCACGCAGCTCTTCGTCTTCGATCAGTTCCAACCGCAGCAGCGAGGTGAAGACACGGAACGGATTGACGTTGAGCGCCGCTTCGTCGATCGGCCGGAAGCAGGTGGAATGAACGGGCACGCCGGCGACCGAGAGATCGTAATAGCCGACCGCCTGCATCCCCATGACGGCGAAAAGCCGACGGATGGTGAAAAGTTCCTCTGCCGTTCCAAGCCGGATCGCGCCGTGGCGCTCGACGTCAATACGCTCCAGCTCGCCGGCGCTGGCCAGCCGTTCGCGCAGCTCGGGATCCTTTTCGAGGCAGGCGGCATTCACCTCAGCCACCAGTTCGATCAGCGTGCCGTATTGCGGCACCTCCGCCCGGTACATCTGCGACATCGCTTCGGTGAAGAGCGAGCGGATGCGGTCTGTGGAAACGAAGGCTTGCGGCATCTGGAAACTCCGGCTCATTCCGTTTTTGCAGGATGAAACTCTTTACAAGCACCACAAAGCTGGAAATATCGACATTTCGGAAATAGCTCATTCTGAAATGGAATGATCATGAACACTTCCCGGCGCTTTCTGCCGTCGATATCGCATCTCGCCGCCTTCGAGGCGGTGGCCCGCACCGGCAGCGTCACGGCTGCGGCGCGTGAGCTTGATCTGACACAAAGCGCCGTGAGCCGGCAGGTAAGCGCGCTGGAAGAGCAGCTTGGCGTCGAGCTCTTCCTGCGCGAACGTCAGACCATGCGGCTGACGCTTGCCGGCGACAGCTACGCCCGCGAGATCCGCGAGGCGCTGCGGCGCATATCGAGCGCCTCCCTGAACCTGCGCGCCAATCCGCATGGCGGCACGCTCAATCTCGCCATCCTGCCGACTTTCGGCACGCGCTGGCTGGCGCCGCGCCTCGGCCGCTTTCTCGCTGCCAATCCGGGTGTCACCATCAACCTCGTGACCCGGCTTTCGCCCTTCGATTTCCGCCTCGATTCGATCGACGCCGCCATCCATTTCGGCCATCCGCATTGGCCGGGCGCCGACCTCGCCTTTCTCATGTCGGAGCGAACGGTGCCGGCCTGCAGCCCCGATTTTCTCAGGCGATACGCGATCTCGCGGCCGGAAGACCTGCTCACCGTCCCGCTTCTGCATTTGACGACACGGCCTGATGCCTGGGAACAATGGTTCGCCGGCAACGGCGTTGCCTTCGAAAGCGTGCACGGCATGCTCTTCGACCAGTTCGCCACCGCAGCGCAAGCCGCGATCGCCGGCCTCGGCATCGCGCTATTGCCGACATTCCTGATGCAGGAGGAACTCAGGCGTGGCGATCTCGTCGCCGCCGTGGACCGCGAAATGGAAAGCCGCGAACGCTACTATCTCGCTTTTCCGCCCGAGCGCGCCGACTATGCGCCGCTTGCCGCCTTTCGCGACTGGATCGTCGCTGAAGCGGCCGCCAATCCGACCGCATGACGAACGGCTTGCATCGGCATGGCGGTTTCGACCATTATGTCAGCCAAACAACATCTGCAGGAAATCCCATGAAGCCGATCTTCGTCCAGCTCCAATGCGCCCCCGGCAAGACCTATGAGGTCGCCGACGCCATCTACCAGACCGAACTGGTCTCGGAGCTTTATTCCACAAGCGGCGACTACGACCTGTTGATGAAGGTCTACATCGAGGAAGGCCAGGATATCGGCAAGTTCATCAATGACAACATCGCCAATATTCCGGGTATCGTCCGCTCCTTGACGACGCTGACCTTCAAGGCCTTCTGAGCCCCCTCAGACGCGGTTAACCCTTTTCGAGAAGAATCGCCTTTCGGCTTGCCGCTTAAACCGCGGCTTAAGCGTGGACGTTGCTATAAGAGTCTCGCGTTAGCTTGAGGCGAGGCGCGTAGCGATAGGTGGAAAATGGCGATCGTCGAGGCAGACAGAGTGCACGAGCAGCCGCAATCGGAAGCGCCCCCGCTGATCGTCCATGTCGTGCGCCAGTTCCTACCCAATCGTGGCGGCCTGGAAGACGTTGTCGCCAATCTCGGCCGCCAGACCGTCCGGCGCGGTTATCGCGTGCGCGTCGTCACGCTCGATTCGCTCTTCACCGCGCCTGACGACAAGCTGCCGCCTCGCGAAAATATCAATGGTATCGAGGTGGTGCGCATTCCCTGGTCCGGCAGCAGCCGCTATCCCCTGGCGCCGCAGGTTTTCCGCCATATCGGCGACGCCGATCTCGTGCATGTTCACGCCATCGACTTCTTCTTCGACGCACTCGCCTGGGGCCGGCTACTGCACGGCAAACCGATGATCGTCACCACTCATGGCGGCTTCTTCCACACCAGAAAATATGCAGCGGTCAAGAAGGTCTGGTTCCGCACACTGACCCGCGCTTCGGCGACTGCCTACCGGCGCGTCGTCTGCTGCAGTGCCTCCGACCTCAAGCAGTTTTCCGAGATCGTGCCCGACAGCCTCCTGATCGAAAACGGCGCCGATATCGGCAAGTTCGCCGATACCGCTTCGCGCCGGGCAAAACGCCGCATCGTCACGATCGGGCGCTTCTCGGTGAACAAGCGGCTGGACCATCTGCTCGATGCGATGGCCGTGTTGAAGACACGCCACCCGGAATGGCATCTCGATATTATCGGCGCCGAATCCGACCTGAGCCGGGTGAATGTCGAAGACGAGATCGAAAGCCGCAACTTGACCGGTCGCGTCACACTGCATGTGTCGCCCGACAACGATGGCATCCGCCGCGTCATCGCCGAGGCCTCGCTCTTCGCCTCCGCCTCGGAATATGAAGGTTTCGGCCTGGTGGCGCTGGAAGCCATGAGCGCCGGCCTGCTGCCGGTGCTGAACGCCAACTATGCCTTTCAGACGCTTGCCGCCCGCCATCCCGTCATCAGGCTCGCCGATTTCCAGAATTCCGGGGCCGCCGCCACGGCGATCGAGGCCGCCTATGATGGCCTTACACACCAACCGGACGCCGTTCGTTCAGAACTTCTCGATGCCGCTCGCGGCTATTCCTGGGATATCGTCGCCGGCCATTATATCGATCTCTACAGATCGCTTGATATCGCCGTCGCGGAAAGCCTATGATCCTTTCTTCCTGAAATCCCGATCAAGCTCTCGCGAGACGGATGATCTCGTCGAGCACGAATTTGCGCGATTGCGGCGGTGTCAGATTGTGGTCTGCATCCGGCAGCATCAGCAGCCGCACGTTCGGATAGCGGGAAAGCTTGGCGCCGCGCGGGCCGAAATGGAAATAGACGTGGTCGAGGCCGACGTCGCCCTCGCTGTAGATCAGCGTCAGCGGCACCTTGCGCTTGCCGAAGGACGCGAAGGAATGCCGGACCTCACGGGCGATTTGGCGCCGGTCCGGAAGCAGCTCGAGCAGCGGCGCGATGAAGGGTGACAGCCGCCGGCCGCCGGCGATGACGATATTCTGCAGTGCCGACACCACGTCCACCTGGCCACTGATGAGCCGCTTCAGCGTATCGAGCCGCGCCAGACGCTGGCCGTAATCATCAAGGCTGCGGGGAACGGAGACGACATGCTCCTTGCGCACAGGCACCTTCGGATCCCAGTAGTAGACGAAGGGATTGATCGAGACGACCGCCTTCAACCGTTCGTCGGCGACGCCGGCGCGGAAGGCGACATAACCGCCGCTGCATCGGCCGGCCACCATGACGGGACCCGCAACGACGCTTTCGAGAAGATCGAGCGCGGCGACCGCGTCCGCGGTCTGCGTGCTGGAATAAAGCACCTGTTCCGGCGCATCCGGCCGCGGCGGACTGTCTCCGACATTGGCGGAATCGAAGCGCAGTGAAACGACGCCCTCGCGCGCGAGCTCGCGCGCCATATCCACTGTCGTCCGTCCCCAGCCCGCGTGGCGATCATAGGCCGTCGACAGGAAGAGCACGGCATTGCCCTTGATTTCCCCAAGCGGCCGGCTGACGACGCCGACCAGATGGTCGTGGCTTCCGAAACGCACCGGTGTTTCCGCAAAACCATCGCCGGCAAGCGGCGGATTTTCGATGGCTACCGGCGAATGGACAGCGGATGTCTCGGTCGTCGCCGTCTCCAGCCACTTCGTCAGCAGTTCGACGACAGCCATCGGTGTCTTGGCAAAGAGCGGATTGGTGACGAGCTCGTCATAACCTTCGAAGGCCTTCTGATCGACTTCGGCTCCGAACGCCTTCAGCGCATCCGCAAAGCCGGTATCCTCGGCCCGGATAGGACGTTCGAGGATCAGATAACGGGGCGCTGCAAGCCCCTGCGGCGAGGCAATGTTGAGCTTGCCGAGCTCGGCGGCGATCTCTTCGGGCATCACGAGGCCAGCGATCTGCACCTTTGCGGCCTGCACGTGCTCCTTGCCGAGGCCGAGATCAGCATCGATGATCTTGGACCACATGTTGAGTTCACGCAGATAGGCCCGGCCGCTCAGCACGGGCGCCAGCATGACGAGGCTGTCGATGCCATCGATCGAGGAGCCGATGCGCTGGGAAAGGGTCGCGCCGAGGCCCTGTGCGATAAGAATGATACGGTCGCAGCCGGAGAGAGACTTGAGCTCGGCGGCAGCCGCGCGGATCGAATTTTCCCAGGTTTCCAGCCTTGCCGGCAGCGTGCCGAAATCGAGCGCATCGCCGGTGCCGCGATAGTCGAAGCGCAGGCTCGGTACGCCGATATCCGAGAAATGCTCGGCAGCGATGCGGAAGAACTTGCGGCTGCACATTTCCTCGAACCCCCAGGGGCTGACGAAGAGCACCGAGGCCGAACGCTTCTTCGCTTGCGGATTCTCAGGCATGAACAGCCCGATCGTGCCGTCGAAGACGACAGGCAGGGCAGCGCTGCGCCCCGCACCCTCGGCTGGTTCGAGCGAGAATTCGCCGGGCGCGACCTTGGCACGGTCGGGATCGTCGGGAAGCCTGGGCGCGATGAAATTGATCACGTGGCCGACCGGCCCCCGCAGCGCGGACGGTATCTTTTCGAGAAGGGAGTGCATGACCTCCACATCCTCGCGCGGCACGGCGCGCAGCACGCGCAACGCCGCGAAATAGGCGAAGGTGCCGGCGATGATCGCGGCGACGAGGCCAATCGGGCCATGGATGAATTCCAGCGCGGAGATCGCCGCGCAGGCACACAATACCGAGGCGAGCGTCACCTTCGTGAGGCTTGCATAGAGACCTGAAAGCTGGGATCCGAATCCTGTCTGCCTGATCATCATCATCGACATCGCAACGAACACCAGGATGCGCACGAGTGCAGCCCCCTCGGCGGCAAGCCTAGGTACGATCAGTAAACAACCCACTACCATGAGGAGGCCACCTATCACACTGATATTCAGGCGCGAGCGGGCTCTGTCCATCGAAAGCAGGTAGAGGCTGAGGATCTGCATGAAGGTGTAGGCGGGTGCGACGAGCGCGAGCAGCGCAACCACCGTGCCGCTGCGGCCGAATGCTTCGCCGAACACCACCAGCACCAGCTCGCTGGAAATCGCGGCCAGTCCGAGGCTCATCGGCAGCACGATATAGGCCATGCTGCGGGTGACGGCGGCGAAGACCTCGACCGGCAATGTCGAATCGTCGCTGCTGTGCCGCCGCTCGGAATAATAGGGCAACAGGCTTCCGGTCATCTGGATCGGCAGTTGAAGGGCGATATTGGCGATCGACAGGCCGACGGCGTAATAGCCGACCATTTCCACCGACCAGAACTGCTGCAGAAAGAGCAATTCAAGCCGATTGAGGAAGATGGAATCGATAATGAACTGGATCGACAGGATGACGGAGGAGGAAGCGAGATATTTCAGCGAGACCCCGCACCAGTCGCGACGCGCAAGCAGGATCGGCATGGTGGCGAAAAACAGCACGAACTGGCCAAGCGCATAGCCGACGACAACGCCCTCGACGCCATAGAGCACGGCGCCGACCGCGACGCCGGCAAGCTGCAAGATTGAGACTGCAACCGTCAGCTTGAAGAAGGCGCCGAGCTTCTTTTCGCCGATCAGGTAGAATTTGACGAAGGATCCAATCGCCTGGATGAAGAACAGCACGCCCGTGACCAAAGCCACGGAGGGCGCGGTTTCCGCCCAGTGCATCTCTTCCGAGGTCAGGAAGAACAGTGCGTAGAGTGCCAGCAGCACGACGGTCGAAAACATCATGAAGCTGACGAGAATGGCGGCAAAGCCCCGCCGGCGGCGCGCATCGTAGCCTTCCGCCGAAAGCTGCGGCAGGGTCTTCAAGAGTGTGATGCTGGAGCCGAGCTCGGCAATCGATGCGCCCGTGACCACCAGCCAGAGCGAAAAGGCGACGATGCCGTTGGCTTCCGGCCCGAGGAGGCGCGCAGTTATGATCGAGGAGACGAAGCCCGTCAGCAGCAGCAGCATGCCCGCCGCCGCATTCATCACCGAATTTGCGATAATACCCTTCGACATCCATCCATCCGCCAGGATCGGCCTAAAGCCGGATACCCGTCATCTCTAGTACGAAAATGTTAAAATAAAGCGGAGTGGCGACCTCACCTTAGCTGGTCTGCATCGCTGCCAGCTTCTGGAGCGCCTTGCCGTAGCTGTTCTCGGCGAGATAGCGCAGCAGGAACTCCCGCGCCTTCTCGGCCTTGTCTCGTGCGCGCTCCGGCGCGCGGAAGATTTCCTTGAGGTGCGCGGCTGCGATCTCGGGAGAAGGATCTGCCCAGACCGCGCCCGGCAGCCCTGCAAATTCGGGATGCGTATCGATGACGGGAATGAGGGGAGAGGCGACCAGCCAGCTATTTTCGGGGTCGCAGAAATCCGCCGTGCCCGACCAGGCCGTGGAAATAACCGGCGTGCGCTGCATGATCGCCTCGGCAACCGTGAGCCCGAAACCTTCCGAGCGATGCAGAGAAAGATAAGCATCGGAAGAGCGGATGAGGCCGTTGACCTCGGCGCTCGACAGATAATCGGTGACGATCCTGATCCGGCTATCGCCCGCGACCGAAGCGACCAGCTCGCGCAGGCCTTCGTCCTTGCTCACGTTGCCGTTGGCCTTCATCAACAGGAAGGCACTCGGACATTCGGCTCTGAATATTCTGAAGGCCTCGATGGCGGCCTGCGGATTCTTCCGGTTGATCGACGAACCGGCGCTGAAAATGAAGCTGACGAGAAAGGCGTCCCCAGCAATACCGAACTTCTCGCGCATGCCTTCGCTCGCCGGCTTTTCGGTGACGGGATGCGGAACCACGATGACGGGCGCTTTGGTCAGCGGCGCAATCGCCCGCCGGGTGAATTCCGATGGAACGAGGACGGCATTCATGTAACGCAACCCGTTGCGCCATTCCGCCGGGACGTGTTCCAGTTCCCAGGCGAAATAGCCGATGTTGAAGGCGCGGGTGAAATTCGCGACACCCTTTTTCGAAATGGCGCGCGGCAGCATCGGCGGATTGAGATGCCAGATCCGGCTCCCCGGCGGCTTGGTGGAAAGACGCGACGGCGCCCAGCCGGCAAAGGATTTCCCATCCGGGTGCGTGCTGACGTCGGAGAGCGAAATCGCCTTACCCGCCTCGGAGAGCGCATCGGCGCAAAGCCTTGCCGATTCGCCGACGCCGACGGCCATCGAGAGATAACCGACGATCTCCACCGGTTTGCGCGGATTGAAGGCAATGCGCGACCGCGGAATGAGCCGCTGCAGGACATGGGCACGCAGGAAGCGATATGTCTTTCTCAAATCACGATCTTTCTCAATGGATCGGTAGTATTCCTGGCGCGCCGGACGTCAGCCCTGGAGCGCAACGCGACGCAAACTGCCTAGACTTCTGATTTCGCCCGCCGGCGGAACATCGCCCTGCGTGCCGGACAGCGCCGAGAGCTTCACGCGCCGCAATGCGCCGGGGGCAAGGTGGAACCAGTCGTCATCGGCCCGGTAGCCTTCGACGTCGATATGTACCGATTGCGCCAGCCGGTCGGTCCTGAGGTCGACGACCCAGTCCTCGCCGTCCTTGCCGAGCGACGCCTCGATGCCTGCGTCATGAAGCGCTTTGCCTCGTCCGCAGGGGAAGTGGAAGCTTTCGGCAAGAACAGCGCCGTCCGCGAGCGAGCGCAGGCGCGCGACACTTGCATCATGCGACGGCGGGCCGAAACGGAAGGCATAGGTCGTGTCGAAGAAGGCGCCGAACAGCGCGGTGGAGGCAAAACGCTCCGCGCTCCGCGCTGCCAGCTTGAAGGCCATGTTGCCACTGACAACCTGCTGCTTTCCATCTCGCAGGCAGGCAACCTCAAGCTCAACGTCGAGCGCCGCGTCCGTCTCGTTGACGACATGCACGTCGAGGCCGTTGGTTCCCTCGTCGGTAAAGACCGCCTGCACCGGCCGGAAGGCGCGGCGCATCGCATACCACACGGGCTTGGGCTCACAGGTGGAATCGATCACACCCCATCCGGGGCCGGGCATGAGGTCCTGCAGCGTCCAGACGAGCGCGCCGCTGCAAAGGGAGCCCTTGCGCCGCCACTCGGCAAAAGTCTCCTCGATCACCTCGCCGGTGACGGCGCGGGAAAGATCGAGGTAACGTTCCGGATCTTCGCGGCGCAGCTGGGCCGGGTCGAAATCGTAGAGAAGCTTCAGATAGAAATCGCGAACGTCCTCGAAATCCCAAGATGCGCTGCGGTCGCGCGGCACGCGGGCCTTCCAGAGCGGGCTGTGGACGGCGGGCACGTCGAGATGGCGCTGCAGCGTCCGTTGCTGCGGTACATGTGCGAAGGCAAGACTTTCGGAGGCGAAACGCACATCGGCGCGGCGCGCATCGGCAATCGGTCGCATATAGGCGCCAACGCCGTAATAATGCGCAACGCCTGAATTGGGCGAAAAGGGCATCGCCCCGCCGTAAGGCGAGTTCGGAACATAGGGCACGTCGGGACGCATGCGCGCGACAATCGCCGGGATGATTTCATCGGTCACCGGACCGCTCCAGAATTCCGTGGGCAGGCCGAGCATCGCCGCCTGCTGATGGATCTCGCTGCCGCCGCAGAGCACTGCGAGGGAAGGCGACGCCTGGACGCCGTGCAGGAATTCCTCGACCTCGGCATGCACATGGCCAAGAAAGGCCTTGTCGCTGCGCGGATAGTCGAAATTCGCGAACATGAAATCCTGCCACACGAGCAGGCCGAGCTCGTCGCAGAGCGCGAAGAAATCGGGCGTCTCGTAAGCCATGGTGCCGCCGATGCGGATCATGTTCATGCCGGCTCCCGCGGCAAGCCGCAGGAACCGCTCGTAATCCGCCCGCCCACCCGGCAGCCGCGCGATGTCGGCCGTCGTCCACACGGCGCCGCGGCAGAAGATACGCTCACCGTTGACGAGGAGCGCAAAATCGTCGCCTTCGGCTCCGCGGTCGACGTCGATGCGCCGAAAGCCGGTCCTGCCGAGCGGATATTCCTCCCCATCGGAGACCAGCGTCAGATCATAAAGACGCGGAGTGCCGTGGGTGTGCGGCCACCAGGGCTCGATGTCGGAAAGCTTGAGGATAGCCGAGTAATGGCTGTCGCCGATCTTCTCGAAGGGCTGCTCCATGCCGCCGCAGCGCAGCAGCATTTCCGGATCAGCGGCGTTGTTGTGCAGGGAGACGCTGAGGCGGGCGACGCCGCTCTCCTCCAGCACAGCGCGGATGGAGACATTGTCGATCGAGACGGGATTGCGCCGCACCAGCGAAATCGGTCGCCACGGTCCGACGGCATGGATCTCGGGGCACCAGCCCGGCATATGACCGAGCAGCGTCGTGCGGAAATTCTTCAGGCCCGCCGGCGTGATCATTTGCGGCCGCCAGCGGGCGCGCGGACCAGGCTCGGAGAGGCGGGGGCCGAGCGCCCGGAAACAGAGCGCCAGCTCGTCGCCGCCCGAAAGCGTTACCGGGATTTCATGCGCGGTAAACATGCTTTCGGAAAACAGGATTTCCTGGCCGTTGAGGAAGACATGGCAAAGTGTGGCAAGCCCTCCGAAACGTAAGATCGCGTCGCCGGGTTCGGCATCGAAGAGCCGGCAGAGATACCAGGCATCCCTCGTGTTCAGCGGCTCGGGATTTTCGCGGTCGAAGAGCCCGGCTTTTTCGAGTGCCGCAGCAACGGTGCCGGGAACAGGCGCGGGTATGGGCTGCGCGGAAAGATGAATGTCGTGCGGCACCGCGCAGGCGCCCGGCTCCGTGAGAATCAGGTTCCAGCCTTCGGAAAGCACACTTTCCTCGGTGCCGATGCTTGCCAAACGCCCCCGCATGGTCAGATCTCCGGCCTCAGATTCGCTCCGCAAGCGATGCCATCATGGAATCCCATGCATCGGCAGCCGGATCAAGTGCTGCCTGCAGCGGCTCGAATTTCCTACGGGCGACGGCGCGGGCAAGCTGGAACTGCACCGATTTCGCCGCATCCGAAATGCGCCTGGCATGCCCGGAGGCGGCCGCGAATTCACCGGGAGAGAGCCAGGCCAAGTGATCGGCCGCCAGCTCGAAATTGGCGCCCACCTGGCGAAGCGTGTTGAAGGCGTATTTGTGGAAGAAGCCGAACGGCCGATCGGCCACCGCTTCGACCTGCTGCGGAAAAACGCCGGCAAAGGCGCGGATCGGGTTTTCGCTTGGGCGCCTGATGAAATGAAACCCGGCGAGCTGTCGCGCGGTCGCGCGCAGATGCATTTCGTCGGCGGGCTTTTCCGGGAACCGCGCAAATTCCGCATAGGGCAGGAACGGCGTGTCGTTCTCCGTCAGATGCTGCTGGAACAGCCCGTCGAAATCCTCGCCCTCGAGGAGGAAATAGCCGGCATTGTGAAAATATTCGACACGCTTTGCCGCAATGTCCAGGCGGTTGATTGCAATCGTTGTCTTGCCGTGCTCCTGCCGGTAGGCGGTGCCCCGCGTATCCGGCATGTAGAAGGAATCCATCTCGATCAGGCAGAGGCGTCC
This sequence comes from Rhizobium vallis, assembly GCF_003985155.1. Classification (GTDB taxonomy): domain Bacteria; phylum Pseudomonadota; class Alphaproteobacteria; order Rhizobiales; family Rhizobiaceae; genus Rhizobium; species Rhizobium vallis. The sequence goes on along the minus strand of NZ_ML133689.1, from coordinate 226,950 downwards.
GCGCGCGATCTGCACTTCGACATGCCGTTCGACACGGTCGTAGATCGCAAGCTCGGTCGCACGGATGCCATAGAGCGCTTCGAGATCTTCGAGCGGCACCTTGAAGAAGGTGAACTGGTCGCCCTCGAAATCCTGCGCCAGGGTGAAGCCAAGCATTGCCTCGGGTGCGACGCCCAATGTGTTCAACACCTCGATCCACAGATCGACGTAGCAGTTGGTTTCCGGCCATGCGCGCTCGCCGGAATGCAGCGCGTGCTGCCGGTAGTTTCCCGGGCTGATCGCCGGGAAGACCGATGTCATCGAGCTCATCAGCCCCATAGCGTTTTCCGGACGCTGGCCGGCCATTCCTTCACGTCGAGGCCGTGATGATAGAAGAGGGCGAGCGCGATGCGCTCCAAGCCGAAGCCGACGCAGGCGGTATGCGCGACGCTGCCGTCTTCGAGATTGAGGCCCCACTTCAAGCCGAAAGAATCCTGATGGTAGTTGAAGCTCATGCAGGCGGTCGGATTGACGGTCGACGTGATCGGGATCAGCAGTTCAAACTTCAGGTTCTGGTCACGCTGGTTGTTGACCATCATCTTACCAGCGCGGCCGAAGAACGGATCGTTGGCAACGTCGATAGTCACATCGAGGCCGACCTGCTTCATCATCTCGACACCGCGATCCATCCAGCGCTGGCGGAAGTCGGTGACATGTTGCTCCGTTCCCATGCAGACATATTCGCGCATGCGGAACAGCTGCTGGCGGGCCGGGTCCTTCGACGGTTCATGGCGGAAGCAATAGGATTGCAGATCGAACAGGCCGCCCGTCTTCGGCAGGTTGCCGCGCTTGGCGACCGTCGGATAGAGCGGATAGCAAGCAGCCGGCGTCAGCACGATGTCGGTGGCCTTCTGGTCCTTGGTCCAGTCGTCGCCGACTTCCATGCACTGCAGCAGGCTCATATGGTCGAGGTCGCTGCCGCAGAAACTGTGCACCGTGCCGGCGAGCTGCGGGAAGCTCTTCATATAACCGCTCTTTTCGAAAAGCGCGCGGTTCATGCCGGGCGGGAAACGCATCGCCTCGGCGCCGTCGGCGCCGCCGAATGTGTCGATCAGCCGTTCGAAGGCGGTGATGACATCTTCGAACTGGCCGCTGCGGCCGTAGAGACCGTCGACGCCGGTATCGATCAGCAGACCGGATTCGAAAAGCCGGTCCAGAAACGAGGTCTGCATATCCATGACTTTACCCCAGTAGGCTAGTGTCCTGCTTGTGGACGAGAAGCATGCTCGACGTGTTGCCGAGGATGCGGTCGTTCGAGATCATGAGCTGTGCGGAATGAGCGTCCCGCAGATGGCGTCCGAGGCTGAAGGGCGTACCGTTCTTGTAGCCCATGATGCCGCAAATCAGCATGGCGTGATTGACGATTTCCAGGATCGTCTCGGAAGAGGCGATCTTGACGTTGTTCATTGCAACCGCAAAGCCCATCGACGACAACCTGTCGACATCGACCTTGGCATCTTCATAGGCCTTGAGGCCGGCCACGACATTGGATTTCACCATTTGCAGCAGGTTCGAAACCTCGGCGAGGCGTAACGCTCCCGGCGGCTGGGCATCCGGTGCCTTGCGGGCAGCGGCGCGCACGAAGGCCTGGGCGCGGGTAACCGCATCGACCGCGATGCCATACCAGACGCCGCTCCACAGCAAGTGCGAGGAAGCGAGCATGGATTGCGCCGCGATTTCGGCAAAAGGCTTCGGCAGGATCTGACGTGCCGGCGCTTCTCCCTTGAAGAGGAAGCCGTCGGAGCAGGTGCCGCGCATGCCGAGCGTATTCCAGGCATGCGTTTTCTCAAGCGTGTACTGGTCCTTGAGGAAGGCGGTCAGCACCTGGTCGGAGGAAGCGGCCTGCGCGTGGGCACGCGACGTGATGAGGATGGCATCGGCATGCGAGCCGTAGGAAATGACGGTCGCATCCTTTTCGAGGCGGCAGGTATCGCCCTCGACTTCGACCGCACAAATGCTGTTGCGCAGGTTGCCGCCGATACCGCCCTCGGTGGTGGCGGAGGCGATCAGCAGCTGGTCGGCCGCGATGGCGTGCATGAAACTGCAATGCCACTCGCTGTCGGCGCCGTGTTCGACGAGGCTCGACAGCTTGATGTGATGCATGGCGAAAACCATGGCGCTTGCGGCGCAAGCCTGGCCAAGCATGGAGCACAGTTCGGCGATTTCGGTGATCGAGGCCGATTCACCGCCGAGATGGCGCGGCACCTGGATGCCGAGCAGCCTTTCGGCCTTCATCGCATCCACGGCTTCCCGGGGAAAGCGGCCTTCGATATCGACAGCATCGGCGTGTTTGGCCGCGACTTCGGCAACGCGGGCGACCCGTGCGACAAGACCGTCCTGCGTGATCTTGACGGGAAAGTTCATCAGGCGACCTTCCGGCTGTCCTGGATGATATCGACCGTCTTGGCGATAGCCGAGATGCTCGCGAAGGATTTGCGGTTCAGCAGATTGTCGGGAAATTCGATGTCGAACGCCTCTTCAATGCCGAGCATCAGCTGCACCGAGGCAAAGGACGTCAGACCTGCCGCATAAAGATCGGCGTCGTCGGCGACCTGGTCGATCGCTACAGGAAGCTTGCCGAATTTAGCTACGAGGTCGCGGATTGTCGTATTCATCCCATCACTCCAAGATGCTCATGATCCCGAACCGGCGTTCATCGCCTTGTCATGAGCGTTCTTTTAGTGCGGAAAACAGAACATTCCGCTAATTTATTGGGTTAAAGATGATTGTTCCTCATAGTTAGGATTTTAGCGATCCTTCCGGCGAAGGAACGAATATTCATTTTACATCAATGAGCTAAGATCATTTCAGTAGAAATGCCCGACGCGGTTTCCGACATGGCGAGTACAGAAATGATACGCAGAAGCGCCACTTCGGGTCACTCAGCCGGCGGATAGGAATGCTCGCCGCCGCGGTAATCCGAGACGGAATAACACCCGTCGCCCGTCGTCCGAACAGTGCTTCCGCTAACGACGGCTTTGCCGTGACCGCCCGGGATGTCGAGAATGTAAGTCGGCTGGCAGAGGCCGGAAATCCGCCCGCGCAGTGCCGCCACGATCCTCTGCCCCTCCTCGATCGGCAATCTGAAATGACCGGTACCGGGCGCCAGATCCGGATGATGGAGGTAATAGGGTTTGACGCGGGTCTCAACGAAAGCCTTCATCAGCTCGGCAAGCACATCGGGATCGTCGTTGACGCCCTTGAGCAGCACCGACTGGCTGACCATGGCGATCCCCGCATCGACGAGGCGGGCGCAGGCCGCGCGCGCTTCCGCGGTCAGTTCCCTGGGATGGTTGGCATGTAGCGCGATATAGACCGTCTTGCCGCTCGCCTTCAGCGCTGACATCAGTCCCGCATCGATCTTCTCGGGATCGACGACGGGAACGCGCGTGTGGAAACGTACGATCTTCACATGCGCGATTTTCCCAAGCGCCTCCATGATCTCGTGAAGCCGGCGCGGCGAAAGCACCAGCGGATCGCCGCCGGTGAGGATGACCTCCCAGATTTCCTGGTGGTTTCTGATATAATCGAAAGCTGCCTCCATCGCCGTCGCATCGAGCGTGCCGAGGCCCTGCGGCCCCACCATTTCGCGCCGGAAGCAGAAGCGGCAATAGACCGGGCAGACATGCACGGCCTTGAGCAGGACACGGTCGGGATAACGGTGAACAATGCCTTCGACGGGGCTGTGGGCATGATCGCCGATCGGATCGGCGCGTTCTTCGGGCGCGACCGTGAGTTCGGCTGCATCGGGCACGAATTGCCGTGCAATCGGATCATCAGGATTTGCCCGATCGATCAGCCGGGTGATCGCGGGTGTCAGCGCGATCGCGTAACGCGCGGCAATCTCGTCGAGCGCTGCGCGGTCTGCAGGCGCGGCAAGCCCCGCCTTCACGAGATCGTCGACGCTTTTGACCGACTTGACGGCATTCATCTTCCGTACTCCGCAACCGGCGCCCATAGCACCTGGTCGATGCGTGACGCCCCTGTCGCCAGCATCACCAGCCGGTCGAAGCCGAGCGCGATGCCGCTTGCCTCGGGCATCAGCGAAAGTGCTGCAAGGAAATCCTCGTCGATCGGATAGGTCTCGCCATAGATCCGCGCCTTCTCGGCCATCTCGATCTCGAAGCGCCGGCGCTGTTCGGCAGCGTTGGTGAGTTCGCCGAAGCCATTGGCAAGCTCGACTCCGCACGCATAAAGCTCGAAACGCTCGGCAACCCGCGGGTCGCGCGCCGAGGGACGTGCCAGCGCTGCCTCTGAAACGGGATACTCGTCGAGAATGGTGATGCGGCCGAAGCCGAGATGCGGCTCGATCTTTTCCACGAGCACCCGGCTGAAGAGGTCGGCCCAGCCATCGTCATCGGCGACACGCATGCTGACGCGCCTGAGTTCGGCCGCCAGATGATCGCGATCGGTCGAACCGTCGGAGGCAACAGAAGCGAGAAGATCGATGCCGGCATGCCGCTCGAACGCTTCAGCGACGCTGATCCGCTCCGGCCCGGCGAAAGGATCGCTCTCGCCGCCGCGATAGGCAAGCTTTCCGGTCTTCACCGTTTCGGCCGCAAGCGCCAGGATACGCACGCAATCCATCATCAGGCTCTCGTAACTTTCGCCGACCCGATACCACTCAAGCATGGTGAATTCGGGATGATGCAGCGGCCCGCGCTCACGGTTGCGATAGACATGGGCAAAACACGAGATGCGTTCTTCGCCCGCCGCAAGCAGCTTCTTGCAGGCGAATTCCGGCGAGGTGTGCAGGTAGAATGGCGCGTTCTGTCCGTCCGTCGTCACCGCTTCCGTCGCGAAGGCGTGCAGATGCGCCTCGTTGCCCGGGGAGACCTGGAGCGCCGCTGTGTCCACCTCGATGAAATCCTCGCGCGCGAAAAACCCGCGCAACGCCGCCTGGATCGCATTGCGCCCGATCAGGAACGGGCGGCGGTCGGCATGCACGGACGGGGTCCACCAGGGGGACGCTTTGGCCGAAGAGTTCATTCCAAGCTTTCTTCGCCGGAGAAGCCGGCATGGGGGTGGCTATTTCCCGGATTTTAGGTTAGTTGCGCCCCCAAAGAAAAATATTTGCGTCTTCGGGGCGTCTCGACAGTCATCTACGACGCCAAAAGCCGAGTTACAAGGAAGTCTTATGGTCAAGGTCATCGCCTCTTCGGTCCGCAAGGGCAACGTTCTCGACGTGGACGGCAAGCTCTACGTCGTCCTCACCGCCCAGAACTTTCATCCGGGCAAGGGCACGCCGGTCACCCAGGTCGACATGCGTCGCATCGTCGATGGCGTGAAGGTCTCCGAGCGCTGGCGCACCACCGAACAGGTTGAGCGCGCCTTCGTCGAAGACGTCAACTTCCAGTACCTCTATGAAGACGGCGAAGGCTTCCACTTCATGAATCCTGCGAACTACGACCAGGTTGTCGTCAGCCAGGAAACCATGGGCGACCAGAAGGCCTATCTCCAGGAAGGCATGACCTGCATCCTGTCGATCCATGAAGGCATTCCGCTGGCGCTCGAACTGCCGCGCCACGTCACGCTTGAGATCACCGAGACCGAACCGGTCGTCAAGGGCCAGACGGCATCCTCTTCCTACAAACCGGCCATGCTCTCCAACGGCATCCGCACCTCGGTTCCGCCGCATATCGATGCCGGCACCCGCGTCGTCATCGCGACCGAAGACAATTCCTACGTCGAACGCGCCAAGGACTGATCCTGGTTTCGATCCATTCAGGCGGCCGGCTCACGCCGGCCTCCAACTGAAATGTGGAATCGGCTCATTTTGGCGGACATACCTTCGTTCAGCCAAAGCAGAATAGCCGCTTTTGTAGCGCTGCAAATTCAGTCGCAAACTGTCGCTTTTATCGCAATTTTTCACGACCGTTGCCCGCACCCAATTTCAAGATCCGAAATCAGATGATCTTTCGGACCTCGCTCTCGAAGCTCATGACATGGGCCATTGCGATCTTTTCAGCCTCATCTACGTCACCTCTACATACCGCCTCAAGCATGAGGACCTGATCGTGCAAGACGTCCTCGAGACGGGGCACCAAGGTCGGAAACCGTTTCATGGCGACGTACAGAATTCTCAGCGATAGATTGTGGTAGTGATCCAGCGTAGCGAACAGGAAAGGGTTTTTTGCCGCTTTGTAAATGAAGCGGTGAACCCGGCGATCTAGAGCAAGTATGTCATCCAGCGCCATCGGACCGGTGGTTTGCTTGAGTTCATCGATCAGTTGCCGCGCTTCTTGCCGCTCGAACTCGCGCAGCCTTTCCGCAGCTAGCCGGGTCGCCCAGGACTCGATCCGTGCCCGTGCCTCATAAACCGCAGTAAGATCATTGATATCGATCTTGCTGACAAATGTGCCGCGCCGAGCGCTGACGACAACGAAACCATCATACTGCAGACGCTGTATCGCCTCGCGCACCGGCGTGCGCCCGACTTCCATGCGTTTCATGATCTCGGCTTCCCGCAAAAGTGTGCCCGGTGGAAGCAGCGTCGTAATGATGTCGTCGCGCAGCCGAATATACGTCCTCTCCGCCAATGTTGATTCAGCCGCTTCGTAATCCAGTTCGAATGCCGACATATTCAGCGCGTTCCTCTCTCTGTCCATTTCCGCATGGCTAAACGCTAATCCGCCTAGAAAAAAGGCGCTTAACGATTCCGCTTGACTTCATATCATGTCTGCATATTCTCAATATATCAGCAATATATAACCACAAAGAGGGGTTTCAAATGAAACATGCTGAATTGATGAAAAAAACGCAGGCAAATGGGTTGGTTGCCTTGGCGATCCTGAGTTTGGGGCTGTTTGCGACGGTCGTGCCATCCACTGCGAAGGCCGACGATCTGGAGCTGATGAAGCCGGGCACGCTCGTCGTTACGGTGGAGCCTTACATGCCCTATACGGCGGTCAAGGATGGAAAGCTCGTCGGCCTCGACAGCGATATCCTGACAGCCGTCGCCGATAAGCTCGGCCTCAAGATGGAAGTCAACGTCACCGACTTTCCAGGCATGCTGGCTTCCGTCCAGACGCAGCGGGCTGATATAACCATTGGCGGAATTGCATGGTCCGACGCTCGCCAGAAGGTCGGCCTGTTCACCGACCCTCCGTATTATTCTCCGCCGGCCATGGCCGTGAGCGGCACGACGAGTTTTCCGGATGTTGCGAGCCTGGAAGGCAAAAATCTCGGCACTGTGACGGGGTATGTCTGGGCGAAATCCATCGCGCAGGTCCCTAACGCATCACCCCATACGTTCCCGAGCGCCGAAGGTGTGTTCCAGGATATTTCTTCGGGGCGTCTGGATGTCGGCTTTCTCGATCCGCTGCTGATTACCTATCAACAGCAGCAGCGCCCCGACATGAAGGTACGCATCGAATACCTGAAGCCGCCGACAAACGAACAGGTGACTGCGCACCCCGATTATAAATATTTCCAGGCCTACATGACCGGATTCTACCTTCCCAAGCAGTCGCCGAAGCTGGCCAAGGCTGTTTCCGATCAGATCGACGCCATGTACAAGGACGGATCCCTTGCGGCTTTGATCACAAAATGGGGCGGCGATCCCAAGCAGTTCCTGGTTCCATCGCCCGAAATGGCGTCACAGCGGCGCGGCGTTGATCGTCCCGCCGACTGGAATCCGCCTTCCATTGCGAAGTGAGATCGAAGCATGACGGCGTTGTCATCCTTCACCGATATTTTCCAGGTTCCCTGGAATGACTACGTCGGAAACATTGCCGTGGGTCTGCTCAGGACCCTCGGCTACACCGTGGCCAGCTTCATCGGCGCGACGATCCTTGGTCTTGCCCTTGCGCTGATGAGGCTCAACCGGCTGCGCCTGGTCCGCGTCCCTGCAGCCTTCTACACCGAGCTCTTTAAAAACGTACCGCTTCTGGCGATCATTTTCCTGACCTACTTCGGCCTGCCTTCCGTGGGCGTCAGGCTGGAGGTTTTCGAGGCTGGCGTGTTGAGCTTGGTGCTCTTTTACGCCGCTTACCTGTCCGAGATCTTTCGGGCCGCCATCGCCGGCGTACACCGAGGACAGCAAGAGGCCTCTCAAGCTCTCGGGCTAGGGCGCGGCAAGACGTTCAGCCATGTCGTCCTGCCGCAGGCGGTGCGGCTGGCGCTTCCCGGTACGAACACAATGTTCGTCGACCTGATCAAGTCGACCTCGCTGCTTGTGACGATCTCCGCTGCCGAGCTGATGACGCAGGCGCAATTGATAGCCTCGGAAACATTCCGAGCGCTCGAAGTGTATCTCGTGATCTCTGCGGCCTATTTCGCCATCTGCTACCCGGTGTCGCAATGTCTGCTTCTGCTGGAGCGCAAGATCCATGCCGGTGTGCCATTGTCATTGGCCAGAAGGCGTCGGCTGAAATTAGCGAGGACCTATCTCGCCGAGGGGAGAGTCTGACCCATGACGACCACTCCTGCCAAAACTGCCTTCGTGTCAAACCAGCCGGCCGGTCGCCCGGCCGTCAAAATTAGCGGATTGCGCAAGTCTTTCGATGGGCGCCTGGTGCTTGACCGCGTCGATCTCGAGGTGCCCGCCGGCAAAATCGTGAGCATCATTGGCCAGAGCGGTGGAGGAAAGACCACCCTCATGCGCTGCGTTAATTTGCTTGAGCGTCCCGACGAGGGGACGATCACTGTCGGCGATGAGACGATCTTCGCCGATGGCCAGGTGACCTGCCGCAACCTTGCAAAGCTTCGGCAGCGTGTCGGTATGGTGTTTCAGCGTTTCAATCTGTTCCCGCATCTGACGGCTGTAGAGAACGTCGTTCTCGCGCAGATGCACGCAGCCGGGATCGGCGAGCGAGAGGCCGTGGAACGGGCCGTGAAACTTCTGACGAGAGTAGGCCTTGCCAAACGGGCGATGGCTTATCCGGAACAGATGTCGGGCGGCGAGCAGCAGCGTGTGGCGATCGCACGCGCCCTGGCGCTGGAACCAACGGTGTTGCTGTTCGACGAGCCGACGTCGGCGCTCGATCCTGAATCGACCGGCGAAGTTCTCCGCGTCATGCGGGAACTTGCCGCCGACGGCATGACGATGATCCTGGTCACGCATGAACTGCCCTTTGCGAAGGAAGTATCGGACTGGGTCGTATTCATCGACGGTGGAGTTATCATCGAACAGGGAACCGCAGGAGATGTGCTTGACCGTCCGACGGAAGCACGCACGGCTGCCTATGTCGCCCGCTACGCTTCGCCAGGCTAACCCCTGATTGAACCGGACCGGCCCGGCGGGCGTATGCCGCCGCCGCGTTGGCCAAAGCGCGAGGCAAGTCCGATCGGGCATCCAGGCCTCGTTTCTCTAAGGCAAATAGAAATTTGATGGACAAGCTCACAACAGATATCGCCGTCATCGGCGGCGGCGTGATCGGCGTGGCAACCGCTCTGCGGCTGCGTGCCGATGGTCGCGATGTCGTGCTGATCGAACCGAACAAACCCGGTTCGGGCGCATCTTACGGCAATGCCGGAACGATCGCCGATTATGCAATCATTCCCGTCGGCACGCCCGCTGTCCTCAAAAACCTGGCCTCGCTGCTTCTCAATTCCGACAGCCCGCTATCCATCCGCAAGGCAGCATTGCCCACCTTGTTTCCATGGCTGATGCGTTTTGCCTACGAATCCCTGCCTCACAGATACAGGGACAATACGAGCCGTATCGCCGACCTGCTATCCGACGCGTCATCGGAATGGCTGGAACTCGCAGCGGAGATCGGAGCATCCGATCTTTTGAGCGCGAAGGGATGCCTCTACCTCTACCAGACGCCCGAGGCCTTCAAGGCGGCCGCATCGGATGTCGAGCTTCGCCGAAACTACGGGATAGCACAGCAGCTTCTCACCCCCGATGAGGTGCAAAGCCTGGAGCCCCAGCTGCCGCGGGTCCATGGCGGCGGGCTTTTCTTTCCGAAAGCGATCAACTTCACCGATCCCGGCCAGGTCATGAGCGTGATGGAAGCCGCCGCCAAACAAGCGGGCGTCGAGTTCGTCCGAGACTCCGTGACGACTATTTCGCGCGAGCGGAATGGCGTGAGGATGATGGCTTCAGCCCACAGTATTCATGCTCGGGCGGCTGTCATCGCGGCCGGCGCACATTCCCGAGCTCTGGCTCGGCAGCTCGGAGAGCGGATCCCGCTCGATACTGAGCGGGGGTATCATCTCGAATTCGATATGGAGACACCGCCGGTGGAACGACCGGTATGCCCAACGCATCATGGATTTTACTTTTGCCCGATGCGCGGCCGCTTGCGGGTGGCCGGAACTGTGGAGCTCGGAGGAATCACTGCGCCTTCGAACCCAAGACGCCTCGAAGTGTTGCTGGCAAACGCTCGCAGGATTTTCCCGACGCTTGGTGAACCAAGTCGGAGCTGGATGGGCCTCCGCCCTTCCATGCCCGATTCCGTTCCTGTCATCCGGCCTTCAAAAGGAGGAAGGGACGTCGTGTTTGCTTTTGGACACGGGCATATCGGTTTGACGTTGGCACCGCGGACGGCTCGCATGGTCAGCGCTATTCTTGCCGCTTGATCGCGTCAGGAGCGTGTCGTGACATACGGAACGGTGCTTGCGACCTCGCTTCGCTCCCATCAGAGATGCGGGTTGCGCGGCCGGTATTTCCTGACGAGCTTCTGGTTGATCTCGGCCGCACCCGGCATGTTGGCGCTGAGATAAACAGGTGCGTCGCCGGATTTCGAAAGCTCCGAGGCGACTTCAGCGAAGATCGCGTTGATGACGGTCACCCCGACCGCCGTCGAGACTGGCCCGACCCGAAGCCCCGTGCCTTCGAGATCGAGAACGGCGTCACCCGGTGGCAGCCCGTTATCGAGCACCACATCGGCTACGTCGGCAAGCCGCCGGCGGCCATTGGCGATCGCCGAGGAATAGGCGATCGACGTGATGGCGATCACCTTTGCGCCGATTTCGCGGGCATAGTCGGCGGCCTCGATCGGCGCGGCGTTCACGCCCGAATTGGAGGCGATGATGATGACATCGCCCGGCTGCATGCCGTAACGCTCCAGCATCGGTCGCACCAGGCCTTGCGTGCGCTCATAGACCGAACTGATGACCGCACCCTCATGCAGCATGGCGGAGCCGACGAGCACCGGCACGGTGAAGGCAAGCCCGCCAGCCCGATAGTGCACCTCCTCCGCCAGCATATGCGAATGGCCGGTACCGAAGACATAGACGCGCTTGTCGCCGCGGGCAGCATCGAGAATGACCGCCGCTGCCTCAGCCATCGGTTCGGCAAGCGTCTGCTTCAGGTCTTCCAGCCGGCCGATCAGGTTGGAGAAATAGGCATCAGTAATGTCAGTCATCCCACGTCTCCTCGGTTTCAGGCCGCCTCACCGCCGAGCCAGGTGGCGGTGACGGTAAGCCCATCGGTCAGATGGACGAGATCGGCGCGCGACCCCGGCGCGAGCTGGCCACGGTCGGCAAGCCCGAGGAAACGCGCGGGATAGAGCGTCGCCATGCGCAAGGCCTCGGCGAGCGTCAGGTCGAGATAGGTGACGCCGTAACGGATCGTCGAGACCATGTCGACGTCGGAACCGGCCAGCGTGCCGTCCGACAATACCAGCTTCGAGCAGAAGCCGCCCCTTTCGCGCCGGACGGTGCGCCCGTTCAGCGTGAACGAATCCTTTTCCGACCCGACGAGCGACATGGCATCGGTGACGAAGAACAGCTTGCCTTCGCCGCGCTTGGCGCGCAGCGCCGTGCGCAGGGCTTTCGGATCGACATGATGGCCATCGGCGATGATGCCGCACCAGGTCGAGGGATGATCGATCGCCGCACCGACGAGGCCGGGCGCGCGGTGTCCCAGCTGGCTCATCGCGTTGAAGAGATGCGTGACACCCCGTGCCCCGGCATCGAAACGTTCTTCGGCCGCTTCGCTCGAACAATCGGAATGGCCGATGCTGATGGTGACGCCTGCTTCCGCAAGCTCGCGCACCTGCGCGACAGTCACCTGCTCGGCCGCCATGGTGACGAGCAGCGTTCCGATCGCCTCGCGCGCCCGGATGAAGGCTTTGACGTCGCGGTCCTCCACTGGCCGCATCAGCTCGGCCAGATGCGCGCCCTTGCGGGCAGGCGCCAGATGCGGGCCTTCGAGATGCAGGCCGGCGACGCCGCGGTTCGCTTTGACCGCTTCCTTCGCCGCCTCGATGGCAGCGGCGGATGCTTCTGCGGTATCGGTAATCAGCGTCGGCAGCAGCGAGGTCGTGCCATAGGGCCGGTGACCGCCGGCGATGATGTCCATCGAGGCCACAGAAGGCTCGTCGTTCAGCATCCGGCCGCCGCCGCCATTGACCTGCGCATCGATGAAGCCCGCTGACAGGACGCCGCCCTCAAGCGTCACCGTCTCGCCGTCCGGCAGACCGTTCCGCGCGATGATTGCTTCGACACGGCCGTCGGCAACGACGAGTGCCTTGTCGTCATGGAAGCGCTCGCCGTCGAAGATGCGGGCGCCGACGAAGATCTTGCGCTTCATCAGACCGTCTCCGTCACCTTGAGCAGGTTCGCCGGCCTGTCGGGATCGAAGCCCTTGCGGCGCGTCACCGACTCGATCAGCCGGTAATAGACGAGCAGCGATACCAGCGGGTCGACGAGGCCGTTACCCGTCGTCGGCACGCGCAGATTGATGCCGGAGAGCGGCTGCGTGGAAAAGCCGACGGTGGTGGCGCCGAGCTTCTGCAGACGCTCCAGCGCCTGGCCGTTATTGGCGAAAGCGGCATCATCGGGTGCAAAGGCGACAATCGGGAAGCCCGGCTGCACCAGCCGCATCGGACCATGCATCAATTCCGCCAGCGAAAAGGCCTCGGCATGCAGGCCGGAGGTTTCCTTGGCCTTCAGCGCTGCTTCGAGCGCGATCGCAAAGGCCGGGCCGCGACCCGCCGTATAGAGCGAGGTCGCATGGAAGAGCACCTCCTCGGCAGCCGCCGTGTCGATGCCGGCGGTCGCCGAAAGCGCCTCCGGCAGCTTGTCGAGTGCCGCCTGCAGGTCGGACGCACCGCCGACCGCAGCGGTCACTCCGGAAAGGGCGGCAACGGAGGCGATGAAGGATTTTGTCGCCGCGACACTCTTTTCCGCGCCGGCATTGAGGCCGAGGACGATGTCTGCCTGTTTCGCAAGCGGGCTGTCGGTGACGTTGACGACGGCGATCGTCGTTGCTCCACCCTTCTTCGCCGCCTCCTGCAGCGCCACGATGTCAGGGCTGGCACCCGACTGAGAAACGGTGAAATGAACGCCGCCCTTCAGATGCAGGGCAGCACCGTAGACGGAAGCGATCGACGGACCGACCGATGCGACCGGAACGCCGCAGGTGATCTCGAAGAGATACTTGAAGAAGGTAGCGGCGTGGTCCGAGGAGCCGCGCGCCGCCGTCGTTACCGCGCTCGGGCGAGCGGACGAAAACAGCCGGGCGATCTCGGCAAAGACTGGTTTTTCCCTCTCGAGAAGTGTGGCCACCACCTCCGGCGATTGGCCGGCTTCCTGCAGCATCAGCGACTGGTTCTCACTCATAGGTCATCTCCAATTCTCAATTCGGCAACGAAATCATAGGCATCGCCGCGATAATGCGAGCGGGTGTATTCGACGACGCGCTGGTCTTCCAGGCGCGAGACACGCTCGATCAGAAGCGCCGGCGCGCCCGATTTGACGTTCAGCATCGCAGCGTAGGATGCATCGAGCGTCACGGCCGTCAGCCGCTGCAATGCGCGCACGGGCCTGTGGCCGCTGGCCGTCAGGGCATCGTAGAGCGATCCCTCGCCGCCGGCATCGTCGCCCAAGAACTTGACCGGCACCACAGCGCGCTCGATCGCCAGCGGCAAACCGTCGGCGAGACGCAGCCGGTCGAGCCTCAGCACGGGCTCGTCGCTGCCGAGACCGAGCAGAAAGGACTCCTCCGGCGACGGGGTGTTGACCTCCCGCGACAATATCCGCGCGGCCGGCAGACGCCCGCGCGAACGCATGTCTGCAGAGAAGGAGGAAAGCCGCCAGAGCGACTGTTCCATGCGCTCCACCTTGGTCGATACGAAAGTACCGCTTCCGTGGCGCGATTCCAGTGCGCCCGATGCCATCAGATCCCGATAGGCGGTGCGAACTGTGACGCGGCCGAGCTGCAGAGCTTCGGCAAGGTCGCGCTCACCCGGCAGCGCCGCGCCGGGCTTCAGCAGGCCTTCCTGAATGAGGCTGGTCAGCGCCTGCGCCAGCCGCTTGTAGAGCGGTCCGGCCAGCGCCTCGCCGCGCAGGCCGCGCCTGTTCAGTTCCACTGTCAGACTGGTTCTATCCATGGATACACAATAGAACCTATCTAGAACCAATCGGCAAGTCAGAATCGAATGCAGACAAGAAAAAACCCTCCCCGGCGGACCAGGGAGGGTTCATAGCGGCGAAATTTGACAGCCGTGCGTCTCAGAACATGTCGCACAAAAGTGTGCGGCGGTTTTGCGATAACGACCCTAAAGCGCGAGCAGCGAACCTGAAAGACCGCGGCGCGCTTTAGAGGCTCAGCTCTTGGTGAAGATGTAATCCGTTTCCTGGCGCAACACCTCGCCGGGACGCAGAACGGCATTCGGAAAGCCTTGGTGATTGATGGCATCGGGCCAGACCTGAGTCTCCAGGCAGAAGCCGGCGAAGGGGCCATATTTGCGCCCGCCGAGACCGGGAGCCCCTGTATTGAGCTTGAAGCCGGCATAGAACTGCACGCCCGGCTCGGTGCTGCGCACTTCCAGCGACACGCCGGAATAGAGGCTGCGGGCGAGCGCAACGCTCCGCTTGGCGGTACGTTCGGGGGACAGGCAGAAATTATGATCGTAGAGCGCCTGCTCGCTGCCGACGAAACGCTTCATCGGCGCCATCTCGCGGAAATCGAATTCCGTGCCGCCGACAGGACGGATTTCGCCGGTCGGCACCTGCCTCTCGTCGGTCGGCAGATAGTGATCCGCAGCGATCATGATGTCGTGACCAAGAGCGTCTTCGCGACCGTCGAGATTGAAATAGGCGTGCTGGCAGACATTGGCGAGCGTCGGCTGGTCGCTGGTCGATTCATAGGTAATCGACAGTTCGCCGTTGCCATGCACCCAGAACGTCGCCTGGATGGTGCAATTGCCGGGATAGCCGGCGCGGCCGTCGGGATCGACGATCTTCATCACCAGGCGGTCGACGTCATGTTCGACGATCGTCCAGTTGCGCTTGGCGATATTGTCGCTGCCGCCATGCAGGTGCGTGACGCCGTTTTCATTCGGCTCGAGCTGATAATCCTTACCGTCGAGCGTAAACCTGCCGCCGCCGACGCGGTTGGCGCAGCGGCCGGGCGTCGCGCCGAAATAAGCTGAGTGGAGGGGGTAGCTGTCGAAATCCTCGAAGCCGAGCTGCAGCGGCGCATCATGTCCTGCAAGGCGCAGATCCTGGATGACCGCGCCCCAGCTGATGATCTTGGCCGTCAGCCCGCCACCCTTGATCTCGACGCGATAGACGGTCTCGCCTTCCTTCGTCTGCCCGAAAACTTCCCGCTTCAACTTATCCGACATGATCGATCGTCCGTTCTTGGCACATCCTCTTCAGGACGCGCGGCGCTGTAGGGTTCCGAGCGGAACCTGCCCGCATTTGCTTCAAACCGCAACCGGTCGGATCACAAAGAAACGCCGCTCAGAGGTCCGTGCCGATCTCTTCGACGTCATAGGGCGTCGTCTGGTAGATTTCGTTGATCCAGTTGCCGAACAGCAGATGCGCATGGCTGCGCCAGCGGTTCTGCGGCGCAAGCGCCGGATCGTTATGCGGGAAGTAATTATGCGGCATCTTGATCGGCACGCCGGCATTGACGTCCCGGAAGTACTCGTCGGAGAGCGAGGTGGAATCATATTCGACATGGTTGAACATGTAGAGCCGCCGGCCTCTCTTCTCATGCACGAGGCAGACGCCCATCTCGCTGGACTCCATCAGAATTTCCAGGTTTTCGGACTTCTCGATATCGGCGCGTCGCACCTCGGTCCAGCGCGACACCGGCACCTCGAAATTGTCGGAAAAGCCGTTCAAATAGATCGACGAAGGCTTGAGGTTCCGGTGGCGGTAGACGCCGAAAGCCTTCTCCTTCAGCTCGTATTTCGGAACGCCGTGGAAGTGATAGATCGCCGCCATCGCGCCCCAGCAGACATTCATCGTCGAATGGACGTTCGTTTCCGTCCAGTCGAGAATCTCCCGCATTTCCGCCCAATAGGTGACATCCTCATAGGGCAGAAGCTCGATCGGCGCCCCGGTGATGATGAATCCGTCGAATTTGCGGTGCTTCACCTCCTCCCAGGTCTGGTAGAAGGAAAGCAGATGATCCTCGGATGTGTTCTTCGCCTTGTGGCCGCCGATGCGGATGAGCGACAGCTCCACCTGCAACGGCGAGGCGCCGACGAGGCGAGCCATCTGCAATTCGGTCTTGATCTTGTTCGGCATGAGATTGAGCAGCCCGATCTGCAACGGTCTTATATCCTGACGGATCGCCATCGTTTCGGTCAGCACCCGCACGCCCTCCTGAACGAGGGTTTCGAAGGCGGGCAGCGTATCGGGGATCTTGATGGGCATTGCGGTCACTCGATCAAAAACAAAAAACCGGCGGCGACAAAAAATCGCTACCGGTCCGCACGCGGCCCTTTAGCGAATTTTTTAACGTGGCTGCAAGCCGGCCGGCCAAATCACCACGGAGCTCTAATTAGCCCCTGTCGGGCCGCGAATCAACTGCCGAATGCATGCGGGCGCGGCCCCTGCAAGCATCATCACAGTTTAATGACTGATAGAATCTGTTGATAGACGGGTAACGCCACCATGTTAATAATGGCAGTATGGGCTGTGTTGGAAAAGCATGATGGCAGATAAGATCGAGGGGAGGCCGGGAATCCGGAGGCAGGATAGGGTAGGGTATGATTTCAGCCTGACATATCGCCTCGGGGTGATGTTCTCAGCATTCTGGAATTCGGCTGTGCGTGGCAAGGTGCTGTTCCTGGCGACCGTGCTGATCCTCGTCATCCTGGTGACGGCTTATGGCCAGGTCATCCTCAACGAATGGAACGCCCCCTTCTACGATTCACTCGAGCGTCGCGATCTCGGCGAATTCTTCCACCAACTCGAAATTTTCGCGATGATCGCCGGCACGCTGCTATTGCTCAACGTGTTGCAGGCCTGGCTGAACCAGATGACCGCGCTCTACATGCGCGAAGGCCTGTCGCGCGATCTCGTCGACCAGTGGCTGAAGCGCAAGCGGGCGCTGCGGCTTGCCTCCAGCGGGTTGATCGGCGTCAATCCGGACCAGCGCCTGCACGAAGATTCCCGCAACCTCGCCGAAAGCACGACAGGGCTCGTTCTCGGCCTGCTGCAGTCGACCATCCTTCTGGTGAGCTTCATCGGCGTGCTCTGGGAACTGTCGAGCGGCTTCATCTTCCACATCAGCGGCCACAGCTTCTCCATTCCGGGCTATATGGTCTGGGCGGCGATTTTCTACGCCGCGTCCGCCTCGGTGCTGAGCCAGGTCGTCGGCCGCAAGCTGGTCAAGCTCAATGCCGATCGATTCTCCAAGGAAGCCGAGCTTCGCTTCACGCTGATGCATGCCAACGAGAATATGCCGGCGATCACCGTCGCCCGCGGCGAAGAGAACGAGCGCAGGCGCATCAATACCGACATCAGCTCGGTGCTGAGGGTCGTCAAGCGCCTCGCCATGGCCAATACCAACCTCACCTGGGTCTCGGCCGGCTACGGCTGGCTGGTGATCGTCATTCCGATCATCGTCGCCGCGCCTGCCTATTTCTCCGGCGGCCTCACCCTCGGCCAGCTGATGATGTCCGTCGGCGCCTTCAACCAGGTCAATACGGCGTTGCGCTGGTATGTCGCCAATTTCGGTCCGATTGCCGAATGGCGCGCCACGCTGATGCGCGTCACCGATTTCCGCCAGGCGCTGCTCGATATGGACGAGGATTTCGACCTCAAGGACAGCATCACTTACGAAAATACCGCGCCCGACATGCTGACGCTGAAGGATTTGGTGATCAACGCCAAGATCGGCGAAGAAATCGAGGAATGCGGCGGTTTCCGTCTGCACGAAACCAATGTGGTGATCAAGGCCGGCGAAAAGGTCATGATCAACGGCGATCACAGCGTCAACCGCAAGCTTCTCTTCCAGGCGATGGCCGGTCTCTGGCCGTGCGGCAGCGGCACGATTGGCCTGCCTCCGGTCGACGACATGCTGTTCGTTCCACAAATCGCCTATGTTCCCGGCGGCACGCTGCGTGATGCGCTGGCCTTTCCCGAAAGCCCCGATGCCTACGAGAAGGCCGCCGTTGAGGCGGCCCTTGAAAAGGCCGGCCTTCATTCGCTGATCTCAAGGCTCGATACCCGCGCCCGCTGGGACAAGCTGCTCGACAGCGACCAACAGAAGGCGATCGGCTTCGCCCGCCTGCTTCTGGCACGCCCGCGCTGGATCATTTTCGACGAAGTGCTGGAAGGTATGGAGCGGGAATGGCAGGAAACCATGGCCAAACTGCTGACCTCTATCCCCGAAGCCGGCATGATCTATATCGGTCGCTCCGAGGCCTATCTCGAGGTGCTGCAGCCGCGCGTCCTCCATCTGGAGGCGCTTCCGTCAATGCCACAGGAACAACCGGCTGTCGTCCAGACCGGCGCCAGCGCCAGTGCGGGCGCCGCCGCTGTCCCAGCGCCAGCGCTCTAGGCCAGCCGATCACATCGGCGGAGTGATTCCCCCGAGGCCGACGGCGACTTGGCTGGCCGATATGCTGCCGTCCGCCGCCTTCTCGCCGGTGACGATGACGCCGGCGCCGGCCTTCAGATCGTCCTTGGTCGCGGGCGCCAAGGTGACGATCGGCGTAGCGTCGGCAATCGTGATGGTCTTTTCCTTGCCCTGGTAGGTCAGCGTGATCGTGTGACCCTCGACGGATTTGACCGCGTTGCTGACGGTCGCATTGGTCATCTGGCTGTTCGGCTGTGCGTCCCAGGGGCGGTTGCCTTCGCCCGTCCCTTTCATCGACGCCGGGAAGATCAGCACCTCGATCGCCCCATCCGGGCCGGTGCCCTTCGGAAGCGAAGCGACACCAACGAAATCACCGGGCTTGATATCCTCCACAGAGGCTTGTTTGATGCCGCCGACCTTCCAGCCGACTTTCAGCGTGATCGTCGCATCGCCGCCTTCGCGCGTCTTGACGACGAGCGTGTCGCCACTCAGGCTTTCGATCGCGCCGCGAATGCGAATGCGCTCGCCATCCTGCGGGTGGGCGGCCTGCGATAGGCTGAGCGCGACCAGGCTGCCGGCGGCAAGTGCTGTGAAAAAACGAGAGTGAGGCTTGCGAGACATCTGACTTTTCCTTGTCGCCATTGCGATCGGCAATATCCCCGGCTGCCGGACGGCACCTTATGCCCCGCGGCGACAGGCTGACGAATCAAGGAAAAGTGAGCCGCCAGGAAAAGCTCAGCCTTCCAGCTCTTCCCTCAGCATTTCGAGCTCCAGCCACTCCTCTTCCATCTTCGTCAGACCGGCGCGAAATTTCTCCATTTCGGCGGCAAGCCGGTTGAAGGCCGCGGGATCGCGCGTAAAGAGATTGGGATCGGCCATAACCTGTTCGCGTTTGGCGATCTCGGCTTCGGCCTTCGCCATCTCCTTCGGCAGGTTCTCCAGCGCGAATTTCTGCTTGAAGGACAGCTTGCTCTTCGAACTTCCAGCGGAAGGCGCTGCTTCCCCGGTCTTCGGCTTCTCCGCCGCCTTCTCGGCCTTTCTGCGCTCTTCGAGCGCGCCCTTGCGCTGCGCCAGCATGTCCGAATAGCCGCCGGCATATTCGATCCAGCGGCCGTCGGGCGCATCCGGCATGGCGGGCGCGATCGTCGAGGTCACGGTGCGGTCGAGGAAATCACGATCGTGGCTGACGAGGACGACGGTGCCGGGAAAACCGGCGACGATTTCCTGCAGCAAGTCGAGCGTCTCGATATCGAGATCGTTTGTGGGTTCATCGAGGATCAGAAGGTTCGCGGGGCGTGAGAGAATGCGCGCCAGCATCAGCCGGGCTCGCTCGCCGCCCGAGAGGCTCCTGATCGGCGTGCGTGCCTGTTCCGGCTGGAACAGGAACTCCTTCATGTAGCCGGTGACATGGCGCTGCTCGCCGTTGACGAGCAGGTTTTCGCCGCGCCCGTCCGTCAGATAGTTGGCAAGCGTATCCTCGGGATCGAGATCCTCGCGCTTCTGGTCGAGGGTGGCGATCTCCAGATTGGTGCCGAGCTTCACAGTACCGCTGTCGGGAGAAAGTTGCCCCGTCAGCATCTTCAGCAGCGTCGTCTTGCCGGCGCCGTTCGGCCCGACCAGACCAATGCAGTCGCCGCGATGTACACGGATCGAGAACGGCGTGACGATCGCACGATCACCGAAGCTCTTGGTGATCTTCTCGGCCTCGATCACCAGCTTGCCGGATTCCTGGGCGTCCGAAGCCGTCGCCTGCACCGTGCCTTGCGGCCCCTTATGGCCACGATAGTTCGAACGCATCGTCTGCAGCTCGCCGAGGCGGCGCATGTTGCGCTTGCGCCGCGCGGTCACGCCGTAGCGCAGCCAGTGCTCCTCGCGCTCGATCGCCTTGCCGAGCTTATGCTGCTCCAGCTCCTCGGCCTCCAGCACCTGGTCGCGCCAGGCCTCGAAATGCGCAAAGCCACGGTCGAGCCGTCGCGAAGTACCGCGGTCGAGCCAGACGGTTGCCGTCGAGACCTTTTCGAGGAAACGCCGGTCGTGCGAGATGAGCACCAGGGCGCTTCGCGTCTTCTGCAGCTCGCCTTCCAGCCATTCGATCGTCGGCAGGTCGAGATGGTTTGTCGGCTCGTCGAGCAGCAGAATGTCGGGCTCCGGCGCCAGAACGCGGGCAAGGGCAGCCCGGCGCGATTCGCCGCCGGATAGATTTTTGGGATCCTCCTCGCCGGTCAGCCCGAGATGCGACAGCAGATAGGTGACGCGATAAGGATCGTCGCCCGGCCCGAGCCCGGCCTCGGCATAGGCCTGCACGGTGTCGAAGCCGGCAAAATCCGGCGCCTGCTCCAGATAACGCACCGTCGAGGAGGGATGGCGGAAGACCTCGCCGGACTGCGCCTCGACCAGGCCGGCAGCGATCTTCAGCAGCGTCGATTTTCCCGAGCCGTTGCGACCGACGAGACAGATCTTGTCACCCGGCTCGATCTGCAGCGCAGCGCCCGCCAATAGCGGCGCGCCGCCGAAGCTCAGGAAGATATCGTCGAGTTTAAGAATGGGAGGGGCCAAAAATCAGACTCCGGAAAGATCATAGGGCCGGGCGAGCACGATCGCCCGGCCGCTGATGAGCGAAAAGCGAACCTTGCCTTCCGCAACGTTGGAAATGGTGCGCGAAGAGCCGAAAGGCAGATGGAAATCCTTCAGCGGATAACGCGCATTCTCGATGGAAAGCCCCGTCAATTCGCTAAATCCGGGCACGGAAAACAAGCTACCCTTGGGAAGGTCCAGTTCGATCGTGCCGGCAAGCAGCGGCACAGCCTCTTCCTTGCCCGAGGTCAGCAGCACGTCGAAACCCTCTTCAGCCAGGTTGACGGCCGACAGAAGATGCTGAAGGGCGTGGTCGGAGCGTTCTCCGCCGAGCGCGCCGGCGAGGATCAGACGCCGCGCGCCCCGCGCGATCGCCTCCGACACCGCGATTTCGCCGTCTGTTGCCGCCTTTGCTGCGGGATAGGGCCGTTTCGGCACGTGCGGGAATGCGCTGTCAAGATCGGCCGGTGTCGAATCGAAATCGCCGACCCAGAGCTCCGGCGTGACGCCGAGTGCCAATGCATGCCGCATCCCACCATCGGCCGCGATGAAGCGGCTGCTGCCGATAGCATGGCGCAGGCGCTCCGTGAGGCTGAGTTCGCCGCCGAGCAGAATGGTGAAGGTGGATTGGCTCATGGGCATTGCCCTTAGCGCAAACGGGGGGCCGAGGGGAAGGGCCGGCGAACGAGAGGGCTTGCCTCAGCCCGGCGTATCCTTGTCGCGCGATAGGAAGGCGGCCTCGTAGCCGCCGATGAAACGCTCGAAAAGCGCTGCGAAGCGATCGACATCCTCCTCAGGCCAGTCGGAAACGATCTCGGAGATGATCGCAAGCTTCTGGGCGACGATCTCGGCCAGCAGATCCTGGCCGGCCGGCGTGATGACGACGACGATTCGCCGCGCATCGGCCTGCGAAGCCTCGCGGCGCAGCACATTGCGCCCGACCATCTCTGCCACCACCCGGCTTGCCCGTGACGGATCGATGCGCAGCATCTCCGCGATCATGCCGACCGTGACCTCGCCGGCGGGCTGCGCCCTGCGCACGGCGTCGAGCACGTCGAGGTGTGAAAGCTCGAGACCCGGCGCAGCACTCTGGATCGCCAGCCGTCCGATCAGCCGTCGACCGGTCATCAGCCGCATGCGCGTCATGCTCCGGCCAATGCGAGGCACGTTTTCGCCATCCGGATCGGCCGGGCTTTTGGACGAGGTTTTGATCATGGTTTCATTCATGACGAGACCATAACAGAGCGGGATCGGAAATTGAATATGCTGGTGTCATTCATGTGCCATTGACAATTATATGCCAATAGCACATAAAAACTTATCCAACCGGAATGACGCCCCCATGGACATGCAACTCGCGCCTGCGCCGCTCGTGACGGATCCTCGTCGCCGGCTTATCCTCTTCTTCTTCCTGATGACGGCCATGTTCATGGCGACGCTGGACAATCAGATCGTTTCCACGGCGCTGCCGACGATCGTCGGGGAATTCGGCCATCTCGAGCGCTTCGGCTGGATCGGTTCGGCCTATCTCCTGTCGCTCAGCGCCGTCATGCCGCTTTACGGCAAGCTTGGCGATCTCTTCGGCCGCAAATATGTGATGATGACGGCGATCACGATCTTCACTGTGGGATCCACGGTCTGCGGCCTTGCAGTTTCGATGAACACGTTGATTGCCGCCCGCGTCCTGCAGGGCCTCGGCGGCGGAGGCATCATGGTATCGATCTTCGCCGTCAACGCCGATCTGTTCGAACCGCGCGAGCGGGCGCGCTATCAAAGCTATTCCAGCCTCGTGCTGATGGCCTCAGGCGCGATCGGGCCCGTGCTCGGCGGCACGATGAGTGATCTCTTCGGCTGGCGGTCGATCTTCCTGGTCAACGTGCCGATCGGCTTCATCGTGCTCACCGGCCTTGCCTTCATGCTGCCCTATCGCAAACCGCATCGCCGCCCCAAGATCGATTATGCCGGCGCCCTCCTGCTCGCACTCACGACGACCAGCATCGTGCTTGCCACCGACAGCAGCGAACTGTTCGGCTCGTTGATCTCCCCTCAGAGTATCGGCATCGTTGCCTTCGGCGTCGTCTGCGCTATCGCCTGGGTATTCACAGAGCGCCGCGCACCGGAGCCGATCGTTCCCCTGCAGCTCTTCCGCAATTCGACCTTCAGCCTGCTGCTGGTGATATCGGTCATGGGTGGCGGCATCGCCATCGGCATGGTCAACTACCTCGCCCTCTTCCTGCAGACCACGACCGGCCTTTCGCCGTCCGCCGCCGGCCTTCTCTTCATTCTGCTGACCGGCGGCCTCGTCTGCGGGTCGCTTTCGGCAGGCCGCATCATCTCGAAGACGGGGCGTTACAAGCCCTTCGCCATCGCCAGCCTCAGCTGCAGCGCCGTTGCCTTCGCGCTGATGTCGCAGATCCATGCGGGAACCCCGATTGCCTTCATCGGCGCGATCATGATGCTGCATGGCATCGGCATCGGACTGGCCCAGCAGGTTCCCGTCATCGGCGTGCAGAACGCAGCACCCGCCCGCGACGTCGGCGCAGCCACCGGTTCGGTGACGCTGTCGCGCATGGGAGGCGCCTCGATCGCCATATCAATCTATGGTGCGATCATCGCCTCCGGGCTCGGCAAGGTCGGAGTCTCCATTCCCGGCGTCGCCGATATCGAGCAACTGACGCCGAAGATGATGGCGTCGCTCCCCGAAGCGAGCCGCCAGGCCGTCGCCGATATCTATGCCGCCGCCTTCTCGCCGCTTTTCATGACCTCATGCGCCATTGCACTGATCGGCCTGACGGCTGCCTTCATGCTGAAGCCCGTGCAGTTGCCCCGCGCCGGCGAGACGAAAATGGCGCAAAAGCCGGCGGCGGAAGCCGCGGAATAGTCCGGACTGAGAACGCTTCATCAGGAAGCGTTCGTTTTATCAGATATCCATCATCAGTTGCAATTTTCCCGCGGATCCCTCGCGGTCGGGCCGGTTGTTTCAATCGAGCCGTTCTTTTTCCCCGCCGCCGAAGAATCTGGGCTTTGTGACGGAACTTTCGCCATAATTTCATCCGAGCGAAGGGAAGCTTCAATCGCAGAGGCTTGCCAAAATGCAACTGCGCCACATTTAAACAGAGTCTCGCTATGCAACCGATGCGGAAATCAGCTACAGCAAGGACTTGTATCGGCCGATTGTGCAATGCGAGATCAGGGGTGCGCGCCTGTTGAATCCCCCTTGCGACGGTCGGTTCGAACCTGCAGCAAACCGGCAAAATAGCGACATGATGCGGAGAACCAGACTGGACAGCATGACGACGTGGAAATCGCCCGCGCTTTCCAGTGATGCCATCTCTACACCGCGCCGCTGGGCTTGTCGGCTGATGCTGCTTTCGGCTGCCGCAATCGCGCTGAATGGTTGCCAGACCCTGATCGATCAGTCCTATCAGCCGAGCGTGGCGCCCTCTTCCAATCCGCAGATCGTCGACGAGGTACAGAAGAACGACCCGCGCGCGGCAATGGGCGCCCGCGAGCATCCGCGCATCGTGGCAAGCTATGGCGGCGAATACAAGGACGCCAAGACTGAGCGACTCGTCGCCCGCATCGCCGGCGCGCTGACGGCGGTGTCGGAAAATCCGAGCCAGTCCTATCGCATTACTATCCTGAACTCGCCGGCGATCAACGCCTTTGCGCTGCCGGGCGGTTATCTCTACGTCACCCGCGGCCTGCTCGCCCTTGCCAACGACGCTTCGGAAGTCGCCGCCGTGCTGTCTCACGAAATGGGCCATGTGACGGCAAATCACGGCATCGAGCGGCAGAAGCGCGAAGAGGCTGAGGTCATCGCCAGCCGCGTCGTTGCCGAGGTCCTCTCCAGCGATATCGCCGGCAAACAGGCGCTTGCCCGCGGCAAACTCCGGCTTGCCGCCTTCTCCCGCCAGCAGGAGCTGCAGGCCGATGTCATCGGCGTGCGCATGCTCGGCGAAGCCGGCTACGACCCTTATTCGGCAGCCCGTTTCCTCGATTCCATGGCGGCCTACAGCCGCTTCATGTCGGTTGATCCGGAAGCCGACCAGAGCCTCGACTTCCTGTCGAGCCATCCGAACTCGGCCCAGCGCATCGAGCTTGCCCGCACCCACGCCCGCGCCTTCGGCCAGGAAGGCTCGGTCGGCGACAAGGGCCGCGACTATTATCTCGACGGGATAGACGGCCTGCTCTACGGCGACAGCCCGGAGGAAGGCTATGTGCGCGGCCAGACCTTCCTGCACGGCGGCCTTGGCATCCGTTTCGACGTGCCGCCGGACTTCAAGATCGACAACAAGGTCGAAGCCGTGATGGCGACCGGTCCGAACGACATCGCAGTGCGCTTCGATGGCGTCGCCGACAATCAGAACCAGAGCCTGACCAACTATATCTCCAGCGGCTGGGTGACCGGCCTCGACCCCTCGACCATCCAGCCGATCACCATCAACGGCATGGAGGCCGTCACCGCCCGCGCCAGCGCCGACCGGTGGGATTTCGACGTCACCGTGATCCGCAACAATTCGCAGATCTTCCGATTCCTGACCGCCGTGCCGAAGGGCAGCGACGCCCTCGAGCCGACGGCCAATGTCCTGCGCACGAGCTTCCGGCGCATGACGCCTGCGGAAGCGGCCTCGCTGAAGCCGCTGCGCATCCGCGTCGTCACTGTCCGGCCGGGCGAGAACATCTCGACGCTCGCCGCCCGCATGATGGGCACCGACCGCAAGCTCGATCTCTTCAAGCTCATCAACGCCCTGCCGACGGGTGCAGCCGTTTCAACAGGCGACCGCGTCAAGATCATCGCCGAATAAAAATGCCCGGCTTGCGCCGGGCCCAGTTTGTGCTGCTGGAGGGGAATGCGGTCAGGCCAATGTGGTTCAGGCGTAGGCCGCCATATGCGGATCGGCGCTGACGAGCGCGCTGCGAAGCTTCTCCATCGCCCGGCTTTCGATCTGACGCACGCGCTCCTTGGAAATGCCGAGATCAGCACCGAGTTCCTCGAGCGTGGCACCGTCTTCCGCCAGCCGCCGCGCGCTGATGATCTTCATCTCACGTTCGTTGAGATGCTTCAGCGCCGAGGCGAGCCAGACGCGGCGCCGTTCTCCGTCGATCATGTTGGAAACCTGCTCATCGGGCAGGGGATCGTCGCTGACGAGGAAATCCATCTTCTCCGCACTCTCGGCATCGCCCGAAACGGAGGGCGCCTGCAGCGAGGCATCGTTGCCGGAGAGTCGCGCATCCATGGTCTGGACGTCGGCGAGGCTGACGCCCAACGCGGCGGCGATTTCCTGGTGGATGGATTGCAGCGTCAACTGCGTGTCGCCCTTGGCGAGCTTGGCGCGCAGACGGCGCAGATTGAAGAACAGCGCCTTCTGTGCCGAGCTCGTGCCGCCGCGCACGATCGACCAGTTGCGCAAGATATAATCCTGGATCGAAGCCCTGATCCACCAGCTTGCATAGGTCGAGAAGCGCACGTCACGCTCCGGTTCGAAGCGAGCCGCGGCCTCCAGCAGGCCGACATAGCCCTCCTGCACGAGATCGCTCATCGGCAGGCCGAAATTGCGGAACTTGCCGGCCATGGAGATGACGAGGCGCATATGGGCCATGGCAATCTGGTTGCGCGCGCCGCGATCATCGTGATCCTTCCAGCGGGTGGCAAGATCGTGCTCTTCCTGACGGGCGAGATAGGGGGCGGCCATCGCGATTTTGATCATGCGCCGATCTGCAGACATGTTCTTCATTTCGATCTCCTGAAACAGGCCTCTCGCCCTAAATGAACAATAAAACACACACTCCGGAACATCGCTGTCCGGACCGAATGGGGTTCTGAATGCAAAAGGCCTCGCCCCTGGACTTTTCAGGGGGAGGCCCTAATTCTCATCATGTGCCGGTAAGACGGCTGAGCTGGACCTGTTTCTTCATGCTGCCGGATGGGCAAGACTGAAAAGGCATGATCCGCTCCTCATCGAACATTGAAGGAATAACGGTTCGCCCGACGAGGCCATGGCCCCGCGAGCAGCCCGCAATTACGTGTGTTAACGCGGCAGTCGGGAAAAAGTTCCAATAAAAAAACCCGGCGCAAAGGCCGGGTTTTTTGACAGGGAAAACAGGGTCGCCTTATGCGGCTTCGTCCTGCGAATCGTCTTCCTCGATTGCCTTGCCGCGCTTCGGACCCTTGTTGAGATTGGTCTCGACGAGGCGGACAGCTTCGGTTTCCGACATCTTGTTGACGGCGGCAATTTCGCGCGCCATGCGATCGAGCGCAGCTTCATAGAGCTGGCGCTCGGAATAAGACTGCTCGGGCTGGTTTTCGGCACGATAGAGATCGCGCACCACTTCAGCGATGGAAATCAGGTCGCCGGAATTGATCTTGGCATCATATTCCTGGGCGCGGCGGGACCACATGGTGCGCTTGACGCGCGCCTTGCCCTGCACAACCTTCAAAGCACGCTCGACGAAATCCGTTTCCGAAAGCTTGCGCATGCCGATGCTCATGGCCTTCGCGACCGGAACCTTCAGGCGCATCTTGTCTTTCTCGAAATCGATAACGAAAAGTTCGAGCTTCATGCCGGCAACTTCTTGCTCTTCGATAGCGGTGATGGTACCGACGCCGTGAGCGGGGTAGACGATCGATTCACCGGTCTTGAAGCCGTGGCGTGCTGTAGAAGGCTTTTTCTGCTGAGTCGTCATTCTATTCAAAAACTCCCTGTTACGCTTCCGGCGGCGGCCGGAGCCGGGTCAGTCAGGCCCGGGTGAGACGGGTACATCCGTCGGGTGACTTCACTCTGATCCCATCAGGCAAAAGCAAATATTTCCTGAGCGCGATCTTGGGACCCGACGCTCAAGGCGTTGATATGTCACGGAAACCGCGGAACGGATTGGTTTTGCTTTCGTGATGGTTTTGGGCATGCGTCATGCCACAAATGGAACAGTGCACAAAACCTACCATAAAAATATGAGGAAATCAATAATTTGCTTCGCATGAGTCATGCGGGCAACACAAGTCACCCATATGCGGCACGCAGGATTTAAAACGTTTCATCCTGTTTCCGCCCGAATCCGGAGACCGGATTCGGCGGCTGCCTCAATCGCCGGAGCCGGGCTTTTCCGAGAAATACTTCTCGAACTTTCCGGTCTCGCCGTCCTTCTCCTTGGCCTCCGGCAACGGATCTTTCTTCACCGTGATGTTCGGCCAGATGGCGGCATATTCGGTGTTGATCTTCAGCCATTTGTCGAGGCCCGGCTCGGTATCGGGCTTGATGGCCTCGGCAGGACATTCAGGCTCGCAGACGCCGCAATCAATGCATTCGTCGGGATGGATGACGAGGAAATTCTCGCCTTCATAGAAGCAGTCGACGGGGCAGACTTCCACGCAATCGGTGTATTTGCATTTGATGCAATTGTCGGTCACGACATAGGTCATGAAGAACTCCAGGATTCCATGCGGATGGGGCCGGGCAACCTGGAACGTCGCGCCTATCCCCGTGCCGGAGGGAAAGCGTGGGCAGGCTTGGGGCAAGCACGCTTCCGGCAGGTTGTCAGTGACGTATCGGCTTTGGGGGCGGATTTCAAGGATAAACGATCTGCAAAAGCGGCGAGCGCAGACAGAGTTTTCTAATCTTCGTCCGACATCAGCTTGTCGATTGCGCGTCTTTCCTTTTTGGTCGGACGGCCCGCGCCGGCCGCCCGTATCGCCTGCTCGTAGGGCGTGAGGCGTTTTGCCTCATCCGACGGCGGGGACAGGTCTTCGTAAAGCAGGCGCGCCTCTTCGTAAGGACCGCGGCGCTCGCCGGCGAGCCGCACGACCAGAACGACGTCGCGCCGCTCCAGCGTCAGTTCGACGCGGTCGCCCGGCTTGACCATCTGGCTCGGCTGGCTGCAGCGCTCGCCGTTGATGCGCACATGACCGGATTGGACATGGCTCTGCGCCAGCGAACGCGATTTTATCATGCGCGTGAAGAACAGCCATTTGTCGATGCGCTGGCGCGAACCGCTTGTTGGCTGTGTCTCCCCGCTCATGATTACTTCTTCATCTGCTCCTTGAGAGCCGCGAGCTTGGCGAAAGGCGAATCCGGATCGATCGGCTTCTCCTTGCGCGGCGGCTTGGCCTCGAAGCGCAGCGGCTGCGCGCCGCGATTGTTGTTGCGGTCATTGCGATCGTTACGCTCGCCGCGATCCTTGCGGTCGCCACGGTCCTGCCGGTCGCCACGCGGCTGATCCTTGCGGTCGCCCCTTGCCTGCTGCGGCCTGCCGCCGTCGCCGTCCTTGCGGTTGTTGCGATTGCTGTCACGGCCGTCACCGCCGCGATTGCCATCACCGCCGCCCGGCCGGCGATTGCGGTCGCCGCGCTCCTGGTTGTTCTGACCGCGCTCCTGGCCGTTACGGCGCTCGCCATGACCGCCGCGCGCCTGACGCTGGTTGTCGTTGCGGCCGCCGAGACGCCAGAGAAGAACCGGCTTCGGCTCCGCCGGCTCGCCGGTTTCCCCGGTAGCCGATACCGCTTCGTCAGGAGCGGCTACCGCTTCTCCGGGAGCAGATGCTTCTGTCGAAACGGATGCCTCCGCCGCTTCGGCCGGGGCCGCTTCAGGCGCCTCGGTAACAGGCGCGTCGGCAACAGTCTCTTCGGCTGCTGCGTCGGCATCGTCGTGATCGGCCTTTTCGGCCGTCTCTTCCGCAGCTGCTTCCGTGGAGGCGACAGGCGCCGAGGCCACATCCTGCGTTGCAAGATAGGCCGATGCTTCTTCCGCCTTCACGGCATCGGCGCGATAGCCGAGGCCCTTGAGAATTTCTTCCATATCCTCGAGCGTCGCGCCGAGGATCGACAGCATCGCCGTCGTCGTCGTGAAGCGGCGGCCGTCATAGGCGCCCTCAGGGCGGTTGTTCTGGCCGGGCTTCCACTGCAGCAGCGGACGGATGATATCGGCAAGCCGCTCCAGAATGTCGATTCGCACGGCACGCTTGCCGAGGAAGCGGAAGCCGGCGAGCTTGTAGAACATCCGCTCGAAGCTCGGATCGGTGACGACGGAGGTGCGGCCGGCGGCAAGCACGGGAATGAGATCGCCGTAGCCGGGCTTGTCGAGACCATCGTTCTTCAGTGCCCAGAGCAGTGTGATGAGCTCGGCCGGCGCCGGCTTCAGAAGTGCGGGAACGAAGATATGGTAAGCACCGAAACGCACGCCGTAGCGGCGCATGGAGGCGCGAGCCTCCTGATCCAGCGACTTCACTTCCTCGGTCACGTCACGGCGGAAGAGCACGCCGAGGCTCTCGACGAGCTGGAAAGCCAGTCCCTTGGCAAGACCCTGCAGGTCCTCGGCGCGCGACAGGTCGTCGAGCGGCTTCAGCACCGTGCTGATATGGTGATTGACGAAGCGCTCGATACGGGCGGCGACGTGATCGCGGGCATTGCCCGTCAGCTGTTCGTCAGCGAGCAGAAGCACGCGCGGACGCATGATGTGATCGCTGCCCGAAAGCCTCGCCACCGGATCGCCGAGCCAGCGAATCAGACCATCGGAACCGATCGCCAGGTCGCTGTTGCCCGCGGCATGCATTCTCGCCGCTCGGGCTTCGAATTCGAGCGCGAGCGCCTTCTGCGACGCAGCCTGAACCGCCTTGGCATCCGGTCCATCCGTTCCCGCCACCGGCGTGAAACGGAATCCGCTCAACTGCCCTACATGATGTCCTTCAACGAAGACATCGCCATTCACACTGATTTCAGCTTCCAGCATCGCATTCTCTCTCAGGCGCTTCATGAGCACAGATGTCCTGCGATCAACAAAGCGTTTCGTCAACCTCTCATGTAACGCATCGGACAATCGATCTTCGATTTCCCGCGTCTTTTCCTGCCAATGTGTCGGATCGGCCAGCCAGCCGGGACGATTCGAAACGTAGGTCCAGGTCCTTATCTGCGCGATTCGCGCCGAAAGCGTGTCAATTTCCCCATCTGTCCGATCGGAGCGATGAACCTGCTCCGCGAGGAACTGCTCGTTCACCGTGCCATAGCGCACGAGATCCGAAAAGAGGGCCGAAATAAGATCGGCATGTTGTGCCGGGGTAATACGCCGGTAGTCGGGAAGCGCACAAGCCTCCCAGAGTTTTTCGACGCGCTCGGGCCTGTCTGCAAGATCAACAATCTCAGGATAGCGGGAAAGCTGCTCCAGCGCCTGCTGGTCGACGGCCGGCAGCGCCCGCGTCAGCCCCGGTACGCGCGGCCCAACCTCGAGGCTGGCGCGCAGCGACTGGATCGACGAGAAATCCATCTCGGTCGTACGCCACTGGAGAACCTTGACGTTGTCGAATTCATGCCCCTCGATGCGCTGCACCAGCTCCTCGTCGAAGGGCGAGACCTGGCCGGTAACCCCAAAGGTCCCATCGCGCACGTGTCGGCCGGCGCGCCCGGCGATCTGGCCGAGTTCGGCCGGATTGAGATTGCGAAACTGGTAGCCGTCGAATTTCCGGTCCTGGGCGAAGGCGACGTGATCGACATCGAGGTTGAGACCCATGCCGATCGCATCGGTTGCCACCAGATATTCGACGTCACCCGCCTGATAGAGCGCGACCTGCGAGTTGCGAGTGCGCGGGCTCAGCGCCCCCAGCACGACCGCCGCGCCGCCACGCTGCCGGCGGATCAGTTCGGCGATGGCGTAGACCTCATCGGCAGAGAAGGCGACGATGGCCGAGCGCTGCGGCAGCCGGGTGATCTTCTTCTGCCCGGCATAGAAAAGATGCGACAGCCGTGGCCGCTCGACGATCGTGACGCCGGGCAGGAGTTGCTGCAGAATCGGCCGCATCGTCGCCGCACCGAGCAGCAGCGTTTCCTCACGACCGCGAAGATGCAGGATGCGATCGGTGAAGATATGACCACGCTCGAGATCGCCGGCGAGCTGCACCTCGTCGATCGCGACGAAGGCGGCCTTGGTCTCACGCGGCATCGCTTCGACGGTGCAGACGGAAAACCGTGCATTGGGCGGCGAAATTTTTTCCTCGCCGGTAACAAGCGCCACATTCTGCGCACCGACCTTCTCCACCACCCGCGTATAGACCTCACGCGCCAGAAGCCGGAGCGGCAGGCCGATCACGCCGGTGCCGTGGGCGACCATGCGCTCGATGGCATAATGGGTCTTGCCGGTATTGGTCGGTCCGAGCACCGCGGTCACACCGCGCCCGCTCAGAATCATCGGCTGCGAAGTCAGAGTCATGGATCCATGCAAACGAGGCCAGCGGCCCCAGGAAAATCTCGCTCCCCCAGATTGAAGCACAGAACACATGGACAGCCGCCGCCGCAAACGCAAGGGAAGATTTCAAAAATGCCACCGGCATTGCGACCTTTGCGAGTCCTGCCGAACGTCCGCCTTCACGATTCGGAACAGCGTGAGAACGAATCAGCGACGAATCGCTGACTCCAGCTGATTCAGCTTTTGTTCACGGCTAAGTATTGATTTTGAATCACTTTTTCCCACTAGATGCTGAATCGCGAGACTCCAGCTCCTTCGCATTTTCGCCGTCTCGATTCTCGATTTCCAGCCGACCGCCGGCAATCGAAAATTGCGCCCGAATTAACCTTCCGACCAAAGCCGGAACGAATCAGAGACGAATCGCTGACCGAG
This sequence comes from Rhizobium vallis, assembly GCF_003985155.1. Taxonomy (GTDB): domain Bacteria; phylum Pseudomonadota; class Alphaproteobacteria; order Rhizobiales; family Rhizobiaceae; genus Rhizobium; species Rhizobium vallis. The sequence continues at coordinate 194,019 of NZ_ML133689.1, read as the reverse complement.
CCGTTTTCGCCTTTCGTTCACGACCACATCTGGTGGCGGAATTGGTGCGAGGCGCAAGATGCGTATTGCCGGCGAATCTCCTCGTTTCGCATCCCCGCATCGGCGTTAATCTTTGGAGAGCCGGATTCACAGGGCGTTAAGTTGAAGTGGCGGTAGCGGGCGCGTCGATCAAAAACGGAACGAATCGCTGACGAATCGGCGACATTGCGACTTTCTCGCTTTGTTCACCGCAACATATTGTATTTAAAAGCCTTTTTAACCATACGGCCAATATTCCGGAATGGCGGGGGCCAAGTCGCGCCACATTTCGAGCCCTGAACCGGGAACAAAAATCGCCAATGCGTGTTTCTTGTCCATCGAAAATGCGGATGAAATGAAGGGAACACACCATGCTTGGCACGATACTTCTTATTATCCTAATTCTGCTCTTGATCGGAGCTTTGCCGAATTGGGGTTACAGCCGTGGTTGGGGCTATGGACCTTCTGGAGGTTTGGGGCTAGTTCTCGTCATTATCATTATTCTTGTACTTATGGGCCGCATCTAAAGGCCACCAAACCTGGGGAGTTACGACATGATGAAGAAGATTGTACTTATTGGCGCGCTCGTCGGCGCTCTGGCATCCTGCACGGCGACCGAGCAAGGCACGGCGATCGGCGCCGGCACCGGTGCGGTCATCGGCGGCGTTGTCACCAACAGCTGGGGTGGTGCCGCCGTCGGCGCCGTTGCCGGCGGTCTGACCGGCGCCCTCATCGGCCATTCGGTCGAGCGCCGCGGCTACTGCATCTATCGTGACCGCTACGGCCGCCGCTACGAGGCGCGCTGCTGATCAGTGAATGCATATCGGACTCCCAACGGGCGCTTCGGCGCCCGTTTTCTTTTTGCACCCGTCAACACGGCGTTGACGATCGGTCGCGAAAGTCAAACCTACCGGCGCCCACCAGGCAGGCGCATATTTCCTTCGTGAGCACAAAGGGCAGGCTGAGCCGCCGCCCGAGGCAGGCACGAGCCGCCCCGCGCACCTGAAAGGAACGTTTCCATGGCCCAGATTTTCCTGAATTCCGCCGTCGCCGTTCTCATCGCCTCGGCATTCCTGACGACCGCAATCTCAGCCCTTCGCAGCGAAGACCGCTCGCTGGGGAAAGTGCCGGTCAAGGTCCGCGCGCAACGGCGGCGGAATATCGACCGCGGCTCCTGAGTTTTCGGAAAACAACCATTCAAGTGCCGAAATCGCCCTCGCTGCTTGTCGCTTCCGCAAAGGCGCTCAGGCAGCAATTTCCCCGTAACGATGCGCAGGCGCGCACTCGGCGCGTTGTCCTCCGCCTTGTGCCGAGGATCGCGCACAAATGCTCGGGTCAAGCCCGAGCATCACGAAAGAGAGGCGTTGGCGGATCGTCAGTCCGAGCGCGTCCTGCCGGACGCGCCATCCCGTCGATCCACACATGATATTTTCGAAAATCGACCCCGATTTTCGAGCTGCGTGCTAGGCGAAGAACTGCCCGCCATTAGCGCTGAGTGTCGAGCCGGTGATGAAACCGGCATCGTCGGAGACGAGGAAGGTGACGCAGCGCGCGATCTCTTCAGGCTCGCCGAGACGACCGACCGGGATCTGCGGGATGATGCGTTCGTTCAGCACCTTCTCCGGCACGGCAAGCACCATCTCTGTTCCGATGTAACCAGGGCAGATGGCATTGACGGTGATGTTTTTCGCCGCACCTTCCTGGGCCAGCGCCTTGGTGAAGCCGAGATCGCCAGCCTTGGCCGCGGAATAATTCACCTGGCCCATCTGGCCCTTCTGGCCGTTGATGGACGAGATATTGACGATGCGGCCGAAGCTGCGCTCGCGCATGCCGGTCCAGACCTGATGCGTCATGTTGAACAGGCCGGTGAGGTTGGTATTGATCACCTCGTGCCATTGCTGCGGCGACATTTTGTGGAACATCGCGTCACGGGTGATGCCGGCATTGTTGACGAGAATTTCGACCGGCCCGATCTCGCTTTCGATCTTGGCTATTCCCTCGCCGCAGGCGGCGTAGTCGGAAACATCCCATTTGAACACGGCAATGCCGCTGGCCTCGCGGAAGGCGCTGGCCTTCTCGTCGTTGCCGGCATAGCTGGCCGCAACCCTGTATCCGGCATTTTTCAGCGCTATGGATATGGCTGCGCCGATGCCGCGTGTACCCCCGGTGACCAAAGCCACTCTGCTCATGTTCCGCTCCCCTTTTGTTTTTCGCCCCGCTGGCTGGCAGGAGTTTTAGTCAAACTTGGATCGTATGCTATTTAAAGTGCTTCGAAGCACATGGCGACACCCATGCCGCCGCCGATGCAAAGCGTCGCAAGGCCCTTCTTCACGCCGCGGCGCTTCATTTCGAACAGCAGCGTGTTGAGAATGCGTGCGCCGGACGCGCCGATGGGATGGCCGATTGCGATCGCCCCGCCGTTGACGTTGACGATCGATGGATCCCAGCCGAGATCCTTGGTGACGGCACAAGCCTGCGCCGCAAAGGCCTCATTGGCCTCGACGAGATCGAGATCGCCGACCGACCAGCCCGCCTTTTCGAGCGCCTTGCGCGAAGCCGGGATCGGGCCGGTGCCCATGATTGACGGATCGACGCCGGCCGTTGCCCAGGACACGATGCGGGCGAGCGGCTGGATGCCGCGCCGAACGGCCTCTGCCTCGCTCATCAGCACCGCGGCGGCGGCGCCGTCATTGAGGCCGGAAGCATTCGCGGCCGTGACCGTGCCTTCCTTGTCGAAGGCCGGGCGCAACTTGCCCATCGCCTCCAGCGTGGCGCCATGGCGGATATATTCGTCGGCATCGACGGTCACGTCGCCCTTACGCGTCTGGATGACGTAGGGGATGATTTCGTCGGCAAAGCGGCCGGCCTTCTGCGCGGCTTCAGCCTTGTTCTGCGAGGCGACGGCGAACTGATCCTGATCGTCGCGCGAAAGCTGCCACTGGCGCGCGATATTCTCGGCGGTAACGCCCATATGATAGCCGTGGAAGGCATCGGTCAGGCCGTCCTTGATCATCGTGTCGACCATCTTCATGTCGCCCATCTTCGTGCCGCTGCGTAAGTGCGCGGCATGCGGCGCCATCGACATGGATTCCTGGCCGCCGGCAACGATGATCTTGGCGTCGCCGGTGGCGATCTGCTGCATGCCGAGCGCGACTGCGCGCAGGCCCGAGCCGCAGAGCTGGTTGACACCCCAGGCCGTGGCTTCCTTCGGAACGCCGGCCTTGATCGCTGCCTGGCGGGCCGGGTTCTGACCCTCGCCGGCTGCAAGCACCTGGCCGAGGATCACCTCATCCACCTCGCCGGCATCGACGCCGGCGCGCTCGAGCACGCCCTTGATGACGGCCGCGCCGAGCTCGTGCGCGGGAACGGTTCCGAATGCGCCGTTGAACGAACCGACTGCTGTTCGCCCTGCGCTAGCGATGACGATGGATGAATTGCTCATGGGGACGCTCCTCGTTTTTCGTCTCACTTACATAAGGGGAAACTGGCAAAGCTTTGAACACAAGTCAAACGCGAAGACCGGTCGCCATCATTTTTCGCCGCAGCCGCCAAAGCCGATTCATCTGCTCTGTTAAAGGTTTGCCGCATCGCACAAAGAGATTGTCACCAGCCTTCTTTTGCGTTTACAGTCTGAAGTGGAGGAACATCCATAAATCAGACGGGGGTTCAGGAGACTGATATGGCGAAGAATGAGGGTCAGATAGTCATCAAGAAATACGCCAATCGCCGCTTATACAATACAGGCACCAGCACCTATGTGACGCTGGAAGACCTGGCGGAGATGGTGAAGAAGGGCGAAGATTTTATCGTCCAGGATGCAAAAAGCGGAGATGATATCACCCACTCGGTGCTGACCCAGATCATCTTCGAACAGGAATCGAAGACCGGCAACACGCTGCTTCCGATCTCCTTCCTGCGCCAGCTCATCACCTATTATGGCGACCAGATGCAGATGGTCGTGCCGAGCTTCCTCGAGCATTCGATGCGCGCCTTCACCGAACAGCAGTCGCAAATGCGCGAACAGGTGAACCGCGCTTTCGGCGAGACGCCGCTCGGCAAGAACCTGCAATTGCCGATGCAGATGGTGGAAGACCAGGTTCGCCGCAACACCGAGCTGTTTCAGCAGGCGATGCAGATGTTCTCGCCCTTCATGACGCCGCCGGCCAAGGAAAGCCGCAAGGCCGAGGCCAAGGATATCGACGAGCTGAAGGAACAGCTGCGCGCCCTTCAGAACAAGCTCGACAACCTATAATCCGATCGAGACATCCCGCCCGGCGCTCCGGATCGACACGGCGAAACCGCCGATCACATCGATCAGGGCGATCGTCATCAAAATGAAGAAGACCTGTGTTGCCGCATCCTGGACGAGCAGAAACTCGACCAGGAAAGCGATGAACACCAGCATCGACAAGATGTGGTTGATCAGATTGCCGGGACCGGTCCTGGTCGCTTTCAGGATTTCGAAGAACAGCACGACAAGCGCTATGACGATGAAGAGATCGCCGAGCGCCATGCTCCAGATCGCACCCGAGAGCATCGACAGCACGATAATGTCATGATGCAGCGCAGCAATGCCGCCGTCGCCCATCAGGCCGAGCATCGCCAGGTTGTAAAGAATAAACGGGATAATCATCAGCGGCATGGCGGCTATCATCGGCAAATCTCCTGGCGCGATGAGAATACTGCCGTAAACCGTCGTCCTACTTCAAGCCATTGCAAACATTATATTTGCCGGCAGATCGATTGGGAGCGACGATACCTTGAGATTTCATCGACACAGAATGCCGAAAATGCAAAAGGCCGGCGTGAAGCCGGCCTTGAAACTTTCGATCGGACAAGCCGGATCGGAAAATTATGCGCTTTCCTTCGGCGTCAGAACCTGGCGGCCGCGATACATGCCGGTCTTCAGATCGATATGATGCGGGCGACGCAGTTCGCCGGAGTTCTTGTCTTCGACATAGGTCGGAGCCTTCAGCGCATCAGCCGAACGGCGCATGCCGCGCTTGGACGGGCTCGTTTTTCTCTTCGGTACAGCCATTTCTCTTACTCCACTTGCGGGCAAAACATTCCCACGGCCAGACTGGCGGCCGAAACGGACATGTCGCGATTTCGGAAATTTTGCGCGCTTATACATGCAAGGCGGGGGCTTGACCAGTCCCCATGCGTATTTTTTGCGAGACCGATGATCCGAGCCTTACACCTCGTCCTCCTCGACGATCCATGGCTCGGCGCGGGCCGCCTCTTCCCATTTCCGCCAGGCCGGATGCGCCTTCATCGTCTCCATGTAAGCAAGCGTATCGTTGCGGCTGACGAGATCATAGATGTCAAAGCGATTGACAACAGGCGCAAACATCGCGTCCGCTCCCCCGAAGCCACCAAAAAGAAACGGTCCGCCGGATTTCTGCAGCAGGTCGCGCCAGATCGTCTCGATGCGGTTGATATCGGCTTCCATACCATCCGGCAAGGCGATCTTAGCCTTCGCCCGGCGGATGTTCATCGGGCAGGCGCTGCGCAGCGTCTGGAAGCTCGAGAGCATTTCCATCGAAACCGAACGGGCGAGCGCCCGATCGGCTCGATCCCCAGGCAGAAGGCCCGCCTGCGGATAGAGCTCGGCCGCATATTCGATGATCGCCAGCGATTCCGAGATTTTCAATGCGCCGTGCCTGAGAAACGGCACGCGGCCGGTCGGCGATAGGGCCTTGATGTCAGGATTGCCGCCCGGAAAGTCGAAGGGGATCAAGACTTCCTCGAAATCGACGCCGGCGCCGGTCAGCGCCATCCACGGCCGGAACGACCAGGAGGAGTAGTTCTTATTGCCGATGTAGAGCGTCGGTTTGTCCATGGGCCTCTTCCGTTCAGGTCTCGAAATCGAAGATCAGCAGTTCGTGAAAATGGTTCATATCCTCGAACACGCAGAATGCCGGCGGCACAAGCTCGAAAACTGGAGCCTGGCGGCGAATATCCGCCGTCACCTCGTCGAGCATAGCCTGCCAGCGCGGCAAGGCTTCGTCCTCCAGCCGCTCGATCGGGTAAGCGAAGGTGACATGAAACTTGTAGTCCGCATGATCCGGCTGGCGATAACCGAGAAGATCGGCAAACGCGTCGCGCCAGGCGCGCATGACCTTGCGGTCTTTCTCCGTCGCCCCGTCGACGAGCAGGCCCGACGGGCGGGCTTCGACCACGGCGACCTTGAAGGGCTCGGCCATCTGGAAACCTTCGAGCCGCGCCGCCAGGATTTCGGTCATGTCGTCGATCGGCGCATCCAGAGGAATATCCCCCGGCCAGTAATGCTGCCAGCGCCGGGACGCGATGATGCCTTCGAAAAGCGTCATGTGAAGGCTCGAGATCGGCGTGAAGAGGAATTGCGAGGCCTCGGGCATCGCCAGGTATTTCTCCCGCGCCTCGATCAGCGCCGCCTGCGTGCGCGAACCCTTCACCGGATGACAGACGATGGTGTTGCCGGCCTCCGGCAGAAAGCCGCCGACCTTGCGATAGCGGCTGCCGAGATGGGTGGGCGGGTTCGGATTGTGGGTCTTTGAGTAGCGGAGAAGTTCGGGCGAAAGCATCGTGATGGTCATGGCGACTCAGGGGTTCTGGTGGGACTGCGCTCGCCCATATGGCAGAACTAAGAATGTCAGATGACGCTCGGCCCTTCCAGCGACAAGTTCTGATCTCACTTATAGATGCATTTGATGTAATCGCCCGAACCCTGCGCCCGGCGCTCGATGACGGAGGCGAGTGTCCTGAGCCTGCGGCCGGGCTTGCCGGCATTGCGATCGAAGGGGTTCGGCAGCGACACGGCAAGCAGTGACGCCTGCCGCCGCGTCAGCTTCGAGGCCGGCACCTTGAAATGATACTGGGCCGCCGCCTCGACGCCGTAGATGCCGGGCCCCCATTCGGCGATATTGAGATAGATTTCCATCAGCCGCCGTTTCGACAGCACGAAGTCCGTACTGACCGCGAGCGGCAGCTCCAGCGCCTTGCGCACGAAGGAGCGGCTGTTCCAGAGGAAGAGGTTCTTCGCCGTCTGCATGGGGATGGTGCTGCCGCCGCGCGTCGCCTGGCCCCTCAGCGTGTCCTCGACCAGCATGCGCATCTCGGCCCAATCGACGCCGCCGTGGAAACAATATTGCCCGTCCTCGGACATCATCACCGACTGCACCAGAACCGGGGCTATCTCGTCCAGCGACACCCATCTGCGGTCATAGCCGCGCAGCAGCACCAGATCGCGCAGCATCAGCGTCGAGACAGGGTGAATGAAGGGCAGCACATAGAAAAAGATTAGCGCGTAAGGAAGGATCAGTAGCCCCAGCACGGCAAGAACGATGCGTTTCAATACACGGCGGTCTCCGAACCATTGCCGATGGGCCGTCGTCTCGACGATCTCGTCACTCTCCGGCGCTATATCCAATGTCCCCAGCCCGATTTCGCTCCTGTCGTTCTCATAACGCCTGCGCGGCGCTTATGCCAGAGCACATGGGAAATCTTGCGGCAGTCATCGACAATTCCGTTGCAAGGCCCCGTGCCCCATGCCAAACAGCGCCCATGGACGCGAACCGGGATACTTTCGAAACGAGGCTGAAGAACAACGCCCGCGAGATCGAGGCGCTGCTTGAAGCATTGCTTTCACCGGGCGCCCTTTCCGATGAAATCGCCCGGCCCGAGACCCTGCGCAGCGCCATGCACTATGCCGTGTTGAACGGCGGCAAGCGGCTGCGCCCGTTCCTGGTCGCCGAAAGTGCGGCCCTTCTCGGCGGCCCCGAGCAGGCGGCACTTCGCGTCGGCGCCGCTCTTGAATGCGTCCACTGCTATTCCCTCGTGCATGACGACCTGCCGGCCATGGACGATGACGACCTGCGCCGCGGCAAACCGACGGTCCACATCAGGTTCGACGAAGCCACCGCGATCCTCGCAGGCGACAGCCTGCTGACCTATGCCTTCGACATCATCGCCGCACCGGAGACGGCCCTTCCCGACACGGACAAGGCCTCGCTGGTGCTGGCCCTTGCCCGCGCCGCCGGCCTCGGCGGCATGGCCGGCGGCCAGGCGCTCGATCTCGCCGCCGAAAGACAGGCCCCCGACGAGGCTGGCATCATCCGCCTGCAGGCGATGAAAACCGGCGCGCTGATCCGCTTTGCCTGCGAGGCCGGCGCCATCATCGCGGGTAGCCCGCCCGAGGATCGCCGCCGTCTGCGCGCCTTCGGCGAAAAGATCGGCCTCGCCTTCCAGCTCGCCGACGACATTCTCGACCTGACCTCGGACGCCGAGACCATGGGCAAGGCGACCGGTAAGGATGCGGGCCGCGGCAAGGGAACTCTCGTTGCGCTCCACGGCATGGAATGGGCCGAAACCGAGCTTCGCCAGCATGTCCGTGACGCCGAAGCGTTGCTTGCCCCCTACGGCGCCCGCGCCTCGATCCTGACCGCGGCGGCGCATTTCATCGCCGACCGGAAGAGCTGAGCCGACGAGTCAGGCTGGCAGTATTTCCTTGAGAGCGGATATCAGTCGGGTGCATTCCTCGTCCGTGCCGATGCTGATGCGCAGGAAGTCCGAGATACGCGGCTTGGCGAATTGCCGGACGAGCACGTGACGCTCCCGCAGAGCGGCTTGAAGTGCAGCGCCGGGCTGGCTTTGGTGCCTTGCGAAAACGAAATTCGCTTGCGACGGCAGCACCTCGAAATCCAGCGCTTGGAGCTCTCGAACGAGACTTTCCCGGGTGGCGATGATTTTCCCCCGGCACGCGTCGAACCATGCATCGTCCTTGATCGCCGCCGTTGCCGCAAGCTGCGCCAGACAATCCAGCGGATAGGAATTGAAGCTGTCCTTGACGCGCACCAGCGCCTCGATCAGATCCCGGTGTCCCAGCGCAAAGCCGACACGCAGACCTGCGAAGGAACGAGACTTGGACAAGGTCTGGATAACAAGCAGATTGGGATGGGCGGAAATCAGCGGCACGGCGCTTTCACCGCCGAAATCGACATAGGCCTCGTCTACCACGACGACGGCATCCGGATGGGCGGCAAGGAGCGCCTCGATCCCGGCCAGCGGCAGACCGATGCCGGTCGGCGCATTCGGATTGGGAATGATGATCGCGCCGCATGGCCTGTCATAATCCGCGAGCCGGATCTGGAACTTGTCGTCGACCGGTATCTCGACCGCCTCGATACCATATAGCAGGCTATAGGTCGGATAGAAGCTATAGGTCACGTCGGGATAGAGCAGCGGCAGATCGTGTTTCAGCAGCGCCTGGAACGTATGGGCGAGAACCTCGTCGGAGCCATTGCCGACGAACACTTCTTCCGCCGTCAGGCCGAAGCGGGCTGCGATCGCTTCGCGCAACTCGGTGGCGGCGGGGTCGGGATAAAGCCGCAGACGATCGTCGGCAGCTTGGCCGATAGCCTCGAGCGCCTTCGGCGATGGCCCATAGGGATTCTCGTTGGTATTGAGCTTGACCAGGCCAGGGATGCGCGGCTGCTCTCCCGCGACATAAGGCCGAAGCGTGCTGACGATATCAGACCAGTATCGGCTCATTCGGATTCGCGGTCCTTCATTCCGCCGCCGTCTTCTGGCCGAAACGCTTCTCGATATAATCGACGACAAGCGCCTCGAAATCGGAAGCGATATTCGGGCCACGCAGCGTCAGCGCTTTCTTGCCATCGATGAAAACGGGTGCGGCCGGCGTCTCACCGGTGCCGGGAAGCGAAATACCGATATCGGCATGTTTGCTTTCGCCCGGCCCATTGACGATGCAGCCCATGACGGCGACGTTCAGAGCCTCGACGCCGGGATATTTCTCGCGCCAGACCGGCATGTTCTTGCGGATGTCGTTCTGGATGTTCTGCGCAAGCTCCTGGAACACTGTTGAGGTCGTGCGCCCGCAGCCCGGACAGGCGGCAACGACAGGCACGAACTGGCGGAAGCCCATGACCTGCAGGATTTCCTGCGCCACCTGGACTTCACGCGTGCGGTCGCCATTCGGCTCCGGCGTCAGCGACACGCGGATCGTATCGCCGATGCCGTGCTGCAGCACGAAGCCCATCGCCGCCGACGAGGCGACGATGCCCTTGGTGCCCATACCGGCCTCGGTGAGGCCAAGATGCAGCGCATGGTTGGAACGATCGGCCAGCATGGAATTGACGGCGATCAGGTCCTGCACCTGGCTGACCTTGGCCGACAGAATGATGCGATTGCGCGGCAGGCCGATCTCCTCGGCAAGGGCTGCCGACAGCAGCGCGGACTGCACGATCGCCTCGCGCGTCACCTGCCTGGCCGAAAGCGGCGAGCCGGCTTCGGCATTCTGGTCCATCAGCGCCGTCAGCAGATCCTGATCGAGCGAGCCCCAGTTGACGCCGATGCGCACCGGTTTGTCATAGCGGATCGCCATCTCGATGATCTCGGCGAACTGCTTGTCCTTCTTGTCCTTGAAGCCGACATTGCCGGGATTGATGCGGTATTTCGCCAGAGCCTCGGCGCAAGCCGGATGGTCGGCCAGCAGCTTGTGGCCGATGTAGTGAAAGTCGCCGATCAGCGGCACGTCCATGCCGAGCCGCAGCAGCCGCTCGCGGATCTTCGGCACGGCGGCGGCACTTTCGTCGCGGTCGACGGTAATGCGCACCAGCTCGGAACCCGCCCGATGGAGGGCCGCGACCTGCGCAACGGTCGAATCGATATCGGCCGTATCCGTATTCGTCATGGACTGCACGACGATCGGCGCGCCACCGCCGACAATGACGCCGCCGACATCGACGGCAACGGAAGCGCGGCGCGGTTTCGGATCAAAATCGGCGGCTGACAACATGAAGTGCTTTTTCACCCCTAAAAACAGTGCCTTTCAGGTGGATCATGGCCGCTTTCTTGTCAACCGCCCCTGATATCACTTTTGTTGGGAGGCGGCTTAGTGGCCGCCTCCGGAGACCCCGTCGGCATAGTGGGCCAGCTTGGAAAACGCCAGAACCACGATGAGCAGCGCCGGCAGCGCCATGAAGACCGCGGCAAAGCCGACATGCTCGGCGACGAAGCCGATCAGGGACGGAGCAACCAGCATGCCGGAATAGCCCATGGTCGTGACGACCGAAATGCCGATGCCGGGCTTGAGGCCGGGAATATTGCCCGCCGCCGAGAAAGCGATCGGCACCATGTTGGAAATGCCGATACCGCAAAAGGCAAAGCCCAGAATGGCGATCTCGGCATCGGGCGCCAAGCCTGCAAGCAGCATGCCGACGATGGCGAACAAAGTGCAGATCCGCAGCGTTTTGACGCCGCCGAGACGATCTCGCACCAGGTCGCCGGCAAAGCGCATGATTGCCATCGTCGCCGAAAAGGCTGCGAAACCAAGGCCGGAAAGCGCCACGGACGCATCCATTTCCTGGCGGAGATAGAGCGCACCCCAGTCCAGAACCGCCCCCTCAGGCACCATGGAGAACAGGGCCATCAAACCGAGCAGCCATGGCAGCGGCACCATCGGCAGTCTTGTCTTTTCCTTCTTGGTGTCGGGATGCGGCGGATCGGCAAGGATCATCGGCCAGGCGACGGCCAGGAAGATCGCCGCCAGCACCGTCGCCAGTTGCGCATGGCCGAGAATGCCGAGCTTCGAAATCACGATGCCGCCGAGGCCCGAGCCGATCAGGCCGCCAAGGCTCCAGAAAGCATGGCAGGACGACATGATGGCGCGGCGCATCGATTTCTCGACCGAAACGGCATTGGCATTCATCGCCACATCCATTGCGCCGATGAAGCCGCCGAACAGGAAGAGCGAGATTGCCCCAGTGATCACATTTGGCGCGAGCGTCAATGTCAGCAGCAGCGGCAGCACGCAGACAGCCAGGACCTGAACGACGATACGCGAGCCATGCTTGGCGATCTGCGCGCCGGCGATCGGCATCATGACCAGCGAGCCGACGCCGAAGACGAGGATCATCAGCCCCAACTCGAACTTGCTCAGCGCCAGACGCTCGGCAAAGTCCGGGATCTTCGGGGCCCAGCAGCCGACGACAAAGCCATTCATCAGAAAGAGCAGGGAAACCGCCGCCCTGCTTTTGGTAACGAAGCCGCTCCGGACCCCCGGCGCACTCACATGACTATCCATTTTCCGGTCTTTCCTCATTGCCGGGCTTGCTCGCGCCCGGTTTCCCTAAACTCTATGGTGACGCCTCAGTTCATTTTCTCGGCGATAACAGTCCTGCATCCGCGCTCGCGGTAGCGGTCGAGAATGGCCGGATCGGCATCGTGCTCGACGACCAGGCATTCGCAATGGGAAACCGGCAGGATGCTATGAGGGGCAGCCGTGCCGAATTTCTCCGAGGTTGCAGCCACCAACACCCTCTTGCTTCGTGATGTGGCAAATCGCTTGAGTTCCGCATCCTCGAAGCCGAACACGGTGATGCCGGCCTCGAGATCGACGCCGCAGGCGCCGAGAATGCAGAGATCGGGCGAAATCTGCTCCATATCCCGCAAGGCCTTGGCGCCGAGCGAACCGCCCGTCTGCCGGTCCACCATTCCGCCGATCACGATGACGTTGACGGCAGGCTTGTCGATGAGCGCGGCGGCAATCGCCGGCGCATTGGTCGCGGCCGTCAGTTCAAGCTCGGCCGGCAAAGCATTGGCAATCGCCAGATTGGTGCTGCCGGCATCAAAGAACACGCACGAACCTGCGGCGATCTGCTTTGCCGCAGCACGCGCCAGCGCCTGTTTGCGGTCGGCGGCAAAGCCCACGCGCTGCGTCAGGCTTCCATGCGCCGGCGAAACCGGCAGCGCGCCGCCATAGACCCGCTCACAGAGCCCCGCAGCCGCCATTTCACGCAGGTCGCGCCGCACCGTATCCTCGGAGACGCCGAATTCGAGCGCAAGTTCCGCCGCCAGCACACGGCCGTTCAGCCGCAGCCTCTCGGAAATCACCCCTTGGCGCTCTCGCAACAGAAAATCCTGCATGTTCCTACCGGGTTAATATCTGAAATACCGAGAACGTGCATAAACGCTTACGACCGTGCAGGCAACATGCACGATCACACGTTTTCTGACATCCTGAAACAAAGCTCACGGTTGGAGCGAATATGCCCTATTGACCGGTCCAGGAGGCGGGAATATCGATTGGTTATTCCCGATTCCCACCGGCATATCCGCCACCTGGTGCGTTCTCCCCGTGAAAAACTCCACAAGCCTGGGCATCCTGCTCACGACAGTCGCCTATATGGCGTTCACCTTCCATGACGCGATCATCAAGATCCTGACTTCAAGCATTCCCGTCTGGCAGATCCTATTTTTCCGCAGTCTCACGATCTTCGTCGGTTGCCTCGCCTATGGCCGCGGCAAGGTCGTTCATCAGGCAATGACATCGCCGATCATCAAGCCGATGATCGCCCGCAGCATCCTTCTTCTCTGCGCCTGGCTTTCCTATTATTCCGCCGCAAGCCGCCTGCAGCTCGCCGAAGTTACGACGCTCTATTACGCCGCACCTGTCGTCGGCACCGCGCTCGCCTGGTTCGTCCTGAAGGAGGAGGTTACGCCGGCACGCTGGCTGGCCGTCGGCGTTGGTTTCGTCGGCGTCCTGATCGCCTGCAATCCGGTCGGCCTCAAGATTTCCTGGCCGGTTTATCTGGCGCTGCAGGCCGCCGTCCTCTGGGCCTCAGCCATGGTGCTGCTGCGCAAGACCTCGCTGCATGGGAAGACCATTATTCAGCTCACCGTTTCCAATGTCTTTTTTCTCGGTATGACCGGCATTGCCGTCCTCTACACTTGGCAGACCCCCGATATGACGCAGCTTGCCCTTCTGATCGCCACCGGCGTCGTTGCCGGCTGCGCCCAGTTCGCCCTTTTCGAGGGCATGCGTCAGGCGCCCGTCTCCGTGCTTGCGCCATTCGAATATAGCTCTCTCGTCTGGGCCTTCCTGCTCGGTTATCTCATCTGGGCCGATATCCCCACCCCCAACGTGGTTGTCGGCGCTGCTTTGATCCTCGGCGCCGGATTGATCATCGTCGTCAGCGAAAGGCTGCGCCGTCGCATCACAGCGTGATGCCTTTTTTATCGGATTCGTCGTTCAAGCAGCCATTTGAGAAAAATATTCGCAGTTGCTGGTTTTATTCGCAGTTTTCTACGCTTCCGGCGCCCTAGTTTTCTGCAAAGTATCGCTCATCCGATGACAACCTCCCAAGGATGGATAGAAAATGAATTGGTTGAAAACCGTTGCCGCCGCCGCTCTCATTCAGGCTGCCGCCCTCTTGCCCGCCCATGCCGGCGAAAACCTCGCCGCCATCAAATCGGTCGGCGTCTTCAAGATCGGCACCGAAGGCACCTATGCGCCTTTCACCTATCATGACGAAAGCGGCAAGCTCGTCGGCTTTGACGTCGAGATCGGCCAAGCTATCGCCGCCAAGCTCGGCGTCAAGGCCGAGTTCGTCGAAGGCAAGTGGGATGGCCTGATCGCCGGCCTCGACGCCAAGCGCTACGACACCGTCATCAACCAGGTCGGTATCACCGAGGCGCGCAAGCAGAAATATGATTTCTCTGAACCCTATATCGCTTCCAAGGCCGTGCTGATCGCCCGCGACGGCGACGACAGCATCAAGACCTTCGCCGATCTGAAGGGCAAGAAGGCCGCCCAGTCGTTGACCAGCAACTTCGGCAAGCTCGCAACCGAAGCCGGCGCCGAACTCGTCGGCACCGATGGCTTCGACCAGTCGATCCAGCTCGTGCTGACCAAGCGCGCCGACGCCACGATCAACGACAGCCTTTCCTTCCTCGATTTCAAGAAGCACAAGCCGGACGCGCCGGTGAAGATCGTCGCCGAGCAGGAAAATGCTGATTACTCCGGCGTCATCATCCGCAAGAGCGAGCCGGAGCTGCTTGAAGCGATCAACAAGGCGCTCGCCGACATCAAGGCCGACGGCACTTACAAGAAGATCGCCGACAAGTATTTTGGTCAGGACGTTTCGAAGTAAGTTAAACCCCTCCCCAACCCCTCCCCACAAGGGGGAGGGGCTTCGATGCCGCGCTGTTCTTATTTCAAAACAGCCTTTCAGCTAACAGTACGGTCGCTATTTGGTACGCCCGGGCCTCCGATAAGTCCCTCCCCCTTGTGGGGAGGGGTTGGGGAGGGGTATTCCACTTCAACGTACCAACCCACGAGAGGGAACTCCCTTGGCGCACTGGCTCCAACTGATGGTGGAATCGCTTCCCTCGCTCCTCTGGGCGGGATTGATCTTCACGATCCCCCTCACCCTGCTGTCCTTTATCTTCGGCTTGGCTCTCGGGCTCGCCACCGCGATCGCTCGGCTCTTCGGGCCGGCGCCTGTCGCTGCCATCGCGCGCTCCTATGTCTGGGTCATCCGCGGCACACCGCTGCTCGTCCAGCTCTTTGTCATCTTCTACGGCCTGCCGAGCCTCGGCATCCTGCTCGACGCCTTTCCCGCCGCCTTGATCGGCTTTACCTTGAATATTGGCGCCTACAGCTCCGAGATCATCCGCGCCGTCATTTCCTCCGTGCCCAAGGGTCAGTGGGAGGCCGCCTATTCGATCGGCATGAGCTGGCGTCAGGCGATGAGCCGCACCATCCTGCCGCAGGCCGCCCGCGTCGCCGTGCCGCCACTGTCGAACACCTTCATCTCGCTTGTGAAGGATACATCGCTTGCAGCCGCCATCACCGTGCCGGAGCTTTTCCAGGCGGCGCAGCGCATCGTCGCCACCACTTATGAGCCACTGATCCTTTATATCGAGGCGGCGCTGATCTATCTCGTCCTCAGCTCCGTCCTCTCGCAGCTGCAGGTGCGGCTGGAACGGCGCTTCGCGCGTTATGGCGGCATGCTGGAGGCAAATGCATGATCGAGCTTTCCAACATCGAAAAGCGCTTCGGCGAAGCCGTCATCCTGAAGGACATCAGCATCCGCATTCCCGAGGGCAGCGTCACCGCGCTGGTCGGGCCGTCCGGCGGCGGCAAGAGCACGCTCTTGCGCTGCATCAACCTGCTCGAGATCCCGACATCAGGCGCCATTCGCCTCGGGGAGGAGACGCTCTCCTTCGCGCCCGACAAACGAACGAGCTGGCAGGCGATCCAGAAGATCCGCCGCCAGACCGGCATGGTCTTCCAGAATTTTCAGCTCTTCCCGCATCAGACGGCGATCGAGAACGTCATGGAAGGGCTGGTGACGGTCTTGAAGTGGCCGAGGGAAAAGGCGCGTGAGCGCGCCAGCGAGCTGCTGACCAAGGTTGGCATGTCGCACAAGACCGATGCCTGGCCTTCGACACTCTCGGGCGGCCAGCAGCAGCGTGTGGCGATCGCCCGGGCGCTTGCTCCTTCACCGCGCGTCCTGCTTTGCGACGAACCGACTTCGGCGCTCGATCCGGAGCTTTCTGCCGAGGTGGTCGACGTGCTGGGCCGGCTTGCCCGCGAGGGCACGACGATGGTCATGGCGACCCACGATCTCCGGCTCGCCTCCAAGATCGCCAACGACGTCGTCTTTCTGGAAGCCGGAAGCGTGGTGGAAACAGGCAGCGCAAGGGCGATCTTCAATGCGCCGGAGCGCGAACGCACCAAGCGCTTCATCTCGACGATCAACGCCGCCCATACCTACGATATCTGAAGCGTCTCACGTGAATCATGATTCACGTGAGACGCCTTGGGTGTTTTTCTGGACGCTTCGGCGCGAGCTGCCTCAGGCCGCGGTAATGACCGAGCGCGCAGCCTTCAGCGCATTGCCCCACCAGATGAGTTGGTCGAGCTGGTTCTTGGCCGCCTCGTTGAGATGCGGGTAATCGCCGAGGCTCTTGCCTTCCTTCAGCACGCTCAGATATTCGCTGAAGGCGATGTGCACGCCCGTTTTCACCGAGGCGGCACCCATTTCCACGAAGATCAGCCTCAGGTGCTCGACGGCACGCGCGCCGCCGACGCCGCCGTAACCGACGAAGGCAACCGGTTTGTGGATGAATTCACCGAGATCGATGGCATTCTTCAGAACGGCGGTCGGCGCGTGATTATATTCCGCCGCGGTGAAGATATAGCCGTCGAATTCACGCAGCTTTTTCTTCCAGCGCTCAGCGGTCTCGTTTTCCGCCTCGGTTGCACGGGCCTCGCCGAAGAACGGCAGCGGATAATCACGAAGATCCAGCACCTCGACAGCAAGCTCGGAGCGCGCTCCGGCAGTTTCGGCAATCCATTGAGCGGGGTGATCGGCAAAGCGGCCGATACGCGTGCTTCCGACGATGACGGCGATTTTCAGCTGGCTCATGGGGTTCTTTCCTGTTGAATGGCGGGTTCCCTGGAGCGCAACGCTCCTTGAAATGGCGCATAGCGCTTTCAGGCTATAGGCCGAATTGTTTCTAGGAAACAAGCGCCATGCAAGGCAAGTCGGAGACGCGGGGAAACGTCTAAAAATCACGCGTTCTGATTGACCAGCCGCGCACAATCGAGTGATGGGAGGGAATGCTGCCGGAGCGACCTTTGATCGCCCCGGCAGCCGAATTGCTCACCCGCCGTAAACGACGAGCAGGTCCTTGGCGTCGATCTGATCGCCGGCGCGCACCAACACCTCGGAGATCGTGCCATCCTTTTCGGCATGGATCGCGGTTTCCATCTTCATGGCCTCGATGGAGACCAGCACGTCGCCGGCATTGACGGCCTGGCCGGACGAGACGAAGACGCGGCTGATGACGCCAGGCATCGGCGCGCCGACATGGGCGGCATTGCCGACCTCGGCCTTGCGGCGAACGGCAGCACCCGTCGCCCCATGGGCCCGGTCCGGCACCTTGATGCGGCGCGGCTGCCCGTTGAGCTCGAAGAAGATGGTCACCATGCCCTGGCTGTCGGTCGCGCTCATCGCCTGGTTGACGATGACGAGCGTCTTGCCCTTTTCGATATCGGCAAACAGTTCCTCGCCGTCCTTCAGGCCGTAGAAATAAGCGGGCGTCGGCAGCACCGAGACTGGGCCGTATGTATCAGAGGCGAGCGCAAAGTCGGTGAAGACCTTCGGATACATCAGGTAGGAGGCGAATTCGAAGTCGCTGACCTCGCGCTCCAGCTTGGTCTCGATAGCTTTGCGCTCGGCATCGAGGTCAGCCTCCTTGAGAAGCGAGCCGGGACGCACCGTATAGGGCTTGTCACCCTTCAGCGCCTTCTTCTGCAGCGCCTCCGGCCATCCCGACGGCGGTTGGCCGAGATCGCCCTTCAGCATCGAAACCACCGATTCCGGGAAGGAGACCTCCCTATCCGGGCTGACGACGTCAGCAACCGTCAGATCCTGGCTGACCATCATCAGCGCCATGTCGCCGACGACCTTGGAGGACGGCGTCACCTTGACGATATCGCCGAACATCTGGTTGGCGTCGGCATAGGCCTGCGCCACCCGGTGCCAGCGGGTCTCCAGACCGAGCGAACGGGCCTGCTCCTTGAGATTGGTGAACTGGCCGCCCGGCATTTCATGGAGGTAGACTTCCGACGCCGGACCCTTGAGGTCGCTTTCGAAGGCGGCATACTGGTTGCGCACCGCTTCCCAGTAGAAGGAGATGCGGCGAATCCATTCCGGATCGAGACCCGGATCGCGCTCGGAGCCGGCGAGCGCCTCGACGATCGAGCCGAGACAGGGCTGCGAGGTATTGCCCGACAGCGCATCCATCGCCGCATCGACGGCATCGACACCGGCCTCGACCGCGGCAAGAATGGTTGCCGCCGCAATGCCCGATGTATCATGCGTGTGGAAATGGATCGGCAGGCCGGTCGCCTCGCGCAGCGCCTTGAACAGAACCTTCGCCGCCGCAGGCTTCAAGAGACCGGCCATGTCTTTCAGCGCGATGATATGCGCGCCGGCCTTTTCGAGTTCGACGGCGAGGTCGGTATAGTATTTCAGATCGTATTTCGGGCGAGCCGAGTTCAGGATATCGCCGGTATAGCAGATCGCCGCCTCGCAGAGCTTGTTCTCCTCGGCAATCGCGTCCATCGACACCCGCATGTTCTCGACCCAGTTCAGGCAGTCGAAGACACGGAAGAGATCGATGCCGCCCCTCGCCGCCTGGCGGACGAAGTATTTGACGACATTGTCGGGATAATTGGTGTAGCCGACGCCATTGGCGCCACGCAGCAGCATCTGCAGCAGAAGGTTCGGGGCGCCCTCGCGGATCAGCGCCAGCCGCTCCCACGGATCTTCGGTCAGGAAGCGCATGGAGACGTCGAAGGTCGCACCTCCCCAGCATTCGAGCGACAGCAGGTTCGGCAGCGCATGCGCGTAAGTGCCGGCGATGCGGGCGATGTCGTAGGTGCGCATGCGGGTGGCAAGCAGCGACTGGTGGCCGTCGCGCATCGTCGTATCGGTCAGCAGCACACGCTTCTCGTTGCGCATCCATTCACCGAATTTCTTCGGGCCGAGCGTATCGAGAAGCTGCTTCGTACCGTCCTTCACACTATTGCCGTTGGAATAGGGAACAATCGGCTGGGCAGCGTTTTCAAGCGGCCGCGGCCTGTCCTTGGCTTCGGGATGGCCGTTGACGGTGACGTCGGCGAGATAGGTGAGCAGCTTCGTCGCGCGGTCCTGGCGCTTGACCTGCTGGAAGAGCTCCGGCGTCGTGTCGATGAAGCGGGTCGTATAGCTGTTGTCCCGGAACTTCGCGTGACCGATAATCGCTTCGAGGAAGGTCAGGTTGGTGGCGACACCGCGAATACGGAATTCGCGCAGCGCCCGGTCCATGCGGGAAATCGCTTCGGACGGGTTCGGCGCCCAGGCCGTCACCTTGACGAGCAGCGGATCGTAGTAGCGGGTGATGATGGCGCCGGAATAGGAGGTGCCGCCGTCAAGACGGATGCCGAAGCCGGATGCCGAGCGATAGGCGGTGATGCGGCCGTAGTCCGGGATGAAGTTGTGCTCGGGATCTTCGGTGGTGATGCGGCATTGTAACGCATGGCCGTTGAGACGAATGTCGGCTTGAGCGGGAACGCCCGATTCCGGCGTGCCGATCGCAAAACCGTCGAGAATGTGGATCTGCGCCTTGACGATGTCGATGCCGGTGACGACTTCGGTCACGGTATGCTCGACCTGGATGCGCGGATTGACCTCGATGAAGTAGAATTTGCCGGTATCGGCATCCATCAGATATTCGACGGTGCCGGCGCCGATATAATTGGTCGCCGCCGCGATCTTCAGCGAATAGGCGGCAAGCTCCTGGCGCTGCGCTTCCGAGAGATAAGGTGCCGGCGCGCGCTCGACGACCTTCTGGTTGCGGCGCTGGATGGAGCAGTCGCGCTCAAAGAGATGCACGACATTGCCGTGGGTGTCGCCGAGGATCTGGCTTTCGACATGGCGTGCGCGCTCGACGAGCTTTTCGAGATAGACCTCGTCCTTGCCGAAGGCGGCCATCGCCTCGCGCTTGGCCTCGGTCACCTCGCGGGCGAGATCCTTCGGATCGCGGATCGCGCGCATGCCGCGCCCGCCACCGCCCCAGGAGGCCTTGAGCATGACGGGATAACCGATCTCTTCCGCCATTTTCGCCACTTCGGCCATATCGTCAGGCAGCGGCTCCGTTGCCGGCACGACAGGCACGCCGACCGAAATCGCCAGGTTGCGCGCCGCAACCTTGTTGCCGAGCTGGCGCATCGTATCGCCCTTCGGACCGATGAAGATGATGCCGGCCTCATTGCAGGCGTCGACGAATTCAGGGCTTTCCGACAGCAGGCCGTAGCCCGGATGGATGGCATCGGCGCCGGAGAGCTTGGCGACGCGGATGACCTCGTCGATCGACAGATAGCTTTCGATCGGCCCGAGATCGCGCGAAAGATGCGGGCCGCGGCCGACCTGATAGCTCTCGTCCGCCTTGAAGCGGTGCAGCGCCAGTTTGTCTTCCTCCGCCCAGATTGCCACCGTTTTTATTCCAAGCTCGTTGGCCGCGCGGAACACGCGGATGGCTATTTCGGAGCGATTGGCAACGAGTATCTTGGATATGGGCAAAACGGTCTCCTCCGTCGTTCAGACACGGGCATGCTGCACCCGCGAAGAAAATTCTTAACTTCTTGTCACGAGAAGTTCAATTTCTCTTGCGACTGCGAAATGCACTTTCTCGCCATGCCAATGCATGCCGGCCAGCGGTCTCCGGCGGCTTTGGCGACAAGGATGAAAGAAACCTAGCTTATCAGGCCATGGCGGAAGGCGAGAGCCACCGCCTGCTGCCGGTTTTTAGCCTTCAGTTTATCCTGCAGGCCGTTCATATACCAGTCGACGGTGTGGTTTGAGATCTTCAGCATCTTGCTGATCTCCATCGAGGTCATGCCTTCTGCGAGATAACGCAGGATTTCCATCTCGCGCCGCGTCAGCGGCGTTTCAGCCGGCAGCACGGTTTCCAGCGCCTGTGCCTCGCCCTTCAAATCGAGCAACCGCCAAAAGGCCTTGCGCGCCACCGCCTCGAACAGGGAGATCGCCACCGGCGACAGCTCGACTGGCTTGCCGCTGATGCTGAGGCCACCGAGAATACCGCTGCGTCCATGGACCGGAAAGATGTAGCCGTCCTCCAGCCCGTGGCCGAAGGCATCGACCATCATCTGCTCCATGCGCCGCTCGTGCCCATCCTTGCGGAAGGCCGCCATGCTCTCCCGCCAGCGGAACGGCCGCTGCGCATGGCCGAGATAACGGACGATCGGATCGACCAGGAGATATTTTTTAGCGGCATATATCTGCTGCCATTGTTCCGGCCAGCGGCCGGCAAGCATACCGGCCCAGGGTTCCGGATTCTGCTGCGAATGGCGCGACAGGCTGTAATATTCGAAGCCGCATGCCCGAATGACCTGCTCCAGCTCGCCGACGAGGGCCTCGGGCTTCGAGCATTCCTCGAGAATTACAAGTAATTGAATTAAGGAATTAATATTCACAAAAATTGCCCTTGCCCGGACCCGATGTCCGCATCGAGGCCGTCGGCGGCTTTTCAGATTGGTCGCGAAACGGTCTTCTACAATAAAATGCAGTCTCTAATTTAATGCTGTGCTAAACATTGATTAAAATGCAAGCGCAAATTGCCGCGACATATACCTAAGCGGCAATTTCCACGCCATAGTCATCTCGTCGCACCCTCTGATAGTACGTTCGCGTTAATCATCCTGCTCGTTTGAACCCTGAATGCTCCGTTAATCGCCGGTTCAGGTAGCCTTTAGTAGCATCGCATCATCCCGTTTTTCGCAGATGCACAAGAGGTTCCACGTGACGCTATTCAAGGTCTATGCAAGAGCTCTGCGCTATCTTGGCGCCTACAAGCTGCGCGTATCCCTGGTCGTGGTCGCAAACATCGTTCTGGCGACGATTACCATCGCGGAGCCGATCCTGTTCGGGCGCATCATCGATGCGATTTCGGGCAAGGGTGAGGTCAAGCCTATCCTCTTCATGTGGGCGACTTTCGCCGTCTTCAACACCATTGCCTTCGTCCTGGTGGCCCGCGAGGCCGACAGGCTGGCCCATGGCCGGCGGGCGACGCTGTTGACGGAAGCCTTCGGCCGCATCATTTCGATGCCGCTTGGCTGGCACCATCAGCGCGGCACCTCCAACGCGCTGCACACATTGCTGCGCGCCTGCGAAACGCTGTTCGGCCTCTGGCTGGAATTCATGCGCAACCACCTGTCGACGGTGATCGCGCTTGCGCTGCTGATCCCGACTGCAATGTCGATGGACCTGCGCCTTTCCGCAGTCCTCATGGTGCTCGGCATCGCCTACTGGCTGATCGGCCGCGTCGTCATGAGCCGCACCAAAGACGGCCAGGCTTCGGTCGAGAACCACTATCACACCGTCTTCTCGCATGTCAGCGACTCGATCAGCAACGTTTCGGTGCTGCACAGCTACAACCGCATCGAGGCTGAAACCCGGGCGTTGAAGTCCTTCGCCGACCGTCTGCTCGAAGCCCAGTATCCGGTGCTCGACTGGTGGGCGATCGCCAGCGCGCTGAACCGCATGGCTTCGACCATCGCGATGATGGTGGTCCTGATCATCGGCACCATGCTCGTTCAGTCCGGCCAGTTGCGCGTCGGCGACGTCATCGCCTTCATCGGCTTCGCCAACCTGCTGATCGGCCGCCTCGACCTGATGCGCCAGTTCGCCACGCAGATTTTCGAGGCCCGTTCCAAGCTCGAGGAATTCTACGCCCTCGAAGACTCGGTGCGTGACCGCGAAGAGCCGGCCGGCAACGGCGAGATCAAGGACGTCAAGGGTGCGATCGAATTCCGCGACGTCTCCTTCGGCTTCGGCAACAGCTCGCAGGGCCTGCACAATGTCTCCTTCTCGGTGAAGGCAGGCCAGACGGTCGCGATCGTCGGCCCGACCGGCGCCGGCAAGACGACGCTCGTCAACCTGCTGCAGCGTGTTTACGACGCCCAGGGCGGCCAGATCCTCGTCGACGGCACCGATATCACCAAGGTGACCCGCAAGTCGCTGCGTCGCCACATCGCCACCGTCTTCCAGGATGCAGGCTTGCTGAACCGTTCGATCAGCGACAACATCCGCCTCGGCCGCGAAGGCGCCAGCGAAGAGGAAATGCGCCGTGCGGCCGAAGCCGCCGCCGCCGCCGACTTCATCGAGACCCGTGAGGATCGTTACGACACGCATGTCGGTGAACGCGGCAACAAGCTCTCCGGCGGCGAGCGCCAGCGCATCGCGATTGCCCGCGCCATCCTCAAGGACGCGCCGATCCTGGTGCTCGACGAGGCGACCTCGGCGCTCGACGTCGAGACCGAAGCCCGCGTCAAGGCCGCGATCGACAATCTGCGTCAGAACCGCACCACCTTCATCATCGCCCACCGCCTGTCGACGGTCCGCGAAGCCGATATGGTGCTCTTCCTCGATGACGGCCGCGTCGTCGAACAGGGCAGCTTCGATGAGCTCAGCCACAGCAACGGCCGCTTCGCCGCGCTGCTGCGCGCCAGCGGCATCCTGACCGACGAAGAGGTCCGCAAGGCTCACACGACCGAAGCCGCCTGATCGGTTCAGGTTTCAAGATAGAGGCCGGAAGGTAACTCCTTCCGGCCTTTTTGTTTGCTTTGAGCCCTGGGAGTGGTCCTCCACCGGTTCACCCGCCCTCAGGTGCTACGGCCAGACATAGCCGGTCAGCCGACTCATGCCAAAGCGCAGTGAAAGTTCGTCCCCTCAAGCCCGGCCAGCCGGCAGAATTCAAAACACTCATCCACGATCGCTCAACCGCAAAACCATACCGACCTCCCGAGAAACCACTCCGGAAGTGTCAAGCATGTCTCCGAACATCTGTCAGGTATGTCCCCGAAATCTGTGAGGTATGTATCCGGGCTTTGCGCTTGTGCGGAGATGTCCGGCAGGCAGCCGGGGGCATCACACGCGGCAACGCCTCCGCCTCCAGGGCGGATTGATCATCGCACCGATCTTCCCTAACCTCCGGCTGTCACCCATCATCTGGGAGAAACCCATGAAGGTCCTGCGCATCGTCGCCAATATCCAGGCAGCGGATATCACTCCAGCCAAGCGCTTCTATCAGGATATCCTCGGTCTCGACGTCACCATGGATCACGGCTGGATCACCACGTTCGGCGCGGCCAGGCCGATGAATGGCCAGCTCAGCATTGCCAGCGAAGGCGGTTCGGGAACGCCGGTGCCTGACCTATCGATCGAGGTGGACGACCTCGATGCCGCCTTCGAGGCGATGTCGGCGGCAGGCTTTCCGATCGAGTACGGCCCGGCCGACGAGCCCTGGGGTGTCCGGCGTTTTTACGTGCGCGATCCGTTCGGCAAGCTGGTGAATATTCTCGTCCATAAAAATTGAGCCGGCGGCGATCGGCCACCGGCTCATTGCTGTCGATCGGCTGGCGGGCTGATCCTTATTTCCGGTCGTTCCGGCGATAGGCATTTGCGGTTCCGCTGATGCGGACGGGAACGGGAACTGTTGCGGTTTCGGTGACGGGTTTTGCCTTGACCTTGCCCTGCCGGCGCTTGCGCTCGAGATAATAGGCATAGGCGAACTGGGTCGCGATCCCGATGATGACGAAGAGCGGGCCGACCAGCGGATCCTTGTTGGTGATATAGAGCACCACCTGGCCGATCATGGCGAGGATCGTGCCGGCGACGAAGATGTTCAGCGAATGCCGGCCGAGGATGGTCAGCGGATTGTCCGCCGGACGGCGCAGTATCCGCGAGAACGCCGGAATGCTGATCACGAGATAGGTCAGCGCCAGCACATGCAGCAGCCGCGGCAGCGACAGGAAGGTCTTGTCGAAGCCGGTGATAACGGTGGGCAGGCCAAGGGCTGCCAGCGAGTTGCCGAAAATCCAGAGCTGGCCCGTCACCCAGACGAAGGATAGAGCGACATAACCGGCAGCCGCAGCAAGCAGTAGCGGATGCCGCGGGATCGTGCCGCCGCGCTTGATATGCAAGATCGAGACGATGCCGATCGAAAACAGGAACTGCCAGGAGAGCGGGTTGAGGAACCAGTAGCCCTCGATCAGCATGTTGTGCGGCGCCACCTGGTAGATGCCGGCAAGCAGCCACACCGTGGCCGAGACGGCGAGCGCCAGAAGCGGACTTCGCTCGTTGAGGAGCAGGATGACCGGCGCCATCAGCATCAACGCGCCATACATCGGCAGGATATTGTTGTAACCGATCTGGTGGCCCAGCAGCAGCAGCGCCGGGATGCCTTCCTTCAGGTTCATCAGAACCGCCAGGATATTGATTTCAACCAGCAAGCCCGGCCGGTGGAACAGCCAGGAGCCTGAGATGAAGAGCGCCAGCGTCATGAAGGTGGTGATCATATGGGCGAGGTAGAGCGTGAAGGCGCGCTTCGTCGCCTTGATCGCCATCCTGAGTCGATTGCCCGGCTCGAAGCGGGAACCATAGGCAAGACCGACAGCAATGCCCGAGATCAGCACGAAGGCCTCGGCGGCATCGGAAAAGCCGAAATTCTTCGTCGTTGCATATTCGAAGATCTGCCCGGGAACATGATTGATGAAGATCATGATCAGAGCCAGGCCACGCAAGACGTCGAGCCTCGTGTCACGCGCTGGCGCAGCTGCGGATATGGAACTGCGCCCAGTGACGACGGCTTCGGTCGGCGTGCTTGCCATGGGTCTCTCCTTATTATCCGATTTGCAAACGCGACGACGGCCAAAAGGGTTCCCTTTTGGCCGTCGCGAATCGCCGAATTTTTCAGCGTGGAGAACGCTTTATCCGAGCGGATATCCCTCTTCGGGATCGGTGACTTCGCTGCCGTTGATCGACAGAGTGTAGCCGCTGGCATTGGACGCTTTTGAGACCGAAATGCGGTATTTGCCGCCGCCCTGCTCCACCTCTGCCGCAAATCCGTCCCATTCCGAAGGAAGCGCCGGCTTGACATAAAGCCGGCCCGCCTTCAGGCGGATGCCGAGAATCCCTTCGACCGCGGCGCGGTAGAGCCAGCCGGCGGAACCTGTGTACCAGGTCCAGCCGCCGCGCGACGTATAGGGATCATGCCCGTAGACATCGGCCGCCACGACATAGGGTTCGACGCGGTATTGCTCCGCCGAAGCCTTGTCGAGCGCATGGGTGATCGGGTTGAGGATCTGGAAGCAGCGGAAGGCGTCGTCGCCCCGCTTCAGCTCCGCCAGCGCCATCACCACCCAGGTCGAGGCATGGGTATATTGCCCGCCGTTTTCGCGCACGCCGGGCGGATAGGCCTTGATATAGCCGGGATCCCTGGCGGAATTGACGAAAGGCGGAGTGAACAGCCGGATGATGCGGGCATCTTCGTCGACCAGTTGATCGAGCACGGCATCCATCGCCTTGACGGCCCGGTCTGGATCGCCCTCGCCTGATAGCACGCTCCAGGACTGCGCGATCGAATCGATCCGGCATTCTGGGCTTTCCTTGGAGCCGAGCAACGTACCGTCGTCGAACGTGCCGCGGCGGTAGTAGCCGCCATCCCAGGCCGCGGTTTCAAGCGCCTTCTTCAATTCGGTGAGATGCGCCGACCAGCGCTCCGCACGCGCTGTATCGCCACGCTCTTCGGCATAGGGGATGAAGGAGCGCAATGCACCCGCCAGGAACCAGCCGAGCCAGACGCTGGTGCCGCGCCCGCCGATGCCGACGCGGTTCATGCCGTCGTTCCAGTCGCCTCCGAGGAACAGCGGCAGGCCGTTCTTCCCCTTGCGGGCGATGGCGAGATCGAGCGCCAGCGCCGCGTGTTCGTAGACGCTCGCCTTATCCTCGGAAATCTCCGGCTTATAGAAGGAGTCGTGCTGGCCTTCGAGAAGGGCCGGGCCTTCCAGGAAGGCAAGCTCCTCGTCGAGCACGCTCTTATCGCCGGTGACGCTGCAATAATGGTGGATTGCATAACTCAGCCAGACGACATCGTCGGAGATCATCGTGCGAACGCCCGCACCCGTTCCCGGCAGCCACCAATGCTGCACGTCGCCCTCGCGGAATTGGCGCGAGGCGGCGTTCAGGATCTGCCGGCGGGCGATCGCGGGCTCGTGCAGCACGAAGGCCAGCGTGTCCTGCAACTGATCGCGGAAGCCGAAGGCGCCGCTTGCCTGGTAGAAGGCGGTGCGGGCCATGATGCGGCAGCCGAGGCTCTGATAGGGCAGCCAGGTATTGATGAGATTGTTCATCCCACGGTCCGGCGTCGAAATCTGCAGCCTGCCGGTGAAATCCTGCCAGAAGGCGCGGTTCGCCTCGACGGCATCATCGAACGAAGCCTTGCGGATATCGGCGATGACGGCGCGCGCTTCCTCTTCCGTCCCGGTATCGCCGAGGAAGAAGGTGAAGTCGCGCTCCTCGCCGGCTGCGAGCTCGATGTCGATCGCAAGAGCCGCGGCCGGATCGCCGTCCAGTTCCGTCGTGCCGGAAAGGACGGCGGCAGAGGTGACGGCCTGCGGCGCGTGGATCGTTCCCGCCTTGCCGATGAATTCGCGCCGGCTTGCCGAGAAGCTCGAAAGCGTCTCGCTCGCCGCGAAGAAGGCGGTGCGGTTGGAAAAATCGATGCTGTAGGGATTGGTGGCAAACAGCGCGCCCGTCTCCTCGTCATGCCTGGACACGATGAATGACGCCGTGCGGCCCGGATTGTTGCCGAGGATCCATTCGACATAACCATAGAGGCGCAGCCTGCGGCCGGTCGAACCGGTATTGCGCAGCCGAAGACGCTGCAGTTTCACCGGCTTTTCGCGGGCGATCGTCTGCGTCAGTTCCAGCGCAATATCGTTCTGGATGCTGGAGAAGACGGAATAGCCGAGCCCGTGGCGGGCTTCGAAACGGATGTCCGGCCGACGGGAAAGTGCTGCGAACGGCGTCATGACGGCGCCGCTGTCGAGATCGGCGAGATAGAGCGCTTCACCCGAACGGTTGACCACCGCATCGTTCGACCAGGAGGTCAGCTGGTAGTCGCGCGAGTTGACGCTCCAAGTAAAGCCCGCCCCTTCCGCCGACACGTGGAACCCGAACTTGTCGTTGGCGATGACGTTGATCCAGGGCTGCGGCGTCGCATCGCCGCCGGCGAGACGAACGACATATTCGCGCCCGTCGCGGGCAAAGCCGCCGATGCCGTTCCAGAAGTCGAGATCGCCTTCCTCCTCGATGACGACGGCAGGCACGACAGGTGGCGGCACCGGCGCAATACGCTTGACCGGAGGCTTGGCGCGCTCTGCCCGTTCCATCTCCTGCAGCTCCTCCTTGGAGGGTGCAAACAGCGCCACGGCGCGGTTGATCTGGTCGACCACCTTGCCATTTTTCGCATGCAGGGTGACGCGGGAAGCCGCGATCAGCGCGTGATAGGTGGCCTCCTCCATCAGGTCCTTGCGGACAGCGAAGATATGCTGGCGCAGGCCGTCGGCCTGGCCCATGCGGCGCACGTTTTCGCACATGGCGTCGAGCGCGTGCTGCATGTCCTGCGCATAAGAAGAGGCGCGTTCGTTCATAATGACGAGATCGGCGGTGACGCCGCGCGAGCGCAGATATTCCTGGGCCAGCAGCGCCTCGCGGGCGATGTCGAGATCCATGTCGTCGTTGATGCGCAGCGTGAAGATCGGGAAGTCGCCTGATATCGCCAGCGGCCAAAGTGCCGATTGCGATTGCAGGCCGGCCTCGACGGTCGCCTGATCGCTGCGCAGCTGCATGTCGGGATAGACGAGGTAGCGGCCGAGATGCTGGAAGGCTGCCGCCTGCTGCGAGGTGACGCCGACATGGCGCATCTGCACCTGCGTGCGCGTCCAGGCCTGGACGAGCTCGTGATTGAAGGCGTCGGGATGACGGTAGCGGTTGACCGCCTTGTCGACCTCGTCGCGGGTCGGCGCCGCAATTGTCCAGAAGAACACGCTGACCTTCTTGCCGGCCGGCACACGCACGGTGCGGCGCAACGACATGACGGGATCGAGCACGAAGCCGTCGCTGCCGGAAAGTGTTGCGCCTGGATCGAAAGCGGCGGCATCGGCAAGGCTGCGGCCACGGCCGATGAACTTGCGACGGTCGGTTTCGAATTCTGTGTGGCGGGTGTCGCCGGCATTGTCGACGATCAGATGCGCGATGCTGATATTCGGCTCGTTCGGATCGCGCTTATTGCGTTCCGCTCGGATGACGTCGCCGCGCTTGCCGATCTCGGTCTTGACGAACATCCGGGCGAATGCCGGATGCGCATTGTCGGTGTCGTCGGAGGTGATGACAGGCTCGAGGTAGGACGTGACTTCGATGAAACGGTCCTCCCCACCCATGTTGAGCAGGGTGACGCGGCGGGCCTCGGCATCATGCTCGGTCGCAATGATGCACTCCACCTCGCTCGTCAGATCGCCGACCGTCTTGGTGAACTGCGCCTTCTCGTCAGCGAATTCGACCTTGATCTTTTCGCCTTCGACACCCTTCGGCTCTGATGTCGTCGACCACCATTCATTGGTGGCGGTATCGCGCAGGAAGATGAAGCTGCCCCAGCGATCTTCGGTCGGATCGGCTTTCCAGCGGGAAACGAAAAGACCGTTCCAGCGGGAATAACCGGCGCCTGTCGCCGTCAGCATCAGCGAATAATGGCCGTTCGACAGGAACACGAGTTCGCGCTCGCGCGAAGCCGGATCGCTGATCTTGCGAAGCTCCGGCCGCAACAGGTCATCCTGGATGCTGGCCGGCGTATCGGATTCATGCTTGCCGCTCATGACCGGAATGTCGCGCGGCGCCTTTTCCTGCAGCAGCAGTTCGGCCGCCTCGATGACGGGATCCGAGTGGAAGAGTTCGCGCAGATGGCCGTTGAAGGCGACGTTGGCGACGGCCGCGATCGACATGCCGTGATGGTGGGCATAATAGTTGTAGACCACCGCGCATTTCTTGCCTTCCGGCACGCGCGTCGGCGTGAAGTCGACGGCATCATGGAAGCCGAATTTGCCGAGTGCGCCGACCTTGCGCAGCCTCTGCAGGTTTTCGAGCGCGCCTGGCGGGTCGTACTGGCTCGCGAGCAGCGATGCGTAAGGCGCGATGACGGCATTGTGGCCGAGGCCACGCTTCAGGCCGAGCGTCGGCACGCCGAAATTCGTGTACTGATAATTGAGGTTATGGTCGCGGGCATTGAAGGCCGCTTCCGAAATGCCCCACGGAATGCCGAGCTTGCGGGCGTAATTCATCTGCTCGACAACAACAAGATTGTTGGTCTGGTTGAGGATACCCCCGCCGCGCTCCTGCATGACGAGCGGCGGCATCAGATATTCGAACATCGAGCCTGACCAGGAAACCAGCGCGCCACGTGAACCCACAGGCACGACCTGACGGCCGAGGCGATACCAGTGCTCCGTCGGCAGGTCACCCTTGGCGATGCCGAAGAGGCTGGTCAGGCGGCATTCCGAAGCCAGAAGGTCGTAGCAGGCCTGGTCGAGTTCGCCGCTTTCGACTCGGTAGCCGATCGACAGCAGGCGTCGTTCCGGCCGGAACAGGAAGCCGAAATCCATCGAGAAGGCGAGGTCGCGAGCCTTGTCGCGCAGCGCCACCAGGCGTGGCCGCAGCGCATCGACTTTGGAAAGGTCGAAGGTGCTGTCTGATATATGCGCCTCGCAGACCTTCACCAGCGACGCCGCCCATTGGGTGACCTCTTCGCTCTGCTTCGACTTGACCTCATGGTCGAGATTGGCGGCGAGCTTCTCGATGTCACGCGCGAGAACGGCGAGGTTGATGATGCGAATCGAAGCGAATTCGTGCTCGCGCTTGACGGCAGCAAGCGCGTTCTGGAAGCCGACGATGCGCTCTTCCAGCCGCCGGCGCAGCGGGCGCACGGTCTTGCGGTCATCCGGCAGGTCCGCGAGCACCTCGCCGAGAATGCCGGCCGTATCGCCGACACCGTCGAGATTGCCCTGCATATGGGCCGACGGAGCCTCGGCCCAGTTACGGCAGGCCGACGATATGGCAATCAGATGACCGGCGAGATTGCCGCTGTCGACGGCCGAGACATAACGCGGCCCAAGCGTCTGCAGCGTATCGGTGTGATACCAGTTGAAGAGGTGGCCGCGGAACTTCTCCATTCTGTCGATCGTCGCGATCGTCTGCTCCAGCCGCTCGAGCGTCTCCTCGAAGGAGAACCAACCGAAATGCCGGCCGGAGACGACGGAGAGCAGATAGACGCCGATATTGGTCGGCGAGGTGCGCGCCGCGACGATGACATGCGGTGTTTCCTGGATATTGTCCGGCGGCAGATAGTTCTGTTCGGCCGTCGTGAAGGTCTCGAAATAACGCCAGGTTCGCCGGGCGATCTTGCGCAGTTCGCTCGACACGGAATCGGCGACCTCGAGCCGGTCTTCGGTCTCCGCCGACTGACTGACATACCAGGCAACGACAGGCGACAGGATCCACAGCAACGCAAAGGGAATACCGACGAAGAAGGCGCTGCCGCCGGGAAGGGCTGCAAAACCGAGCGCCAGCAGCGCCAGCACCGGAGCATGCCACATCGCCTTGTAGTAGGAGATCAGCGTCCCCTGGCCGCCGGCCTGGACACTGGCGGCGGTCCGCCACTGCAGCATTAGCTTACGGCTGACGAACAGGCGATAGAGCGAACGGCCGATCGCATCCGCCATCATGCAGGCCGAGTCGGCGATGAAGATGATGCGCAGCGCAACCTGCGCGTTGGCGGCGGTGATATCGGACCAGACCGTGTAGAGATGGGCGCGGGCGACGATATCGCTGGTGCGCGGGATGATGCCGTTGATGAGTGATAGGGTCGGTGCGACGAAGAGGCAGAAGATCAGGAGAATTTGCCAGACGAGCGCGCCGAGCGGACCCATGAGATACCAGCCGAGAACGGAGGCGAAGAACCACGCGATCGGCGTCAGCGAACGGCGCAGGTTGTCGAACATTTTCCAGCGGCCGAGCGCCGTGACGGCGTATTTCGGATTGAACATATAGGGCAGGAGCTGCCAGTCGCCACGCGCCCAGCGATGCTGGCGCGAGGTTTCCACCTCGTAGCGGATTGGGAAATCCTCCACCAGCTCGAGGTCGGTGACGAGCGCGCAGCGCGCCATCGAGCCTTCGAGCAGATCGTGGCTGAGCACCGAATTCTCTTCGATCCGGCCCTTCAGCGAAGCTTCGAAGGCATCGACATGATAGAGGCCCTTGCCGGTGAAGGTGCCTTCGCCGGCGAGATCCTGATAGACGTCGGAAACGGTGAAGACATAAGGATCGAGGCCGCGGTTGATCGAAAAGACGCGCTGGAAGACCGACGCATCCTTGCCCGTCGTCAGCGACGGGGTGACACGCGGCTGCAAGACGCCATAACCGCTTTCGACGCGGCCGGTTTTCGGATTGATGACCGGGCGGTTGATCGGATGATAGAGCTTGCCGACGAGCTTGGTGACGGCGTCACGCATCAGGCGCGTGTCGGCATCGAGCGTCATGACATATTGCACGTTGGCCGGTACGGCATTGGCGCCCGGCAGATAGCTCGTGTCGCGGTCGCCGCGGAGCAGCATGTTCAGTTCGTGCAGCTTGCCACGCTTGCGCTCCCAGCCCATCCACACGCCTTCGGAGGGATTGTAGAGGCGGCGGCGATGCAGCAGGTAGAAACGCGTCTTGCCGTCATAGGCATAGCGGGCGGAAAGATTGGCGATCTCGCGCCTGGCATAGTCGAGAACCTCGAGATCGGCGGGCGTTTCCTCGGCATCGCTGTCCGGCCAGTCGCTGAGCAACGCGAAATAGATTTCGCCGCGCGGATTGGCGAGATAATGAACCTCGAGGTTGCGCACATGGTCGTCGACGCTGTCGCGGTTCGAGATCAGGCAGGGCACGACAAGCAGCGTGCGCGCATCCTCCGGAATACCTTCCTTGAACTCGTAGCCTACGAGGCGCGCCGGCGTCACGAAGAAGGAAAGCACGGTGTTGAAGAGACCGGTCGCCCCTTCCGACGCCGGCAGCGAGAACATGATCAGCAGGACGGCGATTTCGGCCGCCCCCATGCCGGCATTCGCCATGAACTTGCCGACGATCGCCATGGCGATGATCGTCAGTAGCATGACGGGCACGGCGATCGACAGCCAGTTGAACCGGCGAACGGCGCGCACGAAATACTGGGTAATTGTCGGGCGGTAGCTCGCCCGCGCCTCGAGCTTCGGCCGCTGCGCGCCGGACAGGAAGCCGCCGACATTCGGTTCATGCGGCTGCGGCTCGCCCGAAGCCTTGGCGGCATCGGTCATGTCGAGCGCCAGCTGGGCGATTTCCATTTCCGTCAGCGGCGAACGCTTGGCCAGCTTCTCGATCTGCTTGCGATATTTATTGCGCGAGCCGGAATCGAGGATGCCGTAGTCCGAATGCTCCCAGAGCAGCTTGTCGACATGGCTCACCTGCTCGACCCAGACCGACCATTCGGTATCGTCGATCTCGCGAAGGCTGCGGATGATGTTGCCCATCGTCACATTGCCGGAGGAGAGGCGGCTGTGTTCGGCCGTCGTCGCCTCTTCGGTATTGCGGCCAAGCTCTTCCAGCCGCTCGTCGAGCCAGGTGATCGCAAGGCTCGAGGTCTGCGAGCCGTCGCGCAGGCGGTAAAGGAACTGCGTCGAGAAGGTATTGTCCTCGGCGAGCGGCTCCAGCGTCTTCAGATAGGCATTGGCTTTTGTGGGATCGCTCAGGCGCACCAGCTCATCGGCCGCTTCGTTGGCGCGGCGGCGCAGGCGGCGGCTCGCTTCGACGCGGCTCGAAATGCGGCGAAGGTTTTCCACGAGCACATAGCGCACCAGTGAGGGCAACGCCCAGAGCTCGCCGATCCTGAGCGTTTCGTTGGCCTGAAAGCCGTCGACCAGCGCCGTCAGGCTTTCTTGCGAGATCGTGCTGTGGGTATGAGCGACGTAGAGCCAGGCAAGCACGAGAGTGCGCGGCACCTCGACGCCGCCGACGGACATGGTCGGCAATTCGCGGTAGAAGCGGCGGGGGAAGTCGCGCCGCACCTCCTGGATAGCCTCTTCGACGATATAGTGATTGTCCAGCAGCCATTCTGCCGCCGGTGTGATGGTCTCGCCGGCTTCGACATCCGTTGCCGTGGTGCGGTAGACGCGCAGGATCTCCTTCTCGTTTTCCTTATGGCGCGCGAAGAAATCGAATGGGGCGAAAGCCGGCAGCTGGTCGACGCCGTTGCGGGCGACTGCATCGCCCATCGCCTTGATATCTTCGATGGAAAGGTAGGTCGAGCGGATCGAATCGTTGTGATCGATCTGCTTCGTATCGGATTCGCGCGAAAGGCTCGGAGAAGGATTGGAAATGGACATGGTTCGGTTCTGGATCCAAACAAAGTTATGGCTGTTTTGCTCAGCCTTTTGCACTGCTTATCATGACTGCTACATGAACGGAGCCCGATTCTTCGAAGATCGACGAAGGCGGGATAAATGACGCTGAAACGTGTCGCGATCTTTCAGATTTGCCGCGCTTGAGGTCCTTTGGTTTTGCGCATGTCGTGATCGCAAACCGCTGCACACGTTACGCGACATGCTTGATGACCAGGCGTTTGCGAATGGCTAGGTTTCCTCTCTGCGAAAGCCATGGCGAAAATTTGGACACCATCGGAATAATTCAAGTCAAGAGATATGCGCCGCGGCCTCGGGTGGGTTTCTCCGGTCGGCGGGGATGACGGAATTACCGGCCATCTGGTTCCGACAACACAAGAGCTCTTCGATTTCAGACAAAGGAAAGGCGCATGATCGCTGGATCATGCGCCCGATGCGGTTTGGCCGTCTGCGGAACAGAGCTTACTCCGCCTGCCTGACGGTCAATTGCCGATGTAACAAGAAGAGCGCAGCAATCCTGCGCAGCCAAAATACAACAAGAATTCTGGCACGTCGCGCGAATAAATTCGATGCGACGCCCTCTATACAGCGTGAAAAAGGTAGAGAAGAATGATGATTGGGATAGGAATACCAATCAACCACAATAAAATGCCTCTCATGACCATTCTCCTTTTGACATTCGATTGTCAGGAGAATGACGAAGCAGATTAAATGTTCCGAAATTCGGTAGAGCGAAAACCGCTACAGCCCCGGCACTCGCCGAAGCTTATCATCCGTCGGATCAACCGACGACGCCGCAAACCATGGCCACGACGAACAGGAACGCTGCGGTGAAGATCGCTCCATGCAGCGCCGCCTGAAACTTGTGGCGCGTCGTGAGTGGCTTCTTGCTCGCTGCGGAACCATAGTGGTTCACGTGAGTATGCGAAATACCCAGATCTGCCATATGTCGCCTCCGTTGTTCTCGTTGCGGCCGGTTGTGCGGCTCGCGCTTATATTCTTATTTTCTCTATCAAGTAGGTAGAGATAAATTTCCGTCTAGAGCGAACGGAAGAGAAAATTCAACCAGCCCTTTAGCAGAGCGTGCGCCATGCCCAGATCAACGAGCGTTCGACGACATTCTCGTTCTGGGGTGGATTGGCAGGCGTGTCGATCAACCGGCGATCCTTTTCCGCAGGAAGGGATACTGAAATCTGTTCCCTGCACTCGGCTTTGACGGGAGGATCGAGGTAACCCATGGTCATCCCACCGAGAAAGAACATGCCTCAACCTCCATCGATCACGAAAGCTAACAGTCGTTAACGGGATCATGACAGAACTGGGGCAACTGTCAATAGTCTAGTCGATTGGTCGTCTTTTAGGAAAACGTTATCCTTAACGCCGACGCTGGTCTTTTCTTTTCAAGAGTTTGAAAAGATTGCCTTTCAGGCTTTGACGAAACCCTTGCTCGCGATCATCAAATTTCTCGTATAGTCCACCTGGACCACGCCTTTCGCCAGCTCCTCCGAGCTCAAACGCTCGACCACGGCGCCGTTGCGCATCACGGCGAGCCTGTCGCACATATGGGTGATGACGCCGAGATCGTGGCTCACCATCACGAAGGTGAGCTTGCGGTCGCGCCGGATCTGCTCGAGCAGGTTCAACACCTCTGCCTGCACCGAGGCGTCGAGCGCCGATGTCGGCTCATCGAGCAAGAGAATTGACGGTTCGACGATCAGCGCCCTTGCGATCGCCACGCGCTGCCGCTGGCCGCCAGAAAGCTGGTGCGGGTAGCGGAAACGGAAACCGTTGCCGAGGCCCACCTCGTCAAGGGCGCGCGCGATGCGCCTGTCGCTGTCGCCGATGCCATGAATGGCAAGCGGTTCAAGCAGGAGCCGGTCGATCGTCTGACGCGGATGCAGCGAACCGTAGGGGTCCTGGAAGACCATCTGCACGCGCCGGTAGAAGGCTTTGCTGCGTTTCGAACCTTTCAGCGCTTCGCCATCGATATCGATCGTTCCGCCGCTTACCGGTGCAAGCCCGGCAACGGCGCGCAGCAAGGTCGATTTGCCCGAGCCTGACTCGCCGACGAGGCCGAAGGATTCGCCTCGCTCAACGGTAATGCCGACATCCTTCAGCGCATAAAACTGATCGTAGACGACGCTGAGATTATCGATCGCGAGAGCTGCGTTCATGCCGCCCACTCCGGCCTGCGGTCGAGCACCGGCAGTGGATGGCGGTTTACGCCGATCTCGGGCATGCAGTTGAGCAGCCCCTGCGTATAGGGATGCTTCGCATGTTTGAGATCGGCGGCCGCGAGCTCTTCGACGATCTTTCCGGCATACATGACGATGACGCGGTCGCAGAAGGAGGAGACCAGCCTCAGATCGTGAGAGACGAAGATCAGCCCCATGCCGCGCTCGGACACCAGCCTGTCCATGATCCTCAGCACATCGAGCTGTACCGTCACGTCGAGCGCCGAGGTCGGCTCGTCGGCGATCAGCAGTTCAGGCCCGGCAATCAACATCATGGCGATCATCGCGCGCTGCCCCATGCCGCCTGAGACCTCATGCGGATGCAGGTCGAACACCCGTTTCGGGTCGCGGATCTGCACCGCTTCCAGCATAGCGAGCGCTCGATCGCGCGCCTCCGCCTTGCCGACCTTCTCATGCGTGCGCAGCGTTTCGCAGATCTGCCGCCCGATCGTCATGACCGGGTCGAGCGAATATTTCGGATCCTGCAGGATCATGGCGATACGCTTGCCGCGCAGGCTGCGCCTTTGCCCGGCAGAAGCCTTGATGAGGTCGATGCCGCTGAAATCGAGCCTGTCGGCCGTGACGATGCCGTGTTTCGGCGTCAGCCCCATGATGGCCCGGCCGGTTTGCGACTTGCCGGAACCGGATTCGCCGACGATGCCGAGCCTTTCCCTGCCGAGCGTGAAGGAAACGCCGCGCACGGCTTCGATCACGCCGGTGCGCGTGGGATAACTGACCTTGAGATTATCGACCGTCAGAAGTGTCGTCATTGGCCGCTCTCCTTCGGGTCGAGCGCGTCGCGCAGGCCGTCGCCGAGCAGATTGAAGCCGAGGCTGACGATGAGAATGGCAATACCAGGCATCGCCGCGACCCACCATTGATCGAGAATGAAGCGCCGGCCCGAAGCGATCATTGCGCCCCATTCCGGCAGCGGCGGCTGCGCGCCGAGGCCGAGGAAACCGAGACCGGCCGCCGTCAGGATGATGCCCGCCATGTCGAGCGTCACCCGCACGATCAGCGAGGAAATGCAGAGCGGCATGACGTGGCGCACGATGATGCGCAGCGGCGAGGCGCCCATCAGCTTCACCGCCGAGATATAGTCGGAACGCCTGACCGTCAGCGTTTCAGCACGCGCGATGCGGGCATAGGGCGGCCAGGATGTGATGGCGATGGCGATGATCGCATTCTGGATACCGGGGCCGAGGGCAGCGACGAAGGCAAGCGCCAGCACCAGCTTCGGAAAGGCAAGGAAGATATCGGTGATGCGCATCAGCGTCGCATCCACCCAGCCGCCGGCATAACCCGATACCGTGCCGACGATCAGCCCGATTGGCGCGGAGATGATGGCAACAAGCCCGACGACGAGCAGAGTCAGTCGCGACCCGTATATCAGCCGCGAATAGATGTCGCGGCCCTGATCGTCCGTGCCGAGCAGGAAGCCGTCCGTTCCCGGCGGCAGCAGGCGGGCATTGCGGAGATCGCCGACGACGGGATTGTGCGTGGCGAGCAGGTCGGCGAAAGCGGCGATGAAAAGCAGCGCGAGGATGACCAGCAGACCGACAACGGCGAGCCTGTTTGCCGTGAACTGTCGCCAGGTGACATAGGCGCGGCCGAGGCGAGCCTGCATGCGCGATTGCGGCCGGTCGGAAAGCAGCCATTCGCGGCGGCTCATCGCAGGAGATGGGCTGGCAGGGGCCGTCATCCGTTTCGCGTCCTCGGGTCGAGTGTCCGGTAAAGAAGATCGGACAGAAGGTTGATGCCGATGAATACAGTGCCGATAACGATCGTGCCGCCGAGCACGGCGTTCATGTCGGCATTCTGCAGCGAATTGGTGATGTAGAGCCCGATGCCCGGCCAGGAAAACACGGTCTCGGTCAGCACCGATCCTTCAAGCAGGCCGGCATAGGAAAGCGCGATGACGGTGACGAGCGGCACGGCGGCATTGCGCAGCGCATGGCCCCAGATCACCCGCGTTTCCGAAAGCCCCTTGGCGCGTGCGGCAACGATATATTCCTGGGAAAGCTCGTTCAGCATGAAGCTGCGCGTCATCCGGCTGATATAGGCAAGCGAGAAATAGCCGAGCAAGGATGCCGGCAGGATGATGTGGCGGAAGACGTCGTAGAAGACATCCCATTGCCCCTGCCAGGCGCTATCAAGCAGATAGAAGCCGGTGATCGGCGTGAACGTATATTCGAAGACGATGTCGATGCGGCCGGGAAAGGCCACCCAGCGCAGCTGCGCATAGAAGATGACGAGCGAGATCAGCGCCAGCCAGAAGATCGGCACCGAATAACCGATGAGGCCGATGACGCGCACGACCTGGTCGGCGATGCTGCCGCGGCGCACCGCGGCAAGAACGCCGAGCGGCACGCCGACGCAGGCGCCGATGAGCGTTCCGAGCGTCGCAAGCTCGACCGTTGCCGGGAATGCACGGCGGATATCGACCATTACAGGATTGGTCGTCAGCACCGAATTGCCGAAATCGCCGGACAGGATACCTTTGATATAGATATAGAACTGCTCATAGAGCGGCAGGTCGAAGCCCATCTCGCGCCGCACGCGCTCGACGACATGAGCTGGCGCGCGATCGCCGAGAATGGCGAGCACGGGATCGATCGGCACGACGCGGCCGATGAAGAAGGTAACGGCCAACAGACCGAAATAGGTGGTGATGGCGGCAAACACGAACCGCCCCAGCGCCTTTGCGAAGGCGCCGGCACGGCCCTTTCGGGGCCGCGCCTCCTGTGTTGTTTCCAGGGAGCTCAAGCCGTTCAATCCTGCCGGATTATTACTTGGCTATCGGACCGACGAAATTGGTATCAAAGCTCGGGCCCAGCTTGAAGTCAGTTACGTTCTTGCGGTAGCCGGCTACCTCGGTCTGCTGGAAAATGAAGACGAAGGGGCTGTTTGCCAGATACTTCTTCTGGATATCCTGGTACATGGCGGCGCGCTTGCCGGCGTCGCGTTCGAGAAGCGCGGCCTTGGCCTGCTTGTCGAGATCAGGCGCTTCCCAGGTGTTGCGCCATGCGAGCGTCTTCACCGTGCCGGCATCGGAATTGTCGGGATTGCCGGTAAAAGTATCGGCGTTGGAATTCGGGTCGAAATAGTCCGAGCCCCACTGGCCGATATACATGTCGTG
Organism: Rhizobium vallis; assembly: GCF_003985155.1. Taxonomy (GTDB): domain Bacteria; phylum Pseudomonadota; class Alphaproteobacteria; order Rhizobiales; family Rhizobiaceae; genus Rhizobium; species Rhizobium vallis. Next base: position 153,968 of record NZ_ML133689.1, on the reverse strand, counting down.
GGTGCGGGCGCGGTACTTGGTCAGCGTCTGCTTGCCGTCGCCCGGAATGATTTCCATCTTCACGCCGGCCTGCGCCAGCGTCTGTTGCATGGATTCGGCGATACCTGTCACCGGCTGCGTGTTGCGCACATCCATCGTGATCGAGAAACCATCGGGCACGCCCGCCTTGGCGAGCAGTTCCTTGGCCTTGGCGACATCGAGCTTGTAGGGATTTTCGTCGAGCGCGCCGAGCTGGCCCTTCGGCAGGAAGGTCTGGTGGATTTCGCCGATTCCCTTGATCAGGGTCGCGCCGATCGCATCGTAATCGACCAGGTACTTGAAGGCTTCCTGGACCTCAGGCTTCTTCAAGTTCTCGTTCTTGTTGTTCAGGCTGACGTAGTAGATCGTGCCCTTCGGCGCGCTTGTCGTCGCCAGATCGGCATTCTTGGAAACGGCGTCGATGTCGCCCGGCTCCAGGTTGCGGGCGATGTCGATATCACCGGCTTCGAGCGCCAGCCGCTGCGCCGAGCTTTCCTTCATGTAGCGGTAGATCACGCGGTTGAGCTTCGGCTTGTCGCCGTAATAATTGTCGTTGCGTTCCAGGACGACGACTTCGTTGGCCCGCCATTCGCGCAGCTTGAAGGCGCCGGAACCGGCATAGCCGGTCTTCAGCCATTCATTGCCGAAATCATTGTCGTATTTGTGCTCGGCATCCGGCGTCACCGCCTTCACATGCTCCAGCACCAGCTTCTTGTCGACGACGGAAGCGACGGTTGCCGTGAGGCAGTTCAGCACGAAGCTCGGCGCATAGGCCTTGTCGACCGTGAAGACGAAGGTGTTGGCATCGGCCGCCTTGGCCTTTTCGGCAATGTTGTCACCGGTCAGGCCGAACTGGGTGAGGATGAAGGCCGGGCTCTTGTCGAGCTTGACGGCGCGCTCGAACGACCAGGCGACATCTTCGGCCGTGACCGGGTTTCCGGAGGCGAATTTCAGGCCTGATTTCAACTTGAACGTATAGGTCAGACCGTCATCGGAAACGGTCCAGCTCTCGGCGAGATCGCCCTTCACCTTTGATGTATCGTTGATGTCGAGACGAACGAGCAGGCTGTAGCTGTTGCTGGTGATTTCGGCGGTCGAAAGCTCGAAAGCCTCGCCCGGATCCATCGTGATGATATCGTCGATGGCAAAACCCTCGACCAGCGTATCCTTGGGCGTCTCGGCAAAGGCGGCTGGCGCCGCCATCATCAGGAGCGAAAGAGCAGCTCCGGCGGAAAGCACCCGGAAATTGCGGCTGAGTTTGGTGATCATCATAGTCTGTTCCCCTGTTTTTGATTGGCCTGTTTTGATCGGATAGAAAGGCTTAGGCGCGGTCCTCCCGCCAAGCTTGGGCCAGAATGCGAAGCCAGTTTTCACGGGCAAGTTTTGCGAGGTCGGCGTCAGCATAGCCAACCTCCCTGAGAGCGGCAATCAGCTTCTGATTGCCGGAAGCGTCGCCGATTTCCTCGGGAATGGTGGCGCCGTCGAAATCCGATCCGAGCGCCACGCAGTCGATGCCGATGCGGTTCACGAGATAGTCGATGTGGCGGATCATGTCGGCAAGCGGCGTATCGCTGTCCGAGCGTCCGTCGGGGCGCAGCATGGCGGTGGCATAGTTGATGCCGACGAGCCCGCGGCTTTCGCGGATCGCATCGAGCTGCTTGTCCGTCAGGTTGCGCGCGACCGGGGTCAGCGCATGGGCGTTGGAGTGGCTTGCGACCAGCGGCTGGTCCGTTGTCTTCGCCACATCCCAGAACCCCTTCTCGGTGATATGGGCAAGATCGATCAGGATGCCGAGGCGGTTGCATTCCCTTACCAGCGCGAAACCGGCCTCGGTGAGACCGGGTGCGGTATCCGGCGACATGGGGAAGGCGAAAGGCACGCCGTAACCGAAGACATTGTGCCGGCTCCAGACCGGCCCGAGCGACCGCAGCCCGGCCGCATAGAACACCTCGAGCGCCGACAGATCGGCGCCGATCGCCTCGCAGCCTTCCATATGCATGACGGCGGCGAAAATGTCGTCCGCCATGGCGCTGCGGATGTCCTTCACCGTCCGGCAGAGCCGCCAGGCGCCCGCCTGGTCGAGTCGCAGCGCGATCGCCGCCATCTCATTGGCGATGGCAAGGGAAGGCAGCGGATCGAGAGGGGCAGCCATCGGCGTGATATAGCGACCATCGGCATCAGGATCGGCAAAGACGAGATCGCCGGAGGGAATATAGATGGCGCAGAGGCCGCCCGAAAGGCCGCCCTCCCTGGCCCGACGGGCATCGATATGGCCGACCGTCGTACCGCCTGCGAATTCGGCGATCGGATCGCTGCCGTCCTTTGCATGTGTCCAGAGTCGAAGGAGAACGTCGTTGTGACCGTCAAATACGAATTGCATCTGTCTTCCTGCGCTGCCCACTGCATAATTCCTTAAATCGGAATCGATTTAAGAATAAAATTATGCAGCATTCAAAGTGCTACAGCGTCCTTTGCGCATCCTTTCAGACGCGCGGCGCTGTAGAGGGCGAATGAAGCGGCCAGAATAGAAAAGCTGACGGAATTCGCCACCCCTTTTTTCAGAAATTCTTTATCGACGTCCGGAGCTTCGCCAGAATCGAAACGGGGGCCGAAGCCCCCGCAAAAACCATCGGATCTTGCCGCCTGATATCAGTGCTTGCGGCGCTTCTTCTGCCTGTAGACGTCGATGACGACAGCCGCGACGATGATGACGCCCTTGACGATCTCCTGGTAGTAGGCGTCGATCCTGAGAAATGTGAAGCCCGAGGTCATGACGCCGAGGATGATGGTGCCGATGACGGTGCCGGTGATGCGGCCGACGCCGCCGGTAAGCGAGGTGCCGCCGATGACGGTCGCGGCGATCGCGTCGAGTTCATATCCGACACCCATGCTTGCCTGCGCGGTTTCCGCGCGCGCCGCCGTAACGATACCGGCAAGGCCTGCCAACAATCCCGCAATCACATAGACCTTGACGAGATGCGCCTCGATATTGATGCCGGACACACGCGCTGCCTGCGGGTTCGCACCGATGGCGTAGGTGAACTTTCCATATCGGGTGTAACGCAGCGCAATGTGAAAGATCAGCGCGACGACCAGGAAAACCACGACCGGCCACGCCTTCGTTCCGATGAAATGAAACTGTTCGGTGATGCCGGAAACCGGCTGTCCCTTGGTGTACCACTTGGCGACACCTCTGGCCGAAACGAACATGCCGAGCGTCGCAATGAACGGCGGGATCTTCGTATAGGCGATGAGCGTGCCGTTTATGAGACCGGCGGCCGCCCCGATCAGCAGGCCGACCATGATCGGCACGAGAGCCGGCAAGTCGGTCAGCGAGGGAAAGACGGCCCGGCCCCAGGTGGAGGACTGGGCGAAGCTCGTTGCGATCATCGCCGTCATGCCGACGACCGAGCCAGAGGAAAGATCGATGCCCCCGGTGATGATGACTTGCGTCACGCCGACGGCGATGATGCCGATGACGGAGACCTGCAGGATCATGATCGTCAGGCGCTGTGAGTTCAGAAGGAAGCTCTGGCCGATGAACATCCAGCCGAGCACTTCATAGATGAGCGCGATGCCGACGAGCACGAGGAAGATGCTGAGTTCCGGCGGCATGCGCCGCCGTCTCGGCCGAGTTGCGAGCGGAGCCGTGCTCTCTGCTGCCTTGGTATTCATGTCAAACCTCCCTTGGGCGATCGCAGGCGGCGCATCACTGCGCAGCCAGTTCCATCACCTTGATCTGCGTTGCTTCATCGCGATTGAGGAAACCGGTCACGCGTCCCTCGTGCATGACCATGATACGGTCGCTCATCCCGAGCACCTCGGGCATTTCGGACGAGATCATGATGACCGCCACGCCGTTCCGCGCCATTTCGGTGACCAGCCGGTGAATTTCCGCCTTGGCGCCGACGTCGATGCCGCGCGTCGGCTCGTCGAGGATCAGGATTTTCGGATTGGTGAGCAGCCAGCGCCCGATCAGCACTTTCTGTTGATTGCCGCCGGAAAGATTCTCGACGCGCTCGTAAAGATTGGGCGTCTTCACGCGCAGCCTTTTCGCCATGTCTTCGCAGGTCGCCTCGATCGCACCCTGCTGCACGAAGCCACCCTTGACATACCTGTCCTGCAGGACAGCAATCTGCATGTTCTCCAGAATATCGAGGATCAGCAGACAACCGGTGTCTTTCCGGTCCTCGGTCAGGAACGCCATCTGGTGACGGATGGCTTCGGTCGGCGAGGAAATCGTCACTGGCTTGCCGAAGAGTTCGACCGAGCCGGAACTCGCCGGCGTTACCCCGAAAAGCGTTTCGGCGACGTTCGAACGGCCGGAGCCGACGAGGCCGGCCACACCGAGAATTTCGCCGGCTCTCACCTCGAAGGAGACGTCGCGGAAGACCCCATTGAGACAGAGGTCCTTGACTGAGAGCACGACCTCGCCGATCGGCACCTCTTCCTTGGGGAACATCTGGGTGATCTCGCGCCCGACCATCATGCGGATGATGTCATCGCGGGTGACCTCGGTCGAGGCATGCGTGCCGATATAGCGGCCGTCGCGGAAGACGGAGAATTCGTCGGCGATCTCGAAGAGCTCGTTCATCTTGTGGGTGATGTAGACGATGCCGATGCCCTGGGCTCTGAGATCCCGGATGATGCGGAAAAGATGCTCGACTTCGCGCTCAGTCAGCGCGGAAGTCGGCTCATCCATGATGAGGACGTCGGAATTGTAGGAAACCGCCTTGGCGATCTCGACCATCTGCCGGTTGGCGACGGAGAGATAGCGGACCTCGATATCGGGATCGAGCGCGATATTGAGCCGGGCAAACAGCTCCTCGGTCATCCGATGCATGACGCCGTGATCGACGAAACCGAAGCGGTTCTTGGGCTCGCGGCGAATCCAGATGTTTTCCGCAACCGTCATGAACGGCATCAGGTTCAGTTCCTGATGGATCATGGCGATGCCGTTTTCCAAGGCATCGAGCGGAGATTTCAACCGGATGTCGACGCCCTTCAGGCGGATATCGCCCTTATCAGGCGTGTAGATACCGGCGAGGATCTTCATCAGCGTCGATTTCCCGGCGCCGTTTTCGCCCATCAGCGCATGCACGGAGGCGCGCTTCAGCCGGAACTGTACGTCATCGAGCGCGACGACACCTGGAAATTCCTTGCGAACGCCCTCGGCGCTCAGCAGATATTCCGCGTTCGGAACTGCGCCGCTCGCGCGCACCGCGGCCATGGTTGTCGGGCTGACGGCCATATCATCTCCTCCGGATACGGACAGGCGGAAAGGATGCGGGCAAAGCCCGCATCCCGCTTGGCGTTCGCCTCAGTTCTTCGTGACGAAGTCCTTGACGTTGGCAGGCGTGACCAGCTGGAAGGGAATGTAGACCTTCTTGTCGATCTTTTCGCCCTTGGCAATCTTGAGCGCCGCATCGAGTGCGCCCTTGCCCTGGCCGGCGGCATCCTGGAAAACGGTGACGTCGAGATCACCAGCCTGCATGGCGGCAAGCGCGTCTTGCGTGGCGTCGACGCCGCCGATGACGACCTTGGTCATGTCCTTGCCAGCCGCCTTCAGCGCCTGGATGGCGCCGATCGCCATTTCGTCATTGTTGGAGATCACGGCGTCGAATTCGATGCCGCTGGAGAGCCAGTTGGTCATCAGGTCGGCGCCCTGGGTACGATCCCAGTTGGCGGTCTGCTCTTCGACGATTTCCAGGCCCTTGCATTCATCCGTCTTGATGACGTCATGAACGTCCTGGGTGCGCATGCGCGCAGCTTGGTTGGAAAGCTCGCCCATGATGACGACGGCCTTGCCCTTGCCGCCGAGAATGCGGCAGATTTCCTTGGTTTCCAGCGTGCCGGATTCCTGCTCGTTGGAAGCAACGAAGGCCTGCTTTTCCGGCAGCGTGTCGACGTTGACAGGCTGGCGGTTGACGTAAACCAGCGGGATCCCGGCGTCAGCGGCGAGCTTCGACATCGCCGTGGTCGCATCGGTATCGACAGGATTGACGATGATCGCATCGACCTTGGAGGCGATGAAGTTCTGGATCTGGCTCTGCTGCTTGGAAACGTCGTTCTGCGCGTCTTCGACCTGCAGCGTGACTCCATTAAGCGTCTTTGCATAATCGGTCATGCCGTTGCGAAGAACGGTCAGGAAGTTGTCGTCGAACTTCGCCATCGAGACGCCAACCGTTTCCGCGTGGGCCGCTGCCGACATGACGAGCGCCATCGCAGTGCCCAGGATAAACTTTTTCATTTCACTTCCTCCACAAAGCGGTGCCCGGCTGCACCCTCCTCACGCCGGAGCCCCAGGCAATTTGCCCTGAAGCCGCAATCCCCTGCATGCGCCACCTCTCCCGCGGCACTCCGTAAAACGGAACAAACAAACCGTAGAATTTGCTTTGCGGAATATTCATTCCATTTTCTGGGAACGGCGTCAAGCCTCTTTAGCGGCATAGAGACAGAGATACGGGCGCAAATGGCGAGGCTTTGCGACCGGCGTCTCGCATTTCCGCATTGTGAAAAGTAAAGGGAGCTTCCATCTATGGGAGGGCCGAAGGCAGGCTCATGGCCGCGGTCGCCTTCGCCCTCTCACCGCGGCCGGATCATTTGAAGATTTTGGAGACAGGACAGATGTCCATTTCGATGTATCGCCTTACCGTTCCCATGTTCCAGCGCGGCCTTGCCAGCCTGAAAACCTATCTCGACAAGGCCGAAGCCTATGCGAAGGAAAAGAACTTCGATCCCGTCATTTTGCTCTCCTCCCGTCTTGCGCCCGACATGCTGCCGCTTTCCGGCCAGTATCAGCGCGCCAGCGACAGCGCCAAATTCGCGCTCGCCCGGCTGACCGCGACCGAAGCCCCGAAGTTCGAGGACAACGAGAAGACCTTCGACGAACTGCGCGAACGCCTGGCAAAGACCGACGCCTATCTCGCCGGCTTCTCGGCCGAAACGCTGGAAGGCACGGAAAGCCGTGAGATCACCCTGCCGGGCAAGAGCGGCATTGTGCTGCCTGGCGCCGAATATGTCGCCACCTTCGCGCTGCCGAACTTCTATTTCCACGTCGCGACGGCCCATGCCATCCTGCGCAGCCAGGGTGCGCCGATCGGCAAGCGCGATTATCTCGGCTAAAGCATGTCGCGCAAAAGTGTGTCGCGGTTTTGCGACCACGACATGCGAGATATCAAGGATCTAAAGCGCGGCCCAAGCGAATCTGAAAGATCGCGACGCGCTTTAGAGAGATCAGGGCCGGCGCGTGACCGGCCCTTTTTCCGTCAGTTCGGTATAGGCGAGCGTCTGGTCCAGATGCCGCGCTCTCAGCGAAAGCAGCCTTTCGGCATATTCGAGCCGTACCGCCGCATAGGCGGGATCAGCCGCGACATTGTCGAGTTCCATCGGATCGTCGCGGAGATTGAAGAGCAGTGGCAGCAGCCCGGTAAAATGCACATATTTGAACCGCGCATCGCGGATCACCGCGAGATTGCACTCGTTGGACCGCAGTCCGAAATGCCGCTCCGCCTCGCCGCCGGCGATATCACGGAAATCGAATTCCCAGAATGCCGCATCCCGCCAGCCCTGCCCGCTCCCGCCGTCGATAAACGGCATGAGCGACCGGCCGTCGAGCCCGTTCTTCGCTTCGATGCCGAGCCTTTGGCAAAGGGTGGGAAAAATGTCCGCAGCGCTGGTGAAATCGTCGACGACCCCACCCTGTGCACCGCTTGCGGGATCGCGAATGACAAGCGGAATATGGTAACTGCCGTCGAAGAAGCCGCCCTTGCCGAGCGTCCAGTGGTCGCCCATCATCTCGGCATGGTCTGAGGTGAAGATAACAAGCGTATTTTCCCAGGCGCCCGCGTCTTTCAGGGCCTGCCAGATGCGGCCGAGCTGCGCATCGACCTCGGATATCATGCCATAATAGATCGCCCGGATCGCGGCGAAATCCGCGCCGTTCCAGCCGCTGAGCGGCCCGTCCGCGCCGTGGATGAAGCTGCCCTTGTCAGTGCGTGGCATGGCAAAAGCGAGATAGGGGTGACTGTCCTCTTCCGCTTTGCGGTTTTCCGCACGCGCAAAAGCCGGTCCGTCACCGGGGCTGAACATCCGGTTGAACGGCCCCGGCACTGAGAACGGCGGATGCGGGCGCAGAAAAGAGACATGCGCAAACCACGGCCTGTCCTGCTCGCCCACCCAGCGGATGAACTCGCCGGCCAGGAAGGCCGTCTGCGTCTCGTCGCGGGAATAGGCCGGCGCCGCATTGGAAATTTCTCCCGGCTCCGCGCCGACGGGAATGTGTATGTCCCGGCTGACGGCATTTGCATGGCCGCGGGACCTCAGCCAGGAGAGCCACTGTCTCTCATGCTCCGGCAGAAGCTGGCGGGCCGTGAAGCCCGGCAGCACACCTTCATAGGTCGTCAGGTGAGGATCGCCAGCGTCCATGCTCCGCGGATCGGGCGCCGTGTCGGTATAGCCGAACAGCGTCGGATCATATCCGGCCCGCCGAGCCGCCAGCGCCAGATTGTCGAAACGGGCATCGAGCGGCGAACCGTTGCGGCAGACGCGGTGGTTCATCTGGTAGAGGCCGGTATAAAGCGTCGCCCGCGCCGGCGAGCAGGGGGCGGCCCCGGCATAATGGCGCCGGAAGAGCGTGCCTTCGCGCGCCAGTGCATCGACACCAGGCGTTTTCACGCAAGCATGACCGACGGCCGACAGGCAATCGCCGCGCCACTGGTCGGCCGTTATCAGCAGGACATTCGGCCGACGGGCTTTCTTAATACTGGTTGGCTCAATGCTGGTTGGATTTTGCATGCCAGTTCCAGGCCGACTGTATGATCTGCGAGAGATCATATTGCGGCACCCAGCCGAGCACGTCGCGCGCCTTGTCGTTATTGGCGACCAGCGTGTGCGAATCGCCTTCACGGCGGCCGATATATTCGACCGGGAAAGGCCTGTTCGACACGTCCTCGATCGCGCCGAGCAACTCCTTGACGGTCGTGCCGGTGCCGGTGCCAAGGTTGAGCGCGACGGACTCGCCGCCCTTCAAGAGATATTCGACCGCGCGCACATGCGCATCGGCGAGATCGAGCACATGGATATAGTCGCGCACGCAGGTGCCGTCGCGAGTCTCATAATCGCTGCCGAACACCTTGAAACCCTGGCGGCGGCCGAGCGCAGCATCGATCGCCAGCGGGATCGCATGGGTTTCGGGCTGGTGCCACTCGCCGATGCGGCCCTCGAAATCGGCGCCGGCCGCATTGAAATAACGCAGCACCACCGAGCGCAGGCTCCTGTACTGGTCGTAATCGGCAAGCGCCTGCTCGACGATATATTTCGTCCGCCCGTAGGGATTGATCGGCACCTGCCGATGCGTCTCGTCGAGCGGCACGCTCTGCGGCAGGCCGTAGGTCGCACAGGTCGAGGAGAAGACGAAGGCGTTGACGCCGGCTGCCTGCGCCGCCGAAAGCAGCGTCAAGGTGCCGATCACATTGTTCTCGTAGAAGGAGATCGGGTCCTTGACCGATTCACCGACCTCGATCAGCGCCGCGAAATGCAGGATCGCCGACGGCTTGTGCTTGGCCAGCACCTCATCCAGCCGGGCGCGGTCACGGATATCGCCCTCTTCGGCCGGTCCCCATTTGACGAACTCGCGATGGCCGTTCGAAAAATTGTCGAAGACGACAGGCGTATAGCCCTTGTTCGCCAGGTCGAGACACGTATGCGAGCCGATATAGCCGGCGCCGCCGACGACAAGAACCGTTTCACCTGCCATGCACCACCCTTATTATTCAATGAGAGATAGGCGGAACCTAGACGAGATACACGTCAATAAAAAGAAGGAACTGCAATCCGCCTGAACGGACAATACGTCAAATGCCGATATCGCTTTCAGCCGACATAGGGTCTGCCCATGAGCATTGATGCGAACATTGACGCATTATTCGCGTGATTTGCATAATCGTCTGATCTAGTGGGCAAAGAATAGTTTCGGCGGAGGACACAAGATGAAAAAGGCGATCATCGTCTGGGGCGGCTGGCAGGGTCATGAACCTGAACAATGCGCCGGCATCGTCGCCGATCTCCTGCGCGAGGACGGATTTGCCGTCGAAGTGACAGGTGATCTCGGCATCTTCGCCTCGCCTCAGCTCGCAAAGGCCGATCTTCTCGTGCCTGTCATAACAGGTGAAACGCTCGAAAAGCCGCATGCGAGCGCCTTGGTCGAGGCGGTTCGTGGCGGGTTGGGGCTCGGCGGCCATCACGGCGCACTCGCCACCTCCTTCAAGGAAAGTGCCGCCTTCCGCTACGTCTCCGGCGTCACCTGGGTCGCCCATCCCGGCAATATCATCGATTTCCGCGTCGGCGTCACCCGTCAGGACGACCCTGTGATGGAGGGTATTCCCGACTTCGACTATCACTCCGAGCAATATTACCTGCACTACGATCCGAGCGTCGAAATCCTCGCGGCGACGACCTTTACCGGCGCATACGATCCGGCGGCGCGCAATGTCGTGATGCCCGTCGTCTTCAAGCGCCATTTCGGCGCCGGTCGCATCTTCTATTCCGCCCTTGGCCATGTCGCCGCAGAATTCGACCATCCCTATATGCCGCTGATCCTGCGCCGTGGCCTCGGCTGGGCCGCCCGCCAGTAGAGTTGGCGGCACGGGAAGAACACTCGCTTGCCGATCATCCGGCCGCGCCATATCTTCCCCGCATGCAGGACCGCTTCTCTTTCTTCCCCGCCACAGCCGACCGTCTGGCCGATATAGAAACAGTCTTCGACGATTGCTCCGGCGGTCGCAATTGCCGCTGCGCCTACTGGTATCTTCCGAATGCCGATTACAAGGCGGGATGGGGGGAGGGAAACCGCAGCTGGTTCCGAAGCCTCATTACCCAGCAGCGCCCGCCCGGCATTCTTGGCTGCCACGAGAACGAGCCGGCAGGATGGTGCGGCGTGGCGCCGCGCGCAGTCTTCGACCGGCTGCGCCGCTCGAAACCCTTTGCGCCGGTCGATGACAGGCCGGTCTGGTCGATCAACTGCTTCATCGTCCGCAAGCCGTTCCGGCGCCAGGGCCTGTCGCGCCTGCTGCTGAAAAACGCGATTGAGTTTGCAAAGGCGAATGGGGCCGAATGTGTCGAGGCCTATCCCGTCGATCAGGCAGCCCGTGCTTCGAACGGAGCCGAGCTCTATCGGGGAACGCTTGCGATGTTTCTCGATGCCGGTTTCGTCGAGGTGGAGAGACGCCTGCCGGCAAGACCGATCGTCCGCCTGGCATGTCGCTGACTATTCTCGCTCCAGCAAACGGTCCGTGGTTTTTCTCTTGTGCCATTCCGGACACGAAAGCGCCAAGCACCTTTGCTGAAATTACTTTAAAGGGCCGCCTTCCGCTGCGGCTCGTTCTCGACTTCGAGGACCGGCTCGTCATAGATCCGCATCAGCCGCCCTGCTGCCTTCAGCTTCTCGATCAGATCATTTCCATCGGGCGAGGCCTTGGTCAGCTGGAGCTGCTCGAATTCCCGCAGCGCCTGCAGCCAGTGGCTTTCCCCACGCCCCTCCGGCCTGCCTTCCGATTCCCACAACGAATAAGCGCGCTGGCTGACCCAGGCGTCTTTATTATGACTCATCATCAACCCCAGCGAGAAATTTGGAAACAGTATTCGACAGCCACCAAGGTGCCAAAACCGGCTTTAGGAGTCGTTACGAGGCAGCGTTAGTTTTTAGCTAATAGACAGGCGGCGAGGGACTATCCCTGGTGCACATTCCCGTATCTTGGCCTCGCACCGCCTTCGGGCTAGGGTCGTCGCGGAAACGAGCGACAACCGATGGCAGCCAAGACAACACTCAATGCGAAGAATCTCGAATCCCTTGGCGCCCAGCGCCTTGCGGAATTGCTGATCGAGATCAGCACGGGCAGCGCCGCCCACAAGCGGCGGCTCCGAATGGAGCTTGCCGGCAATCACGGCAGCGTCGAGGTGGCGCGAGAGGTTCGAAAGCGGCTTGCCAGCATTGCCCGCTCTCGCACCCTCATCAACTGGCGCAAAGTAAAAGCGCTGAAGAACGATCTCGAAACGCAGCGCAATACGATCGCAGAGGCGGTTACCGCCGAGGATCCCGAGGAGGCTTTCGAACTGATATGGCAGTTCCTTGCGCTGGCGAATTCGATCTTTGAGAGATCCAACGACAGCAGCAGTTCTCTCATCCAAATTTTTCATCAGGCTTGCGAGGATGCTGCCGCAATCGCCGCGTCCGCCAAGATCGCCTCCAATGTCCTGGCCGAGAAGGTGTTCAAAGCCGTGCAAGACAATGGTTACGGCCAGTATGACAACCTGATTGTGGCGATGGCGCCGGCTCTCGGCAAGGATGGTCTCGATTGCTTGAAAACCCTCTTCGTCCAATGGTCCAAGGAGCCGAAAGACACGCCGGCGGAGGATAAACGCGAGATCATCGCCTGGGGCAGCGGAGGCCCTCTTTACGAGGACGAGATCGCCGGCACTCAACGAGATCTGACGGTGCGCATAGCCTTACAGGAAATTGCCGACGCCCAGGGTGACGTCGATTTCTACATCGCCCAGCAACCTGAAAAGACGCTCAGGGCGCCGACGATTGCGGCCGATATTGCCAATCGTCTGGTCTTGGCCGGCCGGGCGAAGGAAGCGCTTGAAACGTTGGATGCGGCTGACATGAGAGGCTGGGCCGACATGCCATTCGAATGGCAATTCGCACGCGTCGCTGCGATCGAGGCCCTGGGGCGCGCGGAGGAGGCGCAGGCCTATAGATGGACGTGCTTCGAGCAGTCGCTGCATGTCGAACACCTAAAGGCTTTCCTCAAGCGACTGCCGGATTTCGACGATCTCGAGGCCGAAGAAAAAGGCATTCGCCCATGCCCAGGATTTCCCGGAGGTCCACCAGGCACTTGCATTTTTCCTGAATTGGCCGGCACCAGTCGAGGCGGCAAAGCTGGTCATGAAGCGGAGGACGGAACTGGACGGCGATCGCTATGGGATAATGACGACGGCGGCCGAAGCTCTGGCGGAGAAATACCCGCTCGCAGCAACCATTGTCTTACGCTCGATGATCGATTTCACGCTCGATAGCGGCCGGTCGAGCCGCTACAAGCATGCGGCGAGGCATTTGGCCGACTGCGCATCCCTTGCCCCTCATATCGTCGATTTCGGCGACGTAAAATCCCACGACGCCTATGTTGCAGAACTGAAGCGCCGGCACGGCAAGAAGCATGGCTTCTGGAACGTGCTGACCTAGGGCTGCCGAAAACCTCTGGTGGATTGGATAAATGAAATTATCGGGTGAGTTCGACCTTATGCCAGCGCCCGCAGCGACTGTCACAATGCTCATGGACGGGTGATCCTATAGACCAGCAGATCGTCCGTATCCACGAGCTTGGTTGCGGTCTTGTCCAGATAGTCGATGACCCCGGCATGATGTTCGACGAATAGCAGGTCCTGCTTGTCGGTGGCGTTTTTGACCGCGCCAAACAGATCCGCGCCCTGCGCGCGCAGTTCCTCGAGCTGCGCGATCGCGGTGGCGTCATCCGCGACGAATTTCGACCACTCGACATCGCCGCCGCCAGGCGGGAACACCCAGCCGCGCGCCCTGCTGTAGTAGACCGCGACGGGATCGCCGACCTCGGGCGCAATGGCGACGACGAGATCACCCGGCTGCGCCAACCGCGCCAGTTCCTCGCCAAGCAGCTTACCCTTCACAGCGATTGGCTTCTTCATCGTCCTGACGAGGGGAAGGGTCGACCAGGAAAGCGTGACGGCCACGATGCAGATCGCGCGAAGCACGACCGCGGGCGTTAGGATGGTTCTGGATGCAAGCGTTGCCAGCAGAAGCGCGCCACGGCCTGAGAATATCGCAACCGGCACATGGAAGATGTGGAAGTTCCACACATTGCTGGTGATTTCGCCCGCCCCCGCCATATAGACGATCATGGCCGCAGCCATCCACACATAGGGAATGCGCGAAAGGGTACGCTGCTTCCGGTCCTCGGCAGGTCTGGGCGGTATCCACAAGCCGACCGCGAACAGCGCCATGAACGGATAGCCGTAGAACCACAGGACCGAGGTGTTCCATGCGGATTGGAAGTAGAACCTGTCCCTGAAATATGTCCGGAAGCCGTCATCCCAGATATAGCCGCCGCTGCCGGCGACATGAAACGGCGGATAGCTGCGGCCGAGATAAATCGCCCAGCTGAAATAAGCACCGATGATGGCCAGGCTTAAGAGCCCCGACAGGAAGACCCTGGTCGCCTGCTTTCGCTTCTTCTCCAGAATCCAGCAGACCATCAGATAGAAAATGACGGCGCCGGCGGCGAGGCCTGGTGGCTTTGACAGCGCGCCGAGCGAGAAACTGACCGTGGCGAGCGGCAAGAGCCAGCCGCTGGCACCGGCCCAGTATTTAACGAACAGCCAGACGCCAAGAGTCACCAAGGCCAGCATCGCAGGATCGGGAAGAAACGAGCTGTCGATCATGATCGCCGCCGGCATCAGCGCATAGGCAAGTGCCGCCGCGTGGGCGTGCATCTCATCCCAGCAGAGCGCCGTCAGCCTGTGCAGCGAAAACACCGTCACCAGACCGAAGAAGGCCGCAACCACGCGTCCGAACCAGTCGTGCCAGCCGAAGAGCTGGTAGAGCAGGGCTGTGAGATAGCTGACAATCTGGAACTCGCGGCCCTGATAGCTTGGCCCGGGCCCGGTCCAGCTGACCTCCGGAAAGAAGATGTTCCAGCTACGCTGCTGGAAATTGTCGGCCATCATCGCGGTGCTGACCTCGCGCCAGCTGAAACCGTCGACCAGCGGTAAAGTAATCTTGTGAAACCGGAAGACGATCGCAATAAGCAGGATCCCCAGCAGGATCGCTGTGTCGAGGGTCAGGTAGTTGCGCCGCTTATATTGCTGACCTTCGCCCTGATTCAATTCAGGGTCGTCCGCCAACTGAAACCGTGTCCCTCCTGATGCCCAACGCGGCGCGATACGCGCCGGCATCGGATCGAGAGGAAGATTAGGTTGAGCGGGATTTCGCCGCCAGCGCGATCGGCTGCGGAGCCGCGCGTCAATATCACCGAGCAGCGGCTTGGAAGGCTTGCGGGGTGGCTTTTTCATGCCGACAGTTCATCAGCAATGCTTTGAAAAGCAATTCGCCCAGATTGATTACTTACTGGCGGTGGTTGATTGACGGGGTGTTGGCGCCGGAAGCAAAGGAGACGGTGCGCGACTGACTCAGGCGCTCGTAGCGCAACAAATGCAAACGTTTGAGTGCTAAAAAATGGCGGAGAGGGTGGGATTTGAACCCACGATACCCTTGCAGGTATGCCGCATTTCGAGTGCGGTGCATTCGACCACTCTGCCACCTCTCCGCGGTCTGGTCGGCGCTTGTTCGGCGCGGGCGTTCTCATAACGAGCAAATGACAGGCTGGCAAGCCGAAAAGTCGAGATATTCCATCCTTTTGCCTTGACACCTTTTTGTCACTCGCGTATCTCGGCTGCGCAATAGGTTTGGAGAAATCCGTGCCTAGCTCGTCTCGCGCTCGCGCGGGGCTTCACCGGCAGGAAGAGTTCGAGGTCAGGCCTCTGAAATCCCTGCTTAACTTCGACTGATAAAAAGACGGCCACCCTGCTCAATCAGCGGGGAGAGCTGGAACGAACATGAAAGGATAAAAAATGTTCGCAGTCATCAAGACCGGCGGTAAACAGTACCGTGTGGCAGCCAACGACGTGCTGACCATCGAAAAGCTGGAAGCCACCGCTGGCGATTCCATTGAATTCACCGAAGTGCTCGTGATCGGCGAAGGCGCCGACGCTGCGATCGGTGCGCCCTTCGTTACCGGCGCCTCTGTCAAGGCAGAAGTCGTCGAACAGAACCGCGGCAAGAAGGTCATCGCCTTCAAGAAGCGCCGCCGTCAGAATTCGAAGCGTTCGCGCGGCCATCGTCAGCATCACACGGTCGTCCGTATCACGGACATCGTGGCTGCCAAGTAAGATCAACGGGACAGGTTTAAAGGAGAACTCCAATGGCACACAAAAAAGCTGGCGGTTCCTCGCGCAACGGTCGCGATTCTCAATCCAAGCGCCTTGGCGTGAAGAAGTTCGGCGGCGAAGCCGTCATCGCAGGCAACATTCTCGTGCGTCAGCGCGGTACTGAGTGGCATCCGGGTTCCAACGTCGGCCTCGGCAAGGATCACACGATTTTTGCGCTTACCGCCGGCAACGTGAACTACCGAACGAAGGCCAACGGTCGCGTCTACGTGTCTGTCATGCCGAAAGCCGAAGCAGCGGAATAAGCCGGTAGCGCTCAAAAACAGCCGGCGTCTCATCGACCCGGCTGGCCGTACCAGGTTCAGTCTAGAAAACAGGGGAGATGGGGCGCCATCTCCCCTTTTTCTTTGTCCAAACAGGAGGACTGAACATGCAAGGCGAATTGATAAGGGCAGACCAATCACGGTCGCCCAGGGAAGACCAGCGGTCTCCCAAGGAACGGCTGAGGCCGGAGCGGTTAAGGACCGATTGCCCTGTCTTGTTATCGGAAAGGCTCGTCATGCGCGCGCCCCACGAAGAAGACATTGACGCCCTTGCCCATCTCGCCAACAACGCCAAAGTCGCCACCATGGTATCGCGTATGCCGCACCCCTATACCGCCGATGATGCCGCCGACTTTGTTTGGCGTACGCGAAATGGCCAGATCGGTAAGTGCGTCTATGCCATCACCAAAGCCGAAAACGGCGCCTTCATGGGTTGCTGCGGCGTGGAACCGCATGACGATGGCAAGACCGTCGAGATCGGCTACTGGCTGGGCGAACCCTATTGGAACCAGGGCTATACGACCGAGGCCTGCCATGCCCTGGTCGATATGGTGTTCAGAACCCGCCAGGACGTCGATCAGATCGACGCTCGCTGCCGGGTCATGAACGTCGCCTCGCGGCGCGTCATCCAGAAGTGCGGCTTCCAGTTCCAGGGATCGGGGCTCGCTGCCTCGCTGGCGCTCGGCAGCAACGTGCCGGTCGAGTGGTACAGGCTCGACCGCAAGACCTGGATGTCGCTGAGAAGCTGGGGGAACATCGCATGAGCACGACGGCACTGCAAAGGCCGGACACCAAGCCGATGATGCCAGGCCCCGCGCCTGTCATCTCGACGGCCCGGCTGACGCTCCGCCCCCACCGGCTGAGCGATGCGCCTGCCATCGCGGAATCGCTTTCCGATTTCGCGGTAACGCGCATGCTGTCCCGCGTCCCCGCGCCGTTCGACCGGCAGGATGCGCTGGACTGGCTGGTCCCGGTCACATCTGGCACGCTGCCGGACTGGCCGCTCGCGATCACCGGCAAGGACGATGTCCATATCGGCAACGTCTCGATCGAGTTGCGCCACGGCCGCTGGCATCTCGGCTACTGGCTGAACCGCTACTACTGGCGGCGCGGCTACATGAGCGAGGCGGTGGCGGCGATCATCGAGCGCTTCTCGCGCCGCATGCCGGAGACGCCTGTTTATTCCGGCGTCTTCGCCGACAACCCGGCTTCGCTGCGACTGCAGGAAAAGCTCGGTTTCCGCATGACGGGTTGCGGCGAAATCTATTGTTTCGCCCGCAACACCATGGTCTCGCACATCGAGACCGTGCTGCAGCCTGGCATGCTGCAGCCGCGAAAGGTCGCGTAATCGAAAAGGAGGCGCCGCCCAGCTGGCGGCGCCTCCGTCAATCGCCGATCTCGACCCATAGCGGAAAATGATCGGAGCCGACGGATTGCGTATCGATCCGGGCGGATTTCAACCGGCCCTCCAGGCCGCAACTGACGAAGCAATAATCGAGATGCATGCGTTTGCCCCGATCCGCCGGATCCATCCAGCTGTAGCTCTCCGGGCGATAGGCCTCGAGCGCCGCAAAAGCGTCGATCGGCGTGCCAACCCTGGCGGCACGGCCGTAATATCCGCCGGCGGCACCGGCAAGCGCGCAATATTCTGGCGATTCCGGCTCCATGTTGAAATCGCCCATGATGACGTAATCCTCCGGCAGCGGCGGCTCCGGCTGGTCGAATTCGGCCGCCCCCGTCAGCGACCCGCCCTCCTGAACGAAGGCGTTGATATGCGCGTTCAGAAATTGCAGTTGGCGAATGCGCTCCTCCGGCGAGACATGGTCGAGATGGACGGAATAGAGGCGGATCGCACCGCCGGGCGCATCGATCAGCGCCTCGGTCGCGCCGCGCTGCAGATTGATCTTGCCGATCGTGCGGCTGCGCGGCAGAAGCAGAGTGCGGGTCGAGATAACAGGCCAGCGCGACAGCACCATGTTGCCGAACTGGAATCGGGTGCCACGCACCGGCTGCAACCCGCCTTCAACTGCCTCGACATGCATGTCGCAGGCCGGTCCATACACCCAGAAATAGTCGGGAAAGAAGGACGCAATATCGGCCGCCATATCGGCAAAACCGTTGCGGGAGAAGCCGCGCGTCACCTCCTGCAGCGCGATGACATCAGCACCCCAGAGGCTCCGGGCAATCCGCTCCAGATCGTATCTGCCGTCGAGACCGAAGCCGTACTGTATGTTATAGCTCGCAAAAATCACGATAATCTTTGACCTCCGTCGGAACCGCCTATATCGAATGGGCCAAGACGGGCCGTCCAACTGCCACCGGATACTGGAAGTAAAATGAAATTTCTCGACGAAGCAAAGGTCTATATCAAGTCCGGAGACGGCGGCGGGGGCAGCGTTTCCTTCCGACGCGAGAAATTCATCGAGTTCGGCGGCCCCGACGGCGGGGACGGCGGACGCGGCGGCGACGTCTGGGTCGAAACCGTCAACGGCCTCAACACGCTGATCGATTTCCGTTACCAGCAGCATTTCAAGGCGACGATCGGCACCCATGGCATGGGCCGGAACCGCACCGGCGCCAACGGCAGCGACGTGACGCTGAAGGTTCCCGTGGGCACCCAGATCTTCGAGGAAGATCGGGAAACACTGATCTGCGATCTCACCGTCGAAGGCCAGCGCTACTGCCTCGCCCATGGCGGCAATGGCGGCTTCGGCAACGCCCATTTCAAGACCTCGACCAATCAGGCGCCGGATTGGGCCAATCCCGGCCTGCCCGGCGAGGAAAAAACCCTCTGGCTGCGGCTGAAACTGATTGCCGATGCCGGCCTCGTCGGCCTGCCCAACGCCGGCAAGTCGACCTTCCTTGCGTCGGTCACCCGCGCCCGGCCGAAGATCGCCAATTATCCCTTCACCACGCTGCATCCCAATCTCGGCGTCGCCACCATTGACGAGCGCGAATTCATCCTTGCCGATATTCCGGGCCTGATCGAAGGCGCCCATGAGGGTGTCGGCATCGGCGATCGTTTCCTCGGTCATGTCGAGCGCACCCGCGTACTGCTGCATCTCGTCTCCGCCCAGGAGGAGAAGGTCGGCAAGGCCTATAAGACGGTCAAGCACGAGCTCGAAGCCTATGGCAACGAGCTGACCGACAAGCCTGAGATCGTCGCCTTGTCGCAGATCGACGTGCTCGACGAGGCCGAACTGAAGAAGAAGACCAAGGAACTGGCGAAAGCCTGCGGCAAGACGCCGTTCCAGATTTCGGCTGTGACAGGTAGGGGCATGACCGAAGTCCTGCGCGCGCTGCGCGACGTCATCGTCGAGGAGAATGCCGAGGAGAAGCCGGCCAAGGTGCCGAAGCTCAGGCATCGCGACATGGTCGTCACCGAAGAAGACGAAGGCGAGGACGATGACCAGCCGTAAGCCACTTGGCCGCTACCGCCGCATCGTCATCAAGATCGGCTCCGCCCTTCTGGTCGACCGCAAAGCCGGGTTGAAGAAGGCTTGGCTCGACGCCATGTGCGCCGATATTGCAGGCCTGAAGGCCAAGGGCATCGACGTGCTTGTCGTCTCCTCAGGGGCGATTGCGCTCGGCCGCTCGGTGCTCGACCTGCCCTCGGGCGCACTGAAGCTCGAGGAAAGCCAGGCCGCCGCCGCCGTCGGTCAAATCGCGCTCGCGCGCGCCTGGTCGGAAAGCCTGTCGCGCGATGAGATCGTTGCCGGACAGATCCTGCTGACGCTTGGCGATACGGAAGAGCGCCGGCGTTATCTCAATGCGCGCGCCACCATCAACCAGCTGCTTAAAATCGGCGCCGTGCCGATCATCAACGAGAACGATACGGTTGCGACCAGCGAAATCCGCTATGGCGACAACGACCGCCTCGCCGCCCGCGTCGCGACGATGACCGGCGCCGATCTGCTCATCCTTCTCTCCGATATCGACGGCCTCTATACCGCGCCGCCGCATCTCGATCCGGATGCGGCCTTCCTGGAGACAATTGCCCAAATCACCCCCGAGATCGAGGCGATGGCCGGAGGTGCTGCCTCCGAGCTTTCACGCGGCGGCATGCGCACCAAGATCGATGCCGGCAAGATCGCCACCACATCGGGCTGCGCCATGATCATCGCCTCGGGCAAGACCGACAGCCCGCTGTCGGCCATCGAAAACGGCGCGCGCTCCTCCTGGTTCGCGCCATCGGGCACACCCGTCACAGCCCGCAAGACCTGGATTGCCGGACAGTTGCAGCCTGCCGGTGAACTGCATGTCGATGACGGCGCCGTCGTCGCACTCGGCGCCGGCAAAAGCCTGCTTCCCGCCGGCGTGCGCAGCGTTTCCGGTCTCTTCAGCCGCGGCGATACGGTGGCAATCATCGGTCCGGCCGGCCGCGAAATCGCCCGGGGCCTCGCAAGTTACGATGCCGAGGATGCTCGCCGCATTGCCGGCCGCAAATCGGCGGAGATCGAGGCGATCCTCGGTTATGCCGGGCGAGCGGCCATGGTCCATCGTGATGACATGGTGATGACCGCGCCGATCAAATCGGAAAGGCAGAAGAAGGACGCGAGCTATGCTTGATACCGTTGCGCCAAGCCCTGAGATTGACGTGCTGATGAACGACATCGGCCGCAAGGCTAAGGCTGCGGCGCGACCGCTGGGCTTTGCGTCCACCGAGGCGAAGAACAAAGCCTTGAATGCCATGGCCGATGCGATCCTGGCGAACAAGTCGCACATTCTTGCCGAGAACGCTGGGGATTTGAAGGACATCGAAGGCAGCGAAATGCTTGCCTCCTTCGTCGATCGGCTGACGCTGAACGACAAACGCATCGCCGAAATGGCCGGGGGAATTCGCGCGATCGCGGCTCTGGCCGATCCGGTCGGCGAAGTCATCGCTGCCTGGGACAGGCCGAACGGCCTGAAGATCGAGCGCGTTCGCACGCCGCTCGGCGTCATCGGCGTGATCTTCGAAAGCCGGCCGAACGTCACAGCGGATGCCGGCGCGCTTTGCCTCAAGGCAGGCAATGCGGTCATCCTGCGCTGCGGCTCGGATTCACGCCGCTCATCCAAGGCCATCCATGCCTGCATGGTCGAAGGCCTGAAGGCGGCGGGACTTCCAGAGCATGCTATCCAGCTCGTTCCGGTCACCGACCGCGCTGCCGTCGGCGCCATGTTGCGCGGTCTCGACGGGGCGATCGACGTCATCGTGCCGCGCGGTGGCAAGAGCCTGGTCGCCCGGGTGCAGAATGAGGCCCGGGTACCGGTCTTCGCTCATCTCGAAGGCCTTTGCCATATCTATGTCGATGCTTCCGCCGATATCGAAATGGCGCGGAAGATCGTCGTCAACGCCAAGATGCGCCGCACCGGTATCTGCGGCGCGGCCGAAACGCTGCTGGTCGATGGTGCTGCGATCGGCACGCATCTGACGCCTCTGCTTGAGGCTCTCACGGAAGCCGGCTGCGAGATCCGCGCTTCGGCAACGGTGCTGAAAGTCGCGCCCGGCATGAAGCCCGCGGTCGAGGAAGACTGGTCGACCGAATATCTCGATGCGATCATCTCTGTCGCCGTCGTCGACGGCATATCGGGCGCGATCGCCCATATCCAGAAATACTCCTCGAACCACACCGAAGCCGTCATCGCTGAAGACCCTGGCGTCGTCGAGCGTTTCTTCACCGAGGTCGATTCGGCGATCCTGCTGCACAATGCCTCGACGCAGTTTGCCGATGGCGGCGAATTCGGCATGGGCGCGGAAATCGGTATCGCCACCGGCAAGATGCATGCCCGCGGCCCCGTCGGCGTCGAGCAGCTCACCTCCTTCAAATACCGGGTGCGCGGTGCCGGACAGACACGACCTTGACGTGACGACGGAGGATTTGGACCAACGCTATCTCCGCATGCCGCACAGCGAGCGCGGCATGATCATCGGTCTGTTCGGCGGTTCGTTCAACCCGCCGCATCAGGGCCACGCGCTCGTCGCCGAGATCGCCATTAAGCGGCTTGGCCTCGACCAGCTCTGGTGGATGGTAACCCCGGGCAATCCGCTGAAAAGCCGCAACCATCTGGCTCCGCTTGCCGAGCGCATCACGGAGAGTGAACGCGTCGCCGCCAATCCGCGCATCAAGGTCACCGCTTTCGAACAGACGTTCGGCGTCAGCTACACCGCCAACACGCTTGCCCGCGTCCGGGCCCGCAATCCGCATGTGCATTTCATCTGGATCATGGGCGCCGACAGCCTGCAGACCTTCCATAAATGGCAGAAATGGCAGGAGATCGCCCGCACCTTCCCGATCGCGGTGATCGACCGCCCGGGTGCGACGCTCTCCTATCTCTCGTCGAAGATGGCAAGGACCTTCGATTTCGCGCGAGTCGATGAGGATGACGCCCGTGTTCTCTGGAAGAAGCAGGCCCCTGCCTGGACTTTCATCCATGGGCCGCGCTCCCGCCTGAGTTCGACGGCAATCCGCAACGGATCGCTTCCGGGCGCAACCGAATAGCCTGATTTTCAAGAAAGTCCCGAAAACGAGAAAGCCCGACGGGGGAGGATCCGTCGGGCTTATAAACTCGATCGACAACTGGGAGGAGGAGTGTTGTCGATCCTGCCGAACGGCTATGGGAGGAGGAGAAGCCGTTCGATGATTATGTTTTACCATACTCCGCAAAAAGCGGAATATCATTTTGTGCATTGCAGCAATGCGTCCAGCGCAAGACTTAGGGTGAATTTCACTACAGCACTGCCGTTTTTATTAGCAAAAATTAATGAAACCTCCCTCGGGCCATGGAAGGCCCATCGGTTTATCGGTTGACGCCAGGTATTTTAGCGCCGCTGAGCGTACTTTCGGAGGAAGCCATGCACCTCACGAATGCGTGAACATTGCACTGACCGGAACGCGACAGCTGATTTGGTTATATTTTCTCGGATACATCCCTAGCCAAGGCAGGTCGGCCGTTATATTCGTCGCAATATTTCGAACCCTGGGGAGTAAATTCATGCAGTGCCGCCGCCAATGGATGAAACTGGCAACCGCCGCGATCGCGACCCTCTGGCTTGGAGCGGCAGCCCTTCCGACACCAGCCGCCGCAGCCGAGAAGCTCACCGTCTTTGCAGCAGCGAGCCTCAAGGATGCGCTTGACGCCGCCAATGCAGCCTGGACCAAGGAAAGCGGCAAGGAAGCCGTCGCCTCTTATGCAGCAAGTGGTGCGCTTGCCAAGCAGATCGAAAACGCCGCCCCTGCCGACATCTTCATCTCGGCCGACCTCAGCTGGATGGACTACGTCGCCGACAAGAAGCTCATCAAGGCAGACACCCGCTCCAACCTGCTCGGCAACACGATCGTGCTCGTTGCGGAAAAGGCAAAGGCAAAGCCGGTCGAGATCAAGCAGGGCTTCGATCTTGCAGGGCTCTTGGGTGACAGCAAGCTTGCCATGGGTGAACCGAAGTCGGTTCCGGCAGGCAAATACGGCATGGCCGCGCTCGAAAAGCTCGGCGTCTGGAAGTCTGTCGAAACCAAGGTCGCCGGCGCCGAAAGCGTGCGTGCCGCCCTTGCCCTCGTCTCCCGCGGTGAAGCGCCTTATGGCATCGTCTACCAGACGGATGCCGCAGCCGATAAGGGTGTTGCCGTCGTCGGCACCTTCCCGGCCGATTCTCACCCTCCGATCATCTATCCGATTGCAATCCTTGCCGAAAGCAAGAACCCGGATGCATCGGCCTATCTCGACTTCCTGAAATCCGACAAGGCCGCCGCCTTCTTCACGGCGCAGGGTTTCACGATCCTGAAATAGTCGGAGCCTGAAATGATTGCGGAATCGGCCTCCGCAGCTTAGCGTGAAGGCTCGCCTCGACGAGCCTTCAATTCTTTAAGGAGACGGGTGCATTTGGATATGCTGGGCTTGAGCAATGAAGAATGGACGGCGATCCTGCTCAGCCTGCGTGTCTCGACCGTCGCCATGCTGGCGAGCCTGCCCTTCGGCATTCTCGTCGCCCTGCTACTGGCCCGCGGCCGTTTCTGGGGCAAGTCGGTGCTGAACGGCATCGTTCACCTGCCGCTGATCCTGCCCCCCGTCGTCACCGGTTTCCTTCTTCTCATCCTCTTCGGCCGCCGCGGCCCGGTCGGCAGCCTGCTCGACCAGTATTTCGGCATCGTCTTCTCCTTCCGCTGGACCGGCGCAGCGCTCGCCTGCGCCGTCATGGCCTTTCCGCTGATGGTGCGCAGCATTCGCCTGTCGATCGAAGCGGTCGACCGCAGACTGGAAGAGGCGGCCGGAACACTTGGGGCCGGTCCGGCGTGGGTCTTCCTGACGATCACCCTGCCGCTGACACTGCCCGGCATCATCGCCGGCATGATCCTTTCCTTCGCTAAGGCGATGGGCGAATTCGGCGCCACGATCACCTTCGTCTCCAATATTCCGGGCGAGACCCAGACGCTGCCGGCGGCGATCTATACCTTCACCCAGGTGCCCGGCGGCGATGCCGGCGCACTGCGCCTGGCGCTAGTCGCCGTCGTCATTTCAATGGCCGCCCTACTCGCCTCGGAATTTCTCGCCCGTCTCGCCGGCCGGAGGATCGATCCGGAATGACGCTGATCGTCGAGGCAAAACAGCGGCTCGGCGCATTTTCGCTCGACGCCGCCTTCACCTCCGAGCGCGGCGTCACCGCGCTCTTCGGCCGCTCCGGCTCTGGCAAGACCTCGATGATCCGCATCATCGCCGGCCTGGCTCGGCCCGACGAAGGCCGCGTCGTTCTTGATGGCGAAGCCTTGACCGAGACTGCCAAGGGCATCTTCGTTCCCAAACATCAGCGTCGTTTTGGCTACGTCTTCCAGGAGGCGCGGCTGTTCCCGCATCTGAGCGTGCGCGCCAATCTCTCCTACGGCCGCTGGTTCGCGGCGGGAGCCGCAGGCGGCGAAAGTTTCGATCGCGTCGTCGATCTGCTCGGCATCGAGACGCTGCTTGCGCGCAGCCCCTCCAAACTTTCCGGCGGCGAGAAGCAGCGCGTTGCGATCGGCCGCGCCCTTCTCTCCTCTCCCCGGCTGCTGCTGATGGACGAGCCGCTCGCCGCCCTCGATGAGGCGCGCAAGGCCGAGATCCTTCCCTACCTGGAGCGATTGCGGGATCAGACCGACATCCCGATCGTCTATGTCAGCCATGCGATCGCCGAGGTGGCGCGGCTGGCAAACCAGGTCGTTGTGATGAGTGACGGCAAGGTAGAGGCAACAGGTCCGGCGCTCGACATCTTGAGCCGCCCTTCCGCGGCTTCCGACCGACGGGACGCGGGCGCGCTGCTGGAAGGCACCGTCGAGAGCTTCGATGCGCGTCACCGCTTGTCGATTGTTGCCCTGAAATCCAACCGGCTGCATATTCCCAGTGTCGCCCTTGCATCGGGCAAACCGGTCCGCATCCGCATCCCCTCCCGCGATGTCATGCTGGCGACCGCAAGGCCGGAAGGCCTCAGTGCGTTGAACATTCTCGAAGGCTGGATCGAGCAGATCTCGCCGGACGAGGATGGAACGGTGGAAATCCGGTTAGACTGCGGGGGCGACGTCATTCTCGCGCGCATCACCGCGCTATCTTGCGAGCGCCTCGATCTTCAACCCGGCAAAACCGTCTTCGCCATCATCAAGACGGTTGCTCTGGAGGCGTGATCAGCCGCCGCGGCTTGAATTGCGCTTGCCTTCGAGCCAGGCGAGATCCTCGGCAAGACTGGTGCGAACCGTCCTTTCCATCCGGCGGAAACACTCGAGCAATTCCTCGCCGAACGGTGTCAGCGCCGCGCCTCCGCCCTTCTGCCCGCCACGCTGCGATTCCACCACCTGTTCAGAGAACATCCGGTTCATCTCGCTGACGAGCAGCCACGCCCGGCGATAGGACATGTCCATTGCCCGCCCCGCCGCCGAGATCGAACCGGTCTGGCGGATGTGCTCCAGAAGTTCCATCTTTCCGCGACCGAGACGATCCTCGTCCGGGAAGCTGATTCGCAGGACGGGAACGAGTGTTTTTGCGGCTGGATCGGTCATCGAATTCGCGGATTGTGGAATTTGCGGCACTTTACGCTGCGACATGGAAACTGTACACCGCCCGCAACCAGCCGCCCGCGTGGCAATATTCTTCAATTCGGATGCAAGATCGGATTTTCGGCCGTTCCGTACCTTAGCATGTCTTGAAACATTAATGGATTGATGCCTATCTTAACCATGATCCGGTCTCGATCGGATCTCGTGTTGTGCATAGTTTGTCATTCCAGGAAAGGGAAAGCACTGACAACAGTACACGCCAAGGGAAAAACGCTCGCCGTTGTCCCGAAGAGTGCGGAACGTGGCGCCGATGCCGCTGCCCGCGCCTTAGAAGCCGTCCTCGCCAGCCTCGAGGACTCCAAAGCGGAAGATATCGTCACTATCGACATTGCCGGAAAATCGGCGCTTGGAGACTACATGGTGGTCGTCTCCGGCCGCTCGAACAGGCACGTCATGGCGATCTCGGATCACCTGCTCACCGATCTCAAGGACGACGGCTTCGGTACGGCCCGCGTCGAAGGTCAGGAAGGCGGCGATTGGATCCTGATCGACACCGGTGACATTATCGTGCATGTGTTCCGTCCCGAAACCCGCGAGTTCTACAACATCGAAAAGATGTGGGCGGCTCCGGATATGGATGAAACACGGCACTGACAGGCGAGCCGGCATTCTGCCCGGCGCCTGAGACGTGGCATTGACCGGCCGGGAAACATCGCAGGCCGGCCCGGGGTGCGACGTGCGCCTCACAATGCCGGCTAACCGGGAGCGGGTGAATGCGAATTGGTCTTTTTGCTGTGGGACGGCTGAAGTCCGGCCCCGAAAAGGATCTTGTGGCCCGCTATCTCGACCGTTTCGCCAAGGCCGGCGCCGCTGTCGGCCTCGAATTCAGCCGGGTTGCTGAAGTGGCCGAAAGCCGCGCCTCCAATGCGGAAACCCGCAAGCGCGAAGAAGCGGCAATGCTTTTGAAATCGCTTGCCGAGGGCAGCATCCTCATTCTTCTCGACGAACGCGGCAAGGCGCTCGACAGCGAAGCCTTCGCAAACCTGCTGGGCAACTATCGCGACCAGGGCAAACGCGAGCTGACGATCGCGATCGGCGGCGCCGACGGCCTCGATCCCTCGCTCTACGACCGTGCCGACGCCACGCTCTGCCTGGGCAAGATGACCTGGCCACACCAACTCGTCCGCACGCTGATCGCCGAGCAGCTCTATCGCGCCGTCACCATCCTCTCCGGCCACCCCTATCACCGCGTTTAGTTCGCATCGGCCACATGCGTCGGCCCTGTGCGTCGGATTGTCACGCAGCCGTGTTTTGCCTGGCGGCCGGTTCTTCTCCAAACTTTCTGGCAAAGCGCGTCAAATCAGCTTAGTCTCCGCGCGATTTGAGAGAGTGCCCAGATAGACAATGACGAGAACAGCAACCAGGCGACGCCGCATGATCCTGCCGGCTATTGCGGCAGGTCTTGGTGCGGCGGTGATCGTCGTTTCGGCAGACCCCTTCTCTGTCCGGGCACAGGATGCAGCGCCCGAAGCTGCACAATCCTCAGCCTTGCCGACGTCGAGCCCGCCGGCAGCCGAAACGCCGCCGCCCGATCCGGCGGCCGAACTCGCCGCCAAACGCGACCAGACCCGCGCCGAGCTCGAAACCCTGTCGAAGACGATCAGCCTCTCCTCGGACAAGGTGAGCGGACTTCAGCAAAGCATTGCCAATCTGGAAAAGAGCACCCAGAGCATCCGCCAGGCGCTGATTGATTCCGCCGCCCGCCGCAAGGGGCTCGAAAAGCAGATCCTCGAAAGCGAGAAGAAGCTTGCCGATCTCGGCGTCAAGGAGGACGGCATCCGCCGTTCCCTTCATGAGCGCCGCGGCCTTCTGGCCGAAGTGCTGGCCGCACTTCAGCGCATGGGCCGTAACCCGCCGCCCGCCCTGCTCGTCACTCCTGATGATGCGCTGGCTTCGGTGCGCAGCGCGATCCTGCTCGGCGCCGTTGTTCCGGGCATCCGCAAGGAAACCGACAAACTTGCGGCAGATCTTGCGAGCCTTGCCGCACTGCAGAGCGCAAGCGCTGCCGAAAAGGCCAGCCTGACGTCGACAATGACCGACGGCATCGAGGAAGAACGGCGCATGGACCTACTGCTTGCCGAAAATGACAAGCTCAGCCGCAGCAACGCCGCCGAACTCGGGGCCGAAAGGAAACGCTCGGAGGAACTGGCAAGCAAGGCGACCAGCCTCGAAGGCCTTGTCACTTCGATGGAATCCGAGATCGCTTCGGTGCGCGAAGCCGCAGCCGCCGCCCGCCAGGCGGAGGAGAACCGCAGGCTCTTGACGGACGAGCAACGTGCTCAGGCCAAGGCGCTTGCCGACAGCGGTGTGCCCGATAAAAACCGCATTGCGCCCGCATATCCCTTCGGAGAATTGAAGGCGAAATTGGAGTTGCCCGTGGCAGGCGATATCCTGCGCCAGTTCGGCGATGCCGACGGCACCGGGCATGAGGCTATGGGAATGACCGTTGCCACCAATGCGGAGACGGTGGTGACGGCGCCCGCAGATGGTCTGGTGGTTTTCGCCGGCGCTTTCCGCAGTTACGGCCAGATGATCATCCTCGACACAGGCGACGGATACCACCTGGTTCTCTCGGGAATGGATACGATCAATACCCGTCAGGGAAAATTCGTTTTCTCCGGCGAGCCGCTCGCCGTGATGGGAGCGAAAAGAGTAGCAAGCGCAACTGCATTGGCGCTGGAAACAGACCGGCCAACGCTTTACATTGAATTTCGAAAGGACGGTAAACCGGTCGATTCCCGACCGTGGTGGACCGCCAAAGACACTGGAAAGGCACGCAATGATTCGTAGGGCTTCTCTTGTTCTGGTCGGCGCATTGATGGGTGCGACCGCCATGAGCGTCATCTACTCGGCGGGTGTGCCGGCAGAAGCGGCCGGATCCTCCACATACAAGGAACTCTCGATTTTCGGCGACGTCTTCGAGCGAGTGCGCGCGCAGTACGTGACGCCGCCAGCCGAAGACAAGCTGATCGAGAATGCCATCAACGGCATGCTGTCCTCGCTCGATCCGCATTCGAGCTACATGAATGCGAAGGACGCCGAGGATATGCGCACCCAGACCAAGGGTGAGTTCGGCGGCCTCGGCATCGAAGTCACGATGGAAGACGAACTCGTCAAGGTCATCACCCCGATCGATGACACGCCTGCCGCCAAGGCCGGTGTTCTCGCCGGTGATTACATTTCCGAGATCGACGGTCAGTCCGTGCGCGGCCTGAAGCTGGAAGACGCTGTCGAGAAGATGCGCGGCGCCGTCAACACGCCGATCAAGCTGACGTTGATCCGCAAGGGCGCCGACAAGCCGATCGAGCTGACCATCGTGCGTGATGTCGTCGCCGTCCAGGCCGTCAAGTCGCGTGTCGAGGACGATGTCGGTTATCTCCGCATCATCTCCTTCACCGAAAAGACCTATCCGGACATGGAAAAGGCGATCAAGAAGATCAAGGAAACCGTTCCAGCCGATAAGCTGAAGGGTTATGTCCTCGACCTGCGCCTCAATCCGGGCGGCCTGCTCGACCAGGCGATCAATGTCTCCGACGCCCTGCTGGAGCGCGGCGAGGTGGTTTCGACCCGTGGCCGCAATCCCGACGAAACCCGCCGCTTCAATGCCGGACCGGGCGACCTGACGGACGGCAAGCCGGTGATCGTGCTGATCAACGGCGGTTCGGCTTCCGCATCGGAAATCGTTGCCGGCGCCCTTCAAGACCTGCGCCGGGCCACCGTCCTCGGCACGCGCTCTTTCGGCAAGGGCTCGGTCCAGACGATCATCCCGCTCGGCGAAAACGGCGCGCTGCGCCTGACCACGGCGCTCTACTACACGCCGTCGGGCCGCTCGATCCAGGGTACCGGCATCACGCCTGACATCAAGGTCGACGAGCCGCTGCCGCAGGAACTGCAGGGCAAGATGGTGACCGAAGGCGAATCCAGCCTGCGCGGCCATATCAAGGGCCAGAGCGAGACAGACGAAGGTTCGGGCTCCGTGGCCTACGTGCCGCCCGATCCGAAGGACGACGTTCAGCTGAACTACGCGCTCGATCTTCTGCGCGGCAAGAAAACCGATCCGGCCTTCCCGCCGAATCCTGACAAGGCCGTCGTCGCCAAGTAATCGATCATGCCAAGGCCGGGCACATCGCCCGGCCTTGATCCTTTTGCAGTTTCCCGGTTTTGGAGCGGGCGAGAAAATTGGGAACGGACCTGCATGCGCCTCTGGGCCGCAACCGCAAAACCGGCAATCGGCGCCCGGGTGTCCTGCGGCTCGGCCGCATCGCCGCCAGCCTTTGCCTTTTCGCGATAGGCGGTTTTTCCCTCTATACGGCGTTTCGCGGCGATGGGCTCGAACGCGACCGGCCACCGGCAGCCGAACAGGCGGCAACGCCGCCCGCCGGCACATCTCAACCGCCACCGCAGACCCCGGCCGGCCAGGCCACGAACGGCATGCCCCGCGCCGAACCGCGATCGGGCGCCAATGTCGAGCAGATGGTCACCGGCGATGGCTCCGTCGTCACCAAATACAGTCCCCGTCCGCGCGACGGCAGCGGGCCGGTCTTGGTCGACGCCATGCAGATCGGCCAGGATCCGCGCATGGCGGCAATGCCCAACGAAGCGCTGCTGGAAGAGACGTCCTATGGCAGGCTGCCGATCATCGGCCCTGACGGCCGGCGACCGATGGATCAATATGCCCGCCCCTCATCCAGCGCGCGCGGCGTCCGCATCGCCATCGTCGTCAGCGGCCTCGGGCTGAGCCAGACCGGAACGCAGCGCGCCATAGCCGAATTGCCGGAGGAAATCACTCTCGCCTTTGCCGCAAGCGGCAACAGCCTGCAGCGCTGGATGCAGGAGGCCCGCCGCGGCGGCCATGAGATTCTTCTGCAAGTGCCACTCGAACCTTTTGATTACCCGGCGAACGATCCGGGTCCGGAGACGCTGCTGACCTCCAAGCCGGTCGCCCGCAATATCGAGAACCTGCACAAGGCAATGGGCGAGATCACCAACTATACCGGCGTCATAAACTATCTCGGCGGCCGTTTCCTGTCCGATCCCGCCGCTATGGAACCTGTCATGCGCGATATCGGCAAACGCGGCCTGTTCTTCCTCGACGACGGCACCTCGGCGCAGTCGAAGACCGCGACAGTCGCCAAGGGAACCGAGCTGCCCTATGCCTTCGCCGACCTGCAGCTGGACGGCCAGCTCGATGTCAACGCCGTCCTGCAGAAGCTCGACGAACTCGAACGCATCGCCCGCAAGAACGGCCAGGCGATCGGCGTCGCCTCGGCTTTCGACGAAAGCGTCGATGCCATCGCCAAATGGAGCCAGGAGGCGGCAATGCGCGGCATCGAGATCGTCGGCGTCGCGACCCTGACCAACGACCCCCGGAATCCTTGAACCACGAATCCGAGAACGGAGAAGAAATGAGCCAGGCGACCGTGAAAGCAGAGGATCTGCCTTACCGCCCCTGCGTCGGCGTGATGATCCTGAACCGTCATGGCCTGGTCTGGGCCGGGCGGCGCATCCCCGACGGTAATTCCGAATATGACGGCTCGCCGCAGCTCTGGCAAATGCCACAGGGCGGCATCGACAAGGGCGAGGACCCGCTGGATGCCGCCTATCGCGAGCTTTACGAGGAGACCGGCATCAGGACGGTGACACTGCTTGCCGAAGCAAGGGACTGGATCAACTATGATCTGCCGCCGCAGCTGATCGGCATCGGGTTGAAGGGAAAATTCCGCGGCCAGACGCAACGCTGGTTCGCCTTCCGCTTTGAGGGTGATGAGAGCGAGATCGCCATCAACCCGCCCCCCGGCGGCCATGAGCCGGAATTCGATGCCTGGGATTGGAAGCCGATGCAAGAGCTGCCGGGACTGATCGTCCCGTTCAAGCGTGCCGTCTATGACCAGGTGGTCGCCGAATTCCAGCATCTGGCGGCACTTCAATCGGAAGACTGATCGCGGGCAGAATGGCCGCGTGCGTTTTTTCTCGGCAAGCAGACGAAAAGGTCGCAGCGTCGATGCATCCGGCAAACACTGGTTTGCGGTCCGGCAGTGTCTGACCAGGGAATACCGGCCGCCCAGAGGGGCAGCCGGTGTCTCGTAAGGAGCTTATTCCGCTTCGTCGGCGGAATCGGCGTTGAGCTGGCCGTATTTGCTTTCGCCGATTTTCTCGAGCAGATCGAGTTGTGTTTCGAGGAAGTCGATATGACCCTCCTCATCCACCAGCAGCTCTTCGAAAAGCTTCATCGAAACGTAATCGCCGGCCTCGTGACAGATATCGCGCGACTTCTTGTAGGCCGTGCGGGCGTCATACTCGCCGGCAAGATCGGCCTCCAGAACTTCCCTGACGTTCTGGCCGATGCGCAAGGGGGCCAGCGTCTGCAGATTGGGATGGCCTTCAAGGAAGATGATCCGCGCAACCAGCCGGTCGGCATGGTGCATCTCTTCGATGGATTCGGCGCGCTCCTTCTTGGCGAGCTTGGTGTAGCCCCAGTCTTCAAGAAGGCGATAGTGAACCCAATATTGGTTGACCGCTCCGAGTTCGAGGAACAATGCCTCGTTAAGCCGCTCGATGACTTTTTTGTCGCCTTTCAATGTCCGCTCTCCTGTTTTCCTCGTGGAATTGTTTCAAGCGCGACAGGAAATCAAATGTTTCGGCTTCCGTCGAGTGGCGACGGGCGTGATATTCCTCGGTCGTCTGGATAATGATGTCGACCACATTGGGGAAACAGCCGCAGCAGCGACCGCGCTTTTCCATCGCGTGATAGACCTTCGCAGGCACGATAAGCTGCCAACAGTCTTGATCGAGAAGGTCGGTGATGACCTGCCGGATTTCCTTGTCGGTTATATAATTGCAGCTGCAGACGAGCACGTCTTTGTTCCAAACATGACACTGACTATCGTGTTTTTCTGCTAAAGAAGATGGTGGTTGTCAAGAAAAAATTCGAGTCCCTCGCCATCGCGCGGCGGCGGTGGGCAAACCCTGTTGCGGATTGTCCGAAATTCGGCGGCGGTTGAGGACGGCGACATCATACAGGCATGGATCTCCATGAAAGTGCGCCTGCATGATCCGCTCGGCGAAACGCGTTCAATGAAAATTCCGCCCGCGCGGCATAACCTCGGCGGTTTCCGCCACGCCCGCATGGCGGCCTGTAGAAATCATAGTTTTTTCCAACTCCGCCCCTTTCCGAGCATCCGCGACCTGCCGCTGGTCGCCTCCCGGCCTCAGCACCTCGTCCGACCGCTCGCAAGCGCCGAAACGGCGGGCCTCGCGTTGCAGGATGCCAAGGGCAGGCGTCATGTCTTCGATATGCTCGACGACGGTATGGATCACGCCGCTATGGCTTTGCAGCCTGCCGCGGATTTTCACAAGGCGGGCGCCCATGACGACCGCCCGATATTTGTCGAATATCTTGTTCCAGACGATCGCATTGGCGACCCCGGTTTCGTCCTCCAGCGTCATGAAGATCACGCCCTTGGCCGAACCCGGCCGCTGGCGCACCAGCACCAGCCCGGCGATCGTCACCCTCTTTCCGTTCGGCACTCTGAGAAGATCGACATTGCGGGTAATGCCCATCTTCTGGAATTCCTCTCTCAGGAAGGAGACCGGATGCGCTTTCAGTGACAGGGAGAGATAACGATAATCTTCGATTACCTGTTCGCCCGGCGGCATGTCCGGCAGTTTCGTCGCAGGTTCAGCCTGGAGGTCGACATGACGGACCTGCTCGAAAAGCGGCAACTCTTCGGCTGCACTCTTCACGTCAAGCGCCCGCACCGCCCAGAGCGCGTCGCGTCTTGATAATCTAAGGGATTGGAACGCATCCGCATCCGCCAGTCGCTCGATGACTGATTTCTGCAGGCCGGACCGCAGCCAGAGATCCCGAACGGAGCTGTATCCTTTGCCTCGATTTTTGATAAGCAGCTCGATTTCTTTATCCGAGACGCCCTTGACCTGCCGGAAGCCGAGCCGCACCGCGTGCCGGGCCTTGATGATCTCGCGCATCTCACGATGCCGGAAATCGACAGCATTCTGATCGAAAGCGGCCTCTTCCAGACCGCAATCCCAGTCCGATTCATTGACGTCGACCGGCAGGATCCTTACCCCGTGCTCTCGTGCATCCCGCACCAACTGCGCCGGCGCGTAAAACCCCATCGGCTGGGAGTTCAGCATCGCCGCGCAGAAGACATCGGGATAATAGGCCTTGAGCCATGAAGAGGCGTAGACGAGCAGCGCGAAGGACGCCGCATGGCTTTCGGGGAAGCCGTATTCGCCGAAACCCTTGATCTGGTTGAAGCATTGCTTCGCGAACTCGGGATCGTAGTTCCTGGAAACCATTCCCTCGATGAACCGCTTCTCGAAATTGCCGATCGTGCCGGTTCGCTTGAATGTTGCCATCGCTCGACGAAGCTTGTCGGCCTCCGCCGGTTTGAAACCGGCGGCGGTGATCGCGATCTGCATCGCCTGCTCCTGGAACAAGGGTACGCCGAGGGTCCTTTCAAGGACCGCTTTCAGCTCCTCGCTCGGATATTCGATCGGGATGTCCTTGGCCTTCAGCTCCCGGCGTTTCAGGTAGGGATGCACCATGTTGCCCTGGATCGGCCCCGGCCGGACGATCGCCACCTCGATGACGAGATCATAAAAAATTCTGGGTTTCAGGCGAGGCAGCATGCTCATCTGCGCCCGGCTTTCGATCTGGAAAACG
This sequence comes from Rhizobium vallis, assembly GCF_003985155.1. Lineage (GTDB taxonomy): Bacteria > Pseudomonadota > Alphaproteobacteria > Rhizobiales > Rhizobiaceae > Rhizobium > Rhizobium vallis. The sequence continues at coordinate 118,908 of NZ_ML133689.1, read as the reverse complement.
CCGAGCGTATCGGCCCGGCCCATCATGTCGTAAACCGGCTCTCCCTCCTCTCCGTGCTCCCTGTTGCCGAGGTCGGCAAGCGTCTTCTTCACCTCATAATGCAGTTCGAGCATTGAGAAGGCCTTCCTGAGGCAGGTCAGCATGCCGAGCGCCAGCACATCCACTTTGAGGATCTTGACGTTGTCGAGATCATCCTTGTCCCATTCGATCATGTAGCGATCCGGCATCGCCGTCTTCATGATCGGCACCACCTCGTCGAGCCTGTCCCGGGTGATGACGAAGCCGCCGACATGCTGGGTAAGGTGTCTGGGAAAGCCGAGAAGCTCGGAGGCATACCTCAGCACGTTCCGTGTTACCGGATCTTTGACGTCGAGGCCGGCCGCCCTTGCATCTCGCTCCGAAAGATTATCCTCCGACCAGCCCCAGACGAGGCTGCTGATCGCCGACTGGACATCCTCGGAGAGCCCGAAGGCCTTGGCGACCTCGCGGCCCGCCGAACGGGTGCGGTAGGTGGTCACCCCCGCCGTCAGTCCGGCATGGTCGATGCCGTATCTTCGATAGATGAACTGGATGACCTCTTCGCGCCGGTCATGTTCGAAATCGACGTCGATGTCAGGCGGCTCGTCCCGGTCCATCGAAATGAAGCGGTCGAAGAGCAATGTGCTCTTCTCCGGATTGACTTCCGTTATCTCGAGGCAATAGCAGATGACCGAATTCGCCGCCGACCCGCGCCCCTGGCACAGGATCTTGCGATCATAGCGGGCGTACTGGATGATCCTGTAAACCGTCAGGAAATAGGAAGCATATTTCTTCTGGCGAATGAGATCGAGTTCATACTCGATCTGCGGCGCAACCTTGGGCGGAATGCCCTCGGGATAGCGTTTCGCCGCTCCCGCTCTCGTCAGTCTTTCCAAGGTTTCCTGCGGCGTTTCACCGGGATCGTTTTCCGGCGGGTAATTGTGCTCCAGTTCCTTCAGCGAAAAGGTCAATTTGGTGAAGAAGGCCTTCGTGTTCTCGACCGCATCAGGATAGTCCCGGAAGATCCTGATCATTTCACGTGAATCCTTGAGATAGCGTTCGGCATTCGGCGCCAGCAGGAATCCGGCTTGCGGTATCTCGACATGTTCCCGGATCGCGATCACGACATCCGAAAGCGGCCGGCGTCCGGAATGGTGGTAAAGCGGCTGGTTGGTCGCAATCAGCGGCACACGGTTTCGGGCGGCAAACATGGCAAATACCGCAAAAACCTGCTTGTCGCGGCCGTCATAGGCGGGGGCCAGTGCCACATGGAATGCTTTGCCGAACCGTTTGCGAAAGCGCTTCAAGTGATCTTCCAGCCCCGACTGGCCAGCCTGGCTATCGACAAGAATACGATCGGGAACGAGGGCAAGCATCATCTCGTCGCCCCATTCCATAAGCTCGGCTTCCGTCAGGATGCAGCTTCCCTTGACCGCCTCCTCCTTCAGATTACCGGCACTGAGAAGGCGACAGATGTTTGCCCAGCCCCGCCGGTTGCACGGATAGGCGAGGATATCAGGCGTTCCATCGCAAAAGACGAGACGAGCGCCCGGCTGAACCCGGATAGGATCGAGGATTACCTCCTCCTTTTTTCCTTCCCTCTTCGCCTGGGCCAGAATCTCTTCTCTATTCCTGTATTTCTCCTCAAGCTGTTCTGCCTGTGCATGCGCCCGCACCACACCGGCAACCGAATTCCGATCCGCAATGCCGAGGCCTCCAAGCTTCAGATAAGCGGCCTGCACGACCATCTCCTCCGGGCTGGAGGCGCCTTCGAGGAACGAGAAATTCGTCCGCGTACCGATCTCGAAGAATGCGCGCACGGGTTTCATGCAAAAACCCCGTGCATGAACCAGCGAGGATCGAATTCCTGACCATAAAAGCCCCGGCGATAGATCCAGAAGCGATGTCCGGCCTCATCCTCGACACGGAAATAGTCACGCGCCTCGGCGTCGCTTCCGTCGATCCACCACTCCATGGCAATCCGCTCCGGACCTTCACTTTTTGCCACCTGATGCTGCATGCGCCGCCAGCGGAAGACCTGCGGGGGACCATCGGGCACTTCGGCGAGCACCGTCTCGACAAGCTCCGGCGTTGCAAAAAGCCGCAACGGCCGCTCTTCACGGAAGGGAAGAGGACTGTCCTGCTCCACCTTCCGCCGTCTCGAAAGATTGTCCATCACCGGAACCGTGATGACGGCACGTTCCGGCACGTGGCTCTCGCGGAGCTGGAAGCTTTGCAGGCAATCCACACCAAGCCGGGCCGAAACCCGGTCGACGAAAGCCGAAAGCGAGATCTCTCCCTGGCGGTCGCCTTCGAAATCACCCTGCGCCTCGTTGAACGGGTCATGCCGCAGCACATTCAGCCGCAGGATCTCGAAACCATAGCCGGCATCGATATCGTCATAGACCGCCTGCAATCGCTCGGAAAAAAGCCCGGCGATGAATTTCGGTTCGCGAAGCGGCTGCGAAGCGCCGACGGAAATGCGGAAGACCCTGCCATCGACGCGGAACAGGACCAGTTCGAACACCCGCCCGCCGGCCCGCCGCGCCTCCAGCGACGGCTGCAGCGACACGGCGACCTGTCTGGTGACGGCGAGGATCTGCTCTTCCGTCCCGATCGGCTCGATCAACCGGCTTTCGGCCGAGAGACTGGCGACGGGACGACGGGGCGACACCGGCTCCTCTTCGCGTCCCAGCGCCTGGTCGAGACGCAGGAGCAGCTCCGGGCCGAACCGGCGAGTCAGCGGCGCTCGCGGCGCATGGATGACGTCACCGACATATTTGAGGCCGAGCTTCTTCAGGGCATCGACGGTTTGCCCTTCCAGCCGCAAGGCAGCGACCGGCAGGGGCGCCAGCACAGTATCGGTTTCTTCATCCTCAATCACACCGCCTTGCCCGAAGCGGGACATTGCCCAGGAAAGGCCCGGCGATGATGAGATCGCGCCCCGTGCATCGAACCCCATGTGAAAGAGCCGCGACAGCACATCCTTGAGAAGCGCCTTTTCACCACCGAAGAGATGGGCGCAACCGGTAATGTCGAGAAATAGGCCATCCTTGCCGTCGAACGCCACCAATGGCGTATAACGGTCGCACCAGTCGGCGATTGCCTCCAGCAACCGACGGTCGGCAGCCGGATCCTCTTCGGCGACCTCGAGCGTCGGATACATGGCACGCGCTTCGGCAACACCCTGCTCCTTCCTCAATCCTAGTCTTTCGGCGAACTCATCCAGTGCCGTCAGCCGCATGGCATTGTTGAGCTTGCCGGAACAGACGATCGGCGGCTCCTCAGGACGCCCTCTCGAACGCCAGGAGAGCCCCCATCGCCTGCGAGCGATGCGATCCGTTGGCAGGTGCGGAAAGCTGAGCGCCAGAATGCGCTGACTGTTCGCCTGGAGGACGAGCGAAGCCTGGTTCGGCAACAGGGAGAAATTCGCGTTCATGGGGATTCCACTCCAGAAGAAAGGAGAGCGGGGCCGGATTGCGGCTCTTCTCCAGCGTGAGACGGAAAATCGGATTGCCGATGCTGCCGGAAAGCTTCGATCTGTCCGGCAGCGGCCGCAGACCGGATGGAGCGGATTCGACATGCAGGCGAAAGGCCGCACTGCTCGCCTCTTCCTCACCGGCCTGCCGGACGACAAAGAGCGGACGGCGGGCGGCCCGCGTCCTGAGAATGAGCCTGCGGCTTTCCGTCAAACCGAAATGCGCCGGATTGCCCCGCACTTCGAAGACGACGGCCAAGAAGGCAGCGCTTTCCACCGCCGTCTCGGCCAGCCAGAGGGCTTCGTCCAGCTTGCGCGGCGCCGCATGAAGAAATCGCTCCGGGTTCAACCCGAAATCCAGAAGCCCTGGAGCATAGGGGCGGCCGGCCTCCAGCGTGCCGACGGCATCGCCGATCCAGAGCAGCGGCAGAAGCCTGCCGGCATCCGCCTCCCGTTTTTGAAGCCGCGCGGCAACAGCCATCGCTAGCCCGCTTGCCGCACCTGCATCGCGTGACAGAGCTGCGCGGAATTCGATGATCGCATCGAGCGGCAGGCCGCCTTCCATCGCCTCGTCGAGCGGTGCGACGCCGAACGGCAGATGAAGCCCGCGGCCGTTCCGTTCGACAGCCTGCCGCGCAGCCTTCCCCGATGCCAGGGCCTCCCGCTCCGCTGCCGCAAGCGCTGGCGCCGGCTTTCCTTCTAGCTTAGCGATGGTTTCGCGGAGCGCAAAAAGCCGCTCGCGCGCCAGGGCGTTCTGCGCCATGGCGTTCACTCCGTTCGTCTTGTTCCTGTTATGTTCTTATGGATTCCAGAGAGCCGAAGAAGAGTCAACAACCATTTTCTATGAATTTATTCCTGCCTTTGATTCCGCACTCGAAAATCGGCGATAAAGGTTCTATATGGGCCCGCAAAGGAAGGAATATTCATGGCCCGCATAGACCTGAGCGATGATTGGCGGGACCGCCATGCGCCGACGATCAGCACCTTCGAGTCGCTGGCCATGGAGGCCTACAGCCATCTGCCGGATGAATTCCGCCAGCTGACGACCAACCTGACGATCGAGATCGAGGATTTCCCCGATGACGACGTTTTCGAGGATATGGCGCTGGAAACCCCTTTCGACCTGCTCGGCCTTTTCGAGGGCAGGGGCATTTCCGAACGCTTTACGGTGGAAACCGGCGAGATGCCGAACCGCATCCGCCTCTACCGGCGTCCCATCCTCGATTACTGGGCCGAAAACGACGAGACGCTCGGCGATATCATCACCCATGTCCTGATCCATGAGATCGGCCACCATTTCGGCCTGAGCGACGATGACATGGAGCGGATCGAGGCCAGCGCCGAGGAGGCCGCCGAGCGCTAGAGCACGTCGCGCAAGGCAGTACGCTCTATCACCTTCAATGAGTCTTACTGCTCAGAGAGCTTCATCTCGGGATCGTAATCCTTGCCTTCGACATCCTTGACGACGGCCTGGCCGCATTGCATCGCGCCGGTCGCGGCATTGAAGGCATAGGTCGGCGAGCCCTCCAGCGACCAGCCCTTGTTGAGGGCGGCGGTGACCTTGTGGCAGAAAGAGGCGTCGTCGGGACCGGTCAGGAAGCGGTAGAGTTTCATCAGGCTGGCTTTCTTGCGGAAATCAGACGAGCTTTATGAACCAGAGCTTCGGCCTGGACAAGATGCAGGCGCTCGATCATCCGCCCGTTCGCATTGATGACATTGCGGCCCTCGGCAGCCGGGTCGGCAAAGGCAGCGATGACCGCTTCTGCTTCCGTTATTTCCTCCGCGCTCGGCCCGAAATACCGGTTGGCGGCTTCGATCTGCAAGGGGTGGATCAGCATCTTGCCCGCAAAACCCATGGCGCGGCCCTGCCCGCATTCGGCATCGAAGCCTTCGCCATCGCGGAAATCGTTGAAGACGCTGTCGAGCGCATCGAGCCCGTAGGCCTTGACCGCCAGAATGACCTGCATCAGCCACGGCACGAGATAGGTCCGCCCCAGCTGCGGCAGGACACCCGTTTCCTTGCGCAGGTCGTTGAGGCCGACGACGAGGCAATCGAGCCGCGATCCCGGCGTGCGACCGGATTCGGCGATCGCCCCGACATTCAGCACGCCGCGCGGCGTCTCGATCATCGCCCAGATTCGTAATTCCTCCGGCGCATCCGCCTCCGCCAGCAGATCGCCGATATCCGTGACATCCTGAGGCTCGTCCACCTTCGGCAGCAGAATGGCATCGGGCGTAAGCGCCTTGACCAGATCGAGATCCGCCGGCCCGAATTCGGATGACAAAGAATTGATGCGGATGATCCTTTCCTTGCCCTCCAGAGGCGGCCCGGCAAAAAAACGTCTCAAGTTTTCCCGCGCTTGCGCCTTCTTTTCAGGCGCCACCGAATCCTCCAGATCGAAAATAACGGCATCGCAATCAAGGGAATGGCTCTTTTCGAGCGCCCGCGCATTGATGGCGGGTACGCTCAACACCGAGCGGCGCAGGCGCAGGGAACGAAGGGGTATGGTTCGGCTCATGGACCATTAGTGCCAAGCTTCGCAAATCCCGGCAAGACAACAAAAAGCCATGCTTGCCTTGCAGAGAGAAAAAAGAAGGACCACATTCCTTTCCGTAGAAAGGTCTCAAACCAATGCAGAACATTCGTTCCATCTTCATCATGCTTGCCGGCGCCACCTTTTTCGTGGCTATGCTGCTTCTCACCTTCTCGGTGACGCTCGCCGTCGGCGGCATTCTGACCGTGCTCATGGTCGGCCGCGCGCTTTCGATGAAGATGAAGCCCGCTCCGGTCCGCGCCAAGGCCAACAACGGTAAGCCGGAGATGCGTATCTGGAACGACGGTCGCGGCACGATCATCGATCTCTGATCGACTGCTCGCCCAAAAATTTCGGCCGACACTGTCGCATCACGCTTCCATGCTACGTCTTTGAAGTAGCCAGGCATTAAGCCGGCGCTTGAAACGAATGGAGGATGAGCATGGATACGACAACGGAAAACAATCCGACCAAGATGCCGCCAGTCAAGAATGGCCTGCTGCCTTATCTGACGGTCGGCGGCGCAGTAAAGGCCGCGGAATTCTACAAGAATGCTTTCGGCGCCGAAGAGGCCTATCTCGTGCCGGTCGACGAGAGCGGCCGGACGATGCATGTGCATCTCTATATCAACGGCAGCTCCCTCATGCTGTCGGATGCCTATCCCGAATACGGCCATCCCTTCAAAGGCCATGAAGGCTTCGCCATCCAGCTTGTTATCGACGATATCGATTTCTGGTGGGACCGAGCTGTGGCTGCCGGCGCCGAAGTCGTCATGCCGGTCGAACTGATGTTCTGGGGTGATCGCTACGGCCAGCTTCGCGATCCCTTCGGCGTCCTCTGGGGCCTCAATGCACCGACCAAGTAAACGGATACAAACGATGGCGGGCCGCGCGAAACGTCGCGTGGCCGCCATTTTAGAAAGATTCTCCTTCATTTCGGCGAAAAACTGGACTAGATGCAAATTCAGAAAGTACGTTTTGCTGAAATGGAGCATGGGTCATGGATAAATTCGTGAAGCTCACGGGCGTTGCAGCGCCCCTGCCGGTCGTCAATATCGACACCGACATGATCATTCCGAAGGACTATCTGAAGACCATCAAGCGCACCGGTCTTGGCAAGGGCCTTTTCGCCGAAGCCCGTTATAACGAAGACGGTTCCGAAAACCCCGATTTCGTGCTGAACAAGCCGGCCTATCGCGATGCCAAGATTCTGGTCGCCGGCGACAATTTCGGCTGCGGTTCCTCGCGCGAACACGCGCCCTGGGCGCTGCTCGATTTCGGTATCCGCTGCGTGATCTCCACCAGCTTTGCCGACATTTTCTACAACAACTGCTTTAAGAACGGCATCCTGCCGATCAAGGTCAGCCAGGAAGATCTCGACAAGCTGATGGACGACGCGGAGCGCGGCTCCAACGCCATCCTGACCGTCGATCTTGAGAACCTCGAGATCACCGGCCCCGATGGCGGCTTGATCAAGTTCGATCTCGACGAGTTCAAGCGCCACTGCCTGCTGAACGGCCTCGACGATATCGGCCTGACGATGGAAAAGGGCAAGGCGATCGACGAATTCGAAAAGAAGAACGCCGCTTCGCACCCTTGGGCCGCTTAAGCCCTAACGAACTGCCGATCGATCAAGCCGGGTTTTCGCCCGGCTTTTTCTTTTCCCGCAGCTCAGAGAAACTTCTCTTTCCAGAGCCTCAGCTTTTCCAGCGACACGCCGATGCCGCCGCAGACTTCGATGAGCGGATGATCGAAGCGGGCAAGCAGCCCGGCATGCGCATCAGCAACGGCAAGGGCCGCACCGCAGGCCGGCTCGACCAGGATGCGATACGCATCGGCAAATTTCAGGCAGGCCGCAACGGCATCGGCGTCGCTGACGACGACGCTTTCGATCGGATGCTGTTTCGGCAGGTCGAAGACATGCTGCGCCACCTGCCGCGCGCCGAGCGAATTGGCAATCGAGGTAATGGCGGGAAGGGTGATCCGTTCGTTCGCTTTGAGGCTGGCATGCAGCGACGCCGCCCCTTCGGTTTCGACGGCAATAACGGGCACATCAGAAAGCCCGTTGCGCTTCAGCCCCTCGACGATGCCGGCCAGCAGCCCGCCGCCACCGACGCTGGTGATGACGCAATCGAACACCGCGCCTTTCGCCACCACCTCGTCGATAAGTGTGGCATGGCCATCCCACAAAAGCGGATGGTCGAAGGGATGGACATAAGTCGCCTTGCGGCTCCGGGCGAGCTCAACCGCATGGGCATTGGCTTCATCAAAAACCGATCCGTGGACCAGGACATGGGCGCCGGTTGCTGCAATTATCTGCCGCACGTCGGGCGCCGTCGTCTCCGGCACGACGATCGTGACCGGCACACCGAGCGCCGGGCCGGCATAAGCCGCGGCGATGCCGGCATTGCCGCCGGACGCGCAGAAGATCTCGCGCGCGCCATTTTCCACCTCGTGTTGGCAAAGCCGGCCGACGCCGCGCAGCTTAAAGCTGCCGGAAGGCTGCAGCGCATCGAGCTTCAGCCAGAGCGGCTTACCGCTGGCGCTGTAGCCAGGCGCTGTCCGAGCCAGGGGCGTGTCGAGGTGGAGCGGTGCGAAAGGCATGGGAACATCCAGGGGAGTGAAAGGTGCGCCCGCTGTTCTAATCCTTCTGCAGGGGCAGGGGCAACCATCGCGGCCCAAGATCAACCATTGCGGCCAAGGGCGAAGCGTACCGATTCAGCCCTTCTCTCGCTTGAAATGCCCATTTCCGGGGGCTAAGAAGCCGCAACTTGTTTTTCCCAGGAGGGTTTCATGACAGCGCGCAATCTTTTCCTGCTGCCGGGTGACGGCATCGGTCCGGAGGCCATGGGCGAGGTCCGCAAGATCATCGCCTATATGAACGAGGCGATGAATGCCGGTTTCGTCACCGACGAAGGCCTTGTCGGCGGCAGCGCTTACGATGCCCATGGTGCGGCGATCTCCGAAGGCGACATGCAGAAGGCGCTTGCCGCCGATGCCGTTCTCTTCGGCGCCGTCGGCGGACCGAAATGGGATAGCGTGCCTTACGAAGTGCGTCCGGAAGCCGGCCTGCTGCGCCTGCGCAAGGATCTGCAGCTCTTCGCGAACCTGCGCCCGGCGATCTGCTATCCGGCCCTTGCCTCGGCCTCCTCGCTGAAGCCGGAACTGGTCGAAGGCCTTGATATCCTGATCATCCGGGAACTGACGGGCGGCGTCTATTTCGGCGAGCCGAAGGAGATCATCGACCTCGGCAACGGCCAGAAGCGCGGCATCGACACGCAGGTCTACGATACCTACGAGATCGAGCGCATCGCCGGCGTCGCCTTTGAAATGGCCCGCACGCGGCAGAACCGCGTCTGCTCGATGGAAAAGCGCAACGTCATGAAGTCGGGAGTGCTCTGGAACCAGGTAGTGACCGAGACGCACAAGGCGAAATATTCCGACGTTCAGCTCGAGCATATGCTGGCCGATGCCGGCGGCATGCAGCTGGTGCGCCAGCCCAAGCAGTTCGACGTCATCGTCACCGACAATCTCTTCGGCGACATGCTCTCCGACGTCGCCGCCATGTTGACCGGCTCTCTGGGCATGCTGCCCTCGGCCTCGCTCGGCGCGCCGGATGGCAAGACCGGCAAGCGCAAGGCGCTCTACGAGCCCGTGCATGGATCTGCCCCCGATATCGCCGGCAAGGGCGTCGCCAACCCGATCGCCATGATCGCCTCCTTCGCCATGTGCCTGCGTTACTCCTTCAACCTGGTGAAGGAAGCCGACGACCTGGAAAAGGCGATCGCCAACGTGCTCGACAAGGGCATCCGCACCGGCGACATCATGGCTGATGGCGCAAGGCAGGTCGGCACCGTCGAGATGGGCGATGCGATCCTCGCCGAGTTCAAGGCGCTTTCGGCCTGATATATTTCACGTGAAACAGCATCCGGCCCTTCGCATCACGCATGCGGAGGGCTTTTTCGTGAAAGGTCGATAAGCCGCGACCGAGCCGGTCGAATTCTCCGAAACGGACTATTCCTAGCCACAATCTCGTGTATTTTTGCGCCGAATTTTAACCCGGTAAATTCGAACGGACGACAGGATGCGGGCATTTTGGGCTTCCCTGGACAGGCGCTGGCGCCGAAGCGGAACAGTCATGCCGCCTTTGCGCTGGCAGGCCTGCCTTTTCATCGCGCTCAATGCCGTGGTCCTTTCCATGCTGCTCTTCGATGCGCCGGTCGGCGCCAGCGAAGCGCCCGCACCTGTAAAGCATCTGGGCGAGATGCTGACTGGCTTCGGCGATTCCGCCTGGCTGATCTACACTAGCATCCTGCTCTTCTTTCAGGGCAGGGCGGGCTACAAGCTCCTGAAGACGGCGCGCTCTAAGGCGCAGGCCCTCTATGTCAGCTGGATCGGCGCCTATCTCTTCGTCACGGTCGTCTTCTCCGGTCTTCTCGCCAATCTGTTGAAGCGGGCGATTGGAAGGGCGCGCCCCGAGCATTTCCACGACTACGGCATCTTTTCCTTCACGCCCTTTTCGGGCCATGCCTCTTTCGAAAGCTTCCCGTCCGGTCATTCCACCACGGTTGGCGCATTCTTCGCCGCCTTTGCTCTTCTGTTTCCGCGCTACCGCGTCGCCTTCATCGCCTGCGCCATCTGGCTCGCCATGACCCGCGTCATGGTCGGCGCCCATTATCCGAGCGACGTCATGGCCGGCCTTGCCTTGGGCGCCTGGTTCTCGCTGCTGACGGCGATCGTCTTTGCTCGCTGCGGCCTGCTCTTCAAACTGGCGCCGGATGGATGGCCGCTGTCGAAGCAACTGTTCCCGGATATAAAAAAGCCCGGCGCCTTGTGAGCGCCGGGCCTTTTTCGTCAAGCTTGAACGCAGATCAATCCAGTGCGTGGATATCCCTGTTCTTCGTTTCCGGCAGGAAGATCAGGCCGATCACCAGCGTGATCGACGCAAAGACGATCGGGTACCAGAGACCGTAATAGATATCACCCGCGGCAGCGCTCATCGCGAAGGCCGTCGCCGGCAGCAGGCCGCCGAACCAGCCGTTGCCGATGTGATAGGGCAGCGACATGCCGGTATAGCGGATGCGGGTCGGGAAGAGCTCGACCAGAAGCGCGGCGATCGGGCCATAGACCATCGTCACGTAGATGACGAGGACGAACAGGATCGCGATCGTCCCGATCCAGTTGACCCGGGCGGGATCGGCGGTCATGGCGAAGCTGCCGCCATTGGCGATGTTGTAGACCGCCATGTCGGTAACGCCATTCGCCTCATCCGCCGTCAGCAGCTTGGTTTCCACCAGCTTGGCCGCCGGCACGGTTTCCTTTTCGCCGCCACGCACGGCATCGGCGTTGAGTGCCAGTTCCGGGTTGGCGGCGATGAAGGCATCGAGCTTGGCGTCCGGCACCTTGACGGCGCCGCGCTTCAGCGGGTAGCCGGCATCGTGGAGCGCGATGTTGACACCCTTTTCGAAGGCGGCGGTCATGCCCTTCGCCTTATCGCCGGCGGCGATGGCGTCGAAGCTCGCGATCGTCTCGTTGCCGACCTTCACCGTTGCCGGCTGTCCGGCGGGACCGGGTACGACGTCATAAGGCACCGAGTTCTTCGTCAGGAACGCCGTCGCCACGTCGCAGGAGCTGGTGAATTTCACCGTGCCTGTCGGGTTGAACTGGAACCGGCAGTCCGCGGGATCGGCTGTGACCGTTGCGCGGATCGTTGCCTGTGCTTCGGCAAGTGCGGGGTTCGCCGTCCAGGTCATCGCCTTGAACAGCGGATTATAGGTCACCGCCGCGATGAGAAGGCCCGCCATGATGATCGGCTTGCGGCCGATCTTGTCGGAGAGGCCGCCGAAGATGACGAAGAACGGCGTTGCCAGGAACAGCGCGATGGCGACCATGATGTTGGCCGATTGCAGATCCACCTTCAGCACGTTCTGCAGGAAGAACAGCGCATAGAACTGGCCGCCGTACCAGACGACCGCCTGACCCATGGTGGCGCCGAGAAGCGCGATGAGCGCGATCTTGGCGTTCTTCCACTGGCCGAAGGCTTCGGTCAACGGCGCCTTGGAACCTTTGCCCTCCGCCTTCATGCGCTGGAACGCCGGCGATTCGTTCATCTTCAGACGGATCCAAACGGAGATACCGAGCAGGACGACCGAGACCAGGAACGGAATACGCCAGCCCCAGGCGGCGAATTGAACCGGGCCCATCAGATATTGAACGAGGACGATGACGATCAGCGACAGAAACAGGCCGAGCGTCGCCGTCGTCTGAATCCATGAGGTGAAATAGCCGCGCCGCCCGTTCGGCGCATGTTCGGCGACATAGGTTGCCGCGCCGCCATATTCACCGCCGAGCGCCAAGCCCTGCAGCAGGCGCAAGCCGATCAGGATGATCGGCGCTGCGATGCCGATGGTGGCCGCACCCGGCAGAATGCCGACAAGGAAAGTCGACATGCCCATGATCAGGATCGTTATCAGAAAGGTGTATTTGCGGCCGACGAGATCACCGAGACGGCCGAAGACCAGCGCGCCGAACGGGCGCACCAGAAAGCCGGCGGCAAAGGCGAGCAGCGTGAAGATGTTGCGCGTTGCCTCGGGGTATTGGGTGAAGTAAGTCGCGCCGATATAGGTGGCGAGCGAACCGTAAAGATAGAAATCGTACCATTCGAAAACGGTGCCGAGCGAAGATGCGAAGATGACCTTCTTCTCCTCGCCCGTCATCGGACCGGCCTTCGCGCCGTCGATGCTTGCGACATTTGCCATTGTCTGTCCTCCACAGAGTGATGAGCAACGGGCGCGACCTACTCTCCTCAAAGCATATCCCTGGCCGCGACACGCCTGACGAGAGTGTGCCAGAAAAGACAGGCCGCAAAGAGAGAGGCTTTGGGATTATGACTTTAGTCTAATAGCGACGTCGGTGATTATCGCTGCCGGACAGCGCATGGCCGTTTCAGTACGGGGTTTTTCAGAGGATCAGACTCTCAGCGCCTGTGCCGGCGATTGCCGATAGGCCAACACCGCCGGCAGCGCGGCGAGAATTGCGCCAAAAGCAAGCAGGATCCCTGCCAGCCCGCCATCTCCGCGGGCGAAACCCACCGGCATGGCGATGCCGCTCGTTTGCGAGAACATGCCTGACAAGGTCAGGGCCGCGGCAAATCCGAGTGCGAATCCAAGCCCGATCCCCACCGCCACGAGGGCGAAGAATTCCAGCCACACGATGCCGAAGATCGCGCCACGCGGGGCGCCGAAGGCCCTCAGCGCGCCTATCTGGCGGCGGCGCTGGCCAATATGGATGACCGTCACCAGCACCAGCGAGGCGGCGACCAGAGCCTGGGCACCGGAAGCGACCGCAACGAGGATCTGCTTGGCGTCGCCGAGCGTGGCGTAGAGATTGGTCAGCACTTCGCCTGGAAAGACGGCAATGGTATCGCCACCGCGATAGTCCTGCCGCAGCTTGTAGGCGTCGGCGATCGTCTTCGGCTTGACGAGGATGGCGGGAAGGCCGGGCGCATCCGCGCCCCAGGTCTCGTCGAGCGCGGCATCCGGGTCGATTTCGCCGTGATGCTCATGCCCATCGTGTTCGGCGCCCACCTGTTCGTGATCGTGCCCGGCCGCCTCGGCGCCTTCGGCCCCCAGGCCGTGAATATGCCAGACAGCTTGAATCGGAACGAGAATGGCCCGATCCCAGGCGGTGCCGGTCGGCCGCAGGCGGCCGGCGATATGATAGACGAGTTCGGTATGGGTCTCGCCCCCTTCTTCCGCCAAACCGTGCATCGGCTTGATCTCGCCGCCGAGCGAAAGCTTCACGGAGGAACCGATCACCGCCTCTCCCTCGCGCGCGAAAACCTTGCCCTCGACAAAGCCGCCGGACAGCTTATCCGCCAGCGTCGCCGTTGTGCCGACGATCGGATAGCCGGAGAAGGAATCGCCGAAGCCGATCGGAGCGGCCCATTTGACGCGAGGATCCCCGGCAAGCCTGGCCAGAGCCTCGCCCGGCATCAGCGGCAAGGGCGAGGGCTGCAGGAAGACGGAGGACAACACGAGCTGCGTTTCGCTGCCGCCGGCGCCGATGACCAGATCGAACTTGTCGGCGGCCCGCGCGCTGCCGAGGCGAAGCGCTCGTTCCTGCAGAACGACGGCAACGCCGAGCGCGCTCGCCAGCGCCACCAGCAGCACGATGACCAAGGACCCCGCCCAGAGGCGGCGAAGATCGGCGAGGATGAAGCGGATCATGCAGCCTCCCCCGCCGTGGCAGCGGAATCTTCTTTGATCCGGCCGGCGCCAAAGGTAATGCGTCGGTCGAGGCGGCTGGCGAGGCGCTGATCGTGCGAAACGACGATCAGCGTGCTGCCTTCCGCAATCGCGAGGTCGAGGATGAGATCGCCGACAGCCTCACCGCTTTCGGCATCGAGGCTTGCGGTCGGCTCGTCGGCGATGATGACGCCGGGCTTGCGCAGCAGCGCGCGGGCGATTGCCACGCGCTGCATCTCGCCGCGCGACATGGTTTCGATCTTCTGGCCGGAGCGGGAAAGGCCGACCGTGCTCAAAAGCGCATGCGCCCGCTCGATGAGATCGGCCGTGGCGGCACCGGCAAGGCGCGCAGGCAGAAGCACGTTTTCCAACGCCGACAGACCGGGGAAGAGATGGAACTCCTGCATGACAAGGCCGATATTGGCGGCGCGGAACCGGTCGCGTCGGCTCTCGGAAAAATCCGCGATATCCTCGCCATTCCAGCGGATGCGACCCTGTCGCGCCCGTTCCAGCCCGGTAACGATATTGACGAAGGTGCTCTTGCCGGAGCCGGACGCGCCGGTGATGGCGACCCTGCTACCGGCATTGATCGACAGGCGGCCGATCGCCAACGCCGGTGAGGACAGACCTGGGAAGGTGACATCAAGATTTTCGATATCGAGAGCGAGCATATCGGTTCAGACGGCCGAATATTCGGCCTGGCGAATGCGCAACAGGCTGACGAAGCCGGTTTCCGGATCCGTCCAGGAACCATATTCCAACGCGCCGCGCACTTCGATCGTCTGGCGCGGCTGTACGAAGGTCTGCTTTTCCGAGAGATAAACGACGACGATATTGTCCGGCCAGTCGGCATCCGAGGAGCAGAAGGGGCAGAGCGACATCGGCACTTCGGTGAGCACGAAGAACTGCGCCTCGGCCTTCAGCGGCGGCGCCATGAAGCCCTTCATGCTGATTTCCTGGCCGGCGAGCGCCTTCACCTTGTCGGAGAATTCGAGCCCGAGCACACCGAACTTGCCGTAGAGCTCGTTGAAACTCAGCGACGGATCGGCGGCACGAACGAAGGAAGCGGTGAAGGGAAGCGCGACGGCAGCGCCGATCAGCCGACGGCGGCTGAGATGCAGCGAAGAGAATATGTCCATGGCGACCTCCAGGAAGCAAATCCCGGCCGCTGAACGGCCGGGATCAGGATCGATGAAAGATACAAGGCCGGCAAGCAGCCTCGTCAAATCAACTTAGTTCGTCTGTTTGGAGCCGAGGGCAAAAGTGTCGGCGAGCACGCGATAAACGTCGCTCTGTTCCATGTAGCCATGGAATTCTTCCGAACCCGGACCAGCCGACTGCAGGACGACGTCGTCGACCGCATGGACGCCGCTTTCGCTGCCCTTCGGGAGATTGCCCTGGACGAAGACCGCGCCGGGAACATCCTTGTACTGCTCGTTGGCGACATATTCCTTCTTTTCGTTCTGGACAGCCGGAACGAACGGACCGTCGAGCTTCGGACGGAAGGTCTCGTAGTGGTCAGGGCCGTTGTTGGCGCTCAGGAACAGGCGGCGGCTGACGTCGACCTTGTCGGGGTAACCGTCGCCGTTTTCATCGTTGTAGTTTGGGAAGCCGGCTTCGGCGTAGGTCCCGACCTTTTCGCGCATCTCCGTGCCTGGCTTCTCGTCATCGACAGTGCCGATGATGGATACGCCATGGGTGTGGTCGCCGGTGACGACGATCAGCGTATCGGGATGGGCCTTCTGGAAATCGCGGGCAACGCCGATCGCCTGGTCGAATTCGATGGTTTCGAAGACGGCGCGATCCCAATCGAGCGGATGGGACATCTTGTCGATCGAGGAGCCTTCGACCATCAGGAAGAAACCGTCGGGGTTCTTCGAGAGACGGTCGAGCGCAACCTTGGTCATCTCGACGAGACCCGGCTGGTTCGGGAACTTGTCGACGGTGCCCTTCTTGAGGAATTCGCGATCGAGGGTGACGTCCATGTTGCCGGTGTGGAAGAGACCCAAGAGTTTGCCTTCAGCCGATGCATTGGCTGCAAGCTCGTTCTTGTCGGTTGCAAGCTTGTAGCCGGCGTCCTGGAACAGCTTGATGTAATCCTGATTGTCCTTGCGCTTGGAACCGGCGACCTCTTTGCCGAGGAAATAGGCCGAGCCGCCGCCGAGGAGAACGTCCGGCTTGACGTCGAGCAGCATGCCGACGACCTCGGCCTTGTCGCTACGGTTGCGGGTATGGGAAACGACCGCAGCCGGCGTCGCGTCTTCGACTTCAGCCGTCGCAACGATGCCGATCGACTTCTTGGTCGTGCGGCGAAGAGCTTCCGCGAAGGTTTCGACTCGCGGGTCGTCGAGCGAGGCCGGCGTGCGGTCCGCGTAGACGCCGAGTGCGTTGACGGCGGTCTTGTGACCCGTCATGTAGGCCGACATGGTGTTGGCAGAGTCCGTGGAAACCGCGTTCGTCGACGACGTGCCGATGAAGGCCATGCGGTCGAGATCGTCCATGTTCAGGCGGCCGTTCGCCTTACCCTCGGTCATGCCCTTGGACATGATGCGGGCGGCGGTGCGGTGCGCAACGGAAAGCCCGTCGCCCAGCAGGAAAATGATGTTCTTGGCCTTCGGCTGGCCAGCGGTTTCGTAGACGTTCCAGGTGACGGACTTCGTTTCGTCGCCGGCGGCGACCTCGACCTTGTAAGCGCCGGGCGCTGAAATCTTCAGGCCGCGCAGCAGAAGAGCGGAGCCGAGAGCCTTGTCTTCCTTGCCCTTTTCCAGCTCGACGAACTGCGCCTCGCCACCGAGAACGGTCTTGTAGTCCTGGCCGTTGACCGTGATCTTCACGTCTTCAGGCTTGACCTGCTTGTTGAGCTCGACCTTGAAATCGAACGGCGAGCCGACGAGAATCGTCACGCGGTCAAGCGGATAGACCGTCGTCGCCTGAGCGGCGCCCGCGAGGATGGTGGTGGCCGCAAAGGCGGCGAGAAGCGTACGCATGGAAAACCCCCGTTTTCGTTGCAGACAATTGCCAACCGGGCCGGGATACCTGCCGGGGATGACAGCGGCATGACAAAAGGTCGCAGGACCCCGACCGATCCTAACGGCGACGGGCACTCTAAGCAAAAACCTTGACTCCTGTGGAAAACCTTTTAAGAGCAACAGCGGAAAAGGGATCTCCATGGTTCGCGACGAACACGCCATTGCCGCATGCAATGACCGGGCACGGGTTGCCGGGGTGGATATTGCCGTTCCGGTTTCTTCCAAAACCAAGGCCAAAACGACGACGAAAACCGTCTGACGTCTCTGGCCTGCCGCTCTCTCCCCGGCTCGGCTGGGGACAGGAAGACGCGATCCGTCGCGCCTTTCCCCCTCACCGGACAAGAGGAGAGAAGAGAAAGAGAGCTTGAGAAATGGGTTTCAAAGTAGCAGTTGCGGGAGCCACCGGAAATGTCGGCCGGGAGATGCTCAACATCCTCTCCGAACGAGGCTTCCCCGCCGATGAGGTCGTGGCGCTCGCCTCCGCGCGTTCGCAGGGCACCGAGGTTTCCTATGGTGACCGGACGCTGAAGGTCTCCAATCTGGAGAATTACGATTTCTCCGATACCGATATCTGCCTGATGTCGGCCGGCGGCGAGGTCTCCAAGAAGTTCTCGCCCAAGATCGGTCAGCAGGGCTGCGTCGTCATCGACAATTCCTCGGCCTGGCGCTACGACGCCGACGTGCCGCTGATCGTGCCGGAAGTGAACCCCGACGCCATCACGCAGTTTACCAAGCGAAACATCATCGCCAACCCGAATTGCTCGACCGCTCAGCTGGTCGTGGCGCTGAAGCCGCTGCACGACTTCGCCAAGATCAAGCGCGTCGTCGTATCGACCTACCAGTCGGTCTCCGGCGCCGGCAAGGACGGCATGGATGAGTTGTTCAACCAGACGCGCGCCGTCTTCGTTGCCGATCCGATCGAGAACAAGAAGTTCACCAAGCGTATCGCCTTCAACGTCATTCCCCACATCGACAGCTTCATGGAGGATGGCTACACCAAGGAAGAGTGGAAGGTGCTGGCCGAGACGAAGAAGATGCTCGACCCGAAGATCAAGGTGACCTGCACGGCCGTGCGCGTGCCTGTCTTCATCGGCCATTCGGAATCGGTCAATATCGAGTTCGAAAACGAGATCACCGCCGATCAGGCCCGCGACATCCTGCGCGATGCACCCGGCTGCCTCGTGATCGACAAGCGCGAGAACGGCGGCTACATCACGCCGTATGAATCCGCGGGCGAGGATGCGACCTACATCTCGCGCATCCGCGAGGATGCGACGGTCGAGAACGGCCTGAACATGTGGGTGGTCTCCGACAACCTGCGCAAGGGCGCGGCGCTGAACGCCATCCAGATCGCCGAGCTGCTCATCAATCGCGGCCTCGTCAAGCCGCGCAAGCAGGCAGCCTGATACCATTTGTAAACCATAACATGCTAAAGCCCTGCTAATGATGGCAGGGCTTTTTGCCGAGTTGAGGATGCCTCCGTCTATAAGCATCCGCTGAAAGCTGATCGTGACAAAATCGCCTTCGGCTGGCATTCTTGCCCGGCGTCAAGCAATGCATGTCGCCCAACCCGTGCGCGGGTAACGGCATGTGTGAAATGAAGACTTGATGCGCGTCGTTCAAATCCTATTCGAGGCGACGCGCTTTAGCAGATCGGAAGCGGGGTTTCTCGATGCGCATGACAAAGTTGTTTCTGGCGGCCGCCGCGGCGATCGGCGTCCTCCATGCGGTGCCAGCGTTCGCGCAGGGTGCGCAATGCGGCAATACCAGCGCAGGCTTCGACGCCTGGGTTGCCGATTTCAAGCAGACGGCAGCGGCCAATGGCGTCAGCCAATCGGTGTTGAGCCGCGCCTTCGCCAATGTCAGCTACAACAAGCCGACAATCGCCGCCGACCGCGGCCAGAAAAGCTTCAAGCTGTCCTTTGATGCATTCATGCAGAAGCGCGGCGGTGCCGCCGTCATTTCCCGCGGCCGTTCGATGAAAGCCGCCAACCAAGCGCTCTTCGCTTCGATCGAGCGCCGTTTCGGCGTTCCCGCGGGCCCGCTGATCGCGATCTGGGGCATGGAAACTGGTTTCGGCAGCTATATGGGCAACCAGCATACGATGTCTGCTGTTTCCACCCTTGCCTATGACTGCCGCCGTTCGGATTATTTCACTGACCAGCTCTACGCCGCGCTCCAGCTCGTCTCCGAGGGTTACCTGAGCCCGCAGGCCAGGGGTGCTGCCCATGGCGAAATCGGCCAGACGCAGTTTCTCCCGCGCAATGTCGTGCGCTTCGGCGCCGATGGCGATGGCGACGGCCGCGTCGATATGGTCGGTTCCCGCGCCGATGCACTCGCCTCGACCGCGAATTTCCTCAAGGGCCATGGCTGGCGCGCCGGCGCCGGCTATCAGCCGGGAGAGCCGAATTTCGTTGCTATTCAGGGCTGGAACGCCGCAAGCGTCTACCAGCAGGCGATCGCCTATATCGGCCAGCAGATCGACGGCAGATAGGCCTTCATCGATAGGAATACCCGGAAACGCCGCTGCAATATGCGGCGTTTTTCATATGCGGGAATCGAAACCGCCCCCGGATGCCGTCTTGCGTCGCTCTTCCTGCGTCGCCAAGGGCACGGTCGGCCCCGACACGACGCAATTGCGGCCAGAGGCTTTGGCGGCGTAGAGCGCCAGGTCGGCGCGCTTGACCAGGTCCTCGAAATTCCGGTTGAAGCCGTCATTTGCCCGACCGGCGCATCCGAAACTCGCCGTGACCTTGAGAAGATCGCCGCTCGGCAAGGTGATTTCCGCAGCCTCGATCGCCAGCCGCACGCACTCGGCCACGATTGCGGCATCGTCAGGCGTCGAATCCGGCAGAAGCGCCAGGAACTCCTCGCCGCCATGGCGCACCAAGAGATCGAAGGAGCGGAAATTCTCGCGCGCGACGCCCGCGACATGCCGCAGCACGGCATCGCCGGCATCATGACCGTAGGCGTCGTTGACCTTCTTGAAATGATCAAGGTCGAAAAGCACCACGGAAATCCAGCGCGAGCCATGCTCGGCCTGTGTGAGAAGCGCAGATGCCGCGACCTCGAAGCCACGCCTGTTGTAAAGGCCGGTCAGAAGATCGATTTGAGCGGCATTACGCAATTCGCCTACCAGCATCTCACGGTCCCGCGTCAACCGGTCGATCAGCCGCAGGCCCCTTGCCGCCAGCAGCATCACCAATGTGGCGAGAATGAGCAGGCCGGCGCACAGCGATAGAATTAGCGTCAGGTGAATGTGCGAGCGCGTCGAAAGGCTTTCGCCGGTCTCGTGAATATCTTTTGCCGCCTCGATCATCTTCTGCTGCAGGAAGGCCATGCGTTCGCTTTGCGCAGTGGCCCAGACGTTGCGCGCTTCACGCGTCGGCCGCGATCCGGCAAGGATGGCATCGGTGATCGCATTCGCCTTCACCTGGCCGCTGCGGCCGAGATAGGCAACGATATCGCGCACGATCGGGGCCGTGGAATGGAAGACCATGTGGTCCATGCCCTCACCGAGCATGACCTTACCCTGTATGAACAACTCTACCGGAAATCTGGCGGAAACGCCGTGATCGAGGTAGCGGGTGCCGACGCCGGTAATCAGCCTTTCGCCGTAATAGGTCAGCAGGATGCCCATCAGCTGGTTGGATTTCTCAAGCAGCACCGGATCGCTGATCCGTGGTGAAAGCGCATCGACGACGGCAAGCTGTTTGAGGGCCGCATACCAGTAGATAGAACCGGGATCGCTGCCGGCGTAAAGGCCCCGGTCGGCGGCGCTGCGTGCGGCGACGATGCGGCTATAGGCAAGGCTGAGAATCGATAATTCGCCCGCGAGCCCCTCCTCGAGCGTATCGCGGGAGGGCAGGCTGGCATAGAAGGCACTGCGCTCGCGATCGAGCGCTACCCGGCTTCTCTGCATGTCGGCGGCAGTGCTGCTATTCGGACGTGCGAGGTAGAGGCGAGTGGCGCCAATTTCACTGAGGATCTCCGTGGCGGCGATGGACCCGCCGCGGGCGAGCACGTCGGCGAACTGCCGATCCTTTTCGAGATCCCTGTATTGTTTCAGCGAAGAGCGGATGACAACGACGCCTTCAAACAGCATGAAGACGAAGGGCAGCATGATGGCGGCCAGGATGACCCTTTTGATGGTTTCGAACTTCATCGCCAATCGCCACGGTGATTAAAACATAGGTCGTGCGCGACCAATTGACGGCGAGCTTATCAACAAATCTTAAAAAAGTGATAAAGCCGCGCTTCCCTAGATTTCGGGACGAATGAAGTCGCGCGTCTCGGCATCCATGACCCAGAGCTCACCGGTCGAGATATCGAACCAGGCGCCGTGAAGATGCATTTTTCCTGCTTCCTCGAGCGCCTTGATATCGGGGAAGGTTCTGAGATTGTTGATCGAATTGCGGATGGAGACACGCTCCAGCGCCGTCTGTCGTTCGGCGGCCGTCATCACGTCATTGCTCTGGATCTGCTCGGCGGCAGGCTTGACCAGCGACATCCAGCGGCCGATGAAATCGCCGGGCGACAGCGGCTCGGCATTCGGGTCAAGCGCTGCGCGGATGCCGCCGCAGCGGCCATGGCCCATCACGACGATATCGGAAACCTTCAGCGCCTGCACCGCAAACTCGAGCGCGGCCGACGTCGAATGGAAATGACCGTCAGGCTCGTAGGGCGGCACCATATTGGCGACGTTGCGGATGACGAAAAGTTCGCCCGGGCCGGCATCGAAGATCAGCTCCGGCGCCGCACGCGAGTCCGAACAGGCGATGACCAGCGTACTCGGATTCTGACCGTTTTCGGCAAGTTGCCGATACCTGTCGCGGGCGTCGGCATAACGCCCGTTCATAAAGTTGCGATAGCCGTCCAGAAGAGGTGTTGGAAAACGCTGCATGCTCTCTGGATTAGCGCGCACGAACGATAAGATCAACTGCTGCACTGCAAAATGCATGCATCGGCAAATCAGTCATTTTTTCTGCCGCTGCGCCGGATGCACGAGCCGGCGCATCTGCACCATCGCCATCGGCGTCGAAAGGCTGGACGCGTCGCTTGCCAGCATCAGCTCATTGCTGCCGCGCTTGACGGCGCGGGCAAGCACTTCGAAGACGCTTGCCGTGGCAAGCTGCAGCGCTTTTTCGTCTTCCAGACCGGAAAGCAGGCGCGACAGGAAGACGGCAGCGAGCAGGTCGCCGAGCCCATTCGGCGGGTTTTCGACGACCCGGTGTTCGGCAAGCAGCGCATGACGGCCGGAGAGATAGAGATTGCCGGTACCCCCCGCCATCATCGGCACGGCCGAGGTGACGAGCATGCGCGACGGCCCGAGCGCCAGCGCCGCCTCCATGATCGCACTGTTGTCTTCCAGCGCTGCCCCCGAAAGCCATGCCAGTTCGTAGCGGTTCGGCGTCGCAAGCGAGGCGAGCGGGATGAGATGATCGCGAATGGCCTCTGCCGTTGCTTCCGGCACATAGAGGCCGCCGAGATCGCCCATGACGGGGTCGCAGACATAGAGCAATTCGGGATTGTCTTGTCTCAGCGCACCGACCAGCCGGGCGACAGAGCGCGCCTGGGCGGCATTGCCGAAATAACCGGAAAGGACCGCCTTGACTTCGCCGATCCAGGGCGCGCGGATCAGATCGTCGATCGCCGCGTCGAAATCCGCTTCCGCGAATGTCAGCCGCGTCGAGCGGCCGTGACCGGGATGCCAGGGCAGCACGACTGTTGGAAGCGCCCAGACCGGGTGACCGAGCGTCTCCAGCGCAAAGACAGCCGCCCGGTTGCCCACCGAGCCGCGCACCACGTGGCTGGAGATGACGATGACTGCGCCCGCTGCATTTTCCGACATGATATCAAGGTCCGATGATGATGGCGTTTGATGATCTTTTTGACGCCACGCTGTCAACCATTCTTCACGTGAGCATGGAAATGTGAGGTGAAACGAAAAGTCGCAAGTGGGGCGTTTCCGTTCGTTTTGGCCAGGAAATCGGAAAAATCTCCGACAATTTCCCATTTTCAACGTCAAAAAGCATCAAAACGATCCCCTAGGTCATTATTTTAGAGATTTTTTCGAGGAATCTTCTGCTAGCTTGCAGAAAATCAGACCATCGTGGGAGGCGATTTATGGCTGCCAGAAATAATCCGAAACGGGAAAAGCAGATCGAAAGTGCGCGCAAGATCGCCAAGGCGACAGGCGAAGCCCATCTCGATCCGGAAATTCTCTTCGGTCGGGCCAGCAATGACGATCTCGAACTCTATACGCCCGAGATGCTGGCGCTTTCCGCTGTGCATTCGGCCAGGGAACTCGCCGCCTGGAACGGCAAGGCGCCGCGCGTCAGCATCGACACCATTGCCGATGTCACGCCTGACGGTACTGCCGTCTCGGTGCTTTCGGTCACCGACCGGAACATGCCTTTTCTCTATGAATCGGTCATGGGCGAGGTGACGAGCACCCACCGCGACCTGTTCATGGCCGTGCATCCCATCCTGGTGATCGAAAAGGGCAAGCCGGCAGAGCTTTATTCCGCCGATCACCCGAGCGATCCGGCCGCGCGAGTCAGCCACATCCAGCTCCATATCGCGCCGCTCAATACCGCCCAGGCTGCCGACCTCGTCAAGCGCATCGAAACCGTGCTGGAACAGGTCCGCCTGTCGGTCTCCGATTGGAAGCCGATGTTGTCCAAGCTTGATGGCGTAATCGCCGAGCTTGCGGCCAATGGCGCCGGTCGCAGGAAGGCCGAACACGCCGAGGCGGTCGCCTTCCTCGCCTGGCTGCGCGACGAGAATTTCACCTTCCTCGGCATGCGCGAATATGTCTATTCCGGCAAGGGTGCCGATGCGAAGGTCGAGCGCGACAAGGGCGCCGGCCTCGGCATCCTCTCCAATCCCGACGTTCTCGTGCTGCGCACCGGCAAGGACGCCGTGACGACGACGCCCGAGATCCTCGCCTTCCTCGACGGCCCCGATTTTCTCATCGTCACCAAGGCGAATGTGAAATCGATCGTCCATCGCCGCGCCTATATGGATTATGTCGGCGTCAAGCGCTTCGATGCCGAGGGCAACGTCACCGGCGAGCTGCGCATCGTCGGCCTCTTCACCTCGACGGCTTATACGTCGCTCGCCTCCGAAATCCCGCTGCTGCGTTCCAAGATCGAGAAGGTGAAGGAGCATTTCGGCTTCGATCCGATGAGCCATTCCGGTCGCATGCTCGACAACACGCTGGAATCCTATCCGCGCGACGACCTCTTCCAGATCGACACGACGCTGCTTGCAAGCTTTGCCGAACAGATCAACGATCTGGCCGACCGGCCGCGCGTGCGCGCCCTGCCGCGCATCGATCACTTCGACCGTTTCGTCTCGGTGATCGTCTACGTGCCGCGCGAGGAGTATGACTCAATCGTGCGTGAGCGGATCGGCACCTATCTGAAGACAGTCTATGACGGCCGTGTCTCCGCCTATTATCCGGCTTTCCCGGAAGGCGGCGTGGCGCGCGTGCATTTCATCATCGGCCGCTCCGGCGGCAAGACACCGCGCATTCCGCAGGCAAAGCTGGAGCAAACGATCCGTGAAATCACCGCACGCTGGGACGACCGTTTCGAAGCATTGGCCGGACCCAAGGCGCCCAAACTGGCGGTCGATCAGGCCTTCCAGGACTCCTTCACCCCCGAAGAAACCGTGGCCGACCTCGCCGACATCGGCGCTTGCGCGGCCGGCGAGCCCCTTCGCATCCAGTTTTACCATCGCGAAGAGGCGCAAGGGCGGGTCCTCTCACTGAAGATCTTCCATTCCGGCGGCCAGCTGGCGCTGTCTCGCCGCGTTCCGCTTCTGGAAAACCTCGGTTTCAACGTCGTCAGCGAACGCACCTTCGACATCGGAGTGCCCGTTACCGCTGGTGAAACGAAGTTCGTCGTGCTGCACGACATGGAACTCGAGACCCGCAACGGCGGCGAAATCGATCTGCAGCGTTATGGCGCCGCCCTCGAGGAGGCTTTCGTCGCCGCCTTTGCCGGCACGATCGACAATGATAGTTTCAACCGGCTCATCCTGTCGGCCGGGCTCTCGGCCCGCGAAGCCAACGTGCTGCGCGCCTACGCGCGTTATCTCCGCCAGGCCGGCATCGCCTATTCGCAGGATTATATCGCAACGACACTGGACAAATATCCCGCGATCGCTGCCGCCATCTTCCGTCTCTTCCATGACACGCTTGACACCAGGCTTTCGGAAAAGGCCCGCATGAAGAAGCTCGCCGAGCTGCATGAGGCGATTGAAACCGAACTCGCCAACGTGCCGAGCCTCGACGACGACCGTATCCTGCGCCGCTATGTCAATATCGTCGATGCGACGCTGCGCACCAATTATTTCCAGAGGAACGCCGACGGCTCGCCGAAAGCGATGCTCGCCTTCAAGCTCGATCCGCACCTGGTCGACGGGCTGCCGGAGCCGAGACCCTTCCGCGAGATGTTCGTCTACGGCGTCGAAGTCGAAGGCGTGCACCTGCGCTTCGGCAAGGTGGCGCGCGGCGGCCTGCGCTGGTCTGATCGTGCCGAGGATTACCGCACCGAGGTACTCGGTCTCGTCAAGGCCCAGCAGGTGAAGAACGCCGTCATCGTGCCGGTCGGCGCCAAGGGCGGCTTCTATCCGAAGAAGCTTCCCGTCGGCGGCAGCCGCGACGAAATCTTCAATGCCGGCCGCGAGGCCTACAAGACCTATATCCGCACGCTGCTTTCGATCACCGACAACATTTCGGGCTCCGATATCGTGCCGCCGAAGGATACGGTGAGGCTGGACGGCGACGACCCCTATTTCGTCGTCGCCGCCGACAAGGGCACGGCAACCTTCTCCGACACCGCTAATGCGCTCGCCCAGGAAGCCGGCTTCTGGCTGGACGATGCCTTCGCCTCCGGCGGCTCGGCCGGTTACGACCATAAGAAAATGGGCATCACCGCCCGCGGTGCCTGGGAAACGGTGAAACGCCATTTCCGCGAAATGGACATCGACATTCAGACGACGCCCTTCACCGTCGCCGGCGTCGGCGACATGTCGGGCGACGTCTTCGGCAACGGCATGCTGCTTTCTCCGAAGATCCGGCTCATTGCCGCCTTCGATCACCGCGATATCGTCATCGATCCCGATCCGGACATGGAAAAGACGCTTGCCGAGCGGCAGCGCCTCTTCAACCTGCCGCGCTCGAGCTGGCAGGATTTCGACAAGACCGTGCTTTCGAAAGGCGCCATGATTATTTCCCGCGCCGCGAAATCGGTGACGCTGACACCCGAAGCGGTTGCCGCGATCGGCATCGATAAATCGGTCGCTACGCCCTTCGAAATCATGACGGCGATCCTGAAGAGCCCGGTCGACCTGCTCTGGTTCGGCGGCATCGGCACCTATGTGAAGGCTCCGTCCGAAACCGACACCGAAGTCGGCGACCGCGCCAACGACCCGATCCGCGTCAGCGCGACTGAAGTCCGCGCCAAGGTGATCGGTGAGGGCGCAAACCTCGGCGTCACCCAGAAGGGCCGCATCGCCTACGGCCTTAACGGCGGACGCTGCAACTCCGACGCCATCGACAATTCCGCCGGCGTCAACACCTCGGACGTCGAGGTCAACATCAAGATCGCGCTGGCGGCCGCCATGCATGACGGGCGCCTGACGCGTGCCAAACGCGATCAGCTTCTTTCGTCGATGACCGACGAAGTGGCGGTCCTCGTGTTGCGCAACAACTACCTGCAGTCGCTGGCGATCTCGCTGACATCACGCAAGGGCACGGCAAACGGCCTGGAACTTGCGCGTTTTATGACCGTTCTCGAAGGCGCCAAGCAGCTGAACCGCAAGGTCGAGACGCTGCCTGATGATGCAACACTTGCCGAGCGCTATGCCGCCGGCAAACCGCTGACGCGGCCGGAAATCGGCGTGCTGGTGTCCTATGCCAAGATCGTGCTCTTCGATGCGCTGGCCGCAAGCGATCTGCCTGACGATCCTTATTTCACCACGACGCTGTCGAATTATTTCCCCGTGAAAATGCAGAAGTCGAACGCCGGCGATATCGCCGGCCACCGGCTGAAGCGCGAAATCGTCGCTACCGTTCTCGCCAACGAAGCGATCAACCGCGGCGGACCAAGCTTCACCGTCTCCATGATGGACGCGACTGCGGCTTCGGCATCGGAGGTCGTGCGTGCCGCAATCGTCGCCCGCGACGGTTTCGACCTGACCCGGCTCTGGGCCGAAACGGACGCCCTCGACGGCAAGGTTTCCGGCGACATGCAGAACCGCATCTACGAGGAGATCAGCCACAGCTTCATCGTGCTGACGCGCCTGCTCCTGAAGACCGGCATGACCAAGGCCGACATGGCGGAGGTAATTAGCCGGCTGCAAGCGGCCTTGAAGAAGCTGCGGCCTGCTTTCGCCGAACAGTCGGCTGCCGATGTCGCCGCGCGCCGGGCGGAGTACGGCCAGGCAGGCGTGCCTGAGAAACTCGCGGCCGAGATCGCCAATCTCCAGAGTTTCGCTCTGGTGCCCGAGATCATGCAGATTGCCGAACGCACAGGCGAGCCGCTGGTGCGCGCCGCCGAGAATTACTTCGCGGTATCGCAGACATTCCGCATCGCTCGGCTGCTGGCGGCGGGCGGACGTATCCTCACCTCCGACCACTATGAGAACCTGGCGCTTGCCCGCAGCATCGACCAGATCGCCAGCGCAAGACGCGATATCGTGATCTCGGCCCTTTCCGATCACGGCAAAGAGAAGCTTCCTGTCCAAGCCTGGCACGCGCAGGATCGCATCCGCATCAACCGCATCCTCGAGGAGCTTTCGAGCCTCAGCGACGGCGGCGATCCTAATCTTGCGCGCATCACCGTTGCCGCAG
The DNA here is from genome assembly GCF_003985155.1 of Rhizobium vallis. GTDB lineage: Bacteria > Pseudomonadota > Alphaproteobacteria > Rhizobiales > Rhizobiaceae > Rhizobium > Rhizobium vallis. Next base: position 90,740 of record NZ_ML133689.1, on the reverse strand, counting down.
GCATCCTGACTGACCTTGCGCGCGACCGGGTGAGGTGAGACAGTCCGCAAAAAAGGAGCGGATGTTGAATCGTATTGACTGGACAGGAACACAACCCCCGAAGGCCACGGAGAAGGGCATCTGGGGGTGGATGTTCTTCGACTGGGCGGCCCAGCCTTTTTTCACCGTGGTCACTACCTTCATCTTCGGACCTTACTTCGTCGCGCGCCTGACCGCTGACCCGGTTTCCGCCCAGACGACGTGGAGCAACATGGCGACGATCTCCTCGGTGATTATCGCCTTGCTGTCGCCCGTTCTCGGCTCGATCGCGGACCAGTCCGGCTCCCGAAAACCCTGGATCGGCTTTTTCGCCGTCATCAAGATCGCGAGCCTTTTCTGCCTGTGGTTCGCAGCCCCCGGTTCTCCGGTCATTTATCCCGTGATCTTCATGATCCTCGCCTCGATCTCGGCGGAGTTTTCGATCGTCTTCAATGATTCGATGATGCCACGCCTTGTCGCCAAGGAGGAGATTGGCAAGCTTTCCAATACGGCGTGGGGGCTCGGCTACCTCGGCGGCATGATCGTACTCATCGCGGTCGTCACGCTCTTGGCGGCAAGCCCCGAGAGCGGCAAGACCATCCTGGGCCTCGATCCGCTTTTCGGCCTCGATCCTAAGACCGGTGAGGATGCGCGCATCACCGGGCCGATCTCGGCCGTTTGGTACCTGATCTTCATCCTGCCGATGTTCTTATTCACCCCGGATGTCGGTAGAGGTCTTCCCTTCCGCACTGCTGTCCGCTCCGGCTTGCGGGAACTCAGAAACACGCTCGATGAACTCAAGGAGCGCCGCGGTATCCTGAAATTCCTCATCGCCCGCATGATCTACCAGGATGGAGTCAACGGCCTGCTGATCCTCGGCGGCGTTTTTGCCGCCGGCATGTTCGGCTGGGCGACAATCGAGATCGGTATCTACGGTATCATCCTGAACGTCGTCGCGATCCTCGGCTGCCTGATCGCCGGCCGGATCGACAAGGGCATCGGCTCGAAGGCGACCGTCGTCATCAGCCTGACCATGCTGCTTCTCGCCACCGTCGGAATCATTTCGACAGGACCAGGCTATACGTTGTTCGGCCTGATGCCGTTGCCGACTGCGGATTCCGGCGGGCTCTTTGGCACCGCGGCGGAAAAAGCCTATATCGTCTACGGCCTGCTGATCGGGCTCGCATTCGGGCCGGTGCAGGCCTCCTCGCGTTCCTATCTCGCCCGCAGCGTCAGCCCGGAGGAAGCGGGCCGCTACTTCGGCATCTACGCGCTTTCGGGCCGCGCCACGAGTTTCATGGCGACGCTGCTCTTCTCGCTGATGACTTATATGAGCGGATCGCCACGGCTCGGAATGGCAACGCTGATCCTCTTTCTCGCCAGCGGGCTGGTGCTCCTGATCCGAACGTCCTATCCGGCCGATCGGGCATAGGAATAAGCCCCGCCCGAGCCGGATAGCACAACGGCCTGAAAATCAGTGCCGGAAATGGCGCATCCCGGTGAAGACCATTGCCACGCCGTGTTCGTTTGCGGCATCGATGACCTCCTGATCGCGCATCGAACCGCCCGGCTGGATAACTGCCGTCGCCCCGGCGGCGATCATCGACAGAAGACCGTCGGCGAATGGCAAGAAGGCTTCGGAGGCAACTGCCGACCCTTTAGTCATCGGAACGGCGAGGCCGAGCGCCTTGGCGGCCTCTTCGGCTTTCAGCGCGGCGATGCGGGCGGAATCGACGCGGCTCATCTGACCAGCGCCGATGCCGGCGGTCTGGCCCTCCTTGGCATAGACCACGGCATTCGATTTCACATGCTTGCCGACCTTGAAGGCGAACTTCATATCATCAAGCTCCTGCGCCGTCGGCGCGCGCTTGGTTACGACCTTCAACTCCAGATCCTCGACCATGCCGTTGTCACGGCTCTGGACAAGCAAGCCGCCGGAAACGGTCTTGGCCGTCAGGCCTGCAGCGCGCGGATCGGGCAGGCCGCCGGCAGACAGCAGCCGCAGGTTCGGCTTGCGGGCGACGATCGCCTTCGCCTCCTCGGTCACATCGGGTGCGATGATCACCTCGGTGAAGAGCTTGACGATCTCCTCGGCCGTCTCGGCATCCAGCGTCTGATTGAGCGCGATGATGCCACCGAAAGCGGAAACGGAATCGCAGGCGAGTGCCCGCCGATAGGCCTCGACCAGGCTCGATCCGGTAGCGACGCCACAAGGGTTTGCGTGTTTGATGATGGCGCAGGCCGGCGCCTTCTCGGGCAGGAACTCGGCGACGAGCTCATAAGCGGCGTCAGTATCGTTGATATTGTTGTAGGAGAGCTGCTTGCCCTGCAGGAGGACGGCCGTGGAAACACCCGGGCGCTTCTCGCCGGTGGCATAGAAGGCCGCCTTCTGGTGCGGGTTCTCGCCGTAGCGCATCTCTTCCTTCAGCGCGCCGCCGATAACGCGGTGACGCGGCGTGTCGATCGACAACGCCTCGGCAAACCAATTGGAAATCATCGCATCATAGGCAGCGGTGCGGGCATAGGCCTTGGCGGCCATGCGCTGACGGAAGGCATAGACGGTCTTGCCGGCATCGGCGGAAAGCTGCTCCAGGAACTCGGCATAGTCGGCCGGATCGGTCAGGATCGTCACATAGGCATGGTTCTTGGCCGATGCGCGGATCATCGCCGGACCGCCGATGTCGATATTCTCGACGGTTGTCGGATAATCACCGCCGGCCGCGCGCACTTCTTCGAAGGGATAAAGGTTGATGACGGCGAGGTCGATGCCCTCGATGCCATGCTTTTTCATCGCCTCCTGGTGTTCGCTGTCGTCGCGGATTGCCAGCAGGCCGCCATGCACGGTCGGATGCAGCGTCTTGACGCGCCCGTCCATGATTTCGGGAAAGCCGGTAATTTCGGAGACATCGGTAACAGCAAGGCCGGCAGCTGCGATCGCCTTGTAGGTGCCGCCGGTCGACAGCAGCCGCACGCCTCTCGCCGATAGTGCCTTGGCGAGTTCGACGATCCCGGTCTTGTCGAAGACGGAAAGGAGCGCGGTCTTGATTTCGACCTTGTCGGGGGCGGGGATCTTCTTGGAAATGACGGCCATGAAACCTTCTCCGTTCGGGCTTCGGAAGACATCCCTATAAGGACGTCCGCATGCTGGCGCCGCGTTAGCACAGCTTTGCCGCCGCGCAAACAGGCGTCAGTGCATGATCTAGCCTTTGCGGGATAGAAACCAGCGGATTTCGGTCTTCTCCGCGAGATCGAAGTCGATCTCGATCTGGTCCGAACCGCAGATGCCGGAGCTGTCGGCAAAGAAGATGTCCTCGGTGATCAGCACCTCGTTGCCGGGCGCGGAAAACAGCCAGCTTTCGCCGTCCGGCGCCGTCAGCATCACCGATTCCCCATCGCTCTGCTGCAGGACGATCGCGGGATGGATATGAAAGCGGGCGACAGCCTTCAGTGGTTCGTCATCCTGATATCCGTCCTGGACGACGAGCCGGTCGTGGCCCGTTACGATCGAGCCGGCGGCATTGAGCGTCAGCTCACGCTCATGCAGCACCCCGAAGGCTCTCAGATAACCGTCATGGCTGAGCTTGATACCGTCACGTCCGTCCTCGGTTTCGGCCCGCTCGACGGTGACTGATTTGACCGGCTCGATGATCGCGTGACCAAGGAAGGGCGAGGGCGAAAAACGGCTGGAGGACGTGTCGTTGAGAATGACGGTCGAATGCGCTGCCGTTGTGCGCGCCATCTGGACATAGCGATACCCGGCAAACTTCGGCGAACCCGAATTGACGATGAAGCGATGGCGGCCGGACGACATTTCGAAGGAGAGGCTGCCGGCATGCGCCGTGCGCCGTGCGCCTCCTGAAGGCGGCGCGCCGGTATCGGCAATGATCACCGTCTTTCCCCCGGCAAGCCGCTGATAGCGCGAATGCGGCAGAGCCTTGAACGGCTGGCCGGCGGTCTCATCATATCGCAGCACGGACATCAGCTCGTTTGCGAGCGTAGACGTCGCCCCGTTGAAGAGCGCCAGGTCGCCGTCCTGGTGGCGGAAGAACCGCAATGCCGGATACATGCGGTCGATGCCGGAGATCAGCTTCTGCGGCAGGTCGTGGCCGAGATTGACGTAGGTCTGCCTCAGCGGCAACAGATCGAGCAGCAATTCCAGGCCGATGCGCGGATTGCGCGAGATATGGCCGCCATCCGGCAGAATCTGGCTATCGAATTCACGGTCGAGCGCCTGTGCCGCCCGTTTGAGAGTGGATGCGCGGGTCGGCATGGCGACGGAGGCCATGGCGAGCGCGATGCGCAGCCGAAACAGCTCCAGGCCGCCGAGGGTGAATGGCGCCATGCGATGCAGGAACCGGACCTGGAAAGCCAGCGATTTCATGAAGCGGCGATAAAAGCCGCGATCGGCGTTCTGTAGCACGACAGGCGAATGCGACAGCCAGGCGATGACTCGCTGGGCAGTCACATCGATTTCCCAGGCAATCCCCTCCATCCGCCCGGCATGGATGGAAAGCCAGCTGTCAACGATCGCCCGGGCGGCGGCCGAGTTGCGCTCCGTCTTGTTTGCCCGCATATGCCGCAACCAGCCGAAGCCGTGAAGACGGGTCGCGAAGGGCCGCGAGGGCAGGGTGAAGGTGAAGGGCGATTTCCCATTGGTTTCGAGCATACGCCCGGCCAACAGAAAACGACCATTGAGGATCTCGTCGGCCACATGCGGATCGATGCCGCGAAGATCGGTCGGCGCGACGATCAGGCGCTCCGGCGCCTTGATCGAATGCCGGAAGAGCTTCACGCGCAGCAACGCGACGCGGCGCAAGGCGCGCCGCCAAGCTTCCCGAACATACATGCTCGCAAAACGTCGACCGGACTGCATATTCTATTGTCTATTGACCCTTGTAGTTAAGAATAGGTGAAAAGTGGCCGATTTCATCGCCCGCAATGAATTAATTCGTGACAACGTTCGAATATATGCAAATTAAAGTGTGTTATTCGAAATTATGCGGGCGGCCCTAAGAGGGCCGCTTGCATGATATGAGGATGGGAAGCGCCTCAACGCAGGTTAGCCGCAACGCGCGCGTACCCGCCGTCAGACTGTCCGCCGCAGCACCGCCGCATAGAAGCCATCAAGACCGGAGGCGATGCCGTCGCGCATCTTCAGCATCGTCGGAAGCGTACGGAATTCGCCGAGCGGTGTGATTGCCGCTTCAAGGCCGGGCCAGTCTCCTGCGGCGATCGGAGCGCGCTCAAGCCCATACGTATCGGAGAGAACACGGGCGACGACCTCTTCGCCCTCGGCGGGATCGAGCGAGCAATTTGAAAAAACCAGCGTGCCGCCCGGCTTGAGCAATGTCAGGGCATGACGCAACAACCGTTCCTGCAGCGCCGCCAGCCTGGCAATATCCTCGGCCCCCTTGGTCCACAGCACGTCGGGATGCCGGCGTGTGGTGCCGGTGGAGGAGCAGGGGGCATCGAGCAGGATTGCGTCGAAGCGCTCCGCCGGCTCATATTTTGTCAGGTCCGTCACGATCGTCTCCGCCTTGAGGCCGAGCCGGTCGAGATTCGATCGCAGCCGCTTTAGCCGGCTTTCCGATTGATCGAGCGCGGTCACCGTGGCGCCGGCAAGGATCAGCTGCGCCGTCTTGCCGCCAGGCGCAGCGCAAAGGTCGGCGGCACGTTTGCCCGAGAGATCACCGAAAAGCTTTGCCGGAATGCTTGCCGCGGCGTCCTGCACCCACCACGCCCCGTTGTCGAAGCCTTCAAGCGATGGAATGCCGCCCTCGAAGGCCGCGAGCCGCACCCCGCCCGTGGGCAGGGCAACGCCGTTCAGCCGTTTCGCCCAGTCTGAAGGGTCGGACTTGACGGTCAGATCGATCGCGGCCGGTTCGAGCTGCGATTCCGAAATCGCCAGCGCCGTTTCCCGGCCATAGGCCTTTTCAAGCCTTGCGATGAACCAGGCCGGCATCGGCGCAACCTTGCCGATCTCCTCAAGCACCTGCTCCTTCTCGCGGCCGAGACGGCGCAGGATGGCATTGACGAGCTTGGCGAAGCGGCGATTGCGCGGATCCTGATTGGCCTGCTCGACGGCAAGATCGACGGCCGAATGATCGGGCACGTCGAGATAGAGGATCTGTGCTGCACCGATTGCGAGAACGTGGTGGAGCGCCCGCGCGCCCTCCGGCAGCGGCGAATCCAGCAGCGCGGCGATGGCTGCATCGATGCGCGGCAGATGGCGCAGCGTCGTGTTCAGAATGGCCCGGACAAGTGCCCGGTCGCCTTCGCCGAGCGCTTTGTAGGCTGGATTGCCATGCTCGTGGTCGAGAGCGCCGTCGAGCGGCAGCTTGCGGTCGACGACTGCGGCCAGAATTTTTGCCGCCGCGGCCCGCGCCTGCAGGCCGGGCTTATCGGACGCCGATCGGGGAGCGGAGGGTTTCTGCTTGCGGAATGGCTTCTTCGTGCCGTCTGAATTCAAGACCACGGACCTTTTGGCGGTTGCGAACCACCGCGACCCGTATTCGGAACAGAGCGCGATTTGCGCGACGGATTAGCAGCACGAACCGGTCCCGTCGAGACATTCATGCCGCCTTGCGCCATGTCCTGCAGCGCGGCAATGCGGTTTTCCGTGTTCGGATGGGTGGAAAACAGATTGTCCATACGCTCGCCGGAGAGCGGATTGATGATGAACATATGCGCCGTCGCCGGATTGCGCTCGGCATCCTCGTTCGGCACCTGGGCGGCCCCGCGCGCGATCTTGCCGAGTGCGGAAGCCAGCCAGAGCGGATTGCCGCATATCTCAGCGCCGCGGCGGTCGGCCGAATATTCGCGTGTACGGCTGATCGCCATCTGCACCAGCATGGCGGCGAGCGGCGCCACGATCATCGCCATGAGAACGCCGACGAAACCGAGCGGGTTGTTGTTGTTCTCGCGGTTGCCGCCGAAGAAAAAGGCAAAGTTGCCGAGCATGGAGATCGCGCCGGCAAGCGTTGCCGTGATCGTCATGGTCAGCGTGTCACGATTCTGGATGTGAGCAAGCTCGTGCGCCATCACGCCCGCGACTTCCTCCGGAGACAATGCCCTGAGCAGGCCCGTCGAAGCGGCGACGGCGGCGTTTTCGGGATTGCGACCGGTGGCGAAGGCATTGGGCTGCGGGCTGTCGTAGAGGTAGACCTTCGGCATCGGCAGGCCGGCATTGCGGGCGAGATCGCGAACGATCCGGAAGAATTCCGGGGCGTTGCGTTCGTCGACCTCCTGGGCACGATAGGCCGAAAGCACCATGCGGTCGGAGTTCCAATAGGAGAAGAAATTCATGCCGGCGGCGATGAGGAATGCGATCATCATGCCGGCCCGACCGCCGATCAGGAAGCCGACAAACATGAAAAGCGCCGTCATGAAGGCAAGCAACATGGCAGTGCGGACGAGGTTCATTGCGGATCTCCATCTCCAATTTCGGCGTCGCAAGCTTTTAATCGCAGCGCCGGCGCATTATGATTTGGTTATTCACCGGCCATTTTCAATGTTTTCCGGCAGGAGCAGCCAATGCAGGACAACGACAATAGCGAAACCCCGGCAGCCGAGGGATCGGAGCCGCCACGCAAGATGCTGTCTCCGGCTGCCAAACGTGCCCTTGCCGAAGCCGAAGAACGGCGGAAGAACCAGAAGCCATTGGATCTGCCCACGGAGATCGGCGGACGCGGCGGCGCGGAACCGGCACGCTTCGGTGATTATGAGATCAATGGCCGGGCGATCGATTTCTGAGCAAAAATCGGGGATGTTATGTTTGACACGCCTGGTTGAGAATCAGGTATATTAGAATCTCCGGTTGATCCAGGAGATGCAAACATGATGCTTGGTCTCAGTCTATCGCTTACAAATACCGCCTTATTGAATCACGGCGTTCATCGCCCTGCTCCACCCGTATTGATTACGCAAGCTATTCAGAATCGTTGCAGGATAACGTGCAAAATCAATGGAAAAGCTTCCGTTCTGGAGCCGTATGCTCTTTACAAAGCCTTAGATGAAACGTTCCTAAACGCGGTTGTAGTTTACAGCGAAAAGAAAAGCCTCAGAAAGTTCCAGATAACGAAATTTGCAGTCGCTGCGCTGTCTGAGATGGTTGTTACCAACGACAACTTTTTCGCCAACTGGGCATTCGACGTCAGTTCGATCAATCCGGAAAAAATTATCGCGGCCATCGAGCTGGTCGCATATTCTTAAGACCCGAGCGCACGGTAGGCTGAACTCATCTCTTATAGGCGCTGGCTTCGGTTCAGCGTGGTAGTTAAAGCGCTTGCGCCCACGGCACTTCGCCCCATCCGATGCGTGGAAATGAGCCGCCCCTGGAACCGGAGCGGCTCGATATGTCAGGCAGTCAGCTTGTTCTGCCGGTTGGCGATCAGATCGTCCACCACCGCAGGATCGGCAAGCGTCGAGGTGTCGCCCAGCGCGCCAAAATCATCCTCGGCGATCTTGCGCAGGATGCGGCGCATGATCTTGCCGGAGCGGGTCTTCGGCAGGCCGGGTGCGAACTGGATCTTGTCGGGTGCCGCAATCGGGCCGATTTCAGCGCGGACATGTTTCACGAGGTCCTGCCGCAATGTGTCGGAACCGTCGTGGCCGGCCATCAGCGTCACGTAGCAATAGATGCCCTGGCCCTTGATCGGATGCGGATAACCGACGACGGCCGCTTCCGAAACCAGATTGTGCGAGACGAGCGCCGATTCCACTTCAGCAGTACCGAGCCGGTGACCGGAGACATTGAGCACGTCGTCAACGCGGCCGGTGATCCAGTAATAGCCGTCCGCATCGCGCCGGCAGCCGTCGCCGGTGAAATATTTCCCCTTGTAGGTGGAGAAATAGGTCTGGATGAAGCGTTCATGATCGCCATAGACCGTGCGCATCTGCCCAGGCCAGCTGTCCGTAATGCAGAGATTGCCATCGGCCGGGCCTTCCAGCACCTTGCCGTCATTGTCGACCAGTTGCGGTTTAACGCCGAAGAACGGTGTCGTCGCCGAACCGGGCTTCAGATCGGTCGCACCCGGCAGCGGCGTGATCATATGGCCGCCGGTTTCCGTCTGCCACCAGGTATCGATAACAGGGGAGCGCTTGTCGCCGACGACATTGTAATACCATTCCCACGCCTCGGGATTGATCGGCTCGCCGACCGTGCCGAGCAGGCGCAGCGAGGAGCGCGAGGAGCGCGTGACAAATTCGTCGCCGGCGCCCATCAGCGAGCGGATCGCCGTCGGCGCCGTGTAGAAGATATTGACCTTGTGCTTGTCGATGACTTCCCAGAACCGGCCCTGGTCGGGGAAATTCGGCACGCCCTCGAACATCAATGTCGTCGCGCAGTTGGCGAGCGGTCCGTAGACGATATAGGAATGGCCGGTGACCCAGCCGACATCGGCCGTGCACCAGTAGATGTCTCCATGATGGTAGTCGAAGACGTATTCATGCGTCATCGAGGCATAGACGAGGTAGCCGCCCGTCGTGTGCAGCACGCCCTTCGGCTTGCCGGTCGAACCTGACGTATAAAGAATGAAGAGCGGATCTTCCGCTTTCATCTTCACCGGCGGGCATTCGGCCTTTACGGTGGCGACCTCCTGATGATGCCAGAGATCGCGGCCCGGCGCCCAGCCGGTCTTGCCGCCGGTGCGGCGCACGACCAGCACCTTGTCCACGATCACGTGCTGGCGTGCCGCAATGTGAATTGCAGTATCGGTATTGTCCTTCAGCGGTACAGGCTTGCCGCCCCGCACGCCTTCGTCGCAGGTGATGACGAAGGTGGATTCGCAGTCGACGATGCGTCCTGCCAGCGCCTCCGGCGAGAAACCGCCGAACACGACCGAATGCACCGCGCCGATGCGGGCGCAGGCGAGCATCGCATAGGCCGCCTCCGGGATCATCGGCATGTAGATGGTGACGCGATCGCCCTTCTTGACGCCGTGCTTCTTCAAGACGTTCGCCATCCGGCAGACGTGCTCGTAGAGCTCGTTATAGGTGATCTTCTTGTCGACGTAAGGGTTGTCGCCTTCCCAGATGATCGCCACCTGGTCGCCATTGGTTTTCAGATGGCGGTCGATGCAATTATAGGAGACGTTCGTCTGGCCGTCCTCGAACCACTTGATCGAGACCTTGCCGGTAAAGGACGTGTTCTTGACCTTGGTATAGGGCTTGAACCAGTCGATCCGCTTGCCGTGCTTGCCCCAGAATTTGTCCGGGTCCTCGACGCTTTCCTCGTACCATTTCAGGTACTTATCCTTATCGATCAGGGCACGCGCCTTCACCGGCTTCTGCACCGGATAGATCTTCTCCGACATGGAACTCCTCCTCATGGGACATGCGACGGGCCAAGCGATCTATGAGGCCCGAATTCAAATCACGGCAATTCATAGCAGGTCGGATCGACACGGCAATTAGACAAAGGTCATTTCATTTCGGAAGAATTGCAATTCTGCGACAGTACGGTTATATAGCGGCATATTTCCCGGACATTGTGGTGACAATCCACGGACCGCGACCGGCGCGGACGATAGAAGGACTATATCCATGGCTCAAACACTGCTCATGCCGAAGGCGACTGCCATCTGGCTCGTCGACAACACGGCACTGTCTTTCGATCAGATCGCGCAGTTCTGCAAACTGCATCCGCTCGAAGTCAAGGCGATCGCAGACGGCGAAGCGGCGCAGGGCATCAAGGGCCTCGACCCGATCTCGACTGGACAGCTTTCGCGCGACGAGATTGCGCGCGCCGAAGCCAACCCGAACCACAAGCTGAAGCTTTCAGAGCCGAAGGTGCGCGTGCCGGAATCCAAGCGCCGCGGCCCACGTTATACGCCGGTTTCCAAGCGCCAGGATCGCCCGAATGCCATTCTCTGGCTCGTCCGCAATCATCCGGAGCTGAAGGACGCGCAAATTTCCCGCCTCGTCGGCACGACGAAATCGACGATCGAGCAGATTCGCGAGCGCACCCACTGGAACTCCGCAAACCTGGCGCCGATGGATCCGGTTACGCTTGGCCTCTGCAGCCAGATCGATCTCGATATGGAAGTGGAAAAGGCTGCCAAGGGCCGTCCTCTGCCGACCGCTGCCGAGCTCGGCGCAACGCTGCAATCGGCTCAGGAGACCGAACGCCTGACCCCGAGCTACGAGCGCGAAGAGGAAAAGGAAAAGGAAATCGACGCCGATGCCGTCTTCCGCAAACTGAGCTCGCTTCGTTCGGCCCCGAAGGACGAAGACGACGACGATCAGTACTGAGATATCAGCCGTCTCATCAAAACCCCGCCGAACCGGCGGGGTTTTTTGTTGGGGTTGCCTGCTTGGTTAGCTGCGGAACAGGGTGAGGATGTTCTGTGCGGAGCTGTTGGCGATCGAGAGCGACTGGATGGCGAGCTGTTGCTGTGTCTGCAGCGCCGAAAGCTTGCTCGATTCCTCCTCCATATCGGCATCAACCAGGCGACCGACACCTGAATCGATCGAATCGTGAAGGCCGCTGACGAAGGTTTCCTGCAGCTGGATCCGGGTCGAGATCGAACCGAGAGCGGAGCCGGCCGCGGTCATTGCGCCGAAAACCAGTTCGACACCGGTCAAGGCTCCGTCAAGCTGACCTTGCGTGAAGGTGCTGATGTCGAGAGCATAGATCGAGGGCATGACGATAGCGACGCCGCCGTAGGTTCCGTTGAAGGCCGTACCAATGATACCGCTTGTCGTTTCGATCGCGCCAGTGGACGTCATGCCGAAGAGCACATTTCCGAGCGTTCCTGAATCCAATACGTAATCAGTCATCTTGACCGACACGGCATTGCTGCCGTCGCGAACGAAAGACGAGACGACGCTCTTGGTGCCGGAAGCACCGGCGACCCAGTTCTCGCCGGAGAAGGAAGCCGATTGGGCGATGCTGAGCAGCTGCTGCTGCAACTGGCTGACTTCCTGCTGGATCTTCGTCTTGTCGACGCCCTTTTCCGTGGCGGCGACGATCTTCGCCTTGATTTCGCTGACGACATCGATCGCGCTGCTCATCGCTGAATAGGCGGTATCGACCTTGGCCGCGCCGAGGCCGAGAGCGTCGGAGACTGCCGAAAGCGCCTTGTTGTCGGAGCGCATGGTCGTTGCGATCGACCAATAGGCGGCATTGTCGGCTGCTTTTTCGACACGGTAACCGGAGGAAACGCGACCCTGGGTGTCCTTGAGGCTATCGTTTACACCGCGCAAAGTCTGCAGCGCTGCCATGGCAGCGTTGTTCGTGAGGATGCTTGTCATGATCCGTTCCACAATCTGAAAAAGGGGCATTCCGGACTAGGCCGGTAACGGCGATCGCGTCATGCAAAGCCTGCTATGCAAGCTGCCGTCGTTAACGAATCCTTGCGCAACATGGTTAACAATTTCTCAATTAGGCTTATCGAAAGCTTAATTTCACATTGGCAGCGAGCCGAAACCACGCCTGCGCAGCGCCTCGGCGATCTCCTCCAGAATCGCCGGATCGTCAATGGTTGCAGGCATTTTCCAGGGTATGCCGTCAGCCATTTTCTGCATCGTGCCGCGCAGGATTTTACCGGAGCGCGTTTTCGGCAATCTGTTAACGGTGATGGCCGTCTTGAAGGCGGCGACGGGCCCGATTGATTCGCGAATCATTGCCACGACCTCTGATTCGATCGCCGCCGTTTCACGGGAAACATGTCGTTTCAGCACCAGGAAACCGCAGGGCGTCTGCCCTTTCAGCGCATCGCTCACGCCGATGACCGCACATTCCGCGACATCGGGGTGGCGCGCGCAGACCTCCTCCATCGCTCCGGTCGAAAGCCGATGACCGGCGCAATTGATGATGTCGTCCGTGCGCGACATGATGAAGAGGTAACCGTCCTCATCGACATAGCCGGCATCGGCCGTCTTGTAGTAGCCGGGAAACTCGTCGAGATAGGCCGATCGGAAGCGGTCGTCCGCCTTCCAGAGGGTCGGCAGGCAGCCGGGCGGCAGCGGCAGTTTCACGACGATATTGCCGAGCGTTCCCGCCTCGATCGGATGGCCGGCATCGTCGAGCACTGCAATATCGTAACCCGGCATCGGCAGCGCCGGCGAACCGTACCTGACGGGAAGGGCGCCGAGGCCGAGCGGATTTGCGGCGATCGGCCAGCCGGTCTCCGTCTGCCACCAATGATCGATGACGGGTACGCCGAGCATGCGCTCCGCCCATTTCAGCGTCTCCGGATCCGCCCTTTCGCCGGCGAGAAACAGCGCGCGGAAATCCGGCATGGGATATTTACGGATCAATTCGCCGTCACCGTCCTCCCGCCGGATCGCGCGGAAAGCGGTCGGCGCCGTGAAGAGCACGCGCACGCGATGTTCCGAAACGACCCGCCAGAATGCGCCGGCATCCGGTGTGCCCACAGGTTTGCCCTCGAAGATCAGCGTGGTCACGCCTGCAATCAGCGGGGCATAGACGATATAGGAATGCCCGACGACCCAGCCGATATCCGAAGCCGTCCAGAAAACCTCGCCCGGCTTCAAGCCGTAGATATTCCGCATCGACCAGTTGAGCGCGACCATATGGCCGCCATTGTCGCGGACGACGCCCTTCGGCTGGCCCGTCGTACCGGAGGTGTAGAGGATGTAGAGTGGATCGGTCGCCTTGAGCGAAACGCAGGCAATTTCGGCGCCGCGATGGCGCGCCACCGCCACCTCGAAATCCTGATCGCGACCGCCGACGAGATCGGCCCGAAGCTCCAACCGCTGCAGCACCAGACAGTGCTCAGGCTTCGCCCGCGCGATCTCGATCGCCTGGTCGACCAGCGGCTTGTAGGCGACGGTGCGGCCGGGCTCGAGTCCGCAGCTCGCCGTAATCACCAGCTTCGCCTCGCTATCGTCGATGCGCGCCGCAAGCTCGCTGGCGGCAAACCCGCCGAAAACGACGGAATGAACCGCACCGATGCGGGCGCAGGCGAGCATGGAAAACACCGCCTGCGGCACCATCGGCATATAGAGGATCACGCGGTCACCCTTGCCGATACCGAGCTCGAGGAGCGTTGCGGCGACGGCCTTCACCTCGCCAAGCACCTCGTCATAGGTGAAACGGCGCTTTTCGCCGGTCATGGCGCTGTCGAAAATGATCGCCGTTTCACTGCCGCATCCTGAAATCACATGCCGATCCAGGCAATTGTGGCAGGTATTGGTCTCGGCCCCTGGAAACCATCGGCCATAGACGCCGTCGTCGGGCGAGAATATCCGCTCCGGCGGCTTGAACCAATCGATATCGGCAGCGGCCTCCCGCCAAAAGGCTTCGGGATCACGTTTCCAGGCCGCATAGACCTGATAATAGCCGTTCTGCATCTGCTCCTCCCCAGGATATGCAAGCCTTGCAGTCAATTTAGGCGGGGAGGAGGGGGACGGAAAGCCCGACCAAAGCAGGATCAGCGCGCGCCGAAAATCGCCGATCCGACACGCACGCTGGTGGCGCCGAAGGCGATCGCCGTCTCGTAGTCGCCCGACATGCCCATGGAGAGTTTTTCGACGCCGCATTTGCGGGCGAGCTTTGCCAGCAGGGCAAAATGCGGACCGGGATTTTCCTCCGCCGGCGGAATGCACATCAGCCCGTCGATGGAAAGGCCGAGTTCTTCGCGGCAGAGGGTGACAAAAGCCGGTGTATCGTCAGGAGCAATGCCCGCCTTCTGCGGCTCGAGCCCGGTATTGATCTGGACGTAAAGCCGCGGTGTCCTGCCTTGCCGCTTCATCTCCTCGGCAAGCGCGCGGGCGATCTTTTCCCGATCTACCGTCTCGATCACATCGAAAAGTGCAACCGCATCCGCCGCCTTGTTTGATTGCAACGGCCCGATCAGGTGTAGCTCGATATCAGGCTGCTCGGCCTTCAGATCAGGCCATTTTCCCTGACTTTCCTGCACGCGGTTCTCGCCGAAGACGCGCTGCCCGGCCTCGATGGCCGGACGGATCGCATCCGCCTCGAACGTCTTCGACACGGCGACGAGCTGAACGGAACCTGTCGGGCGGCCCGCCTCGTGTTCGCCTGCCGCAATCCGCGACCGCACCTCGTTCAAGCGTTCTTGAAGTTCCATCGTTCCGCCTCGACATACCAGCATGAAAGGATTGGCAATGAACTAACCAGCCATTCTGTGCTTGCCAAGACCCGCCTTGCGCGAAATCGCTTGGCCGGCATGCAGATCGGACGCCTGCGGTGCCCGCAAAACTTGACGCTACGGTGGTTTCATGGTGAAGGTCTCGGCCAACTCCCCTGATTTCCGGAAATTCGAATACCATGGCCACCGAACGTTATAATCCGCGCGATGCCGAGCCCCGCTGGCAGCAGAAATGGAACGAAGACAAGGTTTTCGAGACCGACAACGCCGATCCGCGCGAAAAATACTACGTCCTCGAAATGTTCCCCTATCCGTCGGGGCGCATTCACATGGGCCATGTTCGCAACTACGCCATGGGTGACGTCGTCGCCCGCTACAAGCGCGCCCGCGGCTACAATGTTCTGCATCCGATGGGCTGGGACGCCTTCGGCATGCCGGCGGAAAACGCGGCCATGGAGCGTGGCGTGCATCCCGCCTCGTGGACCTACCAGAACATCGGTTCGATGAAGGCGCAGCTGAAGGCCATGGGGCTTTCGCTGGATTGGAGCCGCGAGTTCGCCACCTGCGATGTCGAATATTACCAGCACCAGCAGCATCTGTTCCTGGATTTCCTGGAAAAGGGACTGGTCTACCGCAAGCAGTCGAAGGTGAACTGGGATCCCGTCGACAACACCGTGCTTGCCAATGAACAGGTGATCGACGGCCGCGGCTGGCGCTCCGGCGCGCTGGTCGAACAGCGTGAACTGACGCAATGGTTCTTCAAGATCACCGATTTCAGCCAGGACCTGCTGGACGCGCTCGATACGCTCGATCAGTGGCCGGAAAAAGTGCGCCTGATGCAGAAGAACTGGATCGGCCGCTCGGAAGGCCTGACGATCCGCTGGGAGATCGTGCCGGAAACGGCGCCGGCCGGCGAGACCGAAATCACGGTCTATACGACCCGGCCAGATACGCTGTTCGGCGCCTCCTTCCTGGCGATTTCAGCCGATCATCCGCTGGCAAAGGATGCCGCGGCGAAGAACTCTGATATCGAAGCCTTCTGCGACGAGTGCCGTCGCGCCGGCACCTCGCTCGCAGCACTCGAGACCGCCGAAAAAAAGGGCCTGGATACCGGCATCCGCGTCCGGCATCCGCTCGATCCCTCCTGGGAGCTGCCCGTCTACATCGCCAATTTCGTGCTGATGGATTACGGCACGGGCGCGATCTTCGGCTGCCCCTCTGGCGACCAGCGCGACCTCGACTTTGCCCGGAAGTACGGCTTGCCCGTCGTGCCCGTCGTCATGCCAGGCGATGGCGATGCCGCAAGCTTTACGGTGGGCGACACCGCCTATGACGGTGATGGCGTGATGATCAATTCGCGCTTCCTCGACGGCAAGACGACCGAGGAGGCCTTCAATATCGTCGCCGACCAGCTATCGGCCGCCTCGCTCGGCAACGCGCCGCAGGGCGAGCGGAAGATCAATTTCCGTCTGCGCGACTGGGGTATCTCCCGCCAGCGTTATTGGGGCTGCCCGATCCCGGTCATTCACTGCGATGCTTGCGGCGTCGTGCCGGTGCCGAAGAAGGATCTGCCGGTCAAGCTGCCGGAAGACGTGACCTTCGACCAGCCCGGCAATCCGCTCGACCGCCATCCGACCTGGCGTCACGTCTCCTGCCCGAACTGCGGCAAGGATGCCCGCCGCGAGACGGACACGATGGATACTTTCGTCGATTCGAGCTGGTATTTCACCCGCTTCACCGCGCCCTGGGAAGGAAAGCCGACAGATCCTGAGGCGGCTAACCGTTGGTTGCCGGTCGATCAATACATTGGCGGCATCGAGCATGCTATCCTGCATCTGCTCTATTCCCGCTTCTTTACCCGCGCCATGCGCGAGACCGGCCATGTCTCCGCGAGCGAGCCTTTCAAGGGTCTTTTCACCCAGGGCATGGTTGTCCATGAGACTTACAGCCGCGGCGCTGGCTCCAGCCGTGACTGGGTAGCGCCTGCCGATATCCGCATCGAGGAACTCGACGGCAAACGCCGCGCTTTCCTGCTGGCGACCGATGAGGAAGTCTCGATCGGCTCGATCGAGAAGATGTCGAAATCGAAGAAGAACGTCGTTGATCCCGACGATATCATCGCCTCCTACGGCGCTGATACCGCCCGCTTCTTCGTTCTTTCAGACTCCCCGCCGGAGCGCGACGTCATCTGGTCCGAGGCAGGCGTCGAAGGCGCCCATCGTTTCACCCAGCGCCTGTGGCGTCTGATTTCCGAAGCCGCTGACGCGCTCTCTGCCGTAACGCCTACGCCGGCAGCCGACGGGGAAGGGCTGGTAATCTCGCAGGTCGCGCACAAGACCCTGAAGGCTGTCCAGAACGACTATGACAAGCTCTGGTTCAACAAGGCCGTTGCCCGCATCTACGAACTGGTCAACGCGCTGGCCGCGCCGCTGACCAAGGTCGCCACCGGCGAGGGTGATGCCGCCTATCGCGCGGCGGTGCGGGACGCCGCGGAGATCCTGATCCAGCTCGTCGCGCCGATGACCCCGCATCTCGCCGAAGAGTGCTGGGCCGCGCTCGGCAATGACGGACTGCTGGCTCGCACAGACTGGCCGCG
This sequence comes from Rhizobium vallis, assembly GCF_003985155.1. Taxonomy (GTDB): domain Bacteria; phylum Pseudomonadota; class Alphaproteobacteria; order Rhizobiales; family Rhizobiaceae; genus Rhizobium; species Rhizobium vallis. The sequence goes on along the minus strand of NZ_ML133689.1, from coordinate 73,049 downwards.
CTACGACGAGACGCTCGTGATGGAAAACGACGTCGTCCTGCCCGTGCAGATCAACGGCAAGAAGCGCGCTGAATTGACAATTTCTCGCGACGCAGATCAGAATGCCGTCACCAACGCCGTGCTGGATCTGGAGGCGGTGAAGAACGCGCTGAACGGGCAGGCACCGAAGAAAATCATCGTGGTTCCCCAAAGGATTGTGAACATTGTCGTCTGATATCGCTTGCAAGCTGGTCCGCAATGCCGGCATCGCCATGATCCTTGCCTCCGCGGCTTTTCTCTCCGCCTGCCAGGTTCGTCCGCTTTACTCCGAAAGCTCCGGCGTCGTTGAGAAGCTTTCCTCGGTCGGTTTTTCCCAGGCAACCACCCGCGTCGAACAGCAGGTTCGTAACCGGCTAATCTTCCTCGCCTCGCGTGGCGCCGGCGAAGCGGTCAATCCGCAATATCAGGTCGAACTGCGCGCCGCTTCCGCTGTGGCCGATACGCTGCTCGCGAAATCAGGTGATACCTCGAAGGCCGGTCGTGTGACCGTCAACGTCATCTACACGCTGCATGCCACGGCCGACGGCCACGTTATCAAGGCCGGCAGCCGCCAGGCCACGGCCCTGGTGGATTTCTCCGAACAGGAATTCGCCAAGCAAAGGGCGATCCGCGATGCCGAAAACCGCGCAGCGGATCAGGCAGCGGAATTCGTAGGAGCCGATATCGCCGCCGCCCTCAGCCGCTGAGGGCGGGGATGTGGCAGAGATAAAATCCCACGAATTCGAAAGCTTTCTGCAGAAATCCGCGCGAAACTACCGGATCTTCGTCATTTACGGCCCGGATCGCGGCCTTGTATCCGAGCGAGCGGGACTGCTCGCCGGCAAGACCGGCGTCGCTCTCGATGATCCTTTCTCGCTGACGAAACTCGATATCGGCGACCTGCAGAAAGATCCCGGGAGGCTGGTCGATGAAGCCCAGTCGATCGGTCTGTTCGGCGGCGAGAAGCTGATCTGGATCCGTGGTGCCGCAAACGAGAAATATCTCGTCGATTCGCTGGCGCTGCTGGCCGAAAAGCCGCTCGAAGCCGCTCATTTGATCGTGGAGGCAGGCGACCTCAAGAAGGGTTCCCTGCTTCGCAAGACCGCTGAAGCGGCACGCGCCATCATGACGATCCCTTCTTATGCCGATGACAGCCGCGCTTTAAACGGCTTGATCGACGCCGAGCTTGGCGCGGAGAAGCTCGGCATTACGCCCGCCGCGCGCCAGGCGCTGGTGGCGTTGATCGGCGGCGACCGCATCGCTTCCCGCAATGAGGTACGAAAGCTTGCGCTTTATTGTCGCGGTCTCGATACGATCGAAGAACATCACGTTACCGAAATAATCGGAGATGCCAGCGCGATCTCCGTTGATGATGCCGTCGACGCCATCCTCGGCGGCGATCTGAATGCATTTCTGCATGCCATGCAGAAGATCAGCAGCTCAAAAACCGCGATCTTTCTCGTGCTGCAGGCATGTCTGAAGCAGTTCCAGCTTCTGGATATGATGCGCGCCGAGATGGAAGAAAAACGCCTGCAAGCGCCGCAGATCATGCAGACGATGGGTCGGCACCTGCACTTCCGCCGTAAACCGATCATCGAGCAGGCGCTGCGTCATTGGACCGCGGAGAGCATTGCCCGTGAATCCAACCGTTTGCAAGCAGCGATTCTGCAAAGCCGGCGGCGACAGGTGCTGGAAGACAGCGTCGCGATGCAAACGCTTCTTTCCACCACACTTCAATCCGGTCGCAAATCAGCCTGATTACCGTCTTTCGAGCAACCGGCAGATCTCTTCGAGCTGTTCCAGGGACTTGTAGGAAATTTTGATCTGGCCGCCGCCTGCCTTGTGATTGATTGCAACATCAAGACCAAGCGCGTCGGAAAGCGTGCGCTCCAGCGCCAGCGTATCGGAATCCTTCTGATCGCGCCGCGAAGCTGACTGCTGCGGTTCCGATTGCGCCTTGATGTTATTTTGCGCGAGCCTTTCCGCATCACGCACCGACATGCCCTTGGCAACAATCGTACGGGCAAGACTTGCCGGATCGGGCGTCGAAACAAGGGCGCGGGCGTGACCAGCCGACAGGCTTCCGGCCGCGAGCAGATCGCGCACCGGATCAGGAAGCTTCAACAGGCGCAGCGAGTTGGCGACATGGCTGCGGCTTTTGCCGATGATTTCGCCAAGATCGTTCTGGGTATAGCCATATTCCGCGATCAGCTGCTCGTAGCCCAAAGCCTCTTCGAGCGCATTGAGGTCGGCTCGCTGGACGTTTTCAACAATCGCAATTTCCAGCGCAGTCTTGTCATCGACGTCACGAATAATAACAGGAATCTCGATAAGGCCGGCAAGCTGAGCTGCGCGCCAGCGCCGCTCGCCGGCTATGATTTCATACTGATCCCGCGACATCGTCCGAACCACAATCGGCTGAACGATACCGTGCTGGCGAATAGAACTCGCAAGGTCATGTAGTTCCGCGTCATCGAAGAAACGACGAGGGTTGCGAGGGTTGCGGCTGACGAATTCGATCGGAATCATCCTGTCGGCGCTGACAGCCCGATCCGCTTCCACTGGGACCGGTTGATCCATTTCGCCAATCAGCGCGGCAAGGCCGCGGCCCAGGCGTCTTTTCGATACATCGTCATTCATGACCTAAACCCTATACCTCATGCAATGAATCAGGCAGCCAGTCTTTGGCGTTCCCGCTGGATAACCTCGGAGGCCAGCTGCAGATAGGCCTGACTGCCCGCGCATTTCAGATCATAAAGAATAGCAGGCTTGCCGTACGACGGCGCCTCCGAAACCCGGACGTTGCGGGGAATTAACGTATGATAAACCTTTTCCCCAAGGTGGGTGCGCACGTCATTGACCACCTGCTGGGCAAGGTTGTTGCGCGCATCGAACATCGTCAAGACGATACCCTGAATATCTAGCCTTGGATTAACGGTTCGGCGAACCTGGCTGACAGTCTCAAGCAGCTGGCTCAATCCTTCCAGCGCAAAAAATTCACATTGCAGCGGCACCAGCACCGAGTGGGCGGCCGCCATTGCGTTCATCGTCAGCAGATTGAACGATGGCGGGCAATCCAAAAGAATATAGGAAAACGCCATCGCTTCCGGCGAAGACAGCGCTTTCCGCAACTTAAAGACACGATCGCTTTCCTGCGCGATTTCCATCTCGACGCCGAGCAGATCCATCGTCGACGGAACGATGAAGAGATTGGGCACTGCGGTTTCCAGCGTCACCGCGCTAACGCCGTGATCACCAACCATCAGGTCGTAGGAGGAGAGTTTGCGATTGCGACGGTCGATACCGAGGCCGGTACTGGCATTGCCTTGCGGATCGAGATCGATGATCAAGACACGTTCGCCGATGGCCGCAAGTGCCGTTGCCAGGTTAATTGCGGTGGTCGTCTTGCCAACGCCACCCTTCTGATTTGCGATGGTGATAATCCGATGTCGTTCGCCAGCCATTGCCGCAATATCCGATCTGTTAAACCAAGCGCCGGAGATTTGATATTTCCAAAATAACAGATTCCTGCTCGACGGCGCTCTTATGTTCTAGCAGATCGAATTCCCACCGACCACGCGCTTTGTCGATTTCCCTCAGGTAATCCCGGCCTTTATGAAAGAAGCCGCGACAATTTTCCTTGCCAAGCATCCAGGGCGCCGAATATCCGATAAGCCCATCAAGATCGGCCAGGGCTCGCGCCGAGATCGCCGCGCATTCACCAATTTCCGCATAGGCGTCTTCGATTCGAACAGCATGCACACTTCCGCGCGCATCCGTCTCTCGCAGCGCGGTTCGCAGAAACGCAGCCTTCTTATTGTTGCTTTCGACCAGGTGCACCCATCCGTCCTGCAATTCGGCCAAGAAAATCGCCGTGATGACGCCGGGGAAACCGCCGCCGCTTCCCAGATCGACCCAGCTAACGGGCTTTGGATGGATCTGAAAGATCTGGCTGCTGTCCGCGATATGCCGGTGCCACAAATCGTCAAGTGTCGAGGGAGCCACCAGATTGATGGTTTTGGCCCACTTCTGAAAGAGCGCGGCGAAGTGTCGAAGTCGCTCCTGTGTTTCACGTGAAACACGTAAACCGTTTAATTCCATTATGAGGGACTCTCAAATCTTGTATCAGGCGCTATGCCGGGCAGAGGAGTTCAAACGACGCAGATGTACCAGCAAGAGCGCGATCGCCGCGGGTGTCATTCCTTCGACGACGGCGGCCTGGGCAATGTTAAAAGGTTGAGCTGCAATAAGCTTCGCCTTGAGTTCATTAGAGAGGCCCGAGAGGGCAGCGTAGTTGAAGTCCGGCGGGATCTGTCGCTGCTCGTCACGCTGCTGGTCGACGATGGCCATGGCCTGGCGATCCAGATAAACCGAATAACCCGCTTCGATTTCCAGGGCCTCTGCTACCTTCGGCGCAATCGCCGAAAGGGGCTCAGGCCAAACCTTCCGCAGTTGGGCCAAGTCATAGTTCGGATAGGACAATAGGTCATATGCGGTTCGGCGTTGCCCATCCAGGTTGATATTCAAACCCGCACGTCGTGCCTCGTTCGGCGTCGCTGTCAGCGAATTCAATAGCGCCCGGCCGGCCTCGATTTCCGCCTGATAGGATGTGAATCGCTGGGCGCGCTCACCAGACACGCAACCAAGTTGCATCCCCAATGGCGTCAACCGCATATCGGCATTGTCGGCGCGAAGGGTCAGTCTGTATTCCGCGCGCGATGTAAACATTCGATACGGTTCCGTAACACCGCGCGACGTTAAGTCATCGATCATGACACCAATATAGGAGTTTGTTCGGCTAAAATGAAACGGATCCGAATCGCTGCTTCGCAACGCAGCATTCAACCCCGCGGTCAGCCCTTGCGCCGCAGCCTCCTCGTAACCGGTGGTGCCGTTAATCTGACCCGCCAGAAACAACCCTTTCAGCCGCTTGACTTCCAGCGAGGGCGTCAGCTCTCTCGGATCGACATGGTCATATTCAATGGCATAACCCGGCTGAAGGATTCTTGCGCTCTCAAGGCCGGGAATTGTCCTGATGAAATCGGCCTGGACCTCTGCCGGCAGCGACGTTGAAATTCCGTTCGGATAAACCGTGTCGTCGTCCAGTCCTTCAGGCTCGAGAAAGACCTGGTGCCCATCCCGTTCGCCGAACTTGACCAACTTGTCCTCGATCGATGGACAATATCTCGGCCCGACGCCTTCGATCTGCCCGGAATACATCGCCGACCGCATGATGTTATCGACGATGATGCGATGGGTCGCCTCGGTTGTCCGGGTCACACCGCACTCGATCTGCGGCGTGGTAATCTTATCAGTCATGAACGAGAAGGGAACGAGCTCCTCGTCGGCGCCCTGCCGCCCGACGGATTGCCAGTCGATTGTTTTGCCATCCAGCCGGGCCGGCGTGCCCGTCTTCAAGCGTCCAAGCCGCAATCCCAGCCGTGCCAGTGTGGCGGACAATCCGATCGACGGCGCTTCGCCGACGCGGCCGGCCGGAGTCTTGTCCGAGCCGATATGAATGAGACCGCGGAGAAACGTACCCGTCGTCAAAACCACTGCCGGCGTCTTGAAGGTGCGACCACCCTTCATGATCACTCCGGCCACGCGGCCCTCGACAACATCCAGGTCGAACGCATCGCCTTCGATGATATCCAGGCCCGGTGTTGCCTCGATTGCCGCAAGCATCGCCAGACGATAGAGCTTTCGGTCAGCCTGCGTCCGCGGTCCTCGGACGGCTGCGCCCTTCTTTTTGTTCAGCATCCTGAACTGGATGCCGGCAGCATCAGCGATACGGCCCATCAGGCCGTCCATGGCGTCGATCTCTCGGACCAGATGGCCTTTACCAAGCCCACCAATGGCGGGGTTGCAGGACATGACGCCGATCGTGTCACGTCTATGCGTAACCAGGGCGGTTCTCGCACCGAGGCGCGCGGCGGCGCTGGCAGCCTCCGATCCGGCATGGCCGCCACCGATCACGATGACATCATAGACTCTATCGGTCATTCCAAGACTCCAATTCCAGCAGACGTTTCACGTGAAACCTGAGGTTACTGGCCTCGAAAGGTTTCACGTGAATCATTTGCCGATACAAAACTCCGAGAAGATCACCCCGAGCAAATGCTCCACATCCACTCTTCCGGTGATCCTGCCCAAATAGTCAGCGGCAATCCGAAGCTGCTCGGTCCGCAATTCAAGATTCACATCCGTTTGCGAAATCGCCAGGTCAAGCGCGGCCAAACATTTCGCCAGCGAACCCTTATGCCGCTGCCGGCTGGGGATTGCCATGGACAGTCCGCCAAAACGCTTTGCCACAACGTCACCGATCAGCTGCCGCAATTCCGGCAACCCATCCCCTGTTGCGGTCGAAATCCGCAGATCATACTCGCCCGAGGCAGTATCGATGAGATCCCTCTTCGTCCCAACAGTAACATGGGGAGAACGCGGCTCCAAGTCTTCGGGTATCACGGGATTCGTCATGTCGATCAGCAGAAGAACAAGATCGGCATCGCGAAGCGCAACCCGCGCGCGCCGTACGCCTTCCATCTCCACCATGTCCTGCGCCTCGCGAAGGCCTGCAGTATCATAGAGCTTGACCAGATAACCGTCGATGTCGAGATCCGCCTGCAGGACATCGCGTGTGGTTCCGGCGATATCCGTGACGATCGCCACGTCGCGGCGGGCCAGGGCGTTAAGGAGGCTCGACTTGCCGGCATTCGGCGCGCCGGCGATGACGACCTTGAAACCATCCCTGATGATCTCGCCCGCCGAGGCGGCTTGCAGATGTTGCTCGATATCGCGGTGAAGCTTCGCCATGTCGGACCAGACCATATCGGACACGGAACCGGGAACATCGTCTTCATCGGGGAAATCAAGTTCCGCTTCGACCAAGGCCCTTGCACGCGTCAATCGTTCCGCCCACGAATCATAAATTGCCGAAAGTCCACCAGCACTCTGTTCAACGGCAAGGCGGCGCTGCATTTCGGTCTCGGCACCAATGAGATCGGCCAGTCCTTCGACCTCAACGAGGTCAAGTTTGCCGTTTTCGAAGGCCCGGCGGGAGAATTCGCCCTCCACCGCCATCCGAACGCCTTTGATATCACCAAGTGCGTGAAACAGCGCCGCCAGCACGGCTTTGCTACCATGGATCTGCAACTCGGCAACGTCCTCACCGGTAAACGAGTTGGGCGCACGAAAGAACAGCACCAGTCCGCTATCGATCGGCTGGTTGTTACGAGTCCGAATCGTTCGATAGGTAGCAATTCGATCGACGGGAACAGATCCTATGAGGCTCACCAACACATCTCTGGTCAGTGGTCCACTGATGCGAACGACAGAAACACCCGAAGGCGGCGCGCCGCTCGAAAGGGCATATATGGTGTCATTCAACATGGCCGTGCCGTCCGGTTATCGGTTCGAGCCCGAATCGATCTCTCTTAAATAGAAAAGCTGGCGGCATCACGACGATACCACCAGCTTGAAAGACGAATCCGGCTAAGGATTATGTATTCATCGAATCGAAGAAGTCGGAATTGTTCTTCGTCTGCTTCAGCTTGTCGATGAGGAATTCGATTGCATCGGTCGTGCCCATCGGCGCGAGGATACGGCGCAGCACGAAAATCTTCTGCAGATCCTGGCGTGGAACGAGAAGGTCTTCCTTGCGCGTGCCGGACTTGAGGATATCCATTGCCGGGAAGATGCGCTTGTCGGCGACCTTGCGGTCGAGGACGATTTCCGAGTTGCCGGTACCCTTGAACTCTTCGAAGATGACTTCGTCCATGCGGCTGCCGGTATCGATCAGCGCCGTCGCAATGATCGTCAGCGAGCCACCTTCCTCGATATTACGCGCAGCGCCGAAGAAGCGCTTCGGGCGCTGAAGCGCGTTGGCGTCGACGCCGCCAGTCAGAACCTTGCCGGAGGAGGGGACGACCGTGTTATAGGCGCGGCCGAGGCGCGTGATCGAATCGAGCAGAATGACGACGTCGCGCCCATGCTCGACCAGGCGCTTTGCCTTCTCGATGACCATCTCGGCCACCTGAACGTGACGTACGGCCGGCTCATCGAACGTCGAGGAGATGACCTCGCCGCGGACCGAGCGCTGCATGTCGGTCACTTCCTCAGGACGCTCGTCGATCAGGAGAACGATGAGGTAGCATTCCGGATGGTTCGCCGTGATCGAATGCGCGATGTTCTGCAGCAGCACGGTCTTACCGGTGCGCGGCGGCGCGACGATCAAACCGCGCTGGCCCTTGCCGAGCGGCGCCACCAGATCGATCACGCGCGGCGACAGATCCTTGGATGTGGGAATGTCGAGTTCCATCTTGAAACGCTCGTTCGGATAGAGCGGCGTCAGATTGTCGAAATGAACCTTGTGACGGATCTTCTCCGGATCGTCGAAATTGATGGTGTTGACCTTGAGCAGCGCGAAATAGCGCTCGCCTTCCTTCGGTCCCCGGATGGGGCCTTCGACCGTATCGCCCGTCTTGAGCGAGAAACGGCGGATCTGCGACGGGGAGATATAGATATCGTCAGGACCCGGCAGATAGTTCGCATTGGCGGAACGCAGGAAACCGAACCCGTCCTGCAGCACTTCGACGACGCCTTCGCCGATGATCTCGACATCCTGGCTGGCAAGCATCTTGAGGATCGCAAACATCAGCTCCTGCTTGCGCATCGTGCTTGCATTCTCGACCTCGAGCGACTCGGCAAAAGCCAGAAGATCCGTCGGGGATTTGCTCTTAAGTTCCTGAAGCTTCATTTCAGCCATGAAGTGACCAATACTCTTTTTTCAATTTCGAAGGGGAAAGGCGATGTTGGGTCGTTTTCGGTACTGCGAAAGGGGCTCGCAGACGACTGAACTCTACACACATGCCACGAAGATGAGATGCGCGGAAAATAGCGACTCGTTATCGCTGCCGCAAGGGGGCTGCTTAAAATGAAGCAAATTTAACCTGAGGGATGATTTGCCTCAAAACGGCTTCACCACGACGAGGATTACGATCAGGATCATCAGCAGTGTCGGCGCCTCGTTCATGAACCGCCAATAGCGCGCAGAGCGGCGGTTTTCATCGCGCTCGAACGCCCTGACCGCGCGGCTGAAAAAGATATGCACTCCGGTCAAAAGCACGACGAGACCGATTTTCGCATGCAGCCAGCCGCCATGGAATCCATAGACCGACCAGGCGAGATAGAGACCGAAAATCCAGGTCAGCATCATCGCCGGCGTCATGATGATCCGAAGCAGCCTGCGCTCCATCACCTTGAAGGTTTCAGACTGCACTGACCCCGGCTCGGCATCGGTGTGGTAGATGAACAGTCGCGGCATATAGAACAATCCGGCCATCCAGGAGATGACCGCAATGATGTGGAGCGCCTTGATCCAGAGATAGAGATTATCGGGGTTCCAGGCAAAAAGTCCGACCGCGATCAGCGCGAAGAAGGCCAGCGCAAAATGAGCGCGGCGTCGGGCGTAAGCGCCGGGATTCCGATCTGTCTGCTTTTCCATCGTCACTTCAGACCCCGCACGCGATCGACCAGCATGCGCACATGCTCCGGGTCGGCCTGCGGCGTGATGCCGTGACCGAGATTGAAGATCAGCGGCCCATTGCCGAGATGCTGGAGAATATCGTCGATGCCCTCTTCCAGCGCCTGCCCGCCGGCAACGACGCGCATCGGATCGAGGTTGCCCTGAACCGGCCCATCCTTCTGCAGCACCGCGGCAAAAGCCAATGGCACCGACCAATCGAGACCGATCGCATCCGCCCCGGTCTTCTGCCGATAGGTCTTCAGCTGGTAGCCCGCGCCCTTGGCGAAAGCGATGATACGGGCATGAGGTCGTTGCGATCTGATCGAAGCAATCATTCGCGCAACCGGCCTGATCGCGAAAGCCTCGAACTCCTTCTCGCCGAGAACGCCGGCCCATGAATCGAAGATCTGCACCGCGTCGGCGCCGGCGTCGATCTGGGCAACGAGATAATCGGCCGATACGTCGGCCAGCAACATCAGGAGATGTTCGAAAGCTCGGGGATGCTTATAAGCGAAGAGACGGGCAGGGGCCTGATCCGGCGTGCCGTGACCGGCGATCATATAGGTAGCAACCGTCCAGGGCGCCCCACAGAAGCCGAGCAGCGTCGTCTCACCAGGCAGCGTATCGCGCAACCGCCGCACCGTTTCCAGAACCGGCTGGAGGTAATCGACGATCCCTTCCCCATCCAATCTTCCAATACCCGCTTCGTCGATCGGATCCATTTCAGGGCCATGACCCTCGGTGAAGCGGACATTGCGCTTCATCGCATCGGGAATGACGAGAATATCGGAAAACAGGATCGCCGCATCAAAGCCATAGCGGCGGATCGGCTGCAATGTCACTTCGACAGCGTAATCGGGGGTGTAGCAGAGATCGAGAAAGCTTCCTGCCTTTGCCCGTGTCTCACGGTATTCCGGGAGATAGCGTCCTGCCTGTCTCATCAGCCAGAGAGGAGGAGGGGAGAGGCTTTCACCGTCGAGAACCCTCATGATCTTTCGGCGCGTGTCGCTCAAGCGCTTCTTCCCTATAAAAAATCAAAGATATTTTAAAAGGTTTCTATTTCTTAGAGTCGGTGTCTATCAAGGATTAAAATCCATCCACCGCCGATGCCATTTGTCGCGCGTGGACAAAGATCGGCGAAAAGATTCGCTCCTTCCACGCCGAGTTTGAGGAGAAGCCGAATCCGAAAATGATTCCAGTCTCTTCCGGGCGGGTCATTTTCTTCCTGCTTGTGGATAAGCTGTGGACCTGCTCTAAAGAAGTCAAACTGTTCCCCGTCTTCCACAGGGCCCGATGAAACCGATCTGCAAAATTCGAAATGTGGATAAGGCGGCATGTTTTCCCTTGCCCGGGACCCCCCCGGCGCCCTAGCTCCCTTTCATCCAGTCTTTTCAACAGGCAGCGGAAAATAGCGTGGAGAACAGAACGAACTTCTTTCATCTGCATCTGATTTCTGACTCGACGGGAGAGACTCTCATCTCTGCCGGCCGCGCCGCATCGGCCCAGTTCAGATCCGCTCAGCCGATCGAACACGTCTATCCCCTGATCCGCAATCGCAAGCAGCTGCTGTCGGTTTTGCAGGCGATCGATGAAGCACCCGGCATCGTGCTCTATACGATCGTCGACCGTGAGCTTGCGGGCCTCATCGATGAGCGTTGCGCCGAAATGGGCGTTGCCTCGGTCAATGTGCTGGAGCCTGTCATGGGCGCGTTCCAGATCTATCTCGGCGCTCCATCCCGCCGTCGGGTTGGCGCCCAGCATGTGATGAATGCCGGTTATTTCGCACGCATCGAAGCGCTGAATTTCACCATGGATCACGACGACGGCCAGATGCCGGATGATTATAATGACGCCGATGTCGTTATCATCGGGATCAGCCGCACCTCGAAAACACCCACCAGCATCTACCTCGCCAACCGTGGCATCAAGACGGCCAACATTCCGATCGTCTATGGCGTACCCTTGCCGGAGAACCTGTTTGCTGCAACGAAGCCGCTGATCGTCTGCCTAATCGCTACCACCGACCGCATTTCCCAGGTGCGGGAAAACCGTATCCTCGGGACGACGCAGGGCTTCGACCGCGAACACTATACCGATCGCGCCGCGATCTCCGAGGAACTGAAATATGCCCGTTCGCTCTGCGCCCGGCATAGCTGGCCGCTGATCGACGTCACTCGTCGCTCGATCGAGGAAACCGCCGCGGCAATCGTTGCCCTGCGCCCGAAGCTGCGCTAAGCGCTGACAAAAGTCGCCACGTCGAGGAACCCATGACAGCGAAACTCATCCTTGCATCGTCGAGTCCCTTTCGGCGGATGCTGATGGAAAATGCCGGGCTATCCTTCGAAGCGCAGGCCGCAAGGATAGATGAAAGGGCGGTGGAAACTCCGCTGGAAAAATCAGGCGTGGGAGCCGATGCCGTCGCCCTCGTTCTGGCCAAGGCCAAGGCGGAAGAGGTCAGCAGCCGTTTTCCCGGTGGTCTGGTCATCGGTTCCGATCAGACGATGTCGCTCGGTGATCGTGTCTTCCATAAGCCGAAGGACATGACGGACGCCGCAAATCACCTTCGAACACTATCCGGGGTAACCCACCGATTGAACAGCGCCGTGGCGATCGTCAGCGATGGCGTGGTCCTCTGGGAACATCTCGCGCATGCGGAACTGACGATGCGGCCGCTAACGGCGGATTTCATCGCCAGGCATTTGGCGCGGGTTGGCGAGCGGGCGCTTTCCAGTGTCGGCGCCTATCAATTGGAGGGGGAGGGCATCCAGCTGTTCGAGAAGATCGAAGGTGACTATTTCACCATTCTCGGCCTGCCGATGTTGCCGCTTCTGAAAAAACTACGGGAATTTGGAGCGATCGATGGATGATTCACGTGAAACACTCGGGCCGAAGGCCTTTGTCACGGGCTTTCCCATCAAGCATTCGCGATCGCCCCTGATCCATGGATTTTGGCTGAAGACACTCGGCCTGCCGGGCAGCTACCGCGCCCATGAGGTGGCGCCCGACGCCTTTGCGAATTTTATTGCTTCGCTCAAGGATGGCAGCTCCGGTTTTGTCGGAGGCAATGTAACCATTCCTCACAAGGAAATGGCGTTTCGGCTTGCCGACAGGCCGGATCAGCTGTCGCACGAACTCGGCGCTTCGAACACGCTCTGGCTTGAGGACGGCGTCCTGCATGCGACCAATACCGACGGTCGCGGCTTCACAGCCAATCTCGACGAGCGCCATCCCGGCTGGGATCGGCATGATACCGCCGTCGTCTTCGGCGCCGGCGGCGCCAGCCGGGCGATCATTCAGGCGGTTCGCGATCGTGGTTTCAAGGAGATCCACGTCGTCAACCGCACCGTCGAACGGGCACGCGAACTGGCCGATCGCTTTGGACCCAGAGTTCGTGCCCACCCCGTCGGTGCGCTTGGCGAAGTCATGAACGGGGCCGGCCTCTTCATCAACACCACCTCGCTCGGCATGGACGGCGAGGCGGCGCCGCAACTCGATTTCACGACCCTTGCAGCGGATGCCGTCGTCACCGATATCGTCTATATCCCCCTGAAGACGCCGATCCTGACGCAGGCGGAAGAGCAGGGATTTTCCATCGTCGATGGTCTCGGCATGCTGCTGCATCAGGCCGTGCCCGGCTTCGAGAAATGGTTCGGAAAGCGCCCGGTGGTTGATGCGGCGCTGCGCTCGCTGATCGTCGCGGATATGGAAGCACATTGAGATGTTGAGAATCGGCCTTACCGGCTCCATCGGAATGGGAAAATCAACGGCGGGAAAGCTCTTCGCAGATGCCGGAATTGCGTTGAACGATTCCGATGCCGTGGTTCACGACCTCTATGCCGGCGAGGCAGCGCCATTGGTGGATGCGGCCTTCCCAGGCACTGTGAAGGACGGGGTGGTGGATCGCCATGAACTCGGCCGCCAGCTCGCCCTCGATCCCGACGGTTTTAAACGCCTCGAAATGATCGTCCATCCGCTGGTTCGCAAACGCGAAGAGGAATTTCTGGCTCGGCAGCGCGCCGCCGGCGCCGAGATGGTGTTGCTCGATATACCCCTGCTCTTCGAAACCGGTGCCTGGGAAAGAGTGGATGTCATCGTCGTTGTCACCACCGATCCACAGATTCAGCGCCAGAGGGTGCTTGCGCGCGAAGACATGACTGAGGAAAAATTCGACATGATTCTCTCTCGCCAAACGCCGGACGCGGAAAAACGGCGTCGCGCCGATTATCTGGTCGACACCAGCGACACCATTGCGGAGACGAGGGAACGAGTGCTTGAGATTATCGCCGATCTGAAATTGCGGATTGCCAAGGGAGATTTCCGGAATGCGTGAGATCATCTTCGATACGGAAACGACCGGCCTCGACAACCGCGCCGACCGCATCATCGAAATCGGCGGCATCGAACTTTTCAACCATTTCCCCACCGGCAACGTGATCCATATCTTCATCAATCCGGGAGATCAGAAGGTTCATCCGGATGCGCTCGCCGTGCACGGCATCACCGATGAATTCCTGAAGGACAAGAAGCCGTTTGCGGACGTGGCCGAAGAGATCCTCGCTTTCTTCGGCGATGCGAAGTGGATTGCCCATAACGCCACCTTCGATATGGGCTTCATCAACGCCGAATTCGCGCGGATCGGATTGCCGCCGATCCTGCCGGAACGGGTGGTCGATACCCTCTCGATGGCACGGCGCAAACACCCGATGGGGCCGAATTCACTCGACGCGCTCTGCCGGCGTTACGGCATCGACAATTCGCATCGCACCAAACACGGCGCATTGCTCGACTCCGAACTGCTTGCCGAAGTCTATATCGAGATGATCGGCGGCAGGCAGGCTGCTCTTGGCCTCGGCATGTCGGGTCAATCCGGTCAGACGGCTCGCGGCGAAATGGCGATGGAGGACGATGTGGTGATTGCCGCCGTGCTTCAGCGACCGCGACCGCTCCCTTCGCGCCTCAACGAGGCCGAGGCGCAGGCGCATCAGGCGCTTGTCGCCAAGCTCGGTGAAAAAGGCATCTGGGCAAAATACGCCAACCCCAATTGAACCAACCTCAATTGAAAATGCCCGGGACTTGCCCGGGCATCCGTATTTCAACCGAAAAGCTTCGATCAGTTCGGAACGGCGTCAACCTTGGCGCGGGCCTGTTCTTCGGCAACGCGCTGGGCGAACATCTGCGTGAAGTCGATCGGGTCGATCATCAGCGGCGGGAAACCGCCGTTGCGGGTAACGTCGGCGATGATCTGACGGGCGAAGGGGAAGAGCATGCGCGGGCACTCGATGAAGAGAACCGGCAGCATGTGCTCCTGCGGGAAACCGGCCACGCGGAAGACGCCGCCATAAACGAGCTCGGTGTGGAAGACCGTCTTGTCGCCGTCCTTGGCTTCGGCATTCAGCGACAGAACGACGTCGAAATCCGTATCGGAAAGCGGGTTGGCGTTGACGTTCACATTGATGTTGATCGTCGGCGCCTTGTCGCGGGCCTGCAGCGAACGCGGAGCACCCGGATTTTCGAAGGAAAGGTCCTTGGTATATTGCGCAAGGATCGAAAGAGTGGGGCTGGTTGCACCGTTGCTGTTGTTATCGTCTGCCATTGGCTTTTCCTCGAGGGGCATGGGAATGGTGCCGCCATCTAACATTTCAGGGAAGGGCTTACAACCCTGGGCACCGGCCGCGTTCAAACGGCCGTAACGCCTCAATCGCCGAGATGTTTACCGGACCAGGGCGAGTTGGGCTTCGGCTCCCTATGATAGTCCTCCTCGTCGAGATCGACCACCTTCGAATTCGGTTTCCGGTCGCGGACGTCGGGTTGCGGATCAGCGGAATAGCCGCTCTTGGCATTGACGACGACGAAGCGTCTGGCGATCGCCCGCCAGACGAAATCGCGCACCGGCGGGATGAGGATGAAGATCGCGATGATATCCGTGAGGAAGCCGGGAATGATGAGGAGCAATGAGGCGATGACGTTCATTGCAGGCTGCAACAGCTCGCGGCCCGGCATCACCCCGTTTCGGCCCTCGCTCGACATGCGACGGAGGATGCCGATGCCCTGCTTACGCAGCAGGATCACGCCGATAACGAAGCTCGCCATGACGAGCGCAAGCGTCAGCGCCAGTCCGATCGTCCGGCCGACCACGACGAAACCGGCAATTTCGGCGAGCGGCAGCAGCAGGATGAAAGCTGGCAGGATCGAAAAACGCATGGTCGTGATTTCCCCGGGCTTTGCCGGTCTCCTCTTGAGCGCCGGCGAAGATGCCAGCCATCATTTGAATCATCTGTATAGGCGGACTATATGGGAGTACAAATCAGAGATGTTAACGGCGGTTGCGATACGATATGAGTTCGAACGACTTCATCACATTATTCTTCCTGGTGGCGGCGGTGCTGATTTTCTTTCAGCTCCGGTCCGTTCTCGGACGTCGCACCGGAAATGAGAAGCCGCCACGCGATCTTTATACACCGCGGGATGCGGCTCCGGCCGAAGCCGCCGATGCCGGCAAGGTCGTGACGCTGCCGCGACGCGACGCGACGGCCGAGGATGAGGACCGCTACTCCGCCATCGATGCCTTCGCTGCTCCCGGAACGCCGCTCAACGAATCACTGCGCGCGCTGAACAAGGCCGATCCCTCGTTCAATCCGAAGGAATTTGTGAACGGCGCCCGCATGGCCTACGAGATGATCGTCATGGCCTATGCCGATGGCGACCGGAAATCGCTGAAGAACCTTTTGTCCCGCGAAGTCTATGACGGGTTCGAGGCGGCGATTGCCGATCGCGAAGCCCGGGGTGAAAAGGTAAAATCGACCTTCGTCGGCATCGACAAGGCCGAAATTACCCATGCGGAGACGAAGGGCAGCGAGGCCCAAATCACCATGCGTATAGTCAGCCAGCTGATATCGGCAACCTACGACAAGGCCGATGCACTGATCGAGGGCGACGCTGAAAACGTCGCCGAGGTCAACGACCTCTGGACCTTCGCCCGCGATACCCGCTCGCGCGATCCGAACTGGAAACTTGTGGCGACCGAATCGGAACATGAGTGATCAGGCATCGGACTTCGTCCTGCAAGCTGTGAGCTTCGATAGTTTGGAAGGCTGGAAGGATGACGATCCCTCCGGCCTTTTTGAAGTCATGCGGAGCTGCCGGCGGCAGATCACCGATGTCAAACCCTACCGCACCGGATCGCTCGGCCTGAGTTCGGAAGACTTGCTTCCGCTGCTGCTTGCCGCAGAAGATTTCATTCCCTCATCTCCGGAATCGGCACGCACCTTTTTCGAGAGGCACTGTCGACCCTTTCTGATCCGTCGAAAGGACGGCAATTCCGGCTTCGTCACCGCCTTCTACGAACCCGAGATCGATGTGTCGGAACAGCCGGACGAGATTTTCCGGTTTCCCTTCTATCGCCGCCCGGACGATCTGGTCGATATTGACGACGCCAACCGTCCCGCCGAGCTCGACCAAGCCTATGTTTTCGGCCGTCTGCACGAGGGCCGGGTCAGTGCCTATCCGGATCGCCGCGCGATCGATGAAGGCTTTCTCGAAGGCCGGGGCCTCGAAATCGCCTGGGCGAAATCGAAGGTTGATGTCTTCTTCGTGCATGTCCAGGGTGCCGCTCGCCTGCGTTACAGGGATGGCCGCATCGGCCGCATCACCTATTCGGCGAAGGCCGGCCATCCGTTCTCGGCGATCGGCAAGCTGCTGATCGAGCGCGGCGAAATCGACCGGGCCGAGATTTCGATGCAGTCGATCCGCGCCTGGCTGGCGCGTAATCCCGAACAGGTGGACGAAGTGCTACGGCACAATCGCTCCTATATTTTTTTCCGCGAAGCTCCGGTTGCCGATCCTGAGGCAGGTCCGGTCGCCGCCGCAAAGGTGCCCCTTCTTGCCGGTCGCTCGCTTGCGGTCGACCGGATGATCCATACGTTCGGCTTCCCCTTTTTCATCCGTGCCGAAAGTCTCACCCACCTCGACCAGGGCCCCTTCCGCCGACTGATGCTGGCGCTCGATACCGGCTCGGCGATCGTCGGTCCGGCGCGGGGCGATATTTTCACCGGCTCGGGGGATATGGCTGGAGAAAATGCAGGCACCGTCCGCAATGACGCCGATTTCGTCATCCTCGTTCCCAATGCCGCCGCCGAAAGATTCGACTGATGGCGAGGGACCGCAAGCTCAACGCCGATGAGAGGATCCTTTGGGGCAAGGTCGCCCGCAGCACCCGGCCGATGCCCGGCAAGGCGGGTGAACTGACCGAACTCGATGCCTTTCTCGTGCAAGCAGAAGCGGCGGCCGAGCAGGAGAAAGCTGAAAAACAGACAGCCGCCTCGCCCATGCCGCTGCAGCCGGCTGCACCCTCGGCCTTGAAACCGTCGGCCGGGGTACATCACCCGCTCGAAAAGCCGGTCAAGCGCAAGATCGCCAAGGGCCGGCTGGCGCTCGAAGCGCGGATCGA
Source organism: Rhizobium vallis (assembly GCF_003985155.1). GTDB lineage: Bacteria > Pseudomonadota > Alphaproteobacteria > Rhizobiales > Rhizobiaceae > Rhizobium > Rhizobium vallis. The sequence goes on along the minus strand of NZ_ML133689.1, from coordinate 55,062 downwards.
CCTGCATGGGCTGGTGCAGAGCGAGGCCCACGCCATCCTTCTCGATTTCCTGATCCGCGCCCATGAGCGCGGTATGCGCCATGTGCTCGTCATAACAGGCAAAGGCAGTTCGATGGGCAGCGAGGGCGCCTTGAAACGGGCCGTGCCCCTCTGGTTCTCAAAGCCGGAATTCCGCTACCTGATCTCCTCCTATGAGCCGGCCGCGCATCACCATGGCGGCGAGGGCGCACTCTATATCCGCCTGTCCCGGCGGCATGGGGAAAGGCCATGACACCTTTCGGAGAGGCGGTTCGCAGGCTGAGAGCGCGCAAGGGCGTCTCGCAGAAGGAGATGGCACAAGCGCTGAATGTCTCTCCCGCCTATCTCTCGGCACTCGAACATGGAAACCGCGGCCTGCCGACATTCGATCTGCTGCAGCGCATCGCCGGCTATTTCAACATCATCTGGGACGAGGCCGAGGAATTGTTCCTGCTTGCCCGTTCTTCGGACCCGCGCGTCGTCATTGACACCTCAGGCCTGCCCCCCGAACATACCGAATTTGCCAATCGGCTGGCGCGCCAGATTCGCAACCTTGACAGCGCCGAGATCGGCCGGTTATCCGCTCTTCTCGAAAATGGCGGCAAAGGCGACGGAAAAGCGTCATAATCCCCTGTTTTATGCCTTGGTTTGGGCGCTTGCCATTGGGAAGTGGGTTCAAAAAACCTATATACGAAAGTGAATAAAGCCGGTGATTCGCAAGGTGCGCCGCAGCTTTACGGCAACAGGGAAAATCTCGACAGAATGAGCGATACATCCGCGACGGAAAACGGCGTAAGCACCGAGTATGGCGCAGATTCCATCAAGGTTCTGAAGGGCCTCGATGCCGTGCGTAAGCGCCCCGGCATGTATATCGGCGATACCGACGATGGCTCCGGCCTTCATCACATGGTCTATGAAGTCGTCGACAACGCGATCGACGAGGCGCTTGCCGGTCATGCCGACATCGTCACCGTCACGCTCAATCCGGACGGCTCGGTAACCGTCACCGATAACGGCCGCGGGATTCCGACGGACATCCATACCGGCGAAGGCGTCTCGGCCGCCGAAGTCATCATGACGCAGCTTCATGCCGGCGGTAAGTTCGACCAGAATTCCTACAAGGTCTCCGGCGGCCTGCACGGCGTCGGCGTTTCCGTCGTCAATGCGCTTTCCGTCTGGCTGAAGCTGAAGATCCGCCGTCACGACAAGATCCATGAAATGAGCTTCACGCATGGCGTGGCCGATGCTCCGCTGAAGGTTACGGGCGAAGCGCCCAATGAGACCGGCACGGAAGTGAGCTTCATGCCGAGCACCGAAACCTTCACCATGACGGAATTCGACTACGGAACGCTGGAGCATCGTCTTCGCGAACTCGCCTTCCTGAATTCAGGCGTGCGTATCCTGCTGACCGACAAGCGCCATTCCGATATCAAGCAGGAAGAATTGCGTTATGACGGCGGCCTCGAGGCTTTCGTCGCCTATCTCGACCGCGCCAAGAAGTCGCTCGTCGACAAGCCGGTTGCCATCCGCGGCGAAAAGGACGGCATCACCGTCGAAGTCGCGATGTGGTGGAATGACAGCTACCATGAGAACGTACTCTGCTTCACCAACAACATTCCCCAGCGCGATGGCGGCACGCATATGGCCGGCTTTCGCGCGGCACTGACGCGTCAGGTCGTTTCCTATGCCGACAATTCCGGCATCACCAAAAGGGAAAAGGTGACGCTGCAGGGCGAAGATTGCCGTGAAGGACTGACGGCCGTCTTGTCGGTCAAGGTGCCGGATCCGAAATTCTCCTCGCAGACCAAGGATAAGCTCGTTTCCTCGGAAGTCCGTCCTGTTGTCGAAAGTCTCGTCAACGAGGCACTGAACACCTGGTTCGAGGAGCACCCCAGCGAAGCCAAGATTCTCGTCGGCAAGGTCGTCGAGGCAGCCGCCGCACGCGAAGCGGCCCGCAAGGCCCGCGAATTGACCCGCCGCAAGGGCGCGCTCGATATCGCCTCGCTGCCGGGCAAGCTTGCGGACTGCTCCGAACGTGATCCGGCAAAATCCGAAGTCTTCCTCGTCGAGGGTGATTCCGCCGGCGGCTCGGCCAAGCAGGGCCGTTCGCGCGAAAACCAGGCAATCCTGCCGCTGCGCGGCAAGATCCTGAACGTCGAACGCGCCCGTTTCGACAAGATGCTGTCGAGCCAGGAAATCGGCACGCTGATCACCGCGCTCGGCACCGGCATCGGCAAGGACGAGTTCAATGTCGATAAGCTGCGCTACCACAAGATCATCATCATGACGGATGCCGATGTCGACGGCGCCCATATCCGCACCCTGCTGCTGACCTTCTTCTTCCGCCAGATGCCGGAATTGATCGAGCGCGGCCATCTCTATATCGCCCAGCCGCCGCTCTATAAGGTCTCGCGCGGCAAGTCGGTGCAGTATCTGAAGGACGAAAAGGCGCTTGAGGAATATCTCATCAGCCAGGGCCTGGAAGATGCCGCGTTGAAGCTCGGCAGCGGCGAGGTCCGCACAGGCCAGGATCTGCGCGAGGTCATCCTCGATGCACTACGCATGCGCACCCTGCTCGACAATCTTCATTCCCGCTACAATCGTTCCGTTGTCGAACAGGCTGCCATCGCCGGCGCGCTCAACGCCGAGCTCGTTAGCGACCGGACAAGGGCGCTGGCGCTGGCAAACGAAGTGGCAGGCCGTCTCGATATCATTGCTGAGGAAACCGAGCGCGGCTGGCAGGGCGATCTGACCAGCGATGGCGGTCTGCGTCTCGAACGCATGGTCCGTGGCGTCAGGGAAATCGTCGTGCTCGACATGGCGCTGATCGGTTCCTCGGATGCCCGGCACATCGACCAGCTGACATCGCGCCTCAAGGAAATCTATCAGACGCCGCCGTCTCTGCATCGCCGCGAAGGCGATATCGAGATTTCAGGGCCGCGCGCTCTGCTCGATGCGATTTTCGCCAGCGGCCGTAAAGGCCTGACCATGCAGCGCTACAAGGGCCTGGGCGAAATGAATGCAGAACAGCTCTGGGAAACGACACTCGATCCGAATGTCCGCTCGCTGTTGCAGGTCAAGGTCAACGACGCCACAGATGCCGACGGCCTCTTCGCCCGGCTGATGGGTGACGAAGTCGAGCCGCGGCGCGAATTCATTCAGGATAATGCGTTGAGCGTCGCAAACCTCGATATCTGATTGAGCTTTAGAGAACAAAGAGCCCCGCTATCCCTGGATGGCGGGGCTTTTCTTTATTCTGACTTCTGCTTGGCTGAGCTTCGCGTCAGTCCGCGATGAAACGGCCGTTGAAGGCAACGTCAGAGAGCGGCTTGCGTTGGCTGGGGAATTCGCGCGCCTGATTGCGCTCGGAAAGGACGCTCTTGTCGGCCAGGCGACCGACGGCAACACCAGCCTCGACCCGGTAACCCTCTGGAATACCAAAGGTCTTTCTGATTTCCTCAAGCTTGATGCCGGCCATGCCATGGGCATAGAAACCGGAAAGGCGCGCCTGCAGCGCCAGATATCCCCAGGCAGTCCCTGTATCGAAGGAATGGGTGTAGCTCGGCTTTTCCTCAGCTGAGCCGGCAGCACCCGTAAAGGCGCGCGACACGACGAAGATCAGCGCCGAAGCGTTCTTCGCCCATTCCTGGTTGGCATCGACGAGCAATGCGACAAATTTTTCCCAATGCTCCGAGCCTTTGAGGGCATAGATGAACCGCCAGGGCTGATGGTTGGAGGAGGACGGCGCCCAATGGGCGGCGTCGAGGAGGCTGAGCAGCTGCGCTTCCTCGATGATTTCGCCGGTGAAGGCGCGCGGCGACCAGCGGTCGAGAAACATGGGATCGATCGGATATTGGGATTCGCGGTTGTTACTCTTCGTCATGCTTGTTCCAATGTTCGAGGCAAATAATTTGGGCTAGGCCGGATCAGTCCGTCCAGACGATGTCGAGTTCTTCGCGGAAAGCGAAGCGCTTCAGATGATCGTCGATGACGCCCTGCATCCTCGCCTGCTGAGCCGGGTCTGTAACGGAAAGCGTCATGGTCAGCGCCGCATCGTCGGCGGCAAACGTCACCTCGGCGGTATCGCTGAACGGCACTCGGCCCTTATGCGGATCGAAGTCGACGCTGAACTTGTGGCTCCAATGTTTGCAAAGCTGCTGTAGATAGCGGCTCGCATGTTCGGTGCGCACGACGGCCTTGGAGAGATGCATTTCGAGCTCCACGTTATCTTGTATATCGGAGTCATATTTCCTCCTTCGCCGGCTTGGCAAGCGCAGCGTCGTCGCAGTTTGGGTGCACAGACTGTCTCCATAAAAGCGGCCTTACGCGGGCGCCGAAGCAGGATATTGAACCGCTTCAGTGACATGGATCGGAGAAGTGCGCATGCTGGTGAACGGAAAATGGACGGAAGACTGGCAGCCCGTTCAGGCAAAAGACGAAAAGGGCGGCTTCGTCAGGCAGATCTCAAGTTTCCGCAACTGGGTCACGCCGGACGGCAGCGCCGGGCCGACGGGCGAGGGCGGCTTCGAAGCGGTCGCCGGTCGTTATCATCTCTATGTCGCCTATATCTGCCCCTGGGCCTCACGTGCCCTGATCGCTCGCAAGCTCAAGGGCCTCGAAGATGCTATCTCCCTTTCCGTCGTAGAACCGGTGCTGACAAAACAGGGTTGGCGCTTCGGCGATTATCCAGGCGCGACGCCGGATCATGTCAACGGCATGACCTACATGCATGAAATTTATAAGCAGGCGGCGCCGGATTTCACCGGCCGGGCCACCGTGCCGGTTCTCTGGGACAAGCAGAAGCAGACCATCGTCAACAATGAATCCGCCGATATTCTGCGCATGCTGAACAGCGGTTTTGGCGATCTGGCAAAGAATCCTATCGATCTTTACCCCGTGGAGAGACGGTCTGAGATCGATGCTTTCAACGACCGCATCTATCCCGCCCTCAACAACGGCGTCTACCGTTCCGGTTTCGCCACCACGCAGATCGCCTATGAAGAAGCCTTTGCCGATGTTTTCTCTTGCCTGGATTGGGTCGAACCGCAGTTCGGAAGCCGGCCTTTCCTATTTGCCGATCATCCCACGGAAAGCGATATCCGCCTTTTCGTGACGTTGGTGCGTTTTGACGTCGCCTATCACGGCATCTTCAAATGCAATCTGCGCCGGCTTTCCGACTATGCCAATCTGCGCGCTTTCTGCCGCCGCATGCTGGAGTGGCCCGGCATCGCCGAGACGGTGAACTTCGATCATATCAAGCGCGGCTATTATTCGATCGAAAGCCTCAATCCGACGAAGATCGTTCCTGTCGGTCCCGATCTTGCAGAAATTTTTTAGGGCATGAGGCCGGAATGTATAAGCGGTTCGGGAAGAAAATCCCCTGAATCGCGGAAAGCCGTACCGCTTCCCGGCAAAGCCGTAATGACACCGATGAATAATTCGTTCATAGGTGGCTGCAAATTCGTTTTCGATAAGGAGGAATTCCATGAAGCTGATGCGTGTTGGCGAAGCAGGCAATGAAAAACCCGCGCTTCTCGATGCCGATGGTAATATCCGCGATCTCTCCGGCCATGTCGCCGATATCGGCGGCGAAGCGATTTCGCCGGCCGGTCTTGCAAAGATTGCTGCGATCGATCCGAACAGCCTTCCGGAGCTTACTTCCGGCCGCATCGGCGCCTGCGTCGCGGGCACCGGCAAATTCATCTGCATCGGCCTCAATTTCTCTGACCACGCTGCCGAAACCGGTGCGACCGTGCCGCCCGAGCCGGTGATCTTCATGAAGGCGACCTCGGCCATCGTTGGTCCGAACGATACCGTGCGTATTCCGCGCGGCTCCGAAAAGACTGATTGGGAGGTCGAACTCGGCGTCGTCATCGGCAAGACTGCAAAATACGTCAGCGAAGCCGACGCGCTCGACTACGTCGCCGGCTACTGTGTTTCCCATGACGTTTCCGAGCGCGCCTTCCAGACGGAACGCGCCGGCCAGTGGACCAAGGGCAAGTCCTGCGACACCTTCGGACCGATCGGCCCGTGGCTGGTCACCAAGGACGAGATCACCGACCCGCAAAACCTCGGCATGTGGCTGAAGGTCAATGGCGAGACGATGCAGAACGGCTCGTCCAAGACCATGGTCTATGGTGTTGCCCACATCGTTTCCTATCTCAGCCAGTTCATGTCGCTGCATCCGGGCGATGTGATTTCCACCGGCACGCCTCCCGGCGTCGGCATGGGCATGAAACCGCCGCATTATCTCAAGGATGGCGACGTCGTAGAGCTCGGTATCGAAGGTCTCGGCAGCCAGAAGCAGGCCTTCGTAGCGGATCGTTAACCACGCTTCCTACTGAGAAACTTAAGTTTTCAGGTTGATCATGATGTCGGAGATCAATTCTCCGGCATTTCTTTTGTGGGTCTGGTTCGTTGATGTTGCTGTGCAACAAAAACCTGTTAGTTTGCGTTACGTGCCAGCGTTACGAAAAGATCAGACGCCGATCGACTGGCCTCGTCTTTTCGATGGAGAAAGGTGGCGCCTTCCATGTTTTATCAGCTTTATGAATTGAACCATGCCGCCATGGCGCCGTTTCGCGCCGCGGCCGATATCATGCGATTTGCCTATGCCAATCCGCTGAACCCGTTCTCCCATACGCCGTTCGGCCGGACGATGGCGGCAAGTCTCGAAATGTTCGAGCGCACGACCCGCCGCTATGGAAAACCGGAATTCGGACTGAAGCAGACGACGATCGGTGACCAGACGGTTTCCGTCCGCGAAGAAATCATCTGGTCGCGACCCTTCTGCAATCTCCTGCATTTTGCGCGCAATGTTCCCGCCGCGCGCAGCAATGATCCGCGCATCCTGATCGTCGCGCCGATGTCCGGCCACTATGCCACGCTGCTGCGCGGCACGGTCGAGGCGCTGCTGCCGAGCGCCGATGTCTACATCACCGACTGGATCGATGCCCGCATGGTGCCGATGACGGAAGGCACGTTCGACTTCGACGATTACGTCGACTACGTCATCGAGATGCTGCATTTCCTCGGTCACGACACGCATGTCATCGCCGTCTGTCAGCCGTCCGTTCCGGTGCTGGCAGCCGCTGCGGTGATGGAGGAAGCCAACGATCCGCTTTCGCCGTCGTCCATGACGCTGATGGGCGGCCCGATCGACACGCGCATCAATCCGACAGCGGTCAACAAGCTCGCTCAGGAGCGGTCGCTGCAATGGTTTTCCGACAATGTCATCATGAACGTGCCGTGGCCGCAGCCCGGCTTCATGCGCCCGGTCTATCCAGGATTCCTGCAGCTTTCGGGCTTCATGTCGATGAACCTCGATCGCCACGTCGTCGCGCACAAGGAATTCTTCATGCATCTCGTGAAGAACGACGGCGAACCTGAAAAGCATCGCGATTTCTACGACGAATATCTCGCCGTCATGGATCTGACCGCCGAATTCTATCTGCAGACGGTGGAGCAGGTCTTCATGAAGCATTCGTTGCCGAAGGGTGAATTGATGCATCGCGGCAAACGGGTCGATCCCGCGGCAATCCGCAAGGTGGCGCTTCTGACCGTCGAAGGCGAAAATGACGACATCTCGGGAGTCGGGCAGACCAAGGCGGCGCAGACCATCTGCGTGAATATTCCCGACGATATGCGCATGCACTATCTCCAGCCGGATGTCGGCCATTACGGCGTTTTCAACGGCTCGCGTTTCCGCCGCGAGATCGCGCCGCGCATCGTCAACTTCGTCCGCCAGCATTCCCGTTCCGTCGTCAAGCCGACGATCCCGCGCGTCATCAAGGGCGGCCGAACGGCCTGATTTATGGATCGCTGAATTAGCAAAACGGATTCAAGGCCTTGTCCGATTTCGTGGGCAATCGTCTTGAAGGCACCTATTGCGGTAACCACATCGATTTCAGCGTTCGGTATTCTGCCGGGCGCGGAAAGCGAGGATACCCGCACGATGAACCAGTCAGCATTGCTTCGACCGGATTGGACTCCGGCTACCATTGCCCTGATGATTCTCGGCTTCATGGTTTTCTGGCCTCTGGGTCTGGCCATGCTAGCCTATATCATCTTCGGCGAGCGTCTGCGCGGCTTCAAGCGCGACGTTAACCAGGCGACCGATGGCTTCTTTGCCTCCTGCCGCCGCCCGAACGGCCGTCACCGCTCGCATTTCTCGACCGGCAACGTCGCCTTCGACGACTGGCGCAAGGCCGAGATCGACCGGATCGAGGAAGAGCGCCGCAAGCTCGACGAGATGCGCGAGGAATTCGATGCTTACATGCGCGAACTTCGCCGCGCCAAGGACCAGGAAGAGTTCGATCGCTTCATGCGTGACCGCAAGAACAACAAGCGTGACGACAACGGCCCGGTTGCAGAATTCCAGACGCCCTGAAGGCATAGGCAATGATTTGATGACCGGCATCCCACCGATGCCGGTTTTTCCATGTCTGCCTGCCGGCGAATCGTATAGAAAACACCCATGTTTCCGCTTCTGAAGACACGGCCCAAGACGCGAAAGCCGGCTCCGCCCGAAACGCGGACGCTCGATGTTGCCGGCCGGCCCATGCCTCTGACCATCAAGCAGCATGACCAGGCAACCCGCATTACGCTGCGCATCGAACCGGGCGGACGGGCCTTGAAGATGACCGTGCCGAGAGGCCTTGCGGCGCGCGAGGTCAATGCCTTCCTCGATCGGCACCAGGGCTGGTTGCTCACCAGGCTCGCCAAGTTTTCGACCGATACCGGCCTGCGCGACGGCGGCAAGATCCTCTTGCGCGGCGTTTCCCATCGCATCGAGCACACCGGCAGCCTGCGCGGCTTGACGGAGGTTGTCTCTCTGGACGGTGGCCCTGTGCTCCGCGTCAGCGGTATGCCGGAGCATGTCGGACGGCGTATCGCGGCCTTTCTCAAGAAGGAAGCGCGCGCCGATCTCGAGAGACTTGCGGCGATGCATGCCGCAACGATCAGAGCGCCGATCCGCTCGATCTCGATGAAGGATACCCGCAGCCGGTGGGGTTCGTGCTCTTCGGAAGGTAACTTGAGTTTCTCCTGGCGCATCGTTATGGCGCCGCCCTCGGTGATCGATTATCTCGCCGCCCACGAGGTCGCCCACCTCAAGGAAATGAACCATGGCCCGCGCTTCTGGTCGCTTTGCAAGAAGCTTTGCCCCGGCATGGAGGAAGCGAAATCCTGGCTGAAGCGGCACGGCAGCCAGTTGCACGCCATTGATTTCGACTGACCGGCGTCGGCGCTAAATGCAGCCTGGCACGCAAATTGGCTCGACTCTTGCCGCATTTCGTGTCACTTCGCTGCCATGAAACCGGATATCAAGATCTGCGGCTTGAAGACGCCAGAAGCGATCGATCGCGCGCTGAAACGCGGCGCGACCCACATCGGTTTTATCTTCTTCGAAAAGAGCCCGCGTTATATCGAACCGGACCTGGCGGCAAAACTTGCCGAGCCTGCCCGTGGCAAGGCGAAGATTGTCGCCGTCGTCGTCGATCCCAGCAATGACGACCTGGACGAGATCGTCTCGCTGCTGAAGCCGGACATGCTGCAGCTTCACGGCAATGAGAGTCCCGAACATGTGCTGACCATCAAGGCGCTCTATGGTCTGCCTGTCATGAAAGTGTTTTCGGTGCGAACCGCCGACGATCTGAAGCGCGTCGAGGCCTATATCGGCATCGCCGACCGTTTCCTCTTCGATGCGAAGCCGCCGAAGGGTTCGGAACTGCCCGGCGGCAATGGTATTTCCTTCGACTGGAGCCTTCTCGGCTGGCTCGATGGCAGCATCGACTACATGCTGTCCGGCGGCTTGAACAAGGACAATGTCGCGGATGCGCTGTTGATCACCAAAGCGCCTGGTATTGACGTCTCCTCAGGCGTCGAAAGCGCGCCTGGTGTGAAGAGTGTCACGATGATCGATGAATTTTTCGATGCGGTCGAAAAGGCGGATGCGCCTGTCATGGCCTCAGGGAGTTGAGAGTGAACGAAACGCCTAAACCGAATTCCTTCCGTTCCGGCCCCGACGAAGACGGCCGTTTTGGCATTTATGGCGGTCGTTTCGTTGCCGAAACGTTGATGCCGCTGATCCTTGATCTGCAAGACGAATGGAACAAGGCGAAGAACGATCCGGAATTCCAGGCGGAATTGAAGCATCTCGGCGCGCATTACATCGGCCGCCCGAGCCCGCTCTATTTTGCCGAGCGGCTGACAGCCGAACTCGGCGGCGCGAAGATTTATTTCAAGCGCGAGGAGCTGAACCATACCGGTTCGCACAAGATCAACAATTGCATCGGCCAGATCCTGCTTGCCAAGCGCATGGGCAAGACGCGAATCATCGCAGAAACCGGCGCCGGCCAGCATGGCGTTGCCTCCGCAACCGTTGCCGCCCGCTTCGGTCTTCCCTGCGTCGTCTATATGGGTGCGACCGACGTCGAGCGTCAGGCGCCGAACGTTTTCCGCATGAAGCTGCTCGGCGCCGAGGTCAAACCGGTCACGGCCGGCAGCGGCACGCTGAAGGACGCCATGAACGAAGCGCTTCGCGACTGGGTCACCAATGTCGAGGACACCTATTACCTGATCGGAACGGCCGCCGGCCCGCATCCCTATCCTGAGATGGTCCGTGACTTCCAGTCGGTGATCGGCACCGAAGCGAAACAGCAGATGCTGGCTGCAGAAGGCCGCCTGCCGGATCTCGTCGTTGCGGCTGTCGGCGGCGGTTCGAACGCTATCGGCATCTTCCATCCCTTCCTCGATGACCCCACCGTCAAGATCGTCGGTGTCGAAGCCGGCGGCAAAGGCCTGCAGGGCGACGAACATTGCGCGTCGATCACCGCCGGTTCGCCGGGCGTGCTGCACGGCAACCGTACCTATCTGCTGCAGGATGGCGACGGTCAGATCAAGGAAGGCCATTCGATTTCAGCCGGTCTCGATTATCCCGGCATCGGCCCTGAACATTCCTGGCTGAGCGATATTGGCCGCGTCGAATATGTGCCGATCATGGACCACGAAGCGCTCGAGGCCTTCCAGACCCTGACCCGCCTCGAAGGCATCATCCCGGCGCTCGAGCCCTCGCATGCGATTGCCGAGGTCATCAAGCGCGCGCCGAAGATGGGCAAGGACGAGATCATCCTGATGAACCTCTCCGGCCGCGGCGACAAGGATATCTTCACCGTCGGCAAGATTCTGGGAATGGGACTGTAAGACATGACCGCACGCATGGACAAACGCTTTGCCGAGCTGAAGGCCGAGGGCCGTCCGGCGCTTGTGACCTATTTCATGGGCGGCGATCCTGATTACGATACCTCTCTCGGCATCATGAAGGCGCTGCCGGAAGCGGGCTCCGATATCATCGAGCTCGGAATGCCCTTTTCCGATCCGATGGCTGACGGCCCGGCGATTCAGCTGGCCGGTCAGCGCGCCCTGAAAGGTGGCCAGACGCTGAAGAAGACGTTACAGCTGGCAGCTGATTTCCGCAAAACCGACGATACGACGCCGATCGTGATGATGGGCTACTACAATCCCATTTATATCTATGGCGTCGAGAAATTCCTCGACGACGCACTCGCCGCCGGCATCGACGGCTTGATCGTCGTCGACCTGCCGCCTGAGATGGATGACGAACTCTGCATTCCGGCGATCCGCAAAGGTATTAATTTCATCCGCCTGGCGACGCCGACGACGGATGAGAAGCGGCTGCCGAAGGTTCTGAAGAACACGTCCGGTTTCGTCTATTACGTCTCCATGAACGGCATCACCGGTTCGGCACTGCCCGATCCGTCGCTGGTTTCGGGCGCTGTGGAGCGCATCAAGCAGCACACCGAATTGCCGGTCTGCGTCGGCTTCGGCGTCAAGACGGCGGAGCATGCAAAGGTCATCGGCGGCTCGGCAGATGGCGTCGTCGTCGGCACCGCCATCGTCAATCAGGTCGCAACCAGCTTGACGAAGGACGGAAAGGCGACGGCGGACACGGTTCAGGCGGTCGCAACGCTGGTGCGCGGCCTTTCCTCGGGAACACGCTCGGCGCGCCTTGTTGCTGCCGAATAGTTTTCCCACATTGGCGCTATTCAACCAGGAGAATTCGAGTTGAACTGGATCACCAACTACGTTCGCCCGCGGATCAATTCCATGCTGGGCCGTCGCGAAGTGCCGGAGAACCTTTGGATCAAGTGCCCGGAAACGGGCGAAATGGTTTTCCATAAGGACCTGGAAGGCAACAAGTGGGTCATTCCAGCGTCCGGTTATCACATGAAGATGCCGGCCAAGGCCCGCCTTGCCGACCTTTTCGACAACGGTGAATACGAATCCCTGCCGCAGCCGAAGGTCGCCCAGGACCCGCTGAAGTTCCGCGATTCGAAGAAATATAGCGATCGTCTGCGCGACAGCCGTCTGAAGACCGAACAGGAGGATACGATTCTCGCCGGTCTCGGAAAGGTGCAGGGGCTGAAGCTCGTTGCCGTCGTGCACGAATTCAACTTCATCGGCGGTTCGCTCGGCATGGCGGCCGGCGAGGCGATCGTCAGGGCTTTCGAGCGCGCGACGTCCGAAAAGTGCCCTTTGGTGATGTTCCCTGCTTCCGGCGGCGCACGCATGCAGGAAGGCATTCTCTCGCTGATGCAGCTGCCGCGCACGACGGTTGCCGTCGACTTGCTGAAGGAATCCGGCCAGCCCTATATCGTCGTGCTGACCAACCCGACGACCGGCGGCGTCACGGCCTCCTACGCCATGCTTGGCGATATCCATCTGGCCGAGCCCGGAGCTGAAATCGGCTTTGCCGGCAAGCGTGTGATCGAGCAGACGTTGCGCGAAAAGCTGCCCGAGGGTTTCCAGACCTCTGAATACCTGCTGGAACATGGTATGGTCGATATGGTCGTCAAGCGGCACGATATTCCGGAAACATTGGCCCGCCTCCTGAAGATCCTGACGAAGAAGCCGGTTTCGGCGGCGAACGACATGAATGGCGGCGCGATCGCCCTGGCGGCGAGCGCCTGATAATCGATAAGCAGGCGGGGTGCTGAATTGATACCCAGAGGCCAAACCGCGGTGAGTGAGGCTGCGCAAGAGATCGACAAGCTCATGGGATTGCATCCCAAGGGGTTCGATCTGTCGCTCGATCGCATCACCCGTATTCTCGAGCAACTCGGCAATCCGCACCGGAAACTGCCGCCGGTGATCCATGTCGCCGGCACCAATGGCAAGGGATCCGTCACCGCCTTCTGCCGCGCACTGCTCGAAGCCGGCGGCTACAGCGCCCATGTCCACACCTCTCCGCATCTCGTCAATTGGCACGAGCGCTATCGCATCGGTGTGGCGGGCGGCCGCGGGCAACTCGTGGACGACGCCGTCTTTGCCGAGGCCCTGCGTCGCGTCGCCGATGCCAATGCCGGACAGCACATCACCGTTTTCGAAATCCTGACCGCGGTCACCTTCATCCTGTTTTCCGAACATCCGGCCGATGCCGCGATCATCGAAGTCGGTCTCGGCGGCCGATTTGACGCGACCAATGTCATTTCCGATCCGGCCGTCTCGGTGATCATGCCGATCTCGCTGGATCATCAGCCTTATCTTGGCGACAGAGTCGAACTGATCGCAGCCGAAAAGGCCGGCATCATGAAGCCGGGATTGCCCGTTGTCATCGGTCATCAGGAATATGATGCAGCGCTCGACGTCCTGATGTCGACGGCCGAACGGCTGCATTGCCCGAGCGCCGTGTTCGGGCAGGATTTCATGGCGCATGAGGAATATGGCCGTCTCGTCTATCAGGACGAATTCGGTCTTGCCGACCTGCCGCTGCCGCGCCTTCCCGGTCGCCATCAATATGCCAATGCCGCCGCCGCGATTCGTGCCGTCAAGGCGGCAGGTTTCACCGTCACCGAGACGATGATGGAAAAGGCGATGAGCTCTGTGGAATGGCCGGGCCGGCTGCAGCGACTGAGCGAGGGCCGGCTGCTGGCGCATGCTCCCGCCGGCGCCGAGATCTGGATCGATGGCGGGCATAATCCTGGTGCCGGCGAAGTGATCGCCGAAGCCATGGCCAATTTCGAGGAGCGCCAGCCGCGGCCGCTTTTTCTCATTATAGGCATGATCAATACCAAGGATCCGGTCGGCTATTTTAGGGCCTTCACCGGATTGGTCGAGAAAGTTTTCTGCGTGCCGATCCGCGGCAGCGAAGCGATGATCGATCCCGTGATATTGTCGAATGCCGCTTACGATGCCGGCTTGGTTGCCGAACCGATGTCGACCGTCGGCGATGCGCTGGAAGCCATCAAAACCGCCCTCGATCCGGAGGCATTGCCGCCGCGCATCCTGGTCGGCGGCTCTCTCTATCTCGTCGGCGATGTGCTTGCCGATAACGGCACGCCCCCGAAATAAGGAATAAACGAAAAAAGCCCGGTCGAAGCCGGGCTTTTTCATGGGATATCAATAAGCGATATCGATCAGGCGGCGTTCGAAATCCAGTTCGAAAGAGCCGTCTTCGGCTTGGCGCCGACAGAGATGTCGGCAACTTCGCCGCCCTTGAAGATCGCAAGGGTCGGAATGGAGCGCACACCGAACTGTGCAGCGAGTTCCGGATTCTCATCGATATTGAGCTTGGCGACCTTGACCTTGCCTTCCATCTCGACGGCGATTTCTTCGAGGCTCGGCGCAATCATCTTGCACGGGCCGCACCACTCAGCCCAGAAATCGACGACGACGGGTTCTGCAGATTCCAGAACTTCCGACTGGAAGTTATTGATATCGACTTTCACGGTAGCCATAGGCTGCTCCTTTAACGGAATTAGGTGTTGAACCACATGTGATGGTGCGGTGCCGAATTTTCAATGTCCGGTATTTCACTTTGTCTTGAGTCCTGCAAGCGCCAAACCGAGCGCCTTTTCGCTCAAGGTGTAGAGCGAGGCGTTCTCGGTATAGACGAGCATGCAGTCGATGCGCTTGCCGGGATAGAGGGGTGCCAGGATCTCGCGGTAGATCGCGAGCTGCGCCTTGTGCGCGAAGGGGATCGCCTCTTCCGTCGCCGGCGGGACCCGATTGGTCTTGTAGTCGAGAATGACGACGCGATCGGAAAGCACGGCAAGCCGGTCGATGCGGCCGGAGACGGCATAGCGCTTCTCATCGAGCGTCAATGTTCCCATGATCGAGACCTCGGGCCGGGCCTCTGCGCCGAGAACGGGCTGCAGACCTTCGTCGTCCAATAGTTTCAGAACCGAATCGACGAGCCTCCGCCGCTCGGCTTCCGGCCAGAACCGCGCCGCCCGCTCGGCATAGCGGCCTGCGGCGTCAGCCCGTTCCGCCGGCAGAATTTCGGGAAGCGCCTGAAGCATGCGATGAATCAGTCTGCCTTTCTCCAGCGAGCGGTCGCTGCGCTCCTTCTCGCCGAACAGCGGCGAGACCACGAGCAGGCCGCCTTCGTCCTCGTCGACGATCGTCCCGGCGCCGGAAGGGCTGAGCGGTCGCGGCAGTTCGGCCTGCGGCGGCAGCGGCCCCAACAAGCCGTCCGGCAGGGCTTCTTCGCTGTCTCGCTCTTCGCTGCGGTCGATCCGCTCGAAGCTGCGCTCCACCTGCGGCACACGCCATCTGGTGCCCTGCCATTCGCCGTCGGGACCGGAAAATGTGGCCGCCTCCACATAGGGATGATCGTCACGCAGCGCCGTCGAGATCATCATATGCCAGGTGTCGCTATTTGCCCGCACACCGCGATAGCCGCAGACGACAAGTCGGTCGGCGGCGCGTGTCATGGCGACGTAGAGCAGCCGGCGATATTCTTCTTCGGCCAACGTCTGAATGCGCGCCGCATCGTTCTGTGTCAGCGAATTGGCGAGATCGGAGACGGGAACCCAGACCGGCATCGGCGGCTCGCCGGATCTGGATTCGAGCAGGCGAAGCTTCGGCAGATGGGTATGGGTGAAGGCCTTGGAACCGCCATCCACGAGGAAAACAATCGGCGCTTCGAGACCCTTGGAGGCATGGACCGTCATGATCCGCACTTCGTTGCGCCCCTTGTCCTGCTCGCGCTTCACCTCCGGTGCTTCGAGCTCCAAAGTCGAGATGAAGGATTGCAGGCCGGGAAGGCCGGAGCTCTCGTGGTCGAGGGTGAAGGTCAGGAATTCGTCGAGAATATCGCTGACCTCGGTGCCGAGACGCGCCAGGAATTGCCGCCGCCCGCCATGGCTGGCCAGCACGCGTGCATAGAAATCATGAACCGACAGGCTCTTGGACTGTCGGAGGAACAGTTCCAGCTTCTCGACGGCACCGTGGAAACGCTCGGTACCGTCGGCGGCAAATTTTTTGAGATGGCTCCAGACACTCTCATTGTCGCCCCGCAAGGCGGCGATCGAAAAGATATCCTCTTCGGAGAGATCGAAAAGCGGGCTCTTGAGCACGGCGGCAAGCGAAAGGTCGTCTTCCGGCAGAAGCAGGAAACGGCCGAGCGCCAGCAGATCCTGCACGGCAATATGGCTGGTGAGCACCAGCCTGTCGGCGCCCGCAACCGGAATATCGCCGCGACGTTTCAGTGCGCGCGTCAACGCATTGACGAAGGCGTCGCGCTTGCGCACCAAGACCAGGATGTCGCCAGCTTCGATCAGGCGTTCCCGACCCTTTTCGACGATGGTCTCGCGACCGACGAGCGTACCGATCGAATGCGCGATCCGCCGCGCCAGGATTGCGGCCGGCGCGCTTTCCGGCGTTGCGTCGAAGGGCGCCGTCCAGTCCTCTTCCTTCACCACCGCTTCCGGCGCGACCATCTCCCAGAAGTCGACGGCGCCGGGATGTCCGATTCGGCTCGAACGATGGACGACCGGTTCGCCGAGCGCGCTGAGGCCGCGGGCATTGTCGGGTTCCTTGAAAATATGGTCGACAGCCTCAAGCACATCGGCGGTCGAACGGAAAGACAGTGGCAGCCGGACGGAGGAAAAGCTCTGCCCGCTGTCGGAAACGCGCCGCCGTGTTCGGTCGCTCTCCTCGGAAAATCGCTCCGGCCGTGCGCCCTGGAAGGAATAGATCGACTGTTTCTCGTCGCCGACTGCAAAGAGCGTGCGCACGATCGGTCGGGCGCTTTCGCCGGAGAAGAAATCCTCGGCAAGCGACTGGATGACACTCCACTGGATCGGGCTGGTATCCTGTGCCTCGTCGACCAGAATATGGTCGATGCCGCGGTCGAGCTTGTAGTGGATCCAGGGACCGACTCCGTTTTTCGTCAAGAGGTCGGCGGTGCGGGTGATCAGGTCCTCGAAATCGAGCTGGCTTCGCTGTTTCTTCAGCTCCTCGTAGTCGTGGTTCAGCCGGTCGGCGAGCACGAGTGCTGCATGCGTGGCGCCGTACATCCGCATCAGTTTCAGCCGGTCGCGGCTTGCCGCGACATGCGCGCGGGCAGCAGCGATGGCGTCCGCCAGCGCGGGTGCTTCGGCAAGCATGGCTTTGACGTGGAATTGCGAATCCGCCTTCGGCTCACCCTTGGCCGCCGTCAAGAAGATCCTTTCGAGCATCTCGGCGCGTCTTGCGTCATCGCGCTCCCGAGCGGCGAGCCTGAGACCGTAGGCGACCTCCTGTGCCTTGACACCGCCCTTCTGGTCGGCAAGCGAGAGATAGAGCTCCAGCGTGGCTGCCGACAACTGCGGCAAGGGCCAATATTGCGCCGCAATCCGGCTCTCCGTATCGTCTGCGGCAAGGCCGAGCCTTCTGCGCAGAACCATCTCTACGCCGCCCTGCTGTTCGGCCGCTGCGGTGAAACGACGAATGGCGTTGCGGTTGGCGACGATGTCGCCGAGCAGGTTCTCAAGTCCGGATTCGTCGCCGAGATTGAGCACGTAGGTAAATGCCTCGGCAAGCGCGCTGCCTTCCTCCGGCGCGGTCGCCGTCAGCAGGGCTCGGCGCGCATCGGAAAGCAGCGCCGCTGCCGCGCGGTCGTCGAGAACGGAGAAGTGTCCCGCAACGTTGGCTTCGAGCGGGAACTGATGCAGCAGCGCCTCGCAAAAGGCGTGGATCGTCTGGATCTTCAGTCCGCCGGGTGTTTCCAGGGCCTTCGCAAACAACCGGCGGGCCTCGGCAAGCTTGATTCCATCGGGCGCCGTACCCTCGATCTGCATGATCCGCCGGCTAAGATCCTCGTCGTCGAGCACCACCCAATCCGACAGCCTTTCGAAGACGCGGTTCGACATTTCGGAAGCCGCAGCCTTGGTATAGGTGAGACAGAGAATGGCCGAAGGCCGCGCCCCGGCAAGCAGAAGGCGGATGACGCGCTGTGTGAGGACATGGGTCTTGCCGGAACCGGCATTGGCCGACACCCACGCTGAACGCATCGGATCGGACGCGATTGCCTGCTGGATCGTCGTCCAGCCAATCCAGTCACCCGGATTGTCATCGTCAGGAAGGTCGGTCACGTCACTCATCGCCGCCGCCTTCCTCTGTCTCGGCGGTCGACCATTCGGAAACGCGGGCGAGATGATCGTAATCGCCGCCGAAATCGAATTGCTGCGCCGGAATGAGCCGCGAGGTAAAGCCCTTTTCGCCGGATTGCAGCAATCCCACGAATTTGACCAGCTGGTCGATCGATTCCTCGGCCAGGTCCATCGCCGATTTCGCCTTGTCGCTGCGCGCCGAGCTTTCGTTATTGACGGTATCGACCTGGAAGCGTCGTCCGGGACGCAGGCGGACATAGAGCAGATCCTGCGGCACGAGACTGCCGGCATCGCGGAAGGCGCCGGCGCCGAGCGCTGCGGCTTCGAGCGCAAGCTGCGGGTCCAGAAGCGCCCGCGCCTGTGACGGTGAAGGATTGTAGCCGGTCTTGTAGTCGATGATATCGGCGGCGTTCGGTCCCGTGACGTCGATCCGGTCGGCGACACCGTTGAGCCGGATATTGATCGCCTCCAGTTCGACGCCGCCCCGCACCTCCGTCAACGTCTTCCGAATGCCGGGCCGTCGCCCCGCCTCCCATTCGAGGAAGGCTCGGGCCACCTCGCGAAAGCGAGGCCGCCACACGGCATCGATATGCGGTGGCAGCTTCTCCATATCGAAAAGCTCGGAAAGGATGCGCTCCATGGCCGCTGCCGCATCCGGCGTGCCGGCGATATGGGCCTCACGGATGAACCGGTCGATGATCTTGTGGTAGAGCGTGCCGCGTTCGGCCGCTCCCGGATCGCGATTGAATGGATCGACGGGGTCGAGCCGAAGGACCCGGCGGGCATAGATGGCGTAGGGATCGCGGCGCAACCGGCCGACTTCGCTGAAGGAATAGGATGTCGGCTGCAGCGCCAGCGGCGGTTTCGGTGAAGGCCGCTGTGCGGGCGCCTGAGCCTCTCCCCGATCGATGAGACCAGCCCATTGCAGGAACCGGTTGCCGCGTCCCTTCAACTGCGCTTCGAACGCCTCGCCGCCGAGCGCCATCAGTCGCTGCAGCCAGCGCGAGGAGACCGTCGGCGTCGAGCCTTGGCGCAAGGCGCGCGAATAGATCAGATGGCGCGTGCCGTTCGCCATCTCGAAGTCATGCGCCAGCTGGCCGATGCGACGTTCCGGCGGCTCCAGCCCGATCTCCGTCTTCATCATGCGCGGCATGAATGGATTGTTGGCCGTCTGCCCCGGCCAGGAACCTTCGTTCAGGCCGCCGAGGATCAGCGTATCGACGCTCTGCAGGCGCGCTTCCAGCGTGCCGAAGATGAAGAGCCTGGGGTGGCTGAGCGCCCGCGGCTTCACGGCATGACCGGCGGCAAGTGCCGCGACGATGTCGATCCATTGTGGTCCGTCGGCCTCCATCTGGCCGTCCGTGCCAATCACTTCGCTGAGCAGCGCGGCGAGCGCATCTCCCGCTTCATCGGACCAGAGATCGGCGAGATTGCCTTGCGGATCGGCCGCGACGGCTTCAAGCGAGCGACCGGTGCGCTCCGCCCATTCTGACAAAGTGAAACTTGCCGTCTTCCCACGATATTCCCTCTGCTGCCGCATCAGCGCCGCAGCTAGGGGCTCGGTCGCTCGCATCGCCCTGCGGGCAAGGTCGTGTGCGGCATCGGCTGCATGGGGCGGCATCGCCTTTCGCCATTGCGGCGCATGCCTGTCCAGGGCCTGTTCGGCAAGCTGATGGCTCAAGAGTGATTCGAGGGCGCTGATATCCACTTCGGCCACGCCGCCGCGCAGCGCTAGGAGTTCGAGCGCCTCTGTGGCGGAAGCCAATGCCTCGCGTTCGAGCCCGAAGCGGGCCAGCGGATGTTTGAGCAGCGACACGATCGCCACCGGATCGCCCGGACGCAGCGCCGCCTCCAGGAGCAATTGCAGCAAGGTGCCCTGCGGCGTGCCGGCAAGCGGCGTGCCGGCGGAATCGTCTGCCAGGATGCCGAAGCGGGAAAGCTCCGCCATCACCCGCCGGGCGAGATTGCGGTCGGGGGTGATGAGCGCTGCCCGGCTCTCGCCATCCTGTCCCGGCCTCTCCAGCGCCAGCCGAAGGGCGATGGCGATCGCTGTTGCCTCCTCGCGCTCGTTGGCGGCTTCGATCAGCGCGGTATCGGCAAAGGCCGAAGACAGGGCGCCCTCGGGGAGATCGTTCTTCCATGCTCCCCAATCGCTGGTCGCCTCCGCCGGGGCAAGCGCCCGGGACAGGATTTCGGCGCGTCGGTCGAGATCGGCCTCCGGCGTGTCGAGGAGCGCGACGTCGGCACGCGTCAGCTTCAGACGCTTGAGCAACGACGACAGGCCATATTGCGGATGGCTCCGGCTTGCGGGATTGGCATGTTGGCCGGGCGCCGGTTCCGGCGCGACCATCTGCCAGTGTCGTTCGGGCATGGAGAGATCGAGACCCGGCAGCACGATCACGCCTTCGGCGAGATTGGCGACGGCGGCGATGAGATCGGCGGTAGCGGGAACCGAACCCGTCGAGCCGGCGATGATGATCGGCCCGGTGGGCTTCGCCGTCGAAAGCCTGTTTGCTTCGGCTCGAAGGATGGCGTTTCTGTGCCGCGCCGGCGAGGATTTGCCGAGCTCGGAAAGCCGCGCCGGCCAGAAGGCGCTGGCGATCTGCAGGAATTCCGCCGTGAGCTGCCACCAGGCCGCATAATCGGCGGTGTCGAGTTTCGACAGCTCCGACCAGTCGAGGTCCTCTGTTTCGATGGAATCGATCAGTTCCGCGAGGTTGCGGGCGAGCCAGATAGCATCCGCCGGGCTTGCGGGCGCGACGAGCGGCGAGTCCGAATGGATATGACGGACGATCTCCGGCAGCTTGTTTCGCCAGGCAAGGATGAGGCGCGCAAGCTCCAGCAGACGGGCGGTATTCGACAGCGGCTGGGCGAGATCGATCGTCGCCGGCAGCGCCTCATCGAAATAGCCGCTGTCGTCATCGGTCTCGCCAAGGGGACGGATAACGGGCAGGATGGCCGAGCGGCCGCCGAGCAGGTCGACGAATTCCGAGCGCAGCACACGCACGGCGCGGCGAGTTGGCAGATAGATCGTAACCCCGGCGAGCGACAGCGGATCGTCGGGCTCGTGCCGGAAAAGGGGCGTCAGACGGCCGTCGCAAAGTGTCGTCGCCAGCGTTTTGAGGAAGGAAAGGCCCGCCGGGATCGTCAGGATGCGTGGCTGGTGCCGCTCCGCCATGAGCCTACGCGAACGCCCGCAGCCGACGGATCGTTTCCTCCGCTTCGCCGATCGCTTCCGGCGTTCCCACCGTCAGCCAGTGGCCTTCGAGCACCATGCCGAAAAGCCGTCCGCGCGCGATCGCCTTGTCGAAATAGATATTGAGGTTGAAGGCATCCTTCGGCGCATCGTCGAGCAGCGATGGGTTCATGACGATTGCTCCGGCATAGACGACGGGATTGGTGGGATCGTCGCGATAACGCGCCAGCCGGCCATCGGTTGCGAGGCTGAAATCGTTCTTGCCATTGTGACCTGTCGTATCCTCAATCCGAACGCAGAGCAGCGCCATATCCATTCGTTCGGGATCGAAGAATCCGGCTAAGCGATGCAGGTTGGTTGGCCGCCCCGGCTGTTCGCCGATCCAGAAGAGATCGGCATTCATCACGAAGACATTGTCGCGCGCAAGCAGCGTGAGGCCCTTCGCCAGCCCGCCGCCGGAATTCATCAGCGCGTCCTGCTCGTCTGATATGACGATGTCGAGGCCGCGATAATTCCTGAGATGATCGAGCATCTGATCGGCATGATGGTGGACGTTGACGACGGCCCGTTCGACGCCGGCTGCGACCAGCGAATCCAGCGCGTAGTCGATCATCGGCTTGCCGTCGATCTTCACCAGCGGCTTCGGGATCGTGTCGGTGATCGGGCGCATACGGGTCCCGAGACCCGCGGCCAGTACCATGGCTTGTCTGATCGTCATTCTGATCCGGAACTTATGATTCGCTCTGGCCTATTCCAGCCCTTGCGCACCAATCGCGCAAGGGGGCAAGCGCCTCATGTTCAAACGCGACGTTGAGATAGGAGAGCGTGCGCGGCATGTGTTTCAGATATCCGGGCTTGCCGTCGCGCTGCAGCAGTCGCACCCAGAGGCCGGCAAGTTTGCAGTTGCGCTGCGCAGACATAATCGCCCAGGCCTTCATGAATCCGGCTTCATCGAAGCCACCCTGCGCGCGGCGAAGCGTAAGATAGTCGTCCATCAACTGCCGGAAGAGATCCGGCTCGATGGTGACACGCGCATCCTGGACGATCGAGGCGAGATCATAAGCGGTCGGTCCGATCATCGAATCCTGGAAGTCGATGATGCCGACCTTGCGGATGCCGTTTTCATGTTCTCGCCAAATGATGTTGGGCGAATGGAAGTCGCGCAGCAGAAGGTTCGTTTCAGCCGATTGCAGCTCGTCGATCAGGTGGTCCCAGATCGCCAGATATTCTTCCCGTTCGGCATCTGATGGTGCCGTGCCGCGCTTCCAGGCGATATGCCAGTCGAGCACAAGCCGCACTTCCATCTTCATCGCCGTGCGGTCGAAATCCGGAACGTGATGCGTATGCATTGATGAAACCGGAATATCCTGCGGAATCTGCATGGAATGGAGATGTGCCAGGCAGGCGACACTTTGCCGATAACGCTCGGCGATCGGCCGTCCATCGTCATCGAGCACGCCTTCGCTGCCGAGATCCTCGATCAGCAGGATGCCGCTGTTATAGTCGACCTTGTAAATCTCCGGCGTCGCAAAACCCCGTTCACGCAAAGCGTTAGCGATCGCCACGAAGGGATAGGCGTTTTCTGCGAGATGCGCGACCTTGGGGTAAGGCTTGCCATCCAGAACAGGCGGCCCGTCCGGCAGCGGCGGCCAATCCATCAGGATCTTGCGTTCACCCTTCTTGGGATAGACGGATTCATAGGCGCGTAGCGACGCATCCCCGATAAGAAACCGCCGCTTGGCTTCTCCATAGCCGGCCCCGGCAAGGAAGCTGCGGATATCAAGCACGCGATGGATACGGGCCGCTGTTTTCTCAGGCGCCGTAATCGTCACGCGGCGGCCGGCACCTTCATGTTCAAGCCGCAAGGAGATGCGTGTTTCAGGCAGCTCGCTTACGGCCATCTCGGGCCATTCGACAAGGCAGATGCCGTTCTGCAGGGCCTCGTCGAAGCCGAGTTCCGTCAGTTCCGCCGGGTCGCCCAGCCGGTAGAGATCGAAGTGCGAAACGGGGATGCGCAGATCGTAGGATTGCACCAGCGTGAAGGTCGGGCTCGGGACCTCAAGCCCCTCGTCATCGGCCATGGCGCGCAGGATGGCGCGCGCGAGCGAGGATTTCCCGGCGCCAAGGTCGCCCGAAAGAGCAAGGCAGTCACCGGCTTTGAGGGCAAGCGCCAGGTCTTCGCCGAAGCGAATGGTGGCCGCCTCGTCCTTCAGGAAAAGCGAGATCGCGTCGCCGGTCGTCATTCGGCGGCGGCGGCAGAATGCGGAATATCGACAGAGGGGATGCGGCAGACGACGGTCGTACCCTTGCCCGGCTCGCTGTCGATGGTCACATCGCCATGGTGCAGGCTGACGAAGCTGTCGACGATCGAAAGGCCGAGGCCGGCGCCGCCGCGTTTGCCGCTTTTTGCCCCCGTCGCGAAGCGGTCGAAGACGGTCGTGATCATCTCAGGCGAGATGCCGGGACCGCGGTCGCTGACCGAGAAGACGAAATCCGTGCCTTCGCGATGGCATTCCAGCGCGATCGAAGTGCCCTCGGGCGAAAAATTCGCCGCATTGGAAAGAAGTTTGAGAAGAATCTGCTTGAGCCGCTGCGGATCGGCGACGATCGAGCCGAGATAGGCGGGTGCGGTGATCTCAAGCGCAACGCCGCTCTCGTGGAGGCGATCGGCGATCTGCATCGAAACGTCGTCGAGCAGGTCGTTGAGATCGATCTCCGCATAGTTGAGCCGCATGATGCCCGCATCGACGGTCGCCAGGTCGAGAATATCGTTGACGAGCGTGAGCAGAACCGAGGACGAGGTGGAAATATGGTCGATATATTCGGCCTGGCGGTCGTTCAGCGGCCCCACACCCTGCGTGCGCAGGAGATCGGTAAAGCCGATGATATTCGTCAGCGGCGAGCGCAGCTCGTAGGAAACATGCTGGACGAAATCGTTCTTCAGTTCGTCGGCCTTGCGCAGCGCTTCGTTCTTCTCGGTGAGGGCGCGCTCGGCACGCACGCTGTCCGTCATGTTGACGAAGGTCAGCATCGTCTGGGCGTTCGGCAGCGGGATGACGGCATAGTCGAGGACGAGGCCGGAGAAGAGTTCCAGCGTTCCCTGGCCCGAGCGGCGCTCGTCATCGAAGCTGGTGATCAGTTCGGCGAATGCCTTCCAGCCGTCCGGCCGGTCATAGGAGGGCGCGCAGGCTTCGCCGAGCGCACGGATATGGGTGCCGGGCTTGGCTTCGGTTTCCGTAATTCCCCAGAGCGCGCGGAAGGCCGGGTTCGACAGGCGGATGCGCCCGTCGGGACCGAACACCGCCACGCCTTCGGAAAGGTGGTCGATCGTTTCGCCCTGCACCTTGACCAGCGTGTTGTAGCGCGTTTCGAGATCGACCTGCTCGGTCAGGTTTTCGAACACCCAGGTAGCGCCGCCCTGCGGGTGAGCGGTCGCGAATACGCGCAACGTCTGCCCGTTCGGCAGATGCCAGAGATCCGATTGCGTGTCGAGCGCGCGATAGACCGAAAGGGCCGCTTCCTTCCAGCTTTTCCAGTTGAGCTGATCCGGCAGCTTCTTGGCTGCCCGCAGCCGTTCGAGCAATTCGCTGTTGTCGGGCCGGCCTTCGAGGAAGGCGATATCCAGCTCCCAGAGGGCGACAAAGGCCTGGTTGTAGAATTGCAGCCGGCGGTCGCCGTCGAAGATGGCGACCGGAGTGGCGAGATGGTCGAGCGTTTCGGCATGGCTCTTCAGCGTCCGTTCCAGTTCGGCGCGCACCGCCTCTATATCGGACACATCGATCGCGATACCTGCCGACCCCCCGGGCACCCTGACGTCGACGACGTCGAAGAATGTGCGGTTGCCGTGCACGACAGTCGAGATCGTATCGTGGAAGGGCGATTCTGGCGTCGTCACCGCACGAATGCGTTCGCGCGCAACCGTCGTCAGCATCTCGCGGCCTTCATTGATCGCCTGCTGCGGCGTTCGCGCTTCGACCGCCTCGCCGTAAGCCTGGTTGACCCAGGTGAGGCGCCCGCCCGGGTCGCGCTGCCAGGCCGGCATGTCGATCGCGTCGAGCATGGTCTGGAAGGCAGAAATCGAGGTCATCAGCCGATCGCGCTCGATCCTGAGTTCCGCGAGTTCGGCACGCAGATTGTTGAGCGCCACGAAACGGACGAAGGCACGCCCGCCGGAAACCCGGCCCTGCGCCTCGAGGATTTCGTCGCGGATGGTTTCGACCACCATGTCGAAGCTCTGCGCCTCGTCGCGCAGCCGGTCGATCGCCTTTTCCAGCTCGGAGGCCGAGCGTGACCTCAGCCAAAGGCCGAAGGCCAGGAATTCGCCGTCCTGCGGCGCGCCGGTCTCGGGCGGAAGCTGGCCGAGCAGTTCCGGCCGGGCATTGCCGTCCCAGATGACGATCCGCCGGTTCTTATCGGCGATCAGGGCTTGGTATTGCGAAATGCGCTGCTGTGCATCGGAGAGCGCCGAGCGGATTTCCCGGCTCTCGCTTTCCAGATTGCCGCGTTGGCGCACGAGCCACAGCGTCGAAAGCAGGGCTGCCGATATGACGCCGATGACGACGGAAACGCCGACGACCTGCGAGGAGGTGAAGAGGTGGGCCGAGGCTGCCGCCTGCTGCTCCGCCTGTGCCAGAACCGGCCGCGCCAGCGCAGAGAGCGCCGTGCCGGCCGCGCAGGTTTTCAGGAAGCGCGCCAATGATCCATGCTCCTGCTTTGCGGCCTCGTGTGCCGTTGCAGATTTATGTTCTTGGCCTGCCGTGAGCGAGCGGCGACCGGCGCGCGCGCCGTCATCCGCCTGACCGGGCAGGCTGTTTTTCATTTCCGACATCCGCGGTATGTCTCCGTCCTTCAATGTGCCGCATTACGACAAGACATCCCATTTTCGAGACGGTCGGACGGGTCCGGCGCCACGAATCAAGTCTTAAAACAATACTTCGGAAGGGAATCGGCGGGAAGGGAGCGTCCAAAAAATAAGCCACGGCATTTGTCAATGCCGTGGCTTCTACATCTTGTGGATATTGATGATCAGATCAATATCTGTAGTGATCGGACTTGAACGGGCCCTTTGGCGAGACGCCGATATAGGCAGCCTGTTCCGCCGAAAGCTCCGTCAGCTTTACGCCGAGCTTGTCGAGATGCAGGCGTGCGACCTTTTCATCGAGATGCTTCGGCAGGATATAGACCTGGTTGGAATACTGGCCGGGCTTGGTGAAGAGCTCGATCTGCGCCAGCGTCTGGTTGGTGAAGGAAGCCGACATGACGAAGGACGGGTGGCCCGTTGCGTTGCCGAGGTTGAGCAGGCGGCCTTCGGAGAGAAGGATGATGCGGTTACCCTTGGGGAACTCGATCAGATCGACCTGCGGCTTGACGTTGGTCCATTTGAGGTTACGCAGCGCAGCGACTTCGATTTCGTTGTCGAAGTGGCCGATATTGCCGACAATCGCCATGTCCTTCATCTCCCGCATGTGGTCGATGCGGATGACGTCCTTGTTGCCGGTCGTGGTGATGAAGATATCGGCCGAAGAAACGACGTCCTCGAGCAGCACGACTTCATAACCGTCCATCGCGGCCTGCAATGCGCAGATCGGATCGGCTTCGGTGACCTTGACGCGGGCGCCGGCGCCGGAAAGCGAAGCGGCAGAACCCTTGCCGACGTCGCCGTAGCCGCAGACGACGGCAACCTTGCCGGCCATCATCACGTCGGTGCCGCGGCGGATGCCGTCGACCAGCGATTCCTTGCAGCCGTATTTGTTGTCGAACTTCGACTTGGTGACGGAGTCGTTGACATTGATCGCCGGGAAGGGCAGCAGGCCCTTCTGGCTGAGCTGGTAGAGGCGGTTGACGCCTGTCGTCGTTTCTTCGGTAACGCCCTTGATGGCGTCGCGCTGCTTGGTGAACCAGCCCGGAGAAGCGGCAAGGCGCTTCTTGATCTGCGCGAAGAGGATTTCCTCTTCCTCGGAATGCGGATGGGACAGCACGTCCTCGCCGGCTTCGGCGCGGGCGCCGAGCAGGATGTACATGGTGGCGTCGCCGCCGTCATCGAGGATCATGTTGGAAAGGCCGCCATCGGCCCACTGGAAGATCTTGTCGGTATAGACCCAGTAATCTTCGAGCGACTCGCCCTTGATGGCGAAGACCGGAACGCCGGCAGCAGCGATTGCGGCAGCGGCGTGATCCTGCGTCGAGAAGATGTTGCACGAGGCCCAGCGGACTTCGGCGCCGAGCGCGACCAGCGTCTCGATGAGCACGGCTGTCTGGATGGTCATGTGCAGCGAGCCGGTGATGCGCGCGCCCTTCAGCGGCTTTGTATCGCCAAATTCGCTGCGGCAGGACATCAGCCCCGGCATTTCGGTTTCGGCAATCGTAATTTCCTTGCGGCCGAAATCCGCAAGCCCGATGTCGGCGACGACATAATCTTTTTCAGTGCTCATAGAGGCCTCCAGGCTGAAAAACGTTTCAAAATTGGCGCGCGCGAAGATGACCGCGCGACGGATGGACCGCGTGCTAACGCATGTCGTCCGGAAGTGTGCAGCGGTTCCGGGATTACGGCATGCATAACAGCAAGAGCTAAAGCGCATTGCATGAATTACGTGCAATGCGACGCGCTTTAGCGCACGGCATGCCGCCGTTTAGCAGGCTTCGCGTGGGATGGCAATAAGGATATAAAGAAGTCTTTATATGTTTATATGATTCGGACGGCGGTTATATTTCTTCGCCGAACCGGTTCTGAATCAGTTGATCCAAGGCCTCCAGCGCTTCCTGAGCCTGGCTGCCGCTCGCCGAGACGACAACGCTCGAGCCGGGGCTGGCCGCTAGCATCATCAGGCCCATGATCGAGGTGCCGCCGACCGTCATTCCGTCTTTGGAAACGGTAATGGCGGCATCGAAGGTCTCGACCATCTGCACGAATTTGGCGGAGGCGCGCGCGTGAAGACCGCGTTTGTTGATGATGAGGAGTTCCCGCGAGAGCGACGTCATGAAGGCCCGTTATTTTCCGCTGAGCACCCGGCTCGCGACATTGATGTATTTTCGCCCGGCTTCGGAAGCCTCCACCAGTGCCTTCTCCATGTTGTTCTCGCCGCGCACGCCAGCAAGCTTGATCAGCATTGGCAGGTTGACGCCGGCAATGACCTCGGTATGGCCGCTGCTCATGACCGATATGGCGAGATTGGACGGCGTACCACCGAACATGTCGGTGAGGATGACGACGCCATGGCCATCGTCGGCGCCGGAAACAGCTTCCAGAATGTCCTGCCGTCTCTGGTCCATATCGTCTTCGGGGCCAATACAGACCGTCTCGATGAATTTCTGAGGACCGACGACGTGCTCGACAGCATGACGAAACTCTTCAGCCAGCTTGCCATGAGTGACAAGCACAAGTCCGATCATGATATTACTGCTCCCATATACGCAAACGGTGGCCCAGATATCGCAATGCAGCAATTACGTCCACCGGTGGCGGCACATCTTGGCTATGAAAAGCTGAAGTGCAAGATAAAAATGCAAATATATAAGGCAGATTGGCCAATCTTGAAGGCCTCAATGGCCGATATCCGGCGCTTTCGCCATCAGAATGGCGAGGGGTGAGGGAACGTTTGTGAGCAACCGCAATGCGGGAAGCGAAAAACCGGCCGCAAGGCTGACGATTTCACCCTCGGGAGGAACGCGGTTTTCACCGGAAGCGCTGCCAGGAAGCACGGCATAGTGCATGGTCGCCCTGGGGATATGATCCTGCCGGACGATGCCGGTGCCGCGAAGCTCGATCAGCCCGGCGATCGACGGCGGGCATGCGGCGATCACCGAGCCTGCCTCTTTGGAAAGAAGAACCTGGTCGTCTGCAACAAGCGACGTGAAGAGGCCCAGCCGTCGCGCCTCGGTCATGCAGGAGAAGGCCAGCATCGATTTTCCCCAGCCCGAGGGTCCGCTGAACAGGAGCCCGGTTCTGCCGACGACGATCGCCGTCGCATGAATGTTCGGAGCTTCCGTCATGCCGCGGCGTCGAGGGGCAGGGCGAGGATGAAGCGCGCGCCGACCACATGCCCGTTTTCGCCATTGGTGATGTTCTCCGCCCTCAGCGAACCGCCATGGGCTTCGGCGATCTGGCGGCTGATCGAAAGGCCGAGACCGGAATTCTGGCCGAAGCCCTCCGATTCCGGCCGGTCCGTATAAAAACGCTCGAAGATGCGGTCGATATTTTCCGCCTGGATTCCGGGGCCATTGTCCTCGATGTAGGTGACGCAGCGCGACCGTGTCCGCACCAGCCGTACGGTGATCTTGCCGCCCTTCTCAGGCACGAAGGAACGGGCGTTCTCGATCAGGTTCGTCACGATCTGGCCGATGCGCAGATCGTGACCGTTGACGATGAAGCGCGCCTTGACGTTCGGCTTGCGATCGATGGCATATTCGATCTCCACCTGCTTCTTGCTGCCTCTTATCTGGCGTGACACATCGATCAGGTCGCGCAGCAGCACCTCCATGTCGATGGAGGAGGCATCGACGCGCGCGAGTTCGGCGTCGAGGCGCGAGGCGTCGGAAATATCGCTGATCAGGCGGTCGAGGCGGCGGACATCGTGCTGGATGACATCGAGCAGCCGCTTCTTGGAATCCTCGGATCTGGCGAGCGGCAGTGTTTCGACGGCGCTGCGCAGCGAGGTCAGCGGGTTCTTGAGCTCATGGCTGACATCGGCCGCAAAGCTCTCGATCGCGTCGATGCGGTCATAGAGCGCCGTTGTCATCTCGCGCAATGCAATGGAAAGGTTGCCGATTTCATCCTGGCGGGCGGAAAAGTCCGGGATTTCCTCACGCGCCTTGGCGCCGCGGCGCACGCGGATCGCCGCTGCCGAAAGCCGGCGTAGCGGATTGGCGATCGTCGATGACAGCACCAGTGAAAGCAGCACGTTGACCAGCGTCGCCACGCCGAAGACCCGCATGATGGCAAGCCGTTCGGCATGCACGATATTGTCGATGTCACCCGCCTGCGTCGAGAGCAGCAGCACGCCGAGCACGGCGCGGAACCGCTGGATCGGCACCGCAACGGAAACGATGAGCTCACCTTTTTCGGTGGTGCGCACCACGGCGCCGCGCACGCCGGTCAGCGCGTTCATGACTTCGGGATAGATGGAGCCGTCGCCGCCCGGGGCTTCCTTGTAGAGCGGCAGGTTGCCGGGCTGCAGCGCCTTGTTGAACAGCGTCGCGAACCAATCGCTCCAGGTCTGCTTCTCCTCTTCGACTGGCGGCAGGTCGAAGCGCAACACTTGGCCGCGCGAATAGAGATGGCGCGAATCGAGCAGCAGATTGGCGTCGGCATCGAAGATGCGGGCGCGCGTGCGCGTCGGAGAGATCAGCCGGCGCAGAACCGGGGCGACCTTTTCGGGATCGATCGGGAATTCGAGATCCTCGTCGTTTGGCACCGGGGTGATGCTCTGGCCGGCTTGCAGCTCGAGCAGTTTCTGCGGATCGATGGTGATCGAGTTCGTATCGACCGACGCAGAGGCTGAAACGGCGCCGGCGATGATCTCACCTTGCGTCAAAAGGCTTTCGGCGCGAGCATCGATCAGTCCCTCACGAAACTGGTTGAGGTAGAGAATGCCGCCGACGAGCACCACCAGCGCGGCGAGATTGAAGAAGACGATGCGGCGCGTCAGGCTCGAAAAGACGGCATTGCCGAAGATGCGACGGATCAGCGTGAAGGGATGCGACCAACGGCGCCCTCGGGCGAGAGGGCTGCTTACGCCCTCCGCATCATCCAGATCCCTTTCCCGCACCAACTGTGCCAATGACAGGCCCTTTCAAAGGGCGGGGCCGGTTGGACCGGCCCGCAACCCTTAATCGTCTCTTGCCGCGCTGTAAGGCGTCAGGCTGCTTCGCGGAAGCGGTATCCCACTCCGTAAAGCGTTTCAATCATATCAAAATCGGTATCGACCATCTTGAATTTCTTGCGAAGCCGCTTGATGTGGCTGTCGATGGTCCGGTCGTCGACATAGACCTGTTCGTCATAGGCGGCGTCCATTAATGCATCCCGGCTCTTGACGACGCCGGGGCGCTGCGCCAGCGAATGCAGGATCAGGAATTCCGTCACCGTCAGCGTCACCGCCTCGCCCTTCCAGGTGCAGGTATGGCGTTCCTGGTCCATAACCAGTTGTCCGCGCTCCAGCGAGCGGGCCTGCTGTACCGCGCCGGCTTTCGGCGTGCCGGCGGGGTTCGTGCCGGCGGCGGCCGCGGCTTCGCGGCTCGAGGCGCGGCGCAGGACGGCGCGCACGCGCTCCACCAGCAGGCGCTGCGAAAACGGCTTGGTGATGAAATCGTCAGCGCCCATCTTCAGGCCGAAGAGTTCGTCGATCTCCTCATCCTTGGAGGTGAGGAAGATCACCGGAATATCGGACTTCTGCCGCAGGCGGCGCAACAGCTCCATGCCGTCCATGCGCGGCATCTTGATATCGAAGATCGCAAGCTGCGGCGGTCGCGCCAGAAGGCCGTCGAGCGCCGAGGCACCGTCCGTATAGGTCTCGACCTTGTATCCTTCAGCCTCCAGCGCGATCGACACCGAGGTGAGGATGTTGCGGTCGTCATCAACGAGCGCGATTGTCGGCATGGTGTTGGTCTCCATCATCAGTGCGCAATCTCCCGGATTTTGGTGGTCCCCAGGCGGTCTCAGTGACCGGATGCGCTTATGGAGGATAAAGGTGGAACAAATTGTGGCAAAGATAAAGGGGAGGATTGTCGTAAAATTCTAGGACAATCTGAACGCGTACGACAAAATGTTTCAACGCGATCTTTTCAAACGATTTAAAAAGAACGCCACAAATTTAAATCGATTAATTATTTGATATTACTGCATTTTCTCAATTTTTGTCTCTTGTTTTTTAAAATTTCTCCCCGTATTTCTAGCTTAGTTTTAACGGCAACGAGCCTGAGCAAAGGGAACTAGCCATGGAAAAGTTCGGAGTTCATAACCCGGCAACGGAGCTGAAAACGGTTGGATTGGGCGGCGCAGCAAGCGTTCGCTATAACTTTTCCGCCGCAGCGCTCTATGAGGAATCGATCCGCCGGGGTGAAGCCGAACTGACCGCTCAGGGCGCACTCCGGGCCATCACCGGCCAGCACACGGGCCGTTCGCCGCGTGACAAGTTCGTGGTTCGCGACGCCAATACCGATGGCGAAATCTGGTGGGACAACAACAAGCCGATCTCGCCGGAGCACTTCGCCCTGCTGCGCGACGACATGCTGGTGCATGCCGCCGGCAAGGACCTGTTCGTCCAGGATCTCGTCGGCGGCGCCGAGGAAAGTCACGCCCTGCCGACCCGCGTCGTGACCGAGTTCGCCTGGCATTCGCTGTTCATCCGTAATCTGCTGATCCGCCCCGACACTACGGCGCTGCCGACTTTCGTGCCGAAGCTGACGATCATCGACCTGCCGAGCTTCAAGGCCGATCCGGCCCGCCACGGCTGCCGGTCGGAAACGGTGATCGCCTGCGACCTCACCAACGGCCTCGTCCTCATCGGAGGCACCTCCTATGCCGGCGAGATGAAGAAGTCGGTTTTCACCGTGCTCAATTACCTGCTGCCGGCCAAGGGCGTGATGCCGATGCACTGCTCGGCCAATGTCGGCCCGGATGGTGATTCGGCTGTTTTCTTCGGCCTCTCTGGCACCGGCAAGACGACGCTTTCGGCTGATCCGGCGCGCACCCTGATCGGCGATGACGAACACGGCTGGAGCGAAAACGGCATCTTCAACTTCGAAGGTGGCTGCTACGCCAAGACCATCCGTCTTTCGGCCGAAGCCGAGCCGGAAATCTACGCCACGACGCAGCGCTTCGGCACCGTGCTCGAAAACGTCGTGCTGAACGAACGCCGCGAGCCGAATTTCGACGACGGATCGCTGACCGAGAACACCCGCTGCGCCTATCCGATGGATTTCATTCCGAACGCCTCGGAAACCGGCCGGGCAGGCCATCCGAAGACGATCATCATGCTGACCGCCGACGCTTTCGGCGTCATGCCGCCGATCGCTCGGCTGACGCCTGATCAGGCGATGTATCACTTCCTCTCCGGTTACACCGCCAAGGTGGCCGGTACCGAGAAGGGTGTCGTCGAGCCTGAGGCGACCTTCTCCACCTGCTTCGGCGCGCCTTTCATGCCGCGGCATCCGGCTGAATACGGCAATCTGCTCAAGGAGCTGATCGGCCGCCACGGCGTCCAATGCTGGCTGGTCAATACCGGCTGGACCGGCGGCGCTTACGGCACCGGCAAGCGCATGCCGATCAAGGCGACGCGCGCGCTTCTTGCCGCTGCCCTTGCTGGCGAACTCGGCAATGTCGAATTCCGTGCGGATCCGAATTTCGGCTTCGCCGTGCCGGTCTCCGTCAATGGCGTCGACGGTGGCATTCTCGATCCGCGCTCGACCTGGGCCGACAAGGCGGCCTATGACGCGCAGGCCGAAAAGCTGGTCTCGATGTTCATCGCCAACTTCGCCAAGTTCGAGGGTCACGTCGATGGCGGCGTCCGCGACGCCGCTCCCGGCGTGAAAGTCGCAGCCGAATAAGCAGATCAAACTCTGACTCACGTGAAACCCGGCATCGCAGGATTGCCGGGTTTTCTCGTTGATGGCCGATATTTTCAATTCATTGCCGATATGAGATAGAACGCCGCATGGCCAGCGACGCGCTCTACATCGATGACAGGATTACCATCGCCGGATGGGAGCTGACGGAACAGTTCGTTCTGGCGGGCGGTCCCGGCGGGCAGAACGTCAACAAGGTCTCGACGGCAGTCCAGCTATTCTTCAACATCCCGAATTCGCCGTCTCTCAATGAGCGCGTCAAGGCCAATGCGATCAAGCTCGCCGGTCGGCGCCTGTCGAAGGAGGGTGTGCTGATGATCGAGGCGAGCCGGTTTCGCAGCCAGGACCGGAACCGCGAGGATGCGCGCGAGCGGCTGAAGGAGCTGATTCTGGAAGCCGCCAAGCCGCCGCCGCCGCCGCGGAAGAAGACCAAACCGACCAAGGGCTCGGTCGAGCGTCGCCTGAAGGAAAAATCCGGCCGCTCGGAAGTCAAGAAAATGCGCGGCCGCCCCGGCGGCGGCAGTGAATAACATGCCGGAACTCTTGAAAGGCATCCGCCATCTCCCCGGCTATCTTGACCGGGCTCAGCAGGAAGCGTTGGTCGAGGTGATCCGCACTATCGTGGCCGAAGCGCCGCTTTACGTGCCCGTGATGCCCGGCACCGGCAAACCGATGTCCGTGCGCATGACCAATTGCGGGCCGCTCGGCTGGGTGACGGACAAGGAGCGTGGCTATCGCTACCAGCCGACGCACCCGGCGACCGGCCGGCCCTGGCCTGATATGCCGCAGAAATTGCTCGATATCTGGAATGAAGTGTCGGGTTATGACAGGCCGCCCGAAGCCTGCCTCGTCAATTTCTACTCCGACGAAGCGCGCATGGGCCTGCATCAGGACAAGGACGAACAGGATCTGCAGGCGCCTGTCGTCTCGATCTCGCTCGGCAACAGCTGTCTCTTCCGCGTCGGCGGTCTCAGCCGCAACGATCGTACGCTATCTTTCAAACTTTCGAGCGGCGATCTGGTTGTGCTCGGCGGCGAGGGGAGGCTTTGTTTCCATGGCGTCGACCGCATCCATCCGGCGACCTCGACGCTGCTGAAGAACGGCGGCCGGATCAACCTGACGCTGCGCCGTGTGCAGCCCTGAAATATAATCGCCTGCTATAGTTTTCTGAGTGCGACCTGCTCGATCAGATGATCCTTGCCCTTTTTCAGGATCAGATCGGCGCGCGGTCGCGTCGGCAGGATGTTCTGGCGCAGGTTCTTCAGGTTGATGTTCGTCCAGAGATCCTCGGCGATTTCAAGCGCCTCCGCATCGGTAATCGAGGCGTAGCGATGGAAATAGGAGTTCGGATCGCGGAAGGCGGTCTCCCGCAGCCGCATGAAGCGCGTGACGTACCAATTGTGGATCTGGTTCTCCGCGGCATCGATATAGATCGAAAAGTCGAAGAAATCGGACACCATCGGCACGATCTTGCCGTCGGCCGGCAGGTCGCGCGATTGCAGCACGTTGATGCCCTCGAAGATCAGGATGTCCGGCCGGTCTACGAACTTGTACTCGTCCGGCAGCACGTCATAGACGAGATGCGAATAACAGGGCGCCTTCACATCCGGCCGCCCCGCCTTGATCGCCGAAAGAAAGCGCAGGATCGCGGCCGTGTCGTAACTCTCAGGAAAACCCTTGCGCTGCATCAGCTTTTCCCGCTGCAGCACGGCGTTCGGGTGAAGAAAGCCGTCGGTGGTGATCAGATCGACCTTCGGGCTGGAAGGCCAGCGTCCCAGCAGCTCCTTGAGAACACGCGCCGTAGTCGATTTTCCCACAGCGACCGAGCCGGCGATGCCGATGACGAAGGGAGTCTTCGTCACATCGGACAGGCTGAGGAAGCGGTTGCGCTGCTCAAACAGCATCTGCGAGGATTCGACATGCGCCGAAAGCAGGCGCGACAGCGAGAGATAAATGCGCCGGACCTCGTTGAGATCGATCGGGTCGCCCATCGAGCGCAGTCGGTTGACCTCGTCGCTGGTCAGTGTCAGCGGCGTGTCGGCTCGGAATTTCGCCCATTGCGCGGAGGAGAAGAAATGGTAGGGCGAATAGGATTCCGACTGGAAGTGATCCAACGTTTCCGGCACCCCGATAATCTCAGTCGCGATACTCATGAACTCTGCCGGCTGGCCTTTTCCTTGAGGCCGGACTGCGCGGTTCTGCGCTCGAGTTCGGCCATGACATTCTCTAACGGTATTTCAGCAATCTTCAATACGACCAAAAGGTGATAGAGCACATCGGCGGCTTCATAGGTCAGATTGTCGCGGTCGTCGGTCACCGCCGCCATCACGGCTTCGATCGCCTCTTCACCGAGCTTCTTTGCCGCCTTCGGCTGGCCGGCGGCCACGAGCTTGGCCGTCCAGGATTGATCCGGCGAGGCTGTCGACCGCTCTGCGACGATCCTTTCGAGATCGGAAAGGGAAAATCCGCTCATATGTCCGCTTTCAAGGTTCAGTCGAGACGCATGTCGATGCCGCACTTCGACATATAGTGTTTCGCCTCGCCGACAGAATAGGTGCCGAAATGGAAGATCGAGGCGGCAAGCACCGCATTGGCGTGGCCCTCCTTCACCCCGGCGACGAGATCGTCGAGATCGCCGACACCGCCGGAGGCGATGACCGGCACCCGCACCGCATCGGCGATCGCCCGCGTCAGCTCCAGATCGTATCCAACCTTGGTGCCGTCACGGTCCATCGACGTGACCAGCAATTCGCCGGCGCCATGGGCCACCATCTTCTGGGCGAATTCGATGGCATCGATGCCGGTCGCGTTGCGGCCGCCATGTGTATAGATTTCCCAGGCGCTGAGATTGTCGCCACCGACCTGCTGCGTGCGCCGGCGCTTGGCATCGATCGAGACAACGATGCACTGGTCGCCGAACTTGTCGGCCGCCTCGGTGACGAAATCGGGATTGCTGACGGCCGCCGAATTGATCGAGACCTTGTCGGCGCCGCAAAGCAGGAGCTTGCGGATATCGGCGATGGTTCTGACGCCACCGCCGACCGTCAGCGGCATGAAGCATTGGTCGGCCGTACGCGACACGACATCAAAGATCGTCTCGCGATTGTCCGACGAGGCGGTGATGTCGAGGAAGCAGAGTTCGTCGGCGCCGGCGGCATCATAGGCCTTCGCCGCTTCGACAGGATCGCCGGCATCGACGAGATTGAGGAAGTTGACGCCCTTAACGACGCGGCCGTCCTTGACGTCGAGGCAGGGGATCACACGGGCTTTGAGGGTCATTTATGCGGTCTCCCTTGCCTTGCTGGCTTTGATCAGCGCCAGCGCTTCCGCCGGATCGATCCGGCCGTCATAAAGCGCGCGACCTGAGATGGCCCCTTCCAGCTTCCGCGCATCGGGCTGCAGCATGCGCTTGATGTCTTCGATGGAGGCAAGGCCGCCCGAAGCGATGACGGGGATGGAGACGGCATCGGCAAGCGCCAGCGTCGATGCCCAGTTGATGCCGGTCAGGATGCCGTCGCGGTCGATATCGGTGTAGATGATCGCGCTGACGCCGGCGCCCTCGAATTTCTTGGCAAGCTCGACGATGCCGAGTTCGGAAGCCTCCGCCCAACCCTCGACGGCCACCTTGCCGCCCTTGGCATCGATGCCGACGGCCACATGGCCCGGAAATTTTCGGCAGGCCTCGATGACCAGATCAGGATTTCTGACCGCGACGGTGCCGAGAATGACGCGCCGCAGCCCGCGAGACAGCCAAGCCTCGATATGTTCAAGCGTGCGGATGCCGCCGCCGAGCTGCACCGGATTTTCAGTCGCCTTCAGGATCGCTTCGACGGCATCGCCATTGGCCGAATGCCCCGCGAAAGCGCCGTCGAGATCGACCACGTGCAGCCACTCGAAACCCTGGTCTTCGAAGGATTTCGCCTGGGCGGCCGGATCAGTGTTGTAGACCGTCGCCTGCTGCATGTCGCCGAGCTTCAGGCGGACGCATTGGCCGCCCTTCAGATCGATCGCGGGAAAAAGGATCATGTCGTCTTACGTCCGTAGAGTGGTCGGTACCATCAGCGCATTCCACGCATCTACGATATCCGAGCGGAAAAAGACAGCGGCAATGGTGGCCGCGCCGAAAAGCAGCAGAAGCAGTAGGGTTACGGTAAAGCCGGCGCGGACCTGGCGCCAGAAGCCGAGACGCCTCTTCATCGATTTCTCGATTTCGCGCACTCGGCGCAGCGCATCGCTGTTGACGGCGGCAAGCCGGATTTCAGGCTCCATCGCTTCCACATAGGTCTCGGCATAGCTCGAAAGAATCTGCGAGGCGCGGTCGCGCAGCGTGTTGCGCAGATCGGTCGAGAGATAATTGCTGTTGACGGCGGCAAGCTCGGCCTCATTGGGCGAACGGCCGGCATTGCGCTTGCGATGGCTAAGGACGAAATCGCGCTTTTGCCGCTCGTAGAGTGCGTAGGCAAGCAGGCCGATCAGATCGTCCTCGCCTTCGATATAGAATTCCAGCACGGCCTCGGCGATATCGTCGGCGCTGATGCCGTTGGCGCGTAGTTGGGAATTCTCGTTGCCGGCAAGGAATTCATGGATCATCGGTCCAGCCTTTCTTTCAACGCCCTGGTCGCATTGGAAAGCGCTTTTTTATGGATGGTTTCGTCGACACGGCGAATGATCGTTCCATCGGGAAGCCGGATGTCCGAGAAGGGAGGCAAACCCTCGCGGGAGGGCCGCAATGTATAGAACACCTTGCCTGATTTCCGTGAAGCCGGCATCGAGCGCACTCCAGTTCCGCCGTTTTCCATAAAGGGAAAATAAGGCGCCTGTATTAAAAGCCAGCCCCTGGAGCAATTCCGGTGAAAGTGCGCAGCGGATTTGCGTCCGGAATGCGCGAAGAGGGGATGCCCTACGGGTTCCAACGCAGGAAGTTGGCGATCAGGGCGAGGCCGAGCTTCTGGCTCTTTTCCGGATGAAATTGTGCCCCAGCCATGTTGTCGCGCCCGACGAGAGCGGTCATCGGGCCGCCATAGTCGACGGTCGCGATGACGTCGCCGGCGTTTTCGGCGGCAAGATGGTAGGAGTGGACGAAATACGCGTGCAGTCCCTCCGACCCGGTCGGAATGCCGTCGAAAAGGGGATGTTCGCGCTTCAGGTCGAGCGTGTTCCAGCCGATCTGCGGGATCTTGAGCATGGGATCATTAGGCGTCATCTCAACGACGTCGCCGGGAATCCAGCCGAAACCGTCGGTCACGGTCTTCTCGAGACCGCGCGAGGACATCAGCTGCATGCCGACGCAGATGCCAAGGAACGGCCGCGCCCTCTTCTCGACTGCTTCGATCAGCACCTCGGCCATCCCAGGCACGGCATCGAGGCCGCGCCGGCAGTCGGCATAGGCGCCGACGCCGGGAAGCACGATACGATCGGCCGCGGCAACGTGCTCCGCCTTGTCAGTGAGATCGATATGCGCATCGATGCCCGCCTCACGGGCGGCACGCTCGAAAGCCTTGGTCGCCGAGCGCAGGTTGCCGGAACCGTAGTCGATAATCGCGACGCGCATTATCAGCGTCCTCCATCAAAACCAAAGAGACCGAGCGATGTGGCCTGGCCATGCGGCTTGCTCGGACGGGCTTTGTTGTCCCAGTCCGCTGCCGCGGTGTCGTCACCCGTCGCTACGCCCGTCCTGTCCGAGAAATAGACCTGCTCGGCAATGCCGATCGTATCGGCTGCAACAAGCCCGTCTTCGTTCCAGCCTTTGGCGGCAAGGTTGCGAATGCGGAAATTCTGGCCCTCGAGGCCGACCAGCATATTCACGCCCAGCAGGATTGCCGCTCCCGCCGGCCAGAGGCCCGGTTCGTCCATCAACGCCCCGCCGATCCCTTGTAGCAGAAAGGCCGCCGCTGCATGCAGCCACAGCCGATGCGCCAACAGCCAAACCCATGGAAACAGGAAGCCGAGAAACGTGAAGCCGTCGCGAATGGCTCGCGTCTCGTCAGGGGCCCGCGCGCCGCCGGGTGGCGTC
The DNA here is from genome assembly GCF_003985155.1 of Rhizobium vallis. Classification (GTDB taxonomy): domain Bacteria; phylum Pseudomonadota; class Alphaproteobacteria; order Rhizobiales; family Rhizobiaceae; genus Rhizobium; species Rhizobium vallis. Next base: position 14,882 of record NZ_ML133689.1, on the reverse strand, counting down.
AAAAAAATATAGCTTGCTGTCATTGTCGCCGCTCCCTTGAGTGGCTCAGACGAGCGTGCCCTTGGTCGAGGGAACGCGGCCCGCCTGTCTCGGATCGATCTCTGTCGCCGTGCGCAATGCACGGGCAACGGCCTTGAAGCATGTCTCGGCAATATGGTGGTTGTTGGCGCCATAGTGGTTGAGAATATGCAAGGTGATGCCGGCATTCTGGGCGAGCGCCTGGAAGAATTCGCGGACGAGCTCGGTGTCGAAGGTGCCGATCTTCGGCGCGCTGAAGGCGACGTTCCAGACGAGGAACGGCCGGCCGGAAAGATCGACCGCGGCCTTCGTCATCGTCTCGTCCATGGCAAGATCGATCGACGCGTAACGGGTGATGCCGCGCCGGTCGCCGAGCGCCTTGGAGATCGCCTGGCCGATGGCAATACCCGTATCCTCGACAGTGTGATGGTCGTCGATATGCAGGTCACCCTTGGCGTCGATGTCCATGTCGATGAGAGAATGTCGCGAAAGCTGGTCGAGCATATGGTCGAAGAAGCCGACGCCCGTCGAAATCTTCGATTTGCCGGTGCCGTCGAGATTGACGGAAACGGAAATCGAGGTCTCGTTGGTCTTGCGGGAAACGCTGCCAGCGCGGCTTGCTGCGGTCTCGGCCATATGGCCCTCCATCGGGAATAAGGCCGTTCCTTATCAGGCGCATCGGGAAATATCCAGAAGCCGGGGAAGAGAAAAGCCGGCCCATTTGCAATCGGCTCCGGCCCACTTACATAGGGTTCAACAAGGCCGGTATGCGGCCTGGAAGAACGGCCCGCGTCATGGGCAGACAGGTGTTTTATGACAACAATCATTACAGTTCGAAAAGGCGGCAAGGTAGTGATGGCGGGCGACGGCCAGGTGAGCCTCGGCCAGACCGTCATGAAGGGCAATGCCCGCAAGGTGCGCCGTATCGGCAAGGGCGAAGTTGTCGCCGGTTTCGCCGGCGCCACCGCCGATGCCTTTACGCTGCTCGAAAGGCTCGAAAAGAAGCTGGAGCAATATCCCGGCCAGCTGATGCGCGCCGCCGTCGAACTCGCCAAGGACTGGCGTACCGACAAATACCTGCGTAATCTCGAAGCGATGATGCTCGTCGCCGACAAGTCGATTACGCTGGCGATCACCGGCAACGGCGACGTTCTGGAGCCTGAACATGGCACGACGGCGATCGGTTCGGGCGGTAATTATGCCTTCGCGGCCGCCCGCGCGCTCATGGATACCGACAAATCGGCCGAAGAGATCGCTCGCCGCGCCCTCGATATCGCCGCCGACATCTGCGTCTACACCAACCACAATATCGTGGTGGAATCGCTGGATGTCGAAGGCTGAGCTCTATGCCTTGCGGCCGTTCCGCCGAACCGAGGCAGGCTCTCAAGGACTTGGCGAAACAACGACGAATTACGGCCGGGCGCTGCTGATCGCCCTGGACCGCCAGGAGAATAACACCCAATGACGACCTTTTCCCCCCGCGAGATCGTTTCCGAACTCGACCGTTACATCATCGGCCAGCATGACGCCAAGCGCGCCGTTGCGATCGCGCTGCGCAACCGCTGGCGCCGCCAGCAGCTCGATCCGAGCCTGCGCGACGAAGTCATGCCGAAGAACATCCTGATGATCGGCCCGACCGGCGTCGGCAAGACCGAGATTTCCCGCCGTCTGGCAAAACTCGCCGGCGCGCCCTTCATCAAGGTCGAAGCCACCAAATTCACCGAGGTCGGCTATGTCGGCCGCGATGTCGAGCAGATCATCCGCGATCTGGTAGAAGTCGGCATCGGCCTGGTGCGCGAGAAGAAGCGGGCCGAAGTGCAGGCCAAGGCGCATGTGAGCGCCGAGGAGCGCGTTCTCGATGCGCTGGTCGGCACGACAGCATCGCCTGCCACCCGCGAAAACTTCCGCAAGAAGCTGAGGGACGGTGAACTCGACGACAAGGAAATCGATATCGAGGTGGCCGATGCCGGTTCCGGCATGGGCGGCTTTGAAATTCCGGGCATGCCCGGCGCCAATATCGGCGTGTTGAACCTGTCGGAAATGTTCGGCAAGGCGATGGGCGGCCGGACCAAGAAGGTCCGCACGACGGTCAAGGCTTCCTACACAGATCTGATCCGTGACGAATCCGACAAGCTGATCGACAACGAGGTGATCCAGCGCGAGGCCGTTCGCTCCACCGAGAATGACGGTATCGTCTTCCTCGACGAAATCGACAAGATCGCCGCTCGTGACGGCGGCATGGGCGCCGGCGTTTCGCGTGAAGGCGTCCAGCGCGACCTCCTGCCGCTTGTCGAAGGCACGACGGTCTCGACCAAATACGGGCCTGTCAAAACAGACCATATCCTTTTCATCGCCTCTGGAGCTTTCCATGTCTCCAAGCCTTCGGACCTTTTGCCGGAACTGCAGGGCCGCCTGCCGATCCGTGTCGAATTGCGTCCGCTGAACAAGGAGGATTTCCGCCGGATCCTCACCGAGACGGAAGCAAGCCTCATCCGCCAGTACCGGGCGCTGATGGAGACAGAAAGCTTGAGCCTCGAATTCACCGACGACGCGATCGACGCGCTTGCCGATGTCGCCGTGCATCTGAATTCCTCCGTCGAGAATATCGGCGCACGCCGTCTGCAGACGGTGATGGAGCGGGTGCTGGACGATATCTCCTATAACGCGCCGGATCGGGGCGGGACGGCCGTGACGATCGATGCTGCTTATGTCCGCGAACATGTCGGCGATCTCGCGCAGAATACCGATCTTTCGCGCTTCATTCTGTGATATCGGCGCACCGGTCTAAGTCTTTCCCGATGTGAAGACCGGATTGTGGCGAACTCTCTCTCGACAGCGGGCCTTTTACTTTTTAGTGAAGGCCCGTTTTGTTTTCCGCTCCGGCTTTATTCGGCCAAGATTCTGGTCCAGTCAGCCGCATCGCGAACAGGACGATGAACGGACGGGATAGCGGATCGTGCGACGCCTTTTGACAAGCCTTATGATTGCCGTTGCCCTGGTGAATTCGGCGCCTGCCTTCGCAATGCAGACGGTGCCGGCGGGCAACCGCAACGCCGAGCAACCCGATATTCCGGGGGCTTCTGTCAGGCGCACCAAAGGCACCAAGAGCAGCTTCGATGTGAAATACGAGAAAGTCCACGATCTTCTCGCGAGCGATCACGAGCTGATGGCCAAGATCCGCAAGGTCTCCAGCGCCTACGGCATCAACCCCATCCACGTCGTCGGCGCGATCGTCGGCGAACATACCTATAATGTCGATGCCTACGACCGGCTGCAGGCCTATTACGTCAAGGCCGCCTCCTATGCCGGAGAAAGCTTCCGCTTCGCCTATGACGGTGAAAACGTCGACGATTTCGTGGCACGGCCGCAATTTGCCGCATGCAAGGGCAAGACCGATTCCTACACGCTCTGGTCCTGCCGGGAAGATGTCTGGGAAAGCGATTTCCGCGGCAAGACCGTGGGCGGCGAGAGCTTCCCCAACAACCGTTTTAGCGCGGTCTTCTTCCAGCCCTTCTATGCCGGTCAGACTTTCGGTCTCGGTCAGGTCAATCCGCTGACGGCGCTGATGCTCTCCGATCTCGTGGCCCGCGTGTCGGGCTATCCGAAGCTGAACGAGAAGAATGCCGGCGCCGTCTACAAGTCCATCATGGATCCCGACATTTCGCTCGCCTTCGTCGCGGCCTCGATCCGCAGGTCGATCGACGATTATAAAGAGATTGCCGGCATGGATATTTCGGGCAATCCCGGCCTGACCGCGACGCTTTATAATGTCGGCAACTCACGTCAGCGCGCCGCTGCCCTGGCTGCGAAGAACCGCTCCGGCGGCGCGACCGTCTGGCCCGAGGAGAATTATTACGGCTGGCTGATCAACGACAAGCTGGACGAACTCAAGGGCCTGCTCTAGCTTCAAGCTTGCCGGGAAGGCGCCGATCTTCCCCGAAAGGCTTTGACGATGGACATGCGTCCTGATCCCTTCGTTCCGCCGGCACCGCTGCCGCGCACCACGCCGCCGAGCCGGTTGGAAATCATCCGCATCATCCTGCGTAACCCGCTCGAACTCTGGGGCGAGCCGTCCTATACGCTGCCCTGGATCCACACCAGATTCTTCGGTCAGAGGACACTGATCGTCAACGATCCCGGCCTCATCAAGCATGTGCTGGTCGACAATGCCAATAACTACCGCATGTCGGATATTCGCCAGCTCGTTCTGCGTCCGATCCTGCGCGACGGCCTTCTGACAGCCGAAGGTCCTGTCTGGAAGAGATCGCGCAAGGCGGTGGCGCCTGTTTTCACGCCCCGCCATGCCCAAGGCTTCGCCGGCCAGATGCTGCGCCAGTCCGAGGACTATGTCCGCAAATATGAGGGCACAGGCGAGGCAGGCGCAATTTTCGACATCAGTACTGATATGACCGAGCTGACCTTCGCAATTCTCGCGGACACTTTGTTTTCAGGTGAAATCGTCACCTCGAGCGGTCATTTCGCAGACGATGTCAATGAACTCCTGCATCGCATGGGCCGCATCGATCCGATGGATCTGATGCGCGCTCCGTCCTGGGTTCCACGTGTGACACGCATCGGCGGCCAGAAGGTGCTGGAGAAATTCAGGGCCATCGTGCGGGACACGATGGATATGCGGCTCGCGAAGATGAAGACGGATCGCAGCACGGCGCCCGAGGATTTCCTGACGCTGCTCCTTGAGCAGGCTGGCCCTGACGGGCTGACGAAGGAAGAGATCGAAGACAATATTCTGACCTTCATCGGCGCGGGGCATGAGACCACAGCCCGAGCCTTGGCCTGGACGCTATATTGCGTATCGAACAGCCCGCATATCCGCGAGGCGATGGAACAAGAAATCGACGGGGTGCTCGCCACCGAGGCCGAACCTGTGGAATGGCTGGATATGATGCCGCAGACGCGCGCTGCCTTCGAGGAGACTTTGCGCCTCTACCCGCCGGCTCCATCCATCAACCGCGCCGCCATATCGGATGATTCCTGGACGAGCGCCAAGGGCGAGCGGGTCGAGATCGAGACCGGTGTGACGGTGCTCATCATGCCCTGGACGCTGCATCGCCATGAACTTCACTGGGACAGGCCGCGCGCCTATATGCCCGAACGCTTCCTGCCGGAAAATCGCGGCTCCATCGGACGCTTCCAGTTCCTGCCTTTCGGCGCCGGTCCGCGTGTCTGTATCGGCGCGACCTTTGCGCTTCAGGAGGCGGTGATAGCCCTTGCCGTCCTGATGGGCCGCTATCGCTTCGATTCCACCGATCAGACGAATCCCTGGCCGGTGCAGAAACTGACGACACAGCCGCAGAACGGACTTCCGATGCGCGTGACGCGGCGTATAATTTCCCGAAAGGCATAAATCTTTCGAATTATTGCGGAATTGACTATGAATGAAAGCCGGGCAAAGTGGCAGCATTCAAGTCATTGCCAGGGAGAATCTCACATGAGCCGCGTTGATAAGAACGGTCTTGCCATCGAAGCCGTCCTTCACGATTTCCTCGTCAAGGAGGTATTGCCGGGTCTGGCGGTCGATGCGGACAAGTTCTTTGCCGATTTTTCGGCGATCGTCCACGATCTTGCTCCAAAGAATCGCGCGCTGCTGGCAAAACGCGACGAACTGCAGGTCAAGATCGACGACTGGTATCGCCGGCATGGTGCGCCCTCGGATATGGACGAATACCAGTCCTTCCTCCGCGAAATCGGCTATCTCCTGCCTGAGGGATCGGACTTCCAGGTTTCGACCGAAAATGTCGACCCGGAGATCGCCTCGATCGCCGGCCCGCAGCTCGTCGTCCCTGTAATGAACGCCCGCTATGCGCTCAACGCCGCCAATGCCCGCTGGGGCTCGCTCTATGATGCGCTCTACGGCACGGACGCGATTTCCGAAAGCGACGGCGCCGAAAAGGGCAAGGGCTACAATCCGAAGCGCGGCGACAAGGTCATCGCCTGGGTACGCGATTTCCTCGACACCGCAGCGCCGCTGCAGGACTTGCGCTGGAAGGACGTCGGAAGTTTCGCCGTCAAGGATGGAGCGCTCGTCGTCAGATCGGTCGATGGCGAGTTGGCAATGCTGACGGATAGCCGCCATTTTGCCGGCTATCGCGGCGATGCCGCCACTCCGACGAATATTCTCCTGAAGAACAACGGCATTCACATCGAAATCGTCATCGATGCGGCCACGACGATCGGTAAGGCCGATCCCGCTCATATTTCCGATGTCTGGCTGGAATCGGCGATCACGACCATCATGGACTGTGAGGATTCGATTGCCGCTGTCGATGCCGAGGACAAGGTCACCGTCTATCGCAATTGGCTCGGCCTGATGAAAGGCGATCTGCAGGAAGAAGTGGCAAAGGCCGGAACGAGCTTCATCCGCAAGCTCAATCCGGATCTGGACTATACCGGTGCCGACGGTGCGGCCTTCGAGCTGCATCGCCGCTCGTTGATGCTGGTGCGCAATGTCGGCCACCTCATGACCAATCCGGCGATCCTCGACCGCGACGGAAACGAAGTGCCTGAGGGCATCATGGATGCTGTCATCACCGGCCTGATCGCGCTTTATGATATCGGCCCGGCCGGCCGGCGGAAGAATTCCCGCGCCGGCTCCGTATATGTGGTCAAGCCGAAGATGCATGGGCCTGAAGAGGTTGCCTTCGCCGTCGAGATCTTCTCGCGGGTCGAAGATGCGCTTGGCCTGGCGCGCAACACCATCAAGATGGGCATCATGGATGAGGAGCGCCGCACGACCATCAATCTCAAGGAGTGCATCCGCGCCGCCCGCGAGCGCGTCGTCTTCATCAATACCGGCTTCCTCGATCGCACCGGCGACGAGATCCACACCTCGATGGAAGCCGGTCCGATGATTCGCAAGGGCGACATGCGCCAGGCGGCCTGGATTTCAGCCTATGAGAATTGGAACGTCGATATCGGCCTCGAATGCGGCCTCTCCGGCCATGCCCAGATCGGCAAGGGCATGTGGGCGATGCCGGATCTGATGGCGGCGATGCTGGAACAGAAGATCGCCCATCCGAAGGCCGGCGCCAACACCGCCTGGGTGCCATCGCCGACGGCAGCGACCCTGCATGCCACGCACTACCACCGCGTCAATGTCGCCAGGGTCCAGCAGGGCCTGAAGGACCGCGCCCGTGCCAAGCTCTCCGATATCCTCTCCGTGCCGGTTGCGGTGCGGCCGAACTGGACACCGGAGGAGATCCAGCGCGAGCTCGACAACAATGCCCAGGGTATCCTCGGTTATGTCGTGCGCTGGATCGACCACGGCGTCGGCTGCTCGAAGGTGCCCGACATCAACAATATTGGCCTGATGGAAGATCGCGCGACATTGCGCATCTCGGCCCAGCACATGGCGAACTGGCTGCACCACAAGGTGGTCACCGGGGCTCAGATCGTCGAAACGATGCGACGCATGGCGGCCGTGGTCGACCGGCAGAACGCGTCGGACCCCGCCTATCAGCCGATGGCCGCCAATTTCGATGATTCGATCGCCTTCCAGGCCGCCCTCGATCTCGTCCTGAAGGGCAGGGAGCAGCCGAACGGCTACACCGAGCCGGTGCTTCACCGCCGCCGCCTCGAGCTGAAGTCAAAGCAGTCCGTATGATGAATACAAAAAGGCCGCCGGAACGACAGTCCCGGCGGCCTTCTTTATACCGAATTCGATATCTAGCTTACTGAATGACGACGACCTTGGACGTGCCCTTGCCGGGACGGACGCGGCTGTAGAGATCGATGACGTCCTGATTCATCAGGCGAATGCAGCCCGAGGAAGCGGCAGTGCCGATCGAAGCCCATTCCGGCGTGCCGTGCAGGCGGAAGAGCGTATCCTTGCCGTCCTCGTTGAAGAGATACATGGCGCGTGCGCCGAGCGGATTGCTGAGACCCGGGCCCATGCCGTCTTCGACATATTTGGCGACATCGGGACGGCGGACGGCCATTTCCTTCGGCGGGTGCCAGGTCGGCCATTCCTGCTTCCAGGCGACGTAGGCGGTGCCGGCCCATGCGAAGCCCTGCTTGCCGACGCCGATGCCGTAGCGCATCGCCTTGCCGTTGGCGAGGATGTAATAGAGGAAGCGCTCGCGCGTATTGACGATGATCGTGCCGGGGCGCTCGGTGGTCTCGTAGTTGACGACCTGGCGGCGGAACTGCGGCTTGACCCGGCTGATCGGGATCGCCGGCAGCGAGTATCCGGCATCCTTCGTCACGCCGTAGGCGTCATCGAAGATTTGTGCCGTCTGTACTGTCGGGCCTGCGCCCTTGTTGTCAACGGACGCGCTGTCGGAACTCGTGGAGCAACCGGCCAGTGCGAGCGTCGTCAGCAGGCCAAATACAGGGAAAGCATTGCGGATGCGCATGGATGACTCTTGAAGTTTTGGGGCAAGGAGAACGGTCTTTCGACCATCGTTGATTATGGTTTATTTTCGATTAACTTGCGCTTTGCAAGGCTACTGCAGCGCGACAAATCCGTCTGCCGCGCAAATTAGAAGCGCATGGTTTTTTTGCAACAACACGCCAGCCCCTGCGATGGTTATCCATGACGATTTTGAGTGTTTACAATAACAATCCGTTAATCGATGGCCGGCAATCGGACAGAGCCATGATGGTGCGGCGGGGCACGCAGATATTACTGCATGAAATGCGCCATGCCGTGCTGCCCGAACTGCCGCTGGCCAGCGGCCGTCGTGCCGATTTGATCACCCTTTCGGAAAAGGGCGAGGTCTGGATCATCGAAATCAAGACGTCGATCGAGGACTTCAGAGTGGATCGCAAATGGCCGGAATACAGGCTGCATTGCGACCGCCTGTTCTTTGCGACCCACCAGGATGTACCGCTCGAGATCTTTCCCGAGGAATGCGGGCTTTTCCTCTCGGACGGTTATGGCGCCCATATGATTCGCGAGGCGCCGGAACACCGCATGGCCGCTGCCACGCGCAAATCGGTCACGCTCAATTTCTCGCGGGCCGCCGCCCAAAGGCTGATGATGGCCGAATGGGCGAACGGAAAACCGTTCAATCCGGATGATGTCTGATCCTGCGCCTGCTTATTTCGGCGCGCGTTTGGCAAGGATACGCTGCAGCGTGCGCCGGTGCATGTTGAGCCGGCGCGCCGTTTCGGAGACGTTGCGCTCGCACATTTCATAGACCCGCTGAATGTGTTCCCAGCGCACACGGTCGGCTGACATCGGATTTTCCGGAAGTTCCGCCTTTTCGCCCGGGCGCTGCGTCAGCGCCGAGAAGACGTCGTCGGCATCGGCCGGCTTTGCAAGATAGTCGACCGCGCCGAGCTTCACAGCGGTTACCGCCGTTGCGATATTTCCATAGCCGGTCAGCACGATAATCCTGGTGTCATCGCGCCGCTGGCGGATCGCTTCGATGACGTCGAGCCCGTTGCCGTCGCCGAGCCGAAGATCGACCACCGCATATTTCGGCGGCCGGCCCTTCGATTTCGCAACGCCCTCCGCCACTGATTCGGCCGTTTCCACCTGGAAGCCCCGCGTTTCCATGGCTCGCGCCAGACGGCGCAGGAACGGCCCGTCGTCGTCGACGATCAGCAGACTGGCGTCGGGACCGATATGGTCTTCATCCGACACGGCGAAATTTTCATGATTCTGTTCTGTCATCGTCTCGGGTCCTGGCGACTGAGCGCCTATCTCGGTCAACCGCAATTTCTACTTATGCCCATAAACTCATTTTGTCGAATTTGCGTCGATCAGCATGCGCGGCCATTCGATGCGGATGCGGGCACCGGCACTTTCCGGGTCGCGGTTCTCGAAGACAAGCGATGCGCCCGAGCGCTCCAGCAGCGTCTTGGCGATGAAAAGCCCGAGCCCGAGGCCGCCGGCCGTATCTTCCTTTTGCCGTCTGGTCACATAGGGTTCGCCGATTCGCGTCAGAATGTCGGGCGCGTAACCGTTACCGTCGTCCTCGATGACGATCAGCACCTTGTCGTGATCGTGCTCGACGGTGACGGTCACTTTCTCCCTGGCATAGTCGACGGCATTTTCGATGAGGTTGCCGAGCCCGTACATGATGCCGGCATTGCGATCAGTCACCGGCTCGCTCTTGCGCGGGCTCTTTTCGATGAGCTCGAGCGTTATGCCGAATTCCCGATGCGGCGCGACGATCTCCTCGATCATCGAGGACAGCGGCAACCGGCGCATATGCGCCTCGCCCTCCGAGGAGAGCGTCGTCAGCCGCCGCAGAATGTCACGGCAGCGTTCGCTCTGGCTGCGCAGCAGCATGACGTCTTCGCGGAAACGGTCGTCGTCCTTGAGTTCCCGCTCCATTTCCTTGGCAACGACGCTGATCGTCGCAAGCGGCGTGCCGAGCTCGTGAGCGGCGGCGGCGGCAAGCCCGTCGAGCTGCGAAAGGTGTTTTTCCCGCTGCAGCACCAGTTCGGTCGCCGCCAGCGCGTCGGCAAGCTGGCTCGCCTCCATCGAGACGCGGTAGGCATAAAAGGCGGCAAAGGCCATCGTCGAGGCGATCGAGCACCAGACGCCGAACTGCATGACATTGTGCACATTGATCTCGACCCCGTCGAACCAGGGCAGCGGAAAGGGCGAAAAGGCAAGCACCGTGATGCAGACCATCGCAAAGCAGATCAGCGCGGTGCTGTAACGAATCGGCTGCGACGCAAACGATATGATGACGGGCACGCAGACGAGGGCTGCGAAGGGATTGGCAAGTCCACCGGTGATGAAGAGCAGGGCGCAGAGCTGCAGAAGATCGAAGCCGAGCAGCGCAAAGGCGGCCGGAGACTCCAGCCGGTGCGTCGGCGGGTAACGAATCGTCAGATAGAAGTTCACCCACGCAAGGGCGGCGATCAGCGAACAGCTTGCAATGAGCGGCAAGGGAAATTTCAGCCAGAAGGCGACGATGAACACCGTCACCGCCTGCCCTCCGACGGCGAGCCAGCGCAGACGCACCAGCGTCTGCAGGCGCAGCCTCCGGCTGCTGTGGCGGTCTTCCAGCGTGTGGCTTTGCGTCTTATCGATCATACCAGGCTTGTCGATCATGCCGGGGGTTCCTTGAATGACCCTCATGTACCACGCGGCTTTGCCCGTGTCGTCGGCAACGCCTCTTCCGGCCGCTCCGGCCACGGATGTCGGGGATAGCGCCCGCGCATTTCGGCGCGTACATCCTTCCACGACCCGGCCCAGAAGCCCGGCAGGTCGCGCGTCGTCTGGATCGGCCGGTGTGCCGGCGAGGTCAGTTCCAGGAGCAGCGGCAGGCGGCCTCCGGCAATCGCCGGGTGTTGCTTCAGCCCGAACAGCTCCTGCACGCGGATCGTCAATACCGGCTCCTCACCCTCATACTGGATCGGATGCCGCTGGCCGGTCGGCGCCTCGAAATGCGTCGGCGCAAGCCGGCTAAGATCGCGCTGCAACTCGTGTGGCACAAGGGACATCAGCCCGTTGGAAAGCCCGCCTGCCGAAATCTCCGAAAGGCTGCGGGCCTCCGTCTGGAAGGGTGCGAACCAATCGTCCAATCGGGAAAGTAAGGCGGCGTCGCTGACGTCGGGCCAAGGATCGCCGATCGTCCGGTAAAGGAATCCAATCCGGTCGCGTAGCTGCAGCGCCTCCTTCGAGAAGGCAAGCTGATCGAGCCCGAGTTCGCGCACCCCCTCCATCAGTGCTTGGGTGACGGCGGTTCCGGAAGGACGCGGCAAGGGCGTCTCCTCAAAGACGATCGCGCCAAGCCGGGTTGCTCGCCGCGCTCGTACCTGCCGGCTCTGCCGGTCGAAGAATGTCTGGTCGTCCGTCCTGATTTCGCCGGGTAGCTCGGCTTCGACGTCGGCGCGCGTCACTTCGGCCGCGGCCAGAACCCGCGCCTGCGCCGCCCGTCCGGTCAAGTCGGCAATGACAAGCATCTGGCTGCCGGCCAGCCTCTCGGTTTCCGGCAGCTCCGCCCCCCGCCCGTTCGCCATCACGAATCGCCCGCGCCCGCCGCGCTGAAGCGCGATTCGGTCAGGGAATGCGTGCAGCAGAAGCTGGCCAGCCAGCGCCGGCGATGCTGAAGTGCCGGTGTCGAGGCCGGCGGCCAGCCGCCCCGCCAGCCGTCGCGAGGCTTCGGCTCTTTCGCCCCGCTCGGCCTTGAAGCGTCGCAGCCGCTCTTCGATATCGACGCTTGTTCCGCCGAGCCCCTGTTCGGTCAGAAGCACGGCGATCATCGCCGCATCGCGGGCATGGCCCGATTCGCCCGATGATACGACCATGGCGGCAAGCCGTGGCGGCAGGGCAAGATCGCGCATCACCTTGCCGCGCGCCGTCAGGGCGCCGTCCTTGTCGAGCGCGCCCAGTTGACTAAGCAGCGCCCGCGCTTCCCTCAGCGTCGTTTCCGGCGGCTGATCGACGAAGGCAAGTGCTGCCGGATCCTGAACGCCCCAATGGGCGAGGTCGAGCACCAGCCCCGAGAGATCGCTGGAAAGGATCTGCGGCGGCGTGAAAGCCGGCAGTGCCGCCGTCTGCCCCTGGTGCCAAAGCCTCAATGCAATGCCGGGCTCCGTTCGTCCCGCGCGGCCCGCCCGCTGATCGGCGGAAGCTCGCGACACCCGCACGGTTTCGAGCCGTGTGATCCCGGTCGAGGCCTCGAAGACCGGCAGACGCTGCAATCCGCTGTCGATCACGATCCTGACGCCGTCGATGGTGATGGACGTTTCGGCGATCGAGGTGGCGAGCACGATCTTGCGTGTTCCCTTCAGCGCCGGTCGGATCGCCGCATCCTGCTCTTTCTGGCTGAGATTGCCGTAGAGCGGAGCAATCAGCGTTTCGGGGCCGAATCGTCCCTGCAGCCGCTCGACGGTCCGCGTGATTTCGGCCTGGCCGGGCAGGAAGGCGAGGATCGAGCCGTCCTCATCGGCATGCGCGTTGATAATCGCCCGCGTAACCGCATCCTCGATGCGTTCGCCGCCCGGCCGATCCTGGTAGCGGATGTCGATCGGAAAGCTGCGCCCCAGGCTTTCGATAACAGGCGGATGATCGAGCAGGCTGGCCACGCGCCCCACGTCGAGGGTCGCCGACATCACGAGGATGCGCAGATCGTCACGCAGCGCCGACTGGACGTCGAGCGCCAGCGCGAGCCCGAAATCGGCATCCAATGACCGCTCATGGAATTCGTCGAAGAGCACGGCCGAGACACCGGTCAGTTCCGGATCGTCGAGGATCATCCGTGCGAAAACCCCTTCGGTCACCACTTCGACCCGCGTCCTTGCGGAAATCCGGTTATCGAGGCGCATACGGTAGCCGATCGTCTCGCCCACCTGTTCGCCGATCAACGATGCCATCCGGCTTGCCGCTGCCCGCGCCGCAAGCCGTCGCGGCTCCAGCAGGATGATCTTGCCGTCGCCACGCCAAGCCTGATCGAGCAGGTAAAGCGGGACCAGCGTCGTCTTGCCGGCGCCGGGCGGTGCGGAAAGAACGGCGCGTCGCTGCTCGGCCAAGGCGACACCGACGGCTGGCAGGATATGGGAAACCGGAAGTTCCGGCAGTGATGCACTGATCGTCACTTTCGGCCCGTCACTGTCTCATAGGCAAGAATGGCTCCAGCGAGATCCTCGAGTGCGGCGCCGACCGACTTGAACAGCGTGATTTCTGCGTAATCGCTTCGTCCGCCATGGGCACCGCTGACGAGTTCCGCAAGCTCAGCCTTGATGTCGCCTTCCTTCAGCACGCCGCTTTTCAATGGCTGGACGATATCGCCCGCCTCGCTGATGGCGCCGGCCCGGGTGTCGACATAGACCGAAGCACGGCGGATGGCCTCGTCGTCGCTTTCGCGCATGCTTGGCTTGAAGGCGCCGACGAGATCGAGATGCGCGCCGGGCTTCAACCATTCGCCTGATATCAGCGGTTCGCTCGAAAGCGTAGCGCAGGAAACGATATCGGCCGTCCGCACCGCGGCTTGCGCATCCGCGACCGCCTCGGCATCAAGACCGTGCGCCCGTGCTTCGGCCGCGATCTTCTCCGCCGCTTCTCTGTTGCGCCCCCAGACCCGGTACCTCTTGATTGGTCGGGTCGTGCCATGGGCAAACATTAGGTTGAGCGACAACCGCCCGGTTCCGCAGACGAGCATCTCCTCTGCGTCAGGGCGGGCGAGATGACGGGCCGCCAGAGCGGACGCCGCCGCCGTTCGCCGTGCCGTCAACTCGCCGCCGTCGATGGCGGCAAGCATCTCGCCGGTAGCGCCGGAGGAAAGCAGATAGGTTCCGAAGATTGCCGGCAGACCCCGCCGCACATTGCCTGGAAAGACCGAGACCGTCTTCACCCCTGCATAGCGTCCGGGAACCCAGGCCGGCATCAGCAGCAGTGTGGCGCTCTCCTCGTTCGGCACTTCCATTTCGTGGTGATGGCGCACCGGCATCACGCATTCGCTCTGGAACATGGCGGCGATCGCCTCGATTAGCTCCGGCCAGGGCAGGGCCGCACGCGTCTGTTCTTCATCGAGGACAAGCATTCTTTACTCCAGCGGATCGTTCTTCGCCGCCAAACTAGCGAGTGAGGCATAGCCTAGGCAAGCCGGCTGGAATTCCTGCTCAGGCTCCCCATATATGGCTTGTCTCCATCGCTGAACCCATTCTTCGGGATTTGGCAAAAACGAATCCTCAAAACCGCCCGATCGGCGGCAGATTTTGGTCGTTTTTGAAGGTTGGCGCTAAAAACCCTTGATTTTCAACCTGTTACAAAAATGTCAAAAAACTTTGGTTTGGTGTGTTGACTGTTTCGGTGGGTTAGTTCTATAAGCCCACTCACTGAACGAGGGCGGCGGCGCTGCTGGCGACGAAGTTTCTCGTTCTAAAGAAATCAAGCGGATTGGCGATTGCTGGTTTGTTGCTCTGGGCGGAAGTTTGGAGCG
>NZ_ML133688.1 GCF_003985155.1 Rhizobium vallis | reverse complement strand
CTGGCTCATCCACGGTTGTAACCGGAGGGAGAACGGGCGACGCCGCCACGCCTCTTGCCGGGTGGCCACCCGGCAAGAGGCTCAGTCGCTTCAATCGCACAAAATCACCAATGTGCAGATACAAGGGAGCTTGGGAGCAGCGTCCTCGCCTATTCGCTGCCTCTCGTCAGGCGCGGCATACTCCCACGCCCCTCATGCTGAGGCGCGCAGCCCGCAGGGCGGAGCCTCGAAGCACGCGCTCGGGGTTGCTCCCTGCAGCTATCGACAACCCGATGCAGTTTTCGCAAATAAAAGTCTGTGGTTGAAGGCTTGGCTGCCTCCCGCAATGCGCGCGGCGATGATACAGCTGCTGCGGGAATTGGGGACTATTCATGAACAAGATCATTATTGCACTCGCGGCGACGGCGGCACTCGCCGGCTGCGCCAAACGTCCTGACGCAATCGTCCAGGTCGATATTCCGATGGCGGCATATACGAACCTCAGCTGCGAAGCGCTCGCTGCGCAACTCAAGAAAGAGAAGGCCAAGCTCGACGATCTGTCCAAGCAGCAGATCAGCGCAGCGAATGGCGATGCTTTCGGCGTCTTCCTCGTTGGCGTTCCCATCGGCAGCGTCGCCGGAGGAGACAAGGAAGGAGAAATTGCCGCCTCCAAAGGCAAGGTCTCGGCCATGCAGTCCGCTGGCATGAGCAAGGGCTGCAAGCTGCCAGGTTGACAGCCGGCGCGCCCGCCTCGCCCTTCGAGGCCCCTTGCGGGGGCACCACATGGTGAGGCTGTCTTGGGCGTTGGCGCGATCTCTCTGCAACCCTGCCCAGTGAATGGTGGCTTCCGCTTATCGACGCGGCATGCTCCCACGCCCCTCATGCTGAGGTGCGCAGCCCGCAGGGCGGAGCCTCGAAGCACGCACTCGGGGCTGCTTCTTGCATCAATTGACCGGCGGCGCATCATCGACCGGCCCCAACTGGAACCGAAATCGGCCTTCCGCAGTTAGTTTCCTGTGACTTCAGTTACAGGTGCCACTGCCATTAGCGACCATTCCGCCTTCTGGAAAAAACCGATCTCCATCAACCTCGATACCGGCGAACGAATGGTTCTCCGTTCGCCGCAGGATGCGCTTTATGCCATCACCTCGGACTGGCCGATCGATGGCGGCGTCCATCAGCAGCGGGTGATCGATTTCTGCCGCGCCTGGCTTGCCGGGCGCATGCCGGCCGAGACGGTGCGGCAGGCTTTCATTCTTGCGGCGCTGGAAGCGGGCTTGTCGATCCACGATGATGATGAAGGGCCCCCAAGTTCCGTTTCAAACCCTCCGGTATAGATGCAAGGACGCAGGCATATCGGTGGCATCCTAAGCGTCAGCAATGTTTATTTTCATGTATTGCAAATATTATTCGCGCTGTGTTTGTAGGAATGCGCAGCGTCCATCACGCTGCGATTCTTTAGGGATCCAATTGAATGAGAATAAAACTCCTCGCTTGCGCTGCCATGCTGATGCTGGCCGGCTGCAACGCCCCCGTGTCGCAAACCGTTGCGGACTCGCAGCGTCCTCCCTCGAGTGACGTCAGGCAGAACTTCGTCAACATCGTGTTCAAGAGAAGTTATCGGCACGAAGCAGGAGAAGTCGTATGGGCCCGCATTTCCAGCGTGGTTGTGCTTGAGCCCGAGAAGAAGATCTATGCTTACTGTGTGCGGGTGGTACCGAAGCGCAGCTGGGGCGACTGGGCCTATCTCGGCGTCTCCTTCACTGATGGCAAAATACTCGGCGCGACGGCGAATGACGATCGCTGCAAAGACAAGCGGCCGCGCTACTACCCGTTTCCTGAGCTGACCGGCATGAAGACCTGACGCAGGGGCGAGGGGGCGTCGCCGTTCAAGTCTTTTGAGCGGCGGCGTGGCATGCCTTCCATCGCCTTTTGGAAAAGCTGATCTATCGACCTCGATACATGAGATTCAACCGAATGAAGACCAAATTTCTTGCTTGCGCCGCCCTGCTGGCACTGGCCGGCTGCCAAACTCCGGAGCCGCAATCCGTTGCGGATTCCCAGCGTCCGCCCTCCGACGCGGTTCGACGCGAATATGTCGACGCTCTCAAGGGAACCATTAAACCGGGGAACTTCGTAAAGGCCGAGATATCAAGCGTGGTTCTGCTTGATCCGGAAAAGCAGATATACGCTTATTGCACGCGCACGACGGAACGTGCCAACTCGGACTGGTCCTATATCGGCCTGGGCTTGCAGCACAACATGATACTGAACCTGAAAAAGGACGATTATCGCTGCCACGACAAGCGGCTGCGTTACTATGATTTTCCGGAACTGCGGGCCATGAAGTACTAAGGCGGCGGCGAGGTATTTATCATCCTCGCCAATCCCTTCCGGACGCCATCAAAACCAGAGATCCCTCACACATCGCCCATCGGACGGAAGGTCTTCAAACGTCTCCAGCCCGTCGAAATGATCGATCGGCAGGTCGGCGACGAGTTCAGGGGGAGCAAGCCGGATGTTGACGGCCATGCGGCGGCGGCCCTTGTCGTCCAGCCACAGGCCGCGCCAGCTGAGCACGCAGGCGCAGGTCGGGCAGAACAATATTTCGAGCGACGGGTTGTCCTTGCCGGCGCGGGTGTAGGAAGCCGTCTCGCCGCTGAGGGCGATGCGCTCTCCCTCGTAGTCATAGGCCCAGAGCGTGCCGTAGCGCCGGCAGAGCGTGCAGTTGCATGCGGTGATCGAGCCGGGATCGCCTTCGAGCGTCCAGCTCGCCTTGCCGCAATGGCATGAACCGGTCAGCATGAGGGGCGGTCCATTCTGTCTTTATTCGATAACGGCATTCTGCCTCAACCGGGCAACGGTCTCAACCCACGCTCGCCGGCGCTGTATCCTCAAGCAAAGACGGATGACCTGGAATGGTCCGCAGCCGGCGCTCTGCAATACCATACGAGGACGGCAATCGAGCCAATGGGAAAGAGCAGCCCAAGAAGCAGGTGCCATCCGCTTCGGTTGATGTCGTGAAGACGTCGGGTGGCCATGGCGATCGATGGAAGAAGCGTGGCCAGCGACCAGATCCAGTACAAAATTTCGGTCCGGTCGACCGCGTATAAAACGCTGGCGACGAGAAAGACGAAGAGCCACGAAAACCAGAACTCCGATCGGCTCGCTCTGCCGGTGAAATCCACATATTTCTTGAAATAGCTCTTGATCGCCTGGCCGAAGCCCATTGCTTCGGGCAGGCCGCCGAAGCGGTTCGGCCCGGCCGGCGGATTTCTGAAGATGAAGATCAACGGCACGACGACCAGGATCAGGAGGATCAACCAGTGCCACAGAGAAAAACTGCCCATGAGTAACCCCAACCATTTGGATGGCTTAGAGATAAGCAATCTTCGTTTCAGGAGGATTAATCGGCTTGCAATCCGGCGCGCTCAGCAATCACAGCGTGAGGAATTGCGGCCACCGTGTTGAAGGTGGGGGATCTTTCGAAGAAGGCCGTGACTCGGCCGCAGTCGGTCAGCGCTTGACCAGCACCCTTGCCTGCACCGGCTGCTCGATGCCTTTCAGCGTGAGCACGCGCGTCTCTGCGCCGGCCGCGAGATCAGGAGCCTGCGCCGCCGTCTCCGCCGAGACCAGGATCTCGCCGGCCGCGGCCTGGGATTCCAGCCTGGCGGCCTGGTTGACGACGCCGCCGATGGCGGTGAAATCGCTGCGGAAGCTGGAGAACTCGCCGATCTGGACCTCGCCGGAATGGATGCCGACGCCGACCCCGAGCGGGCGGCCGGGCAGGGCGTCCGGCGCCAGGCCGCTCAGCGCCGCGGCGCAATTGCGCTGGATCTCCTGCGCGGCCAGGATCGCGGCGCCGGCGTGATCCTTCCGGATGATCGGGAAGTTGAAGATCGCCATCAGCCCATCGCCCATCTGCTTGTTGACGATGCCGTCATGCGCCCAGATCGCCTGGGCGCAGCGATCCTGGAAGAGGCTGACGATTTCGCTCAAGCGCACCGCCTCGATGCGCTCGGAAAGATCGGTAAAGCCCCGGATGTCGGCAAACAGGATGGTGGCATCGACGGTGATCTGGCGCTTCTTCTTCACATATTGGAAGGAGCGCTCGCAGATCGTGCAGATATCGGGGTTCATCTTGCTGCGGGTGATGCCGAAGGCGCGGAAGGGCAGCGCCAGCGGGCCGCCGATCGGGATCGGCATATGCATCTGATCCCAGCAGCCGCGGCAGATCCTGGCGCCGCCGAGCGTGGCCGTCTCATTTGATGAGGCTGTCGTCATGTCAAACAATCCGTCGCCTATAGCCGAAAACAAGCTTCCGACACTCGCCTGCTTTTGGCAACTCTGCTGATGGTCTGGAGTGACGATAGTTGGCCGGCGCAAGAAATCACACGCCATGCAATAGCGTTTGGCCTTGCAGAATGCCATTCCAGGTAGATAAATTCGATCCAGTGTCCTTTCCTTGTCTACAGAGAGTCACACATTGCGACGTTGAACAGGCATGCATGCAGCCGATACTTTTCAGCGAGAATTTTGAATGAAGCCTGAAGAACTGCGCAGAACGGAATATGCCTACAACAAAGGAAAATTACTCCGGATTTTCCTGGTTCTCGTCGTCTTCACGGCGGGAATCATCTGGCTGGGATTCCATCCACCTGGGGATCAGGACCCTCATTTGATTTGGGTCTTCGTGGTGCTGGGCTCAGCGTTTTGTGGCATTATAGCGTTGCTGCTGTTGCCCAAGCTCTTCTCCGTGGAGCCCGGACTCGTCATATCGACGGCCGGCATCCGTCTGCCGAACTTCCCTGGCCAGATACTGCCGTGGTCTGCCATCCGAAACTTTGACAGAGTCCGGAGCAAACATTCGGATGCTCTCATTCTTCACCTTGATCCCGTTGCCGCCAGGACCTTAACCAGGCGGTGGCTGGCGAGCCGGCTCTCGGGTTCGCGCGCCAAGGTCGGCGTCGCTCTGCACGTATTGCGGGGCAATCCGGACAGGATAGTCGATCAGTTCGTGGCATTGGCATCCGAAGCCCATGAAGCCGCACGCCAGGCCATGCCGGCAGATGGCGCGATTGCCCTGCATGATGAAGACGAAGCGCCGGGCCCCGCTCTGAACAGCGCCGGTCATCCCGTCTTCACCTATGTTCTTCTTGCTACTTTGGTCGCGGTCTATGCCGCTGAGCTCACCTTTGGTATCGAACCACCCGTCGCCGGCTCTCCCACCATTCGGACTCTCTACATCCTCGGAGGAACGTTTCGTCGAAGCATCGTCGAGGACGGCGAATGGTGGCGGCTGTTTACCGCACCATTCATGCATGCAGGCATCCTCCATCTGGCGTTCAATTGCGTTTCCCTGTGGTTCGCCGGACGGCTCCTCGAACGCCTGATCGGCTGGCGCTGGTTTGCAGCGATTTTTTTCGCCAGTGCCCTTGGCGGGTCTGTCGCATCGGTGTGGATCAACGCTCCAAACACGGTTGGGGTCGGCGCCTCCGGCGGGATCGTCGGGCTTTTCGCAGCCGTCGTCGCGGCAAGCTTCCGTTTCCGGTCAGGGCCGATTGCGGATTCCCTGCGGATCGGAGCAGCTCAAATTCTGATACCCTCCCTGCTGCCGTTCCTCTCGGCAGCAAGAAGCGGTGAGAACATTGATTATGCCGGACATTTCGGCGGCGCGTTGACCGGGGCCGCGCTATCGTTCCTGCTGCTGGCGTTCTGGCCGAAAGAGCGCCCGACACCTCGTTTCGGCGCGGCGGCAATAGCCTTCAGCACTCTGTTTGTTATTGTGGCGGCGGTGTCGCTTTTTCCGATCAGCAATACCCGCCAATTCATTCTCGATGACCCGATGTCGAACTTTTTCTCAGGACGGTACGAGGAAGCCGCCACGGGGTTCGCCGTTGCTGCAACCGAGAATCCCGAGAATGCTCCCTATTACAATCTCTGGCGTTTTTTCGCTCAAACGCGTGGCAATGATGCAAAGGCAACCGCCGATCTCAGGATCGCGGCCGGCAAAACGGAGCAGGGGATATGGCCATATCCTGTCTACAGTCTTTTTCTCGGCGCGTTGAAACCGGATGAACTGATGGCGAAGGCGGCCGATAGCAACCAGCGTTGCGAGGCCACATTTTACAGTGGCGAATGGTATTTGTTGGGTGGCAACATTCAGGAGGCCCGCCCACGGCTCCAGGCAGCCTTGTCCTCCTGCCCCACGACCTTCCTGGAATATAGCGGCGCGAAAGGCGAATTGAGCAGTCTTGGCGTGCAGAAGTGACACGCCTGCTCACGCGATTTGCTAATCGACGCACGGCGAGAAGCACTTGTTCGGGCATCATCAGCGCGTGCTCGAGCATGCTCCCCCGGAACCGGCGCCGTCGCTGCGATCAGCGGCGACCAGAATGCGGTCACACTTGTTACTCCCACTGTGCAATGTCAGGTGCGAAACTATCTCCGATCAATGCGCGATGAACCGGCTTCGGTGATGGAGCGCGGGAATTCGCCCCAATCAGGAGATTGAAGCGATGACCGGAACAGCAGAGAATGGAAAAAGCGGGCAGACCATGCACAGACCGCCTGTCGTGTCGCACGAGGCCTGGGAGGCGGCCCGCAAGCAGCTGCTCGTCAAGGAAAAGGCCGAGACCCGCGCCCGCGACGCGCTGGCCGCCGAGCGCCGCCGCATGCCGTGGACGGCTGTGGAAACGAACTATGCGTTCGAAGGGCCGGAGGGCAGGGTCGGGCTGCTCGACCTGTTTGCGGGCCGGCATCAGCTCATCGTCTACCGCGCCTTTTACGAGCCCGGCGTCTTCGGCTGGCCCGAGCATGCCTGCCGCGGCTGCTCGATGGTCGCCGACCAGGTCGCCCATGTCGCGCATCTGAATGCCCGCGACACGACCCTCGTCTTCGCCTCGCGCGCCCCGCAGGCCGAGATCATCAGCCTGAAAGCGCGGATGGGCTGGACGATGCCGTGGGTGACGATCACCGACAGCTTCGACAAGGATTTCGGCGTCGACGAGTGGCATGGCACCAATGTGTTTTACCGCGACGGCGAGCGGATCTTCCGCACCTATTTCGTCAACAACCGCGGCGACGAGCAGATGGGCGGCACCTGGAATTATCTCGACATCACGCCGCTCGGCCGCCAGGAAGCCTGGGAGGATTCGCCCGAGGGCTATCCGCAGACGCCGACCTACAAATGGTGGAACTGGCACGACGCCTATGTCGCCGATGCCGCGCCCGACAAGAAATGGGTCGAGATCTCCGATGCCGGCGAGGCGGCGTTCCGGGAGGAAAGCGCGAAGGCGAAGCGGTAAGCGAGGCCTCTTCGACGCGGCGGTGATTAGTGAGTAGTGAGTAGTCGTTAGTGAGTGGTTTTTCCTACTCACTAATCACTATTTCCTACTCACTCACCCGCGGACGCCCGATAAATCAGTTACCATTTTCGACACGCATATCTTTCGAAATGGAAACATTCGAGGGGAAGTTGCGTTGTATCGATTGCTGGGGGTGTGCCGCGGATCGCTTGTCCATGGGAGGAGGATATCCATGAACGTCATGATCGTCGAAGACGAGAACTTCATCGCCCTTGAACTCGAGCGTATCGTGCAGGATGCCGGACACCAGGCCGTCGGGCCGGTTTCGACGATGGAGCAGGCTCTCGCCTATGCTCCGAGAAGCGATGTCGCGCTCGTCGATCTCAGGCTTGCCGACGGCCTGAGCGGCGTCCAGCTCGCACGCCGGCTGATCGACCGCTTTGGCGTCGACGTCATCTTCGTGACCGGCAGTCCGAAGAGCATCGGACACGGGATCGAAGGCGCGCTCGATGTGATCGCCAAGCCTTTCAGCGCCGACCAGATCGCCAGCGCGCTCACGCGGGCAGAGGCGCTGCGCCGAGACTACGCAGGCAGGAACGCTATCTTCTGACCGGGCAAAGTCGTATTATTCAGGCGCTGATGTCACCGGCAAGGGAGGCCAGGATGAGGCACGCGCTCATTGCCGTTTTCTTCGCGCTTGCGGCCTGCGCCAGTAATTCAGGCGCACCCCAGCCGCTGCCAGGCAGTCTCACCTATGGCGGAAAGGTCATCCATTCGCCCTATCGCCCGGGAACGGTGGTCCAGCACACCTTTCTCGGCGATTTCGGCTACCGCGTCTTCGAGAGCTATCTCGTGCAACCGGACGGGACGCTCAAGCTGACGTCGCAGAGCACCGGGCCGGATTTTCTCTGGCGGTAACCTATCGCGATATGATCGGGAGTTCGTCGCTTGCGCCATTCCCCGCGTTCAGGTGATCGATTGCCAGCTGGATGAATGCCTTGACCAGCGGCGACAGGTTCTGGCTGCTGGGATAGACGACATGCAGACCGCCGGCCGGCGTCGTGTAGCCGTCGAGAACGCGGCGTAGCCGGCCATCCCTAATGCAGGCCTCTGCAGGTCCGCGCGGCAGCTGGGCGATGCCGTGGCCGGCAATCGCGGCAGCCATGACCGCCTGCATTTCGTTGGCGGCGAAGCGTCCCGATACCGAGATCGTCTCCTGGCCGTCGATGCCCTCCAGCGTCCAGTGCGCATTGGTGGCCGACGGGCCGGCGATGACGCAGTCGTGGCGGGTGAGATCGGCGGGCCGATCAGGCGCGCCGCAGCGGGCGAGATAGTCCGGGCTGGCGCAGAGAACCCTGTAGGTCGAGCCGAGCTTGCGGGCAATCAGCGTGGAATCCTCCAGGATGCCGGTGCGGAAGGCGAGGTCTATGCCGCTCTCGATGAGGTTGAGCCGGTCGTCGGTGAGGCGCAGCTCGACCTTCGTTTTCGGGTAGGCCGCCAGGAAATCGAAAATCGCGGCGGCAAGGAAGTGGCCGCCGAAACCGACCGGCGCGGAGATGCGGATCGTGCCTGATGGTTCCGCCCGCGCCTCGGCCAGGCGGAGGTTGGCTTGTTCCAGCGTGCGCAGCGCCTGGCTGCTCTCCTCGTAATAGAGGCGCCCCGCATCCGTCAGCTTGAGGCTGCGGGTGGTGCGCTGCAGCAGGCGCACACCCATCTCGCGCTCGAGCGCGGCGATGCGGCGGCTGACCGTCGTCTTCGGCATGGCGAGCAGGCGGGCGGCGGCGGTGAAGCTGCCGGCCTCGACGACGCGGGCGAAGACGACGATATCGTTGAGGTCGAGCATTGTATTCACCAGTGGCACGATGTTTCTCAATCGTAGGCTATTATGGTTCAATGCGACAGGCCCTACCTCTGCCCCTGTCGCCAACAACAAGGAGCGGAGACATGAGCAGTAATGGAAGAAGCGTTTTGGTCACGGGCGCCACCGGCCAGCAGGGCGGGGCGGTCGTGCGCGCATTGACGGCGCGAGGACACCGCGTCAGGGCAATCAGCCGCAGGCCTGATAGCGACGATGCGCGGCGACTGGCCGCTGCAGGAGTCGAGATCGTCGCCGGGGATCTCGATGATGCGGCGTCGGTGACGAAGGCCGCGACGGGCGTCGATACCATGTTCCTGATGGGCAGCAGCTTCGAAAGTGGCCCGGAAGCGGAAACCCGTCAGGGTGTTACCGCCGCGAATGGGGCGAAGGCCGCCGGCATCGGCCATCTGATCTATTCTTCCGTCGGCGATGCCGACAAGAAAACCGGCATTCCGCATTTCGAAAGCAAATATCTCGTCGAGAAGCATATTGCCGGGCTCGGCATTCCCTACACGATCAGCGCGCCCGTCGCCTTCATGGAAAACACGGTGGCGCCGTGGGCGATTGACGGGCTGCGCCAGGGCGTCTATGCCGCGGCCTTGCCGCCCGGTCGTGTGCTGCAACAGATCTGCCTTGCCGATATCGGCGCTTTCGTCGCGGCGCTCGCCGAGCGACGCGATCAGGTGTTCGGCAAGCGTTTCGACATTGCCGGTGACGAATTGTCGGGCGAGGAGCAGGCGAAGATCCTGTCCGAGGTCCTCGGCCGCCCGATCGCCTATCGGGAACTGCCGATCACGGTCATGCGGCAGCAGAGCGAGGATGCGGCGCTGATGTACGAATGGTTCGACCGCACCGGCTACGACGCCGACATCGCCGCCCTGCGCCGCGATTTCCCTGAGGTCGGCTGGCACCGATACCGCGATTGGGCGCGCGGGTTTGATTGGAGCGTTCTCGACAAGGGTGGCGCCTGATACGCTGGCACGGACGTTGACCGCAGCAGGCGCTCGGGTGAGGTCCTGGGCATCATCAACACGGGTATTCTGCGCGGAGGCTTTATCGCGCGGAATACCTGACAAGTGTCAGGTGACTATCCGCTTGCGACGGGCCGCCCCTCGGAGCCATATTGATGGCTCATCGTCCTTGGAGGGGAGGCTTTCATGCCGTCGAGTTTCCATGTCGAGAGTGCCGATGGTTATGAGCGGTTGATGGGCCGGTGGAGCCGGACGTTGGCGCCGATGCTGATTGATTTCGCGGGGCTGGCGGATGGGGATCGCGTGCTCGATGTCGGATGCGGCACCGGCAGCCTGACATTCACGCTGGCGCAGAGGCCGGGCCTGCGGGAGATCGCCGCCATCGACTATTCGCCTGTTTTCGTCGAGGCGGCGAAAGCGCGCAATAGCGATCCGCGGATTGCGATTCAGCAGGCCGATGCCTGCGCACTTCCCTTCGAGGACAACCGCTTCGACCGGGCGCTGTCGCTGCTCGTGCTGCATTTCGTGCCGGAGGCGGGCAAGGCGGTGGCCGAGATGACCCGGGTCGTGCGTCCCGGTGGCGTGGTCGCGGCCGCCGTCTGGGATCACTACGGCGGCATGTCGGGCATGCGGATGATGTGGGACACAGTCGTCATGCTCGATGAGAACGCGCTGCCTATGCGTCGCAAATATTGTTTCCAGCCGATGATGCGGCCGGGGGAGATGAAGCAGACTTTCATCGCGCAGGGGCTTGCCGATGTCGAGGAGACATCGCTGTTGATCCGGATGGATTACCTTTCCTTCGACGACTATTGGGCCCCGATCGCCGCAGGCGAGGGACCGCTCGGCAAGTATGTCGGCGGGCTGGAGCCGGCCAAGCGAGCCGCTGTGGATGCTGCCGTTCGGGCCGCTTATGAGGCAGGAGAACCGGATGGGCCGCGATCGTTCGCGTCGGTAGCGTGGGCGTGTCGGGGCAGGGTGGCGTGAGACGGTTCGGCGCGTCGGCGTGATGCGGAGGCCGCTTGCGTGCCCAAGCACTTGAGAGAAAGCCTCACTCGAGACGCGCCTGAATGCAAGGAGTGGCGTCACAGCGTGTCCTTCGAGGCTTCGCCCGATGGGCTACGCGCCTCAGGATGAGGAGCGTTGGTGGATGCCGCGCGCAGGAAAATGGGCGTTGGAGAATGCCGTATC
Source organism: Rhizobium vallis (assembly GCF_003985155.1). Lineage (GTDB taxonomy): Bacteria > Pseudomonadota > Alphaproteobacteria > Rhizobiales > Rhizobiaceae > Rhizobium > Rhizobium vallis. The sequence goes on along the minus strand of NZ_ML133688.1, from coordinate 638,157 downwards.
GCGAGACGGCTAGCAGGAGCGCATGAGCTCGACCCGTAAATCGCAACCGGGTGTTGCTGGGAGGCACGCCGCCTTGTGATCTGCCGGCCATCCGCATCGCCTCGCGGGCGTGAGACAATCGGTCAGTGGTCTCGGGGGTTGCGGCCGAACGGCGGCGTGATAGATAGGGCCCGCCCGGCGTCTCGTCGGATCAACCATTTCCTCCACAGCTTCCGAGTTTCTCCATGTCCTTTTCTCCCGCCGCCGTTTGGCCCATCGTCATGCTGTTTGCGTCCAACATCTTCATGACCTTTGCCTGGTACGGGCATCTCAAGCATAAGGGCAGCGCCATCGCCCTCGCCATCATTGTCAGCTGGGGCATCGCCTTTTTCGAATATTGCCTGGCGGTGCCGGCCAACCGTATCGGCTCGGCGGTCTATTCGACGGCGCAGTTGAAGACGATGCAGGAGGTGATCACCCTGCTGGTCTTTTCCGGCTTCTCCATCTTCTGGCTCGGCGAGAACCTGACCTGGAACCATGCGATCGGCTTCGCGCTTATCGCAATCGGAGCATCCTTCATCTTCCGGGCGTAAACCTTAGGCTTTTCAACAGATTACAAATCGTCCATGTCTCGATATTGCCGCATTTCCTACAGATTGCGGTCGTAATCGGCTGGCAGCCTGTCACCTCAAGCTTTTTGTTTTGCGCAATTCCGGGCGCAAAACCGCTGTGCACTCTTGCTGGAATTGCTCCAGCAGTGATCGTGAGGTGATCGGCCATGAGCCTCTCTTTCCCGACGATGGCGGCGATCCGGTTCGGCTATGGTTTCCGGCCGGGCGAGGCGCCGCCGCAAAGTAAGGATGAGCTGATCGGCCAGCTCGCCCAGGGCGTGGCGGCGACGCCGGACTTTCCGCTCGGCGGCATCGACACGCGCCACCGGGCGATCCTGAACCTGCAGGCGCAGCTGACGGAAGTCCGCAAGGACGCGAAGACGGCGACCGACGATACGGTGCGGCGCGAGATCCGCAAAGGAATACAGCAGCAGGCGCAGCAGCAGTTCCAGCACGACGCGAACCTGCGGCTGATGCAGGCAGTGCTGTCGCCCTACGGCTTCTACGAGCGGCTTTCGACCTTCTGGACCGACCATTTCTCCACCAGCGCCAACAAGAGCCTGCCGATGCGCCTCATCGTGCCGCTCTACGAGGCCGAGGCGATCCGGCCGTTCATCGCAGGCAAATTCGGCGATCTCCTGCGCAATGCGACGGCGCATCCGGCCATGCTGATCTATCTCGACCAGGCGGATTCGCTCGGGCCGGGCTCGGCCGGCGGCATGAAGCGCAACAAGGGGCTGAACGAAAATCTCGGCCGCGAGCTTCTGGAGCTGCACACGCTCGGCGCCGGCAGCGGCTATACCCAGGCGGATGTGACGGCGGCAGCCATGGTGCTGACGGGCCTGACTATCGACCGCAAGGAGATGGACATCGCCTTCCGGCCGAATATTTCCGAACCCGGCACGCATCAGGTGCTCGGCGTCAGCTATGGTGGGCGCAAGAGCTCGCGCGACGACTATCTCGACATGCTCGACGATCTCGCCGTCCATCCGAAGACGGCGGCGCATGTCAGCCGCAAGCTCGCGGTGCATTTCGTCTCCGACCGGCCCGACGAGGGCATGGTGTCTGACATGGCCGCAGCCTGGAAGAAGACCGATGGAAACCTGACGGCGGTCTATACCGCCATGCTCGACCATCCCGCCGCCTGGCGCGACGAAGGCGCCAAGGCGCGCCAGCCTTTCGACTATGTCGTCGCCGGCCTCAGGGCGCTGAACGCGGGGCCGGTCAACGGCGTCGTCGGCAGCTTCCTGGCGGCCAACCAGCAGGGCACTGAAGAAGGCGACATGGCGGCGAACACGCCTGCCATGGCGGGATCGCCTGCGCCGACGGAACCTGCTGGCGAGGCGAGGGACAAGCGCCTCAAGGCGTTCCGGACGGCACGGGCGCTGGGGCAGGGCGCGCTGAAGCGCATGGGACAGCCGACCTGGCTGCCGCCGAGCCCGGCCGGTTTTCAGGAAGGCTTCTCTGCCTGGATCACCGGCAGCCAGATCGCCGAGCGGCTGGCCTGGGCAAGACGGGCCTCAGCGCAGTTCGGCCGGGACGAAGATCCGCGCGAATTCCTGAAATCGACGCTTGCCGATGCGGCGCGCGACGAGACGATCCGTGTCGTGTCGCAGGCGCCGAACAAGATCAGCGGGCTGACGCTGGTGCTGGCCTCGCCCGAATTCAACCGCCGCTAAGCAGGCTTTCGTTGGCAAGCCAACGCTTCGTCTGCTTAGCTCCTTTGTTTTATCGCAGGTTCTGGCCGGAAAACCGTTGGACACTTTTCCGGAACCTGCTTAGGAGGCCGCCGTCATGACACTGTCGATGAACAGGATCTCGCTTTCCCGCCGCGGTTTTCTCACCTCTGCCTGCTGTCTTGCCGCCGCGCCCGTCTTCACGCCGGTCACTTTCGCGGCGATGCCTGGTGATAACCGCTTCGTCACCATCGTGCTGCGCGGCGCGATGGACGGGTTGGATCTGGTGCAGCCCTATGGCGATGCCGGTTTTGCGGGCCTCCGGCCGACGCTGGCGCTGACGCCGGAGACCGGGCTTCTCGATCTCGACGGGCATTTCGGCCTCAATCCCGCTGCCGCCGACCTGATGCCGCTCTGGAAAAGCCGGGAGCTCGCCTTCGTGCATGCGGTCTCGACGCCCTATCGCGATCAGCGCAGCCATTTCGACGGGCAGGACATGCTGGAGTCCGGCGGCGAGCATGTCGCCGAGGAAAAGACCGGCTGGTTGAACCGGGCGCTCGCCGTCATTCCGCGCTCGGATGCGCGCAAGGCAATCGACGTCAACACCTCGACGGAGCTGATCCTTTCCGGCCCGAACAATGTCGATGTCTGGGCCTCGGATTCCAATCTTGCGCCGGCGCGTGACGAGATGCAGTTCCTGGCGCGGCTCTATGCCGGCGATCCGCCGTTCGCCGCAGCACTTGCCGAGGCGACGCGGGCCGACAGCGCTGCGATGATGGTCGAGCCCGATGGGCAGCGCGGTGAGAAGACCGCCGATGTGGCTGCACTTGCCGCCAATATGCTGAAGGGCGATTACCGCATCGCCAGCTTCTCAATCACTGGCTGGGACACCCATATTGGCCAGGCCGGCCAGTTCAAGCGACCGGCGCAGGATCTCGCGCAGGCGATCAACACGCTGAAGACGACGCTCGGGCCCGAGATCTGGGGCAAGACGGTGGTGCTCGCCATGACCGAGTTCGGCCGCACCGTCCGCCAGAACGGCTCCGGCGGTACCGACCACGGCACCGGCGGCTGCGCGCTGCTTGCCGGCGGCGCGATCAATGGCGGCAGGATTCTTGGCCGTTGGCCGGGCGTCGGCGACGGCCAGCTGCTCGACGACCGCGATTTGATGCCGACGGCGGATGTGCGGGAGGTGGCGGCGGCGATGCTTTACCGGCAGTTCGATGTCGGGATGGATGATCTAACGGGGAAGATTTTTCCGGGGCTGGGGTTTGATAAGGGGTCGCAGTTTTTGAAGGTGTGAGGGGCTGTCGCTAACCTTTCCTCCCTCATTCCTGTGCTCGTCACAGGAATCCAGCCACGGCGCGTCGGCGCCGTGAATGAATCGATGCGATCTTGAAGGAGTCTCTAGCGCCCACGGACGTGGGCGCACTGGATTCCTGTGACGAGCACAGGAATGAGGGACGAGAGGTAAGCGCCGGGGCAGAGCCGCGAATGCGCTGAGCACTAGCGAAGGGCAGGCCCAGCGGCATCCGCCGAGCCGATCCTACCGCCCAGTCATCTTCAGTGCTGCCTCAGGCAACCGCTCGCCCTGGACCTCGATGCCGGCGAGGGCGGTGTCGATTTCGGCGAGGTCGTCGGGCAGGAGGTCGATGTCGACAGCGCCGAGATTCTCCTCGAGCCGATGCTGCTTCGTCGTTCCCGGGATCGGGACGATCCATGGTTTTTGCGCCAGCAGCCAAGCGAGGGCGATCTGCGCTGGTGTTGCGCCCTTGCGGTCGCCGATCCGTTTGATCAGGTCGACGAGCGCAAAATTGGCCTTGCGTGCCTCGGGTGAGAAGCGCGGGACGCTGTTGCGGAAATCGCTCGCGTCAAACTTGGTGTTCTCGTCGATCTTGCCGGTGAGGAAGCCGGCGCCGAGCGGGCTGAAGGGCACGAAACCGATGCCGAGTTCCTGAAGGACCGGCAGAAGTTCGGCCTCGGGGCCGCGCCAGAAGAGCGAATATTCGCTCTGGACGGCCGTTACTTTCTGGACGGCATGGGCGCGGCGGATGGTCTGGACGCCGGCTTCGGACAGGCCGAAATGCTTGACTTTGCCGGCTGCGATCAGCTCCTTGACGGCGCCGGCCACGTCTTCGATCGGCACGTCGGGATCGACGCGGTGCTGGTAGAACAGGTCGATACGATCCGTCTTCAGGCGGCGCAGACAAGCATCGGCAACCGCCTTGACGTGGTCGGGGCGGCTGTTCGTGCCGCCGCGGCGTTCGCCGGTTTGCAGATCGATATCGAAGCCGAATTTGGTGGCGATAACCACCTGGTCGCGGATCGGCGCGAGCGCCTTGCCGACAAGCTCCTCATTGGCGAAAGGGCCATAGGCTTCGGCCGTGTCGAACAAGGTGACGCCCTGCTGATGGGCGGTGCGCATCAACCGGATCATCTCGCCTTCGTCAGCGGGCGGTCCGTAAGCGGCGCTCATGCTCATGCAGCCGAGACCGAGGGCTGAGACTTCGAGATCGCCGATATTGCGTGTTTCCATGGTCGTGTCCGTTCGTGGCTTTGTATGGGGTGAGGGCGCCGGTTCGGTATTGCCGGCCGGTTGAGTTGACGTGAACTTAATCCCCATGGCAGCTTTCGATTAGATGCTGTAATGCGCATGGACCTATAAGGCGGACTAATGAATGCCCCAGGACAACAATTTCAACGACCTCGTCGCCTTTCTCACGGTCGCCAGGGAGCGCAGCTTCACCAAGGCGGCCGCCAAGCTCGGCGTGTCGCAATCGGCGTTGAGCCAGACGGTGCGCGGTCTCGAAGAGAAGCTGGGGCTTCGGCTATTGACCCGCACGACCAGAAGCGTGTCGCCGACCCAGGCGGGCGAGCGCCTGCTGGAACGGGTCGGGCCGAGATTTGAAGAAATCCAGTTCGAGATCGCGGCGCTGAGCGAAATGCGCGAGCGGCCGGCCGGCACCATTCGCATCACGGCAGGTGAGCACTCCGCGGTTTCCATTCTCGCGCCTCTCTTGGCGCGCTTTCTTCCGGATCATCCCGATATCAACGTCGAAGTGATCGTCGACTACGGCCTGACCGACATCGTCGCCGAGCGCTACGACGCCGGCATCCGGCTCGGCGAGCATTTGGCGAAGGACATGATTGCGGTCCGGATCGGTCCCGAGATGCGCATGGCGGTCGTCGGAGCGCCCGTCTATTTCGAGCACCATCCGCGCCCCGAAGTTCCTCAGGATCTGACGGCTCATAACTGCATCAACATTCGGCTGCCGACGCACGGGACGATCTATCCATGGGAGTTTGAGAAGGACGGCCGCGAATTGCGCATCCGTGTCGAGGGGCAGACGGTGTTCAACAACATCGCCATGCGGATCGACGCTGTGCTGAACGGGCTGGGACTGGCCTATATGCCCGAGGACCAGGTTCAGTCCTATATCGAGGACGGGCAGTTGATCCGGATTCTCGAAGACTGGTGCCCGCCTTTCCCGGGATACCATCTCTACTATCCGAACAGGCGGCATGCGTCTCCGGCGTTCACCCTGCTCGTCGATGCGCTCCGCTATAGAGGAAAGTAATGCCGATTTTATTCCATCACGGCTTATCAACAGCTCGTGATTAATTAGTTGACCTAATAGACCCTAGCTGTCCGGGGCGTCTAATCCTGACGGTGCGATGCCGCTACCTTCTCGCCATCTGAAACGAAGCGAGAGCCGACATGCGATATGGATTGTCCAATATTCTGGCCGCATTGCTGCTTGCCTCGGCGCAGCTTGCCGCGACAGTGGCGACGGCTGCCGATGCGGTAAAGACCGAGCCATTGGTCATCCAGGAGCAGGGCAGCATTGCCGTCGGGGGAACCAGCACCTCCTCCGCGAGAAGAAGCTCGACTGATCCCCGCGAACTCTTCGCGGCATATGCCCGATCCTGAAAATGATGAGGTGAAGTCCATGAAACATCTTTTGGGAAACCTGATGCTGTCGGCCAGCATGGTGCTGGCCGCTCTGCCGGTCGTCGCCGGTGCTCAGACACCTGTTGAAGGCGACGACAAGTCCAGGCGCTCGCGCGCCCAGCAACTGATGGGCGCGACCGCGCCGAAGCTGGCTGAACTGACTGACGATGTGCTTTACGGCGACATATGGGAGCGCCCGCAGCTCTCGAAGCGGGACCGCAGCCTCGTCACCGTTGCCGCGCTGATCGCCATGAACCGGCCCGACCAGCTGAGGTCACATCTTGCCATCGCCCGCCAGAACGGCGTGACCGAGGACGAGCTGATCGAGACGATCACCCATCTTGCCTTCTATGCCGGCTGGCCGAATGCGGTCTCGGCCGTCGCCATCGCGAAGGACGTTTTCGCAAGCGAATGAGACGAGCGGCCTTCCGCTTCTGCCGGAGCTGCTCGCCCGAACATTTTCTGCCCGAAATCAGGAAAGCTACCCATGCGTCATCTCCTCAAACGCATTCCCATTCTCTTTGCCGCGGCCGGTGCCGTTATTCTCATCGGCTGGAAGGTCGACGCCGAACCGAACCGGACGACGATGCCCGAACTGGCCGGTCTCGTTCACTACACCACCATCAGGCGCGGCGAGGTGACCGAGCACATCATGACGACAAACGAAGCCATCCAGGCGGTGAAGAACGGGCAGCCTATTCCCGAGGGCACCCATTTCGTGCTGGTCGACTACCGCGACGGGGAGATCTACCGCACCTTCGTCATGGAAAAGGGCCGCGGCTGGGGAGACGACTACGATGAAACCCGCCGCACTGGTGACTGGCAATTCCAATGGTTCAAACCGGATGGCAGCGTCAACATGGCCGAGAACACCGCGCGGTGCCAGTCCTGTCATTCCTCCAGGGCCGACCAGGACTTCCTCTACACGCTCGACGATCTCAAGGCTTTCGACGGGGCCGTCATTGATTAGGTGGACCCGCGGCGAGGGCGCCGCGTCATGAGCCCGCTATTCCTGATACGCCTGGTGCTGGACTTCACGGCCGCCGGTCTGCTTCTGGTCGCGCTTGCCTACTGGTGGCTTGATAACACCTCGCATGAGCTGATCGGCACCGGCATGTTCATCCTCCTCGTCTCGCACAATGTCTTCAACAGGCGGTGGTGGGCAAGACTTCCAAAGGCGGCGCGCGGCAGGCAGAGCCTTCTGACAATTGCGTCGAACATCTCGATTGGCCTGGCGATGGCTGCATTGCTGATGACCAGCGTGATGATATCGCGGAGCGTGTTTGCTTTCGTTCCCTTGAATGGCGGGCCGACTGCGCGAGAAATTCACATCCTTGCGGCCTACTGGGCGTTCATGCTCGCAGCCGTCCATCTCGGTCTTCACTGGTCGATGATCATGGGCGTTACGGGCAAGTTGTTGCGGGTTGGGCCGCCGGACGCGATCAGGACTGCTGCCCTTCGAGGAGTCGCAGGCGCGATCGCGGCGTGCGGTATTCACGGCATGGTCGTCGTGGGGATTGGAGACAGGCTCGTCGGCCGGCCGTCGATTGATTTCTGGGATTTTCAGGAGTCGACGGTCGGGTTCTTTTTGCATCACATCGCGATCCTGGGGGCGTGGGCGTGTGCTGCGCATTATGCGGCCGGCTGGCTTCGATGGGCGGGTGGGGTGCGGCGGGTGACGGATGCCGGTGAGTGATGTCGAAAGGGTTTGGTGGGATGGAGTTTGAGGCTGCCCGGCCCTTCGCTTGGGCTCAGGGCGTTCGGCCCTGCGATCGATTCACTGGATCGATCGCTCCCGCTTTGCGGGACCGGGCCTCACCCCAAAACATCATAAAGCCTGAAGATGAAACTCACCTGATAGACCAGGTTGGCGATGACGAAGGCGGTATGGAAGCGGCGGCTGGGGGTCCAGGCGGCGATGGCGCAGAGGAGGATGTAGACGATGTTGCGGGCGGGATATTCCCAGCCGAGGGAGAGGATGCGCTCCGGCCCCTTGATTGCCGTGTCGAGGATATCGACGGCATAGATCAGGGCGAGGAGGCTGAAGAACCATTTGCGCCTTGAAATGAAATATTCCTCGTAGCCGCCATATTCGTCGAGGCTTGCCGGGAAGAGCAGGGCGCAGAGCAGGAAAAACAGGCTGCAGAAGCAGACGAGGAAGAGATAGATGCCGAATCCGATGGCGGGCACGGCCTGCAGGCGGTATTCCCACCACCAGATATGGATGATGAAGAGGAACAGCGACAAAGCCCAGCCGAGATGAACGGGATAGACCTTCGCCTTGCCGGGATGCTGGACGATGCCGGCAACGCCGGTGAGCAGCCTCGCCAGCGAGAGGCTGACGACCATGCCCATCACCACCTTGATGTGAAGGAAGACCTCAGGCGAGCTGACCGTTTCCATGTTGTCGATCCCCGGTCTGTCACTCCTCGGGGACTTGCTTCGGCTTGCCCTCTTCGTCGAGCGCTACCATGATGAAGGTGCCGGCGGTGACCTTTTCCTGCTGGTTGTAGCGCGAGCGGTGCGCCCAGGCTTCGACGATCAGCGTGATCGAGGTGCGCCCGACGCGCTCGATATCGGTATAGACCGACAGCGTATCGCCGATCTTGACCGGCAGCTCGAAGGCCATCTCCTTGACGGCGGCGGTGACGACGCGGCCCCTGGCGCGCTCGGCGGCGCGAATGCCGGATGCAAGGTCCATCTGCGCCATGACCCAGCCGCCGAAGATATCCCCGGCCGGATTGGCATCGCCGGGCATGGCAAGCGTGCGCAGCGTCAGTTCACCTCTCGGCTTGGCGGTGTCGGTCATGGAAAGTTCCCTCGATCTCCGGATACGATTCTGCAGCCAAGGTTAGGCGAACTCCGTATCCGTACCAATCCTTTTCAGCGTGGGGCCGGCGGCGGCGTAAATATGGCGATGGGCACCGATTAAAATTCCTTTCGATTTCAGTCGGTTGAATTTTGCAACCGTCATCTCACCTTACGTTATGTGAGAATCCACTAATCCAACTTTACCGTCCGGTAATTCGGCTGTTCCACTATGTGACGAACTACACATGTAAGAATCGCCGGGAACCTCATGCGCAACGTCAAGATTTCCACCCGCCTTTACTGCCTCGTCGGCTTCACCCTTGCGGTGCTTGCGGCAACGATGGTCTTTTTTCTGAACTATTCCTATTCCGAGCTGCAGGCGGAGCGGAAGGCGGGACTGGAGAAGATGGAGGCGACGGCGCTCGGCATCTTCGACAAATATTACAAGATGGAGCAGGCGGGCACCATGACCCGCGAGCAGGCTCAGGCGGCGGCCAAGGACGTGATCGGCGCGATGCGCTATGGCGCCGACGGCTATTTCTGGATCAACGACATGCGTCCCAACATGGTGATGCACCCGATCAAGCCGCAGTTGAATGGCACCGACATTTCGCAGATGAAGGACCCCACGGGCAAGTTCCTGTTCGTCGAATTCGTCAACAAAGTGAAGAAGGACGGCAAGGGCTTCGTCGATTATTACTGGCCGAAGCCGGGCGCCGATGAGCCGGTTCTCAAATATTCTTATGTCGCCGGTTTCGAGCCCTGGGGCTGGATCGTTGGCACCGGCGTTTATGCCGATGACCTTGCAGCGCTTTATCGCCAGAATGCGATCTGGGCAGCGGCACTTTGCCTGCTCGGTGCGGCGGCGACGATCGCCATCGCCTATGCCATCGTGCGCAGCGTCACCGTGCCGGTCGCCCGGCTGAAGACGGCAATGAATGCGATCGCGGCCGAAGAAGCATCTGTGGAGATTGCCGGCAGCGAATGCCGCGACGAGATCGGTCAGATGGCCAAGGCGCTGCTGGTGCTGCGCGATTCCGTCGACGAGCGCAGCGCGCTGCGCGGTCGGGAAGACGAAAGGCAGCAGCAGATCGAAGCGGAGCGCCGCGGCAACGAGGCCAGCCTGCGTTCGGCCTCCGAGCGGCAGACCCAGGCGATGCAGGCGCTCGGCGTCGGGCTGGAGAAGCTCGCAGGCGGCGACCTCACGGTTTCGATCGGCGATATCGGCGAGGATTACGCCAAGCTCCGGGGCGATTTCAACGCCGCCGTCGATGCGCTGAACGGCGTCATCCAGGCGATCGCGGAATCGAGCCGCGTCGTCAACGAGAGCGCCAACGACATCAGCGAGGCGACCGGCAATCTGTCGAAGCGCACCGAGCAGCAGGCGGCCGCGCTTGAGGAGACGGCGGCGGCACTCGACGAGATCACCGCGACCGTCAAGACCGCATCCGAGCGGGCGAACGAGGCGCGCGAGATGGTGGCCGAGACCAAGGCGAGCGCCGGGCGCTCCGGCGACATCGTCCGCAATGCGGTGACCGCGATGGGCCGGATCGAGGAATCCTCGAGCCGCATCAATCAGATCATCTCTGTGATCGACGAGATCGCCTTCCAGACCAACCTTCTGGCGCTGAACGCCGGCGTCGAGGCCGCACGCGCCGGCGAGGCGGGCCGTGGCTTTGCCGTCGTCGCTCAGGAAGTGCGCGAACTCGCCCAGCGCTCGGCCAATGCCGCCAAGGAGATCAAGACGCTGATCAGCCGGTCGGCTTCTGAAGTCGAGGGCGGAGTGGCGCTGGTGCGCTCGACCGGCGAGGCGCTGGTGGAGATCGAGGAGCTGGTCAACCGCGTCAACGATCACGTCGCATCGATCGCGACGGCGGCCCGCGAGCAATCGACCGGGCTCAACGAGATCAATGGCTCCGTCAACCATATGGACCAGATGACGCAGCAGAACGCGGCCATGGTCGAGGAAACGACGGCGGCGAGCCGCACGCTTGCCGACGAGAGCACCCAGCTGAAGACGCTGCTTTCGAATTTCCGCCTGCGCGCGGAGCAGCGGGCCGAGGCGAGGTATACGCGGGCCGCGTGAGGGCGCGCTTCAGAGTTAAGCCGCATAGGAAAGGAGCCGTCGCGACGGCTCTTTTTCGTTGATGAGCCTCGGGCTTGTCTCGCGGCTGTTCTCTGCTCCCCCTCCAACTCGGGTCGGCAGGGGTGGGCGACGGTGTTGTCTGGTTCGTTGGTGAATGGCACCCCTGACACGCTGCGCCGTCAATGGCTCCTTTCGCTTGGCCCCACTCTCCGTCATGCTCGGGCTTGACCCGAGCATCCACACCGCATCCGCCAGCCGCGACGGGCATAGATCCTCGGGTCAAGCCCGAGGATGACGGAGAGTGGGGTTAGCCCTCTTGCCAAACCAGGCAGCAGTGGCACAAGGCCTGGGATGACGCCGAGTAAAGAGCAAGACCTCTCAACAAACTGAAGAGCCGCGGTCACGGCTCTTAGCCGCAATTCCAAGATATTCAGACTGCTATACCTGGCCAAGGTGCTTGTAAAAAGCAGCGGATTCAATCATTAAGCGAATCTCGTTGCAATTTACCTTCCGTTATGCTTCATTCAGGTTGTAGTTGAGGGCAGGGCATTTCGACGATAGCGATTGCTGTCGTTGCGGAAGCCACCGTAATTCTCTAATTTCGCAAACTATCCGGGACCACGGCCACGGCGGCCTTGGCATGGCCGTCGTGTGTCTCCCCGAATTCGAGGATCTCGGTCCTCCGCATCTGACATCGCTGCCCCTCATCGCACCGCTGCCGCATTCCAGTTCAGTAACCGAGGGAGGCCGAAATGGCTCGCAGCAAGCATGGTTCACCAGTAAGAGGCATGGATAGCGTCGCGCATTCGAGTGTTCGCGACCAGAGGTTCGGCAGGATGTTCCGCAACCTGCCGGCCGCCGCATTTACCGAGGACGCGCTCACCGATCTCGCGAAAACGATGTTCCAGGGGGAGTTCGCCGAGAAGATCGAAGAGGGAAAGCCCGTCGACGTTGCGCTCAACGAGCGGGAGCCCGAAGACGAGAACCCGGCAATTCCTGCCGGCTTCACCTATTTCGGCCAGTTTCTCGATCATGACATCACTTTCGATCCGGTCTCGTCGCTCGACCGCTTCAATGATCCGGATGCCCTGCAGGATTTCCGCACGCCGCGGCTGGATCTGGATTCGGTCTACGGTTCGGGACCGGCCGACCAGCCTTTCCTCTACGAGGACGACGAGCTTCATCTGTTGCTCGGTGATGACAAGGATTTTGACGACACGAGGAAAAACCGTCCCGACCTGCCGAGGAACACCGCCCCGGTCCGGCGCGCGCTGCTTGGCGACAAGCGCAACGACGAAAACGTGATCGTCTCGCAGCTCCACGCCACCTTCCTCAGATTTCACAACAAGGTCGTCGATACGCTGCACAGCCGCGATTTCGGGCTCTGTCAGCAGACGGTGCGCTGGCACTACCAGTGGATCGTGCTGCATGATTTCCTGCCCCGGATCATCGGCAAGGAGACCTACGAGCGCGTCATCGTCGGGAGAGGAGAGAAGCCGAATATCCGCTTCTATAATCCCCAGGGCCGATACGCCTTCATCCCGGTCGAATTCTCCGTCGCGGCCTACCGATATGGTCACTCGATGGTGAGGCCGAGCTATTCCCTGAACAGGATCGTGACGAAGCCCAGGCCCGTCGAGCAGCCGTTCAACGGGAAAACGGCGACGTTCAACCGCATTCCGATCTTCTCGTTGATCGACACGGCAGAGCAGCCGCTGGCGAATTTGAACGGCTTCCGCGAGCTTCCCGGCTTCTGGCCGATCGATTGGGCTTTCTTCTTCGATGGCGTCGCCCCGGATGGAGAGCCGCCGGCCGGCGCCGTTCTGCCGCAGCCTTCCTACAAGCTCGACACGACGCTGGTCGATCCGCTGACCAGCCTGCCCGATCATCAGCGCGAGCCGATCAAGATCCGCAGGGCGCTCGCCGCCTTGAACCTGCTGCGCGGCTGGCGGCTCGGATTGCCTTCCGGCCAGGCGGTGGCGCGCCATATGGAAATGGAGGCGCTGTCGGACGAGCAGCTGTTCGACAGCGAGGATGCCGAAAGGAGGAGGGCGCGCGGCGCATTGCTGACTTATCACCCCGGGATTTTCAGGGATAACGCGCCGCTGTGGTTCTACATCCTGCGCGAGGCGGAGATCTTTGGAAACAGCCAGCATCTCGGGCCTGTCGGCGGCACCATAATCGCCGAGGTCATCGCCGGTCTGATCCGCGAGGATCGGCATTCCTTCCTGGCGCAATGGCCAAAATGGCGGCCGACACTGCCGGGCGCCGAGCCGGGTCATTTCACCCTGGCCGACTTGATCAACTTCACCAATAGGTAGTTGATCCTATGTGTCGATGGCAGCCCCTCATCCGGCTGCCGCCACCTTCTCCCCGCGCGCGGGGAGAAGGGACATGCCGCGACCTCTCTTTTTCCCGCTAACCTTTCGTCTCGCACGTCCCCTCTCCCCGTCAGAACGGGGAGAGGGTTAGGGTGAGGGGCAGCCATTCGCGCGACCCGGCCAACCGGCCTTTTTTCATGTCCGTCGCGTTCAGATTGTGCGGGTAAGTTTTCGTTCACCGTTTTTAATTAAAATTGGATCGAGTTTTTTCGGTCACTGCACTGCCGGCCTGTGGAAGCGATAAGAGTATGGCGTTTGTTTCCTTTCCTCGGCGATCCCTCTTGCCCGTGCTGCTTTCGGCGGCGCTGACGACCTGTTCGATCAGCGATGGGCTCACGCCGCCGGCCAATGTCGACAACGGAACCAGGGTCAGCTCGATCTCGCCGGGGCGCGGGGCTGCGCGCATGGCGCCTCAGATGGGGATGGCGCGTGCGGAGCGCCTAGCGCCCGCGGAGAGCCAGGCCTCCTATCCCGTTTCCAGCGCGCCTGCCGGCAATTCGCAGGGCTCCGTCGATTACCTCGACACGCCAAACCTCGCCGGCACCCGCCATCCCGCGCTGACACAGTCTGCGCCACCGACGCAGTCGGCGCCGGCGGCGCGTGGTGGCCGCCTGCCGATGATCGACAGCGATGAGGCGATGGCGGCAGGCCAGCAGACCGAGAACTGGGGCGGCACGCGGAACCTTGCGATCCCGTCGGGCGGCGTCAACATGGATGACGAGCTCGGGGCCGAGCCGGTCGTCGGGCTGGCACAGGAACAACAACAGCAGATTGCCGAGGGCAATGCCACCGAGCCCGTCGTCGACGGCATCGGCACCGACAGTCCGACCCAGCTCAATCAGCCGATGCGTCAACCCGAACCGCAGACGATGCCGCAGCCGGCGGCACGCAGGCAGATGAGCCGGACGCCCGCCTGGAGCGACGGCAGCCCTGTCATGGCGCCCACCCGCGTTCCCGAAGAGGACGAAAGCCAAGAGGTCGCGATGCTGCGGCCAAACAACCCGATGATGAGCGAGCCGGTTGCGCCGGTGGACCCGAGCGTCATGCCTTCCTCCGAGCTTGCCTGCCGGCGGGAACTGAAGCGCATGGGCGTGCTCTTCGACGACAAGCCGCCGATCTCGCAAGGGCCTGCCTGCCAGGTGCCTTATCCGGTGTCGCTCAAAGGGCTTTCCGGCAATATCGGCGTTAGCCCGGCCGTGACGCTGAACTGCCAGGTGACGCTTGCCTTCGCCAAATGGGTGAAGAACGAGCTGGCGCCCTCCGCCCGCTATCGCTACTGGACCGGCATCAAGACGATTGAGCCGCTCGGCGGCTATTCCTGCCGGCGCATGAACAACAGCCGGCAAAGATACAATCCGATGTCGGAACATGCCCACGGCAATGCGATCGACGTCGGCAAATTCGTCTTGAAGAACGGCCATGAAATCGACGTGCGCAAGAAGGGCCTGTTCTCCTTCCGCGAAGGCCGGCTCCTGAAGGCGGTGCGCAGCGACAGCTGCCGTTATTTCAACACCGTGCTCGGCCCGGGCAGCAACCCGGAGCACTGGAACCATTTCCACTTTGACCTGCGCTCCCGCAAGAGCGGCAAAGTCTATTGCGATTAGGTTGCGTCAGAGAAGTTCTTAAGAAGAATGCCGGCGACCCGAAGCGTCGCGCGGCTATTGTCCATTTTCCAAACGGGGTGGCCGCGCACTCTCCGCATCGTAATCGAAAACCGAAATAGCAGTAGGAAATGCAAACTGCTGTCCATCCGGTGGATATCGGCGGATCACCCAGAGAAGTTTCCTCGGTTGTGGTGAAAGCAGAATTTCGGCTGAAGCAAGATATTTGCCCTTATGCCAGTTGGCGTAGTACCGAAGTGTCTTTCCGCCTTCGACGAAGGTGCACGAGGTAAATTTAAGCTGATCAGGGTCCGACTTCGGTATCCCATACACCTCCCAATCCTTGCCGGAATATCTCTGAAATACATTGAGGGTGGAGTATCGCATCTCTACGACCTCCTTTTTGCTGCCATCCGCATCGAGCGAATAAACTATCTCCCGATAGTGATACTGATTGTGCGTTGCTTCATAGGCGCGGTTCACAACCTCGCACGAGTTATCGGGTGGTCCATAATATGGGTCCGCTCGGCCATCAGCAGCAGTCATGCAGAGCGCGAGCGCGATCACGCTCAGTGAAACAAAGATCCTTATCACGCAGATTCCTCAACCTTGGTGCGTATTTCTTATGTGCCCCACGGCAGCGGTCAAGCCAGTGTTTTGCCGTCCGGTAATCTCGAAGGACGGTATCACCTGCCATGCTACGCCTGAGGTCAGACGTGATCGTGACCCAGTCGCAATCGAATCCATTCTGCAAAAAGAGGTTCATCCCTGCGGCCCGGCGCGCTATAGATTGGTCAGGCGGAAGACCGTTTGCGAGTTTGATCCATGAGCTATGAATTCCATGTCGGCCAGAAGGTCGTCTGCATCAACGATACCTTCAAGCATGTCAGCATCGACCAGCTCATCCGCAAGGGCGAGATCTATACGATCCGCTGGGTCGGCGAATATACCCACTATGTCGACGGCACCTTCATCGGCGTGAAGCTCGCGGAAATCCATCGCGGCAATGACGACGGGCCGGAAGGGTATGGCGCTGCCGACATGCCCTATCGCGCGACGCGTTTCCGGCCGCTGGTGAAGGACAAGATCGCATCGCTGCGCAAGCTGCTGGCGCCTTCGCCCGATGCGCCGGTCGAGCCGAAAGAAAAGATCAAGAAGAAAGAGAAGGTCTGAGGGCCGCTCTACTGGGGGCAGGTCGTCGGAAGCTCGCTTCCACTGCGCCCGGCGGCAAAATCGACGATCCATAGGCGCGCAATTTTGCAGCGCGCGAGCTTGTTGAATTTCACGGAATGTTAGGACAAAGTGCCTGCCAGAGATAGGTCTAACGACTCCTATCGTCGCGGATATTCGCATGTCGCTCTTATCCGGCGGGACGCGGTGACTTAAAGGCAAATGACTTTTATTCTAAAGACGTTCGGTAGCTTGCAGCTCGTCGATCGAGAGGGAACCATTGTCGCGTTCCCCGAGAAGGGGCTGCTGCTTCTCGCCTATCTGTTCACGACCGACCAGGGTTCGGCGGACCGATCGACATTGGCTCGTTTCCTCTGGGGCGAGGCTGACAAGGGCGTTGCGCTATCCACGCTGCGCAAGGTGATTTCGAGAATCAATGCCCGTCAAACCGAGCTCGGGATAAACATGCTCTCGTCGCAGGGCAACCTGGTTTCGCTGAACCGGGAATTCCTGTCTTCCGATCTTTTGCTGCCTGCAAAAGCTGAGGATGCTGAGCCGTTCCTCTGGCTGGAGCATGTTGTGAAGCTGATGAACCAGCCCTTTCTCGGGCCGGTCAACTGCCATAGCCGCGAATTCCTGCGCTGGCTGGCGGAGCGGGAAAGCAGCCATATCGAGATTCTCGGCAACGCGTTGAAGGCGGCATCCGGTCTGGCGCGGTCACGGAAGGAAACCGAGCTCCTGAGAAAGGCGGCAGTGATCCTTTTTCGAGCCGAACCGAAGGATCCGGACACGCTGCAAATGCTCATCCCTATTTTCCAGGCGGAAGAAGAGGTCGAGTTCCTTCGGAATCATCATGAAAAGCGGCAGGATTCGATACTGCGGGGAATCGCCATCCGCGATGGCTCCGCTGGTCGTGACGGGATATCGGCCGGTGTCGTCTCTCCACCGCCGCGGGAAGGGATAGAAGCCACTCTTTCCCTCGAGTCCGAGACGATCCGGCTCGAAATCCCTCGTCTGGTGCTGCTTCCTCCGAGGAACCAGTCGGTCCGGCCCGAGGCCGGGTTTCTCGCCGCGTCTCTGGTGGAAGACATCACCATCGGGTTTTGCGCCTTCAATAGCTTGCAGGTCATAGCGCCGTATTCCGCAGTCCAGATCGGACATCACACGGAGAAGCAGAAGGCGTTTTTCGAACGCCATCGCGTCAACTACATTCTCGACACCCGGATCAGCAGCGCCGGCGACGAGGTGACCCTGTTTGCTCAGCTGATCTTCTTCGACCAGAACCAGATCGTCTGGGCGGAAAGATTCAGCCTCGATCACATGGAGCTCGTGAAGGACAGACGAGCCGTCGCGCGGCGGATCGCGCTATCGGTATCGAGCGAGATCGAGCGCCATGAAGCACTGCGCGAAGACCTGAATCCAATCGCTTACCATCGCTATCTCGTCGGAAGGCGGCATCTGGCGCGGCTGACCCTGCCGAACCTCAGACGGGCGCGCAACGAAATGAAGGCCGCGCTCAGCGTCAGCCCGGATTTCGCGCCGGCGCTGAGCTCAGTCGCGCGAACCTATTCCAAGGAGTGGCTGCTGACTGCTCGCGGTGATATCGAGCTCTTGAAAACTGCGGAAAGCTCGGCGAAACGCGCGACCGAGAAGCGTTCGGACTTTGCCGACGGCTATCGCGAATTCGGCGTCGCCAAGCTCTTGCAAGGTGCGTTCGATGAGAGCGCCGAGGCGATGGAAGTGGCGGAGAGCCTTGCTCCGCACTATGCCGATGTGATCGCCGACTATGCCGACACCCTGGTTCATTGCTCGCTGCCGGCCATGGCGCTTCGAAAAATCGAACGCGCGATCGAGCTGAACCCCCTCGGCCCGGACACATATTTCTGGACGGCGGCGGGGGCGAACTACGCCCTTGGCGAATTTGAATCCGCTATTGATTACATCGGCCAGATGGCCGATCCCAGCCTGGCAGATCGGCTCTCGGCTGCAAGTTGGGCCATGTTGGGCCGTCAGGACAAGGCGCGCGTGTTCGTGCGCCGGTTCCGTGAGGGTAATCCAGACTTCGATGTGGATAAGTGGCTCTCCGCCGTTCCAAGTAAAGAGCAATGGCATAGAGATCTCTATCGCGAAGGTTTGAAAAGAGCAGGTTTCTAATATCAATCAGTAGAGAGGGAAGAGCATGTCGAGAGTTGTCGTTATTAGTATTGAAGGTGAAGATGATCTTTGGGTGGCCGATCTGGACAACAGAACGGTTCAGCCTCTTGCGGCTCCGAAGTCCGGTGGCCTTCAGACGGTGGCCGATCTTCGCGCCAGCGGCGCAGTCGTGACGAAGGGAGTGAATGTTGCCGTCGTCGTGAAGTCGGCGGAGGCAGCCCTGTCGGGTCATTACGACGGTTAAGCCGTCGATCCCGAGCTGGCGCAAGTGCCCGCGGTCATTCCGGAATCCGGGCAAACAGGACGCCGCCACGGTTGCGGCGGCGTCATTCAATGGAGGGGGCCGGTGCGAAGGATTTCGGCAATTCTGGCGCTTTGCGCCGCCATCGCCATGACGATTGCAACGGCAGGCGTGGCGAGCGCTGATCCATTGGTTTTCAGCTATCACGGGTGGCAGGTCGATCTCAGCAATGCCAGGGGCGCGGAGACTGACAAGGAGATGGTCGCGGCCGTCAAAAGGCAGCTCGACATCGTCGAGCGTGTCAATCTGAAGCCCGACGTCCTTACCTTCATGCGGACGGTTCCGATCTGGACCAACCCCGCTGCGGCGGCCTTCGGTCCCGGCCATTACAGCAGCAAGACCGGCGTCGACCTCCGCGTCAGGGGCCTCGATCGCGACAAGCCGATCATCCTGCATGAGTTGCTGCATGCCTATAACGACCGGATGCTCCCCGGCGGCTTCGGCAATGGCGATGTCAGACAATTCTTCAGCAACGGCCGCGGGCTCTGGCCTGATGATTCCTACATGATGAGCAATGACCGGGAATTCTTCGCGGTCACGGCAAGCGTCTATCTCTATGGCGATATCGACCGGCCGCCTTATTCGCGCAGCCAATTGCGGGAGAAGCAGCCGCGATATTACCAGTGGCTTGCCACCCTGTTCGATGACGGCCGACCGCGGTTTTAGAGCGCCGTGCGTCCTGTCGGACGCACAAAGGACGCTCTAACTCTCTCAATCCTCGCATCGTGCTTTCCGAAAATCGATTCCGATTTTCGGGCCGATGCGCTAGGCGGCAATTAGTCAAGCGTAAGGCGTGCCTGCCATCGCGGCTTTGAGGCCGATGGTGCCCTGGTCGACGATGGCGAGAAAGGCGGCTTTCGCCTCCTCGGCATCCCGGCCGCGTCGGAAGATCCGGTGTGCCTGGATGAAGGCGACGGTCCATGTCGCGAGCAGCAGGCCGGCGGCCAGATGGGCCGCTGGGTCGTCAACGTCTTTTCCTGCACCTTCCGCCAGCGCCGCCGCCACCATTTCCGCCAGCTCGTCCCGGATGGCTCTCGCCCGCGCCTTGAGCGTTTCGCTGCGTTCGACCGTTTCGACGAAACCCTCGCTCCCGGCGGTAAATTGAACGAAGGGCGCTTGCTCGGCGACGAGCCGATGGGCGAGCCGGCGCAGGGTCTCGATCGGCGAGACGCCGGGTTCTCGCTGCCGCAAGGCTTCGCGCAGGATCTCGCGGCCTTCCTCATCGCGGTCGAAGAACATGTCCTCCTTGCGCGGGAAGTGGTTGAACACCGTCATCCGCCCGACATCGGCAGCAGTGGCAATCTCATCGACCGTCACATGCTCGAAGCCCCGCTCGCGGAAGAGGCGGTCGGCGGCCAGGGTGATGGCGCGTCGCGTTGCGAGGCGCTTGCGGGTTCTGAGGTCTGATGGCGTGGACATGGCGGAATCGATAGCAGGAATTTTGTACTCAGTACACATTTAACATTGACTTCCTCTCGCGTCGGAATATGACTGTACTCAGTACATATTTAAACTCGGTATAAACAGGCGCAAGAGCGCCAGAGCCGGAGGACGCGCTCATGAACAAACCTCTCATCGTTATCTTCACTGCAATTGGCCTCGACGCCGCAGGCATAGGGCTCATTTTTCCCATTCTCCCGCGGCTTCTTGAGGAGGTGACCCATGCCGGGAATATCGCTCCCTATATCGGGATCATGACGGCGCTCTACGCGCTGATGCAGTTCATCTTCGCGCCGGTGCTCGGCGCTTTGAGCGACAATCTCGGCCGGCGTCCGGTGCTGTTGATTTCGCTTGCCGGGGCGGCGATCAACTATCTCGTCATGGCCTTTGCGCCGGAGCTTTGGATGCTGCTGCTCGGCCGCGCCATCGCGGGCCTGACCAGCGCCAATGTCTCGGTGGCGATGGCCTACATCACCGACATTTCCGCCGAGGATAGGCGAGCCCGTCGTTTCGGCCTGTTCAACGCGACGTTCGGCATCGGCTTCATCATCGGCCCGGCGCTCGGCGGGTTGCTCGGCGATCAGTGGCTGCGGCTCCCTTTCATCGCCGCTGCCGCGCTCAATGCCTGCAATATGCTGCTGGCCTATTTCGTTCTGCCGGAGTCACGCACGCCGGCACGCGAGAAGATCGACCTTGCGGCGCTCAATCCGCTGCGGCCGCTCAGCTGGGTCCTGTCGATGAAGGGGCTTCTGCCCGTCATCCTGGTGTTCTTCATCCTGAGCGCCACCGGCGAGGCCTATGGCACGTGCTGGGCCTTGTGGGGTTTCGACACGTTCCACTGGAACGGCCTCTGGATTGGCCTTTCGCTCGGCGCTTTCGGCATCTGCCAGACCGTGGTGCAGGCGCTCTTGCCCGGCCCGGCCAGCAAACGGCTCGGTGAACGCGGCGCCGTTATCGTCGGCATCGTCTGCGCCTGTCTCGCTCTCCTCGCCATGGCCTTTGCCAGCCAGGGCTGGATCGTGTTCGCGATCATGCCGGTCTTCGCGCTCGGCGGCATCGGCACGCCGGCGTTCCAGGCGTTCGCCAGCCGGCAGGTCGATCCCGCCCGTCAGGGCCAGCTCCAGGGCGTGCTGACATCGGCCGTCAGCCTGGCTTCGATCATCGGCCCGCTGGCCTTCTCGACATTCTATCTCACCGTCCAGAAGGCATGGCCGGGCGCCATCTGGCTCTCCGTCGTCGTCATCTATGTAATCGCGGTTCCGCTGGTTCTTCTCGGCACGCGCGCCGCCCGTCCTGCGCCGGCTGCAAGCCTGTGATGCACAGCCGGGCGGCCGGCATGACGGGCGCCTGGCAAGCCGTCAGGCTTGAACCAAGATAAATCGTATCCGATTAAATCGAATGGTGTTGACATCGAGTTCGATCGGGAATATTTAACACGCATCCGATTAGATCGGATGCGCTGTAAATCAAACCAAAAGGATACCACCATGACCGAGAAGCTTCTTTTCACTGGCAAGACCCATATCGTCGGCGGCCGCGAAGGCTACGCCCGCAGCAGCGACGGCACGCTCGACATCAAGCTGCCGCAGCCGCATCCGGCTGCCGAAAACCTGTTCGGCGCCGCTTGGTCGGCCTGCTATATCGGCGCTATCGAACTTGCGGCCTCGCAGCGCAAGATCGCGCTGCCGGCCGGTCCCGAGGTCGACGCCGAAATCACTCTCCACGCCGACAACGGCTCCTTCTTCCTGCGCGCCCGCCTCAATGTCAGCCTGGCCGGCATCGAGCGCGACGTCGCCGAGGAACTGATCCACGCAGCCCATGGCATCTGCCCTTATTCCAAGGCGACGCGCGGCAATATCGACGTCGAGACCAGGCTTGTCTGAACGGAAGGGCCGGCCTCGTCGCCGTCATCTTCGAAGCGGGGATCTGCCGATCGGCCGGCAGATCCGTTCCTGAGCAGGCATCGCAAACCCTGCCGATCCGGAGAACATGCCATGACCAGCAGCCACGCAGAGCCGCACCCGGCCTATGACGAGTTTTCGCTTCTGCTCGATCCCGATGTCTACGAACCGCTGCCCGACGATTGGTTGATCGGCATCACCGATGTCGTCAGCTCGACTGCGGCGATCGGGGCAGGGCGCTATGAGGACGTCAACTATGCCGGCGCCTCGATCATCGCGGCACTCGGCAATGCCTGGGGCTCGTTCGACTTTCCCTTCGTGTTTCGCGGAGACGGCGCGGCCTTTGCCCTGCCGCCGCACGGGTTGATGGCCGCGACATCGGCATTGCGGCAGGTTGCTGGTTTTGCCAGAAGCGATCTTGATCTCGACCTTCGTGTCGGGCTGCTGACTGTGCGCGAGATCCGCGCCGGCGGGCGCGACGTGAAGATCGCCCGCTATGCCGCTTCCGAGAACGCGACCTTTGCGATGTTTGCCGGCGGCGGGCTCAAATGGGCGGAACAGCAGATCAAGAACGGCCGCTATCTGGTCAAGCCCGGCCGCTATGCGACGAAGCCCGACCTGACGGGCCTCAGCTGCGATTGGGCGCCGTTCGCCAGCCGGCGGGGCGAGATCCTCTCGCTGCTGGTCGAACCCCGGGACGATACCAGCCCCGAGGTTTTCGCGGCGCTCGCCAGGCGCGTGCTTCAGGTTTTCGATGCCGGGTCGCGCCGGTCACATCCGCTTTCGCGGGATAATGCTATCCCGAGGGACAGTGCGAAGCAGGTCAGTGCGGAAGGCTGGGCGGAAGTCGCCTCCCATTCGGATTTCCGCAAGTTCGACGACGGTCTGCGCCTGACGCTGGATTGCGCGCCGGAAGAGATCGGCAGCGTCGAAGCCATCCTCATCGCGGCAAGAGCGCGCGGCGAGATCGATTTCGGCCTGCACCGCCAGTCGCATGCGCTGATGACCTGCCTGGTGCCGTCGGGCCGGCCGGATTCGCACCTGCATTTTCTCGACGGAATGGGCGGCGGCTACGCGAAAGCCGCCGAGATGATGGAGGAGGGCGCGCTTGCAACAGGGTCGTCGCGCCAGCCTGAAAGAGCAGTCAAGGCAGCAGAAGCATAGCCTCAGCGGGTCAATTGACCCCCGGAATGCCCGGGCGCATAGTCCCGGGCAGACGCGAATGACCTGCTGTTACAAACGAGGTCGGCCAGTCGATCCTCGTATCCCATCCACGCAGATCGAACGATAGGAGAGCGTCATGTCCCCCACATCTTCATTTTCGCCGACGCGGCGCGAGCTGCTTGCGGCCACGGCCGCCGCCGGAGCCATCAGCCTCATCGCCGGCGTGTCCGGCGCGCGGGCGAACGGCGAGGTGATCAGCCCGTTCAGCGTCAGCTTCCCTCAGGATCAGCTCGATGATCTCAAACGGCGCGTTGCCGCGACCCGCTGGCCCGACAAGGAGACGGTCGCGGGCGACGGGCAGGGCGTGCAGCTTTCGACGATCCAGAAGCTCGCGAACCATTGGGCGACGGATTACGACTGGCGCAAGATGGAAGCGCGGCTCAACACGTTCCCGCAGTTCATCACCGAGATCGACGGGCTTGACATTCATTTCATTCACGTCCGCTCCAAACATAAAAATGCCTTGCCAATTATCGTCACGCATGGATGGCCTGGCTCGATCATCGAGCAGCTGAAGATCATCGAACCGCTCACCGATCCGACAGCGCATGGCGGGAGCGAAGAGGACGCCTTTGATGTCGTGATCCCGTCTTTGCCGGGTTACGGCTTTTCCGGGAAACCGACGGGGTCGGGGAGCTGGAACCCGCCTCGCATCGCGCACGCCTGGGCGGCGCTGATGCAACGTCTCGGCTACACGAAGTTCGTGGCGCAGGGCGGCGACTGGGGCAATGCGGTTACCGAACTGATGGCGGTGCAGCAACCTCCGGGTTTGCTCGGCATCCACACCAATATGGCCGCCACGGTTCCGGCCGACATCGCCAAGGCTCTCGCCGGCGGCGGCCCGCCGCCCGCCGACCTGTCGCCGGACGAACGGCGCGCCTGGGATCAGCTCGACGACTTTTACAAGAACGGGCTGGGTTATGCCATCGAGATGAACAACCGGCCGCAGACGCTCTACGCGATCGTCGACTCGCCCGTCGGGCTCGCCGCATGGATGCTCGATCACGACATCCGCAGCTACCGGATGATTGCGCGTGTGTTCGACGGCGAGGCCGAGGGGCTGACGAAGGACGATATCCTCGACAACGTCACGCTCTACTGGCTGACGAATACCGCAATTTCCTCGGCGCGCCTCTATTGGGAAAACGCGCACCATCCGAGCGGCGGATTCTTCGACCCCAGGGGCATCAAGATCCCGGTCGCCGTCAGTGCTTTTCCCGATGAGATCTACCAGGCGCCGCAGAGCTGGGCGGAGAAGGCCTATCCGAAGCTCATTCATTACAACAGGCTGGAAAAGGGCGGCCACTTCGCCGCCTGGGAACAGCCGGCGGCTTTCACTGCCGAGCTTCGGACGGCGTTCCGGTCGCTGCGCGAGTAGGTCAGGAAGCGCGCCGTGCTTTTAGTCTCTGCCGCTTTCTTGCAGTACTAGGCTGGCGAGTATTTCACCGAGCTGGGGCGGCGCCAGCTCGGTTTCCTGTTCGATATCGGCGGCACTGAACCATCTGAGTTCGGTATGTTCGTCGCCGACGAGCTGCGGCAATCCCTGCCATTGATCGACGTGATAGACGTGAAAGGTGGCGGATGCCTCGGGCGGAGCTTGCGATACGAACTTTGCCGCAAGCTGCCAGCGCTCGGGCGCGACGCTGATTTCCTCCATCAATTCCCGGCGCATCGCCGCCTCGGCGTCTTCGCCATCCTCGATATGGCCGCCGGGGAGACTCCAGCAATCCGGATAGATCCGGCGCTCTGAACTTCGCCTTGCGAGAAGAAGCATTCCGTTGCGGCTCAACGCACCCATCGCGATCTCGGGCATGTGGTCTCCTCGCTGTGGAAGAAAATGCGTCGCCGCAGGCATGTCACCAACGCGTGACAGCCGCAGCGATCAGGATTTCCCCGGTTCGGCCTGCGCCCGCAGCAGGTTGTCGCGCAGCCTCGTCACCGACTGCTGCACGACGGGGAAATCATCGCCGAGGCCGCTGGCGGCAATCAGCGTGCCGTCGGGATCGACCTCGAGGAGGAGATCGCGCCCGGCCGGCGTCAGGCTGACGCGGACCTGCCGTTCATCAGCGGGATCGCGATGGCGCGTGAGATAGCCTGCCGATTCCAGCTTCTTGAGGATCGGCGTCAGCGTATTGGATTCGAGGAACAGCTTTTCCCCCAGCATGCTGACCGTCTGGTTCTCTTCTTCGGAGAGGGCGACCAGCGCGATATATTGCGTGTAGGTCAGGCCAAGCTCGTCCAGGATCGGCTTATAGGCGCGGCCGAAGGCGAGATTGGCGGAATAGACGGCGAAGCACAGGAAGTTCGAAAGCTTCCTGTCGTCCTTGCCGGTCTGCGGGGAGGCTGACGCGGGCATGTCGGTTGCTTTTGCGGTCTTGGACGCGGACATGGTTCTATCCTGTGCGGCTTGTTGGATGCTGATACTTATATATATCGCATCCGATTAAATCGCAAGCTTTAGACGTCGATTTCTGCGTGAAGGAAGGTGCGGCGTGTCCAATCGGACGCGCGACGCTTCACCGAATTTTTGCGCCACCCACGAGCGGATAGAGTAAGCCGCAGCCGATCCAATCCAGCCGACTGATGGGCCTCCCAGAAGCGCCGGCGGCCGCCAATTGCTACTTTTGAATGCAGCAGAAAAGATGACACTTTTGAAGCTCATTTCCGACACTTTCCCGATCAAAGCTCCGCCTCATCGAGAGCTTGGGAGGTGTGATGTCGGGCATTCTTATCGCTACCTTGTTGGCAACGGTTTCAGCAAAGGTTCCCGCCGGATTTTCGAGTGGTGACCTGCTATATTCTGATTGCAGCGGCTCCCGGCAATTGGTTGTCGGCTACGTTGCCGGTTGGTTGGATAAATGGAACCGGGACGACTATCTTGCCCGGCGTATTTTCAACGAAGCGGTGCCCAGGCCGAAGGCGATGGTGAACTCGGCTTATTTTGGCAATTCCATCGGCGTAAACCTGTGCGTCCCGATTGGAACCACCGCGGCGGCGATCGGCAATACGCTGTGTACATTCCTGGAAGAAAATCCCGGCATACGCGACGCCAGCGGCGACGATCTGATGACCACTTTGATCGCCTATAAATACCGTTGCCCCGTGCCGTAAGGAGCCGCAAACTCGCGCCGGAGATGGGCGGTTCCGAGATGATGTCATCGATCAAGCCGATTTTCCCGGGCCCATGCTTTCGACCTCTCAATAGTCTCTCAACACGTGAGGAAACCAGATCATGATGATGAACAGACGGGCTTTCTCGGCCGCCCTCGTTGCCGGCGCGGCCGCCACTCTTCTCTCCAGCCGCGGCATGGCCGCGACATCAGCACCCGTTAAGGCACGCAATATCGTGCTGGCGCACGGGCTGTTTGCCGACGGCTCCTGCTGGAGCGAGGTGATCACGCGTCTGCAGGCGGCAGGGCTCAACGCGACTGCAGTGCAGAACCCGCTGACGACGCTGCCGGAGGCCGTTGCTGCCGTTACGCGCGTGCTTGACCGTCAGGACGGACCGACCGTGCTGGTCGGGCATTCCTTTTCCGGAATGCTCGTCACCGAGGCCGGCGTGCATCCTAATGTTTCGGCGCTCGTCTATGTCGCGGCGCGGGCGCCGGATGCGGGCGAGGATTATACCGCGCTCGCCAAGACTTATCCCACACCGCCGGCCTCTGCCGGCATCGTCTTCGACGGCGATGAGGGACGCTTGAGCGAAGCCGCTTTCCTCAGAGATTTCGCCGGCGACCTGCCGGAAGCCAAAGCCAAGGTGCTCTACGCCGTCCAGCAGCCGTTCCAGAAGGCGCTGCTATCAGGCAAGACGACGCAGGCCGCCTGGCGCTCCAAGCCGAGCTGGTATGCCGTTTCGACCGAAGATCGGACGATCGATCCCGATCTCGAACGCTTCATGGCCAAGCGCATGGGCGCAAAAACCATCGAGGTGAAGGCCAGCCACCTCTCGCTGATCTCCCATCCCGACGAGATCACCCGGCTGATCCTGGAGGCGGCGGGGCAGAATACGGACTGACCCCGGGGGACGGCGACGCGGCGATGAACTTCGCCGGCTTGCTTTCATGACGGACTGCCGACCATGGCCGCGTGGATGCTCGGGTCGAGCCCGAGCAGGACAGAGGGTGGGGTGGCTGGTGCGGCAGGATGAGCTGCTGAAGGCACGGTCTCGCCGCCGACGCAGGCAGAACCTTGCGTCGCGGGCGTTTTCACGGGACAAGCTTTGGATGAGCATTCCCAAGACACATCCTTTCAACTTCGACCCGACCTACGGCATGCGGCTCGAAGAGCTTCTGGCGATCGAACCGCCGGAAGAGCCGGCGGGCTTCGATGCGTTCTGGGAGGCGCGGTATCTGAAGGCGCTGGCGGTTGATCCGCGGCCGGTGATCTCGCTCAGCAAACTCAACCATCCCGACTGGCATGTGCTCGACCTCGTCTATCTCTCGACCGGTGCGTTCAAGATCGGGGGCTGGCTGCTGCTGCCGCGCGAGGGGCAAGTGAAGCGAGGGCTCGTCGTCGGGCATGGGTATGGCGGGCGGGATCAGCCTGACTTCAATCTGCCAGTCGAGGAAACGGCAGTGCTTTTTCCGTGCTGCCGGGGGCTATCGCTGAGCAGACATCCGCCGATCTCAGAGAATCCGTCCTGGCATGTGCTGCACGATATCGACAAGCCCGGCTCCTATATCATCGGCGGCTGCGTCGAGGATATCTGGCTCGCCGTTTCGACGCTTGTCGCGCTCTATCCCTGGCTCTCAGGCCATATCGGCTATAGCGGCATCAGCTTCGGCGGCGGCGTCGGGGCGATGGCGATCGCTTACGACCCGCGCATCGATCGCGGCCATCTGGCGCTGCCGAGCTTCGGCCACCAGCCGCTCAGGCTGAAGTTGCCGACCGTCGGCAGCGCGCAAGCCGTGCAGGAATATCAGGCGAAACATGGAAACGTGCTGGAGACGCTGCGCTTCTACGATGCGGCGACCGCGGCGACGCGGATCGATGTGCCGATGCTGACGGCGGTTGCGCTGTTCGATCCTTCGGTGGCGCCGCCCTGCCAGTTCGCTGTCGCAAATGCGATACGGAAATATAATGAAATCTTCATCCTGGATGCCGGTCATTTCGATTACCCTGGAAGTGCTGAGCAAGAGGCGGTTCTCCGCGACAAGATCGGACAGTTCTTCAGGGTGTCATGAACCGCGAATATCTGAGCTGGTATAGCCAGCGGCTGCATCGAGACATGGAGTTGCTGGTGTTCGGCCATGCCGGCGCCAAGGTTCTGGTCTTTCCGACGCGGGAAGGGCGCTTTTTCGAATATGAACAGCTCGGCCTGGTCGCGAGCCTTAGCGACAAACTGCAGGCCGGTCACATCCAGCTCTATTGCATCGAAGGCCTGGCCGCCGACAGTTTCTACGGTTTCCACCATCATCCTGCCGAGCGCATCCGCCGGCATGCGGCCCTCGAGGATTATATCCTCCACGAAGTGCTGCCTTTGATGGCGGCGAAGAACCCGCATGATTGCACCATGGTGCATGGCTGCAGCCTCGGCGCCTTCCAGGCGGCAAGCCTGTTCTTTCGCCATCCGCATCTCTTCCGCAAGCTCGTCGCCTTTTCCGGCCGCTACGACCTGACGATGAAGGTGGAATCCTTCGGCGACCTGTTTGACGGCTATTACGACGACAGCGTCTATTTCCACACGCCGACGCATTTCCTGCCCGGTCTCGGCTCCGACTGGCGTGTCGACAGCCTGCGCGAGCGCGAGATCGTCCTGACCATCGGTGATGCCGACCCTTTCCTCGACAACAACCGCTATCTCAGCCGGCTGCTCGGCGAAAAGAATATTCGCCACCAGCTGCATGTCTGGGACGGCCGCGCCCACCGCCCCGGCGCCTGGCGCAAGATGGCGCCGCTCTATATTTGATGTGAGAAGGCGGTCACGGCCAGCGCAAAGCGGCCGTCGCTACCGGCGCGTCCCAGAGCGTGATCTCCTCGTCGGTCAGCAAGGCGAGGGTGATGGACAGTCCCTGCATGTCGAGCGAGGTGACATAGGTTCCGACAAGAGAGCGCTCGATCGGGATGGCTTTCCCCTCGATGAAACGGCGGGCGCCGCTATATGCGAGGTAGAGTTCGGCGGGCGGCGTGCCGCCGAGGCCGTTGACGAAGAGCAGCGCCCGGGCGCCCGGCGTCACTGCGATGTCGGCGATGATGGTCTCGCAGAGACGCATGATGATGGCGTCGGCAGCGGCGAAGGGCTGCCTGGCATGACCGGGCTCGCCATGGATTCCGACGCCCATTTCCATCTCGTCGGGTCCGAGCGCAAACGTCGTGCGCTCGGTCTGCGGCACCGTCACGCCGTTCAGCGCGACCCCCATCGAGCGGATGCGGGTGTTCAGCCCCTCGCCAAGCTGCTTCAATTCGGCGAGCGGCATGCCGCGTTCGGCCGCGGCACCCAGGATCTTTTCGATGATCAGTGTTCCAGCGACACCGCGCCGGCCGCGGCCTTCGCCTGTTCTCGACGTCTCGATATCGTCGCTGACGACGATCATGTCGAGGCTGTGGCGGTCACCGGCCATCTCGATCGCCATTTCGAAATTCATCAGGTCGCCATCATAATTCTTGACCACGAGCAGGCAGCCGGCGCCGGTATCGGCCTCCTCGATGGCGGCCATGATCTGGCTCGGCGTCGGCGAGGTGAAGATATGGCCGACGCAGGCGGCATCGAGCATGCCCTGTCCGACGAAGCCGATATGCATCGGCTCGTGGCCGGCGCCGCCGCCTGATATCAGCGCCACCTTGCCTGATGTCAGATGGCGGCGGCGGATGCATTTGCGCTCGGCCCCGAACACCACGAAGGCCTCATGGGCGCGCACAAAGCCTTCGACGCTTTCGGCGACCATGGTTTCCGCGGTGTTCATGAACTTCTTCATCAAGCCCCTCCCAAGGCCAAAAACATTACGTTACGTCAGCCCGCTCACTCTTCACTGCTCGCTTGCCCCTGATATCGCGACGATCTTCTGCACCAGATCGGAGATCGCCTCTTCCAGGAGGCGGTTTTTCCGGTCGTCGCCGAAGTCGGGCACCATCAGCGACAGGTGCCGCAATTTCTCGGAATGGCCGAGATCCGGCAGCTTGCCGGGATGGGCGGCCTGATAGGCTTCGAGAAAGCGTTCCTCCTCAGTGGCGCTAAAATGGCAGACGCGCACGATCGTCGCTAGATGGCGCGCCGGCAGCGGCGTCGCATAGGTCGGACTGGTGATCTGGGTGACGAAGCTGCGGTGCTTGCCGAGCGCCGTCGCCAGACGCTGGCGCGTGCCGGACGGCCTATTGTCGATGATCTGCGCCAGAATGGACTTGTAGGCGATTATGGCGTCTTCGGTGTCTTCGCGCGCCATCCTACTCTCCGGCTGCCCTTGTGCCATCGGCGTTGAGGCCGACCATCGCCGATCTTATCGCGGGACGGCGGGCCGGCGCCACGGAAAAATGCCGGAGGCCGGCGGCAAGCAGCCCCGGGAGATAGCGGGGATCGCCGGCCATGTCGCCGCAGATGCTGACCGGTTTGCCGCCGGCAAGTTTTACCGCCTGCTCAATCAGCCGGAGCACGGCGGGTGCTGCCTTGCCGGCATCGGCCTCGTTGCCGTCACGGGTGGAGGCGGCAAGATATTGCGTGAGGTCGTTGGTGCCGAAGGAGAAGAAGGCCGCCGATCCGAAGGTATCGAGCATCAATGCGGCAGATGGCACTTCCACCATCATGCCGATCGGCGGCATGCGGTGCTGCAAGGCGCGGCGGCCGAGCTTTTCGGCCTCTTCGCGGAACAGTTCGCGCATCCTGTCGACCTCGTCGGGAAAGGTCACCATCGGCAGCATCACCGAGAGCTTGCCGAAAACGGCGGCGCGCAACAGGGCGCGGGCCTGAACGCGGGCGATTTCCGGCCGGGCAAGCAGCAGCCGGATGCCGCGCAGGCCAGGTTCGAGGGCCGGCAGGTCTTCGAGGCCGGCGAGCGGCTTGTCGCCGCCGATATCCAGCATTCTTATGATCACCGGCTTATCGCCCGCCTGCTCCAGCACGCGGCGATAGATCGCCAGCTGCCGTTCCTCATTGGCGGCGTCGGCGATCGAGGTGACTGAAAATTCCGAGCGCATCAGGCCGACGCCCGCCGTTGCCGGATCGAGCTCATCGATCTCGGCGGCATCGTTGATGTTGATGGAGATCAGGATCGGTACGCCGTCCGCCGTGCGCAACTCGCCGCTTTCAGTCTTGATGTCGCCAGCTGGTGCTGGCGGCGGGATCAGCATGCCACCCGCCTTGAGGATGACGGCGCCGGCGTCGCCGTCGACGCCGACGGGATCGCCGTCAGTGGCTGAAAAACGGCCTGTGGCGACCACCATCGGCACGGATTTCGCCCGGGCGAGCAGAGCGACGTGGCCGGCGGTGCTGCCCGCAAACAGCGCGATACCGCCGCCCTTCGACCAGTCATGAGCGAGGAAGCGGCTCGGCTCCATGTCCTTGCCGACGAAGACCGAGCCGGGCGGGAAATCGGCGACCGGGGTGCCGGCGAGCGCGCCGAGCACGCGGTTCTTGATGTCGAGAATGTCGATGGCTCGCGCCCGCATCTGTTCCTCGTCGGCCGCTTCGAGTTCGTCGACATAGGCGTCGAGCGTGGCGACCCAAGCGAAGACGACATTCTCGTCGGCTTGCATGCGCGCGCCTGTTGCTTCCGCGATCGTCGGATCGCGGAGCACCTCGATCTGGAAGTCGATGATATCGCGGCTTTCGGCATCGGCGCCCTCGGCGAGGCGCTCGAGTTCGCCGATCGAGATATCGATCGCCTTCTCAAGCGCGCCGTAGCCGCCGGCGGTTCCGGGCGCGGAAGCAGCCTTCGGCTCCTCCGCGAGGAAGGCCGGGCCGGATGCGATGCCCGGGGATGCGCTCTTTGCTTTCAGCCTAAGCGGTTCTGCCATGTTTCTTTTCCTCATCGAAGTTGCGCTCGATGAGTTCCTTGAGGGCGCGGATCGCCTCTTCGGCGAGAATGCCGTCTGCCCGTATTCTGAGGATCGACCCTTTGCGGATTCTGGCGCCCATGATCTTGATGATGCTCTTGCCGTTCAGCCAGACGTCGCTGCCGTTGACGGCGACCTCGATCGAACAGGGGAAAGACTTGGCAAGCCGCGTGAAGGTGACGGAGGGGCGGGCATGCAGCCCGACGCCGTGCTTGACTTCCACCTCCGTCTGGCAATTCACGTGCAAAGGATCAGGCTCCTGTTTTTCAATACGCAATCTGCTCGTCATCAGGGGGATAGTTCCTCGGCTGTGGCGACGACCTTGGCCAATGATGCGCCCCCCGACGCTTCGGCGGCGGCGATGACAGCGCCTTCGACGAGCGGGGCGTTGCAGATGGAGACGAGGGCCGACCGGGGAAGGCCCAGCATTTCGATCGCCATCTCGCTGTTGGTCTCGGCGCCACCGAGATCGACGAAGACGGCGACGCCGGCATCGGACCAGGCGGCCTCGATCGCCTTCAGGATACCGCCGGCATCGGTGCCGAGCTCGCCATGGACGTTGCCGCCCGACCAGGCGAGCGGCACGCAATCGCCGACCATCTGCCGCACCATGTCGGCGATGCCCCTTGCCACCAGTGGCGAGTGGGAGACGATCACGATACCCACGTTTGCGGTCTTTCCATTCATGCCGGTCCTTTCATTCATTGGGGGCGGCGCTCCCCGAGATAGCGGCAGATCGCCGTTGTCAGCAGCGCGCAGCTCGACGCGCCGGGATCGACATGGCCGATCGAGCGGTCGCCGAGATAGGCGGCGCGCCCGCGCATCGCCTTCATCGCGGCGGTCCTGTCAGCCGAACGTTCGGCCTTGCGGGCGACGTCGCCGAGCGGAGACCGCTTCGCCAGCGCGGCATGGACGGGATAGAGCACGTCGAGCAGCGTCTTGTCGCCGGCGTGCGACCGCCCGCGTTTTGCCACTGCGTCGATCGCCTGTTTCAGCACGAGGGAAAAATCGGCCTTCTCCTCGCTTTTGCGAAGCTCGCGGCCGATCTCGATCAGCAGCGTGCCGTAGAGCGGGCCAGCCGCGCCCCCGACATTCATCACCAGCGTCAGGCCGATCTTTTCCACGGCGTCGGGGAAGGGCAGGCTGGACAGGCTCTCGCCCTCGGCGCTCACCGCCTCGCAGCCGCGCCGCATATTGGTTCCGTGATCGCCATCGCCGATGGCGCGATCGAGTGCGCAGAGGTGATCGGCGTTTTCCGCGATCGTCGCGCGGCACACCTCGATCAATCCCGCCACAAGCACCGGTTCCGCCTGCACTGCCATCCTCCCTGTCGCCCGTCTCCCGCGGGCTTTCGAACTTTACTCGGTCAGGCGAGGCTTGCCGCCACGCCGAACGCGCCGGCAACCGCGACCGCGCCGGGATCGGCGACACCCACTAGGTCCCTTTCGCCGACATAGGAAGCGCGTCCGGCTCTCGCCTTCGTCATCGTCTTCGTCGACTCCGCACCTGATGCCGCTGCCCTTGCCGCGGCAGCGATATCGCCTGACGCGAGCGCCTGCAGGGCAGGCGACAGCGCATCGACCATCGTCCGGTCGCCGACTCCTGCTCCTCCATAGAACGTCATCCTGTCGAGCCCGGCAAGGAGAGCCGCTGATATATCGGCTTTATCGGCCATCGCCTTGGCTGCGGCGGTGAAGAAGATCGATAGCAGCACGCCGCTCGATCCGCCCATGCTGGTGCCGAGGATATCGCCGAGCGAGGCAAGCGTTGCCGCCGGCTTATCGAGCGGCAGCATGTCCAAGCGGGCAAGCACGCTGCGGGCGCCTGTGGCCACCGTCGAGCCGGTATCGCCATCGCCGACGCGGCCGTCCAGCCGGTTGAGTTCGTTTTCTTGCGAGATCAGATGCTCGCAGAGCGCCGTGATGAGGCGACGGTTGCGGCTGTTCTCACCCGCCACGGCTGAACCGTTCAAGCCGGCTGATGTTCTCGGTGCCGCGACGATGCTGATCTCGTGGCGTTCGGCGGCCGGCATCCAGGCATGCGGTTCGACCGCTGCTGTCAGCGCCGCCTCGCGCGCGCCATCCAACCGGATCAGCGACAGCGAGAAGCCGTTCATGTTGAGCGCGGTCATCATCGGCGCCGGGCCGACGATCAGCCTGACGTGGCGGCCAAGCGGCGAGGACAGCACTGTCTTGGCGATGACGGTCATTTCGAGCGGCGGCACGGCGCCGAGATTGTTGATGAGGAGGGCGTGGCTTGCGCCTTCGCGCAAGGCCGGGGTCAGGCGCGCCGCCATGGTGGCGACGATATCGGCGACCGGCTGCAGTGCGATGCGCTCGGCGCCGGGTTCGCCATGGATGCCGAGGCCGAGTTCGCCTTCATCAGCGCCGAGGCGATCCTCATGCGCCTGTCCGGGCACGCTGCAGGTGGAGAGCGACATGCCGAGCGAGACGATATCGCCGGCCGCCGCCGCGGCATGAGCCGCGACCGTCTTCAGGTCCTCGCCCCTTTCGGCGTGATAGCCCGCGATCTTGTGGACGAATAGGGTGCCGGCGACGCCGCGCGGCTGGTTGATGCCCGGGATGGCGATGTCATCGGCGACGATGACCATTTCGACGTCGAAACCCTCGGCGCGTGCCTTTTCGGCGGCGAGGCCGAAATTCAGGCGATCGCCGGTATAATTCTTGACGATGAGCAGGGCGCCCTTCGGACCGGTGACGGCGCGGATCGCCGTCAGCACCGCATCGACGCTCGGCGACGCGAAGATCTCGCCGGAGACGGCTGCCGTCAGCATGCCCTTACCGACGAAGCCGGCATGGGACGGTTCATGGCCGGCACCGCCGCCCGAGATGATCGCCACCTCAGACTTGTCCCAGTCCGCGCGCAGGATCACCTTGATGTCGGGAAAGCTGTCGAGACGGGCAAGACGGCCGCTGCTCGTCGTCAGAAGCAGGCCGTCCAGAGCTTCGGTGACGATGGTTTCCCTGCGGTTGAAGAAGTGTTTCATCGATTGAGACCCGTCCGTTTGTTTTTCATGCCATCATCATTTTGTTTGCCGGTCACGACAGGCGCTGTCCAGCCGCATCGAAATAAAGCGGATCGCGCAGCGTCAGGCTGATCCGGTCGCCCGGCGCGATCGCAAGATATGGATCCGCGAGTGTGACGAGCTTGTGATTGCCCGCCCTGATATGCAGATGGTTCTGGTCGCCGAGATGCTCGATCCAGTCGACCTCGGCATTGGCATCCTTGCCGACGACGATATCGAGATGTTCGGTGCGCGCGCCGACTGTTTTGGTCCCCGAAGGCGGACGGCCGCCCGGTAGCAGGTCCGCCGGCAGGAGGTTGATGTGCGGCTGGCCGAGGCGGGCGGCGACATGCAGGTTGGCGGGATTGCCGTAGATTTCTCGCGGCGTTCCCACCTGCATCAGCCGGCCCTCGGCGACGATGCCGATGCGATCTGCCATGGTCATGGCTTCCACCTGGTCGTGGGTGACGTAGAGCAGCGTCGAGCCGAGTTCCTTCTGGATGCGCTTCAGCTCAAGGCGCAGTTCGGCGCGCAGCTTGGCGTCGAGCGAGGACAGCGGTTCGTCCATCAGATAGATCGCTGGCCGGCGCACCAGCGCCCGACCGATGGCGACACGCTGCATCTCACCGCCGGAAAGCCTGGTCGAGCGGTTTTCCAACTTGTGCTCGATGCGGACCATGCGCGCGACTTCGTGCACGCGCCGGTCGATCTCTTCCGCGCTCAGCTTGCGCACCGGCGCCTTCAGCGGGAAGGCGAGGTTCTCGTAAACAGTCATGTGCGGATAGAGCGAATATTGCTGGAAGACGAAGGCGACGTCACGCCCGGCCGGCGCTTCGGCCGCGACATTGCGGCCGCCGATCTCGATGCGGCCGTTGTCGGGCCTCTCCAGCCCGGCGATCAGCCTGAGCGTCGTGGTCTTGCCGGCACCTGTGGGACCGAGCAGCACGACGAACTCGCCATCGCGGATAAAAAGATCGAGCTCATCAAGAGCCTGGGTGTCGCCGAAGCGCTTGCTGAGATTTCTGAGGACGACATCAGCCATGCCGGGTCTCCTGATAGAGCTGGGATGGCACCGCGCGGCCCGACGTGCAGTCGAAGAGCGCGAGTTTCGCCGGGTTGAATTCGAGGCCGACCTTTTCGCCGATCCGGAAGCTGCGATTGGCGGGAACGCGGGCCTTGATCAGGCCGCCCGGGGTTTCCACAGCGACGACCTGGTTGGTGCCGAGATATTCGCTGCCGTAGACCGCGCCACGAAGGGGCGAGGCGTCACTGAAGCGGATATGCTCGGGCCTGACACCAAGCGCCAGTTCGCTTTCGGCCATGTCCTGATGGATCTCGGGAACGGCGACATCGATGCCGTCGAGCAGGATGGATGTGTCGCCACACTTCAGGCCCGAGGTGAAGCGCATGAAGTTCATCGGCGGCGAGCCGATGAAATCGGCGACATACATGGTCGCCGGCTTGGCATAGATCTCCTGCGGCGTGCCGAACTGCTCGATGACGCCGTGGTTCATGACGGCGATCTTGTCGGCCATCGCCATCGCCTCATGCTGGTCGTGGGTGACGTAGACGGTGGTGGCATGGATGCGATTGTGCAGTTCGCGCAGCTCATGGACCATGATTTCGCGGAACTCGGCGTCGAGCGTGCCGAGCGGCTCGTCCATCAGGAAGCATTTCGGGCGGCGGACGATGGCGCGGCCGAGCGCCACGCGCTGACGGTCGCCGCCGGCAAGGCCGGAGACCGAGCGGTTGAGAATATGATCGATCTGCAGCAGGCGGGCGGTCTCTTCGACGCGCTGACGGATCTCGGCCTTGGGCATGCCCTGCGACAGCAGCGGGAAGCCGATGTTCTTGCGCACATTCATATGCGGGTAGAGCGCAAAGAGCTGGAAGACAAAGGCAATGTCGCGGGCGCTGGCGCGGTTGAAGGTGACGTCCTCGCCGTCGAGATAGATCTTGCCGCTCGACGGCAGTTCGAGGCCGGCGATCATGCGAAGCGTCGTCGTCTTGCCGCAGCCAGAGGGCCCGAGCAGCGCCAGGAACTCGCCGTCATGGACGGTGAAGCTCGAATCCTGAACGGCGACGAAGCTGCCGAATTCCTTGCAGAGATTTTCGATCCGGATGTCCGCCATGGTTCACTCCGGGAATTTCGAAACGATGATGAACATGACGGTGCCCATGAGCAGGGTGACCAGCGAATAGGTGTAGAGCACCAGCAGGAAGGGCTGGAACAGCATCAGGAAGCCGAGCCCGATCAGCACGGTGGCGATATTCTCCATCGGGCCGCGGCGCAGGAAGAACGGCCGTTTCGGGCGGGCAGGGGTGCGGGTGCGTGTTTCGATCAGGTGGCTCATTTGCGGACGGCTCCGAAGGTGATGCCGCGCAGCAGCTGCTTGCGCAGGAGAATGGTGAAGACGAGGATCGGGATCAGGAAGATCGTTGTGCCTGCGGCAACTGCCGGCCAGTCCTGGCCGCCTTCGCCGATGATCGTCGGGATGAAGGGCGGGGCAGTCTGGGCCTCGCCCGAGGTCAGAAGGGCGGCGAAGGCATATTCGTTCCAGGCGAAGATCAGGCAGAAGATCGCGGTCGCGGCAATGCCGGTGGTCGCCTGCGGCAGTACGACCTTGCGGAAGGCCTGCAGCCTCGTATAGCCGTCGATCATCGCCGCTTCCTCGTATTCGCGCGGGATCTCGTCGATGAAGCCCTTGAGCAGCCAGACGGCGAGCGAGACGTTGACGGCGGTATAGAGCAGGATCATGCCGAGCGCCGTGTCCGACAGGCCGAGCTCGCGATACATCAGGTAGATCGGGATGGCGACGGCGATCGGCGGCATCATGCGCGTCGACAGGATGAAGAACAGCAGGTCGTCGGCGAGCGGCACCTTGAAGCGGGAGAAGCCGTAGGCGGCGAGCGTGCCGAGGAAGACCGCTAGGAAGGTGGAGCCGAAGGCGATGACCAGCGAATTGACGAAGCGAGGCACGAAGTTCGACGGGCCTGCGATCACCATGTTGCGCTTGCGGGTCACCTCATCGCAGGTGCCGACCGGCGCCGGCAGCGAGGCGATATAATCGGGTGTCTGCCGGGTGCGCGTGGTGAAGAGATTGCAATAGCCTTCGAGCGACGGGGTGAAGACGATCTTCGGGGGATAGCTGATCGAATCCGGCGGCGATTTGATGCTGGTCAGGAAGATCCAGACGAGCGGGATGAGCGTGATCAGCGCGTAGAGGACGACGATCGTGCCGGCGATGCGCTTGCTGTTGAGGCTCGGCTCGACGACCGAATGGGCTGTATTGGCGGCGCTCATCGTTGCTTCACCTTGTTCAATGCCTTGACGTAGATGTTGGCGAGGCCGAACACCGCGACGAAGAGGACGATGGCGAAAGCCGAGGCCCGGCCGGTCGCCCAGCTTTCGAAGGCGGCGCGCTTCAGCGTGATCGAGGCGACCTCGGTGACCGAGCCCGGTCCGCCGCCGGTCAGCAGCGTCACCATGTCGAACATCTTGAAATTCTCGATGCCGCGGAAAAGCACGGCGAGCATGATGAAGGGCAGGGCCATCGGCACGGTGATCGACCAGAACTGCCGCCAGGGCGATGCACGATCGACCTCGGCCGCCTCGTAGATATAGTCGGGGATCGAGCGCAGGCCGGCGAGGCAGATCAGCATCACATACGGCGTCCACATCCAGGTATCGACGATGATGATCGCCCAGGGCGCCAGCGAAACATTGCCGAGCATCTGGATATCCGATGTCGGAATGCCCGAGACCAGCGACACGGCATAGGCGAAGAGGCCGATCTGCGGCTCGTAGAGAAAGCGCCAGAAGTTGCCGACCACGGCGGGCGACAGCATCATCGGGATCAGGATGATCGTCGTCCAGAAGGCATGGCCGCGAAACTTGCGGTCGATCAGGTAGGCCAGCGTGAAGCCGATCACCGTCTGCAGCAGGATCGTCCAGAAGACGAAATGTGCGGTGGTCTGCATCGCCTGCCAGATATCGGGATCGTTGAGAACACGCTCGTAATTTCCAAGGCCGACGCCCTGGACCGGCGCATTCGGCCGGTTGGCACGGTAATTGGTGAAGGAGAGATAGACCGCCCAGATGAGCGGGAAGATGTTGATCGCCAGGAGCAGAGTGATGGCAGGCGCGATGAACAGCCAGGCGATCGCCCTGTCGGAGAGGCCGCGGACGTGCCGGGCGAACGATGCCGGTGTCGCCCTTGCTGTCGCGTCGGCCGCTTTCTCGACGATGGAGGAATGGGAAATGGTCAAGTTTTCACCCGGTCTTTTAGGATATGAAAGATCCGGCGGCCCGGCTCGTCTGCCGATCCGGGCCGCCATCCCAGCGAGGATGGCGCGCAGAGGGATGCCGCCAGCCCCTTTAGGCATTAGATTTTGCCGTCGTCCTTGAAGACCTCGCTCCAGTCTTTCACCAGGCCGTCGAGCGCTTCCTTGGCGGTGCCGTTGCCGGCGACGACGTAGTTATGGACGCGCTTCTGCATGGCCTGCAGCAGCGAGGCGTAACTTGGCTCCGCCCAGAAGTCCTTGACGATCGCCATGGAGTCCAGGAAGGCCTGGGCATAGGGCTGGCTCTTGGCGAAATCCGGCGCGTTGACGACCGAATTCAGGCAGGAGAAGCCGCCGAGTTCCCACCACTTGGCCTGCACGTCGGGCTGTGCGAACCATTTGATGTATTGCAGGGCGGCGTCGCGCTTGTCGGAGTAGGAGACCACCGAGATGCCCTGGCCGCCGAGCTGGGCGAAATGCGCCTTTTCAGCAGGATTGGGGAAGAAGCCGATCCTGTCGCCGCCGACCTTCTCGTCCTTGTAGAGGCCGGGCCAGGTGAAGGCGAAGTTCATCTGCATGGCGACCTGGCCGGATTTGAAGGCGTCGGCAGATTCGACCATGTAGACGTTGGAGCTGCCGGGCGGTGTGCAGCAATCGTAGAGCGACTTGTAGAATTCGAGACCCTTGACTGCGTCGGCCGAGTTGACGAAGCCTTCCATGTCGTAAGGCTTCTTCGGGTTCTCGTACTGGAAGCCCCAGTCGTAGAGCACGTTGGTCACGCCCATCGTGATGCCTTCGGAGCCGCGCTCGGTATAGATCGAGGCGCCATAGACGGTCTTGCCGTCGATCTCACGCTTCTGGAAGAACTCGGCGATCTGCTTCAGCTCGTCATAAGTCTTCGGGGCTGCGAGATCATGGCCGTATTTTGCCTTGAATTCCTTCTGGAGTTCCGGCTTTTCGAACCAGTCCTTGCGATAAGTCCAGCCGACGACGTCGCCCATGGCAGGCAGCGCCCAATAGTTCGGCGTGTTCTTCGGCCATTCCGAGTAGCCGACGACCGTCGCCGGCACGAAGTCATCCATCTTGATGCCTTCCTTGTCGAAGAAGTCGTTCAGCTTGACGTAGTGGCCGTTCTCGGCCGAGCCGCCGATCCACTGGCTGTCGCCGATGATGAGATCGCAAAGCTTGCCATGCGAATTCAGCTCGTTGAGGAAGCGGTCGGCATAACTCGTCCAGGGAACGAACTCGAACTTCATCTGCGTGCCTGTCTTGGCCGTGAAATCCTTCGACAGCTCGACAAGCGCATTCGCAGGGTCCCATGCGGCCCAGCACAGCGTAAGTTCATCGGCTTTGGCGAGATTGGGCAATGCCGACGACATGACGAACGCCGCGGCCAGCCCCAAAAGGGCTTTCGATGTTTTCTGCATAAGTTCCTCCCAGAACCAATGCCGGCTCCCCGCCGGCGTCGCATGTTCACCCGTTTCAGAGAATGCTCACATGAACTCCTCAATCATCATGTTTAGCAATATGTTTAGTGATAGTCTTTTTTATAAACATTTCAAGCCGCAATCGTTGCTGCAGTGCACAGCGCTGCGCCGATCGGCGGTAGCGGGTCCGGCCCAATCTTTTTTGGCAAATCCGGGAAATTTCTGCCGCAGGCGTACCAATGGGACGAAATCTGGCCTCGCTGCGGGAGGGCTCGCAGGATATGGACCTCGACGCCGCTCCTGTTTTCCCGGGAGGGTTCAAACTTGGCCTCGCTTCGGCGGGGCTTTTTCTTTTGGCCGACCGCCGGCCGCATCGGGAATCTTTCGTCCGACTGCAAGATTTAGCCTTTCCGGCCTGATGCAACGGGCGTATTCAGCCAATGCGCGTCGTTCGCGCGCTTCCCGCGGCAGATCCTCCGATCGGCTCCTTCCCGTTTCCCTGCCGCGCCGACAATTCGCATTGTGAGATCGATGACCACGGCAGAGACGAGCGAGAACGGGCAAGAGGCGGCGAGCGGCCGCCAGGCGAAGATCGTCGCGCTGGTCGTTGCCGTCTCCTTCTTCATGCAGATCCTCGACGGCACGATCGTCGCCACCTCGCTGCCGCAGATGGCGGCGAGCTTCAACGTGCAGCCGGTATCGATGAGCATCGGCATCACCGTCTACATGCTGACGATGGCCGCCTTCATTCCGCTGTCGGGCTGGCTCGGCGACCGGTTCGGAGCGCGGCGCGTCTTCCTGACGTCGATCGGCGTCTTCACGATCGCCTCGCTGTTCTGCGGTCTGTCAGGCAGCCTCACGGAATTCGTGCTGTGGCGTGCGCTGCAGGGGGCGGGCAGCGCGCTGATGACGCCGGTCGGGCGCATCATCGTGCTGAAGAATGCCCGCAAGTCCGAACTCGTCCAGGCGATCGCGCTGATCACATGGCCGGCGCTGACGGCGCCCGTGATCGGCCCGGTGCTCGGCGGCTTCATCACCACCTATGCCAGCTGGCACTGGAACTTCCTGATCAACATCCCGATCGGCATCCTCGGCATGGGACTGGTGCTGCGCTTCGTGCCCGAGCAGCGCGAGTCCGATCCCGGCCGGCTGGATATTCTCGGTTTCATCCTGAGTGCGGCAGGGCTGACCGTCCTGCTTGCTGCCCTGGAACTTTCGGTCAAATGGGATGGCGGACTTCTTCCCGTCATGGCGATGCTGGCGGCGGGCATCGTGCTCTCCTTCCTGGCGACGCGGCATTTCCTTGCCGTCGACAATCCGCTGCTCGATCTCTCCGCCTTCCGCGTCCAGACCTTCTCGATGTCGACGCTCTCGGCGGGCACCGCCTGCCGGACGGCGATCA
This sequence comes from Rhizobium vallis, assembly GCF_003985155.1. Lineage (GTDB taxonomy): Bacteria > Pseudomonadota > Alphaproteobacteria > Rhizobiales > Rhizobiaceae > Rhizobium > Rhizobium vallis. The sequence goes on along the minus strand of NZ_ML133688.1, from coordinate 595,747 downwards.
ATGCGACGCCGTTCCTGCTGCCTCTGCTGTTCCAGCTCGGCTTCGGGCTGAGCTCGATTGCCGCCGGCACCTATCTGCTTGTCTATTTCCTCGGCAATCTCGGCATGAAGACGGTGACGACGCCGCTCTTGCGCTTCTTCGGCTTCCGCACGGTGCTGGTGCTGAACGGGCTGATCGCCGCATTTTCGATCGTCGCCTGCGGTTTCCTTTCGTCCGACACACCGCAGTTTTTCATCCATGCGCTGCTTTTTCTCGCCGGCCTGTCGCGGTCGATGGAATTCACGGCGCTGAATACGCTCGCCTTCGCCGATATCGGCCCGGCGCAGCGAAGCTCTGCCTCGACGCTGTCGAGCATGCTCCAGCAGGTGTCGATGCTGCTCGGCGTCGCGGTGGCGGCGGCCGTGCTCAATATCTCCTCGGCGATGAGGGGCGCCGACAATCCCGTTCTCGCGGATTTCCGCTGGGCCTTCGTCGTGGTCGGCGCAATCGGCGTCGCCTCGTCTTTGCGCTTCCTGCAATTGCCGGCGGAAGCGGGTGCTGAAGTCTCCGGCCACGGGAAGTTCCGCCGGAATTAGTTCGGCCCGGCGAACCAATCGGGCGCTTCGCCTGCGGCCTGCGATGAGGGGGAGAAGCGCTGTTTACGTCAGGCGGCCAATGCAATACCACATTGCCATGCGGACGACTCGGACGCTTGCGGGCGGTCGTCAAGAGAACGCCGGGAGAGGGAATGAGCGATTCTAACGTCGATGCGGACGGCCTGATCCACATCCTCTATATCGACGACGACGAGGGGCTGGCCCTGCTGATGCAGAGGAACCTCGGCCGGCGCGGCTTTTCGGTGGAGTGGGCTGAGAATGGCGCTGCCGGGCTTGCGCGGCTCGCCGAAGGCGGCATCGACGCCGTCGTGCTCGATCATCTGCTCACCGGCGAGACCGGCCTCGATATCCTGCCCTGCATCATTGATATGCCGGACCATCCGCCTGTCATCTACGCCACCGGCTCGGACGATACCGGCATTGCGGTCGCGGCGCTCAAGGCCGGGGCCGACGACTACATGCTCAAAGGGATCTCGGCCGACTATTTCGACCTGCTTGCCGCCGCCCTCGAACAGGCGCTGGAGCGGGCGCGTTTCCGCCGCGAGACGGCGCAGGCGCAAGAGGTGATCCGCCAGCAGCGCGACCTCGCCGAAATGCTGCTTGCTGAAGTCAATCACCGCATCGCCAACAGCCTCGGCCTCGTCGGCGCGCTGATCCGCATGCAGTCGTCGATGACCAAGGATCAGGTGGCGATCGACGCCCTGCATGAGACCCAGATGCGCATCAACGCCATCGCCAGCGTCCACCGCCGCCTCTACACCAACCGGCAGGTCGGCTCGGTGCAGGTCGACGAATACCTCGACAGCCTGCTCACCGAACTCGAAGCCTCGATGCGCGACGACAAGCGGCCTCACCGCATCGTGTTGACCGCCAAGCCGGTCAATCTGGCTACCGACAAGGTGATCACGCTCGGGCTTATCGTCAGCGAACTCGTCACCAACGCTTTCAAATATGCCTATCCCGAAGGGGTTCCGGGCGAGATCCGTGTCTTCGTCGACCAGACGGACGAGGCCCTGCGCGTCATTGTCGAAGATGACGGCGCCGGTTTCGACGAATCGAGCCCTGTCAGGGGAACCGGGCTCGGAACGCGTATTTTGACGGCGATGGCTGCAAGCCTGAAATCGGATTTCGCTTACGATCCCGGCCATGACGGGACGAGGGCGACGCTGGTGTTTTCGTTGCACGAGGGGAAGTAGTGTGAACGGGGAGTGATGAGGGGTATGCCGAGCGGCCCCCTCATCCGCCCTACGGGCACCTTCTCCCCGAGGGGAGAAGGGGGAATCGAGACGTCGCGGCGAATCTCTTCTCCCCAGCGGGGAGAAGGTGCCGGCAGGCGGATGAGGGGGCTTCGGTCACGGTGTTATCCTTTTTACTACAATAATTTACTGCAGTCGCATCATCAAACCTGACGCCAGGGAAGGAAAACATGACCACGATCCGCACACCTCGTGAAGTCTATGATTTCTGGTTCGTCCGATGCGGCCGGGAGCTGTGGTTTCGGCCGCCGCCGGAACTCGATGTCGAGATCCGCGAGGGCTTTCGCGACACGCATCTGGCGCTTGCCGCAGGTGTCGGCGACGAATGGCGGGCTGATCCCGTGTGCCGGCTGGCGGCGGTCATCGTGCTCGATCAGTTCCCGCGCAATATCTACCGCGGCACGGCGCTTGCCGTTGCGACCGACGGGCTGGCGCTTCGGGAAGCCAAGCTGGCTCTTGCATCGGGCGCGGACCAAGCAGTTGAGCCGGCATGCCGCACCTTCTTCTATCTGCCTTTCGAACATGCCGAGAACCTCGGCGAGCAGGACCGTTCGGTTGAATTGTTCACGGCCCTCGGCGACGAGGAATATCTCGATTATGCGTTCCGCCATCGCGAGGTGATTGCCGCCTACGGCCGGTTTCCGCATCGCAACGCCATGCTCGGACGCGAGTCGACGGCGGCGGAGCGCGACTATCTCTCCAGGCCCGGCGCCGGTTTCTGAGGGCTTCCCATGCATCTCGATCGAAAGCGTGCCGTGGTTTTGAGAGACATGGAACAAGTGCGATGCGAGTGCGATGCGAGGCGCTTTAAGGACTTTCCGCCTTTGTGTCGCCTTTCTTTGCTACGAAAAGCTGGCATTCTAACCACACGACAACCTTTCCGGAGGCGCTTTTGCGGCTGAGGTCCATCCTGCTTCGCACCATTCTGCTCGTGACGCTGGCGCTCGGGGCCACGCCCTACGAGAGTGCCTTCGCGCAGGAACAGCAAACGCAGGCGGCAGCGCCGGCGCCCGTTGCCGAAACACCTTTCGATCAGGCCGCGAAGGAGATCGACAAGGCGAAGGGCCAGCTGACTGCGCTTCAAGACAGCGTCAAGGGGAATGCCGACAATGACGATGCGCTGGTCGGGCTTGCGACCAAGGCGGACGAGCTCAGCCGCGCGGTCATCACCATATCGGTCAATCTGAGGCCACGTTTCGACCAGATCAAGAATCGGCTTGCGGAAATCGGCGATGCGCCGAAGGAGGGGCAGCCGCCCGAGGCGAAGATCGTCACGGACGAGCGCAATGCTCTGGCTGCCGAGCGCGCGCAGATCAACGCGGTGACCGGCGACGCCGAAAACCTGTCGATCGCGGTGACGAAGCTCCTCAACGAGATTATCGAGATGCGGCGGCAGCTTTTTGCCGACACGCTTTTCAAGCGTACCGAGATTTCCGTCTCGGTGCTTGACGATGCCGCCAGCGCCTTCGTGCACGAGGCCGGCGAATTCTCGCAGGCTTTGTCGGGCTGGGCCTCTTTCGTTTGGAAGTTCAAGCGGTTCCCGCTGTTTGCCGCGATCTTCCTGTCGCTTGCCTCGGCGCTCATCCTGCTGTCGGGCAGCTACCGGCTGTTCGGCTCCTATCTGCGCCGGGACGAGGCGATCGAGAACCCGTCCTATATCGGCAGGCTGTCGATCGCCTTCTGGTCGACGCTGATCCGCACGCTGGCACTTTCGGTCCTGCTCGTCACGTCCTTCTTCTTCCTCAACAGTTTCAATGTGCTGAGGCCCGACATCGCGCCCGTCATCGGTGCGCTGTTCGCAACGATCGGGCTCGTCTATTTCGTCGGACGCTTCGTCAACGCCATCTTCGCGCCGCGCGAACCGCGCTGGCGGCTGGTGCACCTTTCCAATATCGGCGCGCGCTCGATCGGCTATTGTCTGCTGGCGATGGCCGTCATCAACGGGCTCGATTATTTCTTCGGCTCGATCGGCGAAGCGATGGGCTCGCCGCTGGTGTTGACGGTGGTCAGAAGCCTGATCGCCGCGCTGATTATCGGCATGATCCTGATTGTGGCTTCCTTCGGCAAGCCGATGCTGGCGAAGAACGGCGATCCCGATGCGCCGGGCCGGCATTGGCCGCGCGGCATGGCGATCATCCTGCGCGTCGTCGGCGCCGGCCTCATCGTCTCGGCGCTCGCGGGATATGTGGGGCTGGCGCGCTTCGTCGCCACGCAGCTGATCATCACAGGCGCAGTCGTCGCCACCATGTATGTCGGCCTGCTCTCCGGCAAGGCGATATCGCGGCAGGAAAGCTTCGGCGATACCTTCTTCGCGCGCTTCCTGACGCGCCGCTTCAATCTGGGGCCGGTGGCAATCGACCAGGCGGGCCTGCTCGTCGGCCTCGCCATCTATGCGGTGGCGCTTCTCGTCGGCATCCCGCTGATCCTGCTGCTCTGGGGCTTCCATGTGCAGGACCTGCAGCTCATCGCCTACCGGCTGTTCACCGAGGTCAGGCTCGGCGGCATCAGCATCTCGCTGCTCGGCATCTGCACCGGCATCCTGCTGTTTGCCGGCGTCTACCTCTTGACGCGCTGGCTGCAGCGCTGGCTCGACGGCAATGTGATGGCGCGAAGCCATGTCGATCTCGGCGTGCGCAATTCGGTCAAGACGGGTATCGGCTATCTCGGCGTCGGCATCGCGGCGATTATCGGCGTTTCGGCCGCCGGCATCGACCTGTCGAGCTTCGCGCTCGTCGCCTCGGCACTGTCGGTCGGCATCGGTTTCGGCCTGCAGAACATCGTTTCCAACTTCGTCTCCGGCCTGATCCTGCTCGTCGAGCGGCCGTTCAAGGTCGGCGACCACGTCGTCTCGGGCACGGCCGAAGGCATCGTCAAGCGCATCTCGGTGCGCGCCACCGAGATCGAGACCTTCCGCAAACAGTCGATCATCGTGCCGAATTCGGAGCTGATCAACGGCCTCGTCGGCAACTGGACGCACCGCAACAGGATCGGTCGTTCGGAAATCCCGGTTTCGGTTGCCTACAACGCCGATCCGCAGCAGGTGATGGACATCCTGCTGGAATTGACGGCGAAGATTCCGCTCGTCATGCGCAACCCGGAGCCGCATGTCGAATTCCTGCGCTTCGGCCCTTATTCGCTGGATTTCGAACTGCGCTTCTTCCTCGCCGACATGGGCGATGGCATGACGGTGCGCAACAATCTGAGGATCGAGATCCTCAAACGCTTCAAGGCCGAGGGCATCGAGATCCCGCTGCCACAGACCGATCTTACCATCCATCGGGACGCACGTCCGGCGCTTGCCGATGCGGGCAGGGATCGTCCGGACGGCCACGAAATTCCAGGGGATAAGCCCATGGAGGAGGAAGAGCGGCCGGTGCGGCAATTGCGCGGGCGGACGGCGGACGGCAATCTGAAGAGCTGAACGGGTCATTCAGCCATCATTCACGGGTGTGCGTGCATGATCCCTTCCATCGGGATCGCTGCCGGGGGGCAGCACCGACCGTTCGAGGGGAGGGCGCGCCAGCGCCGCCGCACATGATGGCAAGATTTGCCGCCGTTCTGCTTGTCCCGCTGCTTGCCGCGCCCGCGGCCCAGGCGGCATCCGTCACCAACACCGATCCGGCAGCCGTCGTGCTCGTCATCACCGAGAGCGGTCAGCGCGTCGAGGTCGTGGTCGATGCCGGCGCTTCGGAAAGCCTCTGCCCTTCCGGCTGCTTCATGACGACGCCCGACGGCGACCGCATCGGGCTTGATGGCGGCGAGACGATCGACATCGTCAAGGGCTCGGCCGTCGTCAAGTAACGCTTGCTGCGATGACCGCGCTCAGGCTTCTCCTGCGTTGGCAATAATTTCCGGCCGGCCGACCGGGCGCGTCAGCCGCATAATGGCGAGGAAGGCGGCAACGGCTGCGGTGCCGAGCAGGGCTGCGACACCTAGCGACCACGACACGCCGATCGTTCCCATCATGAAGGCGAGCGCAAAAGGCGCCGTCGACGAGACGACGAGGCGGATCGACAGCACCTGTCCCTGCCGCCGGCCATAACCTTCGCTGCCGAAGAGCGCCAGGGGCAAGGTGCCTTGCACGATGCTGCTGAGGCCCGAACCGAGGCCGAAGACGACGGCAAAGACCAGTGCGCCCGGCACCGAGGGTGCGGTTACGACGAGCAAGACGAGAGCCACCGGCAACAGCACGGCGGAAATCAGGGCGAGCGTCAGCTGCGGCAGGCGGCCGCCGAAGACCATGTTGATGAAGCGGCTCAGCACCTGCGACGGGCCGAAGAGCGTGCCGACCATCACCGCCATGGCGCCGAGGCCGAGGGCCGACATGACGGGCACCATATGGACCAGAAGCGCGGCGTTGACGAAGCTTTCCAGCGCAAAGCCCGCGACCATCAAGATGAAGGCGGGCGTTCGGATCGACGCGGGGATGCTCGGCTCGATGCGCCTTGCCGCGCCGCTCGCTTCGCGCTTGCCGATATCGCCGGTGCCGCGCGCCAGCCAGGCATGAATGGGAAGGCAGACCGCAAGGTTGAGGGCGGCGAAGACGAGATAGACGTTCTGCCAGGAGAGCTGCGCATGCAGCGCCGTTGTGATCGGCCAGAAAATGGTCGAGGCGAAGCCGGCGATCAGGGTCAGGTAGGTGATGCTGCGCTGGGCGACCCTTGGCCTGATCTGGACGAGCAAGGCGAAGGCGGCGGCATATTGCACGAGGTTCGAGGCCGTCTCGATGGCGATCAGCGCCGTGACGAAAGCGATTTTTCCCGGCGCGAAGGCGCAAGCGGCAAGGGCAGCGGCGGCAATTGCCGAACCGCATGTCATGACGCGGCCGGCGCCGAACCGATCGATCCATCGGCCCATCAAAGGCGCCGCTAGGCCGCCGATCAGAAGCGCGGCCGAGAGCGTGCTGAAGATCCACTCCGTCGACCAGTCGAAGCTCCTGGCCATATCAGGCGCCAGAATACTGAAGCTGTAATAGAGCGTCCCATAGCCGATGATCTGTGTGAGACCGAGCGCGGCGATGGCCGCTACCGGTGGCCTTTCGGCGCTGTTCGTCGTCATAGGGATTTGAGGCTCACGCGCTGTTCGAGCTTTTCGGCTTCTTCTTTCCGTTCGCTATAGCGGTCGGTCAGGTAGTTCGAGGCGTCGCGGGTCAGTAGCGTGAACTTCACCAGCTCCTCGCAGACGTCGACCACGCGATCGTAGTAAGAGGAGGGCTTCATCCGGCCATTCGCGTCGAATTCCTGAAACGCTTTGGCGACGGAGGACTGATTGGGGATGGTGATCATTCGCATCCAGCGGCCAAGGATACGGAGCTGGCTCACGGCATTGAAAGACTGGGAGCCGCCAGAGACCTGCATCACCGCCAGTGTCTTGCCCTGCGTCGGCCTGATCGAGCCGACCGACAACGGAATCCAGTCAATCTGCGCTTTCAAGATACCGCTCATCGCGCCATGACGTTCAGGGCTGACCCACACCTGGCCTTCCGACCAAGCCGACAAATCACGCAGTTCCTGAACCTTTGGGTGGCTCGCTGGTTCAGCGTCTGGCAGCGGCAGACCTTCCGGATTGAAGATCCGCACCTCGCAGCCCAGATATTCGAGCAGCCGCCCGGCCTCCTGCGCGAGCAGGCGGCTGTAGGACACCACTCGCAAAGAGCCGTAAAGGATCAGGATGCGTGGCTTGTGCGCGGAGAATGCCGGCCTGAGTGCATCCATATCCGGTTGCGGCAGAAGTATCGGGGATGCTGCGGGCAGATCAGACAATGCGCTTGCCCTCGGCATCGAGCACTTTCTCGCCATCTTCCTTGGTGAAGGCGCCCTTATGGGTTTCCGGCAGGATATCGAGCACGACTTCGGAAGGCCGAGCAAGGCGCGTGCCGATCGGCGTGATGACGAACGGGCGATTGATCAGGATCGGGTCTTTCAACATTGCATCGAGCAGTTTCTCGTCAGTAAGATCGGGGTTGTCGAGGCCGAGCTCCGCATAGGGGGTGCCCTTTTCGCGGATCGCCTCGCGAACGCTTAAGCCCGCATCCGCAATCATCTTGATGAGCTGTTGGCGCGACGGCGGGTTTTTCAGATATTCGATCACGTTGGGCTCAATACCGGTGTTCTGGATCATCGCCAGCGTGTTGCGCGAGGTGCCGCATTCCGGGTTGTGATAGATCGTAACAGCTGTTGTCATGAGGCGGATTCCGTTTTGGTGAGGGTTTCAGGATTGCGGGATTCCATCAGCAACCATCCGGTGAGCATCAGTGCCAGCAACGCGCCAAGGACTTCAGCAACGATAAAACCGGGTAGGTCGATCGGGCGAATGCCGGAAAACGTGTGCGTCAGCGATCGGGCAATTGCGACCGCCGGATTGGCAAACGACGTTGAAGCGGTGAACCAGTAGGCGGCGGTAATATAAAGGCCGACCAGCCATGCCACGGCATCGGCGCGAAACCTGATGCCGGCTAAGATGACGAAGACGAGGCCGAAGGTTGCCGTCACTTCGGAGAGCCATTGCGCGCCGCCGGTGCGCACGGTTTCCGAGGCCTGCAGCAAGGGAAGGGCGAACATGGCATGGGCGAGCATCGTTCCGGCAATGCCGCCGACGATCTGCGCGGCGGTATAGGCTGGAACGGCCGAGGCCGGCAATTCGCGCCGAAGCGCAAAAACCAGCGACACCACCGGATTGAAATGCGCGCCTGAAATCGGCCCCAAGATGGTGATGAGGACGACAAGCATCGCACCCGTTGCCAGCGTGTTGCCGAGCAGCGCAACCGCCGTATCACTCGTCAGGTTATCCGCCATGATTCCCGATCCGACGACGGTTGCCACCAGCAACAGCGTGCCCAGAGCTTCGGCGGCAAGTCGTCGAGACAGCGGAAACACTGGCGCGCTCATGCCGGCAGGCTCCGGACCATCAAGGCGGCGGACGCCGGACACAGGCTTGCGGCCTGGCGCGTCGTCAGGATGGCGGTGGGCGCTTCATCGCGGGCGATCGGAAGAAAACCGAGCGATTGGAAGAAGGGCGCGGCCGTTTCCGTCAGCACATAGGCAGCAGTCGCACCTTTCCTATGGGCCTGATCGAGCAAGCCAAGGGTGATCGCGCGGCCGAAGCCAAGGCCTTGCTGATCGGGCAGCACGACAATGGAACGCAGGAGCGCGACCTCGCCATGGAGTTCCAGCCCGCCGAAGCCGATCGTCCGGCTGTCACGCGAAAACCGGTAGAAGCTTCGGCCGGCGTCTGTGAGGTCATCCACCGGAAGCCCGGCGCCTGCGAGCGCGCCGCGAAGACTGTCGTCGCGCCCCTCCAAGACCTGCTGGTTCAAATCGAAACCCATCAGCCGGCCGCCGTCGGTTTTGCGGTCGTGCCTTCCATGGCGCCGATCTGGTGGAGGTGCTGTTCCAGCGCCAGCTTGTCGATCGACGACAGCGGCAGGCTGAGGAAGGCCACGATCCGGTTCTTGAGGAAGCGTGCGGCCTGCGCGAAGGCGCGGCCCTTCTCGACTTCGCTGCCTTCGACTGCGGCCGGATCCTCGACGCCCCAATGGGCAGTCATCGGATGGCCGATCCAGACCGGGCAGGCTTCGCCATGGGCGGTGTCGCAGACGGTGAAGATGAAGTCCATCTCCGGTGCCCCAGCTACGACGAATTCGTCCCAGCTCTTCGAGCGGAAGCCGGTGGTGGGATAACCCAGGGCCGCAAGCTCTTTCAGCGCCAGAGGATTGACCTCGCCCCTCGGCTGGCTGCCGGCCGAATAGGCCTTGAACCGGCCCTTGCCTTCGGTCTCCAGGATGGATTCCGCCAGGATCGAACGGGAAGAATTGGCGGTGCAAAGAAAGAGCACATTGTAAACGCGGTTTGTGGTCATTGCAGTTCCCCCTTGGTTGCAGGTGTACAGCATGCGGCAACGGCGGCAGCCGGAGCGCAGATCTCCGGATTTCCGCCGCAGCAATCCTCCATCAGAAAACGGATCAGGCCGCCGAGGGCCTCGTAATTGGCGGTGTAGATGATCGAGCGGGACTCCCGCTGCTGGGCAATCAGACCAGAGCGCTCGAGTTCCTTCAGGTGGAAGGAGACATTGGACGGCGAGACCTCTGCCTTTTCAGCGATGGCGCCCGCCGCCATTCCATCTGGCCCCGATACGACAAGCATGCGGATGATGTGCAGACGCGTTTCCTGCGAAAGCGCGCTGAAGGCGGCGAGGGCTTGACGTTGATCCATATTTCAATAATCCTTGAATCATTGAAACGAGGATTAGCTGATATGAACGTCATCGACAACAGCAAAATTCAGGAAACCGACATTGATCTCGGCCTGCTGCTCAGCGTGCTTGCCGGCGCCAAGGATTCTCCCCTGATTTTCTATTATGACGGCCAGCCGGTGAAGCCGGGCTATCATATCACCGAGGTCAAGGCGGGCCAATTCTCAGCCCTCGATTGCGGTGCCAATCCGGAAGACTGGACGGAGATCTTCATCCAGCTCTGGGATATCGAGGAGGGCGACCGCACCCATATGCCGTCGGGCAAGTTTTACTCCATCATCCGCAAGGTGACGGAGCATTTGCAACTCGACGGCTCGGCCAAGCTTACCTTCGAAGTCAGCGACGGCGTCCGGCCGATGCAGCTCTATTGTGCCGCGACGCCGGTTCTCAGTGCCGGCGCCGTGCATGTCGAGCTGTCGCCGCGGCCGGCAAGCTGCAAGCCGCGCGATCGCTGGCTGGCCGAGGAAAACAAGAAGGCCGCGGCTTGCTGCGGACCGGCTGTGGCGGGAAGTCGCTGCTGCGCCTAGAAAGCCTGGCCTCATGCAAGCCGAGGCGTTGCCCATTGAGTCAGGCAGGCATCGGTGCTCGGGCGTCCCACCATTTGAGCACCCGCATCGCCTTGAGCGTGATCCACCGTGATGGCTTGCCCGGCCCGTCGTCGATTTCGAACCACACCCGGCCTTCGGTGCTCCAATCGAGCGGCCAGGTGCCGTCCGCCGAGCGTCGGGAACGGAGATAATCGATCGCCTCGCCAAGGCGCGGGTCGGGATCGGCGCCAGTCAGAATAGCGCTCGCGCGGAAATAATCGAGCGCGCGCAGGATGTCGTAGCGCCAGCGGTTGGGGTGGAGGAAGCGCAGGAATTGTTCGTCGGCCGGCTCGCCGGTGCCGAGGCGGCGGAAGAGGTTGCGCTCCAGCAGGAATTCCTCGCCCGTGGCGCGCGCCTGCCGTGATGCGGGCGTGCCGCCGATCGCCTTCTCGTATTCCAGCAGCCCTTCCAGCACATTGATGGTGCTGGCGAAGGAGGAGCGGACGGAGCCATTGATCCGCTCGCAGTTCCAGCCGCCGTCCTCGAGGCGCTCGCCGATCAGCCGGTCGACGATTGCGGAGACGTCGATGCCGAAATAGGCGCCGTCGGCGACGGTGCGGCCATTGATGCATTCCTCGATTTCGCCTTGCCAGTAGGGCTGGCCGCCTTCTTCCCAGCGCGAATTGACGCCGATCAGTTCGACAGTACGCTTTGCTCGCGCGCATGACGGGTCGAGACCGAACTCACGGAGTTGCGAAAGGCAGAAGGTCGTGGCCGTCCATGGCTGGCCGTGCTCGTGCCACTCCTCGGGGCCGAAGCCGGCCGGCAGAAAGGCGCCGCCCGCCCATTGCCCATCCCGGTCCTGAAAGGAGAGCAGTTTCGCGCCCCAGCCCTCGGTCTCCACCCTGGCCCGCTCGGCCAACCATAGCGACTGCGGCGCGTCGGTCAGGTCGCGCATCGCCTGCCAGCGGATCGCGGGATCGGAATCGAGGAGCCATTCGATCACCGGATCGGATTGGGTCATTGGAGGACCTGTCGGCTGGTCGGGAGCGATGCTCGTTTATAATCGCTTCGGGTGAGCCCTGCCAGCCGGTGAGACTGTGGAAGCCTATCGCGCTTCGCGCCCGATTTCTTAATCATATCTGCAAGAAATCGGAGGCGGCCCCATCGGGCAGCTTCTTCGTTTCATATCCAGGGGCGCTGATTAATAATTATTCAAATCAATTGATGTACCGATTTGATCCGGGGACAGATTTACATCGAAGGTTTGCTTATGGCGTTTCTAGGTATTTCAGGGATGCAATATTCCGGGGAAATGTTTGCCGGCGCGCGCATTATTGTCGCGGAAGATTCCAACGTATTCACGTCGATGATCAGCAAACGCCTCAAGGAGCTGTTCGACATCGACGTCGAGATCTGCCGCAGCTTCGAGGAACTGCAGCTTTCCTACGACAAGTCTTCCGATCCGATCACGCTGGCGATCTCGAACATCAACCTGCCCGGCGCCGAAAACGGCGAAGCGCTCGAATATCTGGTCGATCTCTCGATACCCACCATTGTCTTCACCGGCACCTTCCATGAAGGCATGCGCGACAAGCTGATGGCCAAGGATATCGTCGATTATATCCTCAAGGACAATATCTTCGCCGTCGATCTTCTGGCGGAATCGATCTGCCGGTTCCTGACCAATCATCGCCATCACGTGCTGATCGTCGACGACAGCGCCACAGCGCGCGCGCTGCTGTCGAGCCGGCTGAAACGCTATAATTTCCGCGTCAGCACCGCCGAGAATGGCGCCAAGGCGCTGGAGATCCTGAAGGCCAACCGTGATATCGGCCTGATGATCACCGACTACAACATGCCCGATATTGACGGCTTCGAGCTGACGCGGCGCATCCGCTCCAATATCGGCTCGCACGAGCTGCGCATCATCGGCGTTTCCTCCTCCTCGAACCGGCTGCTTTCGGCGCGGTTCCTGAAGGCCGGCGGCAATGATTTCATGCTGCGCCCCTTCATCGACGAGGAATTCTACTGCCGCGTCAACCAGAACCTCGACACGCTCCTGCAGATCCAATCGATGCGCAAGGAGCGGGCGGTTGCCTGACGGCGGCTCCAGTATCCGGAACAAGAGAGGCCCCGACGTGACGGTCGGGGGCCGACGTCAGATTTCTGCAATTACAAGTGTTGACGCCATTTGTCCCCTTCACGCGCGCAAGTGTCTCGGTTATCGTCCGCCCCGCCGGGTAAGGGGCCGAGTCGAGCCCCGCGCGCGCATGGGGGAGTAGCGTCGTGGCTTTTCAAGCGGATTTTCACCGGGATGGTATCGGGCTGCGCTCTGGCGGGCTCAAGATACTTCTGGTTGAAGATTCCCGCATGTTTTCCGCCGTGCTCTGTCACCGGTTCCAGACTGAGCTTGGTCTTGCCGTCAAATCCTGCTCCTCATTGAAGGCCCTGCGCAAGGAACTCGCCGATGACGGTCACGGCTACACCATGGCCGTCGTCGATCTCAATCTGCCGGATTCGCCCTATGGCGAGGCGCTCGACTGCACGATCGAGCACGATATCCCGGCAATCGTCTTCACCGCGACATTCGATCTCAACACGCGCAACAGGATCATGGAGCGCAATGTCATCGATTACGTGCTGAAGGACAACGAATTCGCGCTCGACAATCTGGTCGCGACCGTCCGCCGCGCGATCTCCAACCGCAAGACGCGGGTGCTCGTCGTCGATGACGTCGTCTCGGCCCGCCAGGTTCTCGTCGATCTCCTGAAGGCGCAGCAATATCTCGTCGTCGAGGCGAATTCCGGGCTCGAGGCCCTGGCGGCGCTCGAAGCCTACAGCGATATCGAGCTCGTCGTCACCGACCATCATATGCCCGACATGAGCGGCTACGAGCTGACCCGGCGCATTCGCCATCGCTTCGGTTCGGACAGGCTGCGCGTCATCGGCGTTTCCTCTTCCAACGACCGCATGCTTTCCGCGAGCTTCCTCAAGGCCGGTGCCAGCGATTTCGTCTATCGGCCGTTCGTCGCCGAGGAGCTGCAATGCCGCATCGCCAACAATGCCGAGACGCTGGCGCAGATGCGCCAGCTCAGGGCGGCTGCGGCCTGCGATTACCTCACAGGCCTCTACAACCGCCGCTATTTCTACGACAACGGCCCGAAGCTGGTGAACGAGTGCCTGCGGCTGAAAACACCGAGTTCGGTGGCCATTCTCGATATCGATCATTTCAAGCGGCTGAACGATACCTTTGGCCACGAGATCGGCGACAAGGTGCTGAAAGCTGTCGCAAACAGGCTGTTCACGATCTTCGACGGCAGCGACAATCTTCTGTCGCGCCTTGGCGGTGAGGAATTCGCCATCCTCTTCCCGCAGATGGATTCAGCTGCCGCCACCAAGCTTTGCGACGAGATCCGCTCGGATATTTCACGGCTGAAGGTGACGGCCGACGACGAGGAACTCGGCGTCACGATCTCGATCGGCATCGCCGAGATCGGCGGCTACGAAACCTTCGAGAACTATCTCAACGCCGCCGACCAGTTCCTCTACATGGCCAAGCACCGCGGCCGCAACCAGGTCTATTCCGACGCCAGAATGACGGAGGAGGCGGCGCAGTAAGTGCGTTTCGCCTTGCTTATGCCTACAGCCGCCATTGTCTGGCGTCATCCTCGGCCTTGTGTCGAGGATCTGCTGCGTATCAACAGACGAAACGGCAGTAGATGCTCGGGACAGGCCCGAGCATGACGGAGGAGAGGTCATCAGACCTCAAAAGGCGGCCGGGCGAACCGCCTCTCTCATTTTCTTCAGCCGTCGTTATCTCAAGCAGCCACGGCCTGCTGCCTTGCCGTCGCCATGGTCATCTTGCGCTCGGCGCGTTCCTGCTGCGGCGAGCGGTGGTAGAGTTCGCGATAACACTTGGAGAAATGCGAGGCCGAGACGAAACCGCAGGCGACGGCGACTTCGACGACGGGCATGGAGGACTGCACCAGCAGGTGGCGGGCGCGGTCGAGGCGGATTTCCAGATAGTAGCGGGCCGGCGAGCGGCCCATCTCCTGCCGGAACAGCCGCTCGATCTGGCGACGGGAGAGGCCGGCGCCGTCGGCGATCTCGATCAGCGACAGCGGCTCGGCGAGATTGCCTTCCATCAGCTCGATGATCGACAGCACCTTGGCGTTCTGCACGCCGAGGCGGGCGCGCAACGGCAGGCGCTGGCGGTCGTGCGGGTTGCGCACGCGGTCGGTCAGGTGCTGCTCGCAGATGCGGTTGACCAGGCTTTCGCCGAAATCCTCGCCGATCAGGTTCAGCATCATGTCGAGCGAAGCGGTGCCGCCGGCGCAGGTATAGAGATTGCCGTCGACCTCATAGAGATCGGCATAGACTTCGGCCTGCGGAAAGGCTTCGGAAAAGCCCGGCAGGTTCTCCCAATGGATGGCGCAGCGCTTGCCGTTCAGCAGACCGGCCTGGGCCAGGACATGTGCGCCCGTACAGAGGCTGCCGACGGCAACGCCGCGATTGTAGCATTCACGCAGCCAGGCATTGACCGACTTGTTGTTGAACTCTTCGATATCGATGCCGGAACAGACGAGCACCATGCCCGGCCGGTTTTCGCCGCCGAGATGGCGGCGCTCCTCGGCGAGCGAGGAATTCGCCTCGATGCCGATGCCGCAGGAAGAATAGACCTTGTCCCCGTCGACGGAGGCGAGCCGCCAGGTATAGGCCTGGTAGCCGAGCATGCGGTTGGCGATGCGCAAGGTGTCCACGGCCGCCGAAAAGGGCAGCATGGTGAATTGCGGTACCATAAAGAAGACCAGTGAACGCTTCTTGATCTGCATCCTGTTCATAGCGAAATCCATGCTCGAGGGACGATGACATATTCGTCGCGCGGAATGCGTCGCGCGGATGTCCTAAAAGCGACACTGGCATGGATAAATGCGGCCGGGAAGAGCAAATATGCGACATTGACCGCGATTTGACTGGTCAAGCGGTCGTCAAGCCGGGGGCGGGGAAGAGAACAGGCTTACAGGCAGGCTCAAAAACGGCGTGGAAGCCGACATTCCGGGGACGAAAAAGGGCGGCGTACACGAGGCAGGCGCCGCCCTCATCTTAAGAGGAATGTCGCATTCATTATATGGTTCGGCATTACATGGTCTGGTGTTTGCTGTCGTCCGTGCTCGGCCAGCCGATGTCCTTGCGGATGTCGAAGGGCATAGCTTCGATTTCGCGGGCAGTGCGCCAGCGCGTCCAGGCGAGCACGAGCTTGTGGGCATAATCTGCCAGATCGAAGCGGCCTCTGCCGGAGGTGAAGGTCTTGCCGGCACCCCGATAAATAAGCGTGGTCATTTTCCGGTTCCTTTCCTAGGGTCCAGGGACATGGTGTTCGATGGGAGGTTCGTCCATGTCCATGATGCTAATATGGGCTTGAGGAACTCATCATTCAAACGAATAGAGTTTATGGATAACATCAATAGGATTGAATGATCGCGGGAGGGCGACCGATGGACCGACTTGATGCGATGCGGGTCTTGCTTGCCGTGGTCGATGCGGGCAGCATTTCTGCCGGCAGCCGAAAGCTCAATGCGCCATTGCCTAGCGTCAGCCGCAAGGTAGCAGATCTCGAGCGCCATCTCGGCGCGAGCCTGATCGTGCGAACGAGCCGGAACCTGCAGCTGACCGATGCCGGTCGCGAATATGTCGACGCCGCCAGGAGGATCATTTCTGATATAGAGGAGGCCGAACGGCGGGTTTCCGGAGAGTATCAGACACCGCGAGGCCTCCTCACCATCACCATGCCGGTGGAATACGGCAACCGTCATGTCCTGCCGATCGCGCTCGGCTTCATGGAGAAGTATCCGGAGGTGTCGCTGAACCTTCTGTCGTCGGACCGTTCGGTCCATCTCCTCAGCGAACAGGTCGATATTGCGATCCGTCTCGGGGATCTGGCCGACAGCTCCCTTTATGCCGTCAAGGCCGGAGAGTTCCGGCTTCTCACCTGCGCCAGTCCCGCCTACCTTGAACAGCATGGAGTGCCGAAACATCCACGCGATCTGCCCAAGCACGACGGCATCATTTTCAACAGCAGGACGTTCTTTTGGACTTTCGACATGGATGGGCAGCGGGTCGAAGTCCTTCCCAGGACGAGGCTGGAGGTCAACACCGCAGCGAACTGTGTTGCAGCGGCGCTGAGCGGGGCTGGAATCGCCCGGCTGTTCGATTATCAGATTCAGGAGCACCTTGCGTCCGGGCAACTCGTTCCGGTTCTGGAAGAGTATGAAGGCGCCTCGCGTCCGATCCACATGGTCTATTCCAGGCAGGGGCCGCTCGCCCTGAAAGTGAGATCCTTCATCGATTGGGCATTGCCGCGGCTTCGGGAGAGCAGCGGCAACTCGTTTCCGATCGGCGACCAGGTTTCGCCTTCATCTCGCTGATGCAAGGACCTCTTCGATGGTTCGTTCCGGATATTGCAGATGCGGATAGTGGCCCGCGCCGGCGACGACATCGAGCGTCACGTCCAAGCGCTCGGCAAGTTCGGCGCCCATTTTCTTGTCGATATAGAGGTCCTTCTCGCCCCAGGCGACCTTGACCGGCGTCTTGAGCCTGCCGAGGTTGGCCTCGAAGAAATCCTGGTCCCGGGTAAAGCTGGAATAATAGTGGTAGAAGGCGTCGGCCGAGGTCAACTCGCCGTGACCCCAGCTCTGGTTCATGTCTTCCTGCACGTCAGCGGGAAGATCGAACTGCTCCTCGTTCGACAGTCCGCGCCTGTAGGTATTTGCAAGGATTTCGCTGCTGGTCTTGTTCATGTAGGCGCGGGTCTGGGAAGCTGACGGCTCGCTCTTCAGGGCCTGCAGGCTCTCATACATGTAGTTCGGCCGGTTGAAGGGTGCGAAGTCGCCAACGACGATATTCCTGGCGATATCAGGCTCGTCGATGGCCGCGAGCAGTGCGGGAAGAGAGCCGATATCGGTGGCATAGATCGTCAGCTTCGAGCGATCGATGCTCGCCTCGGCGATATAGGCCTTCAGCACCCTGGCATAGTCTGCCGGCGCATAGCCGAACTTTTCGACCGAGGGGCGCGATGACTGTCCGTAGCCCGGCCAGTCGAAGGCGTGGACGTCGTAGTCGCCGGCGAGGCTCCTGGCGATATTTTTCCAGACGAACAGCGTTTCCGGAAAGCCGTGGAGGAAGAGCACGGTTCCCTTCGGGTCCTCAGCGTGAAGGACCATCCTTCTCAGGGTGACATCCTTGTCGATCGTGACGAATCCGATGTCCGCGTCCTTGTTCTTCTGCGCCGGCGCGGCATGGCCGAGCGTCGCCGATGTGCCGAACACGGCGGTTGCCAGAAGACTTGCGATTGATCCTTTCAGCATGGGATGCTCCTTTGGTCGAGTTCTCGCGACTTGGCGTCGTTGGCTGTGAAGATCGGGTAAAGCCGTGTGGTCCGGTAGCTCGAGAAAGTGAGAGGTAGCCTCTCGGATCAGGTCGGGCATCGCGCGCCGAAATGAGAGGATGACTCTCAGTTTCGCCAAGTATCGATGAAGCCGGCCAGGGGCTAGGTTCTCCACGCTCACGACAATGGCGAGATCGCGGAACTGGTGAGCTATCTTGCGGAGAGGATGCAGTCATGACCAAGCAGCAATCCAGGGAAGCAATGCAGTTGTCGCGTCGATCACTGCTGTTTGGCAGCGCCGGAGTAGCCTTGTCGGCCGCCGCCCTCCCGAATGTCGCCCTCGCAGCGGAGGTCGCTACCCCGGCGCTTGGCGCTGACGTGCGGCCGTTCAAGACCGAGGTGCCGCAGGCCGCGCTTGACGATCTTCGCCGCCGGCTCATTGCGACCCGATGGCCGGAAGGTCAGACGGTCGCGGACAGATCTCAGGGGGTGCAGCCCGAGAAGCTGCGCGCGCTGGTCGACTATTGGCAGACCGCCTACGACTGGCGCCGGGCCGAAGCAAAGCTCAATGCCTATCCGCAATTCCTGACGGAGATCGACGGCCTCGACATTCACTTCATCCACATCAGATCGACGAACGAACGCGCGTTGCCCCTGATCATGACCCACGGGTGGCCGGGCTCCGTTTTCGAACTTCTGGATGTCATCGGGCCGCTCACCGATCCCGTCGCGCATGGCGGCAAGGCGGAGGATGCGTTTCATCTGGTCATTCCCTCGATCCCCGGCTTCGGCTTTTCGGGAAAACCGACGGAGAAAGGATGGGATCCGCAGCGTATAGCGGCAGCCTGGGACACGCTGATGAAACGTCTCGGCTATCTCAGCTACGTGTCCCAGGGCGGGGATTGGGGAGCGATCATCAGCGATGCGCTCGGACGGCAGGCGCCAGAGGGTCTGCTCGGCATTCACGTCAACCGGGTCGAACGCGCCACGACCTTTCCACCTGATGCAGCCAAGGCGCTGATGAGCGGTGACGCCGCTCCGGAAACCCTGTCGGTGGACGAGAAGGTCATATTCAACGAGGCTCGCGACTTTCTGAACAACGGGTTCGGTTATGCAGCGATCATGAGCACGCGGCCGGAGACGGTGGGATATGGCCTGGCGGATTCCCCGGTCGGTCTCGGGGCCTGGCTCTACGACAAGATCGCCGACTGGGTGTTCACGCGCGGCGACCCGGAGAGCGCCCTCGGCCGGGACGCGCTTCTAGACAACATCACGTTCTACTGGCTGACCAACACAGGCCCTTCCAGCGGAAAGATCTATTGGGAAAATGCCGCGGGAATGGCGAAGCTTTCTCCCGTCAGGGTGCCGGTCGCCGTCACCGTCTTTCCCGGCGAAGTCTATAAGCCTCCGAAGAAGTGGCTGGCAAAAGCCTATCCTGACCTCGTCTACTACAATCAGGTAGAGAAGGGCGGGCACTTTGCGGCCTGGGAGGAGCCGGAACTCTTCAGTCAGGAAGTGAGGGCGGCGTTCAGAGGGCTCAGGAGCTGATCGTCTCGCGCGAGCGGATTTCGCCGGAACAATTTTGTCTGTGACAAACGGCTTGGAACCAACTTCGCTCCCCGTCGTTGCGGCCTGGTAACTGCCAGTGATGCAAAGGAGGAAACGATGATTTCCGTAGACCAGATTCGCGAACATATGGAAGTCCTGACCGCCGACGGCACCCATGTCGGGACCGTCGACCATCTCGACGGCCCTACCCGTATCAAGCTGACCAAGACCGATTCCGAGGACGGCAAGCATCACCTGATCCCGCTCGACTGGGTCGATCACGTCGACGCTCACGTTCATCTGACGAAGAACGCCAGGGATGTCCGCAGCCAGTGGGCCACCATCAACTGACGAGCGCGCGGCTGCGGCTTCAGCCGCAGCCTCTCGCCGTATGGTGTCCAGGGTAGGGGGATCAGGAAGTAGGAGAGGTGAAAGCATCCTCGTTCCGGTCAGAAGGAGACCGATATGCCAGCCAAATCCAAGGCCCAGCAGAAGGCGGCAGGAGCCGCACTTTCAGCCAAGCGCGGCGAGACGCCCAAGAAGGAACTCAAGGGCGCCTCGAAGCAGATGGTCGAATCCATGAGCGAAAAGCAGCTCGAGGAATTTGCGTCGACGAAAAGAAAAGGCAAGCCCGAGCACGTCTCGAAATAGGTGCTGTCCGGTTCAGTTCGTCGTCGAATGCATTGAGAAATGGGCGATCTCGTGCGCCTCGCAAACGGCGGTCAGGATGGCGCGGGCGGATGCGTCCGGATCCTTTGCCAGCCAGCGCAATTCGAATGTCGCGCCGATGCGGCCGTCTTCGGTCGGTCCCAGCGAGACCAGCAGTGCGCTGCATTCAAGAGGTCCCAGCACATCCGACAGATCGGGAATATCGGAACTCGAGCCGTAGACGACGAGCGTCGCCTTCCGTTCGCAGCGCAGCCATGTATCCAGATGCTTCATCGGCTTCAGGACGATGAAGGCAACCACCGTCGCCACCGTCCCCGTCACGATCTGCCCGCCGCCGAAGCAGAGGCCGACGACCGTCATGAACCAGAGGGTCGCTGCTGTGGTGACGCCGGTCATCATGTCGCCGCGCCTCAGGAGCGCGCCGCCGCCGATGAAGCCGACGCCCGTGAGAACGCCGAGCGGAAAGCGCAGCACGTCCATCTGCGAGAAGAAGCCGGGTGTCTTTCCGTAGACCGACAGAAGGAGGTTTGCCTGGATCATCGCCAGGCAGGCAGCAAGCGCCACCAGGATCGTGGTGCGGAAGCCTGCCGAGTGGCCGCCGCGCTCGCGGTCGAGGCCGATCAGGCCGCCGGCGACCACCGTCAGCGCGATCCGCAGGGCGATCTCCCACCAGCTCGGCTCCAGCGGCATGGCATCCGTCAGGAGCGAAGACATGTTTCAATCCTGATGGTGTTGCCTTTCCCTAGCTGCTGGCCGGGCATTCGGTCCTCCTGCGCTACGGTGCCTCTGGAGGAGATAAACGCCATGTGCGACAGGACGTTCCAGGCAGCCTGCAGCCATGGGGCCGTGACCGCTCAGAGCCGTCGCCCACACCGCAAATTGGCGGTTCGTCCGCAGCCGGTGTATGGATGGTTCCAAACTTGGGCACTCGCCCGTTAGAAATAAGCGCATGGCGCCTGAAATGGAGTTCTGAGATTGGCTGTCGCCTTCACCAAGGAAGAGAGTTTCGAAACTGCTTCGGAAACGCTGCTGCCGGACCGGCCGGTCTCGCCGCATCCGAACCTCGTCACGGAGGCCGGGTTGAAGGCCCTGGAGCTGCAGTTCCGCGAGGCGCGCGAGGCCCATGATGCCACGAACGGCATCGAAGACGTGAACGAACGGCGCCGGCAGGCGGCCACTCCCTTGCGCGACCTGCGCTACCTCCAGGCAAGACTGGGCACCGCCCAGCTGATGCCTGACCCGGCGTCGGCGGATGTCGTGGCCTTCGGCAACACGGTGACCTTCCGCCGCGACGACGGGCGTGTTCAGACCTATCGCATCGTCGGGGAGGACGAAGCCGATCCCAAGGCCGGATCGATTTCCTACGTTTCCCCGGTGGCGCGGCTGCTGATGGGCAAGGCCGTCGGCGACGTGGTGGAGACGGGCGGCCAGGAGCTGGAGATCACGGCTATTGCGTAGGATACGATAGAGGCGTCAAGCGCATGGTTTCGGCACAAAATGATGATGGTTGGAATTGGTACTGGCGCGGCTGCCCCGGGTAAGGATATGCAGAAGTTCCAATATCAACGAGAACTTGCATGCTCTCCAAGACATCCGATGCGCCCGGGAAGACGGATTACCCGCCGGGAACCCATGTTCTGCTCGATTTCTGGGGTGCGCGAGGATTGGATGACGCGGGTTTCATCGAGGCGGCGATGCGCGGCGCTGCCGAGGCCTGCGGTGCTACGGTCCTGGAAACGCGGCTGCACCAGTTCGGCGCCGGCGGCGGTATTACCGGCGTCGCCCTGCTGGCCGAATCGCATATCAGCATCCACACATGGCCCGAGACGGATTATGCCGCACTGGATATCTTTCTCTGTGGCGCTTGCCGGGCGGAAGACGCGATCGAACCGCTGAAGACCAGCTTCATGCCGTCTGACGCAACGGTCACGAGGGTGGAGCGCGGTCGTCGATACTGATTTTTACATGTGGAAGTTGCGCTTTTACTATTGAAGCCATGTCGCGGAAACAATACAGGTCTTCATCTCTCCTTTATTAACTCCCGCAGGACGCTGACATGGATTTTCGAGGACTTGCGGTGGACGATATTGTCCGGGCGCCAGCCTTCATTCTCCTCTACCTCATCCTCATCCTGGTCGCCAAATGGTGCAAGGGTTTGGCAGTCTCCTACAGACTCAACGAGGAGCTGGCAGAAAACGACAATCTCGCCGTCGGGCTTTCCATGTCGGGCTATTATCTGGCGACGGCGGCCATCTATGTCGCGGCTCTCTACGGACCGACCAGGGGCCTCGTTCACGATCTTATCACCGTCGGCGGCTATTCGCTGCTCGGCATCGGCCTGCTTAATCTGGCGCGCTGGTTCAGCGATCGGGCGGTGCTGCGCAAGTTCGACGACACCCAGCAGCTGGTAAACGAGAAGAATGTCGGCGTCGGGGCGGTGCATTGCGGCGCCTATATTGCAACCGGCCTGGTGATAGCAGGCTCGATTGCGGGCGAGGGCGGCGGCCTGCTGTCGGTCATCGTCTTCTTCGTGCTCGGCCAATTGTCGCTGTTGTTATTCGCGCTCATCTACGAGCGGCTCCTGCCTTATGACATTCACGAAGCGCTGCTCGGCAGGAACGTCGCGAGCGGCGTTGCTTTCGCCGGTCATCTCGTGGCGCTCGCGATCATCATCATGAACGCGTCTGCCGGAAACTTCGTCGACTGGGGAAAAGACCTGACCGAATTCCTCATCGCCGACATCGTCGCCTTCATCTTCCTGCCGATCCTGCGGCTGGTGATGGACCGGATGACCATTCCCGGCAAATCGCTCGGCCGCGAGATCCAGTTGGACGCCAATGTCGGGGCAGCCCTGCTGGAAGCGACGACGGCCATATGCTTTGCCGTCATCCTTGCTTTCCTGATTTGAAGGCGGCGTCGTGCGGACGAATTTTTCACGCAAATACCAACCAGAATTTCGGTTGCTGCCTGCTGAGGACGATGAGATTCATCTCGGTTATCTCGCAGCGGTTTTCATCTTCTTCGGCGTGCTCAGCCTGATTACCGCCTGGAAGCTAAGTGAACCCGTGGCAACGCTTCATAACGGCGCAGTGTCGTTTCGTCCTCAGCCCATTGCCGAAGAAGTGGAGCCGCTCGAAGCCGGAGAGGAATATGCCGCCAAGAACTACGCCCTGATCGGACCCTTCACGATCGACAGGCCCGGTCAGGTTCTCAAAGTGGAGATGAGCATCGCCCAGCCTGCTCTCAACGCGTGGTGCTTTGTCGAGGGCGAGTTGCTGGATGAGGAACAGGATTACCTGCTTTCATTCGGCCAGGAGCTCTGGCACGAGAAAGGAAGGGACGACGAGGGCCTCTGGGATGAGACAGAGAAGAGCTCAGAGATGAAGCTCACAATTCCTCAGCGCGGCAAATACTACTTCAATATCAAAACCCAAGGTAATTTTCGGCCTGACCAGATTTTCGTGACACTCACTCTGCCCTATGCGAGCAGCATACCTCACACGATCTTCGGCATCTTGACCTTGCTGATCGGCGTCGCTTTGGAAAAAATCAGGCGCATGAGGAAAAGTTCATGAATGCGAGAACTCGAAATGCGCTCTGCATCGTGACTGCTGCGCTGGCATTCCTCTATGTCATGCTCTTCTACATGGCGCTTCACGGCTACGGCTATGCCGGTCACGGCGGTTTTCATGTGCCGGCCTCGTCCTGGTATTCCAGCCAGGTCGAAGTCTACCAGGAGCGCAGCAACCGCTCAGGCAGCCCCGGCGGCTCGAACCTGCTCGGCGGCGGCCCGGAAAGCGGCAAGTGAAGGCGATGTCCGAAGAGGCGATCCAACAGCCCGCAAACGGCAACCGCAGACAGGTCGCGGCGCTCATCTTTTCAGCCTTCGTCTCTGGTCTGTGCTCGATCATTTACGAGCTTCTGATCGCGACCACCGCCTCGTATTTCCTGGGCGACAGCGTCAAGTTCTTCTCGCTGACCATCGGGATTTACATGGCGTCGATGGGGGTCGGGACCTATCTCTCGAAATTCATCGACCGGGAAATCCTGGCGCGCTTCGTCGCGATCGAGCTGGCGCTGGCGGCGCTTGGCGGCCTCAGCATCCCGATCCTCTATTTCGCCTATGCCTGGACGGGCTTGTTCATCCACGCCTACCTGTTCCTGACCATCGGCATCGGCATGCTGATCGGCCTTGAGATCCCGTTCCTGACGCGGCTGATGGATCGCTACAACCCGCTCAAGGTCAATATCGCCAACATCCTGTCGTTCGATTATTTCGGGGCGCTGGTGGCAACCATCGCCTTTCCGTTCCTCCTGCTTCCCGTCTTCGGGGTCTATCAGTCGTCTCTGCTGTTCGGCTTCGCCAATATGTCGATCGGTTTTGTGATGCTGCGCGTCTTCGGGGTGGAAATCGGAGGCAGCGTGGGCAGGCTGATGCGGCTGACGATCGTGCTTACCGGCTTGCTCGCCGCGATGATCCTGTTGTCGCATTATTTTCTCAAGCATTGGGATCAGGCGCTCTACGAGGACAGGATCGTCCATGCGGAGCAGACGCGGTTCCAGCGGATCGTGCTGACGCGTGATCGGGACGACCTTCGCCTGTATCTCGACGGCAATCTGCAATTCTCCTCGGTCGATGAATATCGCTACCATGAGGCGCTGGTGCACGTGCCGGTCTCGTTGAACCATGCCGTGCCTCAGCGGGTGCTTCTGCTCGGCGCCGGTGATGGCATGGCCGCCCGCGAGCTGCTGAAATATCCCGATCTCAAGGAGATCGTACTGGTCGATCTCGACCCGCGCATGATCGCGCTCGCCGAAAACAATCCCTATGTGAGCGCCCTCAACGGCAACAGCCTCCGCGCGTCGAAAGTGAAGATCGTCCTTGCCGACGCTTTCGGCTTTCTGCAGGAGAATACCGAGCCTTTCGACATGGTGATCGCCGACCTGCCGGATCCCAACAACAATGCTCTCGCAAGGCTTTATTCGAAGCAGTTCTATCAGCTGGTGCGGCGTAACCTTACGGGAGGCGGCTTGTTCGTCACGCAGGCGACCAGCCCATATTATGCGCCGCGTGCCTTCTGGAGCATCGCGGAGACGGTGAGGGCGGGAGGCTTTGCCAATATCTACCCCTACCACGTCAACGTGCCGTCCTTCGGGGAGTGGGGATTCGTGCTCGCAAGCGACGCCAAGCTGAACATGGCAAAGCCCGAACTCGCCGTGGAAACGCGTTTCCTGCAGGCCGACAGCCTGATCAAACATTTCCAGTTCGACAAGGACATCGCCGCCGAGAATGTCAGCGTCAGCACGCTCGATCGGCCCGTAATCCTCGATTATTATCTTGCCGGCTGGGAGCACTACCGCTGACGAGATTTCACTTCGTCGGCTTTTCGCTCATCCGGATCACACTGCATTCTTGCATGAGGCGTCAGAGACGGTGCTTGGCCACCGTGACGACTTCGCGTGTCAGGTCCGCCAGGCGGTCGGCGGCGAGGCGGTTTATCTGCCAGTAGAGGGGCACGTCGAGCGGCGTGTCCGGCACCAGCTCGACCAGCCGTCCGGAGGCGAGATGCTCGCGGGTCAGCTGGATCGGGTTCATTCCCCAGCACATGCCCGAAAGGCTCGCCTCGACGAAACTTTGCGGCGACGGCAGCCAGTGGGTGGGATAATCGAGATCCCGTCCGAACGTCCGGCGTATCCAGTCGCTCTGCAGCCTGTCCTTCTGATTGAAGGTCAGGGCCGGGGCGTTGCGGATCGCCTCTGCTGTCGCGCCCTCAGGAAAGTGGCGCGCGATGAATTCGGGGGTTGCGGTGGCGTGGTAGCGCAAGGTGCCGAGCGCAAAGCGCCGGCATCCGCGGATCGGCTTTTCCAGGCTGGTGACGGCGGCGATCACGCGTCCGCGCTGCAGCCATTCGGCGGTATGGTCCTGGTCGTCGACGGCGACGTTCAGGAGATAGGAGGAGTTCTTTGCGAAATTCGACATGGCCTCGACGAACCATGTCCCGAGGCTGTCGGCGTTGGTCGCGATCTGGAGCGTCACCCTTTGGCGTGGCTCATCGGGATCGATGAGAGCCGGCAGCTGCCCGAAGAGTTCGGCTTCGAGCATGCCGACATTCTCCATATGCCGGCAGAGCCAGTCTCCCTTTTCGGTTGGTGTGCAGGGGCTGCCTCTGACGATGAGAACAACGCCGAGGCGCTCTTCGAGCTGCTTGACGCGCTGTGAAACGGCGGAGGGTGTCACATTCAGAACGGTCGCAGCGCGTTCGAAGCTCCCCGTCTGGACGACAGTCGCAACGGCGCGCAGGGCAGGGTAGTCGAGCATGATTAGTTTCGCTTAATTCGCATAAGTCAGATTAACTAGTCTAATTCAAGCGGCGGCGATATGGCAATCACTCCAGAAGTGAGAGGCGGTCGCCGAAGAGATGAGTTTTTCGATTTACATCACAGGCCTGATGATGGGACTCAGCCTGATTGTCGCGATCGGCGCACAGAACGCCTTCATTCTTCGCCAGGGCCTGCGCAACGAACATGTCTTTGCCGTCTGCCTCGCCTGCGCGCTCTCCGACGCGGCGCTGATCCTGCTCGGCGTGACCAGCCTCCAGCAGATCGCCAGGCTGCTGCCCTGGCTCGATCCCGTCATGCGCTATGGAGGCGCGGTGTTTCTGGCCTGGTACGGGGCCAAGAGCCTCTATTCCGCCTTGCGGTCGTCCGCTACGCTGACGGCTGCGGAAGCCAAAACGACAAGCTTTCGGCAGACGCTTGCGACCTGCCTTGCACTCACCTGGCTCAATCCGCATGTCTATCTTGATACGGTCGTGCTGCTCGGCACGATTTCGACGCGCTATCCCGGACAGCAGGCCTCCTTTGCGGCGGGAGCGATGACCGGTTCCTTCCTGTTCTTCTTTTCTCTCGGCTACGGCGCAACGCGGCTACGGCCGATCTTCTCGAGGCCTTCAGCCTGGCGGATGCTGGAAACGCTGGTGGCTTTGACCATGTGGATCATCGCGTTCAAGCTCGTGGGTGGAATGTGAGCGACGGAGAAGTGCTGTCGCGTCGATAAGGGTGTTTCCCAATCTGCCGCGCCGGGCGCGCGGCATATGTTCTTCGAGCTCGCATCGCCCGCATTATGTCACGCTGACATCAGCCAGCAGATGCGGGGGAAAGCGCTTTATTTGCCGCAGCGCCTCTTCGTAATTGGCATGCCGGCGCCGGCGCGACTTGAATGCGGAAAGCGCTTGTATGATATTCCGGATGGTTGCTTGGGACATATCGGGCCTCCTTTGCTTGCATCAGCTTCCGATACCGAAAAGATGGGCCCGGATTGACATTCAATCAAACAAAATGATATGCGGTTATAAATCAGAAAAATTGAAAGATGCGACGATGAGCCTACCCTTTCGCCGTCCCATTCCTTTGCTTGACAACGATGTGCTGCGCACCTTCGTCGCCATCGCCGAGACAGGCAATTTTTCCACTGCCGCCGAAGCGGTCTTCCGCACGCCGTCGGCGGTTTCCATGCAGATCAAGAAGCTCGAGGAGCAACTCGGCGCGACGCTGTTTTTGCGCGACGCGCGCTCGGTGTCGCTGACGCGCCATGGCGAGATGCTGCTCTCCTATGCCCGCAATATCCTGGCCCTGTCGAATGAGGCGGTGTCGCGCTTCATCATGCCGGAACTAACAGGCGTCGTGCGGCTCGGCGCGCCGGAAGATATCGGCGAGCGGCTGCTGCCGAGAATTCTGAAGAGTTTTGCCGAAAGCTATCCCGGCATCATGGTCGACGTGACGATCGATATGAGCGTCGGCTTGAAGAAGCGCATGGAGGAGCAGCGGCTCGACCTGGCGCTGATCAACTGTGCGACGCGGCCGTTCCCGACGGGCGGCGAGGTGGTGTTCCGCGAGCGGCTGGTCTGGGCCGGCGCCCGGTGCGGATCGGCGCATCGCCGCGATCCCCTGCCGATCTCGATCTGGGAGGACGGCTGCATCTGGCGCCAGGAGGCGCTCGCGCAGCTCGAGCGCAACAAGCGGCCTTATCGCGTCGCCTATCTCAGCGGCCACACGATGGCGCAGCGCGCCGCCGTGCTCTCCGACCTCGCCATCGCGCCGCTGCCGCTCTCCTATGTCAGCGAGGACATGACGATCCTCGGCCTGCAGGAAGGGCTGCCCGAACTCGGTGCTTTCGACATCCGCCTGCTGACCGCCTCGCAAATGTCGGGGCCGATCGAGACGGTGGCCGACAGCATCCGCGGCGCCTTTGCCGAGCGAGCGAAGGCGGTCGCTGCCTGAGGCGCCGACACCGAAACAGCGTCGCTTGGCCAGTGAACTTTTTGGCTCGTTGTGCGTTATTGGCGCGGACGGCAATTATCGCCGTTCGGGGTTGATTTCAAACAAGGATATTCGAAATGACGACAACGGCCAAAATTGCCGCAGCCTTCATGGTTCTTCTTGCTCTTTCCTCCTGCGGCAACACGATCCGCGGCGTGGGAAAGGATACGGCGAATGCCGTCAACGCCACCCAGGATGCCGGCCGCTCCGTGAGCCACGCCGCTAAGAAGTGAGCGGGCGCCAGGCTTGCCGGGCTGAGCTGGATCTTGATTGGCCGGACTACCCTGTCGGGTAGCCGGGCCGGACCACCTATCGGGTGGCTGGGGGATATGCTTTTTCGAGGCCGCCGGATCGGCTGAGGCCAGTCCGGAAGGCTTGGTATGCGGGATGCTGGCCGGAACGCGCGGTTTCCATCAGCCGGATCTGCAGCCGGTCAGGCGCCTCGGTCCCGAGCCACATTCCGAGATTTTCCAGCTTCAGCGAATTCAGGAAACGCGATTGCGCGGCAAGATCGAGATGGCGGCGCAGGCCGTCGAGCAGATTGTCGTCCTGGGCGGCGTTCTCCATGAGCAGCGCCAGATAGGACTTGTCGGCATCGGTAAGCGCGGCAAGCTTTTCCGCAACGGTATCGCGGTCGGGAAAGGGAACGTTGCCAGTCATCTCGAATCGTCCGGTCGTTGATCGTGTTCCTGCGGTTATAAGCTCGCTTTCACCTTTTCGGCTACATCGGCCGGCACCCATTTCGTCCACAGGCTCTCGTAGTTGCGCAGGAAATAGATCGCGGCATCCTCGTTGCTTTCGCGGTTTTCGTCCTGCCAGGCGAGCACCTGGTTGATCGTCCCGTTGTCCCATTTGCGGGTCTTGAGATAGGCGGTGACAGGGCCGTCGCGGCTGGCGAAGGACCTCGTCATCAGCGTGAAGGCGCGCGAAACCGGGTACGAATTGACCGCAGGCCGGGGGCAATCGGCAACCGAGGTGCAGCGGTCCCATTCGGCCTTGTCGTGGCCGACGCCGAAGCTCAGCCGCGTCATGTCGTATTTGCCGAGGATGGCGGTCGGCGCCCAGTAATAGCCGAGCCAGCCGACCTTGCTGTCGAAGGCGCGGGCGATCGACGCGTCGAGCCCTTTCGCGCTGCCGGTGTCGACCAGTTCGAAGCCGTTTCTTTTGCCCCCGAGCGCCTTGAACAGGTTGGTGGTGGAAATCCGGCAGCTCCAGTCGGGCGGGCAATTGTAGACGGCGCCCTTCGACGGATCGTCTTCGGCGGGGAAGAGTTCGGGATGTCGCAGCGCATCCTCGACGGAGCGAATGTCGGGATTGGCATCGGCGATGAATTTCGGGATCCACCAGCCCTCGATGGCGCCGTCGGCAAGGATCTCGGCGCCCTGTTCCAACCGGCCGGCTTTGACGGCCTGATCGAGCAGCGCCCTGACGGAATTGATCCAGTATTCCGAGGCGATGTCGGGGGTGCCTTTCTCGTTCATCGAGGCGAATGTCGGAAGCGTGTCGCCGTCGACGATGGTGACGGAACAGCCATAGCCGTTTTCCAGGATGATCTTGTCGAAGTTCGCCGCGATGCCGGCCGACGCCCATTTCATCTCGGCGATCGAAATCTCGCCGCACTCGGCGGCCCCGGCCGGCGCGGTTACGGTCAAAAGAGCCGCGGCAAAGACGGCTGAAATCAGAAGCGTCTTCATCGTCATTCCCCGAATTTTTTTGTCTTAGGTCAGTCGTGCAGCCGGGTCTCGAAATCCGTTATTCCCTGCGGTTCCGGCGGTTCGTCGCAGGCCATGTTCAGCAATGGCGTATTTTGCGAAGAGCCTACCCGTTCGGCCGCAGAAATCAACTGTCTTCTGCTCATGGTTGCGTCTCTAAATTATTGAATTCGAATAATTTATGTCGGCGTGACTGATGTCACGGCAGCGGGCAGGAATACCCGTTGCTCGCGATATCAGGCGGGCCTTCGGCAGAAATTTCGCCGGGAATATCAAAAAAAGCCGAAATTAACATTTGCGTAAGCCTTCAATAACGATCCGGTAAGAATGTGCCGTTATCAGTGGGTTCGCAGCGGGAACGACCGTTGCTTCTCCGGTTCAGGTAGTGCGTACCGGAGAAAGCGAGCTTCGCCGTGTAGAGGGTGAAGACGCCAGAGTTTTCGGCAAACCGCGCAGAGCCAAGGCCATGCGCGGTTTTCGCGTTTTCAGCCGGTGCCTGAGATGAACCAAGCCTTGACCCGGGCCAAGTCTTGACCCGGTATTGCCGCCCATTGTAGGCCTCGCCCAAGGAAAGGCGGCTGCCAATGGCAAGAGCGATCATGCTGCAGGGAACCGGCTCGGATGTCGGCAAGACGGTGCTGGTGGCCGGCCTCTGCCGGCTGGCGGCCAATCGGGGGCTCACCGTTCGGCCGTTCAAGCCGCAGAACATGTCCAACAATGCGGCGGTCGCCGATGACGGCGGCGAGATCGGCCGGGCGCAGTGGCTGCAGTCGCTGGCGGCACGCACGCCATCCTCGGTGCACATGAATCCGGTGCTCTTGAAGCCGCAATCGGAAAACGGCAGCCAGATCATCGTGCAGGGCAGGGTGTTCGGCCAGGCCAAGGGGCGGGATTACCAGCGGCTGAAGCCGCAACTGCTCGGCGCCGTGCTCGAGAGCTTCGAAAAAGTGGCCGACGGCGCCGATCTCGTTATCGTCGAGGGCGCGGGATCGCCGGCCGAGATCAATCTGAGAGCCGGCGATATCGCCAACATGGGCTTTGCGACCCGGGCCGGCGTGCCCGTCGTGCTCGTCGGCGATATCGACCGGGGTGGCGTCATCGCTTCGCTGGTCGGTACTCATGCGATCCTCGGCGAGGACGACCGGGCAATGATTACCGGCTATATCATCAACAAGTTCCGCGGCGACGTCTCGCTGTTTGACGACGGCATCCGCGCCATTGAAGGCTTCACCGGCTGGCCGTGCTTCGGCGTCGTGCCGTGGCTATCAGGGGCCGCGCGCCTGCCGGCCGAAGATTCGGTCGTGCTCGAACGGCTGGCGAAGGGCGGGGCCGGCGCGCTGAAGATCGCCGTGCCGGTGCTGTCGCGCATCGCCAATTTCGACGATCTCGATCCGCTGCGGGCCGAGCCGGATGTCGAGCTCACCTTCGTGCGATCGGGAGAGCGATTGCCTGCCGATGCGGGCCTCGTGATTCTTCCCGGCTCGAAATCGACGATATCGGATCTTGCCGATTTCAGGGCCGCAGGCTGGGACCGCGATCTTCAAATGCATGTCAGGCGTGGCGGTCGGGTGATCGGCATTTGCGGCGGCTATCAGATGCTCGGCCGCAAGGTGCATGACCCGCTCGGCATCGAGGGCGGCACCACCGAAACACCGGGGCTCGGGCTTCTCGACATCGAAACCGAGATGGCGCCCGAGAAGACCGTCCGCAACAGCGAGGCCCGCTCGACCGAATTCGACGTGGCGCTTGCCGGCTACCAGATCCATCTCGGCATCACCCGCGGCCCCGATTGCACCAGGCCTTCGGCAACCATCGACGGCGCGCCCGACGGGGCGCTGTCGGCGGACGGCCGGATCATGGGCACCTACCTGCACGGGCTTTTCGGCAGCGACGCCTATCGCGCCCGGCTGCTTCAAAGCTTTGGCCTGTCGGGCGAGCAGAGGAATTACCGCGATAGCGTCGAACAGGCCCTCGATGAGGTTGCCGGTGAACTGGAGCGTCATCTCGATCCGCGCTGGCTGGCGGGGTTGCTTGGCTAAGCCGCCTGTGTCGAGGGCAGGGCTGCCAGATGCCTAACCCCTCGTTCATCAGGTCAGTTCAATCGCAGACGGTATTGCTTGGCTTAGCTGGTGGTTGAGATTCCTGTACGGCTACCTATGCCATGAGTGGATTCTTCCGCCCGGCTCGCCCTCCGTCATGCTCGGGCTTGACCCGAGCATCTACATCGGTTCCATCGGTAGCGGCGGCGTGGATCCTCGGGTCAAGCCCGAGGATGACGGAGAGTGGGGTTGGCTTCTTGCCAGTTCGTCCAGCCTACGAGACGCCTTATCCACGTGAAAATCCGCGTTCGTCCTCTCCACTCTTGCTAAATTAGTTGACTGAGTCCATTAATTTCGCGGACGATCGACTTGGCTGGAGCGATAAAACAATGGGTGTGCTCGATAGATTTTCACTGGACGGTCAGGTGGCGCTGGTGACCGGCGGCGGCCGTGGTCTCGGCTTCGAGATGGCACGCGCCCTGGCCGAAGCCGGCGCGCATGTCATAGTCACCGGACGCACGGCGGCGACGTTGGAAGGCGCCGTAAGAACCATCCGTGCTGCGGGCGGCACGGCGGAGGCGGTCGCGTTCGACATCGCCGATCGCGAAGCCCAGCGTGCCGTGATGGCCGACATCGACAAGATCCACGGCCGTCTCGATATCCTGATCAACAATGTCGGCGTCCGCGACAGGCGGCCTCTGGCGGAATTCGACGATGACGCCATCATCGAGCTGCTGCGCACCGATCTGGCCGCGGCGATGACGCTTTCGCGGGATGCGGCCGTGCTGATGAAACGGCGCAGTCACGGCCGCCTGATCGCGGTGACTTCGATCAGCGGCCATGTCGCGATGCCCGGCGACTGCGTCTATCCGGCAGCCAAGCAGGGCTTGACCGGCCTGATGCGCGGCATGGCGGTCGAATTCGGTCCGTATGGCATCACCAGTAACGCGATTGCGCCTGGCTGGTTCGCCACCGAGACCAACGCTGCGATGGCTGAGAACGAGGAGTTGATGCCCTTCGTGCGCCAGCGCATTCCGGTCCAACGCTGGGGGCGCCCTGATGAGATCGCCGGCGCGGCGCTGTTTCTGGCAAGTCCTGCCGCCTCCTTCGTCAACGGCCACGTGCTGACCGTCGACGGCGGAATGATGGTCAGGATGTGAGCGACTGGTGATCGCAGGCGGAAGGACATTTCGCTAAGCGCTGCGGAGACTGAGGCAATTTGTCATCCGTGATCCCGGCGCTGTTTGCCCTCGAATTCGCATCTCACCTTTTTCCGCCTTTGCGTCATCCGGACGCTCCGTTCCGCGTTCGCTAGTTCCTCAAATGTTTCTCTATGAGGAGAAACCGGAGATGGCACAGCCGACGACGGTCCCAGGTTCTGTCACGTGGTCAATCGATATGCGCACCGACGCCAGCGGACACTCGGATCCTGTTATCCAAGCGCACATTGCGGTGCCGAAGCGCCACCTCACTGCAGTGCTGACACTGGAACGGAATGCAGATACCTCCGCTTCCGCAAGCCACCTCATTGAATTGTCGTTTAAGATCGCGCCAGGATTTAAGGGAGGTGGAATTTACAGTCTCCAGTCCATGTCAATGAAGGCGACGGAAAGCGATCGTGGTGACATCTTGATAGCCGTACCCGCCAAGGTCACGGACAATCTTTACATGCTGGCGCTCAATGATCTGCCTGAGGCTCGTGCCAGGAACCTCGAACTGCTTGAACGCCAATGGATCGATTTGCCGATTTTCTATCAGGACGGCAAACGGGCACTGCTGACGCTTGAGAAGGGCGCCGCTGGTGAACGTGTGTTCAATCAGGCCATCCATACTTGGGCGGCAAATGATCTTGCCGGGACTGCACAATAAGAAGATGTCGGTGTCAATCTGGTCTACGAACTGCTGCCGGCCTTGGCCTGACATGCAATCATTGAACAATGGGATGAAAAGCCATGCTGATTGTCTTTGGCGGCTTGCCGGGTAGCGGAAAAACGACTGTTGCCCGCGCGCTCGCGAGGCGGCTGGGAGCGGTGTATGTGAGGGTCGACACGATCGAGCAGGCGATCAGGGTGTCGAACGATTCCTCAGAGGACGTTGGCCCCGCGGGCTATGTCGTCGCATATGGGGTTGCGGAAGATAATCTCACTCTCGGCAGGCTGGTGATCGCAGACTCGGTCAATCCCTTGACGATAACCCGCGATGCCTGGCTGGCGGTCGCGGCACGCTCAAAGGTGCGTGTGGCCGAGGTAGAGGTGATCTGTTCCAACAAGATCGAACATCGCCGCCGCGTCGAGACGCGGAAAACCGATGTCGAGGGCCTCGTCAAACCGACGTGGCAAGAAGTCGTCGAGCGAGCCTATGACGATTGGGGGCAGAGGCCTGTTATCGTCGATACGGCTGCAAAGGATGTGCAGGAAATCGTCGACGCGCTGATTGTAGAGCTGAGGATCGATCGGCCGCATCCGGTTTAAGTCGGTTCCTTTATGAAAAGGCAATATCGGCGGCGGGACGGACAGCCACGGTTGCCTTGCCAGCGTCGAAACCATCGAGCGTTTCATTGTGGTGGGCGATGATTTCGGAGAAGGTCAGGTTCGCCGTATCGCCAGTCATGTGGCCATCGGCAATCAGTGTCACATCATAGCCGAGCGAAACGGCACGTCTGACCGTCGTGTCGACGCAGAATTGCGACATGCAGCCACCGATGACGAGGTGATTGACCGAGCGTTCGGAGAGCCCTTGGCCCAGGTCGGTCTCGAAGAAGGAGTCGGCGCTTTTCTTGCGTATGACGACCTCGCCCTCTTTCGGCGCAATCTCCTTTCGTAGCGCCCATCCCGGCGTACCGACGGCCAATCGGTGGCCGCTATCGCCGTCATGCTGCACCAGCACGACAGGCACGCCTGCCTGTCTTGCGCTTTCCTGCAGCGATGCAAGCCGAGCGACGGTCTCGTCGAGCGCGGAATCGACCTGCGGCTGGCGATTTTGGGTGGCCTTCCCAGAGAGAATTGCATTCTGCACGTCGATGATGAGAAGAGCCTTGGTCATTTCCGACACCGTAAGATTGAGGTGGTTCTCGGTTCCACGTGCTCGGCGAACGAAAGCCGCTCGCCTTGTGAGGGAGCGGCTTGAAATTCGTTAGTCCAACTCGTCAACCAGCTCGATGGTTGCAAGCAGGCTCAGCTGAGCCTGCCTGCTGCATGGGCGAGCATGGTGTAGACCTTGCCCGTATCCGAAGTGAGGTAGGACTGCGTCACCGTCCGGTTCGGGTCGGTGCGGGCGACGTCGGCGAGCAGCTTTTCGAAATCACCGATATAGCGGTCGACGGCGGTGCGGAACTCCGGCTCGCGGTCGTATTTGCGCTTGATCTCGTCGAAGGTCTGCTGGCCCTTCAGCGTGTAGAGGCGACGGGTGAAGACGTCGCGCTCGCCGCGCTGGTAACGCCGCCAGAGGTCGACCGAGGCATCGTGATCGATGGCGCGAGCAATATCGACCGAGAGCGAGTTCAGCGATTCCACGACGTGGCGCGGATTGCGGGCGTCGCTGCTGCGTGCGGCGGGCGCCGCCGTTTCAGCCGGCCGGGCCGGAGCACGGGCGGGCGCCTCCTCTGAGGCCTCCTCACGCGATGCGCCGCGCAAGAGATCGCTGATCCAGCCACCGCTTTCCGGATGGGCCGGCTCCTGGCGGCTTGCCTCCTGGCGAGCGGGCGCAGGCTGCGGGGCGGGGCGCGGGGGAGCGGCAGCCGGTGCTGACGGCGCGATCGTTCCGCGCAGGCCCGTTGCTTCGATCGGCGGGCGGGCGGGCTGCTGTGGCTGGGCTGCGACCGGCTGGGCGGGACGCGGGGCCGGCTGGGCCTGGGCGAGCGAGCGTGCTGCGGGTTCGGAGATCTCGAGCTGTTGGCTGGTGCGGCCGACGAGCTGGGAGATATCCTGCAGCGCCTTGATCTGCTCGGCGACCGCCCGGCGCATGGCCGAGGCGCTTTCCTTGGCTTCCTCGGGAAGGTCGAAGGCGCCGCGTTTCAGTTCGGCGCGGGTGGCGTCGAGTTCGTTGCGGATATCGGCGGCGGAGCGGCGGATGTCCTCGGTGGCGCCCGAGAAGCGGCCGACGGCATCCTCAACCGCCTCGCGCAGCGCTTCGCGCATGTGCTGGGCGGCGCCGTCCGAGGCACGGCCGGCTTCACCAAGCATGCGCTCGACGTCCGACAGCGAAGCGGTGAGGCCGCCGCGGATGCGGGTGGAGAGATCGCCGGAGCGGCGTTCGACATTGGCGAAGGTTCCGTCGATCGTCGTATTGGCTTCGTCACCGGCGCGGGTGATCGCCTCGCGCATCGTCTCTGCCGCTTCCTGGGCGCGCTTCTCCGTTTCGGTGAGAATGCGGCCGATATCGGCGAAGGAGGACTGCACGCCCTGGCGCAGATTGCCGGTGACCTGGTTGGAGCGTTGCTCCGCCCGCTCGAATACCGTCTCGATCATGCTGCCAAGGCCCTGCATGGTCCTTTCGATCTCGGCGGAGCGCTGGACGAGGCCGACCGAAAGCGTCTGCAGCGCGCTCTCGCGCTCCTCGAGCGTCGAGGCGAGATTGGACTGGGCGGCGCCGAGAAGCTGCGAGGCCTGGGTCAGCACCTTGGAGTGTTCGTCGAAGCGGCCGATGATACCGCCGACCTGGGACAGCGTCTGGCCCGAAATGTCGGAGAGGCGGTCGACCTTGCCTTCGAGAAGTCTTGTTGAGGCCGAGACCATTTCGGCGGCCTTGGTGGCGGAGTCGGCAAAGCGCGTGGTGGTGTCGCCGAGGCGGCCATCGACGCTTGCCAGCTGCTCGGCGGCGCGATTCATCATCATCGCCATCGCCGCACTGCTTTCCGACATACGCTCGACGAGGCCGTTGACGTTGGCAACCAGGCTGTTTTCGATGGCGCTGACGGCGTTGGCGACATTTTCGGTGCGGGCGGCAACGGCGCTGGCAAGCGCTTCGTTTTCGGCACGCAGACGGTCGGCGCTGAGGTTGGCGGCTGCGGTGATGCGGGCAGCAGCCTGTTCGCCGGCATCGGTGTAGCGGTCGATGATCGGGCGGGCGGTCTCGTCGAGGATGCGCGTCAGTTCGACAGAGCGGCCCGACAGCATCGAGTTGAGGTCGCGGGTGCGCTCTTCGAGGGTCGAGCGGATCGAATTGCCGCGCGCTTCGAGCGCCCGGTCGATCTCGGAGAAGGTCGTAT
Source organism: Rhizobium vallis (assembly GCF_003985155.1). Classification (GTDB taxonomy): domain Bacteria; phylum Pseudomonadota; class Alphaproteobacteria; order Rhizobiales; family Rhizobiaceae; genus Rhizobium; species Rhizobium vallis. Next base: position 558,238 of record NZ_ML133688.1, on the reverse strand, counting down.
CGATCTCGCGGGCACGCTCTTCGAGATTGGAGCGGATAGCGCTGCTGCGGGCTTCGAGCGCCCTGTCGACATCAGCCATGGTGGCGGAAATCTCGCTACCAGCGCCCGACAGCGTCGAGCGGATGGCGTTGCCCCGCGTTTCCAGCGACTGGCCGGCATCCGACAGTGCCTTGGAGATGGCATTGACTTGGGTGCCGACGATGGTTTCGGCCTCGGCGACCTTGTTGACGATGGCGTTGCCGGCTTCGGAGAAGGTCTGCGCGACGGCAGCGGCTTGGCTTGCCAGGCGGTTCTGCGCTTCGGCCACCCGGGTGACGATCTGCGAGGAGCGCTCATCCATGGTGCGGGTGAACTCGTCGCTTTTCGTATTGAGATCCTCGGCGAATTGCTGGCCGGTCTTGCCAAGCAGTTCGGTGGTCCTCGTCGCTTCGCCTTCCATTCCCTGGGCGGCTTCGGCGACCGCGCTGCGCAGTGTCGAGGCGAGACCGGCGGCCTTGCCTTCGATGGTGCGGTTGACGGCATCGAGGCCGACGGTCAAGGCACGGTCCATGGTGGAGAGACGTTCCTCGATGCGGGCATTGCCGCGATCGAGGGTTTCGCCGAGATTTGCCGTGCGGTCTTCGATGGCGCCCGTCAGCGTGGTGGAGCGGCTGTCCAGCGTTTCGGCCAGATTGGCGGTGCGGCTGTCGATCGCCTGGGTGAGGGTCGCCGAACTGCCTTCGAGCGTGGCCGAGATGCGCCGGGTGGCGTCGTCGCTGAGCGCGCCGAGACGCGAGATGCCGTCGGAAAGCACGCCGGAGATCTGACCTCCCACCGCTTCGACCTTTTCGGCAACGCCGCCGACGCCGTCGCGGATGCGGTTCTCGATCGCCGCAAGGCCGGATTCCACCCTCGACCCTGTCTCTTCAAAACGGCCGGTCAGGCTTTCCACAGATTGGTCGAGATGGGCGGAGAAGTTCTGGGCGGAGGTCGAGATCGCACTTGCCGCCTCCTGGAAGCGGCCGGCGATCTGGCCGGCGCCCGCATGCATGCGGTCTTCCAAAGTCTGCGCGCCGGCATCGATGGCCTGGCGAATCGCTGCCTCGCGTTCCTCCAGCGACATCTCGAGCATGCTGACGCTGGTCGCTACCGAGGTGCCGATGCTGGTCGCCTGCTCGGAGAGCGTATCGCTGATCAGCGCATGGGCCTGGTTCAACGACAGGTCGATGGCGTTGGTACGCTCCTCAAGCGTCGTGAGGATGCGCTCATGGGCGGAGGCAAGCCCGCCCTCGATGCGTGTCGCGGCCTCGTCGGCAAGGCCTCCGAGCCGCGCATGGGCATCGGTCAGGCGGCCTTCGATGCGGCCGGTCAAGCCGCCAACGATATCCTCGAAGCGGGCGCTGCCGGCATCGAGAGCGCCGGCGAGAGATGCGCTGTGTTCGGAGAGCGCATTTTCGAGCCGCTGCTGGTTGTCGGTATAGGCGTTGCGGATCGCGTCAGTCTTGTCGGCGAAGGCGCCGGCGACGCGCGTCTCAGCGTTGGCGACGGCTTCCATCATGGCGTTGCTACGGGCTTCCAAAGCGCTGTCAAAGCGGCTCTGGTTGTCGTCGAGCGAAATGGCGAGCGCCATCGTCTTCTCGTCGAGCGCATCGGTGAGGCGGTCGTGGCTTGCCGCAACGGCGCCGACGATCGCGGCGGTGCGGTGTCCCAGCGCTTCTTCGAGGCGGGTCTGGCCTTCGTTCAGCGACGCGGCGAGCGCGTTCGCCTTCTGGTCAAGCACGCCGTTCAGGCGTTCATGTGTGCCGGAGACGGCGTTGGTGATCGCATCGGCGCCTGTTGTCAGCGTCTCCTCGAGACGGCTCTGGCTTTCGTTCAGCGAAATGGCAAGCGCCATCGCCCGATCGTCGAGTGTTTCGGACAGGCGGTCATGGGTGGCTGAGACGGCGCTGAGGAAGGACTCCGAGCGGGTCTCCAGCGTGTCCTGGAGCCGGGTCTGACCCTCATTCAGCGAGGCGGCGAGCGCCGACGCCTTCGTGTCCAGCGTTTCCGAGAGGCGGTCGTGCGTGCCGGAGACGGCCTTAAGGAAGGCTTCGGAGCGGGATTCCAGCGTGTCTTCGATCCGCGACTGGCTCTCATTAAGCGAGATGGCAAGCGCCATCGCCTTCTCGTCCAGCGTCTCGGATAGGCGTTCGTGTGTGCCGGAGACCGCATTCAGCAGGGCGGCGGAACGGGTTTCCAGCGTATCTTCGAGGCGCGCCTGGCTCTCGCTCAGGGAATTGGCGATCGCCATCGCCTTTTCGTCGAGCGTTTCGGCAAGACGGTCGCGCGTGCCGGAGACGGTGTTCAGCAGCGCTTCGGCGCGTGTTCCGAGCGCGTCCTCGATGCGGGCGTGACGTTCGTTGAGCGAGCTCGTAAGGGCGGCAGCCTTGCTGTCCAGCGTTTCCGACAGACGTTCATGGGTGCTGGAGACGGCGTTGAGGAAGGCCGCGGAGCGGGTCTCGAGCGTATCCTCGATGCGGCTCTGATTTTCGTTCAAGGAGATGGCGAGCGCCATCGCCTTCTCGTCCAGCGTCTCGGAGAGCTGGTCATGCGTGCCGGAGACGGCGCTCAGCAGCGCCGCGGATCGGCTTTCCAGCGTATCCTCGATGCGGGCCTGGCTCTCGGTGAGCGAAATGGCAAGCGCCATCGCCTTTTCATCAAGCGTTTCGGCAAGACGGTCATGGGTACCCGACACAGCATTGATGATGGCGTCGGAGCGGGTTGCCAGCGCTTCCTCGAAGCGGCCGTGATGGGTGGTCAGCGCATCAATGAGCGCGCCGCCGCGCTCTGCCATCACGCTGTCGATGCGGTTATGCGCAGTGCCGACTGCCTCGGTGATTTCGGCTGCACGTGCTGCAAGGACGCTGCTCAAGTCCTCGGCGCGGCCGCCGAATGCCGACGTAACCTGCTCGGTCCCGGCGGCAACGGCGCTCGTCAGATCGGTCGTGGTGGTGCGCAGTGTGTCGCGGAACTCGGCCGAGCGAGCCTGAAGATTGTTCTGCAGCTCGGAGCTGCCCGAGGCTAGCGCCAACGAGATGTCGGATGTGGCGCTTTGCAGCGCCGAGGTCAGTTCGCCGGTGCGGCTGGTGAGGGCGGTGGTGATTTCTTCCGACCGGACACTGAGCGTGCTTTCCAACACTTCGTGGCTGGTGGCAAGCGCGGTCGCCAGCGTCAGCGAGTGGTCGGTCATCGACGAGCCGAGACGGTCGATGCCGGAGCTCAGAATGCCGTCGATCGAATCCGAGCCGCCGGTCAGCGTCTCGTTGATGCGGGCCAGGCTTTCCATCAGCTTGGTATCGAGCGAGCCGGTGCGCTTGTCGAAGGCGCTGGTGAATTCGGCGACGCGTTCGTCGAAGGTGGTCGACAGCTGGGCGACGGTCGTCTGCAGCCGTTCCTCGAAGAAGCCGGAGCGGACGTCGAGATCCATGACGGCGTCATCGGCGGTGGTCTGCAGGCTCTGGCTGAAGCTTGCGCCCTTTTCGTCGAGCGCGCTGTTGAGCTTCGAGAGCACGTCGTCGAGCGTCCCGCTGATCGTGCGCCCGCCCGATGTCAGGCTCTCGTTGATCTCGCGGGTGCGGGCGATCAGGATCTCATTGAGCTGATGCGTGCGCTCGTTCAGCGCCGCGTTCAGCTTCTCGGTGCTGGTGTCCATGGTCGAGGCGCGCGTCTCGAACTGGCTGAGCAGCCTTTCGCCATGTTCGTTGAGGTTGACCGAGAGCGCTTCGAGGCGGTTGTCAAATTCGGTGGCAAGCGCAAAACCGGATGCGTTCAGCGTCTGCAGCAGGCTGTCGGTCTTTGCCGCGAGCAGGCTGCCCATGGACTGCAGGGCGCTGTCCGATTTTTCCAGGATCGTCGCCGCGCGGGTGTCTATCAGCGAGGCGAAGGCTTCGCCTGATGTCGCGAGCCGCACCGCGATCTCTTCGGTCGCAAGCGACAGCTCTTCCTTCAACTGGTCGTGGACGCTGCCGATCGAGGTGCGGATGCGGTCGGCATGATTGACGATCGCCTCGCGCTCGGAGCCAAGTTCGTGGACGAGGCCGCGTACGCGCAGCTCGTTGTCGGCATAAGAGCGTTCAAGCGCGTTGACCTCGGAATGGACGAGCGTTTCCAGCTCGGAGGCGCGTGCGATGGTACGCTCGATGCCTTCGTTCATCGCCGAGACTTCGCGGCGTACGGCCTGGCCAACGGTCATGATGCGCTCGGAAGCGATGGTTTCCGGCTCCGCCAGGCGCAATGCCACCTCCGCCATGGAGCGGGCGGCGTTGCGCATGTCCTGGGCACGGGAGATCATGATGGCGAAGGCGTAGAACATCATTACGGGAATGATGATGCCGACGAGGCCGGCGATGACGCCGGGCAGGGCGACGAGATCGGCGACCGATCGGATCTGCCAGATCTGCGGTGAATAAAGCAGCGACATCAGGCCGAGACCGGCCATGACCCACAGGACGGAGAACAAGGTGGCGGTGCGCATCGCCGAGCGGCTGGAGCCGCCGTCGAAGGATTTCAGGATAGAGGCGGGCGTATTGCGGCTGGCATCGTTGGCCGGCGCGAAGGCCGGAGCCCTGGAAGCCTGCTCGCCGGAGGCATTGCGGCGGTTGCGGCGCTGCGCTTCTTCCTGGGCCTGCTGATTACGCGCATTCGATGGGTCAGACACATTAGCCTCCGGGGCCTCAGGCGCGCTGCCGCGGCGAGACGGCGCGTTTTCCTTGCCGAAGTCGATCTGGAGCGCTTCGTCCAATGCCTTGAACGCCTTGTCCTCGATCGACTCATTATATTTGTTGTTCGCCATTCGTATGCCTCGTTACTGTCAGCCAGTCGAGCAACGCACCCAGGGGCTTTCGCCTCACCCGGGACAACTTTGCCGTTCCAGCCCTCCATCCCAACGACGGACGGATAAGCATGTCATTTCAGAGTAGATAGCCGCTTTTTCAAACGGAAGGTATCAAAACACTACCATTATCCACTCGCTCGGCAAAGGCGCGTACCATAAACCCGCTCCACCAGTATCGTAGTGACACATCTGGGCTCTTCACACAATTAATGAAGGCTTGAGATTCACGGCTCGTTAACGTGTTGTTAACATCTTTAAATCCGAGGAGCTGCTTAAAAACCAATAATTTAGGGATATTTAACGGATGTTAACCATATGGCGAGATTTCCAGCCCCGGTGTGCCGGAATTTAACGTGATGGCCACCCTGTCGTCGCAGAACTGTTGCAAGTGCGGACGACAAGCGACGGGAGAATTGGCACATGGCAGCATTGAGCATCGTATTCGAGGCGCCGGATAATACAAAGGGACCGTGTCCCTCCAAGGTTCGGCCGATCGATCTCGTCCACCTCGCGAAGCAGACGATGGGCGACAAGACGCTGGAAATCGAAGTCCTCCAGATGTTTGCGCGCCAGGCGCGCGCGTGCCTCCAGGACATTGCGAGTGGTGAAACCACCCGTGCCGGCGCGGCCGCACACCGGCTGAAGGGGGCGGCAAGCTCGGTCGGCGCGTTTCGCGTGTCGCAGACGGCGGAAGCCATCGAGGAAAACGGCACCGATGCCGGGACGATGGCGGCGCTCGGTGCTGCCGTCATCGACGCCGAGAATTTCATCCTCAAGCTCTGCCGCGGCTGAGCCGCTTCCAAACACCGTTTAACGAGGCCCGTTGTTTCATTGCGAAACCACGGGTCTTTTTGCGACGTCCGATATGACGCTTTGAAGACGGCGGGCAAAGACCCGATCTGCGAGGCTATAGCCGATTTCCCGATGTTGACTGACGCGTCGAATTATCGGAAGAAAATCCGCCCACCCATTTGAAGACCGGAATAGTCCTGATGCCCAAACTTACCATCGTCGCCTTCGACGGCACGCGCTTCGACCTCGACGTCGACCAAGGCTCCACCGTGATGGAAAACGCCGTGCGCAATTCGGTGCCCGGTATCGAAGCCGAATGCGGCGGCGCCTGCGCCTGCGCGACCTGTCACGTCTATGTCGACGAAGAATGGACGGAGAAGGTCGGCCAGCCGGAAGCGATGGAAGAGGACATGCTCGACTTCGCGTTCGACGTGCGCCCGACCTCGCGGCTGTCCTGTCAGATCCGGATGAAGGCCGTCTATGACGGGCTCGTGGTGCACGTGCCGGAACGACAGGCCTGACGCGCGGCGATCGCTGCGCAAAATCCCAACAGCACAAAAAAGACGCCTCGCGCGCTGGTGCGAGCGAGGCGAGGCGGGCGCATTACCTACGGATGAGGGAGGAACATCCGCGGCTTCGGAACGCGCCAGGAGAACCCAACGATGAAAGTGCAGCTGCCGTACCTGAACTTTCGAATGTGTTCATATTAACGCGTTCCGGTTGAGTCTGCCAGAATGAAAAATGACCATTTATTCGCTGGGGAGGACGCAAGTTTCGCACAGGTTTCATTGTGCAGCTAAGCTTCTCCGCTCGCAGTCCGCTTGAAAAAGCCTTACTTTGCGCTGGCCCGTCCGTTGATTCGGTTGCTCAGCAATCTCAGCATACGCTTTTGGAAATTGACCGCCTCGACCCGGTCGAATCGCGCCTGCAACTGGTCGTGCTCGTCTATACCGCGAGCTGATTCGTTGGAAACGAGTTCCTGCATGGCCTCGCAGCTGCGCTGCGGCGGCAGGGCGCGGATAGCGCGCTCCATGGCGCGGGCCTGATTGCGGGCGATCTCGGCATGGCGCTCCTCGTGGCGCTTGATATCGCTCGACAGCGCATCCCAGATCATCGACAGCTCCTTGGTCGCGCCCTTGCGGCTGTTCCAGCGCGGCAGGATGATCTGGGTGTGGACTGTGACCTTGACGTTGCCGACGCGGCAGCGCCCGTCATCCTGGATATAAGTGGCTTCGCCGCCGAAGCGGATCTTGGTGGCGCCGGGATGGCGCGCCGAGGAACCGCTTGCGGTCGGACCGCGCCGGCTGAGTTCGCGGTCCAGCTCATCCGCGGTTTTGCCGCGAATGTCGAAATAGGAATAGCTTTTCGATGCGATCACTTCGGCTGCGGCCGAACCGCAGAGGGAAAGACCAATGGAAAAGACCATGGGAAGGACCATATAACGCACTGCAAGCGGCATTCTGAACGCAACCCGTGTTGAAATCGACGGGAGCTTGGGGCATAGCCACCGCAAGCGCAATATCGGATGACGGTTTTTTCGTCATCAATAGGATAAGTCTGGTGACAGGGCTCGAAGGCATTTTATGGCGCGTCGCCCATGGCCGTGAGATCGAACTCGGCCGTCGTTCGACGATCATGGCGATCATCAACGTGACGCCGGACTCCTTTTCGGACGGTGGCCGCTTCGAAACCGTCGATGCGGTCGTCGAGCATGCGCTGCAGGCGGTAAGCGAAGGTGCTGCGATTATCGACATCGGCGGCGAATCAACCCGGCCGGGCGCTGCATCCGTCAGCCCTTCCGAGGAACAGGCGCGTGTGCTGCCCGTCATCGAGGCGCTGCGTGGGCGCACCGAGGCGCTGATCTCCATCGATACCTATCGCGCCGAGACGGCGCGGCTTGCGGTCAGCGCCGGCGCCCATATCGTCAACGACGTGTTCGGGCTGCAGAAGGAGCCCGAAATCGCCAATATCGCCGCGGCGACCGGGGCGGGGCTCTGCATCATGCATACCGGCCGCGACCGGGCGAAACTTCCCGACGTGATCGCCGACCAGCTACACTTTCTCAAGAAATCGCTTGCGATCGCAGCGGCATCAGGCGTCAACGGCGACCGTATCGTGCTCGATCCGGGCTTCGGCTTTGCCAAGGAGACGGCGGAGGAAAACCTGGAGCTGATGGCGCGGTTTTCCGAACTTTCCCGCTTCGGCCTGCCGCTGCTCGCCGGCACGTCGCGCAAGCGCTTCCTCGGCACGGTGACGGGGCGCGAGGCGCCGGACCGGGACGCGGCGACGGCTGCATCAAGCGCGCTCCTCAGACTTCAGGGAGCTGCAGTTTTCCGCGTGCACAATGTCGCAATCAACAGGGATGCACTCGACGTCGCCGATGCTATGCTGAACGCGCGCCAGGAATTCGAGAGGAAGCGGCCGACATGACTACCTACACGATCACGCTGCAGAACTGCGCCTTCTTCGCGCGCCACGGCGTGCATGACGAGGAGGAGTTTCTCGGTCAGCGCTTCTTTGTCGATGCCGAACTCGATGTGGTCGCAGGCGAGGCGCTGGAAAGCGATTCGATCAACGATACCGTCAATTACGGCATCGCCTTTACCGTGATCGAGGAAATCGTCACGGGCAAACGGCGCTACCTGATCGAGGCCTTAGCGCTCGATATCGCCAAAGGCCTCTGCCAGACATTCCCGCAGGTCCGGAGGGCGAAGATCACGGTGCGCAAGCCGAATGCGCCCGTGCCCGGCGTGCTTGATTTCGTGCAGGTGAGCGTTGAGCATTTTGCCTGAGACCGCATTGCAATCGGCCACCCTTGGCCTCGGCGGCAATATCGGTGATCCCGTGCGAGCGATGGCGGCTGCGCTGCAAAGGCTGGACGCGCGGAATGACTGCCATGTCGCGGCCGTCTCACGGCTCTATCGCACGCCGCCCTGGGGCAAGACGGACCAGTCGTTCTTCTTCAACGCCTGCGCTGCCGTCGAGACCAAGCTCGATCCGGAAGCATTGCTCGATGTCTGCCTGTCTATCGAGCGCGAGATGAAACGCGAGCGCATCGAGCGCTGGGGTCCGCGCACGCTCGATATCGACGTTCTCACCTATGGCGATCTCGTTCAGGACGCGCCGCGGCTGGAATTGCCGCATCCCCGCATGACCGATCGCGGCTTCGTGCTGATGCCGCTTGCCGATATCGCAGCCGGTCTTGTCGTCAGGGGCAGGACGGTCGGCGACTGGCTTGATAATGCCGACGTGACTGGTATCGAAGTCGCTGACGAAAACCGCGACTGGTGGCAGAAGTCCTGAAACGGAAAACGGCGGGAAACCCGCCGCTTCAGGAAAATCCATCTGTATCGGTTACTATTCTATGGAGCCGACGGCCATCTCGTCGACCTGGCGGCTCAGCGTGAGGCCGATGACCGGGATCATCTGGCTTTCGACCTTGACCGAGACGGTGATGTTCATCGTCTTGTCGTCGCGCACGCGGGCGATCATTGCACCGTTCAGCTTGGCGCGGTTGATGCCGACGACGACGGTATCTTCGGTGACGGCGCCGGAGACGATGTCGAGGCCCTTGCCGGCGGCGCCATCGAGGAACTTGCCCTTGTAGGTGGAGCCGGACTGCGAGATGACCGCGGTCATCGGCTGCTTGAAGACGCCGACGCGGCAGGTGCCGTCGAGCTTGATGCCGGCGCTATTGTCGTCTGTGGGCTCACCGATCAGGTTGCAGGTGAATTTCGTGCCCTTGTATTTGCCGGCGACGATCTCGCCCGGGCCTTTCCAGGAGCCGGTGACGGATTCGAAGAAGGCCTTGTCGCGGGTCGCAGCCGTGGCTGCCGGAGCGACATCTGCGACGGGAGACAATGCCGCGGCGGCCAGGCCGCATACGAAGAGAAACTTGCGCGAATACATGGATTTTCCTTGGCAAACACCACTCACGAACTGGCTGCAAGTTTTGCCGAATAATGGTTAATCCTTCCTTTCGATCGTGCCAGAACACGAGGCGACACACGGCTTCCCAGCGGCGCAGATTTCAACAAGATACCACTATAGTATTGAATTTACTCAATATTTCATCGCTTCTCGCTAGGGAAGGCGAAAACAGCGGAATCCCTCCATTGCTTAGGGATTGTTGCTGCGCGGTGACATGGAGGGGGTGAGATCGCCGATGAAATCGCCGATTCCCGGCCGTTTCAAGGCGCGGAAGGCGAGCGGACGGCAGAGATCCATGGCCGCGATTCCGATGCGGGCAGTCATCAGGCCGTTGATGACGCCTTCGCCGAGTCGGGCCGAGAGCTTCGAGGCCAGCCCGTGGCCGAGCACCTGCTGGACCAGGCTGTCGCCGACGGCGATCGAGCCGGTGACCGCGAGATGGGCCAGCACATCGCGCAGCAAGCGGAACATGCCGAGCGTGCCGGGACGGCCGCCGTAGAGCTCGGCCATGGCGCGGATGAGGCGCACGGCCTCATAGAGTACATAGAGCAGGTCGACGACCGCGCGCGGGCTGACGGCGGTGACGATCGAGACGCGCTTGGAGGCGTTGACGATGAGCGCCCGGGCCTTGCGGTCGAGAGGCGCGAGCAGCTCACGTTCGGCCAGCGCGATCAAATGCGGGGGATCGATGACTTCGCCCTCGGTCGCCTTCAGCGTGGCGCGGCCTTTCGATGTTTCGGGATTTGCCGAGAGCAGCGCGGTGAGCTCAGCGACAACGGCGCGCGCCTTGACTGGGCGGGTTTCGAGGATCGCCGCCTCCGCTTCGGCCTTGATCTTCTGGACGGCGGCAAGGCGCATCATGCCGAAGGTTTCGCGGATGACGAGGGCAAGCACGGCGAGGATACCGACCGCCAGCACGGCAAGGGCGGCATAACCCAGCCAATCGGCGCGGGTGAAGAGATCGCGGATCAGGCTGTCGGTCCAAAGGCCGACGGCGAGTGACAGAAGGATGCCGAAGGCGCCGGCGGCGATCTTGCCGAAGGAGGTCCGCCGCCGGCGCGGCGTTGCGACCGGCACGGCGCTTAGATCCTTGTCGGGATTGAGGAAGGGATCATCCTCGTCAGGTGTGACGACGATATGTTCGGAGAAGCTTTCCGGTTTGCGCCGCATCTGCTGGTCTCCGCTGCTGTCGCGCGGCGCGGCAGCCTCGTGCTCATAGGTGAAGGCGGCGGGCGGGCGGCGCGGCGGACCGGATGGGGGCTTGCTCATGCGAGACGGTCTCCGAACAGGAACTGCATGGCGCGGTCGAGGCGGATATGCGGCACCGACAGCTTGATGCCACCGCCGGTTTCCTCCAGAAGCGGCGGACGGAACCTGACGACATTGACGTCGGGCAGGGGCTCTCCGGTCTCGCCCGAGGCGATGCGGGCAAACAGGCTTTCCGGATCCTCCGGCAGATCGCCGGGGAAGATCGCGGTTTTTCTCTGGCCGTCGAAGCGCTCGCCCCCAATGGTTTCACCCTCCATCGGCGTGCCGACGATGACCGGCAGCTCATGGCCGTTGCGCTTGACCGATGCCTCGCGGGTGGCGCGCACCGAGGCGAGCGCCATGACGTCGATGCCGGCCCCGGCCATGCCGATGCGGGCGATGGCGCGATCGACGAGGCGGCGGGTCAGTGCGTCGAGCCGGTCGTGGCTTTCATGGTGGAGATGATCCGCTTTGGTGGCGGCGACCAGCACGCGGTCGATTCGGCGGCCCAGCATGGAGGAAAGCAGCGAATTGGTGCCGGGGCGGAAACAGGCGAGCACATCGGTCAGCGCCCGCTCCAGATCCTGCACGGCTTCGGGGCCGCGATTCATCGCCTGCAGCGCGTCGACCAGCACGATCTGCCTGTCGAGCCGGGCGAAATGCTCGCGGAAGAAAGGTTTGACGACGACCGTTTTATAGGCCTCGTAGCGCCGCTCCATCATCGCCCAGAGCGAGCCGCGGCCGGAATACCCCTCCGGCGGCAAAGCCAAGGGCGCGAAGGTCAGCGCCGGCGAACCGTCGAGATCGCCGGGCAGCAGCAGCCGGCCGGGCGGCAGCGTGGAGAGCGAACGTTCGTCGGCCTTGCAGGCCTTGAGATAATTGGCAAAACCGGTGGCGAGGTCGCGAGCGACCATCTCGTCCGCGCCGGCATGAATATCGGCGGTGCGGGTGAGCGCCAGCCACTCGCGCGACAATTCGGAGCGGATGCCGGTTTCGGCAAGCGCGATCGTCTGCTCGCTGAAGGTGCGGAAGTCCTTGCCAAGGAGCGGTAGGTCGAGCAGCCATTCGCCGGGATAATCGACGATATCGATCGACAGCCGGCCGGGGGAAAACAGGCGGTTCCAGCCGCTGGCGCTCTGATAATCCAGCGTGATGCGCAGTTCGGAGATGGCGCGGGTCGAATCCGGCCAGATCCGGTCCTTCACCAGCGCGCGGATATGATCCTCGTACTGGAAGCGCGGGACGGCATCATCCGGCTGCGGCTCCAGCCGCACCGCCGAGACGCGGCCCGACTGCACCGGCTCGAACAGCGGCAGGCGGCCGCCATGCAGCAGATTATGGACCAGTGAGGAGATGAAGACTGTCTTGCCGGAGCGGGAGAGGCCGGTGACGCCGAGCCGGATGGTCGGATTGACGAGGCCGCTCGCGCGGTCGGCGAGATTATCCAACGCGATGCGGGCGTCGTCAGCAAGAGATGTCAGGCGTGGCGGCAAGGCGCGATTCCGGTTGGTGACTGCCGGCAATATAGGAAGGGGGCGCCGCCCGAAAAAGAAGCGGCGCGCTTTTGCTTGAATAACCGGATTCAGACGACCACGAAATCGGTGAGACGCCAGGTGGTGGTGGAAGCGTCGAAATCGATGACGGCAAGGCCAGCCGTCGGGAAGCCGCCGGGAAGGGCGCTCACCATGGCCTCATGGCCGATCAGTGCCTCCAGCGCCTGCTCTATGGTGGGGTTGTGGCCGACCAGCATGACGGCGGCCTCGTCCTGCGCATCGATGATCTCGAGATAATTATCAACAGTGGCGTTGTAGAGCGCGTCGACATAACGAACCTCGAGCGTCAGGCCCATCGCCCGGTACACGGCATCGGCGGTGTCGCGGCAGCGCAGCGCCGTGGAGCTGATCAGAAGATCGGGGCGGTAGCCCTTGTCGGCGGCTTTGTCGGCGATGATCTCGGCATCGCCGTAGCCCTTTTCGTTGAGCGGCCGGTCGAAATCGCGCTGTCCGGGGTCGGCCAAGGCCGCCTTGGCATGACGCAGGAGATAGATGCGATTGGGCGGAGGCAGGGGTACGGTCATGGGCAAGATCCAGGATCGGGCGGGGTCTTTTCAGTATCGGTTGCAATTCGCCGCCGTCAACCGCCAGCCGTGCCGCGATCGCCCAAAAGGTGGCCGACAACACGGCGTTTTGAAGGCGAAGCAAAAGACGGTAGCCGGAATAACGATGGGAAAATAGACCGTTAGGTGAAAACTGTGACAGATTTAAAAATCTGGTTACCTGTCGTATTTGGCTTGAACCGCGGCTAGCGCTTGGGATATACAGCCGCCCAGATGAGATGTTCTTCAGGAGAATCGCGTTGAGTGAGAAGATCGATCTTAGCAATTACGTTCCCTCGGAAGAGGAAGAGTTCATGAACGTAAACCAGCGTGCCTACTTCAGGACAAAGCTGGTCGCATGGAGAAACGATATCCTTAGAGAAGCGCGCGAGACACTCGACCATCTGGCCGAGGAAAGCGCAAACCATCCCGATCTCGCCGACCGGGCGTCATCGGAAACAGACCGGGCGATCGAACTTCGCGCCCGCGACCGGCAAAGAAAGCTGATTTCCAAGATCGACGCCGCGCTGCAGCGCATCGAAGACGGCACCTACGGTTATTGCGAGGAAACCGGCGAACCGATCGGCCTGAAGCGTCTCGACGCCCGCCCGATCGCGACGCTGTCGATCGAGGCGCAGGAGCGCCACGAACGCCGCGAAAAAGTCTATCGCGACGAATGACGGTTTTCATGCAGGCATGAGATAGATGAGGCGCCGCGATCCAGTCGCGGCGCCTTTTCGTTTACGCGGGGTCTCCTGTCGCCAGAGGTTTCCACGATTGTTGACGGTCGGCTTCCTTGGCGAGGTCAACCACAACAAGAATCCCATGCTTGATCCGTCGCCGCATGATGTCCGCGCGGCTCGAGTCGATTCGAATCATGCCGTCGTCATGGAGGCCCTGCAGCCTGGAGCGGGAAAGCTTCAGCTCGGACGCCAGCAGGCGGTCGAGGCGTGTATTGATCGGAAACGGAACCACCAGTTCGATTTCCAAACGCGTCCAGTCGGCCGTTTCGCGCTCGATCTGTTTTGCGATCTCAAAGTCCGCAAACTCGTCCACGCGCTGCGACTTGCGTCGAAGGGCCTCCAGATTGAAGGTTTCCACCCTGATCCATTCCCGATCGTTGGACTGCAGCGCGTCAAGGATCACGGGATCGATGTCGCGAACGTTCCGCCGTTCCAGGATCGGCCGGTTCCATGTCTTTTCGCAGGTCAGGCATTTGTAGATAAGCCAGGCATCCAGCTTGCGACCGTTGGCGTTGAGCCGGATCTTGTCGCTGGACTGGAAGGCTCTGAGGCCACCGCATCCGCCGCATGCAATCCAGGGCTGGGGAGGCGTCTTGGCAATAATGGTCCATCGGACCCGAAGCGTCTTGCACATATCGTCTTGGTCTTCCGTTCGGAAGTCCACCAAGATGGTGCATGAGAAAACCCTTGCGGGCGCGGTGTGGCGATGTCTTGGGCGGCTGAAGAGCTGAGGCAGCGGAGCTGCGCATGGCACAATTGAACAATGCCAAACCGGTCTCTCGCCACCACCCGATGAACATGGTCATACGCCGCCAGCACGTGGCTATGCGGCAGTACGGGTGAAACTGGAGTGAGACCGGTATTTACTTAGGCAAAGTGAACCTCAGTGCGCCAACGCTCTTCAACTCAAGGGATAGCAAACGAACGGCGCGAGAGGGAGTCCCTGATATATCCAGGGACGGAAAGCCGCGTCCCTGCGGCTTTTATGCAACTTGCGGGTGGAGGTCAGAGCGTAGCGACGAGCTAGCGCGCGCGCTCCCTTACTTGTCGCGGTTGACGCTCATTTCGCCGAAGATACGGGCGACTTCCTTTTGCAGCTCGGTATCGGCGCCGGTGATCGGCGCAAGGTCCGGATCGCGGCGCGGCAGGTTGCCGGGCTGCCCCGGCTGCGGTGTTGCTTGCCGGGGCGCCTGATTGGCCGGGGCCGCCTGCGTGGCAGTCGGGGGCACGATGCGTTCAGCTGTCAGATTGTTCGACATTTCCTGTTCCAGTACCTGCTGGAAATCAGGTCGGATCGCCGCCGATTGCGCTGCCGCATCGTCCGCGGTCGCGGCTGTGCGCATAGCCGCCGGCATGTCCTGGACGGGCGGGGCGGAGACCTCGGGCTCGATGCGCCGCTGCGGCAGCACGCGCTGGCGGGCGGCATCGAGGATTTCGGCCGCACTGGCAGCATCCCGGTACGGCGCGGGCTGCACGACTGGAGGAGCGGCGGGACGCTCCGGCGGGCGCGGCTGTGGCGGGGCGGCACGCAGCGGAATGTCGCGTTCGGCCGAAAGCGAAGCCGCCACTGGAGGTATCACGGGTTCCGCAGGAAGGGGGCTCGTCGCCACGGGCGGTGCGACGACCGGCTGGGCCAGCGGTTCAGGACGCGGGCGCGGTTCCTGCGCGGCTGGCGCGGAGAAGGAAGGTTCTGCGGCCGGCTCGACGCGGGCTGCAACCGGCGGGCGAGGCAGAGAGGCGAGCGGCGTATCCAGTCGCGCGGCGGGTGTCGAGAGCTGCTCTGGTGCTTGCGGGCGAAAGGCGCTTTCCGGCTGTTCGGCCGCCGCAGGCAGGATGCGGCTTTCGATGACGATATCCGTGGGGCCACCGATCATGACCAGGTGTTCGACGTCGTCGCGGCGCACCAGCACCAGCCGGCGGCGGGTATCGACAGCCGCCGCGTCCAGCACCTGCAGGCGGGGCTGCCGGTTGCGGCCGCCGCGCACGAAGGGCGATGGCGCGCGGTTGCGGATCACCCAGAGAACGAGGATGAGCAGGAGAAGCGCCAGGCCGACGCCACCGGCCGCAAGCAGGAAACGACCGCCGTAAGCTCCGACAACATCATCCAACATAGTCACTCACTCCATTTCACATCAGGCACATATTGACGACTTTTCCGTTCCTTAGGCAAGGGCCGCCGGTTCTGTCCAGTCACGTGTGGACGCGATTTCGTGTTGTGCCGGGCCGCGCCTGCCGGCCTTGCGCTTTTACCGGCAAATAAGGCGGACTTCAGGGCGAGATGGCGCTCTTGCCTGTGAATTCAAGCAGTCTTGCCGGCTACCGCTGTTTTTGCCGGCGTGGCAAATTGCTAAGAAGGAAGAGTGCCTGATTCCTGCTTCGTCCTCGTGTTAGGGACGAAGACGGAAGGGTTTATGTGAGGAATACATGACTAAACCGCGTCAGGCCGACGACTATAACGCCCCGCTTGTGGATCGTGGAGGGCGTTCCGGCACGGTTTTGCGCATTCTTCTGCTGGCGCTCGTGCTGATCGCGGCCGCTGGCGGCTTCGTTATCTTCAAGCGATCGCTTGATAACGAGATCGTGCTCGGCGGCCTCGGCGTTCTCGCCATGGTCGGCATCTTCTTCCTGGTGTCCTCTGTCATCGGCTTCATCGAGGTGATGCCGCAGCACCAGTCCGATAGCCTGGCGCGCGCTTTTCTCAACAGTCACCCCGACGGCACGCTGATCACCGACGAAAAGGGCCGGATCATCTATGCCAATGCCGCCTATGGCGCGCTGACCGGCGCACGCAAGGCGACCGAGGTGCAGACGCTGGAAACGCTGCTGTCTCGCCACCGCGAATCCAACGAGGCGCTCTACAGGCTGGTCAACGGCCTGCGCGAGGGCAAGGAAGGCCGCGAGGAGTTCCGTCTGCTGCGCGCCGTCGGGCCGGGCAGCAACAGCTCCGGCGCGCATTGGTACCGGCTGAAGGCACGGCTGCTGCAACAGGAAGACAATGGCGGCAAGCCGCTGCAGATCTGGCAGATCACCGACATCACCGCCGAACGCGACGATCAGGAGCGCTTTTTCAAGGAGCTGCAGAACGCGATCGACTATCTCGACCATGCGCCGGCCGGCTTCTTCTCGGCCGGCAGGAAGGGCGAAATCTTCTACCTGAATGCGACGCTTGCCGAGTGGCTCGGCCTCGACCTCACCAAATTCGTGCCGGGCTCGATGACGATCGGCGACGTCGTGGCAGGCGAAGGGCTGGCGCTGATCCAATCGGTGCAGGCCGAACCCGGCCTGAAAAAGACCGTGACGCTCGATCTCGACCTGCGCAAGACCAACGGTCAGAGCCTGCCGGTGCAGATCGTTCACAGCGTTACCTCGATGCGCGACGGCGCACCCGGCGAAAGCCGGACGATCGTGCTAGCGCGCGAAAAGAGCGACGAAAGCGACCACTCCGCGTCGGCCGCTGCGATGCGCTTCACCCGCTTCTTCAACAACACGCCGATGGCGATCGCCTCGGTCGACGGCGACGGACGCATCCTGCGCACCAATGCGCCGTTCCTGAAGCTGTTTTCGGGCGTCGTCTCGCGTGACGATCTGGAAAAGCGGCCAAGTCTTGAAACCATCGTGCAGGAGAGCGACCGGCCGCAGCTGGCCGAGGCACTGGCGGCGGCGAAAGACCGGCAGGGCGACATCGCGCCGCTCGACACCCGCACGCCCACCGACGAGGCGCGTTATTTCCGCTTCTACGTCAACGCCGTCATCGACCAGAGCGACGAGGCGCCCGAGGAAGCCGCGATCGTCTATGCCGTCGAGGTGACCGAGCAGAAGGCGCTGGAAGCGCAGATGGCGCAGACGCAGAAGATGAATGCTGTGGGAACGCTTGCCGGTGGCATCGCGCACGACTTCAACAATGTGCTGACGGCAATCCTACTTTCCTCCGACCATCTGCTGCTGCAGGCGCGCCCCTCGGATGCGAGCTTCGCCGATCTGATGGAGATCAAGCGCAACGCCAACCGCGCCGCGGTGCTGGTGCGCCAGCTGCTCGCCTTCTCGCGCAAGCAGACGATGCGGCCTTCGGTGCTGAATCTTACCGATGTCGTCGGCGACCTGCGCATGCTGGTCGACCGGCTGCTCTCCGGCACCAACGTCAAGCTCGATGTGCAATATGGCCGCGACCTGTGGCCCGTCAAAACGGACCTTTCGCAATTCGAGCAGGTGCTGATCAATCTCTGCGTCAATGCGCGCGATGCGATGCCCGACGGCGGCACACTGACGCTGCGCACCCGCAATCTGACCGCCGCCGACGTCGCCGCCTTCAACTATTCCTACATGCCGGCCGAGGACATGGTGCTGGTTGAGGTCGCCGATAACGGCACGGGCATTGCGCCCGAGATCATGGACAAGATCTTCGAGCCCTTCTTCACCACCAAGGACGTCGGCAAGGGCACCGGCCTCGGCCTTGCCATGGTTTATGGCATCGTCAAGCAGTCGGGCGGTTACATCCAGCCGGAATCTGAAGTCGGCAAGGGCACGACCTTCCGCGTCTTCCTGCCGCGCCACATTCCGGAGCCGGCGGTTGCCGCCGAGGCGGGTGCGATCGACAACGCCATTGCCGTGCAGCCCGAGGCGCCGGCGGCGCAGCAGCCGGAGGACCTGACGGGATCGGCCGTCATCCTTCTCGTCGAGGATGAGGAAGCGGTGCGCCGCGGCGGCAAGCGCATGCTGGAAACGCGCGGCTATACTGTGCACGAAGCGGGCTCGGGCGTTGAGGCGCTCGCTATTATGGAAGAGCTTGACGGCAAGGTCGACATCGTCGTTTCCGACGTCGTCATGCCCGAAATGGACGGCCCGACGCTGTTGGGCGAGCTGCGCAAGACCTATCCCGACCTGAAATTCATCTTCGTGTCGGGCTATGCCGAAGATGCCTTTGCCCGCAACCTGCCGCCGGAATCGAAATTCGGATTTTTGCCGAAGCCGTTCTCGCTGAAACAGCTGGCCGTTGTCGTCAAGGAAACGCTGGACGGGTGAGTGGATGCCTGACAGAGGGGGCTGCACGGCATAACCGGCAGCCCGTAATCCTCACTCGCCCAGGGCCACCGCGATCTCAGCCGCAAGCCGGGCATTATTCTCGACCAGCGCGATATTGGTCTTGAGGCTCTGGCCGTCCGTCAGATCGAAGATGGTCGAAAGCAGATAAGGTGTCACAGCCTTGCCGGTGATTTCGTCGCGTTCGGCGCTATCAAGCGCCCGTTCGATATAGATCTCCATCTCCTCGCGCGCGATTTCGTCGGCCTCGGGCACCGGGTTGGCGACGAGCATGCCGCCGTCTATGCCGAGCTGATCGCGTACGGTCTGGAAATTGGCGATGGCGGCCGGGCTGTTCAGCGACAGCGGGCTTGGGATGCCCGAGGAACGCGACCAGAAAGCGGGGAATTCCTCGCTCTCATAGGTGACAACAGGCACGCCGCGGGTTTCCAGCACCTCCAGCGTCTTCGGAATGTCGAGGATGGCCTTGGCGCCGGCGCAGACGACGATGACGCCGGTGCGCGCCAGTTCCTCCAGGTCGGCGGAAATGTCGAAGCTTTCCTCGGCGCCGCGATGCACACCGCCGATGCCGCCCGTTGCAAAGACGCGGATGCCGGCGCGTGCTGCTGCAATCATCGTCGCCGCGACCGTGGTGGCGCCGGTGCGGCGCTCGGCAATCGAGAAGGCGAGATCGGCGCGCGATACTTTCATCACCTCGGTCGCCTTGGCGAGCTGTTCCAGCTCGCTCGCTTCAAGACCGATATGCAGCGTGCCGTGGATGACGGCGACGGTTGCCGGCACCGCGCCCTGTTCGCGGATGATCGCCTCAACGCTGCGGGCCATTTCGATATTGCCCGGATAGGGCATGCCGTGGGTGATGATGGTCGATTCCAGCGCAACCAGCGGCGCGCCGCGCTGCTTGGCGCTCGCGACTTCCTTCGAATAGGCGATCGGCAGAAGAGGGGAGATGGGCTTGTTCATGGTCTTGTCCTGTGATCGACGGAGCATGATGCCGAAAAGTGTCAGTGGTTTTCCGACGACATCATGCTCAACTTTTTAATTGGTCGCTTCAATGCAGAATTCTGACCGCGGGAACAAGGGCAAGCGCCTCATTCAAGAGATCCGGCGTCAGATTTTCGTTGACGGCGTGCCGCGACTGCACGGTGAGGCTCGCGGCGGCGGTGCCGTGGCGGACGGCCTCCTCGAGGGGCAGGCCTGATAACAAGGCCGCAAGCGTGCCGGCGGCAAGGGAATCGCCGGCGCCGGTGACGTCGGCGACGGTATCGGCGATCGGCGGCTGCAGCGTCACCGCACGACCGTCACAAATCGCAACCAGTTCGCGCCGGCCGCGAGTGACGACGGCGTTTCTGATGCCGATCTCAGCCAGAAGCGGCGGCCAGTCGCCCGCATCCTCGGGCTGTCCACCTGTGAGAGCGGCGGCTTCGGCCTCGTTCAGGAACAGGTAGTCGATATCCCCGATGCAGGGTTTCAGCTTGACGACCTTGGCCGGCGAGATGGCGATTGCCGCGACGGGCTTTTGGAGCGAATTTGCCTTTGCGACGATCGCCGAGATCGTCTCTTCAGGCAGGTTGGCATCGAAAAGAATGAAATCATGGGCGGCGAAGGCTTCCCGCACCCAGCGGATGGAGAGACGGCGCGGCACGAAAAAACGATAAAGCTCCATGTCGGCAAGGGCGATGACCAGATTGCCGTCCTTCTCGATGATAGCCGTGTAGCTCGGCGTCTTGCGGTCGAGGAAGACAAAAGGCCGGTCGTCGATGCCGGCGAAATCGGCAGCTTCGCCGACCATCTCGCCAAAGGGATCACCGCCGCGTGGCGAGATCATCGTCACTTGAAAGCCGAGGCGTGCGAGGTTTCGGGCGGCATTGAAGCCGCCGCCGCCGGGCTCCTCGAACCATGTGCCGGGATTGCTGGCGCCCGGCGCCGTCTCGCCGGAGATGCGGCCGCGCCGGTCGATATGAGCGCCGCCGAGAACGAGAATCTTTCTTTTCATATCAGCCTCGCTCGCGATGCAGGAGGCGCGAATCGATAGCGCGCAGGCTTTTGCGTCAAAGCCGGAAAGCCCGGCCTAAGCCATTGCTTTGCATCGATAAAACAAATATAGAACACGGACCGTTTTACCTTTTTCTTTCAATTGTTTGAGCGCCTATTGCGGGTCTGGAACAAATAGGGTACAAACTCGACATTGCTTGAGCGGCTTCAATAACCTAAAGGTGGATCGGATGTCTCAGAATTCATTGCGGCTGGTAGAGGACAAATCGGTGGACAAAAGCAAGGCGCTTGAAGCGGCACTCTCACAGATAGAGCGGTCGTTCGGCAAGGGCTCGATCATGAAACTCGGCTCCAACGAGAACGTTGTCGAGATCGAGACGGTTTCGACGGGCTCGCTTGGCCTCGATATCGCGCTGGGCATCGGCGGCCTGCCGAAGGGGCGTATCGTCGAAATTTACGGGCCGGAAAGCTCTGGCAAGACGACGCTTGCGCTGCAGACCATTGCAGAAGCGCAGAAGAAGGGTGGCATCTGCGCCTTCGTCGACGCCGAACACGCTCTCGATCCGGTCTATGCCCGCAAGCTTGGCGTCGATCTGCAGAACCTTCTGATCTCCCAGCCCGATACCGGCGAACAGGCGCTCGAAATCACCGATACGCTGGTGCGCTCCGGCGCCGTCGATGTTCTGGTCGTCGACTCGGTCGCAGCACTGACGCCGCGTGCCGAAATCGAAGGCGAGATGGGCGACAGCCTTCCCGGCCTGCAGGCGCGCCTGATGAGCCAGGCGCTGCGCAAGCTCACCGCCTCGATCTCCAAGTCGAACTGCATGGTGATCTTCATCAACCAGATCCGCATGAAGATCGGCGTGATGTTCGGTTCACCGGAAACCACGACGGGCGGCAATGCGCTGAAATTCTATGCCTCCGTGCGCCTCGATATCCGCCGCATCGGCGCGGTCAAGGAGCGCGAAGAGGTGATCGGCAACCAGACCCGCGTCAAGGTTGTCAAGAACAAGATGGCGCCTCCCTTCAAGCAGGTCGAGTTCGACATCATGTATGGCGAGGGCGTATCGAAGACCGGCGAGCTCGTCGATCTCGGCGTCAAAGCCGGCATCGTCGAGAAATCGGGCGCCTGGTTCTCCTATAACAGCCAGCGTCTCGGCCAGGGCCGCGAAAACGCCAAGACCTTCCTGCGCGACAATCCGGATCTTGCCCGCGAGATCGAGCTGTCACTGCGCCAGAATGCCGGCCTCATCGCCGACCGCTTCCTGCAGAACGGCGGACCGGATGCCAATGACGGCGATGACGCGGCCGACATGTAATTTTCGCGCTTGGTTCGTCTGCCAGTCCATTTGAAAGCCAGGCCGGCTGCATTCTTTGATCAGAATGCGGCCGGTTTTGTTTGTCGGCTGGACAGTGGCGGAGGTGAACGATAAAAGCCGATGGATTTAGATTTACCTGCCTCGAGCAGCATTGAAGGGCATAGAATGAGCGGCGTGAACGATATCCGGTCGACCTTCCTCGACTATTTCAAGAAGAACGGCCACGAGATCGTTTCCTCGAGCCCGCTGGTGCCGCGCAACGACCCGACGCTGATGTTCACCAATGCCGGCATGGTGCAGTTCAAGAACGTCTTCACCGGCCTGGAAAAGCGTCCATATTCCACGGCGACAACCTCGCAGAAGTGCGTGCGCGCCGGCGGCAAGCATAACGACCTCGACAATGTCGGCTATACCGCGCGTCACCTGACCTTCTTCGAGATGCTCGGCAACTTCTCCTTTGGCGACTATTTCAAGGAGAATGCGATCGAGCTTGCCTGGAAGCTCGTGACCGAAGGTTTCGACCTGCCGAAACATCGCCTGCTGGTGACCGTCTATTCCGAAGACGAGGAAGCGGCGACCCTGTGGAAGAAGATCGCCGGTTTTTCCGACGACAAGATCATCCGCATCCCGACCTCCGACAATTTCTGGCAGATGGGCGATACCGGCCCCTGCGGCCCATGTTCTGAAATCTTCATCGACCAGGGCGAGAATGTCTGGGGCGGCCCTCCCGGCTCGCCGGAAGAGGATGGCGACCGCTTCCTGGAATTCTGGAACCTCGTTTTCATGCAGTTCGAGCAGATCGAACCTGGCGTGCGCAACCCGCTGCCGCGACCGTCGATCGATACCGGCATGGGCCTGGAGCGCATTTCCTGCATTCTGCAGGGCGTCCAGAGCGTGTTCGACACGGACCTGTTCCGCACGCTGACCGGCACGATTGAAGATGCCGTCGGCGTCAAGGCCGAGGGCAGTGCCAGCCACCGCGTCATCGCCGACCATCTGCGTTCCTCTGCCTTTTTGATCGCCGACGGCGTCCTGCCGTCGAATGAAGGGCGCGGCTACGTGCTGCGCCGCATTATGCGCCGCGCCATGCGTCACGCCCAGCTTCTCGGCGCCAAGGAGCCGCTGATGTACAAGCTGCTGCCGACGCTGGTGCAGGAGATGGGCCGCGCCTATCCGGAGCTGGTGCGCGCCGAAGCGCTGATCTCCGAAACGCTGAAGCTCGAAGAAAACCGCTTCCGCAAGACGCTGGAACGCGGCCTGTCGCTTCTGTCGGACGCGACCGCCGATCTTTCCAAGGGCGACATGCTGGATGGCGAGACGGCCTTCAAGCTTTACGACACCTACGGCTTCCCGCTCGACCTGACGCAGGATGCGCTGCGCGCCCGCGAAATCGGCGTCGATATCTCCGGCTTCACCGATGCGATGCAGCGCCAGAAGGCTGAGGCCCGTTCGCACTGGGCCGGCTCCGGCGAAAAGGCGACCGAAACCGTCTGGTTCGAGCTCAAGGAGAAGCACGGCGCGACCGAATTCCTGGGTTACGACACGGAGACGGCCGAAGGCGTCGTCCAGGCGATCGTCAGGGATGGTGCGGTCGCGGCCGAGGCTAACGCCGGCGAGAAGGTACAGATCGTGGTCAACCAGACGCCGTTCTACGGCGAGTCCGGCGGCCAGATGGGCGATACCGGCGTGATCTCCTCCGACCACGGCAAGATCGAGATTACGGATACGCAGAAGAAGGGCGAAGGTCTCTTCGTGCATTCCGGAACTGTGGTCGAAGGCGTGATCAAGGCCGGCGATGCCGTCGCGTTGACGGTCGATCATGCCCGCCGTTCGCGCCTGCGCGCCAACCACTCGGCGACCCATCTGCTGCATGAGGCGCTGCGCGAAGTGCTCGGAACCCATGTTGCCCAGAAGGGGTCGCTGGTCGCGCCGGAGCGCCTGCGTTTCGACGTTTCGCATCCGAAGCCGATGTCGGCCGAGGAACTGAAGATTGTCGAGGACATGGCCAACGAGATCGTGCTGCAGAACGCGCCTGTCACGACCCGCCTAATGAGCGTCGACGATGCGATCGCCGAAGGCGCGATGGCGCTCTTCGGTGAGAAGTATGGCGACGAAGTGCGTGTCGTCTCCATGGGCACCGGTCTGCATGGAGCCAAGAGCGGCAAGCCTTACTCGACTGAACTCTGCGGCGGCACGCACGTGTCGGCAACCGGCCAGATCGGGCTCGTGCGTATTCTCGGTGACAGTGCCGTCGGTGCGGGCGTTCGCCGTATCGAAGCGGTGACCGGTGAGTCCGCCCGGGAATATCTGGCCGAGCAGGATGAGCGCGTGAAGACGCTTGCCGCTTCGCTGAAGGTTCAGCCGTCGGAGGTTCTGTCGCGCGTCGAAGCGCTGATGGACGAGCGCCGCAAACTCGAAAAGGAACTTGCCGACGCCAAGCGCAAGCTCGCCATGGGCGGCGGGCAGGGCGGTTCGGGCGATGCCGTGCGCGAAGTCGCCGGCGTCAAATTCCTCGGCAAGTCGATATCAGGCGTCGATCCCAAGGATCTGAAGGGGCTTGCCGATGACGGCAAGACCAGTATCGGCTCTGGCGTCGTGACGCTGATCGGCGTTTCCGAGGATGGCAAGGCCAGTGCCGTCGTCGCCGTGACGCCCGACCTCGTCGATCGTTTCAGCGCTGTCGATCTGGTGCGCGTGGCTTCCGCCGCGCTTGGCGGCAAGGGCGGCGGCGGCCGTCCCGACATGGCGCAGGCCGGCGGCCCGGATGGCGCCAAGGCAGACGAGGCGATTGAGGCGGTTGCCGTGGCGCTCGCCGGTTGATCTGCCGATTCACGGGAAGAAATTGAAAGGCGGAGGCTCGGCTTCCGCCTTTTTCGTTTTCCAATTCTGGCCCGGGCCAAATCAGCAGGATTTGTCAAATCGGCTTATGGTTCTCTTTGGCCGATCGATTTGCACGAGGTTTGACATGAATGGCGAAACGGCATGGGCACTTTATGAAAACCGTCTGCGACGGGTTTCTGCCTATATTCACGAGCACCTCGATGAGGAACTGGATATGGAGCGCCTCGCCGAGATCGCCTGCATGTCGAGCTATCACTGGCACAGGATCTACCGGGCAATTTACGGTGAGACGCTGGCGGCGACCGTCAAGCGGCTCAGGCTGCATCACGCGGCGGGTGAGATCGTCCGCACGGATCTTGCCGTCGGTGAAATTGCGAAGCGATCAGGCTATCCCAATCTCCAATCCTTCAACCGCATCTTTAAGTCGGTCTACGGCATGCCACCGGCCCGCTACCGGAAAGAGGGAAGCCACACAGCCTTCGAACCCTCACCTAACGGAAAGATTAAAGCCATGTTGGACGTTACCATACGCGAGATCGGTCCGATCGAGCTGATCGGCGTTGCCCATACCGGTTCCTATATGCACATCGACAAGGCATTCGAGACGCTGTTCGGCACGCTTTATGCCCGCGGCCTCGCCAGGCCTGACATGCGGATGATCGGCATCTATCTCGATGATCCTGACATCGTGCCGGAGGAAAAGCTGCGCTCGATCGCCTGCGTCACGGGCGCTGCCGAAGTGCCGGCCGAGGCGCCGTTCGAGCGGCGCGTGATCGACGGCGGTGATTATGCCGTGCTGCGTCACAAGGGACCCTATGCGAACATGTCGAGGTCCTATCAGTGGCTCTTTGCCGAATGGCTGCCGAAATCCGGCCGGCAGCTGAAGGACAGGGTCATGTTCGAGGAATATCTCAACAATCCGCGCGAGGTGTCGCCGACCGAGCTTCTGACGGATATTCACATGCCGCTCGTCTGAGGCGTCGATCGGGGGCGCGGCGGATTTGCCGCGCACCCAGGACACTTACGACTACGCTTAGGCGGCCTGCATCGCCTTGCCGGCCTCGTCGTCCAGCGCCTTGGCGCGCTTGCAGGCCTCACGCTCGCTGATGCGGCCGAAATAATCGATGAAGGCCTGGCGCTTCTCGATGCTGCCGAAGCTCAGGCCCCAGCCGATGTGGGCGCCGACATAGACGTCGGCGGCAGTGAAGCGCTCGCCGGCGACATAGGTCGAGCCGGAGACGGCCATTTCAAGCGTGTTCATAACGTCGCTGAAGCTGCCGCAGCCAGCCATGCGCAGGCGTTCGGCGGGAATTTCGAAGCCGAGAGCTTTCATCGTCACCGCCGATTCAAGGGGGCCGGCGGCAAAAAACATCCAGCGGTAATAGGCGGCGCGTTCCTCCGGCCTCGGCGACAGGCCCCTTTCGGGAAAAGTGTCGGCAAGATAAGCGCAGATCGCCGCGCATTCGGTGACGACGGTGTCTCCGTGGCGGATTGCCGGCACTTTGCCCATCGGATTGACCCGGAGATATTCCGGCGCTTTCATGGTGTCGCCGAAGGTCAGGAGTTCGGTGCGGTAGGGCTGGCCGATCTCCTCCAGCATCCAGCGCGCGATGCGGCTGCGTGACATCGGGTTCGTATAGAATACCAGTTCTTCGGTCATGGCGTCCTCGTATTCCCTTGTTTTCTGTGTTGCTGTCGCCCCGGAATCAATAGTGCGGCGAGATCTTTGTGCAAGCCCGGGCCTAAAGCGCTTTTCGGTACTGAATGAAACCCGAGCGCTCCGCGATCCTGTCATAGAGGCGCTGCGCGGCGGCATTGCTTTCGTGCGTCATCCAGTAAAGTCTGCCGGCGCCGTTTTGCCGCGCCAGTCCAGCGATAGCCTCGATCAGTGCGGCGCCGGTACCGAGCCCGCGTTGATCGTTCAACATAAAGATCCTGCAGATAGCAGGTCCATTGCGGCAGCCAGCAGGAGCGATGGAAGATCGCATGCACGGTTCCGACGAGGCGACCGTCTTCGTCAAAGGCGCCGAGCGCATGCATCATTTCATCGGGATCGTGGAAGCGAGCCCAGGTAAGATCGGTCGTCTCGGCGGGGATGACCACCCCGTAGAAACGCTGGTAGGCCGCCCATAAGGGCTCCCAGGCGGCACGGTCAGAAGGTTCGAGCGGGCGCACGATCGCCGTCATTTTCCATTCTCCCAAAATGAAAACGGCGGGGAAATCCCCGCCGCGTCAATGCTACATCGAAAGGACAGGCTTACGCCATGGCCTTCTGCAAGTTCTGGTCGATCTTGTCGAGGAAGGCGGTGGTGGAAAGCCACGGCTGATCGGGGCCGATCAGCAGCGCCAGGTCCTTGGTCATGAAGCCGGATTCGACGGTGTCGACGCAGACCTTTTCGAGCGTCGAGGCGAAGCGGGCGAGCTCGGCATTGTCATCGAGCTTGGCGCGGTGCGCGAGACCGCGGGTCCAGGCGAAGATCGAGGCGATCGAGTTCGTCGAGGTTTCCTGGCCCTTCTGATGCTGGCGGTAGTGACGCGTCACCGTGCCGTGGGCGGCTTCGGCTTCGACCGTCTTGCCGTCAGGCGTCAAGAGAACCGAGGTCATCAGGCCGAGCGAGCCGAAGCCCTGGGCAACCGTGTCGGACTGGACGTCGCCGTCATAGTTCTTGCAGGCCCAGACGTAGCCGCCGGACCACTTGAGCGCGGAGGCGACCATGTCGTCGATCAGGCGGTGTTCGTAGGTGATACCGGCTTCCTTGAACTGATCCTTGAATTCGGTCTCGAAGACTTCCTCGAAGATGTCCTTGAAGCGTCCGTCATAGGCCTTGAGGATGGTGTTCTTGGTCGAGAGATAAACCGGCCACTTGCGCATCAGGCCGTACATCATCGAAGCGCGGGCGAATTCGCGGATCGATTCGTCGAGGTTGTACATGGCCATCGCAACGCCGGCGCCCGGCGCGTTGAAGACTTCCTTCTCGATGACGGTGCCGTCTTCGCCGACGAACTTGATCGTCAGCTTGCCCTTGCCCGGGAATTTGAAATCGGTGGCGCGGTACTGGTCGCCGAAGGCATGGCGGCCGACGACGATCGGCTGCGTCCAGCCGGGAACGAGGCGCGGCACGTTGCGGCAGATGATCGGCTCGCGGAAGATGACGCCGCCGAGGATGTTGCGGATCGTGCCGTTCGGGCTCTTCCACATTTCCTTGAGGTTGAATTCCTTGACGCGGGCTTCATCCGGCGTGATCGTCGCGCACTTGATGCCGACCCCGTACTTCTTGATGGCGTTGGCGGCGTCGACGGTGACCTTGTCATTGGTGGCGTCGCGGTTTTCGACCGAGAGGTCGTAATAGTCGATATCGAGGTCGAGATACGGATGGATCAGCTTATCCTTGATGAGCTGCCAAATGATGCGAGTCATTTCATCGCCGTCGAGATCGGCGACGGGATTGGCGACCTTGATCTTGTTCATGTATCTGCCTCGTTCGAGCTTGAATGGGGACGGGGTCCCGGGTGGGTGACGTGATGAGGAGCGCTATAGCATTGTGAACTGGGAACGCAAAGCTGCAACGGGTTGGACAATGCGTTTTTGCCGCCATTGCCAAGCGCAGAAATCTGACTAGTGTCCGGCCTGATTTGCCCCCGCCCGGAACATTCGACCATGAAGACAATTGCCCTCGTCATCACCAGCCTTATCGCCTTTTCGGGCATCAGCCACGCCGCCGACGCCACCGCTCCGGTCAAGGAGATTATGGAGGCGACCAAGAACAATTGGGCCGATAATAACAGCGACTGGACCGATATCTTCGATGCGAGCCGGCTCGACCATCTCTACAGCAAGGATTTCGTGGCAAGCTACCAGGCGGCCGCGCAGTTTCCCGCCGTCGACGACGACGGCATATCGCCGTTCGACTACGACGTCATCGTCAACGGCCAGGACGCGTGCCCGCTGCAGGATCTGACAGTGGCGGCGGCTCCGCCGGTCAACGGGACGACCGAAGTGACTGTGCGCTTCCAAAAATCCGCCTGCTCGGACGCGCCCGACGCCAAGGACTATACGACCGTTCGCTTCGAGGTGGTCGAAGAGGGCGGCAATCCTGTGATCGACGATATCGTCACCGAGAATATCGAGACGCAGGCCCGTGATTCCCTGAAAGCGACGATGGCGCTGATTGCCAAGGGGCAGTAAGCGCGCGACATTCGATCAGCATCGGAGTGGATGGTCTCCAGCGGTTTGATTTTCGCTCCGGCGGCGGTATCTATCGGTGCTTCATGGCATGAGGGGCTCATGCATCTGTTTTCCGGTTTTCAGTTCCGCGACTGGTTGCTTGCCAACGATCCGGCGCTTTCGCGCCTGCGCATGGGCTTGCGGGTGACGCTGACGATCGTTCTTTCATTCCTGATCCTGCTTGCCATCAAGGACCTCATCCTGCCGTTGCCGACCGCGGCCTTCGGCCTCGGTATCGTATTGTCGATCGAGGGCGGCGTGGCGGTGCGCGACAAGGGCAATTCGCGCCAGTTGGTGACGCGGCTCTTCGGCTGTGTCGCAAGCGTTGGTGTCGTCGCCATCGCCGCGGGGCTCGAGGATCGCCGCGTTCTCTCCGATCTCGTCTTCCTGGCGGTGATTGCGCTCGCATCGGCCGGGCGGGTGTTCGGTCCACGCGGCTTTGCCATCGGCATGTTCGCCTTCACCTCCTATTTCATGGGCGCCTATTTCAAACCGTCGCTTGCCCAACTGCCTGAAGTGGCTTTCGGCCCCGTCATCGCGGTTCTCGTCGGCCATGTGGTGAGAGCGGTGCTCCTACCCGACGACTGGCGGCGCGACCTGCTGCGTTCGCTTGAGAGTGTCAGGGGCCGCATCAACCAGATCCTCTTCAAACTCGCCGCCCTTGCCGGCAGTACCGAGATCGGGGAAGCCGATCGGCAGGAGTTGCGGCAGCTGGAAGACCGGCTGAAGGAAGTGGTGTTGATGGCCGAAACCTTCCTTCCGCGCCCGCCGGCCGGTGTGTTCGATGGTGCCGCCGACCCCGCCGCCGAGCTGGCGATCCGGCTTTTCGATGCGCATCTTGCTGCCGAGAGCGCAATCGTGCTGAGTTTCCAGAGCCCGCCGTCCTTTGCGCTCGTCCATGCGGTGATCGAGGCGGATTCGGCGGAGCTCGCAAGATATGAGAGCACGACCGAAACCATCGTGGATCGGCCGCAGGGTGAAACCGTGCGGGCGCTGCTCTGGCTCGGCGAGGCGCGGCAGCAATTGACGCAGGCGATCGACAAGGGACAGGCATCCGGTTTCTCCGGCATCGATTCCGTCGAGGATACGGCGCCGCACCAGCCGATCGACTTTTCGTTTGCCAATCCGCTGCTGCGCTCGGCGCTGCAGATCACGCTCGCATCAGCGATCGCCATGAGCGTCGGCCTGCTCTTGTCGCGCGAACGCTGGTTCTGGGCGGTGCTTTCTTCCTTCCTCGTGTTCACCAACACCAATTCGCGCGGCGACACGGCGATGAAGGCGCTGTCGCGCTCGCTCGGCACGGTGTTCGGCATCGCCATCGGCCTGGTGCTTGCGACGCTGATTTCGGGTGAGCCCGCGGTTGCCATTCCGGTCGCGGTCGTCTGCATCTTCCTCGCCTTCTATTTCCTGCAGGTTTCCTATGCGACGATGACCTTCTTCATCTCGATCGTGCTTTGCCTGGTCTACGGCATGACCGGTGTGCTGACGCTCGATCTCCTGAAGCTGCGCATCGGGGAGACCATGATCGGAGCTGCGGCCGGAACGGCAGTCGCCTTCGTCGTCTTCCCCTCGCGCACACGCGGCGCACTCGATGCGGCGCTCGCCCGCTGGTTCCAGGCGTTGCGCGATCTGCTTGTCGCGATCGGCGAGGGTAAGAGCGGTTTCGAACTGATCGCGCTGTCGCAGAAGATCGACGCCTGCTATCGCGACATCACGGTGGCGGCGAAGCCGCTCGGATCCTCGTGGTCGGTGGTGACGCGGCCGGGCCAGATCCGTCAGACGCTGGCGGTCTTCCTTTCCTGCACTTATTGGTCGCGCATCCTGGCAAAGAGCCATGGAGCACCCGCTGTCGGCGAAGACGAAGCGAGGCTGATTGCAGCGGATCTGGCGCTGATCGACGATGCGGCTCCGCGCGGCTCGAGCTGTTTCTTCATCGCCCGCAGGGCATCGCGGACGACGGGACGGCACCTGCCGCTGTCAGGCGAGGGCGCCAGGCTGGGGCTCGAAATGATCGGTTCGGCGCTGGAAAGGCTCTATCCGCGGGCCGACGTCTTGCCGTTTGCGCCGGGCGAGGCTATTGCGCGCTCGAAACAGGGATAGGACCATGGCAGGCACGAACAGCGAGCGTCAACTTCTGGCCGAAGGGCCGGCCATCATTCTGGTCGAGCCGCAGATGGGCGAGAATATCGGCATGGTGGCGCGCGCTATGGCGAATTTCGGCCTTGCCGAACTGCGTCTCGTCAATCCGCGCGACGGCTGGCCGAACGAGAAAGCTCTGGCGACAGCCTCCAAGGCCGATCACGTGATCGAGGCGACGAAGGTCTATGACACGCTGGAACAGGCAGTCGCCGATCTCAATTTCATCTATGCGACGACGGCGCGTGAGCGCGACGGTTTCAAGCCGGTGCGCTCGCCTGTTATCGCCGCCGAGACGCTGCGGGGGAAATTCCGCGCAGGTGAGGGCACGGGCATCCTCTTCGGGCGCGAGCGCTGGGGGCTGACCAATGAGGAAGTGGCGCTTGCAGACGAGATCGTCACCTTTCCTGTCAACCCGGCGTTCGCTTCATTGAATATCGCCCAGGCGGTGCTGCTGATGTCCTATGAATGGATGAAATCAGGCATGGCGGATCTCGGCGACGTACCCTTCCAGGCGATGGGGCAGACAGCTTCGACCAAGGAGCAGCTCTTCGGCCTGTTCGACCAGCTGGAAGAGGCGCTCGATGCGCGCGGATATTTCCATCCTGCCGGGAAAAAGCCGAAAATGGTCGACAATCTCCGCGCTGTTCTATCCCGCCGGGCTTTCACGGAGCAGGAAATCAGCGTGTTGCGCGGCGTCATCTCCTCCCTCGACCGCTTCTCGCGCAAAAACCCGCGCGGCGGCAGGTTCCCGACATCGGCCAAGGAAACACCGCCAGATGACAGCACCGACGCATGAGCTGAAACCCGTCCTCGTCTTCGATTCCGGTATCGGCGGGCTGACCGTGCTGCGCGAGGCGCGCGTGCTGATGCCCGAGCGCGGCTTCATCTATGTTGCCGACGATGCCGGCTTTCCCTATGGCGGCTGGGAGGAACAGGCGCTGAAGGAACGAGTGATCGGACTCTTCGGCAGACTGCTTCAGGAGCACGACCCCGAAGTCTGCATCATCGCCTGCAACACCGCCTTCACGTTGGTTGGCGCAGACCTGCGCGCCGCCTTTCCGCAGATGACCTTCGTCGGAACCGTGCCGGCGATCAAGCCGGCGGCGGAGCGCACACGCTCGGGCCTGGTTTCGGTGCTGGCGACGCCGGGCACAGTGAGGCGCGCTTATACCCGCGATCTCATCCAGTCCTTCGCGCAGCAATGCCATGTCCGGCTCGTCGGCTCGGAAAACCTGGCGCGCATGGCGGAGGCCTATATTCGCGGCGACGCCGTCTCCGATGACGCCGTGCTTGAGGAAATCGACCAGTGTTTCGTCGAGAAGGACGGCCGCAAGACCGACATCGTCGTGCTCGCCTGCACGCATTACCCCTTCATGGCAAATCTCTTCCGCCGGCTTGCGCCGTGGCCTGTGGACTGGCTCGATCCCGCCGAGGCGATCGCCCGGCGGGCGCGTACGCTGGTGCCGCTGGTTGCCGATGCGGTCCATCCCGACAATTTCGACTTCGCGGTCTTTACGTCCGGTCAGCAGGATTTCGCCACCCGGCGGCTGATGCAGGGTTTCGGTCTGAGGGCGTGACGGAATTGTCCTGTGGGTTGGCGAAATCCGGTCCTGAAAGACGCTGCATTCTTTGATAGACGGGGCGCTGCCGTTTCGGAAGAATGGCGTTTCGTTCATGTGAGTCTCTTCGCCGCGAGGATCAGCATTGCAGGTTGGCATCGATATGGGATTGGCGTCCGGCAGCCCGGCGACGCTCGATATCGAGGAGCTGCTGGCGACCCGTCTTCTCGTGCAGGGCAATTCCGGATCGGGCAAGTCGCATCTTTTGCGCCGCCTGCTCGAGCAATCGGCGCAATGGGTGCAGCAGGTCATCATCGATCCCGAGGGTGATTTCGTCACCCTCAGCGACAGGTTCGGCCATGTCGTCGTCGACGGCGAACGCACCGAGGCGGAGCTGGCCGGTATTGCCAACCGCATTCGCCAGCATCGCGTTTCCTGTGTGCTGACGCTCGAAGGGCTCGATATCGAGCAGCAGATGCGGGCTGCCGCCGCCTTCCTCAACGGCATGTTCGATGCCGATCGCGAATATTGGTATCCGGTTCTCGTCGTGGTCGACGAGGCGCAGATGTTTGCGCCGTCGGTCGGCGGCGACGTCTCGGAAGATGCGCGCAAGATGTCGCTCGGCGCGATGACCAACCTGATGTGCCGCGGCCGTAAGCGCGGGCTTGCCGGGGTGATCGCGACGCAGCGGCTTGCCAAGCTCGCCAAGAACGTCGCGGCCGAGGCTTCGAACTTCCTGATGGGCCGTACCTTCCTCGATATCGACATGGCGCGCGCCGCTGACCTGCTGGGCATGGATCGCCGCCAGGCGGAAATGTTCCGCGACCTGAAGCGCGGCAATTTCGTCGCGCTCGGACCGGCCTTGTCGCGCCGGCCGCTGCCGATCCAGATCGGCGCGGTCGAGACTTCGGCGCGCTCCTCCAGCCCGAAGCTTATGCCGCTGCCGGATGCGCCACAGGATGTCGAGGACCTGATTTTCACGCCGGATCCGGAAGAATTCCAGCGCCCGTTGGTGCGTCGCGCGCCGCCGGCGCCGCGGCCGACGACCGACATTCTTGCCGAACTCTCGCGCTCGACGCCGGCGACCTCAGTAGCACCAGCCGAGGCGCGGGCGAGCCAGGTGGAAGTCTCCGCCGAGGAACGGGAGGAGCGCCTCGCCGGCGTGCTCGCCGAGATACTCGACGATCCCACCTCGGGCTTCCGCACCGATTCGGTGCTCTACCAGGATTTTCTCGTGCGATTGCGCATGCGCCGAGTGCCGGGACCGCCGATCGCGCTGCCGGATTTCCGCCGGCGCGTGGCGATCTCACGCTCGGGCGTGGATGCGGAAACGGCCGGAACGGAAGCCTGGACAACGGCGCTGTCTTTGTCATCTGGTGTCACCGACGATCTGCAGGGCGTCTTCCTGATGCTCGCCAGGGCGGCCGTCTGCGGTGAGGCGTGCCCGTCGGACGCTCGGATCGCCCGCGCCTACGGCACCCATTCCGCTCGCCGTGCGCGGCGCCTGCTTGGCTATTTCGAAGAGCAGGGGATCGTCGTCGTGCACACGGATTTTGCCGGCAAGCGCATTGTTGCTTTCCCCGACATGAATTGCCAGACGGCGCCGGGCGACGCTAATGCGCCCGATACGGGTGATCAGCCGCTGGCGGCGGAATAGTGGCGCTGTTGGGCTTTGGCGCTGTTGACATTTTCATGACGGACCTCTAAAGACCGCGCCAAGCGCCGGGCAGCAATGTCCGGTGTTTCATTTGACATGTCCCGTGGATCGTTCCTGTTCGCTAACCGGAACATCCTGTCAGATCTCGGCAGAGATCAGAGGAGGGCGTGTTTCCTTCGTGCGGTTTGGCAACAGACCGTCATAAACCTTTGAAAGGAAATGCGATGAGCAAGCGCGAATCGTCCAAGTACAAAATTGACCGCCGTATGGGCGAGAACATCTGGGGCCGTCCGAAGTCCCCAGTGAACCGCCGCGAATACGGCCCGGGCCAGCACGGCCAGCGCCGCAAGGGCAAGCTTTCGGATTTCGGTGTGCAGCTGCGCGCCAAGCAGAAACTCAAGGGTTACTACGGTGACCTGCGCGAAAAGCAGTTCCGCGCGATCTTCGCCGAAGCTGACCGCCGCAAGGGCGACACGTCTGAAAACCTGATCGGCCTGCTGGAATCGCGCCTCGACGCGATCGTCTATCGCGCCAAGTTCGTTCCGACAGTCTTTGCTGCCCGTCAGTTCGTCAACCATGGCCACGTCACCGTCAACGGTGTGCGCGTCAACATCGGTTCCTACCGTTGCAAGGCCGGCGACGTCATCGAAGTTCGCGAAAAGTCGAAGCAGCTGGTCACCGTTCTGGAAGCCGTCAGCCTCGCCGAGCGTGACGTTCCCGACTATATCGAAGTCGATCACAACAAGATGGTCGCCACCTTCGGCCGCGTTCCCACGCTCAGCGACGTTCCGTTCCCGGTCGTCATGGAACCGCATCTGGTCGTCGAATTCTATTCGCGATAAGAAGCACCAGGCGTTTTCGCATATGGAAAAGCCGCTCTTTCGGGCGGCTTTTTTGTTATCTGGAGAGAAGCGATGGCGGATTTGCAGGCGACCCTCGATAGCATCTACAGCGATATCCTGCCGCGTGTGGGCGAGGGCAAGGTCGCCGACTATATTCCCGAGCTCGCCAAGGTCGATCCGCGGCAGTTCGGCATGGCGATCGTCACTGTCGACGGCAAGATCTACCGCGTCGGCGATGCCGACATCGCCTTTTCGATCCAGAGCATATCGAAAGTCTTCATGCTGACGCTGGCGCTCGGCAAGGTCGGCGAGAGCTTGTGGAAGCGCGTCGGGCGCGAACCGTCCGGATCGGCTTTCAACTCGATCGTCCAGCTGGAGCATGAGAGCGGAATCCCGCGTAACCCCTTCATCAATGCCGGCGCGATCGCCGTCAGCGACGTCGTCATGGCCGGCCATGCGCCGCGCGAGGCGATCGGCGAGCTGCTGCGCTTCGTGCGTTATCTCGCCGATGACGAATCGATCACCATCGACGACAAGGTGGCGCGCTCGGAAACGCAGACGGGATACCGCAACGTCGCGCTTGCCAATTTCATGCGCGCCTACCGCAATCTCGACCATCCCGTCGACCATGTGCTCGGCGTCTACTTCCATCAATGCGCTCTGGCGATGAGCTGCGAGCAGTTGGCGCGTGCCGGACTGTTTCTGGCGGCGCGCGGCAGCAATCCGATGACCGGTCATTCCGTGGTCTCGCCGAAGCGGGCGCGGCGCATCAACGCGCTGATGCTGACCTGCGGCCATTACGACGGCTCCGGCGATTTCGCCTATCATGTCGGCCTGCCCGGCAAGAGCGGCGTCGGCGGCGGCATCTTTGCGGTGGCGCCCGGCATCGCCTCGATCGCGGTATGGTCGCCGGGCTTGAACAAGGTCGGTAATTCGCAGCTTGGCGCGGTGGCGCTGGAAATGCTTGCAGCGCGCACCGGCTGGTCGGTTTTCGGCGATTGAGACTGTGTTGGCGAAGGGCTTTCTGCTAAGGCAAGCATGAATCTTCGATAGGACGAAGCAATGAATATCGCAGCCGACATCGCCGATGATCTGGAAGCCGGCGAAACCGATGGCGGCATCGGCCATGCGCTGTTTTCTGATGCACCACGTTCGGTCTCCTTCAACAAGCTGCGCAAACGGCTCCTGCGGCAGGTGCGCCAGGCCTTCGACGATTTCGACATGCTGAAGGGGCAGAAGCGCTGGCTGGTCGGCCTTTCCGGCGGCAAGGATTCCTATGGACTGCTCGCGCTGCTGCTGGATCTGCAATGGCGCGGCCTGCTGCCGGTCGAGCTGATCGCCTGCAACCTCGACCAGGGGCAGCCGAACTTTCCGAAGCACGTACTGCCGGATTATCTGACGAAGATCGGCGTGCGGCACCGGATCGAATATCGGGATACCTATTCGATCGTGAAGGAAAAAGTGCCGGAGGGTGCGACCTATTGTTCGCTCTGTTCACGGCTGCGGCGCGGCAATCTCTACCGTGTCGCACGAGAAGAGGGCTGTGACGCGCTGGTGCTCGGCCACCACCGTGAGGACATTCTCGAAACCTTCTTCATGAACTTCTTCCACGGCGGACGGCTTGCCTCGATGCCGGCGAAGCTTCTGAACGACGAGGGCGATCTGATGGTGCTGAGGCCGCTCGCCTATGCCGCCGAGGATGACCTCGCGAAATTCGCCGCCGCCATGGAGTTTCCAATCATCCCCTGCGATCTCTGCGGCTCTCAGGACGGGCTGCAGCGCAATGCGATGAAGGACATGCTTGCCGATATCGAGCGGCGCATGCCCGGCCGCAAGGACACGATGCTGCGGGCGCTTTCGCATGTGAACCCGTCGCACCTGCTCGATCCCAAACTCTTCGACTTTTCCAGCCTTGGCGTCACCGATCCTTCATGAAGGGCCGGCTATGCGGGCTCCTCATTGCATGAAGGACAGATTTCGCATGACTATTTCCGATACGGATATTCTTTTCCTAGGCGAGTGCGTCAGGCAAGCGGCGCAAGCCGAGATCATGCCGCGCTTCCGCAATCTCGGCGCCACCGATGTCTCGGAAAAGACCTCGGCCACCGATCTGGTGACGCAAGCCGATCTGCTTGCCGAACACAGGATCACAGCCGCTCTGAAGGAGCGCTTTCCCGCAGCGCTCATCGTCGGAGAGGAGGCCTATGACGCTGACAAGTCTGTAGTGCCCGCACTTGCCGATGCCGAACTTGCCTTCGTCATCGATCCTGTCGACGGCACGTTCAATTTCGCCGCCGGGCTTCCTGTCTTTGGAACAATACTCGCGGTCACCGTCAGGGGCGAGACCGTCGCCGGCATCATTCACGATCCGGTTCTCGGTGACACGGTGACGGCGATCAAAGGGGCGGGGACCTTCCTAACACGGCAGGACGGACAGTCGAGCAAGCTGAAGGTGGCGGAGCCTGCGGCGCTGGACCAGATGGTCGGCGGCATGTCATGGGGCCATATGGACGAGCCGGACCGTTCACGCATCTGCGCCAACATGGCGAAGGCTCGGATGACCTTCGCTTTCAATTGCTCGGCCCACGAATACTGGATGGTCGCTTCCGGTAAGCTGCATTTCATCGGGCATTCGAAGCTGATGCCCTGGGATCATCTGGCCGGCGTGCTCGCGCATCAGGAGGCCGGCGGCCATACGGCGAAATTCGACGGAACGCCCTATCGACCCGGCGAAACCACGGGCGGCATCATCTCCGCGCCCGACAGGGAAAGCTGGCAGCTGATCCGCCGCGAGATCGTCGGCATCTGATTTGAGGCCTTTCTCGAAAGGCCGGACCCAAAAGGATTTGACATGACAGCGACTGTCGACGTGACCGTTCTTGCCGACCTGCTGCGCCGCGCGGCGAAGGCGGAGATCCTCCCGCGCTTCCGCCGGCTTGGCCAGGATGATGTGCGGGCAAAGAGCGAGGCAACGGACCTCGTCACCGAGGCCGACGAGCAGGCCGAGCGGATGATCAAGGCGGAAGCGGCAAAGCTCTGGCCGGAAGCCCTGTTCCTCGGCGAAGAATCGGTCGCTGCCGATCCGGCACTGCTTGGCGGGCTCGAACATGCCGATCTCGCCATCGTCGTCGATCCAGTCGACGGCACGTTCAATTTTGCTTCCGGCATTCCGGCTTTCGGCGTCATGGCGTCCGTCGTTTCCAAGGGCGAGACCGTCGCCGGCATCATCTACGATCCGATGGGTGACGACTGGGTGATGGCAGAAAAGGGCGGCGGTGCGTGGCTGCGGCGGCCGGATGGTGAGGCGCAGCGGCTGCACGCAGCCGAGCCGGTTGCGCTCGACCAGATGGTCGGCATGGCCTCCACCGGCTACCTGCCTCAGGAAAAGCGCGCAGAGATCCTCGGCAATCTCGCCAAGGTGCGCTTCCTGACCAACTACCGCTGCGCGGCCCATGAATACCGTACCTTCGCCGGCGGGCACGTGCATTACCTCATGTACAACAAGCTGATGCCCTGGGATCATCTTGCCGGCACTTTGATCTCGCAGGAAGCGGGCGCCTATGCCGCGCGCTTCGACGGCTCACCCTACCTGCCGCATCATCTCGACGGCGGGCTGCTGATTGCGCCCGACAAGGCGTCATGGGATGTGCTGCGGCGTGAGGTATTTACCGTCTGAAGACATGAAGGCTGGCCGCAAAGTTCGGATTTTGCGGCCGGTCCCTTCACGGGTAGGACACCGGCCTGTTCCCGCTACCGCGGATCAGCCGTAGAGCTTTTCCATGAGGAAATTTTCCAGGCTTTGCCCACGCTTCTCGACGATTTGCTTCGTTATCACGCGAAACCCTTTGCGCTCGAAAAACGGGCGGGCGGTTCGGCTGGCTTCCGCATAAATTCGCCTGAATCCCAGCTTCTGGGCTTCCTCCTCGACCCGGCTCAATAGGCGGCTTGCAATTCCGAGCCCCTGGAATTCAGGGTGCACGAACATCATGTCCAGGCACCCGTCGCTGGTCAGATCAGAAAAGCCGACGGGCTTTCCGTCAATTTCCGCGATCCAGGCAGGTCTGCTTATCCTGCGCTCCGCCCACAGGCCGCGATCCTCCACCTGCGCCCAAGCTTCTATCTGAGCCGGCAAATAGTCTTTCGAGGAAACCTGGCGAATGGCGCACAGGAAAATTTCGATCGTCGCGTCCGCGTCGCCCGGTCCATAAGGCCTGATCAGAATTCGCTCATTCATCTGGATGCCCCTTGAACCGGACCGACAGGCTTTGGTCAGAAATGCGCAGCACCCGGATCGAGCTGCGGGCTGTCGCCGGGATGGGTGAAGAGCTTGCCGTTCTCAGCCCAGAGGGTGGCTGCGATCGTTACCAGGCCGAAGAGCGCGAAGCCGCCGAAGAGGGGCTGCACCGTGCCGTTGAACATCTGGCCGACCAGGCCGCCGAGGATGGCGCCGAAGGTTGTCGAGACGAAACCGGTGATGGCGGTCGCCGTGCCGGCGAGATTGCCCATCGGCTCGAGGCTGATGGCGGTGAAATTGGTGGCGATCACGGCAAACATCATCAGCACGATCGAGAAGATGCCGTAGGCGACGGCGAAATCCGGCTTGGCCGCCAGCGAGAGGAAAAAGCCGGCAGCCGACAGCGCTGTGAAGATCAGCAAGGCTGCATGCGAGATGCGGCGCATGCCGAATTTACGCACGAAGAAGCCGTTGGCGAAGTTGGCGACGGCGATGCCGCCGGCGGTGGCGGCAAAGGCGATCGGCAGCCAGTCGCCAAGGCCGTAGACTTCGCCGAAGACCTGCTGCACCGAGATCACATAGGCGCTGATGACGCCGGTGAACATGGTGAGGCCGATCATGTAGCCGCAGGTGATGCGGTTGGTGAGAACGGTCCTGAAACCATCCACGACAGAGCTGACCGAAAGCGGCAGGCGCTCTTCCGGCGGCAACGATTCCTTCAGCCTGAGAAGAGCCCAGACGAACAGGATCGAGGCGACGATGCCGAGCAGGATGAAGATCCAGTGCCAGTTGCCATAAATGATGATCAGCTGGCCGACGGACGGAGCGACGATCGGCACGATCATGAAAACGATCATAACATAGGACATGACGCGGGCCATTTCGCGGCCGCCGAAACAGTCGCGGACGATGGCCATCGTGGTGATGCGCACGGCCGCGCCGCCCACGCCCTGAACGAAGCGCATGATCAGCAGCATTTCGAAGCTGCCGGTTGCCGCGGCGGCAAACATGCCGAGGACATAGCAGGCGAGGCCGCCGAGCAAGATGTTGCGGCGGCCGAACGTATCCGAAAGGCTGCCGAAAAATATCTGCGAGAATCCGAAGCCCAGGAAGAAGACGCCGATGATAAGCTGCGCGTCGTTGGTGTTGGTGACGCCGAGGGAGTGGCCGATATTGGGCAGTGCCGGCAGCATGCTGTCGATCGCCATGGCGATGCTGGCGGTCATGATGGCGATGGTCACGACGAATTCGCCGAAACCCATGCCGATGCGGCGGGAGCCCTGATTTTCCTGGTGCTGTTTATGCGGCGGCGTCATGTGGTGAAATCCCGTATGCGAAAGTGGCCGGTCGTTCAGACGGCCGGATTATGCTGTTGGAAGAGCCGGCCCTTCTCGGCGATCAGAACGAAGATCAGCCCGACGATCGAGACGGTGAAGTAACCGGCGACCATCGGCAGCGCGGTGCCGTCGAAGGCCTGGCCGATGCCGGCGCCGATGATGGCGCCGCCGACCGTGCTCATGAAGCCGAGGACGGAAGAGGCGGTGCCGGCAACGTGGCCGAGCGGCTCCATGGCAAGCGAGTTGAAGTTCGAGCCGATCCAGCCGAACTGGAACATGGCAAGGCCGAAGAATGAGATGAAAAGGGCGAAGGGCATCGGCTCCGTGCTCATCATCTGCACGATCAGCCAGATGGTGTTGATGGTGATGAAGCCGAGGAGCGAACCGTGCGACAGGCGGCGCATGCCGAGCTTGCCGACGAAGCGCGAATTGAAGAAGGACGACAGCGACATGAAGATCGCGACGCCGGCGAAGGCGAAGGGGAAATAGACCCCGAGGCCATAGATGCCGACATAGACCTGCTGCGCGGAGTTGATGAAGCCGAACAGCGCACCGAAGATGAAGGTGCTGGCAATGGTGTAGCAGAGCGCGATGCGATTGGTCAGAACCAGCTTGAAGGCGCCAAAGATCGAGCGAGCGGTGAAGGGCCTGACATTGGCGGGATGCAGGGTTTCCGGCAGTCGCAGGTAGGCCCAGACGGCGATACCGGTCGCCATGGTGGCGATGAAGAGGAAGATCAGGTGCCAGTTGCCGAAGAACATGACGACCTGGCCGGTGCCGGGGGCAATCACCGGGACGATCATGAAGACCATCATGATGAGCGACATGACTTCGGCCATCTGCCGGCCGCCATAAATATCGCGGACGATAGAAATGGTGATGACGCGGGTGGCGGCCGAACCGATGCCCTGGATGAAGCGCAGGACCAGCAAGCCGGCGAAGGACGGAACGAAAACGATTCCGATGGCGGAAACGATATAGATGACAATGCCGATCAACAACGGCGTGCGGCGGCCGAAGCGATCGGAAAGCGGTCCGTAGAAAAGCTGGGCGCAGCCGAAGCCGAGCAGGTAGGAGGAAACGACGAACTGGCGGTGATTCTCGCTTTCGACGCCGAGGCTGGCGCCGATCTGCTGCAGGGCCGGGAGCATGATGTCGATCGCGAGCGAATTGATGGCCATCAGGAAGGCGGCAAGCGCGATGAATTCACGCTTGCCCATGGGCAGGCGGCCCGCGGACACGGCTTGTGATGAATCTGTCACAATGAAATTCCCATAAACAGGCCAAGGCGCTGCTTACCGCAGCGCCTCGGACTCGAGAAACAGATTTGGAAACCGGGCGGTCGCCCGGTGACCGATCAGGCGGCGCCGCGCACGGTGATGCCGTTTTCCTGGAGATGCTGCTGGAGTTCACCGGCCTGGAACATTTCCCGGACGATGTCGCAACCGCCGACGAATTCGCCTTTGATGTAAAGCTGCGGGATCGTCGGCCAGTTGGAATAATCCTTGATGCCCTGGCGGATTTCCGAATCGGCGAGCACGTTGATGCCCTTGTAGTCGACACCGATGTAATCGAGAATCTGCACGACCTGCCCGGAGAAACCGCACTGCGGAAACTGCGGCGTGCCCTTCATGAAGAGGACGACGTCGTTGCTCTTGATTTCGTTGTCGATGAATTCGTTAATGCCGCTCATGGGACCTGATCCTTTCAACAGGCGGGTTCAAGGCCCGCCGTTTCAATCGTTGCCTTTAGATAGCATGCGACAGCAGGAATTCCAGCCGCCCGAACCAAAAAAAGACCAATCCGGTCCGCCGCCGCCGGGATTGTTGCCATCGCGTTACGGTTGCCGGGCGAGATAGGCTTGAATCTGGTCTATCTCGATATCGGTGAAGTGGTTGAAATCCCATTGCGAAACCTGCGTCATAACCCCGAGATCGCGCCCGCCGACACCCTTGCCGGTGCGCAGCAGCGCCTTGAAATCGGCAGGCGAATAGGATTGCGCCAGTGGCCGCAGCGCCGGCGCCACGAAGACTTCCGACCGCTTCTCGGTGTCGAGATTGTGACAGTGGCTGCAATCGGTCCGGAAGGCATAATCGCCGATATCGGCGGGACGCGCAGCGGCGGGTGTGATGGAGGCGGGGACGAGATCGGCTTCAAAGGGGACCTTGCCGAGCGCGAGGCCGATCCGACCGAGCGGCCCCCATTGCGTCGTTCCATCCACCGCGTCGGGGAGCTGTTTGAGACTGCGTAGCCAGGCGACAACCGCCGCCATATCATCATCGGTAATATTCGCGAAGTTGCTTGCCGGCATGATGAAGACGCCGGTGCCATCCTTCTTGATGCCATGGCGGATGAGGCGCACGAGCTCTGCGTCGCTGTACATGGGCACGAAGCGGGTCAAGTTTGGCGCGACGATACGACCGACGCCCGGCTCGTCGACCAGCACGTTGCCGGCATCGCGATGGCAGCCGCCGCACATCAACGTGCGGCCACGCCGTTCTGCTTCCTCGGGAGACAGCGTCGTCTTGACCGTGAAGTCAGTCGCCGCAACGTCG
Source organism: Rhizobium vallis (assembly GCF_003985155.1). Lineage (GTDB taxonomy): Bacteria > Pseudomonadota > Alphaproteobacteria > Rhizobiales > Rhizobiaceae > Rhizobium > Rhizobium vallis. Next base: position 514,841 of record NZ_ML133688.1, on the reverse strand, counting down.
TACTTCCTGGCAAGGCGCCTCTCCGATAAGGCGTAGACGCCGGCCACGGCAATGAGACAGATCGCGATGATAGCCGCGAGAGTGATCTTCAGAATGCGTTTCACGGTTCAGGCCCCTGGTGACGTTGCGGAGGCGCATAGGCGGGATGCCGGCTCTTTCGTTGGCCGACGATCCGCAACGCGCTCTATTTTGATTTCATGATGCCTCAACTGCGGCGCTGACGGCTGCGGCCGGCGGCGGTGCGGCGCTTGCTGACCTGTTTGCGGGCAGGTTTGCGCTTGGCGGAGGTCGTCTTGCTTGAGGCCGTTGTCGTTGCCGTGGGGCGCGTCTTGCGCCTGCCACGCTTCGTCGTGACGCGACCGGTGGTTTTCTTCAGGATTTCCTTCAGCACGCTGTCGACGACGCCTGATATCAATTCTTTGACGAGATCGGCCACAAAACCCCTCCGTTCGTGGTGGAAACGACATGGCTGCTATTGAAATCCGGAAGAGTTCGGTTAGCAAGACGGCTTCGAGACTATGGTTGTTTTTTCGGCGTTATCAGCTGCGAAACAGCAGGATCGCAGCAGCAACATGGCGGCCATTGAACCGGCCGGAAGAGTGGAATGAAACTGATCGAGAAGCGGGTCGTCCTGCATTTCACGGGCTTCGAGCCGCTCGACGGCGTGGCCCACCGGGCGCGCTACGAGCGTTCGGCCAGACAGAGTGCTGCCGTCTGGGGCTATTCGGTCGAGACCGGCACTCCGGAGGCGGGAAGCGATCCCCTCAGTTTCGAGGTCACGACGGGCCAGGGAGCCGGAACGGATTCAGCCGGCTGGCGGACGAAGAGCCGGATCCACATGGTCGATCATGACGTGTTCGTACGCAGGCTGCGCAGCGGTAACACGCTGAGCCAGATCATTGCCGGTTTCCGCAGCTTCACACAGATCGTGCTCGAAGGCGGGATGCTGGGATATTTCCGCCATGCGTGGCGTTTCGGCCTGTTCTTCCTTTTTCCGTTCCTGTTGACGGCGCTGGCGATATTGCTGGCGGCGCAAATCGCTCTCTTGCCTTATAGTCTCGGCTTTTCGCCGTGGCACGTGCTCTGGAGCGGGCCGCTGGGGCTCTGTTTCTTCATCTTCGCCTTCCTGCCGTTTTCCGAACGTTTCCATACGCTGCATCTCTTTGCCGACTGGGAAATGGCGGTGGCGCTCGGCCGGATGGACCGCGCGGATTTCAACGAATGGCTGGAAGACAGGGCCGATACCGTGCGCAAGGCGCTTGACGAAGCGGCGGACGAATACGTGATCTCCTCGCACAGCATGGGATCGAATGTGGCCGCCCATGTCATCGGCATATTGCTCGAAAGGGAGCCGGATCTCTTCAAGGGCAAGCGCGTGGTGTTCGCCACGCTCGGCAGCGCCATCCTGCAATGCGCGCTGCTGTCGTCGGCAACGCAGCTTCGGGCCCGCGTCGGACTGATCGCCCGGTGTCCGGATATTTCCTGGCTCGACGTGCAGTGCCTGACGGATTCGATCAATTTCTACAAGGTGCCGGTCGTTGCCGTCTGCGGCCATGAGGATGCGCCTCCGGCAAAGATGATCCAGATCCGGGTCAGGCAGATGCTGACCAGCGAACACTATCGCAAGATCCGTAAGGACCAGCTTCGTGTGCACCGCCAATACGTGCTTGGGCCCGATCTGCAGGCGCCCTTCGATTTCACGCTGATGACATCGGGACCGATGACGGCGTCGGTTTTTTCCAGCCCGGACGAAAAGAGAATACCTAGCTGAGTGCAGCCTTTTCGATGAAGGCATTCCACGCAGAACCCGATACGTCAGCTTGTTCTTGACGCGATGCGGCGAGCTGGCGTAACTGGGCGCGACGGTTCCCCGAGGATGACTCCAAGGGGATTAATAGGGAACACGGTGAGGACGACCCAATAGGGATCAAGACCGTGGCTGCCCCCGCAACTGTAAGCGGCTTGTCGATCATTCCTAGGGATGATTGGCCTGCCGATCATCCCGAATTGAGCCTGCGGCTCATCTCTTGGGGCTTCTGGCCATGCCACTGCGAAGGTTTTCGCGGGAAGGCAGATGATCGGCGATATCCGCAAGCCAGGAGACCTGCCGTCAATCACGATCCAATCAACCGGGCGGGGATGCCTGGAAAGGAACAGACATGATTGACCTGAGCCTTCGCCGAACTCCGGCACATAGCCGTCTCGATTGGGTTTTTCACCGCTAGCGTCAGTTCGACCGTGCCTTCTTCCGCGCAGCCGCGCGCGACACGGCGAGGCTAGACTTTTTCCTCCTTATCGAGATTTTCCATGCGCCAGTTTCTCATGAGCATGACGTTTGCCTTCGGGCTGACCGGCCTTGCAGCGCCGAGCCTTGCTGCCACCCAATATCCATTGACCATCACCAATTGCGGCCAGCAGGTGACCTTCGAAAAGGCCCCGGCAAAGATCGTTTCGATCGGCCAGGGCATGAGCGAAGTGCTGCTTTCCCTCGGACTGGCGGACAAGATCACCGGCACCGCGGTCTGGGTCGGGCCGGTTCTACCGCAATATGCCGAGGCAAACAGCAGGATCAAACGCCTTGCCGACAACGACCCGAGCTTCGAATCCGTCGTCGGCGCGGAGCCCGATCTGGTGGCGGCCGAATTCGAGTGGCATGTCGGCGCGCAGGGGTCTGTCGGCAAGCGCGAACAATTCTCCGGGCTCGGGATCAACACCTATGTCGCGCCCGCCGACTGCGTCGCCAAGATCAATACCGATGGCGGCGACGGCGTGCGCAAAGAGCTGTTCACGATGGACCTGATCTATCAGGAAATCGCCGAACTCTCCGAAATCTTCGATATCAAGGACCGCGGCGACGCCCTGATCGCCGATCTCAAGAAGCGCGAGGCCGATGCCGTCGCCTCGATATCGGGCGCATCGGCAAAGAACCTGCCCGTCGTCTTCTGGTTCTCCAGCAAGGAGATGAACGGCGATGCCTTCATCGCCGGGAAGAACAGCGCGCCTGCCTATATTCTGAAGACTCTGGGTGCTGCGAATGTTGTGACGACGGAAGAGGAATGGCCGCTGGTCGGCTGGGAGACGATTGTTCAGGCCAATCCTGCGGTCATCGTCATCGCGACCATGGATCGCCGGCGCTATGCGGCTGATGATCCGAAGGTGAAGCTCGACTTTCTGGAGAACGACCCGGTTACCCGCGAGCTCGATGCCGTCAAGAACAAGCGTTTCGTGATGATGGACGCGCAATCGATGAACCCGACGATCCGTACGATCGACGGCATCGAGATACTGGCAAAGGGCATCAAGTCGTCGGGTCTCTCCCAGTGAACATGACGCTTCTGAAACGGGATGGATGGTGGGCGCTTGTCGCGCTCACCATTGTCGCCTTCGTCCTCCTGGGACTGATGATCAGCCTGGCCGTCTCGATCGGCGAAATATCGATCCCGCTTCAGACGACTGCCAAGGCCGTCTCGAACCGGCTTTTCGGTACCGGTTTCGAACTCAGCCGCATTCATCAGGGCATCGTCTGGGACTATCGCCTCAGCCGCGCGCTGGTGGCGGCGAGCGCCGGCGCGTCGCTGGCGCTCTGTGGCACCATCCTGCAGGCCCTGCTGCGCAATCCGCTGGCCGAGCCTTACGTTCTCGGCATTTCGGCAGGCGCCTCAACGGGTGCGGTCTGCGTGATGATCCTCGGTTTCGGTTATGGCGTGCTCAGCCTTTCGAGCGGCGCATTCATCGGCGCGGTCGTGGCATTTCTGCTGGTCGGCGTACTTGCAGCCGGCGCCGGCGGGACCGGCGAGCGCATCATTCTGTGCGGAATTGCCGGATCGCAGCTCTTCAACGCGCTGACCTCCTATATCGTCACGACATCGGCCAACGCGGAACAGGCGCGCGGTGTCATGTTTTGGCTGCTCGGTTCTCTCAGCGGCGTTCGCTGGCCGGATGTCTATCTCGTAGTGCCGGTTACCCTGATCGGCTTCCTCGTCTGCCTTGCCCATGTGCGAGCCCTCGACGCTTTCGCCTTCGGTACCGATGCTGCTGCATCGCTCGGCATTGCAGTGCGGCGCGTCCAGATCGTGCTGCTCGGCGCGACCGCCGTGATGACGGCAGCTGTCGTCAGCATGGTCGGCTCGATCGGCTTTGTCGGTCTTGTCATTCCGCATGCCGCACGTTTCCTGGTCGGGCCTGCCCATAGCCGGCTGCTGCCGACTACAGCGCTCGGCGGCGCTCTCTTCATGGTCGCTGCCGACATCGTCTCGCGGATCATCGTCCCGCAACAGATTCTGCCGATCGGCGTCGTCACCGCACTGTGCGGCGCTCCGGCCTTCGCGGTCATTCTCTATAGCGCCAGGAGAACCGCATGAGCATTACAGTCGACGAGATCAGTTTCGTCGCCGGCGATACGCTTATCGTCAATGGCATCAGCCTCGCGGTCGAGAAAGGCAAGGTGCTGGGCCTACTGGGGCCGAACGGCTCGGGAAAATCGAGCCTGTTGCGGCTGATCTGCCGGCTGCGAAAAGCCCGCAGCGGCGTTATCCGGCTCGGTGAGGACGATATTTCGGCAATATCGAGAGCCGAGCTTGCCCGTCGTGTCGCCTTCGTCGAGCAGCAATCGACGACCGAGACGCAACTGACCGTCAGGGATGTCGTGCGTCTCGGCAGGACGCCGCATCGCGGATTGCTGAATTCCTGGGCTGCGGACGACGATCTCCGCGTCGACGAGGCGCTTTCCCGCGTCGACATGAGAGATCGGGCCATGCAGCTCTGGCAGACGCTCTCAGGCGGCGAGCGGCAGCGCGTCCACATTGCACGAGCGCTTGCGCAATCGCCGAGCGAACTCCTGCTCGACGAGCCGACCAATCACCTCGATATCCAGCACCAGCTGGATATTCTTTCCCTTGTCTCGAAGCTCGGCATTACCTGCATCATCGCCCTGCACGACCTCAATCTAGCGGCGATGTTCTGCGATAGCCTGGCCGTGCTCGATAAGGGAAAGCTCGTTGCCGCGGGAGCGGCCGATACCGTGCTCACCGAGGGACTAATCGGCCGCGTCTTTGGTGTCCGGGCGCATGTCGAAAGATCTTCGATCCATGGCCGCGTCCATATCCAATACAGGATGAGCTAAACCAGAATCGCTCCGTTCGGAGCTTTTCGGACCCTATTCCGGGGCCGAAGTCTGCAGGGCCAGGGCGTGCAACACGCCGCCCATATTGCCCTTCAGCGCCTCGTAGACCATCTGGTGCTGCTGCACGCGGCTCTTGCCGCGGAAGGCTTCGGCGACGACTTCGGCGGCGTAGTGATCGCCGTCGCCCGCCAGATCGCGGATCGTCACCTTGGCTCCGGGAATCCCAGCCTTGATCATGTCTTCGATATCGCCGGGTTTCATGGCCATGATCGTTACTCCTTGCGCATTATTCCGCAGCCAATTCGCCGCGGCCTTCCATGAAATCAGGGAACCACGATTCATGGGCATCGTGCAATTGCTGAATCGGCAGCGAGATCAGATCGCCGACGACGAGCGCCGTTCCCCCGACGGTGCCCAGACGGCGGAAGGGAACGCCGGCGCCTTCCGCATTGGCGCAGAGGAAATCGGCAACATCGGCGGGGACCGTCAGCACGTAACGAGCCTGGTCCTCACCAAAGAGCAGCGCATGCGGCGCGCCTCTGCTTTCACCTAGATCGATCGTCAGGCCCTTGTCCGAAGCCATGGCCATTTCGGCAAGGGCAACGGCAAGGCCGCCCGAAGAAATGTCGTGGCAGGCTGTCGCCTGGCCGTTGCGAATGACCGAGCGGACGAAATCGCCGTTGCGGCGCTCGGCGAAGAGATCGACCTCCGGCGCCGGACCTTCACGGCTGGCAAGCACGTCTCTGAGATAGACGGACTGGCCGAGATGGCTGCCGTCGACGCCGATCATGATCACCTTGTCGCCGTCATTGGCGCTGCCGATGCGCACCATCTTGCGCCAGTCCGGCAGCAGGCCGACGCCCGCGATCGTCGGCGTCGGCAGGATAGCGACGCCGTTGGTCTCGTTGTAGAGCGAAACGTTGCCTGACACGATCGGGAAGTCGAGCGCGCGGCAGGCTTCGCCGATGCCCTTCACCGCCTGAACGAACTGGCCCATGATCTCAGGCTTTTCGGGATTACCGAAATTGAGATTGTCGGTGGCGGCGAGCGGTTCGGCGCCTGTCGCGGTGATGTTGCGCCAGCATTCGGCAACCGCCTGCTTGCCACCTTCGAAGGGGTCTGCCTCGACATAACGCGGGGTCACGTCGGAGGAGAAGGCAAGAGCTTTGCTCTGATGGCCGTCGACGCGCACGACGCCGGCATCGCCGCCCGGAAGCTGCAGCGAATTGCCCTGGATCAGCGTATCGTACTGCTCATAGACCCAGCGGCGACTCGACTGGTTGGCGGAGCCGACGAGTTGCAGCAGCGCCTGGCCGTAATCCTGAGGCGCGGTGACGAGGTTGGCGGGCAGGGGAGCCTGCTTGCCCGATTCGCGCCAGGGGCGGTCGTATTCCGGCGCCTGATCGCCGAGATCCTTGATCGGCAGATTGGCGACTTCCTCGCCCTGATGCACGACGCGGAAACGCAGGTCGTCGGTCGTCTTGCCGACGATGGCGAAATCGAGGCCCCACTTGACGAAGATCGCCTTGGCTTCCTCTTCCTTCTCCGGCTGCAGCACCATGAGCATGCGCTCCTGGCTTTCCGACAGCATCATTTCGTAGGCAGTCATCCGCTCTTCGCGCACCGGCACCTTGTCGAGTTCGAGCAGGATGCCGAGATCGCCCTTGGCGCCCATTTCGACAGCCGAGCAGGTGAGGCCGGCCGCACCCATGTCCTGGATGGCGATGACGGCGCCGGTCTTCATCAGTTCGAGGCAGGCTTCGAGCAGGCACTTTTCGGTGAAGGGGTCGCCGACCTGAACCGTCGGGCGCTTCTCCTCGATCGATTCGTCGAATTCGGCCGAGGCCATCGTCGCGCCGCCGACACCATCACGGCCGGTCTTGGCGCCGAGATAAACCACCGGCAGGCCGACGCCCTTGGCCTCGGAGAGGAAGATGGCATTGGATTTTGCGATACCGGCGGCAAAGGCGTTGACCAGGATGTTGCCGTTGTAGCGGGCGTCGAACTCGACTTCACCGCCGACGGTCGGCACGCCGAAGGAATTGCCGTAGCCGCCGACGCCGGAAACGACGCCGGAGACCAGGTGGCGGGTCTTCGGGTGATCGGGTTCGCCGAAGCGCAGTGCGTTCATCGCGGCGATCGGGCGCGCGCCCATGGTGAAAACGTCGCGCAGAATGCCGCCGACGCCGGTCGCAGCCCCCTGGTACGGCTCGATATAGGAGGGATGGTTGTGGCTTTCCATCTTGAAGACGACGCAATCGCCGTCATCGATATCGACCACGCCGGCATTCTCGCCCGGACCCTGGATGACGCGCGCGCCCTTGGTCGGCAGCGTGCGGAGCCATTTCTTCGAGGATTTGTAGGAGCAGTGCTCGTTCCACATGGCCGAGAAGATGCCGAGCTCGGTGAAAGTCGGTTCGCGGCCGATCAGGTCCAGAATGCGCTGATACTCGTCCGGCTTCAGGCCATGGCTTGCAATGAGTTCCGGCGTGATCGCAATGGTGTTTGGAATGGTCATGAGCGGAAAGTCCCTGGCGCGTTTTGCGCTGTCTTTAGCTTATGTAGCGGCGACGCGCGACAGGAAAATGCCCGCCGTCAACAGAGGGCGGGCAGACTTTCCGCACAAAGCGGCAACCGCTTAGAACTTGTAGCCGATCTGCAGGCCGGCGCGCGTCATTCCATCGTTCGGTCCGTCGCAGAGATTGGCATGCGAGGAGTGGCCGATCTGGGCGATTACGTTCCAATTGCGGGTGAAACGGTAGCCGGCGCCGACATATTCGTGAAACAGGACGCGGCAGCCGAGTTCCGGACCGTCATCATCGCCCTCGAGATCGCCGGTATGGATGACGCCGCCGAAGCCTGCTTCGGCAAAGAGCTTCTCGTTGATATCCACCGTCCAGGTGAAGCCGGTGAAGAACTGGGTGGCTTCGCCAGCAGTGCCGATCGAGGTGCCGAGATGGACACGGGGGTGCAGCAATTGCTGCTGCCAGCCGGCGGCCTGATCGTAGCCGAAGGGATCGAAGAGGGCGGTAATTTCCGGAAAGACACCGTTTTCACGGGAATGGCCCGATTGTACCGAGGCCGAGGCGCCGAAGCGCAATTCATCGAATATCTGTGCACCTGCACTTGCGGAGCCGGTCATGGCCAAAAAGCCGGTCACCGCTGCCGCTGACGCAATACCGAAGAAGCGCAGAACGACCCTGTTGAAGTCGATCTTCATCTGCTGTCCTTTGATTCCCTCACCCGGGGAATGGGAGAGAGGTATCATGGAGAGCCGATCGAAAAAGCATAGCCGTTCAGCGCCGGCATCTTTTCCGAACTATGCGGTGTATCTGCAACAGATCATATTTCGCCATCGTAGGCGGAGCCGCCATTTTCCAGGAGCCGGCGCAGGATCATCAGGCCGGCGATCAGCTCTTGCCCGGTCTTCGGCGAGGAGAAGCCGACGCGAACACGATAATAGGTTTTCTCGCCGCGTGCCGTCTTGAACTCGTCCTCGTCATCGACGAGCACGCCGTCACGGTAGGCGGCGTTCTTGAAGGTGCCCGACATCCAGGGCTCCGGAAGTTTCAGCCAGAGGAACGGCGCATGCTGGTGTGATTCGAAATCGAAGCCCGCCAGTTGTTCGCGGGCGAGCCGGACGCGCCGGGAGAGTTCCTTGACGCTTTCCTTGCGGATTTCGTGGGCCCTGCCGCTTTCGACGAGCCGTGCGCAGGTTTCCGCCAGGATGAAGGGAAGACCGCCGGTGACCATCCTGTGGGTCACCTTGATGCGCTGAGCAAAATGCGGCGGGCAGGCGACCCAGCCGCCGCGCACGCCGGCGGCGACAGATTTCGAAAGGCCGTTGACGAGGAAGGTGCGATCAGGCGCGATGGAGGCGAGCAGCGGCGTGTCATCGTCGGCCATGCCGCCGTAAAGATCGTCCTCGATCAGCCAGACGCCATGTTTCCTGGCGATTGCAGCGATTGCGGCGCGCCGCTCATAGGGCATGATCGTCAGCGTCGGATTGTGGACGGTCGGCATCAGGAAGGCGAGCTTCGGATGCTGCTGCTGGCAGAGCCGCTCGAAATCATCGGGGATCATACCGAATTCGTCGGAATCGACCGTCAATGTGCGACGGCCGAGAAGACGGGCGCTGCGGCTGATCTGCGTGTAGCTGAGATTCTCGAAGACGATCTTGTCGCCCGGCGCCGAAACGGCGGCGATGACGGCGGTTGCCGCGGCATGTGCACCGAGCGTCGGGACGATGTTTTCAGCCTCCGGCGTCCAGCCGCTGCGGGCGAGCCAAAGACGGCCGGCTTCGAACCAGTTGCGCGGGAAGCTCCTGGAATAGGAGGAGATCTCGGCGAGATGTTGCTCGCCGATCTCGGCAAGGATGCCCGCTATGATCTGGCCCTGACCGAGGTCAGGGGCGGCAGTCGTATCGAAACGGATCTTGTTGGCCGGCGCATCCTGAAAACGGGTCCCGCCAAGCGAGATGGCCAATGGATCCATCTGCTCGCCGGGCGGCGTCTCGGAACGGTTCAGCACGTAGGTGCCGCGACCGACTTCACCTGCCACCAGGCCGCGCTCGTGCACCAGCGCATAGGCGCGGCCGATCGTGCCGATCGTCACGCCGATATCGTAGGCCAGGTTGCGTTGCGGCGGCAATTTGCTGCCGGCGGGCAGGGCGCCGCTCGCAATGGCGGTTTCAATGCTGTCGGCGAGCCGGAGATAGACCGGCCCGGAGCCGCGGGAAAGATCAGGTAGCCAATTTGTCATGGTGACAATTGCTTATATTGTCACATTGTACCTGTCAAGATTATGAGTCAATTCCAACGGATCGCCGAAAGGATTCCTGGAATGTCTGCTTTGCCCGAAATCAAAATGCCGATTGTATCAATTGCCTCCTACGAGGACAGAAGAATGGTTGCCGTACCGGCCGCACCCGCCGAGACGACGACGCGCCTCGGCCGACTCTGGGTGGCCGTTCTTCTCTGGCATCAGAAGCGGGAAGGCCGGCGTGCGCTGAGAAACCTGACGGCGAGCGAGCTCAAGGATATCGGCGTATCGCAATCCGAAGCGGCGCGCGAAATCGGCAAGTCGTTTTTCTGGGATTGATCGCAGCGATCAGTTGCAGGCCTTGCCGCCCGCCGACCAACGATTGACGTCAGCGGTGACACGACCGGCGACCGGCTCCTGCATCATCGGGCCGAAGGCCTGAAGATGCGCCGGGCTGCCCTCGGCCTGGACGACGAGCAGCGGCCGGCTTTCCGGGCTGCCCTTGTGGACAAGCAGGATGCGCGGCCGGCCGGAGAAGGAATTGAGTTCCGGCGCGAGCTTATAGGCAGCAAAGGCCGGGTCGCCTGACTTGAACCAGCAGGCATTGGCGCCGAGCGCCACGCGTTCCATCGTCGGCAGCGCACCGCGGCTCGGTCCAGCTGTCGGCGCCGGCGACTGGCAGGCTGCCAGCATGGCTGCGAGAACAGTCGATACGGCGGCGTTGGCGACGGAGAGGCGAGGGCGCATTGGTCTTGCTCCAGGGATGAAGGGCGTGCATGTCGTTCCCCGGCATGTTTGCCGGCGACGTGCATCAGGCGCGAGGCTCAGGCAGCGATGACGTCGAGCGCCGAGGCGAAGAGACCGCGGCCGTCCGAACCGCCATGGGCGGCTTCGATCAGGTTCTCGGGATGCGGCATCATGCCGAGCACATTGCCCTTTTCGTTCATCACGCCGGCAATATCGTTGATCGAGCCGTTGGGATTGGTGCCTTCGGCATAACGGAACACGACCTGGCCATTGCCCTCGATCTTCGCCAGCGTCGCTTCGTCGGCGAAATAATTGCCGTCGTGATGGGCGACCGGGCTGCGGATGATCTGACCTTGCGCATAGGCGCGGGTGAAATCCGTATCGGCATTGACGACTTCGAGCTTGATCTCGCGGCAGACGAATTTCAGCGAGGCATTGCGCATCAGCGCGCCGGGCAGCAGGCCGGCCTCGAGGAGAATCTGGAAGCCGTTGCAGACGCCGAGCACCTTCACGCCTTTTGCAGCCTTGTCGATGATCGCCTGCATGACCGGCATGCGGGCGGCGATCGCGCCGCAGCGCAGATAATCGCCATAGGAGAAGCCGCCGGGGATGACGATCAGGTCGACATCGGGGATCTCGGTTTCCGTCTGCCAGATCGCCACCGGCGGCCTACCGGAGATCTTGGTCAAAGCGGCGATCATGTCGCGGTCGCGGTTGAGGCCCGGAAGTTGAACGACGGCTGATTTCATGGGGTCCCTGCGTTTCGCGAAAGATATTGAACTGGAACGCTTTCGGTGAGCCATACTCCATTGTCGGAGACAAAGAAAGAATGGCCCTCTGAAAACATGCGGGCCGCATCCACCTGCAGGATGACATATTCACCCTTGCGGCGCATTGCGACGATTTGCGCCGTTTCGACATCCGCCGACAGATGGACGTGATGCCGCTGCATCTTCTTCAGGCCCTCGCGCTCGATCGAGGACCAGTTCGCCAGGGATGTGCCGTGAAAAAGAACGGCTGGCGGCTCGACCTGCTTCAAGGCGAGGTCGACCTCGATGCTGTGACCTTGATTTGCGCGAATTCTGTTATCGGCGAGCGTGAAGCGTTTCTTGGGATTGTTTTCGACGATTTCGATAATATCGGCGCGGGAGACGTCATATCTAGACGTCAACGCGATTTCGAGCTCATCGAAAGACACCCAGCCCTCGCCATCAAGCGTCAGACCCGCGGCTTCGGGCGCATGACGCAAAACATAGCTCATATATTTCGAGACTTCCGTCTCCAGCTTTGCTTTCATCATGACGCCAAATCTTCAAAGTCCGCCGGACAGCCGGGCCGTGATCATCAGTCAATTGCGATTGCGTAGTTCTCGATCACCGTATTGGCGAGCAGTTTTTCGCACATGGCCTTGAGGTCAGTCTCGGCCTTGGCCTTGTCGGCGCCTTCCAGCTCAAGGTCGAAAACCTTGCCCTGTCTTACATGGCCGACGCCAGAGAAGCCGAGGGCGCCGAGCGCGCCTTCGATGGCCTTGCCCTGCGGATCGAGAACGCCGTTTTTCAGCGTGACGGTGACACGAGCCTTGATCACTTTGTCTTTCCTGCCTTACTTGACGAGAACCGGGCCGGTGCCGCGCACAGGCTCGTTTTCATTGATGATGCCGAGACGGCGCGCGACTTCGGAATAGGCTTCCAGCAACCCGCCGAGATCACGACGGAAGCGATCCTTGTCCATCTTCTCGCGGGTTTCGATATCCCAGAGCCGGCAGCTGTCCGGCGAGATTTCGTCGGCGAGGATGATGCGCATCAGATCGCCTTCGAACAGGCGGCCGCATTCGATCTTGAAATCGACGAGCTGGATGCCGACACCGAGGAAGAGGCCGGTCATGAAGTCGTTGACGCGGATGGCGAGCGCCATGATGTCGTCGAGCTCAGCAGGATTGGCCCAGCCGAAGGCGGTGATGTGCTCTTCGGAGACCATCGGGTCGTCCAGCGCGTCGGACTTGTAATAGAATTCGATGATCGAGCGCGGCAGGACGACGCCTTCCTCGATGCCGAGGCGCTTGGCGAGAGAACCGGCGGCGACGTTGCGCACGACGATCTCCAGCGGGATCATCTCCACTTCCTTGATCAGCTGCTCGCGCATGTTCAGCCGGCGGATGAAATGGGTGGGAATGCCGATCTTGTTCAGATGGCTGAAGATATATTCGGAAATGCGGTTGTTGAGGACGCCCTTGCCATCGATGACTTCATGTTTCTTCTTGTTGAAGGCAGTGGCATCATCTTTGAAGAACTGGATCAAAGTGCCCGGCTCCGGGCCCTCATACAGAATCTTTGCCTTGCCCTCGTAGATACGGCGGCGACGGTTCATCGTGGTTATTCTCTGTTGTTGGCGCTCTTGGGATAGCGCGAGTGGATCGATCTCGTGGCGTCCCCTTAAAGGAAAAGAGAGTGTTTCACAATCCGCCTGTGGCTCCTTCCCCGGTTTCCGGATTTTACGGAATACCGCCAAGAGAATCGAATGAATTCGCCAGACGACTTTAGCGCCTTTTCCTTTACGGTGAAATGAAGGCGAAATGGCGGGCCGCTTATGCAGGCTTTTATTTGCCGGCTCTGCCGCGAAGCGCCCGGCGAAGCTGCGTCTGCAGGGCGCGGGCGGCAGTTTGCCCATGGCGCCAGCTTCCGGCGCGGATAAACGAAGGGATCTGCATGGCCGGCATCGGCCGGGCAAGCGCATAACCCTGCAGCATATCGCAGTCGAGTTCTTCGAGAATGCGGATATGATCCACGGTCTCCACACCTTCGGCGATGACGAGGATATCAAGCGAACGGCCGATATCGATGATCGAGCCGACGAGTTTGCGCTGCTCGGCCGATTGCGGCAGCATGCGGATCAGCTCCCGGTCGATCTTCAATGTCTTTGGGCTCAAGCGCAGCAGGCTGACGATCGAAGCGTGGCCGGTGCCGAAATCATCGATCTGGATGTCGATGCCGAACTTGCGCAGCTTTTTCAAGTTTGCGGTCACCGCCTCGTCGCAATCGTCGAGCGAGATCGACTCCAAGAGCTCGAAGGAAATGCTGCCGGGCTGGATCTTCAGGGCGCGGAGCTTCTTGCCGAGATCGGGATCGGCGAGCCGCCTTGCGGAGACATTGACCGATATCTTCGGGACCGACAGCCCGTCCTTGATCCAGGCGCGGCGGTCGGCCAACGCGCGCTCCAGGATCAGGGCGTCGATGGTCGAGACGACGTCGAGATCCTCGGCGATATCGAGGAATCTGTCGGGCGTCAGCAGCCCATGCACCGGATGTTGCCAGCGGGCAAGCGTCTCGACGCCTGCGACATCGAGCGTGCGAGCATCGAACTGCAACTGGTAGAAGGGCACGAATTCATTGCGCTCGAGGCCGATCAGGATCTCGTCGGCGAGCTGCTTGGCGGACACGACGTCGCGGCGGTCGGACGCCGAGAAGAATTCGAAGCGATTGCGGCCGAGGCCCTTGGCCCGATAAAGCGCGATATCGGCGTCGAGCAGGATCTGCTTGGCGTCGAGCTTCGGACCGCTGTCGACGGCGATGCCGATGCTGGCGCCGAAACGGCAGTCGTGGCCCTCATATCTGACGGGTTTGCGCAACTCGCGGATGACGCGTTCGGCAAGGCTGGCAATCTTCTTCGACGCGGCGTCGACGGCGCAGAGGATGACGAACTCGTCGCCGCCGATGCGGGCGACGAAATCGGCGGCGCGGACGGAATTCTTCAACACGCCCGCGGCATGTTTCAGCATGGCGTCACCAGCGCGGTGGCCGAGCGTGTCGTTGATCTGCTTGAAGCGGTCGAGATCGATATGCAGGATCGCCAGCGCCAGGCCCTTGGCGCGGCATTCGGCTGAGCGCTCGTCCAGCATCTTGTCGAGATAGCGGCGATTCGGAAGGCCGGTAAGGTAATCGTGCAGCGCCAGGTGCTCGATACTCTCCTTGGCGGCTTCGAGTTCAAGGTTGCGGGCTTCAGCCAGATCCTTGGCGCGCTGCAGCTCGTCGCGAAGCTTGACTTCCTCGGTCACGTCCCAGTTGGCGCCGATCAGCTTGCGGTGACCATTGCCGTCGATAAAGAAGGCCGAGCGGGCGCGGATGACCCGTTCAATACCATCGCCGCGGATAATGCGGTATTCCTGCTGGAAATCGCTGCCGCTTTCGACGCTGCTGTCGGCTAGGCCAAGGACGCGCTCACGATCATCGGGATGCAGGCTTTTCGCCCAGACGTCGCCGGCAATCCGACGAGCGGCGCCCTTCAGCCCGTAAATGGCGATGAGGCGGTCATCCCACTCGACCATATCCTCTTCGATATCGGCTTCGAAGACGCCGATGCGGGAAATCTCCAGCGCCAGATCGAGCCGGCGCGACAGGCGCGACAGCGTTTCCTCGGCCTCCTTGCGGGCGGTAATGTCGGTGTCTGTGCCGACAATGCGGGTCGGCACGCCGTTCTCGTCCCATTCGACGCAGGCGCCGCGGCATTCAATCCAGATCCAGCGACCGTCCTGGTGGCGCTCGCGATATTCGAAGATCTGATAATCAGGATCGCCGGCATTCTGCCGGTCAATGGCATGAGCGATGAAATCGCGATCATCGGGATGGACGAGCTGCAGCCAGGCATCGTAATCGCCGGCGACTTCCTCGTCCGGCGCCATGCCGCGCATGGTTTTCCAGGTCGGGGAATAATATTTCCGGTCGAGGCGGTAATTGTGATCCCACACGCCGAGGTCCGAGCCGACGAGCGCATAGTTCCAGCGGCCCTCCCGCTCGGCCAGATCGGAGCCGTCGGCCGCAGCAGCATCGCCATGCGGATCGTCGGCCTCTGGATGGGCTTTCTTCACAGGCATTCTCGCTTATTGCATCTCGATGCAGTCTGCGGTCATTCCATTAAGAAAGACTTAGAAAGCAATCACTCAATTAACGAGGGGAGGCTTTTCCTCAATCAGCGGAGAGCCGGCTGAGGAACTGGGCAAAGACCATCGTGCCTTCGGGCCAGGGGCCGTGACCGGAATCGGCATTGATATGACCGGCCTCACCGGCATCGACGAGGAAGGACCCCCAGCTGCCGGCGATATCGTCGGCATGTTCGTAAGTGCCGAACGGATCGTTGCGGCTCGCCACCGTGATCGAGGGGAAGGGCAGCGGGTCGCGCGGGTAAGGGCCGAAGGTCATCAGGTGCTTCGGGCGGATCTCGGGATTGGCGACATCCGGGGGCGCGACAAGGAAGGCGCCCGCCACTCGCTGGCGGAAATGCGGGATGGCGTGGATCACCGAGGGCACGCCCAGCGAATGGGCAACAAGAACGACGGGCCGCGTCGAGGCGTTCACTTCTTCGGCGATACGGGCGATCCAGTCCTCGCGGACCGGCTTGGTCCATTCGGCCTGTTCGACGCGCCGCGCCGTGCTGAGTTTTGCCTCCCAGCGGCTCTGCCAATGGCCGGGGCCTGAATTGGTATAGCCGGGGATGATGAGGATATCTGCGTCTGAGGCTTTCATAGTGCCGCCGATGTGAGAAAGCTTGTCCAAGATGTCAAGAGGGGAAGATCAAGGGAGAGAGCGACACCGGCGCTGAAAGTTGCTATATTGCTCCAGTGCCGGTTGCGGATTTCGTGTCGGCTTGTTCGCCGATGCTGTCCGCCGCCGATCATGTCTCGGCTGAGGAGGAGAAAGCCATGGCGGCATTTCATGTCATGACGGGTGCAGGTGAAAGCTTCGCGCGGCCCGTGGTCAATCGCATCGGCATCGCCGACGTCTTCGATGCGCTGAAGCGCGGATTCGACGATTTCATGGAGAAACCGTCGCACTATGTGTTCCTCTGCCTGATGTACCCGATCGCCGGCGTCTTCCTGACGCTGTGGAGCTCGGGCGCCAATCTTCTGCCGATGGTCTTCCCGCTGATGGCAGGTTTCGTGCTGATCGGCCCGATCGCGGCGATCGGCCTCTACGAGATCAGCCGCCGGCGCGAGGCCGGCGTCGACACCTCATGGACGCATGCGCTCGATGTGCGTCATTCGCCGGCGCTGCCGTCGATCGTGGCGGTGGGGCTGATGCTCTTTGCTCTCTTCGTGGTTTGGCTGGTGACGGCGCAGACGCTTTACAGCAACCTGCTCGGCGAAGTGTTTCCGCGCACCATGGGGGATTTCACCCGTCAGGTCTTCGGCACGCCCCAGGGCTTGCAGCTGATCATCTGGGGTAACCTCATCGGTTTCGTCTTTGCGCTCGTCGTGCTGGCAATTTCCGTCATCACCTTTCCGCTGCTGCTCGACCGCGATGTCGGGGCGGTTTCCGCCGTCGTGACCTCGATCCGCGCAATGGTCATGAACCCGGTGCCGGTGCTGCTCTGGGGTCTGATCGTCGCAGCTCTCCTCGTCATCGGCACGATCCCGGTCTTTGCCGGACTTGCCCTCGTCATTCCCGTCCTCGGCCATGCGACATGGCACCTCTATCGCAAGCTGATTGCGCGAGAAGCCCCGTAGCCACAGCTATTCCGAGGGATCGCGGCCCCGGCCGTGATCTGCTGGAACCTTCGAACCTTCCTCGGCGTTTTTTAGCGTAAACTCCGAGGAAGGATTTCAGAGGTGACGATGAAGCATCTGTTTGCCCACTTCGCAACCAAGACATCGGAATGGGCGGGCAAGCCCGTCGTCTTTATCCTGGCGCTGATGGTCGTCATTGTCTGGGCGGCGCTCGGCCCGTTCTTCGGCTATTCCGAAACATGGCAGTTGATCATCAATACGGGCACGACGATCATCACCTTCCTGATGGTCTTCGTGCTGCAGAATGCCCAGACCCGTGACACGCGGGCAATCCAGGCCAAACTCAACGAGATCATCCTGACAAGCCACGCCGAAAACCGCTTCATCGGCATCGAAAATCTCGATGAGGAGGAGCTGAAACGTCTCGACGAGCTGGTCGCGAAGGCCGCGAAAGGCCGGGGCGAGACGGAGGCCTGCAGGGTATCGGAATCAATCGAGGCAGCATCGTCGAGAAAGGCCGAGCCGAAGAAGCGGCGCGTTTCCGCCAAGCCGGCGAAGCAGAGATAGGCAACCGTTGAAGGTTGGCAGTGAGGTCGCTTGGCAGAAGATAGGGCTATCTAGTCTCTTTGACAGACCGGGTCTCTTTCATTTTTCCAGAGTGTTCATAGCTACGGCGTGCCATGCTGAAAAGAAACCGAGCTTAAATTTAAAATAAGATGCCAATTCCAACATAAGCAGAATCGTCAATAAAATAGCTGCGGGTATCGGCCATACAAAATTGAAATTAGCGACAGACGCGAAATCGATGTGTTCAAGCTCAACATATTTAAGCTTTGCTATAAAATACACGACGAGGGCTGGCGCGAACAATGCCCACAGGACAACAAAGAAATATACCTCACCGGGTAGCTTTTTCACCTGCTCCTCCTTCATTGAGTCGGCCGCGCCACTTCGGAAGCGGACATCAAGCTTGAGTCCGCTTCCATTTGCAAAATACCGATCCCGGTTCGCTCAGGCGTTACCAAACACCCGTCGGAAAATCGTGTCGACATGCTTGGTATGGTATCCGAGATCAAATTTCTCCCGAATATCCTCCTCCGAAAGGGCAGCCCGAACCTCCGCATCAGCCAGCAGTTCCTCCAAGAAATCCTTGCCCTGTTCCCAGACCTTCATGGCGTTGCGCTGCACCAGGCGGTAGGCGTCCTCGCGGGAGGTGCCGGCTTGGGTCAGCGCTAGCAGGACGCGCTGCGAATGGACGAGGCCGCGGAACTTGTTGAGGTTCTTCTCCATATTCTCCGGGTAGACCAGCAGCTTTTCGATGACGCCGGCCAGGCGGGCGAGGGCGAAATCGAGGGTGACTGTGGCATCCGGGCCGATCATGCGTTCGACCGAGGAGTGGGAAATATCGCGCTCGTGCCAGAGGGCGACGTTTTCCATGGCCGGCATGGCATAGGAGCGGACCATGCGGGCAAGGCCGGTCAGGTTTTCGGTCAGCACCGGGTTACGCTTGTGGGGCATGGCCGAGGAGCCCTTTTGGCCGGGGGAGAAATATTCCTCGGCTTCCAGCACCTCGGTGCGCTGCAGGTGGCGGATCTCGGTCGCCAGGCGTTCGATCGAGGAGGCGACGACGCCGAGCGTGGCGAAATACATGGCGTGGCGGTCACGCGGGATGACCTGGGTCGAGACCGGCTCGGCCTTCAGGCCGAGGGCCTCGGCGACATGTTCCTCGACGCGCGGATCGATGTTGGCGAAGGTGCCGACGGCACCCGAGATGGCGCAGGTCGCGACTTCCTCGCGGGCGGCGACAAGGCGCTGGCGGCAGCGCTCGAATTCGGCATAGGCGAGCGCCAGTTTGACGCCGAAGGTGGTGGGCTCGGCATGGATGCCGTGCGAGCGGCCGATGGTGACGGTGTCCTTGTGTTCGAAGGCGCGAGTCTTCAGCGCCGCAAGCAGGCGGTCGATATCAGCGATGAGGATATCGGTGGCGCGCACCAGCTGGACATTGAAGCAGGTGTCGAGCACGTCGGACGAGGTCATGCCCTGGTGGACGAAGCGGGCATCCGGGCCGACGATCTCGGCGAGGTGGGTGAGGAAGGCGATGACGTCGTGCTTGGTGACGGCCTCGATCTCATCGATGCGGGCGACGTCGAAAGTGGCGGCGCCACCCTTCTCCCAGATCGTCTTTGCCGCCGATTTCGGGATGACGCCGAGTTCGGCCAGCGCGTCGCAGGCGTGCGCCTCGATCTCGAACCAGATGCGGAACTTGGTTTCGGGAGACCAGATGGCGACCATTTCGGGCCGGGAATAACGCGGGATCATGGGCGGCTGCCTTCATTCAAGAGGTTTGTTAGCGCCCCTGTATCAAAGACGGGCGGCAATCTCAACGCATGCGTTTGGCAAGATGATAGCTGCTTGCGACAAGGCAGACGAGGCCGAGCGGCAGGAAAAGGCGCAATCCGATCACCAGGAACTGGTAGACGGCGCTGACGCTGGTGAAGACGAACTGGAAGGCCCAGACGATGCTGCCGAAGGGCGCGTGCCAGCGCGAATAGAAGATCCGGTATTCCATCGCAAAGAGAAAGGCGGTCATCAGGATCGTGGCGGCCGTCAGTGTCACGAAAAATGCGGCAAACCGGGCTTCCGACGGCCTGTTATACGCGAGGAAGCGGGCGACCGGCAGAGCGAAGGGCCACGAAAGCAGGCCGCCAAGGAAGTAGAGCACGGCGACCTCGCCAAGCCGGCTCGTCTGCAGGCCGTTGCGGAGGTAAAGGCCGAGCATGGCGGCGGCCAGCATCTGCATGCCCCAGAGCAATGCGCCGGCGAAGAGATCGGGGTAGGGCGGCTTTGCCGCCCGAAAACGATCCATGCTCAGGGATGAACCGGAACGGCGATCCAGCGTCCGTTCCTCGCCGCATCGAAGGCGAGGACGAGCGCGATATGAACCTGGTTTCCGCCTTCCGGCTGGTAGACCAGGGCGCCGCCGATCCTGTATTCCACCGAACACGTGCGCTCGGCCGGAACAGCCGTCACCTGGCGCGCCGCCTGGCGGTTCGGAACGCCTTGCTTTTCGATCATCTGCAGGCTGAAGCCCAGGACCCGCCTGTCGACCGCCGCGCAATCCTTCGGCGTCGGCACCGGCATCTCGGTAAGCGAGAGTGTATAGGGCGATTTCGGCGGACCGTCGGTCGCAAGTGTGGTGTAGCGAAGCGTCTTCGAGGGCGAGCCGAGTTCGGTTGGTGGGTTGAAGGCAGCGATCAGACCGGGATTGGTCAGAAGGTCGTATTTGTCCATCTGGCTGCGCGCCGCCGTCAGGTTCTGACGCCTCGCCTTGGAAAGATTGGCGTCCTTGTCAGTCAGCTCTGTGCGGAAGGGCGTGCCTTCGAGATACTCGCCGCTGTCGGTGTCGATGAAGTAGGTTTCGGAATAGGGGACGTTGCCGCTCTCCTTGATGCCGAATTCCTGGAACGCAAAGACCTTGCCGTCAGCGGAAAACCCAATCGGCTGGACGCTGGCGATGTCGCCGGCAAGTGACATGCCGGGCAGGCCGGCAAGCGCGCCGACGAGCATGCCACCGATGATCAGACTTTTTCTCATGCTCGTGCCCCTTCGGCTGCCTGACGCAGATCGGTGACGGTCTTGCGATAATCCTCGACCGTATCGCCCTTGAAAATTGCCGAGCCGGCAACGAGGACGTTGCCGCCGGCGCGCGCGATCAATGGGGCCGTTTCCACGGTAACCCCACCGTCGACCTCAAGTTCGATAGGCCGGTCACCGATCAGTGATTTCGCCGCGGCGATCTTCGCCGCCATGGCCGGAATGAACTTCTGGCCGCCGAAGCCGGGATTGACCGACATGATGAGGATGAGATCGACATCGTCGAGCACGTTCTCGATGGCGCTCAGCGGGGTTGCCGGATTGATCGTCACCCCGACCTTCTTGCCGAGATTGCGCACGGTCTGCAGCGAGCGGTGCAGATGCGGCCCGGCTTCGGCATGGACGGTGATGCGGTCGCAGCCGGCCTTGGCGAAGGCTTCGAGATAGTCGTCGACAGGCGAGATCATCAGGTGGCAATCGAAAGTGGCTGACGTGTAGGAGCGCAGCGACTTGATGACATCGGGGCCGAAGGAAATGTTCGGGACGAAGTGGCCGTCCATCACGTCGAGATGGATCCAGTCGGCGCCGGCGGCCGTCACGTCGCGCACCTCCTCGCCGAGCCTGGCGAAATCCGCCGCGAGGATCGAAGGGGCAATGCGAATGGGCAGCGTCATCAGGTCTTACTCCGTATGGGCCGCCATTTGACCACGGCGGCCGGATTCAAGGCTGGCGCGTTGCTTATTGCGTTGGCGCCGCAGGTGGAAAAAAGCCGTTGCCCCGCCATTCGAGCAGGCGGTAGGGATTTTGCGAAAGTTCATGTGCGCCGGTGAAGACAATCGCGCCGACCGGCGTCTGGAATGTCGTGCCGACAAGCGCCTCCTGCAGGGGCTTGCTTGCCGCAGCTGCGGCTTCCGCCGACTGTCCCGCAATGAGGGCGGCGGCCAGCGACGGCAGAACATAACCTTCCGGCTCGGTGCCTTTGGCGCGCAGCGCGTCGGCCGCCGCCGTGCCTTCCTGAAGCAAAGCATATTCAGGCAAAGCGACGGCGCGCACGCCATCGGCGAGTGCCAGGGGTTGATTGGCGGCGCGCATGGCATCGCCGCCAAGAATGGAGAGCGGGATGTTCTCCGCCTTGGCATCACGGGCGATGACGGCGACATCGTTACGGTCACCGCCGATGAAGACCCTGGTGGCGCCCGCCCGTTTCAGGCGGCGGACGAGGGCGATCTGCTGCTCCTGTCCCGGGCGGTAGGTATCGATGAACACAGGCTTCAGGCCGTTCTGCTCCAGCGCATTGCGCACCGCTTCCGTCAGTTCGTGGCCATGGATGGTGCCATCCTCGATGAGGGCGATCGGATCAGCAGCCCAGTCCTTCAAGATGACGTCGATGACCTTTGCCGCCTCGGTGCCGTCGGCGGGCGCCATGCGGAAGAGCGGCCAGCCGTTTTTCAACGCATCCTCCATCAGGATGCGCGAGCGCACGGAGACGGTGATTGCGGGAATATTGGCGTCCTTCAGCTTCGGCAGCGCGCCTTCCAGCGTTTCGCTGCAGAGAAAGCCGACGGCGACCTGGACTTTCGCATTGACGAGCGCATCGGCAACCGCCGCGCCGCTATTGTCTTCGCAGGTCTCATTGATCGCAACGAGCGTATTGCCGGATTGCTGGATCTCGAAACCGGCGCCGGCGGCAATCTGTGCGCCGAGCAGGCCGAGCGGGCCACCCTGAGGGGCGACGACGCCGATCGTCACGCCGGCCGCATGGCCTTGCGCCGCCGCTACCAGCAGCGTCAGAAAGGCTGCTATGCCACGCAGGTTGATCATGAAAGGCGGAGATCCCTAGCCATCGTCCATGCCCTTTTATCCGCAAGGCCGCGATCGTCAAAGAAAAACAAGCATAACGCGGCGCTTTTCGCCGCTCCTATTGTAGAAAACGTAACCGATGCTCGCCATATTGGCGCGATGGGAAGAGAATCCCAGGCATCACATGCGCACGGAGAAGCAGGTGTTGAATAGGCAGCATATCGACCCCGGCCTTTATCGCGACGCCATGAGCCGTTATGCCGGCCATGTGCAGCTCGTGACGACGGCGATGGAAGGGATGCGCCGTGGCGTCACCATCACCGCCGCCTGCTCGGTTTCGGACAATCCGGCCTCGGTGCTTATCTGCCTCAACAACACCAACCCGAAGAACGAGATCTTTTTCCGCAGCGGCATCTTCGCGCTGAACACGCTCGGCGCCCATCATCAGGGGGTTGCCGACGCCTTTTCCGGGCGCACGGCGCTTGCCAATGACGACCGCTTCGCCAGCGCCCGCTTCCAGACGCTCGTCACAGGTGCGCCCGTCCTTGCCGATGCGCTCGCCACCTTCGATTGCCGGGTGACCGACATCAAGGAACTGCCGACGCACAATGTCATTTTCGGCGAGGTCGCCGCCGTCCGCTTCAGCGAAAAGCATCCGGCGCTCATTTATTTGAACCGGGATTATCACACGCTGTGAGCGGCTTGGCCGAGACTTCGAGGGGATAGAGCATGGACAATGCCGGGATCGAGGAAATGTTTCAGGGGCTCGGGCCGGTCACGGTCAAGCGCATGTTCGGCGGCAAGGGCATCTATCATATGGGGCGGATCATCGCCGTCGAAGTGCGCGACGAGATGCTGCTGAAGGCCGACGAGACGAGCGCCCCGGAATTTGCCGCCGCCGGCGCAACCCAATGGGCCTATGAGGGCAAGAAGGGCAAGCCGGTGAAGATGCCTTACTGGTCGATCCCCGAAGAAGCCTACGACGATCCCGACCTCATGGCGAAATGGGTAAGGCTTGCCTATGAGGCGGCGCTTCGCGCGGAATAGCTAGCCGCGCTCACCGGGCGGCAATGCTGCTATCGCCGCCTTGGTGAAGGCCGAGAGCGGTTCCGGCAGATCTGTCAGGGGAAACCAGCCGAAATCCGAAAGCTTGTCCGGTTCGGTCAAATGCGGCTCGCCCTCGATGTCGCGGGCGAGATAGAGAATCGAAATCCAGTGCTGGCGATCGGCCTCGATGATCTGCTCGCTCATGCAGAGGCGTTCGATGCGGCCGATCGTCAGGCCGGTTTCTTCTTCGGCCTCGCGGCGCGCGGCTTCTTCAGCCGGCTCCATATGATCGACCTTGCCGCCGACGATATTCCAATAGCCGGCTTCAGGCGGACGCAGACGTTTGTAGAGAAGAATTTTGGCGTCGCGCAGAATCACCAAGCCGACGCCGAAGCCCGGGAAATCGAGGCCGGGCTTGCCCATTGGATGTTCAGACCTTGGCGCTGCCGGCAATCAGCATGAAGGCGGGGATATCGTCGCCGAAGCCGACCGGGGTCGGGCCGTCGTCGTGATCGCGATGACGGCGGCGGTCGCGGCTGTCGTCATTTGCCGGGTAAGGCCGATTGTTGCGCGCATTGTTCTGCGGCTTCTGCTCTGCTTTGCGCTCGTTCTTCACGATGTCGGCCTTTACTGGTGCTGCCTGGATCACGTCTACGCCATTATCCTGTACGTCGTTATCAGATTTATGACCTGCGGCGCCACGACCACCGCGTCCGCGGCCACGATCCTTCTCGCCCCGATCGTCCCGACCGCCGCGCTCACGGCTGTTGCGGCGCGGGCGTTCGTCCTTGCTTTCTTCTGCCGGCGGCAGCGAATTCAGGTCGCCGCTCTGCCATTCGATCTTTTCGCCGATCAGCTTCTCGATCGCATCGACGAATTTGGTGTCGCGCTTGGTGACGAGAGTGAAGGCAGCACCCGAGCGGCCGGCACGGCCGGTGCGGCCAATGCGGTGGACGTAATCCTCGGAATGGATCGGTACGTCGAAATTGAAGACGTGGCTGACATCAGGAATGTCGAGGCCGCGGGCAGCGACGTCGGAGGCAACGAGCAGCTGGAGATTGCCGTCACGGAAGCTCTGCAGCATCATCGTGCGCGAACGCTGGTCCATGTCACCATGCAGGGCGCCGACGGAGAATCCGTGGCGTTCGAGCGACCGGAAGAGATCGGCGACATCCTTCTTGCGGTTGCAGAAGATGATGGCGTTCTTCAGTTCAGTCTGGGCCCGGACGAGCTCGCGCAGAACCGCGCGCTTCTCGTAGTCCTTGCTGTGCGAGGCAACGAAGCGCTGGGTGACGGTCTTTGCGGCCGAAGCCGGCTTTGCGACCTCGATACGCTCGGGATTCTGCAGGAAGCGGTCGGCGAGCTTCTGGATCTCCGGCGGCATGGTGGCCGAGAAAAACAGCGTCTGGCGGGTGAACGGGATCATCTTGGCGATGCGCTCGATATCAGGGATGAAGCCCATGTCGAGCATGCGGTCAGCTTCGTCGATGACGAGGATCTCGACGCCGCTCATCAGGAGCTTGCCACGCTCGAAATGGTCGAGCAGGCGGCCGGGCGTGCAGATCAGCACGTCGGCGCCGCGTTCGAGCTTGCGATCCTGATCCTCGAAGGAAACGCCGCCGATCAGAAGGGCGACGTTGAGGCGATGGTTCTTGCCGTATTTCTCGAAATTCTCTGCGACCTGCGCGGCGAGTTCGCGCGTCGGCTCGAGGATCAGCGTGCGGGGCATGCGGGCGCGGGCGCGGCCCTTTTCCAGAAGCGACAGCATCGGCAGAACGAAGGATGCCGTCTTGCCGGTGCCCGTCTGCGCGATGCCGCAAATATCGCGACGCTCGAGCGCAAAGGGAATAGCACCCGCCTGAATAGGCGTGGGGATCGTATAGCCCGCGTCGGTCACAGCGGATAACACTTTTTGGCTCAAGCCAAGGTCAGCGAATGTCGTCAAAGGGAAAACTGTTTCCGTTCCGGTTCGGCCGAGCTCTGAACGAGTCGGCGGGATTGCATGCCGCAATGCAGCGCGACATAGCCCCGAATGACCGGCAAGTCAAGAAATAGAGAGGCCGCACCCCGTGCAGAGTGAAGCGATGGTTACCTGATGACTGTTACTTGATGTAGGTGGCGAGTTTAAGGCCGGCATTCATGAAGTATACTGGATCGACCGCACGTCCATCCTGGCGAACTTCATAATGCAGATGCGTGCCCGTCGAGCGGCCGGTGCTGCCGGCAAGGCCGATGACGTCATTGCGGTCGACGGTATCGCCGACCTTAACCAGAACCTCGGACATATGCCCGTAGCGCGTCGAGACGCCGTTGCCGTGATCGACCTCGACCATGTTGCCGTAACCGCCGGTCCAGCCGGCTGATATCACCTTGCCCGGTGCGGTTGGGCGGATCTTCTCGCCCGGCGAAAAGCGGAAGTCGATGCCTGAATGGAGGGCCAAACGGCCGAGGAAAGGATCGCGGCGATTGCCGAACGGGCTGGTCATTTCCTTGCCGATGGCGGGATTGCGGAAGGGCAGGGATTCGGCAGTGCTGCGCACGGCCTCAAGCCGGGTCAGCGCGCCGTCGAGTGCGACCAGCGAATTGTTGAAGTCGTCGTTGCTCTCCGGCTCGACATAGGGACCGCCGACGGCGCTGTCATCCTCATCCTGCTTGGCGGCGGTCTCGGGCATCGGGATCTTGAAGCGGGTCAGCACGCTCTCGATGGCGTTGGCGGCACTGCCGGCATCGCTCGTCAGCTGCTCGACACGGTTGCGCTGGTCCTGCTCGACATCTTTCAACGAAAGCGTCACCTTGGAGAAGATGCGGTCGGCGCGGTCGCCGACAGTTTCGGCGGCCGGCACATAAGCGAGCGTCGAATTATCAGGTGTCGCATCGGTGGGTGCGCCGTTCGCCAGTTGCTTCTCTATCGCCTCGATGCCGCCGCCGGTCAGTGACGCGCGCTTGTCCTTGACATCGGGGGCGTAGGACTGGACGGGAGAAGACGGCGCGGGCAGGGCACCGTCCTTATCGGTCAGACCGGAGCTTTCGGCCCGGTCGAGGAGATTGTCGAGCTTGCCATGGCGTGAGGTCAGCGCCATCTGCTGCTCCATCAGCTTGTCGACCTTGTCCTCGACCACCTGCTGGTCAAGAAGCTGGCGGGAGGTGATGCGGTCGACCTGAGCGCGAAGTGCGGCGATGCGGTCTTCATAATCGTGCTGCATGCGGGCCTGGCGAGCCATGGTCGCGCCGATCAGATCATCGCGCAGCACGAGGTAGGACGTCGCCAGGAGATAGCCGATCGAGAAGACGCCGACGAAACAGAAGGCGAGTGCTGCCATCCACGGCCGGACCGTCATATGACGGACCTTGTCACCGCTGGCCAGGATGAGAATATGTTCCTGCGCCCGCTTACCGAATACCCGGTGCTGATGTCCGCTGTTCACGCAGGCTCTCCCGATTGATGCTCTACGCCTCTTTCGGAAAATTAGACACGTTTATGGTTAACGAATACTTTCATCGCCGCCATTTACGCCAGAAAATCAATCATCTCAGGCGTGGCTGATCGATGCCAGCGAGCGGTAGAAGGATGGCGTCAAGCCGGCCTCGGCGCGGGCCAGATCGTTGAAGGGCGGCTTCAGCGGCCCGCGGAAATTGGCGCGCACCAGTTCCTGGAAGGCTTTTGCCGGATCGCGCTTCTCGCGGGCGCAGAGGAAGCGGAACCATTTGGCGCCGACGGCGACATGGCCTTTCTCGTCGTTATAAATGACGTCGAGAACCTCAGCACTTTCGAGATCGCCAGTCTCGCGCATCTTGGCCTGCAGCGACGGCGTGACGTCGAGGCCGCGGGCCTCCAGAATCAGCGGCACGACGGCAAGTCTTGCCGTCAGATCGTTGCGGGTGGAGTGGGCCGCCTGCCAGAGCCCGTCATGGGCGGGAAGATCGCCGTAATCGGCGCCGAGATCGTTAAGACGGGCGCGCACCATGCGGAAATGCTTCGCTTCCTCGAAGGCAACCTGCATCCAGCCGTCGAAGAAGGAGTTCGGCACCTGTTCGCTGGCGAATCGCGCCACGATATCGAGTGCCAGATCGACGGCGTTGAGCTCGATGTGGGCGATGGCGTGGAGCAAGGCGATACGGCCTTTCAGCGTATGCAGCGAGCGCTTCTCCACCTGGGTGGGCGGCGTCAGAACCGGTTTGTCAGGACGGCCCGGCCTTTCGGACAGGGCGGCGTCGAGCGGCGAGCGCAGCGACACCCGGCGCGCGAACCAGCGGGTGGCGCTTTCCTGCGCAAGCGCCGTCTTGCGGTCGAGGTCGGCTGCGCGGATGGCATCGATCGCTCCACCGCGCAGCGAGGTTATCGCGAGATCGCCGGTCACGCGGCGAGGTTCCTCACCGCTTGGAGCACGGTTTCGGCATGACCCTGTACCTTCACTTTCTGCCAGATGGTGGCGATGATCCCGTCCCGGCGGATGAGGAAGGTGGTGCGCTCGACCCCCATGAAATTGCGGCCGTACATGCTCTTTTCCTTCCAGACGCCGTAGGCCTGCAGTGTCGTCTTGTCCTCGTCCGAGGCGAGCGCCACCGAAAGGCTATGCTTCCTGATGAACTTGTCATGGCAGGCAGCCGAATCGGGCGACATGCCGATGACGGCAGCGCCCGCCGCGTCGAACTCGGGCGCGAGCGCAGTGAAAGCCAATGATTCGGCCGTGCAGCCCGTCGTGTCATCCTTCGGATAGAAGAACAGCACGAGCGGCTTGCCGTGGAAATGGGCAAGCGAGATGCGCCCGCCGCCATCGCGGGGGAGGTTGAAATCGGGGGCCATGGCACCGATGCCGGGAACCGCCATTATGAAAACCTTTCTTTTGCCGGGTTTGTGGATGACACACTCTCTCCCCGAATTATATATTGGACGGAAACCCGTCCAGCATGGCCGGGTTCAATTCTTCATTTAAGGGAGAGCCCAAGGGCGCATGTCAGCCATCCGCGGCGAAAAGGTCACGTTTCGCAAGAAGGATATCGTTGCGCTGGACCGCTTGCCGTCCGCCCAGGCCGAGGATCCGATCATCGTTCATTGCCCGCCGCCGCGTTCGCCAATGCGCCGGACAGCGAAGCTGACTTCAGGGTTTCTGGGACTGATCCTCCTCATTCTTGCCGCCGTCGTGTTCACCGTCGAGAGCGGCATGTTCGACAAGCCGCTGTCGCAGCAGGCCCAGGCGGCGCTGAATGGCGCGGCCGGACCGCGCTACCGCGCCGAGGTCGGCTCCACCGTCATCCGCTTCACCTCGGGCTTGCGGCTGGCGCTGGAAGCGCGCGACGTCAACATGATCGACCAGGCGAGCGGTCAGCACGTATCGACGACGGGCTCTGTGCGCCTGGCGCTCGATCCGCTGCAGCTTTTCCGCGGCCGTATCGCCGTGACCGATATCGAAGCCGAGGATATCGCCCTCGATACCGCGCTTCTGCCCTCCGGCAATCCCGTCAAGCTCGACGATCTGCGCATCGACGCGATGCCGGCGGCGATGGAGAGGATCTTCTCGCAGTTCGATATGTTTGACGGCATCGTCACCCGTGGTTCGACGAATTCAGTGCGTATCTCCGGCATCGACATCAAGCTTGCCGACACGGCGAACGGTCCGTTGTCGCTCGTCGTCGACAATCTCGTCTTTGCCCATGCCGGCCCAACCTCGCTGCAATTGAGCGGCGAGGTCGCGCTCAACGGCGAGGTGGCGGAACTCGACGTGTTGGCCGAGAAGGAGAACGGCCACGTGTCGAAGGTGGCGGCGACGCTCAAGCACGCCGACCTCACACCCTTCGCGCTGAAGCGCAACGATGAAGGCGTGATACGGCAGGGGCTCAACGCCTTCGCAGATCTGGCGGTGTCGGCCACCAGGGCGAGGGATGGTGTTTCACCGTCGCTCGCTGCGACGATCGATGTAGATCCCGGCCTGATCTATACCGATGGTGATGCTCAGGAGCTGTCGGGCGGGCAAATCAACCTCGTTTATGATTTCACCAAGCAGACGCTCGAAATCGCGAAATCAAACGCCCGGTTCGGCGCGACCACGGTCCCCCTCAACGGCGCGCTGATCGATCTCGACAAGCTCGATCCGAAGGCGGGCAAAGGTTTCGGCATCGACCTTCTGGTCAGCGGCGGTACGGCCGCCCCCAGCGGTTCCGGCGAACAGCCGCTCTCCTTCGATATTCAGGCGACCGGGCGCTACATGGTCGCCGGCCGGGAATTCCAGTTTCCCAATATGACCGTCTCCAGCCCGCTGGGCGCTCTCTACGGATCGCTGCATGTCAAACTCGGCGACAAATCGCCGGAGATCAGCTTCGCCGGCCAGTCGTCGATGCTGCAGACGACGGCGATCAAGCAACTCTGGCCGTTCTGGATGGCGCCCAAGGTGCGCACCTGGGTGCACGGCAACCTTTTCGGCGGCACGGTCACGGACGCCGCCATCTCAGTCTTCATTCCCTTCGGCCGGCTGGACGAAGCGGCCGGCGGCAAGGGATTGAAACTCGATGCCAACCAGATCCGCATCGGTTTCGACATCACGGGGGCGAGAATGAACGTCGCCGGCGACATTCCGCCGATCCGTGACACGGCGGCGCATTTCGACCTGACAGGCCCCGTTGCGACGATCGGGATCAAGAGCGGCACGTCCTATTTCCCCTCCAGCCGATCTGTCACACTCGGGCAGGGGACGTTCGTCATACCGTCCGCCTACGACAAGCCGCTGATGGCCGACATCGATCTCGCAGTATCAGGTGCGGCGGACGCCATCGGGGAGCTCCTGACCTACAAGCCGATCCGGGTGCTGCAGCGCGCCGGCTTTACGCCCGACGATCTCAAGGGCCACATCGAGGCGAATGTGAAGGCGCATTTCGGCCTGCTCTCATCGCAAAACCCGCCGCCTGCCGACTGGAAGGCGATGATGAAGCTCACCGACATCGACCTTGCCAAGCCCTTCTCCGGCCGAACGATCAGCAATGTCAGCGGCATGCTGAACGGCGATCCGAAACAGATCACGCTCGATGCCAAGGGCGAGATCGACGGCATTCCGGCCGATATCGATCTCATCGAGCCGGTCGAGGCATCCTCCGGCGTGGAGCGGCAGCGCGTGATCACCGCCACGCTCTCCGAGGCCCAACGCAACAAGGTGATGCCCGGACTTTCCGGCGTCGTCGGCGGCAATTTGAAGATGGTGCTGACGCGGATCGACGACGACCGGCAGAACGTTCAGCTCGACCTCACCAAGTCGCTGCTCGACCTGCCCTGGATCGGCTGGGCCAAAGGCAGCGGTATTGCTGCCTCCGCCGAATTCGAGGTATCCGGCCCACCCGACAATACGCAGATCAAGAATTTCCGGCTGAAGGGCGACGGTTTCGGCGCCAGCGGATCGCTTGTTGTCGGCAAGGCAGGGCTGATCTCCGCCGATTTCGACAGCGTCAAGCTTTCCTCGCTTGACGATTTCGCTCTCTCGGTGAAGCGCGGCAAAGGCAGTTTCGACGTCTCCGTCTCCGGCGACAGCGCCGATGCGCGACCGGTCATGGCGCGGTTGAAATCAGGCTCGGGTGACGACGAGGGTGGCGATGGCGGCGACACCAGCGTATCGGTGCGCGCCAAGCTGAAAAACGTCATCGGCTTCAACGACGAGAAGGTCGGCAATTTCCAGGCGCAGCTGTCACTGCTTGGCGACAAGCTGCAGACGCTCAGCTTTTCCGGCGTTACCGACAGCGGCGAGGCCGTGGTCAGCCAGATGAAGGACGGCGGCGTCATCAACATTACCAGCGGCGATGCCGGCGCAGTATCGCGTTTCGCCGATCTCTATCAGCATATGCAGGGCGGTCTTCTCAATCTGGCGATCCGACTGGGGGCGCAGGGCGGATGGGATGGTTCGCTCGACGTGCGCCGCTTCTCGATCGTCAACGAGCAACGCCTGCGCTCGATCGTCTCGACACCTGTCGGTCAGGAGCAGCGCAGCCTCAACGAGGCCGTCAAGCGCGATATCGATACTTCCTCGCAGCGCTTCCAACGCGGGTTTGCCCGCGTCGTCTCGCGCGACGGTATGGTCGGCATCGAGAACGGCGTGCTGCGGGGCGATCAGATTGGCGCGACCTTCCAGGGCGTGGTACGCGACAGCAAGGGCAACATGGACATGACCGGCACATTCATGCCGGCCTACGGCCTCAACCGGCTGTTTGCCGAACTACCGCTGATCGGCGTCATCCTCGGCAATGGCAGCGACCGCGGCCTGATCGGCATCACCTTCAAGCTCACCGGCAAGTTCGACCAGCCAAACCTGCAGATCAACCCGCTATCGATTATCGCGCCGGGCGTGTTCCGGCAGATCTTCGAATTTCAATGATGCGGGATGAAGCCAGGACGGCAGAGGTCGTGGCGATAAGTACCTAAATCCTTTCCTCCTGAGGAGATCAGAATCATGCACGGGCGTCAGACGGATCAGCCTCGATCCGAAGCCCGGTGTAGAAACGCGCCATCGATGCTCGGCCTGCTATTTTAGAGAGATTTGATGTAAGCTGTGGTTCTCGGCTTTGACAACGGCCGTTGCAATGTCGGAGGATGCCATGCAGTGCGCTCGGACAGGCTATTTCGTATCGTTCGCGGTGGTCGCCGCCCTTGGCGGCCATGCATCATACTCGGCCGAAAAAAGCGATCGGCTGGCGCCGCGCAAGCCTATTCATTCGGCCCATGTGCTGACGGTGCCTCTCGACGCGATGATGACGCCGCCGATCTTCTCGATCAGCTGGTGGTCGCGCGTGAAGCCTGCGTCAGACGTCAATCCGCCAAGCTATGTCTTCCGGGAGGCCGAACGAACGGACGCGGTATCTCGGCCGGGAGTTGAGTGATTTTTAAGCTCGGACCGCTTGAAAACTTCGGTACACCCGGCCGCGGCGTGAGCCTAGATCAGCGCCTCGATCTCACAGTTGCCGCCAATATCATTTTACAGGGAGCGCCTGTTCCAAAACAGCGGCCAGATCCTCTCGTTGCATCCTTATCCGCGGAATATCCGTTGCCGTGAAGAGTGCGAGATTGAGCAGCGCGAGCGTGTAGTCGCAATAGGGGCTAGACAAATCTTTTTGATATCTAATTTCTGCCAGGCATTGGGAAACGTTGTCATCACTTAATTTACTGCGGGCCGTGTCTACAACTATGTCAATATTGCTGATTACCTCCTGTGTTTGAGGAATGTTTTTTTGCTCCGTCGGTTTTTCATTTCCAGCTTGGATCAGTTTGACAAGCATCTCCTTGAAACCGGTTTTATCGTGGAAGTCGATGCGTTCCACCTTTGCTTTGTCTTGTGCAAACCAGATCTGCCAGAGCGTCCCGACACACGAAGGCGAATCGAAGCCGTCACGTGCCAGGATTGAAGTGTAACATGCTTGGATATCATGTATCGGATGAGCTAAAATCGATGCGAAATAGGGTGGCTGTGCCTTGTCATCCGCCGCATGCAAAGCCGTTGCGAGCAAAATAAAGAACGTGGGCACAAGCCATTTAGATCTCATCTCTAACTCATTTCCAAAGGCTCAATTCATATGCGGCTTTGCCAGTGCCATCAGCGAAATCGAAAAAGCCGGCGCGGACGCCGGCTTTGATATCCGTTCCGAATTGAAGCCGCTTAAGCGGCCCGGCGGATCAGGATGTGTTTCTTTTTGCCGAGCGAGAGCTTGATGATGCCGTCGGCGGTGATCTCGCCGCTGCCGATCATCTTGCGCTCGTCGCTGACAGCTTCGTCGTTGATGCGGACAGCGCCGCCCTGGACGTGACGGCGGGCTTCGCCGTTCGATGCGGCGAGGCCGGCGCGTACGATGAGCGAGAGAAGGCCGATGCCGGCGTCGAGCTCTGAAGCGGGAACGTCGACCGACGGCAGGTTCTCCGAGAGACCGCCTTCCTCGAAGGTCTTGCGCGCCGTTTCGGCGGCCTGGTCGGCGGCCTCGCGGCCGTGCAGGATCGCGGTGACTTCAGTCGCCAGGATCTTCTTGACCTCGTTCAGTTCCGACCCGCCGATTGCCGAAAGACGAGCGATTTCATCCATCGGCAGCGTCGTGAAGAGCTTGAGGAAGCGCGGAACATCGGCATCCTCGGTGTTGCGCCAATATTGCCAGAAATCATAGACGGGGAGCAGGTCGGCATTCAGCCAGACCGCGCCAGAAGCCGACTTGCCCATCTTGGCGCCCGATGACGTCGTCAGGAGCGGCGAGGTGAGGGCGTAGAGCTGCGGCGTCCCCATGCGGTGACCGAGATCGATACCATTGACGATATTGCCCCACTGGTCCGAACCACCCATCTGCAGGCGGCAGTCGTAGCGCTTCGCCAGCTCGACGAAGTCGTAGGCCTGGAGGATCATGTAGTTGAACTCCAGGAAGGACAGCGATTGTTCGCGGTCAAGGCGCGTCTTCACGCTGTCAAAGGACAGCATGCGGTTGACCGAGAAATGGCGGCCGACATCGCGCAGGAACTCCAGGTAATTCAACGAACGCAGCCATTCGGCATTGTTGATCATCAATGCGGCGTTGCCCGATTTGTCGTAATCGAGATAGTTCGAGAAGCAGCGCTTGATCGACGCGATATTTTCTTCGATCGTCTCGATCGTCATCAGTTTGCGGGCCTCCTCTTTGAAGGAGGGATCGCCGACCATGCCGGTGCCGCCGCCCATCAGCGATATCGGGCGATGACCCGTCGCCTGCAGCCAGTGCAGCATCATGATCTGTGTGAGATGGCCGACGTGAAGGCTGGATGCCGTCGGGTCGTAGCCGATATAGGCGGTCACGGTTTCCTTGGCGAAGAGGTCGTCGAGGCCGCTTTCATCGGAGATCTGATGAATGAAGCCGCGCTCTTTCAGCGTGCGGAGGAAATCGGACTTGAACTCGGACATGGCCTTCGTCTCTTGATATCTGCGCTCGCCCGCGTGGGTTCGCGCAAGTTCGTTGTTGTTGATCTGTCGCGGCGCGTTTAGCACTGTTTTTACAAAAGTGCATCCGGGAATCGCATGGGAGGCAAGCCTCATGGACGTCATCAGGACTGCGATCGGTCTGATGAGCGGCACGTCGATGGACGGAATCGATGTTGCGCTGATCAGAACCGACGGCCGCGGCTTCATCGAGCGCGGGCCGTTCATGGGGGCTCCCTATGATGTAGGCTTTCGCGGGCAGCTCAAACGGGCGCTGGAACTGGCGCGCCCGCTAAGTGACAGAACCGAACGGCCGTCCGAGCTTCGTCAGATCGAGCTTGAGCTTACCTTACGTCATGCAACCGCCGTTACGGCATTCCTCGAGCGTTTCGAGCTTTCTCCCGATGCGGTGGATGTTCTCGGTTTCCATGGCCAGACGGTGCTTCACCGACCCGATGAAGGCTTGACGATCCAGATCGGCGACGGCGGGGAACTGGCGCGCAGGACCGGCATATCGGTGGTCTACGACATGCGCGCCAACGACATGGCTCATGGCGGGCAGGGAGCGCCGCTCGTGCCGGCCTACCACGCCGCACTTGCCGGAAAATTCCAGCAGGCGGGACAAGCTGTCTGCTTCGTCAATATCGGCGGCATCTCCAATCTGACCTATATCGGCGCCGATGGCCGGATATCGGCGTTCGACAGCGGGCCGGGCAATACGCTGATCGATCAGTGGGTCGAGATGCAGACCGGCAAAACCTACGATCCCGGCGGCGAGATCGGCGGGCGTGGCACGGTTGTCGCTGATCTGGCGGAGCGTTATCTAGCAAGCCCGTTCTTTCGCGGCAATGTTCGCCGTTCGCTTGATCGCGGTGATTTCGCACCACTTCAGCAGGGAGAGGCAAGCCTCGAAGACGGCGCCCGGACGCTGGCGCATGTAGCCGCCGCGTCAATCATCAAATCCGCCGGTTTCCTGCCCGAGACGCCATCGATCTATATCATCTGCGGCGGCGGACGGCTGAACCGGACCCTCATGGCGGAATTTTCGATCATGGCTGAACGGCTGGGGTCTGATGTATTGACTGCCGAGGAGGCAGGTTTCGACGGCGATGCGATGGAGGCTGAAGCCTGGGCCTATCTCGCCGTGCGTTCGCTGGACGGGCTGCCACTGACTTTTCCCGGCACCACGGGGGTCAGCGCGCCGGTCAGCGGCGGCGTGATCGCGGCGGCGTGATGTCGGAGACGGTCATTCTCAAGACGCCGCGGCTCAGTCTCGTCATCTGGGGCGAAGACGACGCGTGGCTGGTGCAGGAACTGCATTCGACGATGGCGACGACCCGGTATCTCTCGGGCCAGGCGCCATGGAGCCTCGAAAAGGCTGAGAAGCGGCTGCAGGGTTGGCTCGAGGAACAGGCGCGCGACGGCACGACGAAATACAAGATCATCGCCGATGACGGCCGATTCGTCGGCCGCGCGGGGATTTCCAAGTTCGGGAACGAACAATTCGAACTCGGTTATTCCCTGCGGGAGCGGGAATGGGGCAAGGGCTACGCCACCGAAGCCGCAAGCGCCCTAAAGGAATGGTTTTTTGAAAGGGGATTTGCGCCTGATTTCATCGCCTTTACCCATCCCGAGAACATCGCTTCGCAGCGTGTGCTCAAGAAGATCGGCATGCGGGAACGCATGCCGATCCTGATCGATGGAGTGCTTCGGACGGCTTTCGAGATCACCGCCGACACCAGGTGATCTTCAGCGGATCCGCTTGGCCGCCGGTTCCGGCACCAGTTCGCCGTTGAGGCGGCGGTCGAGATAGTCCTCGCATTCGCCCATCAGCGTTTCCACCTGGCCGTTGAAGAAGTGGTTGGCGGCGGGCACGGTGCGATGGGTGATGAGGATGCCCTTCTGGGTCTTCAATTTCTCGACGAGGCCGTTGACGTCCTTCTCGGGCGCCACCTTGTCGGCTTCGCCGCTGATGATCAGGCCGGAGGAGGGGCAGGGCGCCAGGAACGAGAAATCGTAAGTGTTCGGCTGCGGGGCGATCGACATGAAGCCTTCGATCTCCGGCCGGCGCATCAGGAGCTGCATGCCGATCCAGGAGCCGAAGGAATAGCCCGCGACCCAACAGGTCTTGGAATCGGGATGCAGGCTCTGCACCCAGTCGAGCGCAGAAGCTGCATCCGAGAGTTCGCCAGCTCCGTGGTCGAATTCGCCCTGGCTGCGGCCGATGCCCCGGAAGTTGAAGCGCAGCGTCGTGAACCCGCGCTTCTGGAACATGTAGAAGAGCTGGTAGACGATCTGATTGTTCATCGTGCCGCCGAACTGCGGATGCGGGTGCAAAATCAGGGCGATGGGCGCGCTTTTTTCCTTGGAGGGCTGGTAGCGGCCTTCAAGACGACCGGCAGGGCCGTTGAAAATAACTTCGGGCATTGGTACTCCGGGTTTTATTTCGCGTTCGCGCTGCGTCGGACGACAACATGACTTGACTAATGTTGTCAGCTTTTCTAAAACGCAGTTTAGAACAATTCGAAACTTGCATGGCGATCCACGCATCGTGGAACGTGTCATAAGGCAAGCCCGGCGGAAATTTCAAGAAAAATGAACCGCGGGTGCTGAAGCAAGCTCGTTAAGCGCAGGACTGAAGATCATGGCGCCGCCACGCCTTTATCTCGACTGGAATGCCACAGCGCCGCTGCACCCGGCTGCGCGCGAGGCGATCATGCGCGCCATCGACATCTTCGGCAATCCAAATAGCGTCCATGGAGAGGGCCGCGCCGCGCGCGCCGCCATCGAAGGTGCACGGCGCAAGGTGGCGGCACTCGCCGACACCGATGCCGCCAACGTGGTCTTCACCAGCGGCGCGACGGAAGCCGCCAATCTGGTGCTGACGCCTGAATTCAGCATGGGCCGTACGCCGCTGAGGCTCGGCCGCCTCTATTATTCCGCTATCGAGCATTTGGCAGTACGGGAGGGAGGCCGGTTCCCCCAGGACCGCACGACCGAGATTCCGGTGACGGATGCCGGCATCGTCGATCTCAACGCGCTCGCCGCACTTCTCGATGCCCATGACAAGTCGGCGGGCCTTCCCGTCGTGGCGATCATGCTCGTCAACAACGAGACGGGCATCGTCCAGCCGGTGGAAGAAGCGGCAAAGATCGTGCACGCCCATGGCGGTCTCCTCATCGTCGATGCCGTGCAGGCGGCCGGCCGCCTGCCGATCGAGATCGAGCGCATCGGCGCGGATTTCATGATCATCTCCTCTCACAAGATCGGTGGACCGAAGGGCGCGGGCGCGCTGATCGCCCGTGGCGAGGCGCTGATGCCGAAGGCGCTGATCCGCGGCGGCGGGCAGGAGAAAGGTCACCGATCGGGGACACAGAATTCGCTGGCGCTGATCGGATTCGGAGCAGCGGCGGAAGCCGCACTGGAGAATCTCGGGGAACGCAACGCTGCGATTGCCGCGCTGCGCGATCGGCTGGAAGCCGGCATGCGCGCTGCCGCGCCCGATGTCATCATCCACGGGTTGGGCGGTCCGCGGGTCGCCAACACCATCTTCTTCACGCTTCCCTGCCTGAAGGCGGAGACCGGCCAGATCGCCTTCGATCTTGAAGGTGTCGCACTTTCGGCAGGCTCCGCCTGCTCGTCCGGCAAGGTCGGCGAAAGCCATGTTCTGGCGGCGATGGGACGCGACGCCAAGCTCGGAGCCTTGCGCATCTCGCTCGGCTTTTCCACAACGGACGGGGACATCGACCGGGCAATCGCGGCTTTCGGAAAGATCGCCTGCCGTCGCAGGTCGGCGGGCGAGGCGGCTTGACCGCATCATAAACTTGCGGAAACGCAAATTTCCGCTTGCCAATCGGGCTGAAAAGTCCCTTTTGGCCTCCTACATAAGGGCAAACAATTGCCCGGCATAAGGGGCAAGTAATTGCCCGAGGTGAAGGGCAAGTGAATTGCCCAGACGCTACAAGCTGCCGGACCTTGTATCCGGCGAGATTGGAGAATGAAATGGCTGCGGTGCAGGAAACAATCGACCAGGTTCGCCTGATCGATGTGGACCAGTACAAATACGGTTTCGAGACCGTCATCGAGATGGACAAGGCGCCGAAGGGCCTGTCCGAGGATATCATTCGCTTCATTTCGGCCAAGAAGCAGGAGCCGGAATGGATGCTGGAATGGCGTCTCGAAGCCTATCGGCGCTGGCTGACGCTGGAAGAGCCGACCTGGGCGCGCGTCAACTATCCGAAGATTGATTTCAACGACATCTATTACTACGCCGCGCCGAAGAGCACGCCGGGCCCGAAGTCGCTTGACGAAGTCGATCCGGAGATCCTCAAGGTCTACGAAAAGCTCGGCATTCCGCTGAAAGAGCAGGAAATCCTGGCCGGCGTCGAGAAGCCGAAGATCGCAGTCGATGCCGTCTTTGACTCCGTTTCTGTCGTCACCACCTTCAAGGAAGAGCTGAAGAAAGCCGGCGTGATCTTCATGTCGATTTCGGAAGCGATCCGCGAGCATCCGGAACTGGTGCGGAAGTACCTCGGCTCCGTTGTTCCGACGAGCGACAACTACTATGCGACGCTGAATTCGGCCGTGTTCACCGACGGTTCCTTCGTGTTCGTGCCCAAGGGCGTTCGCTGCCCGATGGAACTGTCCACCTATTTCCGCATCAATGAGAAGAACACCGGCCAGTTCGAGCGCACGCTGATCATCGCCGAAGAAGGCGCCTACGTCTCCTATCTCGAAGGCTGCACCGCGCCGCAGCGCGACGAGAACCAGCTTCATGCCGCCGTGGTCGAGCTGGTTGCGCTCGATGACGCCGAGATCAAATATTCGACGGTGCAGAACTGGTATCCGGGCGACAAGCACGGCAAGGGCGGCATCTACAACTTCGTCACCAAGCGCGGCGATTGCCGCGGCGACCGCTCGAAGATCTCGTGGACGCAGGTCGAAACGGGCTCGGCGATCACCTGGAAATATCCGTCCTGCATCCTGCGCGGCGACGACAGCCGCGGCGAGTTCTACTCGATCGCCGTCTCCAACGGCCATCAGCAGATCGACAGCGGCACCAAGATGATCCATCTCGGCAAGAACACGTCGAGCCGCATCGTCTCCAAGGGCATCGCCGCCGGTGTTTCCAACAACACCTATCGCGGCCAGGTCTCGGCCCACCGCAAGGCTTCGAACGCACGCAACTTCACCCAGTGCGATTCGCTGCTGATCGGCGACAAGTGCGGCGCCCATACCGTGCCCTACATCGAGGCGAAGAATTCGACGGCGCAGTTCGAGCACGAAGCGACGACCTCGAAGATCTCCGAGGACCAGCTGTTCTATTGCCTGCAGCGCGGCATCCCGACCGAAGCGGCGATCGCACTGATCGTCAACGGCTTCGTCAAGGAAGTCCTGCAGGAACTGCCGATGGAGTTTGCGGTCGAAGCGCAGAAGCTGATCAGCATTTCGCTGGAAGGTTCGGTCGGCTGACATGAACGAGGCGGACAAGAAGCGCATTCTTGAACGTCTGGAGAATATGCGCGGGGAGATATTGGCGAAAATTCGCCCCCGCGAGCAGAGATATGAAACCGAGAAGCCGCCGGAGCAGCCTTATGTGTTTCTCCAGCAGCGCATGGAAAAGCCGGGAAAGATCGTTCAGGGGATCTTGGAATTTCTCGAATGGCTTTGGCTCGTAACGGTCGCGGTTTTCCGTGTCATCCGTTTATTTGGGTGATAGCACCGAGCCCAACATGTTGATGTCCTTAGAAATTACGCGAGGCTCTGATGAGCTACGCAGAGAAAACGCAGGAACCAAAGATGCTTGAAATCAAAAACCTTCATGCCCGTATCGCCGAAGATGGCACCGAGATTATCCGTGGCCTGAACCTGACGGTGAAGGCTGGCGAAGTTGCCGCGATCATGGGGCCGAATGGCTCGGGTAAGTCGACCCTCTCCTATGTGCTGTCCGGCCGCAGCGACTACGAGGTGACCGAGGGCGACATTCTTTATAATGGCGAGAGCATTCTCGAACTCGATCCGGCCGAGCGTGCCGCCAAGGGCATTTTCCTTGCCTTCCAGTACCCGGTCGAAATTCCCGGCGTCGCCACGATGCAGTTTCTCAAGGTGGCGATGAACGAGCAGCGCAAGGCACGCGGCGAGGACGAGTTGACGACGCCTGACTTCATGCGCCGCGTCAAGGATGCTGCGGCCAAGCTGCAGATCAATACCGAGATGCTGAAGCGGCCGCTCAACGTCGGTTTCTCCGGCGGCGAGAAGAAGCGCGCCGAGATCCTGCAGATGGCGCTGCTCGAGCCGAAGCTTTGCGTTCTCGACGAAACCGATTCCGGCCTCGACATCGATGCGCTGAAGATCGTTGCCGACGGCGTCAACGCGCTGCGTTCGCCCGATCGCGCCGTCGTGGTCATCACCCACTACCAGCGCCTGCTCGACTATATCGTGCCTGATACCGTCCACGTGCTCTACAAGGGCCAGGTGATCAAGTCGGGTGACAAGACGCTGGCGCATGAGCTTGAGGCCAACGGCTATGCCGACATCATCGGCGCGGCAGCCTGAGTTTCGGGCGGAAAGGACGACGTCCATGAACATGCAGACGACAGGCCGCCTGACCGCGGCCGAGGCGGCGTTGATCGAAGCCTTCAACCAGCAGATCGGCGAGCTGCCGGGCAATGGTGCCGTGACGGCGTTGCGCGACCGGCTTCTTGACGACCTGAAGAAGGCCGGCCTGCCGACGCGCCGCATCGAGGCCTGGCACTATACCGACCTCAAGAATCTCCTGCGCACGGTCCCGTCGCAGGCGGGCGACGCGGGCTCGGAGCCTTTGGAGCCGCTCGTTGCCGATGCCACGGTGCTGGCGGTGATCCAGGGCCATTCCAACCAGAAGGCTGCCGCCGACGGTCTTGGTATTTCCGCCTATTCGGAACATCTGATCAACGGCTCGGCCGCGGACGGCCTGGATGCACTCGGTTCCGATGACGCGGTGGGCCGTATCAACGGCAGCTTCGTGCGCGACGGCTATGTCGTCGACGTGCCTGCCGAAACCGTGCTCGAAGACCCGCTCGAAATCCAGTTTATCCATGCCGGCGGCCAGACACATACACGCCTTCCCGTCTCCTTCGGCGCCGGCGTCAAGGCGACTGTGATCGAGCGTCACCTCGCGGCGACAAGTGATGCGGCCCTCGTGTCCCATATCAGTGACATCACGGTCGGTGCGGGCACGGAGCTGACCTGGATCATCCTGCAGCAGCAGGGCGCCGACGATACGCATCTCGGTCAGATCCGCGTCGATCTCGGCGCTGACGCCAAGCTCCGGCTGTTCGTCATCAATGCCGGCGGCAAGCTGGTGCGCCAGGAGCTTAATATCAAGGTGACGGGCGAGGGCGCCGATCTGACGCTGCGCGGCATCAACCTTCTTGGAGCCGACAGCCATACCGACGTGACGATGGTGCTCGGCCACGACGTACCGCACACCGGCTCGACCGAGGTGATCCGCAACGTCGTCTTCGACCGCGCCAAGGGCGTTTTCCAGGGCATGATCCGCGTCGCGCCCGATGCGCAGAAGACCGATGCCAAGATGGCCTGCAATACGCTGCTGATGTCCGATGATGCCGAATTTTCGGTCAAGCCCGAGCTTGAGATCTTCGCCGATGACGTCCAGTGCGGCCATGGCGCGACGGTGACCGATATCGACGCCAATCATCTCTATTACATGATGGCGCGCGGCATTCCGGAGAACAAGGCGCGGGCGATGCTCGTCAACGCCTTCGTCGCCGAGATCGTCGAGGAACTTGATGATGAAGCCCTGGTCGAGGCGCTGGAAGGCGTGATCTCGGCCTGGCTCGAAAAGCACGCCTGATCGGATATATCGATGGACAAGCTAGCGCCAGCCACGCAATACGACGTCGAAGCCATCCGCCGGGATTTTCCAATCCTGGCGGAGAAGGTGCATGGCAAGCCGCTGGTCTACCTCGACAACGGCGCCTCGGCACAGAAGCCGCAGGTGGTGATCGACGCCATCTCACATACCTACGCCCACGAATATGCCAATGTGCATCGCGGCCTGCATTATCTCTCGAATGCGGCGACGGATGCCTATGAGGCGGCGCGCGAGAAGGTGCGTCGTTTCCTCAACGCGCCTGTTGTCAACAACATCGTTTTCACCAAGAATTCGACCGAAGCGATCAACACCGTCGCCTATGGCTGGGGCATGCCAAAGATCGGCGAGGGCGATGAGATCGTGCTTTCGATCATGGAGCACCATTCCAACATCGTGCCCTGGCACTTCATCCGCGAGCGGCAGGGCGCCAAACTGGTCTGGGTTCCCGTCGATGATGAGGGCGCCTTCCACATCGAGGATTTCGAGAAGAGCCTGACGGAGCGCACCAAGCTCGTCGCCATCACCCATATGTCGAATGCGCTCGGCACGATCGTTCCCGTCAAGGAAGTCTGCCGCATCGCGCATGAGCGCGGCATCCCGGTGCTGATCGACG
Source organism: Rhizobium vallis (assembly GCF_003985155.1). Taxonomy (GTDB): domain Bacteria; phylum Pseudomonadota; class Alphaproteobacteria; order Rhizobiales; family Rhizobiaceae; genus Rhizobium; species Rhizobium vallis. The sequence continues at coordinate 471,887 of NZ_ML133688.1, read as the reverse complement.
GCTCGCAAGGTGCCGTGCATCTGCCGGTCGACGTGCAGGACATCGATTGCGACTGGTATGTGATGACCGGCCACAAGCTCTACGGCCCATCGGGCATCGGCGTGCTCTACGGCAAGAAGGAACGGCTGCAGGAGATGCGCCCGTTCCAGGGCGGCGGCGAGATGATCTTCGAGGTCGCCGAAGACGCCGTCACCTACAACGATCCGCCGCATCGCTTCGAGGCCGGCACGCCGCCGATCGTGCAGGCGATCGGGCTGGGCTACGCGCTCGACTATATGGAGAAGATCGGCCGTGAGGCGATCGCCCGTCATGAGGCCGATCTAGCGGCCTATGCGGTCGAGCGTCTGAGATCAGTCAATTCGCTGCGCATGTTCGGGACGACGGCGGAGAAGGGGAGTATCTTCTCCTTCGAGCTTGCCGGCATCCATGCCCATGACGTCTCGATGGTGATCGATCGGCAGGGTGTCGCGGTGCGGGCCGGCACGCATTGCGCCATGCCGCTCTTGAAACGCTTCGGCGTCACATCCACATGCCGTGCATCCTTCGGCATGTACAATACCCGCGCCGAGGTCGATGCGCTGGCCGATGCGCTGGAATATGCGCGCAAGTTCTTTGCCTGAGGAGTGTCCTTTATGAGCCTGGACGAAAGCGAACAAAAGATCGACGTGCGCGAAGGCATCGTGCATTCCAGCATCCCGGCCGATGAACTGGCGCGGCTGAGCGACGACGTCATCAGCGCCCTGAAGACCGTCTACGATCCGGAAATTCCGGCCGACATCTTCGAACTCGGGCTGATCTACAAGATCGACATCGAAGACGATCGGATGGTGAAGATCATGATGACGCTGACCGCTCCCGGTTGCCCGGTCGCCGGCGAGATGCCCGGCTGGGTCGAAAATGCCGTCGGCGCCGTCGAAGGCGTGTCGGGCGTCGAGGTCGCCATGACCTTCGATCCGCCGTGGACGCCGGACCGCATGTCGGAAGAAGCGCAGGTCGCCGTCGGCTGGTACTGATACAGTACCGTGGTACTGACATCATCCCCCGCGGTATTGATCCGTTTACTTCAGGGCACTACATTTGATTCATGATGCGCCGGATCTTGACCCCGGTTGCGGAAGGAGAATGAGCCGATGGGCTTTGCAATCATGAGCATGACGGACGGTGCTGCTGCCCGCGTCAAGGCGATCGTCGAGAACTCAGGCCCTGACGCCAAGGGTGTGCGCGTCGGCATCAAGAAGGGCGGTTGCGCCGGGATGGAATATACCATCGACCTGGTGACCGAGCCCAATGCCAAGGACGACCTGATCGAGCGCGACGGCGCCAAGGTCTGGGTCGAACCATCGGCCGTGCTCTATCTGCTCGGCACCGAAATGGGCTTCGAGCAGACCACTCTGCGCTCGGGCTTCACCTTCACCAATCCGAACCAGACATCGGCCTGTGGCTGCGGCGAATCCGTCGAACTGAAGCCTGCCGATCTGGCCGCCCTTGCCGCCCAACGGCAGAGCGAACCGGCGCATTCCTGATAGTGCCGCGTTCAGGCTGGTGGGAAATTTTTCGCCAGCCAACTCCTGATGAAATCCGGTTCTTCCTCGTCAAGGCCATGGCCCGTGGGGAACAATCTGGTGGTGACGCCGGCGCCGCTTTTTTCGATCTGATCCTTCACCAGCACAACATCTTCGGGCGCGCGCCGTTCGTCGCGTTCACCCGCGAGGATCAGGATGCGATGGTTTTTCAGATCGGGAAAATCGGCGGCCGGCGCCGGTGACAGCGGCCGCAGCAGGATGGCGCCGGCCGCTGTTTCCGGGCGATGCAGCAGGATCGAAGCGGCCATGATCGCACCATTCGAAAAGCCGAGCAGCACCGGCGACCGTTTCAAGCGCCGGGTTTCCAGCGCCTTCGCCAGAAAATCGGCGAGGCGGTGGGTCTGATCGAAGAGATCGATGTAATCAAGCGTCCGGTCCGGGTTTCGCCGGAAGAAGGCGAATCCTTCCTCCCACACCACCGCACCTCTCACCGCCAGATAAGGGCGATCGGGGCCGACCCTGTCGGCGAGCGCGATGAGATTGCGTTCATGCATGCCGCTACCGTGCAGCAGCACAAGCGGCGGCGCATCCTGTTCGGCTCTTGCGGAAATGGTGAGAAAATCCTGACGATCAGGCATGGGATCGATCCGCGTCATTGGCGCAGACCGGCATAGGACCGATTCAAGACGGGGTTATTGCAGCGCTGGCCTTTACCTGCCGTGCTCAGTCGCGCTTGATGCTCATGAGCATTTCCCACATGTCAGCGCCGGTCTCGAAGACGACGGCGTTGGCTTTGTAGCTCTGCTCGGCTTGGATCATATCGGTCAGTTCGCTGGCGGGATCGACATCAGACGCCGTCGGCTCGACGATCGCCTGCACACCGCCTGGTTCAACGGAGGTGAGGCTGGTGTTCAGCCTGGCATAGCCCGGCGTGCTGCTGTTTGCGATATTGTTGGCGATCGCGCTGACCCGCGTCGTCTGCGCCCTCATGCCCGAGAGAGCAGTGCTCGTAATGCTCAATATGCTCATCAGCCGTTTCCCCAGAACTGGATGGTAGCGTTTTACCCACAACGGCTTAGGGAATGCTGAAGGCATTGCGTTAGCAAAGGGCTATGGCGCAGACGTCGCGCCGCCACATCTGTCTCGGAATGGCACGGTAGGCGGTGGCCTCATGACGACGTGCTACCGCGACGCCACCCAGTCGTGCCAATCGCTTTCGTTGCCGTTGAACACGTTGAGATCGATCTTGCCGTCGACGCCATCGGAAAGGCCGGAACCGGAATATTGCCAGAAGAGCCACTTGCGGCCCGGATAGACCTTGGAAGGATGGGCGGCGACAGAGCGGAGCCAGAAGGGATAATTGAGCATTTCGCCCTTCAAATTATCCCGATAGAAGTCCGGCGCGGTGTAGATGATCGGGCGCTGGCCGTAATAGCTTTCCAGCTTGTCCATGAAGACCTGCATCTTTTCCCGGACACGGGCGGGGGAGATGCGTCTCTTGCAGCTCGATTCGCCGTTCCATTCCACGTCGATGACCGGCGGAAGCGCATTTGCTTCCCTCGGCACGTTGCGGATGAACCAATCGGCCTGTTCGCCGGCTGTTCGGCACCAGTAGAAAAAGTGATAGGCGCCGTGTTTCAGGCCGGCTTCTTTGGCGCGGCGCCAGTTCTTCTTGAACATCGGATCGAGGTGATCGCCACCATCGGTCGCCTTGATATAGACGAAGTTCGCGCCTTGCTTCCGCAACGTCTCCCAATCGATCTCGCCCTGCCAGCGCGACACGTCGACGCCGTGCACGGCAAGCTTTCTCGGCGAGGTAGAGCCGAAGTTGATCGGCTTGGCGTCACGGAAACGGTGGCTGTAAATTCGCCCGCGTGTCGGCGATTTCGTATCGGCGTCGGGCTCGATACCCGGGTCGGCGGGCATGAGCATCGCGACCGGTCTTTCCGTCGGCATTGGCATGCCGACCGGCCGGTCCGTCGGCACGAGCGCTTGCGGCTCCGGAACCGGTCCCGTCCAGCTCAGCGCCTGCTGCGGCGGGCTTGCCTGCGGCGCGGGACTGCCAACGGCTGCAGCCGGAACCGGGCCGCTTGGCTTGGTGATGGCGTTGGTCGTTTCCGACGACGGCACGTTCGCCAGCAGATCTTCGGCGCCAGAACTGGCGGAGCATCCCGAGAGAATCAGGGCGGCGAGGAGAATTGCTGGCACAGCCGATGGACGCATGAGAACCTGCACGCAAAACAAAGATCGACGGGAACATCCATACTGAATGGAAATCGCCCATTTCGAATTGCTAACAGAGACTTGCTAAGAAAGGTTAAATTTGAACCTATGCCTTGATATGTGCGGGAAGGGCTTGCCGAATATTACTCCGCCGCCTCCGCATGACTTTCCACCGGTCGGCGGTGCAGATCGGGTTGCGGTCGCCGCCGTAGACGTTACGGACTTGGCCGTCATCGCCGTTCAGGCCTTGATGTCGAGGTCCGCTTCGACTGCGGCGGCGATGAATGCCTTGCGTGCATCCTCGCCGGTGCGCTTGCCCTTGATGACGTCGGCGCAGATCAGCAGCGCCTGGTCGAGTGCGGCACCGTCCTCCGTCGGCCAGTCCTCGATCATCGCCCAGGAGGCGGCCTGGGTGTTGTCGATGGTCACGTATTGGCCGGGCTCTTCGAGAGCGATGAGCACAGGTTTCGACCAGGGCGCCTGCATTCTTGCTTCGCTTTGATCCTGGGGCATGGGATGACCTTCTTTCGTGCATTCTATCAGAATAGGAAAGCCCCTCCCATGATGGAAGGGGCTTGGATTGTCCAGCCTTTCGCGACAGCGTCAGGCTTGACCGCTACTCGGCCGCCTCTGCGTAAGCCTCGACCGGCGGGCAGGTGCAGATGAGGTTGCGGTCGCCATAGACGTTGTCGACGCGATTAACAGGCGACCAGTATTTGTCGACGCGGAAGGCGCCGGGCGGGAAGCAAGCTTGTTCGCGCGAATAGGGGCGGTCCCATTCGCCGACGAGGTCTTCCACCGTGTGCGGGGCGTTCTTCAGCGGATTGTTGGTCTTGTCCATGCGGCCTTCTTCGATGGCGCGGGCTTCCTCGCGGATCGCCAGCATCGCTTCGCAGAAGCGATCGAGCTCGGCCTTGGTCTCAGACTCGGTCGGCTCGATCATCAGCGTGCCGGCAACCGGCCAGCTCATTGTGGGCGCATGGAAGCCGCAGTCGATCAGCCGCTTGGCGACATCGTCGACGGTGACGCCGGAGCTATCGATCAGAGGGCGGGTGTCGATGATGCATTCATGCGCGACACGGCCGGTCTTCGACTTGTAGAGCACGTCATAGGCGCCCTTCAGCCGAGTGGCGATGTAGTTGGCGTTGAGGATCGCCACCTTGGTCGCCTGCGTCAGGCCTTCGCCGCCCATCATCAGGCAATAGCTCCAGGAGATCGGCAGGATCGAGGCCGAGCCGAAGGCGGCGGCCGAGACCGCACCCGAACGGCCATCGGTTTCGGGATGGCCGGGCAGGTAAGGCGCCAGATGCGCCTTGACGCCGATCGGACCCATGCCCGGGCCGCCGCCGCCATGCGGGATGCAGAAGGTCTTGTGCAGGTTGAGGTGGGAAACGTCCGAACCAATGTCACCGGGGCGGGACAGGCCGACCATAGCGTTCATATTGGCGCCGTCGAGATAGACCTGGCCGCCATGCTCATGCACCAGATCGCAGATCTCCTTGACCGTTTCTTCGAACACGCCGTGCGTCGAGGGATAGGTGATCATGCAGCAGGCAAGGTTTGCCGCATGCTCTTCAGCCTTGGCGCGGAAATCGTCGAGATCGATATCGCCGTTTTCACGCACCTTGACGACGACCACCTTCATGCCGACCATCTGAGCGGAGGCCGGATTGGTGCCATGCGCCGAGGTCGGGATCAGGCACACGTCGCGATGGCCGTCGCCATTGGCGATATGATAGTTGCGGATCGTCAAGAGGCCGGCATATTCGCCCTGCGCACCGGAATTCGGCTGCATGGAGAAGGCGTCGTAGCCGGTGACGGCGCAGAGCTTTTCCGTCAGGTCGTCGATCATCTCGCGGTAGCCGAGGGCCTGGTCGGCCGGTACAAAGGGATGGATGTCGGAAAATTCCGGCCAGGTGATCGGCAGCATTTCCGCCGTCGCATTGAGCTTCATCGTGCAGGAACCGAGCGGGATCATCGAACGGTCGAGCGCGAGGTCCCTGTCGGAGAGCCGGCGGATGTAACGCGTCATCTCGCTTTCGGCGCGGTTCATGTGGAAGATCGGATGCGAGAGGTAATCGCTGGTCCTGAGCAGGCCCTTGGGCAGGCGGTAGGAAGGCTCGAAATCGGCAATAGTGAAATTGCCGCCGAAGGCACGCCAGACGGCTTCCAGCGTTGCAGGGCGCGAGCGCTCGTCGAGGCTCATGCCGATCTTCGTTTCGCCGACCTTGCGCAGATTGACGCCTTCGGCGACGGCGGCGCGCAGGATGAGACCCTGCATATGGCCGACTTCGACGGTGATCGTGTCGAAGAAGGTTTCCGGCTCGACGGCATAACCGAGCTTTTCCAGGCCCTTGGCCATCAGCACGGCCTTCTGGTGCACCTGCTGGGCGATCGCCTTGATGCCCTTGGGGCCGTGGAAGACCGCATACATCGAGGCCATGACGGCGAGCAGCACCTGGGCGGTGCAGATGTTCGAGGTCGCCTTCTCGCGACGGATATGCTGTTCGCGGGTCTGCAGCGACAGGCGATAGGCGCGGTTGCCGCGGGCATCGACGGAAACGCCGACGAGGCGGCCGGGCATGGAGCGCTTGATGGCGTCCTTGACCGACATATAGGCCGCATGCGGGCCGCCATAGCCCACGGGCACGCCGAAGCGCTGCGAGGAGCCGACGGCGATATCGGCGCCCATCTCGCCGGGCGATTTCAAGAGCGTCAGCGACAGGATATCGGCAGCGACGACAGCGATGGCGCCGGTCTGATGCAGGCGTGAGATCAGGCCGGTGAAATCATGCACGTGACCGTGCGTGCCGGGATACTGGAAGATCGCGCCGAAGACATCGACGGGATCGAGATCGGTGAAGGGGTTGCCGACGATGACGCTCCAGCCAAGCGGCTCGGCGCGGGTGCGGATGAGGGCGATGGTCTGCGGATGGCAGTCGGCGTCGACGAAGAAGGCCTTGGCCTTCGACTTGGCGACACGCTCGGCCATCGCCATGCCTTCGGCGGCGGCGGTTGCCTCGTCGAGCAGCGAAGCATTGGCGACGTCGAGACCGGTGAGGTCACAGATCATCGTCTGGTAGTTCAGCAGCGCTTCCAGGCGGCCCTGGCTGATCTCCGGCTGGTAGGGCGTATAGGCCGTGTACCAGGCCGGGTTTTCCAGAATGTTGCGCTGGATGACGGGCGGCGTGATCGTACCGTAGTAGCCCTGGCCGATCAGCGAGACCAACACCTTGTTCTTGTTGGCGGTCTCGCGCAGCTTGTCGAGTGCCTCGCGCTCGGTCATCGGCGCGCCCCAGACGAGCGGCGCCTTCTGGCGGATTGCGGGCGGCAGCGTCGCGTCGATCAGGCCGTCGAGGCTGTTATAGCCGATCACCTTCAGCATGTCGGTCATCTCAGTCGGCGAGGGGCCGATGTGACGGCGATTGGCGAAATCGTAGGGCTGATAATCTGTGAACTGGAATTCTGTCGGCGTCGTCATTACGCGGTGAGCTCCTTGTAGGCCGCCTCGTCGAGCAGGCCATCGGCGTCCGCAGCATTTGCAAGCTTCAGCTTGAAGAACCAGCCGGCGCCCTGAGGATCGGAATTGACCAGCGACGGATCGGCAACGATGGCCGGATTGACCTCGGTGATCTCGCCGTCGAGCGGACAATAGACGTCGGAAGCAGCCTTGACGGATTCAACGGTCGCGGCATTGCCGTTCTTGGAGAAGGTCGCGCCGACTTCCGGCAGTTCGACGAAAACCAGGTCGCCGAGCTGGTCGACGGCATAAGTGGTGATGCCGACCGTCGCAACGCCGTCTTCGATCTTCAGCCATTCGTGTTCTTCGGTAAATTTCAGCATTGTTCGTCCTCTCTGGAAAAAGGTTAGCGTTTGTAGGTCGGGGTAACGAAGGGCAGGGTGCTGACGGTGATCGGCAGATATTTGCCGCGCACCTCGGCGTAAACGAGCGTGCCTGCCGCAGCATGAGAGACGGGTACGTAGCCCATGGCAACCGGGCCTTCGGCGCTGGGGCCGAAGCCGCCGGAGGTGACTTCGCCGATTTCGACCTTGCCCTCGGCATCGGCATAGAGCTTGGCATGGCCGCGCACCGGCGCCTTGCCTTCCGGCTTCAGGCCGACGCGGCGGCGCGCAGCACCGTTTTCAAGTTCGGAAAGGATGCGTCCGGAGCCCGGGAAACCGCCGGCGCGCGTGCCGGCGCCGCGCCGCGCCTTTTGTATTGCCCATTCCAGCGCTGCCTCGACCGGCGAGGTGGTCGTATCGATATCGTTGCCATAGAGGCAGAGGCCGGCTTCCAGGCGCAGGGAGTCGCGCGCGCCGAGGCCGATCGTCTCGACATCGGGATGTTCGAGCAACCGCATGGTGACATCCACGGCCTTGTCCGATGGAACCGAGATTTCGAAGCCGTCCTCACCGCTGTAGCCGGAGCGCGAGACCAGACAGGACACGTCGTGGAGGCGGCAGTGGCGAACGTCCATGAATTTCATCGCCGCGACATCGGCCCAGAGTTCGGCGAGAACCTCGACCGCGCGCGGTCCCTGCAGCGCGATCAGAGCGCGATCGAGAACAGTGATATCGCATTGGTCGCCGATATGGGCCCGGAGGTGAGCGACGTCGGCCTCCTTGCAGGAAGCGTTGACGACGACGAACAGGTGGTCGTCGAGATGGGTGATCATCAGGTCATCGAGAATGCAGCCACTATCGTCGGTGAAGAAGCCGTAGCGCTGGCGGCCTTCGGCAAGACCCAGGATATCGACAGGCACCAGGCTTTCGAGCGCGAGTGCTGCATCCTCATAGCTGCCCGACTTCGCCTTGATGATGACCTGTCCCATATGGGAGACATCGAAGAGGCCTGCTTCGGCGCGGGTATGAAGATGCTCCTTCATGACGCCCGCGGGATATTGCACCGGCATGTCGTAACCTGCGAACGGCACCATGCGGGCGCCGAGTTGGAGATGCAGGGCATGCAGCGGGGTTTTCTTCAGGGCAGCAGTATCGTCCAAAAGACGCCTCCGGGGTTTGCGCCTTTCTCGAAGGCGCGGGCTCAAATCTGAAGGCGCGACTGCGCACTTCCCTCCTGAGCCCCCTCTGTCCTTAGCGCCTGAGATTGTTATCCCTTCGGCGAGCGTTTCGAGAACGCTTCTCTCCAGAGTTCCGTCTGCCCCTGCTGGTCCTTTTGCCTGAGAGTTTCCGGGGCGGTTGCTCCTTCGGCACCGGTGACGAAAGCACCGGATTCTCCCAACATGGTTGGCGCAATTATCCGGCGGGGGCGGCACTTGGCAAGGCCAAATGTCGTGACCTGACAAATTTTTGTCGTCATACTCAGGGGAGGCGCCGATCTCAGGCAAATCTGCTTTTGCATTCGGCGGGGAAACCGGTTATCGCGACATGCTGTTGAAGGGGATCTCATGCGGCAGACCGGACTGAAAGCAACGCTCTTCCTGCGCATGCTTTGCGCGGTGAGCCTGCTTTTGCTGGGCCTCGCCCATCAGGCGCCGCAGGCCATCTCCGCCGAAGGCTACGACGCTGCGGTCTATAGGCTGCCTGACGGCAGCTTTGCCTCTCTCTGCGTGACGGTGAAGGACGATGACGGCAAGACCGCCACCTTCAAGCCGAATTGCGAAACCTGCCGCCTGTCGTCCTCCGTTATCCTGCCGACGCCGGATGCGGGTTGCTGGCTCGATCGCAAGCTCGCCTCGCTCGTCAACTCGCCAATCGAGACCCCAGCGGTTGCCGGGGCAAGCACCGTCAGCCGGCCGAATTCGCGCGCGCCTCCCATCCCAGTCTGATCTTCCTCCGCAATCTGAACGCAACATGCCGGTCCGCCTGAGAGAAGTGCCGCGGCCGGCGAGGAGATATCCGATGAAAACGATCAAGACGCAGGCTATCAAGACCTTGGGGCTCGCCGCTCTTCTTTCCGCCACCGCCATTGCGGGTGCCGAGGCCCATGTGACCTTCCTCGACAAGCAGGCGACACAGGAAAGCACTATTCTCGCGACGCTGCAGCTGCCGCATGGCTGTGACGGCAAGGCGACCACGGAAGTGCGGGTCAAGCTGCCGGAAGGCTTCGTCTTCGCCAAGCCGCAGCCGAAAGCCGGCTGGGAACTCGAAGTGATCAAGGGCGATTACCAGAAGACCTACGATAATCACGGCGACAAGGTGAACAAGGGAGCGATCGAGATCCGCTGGAAGAACGGCAATCTCTCCGACGATTTCTACGACACCTTCGTCATTCAGGGTAAGGTTTCGGGCGTTGAGGCAGGCACCTCGCTCGCCTTTCCGGTGACGCAGATGTGCGGCGATACGGTCACGGCCTGGGATCAGGTGGCGACGGCAGGCGGCGATGCCCATAGCCTTAAAAGCCCGGCGCCTTTGTTGAAGGTTGTTGCCGGCGAAGATCATGGCCATGACCATGATGACATGGCCGGCATGGACATGAGCGGTAAAACCGGCATGGACATGACCGGTAAAGCCGGCATGGATATGACCGGTATGCCAGACATGGCGGCTGCTGCGCCGGGCGGCGAAACGGTCAAGGCGGGCGATCTCGAAATCTCCGGCGGTTTCGCCAAGGCGATGCTGCCCGGTCAGCCGGTCGGCGGCGGCTTTTTCACCGTGAAGAACAACGGCAAGGCGGATGATCGCCTGATCTCGGTGACATCGCCTGCGGCGGGCGAGGTTCAGATCCATCAAATGGTGACGAAGGACAATGTCATGCGGATGCGCCAGCTGAAGGACGGTATCGCCATTGCCGCGGGCGAGACCATAAAGCTCGAGCCTGGCAACCTGCACCTGATGTTCCAAAAGGTGACGACGCCGTTCAAGCAGGGCGACACGGTGCCGGTGACGCTGACCTTCGAGAAGGCAGGCAAGGTCGACCTGATGCTGCAGGTGCTGTCGGCCCAAGGCAAGTAAGGAAACAGCTGTTAAAACAGAGAAGCCCGCGACCGAGATAATATCGGTGGCGGGCTTTTCGTTTGGAAGGGCGGCCTCAAAAATCTTCGTAGGATTGCAACGCCTGTTTCAGGCCTGCTTGAGGCTGACGGTTGCCTTTGGCCATCAGGTCGAGCGCCACTTCCGTCGACTGGATGATGCTGGCGGGCTCTTCGGCTTGGTCAGGGCTATCGGCCTTCAATTGGCGGTCAGCAATGCGGCGAGCATCGCGTGCTGCCGTGCTCGTCGCGACACGCTGCGGGATTCGGAGCGATTCGAAGGCAATGGCAGCGGTGTTGGCCGATATCGACAAGAGCTGGGTCATGCCGTCACCGTATCGGCATGATCTTGGCGCCAACATAAGAAAATCGTTCACATTTTACCGGATGGTAAGAATTCTCGGTGACGAGATTGGAATCGCTTTCAAACTTCGGTAAATCCAGCTCATGATCCAGGCTCTCCTCGTCGCGGTCGGCGGCGCTATCGGTTCGGTGCTCAGATATTATGTCGGCCAATGGGGGCTGAGGCTCATGGGACCGGCGTTCCCCTGGGGCACGCTCGCCGTCAATGTCGTCGGCTGCTTTGGCATCGGTGTCATCACCGAGTTGATTGCGCGGAAATTCAACGCTTCGGTGGAACTGCGCCTGCTGCTCGTGACCGGCTTCCTCGGCGGCTTTACCACCTTCTCGGCCTTCTCGCTCGACGCCATCTCTCTGTTCGAGCGCGGCGAGGCTGTCGCCGGCAGCGTCTATGTAGCCGCGAGCGTCGGATTTTCCATAGCGGCCGCTATCGCGGGGCTCGCTATCATGCGCGCTTTGGCCTGATTTCTTTTCCGGTTTCCGTTTTGCGTGAAAATGCTCTAAAGGCTGCGGCAAGAACGCCGGCTCGGCCCGCGCAGCAATTTCCGAAAGATCGTTTATGGCTGGCATAGAACATATCAAGATTGAACCTGATGAAGCGGGCATGCGGCTCGATCGCTGGTTCAAGGTGCATTTTCCCGGGCTCGGCTTCGGGCCGCTGCAGAAGCTGCTGCGCTCCGGCCAGGTGCGCGTCGATGGCGGACGCGTGAAATCGGATGCGCGCGTGCAGCCCGGCCAGACGGTGCGGGTGCCGCCGCTTGACGTTGATGCGAAGGCGAAATCCGGGCCGATCGCCGGCAAGGATCTCAAGCATTCGAGTGATTTCGAGCTTCTCTCCCGAATGGTGCTGCATGAGGACGAAAAGGTGATCGTGCTCAATAAGCCGCCCGGCCTAGCCGTGCAGGGCGGGTCCGGCGTCGCCAGGCATATCGACCAGATGCTCGAAGCCTGGACCAGCCCGAAGGGCGAGAAGCCGCGGCTCGTCCACCGCCTCGACCGCGATACATCGGGCGTTCTGGTCATTGCCCGCACGCGCGGCGCCGCACAGAAGCTGACGGCAGCCTTCCGCGAGCGCGACACCAAGAAGACCTACTGGGCGCTGGTCAAGGGCGTGCCGCGCAAGCATGAGGACAAGATCTCGACGTGGCTCGTCAAGGAGCCGACGGCAGATGGCGACCGCATGCGCATTGCCAAGCACGGCGAAGACGGCGCCGATCACGCGATTTCCTTCTACCGCGTGCTGGAGACGGCGGCACAGAACCTCGCATGGCTGGAGATGGAGCCCTACACCGGCCGCACCCACCAGCTGCGCGTCCATGCGCTGCATATCGGCCATCCGATCATCGGCGATCCGAAATATTTCGACGACGATCCGAACTGGCCTTTCCCTGGCGGTATCCAGAAGAAGCTGCATCTTCACGCCCGTCACATCGACATCCCGCATCCCTCGGGTGGGCGGCTGCGCGTCAGCGCGCCACTGCCACCGCATATGGTGCAGACCTGGAACCTTCTCGGTCTCGACCTCGCAGGCGCTGAAAGGGATGACGAATGAAACTGGCACTCTTCGATTGTGACGGCACGTTGGTCGACAGTGCCGGGCTGATCCACGAAACCATGCGCCGGACCTTCGAGAAATTCGGCAAGCCGGAACCGCCATTTGAAGACACCAAGGCCATTATCGGCCTGTCTCTCGATATTGCGATCGCCCGCATGCAGGGCAGGCCGCATGTCGAGCAGGGAGACGTCGACATGACGGCGCATTACAAATCGCTGTTTTCGGTCGTGCGCCAGGATCTCGATTACCGGGAACCGCTGTTTGCCGGCATTCGTGAGATGATCGACGCGATCAGCGGGCGCGAGGATCTGCTGATCGGCGCGGTGACGGGCAAATCGAGGCGCGGGCTAAACCTCGTGATGGAGACGCATGGCTTCGACCAGCATTTCATCGTCGCGCGCACCGCCGACGATTGCCCTTCCAAGCCGCATCCTGCCATGGTGACGGAATGCTGTGACGAAACCGGCATGAATGCTGCCGAGACCATTGTCATCGGGGACGCGATTTACGATATGCAGATGGCAAAGGCTGCCGGCGCCAAGGCGATCGGCGTTGCCTGGGGGTATGCCAGCGTGGATGAGCTGATCGCCAACGGCGCCGATGCGATCGCCTATCATCCGAACGATCTATTGCGCCATTTTTCCTGAGGTAAGCCCATGCGCGACCTGCTGAACGATCTTTCCGAAGGCCTGAGCCACCCCGATCCCATCCGCCGTGCACAGATCCAGATGAAGAAGCCGCTGCCGAAGCGTTTCTACACAGATGTTGCCGTTGCCGAGCACGAGGGCGGTTTTGCGATCATGCTCGACGGCAAGAGTGTGCGCACGCCGGCGCGCCAGGTTCTCGCCGTTCCCACAGGGGCGCTCGCGCGGCTCGTTGCCGCCGAATGGGAGGCGCAGGCCGAGGTCATCGACCCCGTCACCATGCCGGTAACGAGGCTCGTCAATACCGCGCTCGATGGCGTTGCCTCGAATGCGCAGGCGACCTTCGAGGATATCCTGCGCTTTTCCTTGAGTGACCTGCTCTGCTACCGCGCTGATGGGCCCGAACTTCTGGTCGAGCGCCAGGCCGAGCGTTGGGACCCCATTGTCGATTGGGCCGCCAACGATCTCGGTGCCCGCTTCATCCTCGTCGAAGGCGTGATGCATCACGAGCAGCCGCGCGAGGCGACCGCCGCCTTTGCCGTCACGCTCGCACGGCATGAAAGCCCACTGAAGCTCGCAGCGCTCCACACGATCACGACGCTGACCGGCTCGGCGATCCTGGCGCTCGCTTTTGCCGAGGGCCGGGTGACCATGGAGGAGGCATGGTCGCTTGCCCATCTCGATGAGGATTGGACGATCGAGCATTGGGGACGCGACGAAGAGGCCGAGGAGCGGCGGGCGGCGCGCTTTGCGGAGTTCAAGGCGGCGACGGAGGTTTTTTTCGCCCTAAGCGCCTGAAACACATTGCCTTCCCAGACATTATGACGAAATCTGCGACTCCAATGGGGAATGCGGGATTTTGCAATGAATTGGCTGAGGTCGTGTTTTTGCCGAGCCACGCTCGTCTGTGTCGCGCTCACGGCCTGCGTCAGCCTCTCGGCCAACAAGCCTGAGGCGCCGATCTACGACGTGCGAAGCGCCGTCGTTCTTTCCGGCCCGAACATGCCAGCCGAATTGCTTGCCGGCATCAACGACCGCGTCAACGCTGCGATCAACGCCACTGTTCGCGATACCGTGCTGCCGCGGGTGGTGCTGACGATCCGCGTGGTTTCCATCCAGAAGGGGCTCGGCTTCCAGAAGGACCGCAACGTCACCAAGATCAGCATCGATGCAGCCTCGGTCGAAGACGGTTCGGTCATCGCCGTCAGCGCTTTCGACGTGAACAGCATCGCCGCCGATCCGAAGCTTGCCGACGAGATCATGGCCGAGGACGTCGCGGCCCGGATACGCTCGGTATTCTCGCTCAGTGGACGCGGCCGCTAGCGCATTAGCGGCGAGGAGAGATCGCATGAAGGAAATTCTCGAAGAACTGGAACGCCGCCGCGGCGTTGCCCGCCTCGGTGGCGGCAAGGAGCGCATCGGCGCTCAGCATAAGCGCGGCAAGCTGACGGCGCGCGAGCGTATCGATCTGTTCCTCGACGAGGGCTCCTTCGAGGAGTTCGACATGTTCGTCGAACATCGCTCTACCGATTTCGGCATGGACAAGAGCCGTATCGCCGGCGACGGCGTCGTCACCGGCTGGGGCACGGTCAACGGCCGCACCGTCTTCGTCTTCGCCAAGGATTTCACGGTCTTCGGCGGCTCGCTTTCGGAAGCGCATGCCGAGAAGATCATGAAGGTGCAGGATATGGCGCTGAAGAACCGCGCGCCGATCGTTGGTATCTACGATGCCGGCGGCGCCCGCATCCAGGAGGGAGTTGCGGCACTCGGCGGCTATGCCGAGGTGTTTCAGCGCAATGTGCTCGCCTCCGGCGTCATCCCGCAAATCTCCGTCATCATGGGCCCCTGCGCCGGCGGCGACGTCTATTCGCCTGCCATGACCGATTTCATCTTCATGGTGCGCGATTCCTCCTACATGTTCGTCACCGGCCCAGATGTGGTCAAAACCGTCACCAACGAGACCGTGACATCAGAAGAACTCGGCGGCGCGGTCGTGCATACGACACGCTCCTCGATTGCCGACGGCGCCTATGACAATGATGTGGAGACGCTTTTACAGGTGCGCCGCCTGATCGATTTCCTGCCGCAGTCCAACACGTCGCCGGTGCCGGAAATCGAATGTTACCAGTCGGTGACCGACACCGACAATTCGTTGGATACGCTGGTGCCAGCCAGCGCCAACAAGCCTTACGACATCAAGGAACTGATCCGGAAAGTGGCGGACGAGGGGGATTTCTTCGAGATCCAGGAGAGCTTCGCCAAAAACATCGTCTGCGGTTTCGGCCGTGTCGAAGGCTCCACCGTCGGTTTCGTCGCCAACCAGCCTATGGTGCTGGCCGGCGTGCTCGACAGCGATGCCTCGCGCAAGGCGGCCCGTTTCGTCCGTTTCTGTGACTGCTTCAACATTCCGATCGTCACCTTCGTCGACGTGCCGGGATTCCTGCCGGGCACGGCGCAGGAATATGGGGGCCTGATCAAACACGGCGCCAAGCTGCTTTTCGCCTACGCGGAGGCGACGGTGCCGAAGCTCACCGTCATCACCCGCAAGGCCTTCGGCGGCGCCTATGACGTGATGGCGTCGAAGCATCTACGCGGTGACCTCAACTATGCCTGGCCGACGGCACAGATCGCGGTGATGGGCGCCAAGGGCGCGGTCGAAATCATTTTCCGCAAGGATATCGCCGATCCTGAGAAGATCGCCGCCCATACGAAAATGTACGAGGACCGTTTTCTCTCGCCCTTCGTCGCCGCCGAGCGCGGCTATATCGACGAGGTCATCATGCCGCATTCGACCAGACGACGGCTGGCGCGCGGCCTGAAGATGCTGCGCAACAAGGATCTCGCCAATCCCTGGAAGAAACACGACAACATTCCGCTTTGACGTTTTCCACCGAATAAACCTGCGCGATCGGGTGTTCACCTACTGTCGAAAAAGTGAACGGCCGTCAGCGATCCGTGTGTTCAATCCTTGTCGAGGACAAGTTAACGCTCGGCTCTTAGTCTTTTAAAGGAGAGGTTTAATGTCAACTTTCGAGCGTCTTTCTGCCTATCGCCCCTATGGGCTGGCCGCTCTCAGAATCATCGCCGCGTTGCTTTTCATCGAGCACGGCACGATGAAGCTTTTCAGTTTCCCGATCGAGGCAATGCCCGGCTCACTGCCGCCGCTGATGCTTGTCGCAGCACTTCTGGAATTGGTCGGCGGCCTTCTTATTCTCGTCGGCCTGCTGACGCGCCCTATTGCCTTCCTCCTCGCCGGTGAAATGGCGGTCGCCTATTTCATGGCGCATGCCCCGAACAGCTTCTTCCCGGCCGTCAACCAGGGCGACGCCGCAATCCTGTTCTGCTTCGTTTTCCTCTATCTGTTCTTCTCCGGTCCCGGCGCTTTTGCTGTCGACAACCGCAAGACGGCCTGATGCATATAGGCTGCGGGGCGCTTCGGCGCCCCGCGGTGTTTTTCTGATCAAGCGGTAAGCTTGAGGCCGGCGATGCCAGCGACGATCAATGTGATGCAGGCAAGGCGGGAGACACTTGCCGAATCGCCGAGCAGCCAGACGCCGAGAAGCACGGTGCCGACCGTGCCGATGCCGGTCCAGATCGCGTAGGCGGTGCCGATCGGCAGGTGCTTCACGGCAAGACCGAGCAGCACGACGCTCACCACCATGGATATAACAGTCAGCGCCGTCGGCAGCGGCCGCGTAAAGCCATCGGTATATTTAAGGCCGACGGCCCACCCACATTCGAAAAGACCAGCAAGAAAAAGCAGAAACCAGGCCATACGACTCTCCTTGTTCAAAGAGCGAGGCCGTCCCCGCGACAGTTGCATCCTCAGGATGCCGCAGTCGTCTGCGATAAAGACTATATGAGTGAGGGAACGGCCGTGTTCAAGGTAGGAATTGGCATGGCTGCCTTGCCACCCGTTTCTTGCGGGCCTTTGTGGCCGGCGCCTGGAAGCTATTGCGTGTTGTCGGCACTCTGTGAATGGCTCTTGGCGCGTCGGCAGAGGCGATCGAAAGTTTCGAGGAAACGTGAGCGATCCCTAGGGCTGAAGGCAGCATTATAACCTTTGCTCTCGCCGGTTTCGCGCAGATGCGCGCCGAGATCGCGCATGGCGCTCGCCATGCCTATATTGGTCTCATCGAAGACGCGGCCCGTCGGGCCGCTGACAAAAGCGCCGGCCGCAACACAGCGCACGGCAAGCGGCACATCTGCGGTGACGACGACATCGCCCGAGCCGGCGCGCTCGGCGATCCAATTGTCGGCGGCGTCGAAGGCGTTGGAGACGATGACGTTGTGGACCATCGGGTCGCGCGAGGGACGCAGGCCGGAATTGGCAACGAAGGTGACCTCCAGGCCATGGCGCTCAGCGACCTTCAGGACTTCCGGCTTCACCGGGCAGGCGTCGGCATCGACGTAGATCATGGCGATATCCTCATGCCGGTTGAGTGACCGGCTGGCGGACCATATCGATATGGGGAATGCCATCCTCCAGATATTCCTCAGACGTGCCGATAAAGCCGAAGGATTCGTAGAAGCGGCGCAGATGGGCCTGCGCCGACAGCGCAATGGGGTTTGCCGGAAAAAGCCGCGCGCAGGCGGCGACCGCTTCGCTCATCAATGCACCGCCGAGGCGCTTTCCGCGATGGGCGGGGGAGACGACGACGCGGCCGATCTTTGACGGATCCTGCGCACTGTGCGGTTTCAGCAGCCGCGCAGAGGCGAGCAGTTCGCCGCCGTCCAGCAGCCGCAGATGCAGGGCATCGACGTCCTTGCCATCAAGTTCCGGGTAGGGACAGTTCTGTTCGACGACGAAAACGTTGACGCGCATTCTCAGAAGGTCGTAAAGTTCGCGCGCGGAGAACTCGTCGAGACCCTTGAGGTCGGTCGTGTAAGTCGTCGGAGCCATCGATAAAACCACGTTGCGGGTGCTCTCGCCGGAATGCATGAGCTTGAGGTTTTCGTATATGTACGACGGGAACGCTGACTTCAAGCGCGGAAATGGCTGCTCCTGTTTTGCTAATCTCCGCGAAGGTACTGATGAAAGTTCAAGCCGTACGCATGAGGAGCCTCTGTCGGAGGCTGCTGCGGTTCGGTCGAGTAAATATAGATTCGCCCGGACGCGCTAAATCCCAAATCCCGACCAATCGTCACGATCATATCAACAGCTTGGTCATCGTCGGTCGCCCAAACCTGTATGGTAAAGAAGGCTGCCGAGCCCGCCGTTGTACGGAAATCCGAGTTGGAGGTTATGACCTCTCCGTCTGCAATAACGGTGAAATGGCGGAAAGCAGTTTTCAGCTTTCCGTATCGTAGTTTCAACTTCCAGTTCTTTAGCAAATCCATATACGGTCAAAACAAGCTTTAAGTTGCGAATAGAGATCCGGACTGCGTCAGCTCGCAGCCTTGTTGATGTCATCGAGCGGTCCGGCTTGCCACTTTTGCCTCAGGCGAATTCCATGATGACGGCATCGACGGCCAGGCTTTCGCCGGGCGCGGCATTGATCTTCGAGACGACGAGATCGCGTTCGGCGCGCAGCACGTTTTCCATCTTCATCGCCTCGACGACCGCCAGCGTCTCACCGGCCTTGACCTCCTGACCCTCGGCAACCGCGATGGCAACGACGAGGCCTGGCATCGGGCACAGCAGGAGCTTCGACGTATCGGGCGGAAGCTTCACCGGCATCAGCCTGTCGAGTTCAGCATGACGCGGCGAAAAGACCTTGGCGGTCACCGAAAGTCCCTGCCAGTCGATGCGCAAGCCGTTGAGAACGGGACGGATCTGCGCGGTGACATCGAGACCGCCGACCTTACCGCTCCAGACCGGATCGCCCGGTCTCCAATCGGTGACAACACCTGAATGTTCGCGCTCGATCGCCATCTCCATATCGAAGGGGATGGTGACGAGGCCGTCGAGCAATCTGACAGCGACGTGGTTTTCGCCTGTTTTGACCACCCAATCCTCGCGCAACGCGCCCGATGCGGCGCGCAGGCGATCTGAAAAACGCTCGCGGCGATTCGTCTCGATCAGGAAGGCGGAGAGGGCGATGGCTGAAAGGACTGCCTCCTCCTTTCCGTCCGGCTTCATCGGCGCGAAGCCGTCAGGATATTCCTCGGCAATGAAGCCTGTGGAAAGCCGGCCCTCACGCCAGCGCGGATGTTTCATCAGCGCCGACAGGAATGGAACATTGTGCTCGATGCCATCGACGACGAAGCCGTCGAGCGCGCGGCCCATGGCGTCGATCGCCTCGCTTCGCGTCGGCGCCCAGGTGCAGAGCTTGGCGATCATCGGATCGTAATACATCGAGATTTCAGCACCCTCGAAGACGCCGGTATCGTTGCGGACGACGACATTGCCGGTCCGACCTTCGGCCGGCGGGCGATAGCGCGTCAGGCGGCCGATCGACGGCAGGAAGTTGCGGTAGGGGTCTTCTGCATAGAGCCGGCTCTCGATCGCCCAGCCGTCGAGCCGGATGTCCTCCTGCGCGAAAGGGAGCGATTCGCCGGCTGCGACCCGGATCATCTGCTCGACAAGATCGATGCCGGTGACGAGTTCGGTCACGGGATGCTCGACCTGCAGGCGGGTATTCATCTCGAGGAAATAGAAATTGCGATCGCGGTCGACGATGAATTCGACCGTGCCGGCGCTCTGGTAGTCGACGGCTTTCGCCAGCGCCACCGATTGTTCGCCCATGGCCTTGCGGGTCTTTTCGTCGAGGAAGGGCGAGGGCGCCTCTTCCGCCACCTTCTGGTTCCGCCGCTGGATCGAGCATTCGCGTTCGCCGAGATAGACGACGTTGCCATGCGCATCGGCCAGCACCTGGATCTCGATGTGGCGCGGCTCGACGACGAATTTCTCGATGAAGACGCGGTCGTCGCCAAAGGAGCTTTTCGCCTCCGAGCGGGCGCGCTCGAAGCCGTCGCGCACTTCCGCCTCGTTCCAGGCAATGCGCATGCCCTTGCCGCCGCCGCCGGCCGAGGCCTTGATCATGACGGGATAGCCGATCCCGCCCGCGATCACTTCCGCATGGGCGGCGTCCTCGATGACGCCGAGATGGCCAGGCACGGTGGAGACGCCGGCGGCATTGGCGAATTTCTTCGATTCGATCTTGTCGCCCATCGCCATGATGGCCTTCGGCTTCGGTCCGATGAAGACGATGCCCTGCTTTTCCAATTCAGCGCAGAAGGAGGCGCGTTCGGAGAGGAATCCGTAGCCGGGATGCACGGCCTCGGCGCCGGTCGCCTTGCAGGCGGCGATGATCTTTTCAGCAACGAGATAACTCTCGGAGGCCGCCGGAGGGCCGATATGAACGGCCTCGTCGGCCATCTCGACATGCAATGCGTCCCGATCAGCATCCGAATAGACCGCAACGGTCAAAATGCCCATGCGGCGCGCAGTCTTGATCACGCGGCAGGCGATCTCGCCGCGGTTCGCGATCAGGATTTTCTTGAACATCGAGACTCCACCCAGAAATGCGTTCCGAAGTTTTACGCACAAAACACCGGAACGCACAATCAGGCTTGAGGCGGGTCGCGCTTCGAGGCGTCAGGCGACGGCGGCTTCCCAGACGGGTTCCTCGTCAACGATGCGCAGCCAGCGGCTGCGCCGCTGCTCGGGACGGTCGCGCAGCTCGACGGCGGCCATGATGCCGTTCCAGTGCGGATGATTCGCACTGGGCAGCGTTGCCTGCTCGATCTGCTGGAGCACCCCAAATTCGGCCGGCGAGACGGCGATGACGCCGCCTGCGGAGATGCCTCTGAAGACGCGCATCGCGAAATCGACATCCTGGCGCGTGATGCTCCTGCGGTCGACGGCGCGTGACAGCTTGTAACCGCCGATGCCGTCCGTGATCGCCAGCCGAAGCTGATCGAGGACGAGCGCCCTCAGTTCGCCCGGGACATCGGTGGAAATCTCCATGACGTGGAGAATGAGCTCGAGCTCCAGCGCCGAGTTGACGACGCCATCGGTCGTGAACATGCGCATGATCCAGGCGACGTTGATTTCATCAAGCGAGCCCTGCGGATAGGTGTAATTGACGATGAAACCGGCGAGCTGCTCCACGAAGAAGGCATTCCACTCGGCACATTTTTCGGGGCAGGAATTGTTGAGCGCCAACATGGTCACGACATCCTGGGATGTCCGGATACCTTCGGGAAAGGCATGTTTGCGCAGCAGCACTATATCTTCGGCCGTCAGCCGATGCTTACCGGCCACGACACAGGCCGGAAAAGCGAGACGGAATTCGCTCATGTTTTAACTCCAGGCCTCATCATGAAGCCGGAGATTGTTTTACCGTCTGCGAATTGACGATCCCTCAAGAAGGGGAGTTAACCCCGTATTTGCCGGGTGGGGAAGATTTTAACGATCGTGCCTGCAGCCGCTCGCGCCAGATAATGAAGAGGCCGGAAGCGACGATGATGAAAATGCCAATCCATTTGGAGAAACTCGGGAAATCGTTGAACAGCGCATAGCCGAGCACGGTCGCCGAGATGATCTCAAAATACTGGAACGGCGCAAGCAGCGACAGCGGCGCGAGCCGGAAGGCCCTAACCACCAGCATATGCGCATATCCCGAAATCGAGCCGAGGATGAGAAGCAGGATCAGGCCGAGAACGGAGGAGGGCAGGGAGATGGCAAAATCGGCACTGCCGGAACCGCTTCCGATGATAAGCACAGCAGCCATGAAGGCCGTTCCACCAATGCCGGCCATCGTCTGCATGGTCAGCGGCGAATCGGCCTCGCCGATCGCCCGGTTGAGGAACAGATAAAGCGAGAACAGAAAGGCGCAGGCGACCGGCAGCAACGCCTTCAGGCCGAAGATCTCGTAGCTCGGCTGGATGACGATCATTGCGCCCCCGAAGCCGACGACGATCGCCATCCAGCGCCGCCAGCCGACCTTGTCGCCGAGAAACAGCGCCGACATGGCGGTCAGCATGAAGGGTTCGACGAAATAGATGGCGAAGACATCAGCAAGCGGCATGTATTTGACGGCGACGAAAAACAGCAGGCTCGCAGCCCCGTGCAGCACGCCGCGCAAAAGGTTCATCCAGGGCCGCTTGGCCGAAAGCGCCTTCGCGCCGAAAAGGGCGAAAAGAATCGGCAGGGTGCAGGCAATCTGGAAGAAGAATCGGTAGAAAGTGACCTGGCCCGGCGACATTGCCTCGAAGGTCGCCATGTATTTGGCGATGGCATCCATGGTCGGCAGGATGAGCATGGCGCCGGACATGATCGCCATGCCCTGCAGGGAATTTTGATGGACTGAATGCTCTGACATGGCGACCGATTCTTGAGGGGGTGACGCCATCAATCATCGGAATGCGCGGCAAATCAAGCCGAGCAACCGCGAGATCAGACTTCGTTTGCCGTTTCGCCAAAAACCTCCTCGAAAGCGGCGCGCAGCCGGATATCGACATCCGACATCATGACAGGCAGGCCGAGATCGACGAGGCTGGTGACGCCGTAACCCGATATTCCGCAGGGCACGATGCCGCCGAAATGATCGAGATCGGGATCGACGTTGAGCGACAGGCCATGGAAAGTCACCCATTTACGCAGCCTGATGCCGAGGGCTGCGATCTTGTCTTCCGCCATCGTTCCGTCGGGCAACGGCAGCTTTTCGGGGCGGCGCACCCAGACGCCGACGCGATCCTCGCGGCGCTCGCCGCGCACGTTCATGCTGTCGAGCGTGCGGATGACCACGTCTTCCAGGGCGGCGACGAAGGCGCGAACGTCCTGGCGCCTCCGCTTCAGGTCGAGCATGACATAGGCAACGCGCTGGCCCGGCCCATGATAGGTATATTCACCGCCACGACCCGTCGCAAAAACAGGAAAACGATCGGGCTGGACGAGGTCACTGGCATTGGCGCTGGTGCCGGCGGTATAAAGCGGCGGATGCTCGACGAGCCAGACGAACTCATCGCCGCCATCTGATATCACCGCCACCTCGCGTTCCATCGTCTCCACGGCGTCTTCGTAAGCAACGAGACCATCGGCGATGCGCCAGCGCACCGGGCGAGTGCCGAGTTTCGGTAGCATGGAGAATTCGAGATCAGTGCGAAGCATGGCCATTCCTTGCCGCTTTCCCCAAATACCGAAAGGGGCGGCAGGAGATCTATATGGACCCGTTTCAGGGGCAATTCAAATGCTGTGACAGGTTTTGAAAAAAACTGTCATATCGCCCTTGTGCACCCCAAATGCTTTTGCTACATGCTGCCCCGCCGACGCAAATCGGCACCTACCACGATGCGGTCGTGGCGGAATTGGTAGACGCGCAGCGTTGAGGTCGCTGTGGGGCAACCCGTGGAAGTTCGAGTCTTCTCGACCGCACCATCTCCCTTCACGGGAGCGCTCGCCGGGCGATACTTGCGGCACATCCTGATCCAACGCTATTGCCTGTGACAGAGCCTGCCGGCCTGTCATCGCGGCTGCGGTGTGCAGCCGGGTCGGCCAAGCACGACCATCTGCTCGGTGAGATTTCAGCGAGCGCTTTAACACATAATTAGCAGCGGCAAATATAGAGGTAAGGCCGGCTCTGAGAATGTGAAAGTGGTTGAGGACAATGAAAAAACAGGCGGTAAGCTGGTCATTCCTCGATGTTCATTTCGCTCTCGATATCGTCGAGAAGGTCCTGATCGGCTATTTCTTCGTCGCCATCGTCATCCGTGTTTTGCCCCAGATGCAGGACAACCGGGCGATTATCGACTGCCTGCTGATTGTTTCAGAGGCCGCCGCCGCCTTGCTCATTCTGACACGCCGGCCGACGAGAAATGCGTCTCTGCGTCTATTCGACTGGATGCTCACCGCCGTCGGCACCGTCTTCCCGCTGCTCGTCTCGCCTTCCGAGTCGCAGCCGCTTGCGCCGATCCCGCTTTGCGTGATGGCCATGGCATTCGGGTTGGCCCTGCAAATCTCGGCAAAGCTAACCCTGCTGCGAAGCTTCGGGCTGGTGCCGGCCAATCGCGGCGTGAAGATCGGCGGCCCCTACAAGTTCGTCCGCCATCCGATGTATGCCGGGTATCTGCTAACGCATATCGGCTTCTTCCTGGTCCATCCGAGCTTTTGGAATTTTACCGTCTATGCAACTGCCCTCGCTGCGCAATGTTTTCGCCTTCTCGCTGAAGAGCGTCTGCTCAAGCAGGATCCCGCATATGTAAGCTTCATGGCCACGACCCGTTACCGGCTCGTTCCATTCGTCTTCTGAGACGACAAAGCGGATGAAGAGAAAAAGGGCCGACTTCCGACCCTTTCCTTTAGCTAATCATGATTGCTGCATCAGTGCATCGCACGGCATGCTTCTGTGCGGGAGGCCCCACTGTCGGCACCCTTGGTGTGGGAGCCACTCGGGCCGACCATGCTGTGGCATGGGGGCAGGGGCTTGATGCTGGCGGTCGCGGTCTTGTCGACGGCCGGGCCGGCCATGGCGCTCGGGGCGAAGCCGTCGCTGTCATTGGTGTAGTCGCTGGAATAGGCCGGTGCCTTGTGGTTGCTGTAGTGCACCGTGGCGGGCTTTGACATCGCGCTCGGGGCGAAACCGTCGCTGTCGTTGGTGTAGTCATCGGAATATGTCGGCTGGGCGAAGGCAGCGCCTGCGAGGCTGACGGCGAACAGGGAGGCGGCGAGAGCAATTTTGATACGCATGGTTTATCTCCTCAATCTGATGTTGAATTCAACAACATCAACCATCCCCGGCGAAGAGAAGTTCGCGCCCCAATTCAGGCAATTTTGTGAAATGAAAAAGGCTTGCATTCGGCCTTTTGTTCAAATGAAATCACAGTCTTGTCAACGAATTTGACGTTTTCGTTACGACAGCCGCCTAAGTAAAAAGGGCAAAGGCGACACGCACAAAATAGCGCTCGCTACAATCGGAAATTGATTAACTTTTTGTAATATTGGAGAGCCATTCGGGAGGCGGCGGCCGGCCTCCCGCTGTGGTTTTTCTGTGAAATGGCTCAGTCCTCGTTCGGGATATGCGCGTCAACACCTGTCAGCTGCAGCTTGTTGCGTACATGGTGAACACCGTCTACCGAAAGCGCACCGAGTTCGACCTTGCGGGCAATGCCGATCGTCTCGACGGAACCCTCAAGGGTCACCACGTGGCCGTCGGCGTGGACATCAATGCTGTTTATGTCGACGTCGGGAATGTTTTCCAGGTTTTCGGTAACCCGCGCTTCCAGATCATCGCTTTCATCCCGATCGATCATACCGGCGCGAAGCGAATCCTTCAGGCGATTCTCGTTTCCATCCTTGTCGATGCCGTCGAGCCGAAAGCCTGTGTTGGGATCAGTATCGAAATTGGCCGCGGTCTCGCCATAAGGGCGGTTTCCCGGACCGTCGGTGCTGGTGCCGTCGGCATAGGGCCAGCCATCGTCAAGATTGCGTTCCTCGAGGTCGCGGTAATCTTCCTCGCGGGAAAGTTCCAACCTATCTCTGGAAACCCTGGGCTTCTCACCTGGAAGAGGGGGCTTGTCTTCGATCCTTGCCATTGCCGTCGCTCCTTGTTTTCTCTTTTGAGAACGCAACGAACGGCCAATGGTTCGGGCGCGCAGCGATTTCTCACGCTTGCGTCTTCTCCCATTTCTTCACCAGACGGTCGCGCTTCAGCCGTGAGAGGCGCTGCAGCCAGAAAATGCCGTCGAGCTGATCGATCTCATGCTGGATGCAGATGGCGAGGAAACCTTCGGCGGCATCTTCGTGCACGCCACCCTCGCCATCCTGATAGCGGAAGCGGATCGCCCGCGGGCGCGTCACCTCATCGGTCGCGCCGGGCATGGAGACGCTGCCTTCCGCATGGCTCATCGTCTCCTTCGAAAACCAGGTGATCTCCGGGTTGACGTAGAGGCGCACGCCGTCAGTCTTGTCGAGCTCCAGCACCGTCACACGGCGAAAGACGCCGATATGAGCGGCGGTAATGCCGACGCCGGGAGCGGCGCGCATCGTCGCCAGCAGGTCGTCGGCGAGCGTGGCGAGCGACGAATCGAAGGCCGTCACCGGCGCGCAGACTGTCTTCAGACCGGGATCGGGATAGCGCAGGATCGGACGGATGGGCATGGGGCTGGCTTTCTTCGCTTGGACGGCTGCGGAAACTATCGCTGGCCGCAGGCATTGTCATCACGAAGCATGGGTTGCGGCTTTACGGCAAGGATGGTTTGAGCTAGCAGGTGCAGGGATTCCGACTGCGGCAAGCTCGCGCGGGATTGACTTATCCGCTTGTTGACAATGTGTTTTCGGCCGACATTTGCGAATGGCGGCGGCAGTCGTTGAAATTCGAACCAGGTGCGAGGCGGCAGATGACGACGACCGACGGGGAAGACCGCATTCGCAGGCGTCCCGATGACGAGGAAGCCGACATCTACGACGAGGACGGCAATGTCCGCAGCGATTTCCTGGCGCTCGTCGGCGCCGCGATCGCCGACCGCGATACGCTGTTCCTGCGCCAGAACGTTGCCCGCCTGCATGAATCCGAAATAGGCGACCTGCTGGAATCGATCCAGCCGGATCAGCGCCTGGCGCTGGTGCGTTTGCTCGGCGACGATTTCGACATGACGGCGCTGACCGAGGTCGACGAGGCGATCCGCCGCGAAATCGTCGATCAGATGCCGAACGAGCAGATCGCAGCGGCGATCGGCGAGCTCGATTCGGACGATGCGGTCTACATTCTCGAAGACCTCGACAAGGAGGACCGGGAAGAGATTCTGGCCCAGTTGCCGTTCACAGAGCGGGTGCGGCTGCGCCGGGCGCTCGACTATCCCGAAAGTTCGGCCGGACGCCGCATGCAGACGGAATTCGTCGCCGTGCCGCCATTCTGGACGGTGGGACAGACGATCGACTATATGCGCGACGAGGAGGATCTGCCCTATTCCTTTTCGCAGATCTTCGTCATCGATCCGACCTTCAAGCTGCTTGGCGCCGTCGATCTCGACCAGATCCTGCGTACCAAACGGCAGACGAAGATCGAACAGATCATGCGGGAGACGAACCATCCGATCCCGGCGGAAATGGACCAGGAAGAGGCGGCCCAGCTCTTCGAGCAATACGACCTTCTCTCCGCCGCCGTCGTCGACGAGAACGGCCGGCTGGTCGGCGTGCTGACCATCGACGACGTCGTCGACGTCATTCATGAAGAGGCGGACGAGGACATCAAGCGCCTCGGCGGCGTCGGCGACGAAGAACTGTCCGACAACGTGCTCTCGACGGCGCGCTCGCGTTTCCTGTGGCTTTTGATCAATCTCGGCACGGCGATGCTGTCGGCAAGCGTCATCGGCCTGTTCGACGCTTCGATCGAAAAGATGATCGCGCTTGCGGTGCTGATGCCGATCGTCGCCTCGATGGGCGGCAATGCCGGCACGCAGACGATGACGGTGACGGTGCGCGCGCTCGCGACCCGCGATCTCGACATCTACAATGCCGGCCGTATCATCCGCAGAGAGGCAGGCGTCGGCATCCTGAACGGCATTATCTTCGCGACGATCATGGGCGCGATTGCCGGCACCTGGTTCCACGACTATCAGCTCGGGGGGGTGATCGCGGCGGCGATGATCATCAACCTGATGGCGGCCGCCCTTGCCGGCATTCTCCTGCCGCTGCTGCTCGACAAGATGGGAGCCGATCCGGCGATCGCCTCATCCGTTTTCGTCACGACGGTGACCGACTGTACCGGTTTCTTCGCTTTCCTCGGCATCGCAACCTGGTGGTTTGGCATCTGACCGGCTGCCGAAATTGACTATTACGTAAAAGTCAATATTATGACCTGCGCAGACGGGGAACACATGCCGGTGAACAAATATTATAGCATAACGGAGCTGACGCGCGAATTCGGCGTATCCACGCGCACGCTCCGCTTCTACGAAGACGAGGGACTTATCCATCCGGAGCGGAGAGGGCGCACCCGTCTCTTCCGGCCCGCCGACCGGCGGCTTATCGGCGAGATCCTCCGCGGCCGGCGCATCGGTTTCACCATTGCCGAAATCCGCGAGATCATCCAGGTCTACAAGGAGCCTCCGGGCGAACTCGGCCAGCTGAAGCTGCTGATGAAACGCGTCGACGAGAAGCGCGAGGACCTGCGCCAGAAGCGCAAGGACATCGACGACACGCTGACCGAACTCGACAATATCGAAGAGGCCTGCCTCGGCCGCCTCGCCGAAATCGGCGTCACCACCTGAAAACTTCCGCCAAGCGGCGCCGGCTTTTATTGCGCCTCGGCGCTGCATTCGGCAGCGATCGTCTGGACTCGCTCATCGTTTTCGATGTCGATCGTCCCCGCCTGCAATGGCGTCAGCAGGCTTTGCGTCTGCAATTTCTGCAGCGTGCACTGGCAGAAGCTGCGGCAGAGCGCTTCGCCTTGCTGCATCACGCAAGCGGCGTTGCATTGCTTTAGGTAAGTTTCGACCGGATCTGGCTTCGGCGGCGGGACCGCAAGGGAAAGCCCGTAGGCGATGGCGATCAAAACCGGCTGGTGAACGAGGTAGAAGGCAAGGCTGTGACGGCCAAGCCTTGCCGTCCACCAGGAGCCGGTGCCCAGAGCCGCAAGCCGGTGCGCAAGCCGGGTTCTCAGCGCGATCGAGGCAAAGCTCAGTCCTGCGAAAAACGGCGCTGCCCATGGAAAGAGCGGGACGTAGTCGTTGGAGCGTTCCGGCATCTCGGCAAGGCCGATCCAGGCAAGATATCTGGGATCGAAGAAAGACGATCGAAGCAGTCCCGGGGTTCCGAAATTATCGATGAGCCAGGCGGCAAGAAGACCGACGGTGGCGATCAGCGTGAAAGCCAGCGGCAGCCTTACGAAAACGACGCCGATGAGCGTGAGCACCGCGATGCAATGCAGGATGCCGAAATAGATCCACTCATTCGGCATTGCGATGCGCGTGGCGATCGAGATGAGCGCGGCTGCGGCGGCAATCATGCCGAACCGCTTCCAGAAGGAGGGCCAGCGCACTTCGGGTGTGCTGGAAAGCGCCAGGCTGATGCCGACGATGAAGAGAAACGTCGTGGCGATCGCCCGGGCATAGATTTTCAGCCATCCGGTCTCGGCCGTGCCCGGCGCAAGATAGCCCATGAACTCCATGTCCCAGCTGAAATGGTAGGTGGCCATGGCGATCAGCGCGACCCCGCGCGCGGTATCCAACAGACCGATGCGTGGCGGTCTCGCCGCCGCATCGGCTTCAATTGCCGGCAATGTCATCAGAAGCCCTCGGGCAAATCATTTCCGTCGCGCGACGGCATATCGCGGCGAATAGCAGAAAGGTGGAGATTTGATGGCGAACCGACATCCATGATCGCCAGACGCGCTTCCGAGAAGAACTGCCGGCGTGCGAGCACGAAGATGACGATGGAGGTCGTCACCATGAAGACATAAGGGTTGATGAGCCAGCCGAGATAACCGATCGACAGGAAGATTGCCCTGAGGCCTTCGTTGAAGTTGCTGGCAGCGATGACGTTCATGCGGATGACCCGTTCGGCGGCCCGCTCGGCGGCGATGACATCGCTCTCGGCCTCGCGCAGCATCGGGATCGAGCCGAAAAGGATGGTGCAGTAGTTGAACAGCCGGTAGGACCAGCCGAACTTGAAGAAGGCATAGCCGAAAAGCGCGGCGAGCCCTCCAACCTTGAGTTCGAAGGCGGCGTGGCCACCGTGGAGGACGAAGGGAAGGTCGGCGAAAACGGCATCGACCTTTTCCGTCGCGCCAAGCAGGGCAAAGCAGCTGCCGATCGCGAAGATCGAGGTCGAGGCGAAGAAGGCGGTGCCGTTCTGCAGGCCGGCCATGATCTGCGTATCGATCATCTTCAGGTCGCGACGCAGCGAATTGTAGATCCATTCCCGCCGCCGCTCAATCATCGCATGCGTCAGGCTGGTGCGCCCGAAGAAAGTGCGGCCCTGCAGCAGCCAGGAATAGCCCACCCACATACAGGCAAAGAAGGCCAGAGCGATGTAGTCCGCCGTCGTCATCAGTGATTCAGTCTCCGCATGAACGCGCGCCACTCTACATATGCATTGAAATGCTGCAATGACTGGTAAGGCGGGTCACTTGGTTTTAGTCTGCTGCGTGAATGTCGCATCGGCTCCATGCTATGTCGGTCAATCGCGCAGGTCTGGAGCGGGCCTCGCTTAAGCTTGCATTCTCGTATTCAAAAGGCGCATCCATGTTTCTTTCGGTATTCGATGTCTTCAAGATCGGTGTCGGGCCGTCGAGCTCGCACACGATGGGTCCGATGTCCGCCGCCAACCGGTTTCTCGAACTGATCCTGTCGAGCGAATGGCCGCGTCCGTCATCGGGCGCGCAGATCGCCGCGATCAAGGTCAGCCTGCACGGCTCGCTCGCCCATACCGGAATCGGGCACGGCACGGGCAGGGCGGTCATTCTCGGGCTGATGGGCGAGGCGCCCGACAGCGTCGATCCCGACAAGATGGACGGCATCATCGACACGGTGGAACGCACCGGTCGCATCACGCCGGCGGGCCATCCTTCCTATCAGTTCCAACCGAAGACCGACCTGATCTTCGACAAAAAACAGCCGCTGCCCGGCCATGCCAACGGCATGTCCTTCTCGGCCTATGACAAGGACGACCGGCTGCTCCTCAAGCGCATCTATTATTCGGTCGGCGGCGGCTTCGTCGTTACCGACACCGAGCTGGAACAGATGCGGGCGAAAAAGAACGCGGCCAGCGGAGCGCGTGTTCCCTATCCCTTCTCGACCGCCAAGCAGATGCTCGACATGGCAGAGCGCTCCGGGCTTTCGATCGCGCAGATGAAACGGGCGAATGAGGAGAGCCAGCGCTCGCGCGAGGAGCTCGACCAGGGGCTCGACCGCATCTGGGAGGCAATGCGCTCCTGTATCGAGCGCGGTCTTAAGGTCGATGGCATCATGCCCGGCGGCCTCAACGTCAAGCGCCGCGCCCGCAAGATCCACGACAAACTGGAGGAGGAGTGGCGCAGCAACCGCATTAACCCGCTGCTCGCCAACGATTGGCTGAGCGTTTATGCGATGGCGGTCAACGAGGAGAACGCCGCCGGCGGGCGTGTCGTGACTGCACCGACCAACGGGGCGGCCGGCGTCATTCCGGCGACGATCCGTTACTACGAGCATTTTCACGAGGACTGGGACCAGGAAGGCATCCGCGATTACCTGCTGACGGCGGCTGCCATCGGCGGCATCATCAAGCACAATGCCTCCATCTCGGGCGCCGAGGTCGGCTGTCAGGGCGAGGTCGGCTCCGCAGCCGCCATGGCCGCCGCCGGCCTTGCGGCCGTCATGGGCGGCACGCCGGAGCAGATCGAGAACGCCGCCGAGATTGCGCTGGAGCACCATCTCGGCATGACCTGCGATCCGGTCGCGGGTCTCGTGCAGGTTCCCTGCATCGAGCGCAACGCACTCGGTGCGGTCAAGGCGGTCACCGCGGCGTCACTCGCCGTCAAGGGCGACGGCCAACATTTCGTACCGCTTGACGCCTGCATCGAGACGATGCGCCAGACCGGCCACGACATGAGCGAGAAATACAAGGAAACCTCGACCGGCGGCCTTGCCGTCAACGTCGTCGAATGCTGAGTTTGTGGACGCGTGCGTAGGAGCGGCTTAGCGCTTCACGCGAGCGCAGAACCGCTCTAAGTTCTTGTTGCAATTCCCGGCAAAAGCGCTTTGCGCTTGCTTGGCAAAAACGCTGCGCGCTTTGCCAGGGAAAACCGCTTCACACTTTTCCTGGAACTGCTTTAGACGCTTGACGCTCGCTGCCAAAAGGATTTCAACGGCAGCATGGCATTGCATCTCATCAAACTCTGTGTCGGCGCCGACTCGATAGACGATCTGCGCGAATGGGTGGCGGAGCGGTCGCTGCGCGCCATAGCCACCGGCCTTGAGCCGCATTCGGTTCACACGACACGCATGGTGCCGAAGCGCGTCGAGGAGTTGCTTGACGGCGGCTCGCTCTATTGGGTGATCAAGGGCCAGGTGCAGGCGCGTCAGAAGCTGCTCGACATCAAGACCTTTACGGACGGCGAGGGGATTTCTCGCTGCCATCTGGTGCTCGGTCCCGAGGTCATCGAGACGGCCGTACAGCCGAAGCGCCCCTTCCAGGGCTGGCGCTATTACACACAGGACGACGTGCCGCGCGACCTGATGAGCCTCGGTGCCGGCATTACCGAAATGCCGGCCGATCTTCGCCGCGAACTTACGGAACTCGGACTGCTCTAACGCAAGACCCCGAAAACCGGAATCGATCTTCGGGGCCTCAGTAGATTGAAAGCGATAGTGCGTCCTGTCGGACGCTCTGCAGTTTAACGCAGGCGCAGTTGCACCGGCGCACTGCCGTCCGGCGAGGTCACATGCAGGTGGATGCGCGCCTCAGGTTGGGAATAGCGCCAGGCGCGGGCGCCATGGCAAAGCAGAAGATTGATGAGATCCCGGGTCTTCGCGGACTTCGCCTTTGGCCGCTGCAGGCCGAGTTCGGCGAGGCGGAGAGCGGCCTCGTGCAGCGGATGCAGGGAGGAACGCATCTTGCCGGCGGCGCGGCGCTCTGAAGGCGTTCCCGGAACATTCTCATTGATCGCCATTGTTTTCCCCGTAAGCAATACTGATCGAGTTCAAAAATGGTGGCCGGAAACGCAAACACCGATTCCGGCCTTCACCGATGCCGCCGGCACTTGCGTGGGCAGCATCGAATAGGTCATTGGGCGGCTGCCCAGCACTTGACGCCGGCCTTCTTCAAGGCCTTGCAGGCGTTGATGGCGTCGCGCTGGTCGTCGAAGCCACCGAAGCGGGCGCGATAAACCTGGCCACCGCCGTCGCCATAGGCGACCGCGAAAGGCTTTGCCGAGGCCAGTGCCTTGCCGCCCTTGTTCTTGGCGCTATCCAGCAGATCCATGGCCATCTGCCGGCTCGGTGAAACGCCGACCTGCACGACCCAGCCAGCCGGCCCGTCTTTGGCCGTGGTCGGGCTGGTAGACGCGGTGGTGACGTTATCGACGGCGGCATCGTTGTCTTCGGATGGGGCGGCGGCAGCGGCCTGCGGCTTGAAGGTCTTGGTCTTGACTTTGGTCGGCGCCGGCATTGCCTGGGCCACCAGCGGATTGTCGGTCTTCGGCGCAGCGGTTTCGGCGTAGGCCACCTCGGTTTCGGCGACCTGATAGCGCGCATCCGGCTGCGGCCCCTTCTGCGGCAGGCTTAGATCGGCGACGGCGGCCGAAACCGGCGGCTGTGCTGGTGTGATCGTTTTTGCGACCTGCTGCGGAGCCTTCGGAGGCTCGACGGGAGCGGGCGTCTCAATGATCGCAGACGCAGGGGCAGGGGCTGCCTGGGCGATCAGCGCCGAGGAACCGCCGCGGCTCGAAGCCTTCGGCAGGTAGGTGGCAATCAGATTGCGCATCTGGGTATCGCGGGCAGGTGTCGAGGCGCCGCCGAGCACGACGCCGACGATCGACTTGCCGTCCACCTGTACCGAGCTCACCAGATTGAAGCCGGCTGCCCTGGTGTAACCGGTCTTGATGCCGTCGACGCCGCGTACCGACCCGACCAGTCGGTTATGGCTGCGGATCGTGCGGGTGCCGAACTTGAAGGCGCGGGTGGAGAAATAACCGTAATATTGCGGGAAATGCTGGCGAAGCGCGATACCGAGGCGCGCCTGGTCGCGCGCCGTCGTCATCTGCGCCGTATTCGGCAGGCCATTGGCATTGCGATAGGTGGTGCGTGTCATGCCGAGCGCATGCGCCTTGGCAGTCATCAACTGAGCGAAGCGATCCTCGCTGCCGCCGCCGAGCATTTCGCCGAGGGCGGTTGCAGCATCATTGGCCGAAAGGGTGACGAGACCGAGGATGCCCTGTTCGACGGTGATCGTGCCACCGGCGCGCACACCGAGCTTGGTCGGCGCCTGGGCTGCAGCGTGAGCGGAGAAGGGAACTGGCGTATCGAGACGAATGCGCCCCTGCTCCAGCGCCTCGAAGGTCATGTAGATAGTCATCATCTTGGTCAGCGAGGCTGGATATTGCAGCCGATCGGCATTCTCGCTGTAGAGAACGTTGCCGGTCTTGGCGTCGACGACGATGCCCGCATATTTCGGATTTGCCGCTTCCGCTTCGGCACTTATCGAATCGACCAGGACGATCGTGACAGCCACAGAAAGGGCCGCCAACAGCCTTACGAAAAAGCTACCGGATCGGGACGATGATACGGAGGAGACTGACCTTGACACTATTCCACTCTTCGCTTGCATTTCAGATATTTGGCACTTCAGATTGTCGGCCGGATCCGCACACCTCCCGCCGCACAGTCCGTCGTTTGAAACTAACGGTTGGGCGTTACCAATCCGTTTATGATGAATCGTTTATTTCGCCTGCCGGGATGCATTTTAGGAACTTGTCTGGGAATGGTTCACAAGCCGCGCTTCCACAAAGGTGCGGATAGCGGCATCAATATGTTCCCAGTCGTCGAGATGGCTGCTGGAGAAGCGGTAGAGAACGCTGAGGTCCCTACCGACCTTGATATCGCGCTGACAATCTCCGCTCGCCGCCTTGTCCGGGGCTGAAGGCAATATGCAGCGCACGACGTAGTCCGGCCCGCCCTTGACTGGCGCCGTCAACAGCACCTCGTCACCGTAGCCCGCGTCGGCGCGAAGACGATGCAGCGTCAGGCCGTCACGAAACGGCTCGGGCGCTCCTTCGAGCAGATGCGAATAGATCGGCTCCAGCCGCCCGGACATGTCGCGCGACATCGTACCCTGGGTGATCTGCAGGAAGATCAGGCCGGAGGACTGAGCAATATCGTCGAATCGCAGGTGGTTTGCCTTGCCGTAACCCTGCATATCAGGCCATGCGAGGTAGAGATCGACGCGCTCGGCCGCACCTTCATGCCTCTGGCTCGGGAAGCGAATCGCATTTTCGGGAAATTTCACCGTATCGCGACCAATGGTCAGGCTGATTTCATCAGTGCTGTCGGTATTGCCGGCAAGAGAGATATGCCGGCCGAACCAGCGCCCGCCGATGCTGATCGCGACGGTCAGAACGGCGAGGACTGAAATCACAGTCATCGTGCGGAGCAGGAAACCCATGGAAAGGAGCGGCTGCTCGTCTGGTGCGCTGTGCGCGGCGTGGCTCATGGCGGTTCTTCGCGTTTCGGTCCGCCGCAAGATGAACATGAGCCGCTGATGCCGATGATGAATCTGATCGTCATCATCGGACCAACAAGGTTAACAATTCGCTAATAATTGGGGACGGTGTGCGGTCCCGGGACAGCGTCACCATAGGCTAGAGATTTTCCGGGTTAGCTTGCAGCATTCTGCCGGAGCAGGTTTTCGTCAGGGCAAAGGCGATTGGCGCAGGGCATACCCCAAGGTACGTCCGAGCTGATCGCCTTTGATCCTGCCGGAAAGATGCCCGGCCCTTCGGGTTGGCTGAAACGGGCCGCCTGATCGACCGGCCGGCTTGGCCGTAGAACTGGGCTACGACGCGCGCCGGCCGGTCGACCATCCGATTCCGTTTGAGCCAACAGAATGCTGCAATCTAACCCGGAAAGGCTCTAGAAATGGGCGAGCCGTTCCCGGGACAGCGGGAACGGCTCTTGGGCACCGGTCGGGACGGGTATGCGGGGACTGACCGGGCCGAGGCCTGCCGCCGGCAGAGCCGGCGGGCGTTCTTACTTGACGCTACCAACCGCGACAGTGCGGCCGTCCTGAAGCTTCGACCAGCGAGCCGGATCGTCGGCGGACTGGCGCTTCAGATAGGTGTATTCGGTATCCGACCACAGCAGCACCTTGTTGCGCATGTTGTCGAGGATGAAGTCGCCGTGATCGGTGCGGACCGTCAGCACGGCATGGCCTTCGCCGTTCGGCTGCAGCACGACCGTGATCAGTGTGTCGGACGGCGAGAAGCCGTCGTCGATCAGCATCTTGCGCTTCAGGAGGGCATAGTCCTCACAATCGCCGACCGTTGTGGGATAGGCCCAGTGCTCTTCGACACCGTAGATCTGTTCATCCGTCTCCGGCTGAATCGTCGAATTGACGGTGTAGTTGACCTTGAGGATTTCTTTCCAACGATCCTCGGTGAGGATGGCCGGTCCGGCATCGCCGCCGGCATAGGCGCATTCTTTCGGATTCGCCTTGCAGAATTCGTAGTGTCCGATCGGCGGGCTGGCATTGCCTGCCAGTGCCATGCTGGCGGGCATCGCCTGTCCCGAACCCGCCATTGCCATGATGATGGCGCCAGCCCAAAGGCCGCCTTTCAGGATATTCGCAGTTGTCATTGCCGTCTCCCCGTAAGTTGAAGCGACAATGGCACATACGTTTTTATCTCACGCAAAATTACGCAATAGAATTAAAGGCTTAGTTGATTCAAATGCCGATAAATATTGACTCAAAACAAACTCGAATGCGCATAAAATTCGACGAAGATTTGTCGCGAAATCGATTAAAATTGAAATCGACGCGACAAGGCTTTCGCCCTCGAAAGGCTTGGTTTGCCGTCCCTGACGTTAAGGATTTTCGTTGAGCCGGGTAACATCCGGTGCGCCACGAGAAGCGGGCGGCGTCGCGTGGCCGGCGAACGACTCAACCGAAATCGGCCGATTCGGCCGGCTCAGAACCAGAATATGGCTCACATCCGTGGTTACGGCGGAGAAATTATTTTTGAGGAGAGTCGCGAAATCGGTCGATGGCGGCAACGATCGCCGCGCTCATATCGGGATTAGAGGTGGAATGGGCGGCGCGCGCGATGATCCTGAGCTCGCTTTGCGGCCAGGCGCGGGCCAGTTCCCAGGCGGTGACAAGCGGCGCCTCTATATCGAACCTTCCCTGCAATAGGATACCGGGAATGCCGCTGAGCCGCTTTGCATTCTTCAGCAGCACGCCTTCTTCCAGCCAGGCACCGTTCACGAAATAGTGGGTGATGATGCGGGCGCGCGTCAGCAGATAGGCCGGATCGGCCCAGCGGCGCGGCAGGCCTTCGGGATCGGCGAGCAGGATCGAGGCCGCTTCCCAGTCATGCCAGTCGCGCGCCGCCTTGAGGCGTGTTGCAGGGCAGGGATCGTTGAGAAGACGATGGTAGGCGACGACCATATCCTCGTCCTGCCCCTGCACGCCTGGGGGAATCGCCTGACGGAAACGGTGCCACTCCTCGGGAAAGAAGGGCGCCATGCCGCGATAGAGCCAGTCGATCTCCGAGCGGCGCGTGGTGGTCACGCCTGATATGACGATCGCGGCGACGTGGCTCGGATGGGTTTCGGCATAGGCGAGCGCCAGCGTCGAGCCCCAGGAATTGCCGAGAAGGAGCCAGGTGTCGATCCCCAGATGGGTCCGCAGCCGTTCGATATCCGCAACGAGATGCCAGGTGGTGTTGAGAGAAAGATCGGTTCCGGGATCGGCAGCGCTCGGCAGGCTGCGACCGCAATTGCGCTGATCGAACAGAATGATCCGGTAGGCGTCGGGATCGAAATAGCGCCGCGCCGTGGCCGAACAGCCGGAGCCCGGCCCACCATGCAGCACCAGCGCCGGTCGGCCCGCCGGGTTGCCGCAGGCCTCCCAATAGATCAGGTTGCCGTCGCCCGTATCGAGCAGGCCGTGATCGTATGGTTCGATTTCAGGATAAAGAGGTGACATTGGCGCGCCTGGGACTGAGGCGAACCTTATCCGATACAGGAGTGACGAATGGAAGACGGTTAAAGCGCGTCGCGATCTTTCAGATTCGCTTGTCGCGCTTTAGATCTTTGTTTTTACGCATGTCCTGACCGCAAAACCGCTGCACACTTTTGCGCGACATGCTCTAAAGGAATTCGCGCAGCGTCTCGCGGGACTGGATCGAGAGAAATTCGATCGCCACACCTTCGACGAAGTGGCGAACGACACGCCCGCGCATGTTGCCGAGACGTACCGCCGTTCCGATTGAGGGACGCATTTCTACGTCGACGGCTGCGCCCGACAGCGAAAGGTCCATGATACGGCAGGAATAACGGGTGCCGTCCTCAAGCGTGAGTTCGGTCTTCACGTCGCGTGGCGTCAGGCGGTCGTGGCGACGATCCTCGGGCAGGCCGAGCTCGTGTTTATTGGCAAGCCAAGTGAGCTGGGCGGCGAGCTTCTCGCGCTTGCGGTCGGTGGCATTGATCGACATGGTGAAGCCGCGGCTGTCGAGCGTCTGAACATAACCTTCGACGCGACCGAGGTGGTCGATATAGGCAACCACGCGTTCGCTGGCGCGGGGTCGCCCAAGGCAGGTGACGTACATGTCGCCAGGCGACATGTCGATCACCATGCATTCGAATTCCTCGTAGTTGGCAAGCATCAGCCGGCCCTGCATATTGATGGGCACACGCTGGAAAACGCCCTGTTCAGGGCGCGGCGCAGGTCTTTGCGTCTGAGCTGGCTGGAACGAGTGCATCAAAAGGCTTCTTCATGAAAATCGCAGAGCTCGATCTTTACCTGCAATCCATTAACAGAAGGTTGTTTCGCCCCATTCCAGCATAGCCGAAAACGAGTATGCCCGCTGTCCCGAAACGGGACCGTCAACGGGCTTCCACGCTGAGCAGCTGCGACATCATGCGGCGCATGACCTGGCCGAAACGGGCGCCTCTACCGGCGACGATCTCATTGATCGGGCGCACGGGGGCCGGCGCGGCCTTGCCGAAATTTGTCGGCAGCAGACGGCTGCGGTCCAGCGCCAGGAATTCGAGCGGCACGATCTCCAACCAGCTCGCAGCCGCTGCCGGCGTGATCGCGCCGAGCAGCCGATCGCAGGCGCCGTCCGATGAGCGCAGCGGCATCATGACGATCTCGAAAGACGCCTGATGGCCAATGGTGCTGTAGCCGGTGGCATTGAACAGGGCCGGCATGGCGTGGTCCATTACGCCCTTTGCCGTGCGTTCGATATCGGTATGCTGACCATGCGCCCAGAGCGAAGAAAAACGTTCGCCGCGCAGATCTCGCCCGAAAAGATCGCAGATGCGGGTGCCGGCAAGCCGAAAACCGATGTCTCCGCCGTCGCGCGTCTCCAGAATGAAGAGATTCTGAAGAAGATGGGGAACGGCGGACGGTTCGACCTGGGATTTCAACGGTGCATCCGCGGTGCCGCGGATACGGTTCCAGTAGTCAAATATTTCGATGGTCGTCTGTAAACGCATTTCACACCAACCTGTCCCATTCCGGAGCAATTTCAGGCCGTCATGGCCCTTACAGGCTTTACCTTGCGGATTTCATGCCAAACCGCGGCGGTTAAGGTTAAGAAACGGTTTCGATTGAGATGGGGCGCCTCTCG
Source organism: Rhizobium vallis (assembly GCF_003985155.1). Classification (GTDB taxonomy): domain Bacteria; phylum Pseudomonadota; class Alphaproteobacteria; order Rhizobiales; family Rhizobiaceae; genus Rhizobium; species Rhizobium vallis. The sequence goes on along the minus strand of NZ_ML133688.1, from coordinate 432,440 downwards.
TGACACTGTCTTGCCATCGCTTCGACTTTCGAAGTTCTGCACAACCTCCCCGGGCCGGGTCTTTCCAGGAGTTCCGGGTTACGCCGTCCGACACTACGGGCGGCTTTTTTTTTGACAGGCGCTCCTGTATGGCTGTGGCCTCAATGAGGCGAAACACAGATGAATGAGCAGACGGCCGAACCGAACAAGGCGCCCGAACCTCCCGAGGTCCAGCCGCCGGCACGGCCACCGCGCGTACCGGTTTTCAATCTTCCACCGGCACTGTTCTTCAGCCTCTGCCTGCTGATCGTCATCTATGCGGTGCAGACGCTCGTGCTGTCCGACGATGCAGTGGGCTGGCTGCTGTTCACCTTCGGCTTCGTTCCCGCGCGCTATGTGATTCCGCTGTCGCAGCAGGGGCTGGAACTGTTCTGGACGCCCGTCACCTATTCGCTGCTGCACGGCAGCGTCCAGCATATCGTCTTCAACGGATTCTGGCTCATGGCTTTCGGCGCACCGGTGGTGCGCCGGATCGGAACGCTGCGCTTCGTGCTCTTCTGGATTCTTTCCGCGATCGCATCCGCCGCCCTGCACACCGCGCTCAACTGGGGCGACATATCGCTGCTGATCGGCGCGTCGGGAGTCATCTCCGGCCTGATGGGAGCTGCCTGCCGATTCGCCTTTCCGGCCGAGCAGCGGCCGATGCTGTCCATGCCGACACATCTCAACGCCCGGCTCTCCATCTTCGAGGCGCTGAAGAGCCGGACCGTCGTTATCTTCATGCTGCTCTGGTTGGTCGGCAACGCGCTGATCGCCGTCGGCATACCGCTTGCGGGCGACAGCGATCAGGCGATCGCCTGGGACGCGCATATCGGCGGTTTCGTCTTCGGCTTCCTGCTTTTTTCGCTTTTCGACCGGGCGCCGCGCCCGCCTGTGGAAGCTGCCGGCACCAAGAAGGATATATTGCAATCCTGAGCGGGGCGGTGCACCATCGACCTATATCCGCGCTGGGGGGAGAAACCGTCGCGGACCTGTGAAAAGTGTTTCACGGACATAGGAGGTTCGAATGACCAGTTCAGTTAAAGCAATCCTCGACAGGAAGGGCAGGGACGTCGTCACCGCCGGGCCGAACACCACCGTCGCCGAGGCGGCCAACATCCTGAGTAAAAAGAAGATCGGCGCCATCGTCGTCGTCGGCATGGAAAACCGGATTTCGGGGATGTTCACCGAGCGCGACCTCGTGCACGCCATCTCCAAACACGGCAAGGACGGTCTCGACCAGTCACTTGCCCAGGTGATGACCGCGAAGGTCTACCGCTGCCATGAAGAGACGACCGTCAATGAGCTGATGGAGCTGATGACCAGTCGCCGTTTCCGTCACGTGCCGGTGGAAACCAATGGCAAGCTCGCCGGAATCATCTCGATTGGCGACGTGGTGAAATCACGCATCGCCGAAGTCGAGCGCGAGACCGAGGAAATCAAGGCCTATATCGCCGGCTGAGGTTTTCGCCGACCTGTTTGATGCATGTCGTTCCAAAACCGCGACGTGCATCAGGGAGGGCTGGCGTAGACTTCCTGCATGCGCTGGATTTCGGGGAGCCGCGCTCTGGCTTCCTCGTAGCCGCGTTCGATCGCTTCGCCGGCCCGGTGGAATTCGGAAAGGCCGATATAACTGAGACGCGGCTGCAGCGAAATATCGGGGGGATCGCCGGCAAGGCGGGCGCGGGCAATCCGGTCCTGGATGATGTTGAAGGCCTGGACCATGACGCCGGTCATGCCGAGGCGCGCATAAGGCGCCTCTTCCTGCTTCTGCACCTCCTGCGGCGAGAGGCTGGCATTATGCCGGACGACGGCCGAACGGCCGTAAAGATCGTAGTTCAGATTGACGGCGACGACGAGCGGCTGCTCGTAGGCGCGGCAGACGGAGACGGGCACCGGATTGACCAGCGCGCCGTCAACCAGCGTGCGGTGGTTGCTGCGCACCGGCTCGAAAATCCCGGGCAGGGCATAGGAAGCGCGCAGCGCCGTGATCAGCGAACCATTGGCGATCCAGACCTCGTGGCCGGTATTGACCTCGGCGGCAACCGCGACGAAAGGCCGGTCGAGGTCTTCGACGTTCAGGCCTTCGAGATGCTCCTGCATGCGCTTGGTCAGCCGCATGCCGCCGAAGAGGCCGCTGCCGCCGATGGTGAGATCGAGAAGGCTTGCGATGCGCCGCATGGTCAGCGAGCGCGCGAAGCTTTCGAGTTCGTCGAGCTTGCCCGCGAGATAGCAACCGCCGACCAGCGCACCGATCGAAGTGCCGGCAATCATGCCGATCTCGATCTTTGCCTCGTCAAGGGCGCGCAGCACCCCGATGTGAGCCCAGCCGCGGGCGGCACCGCCGCCGAGCGCGAGAGCGATCTTGATTCTCTTGACGGGCGCGGGAGGCGGGAGCGTTTCAAGTGTGGTGGAGATATCGGAACCGGCGCCTTCGCCCTCAGAGCTTTGACGATGCAGACTCCAGCTCAGCATGGCGTTCTCCCCTCCCAGCAGAACACTTGGTTTCCGATAGTGTGCCCGTTCAGTTTCCAAATGGTATATAGAAGCGGTTTTTGGCGCAATAAGGGGCAGATACCGGGTAATTCCGGCTATTTTCCGTAGACGTCCTGCGGATCAAAATGACGTTCGTCATCGACGATATCAAGCATCGGCTTTCCGTCCTGAAGCGTGATCGTCCGATAGAAGCAGGAGCGGCGGCCGGTATGACAGGTGGCGTCGTGACCGGCGACCTCGACCTTCAGCCAGATGGCGTCCTGATCGCAATCAGTGCGAATTTCCTTGACCGTCTGAAGATTGCCCGAGGTTTCGCCCTTCTTCCAGATCTTGCCGCGCGAACGGCTGAAATAATGGGCCGTGCCGGTCTGGATGGTCAGCGCCAGCGCCTGGGCGTTCATATGCGCCACCATCAGCAGTTCGCCGTCGCCGGCGTCGGTCACGATCGCGGTGATCAGGCCGCGGTCGTCGAAACGCGGCGTGAAATCACCGGCGTCTTCCAACGCGGACTTGTCCTCGGATGGTTGGCTGAAGATCAATTGGCTCATCGCGGCCCTCCTGAGGGAGCCGGTATCAGCGGCTCCGCACCATGGTCATGAAACGGGCCTGATCGGCCGGTTCGGTCTTGAACGTTCCGGTAAACGTCGTCGTCAACGTGGTCGAGCCCTGCTTCTGAACGCCGCGCATCGCCATGCACATATGTTCGGCCTCGATCATCACGGCGACACCACGCGGATTGAGCGTATCGTCGATCGCCCGGGCGATCTGCGCGGTCATCGTTTCCTGCGTCTGCAGTCGGCGGCCGTAGATCTCGACGACACGCGCGATCTTCGACAGGCCGAGCACGCGGCCGTCGGGCATGTAGGCGACGTGGGCCTTGCCGATGATCGGCACCATGTGGTGTTCGCAATGGGAGTAGAACGGAATGTCCTTGACGAGGACCATATCGTCGTAACCGGCAACCTCCTCGAAGGTGCGGCCGAGCACGTCTTCCGGCGCCATATCGTAGCCGGCGAAAAGCTCGCGGTAGGATTTGGCGACGCGAGCCGGCGTTTCCAGCAGGCCTTCCCGTGTCGGATCGTCGCCGGCCCAGCGCAGCAGAACGCGAACGGCTTCCTCCGCCTCCTGCTGGGAAGGCCGATCAGACTCACGGTTGGTCTGCGGAAAATTCTTCACGATGGCGTCCATGATCAATGGTCTCCTGGTCCGCATCGCGGACCCGTCTGTCGGAATCGCCACTGGTCAGTCCCATGCGGGAAGTCATGCACCTTTGGCAGGCTCCGGGGCTTTCAGGGCTGATTCAATACCCATCCGGCACGGTTTCCCAATCAAACTTACACGAGGCCATTGCATTTTCATGGCCTTCGAACGACATACATATAGGAAGACCGTCATGGTATGTAAGTATCCCTAGGCGACACGGTGTGTTTTTTGTTTCGACGACAATAACAGGCCGATACGGCCGATCCGCAGCGATTTTGGAGCGGAATCCAGCATGGACGACATCTACAACAGCAAAATTCTCGAATTCGCCGGCAATATTCCGTTGACCGGAACGCTTGTGGATGCGGATGCGAGCGCCCAGGCCCATTCCAAGCTTTGCGGCTCGAAGGTGCGGATCTGGCTGAAGATGGACGGCGATATCGTCACCGATTTTGCCCATGACGTGAAGGCCTGCGCGCTCGGACAGGCCTCGTCCTCGATCATGGCCCGCCATGTCGTCGGAGCCACATCGGGCGAACTGCGCCAGGCACGCCAGGACATGCTCGCCATGTTGAAGGCGGATGGAGCGGGACCCGCCGGGCGCTTCGAAGACATGCGCTATTTGATGCCGGTGCGGGATTACAAGGCCCGCCATGCCTCGACGATGCTGACTTTCGATGCGGTGGTCGATGCGATCGGGCAGATCGAGGCGAAACGGGCGGAAATTGTCGAGGCGTAACCGAAATGTGCGAGTTCTGCGCCCTGCAGGCCAGCGATGAGGACGACGGTGGCGCCGCCGGCTCCGAAAAGCCGCGCAAAACGACCGCACACCGTTCTCGCAACTATGCCGGCCCTTTCCGCAAGACTCCCGACCGCCTGCTCGGTATGGGGCTCATCCGTTTCTATCAGTTGACGCTTTCGGGCTTCGTCGGCAATTCCTGCCGCCACATCCCGACCTGCTCCGAATATGGCTACGAGTCGATCGCCCGTCACGGGCTCTGGGCGGGCGGATGGATGACGCTGTTTCGCGTCGGCCGCTGCGGCCCGGGCGGCACCAGCGGCCTCGATCAGGTCCCGGAAATGCTCGGCCAAGACTTTCGCTGGTGGATGCCATGGCGTTACCTCTCCATCGGACGCAAGAGGGGGGAGCGCCATGACGAAGCCTGATTGCGCATGGGAGTTCCGGCGGCCATGAGCATGTTCGTAGCGCTCCTCCACAGCATCGTCCTGGCGCCCGACCGCCGCGTCATCATGGAAGATTTGCGCGCGCTTGCCAAGGAGCTCGGCTATCGCGAACCGCGCACCTTGGTTTCAACAGGCAATCTTGTCTTCGAGGCCGACGAAATGCGGCCGCACGAACTCGAGGTCGCGCTGGAAGAGGCCTTCGAAGAGAAGTTCGGCAAACATGTCGATATCATCGTGCGCAGCGACTGCACCTGGATGGCGCTTTGCAGCACCAACCCCTTCAAGGACGGCAGTGGTGATCAGGTCATCGTCCGGGTGATGCGCCTGCCGGTCGACCCGGAAAAGGTGGAGGCCCTGAAGCCGCTAATGTCCGAAGGCCAGCGCATCGCCATCGTCGGCGGCGACGTCTGGATCGATTTCGCCGGCAAACCGAGCCAATCCAAACTGCTTTCGGCCCTGACCACCAAACGGCTCGGCGTCGGCACGATGCGCAACTGGAACACGGTGTGCGGCCTTGCCGAAATGATCATCTAGGCCGGCTTCTTCTTTACTCGGACGGGAAACGATCCCGCTCCTGACCGATGTGCCAGATTAGATGCAGGGAGAACACGTCTTCAAATGTTTTCATCACCGGAGAAAAAATGTACTTGCAGTTGAATAGGTGACAGATATCACTGTATTTCCTGTCCTGGTTTTTGAAATTCCGTCACTGATGAAACTCTTCAACTTTCTCGCGACCGCGTCACTTTTTCTCGCCGTCTCTATTGCCAATTCTCCCGTAGCTGCTGCAAACGCAGTTGACTCCGCACCGGAAGCCAAGTGCCGCCATCTTGCGCGTGACGGCGTAGAAATCGACAATCTCGCTTACTGGCGGAATGCACTTGCCGCTTGCGAAGCCTATTTGCAGGCAGAACCAGGCTCCACCGACGCCCGTTATTTCTGGCTCGCCAGCAAGTTCAACCTTCAGCAATATGAGCCGGCACTTGCCGGATTCGAGGAGCTGGCGGCCCAGGGGCACGCACCTTCCATGGATTATCTGGCGGAGGCATCTGCCTACGGTTTCGGGCGTGAGCGCGATTTCAATACCGCACTGTCCTGGCTGAGAAAGGCAAGAGAAAAAAACGATCCGCGCTCCGCCGATTATCTCGGAGAAATGTATAAGCTGGGATGGGGCGTTGCGCAGGACTTCGTCATGGCGCGCTCCTATTTCGAACTTGCCGACCGGCTGGGCTATGTTCCGGCGAAAAGATCGCTTGCCTGGGGGTATCTGGACGGGATCGGTGCTCCGGTGGATGCCGAGCGGGCTTTCGAACTGCTTTCAGCCGCAGCACAACAGGGCGATGAGAGAGCGATAACGGACCTCGCATTCCTTTACACGAGAGGCATTGGAACGGAAAAGAACGCCAGCCGTGCCGTTGCCATGCTGGATGACCTGGTGCGGAAAGGTTCCGCCGATGGAATGAGGACGCTTGCCCGATATTATCTGAGAGAGGGGGACAAGGCGCAGAAAAAGACGGCACTCGATCTCCTCGAGAAAGCCGTGGCGCTTGGCGACGGCAGTGCGATGAGGACGCTGGCAGACGTCTACATCGCGGGCAAGGAAACGGAGCGAGACTTCGCAAAGGCAGAGGCCCTGCTGGATCAGGCAATTGCGCAAGGGATAGTCGCTGCTTATCGCGGCAAGGCTTTGCTTTTCTGGAAGATGCCCGATCCGCGCTATGGCCAAGTCATGTACTGGATGAAGGAAGCCGCCTCTCGTGGAGATTCCCGCGCCATTGTGGATGTAGGCATTATGTATGAAGAAGGCAAAGGTGTGCCGGTGGACGAACGCGAAGCCCGCATCTGGTATGAAAAATCTGCCGAACTCGGAGATTCGAACGGTGCCCGCCATTTCGGCCAATCGCTCTATTTCGGAACAGGTGGTCCTCGCGACATCGAAAATGGCGTGAAATGGCTCGAGAAGTCGGCAGCGACCGGCGAGACAGACGCCATGCGGGTCCTTGCCTATGGTTATGAAGACGGCAGCGGTCTTGCAAAGGATGCGGTGAAAGCTTTCGAATGGTTCCAGAAGGCGGCGGAAGCCGGAGATGCCGACGCATTTCTCGAAGTCGCGGACCGCTCCTATGACGGTTCCGGGACGACTGCCGACGCCCAAAAATCCTTTGTCTGGTATCTCAAGGCGGCAGAAGGTGGTTCGGCCAAGGCCCAGTATTGTGTTGGGCTTCTGTATGAAAGAGGCGAGGGTACGGCTCAGGATTCGAGAGAGGCTGTACACTGGTTCAAGACCGCTGCAGAGAACGGATATATCGAGGCCTTCGCCAAGCTTGGCGAAATGTACGCCAATGATGCCAACCTGCCACGGGACGACGGCAAGTCGATCGACTATCTGGAAAAAGGCGCGGCTGCCGGTAATGCCACGGCGATGATCCTCCTCGGTATCAAATATGAGGACGGCGATGGGGTAACCCGCGACTATGCGAAAGCGATCGAGTGGTACGAGGCGGCGGCGAACAAGAAATCTGCCGACGCGATGTACAGGCTCGGGACGCTCTATCGAGGAGCGGATGGAAACCAGAAGGATTTCGGCAAAGCTTTGGAATGGCTGACGAAGGCCGGAGCCTATGGCAATGCGAAAGCGCAATACTCCCTGGGCGATATGTACGAATACGGGCAGGGCGTGCCTATTGATCGCTCCAAGGCGCTCAGTTGGTTCATGATGGCGGCCTTCAAGCAATATCCTGAAGCGATGAACGCCGTGGGCTACTACTACCAGAATGGCATCGGCACCAAAGAGGACCAGACAATCGCCCGCAACTGGTTTCAAAAGGCAGCCGATGCGGGATCTGCGGCCGGCGCTCTTAATCTTGCGGGGTATTACGAGAACGGGAAGGATCAAGATCAGGCTATCGCATTCCAATACTACAAGAAATCCGCCGAGCTGAATTCGGCTGGTGGCATGTTCGCTCTCGGGCGTTTCTACGATGATGGCCTCGGAATTGCTGCCAACCGGCAAGAGGCCATCAAGTGGTATCTGCGGGCGGCTGACGCGGGATACCGAAGAGCCGCCTATCGACTGGCCTATGCTTATGATGCGACCTTCAGTTCGGATAATGCAGCGGAAAGCATTCTCGTGGCAATCCAGCAGGGCGACCGACAGATTGTCGATGAGTTGAAGGCGTTTTCGCCTTTCACCCGCACGGCACTGAAAAGAAGCCTCTTGCGACGCGGCCTTTTCGATGGGCCGCTGGACGATGAGATCGACCAGCCCTTGAAATCAGCGCTGCAGAATTACACGATGACCTACGGCGGATAGAAGCCCGACGTCGCTTCGGTGCCGGATCGTCCGCTTCTTCTTTACTCACGAGGCAAATCTGAGTATCAGGCGGCGGCGCCTCCAAAGGACGGAGGCGCTTTCGTTTCAACCACCCGCATTCGTTGGCGGGACTGGACAGGAGAATTTCAATGTCCCAATCCGTTTCCCTGACATTTCCCGATGGTTCGGTGCGCAGCTTCCCGGCTGGCGCGACCGGCAAGGATGTCGCCGAATCCATTTCCAAGTCGCTTGCCAAGAGTGCCGTCGCCATTGCGATCGACGGCACTGTGCGCGACCTTTCCGACGCCGTGACCGACGGCAAGATCGAGATCGTCACGCGCAAGGACGGCCGTGCGCTGGAGCTTATCCGGCATGACGCCGCTCACGTGATGGCCGAAGCCGTACAGGAGCTGTGGCCCGGGACACAGGTAACGATCGGTCCTGTGATCGAGAACGGCTTCTATTACGACTTCGCCAAGAACGAGCCCTTCACGCCTGACGATCTGCCCAAGATCGAAAAGAAGATGAAGGAAATCATTGCCCGCAATGCGCCCTTCACCAAGCAGATCTGGTCACGCGAGAAGGCCAAGGAAGTTTTTGCCGCCAAAGGCGAGCAGTACAAGGTCGAGCTCGTCGATGCGATTCCCGAAGGGCAGGATCTGAAGATCTACAATCAGGGCGAATGGTTCGACCTCTGCCGCGGCCCACATATGGCCTCGACCGGCCAGATCGGCACCGCCTTCAAGCTGATGAAGGTTGCCGGCGCTTATTGGCGCGGCGACAGCAACAACGCCATGCTCTCGCGGATCTACGGCACGGCATGGGCTGATCAGGCAGATCTCGACAACTACCTGCACATGCTGGCGGAAGCCGAAAAGCGCGACCACCGTAAGCTCGGCCGCGAAATGGACCTGTTCCATTTCCAGGAAGAAGGCCCGGGCGTCGTCTTCTGGCACGGCAAGGGCTGGCGCATCTTCCAGACGCTCGTTGCCTATATGCGCCGCAGACTCGCCATCGACTATGAAGAAGTCAACGCACCCCAGGTACTCGACACCGCGCTTTGGGAAACCTCGGGCCACTGGGGCTGGTATCAGGAAAACATGTTCGCCGTGAAATCGGCCCATGCGATGACGCACCCGGAAGACAAGGAAGCGGATAATCGCGTCTTCGCGCTGAAGCCGATGAACTGCCCGGGCCACGTGCAGATTTTCAAGCACGGCCTGAAGTCCTACCGCGAACTGCCGATCCGCCTGGCCGAATTCGGGCTCGTGCATCGCTACGAGCCCTCGGGCGCTCTGCACGGGCTGATGCGCGTGCGCGGCTTCACGCAGGACGACGCGCACATCTTCTGCACCGACGAGCAGATGGCGGCCGAATGCCTGAAGATCAACGACCTGATCCTGTCGGTCTATGAAGACTTCGGCTTCAAGGAAATCGTCGTCAAGCTCTCCACCCGTCCGGACAAGCGCGTCGGCACCGATGCGCTGTGGGACCGGGCCGAAGCCGTCATGACCGATGTGCTGAAGACGATCGAGACCCAGTCCGAAGGCCGCATCAAGACCGGCATCCTGCCGGGCGAGGGCGCTTTCTACGGGCCGAAGTTCGAATATACGCTGAAGGACGCGATCGGCCGCGAATGGCAGTGCGGCACGACGCAGGTGGACTTCAACCTGCCGGAACGCTTCGGCGCCTTCTACATCGACAGCAACTCCGAAAAGACGCAGCCGGTGATGATCCATCGCGCCATCTGCGGCTCGATGGAGCGCTTCCTCGGCATCCTGATCGAGAACTTCGCAGGCCATATGCCCCTCTGGGTATCGCCGCTGCAGGTCGTCGTTGCGACGATTACCTCCGAAGCCGACGCCTACGGCCAGGAAGTGGCGGACGCGCTGCGCGAAGCTGGGCTGCATGTCGAGACCGACTTCCGTAACGAAAAGATCAACTACAAGGTCCGCGAACATTCCGTTACGAAAGTTCCCGTCATCATCGTCTGCGGCAGGAAAGAGGCCGAGGAGCGCACGGTCAACATCCGCCGCCTCGGCAGCCAGGACCAGGTTTCGATGGAACTCGACGTCGCCGTCGAGAGCCTTGCCCTCGAGGCAACGCCTCCAGACGTTCGGCGCAAGGCCAAAGCGAAGAAAGCCAAGGCGGCCTGAAAATCGTCTGATCCGACAGTGCCAATCTGGCGCTGTCGGAAATCTGATATGAAACCGCAATATTCTCGCCACAAACGAGGGAGCGGGTCATCCCGAGGCCGGATTGCGGTTCAAAGAACTGTCCTATGCCAATGACGGAGATCCGCGCCTGAAGCGTTGGCTGATCCGGTCGATCGAGGGGCTCTCGGGCCGCGATCGCTATGCCAGGCTCTACGACATCTGGCGCTGCGACATCATCGGCCAGAGCGACCGCGTGTTCGCCAAGCTGCTCGATCTCATCGGCGTCGAACTCGACGTCAAGGGCAATTGGCCGCTCGAATCCATCCCTACCGAGCCGATCGTCATCGTCGCCAACCACCCCTTCGGCATCGGCGACGGCGTGGCCGTACTGGCGCTTGCCGAACAGCTCGGTCGTCCCTTCAAGGTGCTGATCCATAACGACCTGCTGAAGGTGCCCGAGATGGCGCCTTACTCGCTGCCGATTTCTTTCGAGGAAACCAGACAGGCGCTGGCGATGAACATCAGGAGCCGGCACGAGGCGATGCGGCTGCTCAAGGACGGCACCACCATCATCGTCTTTCCGGCCGGTGGCGTGGCGACCGCCAGGAAAGGCTTCGGCCCTGCCGAGGACCTGCCGTGGAAGATGTTTCCGGCAAAGCTCATCCAGGCGACGGGAGCAAGCGTGCTGCCGATCTATTTCGAGGGCCAGAACGGCCGGTTGTTTCATCTGGCGAGCTGGGTGTCGATGACGCTACGCCTGTCGCTCTTGATCCACGAATTCCGCCGGCTGTCCGGCAGGACGATCACAGCGCATGTCGGCAAGGTGCTGACATGGGAAACGCTGAGCAGCGGCGGCGACCGCAAAAATCTGCTCGACCGTCTTTACGACGCCGTCTTCTCGATGCAGCCGCCGAAACGCGCCGTCCGAAAAGGCCTCGGCTAGGCCGAAACCATTGCCACGAAATCAATCCAGGCTGGCGCCATCGCCGCCCTGCGGCACGAGCTGTTCGTAGGAAGGCAGCGGCTGCTCCGGAGCCGGCTGGACGCCGGGGGGGGGCGGCGTGCCGGCTGGCACCTGCTGTACCGTGCGGGCCGCGCTCACCGGCTGCTGCGGCTGCTGGTCCCTCATCAGAACCTCGATATCGGTGTTCCTGCCGGCGACGACGGTGAAATCGCGCTGGTAGATCTTGTCCTTGTTGCGGGCGACGGCGGAATATCCGCCTTCGGCCAGAACCATCGTCGGAAAGGCGCTGACGCTTTCGCCGACGCTGTCGCCAGCCGCCGTCAGGATCGACCAGGCCGTGTCGGCGATCGCCTCGCCACCAGTTTCGGAGACCAGCTTGAAGGTGACCTGCGCGGCGCGGTGCTGGATCGTCGCCTCGGTCAGTTTGCCGGCCTCGACCTGGATGTCAGCGCGGATGACAGCGTTGACGCTGCCGTATTCGGAAACGATGTGATAGGTGCCGGCATTGAGACGGACGACCGTGTTTGGTGAGACATCGGCCATGACGAGACCGCGCTCGCCGTCGTCACGCACTTCCGACGAATAGATCGAGAAGCTCAGCTGATCCGGACGGATGCGGGCGTCGGTGCCGGAAACGGCGTTGAGCAGCAAGCCGCCGGCATCAAGCACCATCACCTGCTTGTCGACTTCGCCATCGGCGGGAACGGTCAGTTTCTTGGTGACGCCGGCGCGGCCGAAGGAGACGTTGACGAAATAATCACCCGGGGCGAGCTGGAAGGCGGCAGGCCCGCCCTTGGCGCTGGCGATCAGCGGCAGCTTGCCGTCGGCTCCCGCGATCGGGCTGAAAACATACCAGGAAAGACCGTCCTCAACCGGTGTGCCGTCCGATGTCAGCTTGGCTTCCATTGCGACATCGCGCAGCTTGGCGGCTTCAGGCGCCGTGCCGGGCGCGATGAAGGCGTTGAGCTTCGGCATCTTCGACGTCGATTCGAGCTGCTTGAAGTCCTTGAAGGCCTCCTGGGCGCCGGCGCCGCAGGTCGTCAATGCCACCAGGGCGAAGGCGAGGCCGATGCGTGCAAAAGGCGAAATGCCAAACATCTGTTTCGTGAACCGATTGACTTCTGAAATCGCAAAGGCCACTTCAAGACCAATGCGATGGCAAATTCAAGACCCACCCTTTGCAGCAGCCTAAAAATGAAAGCTTCTCCCCGCATGAAATCCGATATCAAGCTGATCGACTACCTCGCCGTACGCCGCTCCATCCCCGCTTTCCAGATGTGCGAACCAGGCCCCGAGAAGGCTGAAATCGAGGACATCCTGCGTCTTGCCTCGCGCGTTCCCGATCACGGCAAGATCGCCCCCTGGCGCTTCATCGTCTATCGCGGGCAACAGCGGGCCAATCTCGGCGAAGCGCTTCTGAAGCTCGCACTGGAAAAGAATCCCGAACTTTCCGAAGAGATGATCCAGGTCGAGCGCGCCCGTTTCACCCGCGCGCCTGTGGTCGTCGCCGTGGTCAGCAAGGCGGGGCCGCATATCAAGATCCCGGAATGGGAGCAGTTGATGTCGGCAGGTGCGCTTTGCCTCAACGTCATTCTCGCGGCCAACGCGAACGGCTATGTCGCCAACTGGCTGACGGAGTGGTTTGCCTACGACGAACGCGCCTATCCACTGCTTGGTGTCAACACTGGTGAAAAGGTGGCGGGCTTCATCCATATCGGCTCGACGACATTTCCTGTTATCGAACGGCCGCGGCCGGAGCTTACCGACACGGTGACCTGGATCGGCGGAGAGGACTGATGTTCTACACCACCGACAGCAACCGGCACGGGCTCGCGCATGATCCCTTCAAGGCGATCGTGTCGCCGCGCCCGATCGGCTGGATCGGCAGCAAGGGCAGGGACGGTTCGATCAACCTCGGCCCCTATTCCTTCTTCAATGCCGTAGCCGACCGGCCGAAGTTGGTGATGTTTTCCTCCGCCGGGCGCAAGCACAGCCAGCGCAACGCGGCTGAAACCGGCGTCTTCACCTGTAATTTCGTCAGTCGTAATCTCGCCGAGAAGATGAACCTTTCGTCGGCGGCACTGCCCTATGGCAGCAACGAATTCGACTTCGCCGGCCTGACGCCGAAGCAGGCCGAACTGATCGATGCGCCCTACGTCGCCGAGGCCTTCGCAGTGCTTGAATGCAAGGTCACCGAGATCATCGAACCGAAGACGCTGTCGGGCGCACCGTCGGAAAATGTTCTCGTCTTCGGTGAAGTGGTCGGCATCCATATCGACGAGGCGATCGTCAGGAACGGCCGCCTCGACATGTCGATCGCCCGGCCTATCGCGCGCATGGGCTACATGGATTACAGCGAAGGCAGCGATGTTTTCGAGATGTTCCGGCCGCAGGTCGAAACCTAACCGGCAAGGCATACAAAGGCTTAAGAAACATGGTGAACGAATCTTAAACCTTTTACCACTACGGTCGCAGCAGTGAATGGAGCGCGAGGGAATCGCGTTCAAGTGCTGGGGCATCGAGTGATCGTAGAAGCTTTCCTTCGTTGGATCGAAACGGCCAAGACCGGTGACCGAGCCCGGGCGGCAAATGCCCTCGGTCGAGCCTATCTGCAGTCCGAAATGTCCGCGGACGAGCGGAAGGCAGCCGAGATGGCGATGACCTATCTTCTCGACGATCCGTCGCCGCGCGTGCGGCTGGCACTTGCCGAGGCGATCGCCTGGTCGCCCGATGCACCGCGCAGCCTGATCCTTTCGCTTGCCGAAGACCAGCCGGAGGTCGCCTGCCACGCTGTCTCCTGCTCGCCGCTTTTGAGCGATGGCGATCTCGTCGACCTTGCCGCGCGTGGCAACGGCGCCACCCGCATGCTGATCGCTGCCAGAGCCTATGTGACGCGCCCGGTTTCCGCCGCACTTGCCGAAGTTGGCGACGAAGAGGAGCTGCTCTGCCTGCTGGAAAACGAGGGCGCGGCGATCGCCAGCCAATCGCTGAAGCGCATCGCCGAACGGCTCGGCGACAACTGCGACATCCGTAATCTGCTTTTCGACCGCAGCGATCTTCCCGCCGATGCCCGCCAGTTGCTCACCCAACATGTCAGCAATGCGCTGGTCGGACTGCCGCTGGCACAGGCTGCAATCGGTCTGCAGCGGCTCCAGCGCATCAGCCGCGAGGCGACCGAAGCTGCGATCGTTGCGATTGCCGGCGACATCGCGCCGCGCGAAATACCCGATCTCGTCGAGCATCTGCGCCTCAACGGCCGGCTGACGCCGTCCTTCCTGATGCATGCGCTCTGCGCCGGTAGGGTGGATTTCTTTGCCGCCGCGATCGTCGATCTGAGCGGCTGTGGCGAGCGCCGGGTGCGCTCGATCCTGGCGACCGGACGCATGCATGCGGTGCGCGCGCTTTACGAGTCCGCCGGCCTGCCGAGGGACATCAGCGTCATCTTCGTCGAGGCGACGCTGCTGTGGCGCGACGCCGCCAGGAAAGCACCGGGCAGCGTGCTCGGCAACGTCTGTGGCCGTCTTCTCGAAAAATTCCGCCATCACGACGGTGCACACGGTGCGGTCGGCGAATTGCTCGATATGGTGGAAAAGCTTGGCGTCGCCGAACAGCGGCAATCGGCCCGCGTCTATGCGGCGCTTGCGGCGGCTTAAAACATGAGCAGAATGATGGCGCGTGCCTGGCGCGCCCTATCGGACGCGCGACGAACCTAATCGTTCAGCCGCGTCACGACCCAGGAATAGCTGGCGGATACGAAGTGCACAGGTTTGGAAAGCGTCTCCTTGACGTCTCGGCCCGATGGAATATGTGCGCGGACCTGACCGGCGATGTTTTCAGCAAAGCTCGCCAGTCTTCCCGGTTCTTCGGCGGGTTCGGGCACGGCAGTCGCAACCTCAGGCGTGGCTGCAGGCAGAGGCGCCGGCTTCGGCGGTTCGGCTGCGGCGAGCGCTTTCGGCGCCTCGCACACCGCAATCACGGAGGGATAGCTGACATTGGCGTAGGTCTTGAGCCGGCGTTCGGCTTCGGCATCGCAGGCGGCAACGGTTTCCCAGCGCTTATCGACGGTCGCCACATAATTGCATTGACTGACGGAATCGTCGCAACCGAGAATGGTCATCGCGATGAGCACCGCTTGCATATTCTGCCTCCCTGGCTATTGAACCTGACATCGCCTTAGACGGCGCAATTCCAACCGAAAGAAGGCGAAGGCATTAACTCTTCGTCATCTCCGCGAAAATTGCGCCCCTTGCAAGCATCCGGAGCCAGCATGCCCGTTACCATCGCCCAAGAGCCGCCGCGTCAGCAGGACGTCATCCGCCTTCTCGATCTTTCCGATGCCTATGCGCAATCGCTCTATCCAGCGGAGAGCAACCATCTGGTTGACCTCTCGTCGCTGGAGAGGCCTTCGGTAAGCTTCTTCGTTGCCCGCAACGACGGCGCAATCGTCGGATGCTGCGCGCTGGTCGAGGCCGGCGACGGCACGGCGGAGATCAAGCGGATGTTCGTCGACCCGGAGGCGAGGGGACTGAGGATCGCCAGCGGCCTGATGAACGCGCTGGAGGCGATCGCAGGGGAGAAAGGGCTGGCGGCGATCCGGCTCGAAACCGGCATCTACCAGCCCGAGGCGATCGCCCTCTACCGCAAATATGGATATCGGGATATCGAACCTTTCGGCAGCTACCTGCCGGACCCGCTCAGCCTGTTCATGGAAAAGCAGCTGAGCTAAGGGGCGGAACGCCGGTCAGCCTTCGGCGACGCGGGAGATCGTTTTGGACGGCGGCGGGGCCTGTTCGTCGATGAGGATCTGCGGTCCCGTCTCGCTCTTTTCGGCGTTGCGGGCCTCATGAATCCACTCGCGCCATATGGCGACGATCAGCGCCATCAGCACCGGGCCGATGAAGAGGCCGAGGAAACCCATCGTCTTGACGCCGCCGACGAGGCCGAAGAAAGTCGGCAGGAAGGGCAGCTTGATCGGCCCGCCGACGAGCTTCGGGCGTAATGTCTTGTCGACGATGAAGAGCTCGACAGTGCCCCAGACGAAGAGACCGATGCCTGCGACATGCGAGCCGCTTGCCAGCAGATAGACGGAGACCAACGAGAAGGAGAGCGGCGCGCCGCCCGGTATCAGCGCCATCACGCCCGTCAGCACGCCGAGCGTCACCGGCGAGGGCACGCCGGCGATCCAGTAGGCGAGCCCGAGCACAATGCCTTCGCCGATCGCAATCAGCGTCATGCCCATCACGGTGGAGCTGATTGTTGCCGGCACCACGCGGGAAATCCGCTCCCAGCGGTTCGGCAGGATGCGCTCACCCAGCATGTCGATCTGCTTGGAGAAGGAGAAGCCGTCGCGATAGACGAAGAACAACGCGATCAGCATGAAAAGCAGCGTCAGGAGGAGGTGGAAGGCGCCACCGCCGGCCGCAAGTACGGCACGGTAGATGTTGCCGATATTGGCGCCGCTGACTGCCTGAATGACTTCGCCCAGCGCGCCGGGACTTCCGATGTATCTTGTCCAGACTTCATCGAGGTAGGAGCCCGCCCAAGGCAGCGCGACGATCCAGGCGGGTGTCGGGGCGCCGGCGCGGTTGGCATGGATCGCCCAGGCAACCCAGGTGCGCACTTCACCGGTCGTATAGGTGACAGCAAGCCCGATCGGGATGACCAGAAAGGTGATGATCATGACGATGGCGATGGTCGCCGCAATCGTCGTGTTGCCGCCGACGCGGGCAAGAAGCTTGCGATAGAGCGGCCAGCTGGCAAAGCCGATGACGAGGGCTGCGAGCACCGGCACGAGGAAGCCGTAGAAGAAATAGACGCCGGCCGCGACGATCAGGACAAGCAGCCAGCGTGCGGCCGAGATGGAAGGTATCAGCGGCGTGCGTGTCGGCGACGACGATCCCAGCCACCGAGGCTCATGATTGCTTTTTTGACGGTCGAACACACCCACGCGCGCCTCTTCTTGTTATGCTCTGGTTATGGGCCATGATCCCGGCGGTTTCAAGGTGCGTAGCCCGAAAGCGTATACAAAGCGTCGCTATTCGACCGTCAGACGCAGCCTCTTACGACTGCGGACGGCTGAGAATCTTGAAGGCGTAAAATTGCGTCTTCTGGGCGGGCGAGAAGTTATTGTCGGAGCCAAGAATGAGGACGTCGCTGCCGTCCTTCGCCTTGCCGAGTGACATGGCCTCGATATTGTCCGGGACGAGGCCGATCGCGCGGAGATCGAGGGCCTGGCTTTTGCGGGCGGGGACGACGCGCTCGTCGTTCCTGGCGAGCGAGGCGATGGCGGATACGTCGGTCGCGTCAGTGAGATCCATCATCATGATCTTGACGTTGTTACCGAAGCCCTGGGCGTAGCTGCGCTCGACGGCGAGCAGGCGGTGATCGTCAAGCGCAAGCATTTCCGACATGCCGTTGTCGTTGCCGCCGTCGGCCTTGGTGGCGGCCTGCGGGATCGGCGAGACGGGATAGACGTACTGAGCCTTCGGCTCGCCGGTTGCGCCGTCATAGCGGATGATCCGCGACAGGCTGCCCGATGTCAGCGAGGGGTTCGGGCCATCCTGGTAGAGTGCGGCTTCTAAACCGACGAAAACATCGCCAGAGGGCGCGACGGCGAGATCCTCGAAGGCGAGGTTGTCGCGGATGCCGGTCGACTTGTCTGCGGTCGGGGCGAACCCCTCCGGCAGCTTGAATTCGCGCACAAAGGAACCGTCCGGCGAAGCGACGCGGATGAAGGGCGGAAGCAACGCCTTGCCGTCGCCTTCGCTGCCCCAGTAGATGCCGTCCTTGCCGAGGCGGATCGATTCCGGATCGACGGTCCTGGCAGCGAAGGGCTCGCCGTTCTTGTCCTTCAGCGTGACGTGCTTGACGATGGAGACGCCCTTGAGGCCCGAGGCATCGACATCCACATCGAGTTCGTAAAAGCGGGCCGGAGCCTTGTCCGAACGATCGTCGCTGATGGCGATATAATGACCGGAGGCGGCATCGAAATCGAGGCCTGATATGCCGCCGAATTCGACGCCGTTTTCCATGTGGCCTGTGGGGATAACGAATTCACCGAGATAGGAGAGCGAAATGCCGGCGGCGCAATCGCCGAAGGGGCAGGCGGTCGCGAAGGTAGCGCCGATATCGGTGGCGCTGACGGTGACGGTGCTGGACAGGAGAACGAAAGCGGCAGTCGCGAGAAAACGCTTGGTCATGACAAATATCCGGCAAAGAGTTGAAAACGGTCGAACCGGCGCAGCTGCTTCCCCCAGGAGAAGGCGCGCCGACCGCTTCATGCGCCGGTTGTTTTACGGAGTTGTTACGGTTCTTCGTCAGTTCCGTGAAATCGTGAATGCTAAAATGGGCGCGCCTGATAGTATCAGTCCCGGCTCTTCAGCGCGCCCGCGCGCCTTAGATATCGAGGTTTTCGGCGAAGGCTGCGCGCTCCTGGATGAAGCGGAAACGGGCTTCCGGCTTGGTGCCCATGAGATCGTCGACCGCGCTGCGGGTGCCCTCGAAATCGACCTCGTCGATCAGCACCTTGAGCAGCGTGCGCTTGGACGGATCCATCGTGGTCTCCTTGAGCTGGGCAGGCATCATCTCGCCGAGACCTTTGAAGCGGCTGATTTCGACCTTGGCTTTGCCCTTGAACTCCGTCTGCATCAGCTCGGCGCGATGGTTGTCGTCGCGGGCATAGGCAGATTTCGACCCTTGGGTGATCTTGTAAAGCGGCGGCACGGCGAGGAAGAGATGGCCGCCGCGCACCAGCTCCGGCATCTCCTGATAGAAGAAGGTGATGAGCAGCGAAGCGATGTGGGCGCCGTCGACGTCAGCATCGGTCATGACGATGATGCGCTCGTAGCGCAGGTCTTCGTCGCGGTATTTCGAGCGCGTGCCGCAGCCGAGCGCCTGGATGAGATCGGCAAGCTGCTGATTGGCGCCGAGTTTTTCGCGGCCGGCGCTGGCAACGTTCAGGATCTTGCCGCGCAACGGCAGAATTGCCTGATTGGCGCGGTTGCGCGCCTGCTTGGCCGAACCACCTGCCGAGTCACCCTCGACGATGAAGAGTTCGGCGCCTTCGGCAGTGTTCTGCGAGCAGTCGGCGAGCTTGCCGGGCAGGCGCAGCTTGCGCACAGCCGTCTTACGGTTGACTTCCTTTTCCTTGCGGCGGCGCAGGCGCTCTTCGGCGCGCTCGATCACCCAGTCAAGCAGCTTGGCAGACTCGTTCGGATTGTCGGCCAGGTAATGGTCGAAGGGATCGCGGAGCGCATTCTCGACGATGCGCTGGGCCTCGACGGTCGCAAGCTTGTCCTTGGTCTGGCCGACGAATTCCGGTTCACGGATGAAGACCGACAGCATGCCGACGGCAGAGATCATCACGTCGTCGGTGGTGATCTGCGCGGCGCGCTTGTTCTGCGTCAGCTCGGCATAGGCTTTCAAGCCCTTGGTCAGCGCGATGCGCAGGCCGGCCTCATGCGTGCCGCCCTCGGGGGTCGGAATGGTATTGCAATAGGAATGCACCTGCGGATCACCGCCATACCAGGTGATCGCCCATTCCATCGAGCCATGGCCACTGGTCTTTTCCGTCTTGCCGGCGAAGATCTCGCGGGTGACGGTGAACTCCTTGCCCATCGTTGCCTGCAGATAGTCCTTCAGGCCGCCGGGGAAGTGGAAGACCGCCTTGTCGGGGACCTCGGAACCTTCGGGCAACACGCCGGCTTCGCAGCTCCAGCGGATCTCGACGCCGCCGAACAGGTAGGCCTTCGAGCGCGCCATGCGAAAGACGCGGGCGGCATCGAACTTCATGTGATCCCCAAAGATCTGGGGGTCGGGATGGAAGCGCACGCGGGTGCCGCGGCGATTGTGGACGTCGCCCAGCTCTTCAAGTCCGCCCTGGGGCAGGCCACGGGAGAAACGCTGGCGGTAGAGCTTGCGGTTTCGCGCCACCTCGACCTCGAGGTCGTCGGAAAGCGCGTTGACGACCGAGACGCCGACGCCGTGCAGGCCGCCCGAGGTCTCGTAGGCCTTGCCGTCGAATTTGCCGCCGGCATGCAGCTTGGTCATGATGACTTCGAGCGTCGACTTGCCCGGCACCTGCGGATGGTTCTCGACCGGGATGCCACGGCCATTGTCGGAGACGGTGAGATAACCCTCAAGGTCAAGATAGACCTCGATGAAATTGGCGTGTCCGGCGACGGCTTCGTCCATCGCATTGTCGATGACTTCGGCAAAGAGGTGATGCAGCGCCTTTTCATCGGTGCCGCCGATATACATGCCCGGGCGCATGCGCACCGGCTCGAGGCCCTCGAGGACACGGATCGACGAGGCACCGTATTCGTCCGAGTTCGAAGCGGCAGGCGCCGGGCGCGCGGAGGCTCCGGCAGCAGAAGGGGCTGCGGAAGCGACGGGCGCAGCCGTCACCGGTGGCCGCTCGGCGGGGGCCGCAGGCTTTTGTGCCTCCTCGCGTTTTTCGGAGAGGGGCATTCCGGAAAAAAGGTCTTTGCTATCGTCCATGGAGCCGTTCAGATCTTCATCCTGTCTTGGGCTGGCATTGCCGCCGACCCAAAATCACCGCATTTCATGCCACGCTTGCGAATCAGGCAGATTTTGCCAGAAAGCACCTCTATACGCGACACCGCCTGATTTGGCGGGCTTTTCCCAAATGATTTGCGTTGCCGGGCGCGGAATGGCAAGCGGCGGCAGGCTTCAGGAACCATCCGAATGCGAATGTCCACAAGTCATTGCACCATTATTACCGCAATTGCGGCGTTTTTCTTGTCCGCGGCCGTTCTGTCCCGCAGCGGGCCGGCGCTGGCGGGCGATGCGCTGCCGCCGTTCAAGGACGATCTGTTTTCGAAGCAGGCCGTGCTGCAGACAAGCGATGACGGCGCCTTCGAGCTCATCGACTATGACGAGATGCGCGATATCAACGGCCGCGACCAGATCCCACAAAAGCGGGTGCAGCAGAAATATGTGGCGCTCGGAGTCCGCAAGAGCCAGGCTGACGAAACGCTCTCGTTCGACGGCATCAAGCTGGATGTCACCAGGGTGGGACCAGCCGCCAATGCCGCTTTCACGGTGATCTTCATTCATGGCCGTGACGGCGACCGCCGGCTCGGCGCCAATGACTACAGCTTCGGTGGCAATTTCAACCGGCTGAAGAACCTCGTCGCCGGCAATGGCGGCGTCTATTATTCGCCGACAGTGAAAAGCTTCGACAGCGACGGCGTTGCCGCGATCGAAGGCCTGATCCGCTATGCCAGCGCCCAATCACCCGGCCGGCCGATCATCCTTTCCTGCGCCTCGATGGGCAGCCAGGTCTGCTGGGGCGTTGCGCGCGACGGCGACAGCGTCAAGCGGCTGAAGGGCATGCTTGTTATGAGCGGGGTGACCGATCCCGATTTTGCCAAGAGCCCGTACCACAAGGCGAAGCTGCCGCTCTGGTTTGCGCATGGGAGCCGCGATCCCGTCTACGCCGCAGCCGACCAGCAGGCGCTGTTCGAGACCCTGTACAAGGCGAAATATCCGACGCGCTTCACGCTGTTTCAGACCGGAAATCACGGAACGCCGATCCGGATGATCGACTGGCGCAGGGTGTTGAACTGGATTCTCGCCGGCTGAGGAACGATTTCGGCGGAAATTATGCTTGGATCGCAGAGATTCCCCTCACGTCAAGGGCATCAAGCTTTCCTTTGCCGCAAGCTTTTGATATTGCCCCAGGGATATGCAGTTTGTGGAAGGCCGGCATGACACCTGACGTGCGCCCGCTCGTGGCGGGAAATTGGAAAATGAACGGCACGCGTGCCTCCCTGGATCAGATCAAGGCGATCGCCGAGGGCGTTCGCCCTCCGCTCGCCAACAAGGTCGAGGCGCTGATCTGCCCACCGACGACGCTGCTCTACGTGGCAACCGCGCTCTGCACGGACAGCCCGCTGGCGATCGGCGCGCAGGACTGCCACCAGAAGCCGTCAGGCGCACACACTGGCGATATTTCGGCCGAGATGATCGCCGATAGTTTCGGCACCTATGTGATCGTCGGCCATTCCGAGCGACGCACAGACCATGCCGAGACCGACCATCTGGTCCGCGCCAAGGCGGAAGCCGCCTTTGCAGCCGAGCTGACGGCAATCATCTGCATCGGCGAGACGGCGGACGAACGCCGCGGCGGGCAGGAACTCGACGTCATCAAGCGGCAGCTTTCCGCATCGGTTCCCGATGCCGCAACCGCCGAGAATACGGTCATCGCCTACGAGCCGATCTGGGCGATCGGCACCGGTGTGACGCCGACATCAGGCGATGTCGAAAAGGCTCATGCCTTCATGCGCGCTGAGCTCGTGGCCCGCTTCGGTGACGAGGGCCGCAAGATGCGCCTTCTCTACGGCGGTTCGGTGAAGCCTGCCAATGCCGGAGAATTGCTTGGTATCGCCAATGTCGACGGAGCGCTGATCGGCGGAGCAAGCTTGAAAGCCGCCGACTTCCTCGCCATCTATCGGGCCTATGAGGCGCTGCTCGCCTGAGGCATTGTTTATTCCTGGGTTTATTCCTGGCCGAAGGGCTTGGAATAGATCAAAGCCTCATGTAAAGAGCCGCCAGAATTCTTAACTTTGTCCGTCTCCGGACGGGCAGGACTGGACCCATGCAGACAGTATTGATTGTCATCCATCTCATGATCGTGCTCGCCCTCGTCGGCGTCGTGCTCATCCAGCGCTCGGAAGGCGGCGGCCTCGGTATCGGCGGCGGCTCGGGCTTCATGTCGGCCCGCGGCACGGCCAATGCGCTGACGCGTACGACCGCGATCCTTGCGACCCTTTTCTTTCTGACCTCGCTCGGCCTCGGCATCCTGACGCGTTACGAGGGTCGTCCGACCGACATTCTCGACCGCATTCCGGCAACAGGCGGCCAGGGCAACGGCATTCTTGATTCGCTCGGCGGCGGCGCAAAGGCTCCGGCCCAGCCGGCCGGCAACGGCGTTCCGAATGGCGGCACTGCTGCTCCGGCACCGGCTGTCCAGGCTCCTGCAGCGTCTGCGCCTGCAACCCAGGCACCGGCTGCCAATGCACCTGCGGCGACTGCTCCGGCAACGCCTGCGGCTCCGGCCGCGCCGGCGCCGGCTCAGCCCTCCGGCGTCCCGACGGGACAGTAAGCCGGTCTTCGACATAAACCGCCGGCAGGCCCTCGGGTCTGCCGGTTTTCTTTTGTTCAGATTCCCGCGCGGCGCACCGAAAGTTCCGGAAAAGAATTTTTGGGCTGGTGGAATCGTTTTTGAAAAGGTATCCGGTGAATCCCATGGCGCGATACGTATTCATCACTGGCGGCGTGGTTTCCTCTCTCGGAAAAGGAATTGCGGCCGCGGCTCTCGGAGCGTTGCTGCAGGCCCGTGGATATCGGGTGCGGCTTCGCAAGCTCGACCCCTATCTGAACGTGGACCCGGGCACGATGAGCCCGACCCAGCACGGCGAGGTCTTCGTCACCGACGACGGCGCGGAAACCGATCTCGATCTTGGCCACTACGAACGCTTTACCGGGCGTTCGGCCACCAAGACCGACAACATCACTACCGGCCGCATCTACAAGAACATCATCGACAAGGAACGGCGCGGCGACTATCTCGGCGCGACGGTGCAGGTCATCCCGCACGTCACCAACGAAATCAAGGATTTCGTCACCGAAGGCAATGATGACTACGATTTCGTCATCTGCGAGATCGGCGGCACGGTCGGCGACATCGAGGCGATGCCCTTCATGGAAGCGATCCGCCAGCTCGGCAACGATCTGCCGCGCGGCACTGCCGTCTACGTCCACCTGACGCTGATGCCCTATATTCCGGCAGCCGGCGAGCTGAAGACCAAGCCGACGCAGCATTCGGTCAAGGAGTTGCAGGCGCTCGGCATTCATCCCGATATCCTGCTGGTACGCGCCGACCGGGAGATCCCGGAAGCCGAACGCCGCAAGCTTTCGCTGTTCTGCAACGTGCGTCCTTCCGCCGTCATCCAGGCGCTCGACGTTGCCAATATCTACGATGTGCCGATGGCCTATCACAAGGAAGGCCTGGACGATGAAGTGCTCGCCGCCTTCGGCATCGAGCCGGCCCCGAAGCCGCGCCTCGACCAGTGGGAAGAGGTCTGCAACCGCATCCGCACGCCGGAAGGCGAGGTAACGATTGCGATCGTCGGCAAGTACACCGGCCTCAAGGACGCCTACAAGTCGCTGATCGAGGCACTGCATCACGGCGGCATCGCCAACCGTGTCAAGGTCAAGCTCGAATGGATCGAGTCCGAGGTCTTCGAAAAGGAAGATCCGGCGCCTTACCTCGAAAAGGTGCACGGCATCCTGGTGCCCGGCGGCTTCGGCGAACGCGGTTCGGAAGGCAAGATCCATGCGGCGCGTTTTGCCCGCGAACGCAAGGTGCCGTATTTCGGCATCTGCTTCGGCATGCAGATGGCCGTCATCGAGGCTGCCCGCAATCTCGCCGACGTGCCGGCCGCATCCTCGACGGAATTCGGCCCGACGAAGGAGCCGGTTGTCGGTCTGATGACCGAATGGGTGAAGGGCAACGCCCTGGAGAAGCGCGCTGCTTCCGGCGATCTCGGCGGCACGATGCGCCTCGGCGCTTACAAGGCGGCGCTGAAAAAGGGTACGAAGATTTCCGATATCTACGGCTCGACCGATATTTCCGAGCGTCATCGCCACCGCTACGAAGTCAATATCGACTACAAGGACCGGCTTGAGAACTGCGGTCTCGTCTTCTCCGGCATGTCGCCCGATGGCGTGTTGCCGGAGACGATCGAATATCCCGATCATCCCTGGTTCATCGGTGTGCAATACCACCCCGAACTGAAGAGCCGGCCGCTCGACCCGCATCCGCTGTTTGCCAGCTTCATCGAAGCGGCGACGGAACAGAGCCGGTTGGTCTAAAATCCGGCCGCTCCCTCTGAAACGAGGGAGCGGCTTTTTCTTTGCGTCACGCTGCTTCCGGCAACGGCCCGACATAGACCGAGCGCGGGCGGATGAGACGGCCTTCCAGCGCCTGTTCGCGGGCATGGGCGATCCAGCCGACGGTGCGGCCGATCGCGAAGACGCCGGTGAAGGCATCGCGCGGGAAGCCAAGGCTTTCCAACAGCAGCGCGGTATAGAATTCCACATTCACATCCAGCGGCCGGTCCGGCTTGCGTTCCTTCAGGATCGCGAGGGCTGCCTGCTCCACTGCTTCGGCAAGCGCGATTCTGCTGGCATTGACCTGACCTGCGGCAACGAGCGGCTTCAGCGCATTTTTCAGGGCATCGGCACGTGGGTCGCGTACGCGATAGACGCGGTGGCCGAAGCCCATCAGCCGCTCACCGCGATCGAGCGCCTGATACAACCAGGGGCCGGCATTGGCCTCGCTGCCGATACCGTCCAGCATATCGAGTACCGGTCCCGGCGCGCCGCCATGCAGCGGTCCCTTCAGCGCGCTGATCGCCGCCAACACCGAGGAGGTGAGGCCAGCACGGGTGGAGGCGATGACACGCGATGCGAAGGTCGAGGCATTCAGGCCGTGGTCCGAGATCGTCACAAGATAGGTGTCGAGGGCTGCGGTCTGCTCGGCACTCGGCACCACGCCTGAGAGCATGCGCAGGATGTCCGTCGACTGTGAGAGGCCTGCATCGGGCTTTACCGGCTTTTCGCCGCGCTGCAGGCGCAGAACCGCCGGCAGGAAGACGGCGGGTGCGGCAAGCAGACGGAGCACGGTATCTATATCCTCGCCGTCAGGTAGGCGAGCAACAAGAGCCCGCATGGCATCGACCGGTGGCAGCTTCAGCAGGCGAGTATCGGCAGTTTTGACTTCGGCGAAAACTTCCATTCGCGCATGGCCGAGCCGGCGGCGCAATTCGCTTGCGTCGAGATGCGGCTCGATCAGGCCGTCCAGCAGCAGGGCGGCGACATCCTCATAGGTGCTGCTTCCTGCCAGATGATCCAGCGATACACCGCGGATGATTAGCCGGCCGGCTTCGCCGTCGACATCCGAGAGCTGGGTTTCAGCGGCAATGACATCTTCCAAACCATTTTTCATGGGTCTTTCTCCTTTACCGGATGAAAGATCGGATCTACTTTAGTTGACGTCAATCTTGACGCAATTGATCAATGTGAGGTTGACATGAGCTGGCTGACAGCGGAGGAAGCGCTGGCCGAACTCGGCACCAAGCCGCAGACACTCTACGCTAATGTCAGCCGCGGCCGCATTCACGCCAAGCCCGATCCCGCCGACCCGCGCCGCAGCCTCTACCAGGCCTCCGACGTGCAGCGGCTTGCAGAACGCCATGCCGGCCGCCGCAAGGCCGAAACGGTTGCCGCTGAGACGATTCGATGGGGCGACCCGGTTCTTGCCTCGGCGATCTCGACCATCATCGACGGACGCCTGTTTTATCGCGGACGGGATGCAGCCGATTTCGCTGAAGCTGCGACGCTGGAGCAGACGGCGGCGTTGCTCTGGAACGGTGCGGAAGCACTCTCCTCCGGCACGGGAGCCGAAAATGCCTCTCCATCGCTTCAGGCTGCTTTTCTCGCCCTTGCCCGGCGGGTGACATCAGATCTGCCGTCGCTCGGCCGTTCGCAGGCGGCCCTTCGACGTGAGGCATGCGGGGTTCTCTCCACCATTGCCGATGCGCTGGCGCCGAGGTTTGCGGACCAGCCGCTTCATCTCAGGCTTGCGGCGAGCTGGCAGCGGCCGGATGCGGCCGATTGCCTGCGGCGCGCGCTGGTGCTGCTTGCCGATCACGAACTCAATGCCTCGACCTTTGCGGCGCGGGTGACGGTATCGGCGGGTGCCGCTCTTTCGGCTGCCGTGCTTTCCGGCCTCGCGACGCTGACCGGGCCGCTGCACGGCGCCGCCTGGCAGGGCGTCGGTGCGTTGATCGAGGCCGCTTCCGCTCTCGGGGCGGAGCAGGCGATCGGCCGCACGCTTGCCCAGGGCAATCATCTGTCGGCCTTCGGCCATCCGCTCTATCCCGACGGCGATATCAGGGCTCTCGCGCTGCTATCGCACTTTCCTCTGCCGCCGCAGTTTGCCGAGGTGAGGGACGCCGGCGAAGAGATTGTCGGCGACAAGGTCAACGTCGATTTCGCGCTTGCCGCGATGACCGCCGCCTTCGATCTCCCGAAAGAAGCGCCGATCATCATCTTTTCGCTTGCCCGCTCTACCGGCTGGATGGCGCATGCGATGGAGCAGATCGAGAGCGGCCAGTTGATCCGGCCGCGGGCGCGTTATGCCGGACCGGCGCCCGAAACCGTTACCGGCCGCTGAGCGTGCTACGTCACTTTTTTCGCATAGGGAAACATCCGAATTCGGCTATCATGCCGCAAATGGAAGAAGACGGTTGGCGGACACTCTCATAAAAGCTGTTCCGCGCGGTCAAAGGGGCTTTCCATGCATACGATATTACGCAGTCTGCTTGCCTCCGCACTCGGTGTTGGCCTGTTTTCGCATGCGGCCTTTGCCCAGTCGGCCGGCTGCGCGGTGTCGCGCGATGCCAGTGCTCGCCAAGTGTTCAGTTGTCCAGGCGGTGTCAAAGTGACGGCGGAAGCGGGCGCTTCCTTCCGTCTCACCGACCGCAACCGTGACGGCAGCCCCGATTCCTTATCGCTGCGCAGCAAGGCGGTCCTCGTTGACGTCGACAGCAGCCGGCACGCTGGCGGTTTCCAGGTCGCGACGCCGCAGGCGATCGCCGCGGTGCGCGGCACGCAATGGGCCGTCGATGTAGCAAGCGGCAAAACCTCGGTGCTGGTCGTCAGAGGCAGCGTCGCGGTCCGCCGGCCGGCCGGCGAGCCGGTGGTGCTGTCGCCAGGCGAGGGCGTCGATGTCAGCGGCGGAACGGAACCGCTCGTCGTGCGCCGCTGGCCGGCGCCGCGTGCCGGCGCCCTTCTTGCCCGCCTCGGCCAATAAATGCCATGAACCATCGTCTGCTGACCGTGATCGCGCTGGTGCTCGCCGGTCTCTGGGGGACAGCACTCGGCTATATCAATCTCAATACCGGCAGCGGCCTCCTCGACCGGATGGAAGCTTCGCTCGCCGATATCCGCAGCGCCATCGTCGGAGCAAAAGCACCGCCTCCCGTCGTCTCCATCTTCGCGATCGACGACCGCACGGCGGCGGCCCATGGTTATCCGCTGGATCGGGCGACACTCGCGCGCCTCGTCAACGCGATCAACGCCTTGAAGCCGAAGGCGCTCGCGCTCGACATCCTGCTCGTCGATCCCGGACCGGAGGAGGGCGATGCGGCGCTCGCCTCAGCCCTTCGCCAGGGGCCGAGCGTGATTGCGGCCGCGGCCACCTTTGCGCAAAGCCGGCAGCAGGTCACCGATGCGGCCGGCGATCCGCTTGCCGCTATCCCGGAGGCAAACCAGCTTCTCCTGCCGCTTCCCCGTTTTGCCGAGGCTACCGCGGTCGGCATCGTCAATGTTGCGACCGACCAGACGGGCACGCCGCGCTTCATTCCGCTGATCTCACGCGCCACGGATCGGCTGGATCCGGCTTTTCCGCTACGCGCAGCTTCGCTGGCGCTCGGTGTCGATCCGACGATCGAACCTGATGCCATCATGCTCGGAACGCTGCGCATTCCCACGGATATCGGCCAGCGCCTGCCGGTGACTTTTTACGGCGGGCGCGGCAGCATCGCCACCTTCAGCGCCGCCGATGCGTTGGACGGTAAGCTTTCGGCGGATGCCGTGGCGGGCCGCATCGTCGTCATCGGTTCGACGGTCACCGGCGGCGGCGACGTCTTCCCGACCCCGTTCGATCCCGTGATGCCCGGCGTCGAAGTGATGTCGACGGCGATTACTCATCTCATTGCTGGCGACGGCATGGTGCGCGACCACAGGATAAGGCTGATCGATGCCGGGACCGCCGTCGGCCTGCCGCTCGTGCTCGTTTCGCTGGTCGCCTGGCGACGGAGCGCTGCCGGCTACCTCATCATCGTGCTTATGCTAGTCGTCTGGGCGATGATCAACCTGTCAGCCTATGCGCATGGCTACTGGCTGAGCGCGGCGCTGCCGATCGCAGCTGCGTTGCCGCCGGCCCTTATATACGGCGCAGCCGAGCTCTGGCTCGACCGCGGCCGCGCTCGCCACTTCGCCGAACAGAGCGCGCTGCTGCAGCGCATCGAGGCGCCCGGCCTCGGGGAGTGGCTGGCGCGCGATCCGAATTTCCTTGTCGAGCCAGTGCGCCAGAACGCCGCCGTCGTCTTCATCGATCTCTCCGGCTTCACCGGCCTCAGCGAAAATCTCGGACCGGTCAAGGTGAGCCAGGTGCTGAGCGGCTTCTTCGAACTGATCGACGAGGAGGCGCGCGCCCATGGCGGCGCCATCACCAGCTTCATGGGTGACGGAGCCATGATCCTGTTCGGTCTGCCGGAGCCCGCCGATGACGATGCCGCCCGGGCCGCCGCCTGCGCAGTCAGCCTGTGCGAGCGCACCCGAGCCTGGCTTCAGGCGCATGCAGGCTTTGCCCAGAAGAAGATCGGCTTCAAGGTCGGCGCCCATTGCGGCCCGATCGTCGCCTCGCGGCTTGGCACCGGCGACCGGCAGCAGATTACGGCGGCAGGCGACACGATCAATGTCGGGAGCCGGCTGATGGAGGTGGCCGCCCGCCATGGCGTGGAACTCGCCCTCAGCGCCGAAATCGTCCGCGCCGCAGGCCCCGACAGTGTGCTCACGCAGTCCGGCCGGATGGAGGGTCCGCTGGAAACTGCACTGCGCGGCCGGGCAAGCCGTATCGACGCCTGGCTATGGCGCAGCCGCACGCTTTGACAATCGACGCGGGAGCGGCTAGGAACGGCGCAAATACCCGCCGGCTGGCTCCGGCCATGGCGCAGTTCGCGCCTGACAGCTCCGAAAGATCGAACTCATGACAGAATTCAACGGCGTCGTTCCGGCGATCGCCAAGGCGTTGCAGAAGCGCGGTTACGCCGAACTCACCCCGGTGCAGAAGGCGATGCTTGACCCCAGTCTCGCCGCGTCCGACGCACTGGTCTCGGCCCAGACTGGCTCCGGCAAGACCGTCGCCTTCGGCTTGGCGCTGGCGCCGACGCTGCTCGAGGGCGGGGAGCGCTTCGGCAATGCCGGCGCGCCGCTCGCCCTCGTTATTGCTCCGACCCGCGAGCTTGCCCTGCAGGTGAAGCGCGAGCTCGAATGGCTCTATGAGATGACCGGCGCCGTCATCGCCAGCTGCGTCGGCGGCATGGACATCCGCAGCGAGCGCCGGGCGCTCGAACGCGGCGCTCACATCGTCGTCGGCACACCCGGCAGGCTCTGCGACCACATCCGGCGCAGAGCGCTCGACATGTCGGACCTGAAGGCGGCCGTGCTCGACGAGGCCGACGAGATGCTCGATCTCGGCTTCCGCGAGGACCTGGAATTCATTCTCGATTCGGCGCCGGACGAGCGCCGCACGCTGATGTTTTCGGCAACGGTGCCGGCCGCTATCGCCAAGCTCGCCAAGAGCTATCAGCGCGATGCGGTGCGCATCAGCACGCAGGCCGAAGAAAAGCAGCATGTCGACATCGAATATCGTGCGCTGATGGTGGCCCCGAGCGACCGCGAGAACGCTATTATCAACGTGTTGCGCTATTACGAGGCGACCAATGCCATCGTGTTCTGTTCGACGCGCGCTGCCGTCAATCATCTGACCGCGCGGTTCAACAACCGCAATTTCGCTGTCGTGGCGCTGTCCGGCGAACTGACGCAGAACGAGCGCAGCCACGCGCTGCAGGCAATGCGCGACGGCCGCGCCCGTGTCTGCATCGCAACCGACGTCGCCGCCCGCGGCATCGACCTGCCGGGTCTCGATCTCGTCATCCATGCCGACCTGCCGACCAATCCGGAAACGCTGCTGCACCGCAGCGGCCGCACCGGCCGCGCCGGGCGCAAGGGCATCAGCGCCATGATCGTGCCGCTGAATGCACGTCGCAAGGCAGAGCGCCTGCTTGAGAATGCCGGTATTTCGGCTGCCTGGGCGCGGCCGCCGTCGGCCGAAGAGGTGAGCGAGCGCGACGATGAGCGGCTGCTCGCCGATCCGATCTTCTCAGAAGCGCCGCAAGAGGAAGAGCAGGGGCTGGTGCAGCAGCTTCTCGCCAGCCACGGTGCAGAAAAACTCGCCGCCGCCTTCCTGCGTCTTTACCGCACCAACCATTCGGCGCCGGAGGACCTTATCGAGGTCACCGTGCAAGATGACCGCGGCCGCAAGCGCCGCGACAACGCAGCCCCCTACGAGCCGGCGCAGAAGGGACCGCGCGAGGATTTCGGCGCCAGTGTCTGGTTCTCCGTCTCCGTCGGGCGCAAGCAGAATGCCGAGCCGCGCTGGCTGATTCCGATGCTCTGCCGCAATGGCAATGTGACGAAGCGCGAGATCGGCGCGATCAAGATGCAGCCTGAGGAAACCTATGTGGAGATTGCCGCGGCAAGTGCGGAAGGTTTCCAGGAGGCCCTTGGACCGAACAAGACACTCGAACGCGGCATCCGCGTGACCCGGCTTTCCGGCACGCCGGACTTCAGCCGGGCGCCATCGCCGAAGCCCTATGCCGGCAAGGCATCCCGTGACGAGCGACCGGACGATGCAGTCCGCAGCGAGCGACCGAAGAACAAGTTCGGCAAGGGTTCGGGCGGCGGATATGCTGCAGCCGACAATAGCGGCGGGGAAAGACGGGATACCAAGCCCTGGAGCAAGAAGCCGGGCAAGCCCGGTTTCGACGGTCCGAAAGCCGACAAGCCCAGATACGACAAGCCGAAATCCGAAGGCGGCAAATATGAAGGCAAGGGCGGAGCTGGACCGAAAGGCAAATTCTCGAAGAAGAAGCCCAGCTGATTTCGTTTCCAGCATGACTTGATGATCGGCAGGATCAGAAGACGATGAAACGCTCCGGCATGCGGCGTCCAGATCCAGCCGCCTTCATCAAGGCCAACCTGCCGATATCGACTGTTCCCTCTATCCCCGAGATCCTGCTGCACACCGCCGGGCCTGCGAGCGGGCTCTGGCGGCTTGCCGGCCGTGAAGAAGCCTATCCCCCGCCATACTGGGCCTATCCCTGGGCCGGCGGCGCGGTGCTTGCCCGCCACCTGCTTGACCGGCCGGAGACGGTTGCCGGCCGCCGTATCGTCGATCTCGGCGCCGGCTCCGGGCTCGTTGCCATCGCGGCGGCAAAGGCCGGGGCAGAGGCAGTGACGGCGATCGATATCGATGCCAATGCCATTGCCGCAATCGGTCTCAACGCGGCGATCAACGGCGTGAGCATCGCGGCAGTCGCCGCCGATATCATCGAGGCTTCGCCGCCGGAAACTGATCTCCTCGTCGTCGGCGACCTGTTCTACGATCCCACACTTGCCTTAAAGGTGATGACCTTCCTGAGGCGTTGCCAGGCCAGCGGCATCGAGGTGCTGATCGGCGATCCCGAGCGGATATATCTGCCGCAGGACGAACTCCGCCGAATCGCCACCCATGCGGTTGCGGACTTCGGCGCAGCCGACCGGGCGGCGCAGGCCAGCGTGTTCGTGCTTTCCTGAAACCGCTAAAGGCGAAGCTATACCTGGAGATCCGGACGCAGCAGCATGACCGGGCAGGGTGCTCCGGCCGGCAGCTCCGGCGCATGCGGCGGGCGGATGATGAGGCAATCCGAACGGGCAAAGGTTTTCATCATCGAGGAATCCTGCTTGTCGAAGGGTTCGACCAGCCAGTTGCCGGCACCGGATTTCGAAAGCTTGGCCCTGATATAGTCCTGCCGGTGATCATTGGCGCGCAGTGTCACGGCCGCCTCCACCATTGCCTCGCGCCGCACTGGCGGCAGGGAGGCGAGCTTGCGAATCAGCGGCTCCAGGAAGAGCAGCGAGCAGACGAGGCTCGATACCGGATTGCCGGGCAGGCCGAGCACATGCGTCGCGCCGAAGCTGCCGACCATCAGCGGTTTGCCGGGCCGCATGGCGATGCGCCAGAAATCGAGCTGCATGCCTGCTTCGAGCAACGTGGCCTGCACCAGATCATGGTCGCCGACCGACGCGCCCCCGAGCGTGACGATGACATCGACCTTGGCGTCCCGCGCCTTGTCGATCGCGGCGGTAATCTTGGCCTTATTGTCAGGCACGATGCCGAGATCGAGCACGTCGGCACCGGCCCGCCGGGCAAGGGCTGCGACGCCGAATGTGTTCGACGCGATTATTTGCGAAGGGCCGGGCGCGCTTCCGGGCGGCAGCAGTTCGTCGCCGGTTGCGAGGATGGCGATCACCGGACGGCGCAGCACTTCGACATCAGGCCGGTTCATGCCGGCAGCGACCGTCAGCCGCGAGAAATCGAGCACGGCACCTGCGAGCAACACGGCTTCACCTTCGACGAAATCCTGGCCGCGGGGACGCACATGCTGGCCCTGACGTACGGGGAAATTCGTTTTGATGCCGCCTTCGATCTTCTCGGCATCTTCCTGCAAGAGGACGCTGTCGGCGCCTGACGGGACGGGCGCGCCGGTGAAGATGCGGACAGCCTCGCCCTTGCCGACGCTTCCTTCGAAGCCGCGGCCGGCGGAAGAGATGCCGATGACCTTCAGCACGGCGCCCGGCTCCGGCGCGTCTTGGCGGCGCAGAGCATAGCCATCCATGGCAGATGCATTGAAAGGCGGCTGGGTCAGGCCGGCCTTGAGATCGACGGCAAGGACCCGGCCCTCCGCCTCGGCAAGCGGCAGCGTCTCGGATGCCGCGACGGGTTTTGCGCGAGAGAGCAAGCGGCTCAGGGCCTCGGCGACCGGTAGAAGGTTCATTTCGCCTCCGGGCGACGGAAATAACCGGATTTGCCGCCGGATTTTTCGAGCAGCCTGACGCCGCCGATCTCCATTGTCTTGTCGGCGGCCTTGGCCATGTCGTAGATCGTCAGACAAGCGACCGAAACGGCGGTCAGCGCTTCCATCTCCACACCGGTCTTGCCGGTGAGCTTGGCGGTCGCTCTCACCCGCAGGCCAGGCAGAGTGGCGTCTTCCTCGATCTCGACCGCGACCTTCGTCAGCATCAGCGGATGGCAGAGCGGGATGAGATCGGCGGTGCGTTTTGCCGCCATGATGCCGGCAAGGCGCGCCGTTCCGATGACGTCACCCTTCTTCGCATCACCTGCCCGGATGAGCGCAAGCGTTTCCGGCGCCATCTTCACATGGCCCTCGGCAGTGGCAATGCGCACAGTCTCGGCCTTGTCGGAAACATCGACCATATGCGCCTCGCCGGAGGCGCCGATATGGGTAAGGCCGGGCTTTGCGCCGCTCATATCATTCGGCCGCGATGGCGGCTTCGCCATAAAGCAGGACGCGGGTGGCGGCCGTCACATCATCCTTACGCATCAGGCTTTCGCCGACGAGGAAGGTGTTGATGTCAACGGCCTGCAGGCGCTTGCAATCGGCATTGGTGAAGATGCCGCTTTCGCCGACCAACAATCGATCATCAGGAACCATGGCCGCCAGCGTCTCGCTGACCGTTAGGCTGACATCGAAGGTGCGCAGATTGCGGTTGTTGATGCCGATAAGCGGCGAGGAAAGCTTCAGCGCGCGTTCCATTTCCGCCGCGTCGTGAACTTCGACCAGCACATCCATGCCGAGCGAGAAAGCCTCGTCCTGAAGACGTTCGGCATCGTCATCCGTCAGCGAGGCCATGATGAGCAGAATGCAGTCGCCGCCCCAGGCGCGCGCCTCATGGACCTGATAGGTCTCGAACATGAAATCCTTGCGCAGCGCGGGCAGGGCGCAGGCAGCGCGCGCTGCCGTCAGGAATTCCGGTGCGCCCTGGAAGCTCGGAGTGTCGGTCAAAACCGAAAGGCAGGCAGCGCCCCCGGCTTCATAGGCCTTTGCAAGCGCCGGCGGATCGAAATCCGGCCGGATCAGACCTTTGGAGGGGCTTGCCTTCTTGATCTCGGCGATGAGGCCGAAGTGACCTGCATCGCGCTTGGCGACGAGCGCCTTGTGGAAACCGCGCGGGGCGGACTGACCGGCCTGCATGGCCTTCAGGTCAGCCAGCGAGGTCTTCGCCTTGGCGGCAGCGATTTCCTCACGTTTGTAGGCTTCTATCTTCTTGAGGATATCGGTCATGAGGCGATCCTAGTCGATATCGTTGGAAACAGCGATGAGTTTGTCGAGCGCGGAGGCCGTGGCGCCGGTATCGAGCGATTCCGTTGCAAGCTTCATGCCGTCAAGGATCGTTCCGACCTTGCCTGCGATCACAAGCGAAGCGGCGGCATTGGCGAGCGCAATATCGCGATAGGCGTTCTTGGCGCCCGCAAGCACAGCCCGGAGGGCGGCGGCATTGACGGTACCGTCGCCGCCCTTGATATCGGCGAGCACGCAGGACGCCAGACCGAAATCGGCCGGCGACAGCTCGAAGGTGCGGATCTGACCGTTTTCGAGTGCGGCAACACTGGTCTTGCCGGTCGTGGTGATTTCATCGAGGCCATCGCCATGGACGACCCACACGCTTTCGGAGCCGAGATCGCGCATGACTTCGGCAAGCGGCACGACCCATTGCGGCGCAAAAACGCCGAGAAGCTGGCGCTTGACGCCCGCCGGATTGGAGAGGGGGCCAAGCAGATTGAAGATGGTACGGGTGCCGAGTTCGACGCGCGTGGGACCGACATGGCGCATGGCCGAATGATGCTGCTGCGCGAACATGAAGCCGACGCCAGCCTCGGCAATGCAGCGCGAGATCATCTCGGGACTAACCTCGAGATTGACGCCGAGGGCCGCAAGACTGTCGGCGGCGCCGGATTTGGAGCTCAGCGCCCGGTTGCCGTGCTTGGCGACCGGAACGCCGGCGCCGGCGACGATCAGCGCCGCCAGCGTCGAGATGTTATAGGTGCCGCTGGCGTCACCACCGGTGCCGACGATATCGATCGCGTCAGCGGGCGCTTCCACCCGCAACATCTTGGAGCGCATCGTGGTGACGGCACCGACGATCTCGTCGACCGTCTCGCCACGAACGCGGAGCGCCATCAGGAAGCCGCCGATCTGCGAAGGCGTTGCCTGGCCGGACATCAGAATATCGAAGGCCTGGCGGGCCTCGTCACGGGTCAGGGGCTCGCGGCTTGCTGCCTTGGCGAGAAGCGGCTTCAGATCGGTCATGCGGTTTCCAAGCCTCCTAGCGGAGCGTCGCCTGTTCGGCGAGCTTCTGGTTGATCTGAGCGCCGTACTGCGTCTGCAGCAAGTTGACCATCTGATCGAGAATATCGTCGCCGGCGGCATTGGCCATGGCCGTAATCTGGGCATCGCGATTGTTCAGCGCGTCGCCGGTCGGCTCAGCATTGACCTCGGTGACCTTCATCAGGATCTGCGTCGAAGGATCGGCTCCCACTGCACCCGCGACCGTATCGACGGGACCGGAGAAAGCGGCGCTGATACCGGCGCGACCGAGGACCGGATCGTCGGTGGAGCGGGTAAATCCGCTTTTGCTTTCGACGGCAATTCCAAGCGGCGCTGCGATATCGGCAAGGGCGGTGCCCTTCGCCGCCTCGGCCTTCAATTCTTCGGCCTTCTTGGCGAGTGCTGCCTTCTGCTGTTCCGCAGTCCAGTCCTCGACGGCTTTCTCGCGCACTTCGGCGACCGGGCGCTCGCGATCCGGCGTGATTTCGCGGACATTGAACCAGACGTAGCCGTCATTGCCCATCGGAAGCGGCGGCGCATCGACGCCGACCTCGGTCTTGGAGGCTTCACCGAGCAACTGCTGCTTGATCGGAATATCCTTGATCTCGTTGCCGTCCTTGCCGGCGCCAGTCATATCGACGGCATCGACGGTCACGGCCTTGAGCTTCAGCTGGTTGGCGATATCCTCCAGCGTGGCGCCGCCGGCGCGCAGGTCCTCGATGCGGTCATGAACATTGATCACCTCCTGGGAGGCATTGGCAAGCGCCAGCTGCTTGCGGATATCTTCCTTCACCTCGTCCAAATTCTTCATCGTCTCCCGCTTGATATTGGTGACGCGTAGGATGACCGGACCGAAGGAGCCGTCGACGACCGGGGTCGTGCCGCCATCGGTCGCAACCGCGAAGGCGGCGTCGGCAACCGCCTGATCCGGAACCTTGTCCTTGGTGAATTCGCCGAGCAGCACGTCGCTTGCCGTCTTGCCCTGATCGGAAACCAGCTGGTCGAAGCTGGTGCCGCTCTTCAGCGCGGTTGCGGCGGCGGCGGCAAGATCCTTGCTCGCGAAGGTCAGCTGCTCGATGGTGCGGCTTTCCGGTGTGCGATAGGCATCCTTGCCCTTGTCGAACGCCTCGCGGATCTGATCGTCGCTGACGGTAGCGGCATCGGCGATATCGACCGGCTGCAGCTTGAGATAAATGAGCTTGCGGTATTCCGGCGCGCGGTAACGCTGCTTGACACCCTCGAACCATGTCGCCAGCACGTCGTCGGCCGGCGCCTTGATCGGCTCGATATTGGCGTTGGTGAGCAGCAGATAGTCTACGCTGCGGCTTTCATTGCCATAAAGCTTCAGGGCGTCGACCAGCGTCTTCGGCGCGGAGAAGCCGTTGGAGACGGCGTCGACGATCTGGCTGCGCACGGCGACCTTGCTGCGCTCCTTGATGTAGTCATCCTGACGGATGCCGGCATTGCGCAGGCGCGAGATGAAGAGTTCGCGGTCGAACTTGCCGTTGACGGCCTTGAAGGCCGGATCGTCGCCGATCAGCTGGGCGAGGCGATCCTCGGAGAGGCCGAGATTCATATCTTCGGCGAGCTGGTCGAGCGAGGCGCCGGCGACGAGCTGGGAGAGCACCTGCTGCTCGACGCCGAAGGCGCGGGCCTGCTCGGGGGTGAGGCGCGTGCCGAATTGCTGGCTGAGGCTTGCCACCTGGCGCTGGTAGGCGAGGTGGAATTCGTTGACATCCACATGCTGATCGCCGACGGCCACGACCGTGGTGCTGTTGCCGCCCGTGATCAGCGACCGGGATACACCCCAGATGCCGAAGGAGGCGACCAGCAGAAGCATCAGCAGCTTGGCAACCCAGGTCTGAGCGGCTCTTCTCAGGATATCGAACATGGAAACGCAAACCTCGCAGTAACATTGACCCGCAAGCGGGCAGACATTCGACGTTCCTTAGAACAAACCCGACAGGAAATGAAGGGTTTGTCGCGCGAAAAGCTGCGTCGAGCAACGCGCGGCGGGCGCGGCCGGGACACGCAACAAAAGAACGGCTCCGGCGGAACCTTTCCGGCCGTCATTTCGTTGAAGCGGCATCCCATGAAACAGGAGCAGACCATGGCAGAATTGAAAACCGCTTCCGCCGAATCCACCGCTGCGCGCGTCAAGGCGGATATCGCAGCAGACGATCTGTCGGCGCAGGTCACGGCGCTGCGCGAAGACCTCTCCAGGCTTACCGAAAGCGTGCGGGCGCTGGGGCAGGGGGCAAAGTCTGTGGTTACCGACGAGGCTTCGCTGATGACGGAACAGCTGCGCGACAAGGTTCGCGAAGAACCGCTCATGGCACTCGCGGTGACGGCAGGCGTCGCCTATCTTTTCGGCCTGCTGAGCCGCCGCTGAACTCGGAAATCGGACAAGGAAAGGCCGGGCGCTATGAACGCCCGGCTTTTGCCGTTCCGAATGGTTGGTTTGGCTAGCGGCGGATGAGGCGCCCGATAAAGATCAAGATGCAAGCGCCGACGAAACCGGTGATCAGGTAACCCAGCCAGCCGGCCAGCGGCTGGATGTGCAACAGCCCCAGCAGCCAGTTGGCGACGATGGCGCCGACAATGCCGAGCAATATGTTCATGAGCAGACCCATGTTGCTGCTCATGACTTTTTCCGCCAGCCATCCGGCGATACCGCCGATGATGATGGCCGCAATCCAACCCACGCCTGCGTTTTCCATGGTGTTTCCCTCCTGACAAAACGACTCGAATGATGCACGAAATGAAGAAAAGTTCCACTCCCAGAGGAACTTAAACCGCATTCACGGATGCAAGCAGGGTGATCGGCGTCTCCAGCGCATGAACGGCGAGCTGGAACAGAAGGCCGGCGATCGCAAGCGCCGCGAAGCCGAAAGGCATGATGAGGCTTTGGCTAAACATCTTTTTCTCCCCCGTTTTGAGTAAAGAATAAGCTGAAGTGGACGCCGTGCAAGACTATTGTTAACAGATAGTTAAGTGTGAGATTTAAGTAAAATTTAAAATAATACCTTAGGCTAAGTTCATCCGCCTTTGGTTGAACAATAATACTGGATGGATTGTTCTTCTCCCTCGAAAACAAGAACATCGATCCGGCAATTGGCGTAATTTGTTTCCATGGCGTAGACCACCATCGACCGCTGCGTGGTCGATTCCCGGCGCCAATGACGGCATCATCGGATAGGCGGCCGATTTTTGCCCTATCCCGCCGCTTGTCGGCGGATTGATTTTGGCGCGGATTGCATCATTCTTTCCTGATCACGATTCAATCGGGGGAACACTTGATGCCCAAAGCTGCCATCGCCCTTGCCTGCATCTGCCTGCTCACGCTTTCCGGTTGCGGCAACACCGCGCGCGGACTGAAGAAGGACGGGCAGGAAACAAGCCACGCATTGGACAATGCGACACATCGGGTGCTCTCAGCCGGTGCGAAGAAGTAATCCAGGAGACGACAGCGCCGCTTAGTACGGCCGCGTTGCTCCTTCGACGAAAAAGGCCCGCCTGGGGTGAGGCGGGCCTGACTAACAGAGAGAATGACGGACAGAAGCCGTCTTTTTAGCGAGTCATGCACTTTCTTGAGCGCATAACCTTACGTCCTTCGAGGCGACCGAGCCCCTCGGGCAACGGTCACCGGAATCAAGTCAGAAATTGCCCCAGTTCTGGGCACGGGCACGAGCGCGAATGATTCGATATTCGCGACCGCCATAAAGCGAGCCGATGGTCAGCAGAATCGTCAGAAAGTCCCAGATGATATGCATCGTATCCTCCTTGGATTTTAATGGTTCTGCCGTTGATCGGTGAAGCTACAATAGCAATCTTTCGAACGTGCTTATATGACAAGATATCGGGATAGGCGGAGCCTTGCTGCCTTGGCGCAAACCGTTCCCTTCAGCCAATCGGCGCCCAGGCGCGCTTGCCTCGGCGACATCGGACATCGCGATCGCGCATCCCGAAGCCGTTGCGTCTGGCATGCGGACCACCTTCGCTGTCTCAGTTGCACTGATCGCCGCCGCACTCGTCATCGCGGCCGGAACTTACCGGCGACGCCGAGCACCAGGGCTCGGGTAGCTGGAGATGTTTCCGCGCCAGAAAACTGAGACCAAGGTCCGATCCATCCTGGACTTCGTGCCCATACCAAAGCGTTGGTCACTGCCGTAGATCTCTGCGCTACGGTTGGCGTTTCGGAGTTTTTCTGTGACCAAAATCTTCGTTGCGGCAATGATCCTTACGCCGCTTTTATTCTGGGGGTCCATTGGCCTCCTGATATACTCGCACCTCTCGTGAACGAGCTTCACCCCGTCATTCCAGTAAGAATGATCGGCGCCGGGTCTGGCATGCACGCCCTTGCCGTCAGTAATCCCGACAACTCGGCCTGAAAATCTTCCCTAGTGCAGATAGTCGTGTGGCTCACCGCTCAACTGGAGGGCTGAACCAATGGCAGGCGGTCAATAGTGCGGGTTGAACAAGACGGGAGGTGGCGGAAGAGGTGGGATTCGAACCCACGGTACGGTTTCCCGCACGCCGGTTTTCAAGACCGGTTCCTTAAACCACTCGGACACTCTTCCATGCAATTGGAAAGCCCAAAGAAATTCCGTTTCGGCGTTTCTTTTGGATCGGTGTTTCTACCGATTTGCTACCCATTCACTTGCTGGCGGGCTTTGTAGCAGCTTTGACCGCAGCGTCAACTTGTTCTGCAGCGTTCAACTCATCGCCGCAGATGAATAAATCAGACCTTCTGGAGAGCGCCTGGCGAGAGGAGAAGCGGCTTCAACGGCCGCTTCCCGGCTATCATCACACCAGGACGGTGAAGTTGTCGAAGGCAAGCTGCGGAAAGCCTGTGGGCTCCGTTTCAGGCGCGATATCGAAGCGGACGAAGTCGACGGCTCCCAGCGCCTCCAATGAAATATGCTGGCCATCGGCAATGGTGTCACCATAGACCGTTACAGCCATCTCGCTCACCTTGTGGCCGCCGACGTAGCCCTCGAAGGTAACGACGGCATCGACGCCTTCGTAACCGGCGTCAAAAACGGTGGCGACGTCGACGCCCTCGATCGTGAAGAGTTTGCCGTCAACGCGATCGAAAAAGGGATTGTAAGGATTGCTGACGACGTATTCGTTGCCACCGGCTTCAGCGACGGCCCATAGATTGCCGTCGACCTTGTCGCCAAACTTGAAGCCGGCGTAACCCGAAGCGATATCCGATTGCCCTGGATATTCCTTGGGGGCGTTTTCGAAATCGATGGAATACAGCCCTTGCGGAGGCGCTTTGACAGCGATGTTGAAATCGGCGACGTCGGTGCCGCCTTTTCCGTCGGAGATCTTGAACGAGAATTTCTCGGAGAAGGCCTTACCTGGCTCAAGGCTTGCGGGATCGTCGACCGCGTAATTATAGCTGCCATCGCTCCAGATCGTCAGCGTTCCGTGCTCGCCCTCGATGGTAAGAAATCCGGGCTCACCGGCTTTGCTGGGAATTCTCAGGCCGTTGACGAACTGAACCTGAAGCAGGTCGCCATCCGGATCTGACGCGTTGTCGAGAAGGCTTCCTTCAATGGCTTCCATTGGTGAGTAGTCGTGGATCAATACGCTAGGCACTGTTGGTTTGTGATTTGCCATGGATCGCCCCTTAAAAATGAGCGTGGAAAGGATGCCGGGCGCAACCCGAACGCCCGCAAATAAACTTTCTACCTTTCTTTGAGTCAAGCAGCAAACTACACGCAGCAAGAGAGCGCAGTCGATACAGCTGCCATCAACAGCAACTTAAGCATGCGAGGAGCAATCGACAGACCACCGCGGAACGAAAGCTATAGCTCCGGCTGACGCTTCAATTCCGAGCTTTTCGGGGGCGCTGACCCCGCAGGCGTTTACCATATGCCCCGCTTCGGCACGACGATTTCGGGCTTCATTGCGGCCGCTGAAGGGCAGGGCGGCGGGGCTCGCGTTAGCAATCTGTAAACCATAATCATTAGAATTGTCGCTATCGCTGCGAAATTGTTCGTAAATTTGCCACGATGCAAGCAAGATTAAGCTCTCGTTAGGCGGGTGGGAATAAGGCGCTATTGACCCATTATCGGGCAGAGTTCCTTAACCATATGAGCGGCGTGGGACATATGAAACTGGAATACGGGGCGGCGTCATTCGCAACGACAGCACGGTGGCTGGCGATATCGGCGATGTGCGCGACGGTTGCAGCGTGCGGTACGACACAGGCGGTTCCGAAGAAGCGAGCCCACGGCAAAGAATATTTTTCCGAATCCGAATATGGCGTCAAGGCGAGCCCGCGGGTCGCCACCGGCAACAATATCCCGAAGGGCGGCGGCCGCTACATGGTCGGCAATCCCTACGAGGTGAAGGGCAAGTGGTATTATCCGAAGGAAGATTTCGCCTATAGCAAGGTCGGGATCGCCTCCTGGTACGGCTCGGCCTTTCATGGGCGCCTGACGGCAAACGGCGAAGTCTACGACCAGATGCATCTTTCGGCCGCCCATCCGACCTTCCCGCTGCCGAGCTATGCGCGCGTCACCAATCTCGAGAACGGTTCGTCCATCGTCGTGCGCGTCAACGATCGCGGCCCCTATCACGAAGGCCGCATCATCGATCTTTCCAACAAGACTGCAGACATGCTGGATCTGCAGCACAGCGGCACCGGCAAGGTGCGTGTGCAATATGTCGGCCGCGCCCGCATGGACGGCCATGACATGCCTTACCTGATGGCGTCCTACTCGCCGAAGGGCAGCCGTCTTCCGGGGATCAATCCGGAAGGGCAGATCGCAACCGGCGTGATGGTCGCTTCCAACGGCCGCAAGATCACCCGCGACCAGTTGCAGAGTGCGGAAGACTACGAGACGCAGCCCGCCAACGTGCCGGTGCCGATGTCGGCAACCTCTTATGCCGGCTCGACGCCGAGCGCCCGCTACAATTCAGCGCCCGCCCTCGCGCCGGCAGCCCATGTCCTGGTCGCGCCGTCTGCGTCCCCCGCCAATACCATGCAGGCCTTCGACCAGATGGTTGTGCTTCCGGAGATCGGCCCTATGCCCTATGAGCGCCCCTATGGTGGGGGATCGCTTGCGCTCGGCTACCAGAACGAAGAGGTGAAGACAGTGACGGTCAATCTCGCCTTCGACGCGGTCATGGTGCGCAATGACGGGCTGACGCAGGAGTCGATCCTTGCCTCGGCAAAGCGTCAGCAGGCAAAATCCGCCGCGCGCTGAGCGTGGTAATTGCATCGGATTCCCTCTCGCTCTAACCTCCTTACATCAGACGCTCGTTCGATGGGAATTGCGATGCTGAAGCCTTTGCTTCGCCTTCTTGCATGCCTGATGCCGCTCGCCACCGGCGCGCTTGCAGCCGATGGCGGCACCGTCGGTTTCGCCACCAAGGCGACGCAGGCCTATATGATCGAGGCGTCCACCGGCACCGTGCTTCTCGCCAAGAACGAGGACCAGGGCTTTTCGCCGGCTTCGCTCGCCAAGCTGATGACGATGGATCTCGTTTTCGACGCGGTGACGAAGGGCCAGATCACGCTCGATACCGAATATCCGGTTTCGGAATATGCCTGGCGGACGGGCGGCGCACCGTCGCGGACGGCAACCATGTTCGCCGCGCTTAAATCGCGCGTGCGCGTCGAGGACCTGATCAAGGGGATCGCCATACAGGGCGCCAATGATGCCTGCATCGTGCTTGCCGAAGGCATGGCGGGAAGCGAACAGCAATTTGCCGATTCGATGACGCGCCGCGCCCGCGAACTCGGCCTGGAAAAGGCGATGTTCGGCAATTCCACCGGCCTTCCCGATGGCAAAAGCAAGGTGACGGCTCGCGAGATGGTGACGCTCGCCGCC
This sequence comes from Rhizobium vallis, assembly GCF_003985155.1. Lineage (GTDB taxonomy): Bacteria > Pseudomonadota > Alphaproteobacteria > Rhizobiales > Rhizobiaceae > Rhizobium > Rhizobium vallis. The sequence continues at coordinate 388,149 of NZ_ML133688.1, read as the reverse complement.
GCTCTCCAGCAGTCCTATCCGAACCTCTATGCCTATTTCGCGCAGCCGGAATTCGAGTGGAACAAGATCCAGCAGCGAAACAGGAATCCGCTGCTTGGGTTCGATCTCGGCGCCGACGGGCTTGCCACCGGCTTCACCGAAGGCGAGGGCTATTCGATCGTCGCTTCGGTTGAGCGCGACGGCAGACGGCTGTTTCTGGCGCTTGCCGGCATCGCTTCCGACAAGGAGCGGACGGAGGAAGCCAAGCGCGTGCTTGAATGGGGGCTGACAGCCTTCGAGAGCCGGCAGATATTCGCCGACAAGGAAGTCATCGGCGCAGCCAGCGTCTACGGCGGCACGGCGCGCACCGTCGATCTCGTCGCCAGGGCGCCGGTCAGCGTTTATATTCCGATCAGCAATCCCGACCGGCTATCGGCGCGCATCGTCTATCACTGGCCGCTGACGGCGCCGGTCAAGCCGGATTACCAGGCGGGCACGCTGAGGATCTTTGCCGGCAGCCGGCTGCTCAGGGAAGTGCCGCTCTATACCGTGCAAGCGGTGGACGAGGGCTCGCTCAGCAGCCGGGCGGTCGACGCCGTGCTGGAACTCGGCGAATCGCTGTTCTTCTCCTGGCTCTGGGACAAGTCCGCGCCCGGCTGACGCCCTCTTTCCGATGCAATTTGCCGGGAAAGGTGAATATGTCGCCGCGGCAAAAGGTTTTCCTCCCTGGTATCTTCGGATAGATAGAAGAGGCAGGGCGCATGCGGCGCCCGGAATGCGGGAAGCTGTCATTGTCATCCGGTGCGGGATTGTTCGTTACGTTTGAAGGCGGGGAGGGTGCTGGGAAATCCACGCAGATCCGCCGCCTCGCCGCAGCGCTGAAGGGCGAAGGTCACGATGTGCTGATGACGCGGGAGCCGGGCGGATCGCCGGGCGCGGAGGCCGTGCGACATGTGCTGCTCTCGGGCGCTGCCGAAGCCTTCGGCACGCGAATGGAGGCGATCCTTTTTGCCGCAGCGCGCAACGATCATGTCGAAGAGGTGATCCGGCCGGCACTTGCCGCAAGCAAGGTCGTGCTCTGCGACCGCTTCATGGATTCCTCCCGCGTCTACCAGGGCATTACCGGCAATCTCGAGCCCGATTTCATCGAGACCCTGCAGCGCATCGCCATCAACGGCGTCATGCCCGATTGCACTGTGATACTCGACATCCCTGCCAGGATCGGACTGGAGCGGGCGCAGAAGCGCGCTGCCGCCGACGGTCCCGACCGTTTCGAGAAGGAGCGGCTCGAAACACACGAGAAGCGGCGCGAGGCCTTTCTCGATATCGCCGCCCGCGAGCCGGAGCGCTGCCACGTGATCAACGCCATGCAGGCGGAGGAGGCGATCGCCGCCGAGATCCTGACGATCGTCAAGCAACTGCTGGCGCCATCAGGCCCTGTCAGGACACCGGAAGCCGCCCACCATGAGTGAGGAAAGGCCCGGACTGCTCGACGGCGCAATCTGGCCGGCGGAAAACACCAAGCTGTTCGGCCATGAGGAGGCGGAGGCGTTCCTCGCGCAATCCTACCGGTCGGGCAAGGGCCATCACGCCATCCTGATCGAAGGGCCTGAGGGCATCGGCAAGGCGACGCTCGCTTTCCGCTTCGCCAATCACGTGCTCTCGCATCCCGATCCCGACACCGCGCCGGAAACGATCGGCGATCCCGATCCTGCCTCTCCCGTGAGCCGGCAGATCGTCTCCGGCGCCTCGCACAATCTCCTGCACCTTGCCCGGCCGGTGGATGAAAAGACCGGCAAGGTGAAATCGGCGATCACGGTCGATGAGGTACGCCGCGCCGGCAAGTTCTTCTCGCAGACGTCGGGCACCGGCAACTGGCGGATCGTCATCATCGACCCGGCCGACGATATGAACCGCAATGCGGCCAACGCTATCCTGAAGATCCTGGAGGAGCCGCCAAAGCGGGCGCTGTTTCTGGTGCTGTCGCATGCGCCGGGCAGATTGCTGCCGACGATCCGCTCACGTTGCCTGCCGCTGAAACTGGCGCCGCTTACGGATGACGCGCTAATCGCCGCACTTGCCCATCTCGGCATATCAGGCGAGGGCGGGGCGGTGCTTTCGGCCGCGAAGGGCAGCGTCGGCGAGGCGCTGAAACTCTTGAATTACGGCGGCGGCGAGATCATCGCCGCCTATGACGAGATGCTTTCCGCCGAGGGGCCGGCGGCGCGCAAGGCGATGCATCGGCTGGCCGACGCGCTTTCGGGCAGGGAAAGCGACACGATCTTCGATTTCTTCGTCGGTCACATTGGCGACGACATCATGAACCGGGCGCGGGCGGCGGCAGGCGAAGGGCGGATCGCCGCGGCAGAGCGGCTGGCACGGCTCTATTCCGAGATCACCGAGCGGCTCGCCATTTCCGACGGCTACAATCTCGACCGCAAGCAGACGATCATCAGCATTCTGGCCGATATCAAGCAGCCGGGCCTCTGATCAGCCGGCCAGCAGCTTCCATGCAACGACGGAGAGGGTAGCGGCCAGGACGATGCGGATGGTGCGCTCGTGCAGTTTCGGCGCCAGGAGGCTTCCGGCAATGATGCCGGGGATCGAGCCGACGATCAGGGCAAACAGCATTGCCCAATCGATCTCACCGATAAACCAGTACCCCATGCCCCCGATCAGGGTCAGCGGGACGGCATGGACGATGTCGGAACCGACGATCTCGCGCACGTCGAGCCTGGGATAGAGGACCAGCAGGATCGTCACGCCCAGCGCACCGGCGCCGACCGAGGTCAAGGTGACGAGAACGCCGAGCAGGAAGCCGAGAGCGACGGTGAAGGCGATGATCGTCGCCGGCCGCGGCGGCGTGCGTTGGCCGATGGCGCGGCGCGCCAATTCGAGTATCTGGCCTCGGAAGACCAGCATAATCGCGGTCATGACGAGAAGCCAGCCGAGCGCGGTCGTGATGGTATTGGTGACGCCGATGCTCTTGCGATCGACGCCGGCCAGCAGCCACAGCATCAGCAGCGCCGCCGGCACGCTGCCAGCGGCCAAGCCGCCGACGATCTTCCAGTTGACGCGCCCGTGCATGCCGTGAACGGCGGTGCCGGCCGTCTTGGTGATCGCCGCGTAGAGAAGATCCGTGCCGACGGCGGTCGCCGGATGGACGCCGAAAAGCAGCACCAGCAGGGGCGTCATCAACGACCCGCCGCCAACGCCAGTGATGCCGACGAGCGCGCCGACGCAGAGGCCCGAGAGCGAATAGAGAGGCTCGAATGTCAATCAAGCGCCCCCGACGGCGCGCGGCTACGCCGCTTCCGATAAATGAAAACTGGCACTTCGTTCAGTCCCGCCCTCTTTTCCATGACGGGTAAATGGCGGCAGAACATGAGTCAAGTTCACACGCCGGGGTCCCGGAAATCATTGGCGGCGACAAAACTTGATGTTTCGCTTGACGGTGACATGCGCTAAGAGCGGCTGACCATTTTTATAGAGTTAGCCGGACATTGGCCGCCATGACAGACAAGACACCTTTCTACATCACCACCGCGATTTCCTATCCCAACGGCAAGCCGCATATCGGTCATGCCTACGAGCTGATCGCGACGGATGCGATGGCGCGTTACCAGCGACTGGACGGCAGGGATGTGTTCTTCCTGACGGGCACCGACGAACACGGCCAGAAGATGCAGCAGACGGCGCGCGCCGAGGGGATCAGCGCGCAGGCGCTCGCCGATCGCAATTCCGGCGAATTCCAGGCGATGGCGACGCTGCTCAACGCCTCGAACGATGATTTCATTCGCACCACGCAGGAGCGTCATCACGAGACGTCGCGGAATATCTGGAACCTGATGGCCGATAACGGTGACATCTACAAGGACAGCTATGCCGGCTGGTATTCGGTGCGCGACGAAGCCTATTACCAGGAAAACGAGACGGAGCTGCGCGCCGACGGCGTGCGCTACGGGCCACAGGGCACGCCCGTCGAGTGGGTGGAAGAGGCAAGCTATTTCTTCAAGCTTTCCGAATACCAGGACAAGCTACTGGCGCATTACGAAGCCAACCCTGACTTCATCGGTCCGGCCGAGCGCCGCAATGAGGTGATCTCCTTCGTCAAGTCGGGTCTCAAGGACCTCTCGGTCTCGCGCACGACCTTCGACTGGGGCATCAAGGTGCCGAACGATCCCGCCCATGTCATGTACGTCTGGGTCGACGCGCTGACCAACTACATCACGGCGACGGGCTATATCGAGGACCGCAACGGCCCGCGAGCGAAATACTGGCCTGCCGACGTCCACATCATCGGCAAGGACATCATTCGCTTCCACGCCGTCTACTGGCCGGCCTTCCTGATGTCGGCCAAGCTGCCGCTGCCGAAGCGCGTCTTTGCCCATGGCTTCCTGCTCAACAAGGGCGAGAAGATGTCGAAGTCGCTCGGCAACGTCGTCGATCCGGTCAATCTGGTGAACCATTTCGGCCTCGACCAAGTGCGCTATTTCTTCCTGCGCGAAGTCTCCTTCGGCCAGGACGGCAGCTACAGCGAAGATGCGATCGGCACGCGCATCAATTCCGACCTCGCCAACGGCATCGGCAATCTCGCCAGCCGGTCGCTGTCGATGATCGTCAAGAACTGCGACGGCAAGATCCCGGAATGCGGACCGCTGACCGAGGAGGACAAGGCGATGCTGGCGCAGGCCGACGCGCTGCATGCCTCGACGCGCGAAGACATGGGCAAGCAGCAGATCCACCGGGCGCTCGCCTCGATCATCGCGGTCGTCTCCGAGACCGACCGTTATTTCGCCGGCCAGGCGCCGTGGGCGCTGAAGAAGACCGATCCGGAGCGTATGGGCACGGTGCTCTATGTGACTGCTGAAGTCGTGCGTCAGATCGCGATCCTGCTGCAGCCTTTCATGCCGGATTCATCGGGCAAACTGCTCGATCTCGTGGCCGCGCCGGCTGAGAAGCGTGATTTTGCCGCCCTCGGCGAGGCAGGCCGCCTCGTTGCGGGAACGGCTCTCGAAGCGCCGACGCCGGTCTTCCCGCGTTACGTGGCGCCGGAGGCTTAAGACCGTGCTGGTCGATACGCATTGCCATCTGGATTTCGCTGATTTCGAGGCGGAGCGCGACGAGATCGTCGCGCGCGCCCATCAGGCCGGTGTCGCCCAGATGGTGACGATCTCGACGCGGGTGCGCAAGCTCGACGGGCTGCTCGCCATCACCGAGAAATATCCATCCGTCTTCTGCTCGGTCGGCACGCATCCGAACAATGCCGGCGACGAACTCGATATCCAGACGGAAGATCTGGTGCGCCTGGCCAATGCCCATGAAAAGATCGTCGCGATCGGCGAAGCCGGTCTCGATTATTTCTACGACACGCAGAAGCCCGAAGACCAGCAGACCGGCTTTCGCCGGCATATCGCCGCCGCCCGGGAAACGCAGCTTCCGCTCGTCATCCACAGCCGCAGCGCCGACGAAGACATGGCCGCAATCCTGACCGAGGAAACGGGCAAGGGGGCCTTCCCCTTCATTCTGCATTGCTTCTCGGCAGGGCTGGAGCTGGCAAAGACCGGCGTCGCGCTCGGCGGCTACATCTCCTTCTCGGGCATCTTGACCTTCCCGAAATCTGAAGAGCTGCGGGAGATCGCCAAGTCGATCCCGCAGGATCGGCTGCTGGTGGAAACCGACGCACCTTATCTCGCGCCGAAGCGCTGGCGCGGCAAACGCAACGAGCCGTCCTATGTCGTGAATACGGCCGAGGTGCTCGCCGATACGATCGGCCTTTCCTATGCGGAGGTTGCGCGCATCACGACAGAGAACGCTTTCCGCCTGTTTTCGAAAATGCCGAGGATCTAGCGGCGTGCTCTACCGGCGGCGTTTCACCATTCTCGGCTGTTCGTCGTCGCCCGGCGTGCCGCGGATCACCGGCGACTGGGGCGCCTGCAATCCCGACAATCCGAAGAACCGGCGCACGCGCGCCTCCTTCATGGTGCAGCAATTCGCGCCGGACGGCGGTATCACGACCGTTGTCATCGACACCGGGCCGGATTTTCGCGAGCAGATGATCAGGGCAGGGGCCGACCATGTCGATGCCGTGCTCTACAGCCATCCGCATGCCGACCATATTCACGGCATCGACGATCTGCGCGGCTATTTCCACAATACGCGCCGCCGGGTGCCGATCTTTGCCGACCAGTTTACGATGGACAGGCTGCGTGACGCCTTCGGCTATTGCCTGGAAACGCCGCCGGGCAGCAATTATCCGCCGATCGTGCTGCCTGTTGTCATCGAAAATCTCGACGAACCCTTGGAAATCGGTGGTCCCGGAGGCAAGATCGCCTTCCGTCCCCATATCCAGCAGCACGGCGATATCTACTCACTTGGCTTTCGCATCGGCGATGTAGCCTATTGCAGCGATATCAGCGACTTCCCGCCGCAAACCGTCGAGAAACTTCACAATCTCGATGTGCTGATCATCGATGCGCTGCAATATACCTATCATCCGAGCCATCTGTCGCTGGAACAGTCGCTAGATTGGATCGGCCGGTTGAAACCGAAGCGGGCGATCCTCACGCATATGCACACGCCGCTCGATTACGACGCCGTGATGGCTGAGACGCCGGACCATGTGGTACCGGCGTATGACCAGATGAGCTTCGAGACCGAAGTCAGGGTCCCGGCCTAAGCCCGTACCCCAAGTGCGGGGTGCTAGGCTCGTTACTGCATGTAGGGCAGAACCTCGACTGCGCCACGATGGATCATGTCGAGCGAGACGTAGAGGATGATCAGCAGGCCGATATAGGCGATCCAGCGATGGCGGTTGAGCAGCCGGGCGATCAGATTTGCGGCGATACCCATCAGTGCGATCGACAATCCGAGGCCGATGACCAGAACGCCCGGATGTTCGCGCGCGGCACCGGCAACGGCGAGCACGTTGTCGAGCGACATCGACACGTCGGCGATGACGATCTGGGTCGCCGCCTGGAAGAAGGTCTTTTTCGGTAGGCCTTCGGCATTCGCCCCGTCGTGAGCATCGCCGTGGCCGGCGCGAAGCTCGCGCCACATCTTCCAGCAGACCCAGAGGAGCAGCAGGCCGCCGGCCAGCAGCAGGCCGACAATCGCCAGCAGATATACGGCGACGCTGGCAAAGAGGATACGCAGGACGGTCGCGGCCAGGATGCCGACGACGATCGCTTTGCGGCGCTGGGACGCCTCAAGGCCGGCAGCAGCAAGGCCGATGACCACAGCGTTATCGCCGGCGAGAACGAGGTCGATAGCGATGACCTGCAGCAAAGCCGTGAGAGCGGCTGCCGTAAAGAAATCCATAGTGATTACCCCCAATGCGTTAGAAGGGTGCTAGCCTCTCGGGGGTTTGACGTCAACCGCCGAAAGGATACGTCAAGCCGCGCAATCCACGCTGCCGCGCATGGGAGATGCTCAGGCGGCGGCGTTATGGAACCAGAGGCGAGGGGGCCTACATCCCCGTCCGGTCCCCCTACCATTTCCCTGGAACATTCATCTCATCCGCCGGTTCTTCCAGTCAGGAAACCAGGCCGGATCGACGGCTGTATTTACATCGAGAGGAGCGCCCCGTGAGCAACATTTACAAGGATACCAACCCAGCCTTCTCAGGCCCGGCAGGCAGCGGCAGCCTCGCCGCATTTTTCGACAGCCGATCGCAAGCCGAATCCGCAGTCTCTCGCCTTGAAGATGCGGGTGTGCCGACCGCGAGGATACGGTTGATGCCGGGATATGAGGCGGATGGAAAAAATGCCGGCGTGATGAGCGACGACCGCAGCGGCTTCTTCGACGCGCTGGCGGACTTCTTCTTCCCCGACGAGGATCGGAAAGTCTATGCAGAGGGATTGCGGCGTGGCGGCTTCCTCGTTCAGGTCAGCGACATCGATGACGCACTCTATGAAACCGTCCACGATATCCTGGACGACGAGGGCAGCATCGACATGGATGAGCGGGCGGATCGCTGGTCGTCGGAGGACGCATTTCAAGGGGCATCGAATGCGGGCTTTGCCGGACCTGCCCACGGCGGCAAATCGTCGGAAGATCTCGCCGTATCGGAGAGCGCGTTCGAAGAACGGGATCTGTTTTCCGGTTCCGAAGACGCGCGTCCGGTCGCGATGCGAGACACTACACACGGAAGCGCCAAAGTGCGTGCCTATACGTTCACTGGCACCGGTTCCGCGCCATCGAGCGATGCCGATCGGCAATCGCAGAGCCAGTCGCAGGACGGATCGCGACAGAGCCAGGGTTTTCGACGCGATCACTGATGCCCCAGAGGCCCGGTGGTAACGCCGGGCCTCACTCCGTTCCGCTAACCTATTCGAGGATATGTCCATGCAATCATCCATCAATCGTGACGGCTTCCTTCCGCCCGACCCCGACGAGTTGATCGAGGAGGGCGAACTGCCTTTTGCCGATGCCGCGCGTGACAAGGCCGACACTAGTTTGACCGCTTTGCAGCGGGAGGTAAGGCTGCTCAGCGCCCGCATCGACATGCTGCGCCTAGATGCGGAGGCGGCGTTGAAAGCCAAGGCGACATCGATCGATGCAAACGCTCATGTCCAGCTGGGCGACTATCCCTGGCTGAAGCTCGCCGCGGCGACGAGCGCAGCCTTCGTCGTAGCCAGGATCGTTCGAAGCCTTCCATTCCACGTGCTGTTTGCCGGCTTTGCCGGCCATCTCACCGAGACGAGACGGCGGTGAAGGCTGGCGCGCAAGAGCTTGACGAACCGTGTTGCGCGTATCGCTGCAAAAGCCGGGACGGGCGCTGACGCGAATGCCCCGTCAAGATTTTTATTGTAATAGTCAAATTTTATCTGAATGATATGGCAATTTCTTCAACCATTTATTTCGCTTCTGGATGCGGGAAATGGCCGGTAGGATAGCGGTTGTTCGCACGATCTTGCCGGCGAACTCGAAGCCCTTTTCTTTCCTGATATAGACCCAGATCACCTTAAGGCGTTTTCAGCCAGCGGGCGGGCGTGCGACCGCCCGACGGGTTCATCGATTGACGTTGATCGCGCAACGTTTCACAAAGTCCCAAGCCTCTTCCAACCAAAAGCGATGGCAAACCCGGGGACCACGATTACATGCGCATCAACGACGCCCGTCATCCCTTGCGGAGAATGTCCACATTCCTGGCGGTAGTATTTTCGACGCTTCTGCTGGCGGGCATAAGCCCGACCTTGGCGGCCGAACCTTCTGCTTCCTCGGCGCCGATCCGCGTTATTATCGAACTGCCGAATGACGATTCCGGACGCGCGCTGGTCAATCGGATGGTTCCCGGTAACCAGGAGCCGGGCCAGCCGGTAGCAGTTACCCAGAAGGAGGCACCGCCGTCGATTGCCACCTCACTGCAGGATTTGCGCCAAAGGTTACTCACACTCGTCGATGCAATTGCAACGCTTCCAGGGCAGATCCGAACGGCGATCCAGGTCTTCCAAACGGATAATCGCATCGACCCAGTCGGCCTGATCTTGGCGGTCATACTCTTTGTAGCAGGCGGATTCGTCGCGCAGCGCCTTGCCTGGTGGTCAGGGCGAGGGCTCCTCCATTTCGTGCTGACCGCGCCCGCCGACACTGTCCGGCAGCGTATCAAGCTTCACGCGGCCCGGCTTTCAATGGGTCTTCTCGCGTTGGTCGGCTACCTGATCGGAAGCCTCGGCGCGTTTATCCTCTTTCCGTGGCCTGCCGTGTTTCGCGATGTGGCAATCATCCTGCTATCGGCCGCGCTCATGGTGCGCCTTGGCGTGCTTGTGGGCCGCGTTGTCATAGCGCCAGGCGCCCGCCTGCCACATATGCGGCTTCTGACGCTTGTCACGTCGCTTGCCTGGTTCTGGTATTACTGGCTCCTCGGAATCGTCGCAGTGCTGGCGGCTGGCTGGGCCACCATCGCAGTGATACGGACGATCGGGGCTTCACCCATCCTGGTCGACCTCTTTACCGCGGCATGGTTCGGTGTCGTTTCAATCGCTTTGATCGTCATGATTTGGCTGCGGCACTTTCGCTCCGACGGACCGCCCGTAAGCCGGCTGGTCTGTGTCGGCTTCAGCGCGAGCATCATACTGTCGTGGCTGTTGTGGGTGTCCGGGCTCCGCGGCGCATTCTGGACGGTGGTCATCATCACGCTGCTGCCGCTGACCGTTTCGGTGGCGCATGATATCATTCGCCGCATTATACAATCCGGGGAGGGGCAGGCGGTCGAAGATCCCACCATCGTCGGATGGTCTGTCGTCATCATGCAAACGCTGCGCAACGGCCTCATTGTGGTTGCTGCGCTGCTCATTGCCCGCTCATGGAATGTCAACCTCAGCGACCTCGCCGCAGCCGAAACGGTGACCACGCGGTTGATCCGCGCAGGAATCCGCATCGTTATCGTATTGCTGGTGACCGACGTTATCTGGAAACTCGTAAGCACGCTGATCGACACTCAGATGGCGGTGGCGTCGCGAAGTGCGCAGGCGGGACATCAGGACGGCCCCGACGCGCGCCGGCGTCAGCGGTTGAATACTCTTCTTCCCATTCTTCGCAATGTGCTTTTCCTGGCGATCGGAGCGGTTGGCTTCCTGATGATCCTGGATGCCGTTGGCATTCAGATCGGACCGCTGCTTGCGGGCGCTGGCGTCGTCGGCATAGCCGTCGGCTTCGGTGCCCAGACACTCGTCAAGGACATTATCTCCGGCGTCTTTTATCTGTTCGACGATGCCTTTCGCATCGGCGAATATATCCAGGCTGCAAAATACAAGGGTACCGTTGAAGGCTTTTCGCTGCGATCGATCCGCTTGCGACACCACCGCGGCCCGGTCACCATCGTTCCTTTCGGTGAACTCGGCGCGGTGCAGAACCTCAGCCGCGACTGGGTTATCGACATCATTACGCTCACCTTGAACTATGACAGCGACCTCGAGGAGGTTCGCAAGACCATCAAGCGCATCGGCGTCGAACTGCTAGAGGATCCTGAACTTGGGCCTAACATCATCGAGCCCCTGAAAATGCAGGGGATCGAGCAGATGGCCGACTATGGCGTGCAAATTCGGCTGAAGTTCATGGCGAAACCCGGCGAACAATTCGGCGTTCGCCGAAAAGCCCTTGCCATGCTCAAGAAGACATTCGCGGATAAAGGCATTCAGTTTGCAACTCCGACAGTCCATGTTTCCGGCGGACCGGCCGATGCAGCGTCATCCGCTGCCGCGCTGGAACTGCAAAGACCATCAAAAGACGTTCCAACGCTTCAGGATTAGAAGCGTCGAGCCACAGGCGAGCTTTCACTTCAAATGTCGCAATGAGCATGCGGCTGGCGTTATCGCCAACATGGGAGCACAGCCAGACATGTCATTGTAACGTAACGACATTCTTTAGTTCCATAATCTGTCTTATGCGATTTTCTCGTAGCCGCAAAGTTGAAGTGTCCTGTTTCTGCAAAGTTGGAATGTCACGCTCCTCACTTCTGAACAACGCTTGGAGCCCTACCCGATTTAAGGACGTTTCCGAGACGGAGCGTGCATCGCCCTTAGCCGGCGGATCGTCTCGCAGCCCTCGGTCGCTGGCGAAACTGCGTTTTTCTTTCCGGCTGCTTCGGCTGCCGCATCCACGAGCTGGAACGCATATTCCACCGCAGCTTCCGTATCGTCTTCACAGAGTTTCTCGTCGTGGCAGCGGGCTTCAAGCAATCGTCTGACCCGGCGCTTGATCACCGGCACTGCAAAGCCACCCGAGTGAGCGAGAAGCTGTCGTAAGCAGCTGGTTGCGACCACTTCGCAAACCAATAGCTTTCCCTCGATTTCGCCGAACGTCGGCACCGCGAATCGCGCTCCTCCCGTCCTGCAGTCACGATCTGTAACCAACATCTTCGTTCTCCTGTCATTTCAGCTTTCATCAACCGCCCCAGTATCCAATGCGGGATCACCCCCATAAAAATATGGGGTCGGATCCGACTTCGTCGGCCTCAGCTGTCATCACATTCTAGCCGGCCGGAACCGGGCCGCTTTGCGTCAGATCAATGAATGATCGTGTCTGGAAGGATTAGGGTTGATCATCTCCAACAGAAAGGCGATCCGACCATGAGCATCAAGACTGTTTTGAGCGTATTTAACTTCGCTCACTTCGCTGAAGATTTGAAGGGCGCTATCGGCTTTTGCGAAACCCATGGCGCTCATCTGACCGCAATGGTGATTGCGATGGGCGCGCCCCCTATGGGCTCCTACGAAGTCATTTCGACAGTTTGGGTCGAAGAACGTCAGCGTGAAATCGAACGCCTCGCCGACTCGGCATCCGAGATCAAGGCGATCCTCGCCAAGAGCGAGGTCTACTTCGACGTGCAGGAGATCTACACGGAATTCGCCCTGGCGGACGAGGATATTGCCGAGCGAGCGCTCTATGCCGATCTCGTCCTGATCGGTGCGCAGGCCGCGAGCGACCAGGACCTTCGGCGCAGAATCATCGATGGCGCCTTGTTCCAGTCGCCAACGCCGATGCTGATCATTCCCCAAAGGACGAAAGTCTTGCTCGCTCCGAAGACAATATTGCTGGCCTGGGACTCCAGCGACGAGGCGTCGCGCGCAACACGCCAGGCGATCGCGTTCTTGCGGGCTGCTCAATCGGTGCATGTCACGCTTGTCGATCCACAGGCATCATCATCTGCAAGTGGCGAAGAACCAGGCGCTGACGTCGCCACCTTTCTGGCGCGACACGGCGTGAAAGTCGACGTTGATCGCATCTCGAGCGGTGGTCGCCGCGTCGACGAGGTGTTGCGACAGCATGCCGTGGATGTCGCCGCCGACATGATCGTCATGGGCGCATATAATCATCCGCGGCTGCAGCAGCGTCTTTTCGGCGGCGTCACCCGGTCGATGCTAGAGGAAATTCAAATCCCTCTGTTCCTCGCCCACTGAACAGGGTGCCCGGGATCGTCCCGGGCACCCTTCCCCAGCGATTGTCTCAGTCGACTGGAATCGCCGTTCGACCGGTCACTTCCCGAAGAGATATGCCGTAAAAAATGTGTTCGGGCAGCGAGCCCGGCGGCCGCGCCTGCGGCTTCAGCGCACCGATTTCCCACCAGTCGAAGTGTTTTTGCAGCAACGACCAGGCCTGCAATCTCTCACTGCGCCAAAGATCCGTGTCCGGAAACTCTTCGAACCGCCCATCGACGACGACGCTCGTCCAGCCCCTGCCCGTGCCGCGCTGGTCGATTTGCAAACAGACATTCTCGTTCGCGCGCATCCAATCGACCTTACGGCCGGGCATTGAAAAACTGTAGATCGTGCCCTTTGCATAGGCGAAATAGATCGGCACCACATAGGGCCGACCCTCGTTACAACAGGCCAAATGGCCAAATCGGGATTGCTCAAGAATGGTTGAGCATTCCGCCTGGGTCAGGTCTTTCAGAATGTAGCCCATCGGCATCTCTCCCTGCCGCCAATCGATCATATATTATAGTCTGATCACGACCCGTCGTTGATCGAGCGCAATGAGGCCGGTCGGTGCCCACCGTGAAGACGCTGCAGGTTCGCGACTTTTACGATGAGCCCGCTTTGATCTTCATCAAGGCGCAGCTCGCATGCGCAAGCGACACTCTCTGCATCTCGCAAGGACGTCAGCCATGAAAGCGCAATTTCACTTGCCCCTGACCACCTATCCAGACGCAAGCTCCTTTTCGCTCCTTCAGAATGCTGTCGATGTGTGCCTTCACCAGAAGGCGGATCTGACCGCAAGTATCCCGCTGGTCAGCCTGGAGCCGGTTCGTCCGCGTCTTTCGTCATTGCCTGACATCGAAACAATGCGCGCGGTCGAGCAATCCAGCAAGGACAATGGGGCCGCTCTGGAACAGACGCTTCGCGACTATGCGAAGCAGGCCGATGTCGCGGTGGAGATCCAGCCATTCGCCGTCAAGGAGCCGTTCGTCGCGCAAAGCCTGGCCGAGCTGTCACGCGCATATGATCTTTCGATCCTGGAAGCATCTGATCTCATGAGGCCGTTGATCGAGAGCGTGCTGTTTGAAAGCGGTAGACCACTGCTGCTCTTTCCCCCGGACAATTTCTGCGGTCGGGTCGATGCCGTCGCGGTCGCCTGGGATGGAGGAGCCACTGTCGCCCGGGCCTTGACCGGTTGCCGGTTCTTCCTGGAACAGGCCTCGCGCGTCGTCCTGATCTCCGTTGCCGACGACAAGCAGATCGACCATCTAAGCCGCGACCGCTTTGCGACCACGCTTCAAAAGGCTGGACTTTCCGTCGATGTCGCGGCTGTGCAGGCGAATGGAGAACCGGTCGCCGGCGTCATTCAGGCAACCGCCCTGGAGCGCAAGGCCGATTTGCTGGTCTGTGGTGCGTTCGGCCATTCGAGATTGCGGGAGTTCATTCTTGGAGGCGTCACCCGATCGCTGTTGACGCGCCTCGATATGCCCGCCCTTCTCTGCCACTGAAGTCTCTCTCATCCGGCGCTCGATGCCGCTGATAACACCAGCCAAATCCGACGACGAAGGCTTAAACCAGGAACAAGCCGGCAGTTCCGGCAAGGGTTGCGAAAACGCCGGCAATGGCGAGGCGAACTGCATAGCCGATGCTTCCCATGCTTGCTGCAAGAACAGTCTTGGCAAGGAGATTGGCAAAGGCCGCGACGGCTATGGCGCGAGCGGCCGCGTCCGCCGGCACCTGCGCGTTGGGCAATCTCGCAACGACGAGGGTTATCGCATCGAGGTCGCCCAGTCCCGTAATGAAAGCAAGAGCGATCAGCGACTGAGTTCCGAAGACGATCATGGTCATTCTCGTCACGACCATCACGACGGCGAGAACCAGCGCGAAACGGAGCACGACCATTACCTCAAGCGGGTTTCGTGGTGTAAAATCGGCGCCCTCATCGGCGCGGCGCGACAATGCAGAAAGGCCGGCTCCCACGGCGAAAACCGCCGCAGCGGCAGCGAGCGATGGAGCCAGCTCCAAGAAAACAGCCGGCGCAATGACGCCGCAAATCAAGAGCACCCGGACAAGGGAAACGGTTCCCGCCAGCATGGCACCCGCCGAGAGAAGTGGCGAGAGCGGACGCATCTGCATCGACTGGCGGGCAAAGGAAAGCGTCAAAGCTGTCGACGAGACGATGCCGCCGCTTGCCCCGGTCAGCAATATTCCGGCGCGGGCGCCGCTAAGCTTGATCAGGATATAACCCGCAAAAGAGACGCCTCCCACCAGGATCGTCATCATCCAAAGTTCAAAGGGATTGATCAGCTGCCAGCGATCGACCGCCTCGTTGGGAAGGATCGGCAGGATGACGACCGTCATCGTCAGCAGGATGAGGGCGGCCCTGAGCTCGAGCCAGGTCAATTGCCTGAGAAATCCATGCAACGGTTCCCGCGCCGCGAGAAGAACCGTGACGGCAACAGCGCTCGCCGCCGTTACCGTCATATCCGCAACTGCTGCGCCGAATCCGAGCGCAAAGACCATTATTGCTGCAATGGCGCCGGTGGCGCTGTAATCCTCTTCCCTGACGGCCTGCAAACGGCTGAAAAGCAGCACCGTGATGCAAAAGAACCCGAAGATGGCCGTCGGCAGAACCGGGCCGATCATGGGCTGCAGGAAACCGCAGAAGCCTCCGAGGAAGCTGGACAGGCCATAGGTGCGGATGCCCGCCACCCTTTTACCCGCGGCGACGTCACGATCCTGCCAGCCGCGCTCAATGCCGACCAGGATGCCGATCGCAAGCGCGAGGCTGAGCCGCTGGAATGCTTCTGTCGTCACCAATGATATCATCATTCGATGGTCCGGAACCGGCAGGCGATTTCGTTCAATATATTGCAATATGACATCCGCCTGTCACTGCATTGCGAAGGATCAATCGGGACCGCGGCAGCAGCAAAAACGCAGACGAGAACGGCGGGGCCGCATCGTTTCCCCTGATAAAACGATGTGGAACCTTTGTGCACTTGGGACATTGCCTTCCTGCAATCCGGCGCTCCAGAATTGGATCGCCCGCACCACAGGAGGATTTCATAATGATGAGCGGTCCATTGAAAGCGCTTCTCGCCGTTCTTGCCGTCGCCGGTTATCAGAACAGAGACAAGATTGGGGAGCTCCTGCGAGGTCTCCAGAACCCTCAGCAGCCGGGCGCGGGCCAGCAGCCGGGCGGGCTTGGCGGACTAGCCGGTTCGGGCGGTCTCGGCGATCTTCTCGGAGGGCTGACATCAGGCAGTATCGTCAGCGGTGGTCTTGGCGATCTCCTCAAGACCTTCCAGCAGAATGGTCACGGTGACAAGATGGAGTCGTGGGTAAGGCCAGGCCAGAATGCCGACATCAACGACGGCCAGCTTGCGGAAGCACTGGGTCCGGACGTTCTGAGCGAAATCGCCAGGAATACCGGTCTTTCGCATCAGGAGATTCTTGGGCGGCTGAGCCGCGATCTTCCCAAAGCGGTCGACGACTTGACCCCAGGTGGAACGGTGCCGAGCGCCGAAGACGACGTTTTGTCTTCCATGAGTCAATCAACCGGCTCCCCTCGCCCCGGCACGATCTGACTCCGAAACGACTGGCGCAACGATACGGACCAATTCCGATGACGGACAGTGGCTAATTAATAGCCTCGGTTACGAGCTTCGTATTGAAGAAGGCTTCCATGGCTTCGCTGCCGCCTTCCGACCCGTAGCCTGACTCCTTGATGCCGCCGAAAGGCAGCTCGGGTAGCGCCAGTCCGTGATGATTGATCGACAGCATGCCGCTTTCGATGTCGCGGGCAAGGTCTGCGCTCGTCTTGGCGGACGTCGTGTAGGCATATGCCGCCAGCCCGTATGGCAGGCGGTTGGCTTCCGCAATGGCAGAACCGTAGTCCGAAAATGCGCTGACGATCGCCATTGGACCGAAGGGTTCTTCGTTCAGCACGCGCGCATCTTGTGGAACGTCGGTCAGAACTGTTGGCTGGAAGAAGTTGCCGAGATTGCCGATCCTTTTGCCGCCGGTTGCGATCCTGGCGCCGCGCATGACTGCGTCGGCGGTCAGTGCTTCCATCGCTTCGACCCTTCGCGGGTTGGCAAGCGGTCCCATTGTCGTGCCGTCACTCAAGCCATCGCCGACAGTGACTGCCTCGGCGGCCTTGACGAAGCCGTCGAGGAATTTTTCAAAGACGCGTTCCTGGATGAGGAAACGCGTCGGCGCTACGCAGACCTGGCCGCCATTTCGAAACTTCGCGCCGGCCAATATCCTGACCGCAAGATCGATATCGGCATCATCGAAAACGAGCGCCGGCGCATGGCCGCCGAGTTCCATCGTGACGCGCTTCATGTGCGCGCCGGCGAGCGAGGCCAGTTGCTTTCCGACCGGGGTCGATCCGGTGAAGGAGATCTTGCGGACGACAGGGTGCGGGATCAGGTGATTTGAAATATCGGCTGGAATTCCGAAAACCAGATTGAGAACGCCCGCCGGCAGGCCTGCGTCGGCAAAGGCGCGAACGAGCTCGGCGCAGCTTGCCGGCGTCTCCTCCGGTCCCTTCAATATGATCGAGCAGCCGGCTGCAAGGGCCGCCGAAACCTTGCGCACGGCTTGGTTCAACGGGAAGTTCCAGGGACTGAAGGCAGCCACCGGGCCGACAGGCTCCTTGACCACCATTTGCCTGACATTGGTCGCTCTCGGCGGGATCAGGCGGCCGTAGCTACGCCGAGCCTCTTCGGCAAACCAGTCGATGGTGTCGGCAGCGCCGGCCGTTTCCGCTTTGGATTCAGCCAGCGGCTTGCCCTGCTCCAGGGTCATCATCATCGAGATCGCCGCGGAACGGTCGCGCAGGATCTCGGCAGCTCGGCGCATAAGTTTTGCCCGCTCGAACGCACTGACGCGACGCCATTGTTCAAAGCCGGCGGCGGCAGCCGCAAGCGCTTCGTCGAGATCACTTTTGCTGGCATTCGAAACGTGGCCGATGACCTCGCCCGAAGCGGGATTGACGATGGCGAGATGATCGTGCGAGCCGTCCCGCCAGAGGCCATTGATGTAAAGTTGGGTGTCCGGATATCCCGACATGTCTTTCTCCATCGCTGTCAGTAGCCGAGCGCGCAACCATCTTTTCGATGATCGGAGGCGCCGAGCAGCGTGTGGTTTTGATCGTCGATCCAGATCGCCTGGGCGCCGCCAATTGCCCAATTGGGAGCGACAACCTTGAAACCGCGCGCTTCAAGATCGTGACCGATGGCGGTCCGAAGGAGTGCTTCTGCCTCGACCGACGCCGTGCCGGGGAGCGGAAAGAGCCGGGGTAGATCGATGGCGCTTTGGATGTCCAGACCGAAATCGAACAGCTTGGAGAGGAAGTGGGCGTGGCCCATCGCCTGATAGTGCCCGCCCATGACGCCGAACGACAGGACAGCTTTGCCATGGCGTGTCACCAGCCCCGGGATGATCGTGTGCATGGGTCTCTTGCGCGGCCCTATCGCATTCGGATGGCCCTGTTTCACACTGAAGCTCTGCCCACGATTGTGGAACAACACGCCGGAGTTTGGCGCCATCAAACCACTTCCGTAGGAATGGAAGATCGAGTTGATGAAGCTCGCAACATTTCGGTCTTTGTCGACAACCGAAATATAGACCGTGTCCGCATGCTCGGCACCGTCGAGAGCCGCCGTGGCGTCGGCAATCCCGTTCATGTCGATCTTGCTGGCAAGACTATCGGCGAGTTCATCGGATAGCAGGAAGTCGACCGGAACATCCGATACCGCAGTGTCGGCAATCCACCGATCGCGGGCTGCATAGGCCAGTCGAGTGGCTTCGATTTCGATGTGCAGATTGTCGGCGCCGAGCGGATCGCCCTTGCGTTCGAAACGCTCCAGGATCTTCAGGATCATCAAAGCGATGATCCCCTGCCCGTTCGGCGGGCATTCATGCACGGTCCATCCTCGATAGGTCGCGCTGACTGGCTTCACATATTCGCCGGCGGCGGACGCAAAATCCTCAAGCGTGTGGAGCCCGCCAAGCGAATTCAGCCGCGCCACCATGTCTTCCGCCACGGGGCCGCGATAGAAGCCGTCACGCCCCAAAGCTCCTATCGTCTCCAGGGTCTGCGCCAATTCCGGCTGCCATTGAACCGATCCGACAGGCGGGACCTCGTCATCGGCCAGCAAAATGCGGCGCGTTGAGGGATCGCGCAGCAGCAATTCGCGTTGATTGGAGATGTCGGCGGCAACTCGCGGCGTAATCCCGTAGCCGTCGCGCGCCAACGCTATCGCTGGAGCTAGAATTTCGGCCAGCGACATCCTTCCGTGATCGGCGACCAGCCGCGCCCATGCATCCACCGCGCCGGGAACGGTCACCGCATGCGGCGACGATCGCTCGATCGAGGTGATCCCGTTATCCCGATACCACTCGAAATGCGCCGCGGCCGGCGTGCGTCCCGAGCCGTTATAAGCAACGACATCGTCATTTCCATTTGAAGCCAGCAGCGCAAAACAATCGCCGCCGATGCCGGTGGACCCGGCTTCGACCACGCATTGCACGGCACAGGCACCCACCGCAGCATCGATCGCCTTGCCGCCGGCTTTGAGGATTTCGATCGCGGTCAAGGTCGCCATGGGGTGCGATGTCGCTGCCATCCCATTGCGGCCGACGGCTATCGATCTTCCCGGTATTTCGAAGTTTCGCATGTCGTCGGTTCCCTTGTTCAGTAGAGGCCGGTCGCCCTGGCCCATGTGTAGGTGTCATCCAAAGCACGGGTAGAGCGGTCGAACAAATCGTTGATCTCACCCTCGGTGATGATAAGCGGCGGGCAAAGCGAGTAGTTGTCGCCAAGAGCGCGCGTGATGACGCCATGTACCTGGGCCTGCTTGCCCGCGTGAATGGCAATGCCGTCCGCTCGCTTGAACTGCTCTTTCGTTTCCTTGTTGCGAACCAGTTCGAGAGTGCCGATGAGGCCGCGGCCGCGGGCGTTGCCCACCAGCGGATGCTCGCCAAGTTCGTTCAATCGCCGTTGGAATACCGGGGCGACGTCCCTGACGTGGCCGACAATGTCGCGCTCCTCGTAGATTTTCAAGGTTTCCAAAGCGACGGCGGTCGCAACAGGATGGCCGCTATAGGTGAAACCATGTCCGAATGTTCCGATTTTCTCGCTTTCGGCAACGACTGCGGAATGGACCTTCTCGTTGATCATCAGTGCGGATATCGGCTGATAGGCTGCAGATAGCTGCTTTGCCATGACGATCATATCCGGCTGAAGCCCGAAGCTTTCGGAGCCGAACATCGTACCGAGCCTGCCGAAGCCGCAGATGACTTCATCGGCGATCAGCAGCACGTCGTATTTTTTGAGGATTGCCTGGACCTTCTCGTAATAGGTCGGCGGCGGGACGATGCAGCCGCCGGAAGCCATCAACGGCTCAGCGAAAAATGCACCGATGGTTTCCGGGCCCTCGGCGAGGATCATTTGTTCAAGCGAATCCGCACAGCGTGTCGCAAACTCCTCCTCCGTCTCCCCCGGGCGGCCGTAGCGATAAAATTCCGGGCAATCGGTATGCAGCACCCGGTCAATAGGCAGATCGAAATCGCGATGGTTGTTCGGAAGGCCGGTCAGGCTGGCCGAAGCGATCGTCACGCCGTGGTAGGCCCGCATCCGCGATATGATTTTCTTCTTTTCCGGCTTGCCGATGGCATTGTGATAATACCAGACAAGCTTCATGGCCGTGTCGTTGGCCTCGGAACCCGAATTGGCAAAGAACACTTTCGACATCGGCACCGGTGAAAGCTGGATGAGCCGGTCGGCAAGCTCGACTGCGGTCTCATGCGTCTTGCCGCCGAAGCTGTGATAGAAGGGCAATTCCTTCATCTGGCGGGTTGCCGCGTCTACCAGCCGTTGTTCACTGAAACCCAGCGACGCACAAAACAGCCCGCCAAGCCCCTCGATATATTTATTGCCGTCGCTGTCGATGATGTGGATCCCCTCACCCCTGGCGATCACCAGCGGGCCGTCCTTCAAGTGCTGCGAGGCGTTTGTATAGGGATGAAGAACGAAGGCGGCGTCGCGGGATTCGAGGGAATTGAGAAGGATGGTCACAGTGGTTCTCCAAATGATGGGTGTGTTTCGATGGCGACGCCGGGCCGGTCAGCCGGCGCGACCTCTCGGTGCGCCGGCTGCCAATCGCTGCCGAAATGGGAGCGCTGCCGCTTGATCAATCAAGCGTCGTCTTCATCCACTTCTGTGCGAGCTTGTTGATCGTGCCGTCCGCTTCGGCCGCTTCGATCGCCGCGTCGAACATCGACTTCAAGACGGTATCGTCCTTGCGAAGGCCCGCCGCGATGCCTTGTCCGAAGACCCCGCCTTTGAAGGTCGGACCCGCGATCTTGTAGTCTTTGAAGTCGTCCTTGCCGAGCGTTGCATTCAGTGATGTCTTCTGGGCAACGACGGCGTCGATACGGCCGGCCTGGAGGTCCAGATCATGCTGTTCGACGGTCTTGTATTCCCTGGTGTCGACCACGCCCTTGAAATAGGCGTCGAGAAAGGCAGTGTTGGCCGTCGACACCTGGGCGCCCACGGCCTTGCCCTTCAGGGCGTCTCGAAGCGGCTGCAATTCCTTCTCGACCTTCGCCTTGTCGCCGGCGAGATCAACCGTCGTCCCAGTTCCCGGCAGATCTGCGAGAGAACCTGATTTTTCGACCATGAAGGCGGCGGCGGTCGGGGCATAGGGCTTGCTGAACGAGATGACGGCAAGGCGCTTTTCGGTAACGATCATCGACGCCATGATGGCGTCGAACTTCTTCGCATTGAGCGATGGAATCAGCCCATCCCAATCCTGCGCGACGATAGTGCATTTGATCTTCATGCGAGCGCAAAGGTCGTTGGCAAGATCGATCTCGAACCCTGCGAGCTTGCCATCAGGACCGGTAAAGTTCCAAGGCTCGTATGCGCCTTCGGTTGCGATGGTGATCTCAGTCGGCTTCGTCTCAGCGACGGCGGCGCCAGCCGACAGCACGCCAAGCAGAGCGGACGTCAGCAAAAGTTTTGATACTTGCATATTGGCATTCCCCTTTTGTTGCACCCTGCCCTTTTCCCAAGGCAAGGCTGTTGCAGACTCCGCGCGTCCGGCGATTTGCTAGGACGCACGAATCTTGATTGCCTCGGCCGTCAGGCAGAGGATTTCGAATAAGACCTGCGCGGCAATCTGCGCCGTGTTTGAGGTTGGATCGTATTGCGGAGCGATCTCCACGACGTCGCCGCCAACGATGTTCAAACCTGAAAGACCGCGCAGAATTCCGAGCGCCTGGGCGGATGTCAGCCCGCCCACTTCTGGCGTCCCAGTGCCGGGCGCAAATGCCGGGTCAAGCGAATCAACATCGAAACTGATGTAGGTCGGGCCTGATCCGGCAATCTCTCTCGCCTTTGCGATCACGCCCTTGATGCTGAGGTCACCGACTTCTTCCGCATGGATGACGGTCATGCCCGAGGCATAGGAGAACTCCCACAGATACTCGGAATTTCCTCGAATTCCGATCTGAATCGTCCGCCTGGGATCAAGAACACCGTCGAGAACCGCCTGGCGGAAGGGCCCGCCATGATGGAATTTGCAGCCCTCAAACGAGCCGCCTGTATCGCAATGCGCATCGATGTGGATCATCCCCACCGGCTGATGCCTGCCCACGGCCCTCAGAATGGGAAGGCTGACCGAATGGTCGCCGCCGACCGCCAGCGGCGCGACGCCAGCTCCAATCAAGCGATGGACAAATCGTTCGATATCTCGGTGGGATGCAGCAAGATCAAAACGGCTGGCGAACGGGACATCGCCCACATCAGCAACGCGGGCATGGGCAGTCGGGACGGCTCGCAGGACGTGATCGTAGGGACCAACCCGATCGACATTGCGTACGGCTCTCGGCCCGAAACGTGCACCCGATCGGTTCGTTACCCCGAGATCCATGGGAATTCCAAAAAGCGCAATGTCCAGATCCATGAAATCCGGCGAGGCATCGGGACGATACGGGGCCTTCAGCAAGGTCGGAACACCGCAGTAAGGAGCCTGACGACTGTCGCCCTCACCGAAGACCAGTTCGGCGACCTTTCCAAATTCCGGATCGAACACTTCACCGCCTGAAGCATTCAAAAAGCGCTTCCGCAGTTCGTCAAGGCTGAGAATCTCCGGCATCGGACCTCCATGTGTTCTGTCTCTTCAAGCCGCGACCAAAAAGCGGAAGAGGAGCCATTGCTTGTTGTCGCCAACATTGTATACATAATCGTATTCTTCTTGATCGAGCAAGAGGAAAAACGTTATGGTGTCACTCGCCGAGACCGGTGAATGGACCAGAAATGGAAGGGGAATTGATTGGCACCGACCAAAACGGAACAGCGAGGATCGTTGCGCGAGAGCACCTATGCGCAATTGAAGGACCTGATCCTCAGCGGCCAACTTCGCCCCTCCGAGCGGCTTTCTGAAGTTACGCTTGCCAAACGCTTCGGCGTCAGCCGAACGCCGTTGCGTGAAGCGCTGATGAAGCTCGAAGAGGAAGGGCTGGTCGTCGGGCAGCGGAATTTCGGCTACACGGTGACCGATCTCGACGTCACCAAATTCTGCAATCTGCTGGTTGTTCGCGAAGCGCTCGATGTTTGCGCGGCGCAGCTCGCCTGCGAGATGGCGAGCGAGGAAGATCTCGATCGGCTTCGCGGCGTCATCCTCCAGATGGAAGAACTCAAGGAAACGACCAACGAGGCACCGTCGGACGCCGCGCGCAATCTCGATCTTGGACTGCACATCCATCGCGTGATCGTCGAATCGACCCGGAACGAGGCCCTCGTGAGGGCGACGGATCAAATTTACCAGCAGCTTCGCCTGGCGCTTTGGCTTGAAGTGCTTTGGGTTGATCTGGAGCACACCGATCTCGACGAGCACCGGGCGATCGCAGACGCCATCTGTGCACGCGACAAGGAGGCGGCGGCCATCGCAGCCCGGGCGCATGTCCAAAGCTCGCTCAAGAACATGTCGAAGCTTCAGCGCATTTGGGCGCACCGGCGCGCTGCCGAGTGAAGCAACCCCGATCCTTCACCAAGAGGTCCACGCATGGCATTTATCGGTAGTTACCTCACACTCATCGGTTTCGGGCCGACCGGTTGGGGCTGGCTGCTTCTGACAGCGGCGGCCATGACAATCGGTGTGTCCGTCTGCGGCTTTCTGGCTGGAACGGTCATCGGCTCGATCGTCACCTTCATGCAGCTGTCCCGCCACATGGGCCTGCGCTGGCTTGCCGACTGCTACACGACCGTCCTTCGCGGCGTACCGGACCTTCTGGTCATCTATCTCTTCTATTTCGGCGGCAGCGCGTTCCTCGGATCCATCGGCGGCCTGTTCGGGTATCAAGGCTTCATCGGAATGCCTGCCTTTTTGACCGGGACCCTGGCGCTTGGCGTGGTTTCGGCAGCCTATCAGGCCGAAGTATTTCGCGGAGCCTACAGATCGGTCGCACGCGGCGAACTCGAAGCCGCCAGCGCCGTCGGTATGCGGCCATGGCCCAAATTCAGGCGTATCGTCGCCCCGCTCGTCCTTCGTTACGCCATTCCCGGTCTTGGAAACACCTGGCAACTCGTATTGAAGGAATCGGCGCTGATCTCTGTTACCGGCCTCGTCGAGCTGCTGCGCCAATCGCAAATCGCCGCCGGCTCCACCCGACGCCCCTTCGAATTCTACCTGTCGGCGGTCGTTCTCTATCTCGTCGTAACCTGGTTCTCCTCGATCGTATTCAGGCGAATGGAAGCTCGAACGACCCAGGGCGTAAGGAGAGCGCTATGACGGATATCGGCTTCATGTGGGATACGTTTCTCACGCTTCTGACCGGGGTGCCCCTCACCCTCGAGCTCGCAGTCACTTCCATCGTGGCAGGAAGCATCCTGGCGCTTGCCATCTCGCTGCTGGCGGTGACAGGCGGCGCAATGGGACGAAACGCAGCCGGCGCCTATGTCTTCGTCTTCAGAGGTTCGCCTCTCCTCGTCCAGATGTTCCTGATCTATTATGGCCTCGGCCAGTTCCGGCACGGGTTGCAGGACCTCGGGCTCTGGTGGTTCTTTCGCGAGCCTTATTGGTGCGCGGTGCTGGCGCTCACGCTAAACACGGCCGCTTACTGCAGCGAAATTTTCCGCGGCGGTCTCAGGGCCGTCTCCAGCCAGGAAATCGAAGCGGCGCGCGCCTGCGGGATGTCGGGTGTTCTTCTGTTCAGACGGATCATCCTGCCGATCGCCATCAGGCATGCGCTGCCTGCCTACGGCAATGAGATCATCCTGATGCTCAAAGCAACGGCACTCGCGTCTGTCATCACGATCATGGAAGTCACCGGCCTGGCCGGAAAACTGATCGCCGACAGCTTCCGCGCCTTCGAGATCTTCATCGTCGCAGGGGCGATCTACCTTGCGATCAATTTCATCGTTACGCGCATGCTCTTGCTGGTCGAATTTTGGCTTTCGCCGCACATGCGCATGCGGCTGCAATCTTAGATGGGAGTGTGGATGTCTGGCAGGGGAACATTTTCGGCGAGCGAGAACAAAGACAAAAACGCTGCCGTTTCGGTCAAGGATCTTCGCAAGTGCTTTGGCCCATTGGAAGTCTTGAAGGGCGTTTCGTTCGAAGCGCATGAGGGCGATGTGATTTCCATTCTTGGTTCGTCCGGATCGGGCAAATCGACGATGCTCAGATGTCTCAATATGCTCGAAGTTCCCGACAGCGGGGAAATCCGTATCGGCGGCGAGGTGTATGGCCTGAAGAAAACGGGGCACAGAACCGTGCCCGCCGACCGCAGGCAGGTCGATCGGATGCGCGAGCATATCGGCATGGTGTTTCAGAGTTTCAATCTTTGGTCGCACATGACGATCCTGGAAAACCTGATCGAAGCGCCGGTGCACGTCCAGAAACGCGACCGTGCGGAATGCATTGCCGAGGCCGAAGCTCTGCTTGAACGGGTCGGTATCGCCGACAAGCGAAATTTCTATCCCGCGCACCTGTCCGGAGGGCAGCAGCAGCGCGCTGCAATCGCCCGTGCGCTGGCGCAGCGCCCGAAGGTCATGCTGTTTGACGAACCGACCTCTGCGCTTGATCCCGAACTCGTCGGCGAAGTGCTGAAGGTGATGCGCTCGCTTGCCGAAGAAGGCCGTACCATGCTTGTCGTGACGCATGAGATGGGGTTTGCGCGCGACGTTTCCAATAAAGTGGTGTTTCTCCACAAGGGTGTCATCGAAGAAACCGGCGCGCCTGCCGAGCTTTTTACGCAGCCGAAGTCCGAACGGTTTCGGCAGTTTCTTGCGGGGACGAGGTGACGTCGTTTGAGGGCCACGAGCATTCTACCCGACACGTCGTCGCCGCTCGTTTAGTGCTTGCGGGCTCGGGGCAGCAGGTTCATGCTGGTTCCTGTTTTGAAGCCCGCTGCGCGGCTGAATAGCCAGAACAAAGTGGGCTCTTCGTGAGACGCGTGCGATGGAGTGCGCCGGCTGCGGTTTCGATATTCAAAGCGGGTTTGCTTTCTGTCCGCGATGCGGCGCAAAGCAGCCGCTCTCCTGCGCCGCCTGCGGCTGCGCGTGCCAAGCCGATTTTGCCTTCTGCCCGCGATGCGGCGCGTCGCTTCTGGGCAAAGCGCAGCCAGTCCCGAAGCCAAGTACCGAGGTGGCGGCACCGGAAAAATCAGACAGCGATGCCGACCGGCGGCCGGTGACGGTGCTCTTTGCCGATCTCTGTGGCTTCACGACGCTGAGCGAGCAAATCGACCCGGAAGTCATGCGGGTGCTGCAGAACGAATTGTTCGAAGAAATGACCCAGGCGGTCGAGACCTATGGGGGCTTTGTCGACAAGTTCGTCGGCGATGCGCTGCTGGCGCTGTTCGGCGCACCGGTCGCACACGAGGACGATCCGGTTCGGGCGCTCAACGCCGCACTCGTTATGATCAATCGGGCCACCCAAGTCGGCACGCGCTGGCGTTCACGCGCCGGCGTGCCGCTGCGGCTGCATATCGGTATCAATAGCGGCCCGGTCGTCACCGGTGGTTTTGGTGCGGTCAGTACAAAATCGTATTCCGTGACCGGCGACACGGTGAACACCGCGCAGCGCCTGCAATCCATGGCCGGCGAAAACGACATCCTCGTCGGGCCGCTGACCTATCGCCTCACCCGCCATGCCTTCGCCTTCGACAGTCTCGGCGCGCAGACGTTGCGTGGCAAAAGCGGAAACGTCCAAGTCCATCGCCTGACAGGGCTGTTGGAAGCGCCGCATACGGCGCGCGGGCTCGAAGGTTTCGGCCTGCAGGCGCCGATGATCGGACGGGATGCTGAGCTCTCACGGTTGCTGACATGCCTCGATCTTGCCTGCGGCGGCGCGGCCCAGCTTGTCCGCCTGATCGGCGAAGCCGGTATCGGCAAGTCGCGGCTGGTGAACGAATTCGTCGGAGCCGCCGGCAATGCCGCCCGTTTCCAGGGCCTTGCCATCCGCCAAGCCACCTGCTCTCCCCTCGGCGAACAATCCTATGGCACGCTCGCCGCAGTCGTGCGCAGCGCCTATGGCATCGGCGAGCGGGACGATCCTGAGAGGACGCGACAACTGCTGGCAACGGGATTCCGCGCTCTTGGTCTGACGCCGGAGGACGTCGAGGGACTGCTGCCGCTCTTTCTGCACATCCTCGGCCTCGGTGATCCCGATGGCACGTTGCGGCATATCGAACCGGAGCAGCTACGGCGGCAGATCTTCTATGCGGTCCGTACTGTCTTCGAGCGGCGGCTGGGACAAGGCCCGCTGCTGCTTGTCATAGAGGATCTGCATTGGGCGGACGCCGCCTCACTTGAAGTGCTTCGCTTCATGATGGATCGGCTGGAGCGCAGCCGGCTGATGCTGCTTGCGATCTACCGGCCGACATCGCAGACCGACCCGCTGAATTCCAATCGTGTCAGCGTCACCGTGCAGCGCCTTGGTCCGCTCGCCGCCGCCGACGGCCAGAAACTGCTTGCCGCCTTTTTCGGCGAGGCTCACGGCAAATTGCCGGTCACGATGCGCAAGCGCATCCTCGATCGAGCCGGCGGCAATCCGCTTTTTATCGAAGAAATCCTTCGGGGGCTGATCGACATGGGCACGTTGCACCATGACGGTCAGCATTGGCACGTTGCGGCCGAAGACACGGATGTCGATATCCCGGTCAATCTGCAAGCGCTGCTGCTTGCCCGCGTCGATCGTCTGCCGCAGGAGATAAGACGGTCGGCGCAGGAGGCGGCCGTGGTCGGCCCGAAGTTCGATACAGCGCTCCTGCGCACCGTCGCCACCGATCCGGCCGGCATCGATGCTGCATTGGATTATCTCTGCGATGCCAACATCATCGAGGAATTGCGCGGCCCCGATGCCGCCGTATCGCCGGGCTATCGCTTCAGCCAGACGCTGATGCATGACGTCATCTACCATAATCTCCTGCTGCAAAGGCGCACGGAGCTTCATCGACGGATCGGCCAGGTTCTGGAACGCCAGTATGGCGCGGCGCCCGACCGGCCCGAGCATCTGGCGTTGCTCGGCCATCACTTCAGCCTGACCACCGAAAAGGCCAAAGGAGCCGCCTATCTGATGGCGGCGGGCGATCTGGCACGCAAGACCTACGCCAATGACGACGCAATGCGCCTCTATCGCCAAGCGCTTGCCGCCTTCGCAAACGAGGCGGAGGTGACGACGGAGCAACTGGCGCTCCTGGAACGTCTTGCCGATCTCTGCGGCCCTGTCGGCCTGCGCGACGCTGCCTTGAACCATTACCAGCGAGCGCTGGCGATCCACCGCACCAAGGACGACCCTATCGCTGCCGCGAGGATACTGCGAAAGATCGGCCGTCTGCATCTCGATGCAGGGCGGCGCGATCAGGCGGAGACGCATTGCGCCGAGGCCGAAGCGATGATCGCGACGATAGATGCACCGGTCGAACATGCGCATCTTCTGCAGGAGCGCGGCCATCTGGCCTTTCGCATGGGGGATCAGGCCGCTGCCGCCGAGTGGGCGTCGCAGGCCCTGCAACGACTGCAAACGCTGCCGATCGACGGAACGACCGAGGTCGGACGGGAGGCAGCGCGCGCGATGGCTGAGGCGCTGAACACCAAAGGTGCGGCGCTGGCGCGGCTCGGGCGTCGCCGCGAGGCCGTGCAGGAAGTGGAGCGCAGCCTCTCGGTCGCCGAAAAGGCCGATCTGCAAAGTGTCGCCTGTCGCGCCTATTCCAATCTCGGCGTTCTCTACACGATCGTCGATCCGGGCAACGCCATCAAGATCTGCCGGCGTGGACTGGAGGTCGCGACCCGTATCGGCGATCTCGGCTTCCAGGCACGCCTTCTCGCCAATCTCGCCGTTTCCTGCTGCACTTTCACCGATCGCTGCGCCGCAGAGGGTGTGCCGGCCGCGGAGAAATCCGTCGAAATCGACCGGGCGCTCGATCAGCGCGATCATCTCTCCGTACCGCTGATCGTGCTCGGCCAGATTCATCAGTGCCATGGGCAGCCGAAGCTAGCTCGTAAGTATTACGAGGAAGCTCTTGAGGTCGCGAAGGAAATTGACGAACCGCAGCTGCTCTTTCCGTGCTATGATGGCTTGGCGACACTCAGCCTTGAGCATGACGATATGGACGAGGCAGAACGGTACTTTACGCTGGCGCAGGATGTATGCATCCGCCACAACCTCGATCCCGGCACACTCGTCGTTTTGCCGTTTCTCGACTGACTGTCCTCTTTGCAAAGACTGCCGGAGATCGATGAGGAGAATCGATTCCAATATATAGGGAGGAACGAACCATGCAGGAGAACCACGCCGAAAGACCATTGCAGCCGGGAGATCGCGCCCCGAATGTGGTGCTGGATGCGATCACCCGCCAAGGCAAGGTCGCCATCGACGATTTTCGCGGCCAGAAGCCGGTGCTCGTCGGGCTGTTCCGCGGACTGCATTGCCCCTTCTGCCGCCGGCAGATCGCCGCCATGGCCGAACTCACCGATGCATTGCAGGAGAAAGGCATCGACAGCCTGACCGTCGTCAATACGCCGATCGACCGCGCCCGCCTCTATTTCCGCTACCACCCGCTTCCCAATCTGCTAGCGGCCTCGGACCCGGAAAGGGTATCGCATAGGGCCTTCGGCCTGCCGAACCTTCAGTTTACTGAATCCGAGAATGACTGGCCGCACAAAATCAGCATGAATGCGGTCACGTCGATGCGCATCGACATGCCCGACGAGCTTCCAGCGCCTATGGATCTGATGGCAGCGGTGGAATATCTCGACAAGGCGGACGGCTATGAATTCACCGAGGATGACACCCAGATGATCGCCACCGGCCACGGCCAACTTGTCGGCGAATTCCTGCTCGATCGAGATGGCGTCGTGCGCTGGTGTTTCACCGAAGTCGAGGACGGCGGCCGCCATATGTTCGGCGGCCCCGCCCCTCGGGAAGTGATGTCGGCAGCGTCGAATATGGCTGTTTGAAGCGAATGACCTCTTAGCTCAGGGATCATTCTTGCATTGCTGGCGCGATAGAGCGCCAGCAACAGCTGATCTCGCCGTTTCTTGCGGCGAACACATCCGCCATTGCGCTCTACAAAACGCTCGATTTTACGCTTCGCTCGGAGATGAAGATGCGCATCGTCGAACGCCGATCCTGAGCAGCGAACAATAACTGCAATTGCGCCGTGCCCACTATCGTATGGTCGCCGGCAGCACTTCGAATCTCCAGAATTTTTCCGGGGTGAAATAGGTCGCGGCAAACTCGCGGATATCTCCGGCGGTGACCTTTTCGTAACCGCTGAGATTGTCGCGTATCAGGTCCAGGCGACGCGGATCGGTCTCAGCATGATGCAGATATTCAATCCAATATTCGTTGCCCTGCTGCCGATGCTTCGCGGTCTCGATGATGGGTTCGCGGGCACGCGCGAGTTCGTCCGGAGAGACATCTTGCGACCGCAGATTGTTGGCGATCTCGTCGACAAGTGCATAGAAACGCGCGACCTTTGCAGGGTCCGTCTCAACGTAAAAATAGGCGTAGCCATAGTCCGGAACGCCCTTTGACAGGGCAACGTTGCCCTGCACGGCGTAGCTTGCTCCCTCGGCAATGCGAAACTGATCGATCAGCCTGTTTTGGAAAATCTGGACGGCGATATTGGCGGTGAAGGAACGCGGCAGATCGGACAGCAAATCGCCAACGGGAGCCCCTACCGCGGCGGCAGCGTTATCCGGCCTACCGTTATGGGTCTGCAAAACAGGCTTCTTTGTCGTCTCCGGAAAATGCACGCCGTTCCGCTCGCCGCTCGACGCAGGCTCCGGGCGCGGCGGCAAAGCGCCAAAGGTTTCAGCTGTCAGCCGGATTGCGTCGTCCACCGTTACATCGCCGACGATGGTGATATCGATCGGGCCATTGGAAAGCACAGGCCGGAACAGCGCTTCGAAATCCTCCGGTTTGGCGGCGGACAGCCGCGCCTGATCGGGGAATATCCAGCGCGGGTCGCCCGAATGCACGAGACCTGCGAAATCGCGGCTGACAATCCCGCCGGGGGTTGCCTCATATTGATCGAGGCCGCTCAAATAGGCCTGCTGCACGCGCTTGAATGCTTCGGGGCGGTACGCGGGATCGGAGGTATAGGCTGTCATCACCTGCAGTTGCGTCTCAAGATCTTCCGTCCGCGTATGACCGTCGAATTTAAAGGAGCTGTCACCTACCGAGAAGTCGATGCTGAAGACGCTGGCCGTCAGCGCTTTCTGCATATCCTCATAACCCATAGCCTTCACGCCGGACAGCACAACGGCCGGCGATGACCAGATCGGTGCGTCACGGTCGTTCGGCAGCTCCAGCCGACCGCGGCCGATATCTTCACGCACCAACACTTCGTTGGCACGCAACTTGGTCGGCTTGACGGTAAGCCGCACGCCGTTGGAGAACCGCACCATGGTCAGGCCGAGATCGTCGACGGTGCGGCGCTGGACTACAGCGCCCGGCTCGCCGAAATGGGTGTAGGGCCAGGCGACGTCAGCTACGTTGGATGGTGCCGAGACGGCGATGGCGTTTGAAGCATCGTAGATTTGCCGAACTTCCTCTGCTCCGCCTTGCGGCGATTGAGCCGTCTGCAGCACCACCTGCGGACCGTTGCCGGAGAAAGCTTGCTGCAGGGCCTGATTGACCTCGGCCGCCGTGAGGCCGCTCGTCATCGTCTCGAAGAGCGAGAGGTCTTCGCCAGGTGAGGTGAAGACCTGGTTCTCATCGACGTTGCTGGCCAGAATGGAAGCGATGTCGGTGGTCGTGCGCGTTGCGGCTCCTGCCGCAAGAGCTTGCAAGGCCGAGCGATAGTCGCGGATTTCGCGATCGATCTCGGCCTGCGCCGCGCCGAACTCCTGGATACGGCGCTGTTCCTGGTCAATGGCGTTAAGCGCCGCCTGCCATTTGTCCGGCTCGGCGTTCGCCGCGATCAGCACGACATGTGCGGAATCGAGGAGATCCCGGGAGCCTATGCCCGCACTGATGAATGGAGCATCCACCTTGCTGGCAATAGTGCTCACCCGGCGTTGGAGCACCATGAGACCAAGATCTTCAACAAGCTCGCTACGGCGTTTGGCGAAGCTGTCCGGCGCGGCGTCGTAGGGACGCGTCCAGGCAATCTGTATGCTTGTCATGCCGCCGGGAACAACGATGACTTCGGCGCTTTTGCCTTTGGTCTGCAGCGTACCGAGATCCGGTCTTGCCGGCGCCGGCGCCACAGATTTCCAGTCGCCGAAGCGCTGCCGGATTTCGGTTTCGATAGCGGCAGGGTCGATATCACCCACCACCATCAGCGTCGCCCGATCGGGCCGGTAGTTGGCCCGGTAATAATCACGGACAAGGTCCACAGGCGCATTGCTGATGATGTCGGCTTTGCCGATCGGCTCGCGAATCGTCGCGCGCTGGCCGGCCAGCAATGAATTCATGATCCCGAGTGCGGCGCGGTATTGCGGCGTATCGCGCATCCTTTCTTCCGAGAGAATGACCCCGCGTTCGCGATCGAAGGCGCCGGCATCAAGCGTCAACTCGCTCGCCGTCTCTCGCATGAGCATCAGGCCAGTCGAAACCGTGTCTGCATCGACCTCGGGCAAATCGAGCGTATAGACGGTCTCGTCATAAGAGGTATTGGCATTGGTGTCCGGTCCAAATGCCAAGCCTTTGCGCTGCAGGATACGGATCATCTCTCCTTCGGCGACATGCGTCGAACCATTGAAGGCCATGTGCTCGAGAAAATGCGCCAGCCCTTGCTGGTTGTCGTTTTCGTCGAGCGAGCCGGAGCCAATACGAAAGCGGATCGCTGCCTGTCCGGGCGGCGTCACATTGCGCATGATCGCAAAGCGCATTCCGTTGGCGAGGGTGCCGAAATGGACTTGGGGATCGGCTTTGAGATCGCTTTGCGTTTGTGCCCATGGCATGGACGGGGCGTCCGCATAGGCTGGTAATGCGAAGTTTGCGACAAGGGAGACCGCCGCAAGCAAACACCAAGCCGTCGAGTATTTCATTTTTTTGTGAGACATGTTTTCCAGGCGAGCGCGCAAAGAGGGTAGATAGAGTCGAGCCGAACTATTCTACAGGTTGCATTTCGGATCAACTTCCATGTGTGCCAATAGATAAGAAGTCGATAACTTAACCTAGCCGTCTCGCCAAGTGTCAGACCAATGTCATTGAACCTGCCTAAAGGCTTGCGCCTCGGTGCTGTCACTAGGAGGTGTCTTCGATGGCCACATTGCAACAGGTCGCGTTCCGCGCCGGCTGCTCGCTGGCAACCGCAAGCCGCGTCCTCAACCGCAACGGACCGGCAAGCGATCTGATGGTGCGCAAGGTTCGCCGCGCCGCCGCCGAACTCGGTTATCGCCCGGCCGGCCCTTCAGTCGGCCGGGTCGGGCGCAGGCCCGTGGTTGGCGTGCTGATCCCCAGCATCACCAATCCGGTCTTTGCCTCGTCGCTGTCGAGCATCCAGAACCGCATGCTGGTGGCAGGCCATGGCGTGTTGATTGCCCAGTCGAATTACGATCCGGCGCGCGAGGCCGATGCTGTCGCGGCGCTCCTCAACGACCGGCCGACCGGGCTGATCCTCACCGTCTGCGATCCATCGACCAGCGAGGCGCTGCTTGCGAGGCTGCCGCCGACCGTGCTGCTCAACAACCTGCCGACGGCGCAATTTCCGGCGGCCGTCACCGCCGACAATCGTGGCGCGGGCCACGAAATTACCACCTTCCTGATCGGAATGGGCCACCGCCGCATTCTCTTCCTCTCCGGCAATTTCGCCGCGTCCGACCGCGCGCGGCTTCGCTATCAAGGATATCTCGACGCCATTGCGGAAAACGGGCTCAGTCCGCTCGATGCGGTGCAGATCCCCTTCGTCAACGGTTATGACCAGCTCGATCTGAGTGGCGTGATGTACCCGCTTTCTCCGACTGCGATCATCGCGTCCAACGATCTTCTCGCACTCGGCGTCATCGGCGCGCTGAAGCGCGAGGGGCTTTCGGTACCGGGGGATATTTCGGTCGCCGGCTTCGACGGCATCGCCATCGGTCGGCTGATCGATCCGCCGCTGACAACGATCGAAATGCCGGATGCCAGCATGGGGGCAACGGCCGCTTCGCTGCTGCTCGACATGGCGGAGAATGCCGCCCCTGCCCGGCACCTCGACGTCGCCTATACGCTGCGCCGCGGCGGCACGGTGCGCGCCATCTGAAGCTTGCAAAACAGGAAGGCCGCCACACGCTCAGCGTGGCGGCCCTTTTTCCTGTACCTGATGAGGAAGCGATCAGCTGCGCGGCAGCATGCCTTCGACGTCAGCGGCCGCGTCGTCGAGCGCTTCCTTCGGTTCTGCCGACTGGTCGACGATGCGCGAGAGGTTGTCGACGATCGTCTGCGTAACCTTGACGCCGTTCGAGCCGGGGAAGGCATACCAGGGGATCATCACCGGCATCTGGCTGAGGCCTGCCTGGAACAGCGGGTTCTGCTTGTAGAAATCGCCGAGATATTCGGGCGACTTGGCGGCCAGTTCGTTGTTCGGGACATAACCGGTGCCCGGCACGACGACGGAGGCGCCGTAAGGGCCGGCTGCGAACTTGGCGAACTTCCAGGCGGCATCCTGCTTGGCGGCATCATGCGTCAGGATGACGACGGCGTTGCCGCCCGTCGGCAGACGGCCGTTGACTGGATCGATCAGCGGGATCTTGGCGGTGCGCAGATCGAACTTGTTGCCGACATTCTTGATCGTGTTGCGCAGCGCGCCTGTCGTCTGGAATTCGAAACCGACCTTGCCGGCCGCGAAGGCCTGCTCACCGGCGGGCTTGGTGAAGACGGGCATGCCGCCTTCGGTAGCCAGGCGATGCAGGACCTCGACGGCCTTCTGGCCTTCCGGACCGTTGAAGGCAACCTTACTTTCGTCATCGCTCAGCATCTTGCCGCCGGCGCCGAAGAGCAATGCGGAGAACATCCAGTCGTCTCCCTGCCAGCGGAAATCGATGCCGTCGACGCCGTTGCCGAGCGCCTTGATCTTGCCGCCGAGCGCGATGACCTCATCCCAGGTCTTCGGCGGATTTTCGGGATCGCCGCCGGCCGCTTTTACGAGATCGGCATTGTAATACATGATCGGGTTGGAGGTGGCGAAAGCCAGGCCCACCTGCTTGCCCTTGACCTGGGCGAGCTTCAGGATCGTGTCGGAGAAGCCCTGCTCGGCCATGTTGCCGTCTTTCTTGACGAGCGGGCCGAGATCGACGGCGACGTCGCGCTCGTCGAGCATGCGCAGACGGTTGAGGCCGATGAAGGTGACATCGGGCATTTCGCTGGTGCCGACCTGGCGAAGGATCGTCTGGATGCCTTCTTCATAAGTTGCCGAGGGGCTGGCGAACTGGATCTTGATGTCAGGGTTTTCTGCCATGAACTTCTTCGAGATCGTGTCCATCACGTCCTTGAAGAAACCCGGCATCGGGTAATGAACCGTCAAGGTCGTCTCGGCATGCGCGGGAAGCGCGATTGCCAAGGATACCGCCGCTGCGGCGAGAAGCTGGGTGATATGTTTCATCGCTCGTTCTCCTGGTTGAAGCCGGTCAGCCTTTGAGACCGGTCATGGTGATGCCCTCGACGAAACGCTTCTGCGCAAGCAGGAAGGCGGCGACGAGGGGAAGGGTAATGATGAGGGTCGCCGCCATCAGAGCGCCGTAGTCGTCGCCGGCTTCGGCCGCGCGGAAATACATCAGGCCGAGCGGCGGCGTTGCGTAGTCCTGCTTGCTGATGACGATCAGCGGCCAGTAGAGGTCGTTCCAATGGGCAACGACCGAGAAGATGGCGAAGGCGGTGACCGCCGGCCAGGCATTCGGCACGATGACGCGGGCAACGATGCCGAGCTCCGACATACCGTCGAGACGGGCGGCATGGATGAGATCATCCGGCATGGCGCGGAAGAACTGCAGGAACATGAAGATCGCGAAGACCGAGATGGTGAAGGGCGCGACAAGGGCGGCATAGCTGTTGAGCAGCGAGGCGCTGTTGAACGCAACATAGAGCGGCAGCGCGGTCGCATGGATCGGCACGAGAAGGCCGAGCATGACGAGCACCATCATCGCCCGGGCGGCGCCAAAGCGCAGCTTTGCCATGGCATAGGCGCAGGGGATCGCCACCAGCACCTGGAAGAAGAAGATCAGCCCGCAGACGACGACGCCGTTCCACAACAGCCGCGCCATCGGCACCCGGCTCAAGGCCTTGGTAAAATTCTCCACGTAGGTGAAATGTGCAGGGATGAGCGACAGCGACGACGTGAAGATGTCGCTCTGCGCCTTGCCGGCCGCCGAAATCATGAAGACGTAAGGCGACAGGAAGATGAGCGCGCCAAGAGAAAGCAGCGTCAGGCGGACGATCCTGCCGAGGGGAAAAGCATTCGTCATCATGTGTAATGCACCTGGCGATCGAGAATGCGGTACTGCAGGAACATCAGCACCACCAGGATCAGCAGGAAGACCACCGTCATCGCCGAGGCATAACCGACGCGCAGGTAGACGAAGCCTTCCTGGTAGATCGTGAAGAGCAGCACTTCCGACGCCTTGTTGGGGCCGCCGTCGGTCAGGGTCTTGACGGTCTCGAACACCTTGACTGCATTGGTGATGCTGATCGTAATCACGAAGAGCGTCGTCGGCCCGAGCATCGGCCAGGTCACCAGCAGGAAACGGTCGAGCGAGGATCTGGCGCCGTCCACTTCGGCCGCCGCGTAAAGCTCGCGCGGGATCGCCGTCAGCCCGGCAAGGAACAGCACCATGTTGAAGCCGGCCGATTGCCAAACGCCGATGATCGACAGGCTGTAGAGGACCGTGCCGGAGCTGCCCAGCCAGTTCGGACCGGGAAGGCCTGCAAGCGCCAGCAACGCATTGATCGGGCCGATTGTGGGATGGAACATATATTGCCAGACGGTCGCCATGGCGACGATCAACGAGGCGACAGGCAGGAAATAGGCGGTGCGGAAGAAGCTGCGCGCGGCAGTCTCGCTCTCGATCAGCATGGCGATTCCGAGCCCGAGAAGGATCGAGACCGGTGCCACGATCGCCGTGTAGACCGTCGTATTCCACAGCGACTTGCGAAAGGTGCGATCGGTGATCAGGTGCGTGTAATTCTCGAAACCGACGAAACGGAACTTGCCGTAGCCGAGTTCGAAATCGGTGAAACCGAGGACGATGACTGATACAACCGGCAAAAGCACGAACAGGAAAAGCAGGATGATCGCCGGCAGCACCAACATCCAGGCGATGCGGGACTCGCTGCGTCGATGAGCAGCGGCGAGATTGGTTGGCACCGCCATGGAAACGACGCTAGCCATGCGCCTTCTCCCGCTTGATGTCGCTTGCAGCGATCCCGCTGCCGGCTTCAGTGCGAGCGGCCAGTCGGTTGCCATCTTCAGCGAAAGCCATTGTCCTGGCTGCCGACAGTCGCAGCCCGACCGGATCGCCGGCAGCAAGGCCCGCAGCTTCGGACGGCTGAACCTTGGCGATCACGGTCTCGCCGATCGCATCGAGGCGGCAATAGAGGATAACCTCCGACCCCAGGAACTCGACGCGCTCGATGCGGGCGGCAAGCCCGTCCTGGCGGTTCCTGTCTGGAAACACGAACTCGGGGCGAATGGCGAGCGTAACCGGCATTTTGCCCGCAGGCGGGTTTTCCAGCGTCAGGCGCAGGTCGCCAAAGGCAACCACACCATCCTCGGCTTCCGCCGGCAGCAGATTGATGCGCGGCTGGCCGATGAAGCGCGCGACCTCGATATGGGCGGGATCGTCGTAGATGACTTCGGGGCTTGCAATCTGCAGCAGCCGGCCGCCCATCATCACGGCAACACGGTCCGCCATTGAAAGCGCTTCCGCCTGGTCGTGGGTGACATAGAGCGTCGGCACGCCGGCGCGGCGATGCACCTCGACGATTTCGCCGCGGGCGTGGACGCGCAGGTTGGCGTCAAGATTGGACAGCGGCTCGTCCATCAGGAAGATGCTCGGCCGGCGCACCATGGCGCGGGCGAGCGCCACGCGCTGGCGCTGGCCGCCTGACATCTGGCCGGGCTTGCGGTCAAGCAGGTGGTCGATCTTCAGCGATGTCGCCATTTCCCTGACGTCGCGGGCGATCGCCGCACGGGTAGCGCGCTGGCCCGGGATCAGCGATCCCACGAAGGGCAACCGCTGCATCCTCGAAAGCCGGCGCATCGCCAGGGGCACGGCAATGTTCTGCGAGGCAGTCAGATGCGGATAGAGCGCGTAGGATTGGAAGACCATGGCAATGTTGCGGTCGGCAGCCGCGACGCCGGACATGTCCGTGCCGCCGATCAGGATCTCGCCTTGATCGGCATGGTCGAGGCCAGCAAGCACACGCAGCAGCGTGCTCTTGCCGCAGCCGGATGGACCGACCAGCGCGATGAATTCGTCGGCGCCGACTTCGAGGCTGACGCCGTTGAGGATTTGGTTGCCACCGAAGGCCTTGGTGATGCCGCGAAGCGAGAGCGCACTCATTCGACGGGCTCCCGCGGCTTGACCGCCTGCGGATAGACCTCATGCACGACATCGTCGAGGACATGCGCCGTCATGCCGGGAACGGCAACGATCGTGCTTGCGACTGACGTATCGAACTCGTGGACGACGGCGCCGATCAGGCGCTCGCCCGGCATCTCCCGTTCCATCTCGTCGATGATGAAGGCAGCCGAGGGACCCCAGGTCAGCTGGGTATTGTCGAAGCGGCCCTGCCAGGCCCAATGGAGATGGCCGCTTGCAAACAGCGCCACGTCATGGGCCTCGATCAGATCATAGAGCCGCCGGCGTTGAGAGGGACGAACACTCCAATAGCCGGTATCGCCTTCATCGGGAGCATCGACGAACAGCGGCTTGTGCGCGAAAAGTGCCACGCGCCGCCCTGCCCTTTCGGAAAGCGCCTCGGCCAGCCATTCGAATTGGGCCTCTTCTTCGTCGTCCTCATGGCCGAGAAGCAGCGAGTTCAGCCCGACGAAGCGCCAGCCGGCAGTATCCTCCAGCCAGCGGTCGTCGCCGGCAAGGCTGCGCCAGCGCGCCAGTCGCTCGGCATTGACGGGCTGATCGGATTCCTTGAAGTGGCCGACGTCATGGTTGCCGGGAACGATCAGCATCGGGATCGACACCTGACGCATCAGATCCATCGAGAAGGTGATATCCTCGTCCTTGTCGGCCCCGTCGACGGTGAGATCGCCGGTGTGGACGATCAGGTCGGCGCCCGTTTCCTCGATCCATGTCAGGAGCGGCGCCCAATTGCCGTTGAAATGCGGCTTGTTCGGGCTGAAATGGGTATCGGTGATCTGAATGATTTTCATGGGGCGCGCGTCTCCGAGACCTTGGAAACGCTGGATGCACGCTTCCTTCTCGGGCCCTCTCTAGAAGGCTCCCATGTCAATCAGACACCTGATGTTTTCAGCTGTTTCTCAGTTTCGACATCAAACTGTCATGCGAACAAAGCCGCCGTCCCACAGGTCAGCGTCGCGGGGCGTTGGTGGGGATGGATGAAACCGTTGCCGAGACCGGGTCACTTGCGGGGAATGTATCCTCAAGCCCCTCCTCGAGTTCGTCTTCCAGCGTATCCCGATCTTTACTTGAGCGCGCGCTGGCCAGGCCGATCAGGCCCTGGCTGCCTTCATCGAAATTGCCGTTGCTCAAGGCATCGTAGCGGTTGACGCTGCCATCCGTGCCGGGGCCGGTAAATGCCGTCAACTGAACCATCATGACCTTGGCGTGATCCACCGCCGTTTTCTCATCGAGTTCGCCACTGGAGTTGTCGATCCTGACGGAAATCGATTCCCCTCCCTCGCCCAGGAATTCGACGGCGAGGAAAGCGCCAGCCTGCGTCACCCTAGTTTCGACCAATTGCATGGAAACCTCCTGTGCTCTCACATCAACGGCGAGCACGGTTCGGAGTTCCATCAGGACGTCTATCGAGGCCGCGAGCGATCGAGCCGAAATGCGCCTTTCGCCGGCGCTTATGGTTAATTTATTAATAATTCAGGATTTATAAATGGAACCAAGCGGTCTGTCCGACTGTTGAAGGTGCGCTGCGGAGAACCCCGATGATCCTGAAAATCCTTGCCCCGAAGATCGACGCCGATTGCCATGACACTGGCACTTACGCTGATGGAATCTTTGCCGAAAACCGAATCGATCTTTCCATCCGCCGTGACGGCCGTCGCTCGCCGCATGAACGCGACTATGGCGCCAACAGGAAACCGGAAAACCTGCCGCTCGGCTTCGCCTGACGTTCCCCGCGCCTCATGGAGCGACACGCGTTACAGCCTGCGGAAGACCAAAACACCGGACGCAGGCAACACGGCATTGAGTGCTCCCGCCGCGGCCCTGATCTTGCCGCCGCCATTGCCGACGTTCCAGCCGCCATATTCCTGAGCATCGCTGTTGAAAACCTCCTCCCAGAGGGCATCTCCCAGACGTTCGCTATGCAGCCAGTAGCCGTCATCGAAGGGAGCATCGTTCAGTGATCCGACGACAAGGAAATCCTCGCCATCGTTCCATCGATGAAACGCGATCACCCGATTTTCGTCGTGAACCACGGGAATAGCAATGTTGCGTGAGCGAATGGCATCTTCTCGGATGCTGAGCTTGATCAGATCGCGATAGCAGCTGAGTATTCCTGCCCCACCATTGGTCGCCTCGCCGAGAATATTCTCCCTGTTGTCGAGGAAATCATTGTAGCGATAGGGCTTCTGCGCGCCGATTTCCTCGCCCATGAAAAACATCGGCGTCCCGGCCGACAACAGCGTTATCGCCGCCGCAAACCTCGATCTCGCCTCGGCCCACTTGCGCGTCTCGCCGACGATCGGAGCGAAATTGACGGCGATAACAGCGGTTCGCGCCGACCCCTCACGATTGCCGCAATCGTCATGCGACTGGTTGTAGACCACCTTGGAGCGCGCGCTCGTCTGCAATGCGCCGGCAAATGACGACATGGTCAGCGTCCGTTCGTCGCCGAAACCGGCATTCTTCAACAGCTGCGCCTGCGCGCCGCCGTGATATTCGACGAGATTGTGGTGAAAATCGCCGTACCAGGTTGCGTCGAAGCCAAGCCCGTCGCCGGTCAGGCTTGGCTGCGTCATCGCCGACCAGTCGGAATAGTCCTCGGCGGTCAGGAAGAGTTGCTGCTTGATCAACCGCATCGTGCGGGTCCACTGCTTCAAGAATTTGGCCCCGAAGGCTGCGGCCCGGTCAGCTCGCCGACCGTCGGCGTGCAGGACTGGATATTGATGGATCGAGCTCGTCTGATCGAGCCGGAAGCCGTCGATATGGCAAACGGAAACGAGAAAGGCCGCGCTTGAGATGAAAAGCTGGCGCACGGCTTCCTCGTCGAAGGCAGGCGCCCAACCGGTGGAGATGTTGTCAATATATCCGCCTGTCGGGTCGGCGTAGTCTTCGGGACGTCCTTCGTACCAGTAATAGATATTGCGCGTGTGATCGTTGGAATCATAGGCCCATTGCGCGCGCTCGCCGTCCGGATCGAAGTGGTTGTAACAGACGTCGAGGATGACGACGATGCCCTGCTGGTGGCAAGCCTTGACGAACATTTTCAGCCGGTCGGTGCCGCCTGCGCCCTGGTCGGCGGCAAAGAAATGCGACGTGCCGTAACCCCAGTTGGCGCGGGTCTCAAATTCCGCGATCGGCAACAGTTCCACGGCGTTGACGCCGAGCGCCGATAGATGCGCCACGAAAGCGATGGCGTCATCGAGTGTGCCGGGCGCAGGCTTGCCGAAACCGAGAGCGCCGACGTGCAGCTCATAGATCACCAGATCCTCAAGCCGATCGGGAAGCTTTCGACCACTGGCGAATTCGTCGGCCCAGAAAGCCTCGGCGGCCATCTCTTGTCCCGACGGCAGCACCACCCGTTTCGGATCGCAGACGACCGAGCAGCTCTGCGGTCCGTCCAATGCCGCCGGCGACCCATGATAGACTGCTCCATCGGGATCGAAGTCTCCGGCGCCGATCTGCATGAGGGACCAGATATCGGTGCGGTAGGCGAGCGAGCCGTCGTCTTTGGTGACGCGATACATATAGGGCGTGCCGACCATGCTATCGAAATCGGCAAGGCTGCGATCGTCGCCCGTCTCAGCGATCCAGAACCCGTCCGCAGCCCTTCGCATGCTGATCGTTGCGACCGCGCCGGTGCCGTCGTCGGCGACGTAGCCGATAGCGGGATCGGCGAGCACCAGCGAAACCTCTTTTGCGTTCGGCGCCCAGACCGAGAAGCGAATGCCGTCGGCGGCGCCGGGCCTTTCAACCCGGTTCGCCCCCAGACGGCCAATCCATGTCAAATAATAGGTCTGCGGCACCGTATCTCGCTGGAGGTCGAAGGAGCGCTCGCGACGCGACAAAGTCTCATCGTCCAATTCGGCGGCGATTGCCCAGAGGTTGGGTGTGCGCGGCCGATCCAGCTCGATACCCCAGCGAAAATTCGTGCCGAGCTCCTCTTCGGAAAGGGAGACATCGGATATGAAGACCTCATATCCGTCTTCGTCCTGGGAACGCCGCATCGGAACGGATGTCCAATCGTTCGAATGCCGGCCTTGCCCGTTCCAACTGCCGCAAAGGCGGACACTGTCGAACTCCGACGACAGCAAGCCGCTGCGAAACCGGAATTGAACGTTGACGGTCATCGGATCCTCCAAACCTGCATCGGATTACGTCATGCAATGGGATATGCGGCCGTCTGATGCGGCATGATCAGCAGGCAGAACGCAAAAAGGCAAGCGCCAATTCCGCAGCAATTGCGATGCGACGCGGGTCACATTCAGAACAATATATCATGGTTAACGGACAACATTGCACGGCCCTCCTCGTGTATTAAATCGAATCGGCACTGGCAAATGGGGATATATTCCCATCGCCGATTCCCTCTTAAACTGGGAGAAGAACTTATGGCTCAAGCCGTTAGAATAAACGATATTATTCGCTCTTTTGGCATAGATACACATATCGACTATACCGACGGAAAATATTCCAATGTCGGGGAAGTTGTTAAGGCTCTCGATTATCTTGGCCTCGACACAGTTCGCGATCATGCCCCCAACGCCGCGTCCGATCCCAACGGTCAAACGCATCTCGGCGATGCGGCCGCAGCCGGCGTGCAATTCGTCTTCAGCGCTCAGCGCGAAGTGGACCCCGCGACCGTCGCCCAGCGGCTGCATGCCTTCGTGCAAGCACATCCGGGTTCCGTCGCCGGCATCGAAGGTCCGAACGAAGTCAACAACTGGCCGGTCAGCTATCACGGCCTCAGCGGCCAGGCAGCAGCACTCGCCTATCAGCAGGACCTGTTTTCCGCCGTCAACGCCGATCCCTTGCTGAAGAATATCCCGGTCCTCGGCTTTACCGGATATACCGTTGCTTCCGCGTCCGATTACACGACGATCCACACCTATGCGAAGGACGGCGACCAGCCATATTCCTGGCTTTCCCGCGAATCTGGTGTGCAGCGTAATGCCGATCCGGGCAAGCCGCTTGCGATCACCGAGACCGGTTACCACACCTCGCTTAGCGCCGACACCAATGGCGGCTGGGAAGGCGTCAGTGAAGCAACACAAGCAAAGCTCGTGCTCAATACATTGATGGACGGCGCGGCGCTCGGCTCGAAAAACACATTTATCTACGAGTTGCTGGACGCCTATTCCGATCCAGCGGGCGCCAACCAGGAAAAGCACTTCGGTCTTTTCCACCTCGACTATTCGGCCAAGCCGGCTGCGACGGCGATCCACAATCTGACCACGATCCTTG
Source organism: Rhizobium vallis (assembly GCF_003985155.1). Classification (GTDB taxonomy): domain Bacteria; phylum Pseudomonadota; class Alphaproteobacteria; order Rhizobiales; family Rhizobiaceae; genus Rhizobium; species Rhizobium vallis. Next base: position 343,962 of record NZ_ML133688.1, on the reverse strand, counting down.
ACGACAACGGCGCGACCAAGGCAAGTTTCAGCGCGGCGACCCTCAACTATTCGATCGACGGCCTGCCGTCGTCGGCCCACAGTCTGCTGACGGAAAAATCGGACGGCAGCTACCAGATCATCATCTGGAACGAACCCGATATCTGGAACCAATCCTCCGACACCGCCATTCAGGCGGCGGCGACAAGCGTCAAGGTCAATCTCGGAGCATCGTTCGGGTCCGTTCAGGTCTTCGATCCCATGAGCGGAACGACCGCGGTCAAAAGCCTGAGCAACGTCTCCTCGCTAATGCTCGATATCGTGGACCATCCCGTTATCATCGACGTCGCACGCGGCAGTGCCAGCACGCCGCCAGCCACCGACCATCTCTACGGCGGCACCGGCAACGACACCTTCACCGTGACCAGTCCAACTCAGATCGTCGACGAAAGCCGGGGCGGCGGAACGGATACCGTCGTGTCTTCGATCAGCTTCAGCCTCGCGGATACGGCGCACGTGATCGGAAATGTCGAGAACCTCAGGCTGACCGGCACGGCCAATCTGAACGGTACGGGCAACAACGCAGCCAACATTCTCACAGGCAACGACGGCAACAATTCTCTCACCGGCGGGAAAGGGGCCGACCGGTTGATCGGCGGCCTAGGAAACGACAAGCTGATCGGGAGGACGGAAGCGGACACCCTCACCGGCGGAGGTGGAGCCGACTCCTTTGTCTTCAACACCAAGCCCGACAATACCAATGTCGACAAGATCCTGGATTTCTCCTCCGCGGCGGGCGACAAGCTGTTGTTCGACCATACGATTTTCACCGCACTCAGCCTATCCAAATTTTCGGATGAGAATTTCGTTCTGGGAACGAAAGCGCTCGAGGCCGATGATAGATTGATCTACGATCAGGCCAGCGGCACTCTATCCTTTGACGCGGATGGAAGTGCGGCGGGCAGCGCAGTCCATGTCGCCGAACTCGCCAAGTCTCCCGCACTTCACTTCAGCGATCTCCAGCTCATCTGATCGGGATAGCGGCCGTCTGGGCCGCCTTCGACCGCCATCCATGGGTTTTCACGGCCGGCGTTCCCGCGCCCCTCTTGCCGCCGGGAATATCCGCCACATTCTTCCGTTGATGCCACTCGTGCAGCAGCGGAGAAGCGTTTGCCCTGGATCGCCTATATCACCCATTTCATTGCCGCGGCCTTTCTGACCAACGGCATCCCGCATTTCGTCAACGGCGTCAGCGGCCGGTCTTTCCGCATCCCTTTTGCGCCGCGGGCAAAGCTCGGCTCGCCGACAGCTAACGTCGTCTGGGGCTGGGCGAATTTCCTCATCGCCTTCCTGCTCTTTGCCAATATCGGGCCGCTCTATATCGGCACGCCGGGCGATACAATCTTCGTCGCAGCCGGCGTGCTCGTTACCGGCGTTCTGCTTGCCCGGATTTTCGAAAGCGATCAGCGGTAACTTGCATGATGATAGCTACTGCTGTAGTGACTATCATCATGCAACGGACAAGCTTCAGCCAATTCAAATGCCCGGCGGCGCGCGCGCTCGACAGCGTCGGCGACTGGTGGAGCATCCTGATCCTGCGCGACGCCTTCCAGGGGCTGTCACGCTTCGACGAATTCCAGAAAAGCCTCGGTATCGCGCCAAACATCCTGACGCGGCGGCTGAAACATCTGACGGATGAAGGGCTCTTCGAACGGCGGCTCTATCAACAGCGCCCTGCCCGCTACGAATATCTGCTGACGGAAAAGGGACGCGATTTCTTTCCTGTGCTGATGACGCTGTTTTCCTGGGGAAGCCGGCATATTCCGGAAAGCGATCTCGCCTTCCTGCTGGGCGACGCCGCCTCGGGCAGAGAGCGCCAGACAATGCTGGTCGATGCGCGCACCGGCGAAGAAGTGACACCCGAAAATACGAGCCTGCTGGCAGGCCCCGCCGCCGACGACGAGGTGCGTGAGCGGATCGCCCGCATGCGCGCCTGGTATCTCGGCATCGACGCATAGAGAGGAAATGAAATGGATCGCATCGTTGTCACCGGCATGGGACTTGTCTCGCCACTCGGCACCGGCGTCGAGCCCGCCTGGAGGCGTCTTCTCGACGGCGGTTCGGGGCTGAGCGTCCTGACGGAGGATGTCGTCGGCGAACTCTCGGCCAAGGTCGGCGGCATCGTTCCCGGCATCGCCGAAGATGCGGAAGCCGGTTTCGATCCGGACCGCTACATCACGCCGAAGGACCAGAAGAAGATGGACCGCTTCATCCATTTCGCCATGGCGGCGACGGAAGAGGCGGTAAAGCAGGCCGGTTGGATGCCCACCGATGAAGGCGAGCGTGAACGGACCGCGACGATCATCGCCTCGGGTGTCGGCGGCTTTCCTGCTATTGCCGAGGCGGTGCGGATCGGCGAAACCCGTGGCGTACGGCGTCTGTCTCCCTTCACCGTGCCCTCCTTCCTCGTCAATCTCGCCGCCGGCCAGGTCAGCATCCGCTATGGCTTCAAGGGGCCGCTCGGCGCTCCGGTGACCGCCTGTGCGGCCAGCGTTCAGGCAATCGGCGATGCGGCGCGTCTCATCCGCTCCGGCGAAGCTGACGTGGCGATCTGCGGCGGCGCCGAAGCCTGCATCGACAAGGTGAGCCTCGGCGGGTTCGCTGCCGCCCGCGCCCTTTCCACCGGCTTCAACGAGACGCCGGAGCTGGCGTCGCGGCCCTTCGACACGGCGCGCGATGGTTTCGTCATGGGCGAAGGCGCCGGCATCCTGGTCATCGAGACGCTGGAGCACGCGCTTGCCCGCGGCGCCACACCGCTCGCCGAACTCGTCGGCTACGGCACGGCGGCGGACGCCTACCATATGACCTCAGGCCCCGAAGACGGCGACGGCGCGCGCCGGGCGATGGAAGCTGCACTCCAGCAGGCGAAGATCGCTGCCTCAGAGGTCAAGCATCTCAATGCGCATGCGACATCGACACCGGTCGGTGACAGAGGCGAGATCGCGGCGATCGCCACGGTTTTCGGCCGCAATGGCGGCATTGCCGTCAGCGCGACGAAATCGGCGACCGGCCATCTGCTCGGTGCTGCCGGCGGGCTGGAGGCGATCTTCACCATTCTGGCGCTGCGCGACCAGATCGCGCCGCCGACCCGCAACCTCGATGAGGCCGATCCTGCTGCAGACGGCATCGACATCGTCGGCAAGACCGCGCGGCCGCTGGCGATGGATTATGCCATTACCAACGGTTTCGGCTTCGGCGGCGTGAATGCCAGCGCCCTCTTCCGGCGCTGGTCGTAAAGTCCGCTTTCCTTGCGCTGGAAATGGCCTACACTCCTGTTCTCTCGAGGATCATTCCCCGATAGAGCCGGAGATCACCTCATGCGCGCCTTCTTCGCAGTTCTCATTCTGTGTGCCGCGTCCATCATCTCCCAGGTATCGGCTCACGCCGAGGATCCGATCGACACGACGCGGACGATGATCGAGGAGCAGATCAAGGCCTTCCTCAAGGACGATGCCGAGACCGCCTATTCCTTCGCCGCCCCCGGCATCAAGGCGATGTATCCTGACAAGAACCTGTTCTTCGCCATGGTCAAGAAGAGCTACGAGCCTGTCTATCACCCCGGAAACTATGCCTTCGGGCGCAGCCGCTCGATCGACAACGGCGCGCTGATCTATCATGAGGTGCTGATTTCTGGCCGCGACGGCAAGGACTGGACAGCGATCTACCAGATCACCCGTCAGCCGGACGGCAGCTACCGGATCAACGGCGTGCAAATCATGCCGAACACCGACAGCAAGGGCATTTGACGCGCCGTTTGCTTCCTTCAATTGAGCTAACCGACCACACGTAATCGTTGCTAACGATTTCGAAATTCTCCTTAAGTAAGAAAGTAGCAGCGGAGGATTTTTCGGGTTGAGCTCTGGCAAGCAATTTTTCACGGCTCTTGAGGCGTTGCGGGGAGTTGCGGCTATCATGGTCATCTTCCGGCATACCGAAGGCACACTTGGCCCGATATGGCCGAATATCAGTTACCTAGCCGTCGATCTCTTCTTTCTTTTGAGCGGCGTCGTTCTTGCATATTCGTATGAGAGGCGGCTGATAACGGGAGAGATTTCGCCTGCAGGATTTCTGCTGCAGCGCATCATACGGCTTTATCCTCTTTATCTTCTTTCGCTTCCGATCGGCCTTGTCAGTTATGTAGTTCAGAGCGGCTTGGACTACTCCACGCTGTGGGGACTTCTGCTGAAGGGGATCCTATTCGTTCCAAGTATGGATCTCGGAAGTCTTTTCCCTTTCAACGCACCTAGCTGGTCGCTCTTCTTCGAGATTTGGGCCAGCGTGCTGCTCTCCATTCTCCTGATACGACTGTCACTGAGAAGCTTGCTCGCCATCGCGCTGGCGGCTGCAGGCATGGCCATGTACGGGGCATTGTTAGAAGGAAACCTCGACATCGGCTTCCAGCCGAGCTACTTCATCTTTGGCTTCTCAAGAGTACTGTTCTCATTCTCGCTCGGGATCTGCCTTTACAGATTATATGAGGTGCGAAAGCCGAACTGGGCCACCAACGGCAATATTGTCGGCCTTCTTCTCTGTGCTTGTCTGATCCTCATCGCAAACATACCCGCCGCTACATTTTTCGGTTTTCCGTACTTTGATTTTTTTGTGTGCTTAGTGGTATTCCCGACCATTGTCTGGATTGCAATGGGCACGATGCAGACCGGTCTAGTCGAACTGATATTCCGGTGGCTGGGGAGGCTCTCCTACCCGATTTATATCTTGCATGGGCCGATCTTCAGCCTGCTGCATGCACTGCGGCAAGAGGGCTTCAACCTTCCCGCCTCTCCGGCAGCCGGTATGATGGTCGTTATAGCAATCGTCATTGCGGCCGGCATCGTCGCCGTTCGCTTCGACGAACCAGTGCGCAGAAGGCTCAAAATGATGGTTTCGCGGAATCCACCGTCTACGGCCACCGCAACCAGCAACCTAGGTGGTGTTTAGACGGGCTGGAGGTCACCCCTCGCCCATTCCTCCTGCGTTTCCGCCATGAAATCGGCGAAGCGGCCTTCGGCGATCGCCTTGCGGATGCCCTGCATCAGCTCCTGGTAGTAAGCGAGATTGTGCCAGGAGAGCAGCATGCCGCCGAGCGCTTCGTTGGAGCGGACGAGGTGGTGGAGATAGGCGCGTGAATAATCGCGTGAGGCGGGGCAGTTCGACTGATCGTCGAGCGGGCGCATATCCTCGGCATGGCGGGCATTGCGAATGTTGACCTTGCCGCGGCGGGTGAAGGCCAGGCCGTGGCGGCCGGAACGGGTCGGCATGACGCAGTCGAACATGTCGATGCCACGCGCGACCGATTTCAGGATGTCGTCGGGCGTGCCGACGCCCATGAGGTAACGCGGCTTTTCAGTGGGAAGCACGGGCAGTGTCGTTTCAAGCATTTGCAGCATGACCTCCTGCGGCTCGCCGACGGCGAGCCCGCCGATGGCGTAGCCCTTGAGGTCGAGCTGGCTCAATGCCTCGGCTGAACGGATGCGCAGCGCCGGAATGTCGCCGCCCTGGACGATGCCGAACATCGCCTTGCCGGGCTGTTCGCCGAAGGCGACCCTGCAGCGCTCGGCCCAGCGCAGCGACATTTCCATGGCGCGCTCGATTTCCTTCGGCTCAGCCGGCAGCGCAACGCATTCGTCGAGCTGCATCTGGATGTCGGAGCCGAGCAGCCCCTGGATTTCGATGGAACGCTCCGGCGACATGTGGTGCAGGCTGCCGTCGACATGCGACTTGAAGGTGACGCCCTGTTCGTCGAGCTTGCGCAGGCCGGACAACGACATCACCTGGAAGCCACCGGAATCCGTCAGGATCGGGTGTTCCCAGCGGATCAGCTTGTGCAGGCCGCCGAGGCGGGCGACGCGCTCGGCCGTCGGGCGCAGCATCAGGTGATAGGTGTTGCCGAGAATGATGTCGGCGCCGGTCTCGCGCACCTGATCGAGATACATGGCCTTGACGGTGCCGACCGTGCCGACAGGCATGAAGGCCGGCGTGCGGATCGTGCCGCGCGGCATCGAGACTTCTCCGAGGCGCGCACCGGCATCGGTCTTCTTGAGGGTGAACTGGAAGTTCTCGGTCATGTGTCTTTCCGGAAAAGAAGGCTCGCGTCGCCGTAGGAGTAGAAGCGGTAGCCTGTCGAGATGGCATGTTTATAGGCCGCGTGCATGGTCTCGAAGCCGGCAAATGCTGAGACCAGCATGAACAGCGTCGAGCGCGGCAGGTGGAAGTTGGTCATCAGGATATCCACAGCCTTGAAGCGGTAGCCGGGCGTAATGAAGATGCCGGTGGCGCCTGCCCAGGCCTTGATCTGACCGCTTGCTTCGGCAGCGCTCTCGATCAGCCGTAGCGATGTCGTACCAACGCAGATGATCCGCCCGCCCCGTTCCCGCACCGCATTCAGCCTTGCAGCGATCTCAGCACTGACATAGCCGCTTTCGAGATGCATTTTATGGTCGGCGGTATCGTCCGCCTTAACAGGTAGGAAGGTACCAGCGCCGACATGCAGCGTCACGAAATGGCGCTCGATGCCGGCCTTATCGAGCGCTTCGAACAAAGCTGATGTGAAATGCAGGCCGGCGGTGGGGGCGGCAACGGCGCCCTCCTCCCGCGCATAAATGGTCTGATAATCGGCACGGTCACGCTCGTCTTCGGGGCGCTTGGCGGCGATATAAGGCGGCAGCGGGATATGACCGACGGCGGCGATCGCCTCATCGAGCGCCGGGCCGGAGAGATCGAAGGCAAGCGTCACTTCGCCTGCCTCGCCTTTTTCCTCCACGGTCGCATCGAGCGTGCCGATCATGCAGCTTTCGCCGCTATGGCCGAAGGCGATGCGGTCGCCCTCCTTGATGCGTTTACCGGGCTTGGCGAAGGCTTTCCATTTGTTGGCGCCGATACGCATGTGCAACGTCGCCGAGACCTGCTGGCCGCCAGCACCCTCGCGATGGCGAATGCCTTCGAGTTGGGCCGGAATAACCTTGGTGTCGTTGAAGACAAGCGCGTCGCCTGCCCGCAGAAAGGACGGCAGGTCCGAGACGCGATGATCGGAAAGCGTTGTCTGCCCGTTCGGATCGACGACGAGCAGGCGCGCGCTGTCGCGCGGCTCGGCGGGCCGCAGCGCAATGCGTTCATCCGGCAGGTCGAAATCGAAGAGGTCTACGCGCATAAGGGTACTTTCAGGCAAAGCGAAACCCGCCCCGCGCTTTCGCGCAAGGGCGGGTTTCAGCAGAAATCACAATCAGACGTCGGCGGCAACCCGCATGGAGACGATCGAATCGGGATCGGAGACGGGCTCGCCCTTCTTGATCTTATCGATGTTGTCCATGCCTTCGATGACCTGGCCCCAGACGGAATACTGCTTGTTCAGCCACGGAGCGTCGGTGAAGCAGATGAAAAACTGCGAGTTGGCGGAATTCGGGTTCTGCGAACGGGCCATCGAGCAGGTGCCGCGAACATGCGGTGTCGCGGAGAATTCGGCCTTCAGATCGTCCTTGGAGGAACCGCCCATGCCGGCGCGGCCCGGGTTGAAGCTCTCGCCACCCTTCTTGCCGAACTCCACGTCGCCCGTCTGCGCCATGAAATCGGCGATGACGCGGTGGAAAACGACGCCGTCATAGGCATTTTCGCGAGCAAGTTCCTTGATGCGCTTGACATGCTCCGGTGCCACCTGCGGCAGAAGCTGGATGACAACCTTGCCCTTTGTGGTTTCCAGAATGATGGTGTTTTCGGGATCTTTGATCTCGGCCATTGTCTTCTCCTCTTTTTCTTCTCGTCGGTTACTTCTTGCCCAGGGTGACCTTGATCATCCGGTCGGGATTGCTGACTTCGCCGTTCTGGCCTTCGCCCTTCTTGATCTTGTCGACATTTTCCATGCCGGAAACGACCTTGCCGACCACGGTGTACTGGCCGTTCAGGAAGGAACCGTCGGCGAACATGATGAAGAACTGCGAATTGGCGGAATTCGGATCCTGGGAGCGGGCCATGCCAACCGTGCCGCGCACGAACGGGGTCTTGGAGAATTCAGCTGGAAGGTCAGGCAGGTCGGAGCCGCCGGTACCGGCCTGGTTCGCGTCGAAGTTCTTTTCCATATTGCCGTATTTCACATCGCCGGTCTGGGCCATGAAGCCGGGGATGACGCGGTGGAAGGCGACGTTGTCATATTCGCCCTTCTTGGCCAGCGCCTCGATCTGGGCGACATGCTTCGGCGCCACGTCGGGCATTAGCTGAATGACGACGGGGCCATTCTTCAGCTGGATGGTGAGATAATGATCGGCCGACTGGGCGAAGGCATCGCCGGCAAAGGAGGCGAGATACAGCACGCCGGCAAATGCGAGATAAAAGAGTTTCATGTGAGCTCCGTTGGGCGTTATCCGCCTAGTCTTTGCGCTTGGATGTGAGGGCTTGTAAGACGGCGGCCGGCACGAAAGCGCTGACGTCACCGCCCATGGCGGCGATCTGGCGGACCAATGTGGCGGTAATGGGCCGCGAAGCCGTTCCCGCCGGCAAAAAGATGGTCTGGATATCGGGCGCCATTGTCCTGTTCATGCCGGCCATCTGCATCTCGTAATCGAGGTCGGTTCCGTCGCGAAGGCCACGGATCAGAAGCGTTGCGCCATGAGTGCGGGCGGCATCGACGACCAGATTGTCAAAGGCGACGACTGATATGTCGCCGGTCTTGCCGGGCAGGACTTCGGCAAGCGAACGGCGGATGAGTTCGGCTCTCTCCTCGAAGGAGAAGAGCGGCGCCTTGCCGGGATGGATACCAATCGCGACGATGACCTTCTCGGCGACGTTCAGCGCCTGGACCAGAACATCCACATGTCCGTTGGTGATCGGGTCGAATGACCCGGGATAAAAAGCTGTCGTCATCTGACCCGGCCGTTGGTTTGACGCCTTTTGTCACGGATACCGCCTTCCCGCAAGTGATTTGGCCAGCCCTCCGGGGTGGCTGAATGACGGATGAATAAGCCGTTCAAGGCCGTTTCACACACGATCTGCTTAACTCGGATCATCAAGCCAGCCGATGCCATTCAGGCATTCGGCGCCTCCCGAAAGACCAGGTCCATGCTGATCGTGCTCGTTGCACTTGCCGTCGTTTCCTCCCTCGCCGCCGAGATGGCCTATGGCTATTTCACCGATCGTTACGAGGTGAATTGGGTACGGCCGGAGCTTGCCGAACATGCGGCGATCGTGCGCGCCACCCAAGGCAGCGTGCGCCAAAAAACGAGCTTCGAATCTGAACGCCAGATGAACGAGACATTCAAAGTCGCTTCAGATCGGGCTTGGTAAACACCCGCTCAACATCCGGCGGAACCAATTTCAAACGGATGCGTTCATTCAACCGACACATAGATGCGACAAGCGCGCCAGGAAGGACCGAAGATGCCCGGCAAGATTACGATGATTAACGTGCTCTGGATGGCAATGATCACGGGCATGCTCACCGCAACCGTTGCACTCTATGATCAGAAGGTCGACACCTCCAAGGTTTATGGTCCCTATGCTTCGGCCCGCACGGCCGTCGTGGGCCAGTACTGAGGGGCGAGAACGCAACTCCCCAGGAAAGGAATGCCTATGTTCACGATCTTGACAGTGCTCACAGCCCTCATCAGCGTCATGTTCATAGTGTCCGTGGCCTCAACGATTTCCGCGCTCAGGCGTGAAGGCGAAGAGGTAAAGGCGCTGAACGAAAAACACAGCGCATTCTGACAATCCTCTCTTCCCCACCTCGAGCGACACCCTTCCGTCGCCGAGGCTATTCAAAGCCGGATGCACCCCAGCGTCCGGCTTTTTTCTCAGCCCGATGCCGGGCGAAACGCCAGGCAGCCGCTCTTTCGCACCGGCAGGACGAGAAATGCGCCGTTGCCATAAAGCGCCCTGACATAATCGGCGCGCTCGCTCGTCACCACGGCAAAACCGCTGCCCCATCGAAGGATGGCGACGCCTTCCGGCAAGGCCTCAGCCTGCATGCCGCGTGCGGCAAAGACCATGGCGGCGGGCGCCTCGCCAGTTGCTGCGAAGACGATCGCAAACAGCATAAAGACCGCGGCAACGACCGCAATCGCAATGCCTGTCCCGCGTGCCAGGCGCCTTATCATCGCGTCACCCATCCGATACGTCAGAAATCGAATATATGCTCAATGCCGGGATCGGCAATCTGCCGGTCTCGCAGCAGGAGCGAGAGATCCGCCACCTTGACCGACAGAAGTAGACGGTCGCCATCGAAGCCTGCCCGCCGGAGACGCGTGATCACCTCGCCCGGCAGATCATTCTGCACGGCGCCCGAAGGCACGGTCAGCGACACCATGATCTCGTCATTACCGGCAATCTCGCGGACTGTCCCGCCGGCCCTGACAATCTCGTCGAGGATATGGGTAAAGCGATCATATCGCGGCGTCTCGATCAGCACGCCATCAGCGCCGTCAGAAATAACAGACACATCGGGTATTGCCGAAAGTGTGGCGGCCGGCAGGCCTGATATCATCGAACGGATCGTCAGCTTCGCCTCGCCGGTTGCGGCCACTGCATCGGCGATCATACCGGCATAGGCGATCTTGGCGCGCCATTCGCCGCCGAGCGCCAGCCGGCGCTCCCAGCCGCGCAACGGTTCTTCCATCGGGGCGGCCCAAAGCCTGTCGATCCAGGGCTGAAAGGGATATTTGTACCATGGGGTCTGACGCAGGAAGGCCGCATAATCGATCGCCATGTCACGGGCAACGATATCCTGCGGCGTCTTTTCGCTGCCGCGCCAGAGCGCGAACACCCGGCCCACCGTTTCCTCATAGGCAGCTTTCAGGCCCATTTCGAGCGTGAAGCTGACACCGATCGTAGCGATCATCATTCGAGTCTGACTATCCGCGCCGCCATGACGATCGGCGATGCGGGTCAGGGCGCAATCGGCAGCCCAGAAATCCTTGACGCTAGAGACATAGCCGAAGCCATATTCGTCTCCGGTCTTCAGCGTCTCGGCAAGGCCGTCATAGGCATAGACGATATGCCACTCCGGATAGGTGAGATAGGTATTGGCCTCCTGCCGGCGGAATTCCGGCTCCGATATCATCGGCTTGTAGCTATCGGGTTCCGGATCTGCATGGCAGGAGATCTCGACGTAGGCGACCGGGCTGAGCAGCAAAAGGACGACAATAATCAAGACGGCCAGAAGCCAGCCGATGATTTTCAGCAGGCGCCGCATCAAGGCGCCTCGCGACGGAAGACATAGCTGGAAGCGATCGCCGCACCGCCAAGGAAGAGATGTGGCAGGTTGGCCAGGATCTTGAACGTAAAGGGAATATCCTGGATGCCGTAATTGATGATACCGAGGTCGAGGTAGCCCGATCCCGTGATCAGCCCGAGCAGTCCGTCGCTGAAATAGAGCAGACCGAAATAGAAGAGGAAATTTCTGGATGCGCGGGCCGACAGCAACGCCGCGATGCCAGCCCAGGTGGCCGAGGCAAGATGCAGGCTGTCATCATAAATATCGAGCGCAAAGATGCCGAAAGCGCGCCCCTGCGCATCCGTCAGCCCCGGAATGTAATTCAGCGCCGCCGCAAAGAGCAGGGCCAGGGTATAAAGCACAGCAGTCAGCCGAAGCCTGGACATGCAATTCCTCCTATAGGCTTCCGAGATAACGATCCCAGAAATGATTGCGGAAGGTGAGGCCGGGATCCAGCCGGCGCTTGGCGGCCGCGAACTCCGGGGCGCGTGGATAAGAACGGGTAAACTGATCCTGCCGGGCATGCGGGCGATAGGGCAGATAGTAGCTGCCACCGATATCAAGCACCCGCTCGATCAGCGCCTCGGTCATCCGCTGCATGTCGGCCTCGCCCCTCACCGTTTTTTCCTGCGAGAAGAGCATGACAGCGGCGATCCGGGGTTCGGTAGCGTAGGCCAGTATGCTGTCCCTATCGGTATTCACATAGCGCAGCGTAATGTTCAGGAGCTGTTGATAGGATGCCGGAATGACATCGCGGCAAGCTGCGACGAAATCGGCAAAACGCGTCGGCGACACGAAATATTCGTGCAGGATATCCGTGCGGGAAGGATCGCGATCGTCGAGCGTGACGACGGGTTCATTCATCAGGCTGTTGCGCGTCGCTTGCCTCGCGATCGGTGGGCCGATGACAGCCTCGGTCCACCAACGGAAATGTTTGGCCGCATCCGAGCCGAGCTGCGCCCGGAATATCCCGCGCGAGACGTGGCTGACGAACCCGGAGCCGGCGGCCGGCGGTATATTCGTCTGATCCGGGGCAGCGCGATAGCTAATCAGTAGCGCATCCTCGAAGAAGCGATCGAGCGAAACGTCCATGCGGCCATAGGCCATGTTGATCGAGCTGTCGTTCCTGAGCACCTCGGCAAAGCGCCGCCCAAGATCCTCGCCAGCAAGATGCTCGAATGTCGGCTGCAGCAGCACGTTCGGCACCATATCCAGCTCAAGCTCGGTGATGACCCCGAAAAGACCGTATCCGCCCATGGCATGATTGAAGAGTTCGGCGTTCTCCGTGCGCGAGCAAGTCTGCAGATTGCCATCCGCCGTCATTAGGCGGATGGAACGGACAGTGCTGCCGCAACCGCTGAACGGAACCGGCCAGCCATGCGCATTGACCGAAAAGGTGCTGGCGACCCCGAAGTCATTGTTCGATTGCATGACGGCGGGCGAAAAGCCGATGGCATCGAGCCTGGAAATGACAGTCGACCAGCGCGTGCCGGCGGCGACGCGATAGGTCCGCGCTGATGTATCGGCCTCCAGCCAATCCTGATCGAGCGTCAGTGCCGTGCCGTTCTGGACAAGACTCTGCCCACCCATCGAATGGCGCGCGGCGCTGGCGACGAAGGGCCTGTTTGTATTGACCGCCTCAGAAAGTGCGCTGCGCAAGCGGCCGATCGTTGCCTCCTGCGGCGGCTCCCTGACGGTCAGATGGGCGGCGACCCGTGTCGGCGTCAGTTCTCCTGCATCGTTGAGAATGATCACGCCGTCTTCGGCGGGAGTTGCCGGTGGAAAGACCGGTCCGGCATTGCTCTCGGGCTGTAGGAAATAGCCGCCCGCGGCAGCACCCGCGGCGGCCGAAATGCCCGCGAGCACCCCTCGCCTTGTCCACTTGCCCATAACATTCCCCCTCGGATGAATCGGCAAGTCCTTCATAGCGCAATAAAAAACCGGGCGGCAGGGGCCGCCCGGTTCAGAATGACAATGCAGCGAATTATTCGGCCGATGGGGTTTCGTCGGTTTCGCCAGCAGGAGCCGCGCCTTCGGAAACAGCTGTCTCCTCGCCCGCTTCCGCCGCCTCGTCGTCCTCCGGCTCGCTGATGCGCTCGACGGACACGACCTTCTCGTCCTTGGCCGTCGAGAAGATGGTGACACCCTTGGTGGCGCGGCTGGCGATGCGGATGCCGCCGACCGGCACACGGATCAGCTGGCCGCCATCGGAGACGAGCATGATCTGGTCACCGTCATCGACCGGGAAGGCCGCGACCAGTTCGCCGATTTCACCTGTTTTCGACGTATCGGTGGCTCGGATACCCTTGCCGCCGCGACCGGAAATGCGGAAATCGTAAGAGGACGAGCGTTTGCCAAAGCCCTTTTCCGAAACCGTCAGCACGAACTGCTCGCGTCCCTTCAGCTCTTCATAGCGCTCGTCGGAGAGCTGTCCCTCTTCGGTGACTTCTTCGCCAACCAGCGCAATATCCTCTTCATCCACGCCCGTCGCCCGGCGTTCGACAGCGGAACGCTTGAGATAGGCAGCACGCTCCCATGGCTCGGCATCGACATGGCCGACGATCGTCATCGAGATGATGCGGTCGCCATCGCCGAGATTGATGCCGCGCACGCCGATCGAGTTGCGGCCGGCAAAGACGCGGACGTCATCGACCGAGAAGCGGATGCACTGCCCGAGCGCCGTCGTCAGCAGCACGTCGTCGTTTTCCGTGCAGGTCTCGACGGAGAGGATTTCGTCGCCCTCCTCCTCAAGCTTCATGGCGATCTTGCCGTTGCGGTTGACCTGGACGAAATCCGACAGCTTGTTGCGGCGAACCGTGCCGCGCGTCGTCGAGAACATCACGTCGAGATTGTCCCAGCTCGCCTCATCCTCGGGCAAGGGCAGGATGGTGGTGATGCGCTCGCCGGGTTCGAGCGGCAGCATGTTGATCAGTGCCTTGCCGCGCGAGGTCGGCGTGCCGATCGGCAGGCGCCAGACCTTCTCCTTGTAGACGATGCCGCGAGAGGAGAAGAACAGAACAGGCGTATGGGTATTGACCACAAATAGCCGGCTAACAAAATCCTCGTCACGGGTGGTCATGCCGGAGCGGCCTTTGCCGCCGCGGCGCTGGGCGCGGTAGGTGGTGAGCGGTACGCGCTTGATGTAGCCGAGGTGCGAGACGGTGACCACCATGTCTTCGCGGGCGATCAGATCCTCGTCATCCATCTCGAGGCCGCCATCGACGATCTCGGTGCGGCGCGGCGTGCCGAACTCGTCACGGACGGCGATAAGCTCGTCCTTGACGATGGTCTGGATGCGGACGCGCGAGGAGAGAATATCGAGGTAATCCTTGATTTCTTCGCCGATCTTGTTGAGTTCGTCGCCAATCTCGTCGCGGCCAAGGGCCGTCAGGCGGGCAAGGCGCAGTTCGAGGATGGCGCGCGCCTGCTCTTCAGAGAGGTTATAGGTCAGGTCCTCGTTGATGCGATGGCGCGGATCGTCGATCAGGCGGATCAGACTTTCGACATCTTCCGCCGGCCAGCGGCGGGTCATCAATTCTTCGCGGGCCGACTGCGGATCGGGCGCCTGGCGGATGACCCGGATGACCTCGTCGATATTGGCGACGGCAATGGCGAGACCAACCAAAACATGGGCGCGGTCACGCGCCTTGCGCAGTAGGAATTTCGTTCTCCGGCTAACAACCTCTTCGCGGAAGGAGACGAAAGCACGCAGCATGTCGAGCAGTGCCAGCTGCTCCGGCTTGCCGCCGTTGAGCGCCACCATGTTGCATCCGAAAGAAGTCTGCAGCGGCGTGTAGCGGTAAAGCTGGTTGAGGATGACCTCGGCATTGGCGTCGCGCTTCAGTTCGATAACGACGCGATAGCCCTGGCGGTCGGATTCGTCGCGCAGGTCGGAGATGCCCTCGATGCGTTTTTCGCGCACCAGCTCGGCCATCTTCTCGATCATCGTCGCCTTGTTCACCTGATAGGGAATCTCAGTGATGATGATCTGTTCGCGGTCGCCGCGCATCGGCTCAATGGCGGCGACACCGCGCATGATGACCGAGCCGCGGCCGGTCTCGTAAGCCGAGCGGATGCCGGCGCGGCCAAGGATCTTCGCGCCCGTCGGGAAGTCGGGGCCGGGAATGATCTGCATCAGTTCCAGCAGCTCGATCGCCGGATTGTCGATCAATGCAATGCAGCCGTCGATGACTTCGGAAAGATTGTGCGGCGGGATGTTGGTCGCCATGCCGACGGCGATGCCGCCGGCGCCATTGACGAGCAGGTTCGGGAACTTGGCGGGAACCACGACCGGCTCAGAGAGCGTGCCGTCATAGTTGTCGCGGAAGTCGACGGTTTCCTTGTCGAGGTCGTCGAGCAGCGAATGGGCGGCCTTCTCCAGCCGGCATTCGGTGTAACGTTCGGCCGCCGGCGGATCGCCGTCGACAGAGCCGAAATTGCCCTGACCGTCGATCAGCGGCAGTCGCAGCGACCAGGGCTGCGCCATGCGGGCCAGCGCATCATAGATCGCGGCATTGCCGTGCGGATGGTATTTACCCATCACGTCACCGGTGACGCGGGCGCATTTGACGTATTTCTTGTTCCAGTCGATGCCGAGCTCGGACATGCCGTAGAGGATGCGCCGGTGCACGGGCTTCAGGCCGTCGCGCACGTCGGGCAATGCGCGGCTGACGATGACGCTCATGGCGTAATCGAGATACGACCGCTGCATTTCCTCCATGATGGAGATGGGCTCGATGCCTGGCGGGAGCTTCCCGCCGCCGGGGGGTGTTTGCTCAGTCAAAACAGATCACGATCTCTTCTAGAATCACTTGAAGATTTATAGCGGAAAGCCTGTTCCCGCGCCAATTTCACAGGGCGTTTTGAACAGGCTTTTGCGGCTTAAAAAGGGTAATACATGCGAGTTGCGCGGCCGGACCGGACAAATCCGCCCCGGGCCGCCGCGGGATATTTGCCAAATCGGAATCCCCGCTTCACAATCATAAAAAACCACGCACCTATATGGGGTTCCGGAGAGACGATGGCAAGCGCCGACCAATTGATCAACGCCTTCACGACGCTGCTCGTCACCATCGATCCGCCGGGGCTCGCACCGATCTTCCTGGGGCTGACGACGGGCATGAGCCGGGCCGAGCGCACCCAGGTGGCGCTGCGTGGTTCGACCATCGCCTTCATCATCCTGGCCGTCTTCGCCTTGTTCGGAGCAAGCGTGCTCGGCGTGCTCGGGATTTCGATCGGCGCCTTCCGCATCGCCGGCGGATTGCTGCTCTTCTGGATCGCTTTCGAGATGGTGTTCGAGCGGCGACAGGAGCGCAAGGAGAAGGCCTCCGAGGCGGCCGTCACCAAGGATCATATCGAGAATATCGCCGTCTTTCCCCTCGCCTTGCCGCTGATTGCCGGTCCGGGTGCGATCTCGGCGACGATCCTCCTGGCGGGGACGCTGGCGACATCAGTCGGAAAAGCACAGCTGATCGCCGTCATCGCCGCCAATCTGTTGCTGACACTGCTGATGCTGCTGATCGCCGACAGACTCGACCGTTTCCTCGGCGTCACCGGCCGGGCGATCCTGACACGCCTCCTCGGCGTCATCCTCGCTGCCCTCGCGGTGCAATTCGTCGTGGACGGCGCGAAAGCGGCGCTCAATCTCATCAGCGCGACGCCGCACTAACGACGGGGCAGCTGCCGCGAAATCAAAGAAAAAGAGCATGACGTCGTCCAAGACATCATGCTCTCAGGTCTTTCATAAAACCACAAAAGGCGGTCGATCAGAACGGGATGTCGTCGTCGAGATCCCGCGAGAAGTTGCCGCCGCCACTGCCGCCACCGCGGCTTGGCGATGAAGAGGGCGCCGGGGCGCCGTAGTCGTCGCCATAATCGTTGCCGCCAGCGCCGCCGCCACGACCGCCGCCGAAGCCGGAGCTCGCGCCACCGCCTTCGCCGCGGCCGTCGAGCATCGTCAGCGTCGAGCTGAAGCCCTGCAGCACGACTTCCGTCGAGTAGCGGTCCTGGCCCTGCTGATCCTGCCACTTGCGGGTCTGCAATTGGCCTTCGATATAGAGCTTGGCGCCCTTCTTTACATATTGCTCAACGACCTTGCAGAGGCCCTCGTTGAAGACGACGACAGTGTGCCATTCGGTCTTCTCGCGGCGCTCGCCGGAATTTCGGTCGCGCCAGGTTTCCGAGGTCGCGATACGAAGATTGGCGATCGGCCGGCCATCCTGAGTGCGGCGGATTTCGGGGTCTGCACCCACGTTTCCAACCAGAATTACCTTGTTTACGCTACCAGCCATGCTTCTCACCCTGCCTGCCGCCCTGCCCGGCGGCGTTAATCGATCAGCGCACCTTAAACCATAGAGGGCCGCCGATGCGCGTGAACGGCCTTTAATCCACATGTTTATCCCATCAGAAAGCCGCATGCATTCATCAGGAATTTTGTTCTTTATTTGTTCTAGTTTATCCGTATGATCCTGTCAACAGAATCGAAAACCTTGACCCTAGTTGACATTCAGCCTCGACTCGCCGGTCGGCATCACTAAATAAGGGCTGTTATCCAAAGGACCAAAGCTGAGACGATGAGCGAACTGAAGACGATCTCCATCCGCGGTGCGCGCGAGCACAATCTCAAGGGCATCGATCTGGATCTGCCGCGCAACAAGCTGATCGTCATGACCGGGCTTTCCGGCTCGGGCAAATCCTCGCTCGCCTTCGACACGATCTATGCCGAGGGCCAGCGGCGCTATGTCGAGAGCCTGTCGGCCTATGCCCGGCAGTTCCTCGAAATGATGCAGAAGCCCGACGTCGACCAGATCGACGGGCTGTCGCCGGCAATCTCGATCGAGCAGAAGACCACCTCGCGCAACCCGCGTTCGACGGTCGGCACCGTCACCGAGATCTACGACTATATGCGCCTGCTTTTTGCCCGCGTCGGCGTCCCCTATTCGCCGGCGACCGGTCTGCCGATCGAGAGCCAGACCGTCAGCCAGATGGTCGACCGTATCCTCGATTTCGGCGAGGGCACCCGCCTTTATATCCTCGCGCCGCTCGTGCGTGGGCGCAAGGGCGAATACAAGAAGGAACTGGCGGAGCTCATGAAGAAGGGCTTCCAGCGCGTCAAGGTCGACGGCCAGTTCTACGAGATCGCCGAGGCGCCAACGCTCGACAAGAAATACAAGCACGACATCGACGTGGTGGTCGATCGCATCGTCGTGCGCTCGGATGTGTCGTCGCGCCTGGCGGACAGCCTGGAGACCTGCCTGAAACTCGCCGACGGGCTGGCAGTCGCCGAGTTCGCCGACAAGCCGCTGCCGCCCGAAGAGACTTCGGCCGGCGGCTCGGCCAACAAGTCGCTGAACGAGACGCATGAGCGCGTGCTATTTTCGGAGAAGTTCGCCTGCCCGGTTTCCGGCTTCACCATTCCGGAGATCGAACCCAGGCTCTTCTCGTTCAACAACCCCTTCGGCGCCTGCCCGACCTGCGACGGCCTCGGCGCGCAGCAGAAGATCGATGCCGACCTGATCGTGCCCGAGCCCGAGCGGACGCTGCGCGACGGGGCGATCGCGCCCTGGGCCAAGTCGACCTCGCCTTATTACAATCAGACGCTGGAAGCGCTCGGAAAGCATTACGGCTTCAAGCTCGGCACCCGCTGGAACGATCTTTCTGACCAGGCCAAGGACGTCATCCTCAATGGTACCGAGGACAAGATCGAATTCCACTATGCCGACGGCGCCCGCTCCTACACGACGCAGAAGAATTTCGAGGGCATCATCACCAATCTCGAGCGCCGCTGGAAGGAGACGGATTCCGCCTGGGCGCGTGAGGATATCGAGCGCTTCATGTCAGCGGCCCCCTGCCCTTCCTGTAACGGCTTCCGCCTGAAGCCGGAGGCCTTAGCGGTGAAGATCGACACGCTGCATATCGGCGAAGTGACCGCGATGTCGATCCGCGTCGCCCGCGACTGGTTCGAGACGCTGCCGGCAAGCTTCAACGCCAAACAGAACGAAATCGCCGTCCGCATCCTCAAGGAAATCCGCGACCGGTTGCGCTTTCTCAACGATGTCGGCCTGGAATATCTCAGCCTGTCGCGCAATTCAGGCACCTTGTCGGGTGGCGAGAGCCAGCGCATCCGTCTCGCCTCGCAGATCGGCTCGGGGTTGACGGGCGTGCTCTACGTGCTCGACGAGCCGTCGATCGGCCTGCATCAGCGCGACAATGCCCGGCTGCTCGACACGCTAAAGCACCTGCGCGACATCGGCAATACCGTGATCGTCGTCGAACATGACGAGGATGCGATCCTGACGGCCGACGACGTGGTCGATATCGGCCCGGCAGCCGGCATTCATGGCGGTGAGGTCATTGCGCATGGCACGCCGCAGGACATCATGGACAATCCGAAGTCGCTGACCGGCAAATATCTCTCTGGCGAACTCGGCGTGCCAATTCCCGATGAGCGCCGCAAGCCGAAGAAGGGCCGCGAGATCAAGGTGATCGGCGCGCGCGGCAACAATCTGAAGAACGTCACGGCATCGATCCCGCTCGGCGTCTTCACGGCGGTGACCGGCGTCTCCGGCGGCGGCAAATCCACCTTCCTGATCGAGACGCTTTATAAATCGGCGGCAAGGCGGGTCATGGGCGCCCGTGAAAACCCGGCCGATCACGATCGTATCGACGGTTTCGAGCATATCGACAAGGTGATCGACATCGACCAGTCGCCGATCGGCCGCACGCCGCGCTCAAATCCGGCGACCTATACCGGCGCCTTCACGCCGATCCGCGACTGGTTCGCCGGCCTGCCGGAAGCCAAGGCGCGCGGCTACCAGCCGGGCCGCTTCTCCTTCAACGTCAAGGGCGGGCGCTGCGAAGCCTGCCAGGGCGACGGCGTCATTAAGATCGAGATGCACTTCCTGCCTGATGTCTACGTCACCTGCGACGTCTGCCACGGCAAGCGCTATAACAGAGAGACGCTCGACGTCACCTTCAAGCACAAGTCGATCGCCGACGTGCTCGACATGACGGTGGAGGAAGGTGTCGATTTCTTCGCGGCAGTACCCGCCGTGCGCGACAAGCTGCAATCGCTGAAGGATGTCGGTCTCGGCTACATCAAGGTCGGTCAGCAGGCCAATACGCTCTCGGGCGGTGAGGCGCAGCGCGTCAAGCTCGCCAAGGAACTGTCGAAACGCTCGACGGGACGCACGCTCTACATTCTCGACGAACCGACCACCGGCCTGCATTTCCACGACGTCGCCAAGCTGCTCGAGATGCTGCACGAACTGGTCAACCAGGGCAATTCGGTGGTGGTGATCGAGCACAATCTCGAGGTCATCAAGACAGCCGATTGGGTGCTCGATTTCGGCCCCGAAGGTGGCGACGGCGGCGGCGAGATTGTTGCGACCGGCACGCCCGAGGCGATCGTCAAGGAGAAGCGGTCCTATACCGGGCAATTCCTGAAGGAGTTGCTGGAGCGGCGGCCGGCGAAGAAGGCGGTTGCGGCGGAATGACGATGAGGCCAGCGTCGCCCGATGATCTCGAAACGATCGCGACGCTGACAGCTGCCGCCTACCTGCCCTATACCGAGCTTCTCGGCGCTCCGCCGATCCCGGTAACGGAGGATTATGCGCCGCGGATTGAACGCGGCGAGGTCTGGCTGCGCGAGATCGGCGGCGAGACGGCCGGGCTCCTGGTGGTCGAGCGGTATTCCGATCACCTCATGCTGTTCAGCATTGCGGTCTCGCCGGCCTTTCAGGGCGGCGGGCATGGGCTTTCGATGCTGCGTTGGCTGGAAGGCAAGGCGCGGGAATGGACCGTGCCGGAAATCCGGCTTTATACGAATGCGCGTATGGAGCGGAACATCGCGCTCTACGGCGCCTACGGATTTCGGGAAACGGGTCGCCGGCCGAACCCTTATCGGCCAGGATGGACGCTCGTCGACATGACGAAAGAGATCGATGCGGCCCGAACGGCTGCGAACGGGAGGACGACATGACGAAATCCGGCACTATCCGCACCGGCATCGGCGGCTGGACCTTCGAGCCCTGGCGCGGCCATTTCTTTCCCGATGACCTGAAGCAGAAGGACGAGCTGAATTATGCCAGCCGCCAGCTGAAGGTCATCGAGGTCAACGGCACCTATTACAGCACCCAGAAGCCTGCGGTCTTCGCCAAGTGGGCGGCTGACGTGCCCGATGGCTTCATCTTTTCACTGAAAGCGACGCGGTTTGTCACCAATCGCCGTGTGCTGGCAGAAGCGGGTGAATCGATGGAGCGGTTCCTCCAGTCCGGCATCAGTGAGCTTGGCGATCACCTCGGCCCCCTGCTCTGGCAGTTCGCGCCGACGAAGAAGTTCGAGCCGGAGGATTTCGAAGCCTTCCTGAAGCTGCTGCCGGAAAAGCAGGACGGGCTGAAGCTGCGACACGTGGTCGAGGTGCGGCACGATTCCTTCAAGGTGCCCGAGTTCGTCGCGCTCCTTGCGAAATACGGCGTGGCGCCTGTTTGCGCCGAACATTTCGAATATCCGATGATCGCCGACGTCACGGCTGATTTCGTCTATGCCAGATTGCAGAAGGGATCGGACGATATTCCGACCTGCTATCCCGACGAGGACCTGAAGGCCTGGGCGAAACGGCTCGAGATCTGGGCCGAAGGCAAGGTTCCCGATGATCTGCCGTTGATCGATAAGGATCGTAAGGTGAAGGCCGAGCCGCGCGACGTCTTCGCCTTCATGATCCATGAGGGCAAGATCAATGCGCCTCATGGGGCGATCGCCCTGCAGCAGACGCTGGCGAAATAGGCCGGACTACATTTGGCCCCTCGAGTCTACAGCGGCCTCACCTCGACTGCGAGGTCCTCCGCCGTCAGTCCCTTGCCGGCGCGCTGGCCGGCCTCTCCATGCAGCCAGACGCCGGCGGCGGCCGCCTCGAAGGCCGGCAGCCCCTGGGCGAGCAAGCCGCCGATGATACCAGCAAGCACATCGCCGGAACCGGCGGTGGCAAGCCAGGCCGGGGCGTTGGTGTTGATAAGCGCGCGGCCATCCGGGGAAGCGATAACGGTATCGGCCCCTTTATAGACGATCGCGGCATTGGCGCGGCGGGCGGCGGCTACCGCCTTATCCACCTTGCCTAGCGCATCGTCGCCGGCGATATCGGGAAAGAGCCGTGCGAATTCACCCTCGTGCGGCGTCAGCACCAGCCGCGGCTCACCTTTAAAGAGAGCGAAAAGCTGATCAGGATCGTCCTTGAACGAGGAGATGCCATCCGCATCGAGCACGAGGTGGCGTTCCGCAAGCGCCGAGACAAAGCCGCGGGCTCTGTCACCAATGCCAAAACCGGGACCGAGGACGAAGGTCTGCAACCGCTTGTCGGCGAGCCAGCCTTCGAGCTGGGGTTTGTCGTCGACCGGATGCAGCATAATCGCTGTCAGGTGCGCGGCATTGGCGACCATTGCCGCGCCGGGTGCTGCGATCGTCACCAGACCGGCACCGGCCTTCAGGCCCGAGATCGCCGACATGCGTGCGGCCCCCGTCTTGTCGGCCTCGCCTGAGAACACCACCAAATGGCCGCGCTTGTATTTGTGGGTTTCCAATTGCTCGGCCGGCAGTACGCCTTTCCACGCCTCGGGAGTGTTCTCGACAATGACGCCGCCCGCCTCGGCCCGGACGATGCGGGCGGGAATGCCGATGTCAAAGACCTCCAAATGACCGCAAAGTTCCCTGCCCGGCATCAAAAGATGGCCCGGCTTGCGCGTCATGAAGGTGATGGTGTTCTGCGCCCGGAAGGCAGCACCCAGCACCTTGCCGGTGCGGCCATCAAGGCCGGAAGGCAGATCAATGGCGAGCACCGGGATACCCGCATCGGTGACGCGCCCGATCAGCGCGCGCACCTCGGCCGGCACCTCACGGCCAAGTCCCGCCCCGAACAGGCCGTCCATGACGACATCGCCGGGTTCGGGCCGGTAGAGGCCAAGCTCCTGACCTTGGGATGCGCAGCCGGCGCGAGCGCGGGCGGCATCGCCCTTCAGCCTGGAGGGGTCTCCAAGATGAAAAAGTGTGAGCGCTGCCCCGCTCTCTTGCAGATGTCTTGCCGCGACATAGGCATCGCCGCCATTGTTGCCAGGGCCGCAGAGCACAACGAAGCGCTGAGCACCGGGATGCAGTCGCAACACGGCTGCGGCGATGGCAGAACCCGCTCGTTCCATCAGGCTGAAGGAATCGATCCCCGATGCCGCAGCGGCCGCGTCGACGGCCGCCATTTCAGCAGGCGTGAGAAGAAGGTCGGATAGATCGCTCATCACCCCATTCAATTGAAAAAACGCCTAAAAAACAACCGCTCAACGCAATAAAGTGAAGCACATAATTTAAGCATTCGCCTATATTTTCACCGACTCGCGACATGTTTTCGCAATTGCGAATACATGTGTTTTTTTCGACTTTCGATGCAGTTTCGATCCACGGACGATGTTTTTCTATTTTTCTGTCACCGAAACGACGTAGATTTCCCCGCAAACGCGCCGGTTTCGGCAAAATCGGCGTCTTTTTTCGATAAGATGGATTTCAAACTGGCACGATATCTGCATCATATCCGGCGAGCGGGAAAATTCCTGCCATAACGGAGAAGCGGAGAGACATTTTCTCATGAAAAAGATCGAAGCGATCATTAAGCCCTTCAAGCTGGACGAAGTGAAGGAAGCCCTTCAGGAAGTCGGCCTGCAGGGCATCACGGTCACCGAAGCCAAGGGCTTCGGTCGTCAGAAGGGCCATACGGAACTCTACCGCGGAGCCGAATACGTCGTCGATTTCCTGCCGAAGGTAAAGGTCGAGGTCGTGCTGGCCGACGAGAACGCGGAGGCTGTCATCGACGCGATCCGCAAGGCGGCGCAGACGGGCCGGATCGGCGACGGAAAAATCTTCGTTTCCAACATCGAAGAGGTTATCCGCATCCGTACCGGTGAGACCGGCATCGACGCCATCTGACCACTTTGCCAACCGCGCAAAGTCCGATACCGTCATCGCACAAATCGAACACCCCACCTATTGTCATCGCAAATCGGAGGAACGTATTTAATGGCGACCGCAAGCGAAATTCTGAAGCAGATCAAGGAAAACGACGTGAAGTTCGTCGATCTGCGTTTCACCGACCCGAAGGGCAAGTTGCAGCATGTGACGATGGACGTCGTCTGCGTCGATGAAGACATGTTCGCTGACGGCGTGATGTTCGACGGCTCCTCGATCGGCGGCTGGAAGGCCATCAACGAGTCCGACATGGTGCTGATGCCCGATACCGAGACGGTGCATATGGACCCGTTCTTCGCTCAGTCGACCATGGTCATCATGTGCGATATTCTCGACCCGGTCTCCGGCGAGGCCTATAACCGCGATCCGCGCGGCACCGCCAAGAAGGCCGAAGCCTACCTCAAGGCATCCGGCATCGGTGACACGATCTTCGTCGGCCCGGAAGCCGAATTCTTCGTCTTCGACGACGTCAAGTACAAGGCCGATCCCTACAATACCGGCTTCAAGCTCGATTCGACCGAACTGCCGTCGAACGACGACACAGACTATGAAACCGGCAACCTCGGCCATCGCCCGCGCGTCAAGGGCGGCTATTTCCCGGTCCCGCCCGTCGACAGCGCCCAGGACATGCGTTCGGAAATGCTGACGGTGCTCTCCGAGATGGGCGTCGTCGTCGAAAAGCATCACCATGAAGTCGCCGCCGCGCAGCACGAACTCGGCATCAAGTTCGACACGCTGGTGCGCAACGCCGACAAGATGCAGATCTACAAATATGTCGTGCATCAGGTGGCGAACGCCTACGGCAAGACCGCGACCTTCATGCCGAAGCCGATCTTCGGCGACAACGGTTCGGGCATGCACGTGCACCAGTCGATCTGGAAGGGCGGCAAGCCGACCTTTGCCGGCGACGAATATGCGGGCCTTTCCGAGAGCTGCCTTTTCTACATCGGCGGCATCATCAAGCATGCCAAGGCGATCAACGCCTTCACCAACCCGTCGACGAACTCCTACAAGCGTCTCGTCCCGGGCTATGAAGCACCGGTTCTGCTGGCATACTCCGCCCGCAACCGTTCGGCTTCCTGCCGCATTCCGTTCGGCTCCAACCCGAAGGCAAAGCGCGTCGAAGTCCGCTTCCCGGATCCGACCGCCAACCCCTACCTCGCCTTCGCCGCCATGCTGATGGCAGGCCTCGACGGCATCAAGAACAAGATCCATCCCGGCAAGGCCATGGACAAGGATCTCTACGACCTGCCGCCAAAGGAACTGAAGAAGATCCCGACCGTCTGCGGTTCGCTGCGCGAAGCGCTGGAAAGCCTCGACAAGGACCGCAAGTTCCTGACAGCGGGCGGCGTCTTCGACGACGACCAGATCGATGCGTTCATCGAGCTGAAGATGGCTGAGGTGATGCGCTTCGAAATGACGCCGCATCCGGTCGAATATGATATGTACTATTCGGCCTAAGCGGCCATAACACGGAAAGCCCCGGCACCCGGGGCTTTCGCCTCCCCGGTCATGGACGCCACTAGGAGGATATGACGTTCATGTGACGCACTCGCGCAAAAATCTTGATTTGCGCGACACCAATCACCAAATTTGGTGATGAAAGGAAGTCGTACCATGAAAGAAAGAGTAGCAAAGTTCAGTATCGGCGAAGTGGTTCGGCACAAGGTATTTCCGTTTCGCGGCGTCATCTTCGACGTTGATCCTGAGTTCGCGAATACGGAAGAATGGTGGAATTCCATTCCGGCCGAAGTGCGCCCCAGCAAGGACCAGCCCTTCTATCATCTGCTCGCCGAGAACGACGAAAGCGAATATGTCGCTTATGTCTCCGAGCAGAACCTGATGAACGACGAGAGCGGCACACCGCTTCGAAACCCTCAGATCTACCAGATTTTCGATCAGGCCCCGTCAGGGCAGTTCAAACCCAAGATGAGCTTCGCCCACTAAGATCGGTCTGACCGCTGAATGAACCAAGGCCTCGCATCTCCCAGCGAGGCCTTTTTCTTTGCTCGATGGGCGAGTTCTTTACGCAAACAAAAAACCCGGCATGAAGCCGGGTTCGTTGTTCAAGCATGAGCGCTGAATTACTGCGCTTTGGCTGCCTTCTGGGCGTCTTCCAGCTTCTTGCGGGCTTCGTCGGCCTTCTTCTGCATGCCTTCCTGAAGGCTGCGCTGGCTTGCGGCAAGCTTGGATTCAGAAACCGGCTCGCCGTCATAAGCGCCGGTAAAGCCTTCGAGCGAGATCTTGATCGGGTTCGGAGCGCGGCGGAAGTTGATCGACGTGAAGATCACGTCGCTGCCCTTCTTGAGGCTGGCGATCATCGCGTCGGTCAGCGGAATTTCTGCAGTGCACTTATCCGGCAGGCAGACGGCGTAATCGAGCTTCTGGCCCTTGCCGCCGTCGATCTGCATGATGATGCCCGGGGGGATCAGGCGTGCGGTAGGAACCGAGACCTGCAGGAGCTTGCGGTTGATCTTGCCGGTAACCGAGATCAGGCCAACAGCCGTGACGAGCTGGCCGCCATTGGCGAGGATCAGGTTCTGGACGACACAGATGTCGTTGTCTTCCTGCTTGCTGCAGGTCTTGTACCAGCCAAGCTTCGGCGCGCTGGTTGCCTGAGCATCGGTCGGAGCCTGTGCCGCTGCATCCTGCGCAAAGGAGGAGACCGGAGCCGAAGCGGCGCCGAACATCACTGCCAGAACGGACAGTGCTGCCCGCATTTTCTTTTCAGACTTGAACATCATAACGAATTCCGTCTCCTGATATCCGTTCGGGGCAGCGACTTTGCCACCCCAACCATCGGGTCGTTCGGCACTCCACCTCATGGAAAAATAAGGCAAATGCATGACCCCGAAACTTCGGGTTCACCTGTTACATCGCAGCGTTCAAGATATCCAGCATTTCTTTGGCAATTCGAGCAGCAATTTCGTCGCCGGACCAAAGAAATAGCGCCCACGTGTTGGAATCGGTCGACCAGATGATAATCTCGCGGTGAATCATGCCCGTTTTCACGGATCAAGGATTGCCGAATGCTCCGGATCGTCGTCCCCCTCGTCCTCTCGCTGCTGTGCGGCGCTGTCGCCGCCGAGCCGCTGCACGGCATCGCGATGCACGGCGAACCGGCCTTGCCGCCTGACTACAAGCACTTCCCTTACGTCAATCCTGACGTCAAGAAAGGCGGCAAGATTACCTATGGCGTCGTCGGCACCTTCGACAGTCTCAACCCGTTCATCGTCAAGAGCAATCGGACGACGGCGCGCGGCATGTGGGATCCGGAATATGGCAATCTGGTCTACGAATCGCTGATGCAACGCTCCAGGGATGAGCCGTTCACGCTCTACGGCCTGCTGGCCGAGACTGTGGAATGGGACGACGCCAGGAGCTTCATCCAATTCAACCTCAATCCGAAGGCGAAATGGGCCGATGGCCAGCCGGTGACACCTGAGGATGTGATGTTCACCTTTGAACTGATGCGCGACAAGGGCCGCCCTCCCTACTCCGAACGCCTGAAAGTCGTCGCCAAGATGGAGAAGATTGGCGAACACAGCGTGCGCTTCACCTTCAATGAAAAAGCCGACCGGGAGACACCTCTAATCTTCGGCCTTTTCCCGGTACTGCCAAAACATGTGGTCGACCCGGAAACCTTCGACCGCTCCTCGCTGACGCCGCCGGTCGGTTCCGGTCCCTACAAGGTGAAGACGGTGAAACCCGGTGAGAGCATCACCTACGAACGCGACCCGAACTACTGGGGAAAGGACATTCCCGCCAAGGTCGGCACCGACAATTACGATCAGATCACCGTTCAGTATTTCCTGCAGGACACGACGCTGTTCGAGGCCTTCAAGAAGGGCGATGTGGACCTTTATCCCGATGGCAACCCCGGCCATTGGGCCAATGCCTATAATTTCCCCGCCGCTACTTCCGGGGCCGTGATCAAGGACTTGTTCACGCCGAAACTCCCAAGCGGCATGCTCGGCTTCGTGTTCAACACGCGCCGGCCGATCTTTACCGATCCGAAAGTGCGCGAAGGCCTGTCGCTGGTGTTCGATTTCGAATGGGCGAACAAGAACCTCTATTCCGGCGCCTACAAGCGCACACAGAGCTTCTGGCAGAATTCCGAGCTTTCGAGCTTCGGCGTTCCCGCCAATGCGGCGGAACTTGCGCTGCTCGGGCCGATCAAGGACAAAATTGCACCCACGATTCTCGACGGCACCTATAAACTGCCGGTCACCGACGGCTCCGGCCGCGACCGCAATGCGCTAAAGCAGGCGGTCGAGTTGTTGAAGCAAGGCGGCTATACGATCCAGGGTGGCAAAATGCTTGACGCCTCCGGCCATCAGCTCGCCTTCGAAATCATGACGCAGAATGCCGACCAGGAGAAGCTGGCCATCGCCTACCAGCGTTCGCTGCAGGCGATCGGCATTGCCGCTTCGATCCGCACGGTAGACGATTCGCAGTATCAGAGCCGGACGAACAGCTTCGATTACGACATGATCATCAAGTCCTATACCTCGTCGCTGTCGCCTGGAACCGAGCAGCTCGGCCGCTGGTCTTCGGCTGCACGCACGCAGGAGGGTAAGGACAGCTTCGCCGGCGCCAACGATCCCGACCTCGACACGCTGATTGACCACGTATTGCGGGCACGCTCGGCCGAGGATTTTACCGCGGCGGTGCGCTCCTACGACCGACTGCTGCTTTCCAGCCATTACGTGCTGCCGCTCTATCATATGGACCAGCAATGGGTGGCCCGCAGCAAGCGCATCGGCCATCCCGATACGGTGCCGCTCTACGGCTACCAGCTGCCGGTATGGTGGGATACAAGCGCGCAATAGCAGCAGGCCGAATCGCCGCCCTGCCGCAGCGTCCAGATATAAGGAAAACGATCATGGAGCCAATCACCATCGACGTCGTCTCGGATGTCGTCTGCCCCTGGTGCTATCTCGGTAAAGCGCGGCTGGAACTCGCCATTGCCGAAGTTCAGGACGAGATTGGCGTCGACATCAACTGGCGGCCCTATCGGCTCAACCCCGACTATCCCAAGGAAGGCGTCGACCAGAAGAAAAAGCTGGCGGAGAAACTCGGCGGCGAGGAGCGTGTGGCACAGGCGCATAAGATGCTCACCGACCTCGGCCGCGAGGTCGGTATCGCCTTCGATTTCGAGGCGATCAAGATCGGCCCCAACACGCTCGACGCCCATCGGCTGATCCACTGGGCGATGATCGAAGGCCGCGAGAAGCAGGACAAAGTCGTCGCCGCGCTGTTCAAAGCGAATTTCGAGGAAGGCCGCAATGTCGGCGACCATGCGGTACTGCTCGATATCGCCGAGAAGGCCGGCCTCGACCGCTCGGTCATCGCCTCGCTGCTTGCCTCCGACGCCGATAGCAATCTGATCGTCGCCGAGATCACGGCGGCTCAGGAGATGGGCGTCAACGGCGTGCCGTTCTTCATCTTCGACCAGCAATATGCCGTCAGCGGCGCTCAGACGCCCGACGTCCTGGCGAATGCGTTGCGCGATATCGCCAAGGCGAAGGCCGAGGCGCGGTCGGGGCTGAACTAACGCTGTCGCCCGGCGGCTCGAGATCGGACAGCTGCAACAAAGTTGTCCGAGAGAGCCAGCTATACCGTTTTTATTTTCAAGCACGACTTGGAACGAAGCATGAGTGGCGCCCGAGCGAAACCTCAAAAAGCCTATCTACTTGATTCAAATTGGAATTATGGTTGGGAATTCGCAAATCTAGAAAGGCTGCAACCAGACGGCGACGGTCTCGGCATCAGGGGGCCTCTATGGCCGGGTAGCATGCTCGATCTGCCTCGAGGTCCGTGGCGAATACCCGAATATCTTGAAGCGCCAAAGCTAATCTTTGATCCGAAGCGCAAGGTGCAAGATATTTATGCTGTAGATTATTTCCTCTTCATCTCTGAAAAAATGAAGAGTTTGTTCGATGAGTTCGTTCCAAATTCATGTGAATACCTGCTTTGCGAGACGGAGTTTTCGAACGGAAAACCCGGGCCGAAAATTTGGCTGTGCAGCGTTGTCGATTCATATCGCAAGGCGGTGGACGTCGAGAATTCTCCCTTAATTCACGTCACTCGATCTGGTGGCTACATGATATCGGGCGGAGCTGACTGGTGTTTTCTGCCTGATGTCCTCAAAGGCGCGCAGCTCTTCCGCTTGGTTGAGTATGCGGTGGCAATTTTTTGCGATCAAACGTTCAAGAACCTTTGTAAAGAAAAGGGTATTAAAGGCACCTCTTTCCAACAGGTCGGCTTTTTGCAGGAATAGTTAGAGACATTTCAATAGGCCCCGCAACTTCGCCGTAAAGCGAAGTTGCGGGGTTTCCTGCCTGACAACGGTCCACGATCAGCCCAGAACAGGAACGCAGCGCACGTCGGTCTTCACCGAATTGGCGATAAAGCATTCGTCGTGGGCGCGGTGATGCAGGGCTTCAAGCTCGCTGAGCGAGGGCTGTTTCTCGCCACCGAACACGGCGAGCGGCCTCAGTATCACCACGGTCATGGCAAGACGGCCTTCGGCATTCTTCTCCATGATGCCTTCGGCGGCATCCGTGTAGCTATTGACGCAAAAGCCCTGTTTGACGGCAAGCGACAGGAACCAGAGCGTATGGCAACTGGAGAGCGAAGCGACGAAGGCCTCTTCCGGATCGACGGCATCCTCGGCGGAATAGGGCAGCGGAACAACATGTGGCGAAGCGGACGCCCGCACCTCGATGCCGCCGTCGAAAGTCCAGTGGTGCGCGCGACTGTAGCGGTTGTCGGTGAAAGTCTCACCGTTGCGTTGCCAGGAGATCGTTGCGCCGTATGTCGCCATTGCTATCTCCTCCCCTCTATTTCGCCAGTTCCGCCAGTTGCGTCATGATAACAGCCGCCCCCTGCAGGCGCTTTTCCGGCGTCGGCAGGTCGCGGGTCAGGAACAGGCTGTGATCCGGGCGGATCTTCGCCATGGTGCCCTGCTTGCCGATATAACCGACAAGGTTTACCGGATTGGGGAATTCCTTGTTGCGGAACTGCACGACCACACCCTTCGGGCCGGCATCCAGCTTTTCAACATTGGCAGTGCGGCAGAGCGACTTGATGTAGACGATCTTCAGGAGATGCTGGACTTCGATCGGCATCGGCCCGAAGCGGTCGATCATCTCGGCGCCGAAGCCGTCGATTTCCTTGAGTTCGGTGATCTCGCCGAGACGGCGGTAAAGCGCCATGCGCAGATGCAGGTCGGGCACATAGCCCTCCGGGATCATCACCGTCGTGCCGACGGAGATCTGCGGAGACCAGCCGGTGTCGTGGATCTCGTCGACGCCCTTGACCTCAGCGACCGCCTCTTCGAGCATCTGCTGGTAAAGCTCGAAGCCGACCTCCTTGATATGGCCGGACTGCTCCTCGCCGAGCAGATTGCCGGCGCCGCGGATATCGAGATCGTGGCTCGCCAGTTGGAAGCCCGCGCCGAGAGTATCCAGCGACTGTAGCACCTTAAGGCGGCGTTCGGCGGTCGCCGTCAGCACCTTGTTGACCGGCAGCGTGAAGAGCGCGAAGGCGCGCACCTTCGAGCGGCCGACGCGGCCGCGCAGCTGATAGAGCTGGGCAAGGCCGAACATGTCGGCGCGGTGGACGATCAGCGTATTGGCTGTCGGCACGTCGAGGCCGGATTCAACGATGGTTGTGGACAGCAGCACGTCGTAGCGGCCTTCATAGAAGGCATTCATGATGTCTTCGAGTTCGCCGGCCGGCATCTGACCGTGGGCGACGGCGACCTTCAGCTCAGGCACATCCGATTGCAGGAAGGCATGTACATCCTCGAGATCGGCAAGCCTGGGGCAGACATAGAAGCTCTGGCCGCCGCGATAGTGCTCGCGCATCAGCGTCTCGCGGATGACCAGGCTGTCGAAGGGCGAGATGAAGGTGCGCACCGCCATGCGATCGACCGGCGGCGTGGTGATCAACGACAACTCGCGGACACCGGTCATGGCAAGCTGCAGCGTGCGCGGGATCGGCGTTGCTGACAGCGTCAGCACGTGCACGTCGCTCTTCAACTCCTTCAGCCGCTCCTTGTGCTTGACGCCGAAATGCTGCTCCTCGTCGATGACGAGCAGGCCCAAGTTGGCGAATTTGATGCCGGCGCCGAGCAGCGCATGTGTGCCGACGACGATATCGGTCTTGCCGTCCGCCACTTCCTTCTTGGTCAGCGCCAGCTCCTTGGCGCCGACCAGACGCGAAGCCTGCTGGATGCGCACCGGCAGGCCGCGGAAACGGTCGGTGAAAGTTTTGAAATGCTGGCGGGCAAGCAATGTCGTCGGCACGACGACGGCAACCTGTGCGCCGTTCATCGCCGCAACAAAGGCGGCGCGCAGCGCGACTTCCGTCTTGCCGAACCCCACGTCGCCGCAGACGAGACGGTCCATCGGCCGACCGGCACCGAGATCGGAGCGCACCGCCTCGATGGCGTTATCCTGGTCCTCGGTCTCGTCATAGGGGAAGCGGGCGGCAAATTCGTCGTAGAGGCCTTCGGGTGTCGTCAGCATCGGTGCATGGCGCGTCAGCCGCTCGGCGGCAATGCGGATCAGCGCATCGGCCATGTCAAGCAGGCGTTTCTTGAGCTTGGCCTTGCGCATCTGCCATGCGCCGCCGCCGAGCTTGTCGAGCTGGGCCTCGGTGCCCTCGCCGCCATAGCGCGAGAGAAGATCGATGTTTTCGACCGGCAGGAAGAGCTTCGCCTCATCGGCATATTGCAGTTCCAGGCAAGCATGCGGGGCGCCTGCCGCCTCGATGGTTCGCAGCCCGATGAAGCGGCCGATGCCGTGTTCAGCGTGGACGACGATCGAGCCCTCGTCGAGGCCCGCCACCTCCGCGATGAAATCGGCGGCGCGCTTGCGGCGCTTGGAACGGCGCACCATGCGGTCGCCTAATATATCCTGCTCGCCGATGACGACGAGGTCGCCGGCCTCGAAGCCGGCTTCGAGACTGAGCACGGCCGCGGCCGCCTCGCCTCTCGCCAGCGAACCGAGATCCTTCAGCGCTTCGACCGGCTTCACCTTTTCCAAGCCGTGTTCGTTCAGCACCTGCAGCAGACGCTCCAGCGAGCCTTCGGTCCAGGCGGTGACGAGCACTTTCGCGCCGGCAGCGCGGCGGTCGGCGATATGCTTGACGACGACGTCGAAGACATTGATGCGCTCGGCATCGCCACCGCCTTCGGCGTTCGAGCGTGCCCAGCGCTGGCCCTGGCGGGCCTCGACATTGATCACCCGCCTCGCCTCGCCCTCATGCTCGTTGAAGGGGCTGACGCGGATGGCGCCGAGCGCGTCGAGGGTTCTCACGAAGAGTTTGCTGTCGAGGTAGAGCTGGCCAGGCGTCACCGGCTTGTACGGGGTGCCCTGCGCCATCTGGCCTTTGGTCGGCTGGCCGGAATTCAGGCGGGCGTCATAATAATCGAAGACGAGCTTGGAGCGCTCTTCAGCTGCCTCGCGCACGGTATGGTCGGTGACAACACGGAAGCCGCTGAGATAGTCGAAGACGGTATCGAGCTTCTCGTAGAAAAGCGGCAGCCAGTGCTCCATTCCAGGGTAACGGCGGCCCTCGGAGACGGCAAGATAGAGCGCGTCGTCGCGCGTCGTCGCGCCGAAAGCGGAGAGGTAGTTTTTGCGGAAACGGCTGATCGTATCGGGCGTCAGCGTCACCTCGCTCATCGGGTTGAGATCAAGGGAGCGCACCTGGCCTGTCGTGCGCTGGCTGGCTGGATCGAAGCTGCGGATCGATTCCAGCGTATCGCCGAAGAAATCAAGGCGGACCGGCTCTTCCGAACCCGGCACGAAGACGTCGAGAATGCCGCCGCGCACGGCATATTCGCCGACTTCGCGTACGGTTGCGACGCGCTCGAAACCGTTGCGCTCGAGGCGACCGGCCAGATCATCCATGCGCAGCTGGTTGCCGGGACGGGCCGAAAAGCTCAGGCTCTCGATGACATCCTGCGGCGCCACCTTCTGCAACATGGCATTGGCGGTGACGAGCACGATTGCGGCATGCGGCTTCTTCCGATGGGCGATGAGGCCGCCAAGTGCTGCAAGCCGGCGGGCCGAAGTGTCGGCGCTCGGCGAGACGCGGTCATAGGGCAGGCAGTCCCAGGCCGGCAGGCTGAGAACCGGAATATCAGGGGCGACGAAGCTCAGCATCTGTTCTAGATCGGCCATACGGTGGCCGTCCGATATGACATAGGCGACCGGCTCTCCCGTGCGGGCGAGCTCGGCGAGCAGCAGCGTTTCGAGACCTGCGGGCACATTGCCGATCGTCAGCGGTTCGGCAATGGCCGCAAGCTTCTTCGCATCGAAACCAGGGATCATTCCGGCGTCCTGAGGGGCTTGTCGAAATCGGGCTTGTAGGCGGCAAGGCGGGCAAACATCGGTGTCTGGAAACGCTCGGGCACCGGCCATGTTCCCATGATCCAGCGGACGAGATCATTGTCTTCTTCCGCCATGATCGTTTCGAACTCGTCGAGCTCGGCTTCCGAAAGCGTCGCGATCTCGCTTTCGGCGAACTGGCCGAAGACCAGATCCATCTCGCGGATGCCGCGATGCCAGCAGCGGAAAAGGATCCGGCGGCGGCGCGGGTCGAGACCGGCACTCGTGAGCGTGACACCTGTCATGGCATTACCTTCCTGTTGATGCGTTTCTATAGACCCTCGAAAGCGGCTTGTCAGCCTTGCCAAGGCCGCATTGTTCATCGCATTTTGGCCGCATGCGCCCCGCCATTCTCGATCCCTTGTTTTCCCCCGTATCGGGCCTTCCGGGCGTCGGCCCGAAGATCGCCGAGCTGTTGGTCAAACTGCTCGGGCGTGAGACGGCGGAGGATTGCCGGGTCATCGATCTCATCTTCCACGCGCCTTTTTCGCTGATCGACCGGCGCAACCAGCCGGGGATCGCGCGGGCGCCGCAGGGCGCGATTGTGACGATCACGGCGCGCGTCGACCGGCATCAGGTGCCGCCGCGCGGCAAAAGCAACATCCCCTACCGCGTGTTCCTGCATGACGAGACCGGCGAGCTGACGCTGGTCTTCTTCCGGGGACAGGCGGCATGGCTGGAAAAGCAGCTGCCTATTGATGCGGAGGTGACGGTCAGCGGCAAGATCGACTGGTTCAATGGTCGCGCCTCGATGGTGCATCCCGACTATATCGTCAGGGCCGACGAGGTCGAAAACCTGCCGCTGGTCGAGCCGATCTATCCGCTGACGGCAGGACTTTCACCGAAGACGCTGCGCAAGATCATCGACGCCGCACTGCCGCGTTTTCCCGAACTGCCGGAATGGATCGATCTCTCGCTGGCGCAGAGAGAGGGCCTGCCGTCGATCCGCGACAGCTTCCACATGCTGCACGAGCCCCGCGATCCCGCCGATATCGACCCGCAGGCCCCTGCCCGGCGACGGCTCGCCTATGACGAATTCCTCGCCGGCCAACTTTCGCTCAGCCTCGTGCGGCAGCGGCTGCGCAAAGTCGCGGGCCAGCCGGTGCATGCGACGGGTGCCGTCAGCGGCAAGATCGTGAAGAGCCTGCCCTTCTCGCTCACAACGAGCCAGAACGAGGCGATCGCCGAGGTTTTGAAGGACATGGCCGGCAACGAGCGCATGCTGCGGCTGCTGCAGGGCGATGTCGGCTCCGGCAAGACGCTGGTGGCGCTGATGGCGATGGTGGCCGTGATCGAGAGCGGCGGCCAGGCGGTGCTGATGGCGCCGACCGAAATCCTGGCGCGGCAGCACCATGCAACGATTTCGAAATTCGCCGCCTCCGCCGGGCTCGGCATCGAGGTGCTGACCGGGCGCACCAAGGGGCGCGAGCGCGAGGAAATACAAGAGCGTATCGCGTCCGGTGCGGCCCAGATCGTCATCGGCACGCATGCGCTGTTCCAGGACAGCGTCACCTACGCCAATCTGATGCTTGCCGTCGTCGACGAACAGCATCGTTTCGGCGTGCATCAGCGTTTGCGGCTGACGGCCAAGGGCATCTCGCCGCACATGCTTGTCATGACGGCAACGCCGATCCCGCGCACGCTGGTGCTTGCCGCCTTTGGCGATATGGACGTCTCCAAGCTCACCGAGAAACCGGCCGGCCGCAAGCCGATCCAGACGATCACCGTGCCGATGGAACGAACCGGCGAGATCGTCGGGCGGCTGCAAAGCGCGATTGCCGAGGGCAAGAAGGCCTACTGGATCTGCCCACTGGTTGAGGAATCCGAAGAGCTTGACCTGATGTCGGCTGAAGAACGGCATGCGACGCTCGTCTCCGCGCTCGGTCCCGGCATCGGTCTCATCCATGGCCGCATGAGCGGGCCGGAGAAGGACGCGGCGATGATGGCGTTCAAGAATGGCGACATCAGGCTGCTCGTCGCCACGACTGTCGTCGAAGTCGGTGTCGATGTGCCGGATGCGACGATCATGGTGATCGAACATGCCGAGCGTTTCGGCCTGGCGCAATTGCATCAGCTGCGCGGGCGCGTCGGGCGCGGAGATGAGGCCTCCACCTGCATCCTGCTCTACAAGGGGCCGCTCGGCGAGACCGGCCACGCCAGGCTTTCGATCATGCGCGAGACCGAAGATGGCTTCCGTATCGCCGAAGAAGACCTCAAGCTACGCGGCGAAGGCGAGTTGCTCGGCACAAGGCAATCCGGCACGCCGGGCTTCCGCATCGCCAGCTTGGAAGCACATGCAGATCTCCTCGAGATCGCCCGCAAGGACGCCGCCTATCTGATTGAACGTGACCCCGAACTGACGAGCGAAAGAGGACAGGCGATCCGCACCCTGCTCTATCTCTTCCGCCGAGACGAGGCGATCAGGTTCCTGAGGGCAGGATAAAGCGCGCTGCGGCGCGCTTTAAGTCTTTGTTTCATGCATGTCGTTATCCCAAAACCGCTGACACTTTTGGGCGACATGCATCAATCCGCTTTGGAAACCGCCACCGGCTTCGGCCGCGGCAGATGCTTCTGCTTCGGCTCGGACGGCTTGTGCTCAGGGGCGACCAGCCCGCCTGAAATCAGGAACTTGGCGGCATCTTCCGGCGACATATCAAGCAGGACGATTTTTTCGCGCGGCACGAAGACGAGGAAACCAGCTGTCGGCACCGGCGTCGGCGGCAGGAAGACGGCGACCATATCCTGGCCCATGGCATTGAACTTCGACGCGATTTCGCCCTTGGCGTCGGTGGCGATGAAAACCAGCGCCCAGAGGCCGGGACCGGGATATTCGATGAGGCCGACCTTCTTGAAGGAGTTCGCCTGCTCCTTCAGCACGGTTTCGAAAATCTGCTTCACGCTTCGGTAAACCGTGCGCACCAGCGGCATGCGCTGAACGATCGATTCGCCGAAACGGACGATGCTCTGGCCGATGAGGTTCTTGCCGAGGAAACCGACGACAGTGATGAGCACGACGGCGATCAGCAGACCGAAACCGGGAATGGCAAAATTGAGATAGCTTTCCGGATTCCAGCGTGCCGGAATATAGGGTCTCACCCAGCTGTCCGACCAGTGGATGAAGGTCCAGGTCAGCCAGATGGTGATCGCGATCGGAGCGCAAATGATAAGGCCCGCGAGAAAATTATTTCTCAGCCGGGTCGCGACCGGCATTCTGAGGGTGTTGTCGGTCATCGTTTCCTGATGATCTCCATCTCAGTCCTGGACAGGCCGGAACGCCAGCCTTTCCCCCTTGTCCGCCGACCAAAATTGCCAGAATTCGGGGTCCTGCACAATATGTTTCGACGCGAAGGTCACAGCGTTTCAGGCTTATTCCACTGTCACGGATTTCGCCAGGTTGCGCGGCTGATCGACGTCGGTGCCCATGAAGACGGCGGTGTGATAGGCGAGCAGCTGGATCGGCAGCGAGAAGATCATCGGCGCAATGATTTCGTCGACCACAGGCAGGATGATGGTCGCCATGGTCGGCAGTTTCGAGGCCGCCGCCCCCGCCTCGTCGGTGATGAAGATGATGCGGCCGCCGCGGGCTGCAACTTCCTGCATATTCGAGACGGTCTTGTCGAAGAACCGGTCGTAAGGGGCGATGACGATGACAGGCATGTTCTCGTCGATCAGCGCAATCGGCCCGTGTTTCAATTCGCCGGCGGCATAACCTTCGGCATGGATATAGGAAATTTCCTTGAGCTTCAGCGCGCCTTCCATAGCGAGCGGGAAGCTGGTGCCGCGGCCGAGATAGAGCACGTCCTTACATTTCGACAATTCGCGCGACAGGCTTTCCATCTGCGGCTGGATGAGGTTCAGCACCCGGCTCATGATCCGCGGCATCTCGGCGAGATGGCGCACCAGCGCCTTCTCTTCCTCCGCACTCACCGTGCCGCGCGCCTTGCCGGCACCGATCGCCAGCGACGCCAGCACGGCAAGCTGGCAGGTGAAGGCCTTGGTCGAGGCAACGCCGATTTCGGGACCCGCCATGATCGGGAAGACGGCATCAGATTCGCGCGCGATCGTCGATTCGCGGACATTGACGACAGCGCCGATCTTCAACCCGTTGTCGTGGCAATAGCGAAGCGATGCCAGCGTATCGGCGGTCTCGCCTGATTGTGAGATGAAGAGTGCTGCCTGAGACGGCGAGAGCGGCATTTCGCGGTAACGGAATTCGGAGGCGACGTCGATTTCAACAGGCAGGCGGGCATAACGCTCGAACCAGTATTTGCCGACCAGGCCGGCGAGATAGGCGGTGCCGCAAGCCGAGATCGCAAGTCCACTCGCCGCCTTGAAGTCGATCGCGGCGGCATTGGCGCCGATCGTGTTCTCGGCGAAATCGACATAGTGGCTGAGCGCATGGGAGATGACCTCCGGCTGCTCGTAGATTTCCTTTTCCATGAAATGGCGGTGGTTGCCCTTGTCGACGACATAGGCAGTCGCCTGCGAAATCTGGCGGGCGCGATTGACCGGCTTGCCGGCGAAATCGAGCACGGATACGCCGTCGCGGGTAAGGACAGCGCAATCGCCGTCGACGAGATAGGTGATCTCGTTGGTGAAGGGCGAGAGCGCGATCGCATCCGAGCCGAGGAACATCTCGCCGCGGCCATAGCCGACGGCAAGCGGCGGACCCGAACGGGCGGCCATGATCGTGCCGGGATCGGCCTTGAGCATGACGGCGAGCGCATAGGCGCCGGTCACCCGGTTCAGCATCTTCAACATCGCGGCGCGGGGCTCCAGACCCTCGCGCAGGTATTTCGCCATCAGGTGAGCGACCACCTCGGTATCGGTCTGGGTTTCGAAGACCGATCCCTCCTCGGTCAGCTCGTCGCGCAACTCGGAGAAATTCTCGATGATGCCGTTGTGGACGACGGCGACGCCTTCGACGAAATGCGGATGGGCATTGGTCTCATTGGGAACGCCGTGGGTCGCCCAGCGTGTATGGGCAATGCCGACGGTGCCGGGCAGCGGTTCAGCATCGAGGCGCTTTTCCAGATTGAAGAGCTTGCCCTCGGCGCGGCGGCGATCCATCACACCGTCATGAATGGTGGCAACGCCGGCGGAATCGTAACCGCGATATTCCAAACGCTTCAGCGCATCGACCAGGCGCCCGGCCACAGGCTGAGTTCCGACGATCCCCACAATGCCACACATGCAATATCCCCAAAAGGCCTCAACAACCAGGCCAGTCCTAACGAATCCTGCTTATTTCTCAATCACCTCGGCGGTCACTTTGAATTTCCGCCGGTTACGCAAGGCGGATCAGCCCTTCGCCTTCTTCGCCGCCTTGATGGCGAGCGCGCGCTCGCGCAGCAGCGTCGCGCGTCCCGGTTTGATCTCTTGGCGGGCGCGGCCCAGCGCCAGCGCGTCGGCCGGCACGTCGACGGTGATGACGCTGCCCGAAGCGATATAGGCACCATCGCCGATCGTCACCGGCGCCACCAGCGAGGAGTTGGAGCCGATGAAGGCGTTCTCGCCGATCACCGTCTCGCTCTTGTTGACGCCGTCATAGTTGCAGGTGATCGTACCTGCGCCGATATTGGTTCCGGCGCCGATAACGGCATCGCCGATATAGGTGAGATGGTTGACCTTGGCACCCTCGCCGAGCCGGCCGTTTTTCACCTCGCAGAAATTGCCGACCTTCGAGCCGTTGCCGAGATCGGCACCGGGCCTCAGCCGCGCGAAGGGTCCGACCGTCGCGCCCTCACGGACATGGGCGCCCTCGATATGCGAGAAGGCATGAATGACAGCGCCGCTGTCGATCACCGCGCCTGGGCCGAAGACGACGTTCGGCTCGATCAGCGCATCCTGGCCAATGACGGTGTCATAGGAGAGAAAAACCGTTTCCGGGGCGATCATGCTGACGCCTGAAAGCATCATCTCATGGCGGCGGCGCTCCTGCCAGAAGCGCTCGATGACGGCGAGTTCGGCGCGGTTGTTGCAGCCAGTCATCTCGATCTCAGGGGCATCGACGGCGGTGACGCGCCCACCGAGCGAACGGGCAATCTCGACGAGATCGGTCAGATAATATTCGCCCTTGGCATTGGCGTTGCCGATGCGCTGGAGAAGATCGAGCGCCTTGCGGCCATTGATCGCCATCAGCCCGCTGTTGCACCAGGTGACAGCGCGCTCGGCATCGGTCGCGTCCTTCTCCTCGCGGATGGCAATGAGTTCGCCGTCCTTGACGAGCAGTCGGCCATAGCCAGTCGGGTGGTCGGTGTGGAAGCCGATGACCACGATATCGCTGCCATCGGCAAGACCCTGGCGGGCGGCCTTCAGCGGCCCGTCAGTCTGAAGCGGCACGTCGCCATAGGTGACCAGAATATCGTCATAGCCCTTGGCGATCGCTTCACGCGCCGCGAGCACCGCGTGGCCGGTGCCGAGACGTTCCTTCTGCAGATAGGCTTCGATGCTCACGTCGCCGATGCTTGCGGCCTTCGCCACCTCTTCGGAATCGCGGCCGACGACGAGTGCCACCGACGAAATGCCGGCGGAGGCCACCGCATCGACCACATGGGCGATCATCGGCCGTCCGGCGACCGGATGCAGCACCTTCGATTTCGAGGATTTCATCCGCGTGCTGTCACCGGCAGCGAGAATGACGGCAAGACAAGTGCGTTCCATGATTTGCTCCGCGAATCCACGCCAAGAGGCGGCTTTGCTGCCTCATACTGCATAATTCCTGAAATCGGAATCGATTTTCGGAAAGCATGATGCGCGGATTGAAGGTGCTGTCCTGCGCTCGCGAAGGTCAAATTGCGGGAGAAATCGGCTCCATGACCGCAGGAGATCCATGGGCCGCGAAGGCTTCATGAACGTGATGGCGGCCATCCAGGATGACGAGTTCCATCGCGTGGCGTGCGGCCGCGCTGTCGCCGGAAACGATGGCATCAACGATGCGCATGTGGGTGTCGGCGATATTGGCGAAGCCATTTTCGGAGGGCGGCGTACTGATGCGGAACATGCCGACGAGAGCCGCTTCGATCAGGCTGCCGAGGGTGCGCATGAAAGGGTTGTGCGAGGCCTCGGCGATCGCCAGGTGAAAACGAAGGTCGGCGAGCGCCAGGCTGTCGGCGGTGTGGCCGGTCGCCGCCATCTCGAGCGCAAGCCCGCGCAGCATCTCGATATCCTCGGCATTCGCCCGTTCGGTGACGAGACCGGCGGCGAAGGGCTCGACGGCGAGACGGATATCGTAAAGCTGCAGCAGGAACTCTTCTGTCACACCGTTGTCGAAATGCCAGGCGATGATCTCGCTGTCGAACATGTTCCAGAGGTTTTTCTCGGTCACGCGCGTGCCGACCCGCGCCTTGGCGACGATCATGCCCTTGGCGGCGAGCGTCTTCATCGTCTCACGCAGCACGGTGCGAGACACCTTGAAACGTTGCGCCAGTTCGGTATCGCCCGGCAGGATCGAGCCGACAGGATAGGTGCCGGCGACGATCGCCTTGCCGAGTTCGTCGACGACCTGCGCGTGGCTCGTTCGGGTTCTGCGCCCTGTCTTGCGTGTCTCGATCACTTTGTTGCGCAAGTGTCCCGTCCTCCCTCAGGCATACCTCTTGTTCAGACTGGAAAGGAACAGGATGGCTTTCTGCATCAGGATGAATGCAAACAGCAGAAGCCCGATCAGGATCTTGGTCCACCAGCTCGACAGTGTGCCGTCGAAGGTGATGTAGGTCTGAATGAGCCCCTGGATCAGGATACCGATCAAAGTTCCCGCCACGAATCCCGCTCCTCCGGTCAGCAGCGTCCCCCCGATAACGACTGCAGCGATAGCATCGAGTTCGACGCCGACTGCCGCAAGCGAATATCCAGCAGAGGTGTACAGCGAAAATACGATCCCGGATAGGCCCGCCAGAAAACCCGACAGCGCATAGATCTGAATCGTCGTGCGGCCGACCGGAACGCCCATCAGCCGCGCCGTCTGCGGGCCGCCGCCGAGTGCATATACGTTTGTGCCGAAGCGGGTGCGGTGGGCGATGAAGACGCCGGCGGCAAAGACCAGAAGCATGATGCCGCCGATCAGCGTCAGCCGTCCGCCACCGGGAAGACGGTAATAGAGGCTCGTCAGCGTCGAATAATATTCGTGGTCGATCGGGATGCTGTCGATGGAGAGCACGAAGGCCATGCCGCGCGCCAGGAACATGCCCGCAAGCGTGACGATGAAGGCCGGCATTTCGAGATAGTGGATGATCGCTCCCATGATGGCGCCGAAGGCGGTGGTGATGACCAGTACCAGCGCGAAGGCGAGCAGTGGATGGATCGAGGTCTTCTGCAGGATCACCGCGAGGAAGACGCCGGTGAAGGCGATGACCGAACCGATCGACAGATCGATGCCGCCCGAAATGATGACGAAGGTCATGCCGACGGCGGCGATGCCGAGGAAGGCGTTGTCGGTCAAGAGATTACCGATGACGCGCGTCGACAGCATGTTCGGATATTGCAGCGTGCAGCCGGCATAGGCGAGCACGAAGATGACGATGGTCGCAAGCAGCGGCAGGTATTTGGAGTTCATTTCGGCTGCTCCATGGCGGCCTGCCTGCGGCTGGCGAAGATGGCGAGTGATTGCACCGCCGGCGACTGGATGACGAGGATCACGATGATGATGATGGCCTTGATGATCAGGTTGAATTCCGGCGGGAAGCCGGAAGACAGGATACCGGTATTCACCGCCTGAATGATCATTGCGCCGATCAGCGATCCGAGAATGCTGAAGCGACCGCCGAGCAGTGAATTGCCGCCGACGACGACGGCAAGGATGGCGTCGAGTTCAAGCCAGAGGCCGGCATTGTTGGCATCGGCGCCCTTGATATCGGCAGCAACGATGATGCCGGCAATCGAGGCGCAGAGGCCACTCAGCATGTAGACGGCCATCAGCAGCACCGGCGTCTGAATGCCTGAAAGCGTGCTGGCGCGCCGATTGATGCCGACAGCCTCGAGCAGCATGCCGAGCGCCGTGCGGCGGACGAGCAGGATGACGAGCAGGCCGACGAGAAACCAGATGATGACGGGCATCGGCAGGAGAGCCATGGAGCCGCTGCCGAAGAAGATCAGGCCGTCATTGTTGAAGGTCAGAATAGCGCCTTCGGTGATGAGTTGGGCGATGCCGCGGCCGGCGACCATCAGCACCAGCGTGGCGATGATCGGCTGGATGTTGAGGACAGCCACCAAAAAGCCATTCCAGACACCACAGGCAAGTCCGATCGCCAACGTCAGGATAATGGTGTAAGGAACTGAATTCCCTGCGACAATCGATGATGCGGCGACGGCGCCGCAGATGGCGACGACCGCACCGACGGAAAGGTCGATGCCCTTGGTAGCAATCACTAGCGT
Source organism: Rhizobium vallis (assembly GCF_003985155.1). Classification (GTDB taxonomy): domain Bacteria; phylum Pseudomonadota; class Alphaproteobacteria; order Rhizobiales; family Rhizobiaceae; genus Rhizobium; species Rhizobium vallis. The sequence continues at coordinate 299,956 of NZ_ML133688.1, read as the reverse complement.
CATGCCGATCGCCAGGAGCGCTACCGGCGCGCCGCGATTCAGCACGTCGATCAGACTGCCGTAGAGGCGTCCGTTTTGAACCACGACATTAAAAAACTGCGGCGACGTTATGAAATTCAACAAAAGAATGACAACGAGCGCGATCAATTGCGGCGCCAGGCGATAGGCCAGCGCCTTCAGCGAGGACTTCATGCCTCCTCCATCTTATGCTCGGCGGCGGCAATGGCTTCGACGATGCCTGCCGCCGTGATACGTTCGCCTGTAAGCTCGGCGATATGCTGCCTGTCACGAAGTACGATGACACGTGAACTATAGGCGACAAGCTCTTCAAGTTCCGAGGAAATTACGATCAACGACATTCCGTCCGCGCAGAGCTTTTCGATCAGCCGGATGATTTCGGCATGGGCGCCGACATCGATGCCGCGGGTCGGCTCGTCGAGGATCAGAAACTTCGGATTGGTCGCCAGCCACCGGGCGAGGATCGCCTTCTGCTGGTTGCCGCCGGAGAGCAATCGGATCGGCTTCTCGCGATCGGTCGTACGGATATCGAGCGCCTTGATGTAACGATCGGCGAGCGCGTTCTGCTCGGCGCGGGAAAGCGGCCGCGTCCAGCCGCGGCGGGCCTGGAGGGCGAGCGCAATATTCTCCCTGATCGACAGGTCGCCGATGATGCCATCGGTCTTCCGGTCCTCGGGGCAGAAGCCAAAACCCTTTTCAATTGCCGCGCGCGGGCTCGAAAGCGTCACCGGCTGGCCGTCGATTGTGACGCTGCCGCTATCGGCATGTTCGATGCCAAAAAGGAGTTCGGCTGTTTCCGTACGACCGGAGCCGAGCAGGCCGGCAACGCCGACCACCTCTCCGGCGCGCACCTCGAGGTCGAAGGGTTTGACCTTACCGCGTTTGCCGTAGCCCGCGAAACGGTATCGGACGTCACCTGCCGCGAGGCTGCGTTCCTTCGCCTCCTCCTCGACATGCGCCAGTTCGCGGCCGAGCATCATGGCGATCAGGCCCTGGCGCGGCAGATCGGCGGCGTCGCGGGTGCCGACAAGCTTGCCGTTGCGCAGCACGGTAATGCGATCGCTGATTGCATAAACCTGCTCAAGGAAATGGGTGATGAAGACGATGCCGAGTCCGCGTTTCTTCAGGTCCTCGATGATGCGGAAGAGCAGCGCCACTTCGTGACTATCAAGGCTTGCCGTGGGCTCATCGAGGATCAGCACCTTGCCGGAGAGATCGACGGCACGAGCGATGGCGACCACCTGCTGCACGGCGACGGAGAAACGCCCGAGTTCGGCAGTCACGTCGATATCCATGCCGTAGCCGGCAAGCAGGTCGCGCGCCTTGCGGTTCATCGCGCGGACGTCTGTCATGCCGAAACGCCGCGGCTGGCGTCCGAGAAAGAGGTTTTCTGCCACACTCAGATTGGCGAGGAGATTGACCTCCTGGTAAACGGTACCGATGCCGAGCTTCTGGGCGGCGAGCGTATTGGCCGGATTGATTTCGTGGCCGTCCAGCGTCAGGCTGCCGCCGTCACGATGGTAGGCGCCGGTAATGCACTTGATCAGCGTGGACTTGCCGGCGCCGTTTTCGCCGAGCAATGCATGAACCTCACCACGGCGCAGCGTGAAATCCACCTTGTCCAGGGCGACAGCGCCGGGGAAGAATTTCGATATGCCGGAGGCTGCGAGAATATTCTCGAAATTGTGAACCATGAGGGCTGCGGTTTCCTGATATTGCGCCTTATGCCTGCGCCAAAACCGGACATGATGCCCGGCCCAGCACTGACAGTTCCGCACCGGCCCATGATGGGCCGGTGCGGTTCCAGGTTCAAATCAGTAGCCCTGACCCTTCTTCTCGTCGTAGACCTTCAACGGCTGGTCGGCAGGCGTGTAAAGCTTGGACTCGGTCTGGATCCACTTCGGCGGAGCCTTCTTGTCCTTCAGATAGGCTTCGAGCGCATCGAAGGCCGGGCCTGCCATGTTCGGCGTCAGCTCGACCGTGGCATTGGACTCGCCTTCAGACATAGCCTTGAAAATATCCGGCACGGCGTCGATGGAGACGACGAGGATATCTTTGCCGGGCTTCAGGCCGGCTTCCTTGATCGCCTGGATGGCGCCGACGGCCATGTCGTCGTTATGGGCGTAGAGAGCGCAGATATCCTTGCCGCCATTCTCGGCCTTCAGGAAGCTTTCCATGACTTCCTTGCCCTTGGTGCGGGTGAAGTCACCGGTCTGGCTGCGAACGATCTTCAGGTTGTCGTGGCCGGCGAGAGCCTCTTCGAAGCCCTTCTTGCGGGCGATGGCCGGCGAGGAGCCGGTCGTGCCCTGCAGCTCGACGACATTGCACTTCTTGTCGCCGACGGTCTTGACCAGGAAGTCGCCTGCAACCTTGCCTTCATGGACCAGATCCGACGTAACCGCCGTCAGGTAGAGATCGTCGGGAGCCTTGATGGTGCGGTCGAGAAGGATGACCGGAATCTTGGCTTCCTTGGCTTCCTTGAGAACGTCATCCCAGCCGGTTTCGACGACAGGAGCAATGAGAATGGCATCGACGCCCTGAGCAATGAAGGAACGCAGTGCCTTGATCTGGTTTTCCTGCTTCTGCTGTGCATCGGCAAACTTCAGATCGATGCCGCGCTTCTTGGCCTGTTCCTTGGTGACGGTCGTTTCAGCCGCACGCCAGCCCGATTCCGAGCCGATCTGCGAGAAGCCGACGGTCAAGCCGGCAGCCGAAGCCGAACCGAACATGCAGGCAGCAAGAATCGTGGCACTCAAAAGTGCAGTCTTCAATTTCATGATTTCCTCCCAATGCCGCATCTCGCGGCGCAGGGTCAAAAAATCATATAGTATTACTTTTGTAAATCGGAATCTTCGCATACGCCGCGAAAAAAAGAGCGCCCACAAGGGGCGCTCTTCGCAACTGCGAATTGCGTGTTGTTTATTGCGCCGGCAGCTTGTCGTCGACGCCTTCGACATAGAAATTCATGCCGAGAAGCGTGCCGTCATCGGCTTTCTCGCCGGCCTTCAGCCAGGGCGTGCCGTCCTGCTTGTTGATCGGGCCGGTGAAGGGATGCAGTTCGCCTGATTTGATCTTGGCTTCGGTTTCCTCGGCCATTTTCTTCACGTCGTCGGGCATATTGGTATAGGGCGCCATCTTCAGGATGCCGTCCTTCAGGCCGTCCCAGCTCTGCTCGGACTTCCAGGTACCGTCGAGAAGCGCGTGAACGCGCTTGGAGTAGTAGGCACCCCAGGTATCGACGATCGCCGTCAGCTGTGCCTTGGGGCCGGCTGCAATCATGTCGGTAGCCTGGCCGAAAGCATGGATGCCGCGCTCCTCGGCAACCTGCATCGGCGCGGTCGTGTCGGTATGCTGCGTCAGCACGTCGACGCCCTGGTCGATCATCGCCTTGGCGGCATCGGCTTCCTTGCCGGGGTCGAACCAGGTGTTGACCCAGATCACCTTCAGCTTGAAGCTCGGGTCGATCGACTTTGCGCCCTGCTCGAAGGAGTTGATGCCCATCACGACTTCGGGAATTGGGAAGGAAGCGATATAGGCGGCGCCGTGATTTTTCGAGGTCTTGGCGGCGATCTGACCGAGGATGTAGCGGCCTTCATAGAAGCGCGAGTTGTAGGTCGCAAGATTCGGGCCGGACTTGTAGCCGGTGCCGTGCTCGAACTTGACCTTCGGGAACTTGGCGGCAACCTTCACGGTCGCATCCATGAAGCCGAAGGAGGTCGTGAAGATCAGCTTGCAGCCGGAACGGGCCAGGCGCTCGATGGCGCGCTCGGCATCCGGGCCTTCCGGCACGTTTTCGAGGTAAGGCGTATCGATCTTGTCGCCGAACTCGGCCTGGACCTGCTGGCGGCCGAGATCGTGCGCCTGCGAATAACCGCCGTCGGTATGCGAACCGACATAGACGAAGCAGACCTTCGTCTTGTCAGCCGCCTGAGCGGCGGCGGAGATGCCGATCACGGCGGCAGCCGAGGCGGCAAGGGTGAATGCGAACTTCTTCATGGTGACCCCTGTTGGTTTGAAGTTATTCCGGAAACCCGTCTTATGTTGTTGCTTTATCGCTCCGGTACGAAGGCTTTTCCAAGCGACGCGGGCGTATTGATCAACGTCGTGCGCCGATTATGGGAAATGACGATGAGAACCACAATAGTCGCGGCATAGGGCAGCATCGAGAGGAACTGCGAGGGAATGCCGAGACCGAAGGCCTGCGCGTGAAGCTGCAGGATCGTGACCGCGCCGAAGAGATAGCCGCCGGCAAAAACCCGCCAGGGCCGCCAGGATGCGAAAACGACAAGCGCGAGCGTGATCCAGCCGCGGCCGGCCGACATGTTCTCCACCCATTGCGGGGTATAGACGAGCGAAAGCTGCGCGCCGGCAAGACCGGCACAGGCGCCGCCGAACATCACCGCGAGATATCGCGTGCGGATGACATGAATGCCGAGCGCATGGGCCGAACCGTGATTGTCGCCGATCGCCCGAAGCTTCAGCCCGGTCCGGCTGCGGAACAGAAACCAGCTGACGGCAAACACCAGCGCGATCGACAGATAGAAGATCAGATCCTGCTTGAAAAGAACCGGGCCGATGACAGGAATATCGGAAAAAACAGGAATGGTGATCTCTTCCAGCCGGATGCCGGGCACGCTGACGAAGGGTTCGCCCAACTGGCCGGATGCGCCAAGGCCGAGAAGGGTCAACGCCAGACCGGTCGCCACCTGGTTCGCTACGAGGGTGAGCGTCAGGAAGGCGAAGAGCAGCGAGAAAAGCGCGCCGGCGACGATGCCGCATATGATGCCGACATAGGGTGAGCCCGACATCTGGGCGCCAGCGAAAGCGGCGACCGCGCCCATGATCATCATGCCTTCGACGCCGAGATTGAGGACGCCGGAGCGCTCCGTCACCAATTCGCCGAGTGCCGCGATGACAAGCGGCGTGGAGGCGGTGATGACCGTCAGGAGAATGGCTTCGAAGATGCTCATGCAGCGCCGCCCCTTACCCGCGACCAGACGATGCGGATTTTATAATAGATCAGCGTGTCACAGGAGAGCACGAAGAACAGCAGCAGCCCCTGGAAGACGCGCGTGACCTTGTCCGAAACGCCGATCGAAAGCTGTGCTGCCTCGCCGCCGAGATATGTGAGGGCCAGCACCAGGCCCGAGGCGATGATGCCGAGCGGATTGAGGCGGCCAAGGAAGGCGACGATGATGGCGCTGAAACCATAGCCCGGCGAGATCGCCGGCTGCAGGTGGCCGATTGAGCCGGAGACCTCGCAAATGCCGGCGAGACCGGCGAGCGCGCCGGAGAAGAGGAAACTGAACCAGATCATCTTCTTCGAAGAGAAGCCGGCAAAGCGCCCTGCCCGCTCCGACTGGCCGAGCACGACGATCTCGAAGCCCTTCAGCGTATAACGCAGCATGAACCAGACGCCGACCGCGGCGACGATGGCGAAGATGAAGGCCCAATGGGCCCGGCCCGATTCTTCCCAGATCGCCGGCAGCACTGCTTCCGGGGCAAAATCGCGAGAGACGGGAAAGTTGAAACCCTTTGGATCGCGCCAAGCGCCGCGAATCAGCCAATCGAGGAAGAGCTGGGCGATATAGACCAGCATCAGCGACGTCAGGATCTCGTTGGTGTTGAAGTGCGCCTTCAGAAGCGCCGGAATGGCCGCGAAAAGCGCGCCGCCGAGCGCACCTGCGATCAGCATCAGCGGCAGCACGAGCGGCGAATGCCAGTCGTAGAAGACGATCGGCAGATAGGAGCCGGTGATGGCGCCGATGGTGAACTGGCCTTCGGCGCCGATATTCCAGTTGTTCGAGCGATAACAGACGGCAAGACCGACGGCGATCAGGATCAGGGGTGCGGCCTTGATCGCCAGTTCGTGCAGCGACCAGACCTCGAGCAGCGGCTCGACGAAGAAGGCATCCAGCGCCTCGACCGGATCCTTGCCAAGCATGGCGAACATGATAGCGCCGAAAATCAGCGTCAGGACAAGGGCAAGGAGCGGCGAGACGACGCCGAAGAGTTTCGAGACGTCGGGACGTTTTTCAAGTTCAATGCGCATGAGCTGCCTCCGCGGCAGAACCGCTCTCGTGCAAGCCGCCCATCAGCAGGCCGATCTTTTCGCGCGTCAGTTCGCCCGCCGGAAACGGCCTGGAAAGACGGCCTTCCGAGATGACGGCAATATCGGTCGCTACTTCGAAGATCTCGTCGAGATCCTGGCTGATGACGACGACTGCCGAACCGCTTCTCGCAAGATCGACCAAGGCCTGGCGGATGCGGCTCGCGGCGCCTGCATCCACACCCCAGGTCGGTTGGTTGACCACGAGCACGGCGGGCTGGCGGTCGAGCTCGCGGCCGACGATGAATTTCTGCAAATTGCCGCCGGAGAGCGAACCGGCGGCAGGATCATCGCCGCTCTTGCGGACATCCATGGCCTCCGAAATGCGCCTTGCGGCAGACTTCACCGCGCCGTGGCGGATGATGCCGAGCAGGCCGAGAAACGCCTTACGGTCCGACTGGCTGCGGGCAAGGACGAGATTATCCGACAGTTTCATGGCCGAGACGGCGGCATGGCCATGACGCTCCTCCGGCACGAAGCCGGCGCCGAGGAGACGGCGGGCGGTAATGCCCTGATTGCCCACGGGCTTCTTGCGGATGACGATCGCCTCGGCCGACGCGATCGGATATTCGCCGGAGAGAGCATCGAAGAGTTCGCTCTGCCCGTTGCCCGCCACACCGGCAATGGCGAGGATTTCGCCTGAGCGCACGATCATAGACACGTCACGCAGCGGCATGGCGAAGGGCGTGCGCGCCGCGACGGAAAGATTGGCGACTGCAAGCTGCACCTCGCCCTTGTCGCTGCGCTCAGGGTGGGTAACGGTCGCCACCTCGCTGCCGACCATCATGCGGGCAAGCGAGGCCGGCGTTTCCCGCTTCGGATCGCAAGCGCCGGTCACGCGGCCATGGCGCAGCACGGTGGCGCGATCGCAGATGCGCTGCACCTCTTCCAGGCGGTGGCTGATATAGAGAACCGAACGGCCTTCGGCGCGCAGCTTGAACAGCGTCTCGAACAACTTGTCCGCTTCCTGCGGCGTCAGCACCGAGGTCGGCTCGTCGAGGATGATCAGCTTGGGGTTTTGCAGCAGCGCCCTGACGATCTCGATGCGCTGACGCTCGCCGACCGAGAGATCGGCAACATGGGCATGCGGATCGAGCGGCAGGCCGTAAGCCACCGACAGCGCTCTCGCCTCCTCGGCGATCCTGTCGATCGGGATGGCGTCATCGAGCGATAGCGCGATGTTTTCGGCGACCGTCAGTGCCTCGAACAGAGAAAAGTGCTGGAAAACCATGCCGATGCCGAGCTTGCGAGCTTCGCCCGGCGACGTGATCGAGACCGGCCTGCCCTGCCAGAGGATTTGCCCATCCGTCGGCTCCAGGACACCAAACAGCATCTTCACCAGCGTGGATTTGCCTGCGCCATTTTCGCCGAGAAGCGCGTGAATTTCGCCCGGCGCCAGATCGAGATCGATTTCATTGCAGGCAGCAAAGCCGCCGAAAAACTTGGTCAGCTTCTGGACCGATAACAACGCACCGGAATCCGGTACATTCAATGGCGACACGTTCCCCTCATTTCTTCTGCCAACCGGTCCGTTCGGATCTCATGGAATCAGCAGCGTCGTTCCTGTTGTTTTTCTTGCTTCCAGATCCGCGTGAGCCCGCCCAACCTCACGCAGCGGATAGGTTTGATTGACATTGATACGCACTTTGTTGCTTTGCACAACATCAAATAGCGCGTTTGCACTGTCGATCAGTTCCTGGCGGGCGGCGACGTAGGTGAAGAGGGTCGGCCGCGTCGCAAAGAGTGAACCCCTCTGCGCCAGCGCGGAGAGCGTGAAATTCTCGATCGGCCCGGAAGATTGGCCGAATGAGACAAAAAAACCGCGCGGCTTCAGGCAGTCGAGCGACTGTGGAAAAGTGTCGCGGCCAATCGAATCGTAGACGACATCCACGCCCTTGCCGGCTGATATTTCGCGGACACGGCTGACAAAATCTTCGCTCTTGTAGTTGATTACATGGTCGTAGCCGTGGGCAAGCGCCAGTTCGACCTTATCCTCAGAGCCTGCCGTTCCAATAACGGTGGCGCCGAGCGCCTTTGCCCACTGCCCGGCGATCAGCCCGACGCCGCCGGCCGCGGCATGAAACAGCAGCACCGTCTGAGGGCCGACCTTGAAGGTGCGGTTGAGCAGATATTCGGCGGTCATGCCCTTCAGCATCATCGCCGCCGCCGTTTCGAGCTTTATGCCGTCAGGCACATGGACGAGATGCCGGGTCTCGATGTTGCGTTCGCTGCTATAGGCGCCGTCGGCGCCGGCATAGGCGACACGATCTCCGACCTTGAAATCCTCGACGCCAGGACCGACCGCCGTCACGGTGCCGGCGCCCTCCTTGCCGGTCACGAATGGCAGGTGCGGCACCTTGTAGCTGCCGTTGCGAAAATAGACGTCGATGAAATTGAGGCCGATTGCCGCGTGCCTGATTTGCACCTCGCCCGCTAGAGGCTCGGAAAGATCGACGTCGCCATATTCGAAGACCTCCGGCCCGCCCGTCCTCGAGAATGAAACCGCTTGCGTCCTGGTCATTTTGACTGTCCTAAGCTTCGCGTCCGAGTGCCGGGAAAAACTGTAGCACCGCGCCGATCACGTAAAGATAGATTCCGCTCACGATAAAGAGAATGAGCGCCCATTCGGGCGTGTCGAAATGCAGCAGGAGTGAATAGATACCGAGCGCCGACCACAGGAAAAAGACGCCGAGATTGAGCGGGCGCAGCCTTTTGACGCGGACCGGATGCAGGAAATTGATCGGCAGGAAGGTCAGCACCACCGAAACAATAACGACCGCGAGCGCCGTCGTCGCACTCGCATCGATGACGAACAGCGTGAAAACGATCATGTTCCAGACGACCGGGAAGCCGGAGAAGAAATACTCATCCGTCTTCATGCCCATATCGGCATAGTAGATGGCGCTGGAAACGACGATCATGCCGGCGGCGACAAAGGACCAGGGCTCGCCGATCATGCCGCTCTGATAGAGTGCGAAAGCCGGCAGAAGCACGTAGGTGACGTAATCGATGATATTGTCGAGCGTATCGCCCGACCAGTTCGGCAGCACTTCCTTGACGCGCACCTTGCGGGCGATCGGACCGTCGATGCCGTCGACGAGAAGGGCAAGCCCCAGCCACCAGAACATGTCGATGAAGCGGTGTTCGGCGGCGGCGACCACGCCGAGAAAGGCAAGGAAGGAGCCGGAAGCCGTCAGGATATGGACGGAAAAGGCGCGCATTTCCGCGTAAGGAACGCGCTTGTAGTTGAAAATCTTCATATTCCCCGGACCGCCCTATCGCGCCTGCCCCGGCAAGCGTCTTTTTTCGCCATCATCGCCGGATCCCTGTTCCTGTACACGGGTTCGGCGCCGTAGGTCTTTGTTGTCGCACCGCTTTTGCCGAGAGCCGGCGTCCATACCAGGCGCGCCACTCTAATATGCATCCTTTGCCGGGCTTCGCCAGCGGGAAATACGACATTCCCCGCCCGCGCCTCTTCGCTCTTGAATCCTGACAATGACACGCATATTTCCCTTGATGAGCGCTGGATGGAATGGAATGCCTTTAATTTCGGCCGGATATGTAATATCTGCCTCGCATCCGATAGTTCATCCGACGAAACGGGATCCTCTACCGCAATGAACGCGCCTGCAAAGACCGAAGACTTCGCCTCGTCCATCCCCGCCGGCGTTTACGCCGAGACGGTGCTTGCCGTGACGCATTATACCGACCGGCTCTTCCGCTTCACGATGACCCGGCCGCAGGGCTTCCGTTTCCGTTCCGGCGAATTCGCGATGATCGGCCTGATGGTCGAGGGCAAGCCGGTCTTCCGCGCCTATTCGATTGCCAGCCCCGCCTGGGCCGAAGAACTCGAATTCTTCTCGATCAAGGTGCCGGACGGCCCCCTCACCTCACATCTGCAGGCAATCAAGCCGGGCGACCAGGTGCTGATGCGCAAGAAGCCGACGGGCACGCTGGTGCTCGACGCGCTGACGCCCGGCCGTCGTCTCTACATGTTCTCGACGGGAACCGGCATTGCGCCCTTCGCCAGCCTGATCCGCGATCCCGAGACCTATGAGAAGTTCGAGGAGGTCATCCTCACCCATACGACCCGCGACGTCGCCGAGCTGAAATACGGCTTCGACCTCGTCCACGAAATTCAGAATGACGAGCTGCTGAACGAAGTCGTCGGCGACAAGCTGCGCCATTACGCGACTGTCACACGCGAGGATTTCGAGTATCGCGGCCGCATCACCGACCTGATCTCCTCCGGCAAGCTGTTCACCGATCTCGGCGTGCCGCCGCTCGATCCGGCGATCGATCGCGGCATGATCTGCGGTTCCTCGGCCATGCTGAAGGATACCAAGGAACTGCTCGAGAAGGCCGGCCTTGATGAAGGCGCCAACAGCAAGCCCGCCGAATTCGTCATCGAGCGCGCTTTCGTCGGCTGACGCTCTTCCGACAATCAGCTTTGACCGCGGCCCCGGAAACGGGGCCGTTTCTATATGTGGGCGATATAATCGATCAGCGCCGTCATGGCGGCGCGCGCCTCGTCCGGCTTGCCCGCATGGATAGCGCGGATGACGGCGACATGCAGTGAGATGGCGCGTTCCATGCGCTCCGGACTTGCGGTGGAATACCAGAGGCGGCGCGAATGTGTCTGCACCGGGCCGAGCGCTGCCATGATGAATCCGTTCGGGCAGGCATCCTCGAGGATTTCGTCGAAGGACTTGTCAGCGGCGAAGAACCCGGCGAGGTCTCCCGTGACGGCGCATTCTTCCATCGCGCCGGCGCATTCGATGAGGCGCGCACGCTGTTCGTCGCTCGCATGTTCGGCGACGAGGCTTGCAGCGATTGGCTCCAGTTCCCGGCGCACCTGCATGACGTTGCCATGGTCCTCCGGCGCGATCTTGGCAACCTGCAGCCCGACGCGCGCTTTGACGAGGATCAGCCCCTGCCAGGCGAGCTTCTGGATCGCCTCGCGCACGGGCGTACGCCCGTGGCCCGCCATATCGATCAGCTGCTTTTCGGTGACGAGCGCGCCAGGTTTCAACGCCAGCGTCACAATCAGATGCTCAAGCGCGAGATAGGCAAGATGGCTCTGTGAAGTCTGCATGCCCGAAAATCCGACCTAAAATCCTATACCGACATGCCCAGAACCCTAGGCTAGTTGCGCTGATATATCATAATAGAGACAGATAGATAACAGGGCGCCGAGATCAAGCGGCTTTTTCATTCATGCCGCAGCGCCTCGATGGGGTTGAGCTGCGCTGCCCTTCTCGCCGGGAAATAGCCGAAGATCATGCCGATCGCTGCGGAGAAGAGGAAGGCGACTGCGACCATGAGCGGGCTGAAGACGAAGGGGACTTTCAGCAGGGTCACGGCGCCGAAGCCGAGGCTCAAGCCGAGTAAAATGCCGGTGATGCCGCCGAACAGCGACAGTGCGACGGCCTCGACGAGAAACTGGGTGAGCACCTGGTTTTCAAGCGCGCCGATCGCGAGACGAATGCCGATCTCGCGGGTCCGCTCGGTGACGGAGACCAGCATGATGTTCATGATGCCGATGCCGCCGACGAGCAGGCTGATGGCCGCGACCGCGCCGAGCAGGCCGGTCAGCAGCGTCGTCGTGCCGGTCATCGCCTCGGCGATCTGCGTCATGTCGTTGACATTGAAATCGTCTTGCCGACCGGGAATGATCTTGCGGCGCTCGCGCAGGAGATTTTCGACATCCGACTGCACCTTGGCTGTGGATACACCGTCACGGGCAGAAATGATGATGGTCGGGACATTGGAACTGCCGCTGATGCGGCGCTGGAATACCTGACCGGCATGATGACGGCATCGTCTTGATCATTGCCCATCCCGGATTGGCCGCGCTTGGCGAGCACGCCGATAACGGGGCAAGAGACCTTGCCGACGCGAATCTGCTGGCCGATCGGATCGGCTCCGCCAAAGAGCTGGTCGCGGACCGTGCCTCCGATAATGCAGCGCGACTGGCCACGTTCCTCGGATGGGGTGAAATCGCGCCCGATCGCCAGGTCCCAGTCCTGTGCGACGAGATATTCGTTGGTGGTGCCGTAAACGGTGGTGGAATGGTTCTGCCCGCCGAAGATGACGGTCGCCGTCGACTGATTGGACGGCGCGACCGCCCGCAGGCCGGAAACCTGATCGCGGATTGCCGCTACATCCTTCAGCGAGAAGCGCCGCGCCTCGGAGCTCGCCCGGCCGGGGCCGAACTGGCCGGGGCGGACGAACAGCATGTTGGTGCCGAGCCGCGACAGCTCGGTCGAAACCTGCGCGGTCGTGCCGTTTCCGATCGTCACCAGCGCGATAACGGCGGCAACACCGATGACGACGCCGAGCACGGTCAGGAAAGAGCGCAGCATGTTGCGGCTGATGGCGCGCAGCGCGAGTTTCAGCGTCTCAAAGAACATGATCCGCCCTCCTCTGGTGCTCGACCTCAGTCTCCAGCTTGCCGTCGACGAAACGCAGCAACCGCTGCGCATAGGCGGCGATATCAGGTTCGTGCGTAACGATGACGATGGTGATGCCTTGCTCGCGGTTCAGCCGCGTCATCAGGTCCATGATCTCGACGCTGGTTTTCGTGTCGAGATTGCCTGTGGGCTCATCGGCCAGAAGCAGCGCCGGCTCGGTGACGATGGCGCGGGCGATGGCGACGCGCTGCTGCTGGCCGCCGGACAGTTCCTGTGTCTTATGATGTTCGCGGCCGGTGAGGCCGACCAACGCCAGGGCTTCCCGCGCCCGTTCGCGCCGCTCGCGCACTGCCATGCCGCGATAGATCAGCGGCAGCTCGACATTTTCGACGGCCGAGGTGCGCGACAGGAGGTTGAAGCCCTGGAAGACGAAGCCGAGCATATGCCGGCGCAGCAGCGTCAGCTGGCCGCGGTCGAAGCCGCTGGTCGGGATACCCTGGAAAATGTAATCGCCGCCACTCGGCACGTCGAGGCAACCGAGGATGTTCATCGCCGTCGATTTGCCGGAGCCTGACGGCCCCATGATCGCGACGAATTCATGGGCGTTGATTGCAAGGTCGACATGGTCGAGCGCGCGGATCGCCGCCTCGCCCTCGCCGTAGACTTTCGAGACCTGTCTGAATTCGATGAGCGGCGGGCTTGTCATTCGTCCCCCGCCTAATTCGTCTGCAGCGTGGCGTCGGTTACCAGCGCGTCATTCTCCTTGATTTCGCCGGAGACGACTTGGGTGAACTGGCCATCGGATGAGCCGACCTGGATGACGACGGGCGCCGGGCGACCGTTGCGCAGCACCCAGACGCGGCGCTGCGTCCCCGTCAGTGCCGGGCCGGACTCTCTGTTGCGCTGGCGTGGCGGGCCGAATATGCCGAAAATGCCACGGCCGCGCCGCTCGGCCTGCGGCGGGGCGTAGCGCAGCGCTGCATTCGGCACCATCAGCGTGTCCTTGACGGCTTCGACGGTGACATCTGCTGTCGCCGTCATGCCGGGGCGCAGCAGCAGGTCGGCATTGTCGACTGTTAGTACCGCCTTGTAGGTCACCACATTGTTGACCACCTCGGAGGCGAAGCGGATCTGCTCGATCTCGGCGGGAAAATTCCGGTCGGGATAGGCGTCCACCGTAAACTTCGCCTTCTGGCCGACGGCGATATGGCCGACATCGGCCTCGTCGACATCGACCTGCAGTTCCATCTTCTTCAGGTCGCCGGCGATGGTGAAGAGGATCGGCGCCGAAAGCGAGGCGGCCACCGTGGCGCCCGGATTGACGGAGCGGGTGAGGATGACACCGTCGATCGGCGAGATGATCTTCGCCTTGGCGAGATTGACCTCGGCAAGCTGCAGGTCGGCCTCCGAGGCCAGCACCTCAGCTTCGTTGATCTGTTTGGCGGCAACGGCGGAATCATATTTGTAGCTGGCGTCGTCGAGGCTCTGCTGGGTGGAGACATTGCTCTTGACCAGGCTCTTCAACCGATCGAGCGAAGTGCCCGCCGATTGCATATCGGCATTGGCCTTGACGACGTTCGCCTTGGCCGAATTGAGCTTGGCACGCGAACTCTTCACATCCGCCTCAAGCTTGTTCGTATCGAGAAGCGCGAGCACCTCGCCAGATTTGACCGTGCTGTTGTAATCGACGTTGACGTCGCGGACCGTGCCGGAAAGCTCGCTCGATATATCCACCTGCTCGGTCGGCTGTACCGAACCGGTGGCGGTGACGAGAACCGTCAGGTCGCCGCGTTTTGCCGGCTGGGTATCATAGCTCACTTCGCTGCGCCCGCGGCCCATGTAGACGTAGGCCGCGACTGCGGCAGCGGCGATGAGGATGAGAAGAATAACCAGGCGTCCACGCCAGCGGCGGCGCTTGCCCTGCCTTCCCGATGCAAGAACCGCTGCGAGATCGGACGCGCCGCTTGCCTGCGCTCCAGTCTTGTTGCCGGCTTGGGGATTGCTCATGAAGTCCTCGATCACTGGATGGCTGCTGCCGGCCTGCGCGTCAAAGTAACCACAGCGCACATGAACCGGCGATTAGCGTTGCCGCGGAAGTGGCACGGAATTGCGGATGGGTGAAATGAAATCTTGGTAAGGAAGGGTTGGCAGAGAGCGCGTCAGTCGGCATCCTCGCCATATTGACCGGCGCCCGGCAGCGGATGCAGCCATGGTTCGCGCCGCTTGATCCAGACTTCGTCGCCCGGCATCAGGTCTGTCGGCGGATTGTCGAGCGAGCCGAGGCGAATTTCCGCCGCATCCTGCCGAAGGCAGAAAAGCCTGCTGCCGCATGTCGGGCAGAAACTGCGGCCGGAGAAAGTAGCGATCTTGCCGCTATGGGAGAAAGCCGGGCGCGGCCAGACGGCAAAGAAGACGAACGCGGAGCCGCTCGATTTACGGCAATCGCCACAATGGCAGAGGCCGACACGAAGCGGCTCGCCTTCCACCCTGTAGGTAACCGCCCCGCAAAGGCAGCTCCCGGTCCGGATCTTCATGAGGTCGTCAGGCGTCGAGACTAGACGGCGGGCGCCGCTTTGCCGCCATCAACAGGTCGAGTTCGGTGGCAGACGGGCCAAACTTCTCATAGAGGCGCTTCGCCTCCTTGTCGTCCAGCCTGTATTTCCTGGCAAATTCGCCGATGCTGTAGGGGCGGCCACGCAACACTCTTCGCGCCGGGGTCGCCGTATTCGGTGCGTCGGTCATGGTTTTCTCCTTTCTTCCTATGCCTTTTAAGCTAGAGCGATGGGTTGAATAGGAAAGAGCAGACGAGCTGCGCCTGCGTTTCCGACATGGGTGAATCGGGTTCATGTCCGGAACCTTCTTGCCATCACAAGCATTGTCAGGACGAGGTTGCGGGCCGTGCCAAGCGGACGCGGCGGTGCTGGAGAACATCGGGATTTTTCCGTTTTCTCCCGATGGCCAACGAAATGGCAGGCGAGCTCCCTACCCGCCCGGTTCGCTTCCTCATCCCATCGAGGTGGAGATCACGAAATATTAAAATAGGGAACGTATGCGCCAAGGCGAGGTTCTCCCATCGAGGTCGACGTGGCCTCGTTCAAACCCAAGGAGAACCGTATGGCAAACCAAGGTGGAAACCATGAACAGCACGTCAAGGCTGGTCAGCAGAGTCACAAGAACGACTCCAAGGACCGTAGCGCCTCAGGCAGCCGCGACGCGCAGTCCAGCGGAACCCGCGGCGGCAGCCATGAACAGCATGTCAAGGCTGGTCAACAAAGTCACAAGAACAGCCATTAAAGCTGACTTGATCTAATATTCGGCCCGCGCTTCGGCGCGGGCTTTTTTAAATCATCAAGACAGGCGCCGGCCATCCTCTCCGAAGAGATGCAGGACCTCGGGATCGAGCTTGAGCGGCAGGCTGTCGCCCGATTTCATCTGCTGCTGGCCGGCAAAGACTGCGATCAGTTTCTTCCCGGCCGCTTCGGCATGCACGACGGTCTCGGAGCCCAGTTCCTCGACAAGGATAATGCGGGTATCCAGCCTGGTCGTCGCTCCCGCATCGGCAAGGGTGATGTGTTGCGGCCGGATGCCGATGCTGATCCTTTCGCCGACCGGGCAGGCTTCACGCGCAACGACGGAAAGGCGATGGCCGCCGACCGTTTCGACCTGGGTGGACCCACCCTCGTGACCGATGATCGCGCCTTCCAGGAAATTCATATGCGGGGCGCCGATGAAGCCGGCGACGAAGCGGTTCGCCGGCTTGTTGTAAAGTTCCAGCGGCGTTCCCACCTGCTCGATCCTGCCGCCGCGTAGCACGACGATACGATCGGCAAGCGTCATCGCCTCGACCTGGTCGTGGGTGACGTAGATCATCGTCGCCTTCAGGCGGGCGTGAAGGGCCGCGAGTTCGGTGCGCATGGAGACGCGCAGTTCCGCATCGAGATTGGACAGCGGCTCGTCGAGCAGAAAGGCATCCGGCCGCCGGACGATGGCGCGGCCGATCGCGACGCGCTGGCGCTGGCCGCCGGAGAGCTGGCCCGGACGGCGCTGCAGAAACGGCTCGATCTCCAGCATGCGTGCGGCATCAGCGATACGCGCTTCGATCTCCGCTTTCGCCACCTTGGTGTTTTCGAGGCCGAAGGCGAGGTTCTCCCGCACGCTCATATGCGGATAGAGCGCATAGGACTGGAAGACCATGGCGAGGCCGCGGTCGGCGGCGGTGATATCCGTGACGTCGTTGCCGTCGATGACGATGTTGCCGCCTGTGGGCTTATCGAGGCCGGCGATCAGACGCAGCAGCGTCGATTTCCCGCAGCCGGAAGGGCCGACGAAGGCGACGAACTCGCCGTCGTTGACGGCAAGCGAGACATCGCGAATGACCTCGACGGAGCCGAAATTCTTGACGATGTTCTTGAGCTCGAGCCCGCTCATGCACTCTCCTGTTTCATAGTATACACGGCCTATTTCAAGCCGGAGCCGGCAATGCCCGTGGTGATGAAGCGCTGCAGGAAGACGAAGATCAGCACGACCGGGATCATCGAAACGACGGTCATGGCAAGGATGTAGTGCCATTGCACATTGAGTTCGCCGGCATAGACATTGAGGCCGACCTGCAGCGTATAGAGTTCCTTGCGCGAGAGCACGATCAGCGGCCAGAGGAAGTCGTTCCAGCGCCAGACGACCGAGAAGATCGCCAGCACGGCCAGCGCCGGGGCGGACAACGGCAAGATGATGCGCCAGTAGATCTGCCATTCGCTCGCCTTATCCATGCGCGCAGCGTCGATCAACTCGTCCGGGATCGTCAGCATATATTGCCTGAGCAGGAAGACCCCGGTCGGGGTAGCGACCGTCGGCAGGATGACGCCCCAAAGGCTGTCGAAGAGGTTCAGCGTGCCGATGACGGAATAGAGCGGCACGACGATGACAGAAAGCGGCACCATCAGCGTCGCAAGGATCATCAGCATGACGGCAGTGCGGCCGGGGAACTGGTATTTCGACAGTGCGAAGGCGGCCATGGAATTGACGAGCAACGTGATGGCCGTTGCCGCCACCGTCACGAAGACGGAATTGCGCAGGAATAGGAAGAAATCGAAGCGCTGGAAAGGTTCGGTATAGTTGCCGCTGGCGAATTCGACCTTGCGCACCGGCGTGCGGTCCTTGATGTTTGCCTTGACGATCTCACCGGGCTGCTTCGGATCGACCATCTGGCCGACGATGCCGATGCGGCGGACTTCGGCGAGTACACGGGTGCTGCCGTCCGGCATCGTGACATTGTAGAGCGGCAATGGCTTATCGTAGCCCGGCACAACAGCCTGTTCGGTGACATAAGGCAGGAAGGACGGCGGGAATTCGGCAAGGGCCGCCGGCGTCTTAAACGAGGAGAAGACCAGCCAGACGGCCGGGCCGAACATCAGGAAGACGCCAGAGATCAGCCAGATCCACGTGACGATGTCCGTCCAGTGCCAGCCGCGGCCGCGACGGCGGAGAAGAAATGCACCGACGGCACTCATCAGCGTGTTCCCTTCTTCTCGTTGCGGGCGCTGACGCCGAGTTGGATCAGCGTCAGGATGACGAGGACGATGCCCATCAGGATCGAGGCGGCCGATGCAAGCCCCGGATTGCGCAATGAACTCGCAAAGCCGGTCTCATAAATATACTGGGTAATGTACATGGTGCTGGTGCCCGGGCCGCCGCCGGTCAGCACGAAGACCTCGTCGAAGATCTGCACGGCGCGGATCAGCGCCAGCACCAGCACCACGATGAGGTTCGGCATCAGCAGCGGCAGGGTGATGCGCCGGAAGATGCGGGTCGGGCTGGCCTTGTCCATCGCAGCCGCCTCGTAGAGATCTTTCGGGATCGCCTGCAGACCGGCGAGCAGGATCAGCGCGTAAAAGCCCATATGCGCCCAGACGGAGACGAAGACAGCGAAGAAGAAGGACCAGAAGCGATCGCTGAGCCAGGAAAACGGCTCCAAGCCGAGGGGGCTTAGCGCATAGTTCAGCAGGCCTTCACGCTGCAAAATCCATTTCCAGATCAGGCCGACGACGACCGGCGACAGAAGCACCGGAAAGAAGAAGACGGCGCGCCAGAAGCCGCGATTGGAGAGCTCGCGGTTGAGGATCAGCGCCGTCGTCAGGGCCGCGATCAGCATCACTGAGACCTGGAAGACGACGAAGACGGCGGTGTTGCGCACGGCGGCCCAGAACGTGTCGGCCGCGCAGGTCGACGGATCGAGGTAACTGCGGCAATCGAAGAGAATACGGTACTGGTCGGCGCCGACATAGGTCCGGTTCGGCAGGAAAATGGCGCTGCCGCTCGTCGTCGAATAGATGAAATTGATGACCAGCGGCAGGAGCACGAAGACGGTGAAGATCAGCATGTTGGGCGCGAGGAAAACGCCCGCCATGCCGTTCAGCCCCGTCAGCTTCTGCCAGGCGCGCATGGGAATGTCGACGATCCCCATGAGAAGCCGGACAGGCGCATTGAGCGCCTGCCGCAGAGCTGATTTCACCGGTGGTTCGGAAGAAACCGTCTTCGCCGTCATCTGTTCTTCCGTCAGTTGCCGGCGACCTTGGCCTTGATGTCCTCGTCGATGCGGGCATAGGCGTCGTCGAGCTTCATTTCACCGGCGACCACCTGGCTGATGCGGGCGACGATGGCACTGTAATAGGCGTCCGACCATTTCCAGCCCGGCAGCTTCATGGCGGGTGCCGCCGTCTGGCCGGCCGATTCGACGAAGGCCTTCAGTGCCGCCTTCACATGCGGATTGTCAGTCTTGAAGTCCAACCGGCCGGATGCGACGCCCTTATGCGCCGGGATGAACAGGCTGCGCTCGGCGAACTCCTTCTGCACGTCGGCACCTGCCAGGTAGTCCATCACCTTGGCGACGTCCTTCGGGTTCTTGGTGTACTTGACGGCCACCAGACCGGCACCACCCTGCATGCCGGAGCATGCAACTGGGCCGCAGGGGCTTCCCGTCACGACCCAGTCGAAATTATCGCCAATCTTCTGGGCGAAGCCCGAAATCTGCCAGCTCCCGGAATAAAGATAGGCGAGACCGCCATTGATGAAGTCCTCGGCACCGGAGCGGTAGGTGGAGCCGGCGGCGCTGACCCAGACGTCCTTGTTGATGGTGCCGTCCTCGTTCCACTTGACGAAGCGGCTGAGGAAGTCCTTGGCGCCCTGATCGATCGGCGCAGGCTTGCCATCGGCGGCGATGTAGTTGGCGCCATAGGAGATGTTCGGGCCGGAGACGCGGTGGCCGGAACGGTCGATCGCCATGGCGATGACCTTCTGGCTGTCGGCGACCTTCTTGGCGGCCGCTGCCCAGTCGTCCCAGGTGGCTTTCGGGCCGGGGATTTCTACACCGGCCTGATCGAACAGCGTCTTGTTGGCAAAGCCGCCGGTCAGCGTCAGCTGTGTCATGAAGCCGGTGATGGCGTTCGAGCCGTCGGGGCGCATCCAGTCAGCCTGGGCGCCGAAATTATCGTCCCAATATTTCGCATCAGCGAGGTAAGGACGAAGATCGAGCCAGTGTTGCGCCGGCGCCTTCAGATTGGTGACACGGGCGATATCCGGTCCCTGCCCGGCTTCAAGCTGCACCGGCAGCTGTTCCTTGACGACGTTGTAGGAGACCTCGTCGAGGATGACGTTGACGTCGGGATTGGCCTTGGAGAAGCGTGAGAGCAGGTCCTTGATCACATCGCCTTCGCCACCGTCGGAATACCACATGATGCGCACGTCGCCGGCATGGGCCGCGACGGAACTCAAGAGAACTGCGGCAAAAGCCGCGCCGATCGATTTCATTCTGGTCATTTTGTCCTCCTCCTGACCTATGAATTCCTGCGCCCGGCCGGTCCTCCACCTGCCGGACACGTCGTTTACGAGGCCGCGCGCCGCGGCTGCCTTCCCGGTATCTCCAGATGTACCGCGTCTCCCCGCACCGACCAGTCCGAAGGTCTGAGAATACGGCCTTCGGCGCGCACGGTGCCGTCCTCTTCGAAGACGACCTGGCCATAATCTGGATCGACGATGATCAGTGCTCCCTCGTCGTCCCGGCGGACCGAGAGCCTGGCGAACCGCGCCTGCATTCCTTCAAGGCCGCCGTCGCGCCTGACATCGGAGAGACGGACGATCCAGCGACTTTTTCGACCGGCAAGCCGCAATTCCATACCGGTCGTCGGGCCTTGCTTCACCGGCATCAATGCTCCGCTGCCGATCAGCATCGCCAGACCGTCGCCGGAGCGGGCAAGTGCCAGATTGCCGTCCACCGCGGTTTCGTCAAAGGCCTCGACCGGGAACCAGGCATGGCTGAAATCCGGCTGGCCTTCATGGATGTCGAAATCGAGGATCGCCAGATCCCGATACTGGTGTACGCGCGGCAACGTTCCGCAGCCGCCCCAGAAGCTCGGCCGGCCGTAGCCGAACTGGATGGTTTCACCGGGATGGTTGATCCAGACCTGTGCTTCCGGCCGGTCGCCGAGGCGCAGGTGCAGCACCGTCTCCTGATAACCCCAGGCGCCGGGGCGATAATGCGCGATGGTGCCGAGTGCGGTGTCGCGCGTCTTGTAGTGATAGAGCGCGGCGAAACGGTTCTCGCCCTGGGAAAAGGTCCATTCCTGCGCGTCATCGGATTGGTGCGCGGCGATTTCGGCCAACGTCTCGGGGAAACGCAGGCCGTGGTCGCGGATGCAGACGGCAAGCTGCGGCAAGGCGTGGACGCGCCGGCCGTACCAGCCACGGCCCCAGAGAAGGCGGGCGATGGCCGATAGTTCAACCGAGCGGCCGGGGCGCAGCGTGTGTTCGTAGGAGCGGCCCTGGCTGCCGGTGAGCATGCCGTGATGGGCCGAGCGGGCGACGATCTCCATCAGGCGGACGATGCTGGCGCTTGCCCGAGCACGGATCGCCTCATCCGGCGCGCAGGCGGCGAGCGCCGTCAGGCCCTTGAGGTCGATCGGGAAATAGGGAACGGAATTCCACTCGGCCATTTCCCAGCGCTCGAAATGATCGAGCCAGGCGCGGACACGCTCCTCGCCGACCTTCATCTGTTCGGCGCCGGTGCGGCCGGAACGGACGAAGACGGCATCCGGGAAAAGCCTGCCGCCGAGATAGGCGGCGGTATGGAAGAGAAGCGCGTGGTTTTCCGAAAAATACCACTGAACGTCGTTGCCCGGTTCATCCATCCAGTAGCGATAACGGAGAACGGCGTGCTCGATCCTTTGCCGTAGACCTGGCGACAGCAGATCGCTCCAGCGCGTATAGGCAAACAGCAGCGGCACCAGCACGAAATCGGCACAGTCGTGACAATCTTCGATGACGGGCAGCATGGCCGAGATCATCGCCTCGGTTTCCTCGCCGCCCTGCCCCAGCGCCAGGCGCGCGAAAGCGCAGACCGTGTCGGGCTCGGAATGCGCCGCGACCTCGGCAAGCGCCTCGGCGACGCGGTCTTCCAGCGCGGCAGGCGCTTCTCCCTGGGGATGACAGATCTCGACGCCGAGCGTGCGGCCGACGGAAAACTCGCCGGCCTTGAAGACGATACGGAAATGGCGGAAATCGGCCGGCATCCGCTCGGAGGCGCCGAGTTCAAGATTCGTCGCCCCTTTCTCCAGTTCGAAATCATAATCGAAACGCTCGGTCGACATGAAGTCGCCTTCGATCTCGACATGGCAGGTCAGCGATACAGGCAGCGGCTCGGGAAAAAGGATCGTGACATCCTCACCGAAATAGGCGGTGCGGTCGAACCTGATGCCTTCGAGGATCGCCTCCAGCGCATCCGCGTCACCGGCGGTGACGGGAACGGGAACTGATGTTTCGACCTCCGGCCCCTCGAGATAATCCAGCTGGAAATAGAAGCGGGCATCGCGCTCGGCGAGATCGTCGAAATAGACGCGGATCTCGTTGGGGCCGGCAGCCAGCTCGACCTCGAATAGCTGCTGGGCTTCGAGGTTGCGCTCGTAAGGCGCCATGAAGCCCTGCTCGCGATCGTTGACGAAGAGGATCGCGCCGCCGCAAGTCGACAGGCGAAGCTTGGCTGGCCCCGCCGAGCGGGCATCGAGGAAGGTGCGCGCCCAGCAGCCTATGCGGGTCGGCCGAAACCAGAAGCCGGACAGGTCGACACGCGGGGATGCGAAGGGAAGCCACCAGCGAGTGGCCTCGAAATCGGTGGCCGGCTGAGGCCGCCGTCCGGAGAAGGCTTCCTTGAATTCTGTGCGGCAGGGATATTCGTGAGGAATGAAGTTCTTCGTCTTGGTGACGAAGAAGAAGGGATCCATCTTGCCTTCCATCGGTCGGTCGGCGACGTCGTAACGCTCCTGCCACAAGTGGGCGAGCTGCCAATAGGCGATCGGGCTATTCTTCGTAGTTGCGCGATGGAGATAGGATTGCTGCTCGGAGGCCATGCTCTAGCCCACGCGAACTTGGGAACACCGGACAAAACGCCGACGGATGGACTGGCCGTCAAACCGCATCTTCAAAGCCTCCCTGCTCTGTTGCTTGTCGCGGACTCCTCGCAACACTTGTGCATAGGCATTCCATTTGCGCAATCTGAAAGATTTTTGCATAAAGGAAGAGAGAGCGAGGAGACGCCATGTCAGCGGAGCAGAAAAAAGGCAGGAGGACACGCCTCGACGACATCGCCGCCAGATGCGGCGTGTCGATCAGCACGGTGTCGCGGGCGCTCGCCGGCGAAAAAGGCGTGAGGCCGGAGATCCGCAAACTGGTGCTGGAAACGGCAAGCGCTGTCAGCTACGCCCTGCCGGCAAGTGTGGCGGGCAAGAAGGTCATGCTCGTCGCCTCCGGCGCGGCGATGATCGACTATGTTCGCAACCAGTTCACGCTCTACGTTCTCGAAGGACTGAATGCGCGCGCCTCCGCCCTCGGCATCGAAGTGGCGATGCGCCCCGTCGCCGACAAAGCGGACGAAGCACGCGTCATCGCCGAAATGCGTGACGACCCGAGCTTCGGCGGCATGCTGATCCTGACCGTCGATGAGGAGGATATGCTTGCAGCCGCCGCCGATCTTGGAAAACCCGTCGTGCTCGTCAACAGCGACGATCCGTATATGCGGCTTTCGAGTGTCACGCCCTGCAACCGCTCGGCCGCCTTCATCGCCGCGGAGCGACTGATCAAGGCTGGGCACGAACGCATCCTCTTCATGCTGCGGCCGGGGCGACGGACGATCGAGCGGCGTTTGGAGGGCTGGCGCGATGCCTTGCAGCATCACGGGCTGAAAGCCGATACCGATTTGGTGCTCGAGGTCGACGATTGGCTGCCGGAACTCGGCGCCGAGGCGATCACCCGGCTCATCCGCCAGAAAGGCCTGTTCTTCACCGCCATCCTGACGGCCGGCGACAGTCTTGCCGACGGCGCCGTGCGCGGGTTGCAGGCGGCGGGTTATGCCGTGCCGCGGGACATCTCGGTCATGGGCATAGACGACCTGCCGCAATCAGCCTTTCACAATCCGCCGCTCTCGACGGTGCATATTCCAATGCGTGAACTCGGCGCCACCGCGCTCGATCTGCTGCGCGACATGATGCTCGGCCTTGCGACGCCGCGGCGGCGAGTCGAGCTTTCCTGCCATCTCGTCGAAAGAGGCAGTGTCGCCGCGGTCAGCCGCCCAAGTGCCCCTGATCGCGTTTAAGCCGATCGCACGAAACAGGAGGCTATGCCGACACCATGAAATTCCTGGCAATATCCGGCAGCGCTCGCCGAGCCTCTACCAATACGGCCATGCTATATGCGCTGCAGTCGGTCGCCGGCTCGGCACATACGGTATCGGTCTATGACCGGGTCGGGGAACTTCCGGTCTTTTCGCCCGATCTGGAGCTTCCAGAGCCCCCGCTTGAAGTGGCGAGGCTTGCAAGAGCCATCGCCGACGCAGATGGACTGATCCTGGCCAGCCCCGAATACATCAGGTCAATCCCCGGCGGGCTGAAGAACGCCATTGACTGGCTGGTCTCCCGTCAAGAGGTGATCGGCAAACCGATCGTGCTTGCGCACGCCTCCCATAGAGGGGACGACATGCTGCGCCAGCTCCGCGTCGTTCTCGCCACGCTCAGCGGACGATTCAACGAGGAACTCTTCCTTCGGCTCCATCTGATGAAGCTTTCCCCGGAGGAGGTTGGGGCGCATCTTTCCGAGCCTCGGCATCAGGACGAGATGCGCCGTTTCCTCGACGATTTCGCAAGTTTCTGCAAAGCAGCCTGATGTTGCTGCTTAACTCGCGTCAAGCTCCCATGAAGCTCGCCTCGAACAGTTCCCTGGCATAGGCGTCATGCGTGGTGCCGGCCCGCAGATCCTCTTTGGTGAGTTCGTCCACGAAGCCGCCATCCTTCATGATCAGCACCCGGTCGCACATATGGGCGATGACCGCGAGGTCGTGACTGACGAGCAGATAGGTCAGTCCCTTTTCCTCGCGCTGATCGGCAAGCAGGTTGAGGATTTCGGCCTGGACGGAGACATCGAGTGCCGATGTCGGCTCATCCAGCAACAGGATCGGCGGCGACAGGATGAGTGCGCGGGCGATCGCCACGCGCTGCCTCTGGCCACCGGAAAGCTCGTGCGGAAAACGGCTAGCAAAACTCGCGGGCAAACCGACCTGAATCAACGCCTTTTCGACTTTCGACCAGATATCGGAACGCCCCATGGCGCGCAGCGGCTCCGCCAATGCAGTGCCGATACGATGGCGGGGGTGCAGGGAGCCGTAAGGGTCCTGAAACACCATCTGGGCTGACGTCAGCTCCTCGCGGGAACGCTTCTTTCCTATCGGCTTTCCGCCAAGTTCCATCTGACCCGTCCAGCCACTCTCCATTCCGGCGAGGCAACCCAGCACCGTCGATTTGCCGCATCCGGATTCACCGACGATTCCAAGCGTCTCCCCCTGCTTTACCTGAAAGCTGATGCCCCTGACGACATGGTTCCGGTTTTTGCCTGACGCAAAGATGACATCGAGATCACGCACATCAATCATTGTGCCGTCTCCAGATCAAGTTTCGCCCTGTCGAGAACCGCAAGCCGGCGAACCGGGTTCTTCGGGTCGGGCAGCGCTGATATCAACCCGCGGGTATAGGGATGGCGAGCATCTTCCAGGCGGGTCAGGGTTTCGACAATCCGGCCGGCATACATGACGATGATGCGCTCGCAGAAGGCTGCGACCATGCGAATATCGTGGCTGATGAGCAGCAGTCCGGAATTGTTCTCACGCACCAGTTCATCGAGCAGCAGCAGCACGTCCTTGCGGACGCTAACGTCGAGAGCCGAGGTCGGCTCGTCGGCGATGACCAGCTTCGGCCGTGCGAGCAGCATCATCGCGATCATCACACGCTGGCCCATTCCTCCTGAGATCTGGTGGGGATAGAGCGCCATGACCCGATCCGGATCGCTGATGCGCACACGTTCCAGCATGGCGCGGGCGGCATTCTGCGCCTCTTTCCCGCGAAGGCCGAGATGAAGGCGCGCGGCTTCGGCAATCTGTTTGCCGATCGACAGCACCGGGTTCAGCGAATAGCGCGGGTCCTGCATGATCAGGGCGATATCCTTGCCGCGAAGCGCGCCCATCTGTCGCTCGGTCTTTGCAAGCAAAGAGCTGCCTGTGAGATCCAGGCGCTCGGCCGCGAGCACGGCGGCCGGCGGCAAAAGACGCATAATGGCGCGGCCCGTCGTAGATTTGCCGGAACCGGATTCGCCGACGATGCCGACACGTTCGCGTCCGACGTCGAAACTGACATTGGAAACGGCGGGCACGGCCCCTCGCCCGAAACGGACGCTCAAGCCCTTGACGGAGAGAACGGGCTGCAGATCACGATCTTGCATGGCGGGGATCCAGAATGTCGCGCAGAGTATCTCCGGCGATGTTGAAGGCAAGGCTCGTCAGCAGGATGGCGATACCCGGCATGACGGCGACCCACCAATAATCGAGCATGAACTTGCGGCCGTTGGAGATCATCGCGCCCCATTCCGGCGCCGGCGGCTGGGCGCCCAGACCAAGAAAGCCTAGCGAGGCCGCCGTCAGGATGATGCCCGCCATGTTGAGCGTCAGGCGAACGATGACCGAGGGAATGCACATCGGCGCGATGTAGAGAAGAAGGATGCGTATCGGTGACGCGCCGTAAAGGCGGGCGGCAACCACATAGTCGGCATTTCGGACGACGAGCGCCTCTGCCCGGGCAAGCCTTGCGATCGGGGGCCATGCGGTGAGCGAGATTGCGATGATGGCCGTGCCCAGCCCCGCTCCGAGGGCGGCGGCAAAGGCAAGCGCCAGGATCAGCGACGGGAAGGAAAGAACGATATCTGTGGCTCGCATCAGAACAGCATCCGTATTCCCGCCGAAGAAACCCGCGACGACGCCGATCAGAAGGCCGATCGGCCCGACGATCAACGAAACCGCAAGCACGGTCTGAATGGTGATCCGCGTGCCGAAGATGAGGCGACTGAGGATATCCCGGCCGAATTCGTCCGTACCCGCCGGATGAGCAAGGCTTGGAGGCCGCAAGGCATCGCCAAGCGCCTGAATGGTCGGATCATAGGGCGCCAGAAGCGGCGCAAAAATCGCGACCACGCAGAGGATGCCAAGGACGGCGAAGCCGGCAAGACCAAGCGGCTCGTCGGCCAGTTTGCGGCCGGCGCGCGCAAAAGAGGCGGCAACGCGGCTCGGCACACTTGGAGGACGGATCTGGATCTCGCTGTGGACGGCGTCGGTCATCGGGCAGCCTCCCTCATGCGCGGATCAAGCACGGCGTAGGCGACGTCGGCCAGGAAATTCAGGAACATGAAGATGAACCCCACGATGATGGTGGCAGCGACGATGGCGTTCATGTCGCCGATCATCAGGGCATTGGTCATATATTGGCCGATACCCGGCCAGGAGAAGACGATCTCCGTCACGACAGCGCCTTCGAGCAGCCCGCCATAGGAAATCGCAAGGATGGTGATCAGTTGCACGGCGATATTCGGCAGGACGTGGCGCAAAACCGTACCGGTCGGGCTCACGCCCTTGGCGCGGGCGGCAATCACATAATCCTGGCTCAACTGCTCCAGCGTGAAGCTGCGGGTCATGCGGGTGATGTAGGCCATCGCCGCGTAAGCCAGGATGAAGGCGGGCAGAATGATATGGCCGAGCGCATTCCAGAAGATTTCCGTCTCGCCTTGCAGAAGGCTGTCGATCAGCAACAAGCCGGTCTGCGGGGTGACCAGCCCCTCGTAGAACACGTCCACCCTGCCCGGCCCGCCGACCCAGTTCAGGCCGGCATAGAAGATGACGAGGCCGACGATGCCGAACCAGAAAACCGGGATCGAATGACCAACGAGGGCGACCACGCGGGCAATCTTGTCGATCAGGCTGTCGCGAAATAGCGCCGCGACCAGGCCGAGCGGGACGCCGACGAAGGTCGAGATGATCACTGCCAACGTCGCAAGTTCGAATGTCGCTGGAAAGGCCTGAGCGAGGTCCGAGGAGACGGGATTGCCGGTGAGCACAGCCGTGCCGAAATCACCATGAGCCAGCCCGTTCAGATAGAGGAAGAACTGCTGATAGATCGGCAGATCGAGCCCCAGACGCGTCCGCATCGCCGCATAGGCGGCGGGATCGGCGAGCTCGCCGACGATCGCGCCGACGGGATCCGTGGGCAGGACGCGACCGATCACGAAGGTCACACATAAGAGGATGAACAGGCTGACCACCAGATGCGCCAGGCGTCGGCCAAATTCGGCTGCGGAGAGTTCCTTCATGATCGGCTGCCTCGGGGTATTACTGGGTTTCAGACTTCGTGACGTCCTCGAGGCGCGTCAGCTGGGTCGGATGTCCCACATATCCCTGTACCTTGCTTGATAGCACGATAGGCTCGAAGCGCTCGAAGAGCGGAAGCACCGCCGGCTTCTGTTCCACGAACATCTTCTGCATCTGAACGTAGAGCTCGCCGCGCTTCTTCGGGCCTGGCTCTATCGATGCCTTTGCCGTCAGGGCCGTCAGTTCGGGAATGTCCCAGGCCGAGCGCCAGACGAAGTTGCCGGCATTGTTGGCCTCCTTCGAGTTGTCGGGATTTGACGAGAACTGCTCCATCGAGCCGAGGACGTTCGGCATATAGGCGCTGGTCTGCGGAATCAGCAGATCGAAGTCCCGGGCGCGATGGGCGGCAATGATTTCCGAGCCGTTGCCCTGCTGGATGTCGATCTTGATGCCAACCTGGGCGAGCGAAGCCTGGATGGCCGTGGCAAGATCGATGCGCGGCGTCTGGGCGATGGTCTTCAGCGACAGCGAGAAGCCGTCCTTGAACCCTGCCTCGGCCAACAGATGCTTGGACTTTTCAACATCGAGATGCCAATCGGGATTCGGGATCGCATATTCGAAATTCTCCGGAACGGGAACGTTTCTCGCCCGCCCGTAAGGACCCATGATCGTCTTCTCGATGCCCTTATAATCGATACCGTAGGCAATGGCCTCGCGAACCTTCGGATTGGAGAGGTACTGATTGCCGGCATTCATCGACAGCACGTAGAAGCCGCCTGTCGGAATCCGCTGGATGGTGAAACCCTGCTTATCCTTGAACGTCGCAAGATCCGATGCCGTCAGGGCACTGGCGATATCGATATCGCCACGTTCGAGCATCAGGCGCTCGACCTGGCTTTCCGGAACGTGGCGGACGATGACGCGCTTCATCTTTGGACCGCCTGCCACATAATCCTTATTGGCGTCGAGAATGACAAGTTCGTTCGGAGACCAGCGATTGAGGGTGAAGGGACCGGAGCCGGCCGAGTGCGTCCGCATCCAGGCGTTTCCCCAGTCATTATCCGCGACATGCTTCTGCACTTCGACACTGTCGACCACGCTGGTGGTCGAGGTCGTGAGCCGGTAGAGCAGCATTTCGGCCGTCACCTGGCCTGAGAAGTCGATGCGCACCGTCTTGTCGTCGACCGCCGTGACGAGCTTGTCGACATTGGTCTTGTCATAACCGATACGCTTGAGGTTGGCGGCAGCGGCCTGGTCAAGCTTCAGGAGCCGCCCCAGCGAATAGACGACGTCCTTTGACGTCACCGGATTGCCGGAAGCGAAATTGGCCTGGCGCAGGGTGAAGGTGATGCCCTTGTCGTCAACCTTCCAGCTTTCGGCCAGCTGCGGCACGATCTTGCCGTCAGGCGTGCTGTTGACCAGCCGGTCGTAGAGGTTCGACATGATCTCGACCGCTTTTCCCTCGGTCGCCTGATGCGGATCGAGGGACAAGACCTGCGCCAACGATGTCCCGATCACCAACTGATCCCTCGGCGTGGCGGCGTGCAATTGCGGCGTGGCGATCGTCAATGCGCCGACGACGGCGCCGGCGAACAAGCCTTTAGAAAAATGCTTCATTGTAACTCCTCCCTGGATTACTATAGGAAACATATTATGTCGCCCGTATGTCGTATTATGATTTATCGAAGTCGAATATGATTTGCAAGACCTGAGCGGGGGACCTTGATGCAAAGG
Source organism: Rhizobium vallis (assembly GCF_003985155.1). Taxonomy (GTDB): domain Bacteria; phylum Pseudomonadota; class Alphaproteobacteria; order Rhizobiales; family Rhizobiaceae; genus Rhizobium; species Rhizobium vallis. The sequence goes on along the minus strand of NZ_ML133688.1, from coordinate 269,964 downwards.
GATTGGGAACGGAAAATGACAACACTCAGCCGCGGTCGGCAAAGACTGGCGCAGCAGGTCATTGATCAGCTACGGGCGCAAATCGAGACGGGGAAGCTGCGCGTCGGCGACCAATTGCCGACCGAGCCGCAGCTTGAATCGACGTTCGGCGTGAGCCGCACCGTGGTGCGAGAAGCCATTGCCGACCTGAGAGCAGCGGGCTTCGTCAAGCCGATCCAGGGCAAAGGGGTTTTCGTCGCCGATCCCAAGATTCATTCGGTATTGTCACTGACGCCTGTGGAAATCAAAAGCATTCCGGAAACCCTGGAATTGCTGGAGTTTCGCATGGCGGCCGAGGGCGAAGCGGCAGCCATCGCCGCCTATCGCCGCACCGCCGAACAGGAGGCGGCAATCCGCGAAGCCAACCGCAGAATGGCAAGCCTGATCGAAGCCGGGCAGCAGACCGTGGAGGCTGACTATGCCTTCCATATGGCAATCGCGGCCGCCACGAACAACCGATTCTACGTCGATGTTCTGCGCCATTTCGGCCCGAGAGCCATTCCCCGCGGCCAGTTTCCGACGCTTCCTGAAGCTAATGACCGCGACTATCTCCAGAAGGTCTACGCCGAACATGTGGAAATCCTTTCGGCCATCGCCGACCAGGATCCGGAGCGGGCGCGCCAGGCGATGCGGGCACATATGATGGCGAGCCAGCGTCGCTACCGCATGCTCGCCGAACAGTAATAGGGCTCGACTCTCTCAAAAATTCATATTATGTCATATGACATTGCGAAGACTTGAGAGGGACTTTGATGTATCTGGGAACACAGGTGGCAGCGCGGGATGACGACGATTATCGCATTTTCGCGCAACTGGGTGTGAAGCATATCAACGCCGACCCGCCGGGAAAGCCGAGCAGCTGGACGCTTTCGGATATCGAGCGTCATCGCGACAAGGTCGAAAGCTTCGGCCTGATCCTCGACATGATCCAGTTGCCCCTGCCCTCGCAGCCGATCGAGAAGGCTTCCTATCCCGATATCCTGCTGGCCGGCCCCGATCGAGACAGACAGATCGACGCCGTCTGCAAGATGATCGAGAATGTCGCCGCGGCCGGCATTCCATCTGTGAAGTACAATCTCAACCTGATCGGCATTCCCCGCACGCCGGATGAACCGGGACGCGGCGGATCGCTGAACGCCAGCTTCCGCTGGGAGAAGGCGGATCATCAGGCCGCACCCGGTCTTGCCGGCGTTCTCTCCGAGGATGAAAACTGGGAACGGATCGACTATTTCCTCGAACGCGTCGTTCCTGTTGCCGCAAGTAACCGCGTCAGGCTCGCCTGCCATCCGCACGATCCCTATACGCCGCCCGGCTATCGCGGCGTCACGCGTGTGCTCGGCACGGTGGAAGGCCTGAAGAAATTCGTGCTGATGCGCGAAAACCCCTATCACGGCCTCAATTTCTGCCAGGGCTCGATCGGCGAGATGCTCGAAAACCCCGGCGAAGAAATCGACGACATCATTCGCTGGTTCGGTCAGCGCAACAAGATCTTCAACGTTCACTTCCGCAACATTCGCGGCGGCAAACTTTCCTTCATGGAGACCTTCCCGGAAGAAGGCGACATGGACATGGTCCGCTCGGCCAGGATCTACAAGGAAGTCGGCTTCAAATACATGCTGATGCCCGACCATGTGCCGACCGTCAGCGGCAAGGATCCGACCGCCACCGCCTTTGCCTTTTGCTACGGTTATATCGCGGCACTTCTACAGGTGCTCGAGAGCGCCCGAGACGATTTTCAACACCTAAGGAATAGGACTTCATGATGAACCCGATTGAATTGAAGAAGGCCGTCGGCAGTGGTCTCCTCTCGTTCCCGGTGACGCATTTCGACGATCAACTCAAATTCGACGAAGCCAAATACCGGCGTCATGTCGAGTGGCTTGCCGGTTACGATGCTGCTGCGCTGTTTGCCGCCGGCGGCACCGGCGAGTTCTTCTCCCTCAACCCCAGTGAGATCCCGCAGGTCGTGCGGGCCGCCAAGGCGTCGGCGGGCAAGACGCCGATCATTTCGGGAACCGGCTACGGCACGTCGCTGGCGATCGAGATCGCCGTCGCGGCCGAGAAGGCGGGCGCGGACGGTCTGCTGCTGCTGCCGCCCTATCTGATGTTTGCGGAACAGGCCGGGCTGATTGCCCACGTCAAGGCGGTCTGCCAATCGGTCGGCATCGGCGTCATCGTCTATAACCGGGACAACGCCATTCTTTCGGCCGAAAGCATCGCGCGTCTGGCAGAGGAATGCCCGAACCTGATCGGCTTCAAGGACGGCGTCGGCGATGTCGACAAGGTCATCGAGATCACCACCCTGCTCGGCGACCGTCTGGTCTATGTCGGCGGCATGCCGACCCATGAAGTCTATGCCCAGGCCTATTTCGCCGCCGGTGTGACGACCTATTCGTCTGCCGTTTTCAACTTCGTGCCCGCCCTCGCCCAACGCTTTTATGGCGCCTTGCGCACCGGCGATCAGTCGACGGTCGACGAGATCCTGAAGAGCTTCTTCTTCCCCTTCGTCGCCTTGCGCAATCGGAAGCGTGGCTATGCCGTCTCGATCATCAAGGCCGGCCTTCGCGTCCTCGGGCAGGATCCAGGGCCTGTGCGCCCGCCTCTGACGGATCTCACTCCGGAAGAACTCGGGCTGCTGGAGAAGATTGTGCAGGCAAACGGCGGGACACGCATCGCGGCGGAGTAGCAAATCGGAGATCAGGAAACGCGGGGGCCTTCCGCCATGGATTACAGTGCGCGCCCGCGTCCGTTCAGATGCGCGAAAAACACTTCAACCCTTTGAACCAATGACGAATCTCTCTTCTCGGCGTCATCCTCGGCCTTGTGCCGAGGATCTGCAACCGGCGTAACAGATGCTCGGGACGAGCCCGAGCATGACGAAAGAGAAGTTGGCCGGCTTATCAGCAGTCTAAGGTGCCGGCGGCTTTAACGTAAACCGCCCCTAAAGCGCCACGCCGGTGCCGCGATCGAAGACGTGCACCTGATCACTCGTAATACTCGCCTCGAACACGGCGCCATAACGGGCGGGATATTCACCGTCGACGATGGCGGTTACCTGCTGACCGGCGAGATCGAAGACCACGTGGGTCTGGGCGCCTGTCGGTTCCACCAGCATCGTCCGGCCGGCGAGCGGCGTGCCGGCTGATAGACCGGGAACGAGATGTTCGGGGCGCAGGCCGACGGTGATGGCCTGACCGGGCTTGACCTTGCGGTCAGGCGCGATGCGGATGGCCGTGCCGTCGCTGAGGCGAGCAGCTGGCCCACCATTTTCGCCGTCGACTGTGCCGTCGAGCATGTTCATCGCCGGTGATCCGATGAAGGCGGCGACGAAGAGATTGGCGGGCTTCTTGTAGAGTTCGAGCGGTGTTCCCTGCTGCTCCACCCTGCCCTGATTGAGCACGACGATGCGGTCGGCCAGCGTCATCGCTTCGATCTGGTCATGGGTGACATAGATCGAGGTCGTCCGGACCTTCTGGTGCAGCGTCTTGATTTCCGAGCGCATCTGCACGCGCAACTTGGCATCGAGGTTGGACAGCGGCTCATCGAACAGGAAGACAGCCGGATTGCGCACGACGGCGCGGCCCATGGCGACGCGCTGGCGCTGGCCGCCCGAAAGCTGGGCCGGCTTGCGGTCGAGGAGCTTGGCGAGATCGAGCATGCGGGCGGCCTCGGCGACGCGGAGCTCGATCTGGGGTTTCGCCACGCCGGCGAGCTTCAGATTGAAACCCATATTTTCAGCCACAGTCATGTGCGGATAGAGAGCATAGGATTGGAAGACCATGGCGATGTTGCGCTCGCGCGGCGTCATGGCGTTGACGACCTTGCCGCCGATCGCGATTTCGCCATCGGTGATCTCCTCGAGGCCGGCGATCATCCGCAGCAGCGTCGATTTTCCGCAACCGGACGGCCCGACGAGCGCGACGAATTCCCCATCCTCTATCGCAAGCGAAATGCCGTGGATGACGTCGACGGCGCCATAGGCCTTGCGAATATCGTGCAGTTCAACAGATGCCATGATTGCACCTCCAATGGTTCGGCTCAGGACTTCACGGCGCCGGCGGTCAAGCCGGCGATGATGTGTCTCTGGGCGACGAAAAAGACGATGATGGTGGGAAGGATGGTGAGGGTTATGAAGGCCAGTACCAGCTGCCATTCCGTGCCGTACTCGCCGCGATAGACCATGATGCCGAGCGGCCAGGGATATTTGGATTCCGAGTTCAGCATGATCAGCGGCAGGATATAGCTGTTCCAACTGCCGACGAAGGAGATGATGCTGACAGTGGCGACGATCGGCCGGGAAAGCGGCAGCGACACATGCCAGAAGAATCTGAGATAACCGCAGCCATCGACGAAGGCCGCCTGGAACAATTCTTCCGGGAGGTTGCGAAAATAGTTCCTGAATAAGAGGATGCTCATGCCGAGCCCGAAGGCGACCTGCGGCAGCACCACGCCCCAATAGGTATCGAGCAGGCCGAGATCGCGGATGCGGATGAAAAGCGGCAGGATCGCAGTCGCCGCCGGAAACATCAGGCCCAGCAGGAAATAATTGAGCAGGAACGACGAGCCGAAAAACCGGACATGGGCAAAGGCGAAAGCCGCCATGGACGACACGATCAGCGTCAGGAGGACGGTGAGTGCGGCGATCACAAGCGAATTGCCGATCTGCAGCCAGTAGCGCTCACCGAAAAGAATGTCGGTATAGTTCGCCCATTGCCATTCCGTCGGCAGGCCGAAGGGATTGGTGCGCAGATCGCCCAGCGTCTTGAAGCCGCCAAGCGCCGTCGTCAGCAGCGGCACGAGCACGATCGCGGCAATCAGGCTCAGCGACACGTAGAGATAGATGCGTGTCGATGTGCTCATGCGGATAGAAGAGCTCATATCAGTCATGGCGCATGAATATCCTTTTGTAACCGAAAGCGAGCGTCACGCAGATGATGAAGAGCACCACGCCGACGGCGCTGCCGAGGCCGACCTGCATGCGCATGACGCCGTAGGTATAGAGGAAGGTGACCATCGTCTGGGTGGAGTTGGACGGCCCGCCGCCGGTCAGCGGCATGATCATGTCGAAGAGCTGCAGCGAGCCGACGACCGCAAAGAAGATGGAAAGACGCAAGGTCGAGCCGAGCAGCGGCAGCGTGACGTAACGGAATTTCTGCCAGCCGGTGGCGCCGTCGATTTCGGCCGCCTCCAGCACGCTTTTGTCGACGGATTGCAGCCCGGCGATGAATAGCATCATGTGAAAACCGAAATATTTCCAGACGATCACCCCGAGGATGGCATAGATCGCCAAGTCCTTGTCGGCGAGCACATAAGGATTGGCGAAACCGAAGAAGTTGGAAACGGCGGCAAACAGGCCATAGTCGCCATCGTAGACGAAGCGCCAGATGAGGCCTGCGGCAACGTCCGCCAGCACATAGGGCAGGAAGAAGATCAGGCGGAAGCCGACGACACCCGGAATGCGGTGCGCCAGCATGGTCGCCAGCCAGATGGCGAGCGGTACCTGGATGCAGATCGAGATGACGATGATCAGGCCGTTATTAACAAGCGCCTGGGTGAAAGCCGCGTTACGGAACAGAACCTGGAAGTTGCGCAGTGCGATGAATTCGGTCGGCGTGCCGTAACCGTTCCATTTGTAAAGGCTGTACCAGGCGGCCTCCCCCATCGGCATGATGACGAAGAGCGTGAAAAGCAGCAGCGCCGGCGGCAGAAAGAGCAACAGCACCGTCAGCCGGTCATGCGCGACCGAGCTCCGGCTGTTTGCGGCTTTCCTTGCCGGCCGTGCGGCCGTCGTGATCGATGGGACTGAGATATTGGCCATTGTTCCTGCTTTCGCATGTCGGCAGCGACGCTGGCGCTCCGTTTTGGGTCGGAGCGCCAGGAAGGGTCTGCAGGCGCTGGTTATTGTTCCAGCTCGAAAGCGTCCTGGATCATCTTGGCGCCATCCTTGGAATTCATCTGACCGGAGACGATTTCCACCGACACGTCGTTGACGACGCGGCCGACGGCAGCACCAAGATCCTGGTCGAAAAAGTTCTGATGCCAGGTAGAGCCCGCGAGCTGTTTTGCCGATTCGGCGAGCAACGGGTTGACGACGCCGTCATCGGCGCCGACTGCAACGGGCAGAAGCATGCCGGCCTTGGCCATCGCCCGCTCGTTGTCCGCGTTCGTCAGGAAAGCGAGGAAATCGATCGCTTCCTTGGAGGCCTTCTTGGTGAGGGCCCAGCCGTTCAGGCCACCCAGCGTATCGGTCGGCTTGCCGGCGCCGCCCTCAACCGTCGGGAAAACGAAACGGCCAATATTGTCGGATGCCAGGCCCTTGCCGTCGCCGGCATTCTTGCGCTGGTTGGCTTCGGTCGCTTCAAAGCCGAGGATCATTGCCGCCTTGCCGTCACCGAAGACGCCGAGCGTCTGCGGCCATGTCGCGCCGAGATAGCCGGGCTGGAAAGGCTCCAGCTTGCCGAGTTCGGCGAGATCGTCACCCGCCTTGATGACGGCGGGATCGAGGAACCCTTCGCCTTCGCCGTTCTTGGCCGCGTCGAAGACCTTCTGGCCGCCTTCACGCATGACGAGATAACTCCAGTAGAAGTGGATCGGCCATTTTTCGCCACCGCCGCCGGCAATCGGCACGATGCCGGCCGCCTTGATCTTCTTCACCGCTTCGAGAAAATCAGTCCAGGTCTTGATATCCTCGGCCTTGACGCCGGCCCTTGCAAACAGCGCCTTGTTGTAGAAGAAGCTAACCAAGCCCACCTTGTAGGGGATCGCCCAGGTCTTGCCGTTGAAGGTCAGGCCATCGACCGAAGCCGGGGTATAGGCCTTGCGCAACTTGCCGCCATCGCCATCGAGAGCTGCCGTCACATCCTGCAGCGCGCCGGTCTCCGACTGCTGCTTCAGGACGCCGCCGCCCCAGCTGAAAAAGAAATCCGGCACGTCGTCGGACTGCAGCAATGTCGGAAGCTTAGCCTTGAACGCCTCGTTTTCGAGAAACTGCATCTGGATGTCGACATCGGGATGCTGGGCTTCGTATTTCTTAACAATCTCTTCCCAGGCCTTGACGTTTTTCGGATCGGTCTCGAGATGCAGCCACTTGACCACCGTCGTCGCCGAGGCGGCCCCTGCTCCGGCCAGCAGCATGCCGGCTGCCGCGGCCATGGATGCGATTCGCCTGCCGCCGAAACGGGTGCTCTTCAAACTGAAATTCATGATTTTCCTCCCAGGGGACCTATCCTCACAATTTTTCCCCAATGCGGATTAATTCAACGGAGCTTGCGTCCGATGTCAACCCAACTGCCTCTATTTTTATCAAATGCGCTTGACAGGGTGCCGGAATTACCTGCTATTTATTTCGTAACCCGTTAAAAATATTGGCTTCCGCCTAACGAAACGACCGCCGGCTAATTTTCATGAAGACAGCAGATCCAGAATTGATGCGCGCGATCAATCGCCTGAACGTGCTCGATACCGTCAGGCGTCATGGTCCGATTTCACGGATCGAGATCAGCGAGCGTACCGAACTTTCCACCACCACCGTTTCCGCCATCACCGCCTCGCTACTCGACGATGGGCTGATCCTACCGCGTCACGAAGGCGATATCCGTAACGAGGCGGTTCGCGGGAGACCGCGCGTGGCGCTGGAACTCAATCCCGATGCCGCCCGCGTCGTCGGCGGCAAGATCGCCGCCAACAGGATGGTCTTCGTCGTCACGAATTTCCGCGGCGACGTGCTGTCGAAGCTCGCCCTGCCGATCCGCATCGACCGGCAGCCGATCGGCGTCATCGCCGATCTGGTCGAGGACGGGGTCAGGCGCTGCGTCCTCGATGCCGGGCTGTCGCTGGAGGATGTCGACAGCGTCTGCCTCGGTTTTCCTGGCGTCATCGAGCACCGCACCGGCTACATAAGAAGCAGTCCAATCTTTCGCGACACCAATGTCGATTTCGCCGCCGAGATGTCGACGCGGCTTTCGACGCCGACCATCGTCGAAAGTGACGCCCACGCCATCACGCTTGGCCATCACTGGTTCGGAAAGGCCCGCGATCTCGAGGATATGGTGCTGATTTCGCTGGAACAGACGCTGGGGCTCGGGGTCCTGCACGGCAACAGCCTGTTCCGCGGCGCCGGCGGCCTCAGCCACAATCTCGGCGACCTCGTACTCGGAACGGGACCGAATGGCATCGTCCGGCTCTTCAGCCAGGCCGGCGAAAGCGCGATCCTCGGCGAACAGCAAGCGGACGGGCGCTTTGCCGAAGCGATCCGCCTCGGGCGCGGCATGAACCATGCGCAAGCGCTGATCAAGGCCGATGACGACCGGCTGATCAGTGCGGCCATCCGCGCCGGCGAAGCTGTCGGATTGACCATCGCCAATATCGTCACCCTCTTTGCGCCGCCGCGGGTCATTCTGGTCGGCTCCAGCCTGGCGCTCGGCGAACCCTTTCTCAACAGCCTGCGCGACGCCTATGCGCTAGCCATTCCGCCGTCGCTGCGCGGGGTGAGTGAACTCGTCTTCGACGATTCGAGCGATGATTTCTGGGCTCAGGGTGCCGCGGCAGTAGCGCTCTACGAACTGTACGAATCGCCCTGGAGCACGACAGGGCCGGCGCTCTGACGGGCGCACAATCAAGATTTAATGGAGGATTTCATGGACAAAGTCGGTATCGGCATCATCGGATGCGGCAATATTTCGGGCGCCTATCTCACGGCGATGGCATCCTTTCCCATTCTCGACATTCGTGGCGTCGCCGATCTCAATCGGGAGCTGGCAGAGGCAAAGGCCGCTGAATTCAACGTTCCGGTCAAATCCGTCGAAGAACTTTTCGCCGACCCCAAGGTCGAGATTATCGTCAATCTGACGATCCCCAAGGCCCATGTTGCCGTGGCGATGCTGGCGCTCGATGCCGGCAAGCACACCTATTCGGAAAAGCCGCTCGGGATTAATTTCGCAGAAGGGAAGAAATTGGCGGAGGCCGCGAAGGCCAGGAATTTTCGCATCGGCGCGGCCCCCGACACGTTCCTCGGCGGCGGCCACCAGACGGCCCGCGCCCTGATCGATCAGGGCGTCATCGGCCAGCCGGTCGGCGGTTCGGCGACCTTCATGTGCCCGGGCCATGAGCGCTGGCATCCGAACCCGGCCTTCTATTACGAAGTCGGCGGCGGGCCGATGCTCGATATGGGCCCCTATTACATCACCGACCTCGTCAATCTTCTCGGACCGGTTTCGCAAGTTGCCGGCTTTGCGACGACGCCGCGATCGGAACGGCTGATATCAAGCGAGCCGCGCAACGGCGAGCGCATTCCCGTGCATGTGCCGACCCATGTCGCCGGCATGATGGCCTTTGCCAACGGCGCCGTCGTCCAGATCGCCATGAGCTTCGATGTCGCCGGACACAGGCATGTGCCGCTTGAAGTCTACGGAACCGAGGGCACGCTTATTGTGCCCGATCCGAACAAGTTCGCCGGCCCGGTGGAATATCTGAAGAAGGGCGGTTCGTTCGAAGACCAACCGGTGACGGCACCCTATGCCAACGGCAATTATCGCTCGCTCGGCGTCGCCGACATGGCGCATGCGATCCGCTCCAACCGGCCGCATCGCGCCAATGGCGATCTCGCGCTGCATGTGCTCGAAGTCATGGAAGCGTTCCACACCGCGGCTACCAGCGGCCGCACTGTCACGATCACCACTGCAACGGAGCGCCCTGCCCCCTTGTCCGATTCCATCGTCGACGGACGGTTAGCGAAATAAGTTTCAGGAGGAAAAACTATGCGTGAAGCACTGATCGTCTGGGGCGGCTGGAGCGGCCACGAGCCGCAGGAATGCGCCGAAATCATCAAGACCATGCTCGAGGAAGATGGCTTCAAGGTCTATCTCGAACACGGCACCGAGGCGCTTGCCGACCCTTCCGTTCATGATCTCAGCCTCGTCGTGCCGATCATGACCATGTCGAAGATCGAAAAGGAGGAGGTCAAGAACCTCGCCACGGCAATCGAAAGCGGCGTCGGCATCGCCGGCTATCATGGCGGCGCGGGCGACGCCTTCCGCGACTCCGTCGACTACCAGTTCATCATCGGCGGCCAATGGGTGGCGCACCCCGGCAACATCATCGACTATACCGTCAACATCACCCGGCCCGATGACCCTCTCGTGGAGGGTATCGCCGATTTCCCCTATACGTCAGAGCAATATTATATGCATGTCGATCCCTCGAACGAGGTTCTGGCGACGACGAAATTCACCGGCGATCACGCCTACTGGATCGACGGCGTCGTCATGCCAGTCGTCTGGAAACGGAAATACGGCAAGGGCCGCGTTTTCTATTCCTCGCTCGGCCACCAGGCCAAGGAGTTCGACGTTCCCCAGATGAAGACCATCTTCCGCCGCGGCGCGAATTGGGCCGCGCGGTGAGACGAATGAACCCGGGCCGGGAAACCGGCCCGGGATTGAATAGATTGACCGAAGATTAGCGGATGATCAGGGCGGTGCCGTAGAGCCCCAGCGCAAACACGGTATGAGCGATGAGGTTGAGACACCGCACCTTGTTCGGCGTCGGATGTTTGGAGGCCGCCCACCCGATGCCGAGGCCCGGCTGCAGCAGGAACCATCCCGCGCCGACGGTGACGATGCCGAATATCCAGGCGGGAAGAAATGTCGGTGCGGACAGCCATCCTTCCCCCATGATGATCGCGAAGATCACCCCATAGAGAATGCCGACGGCGTAATGGCTGATCCAGCCGAGTGTCAGTTCATTGGCGTAAGGCTCGGCATCGGCGATGCTGTCGTGAAAGACCTTGCCACGGCGAAGATGCCAGAACCAGCGGCCCACCGGCGCCCAATTGGCCGGCGGCTGACCGAAGACCTTTGCGAGCACGATCGCCCAAAGGTCCATGAGAATGGTTGCGCCGGCGCCGATCACCAGGCCGCGCCACAGAATATCGAACATTGAAAATCACCGGAAAACGTTGAATTGCGAAGGCACTACAAAACCATTGCAACCACGCAGGCGCAATGGCTTCGATGAACGGACCCACCGCTATCAGGCATCTAACTGTGGAAGAGAGGCGCTTTTGATGGGGGCATGTCCCAATCACCCGCAAAAAGGCATCGGTGCGGGCGCAAATTGATGCTTTTCGCATGTTGCGATATTCCCTACTCACTGTCTCAAACGGCAATGAGAGGCGCACGGCGATGGCAATGCCATTCTACTGGAACGAACTAAACAGCTACGATTTCGCCGGACTTTCTCCCGAGACCACGATCGCCATTCTTCCGATTGCCTCCACTGAACAGCATGGACCCCATCTGCCTGTTGCAACAGATGTCGCCATCGCCAACGGCATGCTTGCCGAGTTGCGGAGCCAGAAGCCTGTCGATCTCGATTTTCTGGTGCTGCCGACCCAGGAGATCGGCAAAGCTAACGAGCATATCTACGGGCCGGGAACGCTGTCGCTTGGCGCGGAACTGCTCATTCCGGTCTGGACCGCGATCGGCGCCAAGGTTGCCGAAGCCGGTATCCGCAAGATGGTGATCGTCAATTCGCATGGCGGCAATGTCGACATTATGAGCATCGTCGCACGAGAGCTGCGCGTCCGCCACGAAATGGCTGTGGTTTCCACGCAATGGGGCCGCTTCGGCCACCCCGAAGGCATGATCAGCGAACACGAATTGAAATATGGCATTCACGGCGGCGAGGTGGAAACCTCGCTCATGCTCTATTTCCGCCCTGATCTGGTGCGGATGGATAGGGCACAGAATTTCACATCCAAGGCGGAAGGGATGCGCGATCAATCGAAATACATCCAGCCGCTGCCGCCGCATTCGCTTGCCTGGATCGCCCACGATCTCAATCCCAACGGCGTCGTCGGCGACGCGTCGCGCGGTACAGCCGAAAAGGGCGAGGCAATCTGCCGCCACCAGGTCAAGGGCTTTATCGAACTGCTCTACGACCTCAAGTATTACCCGCTCTCCAATCTCTATTCAAAGTAAGGGTCATGCCCGAGACGCGGTTCAGATCGCGGCGGATTTCTCCATCGCAATGTGGCCTTTGGCCTGCAGTTCCTCCACCAAGCCAGCCAGTTCGGCGAGGAGATATTCGACGAACAGGCTGGTCGCGGAATCGAGCGGCGCGCGGGCGCGTGCGAAAAGCTTCATCGACTGGTGGCGAGCATGCGGCTCTGCGATCGGCCGGAAAACCAATTCGCCCTGCCGGCACTCGGTGATGACGTCGAGCGGGTTCAGCATGGTTACCCCTGCCCCCGATTTGACGAGCTTTTTCAGCATCTCCGACGCGTTGGTTTCCAGGACGGGTTCGACATGCACATCGAGGCGGGCCATCGCCAGATTGATCACATCACGCAGGCTTGTGCCTTGCTGCGCCAGCACCAGGCGTTCCTGGACGATATCCGCCAGATTGATCGGGCCTGAACCGATCAGGTGGTGACCGGGCGGCAAAACCACCCCAATCGGAATGTCGAAAGTGCCGAGCGTTCGGATGCCTGGTGTGGCCGGAATATTGAAGCCGAGGCCGATATCCACCTCGCCCGACAGCACCGGATTGACCGTCATCGTGCCAGCGTCGTTGCGCAACTGCATGAAGACCCGCGGATGCTCCGACTGGAAGCGCGCGATGATTTCGGGAAGCGGACCTGCCGCAAGACCGACCGTGGTCACCAGACGCACCTTGCCCGCCTGCTGCATTTTCAGGCTGCGGATGCGCCCCTCCAGCCGCTCGTAATTCTTCAAAACGTCGCGAATATGTTCAATACAGAGCTCGCCGGCTGCCGTCAGGCGCAGACCGCGCGGCAGCCGCTCGAAGAGCGGCGCGCCCATTTCTTCCTCCAATGCGAGGATTTGTCGGTTGATCGCCGAAGACGCCACATTCAGCCGCGCCGCCGCCTTGCGGATCGAGCCTGAGCGCGCGATCTCGTTGATGTAGAGAAGCTTTCTGGAGTGCAGCATCACAACCTCGTTGCACAAAAATAAAGCACACAGCGCAAATTAGGCACAGGCTTTCGGTGAGATGCCGAAAAGGCATCATTGCGCACGAAATTTGATGCTTTTCAAAGAGCAAAGCAATCGCTCCTATGAAGAAAATCGGACGTCGCCGAGGACGTCGCGAATTCACAAGGGGAACGTCGATCATGCCCAATGCACTGAAGAACAGCGTCTTTTCCGCACTCATCGGCCTTGGCGGCATGCTTGCCTCCATGGCATCGGCTGAAGCAGCCGACAAAGTCAGCTATGGCACCAATTGGCTGGCGCAGGCCGAGCACGGAGGGTTCTATCAAGCGGTTGCCGACGGCACCTATGCCAAGCACGGCCTCGACGTCACCATCGTGCAGGGGGGGCCGAACGCGGCAAACAGCGCCCTGCTGATTTCCGGCAAGATCGATTTCTACATGGGCGGGCCGCAGGGCGAAATCTCCGCGGTCGAGCAGGGTATTCCGCTCGTCGACGTCGCGGCGATCTTCCAGAAGGATCCACAGGTGCTGATCGCGCATCCGGATGCCGGCATCGAGAAATTCGAAGACCTTGCCAAGCTCAAGACGCTGTTTCTCGGCAAGGATGGTTACCTCACCTATTTCGAATGGATGAAAGCGAATTTCAAAGGCTTCAAGGACGAGCAGTATAAGCCCTACAATTTCAGCCCGGCTCCGTTCCTCGCCGACAAGGAGTCCGCGCAGCAAGGCTACCTGACCTCGGAACCCTATGAGATCCAGAAGCAGGCCGGCTTCGAGCCGAAGGTCTTCCTGCTCGCCGACAACGGCTACTCTCCCTACTCGACGATGATCACCACCACGCAGACGATGATCGACAGCAAGCCTGACGTCGTTCAGCGCTTCGTCGATGCCTCGATTGAAGGCTGGTACCATTATCTCTACGGCGACAACACCAAGGCAAACGAACTGATCAAGAAAGACAATCCTGAAATGACGGATGGTCAGATCGCCTACTCCATCGCGAAGATGAAAGAATACGGCATCATCGAATCCGGCGACAGCCTGGACAAGGGCATCGGCTGCCTGACGGACGCGCACTACAAGGCGTTTTTCGACGAGATGGTGGCGATCAGGGTCTTTAAGCCGGAGACGGACTACGCGAAGGCCTTTACGACGAAATTCGTCTGCAAGGGCACCGGAATGGCGATGAAGAAGTAAGCCGCGACGACGCCTGTGATCCGCTGCGAACAGCGCGGATCACATCCCCTCGCATGAACGAGACAGGCAATGCCCCCAGCAGAAGCTCAGGCCCTATCCCCGAAAGAGACACGCAAGCGGCCGCTGGTCGCCATGCAATCGGTTTCGAAAGTCTTCTCCAGTGGAACCGTGGCCCTTTCGAACATGTCGCTCACCGTGGAGAACGGCGAGTTCATCAGCCTGCTCGGCCCCTCCGGGTGCGGCAAGTCGACGGCACTGCGCATCATCGCTGGCCTCGGCGATGTCACGTCGGGCGCGATCGACTGGCCGAGTTCACGCATCAACTCCAAGGGCCTTCCGGAAGGCGATATCAGCTTCGTCTTCCAAGAGCCGACGCTCATGCCTTGGAAGAACGTGTTCGACAATGTCTACCTGCCGCTGAAGCTCAAGCGCATTTCGAGGACGGCGGCGCATGATCAAATCCTGGAAGTGCTGAGCACTGTCGGCCTGCAGGACTTCGCCAAGGCTTACCCACGCGAACTTTCCGGCGGCATGAAGATGCGCGTCTCGATTGCCCGCGCGCTGGTGACGAAGCCGAAACTCCTGCTGATGGATGAGCCCTTCGCAGCACTCGACGAGATCACCCGCCAGAGACTGAACGACGACGTGCTGCGGCTCTGGAAGGCGACCGGTATCACCGTCATCTTCGTCACGCATTCAGTTTTCGAATCCGCCTATCTCTCCAACCGCATCGTCGTGATGAAGGCAAGGCCGGGGCGCGTGCATGCCGACCTTCCGCTGACAACCAGCCTGGAACGCGACGCGCATTACCGCACTTCGGAAGAATACCGCAAAGCCTGCGAAACGGTCTCGCATTCGCTCATCGGGGCGATCAACTCGGCGGAGGATCATTGATGAGCGACGAAACCGAGGCCTCGCCGCTGCTTCTTGCCAGCGCCGCAAGCGCAAGACGCCGCGATCTGGCTCTGCGCATCTGCATCCCTTTCCTGCTGATCGCGGCATTGATCCTGATCTGGTATCTCTACGTGAAGCTGTCTGGCGTGCCGCCTTACATCCTGCCGGGTCCGGCGGCCGTCGCCAGCGCCTTCGTGACCGACTGGGGCACGCTTGCCCCTGCCCTCTGGGTCACCACCAAGATCACCTTCATGTCGCTAATGCTGGCGCTCATCGGCGGCGTCGGTTTTGCGATCTTCCTGGTACAATCGCGCTGGATCGAACTCGCCTTCTATCCGCTCGCCGTCATTCTCCAGGTAACGCCGATCGTCGCGATCTCGCCACTGATCCTGATCTACGCGCCATCAACCCAGGTGGCGCTGCTGATCTGTGCCTTCCTCGTCGCCTTCTTCCCGATCCTTTCGAACATGGTCCAGGGGCTGAAGAGCGTGGACCACAATCTGATCAACCTTTTCGAACTCTACGGCGCCTCCCGGTGGCAGACGCTGCTCTATCTCAAGCTGCCCGCCGCCCAGCCTTATTTCATGACCGGCCTGAGGATTGGCGGCGGCCTTGCTCTGATTGCTGCCGTCGTCGCGGAATTTGCAGCAGGCTCAGCCGGCGCCGGCTCCGGTCTGGCTTTCCGGCTGCTCGAGGCGCAGTACCGGCTGAACATTCCGCGCCTCTTCGCCGCACTCCTGATGCTCTCCCTGCTTGGCGTCGCAATCTTTGCCGCCACCTCCTTCATTTCCTGGCTGAGCCTGCATCGCTGGCACGAAAGCAGCCTGAAACGGGAAAACTGATGACGTATTCCTTCATTTCCCCACCCAATGCCGGCCGCTTCGTGCTGAGTAACGCGACGCTGCCTGCCGTTGCCGTCGTGGGATTTCACCCGCCGGCCGCCGAGGGCCTCGTCAAAGCCGATATCGTCATCAGCGACGGCATTATTTCCGCCGTGCTGCCGCCCGGCGAAGCGCCGGTCGAATTCGCAAAGCTCGATCTGAAGGACGGCATGGTCTGGCCCTGCTTCACCGACATGCATACTCATCTCGACAAGGGCCACATCTGGCCGCGCAACGCCAATCCTGATGGTAGCTTCATCGGCGCGTTGGAGGCGGTGCGCGTTGATCGCGAAGCCTACTGGTCAGCCGCCGATGTGAAGAAGCGCATGGAATTTTCTCTACGCTCGGCTTATGCACACGGCACCAGCCTGATCCGCACGCATCTCGATTCTCTTGCGCCGCAACATCGCGTTTCCTTCGAGGTCTTCGCCGAGATGCGCGAGATCTGGAAGGACAAGATCGCGTTGCAGGCGGTGGCGCTCTTCCCCATGGAATACATGGCGGACGCGGACTATTTCGCCGACCTCGTCGCCGTGGTGCGTGACAAGGGCGGATTGATCGGCGGCGTCACCCGCATGAATCCGGATCTGGACGGCCAACTCGACGTGCTTTTCAGAGCCGCAGCCGACAACGGGCTCGATGTCGATCTCCACGTGGACGAAACCGATGATGCGAGCGCCGAGACGCTGAAGGCGATCGCGGAAGCGGTCCTGCGCAACGGGTTCGAAGGCAAGGTGACCGTCGGCCATTGTTGCTCGCTTGCCCGCCAGGACGAGGAGACGGCGAAGCGGACGGTGGAACTCGTCGCGCAGGCCGGTCTCTCCGTCGTTTCGCTGCCGATGTGCAACATGTATCTGCAGGATCGCTATGCCGGCCGCACGCCGCGCTGGCGCGGCATCACCCTGTTCAAGGAACTGGCGGCGGCCGGCGTCCCGACCGCAGTCGCGTCCGACAATACGCGCGATCCCTTTTACGCCTACGGCGATCTCGATCCGGTGGAGGTGTTCCGCGAGGCGGTCCGCATCCTGCATCTCGACCATCCGCTGGATATGGCCGCTCGTGTCGTCACCACTTCGCCCGCCGACATCCTCGGCCGGCCGGATCTGGGTCGCATCGCCGTTGGCGCTGCGGCCGATCTCGTGCTCTTCAGCGCCCGGCGCTGGAGCGAATTTCTTTCCCGTCCGCAGTCCGACCGCGTCGTGTTACGCCGCGGAAAGGTGATCGACCGCAGCCTGCCGGACTATCGTGAACTCGACAGCGTCGTTGGAGCCTGACATGCCGGATTATCAGACGATCAAGAAGGAACTCAAAGGCATCGCCATCGAAGACAATCCGGCGCTCGTGCGTCAGAAAAGCCGCGATTTCTACTGGTATTCGCCGATATTGAAGGCGCAGCTCGATAGCGTGACGGCCGATCTTATCGTCACGCCAAAAAGCGAAGAGGAAGTCATCCGGACGCTCAAGGTCGCCTTCGCCCATGGCGTACCGGTGACACCGCGCGGCGGCGGCACCGGCAATTATGGCCAGGCGATGCCGCTCTCCGGCGGGATCGTGCTGAACCTTGCCGCCATGGATAAGATCAAGGAAATCCATCCTGGTCGCGTGATCTGTGAACCGGGCATCATCATTGCCCAGCTCGACAAGCAGACAAAAGCTCATTCCGGACAGGAATTGCGTTTCCACCCCTCGACGGCGCAGATGGCGACTGTCGGCGGCTTTATCGCCGGCGGCTCCGGCGGTGTCGGCTCGATCACCTGGGGCGGCCTGCGCGATATCGGCAATATTTTGCGGCTGCGCGTCGTCACCATGGAGGCCGAGCCGCGCGTGCTCGACCTCACTGGCTGGGATCTCCAAAAGGTCAGCCATGCCTATGGCACCAACGGCATCATCACCGAAATCGAGATGCCGCTCGCTCCTGCCTATGACTGGGTCGACGTGCTCGTCGGCTATGACGATTTCATGGCTTCGGTGCGCTTCTCGGACGCGCTCGCCAAGTGCAACGGCATCCTCCTCAAGGAGATCGCGCCGATCGCGGCCCCTATCCCGCATGAATATTTCACCCGCCACAAGCCTTATATCCGCAAAGGGCAATCGGTTGTGGTGCTGATGATCGCGCCGCATTCGATGGATGCCTTCCTCGCCTTCACCTCGGCCCACAAAGGCGAGGTCATCTTCCGTTCCGACATGGTCGAGAGCATGAAAGGCATCCCGCATGCTTACGAACTTGTCTGGAACCACACGACGTTGCGCGCGCTGAAAGTCGATCCCGGCTTCACCTATCTGCAGGTCCAGTATCCAGGCCCGGATCATGTGGCCAAGGTCGCGAAGATGGTGGAGATCTTCGGCGACGAGGTCCCCGGCCATCTCGAATTCATCAAGTTCGACGGGCAGATCCAATGCTCCGGCCTACCGCTGGTGCGCTACACCACGGAGGAGCGTCTCGAAGAGATCATCAGGATCCATCAGGATCACGGCTGCCCGATCTTCAATCCGCACCGCTACACACTGGAGGAAGGCGGCATGAAGCGCACCGACAAGGTGCAGCTCGCTTTCAAGCATGAGACCGACCCCAAGGGGCTGCTCAACCCCGGCAAGATGATCGCCTGGGAGAACCCCGATTTCGATTTCAACGCCGGCAAAAACTATCTCTTCCCAGGCCTTGCGAGCGTCATGGAGGCCTCATGAAGGTTCTGGTGCTGCATTCGCATCCAGTCGAGGAAAGCTACGGCAAGGCGCTTTACAGACAGACGCTGGAAAGTCTGCGCACGGCAGGCCACGAGGTGGATGCATGTGATCTCTATGCGGAGAATTTCGATCCCGTGCTCTCCCGCCACGATCGGCTTGCCTATCACGACTATCCCGGCAACACCGCGCTGGTGAAGCCCTATGTGGATCGCTTGAAGCTGGCGGAAGGGCTGGTGCTGGTCACGCCGGTCTGGAACTTCGGTTTCCCGGCGATCCTCAAGGGCTATTTTGACCGCGTGTGGCTGCCCGGCGTCTCCTTCGAGCTGGTCGACGGCAAAGTGGAATCGCGGCTGCGCCATATCAGGAAGCTCGCCGCCGTGCTGACCTATGGCGCAACACCGTTCCGCGCCTTCGTCGCCGGCAACCCACCGAAGAAAATCGTCAAACGCGTGCTCAGGGCGCAGATCAACCCGCTGCGGCCCGTCACCTTCCTCGCTCATTACGACATGAACAATTGCACGCAGGAAACGCGGGCACGGTTTCTGGAGAAGGTGAAGACAACAATGGAGCGCTTCTGAGGACTTTCGCTGCGATCGGCATATGTCTCATAATTGGGCCCGATGAATGATCGCCAAAGCGTCCTCGCCCAAGGAAGGAATACCGATGACCAAGATCTTCAATCCGTCCGCTGTCCGCCGCCCGTTCGGAAACTATAATCATGGGTTTTTGGTGCCGCCAGGCGCCTCTCTGCTGGTGACTTCGGGGCAGCTTGGGATTGGCCTCGACGACACCGTACCGGAGGATATCAGTGCGCAGGCGGAACTTTGCTTCGAGGCGATCAAGGCAATTCTCGCCGAGGCGGAAATGAGTTTTGCCGACGTTATCCGCATTTCCGGATTCCTGACCAAACGCGAGGATTTCCCGGCCTATATGGCCGTGCGAGATCGCTATACGCTCGATCCGAAGCCGACGTCGACGCTGATTATCGTCGGCGGGTTCACCCGCCCGGAGTTCCTGGTGGAAGTCGAGGTCACGGCCGCCAAGGTGTTTGGCTGAAGCGAGCCGGAAGTCATCCCCTCAGCCGCTCTCTTCGCCCGGCTCGGACGCGCTCGCGGCGCTCCTGTCGGCATCGTCACCGATATCATTGGCGAACTTTCGCATTAGCCGCACCAACTCGTTGAAGTCGTGCTCGTCCCAGGTGGCGAAGATGGCGCGGCCCATCCGCTCGCGGGCGGCGTCGATGCGATCGGTCATCGCCTTGCCCTTTGGGCTGATGATCGCTTCCCGCACCCGCCGGTCGGCCACACTTCCGCGGCGCTCCACGAGGTCGAGGCTCTCGAGCTTGGCGACCTGCCGGCTGACGGTGGTGTAATCACGCCCGGCACGGTCGGCGAGTTCGACCACGCCGATAGGGCCAAGCCGCTCCACCATGACCAGCAGCGGAAACAGTGCGCGATCGAGCGAGATGCCCGCGTCGCGGACCATCTGCTCATCGCGCTGCGGGCGATTCATGACGCTGACGATTTCGATCAACGCCCCGTGAAGTTCACGCAGCTGATCGCTAATATGTGTATTTTGCACATTGTTTGTTGACATTGCCGTCCCAGTCCTTTTATTGTGTGCATAATACACATATGGAGATCACGATGACAGAGAATTCTGCAGTCGACGTACTGATTTCAGGCGCCGGAGCGGCTGGTTTGACGATGGCGATCGAATTGGCGCGCCGCGGCGTGTCGTTTCGTTTGATCGAGAAATTGAACGATCCGTCTCGCGGATCCCGCGGCAAGGGAATTCAACCGCGGACGCAGGAAGTCTTCGAGGATCTCGGCATCCTCGACCGGATCGTGGCAGTGGGCGGCACCTATCCCAGGCAGCGGGAATATCGCAACGACGGGAGCGTCACCGAAGCCGACATCGTGGTACACGAGGCTCCGACGCCGGCCGAACCCTATCATCATCCCCTAATGGTGCCGCAGTTTCTAACCGAAGGCGTCATGCGCGAGCGGCTGCTCGAATTGGGGCATCGCCCCGAATTTGGATGCGAACTCGTCGGCTTTGAACAAGACAAGGCGGGTGTGACCGCCCGGCTCAAGGACCAAACCGGTGAAGAGACCATCCGCGTGCGCTGGCTCGTTGGGGCGGATGGTGGCCGCAGCTTCGTGCGTCATGCGCTCGATATCGGCTTTCCAGGCAAGACGCTCGGCGTGCGGGCCATTGTTGCAGACGTCAACCTGACCGGGCTGCCGCGCGATGCGTGGCATCGTTTCAGCGACGGCGATATGGAGAAACAGATTTCCCTGTGCCCGCTCGCGGGAACGGACATGTTCCAGATTCAGGGACCGATTCCGCTGGACGGCGACGTCGATCTTTCCGCCGACGGCCTGAATGCCCTGGTGGCGGAGCGCAGCGGCCGCGGAGACATTACCATTCAGTCGGTGTCCTGGGCATCGGCCTTCAACATGAATGCCCGGCTCGCCGATCGCTACCGGCACGGCCGCGTGTTTCTGGTCGGCGATGCCGCACATATACATCCCCCGACCGGCGGACAGGGTCTCAATACCAGCGTTCAGGATGCCTATAATCTCGGATGGAAACTGGCGGCGGTTGCCGCAGGCGCACCCGACACGCTGCTCGACAGCTATGAGGAAGAGCGCCGCCCGATCGCAGCCGCCATGCTCGGACTCTCCACAACGTTACTTGACGCCCTCAAGCGGGGCGACATGCGACGCGGTCGCGAGGTCCATCAACTCGACATCGGCTATCCGCAATCCTCTTTCGCGCTGGAAAAACCGGAACGAGGCGGCGGCCTGCTTGCGGGCGACCGCGCGCCCGATGCGCCCCTCAACGGCGCCGCCGGCCAGCCGACACGTCTGTTCGAACTGTTCAAGGGTGCGCACTGGACGCTGCTGGGCTACGCGGTCGAGCAAGCGGCGGTGCCCCCGCGCCCAGGGTTGCACATCCATAAGATCGGCTCGCGTGGAGATGTTGTCGACGAAGGCGGGCATTTCCGTGATGCCTACACCGTGGCACCGGGAGACTGGGTGCTCGTGCGTCCCGATGGTTATATCGGCGCCATAGTCGCATCAACTGACGCGTGGGCGCTTGAGGCTTATCTCGCGAAGGTCGGACTTAGCCCGACTGCGCAGGAATTGCCGTGAGCCGAGTTCGGGCGAAAACCGCGCCAGCAATCGCCGCTCCTTGGTCGCGACCAAGGACGCGGCGCCGCGGTTCAGAGAACGTCCCGTTCATATCGCGGCGTCCATCCGCGGGTCATGCCACGGCTCATTGCGCTCTCCGCCAGCGCCAGTTGCTGGCGGAGATGTTTGCAGTCGTCGAGCAGCGCGCGTATGGCCGCTTTGGCATTGTCGTCATGCCAGGCGAGCACGGCTTCGACTTCCCAGGCTTGATCGGGCCAAGCTTGATCGGGGCAAGCTTGGCCGGGCGATGCCTGATCGGGTTCCAAGGTCTTTGCCGGCTGCATCAGTTCAGCGCCAGCGGCAATTGAACCGGGCGCGGCAAGGGCGGCAGCGGCCGGCTGAGTTCGACCTTTTTCTGCCAGGCAGCGCGCCGCAACTGATCCCGTTCGCGCGCCGCGCGGGACGCGTCGACAAGGGCTAGGGCGTTGGCGATCACCTGCTCCGTATGTGTCATGATCATCTCCAATGTTCCTGTTTTGTTCTAATTTAAGACTTTGGCTAGAGAAGTCAAGCGCTGCGACGTTGTTGCAGTCGGAACGGGCGACAAGCCCGAGTCTTCGATCGTCAAACCGGAGGTTTTGATGGTGAAATCCGGGGATTGAAGTTCGCCGGCATTCAGCCCGTAGCTTCTATCACGGCGATACCGGCCTCCTGCGCAGCCCTGATGAACGCCACCCTCACGCACTCGGGGGAAAGATCGCCGATAATGGCATCGAGACAGGCCTTCACGGCTTCGAAATATTCCTCGCCATCGTCGACGGGCCAGTCGTGGAGGAGCGTGCGCGCGGCATCCCACACAGAGTTAATGACGGCATAATGAGCGAGCCCTATAGAGGCCAAGCCGACCGGTCGAAAATTTGCCGTCTGTCTCACTTTGCTACAGCTTTTCCCAATTTCCGTGAGCTTATGAGTATCTTTGCAATTTCCGTGCCGGATGGGAAGCGCTGTCGAAGCGTCGATGCCTGGTGGGACTTATTTTGATCGGCGATAGTGGCAGCAAACATAACTCCAATTCCCTGTCGGCCCTTACCATCGACACTCGAGAAAGCATGGGCGATGCGTGGAACGCCGTCGGCATGCTTAAGGTTCCACATCTGAGGGAGGCTTGTCGAATAAAATTCAGAATTTCACCCAGAGCTTGCAGCAATTCTCATACAAAACATGTATCGACCCACTCAAGGTCGCATTCTGTATGTAGTTCATCGGTGGATATGAAGAACTCCTGCGCACCTTCCGATGCCATTTGCTTGGCCAATGACATCTCCAATAATTCAATATTACTACTCCACTGTGCCAAAGGTGGACGGAACAACCTCCAGACCGTACAATGCGGCACGTCCATACGCGGCGGATCTGGGAGGGACGCGCGATGCCCATCTTCATGGACCGGCACTATCTTGAGGGAACGTCGGCCGCCGAGGTTGCCCAGGCGCATCGCATGGACCTCGACATTCAGGATCGCTACGGCGTCAAGTTCCTCACCTATTGGTTCGACCAACGACGCGGCACCGCCTTTTGTCTCGTGGATGCACCAGACATGGCGACCGCGCAGTGCGTGCATCGTGAGGCCCACGGCTTCGTCGCCAACGAGATCGTCGAGGTGGCTTTGTCGGCCGTCGAGGCTTTTCTAGGCCGAATTCATGACCCCGATCCAGCGCCCGGCCAATCCTCCGCGCAAGTGGATCCCGGCCACCGGGCAATCCTCTTTACCGATATCGTCGGATCGACCGAGATGACATCACGCCTCGGCGACGTTCTGGCGACCGAACTCGTCCGAGCACATGACGCCATTGTGCGCCGATGCCTCAGCCAAAATTCAGGCCGCGAGGTGAAGCATACCGGCGACGGCATCATGGCGGCCTTTGCCGCAACAACCGCAGCCGTCGAATGCGCAATGGCGATTCAGCAGGAATTCGAGCATTACAACGGCGGAAACGCCGAGCCCATTCATGTCCGCATCGGACTGGATTGCGGCGAGCCGGTCGAAGATAGCAACGATCTCTTCGGCTCGACCGTGCAACTTGCCGCGCGACTTTGCGCGGCAGCCGCCAGCGACCAGATCCTCGTCTCAGAGAATATTTTTCGGGAATACGGTGCCGCCGATCTCTTCGCTCACGCGACGCGCCGACGGCTCAAGGGGTTTGCGAAGCCAGTGCTGGTTTTCCGATGCAACTGGGCCGGCGCTGGCCTCGGCTAAGATCCGCCAAGACCGACGATATCATCTTACGGCCATCGTGGAAGACGAGTTGCGCGAATGCGGGTCCGGGCGAAGCGTGATGGATCTGCCCATCCGTTGGCCCGGAAGCCGCCCTCCTCAAGCGTTACCGATATTTTGATCGCTGAGCACCCGATCGAATCTGGGGCCACCTTCGAGTACACCCGACATCTTCAGAAAACGCCGGAAATTTTCGCGCGCGGCGCTGAGCGGGAAACGCCCGCTCGCCGCATCCCTGCACGCCTTCAACAGCGTGTCATATGCCAAACCTCGTTTGTCTTGCGGCCATTCCTCCAGAACATCGAAGATTTCATCGAGACATGTGACCTGATCGACGAAATGTTTTCTATCAAGAAAAACCGGATCAAACCGAGCTTCAGACATAGTATCCTCCCATTTATAGTACTTTTTATGCTATTAATTTACTGAAAAACCTCGATTTATTCAAGATAAAATTGGTTACAACAGGCTTTCATCATCATTGAAATCACTTCCATAACGACAGAATAGCTGGATTAGATTATCGAAGCGAATTTGATCATGGATCGGGGCGATACATCGTCAACTGAACTGATCGATCGCGTGATTGTTTCGGGCGCGTGATCAACGCATGTCGTCAGTTTTGGTGTAGGCTTGTGATGCCACGATCTCGCACCACCCTTTCAAGGAGAGGCTCAGATGAACCGCTTTCTCACGTTGTTAGCCGCCGGGGCGCTGCTCGGTGCGTCCACGATCACCTCTGCCTGCACGTCACCTGCAAGGCACGACCACGAGGATTTTCAATATCAACGCGACACCTCGATAAATCCGGCATGCGCGGATGGGTTCAGGCCCAGCAACGCCCGCTCATGCAGTTATTGAAGGCAGCGCTGATAATACTGCGGCGGTATTGCGGCTGATTCCTCAGATCGCCGCCTGCTCTGATTTAGCCAAGGATGAACCTGAAGGATTTTATCGAAAAATGGACCTAACCGCCCATAAAGCGGTCGCCGACCTTGCACGGAGAAGGCAGCCAGATTTGCAAGAGGAGGCGGCCTGCGGCAATCACTTGATCGGGAACCTCAAGCTCTGCGCGCAGTTAGTCATCATGCCACGGATGGCTCAATCGAACGGGAGAACGGTTCCCATGAACAATTTGATCTGGCTTGTCGGCGCTGTCGTTATTGTCCTCGCGATTTTGAGTTTCTTCGGGTTTCGCTGAGTGCAGACGTCGCTGACCTAAATTCAACCGCGCCTTTACTTCTGCGCGTGGATAGATGTGTCAATTTTCCCTGTCGCAGGCTGTTCTTTTTCGCCTGGTAGAATGACTTACGACAGGATTCCGGCTTGCTCTAAAGCTATCTTCATTGCCACGTCGGTACGTCAATGTTTTCACGGAAGTTGTTCAA
The DNA here is from genome assembly GCF_003985155.1 of Rhizobium vallis. Taxonomy (GTDB): domain Bacteria; phylum Pseudomonadota; class Alphaproteobacteria; order Rhizobiales; family Rhizobiaceae; genus Rhizobium; species Rhizobium vallis. The sequence continues at coordinate 244,516 of NZ_ML133688.1, read as the reverse complement.
GTGAGCAGCCGAGCACGGAACGATCCGGTCCGGATGTGGTTTAGCCCACATACACGTTGCTAGCGGAGGCCACCATGTGGGCAATCCTGACCGGCGCCGCTCTCATAATTGGCGGACTTCTCTTTCACTTTTCCTCGGCGCTTCATCGAAAACCGAGCAATCCGCATCAAATGCCTGAAGGCGGCACGACGCTGGAACCACGGCGCCAAGGCCTCAGGTTCCTCGGAATATCTCAAAACTGGCCAGCGCTCGCCGTTATCGCACTCGGCGCACTTCTCTTGGCTTTCGGTGCATATTTATGAGATCAGACCGCGCTTGACCGTTCCAAACGCATCGTGTGGTAGCGGCTGAGACCTTAGCTCCTTCGACAGCAAAAACCCGGCTTTTACCGGGTTTTTGTTCAGGCACTACCAGGTCTGGCGACCGCACCAGTCATCGACGTCGCTTTTGATCCGGTCCTTTTCGATGCCATACCGCTCCTGGATCTTGCCTTCCAGTTGGTCGCGCTTGCCGGCGATCTGGTCGAGATCGTCGTCAGTAAGTTTGCCCCACTGCTCCTTGAGCTTGCCCTTAGCCTGCTTCCAATTTCCTTCGATACGATTCCAATCCATGATCGATTTCTCCTGTTTGCTGATGAGAAGAAAACGGACCGCAGTGGAAGTTGGTTCCTGGGTTTTAGCCGAATTCACAAATCGGAGTTGGCTGCAGCCAGACGTCAACGCCCATCAGACGAACAGCGTTATTCGCCGTCTTCTGGATTCGCTACTCGAAGGATCGTTCGAAGAGTGGATTGATGGTGAGAGCGTCGGGGTTCGAACCCGAGACCTACTGATTAAAAGTCAGTTGCTCTACCGGCTGAGCTACGCTCTCCCTCTCCGCGGGTGTGACGCACCCCGGCTGGAAGTGGGCGGAACATAGGCAGGCGACCCAGTGCGGTCAACCGAAAAATTTGTCTTTTCCAAACGTTCGGCACATTTCTTGCGAGCGCAAGGCGCATTTCTGCCAAGCGCAAAAAGGTGATTGGCAATCCCTAGCCTGGAAAGCTAGGAACATGACGCAGATTGCAGCCGGAGAGAATGCGTGTCGATTGCCGATATTTCCCTGTGGAGCGCGCTGATTGCCGGGGCGCTTTCCTTCTTGTCGCCCTGCGTGCTTCCCCTCGTCCCGCCCTATCTCTGCTACATGGCCGGCATCTCGGTTGAGCAGTTCCGCGGCGGCGGCGCGGTTTCAGTGGCACCCGATATCAGGCGTGGCGTCTTGTTCTCCGCGCTGCTCTTCACGCTCGGATTCGCCACCGTCTTCGTGGCGCTCGGTGCCGGCGCTTCCACGATCGGCATGGCGCTTCGCCAGCATCTCGACCTCCTGTCCAAGCTCGGCGGGCTCATCATCATCGTCATGGGCCTGAATTTCCTGGGTCTCTTCCGAATCGGGCTGCTTGCCCGCGAGGCGCGCTTTCAGGGCGGCGGTAAGCCGGCGACGCTGACGGGTGCCTATGTCATGGGCCTTGCCTTCGCCTTCGGCTGGACGCCCTGTATCGGCCCCGTGCTCGGCGCGATCCTCGGGGTTGCCGCTTCGCGGGAGACGGTCGGCTCCGGCGCCGGGCTGCTCGCCATCTATTCGCTCGGGCTTGCCATCCCCTTCTGGATCGCCGCCGGCTTTTCCGGCGCCTTCATGCGGTTCCTGTCGCGATTCCGCCGCCATCTCGGTACTGTGGAAAAGGTGATGGGCGTCTTCCTTGTCCTCACCGGCCTCGCCTTCCTGTTCGGATGGGTCAGCGATGTGGCGATCTGGTTCCAGCAGACCTTTCCGATCCTGATGCAGATCGGCTAGGCCGGTTACGCCGCCCGGCAGTAAAAGCGAAGCCTGCACCTATGCCGCGGTATGGCTTGCCCTGTCCTTCGGCCCCACCCGCCCTTATCCCTCGACCCAATCGATCGCAGACGCGCCTCCATGTAGCGTCAGCGGTGCCGTATTTAGGCGGCGGTCGAAGGAGACGAACATGAACCTTGAGACAAAGATGAGCCTGGAAAACACCGCACACCTCGGTAGGCCTCGGCTCGACGAGTTGGTTCCGTCGCGCTACGCGCTTAATATCGGCGAGATCGAGGTGCTGGTGATCAGCGATGGAGTGCTGCCGCTCCCAACCGCGATGCTGGGCCACAACGCCGATCCGGCCGCCCGGGCGGCCTGGCTGAAAGACATGTACCTGCCGCAGGACGCCTTGGATTGGGCGCTGAACGTCGTCGTGGTGCGCAGCGGCGGCCAGACCATACTCCTCGACGCCGGGCTGGGAATCGACCCGGACTTGCACTTGCCGCGGGCCGGGCAGTTGATCAAGCGACTGGAGGCCGCCGGCGTCGATCTTGCGTCCGTGACCGATGTGGTGCTGACCCACATGCACATGGACCACATTGGCGGGCTGCTGGTCGACGGGGTGAAGGAGCAGCTGCGTCCGGACTTGCGGATCCATGTGGCGGCCGCCGAGGTCAAGTTCTGGGAGGCGCCTGACTTCTCGCACGTGTCCATGCCGCCGGGGTTCCCGGACGCGCTGCGGGCAACTGCCAAGCGGTTCGCGAAAGAATACAGCGGCTATCTCAGGCTGTTCGACGAGGAGTACGAGGTGGCGCCTGGCGTGGTCGTTCATCGCACCGGCGGCCACACCCCCGGGCACAGCGTGATCCGCCTGGCATCCGGCGGCGACCGGCTGATGTTTGCCGGCGACGCCGTGTTCGCGGTCGGGTTTGAGCACCCGGACTGGTACAACGGCTTCGAACACGACCCCGAGGAGGCGGCTCGCGTTCGGGTCCGTCTTTTGCGGGAACTGGCGGAGACCGGCGAGCAACTGGTGGCCACGCACCTGCCGTTCCCGTCCGTCGGCCGGGTGGCCGTCGACGGCGACGCCTTTCGTTGGATAGCGGCTTTCTGGGACTACTGACCGCGATTGGGTTGGAGCCTCGATAAAATTAGAGCGTTTCCGTCTTTCTTCGAATGACGAAAACGCTCTATCTCTTTGTTTTCACGCAATTCCACCAAAACCGCTGTGCACTTTTGCTGGAATTGCTTTAAGTGAGATCCCTGCCCGCCTGTCATCCCCGTGCACTGGAAGACCTCTTGGCCGATATCGTCAGCCTGCTATTGCCGTTCTTTGGTTTGATCCTGATCGGTTACATCGCCGCCAAGGCGACCAAGCAGCCGGCTGAGGCGCTCGGATGGCTGAACACCTTCATCATCTACGCCGCCCTGCCCGCCCTGTTCTTCAAGCTCGTTTCGCGCACGCCGATCGAAGAGCTGACGCGCGTCGATTTCATCGTCACCGATATCGCAGCAACCTACGCTATCTTCATCCTGCTTTTCGTCGTCGGCCGCGTGATCCGCGGCAATTCGCTCGCGGATTGCACAATCCAGTCCTTTGCCGGCGCCTATGGCAATATCGGTTATATGGGGCCGGGCCTGGCGCTCCTGGCGCTCAGCGAAGGTGCTGCCGTGCCGGTGGCGCTGATCATCTGTTTCGAGAATGCGCTGCATTTCATCGTCGCGCCGGCGCTGATGGCGGCGGCCGGTGACGACAAGCGGTCAGCCGACCGGCTTGTCGCCGATATCGTGCGAAAGGTCGCGCTGCATCCGTTTATCCTGTCGACGGCGCTGGGCTTTGCGGTGGCCGCCTTGCACGTCGACCAGCCGCTGGCGTTTCAGCGCCTCGTCGACTACCTCGCCCAGGCGGCCGCTCCCTGCGCACTCTTTGCCATGGGCGTGACGTTGGCGCTTCGGCCGCTGAAGCGTATTCCGGCCGAGATCGGCTATATCGTGCCGTCGAAGCTGATCCTGCACCCGATAGCAGTCTTCGTTGCGCTCACAGCGGTCGGCGGTTTCGAGCCGGTGTGGATCCACGCGGCCGTGCTGCTGGCGTCGCTGCCGACGGCGACCAATGTCTTCGTCATCGGCCAGCAATACGGCGTCTGGCAGGAGCGCGCCTCGGCGACGATCCTGATCACGACGGTGCTTTCGGTGGCGAGCGTTTCGCTCTGGCTGATCGTAATCCGATCAGGCCTTCTTCCGCTTCAGCTTTTCCCGTAGCGAATCCGGAATATCGCGCAGGCCCCGGCCGGGCTCGATGCCCTCGCGCATGACGATGTTGCGCAGCGGCGGAATGGCCGAGAGGATATGCAGGCCGGCGGCGCGCAGCATCTGCACGGGCAGGAAATCCGACAGCAGCGACCGGTTGAGAAGATCGACACTCGCGGTGCGCGTGATGATATCGGCGCGGCGCTTTCGGTCAAATCTCTCGCCGGAATCAGCCGGCACCGGCAATTCCGCCCTGTCGCAAAGGATATCGGTCAGCGCCATGATATCGCGCAGGCTGAGATTCAGCCCCTGCGCCCCGATCGGCGGGAAGACATGGGCAGCCTCGCCGATCAGTGCGATACGCCCCCTGCCGAAGCGATGCGCCATCATGCCGGATAACGGCCAGACCTGGACGCCGTCCTCGACGTCAACCTTGCCGAGCATGGACTGCATGCGCGCCTCGACGAGGGCGCCCAGTTCTGCAAGCGGCAATTCCCTACGGCTCGCCGCTTCCGAGGGATCCTGCACCCAGACGAGGCTGGAGCGGCCTCCCGGCAGCGGCACCTGAGTGAACGGGCCGTGTTTGGTGTGGAATTCGGTCGAGATGTTCTGATGCGGCAGCGAATGGGCGAAATTCAGCACCATGGCCGATTGCGGATAGGACCAGTTGCGCACGCCGATGCCAGCCGTTTCGCGCAGCTTCGAGCCACGGCCGTCGGCGCCGACGGCAAAATCGGCCGAGAGCGTCTCACCGCCGGCAAGCGTGATCGAGACCGCCTCGGCTGTGAGTTCGATCGATTCGGCCATATCGGTGAAGCGGGTGATATTGCCCTCGCCAGCCGCGGCTTTTTCGAGGATATCGATCAGCACCTTGTTGGGAAAATTGTAGCCGAAGGCATCGAGGCCGACCTCGGGAGCGCGGAAGGTGGTCGTCGGCGCGCGCAGCAGCCGGTCAGTACCGTCGATAATGCGCATGCTGGTGAGAGGAGCAGCCGCCAGGCGCAGCTTTTCCCAGAGCGTCAGCCGGTCGAGGAAGCGGATCGACTGATCCATCAGCGCCGTGGTGCGCCAGTCTTCCCCAGGAGCGAGAGGAGCGACCAGCGCCACGTTGCGACCGCCGCGCGCGAGCGCGATTGCGGCGATCATGCCGGCAAGACCGCCACCGATCACCGCCACTTCGAATGTCTTCATGCTACTGTTCCGCCATTGGAAAACGGCGGACCGGTCGCTTATGCGGCCGGCTTCGCCTGACGGCGCCAACTATAGCCCTTGCCAGCGTCGGCGTCACGCACCGCCGGCTGATAATGATGGGGAATGGCCGGAAGACGATTTTCGGAAAGCCGCTTCAGCGCCGTGGCGTTGCTGACCGAAAAGCTGTCGATGCCGACGCGCAGCATCAGCGGCACCTGATCGATCAGCACGTCGCCGACGGCGCGCAGCTCGTTGGTGTAGCCCAGGCGCTGGCGCAGCAGCGAGGCATGGCTGAAGGCGCGGCCGTCGTTGAACGCCGGAAAGGCGACGGCAACGATTTCGAGGCGATAAAGATAGGGCTCCAGTCTGCGCACGTCATCGGCCGGCTTGATCAGCACGCCGAGACCGACATCGTTGCTTTCGTCGGCCTTGGCGATCAATTCGTCGAGACTCAGCAGCGGCTTCTGCTCCTCGGTCGCCTTCACCTCGTCGGTCTCGATCACCCAGGGATCGTTTTCGACAAAACCGGTTTCTCTCCAGATCTTCGTCATCATCCCCTCCTTATGCCGCTTCGGCGGCCGAGCCGTAGAGCGCGGTCTTAAAAGGCTGCGGTCCGACGCGGCGATAGGCGGCGAGGAAGGTTTCGGACTGATCGAGGCGCAGACCGAGATAGGTGTCGACGATCGTCTCGATCGCATCGGTCACCCGGTCCGGCTCGAAGCCGCGGCCGATGATTTCGCCGATCGAGGTATGTTCGTCGCCGGAGCCGCCGAGCGTGATCTGATAGAGTTCGGCGCCCTTCTTCTCGACACCGAGCAGGCCGATATGGCCGACATGGTGATGACCGCAGGCATTGATGCAGCCGGAGATCTTGATCTTCAGCTCGCCGATCTCGGCCTGACGTTCGGCATTGCCGAAGCGGTTGGAGATTTCCTGCGCCAGCGGAATGGAGCGCGCATTGGCGAGCGCGCAATAGTCGAGCCCCGGACAGGCAATGATATCGGTAATGAGGCCGGCATTGGCTTCGGCCAGATTTATGGCGACAAGGCCGCGATAGACAGCTTCGAGATCGGCCAGCGCCACATGCGGCAGGATCAGGTTCTGCTCATGGCTGACGCGGATCTCGTCGAAGCCATATTCCTCAGCGAGATCGGCGATCGCATCCATCTGCGCATCCGAGGCATCGCCCGGAATGCCGCCGATCGGCTTCAGCGAGATCGTCACCATGCCGTAATCGGGGTTCTTGTGCGGCTGCACGTTCTGCTGGACCCAGCGGGCGAAGCCGGCATCGGCCTTCTTCCAGCGGGCGAGGTTTTCCCAGCCTTCAGCGCGCTCCGGTAGATCGGGCAGCGCGAAATAGGCAGCGATCGCCTCGACGTCCTTTTCCGGCAGCTTGAGCTCACTGTCCTTCAGCGCCGCGAATTCGGCTTCCACCTGGCGCGTCAGTTCCTCGGCGCCGGTTTCGTGCACGAGGATCTTGATGCGGGCCTTGTACTTGTTGTCGCGGCGGCCGTGCAGATTGTACACGCGCACGATCGCTGTCGTGTAAGAGAGCAGGTCTTCCTCGGGCAGGAAGTCGCGGATCAGCTTGGCGATCATTGGTGTGCGGCCCTGGCCACCGCCGACATAGACGGCAAAACCGATCTCGCCCTTGTCGTTCTTCTTCAGGTGCAGGCCGATATCATGGACCTGGATCGCAGCGCGGTCGCGCTCGGCGCCGGTGACGGCGATCTTGAACTTGCGCGGCAGGAAGGAGAATTCCGGGTGGACCGACGACCATTGGCGCAGGATCTCGGCGTAGGGACGCGGATCGGCGCCCTCATCGGCGGCGGCACCGGCGAAGTGATCGGCCGTGACGTTTCTAATGCAATTGCCCGAGGTCTGCAGCGCATGCATCTCGACGCTCGCAAGGTCGGCGAGCGCATCGGGAATGTCGGACAGTTTCGGCCAGTTGAACTGCAGGTTCTGGCGCGTGGTGAAGTGACCATAGCCGCGGTCATAGGTGCGGGCGATATGGGCGAGCATGCGCAGTTGGCGCGCGCTCAGCGTGCCATAGGGAATGGCGATGCGCAGCATATAGGCGTGGAGCTGCAGGTAGACGCCATTCATCAGGCGCAGCGGCTTGAATGCATCCTCGGCAAGCTCGCCGGAAAGGCGGCGCTGAACCTGATCGCGAAACTGCTCGACGCGCTCGCTGACAAAGGCATGGTCAAATTCGTCGTAACGGTACATCGTCTTCCTCAGACTGCAATGAATTCGGGATCGGCCGGAGCGTAGCCCGGGGCATATTCCATGGTCGGGCCCTGAGCGCGGATGCGTTCACGAAGGCGAAGCGGCCATAAAACCCCGTTGGTTTCCTGGACTTCGACGACGGCGACGTCAACGACCTCGTTGTCGGCGTAGGACTTCTTGCCGATCGCTTCCAGCGCCTCAACGGCTTCGGCATGACGGGCAACGAGCGCGTCCTGCAGCGAGGTGGACCACTTCCCGTTCGCATCCAACCATACGGCAATGCCGTCCGTCAGCCGGTTGGCGGTCAGAACCTTGTCTACCATATTCAGCTCCTTGCAAGTTCCTCGAGCCGGGCGTTCGCGCGCACCAGTGGCTCGGACAGTTCGAAATTGGCGCCGGCGACCGCATCGCCGATGATGACCATGACCGGCCCGGTCAATTCGTCGCGGTGCTGCAGATCCGGGAGATCGGCAAGCGTGCCATGCAGCAGGCGGCGTTCAGTGCGGCTGGCATTTTCGATGACGGCGACGGTGGTTTCGGAAGGAATGCCCGCCTGCATCAGCCTCTCGGCGACAGAGGCGGCAACCGTGCGGCCCATATAGACGGCGATCGTCGCGCCTGACACGGCAAGGCTTGCCCAATCGGGCAGCACGTCGCCGGTCAAATCATGGCCTGTGGTGAAGACCAGCGAGGAGGCAACGCCGCGTAGCGTCAACGGCAGTTCAAAATCGGCAGCGGCGGCGAAAGCCGAGGTGATGCCAGGTACGACCTCATAGGTGATGCCGGCAGCGCGCAGCGCCGCCATCTCTTCACCTGCCCGGCCATAGACCAAGGGATCGCCTGACTTCAACCGGACGACGCGCTTGCCCTGGCGGCCGAGATCGACCAGCAGATCGTTGATCTCTTCCTGCGACTTCGAGTGGCACCCCTTGCGCTTGCCGACAGAAAGCCGCTCGGCGTCACGGCGGCCCATATCAACGATCGCCTGCGGCACGAGGGCGTCATATACGATGACGTCGGCTTCCATCATCACGCGCTGGGCGCGCAGCGTCAGCAGATCCTCGGCACCCGGGCCAGCGCCGACGAGCCAGACATGTCCGGCGATCTTATCCATCGCGCCCAACAGCCGATCGGCGGCATGCTGAGCTTGCGGCAGGTTACCGTTGGCGACTGCATCGGCAACCGGGCCGGAGAAGAAGCGGCGCCAGAAGACGCGGCGGGAAACGCCGCGCGGAACGAGTTGTTCGACGGCTTTGCGATAGCTGGTCGCCAGCGCCGCGAGCCGGCCGAGCGAGGGTGAAAGAAGCTGATCGATCTGTGCACGGATCATCTGCGCCAGAACCGGCCCTGCCCCTTCGGTGCCGATCGCTACGGCAACGGGGGCACGATTGACCAGCGCCGGCGTGAAGAAATCGCAGTAGTCGGGCTGATCGACGGCATTGGCCGGAATTCTGGAAGCGCGGGCGGCATCAACGATGTCGCGGTCGTCCGCGTCATTGCCGGTTGCGGCGAAGACAAGCGCCGATCCCTCGACTTGTTCGGCGGAAAAGCCAGCACGCACGGTCTCGATACGGTTGGCAATCAGGAAGGCATGGTAATCGGCTTCCGGCCGGTCGGCATAGGCGACGATCCGAGCCCGTGTGTTCAGCAGCAAACGCACCTTGGCGAAAGCTTCGTCGCCATTGCCGAAGACAGCCGTCTTCTGGCCTTCCACGCGAAAGAAGGCGGGAAATACCGAAAGCTGCTCAGTCTTGGGAGGCATCGTCAATCCACTTCGAAGTTGCCAGAATATGCCCTTGATCGACAAGGGATTGAAGGAACAGAAATTCGAAAGCCCAAGCAAGCGCGTATTCTTTTGCTCGCGCCATCCAAGATTTGAGAAAAGTCACCCATGCTGACCAAAACAGCACATCTCCAGCCTTTGCTGCAGCGCACTGTAAAGCCTGTGACAAACGGCGTCCACCGGCGACTCACGCATTTCACTTGCGCCGCCAAGGCGATAGACTGAACGAAAACCGGAGATATCAATGCCTGACAAGACCATCGCCTCCCGCCTTCTTTCGGTCATTGAAGATGATATCCTGCCGCTGACAGAGCGCGGCGTTTCGCTGGGGAATAAGGTGTTCGGTGCGGCGATCTTGAGGAAATCCGATCTTTCACTCGTCGTCGCCGAAACCAACAACGAGTTGGAAAACCCGCTCTGGCACGGCGAGGTGCATACGCTGAAGCGCTTCTACGAGCTTGGCGAGAAGCCGGCGACTAGGGATTTGATCTTCCTTTCGACGCACGAACCCTGCACGATGTGCATGTCGGCGATCACCTGGGCGGGCTTCGACAATTTCTATTATTTCTTCAGCCACGAGGATTCCCGCGATGCCTTCGCCATTCCGCACGACCTAAAGATCCTGAAGGAGGTCTTCGGGCTTGAACCCGGCGGCTACCGCAGGCAGAACGCCTTCTGGAACAGCTTTGCCATCGCCGATCTCGTCGAGACCGAAGAGGTTCAGTTGAAGACCGCGCTGAAGGCGCAGACCGCCCGCATCAAGGCGCGCTACGATGCGCTGTCTTCCACCTATCAGTCGTCGAAGAGCGCCAACGATATTCCGCTCAATTGAGGCCGCTAAACTGAGGTAACATGGAACCTTCCAAAGACATTTCGCGGCTGATCGAGATCATGGCGGCACTGCGCCATCCCGAAACCGGCTGCCCCTGGGACATCGAGCAGAACTTCGAAACGATCAAGCCGTATACGATCGAGGAGGCCTATGAGGTCTCCGATGCGATCGAGCGTGGCGATATGGACGATCTCCGCGACGAACTCGGCGACCTGCTGCTGCAGGTGGTCTTTCATGCGCGCATGGCCGAAGAGGCCGGCGAATTTTCCTTCGGCGACGTGGTCAACGCCATCACCACCAAGATGATCCGCCGCCACCCGCATGTCTTTGCCCGCTCGGCGGCGGATACGCCCGACGCGGTGAAGAAACAGTGGGACGAGATCAAGCAGGCGGAGAAACGCGAACGCGCCGAGCGGCGGTCCAAGCGCGGCATCACCGAAGATTTCAAAGGCGGCTTCCTCGGCTCTGTGCAGCGCAGTTTTCCGGCTTTAACCGAAGCGCTGAAGCTGCAGGAACGCGCCGCCAAGGTCGGCTTCGACTGGTCGGCACCCGAGCCGATCCTCGACAAGATCGAGGAGGAGATCGGCGAATTGCGGGTGGCACTTCGGGAAGGCGACCAGGCAAAGGTCAGCGACGAGCTCGGCGATCTGATCTTCGCAGTCGTCAATATCGGCCGTCACGTCAAGGCTGATCCGGAACAGGCAGTACGCGGAACGAATACGAAATTCCGTCGTCGTTTCAACCATATCGAGGATGTTCTTGAAGCAGAAGGTGAAACGCTGGAGGCAGCCAGTCTCGAGCGTATGGAGGAAATCTGGCAGGCGGCGAAGGCGATCGAACGGGCTGTGACAGCCGGCTGAGTGTTATCGCTCCCAATCTTCCTTATCAGGCTTGGGTCCATTGCCTATGCGCCGTTCAAGTTCAGCGGCCTCGGTTTCCGACAGGCGCAGCTCAAGCGTGATCGAGCCGTCCTCATTATCCTCGCGGCTGTCGACGATTGCGTGGTCGTAAAGCCAGGGCAGCAGCGCCAGCTTGTCGACGGGAAGGCGGATCGTCGTTTCGGTCATCACGCCTGACAGTCTGCGGCTGATTTCTTCCATCAGCGTGTCGACGCCCTCGCCGCTGACGGCCGAAACCGCGACGACGTTGCTGGCGCTGGCCGATTTCTGCACCATGGTGTCGTGCACCTCGGGCTCCAGCCGGTCGATCTTGTTCCAGACCTCGATCAGCCGCTTGGCGGATTCGGCCTCGTCGATACCGAGATCATTCAGGATGCGCATCACATCGGAGCTCTGCGCCTGGTTGTCGGCATCGGACATGTCGCGGACATGCAGGATGAGATCGGCTTCCAGCACCTCTTCCAGCGTTGCCCGGAAGGCGGCGACGAGATGGGTCGGCAGATCGGAGATGAAGCCGACGGTATCGGACAGGATGACGGTGCGGCCGTGCGGCAGCTTCATGCGCCGCAGCGTCGGATCGAGCGTGGCAAAGAGCATGTCTTCGGCCAGCACGCCGGCGCCGGTGATGCGGTTGAACAGCGTCGACTTGCCGGCATTGGTATAGCCGACCAGCGCCACGATCGGATGCGGCACCTTGCGGCGCTTGGCGCGGTGGAGCTGGCGGGTGCGCACGACCTGCTCCAGCTCGCGTTCGAGCTTGATGATGCGGTCCTGCAAGAGCCGCCGGTCGGCTTCGATCTGGGTTTCGCCGGGGCCGCCCATGAAGCCGCCGCCGCCGCGCTGGCGTTCAAGGTGGGTCCAGCTTCGGACCAGACGGCCCTTCTGATAATTGAGATGGGCGAGATCGACCTGCAGAGTGCCTTCCTTGGTGGAGGCGCGGCGGCCGAAGATTTCGAGGATGAGGCCCGTCCGGTCGATGACCTTGGCGTTCCATTCCTTTTCCAGATTGCGCTGCTGCACCGGCGTCAGCGGATGATCGACGATGACGAGACCGGAATCGCGCTCGTCGAGCAGCGCTTTGATCTCCTCGATCTTGCCGGTGCCGAGTAATGTTGCCGGTCGCGGATCATTGACCGGGACGATCGAGCCGTTGACGACATCAAGGTCGATCGCCTGAGCGAGGCCCGTCGCTTCTTCCAGCCGGCTTTCCGGCGTGCGGGTCGACGCCGATTCGGTCTGGCCGCCGCGATTGCGCGATTTCAGAACCGGCACGACGACGGTCGCGCGCATGTCGTCCCTGTGCTTGGCGGCCTCAGGGATGATCGAATCGTTCTTGGTATCGCGTGTCGAAATGACGGCTGATCCTGTTAGGACGCGGCTTCTTCGCTCTCGAACATCTGCATGGGCTGGCCCGGCATGATCGTCGAGATCGCATGCTTATACACCAGCTGCGAATGGCCGTCACGGCGAAGAAGAACACAGAAATTGTCGAAAGACGTAACAACACCCGTGAGTTTCACGCCGTTGATCAGAAAGATTGTCAGGGAAATCTTTTGTTTGCGAACAGTATTGAGAAATAAGTCCTGCAGATTCTGAGAACGTTCCGCCATCGCGCCGCTTCTTTCTTTATTGCCGACCTGATCCGGTCGGTAGAATATCAATCAACCTCACCATACAAGACCGGCGGCACCCTCATTCCACCCGTCCAGCAAATCTTGGTATCAAATCGCAATCTTTTCCGCAACGTCGAAAAAGGCTTCGCGGATTTTCTGCGAGACGCTGCCCGGGTGGCCGTTGGCGATGGTCTGGCCATCGACGGAAACCACTGGAAAACAAATACTTGTGGCTGCGGTCAGGAAAACCTCGCGGGCAGCTAGCATTTCGGGAACGGAGAAGTTCCGCTCCGTGATCTTCAAGCCGAGCTTGGCGCCGACATCCATCAATGTGGTGCGGGTAATGCCGCGCAGGATGCCGTGTTCGGCCGGGCGCGTCACCAGCGTTCCGTCCGAATCGACGATCCAGATATTGGTCGCCGCCCCTTCCTTCACCATGCCATTACCATCGACATAGATCGCTTCCTGGGCGCCGGCCTCCTTGGCCTGTTGGCGGGCCAAGGCGTTCGGCAGCAGGCCGATGGATTTGATGTCGACGCGATCCCAGCGGTTGTCGGCAACGGTGATCGCCCTGATGCCGTTGGCATTCTTGGCGGCGATGATCTTTGGGTCGGTGCTCTTGGCAGTGATGACCAGGGAAGGCGGCGTTCCCTCGGCGGGGAAAATATGATCGCGGCGGGCGACGCCGCGCGTCACTTGCATATAGAATAGCCCGTTGCGGACATGGTTGCGGCGCAGTGTCTCGCGAATGACCTGCGTCAGCGCCGCCCGGCTCATCGGCCAGGCGATGCTGAGTTCACCGAGCGAACGGTCGAGACGGTTCAGATGGCGTGTGAGGTCGACGATATAGCCGTGGCGCACCTCGCAGACTTCGTAGACACCGTCGGCGAACTGGTAGCCGCGATCCTCGATATGCACGCTGGCAGCGGAATGCTTGACGTAGCGGCCATTCACATAGGCAATTCTAGGCATGGGAAACCTGGAGTTCCGGGAAGCAACATAGGGAAGCGGCGCGGCTTCGGCCCCGCCTGGCATGATCAGACGCCAAGCGACTTCAGCTTGCGGTGCAGCGCCGAACGCTCCATCCCGACGAATTCCGCCGTGCGCGAGATATTGCCGCCGAAGCGGTTGATCTGGGCGATCAGGTAATCCTTCTCGAACATCTCGCGGGCTTCGCGCAGCGGCAGCGTCATGATGTGATAGTCGTTCTTGGCGGAAACCTTCGGCAGCATGTCGCCAAGGTCGGTCGGCAGCATATCGGCGGTGATCGGCGCATCCGGCCCGTCGGTGCGGGCAAGAATCATCAGGCGCTCGATGTTGTTGCGCAGCTGGCGGATATTGCCCGGCCAGTCATGCGCCTGCAGCACGGCCATGGCGTCGTCGCCGATGCGGCGCGGACGGATGCCGGCCTGCTCGGAAATCTGGCGCATCAGCTGGTCGACGAGGAAAGGAATATCCTCGCGCCGCTCGGCAAGTGCCGGCACACGCACCGGCACGACGGCGAGGCGATGATAGAGATCCTCGCGGAACCAGCCCTCGGCGATGCGGCTCTCGAGATTATAGGCCGTCGAGGAGATGATGCGGACATCGACCTTGACGCGTTTGGACCCGCCGACGCGTTCGAACTGCTGATCGACGAGCACGCGCAGAATCTTGTTCTGCGTCTCGCGCGGCATTTCGCCGACCTCGTCGAGATAGAGAATGCCGCGATGGGCTTCTTCCAGCGCGCCGATCTTGCGCGCCTGGCCAGGTGTGCCCTCGGTGCCGAAAAGCGCCACTTCCATCCTGTCGGGCGTGATGTTGGCGGCGTTCAGCGCCACGAAGGGACCGTTGGCGCGGGCCGATTTCTTGTGGATCATCCGCGCCACGAGCTCCTTACCGGAACCGGATGCGCCGAGGATCATGATGCGGCTGTTGGTCGGCGATACCTTCTCGATCGTCTGGCGCAGCTGCGAAACGGCGACCGAGGTGCCGATCAGTTCCAAGGCGTCGCCGGTGCGCCGCTTCAGTTCGGACACCTCCCGCTTGAGCTTTGAATTCTCCAGCGCACGCTCGGCGATCAGGATCAGTCGGTCGGCCTTGAAGGGCTTCTCGATGAAATCGAAGGCGCCGCGCTTGATCGCCGAAACGGCGGTTTCGATGTTGCCATGGCCGGAGATCATCACGACGGGCAGATCCGGATGGCGGGTCCTAATCTCGTCCAGCAGCGACAGACCGTCGAGCTTGCTGCCCTGCATCCAGATATCGAGGAAGATCAGCCGCGGCACACGATCGGAAATCGCCGCCAGCGCGCTGTCGCTGTCATGGGCCGTGCGGGTCTCATGGCCCTCGTCCGAGAGAATGCCGGAAACGATCTCGCGAATATCGTGCTCGTCATCGACGACGAGAATATCAGAGGCCATAAACGCTTTCCTTGTCATTGGCTGCGGGAGCGGCGGGCGTCGGATCCCGGCGTGGCAGATGCACGCGGATCATGGCCCCTCTTCCCCGGTCAAAATCGGCGGGCGCATCATGCAGCTCGAGCTGCCCGCCATGTTCCTCGATGATCTTCTTGACGATGGCGAGGCCGAGGCCGGTGCCCTTCTCGCGCATCGTCATATAAGGTTCCAGAATGCTGTGGCGGTTCTCCACCGGCAGGCCGCGGCCATTGTCGATCACATCGACGGTGAAGCGGTCGCGGCCGGTATCGAGTGCGGCGCGCACGAGAACCTTGCGTTCGTCCCGTTCTTCGCTTGGAACGGCTTCCAGAGATTCCACGGCATTCTTGATGAGGTTGCCGAAGGCCTGGCCGAGCATGCGGCTGTCGAACAGTCCCTCCAACGGCTGGTCGCCGAAATCCTGCGCAAAGGTCACGTGATGGTTGCCCATCTCGCGCAGGAAGATCGCGTCGCGCAGGATATCGCGCAGGTCGCTCGGCTCCTTGGTCGGCTTGGGCATGCGGGCGAAAGCGGAGAATTCATCGACCATGCGGCCGATATCGCCGACCTGGCGGATGATGGTATCCGTGCACTGGTCGAAGACGGCCCGGTCGCCCTGGTCGATCTGCTTGCCGTAACGGCGCTGGATGCGCTCGGCGGAAAGCTGAATCGGGGTCAGCGGGTTCTTGATCTCATGGGCGATGCGCCTTGCCACGTCGCCCCAGGCGGTCGAGCGCTGGGCGATGACAAGGTCGGTGATGTCGTCGAGCGTGATCACGTAGGATTCGCTCATATCCCGCACTTCCTCGCGGGTGACCTGCACGCTCAGCGTCCTCACCGTGCCACCGCGCACGAGCGCGATCTGCTTGCGGAAATCGCCGCGATGGCGCACCGCCGCTTCGGTCAGCACCTGATCGACCTCAGGGGCAATATCGGCCAGCTGCTTGCCGAGCATATCGTCGGCCGACAGCGCCATCAGGGTCTCGGCCGAACTGTTGACGATGGCGATGCGGCGGTCCTGCTCGACGCCGATGACGGCGGCAGTGACGCCCGACAGCACCGCTTCGATAAAGCGGCGGCGGTCGTCGACCTCGTCCTTTGCTTCGAGGATCTCGTCGCGTTGGGTGCGGATCTCGGAAATCATCTTGTTGAAGGTGCGCGAGAGATTGGCGACGTCGCCATCGACGGCATGCACCGGCACGACGATGTCCATATTGCCAGATGCAACGCTGTCGGCGGCGGTGATCAACAGGCGGATCGGTCGGACGATGCGGTCGGCGACGGCGATCGCGGTCCAGATCGCCGCCAAGAGCACGATCAGCGCGAAGCCGATATAGAGCACGGCGAAGGCAATCTGCAGCGAGAAGCGGTTTGCCTCCATCGAGCGGTATTCGGTGGCGTTCTCCTCCATCATGCGCATGGCGCCCATGACCTTGGGATCGACGGCGCGCATGGTATAAAGGAATGTGCCTGGGATGGCATCGAGCTTGATGATGGCGCCGACGAGGTTGGTGACGCCGGGCGGAATGAGCGTCGGCTGGCCGGCAGCGGCCTTTTCCAGCGCATCCTGCGGGATGGCCGGCAGCGGCTTTTCGGTGGCGATGTCGGCCTGGACGATCACCGATCCGTCGCGCTCGACGAGGAAGGAGCCCAGCAGGCCACGGCCCCTCGCCTGACGCGTCATCAAATCGGCAAAACCCGTCCTGTCGAGACTATAAAGGGCGCGGTTGCGCTCCAGGTCGTTGGCCATGGAAACCGTCTGCCCCTGCAGGTAGCTGGCGTTCTCCATCATGTAGGCCTGGCCGATATTGCGCGACGAACTAACGATCGATTGAGTACGCAGCGCAAACCAGCGGTCGAGGCCGGCATTCAGCGTGATACTGGCGAAGATGGCAACGAGGATCGCCGGCGTGATCGCGACGATCGAGAAAAGCACGACGATGCGGATGTGCAGGCGTGCCGCCGCGCGGCCGCGAGTGCGCGCCTTCAGCAGCCGTGCCACCTCACGGCCGATCAGGGCAATCAGCGTCAGGACGAAGAAGGAATTGACGATCACCGAGGTGATGACGACATGAGACGTCGGCGCGATCGGCGTCAGGCCGAGCAGCACGAAAAGCGTGATCGTGGCGCAGAGAAGAGCGCCGCCGGCGAGCACGAGGCCGGGCACGGCGAAAAGGGCGCGCCGGTCGGTCACCGTCGCCACCGCTTCGCCCGCCGCCGGCGGCGATACCCCATCCTGCGTCATTCGGCCTCTCTTCAGACGGCACCTGCCGCCTTCGCCATCCGATCGAAACCAAGCGACGCCGGCTCAAAAGCCAGCGCGCTAACGACTCGATTCGGGAGCGAAATACCAAAACCCTTGCGTGACCTTTAAGCAACGCATTGTGGCGAAAATGCAACGCATCTCGTCACATTGTCAAGCCAAGGCGACACCGGAATCCTAGAGATAGTTGGGCGCCGAATGCGTGGATCCGGGACCGGATGAACCACGAGCCGGCGTTCCGTTTGCGCCGACCGGAAAAAAGAACACCCCGGACTTTCGCCGAAGCGCCCCGTAGGAGCATGCGATCGGCAGCGTTTGCGGCGAAGGTCGACAGCAGCGACGGCACAATCACGAGATTCGAAACGTACAGGCAACATGCGACCCGTATTCGGAACGTGTATCGACCGCTGATGACAGTTTCATCCACCTTATATCCACAGCTTATCCACAGGGTACGGCAATGATGAACGCAGCAACTTCAATGAGATTTGCCCGGCAGCAAACCATAGCTCACAAGTGCTATGTGACCATTGAATGACACCGCGCCTTTGTTTCCCAGCGTAGATACAAATGGCGAGGCTGCTCGGATAGATTCAGTACCGTTCCCGACCGTGGCGGCGGATATTGGGAGGAGCTGGCGGTGGGCAAACACGAGGGGCCCACCGCCTTTTCTCAGGCGGTGCGGGAGCTTCTGTAGACAGAGACGCCGAGTTCCCTGATCTTCTTGCGCAAGGTGTTGCGGTTGAGGCCGAGAAGATCGGCCGCCTTGATCTGGTTGCCGCGCGTTGCCGTCAGGGCGGCGAGGATCAGCGGATATTCCAGTTCGGTCAGTACGCGGTCATAGAGGCCTGGCGGCGGCAGATTTTCGCCGAAGCTTGCGAAATACGTGCGCATATTCTCTTCAACGGCTTGCGCGATCGTCATCGAGCCGCTGCGGATCGGCCCCTTGTCGATCGGGCTATCGGGCACGTCGGAGCGCAGCTCGGCATCGATGATCTCGCGGGTGATGACGTCCTGCGGGTAGAGCGCCATCAGGCGGCGGATGAGGTTTTCCAGCTCGCGGACGTTGCCCGGCCAGGCATAGGCCTTCATCAGCTCCAGCGCCTCGTGATCGAAGCGCTTGGAACCAAGGCCTTCCTTCTCGGCCTGCTGGATGAAATGGCGCACCAGATCGGGAATGTCCTCGGCGCGGTCGCGCAGCGGCGGCAGGCGCAGCGGCACGACATTGAGGCGGTAATAGAGATCCTCGCGGAAAAGGCCCTGGTTGATCGCCTGCTTCAGGTCCTTGTTGGTGGCGGCGACGATGCGCACGTCAGTGCGGATCGGCGTGCGCCCGCCGACGGTGGTGTATTCGCCCTGCTGCAGGACGCGCAAAAGCCGCGTCTGGGCATCCATCGGCATGTCGCCGATTTCGTCGAGGAACAGGGTGCCGCCCTCGGCCTGCTCGAAACGGCCGGTCGAGCGGGTCTGCGCACCGGTAAAGGCGCCCTTCTCGTGGCCGAAGAGTTCCGATTCGATCAGGTCGCGCGGGATCGCCGCCATGTTGATCGCGACGAACGGGCCGTTGCGGCGCTTGCCGTAATCATGCAGCGCGCGGGCGACAAGTTCCTTGCCGGTGCCGGATTCGCCGGTGATCATCAGCGTCAGGTCCGTCTGCATCAGGCGGGCGAGCACGCGGTAGATTTCCTGCATTGCCGCCGAACGACCGACAAGCGGCATGCCGTCCTGCATATCCTCTTCGAGCTTGGCGGGCTTGCGCTTCGGCTCGGCGAGCGCACGGCCGATGATGCCGATCAGCTCGGTGAGGTCGAAGGGCTTCGGCAGATAGTCGTAAGCGCCCTTCTCGGAGGCCTTGATGGCGGTCATGAAAGTGTTCTGCGCGCTCATGACGAGAACCGGCAGGTCGGGGCGCGCCTTCTTGATGCGCGGCAGCAGGTCGAAGGCGTTCTCGTCGGGCATCACCACATCGGTGACGACCAGATCGCCCTCGCCTGCCGAAATCCAGCGCCAGAGGGTAGCGGCGTTGGAGGTGATGCGGACGTCATAGCCGGCGCGGCTCAAGGCTTGGTTGAGCACGGTCCGAATGGCCGCATCATCATCTGCAACGAGGATCGTGGCTGTCATCGAGAAGGTCCTGTCGAGCTTACGGTAGAGGCGTCTTCAAGCGAGGCATCCTTCGATGCCGGCATGAGAACGCGGAATGTCGTGCGGCTATTCTGGCTGTCGCATTCGATGATGCCGCCATGATCGCCGATGATCTTGGCGACCAGTGCCAGGCCGAGGCCGCTGCCGTTCGTCTTGGTGGTGATGAAGGGATCGAAGAGATGCGGCAGCAGATCGGCGGGAACGCCGGGGCCATTGTCGTGAACGCAGAATTCCAGCGGGAGCGAAATCTTTTCGCGCGTGCCGGCGACGGAAAGGCGAATGCCGGGTCGATAGGCCGTCGTCAGCACGATCTCGCCGTCCGGCCGGTCGCCAACCGCTTCAGCGGCGTTCTTCACCAGATTGAGAAAGACCTGAACGAGCTGGTCGCGGTTGGCATAGACGGCCGGCAGCGATGGGTCGTAACTCTCGGTAATGCGAATGTTGCGGGCAAAACCCGCCTTGGCGACGGCCTTCACATGATCGAGCACGGAATGGATATTGACCGGCATGCGATCGACGGGCCGTTCGTCGGAAAAGACTTCCATGCGGTCGACCAGCGACACGATGCGGTCGGTCTCGTCGCAGATCAGCCGGGTCAGCGCCCGATCGTCATCGATGGCCGACTGTTCGAGCAGTTGGGCAGCGCCGCGAATGCCGGAGAGCGGGTTCTTGATCTCATGCGCCAGCATCGAGGCGAGGCCCGTCACCGAGCGGGCGGCGGCGCGATGCGTCAGCTGCCGGTCGATCTTGTCGGCCATCGAGCGTTCCTGGAAGACGATGACGACGGCGCCGGGTTCGCTGAGCACGGGCGCGACATAGAGATCGACGAGCTTGTCCTGGCCGAGGCGCGGCGAGCTCAGGTCGACGCGATATTCGTTGACCGGCGCCTTGCGCTCACGCACCTGGTCGATCAGCGCCAGCAGCGGGCTACCAAAAGGAATGAAGGTCGAGATCCGGTAGCGCGCCAGATGCGAGGCGCTGGCGCCGAAGAAGGCCTCCGCCTCCCAATTGGCAAAGACGACGAAGCCGGATTCGTCGACCATGATGACGGGGTTCTGGATGGCGTTCAGCACGGCCATGGCGACGGTTCCGCCGGCCTGATCGGACGCAGATATCGTATCCTTCGTCATGCCGCCTCCCGGCTGTCGAGCGCACCTGCCGCAAGCGCATCGCGAAGGCGCGCGACCACCTCGCGCGGGTCACGCGAGGTCATGATGGCCGCCTTTTCACCACTGGCAAGCACCGGGGCGAAACGCTCAAGATACCAGCCGAGGTGTTTGCGGGCATGGCGGATCGCCACCGGCTCGCCGTAGAAATCCAGCATCATCCGGTAATGTTCGACGGCAATGTCGGCAATCTCATGCGGCAGCGGCTCGGCGGCGCCGGCAAGGGCGCCGGCATGCCATGGCCTGCCCTGGCAGCCCCTGCCGATCATGACGGCATCGGCGCCGGAGCGGCGCAATATTTCCTGCGCGTCCTGGGCGGTCTCAACATCGCCGTTGGCGATCAGCGGAATGGAGATCACCTCACGGACGGCGCGTATCGCGTCCCAATCGGCGCGGCCTTCGTAGAATTGCATGCGGGTGCGCCCATGGATGGTCACGAGCTGGATACCGGCCGCCTCGGCGCGGCGGGCGATGTCAGGCGCGTTGATCGAATTTTCATCCCAGCCGAGGCGCATCTTCAGCGTCACGGGAATGTCGACGGCCTTGACCGTCGCCTCGATGAGGCCGAGCGCGTGATCGGGATCGCGCATCAGCGCCGAGCCGGAATAACCGCCGATCACCTTCTTGGCCGGGCAACCCATGTTGATGTCAATGATATCGGCGCCGTGATCGGCAGCGATCTTGGCCGCCTCCGCCATCCAATGCGCCTCGCGCCCGGCAAGCTGCACCATATGCGGCCGGAAGCCCGCAGCCCGCAGCCGCGACCAGGATTCGGGCGTATCGTTGACAAGCTCCCGGCTCGCCACCATTTCGGTGACGACGAGGCCGGCGCCGAAGCGCCACGCAAGCTCGCGGAAGGGCATGTCCGTGACGCCGGACATCGGCGCCAGCACCACGCGGTTCCGCACGGACACGGGTCCGATTCGGAAAGGCGCTGCGAGGTCCTTGGAAATCAATTGATTATCTTTCAGGCACACCATGGAACTGCATTATTTTTAGCCATTGTTCCGGAGCTTGCCAAGGGGGCTAGGATCGAAATCGATATTTTTCGGGCAGATGCTGGAAAACGCCAAAGCAAGACGTTAGAGCACTCGGGTTCAGTTCCGGATATTGTGGGGATTTATGCTGCAAATGCCTTCCAAGCAACCGATATCGGCCGGAATTGTTATCGTCGCCGCCGGCCGCGGCGAGCGCGCCGGGGCTTCGAAGGAAGGCCCCAAGCAGTATCGCATGATCGGCGGCAAGCCGGTTATCGTCCATACGCTTGAAAACTTCATGACATGGGAGCCAGCCACGCAGATTGTCGTCGTCATCCATCCCGATGACGAGGCGCTGTTTGCAAGGGCGCTGCGCCATATCATTTCAGCGATACCGATCGAAACGGTGCATGGCGGCGCCACCAGGCAGCAATCCGTGCTCGCCGGCCTCAGGCACCTTAAGGACAAGCAGGTCAGCCATGTGCTGATCCACGATGCCGTGCGTCCCTTTTTCGACCATGTGCTTCTCGACCGCATTGCCGAGAGCCTCGGCGACGGCGCGCCGGCCGTTCTCCCGGCCATGCCCGTGACCGACACGCTGAAACGGACCGGCAGCGCAGGCACTGTACTGGCGACGGTCTCACGCGAAAGCCTCTACGCGGCGCAGACGCCGCAATCCTTTGCCTTCGAAACAATCCTCGATGCACATGAGAAGGCAGCAGCCAGCGGACGAACCGATTTCACCGACGACGCTTCGATCGCCGAATGGCGCGGCATTCCGGTGACCATCGTCGAAGGCACGGCCGACAACGTCAAGCTGACGGTCAAGAGCGACATCGCCAAGGCCGACGACAAACTGTCGGCTCCGCCGCTTCCCGACGTGCGCACCGGCAACGGCTACGACGTGCATCAGCTCGAAGCCGGCGATGGTGTGACACTCTGCGGCGTGTTCATTCCGCATGATCAGAAGCTCAAGGGGCACTCGGACGCCGACGTCGCGCTGCATGCGCTGACGGACGCGCTGCTTGCCACCTGCGGCGCCGGCGATATTGGCGATCATTTCCCGCCCTCAGACCCGCAATGGAAGGGCGCGCCCTCGCGGATCTTCATCGAGCACGCAGCCCGGATCGTGCGCGAGCACGGTGGCACGATCATGAATGCCGACGTCTCGCTGATTGCCGAGGCGCCGAAAGTCGGCCCGCATCGCCAGGCCATGCGGGCGAAACTATCGGATTATCTCGGCATCGATATCGAACGCTGCTCGGTCAAGGCGACGACCAACGAGACGATTGGCTTCGTCGGCCGGCGCGAAGGCATCGCGGCGATTGCGACTGCGACCGTCGTTTATCGTGGTAGGAAATGATGAGCCTGTTTCCTCGGGATATAATTTCGACGGCAGAGGCGATCATCCGTGACTTCACGGCCGCCGGGCTGATGCTCTCCACAGCCGAATCCTGCACTGGCGGGCTGATTGCCGGCGCACTGACCGAGATATCGGGCTCATCGGCCGTCGTCGACCGCGGCTTCGTCACCTATACGAATACGGCGAAGATCGAGATGCTCGGCGTGCACCCGGAAACGCTCCAGCGTTTCGGGGCGGTCTCTGAGGAAACAGCGCGGCAGATGGTGCATGGAGCCCTCTTCCGCTCGCGCGCCGACATCGCCGTCGCCGTTACCGGCATTGCCGGCCCCGGCGGCGGAACGGCCGAAAAACCCGTCGGCCTCGTGCATCTCGCAGCCAAATCTCGCGCGGGCGCACTCGTTCACCGCAAGATGTTCTACGGTGATATCGGCCGCAGCGAAGTTCGGCTGGCAACGGTCAGAACGGCGCTGGAGATGATCGTTTCGCTCCGCTGACGGTGCTCCGTCAGGCAGTAGCGTAGATCTTGCTGGCGCGCGTCTCGAAAGCCTCAGTGAACATGCGAAAGGCGCGGTCGAACATCGAGCCCATCAGTGCGCCGAGGATGCGGCTCTTGAACTCGTAGTCGATGAAGAAATCGACGGTGCAGCCGCCGGCCGACGTCTCGGCGAAGTGCCAGCGATTGTCGAGATATTTGAATGGGCCATCGATATATTTGACCTCGATGACGTGCTCGGCGCGGTTCAGCAGCACCTGTGTCGTGAAGGTTTCGCGGATCGCCTTGTAGCCGACCGTCATGTCGGCAACGAGCAGGATCTTGCCGTCGCGCTCCTTGCGGCTCTTGACAACAAGCGCCTCGCAGAGCGGCAGAAATTCCGGATAGCGCCCGACATCAGCAACGAGGTCGAACATCTGGTCGGGCGTGTGCGGAACGGGACGGTGCGTTTCGAATTGCGGCATAGGCGGCACTTAAGCGGGCCGGCGGAGAAGATCAAGAAGCTCGCGCATCTGGCGGCGGGATTTTAGCTGAAGAACCGGCACATCAGGGCCGTGCTCGGCAATGCCGGCAATCAAACGCGGCGCGAACTTCTCCTCATAGGTCCAAATGAACCGGATGAACTCCCAGTCGACCCTCTCGGCGCAGCCCGGCGCCATTTCCGGCCGGGTGCTGCCGAAGTAGCGGATCCAGCGCTTGATGACCGACCAGATGCAGACGAGGCGAGCGATCCGCATCCAGATGACGATATCCGTTCGAGGCAGCCTGAGATCGAAACTCGAGGGATTGCTTCCGTCCATCAGCCAGCGCTCCCCGGCGACAAGCTTCGTGACGATCTTCCGTTGTTCGGGCTTCGGGCGCTCCGTCCAGCCGGGCAGCCAGAAAATATCCCGATCGAAGGAAACGTAAGGAAGCCCGAATCCCGCGGCGATCTTCTGCGACAAGGTCGATTTGCCGGCACCGGATATGCCGATGACGACAATGCGGCTTGCTGCGCGGATATGCTCGGCAGCCTGTCCGAGATCGGTGATCTGCTGATTGGACGGCAGCTCTGCTCTCAGATCCATCATGCAACTCCCTCAAGCCCGTGCGCGAGAACGGCGAAGCGGCTCGCTGCCTTGCGCGATCTTATTATGGCAGTGGAATTTAGAAGCCGATGATCCCGAAGTGCTGCTTCGATCAAGGGGGCGGCATCCCGCTCGAAATTCCAGATATAGGCAAGCATCTCCAGCGAGAGGCGTTCAGGACAGCCAGCTGGCAGTTCGGGACGGTTGCGCCCGAAATAGCGCAACCCTCTCGATATCGCTCCGTACAGGCAGGCATATCTGGGCAGGCGAAGCCAAATGACCGCCTCGGCGCGCGGCAAACGAAGATGGAAGGAACTGAGGCCAGTTCCATCCATGATCCAGCGTTCTCCCGTCACGGCCTTGGCGATCATTTGGTCGATCTCGGCGCGCGGTCTCTTTCTCCAGCCCGGCAGCCAGTAGAAATCGCGGTCCATGGAAATGTAGGCAAGTCCGAGCGCTTGCGAGAGCCGCTTTGCAAGCGTGCTCTTACCGCTGCCGGGGCAGCCGATCACCAGAATACGGTCGGCTTCAACAAGCGTTGCTTTCAATCCAGATGTGACGTTCATCATCGACCGCCAAAGAAAAACCGCGACGAAAATCGCCGCGGTTCAATCAGAAAGCAAGTGCCGGATTTTATTCGGCGGCGATCAGCAGCTTCTTTTCGCGCGCCGCTCTCAGCCTTGCAAAATCGTCGCCGGCATGGTGGGAGGAACGGGTCAGCGGGCTCGAGGCGACCATCAGGAAGCCCTTGCTGTAGGCGACTGTCTCATAGGACTTGAACTCGTCGGGCGTGACGAAGCTTTCGACCTTGTGGTGTTTGCGGGTCGGCTGCAGATACTGGCCGATCGTCAGGAAATCGACATCGGCGGTCCGCAGGTCGTCCATCAGTTGAAGAACCTCATTCCGCTCTTCGCCGAGGCCGACCATGATGCCAGATTTGGTGAACATGGTGGGATCGAGTTCCTTCACCCGCTGCAGCAGACGGATGGAGTGAAAATAACGGGCGCCGGGGCGAACCGTCAGATAGTTGCCGGCGACCGTTTCCATATTGTGGTTGAAGACGTCGGGCTTGGCGGCGACGACGCGCTCCAGCGCACCCGGCTTCTTCAGAAAGTCTGGCGTGAGGATTTCGATCGTCGTCATCGGCGAGGCCGCACGGATCGCCCAGATCACCTTTTCGAAGTGCTCGGCGCCGCCGTCCTCCAGATCGTCACGGTCGACCGAGGTGATGACGACGTGGCTGAGGCCCATCTCTTTGACTGCCTTGGCGACGTTCTCAGGCTCGGCCATATCGAGCGCGTTCGGTTTGCCGGTGGAGACGTTGCAGAAGGCGCAGGCGCGGGTACAGATCTCGCCCATGATCATGAAGGTGGCGTGCTTCTTGTCCCAGCATTCGCCGATATTCGGGCAGCCCGCTTCCTCGCAGACGGTGACGAGCTTGTGCTCCTTCACGATCGCGCGCGTCTCGGCATAACCCTTCGAGGTCGGCGCCTTGACGCGGATCCAGTCCGGCTTACGCATGACTTCCGTATCCGGCCGATGCGCCTTCTCGGGATGGCGCACGCGCTTGGCGTCAGGATTGATCGTGTCGAGGATCGTTACCATTGCAGTTTCAGCCTTCCGCCGCCCCTATGCGGCAAATCATCTAGCGCCGCACCAGCCGCGCAAGGAATATCAGCAGGCAGGCGCCAAGGAAACCCGTCACGAAGTAACCGAGCCGTCCGCCGACCACCGCGACATGGAATTGCGCCAGAACGGCGCTTGCGACGACCGAACCGACGATGCCGAGTACGATGTTCAGGAAAATCCCGTATCGCGCTTCCATCAGCTTGCCGGCGAGCCAGCCCGCAAGTCCGCCGATGATGATTGCCGAAATCCAACCGACGCCTTCCATTCCTGCCCTGCTTTTTTTGACGCTTAAGCGACCGCTCTTGCGATCAGAACCACGATAATGGCGCCGACCGTGGCGTGGATGATTTGCACGACCAGCGCGTTTTCAATGCCCAGCGAGATGCCGAGCGCACTGAACAGATAGCCGCCGACGAAGGCGCCGATGATGCCGCTGAGCAGGCATCTTATCAAACCGCCGCCACCGACGACCAGACTTGCGAGAAACCCTGCAACCAGACCAATCAGCAAAAATACCAGCAACGCCTGCGTCTCCATAGACATGATGATTTCCCTTCGTTTTTTCCACCCCAGCGGAGTGGCTTTCCACTCCGGACAAAGAGGGCGGCCTTGGAAATTATCAAGCGTTCAGCACCCGGCCATAGGCATCGAGAACCGCTTCCTTCATCGTTTCGGAGACTGTGGGATGCGGGAAGATCGTGTGCATCAGCTCTTCTTCGGTCGTCTCCAGGTTCATCGCGACGACGAAGCCCTGGATGAGCTCAGTGACTTCGGCGCCGACCATGTGGGCGCCGAGCAGTTCGCCGGTCTTCTTGTCGAAGATCACCTTCACCATGCCCTGGTCTTCCCCGAGCGCGATCGCCTTGCCGTTCGCCGCGAAGGAGAAGCGGCCGACGCGGATGTCGCGGCCCTGCTCCTTGGCCTTGGCTTCGGTGAGGCCGACAGAGGCGACCTGCGGATTGCAATAGGTGCAGCCCGGAACCTTGCCCTTATCGGTCGGATGGACATTGGGAAGGCCGGCGATCTTTTCGACGCAGACGACGCCTTCGTGCTCCGCCTTGTGCGCCAGCATCGGCGGGCCGGCGACATCGCCGATCGCGTAGATGCCGGCAACATTGGTCTTGCCGTAACCGTCGGCGACGACGCAGCCGCGATCGGTCTTGATGCCGAGCGCCTCGAGGCCGAGGTTCTCGATGTTGCCCTGAACACCGACCGCCGAAATCATCCGGTCGGCGGTGATCTGCTGCACCTTGCCATCAGCCGTTTCCACATGGGCGGTGATGCTGTTTGCCGCCTTCTCGACCTTCGTGACCTTGGCGCTGGTAAAGATCTTGAGGCCGCGCTTTTCAAGCTGCTTGCGGGCGATCGCGGTTACCTCGACATCCTCGACCGGCATGATGGTCGGCATGACCTCGACGACTGTCACGTCGACCCCCATCGAGCGATAGAAGCTGGCGAATTCGATGCCGATTGCGCCCGAGCCCATGACGATCAGCGACTTCGACAGCGCATCCGGCTTCAGCGCCTCGAAATAGGTCCAGATCAGCTTGCCATCCGGCTCGATGCCGGGCAGCGCGCGCGGACGGGCGCCGGTCGCGATGATGATGTGCTTGGCGGTATAGGTGCCCTCGCCCTTGACGTTCTTCGGCAGCGGGTGCTGCGGCTCGACGACCGGCTTCGACGACTTGCCGACGACGATCTCGCCGGGCTTGGTGATCTTTGCCTCGCCCCAGATGATGTCGATCTTGTTCTTCTTCATCAGGAAGCCGACGCCGGCATTCAGACGGGCAGAGACGGCGCGCGAGCGGCCGACGACGGCCTTGGCATCCGGCTTGACCGTGCCTTCGAGAACCAGGCCGAAATCCTTGAAGTGATTGGCATGGTCGAGCACCTCGGCGGAGCGCAGCAGCGCCTTCGTGGGTATGCAACCCCAGTTCAGGCAGATGCCACCCATATGTTCGCGCTCTACAATCGCGGTCTTGAGGCCGAGTTGGCTGGCGCGGATGGCGGCGACATAGCCGCCGGGGCCGGAGCCGATGATGATGACGTCGTAGGATTCAGCCATGTGTTTCCTGCCTTTGTTACGCTGCGCTGCGGGTCATGAGCACCCACGCGTGTCTCTTGCTGTTTTCGAAGAGCGGCACGGCATCGGCGCGCGCAGCCTCCAAAAATCCGTTTCTTCCATAAAGCGACAGAGCCGCCTCGTTATCACTTGCGGTAATGAGACTGACGGGACGGCAATCCGCCCTTTCGATCTGATCTTCCAGCAATCTCTGCCCGATGCCGATGCCGCGCAGATGGCGATAGACGCCGAGACTGCCGATGAACCAGCTTCCCACAACCGTTTTCTGCAAGGCGAGCATCGGCCCGGTCGCCGGGACTGTCGCCTCGATATCGCGTATGCTTTCATCCAGCGCATGGCCGATCGCCACACCTGCGACCTCGCCATAGGCCTCGGCGATCACGGCATCCCTCCAGCCGCCGACCGCCTCCTCCTCACTCATCTTCAGCCGGCCCCGCTCCAGCGGCGTATCGCTCACGCCGTCCGCCACGTCGGCGAACCAAAGCCAGGAGGCGAAGCCATGCGATGCGATATCCGCCAGGATCGCCAGCTCCGAGGCATCCCGACGAGAGGCCGCTCGGAGGGCGATGAAGGAGGTCATTCTCAGATCCCCAGCATCATCCGCACGATCGATTCCAGCCCGCGCCCGAGCGCCCGCGTGTTCTCCGCATCGAGGTGAATGCCATCGATCGGTGTGGTCTTGGCGACCGAATTGCCGTCGAAAAAGCCACAACCGAGTTCATCGGCAAGATCGCGGTAAAGCGTTGCAAGCTTTGCCGATTCCTCGATGCCGCCCGGGAATGAAGCAGCGAAAGGCACGTTGCCCGTCGCGCAGATCGCCGGCGGCGCCACGATCAGGATCTCCGGCCCATCAAATTCGAAGGGCCAAGCATGATTGCGGATCAGCCGCACCAGCCGGCTGATGCCCTGGCAGGCGGCAAAGGCCGAACCCGCCACAACCGGCTTCATGTCATTGGTGCCGAGCAGGAGGATAACGAGATCGAGCGGTGCATGCGTCTGCAGGATCGTCGGCAGGACGCGCGCACCATTGCGGTCGCAATCGGCGAGATGGTCATCGAAGGCGGTCGTCCGGCCATTCAGGCCTTCGGCGATGACGCGCGCCTCACTACCGAGCGCTACCTGAAGCACGCTCGGCCAGCGGTTCTTGTAGTCATGACGACCGATCGTCTCGGCGTCATAACCCCAGGTCAGCGAGTCACCATAGCAAAGAACGGTCTTGGTCATTTCCGCCTCCGCTTCGCTATCAGACGAGCATGCCCATCGGGTTCTCGATGTAGCCCTTGAAGGCCTGGAGCAGCTCGGCGCCGAGCGCGCCGTCGACGCAGCGATGGTCGGTCGAGAGCGTGACTGACATCACGGTGGCGACTGCCATTTCGCCCTTCCTGACGACGACCCGTTGCTCGCCGGCACCGACCGCGAGGATCGTCGCATGCGGCGGGTTGACGACGGCTGCGAAGTTCTTCACGCCCATCATGCCCATGTTCGAAACCGAGCTGGTGCCGCCCTGATATTCCTCCGGCTTCAGCTTGCGGTCCTTGGCCCGCTTGCCGAGGTCACGCATCTCGTTGGAGATCGTCGACAGGGTCTTTTCTTCGGCCTTGCGGATGATCGGCGTGATCAGGCCGCCGGGGATCGAGACGGCGACGCCGACATCGGCGTGCTTGTGCTTGACCATGTTGGTGTCGGTCCAGGAGACATTGGCATCCGGAACATCGCGCAGCGCCAGCGCCATGGCCTTGATGACCATGTCGTTGACAGAGAGCTTGTAGGCCGGGGCGTTGTCCTTGCGGGGAGCCGCATCGTTCAACTGGGCACGGAGCGCCAGAAGCGCATCGAGTTCGCAATCGACACTGACGTAGAAATGCGGGATCGTCTGCTTGGATTCGACCAGGCGCCTGGCGATCGTCTTGCGCATGCCGTCATGCGGCACGAGTTCGTAGGAGCCCGGCTCGAAGAGCTTGAGCACGGCTTCTTCCGATGCGCCCTTCGGCGCTGCAGCGGCCGGAGCCGGCGCAGCGGCGGCCTGCGGAGCGGAGGCAGCAGCGGCAGGTGCCGCGGCAGCCTTGGCACCACCACCGGCAACGACTGCTTCGATATCGCTCTTGACGACGCGGCCATGCGGGCCGGAACCAGCGACTGCCGAAAGATCGATGCCGGCTTCCTTGGCGAGACGACGGGCGAGCGGCGAGGAGAAGGTGCGGTTGCCATCAACCGACACCGCGGCGGGTGCAGGCGCTGCAACCGGAGCCGGTGCAGACTGGGTCGGCGCGGCATCAGCCTTCGGCGCAGCTTCCGCTTTCGGCGCCGGAGCGGCTGAACCCGCGCCGCTTGCGGCAGCCGAGACATCCTCGCCATCGGCGGCGAGAACCGCGATCAGCGCGTTGACCTTGACGCCTTCGGTGCCGGCCGGAACGACCAGCTTGGCGACCGTGCCTTCATCGACGGCTTCGACTTCCATCGTCGCCTTGTCGGTCTCGATCTCGGCGATCACATCGCCAGACTTGACCGTGTCGCCTTCCTTGACCAGCCATTTGGAAAGATTGCCTTCCTCCATGGTCGGAGAGAGGGCGGGCATCGTGATATTGATCGGCATCGAAATACCCTCCCCTTATTTGTAACAAACGGCCTTCACCGCATCGACGACTTCGCCGACGTTCGGAAGCGCCAGCTTTTCGAGATTGGCGGCGTAAGGCATTGGTACGTCTTTGCCGGCGATCGTCAGGATCGGCGCATCGAGATAATCGAAGGCCTGCTGCATGACGCGGGTGGCGATTTCGGTGCCGACCGACGACTGCGGATAGCCCTCTTCGACGGTAACCAGACGACCGGTCTTCTTCACCGATTCGATAACGGTGGGAAGATCCATCGGACGGATGGTGCGAAGGTCGATCAGTTCGACATCGATGCCGATCTTCTCGAGTTCGGCCACCGCCTTGGTCGCGTAGGTCATGCCGATGCCGAAGGAGACGACCGTGACATCCTTGCCCGGACGGTGGATGCGGGCCTTGCCGATCGGCAGCACGAAATTGTCGAGCTTCGGCACGTCGAAGTGCTGGCCGTAGAGAATTTCGTTTTCGAGGAAGATGACCGGGTTCGGATCACGGATCGCAGCCTTGAGCAGGCCCTTGGCGTCGGATGCCGTGTAGGGCATGACGACCTTGAGGCCGGGGATTGCACTGTACCAGGCAGCATAATCCTGGCTGTGCTGGGCGCCGACGCGGGCCGCAGCGCCGTTCGGGCCGCGGAAAACGATCGGAGCGCCCATCTGGCCGCCAGACATATAGAGCGTCTTGGCGGCCGAGTTGATGATGTGGTCAATCGCCTGCATGGCGAAGTTGAAGGTCATGAATTCGACGATCGGGCGAAGGCCCGCCATTGCGGCGCCGACGCCGACGCCGGCAAAACCGTGCTCGGTAATCGGCGTATCGATGACGCGGCGCGGACCGAATTCCTGCAGCAGGCCTTGAGTGACCTTGTAGGCGCCCTGGTATTCGGCAACTTCCTCACCCATGACGAAGACGTCGTCGCTAGCGCGCATTTCTTCGGCCATGGCGTCGCGAAGCGCTTCGCGCACCGTCATCGACACCATTTCGGTGCCGGCCGGAATTTCGGGATCGTTCGGAACGACGGCCTTCGGCTCTGCCGGAAGCGGTGCGGAAGCAGAACCGGTGTTGGTCGGCTTCTCTTCCTGAGCAACTTGCGGAGCGGCCGCGGCCGGCTTGGCTACGGAAATGTCCGAAGCGGATTCGCCATCCTGCAGCAGCACGGCAATCTTGGTGTTGACCTTGACGCCTTCGGTGCCGGCATCGACCAGCAGCTTGCCGATGACGCCTTCGTCGACGGCTTCGACTTCCATCGTCGCCTTGTCGGTTTCGATTTCGGCAATCACGTCGCCTGATGTGACCTTGTCACCTTCCTGCTTCAGCCATTTGGACAGCGTGCCTTCTTCCATCGTCGGAGAGAGGGCGGGCATGAGGATATCGATAGGCATGGGTTCCCTCCCCCGATTAGAGCAGAATGTCGGTGTAGAGCTCGGATGCATCCGGCTCCGGATCGGCCTGGGCGAAGTCGGCGCTGTCGGCGACGATGTCACGGACATCCTTGTCGATCGCCTTCAGATCGTCTTCGGAAGCCCAGCCCTTCTCGATGAGGCGCGCCTTCACCTGCTCGATCGGATCCTGCTCGGAGCGCATCTTCTGCACTTCCTCCTTGGAGCGATACTTCGCCGGGTCGGACATGGAGTGGCCGCGATAACGATAGGTCAGCATTTCAAGAATGATCGGGCCTTTGCCGGAACGGCAGTGTTCGAGCGCCTCGTCAGCCGCCGCCTTGACGGCGCGAACGTCCATGCCGTCGACCTGAATGCCGGGGATGCCGAAGCCGGATCCGCGAAGGGAGTAGTTCGACTGCGCGGTGGCACGAGCCGTCGAAGTGCCCATGGCGTAACGGTTGTTTTCGACGATATAGACGATCGGCAGCTTCCAGAGAGCCGCCATATTGAAGCTCTCGTAAACCTGGCCCTGGTTGGCGGCACCGTCGCCGAAATAGGCGATGGAGACATTGCCATTGCCACGATAGTGGTTTGCAAAGGCAAGACCCGTTCCGAGCGAAACCTGGGCGCCGACGATGCCATGGCCGCCGTAGAAATGCTTCTCCTTCGAGAACATGTGCATCGAGCCGCCCTTCCCGTGGGAATAGCCGCTGCGGCGGCCGGTCAGCTCTGCCATGACGCCGCGCGCTTCCATGCCGGTTGCGAGCATGTGGCCGTGGTCGCGATAGGCGGTGATGACCTGGTCACCTTCCTTCTGCGCCATCTGCATGCCGACGACGACAGCTTCCTGACCAATGTAGAGGTGACAAAAACCGCCGATGAAGCCCATGCCGTAAAGTTGACCGGCCTTCTCCTCGAAGCGGCGGATCAGCAGCATCTCGCGATAGGCCTTGAGCTCCTCATCGCGGTCGAAGTCGGCTACCGGGCCGCCATTCGATGCTTTCGCTGTGGGTTTTGCTGCTGTTTTGCGGCTGGAAACGGTCGCGGTCTTTCGCGGCGCCATTCAACCCTCCCTATGGTTTGTCGGTTCTCGGTGCCGCGTACCATAGGGAAGAAACATGACCACAGCAATGCCATAATTGCATGGCTCGTATTCGGCGCTAAATTGTTGATTAAACGTCGAAAATCACAATTAACCTGTTTCCGGTTAATTGGAATAGTGGTTGAATATGACGATCTCGTCCGCGCGCGACATATTGAGTTGATAACGCGCCTTTTCGTCCAGCATGTCCTTGTCGAGCGAACCGTCACTGAGCAGCGCGACCTGACTTTCCAGATGTTCGCGCTTCGCCTTCAAGACTGCAAGCTCTTTTTCGCGCGCGATACGCTGATGCTCGAACGTCTCCGTCGCGCGCAGGCCGTAATCGCCATGGATGCAATGATAACCGAAGTAGGAAAGGAAGGCGACCGTCATGGCCGGAATGACGAAGCGACCGATTCTTCTCTTCTTATGATGCTTTGTCCACATACACGCATGCTCTTGAACGCATTACCAATTCGTTCAATCTAGCGCGCAGAGATTAACCGTTCGTTGACTCTAAAAAAGAGCAACAAAAAACCCGCGCCCGTAAGGGCGCGGGTGGAGTCTTGAAAATCAGATCCAATCAGCCGCGGATGATCGAGCGGCCGGCGTACTGGGCCTGGGGGCCGAGGCCTTCCTCGATGCGGATCAGCTGGTTGTACTTGGCAAGACGGTCGGAACGCGACAGCGAGCCGGTCTTGATCTGACCGCAGTTGGTGGCGACCGCGAGATCGGCGATGGTCGAATCTTCCGTTTCGCCGGAGCGGTGCGACATGACGGCGGTGTAGGCAGCCTTGTGCGCCGTGTTGACGGCGTCGAGGGTTTCCGTCAGCGAGCCGATCTGGTTGACCTTGACGAGGATCGAGTTGGCGACGCCCATGCGGATCCCATCGCGAAGACGGGCGGAGTTGGTGACGAAGAGATCGTCGCCGACGAGCTGGGTCTTCTTGCCGGTCAGATCGGTCAGCGTCTTCCAACCATCCCAGTCGTCTTCGGCCATGCCGTCCTCGATCGAGATGATCGGGTACTTGGCGGCGAGTTCGGCCAGATATTCAGCCATGGCGCCCGATTCGAGCGTGCGGCCTTCACCTTCGAGAACGTACTTGCCGTCCTTGAAGAATTCCGTCGAAGCGCAATCGAGGCCGAGGTAGATGTCCTCGCCCGGCCTGTAGCCGGCTTTCTCGACCGACTTGACGATGAAGTCGAGCGCTTCCGAAGCGCTCTTCAGGCCCGGTGCGAAACCGCCTTCGTCGCCGACATTGGTGTTGTGGCCCTGCGCTGCAAGTTCCTTGCGGAGCGTATGGAAGACTTCCGAACCCATGCGCACGGCTTCGGCGATCGTATCGGCACCGACCGGCAGGATCATGAATTCCTGGAAGTCGATTGGATTGTCGGCATGGGCGCCGCCATTGATAATGTTCATCATCGGCACCGGCAGCAGGCTGGCGGAAGCGCCGCCGACATAACGATAGAGCGGAAGGCCGGACGCCTGAGCGGCAGCCTTGGCGACGGCGAGAGATACGCCGAGGATGGCGTTGGCACCGAGGCGCGACTTGTTCGGCGTGCCGTCGAGCTCGATCATGATGTTGTCGATCTGGATCTGGTTTTCAGCATCGATGCCGCCGATCGCGTCGAAGATCTCGGTGTTGGCGGCATCGACCGCCTTCTGGACGCCCTTGCCGAGGTAGCGCTTGCCGCCGTCACGCAGCTCGACCGCCTCATGCGCGCCAGTCGAAGCGCCCGAGGGAACGGCCGCGCGGCCCATGCTGCCGTCTTCGAGATAGACATCGACTTCGACGGTGGGGTTGCCACGGCTATCGAGAATCTCGCGGGCAATGATATCGGTGATTGCAGTCATGGGTTCTTCCTGCTCGGGTGGGTGATAAGGCGTTCGAAACCTGTCTTAATAGAAGGTGCGCAAATTACAATGCTGCATTACGGCACCTTCTATTGCGTATCCCATCGTGGCTACAGCACGATCATGTCAGGCCTTTGACTGTCAGCTCTTGGCCACAGTGTCGAAGGCAAGCAGCTTTTCGAGGAGCCGCGGCATGTCCCTGAGATAGACCATGTTCGGGCCATCGGAAGGCGCGTTATCGGGATCCTGATGGGTTTCGACGAAAAGGCCCGCAATGCCCGCAGCCACCGCCGCGCGCGCCAGCGTTTCGACGAATTCCCGCTGGCCGCCAGAGGAATCGCCCTGCCCGCCAGGCTGTGCCACTGAATGCGTTGCATCGAAAACGACAGGGGCGCCCATCGCCGCCATGATCGGCAGCGAGCGCATGTCGGAAACCAAAGTATTGTAACCGAAGGAGGCGCCGCGCTCGCAGAGCAGCACATTCGGATTGCCGCTGGCGTTCAGCTTCTTCAGAACGTTTTTCATATCCCAGGGCGCGAGGAACTGGCCCTTCTTGACGTTGACGACGCGGCCGGTCTTGGCGGCAGCGATGAGAAGGTCGGTCTGGCGGCAGAGGAAGGCCGGGATCTGCAGGACATCGACGGTCTTTGCCACTTCGGCGCATTGCTCGGCGGTATGGACGTCGGTGATGACGGGGAAGCCGAATTCCTTCTTGAGGTCGGCAAAGATCTCCATGCCCTTCTCAAGCCCAATGCCGCGCTCGGCCGAAAGCGAGGTGCGGTTCGCCTTGTCGAAGGAGCTCTTGTAGACGAGGCCGATGCCGAGCTTGTCAGTCATCTCCTTCAGCGCACCGGCCATCATGAAGGCGTGATCGCGGCTTTCCATCTGGCAAGGGCCGGCAATCAGCGACAGGCGGCCGGTATTGGAGAAGGTGACCTGGGCGTCGCCTTGGCCGATTTTGACTTCGGAATTCGTGTCGGTGCTCATCGTTTTTCCTCGAAGGCGAAGAGCGTGCCCTGACCGGGCGCGGGCTTCACCAGAATGCGATCGTTCTTGCGCGTGTAGGTCACCCCGTTAGCAGCCAAATGCGCTTCTGTCACGGCAAGATCGCCGACATTGAAGAGGATCGCCCGGCCGCGCAGGCCACGCTCGGCGGGTGAGACGGCAATCTCGAAATAGGCTTCCAGCCCTTCCGGCGTCATCAGGCTGATCTTGGCATTCGATGCAGCGATATTGACGCCGAAACCAGTTTTCTCGATTGTCGATTGCCCAGCGACGAGGCTGACCAAGGCGCCGAACGCGGCCGGTTCCGGCGCGCAAAGCACCACCTCGGCAATGGCGGTGACGCCATTGGCATGTTTCTCCAGCGCACCACGATCGGCCGGAAGCGGATTGATGCGCTGACAGGTGAAAAGCAAGAGATCAGGCGCACGCAGATCGCTCGCGAAGGCCAATTTGAAGCTGCCGACGCTCTCGGAACCATCAGGCATCTTCATCAGCCGGCTGAACTCCAGCATCTCGCCCGCGCTCGATCCCGTGCTGGCGAACTTCTTATGATCGCGGGCAGAATCTTCGGTGGCGAAGACGATTGCCGAAAGCCCCTCCTCGCCGCAGCGGAAGCGGAAGGCCTGGTTGCGGGCGGTGAAGACATTGCCTTTCCGCGCCGATGCGTCGCTCTCTTCGACGCTCGCGACGCCGAGCGGCTCCAGATAGGTTTTGTCGGCAAAGAAGACGCAGGCGTTTTCCGTTCCGAAGGGATGGCGCGCATCGGCGGCGACGGTGAAGCCGAGCTTGCCGAGCCTCTCTCGCGCCAGGTCGATATTGACGACGGGCAGCACGATATGGTCCAGCGGGTGCGGGGTGGCGGAATGCGCGTTCATGATATCCCTCTCCCTGAGATGGCAAGAGATGTGCAGCAGCGACCGCCTGAATTCAAGACTTGCCCGGCGATCCGGCGAATGAAAATAAAAATCTCAACGAGTTGATGCGAAGTTTTACGGAAATTTAGCTACTTGCGGAACACATATGGAACATATAGTGTCTGTTCTGGATTTGTTTCAATCACGGGGTCTGACGTCGATGCTCACGCGCAAACAACAGGAGCTTCTCCTATTCATCCATGAGCGCATGAAGGAATCCGGCGTTCCGCCGTCTTTCGACGAAATGAAAGACGCTCTGGACCTGGCTTCTAAATCCGGCATTCACCGCCTGATCACGGCACTCGAGGAGCGAGGTTTCATTCGCCGCCTACCGAATCGCGCCCGCGCGCTTGAGGTCATCAAGCTTCCGGAGGCCTACAGCCCCAGTATTCAGCCTCGGCGCGGCTTTTCACCGAGCGTCATCGAGGGCAGCCTCGGCAAGCCCCAGCCGGTTGCAGCGCCCGCTCCCGTAAAGCCCGTTGCCGATAACGGCAACTCGATCTCCGTGCCGGTCATGGGCCGGATCGCCGCCGGCGTTCCGATCTCGGCGATCCAGAACAATACGCACGACATCGTCGTTCCGGCCGACATGCTCGGTTCCGGCGAACATTATGCGCTGGAGGTCAAGGGCGATTCGATGATCGACGCCGGCATCTTCGACGGCGACACCGTGATCATCCGCAACGGCAGCACCGCAAGCCCTGGCGACATCGTCGTCGCCCTCGTCGATGACGAGGAAGCGACGTTGAAGCGCTTCCGCCGCAAGGGCGCCTCGATCGCGCTGGAAGCAGCCAATCCGGCCTACGAGACCCGTATCTTCGGGCCGGATCGCGTCAAGGTTCAGGGCAAGCTCGTCGGTCTCATTCGCCGTTATCACTGACCGGTGACGGGCTGGCATCCGCGAAGCTGTCGCTGCGCCAGTCATAGGCGCGGTGGCGCATCCAGGGTCGCTGCAATGTGTCGAATGCCGTTGCAACCTCGATCCCCTCTTCGGTGAAGCGAAGCTCAGTCGCCCCTGTCTTGCGCAGCGTCTCGCCCGTAAAGAGCAGTGCGCCGGAACGGCAGCGATCAAAGCGCAGGCGGACCGGGGTGACGACGATATCAGCCGTATCGCAAGCCGGTCCGAGATAGGCGGCATTGTCGATGACAGTCAGTGTCTTTCCATTGTCAAGCAAGGTGGTGCACCAGGCGCCTTTCAGACAGGAAAAGCGTGACGGTGGGCTTGTGGCGACCGCCTTTCTCATCGCCTCTCGCGCGTCATTCTGCTGGTCCGGCGAGAGTTGCAGCCTTTTGCCTTGAGGCGCAGAAGGCGCATTACTCATCGCAACCATGACCGGCTGGCGGTGTTCTTCGATGGCAAGCGTGCGTTTCCATTGTTCGAAGATAAAAGATGGCGGCTTCGTGCGGTTCGAGGCCATCGTCTCACCATCGACGATAGCGACCAGACCGCCGTCTTCGGCAATGGCGATGTCGGGTGCCGCCTTTGATGGCAGCACCGCGATAGCCAGCGTGGAAATCGCGACGATTGCGGTTCCGATGTGGCGCAGGCGGGTTTTAAGCAATGTCAGCAAGAGAAAGCCGAAGACAGCCGTCGGGAAGTACCAACCGGACAAACGGCCCACATCTATGTTGCCGCCCCAGCCCGATACCGTGTTTGCAATTGCGATCACCAGATCGAGCCCAGCACCTGCGACCTGCCATGCCCAACCGTCCAGGCCAAAAGGCATCAGCAGCATCGCGATCATCCCGAATGGCATGACGATGAAAGAGATCACCGGCATGGCCGCGAGATTTGCCGGTAGCCCATAGGCGGTCAGACGATGGAAATGCTCGATGGAAAACAGCGCGGTCGAGAAACCGCCGATCAATGAGGTCAGGAAAATGCCGCCGAAGAAGCCGCCAACCATGAAGAAAGGTTTCATGATCGGCAGCTTGGCGAAG
The DNA here is from genome assembly GCF_003985155.1 of Rhizobium vallis. Lineage (GTDB taxonomy): Bacteria > Pseudomonadota > Alphaproteobacteria > Rhizobiales > Rhizobiaceae > Rhizobium > Rhizobium vallis. The sequence continues at coordinate 205,511 of NZ_ML133688.1, read as the reverse complement.
GCGTTCTCCCGCATCGGCCGCATTTTCCAGAGGTCATAGCCCGCAACCAGCGCAAGGGTCGCGGCAAAGGACATCTGGAAACTCGGCCCCAGCACCTCTGACGGGGAGACGGCAAGGATCACGAGAGCGGAAAGCGCGACGTTCCTGAGACTGATCGAAGGCCGGTCGAAGAAGACGGCGATCAGCATAATCGCCATCATGATGAAGGCGCGTTCGGCGGAGACGGCAAAGCCCGAGATCATATAATAGGCCGTCACAGCCAGGAGCGCGCCAGCGGCGGCGACCTTCTTCGTCGGCCAGGCTTGAGCAATGCCCGGAAACAGGCTGAAGATTATGCGCAGGCCGACGAAGAAAATGCCGGCTGACAGTGCCATGTTGAGACCGGAAATCGCAATGATGTGCGCAAGGCCAGATTGCCGTAGGGCTTCCGTGGTTTGGTCCGAGATCGCCCGTCTCTCATCGGTGACAAGAGAGGCGGCAAAAGCGCCCGTGTCGCCGGGTAGAATCGAGCGTATGCGGTCGCCGACGCGGCTGCGCAGGAGATAGAGCCATTCGAGCAGAGTCTCCGACGTCGATTGCGCAGCCTCTGGCCCCGTCGGCAAATCGACCCTCTCAGGTGCGCCGTAGAAGAAACCGTTGGCGCCGATGCCGTCGAAATAAGCCCCGAAGGAGAAATCGTTGAGCTCGGGAAGTGCGGGACCTGCCGGCGGCGTCAGCCGCGCCCTGCCAGTTATGATATCGCCGATCTCGAAAGGCACCTCCGCGCCGCGGACGATCGCGGTGATGCGTTCCGGCGGCCGCTTCACTTCGGGCGCCTCAGTGCCCCTCACGGCAAGAATGTAGCGGTACCGCCCGGGACCGTCCCCTTCGCGCCGTTCGACGCGGCCCGTCACCGTCGTCGTCACCGCGGAGTCAAGGATCACGGTCGAGGCACGCCACGTCTCGAACTGTGCCGAGAGCATGCCGCAGACCACGAGTGCAAGCGCCAGGAATGTTGCACGTAAAGCCGCCCGGCTATGGCTGGTGAGAAGGATTGCGACTGCCAGCACCAGCAGGCAGATCAGCGATACAACGACCGGAAAGTCCGATGCCGCGAGAAACCAGAAAGCCGCCCCGGCGCCGAGGAAGGCCGGCGAGAACAGCAGCAGACGGCCATGGTCCGCTTCCTCGTCCAGCATGCGGATACCGACACGCAACGATCGGGCGGTCATGGCCGGCAGCCGATGGCGCAACGGCGTCGTCGACTGCGTCCTTGCCAGTCGCGGCGCCACCGTGGGTGCGGAAAGCCCCGCGGAGCCGGCAAGGCCCGCGCCCGTTTCCGGCCGCAATTCGACTGTCGTCAACTCCTGCATGCACCGCCCAAGACCACCCGCGAAGGCAGCAAGAATGCAACCTCCATTCAAATCCGGCAAGGATAATCGATTGAAATATGAGGGAAAATCGCGAGCGCCAAAAAACCAGTCGAATCATCGGCTTCCGTTATGCGTGCGGCTCATCGCTGCAGTGCCTAAAAGGTGATACCGCAATGCACAAAATGGCGTCACGGTAACTTGGCATTAGCTTCGCGATCATATAGCTATCGGTGAGGACGCTTAACCCCTATGGCGCTTTTAAGGCGCTACCGACATTTCGGAGGATCAGCATGACGGATCAAAGCGCTACAATAAAAATCGGTGACAAATCGGTCGACCTTGCCGTCAAGAGCGGCACGATCGGCCCGAGCGTCATCGATATCGGTGCCCTGTATAAGAACACGGCTTCCTTCACGTACGATCCGGGTTTTACCTCGACCGCATCCTGTGAATCGAAAATCACCTACATCGACGGTGACGAAGGCGTCCTGCTGCATCGCGGCTATCCGATCGAGCAGCTCGCCGAGCACGGCGACTTCCTCGAAGTCTGCTACCTCCTGCTTTACGGCGAACTGCCGACGGCTGCGCAGAAGAAGGATTTCGATTATCGCGTCACGCACCACACCATGGTGCATGAGCAGATGAGCCGCTTCTTCACCGGCTTCCGCCGCGATGCACATCCGATGGCCGTCATGTGCGGCTGCGTTGGCGCGCTGTCGGCCTTCTATCACGACTCGACCGACATCACCGATCCGCACCAGCGCATGGTCGCCAGCCTGCGCATGATCGCCAAGATGCCGACGCTTGCCGCCATGGCTTACAAGTATCATATCGGCCAGCCCTTCGTTTACCCGAAGAACGATCTCGACTATGCGTCGAACTTCCTGCGCATGTGTTTTGCCGTTCCTTGCGAGGAATATGTGGTCAATCCGGTGCTTGCCCGCGCCATGGACCGCATCTTCATCCTGCATGCCGACCACGAGCAGAACGCCTCGACCTCGACCGTCCGCCTCGCCGGCTCGTCGGGCGCCAATCCGTTCGCGTGCATCGCTGCCGGCATCGCCTGCCTCTGGGGTCCCGCTCACGGCGGCGCCAATGAAGCAGCGCTCAACATGCTGACGGAAATCGGTACCGTTGACCGCATTCCGGAATATGTCGCCCGCGCCAAGGACAAGAACGATCCGTTCCGCCTGATGGGCTTCGGTCACCGCGTCTACAAGAACTACGATCCGCGCGCCAAGATCATGCAGAAGACGACGCATGAAGTGCTCGGCGAACTCGGCATCAAGGACGATCCGCTGCTCGAAGTGGCGATGGAGCTGGAGCGCATCGCGCTCACCGACGAATATTTCATCGAGAAGAAGCTCTATCCGAATATCGACTTCTATTCCGGCATCACGCTGAAGGCGCTGGGCTTCCCCACGACCATGTTTACCGTGCTCTTCGCGCTCGCCCGCACCGTCGGCTGGATCGCGCAGTGGAACGAGATGATCGAGGATCCGGAACAGCGCATCGGCCGTCCGCGCCAGCTCTATGTCGGCGAACCGAAGCGCGACTACATCCCCGTTTCGAAGCGCTGATTGCTTCCGAAGCCAAAAGAAAACCCGGTCAGAAATGGCCGGGTTTTTTCTTTTTCAGGACGTCGAGAAGAACTTCGGCGGCATGCTCGCCGGGCGGCTTTTCGGTCTGCATCCGTTGCCAGATGAGCTCGTAGCCTTCCTTCATCGCCTTGAGCTGATAGGTGTCGGCCGACAGCCTTTCCATCCAGCGTGCCAGGCTTGCGCCGCGCACGACATCGTTCAGGTATTCCGGCACGATCGCGTAATCGGCAATCAGGTTTGGCAGCGCGCCGGTCCAGGTCTTGATGCCTGACGTCAGCATGCGCATGATCCAGTCGACCTTGTAGGCGGAGACGACAGGAACCCCGGCCAGCGCCAGTTCGAGAATGACAGTTCCAGACGCCGCCATGGCTGCATCGGCTTCGGCGAAAGCTTTCCATTTCGCTTCCGCGCCGACAACGATCTCCGGCTTTACCGCCCATCCCGCGATCATTTCGCGGACAAGCGCTTGCCTGTGCATCACGGTCGGCAGAATGAAGCGCATCGGCCCATTGCGGGCGACAAGCTCGTTCGTTGCAGCCTCGAAATAAGGCATAAGCTTCTTGATTTCGGAGGAACGCGAGCCGGGGAGAAGAAGGATCGCACCGTTGCCGGGCTGCCTGCCGGCGCGCAGGTTCCGGGTCTCCAGCAGCGCGGGTTCGGCGGTCAGGCGATGCCCGACATAGGTTGTTGCCGGCCCGCCGAGCGCTTGCATTGTCGCCGGTTCGAAGGGAAGAACGGCAAGCACGTGATCGACATAGCCGAGCATGCGCGTGGCGCGGTATTCCTTCCAGGCCCAGACGCTCGGACAGACATAATTGACCACAGGCAGATCAGGCAGCGCAGTGCGAACTCGCTTTGCGACGCGATGCGTGAAATCCGGGCTGTCGATGATGAGCAGGACATCGGGCCTTGCGTCGATGATATCAGCCGCGGTTCGGCGGATCAGGTTAAACAGCCTCGGCAGCCGGCTCAACACCTGGGTGATGCCCATGATCGACAGCTCGGAGAAGTCAAACAGGGATTTCAAGCCTTCGGCCTGCAGCCCCTCGCCTCCGACGCCGACGAGTTCCACCGGTCCGGCATGGATGCGCTTCAGGGAGGCGATGAGATCGGCACCGAGCAGATCACCCGACACCTCACCGGCGATGACGGCGATCTTCAGCGGCCTCCCGGTCATTCGAGCCCCCATGCCGGCAGGCCGCGATCGATGCCGCAGACGAAAAGTCCTGCCTCGTCGGCGGCCTTGATGACACCGGCGCGGTCGAGCACCAGCGAACGGCCGGCTTCGACCGCGATGCCGGCAAGGCCAGCCTCTTTTGCGTTCAAGACCGTCGATGCACCGATCGCCGGCAGGTCGGCACGGATATCCTGCTGCGGCTTGCAGAGCTTGACGAGCGCGCCTCGGCGGCGCGGCGAGATTCGCCCGGCTGCTCTCAGACCTGTCACGCGATCCAGCATCTCATCAGTGCCCTCAAGACCTTCCAGCGCCACGACGCGCCCGCCGATGCTGACGGCCCCCTGCCCGACGTCGAGCCGGCCAAGCATTTCGGCGGCTTCGGCCGCGCGAGCGATATCACGCCGGTCCTCCTCGCTGGGCACGACTGCGCCAAGCGGGCCGACGGCGGCAAGCAGGTCGGGGGCAATCTCATGGGCGCCGACGACGCGCCGGCCATTTCCCTCGATCAACCGGATCACCATCTGCAGAACCGTATCGTCGCCGCCGGACAGCAGGGTACGGATGGCGGCCGGTACCTTCATCAGAATGCGCAGCGTCGGGCGCACCTCGCGCCATTCCGGGCGGCGGCGCACACTGCCCGACATCACGACACGGCCGATGCCATACCGATTGAACAAGCCGTCGAGGGCCGCGAAATCGCCGATGCCGATGACGGCGTGGTCATAGCCTTCCCAGCGCCGGTCGCTTTCGTCCTTCAGCGCGACGATCACGGGATTTTCGCCCGCGGCACGCGCGGCTTCGGCGACATAGGAAGGCAGAAGGCCGCCGCCGGCGATGATCGCCAGCCGGCCCGCAGCGGTGTCGCCTGATAAAATCACGGACTAGCCCTTCTGTCCCCGGGTGGGCGAGGACAGGGCGCGGTCGCTATCGAAAGCGATGAAATCGAGGATCTGGATCACCTGCTCGCAATCGGCATATTCCTCGCGGATGGCGGCGGCGTTTTCGCGCACGGAGGCCGTTCCTTCGAAGATCGCCTTATAGGCGCGGCGCACTCTGTGGATGACGGCACGATCGACGCCGGCGCGCGTCATGCCGACGACATTGAGACCGCTCAGCAGGCCGGGATTGCCGTTCAGCATGCCATAAGGAATGACGTCGTAGCTCACTGCCGAAAGGCCGCCGACGAAGGCCTGGCGGCCGACGCGGGTGAACTGATGAACCGCTGAACCGCCGCCGAGGATGACGCGATCCTCGATGACGACGTGGCCGGCGAGCATGACATTGTTCGACATGATCACATGATTGCCGACACGGCAATCATGGGCGACGTGGGAGTTGGCAAGGAAGAGATTGTTGTCGCCGACGATCGTCTGGCCGCCGAAATCAGCCGTGCCGGTGTTCATCGTCACGCCTTCGCGGATCGTGCAGTTGGCGCCGACCGTCAGCGTCGTCTCCTCGCCGCCGTGATGCACGCTCTGCGGATCGCCGCCGACGACGGCCATCGGGAAGATCCGCGTACCCTTGCCGATCACGGTGCGGCCGGCGACGACCGCATGCGCCAGGAGTTCGACATTCGCATGCAGAACAACATGCGGCCCGACATGGCAGAAGGGACCGATTTTGACGCCCTCACCAATGGTCGCCCCGTCTTCGACGACGGCCATCGGATGAATACGGGCGCTTTCGGCAATATTGCTCATGCCTGATCCTTACGAACGATCATCGCGCCGATATCGGCTTCGGCGACAAGCGCACCGTCGACTTTGGCGTCGCAATGGAATTTCCAGATATTGCCGCGCTGCTTGTGCTTCCTGACGTGGAATTCGACGCGGTCGCCGGGCACGACGGGCTTGCGGAAACGCGCATTCTCGATGGTCATGAAGTAGACGAGGTTGCCCGGCTGGCCTTCCTTCTTGGCACAGATCGCGCCCGCCGTCTGAGCCATGCCCTCGATCAGTAGGACACCTGGCATGATCGGAGATTCCGGAAAATGGCCGGTGAAATGCGGTTCGTTCACCGTCACATTCTTGATGCCGATCGCCGCATTGTCGCCATCGATCTCGATGATCTTGTCGACCATGAGAAACGGGTAGCGATGCGGCAGCAGCTTCATGATTTCAATGATGTCAGCCGACGAAAGCGTTGTCGTGGCTTCCTCAGTCATTTTGCGTGCCTCCAGGGTTCCTCCCGCGCAGCTTGCTCTTCGAAACCTGCTGCGCGGCCTCTCTCAGATAGTCTTTTAACGGACGTGCAGGTACACCACCATATTGCCCGCCGGCGGCAAGGTCGGTCATGATACCGCTTTTGGCGGCGATCTGCACGCCGTCACCGATCGTTACATGCCCCTTGATGCCGACCTGGCCGCCGATCTGCACGCCATTGCCGATCTTCGTACTGCCGGCGATGCCAACCTGGGCGACGATCGCACAATGGCGGCCGATCTGCACGTTGTGGCCGATCTGCACCTGGTTGTCGATCTTGGTGCCCTCGCCGATCACCGTGTCGTCCATGGCGCCGCGGTCGATCGTGGTATTGGCACCGATCTCGACCTTGTCCTGAATGATCACCCGGCCGATCTGGACGATCTTGATCATGCCGCGCGGACCCGGCGCATAACCGAAACCGTCCTGGCCGATGCGGACGCCGTTGTGAATGATGACGCCGTTGCCGATCAGCGCGCAGAGAACGCTCGCGCCGCTGGCGATCGAACAATCCCGGCCGATCTTGACATCAGGGCCGATGACGCTGTGCGCACCGATGCGCGTGCCTTCACCGATTTCGGCGCGCGGCCCGATGATCGCCATCGGCTCGACGATCACGCCCTTTTCAAGCTTGGCGCTCGGATCGACCACTGCGCTCGCTGCGATCTCGTCTTCACCCGGCGAAATGACGACCGGACGCAATGCTGCGGGATAGAACAAGCCGCCCGCCATAGCGAAGGCGGCATGCGGATTGGACGACAGGATGACCGGAATATGCGGGGGAACGAGATCGGCAAGCGACTTGTCGCAAATCACCGCCGAGGCTTCGCATGTGAGAAATTCGTCACGGCTACGGCGCGACAGAATATAACAGACATCCCCCGCCCGCGCCCGGCTGATAGGGGCCACGGACCTGACGATGACATCGGCATGGTCGGAATTGGCGAGTTCCGCCCCAAGAAACTCTGCCAGCTCAGCGAGCTTCAGACCTTCATGGGGCAGAAAAAAAACGTTTTGCTCCATCGGCAATGCTCCAGAACGGAATTGAATCTTACAGTTCCGGACTGCCGATATCAGAATTGGTTGTTGATGCCAAACTTGAAGTTTTGCGTCTTGTCGAAGTCTTCCTTCAGGACCGGGATTGCGTAATCCAGACGCAATGCACCGAAGGGAGACTGCCAGACGACGCCGACACCGACAGAAGCGCGCAGGGAGGCATCCTCGCCATCGATGCCGTCGCCCCTCAGGTCAACGTCGTTGCCGAACAACGTGCCGGCGTCGGCGAAGACCGCGCCGCGCAGGTTGAAGTCGCGCGGGAAGCCGGGCATCGGGAAGGTCGCTTCAGCCGATGCCGTGAAATAAGTCGTACCGCCCAACGGATCGTCGTTGCTGCCCGAAACACGCGGGCCGATGCCCTTGTTTTCAAAGCCACGAATATCGCCGTTGGTCAGCGTGAACTGGTCGAAGACATTCAGGTGGTCGCCGAAGCCGACGACATAACCGGCACCAGCGGAGAGCGACCCGATGATATCGGCATCATCGGCGAGCAGGTGGTAATAACGTGCCTTGCCGTAGATCTTGTAGAATTGCGAGTCACCGCCGAGGCCGGCAATTTCCTGTGTGGCCGTCGCATAGACGCCTTCACGCGGCAGGATCATATCGTCAAGCGTGTTGTAGGTCAGCGTCTGCGAGACGGAGGAACGCGTCCACGGGCTATCCTCGACGAGGTGCTGATACGGAGCGGACAGGTCAGCAAGATCGCTGTTGCTCGCATCATACTTCATCTGCTTGTAATTATAACGGAAGGTCGTCGCCAGATCCTCGGTGATCGGCGCAGTGACGCGCAGGACGACGCTGGTTTCCTCGTAGTCGTAATTGCTGTTGCTCGACGTTTCGCTGCGGTTGACGTCGAAGCCTGCCGCGAGACGATAGCCAAGGAAATAGGGCTCGGTGAAGCTCACGCCATAGCTGCGCGAGCCTTCTTCGCCGCCGCCGGCCGAGATGCGGATGTACTGGCCGCGGCCGAGGAAGTTCTTTTCCTCGATCGATGCTTCGAGCAGCAGGCCATCACCGCCGGCCGCATAACCCGCACCGACGCCGAACGAACCGGTCGACTGATCCTGCACGTCAACGACAACCACGACGCGGTCCGGAGAGCTGCCCGGCTGGGTGGTGATATTGACGGAAGAGAAATAACCGAGCGCTTCGAGGCGGCGCTTGGCCTTGGTGATCATCTGTTGATTGAAGGCGTCGCCTTCGCTCATGTCGAATTCGCGGCGGATAACGTAATCGCGTGTGCGGCTGTTTCCGCGAATTTCGATACGCTCGACATAGGCGCGCTCGCCCTGGTCGACCAGATATTCGACGCCGATCGTGTTATTGTTGAGGTCGCGATTACCGCGCGGCGTGACGCGCGCAAAGGGATAACCGGCAGAAGCCACCTGATCGGAGATCGCTTCGATCGACTTCTGTACTTCCTTGGCGCTGTAGAGGTGGCCCTCTTTCGTGCGCACCAGCGGCTGCAGCTGATCCGAGCCGACACCTTCGACCGTGGACTGGACGGTCACCGCTCCGAAATCGTAACGCTGTCCTTCCTCTATGTTGAAGGTAAGCGTGTATTTGTTGGTCGCTTCGTCGAAGCTAGCATCGGAAGAAACGATGCGCATGTCGGCATAGCCGCGATTGTAATAGAACTGGCGCAGCGCTTCTTCGTCGGCATGGAGCTTGTCTTCGTTGTAGACGTCCTTACGGGTCAGGAACGAAAGGAAGTTCGACCGCTTGGTCTGAATGACGGCAGCCAGGCGGCCGGCGCTGTAGGCATTGTTGCCGACGAAATTGATCGCATCGATCTTGGTGCGATCACCCTCGTTGATGACGAAAGCGAGGTTGACGCGGCCTTCGCCGAGCGGCACCACCTGCGTCGTCACTTCGACTTCGCTGCGGCCGGTTGCGGCATAGGCATCCTTGATCGCCTGAATGTCGGACTGGATCTGGGTGTCGCTATAGGGGCCGGCAGCATGGGTCTGGACGAGCGTCGCGAGCTTGTCGTCCTTGATCTTGCGGTTGCCGTTGAAGACGACCTGATTGACGAGCTGGGCTTCCTGAACATTGACGACGAGCGTGCTTCCGGAAACCGAGATCTTCACATCGGAGAAGTAACCCGTTCCGTAGAGCTGCTTTACGGATGCATCGATGTCGGTGTTCGAAAAACTCTTGCCGGGCGCGATGGTGAGGTTCGACCGGACGGCCTCCGCGCCGACGCGGCTTGCGCCGCGCACATCGATGCGCTGGATAACCGCGGCCTCAGCGGCCGTAGCGGAAACGAACGTCAAAGCACCTGCGCCCGAAGCAACAACACTAGCAGACAGCGCAACCGCCGATACTGCGTTCAAAAACTTTGAACCAGCCTTCATTTCACCTATTACCTTTTTTCCCTCGTCCCCGTCCCCGGGAGAACCCGATTCCGGTCACGTGTGTCGTTTTACCCGCTTTTGACATACAAGCAAGGGAGGTCGTTAATTTCTGTTTACTTCATTTCCAAGCGTGACCCATTCGCCACTACAGCCTTGAAACATCGTAAATAAATAGTAATTACCTCACCTTGCGCGTTCATCCTATCAGCGCGCTAATATCGTTCCAGGTCGCAAAAACCATCAATGTAAGTACCATGGCCAGGCCGATGCGAAATGCAATTTCCTGGGCCGTGGAGCCCAGCGGTTTCCCCCTCACGGCTTCCACCGCATAGAACATCAGGTGGCCGCCATCAAGTACCGGAACCGGCATCAGGTTAAGCAATCCTATCGAAACCGAAAGCACCGCAGCAAGCTGCAGCACTGCACCTATACCAAGCGTAGCCATCTGGCCCGAAGCTTGCGCCACGCGGATCGGTCCGCCCAATTGATCGGCCCGCATCGATCCAGTGAGGAGGTTGCCGATATATTTGAAGGTGCCGGTGACAATATCCCGGGTCTGGATCACACCCTCGCGCAGCGCCTGAAGCGGCGTATAGGTCTGCAGACGGAAGTGGCCGACCTCCTGATTGGTGACGATCCCAATCAGGCCCACCTCGATCTTGTTGCCGAACTGATCAGTCATGTCGGTGCGTTGCGGCACCATCGGCAGATCGAGCTTCTGACCGCCGCGCTCGATCGTCACGACGATCTTCTGGTTCGGGCGGATGCTGACGTAGCGGCGCACGTCGTCGAAAGTCTCGACCTTGCCGCCGTCGATGGCGACCAGCAGATCGCCGGGAAGGATGCCAGCGGCGGACGCGGCGCTATCCGGCTTGACCTCGGCCACGACGGGATCGGCGACCGTGCGGCCATAGACCGCGAAAAGAATGGTGAAGATGGCGATCGCCAGCAGGAAATTGGCGATCGGGCCGGCCGCGACGGTTGCCGCACGTTTCCACAGCTTTGCGCCGGCAAAGGAGCGCGCCCTGTCCTCCTCGGACATGGCTGCGAGCTTGTCGGCATCGGGTTTGCTCGAGGCATCCTCGTCGCCGAAGAACCGGACGTAGCCGCCGAGCGGAATTACCGAAATCTTCCAGCGTGTTCCATGGCGGTCGGTGAAGCCGAATATTTCAGGACCGAAGCCGACCGAAAAGGCGAGGATGCGGATACCGCTCCAGCGCCCGACGAGATAGTGGCCCATCTCGTGCACGAAGACGAGCAGCGAGAGCACGAGGACGAAGGGAACGATATAGCCCGTCAAGAATCCGAATATGCCGGTCACCGCTTCCATGTGTTCCTTCCGTCAGGGCTGCAGCGTCATCAAAGCCCGAACAACGCCGCACCAAGCGACGTCATTGCGTTTCCCTTTATCAGGGAAAAAAGCCCAGCAAGCAAGAACGCCGAAAAACAGGCGAAAATCAGTCCATCGACCCGGTCCATGACGCCGCCATGCCCCGGAATGAGACGGCTTGAATCCTTGACCCCGAATTTTCGCTTGATGAACGATTCGAAAAGATCGCCCGACTGGCTGCAAACCGACAGAACAAGCGCCACGCAGGCGGCGATGATTTCAGCGCCGGGAAGGAGAAAATGCACGAGAACGACGCCGGCTGCGACCGCCGAAACGGCGCCGCCGATGGCGCCCGACCATGTCTTCCCGGGTGAAATCGAAGGGGCGAGCTTCGGCCCGCCAAGCGCCCGGCCGACGAAATAGGCAAGGATATCGGTTGCCCAGACGACGGCGAAGACGAAGAGCATGGCGTATAGGCCGGGCCGATCATCGCTTCTGATTGCGGCAAGCGCCAGGCCGGTGACCCCAGCATAAAACAGGCCTGCCGGAAACCAGCGGCTCGTGCCATGCAGGATGATCAGGGCGATGCCGACGGCGGTGACGCCGACCAGCATGCCGGCGGCAAATTCGAAATTTCCGACCAGCACGAGAAAAGCAATCGCCGCCTCGCCGATCCAGCCGACGACATTGGCAACCCAGTCACGCGCGATACCGGTAATCCCGGACCATTCATAGTAGATCAGCAGGCCGATTACGGCCGCCAGGACACGGAAGGCAAGGCCGCCGTACCAGGTGGCTGCAAGAACGACGGCAGCAAGAATTACTCCTGAAACGATGCGGAGCTTCAGTTCCCGCTGCATCAGGTGCCGACCGCAGCTGCTTGCGACGACAGGCCGCCGAAGCGCCGGTCGCGGGAGGCAAATTTTTCCAGCGCCGAGCGGAAGATCTCGGGGCTGAAATCCGGCCAATATTCCGGAAGAAAGACGAATTCCGAATAGGCGGCCTGCCAGAGAAGGAAGTTGGAAAGCCGCTCCTCGCCGCTGGTGCGGATGATAAGATCCGGATCGGGAATACCGGCCGTATCGAGCCGAGCATTGATCAGCGCGGGCGTAATGTCCTGCGCCCTCAAGCGGCCGACCTCCACATCCCTCGCCAGGCTGACGACAGCGCGCGAAATCTCGTCGCGAGAGCCATAGTTGAAGGCGATGACGAGCGTCAGCGCCGTATTCTCCTTGGTCGTTTCCTCGGCTTCGAGCAGCAGGTTAAGAATGTCGCTTCGCAGGCCGTGGCGGTCGCCGATCACCTTGATCCGCACGTTCTGGCGATGAAGCTCGGCGAGGTCGCGGCGAATGAAAGCCTTGAGCAGGCCGAGCAGATCGGAGACCTCGGCTTCGGGCCGGCGCCAGTTTTCCGAGGAGAAGGCAAAGAGCGTCAGATATTTGATGCCCACGGCGCCGGCGGCGCGCACGGTCTCGCGCACCGTCTCGACACCCTTGCGATGGCCCATCGTGCGCGGCAGGCCGCGCTGCTTGGCCCAACGGCCGTTGCCGTCCATGATGATGGCAACGTGCTCTGGCACAGTCACAAATACAGATTCCGACATTTCCCGTCCGGTCTTTCCAGGCAAAGGCACAGATCCCTTAGACCTGCATGATTTCCTTTTCCTTCTCGGCAAGCAAGCGGTCGATCTCGGAAATCGTCTCGTCCGTCATCTTCTGTACGCGTTCCGACTGCGCCCTGCCCTCGTCCTGGCCGATCACGCCATCCTTTTCGGCCTTCTTGAGGCCGTCCATGCCGTCACGGCGGACGTGGCGAATCGCCACTTTGCTCTTTTCGGCATAATCGTGAGCCACCTTGACGAGCGACTTGCGGCGCTCCTCGTTCAGTTCCGGCAGCGGAATGCGCAGGTTCTGGCCGTCGACGATCGGGTTGAGGCCGAGGTTGGATTCGCGGATGCCGCGATCGACGGCGCTGACCATCGACTTGTCCCAGACGGAAACCGTCAGCATGCGCGGCTCGGGCACGGTGATGTTGGCGACCTGGTTCAGCGGCATGCGCGAACCATAGGCCTCGATCGTCACTGGATCCAGGATATTGGCCGAAGCACGGCCGGTGCGCAGCGATGCGATGTCGCTCTTGAAAGAGGAAACCGCGCCATCCATGCGGCGCTTCAGTTCCTTGATGTCGATACCTTCACTCATGTCGATGCTCCCGTCTAGCGAGGGCTGCGCCGAAAACGTGGCGCAGCTTATATCAGTTGTCGGAGACGATGGTCTTGAGGCCACCACCCGTCAAGATTTCAGCAAAACCGCCTTTCTCGTGGATCGAGAAGACGATGATCGGAATGGAATTTTCTCTGGCGAGAGCCACCGCGGCAACGTCCATCACCGCAAGCCCCCTGTCCAGCACTTCTTGGTGCGTCAGGCGGTCGAGGCGGGTCGCATCGGGATATTTCTTCGGGTCGGCCGTATAGATGCCATCCACCTGCGTACCCTTGAAGATCGCCTGCGCGCCCATTTCGGCAGCGCGTAGCGCTGCGGCGGAATCGGTGGTGAAGAAGGGATTGCCGGTGCCGCCGGCAAAGATCACCACGCGTCCCAGCGACAGATGATAGAGCGTTGCGCGCTGCGAGAAGCTCTCGCAGATTTCCGGCATGGAAATCGCCGAAAGCACCACCGTGTCGATGTTCAGCTTACGCAGCGAAGTTGCCAGCGCCAGCGCGTTGATGATCGTGCCGAGCATGCCCATATGGTCGCCGGTGACCCGATCGCCGCCCTTGGACGCCACCGCGACACCGCGGAAAATGTTGCCGCCGCCGACGACGACGCCGACTTCCACACCCATATGCCGTGCTTCGGCGATGTCAGATGCAATGCGGTCCGCCACCGCGACATCGATCCCGAAACCCTGGCTACCCATGAGCGCTTCGCCGGAGGCCTTGAGTAGAACGCGTTTATAGACAGGCTCTAAAGACATCTTGGCTCCTCGTAAATTGCCGTGAATGCCCGATACACGAAGGGCACCGCGTTGTCACGCGATGCCCTTCTTGTTTTCCCAATTATGGCTGGAAGATCAACCCTTGACGGCGGCCGCGACTTCGGCTGCGAAATCGGTCTCTTCCTTCTCGACGCCTTCGCCGAGCAGAAGACGGGCCATGCCGGCAACTTCGATCGGTGCGCCAACAGCCTTTTCAGCTTCCTTGATGGCAGCTGCGACGGTCAGATCCGGATTGATGACGAAAGCCTGCGAGAGAAGTGCGACTTCCTCGAAGAACTTGCGCATGCGGCCTTCGACCATCTTCTCGATGATGTTGTCGGGCTTGCCGGAAGCGCGCGACTGCTCGATGAAGACGTTGCGCTCGCGCTCGGCGACGGCGGCATCGACTTCCTCGGGGCGGATCGCCAGCGGCGCGGTCGCAGCGATGTGCATGGCAACCTGGCGGCCGATCGCGTTTAGGGCTTCCTTGTCGCCGGTCGACTTCAGCGCAACGAGAACGCCGAGTTTGCCGAGGCCGTCGGAAACGGCATTGTGGATATAGGTGGCGACGACGCCGTCCTCGACGGAGAGCGCGGCCGAACGGCGCAGGTTCATGTTTTCGCCGATCGTTGCGACCGCGTCCTTGATCGTGTCGGAAACGGACTTGCCGGATGCCGGGTAGGTCGCAGCCGCAACGGCGTCGACGGTACCGTCTGTGGAGACGGCGACCTTGGCGATGCCGCGGACGAGGTCCTGGAAGGCATCGTTACGGGCGACGAAGTCGGTTTCGGAGTTGACTTCGACGACGACGGCCTTGGTGCCTGCGCTCGCAACGGCGATCAGGCCTTCGGCAGCGGTGCGGCCGGACTTCTTGTCGGCCTTGGCGATGCCCTTGGCACGCAGCCAGTCGATCGCCGCTTCCATGTCGCCATTGGTTTCAGCAAGAGCCTTCTTGCAGTCCATCATGCCTGCGCCGGTCTTCTCGCGCAGTTCCTTCACCATTGCAGCCGTAATCTCGCTCATTAGCTTCCTCTTGTCGGTTCATACGGTGGGCCGCAAAGCGCGGCGCGGCACCGGATTGACGCACGAAATGTACCTGTATGTATGACAGCGTGATGAAGACGCGCCATACCGAATTTATCTGGCGAAGCGCCCTGTGCCTTCGCCCTGAAACAGGCAAGGCCGCCGAACTTCGATGAGTCGCGAGCGGCCTTGCCCAGTCTCTGCAAGCTTTGGCGGATTTTTCGGTCCGCCCGCTTTCATCAGCCTTCGGCTGCTTCCTCGAGAGCCGGCTCGACCGGAACTTCGGAGGATGCGCCGAGATCGCGGCCGGAAGAGCTCTGCTGACGTGCAATGCCGTCGATGGCAGCACGGGAGATCAGCTCGCAATAAAGAGCGATGGCGCGCGATGCGTCGTCGTTGCCCGGGATCGGATAGTCGATCAGGTCAGGATCGCAGTTCGAATCGATGATGGCGACGACCGGAATGCCGAGGCGCTTGGCTTCGTCGATCGCGATCTTTTCCTTGTTGGTGTCGATGATGAACATCAGGTCCGGAGTGCCGCCCATATCGCGGATACCGCCGAGAGCCTTGTCGAGCTTTTCACGCTCGCGCTCAAGGTTCAGACGTTCCTTCTTGGTGAAGCCCTGGGCTTCGCCGCCGAGGATTTCGTCGAGCTTGCGCAGGCGCTGGATCGAGTTGGAGATCGTCTTCCAGTTCGTCATCATGCCGCCGAGCCAGCGCGAGTTGACGTAGTACTGGGCCGAGCGCTTGGCGCTATCGGCGATGATCTCGGACGCCTGGCGCTTGGTGCCGACGAAGAGAACGCGGCCGCCGCGGGCAACGGTGTCGCTGACGACCTGAAGGGCGCGCGACAGCATCGGAACGGTCTGAGCCAGGTCGATGATGTGAATGTTGTTACGATCGCCGAAGATGTACGGCTTCATCTTCGGGTTCCAGCGATGAGTCTGGTGGCCGAAGTGAACACCTGCCTCGAGAAGCTGGCGCATAGAAAAATCAGGCAATGCCATGCCTTGTTACTCCTTTTCCGGTTGAACCTCCGCAAGGCGAACAGCACCCTCTTCGAGAATGCCACCGGGCGGAACAGCCCGGATTTCTCCCGGACGATCCCATGCCTTACGTGTGGAATGCCGGTGCCCATACATTCGATTTGACGCAAAAGCAAGGCTCTTGCCGAAAAATCGGCTTTATTCGACCGAGGCAGTGACTGTCCGCTTCCAGGGGATGCGGCTCAGCTTGCCAATGTCGGCAGCAACGACAGCATGACGCCGGCATCGGGCATCGGTAGGATGGCGTCGACCTCGGCGGGCAGCAGGCCCGATACGGCGCCGTCTGTATTTCCGGTGGCGGTCCCGAGCGGACCACGAAACCCATGTCTCGTCCAGGCGAGCTCCTGCAGCCGCGGGCTCACCAGCGCCTCGATCAACCGATTGGCGGTCTCGTCGACGACGATCAGCGGATGCGCGGAATAGACGGTCGGGCGCGGATAGAGCACCACCGGCTTTGCGCCGGCGCTTGCCTTGATGCGGTCCCAGCGCGTGGGATCGGCGAGGATCCATTCGACCAGCTGATTCTCATAGCCGACGATCATCGGCTCGCCGCCGAGACCGCCAGCCAGATACTGGTCGAAAAGCTTGCCGGACGAGGGCGACTTGAATCCCATGTTGCGGAAGATCGCCTGCACCTTGCTTCCGAACGTGGCAAGATCGGCTGATGTCGCGACATTGCCGCTGAAAAGACTGAGCACAAGGCCTGCGAACATGAAGCCGGAATTGGAGCGGTTCGGATCGGTCGAGACGATGCGGGCGCGGCCGTAGAGCGAATTGACGCCGAGCTTCGACCAGTCGGCGCTGGCAAGGATGGCATCCAGCAGCGCCTTGAGGTCGAGCTGGTGATGCCCTTCGTTCGTCACCGTCACCAATCCCGCCTTGATCAGTCCGTCGACGACGGGCTGCCAGGAATAGACGACGATTGGCGTGTTCAGCACGACGCGGTCGTTACGGATGCCGAGGCCATTCTGCCTGGCGATATCGACCATGATCGAGGAGGACGGCCAGAGGAATTGTGGATGCTGCGACAGCAGCGCCTGTTCGCGCACCATCTCCACTGAGCCGGCCACGCGGCTATCCACCGTCAACCCGTATCCGCTGAGCGCCCTGATGACATCCGGGTCGGCCAGGAAGGCTTCCTTCTCCCCGCCGACGAAACCGAACAGTGTCGTGCGGCTGCCGAGCAGGCCCTGCAATTCCGGCCGGTCCCGGACGGCGAAATAACCGCCCGTGCCGGCAACGCCGGCTCCGAGCAATCCCACTCCAAAGGCGCGACGAGAAAGGGCCATCAGCGTCCGATATCCTCTTTGAGCGATGCCTGAATGAGGCGCAGATCGGTGTCGAGCGTGCCAAGCGCCTCGTCGACCAGGCTATCGGCATAGTGGACGAAGGCGTCTTCGAGCTTCACAAGGACAGCGCGGACATCCTCCAACTGCTTGGGGTCGGGAGCACGCTTGGCCTCGATCACGGCGAAACCTTCCGCCACCTCCGCTGCACGCGGCAGATAATAGGAGAGGAACCGCCGCACCGCATTGGCGCTTTCGGGCTTGGCCTCGACCTTGCGAAAGACATCGGCAGCGATTTCGGCAAGGTGGCGGACGGCGGTTGCGGTCTGACGATCGCTTATTGTGTCGGCGGCGGCTTCAAGCCGCTCAGCAAAGGGAGCCGCGGCCTCCAGCAGATCCCGGGCAAAGGCGATACGCCCGCTGCCGATGCTCCTGACATCGAGGCCTTCGAACAGGCGGCGCGGCGCCAGCAGAATAACGAGACCAGCAAAGACCAGAACGGCGATGATGGCAGCGATCCAATAGGGCATGCCGCCGGCAAAGCTCAGCAGGGGCACGGTGATTGCCGCCGCTAGTCCCGCCACGATCCAGTTGCCGTCATTGCCGAGCCAGTTACGCATGCCCGTCCTAATTATAGCCGCGCGCGGTGCGGAAGGCGGCAGCGAGATCCGAACCGCCGTCGAATACGCGCGCCGATGTCTGCTTTGCAAGTGCGTCGAGCTGAGTCTTGTCGGCATCGCCGAACGTGATGCCGAAGATCGGCACATGCGGCTCGGTCGCATTCCATTCGCGCATAAACGCCTGGCTTTGATCGTCGGACTTGCCGTCGGTCATGATGACGATCGCCGGCAAATAAGTCGAGAGCCTGTCGGTTCTGGCGATCTGCTGCAAAGCGCGCTCGGCGCAGGCATACATGTTCGTACCGCCATTTGCCCTCTGCCGGGAAATCTCGTTCAGCAACCCTTCCTGCTCCAGCGGATTTCCGCTCGCCATGAAGGTATTGCGCACGCTGCCATCGAAGGGAATGACGATGATCTGGTCGGCGGGCGACCATTGCACCAGCACCTTGCTCGCCTCGTCTGGGGTCAGCAGGAAGCGCATCGCCTGTTGCAGCTGGTCTTCGCCATTACCCTGCATCGAGCCGGAGAAATCGAGGCAGAGCGCGGTCAGCGACGGCTTGCGCAGCGCGGCCTGATAAAGGGTGAGCGCCTGGCGGATAACGCCCGGCTCCGGCATGCGGATGGCGGTGACGAGCCGGGTGGGATCGAAATTCCAGTTGGGTTCCGGTTTTGCAGCAACGCCCGTCAGCGGAATGCGCCGGCCGGTATCAGCGATGCGCTGCTGCACGGGCGCTGACCTGAGGTAGGCGAGCAGATCGTTGAAGAAGGTCTGAACCTCGGCGCCGCGGCCATGATCGACGAAACCGATCGGTGAATCCGCCATGGCCACGCCATCGGCCGGATAAATCGCGTAAAGCGGTTCCTGCGATAAGGTGGCGAGCTTGTCGTTGGTCTCCTTCAGCACCGCTTCGTAGTTCCACATCGCGTCGTAGACCGTACCCTTGCCGGCGGAATCGACATAGAGATCGGCAAGCCAGCCGGAAGAACCTGAGGAACGCTCTACCCCTGAAAGCAGCGAACGGACGCTCTCCTGGACGTCCTTGTCGTCGAGATCGCCCGGCTCGATCACCGGCTTGTTGCCGAGTGCGCTCGACAGCATGGCGAGATAGGCGCTGGCACCTGAGTTGGATTGCGTCGCCGAGGTCATCAGGAACTTCAGCGATCCGCTTTCGACAGCGGCAAGGATGTCCTTCATGAAGACGTCTTTGCCGATCCAGCCGAGCTGCTGCGCCTTCGACTTGCGCACGCCCAATACGACCGGCGTCTGGGCAATCGAGGTCAGGCTCTTGACCCGGCGCCTGGTGTCGAACATGTCGACCCAGACACCGGAGGCCGGCCAGACCGCATCCTGCTCGACGCCCTGGTCGCTCTGCAGCGCCAGGCCGATATCGAGCGTGCCTTCATATTTGAAAGTGCAGGTGGCGTTCTTCTGCTTGCAGAATTCCTCGACGATCGGCTGTAGAACCGTATTTTCCGATCCCGATACGATCGAGAAATCCGGCCCATGGCCGAAAGGATTGCATCCGGCAAGGGCCAGAGCGGCGAGAAGTGCCAGGCTCGAGAGCAGCGCTCGCTTCGTCGTTGTACCGATCACGCCTGGGTCATCGCCTTCTTGAGTTCTACCGTCATCTGCTCCATCTGACGTTCGGCGAGCGCCCGCTTCTGCCGGCCCTCTTCCTGAACGCGCAGCACGCCCGAGATCGTGTCGATCAGGTCCTTGTTCGCCTTGGCGAGCGTGTCGATATCGACGATGCCGCGCTGCGACTGCTGCTCGATTGATATCGCCTGATCCTTCATCATCTCCGATGCCTGGCGGATCATGTCGTTGGTGGCGTCGGTGACCGCCTTCTGCAGATCGAGCGCCGATTTCTGCCGGGTCAGGCCGAGCAGAATCACCATCTTCTGCTTCCAGGCCGGCACGGTCAGCGCCGAGGTTGCCTGCAAGTTCTCGATCAGTGTCTCGTCGCCTGTCTGGACGATGCGGATCTGCGGCAATTGCTGGATGCCAAGCTGGCGAGCCTGTTGCAGATAGAAAACCCGCTTCTCCAGCCGGTCGAGCGCCTGCAGACTGTCCTGATAGGTCTGCGCTTCCAGCATGCCGCCGCCGGGAGCGGTCGCTGCCGCTTCGGCCACAGCCTTCAGCCTCGGCAGCTCGACGCTACGGAAACGCTCGGCGAAACTCTTGCCGGCCTGCACATAGGCGTCGAGGCGCATAATCGACTGCCTGGTTTCCTCGTGCAGATCGTCGAGCAGCGCGATGTCGCGCCTCAGTGTGTCCTTGTGACGGTCGAGCTCCAGGCCGATCCGGTCGATCTGGCCGGCCACGTCCTCGAATTCCTCCTTGAAGCGTTCGAGCCGAGCCTTGGCGGAGAGGAACATGCGACTGAGGAAACCCTTATCCTGCAGCGATGCCGGATCGAGGCTCTTCGACTTGAGGATGATGTCGGTCAGCAGGCGGCCCACTTCGCCGAGATCCTTGTTGCGGACCTCGCGCAGGATCCTGTCGGCATAATCGCTGACCGTCTGCTGGGCACGGTCGCCATAGACCGAAATGCCGGAGCGGTCGGTGATGCTGATGCTATCGGAAATGCGGGCAATTTCCGCCGGATCGGCGGCGACGACCGGCAGGGCAGCGTTCTGAACAGTCGCGAGGTCAGTATCGGCCATAGGTCGGGCTTTCCAAGCTTGCGGCGCATGATGGTCTTCAAGGCCCATCTTCGCAATAAACTGGCGTGATCGCAATGGCTTGGCAGCAAGGATCGCTGCTCGAAGAGCACGACGACGCGCCGGCGACTCAGCCATCGCTGGTCGCCGAACCATAGTGAATTTTATGATACAGTTTTATGACGGCTGAGAAGCGGCCCTGCGCCGCCTACTTGCAGACCTCGGCCTTGCGGTCGAGCAACTCCAGTTTGGCCAGCTTTCCGGTCAGGACGAAATCGCCGTAATCCATCGTCAGATCGCGGGTGATGCCGTTCTCGTAGAGCTTGAAGGACATACGATAGACGGGCAACGCATCCGATTTCGCGTTCTCATTGAAATAGGCAATGGTTACCGGCCAGAAGGCGGCTTTGGAGAAGGCGCCCGCATTGCCGGCATCGGCCTCCTCGGCAACAGGAATTTCCTGTTTGCCGACGATCGTCGTCGTTACCAACGACTTGTCGCCGTCATCAGAGCCATCGAAGACGCGGGCCTCGAAGAAGCGCTTGCCGTCCTTGGCATTCTGGATCACGTCGAGCATGTGCTCCGTCGGAAAGCGGCTTTCGGCAAGCTGAAGTTCGCGGCTCGCCGGCTGCGTGAGATCGACCTTGACACCATCGGGCTGATCCTGGGCCGCGCCGTTGACCTCCTTGTCGAGCTGTTCGTCGGTGAAGGATTTGGTGTCGAAGGTGAACTTGCCGTCCTTCAGATTTTCGAAGGTCTTCGTCTGCTGGTCGCTGACGCGCACGCTGTCGCCGGTATTGATCTGCGTCACGAAGCGGAAATTGGTGGTGAAGCCCTTGCAGTAGCTGCCGTCGAATTCATAGACCATGCGACCGTACATGCCGGCGATGCCCGAGCGGTCCGAGGCGTCCTTCAGTTCCAGATCATAGACGGCGCGATGGGCGACGAGGCCGGTCGCGATCGCAGCGCTTACCGCGGGCGCAGCCGCCCATGCATTGGCGGAAACGCTGGCGAGAAGCAGAGCGACAAGACCTGATCGGAACATTCATTAACTCCTGTTGGACTCGGTCGCGATGTTATAAGAACGCTTTCGGCCAAATCGAGGCTCGAACCTGTCATATTAAAGATTCTAGTCTTGATGCATAATTTTTGAAGAATTGACAACAAAAGCGGAGACGAAAATGTCCGATGAAATTGCATCACGCCTGACTGAGATGGGGATAACCCTGCCCGAAGCCGCAGCACCTGCTGCAAATTACGTTCCCTATGTCATCAGTGGCAATCTTCTCTACATCTCCGGCCAGCTGCCGCTCGAAGGCGGCAAGGTCGCCGTATCGGGCCATCTCGGCAAAACCGTCGATGTTGCAACGGGCCAACACGGTGCCGAACTCTGCGCCATCAACATCCTTGCCCAGGCGAAGGCGGCTCTTGGCGGCGATCTCAGCCGCATCCGTCGGGTCATCAAGCTGAACGGTTTCGTCGCCTCGGCGCCCGACTTCGTCGAGCAGCATCTCGTCATCAACGGCGCTTCGAACCTGATAGCCGGCGTGCTCGGCGAAGCCGGCAAACATGCGCGTGCTGCCGTCGGCATGGCCGCCCTGCCGCTGAACGCCGCCGTCGAGATCGATGCTATCATGGAAATCGCAGAATGACCAATGTCGACTGGATCAAGGACGTGCCGGTCGCCCATCGCGGCTATCACGACCTCAACAAGCTCGTCTGGGAAAACACGCTTTCGGCCTTTTCGCGCGCCGTCGAAGCGGGCTTCGCGATTGAATGTGACCTGCATTATGCCTCCGACGGCGTGCCGATCATCTTTCACGACGAAGATCTGCAGCGCCTGTGCAATCTCAGCGGCGACATCCGCGAGCGCACCTCCAGGGAGCTCGGGCTGATCGCCATCGGCGGCACCAGCGACAAGGTGCCGACGCTGCGCCAACTCCTCGACTTCGTGAAAGGCAAAGTGCCGCTGGTGCTGGAGCTCAAGGGCCGCGAGGCCGATGACGAGGGTTTTGCCGAAGCCGTGCTCGAGGTGCTTCAGGGTTATGAGGGCAAGGTGGCGCTGATGAGCTTCGACCATTGGCTGCTGCGCGACCTGAAGGCGCTCGGCTCACCCTACCCGCTCGGACTGACTGCCAACGGCAACACGCCGGAGGAGTTCGAGACCCATGCGAAAGCGATGGAGATCGGCCTCGATTTCATCTCCTATTATTATGATGAGCTGCCGAATGCCTTCATCACAGGCGAACGCGAAAAGGGCCTTCCCGTGATCACCTGGACGGTGCGTGACGAAGAAGCGCGCCAGCGTACATTCGCAAACGCCGACCAGATGACCTTCGAAGGCTTCGATCCGCGCGTAGCGGTTTGACACTCGCTTTTTGGCCAAGATCATGCGCAGACTGAGGTAGAGCCAAACCGTCCCTCCCCACAGGCTTCGCATTTGCTCCATGACCGATGAACTATCCATTCGCGTAGAACGCTCCTTCACCGCGATTTCCCCGGAGAGCTGGTCCAGGCTTTCCGGGGCATCGAAGGCCTGCAGCACGCTTGCCTACAACCCCTTCGTTTCGCACGCTTTTTTATCGTCGCTGGAGGAATCCGGCTCGGCGACGGCCGAAACCGGCTGGCTCGGCCATCACCTGCTGCTCGAAACCGATCGCGGCGAATTGATCGGCGCCCTGCCCGGTTACCTCAAGAACCACAGCCAGGGCGAATATGTCTTCGACCATGGCTGGGCCGACGCCTTCGAACGGGCGGGCGGAAGCTATTACCCCAAGCTGCAGTGCTCGATCCCGTTCACCCCGGCGACCGGTCCGCGTCTTCTTGTCGCCGAGGGGCTGCAGCGGCTGCCGATCCAGAATGCGATCGCCGAAAGCCTGAAGGAGGTCGTGCGCCGGCTCGGCATATCCTCGGCCCATATCACCTTCGTGCCAGATGAGGAGATCGGCGTCTTCGAGATGGACGGCTATCTGCACCGCACCGACCAGCAATTCCATTTCATCAATGACGGCTATGCCAATCACGAGGAGTTTCTCGAAACGCTCGCCTCGCGCAAACGCAAGGCATTGCGCAAAGAGCGCCGCACCGCCCTCGAAAACGGCATCACCATCGATTGGCTGACCGGCAGCGACCTGACGGAGCGCATCTGGGACCAGTTCTTCAAATTCTACATGGATACTGGCGGCCGCAAATGGGGCCGGCCCTACCTCACTCGGAAGTTCTACTCGCTGATCGGCGAACGCATGGCGGACGACATCCTGCTCGTCATGGCCAAGCGTGACGGGCGCTATATCGCCGGCGCGATCAACTTCATCGGCGACGACACGCTTTATGGCCGGCATTGGGGCTGTATCGAGGATCACCCCTTTCTGCATTTCGAGGTCTGCTATCACCAGGCGATCGACTTCGCCCTTTCGAAGGGATTGAAACGGGTCGAGGCTGGCGCGCAGGGCGAACATAAGCTCGCCCGCGGCTATCTGCCCGTGACGACGCATTCCGCCCACTATGTCGCCCATGCCGGCCTTCGCCGGGCGATCGGCGACTATCTCGCGCGCGAGCGCGCCGATGTCGAACAGATGAGCGAGCTGCTGAGCGAGCATAGTCCGTTCCGCAAAGGCGAGCGTCAGCAGGAGGATTGACGCCGCCCCGCCGGCCGCGCTACCCGATCAACAGGAACTAAGGAGACTTCGCGATGACCCGCCCGGCAGCCTATGACGACAACAATATTTTCGCCAAGATCCTGCGCGGCGAAATTCCCTCGCACCGCGTCTACGAGGACCAGCATACGGTCGCCTTCATGGATGTGATGCCGCAGGCGCCAGGCCACGTGCTTGTCGTTCCCAAAGCGGCTTCCCGCAACATCCTCGATGCCGATCCCACCACCCTCACCCATGCCATCACCGTCGTCCAGAAGGTCGCCCAGGCGCTCGAGGACGTCTTCGACGCCGATGGCGTGTTCATCGCCCAGTTCAACGAACCGGCCGCGGGGCAAACGGTGTTTCATCTGCATTTCCACATCATCCCCCGCCATGAGGGCGTGGCGCTCAAGCCGCATTCCGGCAAGATGGAGGATGGCGCCGTGCTTGCCGCCAATGCCGAAAAGATCAGGGCAGCGCTGGCATAAGACTGGTTTTGCTGATGCCCCAAATCAAAAAAGGCCGCTGTTGAGCGGCCTTTTCCAATGTGGTGACGAGATCTCACTTCTTGCGCGGAACCTTCGGAACCGTGCTTCCCTTTTTCGGAGCGTCGCGGACCTCTGGCTCGGCCTGCGGGATCGTCTTGGCGCGGCTCTTGGGAGCTGTCTTCGTCTTCAGTTCGCCATCGCCTTGGTCGTCGGCTTCGGGATGCACAACTTCGGCCTCCGGCTTCGGCTTGATCGGCGCCGTATCCGGAATGGCTTCCAGCATGATGCCCGGCTTGCCGTCTTCCTTCGGGCCGACGGTGACGTTGACAACGCCGCCCTTCTTCAGCTTGCCGAAGAGGATTTCGTTGGCAAGCGGCTTCTTGATCGTGTCCTGGATGACGCGGGCAAGCGGGCGGGCACCCATCTTCTCGTCGTAACCCTTTTCCGCCAGCCAGGCGATCGCGTCCTCATGCAGGTCGAAGGTGACGTTCCTTTCGGAAAGCTGAGCCTCCAGCTGCATGATGAACTTCTGCACGACCTTGTGGATGACAGCCGTCGGCAGCGCCGCGAAGGGAATGATCGCGTCGAGACGGTTGCGGAACTCCGGCGTGAACAGACGGGTCAGCGCCTCCTCGTCCTCGCCGGTGCGCTTGGACGAGCCGAAGCCGATCGCGGCCTTGGCCATTTCCGAAGCGCCCGCATTGGTCGTCATGATCAGGATGACGTTGCGGAAGTCGATCTTCTTGCCGTTATGGTCGGTCAGCGTGCCGTGGTCCATGACCTGCAGCAGGATATTGTAGATATCGGGATGCGCCTTCTCGATTTCGTCGAGCAGGACCACGCAATGCGGGTGCTGGTCGACGCCATCGGTCAGAAGACCGCCCTGATCGAAACCGACATAGCCGGGAGGTGCACCGAGCAGGCGCGAAACCGTGTGCCGCTCCATGTATTCGGACATGTCGAAGCGCAGAAGCTCGACGCCGAGCGACGACGCCAGCTGCTTTGCGACCTCGGTCTTGCCGACGCCGGTCGGACCGGAGAAGACATAGGAGCCGATCGGCTTGTTCGGTTCACGAAGGCCTGCACGCGCCAGCTTGATCGAGGTCGACAGGGCTTCGATCGCGATATCCTGACCGTAGACGACCGAACGCAGTTCCTGCTCGAGATTGGCAAGCACCGCCTCATCGTCCTTGGAGACAGTCTTCGGCGGAATACGGGCCATCGTGGCAATCGTCGCCTCGATTTCCTTTTCGGTGATCAGCTTGCGGCGCTTCGACGGCGGCAGCAACATCTGGGCCGCACCCGTTTCGTCGATCACGTCGATCGCCTTGTCGGGCAGCTTGCGGTCGGAGATATAGCGGGCCGACAGCTCGACGGCCGATTTGATGGCGTCGTTCGAGTAGCGCAGGTGGTGGTACTCTTCGAAATAGGGCTTCAGCCCCTTCATGATCTCGATGGCGTCATCGATCGACGGTTCGCTGACGTCGATCTTCTGGAAACGACGGACCAGCGCCCGATCCTTTTCGAAGAACTGGCGGTATTCCTTGTAAGTGGTCGAACCGATGCAGCGGATCGCGCCCGATGACAGGGCCGGCTTCAAAAGGTTCGATGCATCCATCGCGCCGCCCGACGTGGCGCCCGCGCCGATCACCGTATGGATTTCGTCGATGAAGAGCACGGCGCCCGGATATTCTTCCAGTTCCTTGACGACCTGCTTCAGGCGTTCCTCGAAATCGCCGCGGTAGCGTGTGCCGGCGAGCAGTGTGCCCATGTCGAGCGAGAAGATCGTCGCATCGGCGAGCGCTTCGGGAACCTTGCCCTCGACGATACGCTTGGCAAGGCCTTCGGCGATCGCCGTCTTGCCGACGCCGGGATCACCGACATAGAGCGGATTGTTCTTCGAACGGCGGCACAGGATCTGGATGGTGCGGCTCACCTCGGCGTGACGGCCGATCAGCGGGTCGATCTTGCCGCCCTTGGCCTTCTCGTTGAGATTGACGCAATAGGCCTTGAGCGCATCCTGCTGCTTCTTGGGGCCGCCCTCTTCCTCGCCGCCGCGTGCCGTGGGCTTGCTGCTTTCGGCTTCGTCCTCGGCGCCACGCGGAGGCCGAGCCTCCGAAGCGCCCGGCCGCTTGCCGATGCCGTGGGAGATATAGTTGACGGCATCGTAGCGGGTCATCTCCTGCTCCTGCAGGAAATAGGCAGCATGGCTTTCGCGCTCAGCGAAGATCGCGACGAGCACGTTGGCGCCGGTCACTTCCTCGCGGCCGGAAGACTGCACGTGGATGACCGCGCGCTGGATCACGCGCTGGAAGCCGGAGG
Organism: Rhizobium vallis; assembly: GCF_003985155.1. GTDB lineage: Bacteria > Pseudomonadota > Alphaproteobacteria > Rhizobiales > Rhizobiaceae > Rhizobium > Rhizobium vallis. Next base: position 178,377 of record NZ_ML133688.1, on the reverse strand, counting down.
TCGGCTTGGAATCCTCGTCATATCCGGTAATCAGGTTGGAAAGTTCGTTATCGACATACTCGACGAGCGTCTTGCGGAGCGCGTCGAGATCGACATTGCAGGCACCCATGACCGCGGCCGCATCGGCATCGTCGATCAGGGCGAGCAGCAGATGCTCGAGCGTGGCATATTCGTGGTGCCGCTCGTTGGCAAAGGTCAGTGCCTGATGGAGCGCCTTCTCTAAACTAGGCGAAAATGTTGGCACGTTCAGATCCTCACTTCTTTTCCATGACGCATTGCAGCGGATGCTGGTGCTGCCGGGCAAAGTCCATCACCTGGCTGACCTTCGTTTCCGCTACCTCGTATGTGAATATTCCGCATTCCCCGACGCCGTGGTTGTGGACATGGAGCATGATGCGGGTGGCACTTTCACGATCCTTCTGAAAAAAACGCTCCAGAATATGAATGACGAATTCCATGGGTGTGTAGTCGTCATTCAAAAGCAGCACGCGATAGAGGTTTGGCTTCTTGGTCTTCGGCTTCGTGCGTGTAATGACCGAGGTTCCGCGATTTCCGTTGTCCCCGTTCCTTTCGCTGTCGTTCTGCATCCGGATCGGCTTTGCGATCATTGTCATTCATTCCTCGATCAATCCGACGGAGCATGGGAGGGTGCTTTTCCCGCCGAATATCTGAAACACTAACTTAGTTCATAATAGGCCGATTTTAAGCCCCCTGTCAGACACTGCAATCAAGAAATGCCGGCATGCACGGGAAAGACTAAAAAAGTCCCCGGTCGATCCATGCGGTCGCTGCAGTGAAAGTGGAAACAAAAAAATACCGGCTACAAATGCGTAGCCGGTCCTGGTTTTTCAATATGTAGCGCAGGTTGCGCTAATTCGATGTTACTTCAAGCGGCAGCAGGCGTCGCCGGCTGCGGCGACTTCGGTGTCTTCACGGCTGCAGTAACAATCGGCGCCTCATAGGACTTGTAAGCGAACTTGGCGAGATCGGCATACATTTCGCCGAGCTTTGTCGTTTCGGAGACGAAGCTCTCATAGGCGGATTTGACATAGCTGGTCTGGAGTTCGAAAGCGGCCTCGAAGCTCTTGGCGCCGGCCAGCGTTTCGAAATGCGTCACCGCGTCCTGGAAGGATTTCTTCGAGTAATCAGCTGCTTCGGCAGCAATCGCCTGAAAGCCCTTGGCCGTGTCAGAATAGGTTTTCAGCGCCGTGTCGACGGCTTCCTTGCTCTTCTTGTTGGCATCGTCAAAGTTGAACATGGCCGTCCTCCGTTGGGGCTGTTGGTGGCGGCAGGGTAGCTGCAATGCACAAATAGTCAAGTAGTCTTGTGCGCCGCAAAACATCTACTGGTTGCATTACAATTAGATAACAAAGCATGCGCGCCGGGGCACGTACGTCTTTAATTGATTTTGCTAATATATATCACAATGACGCAACCGGAAGCTTTAAATAAATTTTCGCTCAAGCAGCAGAAAAACAAAAAAAGACCGGGCGGATTGCGCCGCCCGGTCCTCTTGAAGCTTTCGAATGCGATCAAAGATCGACGTCGAGGATCGCCATCGAAAAGTTGTAGGAGCGGTCACCGTCCTCGTCATCGACATAGACGACGCCCAGAAATTCTTCGCCGAGATAAACTTCCGCAGAATCGTTCTTGCGCGGACGCGCCTTGACGACGATCTGCGGGTTGAGCGTACGTTTGAAATAGGCGTCGAGCTTCTTGATTTCTTCAGGCTTCACTCTGTCATCTCCGTAAGCGGTCTTGATTGGCCGCTTCTTGCACAGGAAAAGCAGCGGTGTAAAGGCAAGGTTGCCACTTGGCGTGGCCTGTCCCCGCCCCGTTCCTGCCGACCTTTCCTATCCTATACCTAACAAGCGCTCAGATATCGGCGCCGATTACCTGGTCCATATTGCGCGACGGCTCGGAACAACCAGCCTCCCCGACAACTTTCGCCGGAACGCCCGCGACCGTCTTCTTGGGCGGCACCGCCTTCAGGACGACGGACCCGGCGGCGACGCGCGAGCAGTAGCCGATCTCGATATTGCCGAGGATCTTCGCGCCGGCGCCGATCATGACGCCGCTGCCGATCTTCGGATGGCGGTCGGCGCCCTCCTTGCCGGTGCCGCCAAGCGTGACGCCGTGCAGGATCGAGACATTGTCGCCGATAACGGCCGTCTCGCCGACGACGAGGCCGGTGGCATGATCAAGGAAGATGCCTTTGCCGATGCGGGCGGCCGGATTGATGTCGGTCTGGAAAACGCTGGAGGAGCGGCTCTGCAGATAGAGGGCAAAATCACGCCGTCCGCGGTTCAGCAGCCAATGAGCCAGACGGTGCGTCTGCAGCGCGTGGAAGCCCTTGAAATAAAGCACGGCCTCCATGAAACGCAGGCACGCGGGATCGCGATCGTAAATGGCCTGGATATCGACACGCAGGATGGAGCTCCAGTCCGGCCAATCGCGAAGCATTTCCTCGAAGGTCTGGCGAAGCAGGTTCGCCTGCATATCGGGATGATCGAGACGCTCGCAGATGCGGTGGATGACGCACTCCTCGAGCGAAGGGTAGTTGATCACCGTCGAGTAGAGAAAGGCGGCGAGGACGGGGTCTCGTTCGGCCGCGACCCGGGCTTCCTCGCGCAGGCTGTCCCAGATGGGATCCATCACCTTCACGGGATGGCCTGTCTCAAAAGCGCGAATATCTGTCTTCGCGACCATCGCCGCTCTCCTCGTTGCCAACAGGAATGCCGTTTTCGGAATGCCGATATATAGAGGAAAACGCCAATAACATAAATGGGTGCCGTCGCCATGGTTTTTTAGCATGGTTTTTCGACATCACGATCATGTCACCGACGATGTCACCGCTCGGCGACCCTCGCATAGAAGGCCAGCACCGCCTGCTTGAAGACCTTGTCGCCGACGGCAAGCATATGATCGCGGCCCGGAATATCCAGCGCTTCGGCGTTGGGCATCAGCGCCGCCAATTCCTGCGGCGAGCCGGCAATATCGTCCTTGGTGCCGACACCGATCAGCGTCGGCATGTCGAGCTTGCCCATATCCGAGCGGGCGACGAGATCGCGCGAGCCACGGATGCACTCGGCAAGGGCGACGCGGTCGCTCTTCGTCTGGTCGGCGAAAGCGCGGAACATCCGGCCTCGGGCATGCGTCACAAGGTCGAGCGAAGGAGCAAGCAGGGCATCGGCAATCGGATCCCAGTCGCCAACGCCGTCGGTCATGCCGATGCCGAGACCGCCGAGCACCAGTGAGCGAACGCGATGCGGATTGGCGAGTGCAGCAAAGACGGAAATGCGGGCGCCCATCGAATAGCCCATGACATTGGCTTCCGGGATGCCGAGATGGTCGAGCAGCGCAATCGCATCGCCGGCCATCACCCATGGACGATAGGCTTCGGCATCATGTGGCTTGTCGCTTGCGCCGTGGCCGCGATTGTCGATGGCGATCACCCGGTAGCCGGCATCACCCAGGGTCTTAAGCCAGCCCGGGTGCACCCAGTTGACACTAGCGGTCGAGGCAAAGCCATGGATCAACAGCACCGGCACACCGGACGGATCGCCCTCGTCGAAAAAAGCAAGCCGCAATCCTTCATGGGTGAAGCTTGAAAATGCGGGCGTATTCAGGTTCATCGCGTCTTCCTTCAGGGCCTTTTCGGCGCGACCATAATTGAGCCGCTTGTCAGCGTGAAGCCAAAAACTGTGGCTAAAAACTGTGCCTGGCGCGGCGCTTTGGCTCTACACATTTGCGGCGAAGGCTTATAAGGTCGCGCACGTTTCAAAGCATTCGGAGAGCAACATGGCCGGCCACAACATTCCCCACTTCCAGAACGACGGCGGTCACCGCGTCATCGAAGTCGGCGTCAAGGAATTCATGTGCACCGGCGCTTCGGCTCCCTTCGATCATCCGCATATCTTCATCGATATGGGCGACGATAACGAGAAGGTCTGTTCTTACTGCTCGACTCTCTATCGCTTCAATTCCGCGCTCAAGCCCAGCCAGACCAATCCGGCCGGTTGCGTTTTCCACGTGAAGGCGGCCTGACCCGTCCCGATCAGGATCGGAAGGACAATGCCGGTCGAACACGCCGCCATCATTGGCGCCGGGATATCAGGGCTGACGGCTGCCCTTTCACTTTCGCGACGCGGGATCAGCTCGGAAATCTTTGAGCAGGCGGGCAAACTCACCGAAGTTGGCGCCGGATTGCAGGTGTCGCCGAACGCCTCGCGCATCCTTGCCGAACTCGGTATCCTGGAAGGGCTTTCGAAAGTCTGGCTGGAACCGGACGCGATCCGGTTGATATCGGGCAGTTCGCTCCGCCAACTCGCAGCCGTCCCGGCAGGAAGTTTCGCGCACGAGCGCTGGGGCGCTCCCTACGGCGTCCTGCATCGCACCACATTGCAGAAGGCCCTTCTGGCCGCCGTCGAGGCCGATCCGCTCTGCCGGCTTCATCTCGGCGTGCGGATGAAATCCAGCCTTCCGCCTTTCGAGCAGCCGGCCGATCTTGTCATCGGCGCGGACGGCGTGTGGTCAAAGCTCCGTCCATCCGTTCCCGGCAGCCCCTGGCCGCGCTTTTCCGGCAATGTCGCCTATCGCTTCACTATTGACGAAGATGAGGCGCCCGGTTTTCTCGACCGGACAAGCGTGTCCGCTTTCCTCGGCGGGGCGGCGCATCTCGTCTGCTACCCCCTGAAAGAGACCCGCAGCTTCAACATGGTGGCGATCACCGCCGGCAACATTGCGTCGCAGGCCTGGCAAAGCGTGCCGACGGCCGAGCAGCGCGCACAATTGCGGGCGCGCCTTTCCGGCTGGAACGCAGCAATCCTCTCACTGTTCGAAACACAGGAGAATTTGACTTTCTGGCCGCTGTTCGAGACCACGTCGGGCGCGTGGCAGGACGGCCGCAAGACGGTTCTGATCGGTGACGCCGCGCATGCGATGATGCCCTTTGCCGCGCAGGGAGCGGCCATGGCGATCGAAGACGCTTACGAGCTTGCCGCATTTCTATCGAACCGTCCCGTGGCCGAAGCGCTGGTGCTCTTCGAGAAGCACCGCGCACCGCGCATTGCAAGACTTCGCCAGCGCGGCGCCTTCAACCGGTTCGCCTATCATGCGAAGGGACCAATCCGGATCGGCCGCGATCTCGTGCTCGGCCTCAAGCCACCGCAAAGCCTCGCGGCGGATCTCGACTGGATCTACGGCTATCGGGCGCTGCACCTGCCGTAAGGCATCGCTAGCAGCGGCAACACCCTACCCGCCCGCTTAGACCGCGCTTGCGGCGGCAAAACCCCGTTCGATATCGGCCTTCAGGTCGGCCACATCCTCTATGCCGATCTGCAAGCGGATGACCGGGCCGTCGGTCGGGGCTTTGGCGACCGTGCGATCTTTAAGATTCGCATGCAGGGCAAGGCTTTCAAAGCCGCCCCAGGAATAGCCGAGACCGAAAATCCGAAGCGCATCAAGGAAAGCATGCGCCTTTGCCTTGGACTTCTCGGGACTTGCAGCAAGCACGAAGGAGAAGATGCCGCTGGCGCCCTTGAAATCGCGCTTCCAGATATGATGAGAGGGGAAACTCGGCAGGGCCGGGTGCAGTACGCGGGCGACATCCTCCCTGCCCTCCAGCCATTGCGCAATCGCCAGCGCGCTTTCGTAATGCCGCTCGAGGCGCAGGCCCATGGTGCGCAGTCCTCGCAGAATCTGGTAGGCATCGTCAGGCGCGCCGCAAATGCCGAGCGCACCGTTCGTTTCCTTCAGTCGCTGCCAGTGCTCGGCATTGGCCGACACCGTTCCGAGCAGGATATCGGAATGACCGGACGGATATTTCGTCGACGCGTGAATGGAAATGTCGACTCCGTGATCGAGTGGCCTGAAATAGAGCGGCGTCGCCCAGGTATTGTCCATCATGACGATGGCGCCGCGACGGTGGGCAATCGCAGAGATCGCCGGGATATCCTGCATTTCGAAGGTATTGGAACCGGGAGCCTCGGTATGGACGATCTTCGTGTTCGGTCGGAACAGCGCCTCGATTCCGGCGCCGATCGCCGGATCGTAATATTCCACCTCGACGCCGAGGCGCTTCAGCATCGTGTCGCAGAAATGGCGCGTCGGGCCGTAAACCGAATCGACGACGAGCGCATGATCGCCAGCGGCGACGAAACCCAGGAACGGAATGGTGACGGCCGCGAGCCCCGAGGGCACGAGGATCGTGCCGGCCGAACCTTCGAGCGCATCAATCGCCTCGCAGAGCGCATCGGTCGTCGGTGTGCCACGCGTCCCGTAGGTGTATTTCTGTGCATGCGTCTCCATCGTCCGCGCATTCGGAAACAGCACTGTCGACGCATGCACGACCGGCGGATTGACGAAGCCATGATAATCGAACGGGTCATTGCCGATATGGGTCAGGCGGGTGTTGATGCCGGCATTCTGCAGCAAGCTGTCTTTGTCTTTCATGTCGGAAATAGCCTTTGGCGAAGGGTCGCGGAACCAAACCTTTGGACGCCCCGCCGTTTCCGGTCAACCCCTTGAAGCCTGGTTGCCGATGACGTTGGGAACGACGGATTTTTCGAATTTCGCGTTATTTTTCCGCAACCGGACGCCTATTTCATAGCCAACCGCCCAGGAATGCGGCCCAATCTGTCAAAATTCTGAATTTTGCCGCAATTATTGATGGCGACACTTGACCATAGTGACATTTGCGACTGTGATAGACCCACTCGCGCCGGGAGGGTGTCGAGGGACATGGGGGCGGCAGGTTTTTCCGCCGGAACTCCCCACAAGAAAATATAAGACAACGGAAAAGGTTGGGAAAAATGAAGAACACGCTTCTGTCCGCCGCTCTCGGCGCAGCAGTTTTGGCACTTGGCGCCTCGGCCGCCTCGGCCACCACTCTCGGAGACGTAAAGGCAAAGGGTTTCATTCAGTGCGGCGTCAATACCGGTCTTGCCGGCTTTGCCGCGCCTGACGCTTCCGGCAATTGGGCCGGCTTCGATGTGGATTTCTGCAAGGCTGTCGCTTCGGCTGTCTTCGGCGACCCCACCAAGGTGAAGTTCACCCCCCTCAGCGCCGCCAATCGATTCCCGGCCCTTCAGTCCGGTGAAATCGACCTGCTCGCCCGTAATACGACCTGGTCGATCAACCGCGATACGGCACTCGGTCTGAACTTCCGTTTCGTCAACTACTATGACGGCCAGGGGTTCATGGTCCGCAAGAGCCTGAACGTGAAGTCGGCACTGGAGCTCTCCGGCGCGTCCGTGTGCGTCCAGTCGGGCACGACCACCGAGCTCAACCTCGCCGACTACTTCAAGGCAAACAACCTTCAGTACAATCCGGTCGTCTTCGAAAAGCTGGACGAGGTCAATGCCGCTTATGATGCCGGCCGTTGCGACGTCTACACGACCGACCAGTCCGGCCTCTATTCGCTGCGCCTGACGCTGAAGAACCCGGACGAACATACGATCCTGCCGGAAATCATCTCCAAGGAACCGCTCGCCCCGGCCGTTCGCCAGGGTGACGACCAGTGGTTCGATATCGTCAGCTGGGTTGGCTATGCCATGATCAATGCTGAAGAATTCGGCATCACTCAGGCAAATGTCGACGACATGAAGAACTCGCCGAACCCCGATATCAAGCGCTTCCTCGGCGTCGAGGCTGATACCAAGATCGGCACCGATCTCGGCCTGACCAACGAGTGGGCCTACAACGTCGTCAAGAACGTCGGCAATTACGGCGAAGTCTTCGAGCGCAATATTGGCCAGGGAAGCCCGCTCAAGATCGCTCGCGGCCTCAACGCCCTGTGGAACAAGGGTGGCATCCAGTACGCTCCGCCGGTTCGCTGAGCGGCGCGCCATATAACGCATGAAGCCGGAAAGGCGGGCGACCGCCTTTCCTCCTCCAATAAAAAAGCTCCGAAAAGGAGCATATAACGGGGAATTGGCCAAGCATGACGCATCAGGCTGTGGATTCGACACGTTTATCCAGGAGCGGCTGGAGCTTTCAGTCCGCCCTCTACGACCCGACAATTCGGGGCATCTTCTTCCAAGTTCTCACCATCGTACTATTGGTCACTTTCGTCTGGTGGGTAGCGCACAACACTGCCGTCAATCTGGCGCGCGCCAATATCGCATCGGGCTTCGGCTTCCTGAACGGCCGCGCCGGCTTCGAGGTCGGTCAGTCGCTGATCGCCTATTCAAGCGATTCGACCTATGGCCGCGCGCTGGTCGTCGGCCTTCTGAATACGATGCTGATCGCCGTTACCGGCATCATCACCGCCACCATCATCGGCTTCATCATCGGCATTGGCCGCCTATCGAGGAACTGGCTGATTGCCAAACTTTGCACAGTCTATGTCGAAGTCTTCCGCAATATCCCGCCGCTGCTTGTGATCTTCTTCTGGTATTCGGGCGTTCTGGCGGTTCTGCCCAATGCACGCGAATCGCTGCATCTGCCGCTCAGGTCGTTTCTCAACAATCGCGGCCTTTCCTTCCCCAAGCCGATTTTCGGTGAGGGTTTCTGGCTCGTCGGCATCGCCTTCGTCATCGCGATCGTCGCCGTCATAGTGACGGCCCGATGGGCGCATCGCCGGCAGGCAGCGACCGGTCAGCCGTTCCACACGATCTGGGTTTCGATCGGCTTGCTCATCGGCCTGCCGCTCATTGCTTTCCTGATCGCAGGGGCACCGCTTTCCTTCGATTATCCGATTGCAGGCAAATTCAACCTCACCGGCGGGTCCGTCGTGGGGCCGGAGTTCATGTCTCTCTTCCTGGCGCTTTCCTTCTATACCGCCGCCTTCATCGCCGAGATCGTGCGCGCAGGCATTCGCGGCGTGCCGAAGGGGCAGACGGAAGCTGCAGCCGCATTGGGGCTTCATCCCTCGTCGGTCACCCGCCTGGTCGTCATTCCGCAGGCCTTCCGCATCATCATTCCGCCGCTGAGCAGCCAGTATCTCAATCTCACCAAGAACTCGTCGCTGGCAATCGCCATCGGCTTTGCCGATCTCGTCGCCGTTGGCAGCACGACGCTGAACCAGACCGGTCAGTCCGTCGAGGTGATCCTCATCTGGATGGTCGTCTATCTCAGCCTCAGTATCGTGACTTCGCTGCTCATGAACTGGTTCAATGCCAAGATGGCGCTGGTGGAGAGATAAGATGAGCAACAGTTTCGTCAGAACCGCCATACTGGCGCCGGAGCCGCCGCCCTCAGGAGAAAAAGGCGCGGTTGCCTGGCTTCGCCGTAACCTGCTTGCGACGCCGAAAGACATAGTCCTTACCGTCCTGGCGCTGGTCTTTCTGACCTGGGCCTTGTTCCACGCGATCGACTGGCTCTTCGTGCAGGCGGTCTGGAGCGGTCCAGACCGCACCTTCTGCGCCACGACAGTTCAGGGCGGCATCCAGCCGGACGGCTGGAGTGGCGCCTGCTGGGCCTTCATCAACGCAAAGTTCGACCAGATCATCTTCGGGAGTTACACACTCGATCAGCGCTGGCGGCCGACGCTGGTCGGCATTCTCTTCGTACTCCTGCTCGTGCCGATGCTAATCCCTTCGGCGCCGCGCAAGGGCCTGAATGCTATCCTGCTCTTCGGCGTGCTGCCGATCATTTCCATCATTCTGCTTTACGGCGGTTTTGGCCTGGAAATCGTCGAGACTCCCCGCTGGGGCGGCCTGATGGTGACACTGGTGCTGTCCTTCGTCGGCATCGCGGTCTCCTTCCCGCTCGGCATTGTCTTGGCGCTCGGCAGGCGCTCGCACATGCCTATTATCCGCACGGTCTGCGTCATCTTCATCGAAGTCGTCCGCGGCGTACCGCTGATCACGGTGCTCTTCATGGCGAGCGTCATGCTGCCGCTGTTCCTGCCGGCTGGCTGGACGGTGGACAAGCTGCTGCGCGCGATCGTCGGCGTGTCGATCTTCGCCTCCGCCTATATGGCCGAGGTCATTCGCGGCGGTTTGCAGGCGATCCCGAAGGGCCAATTCGAGGGCGCCGATTCGCTCGGCCTCGGCTATTGGCAGAAGATGCGGCTGATCATCTTGCCGCAGGCGATCAAGCTGGTGATCCCCGGTATCGTCAACACTTGCATCGGCATGTTCAAGGATACCTCACTGGTGTCGATCATCAGCATGTACGACCTGCTCGGCATTGTTCGTTTCCTCTTCACCGATCCGAACTGGGCCAGTGCCGTCACGCCGCTGACCGGCCTGATCTTTGCCGGCTTCGCCTTCTGGCTTTTCTGCTTCGGCATGTCGCGCTATTCAGCATTTATTGAACGTCACCTCGACACCGGCCACAAACGATAAGAATGAGGGAAAATAGTCATGGCTGAAGCTCCAGTTAAAAAGCTCACCGTTTCCGCAACGGAAGTGGCAGTCGATATCGTCAACATGAACAAGTGGTACGGCGATTTCCACGTGCTGCGCGATATCAACCTGAAGGTCATGCGCGGCGAGCGCATCGTTATCGCCGGCCCGTCGGGCTCGGGCAAATCGACGATGATCCGCTGCATCAACCGCCTGGAAGAACATCAGAAGGGCCAGATCATCGTCGACGGCACCGAGCTCACCAACGATCTGAAGAAGATCGACGAGGTCAGGCGCGAAGTCGGCATGGTGTTCCAGCACTTTAACCTCTTCCCCCACCTGACGATCCTCGAAAACTGCACTCTGGCGCCGATCTGGGTGCGCAAGATGCCGAAGAAGCAGGCGGAAGAGATCGCCATGCACTTCCTGAAGCGCGTCAAGATCCCGGAACAGGCCAACAAATATCCGGGCCAGCTTTCAGGCGGCCAGCAGCAGCGCGTGGCGATCGCCCGTTCGCTCTGCATGAACCCGAAGATCATGCTGTTCGATGAACCGACTTCGGCACTCGACCCCGAAATGATCAAGGAAGTGCTCGACACTATGGTGGGCCTTGCCGAGGAAGGCATGACCATGCTCTGCGTGACCCATGAAATGGGCTTTGCCCGCCAGGTGGCCAACCGCGTCATCTTCATGGACCAGGGCCAGATCGTCGAACAGAATTCGCCGGCCGAGTTCTTCGACAATCCGCAGCACGAACGCACCAAGCTGTTCCTCAGCCAGATCCTGCACTAAGCCAGACCCTGCGCTAAGAGAGCGGCACAAGCTTTTCGAAGACCCGCCGAGCCACGCCCGGCGGGTCTTTCACGTTCAGCCGGGACATATTCAGCGGGAGGCCGTCGTCCGCAGGAGCTGACAGAGACCGGCAAGACCGACATCGGAGCCGCCCGCGGTGGAGATATCGACGCAACGAATGAGGATCTTTCGCCGCTGATCGGCAGGCATGCTACGGAAGGCATCGAGGGTACGAGCCTCGGCCGCATCGACGGTGGCATCCGGCGCAGCTGCCGTGCCGTCTTCACCGCTCACGCCGCCGATGGCGAGATTGGCGTTGACGCCGTTGCCACGGCCAACCGAAGCCATGGCTTTGGCGTCGATCCCGCGAGAACCGCCGGTGCGTGCATTGATATCGGCATTGAGCCCGCGCCTGCCGCCAAGCCTAGCATTGGCGTTCGCGCCGAGACCATCGCTGCCGCCGACACCGGCATTGACATCAGCGTCGATGCCTCGGCCGTTGCCGGCGCTGGCAGTTGCATCCGCATCGACGCCATTCGAGCCGCCGACGGATGCATTGGCCGTAGCATCGACGCCACCGCCGCCGAGCGAAGCTCCAACATCGGCGCTGACGGCACTGCCTGCATTCACCGACACTCCGACATCGATCGCGCGCGCCTTCCCTGCCGGCATGGCAAGGAGGGCACAGGATGCAACCAGGGCAAGCGGCAGTCTAAAGTGCATATGGGTCATGATCTTCCTCCGTTTCCCATGGCCGAACGACCGGTCCGGCAGCTGAAAATCGAGGAACGCGCGTGCCTTCGATCAATCGGACGCCTGCAACGACAGGACGCCCATGCAAAGCAACGTGATGGACTTGCGAATGTTTCGCCGCGCCGCGCCGCAACCTGGCGCCATGGTTATCGCCATGTAAGCGTCAGCCGGGCCGACTGTGCCAGAAGCGGGCATCAGGTCGATTGCGCTGCTGGGGCAGCTGATTTTCCATCCTCGATTGAAGAGCAAAAATAACCCTTCGCCCGTCTGGATATGCCGGGGACGAACTCCATGTTTCAGCATGTTCTCATTTAGCGATTTGGAGGTTCACGCATGGGCATTTTCGACAAGATCAAACACGCAATCTTCGGAGAAGCAAAAGCAGCCGAACCGGTTGCGACAAGCGCGCCGAAAACAGAGGCTGCGCAGGCCCCAGTCGCACCATCGGCGGCGCCCAGCCCGGCACCCTCGGCCTCACCCGCTCAGAGCAACCCGACGACCGTCGATATTGTCCCTATCCTCGACGCGGTCGCGAAGAAGAGCGGTCAGAAGCTCGACTGGCGCCGTTCGATCGTGGACCTGATGAAAGCCGTAGGAATGGATGCGAGCCTCAGCGAGCGTAAGGAACTCGCAGCCGAACTGGGTTATACCGGCGACACTAACGATTCTGCGAAAATGAATATGTGGCTGCACAAGGCGCTGATGAAGCGGCTCTCGGAAAACGGCGGCAAGGTTCCCGCCGATCTCCTGGATTGATCGAACTGGATGGCATCGCCGCTTCTGGGCGGCTAACGCAGGCGTTTCGCGACATGGCTTCTTGAGCGCCTAGGCGATGGATGTGCGACCGCGAGCGCCAACACTGCCGGCTCTGTGAAGGCACGGGCCCGCTTGCCTGAAGCCGCGGGAAGCAATAATCTCGCATCGATTACTTCGGATAATCGACCATGGGAGATTTGCATCCAATGAGATTGATGGCGGTAGTAGGTCTTGTACTGAGTGTAGGCTGCATTTCGGCGGCGGAAGCCCCTTCGAACTATCAATCCTATCATGGCGGCATTCGGGTCGATACCGATCCGGTCCTCCTGGCGCGATACGATAAAGCGCTTCAGCGTTGCGTGCCGGAAGCCAGCTCGTGGCACAGAGGCTCGCCGGACTCGCAAAGCCTCCAATACAACACGGCTCTCAGAAGCTGCCTCTCCAGGCACAGCTTCCTCGACACAGGCGTCCACGCCTATCCGATCCCCAAGGTCTACTTCGATCACTTCCTGGATCGCTGAGAAGAGCAGCCGATCACTTCTGCCAGCTGGGAATGCAAAGCATTCTCCGGCGCCGCTTTGGCATGGCTGCTGTGATGCTGCAGTAGTGCGGGAATGCGTGGCCCAAGATCGTTAGCGACCCGTTCTGCATGCGGTCGTCGTTTATGCCTTAGGTACGTTTCGTTACGTGTTGTCGGTCGTATAAACGTCGGCCCTGGCAAAGCCGATGCCCTCGGAGACGGCTGACATTGCATTCTTGTCGGATCGCATCGTCGTTGCAATCGACCAGCAGGCGGATCTCCAGGGAGGCAAAGCGTCCGCTGCCATCCGAGTTAAACAGTTGTCCCCATCCGTTTACTGGACCGGGCAACTCCTAGGTCTGCGGCGACCGTCGATATGCTTCTTTACATCGCGGCGAGCAAAACCAAGGACCCTGCGGGGCGACCCATTTATAGTATGAATATGGTGCATGCATCCTGCACACCGGATCGATCCAAGCCGAATCGGCCGACGGCGGAAGCTCGATTCCGACGGTCATACCCTGCCATTAGTACCAATAATTAAGCCGAAACTGGCCAAAATAGCCAATTTCAGAAAAAAATGTCGATTCTGCCTTTGGCGGGAGGAATCCAGTCACGCCCACCAGGTTTTTCTAATGTTTTCAATGGATGCACTTCGCTATAGTTGCAGAAAGAATAATTCGCGGAAGGCGAGATATATATATTGCCCCAATTTGGGCGACTCGAAATTCACCAAGTATTTCAACCTGTAACTTCGGATACATTTGGATAATGTGGCAGCAATATGGCTATGATTCTCAAGCACTTACTGTCGCGTTGCTGTTGCACCCTCCGGAAGCTCGCCTTATAACCCCCCGCCGTAACCACTGATTAACTAAAATTAGTAATTGGTTAAATACAACGCTAAGGTTGAGGAACAAGACAATGACGACATACTACGTATCGGCGAGCAGCAGCGGCAGCGGTAACGGCAGTGCCTCGTCTCCTTTTCACACGATCAACGAGGCAATGGCGGCGGACCTTAAGCCCGGCGACGAGGTTGTGGTGCGCGCCGGCGTCTATAATGAGTCGGTGAACATGTATAAGGATGGTTCCGCCGCCGGCTACATTACCTTGCGGTCGGAGGTACCGGGTGGAGCGGTGATACACTCAGCATCAGGCGGCGCAAATGGTATCAACATCACTGCTAACTACGTGGCGGTCGAGGGCTTCGAGGTCTACGGCAGCGATTCGCACGGCATTGTTGGTGATGGCGTCCACCATGTGAGGATCGCCAATAACGTTTCCCACGACAACGGTGCGTCCGGCATCGCCTTCGCCGGATCCGACTTCATCACGATCGAAGGGAACGAGACTTACAAGAATGCGAGTTCCGGCTGGTTTTCAGGCATCTCTCTCTACGAGAACCGGAATATCACCGGGGCGCCGGACGATGGCAGCTTCCGCAACATCATCCGGAACAACATCTCGCACGACAACGTCACGAAGACGGGTGCGCACACCGATGGCAACGGCATCATCATCGACGATTTCCAGAGCACACAGACGGATGGTCATCCGAACTACACGTTTAAGACCCTGGTCGAAAACAACCTCGTCTATGAGAACGGCAGCAAAGGCATCCAGGTTACCTGGAGCGACTCCGTCACGGTGAAAAACAACACAGCATACCACAACAATCAGGACCCGCTGAACGACGGCACCTGGCGCGGCGAGCTCAGCAACGCGCAGTCGAGCAACAACACCTGGGTTAACAACGTCGCCGTAGCGGACCCATCGGTGAACAAGAACAACACCGCAGTCGATAACACGTCGTACGGTGGCTACACCAACGCCAACGTCGTCTGGGCCAACAACGTCACCTACAACGGCACGGCCGGCCAGGCATCGGTCAAGACCGACGGCGGCAACGCGATGCCGAGCGCAGCGAACGGCAACCAGCTCGGCGTCGATCCGAAATTCCTGGGGGCAGCGAGCGACAACTTCCACCTCGCCTCCGGCTCGCTGGCGATCGACCACGGAACCAGCCAGTACGGCGTCGCCTCGGTCGATCTGGACGGCCACACTCGCGTCGTTGGAACTGTCGATGTCGGTGCCTACGAATCCGGCTCCAGCGCGGCGCCGGGAACGCCAACCACGCCGACGCAACCGGGGACGCCGACTACACCGACACAACCGGGAACGCCGACTACGCCGACAACGCCAACCACGCCGACGGTATATACCGGTACCAACGGCAACGACATCATGCCACACACCGGTCAGTCCAACGGCGGCAACGAAACCTTCAAGGGTCTCGCCGGTAATGACGTGCTGAAGGGCGGCGCCGGCGCGGACGTGCTCGACGGCGGTTATGGCAACGACACGGCCAGCTATGAGGGCTCCTCCAGCGGGGTCAACGTCAACTTGGCGACTGGGGCCGCATCGGGCGGGCATGCTACTGGTGACAAGATCGTCAGCATCGAAAACTTGACTGGCTCCAGCTACGACGACGTGCTGACGGGCGGCAATAACGGCGGCAACGTTCTCAATGGCGGCGCTGGCGCGGACAAGCTCGACGGCGGCGCCGGCGCGGACAAGCTGAACGGCGGCGACGGCGCAGATGTCCTCATTGGCGGCGCCGGAAAGGACATCCTGACCGGTGGCCTCAGCTCGGATACGTTTGTGTTCAAAGCAGCGACGGAATCCGCGCCCGGCTCGAACCGCGACATCATCACCGACTTCCAGAAGGGCATCGATAAGATCGACTTCTCGGCGATGGATGCGAATGGCTCTGCGTGGGGCAATGGAGCCTTCCATTTCCTGGCGCAGGAGAATGCCTCGTTCGACCATAAGGCTGGCGCGATCACTTGGCACTATGAAGACAAGGCCGATGCTACCGTTGTCCAGGGCGACCTGAACGGCGACGGCGTTCGGGACTTCCAGGTTGAGCTGCATGGCCACATCCAGCTGGGAGCAGGCGATTTGATCCTGTAACTATGTCAGTTGCGGCGGTCGTCCGATCGCCGCAACAATCGTGCTAACGGCGCGCGGATGATCCCGTCGGGAGGGCTTAGGTCCACCGAGGGGATCATCCGCGCGCTGCGATTTTTCGACAGGTGTCAGCCGGCCTTCGGGCGCGGCTCTGCGCGGGGCGATAGCTTACGCTGGATTGGCCGGACGGCGGCCGAAATGTAAGCGCCCCGTGACCGGGTCTCTTCGGGCTGGTCATGGGCCGGCTTCAAGTCGTTAAATTTGGATGGCGACCCCTGCAGGAATCGAACCTGCGACAACCTGCTTAGAAGGCAGGTGCTCTATCCAGCTGAGCTAAGGGGCCGTCTGCTGGCCGCACCCAAGAGGCGCGGCCGGATGCGGCATATGTGGACGAGAAATCTCAGTGCGTCCAGGGCTGCGTGCGGGTATAGCGGAAATTATCCGGATAGGCGACAACCTGACGAGCCGGGTCCTTCGGCGCGATGACGCGGTATTCGATGCCGTTGCGCTGGGCATAGGCTTCGGCGAGCGCCTGCGTTTCGAAAGTGAGCTTCACCTGCTGGCGCATGTCGCCGGAGGAGGTGTAGCCCATGATCGGATCGATCTTGCGCGGCGACTCCTGATCAAACTCGAGCACCCAGAGATGGGTCTTGGCCTTGCCGGACTGCATGGCGGTCTTGGCAGGACGATAGATCTTGGCAGACATGACTGCGCGTCTCCGATATGTGGGCGGTGGTCCGCCTTTCATGGTCTCAATCCCGTCTCCGGGCCTTTGCGTCATCGTCAAATGATCACGCAAAGAGATGAATTTTGCTTATCCGCGAATCCCCGGTTTTTCAAGAAAAAAGGCGGTGCCCAACGTTGCGGCCGATTCCATCCGGGACGCAGGCGACGCTGTGGATGTCCTTTAGCCGCGAAGGCTCCGCTGCTTCATGAAACGCAAAGAGAAGTCCGGCAGGATTGCCTAATATTACAGATTGTCTCATGTTGTGATCACAACCTGATTGCCGCAGTCCGCGCCACGCACTAGTTTACCGTTCAGTTGGTTTCAGTGGATTTGCAGCTTATGACGAGACGCTCGGCAGAATTTAATGCCATTGTGGTGGGAGCGAGCATTACGGCTTTCTTCTACGTCGCCATCAGCTATGCCCAATATATCGGCCTGCTTGGTCAAGGCTGAGGCCCGCCTCCCACATTTATAGCGATATGCACGGACTTGCCAAATCGGCGAGTGGCTGGGCTTTGCCGAGCGGGCAACCGACAGCACGGATCGACCGACAAGCGGTCTTGCGAACCAACGATGCTGTAAAAGAGAAAAATGGTCGGAGTGGAGAGATTCGAACTCCCGACCCTCTGGTCCCAAACCAGATGCGCTACCAGACTGCGCTACACTCCGTACCGTGGATGGCAGGGGAAATACACGGTTCACCCTGCCCCCGCAACCCATAAATCCGCTGTCAGCAGGAGATTTCCGCGGGTTTCGACGTATCACTTCGCCTTGCTTGTCGTCGTGGCGCTGACGATCCTGTCGCCCGGCTTGATTCCGAGCTTGGCGACGATGCCGGCGTTGAGTTCGACGACGTATTTCACATCCCCCATCGAATCGATGATGTCGCGCGAATAGGGCTTGGCGTTTTCCTTGATGTGGCTGATCGTGCCGGTGTCGTCGGCAAAAAGCATGTCGAGCGGCAGGATGGTATTTTCCATCCACATGGCGACACGCCTGGATTCACCGAAATCGAAGATCATGCCCGCGTCATCGGCCATTGTCTTGCGGAACATCAGCCCGCGGGCGCGCTGGTCGTCTGATGAGGCGACTTCGACGGTGAAATGCAGCACCTTACCCGCCGCCGTCTGGATGAGCAGCGGCTCCTTGTCGAAGCGCATCTGCTCCTCGGCCAAAGCCGGTAGGGCAACCATGAAAAAAAGCGCCAGGACGGCGCTTCTGATGGCATGAAACAGGACAAGGCCGTGCATTTTAGTGCGACCGGCTCGCCGGGCTCGGAACATCGGGATGGATCTCTGCGGCCATCAGGCCCTTTTCACCGTCACCAAAGCGGACGAGCACCACCTGGCCGGGACGCAGTTCCGTCAGGCCGAAGCGACGAAGCGTCTCCATGTGCACGAAGATATCCTCGGTGCCCTCACCGCGCGTCAGAAAGCCGAAACCCTTTGTGCGGTTGAACCACTTGACCAGCGCACGCTCGAGCCCGCTCGTCGCGGTGACCTGCACATGTGTGCGCACCGGCGGCAGCTGCGAGGGATGAACCGCGGTCGACTGGTCCATCGAGAGGATCTTGAAAGCCTGGTAACCGCGCTCGCGGCGCTGGATCAGGGCCACGATACGCGTTCCCTCGAGGATCGTCTGATAACCATCGCGCCGTAGGCAGGTCACATGCAGCAGAACATCCTGCATGCCGTTGTCGGGTACGATGAAGCCGAAACCTTTGGCGACGTCAAACCACTTGACGACGCCGGTGATTTCAACAAGATCGACCGCTTCTGCCGATAGCTCGTCGAGATCGGAGTATTCGTTCGATGAAATCCTATCAGCCATTTCGCCAGCCCCTCGAATACGCGTCACACTGTTACGGTTAACTGATTCTTGAAATCAAGATTAACATCTTGGTAACGGATAAGCGCAAGTCCTAGTTTTCGGTTATTCCCAGCTGCACATTTTATAAAGATGACTTGCCCGAAGCTGACCTCGGCTCGCCGAAAAAAGCTAGCCCCAATAAAGGAGTAAATAGAATGCGTTATCTCCACACTATGGTTCGCGTCAAAGACCTGGACGCTTCGCTCGCCTTTTATACCACGCTGTTCGGCCTGGAGGAGATTCGCCGCCACGAAAATGAGAAGGGCCGCTTCACCTTGGTTTTCCTGGCGGCTCGCGACGATCTCGACCGTGCGCGCAGCGAAAAGGCCCCCTGCCTCGAGCTTACCTACAACTGGGATACGGAAGATTATAGCGGAGGACGCAATTTCGGCCACCTCGCCTATGAGGTCGACGATATTTATGCAACCTGCCAGAATCTGATGGACAACGGCATCACCATCAACCGGCCGCCGCGCGACGGAAACATGGCCTTCGTGCGCTCGCCGGATGGAATTTCGATCGAAATCCTGCAGAAGGGCAGCCCCCTTCCGGCCGCCGAGCCCTGGGCTTCGATGGGCAATACCGGCGCCTGGTAATCCTTTTTTGCCGCAAGGCTTTTGCGAAACTTGCGGCTTTTTCGATTTCGGGTCTGGCCGGCGCCTTGGCGCTTGCCGCGATCCGGCCCCGCAGGCAATCTCCAACCGACTCGAAGCGGAAGATGGCGTTTTTCGCCCGTTTTCCGCATCAACCGGAGACTGCTCGCTTGCGTAATACTGAGATGCGGATGCCCCTGACGGGCGCTTTGCTGATCGCCACTTCGGTGCTGGCGCTGTCCGGCTGCGTATCGGACAAGAAGGCGCTCGATTCCGCAGCGGCCGCGCCGGCGGCCCAGGCCCCAACAGCTCCGACACCCCAGCTTGCAACAGCCGCATCCGCAAAATCCACCCCGCGCTCGGTCTACAGCGACCCGCAAGTCGTCAATGTCTCCGGCGCCCAAGCCGCGCCTCAGCTCGTCGCGCAAAACCCGAACGCCACCGTCCCGCCGGCAGATCCGGCGACAGCAGCACCCGCCAATATCGGCGGGCTGGTGATGCAGTCGACCCGGATCAACGCGCAGGCGATGAGCATTTTTTCGGATCATCAGCCGGGGCCGCAGAACAATAGCACCTCCACCGTCATTCAGCCGCAGGGCTATGCACCGGTGGAAGGTGCCGCGCCTGCGAGAAGCAGCGTCTATAGCCAGCCTGGCGCGCCGGGACAGCCAGCGCAGCCGGTGCTGCCACAGCAATCCTCGCAGAATAACAGCACGCAGGCAGCGCCCATTCAAACCGCATCGTTGGCAACGGGCAGCATTCCGAGCACAACTGTGAATGCGCTCTACAGCGCCCCGAAGCGGAACCTGCTCGGCAGCCTTTCCGGACTCTTGCACAAGGCGTCCCTTCCCGGCATGACGCGCATCGCGCCAAACGGGCTGCATCTCCAGAACGACAAGGTCGAGGTCGGCTGCTTCAAGCCCGACCTGCTGAAAGTGATCAAGACGGTCGAAACCCATTTCGGCCGGCCGGTTATCGTCACGTCAGGCTATCGCGACGAAGAGCATAACCGCCTGGTCGGCGGCGCCGACGAATCGATGCACAAGAGCTGCGAGGCAGCCGACATCCAGATCGACGGCGTCACCAAATGGGATATCGCCACCTATATCCGCTCGTTGCCGGACCGCGGCGGCGTCGGTACCTATTGCCACACGGATTCGGTCCATCTCGACACCGGCAAAAGCCGCGACTGGAACTGGGGCTGCGGCGGCAAACGCGCGCCGATGGCGACTGCAAGAGCGATCTGACCGCCGCGAGATTTCGCATTACGTTACGGCAGCATCGCCTTGTCTCGTTAGTGAAACAACCCACAGCCCATTGATTCAGCTTCAATAATCGGCCTCTCGAACGCCCTAATATTTCTTGTCATTTTTTTGAAAGAAAACCGCGATTCCCGCTTGCGGGATTCAAAACGCCTGACTATAAGGGCGCCACCACGAAGGAAGCGCCCTTCGTCTATCGGTTAGGACACCAGATTTTCATTCTGGGAAGAGGGGTTCGACTCCCCTAGGGCGTGCCACTTTCTCTCCTTACAGAAGCCATCGCATCCGCTTGCAGAAGCCAGCGCGCACGCCTATTTTAAACAGGCTGGCTGCGCCCTTCGTCTATCGGTTAGGACGACAGATTCTCATTCTGTAAAGAGGGGTTCGACTCCCCTAGGGCGTACCACCTCGTCACGCAAGACTGTCAAATCCGTCCCGTCGCTTGGCCTTTTTCGGCTTTGCTGCGTTGCCAAACCGCGGTTTTCCACAACAGCAAAAAAATCGGCGAAAACGATGATTTTTTCGCGCCTTGGCGCTTGCGGCTTTCGAAGGTGCTGACTATAAGGGCGCCACCACGAAGGAAGCGCCCTTCGTCTATCGGTTAGGACACCAGATTTTCATTCTGGGAAGAGGGGTTCGACTCCCCTAGGGCGTGCCACTTCTTCTTTCCAAATCCCATGTCTTTCAGCGCCTTGCGCGACGATCCTATTTCGCCGGTGCGGCATCGCAGACCCGCAGCTGGACGCGGCGTGCGCCCTGGTAATGATCGGCGCCGAGCGAGCCTGCGACATGGAGGCTCGCGCCCCGCGAATTGAGCAGAAAACTACCGAGGGCCGTATCGGCGGCGCGGAAGGCGATGCCGTCGAGCCGCGATCCGTCCATTGCCTCCAGCGTCACCTTCACATGTTTCTCACCCACCAGGCGGGCGTCGCGCAGACGATGCGCCGGCACGGCAAAGAGCGGTTGTGAATGGCCCGAGCCGTAAGGGCCGGCGGCTTCCAACCGATCGATAAGTTCGATCGTGGCCCCGCTTGCGCCGATCGCGCCGTCGATCTTCAGCGTCTCATTGGCGACGAGGTTTGCCACCGTCCTTGCCGCCTTTTCCGTGAAGAAGGTCCTCAGCCTGCCGAGATTGTCGCGCTCGACCGTCAACCCTGCGGCCATCGCATGGCCACCGCCCTTGACGAGTATCCCCTCGTCGACGGCAGCCCGCACCATCCTGCCCATGTCAAAGCCGTTGATGGAGCGGCCCGAGCCGGTGCCGCGGCCGGAGGGATCAAAGGCGATGGCGAAGGCCGGCCGCTTGAACTTCTCTTTCAGCCGCGCGGCGATCAGCCCGACGATGCCGGGATGCCATTTCTCATGAGCGGTGACGATGACGGATGCGCCCTCGCCGTCGCCATATTCGGCAAGCGCCTCGACTTCCGCCTCCTGCAGCATGATGGCCTCCATCGCCTGACGTTCACGGTTGAGTTCGTCGAGGCGCTGGGCGATCACCTCAGCCTCGCCGGCATCGTCGAGCGTCAGCAGGCGGCTTCCGAGTGCGGCGTCGCCGATCCGCCCGCCGGCATTGATGCGCGGGCCAACCAGGAAGCCGAAATGATAGGGCGTCACCGGGCCTGCGAGCCCGGCCTTGCGGAAGAGTGCTGCAAGCCCGGCATTGCTCTGGTGCCGGGCGGCAACCAGCCCCTTCACCACATAGGCGCGGTTGAGGCCTTTCAGCGGCACGACATCGCAGACGGTAGCAAGGGCCACGATGTCAAGCCATTGCAGCAGGTCGATCGCCAGGATGCGCTTGTTGCCGGCCACACGTAGCAGCCGCAGCGTCGCGACCAGCACCATGAAGACGACGCCCGCCGCACAAAGATGCCCCTGCCCCGAAAGATCGTCTTCACGGTTCGGATTGACGAGCGCATGGCAGGGCGGCAGCTCATGTGTCACCTGGTGGTGATCGATGACGACGACATCGATGTTGCGCGCGGCAGCCGCGGCAAGCGCCTCGTGGCTGGTGGAGCCGCAATCGACGGTGACGATAAGCTGGGCGCCGTTGTCGATCAACTGATTGATCGCCGTTGGATTGGGCCCATAACCTTCGAAGACACGGTCCGGAATATAAATATTCGCCTTGACGCCGAAATGGCTGAGAAAGCGGAACATCAGCGCCGAGGAGGCAGCGCCGTCGACGTCATAGTCGCCGAAGATCGCGACATTCTCGCCGCGCTCGATCGCGCTCACGAGGCGGGTGGCGGCCTTTTCGCAATCGGTCAGCGTATGGGGATCGGGCATCAGGCCGCGGATCGTCGGATCGAGGAATTCGATCGCCTCGTCCACCGTCACGCCCCGCCCCGCCAACACGCGGGCGATCAGATCCGGCAGTCCGTGGATCTGTGACATGGCCAGCGCGCGATTCTGTCCGGCCTGATCGAGCCGCGCGACCCAGCGATTATCGAGCGCGGATTTCTCCACGCCGAGAAACGCACGCTGTACGGGATCGACGAGATCTGCCATGCCAAACTCCGCTGACTTTATCTGCTCTTTCTACAGGAGCAGCGGAGATAACATAGCGGGGAGTTCGCAGACACGGATTTTTACCAGAACACGGCCCAGACGATCAGGGCGATGCCAGCGAGCTGCACCAGCAGGACCGAAAACAGCGTCAGCAAAATGGCCCAGTTGCGGCCTGCCGTGTATTCGTCGCCGTCAGCCTCATCTTGAGGCTCTTTGCGAATCTCACGGTGGACCGGCTCGAGGATTTGTTCAAGCATATTGGGTTGGTCTGGCGGCGCCTCGCCCGGGCGGCCATACCCCTTCCCGGCATGGCTGTCCTTGCTCATGAAAATACTCCCCGCCGACGACTCACCATCTCCGGTTTTATTTATATCAATATTTTCGCATCTGTTAATATAGGCTTCCGTAGGGGAAGGTTAAACAGATAACAAAAAAACCGCCCTGCCAGAGACAGGGCGGCATCCGTGCCGTTTCGGAATAGAGGGGTTAGCCTTCCTCTTTCGGCCGCTCAATGCGAATGACCTGCGGCTCGCCGAAGAGATAACCCTCCGACTTGATCGAGGCGACAGCCTTGCGCACCGACTCTTCCATCGTCGCGTGGGTGACGAGAATGATCGTCTGATGGTGCGAGGGCGCCAGATGCTGCTTGGAACGCTGCACGATCGATTCCAGCGAGATGTGATTTTCAGCCATGCGGGTTGCGACGCTTGCAAAGACGCCGGTGCGGTCGAGCACGGTGAGACGGATGAAATAGCCACCCTCGTGGCTCTGCATTTGTGCCTTGCGGTAGGGCTCCAGCGCCGCTGCGGGATGGCCGAGCACAGGCACGCGCTGGGCGCCCGGCTGGCTCTTGGCGATATCGGCGATATCGCCGAGCACCGAGGAAGCGGTGGCATTTCCGCCGGCGCCGGGGCCAACCATCAGCAGTTCGCCGAGCACGTCGGATTCGATCGCCACCGCGTTGGTGACGCCGTCGACCTGTGCAATGACCGAATCGACCGGCACCATGGTCGGGTGCACACGCTGCTCGATGCCGGTATCGGTGCGCTGGGCGACACCGAGCAGCTTGATGCGATAACCGAGCTCGGCGGCAGCGTGGATATCCTCGATCGAGATGTTGGTGATGCCTTCGAGATAGATATCGTCAGCCGCAATGCGGTTGCCGAAGGCGAGCGTCGTCAGGATGGCGAGCTTATGGGCCGTGTCATTGCCCTCGATGTCGAAGGCGGGATCAGCCTCGGCATAACCCAGCCGCTGCGCTTCCTTGAGACATTCGGCGAAGGAAAGCCCTTCCTTCTCCATCTTGGTCAGGATGTAATTGCAGGTGCCGTTCATGATGCCGTAGATGCGCGAGACGGCATTGCCCGTCAGCGATTCCCGCAGCGCCTTGATGACGGGGATGCCGCCGGCGACCGCCGCTTCGAAGTTTAGGAGCGAGCCCTTCTCCTCCGCGATCGTCGCAAGTTCTACGCCGTGATAGGCAAGCAGCGCCTTGTTGGCTGTCACTACATGGAGACCACGCTGGAGTGCGGTGCGCACAGAAACGTTGGCAGCCCCTTCGGCCCCACCCATCAGCTCGACGAAGACGTCGATATCACCTTTTTCGGCAAGATCTTCCGGCCGGTCGAACCAGGTGACGCCGGAAAGATCGACACCTCGGTCTCGCGTTTTGTCGCGCGCAGAGACGGCCGTGATAATGATCGGACGCCCGCAGGTGACGGCAAGCTCGTTGCTTTTCTGCTGAATGATACGGACGAGCGAAGCGCCAACGGTGCCCAAGCCCGCAATGCCGATTTTGAGGGCATCTGCCATGGATCGATCCTGAAATGTCTGGTGAGAGACAGCCGCAAATCTGCGGCTGTCTTCGAGGTTGGAATTAACGGTGGGCGTTGAGCGAGATGACGTTGTGCATCGTCTCGTCGGCCGTCGACATGAACTTCTTGATGTTGCGCGCGGCCTGGCGGATGCGGTGTTCGTTCTCCACAAGCGCCAGACGGACGTAGTCGTCGCCCATTTCGCCGAAGCCGATGCCCGGGGCAACGGCGACGTCGGCCTTCTCGACCAGCAGCTTGGAAAACTCAAGCGAACCGAGATGACGGAACTTTTCCGGGATCTTCGCCCAGGCGAACATGGTGGCAGCCGGCGGCGGCACCTCGAAGCCGGCCTTGCCGAAGCTCTCGACCATGACGTCGCGGCGACGCTTATAGACGTTGCGGACTTCCGCAATGTCGGAGCCGTCGCCGTTCAGAGCGTGGGTCGCGGCCACCTGGATCGGCGTGAAGGCGCCGTAGTCGAGATAGGACTTCACACGCGTCAGGGCGGCGATCAGCCGCTCGTTGCCGACGGCAAAGCCCATGCGCCAGCCGGGCATGGAGAAAGTCTTCGACATCGAGGTGAACTCGACAGTCACATCCATTGCGCCAGGCACTTCGAGAACCGACGGCGGCGGAGCGCCGTCGAAGTAGATTTCCGAATAGGCGAGATCCGAAAGCACGATGATGTCGTGCTTCTTGGCGAAGGCGATGACGTCCTTGTAGAAATCGAGCGTCGCGACAAAGGCCGTCGGGTTCGAGGGGTAGTTGAGGATCAGCGCTAGGGGTTTCGGGATCGAATGGCGGACCGCGCGTTCAAGCGGTGGGAAAAAGCTCTCGTCCGGTTCCACCGACATCGAGCGGATCACGCCGCCGGCCATCAGGAAGCCGAAGGCGTGGATCGGATAGGTGGGGTTCGGGCAGAGGATCACGTCGCCGGGCGCAGTGATCGCCTGCGCCATGTTGGCAAAGCCTTCCTTGGAGCCCAAGGTGGCGACCACCTGCGTATCCGGGTTCAGCTTGACGCCGAAACGGCGGGCATAGTAGGCGGCCTGGGCGCGGCGCAGCCCGGGAATACCCTTGGATGAGGAATAACGGTGGGTGCGCGGATCCTGCACGACCTCGCACAGCTTGTCGACGATCGACTGGGGAGTGGGAAGGTCAGGGTTTCCCATGCCGAGATCGATGATATCGGCGCCGCCCGCTCGCGCGCTTGCTTTCAAACGGTTGACCTGTTCGAAAACATAAGGCGGCAAACGCCGGACTTTGTGAAACTCTTCCATTTCATTCCCCATGGAAAGGCGGCTTTCGGGCCGCAGTCGAAGTTCGTTCCGTCTCCCGGCGGCTGCGACACGAACTTCAGAATCGCAACGCCGTATTCATCAGACCCAAGCCACACGGCAAATCTTTGACGGAAAGGCCACGCAACGCGCATTATTGGGAAAATTGCATCTTCCGATCCATCCGGAAGGCTTTGCGTCCAAATTGCCTGAAAGGCAAGGTTTATTTGGAGATTTCGGAGAGCGTATCAGCGCCGTGCTCGGCGGCAAGGCGGCGCATTTCGGCGACCTTGGCCTGGTATTCGGCTTCCGAGATCGTGCCGGCCTTTCGCTGGGCGGCAAGCGCGGTCAGTTGGTGCTGCAGTTCGGCCGCCTGTTCGTCACTCATCTGAACATTGGCCGCCGTCAGCGGCGCACCGAAATTCGGATAGCCGTCCGGATACTTCGCAAGGCCGCCTTCGACCGACTCGCCTTTGGTGGCGGGCATGACGACGGCAGTCGGCGCCGCTCGCTTGGCGGCGGCTGCGGCCTTCTGTTCCGCCGTAAGATTGCAGCCGGCAAGGGCCATCGCCGCCGCGGCGCAGATCAATGCGGTGCGGTTGAAGGTTGCGATGCGCCGAATGCCGTTCTTCGTCATGCCTCAAAATCCAGTTCTGACTGCGTCGACTGTTAAATTTGTCGCCGCCACAAAGCAATAGCACGAGCCGATGCGGGTGGAACTTGTTTTCTCGTTCGGTCACGATGTACAACGAATGGATAAAAAGAGTGCTGCCGCCGGAGGAAATGGTGACCGACAGCAAGCAGGAGAATGGCGGCAAGGCCGGTTTCGACGCGACCGATCTCGATCCTTATCTGTTGAAGGATCCCGAGGCCATGACGATGAATTTCGCCCGGGCGCTCGAAAATCTCGGGAAAGCCGCCTCGGCCTGGCTTGCGCCACGCGAACGCGGCGAGATCGCCGACAGTGTCGTCGATCCAATGACCGATATGGTCAAGACGCTCTCCAAGGTTACCGAATACTGGATCGCCGATCCGCGCCGCACCTTCGAGGCGCAAACGGAGCTGATGTCCTCGTTTTTCGGAATTTGGATGCGCTCGATGCAGCGCATGCAGGGCGAGCCGACGCCTGCCGAACCGGATACCCGCAAAGACAAGCGCTTTTCGGACGAAGACTGGCAGAAGAATCCGTTCTTCGATTTTCTGCGCCAGGTCTATTTCGTCACATCCGACTGGGCGGAGAAGCTGGTGTCGGAGACCGACGGGCTCGACGAGCATACCAAGCACAAGGCCGGCTTCTATGTGAAGCAGATCACGGCAGCTCTTTCGCCAAGCAATTTCGTCGCCACCAATCCGCAGCTCTACCGCGAGACGATCGCAACCAGCGGCGAAAACCTGGTGCGCGGCATGAAGATGCTGGCCGAAGACATCGCCGCTGGAAAGGGCGATCTTCGCCTGCGCCAGACCGACATGACGAAATTCGCCGTCGGCCGCGACATGGCGCTGACGCCTGGAAAGGTGATCGCCCAGAACGATATCTGCCAGATCCTCCAGTACGAAGCTTCGACCGAAACGGTGCTGAAGCGGCCGCTGCTGATCTGCCCGCCGTGGATCAACAAGTTCTATATTCTCGACCTCAACCCGCAGAAATCCTTCATCAAATGGTGCGTCGACCAGGGGCAGACGGTCTTCGTCATTTCCTGGGTCAACCCGGATGCGCGTCATGCCGGGAAGGACTGGGCGGCCTATGCCCGCGAGGGCATCGATTTTGCGCTTGCAACGATCGAGAAGGCGACCGGCGAGAAGGAAGTCAACGCTGTAGGCTACTGCGTCGGCGGAACGCTGCTGGCGGCAACATTGGCGCTGCACGCGAAAGAAAAAAACAAGCGGATCAAGACCGCGACGCTCTTCACCACCCAGGTCGATTTCACCCATGCCGGCGATCTCAAGGTCTTTGTCGACGAGGAGCAGCTTACAGCGCTCGAGGAGCATATGCAGGCGGTCGGCTATCTCGACGGTTCGAAAATGTCGATGGCCTTCAACATGCTGCGCGCTTCCGAACTGATCTGGCCTTATTTCGTCAACAGCTACCTCAAGGGCCAGGAGCCCCTGCCCTTCGACCTCTTGTTCTGGAACGCTGATTCGACCCGGATGGCGGCGGCAAACCACGCCTTCTACCTGCGCAACTGCTATCTCCGGAATGCGCTGACGCGAAACGAGATGATCCTCGACGGCAAGTCCGTATCGCTGAAGGACGTGAAGATCCCGATCTACAATCTCGCCACCCGCGAGGATCATATCGCACCTGCCAAATCCGTTTTCCTCGGCAGCCAGTTCTTCGGCGGCAAGGTGGAATTCGTCGTCACCGGTTCGGGACATATCGCCGGCGTCGTCAACCCGCCCGACAAGAAGAAGTATCAATACTGGACAGGCGGCCCGGCCAAAGGCGAATACGAGGACTGGATCGAACAGGCGAGCGAGACACCGGGATCGTGGTGGCCGCACTGGCAGGTGTGGATCGAAACGCATGACAGCAGGCGCGTGCCGGCGCGCAAACCCGGCGGCGACGCACTCAATGCGATCGAGGAAGCGCCGGGAAGTTATGTGATGGAACGCACCTAAGAAGGCCCAAAGCATCTCTTTTTGAGACGTCGAGAAAAACAGCGACACCGCGTAAACAAATTAGAAACCATAATTCGTCATCCTTGCGAGACAGTCGGAAGTCGCATTTGGTCCAAATTCGGCCCATTTGCGCCTTTACCGGCCCCGGCGAAGTTTAGTCAGTCAGTGCCGCCGGCCTGCGTAGCGAGTTTGAAAGACGAGTGTAGTATGGCGTTAGCGGTAGGGACGTTCGATGACGTCACCCCTCTTGGCGGGTCTGCTTTGCGTTCGCGCAGATCTCGCGGCTTTCTCTGCGGTGTCGTCGGCGCCGGATTTCTGACCTCCACATGGCTGATCGCGACCTTCGCGACGATGCACTCGATCACCGCACCCGTGTCGCCTTCGGACGGCTTTGCGCAGGTCGCATCGACGAAGCTCAAGCCGACGACGAAGCATGAACGGCTGATCCATATCAGCAAGGCTGACCGGCTGGCCGCCTTCGACGCCAAGCCGGTCGTCGCCCTGACGGCAGACCTCATCCATTCGCATGCGAAAAAAACCAACGCTGCGGCAATGGCGTCGCTGGCGCTTGCAAAGAGCAATCGACTGGTGACGCCCACCGAGCCGGTGATCACCGTTGCCGCGGCTGCACCTTCCGAAACCGCGAAATTCGCCAAGGACGATATCGTCAAGCCCTCTGCCGAGGTTGCTCTGGTCGAGACGGACGAGGAAAACCAAGACCGCATTATCATTCCCTCCAAGGAGGCGGTCGCGGCCGTCCAACTCCCTGGCTTGCTGGCGCTCGCCGATGCCGGACCGCAACAGATCGCTCCGGAACCGGTCGAGCCGACCGCCTCCACGGTCAAAACGGTTTCGGCGCCTGCAGAAAAATCGGCGCCCGTGGTCGTTGCAGAGGCTGAAGAGCAACAGCCCTTCGATCTCGTTCTGGCGCCGGACGCTGATTCGGTGCCGCTGCCGATGGCGCGGCCTGACGGCCTGGTCGGCAAGCCTGCTCCAGCTTCGAAGGGGGAACAGCGCCCGGCCGAGCCAGTCCTCGCCTATGCGAAGCCGAACTCGCCGATCGAGGATGACCAGGATGACGCCGTGCCGCGCTACGACAAGCCGGTCTTCTCGCCGAAGCTGCGCGCAGGTGTCGCGATCTACGACATCGAGAACAGCACCGTCTATCTGCCGAACGGCGAACGGCTGGAAGCTCACTCCGGTCTCGGCAAGATGCGCGACAATCCGCGCTATGTGAGCCAGAAGATGCGCGGACCGACGCCACCGCACACATATGTCCTCACTATGCGCGAGAGCCTTTTCCATGGCGTCGCGGCGATCCGGCTGACGCCGGTCGAGGGCGCGGACGCGATCTATGACCGTGTCGGCCTGCTTGCCCATACCTACATGCTCGGCAAGAACGGCGACTCCAACGGCTGCGTATCCTTCAAGGACTACAAGCGCTTCCTCGCAGCTTACAGGCGCGGTGACATCAAGCAGCTCGTTGTGGTGCCGCGGCTGAACGGCAAACCGGCTTCGACGCTCGCCTCGCTGTTTTCGTCGCGAAGCTGAGCGACGGGCGGGCAAGCCGCCGCTTGCCCCCTACTTCAACCAGACGGCTATTCGCTCCACCGCCTCGGCGATCTCTGTTTGCGAACCCGCATAGGACAGACGCAAAGTTCGATGCCCCTCCAGCGGATCGAAGT
Organism: Rhizobium vallis; assembly: GCF_003985155.1. GTDB lineage: Bacteria > Pseudomonadota > Alphaproteobacteria > Rhizobiales > Rhizobiaceae > Rhizobium > Rhizobium vallis. The sequence goes on along the minus strand of NZ_ML133688.1, from coordinate 147,937 downwards.
CCAGGCCTGGTGTTGCCGCGACGTTGATTTCCGCAAGCATCCGTTTGGCAAAACCCATGCTGTCATTGGTGAAGCGCGAAACATCGACATAGGCGTAGAAGGCACCATCCATCGGTGAAGCGGGCGCAAGGCCGATCTTGGGCAGTCGGTCGAGCAGCAGCTCGCGATTTGCGGCATAACTTGCCTTGACGCGATCCAGCTCTTGGCCTGCCCCGAGAGCGGCGGCTGCTGCGATCTGGGAGAGTTCGGGCGGCGAGATATAGAGACTCTGCGCCACACGCTCGATCGGCCGGACCAGGCATTCCGGCAGCACCATCCAGCCAATTCGCCAGCCAGTCATGCAGTAATATTTGGAGAAGGAGTTGATGACAATCGCTTCATCGGTCAGCTCCAGCGCGCTCGCCTCCTCGCCGGCGAAGGTCAGTCCGTGGTAGATCTCATCCGAGATGAAGGCGATGGATTGGGCCGCACAATAATCCGCAAGCGCCTTCAGCCCATCGCGGCCGGTCACCGTGCCCGTGGGGTTGGCGGGGCTGGCGAGCAGCACACCTTTCAGCCTCACGCCGCTTTCCTTCTGCACCGCCTCCAGGCTTTCCGGCGTCAAGGTAAAATGGGTCTCGGCCGTCACCGGCACTTCGAGAACCTTCAAACCCAGCGCGCCGAGGATATTGCGGTAGGCGGGATAGCCGGGCCTTGCGATCGCCACCGCATCGCCGGCATCGAAAAGCGTCAGGAAGGCGAGATTGAAAGCCGCCGAGGAACCCGTCGTGACGGCGATGCGCGCCGGATCGATCTCCAGGCCGTGCCGGTCCTTGTAATGCGTGGCAATCGCCGATTTCAGCCGCACTGTCCCCAGCGCATCGGTATAGCCGATCCGGCCCTCGGCGAGCGCGCCGCGCGCTGCCTCGAGGGCAGCCTGAGGTGCAGGGTGCGAGGGCTGGCCGACAGCCATAGAGATAACAGGATGGCCAGCCGCACGCCGTTTCGTCGCCTCCGCCAGGACATCCATGGCATGAAAAGGCTCGACTTCGCTGCGTTTCGATATGGAAAACAAGATCTCTTCTCGCTTGGCTTCTGAATGACGGCCCGACAATTGCCGCAATAATCGGCTCATCACAATCCCGCGAGGGTCGCGCTGGGATGAAAAATCCTGTTTGAGGAGAAGAGAACGCGCCGTACCTTGACGCGAAGCATTCAAGTCCATTAACCCGGCGACGTCTCGACACCGAGACGATCATACCGCCGATGACGAGGATATCATGGCATTCATCCCGAAAACCTTCACCGCTCTGGCGCTTGCCGCATCAATCGCTCTTCCGCTTCCGGCTGCGGCGCTCGACGATCAGCAAAAGAAGGAGTTCGGCGAGTTCATCAAGCAGTATCTGATCGAGAACCCCGAGATCATGCTCGACGTCCAGGATGCCCTGCAGAAGAAGCAGGAAGCCCAGCGGCTGGTGAAAGCCAATATGGCGATCGAGGAAAACAGCGGCAACATCTTCGAGTCGAAGGATGACGTGACGCTCGGCAATCCCAAGGGCGATGTGACGGTTGTCGAATTCTTCGATTATAACTGCACCTACTGCCGGCATGCGCTTCCCGACATGCAGGCGATGCTGAAGAAGGACAAGAACGTCCGCTTCGTCCTCAAGGAATTCCCGATCCTGGGACCGGATTCGGTCGCTGCCCATAAGGTGGCCGACGCTTTCCGCAGGCTGGCACCCGAGAAGTATGCCGATTTCCATATCGCTCTTCTCAGCAGCGAAGGCCGCGCCTCGGAAGAAAGCGCGATCGCGGTAGCAAGCTCTCTCGGCGTCAAGGAAGACAAGCTTCGCGCCGAAATGGCCAAGAGCCCGAATGACGGAATCGTTCAGGCGACATACCAGCTTGCCTCCAGTCTCGGCATCAGCGGCACGCCCTCTTATGTGATCGGGAACGAATTGGTGCCGGGCGCCGTCGGGTTCGACGAGCTCGAAGCCAAGGTCAAGAACATGCGCAGCTGCGGTAAGACCGCCTGCTAAGCCGCCGGCGGTCAACCGGGCCGCTCATCAATTCGCCAAAATCGAAGCGTTTCAGCCATGTGGACAAATGTGGCGCGATTCCCGCCGGCCATCCGTAAGGGCTTTCATTCAGCCCTCGCGGAGTCTATAGGTTGCCGTCGTGCATTTTACGGAACATTCGATGACGCAAACAATTTTCGTCCTGAACGGCCCCAACCTGAACATGCTGGGCAAGCGAGAGCCTGGCATTTATGGCGGCAAGACGCTCAAGGACATCGAGGCGGACTGCAAGGCGGCCGGCCGCGAACTCGGTTTCGATATGGATTTCCGCCAGAGCAACCACGAAGGCACGCTTGTGGACTGGTTCCACGAGGCGGACGAAAAGGCCGTCGGCGTTGCCATCAATGCGGGCGCCTATACGCATACTTCGGTCGCGCTGCATGATGCGATCCGCGCTATATCAATTCCCGTCATCGAGCTCCACATATCCAACGTGCATGCACGGGAAGAATTCCGCCACAAGTCGATGATCGCGCCGGCGTGCAAGGGCGTGATCTGCGGCTTCGGGCCTCACAGCTACATCCTGGCGCTCCACGCGCTGAAAAACATCACGGCATAAGAAGAAGACAGGGCAACACCATGGCTGAAAAGAAATCGGGTATCGATCAGGCACTGATCCGCGATCTCGCCAACATTCTCAACGAGACGGATCTGACGGAGATCGAGGTCGAGCAGGACGATCTGCGCATTCGCGTTTCGCGCGCCGGCGCGACGCAATACGTCCAGGCACCGATCGCAGCGCCGGCCTTTGCCGCGCCCGCCGCCGCACCAACAGCAGCCGCTGCCGCCCCGGCCGCAACTCCCAGCCGCAACCCCGCAAATGTCGTCAATGCGCCGATGGTCGGCACCGTCTATATGGCCCCGGCTCCGGGCGCCCGTGCCTTCATCGAGATCGGCGCGACCGTCAAGGAAGGCCAGACGCTGCTCATCATCGAAGCGATGAAGACGATGAACCAGATCCCCTCGCCGAAGTCAGGCAAGGTAACCGAGATCCTCGTCGATGACGGGCATCCCGTCGAATACGGCCAAGCCCTCGTCGTCGTCGAGTAGACCGATGCCCATGATTTCAAAAATCCTCATCGCCAATCGCGGGGAAATCGCCCTTCGCGTGCTCCGGGCCTGCAAAGAGCTCGGCATCGCCTGCGTCGTGGTTCATTCCACCGCCGACGCCGACGCCATGCATGTGCGCCTTGCCGACGAAAGCGTGTGCATCGGCCCGCCCTCCTCGCGCGAGAGCTATCTCAACATTCACCAGATCGTCGCCGCCTGCGAGATCACCGGCGCCGACGCCGTGCATCCGGGCTACGGCTTTCTGTCCGAGAATGCCAAGTTCGCCGATATTCTCGAAGCCCACGGCATCACCTTCATCGGGCCGACGGCAGATCATATCCGCATCATGGGCGACAAGATCACCGCCAAGACGACAGCCCTGGAGCTCGGCATTCCCGTCGTTCCCGGTTCGGACGGCGAAGTGAAGACCGAAGAGGACGCACTGAAGACGGCCGCCGAAATCGGCTATCCCGTGCTGATTAAGGCAACGGCCGGTGGCGGTGGTCGCGGCATGAAGGTCGCCAAGAGCGAGGATGACCTGATCGAGGCCTGGTCGACGGCACGCACGGAAGCAGCAGCCGCCTTCGGCAACGATGCCGTCTACATGGAAAAATACCTTGGCAAGCCGCGCCACATCGAAATTCAGGTGTTCGGCGACGGCGAAGGCAACGCCATCCATCTCGGCGAGCGCGACTGCTCGCTGCAGCGCCGCCACCAGAAGGTCTGGGAAGAGGCGAATTCGCCGGCGCTCAATGTCGAGCAGCGCATGAAGATCGGCCAGGTCTGCGCCGACGCCATGAAGAAGCTGAAATATCGCGGCGCCGGCACGATCGAATTCCTCTACGAGAACGGCGAGTTCTATTTCATCGAAATGAACACCCGCCTGCAGGTGGAGCATCCGATCACGGAGGCGATCACCGGCATCGACCTGGTGCACGAGCAGATCCGCGTCGCCTCCGGCGGCGGTCTCTCGGTGACGCAGGACGAAGTGCACTTTTCCGGTCACGCCATCGAGTGCCGCATCAATGCCGAGCACCCGCGCACTTTCGTGCCCTCGCCCGGCACGATCACGCATTTCCATGCGCCGGGCGGCCTCGGTGTGCGCATCGATTCCGGCGCCTATCAGGGCTACAAGATCCCGCCCTATTACGACAGCCTCATCGGCAAGCTGATCGTGCACGGCCGCACCCGCGTCGAATGCATGATGCGCCTGCGCAGGGCGCTCGATGAATTCGTCGTCGACGGCATCAACACGACGCTGCCGCTGTTCCAGGATCTCGTCTCCAACCAGGATATCGCCAACGGCGACTACGACATCCACTGGCTGGAACACCACCTCGCCAACACGCCGGCGGCATAGGACAGGAATGGCAGGATCGCGCAGGAAGTCACCAGGCATTACCCCTGACATTCTCCTGCGCGCCTATTCCATCGGCCTCTTCCCGATGGCCGAATCTGCCGACGACCCGGAGATCTTCTGGGTCGAACCGGAATTGCGCGGCGTGCTGCCGCTCGATCATTTCCACGTGTCGAAGCGCCTTGCCAAGACGGTGCGCAGACAGCCATTCGAAATCCGCTTCGATCACGCCTTCGATGCTGTGATCGCGGCCTGCGCGGAAGAGACATTCGGGCGCCCAAGCACCTGGATCAACACGACGATCCGATCGCTCTATTCGACACTGTTCGATATGGGCCATGCCCACACCGTCGAGGCCTGGGACGGCGATGAACTGGTCGGCGGGCTCTACGGTGTTTCGCTCGGCTCCGCCTTCTTCGGCGAAAGCATGTTTTCGCGCCGGACGGACGCCTCGAAGATCTGCCTCGTGCATCTGGTCGACCGGCTACGGGAAAAGGGATTCACCCTGCTCGACACCCAGTTCACCACCGAACACCTGAAGACATTCGGCGCGATCGACGTTCCGAAAGCCGATTATGCCGAGATACTGGCAGCGGCAATGGAATCGCCGCACCTTAAGTTTTAAGCTCCAAAAGATCCCGCATCGACGGTTAGCCGGGTGCCGTAGCGTCCGGCGGTCGAGTTTATTTGTTTGGAGCCCCGGCGCTCAAAAGCGCCCGGACCAATGCCGCCTGGCTGCGAACGCCTGTTTTGTCGAAGATGCGCTGCAACTGGGTGCGCAACGTGTTGACACTGACCCCAAGCTGGTCGGAGGCGGCTGCGAGGTCGTGGCCATCGACGATCAGGCGCGCAAGCCGGGTCTGCGCCGGCGACAGGCTGAAGATCTCCCGCGCGCTCGCAATCCGGCGCACCACCGTCTCGGCGTCGTCGAAGGAAACCAGCGTCTTGCCATCCTCGGGCAGAACCCAGCAGTAGAGCGGGATCCCCGCCTCGTCCTCGCCGAGCGTCACCGACCACGCCTGCTTCGGCGCGATGTTCAAAGGCCTCTGACCCTGCAGCTCATGGAATGCCAGACGCATCGCCTCGCGCAGCGCGACGTCGCGATCACGCCGCCGGGCGCGCAAGCGGCCGGCAGCAGCGACGAGCCCCGGATGGCCGCGCATCCGTTCCCGCGCCAGCCGGTTTGTCCAGAGGATTCTGGCATCCGCATCGACCTCGATCAGCGGGCAGCTCGCCTCCTCGACACTGCTCTCCAGCATCACCATACAGCTGATCTTCCAGGCGCCGTCGATCCGGTGAAGTATCCGCAGTTGGCGCTTGCGATCCTCGCCGGTGTCACTGCCGATCTGATCGAAGGTCATCCAGGCCATATTACCGTCGACGACGATGTTGACCTTTTCCCAGCGGACGCGCCCATCGAAAGCGTATTTCTCGGGGAAGCGCTCCACGATCTTCTTGATCCGCGCCGCGATCGGGTCCCAGCCTTCGTCCACCCGGACGCCCAGCGACGCGAAGGCTTCCATCCTCCGGGTCTGCGGCGACTGCACCCAGTGGCTCGCCAGCGCCTCGAAGTCCCGCTGCAGCCATGCCTCGGTTTCGGCACGGATCACCGCCATGATCGACGCCCGGTCAGCCTCGCTGTCGTCCATCTCGCTGTCCCCCGTGACAAGGGGTCCCAGCATAGCATGATCGGTCTGTCTGACCATGACGGCGCCTCGCCTCATGCCTTGATGACACCAGCCAGAAGCAGCGTCAGGCCGGCGGTCGTTGTGATCAGGCCGACTAGCCGAAGCCCAAGGCGCGGCGGAAGGATGATCTGGTTTCGGTAGTATCGGTCCTCGGCCGCGGCGTTCATCCGTGTGGGGCGGCGACGGTTCGACATGTGTGCGGCGATGAGACTCTGAATATCCATCTGATGCCTCCTGGTTCGGGGCTTCATCTGAAAAGATTGTCGCACGCATCCGAGCCGTACCCTGTCATGCAGGCGGACGACATCGGTTCAGAAGATCGCGCTTGCCGCTGAATTTCCGCTTCGCATGAAGACGAGGAAATCGAAGACGTCATTGCGATCGTCACGAAGCACGTGCAGTTCGATAGGGGAATGGCCTGGCGCGTTGGCGAGACGTGTTAGCGGGCTGGCGCCTTGGCGCTGTCCGGCGCGGGGACGTCCGAGCTCGTCTTGCAGTCTTTCAGCCAGACGTCGTAGATCGGGTGTTCAACGGCATTGAGGCCGGGGCTGGCGGCAAACATCCAGCCGGTGAAGATGCGGCGGATCTTGCGGTCGAGGGTAATCTCGTCGACCTCGACGAAGCCGTCGATTTTCTGCGCTTCCGACTGGTCGCGCGAATAGCAGGCCTTCGGTGTCACCTGCAATGCGCCGAACTGTACCGTTTCGTTGACATAGACGTCGAAGGTCGTGATCCGGCCGGTGATCTTGTCGAGGCCGGAGAAGACGGCAACCGGATTTTCGATGCGGGCGGCATTTGCCGCGACCGCCGGAAGCAAAACCGAGAGCGCCAGCAGCGATCCGGCGGCACGCAGGACCGTGTTCCGCGTGAAGAGCTTCATGTACCCGTCTCCAGAATTTTCAAATAAGGCCGCGGTCAAGCACGGCCAACCTGCGGGTAAAGGTCAATTGTGGCCAAAAGCCGGGCTTGGGATCACCCGGTCAAGCCGTCTCAGTTGCCCGGCGTCCAGGCGTCGTAATCGCCGGTGACGCGCGGCCGCTCGCCCGGAACGGCGATCGAGCCCGGCGGACGGTACGCCTGCGGAGAACCGGTGAGGTTGGGACGGTGCAACTTCTGCCATTCCTTGGCAGTGTAGTTTTCCTTGGACGGAGGAACATCCGTGCGATGATGCATCCAGCCATGCCAGCCCGGAGGAATGGCTGAGGCTTCGGCATATCCCTTGTAGATCACCCAGCGCTTCGGCAGGCCGTAAGAAGACATGCCGCCTTCGTAATAGACGTTGCCGAATTCATCCTCTCCGACGCGCTTGCCGAAACGCCAGGTCGCAAAACGCGTGCCCATCGTCTGACCGTTCCACCAGGTGAAGGTTTGAACCAGAAGATTCCACATGTCTTTTCCTTGTGCCCGCCAGATGCGGACCAAACCAAATTCGTTTCCTCGCTTATGCCGTCGCCCAGCCGAATTGTCCAGCGATTCCGCGAGAGCCAAAGGTCATTTCAAAGCCATCTTGAAGCCCACATGCGACGGCTTGAATCCCAGCCTTTGATAGAAACGATGGGCGTCCTTGCGTAGCGCATTCGAGGTCAGTTGAACCAGCCGCACGCCGCGGCCTTTTGCCTCGGCAATGGCAAATTCGATCATCAGCGCGCCGATCCCCTGCCCGCGCATATCGGCCCGGGTCTGCACCGCTTCGACGATCATCGCCGAAGAGCCGCGGCCGGTCAGCGAGGTCGTTATCATCGTCTGAAACGTGCCGACGACTTCGCCGCCGCGCTCAGCAACATAAAGCGTCTGGTCGGGCGAAGCCTCGATGACGGCGAAGGCCCTAACATAATCCGGAAAAGCCTGGCGATCCGTCGTATCGCCATGACCGCCAAGCGCATCGGCGGCAAACAGCGCGACGAGTGCCGGCAGATCGTCTTCACGTGCCCGGCGAACGAGAATATCCGACGATCCGAGCGTCACTGTCTCAACGCCCTTCGAGCGGTTTTTCGAAAATAAGCGCCGGAATGCCGGATTGCCCCGCTGCGCCATTCTCGTTGCGCCCAACCTCGGCGAAGCCGTGCGCGCGGTAAAAGGCAATCGCGCCCGCATTCCGCGGTTCGACTTCGAGACGCATGATCTCCGCATCCGGGAAGCAGGTTTCGAGCTCGGCGAAAATATCCCGGCCGATGCCCTGGCGTTGCAGCGCCGGGCTGACATAGAGGAGATGCAACATCACGGTTTTCGTCAGCGCCTGCGACATCGCCGCATAGCCCATGCCGCCGATGTTGCGGCCATCGTCGGCGACGAGGAATTCCGCATCCTTACGCACCAAGCGCGCTTTCAGCGCCGCCGGCGTAAAGAGATGGGCGATCAGCTCGTCCACCCTGGCTTTGCCGTGGAGGCCGTCATAGGTGGCGTGGAAGCTCTCCGCCAGCAGGGCGCGAACCTTCTCAAGGTCGCGCTCGCCGGCGGTGCGGACGAAATACACCGCTTATTCCTCGATGCCGAGCTTCGCCTTGACGAGCGCCTGGACGGCCTGCGGATTGGCCTTGCCCCCGGTCGCCTTCATCACCTGGCCGACGAACCACGCCGCCATGGTCGGCTTCGCTTTGACCTTTTCGACCTGATCGGGATTGGCGGCAATGATCTCGTCCACGGCCTTTTCGATCGCGCCGGTATCCGTCACCTGCTTCATGCCGCGCAATTCAACGATCTCGGCCGGATCGCCGCCCTCGGTCAGCACGATCTCGAAAAGATCCTTGGCGATCTTGCCGGAGATCGTTCCCGCCTTGATGAGATCGATGATGGCGCCGAGCTGGGCCGGGGAAACCGACGTCTGCTCGATGTCCTTGCCGGTGCGGTTCAACGCGCCGAGCAGATCGTTGATCACCCAGTTTGCCGCGATCTTGCCGTCGCGGCCGGCGGCCACTGCCTCGAAATAGTCGGCGATCGCCTTTTCGGAGACGAGCACGGAGGCATCGTAGATCGATAGCCCGAGCTCGCGCACGAAGCGTTCCTTTTTGTCGTCGGGCAATTCCGGCAGATCGGCTTCGAGCGCCGTGACGAAAGCATCGTCGAATTCGAGCGGCAGCAGATCCGGATCGGGGAAGTAACGATAGTCGTGCGCATCCTCCTTCGACCGCATGGATTCCGTTCTGCCCGTGTTCGGGTCATAGAGCCGCGTCTCCTGATCGATCTTGCCGCCATCCTCCAAAATGTCGATCTGGCGACGGGCCTCGGATTCGATCGCCTGGCCGATGAAGCGGATGGAGTTGACGTTCTTGATCTCGCAGCGCGTGCCGAAACCCTCGCCCGGGCGGCGAACGGAGACGTTGACGTCGGCGCGCATCGAGCCTTCGTCCATGTTGCCGTCGCAGGTGCCGAGATAGCGCACGATCGCACGCAGCTTGGTCATAAAGGCCTTGGCTTCGTCGGACGAGCGCATGTCGGGCTTGGAGACGATCTCCATCAGCGCAACGCCGGATCGGTTGAGGTCGACATAGGACATGGTCGCATGCTGGTCGTGCATCGACTTGCCGGCATCCTGTTCCAGGTGCAGGCGCTCGATGCCGATCTCGATATCCTCGAACTGGCCCTGGCGGTCCGGCCCGAGCGAAATGACGATCTTGCCCTCGCCGACGATCGGATCCTTGAACTGCGAGATCTGATAGCCCTGCGGCAGGTCGGGATAGAAATAGTTTTTGCGGTCGAACAGCGAGCGCTTGTTGATCTGGGCTTTGAGGCCGAGACCGGTACGCACGGCCTGCTTGACGCATTCCTCGTTGATGACGGGCAGCATGCCGGGCATGGCGGCGTCGACGAGCGAGACGTTCGAGTTCTGCGGCTTGCCGAATTCAGTCGAGGCGCCGGAGAAGAGCTTCGAATTGGAGAGCACCTGGGCATGGACTTCCATGCCGACGATGACTTCCCAGTCGCCGGTGGCGCCAGGAATGAAGCGTTTCGGATCGGGCGTGCGGACGTCGACAAGGGTCATCTGATGCTCTTTGCAGGCTGTTCTTTTCCACTCGTGAGGTAAAGGAAATGGCGTACCGGTGCAAGGCTTTCGCCATGTCGCACGTCGCGGTTTGATGACGACGACGACATTTGCCGCCCGTTAACGGAGGCGCGGTAGGGTTCCCCTATGACGATGATCGATATCATCCAATCAACCATCCTGTTTCTGGCGCTGAACCTCCTCGCCTTCTCGGTCTATTACCTCGACAAGCAGGCGGCGCGCCGAGGCAGATGGCGCATCAGCGAGCGCACGCTTTTGACCCTTGCGCTGATCGGCGGCAGCCTCGGCGCGGTGGCGGCGCAGCAACTCCTGCGGCACAAGACGAGAAAGGAGCCGTTCCGGTCCATCCTGGTGGCGATCCTGATCTTGCACGGCGCACTGGCTGCTGTGCTGGCCTTTGCGCCGCAATGGAGCCTGCGTCTTCCGCAGGATTTTTGAGCCGTCAGAATTCCTGCCCGTATCCCCCGTCGCCGTCGGAAACGAGCTGTTTCGTCAGCCCGACCGAGGGCACGTCGCGATCGAGCTTGGGATTGTAGGCGACCGAGAGCCAGTGGATGCTGTAGCCGTGCTTCCGGAAGAAGCCGATCGCCTCGTTATTGCCGGAATGGGTCTGCATCGCCGCTTTTTCGAAGCCCTGCTCGGCAATTTCCCTTTCGATGCGCTCGAGAAGGGCCGAACCCAACCCCTGGCGGGTAAAGGCGGGATCGATCCAGAAATCCGAGATGGTTTCGTCCAATCCCTCGCGCGCCGCCCAGCCTGCAACCTGGCCGTTCTGCTCGACGACGGTGATGGTCAGCCAGTCGTTTTCCACGAAGTTGCGAAAGGCGTTGCGCGCCGCGTCGATCATCGCGTCCGATTCGCCGATCGACGCCATCGCATTTTGCCAGGCCCGCAGCCCGATCTCGCTCAGCAGTTCCGCTTCCCCGTCGCGGGCATTGCGAATGTGGATCAAAGACACCTCCGCGTTACCCCTCAACTAGACCATTGAGTCGCGAAATTTACCAGTACCCGCAACGGGGCGATGTATCGAAACCACGGTTTTGGACTGATTTTGAGCTGAGAACACGCTCTTGACCGGCTTTTCCTGGCTGCATAATAAAGCTTATCGAGGTGTTTTATGTTGAGCCTGCCTGAGACCCGGTAAAGGCCCTGCCCGCAAGTTTTTTTGCGCGCATGGGCCCGAAAAAACGAAGCCCTGACGTTCGAATGAGCGTCAGATCGTTTTTGTGCGCCCTGCCGGGCGCGATACCGGATCTCACTATATGGACATTTCACGCACGGAGCAGCGCATCCTGCACCTCATGGCCCAAGGCGGCCGCATCGAACTCACCCGCGACGACAACAGGAAAATCGAGGCCGTCAGTTGCTTCACCCGCGACGGCTGGCTCTATCCCGGCGTCGACCTCGATCTCTTCCGTAGATTGAAGCGGCTGAGGGCGATCAAATCCTCGGGCGGCCAACCTTATCGGATCACCGAAAGAGGGCTGAGGCTGGTCAGGTCGCAGTTGGACAACAGGTAATCACCAGCCCCCTAATCACGCGCCGGCATCGGCGCGTGGTTAGGGTCCACTTCAAGCCTTTGCAGACAATTCCGCCCGCATCGCCGACCACTCATCGGCCATCGCGCCCGTGCCGCGCGCCTTGCCGGCGCGGCGATACCAGTAATCGGCGTTCCAGTCGTCGCCCTCGATGCGATGACAGAGAGCGTGACCCCAGTCGAACGGCTGCTCGCCTTCGTGGCGCTGGCAGATATCGTGAACCGCCTGCCATTCCGCATCCATGGCAAAACCACCGGTAGCAAGGCGATCGATTGCCTCGATCAGCCGCATGAGATCATCGCCCGCCATAAGACCCTCCCCGGTTCCTGACATCACTCAACCAAGCGCTTCTCCAGATGCACCTTTTGCAGCGGGACACCCATGCTCTTTGAAAATTCGATACCGTGCCAGATGATTGTGAAGCCGCAATTCTCGTAGAGCCGGACAGCGCCGCTGTTCTTCGCATGCGTGTCGAGCCGCGCCGTTTCCAGGCCTTCAGCCTTCATCAAAGCGCAGAGATGAAGCAGAAGCGCCTTGCCTACGCCCCTGCCCTGATGATCGGGGTGCACCCACAAATCAGAAATATAGTTTGGTGCATTCTCCCGTGCACCCCAGCCAACGATTTTCCCGCTCAGCTCCGCGACGAAGATCTCGCCTTTCGTCTCACCCGGAAAAATCGCGAATTCCCGCCGCACCCGGTCGATGACATCAGGATCGCGATAGCTGTCCTCGAAGGCGCTTCCCGCGGCCCAGGCGGCAAAGCCGACGGCGCCGACCGTTTCGTGATCGGCAGCCGTTATCTTTCGGATCGTTAGATCCGTTACCACCACTTCGCCGGCGTAAACCTGCCGGCGGCCTGCTCGATGACATGGGCGGTCTTGAACAGGGTTTCCTCGTCGAAGGGCTTGCCGATCAGCTGCAGCCCCAGTGGCAGGCCCTTCTGGTCGAGACCGGCGGGCACGGCGATACCGGGCAGGCCCGCCATGTTGACCGTTACCGTGAAAATGTCGTTCAGGTACATCTTCACCGGATCGGCGGCGAGGTCCTCATCGGCGACACCGAAGGCAGACGATGGCGTGGCCGGCGTCAGGATGGCGTCGACGCCAGCGTCAAAGGCAAGTTCGAAATCGCGCTTGATCAGCGTGCGGACCTTCTGGGCGCGGATGTAATAGGCGTCGTAGTAGCCGGCGGACAGCACATAGGTGCCGATCATGATGCGGCGCTTGACTTCCTGGCCGAAGCCTGCGGCACGCGTCTTCTCATACATGTCGACGATATCCTTGCCGTCGACGCGCAGGCCGTAGCGCACGCCGTCGTAACGTGCGAGGTTCGATGACGCCTCGGCCGGAGCAACGATGTAATAGGCCGGAAGAGCATATTTGGTGTGTGGCAGCGAGATGTCGACGATCTCGGCGCCGGCATCCTTCAGCCAGGCGATGCCCTGGCGCCAGAGGGTCTCGATCTCCTCAGGCATGCCATCGACGCGGTATTCGTTCGGAATGCCGATCTTCATGCCCTTCAGCGACTGGCCGAGGACGGCCTCGTAATCCGGTACCGGCAGATCGACAGAGGTCGTGTCCTTTGCATCGACACTTGCCATCGATTTCAGGAGGATGGCGGCATCGCGGACGTCGCGGGCGATCGGGCCGGCCTGGTCGAGCGAGGAAGCGAAGGCGACGGTGCCCCAACGCGAGCAGCGGCCATAGGTCGGCTTGATGCCGACCGTGCCGGTGAAGGCGGCCGGCTGGCGGATCGAGCCGCCGGTATCGGTTGCGGTGGCGCCGGCGCAAAGATGCGCAGCAACGGCTGCGGCCGAGCCGCCGGAGGAGCCGCCTGGGACGAGCTGCTGGTTGGAGCCGCCGGCCCGCCAGGGGTTGATCACCGGACCGTAATAGGAGGTCTCGTTGGACGAACCCATGGCGAACTCGTCCATGTTGAGCTTGCCAAGCATGACGGCGCCGTCGTCCCAGAGGTTCTGGGTCACAGTCGATTCATAACGCGGCTCGAAACCATCGAGAATGTGGCTGCAGGCCTGGGTGTGCACGCCGACAGTGGCGAAAAGGTCCTTGATGCCGAGCGGAATACCCTCGAGATCACCGGCCTTTCCGGCAGCGATGCGCTCGTCGGAATTCTTGGCCATGACGCGGGCGAGATCCGGCGTGACCTTTATATAAGCGTTCAGCCGGCCATTGGCCGCATCGATCGCCGAGATATAGGCTTCGGTCAGTTCGATTGCGGTGATTTCCTTGGCACGCAGCTTCTGGCGGGCTTCGGCAATGGTCAGGCTGGTAAGTTCGCTCATCGTGTTTTCGCTTCAGATCTTTAAATGGCAACAGGGTCGGAAAGAGGCCTTCGAAGCCTTATTCGACGACTTTCGGCACCAGGAAGAAATTGTGGTCGGTGACGGGCGCATTGGCGACAACGTCATCAGCCTTGTTGCCGTCGGTGACCTCATCGGTCCGCTTCTTCATCGCCATCGGGGTGACCGATGTCATCGCCTCGACGCCATCGACATTCACTTCGGAGAGCTGCTCGACGAAACCAAGGATGCCGTTCAGCTCACCGACCATGCGATTTGCCTCGTCCTCGGAGACGGCAATACGGGCGAGTTTGGCGACGCGCTTTACGGTGGCGAGATCGACGGACATGGCATTCTCCGGATGGGATTTTTCCTACCCGCTATAAAGGCCATGTCCGCCTGACGCAACGGGGTTTCGTCAGATCGAAAGGCTCTCGGAAGGCTTGATCGCCTTCACATCCGTCTTCGATCCCTCCATGCCGGCGACGAATTTATCGGCCGTCTGGTCGATAATCGGGAAGGTGCCGTAGTGGCAGGGGATGGCGGTTTTGAAGCTGAAATAACGCTGGCAGGCGAGTGCTGCCACCGCGCCGCCCATGGTGAAGCGGTCGCCGATCGGCACGAAGCCGATATCGGGCTGATGCAGCTCATTGATCAGCGCCATGTCGGAGAAGATGTCCGTGTCACCCATGGCGAAGATCGAGGCTTCGTCGTCAAAATGCAGCATCAGGCCGTTGGCATTGCCGAGCGCATGCGAGACGCCGTCCTCGGTGATCTGCGCGGAGGAATGCAGCGCATTGGTGAAGGTCGCCGAGAAGCCGCCGAGGGTGATCGTGCCGCCGGTATTGCCCATCTCGATCCTGTCGACACCCTTGGAGCCGAGCCAGGCAGCGAGATCGGCATTGGCGAGAACGACAGCGCCGGTCTCCTTGGCGAGTGCCACGGTATCGCCGACATGATCGCCATGACCATGCGTCAGCAGGATATGGGTGATGCCTGAGGAAACGTCCTTGATATCCTGGCCGGAAAAGGAAGCGTTGTAGGTGAGGAACGGATCGAGCAGGATCTTCGCCTTTGATGTCTCGATGCGGAAGGCGGAATGGCCGAACCAGGTGATCTTCATGAAATGTCTCCTTTATTACGGTATGCAAAGGCCGGTTTCGGGAGATCCGGACGATTTAGACCGGATCTCAATCAAAGAATTGGAGCATGATGTTGTCCGAAAACCGTTCACACTTTTCGGCATCATGCTCTAAGGACATAACTTATGTCGCCGCAAAGGAAAGCGGCTGCGACTTCAATTTCTTTTGACGGGATGAAACGGTAATGACGGTGCTGACAATCGAGGAAATGGCCGAGACGCTTGCCCCGGGACAGGCAATCGCAGGCCTTGATCTCGGCACCAAGACGATAGGGCTTTCCATGTCCGATCTTGGGCGGCGTTTCGCCACGCCGCGCCCGGTAATCCGCCGGGTCAAGTTCACCATCGACGCGCAGGCGCTGCTGGATTTTGCCTCAGGTGAAAAAATCGCGGCCTTCGTCATCGGTCTGCCGATGAATATGGACGGCTCGGCCGGTCCGCGCGTGCAGGCGACCCGCGCCTTCGTGCGCAATATGGAACAGAAGACGGCGTTGCCGTTCGTCTATTGGGACGAGCGGCTTTCGACGGTTGCGGCGGAGCGGGCGCTGCTGGAAATGGATGTCTCACGCGCCAAGCGGGCCGAACGGATCGATTCGGCCGCGGCAAGCTTCATCCTTCAAGGGGCGCTCGACAGGCTTTCCTTGCTGGCAAGGTCTGCTGGAGATGAATTCAACGCCTGACGCGCCTTCCACCAGGCGGTGATCGATTTGCGCTTTCTGAAGCCCAGGATTGCGAAGACGACGAGGCTGTCAACGGCGATCGCGCGGGCAACCAGCGGCGGGATGGTTTCCGGCGGAAGGCCGAGCGCCTTGCCATAAACCGCGAAGGTCAGGTCATGGACCTGCCGCGTCAGCATGAAGATGCCGAAGTTCATGTCGTAATAGGAAAGCCAGTACCATCCGCCCAGAAAGACGATGGGGCCGGCCCAGAAGATCAGAAACCACTTCATGCGGCCTCTCCTCCATGCTTGTGCGCGACGGGCAGATCGAGGGAGACCAGCCGGGTCGACAATGCCATGATGCAAAGCACCAGCGTTGGAACTGCTATATCCAGCGCCAGGACTGCGAAGAACATCATCGCCGTCACGAGAAACGCGGCTCTAGCGATTTTGGCTCCCATGGGCGTCAACTCGGGACTCTACTCGTACCATCTCTGCTGACTGCCACACTGTCGGGTTAACCCGTGCCGCGCAACGTAAACCATTTATTAAGGTTAACGTGGCGGTCGCCTCCTGTGGATGAGGAGGTATCAGCCATAGACGCCGCGCACGATGCGCTTCAACGCCGTTGCCGCCTTCTCCCAGTCCTTCGGCGTCTTCAGCGATAGGCCGGCGCACTGCCCGCCGGCGGCGCCGGCAAGCACCAGATGCTGGATCGCGGCGATGACGACGGCGTTGACGGCTGCAGCATCTACGCCCTTCGGCGGCGCCAGCGAGCTGCGCATGCGCTCCAGCCAGAGCGCGAGCGCCTTCGAGCGCGCTTCCGACAGGCGCCTCACCTGCTCGGTATTTTCCGATATCTCCCAGGCGAGGATGCGGCGCATCAGCGGATCGTTTTTCAAGGCGTCGAGAAGGAGAAGCGCCAACCGCTCCATCAGATCGCCATAGGTGAGCAGGAACATGCCGCCGGCATCTTCCGGGATACGATCCCTCACCCAGGTGCCGAGATCGGCGCCAATCGCCTCGACCAGACCGTCGAGGCCGCCATAATAACGATAGATCAGCTGCTTGTCGGAACCGGCGCGGCGGGCGACCGCATTGATGCCGAAGTTCTGAAAGCCTTCCTCGGCCAGCAGGCTCTTGGCGGCGGCGAGGATGGCGCGTTCCGTGGCGCCGCGATCTCGCACGCGCCGTTCCGGCTCGGCGCCCGTCTCGGGCGAATTTTCAAGTTTTACCGCTTCAATCAACATGACGGACCCTTCCCCGCTGTCACCAATCGGTGAGTAGCGGGGAGGGTCCATCCAATCAATCCTATCCCTTTGGGAAGATTGTGGATATTCAGCCCCCGCCGATAATTTGCCGTCGGACGGATGCAGAATGCTGCAGGGGGCGGCCGATGGTATCCGTTCAGAAATGTCGCGCCGGTGGTTGATCGCGATGGACGAACCCGGCATAGCTGCATTATGAACAATTCTAATATTCTCGACTAAGGCCCTGCAATGGTGAACTATATCGAAGCCTCTTCCGCGCCCCCGAAGAATACGGGCGCCATCCGGCTTTACGACGCTGAAGCATTCGAGGGTATGCGCAGGGCATGCCAGCTGACCGCGCGCTGCCTCGACGCGCTTGCCGATATCGTGAAGCCGGGACTGGTGACCGATGACATCGACCGGTTCGTCTTCGATTTCGGCATGGATCACGGCGCCTATCCGGCGACGCTGAACTATCGCGGCTACACCAAATCGACCTGCACCTCGATCAACCACGTCGTCTGCCATGGCATTCCGAACGACAAGCCGCTGCGCGAAGGCGATATCGTCAATATCGACGTCACCTTCGTGGTCGATGGCTGGCACGGCGATTCCAGCCGCATGTACCCTGTCGGCACGGTCAAGCGCGCTGCCGAACGGCTGCTCGAGGTCACCTACGAATCGCTGATGCGCGGCATTGCCGCTGTCAGACCGGGCGCCCGCACCGGCGCGATCGGCGAGGCAATCCAGACTTATGCGGAGGCGGAGCGCTGTTCGGTGGTGCGCGATTTCTGCGGCCACGGCGTCGGCCGGCTGTTCCATGATTCGCCGAACATCCTGCACTACGGCCGCGCCAATGAAGGGCCGGAGCTGCGCGAAGGCATGATCTTCACCATCGAGCCGATGATCAATCTCGGCCGGCCGCATGTGAAGGTGCTCGCCGACGGCTGGACGGCGGTAACCCGAGACCGCTCGCTTTCGGCGCAGTACGAACATACCGTCGGCGTCACCTCCGACGGCTGCGAGATCTTCACGCTGTCGCCCGGTGGCCTCGACCGCCCCGGCCTGCCACCGTTCATCGGGTGACGGTCCGATGGCGAAAGGGCCGGTTCCGAAATCTTCCGACGACGAACTGCCTTTCGAGGAGACTGTGGCGGCCGACGAACGCTCGTTCTTCGGGCGGCCAGGAAAGGCACCCGCGCCGAATGCGAGGGCCGCCCTGCCCGCCTCTCTTGCTCCCCAAGAGCACTACCATGGCCATCGCGAGCGCTTGCGAGACCGCTTCCGCGAACACGGCGACACCGCGCTTGCCGATTACGAAATCCTCGAACTCTTGCTTTTCCGCCTGATCCCGCGGCGCGACACCAAGCCGATCGCCAAGGCGCTGATCGAACGGTTCGGCTCGCTCGCCGGCGTCTTCGGCGCACCTGCGGCGCTGCTGACGGAGGTGAAGGGTGTCGGCGAGGCTGTGGCGCTCGATCTGAAGCTGATCTCGACCGTCGCCCATCGGACCCTGAAAAGCGAGCTCAGAAGCAAGCAGGTCCTGTCTTCATGGTCTTCGGTCATTCAATATTGCCATGCCGCCATGGCGCACGAAACCCGCGAACAGTTTCGTATTCTCTTTCTCGACAAGCGCAACGTGCTGATCGCTGACGAGGTGCAGGGCCGCGGCACGGTCGACCACACGCCGGTCTATCCGCGCGAAGTGGTGAAACGGGCACTCGAGCTTTCGGCAACGGCAATGATCCTCGTCCATAACCATCCCTCCGGCGATCCGACGCCGTCGCGCGCCGACATCGAAATGACGAAGGTGATCATGGACGCCGCCAAGGCGCTCGATATTATCGTCCACGATCACGTCATCATCGGCAAGGATGGCCATGTCAGCCTGAAGGGGCTGAAGCTGATCTGAAAGACGCAGTTCCGGCTGAATCGGCAGCCGTAAAACAATCTGTAACATTGACCGGCTACCGATAGACAGGCGACATTTTTGCGTCGCAAATGATTCTATTTCCAATCCGGGGCTTGATGATGCTTCAGTACGATCTTGTTGTAGTGGGCAGCGGTCCCGCAGGGCGCCGTGGCGCGATCCAGGCTGCAAAACTCGGCAAGAAAGTGCTTGTCATCGAGCAGGGCAAACGCGTTGGCGGCGTGTCGGTCCATACCGGCACCATCCCTTCCAAAACGCTGCGCGAGACCGCGCTCAATCTTTCCGGCTGGCGCGAACGCGGCTTCTACGGCCGGTCTTACCGCGTCAAGGAAGAGATCAGTGCAGATGACCTGCGGCGTCGCCTGCTGATTACGCTGAACCACGAGGTCGAGGTGCTGGAACACCAGTTCGCCCGCAATCGCGTGCAACATATTCGCGGCAAGGCGAGCTTCATCGATGCGTCGACGCTGCAGGTGGTCAAGGATGACGGCGAGACCACGCAGGTCACCGCCGCCAGCGTGCTGCTCGCCGTCGGCACAAAGCCATTCCGCCCCGATTATATACCCTTCGACGGGAAAACCGTTCTCGACAGCGACGAACTGCTCGACATCCAGGAACTGCCGCGATCGATGGTCGTCATCGGCGCCGGCGTCATCGGCATCGAATATGCGACGATCTTCAGCGCGCTCGACACTGCTGTTACCGTCATCGACCCGAAGGCGACGATGCTGGACTTTATCGACAGGGAAATCGTCGAAGACTTCATCTACCAGCTGCGCGACCGCAACATGAAGCTGCTGCTCGGCCAGAAGGCCGACAAGGTAGAGACGCTTGATAACGGCAAGGTCGAGCTGACACTCGACAGCGGCCGGCGCCTGACGACCGACATGGTGCTTTTCGCCGCCGGTCGCATGGGTGCGACCGACGCGCTGAACCTTCCGGCCATCGGCCTCGAAGCTGACAGCCGCGGCCGTCTCAAGGTCAATCCGGAAACCTTCCAGACATCGGTTGCCAACGTCTACGCCGCTGGCGACGTCGTGGGCTTTCCGAGCCTTGCCTCTACCTCGATGGAACAGGGCCGCATCGCCGCCCGTGTCGCGATCGGCGCGGTTGCCAAGGAGCCGCCGAAATATTTCCCCTACGGCATCTATGCCGTGCCAGAGATTTCGACCTGCGGCCTGACTGAAGAGGAAATGAAAGAGCGCGGTATTCCTTACGAATGCGGCATAGCCCGTTTCCGCGAAACTTCGCGCGGTCACATCATGGGTCTCGACACCGGGCTTCTGAAGCTGATCTTCTCGCTGAAGACGCGCCGGCTGCTCGGTGTGCATATCGTCGGCGAAGGTGCTACCGAACTCGTCCATATCGGTCAGGCGGTGCTCAATCTCAAAGGCACGGTCGAATATTTCGTCGAGAATACCTTCAACTATCCGACGCTTGCCGAAGCCTACAAGATCGCCGGCCTCGATGCCTGGAACCGGATGGGCGACATCAAGTCGGAACTCTAAGCGCATCGCTTAGACGCCGGAGCTGCGGTTTAATCCGATCGCCAAAACGGAGCCGAATGACGTTGCGGATCATTTCGCTGAATGCATGGGGCGGCAGGCTGCATGAGGCCCTGATCAGCTATGTCAGGCAGGCCGATCCGGATGTGCTGTGCCTGCAGGAGGTGCTGCGCGCCCCCGGGGCAGCGCCCGGATGGGCGGTCTATCGTGACGCGGGGTTGGATCTGCCGCAGCGCCCTAACCTCTTTGCGGAGGTCAGCGCCGCCCTGCCCGGCCACGACGCCTTCTTCTGTCCGACATCGAGAGGCGAGCTCTTTGACGGCGATACGACCATTGCCGCCGAATTCGGACTGGCGACCTTCGTGCGTACATCGCACTCCGTTATCGCCCAGGGACTGGATTTCGTGCACGGCCGCTTTTCCAGCAATGGCTGGGGCGAACATCCGCGGCCGCGAAATGCGCATTGCATCCGCCTCTTCAGCCGCGACAATGATTCCACGGTGACCATTGCCCATATGCATGGGCTGCGTGACCCCGCGGGCAAGGGCGATACGGCGGCGCGCGAAGAACAGGCCGAAGCGCTGGCCAGGCTCATCGAGCGCATCTGGCCCGGCGACGAAAGGCTCGTCGTCTGCGGCGATTTCAACGTGCTGCCGGACAGCGCGACCTTCGAGGTTCTCGCCAGACTCGGGCTTTCCGATCTTGTCACCGGAAACGGCCTTGTAGACACACGCACCTCCTACTATCTGAAGCAGGGCCGATATGCCGACTACATGCTCGTTACACCGGGGGTGAATATTGCCAGATTCAGCGTGGTCGAGGCGCCAGAGGTCTCAGACCACCGCGCATTGCTGCTCGATGTCAGGTAGTATATTGGTGATTGAGAACCTGCGCGGAGCGTCGCGCCTCGGCGCCGATTTTTATGCCTTAGTTTGAGCCCGATAGGTCGCATCCCTACGCCGTGCCTGATATGTGCCTTCAACGCCATTTTGTCTCCGGGCAAAAGCTTCGAAAGAAAGATAGATACTCTTGTCCTATATCCCGGAAGCCGCGCGCAGACGTTTTCAGCTCATTCTGATCAAGCCGTCGCATTACGACGATGACGGCTACGTCATTCGCTGGTGGCGGGCGATGATCCCCTCCAATTCGCTCGCGGCTCTCTATGGCATCGCCGCCGAGTGCGCCGAACGCAAGGTGCTCGGACCGGACACCGAGATTGACATCACTGTTATCGACGAGACCAATACGCGGATCGATTTCGCCAAGCTGCTGGCGCAGTTCAAGCGTCACGATAATTTCGGCATGATCGCTCTCGTCGGCGTCCAGTCGAACCAGTATCCGCGTGCGCTGGATATCGCCCGGCCCTTCCGCGATGCCGGCCTGCCGGTCTCGATGGGCGGCTTCCATGTTTCCGGCTGCCTGTCGATGCTCGATGGCAAGGCGGTCGGGCTCGACGCCTGCCGCGACATGGGCATCTCGATGTTCGCCGGCGAAGCCGAGGGGCGGCTGGATATGGTGCTGCGCGACGTCGTCGCCGGCGAGTTGAAGCCGCTCTATAATTTCATGAACGACCTGCCCGGCATCGGCGGTACGCCGGTTCCCTTCCTGCCGAGGGACAATATCCAGCGCACGCTCGGGCTCAGCACCAGCTTCGATGCCGGACGCGGCTGCCCCTACCAGTGCTCGTTCTGCACGATCATCAACGTTCAGGGGCGCAAGTCGCGCTTCCGCTCAGCCGACGACGTCGAGAAGCTGGTGCGGATGAACTGGGCGCAGGGCATCCATAAATTCTTCATCACCGACGACAATTTTGCTCGTAACAAGGATTGGGAAGCGATCTTCGACCGGTTGATCGAACTCAAGGAGCGGGACGGCATACCGCTCGGCCTGATGATCCAGGTCGACACGCTCTGCCACAAGATTCCGAATTTCATCGAGAAATCCAAGCGCGCCGGCGTCACCCGCGTCTTCATCGGCCTCGAAAACGTCAATCCGGATAATCTGACGGCCGCCAAGAAGAACCAGAACAAGATCACCGAATATCGCAAGATGCTGCTCGCCTGGAAGGCGCAGGGCATCATGACGCTGGCCGGTTATATCCTGGGCTTCCCCGCCGATACGCCGGAATCGATCCGCCGCGACATTGCCATCATCCAGGAAGAATTGCCGCTCGATGTCATCGAATTTTTCGTCCTGACGCCGCTGCCCGGCTCCGAAGACCATCAGGTCCTGTGGAAGAAGGGCGTCGAGATGGATGCCGATCTCAACATCTACGACGTCGAACATGTCTGCACCGCGCATCCGAAGATGAGCAAGCAGGAATGGGAAGATATCTATCACGAGGCATGGTCGCTCTATTATTCGCCTGATCATATGAAGACGCTGCTGCGCCGCGCTGTGGCAACCGGGGTTCCACTGGTAAGGCTCGCCAAGGTTCTCGTTTCCTTCGCCACCACCGTGCCGCTGGAAAACGTGCATCCGCTTCAAAGCGGCCTGCTGCGTCTAAAGACGCCGTCCGAACGGCGCCCCGAGCTGCCACGCGAAAATCCGTTGGTGTTCTGGCCACGCTTCGTCTGGGAAACCGTCAGCAAGCACGTCTCGCTCGCCGGCACGATCATCAGCCTGGCAGTCTCGGCATTCCTTATCGCAAGGGACACCAAGTCGAAGACCTATATGGATCAGGCTTTGACGCCGGTGGCCGATGACGAGGAGGAAACGCTTCACCTCTTCACCCAGACGTCAGGCGGCGCCGCAGCCGTCAGCCATGTCAGGAAAGTCGCGCAACTGACAGGGCATTGATTGCAACGGCGGCTGACGCCCTGTCGACCGGAAATCACGGGTGCCTAAATCGAAGCCCCGAGGCTCCGACTTTGGCGGCTGTTTAGTCGAGCTGGATCATCCGGGTCGTCTCGGCCACTTGCAGCGTATCGACGAATTCGACGATCTTCACCGGTTTCCCATTGCTGAAATGAATCTTGTCGACGAATTCGGTATAGAACGTCGCGCCCGTGGGAATGTACCTGACCTCGCCTTCGCGATGCGCAAAGACCACATCATGGTCCTCGTCCACATAGATGCCTGATGTATTGACCTTGGATAGATCCCAGTCAGTAATAAGCTGCGCTATCGTCTGGCGAAAAGCATGAGGCCCGCCTGATTCAGACGAAAAAGGCGCCAGCCGTGCATTGCCGACCATGCGAAAAGTGCAATCGTCGCCGATCAGCGCCAGCGTGCCCTCGATATCACCGCGACCACGGACAGCGTAGATTTCCTCTACCAGCTTCTTCATGTCGAGTTTTGCAGTCATTTACAGATCCTCCCGCTACTCCGCAAATCTGCATCTAATTATACTTCATTTCAACTATTTGTTGTTGCGAATGACGACAACACCACAATGAACACGACGTCCGAGAATGAACGGTCCGGACGAGTAGAAAAGAAAAGGCCCCGCACAATGGCGGGGCCTTCCAAACTTTCAGAACGGGCGAGTGATTACTCGGCGCTGTCCTCGGAAGCCTTCTTCTTCGGAGCAGCCTTCTTCTTCGGGGCTGCGGCTTCTTCGCCTTCGCCGGCGTCAGTAGCTTCGGCCTTGGCGGCAGCCTTCTTCTTCGGAGCGGCCTTCTTGGTCTCAGCCTTGGCTTCGCCTTCTTCCTCGGCGAGCAGCTCTTCCTTCGTCACCTTCTTGTCGGTGACGTCGATCTCGGTCAGCAGGTGATCGATGACCTTCTCTTCGAAGATCGGCGCACGGATCGAAGCGGCGGCGCCCGGCTGGCTGCGGAAGAATTCGAGGATCTGCTTTTCCTGGCCGGGATACTGGCGCAGCTGATCGTAAATCGCGCGCTGCATCTCGTCTTCGCTGACTTCGACGCCGGCCTTTTCGCCGATTTCAGAGAGAACGAGGCCGAGGCGGACGCGACGCTCGGCGAGCGCCTTGTATTCCTCACGCGCCTTGTCTTCGGTCGTGTCTTCGTCTTCGAAGGTCTTGCCTGATTGAGCGAGGTCGTTGTTCACCTGGCTCCAGATGCCGTTATATTCGGCATCGACCAGCGAGGTCGGGGTCTCGAACTTGTACATCTCGTCGAGCTGGTCGAGGATCTGGCGCTTCAGCTTCTGGCGGGTCAGCGAGCCGTACTGCGATTCGATCTGGCCGCGGACGATTTCCTTCAGGCGATCGGCGGATTCAATGCCGAGCTTGGAGGCGAGTTCGTCGTTGATCTCGACAGCGCCGGGGGCTGCGACATCCTTGACGGTGATGTCGAAGGTTGCTTCCTTGCCAGCGAGGTTCTTGGCCGGATAGTCGGCCGGGAAGGTCACGGTGATGGTCTTCTCTTCGCCGGCCTTGACGCCGACGAGCTGGTCTTCGAAGCCCGGAATGAAGCGGCCGGAACCGATCACCAGCTCGGCGCCCTGATCGGTGCCGCCTTCGAAGGCTTCGCCGTCGACCTTGCCGACGTAATCCATGGTGATGCGGTCGCCATTTGCGGCCTTGCCGGTCTTGGTCTCGTAGGCGCGCGCGCTCTCAGCAACCTTCAGGACCTGCTCGTTGACTTCGTCATCGGAGATGTCGATGACTTCGCGCGTGACCTTGATGCCCGTTGCGGACTTCAGTTCGATCGGCGGCAGAACTTCGTAGGAGAGCGTGAATTCGAAATCCTGCTCGGCGGCGAGGATCTTGTCGGCTTCGTCCTTGTCCTCGGTCATGGCGATTTCCGGCTGGGTGGCCGACTTCTCGCCGCGGCTGGACAGGATGGCAGCCGGCTGCTCGCGGACGATCTCGTTGACGAGGTCGGCCATGATCGACTTGCCGTAGACCTTCTTCAGGTGAGCAGCGGGGACCTTGCCCGGACGGAAGCCGTTGATGCGAACCTTGTCCTTCACATCGGCAAGACGCTCATTCATCTTGTCTTCCATGTCCTTGGCCGGGATAACGACCTTGATTTCGCGCTTCAGCCCTTCAGCGAGCGTTTCGATAACCTGCATGTCTTCCTACCTTCATGTCGTGGCGGCCGTGCCCAGACGCCGTTCGTTTCTATGAGCACGACGCCGGCAGCGTGCCGCGCGTGGCTTTTCCCAATTCCTGCATCATTCCACCCAAGGCGGAACGGCACTCGCTTCCGGGTATCTGGCCAACCTTACGGTCGTCCGGGACAACTAAATTCTTAGTCTCCCCCTGCAAACAGCCTGGTGCGGGTAGAGAGACTTGAACTCCCACGCCTTGCGGCACCAGAACCTAAATCTGGCGTGTCTACCAATTTCACCATACCCGCGTTCACAGAACCGCATGCCTATGCCTGCGCATGAGGCCTTCCGGAGCGCGGCGTCTCTATATCACCCGATTTGGTCGAGGCAAAGGAAAAATGAACGGTAAATGACAGGGGATTTGCGGCCGCAAAGCCGTCTTCCCCTGAACGGCTCAAGGATCAGTAAAGCGGCTCGTCGTAAACCGGCTTGCCGTCGACGAGCAGGCTGCGAATCTGCGCGGTTCCCGCTGGCGAGACGCGCACCGATATGGCGACGTTGCCGTCATTGCGGGCCTCCTCGATGGGCTTACCCTCACCTTCCGGAACGTAGTAGCGCTCTATGCCGTATTCGACGCGGATGCTGTCGCCCGCGGCAAGTCCGTTGCTGTAGAATGGCTGGCTGCGCAGGATCACCGTCTCCGGCTGTGGCGGCAGCGCGTTGAAGGACGATTCGGTTACGGTCCAGAAACCGTCCTCCTGCCTCTTCAGCCGCACCCACAATGTGCGCTCGCCGGGCTCGGCCGGAATACTGCCGGAAACCGTGCTCACCGGAACGGCTGAGATGTCGTAGTTCAAGACGACATAATCGCCGCGCAGGAAATCGCGCGGATCGACGGGAGCCGTTTTCAGCAGCACCTCGGCCCCATCGCTCAAAATCGACGCCCGGCTCTGGATGATGGTGCCGAGGATGAGGGTCTGCAGGCCTGCGACGACGATTGCCGAAAACAGATAGCCCTTGCCGGATTGCAGCCTTGCCATCAACGAGCTCATGCGTGCTCTCCCCGTACATTGGCGGAAAAGCGGCGCTCGAGACGGATGACGAGCCAGGCGACAAGTGCCACCACGAGACCGGAGAAGAGGAAGAGGCTCGACGTGCCGAGGATCGAGCCGACGGTGACGGAGGCGAGGTAAAGCATCTCGGCGGCAAAGATCGCATAGGCGAGATAACGCACCGCACCGTTGTCCCTGCCATGGAGCGCGATCGCCAGCACGGAAGCGGCAAGCGTCGCCACGCCGAGCACCGCCAGTCGCCGCCAGTCGTCTTCAATCTCGATATGCAATAACAAGAAGCCGATTGCGGCAACGAGGAAGCTGTAGAAGGCCGGGGCAGCGCCGGCACTCCTGACCAAGGAGGCAATGCGTGGGAGCGGCAGGGCCGTCAGCACGAAGGCCGCCATACCGCCGATCGCGAAGGCGAGCGCCACAGCGATCTCCTCATAAAGGGTATAGAGCCAGGCGAGCCAGCCGATCAGCAGCAGATAGGCCAGATGGCGAGCGCGCTCGACGCCGGTGTAGCGCACCAGCGCAATGACAACTACCGCCATGACCGGCGCCATCCACGGATCGAGCCCAATCCAGTGCGTGTCATTATTCTGCAGATAGACGGAGAAGGACGCCCAGGAGAGGAAGCCCGCGACGACGACCACCGCGCCGGAGCGGAACAGGATCGCCGAAATCGCAGCGATCGCGAACCAGAGATACATCACCGTCTGCTCGTCACCGGAGAGATGGTACATTTGGCCGACGAGCGAGATGGCGCCGCCGAAGCTCATTGCGCCGATGACCAGCAATCCGTTGGCTACTGCAGTCGCACCGCGGGCAAGCATCAGGGCGGCGCCGATATGAACTGCCCAGATCAGGAGAAGGATGGCGCCGACGCGCACAAGGCGCGGGATGTCCTCCCAGTTGGAGGCAACGACCAGGAGGATGGCGGCTGCAAGCAGCACTGCTGCCAGCGCCATCAGCACCCTGCCGAGGCTGAAGCTTGCCGGGCGGCTGTCATATTCGGCGAGAAGTGCGCCTGCCGTATCCTTCGCGAGCAGACCCTTGCCCACCCACAGAGAGAGATCCCGCTCCAATCTGCCGCGATACATGCTCCACCCCTCAATTTGCGCAACGCTCTTTCCAGCGCTGCGGCTCACGCCGTTATAGACGCAAGCACACCGGTTCGGAAACGTCATTATGACAAATATACAAGATCCTCATTGGTCTAAGTTGGATCAGATATTAACCGATTGGTTACGTCATAACCGGTAATATAGGCATATACTCCGATAGCCATGCGCACATCGCATAGCCACCATGAATTTATTGCACTGCAAAATACTCATTAGTCATACTATTTAGCAGATATCGAAGCGCGGGGATGGCGCCCCGGCCGGCTCTGCCGAATGCCCACGGACGCTTTGTCCGCGACGAGATTCGTAGCTGCGCACTCCTCCTCCCAAGCGCGCTATGATAGACTGGCAGCAACTCCTCCTCCCAGTTGCCAGTCACTATAATGCGCCCGCCGGATCCTCCCCCGGCGGGCGTTTTATTTAAATGATGATGATTTAACGCGTTGGCATTCCGGAGTTTATGCCGTCCGGCGCCCGATCTGCCGCATTGTCGCCACGCCGCTTAACCAAGCCGTGCGATCGAACAGCAACTTCCGCTCTGCGCGAAACTTGCGGATGCGACGGGTTTGGGGGCATGGAATCGCTGGAAATTCGCCGTTTTCGAGTGGCGATACGCCAGGCATCACCTCGAACATGGTTACTTTTCCAAGAATCATTCTGCCTATTCCTTGACCACAAAACGGTCAAAAGGTGTCAAACCCCTTCCAAGCATTGCGCTATTCGCATAGGTGATCTGAAAACTTGGCTGTTTTACTCTTTCGCGCCGCAACATATATTCCGGTCATCAAATAGAGGTCAGCGCCGATCGGTGGCTGCTGGCAGATCAAACCCTCGGAAAGGGGCTTAACATGAACATCACTCGCTCTTTCAATAACTGGCGCAAGTATCGTCAGACCGTCACGGAACTTGGCCGCATGAGCAACCGCGAATTGCACGACCTCGGCATCGACCGTTCGGACATCCATCGCGTTGCCCGCGAGGCTTCTGCCCGCTAAGTCAGGCGATCGCTGCTCCTCCCAAGCAGATCGTCGTTGATTGAAACGCCCGCTGTACCCACAGCGGGCGTTTTCTTTTGTCTACACGCTGGTACCGCTGTAGTTGCAGACCTTTGGCGTCTCGTTAGCCCGCTCAAAAAATATTCATCGCTTAATTCGCGGGCATCATATTGCACAAATGCATGGCAGACGCCTCTTATTTGCACTGCACAATAAGCCTGATCTCACCTATATAGATATCAACCGCAGAGAGACAGGCGATCCCGCCGTCCAGCGGACATTTGTTCGAGGAAAAAGACAATGAACCCGATCCGCATTGCAAGAAGCTGGCTCAGCTACCGCCGTACGCTCAACGAACTCGGCAGCCTGTCCAACCAGACCCTGTCCGACATCGGCGTCAGCCGCTACGACATCCGCAATATCGCATCCCGCTCGTTCCGCTAATAACGAGCGCGATGCTTCCAAGACGGCGCCATCAGGGCGCCGTTTTTGATTCCGGGGTGTTGGATCGCATCCGCCGACATGATATCAGCCCGGAATGAACACGACCTCTTCCTATTCTCCTATCCACGTTGTCGGCGGCGGGCTTGCCGGTTCGGAAGCCGCCTGGCAGATCGCCAGCTCAGGCGTTCCCGTCATCCTGCATGAAATGCGCGGCGTGCGCGGCACGGATGCACACAAGACCGACGGCCTTGCCGAACTGGTCTGCTCCAATTCCTTCCGATCCGATGACGCCACCAGCAATGCGGTCGGCGTCATCCATGCCGAGATGCGTATGGCCGGCTCGCTGATCATGGCGGCGGCTGATCGCCACCAGGTGCCGGCGGGCGGCGCACTCGCCGTCGATCGCGACGGCTTCTCCGAGGCGGTTACCAAGGCCATCCACGACCACCCGCTCATCACCGTCGTGCGTGAAGAGATCACCGGCCTGCCGCCGAAGGATTGGGATCTTGCGATCGTTGCGACCGGGCCGCTGACTGCGCCGTCACTCGCAAGCGCCATCCAGGCTGAAACCGGCGAAGATTCTCTCGCCTTCTTCGACGCCATCGCACCGATCGTCTACCGCGAGAGCATCGACATGGATATCTGCTGGTTTCAGTCGCGCTACGACAAGGTCGGCCCGGGCGGCACCGGCAAGGATTACATCAACTGCCCGATGGATGAGGCGCAGTACAATGCCTTCGTCGATGCGCTGATTTCAGGCGATACGGTCGGCTTCAAGGAATGGGAGGGCACGCCTTATTTCGACGGCTGCCTGCCGATCGAGGTGATGGCGGAACGTGGTCGCGAGACGCTGCGCCACGGGCCGATGAAGCCGATGGGGCTGACGAATGCGCATAACCCGACGGTCAAGGCCTATGCCGTGGTGCAGCTGCGGCAGGACAATTCGCTCGGCACGCTCTACAACATGGTCGGTTTCCAGACGAAGCTGAAGTATGGCGCGCAGGCGGAAATCTTCCGGCTGATCCCGGGCCTGGAAAATGCGGAATTCGCGCGTCTCGGCGGCCTGCACCGCAATACCTACATCAACTCCCCTACCCTGCTCGACCGATCTCTGACGCTGAAATCGCGGCCCGGCCTGCGTTTCGCCGGCCAGATCACCGGCTGCGAGGGTTATGTGGAAAGCGCCAGCATCGGGCTGCTGGCCGGGCGTTTCGCCGCCGCCGAACGCAAGGGCGAGACGATCTCTCCGCCGCCGGCGACGACGGCGCTCGGCTCGCTGCTCGGCCATATCACAGGCGGACACATCGTCACCGACGAGGAGCCGGGCAAACGCTCCTTCCAGCCGATGAACATCAATTTCGGCCTGTTCCCGGAGCTTCAGCCGGGTTCGATCGTCAAGCCCGAGGGCGTCAAGCGCTTCCGCGGCAAGGACAAGACGATCATGAAACGGCAATTGATCGCGCGCCGCGCGCTTGCCGACTGCGCCGCCTGGCTCGGCCAGACTGCGCCGGTTGCCGAAAGCGCCTGACCGCCGTTTCTACTGCTTGTTGGCCGCCGAGATATTGCTCGGCGGCAATTCCCTATCCGGCTCAGCAATATAATTGCCGAGCAGCCAGAGCGCGACTTCCGAGGCCTCCTTGGCGGAGGCGAATTCGAAATCGCCGTTGTGAGAGGGCGCATCGAGGAAATCGATCACCAGACCTCGACCCGTTGTTGAACTCACAACCCGCACCCGGCCCGGCTCGATCAGATGACAGGCGAAATGGCGCGACATGTTGCGCATGAAGCCGGCCTTGTTGTCGTGCAGACGCACGAAGATGGCCTGGCCGTTTTCAGTCGCCTGCAATTGACGGATCGCCTCGTTGGGAAAGGCGCGTCCGAATTCGATGATGGCGAGGCCCGTGTCGTGCAGGCCATCTTCCTTGTTTTGCGCAGCCATGCGCGTTGCCACAAAGGCAACGAAAATGACGATGGCGAAAAGAACGCACCAGACGATAATGCCCACGCCGAATCTCCGTTCCAAGGGGTAGCGGTGAAAGCCTTCTAATGCGCGAGACTTGCGCGAATTTGACCGATATCAGATTTTTCTGCGGGCTGCCGAAATCGCCATCCGGAGCTGGCGGCGCCATTGCGGCGGCTGCAGCGGCCGGTCGAATAGCAAGACACCACGCTTCTGCGCCTTTGAGAGCACCGGGTCGGCAAGCGTTGCCGGCAGGAAGGCCGGAAAGACCGAGTGCGCGATCGGCCCTGCCGCCCTCGCCTTTGCCAGATGCTCGCGACCGAGACCGGCGAAAGCCTCGACGGCGGCAGAGATACGCTGCCTGTCTTCCCCAGCGAGGAAGGCGTCTCGGTCAAGACCGGTGGCTGAGAGGATCTGCAGCGGAATATAGACCTGGCCGCGGCGGCGATGCAGCGGCATCAGCAGCAGCAGGCCGGCGACCGCCTGGGCGACACCGGCATGACCGGCGGCATCGGCCGATCGGGCTGCTTCTTCCGGCGAAAGCACGAGGCTTGCGAGCTGGATCAGCGCAGATGCGGTTTCGCCCGCATACCCTTCGAGAGAAAGCCGCGTTTCCATCGGATCGTCGTAGAGGTCGAAGGTGCGGGCCTCGATCATGTCGATCAGCGTCTTGCGCGGCAGATGATAAGTTTCGATCGCCGTCAGAAGGGCGGAGGCGACGGGATTGGCCGCCGTCGAGCCGTGCGCGCTGCCTTCCAGCAGATCGCGCCAATATTGCATGCGCACCTCGCCCGGCAAAGGTTCGTGCACCAGGTCGCGGACGCGGGCAAGTTCGGCATTGAAGGCGTAAAGGGCTGCAAGTGAGCCGCGCTTGTCCTCGGGCGACAGCAGGCAGGCGAGATAGCGGTCGCGATCATTGTCGCGCAGCATCGCCAGGCAGATATCCTGGTTCGTCGCAATATTGGCTTCCGTCATCGTCAGACCGCTATCAAAGCCGCGGCGACGGCGCGCTGTTCCGAGAGCATGATATTGAAGGTGCGGACCGCCGCACCCGTGCTCATCGGATCTGAGGAAATGCCGCGCGACTTCAGCGCCTGCTTCAATTCCTCGGGCAGGCGGCGAAGCTCCGTGCCAGTACCGACGAGCAGAACCTCGATATCACTAGCTTCATCCAGCACGCGGCGAAAATTTTCGAGTGACAGCGGCTTCGACATGTCCATGTCCCAGCCGTAAATGCCGGAAGGCAGGCAAAGGATCGAGCCGCGATGCGACATATCGGCAAAGCGGAAGCCGCCATTGCCGTAAGTATCGATCGGAGCGCGGCCGGGAAAATGCGCCGCGCGGATTTCTATGCCTTTTGCCATATTTTCAAACCACCGTGCCAGATCTTACACCAGCATCCGTCTTGTTGCTCTCTTCGCCATCGGGAGCATCGGGCCGCAGCCGGAAGACGATCAATACTGGAGCGGCGATATAGATCGAAGAGAAGGTGCCGAGAGCGACGCCGAAGAGCATCGCGAAGGTGAAGGAGCGGATGACTTCGCCCCCGAAAAGGAAAAGCGCCAGCAAGGCGAGCAGGGTCGTCGCTGCTGTCAGCACGGTGCGCGACAGCGTCTGGTTGATCGAGGCGTCGATCAGGATCGGCAGCGGCATCTTCCTGTAGCGCTTGAGGTTTTCGCGCATCCTGTCATAGACCACGACCGTATCGTTCAGCGAATAACCGACGATCGTCAGCACGGCGGCGATGCTCGTCAGGTTGAACTCGATGCCTGACAGCACGAAGAGGCCGAGCATGATGATGACGTCATGCAGCGTCGCAATGATGGCGCCGACCGCGAACTGCCATTCGAAGCGGATCCAGATGTAGACCAGGATCGCCGCGAGCGCCGCAAGCACGCCAAGCGTCGCCATCATCGTCAATTCGCCCGAGATGGCGGGACCAACAACCTCGACGCGGCGGAAATCGTAATCCTCCTCGAGCTCGCCGCGCACCAGCGTCGCTGCCGACTGCTCGGCATTTTCACCGCCGCCCTGGGACGCGATGCGGATTCGTGCGTTCGCCCCGCCGCCGGCGGGCTCGACCCTGACGTCACCGAGATTGAGATCATTGAGACGCGAGCTGAGATCGGCGATGTCGGCATTACCCTGCTTTGCCGTGACCTCGATCAGCGAGCCGCCGGTAAAATCGATGCCGAGATGCAGGCCGAGGCTGGCAAAGGCGACCATGGCGATCAGCGAGATGATCGCCGACGCCGTGAAGACGTAACGACGGATCCCCATGAAACGGATATTGGCGTGTTCGAAAAGATGCGTCAGCAGGCTCTTCGGCAGGTGACGGGGATGACGTTTTCTCACCCAGACGGCGACGATCGAGCGCGTCAGCGTGAAGGCCGTCAACAGGGTCGTCAGGATGCCGACCGCCAGTGTTACCGCGAAGCCGCGGATGGATTCGCTGCCGAGATAGAAGAGGATGACGGCAGCAATGAAGATCGTGACGTTCGCGTCGACGATCGTTGCGAAAGCGCGCGAAAACCCGCGACCGACGGCTTCGCCGAAGGAATGGGCGGTTCTCTCCTCCTCGCGGATGCGCTCGTAGATCAGCACGTTGGAATCGACCGCCATGCCGACGATCAGAACGATGCCTGCTATGCCAGGCAGAGTGAGCGTGGCGCCGGCAAGGCTCAACCCCGCGACGATGAAGATCAGGTTGAAGATAAGCGAAACGACGGCAATGACGCCGAGAATGCGGTAAAGTGCGATCATCAGTGCGGCGACCAGCACGACGGCGACGATGCCGGCAACAAGGCCGCTGAAGATGGATTCAGCGCCGAAGGCGGGGCTGACGCTGCGTTCCTCGACGCTCGTCAGCGTCGCCGGCAAAGCGCCTGCGCGCAGCATTACCGCCAGGTCGCGAACACCATCGTCGGAAAAATTCGCGGAAATACGGCCCTCGCCGCTCGTAATTGCCGCCTCGATAACCGGGGCCGACATCACCTGGTCGTCGAAGACGATGGCGAGGTGCTTGCCGATATTCTGCCCTGTCATCTCAGCCAGCCGCTCTTTGCCTCCCGCATCAAGACGATAGGCAATCGACGTATCCTGCGTCTGCGGATCGACGACCGGCTGGATATCGACCATGTTGGCGCCAGTGACGAAAGCCGTACGGTCGACGAGATAGGGAACCGGCGGATCGTCCAGTGAATAGAGGACCTCAGAAGTCACCGGCCAGCGGCCGTTCAGCGCCTCCTGCCCGGACATGCTCTCATCAATCAGATGAAAGGAAAGCTTGGCCGGCTGGTTGAGCAGGTTCTTCAGCCGCTCGGCATCGATCGATCCCAGCACCTGCACGACGATCCGGTCGGCGCCATCGGGGCGCACGAGGAAATCGGTGTAGCCGAACCCTGCGATGCGGCGGCCAACGATATCGAGCGACCGGGTTTGGGCGGAGGCGACGTCAGCCGTGATGCCGGCATCGGAAATCTGCAGCGAGAGTTGACCCTCGCCGGCCTGCTGCAACCCGACCTCAGGTCCCGAATGTCCACCAGCCGCAGTCAATGGCTTCAGGAGATCGACCGCTTTTTGCGTCTCGGCCGGATCGGTGATCCGCACCGTAACAGTCTGGTCGTTGCCGGTCAGCCCGGTATAGCGGATGCCGGCGCCGCGCAGGGCGTTGCGCACATTTCCGACCAGCTCTTCCAGGCGGTCTTTGACGATATCGGAACGCTCGACCTTCAGAACGATATGCGAGCCGCCCTGCAGGTCGAGGCCGAGCGTCACGCGGTCATGTCGCAGCCAGCCTGGTAGGGAGGCGCGCTGCGCTTCAGTCAGCAGATTGGGCGCAGCGACGACGATGGCCGCGAAGGCGACCAGCCAAATCAGAAGTGTTTTCCAGCGGGAAAAATGCAACATTCTCTCGACGATCTTCCGATCCGGCGGCCTGCCGTTATCGCTTGTTACGCTGCGTCGGCCTTGACGGGTTCACCCTTGACGCGAACTTCGGAAATGCCGCTGCGGACGATGCGCACGCGCACGCCTTCAGCGATTTCGACTTCGACTTCCTTGTCGTCGACGACCTTGGTGACCTTGCCGACGAGACCGCCGCCGGTGACGACCTGATCGCCGCGGCGGATCGCCTTCAGGGTTTCTTCGCGCTTCTTGGCCTGAGCGCGCTGCGGGCGGATCAGCAGGAAGTACCAGACGACCATCAGCGGCACGAACAGGATGATCATTTCGAAACCGGAGCCACCGAATGCCGATGTGGCGTCGGTCGCGCTCTGGGCGAATGCCGGGGTGATGAACATGCTAAACTCCTCAGGCTTTGGCGGCGGAACGCCGCCTCTCTTTTCAGGTTGCCGGACTATAGTTACGGCTTCGATGAATGCAACAGAAACAGCCGGAAACCGTACCGATTCCGCTGCCTCATAACCTTTCCGCCGGTAAAACGCCATGCTACCCGGCATCGAAAGATCTAAGCGGATTGCCGCAGCAAGAGATCAGGAGGCCTGCGATGACCGAGGAACCCACCACCGCCCTTCTTGCCGAGCTGAAACGGCTCGCCGCAGCCGTCGAGCGTCTTGCCGGGCCGGCGCCTGCTCTCAACGACTGGGATGCGGCCGACTGTTTCGTCTGGGCGCCGCTGCGCCAGCATCTGCAGCCGGTCAAGAGGCCGAACCGCGTGGAATTGAAGCTCATCCGCGGCGTCGACCACGTACGCGATATCCTGCATGAGAATACCGTGCGCTTCGCTGAAGGCTATGCCGCCAACAACGTGCTGCTTTGGGGCGCGCGCGGCATGGGCAAATCCTCCCTGGTCAAAGCCGTGCACGAGGATGTCAGGCGCGAGAGCGGCGTCTCGCTGAAGCTCGTCGAGGTCCATCGCGAGGATATCGCCAGTCTGCCTACCCTGCTCGACCTGCTGAAGGACACGCCCTACCGCGTAATCGTCTTCTGCGACGACCTCTCCTTCGATCACGACGACACCGCCTACAAATCGCTGAAGGCAGCGCTCGACGGTGGCGTTGAGGGCCGGCCGGACAATGTGCTGTTCTACGCCACGTCGAACCGGCGCCATCTCCTGCCGCGTCACATGATGGAAAACGAGCAGTCGACGGCGATCAATCCGTCGGAGGCGGTCGAGGAGAAAGTTTCGCTTTCCGACCGCTTCGGGCTCTGGCTCGGCTTCCACAAATGCAGCCAGGAAGACTATCTCGGCATGATCGACGGCTATGCCGATCACTTCAAGCTCGGGCTCGAACGCGCCAAGATGCATGCCGAAGCGCTGGAATGGGCGACGACGCGCGGAGCGCGCTCCGGTCGCGTCGCCTGGCAGTATATCCAGGATCTGGCCGGGCGCATGCGCGTTCACATCGACAGGGCCTGAACAGCCAAAGCGCGTCGCATGAACCAGGTTCGGTGCGACGCGCTTCAGCCGGGGTCAGGGCTTCGGGCACTTGCAAGCGGTGCCCGAAGCCGGGAACGATCAGCACTCATCCGTCGCCACGGCGGCTACTCTCCTGCCGGTCCGTAAAGGCCAAGCTGCTCGAGAAGCACCCGCTGCCGCCCAGCGCTTTCGACCAGCAGACCGGTGTAACGATCGACGATCCGGTCGCGATGGTTCGGGTCGGAGATGGCGGAAAGCGCACCGACGATGGCTGCGACCTTTTCTGAAGTCCGCCGCAACTCGTCGAGCAGCTCCGACTTGTCGACGATCTCGCCGACTACCCGTTTCGTCACCTTGCCGATCCCCGCCGGCGTGCGGCTGCCCGCCAAGGCGTAACCCTCGGGCAGGTCGCCCTTGAGATTGGTGACCGACTTGAACCGGATGACATCGAAGATCTGGTCGACCGCCTGCTTGGCGCCGGTCACCCGCGAGGGATGATCGGTATCGGCGGCTGCGTGCGGCAGCAGTTCCAGCTTACCCTTGTGGCGCTCTTCCAGCGGCAGGTAGGGCAGCATCGGTCCGCTGAGCTTGCCCGTCGCGGCATCCTTGAAGAGGTCGGCGTCAATCGCCGCATGGGCGATCTTGCCTGATGCCAGCGCCCGGTCGAGTGCCGCGGCATCGACGACCTCGCCCCGGTCGTAATTGACCAGCACCGCACCGTCGTTCATCGCGTCGAGGACCCTGCTGTCGACGACACCGGCATTTGAGTAAACGCCGGTTGAAGCATCCAGGCGGCCGAGACCGATATGGACCGAGAGCACATCGGCGCCGGTCGCCGCTTCGACTGGGCTTGCGGCATAGCCAAAACCTTCCGCCTCGATCCAGCGCTGGTGATGCTGGCGGGCGTAGATCGCCACCTTCATGCCGAAGGCCTTGGCGAGCTTGGCGACTTCGCGGCCGATATTGCCGTAGCCGAGGACGGCGATTTTCCGGCCCTCCAGCTTGGCGGTCGGGAAATCCTTGAGCTGGCGCCCGGTATCGAAATCGCCGCTGGCGACCATCTGGTGCAGCCTGTCGACCGGCAGATCGGGCACGACCTTGAGGATCGCCTTCACCGCCATCTGGGCGGTTGCCCGGCTGTTGATGCCGGGGGTATTCATCAGCGGAGCCTCACCGCCCTCGCCGTTGCCACCGCCCCAGGAAGCCGAGCCCATGTTGCCGGTCCCCGCGCCGATGCGCACGCCGCCGAGCGGGAAGACGGAAGCCTTCGGGATGAAGGTCGCCGCCGCGATCAAGGCGTGATACTGGCCCCTGTCCGTCTGCGGCAGGATTTCCGCCTCGGTGCTGAGATCGGGTTGATAGAAGAAGTGGATGCGCCCCGTCTCCAGTGCCTCGCCGTCGCCGATCGGGCCGGCATGGAAGACGCCTCCCTTTTCCTCGATATAGGCCCGGATTTCGCTGTGGTCGGGCTTGCCGTCCGCGCCGAGGCGCAGGCCGACCAGATCGGCGATCAGCACCTTGTAGACGCGTTGCGGATCGTCCTTGCGGACCGCTGTGCCGGCCGTCGCGGGCGCGTCAAACGTCACGCCCTCCTTCACCAGTTCCTCTTCGAGAACGACGATCTTGGCGCGCAGATAGGCATATTGCAGGTTTTCCAAGAGGGCTACGACATCTGCCGGCTCGCGGATGCCGCCGACCCAGGCACGGTAGTCGCCAGGCGTTCCCGGGAACGCATTGACGTAGCGCGCCGCGTCGAGACCGGGCTCAAATTCGCCATTCGGATGGGTAATGCCTTCGTAGCCGAGCAGCTGTTTCGACCGGGCAATGATGCGCGCATGGATGGCCGGATCGGTGATGCCGGTATCCTCCACCTTCAGGAGCGTTACCGCCGCGCCGCGCCGCTCGGCATCGGTGACGGTCAGCGACAGGAGCGGATGCGACTTCACCCACTCGTCGATCACCGCCCGATTGGCGGCGGAGCGCTGGTTGAGCTCGACCACCGAGCCGACCCGCGCCTCAGACTGCAGGAGGCCGAACGTGGTTTCGGCAAAGGCGAGCGCGCTGTAGGTGTTGATGACGCCGCCGAGCATGCGGTCTTCCCCGGCATCGAAGAACGGCCCGGCATCCACGGAGCGCTTGGCTGAAAGCGGCTGGCGCGCATCGATTGGCGGCGCGATCTTCAGCTGGCGCGGGATCGCCCAGGCGGGATCCTGCTGGTTCTTCTCGACAAGCGCCAGGGCATGCGGCGTGAAGGAGGCGACGAAATATCCGGAGATCCCGCCGATCGCCTTCTGGAACGGCATGAACAGGCAGCATTTCGCCATCACGGCGTCGACCAGTTCGGGCTCCCAGGGCATGGCGCCGAGCATTGACGTGGCGTCAAATACCGCATGGTGGTTTGCCGGATCGCGGTCGATCCAGTTCAGCAACTCGTGGATCTCACGGCTCGTATAGGCGTTGGCGCCTGTGGTCTCGTGGCCGACACCGACGAAGATCGACACGCCGAGATCGGAGAGCTCGGCGGCCGTCGGGATCACGCCTTCGGAGGCGGCAAAATGAATGCGGCTCTCGCAGCCCTTTTCGGCAAAGCGCTGCATCTCGATCAGCTGCGTGGCCCAGGACTGACGGAAGAAGCCGGCTGCCCGAGACGGATCGCTTTCCGGGCGCGGCGTATCGACATAGACGCGCTGGTTGGCGTCGTTGGCATTCATCAGATGCTGGACGCAGACGGTGTAGCCACTGTGGCCGCCGCCAAGCCCCACCGCCATGCGGTTCTTCTTCGGGAAATGGAAGTAGCTGTGGATCGCCCGCATCATGTCGGTCAGGATCTTATCTGCCGGATAACCGCGGTGCATGCTGCGGGAAATCTCGGCCGTGGTGAAGCCGCCGATATCGTTGCCCTTGTCGTCGAACTTGCGATAGGTCTTCTCGATCCACGCATCGAAGGCGATGCGCCGCAGGCGGCTATCCACTTCGTCGGTGGTCGCATCGGTGATCGGGCCGACCCCGAAAAACGGGTTGGACGGCAATTCAGGCGCACCCGACTTCGTCAGTCGAAGTGCTTCGAGACGCTGTTCCTGCATCTGCGCGATATTCGTCATGAGGTGCCTATCCGTTTCCAATTGGGTCCAGGCATAGTGAATTGAACTTTGGGGAAAGTAGGTGCCTTCTGCGCCGAACGTCAGGCTGAATGCGTCATCGGCATCCGCCCAATGTCCCCAATGCGTACAGCAACGATCTCCAACGACGAATTTGCGTCGAAGCCGGATGCGATGAAATTGCGTCATGCCCCAAATGACAAAAGCCCGGCGGATGGCCGGGCTTTTGCGCTTCCTGGTACGCTGTACCTATTCCAGGAAAGTCATGGGATTGACCGGGGACGCATCCTTGCGCACCTCGAAATGGACCTGCGGCTGCTTGACGTCGCCGCTCATGCCGGAGACCGCGACGGTCTGGCCGCGCTGGATCTTCTGGCCGCGGGTGACGTTCAGCGTATCGGCGTTGCCGTAGACGGTGACGGTACCGTCGTCATGACGGACGAGAACCGTATTGCCGAGTTCCTTGAGGCCGTTGCCGGCATAGATGACGACACCGTTTTCGGCAGCCTTGATCGGCGTGCCCTGCGGGACCGAGATATCGATGCCGTCATTGCGGTTGCCGTTGACGTTGGCGCCATAGGCGGCAATGACCTGGCCGCGCACCGGCCAACGATACTTGCCGATACCGGTCGATTCCGGCGCGGCGGAGCTGACGTCAGACTTCTTCTCGACATCATCGACAGTCTGGGTGGCAGTCGGCGCCTTGTAGGGCGCCGGTTGAATGGAAGCCGTCTGCTGGACAGGTGCGGCCTGAGCCGGCTTCGGATCGGCCTTCTCGGCCGGGATCGAAGCGGTCTTGATCGTGTCGGCGGTACCGTTCGGGATCTTCAGGGCCTGGCCGACACGCAGCGAGTTGGCCGAGAGATTGTTGGCAGCCTTGAGATCGTCGATATCCGCACCGGTCGCCTTGGCGATCTTGGCAAGCGAATCGCCCTGCTTGACGACATAGGAGCCGGCGGGTGCCTTCGGATCCTTACCGGCGCCGGCAGGAAGTTTGCCGGTGGAATCGGCGCTCGCCGTGGTCTTGTCGCGGGCGGAATTTGCACCGGGAACGACGGCGACGTTCTGCTCCGGCGCCTTGGGCGACTCGGGCACCTTGCCCGGCTTGGAGAGGTCGGCCGTCTGCGATGCCGCCTTGGCAGCATTGCCGCCGTTGAAGGTCGGGATCAGAATTGCC
The DNA here is from genome assembly GCF_003985155.1 of Rhizobium vallis. Taxonomy (GTDB): domain Bacteria; phylum Pseudomonadota; class Alphaproteobacteria; order Rhizobiales; family Rhizobiaceae; genus Rhizobium; species Rhizobium vallis. The sequence continues at coordinate 107,272 of NZ_ML133688.1, read as the reverse complement.
TGGCCAGGCTTGGCGGCCGATGCCGTCTTCAGATTGTTGACACGCAGGATTTCGTTCTCCGGAACACCGAAGCGCCTGGAGAGTATCGCAACGCTTTCACCGGGACGCAGCGTCACGGAAGGGGCGTTGGTCGCCGACCAGCCGGAAACTTTCGGCGTCGTGCCCGTCGTCAAAGAATCGGTAGTGGCCTTCGGCGCGGCCGGCGCCACCAGCCGGGGCTTTTCAGCCTGGGGCATTGACGGGAAAGGCTGGGCGAGCGCAACTTCCCTCTCCCGCTGGCGGGAGGGTGCTACTGCCGTCGGCGCGGCAAGCTCGGAACGCTGCACCGAAACCGGCGCGGAAGCCATACGTGCACTCGAATTCGAAGTGCGGATGGGGTCATAGCTCGGACGCGACGGATAGGACTGACCCATCGCGCCGTTGCCGCTGCCGTAACCGGACTGGCTGGCAACGGCCGAGCCGCCGAGATCGGCGCGTGGCACCGGATCGACCTGAGGACCACCCCTGCGCGGAATGGAACTGGTGGTGATCTGATCCTGCCCTGAGGAGGAAAACAAGCCGCCGAACCGTGTCACATCGGAACTACAGCCCGTTGCGGCACTCGCCAGCAGACCAACAACCAGAAGATTACTGGCCGACTTCCCGAACTTCGGCGAAAGACTGAAACGCATGACTCGACCCACTGAGAACGCAACCATTTGTGAGTCTATTAAAACGCGTTAGTATTACCACGCGGTTAAGATGCTGGAATCAGTGCGATATTTTTGAGAAGTTGATAACCATAGCTTACGGGTGAAAAATCGCAGTGCGCAGAGCATAATGCCGAAAAGTGTGAGCGGTTTTCGGACGACATCATGCTCTCTTTTTTTGATGGAGATGCGGATTCAGATTTCATGCCGATCCGGCCTGAAATCATCCGCATCTAGAGCAGCGAGGCAAGCCGCGGGACGATCGGCAGGTAAGGCGCTTCGAACAGTTCCTCGCGCTCGAACCGGCTGCCGGTTTTTGTCAGCCGCACCATCCGGCATTCATTCTCGGAGATCATCAGCGGCGCAATCATCGAGCCGCCGGAAACGAGCTGATCGGTATAAAAGCGCGGCATCGAATTGAAGGCTGATGTCACCAGGATGCGGTCGAAGGTGCCCTCGCCCTGCATGCCGGCGCTGCCATCCGCATGGCGGATGACGACGTTGCGTAACCCGAGCGTTTCCATGCGCCGCTGGGCGGCCGTCGTCAGCGTCTTGTAACGATCGATGGACAGGACGCGCTCGGCCAGACGACCCATCACCGCTGCGGTGAAGCCGCTGCCGGTGCCGATCTCCAGAACGCGCTGTCCCGGCTTGAGTTTCAGGTGATGCAGGATGCGGACCACAAAATCGATGCCTTCGAGGAAGGAACCGCATTCGATCGGGATCGTGCGGCTCGAATAGGCGTCGTCGGCAAATTGCGGCGGCACGAACAGCGAGCGCTGCGTCTGCTCGACCGCCGTCAGCAAATCGAGGTCGGAGATGCCTTCGGCACGCAATCTGAGGACGAGCGCTGCAAAGCCCTCCTTCTCCGCCAGTCTTGCCGTCAAACCTGTGCTCCGTATCCCAAAGCCCGCGCCACGCGGTCCGTCACGGAATAATCGGTCAGATCCAGTTTCAAAGGCGTTACCGAAATCTTGTTATGCTTCAGGGCGTGAATATCCGTGCCTTCGATGAAGGCGCCGGCGCGTTCGCCGAACTTCAGCCAGTAATAGGGGAAACCCCGGCCATCGGAGCGGGCGTCGACCTGCAGGTTGAACGCGAGCTTGCCCTGCATGGTCACCTCAGCGCCATCAACCTCCTCGGGGCGGCAGTTCGGGAAATTCAGATTGAGGAAGGTGCCATCCGGCAGGTCCAGGCCCATCAGCTTCTCAAGCAGCGCTGGTGCATGCGTTTCGCAGACCTCCCACGGCACGAGGCGCGCGCCGTCCTCATGGAGATAGGCCTGGCTCAGCGCAAAGGAACGCACGCCCTGCATCGTGCCTTCGATGGCGCCGGCGATCGTGCCGGAATAGGTTACGTCGTCGGCAACGTTCGAGCCCGAATTGACGCCGGAGAGAACGAGATCGGGCTTGATGTCCATCACCTGCCGGATGCCCATGATGACGCAATCGGTCGGCGTGCCGCGTAGCGCGAAATGCTTGTCGGAAACCTTGCGCAGCCGCAGCGGTTCGGAAAGGCTCAGCGAGTGGGCAAGGCCGCTCTGGTCCGTCTCCGGCGCCACGATCCAGACATCGTCGGACAGTGTGCGCGCAATCCGCTCCAACGCGGCAAGACCTTCGGCGTGAATGCCGTCATCATTCGTAAGCAGGATGCGCATCGTCTCAGGCCGCCCGTTCGATCTTGGTCAAGCCGCCCATATAGGGCAGCAAAACGTCCGGAATCGTGACCGAACCATCCTCGTTCAAATAATTTTCGAGGACGGCGATCAGGCAGCGGCCGACAGCGGTGCCGGAACCGTTCAGCGTGTGAACGAATTTGTTGCTCTTGTCCTCCTTGCCGCGATAGCGCGCATTCATCCGCCGGGCCTGGAAATCGCCGCAGACCGAGCAGGAGGAAATTTCGCGGAAGGCATTCTGCCCCGGCAGCCAGACTTCGAGATCGTAAGTCTTGCGCGAGCCGAAGCCCATATCGCCGGTGCAAAGCGTCATCGTGCGGAAATGCAGGCCGAGGCGCTTCAGCACCTCCTCGGCGCAGGCGGTCATCCGTTCATGCTCGGCAACGGCGCTTTCGGCATCGGTGATCGAGACAAGTTCGCATTTCCAGAACTGATGCTGGCGCAGCATGCCGCGCGTATCGCGGCCGGCGGAGCCCGCTTCCGAGCGGAAGGAGGGCGTCAACGCGGTGAAGCGCAGCGGGAGTTTCTCCTGGTCGAGGATCTCCTCGCGCACCAGGTTGGTGAGCGTCACCTCGGCCGTCGGAATGAGATAGCGGCCATCCGTCGTCTTGAAGAGATCCTCTTCGAACTTCGGCAGGTTGCCGGTGCCGAAGAGCGCCTCACTGCGCACCATCAGCGGCGAGCTGACTTCGGTATAGCCATGCTCCCTGGTGTGGAGGTCGATCATGAACAGGCCGAGCGCGCGCTCGAGTCTGGCGAGTTGTCCGGTCAAAACCGTGAAGCGCGAGCCGGAGAGTTTGGCGGCGCGCTCGAAATCCATGTAGCCGAGCGCTTCGCCGATTTCGAAGTGTTCCCTAGGCGTGTGGTTCCAGCGCGGCTTTTCGCCGACGACGCGGGTGACGACGTTGTCGTGCTCGTCCTTGCCGACAGGGACTTCGTCGAACGGCACGTTCGGAATGCGTGAGAGCGCGTCGTTGAGCTCGGCGGAAAGCGCGCGCTCCTCCTCCTCGGCTGCAGGAAGCGTCTCCTTGATATCGGCGACCTCTGCCTTCAGTTTTTCAGCAAGCTCGGTGTTCTTTTGCGCCATGGCCGCCCCGATCTCCTTGGAGGCGGCGTTGCGGCGGGAGAGCAAATCCTGCGCCTTCTGCACGGCGGAGCGGCGCTTTTCATCGAGGGCGACGAGACTTTGGGCCAGAGGCTCCGCACCGCGTTTGGCAAGGGCGGCATCGAGCGCTTCGGGATTCTCACGGATCCATTTGATATCGAGCATCGTCGTTCCAGGTCGTTGCAACAGAAATGACCCGGCCAAAACCTGACCGGGCCTCGGATGTTAAACGGCGTTCATGAAGGGATTTCCGGAATTGCCGCTCAGACGCTGTCGGTCTTGGCAACGTCCGCAGATCCGGTGCCCTCTTCGACCGCCTGCCGGGCACGCTGGCGCTCCACGAGTCGCGCCGCATGGATTGAAATCTCGTAGAGAAGGATCGTCGGCAGCGCAAGGCCGATCTGGGACATCGGATCGGGCGGCGTCAGCACGGCAGCGACGATGAAGGCGAGTACAATCGCGAACTTGCGTTTCTCGGCGAGCCATTGCGACGTCAGGAGACCGACACGGGCCAGAAGCGTGGTGACCACAGGCAGCTGGAAGACCAGGCCGAAGGAGAAGACCAGCGTCATGATGAGGCTCAGATATTCCGAGACCTTGGGCATCAGCGAGATCGCCACCTCGTCATGGCCCGGCGCCTGCTGCATCGACAGGAAGAACCACATGACCATCGGCGTGAAGAAGAAATAGACGAGCGCGCCGCCCATCAGGAACAGGACCGGCGAGGCAATCAGGAACGGCAGGAAGGCCTGGCGCTCATTCTTGTAGAGGCCCGGCGCCACGAATTTGTAGACCTGGGCGGCAATGATCGGGAAAGCGACGACCAGGCCGCCGAACATCGCGACCTTGACCTGCGTGAAGAAGAATTCCTGCGGTGCGGTGTAGATGAGCTGGGCTTTCTCGACGTCGAGACCAGCCCACTGGACGGCCGTCTTGTAGGGAATGACGAGATAGTTGAAGAGGTGCTTGGCAAAGAAGAAGCAGACGATGAAGGCGACGAAAAACGCGCCGATCGACCATATCAGCCGCGTGCGCAGCTCCATCAGGTGCTCGATCAACGGCTGCGGCTTGTCTTCGGTTTCACCGCTCATGCCTCGTCCTTCTTCGTCTGCGCCGGCTTCTTCGGCGTTGCTGGCTTTCTGGCTGCCGTCGTGCGCTTCGGTTTTTCGACCGACGGAGCAAAAGCGGTCACCGCATCAACCTTTTCAGCAGCCTTGGCGCGCGGCTTGCGCACGGGTTTCGGCTTGTCGGCAACCGCATTGGCCTGGACGACCGCTGCGGCGGCCGGTTCCGGCGTCGGCACCAGCGGAGGCGTTTCCGGCAGGCTCATCGACGGCGTCGGGGCCGCGACGGCATCGGCCGGCAACTCGGTCTTGTTTTCCGTGACCGTGGTCGACTTCTGCAGGTCGGCCTTGATCTCGTTGCCCATCTGGCGAAGCGGGTTCATGGCTTCGCGCAGGCTGTTGACCGGGTTGAGCTTCTGGGCGTCGCTGATCGTCTGGCGAACATCGTCAAGCTCAGCTTCGCGCAACGCTTCGTCGAACTGCGCACGAAATTCACCCGCCACCTTGCGGGCACGCTGAGTCATTTTGCCGAAAGCGCGCAGCATCGGCGGCAAATCCTTGGGACCGACAACCACGATCAGTACGACCGCGATGACCAAAAGCTCGGTCCAGCCAATATCGAACATGCAAGGCTCCTGGACGGGAAGCGCGGGGGCTGCGCTTTTTCCCGGACTTGGTTATTTCGTTTCGTCGGCCTTGTGATCGACGGTCTTTGCTGTTTCCGGCGCGTCTTCGTCCGTCATACCCTTCTTGAAGCTCTTGATGCCCTTGGCAACGTCGCCCATCAGTTCCGGAATCTTGCCGCGACCGAACAACAACAGCACGATGACCAGAACGATCAGCCAGTGCCACATGCTAAAAGAACCCATTACGCTAACTCCCTGTTTCTATGTTCCCACGATGTAAGGATTTCCGACACCGTTTCCAACATCAAGCCCTTTGAACTGAGCTTAATGTCACGGTATCGCCCTTTGTGACAAGCCATTGACCCATCGAAAAGTGGTGGCCCCTATTGTTTTCGCCATGCATGGCAAAAGCAAGACGTAAGCCCCTCAATCTTCGGAGGTGCCGCGTGGCGCCAGCAACCCCAATTCCTCGAGGTCCATCTGCGTGATCGGGTCTTCGTCCTCGGTCAGTTCGTCGTTCATCAACGGCGAGGGAATATTGAAATTCGCAGGGATACGGCCCGACAGCAAGCCTGCGCCCTTCAATTCTTCGAGACCGGGCAGGTCGCGCAGCTCCTCGAGGCCGAAATGGTCAAGGAAATCGCGTGTCGTGCCCAAAGTTACCGGCCGGCCCGGCGTGCGCCGGCGGCCACGAAACCGCACCCAGCCGGCTTCCATCAGCACATCGAGCGTGCCGCGCGAGGTTTGGACGCCTCGGATATCTTCGATCTCGGCGCGCGTCACCGGCTGGTGATAAGCGATGATCGCCAGAACTTCCAATGCGGCGCGCGAAAGCTTCTTCACCTCGTTGTCGTCACGGCGGATGACGAAGGAGAGGTCGGCGGCGGTGCGGAAGGCCCAGGCGCCCTCGATCTGCACGAGATTGACGCCGCGCGGGGCATATTGCTCCTTCAGGCGCAGCATGATCGCACGGATGTCGGCGCCGCTGGGCAGGCGCTCAGCGAGGAAGGCTTCGGGAACCGGCTGCGAGGAAGCGAAGACCAGCGCCTCAGCGATGCGCTCGGCCTCGATCTCGGCCTGCAGTTCGCGGCTTCTGTCTTGGAAATCGCCCTCGAAATCCGCTTCACCCCTGGGATCGATCAAACCGGCTGCTCCTGCTCCACCACCTGCAGCGTGGCGTGTTTGGGACCACGACGCATATATATCGGCTGAAAGGCGCCGTCCTGGCGGATTTCGAGCTTGCCCTCGCGCACCAGCTCCAGCGAGGCGGCAAAGGCGCTGGCGATTGCCGTCACGCGTTCCTCGGGTGTCGCGAGGTAGCGCAGCAGATAATGTTCCATCGCCGTCCAGTCGCCGACCTCACCGATCATCTGGGTCAGCAGCTCGCGGGCATCGGTCAGCGACCAGACGCTGCGCCTTTCGATCGTCACCTGGGTGACGGCATTGCGCTGGCGCAGCGCCGCATAGGCGGTCAAGAGATCATAGAGGCTCGCCATATAGGCGGATTGCTGCCGGTCGGGAATATGCTCGGGCGCACCGCGGGCGAAGATATCGCGGCCGAGGCGGTTGCGGTTGACAAGGCCCTCCGCAGCCTGGCGCATGGCTTCGAGGCGTTTCAGGCGAAAGGCAAGCGTCGCCGCCATCTCCTCGCCCGAGGGACCATCGTCCTTGACCTGCTGGGGAATGAGCAGCCGCGACTTCAGATAGGCGAGCCAGGCCGCCATGACGAGATAATCGGCGGCAAGCTCGATGCGGATGCGCCGGGCGCTTTCGACGAACTGCAAATATTGTTCGGCGAGCGCCAGCACCGAAATGCGCGACAGGTCGACCTTCTGGTTGCGGGCGAGATAGAGTAGCAGGTCGAGCGGGCCTTCGAAGCCGGCGACGTCGATCACCAGCCCCGGCTCGTGGCTGGCGCGCTCGGCGCCATTATCCTGCCACAGCTTGTCCATCGGCGTTGCCGCGTGGGGGCGTTCCGTGCCCTTGACCGTGTTCACTCAACTGCTCCCTTACGATCAGACTGTCGCAAACATCGCCCCGAATTCCATCCTCAATTTCACTTCGTCGGCCGCATCCGGCGCCTTGAAGCCTGCCTCCACCGCTTTTGCGCGTTCAAGCGACAGGCCAGCGAGCGGCGGAACATTTGCCACGACATCCAGCATCTCGTCCATCTTGCCATTGCAATGCAGCACGATATCGCATCCGCCTGCAATGATATTCGCCGCTCTTTCGCCGATCGTGCCGGAAAGCGCGTTCATCGAGCTATCGTCTGAGAGCAAAAGGCCCTTGAAACCGATATGCTGCCGGATGACGCCGTCGATCACCTTGCGTGAGGTCGTCGCCGGATTGTCAGGGTCGATTGATGTGAAGACGACGTGGCAGGTCATCGCCATCAGTTCGTCCTTCATCGCGACGAAGGGCGGAAAATCATGGGCCTCCAGCTCTTCGCGAGGAACGGTGACGACGGGCAATTCCAGATGCGAATCCGCAAAGCCGCGACCATGGCCCGGCATATGCTTCATGACGGGCAACAGGCCGCCGGCCTTCAACCCGTCGGCTGCCGCGCGGCCCATTGCGATGACCGTCTCGGGATCGTCACCATAGGCGCGGTCGCCGATGACATTGCTGCTGCCCTCGACGGGCACGTCGAGCACCGGCAGGCAATCGACATCGATGCCGAGGCTTGAAAGGTCGAAGGCATGCAGCCGCGACATCAACCACGCGGCGCGCAGGCCGAGTGCGCGATCGCGGCGATAGAGATCGCCGAGCGCCTGGCCGGACGGATATCGCGCCAGAACCGGCGGGCGGATGCGCTGGACGCGGCCGCCCTCCTGGTCGATCAGCACCGGCGCATGCCAGCCGACGCTTTCGCGCATCTCGGCAACGAGATCGGTTATCTGCTGTGCTTCGGAAATGTTGCGCCCGAAGAGGATGAAGCCCCAGGGTCGTTCGTCCCGGTAGAAGGCTTTCTCTTCGGATGTGAGGGCAAGGCCGCTGCAGCCAAGGATCATCGCTTTTGATTCGGTCATGTTCGAATCATAGACCGCGTCGAACCAAATGCGAGCAGGGCCAGGCGCGATGCACAAAAAAGAGCGGCGGAACGATCCGGCCCGCCGCTCTTTTAATTCAATATGCCAATGTTATTTGGAGATTAGGCAGCTTCCGCCCGCTGCACGATACTGTTCGCAGAGTGCTGCGGCCTCATCCTTCGAGCCAACCGGGATGCGGACACGGTAGAAAGTGCCCTTGCCGGCAATATCGGCCTTGCGGATCTCGTGGTTGCGGCCGTTTAGTACGCTGGCGAACTTCTTCGACAGGCTGGCATAGGACTTGTTCGCCTCATCTTCCGATGGCAGCGAGGCAATCTGGAGGCCGTAGCCGCCGGCCGATGCGGCCTGCTGCGGTTGGGCGGCAGCCGGCGCGGCGGCTGCGACCTGCGTCGTCTTCGGCTGCTGTGCAGGCGGCCGGACATTGCCCTTCTCGGTCACGGTGCTGACGACGTTGACGGGCTGTTCAGCCGGACGGGCAATCGGAACCGGGGCGGTATCGACAATTGCCGTGGTCTTGACCGGCCGTGCCGGCGCATCGACCGGGGCTGGATTTGCGGCCTGCGCGTCGGCATTGCCGACAGGCGACGGCTGTGCCGGCGCGGTTTCGACAGGCGCCGCGGAACGAGCGTCGACGGAAGCAACCTCGGCGCTTGCCGGGAGGCCTGCGGCCTTTCCGACGACAGGAGGTACGGACGGCGTCGACGGGGCCGCCAACGCCGGCTGAGCCGGCAATGTCGCCTGGGCAGACTGCGTCGCCTGGGCAGACTGCGGCGCCGGGGCAGACTGCGGCGCCGGGGCGGATTGCGCGGGCTGGTCGACGGGTGCCAGATCTTCGCGAGCGACCAACGTGCCGTCGGGCTTGACGATCATCGTGCGGACCTTGCGCGGTGAAACGGATGGCGTCTTGTCGGCATCGCTTGCGGCACCGTTGTCGGCACTGCCCTGGTTCGGCAGGAGACGCGGATCTTCCGTCTCGCCAACTGCGGTCGGCGTGATCTGGTCGTTAGCGCCGGCGTTCTCATCGTCCTCGGGCAATGCTTCCGGCGTCAGCGTGCGCTGGACGACATCGACAGGCGCCTCATCGGAGGAAACGAGCGCTTTCTGCTTCGGCTCCTCGGCGGAACCGGCAACGCGGTCATAGACGGCCTTGTCTTGGTTCGGCACGGTCTTGCCGCCCGGATTTTCCGGAACGACCTTGACCGGCTCCTTGTCGGCGGCGATCACGCGCGGCTCGCCGGTCGCGACGATGCCTAGCCCCTCGCCGTTCCAGACGGAGGAATAGATGCCGTAACCGACGCCGGCAAAGACCACGAACACGACGGCTCCGGCAAGCAGACGGCGCATCGACCGGGCGCGGCTGAAATCAGCGGCCTGGCTTGCCGATTCGATGCGGACCTCGGAAACGTTCTCGCGACGCTCGACCGGCTCGCGCACGCTGCGGCGGAAATCCTCCTCCAGCGCCCGCTCGAAATCATCGAGACCATCGGCAATGGTGGGCTTGACCGGCTTTGCTGCGGCAGCCGCCGTATCCCGTGCCGGCGCAGGTGTTTCCCGCGGCTTGGCCGGTTCAAAGAAGCTCGCAATTTCCGCATCGAGATCGAAATCAAAATCCGCCGTCTTGGCAACCGGCGCGGGCTGCTCGACCGGCGGCAGCGCCGGCACGTGCATGTCATCGACGGTCTCAGGACGATCCTCCGGGTCGGAGATCATCGCCGGATCAAACGGCAGGTCTTCGGTCGACTCGGCGGCAGGCGCCCAATTGAAAACCGGAGCCGGAACTGGAGCCGGCGGCTCGGGAGTGAATGCCGGTGCGGCGCTTGCAGGCGCGGCAGTCGCCTGCGGACGCGCTGACATTTCCGGCTGCGGCACAGGAATTGCAGGCGTCGGCGCAGGGGCTACCGCCTGCGGCTGCGGCTTTGGCTCCACGTCTGGCTCGGAGAAATCGAGATCGGCGAGTTCCAGCTCGATGTCGGCAAGATCCAGCTCGAAATCATGGCCGGCGAACGGATCGTCGGCTTCCTCTAGCGGCTGCGGCACCCGCGAATATGACGTTGCGGCAGGCTGCGGCGGAGCGACCTCGGTAAGCTGCGGCGCGATCGGCCTTGCGGCCTCGGCAAAATAGGCCGGCGCCGGCTCGACCGGAGCGGACTGGACGGGTGCTGCAGCCGCCGGCGCAGGCACGATTGCTTCGGGCTGTGCAGGCGCGGCTGCAACGACGGGCGTTGCCTCGATCGCGGCGGGCTGCGACGCAACAGGCGCCAGATTGGCGCGTTGCGGCACAGGATAACGCGAGACATCGGCAAGCAGATCGTCGAGATCGAACGTGCCGGCGGTATGCGGCACTTCGGGCACGACCGCCGTCAGCGCGGCATCGGCCTGGATCTCGCCTTGGACGGCGGCGGCGATGAGATCGAAACCGGCATCGTCTCCGAAATCCTGGAGTTCGTCCTCGATCTCGACAAATTCCTCGGCCTCGGCAGTCTCTTCCGGTGTCGTCACCTCATCATGGCGATCGAGCTCGGCGGGGAAGCCGAGCGACGGAGCAACGGCTTCGAATTCCTCGGAAGGTTCGGCAACGGCGACGGGCACAGGCTGCTCGATCACCGGCTCCGGCTTCAACTCAGGAAGATCGGCGAACGACGTCTCAGCCACCGGCACGGCAGCCGGCTCCACCACCGGCGGAGCAGCCGGTTCTTCGCGTTTCGCGGCATGGAAATTGGCAAGCGGCAACCGGATGCTGGCGGCCGACCATTGCGGCGCCTTGGCGGGTTGCGCAATCGACGAGACTGGCGCTGCGCCGATCGAAAGTTCGAGTTCCTCGATCAGATCGCGCGCACCGCCGAAGGCCGATTGCACCGGCGCCTCGGCAACGGGCTCGACGGAAAGCTGCTGCTGCGGCCCGGCCGCCCAATCGGCAGCGAGCGCGTCCCAGCCCTTGGCAGCGAGCGCTGCTTCTTCGGCGGGAGCAGGAGTAACGGAAACCGGCTCGGGGGCTTCCGCGCTTTCGGCAACGGGGGAAACGTCAAGAACGGGCTCGACATAATCCTCGGGAGCGATATCTTCAGCAGCAGGTTCGGCCGGACGATCGAGCTCTGCAAGCGGACGCGGAGCGTCGTAACGGTCGAACTCGCGTACAAGCTCTTCCTCGAGATCGAGGGCAGGCTCGCGCCGTTCTTCGGTCACCGTGTTTGCCGCTACGCGCGGCTCGAAACCAACGATACGGGCGAGTTCGGCCAACGGATCGTCGTCAGCAAACAGATCGTCTTTTCCGCGCGCATCATACGCAAGTTGTTTCTCAGCCATGCCTATCCCACTCGCAAACGCCAACGCTCAAATGCCAGCGCATTGTGGGTAAATGGTGACGTTATCGCATTTCGTCAGGTGCGGCAGTGCCTGTAATGGCGAGTCCCGACTTCAAAACCGACGCGACGGCGTACACCAGCCCAAGTCTGGCAATACTTGATTCTCGGTTTTTATCATTAACAAATCGTAATTCCGTCTGATCTTTACCTTTGTTCCAGTGCGCGTGGAACGAACTTGCGAGGTCATAGAGGTAAAAAGCGATGCGATGCGGCTCCTGGGACTGGGCGGCCGCCTCGACGACGCGGGGGAATTCGGCAAGCTTGGCGACAAGCTGCAATTCGGCCGGATCGCCAATGCCAGCAACGGTTTTCGCAAGATCCTCAGGCGAAACTTCGAGGCCGGGGAAAGCCTCCCTCGCCTGCCGGAAGACCGACATGCAACGGGCATGCGCATACTGCACGTAAAAAACCGGATTATCTTTCGATTGTTCCGTCACTTTGGCGAAATCGAAGTCGAGCGGCTCGGAATTCTTCCGGTAAAGCATCATAAACCGGACCGAATCACGTCCGACTTCCTCGACGACATCCCGCAGTGTGACGAAGTCGCCGGAGCGCTTCGACATCTTCACCGGCTCGCCGTTGCGATAGAGCTTGACGAGCTGGCAGAGCAGCACGGTCAGCTTCGCCTTACCATCCGAGACGCCGCGTGCAACCGCTTCCAAGCGCTTGACGTAGCCGCCATGGTCGGCGCCGAGCACATAGATCATCTCGTTAAAGCCACGGTCGAACTTGTTCTTGAAGTACGCAACGTCGGCAGCGAAATAGGTGTAGGAGCCGTCTGACTTGATCAGCGGCCGGTCCATGTCGTCGCCCACCTCGGTCGAGCGGAACAGCGTCTGTTCGCGATCCTCCCAGTCCTCGGCAAGCTGGCCCTTCGGCGGCGGCAGGGTGCCCTTATAGACAAAGCCCTTGAAGGTCAGGTCGTTGATCGCGGTGCGGATCGCTGCCGCGCCGTTGGCATGCAGCGTCCGTTCGGAGAAGAAGACGTCGTGATGGACATTGAGCGCCGCGAGATCTTCGCGGATCATCACCATCATCGCGTCGATCGTGCGATCCTTGACGATCGGCATCCACTGCTCTTCCGGCATGTTGTGCAGCCTCACGCCGTAATCGGCGGCAAGCGACTGGCCGACGGGCACGAGATAATCACCCGGGTAAAGACCGGAGGGGATCTCGCCGATCTTTTCGCCAAGCGCTTCGCGATAACGCAGGAAGACGGAGCGGGCGAGCACGTCGATCTGCGAGCCCGCATCGTTGATGTAATATTCTTTCTCGACGCCGTAGCCGGCAAAAGCGAGCAAGTTGGCGAGCGCATCGCCGACGACGGCGCCACGGCAATGGCCGACATGCATCGGGCCGGTCGGATTGGCCGAGACATATTCGACGTTGACCTTCAGCCCATTGCCGAGCGTCGAGCGGCCGTATTCAGTGCCGGCGCCGATCATCGAGGCGAGCAGCCGCTGCCAGTAGCCGACGGACAGACGAATGTTGATGAACCCGGGGCCTGCGACCGAGACATCGGCGACGTCGGCATCTTCCTTGAGCTTGGCGATGATAACGTCGGCCAGCGCGCGCGGATTGGAGCCGAGCGGCTTTGCCAGCACCATCGCAGCGTTGGTCGCGACGTCACCATGGCTCGCATCGCGCGGCGGCTCGACGGCGATGCGGCCGAAATCGAGCTCAGATCGCTTTTCCCTGACCAGATCGATCTGTTCAAGGGCGGTTTTGATCCTGGCTTCGAAGTCGGTAAAAAGGTTCATCGCACTCTTCCATGCATAGGCTGTGCCAAAGTCCGCAAATCGGCCCTCGGCGGGGCGACCGCTGCCTATCGCAAATCCGGAGTGTGGTCAAACAATCGCCTGTGGGCGCTGATCGCGTAGGTATCCGTCATGCCGGCGAGATAATCACCGACATGGCGGGCTTTCGGCGCATCGGAGAGGCCGGCGATATGATCCACCCAGTAGTGACTCTGCATCTCCTTGGGGTTGGCCATGTAGGCGCCAAAGAGATCGGCGACGATCTGGGCAGCACCCGCACGGATGCGCATGATATCCGGATTGCGGTAGATGCGCTTGAAGAGCATCGCCTTGATCTGCTTGTCTGTTTCGGACATCTGCTCGGAAAACGTGGCGATAACCCGGTCGGCTGCGCGCACGTCGCCGGCGCTCTGCGGGCGGATGAGGGAAAGGCGCTCCTGCGCGACGGTGATCACGTCCTCGACCATGCGCGTGATCTGGCGGCGCATGATCTCATGGGTGAAGCGGCTCGGTTCCAGATGCGGATAGCGCTCCCGCACCTCCGCCATCAGCTCGGCAAGAAACGGTATTTCCTCCAGCATGTCGAAAGTCAGGTAGCCGGAGCGCAGGCCGTCGTCGATATCGTGGGTGTTATAGGCGATGTCGTCGGCGATTGCCGCGACCTGGGCCTCGAGGCTGGCATAGGTTGCAAGCTCAAGATCATGCAGTTCGCAATAATCGAGGATCGGCTGCGGAACCGGGCCGCGCGTGCCCACACCTTCCGGCGTCAGCAGCGGACCATTGTGCTTGACGAGACCTTCGAGGCTTTCCCATGTCAGGTTGATGCCATCGAATTCGGCATATCGCCGCTCGAGTTTGGTCACGATGCGCAGCGATTGGGCATTGTGGTCGAAGCCGCCATAGGGCAGCAGCACTTCGTGCAGCGCGTCCTCGCCGGTATGACCGAACGGCGTGTGGCCGAAATCATGGACCAGCGCTACGCCTTCCGCCAGATCCTCATCGAGCTTCAGGGCGCGGGCAAGCGCACGGGCGATCTGGGCCACCTCGATCGTATGGGTGAGCCGGGTGCGATAATGATCGCCATCCTGGGCGATGAAGACCTGGGTCTTGTGCTTCAGCCGGCGAAAGGCGGTGGTGTGGACGATACGGTCGCGGTCGCGCTGAAAATCGGAGCGTGTCGGACTTCCATCCTCCTGGTAGAGCCGCCCGCGTGTCGTCCAGGGGTCCGCCGCATAGACTGCCCTTTCGCTGTTGCCGAAACCCAAAGCACGCCTGTCAATCGTCATTCTTCACCGTCATTCTGCCTGTTGCCGCATCTGCCCATTGACGCCGCTATGCGCTCTTCATACCTATAGGCTGACGAACGGCAAAGAGGCGCTTTCTTCATCGCTTCTGCGCATCATGGCCTTTTCGCGAGGATCATGATAAGTTCCTTAGATATCAGGCATTTGAACATTCGAGTGCCAAAACCCATTCTCTCCGGATCTTGACCCCGGCAGGAGGAAACATGACGGATACGAGTGTAACCCTTTCGGACGCCGCGGCAAAGCGCATCGCTGCGATCATCGGCGCGGAGGCGGGCAAGAGCGCGCTGCGCGTTTCGGTCGAGGGCGGCGGCTGTTCGGGCTTTTCCTACAAGTTCGACCTTGCCGACAGCGCAGCCGACGACGACATCATCGTCGAAAAGAACGACGCCAAGGTGCTGATCGATAGCCTGTCGCTCGTCTATATGGCGGGTTCGGAGATCGACTTCGTCGACAATCTTCTCGGCCAATCCTTCCAGATCAAGAACCCCAATGCGGTGGCAAGCTGCGGCTGCGGCACCAGCTTCTCGATCTGAATATCTGAACGCACGACATTTCTCCCTCGAACCGGCCGAAGAATTCCTTCCGGCCGGTTTATCGTCTTGTCCTGTTGTAAAAGACCGCGATAAAAGAGGCGCGTCGCGCTTCGAACACACGTCCGGGCGGAATGCAATAACAGGAACGGGAGAGCCATGAAGATCGCGACCTGGAACATCAACGGCGTCAAGGCGCGCATCGACAACCTCACGCAATGGCTCAAGGATTCCGATCCCGATATTGTCTGCCTGCAGGAAATCAAGACGGTGGACGAAGGCTTTCCCCGGCTGGAGATCGAGGCGCTCGGCTATCACGTCGAGACGCACGGCCAGAAGGGCTTCAACGGCGTGGCGATCCTCTCCAAGAGTTCACCGTTCGAGGTCAACCGCGGCCTGCCCGGCGATCCGCTGGATGAGCAGGCACGTTTCCTCGAAGCAGTGTTCACGCTGGCCGACTCGCGCATCCTGCGGGTCTGCTGCATCTACCTGCCGAACGGCAACCCTGTCGAAACGGAAAAATATCCCTACAAGCTCGCCTGGATGGAGCGCTTGCGAACGTTCGCGGCCGAACGGCTCGCCTATGAAGAGATGCTTGTCCTTGCCGGCGACTACAACGTCATCCCCGAACCACACGACTGCTTCGACCCCAAAGTCTGGGAAAGCGATGCGCTGTTTCTGCCGCAGACACGGGAGGCGTTCCGCCGGCTCGAAAACCTCGGCCTGACGGATGCGGTGCGCGCGACGACGGACGCGACGCAGCTCTATTCCTTCTGGGATTATCAGGCCGGCGCCTGGCCGAAGAATAACGGCATCCGCATCGACCATCTGCTGCTGTCGCCGGAAGCCGCCGACCGCATGACGTCAGCGGCGATCGAAAAACATGTGCGGGCCTGGGAAAAGCCATCCGACCACGTGCCGGTGATCGCCTATTTCGACTTCGCGGCCTGAGGTTTTTTCTCAAGCTCTGTTTTAAGCATGTCGTTATCCTGGAACCGCTGCACACGTCCAGGCGACATGCATTAGTCGTCGGAGCCGCTTGCGATCGTGTGTGAAAGCGATATGGCCGTGCGGCGGTCGGCTTCGTTGGCAACCGAGAAGGCCTGCTCCTGCAGCGCTTCCATCCAGTTGCAATCCTTGGGCTTGCAGCGGTCGAGTGCTGCCGTCATCAGCGCCAGACCGCGCGCGGTCTGGCCTTCGTCGAAAAGAATATTGCCAAAGACGGCCATGGCGCCCGGATGACCACTCTTGCGGGCCTGGTTCAGCCATTTCTTCGCCTGCTGCGGGCTGGCTGAACCGCCCTCTCCCGCCAGCATCATCTGGGCCAGCTGGAATTGCGCCTCGGCAACGCCGAAGGTGGAGGCGACCTGGAAATAGAGCTGACGGGCCTGGGTAAGGTCGATCTTAACAGGGCTGCCGGTTATGCCGTGCTTGTAATAATTGGCGAGCGAGAGCAGCGCGTTGACGAAGAAGCCGGTATCTTCCGAACCGGGTTCGACGCCCTGCTGGGCGATCTCGCTGTAGATCTTGAAGGCTTCGAAATCATCCTGCGCGACGCCATCGCCGTCGGCATACATGTTGGCAAGCGCCCAGCGCGACCCGGTATGGCCCTTTTCGGCAGCGTATTTATAGGCTTCGACCGCCTCTTCCTTCTGTCCGTTCTTATAGGCCTTGAAGCCGAACTTGAAGAGATCGAAAGGACCGGATTCCTTGTTGACGCCGGCCTTGATGTCGAATGCACGGGCTGGGCAGGTCAGTGCCAGCGCCACGGCCATCGACATGCCCATCAGCATGAACTTGAACAATTTGAACTCGGACGTCACCATTTCAACCGATTTCTTTCGTTCATCCCTGGCAGGTAGCGGCGGCGCTTACGCCGTGCATACCGCGGATGTATTCCTTCGAGGCGAGCGATCCCGCGGCGAGCTCCATGGCCCCTTTGCCCGCGTCGCATCCAGCCGATTGGCCTTTTCTCAAAGACCGAATTTCCAGCGCGTCATTCAGAACCACCCGGCCTGCGGCATGGTCCGACTGCAATCTCCGTGGCACTCTTTCGGTGGGCGCGGCGTCCGCCTTCCCGCCTTTATCGCATTCGTAAATAGCAAATGTGACCAAACCGGTATCGACTTCTACGGCGAAGCTCGGCTGCTCATGCGAACGGGGCGAAAACAACGACAGTGAGTGGATCGACGATGTCATCGTCAGGCCAGTTCTGCCGCCGGAACAGCCTTGCTCGGAAGGAAAAACGGCCGCAATCCAACGACTGTCGCCAATCGCGCCGTACGATCTGGTGTTACCGGAAAAAATTCGACCCATGCTACTAATTACACGCACCGTAAGTCTGCCATCTCCTCGCCTGCAAATACCGCTGCGCTCTCTTTGTGGCGGGAAATGGACAAATTCGCCCCATCGCCACCATACGCCAACTGCCATAAAAAAGTGTTGCTGAATCGTCACAAATCAGAAGGTCGTTTTGTCTTGCGGAGCGCCCAAAGAAAAGCCCGGCAAACTGCCGGGCTCCGTGACTTCTACTTGAGGCGCAGGATCAGAACTTGATCTTTACGCTGGTGGAGAGGGCTGCGACCAGATCGTCGTCGAAGGAATAGGAGACGTCATCGCCATAGGTCTTGCCTTTGTAGACGAAGGTGCCGGATTCACCGCCGGTCATGATGCCGAGCGCGCCGGCCAGACGCCATTCTACATTCTCGACCGGCGTATAGGAAACGCCTGCGCCGAGCGTCCATGTGTCGGTCTGGGAGCCATAGCCCTGGCTCGTGCCGCGATCCCAGGTCAGGCTGACGGCGCCCGCCCACTGGTCGTTGAACTTGTGCCCGACGCCACCACCGATCGTCCAGCCGTCTTGATAGAAGAGATCGAGCGAGGTGAGCTGGGTGCTGCCGTTGCAGGCGACGACGCCCTTGTTGGCCTTCGGGCAGAAGGCGATCGACTGCAGCACGCTCCAGTTCGTCCACTTGACCGAACCGAAGGCAAGCCAGTCCGGCGCAATGCCGCTCTGCAGCTTCAATTCAACAGAATCGGGGGCTTCGGCCGAACCATAGACCGGGGTGACGACGCCGAGGTATTTATTGGCGGGATTGACGGCCTTCGGCACCTCGGTCAGATCGACCGTGCCTGTAAGATCGTCATATTTGACCTTGCTGTTGTAAACCAGGCTGGCGCGAAAGGCATATTCCGGGATTTCGTAAGCAAGGCCCGCGCGCCATCCCCAGGCCTGGTCGGAAAGCTCCAGACGGCCGGTGCCGTCATAGATCAGCGAGGCCGGCGGTGTGGTGATAGGCGCGACGAGGCGGGTCTTGAAACCCTCGACCATCTGATAGAAGCCGCCACCGATAAAGCGAAGCTGGCCGGGGCCCATATCGAAACGATAGGAGCAGGTGAGGCCGTAATTGCGGGTGCTGATCTTGGTTTCGATGTTGTTGTTGACGCCCAGCCAGTCAGTGCCGGGATTGGTATGTGCGCCGAAGGGTGTGGAATAGTCGCCCAAGCAATCGATCGCGTCGCCGAAACCGACCTTCACGCCGAGATAGGGAACCCAATAATTCTCGGTATCGTCGGCGGTGGTCGAACCGCCACCGACGCCATTGGTGCCGAGACCGTCGCTCGCCTTGGTGTCCTTGACGTTCTTTAGCTTGCGCTGCGGCATGACATAGGTCGCGCCGGATTGAACGGAAAACCGCGAATTGTCGAACAGCTGATCGATATTGTATCCGCCACGCTCCAAACCGCCGGCGAAGGACGGCGATGCGAGCGACGAAAGAAGAACGAGCGACGTCACGCCCCTGGAAAACATACGCGATGCCATTGTGTCTCCCCCACTCCAGCAATTGATGTGGCGACACTCTAGTAAGTGTTCGCCTGACATGGCAACGCGCCCCATGACAACGTTTCCAATCGGTGCGGCGGCCAACTTACGTAAAGAAATTGACGGACACGTCAAAAAATCTGGTTAATAAAATTTTATTCCGGAGACGGATGATTTTCGGGCATCTTTTGGGCGTTCGTTCCAAACATTGCAGAAGCTGTATCAATCCGACAACAGTAGCGGTTTTCGCCGGCCGGACGCTTTCGAGGCCACAATCCACAGGCTGGAAGCCCGAAACCAGCCGTTCTCGGGACCGAATCACGCACGCCACAAGGACAAAAAAAGACGCGCCGGCGAAGGCGCGTCTTTGAAATAACTTACCAAATGGGTCTTGAGAAACTTAACCGGCTTCGCTGACCCTGGAGAGAGCGATCTTCAAGCTTGCGATCTGCCCCTCCAGCTCTTCGAGACGCTCACGCTCGGCCTCGACCACCTCGGGATTGGCATTGGCGACGAACTTCTCGTTGGAGAGCTTGCCGTTGATGCGTGACATCTCGCCTTCCGTCTTGGCGATCGCCTTTTCCAAGCGGGCCTTTTCGGCGGAAAGGTCGATCAGATTACCGAGCGGCAGGCAAATGGTGGCCTCGGCGACGACGATCTGTGCGGCCCCCTTCGGCGCATCATCGGCCAGCGATATCGCTTCCACGCGCGCAAGCCGCTTGATGGCGGCGTCGTGGCGGAACAGCCTTTCGCGGGTCAGGTTGTTGGCCTTGACGACGACGAGCGGCGCCGTTGCCGATGGCGGCACGTTCATTTCGGCGCGCACGGAGCGGATGCCGGAGACGAGGTCGATCAGCCAGTTGATCTCGTCGGCGGCTCCATCATCGGCATAGGAGGGCGCAGGCCATTCTGCATGGCAGACCAGCGTGTCGCGCTCCTTGCCTTCGCCGGCTGTATGGCCCCAGAGTTCTTCGGTCATGAACGGCATGAAGGGATGCAGCAGCTTGTAGATCTCTTCAAGAATATAGGCGCTGCAGGCTTGGGCTTCGGCCTTGGCGCCCTCATCCTCACCGTTGAACACCGGCTTCAGCAGTTCGAGATACCAGTCGCAGACCTCGTTCCAGACGAAGCGATAGAGCGCGCCAGCGGCGTCGTTGAAACGGAAGGCTTCGAGCGCTTCCGTTACGTCACGTTCCGTACGGGCAAGCTCCGTCAGGATCCAGCGGTTGATGGTGAGTTCGGCGGCCTCCGGCACGAAATGCGGGTCGCTCTTGGCACCGTTCATCTCGGCAAAACGCGTGGCGTTCCAGAGCTTTGTGCCGAAATTCCGGTAGCCGGCGATACGGGCCGGATCGAGCTTCACGTCGCGGCCCTGCGCCGCCATGATCGCCAGGGTGAAGCGCAACGCGTCAGCGCCATATTCGTCGATCAGTTCCAAGGGATCGATGACGTTGCCCTTCGACTTCGACATCTTCTGCCCATTCTTGTCGCGCACCAGCGCGTGAATGTAGATCGTGTGGAAGGGTTCGACAGGATCGCCGTTCTCGTCCTTCATGAAATGCAGGCCCATCTGCATCATGCGAACGACCCAGAACGGGATGATATCGAAGCCAGTGACCAGAACATTGGTCGGATAGTAGCGCGCAAGCTCCGGTGTCTGGTCAGGCCAGCCGAGTGTCGAGAATGGCCAGAGGGCCGAGGAGAACCATGTGTCGAGCACGTCCTCGTCACGCGTCAGGATCTCGCCGGGCTTGAAGTTTTCGAGCAGGTCCTCGACATAGGCCTTCATCGGCCCCTCATGCGAGAGGTAATGCTGGATCGCCGCCTGCAGCGCCTCTTCCTCGGTCTTTTCGACGAAGACCTGGCCATCCGGGCCGTACCAGGCGGGAATCTGATGTCCCCACCAGAGCTGGCGGGAAATGCACCACGGCTCGATGTTCTCCAGCCAGTTGAAATAGGTGTTTTCCCAGTTCCTCGGGATAAACCTGGCTCTTCCCTCGCGAACAGATTCCAGCGCGGGTTGTCCCAAGGTCTTATTGTCGACAAACCACTGTTCCGTCAGCCGCGGCTCGATCGGCACGCCGCCACGGTCACCATGCGGGACCATGTGCTTGTGCGGCTCGATCTTGTCCAGGAGGCCGGCCTCTTCGAAAATCTCGACGATGACCTTGCGTGCATGGAAACGGTCCTGCCCTTCCAGACGGTCCCAGGCGCCATGAAGCGCCGCCGGATTGTCGAGACCTTCGAGAAAGTCCTCGTTCTCCTTGATGGCGATCGTGCCATCGACGTTCATGACGTTGATAGCGCGCAGCTTCGCCCTCTTGCCGACCTCGAAGTCGTTGAAGTCATGCGCCGGCGTGATCTTGACGGCGCCGGTGCCAGCCGTCGGATCGGCGTAGCTGTCAGTAACAATCGGAATGCGGCGGCCGACGATCGGCAGGATGACGTGCTTGCCGACGATCGGCTTATAACGCTCATCCTCAGGATTCACGGCAATGCCGGTATCGCCCAGCATCGTCTCCGGCCGCGTCGTCGCGACGACGATATAGTCGCGCGTCTCGAATTCGGTCGGCTTGCCTTCCTCGTCGAAGGCAATCGGATATTGATAGGTGACGCCAGGCTCGAGCGGGTAGCGCAGATGCCAGAGATTCCCCTTCACCTCCTGCTGTTCGACCTCCATGTCGGAGATCGCAGTCAACAGTTTGGGGTCCCAATTGACGAGGCGCTTGTCCTTGTAGATCAGGCCTTCCTTGTAGAGCGTGACGAATACTTCGAGAACGGCCTGCGACAGGCCTTCGTCCATGGTGAAACGCTCACGCGACCAATCACATGAGGCGCCCAGGCGCTTCAGCTGGTTGAAGATCAGCCCACCCGATTCAGCCTTCCACTCCCAGATCTTGTCGATGAAGGCGTCGCGGCCCATTTCGCGGCGGCCAGGCAGCTGCTGTTCCATCAACTTGCGCTCGACGACCATCTGCGTGGCGATGCCAGCGTGGTCCATGCCCGGCTGCCAGAGCACGTCCTTGCCGCGCATGCGCTCGAAGCGCACCAGGATGTCTTGCAGCGTGTTGTTCAGCGCGTGCCCCATGTGCAGCGAACCGGTGACATTCGGCGGCGGGATCACGATGGTGAAGGTCTCGGCCCCGGGCCTGGCGTTCGCGCCAGCGCGGAAGGCGTCCGCCTCATCCCATTTCGCGGCGATTTTCGGTTCGACGGCAGCGGAATCATAGGTCTTGTCGAGCATTTTCTGACCAATTTCGAAGTTCGAGGATGGGCGTTTGTAAATAGGATGGGCACGGCCAAGTCAATAAAAAAGCCGCCCCGGAGACCGGAGCGGCTTTTCAGGAAAAAAGCAATCCGATCAGCGGCGCGGGCCGCGCGCCACACGCTCGATTTCCTCGCGCACCAGCCGCTCGACCAGCGTCGGCAAATTATCATCAAGCCATTCGCGCAACATCGGGCGCAGCATGTCCTCTGCGATCTCGTCGAGCGAGCGGCGCTCGGCGCCGTCGATCGCGGCGGCGAGCTCCTCGAAGGAGCGGCTGATCTGCAGGCCGGCATCTTCCGAAAGCAGCGTCGGCTGGATCTCCTCCATGACGCTCGGCAGGAAACGCTCGGCCGATGACTGCTCGGCAGGTTCCAACGCCGGTGCTGCTTCGATGGCAGGCGTCGGCTCGGCGACAGCGACTTTCGGCGCTTCTACGACCATCTGCTCGGCCGGCTGCTGCTGGACCGGAGCATACTGAACCGGCGCGGGAGCAACAGGGAAAACGGGCTGCGCCGACTGGGGCTCCAGCTGCGGCGCTGCGGCGCGCGGCGGCTCCGGCATCAGAACCGGCTGCGGCTCAGGCTGGCGGAAGGCGCTCGGAATTTCACGCAGTGCCTGACCGGCCTGTACGGCGCTGCGCTCGGAGGCGGCGCGCACGCGGGCGGCGACATCGGCAAGCGACATCGCGCGGGCCGGCACTTCAGGTTCGGGGGCGGTGCCGGCCGAATTGGCGGCAACGAAACGCGGATCGGAGGAGCGCATGGCCGGTTCAGGAAATTCGACGCCGGCATAGGTATCGTCAACGGTCAGATGGATTTCGGAGCCGTTCTCATCCTCATCGGCGCCGTAGACCGGCGGCAGGGATGCTGAAATCGCCTTGCCGGCGCCGGGCTCATTGCTTTCGATGATCTGGCGGATGGAGGCCAGAATTTCTTCCATGGACGGTTCACGCGCTACACTTGGCTGAGCCATATCTATCCCCGTTATTCCAAAACAACGACCGGATGGTGTGGAGCGTTCATCCGAATCACCACGACCTTAGAATACCCCAGGCGTGAAAAAAATCATCGCGAATCAAATGAATGCGACCATGCACAGTTTTGTTACCCAATGTTTGCCGGCGGAAAGCCTGTAGCGAATTCAGGCGACGAAAGGCACGCCGCATCCATGCGGTCCGCGGCGTCGACTTCAGGATAAAGTATGTTTGTGAAGGCTTTCCAGCGATGCCCAAAAAAACGGGCGCCGATGGCGCCCGTCGCTGAATTCATCGGTAGAACGGCCTCAGAAAACGAATTCGCGTACCTTGGCAAAACCCGGCAGCGGCTTGACGGAGGCGTTGAAGAAGACGTTCTCCGAAACGGCGCCGCGCTCGGCGACGAAGACCTTGGCGCGGGCGGCATTGCCGTAACCCTCGACCGTCACCAGACGGCCACCGTCACGCAATTGACCGAGAAGAGCTGCCGGAACTTCCTCGACCGCACCGTTGATGAAAATCAGATCATAGGGAGCGCCGGCAGCATAACCATTTTCGAGCGGGCCGGTGACGACCTCGAGTTTGCTGTAGCCGGCAAGCTGAGTCTTCGCTTCGGCCGCGAGCTGCTCGTCGCATTCGAGCGCGATAACCGAACCGGCAACGATCGACAGCAGCGCCGACGTGTAGCCCGTGCCGCAACCGACTTCGAGCACGAAATCATCCTTGGTGACCGCGGCGAGCTGCAGCAGCTTGGCAAGCGGCGACGCCTCCATCAGGAAGCGGGCTGGCTTTCCGGGTGCTGCGGCTGATATCTCGACATCGTTGTCGATATAGGCCAGCAGCTTCGCCTTCTCCGGCACGAAGGCCTCACGCGGCACCGTGAGAAACGCCGTCAGCACGGAATGCGAGGTAACGTCCGTCGTGCGAACCTGGTTGTCGACCATCTTTACGCGCGCAGCTTCGAAATCCATCATGTCCTCTCGCTCTTTGAAAAGCGGTTCCTGTCCCTGCGTCTCTTAATCTCCGCCACGAATGCTTTCAAGGCTTGGCAACCGCCGGCGCAAAGAATCCGGCGAGCGCTTCTTTCGCGCCACAGCAGGCCTGACGAGCGCCGCAGCTCAAACGTGGAATCTTCAACCCCTTGATGTTATCATCTCTGAAGGAGGAGCAGGCCATGTCTGCGATTTTCGAATATTTCTCGCTGTTCGATTTCTTCATCGTCGCAGCGCTCATCGTCATCTTCTGCTGCGGGCTGCTGGACGGCGAAAGGACCTGAGGCGACAGAGCGCCGCGAAGCGGCAATCTCATGCCGACGAAGGGGTCCGGCGTGCGCCGGGTTGCCTTGTAACAGCGGCTCTTTCCCCTCGCCCGCCTTATGCGCATTAAGGTTACATCAACCATTTTGTTGCGGCGCCCTCACCTTCCGCTATGGGTGCGCGCATGCAAACCTTTCTGATCCAATCGCGCGGTATAGAAGCGCTTCACTATAATGCCGATGCCCGTCTGCTGCTGATCAAATACAGCAGCGGCGACATCAGCAGCTTTACCCGGATTTCGCCGCAAGGCCTGCGGCGGCTGCTCGGCGCAGCGGCCGAAATCGACGAGGGGTCGGAGTTGAACGATCCAGCGTATCAGGCACAAATCCGCAAGGGCGGCCTGAAAGCGCTCTACCACTTCAAGGGAATCAATCCGGCACAGTTCGATTTTTCGCCGGGACCGCAGGTCTGGTAGCACGTCAAGGCATCGATGCCGCACGCCGAGCGAGCTGCATTCCAGACCGACTATGTCATGTGGGAAAATTTTGGAGGCCTCGCCCGGAATTGAACCGGGGTACAAGGATTTGCAGTCCTCTGCGTCACCACTCCGCCACGAGGCCTCACATGCTCGTTATCTGAGCCGTGGCGAGCGTTTAGAATGATCGTAAGGAAATCGCAAGAGGGCATTTCGGAAAAACGCCGTTCCGCCGCTGTCGAAAATGGCCCTTTCCCATTCCGGAGCGGCCGGGCGCGGACTAAAATTTCCACATCCGCGACGATGTCCCATTTCCTGCCGATGATCGTATTTGACATAAATCCCATGCTTGACTTCGACCGGGGGCCGGACATCTTACCCCATCGGGAGGGCATGAAAGCTGCATTGGAGCTGATATGGACTGGGCTGCCCTCAAATCAAATCGCGTGCGGGCGGCATACAATGCCGAAACTCGAGATCTGCACGTAAAATTTCCCGGTTCCCAGCCGGTGAAACACCTGGATATTCCGCAGCACGTCTACCAGAACCTGCTGGAAACGGATGATCCGCACTTCTACTACAGGTATTATATCGCTCCTTCTCGCGTGCCAGAGAGCCGGCGACGAGTGTTCTCTGCCGTGTCCTACGGATTGAAGCTCGCGTTCCTCCTCATCGCCTGCAGCCTGTTCATGGCGAACGACCTCGATCCCGGCCAAGACGGGTCTTTCGAGGCAAGCGCACTCAGGCAGCACTAAAAGCGAATTCGTCCCGGTGCTACGCAGCCTTGATCAACGGGAGCGATGCACCGGCTGAAAAATCAGCTGTTGGGTTCCGGCCGAATCGGCACGGCCAATGTCAGCCGGAACGGCCGTCGGCGGCCTGCCATAGAGGGGTGCCCTTCATCGCGATCGCCGGGTGGTCGGTTTCAGCGCCGGGATTGTCACTTCTGTTTTGCTGACGGTAGCGGCGATCATCCCGATCGCGGTTTCCCCCGTCGCGGTCGTTACGGCCGTTGAAATTGCGATAGTTTCGAGGTCCGCTGGAACCGCTTTGACCGTGATCGACCACGCAGCCCTCCGGGCGGCGGCAGATGCCGCGGGCGTCGAAACCGCCGCTATCGACACCTTGAGCCTCGGCCGGAACGCCTGAGAGAATGGTCGCCGACAGGACGACCATGAAAAAAGCCTTCATTTCCTCACCTGGCCCATTGTGGAGCGTTAGATTCCATAAACCACGAATGCGAAAAGCGTTCCACTGTTCCACCAGCCCTCCTCGGGTCGGTCGTCAGCCGGCCGGCTTGCGCCGCCTGTGCCACCAGACCGCCAGCCGCCGCCGAAGCCGGCGCGCAACCGGCAGATCGTGCGAGAGCACGAGGAAACCAAGCGGCAGCATCCAGAAACCGAGGATCGGCAGGAAGCCAAGGAATCCGCATAAAATGAGTGCAATGCCGATTGCCATCCGGGCAATCCGCGAACGCGGCAAACCGATGCTGAAGGAGCCGAGCATGAGCCTGCCGCTTGCGTGATCGATGCCGAAGCGCCTTGCCTTCACCTTGCGCTCCGCGCCGCCTTTCGTCTCTTCCCGATCATTCCCATTCGTCATGCAGCAGAGATGGGCGCAGACAACCCAAATACAAGTTCATTTCATTTTTTTGAAAAAACTGCTTGGCAAATCGGGAAAGCATTTGTATTAGCCCACTCACACCGCGCCAAGCAGTGATCCCTGGTAGCTCAGCGGTAGAGCATTCGACTGTTAATCGACAGGTCGCCGGTTCGAATCCGGCCCGGGGAGCCATTTTTCAAGCAATCGCCTGTTTCGTTGATAAATCCGAAAGCAGGCGTTTTCTTCCCCACTTCCTCTCCCCGCTTTTGATGCGTTTTTTCTGCGGTTCGATGCCTGTGGATAAACGTATTGCCGAAAAGGGTTTGCCCGCCGGCTGGTGATGCCGGACGGGCGCGCTTGTTGGGTACCAAGGTCGGTGTCCTTGGCGCCGGCAACTAAAAATCAAAATACACTGTCACACCTGACCGACGACGATAGGGGTAGTCGTCGCGGTAGCCATAATAGTCGCGGTGGCCGTAATAGTCGCGAGAGCCGTAGTACCGCGGACGATAGCACGAGCCGTAATACCGGCAGTCGCGGTACGCGTACCGCTGTTTCTTCCAGTGGCCATACGCATATCCATTACCGTGGCGACGGTGTTTGACCTGCTCGACGTCGGAGGTGTGCATCTGTACTGCATTCGGCACGACGATCGGCGTTGCGTTTAGCGGCAGGGCGAAAGATGCAGACAAGACAATGGCTGCAAGTGAGGAACAAAGCATTTTCATCGGCGCATCCTTTCAGGCTACGATTCTGGGTTAATTAGGATTAACCTCCGATGAACGGCCGCGCGCTTGTTAGAAAAGCACCGGCCGGCGCACTGCTGGTGTAGGCGCAGGCATTTTGCGGAGTTGCACCTGTCGTCGCATTAGATGATAACCGCCGGCTTGTGAGACCGGGAGGCGCTTGTGGCGGCGCGGCGGTAAAGTGGGCATTCGCTAGCCAAGCAATCGCCGGCGGTGTACAGCAAACACCATGGCGCTCGATCCTGAAAAAGCATTTTTAGATTACAGTGCGGCGGACTGCAGCGTGCAGTTCTGGACCGCCAACGCACCGGCCGTGCAATTCACCTCTTTGGAAGCCGCTGTCAGGTTCGCAAAAGACCATGGCGGCAGGTGGGAAGAGATTGAGATAACGGTCCATCTGCCGCGCGAAGACATCGCGTTCGCCACCGGAAAAGTGCATCAACTAATTGACGCTTTGCCAGGTGAAGTCAGGAAGAAATAGAACCGGCCGGCGCGCCGCTGGTGTGGTCGCGGGTGGTGATCGCGCCGGCCTATGGTGTTGGTTAGCGCTCGACGGCGTCATGCGGCGACTGCGGTCGAGCGCTAAATTTAGCCGGCCCAGGGAGCCATTTTTCAAGCAATCGCCTGTTTCGTTGAATATCCCGAAGCAGCGCTTTTTCTTCACTCCCCCTCCCCATATTTTGGCCGCCGGGACTGAATTTGCTCTGAACCTTCTTGGTTACTCGCGGACGATTCGCTCGACAACGGAAGACTGGCGGTCCGAGATCTTTTGCTGGAGCTTTTTAAAGAGCGGTAGACCGAGCATATCGATACCCTCGCCAACTGTGTGCCAGTGGATGTTACCCTTGGGGATACGGCCTAACTCGGCATCAACGATGACTCTGTCGGCATCTCTAACCCTCACCATAGTCTCATCAATCGTGTTGAGCGCGTCGGCGCGGAGATCATCGTCTGCTCCACTACCTTCAACCCTTGCTTTAAGATCGGCGAGGAAACTCTTTTTCTTGGCAAGTATGTCTTGGCATTCATCTATGAAGGCCTTGTCGATATCGGCTTCCCACCTTTCTTTCGGACCATCGAAAGAAAACCAAACGGTAGGGTCAAACATATCGTAAAGTGCCTTGTTCATCCTATATTTTGCCGCAAGGCGCTCTTTTTGTGCCAGTTGCAGTTGCTTCCATGCTGGCCGTGTAGAGTACCAAACACCGACAAGGGCGACGGCCCCGACAATAGCTGTTTGATACCGCTCGCCCCAGTAATCCAAGCACCTCAGGAATGATGGCAGCGATTGTAGGATGAAATCGATCATCCGATAGCACTGCCATAAGTTCAGTACGTGGACTAGATGGGATCAACATTCAGGGTTCTCAAATCAGATGACCGCTGAATGAAGCCCGAGAAGCTCCGCAGGGTCCCGGGACCGAGTGGATTGAAACAACCGTTTCCTATTTCAAATCCAGCGGAGGAACGTTGCATCCCGGTTCTAG
This sequence comes from Rhizobium vallis, assembly GCF_003985155.1. Taxonomy (GTDB): domain Bacteria; phylum Pseudomonadota; class Alphaproteobacteria; order Rhizobiales; family Rhizobiaceae; genus Rhizobium; species Rhizobium vallis. The sequence goes on along the minus strand of NZ_ML133688.1, from coordinate 78,477 downwards.
CCAGAAATCGGTAGCTCCATAATCCTTGCGATAATTCACAAGCCGCCTACACTTGCTGCATGAAATCAGATGGCTGGCGACCACGGATGAACTGGCGCTTTGCGGATGATGGTTGAGAAAGGTCGGCGCGAACTCTCGCGCCGACCTTTTGTATTCTTTGCGCCAAGAAAGGCCGTGCGCAACCGGCCACCTTTGCGTTGACGATCGGATGATATAGAGACTGCCGCAGGACGCGACTGCCATTAACTTAAGAATGGGGTCGGGCGACAGATTGACGTCACGTCGCTGCCACGAGATCACGTGGCCGTTCTATGTTGAAGCGCCTACCTGACGGATTCGACGGCTGCCATTCTTTGCGGGCAGGAGCCGACCGCCTCTAATAGCTGCACGAACGGCCCTCGTTGGGACGGAATCCATCCGCGCAGGCCGGGTTCATGGAATCTCCCGGCACATATCCGGATGCCGATCCATAGGAATTCGGAGGGGTCGAGCAGCCCGAGGCGATGGCGGCAAGCGTGATTGCTCCGGCTGCTACTAATGCCCGAAATTTGTTCATCGATGCTTCTCCAGTTTGCGCTACGCGCGGGTCGTGAAGGCTATTCACTTGGATCAACGGGAGAATCCTTCCCGGCTCATCCCCCAAATCATCTGCTCCTCAAGATATATGCATGCTCCCCGACCGCCGTCAGCTTCGAACGCGTAAAATTTTCACGGGTCTCGAGTAAGATAGACCAAGGCGCTGTGGAATGTCGTCAACGAGCGCGCCGAATTGGGCCAGGCAAGCTGTAGGATGGCGCGCAGGCAGCCGGTCGACCTCGTCGTCGACACATCAGGCGACCTGCTGATCGCCGACAATATCGGCAATATCGTGCGGGTGACGTCAGCCGGTCAATAAACCCGGGGCACCCAGGTCAGTCCGGAGGACGTTCGCTCCGCCGCGATTGCCGCTATCGCTTTTGCGATTTGGCGACGGCCCGCTTTTCGTGGCTGAGAACGAGTTCGATCTGAACATCTTCCTGGAACTGCATCACCCGCTCTGCGATATCGCGCTCCGGCATACCGGCGGCCAGAAGCTGATCGGCAAGCCTGCGGCATTCCGCCTTCCAGAATTCTATTGCATCCGCGCCATGCCGCCGGCCGAGTTCACGGGCGCAGCGTTCGATATTGGCGGTTCCAGTACCGGAGGGGAAAGCGATAATCCTGCCTTCACGGGAGACGGGGCGGCGGGTCATTTCAGTAGCCATCGAACACACGTTCCTTTGATCCTGTTCGTTGTCTACGGGAGTATGGTTAATGCTTTCTATTCGTTTCCTGTCCGCGCCCCTCAAGAACGTCCGTTGCCTTCAATTGGCCCGGTCTTCGACCTTGACGCGGGCACCGCGATGCGCCGACAGTCCGCATCACGACCGATAGCTGAGGCAGACCACCGATGACATTAACTCCTCCCCGCGCTTTCCTGAAAAGCCTGTTCGACGCGGGGGTTCGCGCCGCCGATCCGCTGACCGGCATCAAGGCGAAGCTTCCAAATAAGCCGAAGGGAAGAACCGTGGTGATCGGCGCCGGCAAGGGCGCAGCACAAATGGCGCGAGCACTGGAAAGCATCTGGGATGGAAAGCTGGAAGGTGTGGTCGTCACCCGCTACGGCTATGGCTGCGAGACGCGCGATATCGAGATCGTCGAGGCCGCGCATCCTGTACCCGATGCCGCAGGGCTTGCCGCGGCAAGACGGCTGATGGAGACGGTTGGCGGACTGACAGAAGACGATCTCGTCATCGCGCTGATCTGCGGCGGCGGCTCGGCGCTGCTGCCCGCCCCGCCGGAAGGGCTGGCGCTCGAAGACGAGATCACCCTCAACGAGATGCTGCTCGCCTCCGGCGCACCGATCTCGGCGATGAACGTCGTGCGCAAGCATCTCTCGACCATCAAGGGCGGCAGACTTGCTGCAGCGACCAGAGCGAGGGTCGTCAGCCTGATCGTTTCCGACATTCCCGGAGACAACCCGGCGCATGTCGCCTCGGGGCCGACGGTGCCTGATGGTTCGACACGGCATGAGGCGCTGGAGATCGTCCGTCAATATGGCCTGCAGCTGCCGCAGGCAGCGCTCGATCACTTGAATTCACCGCAGGCGGACGCCCCGCGACCCGATGATCCGGTATTTGCAGGTCACGAGCACCACATCATTGCCTCTGCCGGCGTGTCGCTGGAGGCGGCGGCGGCCGTTGCGAGGGCGCAGGGCATCACGCCCGTCATCCTGTCGGATGCGATCGAGGGGGAATCGCGCGACGTGGCGCTGGTACATGCGGCGATCGCCCGCGAAGTGCTCGGCCGCGACCGGCCGTTTTCGAAGCCCGTCGTCATCCTCTCCGGTGGCGAAACGACGGTGACGCTGCGTGCCAAGGGCGGCAAGGGCGGGCGTAATGGCGAATTCACCCTCGCCACGGCGCTGGCGATCGATGGACAGGAGGGCATTCATGTCCTGGCAGCCGATACGGACGGGATCGACGGATCGGAAGACAATGCCGGCGCCTTTGCCGACGGAAGCACCGTGAGGCGCCTGCGCGCTGCCGGCCTCGACCCGCGCCGGCTGCTCGACGGCAATGATAGCTATTCCGCCTTCAAGGCCATCGGCGACCTCTTCGAGACCGGACCGACCGGAACCAACGTCAATGATTTCCGGGCGATCCTGATCCGCTAGCCTCAGGTCTCGATCCGCCCCTGCCCCACCAGCCAGCCAACCGATTCCTGCACCGCCTGCAGGGACGTATATCTCGGCGTGTAACCAAGAAGGCGCTGGGCTTTGGCGATCGAGCAATTCGGGCTGCGGGCGATATGCTCCCATGTCGCCGTCGCATCCTCCTTCGTCTGGCTTTCGGCCCAGACCTCGAATGGCGCGAAGCTGAGTTTCGGCCCATGCCCGAACCATCGCGACATGGCTTCCGCGTAGCCGCGAAGCGTCAGCGCCTTCTCCGAAACAGCATGGAAACTTTCGCCGATCGACGCATTCCAGTTGGCGACCGCGCCCATGAACATCGCCGCGACGTCATCGGCATGGACGTGGTGAACAGTCTCCAGCCCGAAATTGGGCAGCGCCAAAGCCTCTCCCCGGGCAAGCGTCGAAAAGACCTGCGGGTTGAAATTACCGGCCGGATTGAGCGGCGCCCAGCCGGGGCCGACAATGTGGCCGGGATGAATGATGGTTGCCGGAAATCCTCGAAGCCTTGCCTGCTGCAGGAGATAGGTTTCGATCGCCGCCTTCTGTATGCCGTAGTCACCGAACGGAGACTTCGGCGCCTCCTCCGCCGTCGGCACGGTCGTCGGATAGCCATGCGTCCAGATCGTACCGGTATGGAGGAAATGTCCGACATGCCCTGACAGGGCCGCCACCAGATGCTCCGCACTTTCCAGCGTGAAGCAGATCATGTCGATGACGATATCGGCTTTCAAAGCACGCACAGCCGGAGCGAATTCACCGGTCCGCTCCATCTCTGCACGGTCCATCTGCCGCTGATCGACGGACGCCCAGGCGCGGTTCGCCGTATAGGGTTTTGCCGTGCCGCGGCTGATGGTGACGACCTCGTGACCTGCCTCGACAAGGCGTGGAACCAGATAGGTTCCGACATGGCCCGTTGCCCCGATTACCAAAACCCGCATCGTCGTTCTCCCTTTTCATTTTCGCGCCGAATATGATGCGCCTTCCCGCGATCCTGCAAGCGAACTTTTCGTCATCGAGAGTGGATCGACGGACCCGTTATCGATTCTTGAAAACCAGACAGCTGCCGCCATGTTTCTTGATCTGGTTGCAGACATCACTGGCTTCCACGCGCGTCTGCCGGGCGATGCGGGCGGCATAACGCGGGCGAAAACCGAAGCTGCGGTCGCGCTGGCGCAGGATCAGCGGCTGCTCCGCATTTAGAGGCGCGGGCAGGTCCTCGACGGCATCGAGGAACAGGCGCCGGGCGATCCCTGCATCCGCATTTGCCGCAAGCTGAACACCCCAGGGAGCCCAATTGCCCTCCTGACGCCAGGGTGTGTCTTTCAACGTCCGCCTTTCGGCAAGCGCCACGCAACCATCGAGAAAGGGCTTGTCCTTGTCGAGCGGGACCGCCGCATCTTCCGGTGGGTTATCCTTCCATTCCTCGACCGTGTGTGCGGTAATCGCCATCACGTAGCTGCGCGTCTCGTAAGGTAATCTGCCTGCTGCAAGGTAAGTGGCGAGGCCGTTTTCGCCGGCATTGTAGGCGGCTGCGGCCAGGCCGAGATTGCCGAACCGATTGCGCAATTCATCGAGATATTGCGCCGATTTCCGCAGGGCTTCCAGCACCTGGTAACTGTCTTCGAGGCCTCGGAGTTTAGCCGTTCCCGGCATGAATTGCGCTATGCCCTGCGCTCCTTTGAAGCTGACCGCATCGGGGCGAAAAGTGCTCTCCCGCCAGATGAGCCGGGCGAAATAATCGGGCGGCAACTGGTTGGCCTCGGCGAAATGCTCGATCGCGACGCAGAGATCGCGATTGAAACTCTCCTTCCGAATGCAGAGCGTCTCGCCTGATGCCGACGCCGAAGATCCCGAATACAGACAGGCCGGCGGCGCGACACTCCCCTCCGGCCGGGCCTCTGTCGTGTCCACTTGAGAAAACAGAAGGCAGAGCGAAAGCATGGCCTTCGCCGGTCTCTTCCCAATGCCGGACTGACGCTTTCGCCCTATCATCGGATCTCAGCAGGTTCGAACTTCCACCGTGACGCTGAATCCTAGATAGCATCGATGACGTCCTGAAGCTTCCCCAATTCCATATCTGCCCTCGAATTCAAGCCGATACGAAAAAGCCGCCGGGCCAATATGGCCGCGGCGGCTCAAGGAACTGCTTGAAACCGACAATCAGGCGGTCGGCTGCTTGGTCTTCCTGAGATAGGGCAGAACCGTGTCGAAAGAGCCGAAACGGGCAATCGCGTCTTCGTTGGAAACCGCGGCGGTGATGATGACGTCCTCGCCCTGGTTCCAGTTCGCCGGCGTCGCCACCTGGTGCTTGGCTGTCAGCTGGATGGAGTCGATGGCGCGCAGGATCTCGTTGAAATTGCGGCCCGTCGTCATCGGATAGGTCAGGATCAGCTTGATCTTCTTGTCCGGGCCAATGATGAAGACCGAACGCACCGTCGCATTGTCAGCCGGCGTGCGGCCTTCCGAGCTTTCGCCGGCTCCGGCCGGCAGCATGTCATAGAGCTTGGCGACCTTGAGGTCCTTGTCGCCGATCAGGGGATACTCGACGTCAAAGCCGGTGGCGGTCTTGATGTCGTTCTTCCACTTGGCATGGCTTTCCACAGGATCGACGGAGATACCGATGATCTTGGCACCGCGCTTGGAAAATTCTCCGGCGAGGCCGGCCATGGCGCCGAGCTCGGTCGTGCAGACGGGCGTGAAATTTTTCGGATGCGAGAACAGGACCGCCCAGCCGTTGCCGATCCAGTCATGGAAGCTCACCGGTCCCTGCGTGGTGTCGGCGGTAAAATCGGGGGCAATATCGTTGATGCGTAAGCTCATGGTCGGCCCTCCAAGCCTTGTGTTAAATGTTATTCATCTCAAATCGAGGCCATGGGATCTGCCCGCCGGAAGCGGTCACAAGATTGCGGTCATCGATCGCACCGGCCGAAGGTAAAACTTCCCATCCCAGGATTTTAAGTAGGTTATATACCACGATAACCGAAGGCATGCTCTTTCGATTTCCGACCTGCCGCCGCATTATTTTTCCCGCGGACGCGCGCAATGATAGACCGATGGTTCGCCGCCGGCCTCACGAAAACAGGCGCAATAGTCGGCGACCTCATTTCGAGCAGTCGGCCGGAGTGACACTGCCTATGCCGCGTCCCGCATGCGCTGTGCTCGATGCGGTTGTGAGGTCCTACTGCCCTAAATACGGCAATTTGATTATTTTGTGTGCACTTTTATTCATGCACACTTTTCAGGCGAACACCTTGCAAAAATTGCTGCAGTGCGTCATGAATATAGGCATGACGCATCGCGATCTGACGATTCTGGTGATCGACGAAAATGCCATTCGCGCCTCCATCATCGAAGAGGGGCTGCGCGAGGCAGGGCATGCGCACGTCACCGTGGTGCATGAGGTCCACGGCATCGCGCGTACCATCGAAACACTGATGCCCGACGTGATCATCATCGATATCGAGAATCCCAACCGCGACATGATGGAGCATCTTTTCCAGTTGACGCGTACGGTCTCCCGCCCGATCGCCATGTTCGTCGACCGCTCCGACACCGCCTCGATCGAGGCTGCGGTCGATGCGGGCGTCTCGGCCTATATCGTCGACGGCTTGAAGAAGGAACGCGTCAAGCCGATCCTCGACATGGCCGTGAGCAGGTTCAACGCCTTCAGCCGGCTGCAGCGAGAACTTGCCGATGCCCGGTCGGCTCTGGAGGAGCGCAAGCTAATCGAGCGGGCCAAGGGCATATTGATGAAGATGAAAGGCCTGCCCGAAGAAGAGGCCTTCGCGCTGCTGCGCCAGACGGCGATGAACGAGAAGAAGAAGATGTCGGAAATCGCCCAGAGCGTTGTCACCGCTGCGGGACTTTTGATGTGAGAGCCGATTTGGCGAATTTCCGGAGGAAACCGGAGTGGATATGATGACTGAGATCGCCGATGTGAGCGGTGGACTGCCCTTGCCGGCGCGCGTAAACCGCGAAGGCGCCAAGGTGCTGCGGGCCGGCTTCATTCCGCTCGTTGATGCATCGGTACTGATCGCCGCGGCGGAATTCGGATTTATCCGCAAGGAAGGCCTGACGCTCGAGCTCGTCAAGGACGTTTCCTGGGCGAATGTCCGCGACCGCCTGGCGTTCCGCCAGTTCGACATTGCCCATATGCTGTCGCCGATGCCCATCGCCTCCACGCTCGGCCTCGGCTCCAACCCCTCGCCGACGATCACGCCGTTTTCCCTTGGGCGCGGCGGCAATGCGATCACGCTGTCGACACGGCTTTTCGAGAGGATGCGGGAGAGCACCGGCCTGTCGGAAACGGCAAGCGCGCTCGACAATGCTCGCGCCCTGGCAAATACAGTCGCGGCGATGAAGGCGCGCGGCGAGCCCTTGCCAACCTTTGGCGTCACCTACCCCTTCTCCTCCCACAATTACGAATTCCGCTACTGGCTGGCGGCTGGCGGCATCGATCCCGACAAGGACGTCAAGCTCGTCGTCGTGCCGCCGCCGCTGACGTCGGACGCGCTGGAGGCCGGCGCCATCGACGGCTTCTGCGTCGGCGCACCGTGGAACATGATCGCCTCGGAACGCGGCGTCGGCCGCATCGTCGCAACCAAGCAGGACATCTGGCCCTCGGCCCCGGAAAAGGTGATCGGCATGCGACCGGATTGGGCCGAAAGCCATCCGGAAACCGTTTCCCGGCTGATCGTGGCGCTCGACGCTGCGGCCCGTTGGTGCGACCGGCCGGACAATCATGACGCGCTGGCGGCCGCTCTCGCTGATCCCCGCTATATCGCCGCTCCCGTCGACATCATCCGTCGTGTGCTCGCCGGCGAATTCAGCCTTGATGCCAGGGGCAACCGGCGTGTCATTGCAGATTACTTCAAGTTCCATTCCGGCTTCGCCAATTATCCCCGCCCGAGCCATGCGCTGTGGATCTACAGCCAGATGATCCGTTGGGGACAGGCCGAGACCAGCCTCAACCACGCGCGGGCTGCCGCCTCCGCCTATCGCCCGGATCTCTATCGCGCGGCTCTCGGCGACGCGAATGCGCCCGAGGATGCGGATATCCGCATCGAAGGTGGCGACGAGAGTGACCGCTTCATGGATGGCCACGTCTTCGATCCCACAAGACTGCCGGAATACGTCGCAGGCTTTGCCGTCAGAGGCGACCTGCCCTTCGCTTGCGGCAGCGACGAGATTTGATGTCGTTCGGGCTGCACAAAACGCCAGCAAGGATCTGCGCGCACCCTACCGCAACGCACAAAAGATTTGCACAACCGACTAGAGCCTGAAAAACGTGCAGACGCTTTATTTCTAAAAAATCTTTTACATTCAATGAATTGAAACAAACAAAGCGAATTGGCACGCCGTTTGCTTTGTTATTATCAAGACCGGTCAACGATGATCGGAGCAGAGTGAGCAAGGGATGGCTCACGAGATACAGAGAGACTTACCCTTAAGCAGTCCGGCATAGGGATTGCTTTAAGGGAGATAGGCCAAAGGGCCAGGAATTCGGCGTCCAACGGCGGGCGCCACCAGCAAAGCCGCTGATCAGGATAATTCGCGCACCTCGTGTATGCGCGCCCTGACCAGCGGCTTTTTTGTTTTAACCCCCAGCGATGGATCGGCACGACCTTGTCGGGCCACGGAGAAGCCATGTCTATCATCGAGAAAGTGCCGCCCATGTCCGCCGGCGAACCAGCCAAAGCACTGTGGATCTCCACTGTGGCCTTCACTCTCTGTTTCGCCGTCTGGACGATCTTTGCGATCATCGGCATTCGCATCAAACAGGATCTCGGACTGAACGAGGCCGAGTTCGGATTGCTGGTCGGCACCCCAGTCTTGACCGGCTCTCTCGTGCGCATCGTTCTCGGCATCTGGACCGAGCGTTACGGCGGCCGTCTCGTCTACACCCTCACGATGCTGGCCGCCGCATTGGCGACCTTCCTGCTCTCCTACGCCCACACCTATCCCCAAATGCTGGTCGCCGGCCTCGGCGTCGGCCTTGCCGGCGGCTCCTTCGCGGTCGGCATCGCCTATGTCTCGCCTTTCTTCCCGCCGCAGAAGCAGGGAACGGCCCTCGGCATCTTCGGCGCCGGCAATGTCGGCGCGGCCGTGACCAAATTCGCCGCCCCCTTCGTGCTCATCGCATGGGGCTGGCAGGCGGTTGCCGAGATCTGGGCTGTCGGCCTGGCGCTGATGGCAGTCGTCTTCTGGTTCACCACGTCAGATGATCCGGCTTTCCGTCTTCGCCGCGAACGTGGCGTCGCCTCGAAGAGCTTTGCCCAGGAATTCGCGCCGCTGCAGAACGTTCAGGTCTGGCGCTTCTCGCTCTACTATTTCTTCGCCTTCGGCGGCTTCGTCGCCTTGTCCCTGTGGCTGCCGCGCTATCTGGTCGGCGTCTACGGCTTCAATCTGGAAACTGCCGGCATGGTTGCGGCGGCCTATTCGATCCCCGGCAGCATCTTCCGCGCTCTCGGCGGCGTGGTGTCGGACAAGAAGGGCGCGCGCAGCGTGATGTATGCGATGTTCGCGGTGTCGGCCGTGGCCACACTCATCCTGTCGCTGCCCGCTACCACTATTACGCCGGTCATCTTCATCGTCGTCATCTTCGTGCTCGGCTTCTTCATGAGCTTGGGCAAAGCTGCCGTCTACAAGCACATTCCGGCTTATTACCCCGAAAGCGTCGGCGCCGTCGGCGGCATCGTCGGAATGATGGGCGGTCTCGGCGGCTTTATCCTTCCGATCGCCTTTGGCCTCCTCAAAGACATGACCGGTCTTTGGTCCAGCTGCTTCCTGCTGCTGTTCGCGATCGTCGCGGTTTCACTCGTCTGGATGCACCTGTCCGTCAAGCAACTGTCGCGCCGGGGACACTCCGCGCCCGTGGCTGCAACCTGATCTGAGGATTTGGAAATATGACCGAAAAACTCGTCATCATCGGCAATGGCATGGCGCCCGGGCGCATGCTGGAGCACCTCTTCGAACAGGCGCCCGGACGCTATGAAGTTACGATCTTCAATGCCGAACCGCGCGTCAATTACGATCGCATCATGCTGTCGCCGGTTCTCTCCGGCGAAAAAGACTACGAACAGATCATCATTCATGGCGATGGCTGGTATATCAAGCACGGCATCATGCTCTACAAGGGCCACAAGATCGTCAACATCGATCGCGTCGCCAAGACAGTCACCTCCGACCACGGCGTCACCGAAAGCTACGACAAGCTGGTCATCGCCACCGGTTCCGTGCCCTTCATCATCCCCGTCCCCGGCAAGGATCTGCCCGGTGTCATCACCTATCGCGATCTCGACGACGTGCAGGCCATGCTGCTTGCCGCGCAGTCGCGCGAAAAGGCCGTCGTCATCGGTGGCGGCCTGCTTGGCCTCGAAGCCGCCGCCGGTCTTGCCCAGCGCGGCATGGACGTCACCGTGCTGCACGTGATGCCGACGCTGATGGAGCGCCAGCTCGATCCGGCCGCCGGCTATCTCTTGCAAAAGGCGGTCGAGGAACGCGGCATCAAGGTCATTTGCAAGGCCAACACCAAGGCGATCGTCGGCAATGGCAAGGTCGAGGGCATCGAACTCGACGACGGCCGTATCATCCCGGCAACGCTGGTTGTGATGGCCGTCGGCATTCGTCCGAGTGTGGGCCTCGCAAAGGATGCCGGTCTCGCGGTCAACCGCGGCATCGTCGTCGATGCCGGCATGCAGACCTCGGACGGCAATATCCTTGCACTCGGCGAATGCGCCGAAGTGGGCGGCATGGTCTATGGTCTCGTCGCCCCGCTCTACGAGATGGCCCGCATTGCCGCCGCACATCTCTCCGGCGATCGCTCGCCCGCTTTCGTGCATGCAGACACGCCGACCAAGCTGAAGGTCACCGGCATCGAGCTTTATTCGCTTGGTGATTTCGCCGATGGCGACGACCGTGAGGAAATCGTGCTGCGCGATGCTTCAGCCGGCGTCTACAAGCGTCTCGTGCTGAAGGACAACAAGATCATCGGCACCGTGCTTTACGGCGAAACCGCCGATGGCGCGTGGTTCAACGATCTGAAGAAGAAGGCGACCGATATTTCGGAGATGCGCGAGACGCTGATCTTCGGTCAGGCCTATCAGGGAGGGTCGCCGCTGGACCCTATGGCGGCCGTTGCAGCCTTGCCGGATGACGCGGAGATCTGTGGCTGCAACGGCGTCTGCAAGGGCAAGATCACCTCGACTATTTCGAGCAAAGGGCTGACGTCGCTCGATGACGTGCGCGCCCACACCAAGGCATCCGCCTCGTGCGGCTCGTGCACCGGCCTCGTCGAGCAGCTCATGGCACTGACGCTCGGCGACGGCTACAACCCGGCCGCCGTCCAGCCGATGTGCACCTGCACAGAACTCGGCCATGACGACGTCCGCCGCCTGATCAAGGCAAAGGGGCTGAAGAGCATCCCTGCCGTCATGCAGGAGCTGGAATGGAAGACCTCCTGCGGCTGCGCCAAATGTCGGCCCGCACTCAACTATTACCTCGTCTGCGACTGGCCGGACGAATATGCCGACGACTACCAGTCGCGTTTCATCAATGAGCGCGTCCACGCCAACATCCAGAAGGACGGCACCTATTCGGTCGTTCCCCGCATGTGGGGCGGCGTCACCAATTCGAACGAGCTGCGCGCCATCGCCGATGTCGTCGACAAGTTCGAAATCCCGATGGTGAAGGTAACAGGCGGCCAGCGCATCGACCTGCTCGGCATCGAGAAGGAAGACCTGCCTGCCGTCTGGGCCGATCTCGGCAAGGCCGGCTTCATCTCCGGCCAGGCCTATGCCAAGGGCCTGCGTACCGTGAAGACCTGTGTCGGCTCCGACTGGTGTCGTTTCGGCACGCAGGATTCCACTGGTCTCGGCATTCGCATCGAGAAATTCATGTGGGGCTCGTGGACGCCGGCCAAGCTGAAGATGGCCGTCTCCGGCTGCCCACGCAACTGTGCGGAAGCAACCTGCAAGGATATCGGCGTAATCTGCGTGGATTCCGGTTTCGAGATTCACTTCGCGGGTGCTGCCGGTCTCGACATCAAGGGAACGGAGGTCCTTGGGCTCGTTCGGACCGAGGACGAGGCGCTGGAGCATATCGTGGCGCTGACGCAGATGTATCGCGAGCAGGCCCGTTATCTCGAGCGCATCTACAAATGGGCCAAGCGCGTCGGCCTGGATGAAATCCGCCGCCAGATCATGGACGATGCCGAAAAGCGCACGGCCTATTACGACCGCTTCGTCTTCTCCCAGAAATTTGCCCAGGTCGATCCCTGGTCGGAGCGTGTTTCCGGCAAGGACAAGCACGAGTTCAAGCCGATGGCGACGATCGGCTACCCGCAGGCTGCAGAATAAGGAGATGGACATGAACTGGATCGCAATCGGTGACCTCTCCGACATTCCCTTGCGCGGCGCGCGCTGCGTGAAGACGCCGCAGGGCAAGATCGCCGTCTTCCGCACGGCAGAAAACGAAGTGTTCGCCATCGAGGATCACTGCCCGCACAAGGGCGGCCCGCTCTCCCAGGGCATCGTCCACGGCAAGGCGGTGACGTGCCCGCTGCATAATTGGGTGATCTCGCTGGAAACGGGCAAGGCGCTCGGCGCCGATGAGGGCGAGGTCCGGACGATCCCGGTGCTGAACGAAGACGGCAGGCTGTTCGTCGCCCTGGAAAGCCTGATGATGGCGGCGGAATAGATGGCGGCCGAGGTCAAGACCACCTGTCCCTATTGCGGCGTCGGCTGCGGCGTGCTCGCCACGGTCGACGAGGCGGGCGCAGTCAGCGTCAAGGGCGATCCCGAGCATCCGTCGAATTTCGGACGGCTCTGCTCGAAGGGTTCGGCCCTTGCCGAAACCATCGATCTCGACGGCCGGCTTCTTTTTCCCGAAATCGCCGGCAAACAGAGCGGCTGGGACGAAGCGCTTGATCTCGTTGCCCAGCGGTTTTCCGAAACGATCGCCGAGCATGGGCCTGATTCCGTCGCCTTCTACGTCTCGGGCCAGCTTCTGACCGAGGATTATTATATCGCCAACAAGCTGATGAAGGGCTTCATTGGTTCGGCCAATATCGACACCAATTCAAGGCTCTGCATGTCCTCCTCGGTGGCGGGGCATCGCCGCGCCTTCGGCGCCGATACGGTGCCCGGTACCTATGAGGATATCGAACTCGCGGACTTGGTGGTTCTCACCGGCTCCAATCTCGCCTGGTGCCATCCCGTCATCTACCAGCGGCTTGCAGCGACAAAAGCGGCACGGCCGAGCATGCGGATCGTCGTCATCGATCCGCGCCGGACGATGACATGCGATATTGCCGACCTGCACCTGGCAATCCGCCCGGACGGCGACGTCGCGCTGTTCATGGGGCTGCTTGCCCATCTCGCGACGAGCCCGGCCATCGACCAGAATTATATCGCCGCCCATACGGAAGGTTTCGCCGAGGCTTTTGCGGCCGCCGCCGCACTTGATATGAACAACCTCCTGGAACGGACCGGCCTGCCCGCCATGCAGATCCGGGAGTTCTTCCGCCTGTTCGAGACGACGCCGAAGGTCGTGACCTGCTACAGCCAAGGCGTCAACCAGTCCTCCTCCGGCACTGACAAGGTCAATGCGATCCTCAACTGTCATCTGGCGACCGGCCGCATCGGCCGCCCTGGCATGGGACCGTTCTCGCTGACCGGCCAGCCGAACGCCATGGGCGGGCGCGAGGTCGGCGGCCTCGCCAACATGCTCGCTGCCCATATGGCAATCGAGAATGCCGATGATCGCGACCGCGTGCAGCGCTTCTGGGGCTCGCCGGTCATTGCCGCCAAGCCCGGCCTGAAGGCGGTCGACATGTTCCGCGCCGTGGCCGACGGGCGCATCAAGGCGCTCTGGATCATGGCCACCAATCCCGTGGTCTCGATGCCGGATGCCGACAGCGTCGAAGCCGCGATCGCGGCCTGCCCCTTTGTCGTCGTGTCCGACATCCTCAAAGAGACGGATACGACCAGGCACGCGCATGTGCTTTTGCCATCGCTCGGCTGGGGCGAGAAGAACGGCACGGTGACCAATTCCGAACGGCGCATATCCAGGCAGCGGCCGTTTCTCGACATTCCCGGCGAGGCAAGGGCCGACTGGTGGCAGCTTGCGGAAGTCGGACACCGCATGGGGTTTGCCGCTGCCTTCGACTTCGACGCGCCGGTCGAGATCTTTGCGGAACACGCCGCCCTTTCCGCTTTCGAAAACAACGGCAGCCGCGATTTCGACATCGGTGCCCGCGCCGGCGTAACCGGCGACGCCTACGACGAATTGTCGCCCTTCCAGTGGCCGCAGCCGGAAGGCACCGCGCCCAGTGTGACCCGTTTCTTCGCCGACGGCGGTTTCTTCCATCCCGATGGCAAGGCGCGCTTCGTTGCGATCAAACCGCCGGCAACGGATCGCACCAATGCCGATTTCCCCTTCACGCTCAATACCGGGCGCATTCGCGACCAGTGGCATACGATGACGCGAACCGGCAAGAGCGCGCGGCTTTCTGCCCATATCGCCGAGCCCTTTGCGGAAATCCATCCGCGCGACGCGATCGAAACCGGGATATCAAGCGCCGGTCTCGTCGAGATCGAGAGCCCGCAAGGCAAGGCTGTCGTCCGGGCGCTGGTGACCGATCGCCAGGCACGCGGCGGCATCTTTGCACCGATGCACTGGAACGACCAGTTCGCGGCAAAAGCGCGGATCGACGCCGTGGTCGCACCAATTACCGATCCCGTTTCCGGGCAGCCGGCATCGAAGAACGTCGCCGTCGCCGTCCGGCCGTTCCGGGCCACGCATTACGGTTTCGCCGTCTCGGCCATAAAACCCGTAACACCCGACGCGGCCTATTGGGCGCTGGCGAAGGCCGATGGCGGCTGGCGGCTGGAGCTTGCCTTCGCTGAGGCCGTCGAAGACTGGACCGCTTGGTGCCGCGCGGTTTTTGCCATTCCTGAAGAAATCGAACCGCTCGGTTATGCTGACCGGCAATCCGGAGACCTCAGGCTTGCCTTCTTCGATGGCGAGACCCTGCTTGCCGCGCTGTTCCTTGCGCGCGAGCCAGTCGCCGTCGCGCGCAACTGGGCGATCTCGCGGCTCACCGCCTCGCATGGCGATCTCAGGAAACGCTTCGCGCTCGTTGCAGGCCGGCCCGGGGCCGGCAGGCCGGATCCGGGCGCTACCATCTGCTCCTGCTTCAGCGTCGGGGTCAATCAGATCGCCGCCGCCGTGCGCGGTGGATGCCACAGCGTCGAGGCCGTCGGCAAGGAAACAAGCGCTGGAACCAATTGCGGCTCCTGCCGCAGCGAAATCGGCAGGATCATCGATCGCTGTCTTGCCGCCGCCGCGGAGTGAACCGCCAGCAGGAAACCGTCAACGCGGCCCGCTCGGTCAGGCCGCGTTGGCCACGATGAACATCTTATGCTCGGCAGAGATGCGGATAGATATTTCGTCATAGGAGGCCAGGCTCGGATGCGCCGTCGCCATCTTGTGCTGATGGGTCGCCGTGACGACCATGACGTCGGCGCCCGCTGCCTCTCCGGCGGCGATGCCGGCTGCAACATCCTCAAACACCAGGCACTCATGCGTGCTGACGCCGAGGCGTTCGGCGCCCAGAATATAACATTGCGGATCAGGCTTCCCGACCGTCACGTCTTCTGCCGTCACCATGAATTTCGGCCGCGGCAAACCAGCCGCTTCCAACCGTCGGTGAGCGAGGCGCAGCGGCGAGGAAGTGACGATCGCCCAACGATCCGGAGGCAGGGAACTCAGAAACGCCGCGGCACCCGAAATGGGAACGACATCGCTGACATCGGCGATCTCAGCTTCGGTCACCAATTTTGCTTCATGTACGGGATCGACGCCGGGCAGGTTCAGCCGGGTGATCGTGTCGATGCCGCGCGACCCGTGCATCTTCGGCAAAAAGTCATCGACATCGAGCCCGTGACGCCTCGCCCAGTTGCTCCAGGCGCGCTCCGCGGCACGGATGGAATTGAGGATCGTGCCGTCCATATCGAACAGGAAGGCGGCAAAAGGCTTCTCGAAGCCGTGGGGCATCGGCAGGGACAAGGGCAGATCCTTTAAGGAAGAGCATCGGATGGTTGTCGCTATCACTCGATGAAACGGCAAATCATCGGCTTTTGCAAGCTTGGACCCGGAGACATCCGTCATATCTCCACTCGGCGACACCCATCAGCGTAACAGCTTTAGCGAGCCCGTCAGGGAGCGGATCCACTTCGTCGGACCGGCGAGCCCGACGCCGTCGATAGCTTCCGAAGATAGGTCGCGCTCCGGCATCGAAGTCTCATAGTCGGCGTAGACGTGCAAGGCGCGGGCAAAACGCGGAAACGGTACGACCAGCGCACCTTCAGGCGCCGGCAAAGCCTTCACCAACAGCGATCTCAGGTCCGTGGCCGCCGCCTGCAGCACCGGCACCGGCTTGTTGGCGCTGACATGAAATATCCGGCCAGCCTGGTCGGTCAGTCGCGCACCGGCCAGCGCGGGCGCCGCGGCGCCGAGGCCGATCGACAGGACGGCGACAGTATTGGCGTCTAAAAGGCTGTGCTGCTGGTGGCGATCAAATCGCAGGATAGGCGCAGGCCGATCTGGTCATGGCACACATCATCGGCGCGGGCGGCAAATTCTAATCCAGTCGGAGGATCGGCTCGCAAATAGGCCTGTGTTGCCGGGTCGATGTGCATCGGAACGGCTGTCCACAGCGAGGGACGGCTAACGTCGAGCGCTGAGATACCGACCTTCACGCCGCCTGTAGCGGAGGACGCGATCGCCATTCCAGTTACCGTCAAGGCGAGTGCGATCGCGATCTGGAGACCAAGATCTGCCGCCTCGCGCGGGGAAACGAACATAGCGGCCTCATGCTGCGGATTAGCGTTTCATCATGCCACTAAGGCAGGTGGCCGCACCGATCCAGCGACTTCGGCTGTTAAGGTTTATCCGTAACCACATGGGGCAAGGCGGGGGTTCCACCGCAAGTTTTCTACAAATTTCGGAACAATGATTCCGGAGGGCAGTTACCCAAGGTCATCCAAGATGAAAATCAAAGGAGGATATCCTCATGACCAAATCTTTTATTGCTGCCTCACTACTCGCCATCGGCATGGCATCATCGGCCTTTGCCCAGTCGAACCCGGACCCGATCGGGCCGACCAACGGTGGTTCGACTGATCCGAGTTCGGGTACCTATTCATCTGATTACAGCAACAGTGACAATGGCATGTATCCGGTACGCGTCGCGCCGGTCGATCCGATGACGACGCAGAGCATCGGCCGGCCGCAGGCGATGGAATGCCCCGGCATGCCTCAGCAGATGTCCGGCGTCGATACGCGCGGTGGCGAAAGCGGTGCATCGATCAGCGAAGCCTGCCGCGAATACGACAACTGACAGGCAGTCTTTCGTTCCTGAAGCATGTCGCACGCGAGCGCGCCACGCTTGGAAAAGGCCGGTTCACGCAGGCCTTTTTCACGTAGAAACGACCGTAAAAGCTTTTCCCTTTCGATGAAACTTTTGATCCGGGCACTCCGTACATCCGTAGCAGGTTGAAATACACGGACGGGGAGCGGTTTCATTGACAAAGGACGCGACAAAACCTGTCATCCTCTGGTTTCGCAAGGACTTGCGCCTTGACGACAACAAGGCGCTCGCCGCTGCCCATCTCTCCGGGCGGCCGATCATTCCCCTTTATATAAACGAGCCGGAGGCCGCAGGCACAGGTCCGTTGGGCGCGGCCCAGGCTTGGTGGTTGCATCATTCTCTGGAAGCGCTCGACCGATCGCTGCATGAGCGGCAGGGACGGCTGGTGCTTGCAAGCGGCGAGCCGCTCGAGGTGCTTCGCGCCATTATCGGGAACAGCGGCGCCGAAGCGGTGTTCTGGAACCGACGCTACGATCCAGCAGGAATCTCCATCGACATCCGCATCAAGCACGAACTGGAAAAGCAGGCGATCGAGGCGCAAAGTTTCGGCGGCCAGTTGCTGCACGAACCCTCGAGACTAGTGACCGGCGGCGGCACGCCCTATCGCGTCTACACGCCATTCTGGCGTGCGCTGGAGAACGCCAGTGAACCAGAACCGCCGCTGGAGGCGCCGTCGAAGCTGCAATTGGCGCAGAAACTTCCGGCATCGGAAAGGCTGGGTAGCTGGAAGCTGCTGCCGATGAAGCCCAACTGGGCGGGTGATTTCGATGATCTCTGGATACCCGGCGAAGCGGGTGCTCGGGAGAAGCTCCGCGCTTTCCTCGAAGACGCGCTCGACGGCTACAGAGAAAACCGCGACTATCCCGCCAAGCAGGCGACGTCGATGCTGTCGCCGCATCTGGCGCTCGGCGAAATCTCCCCTACCCGCATCTGGGATGCGACGCGCGGCCTGTCGAAACGAGTGCCTGCGGCCGACCTCGTGCATTTCCGCAAGGAGATCGCCTGGCGCGAATTCTCCTATCACCTGCTTTTCCATTTCCCGCGCCTTGCCTCGGTCAACTGGAACGATCGTTTCGACGGCTTCGAATGGCGCAACGACGGCGAGGATTTCGACGCCTGGCGCCGCGGCATGACCGGATATCCGATCGTCGATGCCGGCATGCGTCAACTCTGGCGCCACGGCTGGATGCACAATCGCGTGCGCATGATCGTTGCCTCCTTCCTGATCAAGGACCTGATGGTCGACTGGCGCCGGGGCGAGGCCTGGTTCCGGGATACGCTGGTCGATGCCGATCCGGCCAACAACGCGGCTAGCTGGCAATGGGTGGCGGGCTCGGGAGCCGACGCCTCGCCGTTCTTCCGCATCTTCAATCCGGTACTGCAAGGCGAAACCTTCGATCCCGACGGCGACTATGTCAGAACTCACGTGCCTGAGCTTCGAGGGCTGGACGCAAAATACATTCATCGGCCGTTCGAGGCGCCGAAGAGCGTGCTCGACGGGGCCGGCGTCGCCCTCGGTGAAACTTACCCAAAACCGATCGTCGACCACGCCAGCGCCCGCAACCGCGCGCTTGCGGCCTATAAAGCCACGAGGGATGCCGCATGAACGCGCACTTCCGTGTCCCACCACGTAGGCTCAAGATCGCGGTCATCGGCTCCGGCATTTCGGGCGCTTCCGCAGCCTGGGCGCTGAACCCGGTGCACGACGTTACGCTCTATGAAAGCCAAGCCCGTGCCGGCGGCCATACGGCGACGGTCAACGTGGACTACGACGGAGTTTCGATCGCGGTCGATACCGGCTTCATCGTCTACAACGAAGCGAATTACCCCAACCTGACGGCGCTCTTTAGCGAGCTCGGCATCGCCACGCATGCGAGCGACATGAGTTTTTCGCTCTCGCTCGATCGCGGCAGGCTGGAATGGAGCGGCGGTGGCTTGTCCTCGATCTTCGCGCAGAAGCGCAACCTGCTGCGGCCATCATTCCTGTTGATGACCCGCGAGATCCTGCGCTTCAACCGAATGTGCCTCGAAGACCGGGCCGCTGGCCATCTCGCCTCGCGCTCGATCGGCGATTATCTCGACTGGCGCGGCTTCTCGCCCGGTTTCACCAACAACTATCTCGTGCCGATGGCGGCGGCGATCTGGTCGACGCCGTCTGCCCGCATGCTGCAGTTTCCGGCCGAGCATTTCGTCAACTTCTTTGACAATCACCGCCTGATCTACCGCCGGCAGCAACAGTGGCGCACGGTGACCGGCGGCAGCCGCACCTATCTCGACCGGCTGCTGCAGCCCCTCGGCGAGCGGGTGAAGCTTTCCTGCGGCGTGCGCGGCGTGATCCTTGGCGAATACGGCATCACAATCATCGACGAAACGGGCAATGAGTGCCCGTTCGACAAGGTGATCTTTGCCTGCCATAGCGACCAGACCGCGCGCTTGCTCACTGACGCCACCGATCGGGAAAGCAGGCTGCTTGCAGCCATCCCCTACCAGCCGAACCGCGTCGTCCTGCACCGCGACGAAGCGCTGATGCCGCAGCGGCGCAAGGTCTGGGCCTCCTGGAATTATCTGCGCTCCAGCCGCGAAGATGAAAAGGCAGGCGTGGCCGTCACCTACTGGATGAACCGGCTGCAGGGCATCGACCACAAGTTCCCGCTGTTCGTGACGCTCAACCCGGATCGCGAGCCGGATCATCGCAAGGTGTTTGCCGAATTCACCTACGAGCATCCGCAATTCTCGGCCGAGGCGATGGCGGCGCAGCGGGCGCTCGCCACCATTCAGGGACAGAACAATTGCCATTTCGCCGGTGCTTGGATGGGATACGGATTTCACGAGGATGGACTGGTTTCCGGCCTGGCCGCGGCCGAGGCGCTCGGCGGGGTCATACCCTGGCGAACCGCCCGGGCCTCCTGGGAAACCCAACCGGACGTGGCGGCATGAGGATGCGACCAAAAAGACGCGGCGTCAGCGCCGCCAACAATGGCCCTCCTCCAGATGCGGCGGCAACGCTCTATGTCGGCGAAATCATGCATCAACGGATGAAACCGTTCGGCCATCGCTTCCGCTACCGGGTGTTCTCACTGCTCGTCGATCTCGACAGGCTTGACGAGGCCGGCGGCCTATCGGCCCTGTTTTCCGTCAACCGGCGCAATTTCGTCTCCTTTTATGAAAAGGACCATGCCCATACGGAGAATACGCCGCTGCGAACCCATGCCGACCGGCTGCTCGCTGAGGCAGGGCTCGGGCGCGCCGAGAGAATATTGCTCGTCTGCTATCCCCGTATTCTTGGCTATGTCTTCAATCCGCTCTCCGTCTACCACGCCTATGATGCCGATGGCCGGCTCATCGCGATGATCTACGAAGTGCGCAACACCTTCGGTGAGCGGCACAGCTATGTCTGTCCCGTCGGCGATGGCGAGATTTGGGAAGGCGGGCTTCGCCAGAGCTGCGACAAGCTCTTCCACGTCTCGCCTTTTATCGGCGTGGCGGGGCGCTATCACTTCCGCATGTTGCCGCCCGGTGCGGAAATCCGCTGGCGTATCCTCGAAACCGACAGCGAAGGCCCGCTTCTCTCGGCAACTTTTTCAGGACGACAGGTGCCTTTAACAAGCGCTTCGCTGCTGGCGCTAACGGTGCGCATCCCCTTCCTCACCTTCAAAATCGTGGCAGGCATCCATTGGGAAGCGCTGAAACTTTGGTTGAAGGGCGCGCGTTATATCCGACGCCCGGCACCTCCCCCTGAAGTCAGCATCCACAGACCCCAGGCGCTTGCGGACGCAGCGGAATAACATTAGCTTTTGACGTAATGGCCGGAGGCCGCCCGAGCACATCGTCATGGATGTGTCGTCGTCCTTAACCGGCAAGAAAATGCTGGAGGAGGAAAGATGAGCAAGGCGCAGGATTGGAATCTGCTGGCTCGCGACGCGGTGACGCTGACGGCCGAAAACATATCCCGTCTGGTGAAGGGTCTGCCGTTCAAGGCGAAGCTGGCGCTGCGCGGACTTCTGCGCATGCAGCACGGCTCACTTGCCGTCACCCTGCCCGACGGCCGCAGGCTGCTGATCGAGGGCAAGAAAGCCGGGCCGAAAGCGGCGCTCAACCTCAACAACTGGAACCTTGCCTACCGGGCGCTGACGAGCGGCACGATCGGGGTCGCCGAAACCTATATGGACGGCGACTGGGACAGCCCTGACATCACTGCATTCCTCGAACTCTTCCTCGTCAACGGCGAGGCCGCGTTCAGCTATGCCCATGGCAAAAGCGGCCTTGGCCGCGTCTTCGAGCGCGTTCGCCACTGGATGAACGCCAATACCAGGACGGGTTCGAAGCGCAACATCTCCGCCCATTACGATCTCGGCAACGATTTCTACAGGCAATGGCTCGATCCGAGCATGACCTATTCCTCCGCGCTCTATTCGACGGGGGCCAACGACCTGCAATCGGCGCAGAATGCCAAATACCGGGCGCTCGCCGAGGCGACCGGCATCCAGCCCGGGGATCACGTGCTGGAGATCGGCTGCGGCTGGGGCGGTTTTGCCGAATTCGCTGCAAGCGAGCTGAACTGCAAGGTAACGGGGCTGACGATCAGCCGCGAGCAGCTCGCCTTCGCCGAGGAGCGTATCCACAAGGCGGGCCTCAACGACCGCGTCGAATTCCGCTTCCAGGACTATCGCGATGAAGCAGGGCTTTATGATCGGATCGTCTCGATCGAGATGTTCGAAGCGGTCGGCGAGAAATACTGGCCATCCTATTTCTCCAAGCTCAGGCAATGTCTGAAACCGGGCGGCAAGGCGGGCCTGCAGATCATCACGATCAGTCCGGAGTCCTTCGACCAGTATCGCAGCAATCCCGACTTCATCCAGAAATATGTCTTTCCGGGCGGCATGCTGCCGACGCGCAATCATCTCGCCGAACTTGCGGTCAAGGTCGATCTGTCGCTGGTCAAGGATTTCGGCTTTGGGCTCGATTACGCCCGCACGCTCGCCGAATGGCGCGAGCGCTTCTGGTCGGTCTGGGAACGCATCCGCCCTATGGGCTTCGACGAACGCTTCAAGCGGCTTTGGGAATTCTACCTGTTCTATTGCGAGGCCGGCTTCCGCGCCCGCAACATCGATGTGCGCCAGGTCGTGTTCTCGCGCCGCTGATCATTCCGCCGGATGCGGTGTCGCCGGATGGTGACCCGTTTCCGACGGTCGCTCCTGCCAACCGGTCACCCGGTTCACCAGCGCGAAATAGGCGCCGTAGGGAAGCATCCTCGCCAGCTTCAGCATGAGGGTGAAGCGCTTCGGGAAGCTGATCTCGAAGGCTTGCGATTTCAACCCGGCGGCAATGTGCTGGGCGGCGTCCTCCACCGATATCAGGGCCGGCATCGGAAAAGCGTTCTTCCTCGTCGCCGGCGTATCGACGAAGCCGGGGCTGACGAGTTGGATGCGGATGCCCATCTTGTCGAGATCGAATTTCAGGCTTTCGGCCATATTGATCAGCGCCGCCTTGGTGGCGCCATAGGCAGCGCCTGTCGGCAGGCCGCCATAGCCGGTGACGGAGGAGATGATGGCGATCTGCCCCTGCCCTTTCGCCTTCATATGGCGAATCGCCGGCAGCAGGCAGTTGACGACACCGGACAGATTGACGGCAAAGCTCTTTTCGAAATCGGCGCGGTGAAGATCCTCGGCATGAACAGGCAGGTAGACGCCTGCATTGAGTATCGCCATGGCGAGCGTCCCGTGCTCGTATTCGATCGAGGCCATGACATGCTCCATGTCCTCGGCATCGGTGACGTCGCCGTCGAGAACGATAATGCTGCCGGAAAGGCCGCTGGCCTCGGCCTGTAGCTCGACCAGCTTTTCATGGCTTCTGGCGGTGACGGCGACCTTGTATCCTTCGCCGGCGAGCTTCAACGCAAGTGCACGGCCGATGCCGGAACTCGCGCCCGAGATCCAGACGATTCCATGTTCGGGACGGGCGATGAAATCACGCATGACATGTTCCTCCGGGACTGCCTATCAACACGAAAACAGGTCCGGAAGCCCCTCTATCCCTCCGGATTTATGGCTCTATCACACCATTGTGGCTGCTTTCAGCCGATCAGGTCGATCATCATCTGACGAAAGGATCCCGTGAGCCTGACCGGCCCGTCCGAAACGGCGAAGGCGATGCAGGGCCGGTCCTTTTCGGCGACCGGCCGATGGTCGATCGTCTCGTCGGCAATGGAGATGTCTCCGGGGCCAAAACGGCCGCGTTCATCATTGAAGGCGCCGTCGAGGATGAGGATCAGTTCCATGCCTTTATGGGTGTGGGCCGGTAAGGCGCGACCCTGACGTATCCACATCAGGTTGACCTCGCAGCCATCCATATCGAGTGAATATTCCTTGAAACCCGGCAACCGCTTGCGCCAGGGCACGTCCTCGACCTCGAAGCCGACGAAATCTCGCAATGCCCGTGGAAACAGCGTGTGTTTCGGCCGCGCGACGGGCGGCAGGACGGAAGACGTGGAGGCAAAAATTGCCTGAAGCTGCCGCTCCCGGTCGGCAATCGCAACGCCGGCAGCATTTTCCAAGGCGTCTCCGGCCAGCAGTTCGAGGCCGTTCACAAAGCTGCGATTGTCCGGTTTCATTTCGAGATGGGACCGGACGAGAACGCGCGCCGGCTCGGGCAAGGAGCCGGCGACGTAATGCGCCATCAATGCATCGATCGTGTCGATATGCTCGTGAACCATCCGGCCTTCGGTCACGCCCTGTTATCGCGCTCCGTTTCGCTTTGTCGTCATCCGTACGGGGAAAGTCAATCTTCGGATCACCCAGGTGGGGAGCGACGGCGGACCATACGCCATTTCGACTGGGGAAAGCCAAATTTTATCGCGTCCGGCACGGGCATGGAATAGCATTTCTTGCCAACACAGCCTTGTGAAGAGAAAAGACCGTTCCTAAAGTAAGAGTTCGAAAGAGGCAGAATCCATGACCTTCCATCCCTCCGTCCTCGAAGCCATCGGCAACACGCCGCTGATCAAACTCAAGGGCGCCTCCGCGGCGACCGGCTGCACCATTCTCGGCAAGGCAGAGTTCCTGAACCCCGGCCAGTCGGTGAAGGATCGTGCCGCGCTCTACATCATCCGCGACGCCGAGCGGAAAGGCTTGCTTCGGCCCGGCGGCGTCATCGTCGAAGGCACGGCCGGCAATACCGGCATCGGACTGACGCTGGTCGCCAAAGCGCTCGGCTATCGCACCGTCATCGTCATCCCGGAAACGCAGAGCCAGGAAAAGAAGGACGCGCTGAAGCTGCTCGGCGCCGAACTCGTCGAAGTGCCCGCCGTTCCCTATAAGAACCCGAATAACTACGTGAAGGTATCCGGGCGGCTTGCCGAGCAGATGGCGAAGACCGAACCGAACGGGGCGATCTGGGCGAACCAGTTCGACAACGTCGCCAACCGTCAGGCGCATATCGAAACCACTGCGCCGGAAATCTGGAAAGACACCGACGGCAAGATCGACGGCTTCATCTGCTCCGTCGGTTCGGGCGGCACGCTGGCGGGTGTGGCTGCCGGCCTCAAGGCTTTCAACCCGGACGTCAAGATCGGCATCGCCGATCCCGACGGCGCCGCTCTCTATGAATTCTACCAGAACGGCACGCTGAAATCCGAAGGGTCCTCGATCACCGAGGGCATCGGCCAGGGCCGCATCACCGCCAATCTCGAAGGTTTCACGCCAGACTTTTCCTATCGCGTCTCCGATGCCGAAGCGCTTCCCTATCTCTTCGATCTCGTCGAGGACGAAGGGCTTTGCCTTGGCGGCTCGACGGCGATCAACATTGCCGGCGCCGTCAATCTCGCCCGGGATCTGGGCCCCGGTCACACGGTGGTGACGATCCTCTGCGACTACGGCAACCGCTATCAGTCGAAGCTCTTCAACCCGGATTTCCTGGTGTCGAAAGGGCTGCCCGTTCCCGGCTGGATGGCCAAATCGCCCGAGATAGACGTTCCCTACGAACCTGCGTGAGCCCCCATGCCCGTCAATGCCCTCTATCGTGACGACTTCTACCTCTCGACATGCGAGGCGGTCGTCACAGCCGTTCACGAGGACGGGGGCATCGAACTGGACCAGACCTGCTTCTACGCGACCTCGGGCGGACAGCCGGGCGATACCGGCGAGCTTGAACGCGCCGACGGCACCAAGATCGCGCTCGGCCAGACGAAGCACGGTGCGAGCAAGGATATCATCATCCATGTGCCGCTCAACGGCGCACCACGGCCGGAGGTCGGCGAGACGCTGGTGCTGCATGTCGATTGGCCCCGCCGCTACAGGCTGATGCGCATGCACACCGCCTGCCACCTGCTTTCCGTCGTCTGCTCCTATCCAATCACCGGGGCAGCCGTCGGCGAGGAGGAAAGCCGCGTCGACTTCGACATGAGCGAGACAATCGAAAAGGACGAGGTGACGGCCAAACTGATGGAACTGGTGGACCAAAATCATCGGGTCTATCTGCAATGGATCACTGACGAGGAGCTTGCTGCCAATCCTGATATCGTCAAATCGAAGAACGTGCGCCCGCCGATGGGGCTCGGGCGCGTCAGCCTCGTCTGCATCGGCGAGAACTCCTCGATTGACAGCCAGCCCTGCGGCGGCACACATGTCTCCGAGACACAGGAAGTCGGCCGAATCCACATCGCCAAGATCGAGAAGAAGGGCAAGGAGAACCGGCGCTTCCGCATCCGCTTCGGCATGCCCGGCGATGAAGCCTGACCATCAAGGGAGACCATAATGTGTGAGACCAAAAGCCGTTTCGTCGTCTCGGCCGATTGGCTGCAGGCCGAACTCGGCAAGCCGGATCTGCGGGTGCTGGACGCCTCCTTCTATCTGCCGGCGCAGAAACGCGATGCGGATGCCGAATATGCGGCCGGCCATATTCCCGGCGCCATCCGCTTCGACCAGGACAAGATCGCCGACCATTCGACATCGCTGCCGCACACGATCCCCTCGCCCGATTATTTCGCCACCGAAACCGGCAAGCTCGGCATCAGCGAGAATGATCGCATCGTCGTTTATGACGGCATCGGCCTGTTCGCCTCACCGCGCGTCTGGTGGCTGTTCCGGGTGATGGGTGCGAAGAACGTCTTCGTGCTCGACGGCGGTCTAGACGGCTGGAAGGCCGAGGGCCGTCCGCTCGAAACCGCAGCACCAAACTATGCGCCTGCGACCTTCACCCCGAATTTTGACGAAAGCCGGGTGGTGACGCTTCCTGCAATGCGCGACATCGTTTCGAGCGGCGCGATGCAGATCGCCGATGCCCGCAGCGCCGGCCGCTTCGCCGCCGCCGAGCCCGAACCGCGTCCCGGCATGCGCTCCGGCCATATGCCCGGCGCCCGCAATCTGCCCTCCGGCGTCTTTGCCAACCAGGGCCGGTTCAAGTCGCTGCCCGAACTCAAACAGACAATCGAGGATGCCGGCATCGATCTTTCGAAGCCTGTGGTGACATCCTGCGGATCAGGCATCACGGCCGCGATCATTACACTGGCGCTGGAATCGCTCGGCCATCATGACAACAAGCTTTACGACGGCTCGTGGAGCGAATGGGGCAGCCGCGAAGATACGCCTATCGTTACCGGCCCGCCGACGCCAGTCAAAGCCTGATCGCCATGGGGAAGACACCCGCTTCGCTCAAAGCCCATATTACCCGGCTCGAAATGACGGCGCCGCCGAAGACGAGCCTGCCGGTGCCCGTCAATATCCAGACTGCGATCATGCGCGCTCCCGGAATCCCACTGCCGTTCTATCGCTACCTCTACCGGCAGGTGGGCGCGCGCTGGCAATGGGTAGACCGGCTGCGCATGGGCGACGAGCAGCTCGCTGAAATGCTGAACGACAAGCGCAACAATATCAGCGTCCTCTACGTGAACGGCGCGCCGGCCGGCTTCTACGAATATTTCTGCGAGGACGAGGATACGATCGAGCTCAGCCATTTCGGCCTGATCGAACATGCGCTTGGCCTCGGCATCGGCAAATGGTTCATGCTGCAGGCGCTCTACGCCATCTGGTCGCTCAATCCGAAGCGCGTCACGACCACCACCAACAATCTCGACCACCCGCGCGCGCTGCAGCTCTACCAGATGTTCGGCTTCTCCCCGGTATCAACCGGCACCGGCATCGTCCGGCCGCTCAGCGACAAGGAGCTTCTGGAGATGGCGCGGAAAAGCTGACGGCTCTCTTTCCGGCGTGGGTGGAGGTAGCTAACGCCGCGTCAGGCCATTCGGGCGGCGCGGATCGTTACGGCGCTCGAAATCGAGCGTGCGGCCAGACTGCTCCTTCAGTTCGGCTACCTCCCGGCGTAGCGCCCTGATTTCTTCCAGTATTTCTGCGTTCTGTTGCGCCAGCAGCGCGAGACCGACGTCGGTCAAGGGCTTCTCCTTCTGCTTTAGAGCTTCGCAAGAAACGGGTGGCTTACACGATGATCCGGGTACATTTCATGGCAATCACAAAGGAGATTTGCCATGACCGCCTTACGTTTTGTCGCCATGCCGAGCGCCGATGCCGAACACTTGTGGAACGGTGGCCGCGACGCCTATGACCGACTGCCCGACACGATGGTGTCTGATGGCCCGGGTCATCCGTGCCGCCATTGCCTTGAAAATATCGATGAGGGCGAAGAACTGCTGGTCTTCGCCTACCGGCCCTTCCCGGAACTGCAGCCCTACGCCGAAACCGGACCGATCTTCCTGCATAAGCAGCCTTGCCGGCGCTATGCCGCCGAGGAGATTCTGCCGCCGGTGCTGACGACGAGCCCTGACTTCATCCCGCGGGGCTACAATCAGGACAATCGCATCGTCTATGGCACCGGCGCGGTAACTCTTATCGGCGAGATTGCGGCCTATGGCGAAAAACTGCTGGCGCGGTCCGACATCGCCTATGTGCACGTGCGCTCGGCGCGCAACAATTGCTTCCAGTGCCGGATCGACAAGGTAAAGGCGCCGGCCCTTGCGGAGACCGACGCCTAACCTAGAGTCAGGGAGGTTACGCTACGTTGAGCACGTTCTCCGGCGCGAATGCCTCGTAGCCTAGCGCCTCGGCGACAGGCTTATTGGTGATGCGGCCCTTGTGCACGTTCAGGCCATTCCGCAGATGCTTGTCTTCAGCGATGGCGCGCAGGCCGCGATCGGCAAGCGCCAGGCCATGGACCAGCGTGGCATTGTTCAGCGCGTGGGCCGAGGTGACGGGGACTGCGCCCGGCATGTTGGCAACGCAATAATGCACGACGCCGTCAACCTCATAGGTCGGATCGGAATGGGTCGTCGCGTGCGAGGTTTCGAAGCAGCCGCCCTGGTCGATGGCGACGTCGACGATGACGGCGCCTTTCTTCATGCCGGAAAGCATTTCGCGGGTCACGAGCTTCGGAGCGGCAGCGCCAGGGATCAGCACGGCGCCGATGACGAGATCGGCCGAGAAGACCTCCTCCTCCAGCGCCTGAATGCTGGAATAGCGGGTATGGACGCGGCCTGAGAAGATATCGTCGAGTTGGCGCAGGCGCGGCAGCGACTTGTCGAGGATGCTGACGTCGGCGCCGAGACCGGCGGCCATCCTGGCCGCATGCAGGCCGACGACGCCGCCGCCGATGACGGCGACCTTTGCCGGCAATACGCCCGGCACGCCGCCAAGCAAGACGCCGAGGCCGCCATTGGCCTTCTGCAGGGCGGTCGCGCCGGCCTGGATCGACAGGCGACCGGCGACTTCCGACATCGGCGCCAGCAGCGGCAGGCCGCCACGCTCGTCGGTCACCGTCTCATAGGCGATCGCGGTGACGCCTGAGGCAAGCAGGCCCTTGGTCTGTTCGGGGTCCGGCGCCAGGTGCAGATAGGTATAGAGAAGCTGACCGTCTCGAAGTTGCGCCCATTCGGAGGGCTGCGGCTCCTTCACCTTGACGATCATGTCGCACTTTTCGAAAATATCCTTGGCGGAGGCGGCGATCTTCGCGCCAGCAGCGGCATAGGCGGCATCATCGGCGCCGATGCCGACGCCCGCCTTGGTCTCCACCCAGACCTCGTGGCCGTGGGCGACGTATTCGCGCACCGATGCCGGCGTCAGGCCGACGCGGTATTCATGATTCTTGATTTCCTTCGGGCAACCGACACGCATTCGCGTTCCTCTCATTTTGTCTCCGCGGTCGCGGATCTCCTCAGACGATGAATCCAACCATCAAGGCCGCGAAATGTCCTTGCAAAGACGATTTGCCAGAGGGCGTCTTTTCGGAGATTATTGCGTCATCTGTTTTCTTTTTCGAAGGTTCTTCGAATGGCCGATCTCGACACCATCGATTTTGCGATTCTGAAGGTGCTGCAGGCCAATGCCCGCATCACCAACGCCGAACTCGCCGAAAAGATCGGATTGTCGCCCTCGGCCTGTTCGCGCCGGCTCGACATCCTGGAACGAAGCGGCGTCATCGGCGGTTACCACGCGCGGCTTTCGCACAAGGCGCTCGACTACAAGATGATCGCCATCGTGCACATTTCGCTTTCCGGCCAGTTTGCCAAGACGCTGTCGGAATTCGAGGCGGCGGTAAAACTCTGCCCGAACGTGCTCGTCTGTTACCTGATGTCGGGCGAATACGACTATATCCTGCGGGTGGCCGCCCGCGACCTCGAGGATTATGAGCGCATTCATCGCGACTGGCTGTCGGCGCTTCCCCACGTCGTCAAAATCAATTCGAGCTTCGCACTCAGAGAAATCATCGACAGGCCGAATGTCGGGCTTTGAGGCCTTGCATATTCGTTGAAAGCCTGCCCAGACTTGGCTGCGCGCGGGCATCTCCCGCTCAACGGCATGTCATGACATCGAAGACCCACGGCTATATTTTCGCTCTGCTGGCGATGACCATATTCTCTTTGCAGGACGCGATCTCGAAACATCTGGCATCGACCTATCCGCCGATCTTCGTAACGATGGTCCGCTACTGGGCTTTCGCACTTTTCACCATCATTCTCGCGTCGAAGATGCGCGGCGGCATCAAAGCGACGGCCCGCACCAAACGCCCGTTCCTGCAGGTGACGCGCGGCGTCTTGCTTGCGATCCAGGTGGTTCTGGCCATCACCTGCTTTGCGATAATCGGCCTTGCCCGTTCCCAGGCGATCTTTTCCGCGACGCCGATCCTGATCGCGCTGCTGGCGATGCCGATCCTCGGCGAGCGGGTCGGTTGGCGGCGGTGGGCAGCGATCGGCGCCGGACTTTTCGGGGTGCTGCTGATCCTGAAACCGGAAGGCGAGTTTTTCGACGTGAAGCTGCTCCTCGCCATCATTTCCTGCTTCAACTTCGCCTTCTACGTCATCGCCACACGTCTCGTCAGCCGCGACGATTCGTCGATGACCAGCTTCTTCTATACCGGCGTCGTCGGCGGCATCATGATGACCCTCGTCGGGCCGTTCTACTGGAGCTGGATGTCGCCAGGCGACTGGGGCTGGATGGCGCTCGTCTGCATGACCAGCATTTCCAGCCACTATTTCCTGATCCGCGCCTACGATATTCTCGATGCCGCCGCCGTCCAACCACTGACCTATCTCTCGCTTGTCTACGCCTCGATCATCGGCGTAACGATCTATGGTGAAACGCTCAGCTCCAACATGATCATCGGCTCGGCGATCGTGGTTGCTGCGGGCATCTTCACGGTCTGGCGCGAGCATGTGGTGGCGCGCAGAACCGCCCTCGCAAGCAACTGACGTTTCACTGCAATTTTAGCCAAGCTCCTAAAACCATTTCAATTTTCGGCTGCTATGTTTCTCTGGCGGTGTCCAAGGGAGACAGTATGACGCGCAACCTGAATATTACGGCCCGAAAGGCCGACCGGAAAAACTGCCGTGTCTTCGGCAACATGAAATATCTGAACAGCGAGGTGGATGTCCGTATTCTCAACCTGTCGGCGACAGGCGCCGCTTTGGAGACGAAGGGACCCGTCCATGCCGCCTCAGGCAGCAAGGTGCGGATCGAAGCCGAGAACCTCGGAATGATCGAAGGCATCATCCGCTGGAAGCATAACGGCCGCATTGGCGTCCAGTTCGACGTGAATTCGAATGCACGGGCGCAAGTCTCTTCCTATTTCCGCTTTTTCCATAAGGAAATACGGCCGGTACTGGCTGTGCGCCAATTAATGCGACCCGCGACCACCGGCGACCGGAAGCCTCACCTGGCGACGTCGACGCTGAAATCGTAAGGCTGCACCGCCTTTGCGCCGAAGGAGCGGCTGAGATCGTTCCAGTAGCTGCGGTTGACGTTGACATCGAGAGTGACCGGTCCTTGCGCCTGCGGCAGCTTGGCGCCCAGGCTCCTGACGTCGATGGCGGCGCTATTGGCGTTGGCGCCGGACAATACGATCGTCTCCGTACCCAAGGGAACGTTGACCGCGCCGGGCGCCGGGCTTGCCGAGAGCGGCTCGCTGGAGATGATCTGGCCGTCGCCGCTCAGGAATTTGATATCGCAGGTCTGGCATTCGCCCTGCGTCCAGCCCGGATTGACCTTCAGTTCGACTCGGGGTGGCAGCGAGCGGTCGCCATCCTGGGCGTAAGCGGAACCGACGACCGAAAACAGGCTTGCGGACGGCGTGATCTCGATCGGCTTCGGGTTGGTCGAACTGCCTTGCGCGGCAGCCATGATGAGGGCCGGAGCGCCAATGCCGAGAAGAAGCGCCTTCTGCAGCTGCTGCTCGCGGTAGATGAGCGCGATCGCGGCGCCGATGACGAAGAAGACCGAAATGGCGCCGACCGCGCAGGCGACCGAGATCCACGGATTTGCCGTCGTCGTCAGCCATTTTTCCACATCGCCGCTGTAAAGCGCCTGCGCCTTATCGACCAGACTGGGCGCGGTGCCCCCGAAACCTCCGACCGCAGCAATGACGACCTTGCTCATGATCCCGTCCCCCATGGATTTTCAGCAGAGACTGTACCATAAATTGCATTTCAAGACCATGTCGCCTCGCCGGGCGATTGTTTTGCGGTTCTGTCATTTTCGCAGTGTACTCCTCGCCAAATCGTCCTAATTCTGACGGGCCGGGCGATGCAGATCTTTGAAGGAGAGCTTTCCATGTCTTCCATTTTCGACGCTGGTGTCATGAGCCGCCGTTCGCTTCTTGGCGGCCTCGCCGCCACTTCCGCCCTGGTGCTGCTGCACCCTTTCAGCGCGCGCGCCAGCGCCAACCAGGCGCATCTCCGGCTGATGGAAACGACCGACATTCACGTCAACGTCTTTCCTTATGACTATTATGCCGACAAGCCGAACGACACGATGGGCCTTGCGCGCACCGGGACGATCATCGACAACATCCGCGCGGAAGCCGTCAACTCGCTGCTGATCGACAATGGCGACGTGCTGCAGGGCAATCCGATGGGCGACTACATGGCCTACCAGCACGGCATGAAGGACGGTGACGTCCATCCCGTGATCAAGGCAATGAACACGCTCGGCTACACTGTGGGAACGCTCGGCAATCACGAGTTCAACTACGGCCTCGACTTCATGTTCAAGGTGTTGTCGGGCGCGAACTTTCCCTTCGTCTGCGCCAACCTGACCAAGGGGCAGCTCGCCTCGGACCCGAAGCAGGACGACCTCTTCTTCAAGCCCTACGTCATTGTCGAAAAGCAGATCAAGGACGGCGCCGGCAAGGAGAGCCCGGTCAAGATCGGCTTCATCGGCTTCGTGCCGCCGCAGATCATGCTCTGGGACATCAAGAATCTCGAAGGCAAGGCGCAGACGCGCGATATCGTCGAGGCCGCCAAGGCCTGGGTTCCCGCCATGAAGGAAGCCGGCGCCGATATCGTCATCGCGCTCTCCCATTCCGGCATCGACGGCGGGGCACCCTCCGAAAAGATGGAAAACGCCTCGCTGCACCTTGCCGCCGTCGACGGGATCGATGCGATCTTCACCGGCCACCAGCATCTCGTCTTCCCCGGGCCGAAGAGCTGGGACGGCATTGCCAATGCCGATCCGGTCAAAGGCACGCTGCATGGCAAACCAGCGGTGATGGCCGGCTTCTGGGGCTCGCATCTCGGCCTTATCGACCTGCTCCTGGAAAAGGACGGCAACAGCTGGAAGATCGTCGACTTCACTTCTGAAGCGCGGCCGATCTATCACCGCGACGACAAGAAAAAAGTGGTTGCCGATTACGCCGACAAGAAGGAAGTGGTCGAGGCCGCCAAATCAGAGCACGAGGCCACACTCGCCTATGTCCGCACGCCCGTTGGCAAGACGTCCGCGCCGCTCTACTCCTACTTCGCCCTCGTCGCCGACGATCCTTCCGTGCAGATCGTCAGCCAAGCCCAGACCTGGTACATCAAGCAGATGCTTGCCGACACCAAATACAAGGATCTGCCGGTGCTTTCGGCCGCAGCGCCCTTCAAGGCCGGCGGGCGCGGTGGTGCGGACTACTATACCGATGTCCCGGCTGGCGACATCGCCATCAAGAACGTCGCCGATCTCTACCTCTATCCGAACACGGTGCAGGCCGTCGTCATCACCGGCGAGCAGGTAAAGAACTGGCTGGAAATGTCGGCCGGCATGTTCAATCAGGTCGAAGCCGGCGCCAAGGACGCAGCACTTATCAACAGTGATTTCCCGTCCTACAATTTCGACGTCATCGACGGTGTCACCTACCAGATCGACTTGTCCCAGCCGCGCAAATACGACAATGACGGCAAGCCGATCAATCCGACGTCGAACCGCATCCAGAATCTCTCCTTTGACGGCAAGCCGATCGATCCCGCGCAGAAGTTCGTCGTCGTCACCAACAATTACCGTGCCGGCGGCGGCGGCAGCTTCCCCGAGATTAAGGCTGACAAGGTGATCTTCCAGGCGCCGGACACCAACCGTGACGTCATCGTCCGCTATGTCCACGACCAGGGCACGATCAATCCGTCAGCTGACGCAAACTGGACCTTCAAGCCGCTGCCGGGAACGACGGCGACTTTCGAAAGCGGCCCGAAGGCAAAGCAGTTCCTGGCTGCGCTCAAGAGCGTCAAGATCGAGGAAGCGGGCGAAGGGGCCGACGGCTTCGCAAAATTCAGGTTGGTTCTCTAGACTTAGGAAAGTCGGGCGGGCGCGGTATCCGCGCCTGCCTCACTCGGCGGCAAGCGGCATGCCGGGTTCGAGCAGCTCCGCAATGTGGGCATGGAAATCGGCCTGGCTTGGACAGGCGGAAAGCCTGGTGCGGAACGCGTCGATCATCCAGGTGGCGGCAGGTCCGGGCGGATTGGCAAGCCGACGCATCGAATAGATGCCATACTCCCCTTGTTCGTATGCCTCCAGATCCAGATGGACGAGGGCGCCACTCACGAGATCGTCATGGATCAGGGAAGCGGGAAGGCCGCCCCAGCCAAGACCGGCCTTGATGAGCTGGTGCTTCGTCGCAATATCGCTGACGCGCCACGTCTTGTAGGACAGAACGTTGAAATCGCGCCCCTTCGTCAGGCCCGAAGCATCGGTCACGACGAGTTGCACTTCCTCGCGCACGTCACCGAGCATGAGCGGCCTGCCGAACTCGGCCAGCGGGTGGTTGCGCGCGGCAACGGGTAACATGAAGGAATGACCAATCCGCTCGGTGACGACCGAATCGTCTTGCCTCAAGACCGCGCCGCCGATCCCGATTGTCGCCTTGCCGCTCAGAACGAGATCCATGACCATTCCGAGCTCGCCGACGTTGAGGTTCAACGAAACGGACGGGAACATCTCGCGGAATTCTCGAAGAACGTCCACCACCGCCCGTGAGGGGACCATGACGCTGATGGCGACGGACACTTCCGCTTCGAGCCCTTCCTTCAGGCTCTTGACGCGTGCCCGCATGACCTGCAGGTCGCCCAGAATGCGGCGCGCATCCTCCAGCATCGCCCTGCCCGCTTCCGTCAGCTTCGGCTGGCGCGCGCCGGAGCGCTCGAAAAGCGGCACTTCGAGCTGGGCCTCCAGATTGGCGATCGTATAGCTGACAACCGATTGCGCGCGGTTGAGGGTCCGCGAGGCAGCCGAGAAGCTGCCGGTTTCGGCAACGGTCAGAAACACCTGCAATTGGTCCAGAGTCGGGTTCGGAAGCATCTTCCATCCATTCCATCGATAGTTTCGATCGACATTATCACCGTTTTTTCGATAACAGGCCAGACCTATTTTCCTGATCGAGACTGCGGCTCACCTCCCAACAACGGGCCGTCAAATTCAATTCGAAAGGAAATGCACCATGTCGTCCATCCTCCTCCTGACGTCCAGCCCGCGCGCCGACTCGCTCTCGACGCCGATCGCCGTCGATCTCGCCGAAAAGCTGAAGAACCAGAAGCCGGGCAGTGTCGTCGTCCGGCGCGACCTCGCCTCCAACCCGCTGCCGCACATCGATGACCTCTTCACCGGCGCAATCCGCAAGCCGGCCGAGGCCCGCACTGCCGAAGAAATCGCAGCCATCAAGACTTCCGACGAACTCGTCGCCGAACTGTTTGCTGCCG
Organism: Rhizobium vallis; assembly: GCF_003985155.1. Taxonomy (GTDB): domain Bacteria; phylum Pseudomonadota; class Alphaproteobacteria; order Rhizobiales; family Rhizobiaceae; genus Rhizobium; species Rhizobium vallis. The sequence continues at coordinate 42,891 of NZ_ML133688.1, read as the reverse complement.
ACACGATCGTCATCAGCACCGGCCTGATCAACTTCAACATCTACTCGTCGCTGAAGACCTGGATCGACAACGTCGCCCGCGCCGGCGTGACCTTCAAGTACACGGAAACCGGCCCGGTCGGCCTCGTAACCGGCAAGAAGGTTTACGTGGTGCTCACATCAGGCGGCGTCTACTCGCAGGGCCCGGCTGCCCCCTTGAACCATGCCGTTCCGTACCTGAAGTCGGTTCTCGGCTTCCTCGGCATCACCGATATCGAGACCATCTACGTCGAAGGCCTGGCTTTCGGCCCGGAAGCTGCTGAAAAGGCCATCGACGCCGCCAAGTCGCGCGTCGAGGAAATCGCACTGGCCGCCTAATCGGCTCTTGAATGCTCCATGGAACGGCCGGCTCTCGCCGGCCGTTTGTCATTTGTCGATACCGGCGACAAAATCCCTGACCGTCGCCAGGATTTCGGCCGATAGATCCTCATCCGAGGAAACCCTGGCAAGGCCGACGCCGCCTGCCATCATCGCAAAGGCCATGATCGCCTTGCGTCGTCTTTCCCCTTCACTCACCCCTGCGGCCTTGCCCGCCAAAGCCTCGAAATTGCGTTCAAGCCGCTCCGTAGCGATCGCCCTCGCCTTCTCACCGCTGCGTGATAGATCGGAAGTCAGGGCCGCAAAGGGGCAACCCTCACCGGGATTGTCGCGGTGATAGGCGCTGACATAGCGATCGGCGATATCTGCGGCCGTCATCTTCGCCGGGTCCACACCCTCGGCCTCGAGCCTACGCCCCCACGAATCGAAGGCGGATCGGATCGCCTCGGCGACGAGATCGTCACGGGAAGCGAAGTGCTTGTAGAACCCGCCGACAGTCAGTCCGGACTCCTTCATCAGGTCGGCAACGCCGATGCCCTCGAGCCCCTCTTCGCGCAGCCGTTTCGACGCGGTCTCGACAATCTTCTCATGCGTCTTCTGTTTTTCCAACTGCGAACGACCCATCGGAATTCTCCCGGCACCGCCTCTTGACTTATGTAGATTACAGTCATAATCCTTATGGATAACGATCATAATCCAGATCGTGGCCAATTCCAAGAGGAGCATGCATCATGCGTCTAAGAAACAAGGTCGCCCTGATCACCGGCGGAAACAGCGGTATCGGTCTTGCGACCGCCAAGGTCTTCATTGATGAGGGCGCCAAAGTCGTCATCACCGGCCGCAATCCGGAAACACTCGCCGCCGCAGAAAAGGCGCTTGGGGCCGGCGTGCTGGCGCTGAAGCTCGATGTCACCGATGCCGCCGCCACCGAAAAGGCCTTTGCGGAAGCCGCTGCAAAGGTCGGGAAGTTCGACATCGTCTTCGCCAATGCCGGCATCGGCGGCGCGACACCGCTCGGTGACACGTCGCCGGAGCAATTCAACCGGATCATCAGCACCAATCTGACGGCAGTTTTCTTCACCGTGCAATCGGCCCTGCCGCATCTCAATGACGGCGCTTCGGTAATCCTCAACGGTTCGGTGCATGCCGTGCTCGGCGCTCCCGGCTGGTCGGCCTATGCGGCAACCAAAGCCGCGGTCCGCGCGATGACGCGCAATATGGCGTCCGAGCTCGCACCGAGGGGCATCCGCGTCAACCAGGTGACCCCCGGCGGCACGAAGACGCCGATCTGGTCGCCAATGGCACAAACCGAAGACGCGATGTCGGCGCTCGAAGCCCGGCTCGGCGGCATGAGCCCGCTCGGCCGCATGAGCGAAGCCGACGAAATCGCCAAGGCGGCGCTCTATCTGGCCTCGGATGATTCGACCAATGTCACCGGCATCGAGATCACCGTCGACGGCGGTATGACGAGCGCCCCCTCCGGCGCCAAGATTTTCCGCGCCGCCTGAACAAGCCGGGCCGGGCAAGTCAAACCTGCCCGGCCCCACGGATGCTCTGCTTCAGTTCGCGCACATGGCGCGATAGGCAACACGAAACAGGACGATTGCCAGATTCACGACGGCAAGCAGCAGCACGACATACAACATGGTCTGCACGCCCGAGGAAACGATCAGATTACCGGCCAGCAACGGAAAGCCGAAGACGCCGATAATATAGGCCAGCGAGAACAACAGAAGCGATTGTGGCATAAGGCCGGCGGGAGCCTCATTGGCGGCCAGGCCGTTAATCACGGAATAGGTCAATCCATAGCCGAGCCCCAGCATCGCCGCACCTCCCAGATAGGCAAGCTGACTCGATGTCAGCGTCAGGAACAGCAGGATCGATGCCAGCGTCAGGCTTGTCAGGACCAAAAGCGAATAGAACGGGTCTTTCTTGACCACATATCCCGCCAGGAATAGCCGGCTTAGAATCGCGGCGGACATGAAGCCGATGAAGAAAAGGGAGTAGTCGAACCCATGCGCCTTGGCGTAGCTGGTCTGAAAACTGGACAATCCGCCGAACATCGCACCGCCGATGCCAACCATGACGATGGAGTACATTGCCCGCGAAGCAATCACCTGGCGCGCCATGCCGAACGAGATTTTGTTGACATGAGGCACAATCTTGCCGGCGTTGGTCAGCTTGATGTGAAGCAGGAAATAAAGTCCACCGCCGGCGAGGCTGGAAAGAAACGCAAACAGGAAAGCCGTCTCGATCGGCATGGACCAAGCGGCGGCAATACGGCCAATGATCGGCCCGGCGCCAATGCCTGACATCATCGATCCCGACAACAAGGCGAAAAACCTGATCCGGTGCTCGGGCTCGATGATCGCGGCGACCAAGAGGGGTCCGAGCGCATAGAACATACCCCAGCCTATGCCAAGAATGAAACCGACTGTCATCAGGCTCAACCCGGCGGACGGGACCGTCGCAAATCCCAAGCCCGATGCAGCAAGAAACAGCCCCGAAACCGCCACCGCCCGCGCAGAGCCGATGGCATCCGCGATGTGGCCGGACAGGATGACGAGAATGACCGTGCTGACAGTCGCCGCCGAGATGATCAGTCCGGCCAGCGCCTCGTCTCCACCACGCTGGCCCACCAGCACGGGGATCAGGAACGTAACGCCATAAGCGATCGAGAGAAGAAACCCTCCGATGCACAAAACGGCAAACTCACCGCCGTCGACCCTCTGCTCTGCAATTGCATCACTCATGTTTCCACGCTCCTGACAAGAACAGTTCATCGGAATATTGCTGCAATGGAGATCACGTTTGCATTTTCCGAACAAGACGTTTTCATAGTGTCGATAACCTATTGAAAAACATACATTCACGAGAAGCATATTTCTGTTTACTCAACATCATCAACACACATATGGCGAGGCACCGCATCTGATCGACGACCTGCAGAGCCGACTCGTTCGCAAGGGGCAGCGCGCCATATTTGAGGGAATAGCTGTCGGGGCGGGAGGAGTTGCCGCCAAATGAGAAGAGACGAGCGCGCCTGGGCTAGTCGGGGACCGCCTGGGCAAGACGAGCTCGCCTGGGCAAGACGAGCTTGCCTGGGCTAGCTGACTTTCACGACGCCGGAGCGACCGACGACGCAGTTGCGGCCGCTCTTTTTGGCTGCATAGAGCCTGCCGTCGGCCGCCGAGAGTACGGTGGTGAAGCTGGTGCCGTCCTCGTCGGCGGTCGCAACGCCGATGCTGACCGTCACCGGCTTGTCATCCGGTGTCTGAACGCTGGTCGCGATCGTCCAGCGCAGGCGCTCGGCAAGCAGCAGCCCTTCCTCATGATTTGTGCCGGGACAGACGGCGACGAACTCTTCGCCGCCAAAACGGAAGACGCGGTCGTTGGAACGCAGCGTCGTGCCGAGCCGGGCGGCGATCGCCTTCAGCACCTCGTCGCCCTGGAGATGGCCGTAGCCGTCATTGACGTCCTTGAAGTGATCGGCATCGATAATGAGGACCGTTGCGAACAGCCCCTGCCTCGATGCCTCGCGCAGCATCAGCGGCGCTTCCAGCTCCATTCGCGTGCGATCATAGACACCAGTGAGCATGTCGAGGCCGGTCCGCTCGAGAAGGTCGTTGTAGCGCTCACGGAATGTCAGGTCGCCGAACACGTCGCTGATGGAGCGCGCGGCGGCGGCAGAGCCGACGCGACGAATGCGATATTCGTAGACCGCAAACATTGCAGCGTAGAGGCAGACGGCGAGCATCTTCGCCTTCCAGCCGCCCCAGAATGCGGCGATCGGTACGTCCAGGAAGTAATGCAGCGCGGCGAAGAAGCCGATCTGATCGAAGGTCAGCAACACAAAGCCGGAGACCATGAAACGCAGGACGACGCGGCGGCGGAAGAAATCCCCGAGTTTTTCGTAAAGCAGGATGATGCCGAGCGAATCGACATAGAGCAGTGCCGTGCCCCAGACCATCAGCCAGCCCATCTCCTTGAGGAAATCAACGTCGGGCGCATGATCCGGCGATACCTGGAGCGGCTGGTGCAGCTGCAGCACCCCGGCGATCCCGACGGTCAGGAGGTTGCCAAGGAACAGGCCATAGATCGGCTGGCGCACAGTCGCGGCATCCTCCTGCAGGTAGAGCATCAGGATCATCATCAGCTTGCCGGAAAAGAAGACCGATGAGCCGGGCGATACGTCTCCGAATGGAAGCGAGACATAGAAGACCGCCGCCAGGTAGGTTTCCATGAAATGCATGACGCCGAGCGCCGTCAGAAAGACCCCGAGGCCGAGCCGATGGCGGAAATGCAGAAGCATTACCATCAACACGAAATAGGCGACGGCTTCGACGACGAACAGGGCGAGGTTAAGTGTCTCCACTACGACACCTCGGCTTCGGGCCGGCGCCCCCTGAGGCCCGCGGCTGCCGCGATCGCGACAGCGGATCCTTTGTTCGATCGTCCGAAAAAGTGAAACACGAGGGCAACCCTGCAAATCCTGCCGGCGATAGCTTTCACAGCAATCCTTTAAGATTAGGTGTGCAAGATCGCGCGCCGGATGAGCACGCAGGTTATACGATTGAAAAGCAGAGAATTTCCTGCCGGCATCCGATCCCGATCCGACTCGGGATCCCGATTTCAGACCTGACGAACCTTCTCGCCGTCACCAAAGAGCGACGGGCCGTGCTGATCGATGATCTGTTGCGCCTTGCGCACGGTGCATTCGATCGCGTCATCGGAGGACGAAAACAGATCGGCGCGAATGAAATTGCGCACCAGCACCTCGTCGCCGACCTTCTTTTCGATGCGGCCGACAAGGCGATACTGGCCGCCTTCCTTGCGCGGTTCGGCATAAATCGTGCAATCGCCGTAAAGCTGCGGCTCGCCGGAAGGGCCTGCCGCTTCTGCGGCGGGTTTGCCGCCGCCGGAGAACATCGAAAAAAGATTTGAAATGAACGAAGCCATGCTCAGGCTTTAGCACGCTGGTATCGCTGTCGCCAAGTCAAATGATCAGGTTGGCGAGGATCTCGTTTTCGGTGATATCTTCGTAACCCATGCCGGCAGCTTCGAAATTTCCGATCAGCCGGGCAAAATTCTCCGGCGCCTTGGTTTCGATGCCGATCAGGATGGAGCCGAAATTGCGCGCCGATTTCTTCAGATATTCGAAGCGGGCGATATCATCGTCGGGACCGAGCAGATTGAGGAAATCCCTGAGCGCGCCCGGGCGCTGAGCGAGCCGCAGGATGAAGTATTTCTTCAGCCCTGCGTAACGCATGGCTCTTTCCTTTACGTCAGGCAGGCGTTCGAAATCGAAATTGCCGCCCGAGACGACGGCGACGACGGTCTTGCCGCGGATCGTCTCGCGGTCCATCGCGGCGATCGCCGTCAACGACAGAGCTCCGGCCGGCTCCAGAACCACGCCTTCGACATTCAGCATCTCCTGAATGGTGACGCAGATGGCATTCTCCGGCATCAATTGAACCTGCTCGGCAGGAAAATTGCGAAGGGCGGCGAAGTTCAGGTCGCCGATACGCGCAACGGCGGCGCCGTCGACGAAATTGTCGACCTTAGCAAGCGTCGTCACCTCACCCGCCTCGATGCTGCGCCTAAGGCTTGGCGCGCCTGCAGGTTCTGCGAAGACGAAAGCCGATTTCGCCACCGTGCCGTCGAGATAGCCGGTGATGCCGGCAGCAAGTCCGCCGCCGCCGACCGGCAGGACGACCATGTCGGGCACCGTTCCTTCCGGCAGTTGCTGCATGATTTCGGCTGCGACCGTCGCCTGCCCTTCGATGATGTCGACATGGTCGAAGGGCGGCACCATGACGCCGCCTACCGCTTCCACATGCTCGCGGGCGGCCTGGTAGCACTGGTCGAAGAAATCGCCGAACAGCCGGATGGTGATGAATTCGGCGCCGAACATGCGGGTCTTGTCGATCTTCTGCTGCGGCGTCGTCACCGGCATGAAGACGACGCCCGGCACGCCGAAATGGCGGCAGACGTAAGCAAATCCCTGGGCATGATTGCCGGCCGAGGCGCAGACGAAGATCTTTTCGGAAGCACCCTGCCCGATCGCCTTGCGGAAGAAATTGAAGGCGCCGCGGATCTTGTAGGAGCGCACCGGCGACAGATCCTCGCGCTTCAGCCAGATATCGGCGCCATACCGGGCCGAGAGATGATCGTTGAGCTGCAGCGGCGTTGCCGGAAAGAGGCTGCGCATTGCCTCTTCGGCGTTTTCGACATCAAGTCTCGTCACGGGTGTCGTCCATTCTCACGATTAACCACCGCCGCTATGGCATAGGCGGGCCGGCAAAAGAAAGCCCGCTTCGGCCATTTCCGGTTCGCTGTCGGATCTGTTTGCTCCGCGAACCGGTTATGCTACGGGAAGTCTTTCGCAAGCCAACCGCGAAATTGGCGGCACATGAACTGATTTTAACTGTCAATGAAATGGCCGACCAGTATATGGAGCTATGATGATCTCCAAATTCGCAAGACCCCTCGCCTGGCTGCTGCTCGCCTTCATCATCTTCATCACCGTTTCGCCGATCGGGCTGCGGCCGGAAACGGTCACGACGGTCGATACCGACCGCGCCAGCGCCTACGTGATCCTTGGGCTCGCTTTTGCGCTCGCCTATCCGAAACAATGGAAAACGGTGGCGGCGCTGCTGGTCGTCGGTGCGGTCGCCATCGAATATCTGCAATACTTCGCGCCGACGCGCCATGCGCGCCTCCATGATGCCGGCATCAAGGCAATGGGCGCCGCCTTGGGGCTTCTGGCTGGCTGGGTGATCAACAGATGGCGCGATACGAAAGCATCGAACGCCCTTCCGCTCACAGAACGCTGATCGTTGCTAGCAAAAAACGACACGTCATCCCGAAAATCGAATTCGGGACAGGTGCAGATCCGAATGTGATAGAGTGTCCTGAGCGCGTCTTCCCGGAGGCGCTCAGGACACGCTAGAAATCACGCAAGTGCATCGCCCAGAAGAACAGTGGTATCGCGGCCATCGCAGTTCCGAGAACTAGTGCAATGCTGGCCTTGAAGATGCGGATGCGTCGAACCTTAGTCCCATTCCAATCGTAAACCATCGTCTTACTCCCACAAGACAACACTTACTCCAGCCGCCGCGGCGCAATCCTTGCACCAAAAATGTCCTTGTCAAGCGCCAACCGCTTTTATGCACAAAATACGAGCATATTTAAACAGTATTATGAAGGTGGTGCGGGCGACGGGGATCGAACCCGTACAGCCAAGGCCGAGGGATTTTAAGTCCCTTGCGTCTACCAGTTTCGCCACGCCCGCTTGCGGCGTTTTCAATAACTTGCGTCATTGACGATGGGAAGGGCCGCGAAGCGTAAAAATCGCGCCTCATTTGTCGGGGGCGCCGATCGGCGGTGGCCGGTCCGCCGCGGGACAAAGCAAAAGGCGCGGCGAGCTCTCGCCCGCCGCGCCTTTATCATTCCGGTCTCAAAGATCAGGCGAGCTTGGCGGCAAGCTTGGCGACATGAGCGCCCTGGTATTTCGCGCCTTCCAGCTCGATCTCGGAAGGCTGGCGCGAGCCGTCGCCGTTGGTGATGGTGGAGGCGCCGTAAGGCGAGCCGCCCTTGACTTCCTCTGTGCCCATCTGGCCCTGGAAAGCATAGGGAAGGCCGGCAACGACCATGCCCTGGTGTAGGAAGGTCGGGATGAAGCCGAGGATAGTGGATTCCTGGCCGCCATGCTGGGTTGCCGAGGAGGTGAAGACCGAGCCGATCTTGCCGACGAGCTTGCCGGCGAACCAGAGACCGCCCGTCTGATCCCAGAAATTGCGCATCTGCGAGGCGACCGTGCCGAAGCGGGTGCCGGCGCCGACGATGATCGCGTCATAATCCGCCAGTTCGTCGACGGTGGCGATCGGAGCGGCCTGGTCGACCTTGTAGTAGGACGCCTTGGCAACCTCTTCCGGAACCAGTTCCGGAACGCGTTTGACGGTGACGTCGGCACCGGCCGACTTCGCGCCTTCGGCAACGGCATAGGCCATGGTTTCGATATGACCATAAGCCGAGTAATAAAGGACGAGGACCTTCGCCATCTTCTATCTTCCTTGAAACATCGGGTTGAATTTCGTGACCGTAAGTTCCTATCAGCGGCCATGGTTGAACACAGCCCCGCCCTGAAGAACTCAGTGTTCAACACCCGTAGACGAAAATTCACTTGCCTTTTCATTTCAGCAAACGAACGCGCCGGCATCATGCTCGGCTGTTTGCAAAGCGGCCGAAGGGCGCTACCTATTCATCAGCTTCACACCACGGAACATCCCATGAGCCATGACATCGTCGTCACCGCCGCCATGCTCGCCATCGGCGACGAACTTCTTTCCGGCCGCACCAAGGATAAGAATATCGGCCACCTCGCCGATCTGCTGACGCTTTCCGGCATCGACCTCAAGGAGGTGCGGATCGTCGCCGATGACGAGGAGGCGATCGTCGAGGCGCTGAACGCGCTTCGCGGCAAATATGATTACGTCTTCACCTCGGGTGGCATCGGACCGACGCATGACGACATCACCGCCGATGCCATCTCCAAGGCTTTCGGCGTGCCCTGCGAATACGACGAAACGGCTATGGCGCTGCTTGCCGAAATGTATCGGCGCCGTGAGATGGAATTTACCGAAGCGCGCCAGCGCATGGCGCGCATGCCGCGGGGTGCCGCCCATATTGCCAATCCCGTTTCGACCGCACCGGGCTTCATCATCGGCAACGTCTACGTCATGGCCGGCGTGCCGCAGGTCTTCCAGGCGATGGTCGATAACGTGCTGCCGACGCTTAAGACCGGTACGCCGGTGCTGTCGCTCGCGATCGCCTGCCCTTATGGCGAAGGCGAGATCGGCACGCCGCTCACCGCGATCCAGAAAGCCCATCCGGAAACCAGCATCGGTTCCTATCCCAGATATATCGGCCAGAAGTTCTCGACCGAGATCGTCGTTCGCGGCCGCTCGCAGGCGGCGATCGACGCGGCCGGCGCCGAGGTGCATGCGATGATCGATGCCATCCGCCGGAGGAAAGACATCGCCGAAAACCATTCCGCCGAGGCTTGAGGGAAACGCCGGAACTGGGGGCCATCCTTGATCCCGGTCAAGGAACTTGAGAAGGGTCCGGTGCATTCCTTCCCTCGCGCAGACGATTTCAGCGCAAGGAGAATTGATATGTCTTACAAAACCATTCTCGCCATTCTCGATACGGCAGATAATAGTGCCGCCGTCGCCGATTTCGCCTTTGCCATCGCCGCCGAAAGCGGTGCTCATGTGATCGGCCTGCATGCCGAAACCATCTCCGCCGTGCCGCTGGTGGCGCCGATGGAAATTCCCGATCCCGTCGCCGTGCAGGCGTTGCAGGACATGGCGCACGGCGAAACAATCGCGGTGGAGCGCATCTTTCGGGGGAAAGCGGCTGCATCAGGCGCTTCCTCGGAGTGGCGCAGCTTTGCCACGGCAACCGGTTATGGCTCCGCACCGCTGATCGAAAGCGCGCGCAGTGCCGATCTGCTGATCGCTTCGCAGGCCGACCCGGCCAACCCTTCCGACAGCCATGTCGACGTCGACAGCTTTCTTTTCGAAACCGGCCGGCCGGTGCTGATGATCCCCTATATCATCCGTCAGCCGAAGCCGATCAAACGCGTGCTGATCGCCTGGAACGGCTCGAAGGAGGCGGCGCGCGCAACCTTCGACGCGCTGCCGATCCTGAAGGCGGCCAACGAGGTAGAGATATTTTCGGTCGATCCGGCCGATACGGCGCTGCACTCGCCGCTGACATCCGGCGCCGAGATCGCCGCCACGCTTGCCCGCCATGGCGTGAAGACGACACTTTCGACGGCGGAAAGCGTCGACAAAAACACATCGCATGTTATCGAGAACCGGCTTTCGGACAGCAGCATCGATCTTCTCGTCATGGGCGCCTATACGCATTCCTGGCTCTGGCAGACGATCTTCGGCGGCACGACGAAGACCTTGCTGCATTCGATGACGGCGCTGACCTTGCTATCGCGGTAATGGGTTGCTCTTGCGTTTTGCCGGCAAATCCCGCTAATTGCAGCGACCGATGACGGCTTCGAGCCTCGGCCACGTCTCGCGCAGCAGCAGCTCGCGATCTCGCGCAGTTATGACTGCGCGATTTCTCGTTTTGCCGATCGCCACGTCAAACCCGTCGGTCGCCTGAAAACGGCGTGTCGTCTCTATCATGCCGCGGAGCAGCCCGATGTCCCTTCCCGATAAAGCCTTTCCCGTTTCCTGGGATCAGTTCCACCGCGATGCGCGCGCGCTTGCCTGGCGGCTTGCCGGCCTCGGGCAGACCTTCAAGGCGATCGTCTGCATCACCCGCGGCGGCCTCGTTCCGGCGGCGATCATCTCGCGCGAATTGAACATCCGGCTGATCGAGACCGTTTGCGTCGCGTCCTATCATGACTATGTGAACCAGGGCGACATGGTGTTGCTCAAGGGAATAGCCCCCGAACTTCAGGAGAATGGTGGCGAAGGCGTGCTCGTCGTCGACGATCTGACGGATACCGGCAAGACCGCAGCACAGGTGCGCACCATGCTGCCGAAGGCGCATTTCGCCTGCGTCTACGCCAAGCCGAAAGGCGTGCCGACCGTCGATACCTTTGTCACCGAGGTCAGCCAGGATACCTGGATCTATTTCCCCTGGGACATGGGCTTCACGTACCAGGAGCCGATCGCCAAGGGTGCGGGCTGATTGCCGCAGGTACCGGCGCGCAATCCTCGCCTTTACCACCTGAAATTGTTCCAGATTTTGTCGGCGAGCTTGCCTGATTCCGCTATCGGGTCTTCCCCATTTATTTTATTTTCTTCTCATGGACTGGGCGGCGTGAGAATCGTGTCAGGTTGCGCTTAAAACGTGCAGCTGATGATGCGGTCTAGGGAAGCAAGATGGCGCGGTGGGGGTATAGGGGAGCCGGTGCGATCGTCGGGCTGGCGACATGTCTTTTTCCGTTGACGCGCGCCTGCGCCGAACCTGCCTATGTGCCCCTCGTGCGCGACTATGTCGAACAGCGGATCAGACAGATGGTCGAAACGCCGCTGGTGCTGAACGCCATTGCCGAGCAGAATGCGAAGTTCGGCGATGTCAGCGAAATGGACATGCGGGTTCTCGACGAGACTTACCGGTCGGAGGTCATTCAGGACCAGCTGCATATGGTCAAGCTGCTGCTCGACAAAACGGTGTCGCATTACCTGAAAGAAAAACAGGACGCCTCGCAGGGAGCGATCGTCGAATTCTTCGTCACCGACAGCCATGGGCTCAACGTCGGGCAGAGCACCGTCACCGCCGACTATTGGCAGGGCGACGAGGAGAAATATCTCAAAACCTTCGCCAACGGCTCCCGCGAGATCTTCATCGACCGGGCGGAACGCAACGAATCCACACAGATGCTCGAAACGCAGGCGAGCTTCGTCGTCATGGACGCGCAGGACAAGCCGATCGGCGTGGCAACCGTCACCATCGCCATCGATGCGCTCTGAAGAGCGCTCGCGTCCCGGCGAATCGGCATGCCCATTTGCACTGAAAATGCCATCATAAGATTTGCCGCAGGGCGCTTTTTTGCGGTTGCGCCATTTTCCTTAGCCGGCAACGCCTGCAAGCCATTGTATTTTCAGCACTCCCCGGCTTTCCCCAATCTTCACAGGCGCATCCACAAGATGTTGTGGTTAGCATTCAATTAAAAGCCAGCCCTTGACGGAATCAGCTGTTTCAAACTTTACTATTCCTGATGTTGCGGCGGCGACAGGACCGGAGGTAACGAGCCCGGTTCCCTTTTGAAAAACAGGACGCAGGACCAGGGCGTTGCACCGGAAACGGTTCAGACCCGGCAAGGTTTTTGCGCGGTTTTCAGCCTCCAAAAAAAGCGGCGTCGGGACTGGCGATAATAAGCTGTTAATACTATATTTAGCGTTTGCAGCCACCATCACCACAAGATACAGGAAGGACATCTCCGGATGACACCCCTGTCACAATACGGAAACGAGGCTGGCTGCACGACGACAAAGTGCCGCCGGATAGGAATTTTGCGCCCCGGTCGCGGGGACCGGGCGCCAACACGAGGTCAAGACCATGCGCATCGAACGTCGTTTCACGAAGGCCGGCCAAGGCGCCTATGCGGATATCGAATTCCGCAAGGCGACGAGCGAGATCAAGAACCCCGACGGTTCGATCGTGTTCCGCCTCGAGAACATCGACGTTCCCGCGCAGTTCTCCCAGGTCGCGACCGACGTTCTGGCCCAGAAGTATTTCCGCAAGGCCGGCGTTCCCACCCGGCTGAAGAAGGTCGAGGAAAACGACGTTCCTTCCTTCCTGTGGCGCTCCGTTCCCGACGATGCTGCGCTGAAGACCCTGTCCAAGGATGAGCAGACCGGCTCCGAAATCGATGCGCGCCAGGTCTTCGACCGTCTTGCCGGCACATGGACCTATTGGGGCTGGAAGGGCGGCTATTTCTCCTCCGAGGAAGATGCTGCAGCCTTCAAGGACGAGCTTGCCTATATGCTCGCCACCCAGCGCGTCGCCCCGAACTCGCCGCAGTGGTTCAACACCGGCCTGCACTGGGCCTACGGCATCGACGGCCCCGGCCAGGGCCATTTCTACGTCGATCCCTTTACCGGCAAGCTGACCAAGTCCAAGTCGGCCTACGAACACCCGCAGCCGCATGCCTGCTTCATCCAGTCGGTCGAGGACGATCTCGTCAACGAAGGCGGCATCATGGACCTCTGGGTGCGTGAAGCGCGCCTGTTCAAATACGGCTCCGGCACCGGCTCCAACTTCTCGATGCTGCGCGGCGAAGGCGAAAAGCTTTCCGGCGGCGGCCGCTCCTCCGGCCTGATGAGCTTCCTGAAGATCGGCGACCGCGCCGCCGGCGCCATCAAGTCGGGCGGCACGACGCGCCGCGCCGCCAAGATGGTCGTCGTCGATATCGACCATCCCGATATCGAGGAATACATCAACTGGAAGGTCAAGGAAGAGCAGAAGGTCGCGGCCCTGGTGACCGGCTCGAAGATCGTCGCCAAGCACTTGAAGGCGATCATGAAGGCCTGCTTCAATTGCGAAGGCGGCGATAATGGCGATTGTTTCGATCCGGCCAAGAACCCTGCCCTGAAGCGCGAAATCCGCGCTGCCAAGAAGGACCAGGTTCCGGAAAACTATGTCCAGCGCGTCATCCAGTTCGCCCGCCAGGGCTACAAGGATCTTGAATTCAAGACCTACGATACGGATTGGGATTCGGAAGCCTACCTCACGGTATCGGGTCAGAACTCCAACAACTCCGTCTCGATCAAGGACGACTTCCTGCGCGCCGTCGAGAATGACGGCGAATGGAAGCTGACCGCCCGCAAGGACGGCCGGGTGATGAAGACGCTGAAGGCGCGCGATCTCTGGGAAACGATTTCCTACGCTGCCTGGGCCTCGGCCGATCCGGGCATTCATTTCAACACGACGATGAACGACTGGCACACGTCACCGGCCGGCGGCCCGATCCGCGGCTCGAACCCGTGCTCGGAATACATGTTCCTCGACGACACGGCCTGCAACCTTGCTTCGCTGAACCTGCTGCAGTTCAAGGACAAGGCCACCAAGCGCATCAACATCCCCGACTACGAACACGCGGTTCGTCTGTGGACCGTCGTGCTCGAAGTCTCGGTGATGATGGCGCAGTTCCCGTCGAAGCGCATTGCCGAACTCTCCTACGAATACCGCACGCTCGGCCTCGGCTACGCCAATATCGGCGGCCTGCTGATGTCGTCGGGCATTCCCTACGACTCCACCGAGGCCCGCGCCATCGCCGGTTCGCTGACCGCGATCATGACCGGCATCTGCTATGCGACCTCGGCCGAAATGGCTGGCGAACTTGGTCCCTTCCCGAACTTCGCGCCGAACCGCGAGAGCATGCTGCGGGTCATCCGCAACCATCGCCGCGCCGCTTACGGCGAAACATCCGGCTATGAGGCGCTGTCGATCGACCCGGTCGCGCTGATCCATTCGGAAAACCCCGACCAGGATCTCGCCGCCCATGCCAAATCGGCCTGGGACAAGGCGCTCGAGCTTGGTGAAAAGCATGGCTACCGCAATGCCCAGGTCTCGGTCATCGCGCCCACGGGCACGATCGGTCTCGTCATGGATTGCGACACGACAGGCATCGAGCCCGACTTCGCGCTGGTCAAGTTCAAGAAGCTCGCCGGCGGCGGTTACTTCAAGATCATCAACCGCGCCGTTCCGGATGCGCTGCGCACGCTCGGCTATTCGGAAAGCCAGATCGCCGAGATCGAAGCCTATGCAGTCGGCCACGGCAACCTGAACCAGGCGCCGGCGATCAACCCGTCGACGCTGAAGACCAAGGGCCTCACCGACGAGAAGGTCGAGGCCGTCAACGCTGCGCTGAAGAGCGCCTTCGATATCAAGTTCGTCTTCAACCAGTGGACACTCGGCGCCGACTTCCTGAAGGACACGCTGAAGGTTTCCGACGAACAGCTCGCCGACATGAGCTTCAACCTGCTCGACCATATGGGCTTCTCGAAGAAGGACATCGAAGCGGCCAACATCCACGTCTGCGGCGCGATGACGCTGGAAGGCGCGCCTTTCCTCAAGAAGGAGCACCTGCCGGTCTTCGATTGCGCCAATCCTTGCGGCAAGATCGGCAAGCGCTACCTCTCTGTCGAAAGCCACATCCGCATGATGGCGGCTGCCCAGCCCTTCATCTCGGGCGCGATTTCCAAGACGATCAACATGCCGAACGAGGCGACCGTCGAGGACTGCAAGAACGCCTACCTGCTGTCGTGGAAGCTCGGTCTCAAGGCCAATGCGCTCTATCGCGACGGCTCGAAGCTGTCGCAGCCGCTCAACGCCTCGCTGATCGAAGATGAGGACGACGAGGATGCGCTGGAGGAACTGCTGCAGGCACCGATTGCTGCCCAGGCAGTTACCATCACTGAGAAGATCATCGAGCGGGTGATCGAACGCGTTTCGCGCGAACGCGAGAAGCTGCCGAACCGCCGCCAGGGCTATACCCAGAAGGCCGCCGTCGGCGGACACAAAGTGTATCTGCGCACCGGCGAATTCGGCGACGGCCGCCTCGGCGAGATCTTCATCGACATGCACAAGGAAGGTGCCGCCTTCCGCGCAATGATGAACAATTTCGCCATCGCCATCTCGCTCGGCCTGCAGTACGGCGTGCCGCTCGAAGAATATGTCGAGGCCTTCACCTTCACCAAGTTCGAGCCGGCCGGCATGGTCATCGGCAATGACGCGATCAAGAACGCCACCTCGATCCTCGACTACGTCTTCCGTGAGCTCGCCGTCTCCTATCTCGGCCGCCACGATCTCGCCCATGTCGATACGTCGGACTTCTCGAACACCGCACTCGGCAAGGGTATCCAGGAAGGCAAGACCAACCTGCTCTCCACCGGCTGGACCCGCGGCTACAAGCCGACGCTGGTCTCCGGCACCGGCGGCGAACGCCAGGCGGGCGAACCCAAAGGTGCGGCCACATCAGCCCCTGCCCGCGCCGCTGCGACCGGCACCGTGACTGCCTTTGCCGGCAGTGCCGCCCGCAAGCTGGAGCCGACCGTTGCCATCTCCACCTCCGAAATCGTCGCCTTCAAGCGCGATTACGAGGAACGCGCCAAGGAATTGGCGGAAGAGATTGCCGAAGAGGTGACTGAGGAAATCACCAGCGACGCAACCGCCCTCTTCTCCGACAAGGCTGCAGCGGATGCCGCAACGGCCAAGACGGAAGCCAAGAAGGTGGAAGCCGAACGCCGCCAGCGTTCGATCATGCAGGGCTACACCGGCAACATGTGCTCGGAGTGCCAGAACTTCACGATGGTGCGGAATGGCACTTGCGAGAAGTGCGACACGTGCGGTGCGACGAGCGGGTGCAGCTGAGGAAACTCGTGCCGGGTGTGTCTAGGCACTAGGCACGTGAACGCAGAACCCTCTGTTTGATCCGAACTAAAACCAGCTTGGGGCGATATCAGCATCGCCCCAAGCGCCGTTTGAAAGAACATTTAGGCCACCAAAAGCCAGGATCGGAACATCTGACCGACGAGGCGGATAATGACTTTTACTTATAACAATCACGCTCTCAACCTTAAGAACGATCCCGATTTCCTCTCGCTCCTCACCGGAAGCTACGCCCGCATCGTCGGCCGCCCTCTCGTCGGGGACGAACAAGGCTCTGACTGGCTTTACAACGACGCGCCTTTCATCGTCCTCGCCCACAATATCGAGCCCGATCCCCGCTTCATTTACGCAAACCGGACCGCGCAGAAATGCTTCGAATACAGCTGGGATGAATTCATCGCGCTGCCTTCGCGGCTTTCGGCCGAGCAGCCCGATCGTATCGAGCGGCAACGGTTGCTGGACAGCGTCACGCGCCATGGTTTCGTCGAGAATGGGCGCGGTGTCAGAATCGCGAAATCGGGGCGGCGGTTCTGGATCGAGGATGTGACCGTCTGGCAGCTTATTGATGAGGCCGGACAGCGGCTGGGGCAGGCTGCGAAAATCTCTTCGTGGCGGGACGCGTAGTTTCGTCGGCCAGCTCTGCCCTGACGAGTTTTATCGCAGTGAAGCTATGGTTTCACCCGGTCGGGATGGGCGGCCTGGAAGGCCGGCAGCCCGGCGCATTTGGCGTCGATCTCGACGATGCGTTTGAAATCGGTCATCTCAACGCCCCAGCGGCGAGCGTTGTAGACTTGCGGAATGAGGCAGAGGTCCGCCATCGTGGGCCGGTCGCCGAAGCTGAACTCTCCGGCGCATTCACCGATCATGGCCTCCACTTTCCCAAGGCCGGCGGCGATGAAGTGCCTCATCCACTCCTCGCGGGCGTCCGCTTTTTCAGTCACGGTCATGAGATGCGCCACGACATGCATGTTGCAGATCGGATGGATATCCATGGCGACCGCATAGGCAAGCGCGCGCACTCTCTGGCGGTTGGCAATATCAGCCGGCAGCAATCCGGATTCCGGCCGAAGTTCGGCCAGATACTCAATGATCGCCAAGGATTGCGTCAGTATTCTCCCATCGATCACCAATGTCGGCACGAGCCCCTGCGGGTTGAGCGCCAGATAATCCGGCGCCTTGTGTGCGCCGTCCAACAGGTTGACGGGAACCGTCTTATAGTCGACGCGCAAGAGATTGAGCGCGATGCGGACGCGATAGCTCGCCGATGATCGCCAGTAGTCGTAGAGAACGACCTCGTTCATTGCGGCCCGGCTCCCTGGTATTTTTCAACCGTCTGCTCGATCGCTCCGAAGATAGAATGGCCGGCGCGATCCTTCATCTCGATGCGAACCTGATCCCCGAACCGCATGAACGGCGTTTTCGGCGAACCGGTCTCGATGGCCTCGATCATTCGGAGTTCGGCAATGCAGGAATAGCCGTCTCCGCCCTCCTCCACTGGCTTGCCCGGGCCGCCGTCCAGCTTGTTGGAAACCGTTCCCGAGCCGATGATCGTTCCGGCCACGAGCTTGCGCGTTTTGGCGGCATGGGCGATCAACTGGCCGAAATCGAAGGTCATGTCGATGCCAGCATTCGCCTTGCCGAATGCCGTGCCGTTCAAGCTCACGAGCAGCGGTAGATGCAGCTTGCCGCCATCCCAGGTGTCCGCGAGCTCATCCGGCGTCACCGCGACGGGAGAAAATGCCGATGCCGGTTTCGACTGGAAGAAGCCAAATCCCTTGGCCAGTTCGTCAGGGATCAGACCGCGCAGCGACACGTCGTTGACGAGCATCACCAGGCGGATGGCGCCGCGGGCGGCCTCCGGACCGGAACCCATGGCGACGTCGCCGGTGATGACCGCGACCTCGCCTTCCATGTCGATCCCATAGGCCTCGTCGGCCGCCAGGATGGGGTCGCGCGGCGCGAGGAAACCGTCCGAACCGCCTTGATAGATCAGCGGATCGGTCCAGAAGCTTGCCGGCATCTCGGCACCGCGCGCCTTGCGCACCAGTTCGACATGGTTGACGTAGGCCGAGCCGTCGGCCCACTGGTAGGCCCGCGGCAGAGGCGATGCGGCGTCATGTTCGTGAAACCGGATCGTTGGCTGCGCCCCAGTCTCAATGCCTTCGGCAACCTGCTGAAGCCTCGGAGCCACATGCTCCCAGTCATCGAGCGCCGCCTGTAGGGTGCGGGCGATGTGCCCGACTTCCGAGCAGCGGGTAAGATCGCGGGAAACGACGACGAGCCGGCCGTCCCTGGTGGAGTCCTTCAATGTCGCGAGTTTCATGTCTCAATTCCAGTGCCGGAGGATGCCATCACTTGATGCCTGGGGTTCCGTCGAACTTGCGCTCCAGGCCGTCCCAGCACTCGAGGTAATCATCCTGCAGCGTTTCGAGCTCGGCGGCGTATTTTGTCAGTTGCTGCGGATATCGCGTCTCGAACATGAAGGCCATGGTGTCATCCAGCTTCACGGGCTTGAGTTCGGCATTGGATGCCTTTTCGAAGGCAAGCGCATCCGGCCCGTGGGCAAGCATCATGTTGTGCAGGCTCATGCCACCAGGCACAAAGCCTTCCTCCTTGGCATCATACTGACCATGGATCAGACCCATGAATTCGCTCATGATGTTGCGGTGATACCAGGGCGGACGGAAGGTGTGCTCGGCCACCAGCCAGCGTGGCGGAAAGATCACGAAGTCGACATTCGCCGTGCCGGCATCTTCGGTCGGGGCG
The DNA here is from genome assembly GCF_003985155.1 of Rhizobium vallis. Taxonomy (GTDB): domain Bacteria; phylum Pseudomonadota; class Alphaproteobacteria; order Rhizobiales; family Rhizobiaceae; genus Rhizobium; species Rhizobium vallis. Next base: position 23,842 of record NZ_ML133688.1, on the reverse strand, counting down.
GTCAATACCGAAAAGATCGACGGATCGGGATGGTCGAAGCTGATCGCGCCGACCGGGGAAAATGTCCTGAGGTCGTATTTGTAAGGCGCATAGTTGCCGTGCCAGGCCACGACATCGAGGGGTGAGTGGCCGATCTCCGTGACGTAGAACTTTCCGCACCATTTCACATGCACGCGGCAAGGCTGTTCCTTGTCCTCGAAAGCGGCGACTGGCGTCTTGAAGTCGCGCGGATTCGCCAGGCAGTTGGCGCCGATCGGTCCGCGGTCCGGCAAGGTGAATTTCGCCCCGTAGTTCTCGCAGATATAGCCGCGCCAGACCGTTTGCTCACCCTCACGCATGATCTTGAACATCATGCCGCGCGGGATGAGGCATATTTCCAGGGGCTCGACGTCCATGATGCCCATTTCGGTGAACACCCGGATGGCGCCGAGCTGCGGCACGATCAGCAGTTCGCCGTCGGCGTTAAAGAAGTAATCGTCGACCATGTCATCATTGAAAACGTAGGCATGGGCTGACATGCCCACCTGGGTCGTGGCATCGCCTGCCGTCGTCATTGTCCGCACACCCTGAAGAAAGGTCAGCTTCTCGGTCGGCGTGGGGACCGGATTCCAGCGAAGCTGACCCAAGGGAAGCGAATGCTCGTCCAGGCAGGGCGCGGTTTTCCAGAGCGGATAGGAGACGTTGGAAAAACGGCGTGTATGACGCACACTCGGGCGAATGCGATAAAGCCAGGACCTTTCGTTCGTGCCACGCGGCGCGGTGAACGGTGAGCCGGAAAGCTGCTCGGCATAGAGACCGTAGTTGCATTTCTGCGGGCTGTTCTGGCCCTGCGGCAAGGCGCCGGGAAGCGACTCCGTTTCAAAGTCATTGCCGAAGCCCGGCATATATTTCAGCTTGTTTGCCGTCGCGGCTTCACCGTCCGACGCCTGGATCGATGTCTGGTCCATGCTCAACTCCTCCCCTCGAAAACTCCGCAGCACCGCGCGTCGTTTCAGACGCGCGGTACGCGCTGTAGAGTTTACTCCGCTGCGGTCCCGATGACACCACGCTTGATCTGATCGGCCTCGATCGACTCGAAAAGAGCGCGGAAATTGCCTTCGCCGAAGCCCTCGTCGCCCTTGCGCTGGATGAATTCGAAGAAGATCGGGCCGATCACGGTCTTGGAGAAGATCTGGAGCAGGATTTTCGTCATGCCGCCGTTCACCACGCCTTCACCGTCGATGAGGATGCCGTGCTTCTTCATGCGCTCGACAGGTTCGCTATGGCCGTTCACGCGTTCATAGGACATGTCGTAATAGGTCTCCGGAGGACCCGGCATGAAGCGCAGGCCGTTATCGGCAAGCCGATCGGTCGCCGCATAGATATCCTCCGTGCCAACGGCGATGTGCTGAATGCCTTCGCCGTTATACTTCTTCAGATATTCCTCGATCTGGCTCGTATCGTCCTTCGATTCATTCAGCGGAATGCGAATCTTGCCGCAGGGCGAGGTGATGGCGCGGCTCACCAGACCGGTGATACGCCCATCGATATCGAAGAAGTGAATCTGCTTGAAATTGAACAGGTTGCGGTAAAAGTCCCACCACTTGTCCATGTTGCCGCGGAAGACGTTGTGCGTGAGGTGGTCGAGATAATAGAAACCAATCCCCTCAGGATGCGGATTGGGCTCGCCGAGCCAATCGAATTCGGCATCGTAGACCGATCCCTTTGCACCATAGGTCTCGACGAAATAGAGCAGCGAACCGCCGATCCCCACGATCGCCGGGACATCGAGCACCTTGTCATCCCCTTCATAGGGAACGGCGCCTTTCGACACCGCGTGATCGAAGGCATGTTTGGCGTCGACGACGCGCCATGCCATCGACGGGGCGCAGGGACCATGCTTGGCAACGAAGCGCGCGGCATGGCTGCCGGCTTCAGCGTTCAGGACATAGTTGATGTCACCCTGGCGCCAGACGGTGATGTCCTTCGTCTTGTGCCTGGCGACTGGGACGTAGCCCATGCGCGTGAAGAGCTCGCGCAGCTTTTCGGGCTCAGGATGAGCGAATTCAACGAATTCGAAACCGTCGGTGCCGGCCGGGTTATCGGCGGTGATTTCCGAGGGCGGCGCATCATGCGGAAATGGGCCCATTTTCTCCTCCTGGGGACTGGACTCTAGGTGTGCAAAGTGTGACCCAAAACGCGTGCAAAGTTCTTGCATTCTTCATGCGCCTAGAAGAAATTATGCACGGTCCGTGAGTATTTTGGAGATTTCATGCAATGGATGAGCCGCTCGACAAATTGGATTTACGCCTGCTCCAGGAACTTCAAAAAGACGGCAGGCTGACGAACAACGAGCTGGGGGAGCGGATCGCGCTTTCACCGTCGCAATGCTCGCGCCGGCGCACGCGGCTGGAGGCTGAGGGGTATATTCGCAGCTACCGCGCCTACCTCGATCGGGAGAAGCTGGGACTGGATATGCTGGTGGTCATTTCCGTGACGCTTGCGACCCACAACCGAGACAATGCCCGCCGATTTTCGCAATTGATCAACGGGTTGCCGGAGGTTCTTGAAGCCTATGCGCTGACCGGCGAAATGGATTACCACCTGACGGTCGCGACCCGCGGGCTCGCCGACCTCTCGAAATTCGTCAACGATGTCTTGTTGCCCCACGACTCAGTGCAGCACGTGAAGACGTCAATCGTGCTCGACACGCTGAAGACATTCGAAGGCTTTCCGATACATATGCCAGGCGGTTGGCATGGTGACAGCACGCGGTAGTCGGGGCTGTAAGTTTCAGTCAGAGCGGCAGTTCGGTCGAGAATTTCAGCTCGCGCAGCACGAAGCTCGAGACGACAGTGCGCACATGCGGGTTGCGCATGAGATAGCGGGTCATGAAGGCCTCGTAGCTTTCCACGTCGCTGGCCCGGATCTTCAGCATATAATCGAAGGCGCCTGACAGGGCGTAACACTCCATGATCTCCGGACGCTCCAGCACCACCGAAGCAAACGACGCGACCGCCTCTTCGTGATGATCCTCCAGCGTCACATGCGCGATCACGCAGAGCTTGAGATCGAGTTTTCCGGGATCGAGCAGCGTCACGCGCTTGCGAATAACGCCGTCAGCCTCCAGTTCCTGAATCTTCCGCCAAGCCGAGCTTTGCGACATGCCGGCCTTTTCCGCCAGATCTGCCAGCGAAAGGCTGCCATCGGCCTGGATGAGTTGCAGAAGCTTGCGGCGAAAATTCCCAGTTTCTTTCATTTTTCGGACCACACTTGAGAATATTTGCCATCATCATGGCAAAAGCCAGCACGAAAGAAAAGAAAATCCTCCAAACCCGGATCATAATGGCAGCAATATCGCCACGTCTGGAAGGATCGGATATGACCAAAGAAAGCAGCTATACCGCCAAACTGCCCGGCCCGGACGGTCTCTATGACTACACTCCCGATGAAGATGCGATTTGGGGCGAACTCTATCGACGTCAGATGAAGCTGCTCGCCGATACCGCCTGTCGCGAATACCTGGACGGCGTCAAAATGCTGGGGCTGACGCCGGATAAGGTGCCTCAGCTTCTCGATGTCAACAAACGCCTGAACGAGACCACCGGCTTCGGCGTCGAAGGCGTTCCGGCACTTATTCCGCCCTCACGGTTTTACGAACTCCTGTCGCAAGGCAAATTCCCGCTCGCAACCTTCCTGCGCCGTCGCGAGCATATCGACTATATCGAGGAGCCGGACCTGTTCCACGAGGTTTTCGGCCACTGCCCGCTGCTGACCAACCAAAGCTATGCGAATTTCGTCAGGCATTTCGGCGAAACCGCCGTCCGCCTCGGCAAAGGCTATTCGTGGCATCTGTTCCGGATCTTCTGGTTTACGGTCGAATTCGGGCTGATCAATACGCCGCAAGGCCGCCGCTGCTTCGGGGCCGGCATCGTCTCGTCACCGAGCGAAGCGAAGGCGGCAATGGAAGGCACGGCGTGCGAATTTCGGCCATTCGATCTGCTGAGCGTGCTGAGAACGCCCTACCGGATCGATATCCTCCAGCCGATCTACTATGTCATCGACAGCTTCGCCGACCTTGAAGCGATCGTGGAGCAGGATATCGAGGGCAAGATCCTCAAGGCAAAATCGCTCGGTGATTTCGCCCCGACTTTCGAGGCCAAGGCGTCGTGAATCGCTGATACAGCGCGGCTGCAGAAATTCGAGTTTTGTCGGTTTTCCAGGAAACTCTGGACGAGCTCTCAATGAATTGTCTTAGTTTGCGTGTGGGTGATGCCATTGAGCGTCGCCATGAGCTTCTCGAACTCGTTCAGGATGCGATTGAACTCGGCGTCCTGCATGTTGGCGATTTCCGATATGGTCGAGGAAACGGAGGCGATCAGCCTGTCGATCCAGACGCAGCGTTCGGCGGGCACGTTTCCGAGAACTTCCTGCCGATGTGTCTTCAACTCGTGGAGGATACGGATGATCAGGGCTCCCCGCTCTGCCCTGCTCAAGAGCCGAAGCCTTGTCTGTGCCTGCTGGATATCTGTGATCAGCGTCGCCATCCCTTATCTCCCAACCTTCTAATACAACCGGTATCACAACCGCAGCGTTTGCAATATGGACTTTGGTCTGACCCCATGAAGGGTGCGTTTTGGTACGCATGTTGTGATCGCCGCCGATGATCAGTTCCACGTCGCGACAAGGTCGTGTGTGGTGCCCGGAGCGTCGCAGGTGCGCCGCGGCCCTTCCCATGGTTGATAGGTATTGTCTTCAGACCGATACGACTTGTAGCGAGCGGCGCACGAGGCTGCTGCCTGCGCATTTGATGTCGTGTAGGTGTGCTCATCAGTCCCGGCGACCCTGCTCTGAAACGGCGAAGAGCATTCGCGTATCTCACCGCTATAGGACCGATAGCTGTTGGTTGCTGGATCGAAAGAGCGGTAGCGCTCCGCGCACCAGGCAAGATGCTCGGTTGAGAGTATCGGCTGCGATGTCTGAGGTTCTCTTGGCAGATGGATAGAATCCGGCTTTGCCTTTGATGTCGTGATGGCCGATGCTTCGGTGACATAGCTGGAATAGAGAGGCGGAATTCGTTCGTAATGTTGCTGCCGAGGGTCGATTTTCACCGGCTCCGTCGTCCACAGATCACGCGCGGAGAGATCCATGAAAGCATGAGGTTCGGAATCCGCCACGACGTGGGACGCCACGGATGCGGCGGCGATGCAGGCACCAACCGCGCTGGCGATGCCAAAGGCGACGGATGCGACGGCATTCATTTGACCAGTCCCTGATGTTGAGCCTGCGGAACCCAGACGCGGCCGGCAGCACTGTCATGTCGGCCGCCGGTGGCGACAAGCGCGGCGAGAATGCCGACGATTGCGAGCAGGATGGTAATCAGCGGCATCGCCAGACCACCGGATTTTTCTTCGGAATAGATCATTGTCCTTCTCCTTGGTCCCAGCGGCGAAGACGCCGCCGGGGAGCGCCGCGGCGCCTATGCCGAGATGATGTAGACGATCGTGAACGCGGAAGGATCGACGATGACGATCCTGCCATCCGCGAGGATGAAGAACCGGTAGGCCTTATACTGCGGCACGATTTTCACGATCTGCGGCGGCAGCGGCTCGAGCCTGATCTTCTTCGGGATGGCCGTACCGACCGAGACCGTGAAGTCCACCTCATCAACAGGTTCCACCCGAACGTCCTTCACGACCTTGCGGATTTCCGTCTGCTGTTCGACCGAGATGTTCACGTTGGTGGTGTTGGTCGCCTCGGTCTTCGTGTTGTTCTCGACATTCGTCTTGCTGTTCGACTGGGTCTCGGTCGAAGACTTTGAGGCCTCGCCGGACTTTTGAATCTCGCCGGAGCCGGCCGATGTGCCGGTGTCCTGGCTGCCGGCCGGCTTCTGGGCCTCCGTCGAAGACTGTCCCGGCTTGGAAGTCTTCGCGCTGTCCGTGCCTCCAGTGCCGGTCGGGCCTCCCGATTGCGTCTTGGCTTTCGGCTGGGTTTCGGTCTGACCGGAAGAGCCGTCCGTGGCGGAGCCGGAGGACGCGCCCGGCGAGCTTCCGTCGGAGCCGGAAGGCGATTGCGTTGCTTGGCCGCCCCCCGAGCCGGAAGACGCGCCGCCAGCATCCGGCTGCTGGGTCGCGCCACCGCCGGACTGGCCGCTTTGGGCCGCACCCTTCTTGGGAAGGATCGGCGCATCCTGCGCCGAGGCGGTCATAATACCGATCGGCGAGACGCCGAGCGAAAGTGCCACTGTCAGGACGGCGAGTGTCTTGGTCTTCATAATGATCTCTCTGTTTTTGGCCGCACGACGACATCCGTCGTGCGGCGGTTCTCAGGCTCTAAACGATGATTTCTGGAAGGGTGACGCGGCGGTGGCCGCGTAGAGGATCAGGTCACTTTATGACCTGGATCACCTTGCGTGACGACGGTTCGACGATGATACGTTGATCGTTGACAACCGCATAAGCGTAGGTCGGATCGTCGGGAATAGGCGTGACGACGACGGTTTCCGGCAGGGGCTGGCCGACGACGATCTTTTCCTTCACGACCACACGCGCCGACGGTGCCGGAGCCTCGCGGACATAGGTAACGACCTTTTGCGGCGGCGGATCGATTGCGGTGCCGACGACCGCACCGGCAACACCGCCGACAGCCGCACCAACCGGACCACCTACGATCGCTCCGGTAACCGCACCACCGGCCGCGCCATTGACGGTCGACGATTGGGCGAATGCGACGCCCGACATCAGGGTCGCGGCGGTTGCCGCACCTACGATAAGTTTGGAGAGCATTTTCTCCTCCTTTGGTTTGACGCGGCCTTCTTGACCGCTGCAAACCCAACGATCTGAATGCCGGGTCGTTCCCCAGCCCGGACCTCAGTCTGATGAGGTCCGGCCTTTGGTCCTAAATCCATTTCAATGTCGGTTGCCGGCGCTAATTGCAGATCGAGAAGCCCTCTCGTCGCGGGCAAGGCAGGAGACTGAAGGAGATGGTACGATCCAACCGCCGGGAGGCTGGACGCAGGCGCCTTGCAATGCGTCTGCCGCAGTTGCGGAAACTGATCATGGAATCCCGCGACCCGTCGCAGCTCGAGCTCTTCGAGGCCTACCAAATGGCGATCGAGGCCCGCCATCTCGTTCGAGGGCAACCATCCAGTTCGAAGCTCATACGAGAATATGACGAGACCTGTTTCGAGATCGAACGGCATGTCATCCGCGCGTTGGATCAATCTTCCTACGCGAAAGTTTCAAAGTGAACCGGCGTTCTTGGCGTGCGAACCCGGCGAGCCGTCATACCTCAGCGGCTAAAAGCTCTTCGACGCTCCATTTGGAAAGCATGCGAGCGGGATCATCCGGTCTGCCAAAGAGATAGCCCTGCCCCATCTCGCATCCGAGGCGATGCAGCGCTTCGGCTTCAGGCTCGTTTTCGATGCCTTCAGCGACCACCTGCAGGTGCAGGCCATGCGCCAGGGAAATGATTGCCCGCACGATCTCGAATGCGTTGGGATTGCCGTTCATCCGCCTCACGAAGGACTGGTCGATTTTGAGCTTGTCGAGAGGAAGGTCTGCGAGATAGCTCATCGACGAATAGCCGGTGCCGAAGTCGTCCAAGGCAATGACGACCCCTGTTTCGCGAAGCGCGCCTATCTTTGCGATCGACGGTCCGCCTTGATCGAGGAACGTGGATTCCGTCAGCTCAAGGCACAATCGTGAAGAAGGAAGCCCGCTTGAGAACAACGCCTCCCTGACGTCGGCCTCAATGTCGGACCGCTCGAACTGAAGTGCCGAGACGTTGACGGCGACGCTGAGCTCGGCAGGCCAGGCGGCCGCCTCGGTGCAAGCTTCAAACAGCGTCCAGCGGCCGATATCGCAGATCAGGCCGGAAGATTCGGCGATCGGGATGAACTCGGCCGGAGATATCAATCCGAATTCGGGATGGTTCCATCGGATCAAAGCCTCCGCGCCGACAAGCTGTCCATTCGCGAGTTCGATCTGCGGCTGGAACAGCAGGAAGAACTGCAGGTTCTGAAGAGCATCGTGCATATCCTGCTCCAGCCGGCGCGATCGGGCCTGGCGAACGGCAGTAGAAGGATCGAAAGAGGACCACCTCAGGCCCGGCGTGGCCCTCGCAGCATCGAGCGCCGATTCCGCGGCGTTCGGGAGAGCGCCGGGATCGGCTTCGCCGGAGCGGGCTATTCCGAGGCGGACCGAGATCGGCACAGCCGCGCCGCGAATCGGCACGGGCTCGTCGAACAGCGCAAGAAGACTATTTGCAAATCTCTCGATCGGGCGTTCATCGATCGCTGAGGTGGCGATGCCGAAATGGCCGCCATCCAGTCTCGCCACGAGATCGCCGGCGAATGCATAGCGCAACCTGGCCGCCACGGCTTTCAGAAGCTCGTCGCCCACGTCACGCCCCAGAGTGGCGCAAAGCGACGAGAAGCGCTCGATATCCAGCACGCAGACGAAGACTTTGCCGTGGAGGGCGGTCAGGCGAGAGGCAAACTCCCGACGGTTGAGCAATCCGGTGAGCTCGTCCAGCTCCGATAGTCTCTTCAACCGCTCCTCATATTCATGTCGTGCGGTGATGTCCCTTATGATCAGGCAGCCGGCAAACCGCGAGCGTGCCGCAGTCGCGTGCGCATTGGTCTGTTCGACTGGCGAAATCGTGACAGACGCCTCGTAATGTACTGCCCGCGAACCTCTGTTGTCAGAAAAATCGACGAGGCCCGTATGTATCTTGCTCGGTTGGGCATCGTATTCGGAAGCGAGCCTGCGAACGACATCGATGACAGCGGGATGGGCGCCACCGAGAAGGGACGCACCGACGTCGGCTCGCAATATGGTCCTAGCGGATTCGCTCGCCTCGACGATCTTCAGATCGCTGTCGAATGCGATGACGCCGTCCGAGCTGTCGGCAATAATCCGCCGCATGAGACGCCGGGTGTTCCGCACCTCCGTATTGGCTATGGCCACAAGCATCCGGCCGAGGTTGACGCGCTCGTTTAGGGCCAGCATCCAGGCGAGCATCAGCATCGCCCATGGTACGGCTGTGCCGATAAGCAGCCCGTACCGCCACTGCAGCAGAAATGCGCCGACCTCACCAACGATGATGATGGTTAGTCCGGTCGCCGCCACCGTGATCAGTCCGGCCGAACGGCCGCAGACCACTCCGATGATGAGCATCCCTGCAAACAAGAGTTCGAGCGGCGCCTGGTCGAGCGTTCTAAGGAAACGGTTCTGGAGCAGCGTCTCGGCAGCGAGGACGTGGATGAGCGGGCCGGCAATCGCTCCGTAGACAGGAACGGCAAAAATGTCCTTGAGTTCGGCCGCCGATGCTCCGACCACCACCGAGCGGTCTTTGATTGCGTCGGCCGGCACGGTCCCGTCAAGCACCTGGGATAGTGAGAATGTCGGCACGGTATCCGGCCTTATCGAGTAATCGACCAGCAGGGAACCGGCGCTACGGTCGACTCTGCCGAGGGCAGCGGCTGCGGACTGGGTGGGGTTTCCGTCAAACTGGCTTCCCAGATCGAGACGACGGACGATCCCGTCCGCATCCATCGCCACATTGGCGAATGCCGGCCAGGCATTCCGAAGGAACTGCGGGATCGGCCTTGTCACCGCCGTCTCAGCCGATGACGCCGTCTCCTGCTGCCGGAATACCGGTAGAAGAACGCCTCCCCCGAATCTTTCCAGCGCCGCCGCAAGACGGTCGTCCTCCTGCTTGCTGGAGAACGCGCTGAAATCGACGTCGAGGAAGATATCTTTGGCGCCCGACGCGGTCAGCTTGTCGATGAGGGTCGCATAAGTGCTCCGCGGCCAGGGCCATGTTCCGACGGAATCAAGGGAACGTTTGTCGATTGCAACGAAGACGATGTTGCCGGTGGCCTTGCGAGGCGCCCATTCGAACCGCTTGGCGAAAAGGCTGTTGTTCAGCCCCTGGATGAAGCCGGTGCCGGCCCCGGTCAGGGGCAGCGCCAGCATCGCGGCGATGAGCAAAATGCGAACCGCGATGGTGCTGATGCTACCGGAGAGATGGTCTCCGGCCGCCTTAGCCATGCCTTTCACTTGTCCTTGCCTTTGCCGTTTCCGCCGGAATTGCCGTTACCGTTTCCGCCGCTATGATTGTTGTCATTCCCGCCGTTGCCGCTGCCACCGGAGTTGCCGTTACCGTGGCCACCACCATTTCCGTTTCCGCCGCCGTTACCGTTGCCACCGGAATTTCCGTTGCCGTTTCCGCCGGAGTTGCCGTTGCTATTGCCATTGCCGCCGGAATTACCATTCCCGCCATTGTCGTTTCCGTCGGAATTGCCACTACCACTGCCGCCGCCATTGCCGTGCCCACCACTGCTGTCAGCGCTGTCATTGCTGCGGCTGCTGCTTTCGCTGCCCTTGCCCTTCCCGCTATTGTCGTCGTCATTCGTGCTGGAGCTGGTATCCTTGCTGGCAGCCGAAGACTTGTTCTTGGCCTCGGACGCTTCGACTGCGCCCGCGAGTATCGTAGCGCCAACGGCCGGAACCCTGGCGACCGACGGGGCAACCGAGGTGATCTCGGGCTTGGCTACCTCGCCCTTCACCGTCATGCCGACCTTGCTGTCGACGGTCGCGCTCTGGTGCGGTCCGACGTTCGACAGCTGGCCGCTTGCGAAAGAAGTAACCTGAACCAGACCGCGATCGACGGAAACCGATGCCTTTGCCTTGCCGACCGTCACGTGGAAGATCGTTCCTTTCACGACGGCCGCGAGATACGGCGTCTGCACGGTCGTATGAGGCTGGCTTCGCTTCTCGATTTCGAGGTCCAGCGAACCGACCTGCTCGACGATCTGCGTCTGGGGCGCAAGGAAGCCTCCGTAGGCGGTGATCGAGGCGAGCGTATTCGGCTGAAAGGTGATGTTCTCAACGCCTCTGGCAAGCTGAACTCGCCCACGCGGACCGGTCGAAACCCAGGCCCGGTTAGGGACCACGTCGCCGGCGCGCAGGTCCAGCCAGTTCGTTCTGTCGATGGTATATTTCGCTTCATCTGTTGCCTTGACGACCCGCCAGTCGTCGGCTGCCGCAAGCGTGGAGGCCGACAGCAAGATCAGTGCTGCGGTCAGAATGCGGTATGTTATCGACATGAATGCTGCCCTCGAACTTTCAGGCAAGTCAACCACGTTCGAATTAAGAATGATTATAAGAAGGGACGACGATTGTCGGAATCGTATGATTAATATGTGAGCGTGAGCCAACGGGCTTCATGAAACCCGGCCGACGACGACGAAGGCGCTCATGCTGCCGCACGGACGAACTCCATGGCGCGACTCCACATGCTCGGCCACTTCGTCGACTATTTCGCCGATGCGCCCCGGCGCCCGCATTTCGATCTCTTCCCGGAGCGGAGAGCCCTGGCAGAAGGCCGCGGAGACATCATGAGCGGCTGCGACCGAGGTCAGCTCGATCCGATCGCAGGAAATTGGGGCAAATCCCGCCGAAGACACATGCGCCTTTATCGAACTTGGATCGAAGTAGGAATATGGCAAGCGCCTCAGAAAGTCCGTCGGATCGGAGGGAAAGAGGCTTGCCAGGCTTTCGTCCACAGATCTTGCGAAGTCGTTGGCAGAGAGTGAATCCCACGTCGCGAACAGGAAATGTCCGCCGCTGCGCAGCACTCTTGCGGCCTCGCGATAGGCCTTCACCTTATCAGGAAAGAGCATCACACCGAATTGGCAGGCGACGAGATCGAACATCGAGGACGCGAATGGGAGATTTTGCGCATCCGCGTGCATCCAGTGCGTCCGCGACATCGTCAGCGACGGCGCCCCGACGTCGATCATCGCCTGACTGAGGTCGGTGGCCACAATCTCCGCGGCGGGATCGAGCGTCGCCCGCAAAGCCCGTGTCAAGGCGCCGGTTCCAGCGGCAATCTCGAGAACGCTGCCTGGTTTCAACCGTTCGGCAATGATCGCCATCTCCGCCGCATAGGGCGCAAAAAGGATTGGTACGAGAAGCGTCTCGTAAAAATCGGCAACGCTCTCCTCGAACGGCGTCGGAGAAACGTCCGATGCCGCGCCGACGCCACCTTCGATATCTGCAGAAATGGTCACTCGCACATCTCCAAGCCCTGGTCCGTTTGATCGTGACATATGACTGGATCGGCCGATGTCTACGGGGATCGGACCTTGGTCCCGGCGCATTCCGACCGAAGTCCCTGGGATGGAACGGGTAATCGATCGGCTCCGTTTCGAACGAGACCGAAGGAGATTTGAGCATGCCTCAGAGCAATAAATCCAAAGTCGATGACGCCTGGAACGCGTCCGTCATCGCCCTCGTTATCATTCTGGCCGGCCTTCTCTACATGTTCGGCGCAGCCATGTCCGGCGACAGGCTGCAGTTGACCGAGAGCATCAAAGGCGCCGAAATCTTCGATACCAGGGATGTGCGGTGACACCGTTTGGAAAAACTCTGAAGAAGCGATAGGTTAATCGGGAAATTTCTCGCCGGTATCAAAATGAATTGGCTTCGCCGCTGGAATGCCCGCTCGCTCGCCTCCCAGTTCTTCATCGCGGGTGGGCTCATATCAATTGCCACCATGTTCCTGGTGGGCCTTCTCGTAACCCACCTCATCGAGGACGCCGTTATCCACAATTCCGGCGCGGCGACGGCGCTATACGTGGATAGCGTGGTCGCACCGCTGCTTCCCGACATGCAAACGGAATCCCTGTTGGACGAAGGCAGCACGCAGGCTCTGGACGAGACCCTCAGCCAGGGCGCGCTCGGCCGGCGCCTTGTTTCTTTCAAGCTTTGGCGAAGCGACGGCACCATCCTCTATTCGAACGAGAAAGCGCTCGTCGGCAAGAAGTTTCCGGTAACCGACAAGCTGGAAAGGGCATTCGCAGGGTCTCTGGTCGCGCGCTACGAGATCGCCAGCGATCCCGAAAGCATCGAGGAGCACGCGCTCGGCAAGCCGCTTATGGAAATCTACAACCCCGTGCTCCAGCCATGGTCCGGGCAGGCGGTTGCCGTCCTCGAATTCTACGAATCAGCAGAAGGGCTTGGCGACAGCCTGGCGCATGCTCGGCTCCGGAGCTGGGGTGCTGTCGCCGCTCTCACGGCAGTCTTTTTCCTTGTTCTCTCCGCCCTGGTGTTCCGGGGCAGCCACACGATAGAGGCGCAGCGCAAGGATCTCAGAGAACGGGTCAATCAACTATCCACGCTGCTGGCCGAAAACCGCGGACTCCAGCGTCGGCTGCAACGCGCCTCCCAGCGGGCGGCAGCGCTGAACGAAACATATCTGCGCGGCATCGGCGCCGATCTGCATGACGGCCCGGCACAGCACATCGCATATGCATCGTTGCGACTTGACAGCGACCTGCTGATCAACGCGACCACACAGCCCGAAGCGCGCGAAAAGGAGCTTGCCTGGATACGCTCCAGCCTCGCCGAAGCCATGACGGAGATCCGCAACATCTGCAGCGGGCTGGTGCTGCCGCAGATCGAGAAGTCCTCGATCACCGAGATCGTGACGCGTGTCGTCGAAGCACATCAGCACAAGACCGAAACCCGTGTTGAAACAATTGTCGACGAGGATGGACCCGAGCTTGCTCCTGCCGTGAAGATCTGCATTTATCGCTTCGTTCAGGAGGCCTTGAATAACGCCCATCGCCACGGCGGCGGCATCCAGCAGACTGTCAAGGCCGTCTCGCACAACGGACATGTCCGCGTCGAGGTCAGCGACCGTGGCGACGGCTTCGATCCGAGTGAGGTGAGGCCGTCGAGCCTCGGTCTGGTCGGGCTTCGGGAACGCATCGATAGCCTCGGAGGATCCTTCGACATCAAGACAGGCGGAGGAGGAACGACGGTTGTTATGACCTTCGAGCCTATGGAAGTGGGAGATGAGAGATGACAGCAATCACCATCGGCGTCGTGGACGACCATCCGCTCTTTCGCGAGGGTGTAACCCGCAGCTTGTCGGAGATCAGCAATTTCGTCGTCGTCGGAGAAGGCGCCAGTAGCGATGACGCGGCCATGATCGCTTCCAACAACCGCCCCGACGTCATGCTCCTTGATGTCTCGATGCCCGGAGGCGGACTATCGGCAATCGGCGAGGTCCTGGCACTCAGCCCCTCGACAAAGATCCTCATGTTGACCGTATCGGAGGAAGTAGACACGTTGCTTGGAGCTCTGCAGCGGGGAGCGATGGGCTATGTTCTCAAAGGTGTGGGTTCGCGCGGCCTTGCCGAAGCGATCCGGACCATTCTTAGCGGATCGCGATATATCTCGCCGACGATGTCGGCAAAGGTCATGGAGAGTTCGTTACAGGGCGGAAGCTCCGAGAAAAACAGCCTGACGCCGCGGGAACGCGAAGTGATGGATCTTGTCGCCCAAGGCCTGTCGAACAAGCATATCGGCTTGCGTCTCGGCCTGCAGGAAAAGACCGTCAAGCACCATATGACACAGATTCTGAGCAAGCTCGGCGCCTCGAACAGAACCGAGGCGGCTTTACAATGGCGCGAACGGCGCTAGCATCGGACGCAACGCGCCGCGCATGTTGGAGTTGCCCTAACGAAAGAAGCGGCTCAGCCGGCGGGCATCGCTGGCGGTCCCTTGCCGACTTATAATCGTCCTGCCTTTCCCGTCCTTCATGATATAGCGGCCGCCTCGCAGGGTTTCAGTGATGCCATTCGCGTGACGGATGTCGATCGAGCCATCGGAGGCTTCGGTCGCTCTCGTTCCCGAGGCTTGCGACGAGCCTGTCGCCGAGGAAGAAGATCCCGAACCGTTGCTGGAACTCCCGCCGTTTCCGGAACTCCCGCCGCCGTTTCCGTTCCCTCCCCCATTGCCGCCGCCGTTACCATTTCCTCCCCCGTTACCGTTTCCTCCTCCGTTGCCGCTACCGCCGCCGTTACCATTCCCTCCGCCATTGCCGCTATTGCCGTTCCCGCCACCGCTATTGCCGTTACCGCCGCCGTTGCCGTTTCCATTGTTGCCGTCTTTTGCCTGGGCGAATTTCACCGCCAGAAGCGGAAGGGAGCCGCCGAGATTCAATGTCACTGGAGATGCGACAGCTATGAGGGCAACGGCTGCGCCGCCACCCAATCTTAGACAATCGCGTTTCGAGATACTCATTGCGGCCTCGTTCGTCCATTCCTCGACGCTCCCACACAATTGTAGGACGCATGAGATTTGTCGCTGTTCCGAAGATCGAATGCAACCGGACCTAGGTACCAAAATAGGCTGGACTTTGGTCCGATTCGTCTGATTTCCAGCCTAAGATCCGATAAAGGCCTGCCATATGCAACTTTAAACTGCGCACCGGGCCCTTCGCCTGCTCATCGACAAACGAGCCGCATAAGGCGGGAACGCATTCTTACGGAACTTCTTTGCCCGTCGTCGCTTTGATTGTCGAAGTGCAATGGAGGAAACCCCGATGGCAAATCCAAATGAATCCCCCGCAGTCCAGTCCATGCGGAAGGAGCAGGCAGAGCAGCGCAAGCAAGGCCGAAAAGGCAACCTCGACAAAGGTATTGAGGACACTTTCCCAGCGTCCGACCCGGTGTCGGCCACGCACACCTCGATTCCTGCCGGCCGCACCGACACCGAAGAGGCTGCACGCGTGAAAAGGGAGCCGGACCCCACCCGGCTTGACGACGAATATCCGCTCGTCGATCAAGCCCTGGGCTCGACCGGCGAAGCCTCCCACGAAGAAATGCGGGCGCTTCAGAAAGAAGCCGGTCGGATGGTCGAATCCGCATCAGAGCTGGATTCCGGAACAGCACGCCTGGCAAAGGCGGAAGCAAACAGCTTCGTCCGCGATCTCGAGGATCGAATACGCCGGCAGCCGCTGACAGCCGCAGCAATCGTCGCCGGCATCGCTTTCGTCTTCGGCGCAACGCGTTGAGGCGTGCGGCAATTCCGCAACGCTGCTCTATCTTCAATATGACGGCGACGAATTGATCCGAGTGACAGTCGGCTCGCTCGATCACCCCGAGAAGATTCGACCGAGGAAACCCGGGAGCGTTTCTAGAGCACAGCGGCACAGCCTCCGACTTCCGGGGTCTCATGAAAATCGCAACCTACAACGTCAATGGGATCAACGGACGGCTGGACGTCGTGTTGCGCTGGCTCAAGGAGGACGCGCCGGATGTGGTATGCCTCCAGGAACTGAAGACAGACGACGCCAGGTTTCCGCGAAAGGAGATCGAACGGGCCGGCTACGGCGCCGTCTGGCACGGACAGAAATCCTGGAACGGGGTTGCCATCCTTGCGAAGGGCAAGACGCCGATCCTGACGCGGCGCGGTCTTCCCAGCGATCCCGATGACAGCCACAGCCGGTATATCGAAGCCGTCGTCGACGGCATTCTGATCGGATGCCTCTATCTTCCAAACGGCAATCCGTTCCCGAGCGCCAAGTTCGAGTACAAGCTCCGCTGGTTTCGTCGCCTGCACGACTATGCCGGCGACCTCCTCGAGCTCGACGTACCTTCGATCCTGGCTGGCGATTTCAACGTCATGCCCACAGAGATCGATGTCTACAAGCCGGAGCGCTGGCTGGACGACGCGCTTTTCCGGCCGGAAGTTCGCAAGGCCTATGCCCGCCTGGTCGCCCAGGGCTGGACCGATGCCGTCAGACATCTGCATCCGGGAGAGCGCATCTACACCTTCTGGAAGTACTGGCGGAACAGCTTCGAACGTGACGCCGGGCTTCGCATCGACCACTTCCTGCTCAGTCCGGCCGTTGCACCGTGGCTTCGATCGGCCACCGTCCGGAGAAAACCGCGCAGCTGGGAGCATACGAGCGACCATGCGCCCGTGATGATCGAACTCGACGTGCCATCACCGGCCGCGCCTCATTCATCCGCCTCCAGATCGTAGATTCTGCCCGTCAACCAGGCGGGCCAGTCCCGTTCGAAGAAGGACTTGGCGCTCTCATCGAAGGCGCGATTCTGACGTGTTGAAAGCCTGATCTCATCCCCATCGAGCCGGACGACGATCTGCTCTTGCCGATGCGCCTGGCGTTCCTTCCGGAAGCGATATTCCTGCAATGGACCGGAGTGTGCCAACGGAAGGCATTCGCCTTCCACATCGCATATCGCTCGCGCGCCGCGGCTGCCGCCGCCATTGCGGATGAAGAAATCAAGCGCGCTGAGTACGGCTTCCGACGCGAGCGCCATGTGCCGCCATTGCACGCCGCGAACCGCCTCCGCGCCACGACCGTAGGCGACGCCTTTGCCGCGAATTTCGGCATTCAGCTTGCGCGCTTCGATCAAGGCGCCGCTGACACCCTCCTGATCGCAGATAATGCCAGCCTTCTCGCTCATTCGCGCCTGCACTTCCGAGCGGATTGACTTGACGGTGAACGGGCTCTCGGTGCTGAGGGCGCCGAGAAGATCGGTGATGCCTGCCTCGGCGGTCGCGGTTATATCCTTCGCAGCGGCCCCCTTCGCCCTGCCGCTCGCGTTGATATGTTCGGCCGCCCGGGTGCCGAAGACCTGCCCGGCGTTCAGCGCCGCCCCACCCGGCCTGGTTACGCCATGCGTGCCCGCTGCCTCACCGACCGCGTAACAGCCCCTAAGAGTGCTGCGGCCCCAGGTGTCGACCATGACGCCGCCGTTCATGTGCTGGTTGTTGACCGCAAACTCCAGCGGCTCCGCGGCAATGTCTATCTTGTAACGGCGATAGAGTTCGATCGCGAGCGGGTTCATATGTTTCAACCGATCGATCGGCATATCCTGGTCAGCGCCGGCCTTGCCGAGATAGAGGCGGACGTCATCGTCAAGTCTTTCCAGGCTGAACGGCAGGTCGCCGGAGACCGGCAGCGGATTGCGATTGAAGTCCATGAAGACACGCCGTCCCGCGGCAGTCTCGCGATAGATGGCGAGATCCACCAGGCTCGAGCCGAAGTCGAGCATGCGCGTCGCGTGAAACGGCCATTGATAACCCTTGCGGAAGACATTCGACGCCAATTCCCGGGTGCTGCGGTAGTACTCACCCAGAAAATCGTGTTCCGCGCCTTCGGAATCGACCGAATAGATATGCGGCATCGCCTGGACATAGGTGCCGGACAGATTCCACGGGAAGCCCTCCCGGCGCGTTCCGATACCGAACTGGCTTTCGGTCAGGTTGACGAGCTCGATGCCTGCCTCGAGAGCTAGTCCGAGGGAGCCGAAGCAGCCGTTTGGATAGACACTGTCGCGATAGAGTTCGCCCGGTCCACCGGCCGCAAGCACGATGACGTCGCTGGTGAATAGCGCAATGCCCAGCGGGTTCTTCTCGGTGCGATCTCCGGCGCGCATGACGAGCATTCCGACGACATGGCGGTTCGCTCCGTCGCCTTCGGTGAGAATCTTGACGGCGGTGGTCTGATTGTAGAACGGCACGCCGAGCCGGATCGCTTCCTCGGCCAACACCTTGACCATGAGGCGGGAGGTGCGCGGACCGCAGCTGGTGGCGCGGCCGACCTCGTCGTGGTCGGTCTGATATCTCAGCGTTCCACCGAGCGGATCCTGGGGCAGCGGCAGACCCAGGAACTGCAGCGATGCCATCATCCGCGACGAGCCCACAGCCTCGACATAGGCCGTATCCTCGTCCATGGCGCCGCCGCTACGGATGGCGCGCGCCATGGCCTTATAATTGTCGCCCTGGTCGGCGGTATTCGCGGTGTGAAGCGTCTGCTTGTCCGATCCCGAACAGGCCGATGTTCCGCCCCATGCGCTTTGACTGACGATGACCACGTCATCGCCGCGCCGCTTCATTTCCACCGCTGCACGCAGCCCCGCCGCGCCGGAACCGACGATGACGCAGCCGGCTCGATAGACCGGCACATCGACGTCGGCGAGCCGGACCGTTTCCGAAGGGGCGGCCTCGGGCGGAAGCCGCGGCATGTCGACATCGGTCAGGGCGTCAAGAATTTCCTGCGGAACGTCGATGGTCATTGGCGGTCAGCCAGCGGGATGTCGACCCAGCGCCTCTCGCGGGAAGATTCCATGCATGCGTCGACGATCTGGCAAATGTGGTGGCCGGTATCGAATGTCGGCCACATCGGTCTGTCGGCAACAATCGAGCGGATCACCTCGGCCACCTCGATGATCTTGCTTTCATTGTAGCCTAAGCCGAAATTCGGCAGAGGCAGGAAAGCCCGGAAGGTGGGGTTCTCGGGGCCAACGTCGATTTCCCGAAAGCCGCGCCGTCCCGTCCGGTCGTCGTTGGAGTAGAAACGCAGCCGGTTTATCTCGTCATAGCTATAGGCAATGCTGCCCTTCGTTCCATAGACCTCGTAGGTCTGCATGAACTTGCGGCCGGTCGCGACCCGGCTGAAATCGACGATCCCGCCGGCGCCGTTTTCGAACCGGCAGAGCAGGTTCGTTGCATCGGGGTTGGTGATGTCAGCCCAGGACTCATCGCCTGTCAGTTTCACCTGCTCGCCATAGGCAAGACCCTCAACGACGGGCCGGCGCGGCGTCACGATCAGATTGTCGGCGATCAGGGAACTGACGCGGCCGACCAGGAAATCCATGAAGCTGAAGATATGAGAACCGGTATCGCCGACGATCCCCGTTGGCGCAAGCTTTCCATCGGCGCGCCACATGAAGGGCGCTGTGGGATCGCCGTACATATCGACGTGCTGGCAGCCGCGGAACAGCTTGATCTCGCCGATTTCGCCGGATTGGATGATGTCCTTCGCCAGATCATGAACCGGATTTCTGGGAAAAGCGTGTCCGACGCGGGTAATGACGCCCTTCTCCCTGGCAATGTCGGCCAGTTCCCGCGCTTCGGCGGCGGTATTTGCCAATGGCTTCTCGCAATAGACATGTTTGCCCGCCAGCAAGGCGGCCTTGGCCACCTGGTAGTGAAGATGGTCGGGCAGGCAGATATCGATCAGGTCGACATTGGGATCAGCGACCGCCAGTTGCCAATCCTGAAGAATCCTTGCGCCCGGCGCCCTGTTGGCAAGATCCTCGGCGGCCTTCGGGTTACGGTCGACGAGCGCCACGATTCGTGCCGTCCCATCCGACACGCCGAAGAAATGGGGAAAGGTCTGGTAGGCCATGGTGTGGACCTTTCCCATCCAGCCCGAGGCGCCAAGCACCGCCACTCTCACTTCAGACATCGTCATTGCTCCTCTCGACAGGGCTTACCGAATTTCGGCGCGAGCCCGAGGCCTCATATCGTTGCGTTCATAGGCGAAGATGGTCGGGGCAAGTGCGGCTAGGCCCCGGATGAGATCCGATCCCTTTTCGCCGACCATGATGGTCGGAGCGTTGGTATTGCATGACGGCACGCGCGGCATGACCGAGGAATCGCAGACCCTGAGGCCCTCCAGGCCGTGGACCTTAAGATCGAGCCCGACAACTGCATCCGGCCCGGTTCCGATCTTGCAGGTGCCGACGGGATGATGGTCGGTCTTTGCGTTGGCGCAGCCGTAGTCGAAAAGCTCCTCGTCGGTCATGACCTTCGGT
Source organism: Rhizobium vallis (assembly GCF_003985155.1). Lineage (GTDB taxonomy): Bacteria > Pseudomonadota > Alphaproteobacteria > Rhizobiales > Rhizobiaceae > Rhizobium > Rhizobium vallis. The sequence goes on along the minus strand of NZ_ML133688.1, from coordinate 3,432 downwards.
CCGGGAAGCCTTTCGGCCATGACATAAGGCTTCAGCGCCGCCTGCTGCATGATTTCGCGCGCGATCTTGAGCCCCTCCAGGGACATCTTCCTGTCGTGGGAATCGGACCAGTAATTGGGGTCAATCAGGGGAGCAGCGCTCGGATCGGACGACGATAGACGCACTGTTCCACGCGAGCGCGGATGCAGATAGGCGGAGTTGAGGGTCACACCGGCATTCTTGAGCCGCTCGACGCCCGCTTCGATGCCGGATCCCAGACCGAGGTGGAACTGGATATCAGGAGAACGTGCATCGGGATCGGCATACCAGAAACCGCCGGTCTCGAAGAGCGACGAGGCGACCGGTCCGCTCCGGAACAAGACATACTGGATGCCGGCCCAAAGCGTGCGGTGAAATTTTGCGACGCCATCATAGGTGTGATCGCCGGTGCATTCGGCGATGACGAAAAGATCCAGATGATCCTGGAGATTGCCGCCGACACCGGGCAGATCGTGGAGCACCTTGACGCCCACCGACTTGAGATGATCGGCCGGCCCTATGCCGGATTGCAAAAGGAGCTTCGGCGATCCGATCGCCCCGGAGGAAATCAGCACTTCGCGTTCGGCGCGCACGATCTCCAGGCCGCGCGACGTCGCAATCTCGACGCCGATCGCGCGCGCTCCTTCCAGGACGATGCGAGCGACGCGCGCGCCGGTGCGCACCGTCAAATTCTTCCGGTCCCTGATCGGCGAGAGGTAGGCGAGCGACGCCGACGACCGGCGGCGATTGCGCTGCGTGAGCTGATAAAAACCGACGCCCGCCTGCTGACGACCGTTGAAATCGTGATTGTAGGGAATGCCGAGTTCCTGCCCCGCACGGATGTAGGCGTCGCAGATCGGCAGCGCTGCCGCCGGCATCGAGACACCGAGCGGACCGCCATAGGAATGATAGTCGTCGGCGAAGCGTTGGTTGTCCTCCGCGCGTTTGAAATACGGCAGGATCGACCGGTAGTCCCAGCCCTCGCAACCGTCTTCACGCGCCCAGAGGTCATAATCCGCAGCGTTTCCGCGCGTGTAAAGCTGGGCGTTGATCGATGAGCCGCCACCGATGACTTTCGCCTGCGTATAGCGAAGCACCCTGCCCTTCATGTGTTTCTGGGGAACGGTCTGCCATCCCCAGCTGGCCACGCCTTTGGTCATCTTGGCAAAGCCGGCCGGCATGTGGAAAAGAGGATTCCAGTCGCCTCCGCCCGCTTCCAGGAGGAGCACTTTGACATCTGGATCTTCGCTCAGCCGGTTTGCAAGCACACATCCGGCAGGACCGGCGCCCGTGATGATGTAGTCGAATGCCATTTTTACTGTCCTGGTGCTGCGATCTGTCGACCGATGGCCGGCGGCGCGTTCAAAGTGTTGACCGGTTTTCGGCGTGTGTCAGGCGCTCTGAGCCCGGCACGCCTGTCTGCAAGTCCTTCGATGCAATGTGGCCTGCAACTCGGAGCGCCTGGCTGGCGATGGTGAGCGCAGGATTGACCGCAGCCGACGTGGGCAGGAAACCGGCGTCGACGACGAAGAGGTTTTCGTGATCGTAGGAACGGCAGTAGGTGTCCAGCGGGGCGGTGGCGGGGTCGTTGCCGATGCGGATCGTTCCACACTGATGGGACGGCGTGCGCTTGTCGAAGGGCCTCGAGAGCACGATCGGAAACCCAATCGATTTCAGAATCGTCTTCAGCTTGGCGACAAGGGCAAGATGCGCATCCCAGTTGGTTCGCTGCCATTGGAGAATGATCCGATCTCCATCCACCATGACTCGGCTTTCGGGATTGGGCACGTCCTCGCTCATCGCATAGAAGTCGATGGCATGGTTTGTGATGAAGCGCAGAAGCCATTCCGGCGCTTGCGGCAACGAACCCTTCAGAACCTTTTCGGAAATGCGGCCGAGGAGCTGCACGTTGCCAAGCGGTGGCCCTCCCTCCCCGTCCGACAGATAGAAATCGTTGAAGGCAAATGTCTTCTGATAGACGGCGGTGTTCCTGAACTTCGGCGAAACCCCGATGACGGCGGACGCATTGTGGTTCATGAAGTTGCGGCCTACCTGGTCGGAAGAGTTGGCGAGGCCCTTTGGGAAGCGGTCGTTTTTCGAGCGCAGCAAAAGCACGGAGGACTGGACTGCGCCGGCGGAGAGGATGACGATTTTCGGCGAAACGGTCACCGCCTGCCCGTTCTTGACGTAAATTACCCGGTCGATCCGGCTCCCGGCTCCCGTCTCGAGCTTGGTTACGCGCGCATTGGTTTCGAGCCGAACATTCTCGTGCTTCAACGCCAGAGCAAGGGCTGCGGTCTCGGCATCCATCTTCCCATCCCGCGCGTTCGGATGCGCATCCCATGGCGTGCGCGCCTTGGAGAGCCAGGCGTCGAGATCCAGGCCAAGCGGCAGGGAAAACGGATGCAGGCCTTTCTCCTTGAGCCGTGCCCTGACATCGGCGATCGGCGCCTCGTCAGGGACCGGCGGATAGTCGTAGGCAGCCGAGTGATATGGTTCGGTGGGATCCTCGCCCAGACTGCCGCGAACCTGGTACAGCTGTTCCGCCCTTGAGTACCAAGGTTCCAACTCCTCATAGGGAAATGGCCATGCCGGCGATACGCCTTCCCGATGTTCGATGACGTCGAAATCCTGCCTGCGATAGCGCGACAAGACAGCGCCGTAGAACTTCGAATTCCCGCCGACATTGTAGTAGTTGCCGGGATTGAACCCCTTGCCGTTCGCCTCGTACCACGTCTCTTTCGGCCGGAAGTGGCCGCGCTGGAAGATGGCGCGCTGGTCGCGATTGACCGGAAGATCGGGGATATGATCGCCGGCCTCGAGGATCAATATCTGTGCACCTGATACAGCGAGGCCGGCGGCAACCGTGGAGCCGCCGACGCCTGAACCGATGATGATAATATCTGGTGAACCGCTCATCTCAGCACCTGACCATCACGCGATCCTTGCCTGGCTTTCCGGATCGAAGAACACGGCCTTGTCGAGATTGAAGGCGAGGCGGGTGTTTTGTCCTGGAGCGATGCGGGTATCGGCGCGCAGGCGTGCGACGACGGATTTGCCGCCGAGCTTGGTGACGGCGAAGGTGTCGGAGCCGGCGGGTTCGACGACCTCGATCAGGCAGTCGCCCTCGGTCAGCGAGCGCGCCTTGCGGTCGGCGCCGTCGGGATCGGTCAGGGCTTCGGGGCGAATGCCGAAGATCACCGGTTTGCCGGCATAGGAAGACAGGCCGTGATTGCCTGACATCACCGGCAGCCTGAGCGGGGCGGCATTCGGGCGTTCCAGCGAGACCTCCAGCCCGCCCCCGCCGTTTTCGACGGTGGCGTTGAGCAGGTTCATCGCCGGCGATCCCATGAAGTCGGCAACGAAGATATTGGCGGGATTGTTGTAGATCTCGGCCGGCGTGCCGAACTGCTG
>NZ_ML133687.1 GCF_003985155.1 Rhizobium vallis | reverse complement strand
CAGGCAAGCCGAAAATGGTCATCCGCATTGCCCTCGCCAGAAAGCTCCTCGTCATTCTCAACGCAAAAGCACGAGACGCGCGAAGGGAATTCCAATATGCAACTTGACACACCAGATAGTCGCTCATTCCTGTGCTCGTCACAGGAATCCAGTGCGCCCAAGTCCTTGGGCGCGAGAGACTCTTCTGTCATTCTCCGCGCGGACGCGCGGTGGCTCGATTCCTGTGACGAGCACAGGAATGAGGAAGGGCGGCGGGACGGCGCGCTCAAAATATCCCGCCGTAAAGATGCCTACCCTACTCGAACCGAAACGCCAGCCGCTTGTTCGTAAGCTTCGACAGCTGCTGCAGGCGGCCGTCCAGGCGTTCGCCGGCAAAGTCGCGGTACTCCGGGGGCACGACGAATTCGAGGTCGAAATCCGGGTTAGACGATTTGCGGAAGGTCAGGTTTCTGACGATCCCGGGCATCGACGCTGAAAAGAGATAGACGACACGCAGCATGCCGCCGAGCAGCTTGGCCCGGTCGATCAGCGGGGCCGTGGCGATCTGCGCCAGTGGGCCGGTGGCGCCGTCGTCGTGCAGACCCTCGAAACGGTAATAATTGGTGAGCGCGATGAAGGCGCGGCCTGGATGGCTGATGCCGACAAAGGAGGAGTGGGCGATGACGTTCAGCGCCTGCAGGCCGCGATAGTCGGGATGGGCGCGCCAACTGATATCGGCCAGCAGACAGGCAGCCTGGCGATAGCGGCTCTCCTCTTCGGTTTCCTGAACGCCGAACAGTGGCATCATGCGGCCGGTCCATTCCGCCAGTTCACGGGCATGCTCCGGTGAACGGGCACGCAGAATCGCCAGTTCGCCGGCGGCTGCAAGCAGCGGATCGAGGCGGCGTTCGGACTCCGACAGCAGCGAATAAAGATAGCCCTCGCGCACACCCTGCGCAGAGAAGGAAATCACCGACGGCTTCATCGCGCTCAGCACTTCTTTCATGGCGACGGCGCCGAAAGGCAGCAGCGAACGGCGGTGTTTGGAAACGGCCAGCAGCGCCGGCTCCTTGGAATCGCGCGCGGTCGCCACCTGTTCGAGAAACAGCATGATTGCTTCGAGCGACACTTCATAACCCTGCATCATATGCAGCGGATAATTGGTGATCTCCATATGCAGCTTGGCGATATTTCGCCAGGTGCCGCCGACGGCGTAGAAAGTGCGCCCCTCGCCTTTCGCCAGCAATTTTGCGGTTTTCACCTGCTTGCGGGCAAAGGTTCTGGCCTTGGAAAGCGAACCGCCGGCATATTCCGACAGGCGCAGTCCGCCGAGCGGCAGGGTAATGCCCTTGCCGACCTCCTTGCCCTTGATGTCGATCAGTTCAAGCGAACCGCCGCCGAGGTCGCCGGCAATCCCATCGGGATTGAAGAAGCCGCTGATGATGCCGAGCGAGGCGAATTTCGCTTCCTCCTCGCCTGACAGCACGCGGACATGGCGCTGCAGGATCGTCTCGGCCTGATGAATAAAATCAGGACCGTTGCTCGCCTCGCGCGCGGCCGCCGTCGCCAGAACATACATGGTCGAAGCGCGCGCCTGATCGGACAGAGCCTTGAAACGATGCAACGCAGCCAGAGCCCGGCCGACGCTCTCCTCATCCATCTTACCGGTGAGGGCTATGCCCTTGCCGAGGCCGCAAAGGACCTTTTCGTTGAAGAGGATGGTGGGCGAACGGGACAAGCCTTCGTAGACGACCAGACGAATGGAATTCGATCCAATGTCGACCACGGAGACCGGGGCGATCCCCGGAAGGCGCCCCTGGGCTTCTGATTCAACCATTTATGTCCAGTTTTACTTGTTGTTGCGGCCTTCGAGCAGGCCGGCGATCAGCTTCGGCGCACTGGACTTCAGGGCTTCACCACGGCCTGAGAGGCTCGGATTGGTCATGAAATACTGCTGCGCATTGAACGGTTCCTCGCCCCTGCGCACTTCCATGCGTCGCGACGTACCGTCGGGCAATATCTCGTAGCTTTGTTGATTGTCAATCACGTTGCCGAGCATAATCTGTGACAAGACCTGCTCATGAACAGTCGGATTCGTGAGCGGAACCATGGTTTCGACGCGACGATCGAGGTTTCTCGGCATCATGTCGGCAGAACCGATGTAAACCAGCGCCTTGTCGGACGGCAGGCCATGGCCGTTGCCGAAGCAGAAGATGCGGCTGTGCTCGAGGAAGCGTCCGACGATCGACTTGACGCGGATCTTTTCCGAGAGGCCGGGCACCTGCGGGCGCAGGCAGCAGATGCCGCGCACGACGAGGTCAATCTCGACGCCGGCATGGCTGGCGCGATAGAGCGCGTCGATGATGTCGGGATCGACGAGCGAGTTCATCTTCATCCAGATCGCGGCCGGGGCGCCGTTCCTGGCATGCTGGATCTCTTCTTCGATGTGGCGCAGGATGCGCGGGCGCATCGTATAGGGCGAGATTGCAAGCTGCATGCCCTGTTCCGGCTCGCCGTAACCGGTGATGAAATTGAAGATATTCGCCATGTCATGCGCGATGACGGGATTGCAGGTGAAATAGGACAGGTCGGTATAGATCTTCGCGGTGATCGGGTGGTAATTGCCCGTTCCCAAGTGGCAATAGGTTCTGAGCTTGCCCTCCTCGCGGCGGACGACCATCGACATCTTTGCGTGGGTCTTGAGTTCGATGAAACCGAAGACGACCTGCACGCCGGCGCGCTCGAGATCACGCGCCCAGCGGATATTCGCCTCTTCGTCAAAACGGGCCTTGAGCTCGACCAGCGCCGTCACCGACTTGCCGGCTTCGGCGGCATCGATCAGCGCGCGGACGATCGGGCTGTCGTTAGAGGTGCGGTAAAGCGTCTGCTTTATCGCCAGGACATCAGGATCGCGCGCAGCTTGGAGAAGAAACTGGACCACCACGTCGAAGGATTCGTAGGGGTGATGGACGACCATGTCCTTTTCGCGGATTGCGGCGAAGCAATCGCCGGCATGTTCGCGGACGCGCTCGGGAAATCGCGCATTATAGGGGAGAAACCTGAGATCGTCGCGCGGCGCCTTGGTGATCTCGGAGAGGGTGTTCAGCGCCAGAAGGCCCGGCAGAACGGCGACGCGATTGTCGGGAATGCTGAGCGCCTGGACGACGAACTGGCGCAGCGAGGCCGGCATTTCCGAGTCGGTCTCAATGCGGATTACCTTACCGCGGCGGCGGCGCTTCAACGCCGTTTCGAAGAAGCGGACCAGATCTTCGGCCTCTTCCTCGACTTCGATATCGCTGTCGCGGATGACACGGAAGGTACCAGAGCCCTGCACCTCATAACCCGGGTAAAGCCGGTGGATGAAGATGTTGGCGACATCTTCCAAGGTGATGTAGCGGATCGTGGTCCCCTCATCCGGCAGGCGGACGAAGCGGTCGAGGGCCGGCGGCAAGCGCAGCAGCGCCGTCATCGGCTCGCGGCCGCTCTTGCTGACGAGCTGCAGGCCGATCGAGAAACCGAGATTGGGAATGAAGGGGAACGGGTGAGCCGGATCGATCGACAACGGCGTCAACACGGGGAAGATCGCCTGTTCGAATTCGGCGGCAAGCCATTGGCGATCGGCATCGCTCAAAGCGCCGGGGCGCACAATCAGAATGTCTTCCTTGGCGAGATACTGCTGCAGCACGGCGAGTGAGGCCTGCTGCTCCATCTGCAGATGGTCGATCTCCTGCAGGATCGAGTCGAGCTGTTCGGCCGGCGTCTTGCCGTCTGGGCTGCGGATGGCGATATTCTGGCGCACCTGGCCCTCGAGGCCGGCAACACGCACCATGAAGAATTCATCGAGGTTGGCGGCCGAGATCGACAGGAAGCGGACGCGCTCGAGCAGCGGATGCTCGGTATTCAAAGTCTCTTCCAGGACGCGACGGTTGAACTGCAGCCAGGAAAATTCTCGGTTGATGAAACGCTCGGGGCTCTTGAGCAGCTCTTCCAGCGGAGGGGTGTTGTCGTTGATTTCCGGGGTGAGTTCCTGATGTTCTGCGACTGCACTATCCATGGTCCGCTTACCCCGTTTCAATCGCGACGGCAATTATATCAGTTTCACGACGGAACTGTGACAGTCAATCGGCCGGTTCCGAATTTCCCAATTCATTCAATACTTCGGCAGCAAGTGACCGGGTGATTTTCGTGCCCCGCGACAGGGCCAGCCGGTCAAGCCTTTCGACGATCGTCTGGGCCGCGTTCAGCGACCGCTCCATGCGGTTAACGATATAGAGCACGAGTTTGTCATCTATATAAAGCTGCCGGTCGGCGAAGAGCTTGACGATCACCTGCGACAAGAGCGCCTCGTCGGGCTCGCCGATCTCGACGACGGTGGCGGCCTTCAGACGCGAACGCAGATCGGGCAGTAGAACCGGCCACGACATCGGCCAAAGACGGCTTGTTATCAGCAGGCTGGTGCCGTTTTCGCGGACGCTGTTGATGACGTGGAAGAGCGCATTGTCGTCGAAGCCGAGGCGATCGGCGTCCTCGAACAGCACCGGGCCGGCGGCAGCGGCAACCGCTGCGTCCGAGCCGAGCTCCGGATGGATGCTGACGGCGCCGCTCAATTCGCTCCAGATACGGGCGAGATGGGATTTTCCCGAGCCGACGGGGCCGGCGAGCACGACGACCGGCGATGGCCATTCCGGCCAGGCATCGACGATCGAAACGGCAGCCGCAAGACGCTCCGAGATCAGGAGATCGTCACGTCCGCTTGCGGCATCGTGCGAAAACAGCAGCGACAACTGTTCTCCGGCCCTGCGCTTCGGATCAGCGTTCTTCACGTCATTCATTGGGAACTGATTTCGTCTTCCGGGCGCGGCCACTGGGCGAGACGCCAAAATAAAGATCGCTCTGAAGGTAGCGTGAAAGCGCGAAGCGAACAAGCACGCCAACGGCGGCGGCAGCCGGCACGGCGACCAGAAGACCGACGAAACCGAAAAGCGCGCCGAAGGCAAAGAGCGCAAACATCAGCCAGACCGGATGCAGGCCGACGCTTTCGCCGACGAGCTTCGGCTGCAGGATATTGCCTTCCAGGAACTGGCCGCTGAAGAAGACGGCCAGCACCAGGCCGATCCAGGGATAATCCGGCCAGAACTGCACGATCGCCACGCCGATGGCGAGGACGAGGCCAACCATCGAGCCGACATAGGGAATGAAACTGATCATGCCGGCGAAGAGGCCGATCAGCAGGCCGAAATTCAGTCCGACGAGCGAGAGGCCGGCGGCATAATAGATGCCGAGGATGAGGCAGAGAGAACCCTGGCCGCGGATGAAGCCGGCAATTGCCTGGTCGATCTCCTTGGCGATCTGGCGGACATCGCCGACATAGTCGCGGGGGATCCATTGATCGACCTTGGAGACCATGCGGTCCCAATCGAGCAGGATATAAAATGCGACGACGGGGGTGACGACGAGCAGCGATATGACGTCGACGATCGCCTTGCCGGAATTCCAGATCTGCGCGAAGAGCCCAGTGAGGAAGCCCATACCTTCGGAGAGAATGCCCGAGAGATTGTCCTTGATCGTGCCGGCCTGGCTCTTGACCCAGTCCGGCAGCAGCGAATTCTGCGTCTGAGTGATGAACTCCTGCAGCTGACTGATATAACCCGGCAGCCGCCCGGCGAAATCGTTGAACTGGCTGATAAGCACGGGAATGAGGATCATCAACGCCAAGGCGAAGACGATGACGAAGGCAACGAGGATGCCGACCGTCGCCATCATGCGGCTCAGGCCGAGACGCTCCAGCCGGTCGGCCACCGGATCCAGGAAATAGGCGATCGCCATGCCGGCGATGAAAGGCAGCAGGATCGAGCTAAAGACATAGAGGAAGGCGATGAAGAAGACGAGCACGGCCAGCCAGAAGAAGATCTGGCGCTTGAGACTGTTGCCGCTGACATGCTGTGGCATCGCTTCCCCGCTGATCGCTCGCCGTCGCTGAATGCCGCATCCGATCCGACGCGGCCATCAGCACATAGGATGCAGGCGTAAAGATGGTCAACCCTGTTGCGCCAAATCCCGAAAAGGCTGCGGGAAGGCGCGGGAAATTGGGGGCTTTTCCCATGCAGCGCTTGCATAAACGGCCCTGTCATGCAATTGCGACCGGCAGATGACGCGGCATGTTAGCCGCCTGAAAATAGCCATCGGAGACCAGCATGAGCCAGTCTGGGAAAAACGGCCTGACATATAGCGATGCAGGCGTCGACATCGATGCCGGCAACCTCCTCGTCGAGAAGATCAAGCCCGCGGTGCGCTCGACCCGCCGCCCCGGCGCCGACGGCGAGATCGGCGGCTTCGGTGGCCTCTTCGACCTCAAGGCCGCAGGCTTTACCGATCCGGTTCTCGTCGCCGCCAATGACGGCGTCGGCACCAAGCTGAAGATCGCGATCGATGCGGATTACCACGACACTGTCGGCATCGACCTCGTCGCCATGTGCGTCAACGATCTCGTGGTCCAGGGCGCCGAGCCGCTGTTCTTTCTCGATTATTTCGCGACCGGCAAGCTCGATCCCGACCAGGGTGCGGCGATCGTCGGCGGCATCGCCGCCGGCTGCCGTGAGGCGGGCTGCGCGCTGATCGGCGGCGAGACGGCTGAAATGCCCGGCATGTATTCCTCCGGCGATTACGATCTCGCCGGCTTTGCCGTCGGTGCTGCCGAACGCGGCAAGCTGCTGCCTTCAGGCGATATCGCCGAGGGCGACGTGATCCTCGGCCTCGCCTCCTCCGGCGTTCATTCCAACGGCTTCTCGCTGGTGCGCAAGATTGTTTCGCTCTCCGGCCTCGGCTGGGATGCGCCGGCGCCGTTCGCTGAAGGCAAGAAGCTCGGCGAAGCGCTGCTCGAGCCGACCCGCATCTATGTGAAGCCGCTTCTGAAGGCGATCCGCGAGACGAGTGCGCTGAAGGCGCTTGCCCATATCACCGGCGGCGGCTTCCCGGAGAATATTCCGCGCGTGCTGCCGAAACATCTGGCCGCCGAGATCGATCTTGCGGCCGTCAAGGTGCCGCAGGTCTTCTCGTGGCTCGCCAAGACGGGCGGCGTCGAGGCCAAGGAAATGCTGCGCACCTTCAACTGCGGCATCGGCATGATCGTCGTCGTCGCTGAAGAGAATGTCGCCGCTGTATCGAAGGCGCTTGAAGCCGAGGGCGAAAAAGTCGTCACGCTCGGCCGCATGATTGCCCGTGACGAAGGCGCTGCCGGCACTGTTTACAAGGGTACGCTTGCCATATGAGCACGCCGCGCAAACGCGTCGTCGTCTTCATATCAGGTGGCGGCTCCAACATGATGGCGCTGGTCGCAGCGGCCAAGCCGGCGGACTTTCCGGCCGAAATCGTCGGCGTGATCTCCGACAAGGCGGATGCCGGCGGGCTCGCCAAGGCAGCGGCCGAAGGCATCGCCACCTTCGCCTTCCCCCGCAAGGACTATGCCAGCAAGGAGGCGCATGAGGCGGCAATCTTTGCGGCGCTCGATACGCTTTCTCCCGACATCCTTTGCCTGGCGGGCTATATGCGGCTGCTGACGGCGACCTTCATCCAGCGTTACGAAGGCCGTATGCTCAATATCCACCCTTCCCTGCTGCCGTTGTTTCCGGGCCTGCACACGCATCAGCGCGCCATCGACGCCGGCATGCGCATCGCCGGCTGCACGGTGCATTTCGTCACCGAAGGCATGGATGAGGGGCCGGTGATCGGCCAAGCGGCCGTGCCGCTTCTCACAGGTGACACGGCCGAAAGCCTTGCCGCGCGCGTGCTCACCGTCGAGCACCAGATCTATCCGCAAGCGTTGCGGCTCTTTGCCGAAGGCCGCGTGACGATGGAAGGCGGCAAGACTGTAGGCGTGGAGACCTCGATTGTCGCACCGAAGGCTCAGCTCATCTCGATGATCGGCGACCGCGCTTAGGCCGCCAGCGCCCGCAACGGATGCAGCGTGCCGTCGCTGTAGACGAAACGGCCGGCGCGGAAGGTGGCGCGGATGCGATTGATGTCGCCCGGCTCGACCGCGACCAGATCGGCGCGCTGCCCGATGGCGATCTCGCCGCGGTCCAGCAGGCCGGCGGAACGGGCGGCATTGCCCGTCGCCATGGCGACGGCGGCCGGCAGGCCGCCTTCCACCATGTCAGCGAGCTTGAAAATCCCGGGCACGAAAGCCGCAGGATGATAATCGGCGGCGATGACGCTGAGTAGCCCGGCTTTTGCGGCATCGAGGGCGCTGAGATTGCCCGACATCGACTGGCCGCGCAGGGCGTTCGGCGCGCCCATCAACGTCCAGAGGCCGCGGCGGCGCGCCTCTTCGGCCGCAGGTGCGGTGACCGGAAACTCGCTGATGGTGACGCCGAGATCATGCATTTCGGCGACTTTTTCGACGCTGTCATCATCATGCGAGGCAAGCGACAGCTTGTGCTTCAGCGACAGCGCGACAATCTCCTTCAGCTTGGCCTCGATCTCGGGATTGTTGCGCATGGCGATGCGCTTGGCGACGATCTCGGCCGCCATTTCCTCGGAGATGGCGCGACGCTCGGAAATGCTGAGGATGTAGCTTGGCAGGTTGTTGTACTGGCCCTGGCCAGGCGTGTGGTCGGTCAGCGAGACCATGTCGATCTGGTCGGCATTCAGCAGGCGCTCGAGCGCGGGGGCGGCACCCACATTGGTGATTTCATAGCGGGCATGAACACGGTGATCGATGAGGAGGTCATCGCGCAGGCGGTTGATACCTTCGATCACTGCCGACGTCGTCTCCAGCGAGCGGACGTGGCCGTAGACGCTTTCGGTCGCGAAGGAGACGGCGGCAAACGCCGTCGTAACACCGGCGGCGGCAAGCTTCTTGTCAAGTTCGTGTATACCGAAATCGATCGGCATATGCGCATTCGGCCGCGGCGCAATCTCGCGCTCGATCATGTCGCCGTGCAGGTCGACGAAACCAGGCATCAGCAGCCGCCCGCCACCATCGATGGCAGCACCGGCAACCGGCTCCGCTTTGATCTCGGCGATGGCGCCATCCTCGACACGCACGGAACCTTCGCTCACCACCTCGTTTGGGAGAACGAGGGTGAAATTGCTGAGCCACATGGGCTTTCTCCTGGCCGTATTCGGTGATTTCAAACCGCAGCGGATAGAACCGCTTCGTGACAGTCGTATGAAATTTTGAGCGCTATTACCTTAATGCGGAAACTTGCGCTTTGGAAACGGCCGGATTGGCAAGTGACAGATTCACGGTCATCGATCCAGTCTTGCACTGACCATTGAGCCAGCAGCTTTTGGGTAGCCATTGAATAGTCATAAACTAACTAGTATTCATATAACTATGACAACCATCAAACGTTCTCCAATCGCACTCGCCGTCCTTGCAATGCTCATGGAAGAGCCGATGCATCCCTACCGAATGCAACGGCTCATCAAGGAGCGCGGCAAGGATGAGGTGATCAATGTCACGCAGAGGGCGAGCCTTTATCAAACAATCCAGCGCCTCGAACGCGAGGGTTTGATCACGCCGCAAAAAACAGTCCGGGATGACAAGCGTCCCGAGCGGACCGTATACGAGATTACGGAGAAGGGCCGCGGCGTCGCGTTGGAATGGATGCGGGCGATATTGTCGACGCCGACGCGGGAATATCCGGAATTCCCCGCAGCCATGTCGTTTCTTCCTCTGCTTACTCCTGATGATGTGGCGAGCCAGCTTGAACTCAGAGCAAAAGCCATCGAGTCGGAGCTTCGCCGCATCGACAAAGCTCTGCAGGAAGCGCAGGCCGTTCCGAGGCTCTTCCTTCTCGAGATGGAATATCTCCGGGCGCTTCACGCAACCGAATTGTCCTGGGTGAGCAGCATTGTCGAGGACCTCAGCGCCCAGCGCATCACCTGGACAGAGGAGTGGCTGAGGCAGATCGCCGCGAAATTCTCCACCGACCCCAAACTCGACCAGGGCTAATACCATGAAGGTTTTGATTATCGGCGCCGGGACTGGCGGTTTGGCGCTCGCTCATCTGCTCAAACAGGCCGGCGTTGGCATTGCCGTCTATGAGCGCGACCTCGCGCCGAACGCCAACACCGGTGGTTATCGCGTCGGCATCAGCCCGGCTGGAAGCCGAGCGCTGAAAGCCTGTATCCCCGGCGAGCTCTACGATCTCTATGTCGCCACCTGCGCCAGGTCGCCGCGTTATTTCAACATGCTCACTGAACAGCTAGGCGAAGTGCTGAGCTTCGATATCGATGATGCAGGCCCGAACGCGCTCGACGGTGAAAGGAACGTCATTCGAAAGACGCTGAGGCGGGTTCTGCTCAGGGGACTGGAGGACGACGTCTTCTTCGGGAAGGCGCTTCAAAGTTACACAACCAATGACGACGGGTCGGTCACCGCCTGCTTTCAGGATGGAAGCCTCGCGACAGGCGATGTGCTGGTCGGCGCAGACGGCACGAGTTCGACCGTACGCAGGCAACGTCTGCCTGATGCGCGTCTGGAAGACACGGGGATGGTGTCGCTCGGAGGCAAAATTCCGATAACGGTCGAGACGAAAGCGCTGCTGTCGGACAAAATGTTCCAAGGCATGTCGCTGATCATGGCGCCGATGGGCTTCGGCGCAATCATTCACTCGCTCGAGTTCACTGAGACCAGAAGCGACCCCGGTTTTGCTGCCCGATGGCCGGATTTCGTCGAAGCACTCGACGAGGACAGCATCGGTTGGGGCATATGGGGCGCGCGGCAGAATTTCCCGCGCGACCCGTCCGGCCTCAGCGGCGAACAATTGCGAGAGCTTGGCCTGGAGATCACCCGCGACTGGCACCCGCATCTGCGCGCACTCATTCGTGCGACGGAGCCCTCGACGATCCACGACGTCAAGATGAGGACCTCCGTCCCGCTGAAACCCTGGACGAGTTCGAATGTCACTCTGCTCGGTGACGCCGTCCATACGATGACACCCGGACGAGGCGCGGGCGCCAATACCGCGCTTCGCGATGCCGCTCTGCTTGGACGCATGCTTGTTGAAGCGGAGCAAGGACGAAGGCCGATCATCGAAGCCATTCATGCCTATGAAGTCGAGATGCTTCGCTATAGCGCCGAAGCAGTCCAGGAATCGAAAAGGCAGATGGATGCCAGCGATCTCGCCCATCGGCCTGTTGTCGGTCGAGTTCAGCTCGCTGTGACGCGCGGCGCCATGCGCACCATCAACGCAATACCTGCACTAAAGCGGCGCGCCTTTCGGCAGATGATGCGCGTTCGCGGGGAAAACTAAACCGGTCGCGGATCAAGTCGATCCGCCCGGGAGGCAACTGGACCACAGGTCTCGATCGCCTTACCCGCTATTGAAGTTTGCTCTTGTTCAACAGCGCCCATTGCAGCAGCACAATCGTCTTGACGTCGAAGATTTCGCCGGTTTCGATCATCCGGGAGGCCTCGTCGAGCGGGATTTCGAGGACTTCGATATCCTCGTGTTCCTCGTCCAGACCGCCGCCTTCGGCGACGCGATCGGCGGTATCGATTAAGGCCGCGAAGAAATGGATGACTTCGGTGACGGCGCCCGGGGTCGTATAGGTTTTGAAGAGGAAGCGCGCGTCGCGCAGGCGATAACCGGTCTCCTCCATCGCCTCGCGGCGGATGGCCGCCTCGGGATGATCGTCGTCGAGAAGGCCGGCGGGCACCTCGATCATCCACGCGGGATCGCCGTTGAGATGAACGGCGAGACGGAACTGGCGGACGAGAACGACGAGGTCGCGCTTGGGATCATAGAGCAGGATGCAGGCGGCAGGGGTGCGGTGGTAGATCTCCCGCTTCAACCGCTGGGTCGCCCCCTTGCGGTCGATGTAGTCGAGCAAATAGCTGCTCAGGCGCGTCCACCCATTCGACAGCGTTTCCTCGCTGACGATCTTCACCCGTGATTTCGGCTGCATCATGCTGTGTCCCTGCGAAGCCAGACCTTGTTGTCGTGTACGGCCGCCCCGCCATAGGGCGCGACCGGATCGGCGCCGGTCAGCACGTTGATGCCCTCACCGTCGACATGCGCCTTGTTCGGCCAGAGCCCCTCGGCAATCAGCACGCCGGGCTTTACCTCATTGGTGACGCGGGCATGGATGCGCAGATCGCCGCGGCTATTGCCGATGCGGACGAGATCGCCATGGGCGATGCCGTTGGCTTCGGCATCAACAGGATTGATCATCACTTCGGGGCGCCCCTCCTTCTGACGAGAGGTCTTGGTCTCGGAAAAGCTCGAATTCAGGAAGTTGCGGGCGGGCGACGTTGCGAGACGGAACGGATGCTCGGGATCGGCGACTTCGATGACGTCGACCTGATCGGGAAAGGCCGGCAGCTCGGCATGCGGCCCGAGCAACCCGACGGCAGCCGGCGGCTTGTTCGGCGCCGGTTGGTTGATCCAGTCCGGGCGGAAGTGGAACTTGCCGTCGGGATGGGCAAAGCCGTTCAGGAAATGGGCGTCCTCGAAAGCCGGCTGGCGGTCGAACCATTTGTGTTCGAGGAAATGGTCATAATCCGGCAGATCGCTCGACTTCAAGACGCGGTCGATCATCTCGCGGGCGGTGAAGCCGAAGCCGGGGCGATCGGCGACGCCGAGGCGTTTTGCCAGTTCCTCGATGACGAAAAGATTGGTGCGCACGGTTGGCGGCGGCTCCACGAGCTTCGGCCCGAGCAGGATATGGTTCTGGCCGCCGGCGCGATAGATGTCGTCGTGCTCGACGAACATCGTCGCGGGAATGACGATATCGGCGATATCGGCCGTCTCGGTCATGAATTGCTCGTGGACGGCGACGAACAGATCGTCGCGGGCGAAACCACGCTTAACAAGGCGCTGCTCGGGAGCGATGTTGGCGGGATTGGTGTTCTGGATCAGCATCGCCGTCACCGGGCCACGATGGCGCAGCGCCACAGGATCGCCGGTCAACACCCGGCCGATCTGCGACTGATCGAGCATGCGGATATCGGCATCCTTCATCGGACGGCCGGTCAGTTCCGCATTGTTCATGCGGAAGATATCGCTGTTCGAATGGAAGGCGCCGCCGCCCTCATATTGCCAGGAACCGAGGACGGTGGCGATCGAGGCCGCCGCGTGCATGGCGACCGCGCCGTTGCGCTGGCGGGTGAAACCGTAGCCTAGACGGAAGAAGGTCTTCTTCGTCGTGCCGACGAGGCGGGCGAAGGCTTCGATCTCTTCGACCGAAAGACCGGTGATCGCAGCAGCCCATTGCGGCGTCTTCGTTTTCAGATGCGCTTCGAGACCACCGGGATCGTCGGCATATCCAGCCATATAGTCGCGATCGGCATAGCCGTCGCGGAAAGCAATGTGCATGACCGCGCAGGCAAGGGCTGCGTCGGTGCCGGGTCTGACGATCAACGCCATGTCGGCCTGCTTCATCGTCGGATTGTCGTAGATGTCGACGACGACGATCTTGGCGCCGCGCTCCTTGCGGGACTTGATGGCGTGGGTCATCACGTTGACCTGGGTCGAGACCGCATTGGTGCCCCAGATGACGACGCAATCGGTCCGACCCATCTCGCGCGGATCGGGCCCGCGCAACACGCCGGTCGCCATGGTGAAGCCGGTCCAGGCGGGGTTGGTGCAGATCGACGAGAAAAAGCCGGAGTAGCGCTTGGCATGACGCAGGCGATCGATGGAATCGCGCTGCACCCAACCCATAGTGCCGGCATAGAAATAGGGCCAGATGGCCTCGCTGCCATCCCTTGCCTCGGCCTTCACGAAGGCTTCGGCGATCTCATCCAGCGCGTCGTCCCAGGATATCTGCTGCCACTGCCCTGCCCCTTTGGCGCCGGCGCGGCGCAAGGGATGCATCAGGCGGTCGGGATGGTAGAGCCGCTCGGCATAGCGGGCAACCTTGGCGCAGATGACGCCCGAGGTATAGGAATGATCGTTGGCGCCGCGCACGCGGCCGATGCGGCCATCCTCCGCGATCTCGACCTCGAGTGCGCAGGTGGAGGGACAGTCATGCGGACAGGCTGTGTGGCCGATCCTGGTGTCCGACTTCGGGGATTTGGCGTGGATGGGGGTCGCAATGTTCATGGCCTTTGTATATTGCAAGGCATCTACGGCCAAAAGCCACAAAAACTCCGGATAACGCGAATTCATACGGGCATCAGCGAAAATGAACTACCGCCATATCTACCATGCGGGCAATTTTGCCGATGTGCTGAAACATGCCGTGCTGGCGCGGCTGATCCGCTACATGCAGAAGAAGGACGGAGCATTCCGCATGCTCGACACGCATGCCGGCATCGGGCTCTACGACCTTTCCTCGGAAGAGGCGCAGAAAACCGGCGAATGGCTCGAGGGCATCGGCAAGCTGATGGAGGCGGAACTCGGGCCGCAGGTTTCCGAATTGCTGGAGCCCTACCTTTCAGCAATCCGCGAACTCAATCCTGAGGGCGGCATCCGCTTTTATCCCGGATCGCCGAAGCTCGCCCGCATGCTGTTCCGGCCGCAGGACCGGCTGTCGGCGATGGAACTTCATCCGGAAGATTATGTGCGACTGCACCGGCTGTTCGAGGGCGATCACCACGCCCGCATCACCGAGCTCGACGGCTGGCTGGCGCTCGGCGCGCATCTGCCGCCGAAGGAGAAGCGCGGCATCGTGCTCGTCGATCCGCCCTTCGAGGAAGAGGACGAATATGAGCGCCTGGCCAAGGGATTGGAAAAGGCCTATCGCCGTTTTCCCGGCGGCACCTATTGCCTGTGGTATCCGCTGAAGAAAGGCGCGCCGATCAAGGAATTCCACGAAATGCTGCAGGCGTTCGACATCCCAAAGATGCTCTGCGCCGAACTGACTGTACGCAGCGACCGCGGCATTACGGGACTGACGGGCTCCGGCCTCGTCATCGTCAACCCGCCCTTCACGCTGAAAGACGAGCTGCACCAAATGCTGCCGGCGCTGAAGGATCATCTGGCGCAGGACCGTTTCGCCTCGCACCGCGCCTTCTGGCTGCGCGGCGAGAACAAGGCAGTCAAGGACGATTGACCGGGCAGCGACAGCGCCGCGCGTCGTGTCAGACGCGCAAAGGACGCTGTAGCACTTTGAATATGCGCACAATCCTTTCCGAAAATCGATTTCGATTTTAGGGGTTATGCGCTAGCTTCGGGAATAGTCCTTGCAGCAATCCCCAATCCCCCAGGTGTCCCATGAAGCTCCTCTGCTCACCCGCCTCGCCCTATTCCAGCAAGGTGCGGATGGCCGGGCATTTTCTCGATCTCGAGTTGAATGCCATCCGGGTCGATACCAATACCGGACCGGCGATCCTCGTGGACAACAATCCGCTCGGCAAGATCCCGACGCTTCTGACCGATGACGGGGCCTCGATTTTCGACAGCGTGGCGATCATGCATTATTTCGACCGGCTGACGAAGGGCGGGCTCTACCCTTCCAAGAAGGGCAAGCGCACGGATGCGGAGGTCCTCGAAGCGCTCTGCGACGGCATTTGCGACTGCCTGCTGGCGATCGTCTACGAGCGCCGCTTCCGCGACGAGGAGAAGGTTCACCAGCCCTGGATAGACCGGCAATGGAAGAAGGCGACGGCCGGGCTCGCCCATCTCAGCGCCAAACCGCCGAAAACAGGCAAGAGACTGAACGGCGGACATTTCGCACTCGCCGCTACGCTGGACTATCTCGACCTGCGCTTCAAAGGCCAGTGGGAAGCCGATCATGCGCCGCTGATCGACTGGCTGGCACAATTCGAAAAGAAATTCCCTGCGCACGGCGAGCTCAAAGCCAGCGCGTAGTCAAATCCAGAATCACTTTTCAGGAAGCACTATCCGCCGCAGCAGACAGCAAAAAGCCGGGCGACGTGCCCGGCTTCTTTGTATTTGTATATTCAGTCGGCTTAGAACTTGACGCCGATACCGAGCTTGACGCTGTTCTCGTCGTAACCGCGCGAGAAGCTGCCGGAGTCGAGGTTGTAGTCCTTGCTCTGGTAGTCGGTATAGCGATATTCCAGGCGCGTCGTGATGTTGTTGGTCACGAAGGCTTCGACACCGGCGCCGACCGTATAGCCGTAGGCCGTCTTGCTTTCGGACGAGGTGTCGTCGGAAACCTTGACGTTGCCCAGGGCAAGACCAGCCGTGCCGTAAAGCAGGAAGGGGTTCATGTCGTAGCCGACGCGGCCACGGACGGAGCCGTTCCAGCCGTACTTGTTCTTAACGCCGCCCGAGGAGACGTCGTCGCCGCTGTAGCCGAGGTCCGATTCAACACCGTAAACGATCTGGCCCTGCTGCCAGTTGTAGCCGGTGAAGACCTGGCCGCCGAAACCGTAGGTGTGGCGGTCGGAACCAAAGTTACCCATGTTGTAGGTGCCGGCGCCGCCAAGGTAGAAGCCCTCCCAGTTGCCAGCCGGCTTGACCGGCGCGTCCTGGGCAACCGGTGCTTCCGGAACCTGGTCGACGGCGTCTGCAGCCTGAGCTACCGAAACGCCCGCAATCGCAAAAGCGGAGGCCATGAGGCCAGCAATGAGTACACGCATACTTTTCTCCTTTCAGTCCCGCGCCGCTTGTCATCTGTCTCTCAGCGAAGCATTGGCGGGAAAATTGCCAGATGTCCCTTCCGGATCGAGACTGAAATTGGAACTGAAATGCGGATTTGAAAGAGCCAAATTGTGATATCATTGTGGCTGGCGCATGGCCGAAATTCGATGTTGCTTGTTGGCAACATACGTTTCATTAACCATACTGAAGAGTTAAACTGAAAATACTTATTTTAGGAAATCACATTCTTAAATAATACATAGAATATCTCGCTCACAGACGCAACGGCCGCGGCCTATTTATATAATCTCCGCCCGCCCCTATATAGTCTGCAGACAGACTCGCGGCATCAGAAAGCAAGATTTTGGACCACAAAGGACTTCGCTCGGCCCTCATAACAGGGGCCGCAAAAAGAATAGGCCGAGCAATCGCCGAAGACCTTGCTGCAAATGGATTCTCCGTCGCGATCCACGCCAACGGCTCCATCGGGGAAGCTGAAGAAGTGGCGGCGGAATTGCGGCGAAAGGGAAATAGGGCGATCGCCATACGGGCCGACCTCACCGATATCGGCGAAACAAGCGAGCTTATCAAAAAAGCGTCGGAGGCGATCGGCCCCCTCGATCTGCTCGTCAACAACGCCTCGATCTTCCGCCAGGATTCAGCCCGCAGCTTCGATGCGGAAGCGTGGGCGCAGCATTTCGACATTCACGTACGGGCGCCTTCCATACTTGCCGCTGCACTGGCCGGACAGCTGCCTCACGACGCGAGCGGGCTGATCGTCAACATCATCGACCAGCGTGTCTGGGCGCTCAATCCAGGCTTCTATTCCTACACGCTTTCAAAGGCGGCACTCTGGACGGCGACGCAGACGATGGCGCAGACCTTTGCGCCGAAGCTGCGGGTCAACGCCATCGGCCCCGGCCCGACGGTGCGCAGCGCGCGGCAATCGGAAGAGGACTTCCAGGCTCAGATCGACGGGCTTATCATGAGGGCGGGGCCGGGATTCGGCGAGTTCGGACGGACGATTCGCTTCCTCTTCGACACGCCCTCGATCACCGGCCAGATGATTGCCCTCGACGGCGGCCAGCACCTTGCCTGGCAGACGCCTGATGTGGCGGAGATTACGGAATGAACGGACGAAAGCTGCCGGATGGCGGCGTTCTCTACGACGATACGGACGAGAGCGAAGACGATATCGAGGTGGAAGGCGACGTTTCCGCCGTCAGCCCGATTGCGGCTGCGGTCGACTGGAACGCTGGGAGCCTCAACGAGACCGGCCTGATCGGCGCCGAACTGATCGGCGAATTCGTCAAGCGGCTGCCGAACAGCCCCGGCGTCTACCGCATGTTCAATGCCGATGGCGACGTGCTCTATGTCGGCAAGGCGCGCAGCTTGAAAAAGCGTGTGGGCAACTACGCCGTCGGCCGCGTGCATTCCAACCGCATAGCCCAGATGGTGCGCCAGACGGCGAACATGGAATTCGTGACAACGCGCACGGAAACCGAAGCGCTGCTGCTGGAAGCGAATCTGATCAAGCGCTTGCGGCCGCGCTTTAACGTGCTGCTGCGGGACGACAAGTCGTTTCCCTATATCCTCATCACCGGGGATCACCGGGCGCCTGCGATTTTCAAGCATCGCGGCGCAAGGGCGCGGAAGGGTGATTATTTCGGGCCTTTCGCCTCGGCCGGCGCGGTCGGGCGGACGATCAATTCGTTGCAGCGCGCCTTCCTGATCCGCACCTGCACCGACAGCGTCTTCGAAACGCGCACGAGACCTTGCCTGCTTTACCAGATCAAGCGCTGTTCCGGGCCTTGCACGCACGAGGTCAGCGACGAGGGTTACGGCGAACTGGTGCAGGAGGCGAAGGACTTCCTGTCCGGTAAGAGCCAGAAGGTGAAGTCGCATATGGCCGAAGCCATGAACCAGGCGGCAGAGGACCTCGATTTCGAGCGGGCGGCGATCTACCGTGATCGCCTGGCCGCACTTTCGCACGTGCAGAGCCACCAGGGCATCAATCCGGCCGGTGTCGAGGAGGCTGACGTTTTCGCCATCCATCACGAAGGCGGCGTCTCCTGCATCCAGGTCTTCTTCTTCCGCACCGGTCAGAACTGGGGCAACCGCGCCTATTTCCCGAAGGCCGATCCGCAGCTTTCGAGCGCCGAAGTGCTGAATTCCTTCCTCGCGCAGTTCTACGACGACAAGCCGGTGCCGAAGCAGATCATGCTGTCGGAGACGGTCGAGGAGTTGGAGCTTCTCGCGGCGGCTCTGGGCGAAAAGGCCGGCCACAAGGTTTCTATCCTCGTGCCGCAGCGCGGAGAGAAGCGCGATCTGGTCGACCACGTCGTCGGCAATGCGCGCGAGGCGCATGGGCGAAAGCTTGCCGAGACGGCGTCGCAGTCGCGGCTGCTCGAAGGTTTCAAGGAGACGTTCGGGCTTACCTATGCGCCCCAGCGCATCGAGATCTATGACAACTCGCATATTATGGGCACCAATGCCGTCGGCGGCATGGTGGTGGCGGGGCCGGAAGGCTTCGTGAAGAACCAGTACCGCAAGTTCAACATCAAATCGACCGACATCACCCCTGGCGACGACTTCGGCATGATGAAGGAAGTCATGACGCGGCGGTTCTCGCGGCTGATCAAGGAGGAAGGCATTCCTGACCGGACGGCGCAGGCAGCTGCTGCCGACGCGGCCGACATGCCCTTCCCGGCCTGGCCCGACGTGATCCTCATCGATGGCGGACAGGGGCAGATGACGGCGGTGCGCGCCATTCTCGCCGAACTCGGCATCACCGATAGCGTGACCGCGATCGGTATCGCCAAGGGCGTGGACCGTGATGCCGGGCGCGAGCGCTTCTTCCCGCCGGGACGCGAGAGCTTCACGTTGCCGCCGCGCGATCCAGTGCTCTATTTCATCCAGCGCATGCGCGACGAGGCGCACCGTTTCGCGATCGGCTCGCACCGGGCGCGGCGCAAGAAGGAAATGGTTAAGAACCCGCTCGACGAAATCGGCGGTATCGGTCCGTCGCGCAAACGCGCCCTGCTCCAGCATTTCGGTACCGCGAAGGCGGTTTCGCGGGCGGCCCTCTCCGATTTGATGACAGTGGAAGGCATATCGGAAGCGGTCGCCAGGCAGGTCTATAACCATTTCCACGACGACGCCGCGAAATAACCGGCGTCCGTCGTAAATTCCACGCAAAGGCCGTGAAAAGACAGAAAGAATGTTGACGGTCCGCAGCCAAAGCCGTCATCTACCCACGCATCAATTCAGAGAACGATCCCATGGCATCGCGTGCGTACAGCATTCCCAACCTACTGACCTACGGCCGTATCCTCGCCGTGCCGATGATCGTCCTCTGCTTCTTCGTCGAGGGCAGGCTGTCGATCAGCAATACGGCGCGCTGGGTGGCGCTGTGGATCTTCATCATCGCCTCAATCACCGATTTCCTCGACGGCTATCTCGCGCGCATCTGGAACCAGACCTCGAATATCGGCCGCATGCTCGATCCGATCGCCGACAAGCTGCTGGTCGCCTCGATCCTTCTTCTTGTCGCAGCCGACCAGACTATTGCCGGCTGGTCGATCTGGGCGGCGATCACCATTCTCTGCCGCGAAATCCTGGTGTCGGGACTGCGCGAATATCTGGCGGCGCTGAAGGTCAGCGTGCCGGTGACGCGGATCGCCAAGTGGAAGACGACACTGCAGCTCGTCGCCATCGCCTTCCTGCTTGCCGGCCCGGCCGGCGACGAGATTTTCCCTTATACGACGCAGACCGGCATTGCCCTGCTGTGGATCGCGGCGCTGCTGACCATCTATACCGGCTACGACTATTTCCGCGCCGGGGTGAAACATATCGTGGATGACGAGGAATGACCCGGCTTGTCTATTTCGCATGGGTGCGGGAGCGCATCGGCAAGGGCGAGGAGGAGATCGACCTCCCCTCCTCCGTCGTCACCGTCGCCGATCTCCTGAATCATTTGAAGACGCTGGGCGAAGAATATGAGACGGCGCTTCAATATCCCGAGGTGATCCGCGTGGCGCTCGACATGGAGCATGTCGAGCATGACGAGCCGATCGGCGCCGCACGGGAGATCGGGATATTTCCGCCGATGACGGGGGGATAAGGCCTGGTCCGCTTAGGCTCGGGAAAACTAACAATGGATAGGACTGCGTCTTCCTTTCTCTCCCTCATTCCTGTGCTTGTCACAGGAATCCAGTCCGCCCAAGCCCTTGGGCGCGAAAGAAGCAATCGTCGGAAGAAAGTGTCATTCACCGCGCGGACGCGCGGTGGCTGGATTTCTGTGACAAGCACAGGAATGAGGGAGCGTGGGGTTAGCGATGACCTTCCAAATCGACGGAGGTCTGTGAAGTGACCGTCACCCCAACCATCCGCGTCCAGCGCGAAGACTTCGATCTGCAGACCGAGGTCGATCTGCTTTCCAAGGGCAAACCCGGCATCGGCGCGGTTGTCACCTTTTCCGGCCTCTGCCGCGATGACGGCGGGGCGCTGGCGGCCCTCGAACTCGAGCATTATCCCGGCATGGCCGAAGCCGAGATGACCCGGATTAGCGAACTCGCCATCGCGCGTTTCGGACTTCTCGGGCTGACCGCCATTCATCGCTATGGCAAGGTCGCCCCCGGCGAGAATATCGTGCTGGTCGTCGCGGCCGCGCCGCATCGGCAGGCGGCGTTCGACGGCGCCAATTTCGTCATGGACTTCCTGAAAACAGCAGCGCCCTTCTGGAAGAAGGAGCACAGTGCGGATGGCGAGGCCGGCGACTGGGTCGCGGCGAAGGACGCCGACGATGCGGCGCGCGACAAGTGGAAATAATCAGAGAACCACGCGCTCCCGACGGCTCATCACCAGCAGCAGCACCAGCAGCGAGAAGATGACCAGATCGCGCCAGACGAAGGGGCCGTAAGCGCCCCATAGGGTCTCGGCCACGGCAAGCCCGGCAGCCCCGCCCGCCGAACGCAGCGGGTCGGAGTAGCCCCCGACAGCCGCGATCAGCAGCACCTTCAGCCCGAACATCAGGCCGGCGCCGAAATCCATCGAGCCGTAATAGAACGTCGCCAGGATCCCGCAGATCGTAGCGACGAGGCTGGCTGCCGCATAAGCGACGAGAAAGACGCGGTTGGCGCTGGTGCCGCAGAGCTCGGCGGCGAGCGGATCGTCGGTGACGGCGCGCCAGAAGCGGCCCCACGCGGTGCGGCGGAGGATTAGCGTGCCGATCGCGACGATGGCGCACATCAGCACCGTATCGATCAACTGGATATAAGTGAGCGTCACCTTGAACGGGCCGTCGCTCCAGAAGACGACCACGTCGTTCAGGAACGGCGGCAGCCAGATCGCCCTTGTGTCGGCGGCTAGCCGAGCGGTCTCCATCAGCACGATCATCATGCCGAGGGCGGCGACGATGACCGTGTTCGGCGACTTCTTGACCAGCGGCATCATGATCGCGCGGCCGATCCAGATGCCCGCCCCCAGCGAATAGACGATCGAGGCGCAGGCGCCGATGGCAAGAGCTGCCGGCAGCACCAACCAGAACCTGACATAGGCGAGCTCGGTGAAGAGCAGCAGGATCTGGCCGGCGAAGGCGAAGATCGCCCCATAGGTGATGTCGGCCCGCTTCGTCACGCCGAAGGCGACGGCATAACCGAAGGCGAGCGCGGCGTAGAGAGCAGCGAGCGGGACCGCATTCGCCAACTGCTGCAGAAGATAAGCCATTCCAGACACTCCGCGTCACTAAAATTATAACTGGTAAAACCTATTTCGCCAGTTATAATTTCGGCATGAATTTTTCCTGGACCCCTCACCGCTTTGCCGGTGGCGCATTGGCGCTCGATGTCGCCAACAGCGTCGTGCTTCGCCACGATGCAACGCGGCGGATCGACCGCTTCGCGGTCAGGGACCAGATGCGCAGCTTTCCCAGCGCCGCTGCCGAATTCTGCGCCGAACGCGCCCTCTTCGGCGACATCACGCCGGTGACGGCGGAAAACGAGACGGATTTCATCGCGTTGCGGGAAGCGATCGACCTCTATTTCCGCAAGCGTATACTTGATGGCGGCGATGACCAATTGCTGGCCGGCCTGCTGGAGGCGCTGGCAAAGACGTTCCGTGACGCAAGCTCCGGCGGCCTGGCCGAGGCGACGGCCCATTCGGTGCTTCGGCTGATTGCCATGCCCGACCCGGAGCGCATGAAGATCTGCGGCAATTGCGGCTGGCTGTTCATCGATCGCAGCAAGAACAGGAGCCGCGCCTGGTGCGACATGGCGGTCTGCGGCAACCGCGCCAAGGCGAACCGCCATTATCGCCGCAAGAAGGAGGAGACGCCATGAGGAAATATCTGATCGCAGCGACGGCAGCAATGGGCCTTCTGCTTACCGCCTGCCAGCGCCAGGCCGAAAACCTGGTCGAGGTTACTGGCCATCTCTTCGTTTTCAACTATCGTGTGGCGAGCGCGACCTATCTGCTGACGCTGAAGAAGACCGGCCCCATCCCCGATGGGTCCGTCATCATCGCCGAATTCGAAAACCCGCAGGGTGGCGATCCGCTGGTGCTGAACCAGAAGATCTACCCGATCGACGACAAGATCGCCCTGCAGAGCGAAAATCTGCACTGCGTGCGCAAAGACCGTCCCTATTCGGTGAATGTCCGGCTGGTGGATAGGGATGGCAAGGTGCTTCAGGAGCTGAAGACGCAGTTTCGCTCCGACCTCGACCAGACCGTCTTGCCGAGCAAGCCGCTCGTCGTTGGCGCGTTTTATGACAAGAACCCGGAGGTCTTCAAGCCTGACGGTAGCGTCGATTTTTCGAACACCGATAAATGCCCGGCATAGAAAAAGGCGCGCAATAGAAAAGCCGGGGTGAAGCCCCGGCTTTCAAGAGTCAATTCAAGGCATTGCAAGCGAATGCCGAAGCGTGGCCTCAGCCGACAACTTCTGTATCGGAGAACCAGTACTTGATTTCCTGGGCAGCCGTTTCAGGAGCGTCCGAGCCGTGAACGGAATTTTCGCCGATCGAAAGGGCGTGAACCTTGCGGATCGTGCCTTCGTCAGCGTTTGCCGGGTTGGTCGCGCCCATGATCTCGCGGTTCTTGAGGATCGCGCCTTCGCCTTCCAGGACCTGGACGACGGTCGGGCCGGAGGTCATGCCTTCGACGAGTTCGCCGAAGAAGGGACGATCCTTGTGTACGGCGTAGAAGCCTTCGGCTTCGCGGCGGCTCATCCAGACGCGCTTCGAGGCGACGACGCGCAGGCCGGCATCTTCGAGCATCTTGGTGATGGCGCCCGTCAGGTTGCGCTTGGTTGCATCAGGCTTGATCATCGAGAAGGTGCGTTCAATCGCCATAGTCAAATCCTCTGTTTTCTCGGGAAAAGTGGGCGGTCTTTACCCGCCCCAACGCCCGAAAACAAGAGGCCGGCGGCAATTTCACGCCGCTGTCACAGTCCTGCCGCGGCTTTGGTGAAGATCGAGGCAGCGTTCGAACCAGGCCATGACGGGATCGTCGGCCGCAAGCATGGCGAGGCCGGCGGATACGCGTAGCCATTGCAGCGCGCCGAAGACGATATAGTCGGCAAAGAGCGGTGTCTGCCCGCCGATGAAGGGTTGGAACTTCAGCATATGCCGGAGCGGCTCCAGCTTGGCGCCGAAGGCGGCCTTCTCCGCTTCGCCGTCGGCAGCGAAAACTTCCAGCGGCTTGCCGAGGCGGGTCTCGCGGCTTTCGCGAAAGTAAGTCTTGTCCCCCTCATCAAGGATTGCATGGATGTCGAGAAGGGCGATCCGCATGATCGCTGGATGAATGATCATCTGCGAATAGCCTTCCACCATGCGCGACAGCGCCTTGCCGCCTTCGCCGCCAAACAGCGACGGCCGCTCGGGATAGGCCTCTTCGAGATAGAGGGCGATGGCGAAACTGTCAGAGATCAGCCGGCCATTGTCATCGAGCACCGGTACGGTCGGCGAGGCGCCGCCGCCGATCGCTTTAATGCGGGCGTAGGTCGTCGGAATCTCCTCGAAATCGAGACCCTTATGCGCCAGCGCCATCACGGCCTTCCAGCAATGCGGTGAAAAGAAGCGCCGCTCGTCCGCGCCGCACAGGGAATAGAGGGCTCTGGTCATGACAGTCCTTTCGGGATCGAAGCTTCATCTATTCGACGACAGAATGTGTCGGTGATCAAATCAGGAAATTTCATCGGCACATCACTGCGATTTGCGGGGAAATCGAGCTAGACTGCCACGACGACCAGGGGGACCGGATGCTCAGACATTACAGGATGTTCGCCGCCTATAACCGCTGGGCCAACGCCCAGGTTTATGCGGCCGCGGCCGAACTCAGCGACGCGGAATTCCGCAGCGACCATGGCGCCTTCTTCGGCTCGCTGCATCGCACGCTCAATCATCTACTCGTCGCCGACCGCATCTGGATGAAACGCTTCACCGGCACCGGCGAAGCGCCGGCGACACTTGATGCCGTTCTCTACGAGGATCTGGATGTGCTTGCCGCGGCGCGCAGAGCCGAGGACGAGCGTATCATTGCGTGGACGAGCCAGCTTGATGAGGCAACCCTGGCAGCCAACTTCAGTTATTCGCCGGTAACACAGCCGGTCGAGATCACTCAGCCCCTCTCGCCCGCGCTCGCGCATCTCTTCAACCACCAGACCCATCATCGCGGCCAATGCCACATGACGCTGACAGCACTCGGCAAGCCGAGCCTCCAGCTGGATCTCATCTACTTTCTGCGCACCGAGGGCCGCGAGTGGATGTGAGGATCGCTTCCATCAAGACTGAATTAACTGCCTTTATCGGTTCCCGTCATCAATTCGGCGCCAACCTTCACAAATTCAGCCTCTTTTAAAAGCTTGCGCGCATAGCGGAAGATGAGAAAGAGGCCGGACCACGAGGGATCGTCATGCAGAATGCAAGCGCAAACGCACTGGTGCCGCGCGAGGCCGCGCGCTCGGCGCCGATGGCCGACATTCTAAGGATCGCCCAGCACATGGCGCGCCTCAACGTTGCCGCGCTGCCGCGCAATTACGAGCTCTTCCATGAGGCGATCGTCGGGCTCAATGCGGGGCTTGCGCAGGATATCGCAGCACTCGGATCTCAGCCACAACAGGCGATGCTCGACGAACTCGGACTGAAATACCGCCTCGTCGGCCATTGTGGACTGGCGGGCGAGATATCACGGAGCGAGGCGAGCCGAATGCTGCGCGACGTTGCCGAGCGGCTTGCCGAAGGTCTCAGGCACAAGAACGCTTTTGCGCGCGCCTGCAGCACGATCCTGAAATCCGTCTCCGGCCACGACGACCAGAGCCTTGCAGCCTTCATCGGCGAGGTGGACTATCTCTCCGCCTCGCTGACAGCGGTGCTGTCGGCTGAAATGGACATCGGCGCCAGGCTTGAGGAAGACATAAAGGCGCTGGAAGTGCTGGAACGCGGGATTTCGGCGATGCAATCGGCCACGACGGCCGACAAGATCACCGGCCTTGCGAACCGCATCGCGCTGAACCGGGTGATATCGGACCTCTACGAGCGCGAGGAAGGTGCGGCCGGCAACGCGCTGATCATGGTCGGCATCGACAACTTCGCCGAGCTCACCGACAGATACGGCACCCAGGCCGGCAACAAGCTTCTGAAGAAGCTCGCAGGCCTCTTTCGCAAATCGATCAAGAAGAACGACTTCGTCGCCCGCGCGGAAGCCGATGAATTCGCCTTCCTGTTTTCCAATGTCGGCATGCAGGATGCAATGGCGATCGCCGAGCGCCTGCGCGCATCGGTCGAGGACAATCTCATCTTCGCGACATCAGACAAGGTCAATCCTGGCAGTCTCACCATCTCGGTCGGCGTAGCGCTGAGCGCCGATGCGGCAACGCCGGGACAGTTGCAAGCCAACGCACGCGTGGCGCTTTTCGCCGCGCAGTCGAACCGGCGCCAGCCGGTACAGGCTTTCGGCCACTGAAGGCGTGCAAGCCTGCTCTTGCCTTGAGGGGCGCTTTCGGCCAAAACGCCGACCATGATCACGATTACCGACATTTCCGCCCGCATCGCCGGACGCCTGCTCCTTGACAACGCCAGTGTGTCGCTGCCCTCGGGCACGAAGGCTGGGCTCGTCGGGCGCAACGGCGCCGGCAAGTCTACGCTTTTTCGCGTCATCACCGGCGATCTCGGCTCGGAGACTGGGTCGGTGTCGATCCCCAAGGCCGCTCGCATCGGTCAGGTGGCGCAGGAAGCACCGGCGACCGAGGACGCGCTGATCGAGATCGTGCTTGCCGCGGATAGGGAACGCACGGCCCTGATTACCGAAGCGGAAACGGCGACCGACCCGCACCGCATCGCCGAAATCCAGATGCGGCTCGTCGATATCGATGCGCATTCGGCCGAAGCGCGCGCGGCCAGCATTCTTGCCGGCCTCGGCTTCGACCAGGCGGCGCAAGCCCGCCCTGCCTCGTCCTTCTCCGGCGGCTGGCGGATGCGCGTGGCGCTTGCCGCCGTGCTTTTCGCCGAGCCGGACCTGCTTCTGCTCGACGAGCCGACCAATTATCTCGACCTCGAAGGCACGATGTGGTTGGAGGACTATATCCGCCGCTATCCGCACACGGTCATCATCATCAGCCACGACCGCGACCTGTTGAACAACGCGGTCAACTCCATCGTGCATCTCGACCAGAAGAAGCTCACTTTCTACCGCGGCAATTACGATCAGTTCGAGCGGCAGAAGGCGGAAGCCGACGAATTGCAGACCAAGGCCAAGGCGAAGAACGAGGCGGCGCGCAAGCATCTGCAGAGCTTCATCGACCGCTTCAAGGCCAAGGCTTCCAAGGCCCGGCAGGCGCAGTCCCGCGTCAAGGCGCTCGAGCGCATGGGAACGGTCGCCGCGGTGATCGAGGATCACGTGCAGCCGATCACCTTCCCCGAGCCGGAGAAGCAGCCGGCCTCGCCGATCGTCGCGATCCAGGGCGGCGCTGTCGGCTATGAGCCCGGCAAGCCGATCCTGAAGAGCCTCAACCTGCGCATCGACAACGACGACCGGATCGCCCTGCTCGGCTCGAACGGCAACGGCAAATCGACCTTCGCCAAATTCATTTCCGGCCGGCTGGCGCCGGAAAGCGGCGAAGTGAAGCTGGCGCCGAGCCTGAAGATTGGCTTCTTCGCGCAGCACCAGCTGGACGACCTCATTCCCGAGCAATCGCCGGTGGAGCATGTGCGCCGGCTGATGCCCGGCGCGCCGGAGGCGAAGGTTCGCGCCCGCGTCGCGCAGATGGGGCTTGCGACCGAGAAAATGGCGACGGCCGCCAAGGATCTTTCCGGTGGCGAGAAAGCCCGACTGCTGATGGGACTTGCCGCCTTCAATGCGCCGAACCTGCTGATCCTCGACGAGCCGACCAACCACCTCGACATCGACAGCCGCCGCGCGCTGATCGAGGCGCTGAACGACTATGAAGGCGCCGTCATCCTCATCTCACACGACCGCCACCTGATCGAGGCGACGGTCGACCGGCTTTGGCTCGTCAACGGCGGCACCGTCACCACCTTCGAAGGCGATATGGACGAGTATCGCGACCTCATCGTCACTTCGGGCAAAAAAAAAGAAGAAAAGCCGCAGCTGGCTGAAGATGCGACCTCGAAGGCCGACCAGCGCAAGCTCAATGCCGAGCGCCGCGCCTCGCTGACGCCACTCAAGAAAAAGATCAAAGAAATCGAATCCTTGACGGCGAAGCTCGAGAAACAGATTCAGGCGCTTGATAAGGAACTTGCGGACCCTGCTCTCTACGAGAAGACGCCCGCGAAAGCCGCCGAAAAGGCAAAGCAGCGCGGCGAGGCCGCGGCAAAACTCGCCACCGCCGAGGAAGATTGGCTGATGCTATCGGCCGAATACGAAGAGGCGATGGCAGGATAGTCACAGGCCTAAGCGAAAGCCGTGGCGAAGTGCCGCGCCTCGGCACAATTCCCACCGCTATCAACCGATCGTTAACCATAATTCGAAAGGTTATCTCAACATTCATTGCTGATTTGTTGAGCCCTTTCAATGCACCGTTTTCTCATTCTGTCCTGCATCGCCGTGACAGCCGCCCTCACCGCCTGCAGCACCACAAGGCAGGCCCCCGATACATCAATCAAGACCTCCTCGGTGATTGCGCCTGAGGGGCGGAAGTCTGTCACCAAGGACGATGGCGATGCATCAGCGCCGCTCCTTGCCGGCCCGCATCACCTGGCCGGGCGGACGCTCGAGATCTCCTCGCTCGCCGATCTCAAGCTAAATGACAAGGAAGTGATCCTGAGCTTCGACGACGGTCCGATCCCCGGCCGGACGGACAAGGTGCTGGCGATCCTCGACCAGTTCGGCGTCAAGGGCGCCTTCATGATGGTCGGCCAGATGGCAGAGATGCATCCGGCGCTCGCCCGCAAGGTAGCGATGGACGGCAACACGATCGGCAGCCACACCTACCGGCACGCCAATCTGAATGCACTGAGTTTCGACGCGGCGATGGCTGAAGTGACGAAGGGCGAAATGGCGGTGACCAAGGCGACTGGAACGGATGTCGCCTTCTTCCGGTTCCCCTATCTCGCCGAGAGCCACAGGCTGCGTGCCGCAATCGCCATGCGCGACATGGTGGTCATGGATGTCGACATCGACAGCAAGGATTATTTCACCACGACGCCAGCTTCCGTGACGCAGCGGACCTTGAACCTGCTGCAGAAGCGCGGCCATGGCATCATCCTGATGCACGACATCCACAAACGCACTGCGACGATGCTGCCGACCCTGCTTTCGAAGCTCGAAGGCGAAGGCTACAAGGTCGTGACGCTGAAATTCAGGAAGACGCAGGCGCCGAGCAATCTCGTCGCCTCCGCAGATTTCGTGGCGACCCGCTAGGGGAAGGTTGCCAAGGAGGCATCAGCTTCCTAGATCAGTCCTACGTCAACGGAAACCGACAGGTCATTGATGAACCTTCACCTCGAAACGGATGACCATCCCAGCACCCGTCAGTTCATCGAAGAACACAACGCACGCTCCGACGCGGCGCTCAGAACACCCGAATTCGCTGGGGATCGCGATGCGATCAAGGCACTGATCGAGCGGCAGGACAGGTTGATCGTCCCGGCGCGCCGGGGCGGCTGGCTGTTCGATTTCCGGCAGAGCAAGGACAACCCGCTCGGCGTCTGGTTCCGCCTGCCGGCCGAGCAGGACCCCTTGCCGGATGCCGATTGGGAGCCGGTGTTCGATCTCGACGCGTTCTGCGCAAGCGAAGGCAAGCGCTGGAGCTGGCGCGGCGTCGTCACTTGCGCCTGGGAGCCGACACGGGTGCTGCTCAGCCTTTCGGACGGTGGCTCGGATCTTGTCCGCCAACTCGAATTCGATGCCGAGAGCAAGCAGATCGTAGAGGGCGGCTTCGATCTGCCCGCCGTACGATCGCACGCCAATTGGCTGAGCCGAGACGAGATCTGCTATTTCGGCTCCATCGATCGTTTCTCGGCGACCCGTTCGGGATGGCCACGCGTCGGGCGGCGACTGAAGCGCGGGCAGCGGCCGGAAGATGCCGACATTATCTTCGAGGCTGCGGACGAGGACGTCTACGGCTTCAACCTCGTCATCGATCCAGCCCTGTTCGGTGCTTCGACGGCCAGCGGCTTGATCAGCATTTTCGGCGCCGCCCATGAGATCGGTGTTGCGAGCGCGTTCCTCATCGCAGATGACGGCACTCGGCAGCGCATCGACCTTCCCGAGGAGATCGATTTTCAGTTCAATCATGACCATTGCCTTTGGCGGGCGAAGACCGACGAGCGCGTTCCAGCCGGCAGTCTCGTGCTGCAACGCTTCGATCCCACCTCCGAGACGTCGCTGCTCGGGCCGGAGCGGATCCTGCTTCGGCCTGCCGAAGGCCAGTCCGTGTCGCAGATGCTGCTGTTGCGCGAATGGTGCGTCTTCATCATCTCCGATCGGCTGCGTCCGCGCCTCCTGGTGCTGGATCTGACGAAGCCCGATGCCGAACAGCGGGAGATCGCGCTGCCGGCCGACATGCAGACGGTTCATTTCAGGCCACTGCATGCCGATCTGCATCTTGGCGACGATACGCTTTACGTCGTCGGCCAGGGATTCCTGCAGCCACCAGCCTGCTATCGCCTCGAGCTATCGGATCGCAGCAGAGAGGCTGAGCCGATTTTCGTCGCGGCGGCACCGAGCTATTTCGATGCGAGCGGAATGTCGTCCGAACTGCTGGAGGCTGTTTCCGAAGACGGAACGAAGGTTCCCTACCGGCTTGTCCTGCCGAAACAATGGACCAAGGGAGCGCTGCCGGTGCTGCTTTACGGCTACGGCGGCTTCGATGTCTCTCTGTCACCGAACTATTCCGGCGTCATAGGACGCTGGCTGGAGCAAGGCGGCGCCTATGTGCAGGCCTATATCCGCGGCGGCGGCGAATTCGGACCCGACTGGTATCGCAGCGCCAAGCGGCAAGGACGAGACAGGGCGTTTGCCGATTTCGTCGCCATCGCCCGCGATCTCGTCGCTCGCGGCTACACCGTGCCATCACGAATCGCGTGCCAGGGTGGCAGCAATGGCGGCCTGCTGACAGGTGTGATGCTGACGCGTTATCCGCAGGATTTCGGCGCCATCTGGTGCCAGGTCCCAGTGCTCGACATGATCCGATTCCACCTGTTCAGCGCCGGGCAAGCCTGGATGGACGAATACGGTGACCCTGATATGCCAGAGGACCGGGACTTCATGCTCGGCTATTCGCCGCTTCACAATGTCAGGCCATCGACCGACGTTACCTACCCGCCGGTCTATATCGAAAGCTCCGCCAATGACGACCGCGTGCATCCATCGCATGCGCGCCGCTTTGCCGCCCGCCTGGAAGAGGCAGGACATCGGCCGCTTTTCCATGAATTCGGCTCGGGCGGACATGGCGGCGACGGAAATTCCGAAGAACGCGCCGCCCGCGCGGCGATGGGTTACAGCTTCCTTCGCCAAACTATCATGAGGTAGAGCGACCATCATGCGGTAGGATGAAATAGAATTGGAGGAGGAGAGCTTGTCCGCGCGCCTCTTTCTGCTACAAACAGGCCCAATAAATCATACTTTTTAAACAGGCTCGAGCGAAACACCATGTCCCCTATCAACCTCGCCATCGTCGGCGTCGGCAAGATCGTCCGCGACCAGCACCTTCCCTCCATCGCCAAGAACCCGGATTTCGAGCTTGTCGCTACGGCAAGCCGCCACGGCACGGTCGAAGGCGTCAAGAGCTATACGACCATCGATGCCATGCTCGACGCCGAGCCGTCGATCGATGCCGTTTCGCTTTGCATGCCGCCGCAATATCGCTACGAGGCGGCCTATAAGGCGCTCGTTGCCGGCAAGCACGTCTTCCTCGAAAAGCCGCCCGGCGCGACGCTCAGCGAAGTTGCCGATCTCGAGGCGCTTGCGGCAAAGCAGGGTGCATCGCTTTTTGCCAGCTGGCATTCGCGCTATGCGCCGGCTGTCGAAGCCGCCAAGGCCTTTCTTGCCGCAACGACGATCAACAGCGTGCATGTGATCTGGAAGGAAGATGTCCGCCACTGGCATCCGAACCAGGAATGGATCTGGCAGGCCGGCGGCCTCGGCGTTTTCGATCCCGGCATCAATGCGCTGTCGATCGTCACCCACATCCTGCCGCGGCCGGCCTTCATCACCGAGGCCGTGCTCGAATTTCCTGAGAATCGCGATGCGCCAATCGCTGCCGACATTCACTTCCGCGATGCCGGCGGCCTGCCTGTGCATGCCGAATTCGACTGGCGCCAGACCGGCAAGCAGAGCTGGGATATCGTTGCGGAAACGGCGGCCGGCCAGATGGTTCTCTCCGAAGGCGGCGCCAAGCTTTCCATCAACGGCACGCTGACATTCGCCGAGCCGGAGCAGGAATATCCCTCGCTTTACCGGCGCTTTGCCGAGATCATCAAGGCCGGCACATCCGATGTCGATCTCGCGCCGCTGCGCCACGTCGCCGACGCCTTCATGCTCGGCAAGCGGAAATTCGTCGAAGCGTTCCACGACTGATTGGCCTCCGCCGGCAGATGCCATGGCTCCGGCTAAATGCTAAAGTAGTGGTCTAACACTTGAAGGCCGCCTCCATGCATCAGGAGCAGGATGAAGCGTTTGGATTGGGCGTCCGGCATCTGACGGTCAGGCTTTCTGACCCCAATGCGAAATGGCGCGAGGCGTATCTGCTGGAGGAGACCAGGGTCCGCAACGCGCTTGGCCCTCTGGCGCTCGATATCCAGCATTTCGGCAGCACCGCCATTCCAGGCATCAAGGCAAAGCCGATCATCGACATCCTCGTGGGCGTCCCGCGGCTCGAGGATGGGCTTGCCTGTATCGTCCCGATGGAAAAGATCGGCTATGATTATGCCGGCGCGGATATCGTGCCGGACGACCACCTCTTCGGCCGTGGCATCACGGGCGAGACGCGCACGCATCTCGCCCATGTGGTCGAGTATCAGGGCTTCAACTGGAGGCGGAACATTTTCTTCCGTGACAGGCTGCAAAACGATCCCGCCCTCGCCTTCGCCTATGAAGAACTGAAGATCGACCTTGCGCAGAAATTTGCCGAGAGCCGCGCGGCCTATACCGGCGCAAAAAAGGATTTCATCGACAAGGTTCTGGCCGAGGCCGGATTGGCCTGACAATCGATGTCAGGCCTTCTTTTCCCATCGCCCTTCCGGTGTCTGCTGCCAGTAGGTGAGGTTGTGCCCCTCGCCTTTCAGCCTCTTCCAATGCGCACGGGCTGCTTCCAGTTGCTCCTGGTCGTGACCGTCGAACATGAAGACGATTCGCTCATAGGCGCCGGCCGGCGGCGGTTCGGCGCCATCGACGATGAAACGCACGGTCGCTGCGTTGCCATTATCCGGCGTCACCGTCAAAAGCACCGGCTGGCTTTCGGCGAAATCACCTTCATCGGTGCCGTGCGGCAGAAAACTTTCCTCACGGAACGTCCAAAGATGCGTATCGAGCGCATCACGCCGCGCCGGCTCCCGCGTCTGAACGGCGACGCGCCAGCCGCGCTCGGCGCTTTTGTCGATGAGCGGCGGCAGCGCGTCCTCCAGCCTGGTTTCGGTCAGATGATAGAAGAGAACCTCGGTCATCAGGATTCATAGTGTGCGCGAACGAGCTCGTCGAGCAAGCGCACGCCGAAACCGGAACCCCAGGACTGGTTGATCTCGTCCTGTGGCGAGCCCATTGCCGTGCCGGCGATATCGAGATGCGCCCAGGGCGTGTCTTGCACGAAACGCTTGAGGAAATGCGCCGCCGTGATCGAGCCGGCCTGCCGGCCGCCGGTGTTCTTCATGTCGGCGAACTTGCTGTCAATCAGCTTGTCGTAGTCCTTGCCGAGCGGCATGCGCCAGAGCTTTTCGTTGGTCGCGAGACCGGCCGCCGTCAGTTGAGCAGAGAGCTGATCGTCGTTGGAGAACAGGCCGGCATGCACATTGCCGAGCGCCACGACGATCGCGCCGGTCAGCGTGGCGAGATTGACCATGAATTGCGGCTTGAAGCGGTCGTTGCAGTACCAGAGGGCGTCGCAGAGCACGAGGCGGCCCTCGGCATCGGTATTGATCACCTCGATCGTCTGGCCGGACATCGACGTGACGATATCACCCGGGCGCTGGGCGTTACCGTCGGGCATGTTTTCAACAAGGCCGATGATCCCGATGGCGTTCACGGCAGCCTTGCGGGAGGCGAGCAGATGCATGAGACCGATGACGGCTGCAGCACCGCCCATATCGCCCTTCATGTCTTCCATGCCGGCCGCCGGCTTGATCGAAATGCCGCCGGTATCGAAGACAACGCCCTTGCCGATGAAGGCGATGGGGCGATCCTTGCCCTTGCCGCCCTTCCACTGCATGACCGCCAGCCGCGGCGGGCGCACGGAGCCTTGGGCGACGCCGAGAAGGGCGCCCATGCCGAGACGACGCATCTCCCGCTCGGTCAGGATTTCCACTTCGATTCCGAGCTTTTCCAAGTCCTTCGCCTTGGCGGCGAACTCGACGGGGCCGAGCACGTTCGGCGGTTCGTTGACGAGATCACGGGCAAGATTGACGCCGCCGGCGATCGCTTCGGACTCGGAAAACGCCTTCTTGGCGGCGCCAGGATCGGCGGTAACGACCGTCACCTTGACGGATTTTGCCGGCTTGTCTTCCTCGTCGTTCTTCTTCGTCTTGTAGGTGTCGAAGCTGTAGGCGCGCAGCAGCATGCCGAGCGCAAAATCGGCCGCCGCCCGCGCGCTCACCTCCAGCCCCGGCACCTCGATAAAGACGGCAGCCTTGTCGGTGTTCTTGATCTTCGATGCCGCAACACCGCCGGCCTTCAGCCAGTCATGGGGGGTGAGTTCGGCCGCCTTGCCGAGCCCGACGGCGACGATGCGCTCGACGGGCGAGCCTTCCGGGGCGACGATATCGAGCGCGGCCATGGATTTCGCGGAGAATCGGGCGATCTTCGCAGCTTTCGCAACCACGCCTGCCGGGTCGACCACTTCGACGCCCGCCGCACTCTCTGCATCGGCCGTCTTCAACAGAATCGCCAGGCCGCCATTGAGCTTTGCCGACTTTGCGAATGAAATTTCGAACTTTGCTGACATGTCTTCTCCGCTGGGATTCTTTGAAATCCGTCCCCCGCGGATAATTTCGCGTTTGGCGGGTCTGTCAATGGCTTGCGACAATTGTTATGGTCGCCGGCGGCCATCAAGGCCCTCATGTTTTCGTCAGTTTCGTAGATATTCGCGTTGACAATTTTTTCGAAAAATCGATGGCGGGGTCCGGCAATCCACCTGCCGAAAACGACTTTCGGTGCATTCATGTGGCTGTTCTGGACATGGTGGGCCTTGCTTGCTGTGTTCCGAGCTTTCCCCGGAATAGATATCTATTTTTCCCAGCTTTTTTTCGTGGCCGCCAATTGCGATGCGACCTCCGCCGCCGGCAGCATCTGCGGCGGCTTTCCCTATCGCGACTCTGATATCTTCGACCTGTTGCGCACCGCCTTCTTTCGTCTTCCCTATATCGTGGCGATCTGGATGGCGTGGAAACTCATCGAATGCTACCAGCAGCACGGCGCGACCTTCAACGCCGAGCGCGCCCGCAAGCTCAAGGTCGCCTTGGGAACGCTGCTGATCGGGCCGGTGCTGCTGGTCAATGTCATCCTGAAGGAACATTGGGGCCGGCCGCGGCCGGTGCAGACGGATATTTTCGGCGGCGCGCTGCATTTCGCCGAGGCAGGATCGCTTGCCGGCAAATGCGTTTCGAACTGCTCTTTCGTCTCCGGCGAGGCAGCGAGCGCGGGCTGGCTCTTCTGCCTTCTACTCTTCATTCCGAAATCGCTGCGCTATGCGCTGTTTCCGCCCGTGGCCGCCATCTCGATCCTCACGCCGGCAATGCGGCTATCCTTCGGCGCGCACTATCTTTCCGACGTCGTACTCGGGTGGCTTTCCTCACTTGTCATCTTCGCCGCGCTGCTGGCGTTAACTGAGTCGCAACAGAGCCAAAAAAATTCTGAAATTTGAATGAATTTTTGACACCAGCTTGTCGCAAAAGCGCGACAAAGAGCGTAGAGGGATTTTCCTGCAAGCCGTTTGGGCGTGCAGGTGCTTTCAAGGGCCGGCATGAAACTACTCGAGACATACATATTGCGGCGCGTCGGCCAGATGTTTCTCGTGGCGCTCCTGCCCGTGCTGGCGATCATATGGACGACGCAGGTTCTGCAGCGTATCAACCTCGTCACCGACAGCGGCCAGTCGATCGGCACGTTCGCCCAGCTCGCGACGATGATCCTGCCGTCGATCATTCCCGTCGTTCTGCCCTTTGCCCTCGTTATCGCGATCACCCAGACGCTGACGACGATGAACAACGATTCCGAGCTGACCGTCATCGACGCGGCTGGGGCACGACGCAGCATTCTGGTCCGTCCGATCCTGCTGCTTGCCGCCGCCATCAGCGTTTTTTCCTTCTTCGTCGACAATGTCGTCGAGCCGCGCGCGAAGACCGTCGTGCGGCAGATGATCGCCGAAACCTATGCCGACCTCCTTTCTTCGGTGATCGAAGAGAAGAACTTCCGCAAGCTTGATGAAGGCCTCTATGTGCAGATCTCGCAGCGGATGGCCGGGCGCATGCTGAAGGGGCTGTTCGTCGCCGACGAGCGCGATCCGAACTATGAGCTGATCTATTATGCGAAGGAAGGTGCGGTCGACGACACAGGCACGACCTTGATCATGCATGATGGCGAGGTGCACCGCAAAACGCCTGACGGCAATGTCTCGGTCATCAATTTCGATTCCTATTCCTTCGACCTCTCGGACATGACGGAGAATCGTGGTC
This sequence comes from Rhizobium vallis, assembly GCF_003985155.1. Taxonomy (GTDB): domain Bacteria; phylum Pseudomonadota; class Alphaproteobacteria; order Rhizobiales; family Rhizobiaceae; genus Rhizobium; species Rhizobium vallis. The sequence continues at coordinate 926,323 of NZ_ML133687.1, read as the reverse complement.
AGGCGACGCTGAAAGCCAGCGACCGCGACCTGTGGTTCCTGTTCAATCCCGATCCGAACGACAAGGACTATACGATCCGGCCGCAGAGCTACCGTGCAGAACTGCATCGCCGGCTGACGGACTGGATCCTGCCTGTCGTCTTTGCGCTGTTCTCGCTGGCGATCGCCGGTGACGCGCGCTCGCACCGGGAGGCGCGGCTGCACCCGATGGTCAGCGCGCTCGCCTATGCGTTCGCTCTGCGCTGGGCGGCCTTCTACGCGGCCAATCAGATCGATACAGACCCCGAATATATAGCCGTGCTTTACGCAATTCCGATCGTAAGCAGCGTCGTCTCAATCGTCTTCCTCGGCCTGCACAAACGTCTGGTCATGCCTTCGTTCCTCAGGGATCGGATGTCATCTTTCTGGAGACGCACTCAGGAAAGACTGCTTTCCGCCACCAGCGGGACTGACGGGGGCACTGCCTAATGATGTTCGGGACATTGTCGCGTTATTTCTTTCGCCGCTACCTGGTGACGACAGGCTGGTTCCTGATTGGCGTCTCGGCGATTGCCTTCCTCCTCGATTTCAGCGAGACGGCCGGCCGCATGTCCGGCCTGCCCGGCTACACGATCGGCGGCGGCGTCCTGATGACTGCCGTGCGCCTGCCGCTCATCCTGCAGCAGACAATACCCTTCGTCGCGCTCTTCGTCGGCATAACGGTGCTGATCGGGCTCAATCGCAAATACGAACTTGTCGTCACACGCGCAGCCGGCGTTTCGGTCTGGCAGTTCATGTTCCCCTTCATCGCCGGCTCGCTGGCGCTCGGCGTGCTCACCATGACGGCGCTCAATCCGCTTGCCGCCTGGGGACAGCGCCAGGCGCTGCTCGTCGAATCCGACTGGCGCGGCGAAAATGCCGTCCTGCGCAAGGCGCCTCAGATTCCGTGGCTGCGCCAGATCAGCGGCCGGGACGATGTCATCATCGGCGCCCAGATGGTCCAGGAGAACGGAACCAAGCTGGTCGACGCCGTGCTGATCCATTTCGATTCAGGCGGCCAAGTCATTCTGAGACAGGACGCTTCCACTGCAAAATTGGAAGATGGTTACTGGCAACTTAACAACGTCGTCGAGCGCAAGCCTGGCGAAATCCCCGTGCGTAAAGCTTCGGTTCAACTTCGCACCAATCTGAAACAGGATTTCGTCCAGGAGCGGCTGACGGCGCCGGAAACAATTGGTTTCTTTGATCTTTCCAACCGCATTGCGGCAGCCAAATCCTTCGGTATCTCAACCAAGGCACTGGAGACGCAATTCAACTCCCTGTTGTCCCAGCCGTTGCTGCTGGTGGCCATGACTCTCATTGCTGCAACAGTGTCCCTAAAATTTAGCCGGTTCAACCAATCCCGCTCCGTGATTCTGGGTGGAATCCTCTCGGGCTTCATGCTTTATGTCATCACCGTGCTTGTAAAAGCATTCGGAAGCAGTGGAGTCGTGCCTCCCTTCGTGGCGACGTGGATACCGGTGGTCGTCGCGTTGGCGTTGGGCGCGACTATTCTGCTTCATCAGGAGGACGGCTAGTGGCGGCAGGCGACCGCAAGTATTTTAGTAAACAGTTGGTTGCCCTGCTTGTCGGCGCGACTCTATGTTCCTATTTCGGCAGCGTCCCGGCTTCCTACGGCCAGGCCACTGCCCCTGAACAAAACATCGAAAAGAAGATTCCCGAAGGCGCCAAGCTTATGCTTTCCGCCAACGAACTCCTCTATAATCGTGACTCCCAGCTGGTGTCGGCGGTCGGCGGCGTGCAGATCAACTATGGCGGCTACAAGATGGTCGCGCAGAAGGTCGAGTACAACCAGAAGACGGGCCGGATGATGGCCATCGGCAATATCGAGCTGGTCAGCCCCGACGGCAACCGGATCTATGCCGACAACCTAGACGTGACTGACAACTTCGCCGACGGGTTTTTGAACGCGTTGCGCATCGAGACATCCGACAATACGCGTATCGCAGCCGAAAGCGGCGAGCGCGTCGGCGGCACGATGATGATCCTCAACAAGGGCGTCTACACGGCCTGCCTTCCCTGCGCTGAGGATCCGAAGCGGGCGCCCTTCTGGCAAGTCAAGGCCAAGCGGGTGATTCAGAACGGCGTGACTCACACGATTCGTCTGGAACGGGCTCGCTTCGAGCTGCTCGGCCATCCGATTGCTTTCTTGCCGTTCATCGAGGTTCCCGATAACACGGTGAAACGCAAGTCAGGCTTTCTCTTCCCGACGATGAGCCTGTCGCAGAATCTCGGCTTCGGTCTTTCCGTTCCATATTATTACGTGATCTCGCCGAGCATGGATGCGACGGTCACCGCCACCGGCTACACCGCGCAGGGCTTTCTCGTAGAAGGTGAATTCCGTCAACGCTTCGAAAACGGCACGCATATCCTGCGCGTCGCCGGCATAGACCAGGCCAAGCCCGATAATTTCACCTCCGGCACCAGCGATGCCGAAGCCGGGCAGCGCGGCATGGTGGCTTCGAAGGCCGAATTCCGCATCAATCCGCGCTGGACGTTCGGCTGGGACGTCATGATGCAGAGCGACAATAATTTCTCGAAAACCTACAAACTCCGCGGCCTGAGTGCCACGGATCGCACCAACCAGATCTACCTGACAGGCCTCGGGAAGCGCAATTATTTCGACATGCGGGCGTTCTATTTCGACATCCAGGATGCCGACCGAAAGAACACGGCCGAAAAGCAGCAGGCGATCGTCTATCCCTCGCTCGACTATCACTATGTGGCGCCGCAGCCACTTGCCGGCGGCGAAGTTTCGGCGGACGTCAACCTTACGAACATTTCGCGCACCCACGACGACTTCTATACCGTTGACGGCTTCGACCGTTTCCGCGGCCTAAGGGGGCAGACGTCGCGCCTGACGGCCGAACTGCAGTGGAAGCGCACCTACGTCACACCGACTGGCCTTGTCATCACGCCGCTTCTGGCCGCGCGCGGCGATGCCTTCGCGCTGAACATGGACAACCCTACCGGATACACCGGCGGCTACGACGACAACAATTCCGCAACCCGCTCGATGTTCACGGCCGGGCTGGAGATGCGTTATCCGATCCTGATGACAACGGATAACAGCACCCATATTCTCGAGCCGATCGCGCAGATCTACGCCCGTCCGGACGAGCAGCTTGCCGGCAGGCTCCCGAACGAGGATGCGCAGAGCTTCGTCTTCGACGCCACCTCGCTGTTCGACCGCGACAAATTCTCGGGCTACGACCGTGTCGAAGGCGGCACGCGCGCCAATATCGGCATCCAGTATACGGGCACGTTCGACAGCGGCTACAAGCTGCACGGCATCTTCGGCCAGTCGTATCAGATCGCCGGCCAGAACTCGTTCGCGACCGACGACCTCGTCAATGTCGGTGCGGATTCGGGCCTCGAAACCGCGCGCTCCGACTATGTCGGCCTCGGTGGCATCGAGACACCTTTCGGCGTTTCAACGACGTACTCCTACCGCCTCGACGAAAAGGATTTCGATTTCCGTCGCGGCGACCTGACCACGGCCTACAGCAACGACACCTTTGCCACGCAACTGACCTACACTCACGTCAGCGCCCAGCCGGCATATGGCTTCGACAAAGACAACGACGAGATCCAGACCAACAGCAGCGTCAAGTTCAAGGATTACTGGTCTATCTTTGGCGGCATCGCCTGGGATTTGAACAATGATGTCATCAGCCGCCGGACGATCGGCCTCTCCTATGATGACGAATGCACGATCTTTACGATCGCCTATACCGACACCAGGGACCCCAGCAACGAGTCGGCAAGCGACTGGACGATCGGCGCGCGGCTGACATTCCGCACGCTCGGCGACATCAAGATCGGCTCCGACAGCCTCGAATAGCGGACGGCGAAAGATGTCTCAGGTCATTCTTTCGCCGTATGCCTGTGCAGGACATTGCTGCCAGTCGATATCTGAGGCATAGGGGTTTCGCGCCATGATGGAAGCGAATTCCGCGTGTCTCGCACTGTGGTAAGAACGCCGCGAACCCGTCTCGCGGCGCCATCGGGAGGTCAACAGATGATTGACGCGAAGAAAGCCGTAAGAACCTTCATCGCCGGAGCAGTGCTGAGCCTGCTTGCAGGCTTTGCCGGTCCGGCGTTTGCGGTAAGCGAAGTCAAAGCCGTGGTGAACGGCACCGCCATCACCAGCGGCGATGTCGCCAAGCGCCAGGCCTTCTTGCGCCTGCAGCATACGAAGGCCGACGCCAAGACTGCGGAGGAGCAGTTGATCGACGAGACGCTCAAGCGGCAGGAAATCGCTCGGGTCCGTATGTCGGTTTCGCAGCAGGACGTCGATGCGTCTTTCGCGCGCTTTTCGAGCGGCAATAAACTTTCCGTCGAGCAAATGTCGCAGATCCTCGATCGCGCCGGCGTCGGCGTCGATCATTTCAAAGCTTTCATCGCCGTGCAGATGAGCTGGCCGCGTCTCGTCAACGCGCGCTACGGTTCGGCGTCGCATATGTCGAACTACGATCTGGTCTCACGCATGATGCAGAACAACAAAGAAAAGCCGGTGACGACGGAATATATGCTGCAGCAGATCATTTTCGTCGTTCCTGAAGCCAAGCGCGCCGCCATCACCGGCAAGCGCAAGAGCGAGGCCGAGGCGTCGCGTTCGAAATTCCCAGGCTGCGACCAGGCGAAGGTTTTTGCCGCGACGATGCGCGATGTTTCCGTGCGCGATCTCGGCCGCATGCTCGCCCCTGAGATCCCGCAGGATTGGAAGCCACTGGTCGAGCAGGCCAAGGGCAACACGACAGGTACCCGCGTCACCGACAAGGGTGTCGAATATCTGGCAATCTGCAGTCAGCGCCAGGTTTCCGACGATCAGGCCGCGGAGATGGTCTTCCGCCAAGAGGATCTCGACAAGTCCAAGGGCGACAAGGAAGCAAAGCCGGAAAACGAAAACGCCAAGAAATACCTGGATGAACTGCGCAAGAAGGCGCAGATCGCCTACCGCTGACCGACAATGGCGATACCCTTTTTGCGACCGCTTGCACTGAGCCAGGGCGACCCCGCCGGCATCGGGCCGGATATTACCTTGATGGCCTGGCTGCGGCGGCGCGAACTCGGGCTGCCGCCTTTCTTCCTGATCGGTGATCCCAATGTGCTGGCGTTGAGAGCCCGCCAGCTCAATCTCGCTGTTTCGATCCGCGAAACGGACAGAGCCAGCGAGGCGGCCGGCTTGTTTGCGGACGCCCTGCCCGTCATGCCGGTGCCCGCAGGCATCGAGGTGGTGGCCGGCGAGCCGCACGAGGCGACGGCGAAAGGCACGATCGCGGCGATCGAACGAGCCGTGTCGCTGGTGATCGGCGGCGAGGTGCTCGCGGTCGTTACCAATCCGATCTCCAAGGCCGTGCTCTACGATGCCGGTTTCCGCTTTCCCGGCCATACTGAATTTCTCGCCGATCTCGCCACCAGGGCGACCGGCAAGCCAGTTACGCCTGTGATGATGCTGGCGGGCCCGAAGCTCAGGGCCATCCCGGTCACCATCCACATTCCCGTCCGGGATGTGCCGCAGGCGCTGACGGGCGGACTGATCATGGAAACCTGCCGGATCGCCCACGAAGACCTGAGGCGCCGTTTCGGCATCGAGGCGCCGCGGCTCGCCGTTGCCGGCCTCAACCCGCATGCCGGCGAAGGCGGGGCCATGGGCAAGGAGGATGAGGCCATCATCCGCCCGGCGATCGAGCGCCTGCGCGACGAGGGCATCGATGCGATCGGCCCCCTGCCCGCCGACACGATGTTTCATGACGAGGCGCGGGCGCGCTATGACGTCGCCATCTGCATGTATCACGATCAGGCGCTGATCCCGGCCAAGACCCTCGGTTTCGACGATAGCGTCAACGTCACGCTTGGGCTTCCCTTCGTGCGCACCTCGCCGGATCACGGCACCGCTTTCGGCATTGCCGGCAAGGGACTGGCGCGCGAGCAGAGCCTCGTTGCGGCGCTGAAGCTTGCAGCCCAGCTCGGCCGCAGCATGGAAAGCCGCCGCTGATGGCAGCACTCGATGGCCTGCCACCGCTTCGCGACGTCATCCAACGTCACGGCCTCGACGCGCGCAAGGCGCTCGGCCAGAACTTCCTGCTCGACCTCAACCTCACGCAGAAGATCGCCCGCACGGCCGGATCGCTCGAAGAGGCGACCGTCATCGAGGTCGGCCCCGGCCCCGGCGGGTTGACGCGTGCAATCCTGGCGCTCGGCGCCAGGAAGGTCATCGCCATCGAGCGGGATACGCGCTGCCTGCCGGCGCTAGCCGAAATCGCCGATCACTATCCGGGCCGATTGGAAGTAATCGAAGGCGATGCGCTAAAGACCGATTTCGAGGCACTGGCGCCGGAAGGCCCGGTCAAGATCATCGCCAACCTGCCCTACAATGTCGGCACGCAGCTGCTGGTCAACTGGCTTCTGCCGAAGGCCTGGCCACCGTTCTGGCAGTCGCTGACGCTGATGTTCCAGAAGGAAGTCGGCGAGCGTATCGTCGCTGGCGAAAACGACGACCACTATGGCCGTCTCGGCGTACTGTGCGGCTGGCGGACGCAGGCACGCATGGCCTTCGACGTGCCGCCGCAAGCGTTTACGCCGCCGCCGAAGGTGACCTCCACGGTCGTGCATTTAACACCTCGCGAAAATCCCATCCCCTGCTCTGTCGCCAATCTGGAGAGGGTAACGCAGGCCGCCTTTGGCCAGCGTCGCAAGATGCTGCGCCAGAGCCTGAAGCCGCTCGGCGGCGAAAACCTGCTCGTCAAAGCCGGGATTGATCCGGCGCGCCGGGCGGAGACCCTGTCGGTCGAGGAATTCTGCCTTCTCGCAAACAGCCTTTAAAGGTTCGGCGTCTCTTCCAGCAGTTCGCGGACGAAATCGAACATGCCATGGCGGCGGTCGCGCCGCAGGCGTTCGGCCTTGACGATCGACTGAACCGCGTCGAAGGCAGTGTTGAGATCGTCGTTTACGATGACATAGTCGTATTCGCGCCAGTGGGCGATCTCGGCGCGGCTGTTGGCGAGACGCGTCTGGATGACCTCTTCGGAATCCTCGGCACGGCGATGAAGCCGCGACTGGAGCTCGGTCATGGTCGGCGGCAGCACGAAGATCGAGACCACATCGGCCGACATCTTCTCCTGCAGTTGCTGGGCGCCCTGCCAATCGATATCGAAGAGCATGTCGCGGCCCTCGGCCATGGCCTGCTCGACCGGCTCGCGCGGCGTGCCGTAGAAATTGCCATGCACCTCGGCCCATTCGAGCAGCGCGTCGCTATCGCGCAGCCGCTCGAACTCGCGCACACTCTTGAAGTGGTAGTGCACAGCTTCGACCTCGCTCGGGCGGCGCTGGCGCGTGGTGACGCTGACGGAAAGGCCGATATGCTTGTCGGTCTCCAGAAGCGTGCGTGCGATGGTGGACTTGCCGGCGCCTGACGGCGACGAAATGACAAGCATCAGACCGCGGCGGGCGATCTGCACGGGCGAAGTTTTCGCCGGTTTCATGTCCTACTCCAAATTCTGGACCTGCTCGCGGAACTGGTCGATGACGACTTTCAACTCGATGCCGGCGGCAGTGACCGCGGAGGCATTCGACTTCGAGCAGATGGTATTCGATTCGCGGTTAAATTCCTGTGCAAGGAAGTCCAACCGGCGGCCGGCTGGACCACCTTTCACCAAGAGATCACGCGCTGCGGCGATATGCGCCTTCAGACGATCGATTTCCTCGCGCAGATCCGCCTTGGTCGCCAGCAGCGCGGCTTCGGCGTGCAGCCTGTCGCGGTCGAGCGCGGCCATGCCGTCCATCAGCAAGGCGACTTGTGCGGCAAGACGCGCGGCGATCTCCTGCAGGGAACGTGAAGGATCGATGTCGATCGTCCGCGTCAGCCCTTCGATCGTCGTGACATGATCGAGAAGAATGCGGGAAAGTGCTGCCCCCTCCTGTTCGCGCATCGCCTTGAGATCGGAAAGGGCGGCCAGCAGACCGACGGCGATATCAGCATCACGCCCGGCGAGCGCCTCTTCGCTATCCTCGCCTTCGCGAAATTCCACGATGCCGCGCACCAGAAGCAGCGTATCGAGCTTCAACGGCGCCGGATCGATCACCCCGTCCAATTGCTCGCGCATGGCAAGCACTGCGGCGAGCGCCTGCCTGTTCAGCACCGCTTCGAAGCGGTTCTCATCGGCGGTGACGGAGAGCGATGCCTGCAGGTTGCCGCGGCTGAAGCTTTCGCCCGCAAGGCGGCGGACCTCCGCCTCCATGCGTTCGAGGCCTGGCGGCAGGCGTAGGCGCAGATCGAGACCCTTGCCGTTGACCGATCGCAATTCCCATGCCCAGCGCCAGCGGCCACTCGTTCCCTCGCGCCGTGCAAAACCGGTCATGGACTGCAAAGCCATGCGAGCCTCCCGCAATATATCAGTTGATCTTCTTTTTCTTCGGCGGCACGGCAGTCGCGCCATTATCCGCCGGCTGTTCTTCAGGCTGGCCGTCGACCGCGATGTTCGGATCCGAGCCCTTGTCCGCCTCGAGCTTGCGCCAGCGCTTGACGTTGGCGTTGTGCTCCTCGAGCGTGGCGGCGAAAACATGGCCACCCGTGCCGTCGGCGACGAAATAGAGATCCTGCGTCTTCCAGGGATTGGCGACCGCTTCCAGCGCATCCTTGCCGGGATTGGCGATCGGCGTCGGCGGCAGGCCCTTGATGACGTAGGTGTTGTAAGGCGTATCCCGCTTCAGGTCGGACTGGTAGATTGGCCGGTCGGCCGGTTTGCCGTCGCCGCCGAAGAGACCGTAGATAATCGTCGGGTCGGACTGCAGGCGCATGCCTTTGCCGAGCCGGTTGAGGAAGACGGAGGCGACATGGGCGCGCTCATCGGCAACGCCGGTTTCCTTTTCGACGATCGAGGCAAGTGCGACGAAATCTTCCTTGGATCGCAGTGGCAGCGAGGAGTCGCGCTTGTCCCAGATCTGATCGACGAGTTTCTGCTGTGCCGCAGCCATCTGCTCGATGATCTCGGAGCGCTTGGTGCCGCGCGAGAATTTGTAGGTATCGGGGCGCAGGCTGCCCTCGGCCGGGAGTGCAGCCGGCAGATCGCCTTCCAGGACCGGATCCTCGAGCATGCGGTTGAACATCTGGCGGACAGTCAGTCCCTCGGGAAAGGAAACGGAGTAGAGAATTGATTTGCCCGACTTCAGAAGCTCCATGATGTCGTTCATGGAGGCTCTCGCCTTGATCTCGTATTCGCCGGCCTTCAGGCTCTCGCCAGCCGAAAGATGCGTCGCCGTGAGGTAGCGGAAGATGCGGCCATCGCTGATGATGGCGTTGCGCTCGAGATTCGAGGCGATCTCCGCCAGGCCAGCGCCATTGCGAACGATGAAATTGGTATTGGTCTGCAGCGGACCCGGGCTCTTATAGGTCGATGTGGCGTAGTAGAAGGCGATGATGGCGACGATGCAGACCGCGACCGCCATCGTCATGATGAAGTTCAGGAAGAGAATGACCTGGCTGCGGGCCTTCTTGGACCGCTTCGGCGGCTCCGGAACGCGCTCCGGACGCAGGGCCTCGCTCGGCGACTTCGGGATGATCGGTCCCTTCTGCCCTTGCGCATCGTTGCTCTGGTTCGTCGTATCGCTCACCGGCAATCCTCTAAAACTTGGCCCTCACTTCGCTATTTCGCGAAGCAATGCGGCAAAAGCAGGTCTGCCGCCGTTCAATAACGCCGGTCGCCCACCGCGCTTTCGCACGCCTGCCCTGCCATGCCGCATACAGGTTCTGTTACGCCGCGTGCAGGGTTCTGTTACGCGTAGCGGCGCAGCACGAGCGATGCGTTCGTGCCGCCGAATCCGAACGAGTTGGACAGCGCCACATTGATTTCTCGTTCACGAGCCTTGTGCGGAACAAGATCGATCGCCGTCTCGCGTTCGGGATTGTCGAGATTGAGCGTCGGCGGCGCGATGTTGTCGCGGATGGCGAGCGTGGCGAAGATCGCCTCGATGGCGCCGGCGGCGCCGAGAAGGTGACCCGTCGCCGATTTGGTCGAGGACATGGAGATTTTCGACGCCGCGTTGCCGACCAACCGCTCGACGGCGCCGAGTTCGATCGTGTCGGCCATGGTCGAGGTGCCGTGGGCATTGATGTAGTCGATATCGGCCGGCGTCAGCCCGGCGCGCTTCAGCGCCATCGCCATGCAGCGGCCGGCGCCTTCGCCGTCTTCGGACGGCGCAGTGATGTGATAGGCATCGCCCGACAGGCCGTAGCCGACGATTTCGGCATAGATCCTGGCGCCGCGCGCCTTGGCATGTTCGAGCTCCTCGAGCACGACGATGCCGGCACCCTCGCCCATGACGAAGCCGTCGCGGTCGCGGTCATAGGGGCGTGAAGCCTTCTGCGGGTCGTCGTTGTGCTGGGTCGACAGCGCCTTGCAAGCAGCAAAGCCTGCCAGCGAAATGCGGCTGACCGGGGATTCCGTACCGCCGGCGACCATGACGTCGGCGTCACCAAGCGCGATCAGCCGCGCGGCATCGCCGATCGCATGCGCGCCCGTCGAACAGGCGGTGACGACCGAATGATTGGGTCCGCGCAACTTGTGGCGGATCGAGACCTGGCCGGAAACGAGGTTGATCAGGCGGCCGGGAATGAAGAAGGGGGAGATGCGGCGCGGGCCCTTGTCGCGCAGGGTGTACCCTGCCTCGACGATGCCTTCGATGCCGCCGATGCCGGAGCCGATCAGTACGCCGGTGGCGATCTGGTCCTCATCGGTTTCGGGATGCCAGCCGGCATCGGCAAGGGCCATGTCGGCGGCGGCCATTCCGTAGATGATGAAGGGGTCGACCTTGCGCTGCTCCTTCGGCTCCATCCAATCATCGACGTTGAAAGTGCCCTCGGCACCGTCGCCGATGGGGATACGGCAGGCGATCTTGGCGGGAAGGTCGTCAACCTCGAATTCGGTGACCAGACGAGCGCCGTTCTGGCCGGCAAGCAACCGGGACCACGTCACCTCTGTTCCGCATCCCAAGGGTGATACCATGCCGGTACCGGTGATGACGACACGTCTCATCGCGTGCTTTCCCCCGTCTCTTATGTTCTATGGAGAAATATGCCAATAAGAAAAGGGCGGACTCTAGGCCCGCCCTTTCTCAAATGCATTGGATCAGGCCTGGGCCTTCTCAATAAACTTCACTGCATCGCCGACCGTCAGGATCGAGTCGGCAGCGTCGTCAGGAATTTCAACGCCGAATTCTTCTTCGAAAGCCATGACAAGTTCGACCGTGTCGAGCGAGTCAGCGCCCAGATCGTCGATAAAGCTGGCGCTCTCGACGACCTTGTCGGCATCGACGCCAAGATGATCAATAACAATTTTCTTTACGCGTTCTGCGATATCGCTCATGTCGGTTTCCTCGACCTTATGTCCTGATCAGAATGCCGCTACGGCACCCCTACCCTGTTTCAGCCTGCGATGTTTTCAGACATCCTCGGCAAACTCGTTTACCCGGCTTCAGAGATGTCCCAGGCTTGCGAAAAGCCCGCCGGTCCGTCTGCTTTCTCGGGATGACTGTTCACAGTCATGGCCCGCTTAACATGCTTTATGTCTGCCGCAAAGCCAGAAAATCAACGGTTCGTGATTGCTCAACATGCTATTGACGGAAATTATTCCCATGCCAACAGTTTGTCGTTTCAGATCATCGCCATGCCACCGTTTACGTGCAGCGTCTGGCCGGTCATATAGGCAGCCTCGGAGGACGCAAGATAGGCGACGGCCGAAGCGACCTCGCCGCCCGTGCCCATGCGCCTCATCGGGATCGCCCCCATGATCGCTTCCTTCTGCTTGTCGTTCAGCTTGCCGGTCATGGCGCTTTCGATGAAACCCGGCGCCACGCAATTGACCGTCACGTTGCGGGTGGCGATCTCCTGCGCAAGCGACTTCGTGAAGCCGATCATGCCGGCTTTGGAAGCGCAATAATTGGCCTGACCCGGATTGCCGGTGACGCCGACGACGGAGGTGATGTTGATGATGCGGCCATAGCGGCGGCGCATCATCGGATGCGTCAACTCGCGCGTCAGGCGGAAGGTCGCCGTCAGGTTCACTTCGAGGACGGCGTCCCAGTCCTCGTCGCTCATGCGCACGAAGAGGCCGTCCTTGGTGATGCCAGCATTGTTGACGAGGATGTCGACGCCTTCGAGATCGGCTTCGGCCTTCTGGCCGAGAGCCTTGACCTCATCACGGTCGGAGAGGTTCGCCGGGAAGATCTTCACGCGCTCGCCAAGTTCGGCCGCCAGCGCTTCCAGCTTCTCGACGCGAGTGCCGTGCAGGCCGACGATGGCGCCCTGCTTATGGAGAAGGCGGGCGATTTCCTCGCCGATGCCGCCCGATGCGCCTGTCACGAGTGCCTTGCGGCCGGAAAGATCGAACATGGAAACGTTCCTTATTGTCTGGTGATGTCAATCAAGCCATGAGGGCGGCGATGGCCGCGTCGATATCCGCCGGACCGTTGACGGAGATGCCGTTGATTGTCTTGTCGATGCGGCGGGCTAGGCCGGTCAGGACCTTGCCGGAGCCGAGTTCATAAAGCGTCGCAACGCCATTTCCGGCAAACCATTCCACCGTCTCACGCCAGCGGACCTGACCGGTGACCTGCTCGACGAGAAGCGCAGCGATCTCCTCGGCATTGGTGACCGGGGCCGCACGGACGTTGGCGATGACAGGCACGACCGGATCGGCCTTCTTTACGCCGGCCAGCGCCTCGCGCATCGCGTCGGCGGCAGGGGCCATCAGCTTGGAATGGAAGGGAGCGGAAACCGGCAGCAGAATGGCGCGCTTGGCGCCCTTGTCGGTCGCAAGACCGGCAGCCTTTTCGACGGCCGCCTTCTCGCCTGAAATCACGATCTGGCCACCGCCATTGTCGTTGGCGATCTGGCAGGCGCCTGTGGTGGCCGCCTCCTCGCAGACGGCGACGACATCGGCATGTTCGAGGCCGATGATCGCGGCCATGGCGCCGACGCCGACGGGAACGGCCGCCTGCATGGCATTGCCGCGAATGCGCAGCAGCCGCGCGGTATCGGCGAGCGAAAAGGTGCCGGCGGCGCAAAGTGCGGAATATTCGCCGAGCGAATGGCCGGCGACATAGGCGACCTTGGACTTCAGATCCAGTCCCTTGGCCTCAAGAACGCGGATAACGGCGAGCGAGACGGCCATCAGCGCCGGCTGAGCGTTTGCCGTCAGGGTCAGCGTGTCCTCGGGACCGTTGAACATGACATCCGAGAGCTTTTCACCGAGTGCCTCGTCAACCTCTTCGAAAACCGCGCGAGCTTCCGCGAAATTCTCGGCGAGATCCTTGCCCATGCCGACGGCCTGACTGCCCTGACCGGGAAACGTGAAAGCTATGCTCATATCAACTCCATCGCTGTCATTCGTCATCCCCGTGGGCGACGGCTTTCCGGTGGTCTTTCAAAAGCGATTATCGTTTCGGCCATCTGGAAATATTTAAATGCCTTGCTATGGTGCGCCTCCGCATGAAGGCGCACGCCCGCAGGCCGAAATTTCGGCGCTCGGGTTAGCACAAAGAGCTTGAAAGTCAAATGAAACCCAAGCGTATCCTCGTAACCTCGGACCTGTTGCGCGTCACGGGAAAGGAAACATCACGCAAGGGGTTCGCGACCAACACCGCTTTCTTCGCTGCACTGCTGAAGCCGCAGGTATCAGCGGCGACCCGTCTGCCGGTCAGCATATTGGAATGGGACGACACTTCATCATTCGACGGCAAAGCGGTCTATGATATGTGCAGGCTGGAAGCCAACGGGGCGGGCTGGGCGGCGATTTTCCATGCCGACGCGACGGACGAGCTTTGCGCTTTCTTCCTTCCCCATGTCGAAAATGCATTGGTGATCGGTTTCGAGATCGCCCCTCTGCTGCAGAAAATCCTCAGCCGGCTGGACATACCGTTTGTTGACCTGCGCTGGCATCCCCTGCGTTTTCTCGATGATATTTTCTTCGGCTTTTCATCCAACCGGAGCGAGATATCCGCAGCGATAAGTTCATACGCCCTATCGAGCCAAGAGGTGGATTTCCATGTCGGATTGCACAGGGCAACGGCGATCCGGCGGAGCGCTTTCGGAGAAAAAGGGCCATCCTACAACACGCTGATCGTCGGCCAGACCCCCTTCGACGCCTCGCTCATCGATGACGGGCGCATTGTTACATTGCAGGATTACGAGGATAGCATAGCGGCGCTTGCCAAGGCAGGTTCCATCGCCTTTCGCCCGCATCCTTTCTCACCTCACATAGGCCCGTCGCTGGTGGCGCTTCTCGATCGTCATGATATCGCACGCGTCGGCAGCAATATCGATATGTACGCGCTTCTATGCGACGAAACCCTCCAGCATGTCGTCGGCCTGAGTTCGGGAACCCTCGATGAAGCGTCTTTCTTCGGGCTACCCGTAACGAGGCTTATTCCTGAGCATTTCCGCTATCTTCCTGAAGCGACGGACGCGCCTGAGACAAGCCGGGAAGCCCTGGTCTATACCGGCGTCTATCACGCATTTCTCAGCGTCGACTTCTGGGCCGATATCCTCCGCCCGGAGCTTGAAAGCACCTGGCACAACGGCAACCCTGTCCCCTTCAAGCCGGATCGTTTGCGCCATGCGAACGGGTCTTACTGGGGCTTCCTCGATACTGGCGGGACCAATCTGGTCATGCCTTATAATACACCGGAATGACGAAGCCGCCCCGGGCAGGCGACTGCCCTTCACCTCCCACATTCTTCATCACGGATTGAATTTATGAAGTATAACCGACTAGGCCGCACCGAAATTTCCGTTTCAGAAATCTGCCTTGGCACCATGACCTGGGGTTCGCAGAATAGCGAAACCGACGCCCATGCGCAGATGGATTACGCCGTCGAAAAGGGCGTCAATTTCTTCGATACCGCCGAAATTTATCCCACCACGCCGGTTTCGGCCGAAACGCAGGGCTGGACCGAAGACTATATCGGCAGTTGGTTCAACAAATCAGGCAAGCGTGGGGATATCGTGCTCGCCACCAAGGTCGCCGGCCGCGGCCGTGATTATCTGCGCGGCGGCGAAGGGGCTGACGCAAAGAACATCCGCCTGGCGCTGGAGGCCAGCCTGACGCGGCTAAAGACGGATTATGTCGACCTCTATCAGGTCCACTGGCCGAACCGCGGCCATTTTCACTTCCGCCAGAACTGGAGCTACAACCCCTTCACCCAGGATCGCGACAAAGCCGTCGCCAACATGCTCGACATCCTGGAAACACTCGGCGCGCTGGTGAAGGAAGGCAAGATCCGCGCGATCGGCCTTTCCAACGAAACCACCTGGGGCATCCAGAAATATCTGACGCTCTCCGAACAGACGGGTTTGCCACGCGTTGCCAGCGTCCAGAACGAATACAATCTGCTCTACCGCCACTTCGACCTCGACCTTGCCGAGCTCTCGCATCACGAGGATGTCGGACTGCTTGCCTATTCGCCGCTCGCCGGCGGCATCCTGACTGGTAAATATGTCGATGGCGTCAGGCCGAAGGGGTCGCGCGGTTCGATCAACCACGACATCGGCGGGCGCCTGCAGCCGCTGCAGGAGCCGGCCACCAAAGCCTATCTGGAGATCGCAGCCAGATATGGCCTCGCCCCAGCGGCGATGGCGCTCGCCTTCTGCCTGTCGCGGCCCTTCATGGCGTCAGTGATCATTGGCGCGACCTCGATGGAGCAGCTGAAGGTCGATATCGGCGCGGCCGACCTGACGCTTTCGGATGAGGTCCTGGCTGAGGTCGCCAAGGTCCATCGGCAGTATCCGCTTCCGCTTTGATCACACTCCCTTTGCACCTGCCCGATGCCGGCCGTCGGCCTGCGTCGGGCTCGAAAGTCCGATTGCACTTGCCTTTCGCGCAAAAATCCGTATAAGCCGCGCTGTTCGTTAACCCGGTCTTCTGGCTGGTGGCTGAACGGAGGGCCGGTTTCCTCTCGGAAATCGTTCGGAACGGAAGCGTTCCAGCCTCCCGTGTCTCCGCTCTCGACCGTCTCGGAAACGCTTTTCTTGCCTGGGTCAACCCAATCAGGAGCAGTCGTTGAGGCTTAGCCGCCGAATATCGGGTTGAACCAAACGCAAGAAAGGCAAAGCTGTCATGGCTCTTTATGAACATGTATTCCTTGCCCGGCAGGATATTTCCGCTCAGCAGGTCGATGCCCTCGTAGAACAGTACAAGGGTGTGATCGAAGCTAACGGCGGTAAGGTCGGGCGTATCGAGAACTGGGGCCTCAAGTCCCTCACCTACCGCATCAAGAAGAACCGCAAGGCACACTACGCCCTGATGGACATCGATGCACCGGCTGCTGCGATCCAGGAAATGGAACGCCAGATGCGCATCAGCGAAGACGTTCTTCGCTACATGACGATCGCCGTCGAGAAGCATGAAGAAGGCCCGTCTGCCATGATGCAGAAGCGCGACCGCGACGACCGCGGCCCGCGCGAAGGTGGCGACCGCGGCCCGCGCCGCGACTTCGGCGACCGCGGCCCGCGTCCGCCGCGCGAAGGCGGCTTCGGCGACCGTGAAGACCGTCCGCGCCGTCCGCGCGAAGACCGTGTATAAGGGAGATCTGAGATATGGCTGAAACTTCCTCCGCTCCGGTCCGCCGCCCGTTCCATCGCCGCCGCAAGACCTGCCCGTTCTCCGGCGCAAACGCACCGCGGATCGACTACAAGGACGTACGTCTGCTGCAGCGCTACATTTCCGAGCGCGGCAAGATCGTTCCGTCTCGCATCACGGCCGTTTCCCAGAAGAAGCAGCGCGAACTCGCCCAGGCGATCAAGCGCGCCCGTTTCCTCGGCCTGCTGCCCTACGTCGTCGCCTAATCGGCGGACGAGACCAGACTTGAGGGAAGGCATTCGTGCCTTCCCTTCTCCCTTCCGCGATGGGCGTGGATCGGAACTCTTAAAACCCATGTTGAGACGTTTCTGAATTCGATTCAGCAACATCCTCTAACTGCTTGATGAAGCAGGACAGCGACCTTGAAACGACCGAACCTTAGAACGCTGCTGATCGGCGCACTCGCCGGATTGACCGCCGCCCTGCTGGTGCTGGGCGCGAGCGTGCAGCCGTCGTTTTTCAGCGCGCTTCTCTATACGGCTTCGGCCCTGCCGATCCTGATCGTCGGACTCGGATGGGGCAATGCCGCCGCGGTTTCGGCCGTCGTCACCGCCGCGACGCTGGGTGCGATCTTGATCTCGCCCTCCTTCGCGCTGATCATGACGCTGGTGACGCTGCTGCCGGCCGGCTGGCTCAGCCATCTCGCCAATCTCGCGCGTCCCGCCTCCGAACTCGGCGGTCCCGACCATCTGCTTGCCTGGTATCCGCTCTCCGATATCCTGCTGCATCTCTGTGGTCTCGTGACGATCGCGGTCATCGTCATCGGTGTCATCATCGGCTACGGGCCGGAGATCACCGACCCGATCGTCGATCTGCTGATCGCCTCGGTCAAACAGCAGCAGCCGGAATTCATGCCCGATCCGGCGGCGACCGCGCAGACCAAGTCGCTGATCCTGCTGATGCTGCCCGCCGTGCAGGGCGGCATGTGGGTCAGCATGCTGTTTGCCGCCTATTATTTCGCCGTGCGCATCGTCGCAGCATCCGGCCGGGGCCTGCGCCCGCGCGAGGATATTCCTTCGTCGCTGCGCATGAACCGCAATTCGATCTTCATCTTTCTGGCCGGGCTCGCCGCCTGCTTCTTCGGCGGCGTTCCGGCACTGGTCGGCGCCACCGTGATCGGCACCTTCGGCGCCGGTTTCATGCTCTCCGGCTTCGCCTCGCTGCATTTCCGCACGCGCGGGAAGGATTGGCGCATACCGGCCCTTATCCTCTGCTACCTGGCCTCGATGCTCATGCTCTTGCCAGTTCTCCTCATCCTCGTCCTGGGGCTCAGCGATACGCGCAAGGCGATCGCGCTGACCCCGACGAAAGATGCTGATGCCCCCAAACAATCCGATACGAAAATCTGAGACACAAGAAAGGAAAAGAAAATGGAAGTCATCCTTCTCGAACGCATCTCCAAGCTCGGCCAGATGGGCGAAACCGTAAAGGTTCGCGACGGCTTTGCCCGTAACTACCTGCTGCCGCTCGGCAAGGCGCTGCGCGCCAACGCCGCCAACAAGACCCGCTTCGAAGCCGAGCGCGCGACGCTCGAAGCCCGCAACCTCGAGCGCAAGTCGGAAGCCCAGAAGGTCGCCGACGTTCTCGACGGCAAGTCCTTCATCGTCGTGCGTTCCGCCGGCGAAACCGGCCAGCTCTACGGCTCGGTCGCTGCCCGTGACGTCGTCGAGATTCTGGCCGCCGAAGGCTTCAACATCGGCCGCAACCAGGTTCACCTCAACACGCCGATCAAGTCGATCGGCCTGCACAAGGTCGAGCTGCAGCTGCATGCCGAAGTCGAAATCAACGTCGAGCTGAACGTTGCCCGTTCCGCCGAAGAAGCAGAGCGCCAGGCCAAGGGCGAAGAGCTCACCTCGGTCGACGCGATCTACGGCGTCGACGAAGACGCACTGCGTCCGGAAGATTTCTTCGATCCGGAAGCCGACGGCATCGACGAAGACGAAGCATAATTCTCGCTGGAGTCATCCGCGACAGGAAAGCCCGGCCATCGCGCCGGGCTTTTTCTTTTTCCGCCCGGTGTTCATGCAGCGAACGGGTCACCTTTTAACGGGGGATTGTCCGGATGTTTTTGCTGCGTGCCCGATGTCATCGCGGTAACATGATCTACTCCGGAACGAATGAGCTGAGTCGGCTCCGTACCGTGTCCTGTGGGTGACACTCCGGGTATTTCTCCTTTGTCTCGCTTTGGACTGTGGAGAAGTCGAACAATGGGCACAGCGTTCAGGATTTAGGCAAAGCGAACCGTCGCTGCTTTCACAGGCCCTTGATTTTCTCCATCCGGAATTGCAAATCCGGATTTGGAAAAAGACAGAACGGATGATAATGAACGACGCCGCTCGAAAGATTGCAGCCGTTGCTCCGTCGGAGCAGCACTATCGCGAAGCACCCAACAATATCGAAGCCGAGCAGGCGCTTCTGGGTGCCATCCTCATGAACAACGACGCCTATTACCGGGTGTCGGACTTCCTGAAGCCCATCCATCTCTACGAACCGCTGCATCGGAAGATCTTCGAGGTCGCCGGCGATATCATCCGCATGGGCAAGATCGCCAATCCGGTGACGATCAAGACCTTCCTGAAGGCCGACGAGAAGGTCGGCGACATGACCGTTTCGCAATATCTGGCGAGCCTCGTCAGCAATGCCGTCACCGTCATCAATGCCGAGGATTACGGCCGGGCGATCTACGACCTGGCGCTGCGCCGCGCGCTAATCACAATCGGCGAGGATGTCGTCAACATCGCTTATGACGCGCCGCTCGACATGCCGCCGCAGTCGCAGATCGAGGATACTGAACGTCGCCTCTTCGAACTCGCTGAAAACGGCCGTTACGACGGCGGCTTCCAGTCCTTCAACGATGCCGTCGCACTGGCGATCGACATGGCAGCCGTCGCCAAGGAACGTGACGGCGGCCTTTCCGGCATCTCCACCGGCATCCATTCGCTGGATTCCAAGATGGGCGGGTTGCAGCGTTCGGACTTGATCGTGCTGGCAGGACGCCCCGGCATGGGCAAGACCTCGCTTGCCACAAACATCGCCTATAATATCGCCGCCGCCTATGAAGGCGAAGTCCAGTCTGACGGCAGCATGAAGGCGAAGAACGGCGGCGTCGTCGGCTTCTACTCACTCGAAATGTCGTCCGAACAGCTCGCGACCCGTATCATCTCCGAGCAGACGGAAGTCTCCTCCTCGAAGATCCGCCGCGGTGACATCAACGATGCCGATTTCGAAAAGCTCGTCGCCTGCTCGATGATGATGCAGAAGGTACCGCTTTATATCGACCAGACGGGCGGCATCTCGATCGCCCAGCTTTCGGCACGCGCGCGCCGCCTCAAGCGCCAGCGCGGCCTCGACGTGCTTGTCGTCGACTACGTGCAGCTGATGACCGGCTCAGGCAAGTCAAGCGACAACCGCGTCCAGGAAATCACCCAGATCACCACCGGCCTGAAGGCGCTAGGCAAGGAGCTCAACGTTCCGATCATCGCACTGTCGCAGCTGTCGCGTCAGGTCGAAAGCCGTGACGACAAGCGGCCGCAGCTTTCCGACCTTCGCGAATCCGGTTCGATCGAACAGGACGCCGACGTCGTGCTCTTCGTGTTCCGCGAGGAATATTACATCAAGAACCAGGAGCCGCGCGATCCTCACGATCCGAAATATCCGGAATGGGAAGCGCTGTTCGACAAAGTGAAGGGCACGGCGGACGTCATCATCGCCAAGCAGCGCCACGGACCGACAGGCACGGTGAAGCTCGCCTTCCAGGCGGAATTCACGCGGTTTGCCGATCTCGCCGATCCCTCCTTTACGCAGTATGAGGAACATTGACGCGGGCTTCCGCGTCAACTTCCGTCAGAGGCCCGCGGCCCGGAGCAAAGCCACCGTTGCAACGCCGACGACGATGCTGGCCAGCATCGGCAAGTGGCGTGCGGCCACCGCCGTTGCCGCACATGCCAGCGCCTCGGCCCAGCCGGTCGCAAAAGCGGTGGGCGCAATGACGGCCATTAGCACGGCCGGCGGAATGGCCTCGATCGCCGTTCTGCGGCGCTCGTCCATGTCGATATAGCGGATCAGCGCGAGGCCGCTGATGCGGGTGAAAACCGTTGCAACGGTCATCGCGAGGATGGCGAGCAGGGTATTGATATCAAGCGTCATGCCGCCTGCTCCTTCGTCCTGACTTTCCAGAGCGCCGTCGCCAGCCCGGCCAGTGCGCCAGCAGCGATATACCAGACCCCAGGTACGAAGTGGTGAACCGCGACGGCCGCAATTGCGCTTGCGGCAAGCACGGCGCCGGTTTCCGGGCCTTTCCAGAAACCCATGACCAGCACGACGAAGACGGCCGGAAAAGCGAAATCGAGCCCGATCAGCGAGGGATCGCCAAGAAAGGCGCCGAGCAGCGCACCGGCGAGCGACGATCCGACCCAGGTGAGATAGAAAGGCGCGACGATGCCGGCATACCAAGCGGGTGTGAGCCGTGTGCTGCCGGCACGAAATTCCGCCATCGCCCAGAGCTCGTCGGCAAGGAACAGCATAGCGACATAGCGTTTGATGCAGGAAAAGGACTGCATCTTCGTGCCGATCGAGGCGCTCATCAGCACGTGGCGGATATTGACGAGCAATGCGGCAAAGCCGATGCCGATCCAGCTTGTCGGATGCGTCCAGATATCCATCGCCACGAACTGCGAGCCGCCGGCAAAGACAAGCGCACTCATCAGCGTCGTTTCCAGAGCCGATAGCCCCTTCGTGGCCGAGACGGCACCGAAGACGAGGCCGATCGGGAAAACGGCGACGATCAGCGGAAAAATGGCGCGCATTCCGGCAAAAAATTCGCCGGCCGGCCGGCTTTGCTGCAACATGGCAACCTCCTCATCAAGATCGCTGAGAGGTAGCCGAGCCTGCAAGGGCTGTATTGAACGAAAGTGATCAGCCGTTGCGGAACTGGCCGGGGGTGACGCCGGTGCGTGCCTTGAAGTGGCGGGTGAAATGCGCCTGATCGGCAAAACCGCATTCGAGGGCGACATCGGCCGACATGCGGCCTTCCCGCAACAACCGGCGGGCCATCTGGATTCGCCGGTCCGTCAGGAAGGCGTGCGGCGTGATGTGATATTCTCTTCGGAAAGCACGGATCAGATGCGCGCGGCTCAGCCTCGCCACGCCCGCCAGTTCCTCCAAGCCGACATCGCTGGCAAAATTCTCGATGAGATATTCGCGGGCTCGGGCAACGGCGTTGCGTTCCTGCGTATCGACCGGCAGGACGATCGTGCTGCCGTAACGCGCGAAAATCGCGGCAAGCACCGAGAACATGTTTTCATCCGATTCCAGCGCGCCCGCACCGCTTTCGAGCACGCGGTGCGCGGCATGAAAGGCTTTCGCGAGCTGCGGATCGCGCGGAAGCGCCTTGGAGAAAGAGGGCGTCGCGTGGAAGGCCTTGCCCGTTACATCCTCCAGAATGTCGATGAACAGCTGCGTATCCGGATAGATCATGCGGTAGCGATAGCCCTCACCGCCGGGAGCGCCGTCGTGAATGACGCCGGGATCGATCAGGTAAAGGTCGCCCGGGCCGGTCTCCTCCCGCCTGCCGCCCAGCGTGGCGATCTGGGTGCCGCTTTCGATCGCGCCGATGCTGAATGTGTCGTGGGCATGTGGCGCATATTCATGCGTCAGGAAGCTGGCGCTCAGGCACTCCATGCCGAGGAAGCGGCTGTCGCGCCAGAAGCGGGCCGATTCCACCTTGGCAAGCGGCATGGCTTCCGCCGCTTCTTTTTGCGAAACATTTTGCATCCGTCCAGATTAGCGCGACAGCCAGCTCGCGTCTTGAACAAAAGTGATCACCGCCAAGGGGAAGAACGTACTGCACTTTCTCTTTGCCATAATGCTCTCTAAAGTGTCTGAAGTGACTTGGCTTCTCTTTATGCATGGCGATTCATGACAGATTTTCCCATCCCCTTCGAAGACGACGACCTTTTCGCTTCCGCAGGTCTGCGGCTGACCGTCGACCTGACGGCACTGACCGAGAACTGGCGCGACATGGCGCGCCGCTCCGGTGCTGCGCGCGCCTCGGCAGTCGTCAAGGCGGATGCTTACGGCATGGGAATCGAGGATGCCGGCGAAGCGCTTTATATGGCAGGTGCCCGCGATTTCTTCGTCGCGACAGTCGACGAGGGTGTAACACTTCGCCTCTACGCGCCCGAAGCGCGTATCTTCGTGCTCTCAGGCATATGGCCCGGCACCGAGCGGCGCTTCTTCGAGAACGACCTGGTGCCGGTGATTTCCTCTGACGAACAGCTCGCCTTCTGGATGGCAGTGCTTGCCGATTATGGTGATTACCCTTGCGCGCTGCATGTCGATACCGGCTTCAACCGGCTGGGGCTCGGCATGAACGATGCGATCGCGCTTGCCGACGACGTCTCGCGGCCGGCGAGTTTTGCGCCTGTGCTCGTCATGAGCCACCTCGCCTGCGGCGACGATCCTGCTCATACGATGAACAAGCGGCAGCTCGAATCATTCCGCAGGGTTAGCGCCGCCTATGAAGGCATCGATGCAAGTCTTGCCGCCTCGGCCGGCATCTTTCTCGGCGAGGATTATCACTTCGACCTGACCCGTCCCGGCATCGCGCTTTATGGCGGCGAGGCGGTCAATGACCTAGCGAACCCGATGCGGCCGGTCGCAACCGCCGAAGCACGCATCATCCAGGTGCGCACCGTCCAGGCCGGCGAGACGGTCGGCTACGGGCGGGCGCTGCAGCTTCGCCGTGAGAGCCGGCTGGCGATCGCCTCTGCCGGGTATGCCGACGGTTACATGCGCAGCCAGTCGAGCGGCGGCGTGCCGCTGCGCCAGGCAGTGCCGCAAGGCGGGCAAGGCTTCATCGCCGGGCAAAAAGTGCCGATCGCGGGCCGGATCACCATGGACCTGACGATTTTCGATATCACCGACCTGCCTGAGAATGCGGTGCGCGCCGGGGATTATGTCGAGCTGTTCGGAAAGAACGTGCCCGTGGACGACGTGGCGCGGGCAGCGGGCACGATCGGATACGAGATCCTGACCAGCATGGGGCTTCGTCATGAGCGACGCTATGTCGCTGAGGAATAAGCGCGCTTCTCAGCGGCTGCTGAGTGCAAGCCGGATACCGAGCGCGACGAAAAGCGCGCCGAGGCCGCGGTCGAGCCATAACCCGACTTTTTGATTGTGCCTGAGTGCATCGGCAAGGCGCCCTCCGAGAAGGACGAGCGGCGGTTCGATGAAGGCGGCGACAACGATGATGAGCCCGCCATGCAGCATCAGCTGGCCCCATGCCGGCCCTGCTCTTTCGACGACGAATTGCGGCAGGAAGGCCAGGAAGAATATCGCCACCTTCGGATTGAGTAGCGACACCAGAATTCCTTGCCGGTAGATCCTTACGACCGGCATTTCTTCACCCGCAGCCTTTATCAGGCCATTCCCGCCGCTGGCGCGCAATGCCTGGATGCCGAGCCAGACGAGATAGGCGGCGCCGATCCATTTGACCGTGGAGAAGGCGACGGCAGAAGCGGCAAGCACGGCGGAAAGGCCGAGTGCCGCCATCAGCACATGCAGGCACGCGCCGGACCAGACGCCGAACAGTGCGGAAAAACCGGCACGTTTTCCGCTTTTCATCGTGTGACCGAGGATGAACGCGATATCGGGGCCGGGCGAGAGGTTAAGCAAAACCGCCGCAGACAGAAATGCAAGCCAGTGCGCGAGCGAATAATCGAACATCTTCCACCGTTCCGGATGTGCAGAGGCAAAAGATAGGCACGGGCGCGCTGATGGGGAAATCATTAGTTTTGATCCGTCGCGATAGCCATTATCTCAAGCACGACAATGATTCGATGAAGCGGGGTATCTGCTTGCCTCGGGAACCCGGACTGAAAGAGTAATTGATGGCGAAGGCGAGGACACAATTCATCTGCCAGAATTGCGGCACGGTTCATAACCGCTGGGCCGGAAAATGCGAGAACTGCGGCGAATGGAACACCATCGTCGAGGAAGACCCGATGGGTGGGATCGGCTCCGGCCCAGGCAAGACGCCGAAGAAGGGCCGGCCGGTGGCGCTGACGGCGCTGTCGGGCGAAATCGAGGAGGCGCCGCGCATCCACACCGCCATGTCGGAACTCGACCGGGCGCTCGGCGGCGGCTTCGTGCGTGGATCGGCAGTGCTGATCGGCGGCGATCCCGGCATCGGCAAATCAACGCTGCTGATGCAGGCTGCCGCCGCCCTTGCGCGGCGCGGCCATAAGATCATCTACGTCTCCGGCGAAGAAGCCGTTGCCCAGGTTCGGCTGCGGGCGCAGCGCCTTGCCGCGGCCGATACCGACGTGATGCTGGCGGCCGAAACCAATGTCGAGGATATTCTGGCGACGCTCGCTGAAGGCAAGCGGCCGGACCTCGTCATCATCGATTCCATTCAGACCTTATGGAGCGAACTTGCCGAATCCGCGCCGGGAACGGTGACGCAAGTGCGCACCGGCGTGCAGTCGATGATCCGTTTCGCCAAGCAGACCGGCGCCGCCATGGTTCTCGTTGGCCACGTGACCAAGGACGGGCAGATTGCCGGCCCGCGCGTCGTCGAGCACATGGTCGACGCCGTGCTCTATTTCGAGGGTGATCGCGGCCATCACTACCGCATCCTGCGCACCGTCAAGAACCGTTTCGGCCCGACCGACGAGATCGGCGTCTTCGAAATGTCCGACAAGGGCTTGCGCGAAGTCGCCAACCCCTCGGAACTCTTCCTCGGCGAGCGCAACGAGAAATCGCCGGGTGCCGCGGTCTTTGCCGGCATGGAGGGTACGCGTCCCGTGCTCGTCGAAGTACAGGCGCTGGTGGCGCCGACCTCGCTCGGCACACCGCGGCGCGCCGTGGTCGGTTGGGATTCTGCCCGGTTGTCGATGATCCTGGCGGTGCTGGAAGCCCATTGCGGCGTCAGGCTCGGCCAGCACGACGTCTATCTCAATATCGCCGGCGGTTATCGCATCTCCGAACCGGCGGCCGATCTCGCCGTCGCTTCAGCGCTCGTTTCCTCGCTTGCCGGTATTGCCCTTCCTGCCGATTGCGTCTATTTCGGCGAAGTCAGCCTGTCGGGCGCCATCCGGCCGGTTGCGCACACCGCCCAGCGCCTCAAGGAAGCCGAGAAGCTGGGGTTTTCGGCAGCGCTGCTTCCATCTGCCTCCGCCGAACTGCCGAAGGGCTCAGGCGGACGCTGGAGCGAGGTCGAAAGCCTGCCGGATCTGGTCGCGCGCATCGCCGGGTCGAAGGGAGCGCTGCGTGTGGAAGACGAGGTTTGATCCTTTCATTGCCAAGATTGGTGATGATATAGGAGGCACACGATAAGGCACGACACGGCCGCCAAGCGGCAGTCCTGGAGTTGAAATTACATGCCCATTACGATTTTCGACGGTATTGTCATCGGCGTCGTGCTCTTCTCCGCCGTGCTGGCGATGGTCCGCGGCTTCTCGCGCGAGATCCTCTCGATCGCAAGCTGGGGCGGTTCGGCGGCGGCTGCCTATTACCTCTATCCGTACCTGCTGCCCTACGCGAAGAAATACACCGATGACGACCGCATCGCGATCGTCGGTTCGGCAGCGGTCGTCTTCCTGATCGCGCTCATCGTCATCTCCTTCATCACCATGAAGATCGCCGATTTCATCATCGACAGCCGCGTTGGCGCGCTCGATCGCACGCTCGGCTTCCTGTTCGGGGCAGCGCGCGGCGTGCTGCTGCTGGTCGTTGCCGTCGCCTTCTGGAACTGGCTGGTCGATGTCGACCACCGTCCCGCCTGGGTCAACAACGCGAAGTCGAAACCCTTCCTGGATTCGATGGTCGTGAAGCTGAAATCGGTTCTGCCGGAACAATTTGCCCAGATGATACCGGCGAGCATCCGTGATAAGCTTCAGCCGCCGGCACAGGGCGCTGAAGGTACCAATCCGCCGACGGGCGACCAGGCTCCGGCGGAAGACGCACCGACTGCGCCTGCACAGCAGCCGGCGAATTGACACAGTGTTCAAGAGCTTGACCCGCCTTGAGGCAATTGCCATTTGAGCGGGACGTGAAATGAGGGGTCCGGCCGGGCATTCCAGCTCTGCCGGGCTTCAGTTATTTCTGGAAATGCCGATCCATTCTTGTGAGAGCAGAGGCCCGCAGAAATGAACCAGTCCCATGCCATCCCGACCGACGATCCGCTCGACGGAGATACGCTGCATGAAGAATGCGGTGTTTTCGGAATTCTGGGACACCCTGATGCCGCGGCCCTGACGGCGCTTGGCCTGCATGCCCTGCAGCATCGCGGGCAGGAAGCGGCGGGCATTGTCTCCTTCGACGGTAAGCGCTTCTATCAAGAGCGCCATATGGGCCTTGTCGGCGACCACTATACCAATCCGATGACCCTCGCCCGCCTGCCCGGCAGCATGTCGATCGGCCATACGCGCTACTCGACGACAGGCGAAGTGGCGATGCGCAACGTTCAGCCGCTCTTTGCCGAACTTGAGGAAGGCGGCATCGCCATTGCCCACAACGGCAACTTCACCAACGGCCTGACGCTGCGCCGCCAGATCATCGCGACCGGCGCCATCTGTCAGTCGACCTCCGATACCGAAGTGGTCCTCCACCTCATCGCCCGTTCCCGCCATGCTTCTACCTCCGATCGCTTCATCGACGCCATCCGCCAGATGGAAGGCGGCTATTCGATGCTCGCGATGACGCGCACCAAGCTGATTGCCGCGCGTGACCCCACAGGCATCCGCCCGCTCGTCATGGGCGAACTCGACGGCAAGCCGATCTTCTGCTCGGAAACTTGCGCGCTCGATATCATCGGCGCCAAGTTCATCCGCGATGTGGAAAACGGCGAAGTCGTCATCTGCGAAATCCAGCCCGACGGCTCGATCAGCATCGACGCGCGCAAGCCGAGCAAGCCGCAGCCGGAGCGCC
The DNA here is from genome assembly GCF_003985155.1 of Rhizobium vallis. Taxonomy (GTDB): domain Bacteria; phylum Pseudomonadota; class Alphaproteobacteria; order Rhizobiales; family Rhizobiaceae; genus Rhizobium; species Rhizobium vallis. The sequence continues at coordinate 898,719 of NZ_ML133687.1, read as the reverse complement.
TCTGCCTGTTCGAATATGTCTATTTCGCCCGGCCGGATTCGGTCGTCGGCGGCCGCAACGTCTATACGACGCGCAAGAGCATGGGCATGAACCTTGCCAAGGAATCGCCCGTCGACGCCGACGTGGTCGTGCCGGTGCCGGATGGCGGCACGCCCGCGGCTCTCGGCTACGCACAGGAAAGCGGCATTCCCTTCGAGTACGGCATCATCCGCAACCACTATGTCGGCCGCACCTTCATCGAGCCGACGCAGCAGATCCGCGCCTTCGGCGTGAAGTTGAAGCACTCCGCCAACCGGGCGATGATCGAAGGCAAACGCGTGGTGCTGGTCGACGATTCCATCGTGCGCGGCACGACCTCTCTCAAGATTGTGCAGATGATCCGCGAGGCCGGTGCCAAGGAAGTACACATCCGTGTCGCCAGCCCAATGATCTTCTTCCCTGACTTCTACGGCATCGATACGCCCGATGCCGACAAGCTGCTCGCAAATCAGTATGCCGATGTCGAAGCCATGGCCAAATATATCGGCGCGGATTCGCTGGCGTTCCTATCGATCAACGGCCTCTACCGCGCCGTCGGCGGCGAGGACCGCAATCCGGCCCGTCCGCAGTTCACCGACCACTATTTCACCGGTGACTATCCGACCCGCCTGCTCGACAAAAACGGCGAGTCCATGGGCAACAAGATTTCCATGCTTGCCAGCAACGGCTGAGCCGCTTCCACTTTGACTTTCCTATCAGGGGCGCTTATTGCGCCCCTTACCTTTTCAAGCACATCCGGGACCGGGGCAGATGAACATCAATCTTGAAGGCAAGATCGCGCTGGTCACCGGCGCATCGCGCGGCATCGGCTATTTCACGGCCCTCGAACTCGCCAAGGCCGGCGCGCATGTGATTGCCTGCGCCCGCACCGTCGGCGGCCTGGAAGACCTCGATGATGCCATCAAGGCCGTCGGCGGCTCTGCCACGCTTGTCCCGTTCGATCTCGCCGACATGAATGCGATCGATGCGCTCGGCGGCTCGATCTTCGAGCGCTGGGGCAAGCTCGACATCCTCGTCGCCAATGCCGGCGTGCTCGGCGTCATCTCCCCGATCGGCCATATCGAAGCGAAAGTCTTCGAAAAGGTCATGAACATCAACGTCACCGCGACATGGCGGCTGATCCGTTCGGTCGACCCGCTGCTGACACGCTCGGATGCCGGCCGCGCCGTCATCATGTCCTCGGGCGCGGCTCACAAGTGCCGTCCCTTCTGGGGCGCCTATTCCGCCTCCAAGGCCGCCGTCGAGGCGCTGGCACGCACTTGGGCCGGCGAGACGCAATCGACGCCGCTGCGCATCACGAGCGTCGATCCGGGCGCCACGCGTACGGCCATGCGCGCGCAGGCGGTTCCCGGCGAAGATCCGATGAGCCTGCCGCATCCTTCCGAGGTCGCGAAGGCGATCCTGCCCTTTCTCGGGCCCGGTGTGACCGAGACGGGCAAGTTGTTCGTCGTGCGCGAAAACAAGCTGGTTGATTACCGGCTGCCGGGATGATGCCTTGGTGGAAAAGGAAGTTTGGGCAGACGCCGATTTTGATGTGATGGGCTGGCATGATTGCCGTCTCTATTCAATTTCGCTTCCCACCGAGAATTTCGAATTCAAAATCGATATCGATTACATTTTCAAATTGGAAAGACGAGAAGAGCGTTTCGTCGGCTTTTGGGTCTCCGAATGCGACCTCACGTTTCACCACGTCTCCGATTTCAAGATCTCGATCCAGCCTGAAAACACTTTTCCAACGATCATATCGGACATTACGCGGAAAAAAGTGCGCCCTACTCCAAGCGGCAAACTGTTCGTCTGGAATTATGAGGTTGAGTTGGATAAAGGTGTTATCTCTTTTTCATCAACCGGCTTTACTCAAAAATTGCGCTCTCAACCGGTTTTCTCGGAGAGCCAAGACCTGAACAACCGATGAAGTCTTGACTGTGTCACCGGAGCTAATTCGCTGCTTCGGATCGCTTTATTCTCCTTGACCAAACTCCGATCCCAAGCCATAAAACGCGTCATGAAAACGGTTATCTGCATTAACTGCCGGAACATTATTCGCTAGCCAAAAGCTGGCCTGGCCGTTTTCGTCTCCCAAATGTCCAAGATGAGAAACGCCCCGGCCCGCCGGTGGCGGTATTTTTTTGCTTATGCATCTTGGGAGAGTGGAATGGGCGGCACGCCGGAACTGAAGCTGTACAATACGCTGACGCGGGAGAAATCGGTCTTCAAGCCGATCGATGCCGAGAACGTCCGCATGTATGTCTGCGGCCCGACGGTCTATGACTTCGCCCATATTGGCAATGCCCGGCCGGTCATCGTCTTCGACGTGCTGTTCCGGCTGCTGCGCCATGTCTACGGCGAAAATCACGTCACCTATGCCCGCAACATCACCGACGTCGACGACAAAATCAATGCGCGGGCGCTGAGAGATCATCCGGGTCTTCCGCTCAATGAAGCGATCCGGGCGGTGACGGAGAAGACCGAGACGCAGTTTCACGCCGATGTCGCCGAACTCGGCTGCCTCGAGCCGGGCGTCGAGCCGCGCGCCACCGACAATATCGAAGAGATGATCGAGATCATCCAGAAGCTGATCGGCAACGGCCATGCCTATGTGGCATCAGGCGAAGTGCTATTCGACACCAAGTCCATGGCGGATTACGGCCAGCTCTCGAAGCGCCCGCTCGACGAGCAGCAGGCCGGCGCCCGCGTCGCCGTCGATGCGCACAAGAAGAACCCGGGCGATTTCGTGCTCTGGAAACTGTCGAGCGATAACGAACCCGGCTGGGAAAGCCCATGGGGCCGCGGCCGGCCGGGCTGGCATATCGAATGCTCGGCGATGAGCAGGCGCTATCTCGGCGATGTCTTCGATATTCACGGCGGCGGGCTGGACCTGATCTTTCCGCACCATGAAAACGAAATCGCCCAGTCGCGCTGCGCCCACGGGACCGAGGTGATGGCGAACGTCTGGATGCACAACGGCTTCGTGCAGGTCGAAGGCCGCAAGATGTCGAAGTCCGAAGGCAATTTCGTCACCATCTACGATCTGCTGCACACGCAGACTTTCGGCGGTCGGCGGTGGCCGGGCGAGGTACTGCGGCTCGCCATGCTGATGACCCATTACCGCGAGCCGATCGATTTCTCGGTCAAGCGGCTGGAAGAGGCAGAACGACTGCTGGCCAAATGGCCGGCGACGGAAGCCGGCGATGCGGCGCCCGACGAGACCGTGCTGAATGCTCTCGCCGACGATCTCAACACGGTCGCGGCGGTGCAGGCATTGCATGCCCTGGCGCAGGCCGCTCACACCGATCCCACTGCCGCCGCCACCTTTGCCGCAACGGCCGCCCTCCTCGGCCTGCTGCCGAAGAAGGCCGAAATCGACGAAGCCGTCGCAGCGGCGGTCGATGCGCTGGTGGCCATGCGTCTCGAAATGCTGAAGGCGAAAAACTTCGCCGAGGCCGACAAGATCCGCGACGAACTGACGGCAAAGGGCATCCAGCTGAAGGACGGCAAGGATGCTGTGACGGGCGAGCGTGTGACGACGTGGGAAGTGAAGCGGTGAGAGTGGTGTGTTGGGATAAGACCCCTCCCCAACCCCTCCCCACAAGGGGGAGGGGCTACCGTGCCGCGCTGCTCGGGCGCGACCTCCCTACAACAACAAACATTCGAGTTGGAACCGAAGGCCGTGGCACGAGAGAGCCCTCCCCCTTGTGGGGAGGGTTGGGAGGGGTCTCGGCGTCCAGGCTGGAATCCCAAGGGGGGAATAGTCGATGAATACCTATACCGGCGGATGCCAGTGCGGTGCGATCCGGTTTCGGGCGCGAGGGACGCCATCGGATTCCTCGATCTGTCATTGCCGCATGTGCCAGAAGGCGTTCGGCGCCTACTACGCCCCGTTGGTTTCTGTGCGCGGAATGGAATTCGAGTGGACACGGGGCCAACGCAAGAAATTCCGCTCTTCCAACTTGGTCGAGCGCGGTTTCTGCGGCGACTGCGGCACGCCGCTGACCTATGAGGCGCCGGATGGAATGGCGGTTGCCGCGGGCACCTTCGACGATCCGGCATCCCTTCCCCCGACCATTCAATGGGGTGTGGAAGGCAAGATCGGATTCGTCGATCATCTGCACGAACTGCCCGGAGAGCGAACCGAGGCGGATCTGACGGCGGGCTCCTTCCTGCACGAACTCGTTTCCTATCAGCATCCAGACCACGATACGCCGGTCTGGCCGCCAGAGGACCGCGCATGATGGAAACAGCAGAGCAAACGGGCGGATGTCAGTGCGGCGCGGTTCGTTATCGGGCCAGTGGCGAACTCGGCTACCCCCATATCTGCCATTGCCGCATGTGTCAGAAGGCGGCCGGCAACTATTTCCTGCCGCTCGCGGCGGCCAAGCGTGAGCAGTTTGAGCTGACGCGCAGCGAGCCGAAATGGTTCAACTCTTCCGATCTCGTCCGGCGCGGCTTCTGCGGCGATTGCGGCACGCCGCTGTTCTACGACATTCCGGGAGCTGATTTCATCAACATCACGCTCGGCTCGCTGGACAATCCCGATGCGGTCAAGCCCGTGATGCAATCCAACACCGGCCGCAAGATGTCCTGGTTTCACGCCCTCGACGGGCTGCCGGTGGAAGCCGAGCCTGAAACGCCCGAGCGCGAAAACGCGATCGCGGCAAGTAATCATCAGCACCCCGATCACGACACTTCCCATTGGCCACGGAGAATTCCATGACGGATAAGATCAGAACAGGCGGATGCCAGTGCGGCGCCGTGCGCTTCCGCATCTCAGGTAAGCTCGGGCGGCCTTCGATCTGTCATTGCCGCATGTGCCAGAAGCAGTTCGGCGGCTTCTTTTCAGCGCTGGTGACAGCGCCGGAAGAAGGCATGGAATGGACGCGCGGCGAGCCGAGCTACTTCCAGTCCTCGGTCAATATCGAACGTGGTTTCTGCAGGGATTGCGGCACGCCGATGACCTATCGCCATCCGGGCGGACTGGAGCTTGCGATCGGGACCTTCGATGATCGCAGCGACCTCGCACCGCAGATCCAGGTCAATTACGATGCCCGCCTGCCCTGGGTCGAGACGATCTTCGAGGCGCCTGTGCACACCGATCCCGATTTCTATGCCCGGCAGGAAGCAATCATCTCCTTCCAGCATCCCGACCACGATACCGCTGTCTGGCCCGCGAAAGGCGTGAAGATATGACTGAAGTGCTGCGCACGCTCTATCCCGAAATCGAAGCCTATGCCTCTGGCCATCTCGATGTCGGCGACGGCCATGTGATCTATTGGGAGCGCTCGGGAACGCCTGGCGCCAAGCCTGCCGTCTTCCTGCATGGCGGCCCGGGCGGCGGGATTTCGCCCGCCCACCGCCGGCTTTTCGACCCCGCGCTCTACGACGTCATGCTGTTCGACCAGCGCGGCTGCGGCAGGTCGACGCCGCATGCCGAACTCCACGCCAACACGACCTGGCACCTCGTTGCCGATATCGAGCGGCTGCGCGAAATGGCCGGCGTCGACGCCTGGCAGGTGTTCGGCGGCTCCTGGGGCTCGACGCTGGCGCTCGCCTATGCCGAAAAGCATCCCGAGCGCGTGTCCGAGCTCATCCTGCGCGGCATCTATACGCTGACCAAGGCCGAGCTTGACTGGTATTATCAATTCGGTGTCTCGGAAATGTTCCCCGACAAATGGGAGCGCTTCATCGCTCCGATCCCGCCGGAAGAGCGCCATGAGATGATGCATGCCTATCATCGCCGCCTGACGCATGCGGACAGGAATGTGCGCCTCGAGGCCGCGCAGGCCTGGAGCATCTGGGAGGGTGAAACGATCACGCTGCTGCCGGAGCCTTCGACGAGCGGCAAGTTCGAGGAACCGGAGTTCGCCTATGCGTTCGCACGCATCGAGAACCATTTCTTCGTCAATGCCGGCTGGATGGACGAAGGGCAACTGATCCGCGATGCCGGCAGGCTCAAGGATATCCCAGGTGTCATCGTGCATGGACGCTACGACATGCCCTGCCCGGCAAAATATGCCTGGCGGCTGCACAAAGCCTGGCCGAAGGCTGAGTTCCACCTGATCGAGGGCGCGGGCCATGCCTATTCGGAGCCGGGAATTCTCGATCGCCTGATCCGGGCGACGGACAAGTTCGCCGGGAAACAAAACTGATGCTGCAAGCCGTGTGTACGCCTCGGATAAAAGCATTCAATGCCCAGGAGGCATCGTGGTGACCAAGGAAAAAATCTACCTCTTCGACACGACGCTCCGGGACGGGCAGCAGACGCCCGGCATCGACTTTTCCGTCGAGGACAAGATTGCGATCGCTACCATGCTCGACGAGTTCGGCCTCGACTATGTCGAGGGCGGATATCCCGGCGCCAATCCGACGGATACCGCCTTCTTCAGCGAGAAGCGCACCAGCCAGGCCAGTTTCGTCGCCTTCGGCATGACGAAGCGGGCGGGTGTTTCGGTCTCCAACGATCCCGGCATTGCCGGGCTGCTGCAGGCAAAGAGCGACGCCATCTGTTTCGTCGCCAAGAGCTGGGATTATCACGTCGCTGTGGCGCTTGGCTGCACCAATGAGGAAAACCTCGAATGCATCGCCGAAAGCGTCAAGGCGGCGGTCGGTGCCGGCAAGGAGGCGATCGTCGATTGCGAGCATTTCTTCGACGGCTTCAAGGCCAATCCGGCCTATGCGCTCGCCTGCGCCAAGACCGCCTATGAGAGCGGCGCGCGCTGGGTCGTGCTCTGCGACACCAATGGCGGCGCGCAGCCGCCGGAAGTGCGCGCGATCGTCGAGGCGGTGATTGCAGCGGGCGTACCCGGCAACTGTCTGGGCATTCACGCCCATAACGACACCGGCCAGGCGGTCGCCAATTCGCTTGCCGCCGTCGAAGCCGGCGTCAGGCAGATCCAGGGCACGCTAAACGGTATCGGCGAGCGCTGCGGCAATGCCAATCTGGTGACGCTGATCCCGACCCTGGCGCTGAAGAGCACCTATATCTCGCGTTTCGAAACCGCGATCGACGAGGAGCGGCTGCTCAACCTCACCCGGCTCTCGCATGCCTTCGATGAGCTTCTCAACCGCTCGCCCGACCATCAGATGCCCTATGTCGGCGCTTCCGCCTTCGCTACCAAGGCCGGCATCCACGCCTCGGCGCTGATCAAGGACCCGCGCACCTACGAACATGTGCCGCCGGAAAGCGTCGGCAATTTCCGCAAGGTCATGGTATCCGATCAGGGCGGCAAGGCGAATTTCATCAATGCGCTGAAGCGGCGGGGCATCATCGTCGCCAAGGACGATCCGAAGCTCGATCTGCTGATCTCGATCGTCAAGGAGCGCGAGGCGACCGGTTATGCCTATGAAGGCGCGGATGCGAGCTTCGAACTGTTGGCGCACCGCACCCTGGGCACGATTCCCAATTTCTTCTCGATCGACGGTTTCCGGGTGATGATCGAACGGCGCTTCGATTCCCACGGCCGCATCAAGATCGTCTCGGAAGCCGTGGTGAAGATCACCATCGACGGCCAGACACTGATGTCGGTTGCTGAAGCCGAAGGACCGGTCAACGCGCTCGACCTCGCGCTGCGCAAGGATTTCGGCAAGTATCAGCACGAGATCGATGATCTGGTGCTCGCCGATTTCAAGGTGCGTATCCTCAACGGCGGCACGGCAGCCATTACCCGCGTGCTGATCGAATCCACCGACAGCGACGGCGTGCGCTGGTGGACGGTCGGTGTCTCGGATAACATCATCGACGCCTCGTTCCAGGCGCTGATGGACTCCGTCATCTACAAGCTGATGAAGAATCGGCAGCTGGCAGGCAAGATCGCGGCGGAATAAGTCCATTCCGCCGGTTCGGCGAAAAGACCGCCGTCCAAATACCATCCGTTCCCATCGGGCGTCGGTGCGGCCGATGCGTGCCTGCGTCTTGCGCTTCAAATTCTCTCAAGCTTCATTCAACGAAATGAATTGGCCTATTCACGGCGCTTAAGCTAGGCCGGATCAGAAGAAGAACAAAGATGGAAACACTCGATGTCGACCGATGTATCCGCCCCGTTGGCTAAGAACGAAGACAGTCCGCGCGGTTTCGCCTTCGCGCTGACGGCCTATCTGCTCTGGGGCTTCCTGCCGATCTACATGAAGGCGTTGGCGCATATTTCGCCGGCCGAGGTGATTGCGCATCGCATCGTCTGGTCGCTGCCGCTGGCCGGCATCGTGCTGATCGTGCTCGGACGCACTGGGGATATCCGCGCAGCCCTCCGCTCGCCGCGTATGCTGGCGATGGCGGCGCTGACGGCGGCGCTGATCACCGTCAACTGGGGCACTTACGTTTGGGCGATCGGCGCCGGCCACTCGCTCGATGCGGCACTCGGCTATTTCATCAATCCGCTGTTCAGCATCTTCCTGGGATCGGTGCTTCTCAAGGAGAAGCTGCAGCCGCTGCAGATTGCGGCGATCGCGCTTGCGGGCCTCGCCGTCGTCGTTCTCGCATTCGATAGCGGCGGCATTCCGTGGGTGGCGCTGACGCTAGCGATCTCCTGGGGTTTTTACGCCCTGTTCCGCAAGACGCTGCCGCTCGGACCGAACCAGGGGTTCTTCCTCGAAGTGCTGCTCCTCAGCGGACCGGCCCTCCTCTACATCCTCTATCTCGAATTCGGCAGCGGCCAAGGCCATCTCTATCGCACCGGCCTTGCCGATACGGCCCTGCTGCTCGGCTGCGGCCTCATCACCGCCGTGCCGCTGATGATTTACGCAAACGGCGCCAAGCTGCTGAAGCTCTCGACGATCGGCATCATGCAGTATATCGCGCCGACGATGATCTTCCTGATCGCCGTCTTCGCCTTTCACGAGCCGCTCGGCACAGCTCGCATGATCGCCTTCCCGCTGATCTGGGCAGGGCTGTTCCTCTATAGCTGGTCGATGCTGAAGGGTAGCCGCGGGCGCTAGTTCGGAGTCCCTGTCCAACGGATGTCGTCGTTGCTACGTAACGATCGAACCATCGAAAGCCGGAGCGCGTCGGCTTTAAAACCAGGACAGCAGCGCCGTGCGGACAACGATCCCGGCCAATGCGCTCACGACGGCGACGCCTGCCACCGGCCTGAGCGCCGGCACCGAAGCGATCAGGATGGAAAGACCGGGAACGTCGAGAGGGTTTAGCAGAAATGCGGACCCGTGAATGATCTTCTCAGGCGCAAGGCCCTGCTCCTTGTGGAGGTCGAGTAACAGCGTGACCGCTGCGCTCGACCCTGCCAGGCACTTTGTGAGGAAGAACAGGACATCCTGCTGCGAGACGCCGAGCAACTGAAGCAACGGCTGCGCAACGGACGTGAAGACCGAAAGTGCGCCTGTGCTTTGGATTAGCCTCACCATCGCCAGGGAGATCACGAGCACCGGCAGAATTGCCGAAATGACCCGAACGGCATCTGCGCCACCGCGGTTGATCGCCGCCAGCAGATCGCGTCTTGCGGCGACGTGGTCATCGGCCGTGTCACGGGAACAGACCGTTTCAAACAAGGAACGGCGTCCAATCATCCAGCAAGCGAGAGTGGACGCCACAAGCGCTCCGCAAAGACCGTTGACGATGATCAAGCCGGGATCGACACCGAGGCTTGCTAGCGGCAAACTGGCATTTGCCGGCGCGGCCGCAAGCACCGCGGCAAAGGCGGCGGCCATGAATCGCTCCGATGTCCGTTTGTGCGCCATGAGCGACAGGGCCGCGACCGGAGCAGCCGAACTGACAAGGCTGAGCTGGATAATCGCCAAGGCTCCGAAACCGTCCAGACCGAACAATCGGAAGAGTGGGTCGGCCTTGCCGGCCATCCATCGCAAGGCGCTCATACCCTCGAGATAGCGCATCAGCGAGAATGTCACGATCATCAACGGCAGAAAGGTGAATATCGCGATGTCGACGGCACTTCGTCCGGCATCCAAGATGGCGTTGATCAGTATTGTCATGGGAACGAGTGACTTGATGGCCGCGCCGAGCTTGCGGCAGGCTGATGGAGGAAGCGAGCCCGGATTTGATCCCGGAGCCCACTCGTTCAAATTCTATTCCGGTTGGAAGGTTTCATCGAAGAAGCGGGCAACCTCGGAATAGGCCTGCATGCGGTTGCTTTCCATCAGGGCGAGGTGCGTCGCCTCCCCGATTTCCACCCATCGCTTGTAGGAGGCGCCGGTCAGCTGCTCGAAATAGGCCCGCGCCAGATCAAGCGGGACGTCGATGTCCCATTCACCGTGCAACAGCAGCACCGGCGCGCGAATCTCGCCCGGCCGATAGTAGGGATTTCCAGCCCGCCAATAGGTCCGGATATCCTGGATCGGCCCGTTGGTAGCCCGGAGTTTGCCCTGCTCCCTGTCAGCCTGCGACGTCTCCTCGGAAAGGGTCAGTTTGGCCCAGAGGTCGAACCAGCCCTCCGGCACAAGACGTTCACGCGCGCGTTCGGGTGCGGTGCTCAGCCAACGCGCCAAGGCCGCCTGGACCGGAACAAGCCGGTAGGAACCGAGGACGCCACCCTGGTCGATCGGGATGGGAACGTCGCTCAGCCATTGCGGCGCGAGTAGCGCGAGCTTGACGACCTTGTCGCCGTTGCGCGCAGCATATGCGCCGGCCACGGTGCCGCCCCACGACATGGCGAAGACGTTGACAGCCTTCAAACCGCGCAGTCGAAGGACGAAATCGACAGCCGTTGCGAAGTCCGTGACGCCGGTGTCGGTAGCGACAAGCGGCGGGTTGAGATCGGGCTCCGCCTGCATTTCCGGCGGGCGGGTCGATTTTCCATAGCCTCTGACATCGACCGCAAAGACATCGAAGCCTTGATGAGCGAGGAAGTCGATGAAGGACATCCCGTTGAAGGGAACATCGTAAAGACTTCCGGACGAGAAGGTCGCCCCGTGCACCATCACGATTGTCTTCTCGGCGAGAAAGGTCTTGTGATCTTTCCTTCGCTTATTGCGGAGATAGAGCTTGATGCCGTCGGTTCCGCTATCGACGTAATGCTCGTCGAATACGATCTCGCCTGCGTCAAAAGCTGAAGATGCGAGCTTGTTCTCAGACATAGGACCACCTGAATTTTTCGCCGTCGCGAGTCACATAACCAGCAGACGAGCCGGGGAAATGCGTGGAGAAGTAAATGGCGCGATTATCAGCTGCGAGCTCGAGGACACGCCGTCTGGACTGGCCAGCCTGATCCAGGAATTCGCAGAACACCGTGTTGAGGTCGGGACGCTCCACTTGGATCGGATGGTGCATGACATCGCCGGCAAAAATCGCCGCTTCATTGTCCGATTCCAGCAGAACGGACATGTGGCCGATGCTGTGGCCAGGTGTCGGCAAGAAGGTGAAGCGATCCAGGAAAGGACCGCCAGCACTGTCGATGAAATCCGCAAGCCCCGCCTCGATCACGGGCCGCACGCTGTCTTCATAGACGCCGGAACTCGGAATGTTGACGTCGTTGTGGCTTGCCGTTGACGAGTAGTATTCCTGCTCGGCGCGCGGGAAGATGTAGCGCGCATTTTTGAAGGTGGGAATCCATCTTCCGTCCTCAAGCACGGTATTCCAGCCGGAATGATCGACGTGGAGATGAGTATTGATGACGAAGTCGACGTCTTCCGGCCCGACACCCGCCTGGCGCAGCCTGTCGAGAAACGGGATGGTCTGTTGATGGAAGCTTGGGTTACGCGGTCTTTCCTTGTCGTTGCCCGAGCTCGTATCGATCAGGATGACGTGGTCGGGCGTTCTCACAAGCCAACTATGTATGCTCACCACAAGGGCATCGCGGCCCTCTTCCATATCAACGGCGGAAAGCCGCGGCTCGACCGCCTTGATCTCCTCAGAACCAGCATCCGGATAGAGAAACGACGGCGGCACGTTATGCAGATATTGCTCCTGCACCTTTCTCACCGTCACGCCGGCAATACGATATTCCTTTCCAAGATCGCTCATGGAACTTCCTTTCGAGTTGAACTGGGATCGGGACAGCGCTGTCTGATGGCTGTGGACAATAGGGAGAATTCGTGAAACGATCAAATCGATGAATGAAATTGTCCCCATCGATCATTTCAATTTGTGGTCTTTCGACCTGAACCTGCTCGTCGCATTCGATGCGCTGATGAAGGAGCGGAGCGTGACGAAGGCTGCTGTTCGTCTGAAAATCCAGCAGCCTGCCATGAGCCACAATCTCGGAACGCTTCGGACATTGCTTCAGGACGAGTTGTTCGTGCGTGTCGGTCAGGTCATGCAGCCGACCCATCGCGCACTGCGTTTCGCCGAGGCCGTCGAGCAGATCCTCAGCCGTACGCAGCAGGCGATCGTAACGCCATCGACCTTCGAGCCCGGTGAGGCCGAACAGATATTCCGCATCGGCTTTTCCAGCGAGCTTGAGGTGCTGCTCGTGCCGCGCCTCGCCGCTATGTTGAACGAAACGGCGCCCGGCATCAGGGTACTCGCCCGCGCGGTCGATCCAGAGATGGTCCACAAGCTTCTGGACGACAACGTCATCGATCTCGGCGTCGGCTGCTACGATGACGGCAACAACAGACATCGGCGGAGCCTGCTGTTCGAGCAATCGCTGATGTGTTGCTACAATCCGAAGCTTCTCGATCTACCCGAAACATTGGACCGAGACAGCTATGTCGGGCTGAAGCATGCACTGGTTTCACAGAAAGACGCCATCGAAGGCTGCATTGATGATGCATTGAAGCGGATCAATGTGCGGCTCGACGTGTCGGTGGCAGCGCCGGAATTCCTGACTGTGCTGACCGCTGTTCTGGAAGCGCCCTTGATCGCGACCCTGCCGACCAGAATCGTGAAGCGGTATGCCGGCCTGTTCGGCTTGGCGGTCGCCGACGTTCCCCTCGATCTAACGGTAAGCCCGATATCGATGGTCTGGTCGACGGCAAGTGACAATGATCCCGCCAGCCGATGGATGCGATCTCAGGTGACGCAGCTTATCTCGGCATATAGCTGAATTTGCCTGCAGAAAAGCTTGACTGCTCCGGCACCGCCCGGCCGCCTACATCTTCGAAATCACCTCGTCCTCGCCGTCACGGTCGGCGGCGAGCTGGGCGGCCTGGGCCATGATCGCCGGAATGATGCCGGAGACCTCGTCGACGACAAGCGGCTGCACCCTGTGGGCGGTGTGCAGGAAGCCTTCCTCGGTCATATGGCGCATCAGTTCCATCATCGGATCCCAGAAGCCGTTGATATTGGCAAATACCATCGGCTTCTCGTGGCGGCCGAGCTGCGCCCAGGTCATGATCTCGACGATCTCCTCCAGCGTGCCGATGCCGCCTGGGAGCGCGACGAAGGCATCGGAGCGCTCGAACATCGTGTGTTTGCGCGCATGCATGTCAGGAGTTACAATAAGTTCGTTGAGCTGACCGAGCGAGTGGCGAGTCGCTTCCATATCGATCAGGAATTCGGGGATGATGCCCGTAACCTGACCGCCACTTGAAAGCGTCCCGCTTGCAACCGCGCCCATGATGCCTTTGGTTCCCCCGCCATAGACGAGGCGCAGGCCGTATTCGGCGATCTCTCTTCCGAGAGCCCGCCCGGCCGCCATGTGAGAGGGATCGCGTCCCGGCCTGGAACCGCAATAAACGCAGATGGATCGAATCGATACAGATTGTTCGGTCATGGAGGCAAAACAACTATTCCATTTCAATGCAGTCAAGAAAATTGACTGAAAAGCAGCGTGCCTAGCTTGCCTAATTGCTTTGAATGCTTGTGAAAAGCAACGGGAATCGCTAGCAATTTTAGGTACTACGGCAAATTGCCGCCTTGGGAGACATAATGATGAAGAACCGTGCCGGCTTGCTGGCTCTTGCAGTCCTCGTAATCGCAATCTTACTGATGGTGTTTTTCGTCATGCCGCGCATCGGCGGGGATGCAGCCAAAGTCGGCGACGCCATCAACCAGGCGAGCACGGACCTCAAGAACACGGTTAACGAGTCGGCAAAGACATCGCGCCCCGCCGTGGCCGACGCGGCTACGGTCGCCGATCAGGTGGGCCGCCTCTCCGCCGATGCGGGCAAGTCGCTCAGCGAACTCAGGACACTGTTTGCCGACGGCAAGGAGCCGGCTGCGGACGCGCTCGCCGCCTCCAAGACCAAGGCGGTCGGCGCTTTGAAGACGCTTGCCGACTTCGCAATCCCCGAGGGGCTCGATCCTGCGACCCAGGCCCTTGCCTCGAAGGCCAAGGACGGCGCGGCAAAGGCGCTCGCCATCGTGCAATCGCTGCCTCAGACTGTCGCCGATGCGCTTGCCGCAATCGCCAAGGCCGAGGCCGCGCTGACCGGCGTGCCTGAACCTGCCGCAGCGGCCGCGGCAGCCAAGGATGCCGGGCCTAAGCTTCCGGCCTTCGACGTGCTTCGCGTCGAGCCCGACGGCTCGACTGTGATTGCCGGCTCAGCCGAGCCGAACGGCAAGCTCGAAGTGCTCGACGGTGAAAAGGTAGTGACGACGGCCGATGTCGATGCGAGCGGTGATTTCGCCGCCGTGCTCGACGATCCGCTCCCGGCGGGCGACCACCAGCTCGTGCTCAAGTTCACCGGCAAGGACGGCAAGAGCATGCTTTCCGAAGAGGTCGCGACCATTTCCGTGCCGAAGGACGGCAATGGCGCCAACCTGCTCGCCATGGTTTCCAAACCGGGCGCAGCGAGCCGCATCATCACCGCGCCAAAGGGCGGAACCGAAGTCGCCGATGCCTCCAACCAGGCGTCGCCCACTGCCGTCAAGCCGGCGACGAGCGAAACCTCGGCCGCGCCTGCCCCGACCGGCGAGCTGGCGCTGCAGACGCCGGGCCTGCCGGATACCTCTCCCGGCAGCGCCAATACCCAGCCCGCCATTCCCGGCACGGCCGCACCCGACAAGACGGTCGCGCCCGATGTGATGGTCAATGCCGTCGAGATCGAAGGCAACAAGATCTTCATTGCCGGAACGACGCGCTCCAACGCCAAGGTCATCGGTTATGCCGACGACAGCCTCGTCGGCCAGGACACGGCCGGCTCCGACGGCCATTTCGTCATCGACGGCGTGGTGGCGCTCTCGGTCGGCGACCACAAGATCCGCGTCGATGTCGTCGATCCCGCCGGCAAGGTGATCGTGCGCGCTTCGGTGAACTTCAACCGCCCGGCGGGCGATCAGATAAGGGTTGCCGCGCAATCCGTTCCAGCCGAGGCAAGCAGCGGCTCTTCGCTGGTGCCGCTGGACGAAGGCGAGCTCGGCAAACGCAAGGCCGAGGCCGGCAAGGCTTTCGGTCTGCTGAAGGGGCTGTTTGCCGACGGTAAGCAACCCGGTGCCGAACAGCTTGCGGCCGCGCGCTCGGCAACGGAATTCGCACTACGCTCGGTCGCCGAATTCCGCCCAGCAGCCGATGCCTCCGACGTCTTCAAGCAAGCCTCCGGCTCGGCCTCGCAGACCGCCGCTAAAGCGCTGAAACTGATCCAGGGCCTGCCCAAGGATGCGAAATCGGTCGGCGCTGCGCTCGACCAACTCGGCTCAATCATCGCCGAACTCACCGCGACACCTGCGCCGGCCGCACCGGCTGCAAATGAGGCGGCCAGCAACGAGCCGAAGACGATCGAACAAGCGCCGCTGACGGCAAACAACGCGGCGGTCATCATTCGCCGCGGCGACACGCTGTGGCAGATTTCGCGACGCACCTATGGCCTCGGCGTTCGCTATACGACGATCTACATCGCCAACGAGGACAAGATCGTCGATCCGGATCGCATCCGGCCCGGGCAGATCTTCGGCCTGCCGAAGGATGCATTGCCGAACGCCGAGGAACTGCACCGCAAGCGTCTTTCCGGCCAGCACCTCTAGGCTTCAAAAACAGCATGACGAGGCCGGGCGGCATAACCGCCCGGCTTCTCTTTTCCTCGACCCCGCAACTGTTGTATTCGTCGATCCGGCACCCTATCTGGCGATGGCGCCTGCGGGTTGCGGAAAGCGCTTTCGGGCACGTTCCGGGCCTGTGCTTTTGACGGCATCGAAGCGCCGCAACCGCGGCAAATTTCATCCGGGCTGGAGACACCCATGGCAAACGGCAAGACAGTCTCTGAATCCCACCTGCTGCGGACGCTTCTTAACCTCTGGCCTTATATGTGGCCGGCTGGTCGGGCGGATCTCAAGATGCGCGTCGTCTGGGCCTCGGTCTACCTGCTGATCTCGAAATTCGTACTGCTGCTCGTCCCCTATTTCTTCAAATGGTCGACCGATGCGCTGAACGGCAGGATGGATCTCGCCGGCACCGTGCCGCCGCTGCTTGCCGGCGCCGTGGCGCTTGTCATCGCCTATAACGTCACTCGGCTGATCCAGCTCGGCCTCAACCAGCTGCGCGACGCGCTTTTTGCCAGCGTCGGGCAACATGCGGTGCGCCAGCTCGCCTACAAGACCTTCGTGCATATGCATGAACTGTCGCTGCGCTTCCATCTCGAGCGCAAGACCGGCGGGCTTTCGCGCATCATCGAGCGCGGCACGAAGGGTATCGAGACGATCGTGCGCTTCACGATCCTCAACACGGTCCCGACCCTTATCGAATTCCTGCTGACGGCGGTGATCTTCTGGTGGGGCTACGGCTTCTCCTATCTCGCCGTCACAGCCTTCACGGTCTGGGCCTATATCTGGTTCACGATCCGCGCATCGGACTGGCGCATCGCCATCCGCCGGACGATGAACGACAGCGATACCGACGCCAACACCAAGGCGATCGACTCACTTCTCAATTTTGAGACCGTCAAATATTTCGGCAATGAGGAGATGGAGGCCAAGCGCTTCGACAAATCGATGGAGCGCTACGAGAAGGCGGCGACTGACGTCTGGACCTCACTCGGCTGGTTGAACTTCGGACAGGGCGTCATCTTCGGCATCGGCACAACCATCATGCTGGTGCTGTCGGCGATGGCCGTTCAGCGCGGCGAGCAAACCGTCGGCGATTTCGTTTTCGTCAATTCGATGCTGCTGCAGCTCTCGGTGCCGCTCAATTTCATCGGCTTCGTCTATCGCGAAATCCGCCAGGGACTGACCGACATCGAGCAGATGTTCGACCTTCTCGAAGTGAAGGCCGAGGTCAAGGACGCGCCTGATGCGACCGAGCTTCGGATCGGCCAGGGCGCGATCTCCTTCAAGGACGTGCAGTTCTCCTATGATCCGGCCCGTCCAATTCTCAAGGGCATCTCCTTCGAGGTGCCGGCCGGCAAGACGGTCGCCGTCGTCGGCCCGTCCGGTGCCGGCAAATCGACGCTGTCGCGCCTGCTCTATCGCTTCTACGATATCCAGAGCGGCGCGATCACCGTCGACGGCCAGGATATCCGCACGGTGACGCAGAAGAGCCTGCGCACGGCGATCGGCATGGTGCCGCAGGATACCGTGCTCTTCAACGACACCGTCGCCTACAATATCCGTTACGGCCGCACATCAGCCAGCGACGGCGAGGTCTTCGCGGCTGCCGAAGTGGCGCAGATCGCGCATTTCATCGAAATGCTGCCGGAGGGTTTCGAGACCAAGGTCGGCGAGCGCGGGCTGAAGCTTTCGGGCGGCGAGAAACAGCGGGTGGCGATCGCTCGCACCATCCTTAAGGCGCCGCCGATCCTGATCCTCGACGAGGCGACATCGGCGCTCGATACGACGACGGAACGGGAAATCCAGACGGCGCTCGACGTGGTCTCGAAGAACCGCACGACCCTTGTCATTGCCCACCGGCTTTCGACCGTCATCAGCGCCGATGAGATCATCGTGCTCAAAAGCGGCGAAATCGCCGAGCGCGGAACGCATGCCGCCCTTCTCGAAAGGAACGGCCTCTATGCCTCGATGTGGAACCGCCAGCGCGAAGCGACGCAAGCCGAGGAACATCTGAAGCAGGTGCGCGAAAGCGACGACATGGGCGTCATAACGCGGCTTGCACCGGCAAACTGAGTGGGAAGACCGGTCGCGGCGCGGGCTTTTATTGTTCAGAACCCCGGCGCGGGAACCAGGGCCGGGGCCACGGCATTGCCCCGGAGACGGTTTTTCGCTAACCAGCAAAAAACGACAACGCAAGGAGACCGGCAGCCATGAGCCTGTTCAACACGGTTCGCAACACGATCGTCCCCGTGCATAAGGAGGGCTATCCCTTCGTCGCCGCCTTCTTTGTCGCATCGCTGGTGCTCGGTTGGATCTTCAAGCCGCTTTTCTGGATCGGCATGATCTTCACGCTCTGGTGCGCCTATTTTTTCCGCGATCCGGAGCGCGTGACCCCACAGGACGACGACCTGGTGATCTCGCCTGCCGACGGCAAGGTCTCGGCGATCCAGATGGTCACCCCGCCGGCTGAGCTCAACCTCGGTTCCGAGCCGATGCTGCGCATCTCGGTCTTCATGAACGTCTTCAATTGCCATGTGAACAGGGCGCCGATGCGCGGGCGCATCGTCAGCATCAATTACCGCTCCGGCAGCTTCGTCAATGCCGAGCTCGACAAGGCGAGCGAGGACAACGAGCGCAACGGGCTGGTGATCGAAACCCGCCACGGGCAGATCGGCGTCGTGCAGATCGCCGGTCTCGTCGCCCGGCGCATCCTCTGCTGGGCCAATACCAACGAACCATTGGATGCCGGCGAGCGCTTCGGGCTGATCCGTTTCGGTTCGCGGCTTGACGTGTTCCTGCCCGCCGGTGCGGCACCACGCGTCTCGCTCGGCCAGACGGCAGTTGCGGGAGAAACGGTCATTGCCGAATTCGCCTCGGCCAAGGGTCCCGTCATCAGCCGTCGCAGCTAGGAACGTCGATATGGAAACGCCCTTTCCGCCCTTCGAGCCCAATGGACCTGATGATTCCGCCCGCGGCCCGCGTCTGCGCGAGATCCCGCTGCGGCTCGTTTTTCCGAACCTCATCACCATCCTGGCGATCTGCGCCGGCCTGACCGGCATCCGGCTGGCATTCGAAAATCGCTACGAGCTCGCCGTTTCCATGGTGCTGCTTGCCGCCTTCCTCGACGGCATCGATGGGCGTGTGGCACGGCTGATGAAGGCGACCTCGAAATTCGGCGCGCAGATGGATTCGCTTGCCGATATCGTCAATTTCGGCGTGGCACCGGCCCTCGTCGTCTATGTCTTCGCGCTCGACCAGGCGCGTTCGCTCGGCTGGATCGCCGCGCTGATCTATGCGATCGCCGCCGGGCTTCGCCTTGCCCGTTTCAACGTCATGGCCGAACGTGAGAACAAGGCGAGCTGGCAATCGGAATATTTCGTCGGCGTGCCGGCACCAGCCGGCGCAATGCTGGTGCTGCTGCCGGTTTATCTCGGCTTCCTCGGGCTTGCGACCGACCGCACCTTCGCCTTCATTTCCTCGATCTACACCGTTGCCATTGCCTTCCTGCTGATCAGCCGGCTGCCGGTCTGGTCGGGCAAGTCGGAGGGCAATCGGTTGCGGCGCGATCTCGTGCTGCCGATGATGCTCGGCGTCGTGCTCTACGTCGCCCTGCTGATGAGCTATACCTGGGAGGTGATGGTCTTTACCGTCGCCGCCTATCTCATTTCGCTTCCCTTCGGCGCGCGGAAATGGCGCCGGAAATACGGGACGCTGACGATCGAAGAACCCGGCGTCGGCGACGACGATATCGGCCGGCACATCTGATCTCCCGAGCATTTCCGGATTTCTCCGAATGACGGAAATGCTTCTCTCCCTTCGTTTCGACTGAATCCCTGGAAAAGCACGTGCTTATCCGGAGGCAAGCCGTTTCGCGCTTTTCCCCAGAAAACCGCTTTCGCACTTTTATTGGAACTGCTCTCTTCAGTAAGTATTAACCAACGTAGGCTTCAGTTAAGCCTCGCGAATTATGGTGAGCGTTTACAAATCCTGATAAGCTACGCCCCCGTTTTGTCGCTATTCGTGACGAAACATCAAACTATAAAATACCCAGGGAAGAACCACGTAAGGAGAGTATCGTGACTTCGAAGAAGAGCAGTACCGGCGCACAGCAGGCGGCCAAGCCAGACCTCGCCGCCAACTATCGCCCCGTCGGCCTGAAGGCTGTTGCCGCAGCATCGCTGATGGCGAAGCATAAGCCGACCAGTGTCAAAAAATCCGCTTGAAGCTGAAGGCTTCAAATTGGAATCATGCGTGCTTTCGGGTTACATGCGTTAGGCACCGCTGACGAAGAATGACCAGGCGATCGCCTGACAACGCTCTGTCGACATAAGCTCAACCCGAAAAACCTGATGGATGAAGCGACGCATTGCAGCCGCTTATGTGAGACGTCGGCGCCGATGGGTCGCCGGCGGGCCCGCCGGTGCGGCATTGGTGTTCAGAAGAAGCTGAGCTGGCCGTCATCCGGCCTTTGCTTCTCGGGCTGCCTGGGCAGCTTTTCGATGACGACCGGCTCGTGCAGGTCGGGACCCATATTGGCAACCTTGTTGACCCTGTCGGACACCGGGATAGCCTCGAAGAAATCGTCCTGAACCGGCTGCATCAGATCGACCACCTCGCGCGGTTCCTGCGTCTTGCAATCGAGCCAGCGGGAGAAATCCTCCGGCTTGATGACGACAGGCATGCGATCGTGGATGGCCGATATGCCCGCGTTGGCCGACGTCGTCAGGATGGCGCCGGTATCGACTTCGGAGCCGTCGGCCGAAGACCATGTTTCCATCAACCCGGCAAAGGCGATGACGCCGCCGCGGCGCGGCCTGATCCAGTAGGCTTGCGGCTTCTCGCCGCTTTCCTTGGCCGGGCGATGCCACTCATAAAAGCCCGAGGCTGGAATCAGCACGCGACGATGGCGCATGGCCGCGCGGAAGGACGCCTTGCCGATCGCGGTCTCGGCACGGGCGTTGATCAGCAACGGAAATTCCTTCGGGTCCTTGACCCAGGCGGGCGTCAGGCCCCAGCGCACGAGCACCGCGCGCCGGTCGGCCAAGTTGCTGCCCTGCTCCCTGCCCTCGCCCGCAATGACGACGAGGATCGGCTGCGTCGGCGCGATGTTATAGCGCGCCGGAAAATCGTCGAGATCGAGACCGGAGAAGATGTCGCGCAGGTCGGCGCTGGAGATTGTCAGGGCGAAACGTCCACACATTGGCCTGTCTTTGCACCCGTCTCGTGCCCGGTCAAGACGGGTCAGCCTCTCGGCCCAAAGAGGATGACGCTCGTGCCGGCGAAGCAGATCAGCGCGCCGCCGACATCGTAACGGTCCGGTACGCGGCTCTCGACCAGCCACAACCAGAGCAGCGAGGCGAGGATATAGATGCCGCCATAGGCGGCGAAGGTGCGGCCGGCAGCCGCACTTGGGACCAGCGTCAGAAGCCAGGCGAAAAGCGCGAGCGAGACCATACCCGGCGCCAGCCACCAGATGGGCTTTGCCAGTTTCAGCCATGCCCAAAAGGCAAAGCAACCTGCGATCTCGAAGAGTGCGGCAAACGCATAGATGATGTAGGTCACAGATGTACCTTTCGAATCCCCGTCGTCCTATTCATCCGATAAGATAACCCATCGCAGCAAGAGCAGGCCCCGATGACCTCCACCGCTAAAGCCGCCTCCTCAGCCATTCTCGAACGTGACGGGCGATTCCTTCTGGTGTTGCGGCGCAATCCGCCTTCCGCCGACATGTATGCCTTTCCCGGCGGCCGCGCCGAACCCGGCGAAACGCCGGAGCAAACAGCGCTGCGGGAACTCCGCGAAGAGACCGGCATTTCAGCACGCAATCCACGGCTGTTTTCGACATATGACCTGAAGACTCACGCCGCCGACGGCAGCGTCAGCAGCCATTTCCTGCTCTCGGTCTTTCGCGTCGATGCGGATGGGGATGCGCAGGCGCAGGCCGCCGACGATGCCGCCGCTCTCGGCTGGTACACGGTGGAAGATATCCGCCGGCTGCCGGTGCCGCAGAGTGTGCTCGAATGCGCGGAGCGCCTTTCAAGCGGCGAATAGAAGTGGAAATTTGGGCGACCGCCTTGTTGCCGTCATGCTCAACGTATCAACTGGGGGCATGATTCCTGTTCGGCGCGTCTTCCTGTCCTTGCTCGTCCTCGCCGGCCCTGCCCTGGCGCAGGGCAAGAACACGCCACCGCCACCGGTAGAGGAAACTCAGCCACCGGCTGCGGTAAACGTGCCCTATGACGACAAGCTGGCGCGGCTCGCCGAGGTGCTGGGATCCGTGCATTATCTCAGGACGCTCTGCAAGGCGCCTGATGGCGACCAGTGGCGAAACGGCATGCAGCAACTGCTCGATTCGGAGACCGGCAACGAGCCGCAGCGCAAGGAAAAGCTCACCGCAGCCTTCAATCGCGGCTATCGCGCCTTTGCCTCGGTCTATACGGATTGCACCGCGGCGGCCATCGTGGCAGAAGAGCGCTACCGTAACGAAGGTGCAACACTCGCCACAGAAATTACTTCGCGCTTTGGAAATTGACGTTTAATTAACCTGTTTTCGCATGCGGACGTGTCGTTTTGGGAAAAGGCTGTTAGTGTTGTTAACGGTGCAGTAAGACATGAGAAGTTCTGAGGAAAAGACAATGGAAGCAAGCCTCAACGACATCGACGACATGATCGTCCACGAGAAGATGCAGGCGGCTCTGGAGTACCAGAACGAGGCTTGGGCCGACGGCATGGCCGACGGAATCGAGCCTGAAATCATTGCCGATGCCGCCATTGCGCATGCTTTGCGCGAAACGATCAGATTGCATGGGGAAAGCAGCGCTGAAGCCCTGCTTGATTCGCTGCGCGACCGCATGCTTGCCGGCGAATTCTCCGCCAACCGCACCCTGCAATAACCGATATCAGAGAGTTCTATGCGCACCGGTAAAGAGAAAGTTCCGCGAATTCCGCTCGCGCCGGTCCTGCTTGCGCTCAGCCTCGCCGCCGGCAATGTTTCCCTGGCGCCGGCAGCCTACGCGCTTTCCGAACTGCACAAGATCCCCGGCCAGGCAGCCAACGATACACCGGCCGCACCTGGAAACGCTCAAGGGCAGAGCCAGCCGCAGGGCGGGGCCGCTCCCAACGTTCCCATGGCCGATCCGCTGGTGAAAAACCAGAACAACCAGAGTGTCGACAAGACACCGGGAGCTGAGGATAATTCCAAGCCCGTCGAGGTGATCTACGATATCAGCAAGGTGCCCGAACCGGTTCGCAAGATGCGCGAACAGATCGTCGAGGCGGCCGCCTCCGGCGATCTCGAAAGGCTGCGGCCGCTGATGGGCACCGGCGCCGACCAGACGCAGGTGACCGTGGGCGAACCGACCGAAGATCCGATCGGCACGCTCAAGGATCTTTCCGGCGATCCCGATGGAGACGAAATCCTCGCCATCATGCTCGACATCGTCTCGACAGGCTTCGTCCATGTCGGCCAGGGCACGCCCGACGACATGTATGTCTGGCCCTATTTTGCCGAGAAGGATCTGAAGTCGCTGACGCCGCCCGAACGCGTCGAGCTGCTGCGCATCGTCACAGCAGGCGATCTCTCCGACATGCAGGAATTCGGCGGATATAATTTCTACCGCCTCGGCATCACGCCTGAGGGCAAGTGGAAATTCTTCACCGCGGGCGACTGAGCCCATCTCGCTTGCACCTTTTGCATCCTGCGTGGCGCTTGCGATCCATCCCGCAAAGACATACCTCTGAGCGATAACCAACGCGACAGGTTCCGCCATGCCAGACGTATTCCTGAAAGACCGCTCATTACTCGTTGTCAGCGGCGCGGAAGCTCAATCCTTCCTGCAGAACCTGATCACCACCGATATCGTTTCGCTCGGGCGTGACGAGGCGCGGCCCGGAGCGCTGCTGACGCCGCAAGGCAAGATCCTGTTCGACTTCATGATCTGGCAGGATGGCGACGGATACGTGATCGAAACGGATGCCGGACAGCGTGAGGGCCTGCTGAAGCGGCTGACGATGTACAAACTGCGCGCCGCCGTTACCCTTGCGCCGCATGCCGAAGAGGGTGTCACCGTTTCCTGGGGTGAGGATGTCAACGGCAACCAGGGCGTCCAAGACAGCCGTTTCGCCAAGGCGGGCGTCACGCTGACCCGCCGGCCTGGCAAACACGGCGACGGCGAGAGAGCACTCTACGACGCGCTGCGGATCAGCCTCGGCATCGTGACATCGGGACCGGACTTCGCCCTGCAAGACGCCTTTCCGCATGACGTGCTGATGGATCTGAACGGCGGTCTCTCCTTCAAGAAGGGCTGCTATGTCGGCCAGGAAGTTGTCTCGCGGATGCAGCACCGAGGCACTGCGCGCCGGCGCGTCGTCACGGTATCCTCCGCAACCGCCTTGCCGGTGACGGGGACTGAGATCACCGCCGCCGGCAAACCTGTGGGAACGCTCGGTTCGGTCGAAGGTGGCAGCGGACTTGCGATCGTGCGGATCGACCGCGCCGGTGCGGCGATGGCGGCCGGCACGCCACTGCTCGCCGGCGAAACGCCGGTTTCCCTTGCCCTGCCGGGATGGTCCGGCCTTGTCTTTCCCACCAGCGCCGACGAGGCCAGCGCGTGACAATTGCGAAAGCTCCGCGTGCCTGGCAGCGCATGCTCTCCGGGCGCAGGCTCGACCTGCTCGACCCCTCGCCGCTCGATGTCGAACTCGCCGACATCGCCCATGGGCTTGCGCGCGTTGCCCGCTGGAACGGCCAAACATCAGGCGATCATGCTTTTTCGGTGGCCCAGCACAGTCTCGTCGTCGAGGACATTTTCCGCCGCCTGAACAATCCGCAACCGGAGGAATGCCTGATGGCGTTGCTGCATGACGCGCCTGAATATGTGATCGGCGACATGATATCGCCGTTCAAATCGGTGGTCGGCGGCGGTTACAAGACGGTGGAAACGCGGCTGGAAGCCGCCGTCCATCTGCGCTTCGGCCTGCCGCCGCATCCCTCGCGCGACCTCAAGGACCGGATCAAGAAGGCCGACACGATCGCCGCCTATTTCGAGGCGACCGTGCTCGCCGGCTTCACGCCTGCCGAGGCACAGAAATTCTTCGGCCAGCCGCGCGGCGTCAACAAGGATATGCTGATGATCCAGCCCCTGCCCGCCGTGGAAGCGCAGCGGCTGTTCTGCGAGCGCTTCGCGGCGATCGAGGCCGAGCGGGGGATGGGATCGTGACCTTCATCGTCGTCTCGCCGCTGTCGCGTATCGCGGAAATGGCGGTGCGTCATAAGACGCGCGACATGATCAGCCTGATCGCCAAAGAGCAGGCTTTCCATCGGCCAGGCGTGATCGCGGCCGACCGTCATCTGACGCTGGCAATGAACGACATCACCTTCAAGGGTACCGGCGGTCTCGTGGCGCCCGATGAGACGCATGTCCGCGGGATTATCGACTTTGCCGCCTCGTGGCGGCAGGAGACGCCGCTGCTCATCCATTGCTGGATGGGGGTGTCTCGGTCGCCTGCGGCCGCCCTGATCGCAGCGCTGTCGCTTGCACCTGAACAGAGCGAGGAAACACTTGCCCGCCGGCTGCGCGCCGCCTCGCCTTTCGCGACACCGAATTCCCGGCTGATCGAGATCGGCGACGCCCTGCTCGGCCGCAGCGGCCGGCTGGTTGCGGCCGTGCGGGCCATCGGACGCGGTGCGGATGCCGATGGCAATGCACCTTTCCTGCTGGCGATTCGGGACGTTGCGTAGGGTCGAAGGCGCTGCCGTCCGCTCCAACCGATGTCCTCCCGCCACGCCCACCGCGGCGGCAAAGAAATCCAACGGGCGGCGGGGCGACCGAAACCAGCGCAGACGCGGCAGTAAGACTGCTGGCCTATTGAATGACGCCGCAGGCAAGTCTTTCGCCGGCGTCCCCTGACGGCTGGCTGCGATAGTCATCCGAATTGGCGTGCACCATCAATGCGCGGCCGCGAATGCCGTCCGTCTTGCCGTCGAGCGTCACCATGGTATCGAAGATCTGTGCCCGCAGCGTGCCATCCTGTCCGACATATTGGTTGGGCATGTCGCCGGGGTGCGGACCCTTGGCGGCAAGAATGCCATGCTCCGCCTTTTCAGGATTGAAATGACCGCCCGCCGATTCGTGATGGGTCGCTGCGTCGCAACGCCCGGTCTCATGAACATGGAAGGCCACCCATTTGTTCGCCGGCAGCCCCGATATCTCGACTTCGATCAGGACGCCGCCATTGGCAGCAGCCGTCAGCTGCGCGCGACCGTCTTCCTTGCCGTCCTTGTCGACGAAATTGGCGATCGCCGTCTGTTTGTCCTGGGCAGCAGCCGGTAATGCAATCGCAAGCAGGCTGAAGGCGGCGATAGTGCACATGGCTTTCATGGAGATCTCCTTCCGTCCGGTTGTCCTCTTGAACGTCCCAGCCCGGAAGGTGTTCCTGACCCAAAGCCCATCGCACCTGCGATAGGACGCGCCAAGGACGCTCCCAGGCGCATAGTTCTCGCCGAAAATCACTCCAATTTTCGACGCTGGGCGCAGGGAATATCGAACGAAGAAAGCCGGCCAAACGGCCGGCTTGCAGATGGTCTGAATCGAACCGCCGCTCAGGCGACGGCGTCGAAATCGAACTGACCGTAGGTATTGCGGTAGAGATCGTCAGACTGATTGCTCGATGTGGGCGCAGTCTGCTGCAACGGATAGGGAACGACGATGCTGTTTTCCGCGCCGCCGTCGCGTGTATCCATCATCAGCGCGACAAGGCTGCCGGAGAATTTCGGCTGCGTCGCATCGCCGGCCCTGTCGTCATCCAACAGCTCCTTGATGATACCCGGCCTCTCATCGGCAGCACGTTCGCCGCGGCTGAGTACGCCATCTCCATTGGAATCGAGCCGCGATAGCGTTGCCAGATACGCGTATGAAGTGTCTGAAATGGATGTGGTGCGGGTCATACAAACCTCCATCCACCGCCTTTTGCCGGTGGTGTCTGTACGCAATACGAAGGTGAGAAAATCAGGTGTTGAATCGCTGGTTAAACTGATTTGCGCAGTGCGTCAATAAGCTGTTAACTTCCTATTAACGATGATTGACAAAAGGTAACGGAACGCGTCCGACCAAGTCTTCCGGCTGCGTCAGCCGAGCTTACCGACCGATATTTCAGCGATTTTACACATATAAAACAAACGCCTAACCATGCGTCGTCGTCGCTGCACTGCAACCGAATATTAATCGGGCCCATGGAAGATGGGCTTCACAAATTACCACCTGACAGTTCATCCTATAAGAAAAGCAATTTCTGCATTCAGTTTGGAAAGATTTCCCATGTCCATCATGATGAGGCACGTTCATCAAATGAAGACGCCTTCTGCCGTCGCAGCTATCCTTGAAGACGCACCCGCATGAAAGCCGAAGCCCTCTTCTGGCAGCAATGCAACCAGGCCGTCACGGACGATGGCTCGATCGATGCCGAGCGTTTGATGGAGCTGGTGATCGCGACCTATCGCGGCCACGAAAGCGACTATGACGAAATCGAGAGAAGCGCGGAAACGCTGCTGGCGGAAAATCATGCGTTGAGAGGCAATATTTCCGCCGTCACGCAGGCATTCGACGAGCAGAAGAAACTCTTCGAGATCGTTCTCAACAATCTGCCGCTCGGCCTCAGCGTCTTCGACGCCGATCAGCGGCTGAGCCTATCCAATATCCGCTTCCGTCAACTCTTCGGTCTGAGGCGGGAAGATGTCGCCCCAGGCGCGACGATCGCCGATCTGCTCGGCAAGATAGGCGGCACGGAGAGCGTCAGCGCAAAACCCCGCCGGGGACGCAAGAAACTTTCCCCGGCAACCACAAGAAGCGGCAGTTTCCGCCGGCGCGAGTGGTTGATGGAGGACGGCCGCATCATCCAAAGCATGGTGACCATCCTTTCCGACGGCAGCAGTATCGCCATCCACGCCGATATCACCGAGGATCGAAAGGCGGCCGAGCGTATCACCTATCTCGCCCACCACGACCCGCTGACCAGCCTTCCGAACCGCATCCATTTTCGCGAGCAGGTCGATGCGGCGCTCGCCGAGCGGAAGCCGGACGAGCAGATCGCCCTCGTGCACCTCAATCTCGACCGGTTCAAATCGATCAACAACACGATGGGCGTTTCGGTCGGTGACAAGATCCTGCAGCAGGTCGCAGAGCGCATCCGCGCCTCGGCCGGCGCCGAAAACAACCTGGCGCGCCTCGGCTCGGACGAATTCGCCATTCTCCAGACGTGCAGGCAGCAGCCATGGAACGTGACGGCGCTGGCCGATCGGATCCGCCGCGAGCTTTCCGAGCCGTTCTTCCATGGCGAAAAACAGGTGGAACTCGGCGTCTCCATGGGCATCGCAATCGCCCCTGACAATGGTGAGGAAACCGACATCCTGTTGAAGAACGCCGCTGTGGCTCTGTCGCACGCCAAGGCGGACGGGCGCAAGCGCGAGCGCTTCTTCACCAGTGAGATGGACGCGCAGATGCAACTGCGCCACGCGCTGGAAGCGGATCTGCGCGCTGCCGTCGAGAACGAGGAATTCGAGCTGCATTACCAGCCGCTCTACGACCTTTCGCAGCGGCGCATCTGCGGCTTCGAAGCCCTGATCCGCTGGAACCACCCGATTCGCGGCCGTGTCCCGCCGATGGATTTCATTCCGCTTGCGGAAGAGGTCGGCGTCATCGTCGATATCGGCCGCTGGGTTTTGCACCGCGCCTGTAACGATGCAGCTCAATGGCCGGAGAGCATCAAGGTCGCGGTCAACGTTTCAGCTATCCAATTCAGCAGCAGCGACTTGCCGCAGGATGTCAGCGAGGCGCTTGCCGCCGCCTCGCTGACGCCGTCGCGGCTCGAACTCGAAATCACCGAGAGCGTGCTGATGGAAAATCTCGGCGAGGTGCTGCCGATACTGCATGCGCTGAAGGAGCGCGGCATCCGCATCTCGATGGATGATTTCGGGACCGGCTATTCCTCGCTGAGCTACCTGGCAAGCTTCCCCTTCGACAAGATCAAGATCGACAAATCCTTCGTCAACGACATCGTCGACAACAAGGAGGCGTATGCGATCATGCACGCGATCATCCTGCTCGGCGATGCACTCGGCATGCGCGTCACCGTGGAGGGCGTCGAAACGGCCGCGCAATTGGCGCTGCTGGAATGCGAAGAATGCGACGAAATCCAGGGCTACCACATCAGCCCGCCGAGACCTGCGCGTGACGTGCCCCATCTTCTCTCGTTGCCGCCGAAGAACGGCGCGTGACGGGCCTTCCCGGGGTTAAAAGCTGGGATCGCGTTTGATTGCGACTCGCACGGCAAGCCGCTACACAATCGGCTCCAAGTTCTGCAGGTCTTCGTTGCCGCATCTTAAAGAGCCACACCCGCGTTCGGCTCGATGCCTTATCGATAGACCGGTTTCAACGACAGGTGACGCAATGTTCGAGGCCGAAGCCTTCTTTCCTCATGAAACGCTTGCCGCCGCGCTGATCCCACATGCGGCCGAAGGCGACGATGGCTCGCACGACCTTGCCCATATCCTGCGCGTCTTCAGGAACGCCATGCGCATCCACGCCGGAGAAGGCGGCGATGGCCGGGTTCTCGCCGCTTCGGTGCTTCTGCACGACTGTGTCGCCGTCGAGAAGAATTCGCCGTTACGGGCACAGGCATCGGCGCTGGCGGCGGAGAAGGCATCGGCGATCCTGGTGAAGCTCGGCTGGAGCAACGGGGATATCGAAGCCGCGGCCCATGCCATCACCGCGCATAGTTTCTCGGCTGGCGTGGCGCCGCAGACGCTGGAGGCGAAAATCCTGCAGGATGCGGACCGTCTGGACGCAATCGGCATGGTCGGCGCCGCGCGCTGCTTCTATATCGGCGGGCGTCTGGGATCGGGGCTCTATGATCCATTCGATCCGGCAGCGACGAACCGTCCGCTCGACGACAAACGTTATGCCATTGACCATTTCCAGACGAAGCTGTTCAAACTGGCGGAAGGATTCCAGACCGAGACCGGCCGCAGGCTGGCCGCCGCGCGCGACCAGAGCCTGCGCGATTTCCTCTCGGCCTTTATGGACGAAATTTAGAGGACGAAAATCAGGAGAACGGCATGCGTGTCAGCGACCTCTTCATCTACCCGCTCAAGAGCGCCCGCGGCATTGCGCTGCCCGCCGCCGAAATAGATGCCTATGGGCTTCCTGGCGACCGACGGGCGATGATTACGGATGCACAGGGTCATTTCTTCACCCAGCGCGAATTGCCGGAGCTCGCGCGCATCGATGTGCGGCCGGAGCCCGGCGCCTTCCGGCTGCTGATGCAGGGAAAGCCTGATATATCCGTGCAGCCGCCGCAGACCGAAACACGCATGGACGTGACCGTGTGGAAATCGACCGTCAGCGCCGCCGTTGCCGATCCCGAGAGCAACCGACAGCTTTCCGAATGGCTCGGCCGCGAGGTGCGGCTGGTCTTTTTCGACGGGCAAGCACGGCGGACGGCGAATGCCGAATGGGCCGGCGACGGCACGCCGGTCACCTTTACCGACGGCTACCAGATCCTGGTCACCACGACCGGCTCGCTGAAGGCTTTGAATGCCGATCTTGCCGCCCACGGCGAAGGCAGCGTCGGCATGGACCGCTTCCGCCCGAACATCGTCATCGATACCGACGAGGCCTGGCCGGAAGACCGCTGGGCGGCAATCGAGATATCCGGCATCCGCTTCGATCTCGTCAAACCCTGCTCCCGCTGCATCATGACGACCCAGGACCAGTTGAGCGGATCACGTGACGTAGCAAACCCGATGCCGGCGATGGGCCGCATCCGCATGTCGGCCGACCGGCGCGTGCCCGGCCCGCTCTTCGGCTGGAATGCCACGCCGCGCGGCAGCGGCGGGATATCGATCGGCGACGCCGTTCGCGTCGTCGAAGAGAGACCGGAAGGCTGGGCGCTCAAGCGTCGCGCCGCGGCCTGAGGCCGTCAAACGCGGGCGAGCGCGGCATCGATCCCCGCCATGGCATCGGCTGACAACGGCCCCTTTTCCAGCGCGCCGGCATTTTCGTCCACCTGCGCGACGGTGCGGAAGCCCGGAATGGGAAGGGCGCGCGGCGAGTGCGCCCAGAGCCAGGCAAGTGCTCCTTGGGTCAGCGTGCGGCCGCCCGATGTCAGGAGATCGCGGACTGCATCGAGCCTTGCGGCAAATTCCGGGGCCATGCGCCCGTCCTTGAAATAGACCATCCAGTCGAGCGCCGCGCCGCGGACGTCTTTCGCACCGACAGCCTTATCGGCGGTGAATTTGCCGGTCAGCAGACCCATGGCCAGCGGACCGCGATTGATGGAGATCAGGCCTTCTCTCTCGATCAGCGCGACCATCTCCGGCACCGGCTCGAAGACGTTCATCGTGTGCTGCACCGAGACGTAACCTTGACGGCCGGTATGACGGGCGGCGCGATCGGGAAAATCCGTGCTCCAGCCGAACGCATCGATCTTGCCTTCCGCGCGCAACGTTTCCAGCGTATCGAAGACGGCATCCGACTGTTCCGGCGGAAAATCATTGATATGGAATTGCAGGAGATCGAGACGGTCGCGCTTGAGGCGGCGCAATGAGGTCTCGACCGAACGGCGGATGAAGGCCTCATCGGCGAAGGCGCCGGTTGCCTGCTTCGTTTCCGGATCGGTGGCGAAGCCGAACTTGGTAGCGATGATGATATCGCCGCGATTGCCGATTGCCCGGCCGAGCACTTCCTCCGAATGACCGGCACCGTAATTCGAGGCGGTGTCGAAGAAGCGGATGCCGAGGTCGATGGCACGGTGGATCGCTTCGACCGATTCCTCGTCGTCGACATCGCCCCAGCCGAGCGGCGTATCGCCGGCGAAGAAGGGACCGCCGATCGCCCAGCATCCCATGCCAAGACGCGGAATTTCGCGGCCGTTCCAGAGCGTAATTGTCGTCGGTGATGCGGGCTTGGTCAGCATGAGATCCTCCTTGGTTGGCAGTCACCAAGACATAGGAAGCGCTCAAGAGCGGGTAAACCGCCAAATCCGGAGGATGTTTTGCAGCCGCAAAAAACGCCGGTCGAGAAATCTATTTAGGCGGACATGCCGTTCGGGCTGGAAAGCGTCCGCAAGGCTGGATTAAGCGCCTTGAGCGCTGCCTGAACGAAACCGTCCCGGGCTGCGGCAGCCTCTATGCCGCGCGGCTCGTAGACGTGGCGATGCAGAAAGAATCCCGTCAGACGGAATGCGGCCGAAAGACTGTCGAAGTCGGCGGCGTGATTGCCTTCGGCGCCGAGGAACGGCGGCAGGAGCAGCATCTTGTCCGCCCAGGGCGCGCCGGCGCTGCGGCTGACGGCGCGGCCGGATTTGGGCGAGACATAGACGAGATCGGAACGGGCGCCCGTCGCGGCGCATTCGGCAAGATCCAAGCCGTAGCCGAGATCATTCAGCACCGCGAGTTCGAACCGCACGAAAAGCTCGCCGGCATCGGCCGGATTATGCAGGTGATCGAGAATGACCTCCAGCGCATCGAAGAGATGCGGATGCGGGTCACGCTCCGGCAGCAGCCGCAGCAGCGCGCCCATCGCCTGGACACCGTAGACGGCCGTCGCCGTTTCCATCAGGCGGGCGGCGCGCAGCGTCACCGGCTCGACACGGAATTCGCCGAGATGTTCGTCAAGCCGGGCACGCCAGATGACCTCCACCGCATTGCCTGGCTGTAGCACCGGCTGCATGGCGCGCGAGCGGCCCGAACGCACCAGGCCGAGATGGCGGCCGCGATCGCGCGTCATCACCTCGGCGATGACGCTGGTCTCGCCGTGGCGCTTGACGCCCAGAATGATCGCATGGTCCTGCCACTGCATGGAAAGAAGTCCTTACGGATAACGAATCCATCCTAATGCAAGGGATGCCTTATGTCATGGAGCCCGTCGGGCCGCGTCAGGCGGAGGCCGGAGAAAGCCTCTGCAAAAATTCGCCCATCGCCTTTTCGTCGAAAGGCTTCACCAGAAGCGGTATGTGCTGCAGGTCGGGCGGGAAATCGCGTGGGTCGGAATAGCCGCTGACGAAACCGAAAGGGATGCCGATATCGAGAAGATAGCGGGCAAATCCGAAGCTCATGCCCTCGCCAAGATTGACGTCGAGAAGAGCGAAATCATAGGTTTTCGCAGCAGTGGCGGCTCTGGCCTGTTCCAGACTGCCGACGATATCGATGCTCTCGACACCGGCCAGGCGCAGAATATCTTCTGCCTCCATCGCGATGATCAGACTGTCCTCAAGAACCAGAACACGGATTGCGCTCATGATTCCATGCCCTTTGTCGGGCGCTTGCCGCAGCGCCCAGGCCATTTCGCCAACATCATTGCTCTCTGGTATCCGCATGGCACGCTATCGATGAATTCCGCCACCATTTGCTGAATAGAACATTTTTCTGCCGGCTCGATAAGAATCAAAATCGGAGGAAAGATGAAGATCGACCTTATTTTCTCTCCTGCTAATCCGCATTTAAAAAAGACATAGTGAGACCGATTGGCTTTTGTTTCCACGCATGTCGTTATCGCAAAACCGCTGCACACTTTTGCGCGACATGCTTTAGATGAAGGGGCGCTTGCCCTCTCCGAGCCCCTCCCAGCCGGCGATTGCCATCAATTCCTCGCCGTTCAGTACCTCGCAGCCTCCCTCCTGCCAGCGGATCAATCTGCGCTCACTGAGCTTCTTCAAGGTCTTGTTGGTGTGGACGATGGAAAGCCCGAGCGTGTCGGCAATGTGCTGCTGGGTAATGGGGATGAATTTGCGGCCATTGAAGAGACTAAGCTGCCGGCCGCGCTCGAAGAGGAAGGCAATCAGATAGGCAGCCCTTTCCAGCGCCGTGCGACGGCCGATGCTCAGGAGATGTTCGTCCAGGATTCGCTCTTCGCGCGCCGCGATCCAGGTGATGTCGAAGGCAAGAGAGGGGTGCTTGTTATAGAGCGTCATCAGCCTGTCGCGCTCGAAGACGCAGAGCGAAACGGATGAAAGCGCTTCGACGGAATGCTGCATCTCGCCGGCGATCGTTCCCTGCAGGCCGATCAGGTCGCCCGGCATAATATAGTTGAGGATCTGGCGGCGCCCATCCTCCAGCATCTTGTAGCGGAAGCCCCAGCCGGCGAGCACGGTGAAAAGATGAGCGCTGTGCGCGCCTTCGACGAGGATAGTGGAGCCAGCATCGACGGCAAGCTCGCCCCGCTTGAAATGGCTGACGAATTCCAGCTCGTCGCGGCTGAACTCCCTAAAATGCGGCAAGGGCCGCAAGGGACATTGCTCGCAAGGGGTCTTGAAAGAATGGATGGGTTTCGATGTTGCCATACCTGCCCTTGCGATCGCACCAACCGGCGGGCCATTATTGGCGCCGTCGAGCAAGGAATGCGCAAAGGCTGGATTCGTTCCGCAACGAGGCGGATTTTTTCCACGGAAACAAAGGGCTGGCGTCCGCCCGATGAAATTCTTGCCGTGACTATTTCGGGAAATCGAGACCCATTTCACGGAACCGCTCGGGATCGTCGCCCCAATTCTCGCGGACCTTGACGAACAGGAAGAGATGGACCGGCTGCTCAAGGATCTCCGACAACTCCTTGCGCGAGGCAGTCGAGATCGCCTTGATGGTTTCGCCGCCCTTGCCGAGGGCAATCTTCTTCTGGCTGTCCCGCTCGAGATAGATCACCTGCTCGATACGCACCGAGCCGTCCTTGCGCTCTTCCCACTTCTCGGTTTCGACATGCGAGGCGTAGGGAAGCTCCTGGTGCAGGCGCAGAAACAGCTTCTCACGGGTGATCTCGGCGGCAAGCTGGCGCATCGGCAGATCGGAGATCTGGTCTTCCGGATAGTACCAGGGGCCCTCCGGGAGCGTCTTGGCCAGATAGTCCATGACATCGTCGCAGCCGGAGCCGTTTTCGGCTGAAATCATGAAGGTGCGTTCGAAGGCGATCTTCTCGTTGGCAGCGGCGGCCAGCGCCAGCAGATCCTCGCGGTTGACGCGGTCGATCTTGTTGAGCAGCAGGATCTTCGGCTGCTTGACCTCCTTGAGGCCTTCGAGGATGGCTTCGGCATCGCCGCGCAGGCCACGCTCACTGTCGATCAGCAGCGTGATCAGATCTGCATCCTTGGCGCCACCCCAGGCCGAGGTCACCATGGCGCGGTCGAGCCGGCGGCGCGGCTTGAAGATGCCGGGTGTATCCATGAAGACGATTTGAGCGTTGTCGTGGATCGCGATGCCGCGGACGATCGCGCGCGTCGTCTGCACCTTGTGGCTGACGATCGAGACCTTAGCGCCGACGAGGCGGTTCACCAACGTCGACTTGCCGGCATTGGTCGGCCCGATCAACGCGACGAAGCCCGAATGCGTCGGGCCACTGGTTTCGGCGGCGGCTTCAGCCGCGATATTTTCTTCTTGTGTCATCGTTCCGTCAGTTTCCGGCAGGCGATTGCTGCCAAATGCCTTCGCGCTCGAGCATTTTTGTCGCCGCGACCTGTTCGGCGGCTCGCTTCGACCGCTCTACGCCGGTTTCAGGCTTAATGCCAGCGACTTCCACCGTCACCTTGAAACGCGGATCATGATCCGGCCCGCTGCGTTCATCAACCCGGTAGAGGGGCGTGACGCCAAATTTCGCATGCGACCATTCCTGTAGCTCGGTCTTGGCGTCGCGCTTGGCGCCATCGGCCCGCACCGCCCTGCCCTGCCAGTAACGCAGGATGAACCGACGGGCGACTTCGAGGCCACCATCGAGATAGATCGCCGCGATCAGACTTTCGACGACATCGGCGCGAACGTTCATCATCCGCTTGCCGGTCAATTTCTTCACGTCGGCGCCGGTGCGGATATAGAGGTGGAGATTGAGTTCGTCGGCGACCGCAGCGCAGGTTTCAGCGCTGACAAGCTGGTTGAGGCGAACCGAGAGTTCGCCTTCCGCCGCCGTGCCGAAAGTGCGGAACAGAAGCTCGGCGATGCAAAGCCCGAGGACCCTGTCGCCGAGGAATTCCAGCCTTTCGTAATTGCTGCCCTTTTCCGTGCGGGCGCTGGCATGGGTCAGCGCACGGTCCAGGCGTTCCTTTTCGGCGAAGTCATGACCGATCAGGGCTTCTAGCTTCGCGCGGTCCGCCGCAGAAAGCGTCTGCGCCTTGCTCATTCAACGACCTTGAAGAGGCGGTCCCAGCGCATGTTCGTCGGCCACTTCCAGATTTCGCGGAAGGAAGTGTCGTTGCCGAGCGAGAAGAAAATGACGCTGGCGCGGCCGACAAGATTTTCCGCGGGTACGAAGCCGACGTCGAAGCGGCTGTCGAGCGAGTTGTCGCGGTTGTCGCCCATCATGAAATAATGGCCTTCCGGCACGATGAACTCGCGGGTGTTGTCACCGCGCGATACAGGGGACTGGTCGAGCGTATCGTAGGTCTTGCCGTTGTCGAGCGTTTCGCGGAAAACCGGCACGTCCTCGCCCGGGTCGAGCTTGTAATCCGAGGTGAAGCTGCCGTCCGCCACCTTGGGAACCGGCTTGCCGTTGACGTAGAGAACGCCATCGGTAACCTGAATGTGATCGCCCGGCAGGCCGACGCAGCGCTTGATGTAATCGACCTCGGGATTGGGCGGAAAGCGGAAGACGACGATGTCGCCGCGCTTCGGATCGGAGCCGAATAGGCGGCCGCTGAAGATATCAGGCGAGAAGGGCAGCGAATATTTCGAATAGCCGTAAGCGAACTTATTGACGAAGATGTAGTCGCCGACGAGCAGCGTCGGCATCATCGAACCGGACGGGATCGTAAAGGGCTGGAACAGCACAGTTCGGATCAGCATCGCCAAAATCAGCGCCTGAATGATGACTTTGATGTTTTCCCAGAGGGCGTTCGGCTTGGTATCGACTTTTTCGGACACGCAGTCTTATTCCTTCAAGACGCCGCGGAGGCGCAATTCTTTCTGTCGTTCTCTCTAGCGGCTTCGGTCGGTTGCGGCAATGGCGACAACATCAAAAGCGACGAGAGGTCGCGATCAAAACGCTCCCGGGGTCGCGATCAATCGCTCCCTTGGTCGCGGTCAAAGGCTCTCGGGCAACGCCTCGATAATGACGAAGGCCTGCGCCAAGGGATAATCATCCGTTATTGTCAAATGAATGGCGGGCCTGTGGCCCGCGGGCAGCATCGATTCCAGCACGACAGCGGCCGCGCCTGACAAAACCATGGTCGGCTTGCCGCTCGGCAGGTTGACCACGCCCATGTCCTTCCAGAAGATGCCTTGCGCTATGCCGGTGCCAAGCGCCTTGGAACAGGCCTCCTTGGCAGCGAAACGCTTGGCATAGGATGCGGCGCGGTTTGCGCGCCGGTCGGAACGCGCGCGCTCGATTTCAGTGAAGCAGCGATGGGTGAAGCGCTCCCCGAAGCGCTCGATGGACTTCTCGACACGGCGAATGTCAATCAGATCGCTGCCAATGCCGATGATCATGCCGGAGCCTTCCGTCGCTTAAGAATTCTGATTCACACGCTCGGCATGTCGCTGGCCGGATCGGCAAGCCGAAGGCGCGCCCTCTCCATCAGCCGTGTGCGGCGGCGCGTCTGAAAACCCTTCACCGTGTAGAACGTCAATGCATAGAGCGCAACGGCGGTGACGATCCCCGGCGGGATGGCGCCGAGCAGCATCGGCTCCAGAACTGGCTTCCACAACTCCATGAAGTTCAGCTTATGGAACAGGGCGGCAAGATCCACCGCCTGACCGGCGAGATGATCCTCGCGGCTGAGCAACAGATGGCCGATCTCCCAGGTGATGCCCCAGATGAATGGATAGGTCAGCGGATTGCCGAAGGCCGCGCAGCCGAGAGCGGCAGCCACCATATTGCCGGAGAGGAAATAGGTGATGACGAAAGCCATGATGAAATGAACGCCGATGAAGGGCGTCCAGGAGACGAAGACACCTGCGGCGACGCCGGCCGCAACCGCGTGCGGCGAGGCGCTCAGGCGCAGGATGCGCATTGTCAGATAGCGGATCGGGCGAAGGAAACCTTTACGGGGCCATAAAAGCTCCCGCATCTTTTCCTTAAATCCCGCAGGTTTGCGACGGCGAAACAACATGGCCGGTATTTAGTGTAGCGCATGCGGCCATGACAAGAGCACCAAGTGCTACCGTTTGAAAAACAAGCGCCGGTCCTCGCTCTATCGAGCAGCCACTTTCGAGGGGCGTCCGTCATGCATAACGTCCCTCACTCATTTCAAGTATAAGCTCAGTATCAGCGATTGCGGAACAGACCGCGGTCGACCTGGCGCTGACGAAACTCGAGATCAATACGATCGAACGAGCCATTGAGATAGGCCATTTCACGTTCCTGAGTGCTCGGAGCACGAAAGGCGCGAGCGATTTTCCTGAGAGGGTCAAACATTATCTTGTCTCATCTTCTGTGTACGTTTCGATGACCAGAAGATAGTCCCGGCAAAGGTTAATTACCACCACCGCAACATGGAGACAGCCATGCATTCAGCGCATTGCTTGCCCTTTTGATGCGCCATTTCGACCATCAAACGATCACAAAATGTGCAATTCCCAGTCGAGCCCGCGACAGATTCTAACAAAAGCTTAATCGTAGAGTCGCCGGACCGTGGCAATGCAGTCCAGTTCCTTCATCTGGGCGAGCAACTGATTGAGCTGACGCAGATCCCAGACCTCGACCTCGAGCATCATTTCGGTGAAGTCAGCCGCCACCCGCACCGTGTTCAGCAAACGGATATTGACATCGAGGCCCGCAACCGTCTGGGCGACCTTTGCCAGTGTACCGGGCTCATTCAATGCATTCACCATGATGCGGGCCATGAAACGCGACTTGTTGGCCTCGTCGAGATCCCAGCGAACATCGATCCAACGGTCAGGCTGATCGTCGAAGCGCTGCAGACTGGGCGACTGGATCGGATAGATGGTGATGCCGTTGCCCTGATCCATGATGCCGACGATGCGATCGCCGGGCACGGCGCCTGTGGTCGCGAACTTGACGTCGACATTGCCGGACAGGCCGCGGATCGGCCCGATCGCGGCATCGGCGTCGATATCCGAGTGGCCGCCGTCAGCCCCGGCTTTAGCCTTGCCAGGGATCTTGAAGATCATGCCGGCGGCGCTGCGGACGTTGAACCAGCCGTCGTCGCCGGAGGGCTTCACGGTGACGCGCTCGTCCTGATGATCGGGATAGACGGCGCGCAGCACGTCGAGCGAGGACATCTCGCCGCGGCCGACGGCGGCGATCGCATCCTCGACATCCTTCTGGCCGAGCCGATGTAGCGCCGGCTTCATCGCCTCGCGCGAGAAGATCTTGCCGGCTCTGTCGAAAGTGCGCTCCAGAATACGGTGGCCGAGGCCGGCATATTGCTTGCGGATCGCCATGCGGGTGGCGCGGCGGATGGCAGCGCGCGCCTTGCCCGTTACAACGATTTCTTCCCAGGCGGCGGGCGGAACCTGCACGCCGGAACGGATGATCTCGACCTCGTCGCCATTGGCAAGCCGCGTGACGAGCGGCATGATGCGGCCGTTGATCTTGGCGCCGACCGTGGTATCGCCGATATTGGTATGCACCGCATAAGCGAAATCGATCGGGGTGGCGCCACGCGGCAGGGCGATCAACTTGCCTTTCGGCGTGAAGCAGAAGACCTGATCCTGGAAGAGCTCGAGCTTTGTGTGCTCGAGGAATTCTTCCGGACTATCGCCCTCGGCCAGCGCCTCGATCGTATGGCGCAGCCAGGAATAGGCATTCGATTCGCGAGAAAGGATGTCGCCATCGGCATTGGTGGCGCCATCCTTGTAGAGCGCATGGGCGGCGATGCCGAATTCGGCGATTTCGTGCATGCGCTTGGTGCGGATCTGCAGCTCGATACGCTGGCTGGAGGGACCGACGATGGTGGTGTGCAGCGAACGGTAATCGTTCTGCTTCGGCGTCGAGATATAATCTTTGAAGCGGCCCGGCACGACGCGCCAGCGGGTGTGAACGATGCCAAGCGCACGATAACAGGACGGGATGTCCTCGACGATGAGACGGAAGCCGTAGACATCGGAAAGCTGCTCGAAGGAAAGCGACTTCGACTGCATTTTGCGAAAGACCGAATAGGGCTTCTTCTGCCGGCCCTTGACATAGGCACTTGTCAGGCCGCTTGCGACCAGCAGA
Source organism: Rhizobium vallis (assembly GCF_003985155.1). Classification (GTDB taxonomy): domain Bacteria; phylum Pseudomonadota; class Alphaproteobacteria; order Rhizobiales; family Rhizobiaceae; genus Rhizobium; species Rhizobium vallis. Next base: position 858,711 of record NZ_ML133687.1, on the reverse strand, counting down.
TCCCGCAGTTCGGCCTCGATCTTCTTGACGATACCCTCGTTGCGCTTCGAAAGCTCTTCCAGCCTCTTTGTGACGGTCTCGTAGGCTTCCGGGTTCATATGGCGGAAGGAGAGCTCCTCCAGCTCCTCGCGCATGTCCTGCATGCCCATGCGGCCGGCGAGCGGCGCATAGATTTCCATCGTCTCCTCGGAAATGCGGGCACGTTTGTCGGCCGACATGTGATCGAGGGTGCGCATATTGTGGAGGCGGTCGGCAAGTTTGACGAGCAGCACCCGCACATCATCTGATATGGCGAGCAGCAGCTTGCGCAGGTTTTCCGCCTGCTTGGCTTTCTTGGTGACGAGATCGAGCTTCTTGATCTTCGTCAGGCCCTCCACGAGGCGGCCGATATCCTCGCCGAAGAGTTCATCGATCTCGGCGCGTGTCGCCGTCGTATCTTCGATCGTATCGTGCAGAAGCGCCACCGCGATCGTCGATTCATCGAGATGCATGTCGGTGAGGATGGCGGCAACCTCGAGCGGGTGGGAAATGTAGGGATCGCCGCTCGCGCGCTTTTGCTGGCCATGCTTCTGCATGGCGTAGACATAGGCCTTGTTCAGCAGTGCTTCATTGGCATCGGGCTTGTATTGCTGAACCCGCTCCACGAGCTCGTACTGCCGCATCATTCCAAAGCCACTCCGATAAAAATAAAAGCGCGCCAATCAACGATTGGCGCACACATGGGCAATAATATGCCTAAGCAATAAAGGTGCAAGATTGACGATTGGTAATCGTCGCTCTTTTACATCGCCGGAAGCTTTTCAGAATTGCCGGCGAACCAAGGCCGGGCAATTCGGCTACATCCTTAGTAGTCGTCGCTCTTTTCCGGCGGCACCAGGCCTTCGATGCCGGCAAGCAGCTCTTCTTCCGACATCTGGTCGAAAGTGATCGTTTCCGGCAGGTCGTCCTGCTCCTCGCTGTCGGCCGCGGCTACGCCGCCGGCTGCGATCATGCTTGCCGGATCGGGCTCGGGCTCGTCGACTTCGACATGCTTCTGCAGCGAATGGATCAGGTCTTCCTTGAGGTCATCAGGCGAAAGCGTCTCGTCAGCAATTTCGCGCAGGGCCACAACAGGATTCTTGTCGTTGTCGCGATCGATGGTGATCGAGGCACCCTGGGAAATCAGCCGGGCGCGGTGGCTGGCGAGCAGAACCAGCTCGAAGCGGTTCTCCACCTTGTCAATGCAATCTTCAACTGTGACACGGGCCATTGCCTGTCCTTTGCGGTCGTCATTTCGGGATTAGCACGCCCGATACAATTAAAACCGGGCAAATACAAGTTTTTCGTTCCGGTTCCCTCGTCTTTGTCGGCGGTTGATCTAAATTTCCATGGAGAACGTCACAATTCTACCTATGGTTGCTTGGAATATGCCGAATCGTGCCCTAAATCTTTTGTATATGAATAATTCATAAAGTAAGGATCAGATCGAAATCGCAACACAAGCCATTGTTTTTATTGAGTTCTGTGTCTGCGGATTTCGATTGCTCTCATTGGATTGGTAAGCGATGTTTGACCCACGCGAAAAAATTGCACTCTTCATTGACGGCGCCAACCTCTACGCTGCATCCAAGAGCCTCGGTTTCGATATAGATTATCGTAAGCTTTTGAAAGCATTCCAGAAACGTGGCTACCTGCTGCGTGCCTATTATTACACCGCTCTGATCGAGGATCAGGAATATTCGTCGATCCGACCGCTGATCGATTGGCTTGACTATAACGGCTATAAAGTCGTCACCAAGCCCGCCAAGGAATTCACGGACTCCATGGGACGCCGCAAAATCAAGGGCAACATGGATATCGAGCTTGCGATCGACGCCATGGAACAGTCCGAAACGGTCGACCATCTCGTCATCTTCTCGGGCGACGGCGATTTCACAAACCTGGTCGAAGCATTGCAGCGCAGAGGCCGCAAGGTCTCAGTGATCTCGACCATGGCGACCCAGCCGCCGATGATCGCCGACGACCTGCGCCGCCAAGCCGACCATTTCATCGATCTCTTGTCGTTGAAGGCCGAAATCGGTCGCGATCCCTCCGAGCGCGCGCCGCGCCCGGCCGAAGTCGCCCCCGCGAGCGATTTCGAAGACTAAGCGATTCACATTTCGAAGCCGGCGTGCGTGTCAAAGCGCGGCCGGCTTCTTCATTTCAGGGTAAGCGGCTAAAAGATCGCGGCGTGGCGACAATGGCCCATGCGTTCAGCCATTGTCCTTCAGCAAGCGGCTTTTCTGCCGATTCCAATCGCGCTCCTTCTCGGATTCACGCTTGTCGTGCAATTTTTTGCCTTTGGCGAGCGCCAGTTCCATCTTCGCCCGGCCGCGATCATTAAAATAGATCTTCAGCGGGATCAGCGTCATGCCTTCGCGGTTGACGGCAGAACGCAGGCGATGAATTTCACGCCCCGACAGCAGCAGCTTGCGGCGTCGGCGCGGTTCGTGGTTGAAGCGGTTCGCCTGCAGATATTCCGGCAGATAGGAATTGATCAGCCAGATCTCGCCGTCTTCATCCGAAGCGTAGGATTCGGCGATATTGGCCTTGCCCTCCCGCAACGACTTGACCTCCGTGCCCATCAGCACGAGGCCAGCCTCGTAGGTATCGATGATCTCGTAGTTGAAGCGGGCCTTGCGGTTTTCGGCCACGACCTTGTTCACCACACGCTGGCTGCCTTTGGGGGCCATGACGATATTCCATTGCTTGGGGCGCGAGGAGCGCGCCCCATTTCTTACTCTCTATGTAAGAGAACGACCCTGCCTTGTGAAGACGGCCGGTCTCTTCAGTTCAGCAGGCCGGCATGACGCAGGGCTGCGTCGATCGCGGTTTCCGTTGCCGGCTCCAGCGTCGAAAGCAGCGGCGAGCGGACGTTGCGGCTCATCCGGCCAAGTCTGGAGAGCCCGTATTTGGCGCCGCACAAACCAGGCTCGAGGAAAATCGCCTTATGCAGCGGCATCAGCCGGTCCTGATATTCCAGCGCGCGGGCATAGTCACCAGCCAGCGTCGCCGCCTGGAACTCGGCGCAGAGGCGTGGGGCGACATTGGCCGTCACCGAAATGCAGCCAACGCCGCCATGGGCGTTGAAGCCGAGTGCCGTCGCATCCTCGCCGGACAATTGCCGGAAATCCTTGCCGCAGGTGATGCGCTGTTCGGAGACGCGCTCGATCTTGCCTGTCGCATCCTTGACGCCCACGATGTTCTTGTGCGCCTTGGCGAGCGCGCCCATCGTCTCCGGCGTCATGTCGACCACCGACCGGCCGGGGATATTATAGATATAGATCGGCAGATCGACGGCCTCGGCGATCGCCGAAAAATGCGCGATCAGACCCTTTTGCGTTGGCTTGTTATAATAGGGAGTGACGACCAGAACAGCGTTCGCACCGACCTTCTCAGCATGCTGGGCAAGCTCGATCGCTTCGCGCGTGTTGTTCGAACCGGCGCCTGCCATGACGGGAACGCGTTTTGCGGCGACTTCGATGCAGAGTTCCACGACCCGCTTATGCTCGGCATGCGACAGGGTCGGGGATTCGCCGGTCGTGCCGACCGGAACGAGACCACTGCTGCCTTCCTTGATCTGCCAGTCGACATGGGCGGCGAAGCTGTCTTCGTCGATCAGTCCAGCATCCGTGAAGGGAGTGACGAGGGCGGGAATGGACCCATTGAACATGCAAAGCTCCTCACGACCAAATCCTTGCTTCGGCCGCATTCCATGAATATTTTGCGCACCATAGAGCGCCGAAATCATCGCGACAAGCGCGTAGAGTTCGGTTTAGGGCAAATTCCGATAGCAGATGTGAATGAAATTTACCTGCAATGGTAAGGTTTCGTTAAGATACCTCTAGCCAAATGGCAGGGCGTGTTTTCGTTGCGAGATCCCGGATGAAGAAAGCTGTCCTGATTCTGTCCGCCTTCGGCCTCGTTGCCGCTGCGTGGGGCAGCGTTGCGTCGCCGCTTCCCGGCGAGAGCACCCCCGTGCCTGATGTCAAGCCGCTCGGCTTCATTCCCGAGACAGCCATACCGGAATCGATCACAACAGGCGCCATTCCACGCAATCCGGCAATCGCTCCTGTCAACAGCGACCTGAAGGCCGGCCTCGACGCGCTTTCCGACAAGAACCCGCAGCTAGCGGTTTCGATCCGCGACAGCATGCCTGACGGCACGCTCGACCGCCATATCCTCACCTGGGCAATCGCCGTTTCCGGGTTGAAGGGCGTTCCTTCCTATGAAATCGCCAGTGCTTCACAGGAGCTCAAGGGCTGGCCGGGTCTTTCGCGGCTGCGAGCCTATTCCGAGCGCGCCCTCTATGATGAAAACCCCGCTCCATCAGCCGTGCTTGCCGCCTTCGGCGATACGGCACCAGAGACGGTACAGGGCGCCGTCATCCTCGGCCGGGCGCTGGTTGCAACAGGCAGCCAAGCGCAGGCAGCCAAATATATTCGCAAGGTCTGGCGCGCAGAAGGTCTCGACAAGCCGATGGAGGACAAGATCCTCCTCGAGTTTTCCGCTCTGTTGACGCCTGCCGACCACAAGGCGCGGATGGATTACCTGATGTATCGCGGCCGGGTGGCGCAGGCCAAACGCTTCGGCGACATGGGCCAGGCGCAGTCGCTCTATAAGGCCTGGGCTGCGGTCGATGCCAAGGCCGGCAATGCCGGGGCGCTGCTCAATTCAGTCGATGCGAAATGGCGCGGCGATGCCGGCCTGCTGTTTGCGCGGATCGAATATCTGCGCAAACAGGACAAATATGCCGAAGCGGCAGCGCTTCTGGAACAGATGCCGCGCGAGCGCAGCGAGCTCGTCAACTCAGGCGAATGGTGGAACGAGCAGCGCATCGTCAGCCGCGGCCTCGTCGACCAAGGGCAGTTCAAACCCGCCTATCGGATCGTCGCAAACTATGCCGCAACGAGCCCGACAGATATCGTCGAGGCGGAATTCCACGCGGGATGGTATGCGCTTCGCGGTCTGCAGGATGCAGAAACGGCGGAAAAACATTTCCGTAAGATCCTCGAGACGTCGAACGGGCCGATCTCGGTTTCCCGCGCCTGGTATTGGCTGGGACGGGCAGCAGAAGCCGGTGGCCCTGGCAAATCAAGCGAATTCTACGTGAAGGCCGCGAATTTTCCTGGCACCTTCTACGGGCAGCTTGCGGCCGAACGGCTGGGGCGAAAGACCTTGAACGTCACTTATCCCTCGCCGAGTGCGGCCGACCGGCAAAGCCTACAGGCCCGCGAAGCCGTACAGGCGATTGCCCGGCTGGAGGCTGCCGGCCATGGATGGCGGGCCGACACGCTCTATCTCGCACTCGCCGACCAACTGCAAAGCCCCGGTGAACTGGCAATCCTTGCGGCACAGGCCGAGCAATCGGGTAATCATCATCTCTCGCTGCAGATCGGCAAGGTCGCCTATGGGCGCGGCATCGATGTGGCGGCGCTCGCCTTCCCCGTTGGGGTGATCCCTGCAAACGCCAATATTTCAGGCTCCGGCAAGGCGCTTGCCTATGCTATCGCCCGGCAAGAGAGCGCCTTCAACCCAGCGGCCGTTTCGGCAGCGAATGCGCGCGGCTTGCTGCAGCTTCTGCCGGGAACAGCGCAGGCGGTGGCCAAGCGCCACAACATCGCTTATTCCAAGGACAAGCTGACCGCCGATGCCGGCTATAACGCGACACTCGGCGCGCATTATCTCGGCGAGCAGATCGACGCCTTCGGCGGCTCCTATATCCTCACCTTCATCGCCTACAATGCCGGACCGAAGCGCGTGCCGGAATGGATCGGCCGCTATGGTGATCCGCGCGGCAAGCCGGTCGACGACATCGTCGACTGGATCGAGCGTATCCCCTTCCCCGAAACGCGCAACTACGTGCAGCGGGTGATGGAGAATTACGAAGTCTACAAGGCCCGTCTCGGTCAGCCGACCGATATCGAGCACGATCTCATCGGTGGGCGCAGCGCCTCCTGAAGCCGTTTGGCGCGGCATGAAAATCAAGCTACACCTTCGGGGATCAACAGATCTCGAGGGATGCGATGCTGGATACTTACGCAACCGACTTTCAGGAACGATTTTACACGTCCTCCGACGGGCTGAAACTTTACGCCCGTGACTACCAGCCGGAAGCGGCGGCAGCCGCTCAACGGCTGCCGGTGATCTGCCTGCCGGGCCTCACTCGCAATACGCGGGATTTCCATCCGCTTGCGCTGCTTCTCTCCCGGGACACAACGGTGCCTCGCAGGGTGATCGCGCTCGATTCACGCGGCCGTGGAAACTCAGCATGGGATGAGAACAAGACGAACTACAATCTCGCCATCGAAGCAGGCGACGTCATTGCCGCTTGCGCGGCGCTTGGCATCGAGCGGGCCATCTTCATCGGCACGTCGCGGGGCGGGCTGATCCTGCATCTCATCGCGGCAACACGGCCGGATCTTCTCGAAGCCGTCGTCCTCAATGATATCGGGCCTGTGATCGAGGCCGAGGGACTGGCGCGGATTCGCGATTACCTCAACAGCGGCAGGAGACCAGCGGACTGGAGCGACGCGGCCGATATACTGAAAGAATATCACGGCGCAGCGTTTACCGGGCTCGGGGAGCAAGATTGGCGCGAGATGGCGCACGCCCTTTACCGCGATGTCGATGGAAAGCCGGTCGCCGATTTCGACCCTGCAATTGCTGAGGCGCTTCAATCCGTCGATTTCACCCAGCCGCTGCCTGATCTCTGGGCTCAATTCGAAAGCCTGAAGCCATTGCCGCTCATGCTGATCCGCGGTGAATATACACTGCTGCTTTCACAGGAAACCGCGAACGAAATGGCGCGGCGGCATCCGGGATTGGTTCTGCATACCGCGTCAAAGCAGGGGCACGCGCCGCTTCTGCATCTGGGGAGCATTCCGGCTGCAATTCAGGCTTTTCTTGCCGGTTTCTGATAGGCATCGCTCTTTCGTTCTCCACGTATAGAGACAGTTGCCCAAAAGCAAAAAGCCCGGCTCAAGAGCCGGGCTTTCCGTATTGCCTAATCAGATCAGATTAGAACGAACGCTGCAGACGGAAGTAACCCGTCGTGGAGTCGTCGCCGTTGTCCGGATCGAAGTACTGAACCGAAGCCTTGGCGTAGAAGTTGTCGACGATCTGGTAATCAACCGTCAGACCAACCTTCCAAGCATCGCCGAGACCGTCGAAGTCGTCAGCAACGCCAACCTTGGTCGGGGTGCCGTAGTAGTTGCCGTAGTACTGAACAGCCGGGGTGATCTTCAGCTTGTCAGTTGCCTTGATGGCGTATTCGGCAGCAACAGCCCATTCAGCCTGCGAGTAGTAGGAGTTCGGGCCGGAAGAGTATACGCCAGCGAGGCCGAGCGTGCCGGGACCGATGTCAACCGTACCCATTGCACGGACAGCACCGTCTTCGTTGTCGACGTCGTAGCCGGCAGTGATCTGGTAGCTGAAGATGCCAGCCTTACCGCCGAGACCGACAGCAACGCCGACGTTGTTCGGAGCTTCGCCAGTCTTGAATACGCCGTCTTCCAGTTCGTCAACGCTGATGCCAGCATAGAAGTCGCTGGTTTCATACTGATAACGGATGGAGTTGTGCAGCGTTACGACCGAGCCGATGTCGTCGGTTTCGCCAGAGAGGCCATCGTCCCACCAGCTGTAGAAGAGACCGGCGCGGAAGCCCGCGACGTCGAGGTAAGCGGAGTCGAGCTTGGAATTCTGGCTGGAAGCGTTGTCAGCATTGAACTGCATGACGATAACGCCGGTCAGCGGACCGTATTCGGTGTCGCTCTTAGCCGTGAACTGAACCTGACCGCGGGTAACTGCATCCCAGTCAGAGTCGCCGCCGACGTCTTCGCCAACGTTAACCTGGAAACGGATGTAGCCGTTGATCTTGAGGCAGGTTTCGGTGCCCGGGATGTAGAAGTAGCCGGTGCCGTAAGCGTCGCAGACGCGAACATATTCAACCGGTTCCGGCTCGGCAGCAACGATAGCGTCAGCAGCCTGAGCACCGGAAACTACTGCGAGAGCAGCAGCGGAGCCGAGAAGAAGGCTCTTGATGTTCATAAATGACCTCCAATTCAAAGTTTCGATCGGGTTTGGGATCTTTCGCTGAGCAGCGTTCCCTGCCCCATCCCCGTGTTTCAAGAAGTGGACGATCAGTCGCCCTCGCTTCCGAGGCTGAAAATACAAGACGGGCGCCGTCACGCAATCACCAACTTACTCGGATGGGGGGTTTACCGGAGCCTTCCCGACGTCCTGTTGCTGAAAGGACACAAGTCGGGCGGGCGGGCCCGATTTCCTTTATGCTTTGTTAAGAAAACCCTGATTTTGCGGCGGCTTAGGCGAGATCGATGAAGCGCTGGACATACGCTTCCCGGCACATTCACGACACTTTTCGGACAAAATCAGGTCTACGGAGACTAGAGCACGACGACTGGAAGCGTAACCGAACGTTCACGGATCCGCTTTCGCCGTCCAATCGGACCATGGGCGCGGGAGCTGATTCCCGTATTCGATTCTCTCGACAGAGCCGGAAAGATTTTCCCGCCACCCGACCGACAACCACAGCCGACTAAGCGAACTGATTCCCTGTTGGGAGCTAAAGAGCGATATATGCTGGGAAATCAAAATGGCGGAGAAGATGGGATTCGAACCCACGATACGCTTTTGACGTATACTCCCTTAGCAGGGGAGCGCCTTCGACCACTCGGCCACCTCTCCGGTGCGGCCTAACTATGGTGACCGGTCTGTGAATGCAAGGGTTTTTTGAGCTTTCACCAGAAGAAATACACCGGACGGCATTTCAGCTGGTTGAACACACAAACGGCGTTTCACACCGTGATCCGCGGAATTTGACCGCGCTCCGTTCAGTTCGATGAGCTCGTCCGCCAGCGACCAGGCAAAGGATTGGCAAGGCGGCATTTCTACCGGCGGCAATCCTTTGGCGATGATCGATTCCTGCCTTAGCCCAAAAGGCTCTTCAGGTCTGTAGAGGGATCGGCGAGAATCGATTTGTCGGGATTGGTCCCGGATTCCAGCAGTTTTTTGCCGGTCACATAGGCTTTGGCGTCGTTGATCGCGTCGACTGCAATCAACAGCCCTTCCCTGAAGTACCAGATCGAGTGGGCACCTTCGCGGGCGCCGGGGCGCTGCAGCGTCTCGTCATAACCAAGATTGAAGCCGGCAATCTGCAGCTTGACGTCGTACTGGTCGGACCAGAACCACGGTTTCGGTTCATAAGGCTCGTTGCCGCCGGCGATGACGGCTGCCGCTGCCTCGGCCTGGTCAACGGCGTTCTGCACGGATTCGAGCCTGATGCGGCCGCCCTGCCAGGGAAGTGCTGCGCAATCGCCCGCCGCGAAGATCGCGGGATCAGAGGTGCGGGCGAATTCGTCGACAATGATGCCGTTGGCGACTTCAAGGTCGGCTTCTTTGGCGAGCTGGTCGTTCGGCACGACACCGATGCCGACGACGACGAAGTCGACATCGATGACCGAACCGTCGGAAAGTGCCGCACCAGCGACGCGACCATCCTTGCCGATTAGATGCTTGAGTCCGGTCTTCTCGCGGATTACCACCTCATGAGTCTGATGGATCGCGCGCATGATGTCGGCGGTCTCCTTCGCCGCAACGCGCTGCAGGATACGGTCGGCCATCTCGATGACGGTGACTTCAAGGCCGCGATGGCGGGCGACGGCTGCCGCCTCGAGGCCGATGTAACCGCCGCCGATGATGAGGACGCGACGGCCGGGACGCATCTCGTCGGCAAGCAGATCGGCATCGCGTTTGTCGCGAGCGACATAAACGCCTTCGAGATCGCCGCCGATTGCGGCCGGCAACCGGCGCGGCGTCGAGCCGGTGGCGAGCACAAGCGTGCCATAATCTAGAACAGAACCATCCTGCAGCAGGACTTGCTTGTTCTCACGATTGATCTGTTCGGCCCAAGTCGAAAGACGAAGGTCGACGTCATTGTCGGGATACCAGTGCTCCGGGCGAAACAGCAGCCGGTCGAAGCTCATTTCGCCGAGCAGGTATTTTTTCGAAAGCGGCGGGCGCTGATAGGGAGCGACGTCTTCTGCGCCGATAAGGGTGATCGGGCGCGTATCCTTCAACGCGCGCAGTTTGGCAGCCAATGCGAAACCGGCCTGCCCCGCGCCAATGATCACCAATCTATCCGTCACGATCTCACTCCCGAAACTGCGCCTGACAACCATGCGAGGCGTATCCCCTGCTCCGCGCGCCGTCAACGGAAAGCGGCTTCTTACATTCAGCCGATCTCGATCCAGCGACGCTCGTGGAAGGACTGTGCCATGGCATGCACCGACTTCTCTATCCTGAGACCGTCTTCGAATGTCACGATCGACGACGGCTCGCCGGATATTGCCAGAATCAGCTCTCGGCATTCGATGATCTTCAGATCGTTGAAGCCGAGCCCGTGGCCGGGCGCCGGAATGAAGCGATCATAAGGCCGATGGGAAGGTGCCGCCAGTATCTTGCGGAAACCCTGTTCCGAGCCACGCCCTTCGGCCTGATAAAGTTCGAATTCGTTCATGCGCTCCTGATCGTAGACGATCGAGCCTTTCGAGCCGAAAATCTGCAGGGCGATGCGGCCCTTGCGCCCCCAGGCGGCCCGATTCGCCATCAACACCGCGGAAATGCCCCCACCAAGCCGCATCAGCACGTTGGCGGCATCATGGTTTTCGACTGTGCGGCGACCACCTTCGCTCAAAGGGCGATCCGGATAGGGCTTTGCCATATCCGTTATGACCGCCTCGACATGCCCGAAAAGATACCAGAGCAGCGACAGCGGGTGCACCGCGAAATCGTCGAGCGCGCCGTAGCCTGCAGAAAGCTCGCTCTTCCAATAGAAGAAGGCATCGGGATCGGCCATGAAATCCTCATCCATCTCGACGCGGATATGGTTGACCGCGCCGATGGCGCCCTCACCGACAAGCGTCTTGATGTGGCGCATGATCGGATTCTGGATGTAATTATAGCCCAACGCGGCGACCTTGCCTGATCTCTTCGCCGTTTCCAGCATGCGTTCGGCATCGGCGTAGGCCGGCGCCATCGGCTTTTCGCACCAGACATGCTTGCCGGCCTCCAGGGCCGCAATCGCCATCTCGGCATGGAACTGATTGGGCGTGGTGACGGAGACGACGTCGACCTCGGGGTCGGCGATCAGCGCTCTCCAATCGGCCGTCGCCTTCTCGAAGCCGAATTCAGCGGCACGCGTCTCAGCGAGCCCTGCATTGGCTTCCGCAAGATGCACGAGGCGTGGACGCTCGACATCGCCGAACACCGTCTTCACCGCATTCCACGCCAATGCATGGCACTTGCCCATATAGCCGGTGCCGATCAAACCGATGCCGAGTGGCTTCATTTTCTGTCTCCTCAAGAGCTATGCCGCAGATTTTTGGAATATTTGGATCATTTTGACAAGGGATGATCGGGCCGGCTTTTCTGGTCTACCGCCAGGCAAACTGTTCAAAACCCTTCAATTACAGGGCATTAAAAACAATTAGGCACGCCCTTTGAAATCGTCTATGCTCGGCAATTATGGAATATTTGTTTCATCTCGTGAGCCGCAAGCATGGATAACGATTCCCCGAGGCACGCGCGTGTGCCGCGCGATTTCGAAAGTCTGCGCAGCACCATCATCGAGCGCAAGGCGAGCATGCCGAAGCGACTGGCGCAGGTCGCAGCCTTCGCGCTCGGCAATCCCGATGAGATCGCCTTCGGCACGACGGCGAGTATCGCAGCTGCTTCCGACGTCCAGCCTTCGACATTGGTGCGCCTGGCGCACCATTTGGGCTATGAAGGCTTTTCCGACCTTCAAAGCATCTTTCGCGAAAGGCTGCGCGATCGGACGCTGAGCTACGAAGAGCGGCTGGTCACGCTGGAACAATCGAGCGGCGACGATGAAGATGCCAATCTGCTTTCGGGCTTCATTGCCGCGGCAAACCAATCGGTCAACCGGCTGGCGGCGACAGTGCGGAGCGACACCTTCACGAACGCGGTGAATATCCTTGCCAGCGCCGAGACGATCTATCTGATCGCCAAGCGGCGTTCCTATCCGCTGACGGCGCATATGACCTACGCTTTTTCCAAGCTCAACATCCGTCACCAGATCGTCGCCTCGCCGAACGGCGTCGACCCTGAAATGGTGCAGTTCGCAACCCCCAAGGATGCGGCAATCGCGGCGAGCTTCTCGCCCTATGCGGCCGACAGCCTTACCCAGAGCCAGGAGCTTGCCGATCGCGGCGTTCCCGTCATCGCGATCACCGATTCGGCCTTCTCGCCCCTTGCCGCCTGCGCAACGCATTGGTTCGAAGTGGCTGAGGCCGATTTTGCCGGCTTCCGCTCGCTTTCAGCCTCGATGGCGCTCGCCATGGCACTGCCGGTCGCAATCGCCGAGCGGCGGCGCAAGCGTCAGCATTCAAAATCCGCAAAAGTGAAAATGGAATAAACATTCCGAATTGACAAGTTTGTGGAACCGATGTTTCATTATTGAAAATTCGCAGGCACTGGAAGCCGCGCAAAATCTAGCGGGAGGACATCATGGTACAATCGAATCCGGGCATACAGCCGGAGCCGGCGCTTGATGTAATCACTATCGGCCGCTCCTCGGTCGATCTTTACGGCCAGCAGATCGGTTCGCGATTGGAGGATATCGCCTCCTTCGCCAAATCCGTCGGCGGCTGCCCATCGAACATTGCCATCGGCACGGCGCGACTCGGCCTGAAATCCGGCCTCATCACCCGCGTCGGCGACGAGCAGATGGGACGCTTCATTCGCGAGCAGGCGGCGCGCGAAGGCGTTGCGACGGACGGCATCATTACCGACAAGGAACGGCTGACCGCGCTGGTGCTGCTTGCGGTCGAGGCCGAGGGCGTGTCGCCGATGATCTTCTATCGCTCCGACTGCGCCGATATGGCGCTCGATGACGGCGATATCGACGAAAACTTCATCAAATCCTCGCGCGCCGTTCTCGTTTCCGGCACGCATTTCTCGCGGCCGAATACCGAGGCCGCGCAGCGCAAGGCTATCCGCATCGCCAAGGCGAACGGCCGCAAGGTGATCTTCGACATCGATTACCGGCCGAATCTCTGGGGTCTTGCCGGTCATGCGGAAGGTTTCGAGCGCTACGTGAAATCCGACCGCGTCTCCTCCAAGATGAAGGAGACATTGCCCGACTGCGACCTCATCGTCGGCACCGAAGAGGAGATCCTGATCGCTTCCGGCGCCGACGACGTGCTCGGCGCGCTGAAGGAGATCCGCCGCCTTACGCCGGCGACGATCGTGCTCAAGCGCGGCGCCATGGGCTGCATCGTCTATGACGGGCCAATCGCCGACGATCTCGAAGCCGGCATCGTGGGCGAAGGTTTTCCGATCGAGGTATTCAACGTGCTCGGCGCCGGCGATGCTTTCATGTCCGGCTTCCTGCGCGGCTTCCTGCGCGACGAACCGCTGAAGACCTGCGCCACCTGGGCCAATGCCTGCGGCGCCTTTGCTGTCTCCCGCCTGCTCTGCTCGCCGGAATATCCGACCTGGGCGGAACTCGACTTCTTCCTCAAGACCGGCAGCAAGCATCGCGCACTTCGCAAAGACGAGGCGATCAACCATATCCATTGGGCATCGACCCGGCGGGGTGAAATTCCGCTGTTGATGGCGCTGGCGATCGATCACCGTTCGCAGCTCGTCAGCGTTGCCGATGAGCTCGGCGTCGGCCATGACAGGATCGTCGCTTTCAAGCGGCTGGCGGTCGAGGCAGCGGCGCGTGTTTCGAACGGCCGCGATGGCTACGGCATGCTGATCGACGAACGCTTCGGCCGCGACGCCTTCTTTGATGCGGCAACGAAGAACTTCTCCTGGATCGGCCGGCCGGTGGAATTGCCGGGCTCGAAGCCGCTGCGCTTTGAATTCAGCCAGGATATCGGCTCGCAGCTTGTGGAATGGCCGCTTGGCCATTGCATCAAGTGCCTGTGCTTCTATCACCCAGATGATCCTTCGGAATTGAAGACGGAGCAGCAGGAAAAACTGCGCACGCTTTTCGAGGCCGCGCGCAAGGTTGGCCGCGAGTTGCTGGTCGAGATCATCGCCGGCAAGAACGGGCCGCTCACCGACGATACGATCGCCACCGCGCTGGAGGAGCTCTATGCGCTCGGCATCAAGCCGGACTGGTGGAAGCTCGAGCCGCAGGCATCGCGCGAGGCCTGGAAGAAAATCGATGCGGTGATCGCCAAAAATGATCCATGGTGCCGTGGTATCGTGCTGCTGGGGCTCGAGGCGCCGGCCGACGAGTTGATCTCCTGCTTCGAGGCGACACTGGCAGCTCCCTCCGTGAAGGGCTTTGCCGTCGGCCGGACGATCTTTGCCGATCCGGCGCGCGCTTGGCTTTCTGGCGGAATGAACGACGAGGAGGCGATCGCCGACATGGCCGGCCGCTTCCGGCAATTGACAGAAGCCTGGCTTAAGACGCGCGGGCTTCACTGAGAATTAAGACCCCTCCCCAACCCCTCCCCACAAGGGGGAGGGACTTAACTTGGGGCACCGCCTCGCAACTAGGCGGCAGCCGTCCTGCCGGGAGAAGCGCTGCAATAGGCGTGAAACGGCACGACAGGTTAACCCCTCCCTTGTGGGGAGGGTTGGGGAGGGGAAGCCAAGTAGAACAAAGATTGCGGGAGGCCCCGATGGGCAAGACGATACGGTTGACGATGGCGCAGGCCGTCGCGCATTTCCTCAAAGTTCAAATGACGATCGTCGATGGCAAGAAAGTGCCGATCTTCGGCGGCGTCTGGGCGATCTTCGGCCATGGCAACGTCGCCGGCATCGGCGAGGCGCTCTATCAGGTTCGTGGTGAACTCACGACCTATCGCGCTCATAACGAACAGGGCATGGCGCATGCCGCGATCGCCTATGCCAAGGCGAATTTCCGCAGCCGCTTCATGGCCTGCACGACCTCGATCGGCCCGGGGGCACTGAACATGGTGACGGCCGCGGGTGTCGCGCATGTCAACCGCATTCCGGTTCTCTTCCTGCCCGGCGACATCTTCGCCAACCGCGCGCCCGATCCGGTGCTGCAGCAAATCGAGGATTTCGGCGACGGCACGGTTTCCGCCAATGATGCCTTCCGTCCGGTCTCGCGCTATTTCGACCGCATTACCCGGCCCGAACAGATCATCTCGGCGCTGAAGCGCGCCATGCAGGTGCTGACCGATCCGCTCGATTGCGGTCCGGTGACATTGTCGCTCTGCCAGGACGTTCAGGCCGAAGCCTTCGATTATCCGGAAAGCCTGTTTGAGGAAAAGGTCTGGACGACCCGTCGGCCGCAGCCGGATGCGGACGAACTGGCAAATGCCATCGCACTGATCAAGGTGTCGCAGAAGCCGGTTATCCTTGCCGGCGGCGGTGTCCTCTATTCGCAGGCAACGAAGGAGCTTGCCGCCTTCGCGGAGAAGCACGGCATTCCCGTCGTCGTCACCCAGGCCGGCAAATCGGCGATCAACGAAACCCATCCCCTCGCCCTCGGCTCGGTCGGCGTCACCGGTACGTCGGCGGCCAATGCGATCACCGAAGAGACGGATCTCGTCATCGCCGTCGGCACACGCTGCCAGGATTTCACCACCGGCTCCTGGGCGCTCTTCAAGAACGACAGTCTCAAGATGATCGGCCTCAACGTCGCCGCCTATGATGCTGTGAAGCACGATAGCCATCCGCTGGTGGCCGATGCCCGTGAAGGGCTGAAGGCTCTTTCATCGGGGCTTGCCGTCTGGAAGGCGCCGGCGGCACTCGCCGACAAGGCAGCCGCAGAGAAAAAGGTCTGGATGGAGGCTGCAGCCAAGGCGATGGCGACGACCAACGCCGCCCTGCCCTCCGATGCGCAGGTGATCGGCGCGGTGGTGCGCACGATCGGCGGCGAGAACACGACGCTGCTGTGTGCTGCGGGCGGTCTTCCCGGCGAGCTGCACAAGCTCTGGCCGGCGACAGCGCCGGGCAGCTATCACATGGAGTATGGCTTTTCCTGCATGGGCTACGAGATTGCCGGGGGGCTCGGCGCCAAGATGGCGCGCCCCGAGCGGGATGTCGTCGTCATGGTCGGCGACGGCTCCTACATGATGATGAATTCCGAGCTTGCGACCTCGGTCATGCTCGGCCTCAAACTTAACATCGTCGTGCTCGACAATCGCGGCTATGGCTGCATCAATCGATTGCAGATGGGCACCGGCGGCGCGAACTTTAACAATCTGCTCAAGGACTCTTATCACGAGGTGATGCCGGAGATTGATTTCCGCGCGCACGCCGAAAGCATGGGCGCCATCGCCGTCAAGGTCAGCTCCATCGCAGAACTCGAGCAGGCAATCGTCGATTCCCGGAAGAACGACCGCACGTCGGTCTTCGTCATCGACACCGATCCGTTGATCACCACCGAGGCCGGCGGCCACTGGTGGGATGTCGCGGTGCCGGAAGTCAGCCCGCGCGAAGAGGTCAACAAGGCGCGCAAGGGCTACGTCGAAGCGCGCGCTTCCCAGCGGATCGGCTGAACCAGCTACCGTCATTTTTTCCAGAGGAGCGCAACCGCTCCTCTGCAATGTCTTTAAGGAGAATATTGATGAAGGCCAAACTTGGCATGTCGCCCATCGCCTGGTGGAACGACGACCTTCCTGAGCTTAGCGACGATGTGTCCCTCGAGGAATGCCTGCGGCAATCGCGCAGCGCCGGTTTCACCGGTATGGAACAAGGCCGCCGTTTCCCCAGCAACCCGGAAGAGATGCTCCCGATCCTCCGCGCCGCCGACGTGACGCTGTGCGGCGGCTGGTTCTCCGGCACGCTTGTTAATGAGGAGCTTGCAGCCAACAAGGATCGCATCGCTGCGATGATCGAGCTGTTCAAGGCGGTCAATGCGCCCTGTATCGTCTATGGCGAAGTCGGCCGCTCGATCCAGGGCGACCGCTCCAAGCCGCTCGCGACCAAGCCGCGCCTTTCCGATGACGAGATGAAGGCCTATGCGCGCCGCGTCACCGAATTCGGCGAATGGTGCGCCGAACAGGGTATGCCACTCTCCTATCACCACCACATGGCGGCGGTCGTTGAGACCGAGCCGGAACTCGATGCCTTCATGCGCCATTCGGGCGAAGGCATTCCGCTGCTACTCGACGCCGGGCATCTCGCCTTTGCCGGCGGCGACGTGCTGCGCGCCATCGACAATCACCACGCCCGTATCAACCACGTCCACGTCAAGGACATCCGCAAGTCTGTGGTCGATGGGCTCGACCGCAGCCGGCAGTCCTTCCTGGATGCGGTGGCGCTCGGCGCCTTCACGGTGCCGGGCGACGGCTCGCTCGATTTCGGCGCCATCGTCCAGCGGTTCGCCGATCACGGCTATGAAGGCTGGTTCGTCGTCGAAGCCGAACAGGATCCACGTAAAGCGCCCCCGCAGAAGATGGCAGAGATCGGCCATGCCGAACTGATGCGCGTCATGACGGCTGCGGGTTATACGGTGGAAACCGAAGGTTTCCCGAAGGGATAACGAGCTGAGAGACCCCTCCCCAACCCCTCCCCACAAGGGGGAGGGACTTAACGTCGGCACCGCCTCACGCCATGAGCGAGCGTCCTTCTGGACGAGAAGTTACGGCGAGAATGGAGAGAGCTCGGCAGGTAGTCCCTCCCCCTTGTGGGGAGGGGTTGGGGAGGGGAATTTTCCAAGTAACGAAGGAAAAGCCAATGCCAAACCTCAAGGTGAAACCATCAGGCACGCATGGTCGCGTCACGCATGTCACGCCGGAAAGCGCCGGCTGGACCTATGTCGGCTTCGATCTGCATCGCCTGAAGCCGGGCGAAAGCGTTTCCGGCGAGACGGGCGATCGCGAAGTCTGCCTTGTCTGGGTGACCGGCAAGGGCAAGGCATCGGCCGGAACGAAGGATTTCGGGACCCTCGGCGGCCGCATGAGCCCGTTCGAAGGCGCTCCGCATGCGCTCTATATCCCGATGGAATCGACGTGGTCGGTGACAGCGGAGACCGATCTGGAGCTCGCCGTCTGCTCGGCGCCCGGCGGGGGCACCTATCAGGCGAAGGAAATATCGCCCGGCACGCATCCACAGGTGACACGCGGCAAAGGCACGAATGTGCGCTATGTCAACAATATCATGCCGGAAGACGACAGCTCGGCGCATTCGCTGCTCGTCGTCGAGGTGATTACCCCGGGCGGCCATACCTCCTCCTATCCGCCGCACAAGCACGACCAGGACGATCTCCCGAACGAAAGCTTCCTGGAAGAGACCTATTACCACCGCCTCAACCCGCCACAGGGTTTCGGCTTCCAGCGCGTCTACACTGACGATCGGTCGCTCGACGAGGCAATGGCGATCGAGGATGGCGACGTGACGTTGGTGCCGAAGGGCTATCACCCCTGCGCGGCAACCCATGGCTACGATCTCTATTATCTCAACGTCATGGCCGGACCGAAGCGCATCTGGAAATTCCACAACGCCCCTGAGCACGAGTGGTTGCTGAAAGCGTGAGAGCCGCGTTCGATCGCTAAATAATCTGACAGCGCGCCATTGCTGCAGATGGTTCACTGCCTCCATCCAAACACGGATGGAGGATTACCATGCACAGCTCGAATTTCACGATATCGGCCGGGAACGCCAACCCTTCGCGGTATCCCGGCCTGTTTCTTGCGGCAATCGCGGCAGCCCGTTGGCTGTCGCACAAGATGACAGAACGGCGCGCACGAAATGCGCTGATGGAACTTTCCGACGACCAGTTGAAAGATATCGGCCTCTCGCGGGGGCAGACGGAAAGTGATGTACACGTCTACAGCCGCTACTGAAACATCGGTTTCGGTATGATACTGTGCCCGGGGCCGCCTCGTCAGGCGGCCTGTCCAAGCCGGAAGACGCCATGTCGCAGTTTTCAATAGCACCGCTCCTGAAGACAAAGACCGTCACCATTCGTGACATCGTCTGTAATGGCGACTGCCGTCACAAGAGCGACGAGGAGTGCGCCCACAAGACGAGCCTCGTCTACCCCTATCGCGGCGTCTTCATGCGCCATGTCGGCCGCAATGATACGGTGGCCGAAGCCAACCAGATGCTGTTCTTCAACGCCGGCCAGGGATATCGCATCAGCCATCCCATCGAAGGCGGCGACGCCTGCATCGATCTGGCGATCGATGAATCCATGCTCGAAGAGCTGGCGCCGAAGGATCAGGTACAGGCCGGCCCACCGTTTTCCTTCCGCCGCCAGCGCCGGCGGATCGATCCGCGTGCACAGGCATTGGTCGCTCTCCTGCGTCACGGTCTCAGCCGCAACGTCGCCGAAACGCTAGAGGCGGAAACACTGGCCTTGACGCTCGTGCGTCGCTCGCTCGGCGAACGCACGTCACATGCGGCGGGCGCCAGCGTTGGCCGACAGAAGCTCGTCGACCGGGCAAAGCTGGTGCTTTCCTCCGATCTCGCGCGGCGTTGGACACTCGGGGAAATCGCCTCCGAGGTGGGTGTCTCGCCCGTCTATCTCACCCAGGTCTTCCAGCAGGTCGAGGCGACGCCGCTTTACCGCTACCAACTACGGCTGCGGCTTGCCCGCGCGCTGGATCTTCTCGGCCAGTATGACGATCTCACCGCGCTGGGGCTCGACCTCGGTTTTTCCAGCCACAGCCATTTCAGCGCTTCCTTCAAGCAGTCCTACGGACAGACTCCGGCCGAATTTCAGCGCTCGGCGCAATTGCGGCGCAAGTAGAGCGGAGGTCGATCGCTAAAGATTTCGACAGCGGCGATGCGGCCTTCGATGATCTTATGGACCTGTCCCGATCCCGGGACGATCAACCGGAGGATCATCAGATGAAAAAGACCACATGCGCCGCCTGCGACTGCGAACTCGGCCCGGAGACCGTCACCGTCAAGCTCGGCGGCAATGCTGTCGAGGTTTGCTGCGAGGAATGCGCCAAGGCGCTGAACGAGGCCGACGCCGCGACATCGGCCGCTTTGAGTGACAAGGAATAGAAGATACGGGCAAAAGCCGCGCCAGGGAGCGCGGCTTTTCCATTTCAGGCGGGCAGAAGCCCGTAGCGCCAGCCGCGGCTTTTGGCGTTCTGCGACAGCACCAGGAAGGCCAGTACGAGCATTCCCGCCTCGGCAAAGACCGGCACCATCCAGATTCCCTGCTCGCCGAAGACCAGCGGCAACAGGAAGGTGAGCGGCAGGGTCAGGAGATAGGGCCGGGACAGACCGAAGATCGCCGCCCGCGGCGCATCGCCGATCGACTGGAAATAGGATGAGAGAATCAGCATCTGCCCAAAGAGGAAATAGGCGCCGATCGTCCACGGCAGAATTCGCCTGACCTCGGCGATAATGGCGGGATCGGCGACGAAGACCGCGCCGAGACGGCCCGCCAGCAGTTCGACTGTGATCTCCACCAGAGTGCAATAGACGAGTGCTGCGCCCATCGCGATCTGCAGGCTGCGGCCGACGCGGAGACCGAGACCGGCACCATGATTGTTGCCGGCAATCGTCTGTAGCGCGATGCTGAGACCGAGCAGCGGCAGATAGGTGAAGGTCATGATCCGTGTGATGATGCCATAGGCGGCGACCGTCGCGACATAGTCATGCTCGCTCCACAGCGAGACGTTGATCAGAATGGCGGCGGAAGCCAGCGATATGCCGATGAAGCCGAGGCTCATGGGCGCTCCGAAGGCGATGATCTCACGCCATTCGGCACGGGCGAATCCCCCGGAGGGCCTCAGCGCCGCTGGCCGGAGCTTGCGATAGGCGAGCACGATCGCAAGGCAGACGAATTGCGAGGCGATGGATCCCGTCGCAGAACCGAGCACACCC
Source organism: Rhizobium vallis (assembly GCF_003985155.1). GTDB lineage: Bacteria > Pseudomonadota > Alphaproteobacteria > Rhizobiales > Rhizobiaceae > Rhizobium > Rhizobium vallis. Next base: position 837,873 of record NZ_ML133687.1, on the reverse strand, counting down.
CAATGCATCACCGCCATGAACAGCCAGTTGGCGAGAATGTTGAGCAGCGAAGCCGACAGCGTCACCAACGTCATGAAACCGATCTTGCCTTCGCAGCGCAGCCCGTCGAGATGCAGCGACAGGAAGAAGCTCACCGGCGCAAAGACGATCATCATGCCCATGAACTGCATGGCGCTGTGGGTAACGGTGGCATTGCCCGCGGCACCGGCATCGATGATCTGCCGGCCGACGGTCCAGTAGACCAGATTGAGGACCAGGGTGACGACGAGCGCCAGCGTATGGGCGCCGGCAAATAGCCTTTGCGCGCCCTGGCGATCGCCGGCACCGAGCCGGCGGGCGAGGATACTCGCCATGCCGTTCGAGACCAGCGATTGCAGCGCGATCAACAGCATCAGTCCCGGAAAGATCAGACTGACCGCAGAGAGCGCATCCGGGCCGACATAGGCGCCGAGGAAATACGCGTCGACGACGGCGAAGAGGCCGTTGACGGTGGTGATCGCGACGATCGGCGCCGCGGTCTTGATGAAGACGCCCGGCAGCCAGCCGGTGAGAAAAGCATTGCCTTCGGAAAGGTCAGTCATGGAAAAATCCGTGTAATATCCGGCCAAGCCCGATCCGGGTTAAAATCATCCGGAAATATCGGCCTGAAGAGGATGGGAAAAATTTAAAGGTCGAGCACCAGATGCGGCACGCCGTTCGAGGTTTTCCTCGGCGAGATGCCGTCGGCATCGATCTGCGCGTTCACACGCCGGCGAAAGGCCGAAAAGCTTTCGAAGGTGACGACGTCAACCGGCTCATCGAAATGGATGGTGATCCTGTGGAGATCGCCGCCCGGCAGGGCCGAAAGCGCCAGAATTTCACCGGTGAACGGCTGATTGAGATAACGGCCGCGAATATGTGCGCCGACGAAGAGCGGCGTCTTCGGTCCGGCATTGGGCTTTGCCGCAAGAGCTGCGAGCGTGTTCCAGTCGCGCGCGCCGTGCTGGCGGGCAATCATTTCCAAGGCCGCACTGTGGGTCAGCGGGGTGCCGCGATCGTTCATCGCCTGGCGTAGGCGCTTGGCCTGGGCCTTCAATTCTTCAATGGCAGGATAAGTCGTCGTCATGGAGTGAGCCTTCGCAAGGCATGCTCTTCGACTGCAGATGGGAGCTCGCATTGCCGCCAGTCAGCATGCACAAGGGCCGTGACCATGATCGCGAGGGCTTCACCATGGATTTTCATCCGCGAGCGGCCGGTGCCTCGAACCGGCCCTTTGTATGCGCGAACACCGCCGGCATGTCAAGAATGGCGCAGGTCGCTGTCAATGAACAGATTTGGGGCAAATCTGCTCGAAATCGGTGCGATTCTCCGGCAGGTCCGGCAGAAGGCTTCAATCTTAATGATGCTCTTCAGCAATTGTCAGCACTCCTGCGTTATTATCCTGTCATACAATGAGCGGAGGCTAAAAGGGCCTTTCAGATGCACCTCGATACAGAACACCCCAAGCCGGAACGTGCTTACAGGGAATTCACTCTCGATAGACCCGGCAACATCATCTTCGTCGGCCATCACCTCAGCACTGGAACGCAGGTACGCTGCCTGATCCGCACGATCACGCTTGCCGGCGCATTGCTCGAAGTAAGCCCTAACCTGGAAATGCCGAGTCATTTCTTCCTCGAAATCCTCGGCATCCATGACGAAATCGGCGCGACCGTGGTCAAGCGCGAAGAGGAATTGGTGACGATCAGCTTCAACATGCTGATCAATCCGGAATTCCTGCACCACGTGCTGCGGCTGAGCTTCGAAAACTGAGGTTCGCTCCGATCGGTGGTTCGTCACGGCGCAGTACCCTTGTTTCGGCGCCCCGCCTTGTGGTGAGGCGCGCGATAACAGGAATGATCCAGAGAAGTCCGCGCCACTCCGGCTGGTCAAGCGGATCGGCAAAAGGATCGCGGCGCGGCCGGCGATCGTGGCCTTTCAGTTCGTTGAAGAGAATAACCCAGTTGAGAAGCATTGCCTCGTCCTCCATCTATTTGCTGGAGTAATTGAGCTAAGGCTTCACACCCTTGCGATGTAGAGGCGCCGAGGAAAGGGGGTTTTCATCCATGAAAGACGCGAGCTGGGACGACCTTCAACTTTTCTTCCATGTCGCGACGGGCGGCGGCCTTTCGGCGGCGGCGGCGCGCACCGGGCTCAGCGCGCCGACGATCGGCCGGCGTATGCTGACGCTCGAACGGGTGACGGGCCGGTCACTGTTCAGTCGCGGCCCGACCGGCTATCTGCTGGCGAAGGACGGGCAGGAACTGCTCGATCGTGTCCGGCTGATGCAGGACGCGGCGCGCGCGATCTCCGACTGGCGCGGCGAGGTGCTGACGCTACCGATCGTCTCGACCGCTGCCGACAGCTGGACGTCGCGCTTCATCGCTGACCATCTCACCAGCGTCTGGACGCCGAAGGACAGCTTCCGCATGTGCTACAAGACCTGTGACGCAAGCATCGACTTCACTTATCGCGAGGCGCATATCGCCATTCGCCACGGCCGGCCGGACAGCGGCAATGTTGCGATCCGCCGTTCGGTCAAGGTGGCGCATGCGGCCTACCAGGCGGCAGACTATGACGAGGCCAACTGCAACTGGATCTCGCTCGGCACCGATACAGCCATCACGCCGGCAGACAAATGGACGTTCGAACAGCCGGATTACTGGATCACCAGTTGGACGAACACACCGCATATGCTGTTTCACCTGATCCGCGGCGGTGCCGGCCGCGGCGTGCTCCCCTGTTTCATCGGCGATCAGGAGCGCAGGCTCGTCCGCGCCGGGCCTGTGATCGACGAATTGACATATGAAATGTGGATCGTTGCGCATGACGACGAGCGACAACGGCCCGAGGTCAGGACCGTTATCGATCGTCTTGCAGCGCTCTTTGCCGATCATGAAGATTTGCTTGCCGGGCAGCGAGCCGCAAGGTGACGCATCGACACGGAAGACGCGGGCCTTTGGCCCGCGTCCCTTCGTTTAACTGCGGCCGTTTCAAGCGGCCAGATGCCGTTCGATCTCATCGACCGGCATATTCGTGTAATCCTTTGCCAATTCGGCCGAGATCGCCGCCTGCGTATCGGCCCGGAGCGCGGGCCGCAACACGCCAAGCGCCTTCGGCGGCGCAACGAGGACGATGCGGCGGGCGTCCTTTTCCTGCACCAGTTCGTCCAGCTTCTCCGCCACTTGTTTCAGAAATTGCGCTTCAGCCTGATCCTGCCAGCTGGTCTCCTCGACGGCACTTCCGCTGAGGCCATCGGCGGCATGGCTGCGGCCAGGCTTGCCGGTGCCGATCTCGCGATCCGGTTCGCTCGGTTGTTTCAGGGTTTCCAGTACCTTCAGGTTCATCAGTTGGGCATCGCCGGCATTCTGCATGATCAGAGCCTTGGCTCCGTTGCAGACCACAACCCATGATTCCCAAGGGACTTTGACGTCGGTCATCTTCAACTCCTTGCTATCGTCGTTCGAAGCGCGCGCGCCGCATCATCGATCAACGCAGAACGCCCTGCCATTGAAAGAGTTCAGGAAAATTGCGTCGAAATCGATCGAGCGGCAATCCGGTCGGCCTTTGCCGCGTAGAAAGACAGGTTGGGAGATTGACGATGAAGACAGCCCTGATCGCCTATGCCGGCACCCTCCTCACCCTTCTTTTCGGCGACGGGGTATGGCTCGGCCTCATCGCCCGCAGCTTCTATCGCGACCAGCTGGGGGCGCTGATGCTGCCTTCGCCCAATCTTGCGCTCGCCGCGTTATTCTATCTGTTCTTCACCGCCGCGGTCGTCGTGCTTGCCGTGCTGCCGGCGCTGTCGGCAGGGTCGATCACAACAGCGCTTGTCCATGGTGCCATTCTGGGACTGGCGGCCTATGGTACCTATGACATCACCAATCTCGCCACGCTGCGCAACTGGCCGCTCGTCATGAGCGTGGTCGACATGGCCTGGGGCACCGCTCTGACGGCGCTGACGGCCGCCGGCGGATATTTCGCCGTCAGGCTCATCGGCTGAAACGAGAGAGCCAAACGTGAAAGCGCGCGTCCCGATAATGGACATCCTGCCGTCCCGCTTGGGAACAAAGTTTAAACTCGTTAAAATGGTAATTTTATATTTGACGAATGCGCAAAACATTCATGTGACCTTGGTTGGAACAAGACCCCGAATGTGCCCTGAATGACGGAGAATGTGAGATGACTATGCTCCGCGCTACACACCTTGCCACGGTCAAATCCGCCGTTTACGACCTGCGCTGGGAAGAGTTCAATGTTAAGCGGCCCGCCCGCATCGTCGCGGTCCGGCCATGCCTCACCGGCGTCTCGATGCGTAGCGCTGAGATCATCGATATCTCGCAAGGCGGCGCCACCTTCATCGTGTCGACCACTGCCGGTCTGCCGAAGCACTACTATCTCAACATTCTCGGCCTCGCCTATCGTATCGGCTGCGCGGAGGTCTACCGCCACAAGGAACGCATCGGGGTGCGGTTCATCAACATCCTGGATCCCGAAGTTCTGCGCCGCGTTGTTCGCACCGACTTCCTCGTCGGCAACATGGAAGCAATCAACGCCCGGCGGGCGCCGATCTTCCGCGCGTAATGTAGGCTGCTGATAGGCTAGACGCGGGAATAATCTTGCTTGCCTTGGCCGTGCCCGGGCCTATTGTTGCGCCTGATATCACCGTGCCCGGGAAATTGCCTTCGCATGTCCGCCTTTTCGCGCCTAACGCCTCTTGCCAGCGCCCTGCCCTCCACAGTTCCCTTCGTCGGTCCGGAGGCGATTGAGCGCCAGCGCGGACTGGCCGTCCTGGCACGCATCGGTGCCAATGAGAACGGCTTCGGCCCTGCCCCTTCCGTCTTTGCGGCGATGCGCGAGGATGCCGGCGATATCTGGAAATACAATGATCCGGAGAATTTCGCGCTCAGAGAAGCGCTGGGCACTCATCTCGGCATTCCCCCCGCCAATATCAACATCGGCAGCGGCATCGACGAGTTGCTCGGCCAGATCGTCCGGCTGGTGATCGAGCCTGGCGCCCCCGTCGTCACCTCGCTCGGCGCCTATCCGACCTTCAACTTCCATGTCGCCGGCTTCGGCGGCCGGCTGGTGACCGTTCCCTATGTCAACGACCGCGAGGACCTCGACGGGCTCCTCGATGCCGCGAAGCGCGAAAACGCGCCGCTCGTCTATTTCGCCAATCCTGACAATCCGATGGGAAGCTGGTGGGACGCCGACCGGATCGTCGCCTTCGCCAAGGCGCTGCCCGAGACGACGCTGCTGGTGCTGGACGAAGCCTATAGCGAGACGGGGCCTGCAAATGCGCTGCCGTCGATCTCCTCGCTCATCGACATGCCGAACGTCGTCCGCACCCGCACCTTTTCGAAGGCCTACGGGCTTGCCGGCTCACGCACCGGCTACGTGATCTCGACCGCAGGCACGGCGCAGGCCTTCGACAAGATCCGCAATCATTTCGGCATGAACCGGCTGGCGACGTCAGCAGCGCTCGCGGCCCTCAAGGACCAGGCCTATCTTGCCGAAGTGGTCGGGAAAATCCATGCGGCGCGGGAGCGGATCGGCGGCATCGCACGCGCAAACGGCCTTCAGCCGCTGCCATCGGCCACGAATTTCGTGGCGATCGACGCCGGGCGCGACGGCGTCTATGCGCGGGCGATCGTCGATGGACTGATGGAGCACGGCGTCTTCATCCGCATGCCCGGCGTGGCGCCGCTCAATCGCTGCATTCGTGTCAGCGTCGGGCCGGAGACTGACATGGCGCTCCTCGAAGAATCGCTGCCGCAGGTGCTGAAAAAGGCCGGCCGGTAAAACAGAAGAACCGCGACCGGTGGAGGATCCGGGCGCGGCTCTCTTCTCCTGGCGTCGGCCTCGTACAAAGCGACCCGCCAGCCCCCTCTTTCGAGGTTGTTATTCCTGTCTAATTCTCAGCTGGAGACGGTCTCAGTGAACCGTCATCCATTCGCGGGCTGCGCGCAGCGCTGCCGCGAGCTGCATCTTGTCCATGGAAGCGGCCACGTCGGCGCGAAGCTCGGCGGCGCGGTCGTTGCCCTTGATCGCGGCGATGTTCAGCCACTTGTGGGCAGCGACGAGATCGACTTTGCAGCCGCGGCCGGTCGCATACATCAGACCCATTTCGCAGAAGACATCGGCGCTGTTGTTGTCGCCACCCATGGTGGCCGTTTCAGCATTATGCATTTCAAAGCGTGCCATCGGTTTTATCCCTGTTAGCCTGTTTATGACTTACCCTGTTTTACCTTTGGGGCCCTGCCGTCTATCGCGGCTTTCGGCCCTTCCGGTCCGGCGGGTTTGCCCCGCTCGTTTGATGGGTTCACTATGCCAAACGGCTTTCAAAAAACGCCTAAAATGCATGATTAATTTGAGACAAACAAAGTGCAAATGCTTGGTAAAATTGGATTTTTGTTAAACATCGGATTCCCTGCGATTTAAGGATTTTTGCTCGAATTTTACGAAAGATTCAGATTTGAAAATAAAGGGATCGTTCATCATGAAATCAGCAGGCGATATCTTTACAAGCCCGCCACATGGCTTTTTTCTCGCGTTTTACCCAATCCGCAGAACAACGGTCGGGCTTATTTACCTTTACGTTCGCGTCAGTTATTTTCGCGGCCGGCAAAAGACATCATGGAGGAAAAGATGATCCGCAGCTTCGTTCTCGCCGGCACTATGTCACTGATCGCGGGTATCGCGCATGCCGAGGAGCCCATCGTCGGCAACTGGAAGACGGCCGCCGGCGATACGGCAGTGATCGCATCCTGCGGCGGCAGTTACTGCGTGACGCTGAAGACCGGGAAATATGCTGGCCGCAAGATCGGCACGCTTGCGGGAACCGCCGGCAGCTACGCGGGTGAGATCACCGACCCGGCCGCCGATAAGACCTATAGCGGCTCTGGCAAGGTTTCCGGCAACTCGCTGAGGATGCAGGGCTGCGTAATGAAGGTCCTCTGCAAGACGCAGACCTGGACGCGACTCTGAGGCGATAAGCCTCCACCCAACGATCCCGGAACTCAAAAGCATGTCGACACACCGGCATGCTTCGAACTCCCTTGGGGCTCCTTGATCTTCTGCACAACCCCGCCCGAGCCTGCCCGGCAAGCTGAACGGTGGATGAACCGGTATCTCAGCACTCGTTCAGCCGTCGCATGGCAAAACTCTTGTCACGATGAAGTGCGTATCGGGGGCAAGGCGATGAACATCTATATTCTGGCAAGGCGCTTTAGCATCATCACGCTGTTTGCGGCGATCTTCGCGATCACATTTTCAGCAGTCGTGGTGCACAATGGCGGTGGCGGCACGCAGTCGCATTTCGGGGCAAGCTATACCTGCCTGGAGAGAAACGGCAACTTCTGCGCGCCGTCGGTGCAGTGACCGGCATCGGACACGGAAGAAGATAAAATAATCGGATTCCGTCGGCGCGCGTCGTTTGCTTGTCAAAAACAACTCTCTATAATGCGTCATGAACAAACGAATCTCCCCTTTGTCGCCGCTCGACACATCCTCACCACCCCCTTTCCAGCCGCAAAGCTTTGATGACTCCGCCAAGGCCGTAGAAGCGCTGACGGCGCTTTACGAGCGCAATACGGCGTTCTTGATCAAGAGCTTCACCGAGCTTGCGCAAGGCGCGCCGATCTCTTCTCGCTACCGTGCTTTCTATCCGCAGGTCAGCATTGAGACGACAAGCTTCGGCCACGTCGATTCGCGCCTTTCCTACGGCCATGTCACGGCACCGGGCATCTATACGACGACAGTCACCCGGCCGAAGCTCTTCAAGCATTACTTGAAGGAGCAGTTGGCGCTCTTGGTGAAGAGCCACAATGTTCCAGTCATCGTCTCGGAGTCGACGACGCCGATCCCTTTGCACTTCGCCTTCGGCGAGGGCGCACATGTGGAAGCATCGACCAACGCCTTCATCGACATTCCGATGCGCGATATTTTCGACACGCCCGATCTCAATACCACCGACGACGAGATCGCCAATGGCGAATATATCCCGCCGCCGGGAGAGCCCTCGCCGCTGGCGCCGTTCACCGCGCAACGCATCGATTATTCTCTCGCCCGGCTGTCGCATTATACGGCGACGCATGCCGAGCACTTCCAGAATTTCGTGCTGTTCACGAACTACCAGTTCTATATCGATGAATTCTGCAGCTGGGCGCGCAAGCTGATGGCGGAGGGCGGCGACGGCTATACCGCCTTCGTCGAGCCCGGCAATGTCGTCACCCTGCCCGGTTCAAACGCACCGGAAACGGATGCGGCGCTGACCCGCCTGCCGCAGATGCCTGCCTATCATTTGAAGAAGAAGGGCCATGCCGGGATCACCATGATCAATATCGGCGTCGGCCCCTCCAACGCCAAGACGATCACCGACCATGTCGCCGTGCTGCGCCCGCATGCCTGGCTGATGCTCGGTCATTGCGCCGGTCTTCGCAATAGCCAGCGGCTCGGCGATTATGTTCTCGCCCATGCCTATATGCGCGAGGACCATGTTCTCGACGACGACCTGCCGGTCTGGGTGCCGATCCCGGCGCTCGCCGAAGTGCAGGTGGCGCTGGAAGCCGCCGTTGCCGAAATCACCGGTTACGAGGGCTTCGAGCTGAAGCGCATCATGCGCACCGGCACCGTTGGCACGATCGACAACCGCAACTGGGAACTGCGCGACCAGCGCGGGCCGGTGAAGCGGCTCTCCCAGGCGCGCGCAATCGCGCTCGACATGGAATCGGCAACCATCGCTGCCAACGGCTTCCGCTTCCGCGTACCCTACGGCACGCTGCTCTGCGTCTCCGACAAGCCGCTGCACGGCGAATTGAAGCTGCCGGGCATGGCGACGGCCTTCTACCGCACCCAGGTCAACCAGCACCTGCAGATAGGCATCCGCGCCGTGCAAAAGCTTGCCGCCATGCCGACGGAAGCGCTGCATTCACGCAAGCTCCGCAGCTTCTTCGAAACGGCCTTCCAATAGGCCGTTTCCTCATCGGCTTGTCACAACAGGCACTGAGCGCTGCGCAAGCGTCTGCGGCCTGCCGGCGGCAATATTCAGCCCTGCGATCAACAGGCTGAAGGCCAGGAAAGCGAAAGCGACGCGCAGGAGGACCTTCAGCCCATCGCTTTCGAGGAACTCCAGCTCACGCTTTTCATGGCGGCGCGCCCAGATGTGGCTTGCCAGCGCAATTTCAAGAATACTCATTGTCATTCTCCTCGACAGGTTTCGACGATGCCTAGTCGAGTGCTGCCCTGAGATTTCGACACCGGACCGGAGCAAAAGATTTTTCCCGCCGTTGTCGAAATGCGTGCGGCTCGGTCGTCCAGGGTTGTTGAACACGCACAAGGAGGCTGTCTGCGATGAAATATCTCTGTCAGGTCTGGTTCGATGGCGCAGTGCTCGGCGCCAGGACGAAAGAGGAAAAGGCCGAACTCGGCACGAACTCACTGAACTATGACAAGTCGCTTGCCGAAAGCGGGCATCTGATCGTCGCCCATACGCTGCAGCCGCCGACATCGGCGGTGACCGTCCGGGTGCGAAGCGGTGAGACGTCGGTGACGGACGGTCCTTTCGTCGAGACAAAAGAGGCCCTCGGCGGCTTCATCCTGATCGAGGCCAAGGACCTAAACGAGGCGATCCGGATTGCCGCCGGCATCCCGCTCGCTAAGCTCGGCGCGATCGAGGTGCGGCCAATCCACGAATTTGGAGCTAAATAATTCGGAACTGAATGAGGAGAGACCAATGAAATTTCTATGCCAGATCTGGTTCGACACGGAAAAAAGCAAGCAGGTCCCCCAGACCGAATGGGATGCGCTCACACAGGAATGCATCATCAGCGACAATCGCTGGCGCGAGAGCGGTCATCTGTTGGTGGCGCTCGCCTTGCATGAACCGTCAACAGCAATCACGGTCCGCCTGCGCAACGGCGAAGCCTCTGCGACCGACGGCCCATTTGCCGAAATCAAAGAGCACCTCGGCGGTTTTGTGCTTGTCGAAGCCGAGAATATCGAGGAGGCAAAGACGATCGCGTCGAGTTTTCCGATCCTCAGATATGCCTCAATTGAAGTGCGCCCGACTTACGCAATTCAGGATGGGAAATAGCCATGCGTTACATCTGCCTGATCTACAATTCCACCGACACCGACGGCACGCTGACGCCTGATGAAACCAATGAACTGATCAAAGCCCATTTCGCCTTCGACGAGGAATTACTCCGCGACGGCATCATGATCCATTCCGACGCGTTGGAGATGCCTGACAAGGCGACGGTGCTGCGCGTTCGAAACAACACGCTGTCTGTCACCGACGGGCCCTATGTCGAGACGAAGGAGCATCTGGCGGGCTTCTATGTCATCGAGGCCCCCGACATGGCCAAGGCAAGGGAGATTGCCGGGCGGATCCCGTCGGCGCGTTTCGGCGCGGTCGAACTCAGGCCGGTTCGGATACTGACCCTGCAGGATTGAGGTGCGCCGTTGGAAAGCGTGATCGAGGAAATCTACCGAACGCAATCGCGCCGGGCTCTGGCGACGCTGATCCGCCTGCTCGGCGATTTCGACCGGGCGGAGGAAGCACTGCACGACGCCTTTGCCGCCGCTGCCCGGACATGGCCAGACGACGGCATTCCCGGCAACCCCTTCGCATGGCTCGTTTCGACGGGACGCTTCAAGGCAATCGATACGATCCGGCGCCGGGCGCGCTTCGATGCCTCGCAGCAGCACATCGAAGACAGTCTCTACACGGTCGACGAAACGGAGATCGGCGACATGGAAGCGATCGAGGACGACATGCTGCGGCTGGTCTTCACCTGCTGCCATCCCGTTATTCCCGCCGATGCGCAGATGGCGATGGCGCTTCGGGAAATCTGCGGATTGACCACCGAAGAGATCGCCCATGCTTTCCTTATTCCGCCACCGACGGTGGCCCAGCGGATCGTGCGCGCCAAGGGCAAGATCCGGGCGGCGAAAATCCCCTATGAGGTGCCGGGCCGCGAGGCACTGCCGGAGCGGCTCGACCGGGTGCTGCACGTCATCTATCTCGTCTTCAATGAAGGCTATTCGGCCTCCTCGGGCGAAGAGGTGGTTCGTGCCGACCTGACCGCGGAGGCGATACGGCTGGCGCGGCTGCTTCTGACGCTGCTGCCGCACCCCGACGTCTACGGCCTGCTGGCCCTGATGCTGCTACAGGACTCCCGCCGCAACGCTCGCCGCGGCGGCGAGGGATCGTTGGTGCTGCTTGCGGATCAGGACCGTTCGCTCTGGGACAATGGGAAGATCTCGGAAGGCCTGGCGCTACTTGCCGAGGCGATGCGGGCGGCAGAGATCGGCACCTATACGCTACAGGCGGGGATCGCCGCCGAGCATGCCAAAGCGCCGACGGCTGAGGAGACCGACTGGCGGCGGATCGTCTTCTATTACGATCTGCTTCTGGCGGCGCAGCCCTCGCCGATCGTGGAACTCAACCGCGCCGTGGCGATCGCCATGGCGGAAGGCCCGGCGAAGGGGCTGGAACTGGTCGATGCCATTCTGGGGCGCCGGGAGCTACAGACCTATCACCTCGCTCATTCGGCGCGCGCCGATTTTCTGCGCCGTCTCGGCCGGAGGCGCGAGGCGATCGGGGCCTATGAAACGGCGCTGTCGCTCTGCCGGCAGGAGCCGGAGCAGGCGTTTCTGAGAAAGCGGATTTCAGAGCTTGCCGCGACGTCCGAGCGGAAGTGAGATCGCCGTGCCGGTGAGTGCCGAGACGATGATCAGCAGGTGGGCATTGACGCTCGCCTGCGCCAGCGCGGCGAGAGCTGCCCGCTCGCTCGAGGCGCCGAAAGCGATGGCGCCGGCGGTGATGCCGGCCGGATAGGTGCCGACGCCGCCCGGCGCATGCACCGGCAGTACGGAGGAGAGTTCGCCGCCGAGCGCACCGCCGAAGCTTGCCGCCATCGGCAGCACGCCCATCAGGCCTAGTGCCCAGGCAAGTACCACCACCTTCACCAGCCAGTTGACGATGGTCATCGCCCAGGCGCGCGCAAAGGCGACGGCATCGAGCGGCAAGCCGTTTTCGATCTCCGCGACGAATTTCTGCGCCTTGGCAGGCAGCAGCCTGGCCGCCAGTCGCAGTAGCGGCTTGCGGGCGGCGAAGCAGGCAACCGGCACAAGCAGGAAGGCGGTCCAGAGCAACCACGCAACCACCATATTTGCGGCGGCGAGCGCAAAGCCGATGCCGGCGGCGGCCAGAAGCGCGTGCAGGTCGAGCAACCGCATGACGAAAAGCGCCGAGGTTCCCCGTGTCAACGGAATGCCGAATTCCGTGCGCATCAACAGCGGAAAGCTGGTCTCGCCGGTGCGGAAGGGCAGCATGATGTTCAGAAGATTGTGGATCTGCGTGACGCGGAAGAGCGTGGCGAAGCGGCCTGCCGTTTCCTTGGGAAAATAGTCGTAGATGCGCCACGTACGCAGGAAATAGGTGCTCGTCAGAGCGACCAGCGCGCCGATCACTGGACCCGCGCCAACATCGCTCCACTGCTTGATGATGACGGGCCAGCCCCAGAACCATTGCACGAAGAGCGCATAGGCTGCGACTATGACGACCGTCAGCACGGTCATGCGATTGCGCATAAACCAGGACTGCCGGCTTTCAACGATCGAACTCTTCATGTAGTAGGCAATCCTCGCTTGGCGTCGGCTAGCGGCCTCGGTTCCGTCGCCCGGCCTTTTAGGAGAAATGAAGGTTGCGCACAACGCCGGAGTTGATGGCGATGGCGGTGGACTCGCTTCCACGCCGGCGACCGACAGGTAAATGATGGCGCCTTGCCGGCTTGACGTGGAGATCGATGTTGGAGCGGATTACCAAAGGCATTACGGGCGCAAGCATCTTTCTGGCATGCTATTTCCTGCTGAATATCGCGCTTCGGCTGGCGTTGCCGCACACACTTGATCTCGACGAAGCCGAGCAGTCGTTCTTTTCGCAATATCTGCTTGCCGGTTATAACGAGCAGCCGCCTTTCTACAACTGGATGCAATATGCCGTCGTCTCGGTGACCGGCATATCGATGGCGGCGATTTCGATTCCGAAGAACATCCTGCTGTTCTCAAGCTACCTCTTCTACGGCCTTGCCGCCCGCGAAGTGCTGAAAAGCCGATCACTTGCCGCCGTCGCCATGCTTAGTCTCATCACGTTGCCGCAGGTGGGCTTCCTGGCACAGAGGGAACTCACCCACACGGTTGCGCTGCTGTTTGCCAGCTCGCTTTTCCTCTTTGGTTTCTTCCGTACGCTGCAACGGCCGACGCTCGGAAGCTATCTCGTCATCGGCATCGCCACCGGCATCGGCCTGATCTCGAAGTATAATTTCGTCATCCTTCCGTTCGCCGCCCTCATTGCCGTGCTGCCGAATCGGGAATGGCGCGGGCGCCTGTTCGACTGGCGTCTGCTGGCGGCGATCGTCGTCGCCATTCTCATCGTATTGCCGCACGCGCTCTGGCTGCCCGACAATCTCGCCCGTGCCTCCGCCTCGACGCTGAAGCGGATGGCCGCCAAGGACGAGGCCGCCGCCGGCCTTCCCCGCATCGGACAGGGGCTTCTCTCCTTCATCATCGCCGTCCTCGGCTTTGTCGCGCTGCCGATCGTGCTCTTCGCGGCATCGTTCCGGCGGGATTTCTTTCGCGCACTCTCCTCCTCCGGCCCAATGATACGGGTGATCGAGCGCATGATGGCCATCAGCCTGCTTGCGGTCCTCAGCCTGGTCTTCATTGGCGGCGCGAGCGATATCCACGAGCGCTGGCTCGACCCGTTTCTGCTCGTCCTGCCACTCTACCTGTTACTGAAACTGGAAACGGCAGGCTTCGACCTTTCCGCCGGGCTTGCGCGGTTCCGGCCCGTGGTGCCCGTCTTCATGGTCGTCATCCCGCTGATCCTGCTGATCCGGATCGTCGGCGTGCAATATGTCGGCTATACCAGAACGAACGTGCCCATCGCCGGCTTCGCGGCCGAATTGACCGCGGCCCGCAAGCCCGTTCTCATCGTGGCATCGGACAAGTACCTTGCCGGCAATCTGCGACTGGAGCTCAATGTTCCCAGTGCAATGCCGTACTTCGCCGGTTCCGGCGTTCCCGAATACGCACAGGCGAAAGGGCCAGTGCTGGTCGTCTGGCGCGGCAAGACGCCTGATGACAAAGCCATCCCGCCAGACTTCGCAGCCGATCTCGAAGCATCGGGCATTCATCTGCAAGAGTTGAACACGCTGACGCTGCCCTATCTCTTTGGTGACGACAAACACCTCTTCTCGATCGGTTACTCCTGGGTCGAGGGCGGCGCGAAATAGGATACGGACAGCCGGCGCCATATTAGCCGATTACGGGGAATCCGGCATTGGCGGCTGGCAACAGGCGAACACTTCATGTAGTAGGCTTCCCATGTGCAGCGGCGGCTATAAGAAGCCGTTTCGCCCGACGGCCTTTTGGAGATAAGAGTTGCAAACAACGGTAGAAACCATTCGCGGTGCGAATGATCCGGTACAATCGCTCGAACTGTCGCTGGTCGTGCCTATTTTCAACGAAGAGGAAAGCGTCGGCCCGCTTGTCGAGCGTGTCGTGGCTGCGATGGCCGCCTATCGACATCCCTGGGAACTGATCCTCGTCGATGACGGCAGCACGGATGCGACGCTCGTCAACGCCCGCAAGTTCGTCGGACGCGAGGGGCTGACGCTCAGGATCGTCGAGCTGCAGCGCAACTTCGGTCAGACCGCCGCTATGCAGGCCGGTATCGACACTGCCCAGGGCCGCCTGATTGCGACGATGGACGGCGACCTGCAGAACGACCCGAAGGACATTCCTGCGATGGTCGCCGAACTGGAGCGGCGCGAACTCGACCTCTTGGTCGGCTGGCGCAAGAACCGCAAGGACGGGCTATTCTTGCGCAAGATCCCTTCCTGGTGCGCCAACTACCTGATCGGCCGCATCACCGGCGTCAAGCTGCACGATTACGGCTGCAGCCTGAAGATCTACCGTGCCTCGATCATCAAGCAGGTGAAGCTGATGGGCGAAATGCACCGCTTCATCCCGGCCTGGGTCGCAGGCGTCGTCCCGAGCTCACGTATCGGCGAAATGGCCGTCACCCATCATGCTCGCGAGCACGGCGTTTCGAAATACGGCATTTCGCGCACCTTCCGTGTCATCCTCGATCTGCTCTCGGTGATGTTCTTCATGCGCTACAAGGCGCGGCCCGGGCATTTCTTCGGCTCGCTGGGTCTTGGCCTCGGCGCGATCGCCATGCTGATCCTGCTCTATCTCGGTTTCGACAAGTTCATCATGGGCAATGATATCGGAACCCGCCCAATGCTGATGGTCGGCGTCGTTCTTCTGCTATCCTCGGTGCAGATGATCACCACCGGCATCCTGGCGGAGATGATCGCGCGGACCTATTACCGCGACGACGCCTCGCCGAATTATATCGTGCGGCAGATCTTCGACGATCAAACCAAAGCGTAAGCCGGCAGCACGATGCTGAAGCGCGCGACGAGGACGATTGGAACCGCGAGCCTGCTGCTTGCAGCCTATTTCGCAATCAACATCGTGCTGCGCATCGCGCTTCCGCATTCGCTGGAGCTCGACGAAGCCGAGCAGTCCTTCTTCTCGCAATATCTGCTGGCGGGCTACGGCCCGCAGCCGCCTTTCTACAATTGGATGCAGTATGCCGTCGTTTCGGTGACGGGCATGTCGATGGGCGCGCTTATTGTCCCGAAGAACATCCTGCTCTTCCTGTGCTATCTGTTCTACGGTCTTGCCGGACGCGAAGCGTTGAAAGACCAGACGCTTGCCGCCGTCGGCATGCTGGCGTTGATCACCCTGCCCCAGGTCTCCTACATGGCCCAGCAGGATCTGACCCACACGACCGCGCTGCTCTTTGCGAGCTCGCTCTTCCTTTACGGCTTCTTCCGCACGCTCGACCGGCCCGATATCGGCGGCTACTTCCTGCTCGGTCTTGCGACCGGCATCGGGCTGATCTCGAAATATAATTTTGCGCTGATGCCTGTCGTCGCAGTGATCGCCATCCTGCCCGATGCCGAATGGCGGCGGAGAGTGCTCGACTGGCGTCTGCTGATCGCCATCGCGATCGCGCTCGTTATCGTCCTGCCGCACGCGATCTGGCTGCGGAGCAATCTCGCATTCGCTTCCTCTGATACTCTGGTCAAGATGGCCGCTGGCAACGAACCCGCCGGCATCGTGCGGATCGGCAAGGGCCTTCTCGCCTTTCTCGTCGCCATCATCGCCTTCGCGGCGCTGCCCGTCGCCGTCTTTGCCGCCACTTTCCGCCGGGATTTCTTCCGGGCGTTTTCATCTGGAAACCGATGGACTGGGATGATGGAGCGGATGATGCTCGCGAGCCTTGCGGGCATCGCTCTCATCGTGCTCTTCACCGGCTCCACCATGGTCCGCGAACGCTGGCTCGACCCGTTCCTGCTCGTGCTGCCGATCTATTTCCTCGCGAAGATGCAGGCAGCCGGGCTCGACCTTTCCGCTGGACTGCGCCGCTTCCGGCCTGTCGTGCCGGTGCTGATGGCCTGCGTGCTGATCGCGCTCGGCTTCCGCGTCGTCGGCGCCGGGCTGATCGGCACCTACAGCCGACCGAACGTGCCGATGGCCGGCTTTGCACGCGAAATGACGCGGCAGGCCCAACCGGCGCTCATCATCGCGTCGGATACCTATATCGGCGGCAACATGCGGCTGCAGTTTCCCGATGTGCCGGTCGTGATTCCGGATTTTCCTGTAGCCGGCATTCCGGCCTATGCGTCGGCGGACGGCCCCGTACTCATCGCCTGGCGTGGCAAGAAGACGACGGCTGCGGATGCGGATGCGGTGATGCCGGAGCGGTTTTCATCGGCGCTGGCCGCCGCCGGCATCGCGTCGGAGGCGATCGGCTCGCTGTCGCTTCCCTATTATTTCGGCCGCCAGGGCGACAATTTTTCGCTCGGTTATGCCTGGGCTCGAGCCGGGAATTAGATAGATGACCGAAACCAGCACTCGCGACATGCGATGGATTTTCGTCCTACTGGCCGCCTATTTCACTCTTCAATTTGGCGTGCGGCTTGCGACCTCCCATTCGCTCGATCTCGACGAGGCCGAACAGGCCTTTCGCTCGCAATGGCTCGCCGCCGGTTATGGCCCGCAGCCGCCGTTCTACAACTGGCTGCAATACACCGTCTTCCAGTTTACCGGCGTTTCGCTTGCCGCTCTTTCGGTGGTGAAGAACCTTCTGCTCTTCGCTTCCTACCTGCTGTATGGCCTGACCGCGCGTCTCATTCTGCGTGACAAGGCGCTCGCGGCGATCGCGACGCTCGGGCTGCTGACAATCCCGCAGATGGTTTTCGAGATGCAACGGGACCTGACGCATACGGTCGCGGTGTTCTTTTCGGCCACCGTCTTCTTCTACGGCTTCGTTCGCAGCCTGAAGCAGCCGAGCCTCAGCTCCTATGCAATCGCAGGTCTCGGCATCGGCTTCGGCCTGCTTGCCAAATACAATTTTGCGATCCTGCCGGCCGCCGCCCTGGTTGCGGCGCTGGCGGATGCGCGCCTGCGGCCGCGGATCTTCGACTGGCGCCTCACGCTGACTGCGGCGGTGGCGCTTGTCATCACCCTGCCGCATCTCTTCTGGCTTAAGGACAATCTCCATTTCGCGACCGCGCGAACCCTGGAAAAGATGACCGCGAGCGATAATGCGAGCTATCCAATGCAGGTGGCGATGGGCGTCAGTTCGCTCGGCCTCGCCATCGTCGGCTTCGCCGGATTGGCGGTGGCAGTGTTCGCGCTGGTATTCGGCAAGAGCCTTCGTCCGGCGCTCGCTACCCAGTCGGAATGGACGCGGCTCCTCGAGCGGATGATGCTCGTTTTCGTCATCGGCATTCTGCTGTTGATCGTTTTCGGGGGTGCTGCCGGCATCAAGGATCGCTGGCTGGTGCCGATGCTCTTCATCCTGCCGCTCTATTTCTGCCTGAAGATCGAGGCGGCGGGCGTGGAGACTGACAAAGCTTTTCGGCGCTTCCTGCCCGTTATCGCCATCATAATGATCGGCGTACCGGCAGTCCTTTACGGCAGTGTGGCGACCGCGCGCGTTTCAGGTCATTACGAACGCCTGAACAGGCCTTATGCCAGCATGCTCGAAATCCTGCGCAAACAGGCCGAACCGGCAGCGATCCTGGCCGGCGACAGCCTGCTCGCCGGCAATCTCAGGCAGGATATTCCCGGCGTGCCAGTCGTTTCCATGGATTATCCCAGCTTCAAGCCGGATCTTTCCGGCCGGCGGCCGCTGCTCCTCGTGTGGCTCATCCCGCGGAAGGGAGAAAACGAAGCGCTTCCCGCGGCCATGGCTGCATGGCTGCAGACCAATCTCGGCGTAACTGCGCCTGATGCGTCGGTGATCGACGTGCCCTATTTCTATGGGCGCGGCGACGATACCTTTCGTTTCGGCTACGCCTGGATCAACCCGCCGGCCTGAGCGACGTCAGGATTTCAGCTCCTTCCATGCCGAGTCCAGCGCGAGCCTGGTAATTCTCGCCATCTCATCCACTTCAACATGACTGATGACGAGCGGCGGCGAGGCGAGCATACGGTCTCCGGTGGCGCGCAGCACGAGGCCGTTCGCCAGCGCGTGGTTGCGCACCAGCGAACCGACCTGATCGGGCTTTTCATAACGTGTCCGCGTGCTCTTCTCAGCGGCTAGCTGCAAGCCGCCCATCAGCCCGATGCTATCAGCCTCGCCGACAAGATCGTGGTCCGCCAGCGCTGCCCAGGCTTTGCCAAAGTAGGGCCCGATATCGTCGCGCACGCGCTCGACCAGCCGTTCCTCTTCGATGATGCGCAGGTTTTCGAGGGCGGCGGCGGCGCAGACCGGATGGCCGGAATAGGTGAAGCCGTGATTGAAGTCGCCGATGTCGTTGATCAGCACATCGGCGATGCGGTCGCTGACGAGCACGCCGCCGATCGGTAGATAACCCGAGGAGAGCCCCTTAGCGATCGGTGCAAGATCGGGCTCCACGCCGAAGTGCTGGTGGCCGAACCAGGAGCCCAGACGGCCGAAACCGCAGATCACCTCGTCGGTCACGAGCAGGATATTGCGCGCCTTGCAGATGCGGTCGATCTCCGGCCAGTAGGTCTCGGGCGGGACGATGACACCGGCAGCCCCCTGCACCGGTTCGGCGACGAAAGCGGCGACATTTTCCTCGCCCAGTTCATCGATCTTGGCTTCGAGCTCGCGGGCGACCTTGAGACCGAATTCATTAGGCGAGAGATCGCCGCCCTCGCCATACCAGTAAGGCTGGCCGATATGAACGATGCCCGGGATCGGCAGGTCGCCCTGTTCGTGCATGTATTTCATGCCGCCGAGGCTGGCGCCCGCGACGGTCGAGCCGTGATAGCCGTTCTTTCGCGCAATGACGATCTTCTTCGACGGCTTGCCGACGGCGCTCCAATAGACGCGGGCCATGCGGAACCATGTGTCGTTCGCTTCAGAGCCGGAGCCGGTGAAAAAGATATGGTTGAAACGTCCGCCGGCATGGGAGGTGACCTTCTCAGCCAGCAGCGTCGTCGGCGTCGAGGTCGTGCCGAAGAAGGTGTTGTAATAGGGCAGTTCGTTCATCTGCCGCGCGACGGCTTCGGTGATCTCCCGGCGGCCATAACCGATATTGACGCACCAGAGGCCGGCGAAACCGTCAAGGTATTTCCTGCCGTGATTGTCGAAGATGTAGACGCCCTCGCCGCGCTGGATGACGCGCGTGCCTTCGGCATTCAACTTCTTCATATCGGCGAAGGGATGCAGATGGTGTGCGGCGTCGATCGCGGCGAGATTCGAGAGCGGGTAAGTATCGGGCATGGCTGGTGAAAGACCCTCATGGATTGGAAAGGTTGCTATCGATGGGATCGGAGCTTGGCCTTGTTCCGGAGGATTTTCAAGGTCTTGGCGAGCAATGGGATGGACAGAAGGCAGAAGGCGCCTACCCCCAGCGAAACCGCAAATCTTCAAGGCGGCTGCGTCAAGCTTCGGCTTCTCCAGCGCCTTGACGGGAGCCGGTCTTGCCTGCTCTGCCTCAACTTGAAGCACGTCTTGCGTGCCTCCGGCGGGGGCGGTTCAACCCCTTTCCATCACGCCGATATTGCACGCTTGATGACTGTTAAATGCCAGCAAATGCAAGCCAACAGCACGGATATGAAAAGGAAGGTCCCAAGCGGTTGGGATAGCGGCAGGAACGACCAGTCGCCGAGTTGAAATTGAGGCAGCGCAGCGTCGGAAAGGCCGGCTTGCGCAACTGCCCGCCCCATATTTAGGCCTGTCGCGATCAGCGCGATATGGGCATGGATGAATCCTGACCGGCGGTGTCTTTGCGGCTGCATGGCCACTCGAATCCCGAAAATCGATGCAAGCATCAACAGGACCGTGGCGCTCCAAATTCCAATTCCGGGTACGGCCAAAAGCAGATAGACGGGCTCGCGCATGACCGGGAGTATCGTCAGGTACAGCCACCAGGCGAAGGCACTTGAGGGGTGGCTTTCCAGGAGCGGTATGCTGAGAACGAAGATCGATGCTATCGCGTAAGCCAGCGATGGCCCAAGCCGCATCAGTGTGAAAATAGCGATCCACATGCGGCGTTCCATCCTTTGACCTCAGGAGGGGGATAGGCGACGTTGATTGATTTCCACTCAAGGAGTAACGGTACAGATGATGCCTACTTTGGATAGTAGGCATTTTTATCACGCTCTCGCGTTCCGGCGAAGACCGCCTCTGTCGCTTTTTTGTGAGTATATGCTTAAATTCTTGAGTTGTTAGCTTTTTTTCACGATGATTGCCGGTGAACGCATCCGAGTCTTAGGTAAGAGTGTCTGATGGGGATCAAATTGCCAATGTTGCAGATCAGAGCTGGAACTAAATGCATCGCGTTTTTGATAGCGACTGGAGCGATTTTAGCTGGTTGCCAGTCATCCGGCGTTGATGGCCTTGCTGCTTATGGCGATAGTGCAAAGACCGTCGCGGATGACTCAGCCGTCGCCTTCTATAAGAACGACGAGTTGATAACCACCGGCAAACTGCAGTTTCAGGAAAAGAACTACGGAAAATCTTACGCCATTTACAAGCGAGCGGTTGACGTTTTTCCGCAGGATCCGGCCGCTTGGCTAGGCTTAGCGGCCTCCGCCGACATGGTTGCCCGCTTCGATACGTCCGACCGTGCCTACAAGGTGCTCTCACGAATGATCGGCAACACCCCGGTCTACTACAATAATATCGGATATTCTCACCTATTACGCGGCGACTTGCGCACTGCGAGAGGGTATTTCCTGAAAGCTTATGAGCTTGATCCCGGAAACGAAATCACTGCCCGTAATCTCGAATTGATGAAAAACAGCGTGAATTACGCTCAGCGGTGATGGGCCCTTCAAGCGATCGGCAATCTGCGTCGAGATGAGAGCGCCCTAGCCGCATTGGGGCGCTGCGCGGCGCCTCCTGGTAGCGTCCAGCGATTGCTTGGAGATTTCGGTGACGTCGTTGTTTACCGCGCCTTGCGAAGTATGAGCTGACCCTCAGGCGAGAGTGTTCGTTCGTAACGCGGCAGGTCACTCGCTGAAATGCCCCCGGCTTCGATGGATGCCAGAGTGCTATCCGGAGTTTGCGTTTCCGCCGGCATGGCACGGGGTGCGAAAAATTGTGCCGGTTCCTTGCCGGGCGCACTGAGGACCAAAGCTGACCCCATGCGTGTGACGCTGGTGTCGCTGCGCATCCGTTCGTTCATCGACGAAATAGCCTTTTGCAGGCTATCCATCTCCTGGCGGACAAGTGCGACGTCGTCGGCCTTGGCATTGTCCGCGATGTGGCCGGACTGCTTTTCCATTTGTCCTTTCAGCCCATCGATGGACCTTTTGAGCGCGGCAATGGTCTCGCGGCTCTCGCGAACATCCGCAGAGTTTTTGGCGGTATAGATGAGAACGCCGGCATTCACAGGCAGGAGCATCAGGAGCAAACCGACGAGCAACGGATTTTTTGAGCCTCTCGGCTCCATGGCTGGCGTCTTGCTCGGTTTTGTGACGTCGACTTCGACCTCGATACTTGGGATGCTGGTCATTCGTTTACTCCCCCGTAAGTCATTAAATCTGCGTTGGCCGCGATCAGTACAAGGTCCGCAATCATTCCGATGTAAACACACCTTCCCACGCCCGTTCGAGCATATCGAGCGACGCGTTTCCAGCTATGCCGTTGAACTCGCAGTAAGAACCGACGAAATCCAGAAGATATTTCGGATGGTAGCAAGACGCCAGCACATCGCCTTTGTACTTGCGATCGTAGAACAGGTTCAGGTCTGGATCACAGACAGCCAATCCGGTGCTGCTGGCATAGGATTTGAAGATTCTGATATATTCATCGCGCGACGGGGTGTTCACAAAGATCTTATACTTGAGTCGCCGCAAGCCCGCCTCGTCGGAAAGGTCCCTCGGTGCGATATTCGTCGAAAATACGACCAGCTCGTCAAAGGGAACCCGGAACTTCTTGCCGGTGTGCAGGGTCAGGAAGTCATATCCGCGTTCGAGCGGCACAATCCAGCGGTTGATGAGCGCCTGCGGCGCCACTTGCTGGCGCCCGAAGTCGTCGATGATGAAAACGCCGCCGGATGCCTTCAAGTGGATGGGCGCTTCGTAGACATTTGGTCCTTCATTGAAGGTGAGGTCGAGCTGATCGAGGGTCAATTCCCCGCCCGTCTTGATCACCGGACGCCGGCATTCGATCCATCGTTGATCCGCTTTCGGATGAGAACCCGCGTCAGCCTCCGATACGGAGTGATGCACGGCTTCGTCATAGAAACTGATGACATGGCCGCCGACCTCGATGGCATAGGGCACCCAGATCGTCTGGCAAAACAGTTGCGACGTCCGCTCGGCGATGCTCGTCTTTCCGTTTCCAGGTGGTCCGTAAAGCAGGATAGAGCGACCGGAATTGATGGCGGGGCCGAGCTTTTCGACCAAGGCGTCTGAGAGCACCAGCCCGTCAAGGCTATCGGTCAGCCGCTCTGGGGTCACGCGCTCGTAGTGGATAGACTGCAAACCGACTTGCCGGCAGAACGCGTCAAGCGATACCGGCGTCGGCCCGACATATTGGCATTGACGCGACGCCGCGTGGGCATATTCGACCCCCTTCATGGAAAGCGCATATCGAATATCGGATCTTACATCCTCACCAGCCAGGCCGCGAGCCTCGAGGTATGCGAGTTTCACGAGTTCCTTGATCAGGATATTGACGATCACTTTCGGCAACTTCATGCGGTCAGCCAGATGAGAGGCCGTAGTTGTGTCCTGCTCGGCCGCACATTTTGACGCCAGCCGAAGCAGGAAGGACAGATCCAGTCCGGCTTGCTCTATGCTTGCCGGCGCCATCGGCATGCGCGGATCGAGGGAAATGATGGCATCGTTACGATCCTGTTCGAGCGAATACTGCATACGACCTCGCTTGGCTCAACCGCCGGGTTTCATGCTGATCAAAAGTTCGACGACGCGGATAACTACGGGAACGAGAACGATGATGAGGCTTACCGGAAAAAGGAACGCGCCGAGCGGCAGCAGCATTTTGACCGGCAGGGCGTTAGCCTTTTCCTCCGCGCGAACAATACGGAGGTCGCGCATTTCCTTGCAGTAGACCCGCAGCGTCTGCGTTACGCTGGTCCCGAGTTCCTCCGATTGCCGGAACAGAACGGAAAGGGCCCGGGCTTCGTCAATCCTGAGGCGGATGGCAAGATTAGCGAGCGCCTCGCGCAATCGCCGGCCGCCCCGCACTTCCAGCATCATGATCGAGAGATGCAGGCCGAAGTCCTGCCGCTTGGCAACGAACTCCCGGGCAACACGGTTCGCCGCCGCCTCGATGCTCATCCCCGCATCGAGGCAGACGATCAGCATATCCATGAAATCGGGAAAGAGGCGGCGGTACTCCCGCTCCTTGGCGGCGCCACGCCGGTCGATATAGATGTTGACCAGAATAAAGGTCGCGCCCGCAGCAAACATGCCAAGGATCAGCGTCACCACCTGCGACATATCAGGCGCGAACCGGTTTAAGGCCCAGACCGCTGCGACCAGCATGCTGATACAAATCACCGCGCGGACCACCTGGAAGGTGGTCACGGCGCCGGCAGCGAAATACCCCGCCCGGATCAGCCGGTTCTGGGTGGAGTTCGCATTGGTGTCACGTCGCGTAATTTCGAAATAGCGGCGGATCAGGCGGTTTTCCGCCTCGCCGAGATCGGCAATCGTCGTATCGCCAAGGTGGAACTCCTCGCCTGATGCCGCCGAGCTCTTCGACACCCGAACCGAGACCTCGCGTTGTCGAAAAAACAATTCCGATGCTGCTGCGGAAAAGATCAGCACTGCAAAGAAGACGATGAGGTAAATTCCATACTCACTCGACATGACCGCCTCAGTACTCGAAGTTGACCATCTTGTAGAGAATGACATTGCCGATCGCCATGACGGCCAGCAGCACGCTCACCACCGTGGCTCCGTGGCCGCTATCCCAAACGGGATCGAAGTAGGTCGGCGACAACGCCTTGATCATC
Organism: Rhizobium vallis; assembly: GCF_003985155.1. Classification (GTDB taxonomy): domain Bacteria; phylum Pseudomonadota; class Alphaproteobacteria; order Rhizobiales; family Rhizobiaceae; genus Rhizobium; species Rhizobium vallis. The sequence continues at coordinate 813,298 of NZ_ML133687.1, read as the reverse complement.
GCGTAGAGGAGGAACGGATACATCGACATGAAGATCGCGGTGATGCGTCCTTCCGAGGAAATCGCCTTGACCTTTGCCTTCAGCATATACCGGTCGCGCAGCGTCTTCGACAGGTTCTGCAGGATCTCCACTAGGTTTCCGCCGGTTCCGGCCTGTACGCTCAGCGATATCGCAAGCAGGTTCAGGTCCTCGACGCCGACCCGGTCGGCCAAGTTGACAAGGGCATCGTCCAGCGTCACGCCGTAGGTGAGCTCATCCGAGAGGAGGCCGAACTCGGTGCCGATCGGATCAGGCATCTCGCGTGCCACCAAAGAAATCGCCGCCGGCAGCGGGTGGCCGGCGGCCAAGCTGCGATTGGCGACATCGAGTGCTTCAGGAAGCTTCAGTTCGAATTTCTTCATGCGGCGCGCCCGGGCGCGCCAGACGACCAGTGTCGGGATAAGGAGGCAGACGAGGAGAAAGACGGGGATCCTGAACAGAGTGCTCGGCACGAGAAACCCCACGGCCAGCCACGTCAAAAGGGCGCCCGCGATCGCGAAAAGAGCAAATCGCCTGGCATCGAACTTGATTCCCGACTGGGCGTAGAACTGCAACAGCCGCTGCATGATGGGGGTTTGCCGCCAACCACCGCCGGCACCGCGCTCCTTCAGCATATCTCGATAGGTCTTGCGATGATCGTCGCTGACCTCGAGCAAGCTCAACCGATGGTTCACGGCGCGGTGGCGTTCGGACGTCTTGAAGTAGCCGCGCATGATCGCTTCGACGGCAACAAGGGCGGCGGTGAAAACGGCGGCGTAAAGGAGAGTCAGGGTCATTGAACAGGTCCCGTTTGCAGCGGTTTGCCGGGATCAAAAATCGTCAAAGGGATCTCGATCCCGAGTTCGGCAAATTCCTCGACGAACCGCGGCCGGATGCCGGTGGCGCGGAATTCTCCATGGATCCGCCCACCTTCATCGGTGCCAATTTTCTTGAATTTCATGATCTCCTGCATCTGCACGACTTCGCCTTCCATACCGGTGATCTCGGAAATCGAGACAATCTTGCGGCTGCCGTCGCTCAGGCGCTGGACCTGCACGATCATGGTGATGGCGGACGAGATCTGCGAGCGAATGCTCAACTGCGACATCGGCATCCCCGCCATGCCGACCATCTGCTCAAGTCGGCCGACGGCGTCGCGCGGCGTGTTGGCGTGAATGGTCGTCATCGACCCCTCATGACCGGTATTCATCGCCTGCAGCATGTCGAACGCCTCGTCGCCGCGTACTTCGCCGACGATGATTCGGTCGGGACGCATGCGCAGGGCGTTTTTCAAAAGTTCGCGTTGACGGATCTCGTTGCGCCCATCGAGCGTCGGCGGTCGGGTTTCCAAACGCCCGACATGCGGCTGCTGCAGTTGAAGCTCGGCCGCATCCTCGATGGTGATAAGGCGCTCCTTTGGAGAAATCTGCGACGAGAGCGCGTTGAGCAAGGTAGTCTTGCCAGAACCGGTGCCGCCTGAAATGACCATGGACACCTTGCCCTTGACCGCGGCGCTGAGAAGGATGCGCATCGCATCGGCCATGGCGCCATATTGCACCAGGCGCTCCATCGTCAGCGGCTTGCGCGTGAATTTGCGGATGGAAACGAGCGGCCCATCGACCGAGATCGGCCGGATGGCGACGTTGACACGCGAACCATCCTTGAGGCGGGCGTCAACCATCGGCGTCGACTCGTCGACACGGCGGCCGACCGCCGAGACGATCTTGTTGATCACCCGAAGGAGATGATCCTCGTCTTTGAACCGCACGGCGGTGCTCTCGAGCTTGCCGCTGCGCTCGACATAGACGCTGTTATAGCCGTTGATGAGAATATCTGCGATCGTGTCGTCGGCCAGCAGCGGCTCGATAGGTCCGAGCCCAAGCATCTCGTCGGTGATATCGCGGATCAGATCATTGATTTCCTTGGCATTCAGCGGAAAGTTGTTGTTCCGGATATAGTCCTTGACCAACGGCCGGATCTCGGTGGCGATCTCCTCGTTGTCGAGCGTGTCGAGGATCCCGAGGTTGATGCGATCGAGCAGGTAGCGGTGCAGGTTGACCCGCTCGGAAACCATATCCGGCCCGAGCGAAGCCTCTTCGTCACTCGCCGCGGCGGCGTCAGAAGCAGGCTGTGCTGGCATGTTCTCAACTGCGCCGACCAAAGACAGTTCGGCCGCCTCCGGATGTTCCAGGTTTTCCGGCTCCCGCTGCTTGTAGAAACGCCCGATGATACCGTTCGCCATATCCCGCCCCCGAACTCTTATTTTACAATGACCGTGGAACCGACTTTCACCCTCGCATAGAGATCGATGACGTCGGCATTGCTCATGCGAAAACAGCCCGATGACGCGAAACCGCCGACCGTCGACTGCTCGTTCGTTCCATGAATGCGGTAGAGTGTGTCGCTCCCGCCCTTGTAGAGATAGATCCCGCGGGCACCCAATGGATTAAGCGGCCCGGCCGGCACCAGATCCGGAAGTCCAGCTGCGCGCGCCTTCATCTCGGCAGGCGGGCGCCAGTCAGGCCACTCTGCCTTGCGTCCAATCTTGACGGTACCGCTCCAGCGAAATCCGTCTCGTCCGACTCCGATTTTGTAACGGATCGCGCGTCCTTCGGAGATGACGAGATCCAGCGTACGATTGCCGCTGGCGATGACGATTGTCCCAGCCGGGTAGCTTTTTTCGATCGTCACCACGGCACTTGTCGTCGGCCCAAGGCTTCGCGGCACAAGCCCGCCCGCCGCGGTATCCCCGGCGGTGGCCAGAATTGCCAAAACTGCAAGGCCGACACCGATCGCCTTCATCGCACCAGCGCTCCAAGCTTACCGACCGCGCCGCAGAAGCGCGCCCGGGAATTCACTTGAAATGGCAGCACGCCGCGGTTGACCGCCTCGCTCAGAGTCTCCCAGTCATCCGCAATGACATGTGTGGGGATCTCCTTGAATATCTTTTCCGTTTGTTGTCGGCGCAGGCCCAGGCCGAAAAGCTTGGAGCGGTATTTGTTGATGACGATGAATATCTGATCCGAACTGCCGCGCAGCCGTACCAGATTGGCAAACAAATCCTTGGCTTGAGAAAGCGCAGGGACCGTCATTTCGGTGACGATGCAGATGCTGTTGACGGAAGTGAGCACCTCGTATTTCCACGGCGTGTCATAATAGGGAATGTCGATGATCGTGTGATCGCTCTCGAAGGCGGCCACGTCGAGCATACGCAGCACGAGTTCACGGCCCTTCGGCGCCAGAAGAACTGATGGCTGCTTGAAGGACAGGAGTGAAAAGCCCCCCGAATGGCGCTTTCGGACCAGATCGATGAATTCCAGATCGACCCGGGAAGGATTGGCGATGACTGGTTTCAGGTCGTAGTCGTTGACAAGGTTGAGATAATAGCCAAGCGCCCCGGAGCAAAAATCCGTGTCGAACAAGTCGATCCGCGGCGTGGAATTCTTGGTCGGCTGGGCCAGCACATGCGCAAGCGACGAAGCGATCATGCTGGCGCCCGCGCCACCGACGGCCGAGACCACGGCATGCACCCGGCTGTCGCTGGCCCCAGTGCCAGGCGCATGGGTCGAAATCATCTCGATCAGTGCGCGGCGCTCGAGCGGCTTCTTCAGCCAGTCATTGCCGTTCAGGCGGAAAAGCAGCCGCAGCATGTCATCAGGCAGGTCTTCGGAAACGACCACGAGCGGAATGTCCCGATAACTGGTGCGAAACGCGAAAAGCTCCGGTTGGTGTAGTAAGTTCCCATTGTCGACGTCGAGAACGATCAGGTTGAATTGCGTCGGATCGAACCGGCCCTTTTCTCCGAGCGCCTTCAGCGAGAGATGGCGGACATCGTAACGAGAAAGCGACCCGAACGTATCGAGCATCAAGCTCGCTGCAGCCGCATCGTCGGAGAGAACCAGGATCTTGGTAGATGCGACTATGTTCATGTGAGCTGTCATTTCGCTTTCCTACGCGTGATTTAAGGAGTCAGCAGGTGGAGCACGTCTTTAGATCTTCCGTCGTGATCGTCACCGGATGGGCCGGTATGGTGATCTTGTTAAGCCCCAACAGCCCGCCGAGGACCGGCAGATCGAAGGTGATATCGCGCACCTCCAGCCGCATCGTCAGGACGGGCCCGTCCGGCCGGCCCCAATAGCCAAGCCCCGATCGCTGATAGGTGACCACCAAATTCTTCGGCTCGATGCGCCAATTCAGGTCGCAAATGCCGGGGTGAGGATCAGTTCCGGCGCTGCAAACGCCGTCGCTTCCGAGCACGATCCGGTTCAATGCCGCCGTGCAGTTCGCAAGGGCCGGTCCGCAGGTCGAGGATATTGTTGCATCGTTCGGCGCCGCTTTGCCGTTGTTGAGTGGATCGGCAGCTGAGATCGGGAAGACGGCATTGAAATTCGTTGTCAACGGATCGGATACAGCGGCCAAACGGGCACCATATTGCAGTGCCTTGACCGTCTGATTCCACTGCGACATGGCATAGCCGAACTCGATGAAGGCGGCGAATACCAGCATGACGATCGGAAAGGTAAGCAATGCTTCGATAAGGCTGGCACCACTGTTATCCTGCCAGAATGTCTTGATCGCCCTAGAGGTCACCATCCGATGTATCTCTCTTCATGGAAGGAGCTGATCGTGATCGCATCGATTCCCAGAAAGCCGAACACCGGCGAGGTCTGGTAGAGATGAGCGGTTGAGATGGTGATGTTCCCGTCTGCATCGGGTGCAGTGATGGTAATGTCGGCAGGGTCGTTCCAGCCGGGGACGCGGGGTATAGCGCCTGCGGCAGGTGTTTGCGTTCCGTAAAAGGCGATCGTCTTCGCAGTCGCCTGATTACATGTCGGCACATAGGTTCCCGACACCGGTCGGCATCGCGAAAGGTAACGACCCGCATCGCGCAACCCTGCGTCGATCTGCATGCGCTGCCAGAAGATGCTGCCAAACTCCAGTATCCCCGCTGCAAAGATCGTCACAAAGGGAATCGCGAGCAGCGCTTCGGCAAGCACCGCGCCTTCCTCCCGCCGCCAGAAGCCGAGGCAAAGCCGATGCCTGATAAAGTTGCGGAGCGCCATCATCTGACCAACTCCGCTTCTTCCCGCAGGAATTCGTCCAGCGTGCCACGACCACCCTTGCCGGTGATGTCGATCATCTCCAGGGAAAGGTATCGTTCGCTGGAATCCTTTATCGCCGGCTTGGTCAGGAACATGCGCGCAAAGGCCACGGCGCGGGTGGCCTTGTGACCGTTTAGATGGCCGACCGAAGCTTCATAACCACAATTGACGATGGCTGAGAAGATCTCGCGGCGATCACCATATTCGGCCGCCGTATAGTTCGAAAGGTCCGGGCCGGTATAGCACTGGCCGCCAGTTGCCGGTGTTCCGGTCTCACCATTCGCCGAGGCATGGTTGATGAGAGACGGGTTTGCAAGCTCGTAACGATAAACGTCGTAAGCGGATGGTTGGTTTGGTGCTCCAGTCGGCGCTGGATAACTGGAGTAGTTGCTGAGGACAGTGCTCACCGACGGTACGGCCGTCCCCTGCGCGACATTCCAATATGTCGTGTACTGCCAATTGTTGCTGCTGCTGATCTTGCCGCCGGAAAGCGAAGTCATGGACGCTCCGTAGCCGAGCGGCAAAGCCTTGGTGGCATCGCCGACAACGGCTCCGGCCATGACCGGATCGTAGGTATCGCAGGCTTTCTTTCCCTTACCGCTGATTGTCTGAGCGGAGCGTACATCTTGCGCCGGTCGGTAACGATAGTCGCCGTTCGCCTTGTTGAACGACGAGGAGTAAAAGCCGAAGCGTGTATTCACGCCGTCCTCGACCGGCCCCGCCTTTGCGCCGGTCTCCGTATCGAGGCTGTCCTGTGTGTAGCAGGTACCGGGATTGCCGGTGGCAAGAGCCTCCGCCAGCACGGAGGCACCATTGCCCAAGGGGGTCCGCAGGAACCCGAAATTGCCGGGACCGGGATTGGACGCCGAAGTGCTGTGAAGCTCGATCTGTCGCCCGTAGAGATTGCCGGCCGCAAAATTAGTGTGCAAGGCCGCAGCTGCAACGTCGCTGGCGCTTTCACTCGTGTTGCCCGCTGGCTCATACGGATTGCAGATAAAGATCGGCGTCACGTCGCAGGCGCTGGCGTGGTATACCGCCACGGCGTCCGCAGCGATGTTGATCGTATTGCGGGTGAAGCCAACCGGGATCGGAAAGATCGTCTGCATCGCCTGCGGCTTGGCGATGACCCAGGCGTAGGAAGCTTCGCTGGCCGTGGTCGTTTCCATCGAAGACGGGATGGGCGTATCGTCGTCGGCCGGGATGCTCTTCAGAAAACGCACGTTGACAGTGCTCGCGGCATCGTTTCCGGGGTCGTAGGCAACGGTAATATACGAGCCAAGCGACATGCCGGTCCCGCCCCCGGAAAAAGCCGCGCTATTGGCGATTTTCTTGATCGCCGTCTGCGCCCTCGAAATGGAATCATCGCGGCCATCGAGTTCGCGGGCTCCCGCCAGCGCCATCGCATCGACCGCGTTCTGGAGATCGGTATGCAGGTTGCTGCTGCGGCCGACATCGATGACCAACAGCGAAAAGCCGAGAAGCATTGGCATGGCGATGAGCGTCAAGGCGATGACATAGCCACGATGATCGTTCCAGAACCGTCTGACAACCCTGCTCAGCATTGGCATACCCCCATCACGGCGCTATCGCCGTGACGACCCAGTTTCGTGCATTTTCCCTTCCGGCGCGCTGCCGCCGTTCATGCCTTTCGAACAGCTACTGGCTAACGGTGGCCCCACTGGCCGCACCATTGGCCTCCATGGCAGGCGATGGCTGAATAACGCCCGCCCCGCCATTCTGGTACTCAGTGACCACCCTGCGGATCACCTTGCCGTCGCTTGCGATACGGGTTCGCTGGGCTTCCGGCGGGAACGGGTCCTCGGTATGGATGGCCTTGTTTGCTTCCATGGCGTTCCCGGCCCCGAATGTGATCGTATCGCGATGGTTCATGTAGTCGGCACAGCCCGAAGTCAGGCCGGCGGCAGCAAGGACAAAAAGGACGCGTTTAGCGTTTTGTAAGAGCAACTTGGCCTCCCTGGTTCAGGTCGAGACGATGGCCATAGGGCCCAGTCACGCCTTCGCCATTGCGAAAGCGTCGGAGCATATCCTTGTCGACTTCCAAGACACCGAGCGCGAAAAGCTCGGCGTCGTTGGACGAACGCGTCTGATCGAGCGGACTGTAGAGGTCCTCACCCGGGCGGGCAGGTCGCACAATGTGCGGAGTGACGACGATAACGAGGTCGGATTCCTTCTTCTGGAAACTCGTCGAACGGAACAGTGCGCCGAGGACCGGTATCTGCCCGAGGCCCGGCAATTGCTGGATGTCTTTGGCATTGATCGACTGCAGCAGGCCCGCCATGGCAAAGCTCTGGCCGTCGCGAAGCGCTACCGTGGTGCTGGCAGCGCGCGAGATGAAACCCGGATTGCCGTTGACGTTGATCGACGGGTCAATCTCGGAAACCTCAGGCTCGATCTCCAAATTGATAACGCCGTCGTCAAGCACCACCGGCTTGAAGGTCAGCCGCACACCAAAGGGGCGATAGTCCGTCTCGGTGGCGACCGTCGTGCCGTTGTTCGTCGTCTTCAGGATCGGCACTTCACCGCCGGCATGGAAGCTGGCGGTCGAGCCGCTCATTGCGATGAGGTTCGGCTGGGCCAGACGACGCACCAATCCCTTCTGCTCGAGCGCATTGATGACCACGTCGATGCGGCCGCCCGAAATTTCCAGAACCTTGGCGATCAACTGGCCGAAGGGCAGCATACCCGTTGCCGCGCCCTTGGGGTCAACGAGGGTGCGGACCAAGCTGCCGTTGTCGTCCACGCCGATACCCTGGCTGGTCGTTGCCTTGCCGATGCCGTTGTTGCCGCGCCCGGACCAACCGATCCCAAGGTCACGACCCGTCTGGCGTGAGGCTTCAATGACACGGACCTCCAGCATCACCTGCTGGCTGTCGCCGACGCGCAACTGGTTCAGCACCGGTTGGTCGGAATAGGACTGGGCGACTTCCATCACCCGCTGCAATTCAACGCCGTCACGGACCATGCCTGTCAGACGAATGCGATCGTTGGAGTTGACCACGGTAACCCGGGCCGAAGGCGCGGCGGAGCGAATGGCGGAGGCGACTTCGGTGAAATCGCTGGCAACGCGGATGTCGATGACACCGAGAAGCGACTTGTCATCGCCATAGACCGAGATATTGGTGGCGCCGATCTTCTTGCCGCGAATGAAAAGCGACCGGTCGGAAAGCGGGACCACGTCGATCATTTCGGCGTTGCCGATGACGAGATCGCCGAAGGTCTGGCCGGTATTGAGCGTCAGCGTCGCGTTCGGAGGCAATGTCACACGCTGGACCGATTTGCCTAAGGTGACCGACTTTTCCTGTGCGTTGGCGCAGCCGGTAAATCCAGGCCCTAAAAACACACAGGCCGAAAACACTGCCGCCAATGCCGCAAGGCTTTTCGTCCTTGCGATTCTTCTCTTGCCGTTCGCCATGCCTGCGTTAGCCCCCCTCATTCGGCCGGCCGCACCTGCGGCAGGCCGCATAAACATCACTGGATCAGACCGACTCGGTGCTCCTCGCGCTTCGTCGTGTTCCAGACCCCCACCGTTACCCACTTCGGCTCGACCGGCAATACCGGCTCGACTTTTTGTTCCACAATCTGCACTTGTTTTTCGGGTTCTGGCAACTTATTCTTTTCCAGATCGTTGCCGAGTTCCGTCGCCATCGCCCCGCCACCGAGGTCGGCGACGGTGATCGGACGGGTTTGCTCGATAGAGGAAGAGGCAACATTGCGAAGCGCCAGCGAGAGCGTGCCGATACTGGAGCCGAGGGTAAGGCGCTGCGCCTCGTCGGTCGTGACCTCGAAGGTCACGGTTTTCACGACGGACGGCTCGTCCTTGCGCTCGTCTGCCGTCTGGTCCACCGCCAGCACTTTGACGCCTTGCAGCAACACGTCGACGAAGGTCTGATCGTTGCCTTCCGGCCCGCGGACGACCCGCGTCAGAAGCACGTCGACGCGATCGGAAGGCCTTACGAAGCCGGCGACGCCAAGCACGTCGTTAACGCGAATGGAAACCGCCTTCATGCCCTGGTCGAGCGCCGCCGACAGCGTGGCGCGTTCGCCGGCACCAGTGATTTTCGAGGATAGCACCGGCTCGCCGGGGTCGATCGCCGCCATGGCATAGCGCGGCTGGGCATCGCTGCCAACAACCGCCTCGATGCTGACGAACGAGCCTGCGGGTGTTTCATTCGAGGGCCACGGAATGGCCCTGAGATTTTCGGATCGGATCCGGTCGCCGAAGCGCATTGCCTTGGCGGCGACTATGAGTGTTCTTTCCTCGGCCTTCACGCCGTTCATCGCCAGCAGCCGGGCCTTCTGATCGGAGAGATACTCGCGCATGCCGAAAACGGCTGCTGCTGCGAGAACAAACGCAATAACGAGACTTAAAATCGTTGAAGAACGCATCGCGGTTACTCGCTACACTGGACGGAGCGCATCCATTCATTGATGCTAATTTAGGGGAGAGGGGTTAACAAAACCCCTCTCTCTCTCGAACGCCAATATCAGGCCGGGACGGCCAGCTTGGTCGTAAACCACCCTGCCCAACCGTTCCAAACGGCAGCCAGATTGGTGCCGGCCAGTGTCACCGCCGTGATCACGCCACCAACCAACAAGGCAAGCAGAATGAGGTATTCAGTGAGTGCGACGCCATCTTCTTCCCGCGCGAAAGCGCGTACGCTATTTACAAAGGCTTTCATCGAGAATTTCCTCCCAGATAAGTTGTGCGCCGTAATTCCCCCCGGCCGCCTTGTCGTCGAGACCGCCTCTTCGACTGGGATTATTAATAATCTCTTAACTCTAATTTAGTCAATCGATTTATACGTGGCCTCTCGACATCTATACTTTATGGTTAAGACCAAAGTCCCGGCGTCTATTCGTAAAAACTGACTCAGTCGTCTGGATTTACTGTATAACAACTTGCAAATCAGGCTATAATAGCCCAAAAGGGTGAATACCATGCCGCAAATGATCGATGTTATTAATTCGCTTTCGGTATTTGTTTTTCTCTACGCCGCCTGGACCGATTTCCGCACATGGAAGATCCCCAACGCGATTGTGCTCGCGCTCGTTGCACTTTATGCGCTACGCACCGTGGCCGTGATACTTGGCTCACAGGATGTCGGCGCTGCGCTGTTTGCCTCGAGCGGAATTGGCGGCGACCTCGCGGCCGGTCTACTGATGTTCGCCCTTGGGGTGGCGCTCTGGGCGTTCCGGCTGTTTGGCGCAGGAGACGCCAAGCTTTTCCTGCCGATCGGCCTTTTTATCGGATGGCACGGAATGCTGCCGTTTTCGTTTTTGCTTCTCGTCCTCGGCATCGTGACGCTCCTGCTCCTGCGACTGCCGGTGCCACTGCCTGTCGCACATCTCGCCTTTTTCATGCGCATCGAGGAAATCCGGGCGAGCCGGAAGGTACCTTATGGCGTCGTCATGGTTTTCGCCGCGCTTCTCACCTTGGCTTTGCCCATTATCCGACAACAGCTGCGGTGACCTGGCATCGGCAAGAGCCCCATTGCGAAAGCAGGAGGGTGCGTGGCGTCGATCGCGGCGAGGTTCGAGGATGGGTAGGTATCTGGCGTGGCTGGTGAAAGCCCCCCCGCGGATTGAAAGGCTGCAGTCGATGAGATAGGAGCTTGGCCTTGTTCCGGAGAATTTTCAAGGCCATGGCGAGCGACAGGATGGACGGCAAGACCGAAGGCGGCGACAAGCGTTTTGAGATCCTGATCGTCGGCATGAACGGCGACCTGCGCGGCAAGCAGCTTCCATCAGGCGCCGAAGACAAGGTCTGGGCCGGCGAAATCCGCCTGCCGACCTCGACGCAATCGCTCGACATCTGGGGCGACGACAATGACGACATCACCGGCGTGTCGCTGACGATCGGCGATCCCGATGGCAAGCTCATTCCCGACCGGCGCAGCCTCACGCCGATGCCCTGGGCGCCCGATGGATCGATGCAGGTGCTCGCCACCATGCACGAATTCGACGGCAGCCCGAGCTTCATGGACCCGCGCGCCATCCTCGCCTCGGTGCTGGAGCGTTATGCCGCGCGCGGATTGACGCCGGTCGTGGCGACCGAACTGGAATTCTATGTCATGTCAGGGGACTGGCGCCAAACCGGGCGTCCCTCCCCGCCCGAAAGCCTCACCTATCGCGGCGAACCGAACGGCTTCCAGCTTTACGACATGAGCGCCGTCGGCGCACTCGACGACTACCTTGGGACGCTGAGGGCCTATGCGCGGGCGCAGGGACTGCCGGCGGATGCGACAACGGCGGAATTCGGCCCAGGCCAGTTCGAGGTCAACCTGCTGCACCGTCCCGATGCGCTGGCCGCTGCCGACGACTGCCTCTATCTCAAGCGCATCGCCGAGCAGGCGGCGCGCCGGCACGGGCTGAAATCGACCTGCATGGCCAAGCCCTATTCCGAACATGCCGGCTCCGGCCTGCATGTGCATGCGAGCATCATCGACGGTCAAGGCCGCAACATCCTCGATGCCAAAGGCGGCGAGCCGAAGCTCATCAAATCGGTCATTTCAGGCCTGCTCGATAGCATGCGCGAGGCGCAGTTGATCTTCGCCCCCTTCGCCAATTCCTACCGGCGGTTCCAGCCGGGCTCGTTTGCGCCGGTCGATCTCACCTGGGGCAGCGGCCATCGCGGCACCGCGATCCGCATACCCGACAAGGATGGGCCGGCCGCGCGCATCGAGCATCGCGTCGCCGGCGCCGACGCCAATCCCTATCTGTTGCTGGCTGCAATCCTTGGCGGCATGCTGGCCGGCCTCGACGGCGAACTCGACCCCGGCGAGGAAACGACACCCTCGTTTACGCCTGCAAATACCGCGCGGCTGACGCATGACTTCCTGAGCGCCGTCGAGACCTTCCGCGCCTCGCCCTTCATCGCCGATATCTTCGGCGCCCGCTATCAGGCGCTCTATGGCGATACCAAGCGCAAGGAGGCGCTCGCGCATCTGCGCACCGTCTCCGATTTCGACTATCGCACTTATCTGCCGCGGCTCTAATCCCTCGAGCGACAGGCCGGCTTACGCAGCCGGCTCGCGGCGTTCGTCCGCATTCACCTGGGCAGCGAGACCCTGCTTGACCAAGACCTTCAATTCGCCGGGATGAAGCCGGATCGAGACGTTGCGTTGAAGCGGCAATAGCTCGCCATCCATGACGCAATTGGCCTTGGAGCGTAGTTTGGGGAAATGGAGATGCACCTCGGCCGGATGCATCACCATGACGTCGGCATTCTCGCGGACCTTGCCACGCAGCATGTCGATGGCGAGACGGGCGACGCCGAGGGGCTTTAGCGGATTTGCCGTGTAGAAGCCGAGTTCCCCGCTTCGCAGATTGTCGGCGTAAAGCAGCGCATTCTCGCCGAAGGGATTGTTGGAGACGGAGATCGCCGATACCCAGCGGCGCTCGCGCATGCCGGCCGCCTCGAACTCGACCTCGAACTCCGGCGGATTGAACACGACGCCCAAGGCCGCCTTCGTGCTCGCCCTGATCTTGCCCAGCCGGGAGCGATAGCTGTAGGCGTTGCGGTAGCGCACCATGCGGGCATGCAGGCCAGCAGAAAACTGATGGATGAAGGGCCGGCCGTTGGCGCTGGCGATATCGACGTTGTCAATCTCGCCGGTGGCAAGCACATCGAGCGCCTGCCAGATATCGAGCGGCACGCGCAGCGAGCGGGCAAAGAGGTTCATGGTGCCGGCCGGCACGACACCAAGCGCAATTCCGTTCTTCCAGGCGATCGATGCCGCCGCCGAAATCGTGCCGTCGCCGCCGCCGGCGACGATCCCGTCGATATCGTCGCGCTTGGCCGCCCGCTCCATGGCGGGAATGATTTCCTTTCCGGAGAAGACGATGGCGTCGAAATCGTGCCCCGCGTCGCGGAATGCCTCCTCCGCCCTCTTTTCGTAGGCCAGCATGTCGGTGGTCTTGAAGGTACCGCCGTCGCGATTAAAAAAGCCTACAAGCTTCATGAGGGCTCCTGTCTCTGGCGCGGAAATGATCCTGCCTTTGCCCCTGAGATGGTTGCGGTATCGGCGATTTCAAGCGCCGGCGCTTCCCCCGAAAAATGGCAGAAATGCAAATACTGCAACGGACATATGCACATAGCAGGACGCTGCACTGCGAAAAATGCACTCGACGCCTGCCGATGCATCACGGATAGATCATATATCGGAGAGATCTCTCCACTTCCCGCCATTTCCAACGATCGGCCCATGACCGTGCTTGCGCCAGGGGCCATTGCCAAGCAAATCCCCGCCTCGAGGAGCTATCGTGAGTGAGATCGCCATTAATGATTCCATCGATAGCCAACCGGCTGAAGAGCTGCCGTCAGCAACGACAGTGGCGCTGGTTCAGCTGGCGCTTGCCTGTGGCGGCTTCGGCATCGGCACCGGCGAATTCGCGATCATGGGACTGCTGCCAAATGTTGCCGACACTTTCTCGGTGACGACGCCGCAGGCCGGCTACGTCATCAGCGCCTATGCGCTCGGCGTCGTCATCGGCGCGCCGGTCATTGCCGTGCTGGCCGCAAAGATGGCGCGCCGCACCCTGCTCCTGACGCTCATGCTGGTCTTTGCGGCCGGCAATATATCAAGCGCCATGGCGCCGACCTTCGAGACATTCACGTTCATGCGTTTCGTAAGCGGCCTGCCGCATGGCGCCTATTTCGGCGTCGCAGCCCTCGTTGCCGCCTCGATGGTGCCGGTGCAGCGGCGCGCCCGCGCGGTCGGACGCGTCATGCTCGGCCTGACCGTCGCGACCCTTCTCGGCACCCCCCTGACGACGTTCTTCGGCCAGTCGCTCGACTGGCAGGTCGCGTTTTTCTCGGTCGGCTTCGTCGGCCTGCTGACGGTGGCGCTGATCTGGTTCTACGTTCCCAGGGACAAGGTTTCCGAGGAAGCGGGGTTCCTGCGCGAACTCGGCGCTTTTCGCCGGCCGCAGGTGTGGCTGACCCTCGGCATCGCCGCCGTCGGCTATGGCGGCATGTTTGCGATGTTCAGCTATATCGCCTCGACGACGACCGAGGTGGCGATGCTGTCGGAAAGCGCCGTTCCGATCATGCTTGTTCTCTTCGGCGTCGGCATGAATGCCGGCAATTTCATCGGCTCGTGGCTCGCCGACAAGTCGTTGCTCGGCACGATCGGCGGCTCGCTCGTCTATAATATCGTCGTGCTTACGACCTTCTCGCTGACCGCCGCCAACCCCTATATGCTCGGTCTTTGCGTCTTCCTCGTCGGCTGCGGTTTTGCCGCCGGTCCGGCGCTGCAGACGCGGCTGATGGATGTCGCCGCCGATGCGCAAACGCTTGCCGCCGCGTCCAACCATTCCGCCTTCAACATCGCCAATGCGATCGGCGCCTGGCTCGGCGGCCTCGTCATCGCCTGGGGCTACGGTTTTGCGGCAACCGGTTATGTCGGTGCGGCACTCTCCTTCCTCGGCCTCTTCGTCTTTGCAGCGTCGTTCCGCCTGGAACGCCGTGGCCGGAGCGCGCAGGCTGCCTAAAGCATCCACGTCCGCAAGGCGCGGGGGGGGTGCGACATTCTGGCGTTAAGCATTTACCCCGCTTGACTTTTTTCGCGTTCGGGACCACCTAGCATCTCACGTGGACGGCACTTGTCTTCCGCGGATTTCAACGGAGCCATCTTCACGATGCCAAGCGACAGTAGCAGTCGATTGCCTTTGCCGTACGCGGCCCTCGTGCGCTGACCGACTCCTGTCGGCTCGCTCGTCGGACGCTACGGCGGATCGACGGAAAGGCGAGCCTTATATGAATATCAATCGCTTCCCACTTCGGGCAGGCCATGCCGCCCGTGCCTTCATCAACAATAGCCGCGGCGCAACGATCGCCGAACACGTCGATGCGTTGAATGCGCTGACCGTCCAGGACGCAGGGCGCGTGTTGTCCGGCATGCCGATGGACTATGCCGTCAACATTCTCGACCGGCCGGAGCTTCGCAACGCCGCACAGATTCTAGCGCTGATGAGCGACGAGGACGCAGCACGGCTGCTGCACGGCATGTCAAACGACCGCGTCGCCGACGTGCTGCTCGAACTCGACGGCGAGACCCGCGCCCGTCTGTTCTCCAGCCTCGACGAGCCGGTGCGCATCGCTATCCAGCACTTGATGGGCTATCCGCCGCGCACGGCCGGCGGCATCATGACGACAGAGTTTGTCAGCGTGCCTGTGAGCTGGACCGTCGCCCAGACACTGGACCATGTGCGCCAGGTCGAACGCTCACGCGAAACCGTCTATGCCATCTACGTGCTCGACGAGGTGAGCCACGCGCTGATGCATGTGGTGACGCTGCGCCGCCTGATTACCGGCGAGCCAGACGCCTCCATCCTCTCGGTGGCTCAGAAGGGAACCCCGGTTTCAGCCGATCCGTTGATGAAGCAGGAGGATGTCGCCCGCCTGATCCGCAAACACGATCTGCTCGCCCTGCCGGTGACCAACGAACATGGGCAGGTGCTTGGCATCGTCACGGTCGACGACGTGATCGATACGATGATCTCAGACACGACGGAAGCGGCCCAGAAATTCGGCGGCATGGAAGCGCTCGGCCAGCCCTACATGAAGATCAGCTTCGCCGGCATGATCCGCAAGCGCGCCGGTTGGCTGGCTGCCCTGTTCCTCGGCGAGATGCTGACGGCAAGCGCCATGCAGCATTTCGAAGGCGAGCTTGAGAAGGCCGTGGTGCTGACCCTGTTCATCCCGCTGATCATGAGCTCGGGCGGCAATTCCGGTTCGCAGGCAACTTCGCTGATCATCCGGGCCTTAGCGCTCGGGGAGTTGAAGCTTTCCGACTGGTGGAAGGTGCTCCTGCGCGAATTGCCGACCGGCATCGTGCTCGGCGCAATCCTCGGCCTCGTCGGCTTCATGCGCATCGTTTTCTGGCAATCGGCCGGGCTCTACGACTATGGCCCGCACTGGCAGATGGTCGCCATCACGGTGTTTGCCGCCTTGATCGGCATCGTGACCTTCGGCTCGATCTGCGGCTCGATGCTGCCCTTCGTGTTGCAGAAGCTGCGGCTAGATCCGGCCAGCGCCTCCGCCCCCTTCGTCGCCACGCTGGTCGACGTCACCGGGCTCGTCATCTACTTCTCGGTGGCGCTGCTCATCCTCAGCGGCACGCTGCTGTAGAACATGCATGCGGCAAGCCCGAGGGGAATTATTTTCGCTCGGGCAGCTTCAACGGTCCATGCGTCTTGATGCTGCGGATGGCGAAGTTGGAGCGGATGTCGCTGACATTCGGCAGGGTCAGCAGCGTCTCGGTCAGAAGCCGCTCATAGGCGGCGAGATCCTCCACCACCACTTCGGCGAGGAAATCGGCCGTGCCCGAAATCAGAAAACAGGAAACGATCTCGGGGATGGCGAGCAGCGCCTTCTGCTGCGCCTCCGAATTCTCGCGGCTGTGATGGACCACCTTGAATTCCACGAAGACCGTCAGGCCGAGACCAACCTCCTTGCGATCGATGTCGGCGGTGTATCCGCGAATGATACCGGAGCGCTCGAGATTGCGAATGCGGCGCAGGCAGGGTGACGGCGAGAGATTGACCTTCTCGGCGATTTCGACATTGGTGGCCCGCGCATCCTCCTGCAGGCATTTCAGGATGGCAATATCGAATTTATCGAGATTTGGCATTTTCGTAATATCCATTGACATCAATTGGCAGAAGATTGCGCATGATACGATTTTCGAGCCACAGATAGCAAGGACATGCCTCGGCATCTGGCGCTAATCTTCTCTTCGACCGGACAGATCCGGATGAAGGAAAGGATTAGGACGATGAGCACGATTGCATTTTCAAATGAAAGATCGCCGTCGCAGACGCTGGGTTATGCCGCTGGCACGATCACCGTGCTGATCTGGTCGACCTGGTTTCTGGCAACCCGCCACAGTGCCGCGACATCGCTCGGCTCGATCGATATCGGGCTCATCCGTTTCGGTATTCCGGCGCTCGTTCTCTCGCCGGTCTGGCTTCGTACCGGCTTGTTTCCGAAGGGCCTGCCGCTTCATCTGCTGGCGATCATGGTCGCCGGCTGCGGCGCGATCTTCTTCCTGGTGACGACGCTTGCCATTCACTCCACACCGGCCGCCTCATCGGGCATTCTGCTCGGCGGCTCGATGCCACTGGCCACCGCGCTGATCGGCATTCTGCTGTTTCGGGAACGTCCGGATGTTACGCGCATCGCCGGGCTGGCGGCAATCGTTGGCGGTGTGCTGATCCTGCTGGGCCGCAGCCTTGCCGATGCCTCCCTGCCCTGGACGAGCTTTGTCATGCTGCCGGCCGGCGCAGCGCTCTGGGCAAGCTATACACATGCCTTTCGCCGCTCGGGTCTGACTGCCGTTCAGGCCAGTGCCCTGATTGCCGTCTGGTCTTTCCTGATCATGGCCGTACTTGCTCTCGTCTTCGGAATTTCGCTGCCGCAGGCTCCGCTCCCTGAAGTCGGCCTGCAGGTCCTGAGCCAGGGCATTCTTTCCGGTCTCGTCGCCATGGTCGCCTATGGCACGGCCGTTCGCACCCTCGGGGGAACACAGGCTGCGGCCTTCACGGCGCTGACGCCGGTGCTTGCGACGCTCGGCGGCGGCTTCCTGCTCGGCGAGCAGACGGGCCTTGCCGAAATCAGCGCCGCTGTCACCACCGGCATCGGCGTGGCGCTTTCGACCGGCATTGCCGCCAAGCGTCGCTGAGCGTTTCGATCAATCAAGAGCCGCCGTCAGCGATATGCTGCGGCGGTTCAGTTCGAATGAACGCAGGATTTTTTGAGTTGACCCGACTTCTCTTTATGCACGAATTTGGCAATCTGCCCTGCAGGACACTGCCCGTCATTAAAAAGCACCGCATGTCCCGCCGGCAATGACTGAGTTGTCGGCCTCTGCGTAACGGTCTTGATGGCCGCCAGTACGGGTAAAGCACCGGCAAACGCAGACAGTGCCACGATAGAAACTATTACGCCTATACTACGCATTGCGGCCTCCCTCTATGAAAAGACTGCAGTATACTGAGCACACTTGTCCCGTTCGTCAAATCACTTCCATCAGCGATGTTCGCCGTGCTCGCCCTGAGCGCATCGCTTTGCTTTCGGCCCTGGGCTTAGGCCGTAGCTTGGATAACGACAACCCTGGCGCCGACATCGACGCGGCTGTAGAGATCGATTACGTCGTGGTTCATCATACGGATGCAGCCGCTCGACATGGCCAGGCCGATCGATTCCGGCTGGTTCGTGCCGTGAATGCGGAAATGCGTATCGTTGCCACCGCGATAGAGATACATAGCGCGTGCGCCGAGCGGGTTGTTCGGGCCGCCCGGCATGCCGCCGGCAAGCTTGCGATAGCGCTCTTCGCGGCGCTGCATGTTTTCGGTGGGCGTCCAGTTCGGCCACTCGGACTTGCGGCCGATATAGGCGTCGCCGGCAAAGGCCAGCCCCTCGCGCCCGACACCCACGCCGTAACGCATCGCCCTGTTGTCACCGAGGATATAGTAGGCGCGACGCGCCGGCGTATCGACGACGATGGTGCCCGCTGCATGCGTGGTTTCGTAGGCGACTTCCTGGCGACGGAGCTCCGGCTTGATCTTGTCGATCGGCACCTGCCTCAGTGGAAATTTCTCATCAGGAAGTGCTGCGTAATTCGTCTGGCTGTTCAAACCTGTCGAAGAGCAGCCGGCCACGACAAGGGGCAGAGCAATCAGAAAGCCCCGGCGGGAGATCGTCATGAAAGTGTCCTTAGTGCGTCACGAAGATGTCGCAAGCTAAGGAATTTATGGTTAACGAATAGCTAAGACCCGCCGCCGGCAAACGATCACGAAAGCGTCAACCCGTGAAATTGCCGGCTGCGATGCCGATCCGCCTCACATATTCGGATAGACCGGTCCTTCGCCGCCCTGCGGCGGCACCCAGTTGATGTTCTGGTTCGGGTCCTTGATGTCGCAGGTCTTGCAGTGCACGCAGTTCTGAGCGTTGATGACGAAGACGTCCTTGCCGTCCTTCTCCACCCACTCATAGACGCCGGCCGGACAGTAGCGCGTCGATGGACCGGCATAGATGTCATGTTCGGAGCGCTTCTGCAGGCCCATGTCCTTCACCTGCAGATGCACCGGCTGGTCCTCTTCATGGTTGGTGTTCGACAGGAACACCGAGGACAGACGATCGAAGGTCAGGACGCCATCCGGCTTCGGATAGGCGATCGGCTTATGCTGCGAGGCGGGTTCGAGCGATTGGGCATCGGTCTTGCCATGCTTCAGCGTGCCGAAGAAGGAGAAGCCGAACAGCGTGTTCGTCCACATATCGAGACCGCCGAGCGCCACGCCGATCGCCGTGCCGAACTTCGACCACAGCGGCTTGACGTTGCGAACCCGCTTTAGATCCTGGCCGATGTCGCCCTTGCGCCATTCATTCTCGATCTCGACCACCTCGTCATGGCTGCGACCGGCTTCGATCGCCGCAGCGATCTTTTCGGCCGCCAGCATGCCCGACAGCACGGCATTGTGGCTGCCCTTGATGCGCGGCACGTTGACGAGACCGGCTGAACAGCCGATCAGCGCCCCGCCGGGGAAGGACAGCTTCGGCACCGACTGGTAGCCACCCTCTGTGATCGCACGCGCACCGTAAGACAGGCGCTTGCCGCCCTCGAAGGTGCCGCGGATCGCGGGATGCGTCTTGAATCGCTGGAATTCCTCGAAGGGATAGAGATAGGGGTTCTTGTAGTTCAGATGGACGACAAAACCGACGGCCACCAGATTGTCTTCCAGGTGATAGAGGAACGAGCCGCCGCCGGTCTTCATGCCGAGCGGCCAACCGAAGGAGTGCTGCACCAGCCCCTGCCGGTGGTTCTCCGGTTTGACCTGCCAGAGCTCCTTGATGCCGATGCCGAACTTTTGCGGCTCACGGTCTTTCGAGAGATCGAACTTGGCGATCAACTGCTTGGCGAGCGAGCCGCGCACGCCCTCGCCGATCAGCACATATTTGCCGAGCAGTTCCATGCCACGGGTATAGTTCGGCCCAGGCTCGCCGTTCTTCTCGATGCCCATATCGCCGGTCGCCACACCGATGACCGCGCCAGCATCATTGTAGAGCACTTCGGTTGCGGCAAAGCCCGGATAGATCTCGACGCCGAGTTCTTCCGCCTTGGTCGCGAGCCACCGACAGACATTGCCGAGTGAGACGATGTAATTGCCGTGATTGTTCATCAAGGGTGGCATCAGCACATTCGGCAGCCGGATCGAGCCTGCCGGACCAAGGACCAGAAAGTGATCGGCCGTGACCTCGGTCTTGAAGGGATGGTCGCTCTCGCTGCGCCAGCCCGGCAGCAGCCGATCGATGCCAATGGGATCGACGACGGCGCCGGACAGGATATGGGCACCGACCTCGGAGCCCTTCTCCAGGACGACGACCGACAGTTCAGGATTGACCTGCTTCAGGCGGATCGCCGCGGACAGACCGGCAGGTCCGCCGCCGACGATCACCACGTCGAATTCCATGCTTTCGCGTTCGGGCAGCTCACTCAGCTCGGTCATCCATTCGTCTCCACTTGGCCGCAGGCGGCCGTCATCCCCTGATCGGCACTTTCTTGTCAAAACGAGAAGGGATTGTCGAGCCGGGATACGACAGCCGATCTTCCAATTCGCACAATGATACGCGTCCTGCACGAGGATGACATAACGTTTACGTTAACGTCAATTAGCAAACGTCGCCAGCCCAATCACGCAGCCTTTCCTTTTTCGCCGTTTGCGCCTTATACCTCGCTCGAAGACATCGGAGGACAAAGTCATGGATCTCGGCATCGAAGGCAAACGCGCGCTCGTTCTCGCCTCCTCACGCGGCCTGGGCCTCGGCATCGCTGTGGCGCTGGCGCGGGAGGGCGCAAACGTACTGCTCTGCGGGCGCAGCGGCGAACAGCTGGAGGCCAATTGCAAGGCGATCAATGCCGAAGGCAAGGGCAAGGCCGACTGGATCTGGGCCGATCTCGGCGACGAACGCTTCGTCGAGACAGCAACGGCGGCGGTGAAAGAGAAATTCGCAGGGCTCGATATCCTCGTCAACAATACCGGCGGGCCGACGCCCGGGACAACCGAGGACATGACGGTCGAAAAGCTTGAGACCTATTTCTTCTCCATGGTCGCCCGCGTCATCACGCTGACCAATGCGCTGCTGCCCGGCATGAAGGCGCAGGGCTGGGGCCGCATCCTGACCGTTGCCTCTTCGGGCGTGATCGAACCGATCGCCAATCTGGCACTGTCGAATACGCTGCGCCCAGCGCTAGCCGGCTGGAGCAAGACGCTTGCCTCGGAAGTCGCGCGCTTCGGCGTCACCACCAACCTGCTTTTGCCGGGCAGCATCCTGACCGCGCGGCTCGACGATCTCGACGGCGCTGCGGCAAAGCGGACAGGCAAGAGCCTGGACGAAATCCGCACTGAGAAGGAAACGCGCATTCCGGTCGGTCGCTATGGCAAGGTCGAGGAATTTGCCGCAACGGCCGCCTTCCTCTGCAGCCAGCCGGCAAGCTATATCACCGGCTCGCTCATCCGCTGCGACGGCGGCGCGGCGCGATCTGTCTAACCTTAGCCGACGCGGGCCGCGGCGGCGGTCCATGTCGCGACACTTCGGATCATCTGCTCGACATTGGCCGGATCGTCCGCGATTTCGGCGAGTTCGGAAAGACGATGGAAACCGGTCAGGATTGCGATGCGCCGCCGGTCAAGCCTGCGTCCGGTCAGAATTTCATAGGCCGATACGATGCGGGCGGTCAGATCAGGCGAAATGAAGTTCGAGTAGATGAATTCCTGGTGCAACGGGCCGAAGCCAGAATCGGCGAAATCGTAGATGCCGTTCAGCCTCCTATGCGCATGATCGAAGGCCATGTTCCAGCCGTGGCCGTCGAAAAAGCCGAAGACGTTGCCGTAAGGATCGGGCGGCAAGGCTTGGAAATCCCAAATGATGGCCTCCGCAAAGCTCCCGATATCGGGCGGCAACAGCGGCAAAGCCTTGGACCTGACCGCCTCCGGCGATTGCCATGGCAGGATTGCGGTTGCGCCAGCGGTGCGCATGCGACCGGCATCGAGCACATGCAGCTCGGCGTAAAACCGCGCGAGATCCTCCGCCAGGTGCTGACGGTCGCCGCCGCCTAGCGCCTCGTAATCCTCGGTGATGAGATGTTCGCCCTCGATCTTGGTATGGCTGGAGAAGACCGGCGGACCGTCATGAATATGCATGTCGGGAACCGCTATCGAAAGCGACGGCCTGATGACGTCGAGCAAGGCAGCTTCCTTTTGAAGCGCTCGTTCCGCACTGAGAGTGCGGGGAAATTTGAAAATCAGCGTGTCGTCGACGTCAATCGCCATCGAATCCCAGCCCTTCGCCGCCAGTCTGAAGACAGCCCCGGTGAGATGAGGAAACACGCTTGTGATGAGAGAGCGAAACTCGCTGGCGTCCAACTCAGTCATGACGACCTGCCTTTTCTGTTTTTTCTGCGTTTTTCCGCGCAACGAAAGGCATACGCTACAGCCGTCGGACTGCATCAAGTTGCGCAGGCCACTATATTAGTAGTGTTTGAATATTACGGAATATTCATTACAAAAATTTAAGCCGTTATAACCACTTAGTGATCGTGGACGGACAATTATGTCTTTTTTGCGCCGCAATAGAAGTGGTTCAATCAGGGCATAAAATTTTGCAACCTTGCCCCCAGCAACCTTGCCCAAAGTCCGGTCTCACCCATGAAGAAATTTTGGATCACCGTCAGCCTTATCGCAGTCGCCGCCGTCGGCATCTGGCAATTCGGGAATCTCATCCCCTATGCATCCCGCATTCCCTATCTTTCGCAGATCATCAAGCAGCCGGTAGGCGCCAATGGCGGCGGACAACAGGCACAGACCGATCAAGCCCCGGATGGCGGGCAGCATCAGGGTGGCGGCCGTAGACGCAGCGGCGGCGGCCCAACTGTCGTCAAGACGGTTGCCGCCGTGAAAACGGCGCTGCCGACCGATGTGACGGCTACCGGCTGGGCCGATGCCGATGACAACACAACCATTGCGGCGCAGGAGCAGGGCCTGATCGTCAGCATCAACGCTGAGGATGGTGCGACCGTCAAAGACGGCGACCTGATCGCAAAGCTGGACGATCGGACGGCCAAGGCGGCCGTCGACAAGGACAATGCGATGATCGTGCGGGATACGGCGACCCGTTCGGAAGCCGAGACCGCATTGACGCGCGCGCAGGACCTCTTCAACCAGAAAGCCGGCACCCAACAGAGCCTCGACCAGGCGGTCGCCGCCCGCGATACCGCCGCGGCAACGGTCGACGCCGACAAGGCGACCCTTGCCTCTGATCAGATCTTGCTCGAGCATACCGATATCCGCGCTCCCTTCGACGGACGGCTCGGCGATATCGCCATCAGCAAGGGCGCTTTTCTTAATGCTGGTGCTGCAATCGTGACCATCGCCAAATACGATCCGATCTATGTGAAATTCCACCTGCAGGAACGCTATCTGCGCGAGCTGAAGATCGCTCTCGCAGCCGGGCCGGTCCAGGTCAGCACGGTTCCCTCTTCCACCAAGGGAAAGGTCCGCAAGGGTGAGATCAGCTTCTACGACAACACGGTCGACATGGCCTCGGGCACGATCCTCGCCAAGGCGAAGTTCGAGAATGCCTCCGGCGCTCTGTGGCCGGGCCAGTCGGTCAACATCGTGGTGCATTTCAACAATGAGGAACAGCAGGTGGTCGTGCCGACGGTTGCCGTCAGCCCCGGGCCGGATGGGTTTTTCGCTTTCGTTGCCAAGGACGGCAAATCACAGCTGACGCCCGTCACCGTTGCCCGCGCCAATGGCAGCTTTACCGCAATTGCCTCGGGCCTTTCGGAAGGCGACCACGTCGTCGTCGAGGGCCAGGGCCAGCTCAGCGACCAGCAGGCCATCAAGGAGCAGTTCGACGAAAAGACGCTCGATGTCGCGTCCGCCGAAAAGCCTCGGCAACAGCAGCAGTCCGAGACGATCGCGGTGGGAGCTGAGCAATGATCCCCAATTTCTGCATCCAGCGCCCCGTCGCGACGACGCTGCTTGCCATCGGCGTCATTCTGGCCGGCCTCGCCGGTTATCAGCTCGTGCCGGTCGCGGCGCTGCCGCAGGTCGACTTTCCGACAATCAACGTTTCGGCGCAACTGAGCGGCGCCTCGCCGCAGACGATGGCGACCTCGGTCGCCACGCCACTGATCAAGCAATTCGAGACGATCCCCGGAATCAGCGAAATCAGTGCGTCGAGCTCGCTCGGCAGCACCAGCATCGTGCTGCAATTCGACCTCAACCGCAACATCGACTCGGCTGCAGCCGACGTCCAGGCCGCGATCTCGCATGCGACCCGCCAGCTGCCCGACAACCTGACGACGCCGCCGAGCTACCGCAAGACAAACCCCGCCGATGCGCCCGTCATGCTGCTCTCCGTGCAGAGCAACACCATGCCGCGCAGCAAGCTCGACGAGATCGCCGAGGACATCATCTCGCCGTCGCTTTCCACACTTCCTGGCGTTGCCCAGGTCAGCGTCTACGGCGCGCAGACCTATGCCGTGCGCGTCGAGGTCGATCCCAACAAGCTGCTCACCCGCGGCATCGGCATCGATACCGTCAACAAGGCGCTTGCTGCCGCCAACAGCCAGCAGCCCGTGGGAACGCTGCAGAACAATTCGCAGGCCATGACCATCACTGCGAATACGCAGCGCACCAATGCCGACCAATTCCGTTCGCTCGTCATCGCCACTCCGAACGGCGCGCCGATCCATCTTGGCGATATCGCCGATGTTCAGGACAGCGTCGAGAACCAATATACCGGCAGTTGGTATGACGGCCAGCGCGGCATCATCCTCGCCATCCAGCGACAGCCGGATGCCAACACGGTCGATGTCGTCGATGCGATCAACGCCAAGCTGCCGCAGCTTCATGCCGAAATTCCGCCCTCGGTCGCCACGGTCGTGATGAACGATGCGGCAAAACCGATCCGCGCCGCCATCGCCGACGTGAAGTTCACGCTGCTCTTGACGATCGGCCTCGTCGTTCTCGTCATCTACCTCTTCACCGGCCATGCGACGGCGACGATCATTCCCGGGCTTGCCGTTCCGCTATCGCTGATTTCGACCTTCGGCATGATGTATGTGCTGGGCTACAGCATCGACAACATCTCCCTGCTCGGGCTGACGCTCGCGGTGGGGCTCGTGGTCGACGACGCGATCGTGATGCTCGAGAATATTCTCCGCCATGTCGAGGAAGGCATGCCGGTGCGAGAGGCGGCGATCAAGGGTGCCGGCGAGGTCAGCTACACCATCATTTCGATGTCGGTTTCGCTGATCGCGGTCTTTATCCCGATCCTCTTGATGGGCGGCGTCGTCGGCCGCGTGTTCAACGAATTCGGCATGGTGGTCGCCATCGCCATCATCTCGTCGGCGATCGTCTCGCTGACCGTCACGCCCATGCTCGGCTCGCGTCTGTCCAACAACCACAGCCGCCCGCCGCTCCTCATCCGCCTCTTCGATGCCGGTTTCGAGCGGACCCTGCGCGGCTACGACAGGTCGGTCGGCTGGTGCTTGCGTCATCGCGTTACGATCCTTGGCGTTTTCCTCGGCTCGGTCGCGCTGACGGTCTATTTCTTCATGACGCTGCCGACGAGCTTCTTCCCGCAGGAGGATATCGGCCGCCTGACGATCAGCACCCAGGCCCGCCAGGATATTTCCTATTCCGCCATGGAAGCGCTGCAGCAGCAGGCGGCAGCCGCAGTGAAGGCCAACCCGGCGGTCAATCACGTCATGTCCACGATCGGCGGCAACCCGAACAAACCGCAGAACAACGGTTCGATGTTCGTCGAGCTCAAGGATAAGACGGAGCGCCCGCCGCTCGACCAGACGCTGCGCGAGCTGCGCACGGCGATCAACAAGATCCCCGGCTTGCAGGCTTTCGTGACGCCGAACCAGAGCCTACGCTTCGGCGGCCGCCAGACCGCCAGCCAATATCAGCTGGTCGTGCAGGCGCTGAATACCGACCAGACCAACCTCTGGGCCGGCAAGATCCAGGCGGCGATGCGCGCGGATCGCCAGCAGTTCACCGACGTGACGTCGGACGCCCAGAACAACGCCCTACAGGCCAATATCGTCATCGATACCGAGCGGGCTGCCGCCTACGGGATCGACAACGGCACGCTGCGCAAGACCCTGCAGGAATCCTTCAGCGGATATACGGCAGCCGAAATCCAATCGACCGGCGACAGCTACAACGTCATCGTCGAATATGATACGAGCAAACCCTGGGACGACCAGAAGCTGTCGGAGATCCGCGTCGCCTCGGCCAATGGCAGCCTGGTGCCGCTTTCGAACTTCGCGCATGTCCAGCGCACCACCGGCCCCGTCACCATCAACCAGACCGGCCAGCTCGTTTCGACGACGGTTTCCTTCAACCTGCCGGAAGGCGTCTCGCTCAGCGACGCGACGGCGGCGATCGACCAGATCAAGAAGGACATCGCCACGCCGGCGGACGTCTTCACCTCCTATGGCGGTACGGCCGAGATCTTCCAGCAGTCGCAGGGCAATACGCCCTATCTGATCCTGGCGGCCATTCTGACCATCTATGTCGTGCTCGGCGTGCTCTATGAAAGTTTCATCCATCCGCTCACTATTCTGTCCGGCCTGCCGGCCGCGGCCTTCGGTGCGCTGCTGGCGCTGAAGATCATGGGCTTCGACCTCTCGATCATCGCGCTGATCGGCCTCCTGATGCTGATCGGCATCGTCAAGAAGAACGCGATCATGATGATCGACGTGGCGGTGGAGACGATGCGCACGACGGGTGAAAAGGCGACGGCGGCGATCCACGAGGCCTGCGTGCGGCGCTTCCGGCCGATCATGATGACGACCTTCTGCGCCCTGCTCGGCGCCCTGCCGATTGCGCTCGGCAGCGGCGCAAGCTCCGAGCTGCGCCAACCGCTCGGCATCGCCGTCGTCGGCGGTCTCATCGTCTCGCAGATGCTGACGCTTTTCATCACCCCCGTCATCTTCGTCGAGATGGACCGCTTCGGTAATTTCCTCGGCCGCCTGATCGGCGAGAAGAAGGTCCAGGAGCCGGAGGTGCAAGAGGCAAGGGCGATGGCCGCCGAGTAACGACAGCCTGCTGATTTCGGCATAACCGATGAGCCCAGGGCGCACTTCTTCTTTCTAGCCGGAAGACGAAGTGCGCCCGTGGTCATATGAGCCTTCAATCCCCTTGAATGTGTCACGCCCCTGTGGCATCACCCGCCCTCCTGAATCCGGGCGCCCGGGCGCCCATTGCGGAGCGATGCTCCGTCTTCAATAACAATCGGCATGAAGAGGTGCGAGCATGGCTCAGGCGCTGGGTTTCGACTTCGGCACGACGAATACGGTTCTCGCTATGGCGGACGGCGGGACGACACGCTCGATGGCGTTCACGAGCACGGAGGGTACGGCCGACAGCATGCGCACGGCACTTTCCTTCATGAAGGATGCGCAGCTCGGCGCGTCAGCACTGAAGGTGGAGGCCGGCCATGCGGCGATCCGCCAATTCATTGACAATCCCGGCGAATGCCGCTTTTTGCAGTCGATCAAGACCTTTGCGGCCAGCGCCCTGTTCCAGGGCACACTGATCTTCGCCAAGCGGCATAATTTCGAGGATCTGATGGAGGTTTTCGTCAGGCGCCTGCGCAACTATGCCGGTGATCACTGGCCTTCGGATGTCAGCCGCATCGTCACCGGCCGACCGGTGCATTTTGCCGGAGCGAGCCCCGATCCTGTGCTGGCGACCGAACGCTATAATGAGGCGCTGTCGCGCTTCGGCTTTCCCGAAATCCACTATGTCTACGAACCGGTCGCCGCCGCCTTCTACTTCGCGCAGAACCTGAAGCAGGATGCGACGGTGCTGGTGGCCGATTTCGGCGGCGGCACGACCGACTATTCGCTGATCCGCTTCGAGACGATCGCCGGCAAGCTCACCGCCACGCCGATCGGTCACTCCGGCGTCGGCGTCGCCGGCGATCATTTCGACTATAGGATGATCGACAACATCGTTGCGCCGCTGATCGGCAAGGGCAGCCATTTCAAGAGCTTCGACAAGATCCTCGAAGTGCCCTCCAACTACTATTCCAGCTTCGGCCGTTGGAACCAGCTGTCAATCTTCAAGACCACGCGCGAATTCGAGGATCTGAAGAAGCTGGTGCGCACCAGCCTGGAGCCGGAAAAGCTCGAAATCTTCATCGACCTCATCGACCATGACGAGGGCTATCCGCTCTATCAGGCGGTGTCGGCGACCAAGATGGCGCTCTCGAATTCGGAAGAGGCAGCTTTCGATTTCGCGCCGCTTGGCCGCGGCGGGCATCGCAGCATCAAACGCCGCGACTTCGAAGGCTGGATCGCCGAGGACCTTGCGCGCATCGAAGGCGCGCTCGACGACGTGCTCGAGAAGACCGAAACGAAAGCGACTGAGATCGACAAGGTGTTCCTGACCGGCGGCACCTCCTTCGTCCCGGCGGTGCGCCGCATCTTCACCGAGCGCTTCGAGCGCGACCGGATCGAAAGCGGCGGCGAACTGCTGTCGATCGCCCATGGCCTGGCGCTGATCGGCGAACGCGACGACATCTCGCAATGGACTGTGCAATAGAACGAGCAAGGGCCGGCAATGCGCCGCCCGCCCTTTCAATGCCCATTTCTCTCCGCTAGACTTGCCGCATGATCTCCGCCAACGACCTTTCGCCCGCCGAGCTAGCAGCGCTTCTGCATTTCCATGCGGATGCCGGCGTGGAATGGCTGCTGGAGGAACAGGCGATCGACCGCTTCGCCGAGTTCGAGGCGATGAAGGCCGCCCGCCGTCCCGCGACACCCGCGCAGCAGGAGCGCCCTGCCCCTAGGGAACGTCAGGTATCACCGCGTCCGAATGCGGCGGCGCGCCCGGCCCCGGCCGAACGCGCAGCGTCCGGCCCGCAACCTGCCATTCCCGACGGCGAGGCCGTGCAGCAGGCTCGCTTCGCTGCCGAAAGTGCGCGATCGCTCGGCGAGCTCAAGACGGCGATCGAAACCTTCAACGGCTGCAACCTCAAGCACAGCGCCCGCTCGACCATCTTTGCCGCCGGCGATGCCGAAAGCGGCATCATGGTGATCGGTTCGGCGCCGGGCGCCGAGGATGATCGCGAAGGTGTGCCCTTCTCGGGAAAATCCGGCCAGCTGTTCGACAAGATGCTGGCCGCGATCGGGCTTAGCCGCTCGACTATCCTGCTGACACAGGTCATCCCCTGGCGGCCACCCGGCAATCGTGCGCCCTCTGCGGCGGAAATGGATATCTGCCGGCCCTTCATCGAGCGGCAGATCGCGCTGGCCGAACCCAAGGTGATTCTGCTGCTCGGCAATTTTGCGGCGCGGTTCTTCTTCGGCGAAAACGACACGATTCATGGCCTGCGCGGTCATTGGAAGGAGATCGCCGTTGCGGACTGTGTCATTCCTGCCATAGCAAGCCTGCATCCGCAGGATCTCCTGACCGCGCCTGTCAATAAACGGCTGGCCTGGAATGATCTGCTCGCCTTTCAGGCGAAGCTTAAGTCCCTCTCTTTGCTTAGAAATTAGCCAAAGTTGAATAATTTATGAAGCTGCCTATGCATTTTTCGCATAGCTGCATCGCGCCACAGTGCATTGCGAAATCTATGCTGCACCGCAATATAACTCTGTGTCTTGGGAGGAATCACAGGAACCAAGGCCATGAACAAGCGTTTTCGTCCTATCCATTGCGGGTTTGAAACCCTTCGCCTCGCCGGCGATCAACTTCGTTCCGCTCAGGGCTACAGCCGTTTCGGCTTTGCCACGAACGAACAGATGGTTGCCCGCGGCACCGGCGTCAGCAGCCGTATCGCGCGCCCGACCGCTATCTTCGCGGACTTCCAGCAGTATTGAGCGGCAGGCTCCGCAGCGCCGCGCGTCTTTTCAGCCGCGCAGCCTGCCCTCTCATGTCAAGAGTACCCTGAAATGTCCACGATCCTGATATCGCTTCTGAGCAACATCGACACGTTCGAGCATATCCGTGCAGCGGTCTGCGCCGCGCGGGAATATGAGCGCGAGCTTTCCGTCAAGCCGGCCGATGCGGACAAACGAATTGGCGCAGGCGCTGCGGCAATCGTTCTCTGATCAGGCGGTCATTTCCTCGCCCTGGGCTTTCGCCCATTCGAAGGCTTCATCGACATAGGCGAATTTGACCGCCTGCCAGGCGCAATATTCCTCGACGAAATTTCGCGATATCCAAAGGTGCGTCTTGCGCGTTTCGTCGTGCCAGCCGAGGCAGCCGCGCTGCGCCGCCTTTGCCAGCAGCCGTTGCAGGTGCGTGCGTGACATCATGAAATCGCCGGCGAGCGCGCGGGTTTCGACGCGGCCGACAGGGAACCTTTCCGGCTCCGCGTTTTCGATATCCATCCGGGCCATGAGGTGATCGACGACAAGGCCGCCGGCTTCTGTCCAGAGAAACAGCGCCACCTGTTCCGGCGGTTCGCGCCAGGCGGCATCTTCGAGGCAATGGCGGGCAATGCGCGGCTGGGCGAGCTTCATCAAAGAGGGGTTTGCCTGAAAAAAAGCTGCCCTTTGACCGCCATCGAGCAGGTCGAGCGCGGCGAGATTGGCAAGAATCCACCCGAACATCGCCTGATGGCTGACTTCGGCCGGCTCGAAATGGCGCGGCCGCCGCCGCTCGTCGCCCGGCGTATGCACGATGAAGCGGTAAGTATGGAGTTCTTCGATGAAGGCGAGCACTGTATTGCGGCTCGCGACCTTGTGGGCAGTGATGCGTCCGGTCAGCCGCACGGCGGTGAAGCCCGACGTCGGATCGCGCGGATCATATTCGAGGTTGAGAGCATAGGCAGTCTGGGTCAGAAGCCAGCGCTGGTGGGAGGCGAGCAGCCGCGCCAGCCGAGGACCGGCATCGAACATGCCGCGCGTCCGGCCAGCCAAAAAGCGGATGCTCATCAGAAAGGAGGAGTTCCCCGCCAATTGCTCCGCCGTGAACGCCATTATGCTTTTCTCCACCCCCGCTCACAGGCCAGCGTTCGGAGCAGCGATACCGGAAGCTCCTCCGGCATCAGCGGCCATTCAGACATGCACAGCTTCGAATAAATGATAGTCTCTCACGTTCTACAATCATATTTCGCAGGCCGGCGATATCCTAAAAATTCACCATTCTTTTCAGCCTTTGAGCGCAACTTTCGCACCGCGGCAATTCCTGGGTTAAAAACCTTCTATATCATGAGCTTGCTGCTCAGGCTTGCGGCGTGGTGGCCTTGCGCGCCTCCCTCTGCTCGATACCCAACTGATGCTCGCGATAGATGATGAAGATGCCGGCGGCGACAACGATGACCGTACCGATCAGCATGGTGGCGCTCGGCACGTCGCCGAAGACGAAATAGGCGACGATACCGCCGAGCAGGATCGACGTGTATTCGAACGGTGCGATGGTGGAGACATCGGCATGACGGTAACTTTCCGTCAGCAGTATCTGCGCGACGCCGCCGCAGAAGCCGGCCGCGATCAGGCAGAGCGCCGAAGGCCATGGCAGCATGAGCCAGCCGAAAGGAAGCGAGACTAGCGAAAAGACCGATGCGGTGATCGAGAAATAGAGCACGATCGTCGTGGTCTTCTCCTCCTCGACGAGGCGGCGAACCTGAATCATGGCCATGCCGCCGAGAACGGCCGAAAGTAGCACGGAGAGCGCGCCGATTGCCTGTTCTGCCTCCATGCCGCCGTCACGAAACAGGGTGAGTTTCGGCCAGGAGATAATGGCGACGCCGACGATGCCGACCAAAACAGCGCTCCAGCGATAGACGCGCACGGTCTCGCCGAGAAAAACCGCGGCGAAGATCACAGCGACGAGCGGCAACGCATAGCCGAGCGCGATCGCCTCCGGCAGCGGCAGATGCATGAGGCCGTAAAAGCCGAAAGCCATCGACATGATGCCGATCGTGCCGCGCTTCAGATGCCCAATCGGATTGGCCGTGTAGAAAGCCGGCCGCAACTGCCTGTTATAGGCGAGAAAGGCCATGATCGGGAAAAGCGCGAAGAAGGACCTGAAGAAAGTGACCTGACCGGGCGGAATGTCCGAGCCGGCCAGTTTGATGAAAGTCTGCATGGCCAGGAAGACCACGACCGACGAGACTTTCAGCATGATGCCTCTCATCGGATTTCTGAGAACCGAGTGCATGATCCTGGCTCTTGATACTGACTTAACACGGCGGGGAGATGCGTTCGACTCGGGAACGCAGCGGATGATTTCCCGCATCGTATCGAAAGAAATTTCCGATGGGCGAAAAAACCGCAGTCAAATCCGGGAGAATCGCAATTTCGCTTCCGCGGAGGCTCGATCTGCGCAGCTACATCCGCATTGCGCCGAAAATTCTCCTCCCTGAGGCCATTCACCCTAAAATGTCCAAGCGCGGCCGCTCGGCATTAACCAATTGAAAACCATAGCCGAGCATCGTTTTTCGTCATCCATTTCAAAAATCACCTTCACCGCCAAACGATTGCCCACCCTCCAGGATACTTTGATGAAGCCGCTCAGCGCAGAAACAATTGCCCAATCGCAGAATGCGACACCGCGCTCCATGCGCGTCGTTACCGACGGCATCAGCACCGATCTCGAGCGCTTCAGCGCCGACAACACGCATATCGTCAAGCAGATCAAGCTGCTTGCGATCAATGCGCTGATCGAGGCGGCAAGAGCCGGCGAGACCGGGAAGGGCTTTGCGGTCGTCGCCAACGAGGTACAGCGGCTGGCTCAGATCGCAACCGACATCACCGGCAAGTTCGAGAGCAACGTGCTCGGCCGCATCGGCCTCAGCCGCGCCATGGCCGATTCACTTGTCGAAGAGATGGAGGGCGTGCGCCTGACGGATCTCGCGCAAACGTTGGTGCAGCTCATCGTGCGCAATCTCTTCGAGCGCACGGCCGATGTGCGCTGGTGGGCAACGGACCCGGCACTCTGGCAGGCGCTGCAGGAACCCGGCCGGGAAACCGTTGCCTTCGCAGCGGAGCGTCTCGGCGCCATTAACCGTTTCTACACCGTCTATCTCGATCTCGTCATGACCGATCTCTCGGGCAAGGTGATCGCCTCGGCCAATCCCCATTTCCAGCGCAAGCTCGCGGGAACGAGCCTTGCCGGCGACCCATGGTTCCGTGCTGCGTCGGCCTGCGCTTCCGGCGACGCGTATATCGTCGATGACGTCAAATCCAGCCCTCTCCACGACAACAGGCATGCGCTCGTCTATGCCACCGGCATCCGCGAAAACGGCAAGCTTGACGGGCGGCTGATCGGCACGCTCGGCGTTTATTTCGACTGGCAGAACCAAGGCCAGGCGATCGTCGAGAAAGAGGCGAACCTGCCGCCGCAGCTGGCGGAAAAGACGACGGTCATGCTGCTCGACGGCAAGAGCCGGGTCATCGCCACCACCAATCCCGCGTTCCTCTTTTCCCATTTTGCGCTCGCCAACCCATCCGGCCAGGCAAAAGGCAGCTACTACGACAACAATGGCTCGATCGTCGCCTTCGCGCGCACCCTCGGCTACGAGGACTATGACGGACTCGGCTGGTACGGCGTCGTCGTGCAGCGGACGGAAAGCGATGCGGCGATCAAGATAGCGCTCAACCTAAAATAGTGGCCACTTGAAATCGCGCCTCACGGTTACAAACAGAGTAATTGCCCGGGAACTTCATGTTCTCGGGCAATTTGCTTTAACTTTAGTTCAGACTTTAATGTAATCATGCCCGGCAAATTTATAGCAGAGTGCGCCCGCCTCTGTATTCCGCGATTGTCCAATAACGGTCTTCAGGAACCACCATGCGAACAGATACCGGCCAGGTTATTCATCTGGCAGATTACCGCCCCACCGACTTCGAGCTGGAACGCGTGGACCTGACCTTCGAACTCGACCCGACGGAGACAAAGGTCGAGGCCCGCCTCATCTTTCACCGCCGCCCGGGCGCCGATCCCACGGCGCCAATCGTTCTTGACGGCGACGAACTGACGCTGTCGGGGCTGCTGTTTGACCAGGTGGAGCTGGACCCTTCGCGCTACGACGCGACGCCGGACAGCCTGACGGTGCGCGACCTGCCGGAAAGCGCGCCGTTCGAGCTGACGATCACGACAATCATCAATCCCGAGGCCAACACCCAGCTGATGGGCCTTTACCGCACCGGCGGCATCTATTGCACACAGTGCGAGGCTGAGGGCTTCCGCCGCATCACCTATTTCCCCGACCGGCCGGACGTGCTCGCGCCATTCACGGTCAACATCATCGCCGACAAGGACGCCAACCCGCTGCTCCTGTCGAACGGCAACTTTCTCGGCGGCGCGGGCTACGGCCCCGGCAAGCATTTCGCCGCCTGGTTCGATCCGCATCCGAAGCCGAGCTATCTCTTTGCGCTCGTCGCCGGCGATCTCGGCGTCGTCGAAGACACGTTCACGACCATGTCCGGCCGTGAAGTGGCGCTGAAGATCTATGTCGAGCACGGCAAGGAGCCGCGCGCCGCCTATGCCATGGACGCCTTGAAACGGTCGATGAAGTGGGACGAAGAGGTCTTCGGCCGCGAATACGATCTCGATATCTTCATGATCGTCGCCGTGTCCGACTTCAACATGGGCGCCATGGAGAACAAAGGCCTCAACATCTTCAACGACAAATACGTGCTCGCCGATCCCGAGATCGCGACCGATGCCGACTATGCCAATATCGAGACGATCATCGCGCATGAATATTTCCACAACTGGACCGGCAATCGCATCACCTGCCGCGACTGGTTCCAGCTCTGCCTCAAGGAAGGCCTGACGGTCTATCGCGACCACGAATTTTCATCCGACCAGCGCTCGCGCCCGGTCAAGCGCATCGCCGAGGTGCGTCATTTGAAATCGGAGCAGTTTCCCGAAGACAGCGGTCCGCTTGCCCATCCGGTACGGCCGACGAAATATCGCGAGATCAATAATTTCTACACGACGACGGTTTACGAGAAGGGCAGCGAAGTCACGCGGATGATCGCGACGCTGCTTGGCAGAGGCGACTTCAAGAAGGGCATGGACCTCTATTTCGACCGCCACGACGGCCAGGCGGTGACGATCGAGGATTTCGTCAAATGCTTCGAAGAGGCAAGCGGGCGCGACCTCGCGCAATTTTCGCTCTGGTACCACCAGGCCGGCACGCCGCTCGTCACTGCGTCGGGCAGCTACGATGCGGCGGCGGCCAGCTTCACCCTGTCGCTTGAACAGATGACGCCTGCTACCCCCGGCCAATCGGTCAAGGAGCCGATGCATATTCCGCTGAGCGTGGCGCTCTTCGGTGAAAACGGCGGCAAGATCGAGCCGAGCTCCGTCGAGGGCGCGGAATACGCCGGCGACGTGCTGCATCTCACAGGCCGCACGCAGACGGCGGTGTTCCATGGCGTTGGCTCGCGGCCGGTCGTTTCGATCAACCGCAGCTTCTCGGCGCCGATCAACCTGCATTTCGATCAGAGCCCGGCCGATCTCGCCCATCTCGCTCGCCATGAGACGGATCATTTCGCCCGCTGGCAGGCGCTGACCGACCTTGCGCTGCCGAACCTCCTGAAAGCAGCGCGCGACGCCCGCGAGGGCAAGCCGGTCGCCTGCGAGGCGACCTTCGTCGAGACGCTGATTGCGGCCGCCGCCGACGAGAGCCTCGAGCCCGCCTTCCGCGCCCAGGCGCTGGCGCTGCCGAGCGAATCCGACATCGCCCGCGAACTCGGCGGCAACAACGATCCCGATTCCATCCATGCCGGCAGGCAAGCGGTCCTGAAACAGATCGCCGATGCCGGAAAGGACGTCTTTGCCGCCCTCTACGCAACGATGACGACATCGGGCGATTTCAATGCTGACGCGAAAAGCGCCGGTCTGCGCGCGCTGCGCAATGCCGCCCTCACCTATCTCTCGTATACCGAACAGACGCCGGCTCGCGCCAAGACCGCCTTCGATGCGGCCAATAACATGACCGATCTCAGCCATGCGCTGACGATCCTGGCCCACCGTTTCCCCGACAGCGCGGAGGCCAGCGAGGCGCTGGCGACATTCCGTGACCGTTTCGCGGAGAATGCGCTCGTCATCGACAAATGGTTCGCGATCCAGGCCGGCATTCCCGGCGCGAAAACCCTGGATCGGGTTCGCGCTCTGATGGACGATCCGCTTTTCAAGCGGACCAACCCGAACCGGATGCGTTCTCTGGTCGGAAGCTTCGCCTTCGGCAATCCGACCGGCTTCGGCCGCGCCGATGGCGAAGGCTATCGCTTCCTGGCCGCCCAGATTCTCGATATTGACGGGCGCAACCCGCAGCTTGCCGCACGCATCCTCACCTCCATGCGCTCCTGGCGCTCGCTGGAGCCGGTGCGTGCCGACCATGCCCGCGCAGCACTCCTTGAGATCGAGCGGGCTCCAGCTCTTTCGACCGACGTGCGCGACATCGTCGAACGCACGCTTAAAGGGTGATCGACTTCGGACGGGCCGTCGCAACGATGCGCCGGCCTTCCATCCGGCGACCCGAATCGGCGGAAAAGCGCGAAATCAGAAATAGTTAACGGATTTTTACCTTTACCTCTGGACAAGGCGAATCACCCATGATTCTCTAGGTCAGGTTCGAGCGAGCGGCGCGCGAATCACATGAGGGACAAGGCGAAGAGATGATGGACGTGCGGCGGGCAACCGTGGCCGGAGGACGGCTGCGTGTCGATTTTGACGGGCTGAAAGCCTGGCGAGACAGCCTTTCCGGTCATGCGACATCGGAACCGCTTCTTCGCCATCTGCCGAAGGCGGAGCTCATCTTGAAGCGCGCCATTCCGGCGCTGATCGTTGCCTTCCTCACCGTCGTCGCCGCCTCGCATTTCTTCGGCATGATGAGCGAATACGCCCGCCTGGAGGCATCGGCCCGCCATGCCACGGCGCTTTCGGCGGCGACCGCCTCCGCCGTATTTGCCGACGCCGCCGATATCTTCGACAGCGGTGATATCGCTGAGGCGCAGGCGCGGCTTGCCAGGTTCCTGCCGCAGGACCGGCTGGACAGCGGCGCCTTCGTGCTGCTCGTGCAGGCAAGCGGCAAGGTCTTTGCCGCGACGACCGCCGGGCTTTCGCATGTCGGCAGCAATGTCGGTGATTTCTTCCCCGAGGTTTCGGCGATCCGGCGTTTCGGCGATCGTGCCGGCGTCATCGAAACGACGATCGGCGGCGTGCCGCACTATGCCGAGATCACACTGATGGGCAATGCCGGCGGCTATATCGTCGCCGCCACTTCGCTCGACGAGATCAGCCGGCTGTGGCGCGAGGAACTGGCGCTCAACGTCACGCTGTTTGCCGGCATTTCCTCGATCCTGCTCGTGATCCTCTATGCCTATTACACGCAGGTGAAGCGCGCCCGCGACGCCGACGACATCTTCCTTGAATCGAACCTGCGGGTCGAGACGGCGCTGTCACGTGGCCGCTGCGGCCTCTGGGACTTCGATTTCGAGAATCGGGAATTCTTCTGGTCGCGCTCGATGTACGATATGCTCGGCCTGCCCGGTTCCGACAAGACGATGGGCTTCGGCGAAGCTGCTCGGCTGATGCATCCCGATGACGGCGGGCTCTACGAGATCGCGCGTGCCATCGCCAAGGGCCATTCCGGCCAGGTCGATCAGATCTTTCGCATGCGGCATGCCGGCGGCCATTATGTCTGGATGCGCGCCCGCGCCCAGGTGATCCGCAGCAATTCCGGCCGCATGCACCTGATCGGCATCGCCATGGACGTGACCGAACAGCATCGGCTCGCCCAACGCTACGCGGAAGCAGACCAACGGCTCGCCGACGCCATCGAATGCACCTCGGAAGCCTTCGTGCTCTGGGATAAAAACGATCGGCTTGTCATGTGCAACACCCATTTCCAGCAGGCCTATGGGCTGCCGGACAGCGTGCTGGTGCCTGGCACCGAGCGCTCGATCGTCAATGCCGCGGCCGCCCGCCCCGTCATCGAACGGCGAATCGCCGATGCCGACGGCTCCGGTTATTCGCGCACGACCGAGGTGCAGCTTGCCGACGAGCGCTGGCTGCAGATCAACGAACGGCGCACCCGCGACGGCGGCAGGGTTTCGGTCGGAACCGACATCACGTTGATGAAGCGCCACCAGGAGCGGCTGCGCGAATCCGAACGCCGGCTGATGGCAACGATCGGCGATCTATCAGCCTCGCGCCAGACGCTGGAGGTCCAGAAATCCGAGCTTTCGACGGCCAACGCCAACTACCAGGCGGAAAAAGAGCGCGCCGAGGCCGCCAACAAGGCGAAATCGGAATTCCTCGCCAACATGTCACACGAGCTGCGCACGCCGCTCAACGCCATCCTCGGCTTCTCGGAAATCCTGCAGAACCAGATGTTCGGGCCGCTCGGCTCGCTGAAATACGACGAATATGCCCGCGACATCCATGACAGCGGCAAACATCTGCTCAACGTCATCAGCGACATTCTCGACATGTCGAAGATCGAGGCCGGCCACCTCAAGCTGCACCGCGAGCGCATCGACCTCGTGCCGCTGATCGAGGAAAGCCTGCGCTTCACCGCCATTCCGGCGGCTGAAAAGAACATCGTCATCGACCAGCGCATCTGCTCCGGCCTCACGCTGATGGCCGATCGCCGGGCGATGAAACAGGTGCTGCTCAATCTGCTCTCCAATGCTGTGAAGTTCACCGACAATGGCGGCCGCATCGCGGTGCGCACCCGCCGTGTCGAAGGCGCCGTCTTCGTCACCATCGCCGACACCGGCATAGGCATTCCGCGCTCGGCGCTATCCAAGATCGGCCAGCCCTTCGAACAGGTGCAGAGCCAGTACGCCAAGAGCAAGGGCGGCTCCGGCCTCGGGCTCGCCATCTCACGCTCGCTGACCTCGCTGCATGGCGGCCGCATGAAGATCCGCTCCCGCGAGGCGGTGGGTACCGTGATCTCGCTGCGCATTCCGGATGATGTCTAGGGTCGCTCCATATTGAAGGAAAGCTTCAGGACGACTGCGTCAAGCACCTGATGAATGAGTCGGTTATCCCTCTGCCTCGGGGCAAGCGGCGATGGATCACGTGCTCCGGCAATGGTTTCGAACTCCATCTAACGCCCGTCATTGCCCGGCCCTGTGATGCTTGTGTCATACGGCTCCGCGAAGTCCTGCGCCCACAGACGGAACTTGCGCAAACACTAATGTATCCAAAATGCGAAGTAAAATTTGCGTTTACGCCGCACAATTTATGCGGATATGCGAAGGTAACGATTTAGCAACTGCCGCAACCGATAACGGGCGTGTAGCTGACAAACATTCTTCATCTGCCTGCTCAGCTTAAACAAATCAATTTCCGTCGGGTGAATCACTCATCCGGCCACCGTTTCTGCGAGCTATTCTCAGGATCTTAAGACAGGGATCATGACGACATCCTGTTTTCCATACAGAGAAACCGAATGTTGCCGTCATCCATCTTCTCCCGCATTAGCTCCAAACTGGCAATCATGTCTGGTCTCGGAATGGTGATGGTCATCACCATGCTGACAACCACTTGGCTGACGAACCGAATGGTCGGCGAAAGCTCCAGTCTCGAACGGCGACAGCTGATCATTTCGCGCATTGCCGTGGATATCAAGGCTTCTGTCCGAGGCATGCAGGTCGGCGTACGCGACCTCCGCCTTGCCGATTCGACGGACAAAGTTGCGACAGCCGTTGCCTTCATAGCCGAGAACCACGAATCGGCGAGCAAATACCTGAACGAGGCGATGTCCGCCATGGCAGTAGGCGTCGACTCGGATCGAATGCAGAATGTCAAAGGCATGACCGACGCTTACTTCGCCTTGGCGGGCGATCTCGCGAAGGTCATCAGAGCAAAGCTCGGTCAACCGGCGACTGATGCAAACCTGAAAGGGCAAGAGGAAGAACTTAGGGCAAAGCTGCTGGGAATTGCTCAAAAGGCGACCAAGACGCTGGACGAGGGCGTTAACGCCGCCAAGGAGAGTGCGCAGCAGGCAGACGTTGACAAGATCGACATTCAAAGTTTGGCCCAAAAGCTGAATCTCGGCGTTGGCATGCTTGTTCTCATGACGCTCGCAGCTTCCGCTGTTTTCGGCAGCCGCGCTATCGCCAAACCGATTGCGCGGATCACCAGCGCGATGGGCAATCTCGCTTCCGGCGATACAACGGCACAGGTCCCGTTCGTCGGTCGTCTGGACGAGATCGGGGCAATGGCGGCCGCGGTGGACGTGTTCCGGGAAGCGGCCATCACCAACAGCCGTCTCGAAGGTGACGCACGGGCGTCGCGTGAACAACAGGACGCCGAGCGGGCCGCGACCCAGAAGCGCATGGAAATGGAAGCCGAGCAACTGCGCTTTGCCTCCGAACATCTCGGCGCCGGCCTGAAGCGCTTGGCGGCCGGCGACCTGGCTTTTCAGCTGAACGAGGCTTTTGCATCCGACTTCGAACCTCTTCGCCATGACTTCAACGAGTCGGTCCGCCAGTTGAATACAGCTCTGTCGACGATGGCTGAGAGCATCACCATAATGGACGGCGGCACACGCGAAATCGCCACTGGCGCCGGGGATCTCGCCAAACGCACCGAGCAGCAGGCTGCCTCGCTGGAGGAGACCGCAGCCGCGCTCGATCAGATCACCGCCAATGTCAGCTCGTCAACGAAGACGACGGAAGAAGCCCGCACCGTCGCGACCCAGGCCAACCAGAGTGCGGCGAAATCTGCCGAGGTGGTTTCACAGGCCGAAGAGGCGATGCGGCGGATCGAGCAGCGCGCACAGCAAATCTCCAACATCATCGGCGTCATCGACGAGATCGCCTTCCAGACCAATCTGCTGGCGCTCAACGCCGGGGTCGAGGCGGCGCGTGCCGGCGAGGCAGGCAAGGGCTTTGCGGTCGTCGCGCAGGAAGTGCGCGAACTGGCGCAACGTTCGGCCAAGGCAGCCAAGGAGATCAAGGACCTGATCCAAAATTCGACGGCCGAAGTGGAAGGCGGCGTGAAGCTGGTGCACGATACCGGAGAGGCATTGAACGTCATCGGTAGCTTCATCAGGCAGATCAACGACCATATGAGCTCGATCTCCGTCTCCGCAAAGGAGCAGGCGACGGGTTTGGCGGAGATCAATACCGCGGTCAATTCGATGGACCAGAGCACGCAGCAGAATGCGGCGATGGTGGAAGAATCGACAGCTGCCGCCTCAAGCCTGGCACAGGAAGCCGCAAAGCTTCGCGACCTCGTCGCGCGCTTCAAACTCGGAGCGGCGGCACCGCGAGTGGCCAATCATGCCAGCCAGCCTGTAAGTTCACCTGCCCGCGCACTTACCCGGAAGATTGCCGGCGCCTTCGGCGGCGGGAGCAAGGCTAATGCCGCTCAGACGTGGGAGGAATTTTGATCCGCGCTGAACTGCCGGACAGCGCTGGAATTGCTAGGTCTTCACAACGGTCAGGAATATTTTCCTGACTGCCTTTGACAACCGTTTCACCTCCCCTTCCAGCATCCTGATGTCGGGGCAGTCACCGGCGCGGCAGACGAGCTCGATGAGGCCTGATGGCGCATCATTCGGATCGAACAGACCGTCGATGGAGAGACGGATCAGCTGCGAAAGGCCGGTATAAAGCGCGAAGGCCTCGAGGCACAGGTCGAGATCGGCCGTTGCCATCAGCCGGTCGCCCAGCACCTTCAGCGCCTCGCCTGTGCTCATGCCGTTCACGGCAATGCCGACACCCTTGGTCGGCGCGATCAGCGCCAGGTACTGGGCGATGAATTCGAGGTCGATGACGCCGCCGGGGATCAGCTTCAAGTCCCACGGGCCGGAAGGCGGTTTTTCCTTGTCGATTAGTTCGCGCATCTCGCCGACGTCATGCGCCACTTTGGCGATGTCGCGGTCGGCCGACAGCACTGCCCGAATGATCTGCTCCGCCTCGGCGATGAGGCTGTCGTCGCCGCAGATCAGCCGGGCGCGGCTGAGCGCCATATGCTCCCAGGTCCATGCCTCCTCGCGCTGATATTTACCGAAGGCGTTGATGCGGGTTGCGACCGGCCCCTTGTTGCCGGAGGGACGCAGCCGCATGTCGACCTCATAGAGCACGCCTTCGGCAGTCGGCGCCGAGAAGGCGGCGATCAGCCTCTGGGTGATGCGGGTGAAGTAACGGGTCGCGTCGAGCGGCTTCGGCCCGCCGGATTCGCCGGCCGCGTCGTCGTAATCGTAGAGCAGGATCAGATCGATATCGGAACCAGCCGTCAGCTCGAAGCTGCCGAGCTTGCCCATGCCGGCGACCGCGATGCGCCCGCCGGGATAGTCGCCGTGTGCTGCCCGCATTTCGCTCACCACGGCGTCAAGCGCGGCTGTGATGATGAGGTCGGCGAGATGGGTGAAGGCGCGCGCCGCCATCGCGCCATTGATCGCGCCAGTCAGCAGGCGGATGCCGATCAGGAAGCGTTGCTCGGCGGCGAAGATGCGCAGCCGGTCGAGCACTTCCTCATAGTGGCGCGCCTGGGCGAGCGAGCCTTTCAGCCGCTCGCCGAGGTATTCGCGCGTCGGCAGCTCGGCCATCAGGCCGGGGTCGAGCATGCCGTCGAAGACGTGCGGCTTGGCGGCGATCACCTCGGCAAGCCGGGGTGCCGAGGACATGATGTTGACGATCAGCGACAAGAGCGCCGGGTTGCTGCCGAGCAGCGAGAAAAGCTGGATGCCGGAGGGAAGGCCCGAGATGAAGCTGTCGAAGCGCAGCAGCGCCTCGTCGGCGCGCTTGCTTTCGCCGAAGACCCGCAGGAGCTCCGGCGCCAGTTCCGTCAGCCTTTCGCGCGCTTCGACCGACTGCGTTGCGCGGTAGCGGCCATAATGCCAGGTGCGGATGATGCGGGAAATGTCGGACGGCCTGGTGAAACCGAGTTTCTTCAGCGTCTCCAGCGTATCCGGGTCGTCACCCTGGCCGGTGAAGACGAGGTTTCCAGTGTCCGTGGAAAGCTTGCTCTCCTGTTCGAACAGGTGGGCATAACGTCGCTCCACCGTCTTCAGCACGCCGACCAGCCGTTCGGAAAAGCTCGGCGTATCGGTGTAGCCCAACATGAAGGCGATGCGCTTCAGGTCGGCATCTGTCTCCGGCAGCAGGTGGGTCTGCTCGTCGCGCACCATCTGGATGCGATGTTCGACATCGCGCAGGAACCAGTAGGCTTCCGTCAGTTCGTCACGAGTCTCCGCGTCGATCCACTTCGCCTTGGTGAGTTCACCGAGCGTCTCCTCCGTCGCCCGGCCACGCAGCGCCGGCATGCGGCCGCCGGCGATCAGCTGCTGGGTCTGGACGAAGAATTCGATCTCGCGGATGCCGCCGCGGCCGAGCTTGACGTTATGGCCCTTGACCGCAATCGCACCGTGGCCCTTATGCGCGTGGATCTGCCGCTTGATCGAATGGATGTCGGCAATCGCCGCGTAATCGAGATATTTACGGAAGACGAAAGGGGCGAGCCCGCGCAGGAAGTCTGCACCCGCAGCGAGGTCGCCGGCAACGGCGCGCGCCTTGATGAAGGCTGCCCGCTCCCAGTTCTGGCCCCTGCCCTCGTAATAGATCATCGCCGCATCGACCGGGATCGCCAGCGGCGTCGAGCCGGGATCGGGGCGCAATCTGAGATCCGTGCGGAAGACATAACCGTCTGCAGTCCGCTCCTGCAGGATGCGCACCAGCCGACGCATCATCCTGG
Organism: Rhizobium vallis; assembly: GCF_003985155.1. Lineage (GTDB taxonomy): Bacteria > Pseudomonadota > Alphaproteobacteria > Rhizobiales > Rhizobiaceae > Rhizobium > Rhizobium vallis. Next base: position 769,454 of record NZ_ML133687.1, on the reverse strand, counting down.
GGAAGACCTCGATCGCGTCATCGGGGTCGGGCACGATGCCTGCCTCTTCGTCGAAGAAGACGACGAGATCGATATCGGAGGAATAGTTGAGTTCGCATGCGCCGAGTTTGCCCATGCCGAGCACGATCAGCCCGGAGCCCTCGCTCGGTGCCGCCGGGTCCGGCAGCCGCAGCTTTCCGCCTTCATGCGCCGAAAGCAGCAGATGGTCGATGGCGGCGGCAACTGAAGCCTCGGCAAGCTCGCTCAGCCAGGCCGTCGTCGCCCGCCCGTCAATAATGCGCGAGAGATCGGCGGCTGCGACCAGGAAGGCCACCTTGCGTTTGATGATGCGCAGCCTGCTCATCACTACGGATTCTGGGGGCGCCGCCCCCTCGCAGTCTGGCCGCCAGCAGCTCCGCGCCTCGGCGACCAGCGCCTCGATCTGCGGCTCCAGCGGTTGCGTAATGGCGCCGGCAAGCACGGCGGGATCGAGATTGACGATTTCACGCAAATAAGGCGACAGCGTCAGCACCGCCGCGATGAAATCGCGCAGCGGTCCCTCCGTCTTAAGCATCGCAGCCACCGACGGCTCGTGTCTGCCGGCCTCCTGAAGGTCGGCCAGCGCCAGCTTCAGCTCCGTCTGGTTCAATGGACGCAGCAGCCCCTCGGCGACATCCTTCAGGCCGTGCGTCGATTTCGTCAGCATGCGCTCTCCCTGCTTTACCATGGAGGGAAACAGTCACACAGAATCGCGAGCCACTTCCTTCGATCGGCATTAAACTAGGGTCTCGGCATAAAACCGCCAATACGCGATTCACCCGATCGTAATTCGGCGGAAGAGATCAGGCAGCCTTGGCCGGGAAGATCATACTGACGGTCAATCCGCGCCGTTCGGGCTTGTCTGGATCGGTATCGGAAAGTTCGAGCCGGCCGTTGTGCAGTTCCATCACGGCTTCAACAAGCGAAAGCCCCAGCCCCGTTCCGGGCTTCGAGCGGCTTTCGTCGAGGCGAACGAAGCGTTTCACCACGTCATCGCGCCTTTCGGCCGGGACACCCGGCCCGTGATCAACCACCGAAAGGCAGATACCGTCCGGGCGGCGGGCGAGCTTCAGCGACACCACGCCTGCTCCCTCCGTGTCGGAGGAATATTTGATCGCATTGTCGAGCAGGTTGAAGATCGCCTGGCCGATCAGTTCGCGATTGCCCTGCACTTCGACATCGGGCTCGATGCTGGAGCTGAGGCCGAGGCCGGCTTCCTCCGCCGCCGGCTCGTAAAGCTCGGCGCTGTCGGAGACGATGGCCGAAAGCTCGACCGGCGACATTTCCGCTGCGACCGATCCAGCCTCGACTCGGGAGATCATCAACAGCGCGTTGAAGGTGCGGATCAGCTGGTCCGATTCTGAAATGATGCCCTCAAGAGCTACGCGCCGGGTATCGCCGTCGGTCATATCAAGCGCGTCGGCCGCCTTGTTGCGCAGCCGCGTCAGCGGCGTCTTGAGATCGTGGGCGATGTTGTCTGAGACCTGCCGCAGCCCCTCGTTCAGCTTCTCGATCCGCTCCAGCATGGTGTTCAGCGACACCGACAACCGGTCGAATTCATCGCCGGATCCGCCCACCGGCAGGCGCTGCGAGAGATCGCCTGCCATGATCTTCTTGCTCGCATCCGACATGCGGTCGATGCGTTTCAGCGCATTGCGGCCGATGGCGAACCAGATGATGATTGCGCCGAGACCCATGATCGCCAAAGCCACCATCAGCGCCTGGCGGACCAGCAGCCGGAACCGCTCGGGGTCGCCGAGGTCGCGGCCGATGAGGATTCTCAAGCCGTTGTCGAGCACGAAGATATTGGCGATCGCCCGATGACGGCGCTCGACACCCCCACCGTCAGTGTAGCGTTGATAGGCGAAAGGCGCGGAGGTCCAGCCAATCTCCTCGAAGACGCCAGGCTGCACCGAGGCGACATTGCCGGCGAGAATATCGCCCGAGGGACCAGCGATGATGTAGAGGTTGGCGCCCGGCTGGCGGGCCCGCCGCTCCATGGTGCGCAGAAGAAGGTTCATGCCGCCGGTGTCATAGGCGCGCTGTACCTGCTCCACTTCCTGCCTGACGGCATCACGGATCTGGCCCGTCAGCAGCCGTTCCGACATCGCCGTCACATAGAAGACGAGCGTCGCGGCGCAGATGGCGAAAAGCAGGATGTAGAGTGCCGAAAGGCGGACTGCGGTGGACTTGAAGAGAACCCTGAAGCGGCTCATCCCTCATCCTTGATCATGTACCCCGCGCCCCTGATCGTCTTCAGGAGCGGCTGGCTGAAGTCCTTCTCGATTTTCGAGCGCAGGCGCGAGACGTGCACGTCGATCACGTTGGTCTGCGGGTCGAAATGGTAATCCCAGACGTTTTCGAGCAGCATGGTGCGGGTCACCACTTGGCCGGCATTCTTCATCAGATATTCGAGCAGGCGGAATTCGCGCGGCTGTAGCAGGATCTCCTTGCCGCCGCGGCGCACCTCGTGGGAAAGCCGGTCGAGTTCGAGATCGCCGACCCGATAGACGACGTCCTGATCCGGCGTGCCCTTGCGGCGGCCGAGCACTTCGACACGCGCCAGCAATTCACTGAAGGCATAAGGCTTCGGCAGGTAGTCATCGCCGCCGGCGCGAAGACCGGTCACACGGTCATCGACCTGACCCAGCGCGGAGAGGATGAGGACCGGCGTATGGATGGCCTTGCGGCGCAGCTCGCTGATGACGGACAGCCCGTCCCGGCGCGGCAGCATGCGGTCGATGACGATGACGTCGTAGGTATTTTCGGACCCCATGAACAGGCCGCTCTCGCCGTCGCTGGCGTGATCGGCGACGATGCCCGCCTCACGAAAGGCTTTCGTGAGGTAGACTGCGGCTTCGAGATCATCTTCGATGATGAGAATCTTCATGCGGCCGACATTACCCGCCGGCTGCGTTTCGGCAAGGCTCAAAGCATGTTCCTGCGGGGCGGCGCTCATTGAGATCATCCTTCAAAGATCAGAGGAATCGAGCCGCGCGGACTTTCGTCCGCGCGGGCTGTTGTTTCCCGGGGATCAGCCCTGGCCGTTGATCGGAAGCGCTACGAAACGGCTTCCCTCGCTGGACTGGATCTGGAAGAGAGCGCGGGTGCGGCCGTCCTTCTTGGCCTGGTTCAGCACCTTGACGACATCGGCAGCGGTGGAGACCTGCTGATTGTTGACGGAGGTGATCTTTTCGCCTTCCTTGATGCCCTTGTCGGCAGCGTCGGAGTCCGGGTCGATACCAGTGATCGCCAGGCCCTTGCCGTCGTCGGAGGGACCGACCGTCAGGCCGAGATCGGCAAGCGCCTTCTCGGAAGCCGGCGCCTCAGGTTGCTGCGGCTGAATGTTCTCATCGGCGGAGGCATCCTTCTGATCGGCCGGCAACGTGCCGAGTTCGACGGTGAGCGACTGCGCCTTGCCGGCACGCCAGACCGAAAGCTCGGCCTTGCTGCCCGGCTGCATCGCACCGATGCGGCGGCTGAGATCACGGGCATCCTTGATCGTTTCGCCGTTGAGGGCGGTGACGACGTCGCCTGCCTTCATGCCTGCCTTGTCACCCGGCGATCCGGCCTGCGGGGCGACGACGAGGGCGCCGCTCGGCTCGGAAAGGCCGATGGATTCGGCGATATCCTTGGTCACCGGCTGGATCTGGACGCCCAGCCAGCCGCGCGAAACCTGGCCGTCCTTCATCAGGTCGGCGACGACATCCTTTGCGGTCGAAGCCGGGATGGCGAAGGCAATGCCGACGCTGCCGCCCGACGGCGAGAAGATCGCGGTGTTGATGCCGACGACTTCGCCGCTGAGGTTGAAGGTCGGACCGCCTGAGTTGCCGCGATTCACGGCCGCATCCACCTGCAGGTAATCGTCATAAGGACCGGAGCCGATGTCGCGGCCGCGAGCCGAGACGATGCCGGCAGTGACCGTTCCACCGAGGCCGAAGGGGTTGCCGACGGCAACGACCCAATCGCCGACGCGGACGTTGTTATCGTCGGCCCAGTTGACGTAGGTGAACTTCTTGCCCTTGCCGTCGACCTTGAGCACGGCGAGATCGGTGCGCGGATCCTTGCCGATCAGCTTGGCGTCAAGCTCGGTGCCGTCATTCATGACGGCGACGAAGGCCTGGCCATCGGAAACGACGTGGTTGTTGGTGACGATATAGCCGTCTTCAGAGATGAAGAAGCCGGACCCTTGGGCGACGGGGCGCAGACGGCCCTTGCCGCCCGGGCCGTTCGGACCGCCATTCGGGCCATTCTGGCCGAAGCGGCGCGGATGGCCCTGCTGGTCATTCGGGTCCTGGCCGAACTGCTTGAAGAAGCGCTTCAGCGGATGATCGTCGGGAAGATCGTCGAAGCCGCGGCCGTCGAGGGAAAAGCCGTCGTTGTCGGCGACTTGATTGACGCGGTTTTCGACGCGGACGGAAACGACGGCCGGCGAAACGGCGTCGACGACATTGGCGAAGCTCGGAACGGCGGGCGCCTGAACCTTGACGGCTTCAGCATAAGACCGGGTGATTTCGAGCGGAACGCCGGTTGCGAGCACAGCGGCTGCGATACCGGCGACGGTAGAAGCCTTGAGCACAGTGGCGAGGGACGGACGTCCGTTGAAATTCTTAAGCATTGGAGCACCTTCTCTTGTTCTTAGATCTTCAGACCGGCGGCGCCGGATCAGTCGATGACTAAAGATATAGGATGCCGCACCTTACTGCGAACTGTCCGGCCAATGAAAAATTCGTAATGTTTGCAATGTTTGGCAAACGGCCAAAATGCGCAGCCGGATGGACCGGACGCGATCGGAAATCCCGCCTCTCGGTTCGCCCCCAATTGCCGCTCGGTCGGCTATTTCTTCAGAAGTTCGCTCAGCCGCGCCTGTTCGTCCGCCGTCAGCTTGCTTCCGGTCGGTTTGCCAGCCCTCTTGCGCGCAAAGGCCAGCAGCGACAGCCCGCCAGCGAGCACCAACAACACCGGTGCTCCCCAGAGCAGCAGCGTCTTCCTGTTGACACGCGGTTTCAGCAATACGAATTCGCCATAGCGCGAGACGATATAATTCAGCACCGCGTCGTCGCTGTCGCCGTCGGTGATGCGCTCGCGCACCAAAATTCGCAGGTCCTTGGCCAGATCGGCATTGGAATCGTCGATCGACTGATTCTGGCAGACCATGCAGCGCAGTTCGGCCGAAAGGGCGCGGGCTCGCGCCTCGAGCGCCGGATCGGTCAGCACCTCGTCCGGATTGACGGCGAAGGCGGGGGCTGCCATCAGCAGCAAAGCGAAAGCCAGGAGGAGACGCCGCATCATTCGGCCGGCTCCATTGCAGGCACCGCCGGTTTTGCCTTCGCCTTTCTGCGCGGGGCGCCGACGCGCAGGCGGCGGTCGCTGAGAGACACCATGCCGCCGAACGCCATGATCACAGCTCCGCCCCAGATGCAGAGGATGAACGGCTTCCACCAGATGCGCACGACGATGCCGCCATCCTTAGTGGCGTCGCCCAGCGAAACGTAGAGCTGGCTGAGCCCGAAGGTCAGGATACCCGCCTCCGTCGTCGGCATCTGGCGGGCGGTGTAGAGGCGCTTGGCCGACCAGGTATCGGCAACCGCGACACCACCGCGCCAGATGGTGAAGTGGCCGCGGTCCTCGGTATAGTTCGGCCCTCTGCCCGGCTGCATGCCGTCGAAATTCAGGCTATAGCCGCCGGCATCCACCGTCTGGCCGGGCTTCATCTCGATGACGTGCTCGGTCTGGAAGGTCGTGACCGCGACGATGCCGAGCACGGTGACGCCGAGCCCGGCATGGGCGAGTGCCGTGCCGAAGGCCGAGCGCGGCAGACCGGTCAGACGCCGCCAGGCGACACCGCCTGCGACCTTGCCGATGCCGGCGCGATACCAGAGATCGGCCGCGGCACCAAGGATCAGGAAGAGCCCGGCCGCCAGCCCGAGCACTGAAAGCACCGGCCCGCCATGTTCGATATAGAAGAAGATCAGCGCCGCAACGAAGGCCAGCCCCGCCACGACATAGAGCCGCTGCAGGGCGCCGAGCAGATCGCCACGCTTCCAGGCAAGCAACGGCCCGAAGGGCACGATGAAGATCAGCGGCGCCATCAGCAGGCCGAAAGTCATATTGAAGAAGGGCGGCCCGACGGAGATCTTATCGCCGGTCAGCGTCTCCAGCAGCAGTGGATAGAGCGTGCCGGTCAGCACCGTGCCGCAGGCAACCGTCAGGATCAGATTGTTGACGACCAACGCACCCTCGCGCGAAATCGGCGCAAACAACCCGCCGGCCGAAAGCCGTGGCGCGCGGAAGGCAAACAGCGACAACGCGCCGCCGATGAAAATCAGCAGGATGCAGAGAATGAAGATACCGCGGCTCGGATCGCTGGCAAAGGCATGTACCGAGGTCAGCACGCCGGAGCGCACCAGGAATGTGCCCATCAGCGACAGCGAGAAGGTGAGGATGGCAAGCAGCACCGTCCAGATCTTCAGCGCCTCGCGCTTTTCCATGACGAGGGCCGAATGCAGCAACGCGGTGCCGGCGAGCCACGGCATGAAGGAGGCGTTTTCCACCGGGTCCCAGAACCACCAGCCGCCCCAGCCGAGTTCGTAATAGGCCCAGTAGGAGCCCATGGCGATGCCAAGCGTCAGGAAGGTCCAGGCGGCCAGCGTCCAGGGCCGCACCCAGCGCGCCCAGGCGGCATCGATCCGTCCTTCCAGGAGGGCTGCAACCGCAAAGGAGAAGCAGATGGAGAAGCCGACATAACCGAGATAGAGCAGCGGCGGGTGGATCGCCAGCCCGACATCCTGAAGGACGGGATTGAGATCGCGGCCCTCGGCCGGCGCCGGGTCAAGCCTCAGGAAGGGATTAGAGGTCAGCAGGATGAAAAGCGTGAAGGCGACCGAAATCCAGGCCTGAACGGCCAGCACGTTGGCTTTCAGCGTCTCCGGCAGATTGCGCCCGAAGACGGCGACCAGCGCGCTGAACAGCGTCAGGATCAATAGCCAGAGCATCATCGATCCCTCGTGATTGCCCCAGACGCCGGAATACTTGTAGATCAGCGGCACCAGCGAATGCGAATTCTCCCAGACGTTCTCCACCGAGAAATCCGAGACGGCATGGGCATAGGTCAGAACGCCGAAGGAGAAGGCGACAAGCGAAAACATCGTGACCGAGCCGATCGTCGCCACATCCATCATCGCCCGGTCGTGACGGCGAGCCCCCAACACCGGAACAATGGAGAGGATGAGCGCCGTTGCAAGCGCCAGCACCAGCGCATAATGGCCGATCTCGATGATCATTGCGTCGCCTTCGCTTCCTCTCCCTGGCCTTCCTTCCACAGCCCCTGGGATTTCAGCCGGTCGGCCACGTCCTTCGGCATGTAGGTCTCGTCATGCTTGGCGAGCACGGTGTCGGCGATGAAGACGTTCGTTCCAGCAGAAAACATGCCTTCAGTGACGACGCCCTGGCCCTCACGGAAAAGATCAGGAAGGATGCCGGTATACTTGACCTTCACGGCATTGGCGCTGCCGTCGGTGACGGAAAATTCCACGGTCGAGCCGGTATCGCGCACGACACTGCCCTCGCCGACCAGGCCGCCGAGCCGGATGCGGGTTTCCGGCGCCACCGGCGTCTTTGCCAGATCCGCCGGCATGTAGAAATAGGCGACCGACTGACTGAAGGCGAACATGACAAGCAGCACGGCGGCGGCAATGAAGCCCATGCCGCCCGCGATCACCGCCAAGCGCTTCTGCTTGCGCGTCATTGCGCCATTCCTTCCGTTGATATTCCGAGTTCCCTGGCAAGCGCCAGCAATTGCCTGCCCTGTTCGCCGGGCGGCGGAAAAGCCGCAAGGCCGCGCTTCAGGGCGCCGGCCGCGCGATCCTTGTCGTTCAATACGGCGTAAGAGCGGATGAGCCGCATCCAGCCTTCGAAATTGTTCGGATCCTGGCTGAGCTTGGCATCGAGGCTTCCGACCATGCCGCGGATCATCTGCTGTCGGTCGCCGGCATTCATGTTCTCAGCCGCTGCCACATCTTCCTGCGTCGGATTGCCGGGGGCGGCCTGATCGGTACCGAGATTTGCCGGCGCGCCGCCATTCATGGCGATATGCTCGTTGACGAGCGGCAGCCAGGGCGCATCGGCCGGCGATTGTTTCGCCAGCACCTCGAAGGCCCGGCGCGCCTCGTCGGGCTTTCCCGCCTGCTCCATGCTGAGCGCGACGTAGAAACGGGCACGCGGATTGTCCGGCTCCAGCGTCAGCGACTGTTCGAGCACCTGACGCGCCTCTTCCGTTACCACGCCGTCGGAGACCGCCATCAGCGTCTCGGCAAGGCCGTCGAGCCGGATCGGGCTCGGGCCGAGAAGCCGGATGGCATTGCGATAGGCCACTTGCGCGTCGTTCACCCGCATCGTGCGGACATAGATCGGCGCGAGCACATCCCAGCCCCTGCCGTCATCGGGATTTTGCGCCAGATGCCGTTCCGCCTTGGCGATCAGCACGGCCACGTCGTCACCGGGGTTTTCCAGCCGCGCTTCCAGCGGCTGTGATGGCAGGTCGGGCCTGCCCGTCGTCAAATACAGACAGAGCCCGAGAACCGGCAGGAGCAGGAGGACGAAGGCTTCGGTAAGGCGGTGATGCCGTGGCGCCTTCGGCGCCTCTCCGGGCTCATCGGCAGAGACGGCGATCAGCCGCCGGCCGATTTCGGCCCTCGCATAGTCGGCCTCCTCCGCCGTGATCAGCCCGCCATTGAGATCCCGCTCGAGTTCGCGCAACTGGTCGCGATAGACTGCCGCCTCGCCCGCGCGGCTCTTCTCCGCCGCCTTCGCTCCGCGCAGAAGGGGGTAGAGCAGGATGGCGGCGACGACTGCCGTCAGTACGGCAACGAGAATCCAGAACAGCATATCGGCTCAAATACTTGAAGCGCGCCGCCATTCCAACTGCCAAAGCCGGAATGACGAAGATTTGAGGCTATTGGCCGCAATAGAGATGTGAAACCACTCAGATATCAAACCAATTTAGCCAAGCGGCGACCAGCTTCCGTCGTCGTTGCGGCAGGCGGCGCCCCGCACCACAGTGTCCTTGCCGTCAACGGTCAGCGTGTGGGTATACTGGCGGCAATTCTGCGAGCCGACCTGATAGGGTGCGGCCGCGACGACCTTGCCGCTGATGTCCTTGCCGGTCCAGAGAACCGGCTGGCCGACGGCAGCTCCCTCCAGCGCCCGATATTCCGCCTCGAGCGCCCGCTGCTTGTCGCTGTCGGTGAGCGTGACGCCGCTGCGGCCGACGAGGCCACCCTCAAGCGCAGTGATGAAAGCGGCCGATGCAGAGGGCTTGCTTGAAAAAATGCCGCGTGACGTGGCGCCCTTCGTCGTCACGCAGCCAGACAGCGCGACGGCGACAAAAAGGGCGGAAACGATCATGCCTTGCGAGCGTAAAATCATTGCGTCGAACCACGATCAGGGGTCAAAATCAGCCGATCGAAGTGCAGCGTCCCCGTGTCAGCATTAAGGCAAAGCATGCTATACATTTGCCACTATCTTTGTGACATCAAGTAGTTGCTCATGCAACATCCTTTGTGACGCCGGGCAGGATAAGCTTCGCCTTCAGCCCGCCCCACTCGCCACGGGAAAGCTCGAGCCGCCCCTGATATTCGTTGGATATCTCAGTGACGATCGAAAGGCCGAGCCCGGTTCCGGGCTTGCTTTCGTCGAGCCTGCGGCCGCGCTTCAGCGCCTCACGGATCTGGTCAGGCTCCAGACCCGGCCCGTCGTCCTCGACGGCGAGCTCCACCCAGTGGCGGCGCGCGCTCGCCTCCGTCCCCTTCACGTCCTCGCCGGCTTCGACGGCCGAAAGCCGCACCCTACTTTTGGCAAAACGCGCCGCATTCTCCAGGAGATTGCCGACAGTCTCCTCGAGATCCTGCTGCTCCATGGCGACGGCCAGATGCGGCGGCGAAACCACGAGGTCGAATTCGGTATCCACGTTCAGCCGGCGCATGACGCGCACCAGCCGCTCCAGCGCGGGTTCCGCGTCGGTGCGGGCGAGCACGGATTCGCGCTGCGCGGCGATGCGCGCCCGATTGAGATAGGACTGCACTTGTCCTTGCATCGATTCCGCCTGGCTGCGCACCAGCTCGCCATGGGATTTTTCAAGCACCCGCGCCTCGTTCAGCAAGACGGCGATCGGCGTCTTCAGCGAATGGGCGAGATTGCCGACCTGCATACGCGCCCGCTCGACGATGCGGCGATTGCTGTCGATCAGCGCGTTCACCTCGTTGGCGAGCGGCAGGATTTCCCGCGGGAAATCGCCCTTCAGCTGCTCGCTCTCGCCGGCACGGATGCGCTCCAGGGCGGCGCGCGCCTTATCGAGCGGCTTCAGGCCGTAGAGAATTGCCAGCGCATTGACGATCAGGCTGCCGACACCGAAACCGGCGAGCGCCAGATAGAGGCTGTGGGAAAAGGTGCGCACGTCGTCTTCGACGACATCGACGTTGCCGGTGACGCGAAAGCGCGCCGCGCGCCCGTCAGTATCGAGCACCACTTCGGTTTCGGCCACCTGCACGCGGTTCGCGGAGGCATCCGTCACCTGATAGTAGCGCTCATAATTCTTATCGAAGGGCGCCTCGACGACTGAGGGAACCGGAATGAGCGCCGAGCCGAGTGACGGCGAGACCAGCGGCGCGGTCGTATAGGTGCCGAGCGGTTCCACCACCCAATACCAGCCGGTCTTCGGCTGGGCAAAGCGAAGGTCGCCGAGCTGCGGACTGCCGCTCAGAGCCCCCTGATCGCCTATAGTCACCGAATTGATGACGTTATAGAGCTGTGCCCGTAAGAGATCCTGAAAGCCGCGCTCGGCGCTCTTGCGGTAGAGGGTGGAGATCAAGAGCCCGATAACCACCAATGCCACCGTCGACCAGACCGTGGTCAGCAACAACACACGTGCGGTGAGCGACTTAATTCGCATGTTTCGGCGCTTGGATGCGGTAACCGAGACCGCGCACCGTTTCGATCAGGTCGACGCCCATCTTCTTGCGCAGGCGGCCGACGAACACCTCGATCGTGTTTGAATCGCGGTCGAAATCCTGGTCGTACATATGTTCGACCAGTTCCGTGCGCGAGACGACCTCGCCCATATGATGCATGAGATAGGCAAGCAGGCGATACTCGTGCGAAGTCAGCTTCAGCGTCGTGCCGTTCACCGTCGCCTTCGACGACTTGGTATCGAGCCGCACCGGTCCGCAGATGATCTCGGACGAAGCATGCCCGGCCGCGCGGCGGATCAGCGCCCGAATGCGCGCTAGCACTTCCTCGACATGGAAGGGCTTGGTGACGTAGTCGTCGGCGCCCGCATCGATGCCGGCGACCTTGTCGCTCCAGCGGTCGCGCGCCGTCAGGATCAGCACCGGCACGCCGCGGCCGGCGCCGCGCCATTTTTCAAGCACCGTGACGCCATCCATCTCCGGCAGGCCGATATCCAGAATGATTGCGTCATAGGGTTCGGTATCGCCGAGGAAATGGCCTTCCTCGCCGTCGAACGCCTGGTCGACGACATATCCGGCCTCCTTCAGCGTGTCGGCCAGTTGCCGGTTCAGATTAACGTCGTCTTCGACTACGAGGATGCGCATCGGTCCGCCTTCGTCCGCTTCAAATCGATCATGTCATGAATAAGCCGATTCCGCTTACATCGGAACCTTTACCGTCACCTTGCGTGGACGCTGTCCGTTGCCCTGCACGAGAACGGTGATAATGCAAGAATCACCCACCGGTTGTACGGACAGAAGCTGGCCGCCCGTCTCCTCGACGACCTGGGCTGCGGCGGCGCTGCAATCGTTCGTCACGCGCACGACGAGAGTGCCTGCGGCGTCCGGTGAGGGCGCCGATACCACCAGTCCGGCGGCCAATGCTGCGACGCTCAGAGGAAAGGCCATGTCTTATGCTTTCAAGGTAATGCCAACTTGACCCGAATATGTACTCACGCGACCTGAATGGCAAATGAATGCACGGTAACACAGGGCGTTTAGAACTGTTCTCGACAGTTCGGGACGATCGATTTCCGCCATGGGAAACGGCCCCTGCGGCAAGCTTCGGCAGCCTCCCTCCCAATGGAAAAATATCCCTCACTCATGGGATCACCGAGCTTGCCATTACCTTCCACGAAGTGAAGAACCCGGGTGAGTCTTACCATGGCCTCCGCTCCCGAATCGGCCACGCCGTATCGATGCCTGACACACCGGCCGATGGCAGCGGACTTCCCGCGCCGGTCACGCTGAAATTGTACCAATGTTTCCTGTCATCATTCCATCTTTTCCTCCGTTTAAGGAAAAGTGCAGGCCGCTGCTCACCGAGGTCCGATCGTCGCTTTCACCCGCCGATTGAAATTGGTACGCTCTTGCCGCTCCCGCATTTCAAACCGTTCCAGCACCAATGCCAAACTCCTCCCGCTTCCGCTCGGCGCAGACGGTCTCCGTCCTCGCCATCACCCAGCTCATCGGCTGGGGCACGACATTCGACATGCTCGGCGTCATGGGCCGTGTTGTGGCGCCCGATCTCGGCCTGCCGAACGAGGTGGTGTTTGCCGGCTTGACGATCATGATGATGGTCAGCGCAATTGTCAGTCCCGCGACCGGCCGTTGGCTCGGCCGCTATGGTGCTGCCCGCGTGCTTTCGGCGGCCTCGCTGGTCTTCGCGCTCGGCCTACTTCTGCTTGCCGCCGCAAACGGCATCGTGCTCTATGCCGCAGCGTGGATTGTCATCGGCATCGGCGGCGCACTCGGCCTTTCGGCGCCGGCCTATACGGCAGTCGTCGAGCGTGAAGGTGCGAACGGCAAGCGCGTCATCGCCATCCTGATGCTGTTTACCGGGCTTTCGAGCGCCATCTTCTGGCCGATCCTGAGCCTGCTCAATGAGGCAGTCGGCTGGCGCCTCACCTTCCTCGCCTGCGCGGCGCTGCAATTCTTCGTCTGCCTGCCGCTGCATCTTTTCGCCCTGCCGAGACCGATCATCACACATGTCGAAGGCGGCACGGCAGAAATCGCCCCCGTGCCACTTTCGAAGGCGGCGCAGCGCAAAGCCTTCCTGCTGATTGCCGCAGCCACGACGATCTCGACCTTCGTTACCTTCGGTCTCTCGCCGTCGCTGCTCGAAATCTTCCGCCAGTCCGGCGCCTCCCCGGCGCTGGCGCTACAGCTCGGCTCGGCACGCGGTGTCCTCGGCATCTCCGCACGTTTCCTCGACTTGCTGCTCGGCCGACGCGGCAACCCCATCCTCAGCGCCGCAATGGGCATCAGCCTGATGATGGCAAGTTTTCTGATGATGCTGGTCACCAGTTCTTCAACGCCGCTGCTCATCACCTTCGTCCTGCTCTATGGCTTCGGCTCCGGCGTGGTGACCGTCGCCCGCGCGCTGCTGCCATTGGCGTTGTTTTCGCCGCGCGAATTCGGCCTGCAATCGGCCCGGCTGTCATTGCCGCAAAACCTCGCCAACGCCGTCGCTCCGGTTGTTGTCACCGCCATTCTCGACCGCGCCGGCACCGGCCCGGCGCTCTTTGCCTGCGCCGTTCTCGCAGCGGCGGCGCTGACCTTCGTGCTGATGCTGATGGCGCTGGTGCGCGGGGCTCGCTCGTCGGAGCCGAGTCCGGCCGTTTCGTGACCCCGCAGTGCCGTCGCCGATACTCCGGCATCCGCCGGAACATCAGCCATTCTTCAGATTTTTCGATTGTCGTCTCGGCCGGAATGAAAGGGCTTTTGCGTCTACGCAAGCAGGCCGCGGCGACCGACCTTCCATAAGTGTGCAGCCACTTTGGCGAATCTTTTGAATCGCCTATCGTCGCCTTTTCACAAGTCGAGTCCGGCGGCTTAGAAGTTGAATCAACTTCGCAACGGCCCGATTCCGAAGAGCCAGTCATCTATCTGAACTTCCAATGAAATAGCAGCCGTGCTGCGTATTCTTCATGGAATTCAGAGCGGCCGCGTCACTGCGGCATGGCTGTCATAGTCGGCGGCGATGCGCTTTTCCCGAAGCGGCCGCACGCGCTCGATCGAGAGCTGATAATCGGGATGCGCCTTGTAGGCGGCAAGGGCCGCCTCGTCGTCGAATTCGCCATAGACCACGAGATCGATCTCGGTACCCAGCTGATCAGTCTTAACATTGGTGCCGATCTCCAGCAGCCGCGCATGCGGAATGGCGGTCAGGATCGAAAGCCCTGCCCTCACCTCCTCCAGATGTTCCTCCTGCACGGTGAAGAAGACGATATGGCGGATCACGCGGAAGCTCCTGTCAAATTCTAGGCAGCCGCGCGATAACACGTGAGCCCCAGGCCTTCAACCGATCGATCAAGCTAGGCGCCGCCTCGGGACGTATCGCCGCATGGAAGGCCATCGCATAGCTTGCCAGCTTTTCCGCCCGGTCGGTGCCGTTGACGATGCGGCGCGCGTTCACCCAATCCTCGGTCGCCGCATTCAGATGATCCTCGAGCTTGTGACCGGTGAAACTGCCCTGCAGCATGCCGTCGATCAGGATCGTCACCGCCGCATCCATCTCCATCGCCCGATCGGGATCGGCAACGAGATCGATACCCGTCAGCACACTCATCGCCTCATAATTCCGCTTGTGGGTGAGCTGCACCAGCCCGCGTCCGAGCCAGCTGCGACCGTCCTCGTCCGGCCGCCAGTAAGGCGTTTTCACCCAGGAGAGCCGGCCCGCGGCGAAGGCCGCCTCAAGGATCTCGACCGCGCGAGCATCGCTTTCCGCCAGCGTCTCCCGTACCGGCTGCATCGTATAGGCGGTCTCGTGGAAAGCGGTGGCGAGGATATAGGCGAGCCACCGCTGGTCGGCATGGGAAAACCGCTTTTCCCATGCGTCGAGAATCGCCGTGATACCCACTACCTGAGGCTGAGTCAGCTTTCCTTTGAAGAGCCCGTCCCGCACTGCATCGAAAAAGAATACCCGGTCCATGTGGACAACCATTCCGCGCTTCCCACAAATATCATGGTTAAAACCGTCTTAATCGATTAAAATCCATTTAATCGTTTAAAGTGTTTAAGCCACTGATTTACACGCCTTTTGTCTTGTGCAATGCATCTCCCTGCCCTGAAGCCTTGACCCCGAAAGAGGAGACTTCCGATGCAGACGCCCGCCAACACGCAAACCACCATTCCCCAGCACCTGGTCGACCAGATGGAAAATGAGTGGCGCCAGATTCGCCTTGAACGGGAAAATCCCCGTCCGGCCCAGCAGCCTCAGCAACAACGCTGAGAAATATACACAAAGCGGCGTCGATGTAAGGGCAACCGTCAATCGAGCCGCCTGTCTGCCTCCGCTCACGCTTCCCCGCCTCGTGCGCCGCCAAGTTCGACCCATGCCCGGCCAGCTCATAGCGGCCGGGTATTGTCATGGCCAGCACGTTTCGGAGCATTGATCGACGGGGACGTGGATGCCGTCTGGCTCTGGGCGGACGTCCTCGATGCAGGAACCGCCGACAGCCTCATCGCAAGGCAGCCTCAAGCCGTTTCGCCAGCGTTTGCAGTGACCGGGTGAAAACCGCGCTGTCATCCAACGCGCGCGACAGCACCAGCGCTCCTTGAATGCCGGCGATGCTTTCTTCGGCGAGCGCTCGCGCTTCCTGCTCAGGGCAGCCTGCCCGCATCAGCGCCGAGCGCAATGCGTCGATCCAGCGAATGAAATAGTCGCCGATCGCCGCCGAAAACCGTTCCCGGGTCTCGTCAAGCGCGAAGGCCCCGACAAGGCAGATGCGGCCACCCGAGCGAAAATAATCATTCACATCAGCCCACATGGCCTCGATCGCCGAATGGGCGTCGTCACCCTTCAGCGGCCGACAGATCGCCTGCTCGAACCAGGCGTCGACCTCGGCGATGACGGCGCTTGCCATCTCCTCCTTGCCGCCGGGGAAGAAGTGATAAAGGCTGCCCTTGCCGATGCCGGTGCGTTCGGTGATCCGGGTGAGCGACGTGCCCTCGTAGCCGAACTCGCGGAAGATCTCCGCGAGCATTGGCACGATGTCGGCGCGTTCATAGACGGTTTTCACCCGTGGATTTCCCCGAAGCGGCGCTGCATCAAGCCTGCGGCATCGAACTCCCAGTTCTCGTTGCCGTAGGAGCGGAACCAGTTGCCGCTGTCGTCGTGCCATTCATAGGCAAAGCGTACCGCGATGCGGTTATCGGTGAAGGCCCATATCTCCTTGATCAGCCGATAATCCAATTCCTTGGCCCATTTGCGGGTGAGGAAAGCGACGATCTCGGCGCGACCGGTGATGAATTCGGCGCGGTTCCTCCATCGACTGTCGGGCGTATAGACGAGCGAGACGCGCTCGGGATCACGGCTGTTCCAGCCGTCCTCGGCCAGGCGGACTTTCTGAGTGGCGGTCTCGAGGGTGAAGGGTGGGACAAGGCTGGACATGTGCTCTCCTGTACTGTTTGGTTTCCATTGTACCTATCGGTACATTGATTGGCAAGTCGGCGCGAGGCGGCGTTCGCCTCAGAGGTCGCGATTAAAGCTGCTCCAGCGCAGCGGCAAAGCATCCGGGCGAAACACGATCTCTTCGGGCGTGAAACGCCACAGCCTTTCCGCCCGCTCAAAGGTGGCGGCCTCAGGCGAATCCAGCTGCACCTCCGCCCTGCCCGCCATCTGCAGCATGTCGCCGGTTGCAAAATCGAGGAAAACCAGCCCCGCCTTCGGGTTGACGAGGAAATTGCCAAGCGTGTTGAAGAACCGATTGCCGGGAAAATCGGGAATGGTCAGCACGCCGTCGGCATCGATACGCACGAAGCCGGCATTGCCGCCACGATGCGACACGTCGATCTGCCGCTCGCCATTGTCGCGGTCGACATAGGAGGCGACGAAAAACGTATCGGCACCCTCGATCATTCGCCGCGCCCGATCGTCGAGCCGGCCTGAACGAAGCGGCTGCAACGCTGTGCCTCGATCGGGATCGCGGACAAAGGCGGAAGAGCGAGGCTGGATATATTGCGGGCAATTGCCGAAACTCTGGCCGACGCGGACTTGGAAAGCTTTGGCCTCTCTCCTATGAATCACGCCGTTCAGCCGGTTGCGTCGCCGGGTCTCGAGTTGGATGCCGAGCATCGCGATGGCGTCGCCATCCTCCATGCCGGCGTCGGCCGGATCGGCCGGGTCGCGCGCCAGACTGACATCGAGGAGCTCCGGCTCCGGCGAGGCCAAAAAACCCGGGTGCCCGGCCCGCACTGTCGCCCAGACATCGCCCTTGGCATCCACCGCGCCGAGCACGACGAAAGGCAGCATTGGAAAGAAGGCACGGTGCTGCTCCGGCATGGCCTTGCGGACGAAGTTCCGTCCCGGCCCGTCCATGCGCTCGACAACGCCGACACTGCGCTGCATGGCGAGTTCACCCTCATGCCAGGGTGACTGCGCGTCCTGTCTTGCCTGCTCCAGCATTACTGGCCTCCTTACGGGGATCACTTTTGGAAACCGGGGCGACGGTCCCGCGCCCCGAAGGCTTTATGCGGCAAGGCCGATCTTGGTCCTGCGGAAGCCGACGAAACCCGGCAGCGCTTCGATGCGTGCGAGCCAGGCGCGGAGGTTTGAATAGGCCGAGATATCGACGTTACCCTCCGGCGCATTGGCGATGTAGCTGTAGAGCGCGATATCGGCGATCACAGGATTGTCGCCGAGCAGGAAACTGCGGCCGTCGAGTTCCGCCTCGATCAGCGCCAGAATACGGTGCGCCCGGGCGATCACTTCGTCGGTGCGGAAATCGGCGCCGAAGACGGTGACCAGGCGAGCGGCACATGGCCCATAGGCGATCTCACCCGCGGCGACCGAGAGCCATTTCTGTACTCTGGCTGCTGCCAATGCCTCTTCCGGCAGCCAGTCGGTGCGGCCGTATTTGCGCGCGAGATAGACGAGAATGGCCGTGGAATCGGTGATGATCGTGCCATTGTCGTCTAGCACCGGCACCTGGCCAAAGGGATTGAGCGTCAGAAAATCCGGAGCCTTGTGGGCGCGTGCCGCCATGTCGACCTCCACCAGCTCGTAAGGGACGCCGAGCAGCGACAGGAACAGGTGAGCCCGGTGGGAATGGCCGGAAAGCGGGTGGTGATAGAGCTTCATGATGGTTCCTCTGGTCTTCTGATCGACGAGATGCGGTTGGCGATGATCTTTCGAACTATCTGTAGATCAAACTACTGCCTTCCAATTGAGCGCAGTAGAATGCTAATATGGAAGGCATGTTACCAATTCATGGAAGGATAGAATGGACCGCCTCGACGCCATGACAGTGCTTCTTGCCGTTGTCGAACAGGGCAGCCTGTCGGCGGCCTCACGGCATCTGCGGTCTCCGCTCGCAACTGTCAGCCGCAAGGTTTCGGAGCTGGAAGCCCACCTCAACGCCCAACTGCTGCAGAGGACCAACCGGAAGGTCGCGCTGACGGAGGCAGGCCGCTCCTATGTGGAGGCGGCGCGGGAGATTCTCGACCGGGTGGAAGAGGCGGAAAGGACGGCCGCAGGCGAATATAGCGCACCGAAGGGCGAGCTGACGATGACCGCGCCGATCGTTTTCGGGCGGCTGCATGTCCTGCCTGTCGTGGTGGATTTTCTGAAAGCCTATCCCGATATCAATCTGCGACTGATGCTCGGCGACCGGCTGTCGAATCTCGTCGAGGATCACATCGACGTGGCGCTCCGGATCGGCAACCTGCCAGACAGCAACCTGATTGCCACCAGGCTCGGCGCGATCCGCCGCACGGTCTACGCCAGCCCGGATTATCTCAGCCGGCACGCAGCACCCGGGCATCCGGGCGATCTCGCCGCGCATGACTGCATCACCTTCGACAACATGTCGTCGTCGTTGAGTTGGACATTCACCGAGGGAAAACGCGATCTCATCGTGCCGATCCGCTCACGGCTTGCCGTCAACACCGCCGAGGCCGCGGTGGACGCGGCTGTCGCCGGCCTCGGCATCACGCGCGTGCTCTCCTATCAGGCCGCACGCGCCGAGGGGGCGGGTCTCCTCGCGCCGCTGCTCCAAGATTTCGAACCGCCGCCGGCACCAGTACATCTCGTCTATCCCGCGCAGGGGCTGGTGCCCCTGAAATTGCGGGCGCTCATCGATTTCGCGACGCCGCGCCTGCGGGCGACGCTGAGTAAGGATCAGGCGAGCTTGCCCTCTTCCGCCTTGTAAAAATACTGGCTGGCGACCAGCCAGCCCTTCAGCGGCCGCAGCGGCGGGATGCAGGTGGCGAGCATGAAGGGGCCGGTGACCAGGAGTTGCACCCAGACAGGCGCAGAGAAAGCCACCTCCAGCCAGACGCCGAGCAGTACGCTCGGTATGCAGGCGAAGCAGATGACGAAGAAGGCCGGACCGTCAGCCGGATCGGCGAAGGAATAATCGAGGCCACAAGCCTCGCATTCGGGCCGCAATGTCAGGAAACCCTGGAACATGTGTCCCTGGCCGCAACGCGGGCAGCGTCCCCTGATGCCGGTCTGCATTGGAGGAAGCGGAGGATATTCGGTGTCCATAACGATCTCGCTTTCGTGCGCCGTGGACATAGATACGATCAATGTCCATCAATGTATGCATTCAATATAGTTACATCATCGGAGATTTACCAATCAATTTGTCAGAATGACGCAGATCGCCCGCCAGTCGGCATCAAGCCGATCGCGATTTCACAAGCTAATTTGAGAGCCGAGGCAGGCCAGAAAGTCGATGTCGCGGTCGATTTGATCCTAGCCGCCCGGCGTTCGATCGCGCCGGCAAGCAGGTCGGCGGCTTGCCTGTCAGAAAAATGAAGCCGCCATCTCCGGCGGGCCTTCGAGCGCATGCGCCATGAATTCCAATGCGCCCTGCAATTTCTCCCGGGTGACAGGGCCACCAAGGCACACCCGCACCGCCTCAGGCGCAGGGCCCTCGACGGTGAAGGCATCGCTTGCCAGCACACCGATGCCGGAGGAATGCATATGGCTGGCGAAGGTGGAGCGGGTCCAACCATTCAACAGCGGCAGCCAGATGTTGAAACTGATCGGATCGGCGCGGTAGCTGCCGGCAGGCAGCATGGCGGCGACCATCTGCTGGCGGGCGGCGGTCTCGGCGCGGATGAAGCGCAGGATCGCATCGGCCGTGCCGTCCTCGATCCAGCGGGTGAGGAGCGCCATATTCAACGGCGAGGCCATGACATTATTGGCGCGCATGGCGCTGACGAAAGGCCAGACCACCTTGGTATCCGGCGCCACGACATAGGCAAGGCGCAGGCCCGCACCAATGCATTTCGCCAGTCCGCCGATATGCCAGGTCAGATCAGGCGCTGTTGCCGCAAGCGGCGGCGGGCCTTGCAGCGGAATGAAGCCGTAGGCATCATCCTCGACGAGCGGCACTTGATACTTGCGGGCAACAGCTGAGATTTCCTCGCGCCGTTGGGCAGGGATGGTCAGTGTCGTCGGGTTCTGCAGCGTCGGATTGAGATAGAGCGCCTTCGGCTTCAATCTCTCGCAGGCTCTGGCAAAGGCATCCGGCATGATGCCATCCTCATCCATCGGCAGGCCGGCGAGATTGAGCCGCAACTGGGCGGCGATCGAACGCATGCCGGGATAGGTGACGACCTCCGAAAGCACGGTATCGCCGGGCTTTGCGAGCAGGCCGAAGATCGCCAGCAGCGCCGGATGGGCGCCAGGCGTGACGAATATCCGTTCCTGCGAGGGCTTGAGCCCGCGACGGCCGAGCCAGGCGGCGGCGGCTTCCTTATCCATACCGGAGCCACCGAAGCCCTGATAGCGCAGAAGCGGAACGAGGTTCGCCGCCACGGCCGACATGCCCTCGCGCATGCGGGCGATTAGTTCCGGATCGTCAGGCTCCGGCGGCATGTTCATCGACAGATCGACGACGGATGCGCGGCGGGGATCGGGCGCGGTGTCGGGCGCGAAACCCTGACTTCCCCCACCCGCGCCACCGGTGACGAAAGTCCCGCGGCCGACATGTGAATCCACGAGACCGCGCTTCTGCGCCTCCACATAACCTCTGGCCACAGTGGTGAAATCGACATTCAGCCGCTTGGCAAGTTCGCGTTGCGGAGGCAACCGGTCCCCGATCGCCAGATGCCCGCTGCGCAGATCCATTTCGATCAAATCGGCGATCGCCATGTAGCGGGGGCTGCTGCTGCGGCTGAGATCGGGATGCCAGTCCTTCATCTTGTAATCCGTGTCGGTCCAATTCTGATTGCATTGACTGTATATTGTTGCATTCCGCTCCTGTCATCAAAAATGTGGCATTGCGGCGCGTCATGGAAATTCCGTTCGGCAAGCCTTGCCTCCGCCCCTCCATCTTCTTACCTATTCAATGCGGGATGTGCCGGCTTTCAGCCTTCCGGGCCGGCGCCCTATGGGATGAAAGCATGAATATCGATCCGATTTTGCGGTCAGTCGTGGCCGTGCGTTCCTCAATTCCGGAAAATGCCTTCACAGCGGAGACGCTGGGCACGATCCGAGAAGGCAGTGGCGTGGTCATCCGTGACAATGGGCTGGTGCTGACCATCGGCTATCTCATCACCGAAGCCGAAGAAGTCTGGCTGACGACCCAGGACGGGCGCGTGGTTCCCGCTCATCCCCTCGCCTACGATCAGGAGAGCGGCTTCGGCCTGGTACAGGCGCTCGGCGCCCTCGATGCCCCGGCAGTGGCTTTCGGCGACGCGCCCGGGGCCAAGCCCGGCGACCCTGTCGTGCTTGCCGATGGGATCGGTGAATTCGTAGAGGCGAATATCGTCGCCCGGCAGGAATTCGCCGGCTATTGGGAATATCTGCTTGATGAGGCGATTTTTATCGCGCCGGCTCATCCGTCCTGGGGAGGTGCTGCGCTGATCGGCTCGGATGGCAAGCTTCTCGGCATCGGTTCGCTTCGCCTGCAGATGAGCCAGGGCGACGAGACCGCCGATATCAATATGGTCGTACCGATCGACCTGCTGCTGCCGATTCTCGACGACCTGCTGAACCGGGGCCAGGTCAACAGGCCGCCCCGGCCTTGGCTCGGCGCATTCGCCGCCGAGAGCAATGGTAGCGTGGTGGTCATGAGCGTGGCCGAAGGCGGTCCTGCCGCCCAGGCCGGCTTGCGCCAGGGTGATATCATCTCGGAAATCCGGGACGAAGAGGTCGATGGCCTGGCCGATTTTTATCGCAAGGTGTGGAGCAGCGGCCCGGCCGGCGCCGAGATTCCCCTGCGGATATTGAGAAACGGCCGGGAAGCATGGCTGCGCATCAAATCCGCCGACCGCAACAGCTTTCTGAGAAAGCCGCAATTGCAGTAAGGCCCGAGCCAGTCCTCTGATCCGCTTCAAAGATTCTCCGACGTGACCATCGCTGCGACCAGCGTGGCGGGACTTCGTTGACTTCGGATATCGCTTGAAAGATGGTGGCGTCGTGCCACCTCCGGGATGGGCAACCATCCCCCGGGATGAACCGACGAGAAGGAGTTTGCGGTCCATGTTCGATCATGTCTCCATCGGCGTGAAAGATCTCGAAAGAGCCCGCCGGTTCTACGACGCGGCGCTGTCGCCGCTCGGATATGAGCGGCTATCCAATTCCGATGGCCTGATCGGCTACGGGCCCGACAAGGTCGGGTTCTGGGTGATGCAAGTCGAGCATCCCGTTGTCGCCGACATGCAGTCCGGTCTGCATTTCTGCTTCGTCGCCCCTGATGAAGCCGCCGTCGATGCCTTCCACGCGGCAGCCATCGCATCCGGCGGTACCGATAATGGCGAACCGGGTATCCGGCCGGATTACGGGCGGTTCTATTATGCCGCCTTCATCATCGATCCCGATGGTTACCGCCTCGAAGCCTATTTCCACAAAGGCGAGCTGTAACGGACGGTCAGGCGGCGGCCCTCGGAATCGATACGCAGCAGCCGGAGGCCTTTAGCGCTTCGTTGGCGACGTCGATAAACAGGCGGCGGAACCAGCGGGAGCGGCCGTCGGCCTGGTCGACCCGGCGGTAAAGCATCGTCACGGGATCGGCCGGCAACGAAAGCGGCGGCTCGCAAAGCGTCAGCCCATGCAGCTGCGCCATGCAGCGTCCAATCGATTCCGGCACGGTGGCGATGGCAGGCATCGCCTTCAGCACCATCGGCAGAGCGGAAAAGCGCGGTACGGTCGCCACCACTTCGCGGCTTTGGCCGGTACGGTTCAGCGCCATGTCGATGCCGGTCGAGACGTTACCTTCAAACGAGACGGTAACGTGGGCGACATCGGCAAAATCCTTGAGGCTCAACGGAGCCTTCAGCCTGAGCTGGGTAGCGTCGTAGATGCAGATGGATACCTGGTCGAACAATGGCGCGCGGATGTGCCAGGAGGCCGGCTCCTCGTGCACGGAGACGCTGAAATCGAAGACGCCATCATCCAGCCGGCGGGCGGCATCGCGCTTTTCCGCCGCGATACCGATCAGCCGGGCGCCGGGAGAAAGCTGGAGAAGGCGGGCCGCGAGCGGCCCGAAGAAGGCCGATTCCAGGTTGTCGCACATGCCGATGCGGAACTCGCCCTGCCAAGTTGCCGGATCGAATTCGTCCTGCGGGCGGATGGCGCGCTCGATGCCGGACAGCGCATCCTCGATTGCCGGGGCGATGGAAAGGGCACGCGGCGTCGGCTGCAGGCCGCGACCGACGCGCACAAACAATTCGTCGTCCAGCGCCTCGCGCAGGCGCCGCAGTGCGGCCGACAGGCCCGGCTGGCCGAGCAGCAGACGTTCGGCAGCGCGGCTGACATTGCGCTCCTGCATTAGCACCGAAAAGGCGAGCAGGAGATTGAGGTCGATCCTACGAAGAGTGGCGTCATTCATCATCGTGAGTAATACCCGACATGGCTACTATCAATTTGCAATAGGAAAGGAAGCTGTACATTTTCTCGTTCCCTGCCGCCCGGCAATCTCCCCCGATGAGGCGGCAGCAAAGAAGGAACGATTTCGATGACTCTTTCCAAATCGCCAAATGGCGCATGGCTGGCACTGCTGCTGCTGTGCGCCGCCAATTTTCTCGACGCCATGGACGTCTCCACCATCGGCGTAGCACTCCCTGCCATCCAGGCCGAACTCGGCATGGAGGCGACATCGCTGCAATGGGCGGTCAGCGCCTATGTGCTCGGTTATGGCGGCTTCCTGCTGCTCGGCGGCCGGGTCGCCGACGTCTTCGGCCATCGCCGCGTCTTCCTGTGGTCGCTGGCGATCTTTGCCGCCGCCAGCATCGCCGGCGGCTTCGTCGACAGCGGGCCGACACTGATCGCCGCCCGATTGATCAAGGGCATTGCCGCCGCTTTCACGGCGCCCGCGGCCCTTGCACTGCTGCTCTCCGTCTTCGGCGAGGGAACAGCGCGGGCAAAAGCCCTCGGGGTCTTCTCTTCCACCGGCGCCGCCGGCTTCGTGCTCGGCATGGTGCTCGGCGGTGCGGCGACGATCTTCAATTGGCGGGCGACGCTTGTCATGGGCGCGCCCGTTGCCATCCTGACGCTCGTTCTTGCGCCGCTGGTGCTGCCCGCAGACCCCAAAAGGACGGGGCCCCGGCCCGCCTTCGACTGGGCCGGAGCACTGACGATCACGCCAGGCCTGCTGCTCTTCGTCTTCGGCATCACCAATGCCGCGGCAACCGGCTGGCGAGCCTTCCCGACCTGGGGTTCGTTGCTGGCGTCGCTGGTGCTGATCCTGCTCTTCCTCGTAGTCGAAGCACGCCATGCCGATCCAATGGTGCCGCTCGGCATGTTCCGCCGAGCCAAGCTCCGGCATTCCAATGCGATCGCCGCGCTCTTCCAGGGCGCCTATGTCGGCTTCCAGTTCCTGGCGACGCTCTACTACCAGAATGTCATCGGCTGGTCGGCCTTCACGACCGGCTTCTGCTTTGCCCTCGGCGGCGTCTTCGTGATGTTCCTGGCGCCACGTTTCGCAACGATTGCGCAGAACCGCGGCACCACCGGCCTGATGGCCACCGGTGTCGGCCTGCAGGCGTTCAGCTACATCTTCTGGGTGACCGCATTCGGCCATGTTGACCCGATCCTGCTCGTCATCTTCTCGCAGATCCCGCTCGGCCTAGGCTACGCCATGACCTACCCCTCGGTGCAGGTCGCAGCCCTTGCCGACGTCGAAGACGACAAGTCGGGGCTCGCCTCCGGACTGCTCTTTGCCGCCTTCCAGATCGGTGGCGGCATTGTGCTCGCGGCCGCCTCGGCGGTCTTCGCCGCCGCACCGAATTTCGGCTGGAATCCCTATATCGCCGGCATCAGCTTCGTGGCGCTGCTTGCAGTCGCAATCACCCTGCTTGCAGCCGCGGGGCCACGGACATCGTCCGCACGGCCGGCGGCCTATCAGGCGGCGGAATGACCCTGACGGCCCGCACCCTAACCGGTGCGGGCTACTCACTAACCGGAGCGATATCGTACCAAGAATCCCGTTGCGTTGCCTTAGCGAAAGGCGCATGGTCGCAACTTCGGCAGCCATGGTACGGGCGCTGCCGACTGAGGGTTTGCATACCCTCGCCCCGACGAAAGGAGGACCGATGTCTTCCAATTCCGAAAAGCCATATCTGACCTCATCCGATCTCGACATGCTTCAGGGCGTGCTCGACGACGCCGGCTACGATGCCAAAATCCTGATCGACGACGAACGGGTTTTCAACGTCGCCGCCATGCTGCTGATCAGACTGTTCCAGGAGGGCGTCACCTCGCCGGTCCTGCTGTCGCGGGCGCTCGAATACCATTTCGGCAAGCCGAAGGCGCCGCCGAAACCAATCACCCCTGTCTGCAATCGCTATGCGATACAAGGATTGCCCCGCGAAAGGCGTGCTGCCGGCTAGAGCATCTCTTCAGACGCACCAAGAACGCTCTATCCGTTTGTATCACTGAAGGATTATTGTGCGGGACGGAGCGGAAATGGAAAGAACCAAGCTGATCCGCCTGTTTCCCAATGACTGAAGCCCTTGTGGAAATATGGCTTTCCTGCGGCAACGGCCTTAATGGCACCGCAATTTTATTCTATAGAGATGGCTCGCTGATTTGGCCGATGCGGCATTGCGGTGACCGGATTTCCGGCCCCGCCATTTTCCCGATCGCGAAAGCATGGTGACGTCCCGTCTCAATGTCGGGTTTGGCTTTCGGTGACCTCTCCGGTCATCCGCCTCCAGACTGCGATGCGGTTTCAGCAGGCATCATTTCATTCCATTCCTGCGTCCCGGTGTTGTCGGGTTGCCCACATGACGATCACGCGGCCACTGGTCGCGACCGACAAGCGGGGCGAATACCACGCAGGCTGCAGCTTTCAATTTCGATCTAAAGGGAGATCCATCCATGGCAAAAGGACAAGTAAGAAGCAATCGCGAGGTCCGGAAGCCGAAGAAGGACAAGCAAGCGGCGAAGGTGGAAAGCACATTCGCCAACCAGATGAAGACGGCGACCGCAAGCGCCCCGCACGGCAGTGCTCCAAAGAAATAAAGCCTCTTATCGAGCCGCCGGCTTCACCCTCCCAGCGCATGACAGCGCAAATCAGGATCGATTTGCGAGAGTATTATGCGTGAATTCAAAGTGATAGCGCTCCCTTCGGACGCGCCGCGTTCCGGCGCGACACTATCACCCGTTGACATGTTTCGAAAAAAGCAGGAATTGCTGCCACCATGACCGTTCTTCATACGACCTACCATTTCGATAATCCGCTCTTCCTCAAGGCCGTGGTGATTGCACCCGGCTTTTCGGCCATCGCTCCCTTTCACGGCGCCGCTCTGTGATCGAATCTGCGCGCCGTAACGATTACGAGGAAATCCGAGTTGCGCCTTCAGGCAAACATGGCGAAAACCCGGAGCAGCCCGGAGGAGACGGGACGCTTTTCGCTGAAAAGCGCTGGTTGAAGATCCTTGCCGGATATCGCCAGCCGAGAGCCGGACGAAGTGTGTTCGAGCTTGCCGTCACCGTCGTTCCCTTCGCACTGTTCTGGGCTGCCGCATGGGCAGCGGTTCATTACAGCTTCTGGCCCGGCTTGATCCTCGTCATTCCTGCCGCCGCTTTCTTGCTCCGGCTGTTCATGATCCAGCATGATTGCGGCCACGGTTCGTTTTTCGCCCGTCGCGGCGTCGACGACTGGGTTGGACGCACGATAGGCATCCTGACGCTGACGCCTTACGACTATTGGCGCCGGGCACATGCGGAACACCACGCCTCGGCCGGAAATCTGGACGAGCGCGGCGTTGGCGACATCGAGACGCTGACGATCGCCGAATACAACGCGCTTTCGCGCTGGGGCCGGCTCGGCTACCGGCTTTACCGGAACCCGATCGTAATGTTCGGGATCGGACCGGCATGGCTGTTCATCATCAAGCAGCGCCTGCCTTTCGGCATGATGCGCTCCGGCGCCCTGCCCTGGATCTCGACCATGGCGACCAACCTTGCCATCGCGGCGGCCGCCGCACTGCTGATCTGGGCAATCGGGATCATTCCGTTTCTGCTGGTGCATCTGCCGATTGTGCTGCTTGCGGGTGCAGCCGGCGTCTGGCTGTTCTATGTCCAGCACCAGTTCGAGGAAACGCATTGGTCGAAGAAGCCGGACTGGCAGTTCCAGCATGCTGCCCTCCACGGCGCCTCGCATTACGATTTGCCGCCGGTGCTGCGCTGGATCACCGGCAATATCGGCATCCACCATGTGCATCATCTGTCGAGCCGGGTGCCCTACTACCGGCTGCCCGAGGTGCTGCGGGACCATCCTGAACTTGCCGAGATCGGCCGCATCACGCTCATGGAGAGCCTGCGCTGCGTCAAGCTGGTGTTGTGGGACGAACAGACGAAGCGGCTGGTCTCGTTTCGCGATGCGGCGCAGCTCACCGCCGTACGATAGCGAGCCGTCTTAGCGGTAGCCCGTCACATCGGCCGGCCTGCCCGGCTCCTGCACTTCCACCATGTAGCGCCAGCAATCCGGCCGCGAACCGTCGATGTCGTCAAAGCCATAGGTCTTGGCCAATCCCCCGCTCGACAGCGACTGACCGTTCCAGCGGGCGCGGTCAGGATCGGCGGCCACGGCCGCGACGGCGCGGCCGACGAAGCGCGGCGTTTCGGAAATGGCAAAATGCGGCTGCACCTTCGTCGCGTCGCGCCAATTCTCCTCGCGCACGCCATAGGCCTCCAGCATCATTTCGGAACGCAGCCAGCCGGGTGTGATCGAAACGGCGGTGGCCCCGTGTTTTGCCAAATCCTGCGCATGTGCCCAAGCCATGCGGGTGGCGCCTGTCTTGACGAGGTCGTAGAAGGGCGAAAGCCGATAGTGCGTGGCATTGTATTCGGCCGTGCCGTCGGTGACCTCCACCAGCAGCCCCCCCGGCCGCTCGATCATCAGCGGCAGGGCGTAGTGGGCAGTGATCAGGTGCGTTTCGATGCCGAGCCGCAACATGCGCAGGCCCTTGTCGAGCGAATGCTCCCAGACAGCCTTATCCCATTCGAACAGTTTCTCGCCGCCCCAGATGTCGTTGACAAGGATATCGAGCCGGCCGGCCTCGCCGCGAATACGGGCGACCAGCCCCTCGACCTCCTGGCTGACCAGATGATCAACCTGCACTGCAATCCCCTTGCCGCCGGCCGATGTCACCAGCTCGGCCGTCTCTTCGATCGTCTCCGGCCTGGCATACTCGGATTGCCGAGCGCGTGTCGTGCGCCCCGTCACATAGACGGTGGCGCCGGCAGCACCGAGTTCCACGGCGATGCCACGGCCGGCGCCGCGCGTTGCACCCGCCACCAAAGCCACTTTCTCCCGCAAGTCCGCTGTCATCTTTCCATCCTCCTCGATAGAACGGCCTTCATGCCGTAGTGAGAACTGATCGGCCGTGTTTGCCATCTATTGCATATAAACGAATGATCGTTTATAAATAAGCCTTGTGCAAGAGGAATTTCATGCCGCGCCGCCGCACCCTTTCCGATGAGCAGCTTCTCGCCATGGTGCTGGGGGTAATCCAGGCCGAGGGGCCGGACGCTGCAACCTTTGCAGCAGTGGCGAAAGTAAGCGGCCTTTCCGGCTCGACACTGGTGCAGCGTTTCACGACCAAGGCGGCGATGCTGCGCGCGGCGCTGCTTTACGCCTGGGACCGGCTGGACGCGGAGACGGCGCGGCTTGCCGAGGCGGTGGCGAAAACGCCTGAGGGCGCGGTCGCGCTGCTCGTCGGCCTGTCTCAGGATTACGGCGACGATGCCGCCGCCTATGGCGAGGGGTTGCTGGTACTTCGCGAGGATTTCCGCGATCCGGTGCTACGTGCGCGGGGTGGCGCTTGGGGTGCGGCGCTGACGGCGGCGATCGCCCAATGTTTCGGATCGGCTGCGGCGCCGGAAACCATCGCTCGGCTGATGCTGTCGCAATGGCAAGGCTCTCTTCTCTGGTGGGGCTTTGGCGCAGACGGGCCGGTGGATGCCTATGTGGAAACCGAGCTGCGACGCTTCCTCGCAGCCGTGCAATGCTGAGCCTGCTTATGCTTCTTCGTCGTCTTTCTCCTCGCCCACGGTCAGCGGCCAGTCGACGACGTAATCCTCGAGATCGTCGATATCGATCTCATTTTCGTTGATCGTGCGGCCCCGGGCGGAAATGCCTGCGGCATGCACGGTCTCCGGGTCGCCGGAGACGAGCGGATGCCACCAGTAGAGGTCGCGGCCCTCGTTGACCAGCCGGTAGCCGCAAGTGGGTGGCAGCCAGGCGATGTCGGGCACGTTCTCCTTCGTCAGCTGCACGCAGTCCGGCACAAAATCCCAGCGGTTCTCATAGCTGGAACAGCGACAGCTTTCGCCGTCGAGCAGTTTGCAGCTGACCGAGGTGAAATAGATGTCGCCGCTATCCCATTCCTCGATCTTGTTGAGACAACAGAGGCCGCAGCCGTCACAGAGGCTTTCCCACTCGGAGACGGTCATTTCGGCAAGCGTCTTGCTCTTCCAGAAGGGCAGGTCGTTCATCACTCGTTTCTTGCAACAGCAGCCGCAAATTGATGTGACCGCATTCTATCTCTCTTGTTATCAGCCGAGAAATCAATCAATTCTTCAGCATGCTCCTGCTACCGGAGAGTTCACGGCCATATGCGGGCCTTGCGCTTTCGCCGCGTTTGGCAGCCGGACATGAGCGAAGCGCGATCAGGCGGGAATACAGGACGTGCAGGATCCGGACAACCCAGAAAATGGGCCAGAAAACGGGCCAGAAAAGGAAGCAGACAGGCGGCCGGTGAAGAGCCGTCACATTCTGCTGCGCATCGATTCGTGGATCGATTCGACCGTCTGGAACACAGGCTTCCGCGCCGCCGAGATCTGGGAAGACACGACCATCTTCTTCCGCCGCTTCCGGGTTCGCGGCTGGAAGCGCATGGTCTTCGAACTGGCGGGCGAAGGGCTGACGCTCGGCGCCGCCGGCATGGTGCTGATGCTGGCACTCGCCCAGCCGGCTTTCGAGGCCACCAAGGAAGACTGGCGCAACCGCGGCGATTTCGCCGTCACCTTCCTCGACCGCTACGGCAACGTCATCGGCCATCGCGGCGTCATCCACCAGAATTCCGTACCGATCGACGAGTTGCCGGATTCGCTGATCAAATCGGTCATCGCCACCGAGGACCGGCGGTTCTTCGACCATTTCGGCATCGACGCCATCGGTCTGTTCCGCGCCATGGTCACCAACGCCCAGGCCGGCGAAGTCGTGCAGGGCGGCTCGACGCTGACGCAGCAACTCGCCAAAAACCTCTTCCTTTCCAATGAGCGCTCGATCGACCGCAAGATCACCGAGGCCTTCCTGGCGCTATGGCTGGAGGCGAATCTTTCCAAGAAGGAAATCCTCTCTACCTATCTCGACCGCGCCTATATGGGCGGCGGCACCTTTGGCGCTGCTGCGGCGGCCCAGTTCTATTTCGGCAAGAACATCACCGACGTGAACCTTGCAGAATCGGCCATGCTGGCCGGCCTGTTCAAGGCGCCGGCGAAATATGCGCCGCATGTCAACCTGCCGGCGGCACGCGCACGCGCCAACGAGGTGCTGACCAATCTCGTGCAAAGCGGGCTGATGACCGAAGGCCAGGTGATCGCCGCCAGGCGCAACCCGGCGACCGTCGTCGACCGCAACGAGGTGGAATCGCCCGATTTCTTCCTCGATTGGGCTTTCGACGAGGTACAGCGGCTTTCTCCGCGCTTCCACCAGCATTCGCTGATCGTGCGCACGACGATCGACATGGGCATCCAGAAGGCGGCTGAGGATTCGATCGAGACGTCGCTGCGCGAATATGGCGAGGCCTATCACGCCAAGCAGGGCGCCATGGTGATGATCGAGAATGGCGGCGCGGTGCGCGCGATGGTCGGCGGGCGGGATTATGGCGAGAGCCAGTTCAACCGCGCCACCAAGGCGCTGCGCCAGCCGGGCTCCTCATTCAAGGTCTATACCTATTCGGTGGCCATGGAGAGTGGGATGACCCCGCAGACGACGATCGTCGACGCGCCGATCTCCTGGGGCAACTGGAGCCCGCACAATTATGCCAACCGCTATGCCGGCCGCATAACGCTCGAGACCGCGATAGCCCAGTCGATCAACACCGTACCGGTACGGCTTGCCAAGGAGAAGCTCGGCATCCAGCCGATCCGGGCGATGGCGAAGAACCTCGGCGTCGAAACGCCGATCCGCGACGACGTCACCATCCCGATCGGCACGTCCGAAGTGACGGTGCTCGACCAGGCGACCGCCTATGCCACGTTCCCGGCCGGCGGCTACCAGTCGCGCCGCCACGGCATCACCCAGGTCCTCGATTACGGCGGCGACGTGCTCTACGATTTCGATCGTGACGAGCCGGCGGCAAAGCGCGTGCTGTCCGAACAGGCCGACGCCTATATGAACCAGATGCTCTCGCGCGTTCCCTATGTCGGCACGGCGCGCAAGGCAGCCCTCGACAACGGCGTCCTGACGGCCGGCAAGACCGGCACGACCCAAGCCTATCGCGACGCGTGGTTCGTCGGCTTCACCGGCAATTACACCTGCGCCGTCTGGTTCGGCAATGACGACTACACCTCGACCAACAACATGACCGGCGGCTCGCTGCCGGCGATGACCTTCAAGCGGGCCATGGACTACGCCCATCAGGGCGTGACGCTGCGGGCCATCCCCGGCGTCGAAAACCCGTTGGCCTCGGAGAAAGATCTCGCCAAGACCGCCGCCAAGCCGCAGGACGGATTGCCGCAGCTCATCCGGCCGCGCATGCTCTCGGTTCAATCCACCGACATCCTCAAGGCTCTCGGCGAGAAGCTGAAGAATGCTGCGCCGCTCGCGTCGGCCAAGGTGGCGAGCGCGGAATAGCCGGCGTGCGGATGTCGCTTAAGCCGGCATTCCTGTGCTGCCCTGACCGTGGATAGATCAGCGCCTATCTCCCGGCGTGGCATTCCACCCCGCCAGAATCAGTGGTAACCCTTTCATCTCGGTTTCCAAGGTCATGACGTGTTTCGATTTCCCCTTTTTATTGCGATCACGCTGATCGTCGCCTTCGGCGGCGGGATCATGATTTCGCTTTATGCGCTGGATGCGACACAGGGTTTTGGAGCGATCAAGCTCGGCGCCTGGGAAGCCTTTCCGGCATTGCAGACCGTCGATGCCGACCCTTACGCCAAGTCGCACCGGGCACGCGCCGGCAAGTTGCTTTATGGCAGCGCCGAGGGATTGACCTTCACGGCCAGCGTCGACGACGAAGGCGCGCGGCTGAATGCCGGCTGCCGCTACCGCATCAGCGGGCAGACACCCCCTGCCCGGCTCTGGACCCTCTTCACCGCCGACAATGGCGGTAATCCGGCGGCAGTGAAACCCGGGCTTCCCTCTGCGCTGAACTCGTGGACAGCGCTTCGCCAACCCGATAGCAGCTTCTCGATCGACATATCAGCCGTCGCCCAGCCGGGCAATTGGCTGGCGCTGCCGCAGGCCGGCACGTTCCGGCTGGTGTTGACGCTGTTCGATACGCCGACGGCCGGCAGTTCCGGCGTAATCGATCTCGCTATGCCGAAGCTCACGAAGACCGGATGCGGCAATGCTTAGGATATTCTTCGCGGTCCTCACCGGCCTTTTCGGCGCAGCGCTGCTGCACCTGGTCATCATCCTTTCGCTGCCCCACTTCACCGGCAAGGACGCAGCCACCCGCATAGAGGCGGAGGGCGATCTCAACAATTTCTACCTGCTGAGCGGTCAGTATGACGATGCCGGCCTTGCCAACGGCGATCCGTTCGTGCGCACCGCCGTCTGCTCCTTCGATGTCGAGGATGCGCCGGTGCACTTCACGGCTAGAGGCAACGTACCCTTCTGGTCGATCGCGATCTACGACAGCGCCTCCAACGAGGTCTTCAGCATGAATGACCGGACATCGGTCGGCGGCGCGCTCGATGTGCTGGCGGGTGGTCCGATCCAGCTTACGGACCTGCGCAAAAACCTGCCGCAGGAGCTGCAGCAGACGATCCTGGTGGAAATGGCGCGGCCGGACGGTTATGCCGTGCTGCGTACGCTGGCGCCGCAAGCGAGCTTCGATGAAGCCGCACAGAACTTCCTCACCGAAGCCGGCTGCGAACAATTTTCCACGCGCTGAGGTTGATACGCGTTACTTCTTATTGACGCGCGGCGCAGGCGCCGGGCGATGCTTCGGGCTCTCGGCCAATCGCTCATAACGAACGCCGGTGAACCACAGGATTTTGCCCTCGCGAGGCTCTTTATCCGGGCGACGCGGTGCCCGTGGCCGCCGATCCGCCAATGCGACTATTGTTGCCATTCTCGTCTCCATGCACTGCCCGAGACGGATGAACTTGCGACGGATTTCACCCTGCCCGCCATTCTGCGGGCCGGCGCGTCCTGCGGTGCCGGGATAACCGGACCGAGGGCATTCGCGCCTTTCCCACGGCACCTGATCGAAATACCGTGATGCGGAGTTTCAACGATCCAGATACTCAAATCGCGTCGTTCCCATCCGAATTGAGACACATGACAGTTAACAGTTTACTAATATTCAGCTGATGCCAAACATAGTTCACGTCATTTGCTTGTAACGCATGGACAGTTGTTTTGGTTTCACGCCGCCCACACAAAAGCGCCGCGTGAATCGGGCCATAAAATTGAAAGAGATTCATATAGTTGGCGAGAATGCTTCAGTTTATCCCGGCCGCAAGGGGTGGCGTTGCAAATATACGTCACGAAAATATTCGTATTTTCGCCCGCGCTGACCAACCGTTCCAGACAGCGATCGATCGGGGATCGTTTACCCCTTGGCGGAGATGCGTAGGGCCAGCGATGTTTTCGCCCAGGGATTTCGACATGCTGTCCCAGCACGCTGGATACCAGGAGAGTGGAACGACGCGCCGACATCAAGAGCGTCGAGGCGCAATCTGACGCATCTAAGGCATTCGACCTTTATCATGCCGGTCACGACAGCTTCGAGAGCTGCTGCACGCGTCGCGCGACCACCGAAACACCTGACCTTTCCAGAGCCACAACTCGATGCTCAATCGCCGCAATGCCCCTTCAAAAACAAGCCGATTTATATTGCCGGCTAATAATATTAGAGCACGCTAAACGTGTGTATTTCTGTTGCATTTTAATAAAATCTTCAGCATGCATTAACCGTACCGGTGTAGGATTTGTTCATAACCGTATGGCCTGACATGCGTTCCGCCAGCGCATATTGGCCCGTGGTTCCCCTTGTTCTGCGTTTTCAGGGTGTGCTTGTGCGTGACCGGTTTAGAGACCTAGAAGGCCCCTTGGCCGTCAGGAAAAAGGACGTGGTATTGATGGCGACTGTCAGCAGTTTCGAGAATCTGTCTCATCCGACACGTTCCGAGCTGCGCCAGTTTGCCGAGCTTTTCACGCCGTTGTTCCAGGCCTCCTCGGACGAGGCCAAGCGCCAGGCGGTCGCCGCCCTGTCCCAATGCGAACACATACCGGCAGCCGTGGCGCTGTTCATCGGCAGCCAGCCGATCGAGATTGCAGCGCCTTTCATTGCCGCTTCACGGGCAATCAGCGACGATACGCTGATCACCATCGCCCGCACGCAGGGCAAGGCGCATGTGAAGGCGATCGTCAGCCGCGATTCGCTCTCGCCGAAGGTCATCGACGCCTTGGTGGCATTGCGCCAGGCCGGCCCGAGGACCGCCGCCCCTATCGCTCCCATGACCGAAACGCCGGCCGTGCCGCTTGCACCGATGCCGACTGAAACGAACGAGGCTGACGCGCTGAAGGAACAGCGGGTTGCCAATGAAGAGGCATTGCGCGAGCGCATCCTCGACCTTGCCGGTCATCTCGGCCGCAACGATGAGGACAGGCTCGGCCTGCGCACGCTGAGTGACATTCAGGAAGCGCTGCTGGTGCGCTTCGCCCGCTCCCGCGAAGCGACGCATTTCGCAACCGCGCTGGCCGATGCGCTTTCTGCCAGCCGTTGGCTCGCCGAGCGCATCATGCTCGATCTTTCCGGCCAGCAACTCGCCACGACGCTGACGAGCCTCGGCATGGGCTTTCTCGATGCCGTCTTCGTGCTTGAAAAGCTCTATCCCCACCTTGCCGAACCGCAGCACAACGTCACGCGCGGCTGGATGGTGCTCGACGCGCTCGACCCGGAAGAGTGCCACGAGCGCGTGGAAGCCTGGCGGCGCGCCGATCGCTACACCTATAAATCCGACGTTCCGCATGCGCCTGCGCCTTCGGAAGCGGCCAACTACCGCTTCATTCGCCAGGCACCGCCGCAGCGCGACATGCGCGTCATGGGCCGGCGGTCTCGCTGAGAGCCATAGACGGACCGACTTGCCGCATAGCGCGGAACAGGCCGTTTTCCTGAACGCCAACTGCGTCCGGAGATTTTCACCTCGAGAGTGCTCGGCGAACGACCGTTATCCGTCGTCCCTTGCAAGCGGGATCAAATCGCCCAATTCTTCCGCCTCCAACTCGACGATCCAGAGATCGGGGTCGAACCTGCGCTCGCGCTCCAGCATCGCGTGCACCGCTTCCGGCTCGGCCCGCGACAGGCGGATCTCGAACAGGCGGACACCGGCCTCACCCTCGTCGAAGGCGGTCTGCGGCGCCGGCGCGTAGAGCGTTTCCAGTCCGTCGCGGAAGTGCTGGCGGATGAAGATCGCACCCGCCTCCTCTGCGCCCTTCTTCTCCACGGCGGCGAAATCGCCGCTGGCGAAGACGCGGCGCAGGAGGGCGGAAACGAAGATGTCGGCACGCAATCTCATCGGCGCGGTATAGACCGGCGCGCCGGCGGCGGCAATCCGGGGTCAAACCTTCGTCCAAGAGGAAGACCTTGATCGCCAGCCTTCCCGATGCCGTCTCCGGACGGTTATGGGGCGGTATCCTTCGTCACCACGAAATTGCTGCGCCCATGTCTCACCTGCCGGTCAGGACTGGGAAAGATGCGGTGCTGCTAGATCGCGCCGATTTCCCTGAGCTTCTTCAGCACCGCTTCGTTCGGCTCGCCGTTTTCGGGCAGGTTATAGTGTTTTTGGAAATGGCGGATGGCCGCGCGGGTCTGCTCGCCGGCGACGCCGTCGACGCCGACATTGGCATAGGCCATATTGGAAAGACCCTTCTGGATCTTCAACACCAGATCAACATTGGCGATTTCGCTTGATGGAACCTGCTTTGCGGCCGATGGCGCCGTTTTGATCGTTTTTTCGGCGCTGCGGATCGCGGCAGCGACCGGGTCTTCTGTCGACGCCTTCGAGCTCACATCCTCACGCGGCTTTTCGGCGGGCACGGTCGAAGGACCGGCAGCATCGGTTTTCAGTGCCGCCAGGACCTCCGGCGTCGCATCTCCGCTCTGAGCCATGCCGACCGTCTCCTCGAAAAAGAGGATGGCCGCACTGGTGCGGGGGCCGATGACGCCGTCGGGGATGCCGTTATAGAGGCCGCGGCGCACCAGCTGCTGCTGGATGTCCATGACGAGCTGGCTGGGCTGCTGATTGGGCTGCTGACCCGGCGCGGCAAGCGCCGGCGTCGCGTTGGTGGCGGCTGCATCCTCCGGCCGTTCGATCCGGAAGGTGGTGACGTCGCCCTGCTGTTCCTCGGCCGGGCGACGGGCGCCGAGCACATTCGGAAACTGCGGGTCACGGGTGCGGAAAATCGGGTGCGGATGCGAGCCGGGCTGATACCAGAGCGCATTGGCGGCGACGAAGGAGAAGATGACGACGAAGGCTATCGTGCCGCCGGCGACCGACGGATTGCGGCCGATGACGCCGCCGAGCACGGATGCGCCCTGCAGGCCGAAGCCGCCGAGGGCCGCAGCACCTGTTATCAAAAGGCCCGGCTGCTGCCGACCCTTTTTTCCCTTAGGCGATTTTCGCTTGCGCGCGGCCATCGAAAAGCCCCTCTTCCAAATCTACCCCGGTATTGACCGCGCCCTTCAGCCGCGGAGGAAATTCGACAGTCGCGGCATGGCCGGCATCTTCGGCGTGTTTGGCGCCTGAGCCATCCACCGCGATCTCGATGGTGATGATCGTACCCTCACCGGGCTGGCTGGCGATGGCGAAGTTTCCGCCATGCAGCGCCACCAACCCCTTGACCAGCGAAAGACCAAGGCCGGTGCCTTCGAACCGGCGGGTGTAATCGTTCTGGATCTGGACGAAAGGCTGGCCGAGCAATGCCAGCTTGTCGGCCGGAATGCCGATGCCGGTGTCGCTAACCGTCAGCTTCAGGATACCGTCACGTGCAGCCGCATCGACGGAGACGACGCCGCCGGCCTCGGTGAACTTCACGGCGTTGCCAACGAGGTTGATGAGGACCTGCTGGATGGCTCGCTGATCTGCGACGATCTCGCCAAGTCCGCGCTGAATGCGGCTCGTCAGGGTGACGCCCTTGCTCTTGGCCTGCAATGCCAGCATCGATTCGCAGGATTTGACGGAACTTGCGATGTCGAAAGCTTCGAGGATCAGTTCGTAGCGACCAGCCTCGATCTTGCTCATGTCGAGCATGGTGTTGACGACGGACAGCAGATGCGCGCCGGATTCGCGGACCAAGCCGACATATTCGCGCTGGCGGTCGTTTTCGAACTTGCCGAAATATTCGCCGATCAGGATATCGGAAAAGCCGAGAATGGCGTTCAGCGGCGTGCGCAGTTCATGACTGACGGCGGCAAGGAAGCGCGATTTGGCATCGTTTGCCGATTCGGCATCGGCCGCGCGGTTCTGGGCTTCGTCCCGCAACTGCTGCTCGACGGAGACATCGCGCAGCTGGGCGATGACGGCGGCAAGCTCGCCGTCTGCATCGCGGCGGGCGGTCATGTCCATCCTCAGATAGGCGAACTGGCGTTGATCGCGCGAGACCGACGGCCGGTCGAGACGCAGATCGACGCTCGCGGCATCATCGCCCCGGCGCAGAAGATCGAGCGCCCGCAGGAAAAGGATGCGGTCTGAGACATGCACCTGCTCGAGGAAGCCCCTGCCCTTGGGATTGCGCATCCAGGCGAGGAAATCGCGGTGGTCGCGGCCGCCGACGGTCACGACGCTGCCGTGCGGATCGAGGAAGAAGACGAGGCCGGGGGTGGCCGTCAGGAAAAAATCCTCGGCCGACTGCGTGGCAATGCCGGCGGGCGAGCCCTGACGGGCGAGCGCGATGCTGCCGACAGCGGAAAAGAGAAAGGCGGCGCAAACCATAGCGACACCCGCCGGCAAGGCGACGGCAGGGCTGGTGACGGCCGAAAGCCCGATCGGAGCAGCAACAAGAGCGGCCGACGACATGAGGACGAGGCGGCGCAGGATCGCAAGCTCGCGTTGGCGCACGGCTTCGCCGCCTCCCGTCCGGGAGAGCCAGCTTGTCGCTGCCCGGTCTACGAGGGCTGTCACCCAGCCGCCAATGTCACTCAATACACGCACGCAATACCCGCCGAAAAGGCTGTCTGTTGATCCGGACAATAGGCCCCGGCGACTTAAAGAAAGGATAAGGCAAAAGCGCTGTTCACAGCTCGAAAGGGCCGAAAATCCCGTTTTGAGGCATATGGAAGCCTCTTTGCCTTTTGTGGTTAATGGCAGGTAAGCGACGGATTTTCCTCATATTTCAGTATCGCGTTAACTCCTGTGGCAAGGCGAGCTGCCAAAAGCCCTGCAATTGCAAGGAGGTGCTGCCCCGATGTTTAACGGCGATCGCTCACATTCGAGTAAAATGCGGCTCAAATACCCGTTGCTAAAATTTGAACTAAATTTGCCGCAAATGCGGGTGAGTTTCGAAAAGCGGCATTCGCAACTTGGCGGTAGGGTGAAAGCACACCGGACAACCGGCCTGATTCGGCGACAAGAACCGGACGGGACAACAGGATGGGCAACGACAATGTGGTTTCTGATCAAAGGATCCTTCTGGTTTGGCCTTGTGCTCGTGCTTCTTTCCGTCTTCAGCACGGAGAGTTCCGACAAGCTGGCCAACGGCCCGCAATTGCAGCTTTCCGACGCGTTTACAGCGGCAACCGGCGCCTATGACTATCTCACAGGCATGTGCTCGGAAAAGCCTGAGGTCTGCGCCAAGGGCTCGGAGACCTTCACAGCGCTTGGCCACCGGGCCCGTGAAGGCGCCCGCGTCGCCTACGAGCTCCTCGACAGCCAGTTCAAGGACGAGGCCCCGGCCGCCGCAAAGCCTGCGGGACCGCAAACGCCGGAGGCACTCAGCATGCCTTCCCTCGCTGCGCCCACCATCCAGGAGAAGCTGCGCGAGGCAAAGGCGGCGCTGAACCAGCCGATGCCTTACCGTCCGCCGGTCGACGACAAAGATACAGCCGAGACGGTGGTCACAGGCGCTATTCCGCTGCCGACGCCGAAACCGGCGATCTGACGAGATTTTTCGGCATGCGCCCGTAACATTTCCTGACTTCTCCAATTCCTGTGAAAACCGTTA
The DNA here is from genome assembly GCF_003985155.1 of Rhizobium vallis. Classification (GTDB taxonomy): domain Bacteria; phylum Pseudomonadota; class Alphaproteobacteria; order Rhizobiales; family Rhizobiaceae; genus Rhizobium; species Rhizobium vallis. The sequence goes on along the minus strand of NZ_ML133687.1, from coordinate 729,625 downwards.
CGCACATTGGAATTGCCTGAGCTTGCATCGGTGGTCCGCATGACGCGGAAATGCCCCATGCCTGACGTGCCTGCCCTGTTTCAATTCAGCATGTTGCTGCGCCGTGAGGATGCCCATCCCTCACGGCGTTTTTTCTATCTCGTGTTTGCGCATCTCCCGGCAAATCGCTTCGTGCTTGCCTGGAAAAACCGCTTCGCGCTTGGCCTGGAATTGCTTTAACTGTTCAAATCTGCCGGTCTTTCACCTATATGCACTTCTAATAGTGAAAGGCTTTCCCATGGCATCCCTCGACCAGATCATCGACGACTTTACCTTCCTGGACGATTGGGAAGACCGCTATCGCTATGTCATCGAACTCGGCAAGGCGCTGCCGGAACTGCCGGAGGAGAAGCGCACCTCCGAGAACAAGGTGATGGGATGCGCCAGCCAGGTGTGGTTGGTGACTCATACGACAGGCGATCCCGACAATCCCGTCATGAGTTTCGAGGGTGATTCGGATGCGCACATCGTGCGGGGCCTTGTCGCCATCGTGCTTGCCACCTATTCCGGCAAGGCAGCAACCGAGATCGCCGGCCTCGATGCCTTCGAGATATTCTCGAAGATCGGCCTGGTGGAGAATCTGTCGTCGCAGCGTTCGAACGGATTGCGGTCGATGGTGAACAGGATCCGGGAAGAGGCAAGAGTTCGCGCCGCGGCGTGAACTCTGTTGGCGCTGATTGGCGTCGACAAAGCTCGCGGCAACCTGATCGATTCGGAGCGCCACCCCGGAAGCTGAGTATATCAACGCTTACCCACAGTAGAGGAATACAATCTACACCTCTTGGATAAGCATAAGACAGGACACCTCCCAATATCTTCTCCCACGCCTGGATTCGCTGCAAATGCGCGAAATACTGGAGGGATTATTTTCTTTGTCCCGAATGAATACAAAAAAGCCGGGCGTGAGACCCGGCTTTTTGACGTTGGTTGCTTTCGAAAAAGCTCAGCCGCGGCCGCGCTTGCGGCGCTGCCCCAGGCCCATTTCCTTTGCCAGGCGCGAACGCGCTTCGGCATAAGCGGGCGCTACCATCGGGTAATCGGTCGGCAGATCCCATTTCTCGCGGTACTCTTCCGGCGAGAGGCTGTGATGCGTCATCAGGTGACGCTTAAGGGACTTGAAGTTGCCGCCGCATTCCAAACACGTGATCTGCTCGTCCTGCACCGATTTGCGGACAGAAACTGCAGGCTTCTGCTTTTCGACGATCGCCGCAGCGGGCTGCGGTACGGACGTGTTGCTGAGTGCCGAATGCACGTCGGAAATCAGATTGGCCAGGTCGCTGACCGGTACAACATGGTTGCTGACATAAGCCGCGACGATGTCGGCCGTCAGTTCCACAAGCAGCTCCGGCGCATTGCCGGTCGCTATATCCGTCATATTTTTTCTCCTGTTAGCATGCTCAAACGGTCCTCGACTGACGCGTCAAAGACCCTCCTCATAGAATCAAACAGCAAAAGTACAGGAAGCGACCTTCTGTTCCGAAAAACGCGAATCCACCCCTAGATTCCGAAGAGCGAGACCTGTTCTTATACTGCCTGACGGAAAACCACTACGTCATGCCCCAGGCGATGGCCTCAGTTAGACATTAAAAATCAAAACTGAGGGACTTGGAAGCAGTACGATTGTAATTCACAATCAGAACTCTACTTGCATTTTCAAATACCATCGTTTGACCGAAAGGCCAATTATTATTTGTCGTTTTTCTTGAGAAAAAATAGCTGACGAAGAATTGAGGGGCCTGCTATCAAGCTTTACTCACAGCTTCCTGTGCATAAGTTTTGCATAAATCTGGTAAAGTCGCTGAAAAGCATATCTCTCAGCGCTTGCGCATATCGTCACGGACCGAGATACCGCCGAGATCATATCCCGAATGGTGGGCTGCCCTAGCAAGCAGGTGCGCGGACACCGGCGCCGTCAGCAGGAAGAAGATGAAGCCGGCAAGGGCGCGGGCGAGAATCATCGGATCTTCAGAATAAAGGCCGGCGGCAAAGAGCAGCAACCCCGAGCCAACAGTGCCTGCCTTCGAAGCCGAATGCATGCGGGTATAGAGATCGGGCAGCCGGACGAGGCCGATCGCCGCAGAAAGCGCAAAGAGCGCACCGACGACCAGCAGCAGAGCCGTGACGGCAGCGACGATATAATCCATCATCGCCTCCTCCTCCCTGCCGGGCGTGTTTTGGCGCCGCCCTTCGCCGCTGCGGCGGGAGGCGGGGATTTGATGTTGCCGCGCGACAGCACGAAGCGGGCGAAGGCGACGGTCGCCAGGAAGCCGACAAGGCCGAGCGAGATGGCGATATCAATATAGAGCGAAAAGCCGGTCTTGATCGCGATGACGGCGATGAAACCGATCGCCGTGCCGGTCAGCATGTCGAGGGCGAGAATACGATCCGGCAATGTCGGGCCGGCAATGACCCGCCAGACGGTCAGGAGCAGCGCCAGGGCAAGGATGACGAGGGCGGCCGAGGAAGCGGCCGTGATGATGGCGGCGGGCGTAATCACCGGAAGGCCTCCCTGATCTTGCGTTCGAAACCGTTGGCGATATTCCGTCTTGTCGCCTCGGGATCGGAACAATCGAGCGCGTGAACATAGAGCGTGCGGCGATCTGCGGAGACGTCGACCGAAAGCGTGCCTGGCGTCAGCGTGATGAGATTTGCGAGAAGAGTGATCTCGAAATCGCTCGTCACCGTCAGAGGGAAAGCGAAGATACCGGGCTTCAGCTTCATGTCGGGTGAGAGGACAGTGACCGTGACCCTCCAGGCCGACAGCGACAACTCCTTAAGGAACAGAGCAGCGAGCGAGAGTACGGGCCAAACGCGACGCGGATAGGTCTTGCCGCCGAGGGGTTCGCGAATGATGAAGAGTGCGAACGCCCCGAGCAGGAAGCCGAAGATGAGATTGAGCAGCGAGGCGCTGCCGGTGACGGCGACCCAGCCAATGGCAAGCAGCAGCCTGAAGAGGAAAGCCGTCACGGCGCGCCTCCCGGAAAGACTGAATCAAGATAGGCCTGACGATCGACGAGACCGGCAGCGGCCGACTGCGACAATCGCAACAACTGTTCCGGCATGATGCCGAAACCGACGACCAGCGCCGTCAACGCGGCGAGCGGCAGACCGGTGCGCCAGCATGTCCTCGATGGGGCGAGTGCCATCGGCGCGGGCCGCCAGTAGACGAGCAGGAAGAGGCGTCCGAAGGCGATCGTCGTCAGAAAACCTCCCGTGAGGATCGAGGTCGCCAGCCACCAGGCGCCGAGATCGAGGGAGGCTTTGACGAGGATGACTTTCGGCCAGAAACCCGAAAAGGGCGGCAGACCGCAGGCGGCAAGGAAGAGCACGAAGGAGACCGCGGTGAAACCGCCGCTTTGCCTATAGAGCCCGCCGAGAGCCGAGAGCGAAAAGCCGCCGCCGCGCCGGGCGATCTCGCCGGCGGCAAGATAGAGCGCCGTCATCAGCACCATGGAATGGACCGCATAGAAGACCGCGCCGCTGATGCCGCCAGGCCCGCCGAGGGCCACGCCGGCAAGCATGTTGCCGATGCCCGAGATGACGACATACCCGAACAGCCTGCGGATATCGTTTTCGGCAAGCGCGCCGAGGGCGCTGACGAGAATGGTCGCGGCCGCGGCGAGCGCGATCAGGAAGCCCAGTTCTTCTCGCTCGACCGGCAACAGCATGACCATCACCCGGATCAGCGCGTAGATGCCGACCTTGGTGAGCAAGCCGGCAAAGAGCGCGGAGACGACGATGCGCGGCGTATGGTAGGAGGCCGGCAGCCAGAAATTGACCGGAAATGCCGCTGCCTTCATGCCAAAGGCGAGCAGGAAGAGGCTTGCGAGCGTCATCAGCGGCGCCACGCCGCGCAAATCCCTCGCCTTTGCGGCGATATCGGCCATGTTGAGCGTGCCGAAGATGGCATAGAGGATGCCGACGCCGGCCAGAAACAAAGTCGTGGCGATGAGATTGAGTACCGCATATTTCAGCGCGCCGTCGATCTGCTCGCGTTCGGAGCCAAGGATGATCAGCCCGAAGGACGAGATCAGCAGCACCTCGAACCAGACATAGAGATTGAAGATATCGCCGGTCATAAAGGCGCCGGTGACGCCTGCCATCAAAAGCATGAGCAGTGGGAAGAAACCGTAACGTCGGCCGCTTTCACCAATATCGGCCAGCGCATAGATGCCGCCGGCGAGAGCGGCAAGGGCTGCGGTGAACGCCATCAACGCGCCGAAGAGATCGACGGTGAAGGCGATGCCGAAGGGCGGCAGCCACCGACCCATGACCATGGTGAACGGTCCCTCGGCCGCGACCTTGGCGAGCAGCGCCGCATCCATCAACGCCAGCAGCCCTAAACCTGATATGGCAAGCCAGGCCTGCAGGCGGGGATAGGCGCGCAGCATCAGCAGAACGGCGCCGAGCGTGATGCAATGGGCGACTGGCAGGATGGCGAGCCAATGCCCGATCGACACCGGGGCGGTGATCATGGCGGCGGAGAGATCGATGGGGGGCGTGGGGGCGGCCATCAGATGGCGCCTCCGCTGTCGCGAGAGAGGGCTTGCCTTGGGGTCACCGTCCGCAGCAGCATCTGCCTCAATACCCCAATGGCGGCAGCGGCCGGTCGTCGGGCTCGGCGGCATGCATTTCGCCGGTGTTGTCGGTGCCGAGGTCCTGATAGGCGCGGTAGGTCAGCACCAGCAGGAAGGCGAGGAAAGAGAAGGAGATGACGATCGCCGTCAGGATGAGCGCCTGCGGCAGCGGGTTCGCCGTGCCGGAGGGCAAGGCGTCGAGACCCGCCGGGATGATCGGCGGCACTTCGCGGGTCAGCCGGCCTGATGTAAAGAGCAGGAGGTTGACGGCGTTGCCGAGGATGGCGATGCCGAGCATGATGCGGATCGAGAATTTCGACAACATCAGATAGACCGCGGCGGCAAAGAACAGGCCGACGAGGATCGCCAGAAGCGGCTCCATCATTCCACCTCCTTTTCCTCAAGCGCCAGCGCGATCGACGTGATGGCGCCGAGCACGACCAGGTAGACGCCGACATCGAAGAGCAGGACGCTCGACAGCGGCACCTCCACGCCGAAAGGTTTCGGATAGATCCAGAGACCAGTCATGAAGGGAACCGCAAAGAAGATCGAGAGAAGACCCGCCATCGTCGAAAGCAGCAAGCCGGCGCCGGCAATCGATAGCGGATGGAAGAACAATGCGCGGCGAACGGCGGAAACGCCGCGAGCAATGCCGTAGACCGCAAGTCCAGAGGCTGCGATCAGCCCGCCGATGAAGCCGCCGCCCGGCTCGTTATGGCCGCGCAACAGCACGAAGACCGAAAAAAACAGCATTAGCGCGGTGAGGAACGGAGCGACGGTGCGGAAGATCAGGGTGTTCACGCGATCAGCCCTCCGCCTCGATTGCGTGGGGATCATTGGCGGCAAGCTTGCGCTCCGTGCCGGCGCGGATGCGGATCAGCGCCAGGATGGCAAGGCCAGTGACCGCGACAACGGCGATTTCGCCGAGCGTGTCGGTGCCGCGGAAATCGACGATGATGACGTTGACCACATTGGCGCCGTGGGCAATCGATTTGGAATAGGTGTTGAAGAAGGCCGTCAGCGCATCGTTGAACGGCATCTGCGTCGCCCGCATCAGCAAAAGCGTAAAGCCGAGGCCGCAGCCAAGCGCGAGGGTGCCGTCGAAAATCCGGCGGCCGAATGGGCGCCGGTCTGCGGCGACGAGGCGAAGCCTGGTCATGACGAGGGCAAGGATGACCACCGAAAGGGTTTCGACCATGAACTGGGTGAAGGATAGATCCGGTGCGCCGAACAGCAGGAAGATGATGGAGACAGCGAAACCCTGAATGCCGAGCGAGACGATCGCCGTCAGCCGGTCGCGGGCGATGAGCACGCCGGCAAGGCCTACGGCGGCGATCAGGAACACCGCCCATTCATGGAGCCTGACATCGGCCGGCCAGACGGGAAGGCGCGGCAGTTCGACATAGACGATGGGCGGTACCAACAGGATAGCTGCGACGCAGACGAAGGTGCAGGTAACATAGATATCGAGCCGCCCCGGCTGGGTAAAACGCGTGATGCGGCCGGCGAGGCGGACGAGACCCGAGACGGCAAGGTCGAAACCGTGATCCGGCCCCCGTCCCGCTGCGCGCAAAAGGACTGTCATCAGCGAGCGGGCGCGGGCGAACTGCCAGTAGACGCCGATGCCGAGCAGCACGGTCAGGACGGAGAGCGCCAGCGGCAGGCCGATATGCGGCGCGAGCGAGATGTCGATGTCGACCGGGCTCTGGCGGATGGCGGCCGATATCGGCGAGGACAGGGCTGCATGAGTAGAGCTCGAAAAGACTGCCGCAAAGAAACCAAGGACAGCGAGGATGGCCGGGCCGAGCCAGAGCAGGACGGGCGCTTCGTGCGGATGTTTCGGCGTCTCCACCGATCGTCCGAGAAAGGGCTTCAGCGCCACGGCGAAGGCGACGGCGAACATCAGCGCATTGCCGAAGACGACGATCGAAGTAAAGGTGAGCGCGCGAATATCGCTACCGGCGAGCGCCGCATAGATCTCCTCCTTGGCGAGAAAACCGAAGAAAGGCGGCAGGCCGGCCATGGAGAATGCGGCCGCAAGCGCGATGATCGCCGTCAGCGGCATCGCCCGCATCAGGCCACCGAGCCTGGTGATATCGCGCGTGCCGGTCTCATGATCAATGATGCCGGCGACCATGAAGAGCGCGCCCTTGAAGAGCGAATGCGCCACCAGATAGAGCGCCGCCGCCTCCACCGCATATTCCGAACCGAAGCCGACCAGCAGGACGAGCAAGCCAAGCGAGGAGACGGTGGTATAGGCGAGCTTGAGCTTGAGGTCCGTCTGCCCGATGGCGAGCACGGCGCCGACCACCAGCGTCAACCCACCGAAGAAGGGCAGAAGGATTTCCCAGGCAGGTGTCGCGCCCATGACCGGATTAAGCCGCATCAGCAGATAGACGCCTGCCTTCACCATGGTGGCCGAATGGAGGTAGGCCGAAACCGGCGTCGGCGCCTCCATGGCGTTCGGCAGCCAGAAATGAAAGGGAAATTGCGCCGATTTGGTGAAGGCGCCGACGAGGACCAGAATGAGAGCGGCGAGATAGAGCGGGCTCTCGCGCACGACATCGCCAGATCCGATGAGCAGCGACAACTGCGTGACGCCTGACATGTTCCAAAGGAGCAGCAGGCCGGCCAACAGGAACAAACCTCCCCCGCCCGTAACGACCAGCGCCTGCAGCGCTGCCCGGCGAGCCGCCTCGCGCTCGTGATCGAAGCCGATCAGCAGGAAGGAGGTGATCGATGTCAGTTCCCAGAAGATGAAGAACATCAGGAAACTGTCGGAAACGACGACGCCGAGCATCGCCCCCATGAAGAGGAAGATGAAGGAGAAGAAGCGGCCTTGATCCTTGTGACCTCTGAGATAACCGCCGGCATAGAGTACGATCAGCGTGCCGATGCCGGTGATCAGAAGCGCGAAAGCCAGCGACAGGCCGTCGAGGAACCAGGAGAAGGAAAGATCATAGCTCGGCACCCAGGCATAACCGCCGGCGACGGCCTCGCCGCGCGCGATAACGGGAACGAAACGCAGGAAATGCAGGAAGGCAAGCAAAGGAGCGATCGCCAGGAGCCAGGCACCGTTTGCCCCGAAGACGCGGATGACGAAGGGAGCAGCGAGAGCGCCGGCGAGCGGCAGACACAAGGCCAGAAATGTCAAAGCCGTGACATCGGCCATGTCTCCTCCTCTACCGGCAACAGACGAAGGCCGGCGGGGCCAGCTCATCTTCTGACTTAGGCGAAATGGTAGAGGGCCTCAAGCAATTTCGATCACAGGGCGAAGCTGCAGGGCGATGTTCGAAGCGTATCAGGCCATCGTCCGGGAAAGGCGCGTCAGCAGCCGGGCGAGGCAGCCGTGCAGGATAAAGAGCAAAAGCGTCAGCGGCCAGACGAGGCAGGCAAAGAGCCCGGCGAGACGATGCAGCGTCAAGCCGTCGTGGTTGGCCCAGCCTTCCAACATCGTGACCGCCATGGCGGCCACGGCCACCAGGACGTAGAGCAGGAAGATTGCAGCTTCAAACAACAGTGACTCTCCAATGCATGCCCTATTAACCCTAACGGAAAATTTCTAACGGATATAAAAACAACCGCCTTCTCCCAATTGCGGTACGCCGCGAATTGGGCAGGATAGTGCCCAAGACTTGATGAATCGCAGACGGCGCACCACATTTTGCGCGAAACGGAACCGCCCCTCGGCGAAAGGAGCACGTCATGTCCGAAACTGCAACCACCGCCAAGATCAACAAGACCGATGCCGAATGGAAAGAGCAGCTCACCCCCGAGCAATACCGCATCACGCGCCAGCACGGCACCGAGCGCGCCTTCACCGGCCCCTACTGGGATTCTTTCGAGACGGGGCTTTACCGTTGTGTCGGCTGCAACGCGCCGCTCTTTCGCTCCGACACGAAATTCGATGCCGGCTGCGGCTGGCCGAGCTATTTCGAAGCGGTGTCGCCTGATGCGGTGAGCGAGCATCGCGACACCACTTATGGCATGGTGCGCACCGAAATCCGCTGCGGCACCTGCGACGCCCATCTTGGCCACGTCTTCCCGGACGGCCCGCCGCCGACTGGCCTGCGCTACTGCATCAACGGGCACGCCATGGTGTTCGAGCCCGGGAAGTAAGCACCGGGCCTGTGTTCGGCAAGCGGCTCATCCCGTGCGATGGGCCGCTGATTTCTCGGTTCCTCGCGCTGTCGATGAGCCCTTAATCCCACCTGCAGGAAAAGGCCGATGGCGCGAGATATCCTGAGCACCGACCGGCTGAGACTGAGGGAGATCACACTTGGCGACCTGCCGTTCCTCCACCGCATTTTCGGCGATGAGGAATGCATGCGCTATTACCCCGGAATAAAGACCTTCGAGGAAACCGAAAGCTGGTTTCGAAGGCTCGCATTCGACAGCTACGCCAATCACGGTTTCGGCCTCTGGGCCGTGGTTGACCGAGAGAGCGGCGCATTGCTGGGCGATTGCGGCATCACGCTGCAGGAAACATCCGCCGGCATGGAACCCGAGATCGGCTACCACCTCTGGCGCGATCATTGGGGCAAGGGCTACGCCGTCGAGGCGGCCACTGCCTGCCGGGACCACGCTCTTGACGCCCTTGGCCTTGCGCGCATCGTCTCGATCGTCCGGCCCGACAACATCCCCTCCGGGCGCGTTGCCGAGCGGGTGCATCGGCGGCGGGAGACATTCGTCAAACCGGTACCTCCCGAAGGCGGCAGAATGGAGTTCTACCTCTCCATCACGGACTGGACATAGAGCTGACGGCCGAAGACGCCGGTTCGCCGATCACTCGTGATCGGCGGGACAAGGCCATGTTGCGGGTGTGGAGAGGCCAGCCGGTAGCTTTGTCGAGGCGTTGCCGCAGGCAAGGTCGATCTGCGCCTGCTCGAGCCCGGCTGCGGCCGAGAGGTCAAGGCCCTCGATGCGGGTCAGGAACATGAAGGCGCGGTCGAACGCGGCCGGGCCCTCAAAGGTCGCCCCGGAGAGATCGGCACGGGAGAGATTGGCGAAAGAGAATCTCGCTCCTGTCAGCACCGCCTTGTCGAAATCGGCGCGGCCCAGCTCGGCCTTTTCGAAAGTGGCGCCGGAGAGCCGCGCGCCGGCAAAATTGGCACGCTGCAGCTCAGCGCCGGCAAAGGAGGCACCGTCGGCCACGATATTGGTGAAGCTGGCGCGATAGGCCTCTGTTTTGGCGAAATTGGCGCCTTCGGCGTGGGCACCCTCGAGCGAGGCGCGCACCAGCGTCGCTTTCTCGAGATTGGCGGATTTGAAGTTTGCGCCGGCGAGATCGGTCAGCGAGAAATCGGTGCCGTAGAGATTGGCGCCTTCGAGATCACTGTCCTGCAGCATCAGGTTCTTCTTGGTGCATTCCTGCCAGTCGAGCTTCGGCGACGCCGTGCTGCCGCAATCGGCAGCTCGCGTGGAGATCGGGGCAAAGGCAAGAAGAACGAAGGCAAAGAGGCCGAGCGGCGATCTGGGCATTGCCATTGAACTGTTCACCTCCATGACGCTTTCAGGCGACCTCTGGCGAAGCAGGCCGCCGTTCATTTCTACACAGCTCAGGCTACAATAAAAAGATGGCGAACGTGCCGACGATCGATTTGCCGGATCAGCCAGTCTTGCCAGGCAGGCGGATCAATCCGTCTTGCCGGGCAGGCGAAGCTCCATGCAGGTAAGATCCAGCCAGCGGCCGAACTTGGTGCCGACCTCGGAAAATCTGCCGGCGATGCGAAAACCAAGCTTTTCATGCAGCCTGATCGAAGCCGCATTTTCCGCCTCTATGCCGGCGATCATTACATGAATATTGCCGGCCGCGGCCCGCGCGATGAGTTCCCGCATCAGGCGCTCGCCCACGCCGGCGCCACGGCAATCCTTGTCGACATAGACGGAATGCTCGACCGTGTGGCGGTAGCCGTCGAAGGCGCGCCAGTCGCCATAAGAGGCGTAACCCGCTACCTTGCCTGATATCTCGGCAACGATGACAGGAAAGCCCCTCGCCTTACGCGCCTTGAACCATTCCAGCCGATTTTCGAGATCGACCAGCGTGTCGTTCCAGATCGCCGTCGTGTGCTCGACGGCATGATTGTAGATATCGCGGATGGCGGGAAGATCGGCCTCGGTGGCGTCGCGGAGGAGAACGGCGTCTGTCATGGTTGCCCAGTTCAAATTGACTGCCGCGTGGCATACGCCCCGCCCCGAGAGATGTAAACGGCGAATGCGAAAGACGGAAGATCCTCAAACGGGCGTGGTTCAGAGACCCGGCGCCGACAGGCTGAAACAGGTGAGCACGGCCGAATAGTGCACGGCAGCGGCCGTGACGACGAAGCCGTGCCAGATGGCGTTCTGGAAGCGCAGTTTCTCCCAGACATGGAAGATGACGCCGAGCGAATAGAGGACGCCGCCGATGATGATCAGCAACATCGAGGTGAAAGGAATGCGCGAGGCGACGGGTTCGGCGACCAGAACTCCACTCCAACCCATGGCGAGATAAAGCAGGATGGCCAAACGGTCATAGCGCCCGGGAAAGACGCATTTCAGGACGATGCCGGCGACAGCGAACAGCCAGATCGCGATCAGCATGAACAAGAGCAGCGGATCGTCGGCGCCACGTTCGAGAAACGGCGTATAGGTGGCGGCGATCAGGATGAAAATCGCCGAATGATCGAAACGGCGCAGATACCATTTCGTGCGCGAGACGGGCCAGGCATTGTAGGAAAAGGAAATGGCAAGCGTCAGCACCAGCCCAATGCTGTAGATCCAGGCGGCGGCAAGTGCGCCATAGGAACTCCAGACCGTCGCATAGAAGATTAGCACCGTCGCTCCGATCAGCGCCAGCACCAGACCGACGCCGTGAACGATGCCGTCGGCGATCAGTTCGTATCTGTCGTAAGCCCAGCGAATGCCGTTGAACTCGGCCATGCACGCCCATCCGTTTCACAACCCGAAGAAGATCGTCTCATCGAACGGGCAGGTGCGCAACTGCGACGAACCGCGCGGCGGTAAATCTTCGTGACAGGCGCAAACCTGCCGGCCTTTGACAGCCAGCGGCAATGCAGCTGCATACGTCAAACCTTCTGCCGGTCGACCAGCACCGAGCATTTGGCGTGGCGCACCACCCGGTCGGCGGTGGCGCCGATGAAGTAGTTGGAAAAGTCCGGAACGTGCGAAGCGACGATAATCAGGTCGGCGTGGTGGCTCTCGGCGGTCGAGATGATCGCCTTGGCGGGCGGGCCATTGCGGATCTCGACAGTTGCGGCAATGCCGGTTGCGTCGATCAGCTCTTTTAGCTTGTCGCGGCTGTCCCTCATTGCGTCCTCGAGCATGTTGGCGGGCAGTTCGATCGCGACATAGGTCGGCACGTCCTCGATGACGTTGAGCGCTATGATCTCGCCGCCGTCGTCGAGCAGGCTCGCGGCCTTGCGGAGGATCATTTCTCCCTTTTCGATGCCCCCGAGCGCGATCGCGACTATGATTTTCCTGTACATGGCTTCCCTCCATGACTGAGATACATAAGCTTCCTCTAAAGAAGATATGGATACATTGACCGCGATCAAGTGGGCGCAAGTCATCGTCAACATTTACTCAACGCTTCATCCTCAGAAACGGATCTTCTGTGAACAATCGGAATGCGCCATATAGGATGCAAGTACGGCAGCCGAGGGGACATCAAAGAATGAACCGGCGAAACTTCCTCGGGCTTGCCACAGGCGGCATGGTTGCCGCCACCGCCGGTACACCTTTTCACGGGCCAATTCAGCAGGAGAACAATCCATGACGACCGAAACTTCCTATGCGCTGACGCGGCCTGCCTATATCGACCAGTCGCATCTTGTGGTGACCGACCTTGGTCTCGTTTCCGGCTTCTATCAATCGATGCTCGGCCTGAAGGTCATTGAGAAGACGGCAAGCGGGGAAGTGCTCGGTGTCGGCGGCGTGCCGCTGCTGACGCTGACGACGGCGAGAGATGCCCGCATTGCGCCGCGCAACGCCGCCGGCCTTTTTCACACTGCTTTCCTGATGCCTGACCGCGCCGAACTGGCACGCTGGCTGCGCCATGCCGCCCACAACAACGTCGTGCTCGACGGCGCCTCGGATCATCTGGTCAGCGAGGCGATCTATCTTTCCGACCCTGAAGGCAACGGCATCGAAATCTATGCCGACCGGCCGCACGAACAATGGAAATTCGATCAGGGCGGCATGGTCGAGATGGCGACGCTGCGCCTCGACCTGCAGGCGCTTTACAATAGCGCGCCCGATGAACAATGGGGCGGCATGGCAGATGGCACGGCGATCGGTCACCTGCATCTCCAGGTCGGCGACATCCCGCAGGCCGATGCCTTTTATCGGGACGTCCTCGGCCTGAAGCTGATGGCAAGCCGTCCCGGCGCGAGCTTCTTTGCGACCGGCGGCTATCATCACCATCTCGCCGCCAATATCTGGAACAGCCGCGGCGCGACGGCGCGCGCCGGCAACATGACCGGGCTTTCGGATTACAAGATCCGCTTCAACGACACGCAAACACTGGACGCGGCTGTCGCCAAGCTCGATCAGTTGGAAATCAAGAGCGAGAAGCGCGATGGCGGCGTGTTCCTGCGCGATCCCTGGGGGATCGGCTTGACGCTTTCGGCGTAATTTCCAAGTTGCTGCAGATCAACCTTGACGGTTGAAGACGTTGACGTCACGCGAGAATGAGATGCGCGTAGAGGCATGCGGGATGCGCTTTGCCAGCGCCCCTATAGCCCCAGGGAACCGGAACCGCATCAGCGCGTTTCCATCGCGAAGCAATAGGGCTTCGGGGACCGCACCGCATGGGCATCGCCAACGGCATCCGCAAACACGCTAACAAGATCGCGATCGGCGAACGCCATACCAGCGCCTGGGCGCAGACGCTGAAAGAGGCGGCGGAAGAGCTGCCCCCGCCACCGCTGCACCGGTTGGAAAAGGACGGGCTTGATATCAGCATGGCCTGGGCGATCATCGGAATCTTCGCCATACTTGGCCTTGCCGCCGTCTATATGATGTCTCTGATCCTCATCCCGATCACGCTTGCCGTCGTCGTCGGCATGATCCTCGGCATGGCGGCGGAAAAGCTCAGCAAGATGGGCGTGCCGCGGCTTGCCAATGCATTCATGCTGTCGAGCGGCGTTGCCTTGGTCATCTTCCTGCTGATCAATTCGCTCGCCGACCCGCTGATGACGCTTGCCAATGAGGGGCCTGCCTTCGCCGAGCGAACGATCAATCGCGTTATGCCTTATCTCGAACGCATCGAATGGCTGCACATCACCCCGGCGACATTCGAAAGCGGACCGATGTCGATCGGCGCGCTGCTCGAAAACACCGGCAACGTGCTGCATATCGTGACGACCAGCCTCACACCGGCGGTGGTGCAGGGGATGATCTTCTTTGCGGCGCTGCTGCTCTTTCTCGCCAGCCGCGTCAACCTGCGCAAGACGATTATCATGACCTTCCGCACCCGCACCCAGCGCCTGGCGGCAATCCGCGTGATCAACGCGGTCGAACAGGTCCTCGGCTTCTATTTCGCCACCGCCTCGCTGATCTATGTCGGTCTCGGCGTCGTCATGACGGTCATCGCCTATACGGGCGGGCTGGCGGCGCCGGTGCTCTGGGGCTTCTTCGCCTTCCTGTCGAGCTTCATCCCCTATCTCGGCATCACGCTGATGACGCTTGCTGTGGCCATCGCCGGCATCCTCACCCATGACGGTCTGCTCGTCGGGTTGATGCCGGCCGCAGCCTTCTTCACCGTGCATCTTCTCATGGAAAACCTGATCTTCCCCGCGGTGATGGGACGACGGCTGGAAATCAATCCCTTCGTCGTTTTCCTCGCCATCCTGTTCTGGACATGGATGTGGGGCGCCGTCGGCGCGATGCTGGCACTGCCGCTGTCGCTGATCGTCATCACCATAATCGAGGAATTGCTGATCGAGGAAAAGCCGCAACCGCAATTGCCGAAGTGATGGGAACGGGAGGCGTGGATGGCATCCGATCTCGATCTCGATAAATCCGACCACGACCAGATGGTGAGCGGTCGTTCTCTCTGGGGGAAAAGTGGTATACGGCCCGCGTGGCGACCGATCGAGCAGAGCTTTTCCACCGATGTGGCGGTGATCGGCGGTGGTATCACCGGCGCATTGGTGGCCGAACATTTGACGGCGCGCGGTTTTTCCGTCGTTGTCATCGACCGTGAAGAGCCCGGTTTCGGCAGCACCGCAGCGAGCACGGCGATGCTGCAATGGGAAATCGACAGCACGCTCGCCGAGCTTGAAGATTATTACGGCTTCGAGCGTGCGGCCGGCATCTACCGCCGCAGCGGCGCCGCGGTCGCCGGGCTTTCGAAGCTGATCGCCGCCAACGGGATCCCCTGCGGCTTCAGACCACGCAACACGCTCTATCTTGCCGCCAATCAGGAAGGCGCGCGCAACATGCTGGAGGAGCGCCAGCTTCGCCGTCGGGCGGGGCTGCCCGGCGTCTATCTCGAACATCCCGATCTCTTCACCCAATTCGAACTCGACCGGGATGGCGCGATCTATTCGCCGGGTTCAGCCGAGTGCGATCCGCTGCTTCTGACCTGGGCGTTGATCGAGATGGCTGTGCGGCGCGGTGCGCGGCTGGTCAGCGCGTCCGTGGCGGCACTTCACAGCGAAGGCGATCGCGTTACGATGGAGACGGATGGAGGTCACCTCATCGAGGCGCAGCATGTCGTGCTTGCGACCGGTTATTCGATGCCGGGCCTCGACATGCCGAAACTGCACCGGTCGAGCTCGAGCTGGGCGCTCGCCACCGTATCCCAGGATCCGGCAAATTTCTGGCGCGACAGAGCACTGATCTGGGAGGACAATCACCCCTATCTCTACATGCGCACGACGGCGGACAATCGCATCGTCGCCGGCGGCGAGGACGACGGGACGATCGATCCGCAGGCGCGCAACCGCAAGCTGCCGGCAAAGATCGTGGCGATACAGGAGAAGATGAAGCGGCTGTGGCCGAAGGCGGATACGCGGGTGGAACACACCTGGTGCGGCACCTTCGGCGAGACGGCCGACGGCCTGCCGCTGATCGGCCCGTTGCCGGAAATGCTGCACGTGTTCGCAGCCTATGGCTACGGCGGCAACGGCATCACCTTTTCCTATCTCGCCGCCCAGATGATCGGCGCGATGATGGCGGGCATGCATCGGGACTGGTTCGAAGATTTCGCACTCGACCGCGACGGGCCGGGATTGCGCCGTTTTGCGGAGGATTTGGTGCGGGTCGGCGATGAGCTGAGGTAGCGACGCCGCATGGGTGGCGTGCCGCACCGCAGAACTACTCCGTCGTCTTATCGTCGCCGGTATCCTCGACGTCCTCCAAGCGGACGAACTCCGTACCCTTCGCCTTGAGATCGATCAGCGCCTTGGCCACCCCCTCGCCCGCCGCATGGTTCGGCTGGTTGATGTGGGAGATGATGACGTCGCCGTCCCTGGCCGAGGCGATGCGTTTTTCAGTAATGGCCGCGCCCAGCAGCGAGCCGCCATCGCCGTTCACCGAATAGCCGGCAATGCGATAGCCCATGGCGCGGATCTCGCCGATGGCGGAAAGATCGTATTTGGCGGTCGAGCCGCGGAACCAGCGGGGCGCCGGAATGCCGGCTGCGACCATCGCGGCAGCTCCGCCTTCGACTTCCTGCCTGACGGCTTGCGGCGAGCCGGCAGACGCGATGCCGTAGATCAGCGTCGGCGTGTCGACGGCAGGTATATGGTTTTCGCCGTGGTTTTCGAGTTCAAACAGATCCGGATTCTGCAGGAAGACGGCAACAGCAGCGGGGTTGCGCTTCAACCAGCGGGCGGTGACGAAGATCGTGGCAGGGATGCGTTCCCGCACCAGCGTCGACAATATGCGCTCGTCCGCCTGCCCCATGCAGGCATCGAAGGTGAGCGCGATGCGGGCGTGGCCGGCGACGTTGGAACGGGCGATATGCAGATGCGGCTCTACGAGTTTTGGCGCCGGCGCCTTCGGGGCCGAACCCACTGCAGCCGCGGCCGGCAGCGCCGACGGTATCTCATCCGCTAACGCGGCTGATACGGTGGCCAGAAAAAATGCCGAAGCGAGCAGAATGCGGTTCATATCGTGGATTTCTATGATTCGAGCTGCCTATTTTAGCGATTGCTCTCGCCCGCCGCCATGTGGCCTGATGTCACCGAAGCCGCTTGGACAAATGCAACAGCATCAATCGTAGAGATAATACTTGTCCCACTTCTCGCGCGGCACCTTGTCGCCGATCTCGTATTTGAGCTCGCGCACGTTGATATGCTGCGGGCCGGTGATGCAATTGTAGGAGAGATGATACCAATCGCCCTTGCTGCGGAAGACCGCACCCGGCGCCTCCAGCGAATTGTCGCCGGGGATCGGGTCCTTGAAGGTATAGGCGATGACCTTGTCGGGCTTGAAGCCGGTGCTGTCGTTGTTGATGCGGCTCATCGCCTCGGTGTCGCAGCTCTGCTCCAGTCGGGTCGAGGGATCGAGTTTTTCCAGCTGCTTCTTGATGGCGGGATCGACGGCAAAGGCGGGGGCAGCAAGGCTTGCGAGGGATACAAACAGGAGCAGACGTTTCGGCATTGCGGAGAAAATCCCTTGCTGTTGTCCATTCTTCACCCTGCCACAGCCGGCTTGCCGGGGGCTTGGCACGTGCAAATTTCGCGCGACGAGAGCGGACTTTCTTAAATATTGTGGTGACATCAAGGCAAGACGGTCAGAGCACCCTCCTTGTCTGTGGAAGGGCATCTGTACCCTTGGCGCAGCCTTGCCGCTTGATCCGGCGCCGGAGCGCCTCTATCTCTTGCCAAACCCGACATTCCCACGGAGCCATTCTTTGTCCGCTTTCAAGAGCCTGCCGACCCCGCCCGCCGCACCGAAGAAACCCGCCTCCGATACGCGCCACGGCATCACACGCACGGACGATTACGCCTGGCTGCGCGCCGACAACTGGCAGGCGATGTTCAAGGATCCCTCGATCCTCGATCCCGACATCCGGAGGCATCTCGAAGCCGAAAACACCTATATGAACGCGGCGATGGAAGACACCAAGCCACTGCAGAAGGCGCTGTTTTCGGAAATGCGCGGCCGCATCAAGGAAGACGACAGTTCGGTGCCGATGAAAGACGGCGCCCATGCCTATGGCACATTCTATGTGACCGGCGGCGAGCAGCCACGCTATTTCCGTATTCCCCGCGACGGCGATGTCGCCGACGAGACGATCCGCACAGTGCTGCTGGACGGCGACAAGGAGGCATCAGGCAAGGCCTATTTCCGTCTCGCCGGTCTCGACCATACGAGCGACCACAGCCGCGGCATCTGGGGTTATGACGACAAGGGCTCGGAATTCTTCACGCTGCAGGTGCGTGACCTCTCCACAGGCGAGGACCTTGCCGACCGGATCGAAAATACCGGCGGCGGCGGCGTCTGGGCGCCCGACGGCAAGAGCTTCTTCTATTCGGCGCTCGACGAGAACCACCGGCCTTCGAAAGTGTTCCACCACATTCTCGGCCAGCCGCAGTCGCAAGACCGGCTGGTCTATGAGGAGCCGGATGCCGGCTTCTTCATGGGTGTCGGCGGCTCGCTGCTCGACGACTTCATCTATATCGACATTCACGACCACGAGACCAGCGAATACCGGCTGCTGTCGACCAAGGACCTCGCCGCCGAGCCGAAGCTGGTGGCGGCGCGCGAGGAAGGCATCGAATATTCGCTGACCGAGGGCGGCGACGTCTTCTACATCCTCACCAATGACGGCGGCGCCAAGGATTTCAAGATCATGGAAACGCCGGTTGATAAGCCGGGCAAGGAAAACTGGCGCGAAGTCGTTCCGCATAAGCCCGGTACGCTTGTTATCAGCCACATGGCCTACGCCCGCCATCTTCTGTGGCTGGAGCGCAAGGACGGACTGCCGCAAATCATGATCCGCGACCGGAAGAGCGGCGAGGAACATGCGATCGCCTTTGCCGAGGAAGCCTATTCGCTCGGACTCTCGGGAGCGGCGGAATACGATACGGATGTCATCCGCTTCTCCTATTCCTCGATGACGACGCCGTCGCAGCTCTACGACTACAATATGGTGACCCGCGAGCGCACACTCCTGAAAACGCAGGAGGTGCCTTCGGGCCACAATCCCGACGACTACGTCACCCGCCGCGTCTTCGCTCCCGCCTGGGATGGCGAGAAAGTGCCGGTCACCCTGCTCTATCGTAGGGATACCGCGCTCGACGGCAGCGCGCCCTGCCTGCTCTACGGCTATGGCGCTTACGGCATCACCATCCCGGCCGGCTTCAACACCAACTGCCTGTCGCTTGCCGATCGCGGCTTCGTCTATGCCATCGCCCATATCCGCGGTGGCAAGGACAAGGGTTTTGCCTGGTACGAAGACGGCAAGATGGACAAGAAGACCAATACGTTCAAGGACTTCATTTCCGCCGCTGACTATCTGAATCAGGAGAAGTTCACGTCCTACTCGAAGATCATCGCCGAGGGCGGATCGGCCGGCGGCATGCTGATGGGCGCGGTTGCCAACATGGCGCCGGAGAAGTTCGCCGGCATCATCGCCGCCGTTCCCTTCGTCGACGTGCTCAACACCATGCTTGATGACACGTTGCCGCTCACCCCACCTGAATGGCCGGAATGGGGCAATCCGATCGACAGCAAGGAAGAGTATGAGCAGATCGCCTCCTACTCGCCCTATGACAATGTTGATGCAAAAGCCTACCCGCCGGTCCTGGCACTCGGCGGGTTGACGGACCCGCGCGTCACTTATTGGGAGCCGGCAAAATGGGTCGCCAAGCTGCGCGACAAGACGACCGGCAACGCGCCGATCCTGCTCAAGACGAATATGGACGCCGGCCACGGCGGCGCTTCCGGCCGCTTCCAGCGGCTGGAGGAGATCGCGTTTGAGTATGCATTTGCGATCAAGGTGGCTGGGAAGATGTAAAGGTTGGGGGGTGCCGTTGGCACCCCCTTTGCCCTGCCGCCGGAGGGGCGGGAACGGCTTGCCGACGAAGGGGAGAGAAATGTCCGTCTATATCGCTCTGCTTCGTGCCATCAATGTCGGCGGCACCGGCGCCCTGCCGATGGCCGAACTGAAAGCGATATGCGAAGACCTCGGTTTCACTGACGTGAAGACCTACATCCAGAGCGGCAACGTGCTCTTCCGCTCGGATGAATCCGAAAAGACGGTGGAGCACAAGCTCGACGAGGCCCTCGGGAAAAAAATGGGCAAGCGGCCGGGCGTGATGGTGCGTAGCCGGAAAGAACTCGAGGGCATTGCCGACAAAGCGCCCTTTCCCGAGGCAAAGCCGAATTTCCTGCTCGTCTACTTCCTACCGAAAAAGCCGCCGGGCGATGCACTGGAAAAGATGGCTGCACCCGACGGTGAAGAGGCCAAGCTCGCGGAGCGGGAAATCTATGTGCATTATCCCAATGGCTCAGGCCGGTCGAAGCTGAAGCTGCCGGCGCTAAAGCCTGGAACCTCGCGCAATCTCAATACCGTCCGCAAACTCGCCGAAATGGCCGCCGAGATGGAAGGCAGGGGCTGACCTCAGGCGGCGCCTTTCGTGCCTTTGGCCTTGTAGCCGGTGATTTCTTCGCCGGCGGTCGGCGAGAAGCGCAGGTTCCAGAAGGTCGCGGTGATCGAGATGATCGTGACGACGATGAAGGCGGTGGAAAAATCGCCAAGCGCGGGCGTTTCTGTGCCAGACAAGGCCATGGAGCCGTGCAATGCCAAGGCCCCGATACAGATGCCGAGCGAGAGCATCAGCTGCTGGAAGGTGGTGTAGAAGCTCGTGGCCGAGCTCATCCGTTCCTTGCTGATCTCGTCATAGGCAATGGTGTTATAGGCCGTGAACTGGAATGACAGGAAGAAGGCGCTGAGCACCAGGACGACGAAGATCAGCGGCATCGGCCAATCCGGCCGGAAGGCGGCGCAGAGGCCGTAGCCGATCGTACCGAGGATGCCGTTGATCATGAGGCTTCTGCGGAAGCCCAGCCGGCGGAAGACAAACTTCGCCATCGGCTTCATGGCGAGTGCGCCAAGCGCGGTCGCGATGATGATCTGACCGGCCGCGGCGGCGGACAGGCCGAAGCCGATCTGGAAAAGCAGCGGCAGCAGGAAAGGCTGTGCCCCTTGCGTGATGCGCGTCAGCGAACCGGCAATGACCGACGTGCCGAAACTCGGCACCTTCATCAGCGAGAAATCCATGATCGGCGACGGATGCTTGCGGGCATGTTTGAGATAGGCGATGCCGAAGATGAGGCCAAGCGCGATCAGGAAGATCGAGAAGGCGCCCTCGCCTTCATGGCTCGACATTTCGAAGCCGAAGAGCAGAGAGCCGAGCGAAATGCCGGAGAGGACGAAGCCCACCGTGTCGAAGGGACCGCTCGCCTTGCCCCTCACCTCGTCGATGTAGATCGAGACGAAGATCATGCCGATGATGCCGATCGGTACGTTGATGTAGAAAATCCAGCGCCAGTCGAGATAGGTGACGATGAAGCCGCCGAGCGGCGGACCGACGATGGGACCGATCAGCGCCGGGACGAGCAGCCAGGACATGGCGCTGACCATATCCTTGCGGTCGACGCTGCGCATCAGCACGAGACGGCCGACCGGCATCATCATCGCACCGCCCATGCCTTGCAGCAGCCGCGCCAGCACCAGGAAGGACAGTGTCGGCGCAAGCGCACAGAGGATAGAGCCGGCGACGAAGACGGCGATTGCCGCACGAAAGACGGTGCGCGAGCCGAAACTGTCGGCCATTCGGCCGCTGGCCGGAATGAAGATCGCAAGGCTCAAGAGATAGGAGGTCAGCGCGATCGACATGGCAGGCGCGCTGACGGCGAAATCGCGCGCCATAGTCGGCAGCGCGGTCGCAAGCACAGTCGCATCGACGTTTTCCATCAGCATCGCACTCGCGACAATCATCGCGATCACCCGGAAATTGGGCGCGGGGCGCCGAACCATCGGCGCCTGGTAAATCTGGTCCGGCATCGTGCGGAATCACTCGCGGTGGCGCGGCGGAGCACAGGAGGCAGCAAGGCCGCGGGGATGACATGGCGCAAGGCCAAGGGGAGACGATTTGCTATACGCCTGCGATCGTGGCGGCGCTATGTCCTTTATGGCAAAGCTGCTTTGACGAGAGGTAAAAGCGGATCACGATTCCTTGCATCGGCCTGTTCTTCGTGAAGGACTTCGGGGGCTTCATCCAAACCGCCTTGCGCCGTGCGCGCCCCGACCCTACCTATGAACCATGACCTCCACCCTTCAGCAAAACCGGCCCGGCGCGGCCTTTCCGTTCGATAACAGCTATGTCGGCCTGCCCCAGCACTTCTTTGCGCCGCAGGCGCCGACGCCGGTGGCCGAGCCCTGGCTGATCAAGCTCAACGAGCCGCTCGCCGCCGAGCTCGGGCTCGATGTCGAGGCCTTGCGTCGCGACGGCGCGGCGATCTTTTCCGGCAATCTCCTTCCCGAGGGGGCCGAGCCGCTTGCCATGGCCTATGCCGGGCATCAGTTCGGCGGCTTCTCGCCGCAGCTCGGCGACGGGCGGGCGATCCTTCTCGGCGAGGTGCTCGACCGCAGCGGCAGACGCTTCGACATCCAGCTGAAGGGTGCGGGCCCGACGCCTTTTTCGCGCCGCGGCGATGGGCGGGCTGCAATCGGGCCGGTGTTGCGTGAATATATCATCAGCGAGGCGATGTTTGCGCTCGGCATTCCGGCGACGCGGGCGCTGGCGGCGGTGACGACAGGCGAGCCGGTCTATCGCGAAGAGGTGCTGCCGGGTGCAGTCTTCACCCGCGTTGCGGCCAGCCATGTCAGGGTCGGCACCTTCCAGTATTTTGCGGCCAGGGGCGATACCGACGGCGTGCGGGCGCTCGCCGACTATGTGATCGATCGGCATTATCCCGCATTGAAAGAGGCTGAGAACCCCTATCTCGCGCTATTCGATGCCGTCTCAGATCGCCAGGCAGCGCTGATTGCCCGCTGGCTGCATGTCGGTTTCATCCACGGCGTGATGAACACGGACAATATGACCGTCTCCGGCGAGACGATCGATTTCGGCCCCTGCGCCTTCATGGACGCCTATGACCCGGCGACCGTCTTCTCGTCGATCGACCAGCATGGTCGTTATGCCTATGCCAACCAGCCCGCTATCGGCCAATGGAACCTGGCAAGGCTCGGCGAAACGCTGCTGCCGCTGATCGACGCCGAGCCCGACAGCGCGGTCGACAAGGCAAATGTGGTGATCCGGGCCTATGGCGAACGGTTCCAGGCACATTGGCTGGCCGGCATGCGAGCAAAGATCGGACTGGCCGGCGAAGAGGATGGCGATCTCGAGCTCGTGCAGGCGCTGCTGGCGCTGATGCAGGCGCAGGCAGCCGATTTCACCCTGACCTTCCGCCTGCTATCCGACCTTGCCGGCGACGAGGCCGCAGAGCCTGCCTTTGCGGCGTGTTTCCGGGAGCCTGAGACCTGCGCTACCTGGCTTGCGCAATGGCGCGAGCGGCTGTCGCGCGATCCGCAGACGGCCGCTGAGCGCACCATCGCCATGCGTCGCGTCAATCCGGCCTTCATCCCGCGCAACCACCGGGTCGAACAGGCGATCGAGGCCGCGGTCGAGAATGGCGATTTCTCGCTGTTCGAGGCGCTGCTCACCGTGCTTTCAAACCCCTATGAGGACCAGCCGGGTTTTGCCGCCTATCTGCAACCGCCAAAGCCGGACGAACGGGTGCTGGCGACCTTCTGCGGTACGTGACGGCCATCGCCCATCCCTCACCCACAGCATCACACCCAGTCCGGCGCATCCGCAGTTGACCCCGGCCTGCGGCAAATGTGGCCGTTGAAAGGCATCTCCTTCGCGCTATCTGGCTGATCGGCGGGACTTTTCCGCCAATCCTCCACCCCGGCTCACTTCAGCGGGAGACAGCCTTATGGCGATCGTCATCACCTCGATCTTCTTCATCATCATCGGGCTTGCGCTCGGTGGCGGCGGGCTCTGGCTCGTCACACTCGGCGGCAGCGTCTTTTATCTGTTTGCCGGGCTGATGTTCCTCCTCACCGCCGGGCTGCTGTTGATGCGCAAGGCGGTGGCGCTGTGGGTCTATGCGGTGCTCGTCGTCGCAGCTCTCGCCTGGGCGGTCTGGGAGGTCGGCTTCGACTGGTGGCAGCTCGGTCCACGAGGCGGCATGATTATCCTGCTCGGGCTCTGGCTGCTGACGCCCTGGATCCGCCGGCCGCTTGGGCTGCTCAGCCCGACCGGCTTCACCTACGGCGCCAATCCCTGGCCGCTCGCCGTGCCCGTCATTCTCGCCATCCTCGTCGCCATCTATTCGATGACGACGGACCCCCACGATCTTGCCGGCGAGCTGCCGGCGGATACAGTCGCCGCCAGCCCCGCCTTCGGTGGCAGCGTGCCGGACGGCGAGTGGCATCAATACGGCCGCACGCCCTTCGGCCAGCGCTATTCGCCACTCGACCAGATCACGGCGCAGAATGTCTCTACCCTCAAGGAAGCGTGGCGATACCAGACCGGCGACGTCAAGCGGCCGGAGGATATCAGCGAGACCACGTACCAGGTGACGCCGCTCAAGGTGAAGGACACGCTCTATCTCTGCACGCCGCATAATTGGGCGATCGCGCTCGACGCCAAAACAGGCAAGGAGAAATGGAAATACGACGCCAATTCAGGCATGAACCCCAACCGACAGCATCAGACCTGCCGCGGCGTTACCTATTATGCCGATCCGGCCGTTGCCGCCGGCCAGCCCTGCGCCGAGCGCATCTACCTGCCGACATCAGATGCCCGGCTGATTGCGCTCGATGCGGCGGATGGGAAGATCTGCACCAGCTTTGCCGACCAGGGCGTGCTGCATCTGGAAACCGGCATGCGCTACAATCCGGCCGGCTATTACTACTCCACCTCGCCGCCGGTCGCGGTGGCGGGCAAGATCATCGTCGGCGGAGCGGTGAACGACAATTATTCGACGCAGGAACAATCCGGTGTCATCCGCGCCTTCGACATCAATAGCGGCGTGCTGGTCTGGAACTGGGATTCCGGCAATCCGGATGTCACGACGCCGATTGCCGAGGGTCAGACCTACACGACCAACTCGCCGAACAGTTGGTCGGTCTCCAGCGTCGACGAAGCGCTAGGGATGGTCTACATCCCGCTCGGCAACCAGGTGCCCGACCAGCTTGGCATCGGCCGTAACGACAATGTCGAGAAATTTTCCTCATCGATTGTCGCGCTCGATATCGCCACGGGCCAGCTGCGCTGGGTGCGCCAGACGGTGCATCACGATCTCTGGGATATGGACGTCCCGGCCCAGCCTGCGCTGATCGACCTGACGAAGCAGGATGGCGCCGTCGTTCCAGCGCTCGTCGGCGCAACCAAGCAGGGCGATATCTACGTGCTCGACAGGCGTACCGGCGAGCCGATCATCCCGGTCAAGGAAATCCCGGCGCCCGGCGGAGCGGTTACGGGTGATCATACCTCGCCTACGCAGCCGATTTCCGATCTCACCTTCTCGCCTGAGCCGCTGAGGGAAAGAGACATGTGGGGCGTGTCGCTGTTCGACCAACTCGCCTGCCGCATCGACTTCCATCGTTACTACTATGAGGGCCGTTATACGCCGCCCTCGCTAAAGGGCACGATCGTCTATCCTGGCAATTTCGGCACCTTCAACTGGGGCTCGGTCGCGGTGGATCCGGAGCGGCAGATCATGTTCGGCATGCCAACCTACCTCTCCTTCACCTCGCGCCTGGTGCCGGCCGCCGACATTCCGCCGAGAGGCCAGGACGAGAAGGGCAGCGAACAGGGACTCAACCGCAATGACGGCGCGCCCTATGGCGTTTTCATGGGGCCCTTCCTCGGGCTGCTGAAAATCCCGTGCCAGGCGCCGCCCTGGGGCTATGTCGCGGGCGTCGATCTGCGCACCGGCAAGATCGCCTATATGCATAAGAACGGCACGGTGCGCGACATGACGCCCTTGCCCCTGCCCTTCAAGGTGGGCGTGCCTGGCATCGGCGGGCCGATGCTGACCAAAGGCGGCGTCGCCTTCCTAGGTGCCGCGGTCGACAACTACCTGCGCGCCTACGATGTGACGAGCGGCCGGCAACTCTGGGAGGCGCGGCTTCCCGCCGGTGGCCAGGCGACGCCGATGACCTATACGACCGATGACAACAAGCAATATGTCGTCATGGTCGCCGGCGGCCACGGCTCGGTCGGTACGAAGCCCGGCGATTACGTGATCGCCTATACGCTGCCTTGATATTGAAACTTCCTCCGCAGGAAGAAGGTCCAGCGCAAGCTCTAGGCAGGGTTGCAACGCCATTCTCTCCCCGGTTTTCGGGGAGAAATTTTATGGAAATCAGCAGTACTATTCGCAATTATTACGGGGTCGGCAGCCTTTTCGATCAGTCGGCCAAATCCAAGAATCAGCAGACGACGGAATTTAACAGCACTGCGCGTGGCGCCGCGGCCGGTCTCGAACCAAGCAGCATACCGCCTTCGATCGCCAATACCATCTGGGCTCTGCAAAGCAGCCAAGGCCCTTACATCAATCCGCCTTCCGATAAGGAAGCCGCGGCGAGTGCTGCCCATGACTCACTGGTCGACGAGTTCTCCAAATGGGGCAATATGACGCCGGTATCCGCGCCCGCTATCTCGAGCAGCACGATCTGACCGAAGCCGCTCTGGCCGCCATGCCGGCCGACCAGCGCGCCGCGATCGAGAAGGAAATTGCCGACCAGATCAAGCGTGAGATGGCCGGTATCGAGGATGACGAAACCAAGACGACGGACGATGTCACCGCCGTCTGAACTGCCGGAAAAGGCGATCGACAGGGGGCGGAGAGCCCCTTCCGCCGCATTCTTATGAATCAAACCATCTCGACGATCATGCGACCGACTTCGGCAAAGACCGGGTTGAGATCCTTCGCCGGCACCGTTGCCTCGGCGATATAGACGGCGGCGACGATCGGACCGCGATTCGGGGGCCAGATCACCGCGATATCGCCGAGAGAACCGTTCGGGCCGGTGCCTGTCTTGTCGCCGACCTTCCAATCGGCCGGCAGACCGGCCCTGAGCCTTTCCTTGCCGGTTGTGCTCGCCACCAGCCAGGCAATCAGCTTGTCGCAGGAGGCCTCAGTAAGGATCGAACCAAGCGTCAAGTTGCCAAGCGTGTCGAGCATCGCATCCGGTGCCGTCGTGTCACGCGGATCGCCCTTCCTGCCCTCGTTCAAAGTCGGCTCGGTGCGGTCGAGACGCGTGGTGCCGTCGCCGATCGAGCGCAGCCAGTCGGTCAACGCGGGAGGCCCGCCGAAGCTTTCGAGCAGCAGGTTGCCGGCGGTATTGTCGCTGACGGTCACAGCCGCCTCGCAGAGTTCGGCGATCGTCATGCCGTCGGCGCCGGCGTGTTTTTCACTGAGCGGCGAATAATCGACGAGCTTTTCCTTGCCGTAAGTCACCCGGCGGTCGAGGCTCTCCTCGCCCTTGTCGACTCGGGCAAGAACGAAGCCCGCGGCCAGTGCCTTGAAGGTGCTGCACATCGGAAAGGCCTCGCTGCCGCGATAGCCGAAGGAGATGCTCGTCTGGGTGTCGAGCACCGAGACGCCAAGGCGGCCGCCGGTGCGTTTTTCGAGTGCGGCAAGACGGCGCTGGATGTCGTCGTCACCCTCTTCGGCATTCTGTTCGGCCTTCTCTTCGACCTTCTCTTGGGCATTGGCGGGAAGCGCCAGCGCGGGCAGGCAAAGTGCCGAGCCTATCAGCAGGCGGCGAGTCAAACTGAGATCCATGAAATCCTCCGGCGGGTGGGGAGGATAGAGCTAAAGGGCGATTGCGGCGGCATCTCGTCATCGCGGTGACTTGTCGTCCGCACGCGATCAGGCGGCGTGCGTAATCTCGACCGTCACATGCGACAATTCCTCGAGCGCCGAAAGCCTCCCCTTGTAGAAAGCCGGGTCGCGAGGCTTCGAGCTGACGACGGCGACAATAGCGGCATGATGGCCGGGACCGACTTGCCAGACATGCAGATCGGTGATCCGGTCTTCCTCGGTCTCGATGGCATCGCGGATTTCCCTCGGCAGCGTCTCGCCTTCGCGCACGACGTCGAGAAGAACGCCCCCTGAGGATTTCATCAGGCTCCAGGACCAGTTGGCGATGACCAGCCCGCCGACAATGCCCATGACAGGATCGAGCCACGACCAGCCATAGAGGCTGCCGAGCGTGAGCGCTGCGATGGCGAGGACCGAGGTCAAGGCATCGGCGATGACATGCAGATAGGCGGCGCGAATATTGTTGTCACCAGCCTTTCCATGGCGATCATGACCGTGATGATGGTGCCCATGGTGATGGCCATGAGAATGGTCATGCCCGTAATGCGCGTGATCGCCATGCGCGACATTGCCGCCGCCGGCAAGCAGCCAGGCGCTGGCAAGATTGACGGCGAGGCCGATAACCGCCACCGCGATCGCTTGGGCAAAGCCGATCGGCACCGGATTGGAGAGGCGGAGTGCGCTTTCCCAGGCCATCAGCAAGGCGATCAGGGCAAGGATAATAGCGCTGGCGAAACCGGCGAGATCGCCGAGCTTGCCGGTGCCGAAGGTGAAACGCGGGTTGTGCGCCTGACGGCGGGCGAAAAGATAGGCGAGCGCCGAAATCAGAAGAGCGCTGGCGTGGGTCGACATATGCCAGCCATCGGCGACGAGCGCCATGGAGCCGTAGATGGTGCCGGCGGCGATTTCTGCCACCATCATCACCGCCGTCAGCAGGATCACCAGCCAGATGCGCCGCTCGTTGCGCGCATGATCGGCGCCGAGGAATACATGGTCATGTTCCAGGGCATTCATTGCAGCCTTGTCGATCCCGGCATTCATTGCAGGCTCCTTCTTCACAGGCATTCAGCGGATATAGGTTCTCAGCACTTCCGATATTTCCTCGACCGCCTCTGCCCTTGCGGCATCGTCCTCGGCATTCAGCACATGTTCGCGCAGGTGGTCGTCCAGGACCTCGCCGGTCAGTCCCGTCAGGGCGCCGCGCACCGATGCGAGGAGCTGCAGGATTTCGCCGCAGGGACGCTCCGCCTCCAGCGCGCGCTCGACCGCTTCCATCTGCCCCTTGAGGCGGCTGATGCGGGCAATGAGCTTCTTCTTCTGCAAGGCGGTGTGGGACATGGCGAACCTCGATTTAATATAGGGGGGTATACTATTTCGGGGAAGCGGTCCATTGAAATGGCACGACGCCACTCCAGCGCGACGAGGGCACTTGCCGCTGAAAGCCGCGCCCGGCACGATCCGCCATTGACAAAAGCCGCGTTTCCGACGATCTATGCACCATGATCGAAAACGCGCACCAGAGCCGCTCGTATTTTTGGCTGTACCTGTAAAGGGCGGCCGGACAAGATCATATTGTCAACAAGCCGCCGTCAGGCGGCTTTGTTGTATCGGCAGCGTCCTGACGGCAGAATATCAAAGGACGCGAAGACCATGACCGAAATCGAAGACAGCGAAATTTCATTGATGCGCCCGTCTGTGGTGACGATCCGCACCGCCAAGCCGCGTGACCTGCCCGAGCTTAACGAGATGATCGCTCTGCTTGCCGCCCATCACGGCGATCCCGCAGTCACGACGCCGGAGCAATTGGAGCGCGATCTGTTCGGCCCGTTGCCCTGGATCACCGCGCTCGTCGCGGAAACCAGCGAAGGGCTGATCGGCTACGCCATTCTCGTGCCGCTCTACAGGGCGCAGGAAGGCAAGCGCGGCATGGACCTGCACCATCTCTTCGTGCGCGACGGCCATCGCGGCCACGGCACCGGCCAGCTGCTCGTCGACCGGGCACGCGAGACGGCCCGCAATGCCGGCTGCGGCTACCTTTCCGTCAGCGCCGCGACCGGAAACGTGCTGGCCCACCGTTTCTACGAACAGCTGGACTTCACCCCGCGCCCGGTTACCGGCATGCGCTACATGCAGTCGATTGCTTGATCGCGACAGGCTCTAACGGCTTGGCACGGCCTTCAGATAGGCGGCAATCGCCTCGCGGTCGGAGGCCGGCAGATGGGCGATATTCTTCTGCACATCGACCATCGAGCCGCCGACGGAATCGAAATCGGGCGTGAAACCGGTTTCGAGGTAGCTCGCGATATCGGCCTCGCTCCAGCCGCCGATTTTCTTTGAAGCCGGGGTGATGTCGGGTATGCGGCCCTTCCCTTCCGGGTTGGGGGCGCCGGCTAGCCACATGTCGGCCCGGAAGCCGCCGAGCGCATCACGCGGCGTATGACATTCGCCGCAGTGGCCGGGGCCTTCGACGAGATATTGCCCGCGCTTCACCTTGTCGTCGCTCTTTGCCAGAGCCACGCGCGGCTGATCGTTGAAATAGAGGAACTTCCAGCCGCCAAGCGCAAGCCGGATATTGAAGGGGAACGGCAGCTCGTGCGGCGGCGCGACGTTTGTACTCTTTGGCAGGGATTTCAGGAAGGCGAAGAGATCGTTGACGTCCTTATCGCTCATGCGGGAGTAGGAGGCGTAGGGAAAGGATGGGTAGAGATGCTGCCCGCCGGGGCCGACGCCGCGCTTCATCGCGTTTCCGAACTCGGCAAGCGTCCAGGCGCCGATGCCCTCCTTTTCATCCGGCGAGATGTTCGGCACATGGAAGGTGCCGAAAGGGCTCTTCAGCGCAAGCCCGCCTGAAAGCGTCAATTTGGCGTCACCCTCTGAGCCGGGCGCCGAATGACAGCTGACGCAACCGCCCGTCCAAAAGACCATTTCCCCATTCGCCATATCAGGCGCGCCGAGACCCACCCAATGGCTCTCCGGCAGCGGATCGGGGGCGGTGACGAGATAGAAGGCGCCACCGCCGAGGACGGCGACGCCGATCAGACAGAGCAGTAACCGGATGAACCTGCGGACCATGCTCCGCCTCCCCTTTTGCCGAGATTTTCCTGCGCGGAACGATTCTGCGACCAGCCCGCACGGGCGGAGAATAAGGTGATCCGCGCCAGCGGCAAGGCCGGCGCGGATCGGGGATGTTTCGCTTGCGCAATTCCGGGCGCAAAACCGCTGCACACCTTTGCTGGAATTGCTTTAGATCAGAACGACCTATCGCTCATTTGCTGAGGCGATAGGCCTTATGACAGCCGCCGCAATTGGCGCCGAGCGTGTTGAGCGTTGCGCCGACGGCCGCGGAGTCGGCCGGAAGCTCGGCGAGCGCGGTTTCGGCATCGCCGGAAAGCTTGGCGGCGCGCGCCTTGAAGTCGTCCATGTTTTCCCAGATTTTCGGGCTCGCGCCTTCGTCGTTCGTCTCCGTACCCGGCTTGAAATGATCGGGGAAAACCTTGGCCGTTGCGGCGATGGTTGTCAGCGCCGTCTTCACCGCGTCGGCGTCGTAAGGCTTGGTGCCCTTGGCGATGGCGGCCAACGCGCCAGCCGAACCGCCGATCTGCTTCATCAGAGCAACGCGCGCATCATGGGTTCCGTCGGCGGCGGTCACCGAGCCGAAGGCCATGCCGGCCATCGCCACGGCGGCAGCTACTGCTTTCCAATTCATATTCCCTCTCCATTTTTCCTCGGCCAAGGCGGCCGCTGGCCAATCTGCACCGAGAGCGTGACAAAATCTATGACAGAAGACAGTCACGTTTTGCCGTATCGGCATAAAAACAATGTGATAAGCGACAGCGGCTCAAGCAGTTTTCCACCCCTGCCAAAGACTGAAGGCGGAAACCGCAATCAGCAGCATTCCGGCGAAGCGGCCGACAAAGGCCGTGGCGTCAGGATTTGCAACCAACAGATCGCGGCTGCGGCCGGCCGTCATCGCCAGCGTGCCGTAGACGGCGAGCTGGGTGAGGACAGTCATGACACCCATAATCAGGCCCTGCCTCCAGATCGGGCCATATTCCGGTCTGAGGAACTGCGGATAGACGGCAAACATGAAAATGTAGGCCTTCGGGTTGACGAGACAGGTGACGGCGCCCTGCCGGAAGGCGCGCCAGCCGGAGCGCGCCGTCCCCGGCCCGACGGCCTCGATGGTTATCGAACTGCGGACCAGCGAAATGCCGATCCAGATCATGTAGGCGACGCCGACAAAAAGCAGCAGGTTGAAGAGCTGCGGCAGCATCGTGACGAGCACACCCACGCCGGCCGCGCCGTAGGCCGAATGCACGGCGCCGCCGGCCATGATGCCGCCGGTCGCCGCCAGCCCGCGTTTGGTGCCCCCGGTCAGCGAATTGGCAAGCACGAAGAGCATGTCCATGCCTGGCACGATGATGATGCCGAAGAGAAGGGTGAAGAAAAGCCAGAGGTTTTCGTGGTAATTCATGTCAGTTGTCCGCCTGAGGGTCTTTCGGGTCTTTCGAAAGACCGTGTTTGATTTCAATTCGATAGGCGGCTCTATAGCGGAACCCAACTGACAGTGTATTGTCAGGAGCGTTGGGTGGGAGGCAGGAAAATGCGCAAGGCCTCGCGGCTCTTCGAGATCATTCAGATCCTCAGGCTGGCAAAAAAGCCGATGACGGCGGCTGACATGGCCGAGACGCTTGAAGTGACCGTGCGCTCGATCTATCGCGATATTTCAGCGCTTCAGGCGATGCGGGTGCCGATCGAAGGCGGACGTGGCATCGGCTATATCATGCGGCCGGGCTTCGACCTGCCGCCGCTGATGTTCTCGATCGAGGAGATGGAGGCGATCGTACTGTCGCTGGCGCTGCTCGAACGGACAGCGGACGAAGAGCTGAAACAGGCCGCGCGCCGGGTCAATCGGAAGATATCAGGCGCCGTGCCGGCACCGTTGCGCCAGGCGATGGATAGCAAGGCGCTTTACGCCTGGGGCACGATCGCGCAGCCGCCTGCTGGATTCGACCTTGCGATCGTGCGCCGCGCGATCCGCGACGAACGCAAACTCCTGCTCGGCTACCGCGACGAGTTCGGCCGGGCGAGCGAGCGGATGATCCGGCCGATCGCGCTGATCTATTATTCGCAGACCGCCAATATCGTCGCCTGGTGCGAACTGCGCGAGGCGATCCGCAATTTCCGCAGCGATCGAGTGGAGCGCTGCGCGGCAACTGAGGATTTCTTCAAGGGCGACGGCGACAGGCTGCGGGAAATCTGGACCAGCGGTTGGACGGAGACGACCGTGCCGGCGTGATGCCCGCCGGCGTCTCGCACAATCTAATAAAGCAGCGTGCGGCTCTCTTCGCGGCCGAAGCCGCGGATTTCGATGCGGTCGGCATGAACGTCGACGATCGCGAAGGCATTTTCCCTCTCGGTGTCGACCACGCCCTTGAAATTGACGAAGTGGCAGGCGCCGGCCTTGCCGTAATTGCCGGCGTGGTCGTGGCCGTTGAGATAGGCGACGACATTGTCCTGCGCGGCGAGCAGCGCGACGATGCGCTCGCTGTCCCACATGCCATGCTCACTCGGCGGATGCACCGGATAGTGATTCATGACGATCACCTTTTCACCGGCCTCGGTCGCTTTTGTGATCTCATCGCCAAGCCACGCGAACTGCTCGTCGCTCAGTGCGGCATTCCATGGATGAGCATTCCTTGCGCCTTTGGCCTGCAGCTCCGCCAGCATCCGCGCGGCAAGCGTGCGATGATGATGGCCTTCAGCCGGCGCGAAGGTGCTGACTTCGTTGCCGTCGAGCACGACGAAGCGCCAACCGTGGCGGGAGAAACTGTAATAGGGCGACGGCATGCCGAGGCGCTCAGCGACTTCGGACAGATGTCCTGAAGAAACCGAGAAATCGTGATTGCCGAGCAGGAAGAGCGTCTCATGCCGCAGCTTCTCATAGACCGGCAGGATATCGTCGAAGCTTGCGAAGCTGCGGTCGATGACATCGCCGAGCGTCATGACGAAGCTCAGATCCTCGCGGTTGAATATCTCGATCGCCTCGGCGACCTTGGCAAGGCTGTTGGCATAATAGCGGTCCATGCCCGCATGCGGCGCGATTGCCGCATATTGCGGGTCGGCGATGATGCCGAAGCGGAACAAGGGTGAAACAGAGGAAGACATGGGGCGTGATTAGGAGCGGCTGGTGACAGGGATGTGACGAGCTTCTTTTACAAAACGAAACACCCGGCGCTTTGAACGCCGGGTGCTGAATTCAGGAATCGAATGCCGCTTACTTCGTGGCTACTTCGTAGCGCTCCAGGACGTAGTCCCAGTTGATCAAGCTGTCGACGAAGGCTTCGAGGTATTTCGGGCGGGCATTGCGATAGTCGATGTAATAGGAATGTTCCCATACGTCGACGCCGAGGATCGGGGTCGCGCCATGAACCAGCGGGTTTTCGCCGTTCGGGGTCTTGGAGATTTCGAGCTTGCCGTTCTTGACGGAAACCCAGGCCCAGCCGGAGCCGAACTGGGTGGCGCCGGCAGTAGCGAAATCGGCCTTGAACTTGTCGTAGCCGCCGAGATCGGACGTGAAAGCCGCTTCGAGCTTGCCCGGCAGCTTGTTGCCGCCGCCGCCCTTCTTCATCCACTTCCAGAAGTGGATGTGGTTGTAGTGCTGGGCAGCGTTGTTGAAGAGGCCGGCATTGGTGCCGAAGGACTTCTTCACCACGTCTTCGAGCGAGAGATCCGAAAGACCGGCTTCGGCGGCGAGCTTGTTGCCGTTGTCGACATAGGCCTTATGGTGCTTGTCGTGGTGAAACTCCAGCGTTTCCTTCGACATGAAGGGAGCAAGCGCTTCGTAATCATAGGGAAGTTCAGGCAATTCGAAAGCCATGTCAGATCTCCTCTTGGCAATAGATTGCGTCATCGGCAGGTGAGGCGGAACATAGGAGGGGAAAGGGGGAGAGGCAACCGGCGAAATATCAAAAAACGACCGGCCAGAGGAAAATTTGCCTCAGTTGCAGGGCTGAAATCGCGCCTGCAAATCACCCAGGATGCTTGCCCCGAAAACCGTTTCGCCGGCGACGTCAATCAAGGAAGGACCGACATGAACAGGAATATAATCCGGCATCTGGCCGCAGCCACGCTTCTTTCCCTCGCAGGTGCGGCGTACGCTTCCTCCGACATGGCCTGGCAGCAGTTCGCTGCTGATGTGGAAGCCAAGTGCAAGAAGGCGGCGGTCACGATCGAAAAGCCTGTCGCCACCGTCGATTCTTTCGGCAGCGAGCATTACGGGCTCGCCCTGCTGACAGGCAAACCGAAGGGTGCCAAGGGGCTGATCGCCCAGATATGCGTCTACGACAAGCAGAAGAAAACCGTCGAGATCGGCAGCGAACTGGACGGCAAAAAGCTCGGGTTGATGCCGGCGAAATAGGCCGCCATGGCGCCAATTAGCGTTTTGCACCTTGTCCGTGAGGAACCCAAGGCCGCCCTCAAGAGTTTAGGGGCTGGGATTTGGAGCGGTTCAGCTTTTTGTGAAAGCGCGGAACCGCTCTAACTTTTCTGCTTTACGCGATTCCGAACGCAAAACCGCTATGCACTTTTGCCGGAATTGCTTTGGGGAGGCGCCGGCATGTCACAGCTTCGCAACAGGGCGGAAGATCAGCAGAAAATCTATCAGCGCTGGGCACCGGTCTATGACCGCGTTTATCGCGGCATCCTGCGCGATGGTCACCGCAAGCTTGCAGCGCTCGCGGCCGCGGCTGGCACCGACATACTCGAGATCGGCGTCGGCACGGGCCTGACGCTCGGGCACTATCCGCTCTGCTGCCTTGTGACCGGCATCGATATTTCCGAACACATGATCGCGCGGGCGCGCGAAAAGGCGAGACGAGAAAACCTACAACATGTGCAGGCACTTGAGGTAATGGATGCGCATGCGCTCACCTTTGCCGACCGGTCTTTCGATGCGGTCTGCCTGCCCTTCGTCATCACGCTCATCCCAGATCCCGAACGGGCGCTGGACGAATGCGCCAGGGTCCTGCGGCCGGGCGGCGAGATCATCCTCGCCAGCAAGCTTGGCGACGGCGCCGGTCTGCAGGGCGCGATCGAGGTGGCGGTGGCGCCGCTGGTGCGCCACATCGGCTGGTCCTCCGCCTTCCGTATCCATCGCATCATCGCCTGGGCCGAGCGCCGCGGCGATTTTGCGGCTGCCGAGATCCTGCCGGTCTTTCCAAATGGCTTCTTCAAGATCGTCCGGCTGAAACAGCGCGGATTTGTCGCCTGAGGCGGGCGCCTCCCGCGTCGCCTCCATCATTCGTCCGAGAGACCGCATGACATCGGATATCTTCTTCTTTATCGCCGTAGGCTTCTGTGCGCAGATCGTCGATGGTGCACTCGGCATGGCCTTCGGGGTGCTGTCGACGACGAGCCTTCTGGCCTTTGGCGTGCCGGCGGCCAATGCCAGCGCCATGACGCATGTGGCGGAGATGTTCACGACGGCTGCGTCGGGTCTCTCGCACGCCTATCATCGCAACGTCGACTGGCGCCTGGTGGCGCGGCTTGCGCCGGCCGGCATGATCGGCGGCGCGATCGGCGCGTATCTGCTCGTCAACATCGACGGCAAGACGATCGAACCCTACGTGTCGGCCTATCTGGTCCTGATCGGGCTGCTGATCCTCTACAAGGCCTTTCGGCCGCCGGTGCGGCGCGAGGTGCGCGACTGGGCCGTGCCGCCCGTCGGGCTTTGCGGCGGCGTGCTCGATGCGATCGGCGGCGGCGGATGGGGACCGATCGTCACCAGCACACTCATCGGCCGCGGCCATGACCTGAGGCGGGTGATCGGTTCGACCAACTTCACCGAATTTGCGGTGACGCTGACGATTTCCCTGACTTTCATCCTGACCCTTGGCTGGTCGCAACTCGATTCCGCGATCGGCCTCATCATCGGCGGCGTGATCGCGGCACCCTTCGGAGCGATCCTCGTCAAACGCCTGCCGATGCGGCCGCTGATGGTGGCGGTCTCGATGATCATCATCGCAACGTCGGCGATACGGATATTTTAAAGCCAGCCCATCGGGGTTACAGGTTCCGGCCGAAATAGACCTCCACGGATGCGATCTTGTCATCGCGGAAGCGGAGACTTTCTATATTGCGGAAACTGGTGCCGTCGAGCTTTTCGGCGCGGTAGCGGACGACCGCCTCGTCGCCGTCGATCGCCAGGAACTCGATGTGAAAGCCACGAAAGACCGGCTCCTTCGGCCAGCAGCGCTCGAAATAAACGGCGCGGGCGATGTGGTCGTCACGCGGACTGGAGAAGGTGAAATCCTCCGTCAGCATGGCGCCTGCGACATCCCTGCGATCGTCGAGATAGGCGGCATAGAGATCGCGGACTGTCTGCTCGCGCGATATGCGCATGTCGCTCATAGGAAATGCCCTCCTCCTGACCGCTTGCGTAATGCAATCTGTTTAGCACTTTCGCCTGAGATGGTCCAGATTGCAATGGCGATACCGGTCGCACCGTCTTGAAGGACGGTCCGAACGGCGGTTATATGGGCGCGTGCCCGCCCTGGAACGACGAGCGCGTGCACCGCTACGGTCTCCATGCGCCTGACGTAGAAAGCTCGATCTCAGGACAGTTTCACCCGCGCCGACCCGCTCGTCGCGGCAAAGGGGCACATCGTTTCATCAGGCGCGGCGAAGCTGCGTTCTACGATCAATGCCGAGGCCGAGAGAATGACCGATACGCAATGGGACGCCGCCAGCGCCAGGCCGGGCTCGATTTACTGGAAGCGCAACCTCGCCATCTCGCTGATCGGCTCCTTCACCACGATCGTGGCGATGACGCTGCTGCTGCCCTTCCTGCCGCTTTATGTCGAGGAACTCGGCGTCAGCGACCACGCAGCGATCGTGCAATGGTCGGGCATCGCCTACGGCGCCACCTTCTTCGCCGCGGCTCTCGTCGCGCCGCTCTGGGGGCGGCTCGGTGATATCTATGGCCGCAAGCTGATGCTGGTGCGCGCCAGTCTCGGCATGACGGTGGCGATCTCGCTGATGGGCATGGCCGGCAATGTCTGGCAGTTGGTGGCGCTACGCCTCTTCGTCGGGCTTGCCGGCGGTTACTCCTCCGGCTCGATGGTGCTGGTGGCGACGCAGACACCCAAGGACCGCTCGGCCTGGGCGCTCGGCGTTCTCTCCTCCGGCATCATGGCCGGCAATCTCGTCGGGCCGCTGCTCGGCGGGGCGCTGCCGCCCATCATCGGCATCCGCGGCACGTTTCTCACCGCCGGCGGCATGATTTTCCTCGCCTTCCTCGCCACGGCCTTCTTGATCAAGGAAGAGAAATCGCCCGCGCGCAAACAGGCGGCGAAAGCAAGCGGCGGGTGGAAATCCATCGCCGACAAGCGGCCCGTCATCGCGATGCTGGCGACCGGAATGCTGCTGATGTTCGCCAACATGTCCATCGAGCCGATCATCACTGTCTATGTCGCCCAAATCGTATCCGTCGAGAACCAGGTGACTCTGATATCGGGCATCGTCATGTCGGCCGCTGCCCTCGGCAGCATTCTTTCGGCCTCACGGCTCGGCAAGCTTGCCGACAGGATCGGCCATTGGCCGGTAATTTCAGGCGCGCTCGCGGTCGCCGGGCTGCTGCTGATCCCGCAGGCCTTCGTCACCAGCTCGTGGCAGCTCATTCTCCTACGCTTCCTGATGGGTGTGGCGCTCGGCGGGCTCCTGCCCTGCATCGCGGCCGTCATCCGCCACAGCGTGCCGGACAGTGCGGCCGGCAGCATTCTCGGCCTTTCCATCTCGTCGCAATATGTCGGTCAGGTGGCCGGTCCCATCCTCGGCGGTTTCGTCGGCGGTCATGTCGGCATGCGGGCTGTGTTCCTCGGCACCTCTCTGCTGCTTCTGGCTGGCGCTGCCTATGCCTGGGCGGTGCGGCCGAGCGATACCGAGAGATCAGCCTCGGCCTAAGGCGCTGCCGCAGATCAGCTCGACACCCGACCGGGCGATCGCTTCCAACACCTCGCGGCTGTCGCCGGCGCGGGCGCGGACGGCGAGCGAATGCATGACGGCGGAGGCAAGCCTTGCGAACGTCTGCGGATCGGCGCCCTCAGGGAGCTCGCCTCTCTCCACGGCAAGGCGCATGCGCTTTTCGATTTCGCCGTCGAAATCGTTGAGGCTGCGGCCGAGCACCTCGCGGACGCGCTCATGCTGGACTGCCTCGGCGGTCGCCGTGCCGATCAGAAAACAGCCACGGGCGGCGGTATCGCCGTGCAGATAGATTTCAAGCGCCCCGGCATAGACGCGGGCGATATTGTCGCGAAGCGGCAGTGACGGATCGAGCGCTTCGGTCAGCACGTCCATGCCGTCCTGGCGATACCCTTCCAGCGTATCGAGATAAAGATCCTCCTTGTCGCCGAAGGCGCCGTAAAGGCTTGGGCGATTGAGGTTGGTCGCCGCACTCAGATTGTCGAGCGAGGCGGCGGCATATCCCCTGTCCCAGAAGACATCCCGCGCCTTGCCGATCGCCGCCTTCGTGTCGAAAGCCCTCGGGCGGCCGCGCTTCTTCTCAACTTTCATATTTTGTACCATTTCGCATTAAAATCTTGACGAAGGATATTTTATGCGAAACAGTACAAATGTCCAACGATATCGCCAGGCGACATCGATCGCCTGCGCAAGAGAGGAGAACCGCAATGAAACTCTATATGCACGCCGCAGCATGTTCGCTTTCGCCGCATATCGTCTGCCGCGAACTGGGGCTCGACATTGAACTCGTCCAGGTCGACCGGCAAAGCCACAGGACGAGCAAAGGCGAGGACTATCTCGCCATCAACGGCAACGGCTATGTCCCGGCGCTAATGCTCGATGACGGCAAGGTGCTGACCGAAGGACCGGCGATCGTGCAGTTCCTCGCCGACAGCGTGCCCCATGGGGCAAGCTTGCTGCCTGCGGTCGGCGATCTCCGCCGCAACGAGGTCCAGTCCTATCTCAACTTCATCACCGCCGAGCTGCACAAGCCGATGGTGCTGCTCTTCAATCCGATTTATTCCAGTGTTCATGACGAGATCCGCGCGCTGGTCTCGAAGCGTCTCGCGTGGCTCAATAGCCGTCTTACCGGCCCCTACCTCACCGGCGATGCCTTCAGCGTGGCGGACGCCTATCTCTTCGTCTGCCTGAACTGGTCGCCCTGGACCGATATCGACCTCAAGCAATGGCCGGCGCTGCACGGCTTCATGGCACGGGTGGCGGCGCGCCCGAAGGTGCGTGAGGCGCTGCAGGCCGAAGACCTCGAGGCGTTCGATGCCGACGGCGGTTATTTCGCGCCACATGCCTATCTCGCCTCGGCCGGACGGACGGGCGAGCCGGTGCGGCCGTAACAGCGGCAATCGTCAGAGTGTGTTCACGGCCACCGGCAGGGCACGTTTGTGGGCGGTCGCCCGATAGGCTGCAAGAATCCGGCGGCGGGCGATCTCGCCGACCGGCTTACCTTCGAGAAAATCGTCGATCTCGTCATAGGTAACGCCATAAGCCTCCTCGTCGGGGCGCAGCGGGCGCTGGTCCTCGAGATCGGCTGTGGGCACCTTGAACACCAGTTCCTCGGGAGCGCCGAGCCGCTTCGCCAGCAGGCGAACGCGGCGCTTGTTGAGGCCGGCGAGCGGCAAAATATCGGCTGCGCCGTCGCCAAACTTAGTGAAGAACCCCATCACCGCCTCGGCCGCATGATCGGTGCCGATGACGAGGCCGCCGAGCGCTCCGGCAAGTGCGAACTGGGCGATCATGCGCTGGCGGGCCTTGATGTTGCCGAGGGTGAAATCCCGCCGTCCGACATCGGCAAAGGCGAGACCGCCGGTCTGGGCGGCGGCCAGCATCGCATCCGCCGCCGCCTTGATGTTGACCACCACGTTGCGATCGGCGCCGATCGTTTCCAGCGCCAGGCTCGCGTCGGCCTCGTCCGCCTGCACGCCGTAGGGAAGGCGCACGGCGATGAATTCCGCCGCATGGCCGTTGTCACGCAGTTCGCGCACGGCCCTCTGCGCCAGCAGCGCCGCCGTCAGCGAATCGACGCCGCCGCTGATGCCGAGGATGTAACCGCGCATGCCCGAGGCGACCAGATAATCTTTGAGGAAAGCGATCCGGCGCTCGATCTCGTGCTCGACGTCGATATCGGCGGCAACGCCCAGCTCGCTGATAATCTCGCCTTGTTCGTCGGACAGCACGGTCATGAGGTCTTTTCCTAGATGTTGGGGAGTGCGGCGAAGATACGAGAAGGCGAGGTCATTTCAAGCATGTAGCCGGGCATTGGGGCAAGCGAGAAAGGTGTAGTTGGCGCGAATTTCGCCAGGTGGGACCGTGGCCCAGCGCTTGCGCTTCGGGCGTTCGTCGCTGCAATCGATTCACTGGATCGATTGCTTCGGCTGCGCCGAACCGCTCCTCACCCTCACTCCTCGCTTTCGCTTCTGCCGTAGGCCCAGTCCATGTAGAGTTCCAGCGCCTTGCGGGTAACAGGGCCTTCCTGGAAATCGCGGCCGTCAAGGCGGGTGACGCCGACGACCTTGGAATAGTTGCCGGTGGTGAAGATCTCGTCGGCTTGAAGGAAATCCTCGACAGACAGTGTTGCTTCCACGACGTCGAAACCGGCCTTGCGCAACAGGCCGATGACGCGGGCGCGGGTGATGCCGGCGAGGAAGGTGCGGTTGGCGGCCGGTGTCATCACCACGCCGTCGCGCACCATGAAGACGTTCGACGAGGCGGTCTCGACGACATTGCCGTTCAGGTCGCGCACCAGCGCATTGTCGAAGCCTCGGCCTCGAGCTTCCGCGATCATGCGGCCGCTGTTCGGATAGAGCGAGCCGGTCTTTGCCTCGGTCATCGCCGTTTCCGGCGATGGACGCCGATAGGGCGAGACCGTGAGGCTGGTGCCGCCGTGGCCGCCCATCGGCGCCTCGAACAGGCAGAGCGCGAAGCGGGTCGATTCCGCATCGACGGAGACGACACTGCCGGGTGAACCATGCTCGCCCCAATACATCGGCTTGATGTAGATCGCCGTCGCGCCATCGAATTTCGCAACCCCTTCCCAGGCGAGCGCCGCGATTTCCTCGGCTGATTTCACCGGCTTCAGGCCCATGGCAAGCGCCGAGCGATTGATGCGCTGGCAGTGCAGGTCGAGATCCGGCGCGACGCCGTCAAACCAGCGGGCGCCGTCAAAGACCGACGAGCCGAGCCACATGGCATGCGAGGTCGGCCCGATCAGCGGCGGATTGCCCGGAAGCCATTCTCCGTCGACATGAGTCCAGGTGGTTGAACGGGGTGTTGTATCGACGGCCATTTTGCCCTCCCTTATGAAGCCGGGAAAGCAAAAACCACCGTGACGAGCCCGGTCAAGGACAAATCCGAGCCGCAAATGCGGAAGCAAGAAAATGCCCAGCGATGCCATCGGGCGCGCAATATTCGTGCGCGGCGGCAGGCGCTTACGCGATGGGTGCATCAGCAAAAATGATGGATTAGAATGTTGGAACGGCCGCTTGCCGCATGCCATGATGCGTACGCAATCGCGGAGAGACAGCAAGGGAAGACGCCGATGAAAGCCATGTTCTACGAAGCCTTCGAACAGGCTCCTGAGATCCGCACCCTGCCCGACCCGACACCCACCGAAGACGGCGTCGTCATATCAGTCGGCGCAAGCGGGCTCTGCCGCAGCGACTGGCACGGCTGGATGGGCCACGACCCCGATATCCGCCTGCCGCATGTGCCGGGGCACGAGCTTGCCGGCCGGATCGTCGCCACCGGCCGCGGCGTCATGCGTTTCAAGGTCGGCGACCGGGTGACGGTGCCCTTCGTTTCCGGCTGCGGCCATTGCGCCGAATGCCATTCGGGCAACCAGCAGGTCTGCCCCAACCAGTTCCAGCCGGGCTTCACCCACTGGGGTTCCTTCGCCGAATATGTGGCGATCGACTATGCCGACACCAATCTGGTCCACCTGCCCGATACGATCGACGATGCGACGGCGGCAAGCCTCGGCTGCCGCTTCGCCACCTCGTTTCGCGCCGTCGCCGATCACGCGCGGACGGGACCCGGCGAATGGATCGCGGTGCATGGCTGCGGAGGCGTCGGCCTGTCGGCGATCATGATCGCCACCGCACTCGGGGCCAATGCGATCGGCATCGACATATCAGAAGAGAAGCTCGCCTTCGCCCGGGCCTGCGGGGCGGTGGCGACAGTCAACGCGTCAGGTGTCGCAGACGTGGCAGAGGCGGTGCGCGAGATTACCAAGGGCGGCGCGCATGTCTCGATCGACGCGCTCGGCCACCCCGCCACCTGCTTCAACTCGATCAAGAACCTGCGCCGGCGCGGGCGGCATGTGCAGGTGGGGCTGATGCTCGGTGAGCACGCTGCCCCTCAAATTCCGATGGCGCAGGTGATCAGCCAGGAATTGGAAATCTACGGCAGCCACGGCATGCAGGCCTGGCGTTACGACGCCATGCTGTCGATGCTTTCGGCCGGCAAGATCGCGCCGCAGAAGCTGATCGGACGGCGGGTTAGCCTCGAAGAGGCCGTGCCGGCACTGATGGCGCTCGACAAGGCGGAGACGACGGGGATCAGCGTGATTACGCGGTTTTCGTGAGGGAATTCCGCTCCCGTCCATAGCGAGCATGAGAGGGAGCAAAGGGCCGCTGCGAATCTCTTCTACCCAGCGGGGAGAAGTGCCGGAGCGATAGCGAGTCGATGAGGGGGTGAGCGGCAAGGCCGCGAATGCACTGAGCGCCAGCGAAGGGCAATCAATGGCGTGCCGTGCGGCCCCCTCATCCGCCCTACGGGCACCTTCTCCCCGCTGGGGACTGTTGCAAAATATCGAGGATGTGATTCCCTTGTTTTGAACGGGGATGACTTGGATGGCGGTCAAAGAGACGGGTCAATTTAGCTTTGTGGATGCGTTGTTGCCGCAGGCAGGCGGCGGTGGGCGTCTTGATCGGCTGTCTGCTCTGGTGAAGTGGTATCGGTTTGAGAAGCTGTTACGGGGGCTGCGTGCCGAGACGTCGGCGGGTCGTCCGGCCTATCCGCCGCTGGTGATGTTCAAGGCGCTGCTGCTGCAGTCCTTGTACGGTCTTTCGGATGCGGAATTGGAAGAGGCCTTGTATGACCGGCTGTCGTTTCGCCGGTTTGCCGGCTTGAGCCTGGAGGCAGCGGTTCCCGACCACACGACGCGGTGCCGGTTCCGCAACCTGCTGAGCCAAGCAGGGCTTTTGGAGAAGCTATTTGGCGAACTCGACCGGCAATTGGATGCGGCCGGGCTGATCCTGCGGCGCGGCACGATGCTGGATGCGACGATCATCGAGACCGGCGCGGCGCGCCCGCCACGCGAGCGGCTGCCCGGACAGCAGGTGCCGGAACCGCAGGCGGACGAGAGACCGGCAGATGGAGAGGCGGCTTCGCCGCTCAAGCTGAGCGATCCCGATGCCCGCTTTACGCGCCGCAAGGGCCGAGCGGGCTCGTCTTATGGCTACAAGGCCCATGTCGGCGTCGATGAGGGCTCCGGCCTGATCCGCCGGGTGAAGACGACGCCGGCCAATGTCAACGACACGGTGTGCGCCGAGGCTCTGATCTGCGGCGATGAACGGGCGTTTTTGGCCGACAGCGCCTATCATACCCATGCCCGGGCCAAAGACTTGAAGGCCAGAGGCATCAAGGCCCGGCTGATGCGCCGACCGAACCGGCATCATAAGACATTGCCGCCGCGGCTACAGCGCCTGAACACTCTGATCGCCAAGCGGCGGGCTGCCGTCGAGACGACCTTTGCCACATGGAAGCGGCGCATGGGCCTGTCGCTCATCCGCTATCGCGGACTGGCCAAGGCTGAGGCCCAGGTGCTGATCGCCGCCATCGCCTTCAACATGCGCCGCTGGGTGACGCTGACCAGCTGAGCCAACGGCCGGACTGTGTCCAGTCGCCTGCCAAATCACCAAACTCCGCCACCAACACCCCGCTTCACACCGAAGTGGGGCAATCACACATGCTCGCAAGGCTGTTCAGCAAGCGTCAACGTCCATTACGCAACAGTC
The DNA here is from genome assembly GCF_003985155.1 of Rhizobium vallis. Taxonomy (GTDB): domain Bacteria; phylum Pseudomonadota; class Alphaproteobacteria; order Rhizobiales; family Rhizobiaceae; genus Rhizobium; species Rhizobium vallis. Next base: position 685,095 of record NZ_ML133687.1, on the reverse strand, counting down.
CCCGCTGGGGAGAAGAGGGAATAGCAACCTCACTGCTCCCATAAGGTAGTGTTTCCCAGACTTCCCGCTTGGCAACGAGCCTTATTGAGCCACGCCGATCGAAGCGAGATAGGCTGATGAAGCCGGGATCTTCGACTTGTCCTTGATCTCGATGATCAGGCGCGGCTTGCTTTCAAGCTTGGCAAGGGCCGCAAAGACGGCATGCCAGTGAATCGAGCCTTCACCGAGGCTCCAGTGGCGGTCGGCATATCCGTCGGCATCCTGCAGATGGACATGCCGCAGGCGGTTGCCGGCGGCCTTGACGTAATAATCGACCGGCGGAGCCCCCGTATAGCCATGGGCATAATGGGCGTGACCGGTATCGATCGAAACCGCGACGGCTGGCGAATTGAAGCTATCGGCGAGTGCGACGCGGATATGCGGATCCTTGTCCTCGATATTCTCGATGACCAGAGTGCAGCCGATATCCTCGGCGCGCTTGACGGCGTCGCGGAGCGTCATGTGCGTGCGCTCCGCCAGAGCTTCGCGGGCGCCGTCATTATTGTCGAGATTGTTGTAGGACCAGGAGGTGTAAGGGCTGTGGATGACCATCTGCGTGGCGCCGATCACGGCACAGACATCCAGGCCCTGCAGCAGGCGCCGTGTGACGACCGCACGGATATCGGGATCTTCCGAGGCGATGGTGAAACCCCAGAACGGGCCGTGAATGCCGAGCCGGCCGCTGTGACCGTCGAGAAGCCGCCTGGCACGGGCAGCAAGCGGCGCCCAGTCGCCATTCAGGATGTCGGCATCGACGAAGCTCTGCAATTCAAGATCGCGGGACTTTTCGAAAAGCCAGCCGCGGTGAAGCTCGACTTCATCGAGCGTCATGGCGGCGCCGACGACGGGAAGAGAAGACATGGATACGCTCCATCTATGTGAATGCCGGGACGGCGTGGGAGGACGGCCAAGGAACGGGCAGGAACAGTCGCCGCGTTCTATGCGCCCCTTCTATGTCGACGGTATTACAGGCGCGGAGCCCTTCGAAACCTTTTGCCCTGGTCATTTCTACGCACCCGGCGCGGTATTGGCGGACTTGCGAAAACGGTTCGCCGCACCGATATCAGCCCCGCCGGATTCGCGGATATGTATCCCGTGCCGGAGCTGTTTGCCCGCGGTGCCCCCCGACAAAAGGGCGGTTGCCAAAGGCGGCGCAAGGGTTTAACGGCTGCGCCCGCAAGAAAGGGCCTGTAAGAAAAGCCCGTAAGAAAAAGAAAGAGACATGATGTCCAACTCATTTGTGAAAATGCATGCCGGCGAAGAGGCGAAGCGCTTCTTCGTGCTCGGTGATCGGGTCGAGCGACGGCTCCGGATCAGCGGAACCTGGCTGAACATCTTCGACGTCACCGTGCCATCAGGCAGCCGGACGCCGAAACATGCGCATGCGAGCCCTGAGGTGTTCCGCATTCTCGAGGGAAGCCTGACGATCTGGCGCCTGACCGACAACGGTCCCGAAGAGATCGAGGCCAGCGCCGGCGACATCGTTACCATCCCGCCTTTCGTGGTGCATGGTTATGCCAACCGCGGCGACGTGCCCGCGGTTTTTTCCGCGGTCGTCGATCTAGAAATGGCCGAGTTCATCGAAGCGGAAGGTGCGACCGAGCCGCCCAAGACCAGCCCTTCGACTGAGACCATCGCCCGGATGACGGCGGCGGCCAACGCCTACGGGATCACCATCCTCGCGGCATGACGGACTAATGCATCGAGACGTCGGGGGCCGGACGGGTTCCGACGTCCTGTACATAGCGCTCCCGCCACTGGTTGGGCGTCACACCTTCCCAATCGCGGAAAGCGCGATAGAAGGAGCTTGTATCCTGGTAGCCGAGCAGGCACGCCACCTCGTCAATCCCGGCTGAGGGATCGGAGAGCAATTGCCTTCCCAATTCCTGACGTGCTTCGACGAGCAACTCGCGGAAGGTCGAGCCCTCATCGGTGATCCGGCGTTGCAGCGTGCGCTCGCTCATGCCCAGGTCGAAAGCCACGTCGGACAGTTCCGGCCGGCCGCTCGCCAGGCTTCTCTTCAGAACGATCTTGACCTGCTCCCGGATCGAATTGCGCGCCTGGATTTCGCCAAGCGCCGAGGCAAGGGCGGGCGTGAGAAGTTCGAGTAGTTCCGGATTGTGCCCGGGAAAAGGCCGGTCGAGATCAGCGGATTTGAGGATCAGAGCGTTGCGAGATTGCCCATATAGGACGGGACATCCGAAATAGGACCGATGCGCTTCGCTCTGCGGATCGGCGCGCTGGAATTCGACGCGAACCGGCGTCAGCCGCTGTCCCGTGCCACGACGGCCCAGTTCAACCAGCGTGGCGAAGTCGACATCCACAGCGATTGCCGGCTCAGGTTCGGCCGCGTAAAGCCACTCGACCTTGATCGCGCATTCCCCGCCCTGCTCGGAAAAGTGCAGTTGCTCGGGGGTACAAAGCCGCTTGAACCGGGCTAACCGGGACAGGCCGTCCCGATAGTCGCGGGCATGGAAAGCCGCGAGGCTCGAGGGCGGGTGTACGGCAGTTTCCGCCGATTCAACCAGCTTGATCCCGAGGCCCGGATCCGCCGTCAGCTCTTCCAGCGCCCGCCACAGGGCAAAGAACTGCGCCGTGCTCACCAGACCCTGGCCATTCAGATGCAGTGTTGCCGGCAGGCGCGCCTGGCGCAGCAGTGCTGCCGGCGGCACACCGACATGTTCGACCGCAAGCCAGAAAGCCCGCGGTATCTTGCACCTGTCTGCCGGCGCTCCGCTCATGGCTGCCTCCCTTATCGCATCTGGCTCATGATCACACGGTCGAAGATACGGTCGCCGAACCATTTGCGGATCATGATCATTGGCTTGGCATATTTGCCGGCAACGTAGCGGGTGCGCGGCCTCTTTGCCTTGGCCGCCTTGGAAACGATATCGGCGATGACGCCGGGATCGGTGCCGCTGCCATTGCCATAAGCGGCACGCGTCGACCTGGCGACCGCCTGAGTGACCTTAGCATAGGGGCCCTTCCCCGAACGCTTGAGCAGCCCGTCGGCAACGACATCGCCAAATCCCGTCTCGATCAGGCCCGGTTCGACAATCACGACCCGGATACCGAACGGAGCAAGCTCCAGCCGCAGGCAATCCGACCAACCTTCAAGCGCATGCTTGGTGGCGTGGTACCAAGCGCCGAGCAGGGTGTAAATCTTGCCGCCCATGGAGGTGATGTTGACGATCGTGCCGGCGCCTTTCTCCCGCATCGCCGGAAGCAGAAGCTGCGTCAGCCGGGCGGGGCCGAACATGTTCACCTCGAACTGATAGCGGGCTTCGTCGATACCGATCTCCTCGACCGGGCCGTAGAGCCCGAAACCGGCATTGTTGACGAGCACGTCGATAACGCCGACTTCCGCCAGAATGGTTTCGACCGCGGCTTTGATCTCATCTTCCTTCGATATGTCCATGCGCAAGGGCGTTGCGCCCAGCCGGGCAAGCTCCTCCATCTTCTCGACCTGGCGTGCGGCGACGTAGACCCTGTAGCCATCGGCGAGCAGGCGCTTGGCGATCGCCTTGCCCATTCCGGAGGATGCGCCCGTGACGAGCGCGGTTTTCTTGTCAATCATGTCGACCTCTCTTTGTCATGGGATGAGCTTACGGCTCGTTGGACGCTCGATCACTGACGAGGAATGCCAAAGCACTTGCATAATGCGCCAATATGCTCTCATCCCTTCATCGGGCAACACCTGCCGCCTCGAGCCATGCATGTCTATAAAGGCAAAAGAATCCTCCAAAATCTTCAATCAGAACGCGGCGCTGCAGCCGTTGTCGAAACTGTCACATCAGTGCGGTAAAAGGATTTTCGCCCGGTGCCTCTTGCGTCGGAAGCGTTTCACCGCCAAAATTGCGCCATGCCCGACAGCGACCCATCCAGTACCAGTTCCGCCCGTTCGAACCGGGATCTCCCGGCCGAAGAAGCGGGTGACCACTGTAGACGGCGCGGCGATGCCCGTCTCGCCTCGGGCCTGTCGCGGCTCGCGCAGAACGGTCCGCTTTCCATAGCTTTGCCGACGACTGGCCCCGCATGGCCGGTTCCGTCTTGCCGACGGCATATGACTTCCACTTCAGAGGAGCGGTCTTTCGTGACGACGACCGCTCCTCGCCGCGTCGCCCGATGAATGCGGCATTACAACCTCAACGAATAGGATCCCTGTGTTTCTGGAAATTGGAATTGTGGCGTTTCTCACCATCCTGAATGGTGTGCTCGCCATGTCGGAACTGGCCGTCGTGTCTTCTCGAACGGCCCGCCTGAAGGTTCTCTCCGACAACGGAAGCAAGGGGGCAGCTCAAGCGATCATACTTGCCGACAACCCAGGTCGTTTTCTCTCTACGGTGCAGATCGGCATCACGCTGGTCGGCGTTCTCTCCGGAGCTTTCTCAGGGGCCACGCTCGGGGGCCGCCTGAGCGGATGGCTGGAAGCCCAGGGAATGTCATCGACGGCCGCTGATGCCGTTGGCGTAGGTTCGGTCGTCGTGGCAATCACATATCTTTCGCTGATCGTCGGCGAGCTTGTTCCCAAGCAGATCGCACTTCGAGAACCCGAAGCGGTTGCGGCGAAGGTCGCACCGGCCATGGCGGTACTTTCAAAAATTGCCCTGCCACTCGTATGGCTTCTGAACGCCTCCGGAAATCTTGTCCTGAAACTCCTGGGCCAGACGGGAAAAAGTGGCGACAATGTCTCCGACGAAGAGATCAAGACCGTTCTTGCCGAAGCGCAGTCGGCTGGAGTGATCGAAAGCGAAGAGTCCGCGATGATATCAGGCGTCATGCGGCTGGCGGACCGCACCGCCCGAGCGCTCATGACGCCCCGGCGAGACGTCGAAATTATCGATATCGACGACAGTCTTGATGAAATTCGAACCCAGTTGCACCGAACGAAACGGTCTCGGTTGCCCGTTCGCAAAGGCAGCTCGGACGAAGTGATCGGCATCCTTCCAGTCAAGGACTTCTACGACTCCATGTCCGAACGCGGCAATGCCGACATCAAGGCTCTGACGCAAGACGTCCCGGTGGTTTCAGATCTTTCAACCGCCATCAATGTGATTGAAGCAATCAGGAAATCGCCAGTCCATATGGTGCTGGTTTTCGACGAGTACGGCCATTTCGAGGGGATTGTTTCGTCAGGTGACATTCTGGAAGCGATCATGGGGGCTCTTCAGGAGGGACCTGTCGATGAGCAGGCCATCGCTCGTCGAGACGATGGTTCGTACCTGGTGTCCGGCTGGACGCCGATTGACGAATTCGCTGAGTTCTTGAATCTCAAGCTCGATGACGACCTGGAATATCAGACCGTGGCCGGCCTGGTGTTGGAAGAGTTGAAACATTTGCCGGAATTAGGTGAAAGCTTCACGAGAGACGGATGGCGCTTCGAAGTCATCGATCTCGACGGGAGGCGTGTGGACAAAATACTTGTGTCTGCTGATTGAAGATCGGCGGGTGCCACACAGCACAGCAGGAGTGAACGCCATGGCATGGTCCGCCCATCAATATGTGAAATTCGAAGACGAGCGCACGCGACCGGCGCGTGATCTTCTGGCGCAAGTGCCGCTGCAGAGCCTCCGCCACGCCGTCGACCTCGGCTGCGGACCGGGTAACTCGACCGAACTCATCATCGAGCGCTTTGGGGCGGCTGGCGTCTCCGGTCTCGACAGCGACACGAACATGCTGGAAGCGGCCCGTAAGCGGCTCCCGGGCACTGATTTCGTCGAGGCCGATCTCGGCAGCTGGCAGCCGGCAGAACTCGCCGACCTCTTGTTTGCCAATGCCGTTTTCCAATGGTTGCCCGATCATCTCGACATTTTCGACCGGCTGATGGACGGGCTTTCTGAAGGCGGCGTGCTCGCCGTGCAGATGCCCGACAATCTCGGCGAACCCTCGCATCTGGCGATGGAAGAGACCGCGCATGCCGGTCCGTGGAAGGCCGCCTTCGAGGGAAAGAGCGTCCGCCGTAGGGCGCTGCCGCCGCCGTCCACTTACTATAGCAGGCTGATCGCCAAATCCTCGCGCGTCGATATCTGGCACACCACCTACAATCACCCGATGACGGATGCAGCTGATATCGTCGAATGGGTGAAGGGAACCGGGCTGATGCCCTACCTCGCCCATGCCGGCGAGGAGCACCGCGAAGCGTTTCTGGCGGACTATCTGGAACGCGTGGACAAGGCCTATCCGAAGATGTCGGACGGGCGGGTGCTGCTCAGATTTCCGAGGATTTTCATGGTGGCGGTGAAGGGGTAGAGCGGCCCGAAGGGTGTCAAATGCTTGTTATCCCTCGCAGGCATGGTGCTTGCGGCAAAACCAGCACGGATTATAGTCGGCCGGAAAATCAAGGGAGATGACACACATGGACGCTGCCCCCACTCCGCCGGTCACCCTCGTCATCTTCGGCGCCACGGGGGACCTGACGCGCCGTCTGCTGGTGCCGGCAATCATCAACCTGACGCGTGAGCGCCTCGTCGGCGAGGACCTCCACATTCTCGGCATCGGCATCGAGCCCGGCGACGACGAATTCCTGCGCGGGCGGCTCGACCAATTCCTAAACCATCTGAGCGGTGAGGAACCGACGGTGAAGGACGAGGCCTGGGAGAGCCTGCGCGGGCGGATTTCCTACACATCGGGCGATTTCACCAAGGACGACATTTTCGTCGAGATCGGCAACCGGCTGGGACCGAATGCCAACGCCGCCTTCTATCTCGCCGTGCCGCCATCCTTCTTCGGCACGATCGTCGAGAAACTTGCCGCTCACGGGCTGACAGATGAAAGCGACGGCGTCTTCCGCCGCGTCGCCATCGAGAAGCCGTTCGGTACCGATCTCGCCTCAGCGCAGGCTCTCAACGCCCAGATTCTTGCCCAGATCGAAGAAAGCCAAGTCTACCGGCTCGACCATTTCCTCGGCAAGGAGACGGTGCAGAACCTGATGACGGCGCGCTTCGCCAACATGATCATCGAGTCGCTGTGGAACAGCCGTTACATCGACCATGTGCAGATTACCGCCGCCGAGGTCGTCGATGTCGGCAGCCGCGGCAAATTCTACGACGCAACGGGCGCACTGCGCGACATGGTGCCGAACCATCTCTTCCAGTTGCTGGCGATGATCGCCATGGAGCCGCCGAACAGCTTCGACGCCGAAGCGATCCGCAACGAGAAGAGCAAGGTACTGAAGGCGCTGCGGATCTATACGCCCGAGGAGGCCAAGACACATGGCGTGCGCGGCACTTACGGCGCCGGCCCGCTCAACGGTGTCGACCTTCCGGCCTATCGCGACAGCAAGGACGTTTCACCTGATAGCCGGACCGAAACCTTCGTCGCGCTGAAGCTCTATGCCGATACATGGCGCTGGGCCGGCGTGCCTTTCTATCTCAGGACCGGCAAAGCACTGACGGCGCGCGATACCGAGATCGTCATCACGTTCCAGCCGGTGCCCTTCGCGCAATTCCGCGAGACCGAAGTCAGCCGCCGCCTGCCCCCGAACCGGCTTGTCATCCAGGTGCAGCCGGACGAGGGCATGAGCATGGAGATCTCGATCAAGTCGCCGGGGCTTTCGGTCGATACCGTCCCTGTTTCACTCGACTTCCGCTATGCCGACAAATTCGATATCGGCAAGACGACCGGTTATGAATCGCTGCTCTACGATCTCTTCATCGGCGACCAGACGCTGTTCCAGCGCGCCGACGGCATCGAGGCCGGCTGGGCGGCGGTGCAGCCCTTCCTCGATATCTGGGCGAAGGACCCGAGCACGCCGGAAAGCTACACGCCGGGCAGCATGGGACCGACCTGCGCCGCCGAGCTCATCGAGCGCGACGGGCGGCGGTGGCATGAACTCGGCGTTGTGCTGCATCACGATGGGAAGAACGGCAAATAACGCCCTCCCCCAACGCTATTGGTTTCGGTCACGACATGCGGCGCTGACGGAGGCGCCGCTATTGCCGCCTTCTGTGGCAGTCGCTCCGCGGACTTTACGCGGCGGGCAGCGCGCCCAGTCGACGCGACCGCTCGCCGGTCCATTGTCGACGCTGCCGGTTTCTATAGAGTCGAGCGGGATCGTTAGCCCGCTTTGCGGTTCGGCTCCCGGCGCGGTGCCGAGCGGCGGCGAGCCGTCGATACGACCGCTGGCATCCATGCCCATATTGGACTGAGCGAGGACCGGGGCTGAGAGGCTGAGGAGAGCGATCGAAGTTGCTGCAATAAACCTGCGCATGATGCTGTTCCTTCCGGTTTCAACGATGCGATAATAACAGCAATTCGATCTTCCTTGTTCCCCTTCAGCGGGACGGACGATCAAAGTTTGGCGATTGGCATGTGGGCTTTGGGAGCCGCGCCGTTTCCGCTCAATCGCGCCAGCGCGACAGCACGTTTTCGAGGCCCGTCGGGTAGAGTTCTATGCCGGCGTCGCGCAGCATGTCGCGGCCGAACCAGCGCGCGGTTGCGGCCGTCTCGTCGAGCTCGGAATAGCGAATTTCGTCGCGACGGTAGAGCGAAGGATCGGCCAGTTCGATATCGGCTGCGAAAATGAATTCATGGCCGATTGCGCCATGATGCTCGTAGATGTTTTCAAGAAGATGCCAGGGGCCGACGATACGGATTGCCGTTTCGAGTTCCTCTTGGAATTCCCGGTGCAGGGCCTGCTCCCGGCTCTCGCCGAATTCGATCGAGCCGCCGAGCGGGCGAACGCCCTTGATGCGGCCTCTGTCATCCTCCACTTCCGCGGCAAGCAGCCGGTCTCCGCGCCAGGCAAGGCCGATGACCTTCACCCTGATCTGCTGCGGCGGACGCCAGACGGCCATGCGGTTCTCCTTCCCAGATAGTCCCTATTCGATCGGCATGGTTTGCAAGGAAGGTTCGACGAGAGGAGTACCCGCAGACCCGCAAAATAGAAAAGCCTCGCAGCGGATGCCGCGAGGCTCTTCAGTTTCATCATCACTCAGACGAACTGGCTGAGGCCGGGGACGGAAGCGACGACCTCGTCGACGACCTCTTCGCCGGCATATTGCTTGGCGATGGCGATGGTTTCCTTGGCAAGCGAGGTGATCTCGCCCATGCCGAGGCCTTCGCCCATCAGCTGCTGGCCAAGCGCCATGATGCCGCCGCCGCCGAGCGAGCTCATCAGCCCGCCGAGCAGGCCACCGCCGCCGGCGCCCTCGCCGCTGAACTGGGCGACGAGTTCGGCGCCGCCGGGGATAGCTTCGATCATCCGAGCGACCGGGCCATCGGCTGCCTCGCGCTGGAGGAAGCCGAGCATCATGCCGAGCGCCTTTTCGGCCAAGTCAGGCGCAATTCCCACACGATCGGCGATCTGGGTCACAATTTCATTCATCGTCAGCCTCCTGTTATTTTGACGTTAACGTCAACGTTAATCGATATTTCACGGCAACTCAAGCCGGGCCCTCCGGGCTGCCCTTTGCCCGGTTTGGCTTTCAATGCAAACAGTTGTCCGCATCCATCTCCCTGCTTATAACAGGGAAACGATGGTTCGATGAAGGTGGCGGAGAGAGAACGCCAGGCCTTCGCACACAAATGGCGGCAGAGCCCGAAGGGAGCATTCCGAATGATCGAGGAAGGCAAGATTTTCATCGGCGCGAGCCGCAATCCCGATGACAGCATCAACAAGCCGGAATATCTCGACCTGAAATTCGGCAATCGTCACGGCCTGGTCACCGGCGCCACCGGCACCGGCAAGACGGTGACGCTGCAGGTGCTGGCCGAAGGTTTTTCGCGCGCTGGCGTCCCGGTTTTCGCAGCCGACATCAAGGGCGATCTTTCCGGTATCGCCGCCAAGGGCGAGCCCAAGGACTTCCTCACCAAGCGCGCCGAGCAGATCGGCTTCACCGACTACGAATTCGATCAGTTCCCGGTGATTTTCTGGGATCTGTTCGGCGAGAAGGGCCATCGGGTGCGCACCACCATCGCCGAGATGGGGCCGCTGCTGCTCGCTCGCCTCATGGATGCCTCCGAACCGCAGGAAGGCGTCATCAACATCGCCTTCAAGATCGCCGACCAGGCCGGGCTGCCGCTGCTCGACCTCAAGGATTTCACCTCGCTGCTCAACTATATGGGCGAGAACGCCACCGAGCTTTCCAACCAGTTCGGTTTGATCTCCAAGGCTTCGGTCGGCTCGATCCAGCGGGCGCTGCTGGTTCTCGAACAGCAGGGTGCGGAGCATTTCTTCGGCGAACCGGCGCTGAAGATCTCCGACATCATGCGCACGAGCAATAACGGCTACGGCCAGATCTCGGTGCTAGCAGCCGACAAGCTGATGATGAACCCGCGGCTTTATGCCACTTTCCTGCTGTGGCTGCTCTCGGAACTGTTCGAGGAGCTGCCCGAGGTGGGCGATCCCGACAAGCCGAAGCTGGTCTTCTTCTTCGACGAAGCGCATCTGCTCTTCAACGATGCGCCGAAGGTGCTGACGGAACGTGTCGAGCAGGTGGTGCGGCTGATCCGCTCCAAGGGTGTCGGTGTCTATTTCGTGACGCAGAACCCGCTCGACGTACCGGAAACGGTGCTCGCGCAGCTCGGCAACCGGGCGCAACATGCCTTGCGCGCCTATTCGCCGCGCGAACAGAAGGCGGTGAGGACTGCGGCCGACACTTTCCGCCCCAACCCGGCCTTCGATTGCGCCACCGTCATCACCAATCTCGGCACCGGCGAAGCGCTGGTTTCGACGCTGGAGGCCAAGGGCGCGCCTTCGATCGTCGAGCGCACGCTGATCCGCCCGCCATCGGGCCGCGTCGGCCCGGTGACGGATGCCGAGCGCCAGCAGATCATGGACAGGAGCCCTGTTCTTGGCGTCTATGACGAGGATGTCGACCGCGAGTCCGCTTTCGAAATACTGGCGGCACGCGCCAAGAAGGCTGCCGACGCCGATGCGGCTAAACGGGCGCAGGAAGAAGCACCGCAGCAGGGCAGCACCACCTCCGGCTGGAGCCTGCCGGGCTTCGGCGGCGGCAATGACGACAGCAATCAGGGGCGCGGCCAGTCGCGCGGCCGAGCTTCCGGCTACCAGCGCGAAACGGTGGTGGAAGCGGCGATGAAGAGCGTGGCACGCACCGTGGCAACGCAGGTCGGCCGGGCGCTGGTGCGCGGAATATTGGGGAGCTTGAAGCGGTAAGCGTCTCCCCTCTCACTCTCTCGTAGGGTACGTCCCCTCGCCCCGCTGACGGGGAGAGGGTAAGCGTGACCAACTTCTCAGGCTTCTCTGGAAGAGGGCAAAATCGCTCCCCTCCTTGAACCTTTAGCCTTTCCTCCCTAAATTCCCGGTCGTCGACCATTTCAACAGGATGTGTGCCGCAATGGATTTCAACCCGATCGCAACGCCAGTTCGCCTTGCCAACGGGGAAATCCATATCCATGCCTGCATCAATCACCCTCTCCCAGATTTCATGGGCCGCGCCTGACGGACGGTCGCTTTTTTCCAATCTCGACCTAAGCTTCGGGGCGGACCGTACCGGTCTTGTCGGCCGGAATGGTATCGGCAAGACGACGCTGCTGAAGCTCGTCTCGGGTGAGATCCAGCCGCATTCGGGAACGATATCCGTCAGCGGCAGCCTCGGCATCCTCACCCAAAGCGTTCAGGTGGCGCCTGAGGAGACGATCGCCGATCTCTTCGGCGTGGCCGGCGCGCTCGCCGTTCTCCGTCGCGCCGAAGCCGGCGAGGCAACGGCTGAAGAGCTGGCAACCGCGGATTGGGTGCTGGAGGCACGCATTGCCGCGGCGCTCAATCGCACGGGGCTCGATGCACCGCCGGAGACGCCGCTAGCCACACTTTCCGGCGGGCAGCGCACGCGCGCCGGGCTTGCCGCGCTGGTCTTCCGCGAGCCGGATTTCCTGTTGCTCGACGAACCCACAAACAATCTCGACCGCGAAGGCCGCGAGGCGGTGATCGCGCTGATTTCAGGTTGGCGGGCTGGCGCCATCATCGTCAGCCATGACCGGGAACTGCTCGAAAGCGTCGACGCGATCGTGGAACTGACGTCGCTCGGCGCCACGCGTTACGGCGGCAGTTGGAGCCATTATCGCGAGCGCAAGGTTCTCGAGCTTGCGGCCGCCCAGCATGATCGCACTGAAGCCGAAAAACGCGTTGCCGAAGTTGCGAGGAAGGCGCAGTCGACGATGGAGCGTCAGGCGCACCGGGACAGCACCGGACGGAAGATGGCCGCCAAGGGCGGCATCCCGCGCATCATGCTCGGCGGCATGAAGGAGCGGAGCGAAACGACGGGTGGCGACAATGCGCGCCTGGCCGAACGCCGGCAAACTCAGGCACTCGAAGAGGCAAAGGCCGCGTGCGAGAAGATCGAGATTCTCCAGCCCTTGTCAGTAACCCTGCCACCGACCGGGCTGCCCGCCAGCAAGATCGTGCTGAAGATGGACGGCGTGACATCTGGCTACCTGCCTGACGAGCCCGTCATCCGCAATCTCTCCTTCGACATAACGGGACCGGAACGCATCGCGGTCACCGGCCGCAACGGCTCGGGCAAGACGACATTGCTTTCGCTCGTCGCTGGCGAGATGAAGCCCTGGACCGGCACGGTCGGCGTCATGACCGCTTTCTCCATGCTCGACCAGAAAGTGAGCCTTCTCGATCCGTTGGCTTCGATCCGCGACAATTTTCGCCGGATCAACCCGCAAGCCGACGAAAATACCTGCCGGGCCGCCCTTGCGCGCTTCATGTTCAGGGCCGACGCTGCGCTGCAGGTCGTCTCGACGTTGAGCGGCGGGCAATTGCTGCGCGCCGGCCTCGCCTGCGTTCTGGGTTCAGCGCCTCCGCCGCTCTTGATCCTCGACGAGCCGACCAATCATCTCGATATCGACTCGATATCAGCGGTCGAGGCCGGACTGCGCGCTTATGATGGCGCGCTGCTCGTCGTCAGTCACGACAAGACGTTCCTCGAAAGCATCGGGATAACGCGGCGCCTGGAGCTCTCTGCCGCCGACCCGGCCGGTTAATTCCGGCTTATCCTCGCTGTGCGCTTCGAACGCGGCGGTTACGGCGCTGGGCAACGATCAGCGCCGTCGCGCAGATCAGCAGCTCCAGACCGAAGGTCCAGTGCAGCATGAAACTGACGACCCAGTTGCTGTAGGTCGCCGGCACCGTCGTCAGCTCGAATCTGGACCAATCGAACGGTGCCAGCCAGAGCATCGGCGCGGCGACGGTATCCATGAGCATGTGGAGCATGACAGCCGCAAAAAAGACTGCGGCTGCGGAAAACCAGCGCGGCGCCAGCCGCCCGACAGCCGGCAAAGCCACGACGGCGAGAGCAAGCCAGAACAGCGGCCAATGGGAGATATAGTCGTGGTGGTGGACCTTGCCGCCGGTCAGGACGAAAAATATCATGTCGAAATCCGGAAGCACGCTGCCGACCAATGCGGCAGCCATAATACCGGGCGCGGCGGATCGCCGCCGTGCGGCGCTCGCCAGAATGTAGCCCGCAGGCACCAGAATGTAGCCCGCAGGCAAATGTGCAACGAGCATGCGTCTTATCCTCCCGGCCGGCCCGAAGATTCCCTATGCGGGGTTTATGGCTGGAAATCGGCGCGCCTGCGGCTCCCTTGCCTCTTTTTGCGGGCGATGTTATTTCAATCCCGCAATTTTTGAGAAAGGAGGATCACGCCATGCAATATTATTTCCGGTTTCACCGCCAGCGTGGTCCCGTCAACGCCCTGCAAATGCGTTTGCAGGGCTGACCAGAGACCGTTTCTCGACATCTCTTCCTGGTCTGCCCTTCGTGGCCAATGCGGCGCCGTGCGAAATACAGCGCGCATTCCTTTCATTTTCCGGGCCTGACAGGCGCAATCCGTGATGGCTGAACGCCCCGGATCGCATCGACACCCGGTCAAGACCAGAGAACGATCATGACCCTCATCAACATTCGCAATCTCGGCGTGACGCTGGGCAATCCTTTGTTTTCCAAGCTCAACCTCGTCGTCAATGCCGGTGACCGCATCGGTCTTGTCGCCGCCAACGGGCGCGGAAAGTCGACGCTGCTTGCCTGCATCACCGGCGCACTGGAGCCGACCGCAGGTGAAATCACCAAAGCGCGCGGGCTGACCGTCGGCCATGTCGCGCAGAATGTGCCGGCGGCACTTTTTGACACGCCGTTCTACGACGCGGTGCTGCAGGCGCTGCCCGCCGATCAAGCCGAAAGCGAGAGCTGGCGCGTCGACGTGGTGCTGGAATCGCTCGAAGTGCCGGAGGTCATGCGCTCCCGGCCACTCAAGCAACTGAGCGGCGGATGGCAGCGGCTGGCCCTGCTTGCCCGTACCTGGGTCCGCGAACCCGACGTGCTCCTGCTCGACGAGCCGACCAACCATCTCGACCTCGAAAAGATGGCGCAGCTGGAGGGTTGGCTGAATGCGCTGCCGCGCGACGTGCCGGTCATCCTCTCCAGCCATGACCGCGCCTTCCTCGATGCGACCACGAATCGGACGCTGTTCCTACGGCCGGAACAGTCGCCGATCTTCGCCCTGCCCTATACCAGGGCGCGCGCAGCCCTCGACGAGGCTGACGCTTCGGACGCACGGCGCTACGAGCGCGATATGAAGGTGGCGGAGCAGCTGCGCAAGCAGGCGGCGAAGCTGAACAATATCGGCATCAATTCCGGCAGCGACCTGCTCGTCGTCAAGACGAAGCAGCTCAAGCAGCGGGCGGAGAAGCTGGAGGATGCGGCAAAACCTACGCATCTCGAGCGTTCGGCCGGCGCGATCCGGCTTTCCAATCGCGGCACCCACGCCAAGGTGCTGGTGACGCTGGAAGATGCGGCGGTGACGACGCCTGATGGAACACTGCTCTTCCGGACCGGACGGCAGTTCATCTGCCAGGGCGACCGCATCGTGCTGCTCGGTCTCAACGGCGCCGGCAAGTCGCGGCTGGTCCTGATGCTGAAGCAGGCGATCGAAAGACAAGAGGCAGGACAAGACGGCATCAAGGCGACGCCTTCGCTCGTTCTTGGCTATGGCGACCAGGCGCTTGCCGACCTTGCCGACAAGGACACGCCGATCGGCACGATTATCCGCCGCTTCGATGTCGGCGACCAACGGGCGCGGGCGTTGCTCGCCGGGGCCGGCATGACGATCGAGATGCAGGCAAAGCCGATCGGCCAGCTTTCCGGCGGCCAGAAGGCGCGGCTCGGCATGCTGGTTCTGAGACTTGCGGAACCGAATTTCTATCTTCTCGACGAGCCGACCAACCACCTCGACATCGAGGGACAGGAAGCGCTGGAGAAGGAGCTGATGGCCCACGAGGCGAGCTGCCTGCTGGTATCGCACGACCGCAGTTTCGTGCGGGCGGTGGGAAACCGGTTCTGGCTGATCGAGAAGAAGCGGCTAGTGGAGGTCGAGAGCCCGGAAGGGTTCTTTTCTTCGGTTGCAGGGTGACGCCTCGAGGATGGTTGGTGTCGGCGGCGCGCCGTGCTTACGACGTGCCGCCAACAATACGCCAAACACCTACCGCTTCGGCGCCACCAAGCAGAAGAAAGCGCCTTGCGGGTCCATCGCCTGGATGATCCAGCTGCCGCCGGGGACTTCCATCGGGCCGTGGACGACCTTGCCGCCACCTGATGTGACGCGTTCGATCGCGGCATCGATGGCCGGCACGATGAAATAATAGCTCCAGAAAGGCATCGGGATATTTTCCGGCTTGGTCATCATGCCACCGATCTGCTTCCCATTATGGGAGAAGAGATAGTAGACGCCCATCGGCCCCATGTCGAAATCGCTGTCCCGCTTCCAGCCGAACTGTTTCGAATAGAAGGCCAGGGCCTCTTCGCCGTTGCCGGCGTAGAGTTCGTGCCAGCCGATGTTGCCGGGCGCGTCGGCGGCCAGTTCCGGCATGGGCTTCTCCATCGGCGCCGGAGTCATGATGCAGATGACTGCGCCATGCGGATCGGCGACGACGGCGAAACGGCCGATGGTCGGAATGTCTTCCGGCGGACGGCGGACCGCACCGCCATTGGCGGCGAAATCCTTTGCCGTCTGGTCGACATCGTCGACGTCGACATAGCCCGTCCAGTTCGGTGGAATGCCCTTACCCTCGAGTTCGGCCGGGAATTCCATCAGGCCGGCGACGCCGATGCCGTTCGCCTCGAAGATCGTATAAGTGGGCATGCCTTCCACCGTCATTTCGGAAGTCGTCCAGCCGACGACCGTGCTGTAGAATTTCGCGGCGGCAGCCGTGTCGGGGGTCATCAGTTCGCACCAAATGAATTTTCCATGCGTCTCAGACATCAAACTCTCCCTTTTCGCGCCCGTTTCAAGCGTCTGGGGCGCCGTGATTGTCAGACCTTGCGTGTGTAATGCGCTTCCATGAACTGCTTCCATGAACCATCAGGCTGTCTGGCGCTTGAGGTGAACGTGCGGTGATCGGCGTCGATGAAGGTGATCCGTTCGCGATAGTCGGCAAGCCCTTCGCCATTGAAGTCAGGACCCGTCGTATAGAGATCGAGCACCTTGCCCGACGCATCGACTTCGCCCTCATAGACCCACATATAATCCATCATGCTGCCGATCCAGCTGCCGACATACTTGCCTTTCGAAGCGTTGTAGCCGAGCGTCAGGATGGTGGTGGCATCCTTGCCGCCGGGCATGCGGCCCTCCCCTTGGGCGACGAACCATATGCCGTGCAGCGAGCGGACGGTTTCCGTCCAATCCTCGTCGCCCGTCATGTCGGGCGCGGTGACGGTCCATGTTCCCACAAGTCTTTCCAGAAAAAAATGTTCCTTCAGCACTTCAGCGGTCTTCATCATCCTCTCCTCCCTTGAGTGATGGTCGCCTGGAAGCGTTTCTTGCTGGAACCGCTCCTTCTCAGTGACAGCAGGATGGCGCCTCCGGAGCCTCCTCATATTCGTCATGGCGGCGCACGAAGTTCATCGTGCTGTCCTCGTTGCGGCCCTTCGGGGCACGGTCCAGGATCATCAGCGTGCCGATCAGTTCTTCCGGCCCGCGGGCATAACTCGAATAGGTATGGAAGACCTCGCCCTTCTCGTTGCGGTAGAAGGCGCTCAGGCCCGGCAGTTCGTCATGAGCGTTTGACGGCTCCATGGGAGTGAAATTGTAAAAGACCTTGTCTTTGGCAAGGTCCTCGGGGCTGAAAGAAACGTGATAATCGAAATTGAAGTCGCCGCCGTAGGAAGAGACCCACGGAAATTTCCACCCCATGCGTTGTTTGTAGGCGGCGATCTTGTCGAGCGGCGCGCGCGAAACGGCGACCCAGGTGACGTCGTGATGGTTCAGATGCGGCAGGGCGCCATCGACATGGTCCGACAGGAAGGAGCATCCGGGGCAGCCGGCATCCCAATTGGGACCAAGCATGAAATGATAGATCAGCAGTTGGCTGCGGCCGTCGAAAAGATCGGCGAGCGACTTCGTTCCCTCAGGCGTTTCGAATAGGTAGTCCTTGTCGACCTTGACCCAAGGAAGTGCCAGGCGGGCGGCGTTGATGCTGTCGCGCAGCCTCGTCGCCTCCTTTTCTTTTGCCAATAGGATGCGGCGGGCCTCGAGCCATTCCTCACGGGAAACAACCTCATTCTGCATGACCTGCGCCCTCCTCCGGCGCTGCCGGCAAAACCGGCATCACTCCTTCTCCTTGACTAAATACATTGATATCAATAGAAATTGAGCATGTCAAACTTGGTTGAGATTCCTTTTTCTACAACGCTGCTGGTGCGTGACACCTGCCTCTGCCTGCATGTGCAGCGGGCGGCGCGCGCGCTTGCCCGGCTGTTCGACGATGCACTGAGACCGGTCGGGCTGACCAACGGCCAGTTTTCCCTAATGATGTCGCTGAACCGGCCGGAGCCGCCGCCGATGGGACCGGTCGCAGCCCTGCTCGCCATGGATCAGACGACGCTCACGGCCGCCCTGAAACCCCTGCAGCGCAGAGGCTGGATAGATGTAATGGAGAACCCGAAGGACAGGCGCCGCCGGCTGCTGAGGCTCACTGCCGAAGGCAAGGCGGTACTGGCGAAGGCGCTGCCGATCTGGGAAAGCACGCATGCGGCGATCGACGGCAGATTGCCGGATGGCGGCCCCGCGCGGCTGCGACAGGATCTGCAAGCGGCGTCATCGATGACCGCCGAGACGGCAAAACCGACGCGTTCGCCGCGCCGGCCCCGTGCGGGCGGAGAAGCAACCGTCGAATAGACTTCGCCTCCACCCCAGAAAGATCGCGGCCGCCGATACTGCAGCCGCGTTTCAGAACTGATCAGGCAACCGTGACCGGAACTTCGGTCGAGGTGCGCATGGCGTGGCTGTAGGGGCAGACGATGTGGGCCGCAGCTGCGAGCTTTTCAGCCGTTTCGCGGTCGACGCCCGGGATGTTGACCGTCAGCGCCACTTCGATGCCGAAGCCTGCGCCATCTTCACGCGGGCCGATTCCGACCTTGGCGGAGACCGTCGTGTCTTCTGGAATCTTGACCTTCTGCTGGCCCGCGACAAATTTCAAGGCACCGAGGAAGCAGGCGGAATAGCCGGCAGCGAAGAGCTGTTCAGGATTGGTGCCGGTTGCACCGTCGCCGCCGAGCTCCTTCGGAACGGTCAGCGTCACGTCCAGAACGCCGTTTTCGGAAACGGCGCGGCCTGCGCGGCCGCCGGTGGCAGAGGCTTTGGTCGTATAGAGAATAGGCATGACAATCTCCTTTGGTTGACCCTTCAATCGGGTTGATTTTCAGTATCGCACAATTAAATTGCACGCAAGTGAATTTTGCAAATTGCATTTGGAGTTCGAAAAGAGGACAATCGGCGCCTCGGGGATGATGGATATGAAAGCGCAGACGACAAAGACGATGGAGATACCGCAGGAAGAAAAGCGCCTGGAAAAGCAGTTGTGCTTTGCGGTCTATGCGACGGCGCATGCCTTCACCCGCGCATACAAACCGATTCTGGAGAGGGTCGGCCTCACCTATCCGCAATATCTGGTGATGTTGGTGCTGTGGGAAGGCAGCGAATTGCCGGTGAAGACAATCGGCGAGCAGCTGGACCTCGATTCCGGCACGCTATCGCCGCTGTTGAAACGGCTGGAACAGAGCGGGCTGATCAAGCGCCTGCGCGACCTGCGCGACGAACGGCAGGTGATCGTGTCGTTGACGCCGAAAGGTCAGGCGATGAAGGGGGAGATCGATACGATCATGACGGCGATCGGGCAAGCAGCAGGCTGCACGCTCGAGGAAATGGCCGAACTGCGCAATATGCTGCACCGGCTGCGGGGCAATCTCGGACGGGCTGGCGTGGGCGGCGGCTGAGCGGATCCCTCCGCTCGGCATACGGCTCCCGAATCAGGGCCGCCGTGTAGGGGACTTGGCCGGCGACCGGCGTTTCTTTGCAGGTGCTGCCTCAGATGCGGCCTCGGCGGCCTGCTGCAGACGTAGCGCTCTCAGCTTCTCCGTCTTCTTGTCGCGCGCCGAGGCCTCAGCCTCGATGATGGCGCGCGCCGTATGATCGGTGGCCTCAGCCTTGTCGCGAGGCGAAAGCTTGGCGGGATTGAAGAATTCTCCCTTGGTGGCGGTCATATGCCCCTTTCTGAGGTGATGGCTCTCTCAAGCCATAGCTCCGCGGCTGAAAAGCCATAAATTCCACGGCTGGAATCATGGTCCAACGGCTGGCGCCATGATTCCACGGCTGGCCGTGATTCCACCGCCCGAGCCGTGATTCCACGGCTGAGATCAGCGGGCGCGGAGAACCTTCTTCGGTGCCGGCAGCAGACCTTCGCGCTGCAGCTTCTTGCGGGCGAGCTTGCGCTGGCGGCGAATGGCCTCGGCCTTTTCACGGGCGCGCTTCTCGGACGGCTTTTCGAAAGCGCTGCGCGCCTTCATTTCCCGAAACAGGCCTTCCCGCTGCATCTTTTTCTTGAGCACGCGGAGCGCCTGATCGACGTTGTTATCTCTGACGAGTACCTGCAAAACGATATCCTTCCTGTCGGCGGCGAGGCCGCGCTGTCAATAATAAAGCGAGTCTACTTCCTGATCTTGATGCTCGAAAACGTCAGCCAGGGTGCGGCGTTATCGGTCTTGGCCACAGCCTCGGGGGAAGCGCTCGATGGGGACTCCCCGGCATCGATGTCGGCCTCGGTGATGCGACGCTCGAAATTCTCCGCCGCGAATTGGACGCGATATTGCACATGCCCGTGGTCGTTGGGCAGTATGCTGGCGATCCGGCAGCGCTTGTCGGTCTTCGCCGTGCGGGTGAGGCCCGATTTCAGCACGATCATGTCGCCGACTTTATAGTTTGGTCTGCCCATTTCAGCGCCCCTTCGGCTCTTCGGCTGCTCGATCAATCACGAAAAGCCAGGCAACGAAAACAAAAAGGCCGGGCTGAAACCCGACCTCTTCCCGTCACTCAGCCGTTGCGCCGCCAATAGGCGGTCAGCGCAGGCGAATGACAATCACGCGGCCTGAAGGTTATCGGCCGAATTCTTGCCGGACCTCTTGTCGCGAACGATATCGTAGCGAATCTTCTGACCTTCTGCGAGATCGCGCATGCCGGCGCGTTCAACCGCCGAAATATGGACAAAAACGTCGGTGGAACCATCATCGGGCTGAATGAAGCCAAAACCCTTGGTGCCATTGAACCACTTGACGACGCCTGAATTCATAACGATTTCCTTTTCAACCGTTGGAGGAGGCCCCGGAAAAATATCCGCGGGCAATATCGATGTTGGCAGGAGATCTGACGAAGCGCTTAAGCGCATGGACAAAGGTCACAAGCAATTCGATACGCACCATGTAGGATATTTATCGAATTAAGCAATGGTATTTTGAAAATAAAACTTTTCCGGGCACGGAAACCGAAACGGTTTTGCTCCCCGGCACCGCGAGCATTTTGCCCGGGCGCGCAAACCGCTTGCCTTAGGCAAAGCGAGGCGGCGCGCTTACGGCCGCCCCGGGCGACGATCACTGCCAGACGACGATCGGCGCCTTTGTGGGAACGCGATCGTAGAGATCGATGATATCCTGGTTCAGCAGCCTGACACAGCCCGATGAGACGGCCTTGCCGATCGAGCGCCAGTCCGGATTGCCGTGCAGGCGGTAGAGCGTATCCTCTCCATTCGAGAAGATATAAAGCGCGCGGGCGCCGAGCGGGTTCTTCAGACCCGGCTCCATGCCGCCGTTATCGATCGAATATTTGACGAGTTCCGGCTGCCGGGCGACCATTTCATTCGGCGGCTTCCAGCGCGGCCATTTCTGGCGCCACTGGATGACGCCAGACCCCTGCCACGCGAAGCCCTCGCGGCCGATGCCGACACCATATCGCATCGCCATGCCGCCATTCTCGACGAGATAGAGAAAGCGCGACGGCGTATCGACGACGATAGTGCCGGGGGGCTGGCCTGTGGGATCGACGACGCGCTGGCGATAATAGCGCGGATCGATCTGTTCGTAGGGAACGGCGGGAATGAGGAAACCGCCATCCTCGACGGGACCGTAGATGACGGCAAGCTCGGCGTCACTGGGCACGCTCGACGTTCCCATCGGCTGGAACAGGCGCATGGGCGAGCGGTAGATGATCGTCGAATCGCCCGACGTCACCGTATTGGCCGAGGAGGCGCAGCCGGTGAGCGCGGAGGCTGCGGTCAATGCCGAAAAGGAAAGAAAGCTGCGGCGGGAAAGATGTCTATCGAAGCTCATGACGCGGGACTGATTTCCTTTTGATGCGGGAAGCCGAACGAGGCGCCTGATATACCGACGATTCGTTCTATGCCGATAACGACATCAGAAAATCTATCGGCTTGCGCCAAATAAACCATAGCTTCACGCAGACGTGTCCGGCCCCGAGCCGACGATATGGGCAGCGCTGTTGCAGCGCTACATCACAACGATCTCGGCCTTGGCGGGAACACGGTCGTAGAGATCGATGACATCCTGGTTGAGCATGCGCACGCAGCCAGATGACGTGGCCTTGCCGATCGACTGCCAGTCGGGCGTGCCGTGAATGCGGTAAAGCGTGTCCTGCCCGTCCTTGAAGATATACATGGCGCGCGCGCCGAGCGGATTCTGGAGCCCCGGATTCATGCCGCCGTTCTCAGCCGCAAAGGGGCGAACCTCGGGTTGGCGCGAGACCATTTCAACCGGCGGCGTCCAGCGCGGCCATTTCTGCTTCCACTGGATGACGCCGCGCCCGGACCATGCATAACCGTCGCGGCCGAGGCCGACGCCATAGCGCATCGCCTTGCCATTGCCCTCGACGAGATAGAGGAAACGCGTTTTGGTATCGACGATCACGGTGCCGGGGCGCTCCGCCGTCTGATAATCGACCTCCTGGCGCAGGAATTGCGGCTGCACGCGGCTGACCGGGATCGACGGCAGCGTGAAATCCTCGTCGCGCAACTGGCCATACATTGCCGCATGCACCGGGTTGGCGACCGGCAGGCCGAAGGTCTGATGGAACTGCGTCTTATAGAGCTCGCGCGTCTGCGGCACCGGCTGATCGGGGATCGGCCGCACCCGGCGGGGATCGACACCGGGCGGCTGATAGAAGACCGGCGAGGTTTCCTGCACGAAGCGGGCGGGCGAATCGGCGGCAACATCGGGAATGAGAATGTTGCAGCCGCTCAGCGACGCCACAACCATCACAAGCCCGGCAATCGGGAAGACCCGGCGCAGAAAATTCATGGAACCACCCTTATCAACGATCGGCAAGACAGCGATATCTTCCGAAAGGATGGCATCCGCGGCTGGCGCGAGGCTGGCGTTGGGGTGGAAAGCCAAAATCAGGAAATGATGAACCGGTCGTCGCCATCGGCAGCCGGTTCGAGTTTATCTGGCGCCACACCCAGTCGGTATTGTTGGCAGCAGTGACCTCACGCCGCCACCCCATGGAAGAAGCGGATGCTCTGTTCGATCTCGGCAGGCAGCGCCGAAGTGTGGTTGCCGGCGACAGTTTCGGTCTCGATATGGATGCCGGCGGCGCGGGCGCGGCGGGCAAGCAGATCGGCGCGGTCGTTGAAATGGGCCTCTTCGGTGCCGTGGACGACACGGACCGGGCATTTAAAGCTGTGGGCGTAACACAGCGCCGAACGCACTTCGAATTCATGCGCGTTGCTATCGTCGAAGCGGATGTCCTCGGGATAGCGGTTGAAGAAGCGGAAGGCATCGGGATTGCCCGAGATCGGCGCAGCGGCGCGGAATTTATGGGTGCTCATCGCCGCCAGCATGGTCAGTGTGCCGCCGATGCTGTGTCCGGCGATGAAGAGGCGCTGGGGATCAACCCCCGGCAAGTGGGCCAGGCGCTCGGTGGCCGCAAGAACGTCGTCGACCTCATCGTAGAAGCCGGAGAAGTTGCCCATCTGTCCGTTTTCGCCGCGTAGCGACGGCATCATCACCACGTAACCGGCATCCATATAGGGCTTCATCAGCTGCCAGTGGCCGATACCCATGGCGTTACCGCCGTGGAGAAAGAGCACGGCGGGCTTGGCGGTCCGCTCGCGCTTGTACCGCGAGACCCAGGCCGCAAGCTCCAGCTCGCCGCCAGAG
Organism: Rhizobium vallis; assembly: GCF_003985155.1. GTDB lineage: Bacteria > Pseudomonadota > Alphaproteobacteria > Rhizobiales > Rhizobiaceae > Rhizobium > Rhizobium vallis. The sequence goes on along the minus strand of NZ_ML133687.1, from coordinate 661,588 downwards.
CCGGAGCGATAGAAGATCTTGTCGGCGTCGGCAGGCGCATTCAGCAGTTCGTATTTGTCCGGCGCCGGGCCCTTTTTCAGCAGCTTCGTGCGGAAATGGTGACGCGCCTTGGCATAGTCGTGCTTGGCAAGGCGCGGTTCGTCGGGAACGTCGAAAGCGGCCGCCATTTGCGGCAGGACGAGTGCACCGGCAAGACCGGCCAGCACGGCGCGGCGTTGGCGGAAAAAGGAATTCTGTTCATGCGAGCTCATAACGCACCCATCATTTCCCCAGCATGCAAAATCTGCACTGGAAGGCCGTTGCCGCCAATACACATACTGTTGAAAATTGGCCCTGCGTCATTGTTGCGCAGGGATCACTCCGGCTTGGCGTCGATCATGGCGATCAACGTGCGCAGCCGATCGGCCTCATAGGAGGGTTTGTCAGGCCGAAGCCGCGCAATGCGGGGGAAGCGCATGGCGACGCCCGACTTGTGCCGCGTCGAGCGATTGATGCCCTCGAAGGCCACTTCGACGACGAAGCCGAAATCCTTGTCGGCGCGCACGGCGCGCACAGGGCCGAAGCGCTCGGTGGTGTTGTTGCGGACGAACTTGTCGAGCACCTCGAGCTCGGCATCGGTGAAACCGAAATAGGCCTTTCCCACAGGCACCAGCTGTTCGCCGTCCTCGTCATCGGCCCAGACGCCGAAGGTGAAATCGGAATAGTAGCTGGACCGCTTGCCGTGGCCGCGCTGGGCATACATCAGCACCGCATCGACATTATAAGGGTTGCGCTTCCACTTGAACCAGGGACCCTTCATGCGGCCGGCCTGGTAGATGCTGTCGCGGCGCTTGATCATCACGCCTTCGATGACGAGATCTGGCGGGGTGGCGCGCAAAGCGTCGAGCTCTTCCCATGAGGAGAAAGGCACGAGCGGCGACAGGTCGAAACGGTCGTGGGGCGCGCGGTCGATGATCTCGGTCAACCGGTCGCGGCGATCGACATAGGTGCGGCCGCGAACATCCTCCTCCCCGTCGAAGAGCAGGTCATAGGTGCGGATGAAGGCGGGGTAGTCTGCGAGCATCTTTGCCATCACCGTCTTGCGGTTCAGGCGCTGCTGCAGGTCGGAGAAGGTCCGGGTCGGGCTGTTGGAGCGCGCGGTGCCGCCGACCAGCAACTCGCCGTCGACGACGCCGGAAAAATTGATGGCGTTGAGAACATCGGGAAAGGCGCCCGAAATATCGTCGCCGGAACGGGAATAGATCTTGCACCGGTCGCCGGAGCGGGAGAGCTGGACGCGGATGCCGTCCCATTTCCATTCTGCGGCGTAATCGGCCGGATCGAGACCGGTGAGATCGCCCTCCTCCACCGGATTGGCGAGCATGACGGAGTGGAAAATCGCCGGTGTGGCCAGCACCGGTTTTTCGCCGCCACCCGCCAGCCATGTAAACAGCGTCTCATAGGGCGGCTGCAGGCCATGCCAGAGGGTTTCGATCTCGGTGACGTCCTTATCGCCAAGATCGGCCAGCGCCTGCTTGGCAAGGCGGGCGGAAACGCCGATGCGCATGGCGCCGGTCGCCAGCTTGATGAAGGCAAAACGGCCGGACGAATCCAGCCGGTCGAGGAGGTCACGGACGAAGCTTCGCACCTCGGTGCGGCCGAGCGCATTCATGCCCGTGACGACCTCACCGAGGCGTGGCTGGGCAAGGGCCGTGCGGTCTATATCCCTCTCATTGTCCCAGACGAGCGAGATGGTTTCGGCGAGATCGCCGACATAATCGTAAGAATAGCGAAACAGCACCTCGTCCATGCGCTCCAGCACCAGCTCGCGCAGCATGGCGGGTTTGACATTGCGCACCTCCAGCGTGCCGGCAATGGCGGCAAGGCCGTAGCCGCGGTCAGGATCGGGCGTGTCGCGGAAATAGTCGGTGAGCAGCTTCAGCTTGCCGTTACGGCTCGGAGTGAGGACCAGACGGTCGAGGAGGTCGGCGAAGGCTTTCATGTCGGCCTCCGGACTCGGGGAAAAGTCCCCTCCCCAGTGGCATATGGAAAAGACCCCTCCCCAACCCCTCCCCACAAGGGGGAGGGGCTAAGCCGTGGCACCGTCTCGCAAAACAACAAGCCGGCTGCATATGCTGCGCTCAAGAATGAATGCGGCGAGGGCCGCGCGTTAAGCCCCTCCCCCTTGTGGGGAGGGGTTGGGGAGGGGTTTTGACGTGCGCGCAAGCTCATCTCCTCAATCGCCCTCGTCCTCATACCCCACCAGATGCAGCGGTTTCGCCTTGATGCCCTGCAACTGGCACCAGCGCACCAGGGCCTCCTCCCGGCCATGCGTCACCCAGACTTCGGCGGGGTGCAGTTCGCGGATCGTTTCCGTCAGCTCCGGCCAGTCGCAATGGTCCGATATGACGAGCGGCAGTTCGACACCGAGCTGTTTGGCGCGTTGGCGCACCATCATCCAGCCGGAGGCGAAGGCCGGCAGCGGCTCGTTGAAGCGGCGGGCCCAGCGGTCGGCGAAGGCAGACGACGGGCCGACGACGACGGCGCCCCTAAAGGCCGATTTGTCGCGGCTTTCGATCGTCGCCGGCAGCAGCTCGCCGAGATCGATGCCCTGCCCGATATAATAGTCGCAGAGTTTCTCCATGGCGCCGTGGATATAGATCGGCTCGGCATAACCGGCATCGCGCAGCAGCCGGATGAGGCGTTGGGCCTTGCCCAGCGCATAGGCGCCGACGAGATGCGTGCGTTCGGGAAATTGCCGCAGCGACGCCAGCAGTTTGCCGATCTCGTCCATCGGATCGGGATGATGGAAGACCGGCAGGCCGAAGGTCGCCTCGGTGATGAAGACATCGCAGGGAACCGGCACATAGGCCGCGCAGGTCGGGTCGGGGCGGCGCTTATAATCGCCGGAGACGACGATGCGGGTGCCGTTCTTCTCGATGGCGATCTGAGCGGAGCCCAGTACATGGCCGGCAGGGTGGAAGCTCACCTTGACGCCGTTGACCAGCAGTTCCTCGCCAAAGGCTGCGGCCTGCTCGCTGGCGCAGAAACCGTCGCCGTAACGCAGGCGCATGATGTCGAGTGTCTGGCGGGTGGCGAGCACGTTCACGTGGCCCGGCCGGGCATGGTCCGAATGACCATGGGTGACCAACGCCTGCTCAACCGGCCGCACCGGATCGACATAGAATCCGCCCTCTGGGCAATAGAGCCCCTCCGGGGCTGGATAGAGCAACGCGTCAGGTCTCATGAAGCTAGAGATAGCGAGAAATGAACGCGTGGCCAGAGGGGTGGAGGAAGGTGGCCACCGAAAGCGCCATCACGACCACGACGCAAGCTCGTCGCCCTCGTGATACCGGTCGAAAATATTCTGCAGAAACGACAATGGCCGCCTTTCCTCAAGACGGCCATGGCGATCTTCCTTGGCTGCGACGAAAGCCCGTCGCTCAGGCGATGGGCGTCATCAGCAGGCTCGTCCTGTCGTGACCAACCAGCATGGCCAGTGACGTACCTGCCCGGACCTCCACCGGCTGCGGGAAGGTGTGAAGAACCTGGAGCCAGCCGCCATCGTGATAGCCGTCAGGGTGGTTGTCGAAAACGACGCCCTCGATCAGATCGACCTTCATCCACTGGACGACCCCGACCGCAGTGCCGTCTGCCTGAACCGGCACCGAGATCTTGCGCAGCGCTGCGGCATGTTTATGGGCGGCGAGATCCACCGCAGCGATCTCGAAATCGTCCGAAAGCCTGGTCCACTCCGTCATCGTCCCGTGAACAGGCAGACGCAGCGGGGCGAGCGCATTGAACTGCGACACATCGAAGCCGGAGACCTCGCCGACATGGACATAGTTGGAGAGCGTTTCGCTGGAGACCAGACAGCCCATGGCGGCAGCGGCGCGCGGTATGACGATGGCGTCCTCGCGGACCAGCCGGGCGTGGGCGTCCTCGAAGGTTTTCAGCACGTCTTCCGCCAGGAGATCGCTGGAAAGAATCTCGGAGATCAGGATGTCGGCGCGGGCTTTCATCTCCCTGCCGACAGAAAGTTCGGTTGAGGGCTTTTCGAAGATGTCGATCTGTTCGCGATAACCATTGGCGGCGATAATCTTCTCCGCTGTCTGCGCGATCGCCGGCACACTCTCACAGGTCGCAATATTGGTGGCGCCGGCGCGCGCCGCCATCATCGACAGCAGGCCGCTGCCTGCACCGATGTCGAGGATCTGCGCATCGGCTCCGCGCAGCTCTATGGCACGGCGGATCGCCGCTTCGAACGCGTCGTTGCGTCTGGTGTCGTTCATCATGGCGATGTGCCAGAAGGGCACGATCGACGAGGAGATGCGTCTTATCTGATGCCAGGCATTGATATTGTCCGGCTGCAGCCGCAAAACATGACGGAATTCGACCAGCGCCTCCTGCTGCCGGCCGGAATCGGCCAGTGCAACGGCGAGGTTGTTGCGCACGACAGGATTTTCGGGTGACAGGCCACGCGCCATCTCATAGCAGCCGACCGCCTCCGCGGACCGGCCGAGCTGGCGCAGCAGCGCACCCTTTTCCATGAGAGCGACGAGATGGCCGGGATTGAGGCCGAGAAGCTTGTTCCAGTAATAGAGAGCGGTTTCGGCATCGCCTCTCTTTGCGACGACGCCCGCCAGCAGCGGTAGAATGTCTATCGTGCGGTAGTCCTTGTGCAGGACTCTGACATAGGCTTTCTCGGCGTTTTCGAAATCGCCCGACGCCTGAAAACTCATGGCGTCACTCAGCGATTTGCGCGCGATCGAAATTCTATCTTCCATGTCGATGCTGATCATTCCGGCTCCCTGGGCCTTCTCGAGACAAGCGGAGGAGCCGCGGACGAGCACACACCTTCGGCCGCGCAACCTGCCATGCACAAGACTGACATGAGCGGGCAGCGGCTCGAAGGTTTTTGTGAGCGCACGACAAAACGAATCCTTCAACAGGACTCTACGTTTGCCGCTTGAGAAAAGTTACTGAATTCTTAAGAAATTCCGCTGCTGCGGCTCAACGCCGCAAGCCCTCATTTCCGGGTGTGCCGATGCCGTCAAGGAAGGTGATCACCGCGGCGTTGAACTCGGCCGGCCGCTGCAACGGCGCAAAATGGCTCACGCCCGGGAGATAAATCATCTGCGCGTCCGGAATGCTGCGGGCAAGATATTCGGCATGGCCGGGCTTGATGAATTCGTCATGTTCGCCGAGCACGATTGCGATCGGCACGCGGATCAGGCCCAAGTCGGCGGCGTCATAATTCGGCTCCGTCCGCATCATCAGGCTCACCGCCTCGACGAAGGGATGGAAATCATCCGGCGTGGCGGATAAGGCGGCGTAATCGCTGGCGTGTCGGCTGAAGCATCGGTCGATCACAGGGGTCGGATGAAATTCCAGCGTGCCGCTCGGATCCATGTTGCAGGCGAAGAAGAAGACCCCTTCGGCACGTGACGGCACGGTCATGGCGAGGATCAGAGCAATGCAGGCGCCATCGCTCCAGCCGACGAACGCCGCCTTTTCCAGGTGCAGTTCGTCCATGACGGCAAGCACATCCGAAGCCATCAGTTCATAGGTATATGGGCGGGAATCGCGGGTGCTTCTTCCATGGCCGCGGCTGTCGATCAGTACGACGCGGCGGCCGCTACGAAGGAGTGCCGGGACCTGATAACCCCAGTTGCCGCTGTGGCCGAGGCCGCCATGCAGCAGAATGACCGGCGGGCCGGCGCCATAGGCCGCGTACCAGATGCGGGCGCCATCGTGCTCGACATGGCCTTCGCTTACAGCCGGCGGCAAGGGAGCAGCGCCATGTGCCTCGAAATGGATGAGTTCATCGTCCTTTGTTTCCATGAAATGAAGCTCCTCCGGTAAATCAACCCCTGGCGTAGAAAAGCCGGAAAACAGCCCAACAACAACCGGAATCGTTTCCTAGCCCTTGCGATGCAACCAGGGGGATCAACATTGGGCAGGAAGCTTTTCTATTGCGCGGCGGCGATCGCCGTTGCCGCAGTTGGACTTTATCTCAACAATACCAGTACGTTAGCGCAGCATCGGCCTGGGAAACCGGTGCTGCTTGCGCACCGCGGCATCGCCCAGCGGTTCGACGAAACCGATCTGAAGAATGATACCTGCACGGCAAGCCGCATGCTGGCGCCGAAACACGATTATCTCGAAAATACCATCCGGTCGATGCAGGCAGGCTTCGCGGCGGGTGCCGATATCGTCGAGATCGACGTGCATCCGACGACGGACGGAGAATTCGCGGTTTTTCACGACTGGACGCTGGACTGCCGCACCGACGGGCACGGCGTCACGCGCGAGCATTCGATGGCTGACATGCGGAGCCTCGACATCGGTTATGGCTACACCGCCGATGGCGGCAAGACTTTTCCTTTTCGCGGCCGGGGCATCGGCATGATGCCGACGCTTGCAGAGGTGCTCTCGACCTTTCCGGACAGGCGCTTCCTCATCAACATCAAGAGCCGCGATCCCTCCGAGGGCGAAAAGCTCGCCTCTGTGCTCAACGGACTTTCCGCCGGGCGGCGGGCTGAGATCATCGTCTATGGCGGTGACGAGCCGATCGACGTCCTGCGTCGGCTTTCGCCCGATATCAAGACGGCGTCGCGCAAGAGCCTGAAGGGCTGCCTGTTCGGTTATATCGGCTATGGATGGACCGGCGCGCTGCCGGATACCTGCAAACATGCGATGATGCTGGTGCCGATCAATATCGCGCCGTGGCTCTGGGGTTGGCCGGAGCGTTTTCTCAACAGGATGCAGGATGCCGGAACCGAGGTTTTCGTGCTCGGCCCCTATCGCGGCAGCGACTTTTCGACCGGCATCGATGATCCCGCACAACTGGCGCGGCTGCCGCAGGATTTTGCGGCGGGCATATGGACCAACGAGATCGAGACGATCGGCAAGCTCGTGAAATGACCTTCAGAGGCTGCCGACCTTCAGCAGCACGACAATCTCCTCCGGCGAGACGGGCCTGGAGAAGCGGTAGCCTTGGGCCTCCTCACAGCGAGCCTGGCGCAGGAAATCCATCTGGTCGTCGGTTTCGACACCTTCGGCCAGAACCGAAAGCTTCAGCGTCTGCGCCAGCGAAATGACGGCCGATACGATGGCGACTGCCGTCTTATCGCCCGGCAGCGCCTCGACCAGCGAGCGATCCATCTTCAGGCGGTCGAAGGGGAAGGTCTTCAGCGCCGCAAGGCTGGAATAGCCGGAGCCGAAATCGTCGATCGACAGGCGCACGCCAAGCGCGCGCAGCGATTCCATCATGGCGAGCGCGCGCTCAGCGTCCTGCATCACCACGCTTTCGGTCACTTCCAGTTCCAGCCAACGGGACTGCAGTCCGTGCCGCTCGAGCGCCTCGGCAACATGTTTTGAAAAATCCGGATCGGCAAACTGCTTGGCCGAAACATTGACGGCGATCGTCAGCGGCGTCAGACCCATATCCTGCCAGCTGCGCGCCTGACGGCAAGCTTCGTTCAGCACCCAAAGGCCGAGGGGAACGATAAGCCCGGTCTCTTCGGCGAGCGGGATGAAATTGACGGGAGGCACCCTGCCCTTTGCCGGATGGTTCCAGCGCACCAGCGCCTCGAGCCCGGTGATGCGGCCGGTGGCGACATCGACCTGCGGCTGGTATTGCAGGAACAGTTGGTCGCCGGTGATCGCCTGGTGCAGTTCTTCCTGCTCGCCGAGCGGCATTCCCACAGGTGTGCTGCCGGCATCGTGATGTTGCAACGTGTTGCGGCCGAGTTCCTTGGCGCGATACATGGCGCGATCGGCATTGGCGAGAAGCTCTTCCGAGGTCGCGCCATCGAAGGGGAAGGCGGCGACGCCGATGCTCGACGTAACGGTGATCTCACCGTCCTCGCCGAGGATCGGCCGGTTGATCGCTTTCTGCAGCTCGCGAAGGCGGCGGGTGATCCCGGCATCGTGGCTCGACTGGTGGACAAGCACCACAAGGAATTCATCGCCGCCGAGGCGCACCACCATATCGGACGCCCGCACGCTGTTGGCCATGCGGGTTGCGATCTCCTTCAGCACCTCATCGCCGGCGGCATGGCCGCGGCCATCGTTGATGTCCTTGAAATTGTCGAGATCGATATAAGCGACGGTGACCTTGCGATTATGGCGGCGGGCCTGGTCGAGGATATTGGCCAGCCGTTCCTTCAGGAAGGCGCGGTTCGGCAAACCTGTGAGATCGTCATGATGGGCCATGAAATGGATGCGGTCGTCGACACGTTTGCGCTCGATGGCAATGCCGGCAATGTGGGTGGCGAGCGCCACCAGCTTCATCTCGTGCTCTGTGGGACGGCGGACCTCTTTCGAATAGAGCGCGAAGGTGCCGAGCACGTTGTTCTGCGAAGTGGCGATCGGCGTCGACCAGCAGGAGCGAAAACCGAAGGGGGCGACCATCACGCGAAAGTCCTCCCAGAGCGGATCGCTCATGATGTCCTCGACGATGACGGTCTGGCCGCGCCAAGCGGCGGTGCCGCAGGAGCCGACCTTGGGACCAATCGTGACACCATCGATGAGGCGACTGTAGCCGCCGGGCAGGTTGGGCGCCGCGCCATGATAGAGCCTCGTGCCCTCGCCGTCGAGCAGCAGCACCGAGCCATCGATGCCGGTCAGCTGCGCCTCGATCATCAGCACCAGTGCCTCGAGGATCATCGACAACGGCTCGTTGCGGGCGATCATTTCGAGCAGTTTCGCCTGGCCGCGATAGAGATCCTCCTGAAGCTTGCGTTCGGTGATATCACGGGAGACGCCGATCAGTCCGACGACCTCGCTGCGGTCATTGCGCAGCGGTATCTTCGAAGTCAGGCGGCAGATCGGCATTTTGCTGCCGGGAAGGGTGTAGGATTCCTCCATGTCGATGCGGGCTTGCCCCGTCGCCATGATCTGCTGCTCGATATCGAAATGGCGGCGCGCCGTCTCGAAATCGAACAGATCGAAATCACGCTTGCCGGTGATCAGGTCGGCGCTTTCCAGGCCGAGGCTGCTGGCGGTGACGGCATTGGCGAAGACGAAGCGGCTGTCGCGGTCCTTGACGTAGAGAAAGTCGGGAAGTTCATGGACGATCGCCTTGAGGCGCAGGTTCTCGATGCCCTCGGACAAATGGTGGGCGGTCGATGCCATCATTGCCTCCGTTGCGGCGACGATACGGCGCGTTTCCGCCGTCAGGGCATCGGTCGATTCCCTGGCACTCAATTCCGGCATGACGCCATTCTCCCCGGCGGCCCGTAAGCCATCCCGCAACAGTCATCATTCAAACTCCCTTGTGAGAGTAGTCGGCATTTCCTTCGGCTTGCTTAAATGAAAGAGTGAACAAGGCGACAAGATCTGCGGCGATATCCTGCCCTCATCGGTTGCAGCAACCGCGATTCCGGTCGCCTGTACCAAAACAGTACAGGCTGAACTGGCATGTTTCCTGCTACCAGTGCGCTATGACGAGAGATTCCGGGATGACGTCACGCCGCGACATGCTTCTGTTCCTCGCCGCCTCGGCGGTTGCCGGATGGGCGGCGCCACGCGCGCTCGCCGCACCGCTGACGGCAGCTGCGGAGCCCGATTTGCGCGGCGCGATCGACGCCGTGGATTATCGCGCCGTTCCTGAAAGCGGCGATCGCAAGACAAGAAACCTGCAGCAGATGATCGATCAGGCCGCGCGCGAGAACGTGCCGGTTTTTCTGCCGCCGGGCACCTACCGGATCTCCAATCTCACCCTGCCCGACAATACGCGCATTACTGGTGTGCCTGGGGCGTCGCGGATCGTCTATACCGGCGAAGGCCATCTCTTTGCCGCCGAAAACGTGCGGCGGATCGAGCTCTCCAACCTCGTCATTGACGGCGGCAACCGCTGGCTCGGCGATTACGCCGGTGGGCTTTTGCAATTTACCGGCGTCGATGAGGTGCTGATCGACAATTGCGAAATCGGCGGTAGCCGCAAGCACGGGCTGCAGCTGGAGCGCTGCGGCGGGCGTGTCGAGCGCAGCCGCATTTCGGGTGCGGCCCAATCCGGGCTCTATGCGGTGGAATCGGCAAATCTTTCCATTACAGGAAATACGGTCTCCGATTGCGGCAATGGCGGCATCCTCGTGCATCGCTGGAAGAAGGCGGAGGACGGCACCGTCGTCTCCGGCAACCGCATTTCCAACATCCGCGCCAATGACGGCGGCACCGGCGAAAACGGCAACGGTATCAACATCTTCCGCGCCGACGGCGTGATGGTGACGAATAACCACATTTCCGACTGCGCCTTCACCGCGATCCGCGCCAATTCCGCCTCGGACATCCAGATCAGCAGCAATCAATGCCGGCGTTCCGGCGAGACGGCGATCTATGTCGAATTCGCTTTCGAGGGCGCCGTCGTTTCCGCCAATTTGATCGACGGGGCAGCGAACGGCATTTCGATTGCTAATTTCGACGAGGGCGGCCGGCTGGCGAGCGTCACCGGCAACGTTGTGCGCAACCTGACGCTGCGCGGCCCCTACAAGCACGAGGTCGGTTTCGGCATTGGCATCGCGGCGGAGGCCGACACCCTGATTTCAGGCAATGTGATCGAGGGCGCGCCGCGCTGGGGGCTGCAGATCGGCTGGGGACCCTATCTCAGAAACGTCGTCGTCAGCGGCAACGTGGTGCGCAAGGCGCCCGTGGGATGCGCGGTCTCGGTCGCCGATGGCGCCGGGACTGCCGTCATTACCGACAACGTGTTCCAGGAAACCGCCGAAGGGGCGGTTCTCGGTTTCCAGTGGCAGAAGAAGGTCTCCAGCGAAATGGCGGGCGGCGGTGCGCCTTATGCGCAGCTCACCGTCGAGCGAAATCGCGTCTCCTGAGGGCTATCAAAAGCTTTCATCGTCCCATCAGCGGCTAGGACTTTTCCGAGCGTGATCCGGCGTTTACGGTTTCTCCGACACATTGAGGGGATATCGTGCATGCTGACAATCTACGGAGTCTATCGATCACGTGCGTCGCGCGTCTACTGGATGGCTGGGGAACTCGGGCTTGAATTCCAGTCGGTACCGGTGCTACAGGCAAGGCGGCTCGCAGATCCGCTGGCGCCTGGGGCGCCGCTCAACACGCACTCACCGGATTTCCTTGCCGTAAACCCGATGGGGCAGATCCCCAGCATTCGCGATGGCGACCTCGTCATGCACGAGTCTCTGGCGATCAATCTCTACCTTGCGCGTCGATATGGCGGACCGCTTTCCGGCAATACCGTCGAAGAAGACGGATTGTTGACGATGTGGACGGTCTGGGCGGCGACGGAGGTCGAGCCGCATACGGTGAAGATCGTGCTGACCTACGATAATGGGCTCGAAAACAGCGAAAGTGGCAGACAGACGATCGCCGTCGCCTGCCGTTCGCTGCGCAGGCCGCTAAAGGTTCTCGAAAGCCACCTTGTCGGTCGGCAATGGATTGTCGGCGACCGCTTTACCGCTGCCGATCTCAACCTCGCCGAGGTACTGCGCTACGCCCAGAGCGAAGAGGCCCTGTTCCAGGCGCATCCCAATATCAAGGCCTGGATCGAGCGCTGCCAGTCCCGCCCGGCTTATAAAGCGATGCAGGCAACGCGGGCCAAAGAACCAATCGAGGTATGAACGTCACTGGAAAAGCGCGAGTGTGCCGGCCATCTCTTCGCGAATCCAGGCCTTGAAATCCTTGACCTTCTTCGGCTCGCGTATGCCTTCGGCGGTGACGAAGTAGTGGCCGAAGCCGGTACGGGCGCGAATGCCGAAGGGGGCGACCAGCCGGCCTTCGGCGAGCGCAAAGCCGGAAAGGGTCTGCCAGGCAAGCATGACGCCTTGCCCGGCGATCGCCGCATCGAGGCAGAGCGAGGCATCATTGAAGACGTGGCGCGTTGCCAGCGTCGCGCCTGAAAGGCCGGCCTCGCGCATCCAGACCTCCCAGGTGAACATGGCATGGCCATCGATGATGGCAGGCAGGCCGAGGATATCGGCGGGCTCTTTCAATTTCGCTGCCATCTCGGGCGAACAGACGGGAAAGACTTCCTGTTCCAGGAGCAACTCGGCCTTCACGTCAGGCCATTTGCCGGTGCCGACGCGAATACCGATATCGACGTCGCAAAGCGCCGGACTGACGAGATTGGTCGTCGCGTCCAGCCGCAGCTTGATGTCAGGGTGACGCTCGGCGAAGCGATCGAGCCGGCAGACGAGCCAGCGGGCGGCGAAGACCGGCGCCACCGATATGGTCAGGATCGTATCGTCCTTGCGGCTCGCAATCGACACCGCCGCCGAAAGTCGGGCAAAACCCTCGTCGAGCGCGAGAAGTACCGGCCGGCCAGCTTCGGTGGCGATCATTCCCCGGGCGGTGCGCTCGAAGATCACCTGGCCAAGCTGCGCCTCTGCCTTGATGACCTGCTGGCTGACGGCGCCGACCGACACGCCGAGTTCATCAGCGGCGGCCTGAAGCGAGCCAAGACGACCGACGGCTTCGAGCGCGCGAAGGCCGTTGAGATGGACCATATTCAGGTTCTTCATATAGTTTTTCTATAACGCCTCCGCGTTAATCTCAATTGAAAATCGGTCTGCGGAAGCTGATATTGCAAGCATTAATCAAGCCATCCGAACGCAGCCGCAGGACGAACGGGATGGCTCAGCAGCCACAAGCCACTTTGCGGTCACCCTTCTGCGTCACTGGAGAAAGCGAGGCATGCCATGTCGTTGCTGAAGTTTTTCTTGAGACCTATCCTTCACGCGGGAAGCTCGGAAACTGCCCCAGCCTGGCGGAACGATCCGCTGCTGCATCCCGAAGTTGAGCGTATGTCGATGCGGGAAATCGCCGATCTGCCGCTTGGAATGCAGGCCGGCTTTCCCGAGGAGGCCAAGCCGCTGGCGAATTGCGCCTGAAAACATGCTAGGTTTCCGTCCGGACGGAAAGGCGGGACAATGGCCGACGATGTCGATGCGATCTTCGCGCGCCTGAAGCGACTGGCTGCGGAAGCCGGCCTGCCCGCGGTCGAGGAAAGCACGTCCTACGGCAATCCGGCGCTGAAGGTCGGCGGCAAGAGTTTTGTGGCGGTGAAGAATGCCGAGACGATCGTGATCTCGATTTCGCTCGACGACAAGGATCACCTGCTGGAGATGGCGCCCGACGTCTATTTCCAGACCGATCATTATGTCGGCTGGCCGCACCTGCCGCTACGCGCCGCCGTGATCGGCGACGAGGAACTACGGTTGCGGCTGCTTGGCGCCTGGCTGTTCCGGGCGCCGAAGAAGATTGCCGCCCGCTATCAGGCCTGATCGTAGGCGAGCGCCCGCTGTACGGCAGGGCGCTGCAGCATGCGGACGCGATGATCGCTCGCCTTTTCGAAGCGCGTGGGATCGACGCCGTCCGAAGGCAGCCAGCTCGTCATCGTGAAGAGATAGGGATCGGCGACCGAGTAGGCTGTGCCCATGACCCATGGGCCCTCGAACATGGTCTGCTCGATCAGCGTGAAGCAATCTGCCATGTTCTGCGGCACCTTGGCCTTCATCGCCTCTATTGCGGCCGCGTCGTCGGCCCAGCGGGAACCACGCGGTCGATGGGCATGGTTCACATGCACAGTCGAGCAGATGTAACTGTTGAAGGACTGCAGCCTGGCAAATTCGAAGGCATCGTCGAGCGGAGCGAGCTTGGCGGCCGGCGCGCTTTGGGCGATGTAAGCCAGGATCGCCGGCGTTTCCGTCAGCACGCCGCGATCGGTGACAAGCGCCGGCACCCGGCCCTTCGGGTTGATCTTCAGATAGTCCGGCGAGCGCTGTTCGCCGTCGCGAATGCTGATCCTCTTCGTTTCGAAGGCTAGGCCGGATTCTTCCAAGGCAATGAGGCTTGCGAGCGCGCAGGTTCCCGACGCGTAATACAATGTCAGCATGGTTCTCGACTCCCTTTCTGCAAGGGTTATAGCGCGGCGGCCTGCGCGCCGGAACCGGCAAGATCGGGAGGAGCCGGCAATCTCCGGCCCCTCCTCCGCGCTCAGCCGCAGCCCGGTACATCTTCCAGCCGGTGCCAGACCGGGATGCCGCGTTCCCTGGCGATGCGGACATCATTATCAGCCCCCTTGGAATCGCCGGGCAGGCGCAGCACGCCCTCGCAGAGCTGCAGCAGCCGACCGGCGACCGGGTGGAAGATCTCTTCATAGAGCGCATCGCCGACCGCTCTGCCGCCGGCGGCGTGCCAGATCGGCAACGCCACCCATTCGCCGATCATCGGCACATGGCCGGCCTCAAACAACGCATGGGAGGGTTGCTCCAACCGCTTCAGGTTGGCGGCCATCTTCTCCGGGTCGTCGCCCGTTCCGGACCGATAAGGGCCGGCAATCAATATCAACATGATCCACTCCTTCACTCCGCCTTAGGCGTGAGCACTCCCGGCATCATGCACGGGATTGCGTGAAAATGCATGATATTTCTTGAATGTCGAGTCAATTCGTGCACATTCACGATACTTCGTAAATTTTCGTGCAGAGAGACCATGCTGACGACCCAACGCAAGACCTTGATCCTCGATATCCTGCGCCGCGACGGCCAAGTCATCGCCAAGCGCGTCGCCGAGGAATTCGCCCTTTCGGAGGACACGATCCGGCGCGACCTCCGGGAAATGGCAGCGGAGGGGCTGTTGAAGCGGGTGCATGGCGGCGCAATGCCACTTGCGCCGGACCTGCCGGATTTCACCGCACGGCGCTGCGTTTCGTCGGAAATCAAGGTGCGGCTGGGAGCGAGGGCAGCGGCAATGATCAAGCCGGGGCAGATGATCTTCCTCGACGGCGGCACGACGACGGCAGAGATCGCCAGGCACCTGCCGCGCGACATGCCGCTGACGGTCGCGACCCACAGCCCGACGATCGCCGCCGAACTGGAACACCACCCGACAGCCGAGGTGATCCTCACCGGCGGACGGCTCTATAAACATTCGATGGTGGCGACGGGAGCAGCGGCGATGGCGGCGATCTCGCAACTCCGCCCCGACCTTTTCTTCCTCGGCGTCACGGCGGCGCATCCGGTGCACGGACTTTCCACCGGCGATTTCGAGGAAGCGGCCATCAAGCGACATATCGCGCGGTGTTCGGCCGAAACCCATGTCCTGCTGACCGAGGAGAAATTCGACCTCGTGTCACCGTGCCCGGTGCTCGGCGTTGCCGAGGTGGCGGGGCTGATCGTGCCTGCTGACATGTCGGCCGAACGGCTGAAGCCCTATCGCGACCTCAACGGCGCAATCGCCGCAGCATAATGGTGCTGCGGGACGGCGCGCGCGCTGCGGCCTGCGGCAAAAGACTTGCGGCAAGGGCTGCGATGAACAGCGCCAGCATGACGTAGGCCGGCGCCATGCTGCCGGTTCCAAAGGTCAGCATCGTCTGCAGATAAGGCTGCGCCAGCGCGACGACGACGGAAAGGGCCGGCATGTCGAGCAGGGTTCCGACCACTCGAGATAAGTCCGCCATGAAGGCTGCCGCTGCAAGCACACCGTAGACCGCCGTCAGACGGGCCGCGAGACGCAGCGGGACCGACGCTTCGAGCGAGCGCGCGTCGCCATCCTCGAATGGAACCATGAGATAGACGATGAAGGCGACCAGGAACAGGAGCGGAACGGGCAGCATCGCAAGGATGACCGGCCACGACGCCGCCGTATCCGCTGAGATGAAGAGAAGAAACGGTGTGGCGGCGACGAACCAGACGGCTGCAACCGGTCCCCAGAACCAGAGCAGCGACAGATAGTGAAGCCGAACCAGGGTGGCCATGAAAAGCATGCCGATGGCGATCCAGATGCAGCCGGGTTTGAGCATGCGCGATATCCACCAGATGGTCGACTCGCAGGCGCCGGCCATCTTCTCGCAGCCTGACAACTGGATTGTGAGCCAGGTTATATGGTCGAGACCGAGCGCAGCGAAAATGAAGATGCCGGTACCGGTCAGCACCCACCAGAGATAGCGGCCTGCAAACATACCCTGCCCCCACGGCTTCCAGGGAACGCTCTCGCCTCCGCGTCGATACGCAAAGCACGTCCGACGCAGGGCGCATCTCTTTATATTAGGTAATTCTTATTTTTTTATAACTTATGTACGCGCTTCGCGCACTCATTCGGTCAAGAGGGATGTGACCCTGACATCGCCGACATGGATACCGTTCCAATTGTGCATCGAGGTCATGGCAAAACCCATCAGGGTTGCGTGGATCTTTTCCTCCGTCTCGAAGAAGCGGGCGAGCGTCGCCGCCACCATGGCTTCGGCGGCGCGGGTCGTGCCGTCCTCGCATTTGAGTGCGATGGCGATGCCCTTTTCCGGGATCGCCGCGCAGAAGACGCCTTCGGCGCCGGTTTTGACGAAGATGCGGCCGGGAGCGATCTGCATCAGCTTGGTGCAGGCGCGGCCGGAGCCCGCGACATAAAAGGGCTCGGCCATGCAAGCCTCGACCAGACGGCGGGACGCCTTGGCGCGCAGGGGCTCCAGGCCGACGCCGGTCGCCATTTTCGCAAATCCGTGGGCAAGGCCGCGCAACGGCACTGCATAAGTCGGAATGGAGCAGCCGTCCGTACCGCAACTCTCCGCGCCGAGCACGGCGCCGGTCAGGCTTTCCATCGCCGCACGGATCTCGACCTGTAGCGGATGGTCGTAACCGACATAACCCTTCGGATCGAGGTCCTTATGGCAGCAGGCGCAGATGAAGCCGGCATGTTTTCCCGAGCAATTGTTGTGAAGCGCAGTCGGCGCGTCGAGCGTGCGGGCCTGCTGGATCAGGACCTTCTGGTTCATGGACCAGTGGGCGCCGCATTCCAGCGCTTCGACACCGCGGCCGGCGCGCGCAAGCATGGAAGCGGCGAGCGCCACATGCTCCTCCTCGCCGTTGTGCGAGGCGCAGGCAAGCGCCAGTTCCTTGTCGCCGAAGCCATAGGCATCTGCCGCGCCGCTCTCGACCAGCGGCAGCGCCTGCATCGCCTTGCAGGAAGACCGCGGGAAAACAGCTGCCTCAATGTCGCCAGCCGAAAACACAAGCTTACCATCGCCATCGACGACGGCCACCGCGCCGCGATGGCGGCTTTCGACGAGCAGGCCACGGGTGACTTCGACGGTGACGGGATTGGTCATGAGCTCTCATCCGGATGCTGGCGGGATGCGCAGGCATAACGCGTCAGGGGACGAAAGCCAACGGGGTTTAGGTGGTGCGGGAATTCGGGTGACGGCGGTCGTCATCCGGATGAAGGTGGAGCCTGACTGAGAGAGTGGCCAACGCGACTGCGGCGCGTTTGGCGGAAGCATCACCGTGCATTCCCTTATCCTCGGCTTTGATGTACGGCCTTGATACATACCTGACAGATGTTCGGAGACATGCCTGACACTTCCGGAATAATTTCTCGGGAGGTGGGCACGGTTTGACGGACTCCGGAGGCGATCACACAGTTCAAGCATTCATCACAAAAGTTGACGGAGGCGATCGAAAACTATCGTTTCTCTGATGTGCCCGATGCAGCTATGAGTGGTGCATCAGGAATAGCGCCATGCCCTCCACTTTCTCCTTGATCCTTCGCGACAACAGGATCCGCGTCCCGACCGTGACGCTCGTCGCGCTCGCCTTCACCTATGCCTCGACCGTACCTTACCAGTCGATCATCGGGATTAACGAACTCGGCTTGAGCAATGGCGCCTATTCGGCGTTGGTGTTCTTCTCGGCGATCGTCAATGTCACGACGAGTCTCACGCTCGGCATCTGGTCGGACAGGCTGAAAGAGCGGCGGCCGCTGGTACTGGGGCTTTCGGTCGCCGGCATGCTCGGCTTCGGGTCGATCGCAATCATCCACAGCCCGGCGGTCTTCATCATCTCCACGCTGTTGCTGGTGCCGATGAGCAACTCCACCTATTCGCTGCTATTTGCCAGCTTGCGCGCCAGGACCAACCAGATGGAACGCGGCCAGGGGGCGGCAATCACCGCGACGGTGCGTGCACTCTATTCCGGCTCATGGGCGCTGGCGCCGGGGATGATCGGCCTTTATCTCGTCAGTTCACCGTCGATGACGCCGGCCTATGGGATTGCGGCGCTCGCAAGCTGCACCTGCTTCTGTCTGTATTTCTTCTTCGCGCCCGGAAATGGCGCCGCCGGCCCCGGCCCCGATCATGTCGGCTTCTTTGCGTCGCTGAAACGGATCTTTGAGCCCTATGTGCTGTCGCGCGTCATCGTCATGGCGATGCTGTTCGGGCTGCAGCGGCTGAACGGCATGCTCTCGCCGCTGATCATCACCCATGCGGCCGGCGGCACCGTGGTCGATGTCGGCTTCATGGCCGGGCTGACGGCCTTTCTCGAAATGCCATTCATGGTGATGTGGGGCTTTGCGCAGCGCCGCTTCCGGACCGTGCATGTGCTCGCCTTCGGCACGCTGATCTACTGCATATATCTGATGCTGCTCGGCTTTGCTTCCGCGCGCTGGCACATCTATGCGCTGCTCCTCGTCAATGCTTGCGGGGTGGCAGCGATCCTCAGCGTGCCGATCACCTATCTGCAGGATCTGATCGCCGATCGGCCGGGGCTCGGGAGTTCGCTGATCTCGCTCAACACCTTCATCGGGGTTGGCATCGCCGCAGCGCTCTTTGCCTTCGGCACATCGGTCACCGATTATTCCGGCACCGCCTTCGTCGGCGCGGCCGCGGGTCTCGCGTCGATCGGAGCCTTGCTCTATCTCGAAAGCGGCCGGCAGCAGATGCGACAGCCGGCGTGAAACGCTGCTCGCTTTCCGCCGATATCGGTCAATCCGGCGTGATGCGATAGGCGCAGCGCCGCGCGCCGGCGAGGATATGTTCACTGCGTTCGACCCTGGCGCCGAGAACGGCGCGGAAGGTTTCGAGTTCGGAGCGACAGAAACCGGCGCAGACGGTGGCGGCCGCGCAGATCGGGCAGTGGTTTTCGACCAGCATGAACGAACCGTCTGCTTGCTTCCAGCTATCGGCCATATAACCCTCGCGGGTGCGGATGGCGGCGAGCGCCTCGATGCGCGTGGCGAGATCGTCGGCGCGCTCGAGTTCCTGTCGGTAACGTGTCAGCGTCTCAGCCTCCCGGGCTGAGATCACGGTATCGAGGGCTTCAGACCCGAGTTGCTCGACGAGCGTTCCCAGCAGATTTGCCGTCAGTTCTGCATGACCGTCGGGAAACTGTCGGTTGCCGGCGGCGGTGAGATGCCAGAGCTGGCGCGGCCGGCCCCGACCGGCGGTGGCAACGGTGATTGGTTCCACCAGTCCCTCCTCCGCCATCTTCGCCAGCTGCTGGCGAGCCGCCTCCCCTGAAATGCCGAGCGCATCGCCGATGGCGGCCGCAAGCTGCGGACCTTCGGTCTTCATCAGGATCAATATCCGGTTGGCTGGGGACTGGCGCATATTTTCCAAGCTACATCTTGTTTTAATCGGGGCGACATGCAATTTTCCAATTTATAACTTGGAAAATAATCCTGCGCCAGCAAAAATCCGAGGGAATCATCCCATGTCGAATATCGACCAGACTGCAGCCCTTCCCGACGCCAGCTCCGTCTTCCGCCTGTTCCTGCCCCAGCACCTGCCGGCAACGCTGATGCTGGCCGGCGGCGTGACGCTTTATGCCGTGGAGAGTTACATCATGGCGACGATCGCGCCTTCGATCGTGCGCGATATCGGCGGGCTTGCCCTATTTTCCTGGGTCACCAGCCTTTTCGTGGCGGCAGCCGTGCTCGGCTCGATCTTCGTCGCCATGCGGCCGCGGGGCGTCGGCCTTCGATCCGTCTATGTGATCGCAGCCCTGGTCTTCGGCGTCGGCAGCCTGATTGCCGCAGCCGCACCGTCGATGCCGGTGGTGCTGATCGGACGCGCGGTACAGGGTTTGGGAACAGGAGCGCTCGCCGCCCTCGGCTATGCCTTCATCCGCTTCGTCTATCCCGAGCCGCTCTGGCCGAAGGCATCGACGCTCTATGCGGCGATCTGGGGAGTGGCGACCGTCATCGGGCCGACGCTCGGCGGCTTCTTTTCGTCAGGCAGCAGTTGGCGCTACGCTTTTATCGTGCTCGTACCGTTCGGCCTGCTGATGGCGGCGCTGGCGCCACGGCTATTGCCCGAAGTCCAAGACGATCGCGAGCAGGCCAAGACCCCGGTCGCGCAGATCGGGCTGCTACTTGCCGCCGTTCTGATGGTCAGTGCGGCCAGCGCGATCGAGACGACGGGCGCGAGTGTGGTGTTGATTGCAGCTTCGGTCACTGCGGTCGCCGGCATGCTTGTTATCGAGAGGCGTAGCGCGAACCGGCTCCTGCCCTTAGGCGCCGTCAGCCTTTCCCAACCGATTTCGCGCGTCTATCTGACAATGCTCGCCATGACCGTCGTGCTCGTCAGCGACGTCTTCATTCCCTATTTCCTGCAGACGCTGCACGGGGTGACGCCACTCGCATCGGGCTATCTGGTGGCGCTGGTCGCTCTCGGCTGGGCGTTTGCGGCCTTTCTCAGCGGTTCGCTGACCGGCCGGCGGGCCTATGCGGCCATCGTCATCGGCGCTCTCATCGAGGCGGCGGCGACCGCCTGCCTCGCGATCTTCCTCGCCAGCGACAATCCTGAGGGCCATATGCTCCTGATCGTGCCGGCGGCGATCGGCATGTTCATGATGGGCTTCGGCGTCGGGCTCGGCTGGGCGCATCTCGTCGCCACGGTCCTGAAGCTCGTTGCCGACAACGAACAAGACAAGGCCTCCGCGGCGATCCCGACGATGAGCTCGCTCGGCGGCGCCTTCGGGGCGGCCTTTGCCGGCGTCATCGCCAATGGCGCCGGCCTCGTCCATCCAGGCGGCATAGAAGGCGCGCTTTCGGCGGCGCACTGGCTCTATCTCATTATGGCACTACCCGGTGTTCTGGCGATCGGCGTCTCGCTGACACTCAGCCGACGCGCAGCATGACCTTGCCGACATGGCTGCCCTCTTCCATCAGCCGGTGCGCTTCGACAACCTCTTCGAAGGCAAAGACCTCGTGGATGACGGGGGCGACGGTACCGGCCTCCAAGAGCGGCCAGACCTCCGAGAGCAGGTCGTCGCGGATGGCGCGTTTCTCCTCCGCCGTGCGCGGACGCATGGTCGAGCCGGTCACCGTCAGGCGCTTGACCATGATCGGCGAGAGATTGACCTTTTCGGCGAGCGCACCGCCAAGAAATGCGATGATCGACAGGCAGCCATCCCGTGCGAGCGAGGCGATATTGCGCTCGAAGTAGGCAGCACCGATCATATCGAGGATGATATCGACTCCATAGCCGGTCTCGGCCTTGATCACCTCGGCGAAATCCTCGGTTTTGTAGTTGATCGCGCGCTTGGCGCCGAGATTCTCGCAGGCCTCGCATTTCTCCTTGGAGCCGGCGGTTGCATAGACCTCGGCGCCAAACGCGCGGGCAAGCTGGATCGCCGTCGTGCCGATGCCGCTGGAACCGCCATGGATCAGCACTGTCTCGCCTTCCGTCAGCCCGGCCATCTGGAAGAGATTGGCCCAGACGGTGAAGAAGGTTTCGGGAAGGGCTGCAGCCTTTACCGCATCGTAGCCCTTGGGGAACGGCAGGATCTGGCCGACCGGCAGCAGGCAATATTCGGCATAGGCGCCGCCATTGGCGAGGCCGCAGACCTTGTCGCCGATGGCATGGCCGCTGACGCCGGGGCCGATGGCAACGATTTCGCCTGACAGTTCCAGGCCGAGGATCGGGCTCGCATCCTTAGGTGGGGGATAACTGCCCTGGCGCTGGGAGATATCGGGACGGTTGACGCCGATCGCCGCGGCCCGCACCAGAACCTCTCCGTCTCCAGGCACGGGAAGCGGGCGCTTGCCGATCACCATCACCTCCGGCCCGCCGAAGGACGGCAGATCAACGAAACGCATTTCCTGAGGCAGTGACATGTCGCGGCCCTCCTATCCCTGTTGTTCGGAATAGATCAGCCCCGGAGGCTTGGGAAGGCTGGAAGTGGCAAGGGCGTCAATTCGCCTCGCCCAGCAGATGGAAGACGAGGCCTTCTTCGCTCTCCTTGGCTGCCGACTTGATGATGGCGATCTCGGCGCTGACGCGGTTGATATCGTCGATGACGAGGCCTTCCGGCAGTTCGATAACGCCGATCGAGCAGCGCATCAGCGGGAACAGCGCTTCGGCGCCGGCACGGTCGTGACCGAGGATGCGGCCGGCGGCGCGGTGCTCGTCGGAATAGAGATCGCGCACATCGTCATGGAAATCGCTGATCAGCCGGTCGAGAATCTCCGTCAGCTCTTCCTTGGTCCAGCCGACGACGCCGATGAAGAAATCGTCGCCGCCGACATGGCCGAGAAAATGGCGCTCGGCGAAGAAATATCGGCGCATCAGCGCGGCAAACAGCGAGATCGCGTGGTCGCCGAGATGGAAACCATAGGCATCGTTGAACGGCTTGAAATTGTCGAAGTCGCAATAGCAGAAGTGGCGGAGCTCATCGCCATCGCGGCCGGACTGGCGCATGAAATCACGGATGGCGCGATTGCCCGGCAGGCCGGTCAGCGGGTTCTGGTCTTGTGCGGTCTTCAGCTGCTTCTCGTTGATGACCTTGATCAGCGAGGCGGCAGAGACGACTCCGGCATAACGCATGTTATCGGTCAGGATCAGGCAATTGCTGCCTTCCATATTGGCGAAGATCGCCATCAGTTGCTCGGCATCGCTATCGAGGCCGACGATCGGCGCCATCTCGACGAAATGCGAGATGGAGCGCTCATACATCTTGTTCTTCAGGAGATCGCGGCCGAAGGGCTGATAGATATATTCCTTCAGGTGATGCTCGTGGATGATGCCGCGCGGCTCGTTATTAGCATTGAGGACGGGAAAGAAGGCTTGGCGCGGATTGCGGCGGAAGAGTTCGAAGACGCTGTCGATGCTGTCATTCTCGTAGACCGTCGGCAGCAGTTCGATCTGCTTGCGGATGAGGATTTCGTCGAGCGACTGGCTGCCCCGTTTACTCTTGCCGAGCTCCTGCAGATGCGGAAAGGATGGCGCGAGCTCGGAAGTATGCGTTGTCGGGCGGGAAATGAACCAGCCCTGGACGAGATCGACGCCGTATTCGCGACAGGCGATGAATTCGGCCTCGGTCTCGATGCCTTCGGCGATGACGCGCGTGCCGAGCACGTGGGCGATGTTGACGATGCTCTTTAAGAGATGACGCTTGCGCGGGCTACGGTCGATTTCGGCGACGAAGTGACGATCGATCTTCAGGTAATCGACAGGATGATCGCAGAGCAGCTTCATCTCGCCGTGACCGACGCCGAAATCGTCGATCGCCAGCTTGAAACCGGCTTTACGCAGCTTCGAAACGAGGGCGGAAAATTCCGGCACACTGGTGTTGTCAAAACGCTCCGAGAATTCGAAGCAGACGGAGGACGGCGGAATATTGGCCGTCTTCAGATGCTGGAGCAGATTTTCGACCAGGCGTTCGCCATGCGGAATGAGCCGGACGTCGAGATTGAGAAAAAGCGTCGAGGTCGCAAAGTTCGGCAACGTCGCGAATTTGGCGAGCGCCCGGCTGGCCAGCATCTGTTCGAACTGCAACAGCTGGCCGGTCTGGTGGGCCTCGTCGAGAATGTCGGCCGGCGTGTCATAGCCGATGCGTTCCTGACCGCGCATGAGGGATTCGTAACCGAAAACGGTACCGGTGCCGGCCTCGACAATCGGTTGAAAGGCATTTTCAACCACGAGCTTGGCGAGCGTTACGATCTGATCGCTGGCGTAGCGGCGCAGAACACCAGGCTCGACGGTGGCAGCCAAAGACATGCCAATCTCCACTGTGACTTGTTCTTTTGTGCCAGGAACATGCCGCAGAAGGGTCAATGAACTCTTTCGCCAGTGTGAAAGTTTTATGAAACGCGCAGGGCCTTTCTGCGCGTTT
Organism: Rhizobium vallis; assembly: GCF_003985155.1. GTDB lineage: Bacteria > Pseudomonadota > Alphaproteobacteria > Rhizobiales > Rhizobiaceae > Rhizobium > Rhizobium vallis. The sequence continues at coordinate 637,745 of NZ_ML133687.1, read as the reverse complement.
TGCGTTTATTTGATTTCTCCAATACAATCAAACGCTTGCTCAGGCGGAGCGACGCCGCTCAGCCTCATGATCGGCAAACATGTCGGCGACGCACCTGCCGCCTGAGGGAACGCCCTCCTCGTCGAGGACGTCGGCGCGGAATTCGTTGAGCTTGCGGGCGGTATCCCAGAGGCGGAGCGCCTCGCGGACGACTTCGCTGCTCGAGGCATAGCCGCCGTTATCGACGGCGGCGCGGATGCCCGCTGCCTGTTGCGGAGAGATGGAAACTGTGACCATCGGCATGGACTTCCTCCCTTTTTCTGATCAGGCAGAACCTGCCTCTTGGGGGACGCATGACCATTTTCGGCATTCTCGGCGATATCACCGGCTGCCTTGGTGCATTCGCACATCGGACGATCCTGGTAATTAGGATCGCCACCTAATCCTTCAAGTCTAATCCCCTGTCATGTGCTTGTCAAAAAAACAGGCAACAACCCTCTCCACGGGTTCAACTGCGGATGCCAAAGCCGAAGGCGATCATCGTCCAGCCCTGAACGATGAGATCTGCAGCCAGGAAAAGGCCAAGGATCCAGAGACTGTTGACCGGCCAACCGAGTGCGATGACAAAGCCGGCAAGGGCGGTGATGAGACCGCTTGCGACGATCCAGCGCCAGCCTTTGAGCGGCCGCATGCGCATGCCGACCCAGAGACGGAAGATGCCGGCCACCAGCAGTGCAATGGCCAGAAACAGGGTCAAGGCCGCCGAGGTGAAGATGGGATTGATGAAAGCGAAGATACCGGCGAGCACATAGAGCACGCCGCTCAAAGCCCAAAAGAGCACTTGATCCCAGCCGCGCACCTGGAAGGCATGGATGAGATAAATGACGCCGCCTGCCAGCATCAGCATGCCGACGTAGAAGACCGAAGCGACGGTCGCCATCAACAGGTTGCTGAGGGCGATGAGGCCGCAGATGAGAAGCAGCACGCCGAGGCCGACGAACCATACCCATTTCGACCGCAGCGAGGATGCGGGCATTCCATCGTAGAGACTGGTCATAACACACCTCCTGATCAACTTCGCATATGTTGCGCCAATTCTTCCCGAAAAGATCTGCGTCAGATCAATTCGGCAAAGATTTTTATTGATTGATCAGTCAATCAAAAATAATCTGGTCCGATCTCAGGGAGTTTTTCGTTTGCCGAAGGTCGGAATGGAGCCGGTGCGCCGCAAGGCGCTTGTCGATGCAGCGCTGCGGGTGATCGGCGATCACGGCTCGCTTGCTGTCACCATGTCCGATATCGCCCGGCAGGCCGGCGTGTCGCCAGCCCTTGCGCATCATTATTTCGGCAGCAAGGAGCAATTGCTGATCGAGACGATCCGCTCGCTTCTCAGGCAGTTGCGCGACGATACGGTGATGGCACTCAAGGCAGCGAAGACACCACGCGAACGACTTTCGGCCGTCATCCGGGTCAGCTTCCACGCCGACCAGTTCGCACCGGACACGATCGCCGCCTGGCTTGCCTTCTATGCCGAGGCGCAGCGCTCGGAGGAGACGCGGCGCTTCCTGGTGATCTATGCCAGGCGGCTGCGCTCCAATCTGCTTGCCGATCTCAAGGCGCTCCTGCCCACCGAGGCCGCAGAACGCATCGCCGAAGGCGCTGCGGCGATGATCGACGGGCTCTATATCAGGCAGAGTTTGAAATCGGCGCCGATCGGCATTGAAGCCTCGATCGCGCTCACCGAGGATCATGTGACAACCCAGTTGCAGGCATTCGGAAGATGACCGCACCCATGACAATTCCGGCAAACAGCCGCATCAAACAAGGACCGACGACATGAAAGCCCAGCCGAAAGCCTCGCACTTCATCGACGGCGAATATGTCGAGGATACCGACGGCACCGTCATCGAGAGCCTCTATCCCGCGACCGGCGAGGTGATCGCCCGGCTGCATGCGGCAACGCCGGCAATCGTCGAACGGGCGATCGCCGCGGCTAAACGCGCCCAGCCGGAATGGGCGGCGATGAGCCCGATGGCACGCGGGCGCATCCTGAAACGGGCGGCCGACATCATGCGAGAGAGAAACCAGGCGCTTTCCGAACTCGAAACGCTCGATACCGGCAAACCCATCCAGGAAACGATCGTCGCCGATCCGACCTCGGGTGCAGACGCTTTCGAATTCTTCGGCGGCGTCGCGCCGGCCGGTCTCAACGGTTCTCATATCCCGCTCGGGCAGGATTTTGCCTATACCAAGCGCGTGGCGCTCGGCGTCTGCGTTGGCATCGGCGCCTGGAACTATCCGCAGCAGATTACCTGCTGGAAGGCCGCGCCGGCGCTTGTCTGCGGCAATGCCATGGTATTCAAACCGTCCGAGAACACGCCGCTCGGTGCGCTGAAGATCGCCGAAATCCTGCACGAGGCGGGACTGCCGAGGGGGCTCTTCAACGTGATCCAGGGAGATCGCGACACCGGACCGTTGCTCGTCAACCATCCCGACGTCGCCAAGGTGTCGCTGACCGGCTCTGTGCCGACAGGGCGCAGGGTCGCCGCCGCCGCGGCCGGAAACCTGAAGCACGTCACGATGGAACTCGGCGGCAAGTCGCCGCTCATCGTCTTCGATGACGCCGACATCGATTCGGCGATCGGCGGGGCGATGCTCGGCAATTTCTATTCGACCGGCCAGGTCTGCTCGAACGGCACACGTGTCTTCGTACAGAAGGCGATCAAATCAGAATTTCTGAAGCGCCTGAAGGCACGCACCGAGGCGATGCTGATCGGCGATCCGATGGACGAGGCGACGCAGATCGGCCCAATGGTCTCCTGGGCGCAGCGCGAGAAGGTGATTTCCTACATCGAGAAGGGCAAAGCCGAGGGCGCGACCCTCATTGCTGGCGGCGGCATTCCGAACAATGTCTCCGGCGAAGGTTATTACGTGCAGCCGACGGTCTTTGCCGATGTCACCGACGACATGACCATCGCCCGCGAAGAGATCTTCGGACCGGTCATGTCCGTGCTCGATTTCGAGGATGAGGACGAGGTAATCGCCCGCGCCAATGCCAGCGAATTCGGCCTTTCCGGCGGCGTCTTCACCGCCGACCTCACCCGCGCCCACCGCGTCGTCGACCGGCTGGAGGCGGGCACGCTCTGGATCAACACCTACAATCTCTGCCCGGTGGAAATCCCCTTCGGCGGCTCGAAACAATCCGGCTTCGGGCGGGAGAACTCGCTGGCGGCGCTGGAGCACTATTCGGAGCTTAAGACAGTTTACGTTGGCATGGGGCCGGTCGTGGCGCCTTATTGAGAATACGAAGGCCCCTCCCCAACCCCTCCCCACAAGGGGGAGGGCCTAGCATGCGGCACCGGTTTTACTCTCCTTCGATCTCATCGCGCGTGACGCTGATTTTGAAGTGAGGCGGTGCCGCAGATTAAGCCCCTCCCCCTTGTGGGGAGGGGTTTGGGGCGGGGTCTTCAGGCCGTTGCAAAAGAATCTAAGGGAACGTCATGCAACAAGCAGATTTCATCATCGTCGGCTCCGGCTCGGCCGGTTCCGCCCTCGCCTATCGCCTCTCCGAGGACGGCAAAAATACCGTCATCGTCATCGAGGCGGGCGGTAGCGATTTCGGCCCGTTCATCCAGATGCCGGCGGCCCTTGCCTGGCCGATGAGCATGAAGCGGTATAACTGGGGTTATCTTTCCGAGCCGGAACCGAACCTCAACAACCGGCGCATCACCGCGCCGCGCGGCAAGGTGATCGGCGGGTCCTCCTCGATCAACGGCATGGTCTATGTGCGCGGCCATGCAGAAGACTTCAACCGCTGGGAGGAGCTTGGCGCTAGCGGCTGGGCCTATGCCGACGTTCTCCCCTATTTCAAGCGGATGGAGCATTCGCATGGCGGCGAGGACGGCTGGCGCGGGACGGACGGGCCCCTGCACGTGCAGCGCGGCGGCTTCACCAATCCTCTGTTTCGCGCCTTCGTCGAGGCCGGCAAACAGGCAGGCTTCGAGACGACGGAAGATTATAACGGCAGCAAGCAGGAAGGCTTCGGGCTGATGGAGCAGACCATCTTCGGCGGCCGCCGCTGGTCTGCCGCCAATGCCTATCTGAAACCGGCGCTGAAGCGGGCGAATGTCGCGATCGTCTATGGCCTGGCGCGCAAGATCGTGATCGAGGACGGACGGGCGACAGGCGTCGAGATCGAACGCAACGGCAAGATCGAGGTGGTGAAGGCCAACCGCGAGGTGATCGTCTCGGCCTCCTCCTTCAACTCGCCGAAGCTGCTGATGCTGTCAGGCATCGGCCCCGGCCAGCATCTGCAGGATATGGGCATTGCGGTGAAGGCCGACCGGCCGGGTGTCGGCGCCAATCTGCAGGATCACATGGAATTCTATTTCCAGCAGGTGAGCACCAAGCCGGTATCGCTCTATTCCTGGCTGCCTTGGTTCTGGCAGGGGGTCGCGGGCGCGCAATGGCTGCTTTCCAAGGGCGGGCTTGGCGCCTCCAACCAGTTCGAAGCCTGCGCCTTCCTGCGTTCAGCACCGGGGCTGAAGCAGCCCGATATCCAATACCACTTCCTGCCGGTGGCGATCAGCTATGACGGCAAGGCGGCAGCCAAAAGCCACGGCTTCCAGGTTCACGTCGGCTACAACCTGTCGAAATCGCGCGGCAATGTGAGCTTACGCTCCGCCGATCCCAAGGCCGACCCGGTGCTGCGTTTCAACTATATGAGCCATGCCGAGGATTGGGAGAAATTCCGCCACTGCGTGCGGCTGACCCGGGAGATCTTCGGCCAGAGTGCCTTCGACCACTATCGCGGCCCGGAGATCCAACCGGGTGAAGCGGTGCAAAGCGACGATGAAATCGACGCCTTCCTGCGCGAACATCTGGAGAGCGCCTATCACCCCTGCGGCACCTGCAAGATGGGAGCCAAGGACGATCCGATGGCGGTGGTCGATCCGCAGACACGGGTGATCGGCGTCGATGGCTTGCGTGTCGCCGACAGCTCGATCTTCCCGCATGTCACCTACGGCAATCTGAACGGCCCGTCGATCATGACGGGCGAGAAGGCGGCCGACCATATTCTCGGCAAGCAGCCGCTGGCGCGCTCGAACCAGGAGCCGTGGACCAATCCCCGCTGGGCGGTGAGCGACAGATAGGAAGCGATCCCGGTGTTCAGGCGAGAAGCCGGGTGACTTCGGCGGTGCGGGCCGGCTGCGCGGCATCGGCGATGGTCGTCGAGAACAGCACCTTGCGGGTGGCGTCGGCCACCTTGGCGAAGACGTGGCGGATCTGGCAGTTCTGTTCGCCGTCGCAATCGTCGCACTTCCGGTAGGCGGTGATCGAGAGACACGGAAGCGGGGCGAGCGGGCCGTCGATGATGCGGAGAATCTCGCCGAAGGTGATAGCGTGGGCCGGCTTCAGGAGAAGATAACCGCCCTGCTTGCCGCGGCGGCTGGCGACGACGCCGTGATGTTTCAGGTCGAGCAGGATCTGTTCGAGAAACTTCTTCGGGATCTTCTGCTGCGCCGCGATATCGGAAATCATCACCGGTTCGTCGGCGTCGGCATCAGCCAAGACCGTGAGCGCACGCAGCGCATATTTCGCCTTTTGCGTAATCATCTCAGACCATCAACACACACAGGCGGCGCGAATCTCCGCACCGCTTCACGAATACTCACGTCTCTATTGCACAGCCAGCATGAACTGAATTTGAACGCGCCGGAGAAAGCCTTGAGAGACAAGCGTTTTTGGCATTGTTTTTAGTTCTTACCCAACCCTAGATAATCTAGACCAAAACCGGGCGTTTCGCATCTTTTTCGGCATCAATTCACATTTCCAATTGACAGGCTGCGTGTAACTCTACTATTTCTGTAGACATTAAGATTGTCCGCGTGGATTCTGTCCGCGGGCGGCTGCTTTTCTGCATTGCAGCAGCTTCGGAGAGATATTTGCTCCTCCGGCCGCAGCTTTCGAAATCCGTTTTTCTGTCCGAGCCATGCTTGAGCTGCGATACTCCGGTCAACTAAGGACAGGATTCTCATGACGGTTATCAATCCTATTGCAGAAGCCGAGGCGCTGAATGACAAGCTGGCAGGCCTCGACCTTGCCGGACGTCTGTCGCTGGCCTCGGGTCTCGGAGGCCGTGTGGTGTTCACCACCTCGCTCGGCATCGAGGACCAGGTCATCACCGCCGAGATCGGCACGCACCGCCTGCCGATCGATATCGCGACGCTGCAGACAGGCCGGCTGTTTCCCGAGACGCTTTCGCTGATCGGCGAGACCGAGAGCCAGTACAACATCCATATCCATCGCTACGAGCCCGAGCAGGCCGATATCGACGCTTACGCGGCGCAATACGGGCTCAACGGTTTCTATGAGAGCGTCGAGGCCCGGCATGCCTGCTGCGGCGTGCGCAAGCTGAAGCCGCTTGCGCGTGCGCTCGAAGGTGCTGCGATCTGGATCACCGGCCTGCGCCGTGGACAATCGGCCAACCGTGCCGTCACGCCTTTTGCCGAATATGACGCCGAACGGCACCTGCTGAAGGTCAACCCGCTCGCAGATTGGGACATCGACACGATCAAGGCATTCGTCGCGGACAACAGTGTGCCGGTGAACCCGCTGCATGCGCGCGGCTATCCCTCGATCGGCTGCGAGCCCTGCACGCGGGCGATCAAGCCCGGCGAGCCGGAGCGCGCCGGCCGCTGGTGGTGGGAGCAGGACGAGACGCGCGAATGCGGCCTGCATGTCGCCGAAGAGGCCGCGGCGATCACCGCACAGTAAATCACCCCCCACGGCTTTCCCAAATCCAAGGCGCGGCGACCGCCGCAGCCTTGGGAAAGCCAACATTCCCGGGGAATGCAATATCAAGGAATTGTTTTGCGGTGAGCCGCAAACGACCGATAGCCTGGAGTAAAACATGCCCGATAGCCGTCCGGATACGGAACTCAGCAATCCGCAGAGCGCGAAGGCGCCGCTCGACCCACATCTGAAAGCGCTGGAAAACGAATCCATCCACATCTTCCGCGAGGTTGCGGCCGAATTCGAGCGTCCGGTCATGCTCTATTCAATCGGCAAGGATTCCTCGGTGCTGCTGCATCTGGCGCGCAAGGCCTTCTATCCCGGCCGCGTGCCCTTCCCGCTGCTGCATGTGAACACCGGCTGGAAATTCCGGGAGATGATCGCGTTCCGTGACGAGACCGCGAAAAAATACGATCTCGATCTGATCGAGCACATCAACCCGCGCGGTGCGGCCGAAAACATCACGCCCTTCACCCATGGTTCGGCCGCCTTTACCGACATCATGAAGACCGAGGGCCTGCGCCAGGCACTCGATGCTGGCCAGTTCGACGCCGCTTTCGGCGGCGCGCGGCGCGACGAAGAGGCCAGCCGCGCCAAGGAGCGGATTTATTCCTTCCGCACGCCCGACCATCGCTGGGATCCGCGCAACCAGCGGCCGGAACTCTGGAACGTCTATAACGGCATGATCCGCAAGGGTGAAAGCGTGCGCGCCTTCCCGCTGTCGAACTGGACCGAAGTCGACATCTGGCGCTACATCCAGGCTGAAGACATTCCGCTGGTGCCGCTCTATTACGCCAAGAAGCGGCCTTTCGTGGAGCGCGACGGCATGATGATCCTGGCCGAAGATCCACGCCTGGAGCTGCTGCCCGGCGAAGTCCGCCAGGAAGGCATGATCCGTTTCCGCACCCTCGGCGACTTCCCGCTGACCGGCGCCATCCGCTCCCAGGCTACCACCCTCGAAGAGGTGATTGCCGAACTCGAAATTGCAACGGTGTCCGAACGTCAGGGCCGCGCCATCGACCGCGACCAGTCCGGCTCCATGGAAAAGAAGAAGCGTGAAGGATATTTCTGAGATGACCGCAGCCCAAACCGCCGTCTCGGCCGCAACCGTCGCCAGCTTGCCTGCCGCCGAGCCGCAGAAGGCCCTGCGCGACTCGCGCCCGCTGCGCCTGATCACCTGCGGCAGCGTCGATGACGGCAAGTCGACCCTGATCGGCCGCCTGCTCTGGGACACCAAGGCGGTCAAGGAAGACCAGGCCGCCACCTTGCAGCGCGATTCCACCGGCAAGCAGAACGATCTCGGCCTGCCCGACTTCGCGCTCTTGCTCGACGGTCTGCAGGCCGAGCGCGAACAGGGCATCACCATCGATGTCGCCTATCGCTATTTCTCGACCGACAAGCGCTCGTTCATCGTCGCCGACACGCCCGGCCACGAGCAATATACCCGCAACATGGCGACCGGCGCCTCGACCGCCGATCTCGCCATCCTGCTCGTCGATGCACGCTTCGGCATTCTCGAGCAGACGCGCCGTCACGCGACGATCGCCTCGCTGCTCGGGATCAAGCAGTTCGTGCTTGCCGTCAACAAGATCGACCTGACGGGCTATGATCGCGCCGGCTTCGACAAGATCAGCCATGAATTCCGGGAATTTGCCTTGTCGCTCGGCGTCAAGCAGATCACCGCCATCCCGATGTCGGCGCTGAAGGGCGAAAACGTCGTCTATTCTGGCCAGGGCGCCATGCCCTGGTATACCGGGCAGACACTGGTGGAGACGCTGGAGCTTGCCACAGTGCGCTCGTCGCAGACGGTCGGCTTCCGTCTTTCGGTGCAGCGCGTCTCGCGTCCGGGCGAAAGCTTCCGCGGCTACCAGGGCACGGTTGCCGGCGGCTCGGTCAAACCAGGCGACAGCGTCATGATCCTGCCCTCCGGCATGGTCGCCAACGTCTCCAAGATCGTTACCTTCGATCTCGTCCGCAACGCCGCCGTTGCCGGCGACGCGATCACGCTGGTGCTCGACCGCCAGGTCGACGTGGCGCGCGGCGACATGATCGTCTCGATCGACGCCCAGCCGCAGGTCGGCCTTGCCTTCGACGCACAGATCGTCGCATTGCAGCCTGAGGGTATCGAGCCCGGCAAGCGCTATTGGCTAAAGAGCGGTAGCCGCCGCCAGCGTGTCCAGGTACAGCCGCTCAGCCAGCTTGAGCTGAAGACCGGTACCTGGAATGCCGCCCAGCGGCTTTACATGAATGCAATCGGCAAAGTCCGGCTTGTCTTCGACGAAGCGGCGATCTTCGACCCCTATGAGCAGAACCGCAATTCCGGCTCCTTCATCCTGATCGATCCGGAGACCAACAACACGGTCGCCGGCGGCATGGTGACCGGCAAGCGCACCGAGCTGGGTGGGCTGCATAATGGCGAAGCCCGCGTCATCCTCTCGCTTCCGGCCGACCTAGCCGAGCAGATCATGGCAAGCGAACTCTTCGCCAGCCGCAGCCATGAGGCCGAGGTACGTCGGATGACGGCAGCCGAAGCGGCCGACCTCTGGTCGAGCGCTGCAAGCGACATCTGATGAGAAATAGGGGCCGGGAGAACGGCCCCCTCGCCGAAATATAGATTACCACATTTGATGGTGCCAAATCCGCTTGCAGCAGACGTGTTGCCGGCGGATTTTGCGTCGCACTCGCAAAATCAATTCAGAATTTGGGATCGTGCAATAAGCGGCGGACAACCGAACCGCTCAACACTTTGAGCGACATGCATTAGTTCGAGAGGTACTTTTGAAGGAATGAGTGAACGCTGCGGATGGACTTTTCTGCAGCGTCTGGATTGTATTTTTCTATATGTCCGAACACCTGCCGTCCCACCTTGAACTCCGGGGCATCAAAATCGTGGTAAACACCCTTGTAGATATCGAGCTCGATCGGCGGGCTATTGTCACTCAGATTGGCAAGCCTCTTCTTGCATGGGTCAGCCGGGCTCCAATTGTCCCGGTCGCCACTCAAAATCAAGATCGGCACTGTCGCATCGCCCTGATTTCCGGCACAGGCCGGATAATAGGCAACCGCTGCCTTGAATTTGCGGTCCATAAGCTGCTCGTTGCCTTCGACTTTTGTTCCCTCCAGCGTCGCGGTGCCGCCCACTGAAAAGCCCATCAAGGCGACGCGTTGAGCATCGACAAAGCCTTGTTTCGATAAGAAATTCAAAGCTCCATAGGCGTCGAAGACGCGATCGGGGAGATAGCTTTGACACGTATCCTTGATGTTGCGGGTGGTGAGGCTGTCGACAACCAACACGACGTAGCCCCACGAGACCAACCGTTTCGGCCAAAGGTCCTTGATGCTTAAACGCATGCCCTCGCAGCCGTGCATGACGACGATCGCCGGGAACGGACCACTACCCTGGGGTCGGCTCAAATATCCGAGTAAAGGCGTGCCCTGCGGTTGGGGGAGAATTTCTCCCTGTTCATTGGCCTTGCGTATTCGAAATGGGCTGAGCTTTACGGGCGCGCTTTCGAAATGAACCAGTTCGTCGGCAGCAGCTGGGTTTCCAGCGAGTGTGGCGCTGAGAACAGCGACAAGGCCAAGAAAACGTCTCGAGGTTTTCACTGAACTTCTCCACCGTTTGATCAACAGCCTACTATCAGTGGAATTCCTCGCCTATTTTTCGATAGTATTGCCCGGACAGCAAGTCCCGTCGATGGATGGCGTCTTCCGGCCCAAAGCTGCGATGGATTCCAGCGAACCCGGCATCAGTGGCCGGGACAAAATCGAGCCGTCCTCAGCGCGTCGAGCCGCGCGGGATGATCGAGAAGCCGCAATCGACCTTGTCTTCATCAAGCGGCTCATCGCTGATGGCGCGCAACAGCATGTCGGCGACGCGGTAGCCGATATCGTAGCGCGGGATGTGCACCGTCGTCAGCGTCGGCTCGGTGAAGGAAGAAAATTCGAGATCGTTGAAGCCGCAAATGCCGAAATCTTCCGGCACACGGATACCACGCGCCTTGCATTCGATGAGCACGCCGAGTGCTAATTCGTCGCTCTGGGCAAAGACGGCATCGACATCGGGCACGCGCTGCAACAGGCGGGAAAACAGCTCCCTGCCGAGGCCGATGCGGCTTGTCGCATCCCCGCCGATGATGAGATCTGGGTCGCAACGCCCGGCTTCCCGCATCACAGCCTCATAACCCTCAATCCGGCGGCGCGAGCGGACATCCGCGCCGCGGCCGATGAAACCGATCCTCTGATAGCCCCTCGACAACAGAAAGCGGGTGGGCTCGGCGCCTGCGGCATAATGATCGAGGCCGACGACCAGCGTTTCCGGCTCCTGGCTGAGATCGGTGATATGCGCGATGGGACAGGTGGCATTCCCGATCAGCGGCAGGAGATCACGATAGGATTCGGCGCCGGCGATGACGACGCCGGCCGGCTTCTGCGTCAGGAAGGATTTCAGCAGGCCGGCCTCCCCCTCGGCATGGTGCAGCGTACTGGAATATTGCACGGTAAATTCGGTGTCGCGGAAGCGATCCTCGATACCGAGCATCAGCCCGGCGAAGCCGTACTGATGCAAAGCGGGCGTGATGACGCCGACGATGCCATTGTGGCGGCCGGCCAGCGCCCGGGCGGCAAGATTGGGAATGTACCCCATCTCCTCGACCGTGCGCAGAATGATCTCGCGCAGTTCCTCCGAGACGACTTCAGGATTGCGAAGCGCGCGTGAGATGGTGATGGGGCTGACCCCCACCTTCTTTGCCACATCGCTCAACTTCACATGAGCCCCGCGCCTGGCCGTCCGCCCCGGCTCCACTGACTTCCTCATCGCCCCTCGTCTGCCGCCGCGAGACTCGCCTGCCCTCGATTCGCGGTCTTCACTTTCTGAAGAAGAAATAATTTAGAGTCTACTAACATTTTATATTTTGCAACGAGATCTGGCAACGCAACTTCAAGAAAGAGCAGCGAGGTCGTCTGCCGGGAAATTACGGGCCCACCCGGCAATCGGATCACCGCCGGCGGAGGTTAAGTCCATTTATTGCAGGATGAAATTCTCAGCGGAACGCCATGCGAGACGGGAACCGCGCCCGAGATCTCCGCAGCGCGACAACAGGATCGGGGCATCCGGAAACAAAGGTTAAATTCCAGTAATATCTTACAAATTGGCAATATAAACATGATCAATATTTAATTTGTAAATCTGTCTGGCGGGGTCATATGAATCCCCAGCACGAATTTCTCTATTCCCTCTCCGTCGTCACAGTATTTCGACGACAGCGCGTTCTGAACAGAGGAATTGGGCTGATACGCCATCCGACGCCAGGTCCCTGACATGGAACCACGACGCCATCAAAAGCCAACGCTCTCGCAAGGGACTATCACCATGTCACATATTCTCCGCAAACATCGTGCCGCAGCGCTTGTCGGGGCGGCCATCATCGCCGGCGCCGCATACCTGCCCTTCACCATCAACTCGTCCAACGCCTTTGCCGCACCTTCGGATACAGGCGGCGTTCTGGCTTCCAGCGGCTCCTTCGCTTCCATTGTCGACGCCGACAAGCCTGCGGTCGTCACCATCACCACGACGATGAAGGCGACCGACGTCAGCGCCGACCAACAGGAATCGCCGATGGACGAGCAGTTCCGCCAGTTCTTCGAGGGTCAGGGCATCCCGCTGCCGCACCCGGCGCCGCAACATCAAGGCTCCCAGCATGCGATGGCGCTCGGCTCCGGCTTCATCATCAGCCGCGACGGCGTGATCGTCACCAACAACCACGTCATCGACAATGCCGTCGACATCAAGGTGACGTTGGATGACGGCACGGAGCTTCCCGCCAAGCTCATCGGCACCGACCCGAAATCCGATGTCGCCGTCTTGAAGATTGAAGCGCCGAAGCCGCTTCAAACGGTTGCCTGGGGCGATTCCGACAAGCTGAAGCTCGGCGACCAGATCCTTGCGATCGGCAATCCCTTCGGCATCGGCACCACGGTGACGGCAGGCATCGTCTCGGCGCGCGGCCGCGACCTGCACAGCGGGCCGTATGACGATTTCATCCAGATCGACGCGCCGATCAACCACGGCAACTCAGGCGGCCCGCTTGTCGATCGCAATGGCAATGTCGTCGGCATCAACACCGCCATCTATTCGCCGAACGGCGGCAGCGTCGGCGTCGGCTTCGCCATTCCCTCGGACGAGGCGAAGGCGATCGTCGCCAAGCTGCAGAAGGACGGCTCGATCGATCACGGCTATCTCGGCGTGCAGATCCAGCCGGTAACGAAAGACGTCGCCGATGCCGTCGGCCTCGATAAGTCAGGCGGCGCGCTGGTTGCCGCCGTCACCACCGATACGCCAGCCGCACGGGCCGGCGTGAAGCCGGGCGATATCGTCACCGCGGTCGGCAGTGAGACAGTCAAGACGCCGAAAGACCTGTCGCGCCTCGTCGCAGATCTTTCGCCGGGTGCCAAGGAATCCTTGAGCGTCTGGCGTGATGGCAAGACGATCGACCTCAACGTCACGGTCGGCGGCAACGAGAACGGCCAGAAACAGGCTGCTGCCGAAAGCTCCGACATCCAGGGCCAGAGCACCGGCCAGCCGAGCCTCGGCATCGGTCTTGCCGATCTGACGCCTGACCTTCGCCAGAAACTCAACCTACCGCACAACACCAACGGCGCGGTAGTCGCCAGCGTCAATGCGGACAAGTCGGCTGCTGCTGCCGGCATCCAGTCGGGCGACGTGATCGTCTCGGTGAACGACAGGCCGGTCCACGACGCCCGCGACGTCAAGACCGCGGTTGCCGAGGCCGGCAAGGCCGGCCGCAAATCGGTGCTGCTGCTCATTGAACGCGACGGCAACAAGACCTTCGTAGCCGTGCCGTTTGCGGCAGCTTGAGACCGCGATCTATAAAGAAAGCCCGTGAAAACGGGCTTTCCTGACCGGAGCAAGCGTTAATGCCGGACCGGGTGTTGGAGGATGAAATGTCCAGCCTCGGTGCAGAAAGACCGCGCCCCTGTCCAGGAAGGTGACAGAGGAACAGACGCTGCACTATTGCCTGACAGCCTCTCTTTAACGTCGACCCACAATCGACGGACGAATTAACCCTACTGGCTTACCTTAATATCAGCATCCGCTTGAATACCACCGCTCCTGTGCCATCGTAGCCTTGCGAAAATCATTCTGGTCTCGGAGAGGGCACTCCACCGGGACCATGGCTCGGTTGACGGGCGTCCACGCATGGCTCAGCAATATCAAACGGAGGGTATGCCATGAACAACGTATTGGAATTTCGTGCTAAATGCCCGCAGGTCGAGACTCTCTCCGATTGCCGGGAAGCGCTTGAATCGGCCGTAATGAAGATCGTCGGCGACGCCGTCGGCAGAGGATTTTCGCCTGCGGAAGCTGCAATGGTGGTAGCCGATATCGCCGATGACTACATTCTCATGCTGTCGCGGCAACCGCGGCGCTGACACGCGTTTCTAGGCTCGCTTCTCAGCGCCTCTGGGGCGCGAGTGGATCGCGCGGCAACCCTGCAGGGGTAAGCAGGGGACAGGAGACAAGACCTGCCGCACGATCCGGCGGCCAAACCGCCAAACACGGCTGGAAGTTCCCAGAGGTAGCGGACGAAATCGATGATCTCGGCAGTCATTGCTGCCGTACATCGCCTCAGCCTAACGCCACCTCGGCTGCCGCGGCGGAGCGTTCGCCTGAATTTCATGGAGCGGCGCCCGAGACCCGAGAAGTTTCTTCAGCTTCTTTTCTTCCGCAGGACCGATGCCGAACTTACGGCAATGTTCCGCAACATCGTGCTCTCGGGGACCCGGAACGCGAACCTGGCGATTGTTCATGGTCTTCATGACAATTCCTCCTTGAGAGGAGAACCAGCACGCGGCCGATTTGTTCGTTAGAAATATCTAAAATTAAAAGCCTGCTTGTCCCAGTTCCGCTGGAGAGAACAAACGCCAGTCTGCCCGCAGCCCTGCAGCGTGACGATGCACATCGACCATGGCCGACTGGATAGTTTCCCGTACGTTTCCGCACCGGACGGCGCAACAGCGCATTCTGTGGGATCAATCAGCATATATCGGCGAAAACGAAAAACCCCGCCGAAGCGGGGTTTCTAGCTGGTCGGAGTGGAGTGATTCGAACACTCGACCCCCACGTCCCGAACGTGGTGCGCTACCAGACTGCGCTACACTCCGTGACCAGCGGCGCTTCTATAGAACAGCCTATCTGGTTGCACAAGCACCAAATTCCAAAAATCCGGCGGAATTTTTGACGGGCTTATGACAAAGCGCGGGCATGGCTCCTGCAGCAAAAAGCCACACCTCCTGCAAATCGAACACAAGTGTCAAAGGGGCAATTTTCTTTTGTCGGGTTCCGCGCTAAAGGGCTCGACGGGACAGGCGAAACCGCTCAGGACAGCGGCTTCGCAGCCAATGCGCTAGAGATCAGGGACGACACGATGAAACTCCGCACCATGACCGCGGCCGGGCTTGCAATTGCGCTTGCCGGATGCACGACCATACCTTCCGCCGGCAATCCGATCGAGGCCCGCTGGGTCGGCAAATCGGCCGGCATCTTCTTTGCTGCCTACGGGCCGCCGATCAGCGACCGCGAGGAAGGCTCGACCACAGTCTACACCTGGCGCGGCGGCTACAAGACCGTGCGCATCCCTGCGAAATACGCCGAAGGCGCCGACGGCAAGCGCGGCAAGCAGATTTCGTCTGCCCGCACCTCTTATCTGCGCTGCCAGACCGAAATCACCACCAGCTCCGATTACACGATCCGCGACATCCGCACCGTCGCCGACATTCCCGGCGTGGACGGTCCGTCCTATTGCGCCGAATTCCTGGCGCCGGAACAGAAGTAACGGACGGTTTGTTCGATGTGGAAACAGGCGGCCCAGTGCCGCCTGTTTTAGTTTGGCAGGCATCGTTTTGCTGCCGTTCGACCTGTAGGGATCGAGGCACTTTTCAACCAGGCTATCGTCTGAAGAACTTGTCCCTCACGCCGCCTCCCCCGCCTGCACCGCGCTTTCCGCCAACTTGCGCGCCGCAACGAAATCCACTTTGCCTGAACCCAGCACCGGCACCGTGCCGATATTGACCTCGGCCGGGATCATCATGTCCATGGCGCCCTTGGATTTGGCGAAGGCGAGGAACTCGGCGCGGGTGGCGGTGGGGGCGTCGGTCAAGAGCACCAGCCGCTCGCCCTTCTTGGCGTCGGGCAGCGAGGAGACGACCGACAGCGCCCCCGGCCAGAGTTCGGCGGCCAGCGTCTCGATGGCGGCGAGCGAGATCATTTCGCCGCCGATCTTGGCGAAGCGTTTGGCGCGGCCGCGGATCTTGACGAAGCCGTCCTCATCGATGGTGACGATGTCGCCGGTGTCGTGCCAGCCGTCGGCGAGCGGCTCGAGCACACCGGGCTTTTCGGCGCGGAGATAGCCGGCCATGACATTGGCGCCGCGCACATGCAGCCGGCCGCCCTCATCGATGCCGGGCACCGGTTCGAGCTTCCATTCCATGCCCGGCAGGATTTTGCCGACCGTGCCCGACTTGTTGTACATCGGCGTGTTGATGGAAATCACAGGCGCCGTCTCGGTGACGCCGTAGCCTTCCAAGATGCGCAAGCCGAATTTTTCCATATAGGTCTGGCGGGTTGCGGCCTTCACCGGCTCGGCACCGGAGAAGATATAGCGGATCGAGCGGAAATCGTAGGGATGTGCCGTTCTCGAGTAGCCGTTGAGGAAGGTGTCAGTACCGAAAATGATCGTGGCATTGGAGACATAGATCAGCTCCGGCACGATACGGTAATGCAGCGGCGAAGGATAGAAATAGACCGGCACGCCGGAGATCAGCGGCAGCACCGCGCCGGCCGTCAGCCCGAAAGAATGGAAAACGGGTAGGATGTTGAACACCTTGTCGCCGCTGTGGAAATCGATGCGGGCGGCGGCCTGGGCGGCGTTAGACAGGATGTTGCGGTGGGTGAGCACCACGCCCTTCGGCGTGCCTTCGGAGCCCGACGTGAAGAGAATGACGGCCGGATCGTCCGGCTGGCGTTTTGCCAGCGGTCGCGCCTTTCTCAGATAACCCAGGATCTTGTCCTTGAGTGAGATTTCGGCCCTGAGATCATCGAGCCAGACGATCTTCACCTGCTTTTCCATCTCCTCGATGACGGCACCGAGCTTGGCCTGGGTGACGAAGGCGCGCGAGGTCAGCACATGTTTGACCTCGGCCGCCTTGCAGGCGGAGAGGATATTGGCCGCGCCCGCGGTGAAGTTCAGCATCGCCGGCACCTTGCCAGCCGTCATCACACCGAGAAGAGTGGCGGCGGCACCGTTGGCATTGGGCAGCATGACGCCGAGGTTGGTTTCCTGGAAGCGGGCGCGGAATTTGGCCCCGAGCACGGCAGCCCCTGTGAGCAGCTTGCCATAGGTCAGCCGGCCGGTGACCGGATCTTCGACGGCGAGCTTCTTCATCCCGAATTCGTGGCCCGCCCGGATGACGCGGTCCAAAACGGTCGAGGAGGTATCGGCGGTCTGGAACAGCAGGTTCGACATCACCTGATAAAGGGCAGCACCTGCCGCCGTGCGGCGTTTGCGGCCTTTCAGCTCCGGCGGCACTTCCAGCTTCACCGGCTCGAGAATGGTGACCTTGACCTTGGGGAACAGCCGGCGGCGGATCTTGCCGTTGTCGAGATAGGAGAGATAGCTCTTCTCCAGCCCGTCGATCCTGACCGGCACGACCATCGAGCCGGTCTTGTCGGCGACCATGGCGGCGCCATCATAGACCTTCATCAAGGTGCCGGTGACCGTCAGGCGGCCCTCGGGGAAGATGCCGATCGGGCTGCCATCCTGCACCACCTTGATCAGCGACCGCGTCGCCATCGGCTTTGTCGGATCAAGCGGCAGGAATTTGCACATTTTCAGGAAGGGGCGCACCCACCATGCCTGGGCAATCTTGTAATCGACGGCAAAGACCGGCTCTTCCTCGGTGATGGCAAGCGCCAAGGCGCCATCGAGAAGGCTGACATGGTTCAGCGCAATGATCGGCGCGCGGCCGGCCTTCTTGATATTCTCCAGCCCCTCGACCTCCAGCCGCATGAAGGCGCGGAACAGGATCGAGATGAAGTCGCGGAAGGGATTGGTCGGCAGCGTCTTCAGCATCAGCCAGGCGACGGCAAAATTGAGGACGCCGAGGCCGATCAGGATCTGCGGAATGGAAGCGCCGAGAGCCTGGATGGCGGCGACGAGGCCGAGGCCGACGGTGATGAACAGCGCAGAGAGCACATTGGCGGCGCCGATGACGCGGGCGCGGCGATCCTCATGCGCCCAGGTCTGCAGCGCGGCGAAAGTCGGCACGGCGATGAAGGCGCCGGAGATTGCCATGCCGGCGAGATCGATGGCGACGCGGATGGTATTCTGACCGGCAAAGAAACCGGCGATCGTCGTCGCATGGCTTGTCGAAGCCAGGCCCCAGAGGTTCCAGGCGAGATCGAGGCTGAAAAGGCCGAGCAGCGCCGTGCCGACAGGGGCCGGCAGCAGCACGATGCGGCCGGATGACATCCAGGCGGCAATGGCCGAACCGACGGCGACGGCGATGGCGAAAACGGTGAGATAGGCGGGCACGACGAGCTCGGAGCCGCCGAGCAGCTCGGTCACCATGGTCGGCAGGATGGAGAGGACGAAGGCGCCGACCAGCCAGAACCAGCAATTCATCAGCGCCGAACGCCACAGCCGTTTATCCTCACGGATTTCCATGACGAGGGTGTAGCTGGAGCGGACCACGTTGCGGTCGATTTCGAGATCCGGCGCCTTGGAACCGGTCGGCGGGATCATGCGGGCCGAAAGCCAGCAGAGCACCGAAAGCCCCATCATCATCGAGCCGAAGATCAGCACATTTTCGCCGCCGGAAAAGGCAAGGGCTGCGATGATCGTGCCGGCGAGGATGGCGATGAAGGTGCCGCCCTCGATCCAGGCATTGGCCTTCGGCAGGTCGCGGCGTTCGAGATGATCGGGCAGGATGCCGTATTTGATCGGCCCGAACAGCGCCGAGATGGTGCCGAAGCCGAACAGAGCCGCCATCAACACGAAAATCGAGGAGAAGGCCAGGCCGACGACGGCAAGCCCGGCGATGGCGATCTCGCACCGCTTCAGCAGCTCAGCGATCTTAGCCTTGTCATGCTTGTCGGCGAGTTCGCCGCCCAGCGCCGAGAGCAGCAGGAAGGGCACGATGAGGATGACGCCGGCAAGCGTCACCAGCGCAGCACCTTCGCTCGCCGACATCTTGAAGAGAATGAGGAACACCAGGGTGTTCTTGAGGAAATTGTCGTTGAAGGCGGTCAGGAACTGGGTCCAGAACAGCGGCGCGAATTTCCTTGAGGTCATCAGTTTGTGTTGCACGGCAGGGTCCCTCTTTCGACTGGCAGAGAAGGCCACAGAGTTGTTACGCAAAAGTTGAATGCGGTAACAACTCTGCGCTGTGGTTAAGGAAGATCAATCTTCATCGTTACGATTGAACTTGACCAGGAGTTTCTCGGTGCGGGCATCCTCGACCTTGCGGATCAGCTTCTCGGACTCGGCATTGTCGCGCAGCGTCTTGGTGATATTCACCGTGGTCTGCACCAGCATCAGAATGCCCATGGCGAGATAGCCTTTGCCCCAGAGATCGAGCGGCATCATGTAGAGGCCAAGCGCCAGCATGAAGGCGGCCGAGCCGAAGGAGATGTAGGAGAAGCTGACCCAGCTGGCGGAATGTTTCTGGAAACTGTCGTTCATTGTCTTAATCCCTATGGTTTGATGGATGAATGGTTCGATGGATGCAATTTCAGGCGGCGGGCGTGATGCGGCTCTTCAGCCGCGCCAGCACATCATCAGCGGATGAGCGCAGCGGCGCGCCGAAGCCGGCATTGGCAAGCTTCTCGATGATGCCGGCCGGGCGGATGGCGCCTTCCATGTCCTTGAGGGCCACGGCCGTCAGTTCATTCTGGCTCTGGCGCAGGCGAAGGCGCGCCAGGGTCTCCTCGGCATCGTCGAGCGTGGCAAAGCCCGGACCGGCGACGGCGACATCAAGCTTCTGCGCCTCTTGCGTCGCCCGGGCCAGCCGCTCGCCGCGCTGCAGCTCCTGCAGCCGCGCCTCGGAGGCACGGACGATGCCCTTCAGCTTGTCGATTGCCTGGGTGAACTGGGCCTGCGCCTTCTCAGATACATCGCGCTCGGCTTCGAGAAAGGCGATCGCCTCGGCCGCCTCGCGCGCCAAGCCGTCATTGCTCTTGGCAAGGGCTGCGGTGGCGCGAACTTCGAGATCGGCGATGCGGGCAATGATCGCCCCGTGCTGCACCTTCTCCTGCTCGTTCTGGGCGATGGCGACCGCCACGCTGCGGCGGGCCGACTGGATCGACTGGGCGGCATCGCGGATCTGCTGGGCCAGCAGCGGCACGGCGTTTCGGTCGGCGAAGGCCTGTTCGGCATCATGCGCCCTGCCCCGCAACAAAATGGAAATCAGTTTGAACATTTCCTTCCTCCGGTTTATGAACATTGTTCACGAGATGACTTATGCCAGAATCATGAACGTCGTTCAAGATATTTTTGAACGACGTTCATAAAATCGAAGTGGAATGGTTAATGGCCGGCAGACGAGAAGAAAAACGCGAAGACCTGAAGGCCCGGCTGATCGAGGCCGCCCGCGAGCGGATCGCCAAGGACGGACTCGCGAACCTCAGGGCACGCGACATCACCCAGGACGCCGGCTGCGCGCTGGGCGGCCTCTACACTGTTTTCACAGACCTCACCGAGCTCGTCATCCACGTCAATTCGGCAACGCTGAAGGCACTGGAAGCAAAGCTGACGCTGCCCGAAACCAAAGACAGACCGCCAACCGACCGGCTGCGCAACCTCGCGCAGGGATACCTAAGCTTCGCCGTCGAACACCGAAACCTCTGGAAGGCCCTCTTCGACCACGCTCCGCCGGAAACCAGCCCGACGCCGCAATGGCATCTCGACGAGCACCTCTTCCTGATGGACGTGATCGCCGAACCGCTGGCGGAGTTGCAGCCGGATATGGCTGCGGAGGACAGGGCCATCCGCGCCCGCACGCTGTTCGGCGCGGTGCATGGGGTGGTGAGTATTAGTTTGGAGGGGCGTTTTGTGGGGTTGCCGCTGGAGAGGTTGGCAAGGGAGGTGGATGAACTGGTGCAGACGATTGCGGCGGGGGCGGAGCGGCGGCGGGAGAGTATGTGAGAATGGCGTTGGGCGGAGTGGCGCTGGCGTTTTCGCCGGAGATCCCCCCACCCTCCGTCGTCCTCGGGCTTGACCCGAGGACCCATGGCCGAGCACTCTGTGGCAACCACGCTAAAGGAACCCCCATGAGCCGTATTTTCATCACCGGTTCCACCGATGGCCTCGGCCTCGCCGCCGCCCGCACCCTGATGAAAGAGGGCCACGACGTCGTGCTGCACGCCCGCTCCCGAGAGCGCGCCTCAGCCGTCGCCGAGATTTCGTCCACGGCACTCGGCACCGTCATCGGCGATCTCGCCAGCGCCAAGGAAACGCGATCGATTGCCGAGCAGGTCAACGCCATCGGCCGCATGGACGCCGTCATCCACAATGCCGGCATCTACCTCGAGCGAAGCCGGGGCGAAACGCCTGATGGTCACGCAAAGACGCTGGCGGTGAATGTGCTTGCCCCCTATCTGCTCACCGCCTGGATCGCCCGCCCCGATCGCCTGGTCTATCTCAGCAGCGGCATGCATCGCAGCGGCAGCAGCGCGCTGGACGATATCGACTGGAAGAAGCGACCGTGGAACGCAAGCCAGGCCTACTCGGAAAGCAAGCTCTACATCGCCACCCTCGCCGCCGCCGTGGCCCGCCATTGGCCGGATATTCTTTGCAATGCGGTGGACCCCGGCTGGGTGCCAACCAAAATGGGCGGCGCCGGCGCCCCCGACGACCTTGAAATGGGGCATCTCACTCAGACATGGCTTGCGACCAGCGATGAAGGAGCCGCGAAGGTGAGCGGTGGATATTGGTATCATCGCCAGCAGCGGGAGGCGGCGGAGGAGATTGCTGATAGTGGATTTCAGGATGCGCTGGTGGGGAGGCTTGCCGAACTGACTGGCATTCGCCTGTTCGAAGACGGCCGGTAAGGCGCAAGCTTGTATTTGCTGGAATTTGGCTGGGGCGCCTGGATTCGAACCAGGGATGACGGTACCAAAAACCGTTGCCTTACCGCTTGGCGACGCCCCACCAGAGCTTGAGCGGAAACCGCTTGCTCAAATCGACGCCTGATTAGCAAAGCTCTCCGTCTGTCACAATGACTAAGTTTATCTCGGCGCAGATTTATGCGCTGCGCGGTGCCGGATGCCGTGCTAGGAATGGGCGACGTCATCGGCCTGAGATCATTCCTTCATGGACAGTCCCGCATTCGACCTCGCTTTCGAGCCGGCCTATGGGCAGGCCGTGCCGGTTGTTTCAGGAGTCGAGCGGGTTACAGCGAACAATCCGGGGCCTTTCACCTTTTTCGGCACCAATAGCTATATCGTCGGCTCTTCCTCCGTCGCGGTCATCGATCCCGGGCCGGAGGACGAGGCGCATTTTGCGGCGCTGATGGCCGCCCTTAGCGGGCGCGAGGTGACGCATATCTTCGTCAGCCACACGCATCGCGACCACTCGCCGCTTTCGCGGCGGCTGCGGGCGGCGACGCGGGCGGTGACGGTGGGCCAAGGGCCGCACCGGCCGGCGCGGCCGTTGCGCGATGGCGAGATCAATCCCTTTTCCGAAAGCTCTGATATGGAGTTCGTGCCCGATATTGCGATCGGCGACGGTGAGACCATTTCGGGCGACGGCTGGGCGCTGACCGGCGTGCTGACGCCGGGGCATACGGCCAATCATGCCGCCTTCGCGCTTGAGGGCCGCGACATCCTCTTCTCCGGCGATCATGTCATGGCCTGGTCGACTTCGATCGTCGCGCCGCCGGATGGTTCGATGGCGGATTATATGGAATCGCTCGATAAGCTGATCGCGCGCGACGACCGGCTGTTGCTGCCCGGCCATGGCGGGCCGGTGACGGAGCCTGCCGGATTCCTGCGAGCGCTGAAGGCGCATCGCCTCAGGCGCGAGCGGGCGGTGCTGGAGCGTGTGCGGGCGGGCGATGGGCGGATATCCGACATGGTGAAGGTGATCTATCGCGATACCGATCCGAAGCTGCACGGGGCGGCCGCTCTTTCCGTGCTCGCCCATATCGAGGACCTTTTGGAGCGCGGCGAGATTGCCGCCGACGGGCCGCCTTCGCTTGCCGCCACCTACCGGCGGGCGACACCAAAATGAGGACGGGGAGATGACGATGGGCGCCCGAGCCGATTACAGCTATCGCGGCGATGCCGATGTGCCCGCCTTTGCCGATGACAGGCCGTTGATCGTTTTCGACGGCGAATGTGTGTTCTGCTCCGGCTGGGTGAAATTCGCGCTGAAACATGACAAACGGCAGCGGTACCGCTTCCTCGCGGCGCAGACGCCGCTCGGCGAGGCGCTCTACCGGCATTACGGGCTGCATGCGCGCGACTATGAGACCAATATCCTGATCGAAAACGGCCGCGCCTTCTTCAAATCCGACGGCTCGATCCGCATGCTGGCGGGTCTCGGCTTTCCCTATTCGCTGGTCAAGCTCTTCCGGCTTCTGCCGCGGCAGGTGGCCGATGCGCTCTATGAATTCATCGCCCGCAACCGGCTGAAAATTGCCGGACGGCAAAGCTGCATGGTGCCGACGCCGGAGCAGCGGAGCCGCTTCGTCACATGAGCGGCGACAGGTTTTCGCTGCTCATCATCGGCGGCTACGGCACTTTTGGCGGGCGGCTTGCCCGGCTGCTTGGCGATCAACCCAGGCTCAGGATGCTGATCGCGGGGCGGTCACTTGAGAAGGCTGACGATTTCGTTGCGGATCTCAGAACGCCGAAAGATGGATCTGACGGTCTGGGAAGCAACGCTCTCGGGGCGATGCTGCAGGCGGTGGCCTTCGATCGCGATGGCGATCTTGAGGAACAGCTGACGCGGCTGAGGCCGAATCTCGTCGTCGATGCCTCAGGGCCGTTCCAGACCTTCGGAGAGGATGCCTACCAGGTGGTCGATGCGTGTATCGGCCTCGGCATCGATTATGCCGATATCGCCGACAGCACCGGTTTCGTCGCCGGCGTCAGTGGTCTCGATGCGGCGGCCAAGGCCAAGGGCACCTTCGCGCTCTCCGGGCTCAGCAGCCTGCCCGCCCTCTCCTTTGCCGCGCTTGATGCGATGGCGCCGCATTTCTCCCGGATCGACAGTGTCGCGGCGGGCATTGCCCCCTCGCCGCATGTACGGATCGGGCTCAATGTCGTGAGAGCAATCGCCACCTATGCCGGTAAGCCTGTGACGGTGCTGCGCGATGGGCGGCAGGCCTCCGGGGGCGGGCTGATCGATGCGATGCGGGTGACGATCACGCCGCCGGGTGTCGCGCCGCTGCGCAGCCGGAAGTTCCTGCTGGTGGATGCGCCTGACCTGGCGCTGCTACCGCAGCACCTTGCCGGCCTGCGATCCACCTTCACCGGCGTCGGCACGGAACCGCAGCCGCTGCAGCGACTGCTCAGCCTTGCGGCAAGGCTCGTCCGCTTCCGGCTTTTGCCGTCGCTGCTGCCATTCTCACGGCTACTGCAGCGCGCCAGCCATAACTTCGCGATCGGCGAACATCGCGGCGGCATGTTCGTCCGCGTGGGCGGCATCGATCGCGCGGGAAAGAGGCGGATAGCTGGCTGGCATCTGATTGCCGAAGGTGATGACGGGCCGCTCATCCCCATCATCGGCGTGGAAGCGCTGGTGCGCCGGCTGCTGACCGGTATGCGGCCGGAAAATGGTGCCCGGCCGGCGGCGGGGGAATTGCGGCTTGCGGATTTCGAAGCGGCCTTCCGGCGTTTTCAGATCACGACGGGGATCAGGATGGAATGCGAGGAGGCCCGGCTGCCGCTCTACCGTGAGATTCTCGGCAGCGCCTGGGAGCGGCTGCCGCCCGCCCTCGCCGCAATACATGCGGGTGGGCATGCGGGCGGCGCCCGCGTCGCCTCCGGCCGGGCGCGGATCGAGCGCGGCGGTGGGCTGCTGGCCAGGATCGTCGCTGGGGTGATCGGTTTTCCCGCAGCGGCAGAGGATGTGCCGGTCACGGTGCGTTTCGTGAGCGATGGAGACAAGGAGATCTGGACGCGGGATTTCGGCGGGAAAAGCTTCCACAGCTGGCAGGTCGAAGGCAAGGGCCGCGACCGGCATCTGCTCGCCGAGGTCTTCGGGCCGTTCCGGGTGCTGATTGCGTTGGTGCCGGATGGGCAGAGGCTACGGCTTGTGGTGCGGGGCTGGCGGTTTTGCGGGATTCCAATGCCGCTGTTTCTGGCGCCGGGTGGCGATACCTATGAGGAGGAGCGCGATGGGCGGTTCTGCTTCCACGTGGAGATCGGCGGGCGGCTGACGGGGTTGGTGGTGCGGTATACGGGGTGGTTGGTGGTGGAAGATTGAGTGGTGGCCGCGGTGATGCCTGTCGATTCGCGCGGATAGCTGCCCCTCGTCCTAACCTTACCGGGGTCGAGACCGCAGCCGGGGACCTGCTTCCCATAACAGCCCTCTGCTCTTTTGTTTCGGTATAAGGTCGTTGAGTTGCCGCACCCTATCCCGGCCCTTCGCTTTTGGCTCAGGGCGTTCGCAACTGCAATCGATTCGCCGGATCGATTGCTGGCGCTTTGCGCCGCCGTTGCTCACCCACCCGCAATCCCAAGCAGCTCGGCATCCAGCGCCTTCAGATAATCGCCGGCGATTGCGGCGCTGAAGCCGAGGTCGTGTTGGCCGTAGCGGGAGGCGACGCGGATGTCGACGAAAGTGGTTTCGGCCTCTTCGCGCAACCGGATGATGATATCGAAGCGCAGGCCGAGGATCAGCGTGCGGGTGGTGCCCTGCAGCGTCACGCCGTTGGCGCCGCGGATCAGCTTGGCGACATCGTCGTCATAGGGGCGCGGCGTCGGCACCGGGATGATATCGGGCGCGTCGGCCACCGCATCGTCGCTCGCCTGCGGCGGCTTGACCGGCTTGTCCTCGGGGTCGCGGCCGGGCTCGGTGTCGCCGCTGCTCCTGGTGATGGTAATGCCGCTCTGCTTGGCAACCTTGCGCACCGCTTCCAGCACGCGGTCGAGTGCGCCCTCATAACGCCGGCCTGTGAGTTCAGGATAGGCGGTGAGCTGCTTTTCGCGATCCTCCGGCGTCACATCAGGGTTGCGCTTCAGCCAGATCTGGTCGGATTTCGGCGGCGAAAGCCAGTCCGGGGCGGAGATCGGATCGGTGGAAACGTCGTAGATATCAGGCAGGGTCAGATATTGCTCGGCGGCAAAAGCGCCGATAGCAAGCGGAAACGCGGCATAAATCAGCGCCGCCAGCGCCGCCAGCCCGCCTTCGGCCCCCGTCATCCAGAGGCTGCGCAGCCCGACTGCGGCGAGCATGGCGGCCAGAAGCGCGCAGCCGGCAGCGACGATCAGAAGCAGCACCAGATAGGGTGTGGCCAGCCCGCCGAAGCGATGGGCGATCATCACCGCCAGCGCCAATACCAGGGAAAACGCCCCGAGCAGCCGCGAAAAGCGGGCGGCGCTGGAAACGGGACGGTCGAAGCGGATGGCCATCAAACTTACCGGTTGCTCATCAGCGCCCGCGTCCTCAACCACGCAAATCGCCATCACTCTGTTTAGTGCAAGATTCGGCTAAATTGAAACTCTTGTCTGAAGCAATGCGTTGGAATCCACGACGAAGAGGAGCGCCACTTCATGAGCCCTTGCTGATATGCCAAAAAAGGGCCATTCTGGCGCGGTTTCATCTGCTTATGGTGAGCACAGGAGAGACGGATGATTTCACCTGAGATAGCAGCAAGGCCGCAGGCGTCTGCGCTTGGCGGGATCGACCAGTCCGAGCCGATGCTGCCGCTGGAGCTGCTTGAGCTCGAACTTTCGCTCGAAGGCTATGCCGGCGGCGATGCCGGTTTCTGCGAGGCGGTGCGCCGCGCGGCGGAACGCTCCGGCGGCGAACTGCTGTTCGATCTGCCGGCCGCCGGCCTCGTCCAGGATTGCCGCCGCATCGCCGTGCTGCGCATTCCAGGTGACGGCCAGGAAATGCGCGTCGTGCTGGCGCTGCTCGATTATGCCGGCACGGAGATCCGCATGCAGGCGCCCGATGAAGAAACCGCGCCGCTGGTGCGCTTCGCCGATGCCTTTATCGAACTGCTGGAGCGGATCTGAGATCAGAACCTTATGTCAGCGGCGCTCCGCCGCAGCTTCCGCGACACTGCGGAAGGGAAACTTGCGCCCGCATTCGCACTTGATCATGAAATTTTCCTGGTGGTTCGAAGGCCGCTGCACGCCAAAACCGCGCGGCAGATGATCGACGTTGAAATCCGGGTGCTTGCGCTTGGGATCATCGATCTCAGAGGCCTCGGCAAAGCCCTCATTGCCGCATTGCGGACAGCTCAGTTTTTTCGAAAATCGATCGCGGATGGCCATGCTCGTTCCAGTTTTTGCAAGCTTTCCTCATACAGACGAATGCCCCTCATGCATAGGAAGGTTGGCCGGCGAAAGTGGAACCATATGCTGGTGATGCCGTTCCATTTTCAAAGGAGGCGATCATGCCGAACAGAGACCCATTGCCGACACCCAATGCCGATACACCGCGTGGCCCGACGCCGACACCCGGTATTCCGGACCCTATCCAGCAAAAGCCGCCGCTGACGCCGGTGCAGGACCCGGCCGATACGAAGAACCCGCAGGATCCGCCGCTCGATCCGGCGCTGCTGCCGATTGGGGATCCAGCCGGGGCGGCGTGAGTCTGGTCAGAGCATCATCCTCAACCTCCCTGCGAGAGGTCGGCGAGGAACCGAAGGTCGTGGCATGGTCCCTTCGCCCCGCGAGCGGGAAGAAGGTGGCGGCAGCCGGATGACGGACTGTTGACGGCAATCTCCCAAGTCGACGGCGGCTTGACGGCGTCAGCCGAATAGCCTTTCCTCAGCGAGCATGCTCAAGGAATAAACCAATGCGCTATCCCCTTCTCCTCACCGTCATTACTATCATCATCGCCGGGCTTTCCGCCTGTCAGACGATGACGCCAGAGGAGCGGCGGGCGGCGGATGAGCAGCGGTGTCTCAGCTATGGTTTCCGGCGCGGCACGGATGGTTTTGCCACCTGCCTGCAGCGCATCGATCTCGACCGGCGCGCCGAATCGCGGGCGCAGAGTGCCGAGCTGATGAACAGCATGGCCTGGGATCTGAACGGGCCGTATATCTACCGCGATCACTGGCGATATCATCACTGAATAACGCAGGCGTCTTAGCCCCGGTCGCAGACCTCACCCGGCGTCTAAAGGTCGCCTGAGATAACCGCCTGCGCCGCCGCCAGCCTGGCGATCGGCACGCGGAACGGCGAGCAGGAGACGTAATCGAGGCCGATCGTTTCGCAGAAGCGGATCGAGGCAGGGTCACCGCCATGTTCGCCGCAGATGCCGAGTTTCATGTCGTTGCGGGTGCGGCGGCCGCGTTCGGCGGCGATGCTGATCAATTCGCCGACGCCATCGAAATCGAGCGAGATGAAGGGATCGTGTTCGATGATGCCCTTGCGCTGATAGGTGGGGATGAAGGCCGACGCATCGTCGCGCGAAATGCCAAAGGTGGTCTGCGTCAGGTCGTTGGTGCCGAAGGAGAAGAACTCGGCGGCCTCGGCGATGACATGGGCGCGCAAGGCCGCGCGCGGCAACTCGATCATCGTGCCGACGAGATAATCGATCTTCATGCCTGTCTCTGTCGTCACCTCGCCGGCAACGGCATCGATGCGCGCCTTGACGTAGTCGAGTTCGGAACGCAGGCCGACGAGCGGCACCATGATCTCCGGCACGACGGCGGCCCCGGTCTCCTGCGCTGCGGCAACTGCTGCCTCAAAGATGGCGCGGGCCTGCATCTCGACGATCTCGGGATAGGAGATCGCCAGCCGGCAACCGCGATGGCCGAGCATCGGATTGAACTCGTGCAGCGCATCCACGCGCTGGCGAAGGGCTGATGGTTCCATGCCCATGGCGAAGGCGACTTCGGCGACCTCGTCGTCGGTCTTCGGCAGGAATTCGTGCAGCGGCGGATCGAGCAGGCGGATCGTCACCGGCAGGCCGTGCATGACGGTGAAGAGGCCGGTGAAATCGGAACGCTGCATCGGCAGCAGCTTGTCGAGCGCCAGCCGCCTGCCCTTCTCATCCTCGGCCAGGATCATCTCACGCATGACATGAATGCGCTCGCCTTCGAAGAACATGTGTTCGGTGCGGCAAAGGCCGATGCCTTCGGCACCGAAGGAGCGGGCGGCGCGCGCATCGGCCGGCGTATCGGCATTGGTGCGCACCGTCATGCGCCGGGCGCGGTCGGCCCAACCCATGATACGGCCGAAATCGCCCGACAGCTCCGGCTGGATCATAGGCACCTCGCCCTTCAGCACCTGGCCGGCCGAACCGTCGATGGTGATGATATCGCCCTTCTTCAGCGTCACGCCGACGCCGAGCAGCCGCTCGTTGCGTTGATCGATGCGCATGGTGCCGGCGCCGACGACGCAGGGGATGCCCATGCCGCGGGCAACGACCGCGGCATGGCTGGTCATGCCGCCGCGGGTGGTCAGGATGCCTTCAGCGGCATGCATGCCGTGAATATCCTCGGGGCTGGTCTCGACCCTGAGCAGGATGACCTTGCGGCCTTCGGCCTCCGCCTCGACGGCCTCCTCGGCAGTGAAGACGATGGCGCCAGTGGCGGCGCCGGGCGAAGCCGGCAGTCCGGTGCCGATCACCTGGCGGGTGACGCGCGGATCGATTGTGGGATGCAGCAGCTGATCGAGGCTTGATGGTTCGATGCGCAGCACCGCCTCCTCCTCGGTGATCACTTTCTCATCGACCATATCGACGGCGATCTTCATCGCTGCCCGGGTCGAACGCTTGCCCGAGCGGGTCTGCAGCATCCACAGCTTGCCGCGCTCGATGGTGAATTCGATATCCTGCATGTCGCGGTAATGGATTTCGAGCTCGGTGCAGATGCGGAGAAGTTCGCGGAAGGCCTCCGGCATCAGCTTTTCCATCGAAGGCTTCTCGGAACCGGAGGAAATCCGCCCCTCCTCCGTAATGCTTTGCGGCGTGCGGATGCCGGCCACGACATCCTCGCCCTGGGCATTGACGAGGAATTCGCCGTAGAGCGCCCTCTCGCCGGTCGAGGGATTGCGGGTGAAGGCGACGCCAGTGGCGGAGCTATTGCCGAGATTGCCGAAGACCATCGCCTGGATGTTGACCGCCGTGCCCCAGCCTTCCGGAATATTGTGGAGCTGGCGGTAAGTGACGGCGCGCGCGCTCATCCAGCTGGAAAAGACAGCGCCGACTGCGCCCCAGAGCTGGACTTCGGGGTCCTGCGGAAATTCCTGCCCCAGCTCTTCCTCGATCAGCTTCTTGTAGAGGAAGACGATATGCTGCCATTCCGAGGCGCTGAGTTCGGTATCGAATTCGTGGCCGAGCTTGGCCTTCTCGTCTTCCAGTATCTCCTCGAAGGCGTCGTTGCCGAGACCCATGACGACATCGGCATACATCTGGATGAAGCGGCGGTAGCTGTCCCAGGCAAAACGCGCATCACCCGCATCATGGCCCAGCGCCTGCACGGTCTCGTCGTTGAGGCCGAGATTGAGCACCGTATCCATCATCCCGGGCATGGAAACGCGGGCGCCGGAGCGCACCGAGAGCAGCAGCGGCTGGCTGACGGAACCGAAGTGGCGGCCGGTGATCGCCTCTATATCAGTGATACCTGCGCGCACCTGCGCCTTCAGTCCGTCCTCAATATGGCCGCCGTTCTTGTAATAGGTGTTGCAGGCATCGCTGACGATCGTCAGCCCCGGCGGAACGGGAAGTCCCAGGCTGCACATTTCCGCGAGATTGGCGCCCTTGCCGCCGAGAATCTCCTGGTCACGCGCCCGGCCCTCAGCCTGCCCGTCGCCGAACGTATAGACCCACTTGGTCATCTTCCCCCCAACACCAAATCGGGGATCAGCTTAATCCCTTGGTGTTGAAATGAAAATCGACAAATGCGGCAAAATGTTGCGCCGCACAATAAATCTCGGCATGGCCGCCGGTCGAAACGATTGAAACATTGGGAGAGATGAGTAAGCATAAAAAAAGCTTTGCGGGACTGCAACAATGTCCCGCAAAGCCTTGTTTCCGTCCGGCCAGGAAAACCGGACGGGGGGTCCCTCAACACCTCAGCATTCCAGCGCTTGCCCTCTACCGGAACACCGCATCGCGAATTCTATATGCGCAACTTGGTCAGCCGCTTTTCAGCAAAAAAATCAGGTTGCGTTGAAACAACTTCTAATGCAAGTCATCGCAAAGAGCATCACCCAAATGGGGTACAGGGCGCGAGAGAGCCGACCTTTTTTGGTGTTTATTGCCGGTCTTTTGGCTTTCCGCAATTTCAGGACGCAAAACCGTCCAGTAGCTTTGCTGGAATTGCGCCATCCTTTGATCGCACGCAA
This sequence comes from Rhizobium vallis, assembly GCF_003985155.1. Taxonomy (GTDB): domain Bacteria; phylum Pseudomonadota; class Alphaproteobacteria; order Rhizobiales; family Rhizobiaceae; genus Rhizobium; species Rhizobium vallis. Next base: position 606,418 of record NZ_ML133687.1, on the reverse strand, counting down.
TTCCCGTAAAGCCGCGGCAGGATTGCACTCCAGCGCTTGCGCAATCCTTGGGCGCAGACTGCTGCGCACTTTTTCGGGAATGCCTTAAGCAATCTCGCGCAGGCGCTCAGCTGTTTGCAGGTCGACGGAGACGAGTTGGGAGACGCCCTGCTCGGCCATGGTGACGCCGAAGAGGCGGTTCATGCGGGCCATGGTGATCGGATTGTGGGTGATGATGACGAAACGGGTTTCGGTGGAGGCCGCCATTTCGTCCATCAGATTGCAATAGCGCTCGACATTGTGGTCATCGAGCGGCGCGTCCACTTCGTCGAGCACGCAGATCGGCGCCGGATTGGTGAGGAAGACGGCGAAGATCAGCGCCATCGCCGTCAGCGCCTGTTCTCCGCCTGACAGCAGCGTCATGGTCTGCGGCTTCTTGCCGGGCGGGCGGGCGAGGATTTCGAGGCCGGCTTCGAGCGGATCGTCGGATTCGATCAGTTGCAGCTCGGCGGTGCCGCCGCCAAAAAGATGGGTGAACAGCCGCTGGAACTGAGCGTTGACGATGTCGAAGGCGGCGATCAGCCGTTCGCGGCCCTCGCGGTTCAGGCTCTGGATGGCGCCGCGCAGCTTGCGGATCGCGTCGATGACGTCGTCGCGCTCCTTGATCAGCGCTTCGAGCTTCTCGCTCAGCTCCTTCTGCTCCTCATCGGCGCGCAGGTTGACGGCGCCGAGCCGCTCACGCTCGATCCTCAGTCGCTCCAGCTCACGCTCGACTTCGCGCGGATCGGGTAGAGCCTGCATGGACGGGCGCCCGGTCAGCTGCAGCGCCTCGTGCGGGGCGACGTTCAGGACCTCGCGGATGCGGCTTTCGCTTTCCTGCCGCTTCTCGCGGGCGGAGACCAGGCGCTCCTCGGCGCGGCCACGGCGTTCACGGCATTCGGCAAGTTCGGACAGTGCCGTCGTCGCCTTGTGGTCGGCTTCGCGCTGGATGCGTTCGGCTTCGGCCAGAAGATCGCTGGCCTGTCGGCGCGCCTCTTCCGCCTTCTGCAATTCGCTGAGCAGGGCGCGGCGCTTGTCGTCGAACTCATCCGGTGCCAGTTCGAGCTCGGCTGCCTCTTCACGCGCCTCTTCCTCACGTTCGCGCAACGTCGCGACATGGTCTTCCGCACTTGCCGCGCGCTGGCGCCAGGTGTCGCGCTCCTGGCCGATCGCCACGATGCGGCGCTGTCGGGCTTCGTTTTCCCGGGCGAGGCTTTCATGGCGGGCGCGGCTTTCGGCGAGCGCGCCGCGATCGGTCGCCACATCCGCCTGCTGGAACCGAAGGCGCTCGTCGATCGCGGTGAGATCCGGCGCGTCTTCCAGCTCGATGCGAGCGTTTTCTTCCTGGATGGCGATCTCCTCCAGCTGCGCGCGCAGCTGGCTGGCGGCCTCGCTGACGACATCGCGGCGGCGGATGAGGTCGCCGGAGGCACGCTCGGCGGCCGCAAGCGCATCGCGGGCCTCAGTGAGATGGCGCGCCGACAGGCGGCTCATGTCACGCGCCTCGGCCAGCCGGCGCTCCTCGGCACGGATCGCTTCGGCGGCAGCCGCCTGCCGCTCCTCGGCTTCGGCAAGCACGTCGCGGGCAAGGGCGGCTTCGCCTTCGAGCTCGGTCAAGCGGTTCTTCTGGGCAAGGCGGAGTGCCGCAGCACTGGGGGCGTCCGCGCCAGTGACATGGCCATCCCAACGATAAACGGCGCCCGCTTTCGTCACCAGCCGCTGGCCTGGCTTCAGTGCCGCCATCAGAGACTGCGCCTCCCCTTCCGCAACCAGACCGATCTGGCGCAGGCGGCGGGTCAGTGCGGCGGGCGCGCGGACATTTTGGAGTAGCGGTGCAACACCTGATGGCAATGCCGGATCGGTGGCGCCATCGCCATTGTCCGACCAATGGGCCGGCGCCTCGGCATCGAGCGGCGATTCCAGATCGTCGCCGAGCGCAGCACCCAGCGCCGTTTCAAAGCCGCGATCGACCTTCAGCTCATCGGCAACAGGCGGAAATTTGCCGGCCGCAGCGCCAGCGGCAAGCATGCGGGAAATGGTCCGGGCCTCGGTTTCCAGCGCATTCAGCGCCGAACGGGCCTGATCGACCGGCGCACGCGACAGCGCCTCGGTCTGGCGGGCTGATGTCAGCGCCTGCTCGACCGCCTGGACGGCGGCTTCGGCATCGGCAAGGGCGATCTCGCCAGCCTCAACAATGGCGCGTTTTTCGTCTGGATCAGGCAGGCCTGATATCTTCTCGCCGATGGCTGAGAGTTCGTGGTTTGCCTCGTCCATCTGGCGTTCGAGCCGCATCCGGCGGTCAGTGAGATCGCGTATGGCGCGTTCCAGCTGGTTGCGGCCGGCAGCAGCCTCCGCACGCTCGGCCGTCAGCACGGTGAAAATCCGCTCGCTGTCGGCAAGTTTGGCCGCCGCCCCCTCGAAGGCCTCGCGGGTTTCCTCGGCATAACGGCCGGAATTGGCGAGGATTTCTGCAATCTCCGCCTCTTCGGCATCGAGCTTAGCAAGAATGACGGCGTTGTCGGCCACCAGCCGCTCCTCGCGGCGGATATCCTCGGCAAGCTGGGCGAGGCGGCGGGTGAGTTCGTCGCGGCGGCGCAGGATGCGGCCGGCATCCTCCTCCAGCTGGCTCCTGGCGATCTGCAGGCGCTGCAGGGCGGCCGCCGCGCGGGCCTCGCCATCGCGCAGTTCCGGCAGCTTTAGGCTGGCGATGCCCTGGTTCTTCGCCGCCTCCATCTGCAGCTGCGCTTTTTCGGCGACGACTGATGTCGCCTGGTTCAGCGCACTGTCGGCCTCGGCTTCGGCCTCCTTAGCCTGCACCCAGCGGATATGCAGCAGCATCGCCTCGCGGGCGCGGATATCGGCAGACAGCGTCTTGAAGCGGTTGGCCTGGCGGGCCTGGCGCTTGAGGCTCTCGATCTGGCTTTCGAGCTGCGAGGTAACGTCGTCGAGACGCTCGAGATTGCCCTCGGCGGCTCGCAGCCGCAGTTCTGCCTCGTGGCGGCGGGAATGCAGGCCTGAAATGCCGGCCGCCTCTTCGAGCAGCTGGCGGCGGGCCTGCGGCTTTGCCTGGATCAGCTCGCCGATGCGGCCTTGGCCGACCATCGAGGGCGAACGCGCGCCGGTGGAGGCGTCGGCAAACAGCAGTTGCACGTCCTTGGCGCGGCTTTCCTTGCCGTTGATGCGATAAAGTGAGCCCTGTTCGCGCTCGATGCGGCGGGTGACCTGGATCTCGTCGCTGTCGTTGAAGGCGGCAGGCGCGGTGCGCTCGCCATTGTCGAGATAGAGCGCGACTTCGGCGGTATTGCGCGCCGGGCGGTTTCCCGAACCGGAAAAGATCACGTCGTCCATGCCGGAGGCGCGCATGTTCTTGTAGGAATTCTCGCCCATCACCCAGCGCAGGGCCTCGACGAGGTTCGACTTGCCGCATCCATTCGGCCCGACGACGCCGGTCAGCCCCCGCTCAATGATGAATTCCGTCGGCTCGACGAAGGATTTGAAGCCGACCAGGCGCAGCTTGTTGAACTTCATGCAGCCGCTCCGGGGCGTAGTTCAGAGCGGGAAACACGTCCGCAGCGCAGGGTGAGCCGGGCACCCCCACGCAGCCACAAAAAAACGGGCGCACGGCTCTCACCGTCGCCCGTCATTTCAAAACGGTCCGGTTCAGAGCAGGCTGTCGATGAGCGCCGACATGGTTTCAACCGGCATGTCTCCAGAATAGCGCTTGCCATTGATAAGGAAAGTCGGCGTGGCGTTGACGCCGAAATCCTTGGAACCTCTTTCCCGCGTGGCGTTCACTTCATCCAGAAGCTTCTGGTTCGTCAAGCATTTCGTGAAGCTATCCTCAGTAAATCCGGCAAGCTTCGACATCTGTAGCAGCGCGGCGCGGCCATCATCGGCGGCGGCCCAGACCTGCTGCTGTTTGAAGAGCATCGAGACCATCGGGAAATACTGTTCCGGCGTGCTCAGCTGCTCCGGATTGGAGGCGCTGCAGCGGGCAAGCATGAAGGCTGCGGCGGCGCGCGGGTCGAAGGGGAATTCGCGGATGATGAACTGCACCTTGCCGCTGTCGACGTATTTCTGCTTGATGGCGTCGAAGGTGGTGTTGTGGAAATGGGCGCAATGCGGGCAGGTCATCGACATATATTCGACGATCTTGACCGGGGCGTCGGCCTTGCCGAGCGCCATTTCCGGCAGCGCGCCAGGTGTCAGCACCTTCGCCATGTCGACATCGCCGTCCGACTGCGGCATTTCGGTCGCCGATGTGGCAGCCGTCTGGATGGTGTCGACATTGGTGCCGTCAGCCATGGTCTTGCCGGAGGACGAAGCATCGGCAGCGTCCTTGCTGTCGTTGCAGGCGACAAGCGCTGCGGCAGCTGCGGCGATGGCGATACCACCGAGAAGGCGGCGTTTCGTCAGTTGCATTTCGGACATCTGCATGGGTTCCCCATAACTACTGAGATTGACGGCATGACTGTGCGATATAACGGCTTGAGGTCGCTCACAAGGCACGGTTCGCCAACTTTCTTCAAAGAATTGTGACCGTGATGGGACCGAAAGCAGACGTTGCGTCCGAAATCAATGATTCTCAGTTTCCACGGAAGGCCGAAGGCGTATTCCGGCCAGCATAAAACAGCCTCAGTATCTGCACCTGTTCCTTCATGACCCGATAAGCAATGGTCACGCGCCGCTCGAAAACCAGAATGCGAACACCTGGGGCAAAATCCTCTCGCGGAGCCCCCTTTCCGGCATGTCTTCCAAGCCATGACAAAACTGTCTCAGCCGGCGGATGAGCTCTATTGCCGCCATTGAATTGTCTGCAGCGATGAATTCGTAAATAGCGAACAGATCCTTCTCCGCCCTAGGGCGAAATACCACCTTAGGCATCACCGCCCTGGGTCTTCATTCGATCGGTGTGCAGACGTTCGAGTCGCTCGAAGACCACATCGGCGTCGATATCCGGACCCGGATCTTCAATCGCCTCGCGGATTTTCCGACGCATGATTTCGTCGATCGCATCCTCTTCCCGGTCGAGCGCGCGCAACGCGGCGCGGATAACCTCGCTCGCCGAATTATAGGCGCCAGATTCCAGTCGCGCTTCCAAGCTTTTCTGCTGGCTGCCGAGCGTCACCGTAATGGGTTTGCTGCTGCGCATTCCTGTTAACTCCTATCCGGTGATTACAGTGTAATACACTTGCGATGGAGTTCAAGACAGGCTTCATGTCCAAGTAGCTGACGTTGGGCTGCTCGACCAGCCGCCGACCGGGCGGCTTGTTTCTCGGATCTCAAACGAAAGTCCGGCGCGCATTCGTCGCGCCGGACGTCGACGTCTATCGGATCACTTGCATTCAGGGTCGTCGCCGAACCCCTTGCAGAAGAACTCGGCGGCATTTTCCTTGGTGATCATTTTCGATGCGATCTCGATTTCCATCGAGCCGTCGTCCTTCTTCGTCAAGGTTCCAAGCTTTTCAAGCGCTGCCGTGTCGTTGGTGGCAAGCGCGTGCGCGGCGATGACGCCTTCAGGCGCGACGGTGGAATAGGTGAAGGTCGCGGTCAGGTCGCCCTTGGCAACGGCGCGGATGGCGGCATTCTCGCCGTCGATGCCGATGATGAGGATGCCTTCCTTGTCACGGCCGGCAGCCTGAATCGCCCGCAGCGCACCAAACGCCATATTGTCGTTATGGGCGTAAACGGCCTGGATTTGCCCGGCCGGGAAACGCTGGAGCGTGTCTTCCATGAACTTCAGCGCCTTTTCCTGATCCCAGTCGGCGTGGGTTTCGGCGATCACCTTGATATCGGTGCCGGCGATGGCTTCGGCAAAACCTTCGTGGCGCTCGACCGCGGGCGCGACAGCCGGGTCGCCCTTGATCTCCACGACATTGCCCTTGCCTTTCAGCGCTTCAGCAATGTACTTGCCGGCCAGCGTGCCGATGGGCTTGTTGTGCGGGCCGACATGCAGCGTAACGGGAATATCGAGACTGCGCTCGAGCGTGATGACCGGAATGCCGGCGGCCAGCACCTGCTTGACGGTCGGTGCGATCGCGGCGCCATCCTGAGCCGAGATCATCAGAACTTTCATGCCTTGTACCATCAGGCTTTCGACATCCGAAATCTGCTTTGCTGACTTGCCTTCCGCGTTGGTGACGATCAGATCGACATCCTTGAAGTGCTCCGCGGCATAGGCCTGGTTGCGTTTGGTCATCGTGTTGCGATGGGCCGAGTTCGAACTCGCCTGCGAGAAGCCGATGACGATCTTGTCCGCGCTGAAGGCGGGAGCCGCCGTCAGGACGGTGGCGAGCCCGGCGGAGATAATGAGCATGCGTCTGGTCATGTTGAGCATTTTAAGTCCTCCCTCTGTTGAACACGCTATTTGCGTGGTTTTCTTCCGGCTTCGAGCAGCACGGCAAGAACGATGATCCCACCCTTCACCACCTGTTGAGAGAATGGTGAAACGCCTGCGAGATTGAGAATGTTTGCGATGATGGCCAGGACCATGGCACCCCCCATCGTGCCGAGAACCGTGCCTTCGCCGCCGAACAGCGACGTGCCGCCGATGACCGCGATCGTGATCGCTTCCAGTTCGAGCCCGAGGCCGGAATTCGGGTCGCCGACGGAAAGGCGCGACAGGAAAATCAGGCCGGAAAGTGCTGCCAGCACGCCACAAATGATGTAGACGCTGAAGATGACGAGCGGCACATTGATACCGGATAGCCTCGCCGCCTCCTCATTGCTGCCGACCGCATAGATGGCGCGGCCGAACGGCGTAAAGCTGAGCACGACGGCCGCGATGATGCAGACGATCGCGAAGACGTAGATCGGTGTCGGCACACCCAGCATGTAACCGCCGCCGAGCAAGAAGAAGCTTTCGGCGAGCTTGCCGGGATTGACGGTCCCACCATCGGCGATCATCAGCGCGAAGCCGCGCACCATCACCATGCAGCCGAGCGTCATGATGAAGGCCGGAATACGAAAATAGGAAACGCCGAAGCCGTTGACGCAGCCGACGAGGGCGCCAATGGAGAGACAGATCAACACCATCAGGGGGATGGGCACGCCCTGTTCCATCAGGACCGCGCCGGTGACGCCGACCAGCGCGACGATCGAGCCCACCGAAAGATCGATCCCTTTGGTCAGGATCACGAATGTCATGCCGATGCCGAGGATCCCATAGAGCGCGACCTGCCTCAGGACGTTCAGGACATTGATGGGATTGAGAAAATGAGGAGAGATCAGCGAGGCGGCGATGATCAGTACGATCAGTGCACCGGCAAGACCCGTTCCTCGCGGAAGATTTTTCATGGTAGTCCCCTCATTAATGTAGTGCCGCGAAGTGCATGACTTGTTCTTCGGTTGCAGTGCGCGCGTCGAGTTCAGCCGTAACTTCGCCCTCTCTCAAAACGTAGAGCCGGTCGCACAGGCCGAGGATTTCCGGCAATTCGGAAGAGGCGATGACGATCGCCAGTCCGCGGGCTTCCGCCAGTTCGACCAGCAGGTCGTAAATCTCGCGCTTGGCCCCCACATCGACACCGCGTGTGGGCTCGTCGGCCAGCAGGATCTCGCACCCGGCGCTGACGAGCCTCGCCAGCACACATTTCTGCTGATTGCCGCCCGAAAGGTTCTGCGTCGCCGCTGCGGCGTTCGGCGTCCTGATCCGCAGGCGCTCGATCAGACCGCTCACTATCTTGCGTTCGCGGCGAAGAGACAGAAGCCCGAAACGGACGATCTGCGCGAGGCTGGCCGACATGATGTTGAAGCCGACGCTCTGAATCAGGAAGAGGCCCTCTGTCTTGCGGTCTTCCGGCACGAGACCGAGCCCCTTGGAGATACCGGCGCGCGGCGAACCGATGCTCGCCATCGCGCCGTTGATGCTGACCTCGCCGGCACCACGCGGGTCAGCGCCGTAAATGGCGCGCAGAAGCTCCGTGCGGCCGGCGCCCGCCAGCCCGAAAAGACCGACGATCTCGCCTTTTCGAACATGAATGCTGACGTTTTTGAGCAGCGCTGGCGTCGAGATGCCCTTGGCGGACAGGGCTTCCTCGCCGATCCGGGGTGCGCGCTTGGGAAAGACGTCGCCCACTTCCCTTCCCACCATGCTGCGAATCAGGTCGTTCGTCGTCAGGCCATTGGAGGGTCCGTTGTGGATGACCGTGCCGTCGCGCAGAATGGTGACCGTGTCGCTCAGTTCGAAAACTTCACGCAGGCGATGCGAGATATAGACGAAGGCAACGCCGCTATCACGAGCCAGCTGCCGGACGACCCGGAACAGCTGGTCGATCTCCGCCTGCGCCAACACGGCCGACGGCTCGTCGAGAACGATGATTTTCGCATCGCGCGCCAGCGCCTTGGCAATCTCCACCATCTGGCGCTTGGCAACCGAGAGCGTTCCGATCCGAGCGGTTGGATCGACATCGAAACCGAGCCGGTCGACAACCTCGATGGTCCGACGCTTTGCTTCGCCCCAGTCGATCAGGGCACCCTTGCGTGGCAATCGCCCCATCAGAACGTTTTCAGCGACCGTCAGGTGCGGCGCCTGCGCAAGTTCCTGATAGATGACCGCGACGCCGCGCGCGATCATCCCGGCCGGCGTCGGATCGAGAACCTGTTCGCCAAAAAGCTCGATGCGCCCCTCGTCGGCCGAATAGGCGCCTGAAAGGATCTTCATCAGCGTCGATTTTCCGGCTCCGTTCTCCCCCACCAACGCCCTGATTTCTCCGGGCTGCAGAGAAAACGACACGCCCTTCAGCGCGCGCACGCCCGGAAAGGATTTGGTGATCCCAGCGAGAGCCAGTGCCGACGTCATTTCAATGTCCTCCGCAGCCGCAGGAGCGGCGAATTACCAATTTTGCCGGCAGGCGGACCTGCCGCACATTCTCCGTGCTCGATTTGATCCGCCTGGACAGCATTTCCGCAGCCTGCATGCCGATCATCTCGCTTGGCTGCGCCATGACGGTCAGCCGCGGCTCGAAACAGTCGGCCCAGTCAAAGTCGTCAAAGCCGATCAGCGCCAGATCCTCGGAGATGCGCAATCCAAGGTCGCGCACCGCGCGCATGACGCCGATTGTGGCCAGGTTGTTGCCCGAGGCGATCGCCGTCGGCCGGTCCGCCCTGCTTAGGATCTCAAGCGCCGATTGGCGGGCATCCGCGCTGTTCGCATTGCCTTCGCTCATCAAACTGCGATCGATCTCGAGCCCGTGCTTGCGCATGGCGCCGACATATCCGCGCACGCGTTCGATCGTGGAACGCAGCCCCGGCTCACCGGCGATGAGGCCGATGCGGCGATGACCGTGGCTCGCAAGGTGGTCGATCAGCGTTTCCATCGCTGCCTCGTTGTCCAGGCAGACCCCGTCCGCATCCTCGACCGTCAGACGATCGACGAGCACGAAGGGCATGCGAGACGATTTGAGATAGTTGATAGCGCGGTTTTCCGGATCACTTGATGGAGCTAGAATCACCCCATCCACCCGCCGCTGGACCAGTTCGCGGACCAGCTTCAGCTCGGTCGCCGGATCGTTCTGCGTGTCGCAGAGAAAGACGAGCTGCCCGATGGCGGCGCAAGCTCGTTCGATAGAGGAGACGATATCGTTGAAATAGTAGTTGGTGCTGATCGAAATCGCGATACCCACGGCATCGGTCGAGGATCGCACCAGTGACCGGGCCACAGCGTTCGGCACGAATCCAAGATTTTTGATCGCCTCTTTGACGAGCGCCGCCGTCGCCTCGTTCACATGCCGCGTGCCGTTGACGACGTGCGAAACGGTAGAGACCGACACGCCCGCGGCGCGTGCGACGTCCGTGATTGTCGCCATGATTGCAGACCTCCCCATCACGCCTGACACACAGCCTCAGACTGTCGCCCCGGCGTCCTCCCCAAACAAAATCGGAATATTCAACCGATCCCAAACAAGCCGCTGCCCGTGGGTCGCTTGCCGTCCATTTCATCCTCCAATGAAACAGTGATAATCAGCGTATGGCCATCGAAACGTTTGCGCAAGCGTTTTCTTCATCGATTTATGGTGATATACGAGTCCAAAGGGAGGAACGAACATGGCATTGAAAAATATTCCCGGGATTCTTTGCCCGGATCTTTTGTGGATATTGAGCGCGATGGGGCATGGCGACGAGATCGCCATCGTCGACAAGAATTTCTCGGCCTGCCGCGTGTCGAAAAAGACCGTCAGCGGCAAACTCGTATCGATGAACGCGGCCAGCGCCACAGAGACCATAGAAGCGATCCTGGCAGTCATGCCGCTCGATCACTTCGTCGAGCAGCCGCTCATGCACATGGAGGATCCGGATCAGGCCGGGATATTGCTGCCGGTGCATGCGGACGTGGAATTGCTTTGCTCGACGGCCGAAAAGCGCAGCATCAGGAGCAAGCCCGTCGAGCGTTTCGCCTACTATCCGATTGCAGAAGCCTGTTTTGCGGTGGTTCAGACGGGGGAAATACGGCCCTATGGCAACTTCATCTTGAAGAAGGGCGTCGTTTAGCGACGGCCCTGGAATTACCCTTCAGCCGCGATTTTTTCAGATATGTGGAACACTGCACACCTTGAATTGCTATACGCTTTTTCCTGTGATCCATTTGGCTTCACGCAGTAAGGATGGAGTTTTCCATTTTTTTGCGCCTATTCAGAGGGGTAATTTGCATGCATTCTTTGACGAAGACTTTTCACTATAGTGTGTTTATTGCCTCTGTCGTTTTGGCCATGAATGTCACGACCGCGCTCGCCTCAGAAGACAGCGGGAATATTATTTTCAATCAGATGCTTAAATGTTTAAAGCTACCTGCGGACGCGCCGAGCGCGTATAGCTTCATGGTTGTGGCAGTAATCAAGGATGGATCTGCCGATTTTTTATCTATCAACTTCCGCACACCGCCATCCGAATGGGAAAAAACTGCAGCCCCGCTGATCGCTGACGCGATCACCCAGTGTGAACCTTATAGCTCGATCTCCGGCAGGACGGAATTCGCTGTCACCCGCGAGCTTGTTGAAGCGGGATCAAAAAACTAAGCATATGGAGATGGTGGGGCCGTGGCACCCCAGCGTGTTGCCGCTCAAGTTGGGCGTTTTGCTCATCAGCGTTGCTTCCCCCGCTTGCCCATCACCGCGGTCCCTAAACGCTGGATCGCCTGGCGCAGCTTGTCGCCCTCTATCCCTTCCATCATGCCTTCGAGCTTGCGGGCGGCTTCGCCTTTTAGCGGCGCCGGGGTACGGGAGCGGCGGGAAGCTTGATAGACCGGCTTCTGGACGATGCGGATCTGGTGGACGGCGGCAAAGCCGAAGAAGCTGTTGATGCGCTGGATGAGTTCGCCCTGGGCATGGGTGAGGAACAGCGCGCGCGCGCCTTCGCAGGCGATCGTCAGCACACCGGGACGGAAGCCGCCGGCCTCATTGCCGCCGCGGGCCCAGGCGATCTTTTCCGGCCGGGTACAATCGGCGAAATCCTCGCCGGCGATTTCGCTCCACGAGCCGAGCAAAGCCGTATTGATGCCGGCGCGGCGCGCAAGAACGGGATCGATCAGCCCGTTCGCCAGCTCGGAAATCTGCTTTGCACCTTTGCGTGGATAACTCATCGAAAACCTTGGGTGCCCCTGCCAATCGCACAGGGAATTGGCGGGGCCGACTTGATCGCGCGGCATTGCTTCGCCAAGTATAGGCACTTCCCCGCATCGCGGCAAATCATGACGATCACGACACTCGACAAACCCTCGGCAAAGCCCCTCCTCGACTGGTACGACCGCCACCACCGCGACCTGCCGTGGCGGGTCTCGCCCGACATGGCGGCCCGCGGCGTCAAGGCCGATCCCTATCACGTCTGGCTTTCTGAAGTGATGTTGCAGCAGACGACGGTCCAGGCGGTCAAACCCTATTTCGCGCGTTTTCTTGAGCGCTGGCCTCACGTCACCGATCTTGCGGATGCTGACAACGACGCGGTCATGGCCGCCTGGGCGGGGCTCGGCTATTATGCGCGAGCCCGCAACCTGAAGAAATGCGCCGAGGCGGTGGCGAGAGAGCATGGCGGCGTCTTTCCCAACACCGAAGAAGGTCTCAAATCCCTGCCCGGCATCGGCGATTATACTGCAGCGGCCGTCGCCGCCATCGCCTTCAACCGGCAGGCGGCTGTCATGGACGGCAATGTCGAGCGGGTAATTTCCAGGCTTTATGCGATCGCAACGCCGCTTCCGGCCGCAAAGCCGCTGATGAAGGAAAAGGTGGCACTGCTGACGCCCGCCGCCCGGCCCGGGGATTTCGCCCAGGCGATGATGGATCTGGGTGCCACGATCTGCACGCCGAAACGGCCGGCCTGTTCGCTCTGTCCGTTCCGGGATGATGCCTGTCAGGCGCTCAAGCTCTCTGAGCCCGAGCTGTTTCCCGTCAAGGCGGCAAAGAAGGAGAAGCCGGTGCGATATGGCGCGGCCTTCATCGCCGTGACCGGCGATGGCGAAATCCTGTTGCGGCGGCGCATCGACAGCGGCCTGCTCGGCGGCATGACCGAGGTGCCGACGAGCGCCTGGACGGCGCGCATTGACGGCGAGGTCTCGACTGCGGCCGCGCCCTTCGATGCGGCATGGCAGGCCTGCGGCACCGTCATCCACGTCTTCACTCATTTCGAGCTCCGGCTTTCGATCTGGCGTGCGGCGATCGCCGCCAAGATCAGCACGAATGACGGATGGTGGGAGCCGGTTACAAATCTTGAAGCGCAGGCCTTGCCGACCGTCATGAAAAAAGCGATCGCAACAGCTATCCCTCTCGCGTTCAAAACATCCAAAGGATGACCATGACCACCGGCATAAAGCATATTGTTTTCGATATCGGCAAAGTCCTCGTTCACTACGATCCGCATCTTCCCTTCAGCCGCCTCATTCCCGACGAGACGGAGCGCAACTGGTTTTTCGCCAATATCTGCACCCACGACTGGAACATCGAGCAGGATCGCGGCCGCACCTGGGCGGAGGCCGAAACGCTATTGATCGAAGCGCACCCAGCCCGTGAGGAGCATATCCGCGCCTTCCGCAAATATTGGCACGAGATGGTGCCGCACGCCTATGAGGACAGCGTCGCGATCATGGAAGGATTGATCGCCGAAGGGCGCGACGTGACGATGCTCACCAACTTCGCCTCCGATACTTTCCGCGAGGCACAGCAGCGTTTTCCCTTCCTCACCAAGCCGCGCGGCGTTACCGTTTCCGGCGATGTCGGTCTGATCAAACCGGATATCGCCATCTACGAGACGCATACGAAAAGCTTCGGCCTCGATCCCGCAGCAACGATCTTCATCGACGACGCGCCGGCCAATGTCGAAGGCGCCAGGGCTTTCGGCTGGAATGCGGTGCTCTTTACCGGTGCGGAGAAGCTGCGCAGCGATCTCGCCAGTTACGGATTGAAGGTCTGAGACCCATGGCTTTCGACCCGGCAGAGGAAATCGAACGCTTTCACGCGGCGATCAACGCCCTCGATTTTCCTACGATCGAGGGCTATTTCGCCGAGGACGCGACCTATGTCTCGAATGGCGTCGGCAGCCTTGCCGGCCGCACGGAGATCATGGCCGCCTTCCGTCGCTACTTCGACGATTATCCCGATCAGACGGCGGAAAATTCGCTGGTGGAAAGGCTGACGGCCCTCTCCGGCCGTGCGGTCTGGTCGCTTCGCGCCACCCACAGCCAGACCGGCAAGCCGCTGGTCCGCACGGGCGAGGAGACGATCACCTTCAACGCGGAAGGGCAGATCACGCGGGTCGACGTCACCGACTATCAGGCCTTCTGAGACGCCACCGGTTATCACGACTTATAAATAGAAGACGCCCGGAGCTTGAACTCCGGGCGCCTTGGCCTTCTTCCGTAACTGGAGGGAAACCGGAAGAAGGTATTTCGATCCGCCAGAGGTGCTGCTCACTCCACCTTTGCCAGATCACTGCGGATGACGGACCTGAGATCGTCGATCGGGCGCAGGGACTGCCCGTCTTCGAAGTGCCAGAAGGTCCATCCGTTGCATGCATCGAGACCTTGCACCTTGGCGCCGAGACGATGAATGGAGCCGGCCTCGCCGCCGGAGGCCACGGTGCCGTCGGCGCGCACGATCGCGCTGTAGCGGCGCTTGGCGTCGGTCAGAACCTGACCCGGCTTGATGAGGCCGCTTTCGACAAGCACGTTGAAGGCGACACGGACTTCGGCCTTCTTGCCGGTCATGACGGTCAGTTCCGCCTTGCCGAGCGGCTCGACGGCGGCGATGCGGGCCGAGGCCGCATCGATGTAATCCTGCTCGCGCTCGATGCCGACGAAGTGACGGCCGAGACGCTTGGCGACCGCACCCGTCGTTCCCGAGCCGAAGAAGGGATCGAGCACGATATCGCCAGGCTTCGTCGACGCCATGATGACGCGGGCCAGCAGCGCTTCCGGCTTCTGCGTCGGATGCACCTTCTTGCCGTCGTCGCCCTTCAGCCGCTCGCCGCCGTTGCAGATCGGGAACAGCCAGTCTGAGCGCATCTGCACGTCGTCATTGGCGGCCTTCATCGCATCGTAGTTGAACGTATAGCCCTTGGCCTTGGCGTTGGGGCTTGCCCAGATCATCGTCTCGTGGGCGTTCTGGAAGCGGCGGCCCTTGAAGTTCGGCATCGGATTGGTCTTGCGCCAGATGATGTCGTTGAGGATCCAGAAATTCAGATCCTGCAGCGTGGCGCCGACGCGGAAGATATTGTGGTAGGAGCCGATCACCCAGATCGAACCGGTCGGCTTCAACACACGCCGGCAGGCGAGCAACCATGCGCGGGTGAAGGCGTCATAGGCCTCGAAGGAGGCGAACTGGTCCCATTCGTCGTCGACGGCATCGACCAGCGACTGGTCGGGACGATGCAGCGTTCCGCCGAGCTGGAGATTATACGGCGGATCGGCAAAGATGACATCGACGGAGTGGCTGGGCAAAGCTTCAAGGGCGCTGACGCAATCGCCCTTGATGATCGTGTCAACCCAAGACCCTGGCTTGGAATCCTGCCGGGAATCCGACTTGACGGAAGCCTTGAGGTCGGCAAGCGGAAAAACTGATGCCATTCTGATACTCACTCATACGCTCTACGCTTAACTCTCCGTTATGGTTACGCAACTTAGTTACCAAAGCCTGAAGCGGCGGCCGATTTCGGGAATTTATTCGGCCACCGCTGCCAGAACGGCACATCGTCCATGCTCAGGCGGCGTCGTGCACTCTGCGGCTGTCCGATGGCGCCTCGTCGCGTTCGAACATACCGTAATCGCGGACGACGCTGGCAATCCGAAGGCGGTAATCGGCAAAGATGCCGCCGCGTCCGGCCTGCTGCGCTTCCCGGTGCGCCTCCACATTGCGCCATTGCTTCACCGCCGCCTCGTCGCGGAAGAAGGAAAGCGACAGCAGCTTGCCGCGGTTCGTCAGGCTCTCGAAACGCTCGATCGAGATGAAGCCGTCGATCTTTTCGAGCTCGGTGCGCAATTCGCCGGCGAGATCCAGATATTTGTGACGTTCGCCCATATAGGGAACAACTTCGAAGATGACGGCGATCATGGCAGCACCAGCTTTGCATGAGGGGCGGAGACATTTTTGAGAAAGATGCGGTCCTCCTTCAGGATGAAACGCTCGCGTCTGGCGAATTCGTAATTCTCCCGGCCGAGCGGATCGGCCGCAAGCCTGGCGCGATAGGTCTCGTAGGCGGCGAGGCTCTCGATGTTGTAGACGCCGTAAGCCGTCGTTGCCGATCCCTCATGCGGGCCGTAATAGCCGATCAGGTCGGCTCCGTTCTGCGGGATCGCCTGACCCCAGTTGCGGGCATATTCGGCAAACGCCTCCTTCTTGAAAGGGTCGATCTCATAACGGATGAAGCAGGTGATCATTGGTTTTCTCCTTTGCTTGCCCTCCGTTTTCGCACATTGCCCGACGGCGATGCTTCGGTTACGATCGAACTATGAAGGAAGGACCCGACATTGCGCAGATCGGCGCGCTCATCGGCGATCCGGCGCGGGCCAACATGCTGGCGGCGCTGACCGGCGGCAGGGCGCTGACGGCGACCGAGCTTGCCGGCGTCGGCGGTATCACCGTGCAGACGGCGAGCACCCATCTGGCCAAGCTCGAAGTCGGCGGGCTGTTGACCCAGCGCAAGCAAGGGCGCCACCGCTATTTCACACTCGCCGACGAGGCCGTCGCCCGGCTGATCGAAAGCATGATGGGCTTTGCCGCTGGACGCGGGCATCTGCGCCACCGGCCGGGGCCAAAGGAGCCGGCGCTGCGCAAGGCGCGCATCTGCTACGATCACCTTGCCGGCGATTACGGTGTGCGCATGCTCGACAGCCTGATTGCCTCCGGCTCGATCGAGGCGGTCGGCGAAGGCCTGGCGCTGACGGAAAAGGGCGAAAGCGACCTCAAATGCATCGGCATCGATGTCGGCGACCTCGGATCCTCACGCCGCCCACTCTGCCGCTCCTGTCTCGACTGGAGCGAAAGACGGGCGCATCTTGCCGGCAGCCTCGGCAAGGCCCTGCTCTTAAGCTTCCTCGACAAAGGCTGGGCGCGGCGAACGGCGGAAAGCCGCTCCATCCTCTTCTCTCCGGAAGGCGATCGGCAGTTTTTGAGGCTTTTTCCGATCGACGCGTAGGTTATTGCGGGGATGTCGCGTCGTCGTGGGACGAAGGCGCATTTCTCCGTCTCGGCAACAGGCTCACCTGCTGCCAGACCACGTTCCATCGGCGCTCGCGAGCTGTCGGCTCTCGCAGCCTTTCTTCCTCATCTTCTTTTCGATCTTGGCTCTCTTGTCGGGCCCATCCCCGGCATGCTTTCCGCCGGTCAGCCCATGATCCATCATCGCCTGCAGCTGCGCACAGCTTCGGTGGTTGCCCTTGGCGATGACGTCGGTGGATGTGAAGGCAAACAAAAGCACTACGGCTGCCGCCGGCCGGACAAAAGCTGAAAGCCCCATGGTCCCTCTCCTTGTGCACATGAATGCTACGCCCGAGACCGCGAAGCAGCAATTGGCCTCGACGACGCGGCACTCGTCGCGCAAGTCGATCACTCTATCGGCATCGATGTCAGGGACTAAATCGTCGCACCGGCATCCGCGCGGGCCACAAAGAGCTCAACCTTTCATCGAAAATGAAACATCCTCTGCAACCTTTTGTTTTTGCGTCACTAAGCGACATGGCGCTGAGAAATAATTAAGCATGTTTCGATACTCTCAAGTTCTAAATTAACGTGAGAGTCCCGCTATGGCGTCGATCCAGCATAAAATCATCTTTGCAAGCATCGCGATTTTCGGCTTGGCCGGCGGCGCCACGGGCGTCGGCATCTGGTCCGCGTCCGCCCTCTCCGCAAACAGCGCCGACGTCGCCCAGTCAGCGCAAATTCTGCGCAACCATATGCAGGCAGACATGATGCATGACGCGCTGCGCGCCGACGTGCTCGCTTCAATGCTGTCATCCAATCCGGCCGCAGGTATAGAAGCTGCAACGGTGAAGGCAGATCTGGTGGAGCACGAGGCATCGTTCCGGGAGATGATCGACGCCAACAAGGCCCTGGCCACAGACGAAAAGACCAAGGCGATCCTTGCCAACGTCGAACGTCCGCTCATTGTCTATATTGAAAGCGCCACGAAGATTGTCGATCTCGCCAGCAAGGACCCGTCGGCGGCGTTGAAGGCGTTGCCCGAATTCATGCATCAGTTCTCCGTCTTGGAAACGGCTATGGAACAGGCCGGGGATCAGATCACAGCTGCGTCGGACGATATTTCCAAACATAGCGCCGAAATCAAAGCTTCGGTCGATATCACTCTGAAAGCACTTCTGGCCTTGGCCGCGATCTTCGCCATCGGCCTTTATTTCCTGACCCGCAAGACGGTGACCAAGCCAATTCTCGTGCTTTCCAACGACATGCAGCGGCTTGCCGGCGGTGACACAGCGATTGCCTGCACCGGCATTGGCCGCACCGATGAAATCGGAACGATGGCATCGGCCGTCGAAGTCTTTCGCCAGGCGGCGATTGCCAACAAACAGCTTGAGCAGGACGCCGAGGCAGCCCGATTGCAGGGCGAAACCGAGCGGGTCACGGCCCGCAAGCAAGCCGACGACGATGCCGCCGAACGGTTGCGGGCGGCGACATCAGGCCTCGCGGCGGGCCTCAAGCGGCTTGCATCGGGCGATCTCGCATTCCAGATCGAAGAACCCTTCGCGCCCGATTTCGAGGGCCTCCGGCATGATTTCAACATGTCGATCAGGCAGCTCGATCAGACGCTTAGCGCCATCGCCACGGCCATTGCCGCGATCGACGAAGGCACCAGGGAAATCGCATCCGGGGCCGGCGATCTGTCGAAACGAACCGAACAGCAGGCGGCATCCCTCGAAGAAACCGCTGCAGCGCTCGATCAGATTACCGCCAATGTCTCGAACTCGAGCAAGCGCACCGACGAGGCGCGCACTGAAGCGACCGATGCAAACCGCAATGCCGCCAAATCTTCCGAGGTCGTGTCTCACGCCGAGGAAGCCATGCGCCGCATCGAGACTTCATCCCAGCAGATCACCAGCATTATCGGCGTGATCGACGAGATCGCCTTCCAGACCAATCTGCTGGCGCTGAATGCCGGCGTCGAAGCTGCCCGCGCCGGAGAGGCGGGCAAGGGTTTTGCGGTGGTGGCCCAGGAAGTCCGCGAGCTCGCCCAGAGATCGGCTCAGGCGGCAAAGGAAATCAAAGGCCACATCCAGAAATCGTCGGTGGAGGTGGAAAGCGGCGTCAAACTCGTTCTCGACACCAGCCAGGTTCTGAGCGCGATCAGCGAACAGATTGCCCGCATCAACCAGCATATGGATGCCATCGCCGTCTCGGCGAGGGAGCAGTCGACCGGCCTTGCCGAAGTCAATACCGCCGTCAATTCGATGGATCAGGTGACCCAGCAGAACGCCGCGATGGTCGAACAATCGACTGCCGCATCCGGTCAGCTGGCGCAGGAAGCTGCCAAGCTGCGTGAACTCGTTTCCCGGTTCAAGCTTCGTGCGACAGCTTCGACGCAAACTGCACACGGCAGACGAAGTGGCCAGCTCGCGGCCTGACGGCTTCACTGAAAAACACGCTGTGCCCTGAAGACGATCGGTCACTCACTCCAGCGAAACGGGCATTCCGGCAAAACGGGCGCAAGCGCTTATATTGGCCGGGCGCTCGCTCAGCTCATCGCGTGGAACGTCTCGAAAATCAGCGCCCTCAGCCAGCGATGGGCGCGATCTGCATCCATGCGGGGGTGCCAGGCCTGGACGATGTTGAAACCCGGCACAGCGACCGGCAGGTCAAAGATCCTGATCTCTCTTGTCGCCGCTGACTTGCAATAGGATTTTGGAATTGAGCCGATCAGATCGGATGCCGCCGCAACGGCGATCACCGCCGGAAAGCTCGGCACGATCAGTCTGACATCCCGCTCATGGCCGAGTTCGGCGAGCGCCCGGTCGACGGGACCGACGTAGTCTGTTTGCGGCGAGAAGACCACATGGCCCAATGCGGCGTAACGTTCAGCCGTTATCCCTGCATCGAAGATCGGATGCCCTACCCGGGCGACACCGACGAACCGATCCTCGAAAAGGCTCTGGCAACGCAGCTCGTCGCTGTCGCGCGGCAGGACGCCGATATCGAGATCGACCGCCGCGTCCCGCAAAGCCTGAACATCCTTGTCCGCTCTCGGCGCAAAGCGAAGCCTTATTCCCGGCGCAGCGTTGGTCACGGCGGCGCTAAGGTCGGCTGCGTAGAGAAGCACGAAGGCCTCGTTGGCGCGGATCGTGAAGTGGCGCCGCATCTCCCGGATTTCCACGGTCGATGGCGGGCTCAGCACCGTTTTCACAGCGTCTTTCAACACATGCACATCTTCGGCAATCGCCAGGGCATGGGGCGTCGCAACCATGCCGCGCCCGGCCGGCACGAGGATCGGATCGCCGAGCGCCGTCCTCAAGCGGGACAGCGTCCGGCTCATGGCTGATGTGCTGAGGCCAAGCCGGCGGCCGGCGGCCGATACGCTCTGCTCGCGCAGCAACGCATCCAGCGCCACCAGGAGATTGAAATCGAGATCGGACATGGCGCAAGTCTAATCAGGCATGGCGCCATGCGCAACTGTCTGTTGATTTCGTTGCGTCTGGCGCAGGAGATCAACAAAGCCTAATTGATCGGTCATCGCACAAGCACCGAGGAGTTCCCATGTCCCTCACCTACAACGCATCGATCGCTCAAGACGGCCTGGCGTCGCCTCGACGCTATCTGGCTGTTGCTCTCTTACTTCTGGCCATTGTTCTCGTCGTTCTCGACGGCGCAATCGCCAACGTCGCCTTGCCCTCGATCGCGCTTTCGCTGCACGCGCAAGCCGATAATACCGTCTGGGTCGTCTCGGCCTATCAGCTGGCCGTGCTCGTCGCCATTCTTCCCTGTGGGGCGCTCGGTGAAATCTACGGCGCGCGGCGGGTCTTCCTGATCGGCGTCGCACTGTTCACCGCGGCTTCCGCGGCCTGCGCTCTGGCGGGTGATCTGCCCTTGCTGATCCTTGCTCGTTTCGCCCAGGGCCTCGGCGCCGGCGCGATCATGGCGCTGGCGATGATGAACCTGCGCCAGGCCTTGCCGCAGCACATGCTGGGGCCGATCATCGGCATCAATGCCATGGTCATTGCCATTTCTTCGGCTGCCGGCCCTGGCATTGCCGGCGCCATCCTTTCGGTCACGAGCTGGCCCTGGCTGTTTGCGGTCAATATACCGCTTGGCATCGTCGTTCTCTTCGGCGGCGGCCTGCTCGGGCATGTCGAGGGCGCGAAGCGGAAGCTGAATGCGAAGTCGCTGCTGGCCAATACGGCGATGTTCATCCTGTTCTTCTCAGGCGCCGACCGGATAGCGACCGCGCCGGTCAGCGGCGCGGCCCTCATCGCGGCGTCGCTCGCCTGCCTTTTCGGCCTGTTGCGCCTCGAACGGAAGAGTGACGTCCCGCTCGTCCCGACGGACCTGCTGGCGACACCGGCATTCCGCGTGGCGGTGATCGCCTCGATCGCCTGCTTCTGCGGCCAGACGCTGAGCACCATCGCGCTTCCCTTCTACCTGCAACATACATTGCACATGACGCCGGTTCTGGCCGGGCTCTACATGATGGCCTGGCCGGCTGCGACCGCGATCATTGCGCCGGTTTCAGGACGTCTGGCAAACCGCATCAAGACGGCATGGCTTTGCGCCATCGGCGGAGCGCTGATGGCGTTTGGCCTTCTGGTGGCCGGCCTCACCCCACCCGACCCGAGCGGTATCGCATTTCTCGTCGGCACGGTGATCGCCGGCCTCGGTTTCGGGCTGTTCCAGACGCCGAACAACCGCATTCTCCTTCTCTCGGCACCGAAGGCCAGAAGCGGTGCGGCTGGCGCCATGCAAGGCACCGCGCGGCTTCTCGGCCAAACGCTAGGTGGGATCTCGATGTCGATCATTTTCGCAACATTGCCGTTGTCGACAGCACTCAACTTTGCGGTCGTCGTATCAGGCGGCTGCGCGGCTATCGCAAGCATGGTCAGCCTGAACCGGGCTCGCTACGAGGTGGCGGGGCAGCTCGGAACGGCCTGAACGAACGTCGGGTCGCCCGGGTGAAGCAGGGGGTCGCGGAGCCCGTCGCATGCCGCATCGCAGCCATGCTTGAGATCAGGTTGAGCTTTGGCCGGGCATCGTGTAAAGCCGCTGCATTCCCGGACAAGACCCAGACTCCCAGCCCGAACTTTCAGCAAGGCGTGAACATATGGACGGCTTCGACCTCATCATCTTCGACTGCGACGGCGTTCTGGTCGATTCGGAAATCATCGCGGCGGAAGTCGAATCCGCGCTGCTGACAGAGGCCGGATATCCGATCGGCGTCGAGGAAATGGGCGAGCGTTTCGCCGGCATGACATGGCGCAACATCCTGTTGCAGATCGAGCGCGAGGCAAGCATCCCGTTTTCGGCCTCGTTGCTGGATAAGTCGGAAACGCTGCTCGACGCCAGGTTGGCAAGCGACGTCAAGGCCATTCCCGGCGTCGAATTCGCAGTCTCCCGACTGCCGATGAAGCGCTGCATTTGCTCGAATTCGAGCACCAAGCGGCTCGACATGATGCTGGGCAAAGTGGGCCTGAAGCCGCTGTTTGCGCCAAACATCTTCTCCGCCAAGGATCTCGGCGCCGACCGCGCCAAACCGAAGCCCGACATCTTCCTGCACGGCGCAAGCCAGATGGGTGTTTCGCCTGATAAGGTTGTCGTGGTCGAGGATTCCGTGCACGGGGTGCATGCGGCGCGCGCCGCCGGCATGCGCGTCATCGGCTTTACCGGTGCCTCGCACAGCTATCCCGCCCATGCCGACAAATTGACCGATGCCGGCGCCGAAACGGCGATCTCTCGCATGAACGATCTGCCGGGCGTGGTCGCTGCACTGGCGGCATGGGACAACGTTCTCTGAAGAGCGCTGAGCCTGTCTTGACCCCTTAAGTTATGCGCTTGGTCCGCGGAAATCAGCCGCACCCAGCGCCAGCACTTCCCCGTCGGCGGGTATCAGCAACCTGGAAGCAGGAATGCCGCGCGACTCTGCCGCGCGGCGCAAATCCTCACGGCCAATCGTTGCGTGATCGAGCGCCTCCATGTGGGTGGCAATGACGAGGCTCGATGCGGCGATTTCGCAAACCGCGATCGTTTCCTCGGCATCCATGACAATGAGGTCGCCATTCCAAAACGCGGCGCAGGAATGGGTGACGATGATATCAGGACTCGTCGCGCGGATGAGATCGGCGACCGGCGGATAGAGCACGGTGTCGCCAGCCCAGTAGATCGAAGGTTCGCCCGCTGCCTCGAGGCTGAAACCCATGACCGCGCCCATGTCTTCGAGAACAGGACCAAGCCCATGGCTGCCTTCGCGGCGCGTGAACGTTAGACCTTGCCATCTGATGATGTCGGTCAATGGCGAGACCTGGGTGAACCCTGCCTTGCGAATTTCCGCTTCGTCGCCGGGCTGGCAGATAATCGGCAGGTGCTTCGGCACAAGCTCCATCGCCACCTCGTCGAAATGATCCTCGTGCAGGTGCGAAACGATCACCAGTTCGACGCCGGCGAGGATTTCATCGACGCCAAGCGGAAGCTCGACCAATGGGTTCGGCGAGCGGCCGGCAAAAGAAGGCTGGCTGTGCTTCGGAGCGAAATAAGGATCGACCAGCACCGTGCGACCGGCGTAGTCGAGCTTCAAGGTCGCATTTCGGATCAACTGGAGCTTCACCGTTACATTCTCCTGCGGCAACTGTCTTGAAAGATCGTCGGGGGCCTTCAACATCACATAGCTGCGGCCCCGGTCATGAACTTGCCCGATGCGATCGAACCGCTGTGATTGTCGGCTTTGCTCTAGCTGCTTTTCTTGGATTTTGCCGGCTGGGTGTCGAAGCCAATATTGACGCGCACCAATGAGCCGGAGCCGACGGGCATCTTAATGCCGTCCTTACGGAAGATGACTTGCGTGCCCGGCGCACCCGGCGGGATCTCGGTCGGGAATTTGGTGACTTCGGAATAAAGCACGGTGTCGCCGTCGACGACGGAGATGCGGATCGGCAGGGTGACAGAACCTGGCGCCCCGGCCGGGCCGGCGACGAGACGCAACTGGGCAACGACCGTCATCGTCAGGTTCGTGTCATTCAGCGTGCACTGGCGGGTGTAATCGCCGAAGGAGGCCTGGAAGACGATCTGCTGGGGATCGTCCTTCTTGCCCTTGGCGTAGGTGCGGAAGATCGCATCCTGGTCGCGCATGAAGATTTGCGGGCAAGCGCCCTGGACGACGGGGGCAACGGTGCCCTGCGCGGTCGTGGCCGTGCCGATCGAAGGATTGTTCGAGGACGGGTTGGCGGGTGCGAGCGGCATGATCTGGGCCGTGCCGTTCGGCTGCGCCGGCGCCGCCGACTTGCTGTCGCCGCCGATACCGAGTGAATTGCAACTAGAGAGCAGGGCAAGAAAAGATGCGGAGACGATGAGACGCGAGACCTTGCCGAGCACCATATTCCATCCCTTGTACAAGCGTTTCTTGGAGGCCCCATGTCTTTTTCGCAGGGCCTTTCATGACGGTTTGCGATGGTCTATATCAGCGGCGCAAAGAAAAATCGATTGGGTAAGCACCGTTTTGATGCACTTTTCGAAGCCGGACGCAGGCAACTTCAACAGGATACCTGCGATGCTCGCCTCCAAGCCGACCCCTTTCCGATTTCCGGCAGACCGCTGTTGCGCTCACGCCGACCCGAATTTCCTTCAGCGATAGATCAAGGATGACCAACGTGGACTACATCTCGACCCGCGGCGAGGCCCCTTCCCTCGGCTTTTGCGACGCCCTGCTGACGGGGCTTGCACGCGACGGCGGGCTCTACGTTCCGAGGAAATGGCCGAGCTTTTCCAAGAAGGAGATCCGCAGCCTGCGGGGCAAGACCTATCAGGAGATTGCCTTCATCATCCTGTCGCCCTTTACCAACGGCGAGATCCCCGAGGACACTTTCCGGGCGATGATCGACGAGGCCTACGGCACGTTCCGCCACCCGGCGATCGCGCCGCTCGTCCAGACCGGGCCGAACAGCTTCGTCATGGAACTTTTCCACGGCACGACGCTCGCCTTCAAGGATGTGGCGATGCAACTGCTCGCACGGCTGATGGATTATGCGCTGGAAAAACGCGGCGAGCGGGCGACGATCGTCGGCGCCACTTCGGGCGACACCGGCGGGGCGGCGATCGACGCATTCGCCGGGCGCGAGCGCACCGACATCTTCATCCTTTTCCCGCATGGCAAGGTCTCGCCGGTGCAGCAGCGGCAGATGACCACCTCGTCTTCGTCGAATGTGCATGCGCTTGCCGTCGAGGGCAATTTCGACGATTGCCAGAACTTGGTGAAGGCGATGTTCAACGACGTTGCGTTTCGCGACAAGGTTCGCCTATCCGGCGTCAACTCGATCAACTGGGCGCGCATCATGGCCCAGATCGTCTACTATTTCACGGCGTCGGTCGCGCTCGGCGGACCGGACCGGAAAATCTCGTTCACCGTGCCCACGGGCAACTTCGGTGACATCTTCGCCGGCTACTGCGCCAAGCGGATGGGCTTGCCGATCGACCGGCTGGTGATCGCCACCAACGAGAACGACATCCTGACGCGGACGCTGAAGACCGGGCGCTACGACATGAAGGCGGTGAAGGCGACGACTTCACCTTCGATGGACATTCAGATCTCGTCGAATTTCGAACGGCTGCTTTTCGAAGCCTATGATCGCGACGCCTCCAAGGTGCGCGCTGCGATGGACAGCCTCAAGCAATCGGGCGGTTTCGAGATCGCGCCGGCAGCGCTGAAGGCGATCCGCCGCGACTTCCGCGCCGGGCGCGCCAGCGAAAAGCAGGTGGCCGAAACGATCCGCAAGACCCATGCCGAGACCGGCTATCTCCTTGATCCGCACTCGGCGATCGGCGTCTTCGTCGCCGCCAAGAAGGAGAAGCCGAATACGCCGATGGTGACGCTTTCGACCGCACATCCGGCGAAATTCCCCGCCGCCGTAAAATCCGCCTCCGGTATTGACCCGGCGCTTCCGACGTGGCTTGCTGATCTGATGCACAGGGAGGAGCGCTTCCAGATCATCAAACCGGAGCTTAAGGCCGTGGAAACCTTTATCGGCAAACACGCCCGCGGCGAGACGACGGCAGGCGCAGAAAGATAGCCAATGACAGTTGAGTGCACCCGGCTCAAATCCGGGCTGACAGTAGTCACCGAGACCATGCCGCACCTTGAAAGCGTCGCGCTTGGAGTCTGGATCAAATCAGGATCGCGTAACGAGACGGAAGACGAGCACGGCATCGCCCACCTGCTCGAACACATGGCCTTCAAGGGCACGGCGCGCCGCACGGCCCGCCAGATCGCCGAGGAGATCGAGGATGTGGGCGGCGAGGTCAATGCCGCGACCTCGACCGAGACGACGTCCTATTATGCCCGTGTCCTCAAGGATCACGTACCGCTCGCCGTCGACATCCTCGCCGATATCCTGACGGAATCGGCCTTCGAGGAGGAGGAGCTGGAGCGCGAGAAGCAGGTGATCCTGCAGGAGATCAACGCCGCCAACGATACGCCCGACGACGTGGTGTTCGACCGATTCTCGGAGGCTGCCTATCGCGACCAGACGCTCGGACGGCCGATCCTCGGCACGCCGGAAACCGTCGTCTCCTTCACGCCGCAGCAGATCCGGGGCTATCTCGGCCGCAACTACACGACCGACCGCATGTTCGTGGTGGCGACCGGCGCCGTCGAGCACGAGGAATTCGTCCGCATGGTCGAGGATCGCTTCGCGAGCCTGCCGACCCAGCCTTCCGCCACGCCGGTCATGGAAGCGGCCCGTTACATCGGCGGCAGCGTGCGCGAACCGCGCGACCTGATGGACGCGCAGATCCTGCTCGGCTTCGAGGGCAAGCCTTACCATGCCCGCGATTTTTACTGCTCCCAGATTCTGGCCAATATCCTCGGTGGCGGCATGTCCTCGCGGCTCTTCCAGGAAGTGCGCGAGTTCCGCGGCCTCTGTTATTCCGTTTATGCCTTCCATTGGGGCTTTTCCGACACCGGCATCTTCGGCATCCATGCCGCGACCGGCGGCGAAAATCTGCCGGAGCTGGTGCCTGTCATCATCGACGAACTGCACAAATCCGCCGATGCGATCCACCAGAAGGAAATCGAGCGCGCCCGCGCCCAGATCCGCGCCCAGCTGCTAATGGGCCAGGAAAGCCCGGCGGCCCGCGCCGGCCAGATCGCCCGGCAGATGATGCTTTACGGCCGCCCGATCTCTAATCCCGAAATGATGGAACGGCTGGAAGGCATCACCATCGAACGGCTGACCGATCTCGCCGGCCGGTTGTTCTACGACACGGTGCCGACGCTTTCAGCGATCGGGCCGCTTGAGCAGCTTGCGCCGATGGAAGACATCAAAGCCTCGCTTTCGGCCCCGGCGCCGAAAACGATGCAGGCAAGCCTCTGAGCCGCCGTCCGTTCTGCCGGGAGTGATCGATGCCAAAATCGGTTTTTCGGTTCCTGTCGCGGCAGCCGGAAGCGGTGGAGCTGGAGAATGACCGGTATCTGCTGCGCCTGCCGCGCTACCAGGACTTCAACCAGTGGCACCGGCTGCGCGCCGAAAGCCGCAAGTTCCTGGAACCCTGGGAGCCGACCTGGCGGCGCGACGAGCTGACGGAAGGCGCTTATCGTGCCCGCGTGATCCGCGGAAAGCAGGAATATGCCTCGGGCCAGGCGGTTCCCCTGTTCATTTTCCTCAAGGACGACATGACGCTCGTCGGCGGCATCACAATCGGCTACATCAGAAGGGGTGCGGCGCAAAGCTGCATGATCGGCTACTGGATGGGCGAACGCCATGCCGGTCAGGGGCATATGTTCGCAGCCCTGCAAATGGTTATTCCTTACATCTTCTCCGGGCTTGAGTTGCACCGTATCGAAGCAGCCTGTATTCCAGATAACGCGCGCAGCATCCGTCTGCTTGAAAAAGCCGGGTTTCAGCGGGAAGGCTATCTGCGCGGATATTTAAAGATCAACGGTCAGTGGCACGACCATGTGATGTTTTCACGTCTCGCCACCGATACGGATAAAGGCAGGAAAACCGACAGCCGATGACCAGAGACCGCATGCTGCCCAAGTCACCGTCCGGACGAGTGATCGCGGTGATCGCAGCCTTTTTCCTGGCAGCCTTCGCCTTCGTGGCGGGCGTTGCCCAGGCGGCCGAACCGGTGAAGATTTCCCGTGACGATACCGCGCTCGACCTGACTGCGACGACCGAAATCTATGCCAACCAGGGCGAGGCCTTCCAGGTTTCGACGGCGGCCGGCGCCGACGGCATCCGCCGCCGCATCGAAGTCAGGGCAAGCTCGGAAAACCATCAGGGCGACTGGGCGGTCTTCGCGCTCGCCAACGTCTCGGAAGAACAGCTCGAGCGCGTGATCGTCGCGCCGCATTTCCGTCTGGTCAATTCCAAGCTCTTCTGGCCGGATCTCGGCTCGCAGCGCATCAGCGCGATTACGCCGAGCGAAGGCTTCGCGCTCGATCGGCAGCCGAGCGACGAGGCCGACGTCTTCCGCATCACGCTGAACCCCGGCGCCGTCATCACCTTCGTCGCCGAACTGTCGACGCCGGAGCTGCCGCAGATCTATCTCTGGGAGCCGGACGCCTACAAGGACACGATCAACGCCTTCACGCTCTATCGCGGCATCGTGCTCGGCATTGCCGGCCTGCTCGCCGTGTTCCTCACCATTCTTTTCGTCGTCAAGGGCACCTCGATGCTGCCGGCGACCGCAGCGCTTGCCTGGGCAGTGCTCGGCTATATCTGCGTCGACTTCGGCTTTCTCGGCAAGCTCATCAGCGTCGCTTCGGCGGACCAGCGAATATGGCGCGCCTGCGCGGAGGTAGCGCTCGCCTCCAGTTTCGTCATTTTCCTCTTCACCTATCTCAACCTCAACCGCTGGCATGCGCATCTCGGTTACGCCACGCTTGCCTGGGTGCTCGGCCTTGCCCTGCTCTTCGGCGTGGCGATCTACGACCCCTCAATCGCAGCCGGCATCGCCAGGCTTTCCTTCGCGCTGACGGCGGCGACCGGCCTGCTGCTGATCATATATCTCGGCTTCAACCGCTATGACCGCGCCATTCTGCTCGTGCCCGCATGGGCGCTGACGCTCGTCTGGCTGTTCGGCGCGTGGCTGACGGTCACCGGCCGGCTCGACAACGACATCATCCAGCCTGCGCTCGGCGGCGGTCTCGTGCTCATCGTGCTTTTGATCGGGTTTACCGTCATGCAGCACGCTTTTGCCGGCGGCGCCTTCCAGCAGGGACTGTTTTCCGATCTCGAACGACAGTCGCTGGCACTCACCGGCTCCGGCGACATGGTGTGGGACTGGGACGTGGCGCGTGACCGCGTGGTCACCATTCCCGACGTCTCGACCAAACTCGGCCTATCGCCGGGCACCATGCATGGGGCGGCGCGCAACTGGCTGCCGCGGCTGCATCCCGACGACCGCGACCGCTTCCGCGCCACCCTCGACGTGCTGCTCGAACACAGGCGCGGGCGGCTGAACCACGAGTTCCGCATCCGCGCCGAGGACGGGCATTTCCACTGGCTCTTGATCCGCGCCCGGCCGGTGCTCGGCTCGAACGGCGAGATCATCCGCTGCGTCGGCACGATCGTCGATGTGACCGAGCAGAAGAATTCCGTCGAGCGGCTGCTGCACGATGCGCTGCATGACAATCTGACGGGGCTTCCGAACCGGCAGGTCTTCCTCGACCGCCTGCAGGCGGTGCTGGCGCTGGCGCCGGGGGGAGAAACACTCAGGCCGACCGTGATGGTGATCGATATCGACCGCTACAAGCTGGTCAACGATTCACTCGGGGTCGCTGCCGGCGACAATATTCTCATCGCCCTGACGCGACGTCTGCGCCGGCTCTTGAAGCCGCAGGATACGCTGGCGCGGCTTTCCGGCGACCAGTTCGGCCTCATCCTCGTTTCCGAGCACAATCCGACCAAGGTCGCCGATTTTGCCGATGCGATCAGCAAGGCGATCATGGTGCCGATCAACTTCGCCAATCGCGAGATCATTCTGACGGCCTCGGTCGGCCTCGCTTCCTGGGTGGACCGGCAGGAGAGCGCCAGCGGCCTGCTCAGCGACGCCGAGCTTGCGATGTACCGGGCAAAACGAGCCGGCGGCAACCGCGTCGAGCCATTCCAACCGGCCTTCCGCGATTTCGGCACCGACCGGCTGCAACTCGAAACCGATCTGCGCCGCGCCATCGAGCGCAAGGAACTGTCGATGGTCTATCAGCCGATCGCGCGGCTGGAGGATGTCGAGATCGCCGGTTTCGAGGCGCTGATGCGCTGGGAACATCCCAAACGCGGCAATATCCCGCCCTCCGAATTCATTCCGATTGCCGAAGCCTCCGATCTCATCGGCCCGCTCGGCATGTTCGCGCTGGAACAGGCGACCAACGATTTGATGGGCTGGCAGAACCAGACGGGCGAATTGCCGATCTTCGTCTCGATCAATCTGTCGAGCGTGCAACTGCTCAACAACGAACTCTATGACGACGTGCGTTCGGTTCTCGCCAAGACGCATTGCGAGCCCTCGCGCCTCAAGCTCGAACTGACGGAATCCATGGTGATGGAAAATCCGGAACAGGCCCGCCTCGTGCTGCAGAAATTGAAGGAAGCCGGCATCGGGCTCGCGCTCGACGATTTCGGCACCGGATATTCGTCGCTTGCCTATCTCACGCGCTTCCCCTTCGATACGATCAAACTCGATAAGGCGCTGGTGCGCGGCAGCAGCGACAAGAAGGCCACCGTATTGAAATCGGTGATATCAATGGCGCGCGAGCTAGAGATGAAGGTGGTGGCAGAAGGGATCGAATCCAACGAGGATGCGATCGAACTCGCCAAGATGGGCTGCAACTACGGGCAGAGCTATCACTTCGGGCCGCCAATGCCCTCCGAATCGATCCTGCGCCTGCTTCGGGACCGGTTTCCGCTGACCAAACGAGCCTGAGGGACGCGGCCGATCCTGTCGCTTTCAGCGCGCCGCGGCGGCGCGCCACCTCCTTTCTGTCGAAGGCCATTGACCGATGGTCCGCGATGTGCGCCTGTTCTCCATTGCATAAGGAGAATTTGATGCTCAAGTTTCTGCTCGCCGTCGCGATCGGCGTTTTCTGCGTGGCGCCGCTTCAGGCCGGTGACATCCGTTCCGTCACCAAAAGCTGCCCGTCGGGGGAAAAGCAGGCGAATTGCGAGCGTTGGGTCAAGGATTTCAAGGCTGCTGTTGAGCTGGCGCATAAAGGCGACCACGGTGCGCAGACGACCGTCGCTTTCTGCCTGTCCACAGGCTGCCATGGGGCTGTGACTATTGACCGGGTCGCATCATGCAGCTGGCATCTCGTCATCGCCAATTCCGGTTCTACGACAGTGCTCGACCGCTCCAACACCAGGAACACCTGCCGGCCGATGACGGCAAGCCAGAAGGACGAAGCTCGCGCGCTAGCGAGCGATCTCGTCCAGAAGATCTATAAGCGCCCGCTGGTCAAAACCGACCAGATGTAATCTGGCGATCCCGCCGGCTCCCGGCGCGACGCAACGTTTGCGAGAAACAATCTCATTGCCCTTGCGGCTTTCGTCGCTATTCTCCTCCCAAAGAAATCGGGAGGACCATGATGATCCTGCACTGCGTGTTCCTGCGGTTGAAGACCGCGATGACGATCGACGACAAGCAGTCGCTGTTCGATGCGATTGCCGCCCTGAAGCAGGTCATTCCCGGCATATTGGATATCAAACATGGGCCGAACGTTTCGCCCGAGGGCCTGCACGGCGGCTTCGTCGACGGTTTTGCCGTGACCTTTGAAAGCCCCGAGGCCCGCGACGCTTATCTCATCCATCCCGAGCATGTGAGCGTTGGCGAGCGCATCGTCTCGTCGACGGACGGAGGCCTGGCCGGCATCCTGGTCTTCGACCTCCATCTGTAAGGGCCGCGGGGCAAACCCCGCAGCCCTCGATCGTCAGCTCGATTTGGCCATGGCGGCGGCGAGTTGGTCGACATTGTACCGGAACATCTTCTCATAGGTCGGCGCCGGGCCCTTGGCATCGGAAAGGGATTCGACATAGAGCTCGCCGCCGGGCTCTGCACCGGTTGCCTTGGCGACCTGTTTGACGAGGCGCGGATCGTTGGAATTTTCGAAGAAATAGGCCTTCACGTGCTCGCTCTTGATCTGCTTGATCAGCTTGGCGACATCGGCTGCCGATGCTTCCGTTTCGGTCGACAGGCCAAGAGGCGCGAGAAAGCTGACATTATATTCGCGACCAAAATAACCGAAGGCATCATGGCTGGTCAGCACCTTGCGGCGGTCGTCGGCAACCTTGTCGAATTTCGCATGGGCGTAGGCGTTCAGTTCGTCAAGCTTCTTGGTGTAGTTCTCGGCATTGGTCTTGAAGGCGGCTGCATCGGCGGGATCGGCTAGGGAAAGCGCCTTTTCGATATTGGCGACCCAGACCTTGACGTTGACGGGGCTGTTCCAGACATGCGGATCGGTAATCGTCTCGCCGTCCTCTTCCATAGTGCGGGTGTTGATACCTTCGGAGACGGTGACCGGCTTGCCCTTGTAACCCGAGGCAGTGATCAGCCGGTCCATCCAGCCTTCGAGCCCCTCGCCGCTGACGAAGGTGACTTGGGCCGCGTTCAAATTCTTGGCGTCGGCCGGGGACGGTTCAAATTCGTGGGGGTCGCCGTTCGGCCCAACGAGGCTCGTCACCTTGACATGATCGCCGCCGACCTCCCTGACGACATCGGCAAGCACTGTGAAGGACGCCACAACCTTCAGCGTTTCGGCCGAGGCGGGTATAGTGGAGAACGCCATCAAAGCGGGGATAGCTGCGGAGATAAGCAGTGTGCGCGAAGTCATCGAAGTCTCCTTGGGATCAGCCCTTCAAATGCGGGCGGGGAAAGAAGCGCCGGGCTAGGCCGGAGGGCGCGAAAAGAATAGAAAAGGCGTAAATCACAGCCGCCGTCATGATGATCGTCGGGCCGGATGCGAGTTCGAGATGGTAGGAGGCGATCAGGCCGAGATAGCCGGATGTGGCAGCACTTGCGGCTGATATCGCCATCATCGCGGCCAAGCTGCGCGACCAGAGCTGGGCGACGGCCGCCGGCAGCATCATCAGGCCGACCGCCATCAGCGTGCCGAGCGCCTGGAAGCTGGCGACGAGGTTCAACACCACGAGCAGCAGGAAGAGCACATGATAGACCGGTCCGCGCCCGCCGACGGCGCGCAGAAACCCCGGATCGAAACATTCCGCCACCAGCGGCCGGTAGATGAAGGCGAGGATGACGAGCGTCAGCGAAGTGATCGCGCCGATCAGGTAAAGGGCAGGCGCATCGATCGCCAGGATGGTGCCGAAGAGCACATGCAGCAGGTCGATATTCGAGCCGCGCAGCGAGACGATCAGGACGCCGAGCGCCAGTGACGCGAGATAGAAGCTGGCAAAGCTCGCATCCTCCTGCAGCACGGTCATCCGGCTGACGGCGCCGGAAAGCAGCGCCACCGACAGGCCGGCGATCAGACCGCCGAGGCCCATCGCCGTCAGCGACAGCGAGCCGGCGACGAGATAACCGATGGCAGCGCCCGGCAGCACGGCATGGCTCATGGCGTCGCCCATCAGGCTCATGCGCCGCAGCATCAGGAAGACGCCGATCGGTCCCGAGCCGAGCCCGAGGCAAAGGCAGGCGACAAGGGCGCGGCGCATGAAACCGAAATCGGCAAAGGGCGCGAGGAAGAGATCGTAGGCCGTCATGCCGCCGGCACCTGTTCAGGCGCGCAGGCAACGGCATCCTCATCCCAGCGCTCGGCCATGGCGCGGGCCTTCAGGAGATTGGCCGAGGACATGACCTCGGCGGTCGGACCCCAGCCGATAAGCTCGCGGGCAAGCAGCAAGGTTTGCGGGAAGTGCGCACGGACGAGCTCGAAATCGTGCAGCACGGCGATTACCGTGCGCCCCTCGCCATGCCAGCGGATGACGATATCGATGAGATCCTTGGTCGTGCGGGCATCGATTGCCGTAAACGGCTCGTCGAGCAGGATGATGCCGGCATCCTGCAACAGCAGGCGGGCAAAAAGCACGCGCTGAAACTGGCCGGCGGAGAGCGACCCGACATGGCGCCGGCCGAAACCTTCGAGGCCGACAGCGGCGAGCGCCTCGCCCGCCCTTCTCACCTCGGCCCGCGGGATACGGCCGAAGGCGCCTGTTTTCTTCCAGGCGCCGAGCATGACTGTGTCGATGACCGAGATCGGAAAGCGGCGGTCGATCTCGGCCGCCTGCGGGAGATAACCGAATTCCGCCCGCTCAAGCCGGTGCGCGACCCTGCCGTCAGCAGGACGAAGCTCGCCCATGATCGCCTTCAGCAGCGTCGACTTGCCCGCTCCGTTCGGTCCCGCGATCGCTGTTAGGCTACCTTTGGCAAAGACGCCGGAGACATGATGGATGGCGGGGTGCCTCTGATAGGCGACCGTCAGATTAACGAGACGGATCAATGGCGTCATGGCAACAGGACCGCCCAATGGATCGCCAGCCAGAGGACGGCAAGGATCAGTGTGATGCCGATGACCCTAGATAAAGCCGACTGTCCCAGCAGGCTGACGGAGGGGCGGTCGGGGTCCTGGGGCATAGCTGATCCTACAATGTAATAACATTACGGTTATGTTATAACAAATGCGGCAAGATTGGGGCGCGATCAGATAATTGAATGGCAACAGAATAGTGGCACCAGCATCTACGCCGTCCGCCATCGGCGGCGGGTCCAGCATCTCAAGCTCGTCACGTCATGAGATGACGGAGGCTGGAATTCGTCACGGTCAAACTTGTCGCCCGCAGCAAGGCATGGCGCGCCGAGGCCGAAGGTGACCCTTGCTTCGCAGCTGATGCGTAATCACCTGAAAGGATGCAGCCCCGCTTAGCCAATACTAGCTATTGCTAATATACAGATGCCCGTTATGATTTTCTTCGTTATTTTTTACAACCGTCACTGAGGGGGACGCGATGGACGGAGTGATCACCAAGAGAGAGATGCTGCAGGTGGGCGGCATCAGCGCGGCAATGCTGCTTCTTGCTCGTCAGACGCAGGCACAGGAGGGGCAAATACAAGCGGCGATCCAGCTGACGCCGGAACAAGCTGGCGTCTTACATAGCCGATATGTCGCGGAGCGGCGGCAAGCCACGCCCGATCGGCAGCCTTTCAACAAGGACAATCTCACCCGCCTCGTAGATCAGCTGGTGGAAAGAGGCGTGATCAATCAAGACCAGCGCAAACTTCTTGTTCAGCTCATTGATTTGGCATTCTCCGCGGAATCGACAGCAGAGTTGCAGAAGCGTGTCGAAGAGGCGATCGGTGCGGCTCAAGGGCTGTTGACGGAAGTGACCGCCTATATCGTCGAAATCTACCGTAGCAGCATCAGAACTGCGGCTGAGCTTCTTGCCAACGTCGATTGGCCTACAGTTCGAACAGTCATCCTCGAGGACTTCGCTGGTGCATCCGCTGGAGCAGGCATCGGTGGCGCGTTTGGCCTGCAGGGCGCGATCATTGGTATAGTCTTCTGCGGTGCAGTTCAGTCGGGGTTTGCATTTGCCTCGGCGGGTACTGCCTGAACGCGCCCGGCATCTCGTGATGACCGCCGTCGGTGCATTCCGGTTTCTAACGGTTGGCGGAAACCGATGATGGTGTTCAACCCCATCGGTTCGGCATGGTGCTCACACAAATGAAAGGGCGGCCCAACGGCCGCCCTTCGTCCGGGGGAAGCTGAAGATCAGAGCTGTTCCAGCATCGCGGCAGCACCCGAGACCGTTGCCTGGCCAGGGCTTTCCTCGACGTTGAGGGACTTCACGACGCCGTCTTCTACCAGCATCGAATAGCGCTTGGAGCGGAGGCCAAGGCCGCCGGCGGAGAGGTCGGCATCGAGGCCAACCGCCTTGGTGAAGCCGGCATCCCAATCGGCGAGGAAATGGATCTTGCCGAGCCCGCCTGACGATTGTGCCCAGGCGCCCATGACGTGCCAGTCGTTGACCGCGATAACGGCGATGTCGTCGACGCCCTTGCCGAGGATGGTGTCGCGGTTTTCGAGATAACCCGGCAGGTGGTTCAGCGAGCAGGTGGGCGTAAACGCGCCCGGCACGGCAAAGAGCACGACGCGCTTGCCGGCGAAGAGTTGATCGGTGGTGATTTCAACCGGGCCGTCAGCCGTCTTTTCCTTGAAGGTGGCGGCAGGAAGCTTGTCGCCGATCGCGATAGTCATGGTCTTCTCCTTGAGTTCTGGCTTTTGGGGTTCTGGCTTGGCGGCAGGCGCCGCAAAGGATCGAAGGCGACTATAAGAGCCGGTCATTCAAAGACAAGAGTGGTCTCCATCGCCCGCGCGCCGTCGATCACCAGCACGCCCCAGCGCTTGCCTGATATATTGTAATTCTCCGGCAGCTTGCCGATGGCAACATCCACCTTCAAGGTGGTGCCGTCGCGTTTGCCGCCGATCTGCTTGGTGAAGGCATGGCCGCTCGGGCCGGTGACAATGATATCGGGAGCATCAGTCCCCTCGCCCGGCAAAACCAGCGTCAGCGATAGCATCTTCATGTCAGGCGACATCGCATGCGCCGTGACGCCGAAATCCGCCGACGGCGGTTTCGGCAACGTCGCATCGGCCGCCTGAAGGATCGCCTCCTCCTCCGGGCGCGACTGTATGGCAGGGCCAAGCTTCAGAGAGAAATTTGCCTGGAAGGGAATGCAGATATCCCTGCAGATACCGATGAAGGCGGTTGCGTCGATCTCGACCGGGCCTTTGCCCGCCGCCCTCAGCGAAAGCGGCAACGTCACCGGCGCGTCGTAGGCGATATCCTCGATCGAGCCGTTGAAAAAGTGCTTCGGAACGGGATAGGCCATAGCCTCCAGCGTGACCCCGCTCTCCGGCGCGATCATGACCTCAGGCGGAATCCCGCTGTTGCCGGGCTCTCGCCAATAGGTGATCCAGCCGGGTTTCTGCTCAATCTGCAGAGCGGCGCGGATTTTGCCGCCGGCATCGGCCGGCAGGGCCACAAGGCGCATACGGCCGCCCTCATTCTCCGCCCACGCGCTCATTTCCGCATGGGCGGAACAAAGGGGGACAAAGGCTGCAGCCACCGAAAAGACCGCGATGAAAAGCCTACGCGAGACTGAGGAAATAATCATCATGGAACAACGGTTTACCGAAAGTGGTGTTTGGCCGCCAGAAGCTGCGGCGATTTAATTCTTCATTTTCGGTTGATTGATGTGTGACATTGGCCCATGCTTCTCTCGTCAAGGCCTCGGTGCGGTTGGCAGCAGGAGGAACGATGTCCTTATCGACGCTGAAGAACAGACGGGAACGTGGCTTCTTCGATGGCCAGTTCCTAATCGCCATGCCGGGCATCGAAGACCGCAACTTTTCGCGCACGGTGATTTATATCTGCGCGCATTCGGATGCCGGTGCCATGGGCTTCGTCATCAACCGCCCGCAGAGCCTTACCTTCACCGACGTGCTGCTGCATCTCGACATGATCAAACAGGAAGATTCCATCGTGCTGCCCAAGCGTGCGCGCGATTTCCCGATCCAGACCGGCGGCCCGGTGGAAAGCGGCCGCGGCTTCGTGCTGCATTCGGACGATTATTCCAGCGACTCCAGCATTCCCGTCAGCGACGACATCTGCCTGACGGCGACGCTCGACATCGTGCGCGCCATTTCCAAGGGCGATGGCCCGACGCGGGCGACGATGCTGCTTGGCTATTCCTCCTGGTCGGCCGGCCAGCTGGAAAACGAGGTGGTCAACAATGGCTGGCTCACCTGCCCGGCCAATGAGGAACTGATCTTCGACCGCAGCCTCGACGACAAATACGAGCGCGCGCTCGCCAGCATGGGCGTTACCGCCGCCATGCTTTCGGCCGAAGCCGGGCATGCCTGAAGCAGTTGGCCTCAAGCGCGGCTGGCCCGAGATGGCTGGAACGAATTGCTCCGGCTGACGTTTCATTTCGGCAAGTATGGACAAGAAGCCCATGCTGACGAAGGAGACATCACCTATGGGTAGCACCAGCGACAAGATTTCCGGCAAGGCAAACGAAATTGCCGGCAAGACCAGGCAGGCCGTCGGCAAGGCCACGGACAATCGCGAAATGCAAGCCAAGGGCGCCATCCAGGAAGCCAAGGGCAAGGGACAGGTCGCAACCGGCAAGGTCAAGGACAAGCTCAAGGGCGCCGTCGACCGGCTCTGAGGCAGACGCTCATCCGTCATGAACCATGCCTGCTGCGCCCCCTGCGCGGCAGGCATTTTTAATCCACCATCCCCGTGCTTTGCAGAGATATACGATGAAGCTTTTCGCCTGCGACAATTGCGATCAGGTCGTTCACTTCGACAACCGGCAATGCGTGCGCTGCAACCATCGCCTCGGCTTCCTGCCCGGCGATCTCGCCATGCACGCGCTGGAGCCGCGCGATGAGACACTCTGGCAGCTGGTTTCCGATCCCGGCCGCGAAGTCCGCTTCTGCGCCAATGCCGGCCTCGATATCTGCAACTGGCTGGTCGACGGCGACGACAACAGCGAATTCTGCGTTGCCTGCCGCCACAACCGGCTGGTTCCAAATACCGATACTCAAAACGGCATCGATCGCTGGCGGCGTATCAGCCAGGCGCAACGTCATCTGTTTTATTCGCTCTTGCGCTGGAGGCTGCCGCATCCGGATCGGGTGCAAGATCCCCAGGGCGGCTTGGTCTTCGATTTCCTCGAGGATTCGGTCGAGAGCAACGGCTATATCGTGCCTGCCATGACCGGCCACGAAGAAGGCCTGATCACCATCCGCGCCGCCGAGGCCGACGATGCGACGCGCGAACAGGCCCGCAGCTCGATGAACGAACCCTATCGCACGCTGCTCGGCCATTTCCGCCATGAGACCGGCCACTTCATCTGGAACAAGCTGGTGCGCGATCGCGACGGCCTCGCCGATTTCCGCGCCGTCTTCGGAGACGAGCGGCAGGATTATGCGGCAGCTCTGGAAAAACACTATGCCGCCGGCGCGCCATTGGGATGGCAAGACAATTTCATCAGCGCCTATGCCGCATCGCACCCGTGGGAAGATTTCGCCGAGTGCTTCGCGCATTACCTCCATATCGTCGATACGCTCGAAACGGCGCGCGCCTTCGGTATCGCGATCGATCCGCGCGGCCATGAGGAAATATCAGGCGAGGTGGATTTCATTCCTTACAGGGCAAGAAGCGCCGAACAACTGGTCAGCGCCTGGGTGCCGCTCAGCCTCGCGATCAACGCCATCCAGCGCAGTATGGGACAGCCGGACTCCTACCCCTTCGTGCTGTCCTCGCCTGTCGTGGCAAAGCTCGAATATATGCACCGGCTGGTCCAGGGGGCGGCGCGGCAATGATAGGCACTACGCATTCTAAAACGAAACCGCCTTGCCCTTCTTGAACGGCTCCATCCCCTTGCGGGCGAGTTCGTCGGCGCGTTCGTTTTCCGGGTGGCCGGCGTGGCCCTTGACCCAGTGCAGCGTCACCTTATGGCGGTCGCGGGCGGCCTCCAGCGCCTGCCAAAGCTCGGCATTCTTCACCGGTTTCTTGTCAGCGGTCTTCCAGCCGTTTTTCTTCCAGCCGAAAATCCACTTGGAGATGCCGTCCTTGACGTAGGCGCTGTCGGTGTAGAGATCGACCTCGCAGGGGGTCTTCAAGGCCGACAGGGCTGATATCGCCGCCAGCAGCTCCATGCGATTGTTTGTCGTATCCGCCTCGCCGCCGCAAAGCTCTTTTTCGACGTCGCCATAGCGCAGCACCGCCCCCCAGCCGCCGGGGCCGGGATTGCCGGAGCATGCGCCGTCGGTGAAGATATCGACGTGTTTCATAGGCTCAATCCGTATTCAGCCGGCGAGTTGATCTGGCGGTGGAAACGCAGCTTGCGAAGATATTCGAGCGGGTCCTTCTTGGTGACCATGGCGCCTTCCGGCGTCGTCAGCCAGTCATAGAGCCTGGTCAGGAAGAAACGCAGGGCTGAGCCGCGAGACAGCACCGGCAGGGCAGCGATCTCGGCATCGCTCAGTGGCCGGACACTCTGGTAACCCGCGAGCATCGCCGTGCCCTTGGTGATGTTGTAGGCTCCATCCTTTTCGAAGCACCAGGCATTCAGGCAGATCGAGACGTCATAAGCGAGCAGGTCGTTGCAGGCGAAATAGAAATCGATCAGGCCCGAGAGATCATCGCCGAGGAAGAAGACGTTGTCGGGAAAGAGGTCGGCATGGATGACGCCGGCAGGCAGGCTTGCCGGCCAGGCGGCCGAGAGGAAGTCGAGTTCGCTTCGGATCTCGTCCTGCAGGCCGGGCTCGACCTCGCCGGCGCGCGCCTCGGATTTCTCCCAGAGCGCCCGCCAGCCGTCGATCGAAAGCGCATTCGGACGCTTCAGCTCGAAGCCTTCGCCGGCCACGTGCATCTCGGCCAGCGCCCGGCCGACTTCGCGGCAATGCTTGGCCTCAGGCTTTCTCAGCCACATGCCTTCCAGGAAGGAGATCAATGCGGCCGGACGGCCGGACAGCGACCCGAGCAGCGCACCATCCCGGCGTGGCAGCGGCAGGGGGCAGGACAGACCGCGGGCGGAGAGATGCTGCATCAGGCCCAGGAAGAAAGGCAGATCGGTCTTTTCCACACGCTTTTCATAGAGCGTCAGGATCAGTGGGTCCCTGGAAGTATGCAGCAGAAAATTGGAGTTTTCGACGCCCTCGGCAATCCCCTTGTAGGAAAGCAGGGTTCCCGCATCGTATTCGGTCAGGAACCACTTCAGATCGTCTTCGGCGATATCGGTATAGACTGCCAAGGGAGGTCTCGTCTTTGCATTGTTGATGTTGGAGTACCCGGGCTGAATGGCCGGGCGCCGATAAGGTTCGACCTACCCGTTGACGAAGGCCATGTCGGCCGTCGTCAACTCGATATTGCGCAGTTCGCGGTTGACGAGGAAATGTTCGTTTTCCTGTACCGTCTCGGCCAATTCGACGCGAGCGTCAAAGCGGGCGCGGAAAGCCTCGATGATCTCGTTGACGATGACCTCGGGCGCGGAGGCGCCGGCGGAAAGGCCGAGCGTCGAAATCGCGCCGATCTCGTCCCAGTCGAGCTCGGCGGCGCGCTGCACGAGGATCGATTTCTTCGCCCCTGCCCTGAGCGCCACTTCGACCAGGCGCTTGGAATTGGACGAATTCGGCGCGCCGACGATGATGAAGAGATCACAGCCGGGCGCTGCCTGCTTCACCACTTCCTGACGGTTGGTGGTCGCATAACAGATCGAATCCGCCGCCGGCGCCGTCAGGTTTGGGAAGCGCTCGTGCAGTCGGGTGATGACGCCGGCGGTATCGTCGACCGAAAGCGTGGTCTGGGTGACGTAGCCGAGATTGTCGGGGTCGTCGGGTTGGTAGGAGTCGGCATCTTCGATCGTCTCGATCAGCGAAACGGACCCTTCCGGCAACTGCCCCATCGTGCCGATCACCTCGGGATGGCCGGCGTGACCGATGAGGACGACATGGCGGCCAAGGCGATTGTGGCGCATCGCCTGCTTGTGAACCTTGGAAACCAGCGGGCAGGTAGCATCGAGATAGAAGAGGTTGCGGCTCGCCGCATCCTCCGGCACGGACTTTGGCACGCCATGGGCGGAGAAGACGACCGGCTGGGCGCGATGCTCGGCCGGGATCTCATCCAGTTCCTCGACGAAGACCGCGCCCTTGGCCTCCAGCCCTTCGACGACATAACGATTGTGGACGATCTCGTGGCGCACATAGACCGGCGCGCCATAGGATTTCAGCGCCAGCACGACGATCTGGATGGCGCGGTCGACGCCGGCGCAGAAGCCGCGCGGGCCGCAGAGCCTGATCGTCAAAGGAGGTTTCGCCGCAATATTCATGTCTGTTCCGGGTTGAGAGATTTAGGGACCTCTAGCCCAATATAAGCGAGAATTGAAGCGATACTATTGCGCAGGTGCCTTGCGGGGCTTGCGGAACCAGGAGATCCCCACCACCCCGACCAGCACGGCGGCAAGCCCGTACCAGGTGAAAGCGTACTGCAAATGGTCGTTGGGGAGATTTACCTGGGTGACGCCACCGACCGGCAGGCCGGCCGGATTGGGAGTGGAATCGGCATCGACGAAGAAGGGAATGACGCGCGCCTTGTCCAACCCGACGCTTTCCGCCATCACGTCGAGATCCTTCCAGTAGAAGATGTTCTTGGCGACGTCATTGTCGGGGACAAGCCAGGAGGGCTTGCCGGGAAGCCTCGCACGCGCCAGGCCGGTGACGGTCTGCTCTTCCGTCAGCTGGCCCTGCATGCGCATTTCCGGCTCCTTGTTCTCATAGGGAACGAAGCCGCGATTGACGAAGAGAGTACGCCCGTCGGCGAGCTCCAGCGGGGTGTAGATATAAAAGCCGGTCCGGCCGCGCCAGGTGGCGAAGAAATGCCGCTCCTTGTTGTTGATGTAGCGGCCCGTGGCGGTGACCTTGCGGTATTCGATATCGCCGCCGGCAGCCGCCATCGTCTCGATGTCGGCAAGCGGAACCGGGGCTGCGACC
Organism: Rhizobium vallis; assembly: GCF_003985155.1. GTDB lineage: Bacteria > Pseudomonadota > Alphaproteobacteria > Rhizobiales > Rhizobiaceae > Rhizobium > Rhizobium vallis. Next base: position 564,271 of record NZ_ML133687.1, on the reverse strand, counting down.
TGCCGCACGGCAATATCAGCGAGCAGGCCTTCCTTCCAGTAGAGGCGCTGCACCTGCCACGTGCCGAGCGAGATGAGGATGGCCAGTGCGATCAGCACCAGGATGCCGGTGAAGACAGGCAGCCGGCGGCGCGGCGCGGCATGTTCGATATCAGTCACTCAGACGTCCTTCGCGGGCATTATGGCGGTATTGCATGGCGATCAGGATGCCCTTGAACCAGCGCAGCGTCGTGAGCGACAGGATAATCGTCAGCGGACCGAAGAGCAGGATATGCACCCAGATCGGCGGCCCGTAATTCACCTGCAGCCACAGCACCATGCCGATGACGATGAAGCCGACGATGAGAATGACGAAGACGGCAGGTCCATCACCGGAATCGGCGAAGGAATAATCGAGACCGCAGGAGGCGCAGCGCGGTTTCAGGCTGAGCAAACCATCGAAGAGCTTACCGTTGCCACAGCGCGGACAGCAGCCCTTGATGCCGGTTTTTACCGGATCGACGGGGGGGAAATGGGCGCTGTCTTCGCTCATGCTGTTCCTTTGAGCGGCCTCTCATGGCCGCTGCAATTCGATGCTGCCTTAACTCTCCCATAATGTATTCGCATCCCGAATGGAAATGCCTGCGCGGTTTCGCCTCACCGATTCGCACCAAACAGAAGAAGAAGACTGATGACCAATGACAGCCATGCCGGACAGATCATTATTCTGAACGGTGCGCCGCGGTGCGGTAAATCCAGCATTGCACGCGCAATTCAGGAAGAATTCGAGGGGCCGTGGATCAACCTCGGCGTCGACAGTTACAATGCCATGACGCCGAAGCGCTACCTGCCCGGCATCGGCCTGAGACCAGGCGGCGAGCGGCCGGATATCGAGGAATTGGTGCCGTTCCTCTACGCAGCACTTTATGAATCGATCGCCATTCACGCCGGCTTGGGCCTCAATGTGGTGGCCGATCTCGGGCATCACGACAGCTATTCGCAGCCGCTCGGCGTTCTCGGCGACTGCGCCCGGCGCCTTGAAGGCTTCTCCGTGCTGTTTGTCGGTGTGCGCTGTCCGATCGAGACAATCATGCAGCGGCGGGAGGTCGCACAGGAAGGGCGCGAGACCCTCTACCTGCGAGCCACCGAGGACGTGCCGGTTCCCGAACCGGTGCAGCGCTGGCAGGATGAAGTGCACCGGCCCGGCATCTACGACATGGAGGTCGATACGTCCGTGCTGACGGCACTCGAATGCGCCGAGGCCATCCGTCACCAGCTTGACCTCGGCATTTCCGAGCCTTCGGCCTTCGAGAGGTTGGGCGACCGGCGCTGAAATAAAAAAGGCGGGCACGAGGCCCGCCTTTTGCATGAATATCGTTCCGATCAACCGGCTGCGACAGGTGCACCCCAACCGCCCCAGACGTAGATGCAGAAGAACAGGAACAGCCAGACGACGTCGACGAAGTGCCAGTACCAGGCGGCAGCCTCGAAGCCGAAATGCTGCTTCGGGGTGAAATCGCCGCGTAGTGCGCGGAGCAGGCAGACCAGCAGGAAGACCGTGCCGACCAGAACGTGGAAACCATGGAAACCGGTCGCCATGAAGAAGGTTGCACCGTAGATCGATGCCTTGAAGGCGAACGGAGCGTGGGCATATTCGTAGGCCTGCACGCAGGAGAACAGGATGCCGAGCAGCACCGTCAAGGTCAGGCCCTGGATCAGGCCCTTGCGATCGTTGTGCAGCAGCGCATGGTGCGCCCAGGTGACCGTCGTGCCCGACAGTAGCAAGATGACGGTGTTATAGATCGGCAGATGCCAGGGATCGAGAACTTCGATGCCTTTCGGCGGCCAGGTACCGCCGGTATAGACCATGCGGGCAGCCTGGATCGCTTCGTTCGGATAGAGGCTGGCGTCGAAATAGGCCCAGAACCAGGCGACGAAGAACATCACTTCCGAAGCGATGAACATGATCATGCCATAGCGCAGGTGCAGCGACACAACGCGCGTATGGGCGCCCTCATGGGCTTCCTTCACCGTATCGGCCCACCAGCCGTACATGACATAGAGAACCAGCGCCAGGCCGATATAGAAGAGCCAGGGATTGGCGAGTTCCATTCCGGCGACCTTGAAGGAGCCGGCGCTGAGGTAACGCATGTAGCAGACGCCACCGATCGCCATGATGAAGGCGCCAAGCGAGGCGAGAATCGGCCACGGGCTCGGATCGATGATGTGGTAGTCGTGGTTCTTCTGATGAGCATCGGCCATGTAGCTATCCCCGGATGTCTTCCTTCACTCCGCTCCCGGCATAACCGGAAACGAGCCTTGATCAAAGTTTCTTTTCAATCTTCACCGCTCCACCCGCATTCGAAGCCACCGGCTTCGGTCCCTCTTTCGGGTAGAACGTATATGACAGCGTGACCGTGTGGATATCTTTCGATTCCACGGCCTTGACGATATCCGGATCGATGTAGAACACCACCGGCATTTCGAGCTTTTCGCCCGGTTTCAGGTCCGTTTCCGTAAAGCAGAAACATTGCACCTTGTTGAAATAGACGCCCGCTTCGCCCGGCGTGACGTTGAAAACCGCCTGGCCGCGCTGGGTTTCATTCGATCGGTTCTCGGCGGTGAAATTGACCTTTATGGTCTCGCCGATCTTCGGATTGACTTCGCGCTCGACCGGCTTGAAGTCCCATTGCAGGCCGGGAGCGACATTGGCGTCGAACGTGACCCGCATCGTGCGGTCGAGGACGACGCTCGACACCTGGTCGACGCGTTGCGTGGTGCCGTTATAGCCCGTCACCTGACAGAAGATGCGGTAGAGCGGCACGGCAGCATAGCTCATCGCTCCCATGCCGAAGACGAAACTCAGACACATCATCACGACGGCGCCGTTGTTGCGGGCCTGCTTTTTCGGTGCGGCGGCGTTTTCGCTCATCCCGCCATTCCCCCGCCGATCTTCACGATGGTGATCGCATAGAACAGAATGACGAGGCTAGCCAGCACCAGCCCGAGAGCGACGTTGCGGTTGCGGCGCGACTTGCGCTGCGCTTCGGTGAGCTTGACCAATTCCATCAGAACCAACCTCCCGGATGCGAGACCAGTACCGACACCAGCCGGTCGATCATCAAGGCAGAAAACACAGCGAAGAGATAGAAGATCGAGAAGCCGAAGAGCTTCTTCGCCGGGATCATCTTCAGATCGCCGTCGGGCATCCGCCAGACGGCGATGGAACAGTAAATGAAGACCGCGCCGAGGGCGGCGGCGACAAGGCCATAGCCAACGCTCGCGAAACCAAGGAAGGACGGCAACACCGCACAGATGGCAGTCAGCACAGCATAGGCGACGATCTGATGCTTGGTCACCCGCTCGCCGGCGACGTTCGGCAGCATCGGCACGCCGACGGCCTCGTAGTCGCGCATCTTGAAGAGCGCGAGCGCCCAGAAATGCGCCGGCGTCCACAGGAAGATGATCAGGAAGAGAACGGTGCTCTCGATCGTTACCGAATTCGTCACGCAGGCCCAGCCGATCATCGGCGGGAAGGCGCCGGCGGCACCACCGATGACAATATTCTGCGGCGTCGAGCGCTTCAGCCACATGGTGTAGACGACGGCGTAGAAGAAGATGGTGAAGGCGAGTATGCCGGCCGAGAGCCAATTGACGGCAAGTCCGAGAATGACAACCGAAAAGCCTGAAAGCACGAGGCCGAAAGCAAGCGCTTCGGACGGCGCGATGCGGCCGGCCGGGATCGGACGCTTCGCCGTGCGGCTCATGATGGCGTCGATATCGGCATCGTACCACATGTTGAGCGCGCCGGAGGCGCCGGCGCCGACGGCGATGCAGAGAATGGCGATCAGGCCGAGGACGGGATTGATGTGACCCGGCGCCAGCACAAGGCCGGCAAAAGCAGTGAAGACCACGAGCGACATGACCCGCGGCTTCAAGAGTTCGAAATAATCGCGCGCACTTGCTTCCGACATTTCGCCGTCCTCCGCAAGCACCTCGTGATTGTCGATAACCGTCATCATTCCGTCCCGAATTTCCTTATCGCCGGACGCCGTATCGAATGCGGCGTCCGGTTTCCCGCGCGATTACTTGATGCGCGGGAGCTGTTCCCACTGGTGATAGGGCGGCGGCGAAGGCAGCTGCCATTCGAGCGTCGTCGCGCCCTCACCCCAGGGATTTTCGCCGGCGACGCGCTTCTTGGCGAAGGCTTCGAAGACGCCGTAGAGGAAGATCAGCACGCCGAAGGCCGAGATGTAGGAGCCGACGGAGGAAACATAGTTCCAGCCGGCAAAGGCATCCGGATAATCGATGTAGCGGCGCGGCATGCCGGCCAGCCCGAGGAAGTGCTGCGGGAAGAACACCAGGTTGACGCCGATGAACATGACCCAGAAATGCAGCTTGCCGACGAACTCGTTGTACATGTAGCCGGTCATCTTCGGGAACCAGTAGTACCAGCCCGCAAAGATCGCAAAGACCGCGCCGAGCGACAGAACGTAGTGGAAGTGGGCCACGACGTAGTAGGTGTCATGCAGCGAGCGGTCGAGACCGGCATTGGCAAGCTGGACGCCGGTGACGCCGCCGACCGTGAACAGGAAGATGAAGCCGATCGCCCAGAGCATCGGCGTGCGGAACGAGATCGACCCACCCCACATCGTCGCGATCCAGGAGAATATCTTCACACCCGTCGGAACGGCGATAACCATCGTCGCGAAGACGAAGTAGCGCTGCGCGTCGAGCGACAGGCCGACCGTGTACATGTGGTGGGCCCAGACGACGAAGCCGACGGCGCCGATCGCGACCATGGCATAGGCCATACCGAGGTAGCCGAAGATCGGCTTCTTCGAGAAGGTCGAGATGATGTGGCTGATCATGCCGAAGCCCGGCAGGATGAGGATGTAGACCTCGGGGTGACCGAAGAACCAGAACAGGTGCTGGTAGAGGATCGGATCGCCGCCGCCTTCCGGCGAGAAGAATGACGTGCCGAAGTTACGGTCAGTGAGCAGCATGGTAATGCCGCCTGCCAGAACCGGCAGCGACAGCAGCAGCAGGAAGGCGGTGATCAGCACGGACCAGGCAAACAGCGGCATCTTGTGCAGCGTCATGCCCGGAGCGCGCATGTTGAGGATCGTGGTGATGAAGTTGATCGCACCAAGGATCGACGACGCACCGGCAATGTGGAGCGCAAAGATCGCAAGGTCGACTGCCGGACCCGGCGTGCCGCTCGTTGCCAGCGGCGGATACATCGTCCAGCCGCCGCCTGCGCCATAGGCGCCTGCCGGGCCTTCGACGAACATCGACAGCAGCAGGAGCGCGAAGGCCGGAACGATCAGCCAGAAGGAGATGTTGTTCAGGCGCGGGAAGGCCATGTCGGGCGCGCCGATCATGATCGGCACCATCCAGTTGGCGAAACCACCGATCATCGCCGGCATGACCATGAAGAAGATCATGATCAGCGCATGCGCTGTCGTGAACATGTTGAACATCTGCTTGGCGCCGTCGATCGCGGCATCGCCCTCATAGCCGTAGACCATAGAGGCCAGGCCGTGGAAGATCTGGATGCCAGGCTCCTGCAGCTCCATGCGCATGGCAACGGAAAGCGCGCCGCCGATGATGCCGGCAATGATCGCGAAGATCAGGTAGAGCGTGCCGATGTCCTTGTGGTTCGTCGAGAACAGCCAGCGATTGACGAAGCTCGGCTTGTGCGAGTGGTCGTGATCATCATGCGCGTGATCGTGGTGAGCGTGATCATGAGAATGATCGTCGTGAGCGGAAGGTCCAGCCATTGTCCCGATCCCCTTTAATTACTGTGCTTCGGCAACGTCGAGGGTCTTTGCGGGACCATCGGTTGCGGCCATGAGTGTCTTGTAGGCGCCGGGCAGGTCGCTGGCGGCCGTGGTCAGCCACTGCTTGTACTTGTCCTCGGAGACGACGCGGATGGCGATCGGCATGAACGCATGGTCCTTGCCGCAGAGCTCGGAACACTGGCCATAGAACAGGCCTTCACGCTCGGCCTTGAACCAGGTCTCGTTCAGGCGGCCCGGTACGGCATCGATCTTGACGCCGAAAGAGGGCATCGCGAAGGCGTGGATGACGTCGGTCGGCGCGGAGGTCACGAGAACGCGCACCGTCTTGTTAACAGGCAGGACCAGTTCATTGTCGACGGCAAGAAGTCTCGGATAAATCGACTTGTCTTCCTTGCCGGCGGCTGCGCGGTCCTGATCCTTCAGGAGGTAGGAATCAAAAGCGAGCGGGCTTTCGCCCGAACCTTCATATTCGTAGTTCCACTGCCACTGGGTAGCGGTCGCCTTGATCGTCACGTCAGGATTTTCGGGCAGCGTCAGCTGCGCCGTCAGCAAGGTGAACGAGGGAATGGCGAGAAGAAGAAGCACCAGAACCGGCCCCACGGTCCAGATGACCTCGATCAGCGTGTTGTGGCTCGTCTTCGACGGAACCGGGTTCGCGCTGGCGCGGAACTTGACGCAGACGAGAATGAGCAGGATCAGAACGAAGAGCGTGATCGGAACGATAAACCACAGAGTATATTGTTCGAACCAATGAATTTCCCGCATGATCGGCGTCGCCGCCGGCTGCAACGTCGCCTGCCACGGCATCGGCTGGTCGGCATATGTGCCGGAAGCAAAAAGCAGACAGACCAGCGCGGTCAGAGCTGCATAAGCCTTCTTCATCACCTTATTATCTCCCTCGAGCGCTTGACCTGCTAAATCGAACGCAGAATCCTTGCCATCTTCAGCGCTTCAAACCACAGTTTGGCATTTGCCGCAACAGGCCAGAGCAATTGTCTATGCGGCATTTTTGCTGAAAGCATAGGCAGGCCCGAACGGCAAAACATCCCAAGTTTTTCATCAGCATATGAAAAATCGGCTTTCCGGCCCATCCGCGCGCTGCACATTCTTTCCGAAAGGTCCAATTTCCGCCGCAGTCCCCCGGTTTTCACGGGGTGGGGCTTTTCATTTCCAGTGGGCAGCTTCAACAATAGCCGCAATGATTCGATATCCAGAGGTTTCCATGGGTTTCCGTTCCCTCGCGCAGTCGCTCGTCGTGACTGCCAGCATCGCGGCCGCGGCGACGATGCCCGCTTTCGCACAGCAACCCACTCCTTCGCCGGCCAAGCCTCCCGCTGCCGCGCCGGCTCCAGCCCCGGCCCAGCAACATCCGGCGCCGGCCACCCCGAATATCGAACAGGTGACGCCCGGCCAGACGCAACCGCAGACGCCCGGCACGGTGAAGTCCAATCACGGCGCATGGTCCGTCGTCTGCGACAAGCCGGCAGGTGCCTCGACCGAGCAATGCGCGCTGATGCAAAATGTCATCGCCGAGGATCGGCCTGAAGTCGGGCTTTCCGTCGTCGTCTTGAAGACGGCCGACCGCAAATCGAAGATCCTGCGCGTGCTCGCTCCCCTCGGCGTGCTCCTGCCGAACGGGCTCGGGCTCAATGTCGACGGCAAGGATATCGGCCGCGCCTATTTCGTGCGCTGCTTCGCCGACGGCTGCTATGCCGAGGTCGTGCTTGAGGACGAACTGCTCAAGACTTTCCGCAGCGGCGCCCAGGCGACCTTCATCGTCTTCCAGACGCCGGAAGAAGGCATCGGCATTCCCGTCGACCTCAAGGGCTTCGCCGAGGGCTTCGACGCCCTGCCGTGAGGCGTTGGGCTTGCTCGGACAATCCAACAGACCTACATCGGCTATGAGCACTCCTGCTCTTCAGCGGAGCATAAGACATGACCACCGATCTCCTGACGCTTTTCGATGCCGATGAAGCCACGATGCGCAGCCTTGTCGCAGAGGCGCTTTCCGGCGCCGATGACGGCGAGCTCTTTATCGAGCATGCGCAGGCGGAAGCGCTGACCTTCGACAATGGCCGGCTGAAGGGCGGCAGCTTCAACACGGAACAGGGGTTCGGCCTGCGCGCCGTTGCCGGCGAAGCGGTCGGTTACGCCCATGCCGGCGATCTCTCGGTGGCGGCGCTGAAGCGGGCGGCCGATGCCGTCGGCGCGGTGACGCGCGGCTATTCCGGCTCCTATGCCGCCGCGCCGCAAGGCACCAACAAGAAATTCTACAGCGACGAGAACCCCATCGGCCAGCCGAGCTTCGAGGAGAAGGTCAAGGTCCTGCAGGACATCGACGCCTATCTGCGCGGGAAAAACGACAAGGTGCGGCAGGTGACGGCCTCGGTTGCGGCAAGCTGGCAGGTCGTCGATATCCTGCGCGCCGACGGACACCGCGTTCGCGACATCCGTCCGATGACACGCATCAACATTTCGGTGATAGCAGGTGAAGGCGAGCGGCAGGAGAGCGGCTCCTATGGCAGCGGCGGTCGCATCGGCTTCGGCGACTTCATCGCCGAGGGCAGCTGGCAATACGGCGCCGACGAGGCGTTGCGCCAGGCGCTCGTCAACCTCGAAGCGATCGATGCGCCGGCAGGCACGATGGACGTCGTTCTCGGCGCCGGCTGGCCCGGCGTGATGCTGCACGAGGCTGTTGGTCACGGGCTGGAAGGCGACTTCAACCGCAAGAAGACGTCGGCGTTTTCAGGCCTTCTCGGCCAGATGGTCGCCGCTCCCGGAGTGACAGTCGTCGATGACGGCACGATCGACAACCGTCGCGGCTCGATCACCATCGACGATGAAGGCACGCCATCGGGCTATAACGTTCTGATCGAGAACGGCAGGCTGGTCGGCTACATGCAGGATCGGCAGAACGCCCGGCTGATGGGAATGACGCCCACCGGCAACGGCCGCCGCCAGGGTTACGCGCATGTGCCGATGCCGCGCATGACCAACACCTATATGCTCGGCGGCGACAAGACGCCTGAGGAGATCATCGCCTCGGTGAAGAAGGGGATCTATGCCGTCTCCTTCGGCGGCGGCCAGGTGGACATCACCTCCGGCAAATTCGTCTTCGGCTGCACCGAGGCCTATCTCATCGAGAACGGCAAGATCGGAGCGCCGATCAAGGGCGCGATGCTGATCGGCAATGGGCCGGATGCGATGAAGCGGGTGTCGATGATCGGCAACGACATGAAGCTCGACACCGGCATCGGCAATTGCGGCAAGGCCGGCCAATGGGTTCCCGTCGGCGTTGGCCAGCCGCATCTGCGCATGGATCAGGTGACGGTCGGCGGCACGCAGACCTGAGGCGGGAGGAACTGATGGCGGATATCGAAATCAGACCCTTCATGCCAGATGACGCCGATGCTGTGCTTTCGGTGATCCTGCCGATCCAGCGCGAGGAGTTCGGCATCGATATCACCGCCGATGCACAGCCGGATCTCCGGGTCATCCCGGATTTCTATCAATCCGGCAAAGGCCAGTTCTGGGTCGCCGTCAAGGATGGCGCGATCGTCGGCACGGTTGGGCTCAAGGACATCGGCAACGACCAGGCGGCGCTGCGCAAGATGTTCGTCTCAGCCGAGGTTCGCGGCCGCGAGCACGGGGTGGCAGCGCGGCTTCTCGATCGCCTGTTTGCCCACGCCAGGGATGGCGGCCTCACCGATATCTTCCTCGGCACGACAGACAAGTTCGTCGCCGCGCATCGTTTCTACGAGAAGAACGGCTTTACAGAGATTGCCAAGAGCGCCCTGCCCCGCTCTTTCCCGCTGATGGCGGTGGACAGCAAATTCTACCGATATAAGGTCGGCTGACTCAAGCTTTCGGAAGGTCATGATGGCTGAAACAGCCACTTCCGCTCGATCGCGGCGGCGAGATCGATCTCGTTGCGGCGAGCAAACAGCAGGAGGTGGCCGAGAACGTCGGCGGTCTCGTCGGCAAGGTCGCGCTGCATGTCTTCAACTGAACGGCCCTTCGCACGACCGCGGCCGGTCAGGCGGTTCCAGGCCTGTGTCAGCTCGCCCATTTCCTCCTGCAGTTTCAGGAGGAACCAGTCGGCGTCGCGCTCGATACCATTTGCGGCGACATGGACAGCGGAAGACGTTTCGAACTGGTCGGCGAGACGGCGTAACATCGATGTTCTCCTTTTGTTTATGAAGGAGAACCCTGATTCCCGGCGATTGTCCAGAGTGCGGCGGCGATCAGCCGTGGTCCGGCAGCAGCATGCAATCGTAAGACCGTTGCTTCAGCGCGTCGCAGGCGGACTCGGCAGCGTCTTTGCTGGCGAAGCCGACGAAGCGGGCGCGATAGATCCTGTTCGCCCCCTGGCCGACCGGCTCGGTATAGGGCGAGGCGGAGACGAGCGGCGCGCCGCCTTCCGACTGTGCCTGGGCAAGAAGCGCACGCGCCGCATCGGCGCTCGGCGCGGCCGAAATCTGGATCTGCCAGGTTCCATCGGCCTTCTCGGCCGAAGTCTTCGATGACTTGCCGGAGGTGAGGATCTCGTCCATCGCGGCGGGACGTTCCAGCGGCACGACGGCATTGGCATCGTCGGCGTAAGCCAGGCTATTCGTCGCCAGATTCTTAGGGGCAAGACTCTTTGAAGTGGCCTCGCCGGCCGGACGCCGTGTGTTCAGCGACACCGGAACATCAGAAGCGTCGGCGGCCGAAGCGACTTCGACGGATTCCTTGGCGCCGACGCTCGCTACCAGCCCGGCGGCGCCGGAAGACGAAGCACGGCCGAGATAACGGTCGAGCAAACCAGCCATCTTGTCGTCACGGCTGCGGGCGGTGCGGCCGCCGAGCACGACGCCGACCACGCGGCGGTTTCCATCCTTCACGGCGCTGACGAGATTGAAGCCGGAGGCGTTGGTGTAACCGGTCTTGATGCCGTCCATGCCCTGATAGCGGTACATGAGATTGTTGTGGCCGCGCACGTTTCGGCCACGAAAATTGAAGCTTGCCACCGAAAACAGGCGGTATTCGCTCGGATAGTTTTTCATCAAGGCGATAGCGAGCGTCGACATGTCGCGCGCCGTGGTGACCTGGCTGCTGTTTGGCAGGCCTGATGCATTGACGAAGACGGTACGGCTCATGCCGAGCTGGCGCGCCTTTGCCGTCATCATCCGGGCAAAGCCGCTTTCGGAGCCGCCGAGCTTCTCGGCCATGGCGGCGGCCGCGTCGTTGGCGGATTTGACGATCATGCCATAGACCGCCTCGCGCACGGTGATCGTGCCGCCCGCCTTGACGCCAAGCTTGGTCGGCGGCCGTGCGGCGGCGTATTTCGACACTGTGATCGGCGTATCCCAGGCGATCTTGCCGCGCTTCAAAGCTTCGAATGTGAGATAGATCGTCATCATCTTCGTCAGCGACGCCGGATGGTTGAGCGAATCGGCGTTTTCGGCGGCGAGAACCTTGCCGGTACGGGCATCGAGGATCAGCGAGGCGCTGCCCGCAAGCGCAGCAAGAGGCGCCGAAACGGCAAGCGTCACGGTCAAAACAGCCGCCAAAAGCTTTCTCATGCACTTCCCCTTGATGCCCCGGCTCTAGATCGGACCGGCATTTGTCCCGTAATGTGACAGAAGCCGCAAGTTTGGCGCGACTTTGAGGCAACGCCTACCATTTTTCTAGTCTTTTCATCGTCTTGGTTAACCGGATATGAAAAGACCTGTGCAGTTCCGGGATTCAGCAAGGCTTAAGTCGCGACTGCTAATTTCCGGCGAACGCAGGGGACGAAGGCCGCATGACGGGACAATGGAAGCGACTGGCGAAACGCGCAGCGATCAGCGCCGGGCTGGAAGCCTCCTGGCTGCTCGCCTCGACCGGCCTGATGCGCGCAGCGCGCGGGCGCGGCGTCGTCTTCACGCTGCATCATGTCCGCCCGCACGTGCCCCAGACCTTCGAACCGAACGCGCATCTTGAAATCACCCCCAGCTTTCTCGACGCAGCACTGCGGTGCCTGACGCGCGAGGGCTATCGCTTCGTACCGCTCGACGCCGTGCCGGCGCTGCTGGCCGAACCCGAAGGCGGGCGACCGTTCGCAGCCTTCACGCTCGACGACGGCTACGTCAACAATCTGGAATATGCGCTACCGGCCTTCGAGCGGCATCGAGCGCCATTCACGGTGTTCGTCACCAAGGGTTTTGCCGAGGGTTCGCACAGCATCTGGTGGGAGACACTCGCCGTCCTGCTGCGCCAGATGCGCGAAATCCGCTTCGATTTCGGCCGCGGCACGGAACGTGTGGCGCTCGACAGCCTGCAGCAGCAATGGAATGCCTTCGACCGATTCGCCGCTTACATCCATCACTCCGACGAGGCCTATGCGGTCACAGCCATCGATACGCTGGCCCGGGAAAGCGGCATCGAGCCGACGGATATCGTGCGAGAGCTGGTCATGCGGCCCGACGAATTGCAATGGCTCGCCAGACGTCCGCTCGCAGCGCTCGGCGCCCATACGATCAGCCATCGCGCGCTTGCCCGCCTGCCGGAAGCCGAAGCGCGAATCGAGATGCAGGTTTCGGCGGATTATGTCGAGGCGCTGACTGGCATCCGTCCAGCTACGATCGCCTATCCCTATGGCACACCGGATGCGGCGACCGACCGCGAAGCACGCATGTCGGGCAATCTCGGCTTTACGGTCGCAGTCACCACGCAACCCGGATTGCCTGCGGCTGGCAAGACCGCCTACTTGCCGCGCATTTCGCTCAACGGCTTCTATCAGAAGCGACGCTACGTCTCCGCGCTCGCCTCCGGCATACCGCTGAAGCTGATGGGCCGTTAACCGTCAGGGATACATTCGCACCTTTTCCCATTGGCCTTCCGGCGAAGGCCGGCGAAATTCGATGCGGTCGTGCAGGCGGAATTTCTGATCCTTCCAGAATTCGATCGAGGTCGGGCGGATGCGGAAGCCGGACCAGTGGGCGGGGCGCGGAATGTCGCCGAGAGCATAACGCGCGGTATATTCGGCCACGGCTTTTTCCAGCGCGAAACGGCTTTCGAGCGGACGAGACTGCTTGGAGGCCCAGGCGCCGATGCGGCTGCCGCGCGCACGCGTCTTGAAATAGGCGTCCGCCTCGGCATCGCTCACGATCTCGACCGGGCCGCGCAGCCGCACCTGCCGGCGCAGGCTTTTCCAATGGAAGCACATGGCCGCTTTTTTCTGCCCCAAGATTTCATGACCTTTCTGGCTCTCAAAATTGGTGTAGAAGACGAATCCGTCGTCATCGAATCCTTTCAGGAGAACCATGCGGACATTGGGAAGGCCATCCTCGTCGACCGTTGCGAGCGCTACGGCATTCGGGTCATTGGGTTCGGAAGCCTCCGCTTCCTTCAGCCATTCGGCAAAAAGCTTGAAGGGTTCGCCACTTTCGGTAAAGTCACCGCTTGTTAACTCGTTTGCCGACATATTGGTTCAAATGCCCCGGATTATTCAAAACTCGCCCAGCTTTTCATAACTGGACAGGACGCAGGGTGGAAGTCATAGCAAAGTCATATCGCCATACAAAGGGCCTGCGGCAACGCAGCAGCGCGTGCTTCGTCATGGCCGTTGCAATGCTGTCGCTTTCCGGTTGCGTTGGCAGTGGCATGGATTTTCTGAGCGAAGCCAAAGTCGACCGGTCGGTGGCAACCGGCACCGTCCCGCAGACCCCGCCGAGCACAGACACGCTCTCCGACGAGATGACCGTCCGCAACGCCGTGACCTCGGCCGACGTGCAAAGGCTCGAGGGCCAGCCGCTTCCCTGGGCGAATGCATCGACCGGCAGCGCCGGTGTCATCGATACGATCGTCGAAAATAACGAGGCAGGCCAGGTCTGCCGCCAGTTCCGCACGACGCGGCATTCCTATGTCGGCATCGCCAAATTCTACGGCAAGACCTGCCTGGTCGGCGGCGGCAACTGGCAGCTCTTGAGTTTCCAGCCGGAAAGTTAGTTCCGGCGGAAAGCTAAATCCGGCGGGAAAGCTGATCCGGCCGGCCGACAGATTAACAGCCGGCCCTTGTCGAGGCGAATGCTTAGCAAAGAGCTAACCATTTAAGATAAAACACCCCACATCTCTCCGTAGAAATAAGAAGTGATTAGCAACTCGGCCGCACGATCGGCGTTGAGAGCGGCTCCTCCTGCCTTTGCGGCGGGTGACGCTGCACAAGTGATATTGGAGTTTCGGGATGCCGGGCAAGGATAAGGCTTCCCGCATCGCAACACCGGCGGTTTTGACATGCGCGATCCTTACAAAATTCTGGGCGTCAAGCGCGACGCAGCGGCAGACGAGATCAAGGCGGCCTGGCGCAACATGGCCAAGGCAGCCCACCCCGACCACAATCAAGGCGACCCGACGGCGACCGCCCGGTTCGCCGAGATCGGCCGCGCCTACGAAACGCTGAAAGACCCACGCAAACGCAGCCTGTTCGACAATGCCGTGCGGATGGCGGAAGCCAAGAAGCAGGAACAGACGATCATGCAGCAGCGGCAGGCCGCGCGCGAGGCGGCGGTGCGCGCCAAGGCGGCGCAGGCCAATGCCGAGCGCGTGATGGAAGAGCTGGCGCGAGCCGCCCAGAAGACAGCCGCCGAGAGCTCCAGACAACAGGCCGGATCGGCTGAGCCTGCCGACGAGATGGTCGAGCGCATTTTCGGGGCCCAGGCGCGCGCGGCAGCCGGTGGCCAAGCGCAGGGTCGCGCGCAGCAGGCACAATATCAACAGACGCAAAACCAGCAGGCACAGAATCAGCAGGCGGGCGAGAGCGGCAGGCGCGTGGATGGCGACGCCGCCGAGGCCGAGATGAAGGGCGACGAGGACACCGGCGAGGCTGCGGCAGCTGCCGGCGCCAACCTGTCGCTACCGCTCAGCATCCTGACATCGCTCGTGCGCCGTTTTACCGGCGCCAAGGACACGGGCCTCGAAAAAGCCCCTGACGAGGTGACGACGGCGACGGTTACGATCGACGACGTATTGAAGAGCAGCTGGATCACGGCTTCACTGCCGGAGGGCCGCGAAATCGGCTTCGCGCTGCCGGCCGGCACGACGGACGGTCACGAGGTGCGGCTGAAGGGACAGGGCTTCAAGCTGCCGGGCATGCAGCGCGGCGATGCCGTCATCAATATCCGGATCGCGCCCGATTCGCGCTTCACGGTCGACGGTTTCGATCTGCACGCGGTGCTGCCGCTCAGCATCGAAAATGCGGTTCTCGGCACCGAGGCCCGTATCGACGGACCGAACGGGCCGCTGAACGTTACCATTCCCGCATGGTCCGGCTCGGACAAGACCGTCCGGATTCCCGGCCAGGGATTGCCCCGCGAAGAAGGTGGAAGAGGCGATCTCGTCGTCGAGTTGCGGATCATGTTGTGGGAAAAACCCGACGATAAGGTCACCGATCTCATGAGGAGTATGCGCGAGGGCCTGTTCCTGTGAAATTTTTATGACATTCGCACCCTTTGTTACGATCCCTAACAGTTGATGATCCAGGCCAAGCTTGAACCGATTAACGGCCTATGCCATAGGCAGGATCGATCAGATTCCTAGGGAGCGAAATATGGCTCAAGCATCCGGCCTCATGGCAGGCAAACGCGGCGTCATCATGGGTGTCGCCAACAATCGTTCGATTGCGTGGGGTATTGCCAAGGCCATTCATGCGCAGGGCGGAGAAGTCGCATTCACCTATCAGGGCGATGCGCTGAAGAAGCGCGTCGAGCCGCTCGCCGCCGAAATCGGGGCGACGCTCGTCGGCCACTGTGACGTCGCCGACGAAACCACCATCGACGCGGTTTTCGAAAACGTCGAAAAGCTCTGGGGCAAGATCGATTTCCTCGTGCATGCGATCGGCTTCTCCGACAAGGACGAGCTGACCGGCCGCTACGTCGACACCTCTGCCGACAACTTCGCCAAGACGATGCAGATCTCCGTCTATTCCTTCACCTCGGTCGCACGCCGCGCCGAGAAGCTGATGACGGATGGCGGCTCGATGCTCACCCTCACCTATTATGGTGCGGAAAAGGTGATGCCGAACTACAACGTCATGGGCGTCGCCAAGGCCGCGCTCGAAGCGAGTGTCAAGTATCTCGCCGTCGACCTCGGACCGCAGAACATCCGCGTCAACGCCGTCTCGGCCGGTCCGATCAAGACGCTTGCTGCTTCGGGCATCGGTGATTTCCGCTATATTCTGAAGTGGAACGAATACAATGCGCCGTTGCGCCGTACCGTTACCATCGAGGAAGTCGGCGATGTCGGCCTCTATCTGCTGTCCGACCTCTCGCGCTCCGTCACCGGCGAAGTGCATCATGCCGACAGCGGATACCACGTCATCGGTATGAAGGCCGTCGACGCGCCTGATATTTCCGTTATCAAGGACTAGAGCATTTCGAGTGGGGCTGAGACCGTGCTTATCTACGTGATCAGACACGGCCAGACCGACTGGAACGCTGAGCGCCGCCTGCAGGGTCAGAAGGATATCCCGATGAATGCGACGGGCCTGGAACAGGCCCGTCAGAACGGCATCGCACTCGGGAACATTCTCGGCGACAAGATCGATGAATTCGATTTCGTCGCAAGCCCGCTCAAGCGGACGCGGGCAACCATGGAAATCATCCGCACCGCAATGGGCCTGCCGCCGCTTGCCTACCGCACCGATCCGAGGCTGGTAGAAATATCCTTCGGCGACTGGGAGGGCTCGACCCTCAAGGAGTTGAAGGCGACGCAGCGCGAGCGGGTGGCGGAGCGCAACGCCTCAAAATGGGACTTCATTCCGCCCGGCGATGACGCGGAAAGCTATGAAATTCTCTCCTGGCGAACCGGCTCATGGCTGACCTCCGTCGATCGTCCGACGGTCTGCGTAACGCATGGCGGCGTCATCCGCACGCTTTTCAAGACGATCGCCGATCTGCCGAAGAGCAGCGCCGCGGAAGGCGAAATCCCGCAGGACCGCATTGTCAGGATCGAAACCGCCGAGCGGACGATCGTCTGGCTGTAAGCACCTAAATTGTACGGCTGTTTCGAAACCATCACGGACGGAATAAAAGAGAGCGCGTCGCATGATCTGCTGCGACGCGGCGCGATTTGGTCAGACGGCCCGCCTACTTGACGACATCGAGGTCGTTGATAACGCGCTTTCCATCGACTTCCGTATAGAAGACGATCACCTTCACGCCGGCTTCGAGGCCGTCGAAATTGAATTCTTCAGGCGCCTGGTAGGTCTTGCCGTCATCGAGTGTCAGCACGAGATTTGTTGTATCGACCTTCTTGATCGTCGCCTCGACATCGGCGCTCTCGGCAAAACCGCTCATCGGTGACAGGAAACTTGCTGTGGCCAAAAGCGTGGCGACGACGAAACGCATGGCGACAATCCTTTTGAAGCGCTGCACGAGAAAATGACTGGTCACAGATAAGCTCCTGAATATGGCGAAAATTGCCCGTAAGAATGGCTTTTCCCGCCCAATTGATGAATAGGATTTTAAATATAATCAAGATGCCGCATTAACCCTGCCTTCTCTCCATCCGCAAATTTTCGGCATCGGATCGGGCAATCGTAAATTAACCCCTGCCCCCTACAGTCGCTTCAAACATGGGGGTTTCATTTTGTTATCCAGGCTCAGCGACAGCAAGCAGTTGCGGCGCGTGTTGAAGAATACCCGCGTTTCGTTTCTGGTTTCATCGCTTGTTGCCCTCGTGGTCATCATGATCGGCGTCGGACTCGACCGAGCCAATACTGCATCTTATGTGCGCGAACTTCATATTCGCACCGAAAACGAGACGAACCTCATCCGCGCCCGCGTCATGGCTGAGATCAACATGGACCTCAGCATCGTCCGCGATCTTTCGAACCTGATCTCCGTCAGCAGCACCGCAAACAGCGAGGAGATGGAGCGCCAGATCAACTGGCTGCTGATCCAGAACCCACCTTTCATCCATATCGCCGTCGCACCTGATTTCATCGTCAGCGGCATCTACCCACCGCAATCCGACAATGAGCGGATCGGCCACGATGTGCGCGAGGCCCTCTTCTCGCGCCAGGCGATCACACTTGCCGTCGGAGACCAATCGGCGCGCTTCTACGGCCCGATCAAGACGGACGGCCGGGACGCCTTTGCCATCTTCTTCCCGGTCTTCGTCAAAGAGAGAGGCCAGCGGCGCATCTGGGGGGCGGTCGAGGTCGTCATCGATCAGGACATGTTCTATGAGGCGACCGGGCTGAAGCCCGCACATGACCGAGAGAACCAGGAACGCTACTCGCATCTCGACCATCTTTCGATTGCCATCAGAGATATCGGCTCGCCGGCCGCCGCGTCAGCGCCCTTCTTCGGTTCGCCCGATATTTACGACAAGCATCCGCTGCGCCGCGAGATCGGCTTTGCCGGCGGCAGATGGGAGCTTTCCGCCGTCCCCAACAGCGGCTGGGAGGCTTTACCCGAAAACCGCACCGAGCTGCGCCTGATCATCGCCGCCGCCAGCTGCATCATCATCATTCCGATCTTCTTCGCCACGCTCCTGCTCGGCGAGCGCAACCGCAACATCACCGAGCTGATGGCGCGCGAGGCGAAACTGCTGGAACTGTCGCAGCGGCTCAATCTGGCGCTCGAATCCTCAAATATCGGCATCTGGGAGCTGCAGGATCATTCGAGCAGCCTGCTCTGGGACTCCCGCGCCGCAGCCTTACACGGCAAGACGGCGAAAGAAGGAAGCTGGCCGCTCGACGAATGGCTGGCGGCAATCGTGCCCGAGGACCGTGAAAACGCCGAAGTGCACTTCTTCAGCTGCAGCATCGCGGGTGCGGCCTGCACGGGGCAATACCGCATCATGCTTGCCGACGGCGGCACCCGCTACCTGCGCTCGGTCGGCGCCTTCTATACGGATGCCGGCGGCGTCGGCAAGACGATCGGAATCGTCTGGGACGTGACCGCCGATGCCGAGACCACCGACACGCTGCGTAGGGCCAAGGATACGAGCGAGGTCAAGAATGCCGAACTCGAGCTCGCGCTGGAAGAACTCTCAAGTCGCGAGGGGCAGCTCGCCGAGCTTTCGAGCCGGCTCGATCTTGCGCTCAATTCCTATCAGTGCGGCATATGGGAGGCGCGGCCCGGCCGAGGCGGCTCGATCTGGAACGAGCGGATGCACGAGCTCTACGGCCTCACACCCCGCAACGGTTTCATGACCGAGGAAATCTGGCTCAGCCGCATCCACCCGGAGGACCGCGGCCTGGCGGTCGAAAGCGCCCGTTACTTCAAGAAGAGCGGCGATACCCACACCCTCGTCTGCCGGGTGATCGTCGATGACGGTTCGGTGCGCTATGTGCGCTCTGTCGGCAAGGTCCACCAGACGGCAAGCGGCGAGATGAAGATCATGGGCATCGCCTTCGACGCCACCGAAGACGTGCTGATGACGATCCGGCTGAAAGCGGCCAAGGACGAGGCGGTTGCCAAGAATATCGAGCTCGAGCTTGCCAAGAACAGGATCGAGCATAATTCGCTGCACGATCCGCTGACGGCGCTTGCCAATCGCCGCAAGCTCGACATCGCACTGGCAAACCTGACCCATGACGGTCGCGGGCAGCGGCAGAAATTTGCGATCCTGCACATCGACCTCGACCGCTTCAAGGAAATCAACGACACACTCGGCCATGCCGCCGGCGATGCGATGCTGGTGCATGCCTCGAAGGTGCTCGCGAAGAACGTCCGCGGCAGCGACGTCGTCGCGCGCATCGGCGGAGATGAATTCGTCATCCTCGCACTTGACGTCGGCGACAGCGAGATGGCCGAGCTTTCGACGCGGATCATCGAAGAGATGCGCCAGCCGATCGATTTTCAGGGTTTCTCCTGCCGCTGCGGCGTGTCGATCGGCGTGGCGCTCGCCAACGGCATTCATGTCGATGCGCGCAAGGTGCTGATCAATGCCGATATCGCGCTCTACCGCGCCAAGAGCATGGGCCGCAACCGCTTCGAATTCTTCAATCACAATCTCCAGGCCGATATCGTCAACACCAAGCGCACGGCCGACGAGATCCTCGCCGGCATCGAGAATGGCGAATTCACCGCCTGGTACCAGCCGCAATTCTCGGCCCGCACGATGGAACTGACGGGTGTGGAAGCGCTGGTACGCTGGGCGCATCCGTCCAGAGGGCTGCTTTCACCCGACAAGTTCCTGCGCATCGCCGGCGAGATCAATGTCGTGCAGACGCTCGACCGGATCGTCCTCGAAACGGCACTGCACGACAAGATGCGCTGGGCGGCGCGCGGCATCGCCGTTCCCAAGGTCTCCGTCAATGTTTCGGCGCGGCGGCTGCATGACGGCAGTCTGCTGGAGTCGCTCGCCGGCCTGCATATTCGTCCGGGCGAACTCTCCTTCGAATTGGTGGAATCGATCTTCCTCGACGAGAGTGAAGATGTCGTCTCGCACAATCTCGAGCGCATCAAAGCACTTGGCATCGATATCGAGATCGACGATTTCGGCACCGGCCATACTTCGATCGTCAGCCTGTTGAAGGTGAAACCCAAGCGGCTGAAGATCGATCGCCAGCTGGTACAGCCGATCATCGGATCGTCGCAGGAGCGCGCGCTGGTCAGCTCGATCATCGAGATCGCCCGCTCGCTCGGCGTCGAGACGGTGGCTGAAGGGGTAGAGACTGCAGCGCATGCCGAACTGCTACGTGATCTCGGCTGCGACATCCTGCAGGGCTATGCCTTCTCGCGGCCGCTCTCCTTCGATGATTTCACCGCGGAAGCGACCGGGACAGGGTGGCGGGTGGCCTCATGATCGCCGCCTGCCAATCGGCCTCCCCCGCTCGCGGAAAGAACTAGCGTCGTTCATCGTTCACAAAAGACGGAAACAGCATTTCCGCCGCTGCCGGTTTCACGCAAAGAAAGGCTTTTGCCTCGATGGTTTTTTGGCCTATGAGTGTCGCGCCTTTTCAAGCAATGGCGCGGCCGGCTTTGGCGCGCCACCGTGGGAACACATGTCGCACAATACATTCGGTCACCTCTTCCGTGTAACCACCTGGGGCGAAAGCCATGGTCCGGCGCTCGGCTGCGTCGTCGACGGCTGCCCTCCGGGTCTGCGCTTCAAGCTCGAGGACCTGCAGGTCTGGCTTGACAAGCGCAAGCCGGGGCAATCCCGCTTCGTGACGCAGCGGCGCGAGGACGATCTGGTCAAGGTGCTTTCCGGCGTGATGCTGGATGCCGATGGCGAGACGATGACGACCACCGGCACGCCGATCTCCATGCTGATCGAAAACACCGACCAGCGCTCCAAGGATTACGGTGAGATCGCTAGGCAATACCGCCCCGGCCATGCCGATTATACCTATGATCTCAAATACGGCATTCGCGATTATCGCGGCGGCGGAAGGTCTTCGGCGCGCGAGACCGCGGCGCGGGTTGCGGCCGGCGGCATCGCCCGCCTCGTCGTGCCAGGTGTTGCCGTGCGCGGCGCGCTGGTCCAGATCGGCAAGCACAAGATCGATCGCCGCAACTGGGATTGGGACCAGGTCGGGCAGAATCCGTTCTTTTCGCCCGACGCGGCGATCGTGCCCGTCTGGGAGGAATATCTCGACGGCATCCGCAAGAGCGGCTCCTCGATCGGCGCGGTCATCGAAGTGGTCGCCGAAGGCGTGCCAGCCGGCCTCGGCGCGCCGATCTATGCCAAGCTCGACCAGGACATCGCCTCGCTGCTGATGTCGATCAACGCCGTCAAGGGCGTGGAGATCGGCAATGGCTTTGCTGCCGCCGAAACCAGCGGCGAAGACAATGCCGATGAGATGCGCATGGGCAATGACGGCACGCCGATCTTCCTTTCCAACAATGCCGGCGGTATTCTTGGCGGCATCTCCACCGGGCAGCCGGTGGTGGCGCGCTTCGCCGTCAAGCCAACCTCCTCGATCCTGACCGAGCGCCAGTCGATCGATGCCGACGGCAAGAATGTCGACATCCGCACCAAGGGCCGTCACGACCCCTGCGTCGGCATCCGCGCCGTGCCGATCGGCGAGGCGATGGTCGCCTGCGCCATCGCCGACCATTATCTTCGCGATCGCGGCCAGACCGGCCGTCTGAAATAGGAGCGCCCCATGTCTTATGACCAGAAGCGCGTCGTCGACGCCATCCGGGCCTTCGAGGCCGGCGAAATCGTCGTCGTCATGGACGATGACGACCGCGAAAACGAGGGCGACCTGATCGTTGCCGCCGTGCACACCACGCCGGAAAAGATGGCGTTCATCGTGCGCCATACATCAGGCATCGTCTGCGCGCCGATGCCCAAGGAGGAGGCCAAGCGCCTCAACCTCAACGCCATGGTGGCGGAAAACGATTCGGCCCATACGACCGCTTTCACCGTTTCGGTCGACTTCAAGCATGGCACGACGACGGGCATCTCCGCCGACGACCGGACGCTGACGGTGCGCAACCTCGCCAATCCGAATGTCGGCGCCGCCGATTTCGTCCGTCCGGGCCACATCTTCCCGCTGGTCTCCCGCGAAGGCGGGGTGCTGATGCGTTCGGGCCATACCGAAGCGGCAGTAGATCTCTGCAGGCTCGCCGGCCTGCCGCCGATCGGCGTCATCTCCGAGCTCGTCAACGATGACGGCACCGTCACGCGCGGGCCGCAGGTGATCGAATTCGCTGAAAAGCACGGGCTGAAGCTCCTCTCGGTCGCCGATCTCATCGCCTATCGTCAGCGCAAGGAAACGCTGGTCGAACATGGTGCGAGCTTCGACATCGAAACGCCGTTCGGCAAGGCCAAGGCCCATACCTATTCCCTTCCCTGGGATCCGATGCAGCACCTCGCCGTCGTCTTCGGGGACATCCGCGACGGCGTAGACATCCCCGTTCGCCTGCATCCCGAAAACGTTGCGGAAGATCTTTTCGGCAAGAAGAGCCCCGTCGATTTCTACATGCAGAAGATCGCCGAGGAAGGACGCGGCGTCATCGTCTATCTGCGCGAGGGCTCGGTCGGCGTCGGTCATTACGACAACGGCCGCAAGGCCCGCAGCCAGGGCCGCGAAGCCCATACCGAAGCGCAAACCCGCGACAGCGAATGGCTGGAAATCGGCCTCGGCGCGCAGATCCTCAAGGATCTCGGCGTCAGCTCGATCAAGCTGCTCGCCAGCCGTGAGCGGCACTATGTCGGCCTGGAAGGCTTCGGCATCAAGATCAGCAAGACGGAGATCTGCTGAGGCTTTTCCCTTCTCCCCGCGGGAGAAGGGACTAACCTTTCCAACCATCCAAAAGCACGACCTTCTCTACGCCCGCGAACCTGGCGACCCGGTCCAGCTCCGCTTCCAGCCTCTCCAGCCTGCCGGCCGACGGCTTCACGCCTGGCTCCAGCCAGAGCCGCCTGACATCGAGTGTCGATTTCTTCCGATCCGCCTTCATGTCGATGCGGCCGATCAGCCGGTCGCCTTCGAGCAGCGGGAAGACGTAGTAGCCGTATTCGCGCTTCGGCTCGGGCACGAAAATCTCGATGCGGTAGAAGAAGCCAAACAGGCGTTCGGTGCGGTTGCGGTCGCGGATCATCGGGTCGAAGGGGCTGAGCACGCGGATGCGCGGCGGAGCGCCGGGGTAATCGTCGATCGTCGAGAGGAAATCGGCAAAGGCCCAGGACGGACGCGCCTTGCCGCCGAGCGCCGGTTCGATCAGCACCTCGATCAGTTCGTCGCGATGGGCTGCGACCCAGGCCTTGGCTTCATCGGGCGAAACCAGATTCCAGAAGGCTGATATTTCGCCATGGGTGGCGAAACCGAGGCGGGTGAGAGCGCTGCGGCAGGCCCAATCGACGAATTCCTCGCGGCTCACCTCCGGCTTGCGGAATTCGTCCGGTATCACTCGTTCCGTGAGATCATAGATCTTCTGGAAGTTCGAGCGGCCGGCGATGGCGAACTTGCCGGTGTGCCAGAAATATTCGAGCGCCGTCTTGTTCGGATGCCAATTCCACCAGCCGCCGGAGACGTGGCCATCGGCCTTGACGTCGCGCGCCAGCATTGCGCCGTCGCGCTGCACCCGCTCATAGGTCTCCTCGAACGCCGCCTCGAAGCCCTCGCCGCGCCATTTGCGCCAGCGTTCGATGATCACCTTCTCCTGATGCCGGAACTTGTGCTTCCAATAGACGAAGAAAGCGCTCGGCAGGATCGAGGCGTCATGCGTCCAGTGCTCGAACAGCACCCCTTCCTTTTCGAGCAGCGCGGTCAGATGCTCGCGCCGGTAGGTTTGGTTGCGGGAAAACAGGATCTGGTGATGCGCCCGCTCCACCGTTTGGATGCTGTCCACCTGAACGAAGCCGAGATCATGAATGAGCTGCAGCAACCCGGTCTTGGTCAGGGCGCGGTTCGGCGGAGCGCTGAGGCCCTGCTTGGCAAGGAAAACGCGGCGGGCGTCGGAATTGGAGAGCAGATTCGCCATGAGTGCATCATAGTCCGGAAAATCTTCCTAGCCACCCGATATCGCCAGCGTGTTTTGCTCTTTCATCATGCTCGATTACCCGTATAGAAGCAGGATTATCTGGATGTGAGGATTGGTTTGGATATTCGTTTCGAAGGCGCCGGGGTCAGTTTCGGGGCGCGGGTGGCGCTGGAGCCGCTGACGCTTGCTCTCGGCGAGAAGCGTATCGGCGTCATCGGGCTCAACGGCTCGGGCAAGACGACTTTCGCACGATTGATCAACGGATTGACGAAGCCGTCGATCGGGCGGGTCATCGTCAACGGCCGCGACATGAGCGATGAAAAGACGGCCACGCCCGATGTCGGCTTCATCTTCCAATCGCCGCAGAACCAGATCATCCTGCCGATCGTCAGGGACGACATCGCCTTCGGATTGAAACGGCGCGGCTTCACCAAGGCGGAGATCGAGGCAAAGGTCGAGGGCGTGCTCGCCCGCTTCGGCGCTGAGGCGCTGGCCGACCGCCGGGCACACGAGCTCTCGGGTGGCGAACTGCAGATGGCGGCCCTCTGTTCTGTGCTGGCGACGGGGCCGAGCATTCTCATCCTCGACGAGCCGACCAACCAGCTCGATCTCAAGAATCGGGCGCTGGTCGAGAAGATCATCGCCGGGCTCCCGGAAAGCGCCATCGTCATTACCCACGATCTGGACCTGATCGCCGGTTTCGAACGGGTGCTGCTGTTTCACGAAGGACGGCTTGCCGCGGATGCGCCGGCTGCCGAAGCGATCTCGCGCTACAGGGAGATCGCCGTCTGATGCAATCGTTCTATGTCGAAGGCAACAGCGCGATGCATCGGCTTTCGCCACGAGTAAAGCTGCTGTCGCTTGCGATCGTCAGCGTCGTGCTGTTCATCAGCGAGAACATCGCCCTGCTTTCGGTCGCCGTGCTGCTGGCGGCGATCGTCTGCCGAATGGTCGGCATGCCCGTGGCGGAGGGGTTGAGACGGCTGCGGCCGATCTTCCTGACGATCGTCATCGTGGCGCTCTTCAACCTGATCTTCAACCCCTGGCACGACGCACTGGTGACCCTGCTGCGACTGACGGCGCTGATGCTTCTGGCCGCCACCGTCACGGCGACGACGACCATTGCGCAATTCATCGACGAAGTGACGGCGCTTGCCCGCCCGCTGGAGCGCACCGGCTGGGTGCAGGCCGACGATATTGGCCTGGCCATCGGGCTCGTCCTGCGCTTCGTACCGGAAATTCTCGGCCGGTATCAGGCGATCCGCGAGGCACATGAGGCACGCGGATTGAAGGTCCGGCCGACCACGCTGCTCGCGCCGCTGATCATCCTGACGCTCAGGGATGCGGATAATGTCGCTGCGGCGATTGACGCGCGCGGCATTCGGCGGCATGTGAATTAACCATTAAAAATTACGGAGTTCATGATGAGCACCCGCGACCTCGTTCTTACCGCCCTCTTTGCCGCGATCATCGTGGCGCTCGGCCTGCTGCCGCCGATCACGCTCGGCTTCATTCCGGTACCGATCACCGCCCAGTCGCTCGGCGTGATGATGGCCGGCGTGGTGCTCGGCGCCCGGCGCGGCGCGCTCGCCGTGGTGATCGTGCTGTTGCTGGTCGCTTTCGGTCAGCCGGTACTTTCCGGCGGTCGCGGCGGCCTTGCCATCTTCGCCTCGCCGTCCGCCGGCTTCCTCTTCGGCTGGATCTTCGCCGCCTTCGTCACCGGCTATCTCAGCGAGCGGCTGGTCAACCATCAGCAATCCGGTTTGGTGCAGGGCGTGAGCTTCTTTCTCGCCGCCGTGATCGGCTGCATCGCCGTTCTCTACGCCTTCGGCATCACTTATCTTGCGACCGCCGGAGGGATGGGCTTCCAAAAGGCCTTCGTCGGCTCGATGGCCTTTATTCCCGGTGACGTGATCAAGGCTTTCGTCGCAGCGCTGCTGGGCCGCGCCGTCATGGTCGGCTACCCGCTGCTGCCGGCGCGCTTGAGCAGGTAAGGGACCGGGCTTCTCAGGCAAATGCCATCAATGGCCGCCTTCTGCTTGAAGGTGGCCATTATTCGTCAACGGGAGTGGGGTGATGCTTGGGTCAGGCCCGAGCAGAACCGGACTTTCTTCCATCAACTTAGCGGTCATCTCTTTCAGCAATCCTGCCCATCTCACGCTCGATCTCTTGGTATCGCGGCGTTGCATAAATTCAGGCAACAAAAAACCGCCTTAAGGCGGTCGGGCATTCTGTCGATTTCAGTTTGATTTAGTCTCCTCCTCCACAATCCCCGCCACCTCCGTCGCAGCCCCCGTCATCCGATGCCTCGAACCCGACGTCACCGCCTGAGCCTTCCCCGGTATCAGCGGTGGTCTGGGCGGTCTTCCCTACCACCCCGGAGATCAGGGTAAAAACCAAGGCGCCTATAACGAGCATGGTCGTCAAAAGAGATATATCCAATCAGTATCCTTTCGTTGGCTTCAGGAAATCTCGTTTCCTGATTAAAATAGTGGATTATTTATTCGACACCGGCAATAGCCTCAATATGAAACTTTCATGACATCCTGGACCGCGTCAAATAACGGGCTGCCATTGGCGAGTGGTTTCGTGCCGTGATAGCAAGACGTGGGATTGCGCTCCTTTGGAGTGCCTGCTTATGCCGGGGTGGAAGGACATGCCGCTGTGATCCGCACGAAGGTTGATACACTGTGGTTTAGGCAGTGCTGCGCGTTTCACCTACAATTTATCCCCGACAGCGAGACGCTATCAACGCTCAGCGGATTACAGGACAGCATCGAACGAGACAGCGGCGCGGCGCTCTTGCGCGTGCCGACAACAAGCTTGCACATGACGATCGTCACTCTCGTCAACGCGGCGACCCAAGTCAGTATACCAAACGACGATGTCTGGAGGCTGAAAGGTGAGAAATGGAAGGAGATCGTGGAGGGACTGGTCGAAGAGACTCCGCCGTTTGACCTCGACCTTCATGATGTGGCCGTTTCAGAGGCCGCTATCTTCGTCAAGGCAGAGGAGCCCCCGGAATTAAGGAGGCTTCGTTCGGCCATCTCACACGCCATCTGCTTCGAGCACTGGCGTCCAACTCCTCCCCGAATAGCGCACATAACATTGTTCAGGTTTTTTGCGGAAGAACCAATGCCAACGGTCAATTTCGACGCAGATTTTTTGCCCTCACGGGTGAGGGTCGAATCCTTTAAGTTGCTGGAAGAGCGAATTTATCCAAACGTCGAGATCGATATACTCGGCGAGCCGCTCCTGCGGGGCAAACACACGGAATGAAAACACTGGTTGGTCCGCCTGCTATGGCCGACTGAACTCATTCAGCGCGTGGGGGAACGCCACCAGGCTCGCCCGGGGGATTCACCGCTAATCCAAAAAGCGATAGAGCCAGTCGCGCGTTTCCTCGGGCAACGAGGTCGGCGACTGGTCTTCACGGGCGCGGGCCTGCCAGATGATTTCCACCTCGGCGGCACGCTCCTCCCCGGTGTCTATGGAAATCAGGAAGCCGATAGAACGCACGCCGATCTTGTCGACGGCGGCGGTGAAGGTGGCTGGTTCGTGATAGTGCAGCGGACGATGGAGAATGCAGGACACTTTGCTGGCGCTATAGAGCGGTTCG
Source organism: Rhizobium vallis (assembly GCF_003985155.1). GTDB lineage: Bacteria > Pseudomonadota > Alphaproteobacteria > Rhizobiales > Rhizobiaceae > Rhizobium > Rhizobium vallis. The sequence continues at coordinate 536,460 of NZ_ML133687.1, read as the reverse complement.
TCCTCCACATCGGGGCGTGACGACCAGAAGCTTGAAAGAGCGGACTCCGCGTAAGAAATATAGGATGCCAGAAACATCTGGCCGTTCATATCAACGTCGCGAAACGGCACGTGTATTTCCGCCACACCAGGGCGTTTCGACTGACTCATCAACAGAACTGCCTTACAATATTCCCCAACTGCGACAGTACTGCATAAATCTTCAAATCGGAAACGATTTCAAGACGAAATCATGCAGCAGTTCAAAGTGTTACAGTAGGCTTTACGAGTCTGAGCGATAGGGGCCGCCATGACGCTGATTTTCGAAACAAACGTTGCGAAGAAGCTTTGTAATACCCAGAGCGGCGTGCAGGCGTGACAAGAGCGCTTGTTGAAATCATCAGGCGATGCCCCATCTGCTGTGGAACATGTCACATACGACCGATAGAGTGTCTCCATGAGCACCCGTCTTTACGAACATCCAATCTTCCTGGAACACGTGACGCCCGCCGGCCATCCGGAGCGGTCGGACAGAATCCGCGCCATCAACGTCGCGCTGGAACATCCGAATTTCGAGCGGCTGGAGCGCAGACAGGCGCCGCAAGCGAGCGAGGATGCGGTGCTGCTGGCCCATCCGGAAGAGCATCTCATCGCCGTCATGCGGGAGATTCCCGAAGAAGAAGATCGGATCAACCAACTCGAAGCCGATACTTACGCCAGCCAAAAGAGCCTGCAAGCGGCGCTGACCGGCATCGGCGGGGCGATGGCAGCGGTGGACGACGTCTTTACCGGCCGGGCCGACAACGTCTTCGTCGCCGCCCGCCCGCCGGGGCACCATGCCGAGAAGTCGATGGCGATGGGCTTCTGCTTCTTCAATAATGCGGCGATTGCCGCTCGCCACGCGCAAAAGACGCATGGCGCCGAACGCGTCGCCATCGTCGACTGGGACGTGCATCACGGCAACGGCACGCAGGATATCTTCTGGGACGATGCCTCGGTGCTGTTCTGCTCGACGCATCAGATGCCGCTCTATCCCGGCACCGGCGCCAAGGACGACAAGGGCAAGCACAACACCATCGTCAATGCGCCGCTTTCGCCGAATGTCGGCAGCGACCATTTCCGCGAGGCGTTCAAATCCCGCGTGCTGCCCGCCCTTGATGATTTCCGGCCGGATCTCATCATCATTTCGGCCGGCTTCGACGCGCATCACCGCGATCCGCTGGCGCAGATCAACCTGACGGGCGAGGATTTCGACTGGGCGACCGGGCGCGTGCTCGAACTTGCCGACCGGCACGCGAAGAACCGGGTCGTCAGCCTGCTCGAAGGCGGCTATGATCTCGAAGGCCTCGCCGAATCGGCGGGCATGCATATTCTGCGAATGATGAAGGGTTGAGAATGTCTGACAGCGCCAAGCCTGAGGTATCAGGCCTTTCCTTCGAAAAGGCGGTCGCCGAACTCGAAAGCATCGTCGCCCGACTGGAACGCGGCGACGTGGCGCTTGATGAATCCATCGAGATCTACGAGCGCGGCGAAGCACTGAAGAAACATTGCGAGACCCTGCTTTCGGCCGCCGAGAACCGCATCGAGAAGATCCGTCTCGACCGCGCCGGCAAGCCGCAGGGCGTCGAGCCGCTCGACGGCGCCTGAGGCGTACCGAAACTCCCTTTGAAGGCGCTTGGCGATCGGCTTCAGACCGATCTATGATCCCCTCGCAACGATAAGGGGACTGACAGATGACGGACAGATTGAAGGGCAAGGTCGCTATTATCTCGGGCGGCGCGACCGGCATGGGTGGCGCGGCCTCGAAGCTTTTTGCGGCGGAAGGCGCGCGAGTCGCGATCATCGACCGCAACGGCCAGGCGGCTGATGAGACCGTCAAAGCGATCCGTGATGCCGGCGGCGAGGCCGATTGCTGGACGGCCGATGTCTCGGACGAAGCCGCCGTCAATGCCGCAGTCGCTGGTGTGGAGGAGCGCTACGGCGCGGTGACCGTGCTCTTCAATCATGCCGGCACGATCGTCATCAAACCTTTCCTGGAAACGACGCTTCAGGAATGGGACTGGCTGCATGCCGTCAACGTGCGCTCGATGTTCCTGATGACCAAGGCCGTGCTGCCGAAGATGATTGCGGCCGGCGGCGGTTCGATCGTCTGCACCTCGTCGATCTCGGCGGTCGCCGCCACGCCGATGGAAGTGCTTTATGACACGACCAAGGGTGCCGTGCATATGTTTGCCCGCGCCATCGCGGTGGAATTCCGCGACCGCAACATCCGCTGCAACGCCGTCTGCCCCGGCTTCATCCGCACACCGCATGGCCTGCGCGAGGTCGCCGACCTGCAGGCGCTCGGCGTCGATGTTTCCGATGCCGCCATCGCCGCCCAGCAGGGGCGAATCGGCGAACCTGAGGATGTGGCGCGGGCCGCCCTTTATCTCGCCAGCGACGAGTCGAATTTCGTCAACGGCGCCCATCTCTTCGTCGATAACGGCTTCACGGCGATCTGAGTCGTTGGACGCGCGGCGCTTCAGGCACTATCTGTGGTCGATGTTTTTGTGATCGGAGATCCGTCATGTCCTTCTTTCCCGGTAAAGACCCCCTGCCAGGCGATGCTTTCGCCTGCGACGCGATCGAGAACCTGATCATTCCGCGCACCAGCGATATCGGCGGTTTCCAGGTGCGGCGCGCGCTGCCCACGAGGCAGCGCCGGCTCGTCGGGCCGTTCATCTTCTTCGACCGCATGGGGCCGGCGATCCTGAAGCCGAATGAGGCGCTCGACGTGAAGCCGCATCCGCATATCGGGTTGTCGACGGTTACCTATCTGTTCGACGGCGAGATCCGCCATCGCGACAGCCTTGGCACGGAAAAGGTCATCCGCCCCGGCGATATCAACCTGATGACGGCAGGGCGCGGCATCGTGCATTCGGAGCGCACGCCGGACAATCTGCGCGGCCATCCGCTGCTGATGTCGGGGCTGCAGACATGGCTGGCGCTACCAGACGATAAAGAGGAGATCGATCCCTCCTTCGCGCACACACAAAAGAGCGAAATGCCGCTGATTGAAACAACAGGCGTGCGTGGGCGTGTGGTCATCGGTTCATTCGAAGGCATGACCTCCCCCGTCGGTGCTTTCTCCGACACGCTCTATGTCGATCTGAACCTGGAGCCACGCGCCAAGTTTCCCTTCGGCGCGGCCCATGAGGAGCGCGCCGTCTACGTGCTCTCGGGCGAAGTCGTCATAGCGGGCGACCGGTTCGCCGCCGACCAGCTGCTGGTCTTCCGGCCGGGCGATGCGATCACGCTCGAAGCCGGCAGCGAGGGTTGTCACCTGATGCTCTTTGGCGGCGCGGCGCTGAATTCGAAGCGCTATATCTGGTGGAATTTCGTGTCTTCTTCGAAGGAGCGGATCGAAAAGGCCAAGGAGGAGTGGCGCACCGGCCGCTTCGATATCGTTCCAGGCGACGAAGAGGAATTCGTGCCTTTGCCGGAAAGCTGACCCAGCCGCGCGAAAGAAATACAGCAGGATATCCTTCGAAAACCGCTCACACATTTCGGCATCATGCTCTAAGGTGAAAACCTTCGGTTCCTGAAATGCACTTGTTTTGCCGCATTCTAATCGAATAAAGCGAGACAAGGAAAAGCAAGAAAGAGCGCCCGCCCGTGACACAACTGCCGAAGACCCCTCTGCTCGACCAGGTCAATTATCCCGCCGACCTGCGCAAGCTCGAGGATCGCGACCTGCCGCAGCTTGCGCGCGAGGTCCGCGACGAAATGATCGACGCGGTGTCGCGCACCGGCGGTCATCTTGGCGCCGGTCTCGGCGTGGTGGAGCTGACGATCGCCATCCACAGCGTCTTCGACACGCCGGATGATCGGCTGATCTTCGATGTCGGCCATCAATGTTATCCGCACAAGATCCTCACCGGCCGGCGCGACCGCATCCGCACGCTGCGCCAGGAGGATGGGCTTTCCGGCTTCACTCGCCGGGCGGAGAGCGAATATGACCCCTTTGGGGCGGCGCATTCCTCGACATCGATCTCGGCCGGTCTCGGCATGGCGATCGCGGCCGATCTCGACAAAACAGACCGCCGCGTCATCGCCGTCATCGGCGACGGGGCGATGTCGGCCGGCATGGCCTATGAGGCGCTGAACAATGCCGGCGCGCTCGATGCGCGCCTCATCGTCATCCTCAACGACAACGACATGTCGATCGCGCCGCCGACGGGCGCGATGAGCGCCTATCTCGCCCGCCTCGCCTCGGGCCGCACCTATATGGGCTTCCGCGACTTCGGCAAGAAGCTGACAGCCTATCTCGGCAAGAACATCGACCGGGCGATCACCCGCGCCGTCGAGCATGCGCGCGGCTACGTCACCGGCGGCACGATGTTCGAGGAGATGGGCTTCTATCACATCGGGCCGATCGACGGACATTCCTTCGACCACCTGCTGCCGGTTCTGCGCAACGTGCGCGACAATGGCCGCGGCCCGGTGCTGATCCACGTCGTCACCCAGAAGGGCAAGGGCTATCCGCCGGCGGAAGCAGCAGCCGACAAATATCACGGCGTCAACAAGTTCGACGTCATCACCGGCGCGCAAGCACGGGTGAAACCGAATGCGCCGAGCTATACCAGCGTCTTTGCCGAAGCGCTGGTGCAGGAAGCCGCCCTCGACGACAAGATCGTCGGCATCACCGCCGCCATGCCGAACGGCACCGGCCTCGACAAGCTCGCAGAAGCCTTTCCATCGCGCTGTTTCGATGTCGGCATCGCCGAGCAGCATGCCGTGACCTTCGCCGCCGGTCTTGCGGCCGAAGGCTACAAGCCATTTGCAGCCCTTTATTCCACCTTCCTGCAACGCGCCTACGACCAGGTCGTGCACGACGTGGCAATCCAGGGACTGCCGGTGCGTTTTCCGATCGACCGCGCCGGTTTCGTCGGCGCCGACGGGCCGACCCATGCCGGCTCCTTCGATACCGCCTTCCTCACCACCCTGCCCGGCTTCGTCGTGATGGCGGCGGCCGACGAGGCAGAGCTCAAGCACATGGTGCGCACCGCTGTCGCCTATGATGCCGGACCGATCTCGTTCCGTTATCCCCGTGGCGAAGGTGTCGGCGTCGACATGCCGGTGCGCGGTGAAATCCTGCAGATCGGCAAGGGCCGCATCGTCAAGGAAGGCACCAAGGTGGGGCTGCTCTCCTTCGGCACACGGCTTGCAGACTGTCTGCTTGCCGCCGAGGATCTCGATGCCGCCGGGCTTTCGACGACGGTCGCCGATGCGCGTTTCGCCAAGCCTCTCGACCACGATCTGATCCGACAGCTCGCCCGCCACCACGAGATGGTGATCACCGTCGAGGAAGGCTCGATCGGCGGTTTCGGCAGCCAGGTGATGCACTTCCTTGCCAGCGAAGGCCTGCTCGACAACGGGCTGAAGGTGCGCTCGCTCGTCATGCCCGATATCTGGATGGAACAGGCAAAGCCGGAAGCGATGAACGCCCATGCCGGGCTCGACCGTGCCGGTATCGTGTCGACGGTGTTCCGCGCGCTTGGGCGCGGTGTTGCTGTTGGTGTGGCGGGGTAGGTGATTTGTGACGGCGTGCTCTGCGCGCCCTCATCCGAGTAATCAATAAAAAGGGCGACGCATCCACTGCGCCGCGGCGCTGTCACGGAGCCTCTGCATCGCATCGAGCAATGGCCCATTCTGCGCAGCGGGCCGGAACATTATGCGGCCCCCTCGAGCGCGGCGGGGAAGGCCCGGTCAGGACCGCCGCGCAGCAGCTCGAATGCCAGGCCGGCGACCTCGAGCGCATCGGCCCGCAGCTCGCGGAGGTCACGAAAAGCGCCTACATCTGGAAGGATCAGGATTTCCGCATGTGGTTGGCGGGCGGGATCGGCTTCATCGCTGGCGCGTTCCTGTTGGCGCTGTTGCCGCGTGTCCTGCCGTTCTCGGCAGACAGCCGTGTTGCCGCCCTCATCATGGGGCGCGATCGCATCAACGCGGCCTATGCCATGATCGATTCCGTCGATCCGATCGGCGTCAAGAAGCTGCAATGGGGTGCCGGCTTCTATGAGGCAGTAGCGGCAAGGCAATGACAGCAGGGCGGTAAGATCAGGATTGGCGTTGGGGTTTTTTGCGACCTCTTTGGCCGAAGCGGGTCAGTACGGGTATGGCGAGAAAGATAATCCATTGCGGCATAGGTATCACCGTTCCCAAGCGGGTCAGTCCGTAGAAAATAAACAGTGCCGCAAGACCAAGCTGGATCGCCGACAGAATTGCCTCAAGTGCCGGATCATGCCGCTGAGCCAGTATCCAAAGGCCACCTGCAATGACCGCCAGAACCACGGTGACCGCGTGCCACAGTATAGCGGCAAAGGCAGCGAGAAATTCATCAGGCAGTGCGGCCTGAAGCGGATCGTAAACCTCTGACCCGCCTGCGTAGACATGGATCAGTAAGGTCAGCCCCATCAGGGCGGCAGCAAGACGTGTCCAGTTCATTTCATCCCTCCATACGGCTGCGTATGTTTTATGCGGATTCGCTTGCGCTCGTCAATACGCTGCCGTATGTTTGAGTATGATTTCACCCCCCCGCAATCGTCTGGCCGCCGAAGATTGGCTGATGGCTGGCTTTCGAGCCTTGGCTCGTTCCGGCCCCACGGCCCTCAAGGCGGAAGCCTTGGCTCGCGACCTTGGGACAACGAAAGGTTCGTTTTACTGGCACTTCGCCGATTTGCCCGACTACCAGGCTCGTCTTATCCAACTTTGGGAAGAACGCGCTTTTGATAGCGTGATCGCAGAGCTCGATCCTGCGGTCGCACCCCGCACCCGACTGGAGCAGTTATGCCATGCGGCTGTCGAGTTCTGTGGCCCTTCCTATGGCGGCGCAGCGCTGGAACCTGCCTTGCGCGCATGGGCTCTGGTGTCGCCGGATGTGGCAAAAGCAGTCGCCAGAATGGATGCCCGTCGCATTGCCTATCTCACCTGCCTTTGCCGCGAGGCAGGGGTTGAAAATCCGCAAGCCCCTGATGCGCTCTATGCTCTGATCGTTGGGCTCGAGATCCTCGGTTTACAAAACGCGCAAGACACCATGCTCTTGCTGCTGAACCGTCTTTGACGTTCGGTTAAACTCGGATCCGAAGGAGCAACGAATTGTGGGACGAGGGCCAGCACAAACAGCGCCATTTCACGTCCCTTCCGAAAGCGGCGCTCTCAGAACTCCGTCCAATCCTCCTGAACGGGAACCGCAGCACTTGCCTGTCTGCCACCGAAAGCCTTGGCGACGGTGCGGGTGAGAGCGCGGGCCGGTGAAGCGACAGGGCGGGAAGCGGCGGCGACGGCGCGCGGTGCGGCGGCATCAGCCTTCACCTGGCCGAGCTTGAACTGATGCAGCAGTTCATCGAGGGCGTTTGCCTCCTGGGCGAGCGCATGGCTTGCCGCGGTCTGCTCCTCGACCATCGCAGCGTTCTGCTGCGTGCCCTGGTCCATGTTGTTGACGGCGGTGTTGATTTCCTGAAGGCCGATCGACTGTTCACGGGTGGCAGTGACGATCGCGCTGACGTGGTGGTTGATCTCCTGCACCTCGGAGACGATTACCTCCAGCGCCTTGCCGGTCTCGCCGACGAGGCCGACGCCGGCAATAACCTGTTCGCCCGAGGTGGTGATCAGCGCCTTGATCTCCTTGGCGGCCTTGGCCGAGCGCTGGGCAAGCTCGCGCACTTCCTGGGCGACGACCGCAAAACCCTTGCCGGCGTCACCGGCGCGGGCAGCTTCGACGCCGGCGTTCAAAGCCAAAAGGTTGGTCTGGAAGGCGATGTCGTCGATGACGCCGATGATGTTGGAGATTTCGCCCGAGGACTTCTCGATCTGCTGCATGGCGGAGACCGCCTTGCGGACGACTTCGCCTGATTTTTCGGCGCCGAGGCGGGTGCGCTCGACGAGATTACCGACATCCTCAGCGCGCTTGGCGCTGTCGCGGACGGTCGTCGTCACTTCCTCGAGTGCTGCGGCGGTTTCCTCGACAGCGGCAGCCTGCTGCTCGGTGCGGTGGGCAAGATCGTCGGCGGCGGAGCGGATTTCGCCGGCACCGGCGTTAATCGCCGAGGCGTTGCGGCCGACCGACTGGAGAGCCGCCTGCAGCTTTTCGACGGCATGGTTGAAGTCGTTGCGCAGGCTGTCGTATTGCGGCGCAAACGGCGTCTGGATGCGCGCGACGACATCGCCGGTGGCAAGGCCGGCAAGGCCGCCCGCCAAGGCGTCGACAGCAAAGCGGATCTCGCCTTCCTCGCGGGCTTTCTGCTCATCATTTGTCTGGCGCTGACGCTCGGCATCGCCGCGCATGCGATCGGTCTCGCCGGCAAGGCGCAGCTTCTCGATCGCCGCCTGCTTAAAGACCAGCACCGACTGGGCCATGCGGCCGATTTCGTCGCCGCGCTCGACAGCCGGAACCTCGATGTCGTTCTGACCGCCGGCGAGGCGGTCCATGGCCGCGGTCATGCCGACGACCGGACGAACGATGGTTCGCGACATGAGCCAGGCAAGCACGGCGGCAGCGAGCGAGGCGATGAGGCCGCCGGCAAGCAGCGTCGTCTTCAGATCGCTGTTGGCATCGGCCCGGATCGCGGCCAGCGCATCCGATTTTGCACGCGCGGTTGCCTTGATCTTGGCGCTAGCCTGGCGGAAACCGTCGAGCTGGCCCTTGGTGGCGTTGACACCGATCTTGACGACCTCCTCGATCGGCATGTCGGTTTCCTTGCGCGCCTTGGTCTGCGGCTCGGCGAGCTCATGGAAATAGAGGTCGGCAGCCTTCTGCATGCCGTCGATCATCTCGACCAGTTGGGGCTCGCCGGCTGCCGTCTGCTTGGCGGCGGCGATCGCCTTCAGCATGCGCTCGCGATTGGTGAAGACATCGCCATAGGTGCTGTCGCTGCGGAACAGGATGAAGCCGCGCAGATTGACGGCCTGCTCGAGCATCGCCTGCAGCGCATCATCGATCTGGTTGACGAGAAGTTCGGACTTTTCCTGCTCGGCAGAAGCGGCCGCGGACGCCGTCGCCTTGGAATAGACGAAGACGGAAACGGACATGAAGATAAGGATGAGGGCCGCGAACGTGGCCGCAAGCTTACCGTTCAAGGATATGTTTTTAGCGGACATCGGTGAATTTCTCCTGACGACAGTCGACACGGCGAAAGGCGGTTCGCGCGAAACGCGCAACCGCAGGGACTTTTGAACCTGAGAACATGATCGGCGTGGAAACGCTTGCGCCTTCATGGCGCCGAGCAGTTCGGACGAACCGCCGCAATCCACCCGAACCTATGCGGGCGGGCTTTAAATTTGTTTAAATTTGTGCACTGCAGCAATGAAGGGTGATGATTACTGCGCCGCCTCAGGCGGATTGAGGATCAGGATATCGAGATCCTTCTCGGGATCGAAATCCTCTGATGTCATCCGGAAGGTCGTCGGGCCGGTCTTCTGAACGTTACTGCCGCAGAAGCTGATGAGATTGCCGGGCTTGCCTTTGTCGACCGTCAGTTGGAAACGTCTGATCGGTCCCGCCCAGTTGGCGCCGGTCGACAGCACATAGGAAATCCAGCTTTCGGTGTAGTTAGCGCCGCCAGCTTCGGCTTCCCTCGCCCGCTGCTGGGCAACCCTGACGAAATCCCCGTCGAGGCAGTATTTGCGGGAATATTCCTCGAAGCGTTCGCCCTTTGGCTCGCCACCGTCGAGAAAACTGATGGCAACGGTGCCGCCGACAGCCGGCTGATAACGATGCTGGACACTCACCTTCTTCTTCGCTGGAAAGACAGTGCGCCACCAATAGGTCGAGCGCAGCGTCCAGAGCGGCACGAGAGAGATCTTGGCATCGCCTTCGTCCATGGGATAGACGAGGCCGCGGGCGATCCAGTCCTTGCGGACGGCTTCAGGAAGCTTGGCCAAGGCCTCGGCCGTCTTCTGGCTGTAGGGCAGGACGGGAATGCCGTTCTTGGCGAATTCGTCAGTCACGTCGATGCCGAGCGAGACGACCCGCTGCTGCAGCTTGGCGGTGATCGGCCTGCCGTCCTGCACCGTGGAGAAATGCAGGAAATTATCGCTGTCATAATCTGATATGGCGGAATTGTTGTCCACCTGACCTGTGATGTCAGGCATCGGGAAGGCGACCAGGCTTTCGACGTCCTTGTCGGACACATTCTCGAATACATAGTCGACGCGCACTTCCGAAGAGGAAATGAAAAGATCCTCCTCGGCCATGCTGACATCATCGGACTGGGCAAAAATCAGCCCACCGGTCTTGACCTCGGCCATCGTATCATTCGCGAGCGCGGGCGATGCGATCCCCGCCGCGACAAGAAGAGTGAAGAGCTTCAGCATAAAACACCCCCGTGCCTGCGGCCTGCCCCGCGATCGCCGCGGCAGGATTATCGCCGAAAGCTTTTGAGGGTCAATGACGGTTTCGGGAACAAAATACTTGCAACCGACAGCTTTGCCGGTCATTCACAGCCGATGTCCGATCAAAATAGCCAACGTCTCGACCAACTTCTCGTCTCCCGCGGCCTCTTCGCCAGTCGCTCGCGGGCTCGCGACGCCGTGCAGCGCGGCACCGTCAAGATCGGCGGACAGGTGGTGACGAAGGCCGGCGCGGTCTTCGGCGAGGACGCGGCAATCGAGATCGACGATCCGGCGCAGGACTACGTCTCGCGCGCAGCGCTGAAGCTTGCCGCCGCACTCGATCATTTCCGGCTCGACCCTGCCGGCCATCACTGTCTCGATGTCGGTGCTTCCACCGGCGGCTTCACCGAGGTGTTGCTGCAACGGGCTGCCGCGCATGTCACCGCGATCGATGTCGGCCACGGGCAGATGCACCCGCGCATCGCTGACGATCTCCGCGTGACGAACAGGGAAGGCCTTAACGCCCGCAACCTGACGGCGGACGATATCGGCCATCCCGTCACCTTCATCGTTTCCGACGTCTCCTTCATCTCGCTGAAGCTTGCGCTGGCGCCCGCCCTCGATATCGCCGAACCGGGTGCCGTCGCCGTCCTGCTGGTCAAGCCGCAATTCGAGGCGGGGCGCGAGGCGATCGGCAAGGGTGGGCTCTTGAAGGATCCCTCCTCCGCCCCCGCGGTCGCTTCCGAGCTGGAGCGCTGGTTCACCGAGGACATGGGCTGGAAAAGCCTCGGCCTCATCCCTTCCCCGATTTCCGGCGGCGACGGCAATCAGGAATTCCTCCTGGCAGGATTGAAACCGTGAGCACCGAAACCGTCACGATCGAGAAGCTCGGCGCCCAGGGCGACGGCATCACCAGCAGCACCAGTGGACCGGTCTACGTGCCCTTTTCCCTACCTGGGGAAACGGTAGCGATCGCCCGTGTGAAAAGCCATGGCACGATCATGTCGATTGCCGCGCCCTCGCCCGACCGGCAGGAGCCCGCCTGCCGGCATTTCGGCCCGGATGGACTCAACGGCACCTGCGGCGGCTGCACGCTGCAGCACCTGACGGATGCACCCTACCGCGCGTTCAAGCGCCAGCTGGTCATCGATGCGCTGCGATCAAAGGGGTTGACATCGGAGGTCAGCGAGATCGTTCCGGCTCGCCCGGGCGAACGCCGGCGTGTGGTCTTTGCGGCGCGCAAGACCGAAAAGGATATGCTGATCGGCTTTAACCAGGCCGAAAGCCATCATATCGTCGCGATCGAGGAATGTCCGATCTCCTCGGCAGGGATCATCGCCCGGCTGCCGGCGATCAAGGCGATTGCCGCTTCGCTGGCGACCAATGCCGAACCCTTCCGCGTCTCGGTGCTGGAAACGCTTTCCGGCCTCGATATTGCAGTCGACGAGGTGAAGAAGCTCTCCGACCAGCAGCGGCGCAAGGCGGTCGAGACCGTGCTCAGCCTGCGCGGCATCGCCCGTGTTTCGCTGAACGGCGAAATCCTCGTCGAGCCGTCGAAGCCGCTGGTCGATTTCGGCGGTATCCAGGTTTCACCGCCGCCGGGCGGTTTCGCCCAGGCGACCAAGCCGGCGGAAGAGGCAATGGCGGAGCTGGTGCTTGCCCATGTCGGCAAGGCCAAGCGGATCGCCGATCTCTTTGCCGGCGCCGGAACATTCTCGCTGCGGCTGGCGCGGATCGGCCGCGTGCACGCCGTCGAAGCTGAGGAAAAGGCGCTCGCAGCACTCGACCAGGCCGCCCGTAAGACACAGGGATTAAAACCCGTCAGCGTCGAAAAGCGCGATCTCTTCCGCCGGCCGCTGATGACGCAGGAATTCAAGCCCTATGATGCCGTCGTCTTCGACCCGCCGCGCGCCGGCGCGGAGTTCCAATGCAAGGAGCTTGCTCGCTCGGCGGTAAAGAGGATCGCGGCCGTCAGCTGCAACCCGCTGACGCTGGCGCGGGATCTGGCAATCCTCGTCGAGGGCGGTTACCGCATCACCGGGGTCACCCCGATCGACCAGTTCCTCTGGACCTCGCATGTCGAAGTGGTGGCGACGCTGGAGAAGTAACCGGCGTCATAGTAATGATCGGCAATGCATGCCCATTCGACAATTGGAAATGCCCGCGGCGAGCGCGGACATTTCCGACGATAGCCTTGTTAGGCTGCGCGGCGGACAGCCAACGCTTCCTGAGCGCCGAGCTTGAACTGTGCCAGAAGCCGCATCAGCTTCGCCGCCTCCTGGGCAAGACCATGGCTGGCGGCCGTCTGTTCCTCGACCATGGCTGCATTTTGCTGGGTGCCCTGATCCATGGTGTTGACGGCCGTGTTGATCTCGGCGAGGCCCGTCGACTGTTCGCGGGTGGCGATCACAATCGCCTCGACGTGGCGGCTGATTTCCTGCACCTGCGCAACAATCGATTGCAGCGCCTTACCGGTATCGCCGACCAGTGTCACGCCTGAACGAACCTGAGCATTCGAGGTCGTGATCAGGCCTTCGATTTCCTTGGCGGCCTGGGCCGAACGCTGGGCCAGTTCGCGCACTTCCTGGGCAACGACGGCAAAACCCTTGCCTGCTTCGCCAGCGCGTGCCGCTTCTACGCCGGCGTTGAGCGCCAGCAGGTTTGTCTGGAAGGCAATATCGTCGATAACGCCGATGATGCTGGAGATCTTCTCCGAGGACTGCTGGATGCCGGTCATGGCATCGACAGCCTTGCTGACGATCTCCCCGGAATGCTCGGCGTCATTGCGCGTGCGGCCAACCAGACTGCCGGCGTCTTCCGCGCGGCGAGCGGTATCCCTGACTGTTGTGGTGATCTCTTCCAGAGCGGCAGCCGTTTCCTCGACGGAGGCGGCCTGCTGTTCGGTACGGCGGGCAAGACCGTCCGCAGCGGTGCGAATTTCCGTCGCTCCGGCGTCGATTGCATGGGCATTGCTGCCGACGGCCTGGAGGGCAGCGTCCAGCTTGGCGACGGAGGTGTTGTAGTCGCTGCGCAAGCGATCGAGGTGGGAGGCAAAGGGCGTTTCGATGCGATGGGCAAGATTGCCTTCGGAAAGTGCTCCGAGCGCGCCAGCGAGTGCATCGACGGCCTGGTGGATCTCCGCCGCCTCGCGCGTTTTCTGCGCTTCGCGTTCCCGGCGCTCGCGTTCTGTCAGCGAACGACCCTGCTCAGCTTCGCCTTCCAGGCGCTCCCGGTCGATGGCATTGGCCTTGAACACGGCAACGGCTTCCGCCATCGAGCCGATCTGGTCACGGCGCTCCTCGCCCGGAATGGCGGTGGAAAGATTGCCGGCGGCAAGCTTTTGCATGGCGGCGGTCATCGCCGTGATCGGACGGATGACAAGGCCGTGCAACAGCCATGCCATGGCGGCAATCATGATGCCGACGGCAAGAAGCGTGGCGACGAGGGCCGCGATGCGGAACTGGTTGAGCGTGGCGAAGGCTTTGTCGCTGTCGACCACGAAGCCGAGATACCAGTTTACAGTCGGAAGACCATCGACCGGCACGAAGGACACAAGTACCGGTTTGCCGGCAAATTCGGTCTCTGTGAGGCTGCCACCGATCGTGGGGGTGACCGTCGGAAAGGCATCGGCCAATGTCTTCGTTACCAGTTTCGCATCGGGATGGATGAGAATTTGGCCGTTCTTGTTGACGAGGAAGGCCTCGCCTTGCCCGCCAAGATTGATCTCCTTGATCATCTTGACCATGGTTTCCAGCGAGAAATCGCTACCGGCAACGCCGGCAAGCTTACCATCGCGGGAAACCGGGACGGCGGAACTGATGATGAGATTGCCGCTGGATGCGTCGGTATAGGGTTCGGTCAGAACGGGAGCGTTTGCCTTGACGGCATCCTGATACCAGGGGCGCTTGCGCGGATCGTAACCCGCCGGCAGCGGCAGGTCGGGCCACGATGTGAAGACGCCCTGCTCATCGCCGAAATAGGTGCTGACAAACTGAGTGCCGAGCACGTCGTTCTGCAGGACTTTACGCACGCTGTCACGATCGGCCGCCTTGCCGACAGCATCGCCGGCCATGGCGGTCAAGATGACGCGCCCGTTCATCCAGTTGGCGAGGCCGTGGGCGGCCTGCTCGCCCGAGGATTTTATATTCGCTTCGATCGAAGCGGTGGTCACGCCGCGCTGGACGTGATCAATGTAATAGGAAAAGGCGGCGAAAGCGGCCAGAACCACGACAGACGCTGCAACTAGGATGCGCGTCATCAGATTGGTCTTCTTTGTCATGCTATGCACTCCTTCAAATAGATTCGGGGGCGCAACGGTTATGCGCGCTGCGAAATGGGCGGCAGCCGTTGGATGAATTTGAATAAGGGGTGGCCAAGCACATCATGCGCCCGGACGGCCGGGAAAATCCGTCCGGGCCTAGATATTTAGTTTAAACTTAAAATAAGTTTAAAATTTCAGCAAATGATTAGATTATGGGCGATCAACGCCGCATGAAAGCTTCGAAAGCGGCTCGTGCCTCGGCACTTTTCAGCCGCGCCGAGAAATAGCGGGCCTCCTCGTCGATCCGTGCGATGATCTCGCCGCGGTCGCCGCGAATGAGGTCACGGGCGATGCGTAGCGCTTCCGGCGGCTTGGCCGCAAGCTTTGCTGCAAGCGCAAGCGTCAGGGTATCAACCTCATCAGGCTCGACGACTTTCCAGACCAGACCGGCTTCCCTCGCCTCCTCGGCCGAAAAACCTTCACCGGCAGCGAGCATGGCGAAAGCGCGCTGATGGCCCATCAGGCGCGGTGCGACAAGGCTGGAACCTGCCTCCGGAACCAGCGCCAGATCGACGAAAGGCGTGCGGAACTGGCTGCGGCTGGAAGCGATGGTCAGGTCACAATGGAGATGGATCGTCGTGCCGATGCCGATCGCCAGTCCGTCGACGCCGGAGACGACGGGTTTATCGGCATTCACCAGCGCGTAGAGGAAATCGAGGATTTCCTGCTCCAGGCCGCGGCCACCCATTGCGGCAGCCAGAAAATCGTTCATGTCGTTGCCGGCGGAAAAGCAGCCTTCGGTACCAAGCAAGGCGGTGGCGCGGATGCCGGGATCGGTATTGGCCACATGCAGCGCATCGGCCATGGTGCGGTACATGGCGCGGGTGATGGCATTCTTCTTTTCCGGCCGATTGAAGCGGATGAGCTGGACGCCGGGATGGGCGGAAGGCTGCTCGACGATGATGTGATCGGTCATGTGGTTTCCTCAGGCAAGCAGGATGCGGGCCGCGGCAAGGCTTGCCGCGCCATTGACCACCCGGTCGCGAAGGGCTGCGGTCTCGGCAAGCAGGTTTTCGGCGGCGAAGCGGCAGAGCGCGATACGGTTTTCGCCTCGCCCGTCGCTGCTCTCGGCGAGAGCGCCCTTGGCGAGATAAGAGCCGGTGAGCACGAGCCCGAACAGGCGCTGATAGGGCGTTGCGCCCGAGAGCGCCTCGACGGCCTTGTCATCGGCAAGCATCTTCAAGAGCCAGGCGGTCGCCTCGTCGAGGTCGGCGATAGCGGCGTCGAGCCTGGCGGCGGTTTCGCCGAAACCAGGCAAATTGGAGTTGCGGACGGCGCCGGCGACCTCTCTGAGTTCGGCGATGAAGCCCTTCACCTGATCGCCGCCCGAGAGCGGCAGCTTGCGGGTGACGAGGTCGATCGCCTGGATGCCGTTGGTGCCCTCGTAGATCGGGGCGATGCGGGCATCGCGGAGATAACGCGCCGCGCCCGTCTCCTCGATGAAGCCCATGCCGCCGTGGACCTGAATGCCGAGTGAGGCAACATCGACACCGGCGTCGGTGGAGAAGGACTTGGCGATCGGCGTCAGCAGGGCGGCGCGTTCCTGCCAGTGCCGGCGATCGTCATTTGCCCGGTGAGACATGTCGATCGCATGGGCGCAGGCATAGGAGATGGCGCGCGCGCCTTGCGTCAGCGCCTTCATCGTCAGCAGCATGCGGGCGACATCGGGATGTTCGACGATCGGGCTCATGCTGGTGCCACTCCAGCCGGGCGCCCTGCCCTGGGTGCGTTCCCTGGCATAGGCGAGAGCCTTCTGGGTGGCGGCTTCCGAGATCGCCACGCCCTGCATACCGACGGCAAGGCGGGCATTGTTCATCATCGTGAACATGCAGGCGAGGCCCTTGTTCTCCTCGCCGACCAGCCATCCCACAGCACCCTTTTCGGCGCCGAACCTGCCGTCGCCATAGATCATCGTGCAGGTCGGCGAGCCGTGGATGCCGAGCTTGTGCTCCAGCGAATGGCAGAAGAGATCGTTGCGGGGGCCAAGCGATCCGTCATCGTTCACCAAGAATTTCGGCACGAGGAAGAGCGAGATACCGCGTGTGCCGGCAGGCGCATCCGGCAGGCGGGCCAGCACCAGATGGATGATATTGTCGGCCGCATCATGCTCGCCCCAGGTGATGAAGATTTTCTGGCCGAAGATTCGATAGCTGCCATCCGAGCGGCGCTCGGCGCGGGCCTTGAGGACGCCGAGATCGGAGCCGGCGTGAGGTTCCGTCAGGTTCATGGTGCCGGTCCATTCGCCTGACACCATCTTTTCCAGATATTTGTCTTTCAGCGCGTCGCTGCCATGGGCGCTGACAGCCTCGATCGCGCCCATCGTCAGCGTTGGGGCGAGTGCGAAGGCCATGGAGCCGGAATTCCACATTTCGAGTGCTGCGACGTTCAGCATATGCGGTAAGGCCTGGCCGCCGAAAGCCTCGGGCGCCGTGAGGCCGTTCCAGCCGCCGGCGATCCAGTTACGATAGAGATCGCGCCAGCCGTCCGGCAGCCTGACCTCGCCACCCTCCAGACGAGCGCCCTGGCGGTCGCCGATTTCGGCGAGAGGGGCTACTTCCTCTGTGGCAAAACGTC
Organism: Rhizobium vallis; assembly: GCF_003985155.1. Classification (GTDB taxonomy): domain Bacteria; phylum Pseudomonadota; class Alphaproteobacteria; order Rhizobiales; family Rhizobiaceae; genus Rhizobium; species Rhizobium vallis. The sequence continues at coordinate 519,216 of NZ_ML133687.1, read as the reverse complement.
CCGCTTCGGCCAGGATGGCGTCGACCAGATCCTCGCCGAGATCGCCGAAAAGCCCTTTTGAAATCGCCTCGCCCATGCCGGCTACGTGCTTCAACGTGAACGCGATTTCCTCGACGGGCGCCTTGTACATGCTTTTTTCCTCCGCAGGCCGGCCTGCGCGTGGCAAAGCCCCTCCAAGGCCAGAGCTAATTGATTTTTACGTAAACGTCAATTTCGATTTCTGCGGGCGCCATGCGATAGTTCAGCTGGTATGACGCTTTGCTCTTGCACCCTTGCGCAAATGAACGTCATGGAGAGACTCTAAAGAATGACATCGCCTTCGCAAAGGACGACCAATGGATACATTGCCCGTCAACATCCCCGGTTTCGTCTGGGCCTACCGCTTCTCGCCCGACGAAAAGGCCGCGGTGCGATTGAACAACAGTGCGACGGTAGCGGAGCTGACCGCCGATAACTGTTTCTACTGGCTGCACCTCAACCTAGTCGACGCGCGCGTGCCGGCGCTGCTCGATACCCTGGACGGATTGACGGAGGATGCAAAATCGGCGCTGACGACGCGTGACACGCATGCGGCGATCACCGTCGACGAGCAGATGCTCTACGGCACGCTCGTCGATTGCCAGCGCGATTTCGCCCAGGACACCAATAATCTCGGCTGGCTGCATTTCGCCATGTCCGACCGCTTCATCATCACCACAAGGCTGCAACCGCTGCGCAGCGTCGAGCGGGCACGCGCGCTGATCGAGAAGAACCCCGGCAAGTTTTCGCGGCCGGTCGATCTCTTCGAGCTGCTGGTGATCGAGTTCCAGCGCACGCTGATCACAATCGTCATCGAACTCACCGAAGAGCTGAACCTGATCGAGGATATCGTCTACGACAATGCGCCGCGCGACGAGCGCCGGCGCCTGGCGCCGGTCCGGCGGACCGTTGTCCGCTTGCATCGGCACCTTCGCACCGTGCTGGCGTTGATGCGCCGCGCGGCGGCGGCCGACGACGACGAAATGCCCTTCGGCTTCGACGATGTAGCGCGGCGGCTGACGAGCCGACTGGAAACGGTCGACCACGATATCTATGCGCTGCAGGATCGGGCACGGCTGCTGCACGAAGAAATCGATTCGAAACAATCCTCCGAGACCAACCGCCACCTCTACCTACTGTCGATCATGACGGCCTTCCTGCTGCCGCCAACCCTGGTGACGGGTTTCTTCGGCATGAACACGGCAAACCTGCCCTTCGCCGTCGGCGATTACGGCACCGAATACGCCGTCGCCCTGATCGTCGCGTCTATTGCTTTTGCCTGGTGGCTGCTGAGGCGCGTCGATATTCTCTAATGCGAAATGCCCGGCATCACTGCCGGGCGACTACGCGGTTCAGCGGGCACGTATCAGTAAGGCGAATAGCACTGCTGGCGCGGGCCGTTATTGGGCTGGAACGTGTTGTCGTAGGCACGATAGGACCGGTAGCGATTTGCGCACCAGGCGACGTGAGCCGAACCCATGCTGGGTGCAGGCGCGACATAACGCGGCTGGGCGACAATGGCGCCGCCGATGACTGCGCCGGCGCCGAAGGCGGCGAGTGGATACCAGTAGCCGTTATAGTGCCGATATCCCGGGCGGTAATAGGAGTATCCGCGATAGCCACCGTAATAGCCGGGCCGGTAGTAGGCGCCTGGGCGATAGCCAGGCCGGTAATAGGCGCCGGGGCGATAGCCGGGCCGGTAATAATCGCCGCGATAATAGCGGCGGTACTGGACATTCTCGACCGCCGAGGATTTTTCCACCTGCGGAGCGGTGGGCATCTGGATTGCCTGCGACGGCACAAAGCCTGTCAGAACAACGGCGGCGGTAAGAACTGCGGTCGCGATCTTGTTTCTCAGCCCGATCATTGCTTCAACTCCCATTCACAGTGATCACGCCCTGCCCAGCAACGCTTTCACACCCGAATGGTTCCAAAAGCAGCCGGGACCGGCTGCTTCTTCTAGATCAGCTGAACTGAACCGGACATTAACCGTCGCGGGCAGCGAAATCAGGCAACGGCGGAAATTTTCGCCTGATCACCCTGCAGACGGTTCACCATGAAGTTCGAATACCATTCGAGGAACTGCATGACGCCGCCCTCATGCACGGCGGAATAGGGACCGGGCTCGTAGGCCGGCGAGTGAATGCCGAAGGCGTTCTCCTCGACGATGCGGCGATCCTGATCGTTGGTCTCGGTCCAGACGTGGGTCAGCTCTTCCAGATTGTAATCCACGCCTTCGACCGCATCCTTGTGGACGAGCCACTTGGTCGTCACCGCCGTCTCATTGGCGCTGAGCGGCAGCACGCGGAAGGAGATGGCGTGATCGCCGAGCAGGTGGTTCCACGTTGTGGGATAGTGGAAGAGCAGCATGGTGCCGATACGGTCGATCGAGATATCATTGGACATCCGGCGCTTGACGGCGGGCTTGCCCGACATGGTGTAGCTCTCGGCATCCTCGATCAGCGGCATGCGGGCAGTGCGGAACTGACCGTCCGGCGAAATCTGGAACTTGCTCGGCAGGCCGGCGGCCTCGCAGCGCGCCCAATGGCCGGCGATCTCGGGATCATCGGCGCCGCCGTCCGTGCCGGTGACACTCGGAGCTTCGGGATAGGTGCGGCAAAGTTCGGGATGGTTGGCGGCGCAATGATAGCACTCGCGGTTGTTTTCCCAGACGAGCTTCCAGTTGCCCTTCTCGATGATCGTGCTCTGGAAGGCGACCTTGGTTTCGCCGATCTTGTGCGGCGCCATATAGGGCTCGATCTTGTCGCGCACCGGCTGGAAATCCGGGGCGGTGTTGGCGAGGCAGATGAAAATGTAGCCTGCCACGCTCTCGCAATGGACGGGCTTCAGGTTGAAGCCGCTCTTGTCGAAATCATCGCCCATGTGACGGGCGAAAGCGAGCTTGCCGTCGAGATCATAGGTCCACTGATGATAGGGGCAGACGAGACGCACCGAGGAGCCGCGCTCCTTGGTGCAGACACGCGAGCCGCGATGGCGACAGCTGTTGTGGAAGGCGCGGATGACATTGTCGCGGCCGCGGACGATAACCACGGGGTAAGTACCGATCTGAACGGTGAAATAGGCGCCCGGCTTCGGCAGCTCGCAATCATGGCCGATAAACAACCAGTCGCGATAATAGATCATCTCCATATCAAGCCGGAAATAATCCTCGTCGGTGTAGAACGGCTGTTCGAGGCTGAAGCCCTCACGGCGGTTCTTGAGCTGACGCAAAACGTTGCTGCGAATATCCATCTTCGTGTCCTCGTGCATCCAACTGCCAGCCTTGAGAATAAGGCCGGCGGAAGCGCGCCCGCTTCCTTCTCCTTCGGGAGAATTGTTACAGCGTCATTTAATCACCGAGCATGCGTGCCGCTTGGTTACAATGCGACATCGGCTTCGAAATTGACGACAGGATGCCGCAAGGCGCGAGTGGCTTATCCCGATCGATCGCATTGCCCGACTCTTCAGACAATTATCGTGAATTGCGCCATGGCGTAAAGACCTGTTCAGCAAAGAGATCTGCTGCCCGATACCGACAACTGTCGCATCTGCGACATATGCCGGCGCTTGCCCCGCATTCCGTCAGTTCCCAGGCCGCTTTAACATCGCCTTAAGCATACGGCCCTATCCTCACGATGATTGCAGGTTGATCGAAGAACGCGAACCATGGCCAAACTTCGTTATTTCGACGCGAAAGATGCAGGCAAGTTGCAGGAACGGCAACTGATTGCCGCTCATTCCGAATTCTTGCGCACCGGCCGCATCACCCGCGACCGGCGCCATTGGCTGGCCGAGGAAAAGCGCTATCTCACCCATGATGAGGTCGCCGCAAAGACCGGCCGCAAGCTGCAGGTCGCCGGCGAAAAGACGCATCAGCACATCAACGGCTTCCACAGTTCGATCCAGTTTCCGAAGATGATCTTTCACCGGACGCTGGAGGACAGCCCGCATCTCGGCTACTGCCACGTCACCGCCTCGCGCACGAAATTCGCGCATTACGAAGAGGTGAGCTGGGCCTTCTATATCGCCAACTTCTATTCCGACATCGGCGAGAACGACAATTTCTTCGAACGCATCGATGTCGGCTATTCCCGCATGTATTTCGCCGTCGCCATCAAGCCGGGCGAGGATTCCCTGGAAAAAATGACCATCGACCGGTCGGTGCGCGGCAACGGCCTGCTCTTCCGCACCCACGATCCGCAGGTGGCAATCCGCAACATCCTGCTGCTCGGCGCCCGCAACGAACAACTGCGCGAAATCATCCGCCAACTCTAAAGCGCGCCGGATCGAATCGGATTCAACAACGCGATTGATCGTGGGCGACGGAAAGCCTAATGACTGCCGGGAAAACACCGGACAGGACATGGCACGCACAATCGACATCAAGGCAGACAGGCAGGCAGCGCTCGAAGCGGCCTGCGCCGCTCTTGCCGACGGCTTTGCGATCGCCATCCCGACGGAGACCGTCTACGGTCTCGCCGCCGACGCCACCAATCCGGCGGCGATCACTCGCATCTACGAGACCAAGGGGCGACCGCGCTTCAACCCGTTGATCTGCCATATGGCCGATCTTGCGATGGCCGAAGAGCATGCCGAATTCGATCCGGTTTCGCGGGCGCTCGCCACAGCCTTCTGGCCCGGCCCGCTGACGCTGGTGCTGCCGCTGAAGCCTGACAGTCCGATCCACTTGCTGGCAACCGCCGGGCTCGACAGCGTTGGGATCCGTGTGCCGAAGGGTTTTGCAGGCGCGTTGATCGGCGCCTTTGGGCGACCGCTGGCAGCGCCCAGCGCCAATACATCAGGCGGGATCAGCGCGACGAGTGCCGCTCACGTCGAAGCCGATCTCGGGACGAAGATCCCGCTGATCCTCGATGCCGGAGCGAGCGCGGTCGGCGTCGAATCGACAATCGTCAAAGTGGAAGACGGGCAGTTGAGACTGCTTCGCCCCGGCGGGCTGGCGGCACGCGAGATCGAGCGCGTCGCAGGCAAGCCGCTGCTACGTGCGAAGACGGCATCGGCCGCAATCGAGGCGCCGGGCATGCTCGCCTCGCACTATGCGCCCGGCGCTTCCGTGCGCCTCAATGTGACGGCGGTGGAACCAGGCGAGGCGTTGATCGCCTTCGGCAGCGCTGCGGTATCGGGTGCGGACGGCGCGCGGATCATCCTTGATCTCAGCCCGCACGGCGACCTTGCCGAAGCGGCGACAAATCTTTTCGACTATATGAAGCGAGCCGATGCCAGTGGGGCCTCAAGCATTGCCTTTTCCCCCATTCCCGAAGAGGGACTGGGCGAGGCCATTAACGACCGCCTGCAGCGGGCGGCCGCCCCCCGCGACTGAAAACCGCCAAGCACAGAAATAGAGAAGCGAGCCGATGACCAATCCCAGCATTCCCCCCGAGCATCTCGACCGCTTCGTCGCCATCGTCGGGGACAAGTACGCGCTTCGCAGCGAGGCCGATCTTGCCCCGCATCTGATCGAAAACCGTGGGCTCTATCACGGCTCTTCCCCTCTCCTGTTGAAACCAGGCTCGGTCGCGGAAGTCTCTGCGATCATGAAGCTTGCGACGGAGACCGGAACGGCGATCGTACCGCAAACCGGCAATACCGGTCTTGTCGGCGGCCAGACCCCGCGTGAGGGCAAGTCCGATATCATCCTGTCGCTCGAACGGATGAACCGGATCCGCGACGTCGATCCGGTGGCGAACGTGCTGGTGGCCGATGGCGGCGCCATCCTTGCCGAGGTTCAGAAGGCGGCCGAGGCGCATGGGCGGCTCTTTCCGCTGTCGCTCGGCTCGGAAGGTTCCTGCCGCATCGGCGGCAACCTTTCCACCAATGCCGGCGGCACCGCCGTGCTGGCCTACGGCAATATGCGCCAGCTTTGCCTCGGCCTGGAAGTAGTGCTGCCGACCGGCGAGATCTGGGACGGCTTGCGCCGCCTGAAAAAGGACAATACCGGCTACGACCTGCGTGATCTCTTCATCGGCGCCGAAGGCACGCTCGGCATCATCACCGGCGCCGTCCTGAAACTGTTTCCCCAGCCGCTTGGCCATCAGGTGGCTTTCGCCGGCCTGAATTCGGTCGAGGATGCGCTTGCCCTCTTCAACCTCGCCTCCAGCCTCTGCGGCGCCTCGCTGACCGGTTTCGAACTGATGCCGCGCTTCGGCGTGGAGATCACCGCCCGCCATATCGATGGCGTGCGTGATCCGTTGGAAGCGGCCTATCCCTGGTACGTGCTGATCGACATTTCGACGTCGGATTCGGCGGAGACGGCGGAGCGGATGATGAACGGCGTGCTCGAACAGGGCTTCGAGGCCGGCTTGGTGCTGGATGCAGCAATCGCCTCGTCCGTGGCGCAGCAGAAGGCGCTCTGGCACATGCGCGAGAGCATGTCCGACGCCCAGAAGCCGGAAGGCGGTTCGATCAAGCACGATGTTTCCGTGCCGGTATCAAGGGTCCCGCATTTCATGGCAGAGGCCGAAGAGGCAGTCATGGCGGCCATGCCGGGAGCCCGCATCTGCGCCTTCGGCCATATGGGCGACGGAAACATTCACTACAATATTTCCCAGCCGCTCGGTGCCGACAAGGACGCCTTCATCGCTCGCTGGCACGAGATGAACCACATCGTGCACGGGCTGGTACTCGCTCACGGCGGCTCGATTTCCGCCGAGCATGGCATTGGTCAGCTGAAGCGGGACGAGCTGGCCGCAATCCGCCCGACGATCGAGATCGAACTGATGCGCCGCATCAAGCGCGCCTTCGACCCCGCAAACATTATGAACCCCGAGAAGGTCGTCAGCCTCGATCCGTGAGGCCGACGGACACGACATCAGGCTTTCTGCGTGCCGCCGCCGGTCAGGATCTGTAGTGCTGGCGACTGCTGCGTATTGTTCTTGACGTCGTACATCGCCGTGAAGCGGCGCAACAGCTTGTCGACCTTCTTGGGATCCTGGAGATCATCGAGCTTGACGAAGCGGTTGATCAGATCGGCCTGCTTGGCGACATCCATGCTCGAGATCTGCGACGGCAGGCTGTAGGCGGTGGTGATCACCTGGTAGAGCGCCTTGTCGCCGAGGATCGAGTAGATCGACGTAATGTTCGGGGCCTTGCGGCTGAAATAGAGTGCCAGCCGGACGCCGTCATTGCTTTCGCCCTGCTGGTTTTCCATCGTCTGCTGGACGAAGAGCTGCTGGGTATGGTCTTCGGCCGCCTTGTTCTGGACGGTACCGATCTTGGCGCGGGTCAGATTGCCGTCCTTGTCGAAATTGAAGGCGGCGACAATATCCTTGAAGCGCGCGTCGGCCTTGGTGTTGAGATAGCTCTTCTTGTCGTCCGGATCCGAGGTGAAGATCTTCTTCAGCGTGGCCTTGTCGTAATTCTTCGGATCGAGGTTATTCGCCTTCAGCACAAGGCCCGTCAGGCGGCTGTCGTTCAGGAAATCGTCGAGCGACTTCACCTTCGCCATACCCTTGGCGAAGTAATCGACCTCGGCCGTCGCATCCTTCGCGGCCTTGTCCTTCACCGGGCCGGCCTTCATCAGCATGGTGATGTGAGACTTGTAGTCGGTGGCGTACTTGGCCATTGTCGCGTCGGGAAGGGCCTGGAAGGGTGACGCCGCCTTGCCGTCAGGACCGAAGTTGAAGGCGCGGGCCATCTTGGTGATGCGGTCATCCTTGAGGGAAGCGATATATCCCTTTGGATCATAGGCATCGCTGGTCAGGATCTTACGCATCATCGAGCGCGGCACTTCCTGGTCCGTCAGGCCGAAGGCCTGCAGCGCCACGTGATAGGGATCCGGCAGATTATCGTTGCTCTTGGTGAAATCAGCCGTCGCATTGGTGCGCAGGAAATCATTGACGGTCTTGATATCGGAAAAGTCCAGCAGGCTGTTGCTGGGGGCCATCATGGTTTTGTAGTTGGACGCCACCTCGTCGATCGCCTCGTCGCGCTCGTCGTCGTAGCGCGCCGCATAATTGTCGTTGGTGGTCTGCGCCTGGTCGGCGTTCTGGACCGAGCTTAGCGCCGGAAGCGATCCGTCGGCCGCGAAGTTGAAGTCCGCGTTGAGATCGGCATGGCCGGCTGCAGCGGCGGCCGTGGGATCGGTCAGAATGCTCTTCAGATCGGCGTTCGAGATATCGAAAGGCAGATCGTAGGTGCTTTTCAGAAAATTGGTGATGGCGGGGTCGGCCAAAAGATCATCGACGTTGCCGATCGTCGCCATCCGCGACGAATAGTCGTCCGTGCGTGCCCCGGCGGTAATTTTCGTATTGTTGATCTGGCTGGCCGTCTGCGCAGCCATGCCGTCCTCGAGCGAGCCGTCCGCCTTGAAATTAAAGGCTGCGGCGACGTCGGCATAGGTGCCGGTGCCACTCTGATCAGTCAGGATAGCACGAAGAGCGACGTCGGTGACCGTCGACGGGATGCCATAGGCGTTACGCACGAAATTGTTCAGTTTGCGATCCGCCAACAACTGATCGACGTTCGAGATGCCCGCGATCGTCGACTGGTAGTAGACTGCCGCATTGTCAGCCTTGCTGGCGGTGTTCGCGCTCTGGGAGGCGCTCTGAGAGGCACGGAGGGTGGCGACCGATCCATCCGTCTTGAAATTGAACAGGTCGTGGACGTCGCCGTAACCCTGGGCGCTGGCCGCAGCCGGGTCGACGAGGAAGGTCCTCAAGGTCGCATCCGAAACGCTGTCTGCGATCTGCATGCTGTTTCGGAGGTAGCTCACCGCAACAGGATCGGACATGATTTGATCGACATTGGTGACATTGCCGATCATGCTGTTGAAGTGTGCAGCGTTCGCCGCCGACTTGTCGGTGGTGGATTTCCGTTGCGCCGCTGTCTGGATCGCGGCCCCGTTGATCGAACCGTCCGCCTGAAAGTTGAAGTCGGCGTTGAGGTCGGCACGTCCCTGAGCCGCGGCAAAGGTCGGATCGGTCAGGATGCTCTTCAAATCGGCATTGCTGAAGCTCGTGCCGAGACCGTAAGCGTCCTTGATGTATCGTGCCAGAACGCCGTCTGCGAGCAGATCGTCGACATTGGTGATGGCGCTCGATTGAGAGGTCACCGTGTAATAGTTGTTCGTGCTTGAGGCGGCCGATCGCAGCTTGTTCGCCTGATCGATCGATTGGACGCGGGCGGTGGTCGATACCGAACCGTCGGCCTTGAAGTTGAAGGCGTTGTACACATTGGTAAAGCCCATCAGCTGGGCATAGCTTGGATCGGTGAGCACCATGCGCAGCGCTGGGGCCGTAAAGTCAGCCCCCATGCTGTAGGCCGTCTTGATGTAGGAGGTCAGGCGGTTGTCCGCGACCAGATCGTCGACATTGGTGATCGTACCGATCTTGGCGGTGTAGTATGCCTTGTTGTAATCGGCCGCCGTCTGACTGACGTAGTAGACATCCGAACCGACCGAATTGTCGATGATCACCGATTGCGAGTTCAGCGTATAGGTCTCGATGACCGAAGCCTTCTGCGCGGCGGTCTGGGCGCTGCCATTGACCGTGCCGTCGGCGTTGAAGCTGAACTGGGCGGCTAGCGCCTTGTACTTGTCGCCGCCTTGCGTATTGACGACGCTGTTGGGGTCACTCAGATCGCTCGTCAGCACCTGCCGCAGAAAATCCTTCGACGCATAGGTGGGATCGATCTTGAAGGTCTTCAGCACATAGGTGCGCAGCCGGGTGTTGTTGACGAGATCGTCGACGGTCTGCACGTCGCCGATATTGTTGCTGTAATAGGTGCTTTCTGTGGTGGCGGCCTTGTCGGCATCGACGAAGGACTGCTTGTAGAGGCCGATGAGATCGTCCTCCTGCGCATCCGTCTGCACGTCCTTTTCAGGCGCGTTGAAATTGAAGGCGGCGGCGAATTCGCGGTAGCGCGTATCGGAGAGCTTGTTGGCGTAGCTGTTTGGATCAGTGAGATCGCTTTGCAGCACCTTCTTCATAAAGGCCTTGGCGTAGGTCATGTCCTCGAGGCCATAGGCCTTCATCGCATAGCTGTAGAGCTTGTAGTTGCCGAGGAAGTCGTCGACGTCTTTGACCTTATTGATATTGTCCGCGTAGTACTGGGCATCCTTCTTGACGGTCGACTGCGACGCGACCTTGGCGAGACTGGACGTCATGTCCTTCGACAGGATCGAGTAAGCGAGGGAGGCCGTAATCATGAAAAGCCCTTTTTGGCAAATTCTTTAAGAGAATCACGAACTGGTGGTGACGGCATTTTGCCACGGAAAACTTACCTGAGGCTTACTCCAGGATGTGTCGCTTCGGGACACCACTCCGTTCACCTTCCGGAAACCCTGCCGGATTCGGTTTTGATAACCATCGCAGGAGGCAAAGTTTTCTTAACCGCAATTTTTAAGCTGTACGGAACGGGGCACGCCTATTGTCGGCCATAGAGGACGAAAAGTCCCAAGGAGAAGACCGGAAACCGGCTCTCAGGTAAGACAAGGGTAGAATGAAATGAACAATCCCGTTATGAAGCCCGCTTGGGCTGGTACGACGCTGCGGCTCGATCCGTCCCGCTTTCCCCAGCAGGTCACCTACGCCATCCATGATTGTTCGGATGACGTCAGCATCACGATAGACGAACGCGGTGCGGTTCTGCGCAAAGTCCTTCCCTCCAGCGGCCTGCCGCTCTCGATTGCGCTGCCGAAGCGCGTCTTTCAGGGTGTTGCGGCCCGCGCCATCGACCATGGCGACGGCGAGGTCACCGTGACGCTCGAGCTCCACCACGCCGATCCGGAGCTCTGCATTCCGCTGCTCGTCGCCCATGATCTCAGCGATATCGCCGCCGACTGGCGCAGCTGGTCCGAAGCCTTTCGCATTCCGATGCTGATGGTCGAGGCCGACGGCGTCGCCCGGCCGCTCGAAGACCATATCGGGGCCCTGCGCACCAGTGATCTCAAGCCGCGCCGCCGCCATTCCTACTTCGCAAACCGCCGTCCGCGCTTCCTCGTGCGCCGCACGACAGGCCGGCTGGGCGTTGCCATGAAGATCGAAGGCAAGGAAATCATAGCCCGCAACTGAGCGAAATCGCGACACTCCCATTCGGCAACGCCGTTTTGGAACCCGTTTGAAACCCGGCGCCCGCGCCGGGTTTTTCGTTCCATTCAGGGAATGGCGAAGAGCAGCGAGAGGAAAAGGCCAAAGAAGATGATCAGGCCGACGCGGTTGTTCGACCTGAAGAGCGCCAGGCATTGGGCGGGATCGTCGATATCGAGCCGGACGATCTGCCAGCCGAACATGCCGGCCGCACCGATGAGCCCCAGGAAAGCGATGAGATTGGCGCCGGCGAGCGCGAAAGCCATGAACATCAGCACCAAAGTCAGCCCGTAAAGGCCGATCAGCCATTGCCGGGTCTTATCGCCGAAAAGACGGGCGGTGGAGCGCACGCCGATCAGCTCGTCGTCCTCCTTGTCCTGATGCGCATAGATCGTGTCGTAACCGATCGTCCAGGCGACGGAGGCGGCGTAGATCAGGATGGCAGCAAAGGAGAGGCCGCCCAAAATGCCGGCCCAGCCCATCAGCGCGCCCCAGGAGAAAGCAAGCCCCAGGAAGAATTGCGGCCAATCGGTAAAGCGCTTGGCATAGGGGTAAAACGCCACGATCCCGAGCGAGAGCACGCCAAGGAAGACGGTGAGCCAGTTGAACTGCAAGAGCACGAAAAGGCCGACCAGCACCTGCAGGACGATGAAGATCTTTGCCCCGGCGCGCGTGACGCGGCCGGAGGGGAGCGGACGTGAACGCGTGCGGGCCACTTCCATGTCGATCTCGTGGTCGACGAGATCGTTATAAGTGCAGCCGGCGCCGCGCATGGCGACTGCGCCGATGAAATAGAGGAAAAGGTGGGACACCAGCAGACTGCCGGAATACAGCCCCCGGTCAATCGCCGCATTGGCGGCAAGTGTCGCCGACCAGAAACACGGCCACATCAGGAGCTGCCAGCCGATAGGGCGATCCCAGCGCGCAAGCTGCGCATAGGGCCAAAGCCATTGCGGCAGGATCCTGTAGACCCAGTTGTCGGAAGGCGCGTCGGAGACGCGGTCGTTGAAGTGGTCGGTATCTTCCATGCCACCCATCTAGCGATGGGCCGGCAATCCGGTCAAGAAGCGATCACGCCGCACTGCCGCATAATTCCTTGGATCGGAATCGATCCAAGGGTAAATCATGCTGCAATTCAATGCGATACAGCGTCGTTTGCGCGATCGAAAGGACACGGCACCGCTCTCAATCACTGCAGCGAAAAATTGAACTTGTAGGTCGCCGAGACACCGATCAGGACCTGGTTCTTCGAGCCGCGCTCGCGCACGAGGCTGCTGTCGGCGGCCGGACCGGCAAGTCGCTTATATTCGAGGAAGGAACTCGCCGAGAGGTTTTCCGTCGCCTTCCATGTCAGAGCCGTGCCGGCGCCATAGGACTGGATGCCCGATGACGGCTTATAGGGATCAAGCCCGCTTGCCGCCGCCTGCTTGGCGTTGACGCCGTAATAGGCGTCGTAATAGCCGCTGGTGGCGAATGTCGCGCGCGGGCCGCCGGATAGCTGCAGGTCCGGCGCAATATCGGTGAAGGCATCGACGGCGACATCGGCGACGACGCCGTCATGGGTGCGGATGCCTTGGCGAACCTCGGCGCGGGCGCGAAGGAAATCGGTCGGATAGACCTCGACAAAACCGCCGGCTTCCGCTCCCCATTTGACCTTCTTCATGCCCTTCAGCTCGTGACCATCGCCCTCGTCGCGCGAAGGCACGAATTTGCCGACGATGCCGGCGCGGAAAGCGCCGTTATCGATCAGGGCGAAGGAAGGATTGTCGTTGCGCGAGGAAAACCGCGGGCCTGCGCCCTGCCGACCGACCGAGATCAGCGGGCTGAATTTGAATTCGTAACGCCGTGAGCCCTCGAATTTCGGCGCAGAGAAGCCGGCGACGCCGACGCTCAGATACCAGTCACCGGACCAGAAGTGCTGGCCGCTTTCCTGCGCCGCCGCCGAACCAAAAGAAGAAAGGGCAATAGCCAAAGAAATCGATACGACTGATCGATGAAACACGTCCGCACTCCAAAAAAACGCAAAACAAAAGCCGCGGAGGGCGGCGCTCGCTACAATTATCCTGATCTCGTTACCCCAATGTTAACCACGGCAACGAGGGAGCGGATGAACTGCTAACGGTGGTTCCAGCGGCGGATGACCGGTTCCGTCAGATCGTGTTCGTAGCCGAGAACGCTGATGCTTGTGGTATCAAGCACGAAATGCGCGCCGTCTTGCGGCGGCAGGCCAAGCCAGCGGGCAGCAAGCACACGCAGGAAATGCGAACTCGAGAAGATCAGAATGGTGCCGTTGGCTTGCCGAAGCTCCCGGATGATCGCGTCGGCGCGGCGACCGACATCGGCGGCCATCTCGCCATTCGGGCATCCGTCGCGAAACAGCTGCCAGCCGGGGCGGTCGGCAAGAATCTGCTTGGTCGTGATGCCCTCGTAGGCGCCGTAATCCCATTCGGCCAAATCGTCCTTGACGATCGCACCGGATCCAAATCCGGCCAGTTCGCAAGTATTGCGGGCACGCTGAGACGGGCTCGACCAGACGGCGGAAAAGGAGAGGCCCGCCAGCCGCTCAGGGAGCTTGCGGGCGGCGGCCTCGCCGTTCGCCGTCAAGGGAATATCGCTCCGTCCGGTATGGCGTCCGGAAAGGCTCCATTCGGTTTCGCCGTGGCGAACCAGGTGGATTTCGGGAAATGCGCTGCTCATCTGCCTGGCCTTTTCATCAGCGGTCAGCCTTTCCAATTTCTGAGATCAGAACGTCACCTTTTCCAGCGGCGCGCGCCGAGCCTCGAATTCCTTCAGCTTCGCTTCGTTCCGCGCGATGTAAGTACGATTGTCGGGAACAGTGAACTGATTCTTGGCGATCTGGATCTGCAGGATGAAGAGTTCGTCCCAGCGGAACCCCATTTCGGAACCCGCCAGATAAAACTCCCACATGCGGAAGAACTGCTCGTCGTAAAGCGCCACCGCCTCGGCCTTGCGCGCCACGAAACGCTCGCGCCAATGGCGCAGCGTATAGGCATAGTGCATCGGCAGGATTTCGACATCCCTGACCAAGAGCCCCGCCTTTTCGAGCGGTGGCACGACTTCGCCGACGGAAGGTATGTAGCCGCCGGGGAAGATATACTTCTCGATAAAGGCATTGGTGCCGAAGCTCGGCTTCGGGCGGCCGATCGAATGCAGCACCATGACGCCGTCGTCGTCGAGCAGGTCCGATACCTTGCGGAAGAAATTGGCGTAATTGCCGATACCGACATGCTCGAACATGCCGACCGAGACGATGCGGTCGAACTTTTTGCCCGTCATGCTGCGATAGTCCTGCAGCTCGAAGCGCACCCGGTCGGCAAGGCCGCGCTTTTCGGCGCGTGCGCGGGAGACCTTGAGCTGTTCCTCGCTGAGCGTAATGCCGGTGAAATCAGCCCCTTCCGTTGCCTCCGTCAGGTACATGCCCATGCCGCCCCAGCCGGAGCCGATCTCCAGGATGCGCTGGTTCGGCTCGAGCAGGAGCTTGGCGGCGATATGGCGTTTCTTGGCGACCTGTGCCTCGTCGAGGCCGATGCCTGGTGGCTCGAAATAGGCGCAGGAATATTGCCAGTCCTCATCGAGAAAAAGATCGAAGAGCTTGGCCGACAGGTCGTAATGATGGGCGACATTGTGCTTGTTGCGGTTGACGGGCACGCGGCTCTTCAGCTGCTGCCAGGCAATGCGGCCGAGAAGCAGTGCCGCCATCTTGAAATCGAAGATTTCGTTGGTGGTGTTCTGTTTCACCAGCGACAGGAAATCGTAGATGTTGCCCTGTTCGAGAATGAACCGGCCCTGCATGTACATTTCGCCGAGCTTCATCGTCGGATCGCGCCGGATGGCGTCCTCGGCCTCTTGATCGGCAAGGCGGGCGACAACGGTTTCACCGGTGCCGTCGCCAATCGTATGTGTCTCGCCATTGGCAAGGGTGAGTTTCAAGGACCCCTTGCGGATGATTTGTTGGACGATCGTAAGGAATGCCGACGCCATGGACGCCTCGCAAATGTGACAGGATGGTCACATCAACTTAATAAGTCTCCTTCGCCTTACAAGCGCCGGATTTAGCACTCGGTAAAGAACGTTGCCAAACTGTTGCATTTTTGCCGATGCGACGCCTAAGCCATTATTTTCGCTTCATGGCTTCGGCAAGTGCCGCGCCGAAAGCACCCTGGCTTTCCTGTTTGGGCGCGGCGGGCCGGCGCTCGTTCTGCGGTCGGGAGCCGGAATTCGAGCGAGAATCACCACGCGGCGAAGGCGCCGCAGAACCGTCGTCGCGTCGCATGGAAAGACCGATGCGCTTGCGCTTGGCATCGACTTCGACGACCCGCACCTTGACGACATCGCCCGCCTTGACGACCTCATGCGGATCCTTGACGAAGCGATCGGCGAGCTGGGACACGTGCACCAAACCATCCTGGTGCACGCCGATATCGACGAAGGCGCCGAAGGCGGCGACGTTGGTCACCGTACCTTCCAGAACCATGCCGGGCGTGAGGTCGGAAATTTCGTTGACGCCCTCGGCGAAAGTCGCCGTCTTAAAACTCGGACGTGGGTCGCGGCCGGGCTTTTCCAGCTCCGAGATGATGTCTCGGACCGTCGGCAGACCGAATTTCTCGTCGATAAACTGGCGCGGATCGACCGATTTCAGGACGGCGCTGTCGCCCATCAGCGCGCGCAGATCGCGGCCGCAAGCGGCGACGATCTTCTTGGCGACGCCATAGGCTTCTGGGTGGACCGAGGAAGCGTCGAGCGGCTCCTTGCCGTCGGGGATGCGCAGGAAGCCGGCGCATTGCTCGAAGGTGCGGCTGCCGAGCCGGGCAACCTTCATCAGATCGCGCCGCGTCTCGAAACGGCCTTCGCTGTCGCGATGGCGCACGATAGCGTCGGCGATCGAAGGGCCGAGGCCGGAAACGCGGGAAAGCAGCGGCGCAGACGCGGTGTTCAAATCGACACCGACAGCATTCACCGCATCTTCCACCACGGCATCCAGCGAACGCGACAGCTTCTGCTGGTCGACGTCATGCTGATACTGGCCGACGCCGATCGACTTCGGCTCGATCTTGACGAGTTCGGCCAGCGGATCCTGCAGCCGGCGCGCGATGGAGACGGCGCCGCGCAGCGACACGTCGAGATCGGGGAATTCGGCGGCCGCCGTTGCGGAGGCGGAATAGACCGAGGCCCCGGCTTCCGAAACGATCACCTTGGTCGGCTTCGGCGCCGGCAACTCGGCCAGCATATCGGCCACCAGCTTTTCCGTTTCGCGGCTGCCGGTGCCGTTGCCGATCGAGATCAGTTCGACATTGTGCTTGCGGATCAGCGAGGCGAGCTCGATCTGGGCGCCGCGCACGTCATTCCGCGGCTGGAACGGATAGACGGTCGATGTCGCCACGACCTTGCCGGTGCCATCGACGACGGCGACCTTGACGCCGGTGCGGATGCCGGGATCGAGGCCCATCGTCGCGCGCGAGCCGGCAGGTGCTGCGAGCAGCAGATCCTTGAGATTGCGGGCGAAGACATGGATCGCCTCCTCTTCCGCCCTTTCACGCAGCTCCCGCATCAGGTCGAGCGAGAGCGACATGGAAAGCTTCACACGCCAGGTCCAGCTTGCGACCTCCATCAGCCAGCGGTCGCCGGGACGGCTCGCGCCGATCTCATAGGCGGCCGCGATCATGCGTTCGACCGGCTTGTTCGGAGAGACGGTCTCGGCATCTGCCTCGATCGTCAGCGTCAGCACCTCCTCGTTCCAGCCGCGCAGCATGGCGAGCGCGCGGTGGCCGGGTGCCGTCGCCCAGCGTTCGGAATGGTCGAAATAATCGGAGAACTTCTCGCCCGTCGCCTGCTTGCCATCGACGACCTTGGCCTTCAGCAGCGAGGCTTGGCGCATATGGGCGCGCAGCCTGCCGAGCAGGTCGGCATTTTCGGCAATGCCTTCGGCGATGATGTCGCGCGCGCCTTCGAGCGCCGTCTTCACGTCGGGCACGTCTGCGGTGATGAAACCTTCGGCCAGCACGGCCGGTTCCCGGGTGCGCTCGGCGAGGATCGCCTCGGCGAGCGGGCCGAGGCCGCGTTCGCGGGCGATTTCGGCCCGGGTGCGGCGCTTCGGCTTGAAGGGCAGATAGAGATCCTCGAGTTCGGCCTTGGTTGCCGCACCAGCGACCTTGGCCATCAGCTCTTCGGTCATCTTGCCCTGACCTGTGATCGATTCGACGATCGCATCCCGGCGGGCTTCGAGTTCGCGCAGATAGACCAGCCGCTCGGCGAGATTGCGCAGCTGCGTATCATCAAGCCCGCCCGTCACTTCCTTGCGGTAGCGGGCGATGAAGGGCACGGTGGCGCCCTCGTCGAGCAGCTCGATGGCGGCCTTGGCCTGTTCGGGCCGGGCGTTGATTTCGGCCGAGATGCGGGCTGCGAGGAAACGAAGGTCTGCGGCCATGGGGTTCCTTGGGGATTTCCTATTGCGACAAAAGTTGCGGGACCATAACGGCGAAAAGCGGCAAGGCAATGTTGGAGTTATCAGACAGGCGCCGATCCACAGGAAAGCATGCCGGAAAAGCGGCGATTTTGCGGTTGTGCAGATGCGCCATTCTTTGCTAGCAGAAGCAACGTTTTGACCCGGCGCCCAAGCCATCCCTCCCCTCCCGCGGGAGGCAAGGAAATCGACATGCCAAACCTTCTTCTCGAACTCCGCTCCGAAGAGATTCCGGCCCGTATGCAGCGCAAGGCTGCCGGCGACCTGAAGAAGCTCGTCACCGATGCGCTTGTCGAAGCGGGTCTGTCCTATGAGGGCGCGCGCGAATACTGGACGCCGCGGCGGCTGACGCTCGACATCCACGGCCTGACGGCGCGCTCGGCCGACGTGCGCGAGGAACGCAAGGGGCCGCGCACCGACGCCAACGAAAAGGCGATCGAAGGTTTTCTGCGCGGCGCAGGGTTGTCTTCGGTTTCCGAGGCGCAGGTGGTGAGCGATCCGAAGAAGGGCGATTTCTACGTCGCGGTCATTTCCAAGCCAGGCCGCGCGACGGAAGAAATCATCAGCGATGTCATGCCCGGCATCATCCGCGATTTCCCGTGGCCGAAAGCCATGCGCTGGGGCAAGGCTTCCTCCAAGCCCGGCGCATTGCGCTGGGTGCGGCCGCTGCAGTCGATCGTCTGCACCTTCGGCCCGGAGCATGAAGAGACCACCGTCATCCCGTTCGAAATCGACGGTATCACCGCCTCCAACGTCACCTACGGTCATCGTTTCCACGCGCCTGAGGCCATCACCGTCCGGCGCTTCGATGACTACGTCGCGAACTTGGAAAAGGCGAAGGTCATCCTCGACGCCGAGCGGCGCAAGGACATCATCCTACACGACGCGCGCGACATCGCTTTTGCCAATGGACTTGAACTGGTGGAGGACGAAGGCCTGCTGGAGGAAGTCTCCGGCCTGGTCGAATGGCCGCAGGTGCTGATGGGTTCCTTCGAGGAAGATTATCTCTCCATCCCCTCCGAGATCATCCGCCTGACGATCAAGACCAACCAGAAGTGCTTCGTCACCCGCAAACAAGGCGAAGAGACGCTGTCGAACAAGTTCATCCTGGTTTCCAATATCCAGGCGAGCGACGGCGGCAAGGAAATCGTCCACGGCAATGGCAAGGTGGTGCGGGCGAGGCTTTCGGATGCGCTGCATTTCTGGAAGCGCGACCAGGGCAACATGCCGGATCTCGACACGCTGGAGGCTTCAGCCAAAAAATTCGGCCTCGACTTGAAGAAGCCGCTCGACCAGCGGATGGCCAAGCTCGACGCGCTCGACGTGACCTTCCATGCCAAACTTGGAACACAGGGCGCGCGCGTCGCGCGCATTCGCGCGCTGGCTGGGGATTTGGCAAAGATCACCGGCGCCGATGCGGCTCTCGTCGATCGCGCCGCAGTGCTTGCCAAGGCCGATCTGCGGACCGAAGCCGTTGGCGAATTCCCTGAACTGCAGGGTTTGATGGGCCGCAAATATGCGGCGCTTCAAGATGAAAACGCCTCCGTCGCACTCGCCATCGAAGATCACTACAAGCCGCAAGGTCCATCCGATCGCGTGCCCGCCGACAAGGTCGCGATCACCGTCGCGCTCGCCGACAAACTGGACACGCTGATCGGCTTCTGGGCGATCGGCGAAAAGCCGACCGGTTCGAAGGATCCCTTCGCCCTCAGGCGTGCGGCGCTCGGCGTCGTCAGGATCCTGCTGGAGCGTAATGTCAGGCTGCCGCTGCTGAAGATCGCCCGCCAGACGTCGGTGCTCAACAAGGCGAGCGGCGAGGCGGCATTTTCGTTCGAAGGCGACCCGACCGAGACATTTGCCGATCTCCTCTCCTTCTTCCATGACCGTCTCAAGGTCTATCTGCGCGATCAGGGCGCCCGCCATGATCTCATCGACGCCGTGCTGACAGCCGAGGCTGACGACCTGTTGATGGTGGCGCGCCGCGTCGAAGCGCTGACGGCCTTCATCACCTCGGAGGACGGCAAGAACCTGCTCGCCGGCACCAAGCGCGCCACACAGCTGCTCGCCGCCGAGGAAAAGAAGGGCACGGTGATCGCCGATGCCGTCTCGGACGCACTCCTGAAGCTCGACGCCGAGAAGGAACTCTTCGCCGCGATATCAAGCGCATCGAAGGATGCGGCGGCGGCCATCGCCGGAGAAGACTTCCGCTCGGCGATGGAAGCGCTTTCCAAGCTGCGCGGCCCGGTCGACCGCTTCTTCGAAGACGTGCTCGTCAACGACGAGGACGCCGCCATCCGCGCCAACCGCCTCGCGCTGCTGCGGTTGATCCGTGAGGCGACAGGAACGGTTGCGGATTTCTCGAAGATTTCGGGATGACAACGACCACCATCGGCGGCCTGGCATTACGGCTGCCGAGGCGCTATTCAATGAAGCATGCAAAACAGGATTCTCGTCAGCGCCTGTCTCATGGGTCAGCCCGTCCGCTATGACGGGCGGGCGAAGCCGTTGCTTCACCCGGCGATCGAGAGATGGCAGGCCGAAGGACGGCTGGTGACGATCTGTCCGGAGATGTCGGCGGGCATGAAAGTGCCGCGGCCGCCGGCCGAGATTGGAAACGGTGCGACCGGCGAGGACGTGCTAGCCGGCAAGGCCGATGTCGTCGAGTTGACGGGCGGGGATGTGACCGCGCAGTTCCTGCTGGCGGCGGAGAATGCCGTGGCGCTCGCAAGAAAGACTGGCTGCCGCTATGCGCTGCTGATCGACGGCAGCCCGTCCTGCGGCTCAGGCTTCATCTATGACGGCACGTTTGCCGGGCGCCGGCAGGCTGGCAACGGCGTAACGGCGGCGGCGCTAAAAGCGGCCGGTGTCGACGTGTTTTCCGATCGGGAGATCGAGCAACTGATCGACCGCCTCGGGCAATAAGCTTCAAAAGGCACGGCCGCCGGAAAACCGACGGCCGCAATAATTTGGTGATGAAAAGACTTGCCGTCCCCGCGCCGCTTATGCCGCGCGGCGACCCTGATGCATGGCCGGGGCAGCGCTTCCACCACTGACACGGAAGCCGCGGATGAGATTGAGCAGCTCGTCGGTATCGCTTGCCAGCGTTTCTGCCGATGCCGTGGTCTCTTCGGCCATGGCGGCGTTCTGCTGGGTGGCGGCGTCGAGCTGGTTCATCGACGAGGAGATCGAACGCAGCGTCGTATCCTGTTCGGAGGCGCTGTGAGCGATCTTGGCGACGATCTCGTTGGCCGCCTTGATCTGATCGGAGATGCGCTTCAGCGCCTCGCCTGCCTCGCCGACCAGACGAACCCCGTGATCCACCTGGCTCGACGAGCGGGCGATCTGATCCTTGATCTCCTTGGCCGCCGCGGCGGAGCGCTGGGCAAGTTCGCGCACTTCCTGGGCGACGACCGCAAAACCCTTGCCGGATTCGCCGGCGCGGGCTGCCTCGACGCCTGCGTTCAGCGCCAGAAGGTTGGTCTGGAAGGCGATCTCATCGATGACGCCGATGATCTTGGTAATCTCCGAAGACGACTTCTCGATGCCGCTCATCGCTTCGATCGCCTGGCCGACAATCGCATCGCTATGCGTGGCTTCAGTGCTGACGGAATGGACGCGCTTGCTCGCTTCGTGCGCGCCATCGGCAGTCTGGCGGACGGCGACGGTGAGTTCGTCGAGCGCGGCCGAGGTTTCCTCCAGGCTCGCGGCCTGACGCTCGGTGCGCTGCGACAGTTCGTTGGAGGCGCGGCGGATCTCCTCCTTGCTGGTGCCGATATCGCTGCCCTTGGCGCTGACCTTGGCCATGGCGGCTTCGAGATGCGACAGCGCATCGTTGAAATTGTCGCGAAGGGCGGCGTATTTCTGGCCGAGATCGGCGCAGCGAACAGTGAGATCACCTTGAGCGATCTTTTCCAGCGCCTGGCCGATCGTCGCGACGACGCTCGCCTGGAGGGTTGCTTCGTCCTGCTGCTGGCGCAGATTGTTTTCGCGCTCGTTTTCCAGCGCCAGTTGCTGAGCCGCCTCGCGATCCGACATCGCATGGCGTTCCCTGATCTTTTCCTGCAGCGACTGCGTCGCCTTGGCCATCATGCCGACTTCGTTGTTCATCGCGGTGTGCGGGATGGCGATGGAAACGTCCTCTTCGGCGACAGCCTTCAGGGCAGTGTGAACGTTGTTGAGAGGTCCCGATATGCCGCGGATGACGAAATAGGCGGCCGTCATGGCAAGGAAGAACAGAACGATGCTGCCGGAGAGGGCAGTCAGGATGGTGCTGTTTATCTGAGCATCGAGATCGTCCATGTAGACACCGCTGACGACGACGACCTTCCAGGGGTCGAAGGCCAAGGCATAGGCCGTCTTGCGAAAATCGCCGGCGGGCTGGCCCGGTTTGGCGGTAGAATAATATTCGACGAGACCGCCGCCCTGCTGTCCCAGCTTGACCAGCTCTTCGCGGTAGAGCTTGCCTTTGCTGTCCGGCTGGCCCTTGTTGACCTGACCAACTTTCGCGGCATCGTAGTGGAACATCATCTGGATGTCGTAGCTATAGCCAAAGAAATAGCCATCAGGGTCGTATTTCATCGCATTGACCGTGGCGTAGGCCTGCTTCTGGGCGTCTTCCAGCTTCATTTCACCTGACGTGACTTTTGCCTGGTAAAGCTTGAGAACGGAGACCGCCGACTGAACCTCGGAGCGCAGCATGTCGTAGCGCTCCTGGTAGATCGCATTGACTGAGGAGCGGATCTGCAGGGACGTGGCGATTGCAAACGCCACCATCAGGCCGATGACCAGCAATATAAGCTGCTTCGATATCTTCAGGTTTTTCATGATTCCTCGCAACGGGAATGGAGCAATTACATTCCGGTGCGGTCTTCTACCGCCTGTGCGAGCGCGCCCCAGGAGACGACACGTCTACCGCTGCTAAAATAACATGCTGCGACCGGCGAGTAACAATTGATGCTGACCCTATAAGAAAGCTTTAATTTAATTCAAAAGCGATGCGAATTTCCCTAAAAATCAGGGGGTGTAGTTACAAGGTTCACCGCCGGATTTTCATCCGCCGGCGCAATATCATTTCTATTCGAATTCTCAGTTTGCCCAGCGTATCAAAACATGAATGCACCCTCGCTGCTCATCGAGGGTGCATTCGGTCCACCGGCGGTGGAACCCCAAACGATCGAAACCTTGATCAGGCGGGGCAGGGAACTTTTTGTTTTTGCGCAATTCCGGACGCAAAACCGCAGTACACTTTTGCTGGAATTGCTCTGTTGTTTTTACGCAATTCCAGCAAAACCGCGGCACACTTCTGCTGGAAGTTGCTCTAAAACCGCAGATTGAATTCGGAAGCGTCGAGGGTGGCCGGCTGTTCAGCCATGCCTGCCGCAACGGGCTTGGCGTCACCGCCGATGACGGCCGCGGTCGTCGCGTTCATGTCGATGCCCTCGGCAGGCACGGCCGAAGGTTCGGCAGCAACCAGGGCTTCAGGGGTTGCCTTGCTGACGAAGAGGACGGGCGAGCCGCCCATCCAGCCTTCGGTGCGATAGATCTTCTTTTCGCCGCCGACGTCGCGGATCTCGCTTGCCTGGACGACACCGGGCTTCAGCTCCGGCACGGTGTAATCCCTCTTGGTCACGTCGATCTGGAGCGGCGGGCAGCTGGCGCAGGATTCAGTGACGATGCTGCCGTCTGCGCTGGAGGCAGTCTTGCCGATCACCTCGATGGAAGATGCCATCGCCGAGCCTGCCATCAGCAGGATTGCCGCACCGAAGAAAACCTGACGCATCAACGCTACTCCGTCTCACTATAGGAGCGGTATAGCGCAGCTTTGTTTCCATCCCGTCAGGGGAAAGGGTAAAAATTTAAAGAACGCGACGGTTTATACTTTGTCCGAGCCCGTTTCGCGCTCGATCGCACGCCAGCCGATGTCGCGCCGGCAGAAGCCATTTTCCCAACTTACCTTGTCGAGCAGCGCGTAGGCGCGGTCCTTGGCCTCGGCGACGGTGCCGCCCGTGGCGGTGACATTCAGCACGCGGCCGCCGGTCGCGACCAGCGCGCCGTCCTTCAGCGCCGTGCCGGCATGAAACACTTTCTCGCCCTCGCCTGCTTCAGGCAGGGAAAGGATCGGCGTGTTCTTCTCGTAGGCGGCGGGATAGCCCTTGGAGGCCATGACCACCGTCAGTGCCGGATCGTCGTTCCATTCGGCGTCGACCTGGTCCAACGTACCGTTGGCAGTGGCGAGCAACAGCGGCAGGAGATCGCTCTTCAACCGCATCATCATCACCTGGCATTCGGGATCGCCGAAGCGGACATTGTATTCGATGAGCTCGGGCCCCTTCGCAGTGATCATCAGCCCGGCGAAAAACACGCCGGAGAAGGGATGGCCGCTCTCGGCCATGCCGCGCATCGTCGGCTCGATAATCTCCTTCATGGTGCGCTCGACCATCTCGGCGGTCATGACAGGCGCCGGCGAATAGGCGCCCATGCCGCCGGTATTGACGCCGGTATCGCCCTCGCCCACTCGCTTGTGGTCCTGGGCGGTCGCGAGTGGCAGCGCGTGTTTTCCATCGCAGAGGCAGAAGAAGCTTGCCTCCTCGCCGTCGAGATAGGCTTCGACGACAACTTCGGCGCCGGCAGCGCCAAAGGCCCCCTCGAAGCAGTCGTCGACGGCATCAAGCGCCTCATCCAGCGTCATCGCAACCGTCACGCCCTTACCGGCAGCAAGACCATCGGCCTTGACGACGATCGGCGCGCCTTGGGCGCGGATATAGGCTTTTGCCTTCGGCGCATTGTTGAAGCGCTGGTAGGCGCCCGTGGGAATGCCGTAGCGGGCGCAGATATCCTTGGTGAAACCCTTGGAGCCCTCGAGCTGGGCTGCGGCAGCGGAAGGACCGAAAACCACAAGGCCATCGGCGCGCAGCCGGTCGGCGAGGCCGGCCACCAACGGCGCCTCCGGGCCGACGACGACGAAATCAATCGCCTTGTCCTTGCAGAAGGCCGCGACCGCCTCGTGATCCTCGACGTCAACGGGCACCAGCACGGCGTGTTCGGCAATGCCGGGATTGCCGGGCGCGGCGTAAAATTCCGTCATCAACGGCGATTGCGCCAGCTTCCAGGCGAGCGCGTGCTCGCGTCCGCCCGATCCGATCAACAGAACCTTCATGCGCCACCCTTTCCTGTTCCGTCTGGCGGTTAAGGGCCAAGGGCCGAAAGGTCAAGCGGGAAAGCTCACCAGCCCCCTCCCCCACCGCCTCCGCCACCCCCGCCGGACGAGCCGCCGCCCGAAAAACCGGATGATGAGCTCGATGGCGGCGGTGAAGGAATCGTCGAAGCGATGGTCGAGGCCATCGAGGAGGAAAAGCCGCCGATGCGATCGGAGAAGCTGCCGCTGTTAAAATTGCCGGAATACCAGGCCGGCGCATAGGCTGCGGCAGCACCGGCGGCGGCTGCCGCAAGCCAGGTCTCGAAGGTACGCGACCAGGGCTTTTCGACGCCCAGCGCCACCGCATAGGGAAGCAGCGTCTCGAAATGCCTTGGCGACATTTCCGGAGCGCCTGCCGTGTTTATCCGGTCCTTCTCGGCAAGCGTCAGATATTGGCGCAGGCCGTCAATGCCATCCATCATCTTGGCGCCGAGCGGTGTCGGTGCACCCATGATGAAGAAATAGAGGATGTTCAACAGCACGATACCGCCGACGGCAAACAGCATCGGCGTTTCGTGCAGCTCCACCAGCGACGAAGCGAGCGTCAGGACCATGATGGCAAGAATACTGATGCCAACGAAAACGCCGACCGCTGCGGCGACGACGGCTATGATCTTGCCGAACAGCGACTTGCCGTGATGCAGCGATTTGACCAGGCCGGCAGCGAAGACCGCAACAAAGACCGAGATGGCGACCGGAATCAACATTAGCGCGATCGTGTCGGGCTCCAGCGAGCCAAAGACGAACAGCGCCACCAGGGCAGCGGCGCTGAGCGCGATGCCGCCGCTGGTATAGCCGAGGTTCGAATTGTAATATTTGCCGCGGTGCTCCCTCTCAATCGCCGAGCGAAAGGCTTGGCCGATGGATTTCACCCGCTCGCCATTCGCCCTGTCGATCGTCAGCGTCGAGCCGGCGCCGCCTGCGACCTTCAGCAATTCGGTTTCTCCGGCCTGGAATTTCTCCTTGCCGAGCGGCTTGCCGGTGCCGCGGACGATAATCGAATCCTTGAGATCGCCGAGCGTCATGTAACCGCGAACTGCAAGATTGAGCGCAGTGGCGGCAAGCGCCGTCCAGCCCCCGCCGGAGAAACCCTTATTGTCGATATAGTTGACCAGCGCCGGCGAAATGCCGTCTGGCGCATCCCAGCGCGGCACGACGACGCCGCGGGCGGGATCGCGGCCGACCTTCAGCCATGCGCGCGTGTAATAGGCGAAGACGAGGGCCAGTCCGCCGAAGCCGATGAAATAATTGCGGTTGTCCTTGAGCCACCATGTGCTTTCCATATCCGCGCTCGGCGGATCGATCGAACCCTTCGGCATGCGGATCGCAAAGGTCAGGCCCTCATTGGCATCGAGAGGAGCGGTCGTGGAGAAAATTGGGCCGGCACTCGTCTCGCTGACGCGGGCATTCTTTCCCGTGGCGCCCTGCGGGCCGGTGAAGAAGATCGTCTGCGTGGCGGCAACACCCGGCGGCAGCTTCACCGTCGCCGTTGCCGAGCGGATCGGGAATATCCAGCCGTTGCCGGTGACATTCCAATAGAGTTCGTCGTGATCGTCGAAATAGCGGACCTGGCGGTTCGTTCTATAGGTGAAGACATATTGATGACGGCCGGGCGTTACCGTTACGTCGGCGGAACCGGCATAAATGCGGATGCCACCTGATATCGACTCGGTGTGCCAGGGCTCGTTTTCGCCATCCCGCTTGACCGATATCACATCGAAATCAACGCTGCGGCGACGGCCGTCAGCATCGGTGAAATAGAGTGGAAAGTCCCGGAAGATGCCGTGATTGATCCGGTTGCCTTCGGCATTGACGGTGATCGTTTCCGCCACCGTCATCGCGCCGCTCTTTTCGAGCGTGATGTCGGAAGCGAAACTGTCGATTACCTCGGCGGCAAAGGCCGCTGGGGCGGCGAGCATCCAGAACAGTACAAAGAAAAATCCGAAAAACCGACGCCCCATCCCTGTCTCCTCGCCGGCAGCCTCGGCCGCGTGTTCCGTCAATCGTTACCCTGATATGTCACGCCGAGCGCTGCGAGCGTCCGCCAATAGGCCGGGAAGGTCTTGCCGACGCAATCGGGATCGAGAATGGTGATGCCGTCGATCTTTAGCCCGGCCAGCGCAAAGCTCATGGCGATGCGGTGATCGGCGAAGCTGTCGATCTCGGCCGGCAGGCGCTTGCCCGCAAGGGCGGGATCGGACTTTACGATCAGGTCGTCGCCCTCTTCGTGGGCAAGCCCTGAAACAATGCGGTTGAGGCCGGTCGAGAGCGCGCGGATGCGGTCGCATTCCTTGACGCGCAGATTGGCGATGCCGACGAAGCGGACCGGCGTCTCGTTGAAGGCGGCAAGCACGGCAAGGGTCGGAACGGCATCCTGCATCTGCGAGCCGTCGATTTCGGCCGGCAGATGCGGAAACTTGGCAATCATGTCGTAGGCACGCGCATCCGGCTGCGAGAAGGCATCGGCCGGGACGCCGAGATCGATCGCACCGCCGGTCAGGACTTCGGCGGCCCAGAGATAGGTCGCAGCCGAGGCATCCGGCTCGACGATGAAATCGGCAGCGGTGTAACCTGTCGGCTCGACGCGCCAGGTGACCGGGCTGGTCTTCTCGACCTTGGCGCCGAAGGCCTTCATCGCTGAAGTGGTCAGATCGATATAGCCGAGCGCGCCGATATCCTCGCCGACGAGTTCGATATCAACAGGCCGGTCGCCGCCGGCCGCCATCATCAGCAAGGCGGAGACATACTGGCTGGACAGGCCGCCATCGATGCGAATGCGATCGGTCTGGAAACGGCCAGTGCCCCTCACGGTGACCGGCGGGCAGCCGGTTTCGGCCGTCACGTCGATGCCGAGCGCTCGCATCGCCTCGACCAGCGGGCCGATCGGGCGCTTGCGCATATGCTCGTCGCCGTCGACGATGACGGTCCCATCCACTAAGGCCGCAGCCGCTGTCAGAAAGCGCGTCGCCGTGCCGGCATTGCCGAGGAAGAGCGGCGCCTTCGGCGGGAGGAGTTTACCGCTGCCGGTGATGACGAAAGTGGTGTCATCGGGCTCGTCGATCGAAACCCCCATGGCGCGCAGCGCATCGGCCATATAACGCGTATCATCGCTCTTCAGCGCGCCGGTCAGCCGGCTCATGCCCTTGGCAAGGCCCGCGAGCAGAAGCGCGCGATTGGTGATCGACTTGGAGCCCGGCGGCATGGCGCGGCCCGAAAGCGGCTTGCCCGGTGGGATGATCGTGAGTTTGGCTGTGCGTGTCATGCTGTTTCTTCCGTCCATGAGGCAGCCATCGCCGGCCGCAATCCGCCCTTGCTCTTAATCGCTTTCGCGCAAAGGCAAAATCCCGGATCGTCAGAATTTCACGGTGGGGACGGCGCGGTCGGCCTCATTGGTGATTTCGAAATATTCCCGCTTGGCAAAACCGAACTGGCCGGCGACGAGATTGGAGGGGAAGCTCTCGACCTTGACGTTCAGGTCGCGGGCCGCGCCATTGTAATAACGCCGCGCCATCTGCAACTCGCCTTCCATGGTTTCCAGCGAAGCCTGGAGCTCGGCAAAGTTCTGGTTGGCCTTGAGATCGGGATAAGCTTCGGCAAGCGCGATGACGCGGCCTAGCGCCTGCCCGAGCAGGCCTTCCGCCTGCGCCCTGCCCGCGACATCGCCTGATGGAACGGCCTGCGCCTTGTTGCGAAGGGAAACCACCTCTTCGAGCGTGGTCTTCTCATGGGCCGCATAGCCCTTGACCGTTTCGATCAGGTTCGGGATCAAATCAGCGCGGCGCTTGAGCTGGACGTCGATGCCGGACCAGGCCTCTTCGGCCATCTGCCGCGAGCGAACCAGGCCGTTGTAAATAAAAACGACGTAGAGCACGACCAGAACGATGACGCCAAGCGCAATATACATCGCGAATCCCCCGCAGCGAAGTAATGTCCGGGCGGAGACTACGCAGGTTTGCCGGCTGCCGTCAAACGCCGATATCGTCGAGGATTCGGGCCGTCGTCTGCTCCGGTGAAAGGCTTGTCGTGTCGATTTCGATGGTGCGTTCAGCCAGCCCACGCAGCAGTTTATAGTTTGCCCGTAGCCGTTGCAGCATCGCCGTATCCGTCAGCTTGAGCGCCTCAGCCCGACCGGGAGAAGCAAGGCGCCTGGCATTCTCCTCCGGGGCACAATCGAGCAGGATCGCTACAAGATCGGCGCCCCTTGCAGCGGCCAAATCGAGGTACCAGGAGAAGGTCGCGCTGTCATGTTCGTCGTCCGACAGGGCATCGGTAAAGACGAAGCTTTCGACCGGGTCGGCGCGCGCGGCATGGTCGAAAAACACGTGGCGGATCTGCCCCCTCAGCGAGGCATGCAGCGGATTGCTGCGGGAGAACAGAGCCTCGGCGGGATTGAGCAGCGTGTGGTTGTCGATGAGCCGTGCGCCGATCCTTTTTGCCAGCAAGCGGCCGACGGTCAGCTTTCCACTACCCGGCCAGCCGTTGATATGGATGATACGGCCGACAGGGCTTTGCGTCACGCCGCCTCTTTCGACAGATTGACGCCGCCGGCGTCCGTCAGCAGGAAGGCTTCGCCGCAGGCCTTGGCCAGCGTGCGCACCCGCAGGATGTAGCTCTGGCGCTCCGTCACCGAGATGACGCCGCGGGCGTCGAGCAGGTTGAAGACATGGCTTGCCTTGATGCACTGGTCATAGGCCGGGAAGACGCATTTGTGCAGGCGTTGGTTGGCGTTGTCGCCGGGAGCGCCGGCATCGAGCAGCGCCCGGCATTCCTTCTCGGCATCGACGAAATGGCGATGCAGCATCTCGGTATTGGCGAATTCGAAATTGTGGCGTGAATATTCCTGCTCGGCCTGCAGGAAGACGTCGCCATAGCTGATCTTCTCGTCGCCCTCGCGGCCGTTGAAGTTCAGGTCGTAGACATTGTCGACACCCTGGACATACATCGCGAGGCGTTCGAGACCATAGGTCAGTTCGCCTGCGACCGGCGAGCATTCAATGCCGCAGACCTGTTGGAAATAGGTGAACTGCGAGACTTCCATGCCATCGCACCAGCACTCCCAGCCGAGGCCCCAGGCGCCGAGCGTCGGGCTTTCCCAATCGTCCTCGACGAAACGGATGTCGTGCAGCAGCGGATCGAGACCGATTGCCGCCAGCGAGCCGAGATAGAGTTCCTGCAGATTCGCCGGGTTCGGCTTCAGGATGACCTGGTACTGGTAATAATGCTGCAGCCGGTTCGGGTTCTCGCCATAGCGGCCGTCAGACGGGCGGCGGGACGGCTGCACGTAAGCCGCCTTCCACGGCTTAGGGCCGAGGGCGCGCAGCGTCGTGGCGGGGTGGAAGGTGCCGGCGCCGACTTCCATATCGTAGGGCTGCAACACCGCGCAACCCTTGTCCGCCCAGTAGCTATGCAGGGTCAGGATCAGCGCCTGAAAGGAGCGCTTCGGGTTCATATGGTCTGGGATTGCTGACATCGAACGGCACCGATTGCTTGGGGATTATCGGCGCGACAGGTGCCATGGAGGGCGACGGGGGTCAAGACTTTTGCGGCGGCAGGCATTTTCGACCGCGCGTCGACGTCTTTTATTCCCCCTCGCGCTTCAGACGATATTCTCCCGTCGCCGGGTCCTTGACGAGGGTGCCAATTGCGCCGGTCTCGCGCTCCTTTTCAGCACGGCGCGACTTTTCGGCGAGCTTGCGGGCATCGGCGACGAAGCGGCGGTAGAGCCACCAGGCTGAGAAGACCAGGATCAGAATGGTAATTAGCTGCGGCATGACCCTCTCTTGCTCCCTTCAAAGCCCGAAACGGCTCCACAATGCTCTCTCTTCCGCCGCTTCGACAAGCCCCGTCGCGAGGCCGGATGCAGCGCCTTCGAGTGAGACCGGCGATACGCCCGGGATACGGCGGCCAAGCAGGCCGCGGCCGGCGGTGACGAGCTCCAGCTTGGTCTTCTGACCATAGCGCCGTTTCAACTCCTGGCGCATGTCGCCGAGGCCATCGATGAGGCCGAGCTCGAGGCCACGCGTGCCGCTCCAGAACAGGCCGGAAAAAACCGTCGCATCGTCCTTCAGCTTGCCGGCGCGACGCTCGCGCACCATCGATATAAAGACCTGGTGGATTTCGAGCTGAAGGCTCTTCAGGTACTCGATATCCCTCTCCTTTTCCGGCTGGAAAGGATCGAGGATCACCTTGTTTTCGCCCGCCGTATAGACGCGACGCTCGACGCCGATCTTTTTCAGGAGTTCGGGAAAACCGAAACCGCCGGAGACGACGCCGATCGAACCGACAATCGAAGTGGCGTCGGCGATGATCTCGTCGCCGGCAAGGGCGATCATGTAACCGCCGGAGGCAGCGACGTCCTCGACGAAAACAAGCACCTTCTTCTGTTTTTCGCGGGCAAGCTCACGGATGCGGGTGAAGATAAGGCGTGACTGCACCGGCGAGCCGCCCGGCGAATTGATGGAGATGGCGACCGCCGGCGCGTCCTTCATGGCGAAGGCCTTTTCCAGAACCGGCGCGACATTGGCGAGATTGAGGGTCGGCCGGAACTGGCCGCCACCGCTGATGATCGCCCCCTGCAGCCGGACGACCGGGATAGTGATGCCGTCCTTGCGGAACCGTTTCGGCAGCAGTTTTCTCAAGAATCCGGCCATTTCCCATCCTTCGCTTCGGGTCGCACGATCGCAGTTTGCGATCGGCATCCATGTATGCGCTGGAACGGCAAACGCAATGGCTGCGTTCTTCAAAACGTCGGATTGATTTTCTTGTTGCGAATGACTTGCATTATCATTCTAATCCGTCATAGTGCCCTCACGATAAAACAGGTGAAAATCGCATGGACGTCCTCAATCCGAATGCAAGAAGCGGCTGGCGGCACGAGCGCGGAGAGGCATCGCTGTCCGATGTCTACCGCACCGTCGGAACTGGACGTCACAGCTCGAGATGGCGAAGGGCTGCGGCCTTTGCCGGGCCGGGCTACATGGTCGCCGTCGGCTACATGGACCCCGGCAACTGGGCGACCTCGCTCGCCGGCGGCTCGAAATTTGGCTATGCGCTGCTGACCGTCGCATTGCTTTCCAACCTGATGGCAATCGTGCTGCAATCGCTCTGCGCGCGTCTGGCGATCGCCTCCGGCCGCGACCTCGCGCAGGCCTGCCGCGACGCCTTTCCCAGATATGTCTCGGTGCCGCTCTGGGCCTTTGCCGAAATCGCCATCATCGCCACCGACATCGCCGAGGTGATCGGCACGGCGATCGGCCTGAACCTGCTGCTTGGCATTCCGCTCGAACTCGGCGTGCTGATCACCGCGCTCGACGTCTTCGTGGTTCTCCTCCTGCAGAAGCTCGGGTTCCGCTGGGTGGAGGCCTTCATCATCACGCTGCTCGGCGTCATCGCGGTCTGCTTCGGTGTGCAGATCCTGCTCGCCGACCCGCAATGGGGCGCTGTCCTCACCGGCTTTTTCCCCACGACCGAGATCGCCACCAATCCGGAGATGCTCTATCTGGCGCTCGGCATTCTCGGTGCGACCGTGATGCCGCACAATCTCTACCTCCATTCCGGCATCGTGCAGACGCGGGCCTATGGCCATACGGTTCCCGAGAAGAAGGAGGCGCTGACCTATGCGACGATCGACTCGACGCTCGCACTCTGTTTCGCGCTTTTGATCAACGCCTCGATCCTGATCCTGGCCGCCGCCGCCTTCAATGCGCACGGCAAGACCGACATCGTCGAACTCGGCGATGCCTATTCGCTGCTGTCGCCACTGCTGGGGCTCGCCATCGCGCCGACACTGTTCGGCGTCGCGCTCCTCTGCTGCGGCCTCAACTCGACCGTGACAGCGACACTCGCCGGTCAGATCGTCATGGAAGGCTTCCTTAAAATCAGGCTGAAGCCCTGGATGCGCCGGCTGATCACCCGCGCCATCGCCATCGTGCCGGCGGCGATCGTCACCATCTGGTATGGCGACAAGGGCACGGCGGAGCTGTTGATCCTGACGCAGGTGGTGCTCAGCCTGCAGCTTTCCTTCGCCGTCTTCCCGCTTGTCATGTTCACCGCCAGCAAGGCCAAGATGGGCGAGCTCGTAGCGCCGCGCTGGCTGAGCGGCATCGCCTACCTGATCGCGATCGTGATCGCCGGGCTGAACGTCAAGCTGCTCTTCGACTTCGTTACGGGCTGAAGCAATTCAGCCTAGAGCCTGGCATAGGCCGCCCGGCCATTGTTGAAATCGTCGACGAGAGGGGAGAACTTGTGGCTCCCCTCTTCGTGCATGATGAGGGCCGCGCGCAGCGACAGCCGGGCCCGCGATCCTTTGATCGCCGTCACCAGAATGCGGACGGCGTTTTCACCGTCACGCGGATGGATTGATGTAATCTCGAGGCCGCCGAAGCGCCGGCCACAGGCATCGATAATCTCGGCGATCGATTGGGGCCTCGCGATCAGCGACAATTGCCCGCCCGGGATCATGATGGCGCCCGCCGTGCGTATCCAGCTTTCGAACAGTCCGTCGGTCATCGCGTGAGCTTCAGCCTTCAGCGCATCCGGCGTGCGCCGGTCGCCGGCATCGTTGAACGGCGGGTTCATGATGACATGGTGGAAGCTCTCGTCGAGGAGGCCGGCATCGTTGCGCGCCTTGGCGGTCAGCGTCACATCGGCCTCGACGACGCTGACACGGCCGGCGATATGGGTATTGCCGGGCAAGAGGATGCTGCGGCGGGCATAATCGGCCATCTCGGACGAACGCTCGAACAGCACAACCTCGACATCGGCAAGGCGCGAGGCGACGGCAAGGCCGGCGGCACCAGCTCCGGAGCCGAGATCGGCAACCCTCACGGCGCGATCGTCGGAGACGAGGGCTGCAAGCAGCATCGCATCCATGCCTGAACGATGGCCCCTGCCCTTCGGCTGCACCACGTGGAAGGCGCCGCGGTGGAAGGCGTCGATGGTGTCGGCGGGTTTCCCGGTCATCACCGGCTCACTTCCTCTCGCGCAGCTCACCGCCGAGACCGGCATCGATGAGGATGCGGCGCGCCTGATCGGCCATTTCTTCATCGACCAGCAGGCGGCGCGGCAGCATGCCGAGCGAACCCTCCAACACGCTCATGCCCTGATCGGCGATGAAGCAGTGAATTCCCGCATCCTTCATCAAGCTCTCGGCAAAGGAGAGAAGAACGGGATCGTTGGCACGGATAAGTTCATGCATTTGCCGTCATTTTCCTTCCAATTTCGCCCGGCGCGACAATTCACCCCTTGCCGCGTCCATCGCCCCTTTCTATTGTCAGCTGTAATGAATGAACAGGAGTCCGGGTCGTTGGGCGTGGTCATACCGCTTGAAGAAAGCAAAAACAAACTGGCATCCATAAAGCCATTGGTCGATCTCACCAAGGCCGACATGGAGCGGGTGAACCAGCTCATTCTGTCCAAGGCCGGCTCTGACGTGCAGATGATCCCCGAGGTGGCGAACCATCTGATCTCGTCCGGTGGCAAGCGGCTGCGGCCGATGCTGACGCTGGCTTCCGCCTCGCTGTTCGACTACAGGGGCGAAAACCACATCAAACTCGCGACATCGGTGGAGTTCATGCACACGGCAACGCTGCTGCATGACGACGTCGTCGACGAAAGCGATCTTCGCCGCGGCAAATCGACGGCGCGGATGATCTGGGGCAACCAGGCAAGCGTGCTGGTGGGCGACTTCCTGCTCGGCCAGGCTTTCCGCATGATGGTCGATGTCGGTTCGCTCGATGCGCTCGACGTCCTGTCTTCCGCAGCCTGCGTGATCGCGGAAGGCGAAGTGCTGCAGCTTTCCGTCGCCAAGAACATGGAGACGACCGAGGACGACTATCTATCCGTCATCCGCGCCAAGACGGCGGCTCTCTTTGCGGCTGCCGCCGAAGTCGGGCCGATCGTCGCCGATGCCGGCAAATCCGGCCGCAACGCACTGAAATCCTACGGCATGAATCTTGGGCTGGCCTTCCAGCTGGTCGACGACGCGCTTGATTACGGCGGCAAGGCGGCCGATCTCGGCAAGAATGTCGGCGACGATTTCCGCGAGGGCAAGATCACCTTGCCCGTCATCCTCGCCTATCGCCGCGGCACCGAAGACGAGCGCGCCTTCTGGCGCGATGCGATCGAGGCCGGCAACAGCACCGATGCCAACCTGGAAAAGGCGCTGGGGCTGATCACCAAATACGGCACGCTGGGCGATACGATCGGCCGCGCCGTCCACTATGGCACGATCGCCCGGGACGCGCTTGCGCCGCTTCCCGACACGGTATGGAAATCCGCCCTGATGGAAGTGATCGATTTCTGCATCGAGCGCGTCAATTAATCGACGGCCTTCGATTGCAGTCTGATTTTCTTGCGGCGGCGCTTCAAAAAAGCCATCCTGTTATGAATCAGTGATCGCAACTGGTTTTGCGACCGGCACCATGGCCGGGACGCTCTCGAAGAAAGGTTTCCTAATGCGGCAGAGATTTGCCATCCGTCTTCTTACGAGCGCAGCGCTAGTGGCTGTCCTTTCGCTCGGCGGTGTCGGCGGCGTGAGTGCCGAGGATGCGGCCAAGGCCGGCGATGCCCCGAAAACCGATAACTTCGATGCCGACAGCGTCACGACCTTCTCCGGCGCCTTCCTTGCCGCGCGCACGGCCGATGTCGATCACGATTACGAAACGGCGATCGAGCTCTACAAGAAGGCACTGCAGATCGAGCCCGGCAATCCCGAGATTCGCCAGCGGCTGATGATCTCGCTGCTGCTCAACGGCGATATCAAGGACGGCGTCAAATATGCCAATGACCTGAAGGGCGATCCTTCCGTCGAGCGCATCACCACGATCGTGCGCGGCATGGATGCCGTGCGCCGCGGCGACTACAAGACCGCCGAGACCATTCTGAAATACAAGGGGCCAAACGATCTCGACCGGATGATGAACGACCTGCTGCTTGCCTGGGCCCGCGTCGGCGCCGACCGCGGCAAGGAAGCGCTCGCCATGGTCGAGAAGATGAAGGGACCGGACTGGTTCCGCATCTTCCAGAATTACAATGCCGGCGCGATCGCCATCGTCACCGGCGACGTGAAATCCGCCCGCCAGCATCTGAACGATGCCGTGCTCGACAAGGAAGGGGGTGCGACGGCGCCCGACACCTTCATGCGCGCTGTGATGGCGCTTGCCCGCCTGGAAGCCACGCAAGGCAACAAGCAGAAGGCGCTCGACGCCGTTTCCGTCGGCGACAACCTGCTGCCAAACTATGCGCCGCTGAATGCGCTGCGCGACAGCATCGAAAAGGATGAGAAGCAGGAGCAGCAGGTGAAGACGGCCGAAGAAGGGGCCGCCGGCGTGCTCTTCTCCGTCGGTGGCGCGCTGAACCGCGACGGCGCCGAGGACATCGTCTCGCTTTATCTGCAAACGGCGAATGCCCTCGACCCGAACAGCGCCGATACGCTGGTGCTGCTCGGCGGTATTGCCGAGAAGCAGAACCAGATGGATCGCGCCATCGCGCTCTACAAGAAAGTGCCTGACAATTCGCCGATGCGGCGTATCTCCGAGCTGCAGCTCGGTCTTGCCCTTGCCCAGGGCGGCAAGGTGGACGAGGCGCGCAAGCATCTGCAGGCTCTGATCGCCTCCGACCCGAAGGACATCCGCAGCTATCTCGCCTATGGCAGCGTACTGTCCGACGCCAAGGACTACGAGGCGATGGCCGCCAATTACGACAAGGCCGTCGAAGTGATCGGCCCCCTTCCCGGCCGTGCCAACTGGAGCGTCTTCTTCCAGCGCGGCATTGCCTATGAGCGGCTGAAGAAGTGGGACCAGGCGGAACCGAACTTCCGTAAGGCCTTAGAGCTTAATCCCGACCAGCCGCAGGTGCTGAACTATCTCGGCTATTCCTGGATCGACATGAACCGGAACCTCGACGAAGGCCTTGGTATGATCAAGAAGGCCGTCGATCTTCGCCCTGACGACGGCTACATCATCGATTCGCTCGGCTGGGCCTATTTCCGGCTCAATCGCTTCGACGATGCCGTCGACGAGCTGGAGCGGGCCGCACAGATCAAGGCCGGCGACGCGACGATCAACGACCATCTCGGCGATGCCTATTGGCGCGTTGGGCGCAAGCTCGAGGCTGTCTATCAGTGGAACCGGGCGCTTGCCTCCGAGCCCGAAGCTGCCGAGATCCCGAAGATCAAGGACAAGGTCGCCAACGGCCTGCCGGCCGCCAGCGACGATGCCAAGGCCGCCGACAAAAAGCAGCCTGACCCGGCACCCGCCACCCCGCCGCCGGTCGACAAGAAATCCTGACGGGCGAGACCATGCCTGAAGAGGGCTTGGCCGGCGCGTTCAGTGTCATCGAAGAAGCTCGCGCGAAGATCAACCTGGCCCTGCATGTGACGGGCCAGCGGCCGGATGGCTATCACCTGCTCGACATGCTGGTGACCTTCACAGGTCATGGTGACCGCCTGAGCTTCGCGCCATCGCAGACCGATGTGTTCACTCTGTCGGGTCGTTTTGCCGGAACGCTCACCGGTGACAGCGGCACGAACCTGGTGCTGAAGGCGCGTGATCTGCTGCGGGAGGCGATCGGCGCACCCGCCTTCCCCGTCCATATTCACTTGGAAAAGAACCTGCCGATCGCTTCCGGCATCGGCGGCGGTTCCGCCGATGCGGCAGCAGCCCTGCGCGGGCTGATGCGGCTCTGGGGCACGACGTTGCCCGAAGAGGCGCTTGCCGCACTCGCATTGAAGCTCGGCGCCGACGTGCCGATGTGTATCGAAAGCCGGCCGCTGATTGCCCGCGGCATCGGCGAAAAGATCGAGCTCGTGCCGGATCTGCCCGCCTTCGCCATGGTGCTCGCCAATCCGTTGAAGGGTGTGTCGACGCCTGACGTTTTCCGCCGGCTGGCGACAAAGGATAATCCGGCCCTGAGCCTGGCTCCCGGCCTGCTCGGGGCTGCCGACTGGCTCACGGCGATTGGTGCTGCCCGCAACGACCTGGAGCCGCCGGCGCGCGAACTCGTGCCTGAAATTACAGCGATCTCGGCGATGCTGCAGGCCAGCGGCGCGCTTTTGACCCGCATGTCCGGTTCCGGCGCCACCTGTTTCGGGATCTTTGCGACCATGACTACCGCAAAAGATGCGGCTGCCGCTCTTCACGGCGAGCGGCCCGACTGGTATTTCCATGCGACGGAAACGATTTCGGGAGGCATGTGATGGCAGGTCCGGACGAAAAGCGGTCCTTCATCGCCGTCGGTATTGCGGTTCTCACGATCTCGGACACGCGTACGCCGGAGACGGACAAGTCAGGCGACACGCTGGCGGCGCGGATCACCGAGGCGGGCCACAGATTGATCGACCGAGCGATCGTGCCCGATGATCGCGCGGAGATTGCCGCGCGGGTGAAGGCCTGGACAGACAGAGAAGACATCGACGTCGTCATCACATCAGGCGGCACCGGCTTTACCGGCCGCGATGTGACGCCCGAAGCGCTGGAGCCGTTGTTTGAAAAGCGGATGGACGGCTTTTCCGCCATCTTCCACCGCATCTCCTATGAGAAAATCGGCGCAGCGACGATCCAGTCACGCGCCACGGCAGGCGTTATCAACGCCACCTTCATCTTCGTGCTGCCGGGTTCACCCGGCGCCTGCCGGGATGCCTGGGACGGCATTCTGAAAGGACAGCTCGACTACCGCAACATGCCGTGCAATTTCGTCGAGATCATGCCGCGTCTGGACGAACACCTGAAACGCGGCGCAACGAAATAGACTGCCTGTTTAGAGCCTTTCCGGGTTAGATTGCAGCATTCTGTTGGCTCAAACGGAGTCGGATGGTCGACCGGCCGGCGCGCGTCGTAGCCCAGCTCTACGGCCAAGCCGGCCGGTCGATCAGCCGGCCCGTTTCAGCCAACCCGAAGGGCCGGGCATCTTTCCGCCAGGATCAGAGGCGATCGGCTCGGGCGTACCTTGGAGTATGCCCGTCGCCAATCGCCTTTGCCCTGACGAAAATCTGCTCCGGCAGAATGCTGCAATCTAACCCGGAAAGGCTCTAGGCGCTCCACGAATCAACGGCAGCATTGTTATGTGGCAATGCCTGGCAGAACGGGCATCGTATCCCAGCTGTCACCCGACAGCAGGACGCAGCTTACGCCATGAGTATCCGTTACGACGAGGGTCCAGGTGCCACTTTCGGCGGCATAAACCTCGAGTACGGCGTTCTCATTGATCAATCCGATTGCCGTGAGCTTTTCAGCGAAGTTCTTGTCCAGGAAATTGACGATCTCGGATCGGCCTGCGCAACTGCGCATCATCTGCGATGCTGCCGGATGCGGATGCGCGATCATCGATATCGGCAATATGACGGCCAGCAGGCCGGAAATCATACCGCGTACCATGACGCACCTCCTTTCGCCGGATACCCGGCAGAAGAGGAGACTTCCGCTGACCTGTTCCGCCGTCCACCGGCATTCCATGGCCATCCGCTACGAAGCGAGGCGCTTCAGCGGCGCCATGGAGAAATTATAGCGCAAAATCGTATCGGACGCCATCTTTACGCGCGGCATCTACCGAGCGGCGCGGGCGACCCAGGAGGGAATCAGTTCGCTCGAGAGCTTCCGCGGCTTTTGGCCCTTCACGAATTCGGCAAGCGGCATACCGCTTCTGGCCGTGGCAAGTGCCAGCTTCCTCGGCATCAGAAATCCGAGTTCGAGCGGCGGGGCGGCGCGGCCGATGCGCTGGAAAAAGGGCCGACGATACCCTCTGGATGCTGTAAAGCGGGCGGGCAGCCGGTTTAGCGCCACATACTCGGAAATCTCATCGATCCAGCCGCCCTGAGGCCTTGCGCCCGGCTCGACGAAGAGCAGCCATTCGCCGCGGGCTGACCGGACGATATCCTTGATATCCCATTCGGAATGGAACCGGCAGCCGGCCGCGTCCGCAACCCTCGAGGTGCCGTCGCGCGAACCGTGGTCAAGCACGATCACATCGCTCACGAGCCCCTCCACCGCGCCAGTCACCAATACCGACAGGGTCTGGGCAAGCTCGGATTCCTGATCCTGACATTCGAGAACAACCGTCAACATCGGCTATCTATAATGCGCCGCACAAATTTTTGCCAGCAACGTTTCCCTGATTTTGTTCTTGCATTGTTCTCTTTTTGCCGATAGGAATTTAATCATCAAAACGGGCGGAGGCAATGGCTTTTCCGCCGCGGGAGAATCCGATGAGACAGCAGTCCCTGGCAGGGCAGGCCGCATTCGAGCCTGCTAATGCGGCAGATATTGCCGATGCGATGATCGTGTCCTCCGGTCTCAGGATCGAAGTCGATCGCCGGCGTGGTCGTGGGGCCGGGCTGAACCCGACCGGGCGGTTCGAAGCGTTGCAGAGGGAGACCTTCGACGACGGCTGGCAGACCCTGGAAGAGCTTCCGCCTTTCAAGACGGAAGTGCAGGTCGAGAAACCGCGCACAGCCATCACCCGCAACGAATCGCCGGATATTCCCTTCGACCGTTCGATCAATCCCTATCGCGGCTGCGAGCACGGCTGCATCTACTGCTTCGCCCGGCCGACACACGCCTATATGGGGCTTTCCGCCGGGCTCGATTTCGAGACGAAACTCTTTGCCAAACCCGATGCGGCAAAGCTGCTGGAGCGGGAGCTCGCCAAGCCGGGCTACAAGGTGCGTGTGATCGCCATCGGCACCAATACCGACCCCTATCAGCCGATCGAGAAGGAATGGCGCATCATGCGTGGCATCCTCGAAGTCTTGAACAAGGCGAATCATCCTGTGTCGATCGTCACCAAGTCGGCGCTGATCCTGCGCGATCTCGACATCCTGCAGGAGATGGCTGGGAAAAACCTGGTGCGCGTCGGCATCTCGGTGACGACGCTCGACCGCAAGCTTGCCCGGGCGATGGAGCCGCGCGCCGCCACACCGCCGCGGCGGCTGGAGACGATCCGGGCCCTCTCGGAGGCAGGCATCCAGACGGCTGTCATGGCAGCTCCGCTCATTCCTGCGCTAAACGATTACGAACTGGAGCGCATCCTTGAATCGGCGAAGGCTGTCGGCGCCGCGGAGGCGAGCTATGTCATCCTCCGTCTGCCGCTCGAAGTCAGCCCGCTCTTTCGCGATTGGCTGCTGCAGCACTATCCGGATCGTTACCGACATGTGATGTCGCTGGTGCGCTCGATGCGTGGCGGCAAGGATTACGATGCCGAATTCGGCAAGCGCATGAAAGGAGCCGGTCCCTATGCCTGGCAGATCGCCCGCCGCTTTGAAATGGCAGCCAGACGTTTCGGCCTGACGCGACGCAGCATGCCGCTGCGCGACGATCTGTTCGTGCCGCCGGACGGCAGCGGCATACAGCTATCGCTGCTCTGATTGCTGGAGCGGTTCGGCTTTCATGGAAACGAGAAACCGCTCCAACCTTTTGTTTTACGCAATTCCCGGCAAAAGCGCTTCGCGCTTTGCCTGGAAAAACCGCTTCACACTTTTCCTGGAATTGCTTCAGCTTGCGCATCGGCATCTCAAGAAACCGCCCTGTTTTTGAGCCCCGAGCGCAATTCCCGCGGATGGCCTTGACCGCCACCATCCGCCGGACCGTCCCCGGCCGCCGCCCTGATCCGGGGACTTGCGGGAAATCGGGTTGGCGTGCGAGGTTCAGCCGCATGAAACGTCGCACGCCACCCGATTCTCCCCTGCTTTTCGACACGGTTCCGCTCGTGCCGGACTTCAAACTTGAGCTTAAAGCCCGCAAGGCCGGCCACTGGCCAGTCGCCGGTGCGGATGAAGCGGGCCGCGGGCCGTTGGCCGGACCTGTCGTGGCCGCTGCCGTCATTCTCGACCCGAAGCGCATCCCTGAAGGCCTCAACGATTCCAAGCAGCTTTCGGCGCAACGGCGGGAAGAACTCTTTGTGCAGATTCTGGCGACAGCGACCGTCTCCATCGCCTCCTCCAGCTCGACGCGCATCGACGAGACCGACATTCGCAAAGCGAGCCTCGACGCCATGCGCCGCGCCATCTGCAGCCTCGCCATTCCGGCAAGCTACGTGCTGACCGATGGGCTCGACGTGCCGCCCGGCCTCGACTGCCC
Source organism: Rhizobium vallis (assembly GCF_003985155.1). Lineage (GTDB taxonomy): Bacteria > Pseudomonadota > Alphaproteobacteria > Rhizobiales > Rhizobiaceae > Rhizobium > Rhizobium vallis. Next base: position 477,411 of record NZ_ML133687.1, on the reverse strand, counting down.
GGGACAGGCGGTGGTGAAGGGTGACGCCCGTTCAGTGTCGATCGCCGCCGCCTCGATCGTCGCCAAGGTGACCCGCGACCGGATGATGGCGCGGGCGCATGCTGTATTTCCGGACTATGGTTTTGCCGCGCATGCGGGCTACGGCACGGCGCAGCACCGCGCCGGCATCGAGAAGCATGGCCCCTGCTCCCTGCACCGGATGAGCTTCAGACCGTTGCGCAAAGGCGAGGACGGCCCTGATATGGACGAGCTGATCTCGGAATAGCGCGTTCAAAAGAAAAAGGCCGGGACATGCCCGGCCTTTTCCCTATCATTCATTCGATACCGCTCAGTTGAGCCGCGTCTTGACCTGGCCGACGGCATTGCCGAAGAGCTCGGACTGGACCTTGGCATCAGCCTGCTTGGCGAGCACCGTTTCTGCTGCCGCGATCGCCAGATCGACGGCGGCGGAACGGACCGCCTTCATCGCATCGGCTTCGGCCTGCTTGATCTTCTGCTCGGACAGCGCCGTACGGTTGGCGACGAATTCTTCCGTCTTCTTCTTCGCCTCAGTGGTCAGCATTTCCGCTTCGCGCTCGGCGGCGGCAACGATATGAGCCGCCTCGGCTTCAGCTTCCTTGCGCTTGCGCTGGTATTCGGCGAGCAGGTGCTGGGCCTCTTCGCGCAAGCGCTTGGCTTCAGCCAGTTCGTTGCGGATCTGGTCGGCGCGGTCGTCCAGCGACTTCGCCATCATGCCCGGAACCTTCAGGTAGACGACCAGCGCCAGGAAGAGGACGAGGCCGACAAAGGCGAAGAAAGTTGCATCAAAGAATTCCATCGATCAAGCCTCCTTCTTGGCAGCCGCGACGGCAGCGGCGACATCTGCCTGGGCGGCGGTGCCGCCAATCAGCTGTTCGACGACGGCAGAGGCTGTTTCTTCGGCAATAGTGCCGACGTCGGCGAAAGCCTTCGCCTTGATGTCGGCGATACGAGCTTCGGCAGCCTTGATCTTTTCCGAAAGGCTCGCCTCGACAGCGCGGCGATCCTCTTCGGCCTTGACCTTGGCGGCGTCGCGCGCGGCAGAGCCAATCGCATGTGACTTGGCGCGAGCAGCGGCCAGCTCACCTTCATAGGTCCGGACGGCGGCGTCAGCTTCCGCCTTCAGGCGGCTTGCCTCTTCCAGGTCCTGGGAGATGCGCGTATGGCGCTGGTCGAGGATGGCCCCGATGCGCGGTGCAATAACCTTTTGCATAAGGAGGTAGAAGACGCCGAACGTAATCACCAGCCAGAGCAGCTGGGACGCGTAGGTCGTCGAATCGAAAGGCGGGAACGGGCCACGGGCGTGTTCGCCTGCGGGAACGCCGGTCTCGGTATGGACCTCGCCTGCGGCCGGAGCGGCATGCGCATCCGTGCCGGTCGCTGCCGCCGGTGCTTCTTCAGCGTAAGCCGGGGTCACAAAAAACATGCTCACCTCCAGGTGGACTGCAAATGCAAAGGATCACGGCTTGCGGTCCGCAGGCCGTGATCCATCTATCCGCCGATATCAGACGGCGAAGAGGAGGAGGAGAGCGACGAGCAGCGAGAAGATGCCCAGAGCTTCCGTAACGGCGAAGCCGAATACCAGACGGCCGAACTGGCTGTCAGCGGCAGACGGATTGCGCAGGGCGCCGGAGAGGTAGCTGCCGAAGATATTGCCGAGGCCGAGAGCCGTACCGGCCATACCAAAGCAAGCCAGGCCTGCACCGATGTACTTTGCTGCTTCCGCTTCCATGTTGAACTCCTTTGAAATGGTTGTTGCGGCGAATGACTGACGCCCTTTGACGTCGTTGTCGTTATCCTTAGTGCCCGCCCGGATGGATCGCGTCGTTGAGGTACATGCAAGTCAGCACCGCAAAGACGTAAGCCTGGAGGAAGGCGACGAGGAACTCGAGACCGGTCAGGGCGACGGTCATGATGAGAGGAAGAACGGCTCCGCCGACACCGACTGCACCGAGGGCTCCAAGCGAGGCGACGAAGCCTGCGAACACCTTCAGCGTGATATGACCGGCGAGCATGTTGGCGAAAAGACGAACGGAGAGCGAAATCGGACGAGAGAGGAACGAAATGATTTCGATCGCAATGACCAGCGGCAGCAGGATGCCCGGCACGCCGGAGGGCACGAAGACATTCAGGAAGTGGAAGCCGTGCTTATAGAAGCCGTAGACGAGAACCGTACCGATGACGAGGATCGCCAATGCAAAAGTGACGATGATCTGGCTGGTAATCGTGAAGAAATACGGGAACATGCCGAGCAGGTTCGCCGTCAACACGAACATGAAAAGCGAGAAGACCAGCGGGAAGAACTTCATTCCCTGCTTGCCCGCGCCTTCCTTCAGCATGCCGGCGATGAATTCATAGGACATTTCCGCGACCGACTGCGAACGGCCCGGCACGATGGCGCGGTTCGAGGTCGCGAAATAGAGGAAGCCGACAGCAACGGCAGCCGAAGCGACCATGAAGAGCGATGCGTTGGTGAACGAGAAATCAATTCCGCCGATCTCGATCGGCACAATCTGGAAGATCTTGAACTGATGGGTCGGATCGTTAGACACCGCTTGTTCTCTCTCTTTGGCCCGCAGGACGCGGGATCATTGCACTGGACCGGGAACCAGTCCTTATTTCTTGTCGTCCTTGCCTTCCAGGGGATGGGCCACCACCCCCGCAGAACGCAGCACGTTCAAAACGCCGGCACAGAATCCGAGAAGCAGAAGAACAATCAAACCCCAAGGCGCCGTGCCAACAAAACGGTCGAGAACATAGCCAAGAACGGCACCGACAATGATCGCGGCAATGAACTCGCTGGAGAGCTTCATCGCCTGGGCATAACCTTTGCGGCTTACCTCGGCTTGGGCCTCGCTTGCACGTTCCACTCCCGCCTCAACGCGTTTGGTCGCGAGTTCCGCTCCCAATTGCGCACGGCGCTTTTCAAGACTTTCCTCGCGGTCGTCCGCCATGGATCTCTCCTCGCCTGCCCGTCGCCCGCACTCCCGCTACCCCGGTCATTCGGACCCCGGACGCGAAGGTTGAGAACCTTCCGGCCCGTTCTGAAGTCGCGCGCAACATAGTTTTAGGGATTGGTATAGTCAAGGCGTAGGCGGCTTCTGTCCAGCGAGAAAATAATTCCATCGAATCAATAATTTAGACCGATACTTGGCCTATCATCCAAATTCGATTGAAAGAATCCGCTTTTAAGGGCCGGAAATCGGCTTGGCGCAGGTGGTTTATCTCAGCTCCAGCCGCCGCCGTAGGTGCGATAGAAGACGTGGAGGCCGATGCGGCCGACCTTTTCCATGGTCTTTGCCCATTTCGGTCTGACATAGACGGCGTGGTAGTGCGTTGCCGAGCCCACTTGCGGCAGCCAGATCTTGCCTGCGGTCACCGCCATCGCCACATCGCGGGCGACCCGCCAGTGATATTCCGAATTCACCCGGTCCCTGATGCTGTCGCAGGCGAAGGAAAACTGGCAGCGGTTGCGCCAATCCTCGTTCTGGTAGACGACGCCGCAGATCGTCTTGGGATAGGCGGGGTTGCGGACGCGGTTGAGAATGACCTGGGCGACGGCCGCCTGGCCTTTCACCGATTCTCCTCGCGCTTCGAAGTAAATGCCGGAGGCAAGGCACTGCTGCTCGCCGGCGGAAAAGACGCTCGGCGGCAACACGCTTGCGGCCCAGGCGTGATCGCGCGGGCCGATCTCCGGGACGAAGCGACCGCTTTCCCGGTCGGTCAGGATGGAATCGAACGGTGACTGGCGGGCATAGTCGGGGGCTGCCGGCGCATAGGCGGTCGCCAGCACATCCGCCTTGTTGCTGGTAACGAGACTTGCGAGCATCGCCGGCACGCCATTGCCTGTCACGACAGGCTGCTTCTTATAGAAAGAAGTGGCGATCTCGATCTCCTTGCCCTGGATCTTCGGCTTGATGAAGGCCGACCTGTCTTTGAGATCCAAGTTCGGCGTGAAGAGCATCTTCGTGCGCTCGAGAATGGAGCCGGCGGAAAAGTCCTTCGGCGGCTGCATTCTCTCGACGGCGACCACACGGCCTTTCTTGGTGGAGCGTTTGACGCGATCCTCATCCGGCGTATCCTCGTGGCCCTTGTCCTTGGCGGTGAAGGCGACCTTGCGGCCATCGGGCAGCACCATGCCGGCGCCGGAGGAAATCGAACCGGTTACCGTCGGCTCGGCGAAAGCGAGTTCGGCCTGGTGGATGGAGCCGGCGGGAGAATTGGTCAGCACCATACGCCAGTTCTCGCCGTCGCGGTCGAGACCGGCGAGCATGGCGGCAAGATCGGCGTGGGATGCAACGCTTGGGAAAATCAGCCAGCCGGCAAGACCGAAGATCGCGGGCGAGACCCAATTCTCGGGAAAAAGACGCAGCTTGCTACGGAAAGGGCTCTTGCGACGCAACACGAACTCCGGGCATGGAACGTGGGAACATGCCACTATAAATCCCGCATTAACCTTGACGTCCGGTTAACGGAGCGTGCCGGAATGTGACCGTGAGAATTTCTGGATATTCTAATGTGGATGATGTTTTCGTGAGATGAGGTGTGTTTGCGCCCTTGAGGAAGCCCCTCCCCAACCCCTGCCCACAAGGGGGAGGGACTAACCCTCGCTCCTCCCGAAACGCCGAAGTTCTGGAAAGCCGGTGCGGCAACTTAAGCCCCTCCCCCTTGTGGGGAGGGGTTTGGGGCGGGGTCTTTGCCCCACCCGTCAAATAATGACGTGCGAACCCAGCTCCACCACGCGGTTCGCCGGCAGACGGAAGTAATCCGAGGGATTGGCGGCGGCATTGGCGAGCGCGATGTAAAGCCGGTCCTGCCAGTAGGGCATGCCCGACTTGGCGTCCGGCACCAGCTTGCGGCGGCCGAGATAGAAGGACGTCGACATGATGTCGAACTTCAGCCCTGTCTTGCGCAGCGTCGCCAAGGCCTGTGAGACGTTCTGCGATTCCATGAAGCCGAAGAGCAGCTCGACACGCGAGAAGCGCTCGGAAATCTGCTCGACCTTGTAGCGGTCTTGGCTTGGGACACGCGGCTTGTTGACGGTGCGGATCGTCAGGATGACGTTGCGGTCATGGAGCACATGGTTGTGCTTGAGATTGTGGAGAAGCGCGGCGGGGGCCGATTCCGGATCGCTGGTCAGGAAGATCGCGGTGCCGGGAACCTGGGCCGGAGAATGCTCGCTCTTGCGCTCGATCGAGCTGACGAAGGAGGTGAGCGGAATATCGGTGTGGCGGGTCTTTTCCATCAGGATCGCAGTGCCGCGGCGCCACGTCCACATGATGACGGTAAAGGCGGTGGCGATCAGGATCGGGATATAGCCGCCGTCGTGGATCTTCAGCAGATTGGCGCCGAGGAAGATCATTTCGAGCACGACCAGCGGGGCGAGCGCGATGATGGCAACCGGCAGCGACCAGTTCCAGCGGACGCGGACGAATTCGAAGGCCATGATCGAGGTGACGACCATGGCGCCGGTGACGGAGATGCCGTAGGCGGTCGCCAGTGCGTCGGAGGTCTTGAAGCTCAGAACCAGGAAGATGACGCCGATGAACAGCACGGCGTTGACCGAAGGCACGAAGATCTGCCCGGTGTTGGTTTCCGAGGTGAAGAGGATTTCCATGCGCGGCAGGAAACCGAGGTTGATGCCTTGGCGCACCAGCGAGAAGGCGCCGGTGATAACGGCCTGGCTGGCGATGATCGTCGCAGCGGTGGCCAGGATGACCACCGGCAGCAGCGCCCATTGCGGAAACATCAGATAGAAGGGATCGGACATCGTTTCCGGCTTGCCGAGAACGAGAGCGCCCTGCCCGAGATAGTTCAGCGTCAGCGACGGGAAGACCAGCGCGAACCAGGCCCACTGGATCGGGCGGCGGCCGAAGTGACCGAGATCGGCATAAAGCGCCTCGGCACCCGTCACCGTCAGGAAGACGGCGCCGAGCACGACGACGCCGTAGAAGCCTTCATGCAGCAGGAAGCTGACGGCATAATAGGGATTGAAGGCGGCAAGGATGCCATAATCGTCCGAAATATGGGAAATGCCGGCGGCGGCTATGACGATGAACCAGACGGCGGTGATCGGACCGAAGAACCTCGCAACGGCGCCGGTGCCGCGCGACTGCACGACGAAGAGCAGCGCCAGGATCACCACCGAAATCGGCACGATATATTCCGAAAGACTGGGCGTGACGAGCTTGAGGCCCTCGACGGCCGACAGTACCGACAGCGCCGGCGTGATCATCGCATCGCCGAGGAAGAGTGCTGCGCCCATCAGGCCGAGCAGCATCAGCAAGGCGGTATGGCCGTTGGCGGTCTTCATCAGAAGGGCAAGCAGCGACAGCGTGCCACCCTCGCCCTCGTTGTCGGCGCGCAGCAGGAAGAGCACATATTTAATGGTGACGATGATCGTCAGCGCCCAGATCATCAGCGAGATCAGACTGATGACCTCGAAACGGGTGAGGCCGTCATGGGCCACGGGCTTCAGCGCCTCGCGAAAGGCGTAGAGCGGGCTCGTGCCGATATCGCCGTAGACGACGCCGACCGAACCCAGCGCGAGATAAAACACCTTTCTCGGCGTCATATGGCGTTCGTGCTGATGGCTCTCTTCGGACATGAAACTTAAACAGGCTCCTCAGAGCCAGCCTTTCCAACGGAAAAAGAAAAAAGGGATGACGGCTGAGGTCACCATGAGGGCCAGCGAATAGGGATAACCCGCGGCCCAGGCCAGCTCCGGCATGACCTGAAAATTCATACCATAGATGGAGGCGACCAATGTCGGCGGCAAGAACACCACCGATGCGATCGAGAAAATCTTGATGATCGAGTTCTGCTCGATGTTGATCAGCCCGAGCGAAGCATCGAGCAGGAAGGTGATATTGCCGGCGACGAAGCCGGCATGCTCCGACAGCGACTGAATATCGCGCGAAACAGTGCGGCAGAGATCTTTCGCCTCGCGGTCCTGCTGGATTGCCGGGGTCGTGTGAAAGAAGGTCAGCAGGCGGGAAAGCGAACCGAGGCTGTCGCGCACTTTGCTGATCGTCCGGTGATGGCCGGCGATATCCCTCAATTTCTCCTCGAGATAGTTCGAGGGTCTGCGCACCTTCCTGGCCCTGTCGCCGAAGACATGCATCGACAGGATGTCGATACGCGAGATTGAGATCTCGAGGATCTCGGCGGTGCGGTCGACGATCGTCTCCAGGAGTTTAGCGAGAAGGGCAGCGCCGTTGCGCCAATTTTCCGGCAGCCGGTGAAGGGCAGCGATGAACAGTGCAAAGGATTTTGGGTGGGCGTAGCGAATGGTGACCAGCCGCTTTCCGGCCAGGATGAAGGCGACATCGGTCAGCGTCGGCGCGTCGGTATCGGCCTTCCAGAGCAGCGAAGCGGTCATGAAGACGGCATCGTTTTCGACATAGAGGCGGGCGGAGGGTTCGATATCCTTGAGGTCATCCCGGGTCGGGACCTCGATGCCGAGAGCCTTCTCGACATAAAGCTCCTCGTCGCGGGTTGGCTCGATCATGTCGATCCAAACGACATCGTCGGGAATGGACGCGATCTGCGTGAGATCGCGGATCTCAATCGACCTGCAATTGGAACAGTAAGCGGTGATCACCGGCACGGTCTCCGATGCTCACGCCGCTTCGTGGCCATTGCCCTCTTCATCGAAAACCTTTCCAAGCGGCCGCGAGCGCGGCAACGCGAAGGTCGCTCGTCATCGGTCGAAACGGAAGCGGATCAAGAAAGTTCATAAAACTCCGGCTGCATCCAGCCGTTGAGGCCGGCATGCGCATTGTGCTCCACCGCATCGCAGTTACCAATCCTTCGATCGACAAGACAACTCCGAACTTGCAGGCGGGCCGCAACCTTCGAAACGAAGACGGCCGTCATTGAGCATCTGCAGCAAACGCCATCATGGCGCCGCGGCATATGAAGCAAAGCCGTGAAATAATCAAGACATCTTCCGTGAAGCGCGGCTTTTCACCACGTTTCCCCCACAATTGGGGTGATGGCGGCCCGTGATTCGCTGCCTATTCGAAGACGATCGTTGGCGCAGGCCGCAGCGGCTGGCCACCGAGTTGCTCCCAGACCTTGGTGGCGATGCCGCGATAGATGCCGGCGACGATGCCGTTCGGCTCGGAGGCGACGAGCGGCGTTCCGGCGTCGGAGGTTTCGCGAATGTTCATCGTCAGCGGCACTTCGCCGAGGAAGGGCACACCGATGCGCTCGGCCTCCTTGCGAGCGCCGCCATGGCCAAAAATGTCATAGCGGGTGCCGGTATCGGGTGCGATGAAATAGCTCATGTTCTCGACGATGCCGAGGACCGGCACCTCGACCTTGCGGAACATGTTCAGGCCCTTGCGGGCATCGATCAGAGCGAGATCCTGCGGCGTTGAGACGATGACGGCGCCGGCGAGCGGCACCTGCTGGGCCATGGTCAGCTGCGCGTCGCCGGTGCCAGGTGGCATGTCGACGATGAGGACATCGAGCTCTCCCCAGGCGACTTCGCGCAGCATCTGCATCAGCGCCGACTGAACCATCGGTCCGCGCCATATCATCGCCGTCTCCTCGTCGACGAGGAAGCCCATCGACATCACCTTGAGGCCGTAATTCTCCATCGGATTGATGATGCGGCCGTCGATCTGCGTCGGGCGACCCGATATCTTCAGCAAACGCGGCATGGACGGACCGTAGATATCGGCATCGAGAATGCCGACGCGCAGGCCGTTAGCCAAAAGGCCGAGCGCAAGATTGACGGCGGTGGTCGACTTGCCGACCCCACCCTTGCCTGATGCGACCGCGATGATGGCGCCGATGCCGGGAACGCCGATCTTGCCGGCGCGCGGCGACTGCTGCTGAGGGGCGTGCGCGTGGCCCCGATGATCATGTGAATGATCGTGGCCGGCGTGGCCGTGAGGCGGGTTCGGCGCCGGACGCGCGGCGGGAGCGGCAGCCGACGCCTTCTTGTCCGCCGTCAGCGTCACGAGAGCGCCCTTGACCCCAGGCATTTCCTTGATGACGCGCTCGGCGGCGAGCCGCATCGGCTCCAGCTCCTTTGCGCGCTCGGCCGGAACGGTGATGGAGAAATAGACCTTGCCGTCGGAGATGAAGACGTCGGAGACCATTCCGAGCTCGACGATATCGTGCTCGAGATCCGGTCCACGCACGGTCTTCAACGTTTCGAGAACCTGTTCCTTGGTGACGTCGGCCATTCCACCCTCACTGCTTCTTCTCGCAGACTACAGTGCCGCGCGTCTTTCAAGACGCGCAAAGGACGCTGTAGCACTTTAAATTACTGCATAATTTTAGCCTTGATCGGAATCGATCAAGGCTAAAATTATGCAGTAGAGATAGTGGAGGCGCACGCCTTCGCCAAACAAAATCAGCGGCAGGAAAATCGATTTGCCGGGGTGCCAGGAGAGCAGCGGGAAAAATCCCAATCCGTTGCGGCCATCAAGTCCGCCGGGCTTTCGCCCTGATGGCCGCAACGGTCTCCCCTGGAACCGGCGCAATGCGGGCGAACTAGAGTAAGTTGGAAAAAAGGCCAGCAAAAAATGAGGGGGGAGGCCGGATTCGTGAACAGCTGCGCAAAAGGCGGTGCCAAAACGCAACAACCGCTGCCGACGCCGAACCACCAAAGAGAAGCGGTATCGGCGTCGGGCAGCGGTGTTTCGGCCGCGCCATTTCCTGACGCTGGTCATCAAAGTCCCCTCTGGACCTCTGGCAAAGGAGATGCAGAAAGCGTGCCAGATCGAAAATCAGGGAAAAAGATCGCAAAAGCGGAGCGCTGGCCCCTCTCGGGAACGGACTTGCCTATGCGCTAGGCGCCCGGCGAAAGCTTGTCGTTCGTTTTTGCAACTTATTTGATCAGGCCGATGCGCAGCGCCTTGGCGACGGCCTGGGTGCGGTTGACCGTATCGAGCTTCTTGGTGGCGCGATTGAGGTAGTGATTGACCGTATGCTCTGAGAGCGTGAGGATTTCGGCGATTTCCGCACTGGTCTTGCCGGCCGCGGTCCAGTTCAGGCAATCGATCTCGCGGTCGGTCAGTGTGTCCGTGATGCGCGTATCGAGGTTGCGGATCTCGGCCAGCCTGTCGAAGACGTGGATGGCGATATAGCTCAGCTTACGCATCTCCGCAGGGCTGAAGGGTTCGCGGTCGCCGGCGAAGGAGACGGCGCCGCGCAGGCCGGACGGCTCGTGCGTCGGGAAATAGGCGCAGCGCGTCATCTTGAAACGTTCGAACAATCCGGCGACGAGGGCGGACTTGCCGTCGTCCCGCGACCATTCAGACCGCGTCATGTCGAAGAGAAAGGGCCGCGTGGATGTTCTGAGCCGCCTGAGAACGGGACTGTTCACCATCAAGGCCTCCTGGTCGTAAATCGCCAGAAGCTCGGCCGGCCAGCTGGTGATAACAGTGCTGCCCTGAAGATCGAAGGAGGTGATCGGCGGCAGGTTGAGAACCATGAAGGCGCGGCAGCGATAGTCCTCCGTCACGCGTTTCATGAAACGGAAAATGTCGAACTGGGTCTTCAGACCCGCTATTTCCTCGACATAATCGTCTTCTTCCCGGGATGTTTGCGACAAGGGTGCCATCACATTTCTTCATCTTCGGCGCAGGGGCGGCAAACCGTTTGCGAAACCTGCCCTGCGGCCGGTTCGATGCATCGCGGAATGACGATCGCTGGTTGATCAAATGGAATGGGCCTCGGCGTCAAGCGTTCGGCCGGTGAATGGTTGCAGATTTCGCGGACTATTTCAGTTTTGGCGATTCGCCGCCAAATCTCAATATCGCGCTCATCATAAGCATGCTCTGCGATCGCGTCCAGCAAGGAGGCAAGTGCCCATTTCCGTCAGCGACGCGGGCCCAGACGGACCCGCATCCCCTCCATGATCCTTCCTGCTGCCAGCTGAACCGGAACGGCCCACTGGCTCAGAAGTTCCATCGACAAGCGATAGGCCGGGCCAGTAATCGAAACGCCGCCAATAAAAGTCCGGTCCTCCGACCAGATAGGCGCGGCAACGCAGCGGATGCCGGCCTCGTGCTCCTCCCGATCGAAGGCATAGCCGAGATCGGCGATTTCGCGGATCTCGGTAAGCAGTGTTTCTGCCGAAACATGGGTGGAGGCGGTAAACCGGGTGAAGCTCAAACCGGACAGCAGATTGGCGAGGCTTTCGGCCGGAAGTCTGGAAAGAGCGGCCTTGCCGACGCCGGTACAGTAACAGGGTGAAGCATTGCCGATCTGCGAATACATGCGTACCGGCTGGTGGCCTTCGACTTTGTCCAAATAGATGATCGAGGACCCCCTGAGAACGCCGAGATGCACGGTCTCGCCAGTCGCCTGCTGCAGATCGGCGAGATGTGGTTCGGCTATGAGACGGAATTCGTTGCGCGCCCAGCTGCGCGCGGCAAAATCGAGAAGGCGCAGTCCGGGGGCGTAACGGCCGTCGCCGTCGAGCTCGAGCAGCCCTTCCTCCACCAGATGGCTCAGTTGTCGGTGCAGCGTGCCGCGCGGCTGGCCGGCAAGGGAGAGGATATCGGTGAAACGCAAGGGGGCATCCGCATGGGTGACGAGATCGAGCAGAGCCATCAGCTTGCCGAGCGTACCGGTCTCGCGTGCCTGCGTTATGCTGTCTACGCCTGAATTCATCGCCTCTCCCGCCCTTGACAGAAAGGGCAGCATAATTCGATAATTCCATATAGTCAAATTAAGTTCCAAATAATGGAACAAGCGCCGGGAGGAGACGGTTACCGCGATGCCAGCAGAATTTCCCGAGTTCAGAGACCGCACCGTGCTCGTGACCGGCGGCGGGTCGGGCATAGGTGCTGCGATCGTCGAAGGTTTTGCCCGGCAGGGCGCCAAAGTCTCCTTCATCGATATCGCCGAGGCCGCAGGCAGCGCGCTTGCCGAAAGGCTATCGCGGGAGACGACGCATCCCGTCTCCTTTCATCATGCCGACCTTCGCGACGTCGAGGCGATCCGGGCTACGGTCGATCACGTCGTTGCGGCCTCCGGGCCGATCCGCGTGCTCGTCAACAATGCCGCCTGGGACGACCGTCATGAATTCGACGAGGTTACCGAAGCCTATTGGGACAACAACCAGGCAGTCAATCTGCGGCACGTCTTCTTTACGTCGCAGGCGGTGGCGCCATCGATGCGGGCGGCCGGCGGCGGGGCGATCGTCAATATGTCGTCGATCGCCTTCAAGCTGAACATGGGCGGCTTCCCCTCCTATGCGGCGGCGAAGGCTGCGGTCGTCGGGTTGACGAAGAGCATGGCGGGCAGGCTCGGTCCGGAGAATATCCGGGTCAACTGCATCCTGCCTGGCATGGTCGTCACCGAACGGCAGATGCAGCTTTGGCTCACCGAGGAGAGTATCGCGCGCTCGGTGGAGCAGCAGTGCCTGAAAGTCGCACTCACGGCCGATGCGATCGTCGGTCCCTGCCTGTTTCTTGCATCCGACTGCGCGGCGGCGATGACCGCTCAGTCCCTGATTGTCGATGGAGGCGTTCTGTAATGGCAAATCCCGCTTATGTCGCGGTGGACTGGGGCACCAGCAGCTTCAGGCTGTGGCTGATCGGCAAGGATGGCGGCATCCTTGCCGAACGCCGCAGTGGCGAGGGCATGACGAGCGCGGCGAAGACCGGCTTTTCCCAAGTGCTCGCCAGCCATCTCGTGGCCGTTGAGGCGCCGGAAGGCCTGCCGGTGATCGTGTGCGGCATGGCCGGTGCAAGGCAGGGCTGGGTCGAGGCCGGTTATATCGACGTGCCGGCATCACTCGCCGCGATCCTGACCGGGGCCGTGTCGGTGCCCGGCGAAAGCCGCGACATCCGCATTTTGCCGGGCCTTGCCCAGCGGGATATCGCCACTCCCGACGTCATGCGCGGCGAGGAAACCCAGCTTCTCGGCGCGCTTGGCGCTGCAAGCTCCGGGGCACAAGCGGTCTGCATGCCAGGCACCCATTCGAAATGGGTGCATGTGGTGGACGGCAAGGTCACCGGCTTTTCGACCTTCATGACCGGCGAGCTTTTCGATGCTGTGAGCAAACACACGATCCTGTCGCATGCCGTGGCCGGTGCCGAGGAGCAGCCGGCGGATGCGGCGGCCTTTGAGGCGGCAGTATCGGCAGCCTTCGCGCGCCCGGCGCTTGCCTCCAACCTGCTTTTTACCGCCCGCTCTGGCCAGCTCCTGCACGGGATTTCGGCCGCGGCGGCACAAGCCCGGCTTTCCGGCACGCTGATCGGCCTCGAAATCGCCGGGGCGCTGCGGGATGCTCCAAATGGCACCAGCATCACCCTTGTCGCCTCGGGGCGCCTGCAAGCGCTCTACGAACAGGCCTTCCGGACCCTCTCCCTTGCCTTCACCGCCATCGATGCGGACGCCGCCGTGCGCCGCGGGCTTTCGGCCGCCGCCGAAGCCATCTGGCCGAATTGAGAAAGCTGACACGATGAACCGTATCCCCTTCCCCGACATGAAGCGCCCGCTGATCGCCATCCTTCGCGGCATCACACCCGGCGAGACCGAGAGCGTCGTCGGCGCCCTGATCGAAAATGGCCTGACGGCGATCGAGATCCCGCTGAATTCGCCGGAGCCGTTCAAATCCATCGAGATCGCCGCGAAGATGGCGCCGGCCGACGTGCTGATCGGCGCCGGCACAGTGCTGACGGTCGAGGCGGTCGACAGCCTGAATGCGGCCGGCGGCAAACTGCTCGTCACGCCGAATGTCGAGCCGGAGGTGATCATCCGGGCGCGCGAATACGGCATGGTGACGATGCCCGGCGTCTTCACGCCCACCGAAGCGCTGGCTGCAGCGCGCGCCGGCGCCACGGGCCTCAAATTCTTTCCCGCCAGCGTGCTCGGTCCCTCCGGCATCACGGCGATCCGGGCCATCCTGCCGCCGGAGCTGGTGATCGCCGCCGTCGGTGGCGTGTCGGACAAGAATTTCGGCGAATATACCAAGGCCGGCATCTTCGCCTTCGGCCTCGGCACCAGCATTTACAAGCCGGGAATGACCGCGGCAGAGGTTGCCGAGCGCGCCAAGGCGACCATTTACGCCTATGATGCAGCTACGGGAGCGTGAACGTATGACCGATATCTACGAGTTCGAAGGCAAGACCCTTTGCAACACCAATTCCGTTCTCGGCGAAGGCCCGACCTATGATCCGGACAGCAATACCGTCTGGTGGTTCAACATTCTCGGCACGGAGCTGCATGAGCTCAATCTTTCGAGCGGGCAGAAGAAAGTGCACCCGCTGCCTGTCATGGCGAGCGTGCTTGCCCGCATCGACGCCGGACGGCAGCTGATCGCAACGGAGGAAGGGCTTTTCGTGCGCGATGTTGCAAGCGGCAACCTCACGTTCTATGCCGCGCTCGAAAACGACAAGCCGGAAAACCGCTCGAACGACGGCCGCACGCATCCCTCGGGCGCGCTGTGGATCGGCACGATGAGCAAGCGGGCGGAAAACCAGGCCGGCGCCATTTATCATGTCGCCAGCGGCAAAGTGACGAAGATCTTCAACGGCATCAGCATCCCGAATTCGATCTGCTTTTCGCCTGACGGCACGATCGGCTATTATACGGATTCCCGCATCAACCGGCTGATGCGCGTCATGGTCGATCCGCAGACCGGTCTGCCCTCGGGCGAACCGATCGTGCTTGTCGACAGCATGAACGAGCCCGGCGATATCGATGGCTCCGTGGTCGATGCGGACGGTTATATCTGGAACGCACGCTGGGGTGCCGGCGTCGTCGACCGCTACAATCCCGATGGCTTGCGCATCTCTCGCTACAAGGTTCCGGCCGTCCAGCCCTCCTGCCCGGCCTTCATCGGCGCCAGCGCCGACCGGTTGGCGGTGACCACCGCCTGGGAAGGGCTCGACGAAAATGCCCGTTCGGCGCAGCCGAGCGCCGGCGCGCTACTGGAACTCGGCATCGAGGTCAAAGGCATATTCGACCCCGTCTACGTGATCTGAACACCGTTTGCCGGCGGCAGTGAGAGGCGCTCCACGTCGGGGCGCTTTTTGCGTTTTGCCGCCGGCGTATCGATAAATGTTCCGTGAGAATCGAGAAATTTTCCGTGTTTTCAGCCGGAACCAATCGGCACACCAGTCATTTCCTCTTCGAACCGACACGGCAAGCCTGCCCAAACCGGGCCTTGCCGGGTTAGCGATTACTCCAGGAAAATGAAAAGGTAGGTTCGAAATGACAAGCAAACTTCTGACGACCGTTGCCGCTGGCGCTCTGTTTGCCGCGGCTTTCGCACCGGCGGCATTCTCGCAGACGGCGCCGAAGCCTGCGGACCCCGCCACTCCGACAGCGGCAGCTCCGGCCGATCCGGCAGCGCCCAAGCCGCCGATCACCCCTGATGTCACGAAGCCCGCAGGCGATGCCGCACAGGCTCCCGCTCCGGCGCCGACAGCCGATACCGCTCAGGCCGGCTATCTCACCGAGCAGGCTCCGGACCAGATCAGCGCCAACACCTATATTGGCCAGTCGGTCTATAACGGCAACAATGAAAGCATCGGCAGCGTCAACGACCTAATCATGAAGAAGGATGGCGGCCTCGTCGCTGCGATCATCGGCGTCGGCGGCTTCCTCGGCATCGGCGAAAAGAACGTCGCCGTTCCGATGGACAAGGTCACCGTTGCACAGAACACCCAGGACGGCAGCGTCAAGCTGACGACGAGCGAAACGGCCGAATCGCTCAAGGCCGCACCCGAGTTCAAGACGCTGGCGATGCAGTCGGCTGAAAAGGCCCCGGCCGCACCCGGCACCGATACCACGGCGACCGGCTCGACCACGGCTAAGTAATCCGCGCGGTAGTATAGCGTAGGCGATGGCGCTCCTAGGGGCGCCATCGCTTTCCTCGATTTGCTCGGGAGCCCGCCGTTTTAGGCGCTGACACGCTCCGCCATGGCTGCGTCGTAGTAGTTCTCGTGCAGGAAACGCAGCGTGGCGATTCCATCCGCCGGCCGGCCAAAGTGGTAGCCCTGCCCCATGCCGCAGCCAAGCGTGCGCAATTTCACCGCTTCGGCATAATCCTCGATGCCCTCCGCGACGACTTCCAGTTCCAGGCCCTCGCACATGGCAAGGATTGCCTTGATGATGTGTTCGGAGGCACGATCGGAATTGATGCGGGAAACGAAGGCCCGGTCAATCTTGATCTTGTCGAAGATGAAGTCGCGCAGGCGCCCGAGGCTCGACTGTCCGGTGCCGAAATCATCAAGCGAAATACGCACGCCGGCGGCGCGCAGATCGGCGATAATGCGATGAGCGGTATCGGCCGAACCCATCACCGCGGTTTCGGTGATTTCCAGTTCCAGGCGATGGGGATCGAGGCCGACGCGGCCGAGGATCGACAGGACGCTGCTACTGGTGCCCGGATCCATCAGCTGTGCCGAGGAGAGGTTGAACGACAGGAAGAGGTCGCGCGGCCAGGAAAGTGCGGCTTCTGCAGCCTTGCGCAGCAGCGTCTCCGACAATGCGTCGATGAAGCCGCGCTCTTCGGCGAGCGGCACGAAGACGCCGGGCGAAACGAAGCCGAGATCGGGATCGTTCCAGCGGGCAAGCGCCTCGAAACCGACGACCTGATTGTTGGACAAAGAGACGATCGGCTGGAAATGCACGTCAATCGAGTCTGAGATGATGGCGTTTCTGAGCGCCTGCTCCAGCTGTGTGGCGCGCTTCATTTCCTGCGCGATCTCGCGCGAATAGACGGTAATCTGGCCGCGACCGCGGCGCTTGGAACGGTAGAGCGCGGTTTCGGCGCTTTTCAGCAGTTCCTCGCAATCCTCGCCCGCGAAGGGATAGATGGAAAAGCCGAAGGAGGCGGAGAGACGGACGTTGCGGTCGCCGAGATCATAAGGAGCCGACAGCACCTCGCGGATCATCTGGCCGAATTTCTCCGCACTCGCCCGTTCGAAAATCAGCGGCAGCACAAAGGCGAATTCGTCGCCGTCGTGGCGGGTGACCAGCGCGCCATCCGGAATGCACGCCTTGAGGCGATGGGCGACCTGGCAGAGGATCTCGTCGCCGGCGGTCGAGCCGAACAGATCGTTGATCGGCTTGAAGCTGTCGAGGTTGGCGATGCCGATGGTGAAGGGAGCCGGGTCGCTGGCCCGCTCGGCAGAAATCTGCAGGACTTTGTCCCGCATGCGATTGCGGTTTCCCAATCCGGTCAACGGATCGGTATAGGGCATAGCCTGAGGCTCATTCTGACTGCCGGTCAAGAAAGCTATTTCCGCCGATTTCATCATCCAAACCCAAGCTTTTCCTCCGCAGCCATGCGAAGAATGACCGGCATGTCTTAACAATTCGATAGTGAATCAGTGGCCGTCGGCGCTGGGGCGTTCCCAAATTCTGGGGAGTTGACCGATCTTTCGATCAGTTGCGCGCTCGCATCAACCCTTCCATTAGGTGTTTCTGAAATATTGTCTCAAGCATATCGGGGCTTACCGGCTTCATGATCACGTCGTCCATGCCTGATTTGACGCATTCGGTGCGGTCGCGCTCGAAGGCCTGCGTGAGCACGCCAATGATCGGTGTGCGGACCTCGCCACCGGCTTCTTCCATCTGACGAATGAGACGCGCGGCCTCAAAGCCGTTGAAGCCCGGCAGGGAAATATCCATCAGCACGATCTGCGGCCGGTGTTCGGCCCAGAGGCGCACTACCTCGTCGCCGGTCGCCGCGATCATGTGGCGATAACCGAGGCCCTCGAGGATCTGAGAAAAGACGATCTGGTTGATATCGTTGTCTTCGGCGACGAGAACCTCCAGGCCGACCGCGTCGTCCAAGGTACTGATCTCCCAATCGCTGTCGGAACCGCTACCGCTGCGGCTGTTGCGATTGAAATGGCGGGCGATCTGGAAGGTGAGCTCGTTTGCGATCTGGAAGCCGTCCATGACGAGTGCCGGGATACCGTATTGCTCGGCGAGTTCGAGGCAGCGCATGCCCATCTGATTATCGATGATGACGAGATCGAGCGAAATGCCGGAGGAGGTGGCGATTTCCAGGAACCGCTCCTCCTCGTCCTCGCCGCGCACCGAGCAGGATTCGAAGCCATATTTCGACAGCGTACGCAGGGCGGCGGTCTCAGCGGCGAGATCGGCGGTGACGACGAGGATCTTGCGGCCTGAGAAATTTTCCGGAACGATCGCTTCCATCGCCGCCGGCTCGCGCCGCTCGACGGGGCTCGGCACCGGCAGATAGGCCCGGCGATAGCTTTGATTGCTTGACGTGGTGATCGCCGACGCCCGGTCGAACTCGTCGAGATCGGCGCCGTCGCGCGGCAGGTCCTGCATGGTCGACACCAGGAAATAGCGGCCGGGCTTGCCGATGCGATGCTTGCGGCTGACGATGTCGCGTTCGATGCCGTCGCGGGAGATCTGGCGCTGGCGGGAGATGGACATCTCACCGGTGTCCAGCACATGACGATCGCTTTCCTCGAAGCGCGTGGCAATTTCCGGGGAAAAGAGATCACCGCTCTTGCGGCCGAGCACCTCGTCGGCGCTCGTCTGGTATTTCTCGCAGAAGGCGAGGTTTACCGCGACGTAGGTGAGGTTGCGGTCCTTGACGAAAAGCGGAAAGGGGAGATTGTCGAGAATATCCTCGGTGAGCTGGACGCGCTCCAGATCCGAACGCCATTGCTCTTCGCGCTTCTTATCCTCGGATATATCCGAAATGATGGTGACGCCGTAGCCGCCCGGCAGCCTGCGTTTGACGAAGCGCACCCAGCTGTCGGCACCGTGACGCTCGACGGCATCGAAGCGCTCGCGCCAATGCGAGGCGATTTTCTGCGACAGCCAGTCCTCGCGGCTCGGCGATCCACCTTTCCTCACGTCATATTGCTGGCGAATGCCGGTGTCGTAGATCGCGCCGAGGAAATCGCGGAGCCTTGTGCCCGGTTTCAGCATTTCAGCCGGCAGCGGAAAGAATTCGAGGATTTGACGGCTAGCGAAGATCAGATGATCGGTTTTGTCATAGATGATGAAGGCTGCCGAAAGGCTGTCGCACACCACATCGAAAAGCGCCGTCTGCAGATCGACCTCGGCGAGATTCCCGTCGGTTTCTGATGATGTGTCCGCCTTTTCGAAGCCGGCACTCATTTTGTTGCGTCCCACATCTGTTCGATTTCGCAGCTTCCGGAGGTGTGTGATTAGAAATGCCATTTTTATGTTAAAACCGGCTTAACATTACCTAACCCCAAATTTGGGGGAGTTCCGGATCATGGCACCAGGAAAGCCCGGTCGCCCCCTTCCCTCCAGCCCACGAATCCTCGAAAATAGCCCATGGCCATCAGACAGCTTTCCGAAACGCTCATCAACCAGATCGCTGCCGGCGAAGTCATCGAACGGCCGGCGAGCGCTGCCAAGGAACTGATCGAAAATGCGCTCGACGCCGGCGCGACGCGCATCGAGATCGCCACCGCAGGCGGCGGCAAGGCGCTGCTGCGCGTCAGCGACAATGGCTCCGGCATGGATGCCGCCGATCTGGAGCTGGCGGTTCGGCGCCACTGCACCTCGAAGATTTCAGAGACGCTCGAGGATATCCGCACGCTCGGCTTCCGGGGCGAGGCGCTGCCTTCGATCGGCTCCGTCGCCAGGCTCAGCATCGCCAGCCGCAGGCGCGACAGCGCCGGCGGCAACGAGATCACCGTCGCCGGCGGTAAGATCGTGCATCTGAGGCCCGCCGCCGCCAATCCCGGCACGATCGTCGAAGTGCGCGACCTGTTCTTCGCCACGCCCGCCCGGCTCAAATTTCTGAAGACGGAAAGAGCCGAAGCCGGCGCCATCACCGAGATCGTCAAGCGCATGGCGATCGCCTTTCCCGCCGTGCGCTTCGTGCTGTCGGGCTCGGATCGCACGACACTGGAATTCCCGGCGACCGGCGACGATCACCTGGCGCGCATGGCACAAGTGCTCGGCAAGGAATTCCGCGACAATGCCATTGCGCTCGACGCCGAGCGCGAGGAGATCGCGCTGACCGGCTTTGCCGGCGTGCCGACCTTCAATCGTGGCAATTCCGCCCATCAATATGCCTTCGTCAACGGCCGGCCGGTGCAGGACAAGCTGATCCTTTCGGCAATCCGCGGCGCCTATGCCGAGACCATCCCGTCAGGACGCTATCCGGTGGCGGTGCTGTCGATCACGCTCGATCCCGCTCTCGTCGACGTCAACGTGCATCCGGCGAAATCCGACGTGCGCTTCCGTGATCCGGGCCTGGTGCGCGGCCTGATCGTCGGCGCGATCCGCGAGGCCCTGGCGCGCGACGGCAGCCGGGCAGCAACGACGGGAGCGAGCGACATGCTGCGCTCCTTCCGCCCCGGCTTCCAGCCGCATAGTCAGCGGCCGCAGACGGCATGGTCGGCCGAGACCTCGCCCTCCCGACCCTACCAGCCGGCAACGGGTTTCGCCGAACGGCCACAGGCGTCGTTGGACGGGCTTTCGATGCCGACGGCGCGGGCCGAGCCACAGTTTTCGCCGCAACCGGCCGCCCCCGAACCGGCCGGGCGCTATCCGCTCGGCGCGGCGCGGGCGCAGATCCACGCAAACTACATCGTCGCCCAAACCGAGGACGGGCTTGTCATCGTCGACCAGCATGCCGCCCATGAGCGGCTGGTCTTCGAGGCGATGCGCAAGGCGCTGCATTCGAAGCGGCTGGCTTCGCAGGTGCTGCTCATCCCCGAGATCATCGACATTCCGGAAGAGGATTGCGACCGGCTGATGCAGCATGCGGCCGAGCTTTCCGAATTGGGTCTTGCGATCGAGCGTTTCGGGCCTGGGGCGATTGCCGTGCGCGAGACGCCTGCCATGCTCGGCGAAGTCGATGCGGGCGGCCTCATCCGCCAGCTTGCCGACGAGATCGCCGAATGGGACACGGCATCAGGCCTCTCGGCCAAGCTCGAATATGTGGCGGCGACCATGGCATGCCACGGATCGGTGCGCTCCGGACGGCGGCTGCGGCCGGAGGAAATGAACGCGCTGCTCCGAGAAATGGAAGTGACGCCCGGCTCAGGTCAGTGCAATCACGGCCGGCCGACTTATATCGAACTGAAGCTCAGCGATATCGAACGGCTTTTCGGCAGAAGCTAAAAAAGCTGGAAAAGCAGCTTTTGCGGGAGTATGGCAGACAGATGACAGGCTGCAGGGAACGGAGCGCATGAATTTGTTCGAAGGGCACGGAAACCGCGAAGCGAAGATTCGCTATCTCGATGGCGATTTCCAGATTCTCTCGCCCGGCTCCTATGTCGTCTGCGCGATGACGGGAAAACAAGTCCCGCTGGACGAACTGCGCTATTGGAGCGTCGCCCGGCAGGAACCTTATGCCGATGTAATGTCATCGCTCGAAGCCGACAAACGCGCGGGCGTGCTGCCGAACCAGCGGCGCTAAAGCGCGGCCGCGTCTTTTCCGACGTGAGTGTGGCTCCGGGCCTCTGGGTTCGACGATATCAATCCCGACAGAGAAGCGAAGCTTGCCCCCGTCGTCCGCGCGGTCGACGGAGGCAACAGGTCACTTGAATTTTGCCATGTTCTCGGGCGTCACGAGCGCTGCGCCGGAGTCGATCAGAGACTCGACCTTCTCTCCACGAATTGATTTTACCAGCGCATCCACACCAAGTTCTGCCATCTTGGTGGGAAACTGTGCCACCGACGCATCCTCTATGCCACTCTTCATCGCTTCCTCTTCGCCGCAGCAGAAGTCGAAACCAACCAGCACAATCTTGTCATTGGCAATGCCCGCGTTCTTGATTGCGCGCGCGGCACCAGCTGCGGGCGGGCCGCAAGCGGCATAAATGGCCTTGAGGTCCGGGTTCTTTGTGAGCAGATCCTCAGCGACACTGATCCCGAGCTCCTCGGTGCAGTTTGTCGCGCCTTTCCCGACGATCTTGACGTCAAGGCCTGTCAGCCCTTCAAGCATACCCTTCACACGGTCATCAAGCGCAGGCACACCGGGCACGCCCTCGAGAATCCCGAGCGTGTCGCCGGCTTTAAGAACCGTTTTGAGATATTCGCCCGCGATTTTGCCCGCGGCGAAATTATTGGTCGTGGCAAGCGCCGTCCTGCCTTTCCAATCCGGAATGTTGTTGTCCATCAGCACGACCTTGATCCCGGCTGCCACCGCCTTGTCCAGCGCAGCGGACACGGTGGGATCGACGGGCGTGAGGGCAATGCCCTGCACGCCTTGTGTCACCATGGACTCGATTTGTGCAATCTGGCCCTCGATGTCGGTTGCGGACGTGCCCTGCCCGTAGATGATCTCGACGCCGGGATTTTTCTTTGCATAATCCTTTGCTGCGTTTTCCATCGTTGCGAAGAACGGTACGGGGAATTTGGTTATAAAGCCGAGCTTCACCGGGTCCTGCGCCAAGGATGGCACTGCAGCGACGGCCAGGAGCGCAAGAGCTCCCAGCAGGGATTGCGGTTTCATGCTACACCTCCCATGTTTCGACCGCCCTCCTCTAGGGCGATCTCGTTGTCCGCTGCCCCAACGAAGCAGCGATCCCCCTCAAGCCTCGGCGCCGACAATCATCGCGACAACGTCCTGCTTGTTGGCTTCCGTCGGCTTCAGTTCACCCACCTTGCGGCCCTGTCGCAGCACAACCGCCCGATCGGCGATTTCGACGACATGCTCCATATTGTGCGTAATGATGATCACGGCATTTCCGTCGGCCTTGAGCTGATTGATAAGGTCAAGCACCTGGCGAGACTCGCGAAGACCGAGGGCGGCGGTTGGCTCATCAAGGATCACCAGCTTGCGCGCAAAAACAATGGCGCGCGCGACCGCAATCGCCTGTCGCTGCCCCCCGGACATCAGCGCGACCGGCGCGTCAAATCGCGGCAGCTTCACCTTCAGGCGATCAATGACACTTGCTGCCTCCCGCTTCATCATGCCCGTGTTGAGGAAGCGGAGCGGACGCGGCAGCCAGGAGGGGAAAGAGATTTCTCGTCCGCAATAGAAATTCTGTACGGGGGTCAGGTTGTCGAAAAGCGCCAGATCCTGATAGACGGTTTCAATACCGGCGCGGCGGGCCGCCGCCGTTGAATGGAGCCCGACAGGAGCGCCATCCACGAGGATCTCGCCTTCGTCGAGACTATGAAGCCCACTGATGCATTTGACGAGCGTCGACTTGCCGGCGCCATTGTCGCCCAAGAGAGCGGTTATCTCACCAGCATAGGCATCAAAGCTCACGTTTTTCAGGGCATGGATCGCGCCAAAACGCTTCTGCGCGTTTCGAACCGAAAGTGCCGGTGTGGTGGATGCAGGGTTCATTGTACCCTCGCCGATTGAAGCGCACGCGCGCGCGCCTCGAGATGGTTACGAAGCACATCGGCCTCTACGGCGATGACGATGACGAGCCCGATCGCGATCATTTGAAAGAACACGTCGACCCCGAGAAGGTTGAGGGCGTTGCGGATGACGCCGATCAGCACGGCTCCGATCAAGGCGTGGCCGAGATGGCCCCGTCCGCCCAGAAAGCTGGCGCCACCGATAATTACGGCGGCAATGGTGTCGAGCTCCAAAAGATTGCCGTAGATTGGCGAGGCGGCGGCGGTCCGCCCTGCAAGCAGTACTGCGCCGACACCTGCACAAAAGCCTGAGATAATGTAGGTTGCGAGCAGAACGCCCTTTACCGGTATACCCATGCTTTTGGCGGCATTCGGCGAGCCACCGACCGCATAGATCCATCGGCCAAAGACCATCGCTTTCGTCAGGATCAGAAATAGAAATCCGAACAGCGCAACCACAAAGAAGGAATTGGGCACGCCAAGCGTCGTACCGCCGCCGATCGCACTAATTGCATCGGGCATCCCGCGCATGGTGGTGTGGCCGGGCGCCAATGTAAGGGCCAGGCCGCGGCAAATACTCAAGGTCGCAAGCGTAATAATGAAAGGGTGGGGCAGCCTGCCATGGACAAACACCACGCCGTTGACCGCGCCGACAACAGCACCTGCAAACAGCATGGCTATGATGACGACGATTGAGGAATCGACCTGCTGGTAGACCAATCCGCCGATGACCGTCGCGAGCGCGAGATTCGAACCGACAGACAGGTCGATCCCGCGCGTCAGGATAACGAGTTGCTGGCCCATTGCCACGACAGCAATCACGGCCGTCTGCGCCAGGATGTTCCCGAGGTTAACAGGCTTCAGAAAAGCCGGCGTGATTAAACTGACGACGGCAACGAGTATAATGAGGATCAATAAAGGGCCTAAGCTCAACAGCTTCAGTCCCAATGTGATGCCGGATTGTCTCGGAGGGAAGGTTGCGTCTTGCGCTCCCCCAGGCCGGGACGAATTCTGAGGCAGAATCCCAGAGTCTTCCAAATTCCCCTAGCCTCCCCCGTTTTTTATACATAAGAAACATGTGATAAACATGCGTCAACTTGTTTTTTATGGATACAAAACCATACCAAGGGTTGCTTATGAGAACGGATACGACCTTTAAGCGGGCCTTCAATGATATGATTGATATCCTTCGAACCCTCGACCTTGGGGAGGAATTGCCGTCCGAAAACGCGTTGCGCACTCAGCTTGGCGTGAGCAGGACGACAGTGCGGAAGGTACTGGCGGGGATGTCGGCTCGTGGGATCATCACATCTGAAGCGCACAAACGGATCATGCGGGAGCAGCCGCGGCAGATAGAGCGCTATCCGAAGGAAGAGACCTTAGCCATTTCCGAACAGGTCGAAACGAATTTCATGGAATGGATGCTGCGCGACAACGCCTGTCCGGGCACGGAAATCAATGAGGCGGAACTGGCCAGGAGATTCGGCGTCGCGACCACGATCGTGCGTGAGTTTCTCAATCGATTTCAGAGATATGGGCTGATCGAGAAGCGTCAGAATGCAGGCTGGGTTTTCAAAGGGTTCACCGCGAGTTTCGCACTCGAACTGTTCGAGATCAGAGAGATGTTCGAAATGCGCTCCGCACGGCTGTTCGCTACCCTGCCTGACGGTTCGCCCGTCTGGAAGCAGGTCAGCGCTATGCGGACGGCGCATCTGGAATTGCTCGCGGATATCGACGCCCGGTTTCAGGACTTCTCGGAGCTGGACAGTCGATTCCATCGGCTGATTGCGGCGGTCGCGCCGAACCGCTTCATCGAAAGCTTCCAGGACGTGATCGCCATTGTCTTCCACTATCACTATCAGTGGAACAAGCGCGACGAACGCACGCGGAATGAGGTCGCCATTCGGGAACATCTCGCGCTGATCGACGCCCTCGAAAGCCGCAATATCTCCTTGATCGATCGCACTTGTCGGTCGCATCTGACCTCGGCACGCGAAACTTTGCTTCGCTCGATCGTGTAATAGCTTTGCAGCAGCCTGTCAGTGCGGCTCAGCCTTTCCTGGAATTGCTTTAACCCCGGCCTTGATCTCTCGTAGCCGCCGTTCGCGGCAGGCGACGATCGCCCGGTCGATGATGAGGTTCGGCGCGAGGTGATCCGCAAACACCATGTCGACCTCGATCACGCGGCTCTTTTCGGCAAGCTGTTGCGCCTTGCCGTGATGGCCGGAGAGGCGGACGAAATCCTTGGAGGTGGTGACGATCAGGAGATCCTGACGCTCGGCGGTCGTCAGGATGTCGTCGATTTCTTCCTCGGTAAGGTGCTCGTGATCGCCGAAGGTTTTGGCGACAGCGATCTCGGCGCCACGCGATTGGACGGTGCGGAAGAATTTCGAAGGATCAGCGATACCGGCGAAGGCAAGCACCTTGATGCCGGCAAGCGTATTGTCGCCGCGCACTTTCAGCGCTGCGGTGAAATAGGGTTTTGCGGCACGCGCCGCCATGCGGACGATCCTGTCGGCGGCATTGCCGTCGCCGACCTTCAAGAGCGCGGTCGCATATTGCAGCTGCTGGCGGATCGGCGCGCGGACCGGGCCGCCCGGCACGATATGGCCATTGCCGAGGCCGCGCGTCGCATCGATGACGAGCAGGGCATAGTCGATCGCCAGCCGGGCGCTCTGGAAGCCGTCATCCATGATGATCAGATCGGCGCCCTCGGCCACCAGGCGCTGAGCCCCTTCGACGCGCCTGCGGGAAATCACCGTCAGCGCCTCTTGGACGAGCAGCAACGGCTCGTCGCCGACGGCGACCGCCCGGTGATGATCGGGATCAACGACCGTCGTCACATCGAGCGAGCCGCCATAGCCCCTGCTGAGGAAGCCCGGCTTCAGCCCCTTTGCCTTGGCGGCGCGGGCGATCGTCAAGGCGGTCGGCGTCTTGCCGGCCCCGCCGACGGTGAAGTTGCCAACGCAGATGACCGGAATGGGAACGGAGGCGCGGCGCGCATGGGCCATGCGGTGGCCGGCGATGCGGCCGTAGAGAAAGGAAAGCGGCAGCAGCAGCCAGGCCCGCCAGTCGGCTTTCCTCCACCAGAACGGCGGCGCTTCTGATATCATTTTGCCGTCCTGCTCCCTGCCCGGCGAAAATTTCCGTTTTCCGGCCGGATTGAGAGGTCAAAATCGATGAAAATGCAAGCCCTTACCGGTCAGGCCGGCTGTAGATCCGGCAGCAGCGTCTCGATGGCGGTGATATCGTCGAGCACATGGTCGGCTGCGGCGGCAAGCGAATCCCGCGAACCAGTGCCCGTCAGCACCGCGATCCTCAACCCCGTCCCGGCATTCAGGCCCATGTGCAGATCGTGGTTGTTGTCGCCGACCATGGCGACCTCTTCGGGAGAAAGACCGGTTGCGGCACAAAAGCCGAGCACCATGCCGGGCTCCGGCTTGACGCCGAACCCGCTGTCGTAGCCGGCGATATAATCGACGTAGCGGGCGAAACCGAAACGTTCCGCCGTCTGGCGGATCGAGCGCTCATTGTCGCTGGAGGCGACCCCGAGCTTGAAGCCGCGCCGATGCAGCCGGGCGAAGAAGCCTGCGAGGTCTGTCACCGGCACGGAGAATTGCGCAGCGTTGGAAAAGAGTTCGTCAAGGCTGATCGTCAGGTCGTTGACTTCGACCATCGAGCCCGCGGCAACGAGACCTTCGGCGATCTGGCGGGTATTGCCGGCGGCAAGCAGGCTGTCGGGAACGATATGGCCGGTCACGGGATCCATGCCGCAGGCGGAAAGCAGCCGGTCGGCGAGAACCTGATCCCCTTTGGCGGCGATGCGCGCAAGCTCCCGGTTTACCGGCAGCCAGCTCTCGTCATAATCGAGCAGCGTCCCGTCCTTGTCGAAAAGGATGCCTTTGATAGCAGCTGCGGCCGACATTGCGCCTCCTCAGCCCTGAGCCGCGGCCTTCGGCAAAAGCCGCGCCTTGACCGTCAGGGGATTGATATAGGGTTCCAGCCCTTTCACCGTCGCCGTCAAAGCCCCGCGCATGTCGTGCACGGCGGTGATGCCGGCCTCGATCATGTTGCGGCGAGCTTCGTCGTTGATCAGCAGGTAATGCACGCCCTTGGCCAGCATTTCAGTGTCACGCACCATGCGGGCGCTGCCACTGCGGGCAAGCTTCTGATAGGCATCGCGGAAATTCTGCACGTGGCCACCGGACAGGATGGCGCAACCGAGCATGGCGGGCTCCAGCGGATTTTGACCGCCTTCGGCAAAGAGCGAACGGCCGACGAAAGCGATTTCCGTCAGTCTCAAATAGAGGCCCATTTCGCCGATCGTATCGCCGAGGAAGATATCGACATCGGCGGACAAGGCGTCGTCGCGGGTCCGGCGGGCGACCTTCAGCCCGTGCTTGATCAGAGCCGCCTCGATCTCGTCGCTGCGCTCGGGATGGCGCGGCACGATGATCGTCAGTTGACGATCGCGCTCTTTGAGGGCGCGATGAACGATGGCGGCGGCATTCTCCTCGCCGTCGAAGGTCGAAATCGCCGCCCAGGTCTTGCGATCGCCGATCTGCTTTTTGTAGCGGGCAAGGACAGCGCTGTCATAGGGCGGTGCGTCGGTATCGACTTTCAGATTGCCGGAGGTGATGACCGGCACGGCACCGAGATCGCGGAAACGTTCGGCATCGACATCCGACTGGGCGATGACCAAAGCCAGATTTTCGAACAAGGCTTCGGCGATCGCCGGGCGGCGGCGCCAGCGGGCAAAGGAGCGGTCCGACATGCGGGCATTGATCAGGATCTGCGGGATGCGGCGGCGGCCGAGTTCCAGCACCGTTGCCGGCCAGATCTCGGATTCGGCGATGATGGCGCAATCGGGCTGCCAATAATCGAGGAAGCGGCTGACGGAGGGCTTCAGATCGAGCGGCACATATTGATGGATTGCTTCATTGCCGAGGCGCTCGGCCGCGAGTCTCGCCGACGTGATGGTGCCGGTCGTCAGGATGACATGAATGTCGCGCCGGCGGATTTCACGGATCAGCGGAATAACGGCGTTGGTTTCGCCCACACTAGCGGCATGGAACCAGACGAGCGGGCCCTGCGGCCGGTTGGCGCTCGGATAGCCGAAGCGTTCCAGGCGGCGTGCCCGGTCTTCCTTACCTTTGGCGGTGCGGTAGGTGATATAGAGGCCGACGACAGGAGAGGCAACGGTTCCCGCCAGACGGTATGCGCTCAGACCGAACCGCGCCATCCTGGAACTCATTGCGCCAGCCTCCGATCAAAAGCGATCGACATCAACCCCATTCCCCAATTATCGTTGCGGCCGGAATGACCGATTAATTTGTTCAGAATGCGTCAGACAATCCGATCGGCGGGGGCTCGATACACGAAATCCCCGCTCGGCGAGCGGTGGCCGGCGGCACCTGCCAGGGTCAGTTGCCCTTGGCCTGCGGATCGAGCAGACGATGCATGTGAACGATGAAGTAGCGCATATGCGCATTGTCGACCGTCTGCTGCGCCTTCGCCTTCCAGGCCGTCAGCGCTGTGGCATAGTCGGGGAAAATGCCGACGATATCGAGACCGTTCAGATCACGGAACTGGACGTCATCGAGGCTTTCCAGTTCGCCGCCAAAAACGAGATGCAAAAGCTGCTTCTTGTCACCGGAGTCAGTCATTTTCTTGTTCTCTTTCTGCCTATTCTCCTCCGCCTCCTCATCTGCGGGATTTTGACGAAAACGTCAACTGTCTCGTCGGCCGGGAAAGGCCGCGAGGAACTCCCTGAGGCGGGGCGCGGGCGCCGCGCAAAGGACCTTGTGGGTGACTTCAGGTCGATTGTAGAGGATCGGCTTGCCCGAGAGATCGACGAGACCGCCGCCGGCGCAGGCGAGGATCAGATCGGCGGCGGCAAGATCCCAATCATGCGAATTGCCCTTGACGAAGGTGCCCTCAAGCCGGCCATCCGCCACCATGGCGATGCGGTACGCGAGCGAGGGAATATATTTCTCACGGCTGACCCGGTCGCGAAACTCCTGCGGAAAGGTCTTCAGCAAGTCCTCGCCGACCGCAAGACGGCTTATCTCCTGCGGTCCCGCAACGGAAACGGTGAGAGGCTCGCCGTTCTTCAATGCTACGCCGCCCTCGACGGCCTCAAATAATTCATCGAGCGCCGGAGCATAAAGCACGCCGGCGACCGGCCGGCCGCGGTGAACGACCGCGACACTGACGCACCAGACCTTCTGCCCGCCGAGAAAGGCGCGCGTGCCGTCGATCGGATCGACGATAAACAGCGTCTCGCGCGACAGGCGCTCGGCATCGTCCTCGGTTTCCTCAGACAGCCAGCCATAATCCGGCCTGGCCTTGCGCAGGATGGATTCGAGTGTCTTGTTGGCGGCGAAATCGGCAGCGCTGACGGGAGAGCGGTCCTCGTTCTTCCACCAGACTTCGGGAGACTGGTTGAAAAAGCCGAAAGCGACTGCGCCGGCCTCTTTCGCAGCATCGGCGATCAGCGCGAGATCGCTCTGCCAGCGGGCCTTTTCCCTATCGCTCATCCCGTCAATCCGTTTGTGAACAATCGTGCTCTAGCGCCCTGCAAGCGTCATGCCTTCGATGGCGAAGGTCGGGGCTGCTACGCCGAACTTGCGGTCGATGTCGTTTGCCAGCGTCAGGCGCATGAACATTTCCTTGAGGTTCGAGGCGATCGTCACCTCCGACACCGGGAAGGTGAGTTCGCCGTTCTCGATCCAGAAGCCGGTCGCGCCGCGGCTGTATTCGCCGGTGATCATGTTGACGCCGTGGCCGATCAACTCGGTGACATAAAAACCGTTGCCGACGCTGCGGATCAGCTCTTCCGGTGAGATGTCGCCGGGTTCGAGGGCGAGATTGGTGGAGGACGGCGAGACTGATGTGCCGCCGCGCACGCCGCGGCCGTTGGTCTCAAGGCCGAGCTCACGACCGGTCGAAGTCGAGAGGAACCAATGCTTCAGAACCCCGTCCTCGATCATGACAAGCCGTTCGCCGGACACGCCCTCGCCGTCGAAGGGCCGCGAGGAGGGGCCGCGCACGATCAGCGGATCATCTGATATCGACAGGCCCGATTTCAACACTTGCTGGCCCATCTTGTCGCGCAGGAAGCTGGTCTTCCGGGCGACGGCCGCGCCATTGATCGCGCCGGCGATATGGCCTACGAAGCCGCGGGCCACACGCGGATCGAAGATGACGGTAACGTCCTTGCCCGTCGGCACCTGGCGCGGATTGATGCGCTTTACCACCCGTTCGCCGGCGCGACGGCCGATCTCTGAGGGATCGTCGAGTTCGGCGTAGTAAAGACGGCTGTCGAAATCATAGTCGCGCTCCATGCCGGTGCCTTCGCCCGAGATGACGCTAACGGAATGGCCGAAACGGGAAGCCATGTAACTGCCCGCAAAACCGTGGGAGGTGGCAAGAACCAGGCCGCCCATGCCGGCGGACGCACCGGCGCCGGAAGAATTGGTGACACCCTTGACTGCAAGGGCCGCCGTCTCGGCGGCAAGAGCCGCTTCACGCAGCATCTCGGAGGACACTTCCGTCGTGTCGAGCAATTGGAGATCGGGATAGGATTTCGAAAGGTTCGCCTCATCCGCCAGACAGGCGAAAGGGTCTTCCGGCGAGACTTTCGCCATGGCGACGGCGCGTTCGGCGAGCGCCTGAAGATCGAAGCCCGGATTGGCCGAAACGCTGGCAACGCGCTTGCCGATGAAGACGCGCAGGGAAAAATCGTCGCTTTCGGAGGATTCCGTTCCCTCGACCTTGCCGAGGCGCACGCTGACTGATTGCGAGCGCGACCGGACGACGACGGCATCGGCGGCATCGGCCCCTGCTTTCTTCGCCAGATCGATCAATTGGCTTGCGCGGGAAAGAAGTGTCGAGGAATCGATTTCAGAGGACATGATTTGGCCTTTCCTTCGGCTTCCATTTATTGTGCACTCTCCCAGGCATCAAGGCCGCCGTCGCCGATTCTTTGTCGGAGCGGCCTGCATGCTCTCCGCCGTCGAAAGAAAATGTCAGCATGTCAGCGCCCAACGCCCTTTTTTCCGAAACGATCCTGCTGCTCGGAGGCGCGGTGGTCGCCGCTCCGATCTTCAAGAAACTCGGGCTCGGCACGGTGCTCGGCTATCTCGCGGCCGGCATTGTCATCGGCCCGGTTTTCCACGGCATTACCGACGGCGAACAGATCCTCAACGTCGCCGAACTCGGCGTTGTCTTCCTGCTCTTCATCATCGGGCTGGAGCTGAAGCCCAGCCGCCTCTGGCAAATGCGGCGCGACATCTTCGGCCTCGGCACCGCCCAGGTGGTGCTGACGGGACTGGCGCTGACCGCGCTTGCCTGGTTTTCCCAACTTCTCGACTGGCGCGGCAGCATCGTCGCCGGATTTGGCCTGGCGCTGTCTTCGACGGCCTTCGCCATGCAGATCCTCGAGGGCGACGGCGACGTCAACACGAAATACGGGCAGCGCTCCTTCTCGATGCTCTTGTTCCAGGACCTGGCGATCGTGCCGCTTCTGGCGCTGATCACCGTCCTCGACGGCGGCAAGGGCAGCGATGCGCCGCTCACCGATTTTGCCTTGGCCGTCGGCGCGGTCGGGGCGATGATCATCATGGGGCGCTACCTGCTAACGCCACTCTTTCAGGTCATCGCCCGTACCGGCGCACGGGAAGCGATGATCGCCGCCGCCCTCTTCGTCGTCATGGGATCGGCAAGCCTGATGCAGCTTGCCGGGCTTTCGATGGCGATGGGCGCCTTCCTCTCCGGCGTGATGCTGGCCGAATCCTCCTATCGGCACGAGTTGGAGGCGGATATCGAGCCCTTCCGCGGCGTGCTGCTCGCCATCTTCTTCATCGCCGTCGGCCTGTCGCTGGAGCTTGATGTCCTCGTCGACAACGCGCTCCTGGTCATCGTCGCCGTGCCGATCGTCATGGCCGTCAAGGCAATCGTCATCTACGGGCTCTGCCGGATCTCGGGCTCGCCGCATGACGATGCGATTCGCATCGCCTTCCTGCTGCCGCAAGGGGGCGAATTCGGCTTCGTGCTGTTCACGACGGCGGGCGTGGCCGGGCTGATGTCGACGAGTACGGCATCGCTGCTGGTCGCGATTGTCACGCTCTCCATGGCGCTGACGCCGATCGGCTCAGCGCTATCGAAGCGGCTCTTGCGCGGCGACGAACGAGAGGAGCTGGATGAGGATTTCGAAGGCGCAGGCGCCGACGTGCTGATGGTCGGCTTCTCGCGTTTCGGCCAGATCGCCGCCCAGATCCTGCTTGCCGGCGGACGCAGCGTCACTGTCATCGAGTTTTCGGCAGACCGCATCCGCCAGGCCTCCTCCTTCGGCTTCCGCATCTATTTCGGCGACGGCACCCGCAAGGATGTGCTGCGCTCGGCCGGCATCGACCGTGCGAAGATCGTGCTCGTCTGCACGCAAAAGAAGGAAGTCACCGACAAGGTGGTGGAACTGGTGCAGGCGGACTACCCGCACACAAGGCTCTATGTCCGCTCCTACGACCGCATCCATTCGATCGAACTGCGCAACAAGGGCGTCGACTACGAGCTGCGCGAAACGCTGGAATCCGGCCTGCTCTTCGGACGGCGGACGCTGGAGGCGCTGGGGGTTCCCGAGGTCGACGCCTACGAAATCGGTGAGGATATCCGCAAGCGCGACGAAGCCCGCCTGGTGCTGCAGGTTTCCGAAGGGCTGCAGGCCGGTCGCGACATGCTGTATTCCCACCCCGTCCGCCCCGAACCCTTGGTCAAGCCGAAGCGTGCAGCCGATCCTTTCGAGGACGATCCGCTGGCGGGCACTGTCGATGCAACGGCGGACGCGTAGAACAGAGACATCCGAAAACCGCTTAGACTTTTCGGGCGACATCATGCTCTGGGGTTAGGCACCTCTTTCGATGAGGTTGCCGGTTCGCAATTCGTCGGCGCGGGCCAGCGAAGCCGCCGGCGCGCTCACCGACGAGGTTCAGGATCTCGACCGCATCGCGGAGCCGTTCCAAACCAGATCGACGATCTCCGACGCAAGACAACGTGCCACCTGAACTGCCGCACGCTTTTGCGCGACATGCTCTAATTTTTCATACGCGCTTCGATTTCGCGGTCGAGGGCGAATTTCAGGTCGTCCTTGACACCGACGGACATGGCGAGCACTTCGCGGGCCTTGAGGAAATCCATGACACCAGTGCGGCCGACGGTTGGGCGCAGGAAGATCTGCGGCTGGCAAAGCTTCAGCTTCAGCGAGATGGCGGTCTGCATCATCAGCTGGCCGGAGCCGAAGATGCTTTCCATGCGGTTCGGAATATGGGTGCCGTCGCCTTCGGGCGCACCGACGACGTCGATGCCGACGACGATATCGGCGAGGTCCATCAGGCATTCATAGGGCACCGGATTGCTGATGCCGCCGTCGATCATCACACGGCCGTGCAGGCGCACCGGCATGAAAACCGCGGGGATGGCCGAAGAGGCCGCCAGCGCCGGAAACAGCTCGCCCTCTTCGATGATGACTTCGTTCTGCCCGTAATAATCGGTGGTGATGACTTTCATCGGGACCAGCAGATCCTCGAAGCGGGCCGGAAGCTCGGACGGCAGGAAGGCCTTGAGGATGCGCTCCAGATTGAACTGGCCGATGCGGATGCCCTTGGCCACCGCATCACGCACCGTTGCCGGCCTCATGCCCCAGATGCGGGCGACGACGGCCGTCTTGTTGCCGACGGTCGCCAGCGCATGTTCACGGATTTCGGCGCCGGACATGCCGGCCGCCATGCCGGCTCCCATGATCGCGCCGATCGACGAGCCTGCGATCGCCACCGGCCGGATGCCGAGTTCGTCGAGCGTCTCGATGACATGGATATGGGAAAGCCCGCGCGCGCCGCCGCCGCCGAAGGCGACCGCGACCGTCGGGAGATCGCTGATCGCAGGCAATTTCGGACTGATGATCTCTGCCTGCTGCACGCCCCGTCCTCGCGCTTATTGCGGCTGATATCGGAAGAAATGCACCCTCGTATCCCCGAAGATGCGGCTTTCGAGGAAAACATAGGAAGGATGGACGGAAACGACAACATCGGCACGCTCCTCGAGCACCGCGATCGCGCCTACCCGTAGCCAGCCGCCCTCGGCGGCTGCAGCCATCGCCTTCTCGCCGAGCCCCTTGCCATAGGGCGGGTCGGCAAAGAGCACGTCAAAAGGTTCGAGATTGCCGACGCTGCCGAGATCGGTCGCATCCCGGCGCAGGATGCGCGTGCGGCCGTGCAGGCCGAGCGCATCGATGTTCTCCCAGAGCAACGCCCTGCCCTCGACGCTGTTTTCGACGAAGAGCGCATGGCGACAGCCGCGCGAAACAGCTTCCAGGCCGACGGCGCCGGTTCCGGCGAAAAGATCGAGGATCCGGGTGCCATCGACGCAATCCGGATAGGCATGGCTCAAAATATTGAACAGGCTCTCGCGCGTCCGGTCGGCAGTCGGCCGGATGTCGTTGGATTTTGGCACGGCGAGAGGCCGTCCGCGAAACTCACCGCCGACGATCCGCACCGCGCGTCATTCCCTTTCCTCTAGCACCACCTTTGGACGGCCCGCCCGCAGGCCTGTCGCCGCCCGGCCTGTCACCGCCCGGTTTGGCGCCCTTGGGCTTGCCGGAAAAACTCTTGGGCCCGCCGGGCTTGCCCGCAAAGCCCTTGCCGCGTGGCTTATCACCCGAAGGCTTTTCGCCGAACGATCTTTCACCGCGTGGACGCTCGGAGCGGCCCTCGCCGGCGGACGTTCTGGCAGCGCGGGGACGTTCGTCGCCGTCCTCGCGCGGCCGGCGATCCCCGCGCGGCTTGTCGCCGAACGGGCGGTCACCACGCGAAGGACGATCACCGAAAGGCCGATCGCCGCGCGGACGCTCCGAACGGGCCTCACCGGTGGACGCTCTTGATGCGCGGGGACGCTCGTCACCATCCGCACGCGGCCTGCGATCACCACGCGGCTTGTCGCCGAAGGGGCGATCTCCACGCGAGGGACGATCACCGAAAGGCCGGTCGCCGCGCGGACGCTCCGAACGGCCTTCGCCGGCGGCGCTTCTGGTGCGCGGGCGTTCGTCACCGCCTTCGCGGGGGCGGCGTTCGCCGCGCGCCGGGCGGTCGCCAAAACCGCGGTCTTCACGGGCGGGGCGATCACCGAAGGAGCGCTTGCGATCTGAGCCTTCGCCCTCATCCTTGCGACGGGGCGGCTCGCTCGAGCGGATCCATTCGCCATCCTCTTCGCGCACACGGTTCACCTGCGTGCGCGGGCGATCCTCGATGCGGTCGAAACCCGTGTTCTTCGCCGGCGCCAGCTCGCCCCGCTTGCGCGCGGTCTGCGCATTCTTAGCGGCTTTCGCCGCCGCCTTTTCACCGAGCGGACGGGCGCCCGGCGCCATCCAGACATTGGCGCTGCGGCGCTGACCGAGCGGCTGGGGACGCTTCGGCTTGTCGTCATCCCTGCGGCCGCCGTCGCGGCGATCGTCATCCCGGCGCCCGCCGCCATGGCGGTCGTCGCGCTTGGTATCGAGACGGCTCAGCGCCCGTTCGCGCTTGTCCTCATCGCGGCGCGGACGCTCGCGCTTTTCAGGGGCTGCCGGCTCTGCCTCTTCTTCAGCGGCGACGGCCGGCGCATTGTAGATCGGCGCGTCGAAATTGGCCTTCGCTTCCTCGATGAGGCGCGGGCCGAGCTGGTCGCGCAGCGTGCGGCCGCGCACCTCGATGACATGGCCTTCCGGCAAGTCGCCAAGCTGGAACGGGCCATAGGAAATGCGGATCAGGCGGTTGACGTCGAGACCGAGCGCGCCGAGCACGTTCTTGATTTCGCGGTTCTTGCCTTCGCGCAAGCCCATGGTGATCCAGACGTTCGATCCTTGAGTGCGGTCGAGCGTCGCCTCGATCGAACCATAGAGCACGCCGTCGACGGCGATACCGTCTTTCAGCTTGTCGAGCGCGTCCTGATCGATCTCGCCATGAGCGCGGACACGGTAGCGGCGCAGCCAGCCGGTCGCCGGCAGTTCGAGCGCGCGGGCGAGACCGCCGTCATTGGTCAGCAGCAGCAGGCCTTCGGTGTTGATGTCGAGCCGGCCGATCGACATGACGCGCGGCAGCTCTTCCGGCAGGTTGTCGAAAACGGTCGCGCGGCCTTCCGGATCGGCATTGGTGGTCACGAGGCCCGCGGGCTTGTGATAAAGCCACAGCCTGGTGCGCTCGATGCCGCGGATCGGCACGCCGTCGACCTCGATCCGGTCGGTGAGCGTGACATTGACGACGGGGGTTTCGAGAACCCTGCCGTTCAGCGTCACACGGCCTTCCATGATCATGCGTTCGATGTCGCGGCGCGAGGCAACGCCGGCGCGCGCCATCACCTTGGAGATGCGTTCGGCCTTGGCCTCGCCATCGGTCCCGGCCGCGACCGAGCCCGCGGCGGCAGCCTTTGCCGGCTTCGCGCTGCCAGCCTTGGGACCGGCTTTAGCGCCGGCATCCCGAGAAAAGGGCTTTGCGCCCGGGCGTTTTGGCTTGTCTTTGGTTGTCATTTGTTGTTTGCCTGCCTTTTGGGCCTGTCTATCAGGTCACGCATCTGCGGTTAAGTGGAAATTCTTGCGATCGTGAAGACAAATCGTTTCATGGAGATGGCGCTTCA
Source organism: Rhizobium vallis (assembly GCF_003985155.1). Lineage (GTDB taxonomy): Bacteria > Pseudomonadota > Alphaproteobacteria > Rhizobiales > Rhizobiaceae > Rhizobium > Rhizobium vallis. The sequence goes on along the minus strand of NZ_ML133687.1, from coordinate 440,460 downwards.
CGAAGCGCGGGCAGCCGAAGAGCGCGGCGAGGTGCCGATCGGCGCCGTCGTCGTCATCGACGATATTGCCGTTTCACGCTCCGGAAACCGTACGCGCGAGCTGAAAGACGTCACCGCGCACGCCGAAATCGTCGCCATCCGGCTCGCTTGCGAAGCGCTCGGGCAGGAGCGGCTTGCCGGCGCCGATCTTTATGTGACGCTGGAGCCTTGCACCATGTGCGCGGCAGCCATCTCGTTTGCGCGCATCCGGCGGCTCTACTACGGCGCCGAGGATCCGAAAGGCGGTGCCGTCGACAACGGCGTGCGATTCTATGCGCAACCGACCTGTCATCACGCGCCTGAGGTCTATTCAGGCTTCAACGAGGTCCAGTCCGCCGAAATGTTGAGAAGGTTCTTTTCGCAAAAGAGAGAGACGCCGTAACCTCAGCGTCTGCGCGGCAGCGCCATCTTTGGCCGCGCGCCCGGCTCTCCGGTTCGCGCCGATGGGTCGAGGAAACCTACTATTGCAGGAGGTTCCACCACTGTTTGCCGCTGTTGGCGATCGCCGCGTCCTTCTTGCGCTTCTTCTGCTTCTTGAGCTCGGGTTCGCCGAGATCGTCGAGCTTTGCCGGATCGTCGACGGTGCGGTAACCGGTCGGCGGATCGGAGATGGAGCGGCGCTGATCGATATAGGAGCCCTTCTGCAGGGCGCGCGCTTCACGATAGGCCTGAGTCTGTGCTTCCGTTGTGCGCCGGCCGCCTTCGATCGCGGAGCTTGCCAGCGGCGAGCGGTAATTCGGATTGTCCGAGTTCTGGTCAGCCTCGGAAACGAGGCGGGCACGGGTTTCCTCCGGCGATTCAAGCCACTGCGGATTGTCCTTGTTGGCGACCGTCGGCTGCGGCGCAACGAGGGTCTCCTTCTGCCCCTGGGCCGGCATCACCAGCGTCGGGCGTGGCGTATATTTGACGCCCTTGTTCTTCGGGTCCGGTCCGGTCAGCGACACGGACTGGCCGAGATCGTCGGTCAGCTGCTCCACGGCGGTCTTGCCGGTGCCGTAGGTCGGGCTGCTGGCGCAACTGGACACCAAGGAGCATCCCGCCATGACAACAGACAGGCAGGCGCCCATACGGAACCAATGCGTTGCGAACATGAAAACCCTTCCAGACACCGGTGCAATCGTTGCCCAACCGGACAACCGTCCCCCTGACGCAAAAATCCGGCCATTTTCAGGCAGCTTTTACCGGATGAACCGCGAAAAGGCAATTCACCCGGGAAATATCTTCAGGCTGGGATGCCGAGTTCGCGCAGTGCCGCAGCGTCACGCGCCGAGACATCCGGATATTCCGGATCGGACCCAACATCGGTGGTGATGCGCCAGGAACGGGCGCATTTCACGCCTTCGGCAAGCTTGGGAACGACCGCGACTTCGGACACTTCAGGCAGCCGGAAGGCGTCGGCCGGGCCGGCGCTCGCCTCGATCGTGATGCCTGAGGTGATGCAGACTTCGCTGAAGTCTTGGCCTTCAAGCGCTTTGCGCAATTCCGCATCGGCGACATGGACGACGGGGGCCGCTTCCAGCGACGAACCGATACGCTTGTCCTTGCGCTCGATTTCGAGAGCGCCCGTCACGACGCTGCGGATCGCGCGGATCTTCTTCCACTTTTCCGCGAGCGCCTCGTTGCGCCATTCCCTGGCGACCGGGGCGAACTGCTCCAGATGCACCGAGACGGCCGAGGGATTGCGCGAGAGCCATGCCTCTTCGGTCGTGAAGGGCAGCATCGGCGCAAGCCAGGTCACCATGCAATCGAAGATCATGCGGATGACATAGAGGGCCGAACGGCGGCGAAGGCTGGAGGGCGCATCGCAATAGAGCGCATCCTTGCGGACGTCGAAGTAGAAGGCCGAGAGCTCGACATTTGCAAAGTCGATCAATGCACGGGCGATCTTCTTGAAGTCGAAGGCGTCATAGTTTTCGCGCACGAGCTGATCGAGCTCGGAGAGGCGGTGCAGCATCAGCTGCTCGAGCTCCGGCAGATCGGCAAGCGCGATGACCTCGCCCTTGTCGTGCGCCAGCGTGCCCAGCATCCAGCGGATGGTGTTGCGCAGCTTGCGATAGGCATCGACATTGGTCTGGATGATCGTCTTGCCGACGCGCAGGTCATCGGCATAGTCAGACGTCATGACCCAGAGACGCAGGATGTCGGCGCCGGCATCCTTCATGACTTCCTGCGGTGCTGTGACGTTGCCCTTCGACTTCGACATCTTCTCGCCCTTCTCGTCCATGGTGAAGCCATGGGTGAGAACGGTGTCGTAAGGCGCACGGCCACGCGTCGCCGCCGATTCCAACAGCGAGGAATGGAACCAGCCGCGATGCTGGTCTGAACCCTCGAGATAGAGATCGGCCGGCCATTTCAGGTCTGGGCGGTCTTCCAGCGTGAAGGTGTGCGTCGAGCCCGAGTCGAACCAGACGTCGAGGATATCCATGACTTGCGACCACTTGGCCGGGTCATGCTCGTTGCCGAGGAATCGCTCCTTGGCGCCTTCGGCGAACCAGGCGTCAGCACCCTCGGCATCGAAAGCATCGAGGATGCGCTGATTGACGGCATCGTCCTGCAGAACTTCGCCCTGCTCATCGACGAAGACGCAGATCGGCACGCCCCAGGCGCGCTGACGAGAAAGAACCCAGTCCGGGCGCTGTTCGATCATGGCACGCAGACGGTTCTGGCCGGCAGCCGGGACGAAACGCGTGTCATCGATGGCGCTCAGCGCACGGGCGCGCAGCGTCGTTCCATCAGGCAGCGTCTTGTCCATATAGACGAACCACTGCGGCGTGTTGCGGAAAATGACAGGCTTCTTGGAGCGCCAGGAATGCGGATACTGGTGCTTCAGGCGACCGCGGGCAAAGAGCGCGTTGCGCTCGATCAGCGCCTTGATGACGCGGTCGTTGGCATCGCCCTTCTTGCCGTTGTCGTCGATGACGCGCGCGCCTTCCAGGCCGGGAGCATCTGATGTGTAGAAGCCGCCGTCGTCAACCGGGAACGGGATCTTGGTCTCGATGCCATCTTCTTCCAGAACCCTGGCATGCGCCATCCAGACATCAAAGTCTTCACGGCCGTGGCTCGGCGCCGTGTGGACGAAACCGGTACCGGCGTCGTCAGTGACATGATCGCCGGTCAGCAGCGGGACGGTAAAGTTGTAACCGTCGCCCAACCCCTTCAAAGGATGTTCCACACGGGAAATCTCGGCAAAATCGGACTGCGAGACCTCACGCAGACGTCTGAACTCCAATTTTGCTTTTGCAAATGCATCCGCGGCCAAGGCATCGGCAAGGATTAGTTTCTCGCCGGGCCGCGGACCGAAATCGTTCTGCGCTGCGGTCACCTCGTAGAGGCCATAGGCTACCTTGGGCGAATAAGCGATCGCTCGATTGCCTGGGATCGTCCAAGGCGTGGTCGTCCAGATGACAATTGAGGCACCAAGGAGATCACGGTTCCGCATTGACTGTTCACGATAAGAGACGGCCGACGCGTCAACGGCCTTCGCCTCTTCCAGCGAAACGTCATGGTACATCCGCCCGTCCGGATGCTTGTACTCAACGACCCCAACGACCGGGAACTTCACCCAGATCGTGTCCGACTCATAGTCGTGATACTCGACTTCGGCTTCCGCCAGCGCAGTGCGCTCGACCACCGACCACATGATCGGCTTGGAGCCGCGATAGAGCTGGCCGCTCCTGGCGATCTTCAGGAGCTCGCCGGCGATACGGCTTTCCGCGTGGAAGTTCATCGTCAGGTACGGATTTTCGAAATCGCCAACGATGCCGAGGCGCTGGAATTCACCGCCCTGGACAGCGATCCACTTTTCGGCATAGGCGCGGCACTCGCGGCGGAATTCGATCATCGCCGACGGCTCGGTCAGGTCAGGCTTGGCCCTGCCCTTGGCGCGATAGTTTTCTTCCTCGATCTTCCATTCGATCGGCAGGCCGTGGCAATCCCAGCCCGGCACGTAATTGGCGTCGTAGCCGCGCATCTGGAACGAACGGTTGATGACGTCCTTGAGGATCTTGTTCAGCGCGTGGCCGATATGGATGTTGCCATTGGCGTAGGGCGGGCCGTCGTGCAGGACGAACTTTTCCCGGCCGGCGGCGGAGGCGCGCAATTTCTTGTAGAGATCCATCTCCTGCCAGCGGGCAACGAGTTCCGGCTCCTTCTGCGGCAGGCCGGCGCGCATCGGGAAATCCGTTTCAGGCAGGTAGAGGGTCTTCGAGTAGTCGATCTTATCGGCTGTTTCGGTCATGTGTGACAATCGTTTCTGGCGGCCCAGGAAGGGCGCAACGGGCGTGAAAATAGGTGGCGGCGGAAGCGCTTGCTCGCAAGCGCCGAAAACCCGGACCTCCCGGCCGCTTAGCGCGCGCGGAAGGCCGGGCCGATAATTCGTATCGTAATCGCCAGCCGAAATTTCGTCATAGCGCCGGTTCATAGGCGTTTTTGCCGGGAAAAGGAAGAGAAGAAATTACCTGCATGCGATCCCGAGGCGCGGCTGAATCTGGTTTGTGCTCCGACAATTCCGAGCTGAGGCAGACCTCAGGAAAAGCAGAGCTTCCGATCGAGTTCGCCGAGCGGCACCACACCCGCCAGCAGTGCCCTCGCCTCCTCCTCGTCGCGCTTGATCTGGGCGACGAGCGGAGCGAGACCGTCGAATTTCAGCTCCGGGCGGAGATAGCCAAAGAAAGAGACGGCGCAGAGCTGGCCGTAGAGATCGCCGCTGAAGTCGAAAAGATAGGTTTCGAGCAGCGGCGCACCGTTTTCCGTGACCGTCGGGCGGCGGCCGTAGCTTGCGACGGCATCGTAGAGCGTTCCGTCCTGAAGCCGGAATCGGACGGCGTAGATGCCGGCGGCGAGATCGGTTTCCGGCGGCAGGCGCATGTTGGCCGTGGGAAAGCCGAGCTGCCGGCCGAGCTTTTCGCCGTCGATCACTTCGGCCTCGACAGTATAGCGGTAACCCAGCATGCCGGCGACTTCGCTGACATTGCCGTCCTTCAGCAGCGCGCGAATATGGCTCGAGGAGACAACATCGGCATTTTCGTCACGGAAGGCATCAATCAGGGTGACGCCGAAACCATAGGTGCGGCCGGCATCCATGAGAAAGGCCGGACCGCCCTCGCGGCCGCGGCCGAAATGGAAATCGACGCCGGTGACGACTTCGGAAGCGCCGAGCCAGTCTTTCAGGATCGAATGGATGAAATCCTCGGCCGAGCGCTGCGAGAATTCGTAGTCGAAGGGATATTCGATGACGGCGTTGAAACCCAGCGTTTCCAGAATGCGGGCTTTCAGCGGCGCCGGCGTCAGGCGGAAGACCGGCGTCTGCGGCCGGAAGACCGTACGCGGATGCGGCTCGAAGGTGAGCACGAGGGCGGGAATGCCGCGCGCCCTGGAAATCTCCAGCGCGCGGTTCAGCACCGACTGATGGCCGCGGTGCACGCCGTCGAAATTACCGATGGCGATCACGCCGCCCTTCAGATGGGCGGGCAAAGGATCCCGGGTTTCATTGCGGTGGAAAACGGTCATCGGCTGGCTTCTCTTTATGCAAGGCGCGGCATCCACCACCTCGGCGCGGCCTTTTCCCGTTCGAGATAGGCGTTGAGGATCGCCTCGTCGGTCTCACCGTCGAGTGTGTATTCCTTGGCGTGGATACCACCGCTGATGTAGAGGAGGTCCAGCCCATAATTCAAGGCGCCGCGCACATCCGTCGGCATACCGTCGCCGATCGCCAGCACGCGCTCAACCGGGAAATCGCCGCGAAGCTCGCGGGCCGCCGCAAGCGTCGCCTCGTAGATCGGCCGATGCGGCTTGCCGGCAATGCGGGTCTTGCCGCCAAGCTGCTCGTAATAAGCGGCCATGGCGCCGGCGCAGGGAATGATGCGGTGGCCGCGCTCGACCACGAGGTCGGGATTGGCGCAGATCATCGGCACCTCGCGCGCTTTGAAATCGAGAAGCATGTCGGTGTAATCCTCCGGCTTCTCGGTCTCATCGTCGAAAAAGCCGGTGCAGACGAGCGACTGCGCTTCGCCCGCCGGCCGCCGCTCAACGCCGATGCCTTCGAGAAGCGCCTTGTCGCGCTCGGGGCCGAGCAGAAAGACCGTCTTCGGCCCTTCGGCAATCAGCCCGCGCGTGACGTCGCCAGAGGTGACGATCCTGTCATAGGCGCTGTCGGGAACGCCGATCTGGCGCAGTTGCTCGACCACCTGCCAGGAAAGGCGCGGCGAATTGGTGATGAGCACGACGGCAAGACCGCTCTTGCGAGCCGCTTCAAGGGCCGCGGCCGCCTTCGGGAACGGATCGACGCCGTTGTGAACGACGCCCCAGACGTCGCAGAGCACCACATCATAGTGATCTGTGATTTCCGAGAAGTTTTCTATCCGCTTGGCCATTCCGATTTCCCGATTTGCTTCAGTCACCGGTGACATTGCAAAGGCGCAAGGCGATGGCAAGGCATTTTCTTCGCTGCCGGCCGCCGGGAAGTGCCTGAACGGCAGTCCCGGCGAGCGCGGATGGGCAAAGCTTGGCCGGCGGAGGTTTCGGCTGGAATCTCGGGGAATTCTCCGACCTCTTCACAATTCCGGCACAAAAATTCGTGATTGCTCTCATTGACTCCTTTCGGAGCCATCCCTAAATGCTCGGCGCTAGCACTCATCACAAGGGAGTGCTAACATTTATCCATGTGGGCCACTCCGGTCCGCGAATGTCATTCGATCGAGGGATTAGACAATGGCAAGCACCAATTTCCGTCCGCTTCACGACCGCGTCGTCGTTCGTCGCGTCGAGTCCGAAGAGAAGACCAAAGGCGGCATCATCATTCCCGATACCGCCAAGGAAAAGCCCCAGGAAGGCGAAATCGTCGCCGTCGGCTCCGGCGCTCGTGACGAGTCCGGCAAGGTCGTCGCACTCGACGTCAAGGCTGGCGACCGCGTCCTGTTCGGCAAGTGGTCCGGCACCGAAGTCAAGATCAACGGCGAAGACCTTCTGATCATGAAGGAAGCCGACATCATGGGCATCATCGGCTGATCAGCCGACCCGCTTTCCCGAAATGACTGACGGGCCTTTGCCCGAACAAATCGAATTCAGGAGTCACAAACATGGCAGCTAAAGAAATCAAGTTTGGCCGCACCGCGCGCGAAAAGATGCTGCGCGGCGTCGACATTCTCGCCGATGCAGTCAAGGTAACGCTCGGCCCGAAGGGCCGTAACGTCATCATCGACAAGTCCTTCGGCGCTCCGCGCATCACCAAGGACGGCGTTTCGGTCGCCAAGGAAATCGAACTCGAAGACAAGTTCGAAAACATGGGCGCCCAGATGGTCCGCGAAGTCGCTTCGAAGACCAACGACATCGCTGGTGACGGCACCACGACCGCTACGGTTCTCGCCCAGGCGATCGTTCGCGAAGGCGCCAAGGCTGTTGCCGCCGGCATGAACCCGATGGACCTGAAGCGCGGCATCGATCTCGCCGTTGCCGAAGTCGTCAAGGATCTCCAGGCCAAGGCCAAGAAGATCAACACTTCGGAAGAAGTCGCCCAGGTCGGCACGATCTCCGCAAACGGCGAACGTCAGGTCGGTCTCGACATTGCCGAAGCCATGCAGAAGGTTGGCAACGAAGGCGTCATCACGGTTGAAGAAGCCAAGACCGCCGAAACCGAACTCGAAGTCGTCGAAGGCATGCAGTTCGACCGCGGCTACCTCAGCCCCTACTTCGTGACCAACCCGGAAAAGATGATCGCCGATCTCGAAGACGTCTTCATTCTCCTTCACGAGAAGAAGCTCTCGAACCTGCAGTCGATGCTCCCGGTTCTCGAAGCCGTCGTCCAGACCGGCAAGCCGCTCCTCATCATCGCTGAAGACGTCGAAGGCGAAGCTCTGGCAACGCTCGTCGTCAACAAGCTGCGCGGCGGCCTCAAGATTGCTGCCGTCAAGGCTCCCGGCTTCGGCGACCGCCGCAAGGCCATGCTCGAAGACATCGCGATCCTGACCGGCGGTACTGTTATCTCCGAAGACCTCGGCATCAAGCTCGAGAGCGTCACGCTCGACATGCTCGGCCGTGCGAAGAAGGTTTCGATCTCCAAGGAAAACACCACGATCGTCGACGGTTCGGGCGCCAAGTCCGACATCGAAGGCCGTGTTGCCCAGATCAAGGCCCAGATCGAAGAAACCACCTCCGATTACGACCGCGAGAAGCTGCAGGAACGTCTTGCCAAGCTCGCTGGCGGCGTTGCCGTCATCCGCGTCGGCGGTTCGACGGAAGTCGAAGTGAAGGAAAAGAAGGACCGCATCGACGACGCTCTCAACGCGACGCGCGCTGCCGTTCAGGAAGGCATCGTACCGGGCGGCGGTGTTGCCCTGCTGCGTTCTTCCGTCAAGATCACCTCTAAGGGTGTCAATGACGACCAGGAAGCCGGCATCAACATCGTTCGCCGCGCTCTGCAGGCTCCGGCTCGCCAGATCGCTGAAAACGCTGGCGACGAAGCTTCGATCGTCATCGGCAAGATCCTCGACAAGGATCAGGACAACTGGGGTTACAACGCCCAGACCGGCGAATATGGCGACATGATCGGCATGGGCATCATCGACCCGGTCAAGGTCGTTCGCACCGCCCTGCAGGATGCCGCTTCCGTCGCATCGCTGCTGATCACCACCGAAGCCATGATCGCCGAGCTGCCGAAGAAGGACGCTCCGGCTATGCCGGGCGGCATGGGCGGCATGGGCGGTATGGACATGATGTGATAGGCCACGGCCTTTCACAGCATCGTTCATGAAACCGCCCATCATCTAAGATGGTTCAGCGCGTCAAGCGCGCTGAACTGGCGGTATGGACATGATGTGATAGGCCAAAGCCTTCACTGACTACCCATTCCGGCATCCGGAATAGGAAGGGCGGCCCTCGGGTCGCCCTTTTCTTTTGCCCAAAACGATTCGATCCGTTGCGCGCAATTTTATCCCGCCATCTGCGTTTAATCGCCGCCGACCCTCGGTTCCCGGACCGAAACTTTCGCCAAGCTTGCTTCGCCGCATATTTCAGAGTCGGCGAAACAATGGGGGAGATCGCAGCGTCGCGGCACGATTTGCTCGCCTGCATGGAGTGGAAACGTTTTCAAAGCGCTGAAAATAGATTTGCAGATGCCAATCCTCGCGGCGCATCCGAAAATTCAGAGATTTCGGCAAAAAAGGCCAAATTCAATACCCCTTAAAAAGCCGTTGCCGTTTGAGCAAAAGCTCTTATAAATCCGCGCTGCAATTGAAGCGCGCCCGGCCGTCATTTTCGTCGTCAGACGAGGCTGAAGTGCGAAAGACCACGCGAGAACGTTCGGCTTGCAAAAGCTCCTGTTGCGGAGACTTGAGGGCTGACGACAATGCCAGATACAAGCCCGGGCATAACGCCTGCAGCTACGTGATCCTGTTTCTTTGTGTTTGCCGAGCATGCGGCGGAGGAGCCGCATCCGAACTGGGGAACGCCTTGTTTAAGATTGCCAAAACCAATGCAGCCGCGCCCTCGATCTCCGGCTCGCTCAACGACAACAATCGAAATCACGAAATGTTGGCGCAGTTCTCCTTTTCCGAAGCCTGGAGCGGGGATTTTTCGAGCGGCATGATCCATCTTGGCGAATGGAGCTCGATGATACACGGTCTTTCCGCAGCGGAATGCGGACTGCTGAGCCTGATACGCTGCTATGACGCCAAGGACCGCAGCCACGTATTGGGGCTGTTCGAGCAGGCGGCGACACACTGCTCCTCTTTCTGTTTTTCGACGACGATCATCACGCCGAACGGTTTCCGCCAGCCGCTCTTCTGCATGGGGGAGTCGACCGGGCTCGAGGAAAAATACAGCGGCAGCATGGCCGGCGTCTTCATCTTCCCGCGCTTCAAGCTGCAGGATGCAAGCCAGATCATAAGCCGGCAGTAAAAATCGGTAGCGCAAGATAAAGGCCGCTCGCGAGGGCGGCCTTTCGCATTTTCCGATGGACGATCCGTTACTCCGGCTTGACCGGAATGTTGAGGCCCCTGGCGCTTGCCGGACGGGCGATGCAGCGCTCCAGCCAATCCGAAACGGCAGGGAATTTCGCATATTCGAGAATCTCGCGGCCGCCATAGAAAATATCGGCGCCGCGAACCCAGGTGAAGGTGGTGATGTCGGCGATCGTGTAGAGATCGCCCATGATCCATTGACGCCCCTTCAGCCGGTCTTCGAGCACGCCGAGCAGGCGTTTGGATTCGTCGCGATAGCGTTCCACCGGATAGGAGTTGTTGGCGACCTTGTCGGCGGCGAACTTGTGGAAATGCCCGAACTGACCGAACATCGGGCCGATGCCGGCCATCTGGAAAAACACCCATTGGATGGTCTCGTAGCGGCCGGCGGCATCGGCAGGGATGAGCTTGCCGGTCTTTTCCGCAAGATAGAGCAGGATAGCACCGGATTCGAAAAGGCCGATCGGTTTTCCCACAGGGCCATTCGGATCGATGATCGCCGGAATGCGGCCATTCGGGTTGAGAGATTCGAATTCCGGCGACTTCTGCTCGTTGGCGGCAAAGGAGACATAGTGCGGCTCATAGGCAAGCCCGAGTTCTTCGAGGGCGACCGAAACCTTCACGCCGTTCGGCGTCTGCAGGGAATAGAGCTGGATAATATCGGGGTTTTTCGCCGGCCAGCGTTTCGTGATCGGAAATGCGGAAAGATCTGCCATCGGATTCTCCATGTTATCAGCCGACCATAAGAGAACAGGCTCGGCAAAGGCAAGCAGCAGCCGCGACCTCATCGTTCCACATTATTGAACAAAGTGTCCCCTTCCGTTTATCTTTCCATAACGCCAGAAAAAGGCGACATAGAAGCATCAGAGGTCCAACCGGTGCCGGGGCACCAAGATCTCCAGAGCCATTCAAACGGAGACAACGTCCATGTCGAACGCCAACAATGTCATCATCCTGATCGCCCGCATCCTTCTTTCCTTCATGTTCATCTTCGCCGGCTTCGGCAAGGTCACCGACCCGGCTTCCACTGCCGGCATGATCGCCGGTGCCGGCCTGCCGGCCTCCACCGCGCTCACCTATCTCGCTGGTCTCTTCGAACTCGCAACCGGCATTGCCGTGCTCGTCGGTTTCCAGGTCCGCATCGTCGGCTGGTTGCTTGCCGTTTTCTGTGTCTTCACCGGCTTCGTCTTCCACTTCGCGCCGATCAACGTTCCTGATTTCCCGGCTGCCGCCAACGCCTGGCTCAGTGGCCTGAACTTCGTCAACTTCCTGAAGAACATCACGCTCGCCGGCGCCTATATCATGCTCGCCACCAATGGCGCAGGCGCCTACTCGCTCGACGCCCGCCGCGGCGCCTACGCAGCAGCCTGATCGAAGACAGATATCCTCCCAAACATGCAAAACCCGCCGTCATCAGACGGCGGGTTTTTCCATGCCTTTAGGGCGGAGATCAGAGGGCGGCGCGCACTGCCTCGATGATGGCCTGCACGGTCGGCTCGTCCGCATGGCTTTCCTTGCGGGCGCGCACGAGGCAGGCCTGCGAATGCAGGATGACGCCGTCCTGGAGCACCTTCAGGTGGTTGGCGCGCAGCGTCGAGCCGGTGGAGGTGATATCGACGATGATATCCGCCGAGCCGGAAGCGGGAGCGCCTTCGGTGGCGCCCAGGCTTTCGACGATGCGGTAAAGCTGGATGCCGTGCTGGCTCGAAAAGAACTGCTGGGTCAGCCGCCAGTATTTGGTGGCGATGGCGAGACGCCTGGAGTGACGGGCGCGGAAATCGGCGGCGACATCGCCAAGATCGGCCATGGTCTCAACATCAAGCCAGATCTCAGGCACGGCAACGACGACATCGGCATGGCCGAAACCGAGGCGGGCGCAGAATTCGACGCGCTTATCCACCTCAGCAAAACCCTCCCGCATCAGATCCTCGCCGGTGACGCCGAAATCGACGGTGCCGTTGCCGATTTCGCGGGAGATTTCGGAGGCTGACAGGAAGGCGACTTCCACATCGTCCCAGCCCTCGACGCGGCCGCGATAGGAGCGGTCGTTACCGACAGCCGTTATCGGCATGCCGGCGCGCTCGAAGATCGCCGAAGCGTCGTCCTTCATCCGGCCCTTGGAGGGAAGCGCGATCGTGACGGTCATGCGGCTGCCCTTTCGGTTTCGATGCGGTCGAGCCAGAAGGAGAAGCCGACGGCCGGAATGCGATCCGTCGCACCAAGGAAAGTCAGTAGCCGGTCGAAACGCCCGCCGCCGGCCAGAACCGCGGCCGAGCCCTCGACCGTCACCTCGAAAACGAGGCCGGTATAATAATCGAGCGGCCGTCCGAAGGCGGCGCGGTAACTCAGGCCGGAAAGATCGACGCCGGCATTCGCGAGAGCTGCGACGCGGCCGTCGAAACGGGAGAGCGCATTGCCGAGTTTCAGACCGGCAGCATCAGCGAAGCCGGCAAGGGCTGCGGATGCATTGACGAGCGGCACATCGAGCGACAGGAACTCTTCCAGGACGTGGAAGGCCGCGTCGTCGAGGCGCGTTTCGGAGAGGATGAGCTTTTCCTTGAGCCTGCGGGCGATCTCCAGCGGCGAGCGGCTGGCATTCGTCGAATAACCCGTCTTCTGCATTTCCTGCTCGAGATGGGCAACCAGCGCCTGTTCGTCGCCGGAAGCTATAAGCCGTGCAATATCGTCGTCGAGCCCGGTCACGAATTGCGGGCTGACGAGGCTCGCAAGCAGCGCCTCCAGCTGCGTCATATTGCCGAATGCGTGGATCAGACGCTTCTGCCAGCCGAGCGGCAGGCCAAGCGCCTGAACAACAGCCTCGAACACCGCCTGATCGCCCAACGTCACCGACAGGCGCCGGCCCGGTAGCAGGCGGGCGAGAATGCCTGTGGCATCGCCGATGGCGCGGGCGTCGGCCGTCGCGATGTTGATGTCGCCCAGATCCTCGATGCCGGCCTGATAGAACTCGTTAGCGCCGTCGCGGCGCTGGCGGAAAACTTCGCCCAGATAGGCATAACGTTTCGGCGTGCCTGTGGCGGTCTCGATGTGGCGCAGACAGACAGGGATGGTGAATTCCGGACGCAGGCAAAGGCTGGCGCCGGTTTCGCTTTCCGTCATGAAGATGCGCCGGCGCAGATCTTCGCCGGCAATATCGAGGAAGGGTTCGGCCGGCTGAATGACTGGCGTGTCGATGCGCTCGGCGTTTCGGGCGGTAAATTCGGCCAGGAGGTCGTTGGAGAAATCGGGGAGGTTGATCAGGGGCATCGTATCGCTCCCGGGAAAAATCCCCTCCCCAACCCCTCCCCACAAGGGGGAGGGACTAACTCGCGGCGATCGCCGAAACAGATTGAGCGCGCGCTCGGTGAAGCGAAGGCTGAGTTCGGTACAGCGGCGCCAGATAAAGTCCCTCCCCCTTGTGGGGAGGGGTTGGGGAGGGGTTTACTGCGCATTCGCCGCCCTCTTCCGATCCTCCGCCTGCGCGGCAAGGATTTCCCGCACCTTGGCGACAAGGTCGGTTTCCGGCACGGTGTCCTGCGCCACACGCGCTTCGCGCCAGCTGGCATTGTCCTCAATCTCGCCGGAGAGCCGCTTGCCTTCGATGAGATCCTTGATCTGGACGACGCCGCCTGCGCGTTCGTCGCCGCCCTGGATGATGGCGACGGGGCAGCCGCGGCGGTCGGCATATTTCAGCTGGTTGCCGAATTTCTTCCAGTTGCCCTGGAACATTTCGGCGCGGATGCCGGCGGCGCGCAGTTCCTGGGTCATCTTCTGATAGCGGCCCATCGCCTCGACATCGCCGTCCATGACGGTGACGAGCACCGGCTCGATGACTTCGCTGGCGCCAAGCTTGCCGAGGTTCTTCAGCGCCGTCATCAGGCGGGAGACACCGATCGAAAAGCCCGTCGCCGGAACCGGCTGGCCCATGAAACGAGAGACGAGACCATCATAACGCCCGCCGCCGCCGACCGAGCCGAAGACGACCTTTTCGCCCTTCTCGTTGGTGACGTCGAAGAGAAGCTCGGCCTCGTAGACCGGGCCGGTGTAATATTCGAGGCCGCGCACGACCGAGGGGTCGATCTTGATGCGGTCGGAGGCGTAGCCGGCGCTCGTGACGAGCGCGCCGATGAAGTTCAGCTCCTCGACGCCCTCGGCACCCCTGGAGGTCCCAGCAACGAGCTCGGCCAGGCGCGCGGCGCTTTCGGCATAGTCCTTGATGCCGACGAAGAACAGCACCTTGTCGATCTGCTCCTGGTTAAGACCGGCGCCCTTGGTGAAGTCGCCGGATTCATCCTTGCGGCCGGGGCCGAGCAGCAACGCGACGCCTTCCGGCCCGAACTTGTCGAGCTTGTCGATGGCGCGCAGCACGTTGAGCCGCTGGCCGGCCTTGTCGTCGCCACCGAGGCCGATCGCTTCCAGCACGCCGTCCAGAACCTTGCGGTTGTTGACGCGGATGACGTAGTCGCCGCGCTTGATGCCGAGGGCTTCGAGCGTATCGGCCATCATCATGCACATTTCAGCGTCAGCCTGAACACCAGGCGCGCCGACCGTATCGGCATCGAACTGCATGAACTGGCGGAAGCGGCCCGGACCCGGCTTCTCGTTGCGGAAGACGTAACCGGCGCGATAGGTGCGGTAGGGCAGCTGGATCTCGTTGAAATTCTCGGCGACATGACGGGCGAGCGGCGCCGTCAGGTCGTAACGCAGCGACATCCATTGCTCGTCGTCGTCCTGCAGCGAGAACACGCCCTCGTTCGGCCGGTCGCTGTCGGGCAGGAACTTGCCGAGCGCATCGGTATATTCGAACAGCGGCGTTTCCACAGGATCGAAACCATAATGCTCATAGACTTCCCGGATCTTTGCCGTCATCTCGTTGACAGCGCGGATATCGGCGGCCGTCCGGTCGACGAAGCCGCGCGGCAGGCGGGCCTTGAGCTTTTGCGGTTTCTTCTGCTTGTCGTTCATTTCCGGGAATTCCGCTGGCTGTGACAGTGGGCGGTTTCCTAGCGGATTGGGCGGGGAGCGGCAAGGGCGAAGGGCCTTGATGCCGCTCCCAGAATCGATTGAACGAAGGGACATCGATCGAAATGCGGATATTCTCATGATCACCGAGGCCCTTCTTTATGCCGCGACCCTGCCGCTCACCGGCAAGCCGCATCGAAAGTTCATCCGCTATTCCGTCAATCTCTGGTCGCGGGCCGGGCGTTGCGCCAAGGATTGGGCCGAACATGAGGAGATGAGCCGCGATGCGATCCGCGCGGCAACCACCGGCCTCAGGCAGAAACGGACGGCCGTCGTGCTGGGTTCCGGCCTGTTGCGGGATGTGCCGATCAAGGAGCTGGCGAGGGATTTCGACACCGTCGTTCTGGTCGATCTCGTTCATCTCGCCTCGGTGCGCCTCCGGCTTACGGCCAAGGGCTATCGCAATATCAGGCTGATCGAGCGCGATCTCTCCGGCTACGACCATCTTGCGGCCGGTGGCGAACCCGAACCGCTCGGCTTCCTGCGCTCCGTGCCCTATCTCGATTTTGTGGTTTCGGCCAATCTGCTCTCGCAGATCGGCCGCGGAGTGAAACGGCGATACGAGGCCGAGGCCGGACGAATGCCTGAAGATACGGTGAAAAGGCTGATTACGGCGCATCTGGCCGGGCTTTCCGGGCTTTCCTGCCCCGGCTGCCTGGTAACGGACATCGCCTATACCGTCATCGACCGAAAGGGCAAAACGCATGAGCAGGCCGATCTGCTGCACGGCGTTTCACCCCCACCGGCAAAAGCGGTCTGGACATGGCCGGTTGCGCCGCTCGGCGAGGAAAGCAAGGATTACCGGATAGAACACAAGGTCATTGCCGCCTGGTGACCAGGATGTCACCGCCGGTCGGCTTGGCTTGTACAAGGCGTTCGCCTATAAGGAGGTATGCGCACGCTCGCTCTCGTCACGATGGTTTTCAGCTGGCTGGTCTACAGCGCCATGTCCGCATGGGCGGGTTGTCCGACATGCGCGTCGATGAATACGCGGGTCGTCATCGAGGCCGGCGTGCACCATCAGATGGCAGACATGGATATGCCCCGGGCGGCTGATAAGACCGATCCTTTGAAAGACCCCTGCACGACCGGTGATACCGCGCACATGCCGGTTTGCGCCGCCTGTCTCCTGCTGCCACCGGCGGTTACGGTTGCTGATAGCGGGAAATCTGCCTTCGCCTATCCCGCCCCGGCACTTGCCCGAGCACTTGACGATAACCGGCCCGCCCCGCAGGCGCCGCCTCCCCGACTGTCCTGACATCGCGACGATCCATGCCAATCAGGTGGCTCAGCCGCCCGGAAGATCTATTGTCAGACAGAGGAAGGAACTCTCATGTCTCTGAAAATCATCGCTTTATCCGCAATGCTCGCCATCGTTGCCACCCCCGTCCTTGCCGAAGACAAGCCGATGGACATGAGCAAGCCGATGGGCAACCACGAAGCCTCCAGCCACGCCTTCAGCGAGGCGAACGACAAGATGCATAAGGATATGATGATCAAGTATAGCGGGGATGCCGACGTGGATTTCGTCCGCGGGATGATCCCTCATCATCAGGGCGCGATCGACATGGCGAAAGTCGAGCTTCAATACGGAAAGGATCCCGAAATCCGCAAGCTCGCCGAAGGCGTGATCAAAGCGCAGGAAGCGGAGATCGCCGAGATGAACGCCTGGCTCAAGGCGCACGGCAAGTAATCGGCCTTTCAAAAAAAGAGAACGCCGGATATCTCCGGCGTTCTGCAACAGTTTTGCTCAATCCTTCGGTTCGAAGTCGGCCGGGCGGCGGCCCGCACCCTGCCGCGCCAGCATCCAGCCCGGGTATTCGGGTGCAAGTGCGCTCACCTCGTCGAGCCTCGTCATATCGTTCTCATCGAGCTTCAGCTTGACGGCGGCTAGGTTCTGGTCGAGCTGTTCGACGCGCTTGGCGCCGATGATGACCGACGTGACGAAGGGCTTGGCGAGGATATAGGCGAGCGCCACGGTGGCGACGCCGACGCCGTGCTTTTCGGCGATCTCGCGCATGACGGCGACGCAGGCCCAGGCCTTGTCCGTGTCGACGGGCGGGAAGTCGAAACTGGCGCGGCGGCCCTCGCCATTGCCGGGGGCGCCCGGACCATACTTGCCGGAGAGCAGACCGCCGGCAAGCGGCGACCAGACCATCAGGCCGAGTTTCTCCTCCTGCATCATCGGCACGATATCGCGCTCGAGATCACGGCCGGCGATCGAATAATAGGCCTGCACACTCTCGAACCGGGCGAACCCGCGGCGTTCGGAGAGGCCGAGCGCCTTGGAAATGCGCCAGGCCTGCCAGTTGGAAACGCCGATATAACGCACGAGACCGCGGGAGACGAGATCGTCGAAGGCGCGCAGTGTTTCCTCGATCGGCGTCACCGTATCGGTCGCATGGATCTGATAGAGGTCGATGTGATCGGTCTGCAGCCGCTTGAGACTCGCCTCGACGGAATCCATGATATGGCCACGCGAGGCGCCGCGGTCGTTCGGCTTGTCGCCCATGACGCCATAAACCTTGGTGGCGATGACGACGTCTTTGCGTGGCACGTCGAGGTTCTTCAGCGCCTGGCCGAGCAACCTTTCGGATTCGCCGACGGAGTAAACATCGGCCGTGTCGATGAAGTTGACGCCAGCGGCGAGCGAGCGCTCGACGATCCGGTCGGCGGCATTCTGGTCGACATCGGCGATGGCGCCCCAGAGGTTGCCTTGCTTGGCTTCGCCGAAGGTCATGGTGCCCAGGCAGATTTCCGAGACGAAAAGTCCCGTATTTCCGAGTTGATTGTAACGCATGGTCGAAAAATTCCTTTGTGTGTGCCGCAAGGGGGCTTGCGAACTCAAGAACTTCATTTTTTGATTATTGGCCTGCGCGTGACAGGCACAGCCGTGGCTGGCTGCAGGGTGAGGCGAGTTTCATGTAGTGCGGCGGCAGCGCTTTTCAACGCCGCCCGGATGCCCTTGTCTCGACACAGGCAGCCGATAGATTGCCGGCCATATTTCAAGAGGTGCGCATATGACGACGCGACCACTGACCACGATCGGCTTCGATGCCGACGACACGCTCTGGCAAAACGAACAATATTACCGATTGACCGAAGAGCATTTCACCAGGCTCCTTGCCGATTTCGCCGAGGGGCCGAAGATTTCCGAGCGGCTGCTGGAAGCCGAGAAGCGCAACCTTCGCCACTACGGCTTCGGCATCAAAGGCTTCACGCTGTCGATGATCGAGACGGCGATCGAGATCACCGAGGGCAAGGTTCCCTCAGGCGTGATCGCCAAGATCCTCGATACCGGCCGCGATCTTCTCTCCCATCCCGTCGAGACCATGCCGCATGTGCGCGACACGCTGGAGGCGCTTGCCGGCAAATACCTGCTTGTCATGATCACCAAGGGCGATCTGTTCGATCAGGAGCGCAAGCTCGCCCAATCGGGGCTCGGCGACTTCTTTGACGCCGTCGAGATCGTCTCCGACAAGACGGCCGTCACCTACCGCCGCATCTTCGCCAAGGTCGGGGACGGGCCGGAGCGGGCGATGATGGTCGGCAATTCGCTGAAATCGGACATCGTGCCGGCAATCGCCGCCGGCAGCTACGGCGTCTTCGTGCCGCATGAACTGACCTGGGTGCTGGAACATGTCGACGAGCCGAAGGAGGCGCCGCGCTTCCGCAAGATCGATCACCTCGGTGAATTGCGCGACCTGATCGATCGGCTCGCATAGGCCGGGACGCGCTGGTTCAGGTCGCGCTTTCGCGCTCCCGGCTCATTGCGGCTTGGCAGGCGCCTTCGGAAACAACGACGGGCGCTCCGGCTCGGCCGGCTTTTGCGGCGGCTGCGGGGCCGCCGCCAAGGGCTCGATCAGGATGCTGAAGGGAGCGCCAAGGCCGCGGCGCGGCGAGACCTTGGAATAATAGGGGCGCAACAGCCAGGTCGTATTTTCCTTGACCGTCGTCTCGAAGCTCATGCCGTCCTCGTCGGTGCCGAAAAAGGCCTCGTCATCCGGTCTAGACAGGTCGAAGATCGCCAGGAAGGCGAATTTGCTCTTTGTGGCAAAGCTGATCTTCATGTGCTGTCCGGCGTGTACCGGCAGCGTATAGACGTGGCTGTTGCCGAACTTCGTCCAGCCCTTGAGTTGCATGGTGACAGCCGGGAACTGCAGTTTTTCCAGCTTCTCGCCGGGATCGAGCTGCGGCGTCTGCGCCATGGCAGGGGCGGCCAGGAGGAACAGGGCGGCGGCGGCAGCGGCGAATATTGTTCTCACGGATAGATCTTTCATGGGCGAACCAGGACAGCGCGCATCGCCTCCACCTCGGGCCGGCAGTAACAGCCCTCCAGATGATCGTTGACGAGGCCCATCGCCTGCATGAAGGCATAAACTGTGGTCGGACCGACAAAGGTCCAGCCGCGTTTCTTCAGATCCTTGGAAATGATCACCGATGTCGGGGTCGTCGGATTGGCGACGATGTGATCGCGGTCGACCACGACGGGCCGTTCGTTGTGGCCGGGTTCGTAACGCCAGAAATAATGGGCGAGCGAGCCGAATTCGTCCCGGAGCGAGATTGCGCGCCTGGCGTTGTTGATGGTGGAGACGATCTTGCCGCGGTGGCGGATGATGCCTGCATCGGCCAGGCAGCGCGCGACATCGTCCTCACCGAAAAGGGCGACCTTCTCGAAGTCGAAGCCTGAGAAGGCGGCGCGGAAATTCTCCCGCTTGCGCAGGATCGTCAGCCAGGAAAGACCGGACTGGAAGCCTTCGAGGCAGATCTTCTCGAAAAGGCGGATGTCATCGGTGACAGGGCGGCCCCATTCCTCGTCATGATAGCGGAGATAGTCGGGCAGATTGGCGTGCCAGTGGCAGCGGCTCCTGCCATCCTCGCCGATGATGATGCCTGTCGCGCTCATATCCGCTTCATTCTTTGGGGTTTGCTTCGTTCTCTGCTCATGATTCCGGCTTTACCATTTGCAAACCGTCTTTCCAAACCGAACGGTAACCCTGACGAAAAGTTTATCCGGTCGCTCGGCTTTTCATGAATCGATCTTTACCATTCGCTGGCGGATAGGGTGGCAGCGTCTTTGCAGGCGGAACATCTCCGCCGGGGGCGGAAATGCTCCGCCAGCCATTTTCGGTCATTTGTAGAGAGTTCGTCCGATGATGAAACAGCTTGTCCTTGCCGCAACCCTCGTCGGCATCTTCTCCACGACGGCCATTGCGGACGACCGCTACGCCACCCGTCCGCCTGTCGTGCTCAGCCCCGATTTGACCGCGCCATGGATCAACCAGCTCGGCGGCGGCACGGTTCGTCCCGTCGTCTACCAGCGTCCGGTCGTCCAGCCGCAGCAGCGCGGCCTTTTTCAGCGCCGGATCATCCGCCAGGCGCCGCAGGTTGCGCCGCAGACCGTTTCTGCGATCAATCCCGGCATACCGGCGATCCGCCATCCGATCGAACCGCAATTCCTGCCGCAGATGGTCGACTACGCTACGCAGGAAAAACCCGGCACGATCGTCATCGACACCAACAACCGCTTCCTCTATCTGGTGATGGAAGGCGGCAAGGCGCGGCGCTACGGGGTCGGCGTCGGCAAGCCGGGCTTCGAATGGGCTGGCGCCCACACGATCACCCGCAAGACAGAATGGCCGGACTGGACGCCACCTTCCGAAATGGTCAGCCGCGAGGCCGCCAAGGGCCACTATCTGCCGGCGCGCATGGACGGCGGCCCGGAAAACCCGCTCGGCGCACGCGCCATGTATCTTGGCTCGACGCTCTATCGCATCCACGGCACCAACGCGCCATGGTCGATCGGCAGCGCCGTTTCCTCCGGCTGCATTCGCCTGCGCAATGAAGATGTCGTCGATCTCTATGATCGCGTCAGCGTCGGGACCCGCGTCATCGTCATGTAACGACGGCGCTGTATTTCGGGAGCCGCAAGAACAAGCGGCTCCTTTCCCCAAAAAAGCTGTATCCGTCAGCACCGATCTTGAATCGGGCAGAAGTTCATGTAGCTTCGAGCGGATTTTGCTTGAGGGGAATCGACCATGATCAAATTGATGCCAGGTCTGGCTGCGGCCGGACTTGTCCTGTCCTTGATGTCTGCGTCCGCCTTTGCCGCACCCGCCGGCTCCACTCCCGACAACGCACAGCGCCCGGCGCAGATCGTGCGTGTGGCGCAGATGCCGAAATATGTGAAGCCGGAGTTCAAGCGCAAGAAAGTGCGCCTGGTGACGACGGAAGTTGCCGGCACCGTCATCATCGACACCAACAACAAGTATCTCTACCTCGTCGAAGGCAACAACCGGGCCACCCGCTACGGCATCGGCGTCGGCCGCGACGGCTTCGGCTGGTCGGGTGTCGTCAAGATCGGCCGGAAGGCCGAATGGCCGGACTGGACGCCGCCGTCCGAGATGCGCCGACGCGAAGCCGCCAAGGGGCACATCATCCCCGCTTTCCAGGAGGGCGGCGAGGACAATCCTCTCGGCGCGCGCGCCATGTATCTCTACCAGGGCGGCCGCGACACCATCTTCCGTATCCACGGCACCAACCAGCCCTGGACGATCGGCCTCAACATGTCTTCCGGCTGCATCCGGATGATGAACGCTGACGTGACGCATCTTTACGACCGCGCGCCTGTTGGCACCAAGGTGATCGTCATCGGCCCTGGCAACAAGCAGGGCAAGGTTGCCTTCGAGGACAAAGGCATCGACGTGCTGCGCACGCTGTTCGGCGGCTGAGCAACACTTTAGAAAAAAACGAAAGGTGCCATTCGAGGCACCTTTTGTTTTGCTTAGACTTTGCGGCGGAAAACTGGCAAACCTGCCTCAGAGTCGACATAATGCAATTTGGGGTTATTCAATGACGTCTGCGCTGCGCTCCTCCGCTTCGCTTCTTGCGGGCATCGCGTTTTTCACAATCTGTTCGGCAGCCTCGGCTTCGGCTGAAGATCTGGAATTCTCCATTTACGGCGGCTACCAGACCGCGCCGCATAGCGGCGTCGATCTTTCCGACGGCACGCATTTCACCGCCGGCTGGGAGGGTAAGTCCTTCGGCAGCCCGCCTTATTACGGCGGCCGCGTCACCTGGTGGCTCGAAAACTTCAACAAGCCGAACTGGGGTATCTCGCTCGATTACACCCATGACAAGGTCTATGCCGACGACGACACGCTCGAGAAGACCGGCTGGTCGCACTTCGAATTCACCGACGGCCTGAACCTGCTCACCGTGAACGGTCTCTATCGCTTCCAGGATCCGACCCGCCGCTGGACGCCTTATCTCGGCGCCGGTGTCGGCGTAAACATTCCGCATGTCGAAGTGATTCGCCCCGAAGGCAAGACCTGGGCCTATGAATTCGGCGGCGTGACGCTGCAGGCTCAGGCCGGCGTCGACTTCAAGGTCACCGACCGCTGGTCGACCTTCGTCGAATACAAGGGCACCTATTCGCGCATCGACGTTCCGATCGATAGCGGCGTGGACCTGAAGACCAACATCTTCACGAATGCCGTCAACGTCGGCGTATCGTTCCACTGGTAATAGAACAATCGAAAGAAAGCGCCGCGTATCCGATGGGATGCGCGGCGCTTTTTTGTTATTGAATTCCGATTTCGCGATTGTTCGCTCGGCGGCGCACGCCTTCTCAGAGGTGCAAAGGACGCTGCAACATCTGAATTGCCGCTGCGCTATTTCGCGCCGCAGCTGACTTTGCCCTCGACGGCGTAGGGTTTGCTGCCGCCTTCGATCGTCAGGGAATAGGTGCCGCTGAAATTTGCCGCCGGCTTGCCGCGCTCGCCGGCGACCACCACCAGATCCAGCGTCAGGCCACCAGTATCGTCGCCGCCGGGATCGAAGACCTCCAGGAGCAGATCGCCGTCGCGCGACCAGTGGTTGGTCAGCTCCCCCGATTCGAAAACACGTTTTCCAAAGACCGCCGACTGGCTCGGATCCTTGACGGCCAATGCCCCGCGGAAATGGTTGAGGCGATGGCCGGCGTTGCTATCGAAACCGCTTTCGACCGTGAAGCGCGCTTCCTTGTCATCGGCGGAACAGAAAATGCGACTATCCGCATGGGCGATGCCTGCCGTGCCGAGCAGTCCCGCAAGCACAATCATTCCACGCCACATCGCCTAAACTCTCCCGAGAGCGGCCCCGACGGGGGCTTCGCAGGCCTCAGACTAAGGGCAAACCTGTTAATTTTTCTGGCACAGCGCCGCCATAGGCCCAATCGAGAAGCTCGACCGTATGCAGGATCGGAATGCCGGTGCCAGTGGCGATCTGGGTGATGCAGCCGATGTTGCCCGTGGCGATGATATCGGCCTTGGTGGCCTCGATGTTTTTCACCTTGCGCGCCTTCAGCGCTGCCGAGATCTCCGGCTGCATGATGTTGTAGGTGCCGGCGGAGCCGCAGCAGAGATGGCCTTCGGCGGGATCGCGCACCGTAAAGCCCGCTGCCTTCAGCAATTGCTTCGGCGCCAGCGTGATCCGCTGGCCGTGCTGCATGGAACAGGCGGAATGATAGGCGACCGTGATGCCCTTCGGCATATGCGCGGGCAGGTCGAGCGTCGCCAGATATTCGGTGACGTCCTTGGCGAGCGCCGAAACCGCCGCCGCCTTTGCTGCATAAGCGGGATCGAGGCGCAGCATGTGGCCGTAATCCTTGATCGTCGTGCCGCAGCCCGAGGCGGTGATGATAATCGCGTCGAGGCCCTCGCCCTCGATCTCACGCGTCCAGATATCGACATTGGCGCGAGCGCTGGCAAGCGCCTGCTCGGCGCGGCCCATGTGATGGACCAGCGAACCGCAACAGACCTCACCTTCCGGCACCACGACCTCGACCCCGAGCCGCGTCAGCAGCCGGATCGCCGCCGCGTTGATCCCAGGATCGAGCACCGGCTGGGCGCAGCCTGTCAAGATGGCCACGCGGCCGCGCCGTTCCGCCTGGGGCGGATGGCTGCCGGGTTTTGCGAAAGCCGAAGCGGCGGGGATGCGGCGCGGCGCCAGCGCCAGCATGGCGGCAAAAGGCTTCAGCGCCGCACCCCGCATCAGGCCGGCGAAGGGCCGGCCGAGGCGGGCGAGATTGAGCGCTAGGCGGAAACGGCCGGGATAGGGCAGCACGGCGGCAAGGATGGCGCGTGTCATCCGGTTCATGAGCGGGCGCTTGTAGGTCTTTTCGATATGGGCGCGGGCGTGATCGACCAGATGCATGTAGTCGACGCCCGAGGGACAGGTGGTGACGCAGGCAAGGCAGGAGAGACAGCGGTCGATATGGGTGACGACCTCGGCATCAGCCGGCCGGCCGTTTTCCAGCATATCCTTGATCAGATAGATGCGGCCGCGCGGGCTGTCGAGCTCGTTACCGAGCGTCACATAGGTCGGACAGGTGGCGGTGCAGAAACCGCAATGGACGCATTTGCGCAGGATCTGCTCTGATTCGGCGACATCAGGATCGGCGAGCTGGGCGGGGGTAAAATTGGTTTGCATCTAGCGGCGCCTCCACTCTGGGAGGATATCGCGGGTCGTGCTTGGGGTACCCCCCTCTGTCCTGCCGGACATCTCCCCCACAAGGGGGGAGATCGGATGGGGGCGATGGCTTCCCCAAACAACTAAGGTACTGTGACTTCGGGACGGGAGATAGAAAGCGGTGGTCCAACCTCTTGCCGATCTCCCCCCTTGTGGGGGAGATGTCCGGCGGGACAGAGGGGGGTAAACCGCACACAGACTCATCTTCGCCCTCACCCCATCTTCCCCGGATTGAATATGCCGGCCGGATCAAACTTCTCCTTTACCCGCCGCGACAGCATCGCCACTGCCTCAGGCTCCGGATGGAAGGCTGACGTGACCGCCCTCGCCTCAGCCGATGCACGGATCAGCGTCGCGTGGCCGCCGCCGAGCGCCTTGATGTAGCGGCGCACCAGTTCGGCTTCCGGGCCGGCCTCCATACGCAACCAGACGAGGCCGCCCTGCCAGTCGTAGAAGGCGTCGACACCGGCTTCGAGGCGTAGGGCAGCGACCAGCTGATGGCCGGTACCGGGGGCGACCGAGACGCGCCAGACCGGCCGAAGGGTACCATCGGCGTAAGGCAACACATCGCGGATCTCCTGCCAGAGCCTGCGGCTTTCCGGCTGCTCCAGTCTGGTGACGGTCGCAAACGTCGACATCGCCGCCGCAAGCTTTTCAACGCGCACGTCGACCGAGCCCGGCAGGCCCTCGATACGCAAGACCGTCGCCTCGCCTTCCGGCAGTTTGCCGCCAAGAAATTTCCACGTCACCGTCAGCGGCAGATGAGCGGCACCCGAGACCTCCACCGGCAGTGCCATCGCCGCCGCCATGGCGTTTGCCGCTTCAGCGTCGTTGAGGCCCGACAGAGCCACAGTGCACTCCGTCTTCGGGCGCGGCGGCACGCGGAAGGTGACTTCGGTGAGGAAACCCAGCGTGCCATACGAGCCGGCGATCAGCTTGACGAGATCGAGACCTGTGACATTCTTCATCACCCGGCCGCCGGCCTTGATGACTTCCCCCTTGCCGTTGATGAAGCGTACACCGAGCAGGCTGTCGCGAGCAGCGCCCGCGATGAGGCGGCGCGGGCCGGAAACATTGGCGGCGAAGACGCCACCGATCGTCGGCTCGCCCGACCTGCCCATGACCGGGCGATGATCCATCGGCTCGAAGGCAAGCATCTGGCCAGCTTCGGACAGCGCCGCCTCGACCTCGGCAAGCGGCGTCCCCGAGCGGACTGTCATGACCATCTCGCCGGGATTGTAGGCGACGATGCCGGAAAGCCTGGTCGATCGCAGCCGGTCTTCGGCGGCAACAACATTGCCGAAACCCGAGCGCGTATCGCCGCCACAGATGGCGAGCGGCCGGTTCGTCTCCACATGTGCGCGAACGATCGCCGCCGCCTGTTCTTCGCTCGTCGGCATCAGATCGATCATACGGCGGGGCGCCCTTCGAGCGGGAAGACCTTCGACGGGTTGAGAATCCAGCCGGGATCGAAGGCGGCGCGCGCCGCCATCTGCTGGGCGAGATCGGCCTCGGAATATTGATGCCGCATCAGGTCACGCTTCTCGATGCCGACGCCATGTTCGCCGGTCAGGCAGCCGCCGGCGTCGACGCAGAGTTTCAGGATGTCGTTGCCGGCCGCTTCAGCGCGGGCGGCATCTTCGGGATCGTTGGCATTGAAGAGGATCAGCGGGTGCATGTTGCCGTCACCGGCGTGGAAGACGTTGGCGACGCGCAGGCCGTAATGATCGACAATCTCGGCGGTCCGCTTCAGCACGTGGGAGAGTTGGCTGAGCGGCACGGTGCCGTCCATGCAGATATAGTCGGCGATACGGCCGGTGGCGCCGAAGGCGGATTTGCGGCCCTTCCAGATCAGCGCCGCCTCAGTTGCCGACTGGCATTCGCGCACGGTCTTGACGGCGTGCCGGCGGGCGATCTCGACGATGTCCTTCAGCGTGGCATCCATCTCCGCTTCCGAACCCTCGACCTCGACGATCAGCAGCGCGCCGACATCGAGGGGATAGCCGGCATGGGCGAAAGCCTCGCAGATCTCGATCGCCGGCTTGTCCATGAATTCGATCGCAACGGGGATGATGCCGGCAGCGATGACATCGGCGACACAGGAGCCGGCCTCTTCCGAAGTTTCGAAACCGAAGAGCACGGGGCGCGCGCCTTCCGGCTTGGCGATCAGCCGCACCGTCGCCTCGGTGACGATGCCGAGCTGGCCCTCATGACCGCAGACGAGGCCGAGCAGATCGTAGCCCGGCGCGTCCAGCGCCTTGCCGCCGAGCTCAATCACCGTGCCGTCAACCAGCACCATCCTGACACCGAGCAGATTGTTGGTCGTAACCCCGTATTTCAGACAGTGGGCGCCGCCGGAATTCATGCCGATATTGCCGCCGATAGTACAGGCGAGCTGTGAACTCGGGTCAGGTGCATAGAAAAAACCGTCCGCGGAAACGGCTTCGGAAATGTTGAGATTGGTGACACCAGCCTGAACGACGGCGACCCGGTTCGGCAAATCGATGTCGAGGATGGCGTTCATCTTCGACAGGCCGAGCACGACGGCATCCTCCTGCGGAATGGCGCCGCCGGAGAGCGAGGTGCCGGCGCCGCGTGGCACGACGGGAATACCGTAGCGGTGGCAATAGCGCATGATCGCCGAAACCTCGGCCGTCCTGCGCGGGAGCGCGACGGCGAGCGGCAGGCGACGATAGGAAACGAAGGCATCGGTCTCGAACGGAACCAGCTCGCGGGCCTCATGAACCAGGCATTCCGGCGGCAGGAGGTCGGTGAGATCGGCGACGATCTGAGCGCGACGCGCCAGGACATCGGCGCGCGGAGCGAGAAACGAAATCGCGTCGGACATAGCGTTCTCCCTGGCCATGACAACGGAAAATGACAGCGGGAACCGGCCCGCAAACCTCCCCGCCGGAGACAATCGGCTTAGCACTTTCCCGAAAGTGGCGCAAATGCTAAGCACTTATGCCTAAAGGGGAAAAAGTCGCAACCTCATGACCAATCTGGGTGATCTCGAAATCTTCGCCAAGGTCGTCGCAACAGGAAGCATGTCACTTGCCGGACGTGCACTCGGCTTTTCCCCGGCCGTCATCTCCAAGCGGATCAAGCGGCTGGAGGACCGGCTCGGAACGCGGCTGCTGCAGCGCACCACGCGGCAGATTTCGCTGACGGAAGCCGGACAGGGCTTCTATGATCGTGTTCTCGGCATTCTCGCCGGCTTGGAAGAAGCCGAATTCTATATTTCCGGCCGATCGGCGCAGATGCACGGCACGCTGAAGATCTCGGCGCCCACCTCTTTCGGACGCATGCATATCGCGCCGCATCTGAAGGCGTTCATGGAGGCGCATCCGGCGCTTACGATCAACCTGGTGCTGACCGACGAATTCTCCGACATCGTCGGCGGCGGCTTCGATCTGGCCATCCGCATCGCGGAGCTTACCGATTCAAGCCTCGTCGCCCGCCGGCTGGCGCCGGTGCGCCGGCTGCTCTGCGCCTCACCGGATTACCTTGCCGCCCATGGCGAGCCGGAGCATATCGACGAGTTGAAGCACCATCGCTGCCTGCCGGCGCACAACAACGACACCTGGCGGCTGGATGGGCCCGACGGCGCGCTGAGTCTCAGGCCGGAGGGCATGCTGATTACCAACTCCAGTGAGGTGATCCGGGAAGCAGTGATCGCCGGCCTTGGGATTGCGCTGCGCTCCACCTGGGATATCGGCGAAGAGCTCAAGGCGGGCCGGCTGGTGCAGGTACTGCCGGCCTATGAGGGCTCGCACAATGTCGCGCTGTCGGCCGTCTATCCCAGCCGGCAGTTCCTGCCAGCGAAAGTGCGGCTGTTCATCGACTATCTGGCAGAGCTTTACGGTCCGATCCCCTATTGGGAGCGGTAGGGGCAGACGTCGACCGATTCAGTGCGCCAGCCTCTCGATGACGAGATCCAGCAGGGCTCGCAGCCGCGACAGGCGCTTCATATCGCGATGATAGCCGACCCAGGTGTCCCGGCCGGGCGGCGCTTCGCCGAAATCGACCAGTTCGATGGCCGCAAGGGAATCGCCGAGCGGCCGCGGCAGGACGGCAAGTCCGGCTCCGTTGGCGCAGAGCGTGGCCTGCACATCGCGGTTGTTGCTGCGCATGACGATTTCAGCCTGTGGCAGCATGCGTTTCAACCAGCCGACATCCGGCATGCCGCCGAAAGCCTCATCCATGGTGACGAGACGCGCGCCCGTGCCGTCGCCTGCCTGCGGGTGCGGCGCACCGCGGCTGATGTAAAGGCCATATTCGATATGGATGAGCTTGCGCGATATGACTTCCGTCTCCGTGAAGGGCGCGATGCGAAAGACCAGATCGGCTTCGCGCCGCGACAGGCTGAGATGCCGGCTGTCGGTCAATAGTTCGACCACGACCTTCGGATAGGCCAGCGAGAATTCCGCCAGCACCGGCGAAAGCACATGCGCGCCGAACCAGTCGGATGAGGACAGCCTGAGGAACCCATCGAGTTGACGACTGCCGCCGGCAAGCGTGCGCTCCATAGCCAGCGCTTCCTCCTCGATGCGCTCGGCGCTAGCAAGCACGGACGCACCTTCATCGGTCAGCACAAAGCCATCGGCAGTGCGCTGAAAAAGCGTCTGGCCGAGAACTGCCTCAAGCGCACGCAGGCGCCGGCCCATCGTCGGCTGCGTCAGGCCGAGGCTGCGCGCCGCGGCCCCCAGTGTGCCGAAGCGCGCGATCGCCAGAAACAGTTTCAGGTCGCTCCATTCCACCGTCGTATCTGCCAAACAAAAATGCATGGATTTCAGTCACTATCTTTTGTTTTCATTCGAATTTCAATGAGCCATCTTTCTTCAGGACAAACAATCATTGCAGGCGCCCCATAACAGGCGCGGCAAGGCGAACAAAGGAGAGTTCCATGTCTGCACGATCAACGATGAAGGCGCTGCTGGCGGAATCGCCGAATTCGCCACTGCGCATCGCCGATATTGCAAAGCCGGTGCCTGGCGATGGCCAAGTCCTGGTGCGCATCAAGGCAAGCGGGGTCAATCCGCTCGATACCAAGATCCGGGCCGGCAAAGCCGCCCATGCCCGTCATCCGCTTCCCGCCATTCTCGGCATCGATATGGCGGGTGTTGTCGAAGAAATCGGAATAGGCGTCAGCGGCTTCCGCCGCGGCGACGAGGTCTATGGCATGACGGGAGGGGTCGGCGGCATTCAGGGATCGCTTGCAGAATTCGCTGCCGTCGACGCAGCACTGCTTGCGCCAAAGCCGCACAATCTTTCCATGCGCGAGGCAGCCTCCCTACCGCTGATCTCAATCACCGCCTGGGAAGGGCTGGTCGATCGCGCTCGAGTCAAGGCCGACCAGAAGGTTCTGGTGCTCGGCGGTGGCGGCGTCGGCCATATCGTCGCGCAGATCGCCAAGGCTGTCGGCGCCGAGGTCTATGCCGTCGACGGCGCCTCGAAGGCGGCTTATCTCGGCAGTCTGGGTGCCACGCCGATCGACTATACGGCAGAAACGGTGGAAGCCTATGTCGGCAGATATACCGGCGGCAGGGGTTTCGATCTGGTCTATGACACGATCGGCGCTCAAGGGCTCGACACGGCGTTTCAGGCCGTCAAACGGTTCGGCCATGTCGTGAGCTGTCTCGGCTGGGGAACTCATGCACTGGCCCCGCTTTCCGTCAAGGCCGCCAGCTATTCCGGCGTCTTCACGCTGTTGCCGCTTCTGACCGGCGAGGGACACGCCCATCACGGCGAAATCATGCGGGAGATGACGAAGCTCATCGAAGCCGGCAAGGTGATGCCGAAGCTCGACCCGCGCCGCTTCACCCTTGCCGATGCCGATACGGCGCATCAGCTGCTCGAAAATCGGCAGGCAGATGGGAAGCTCGTCGTCGAGATCAACTGATCTTAACGCGCCAGATCGAGATAGGCGTTTGCCACCATCGCATCGATATCCCTAGGCACAGGCACGATGCAGGATTCGGCGCCGGCCTCGCCTCTGGCGACACGTTCCAGGCAGCGAGCCTGGAGCGTGAAGCCGAGGTCCATCGATTCGGCGGTATTGCCGAGCGGCCGCGGGCCGGCGAGATTGGCCATATGACCGCCGCCAAGCACGTGGAAGGAGCGGCCGTCGCTCAGATGGAAAGTCTCGATATGATCTGCCTCATAGCGGTCGACGCCGGTGACGTCGGGGTGGTGGCGGAAGGCCTCGACATCGATTTCATGCGGGAAATGGCCGCCATTCATCAGGATCGCGCCGTCCTTGATGAGCGGCAGGTCGGCGGCCGTCACGATGCCGGCGAAACCGGTGACGGTGACGATGATATCGGCCGAACGGATCGCCTGGTCGCGCAGCGGCGTGACAAAACCGTCGAGATGGGCTTCGAGCGTCGTCACCGGATCGATATCGACGACGCTGACCGTGGAATAGGCATTGCGGAAACAGGTGGCCGTGCCCTTGCCGCAGGCGCCGTAACCGAACACGGTCACGCGTTTGCCATTGGTGGAGCGGTTGGTGAAGCGCAGATAGCTTTCGAACAGGCTCTGGCCGACGGCATGCCGGTTTTCGGCAAACTGCTTGATCGGGCTGTCATTGATGACAAGGATCGGCATGTTCAGGCGCTCGCGCAGCGGCAGCAGCCGGGTGCGGCCCGAGGTGGTTTCCTCGGTGCCGCCGCGGAGACTGGCATAAGGCTTTTCCGCCGCGATGGCGAAGAGATCGCCGCCATTGTCGAGCAGCAGGTCCGGCTTTTCGGCAAGGACCGCTTCGAGACTCTGATGATGAGCGGCGGGATCGGTCGTCTGGGTGGCGAAGACCGTGATGCCCCGCGAGCGCAGGAACTCGACCGTCGACGGCTGGGTGCTGTTGAGATTACCGGTGCAGACGAGACGCGCGCCGCCGGCGCGCAGCGTCATCAGCAGCGCCACCGTCTTCGGTTCGAGATGGATGCCGGTTCCGATCGACAGGCCCTCGAAGGGACGGGTGCGCTCGAATTCGGCCGCCGTCGCCCTAAGCAGCCGGCAGCTGCCGCCGATCCAGTCGATGCGGGTCGTGGTCTTTTCCATCAACTCTTCCCTATTTGCGTATCGTTCTGTTTTTAGCGGAGCAACAGCGCTGCGAATATGGAAGTAATTCTGGCGAAAGAGCAGAAAAACTGCCCTTTCAGGCCGGCATCCCGCAGCTAAGCAACCAGCCGGACAGAGCCGCAAAGGTCGGCCGTTTCGCATCCGGCGTGCGGCAGCAGAGGCTGTAACCTGACGGGCGGGAGATGAAGCCGTAGGGCGCAACCAGATCTCCGCGTTTGAGATCGTCTTCGATCGAGGCACGTGGCGCAAGCGCAATGCCAAGCCCCGAGCGGGCAGCAGCCAGCGCCAGCAGCAGATCCTCGAATTCCTGGACGCGGGAAAAGACGACGGGCGGCGTGCCGCTTTCGGCGAACCATTCGTCCCAGAGCTTCGGAACGCTGCGGCTGGCGAGCATCGTCAGCGCGCCCATCCCCGTCGGGCCCCCGGATAGTGTCGCGGCAAGCGCCGGCGTCGCGACGGGACCGAACTCGTCTTCCATGAAACGCAGGGCGGTGATCCCGGCGGCTGGCCTATATTCGCCGCCCATGATCACAGCATCCAATTCTGGGTGCATTTGCAGCGGCTCGACGACGGTCATCGGCACGATATCGACCGACATATCGCCGAGGCTTGCCTGCATATCCGCGACGCGCGGCATCAGCCACCAGACCGCGAAGGCAGAGGGCACGCCGAGCCGGATGCGGCCGGGCACCGTGCTTTCGAGCTCCAAAGCGGCTCGCTGCAGGATGTCGAAAGCCGCGCCCGCTGCGGCGGCGAAAGCGCTGGCCTGCACGGTCGGGACCAGCTTGCGGCCGTCACGCGCAAAGAGCTTGCGGCCGACGTGATTCTCCAGCGTGGCAATCTGCTGGCGCACGGCGCCGCGCACCACATTCAGCTCTTCGGCAGCCTTCAAAATGCTGCCGTGACGGCAGACGGCCTCGAAGGCGCGGATGGCATTGAGCGGGGGAAGGCGCATGGGTACCACATTCAAAAATCGCAGTGGATCACTTGATCTTGCCATTGAACGAAAGGCAAGGTCACGCCATATTGTACAGCTGTGCACTGTGACGCATTCGAAACAGGATATGACGGATTTTCCAAGCCCGCCCCGGCTTGATTTCCCTATCAATGGCGATCAAATCGCGTTTCGAATGGCCGTGCTATTTTGGATTGCGTAAGTTTTCCATGATATACTTATATGAGTGATTCCTAACGACGACTGTGAAGGTGACCCACCAATTGACTCTTTTCGCCCGACTGGCTTCCGATGTGCAACTGATGTTCCGGCGCCCGCCGCGACAGCAATACGGCGCGCTATGCTATCGGGTGAAGAAGAAGAGCGGCGAAGTCGAAGTGTTGTTGTTGACGAGCCGCGACACTGGCCGCTGGGTCATTCCCAAGGGCTGGCCGATGAACGGGAAATGCGCCCACGACGTTGCCATGCGGGAAGCTCTCGAGGAAGCCGGTGTCCGCGGCGTAGTCGAGACGGAAACACTCGGCGCCTACAGCTATCCGAAACTGTTGCGCGACGGGGTGCAGGTGATCTGCAAGGTGCAGGTCTATGCGCTCGAAGTCACCGACATGGCGAAGAACTTCAAGGAAAAAGGCGAGCGCATCATCGAATGGGTTTCATTCGACGAGGCGGCTGGGCGCGTGCGCGAACCGGAGCTTCGCGGCATCCTTCTCGCCTTCAAGCGAAAGATGGCTGACAGGGTTTCGGCCAAGGCGGCGAAACAAACTCCGGCGGCAAAGCAAATTTCAGCGAAATGAATCCTGCCATCTTGCACTGCTAGAAAAGCAGCGTAGAAGCAGATTCATTCGCTGGAATAACGAATGCCGCCACGTCCCGCAGTTCTCACGAAACGCACGCTCGACAAGGATCTCGAGAAGCTCACTCGTGCCGAGGACGTGACGAAACATGTTTTGCGATTGCTGGTGGCGCCCGGTCTCGGGCTGATTTTCGTCGGTCTCGCCATGCTCTTTGCCGGCGTCTATGTGTTCGACCGGCCGGGAGCCATGCTCGTCGTGGCCGCAGCCGCTCTTGCCGGCTACATGGCGATGAACATCGGTGCCAATGACGTCACCAACAATGTCGGCGCTGCCGTCGGCGCGCGCGCCATGACGATGGGCCAGGCGCTCGTCATTGCCGCGATTTTCGAGGTTTTGGGCGCCACGATCGCCGGCGGCGAGGTGGTCAAGACGATTTCCTCCGATATCGTCGATACCGTCCAGGTGCCGCAGGCCGCACTCGGCTGGATCATGATGGCGGCACTGATGGCGGCAGCCCTCTGGATCAACCTCGCGACCTGGATGAACGCGCCGGTTTCCACCACGCATGCGATCGTCGGCGCGGTGATCGGCGCTGGCATCGGCGCTGTCGGGCCGGAACCGGTGAACTGGCGGGTGATGCTGGAGATCACCGCGAGCTGGATTACGTCGCCGCTGATCGGCGGGCTGATCGCGGCCGGCCTCCTCTATTTCGTCAAGACCCTCATCGTCTACCGCGACGACAAGATCGAAGCGGCGCGACAGTGGGTTCCGGTGCTGGTCGCGGTGATGGCCGGCGGCTTCATGGCTTACATGGTGCTGCAACTCTCCCCCCACGGCCGGTTCTCTTCTTTCACGATCATCCTCATCGGGATCGGCATCGGGCTGGTGAGCTGGCTTGCCGCCCGACCGCTGGTGCTTGCCCAAGCGCGGGATCTCGAAAACCGCAACAGCTCGCTGCGCGTCCTGTTCCGTCTGCCGCTGATCGGTTCTGCGGCACTGCTTTCCTTCGCACATGGCGCAAACGACGTTTCGAATGCGGTCGGGCCACTTTCGGCGATCGTCCATTCGGTCGGCATCGGCGGCGACGCTGTCGGGCATCCACCGCTCTGGGTGATGCTGATCGGCGCCTTCGGCATCTCCGTCGGCCTGCTGCTTTTCGGGCCGCGTCTCATCCGCCTCGTCGGCGAGGAGATCACCAAACTCAATCCGATGCGAGCCTATTGCGTTGCTCTGTCGACCGCCTTCACCGTCATCCTCGCCTCCTGGCTCGGCCTGCCTGTTAGCACCACCCATATCGCCGTCGGCTCCGTCTTCGGCGTCGGCTTCTTCCGCGAATGGTACACCCGTCATTCCAAGCGCCGCATCGCCTATGTCAGGCGAAAGGCCGAGAGCTACGATATCGACGAACCGGCGGAGCCCAATATCCACGAGACGCGGCGGCGCTATCTCGTACGCCGCTCGCATTTCATGACGATCGCCGCCGCCTGGATCGTCACCGTGCCGGTTTCAGGAGTGCTTGCGGCGATGATTTATTGGGTTATGTTCGCGCTCTTTGTCTGAGCCCTCGGATGTCCAAATGCGCGCCAATTTCCGCATGCAACGGCTTTTCGTCGACGCACCGCTTTCCAGCGGCGCTGTCCTCGAGGCGAATGCCGACCAATTCAACTATCTCGCCCATGTGCTGAGGCTGGAGGAAGGCGCGGAGATCCTGCTCTTCAACGGCCGCGACGGCGAGTGGAAGGCAACCCTCTCCTTCCCTACACGCAAACGCATCCAGCTGACCGCAACGGAAGAGACGCGGCCGCAGCCCGCCCCCTCGGACCTGCATTATCTCTTTGCGCCGCTCAAGGTTGGCCGCCTGGATTATCTCGTGCAGAAAGCGGTCGAGATGGGCGCCGGTCTGCTGCAGCCGGTCATGACCCAGCACGTGCAGGGCAAGATCACCAATCTCGACAAACTGCGCGCCAATGTCGTCGAAGCGGCGGAGCAATGCGGCATTCTCGGCATTCCCGATGTCGCCGAGCCGGTGAGACTTCTCGACCTGCTCGACCGCTGGCCGAGCGAGCGCCGCATCATCTATTGCGACGAGGGCGATGCCGGGCAGAACCCGCTTCCGGTGCTGTCGGCGATCAGGGAAAGACATCTCGCCCTGCTCGTCGGGCCGGAGGGCGGCTTTTCGGAAGAGGAGCGTGCGCGGCTTCGAAGCCTCGATTTCGTCACCGCCATTCCGCTCGGGCCCCGCATCCTCAGGGCCGATACGGCCGCCGTTGCGGCACTCGCGGTGGTTCAGGCGGCGATCGGCGACTGGAACTAAGGTCGAAAACGGGTTGACACGGAAATGGCCGCTATTTTTTTGATGCGTCGTTGAAACAATTTCACTTGCAAGATACGCGGCTTGGGTCCTAATCACCCTTCCAATTGCCCGGCCCCCTGGGCGCCTTTTCGAATACAGGTATCCCGCATGGCCCGCGACACCACCGACCAGACACCGCTCTCTTCGGTTCAGGATCTGACCGATTATATCGCCGCGGGCAACAAGCCGCGGGAGCGCTTCCGGATCGGCACCGAACACGAGAAATTCGCCTTCTTCCGCGCCGACAACAGCCCGGTTCCCTATTTCGGCGATGCCAGCATTTCAGCTCTGCTGACCGGCCTGCAGAAGAAATGCGGCTGGGAGCCGATCACCGACGGCGGCAACATCATCGGGCTTGCCGAGCAGAACGGCATGGGCGCGATCTCGATTGAGCCCGGCGGCCAGTTCGAACTCTCCGGCGCACCGCTGGAGACGATCCACGAGACCTGCAAGGAATCGAACCAGCATCTGGCGACACTGCGCGAAATTGCCGAACCGATGGGCATCCGTTTCCTCGGCATCGGCGGCAGTCCGAAATGGACTTACGCTGAAACGCCGCAGATGCCGAAATCGCGCTATGAGATCATGACCCGCTATATGCCGAAGGTCGGCACCAAGGGTCTCGACATGATGTACCGCACCTGCACGATCCAGGTGAATCTCGACTTCTCCTCGGAAGCCGATATGCGCAAGAAAATGCGCGTCTCGATGAAGCTGCAGTCGCTGGCGACCGCCCTCTTCGCATCCTCGCCCTTCACCGAGGGCAAGCCGAACGGGCTGCTCTCCTGGCGCGGCGATATCTGGCGCGATGTCGACAACCAGCGCTCCGGCCTGCTCGACTTCACCTTCCGCGACGATTTCGGCTTCCGCGACTATGCCGAATGGGCGCTCGACGTGCCGATGTATTTCATCGTCCGCGACGGCCACTACCATGACTGTACGCATGTCACCTTCCGCCAGTTCATGAACGGCGCGTTGAAGGGCGAGGTCGCCGATCCCTCGCCGACGATGGGCGATTGGACGAACCATCTGTCCACACTCTTCCCCGACGTGCGGCTGAAGCGTTTCCTCGAAATGCGCGGCGCCGACGGCGGCCCTTGGCGGCGCATCTGTGCCCTGCCGGCCTTCTGGGTCGGCCTGCTCTACGACGATGCGGCACTCGAGGCTGCCGACGAATTGACGAAGGATTGGACCTTTGCCGAGATCAGCGCCCTGCGCAACGCCGTTCCCGCCGAAGGCTTGAGGGCTGAGTTTCGCGGGCACCCGCTCTTCGATATGGCGCGCGAGGTGATCGGCATTTCCAGAGCCGGCCTCAAGGCGCGCGGCAAGCTCAATGGCGAAGGTCAGGACGAGAGCATCTTCCTGGCGCCGCTCGAAGAGGTGCTGGCCAAGAAGGCAACACTCGCCGAGGATCTGCTGTCGCTCTATCACGGCCGCTGGAACGGCTCCGTCGAACCGGTCTTCGAGGATTATCAGTACTGAGCCCTCCCCGGGTTCCTCCTGGACAATGCCAGGGGCAAAACCGCTGAGCGGTTCGGCTGGAATCGCTTTAAGCTCTTCTGGCAAAAAGCCGTTTGCGCATTACCATTTCCGGATATAGTGACGTTACACGCGTCACGACTCGGGGAAAGGGACTTCCATGCTGCCACTCTTCGACAT
Organism: Rhizobium vallis; assembly: GCF_003985155.1. GTDB lineage: Bacteria > Pseudomonadota > Alphaproteobacteria > Rhizobiales > Rhizobiaceae > Rhizobium > Rhizobium vallis. The sequence goes on along the minus strand of NZ_ML133687.1, from coordinate 403,095 downwards.
GATGATGCAGGCGCAGAACGGTGCGGCTATGGAAGCGGTCGCCCGGCAGTTCAACCTGGCGCAGGAACAGGCGACGAAGGCGATGGCGGCGCTGATGCCGGCTTTTTCCGCCGGCCTGAAACGCAGCACCAGCAATCCTTATGATTTTGTCGGGCTGATGCAAGCCGTCGCCTCCGGCAACTACGCGCGATATTTCGAGGATATGAGCCGGGCCTTCACCCCGGAGGGGATTTCCGACGGCAACAATATCCTTGCCCAGCTTTTCGGCTCGAAGGAGGTTTCGCGCGCGGTCGCCGCACAGGCCGCACAGATGACCGGCATCGGCCAGGATATCTACAAGCAGATGCTGCCGGTGCTGGCCGATACGCTGATGGGCGGGCTCTTCAAGCAGACGACCGGCCAGATGGCTTCCCCGGTCAATCCCTTCGTCAACACGGCGATGGGCGAAACCATCCAAAAATGGCTTGAGAGTACCGGCTTCGCGCCGAAGCCGAAGGCAGCACCCGAGCCCAGCATCTTCGACAATCCGTTCACGCAGGCGATGCAGCTGATGTTTTCGACGCCGAAGCCGCAACCGGCGGCTCAGCCGAACCCCTTCCTCGACAATCCCTTCGCCAAGGCCTTCCAGGAGATGATGGCCGGACTCGGCCAGCAGCCGGCGGCCCAGCAACCGGCATCAAAGCCGCCGGAAGCGCCGAAGGAAGAGGCGAAAGTCAATGCCGACAGCTATGCCAATATGCTGAACGCCATGTTCGACAGCGGGCTCGAAGTGCAGAAGAGCTACCAGAAGAGCCTGGAGACGATCTTCGAAACCTATCGGCCCAAGCCTCCTGAAACAAAGGCATAAAAAAACCCGGAGATGGCTTGGGAAAGCCGATCACCGGGTCAAGCGGCAGGGCTATTGGCTATCACCCTGCGGGGAAACTCGGGCGTCCCTACTCTTCGTAGGAACGCAGAAGCGACGATAGGCGCCAACGATTGCGCGCCGAGCGCGTCAGATGTTCTGACGGGTCCTCGAAGAAGGTCGACGCCAGGAACGCGGAGGTGAGGTCCGCTTTCGTGAGGCCGATATCCCTCAGCTGAGTGTCGCTCAGATCATGCAGCCTGTTGATCTCCATGCGATTGCGGAACGCGCGAAAGACGGAGGTCAGAGGTGCGAGGCCTGCCACGAGACGCTGGGAAAACGTCGGCGTAACCTTACCGCAGTCGAGTTCTAGTGTTCGGTCTGTCATGTGCATCGCACTCTCCTTTCTCTGCTGGATAACTCCTTAAATCGGGCTCGATTTAACGAATTATCCAGCAATTCAATATGTTACAGCACCCGTTGCGCATCTGGAAAGACGCTCGGCGCTGTTGGGCGCGCAACAGCTCACCCCTCCCGCGAGGTCGTGCGGGAAGGAGCAAGGCTGTATCCGGCTCGGACAGGCAGGGTGTCTGTCCTTCACTTTGCTTGATTTGCATCCCGAAGATGCCAAAGACCTATTGATCAGTCCAACGAATGTTTCTAATGATTATCATCAGCTATCTTTATGGGTGAAATCATGGCCGCGCCTCTTGATCTCGACCAGTTGCAGACGTTCATCGCCATCGTCGATTCCGGCAGCTTCACCAAGGCTGCCGACAAGGTCTACAAGACCCAATCGGCCGTCTCCATGCAGATGCGCCGCCTCGAAGAGCGCATCGGCAAGCAGCTCTTCATCAAGGACGGACGCGGCAACAGGCTGACGGTCGAGGGCGAAAAGCTGCTCAATTACGCCCGGCGCATCATCCGCCTGAACAACGAGGCGATCGCGGCCTTCGACGACAACAGGCTGGAGGGGACGCTGCGGATCGGCACACCGGACGATTATGCCGACCGCTACATGCCCGAGATCATCGGCCGCTTCGCCAAGACGCATCCGAATGTCGAGCTCTACATCGTCTGCGAGCCTTCGGTGGATCTTGCCGAGCGCATGCACAAGGGCGAGCTCGACATTGCGCTCGTCACCCATAATCCGCGTGAACGCATGTCCGATGTGGTGAGAACCGAGCCGCTCTGCTGGGTGGGCTCGGCCAACCATCCGATCCGCGACGACGCGCCGGTGCCGCTTGCCGTCGGGCGGCGCGACTGCCAGTGGCGCCAGCTCGCCTGTTCAGCGCTCGATGCTGTGGGACGCGAACACCAGATCCTGTTCACCAGCTGGTCCTGCACCGTCGTTGCCGCCGCCGTGCTCGCCGGCATGGCAGTTTCAGTGATGCCGGAATCGGCGCTGCGGACGGGCATGAAGGTGCTGAGCCAGGCGGACGGCTTTCCGGCGCTGCCGCCGGTGCAGATCGGCATCATGAAGCGGCCGGGCGTCTCGCTCTCGCTGATGAATGCGATTACGGCGCATATCACGGCCTGCCTCGACAACATCACACCTGCCGTCGTCGACGACAATCTCGAGGCAGACGTCAAATCCGCCCAGGCGCGCCTTTATCCGCGGCTGAAGGCCGCCAATATGGTGCCGAGCTGGTAGAAGCGCTTAAGCCGCTTTCTGTGCGGTCGTGGCGAAAAGGGAGACGCGGATGACGCGTTTCCACTCGTCGAGTGTGCGCCGCGCCAAGGCCTCTTCGCTCACCGCGGCAAGCCGGATGACGGCGCCGACCAGGTGGCTGAACAGGTAAGTGCGCGCGTACATCTCTTCGTCGCAAAGGTCGGGCGCCAGGCCGCGAACAGCATCGTGGAAAATGCCGGCGACGCGGCCGCTATGTTCGATGTTCAATTGCAGCAGGTCCTGGTCCATCTCCGTGCCCATCCAGACGCCGAGATAGACGGGATCGTTGCGGTAGGACTCATAATACCAGTCGATCACGGCGCAGACGAGGTCGAGCGCCTGATCGAGCGACCGCACATCGGTGAACATCGCCGCGGTCTTCGCCTGGATCGCCGAGGCGTGCTGGTCGAACAGGGCTTTAACGATCGCAGCCTTCTCGGGGAAATACTGATAGACCGAACCGATCGGTACCTTGGCGGCGACGGCAAGCTCCGTCATCCGCATGGCGCTGACGCCTTTTTTGGCGATAATCTTGGCAGCGGCGGCGAGAATGAGATCCAGCCTCTGGATGCTGCGCTCCTGCTTCGGCTTCCTGCGCAGGCCTATGCGATCCATGCTTTCCGCGCCCATGTCGTTCCCATTCTTATGTTTTTTTTCGCGCCGGCGGCGATCTGCCACACCAGCACGTCGAGCGGATATGACATGCAGGCCTTCAACGGCGGTAAACGGAAACGCTTGCATTTTAGCGATCGGCAAAAGCACGGACCAACGCATATCGCGTTAATTGATCCAGTACCCAACAGACCTGAAATGGTTGTATTATTCGTTGATAAAGAAGAGTCGGCAGACGTTAGCGGCGACGGGCGAGACGGAGCCTGCCGTGGCGTCAGCTCGCTGCCATCCAGACCGCAAGCCACAGCCACATGGCGGCAAGCACGAGATAGCCGGCGGCGAAGATCGGGCTGCGGTAGCGCAGGTCGTTGCTGGTGACGTGGACGGCGGCATGGGCATAACGCAAAGCGACGAAGATCCAGGCGAGACCGAGGGCGACGACATTATCCGAGTCGGTGACATAGAGCAGAACGCAGCAGGCGTAGAAGAGCACAGGCAGTTCGAACTGGTTGGCGAGGCAGTTCTTGACGACCAGGCTTTCCGCCGGCTCACCCCGATTTTCGCAAAAATCCGATTTTGCGATCTTGCCGGCGCGGACCATTTTTGCACGCCGCATGCCGAGAAGAGCATAAAGACCATAGACCAGGGCCACATGAGCAAGGAGTGGCCAGAAAATTTGATAGCCGGTCATATGGCCGCGTCCCTTTCCGCATTTTCAGTCGGTGCGAGCAGTAGCCGAAACGGAAACCGGATACCAGCGCGACCATAGATCGCAGAGATAGTCGGGACGGATGCCCTCAATCCTCGCGCGGCGAGAGCCAGCGGGCGATGGCGAGCCGGGCGATGAGGATGAAGCAGATGGCGAGGCTTGCGAATTTCAGCCGCGTCATCCACGGCAAAAAGTGCGTTGCAAGCGTAGCGGATGGGCCGTCGCCGAAGGCGATCAGGCTCGAGATGTTCTCGCCATAGTCTGCGACGCCATAGATGAACGGCAACAGGTAGACCGCGCTCGCGACGAGCGGATGCAACGATCGGCCAAACCACGAGCCGGCAGGTCCAAGCTTGAGGAAGGCAAGGAAGAGCAACGCCGTCAGCAATGCCGGGAAAATAAGCTCCGGCCCGAAATACATGGCGCGCAGCAGCCTTGTCGCCGTCTCGTTGTCGTCGAGCAGCTTCTGCATGTGGAGGACGGCCGATTCGTCGTAACCGGCAAAATAGCTATCGAGCACCGCCTGCCCGGTTTCGTGCTTGAACGGAACGACGAAGCCGAAAGTCGTCCAGGCGAGAACGCCAAGGCAGAGGGCTGCGAGCAGCGCGACCACCCAAAGGGGTATCCCGCTGCCCGCTTTCATGATCAGAGGCCGGCGCCCGGATAGTTCGGGCTCTCGCGGGTGATCGTCACATCATGGGCGTGGCTTTCACGAAGGCCCGCGCCGGAGATGCGCACGAAGGTCGCCCGCTCCTGGAAATCCTTGATGTCCTTGCCACCGACATAGCCCATGGCCGCCTTGAGGCCGCCGGCGAGCTGGTGGACGACGGCGGAAACCGGGCCCTTATAGGGAACCTGGCCCTCGATGCCCTCCGGCACGAGCTTCAGCGTGTCGCGCACTTCCGCCTGGAAATAGCGGTCGGCCGAGCCGCGGGCCATGGCGCCGACAGAGCCCATGCCGCGATAGGCCTTGAAGGAACGGCCCTGGTAAAGATAGACCTCGCCCGGGCTTTCATCGGTGCCGGCCAGCAGCGAGCCGATCATGACGGCGGAAGCGCCGGCGGCGATCGCCTTCGCCAGATCGCCGGAGAATTTGATGCCGCCATCGGCGATGACGGGAACGTCCTGATCCTGCGCTGCCTGAACCGCCGACATGATGGCCGCGAGCTGGGGAACGCCGACGCCAGCGACGATGCGGGTCGTGCAGATCGAGCCCGGGCCGATACCGACCTTGACGGCATCCGCGCCGGCATCGATGAGCGCCCTGGTGCCGTCATAGGTGGCGACGTTGCCGGCCATGATGCGCACCGAGTTGGAAAGCTTCTTGACGCGGGTGACGGCATCGAGGACGCGCTGCGAATGGCCATGGGCGGTATCGACGACCAGCAGATCGACGCCGGCCTCGATCAGCCGTTCGGCGCGTTCGAAGCCGTCATCGCCGACGCTGATGGCGGCGGCGGCGCGAAGCCTGCCCTGGCCATCCTTGGACGCGTTCGGGTTCAGCTGCGACTTCTCGATATCCTTGACGGTGATGAGACCGACGCAGCGGCCTTCGGTATCGACGACCAGCAGCTTTTCGATCCGGTGCGAGTGAAGCAGGCGCTTGGCCTCCTGCTGATCGACGCTCTCCTTGACGGTGACCAGATTGTCCTTGGTCATCAGCTCGTGGATCTTCTGCTCCGGATCGGAGGCGAAGCGGACGTCACGGTTGGTGAGGATGCCGACCAGGCGACCGGACTTCTCGACGACCGGGATGCCCGAGATGCCGTGCGATTTCATCAGGCCGAGCGCTTCGGCAAGCTTTGCCTCCGGACCGATGGTGACCGGATTGACGACCATGCCGCTTTCGAACTTCTTCACCTGGCGAACCTCTTCGGCCTGTTCGACCGGCGTCAGGTTGCGGTGGATGACGCCGAGGCCGCCGGCCTGGGCCATGGCGATCGCCAGCCGGCTTTCGGTGACGGTATCCATGGCCGAAGAGAGGATCGGGATGTTGAGATCGAAATCGCGGGCGATGCGGGTGGAAATGTTCGTCTGACCCGGCATGACCTCGGAATGTCCCGGCTGCAGCAGCACGTCGTCGAAGGTAAGCGCGTCCGCGCCGGTTGCCGTTTCAATGATGCGTGCCATGGCCAAATTCCTTCATTCTAGAAAATGCAACCCCGGTCCGGAAACGAATCGTCAGCCCCGGTGGTGTGCATCAGTTGCTTGGAAGTTGGCGAGGGCTGGTAACACGTCTATGACAGGAAGGAAATAGGAAAAAGCCCGGCATGTCCGCCGGGCTCGTCATGGGTGCCATGCGTCCAAAGCGCATCGCGATCGTTCAGATTCGCTCCTCGCGCTTCAGATCTTTATATTTACGCATTCCTTGGAAAGTCGCTTCGGGTTTTTCCTGGCAAAACCGCTGGGCACTTTTGCTGGAACTGCTCCAGATCAAATGTCGAACTGATAGGTCTTCGGCACGAAGCGATAACCGCCATCCTGCCTCTCGGCGAAACCGACCGCCGGGAACGGCATGTGATAGCCGAGGAAGGCGATCTTGTCGGTCGCGATCACCTCGAAAACCTTGCGGCGAGTGGCCGCCGCCTGCGCCTTGTCCATGTCGAAACGCACCTCCCAGTCCGGACGCAGCAGCGACAGGATATAGTGGTTGGCCGTATCGCCGGTCAGCACCAGGCGCTTGCCTTCGGATTCGACGTGAAACACCATATGCCCCGGCGAGTGGCCTGCTGCCAGCATCGCTGTCAGACCGGGCGCGACACTGTCGCCGTCCTTGATGAAGGTGGCTTTTTCGGCGAGCGGCGCAACATTGGCAAGCACCGCCTTGTGTCCACCTTCGGCTGGCGTGCCCTCGCGTGCCTTGTCCGACCAGAAATCATACTCAGCCTGGCCGATGACATAGCGGGCATTCCTCAAGGCGGCCGTGCCGTCTTCCATCAGCCCGCCAATATGGTCGCCGTGCAGATGGGTCAGTGCGACGACAGTGACGTTGTCGGCCGAATATCCCGCGGCCTTCAGGCCTTCGGCAAGCTGGCCGGCGCCGCGCGCGCGACCGCTCGCGCCGAAGCCGGTATCGACGAGGATAACGTCCGAACCGGTGTCGATGAGGGCCGGCGAATAGCCGTTGACGAACTTGTCGGCCGGCAGGAAATTCGCGCTGAGCAAGGCCTTGACGGTTTCGGGGTCCTGATTGGTGCCGAACGTCTCATACGGCTTTTCCGAAATGTTGATGCCGTCGCGCACAACGGTGAATTTATAGGAACCAAGCTTGAATTGATTGATCTCAGGCAAAGGCGTTACATTCATATTTCTGCTTTCTCCAGTCGCGGCCGCTTCGGCCTTCTCTCTTAAAATTGCCGGCGCCGCCAGCAGCCCGAGGCCTGCCGCAAAAAGCGTGCGCCGCGTCATCCCCGTTGAAATCGCCATATATCCCTTCTCCCATGACAGCAGGTGCGTCACGGCACGGCGCACCGATCCCCCGGCCGGATTTCCTGTCTCGCCGCAGGAGATATAGGTCAATCTTGACAGGCTGGGTTGTCCGACAAGCCGTCTCACGCAGACGTGAACCAAACGCGTCGTCCACGCGGATTGAGGGATTGGCATGACCGGCAAGCGGGACTAAACAGCACGGGCCTTTCCAGCGCCAACCCACAGCCCACCGAGGCTCCCGCCTATGAATCGCATCGTTCCGCTGATCCTTGCCGTCGCTCTCTTCATGGAACAGATGGATTCTACCGTGATCTCGACGGCGCTGCCGGCGATCGCTAGGGATCTCAATGTCGGGCCGATCACGCTGAAGCTGGCGCTGACGTCCTACATGGTGGCGCTGGCGGTGTTCATCCCGGTCAGCGGCTGGATGGCCGACAGGTTCGGCGCCAAGAAGATCTTTCGCCTTGCCATCTCAGTCTTCGTCATCGGCTCGATCTTCTGCGCCATCTCATCCAACCTCCTCGAATTCGTCTTCGCCCGCTTCCTGCAGGGCATGGGCGGCGCGATGATGACGCCGGTCGGCCGCCTCGTGCTGGTGCGTACCACGCAGCGCAGCGATCTCGTCTCGGCCATGGCGCTGCTCACGATCCCCGCACTTGTCGGCCCGCTCACCGGCCCGCCGCTCGGCGGCTTCATCACCACCTATTTCAGTTGGCACTGGATCTTCCTGATCAACGTACCGGTCGGCATCATCGGCATCTGGCTTGCAACGATCTTCCTGCCGGAGGTGGAGGCGACGGCGCCGCCGAAGCTCGACTTCACCGGCTTTTTGCTCACCTCATTTTCCGCCGCCGGGGTCGTCTTCGGCCTGTCGGTCGTCAGCCTCCCGGCCCTGCCCCCGATCATCGGCGTCACCGCTACCTCGATCGGCCTCATCTGCGGCTTCCTCTATGTGCGCCATGCGAAGCGCCACCCGGCGCCGATCCTCAACCTCAACCTGTTCAGGAACCCGACGTTTAGAGCCTCCACCGTCGGCGGCACGCTCTTTCGCATCTGCGTCGGCGCCATGCCGTTCCTGACACCGCTGATGCTGCAGCTCGGCTTCGGACTGACGCCGTTCCAATCCGGCCTCATCACCTTTGCCGGCGCGATCGGGGCGATCACCACGAAGTTCATGGCAAAGCGCGTCTTTGCAGCCACAGGCTTCCGCACGACGCTCCTCGGCGCCGCCATGGTGACAACGCTCGTGACCGTGATTACCGGCCTGTTCACGCCGTCGACCCCGCATCTCGTCATCATCGGCGTGCTGCTTCTCGGCGGCTTTTCCCGCTCCTTCATGTTTACCGGCGTCAATGCGCTCGCCTTTGCCGATATCGACGACGCCGAAGCCAGCCAGGCGACATCGATGAGCTCCGTCATGCAGCAGATCAGCCTGGCGCTCGGCGTCGCGGTCGCTGCCTCGATCCTGGAAACCTCGATCTATTTCCGCGGCGAAGCATTGCAGGTGGCCGACTTCCACCTCGCCTTCTTCATCATCGCCGGGTTGACGGTCATTGCGACCATTCCCTTCATCAGGATGGACCGCAATGCCGGCGCGCTCGTTTCCGGCCACCGCTCGCGGCGCATGGCGACATCGACGATCGACGCCGAGCAGTCGGCGGCGAAATAGGCGTGGTTATTCGGGGCTTTCGCAGACCGCGCTGAGCTTGTTGCCGTCGAGATCGCGGACATAGGCGGCATAGAAATGGGCATGGTAGGGGCGCAGGCCCGGCCCGCCTTCATCGACGGCGCCTGCCGCTATCGCCGCCGCATGGAAGGCATCGACGGCCGCCCGCGTATCAGCTGCAAACGCCACCATTGCACCGTTGCCTGCAGTCGCCCGGCGGCGATTGAACGGGGTCACCACCCAGAAGCGGCAGCGTGTATCTCCGTCGGCGGAATAGCCGACTTCCTCCTCGGAATAGTGCTGGCGGCGATAGCCGAGTGCAGACAGCACGGCATCGTAAAATTGCCCTGCCCGATAAAGGTCGTTGGTTCCGAGTGTCACGTAGAGAAGCATGGGATCAGCGATTCTCGTCTTTGCGGCGCCGCGCGTCCTTTCAGACGCGCAAGGAGCGATGCAACGCTTTCAGTTGCTGCATAATTCTACCCTGAAATCGATTCCGATTTAAGGAATTACGCGAGTAGAGCGCCATCATCCGTCAGGACCGGTCCGGTGATCAAGCTTGCTCTGCTTCACCCTCGGCCTTGCGCCCCTTGAAGCCCTTGGCGAGCAGGAACATTTCGACCGATTCGGCGCGTGAGGAGTTCGGTTTGACGTGAACGACCTGGCGGAAGTTCTGCTTGAGCATGGCGAGCAGGTCGCGCTCAGTGCCGCCCTGGAAGGTCTTGGTGAGGAAATGTCCACCCTCCCCCAGCACCTCGATGGCGAAATGCGCCGCGACTTCACAGAGATGCATGGTGCGCAGATGATCGGTGCGATGGTGGCCAGTGGTGGGTGCCGCCATATCAGATATGACGAGATCCGGCGTACCGCCGACAGCCTCCAACAGCTTTTCCGGCGCGGTAGGATCAAGAAAATCGAGCTGCAGGATCTTGACGCCCGGCAGCTGGGCCATTTCGAGGAAATCGATCGCGGCCACACGGATATCGTCATCCGTCGAGCCGGTGACTTTGGAGGCGATCTGCGACCAGCTGCCCGGAGCAGCACCGAGATCGATGATACGCCTGGCGCCGCGCAGGATATGGTATTTCTCGTCGATCTCCAGCAGCTTGAAGGCGGCGCGGGCGCGATAGCCTTCGAGCTGGGCGCGCTGCACATAGGGATCGTTGATATGGCGCTGCAGCCACTGGCGCGAGGACGCCTTCATCTTCTTGTTCTTGACGCGCTGGCCGAGCTTGCGGCCGGTGCGGTTTCCCGCGATCGGTGCCTTGGTCATGCCTTCCCTTTTAGAGCATGATGCCGAAAAGTGTGAGCGGTTTTCGGACGACATCATGCTCTATTTGTTTGATTTAGATCCGGATAATTTTTGCGCCGATCCGGCCTAGAATTATCCGGATCGGGCGCGCTGGCCGCGGCGATTGCGGTTCCGCCGCCACACGCCGTCATCGGCCATCATGTCTGTGAGCAGGCCTTCTCTCAAGCCGCGATCGGCAACGCGCATGCGCGGGCTCGGCCAGCGGCGGCGGATCGCCTCGAGGATAGCGCAGCCGGCCAGCACCAGATCGGCGCGATCCGGCCCGATGCAGGGATTGGCGGCGCGGCTATCGAAATCCCAGGAGAGAAGCTTCGCCTGCATGGCGGAGACCTCGTCGTCGGATAGCCAGATGCCATCGACCTTGCGCCGGTCGTAACGCGGCAGATCGAGATGGACACCAGCAAGCGTCGTCACCGTGCCGGATGTGCCGATCAGATGGAAGTCGCCGGTCTGGGCGATCTCGATCTCCGGGCAATCGAAACGTCCGAGCATGCCTTCGACCTCCTGCACCATGCCTTCGAAAGCCTCCGGCGTGACGTCGCGCCCGCCATGGCGCTCCGACAGCGTCACAACACCGACAGGCAGAGAGGTCCAGTGGGTGATGTGATTGGCGAGGCGACTGAAGCGATTGTCGCCGATGCGGATAACGGCGATCTCCGATGAACCGCCGCCAATATCGAAGAGTACGACGGAGCGCGTCTCACGCCCGACCAGCGACGAGCAGCCGGAGACGGCCAGCCGCGCTTCGGTTTCGCGATCGATAATTTCGAGTGTGAGACCGGTTTCGGCAACGACCCGGCCGAGGAATTCCTCGCCATTGACCGCCTGGCGGCAGGCTTCGGTGGCGATCAGCCGCATGCGGCGGATCTCGCGGTTCCTGAGCTTCGAGGCACAGATACGCAGCGCCTCGATCGCCCGATCCATCGCCTCGTTGGACAGCCGGCCACTTGCCGCAAGCCCCTCGCCGAGGCGCACGATGCGGGAAAAGGCGTCGACGACGCGGAATTGACCCGGACGGGTCGGCTGAGCGATGAGGAGACGGCAATTGTTGGTGCCAAGATCGAGAGCGGCGTAGAGTTCGTCTGGCCACGCGTGCTCGCGATCTCCTTCGCGGCCGGGACGCGCATCACTATCCCCGCGGCCTTTGCGGCCGGCGGTTGCGCCATTTTGCGCTTCGCGCAGTTCGACGCTGCGTGCCGTCTCTTCCGCGCGGCTTTCCTGCTGCGTTGCGCCGGAAGGCTTCACCGGTATTAGCGGCCGGCCCTGAAGGCCGCGCTTGCCGCGATGTTTGCGGCGATTGCGCCGGCTCGGCGTCGAATCGCCATCGGACCGGGCGGATTGGCCTGCCGCTCCCGTCTGTTCCATGGCTTGAGGGTGAGATGCACCGTCCTGCGCAGCAACTTGGCCGCCGCGACGGCGACGCTTTCGCTTGCGGGCCGGAGTCCCGGCTGCATCCTCTAGCGGGCGCGCAGGCTGTCCGGCACTGCCGGAAAGCTCATGCGAAGCGGGATGAGCCGCGTTGCGGGATTGCCCGCCGCGCTTGCCCTTGCGGCGCCTGGACTTTTTACCGTCCTTGCGCCCTGCCGCCGACGCCCCGTCAAACTGCGGCTTTGCGCCGCCTTCGGGGTCTTCCACGTTCTTTTTCCATCGCGCCGCGCAAGTCCTGAGGTATGCAGCAGGCGCTCATTCGATTTTTGCGTTGCCGCAAGAATATCAGCGCCCACCGAAATCGCCAAATTCTTTTTTGGACAGGGGATTTGAGGATGGTTTCACCTCTCGCCGACAGTGCCGAATTTTTTCAAAACGGGTATTTGCAATTCGCCGGCTTTTGGTTATAAGCGCCGCACAGCAGCCAAGCCATGCTTCGGCGGCAACTGCTGGGGAATAGTTCAATGGTAGAACGACGGACTCTGACTCCGTTAATCTTGGTTCGAGTCCAGGTTCCCCAGCCAATTCTCCCTAAAATCCTTTAATTCCTTGATTTTCCAGTCGTGCCGGATCCCGTTTTGGCATCATTGGCGACCTGATGCCCGGAACTGTAGCCCAAAGGTGATGCCCACGCCGATCGAGCGCGATGGTCAAGCCCTCCGGGAAAAGACAGGGCATTGATCATGGCCGTGCGCCACGAGGTCGAGAATCTGATCCGCCGCGGAAACATCTTCTACTGGCGGGCACGCATCCCCTCCGTCTTCGTCCATTGCCGCCCAGGCAGCCGCCTTTCACTCAGCCTTCATTGTTCCGACCATAGAAAGGCGCAGATCATCGGCCGGAAGCTCAATACGCGACTGGCCGAACTGAAGATGAATTCGAAGGAAGCGATGTCTACCAAGAAGCAGCTCCAGATCCTGTTCGAGCACGTGCGGGATGAGGAAATCGAAAGGCTCGATGACATCAGCACGATGGCCAAGCGCAATGGTCGCGGTGGCGATGTCGTCGAGATGGAGCTCGATCTCGAGGTCGGCTGGGCCTGCCAACTCCTGGCAAAGTTCGGGACCCGCTCGGAGCTCAGCCTCGAGGGCGACTGCTCTGGTCTCACCTATCTTCTGAAGAATGGCGTCCCCGCCTCGCATGTCGATGCTATCCGGGCGAACTATCGAGGCGAGCTGAGCAAGGCTCGCAGCCCTGGATTTGAGGATGGTATCAGACGACTGATCTACCACTTCGAGATTGAGGACACGGCGCTCAATCGCGAACGCGCCATGTCGAAAATGTTCGAAGGCCGAGCAGCGGCCCTGCTGGATATCGACGAACGCCACGACCTCGTCGACCGCACCTTAAGCGAATTCACAGGTGGCGGCAGAGCGAACACATCCGTGATCGAGAAGAAGCCGGCTGAGGTCGAACCTACGGCTCCCCCTCCTTCGTTGGTGCTGGCCAACGAGAGCCAGTCGGAACCGACTGCAACCGTTATCCCGGAGCCAGAGGAAATCGCCTACCTTGACCTCTCGCCGCGCGTGACGCCAACGACCGAGAAGGGGGCGCTCGGCACTCAACAACTCAACCAGAGAACTGTTGCTGTCACGGATTTCGAGCAAGAGTGCGAAAAACTCATCGCGAACATGGGCAAGGAATGGGAGCCAGCAACGGCGCGAGACGCAATGGCGTTGGTGCGGATGTTCAAATCGGTGCTTGTGGAACATGGGGTCGAACATTCCGGGCAGATCGAGCAGTACCACATCGGCCTGCTGCGCCAGCACTTCAACGACATTCCGACCAATTGGGGCAAAAGCGGCCGGATGCGCGTCATGTCGGCGCCGGAGCTTCGCGCGGAGGCCGACAAGCTACGAAAGGCTGCCGAGGCTTCGAAAACCGAGGCAAAGGTTGGCCTGGCCGCCGGGACGATCCGAAAGCACTTCGGAAACCTACAGCACTTCCTCAAGCATCTGAAAGGCCATGGGTTCGAAATCGAAACCTGGACATTCGAAGGTTTGCGTCCGAGAAAACCCAAAGCTGGTGACATCCGTCGCCAGCAATACAAGCCAACGCCGGACGATGTTGCCCCGATTTTCTCAAGTCCAATCTATACGGGCGCGCTCGGCCATCTGCGGGGGAAAAGACGCCAACCGGGCAAACATGTCTTCCACGATTCGCTCTATTATCTGCCTGTCCTATTCACCTATCTGGGACCAAGACGTGCAGAGTTTGCTGGACTTACAGTCGACGACATTGCGAAGGACGACAAAGGTTACGTCATCATCATTCGCACGAACGGCATTCGACGGTTGAAGACCGTACAGTCAGAACGACAGCTACCCATGCCCGAAGAAATGGTTCGGTTGGGCTTCATCGATTATTATCACGCGATCAAGAAGCTGGGATACGCGGCACTTTTCCCAGATCTGTTCTCGGATCAGACGAAAAACGATCCGGGAGATCGCTTCTACGACACCTTTATTCCTGTCATGCGCGGCGCGCTGGGCGAAAAAATGTGGAGCCGATCCATTCATGCTCTTCGCCACGGCATGGCAGACACTTTGAAGCAGGCAGGCGTTTCGCCCGAAGTCATCGATGACATTTCGGGCCGGCTGAGCGAAGGCAGTGAAACGAACACGCGATATACCAATCCTGCAGGTCTGCCGCTGATGCGGGACGCACTCAGCAAGTACCCGATCATTACCGCTGGTATTGAGGCTAAGCCGATTCAGCTTCTGCCATGGGTGGAGAAATGTCTCCCGCCGCCCTGGGCGCGCAAGGCAAAAAATGAAGAAAGGCGCCGGAAATAATTTCCGGCGTCTCGGTCAAAATCAGGCCGCTTCCCAGACCTGGTTGAGAATGCGGGCAGCCAGTGCCGCCTTGTCCTGCGGAAGGAACCGGCCGTAATGCTTGGCGACCATATCTGCTGTATCCTGGATGGCATAGCTCGCCTGCTCGTATGAGCCGGTCTGCTTCAGGATGTGGGTCGCCAACACATCACGAACGTTATGAGGACCGTGCGGCAGCAAGCCTTTGATCGCCCCACGGCCCGTGTATGGATTGTAGATGCCGTAGCGCTGGATGGTGAGCCGCCATGCCTCATAGAAGCTGGTGATGTCGTAGGCTGCGTCGGTACTCGTCGTCTTGACCGTTTTCACGAAAAACGTCCCGGGATCGGCAGCACCTTTAAGAAGGACCGAACGATGGCGCTCGACGTAATCATCGATGTGGCGGTAGAGGTCGAGCAGATCGGGCAGCACCAGCCTAAATGGTTTGTCTCCGAAGAACGACGAATGGGCGTTCTTGAATGCCACCGCCGGGATCAACACCTCCCAGCCACCGTCTCGGTCACTCCAGCGGATTTCTCCGCGCTTGAGCTTTTCGAGCACCCGTTCTGGACGCGGCATCTGTCCCCGTGGGCATAGCATCAACTGCCGCAGATTTTTCTGGCGAAGCCCGAGATGCAGCCCTAGCCGCAGCATGAGGAACGAGCGAACCGCCTCGGCAGCCGGACGCGGATAGCGCTCCGCGTCAGGCATCAGCCGGATGATCTCTTCGGTGATCTTCCGGTATTCGCCGACCGGGCTGTCAGCTTCGAGCACCGGCATGATCGGCTCGAACGGATCACGATGGACCCGGGCGATGCGCTGGATCTCTTTGACACGGTGGGAGGCATGTTTGTGAAAATCCTCGCAGGCGCCGTGCCAGTCCTCCCGGGCATAATCGATCTCGTTCTGCGAGACGAGACCGGCAATTGGCTGCACACGCGCCAAGAGTTCAGGATGTTGTCGAAGCCACCCGGTGCTTTCCTTGGTGATTGCCAGGGCGATCCGCAGCATGTCGACTTCCCACGCCGTATAGAAACCCCGACGGCTTTCGCGCCATTGCAGATACCAGTCCCAGACACCCGGAAAGATAAGAAGCCCGAAGGTCAGTTGGCGCAGCGGCACCCCATATCCCCTGATCTCTCCCGCCTTTGACGCCGCAAGTGCGCCAAACATCAGGCCAAGATGCTCAATCTTCTGGGAGGCGGTTTCCTCACCCCAGACACCATTTCGCTGAAATCCGATCGAGGTCAGCGCGGATGTCTTGAAGCGGACAAGGTCGGCCATCTCCATGGCAAGCATCGGCGGCGCGTCGATGACGCCCGACAACAGGTCGGGATCCTCGATCCAGGTCTCTTCATAGTTCGCCGGAACCGCGATCTTTCCATCACGTGGCGCGCGTCCACCGTAGGATACCCCGGGAAAGCGGATAGCGTAACGCTGCTTGGCCGCGGCGGCCTGGAACTTGCGGTAATCCGTCGACCCGCTGATGATGACGCGACGAATCCAATCGAGGATTTCCTCGCGCTTGGCGAACGGCAGCGAATTGAAGTCATCTGGTAGATGCCATGCGATCCTGCGTCGTTCCGCGGGCTCGATGCCCGAGAGGTTGAACCCGGACGCCGATCGCGACTGATGCGGCAGCTTCGCTTTGAAATAGCCTTCCGGGAGACGGTAACGGCGCTCGATACGACCAAGCACGTCGAAGCTGTCAGTGCTCCGCGGCACGCGCCGGCCCTCGATCCAGCTCAGCAGTGTATTCTTGTCCATGGGTTCATCAGGTCGCACGACCGATCGATAGAGAATCCAGTAGGTTTCACCGTGGCGACGCATGTGAAGCTGGAGCGCGGCCGCGAAATCCGCAGGGTCATCCCACTCGCCAAACAGGGGTTCTGGAAACTCCACGTTGACGCCAGGCTTATGCACCGCCGAGGCAAGGTGAGGACGTGCCGCTTTAGGAGGCGCGGACTTGATTGTCGATTTCGTTTTCTCGGCGCTGGCTTTTTTTGTCCTCGTTGCGCCTCCAGGCTTCCGAGAACCCTCTTGCGCCGCTCCAGCAGTTTTCCCGTCGTCCCTGTTCCAACGAACGATGGCATCAAACCCGGGGTCGATCAAACGGTGATGGGATGCAAGCGATCGAGCATCGATCCCGGTCATACGGGCAATGACATCCCATTCGGTGCGGCCTGCCGTCCGCGGTGGCGCACACCGTCTTTCGATGAGCCGCCGCATATAGGCCCTAAGGGCTTCGGCCTCTTCGCCGGAGAAGGCGGTCGAGAGACGCAGTTCGCAATAGGCGTCGATCTTACGTTGGAAGGCTTTGATTGCAGTTAGCTTGGTCATTTCACTTCATCATGTTCGTTACTCGGACCCTCTATGCGAGGGGCCGGCCGAGCTAAGCGAAGCGGATTAACGAAGGATTGGAGCCGTCTGCATCTTCAGAAATCCGATTCAGAATCAAACGGCGTTTTCGGGAGTAATGGGGGGAGAAGTCGTAAAGGAAGCAAACGCCGTTAGGCGTTGGTCGGCCTCGTCGAGCAAGCAGATCCGGTAACAACAGACCAAGTGGACACGGATGCGCTCAGACCTCCTGGTCGGGACCATCGGGATAGATCAGGTGGATTTTCCTGCGAAACGGCGAGCCGCCCATCCGGTACTTGGCGACCAGATCGTCGAACACTGCGTCGCATTCGCGCTCATCGAAACCCTGATCCGTCAGCATCGAGACGATCTTGTTCCGGAACTTCTCGAGCTCCATCTGCTGACCCTTCTCAATCGCCCGCCGGATCAGCCAGAACAGCGCCACCCGAGCCACATCATCTCGATCAGGCCGCTTCGCCCTTCTGTTGGCGTCGCGAAGTGCCTTCTGTCGCTGCCTTGCTGCCTTCAGGTTCATGATGCTCCTCCCGATCCTCGACCTCTTCAATGGTCAGGGGACCGGCCTGCCGGCGCAAGCCTTGTTCGGCTGAATCGGAAATTTCGGACTTTGAATCGGCGGCGCAGAACAATGAATCAAATGACCGCAATTTGTTTCGAGTTGCGGGCACGTTATCTCACGTCAAGACGACCTGTTCGACCGCCAACGGCGTTGGTGAATCGTCGTATTCGAGTTCCGAATCAAAAATCCGGAGTTCGGAATCAAATGAGCGCAATTTGTTTCAGGTTGCCGGAGACTTGATGTGAGTTGCCGACAACGTGGCACACGTTGTCTCAAATTATGTCGCATCATCACGATGGTGGCCGAGGATCCAGCCTTCCCATTTCTGAACGGCATCGATTGCAGGGATGCCTTCACCGCGCCGCCTATCGACGACATCGAGCATCCCCAGCAGTCCAACCACGGCATCGAACCGATCCTCGCCAGCCTTGTCCGAGCCGAAGCCATCGTTGATTGAGAGAAGGAGCAGATCGGTGGTGAGGTCCGGCCGTGCTGCAAGCCAAGGCACCATACTCTGTCCCATCCGTGTCCGGTCTGCTTGGCGCCGCTTGCTCCAACCACTTCGCGGCAGGCCGACCTGACGGTACACGTCGCCAGGATAGGTTTCTGCAACGATGATTGGCTTTCTGTTGGCGAGCTCGGCCAAGCTTCCATCGAACGGCCACAGCCCGATCTCATCCAGTCTCGGCACGATGATTTCCCGCCATCCCGAAATCGCGCCTTTGCCGACCTGATTGCCGCCAAGCGTCCAGAACAACATGCAGGCAGCCTGCCGATCGGCGGTCGCCCGTTCGCAGACACGCAGGAGCGATGACGCACCAGAAATGCCAAGGGCATCGAAGAGATGGACACGTGCCGTGCCACCTGGGCGGACGGGATAGAACGGGCGCTGCAGCGAAATGTGGTCGCGATGATCAGCAACATTGTACCAATCCGACCAGATCCCTGAACCGAATGACGTCAGTGCCTCCCGGAAGGAACCGATGCCGGCTGCCCGTGCATAGGCCTCCGGCAGGCCGATCGGGAAGTCGAAGCCGATGAGAAGCGCGCCCGGATCGACGGCGCGCCGCTGCAGCCGCTCGAACAAGCTCGACGTGTCACTGACGAGTTCCGGAGGCTGAACATGCCAGTGTCCGCCGCGCTTGATGGCCACGGCCATCCAGCGCTTTTTCTGCTCCATGCTCCAATCGCAATGGGCGACAACCGCGATGCTCATCCTGCACTCCGCTTCTCCTCATCGGTCGCATGCCTATCAGCTTTAGGGCGGCAGATCACCGTCTGTCAGGATGTGCAGTACGGCCCCTTCATCCATCGCTTGGGCATCGAATAGCGCCTTGGCCAAAGAATTGAAGGTCGGTCTGCGCCTCCTGAGGATTGCCGCCGCCCGGTCGAGTGCCGCTTCCAGCCTGGCATGGACGCGTGCGGCCAGCTCGGCGTCACGGTCGAGAACCGCGCCCGGATCGCGATGCGGTCGATAGAGCAGCGGATGCTCGGCTCCGAAGCCAAGCGTCCGCTCCATATCGAGGGCCATCCGTGTGGCACGCGCCAGATCGCTGTCGTCGGCGCCCCCGGAGCCGCTTGAGACCCGTTTGAGCATCAGTTGCTCGGCGGCCCGCCCGGCCAAGAGCATGGTCAGCATGTTTTCGTACCAATCACGGGTATCGGTCGCCCAGACGTGGAAGCCGACGAGATTGTAGCCGCCCTCCCCGGTATCGATATTGAGGCCGCGAACCGGTCCGAGATCGAGGGTATGATGGACGACCGCATGTCCTGCCTCGTGGAAAGCGAAGCGCCAACGGAGATTATAAGGCACGGGCGGACGATTACCGCGGATGCCGTCTTCGATGTCCTCGTAGCGGATCGCCCGCTTGCCGCGGCGCGCCTTCAATCGCGCCTCCCGGACGATGCGTTCGATATCAGCGCCCGTCAGCCCCATAGCCCGCACGGCGAGACGCTTCAGAATTTCGTTGATGCAGTGGGCTTGCTGGCCGGCTGCTACCGCCGTGTTGCTGTTCTGCGGCTCGGTCATCGGCTGGCTCCTTTCCGTTCCTCTTCCGCCTCTGGCTCCAGATGATCGGCGACAATCTTCCTCAGCGAGAAGCCGTCCTCGGCTTCCGAGCGCGTTTCTGGTACTGGCTCCGGGATCAGCGACATCACATCGTCACCAAGATGATGAGCCAGGATTTCGGCCAGCGTCGGCACATCGGGCTTGAGGATTTCGATATGGGTCTCCAATCGTCCGGATCGTTTGATGGCCTCGTCGATATGATCGGGTCGGTTTGTGGCGCCGACGACGATCAGCCCTTCGTTCTTGATCGCGCCATCGAGCAGTTCCAACGCCTTGTTGACGATGGTATTCCAATAGTCGGCATATTCCCGCTCGGCCGGCTGCCTTTTGCCGATACCGTCGATCTCGTCTACGAACAGGATCGCCGGCGCCATGGCCCGCGCTTCGACAAATGTCTTGCTCATCCTGTCGATGACGTCGTTCAAATGTCCGCCCTGCAGCCAGATCGAGACGGACGTGACTACCAACGGGATTTGCAGGCTGTTGCACAGCGCCCGGGCAAAGGTGGTCTTGCCGGTCCCGGGCGGGCCGGACAGCAGCAGCTTGGTGCTCATTTCCGACCAGGCGAGGATGCTTGTCCGGTAATCGTCCAGATCTGCCTTGAGATCGAGCGCCCAGTCCTTCGCCTTGCCATATCCGGAGAGCGTTTCGACGGTCAATGGCGGCTTTGGGCCGATCTCACCTGCCGTCGGCACTGGCTCCGGCTGGATCACTTCAGCGCCGGACGGCTTGTCCTTCTTCCAGCGGCCGTTGCTATCAGTGTCGGTCGATTTCGACTTTTCGTCCGAGCCCTGGGATTTGTCGGTGGATGTGCTGGACGATGCCGATCCGGATGCCCTGTCGCCACCACCGCCCTCCTCTTCCTCGAAGTCACTGCGATTGCGCTCAATGAGCACTGCAAGAACATGCAGCACGTCGCGAACATGCCGTCCAGGGCGAAACGCAAGGACCAGATCCTCCAGCGACAGCCAGCGCGCATCGGAATCCGACGGCAGGCCCAGCATCTCGATTGCCGTGTCCGGATGAAGCACCTCGACCAGATCGGCGACGAACCTGCGATCGAGCTTTCCCGTTTCCAGCGACAGGTCGGCGGAGATCTGCAGCAGCGAGGGAATGTCCGATCGTTTCTCCGCGATGGCGAGGACGGACAGGTCGCGCGACAGCGCGCTGAGCATCCGCCGGCGCAGGGCATTGCCCGTGACGCGATGCACGCCCGCGCCCGAGAAGGTCATAAGGCGCCTGCGTGTCTCAGCTTCGAGTACATCGAAGTGATCGTCGTTGAACATGTGATCGGACTCGATGATGGCGAACGGGCCGCCGGGTACCAGCCGGGATTTCTCCAGGAGCCGCAGCACTTCCCGCTCGAAGCCCGCAAGTGGCGCATGGAGGGTGACGACCGGTGCCAAACGGGTCAGCGTATAAACGATCTCCCGAAGCGACCGTCCGCTCCTTTGCACCGCGCGGGCCAGAACCAGGGTTGCAACGATGTGACTGACCAGCGGCTCGGCCGCCGCCCGATCCACAAGACCGACGGCATAGGCACGCCGATCGATACTGTTGCCCAGCACCGCGTCTTGCGGGATTGTGCTGCGACGCGCCCGAGGAAGGCCCATGAGTTGCGAAGCGATCGGCGGATGAACGATCCCGGAGGTCACGACACCATCGCCACCGGAACCCGGCGTCGGATTGCCGGTCTCCTTCGGTGCGACAAGCCAGTCACCAAAATTCCGCCGGAACCAGGTATCGTCACGGATCGGATCGCCGCTCAGTCGTGTCGTGTCGAAAGCCGGGCTGTAGCGGCAGGTGAGATGACCATCGACATCGACGATCTTGCTTTCCAGCAGACCGTTGCGCAGAGCGATCCGGCGCGCCTCGCGAAGGCTAAGATGACGGAGGCGGCGGATAAACAGACGAGCAAGCTTATCCATCAATCCGACCTCCCGTCTCCGCGGCAATAATTGCCGTTTGGGCGTTCTGCACCGGATCGCGCGGACGCGTCCGACCACGCCGCCGCCCGTCAATGCCACCGGGATTCGGGATCCGCGCCAACACACGCTCGCGCGGCGAACGACGCGATGGATACGCGTCAGCCGACGAACCGGTCGAGACAGACAGGCTCAGGTGTTCGTTCCGGGACCGATCGAGATCCCGGTTGCGGCTTCGCAGCCAATCGAGCAGCAGGCGGCATGCCGCATTGCCGCCGGCGGCAAGTGCACTTAACCGCAGCATCAGAGGTTCCGGCACAAGGCCACCCAACAAACTACCTTGCCGGACGAAGGCGAGCGCCAGCCCGATCAGAACGGCGGGGTCGTCGCGATAGCTCGAACCGCGATCCACGTCATCGGATTGTACAGGAGGGATATTCGCGAGCCTGCCGTGAAGGCAGAGCGACGCGACGGTATCGGTCGTGACCGCTTCGCAACGGAAGCCGGCCACGGACGGGCTGTGGGTATCGATGGACATGACTGTCTCCTCGCCGGAGCGCATCGCATCCGGCGTTGGTGGAATGGAAAGGACTGGAGAAGCCGGCCACGCGTTTCAGGCGCGGCCGCGATCAGTGCCGTTAAGCTGGCGGCTCGTCAGTGCCGGCGCGGACGGCGGGCGAAGCCGACCCGGATACGGACCGGTTCGGGCTCGTCGTCCTGATCGTCGAAGCAGCCAAGATCGTAATGGCCATCATCCTCATCCGGCGCGACCATCGCCTGCTCTTCCTCGTAGCTTCGCGCGGGACCGTTCAAGGCAATCAGCGACTTGCCGGAAACGGCCGAGGCCGAAGCGACCATCATCACGCCGAGCGCTTTGCGGGCTTCCGCCTCAAGAAGTTGCTGCACGCGGCGGCCGAAGCGCAGACGCAGTTCCGCCATACAGGCTGCAACTCCGTCGATTTCCAGCAGGTCGTCGATCTCGGACAAAGCCCAGATGCCGGCGGCATGATCGCTCGGACGGCTGGCGCCGTCGACAATGGCAACCTCAACCGTGTCAACCATCATGCGCTTGTGATGCTTGTACAGCCAGTCCGGCAGCACCATCGCCGACGCCATCATTTTCAGCTTCAACTCCTCGAGCCGGCTGGTGTCGCCATAGGAGGCCAGCGACCGTTTGAGGTCGAGGATATAG
Source organism: Rhizobium vallis (assembly GCF_003985155.1). Classification (GTDB taxonomy): domain Bacteria; phylum Pseudomonadota; class Alphaproteobacteria; order Rhizobiales; family Rhizobiaceae; genus Rhizobium; species Rhizobium vallis. The sequence continues at coordinate 380,490 of NZ_ML133687.1, read as the reverse complement.
GCGTTGTGCCGGGCGCGGTTCACGAGAATGAGGTCCGGGGTGTACGATCCCTTGGCCGGCGCCTCGCAATCGAGCTTCACACCATCGAGACTCTGCCAGTCGTTTCCGGAGACAGCTTCGAGCGCCGCCTTGACCAGCGGCAGCTTCAGCGACTGCGTCAAGACAACGATGTTGGGGTTGGCCTTCGCCAGACGCTCGACCGCCTGCTCCAGGAGCTTGCCTTCACGGAACGAAACAGCGCGAACGAGCGAGGCGATGTGAACGTAATGGCCGAGGATTTCGTCCTCGACCGGTTCGCCGTCGACAATCGCCGCGATGGCGCGGTCGATCAGCAGATCGAGATCGGCCTCGACTTCACGGAAGCGAACGATGTGCGGATGGCGGCGCAACGCGGGCGGCTCGCCGATGCCGTTTCGGGCACCAGCACCGACGGAACGGTGGGAGAAGACAGATGCCGCTGCTGCGGTCGAACGGAGAACTTCCCCGGCGGGGACAGAGAGAGTATGCGTGGTCATAGCCCGATTCCTTTTCGCGAAGGCTGAGGGTTAGGCCCTTGTCAGTGGTGCAAACACTGGCTTGGGCCGTTTAGTGTCCGGTCTTCCGAACGACCCCAACCTGGCAGGACCGGGAGCCGGGCTCAAGGACCCGAGAGTAAAAAAGAGAACGAAGCCGGTACAAGGTTAACGGCGGGCTCACAAAGCGCGAGACCCACGAACCCGCTAGTTTATCGACATTGCCCGGAAGCGGGTTTTGACTCGCCACCGGCAATCCAAAAGGAAAAGGGCCGACATGCGGCCCTTTGAAGTTTGTGGGAAGGCCCGGGATTCCGAGCATGGGTCTTGGGCTAAGCGTATCACGCCGCGGCGTTTGGTGATGTTGCCGATTTTTTCGCGGCGCTCCACTCTGACTTGATCTGCTTAACCATGTCATGGCGGGTCAGGCGCTTTTCAGGCTGGGCAAGTGCTTCAGCGACGGAAGGAACGTCAACGTCCGATGTGCGCTTGGACTTGGGCGCCTCGATCGTGGCAGTGGCTCCAAAAGCCGCAGCGATGGATCCCATTCTTTCTTCCACCGAGGAGACGCGCGCGGCCACCGAATCAGGGATGCCGCTGTCATTCGCAGAAATCGGGCCATCCATACGAACCTCGTCCAGAACGTTCGCGCTCGGCATGTCACTGGTTTCACCGCGAGGCCAGGCCGGGGCGCTTGATTTGGAGGTCACCCATTCCAGCATCGGCACGACTTCCCTTTCCAACCAGGTCCGAAGCTCGCCTTTGTCCGGCCAGGTCGTTTCGCTGCCCATCTTGTAGAGCAGCGTGCTGACCGCGGCCCAACCAGTCTTGCCCGGCAGGGCAATATTTGAGATCACATATGCGGCGGTTGGATAGGGCCTGACGAACTGCGCCAGACTTTCCAGTTCCTTGTGGGCAAGGCGCGCCGTCAGATGTGTCTTTTCAGCGAGGGTCTTCTTGACGATGTTCTTCTTGGGCAACGCCTCACTGACGTGCGCGCGGATCTCCTCGATATGTCCGACGAACGATTTGACGCCATCCCGGATCTTCATTGCGATGATCGCTTTGAGCCCATCAATGCCGCCAACATCATACGGATCGACCTCCGGCCGTGCCTCTGCCTCGTTTTTCGAGCCGGCCATAATCGCCGTGACGTCCTGCACCCTGAGTTTGCCGTTCTGCGCAGCAAAGCCGATAGCCTGCTCGATCTGCTCGGGCTCCGCTGCACTCAACTTCCCAAGGACCGTGGGACCCACGGCCAGTTCCACCAGAATATCCCGATATGCATCCAGGTTGCGAAACACCGCGCGCTGGGTCCGGACGTGGCGCGCGGTATAACCGCAGCGCTCGACGGCCCACATTTCCAACGTTCCTTCCGGGAGCAGCCCGGCTGCGCGTTCAAGATGCTCGCCGAGTTTGAAGGTATCTTCGGTCGAACGGCGCGAAACGCCGATGAGGAACATGGCCGTCTCTTCGAGCTGGCTCTTGATGTCTTCTGCGACAGCGTTGGCTTCGTAGAACGTGCGGGCGGCGGACGGGAGAGCGGATGCGTTGGCAGTCTTGTTCATGGTTATCTCCATGTAAGAGGAATGATCGTAAAAGCATATCCGCTTCTACCCCTCTATTATCTCAAGCACACAACCGCCAGGCTACCAATCTAAGGTTTTTGTAAATAAATGTAGCCAAGTAACGCATTGCAATTAATACTTATATTGCTTTGAATTTGGCAAATTTCGTCGAGAAGTTTAGGAATCTTGCTTGCCGAAGGCCCAAGCAACGCGAACAATTAATACGTGCATTCACGCCATGCAATTGGAGCCGAAGGGGATACTCGCTCGGGCTCTTTCACGTCAGCCTTCCACCTGGTAGCAAGTTCAACAGAGTTCTATTTTGCAGTCAGAGAGCACGTCCATCCGATGGCGAAGGCCATACTCACCACGAAGATCGACCCGACCTACGACGACCTGCCGGAGCAGCGGTATCACTTCCCGCGCACTTATCTACGTCAGGTCGAGGCGGCTCGCCGGGACTGGATCGTCTATTACGAGCCGAGGCGTCCGAGCGGCGACCTGATGAAGACAGGCGGAAGACAGGCGTATTTCGCGACGGCACGAATTGCCGACATCATCCCAGACCCATCGAAACCCGATCACTTTTACGCGCTCATCGAGGATTTCCTGCATTTCAGTCATGCCGTCCCGTTCAAGGAGGCCGACCATTATTACGAGAGCGGCCTACGCAAGGAGGACGGCTCGACCAACAAGGGCGCGTTCGGCCGCGCTGTCCGCAACATTCCCGACGCTGAGTATGACCTCATCCTCGCTGCCGGCTTTGCGCATGTTCTTGGAAACCGTGACCGCGAGAGGCCGACGCCGGATCCGGCCGAGGAAGCGCGCGTCGGATTTGGTGACAACCCGCAGATGCCCTTTGAGGCCGGCAGCATCGACCGCCGTATAGTCACGCAGGTGCTTCAACGTCCCTTCCGGGACCGCGCTTTCTCCGCAGCCATAAAGACGGCCTACCATGACACCTGCGCCGTCACTGGCATAAAGCTCATCAATGGTGGTGGGCGTTCGGAAGTTCAGGCAGCGCACATTCGCCCCGTTGCGGACGGCGGCCCGGACAGCGTCCGCAACGGCCTCGCCCTTTCTGGGACCGTGCACTGGATGTTCGACCGCGGCCTGATCTCGATCGACGACGACTACAGCCTGCTGATCGCAAGCGGCAGCGCCCCCGACACAGTGGCACGGCTGATCAATCCGGAAGGATGTCTGCTCGTTCCATCACGTGCTGACGAACGTCCACATTCGCAATTTCTCCAGTACCATCGTGAGCGGGTGTTCAAGGGGTGACGAAGCGGAAATTATTTCCGGCGCAGCACCTTACGAACGCCACATCCAACAGACAGCGAGAGCCTCTGTCTTGCAATTCTTCGATGAGTCGGAAATGAATTTTCCGCCAAGGAGGGAATAAGCATGAGCAAAACTAGGATGGTTCGCGCGGAATACAATGGCTGCTTGTTTGGTGCATTCAGGGGGGAGTCCTTGGTGGCTGCTCACCAAGCATATCCAAACGCGAAAATTAGATGAACTGCAGGAACATAGCATTGTGACGACTGGATACGATAAACCCTACAAGATGTCCTTTGTCGTTGGCGGTTTGTTTCTCAACGAAAGCATGGATGTCGCGAGACTTCACGATCCTTCAGAGCAATGGGACGCGACGTTGCTTAGGGCACTTGATGAGGGGGTTACGTCTTTGCCCAAAGCAGCCTCTCGGCGCCGGGCACTCCGCGAAATCGTCAATAGGATATCCACCCTGAACGACGCGGAGCTGGAGTTCTTCGTTGAAATGGCAGACCGAACGGATCAACAGGCATTGTTATGGCTGGCAGTCTGCAGGGAGTATCGCTTCGTACGTGAGTTTGCGACCGAGGTAGTCCGGGAGCGCTTCCTATCTCTTCAGCTCAATCTACCGCTCGAAAGCTTTGATACTTTCTTTGCTGCCAAAGCTGAGTGGAATGATGGCCTCGCCGGCATAAGTCCTACGACGCGGTCCAAACTGCGACAGGTTCTCTATCGGATAATGCGTGAAGCAGGTGTCATCACGCAGGATAGCCAGATTGTGGCGGGCCATATCTCGCCGCGGCTCAAAGCTCTAGTTGAAGAGTATAGGCCGCCAGATCTGCTGCTATTTACTGGAATGCATCGTCAAGGAGGCGCCGCATGACGATCCCGGCTACTCGCAAGGCTCGCGCTGAACATCTCTTCAAAGTCATTACCAGTGAGCGGTTCCTCACCAAGCAGGGTTTAGGCAATGAAGTCCCGTTCTTCATTTACCCCTACGACGCCAAAGAAGGGCTGTCGATGAATGGGGACCGGCACGATCTGGTGACCAGGATTGAGCACGCAGGCGTCGCCGTCCTGGATCTGAGTTTGTACGAACTATCTCTAAGCATACTTGAAGAACGCGGGATACTTGAGCAGGTTCTGGAAATCGAATGCGAGACAGATAAGAGTGAGATCCGCGAGCTGCTGCAGTCCGTGCTGGATCCCAAGGCCAACCTAATTCCGAAGATTGGCGAAGCGATTGCATCGACGCCCCATGATGTCATCTTCCTATCTGGGGTCGGTGAGGTTTATCCCTATATCCGCTCGCACAACGTTTTGAACAATCTCCAAAGCACAGCCAAGGACAAGCCGACCCTCCTATTCTTTCCGGGAAGCTATACCCATGCGCTCGCGACGGGGGCTTCGCTCGACCTCTTTGGGTGCTTGCACGATGACAAATACTACCGAGCTTTCAATATCCTGAACTACGAGGTCTGAGCCGATGACGATCGCGATGCGTGATATTTTTGAGAAACCTGTCGATCGTTCCATTGATGGCGTCATCAAGGCGGATGACGACGCAAGCCTGCGGGTAGAGCTGGACGAGTACGTCATCACTGGAGAAATCGGCCAGCGCCTGGACCAGTTCCTCCACGCCTACAACAACTATAGCACTGCCAACGGAGTCTGGATTTCCGGCTTTTTCGGCTCGGGTAAGTCTCACCTCCTGAAGATGCTCGCCCTGCTGTTGGAGAACCGAGAGGTTGATGGCGTCAAGGCTTTCGATATCTTTGCGCAGAAGGATGAACTGAAGAACAATCCAATGCTGGCCGGCGCTTTGCGCAAGGCCGTGTCGATTCCTTCGAAGTCGATCCTCTTCAATATCGACCAGAAGGCCGATGTCATTTCGAAGACAGACGTCGACGCGCTGCTGGCCGTGTTCCAGAAGGTGTTCGACGAAATGTGCGGCTACTACGGAAAGCAGCCGCATATCGCCCAGTTCGAGCGGCAACTGGATGAGCGTGGACAATTCGATGCGTTCAAGGCGGCCTTTTCGGAGCTCTCTGGTAACCCGTGGGAAACGCGAGGCAGAGAAGAGGCTTTGCTGGAAGGGCGAAACATCGCCGCGGCCTTCGCCCGCGCTACTGGTACGGATCCAGCGGATGCCAAGGACATTCTCGTCCAGTATCGTAAGGACACCCGAGTTTCGATCGAGGATTTCGCCAAGACGGTGAAAGCTTGGATCGACCGGCAGGCGCCTAAGTTTCGGCTGAACTTCTTTGTCGATGAGGTTGGTCAGTACATCGCTGACAACGTCAAGCTGATGACGAACCTGCAAACCATTGCCGAGAGCTTGAATACGAAATGCAAGGGTCAGGCGTGGGTCATCGTCACAGCGCAGCAGGCTCTGACGGATGTCGTGGGCGACATGACAGCCCGCCAGGAAAACGACTTCTCCAAAATCCAGGCTCGCTTCGCCAATCGCATGCCGCTGAACTCGGCCGATGTGGCTGAGGTCATTCAGAAGCGCCTGCTGTCAAAGACCGATGCAGCCCAAATCAGGTTGGGCAATCTGCACGACAAGGAGGAGAGCAATCTCAGAACCTTGTTCGATTTTGCCGATGGCTCGATCCGACTGAAAAACTATCGCGACCGTGGCCATTTCATCGCGAGCTATCCGTTCCCACCCTATCAGTACACCCTCTTCCAGATGGCGATTACGTCGCTGTCGCAGCATAACGCCTTCGAAGGCAAGCACAGCTCGGTCGGCGAACGATCGATGCTGGGTGTCTTCCAGGAGGTCGCTAAAGCTTTGGCTGACAAAGAGGTCGGAGGCCTTGCGACCTTCGACCTCATGTTCGAGGGCATCCGCAGTGCCCTGAAATCTTCGGTGCAACAGTCGATCCAGATTGCGGAGCGAAACCTTGACGATCCTTTCGCCCTTCGTGTGCTGAAGGCCCTTTTCCTCGTCAAGTATGTCAAGGAATTCAAGCCAACGGTGCGGAACATCAGCATCCTGCTGCTGTCAGAATTCGATGTCGATCAGGCTGAGCAGCGCCGCAAGATCGAGGAGGCCCTGGCTGGTCTCGAGCGGGAAACTTACATCCAGCGTAATGGCGAGGTGTACGAGTTCCTCACCAATGAAGAGAAAGACGTCGAGGCCGAAATCAAGGCGCTGGACGTCGATCCGGCTGAGATCACCAAAGAACTCGAAACCCTGGCATTCGATACCATCCTGCGACATCGCAAGATCAAGCATCTGACGACCGGCTATGAATATTCATTCAGCCGCAAGTTGGACGACCACCTCCTCGGGCGTGAGTATGAATTGTCTATAAACATCATCAGCCCTTTCAGCGACGACGTCGCAGCGCCGGAAGCCGTGCGGATGCGGAATTTGGGGCGCGAAGAGCTGGCGATTGTGTTGCAGCCAGACGTCCGATTCATCAGGGACCTGACGCTTTTCCGCCAGACCGACAAGTTCATCAGGCAGTCGCGTAGCGGTTCGCCGCAGCCAGGCCGTGACAGGATCGTCCTCGAGAAAGGCGAGCAGAATGGGCGCCGCGCCAAAGATCTGGAACTTCGGCTGCGAAAGTTGATGGCGGACGGACGTCTCTTTGTGCGCGGGGACGAACTGGACATTGGCGGTGACGAGCCGCAGGACCGTATTGTCAAGGCGTTTCAATCTCTTGTCGACAAGGTCTACGTGAACTTGCCGATGCTTCGAGGCGTGAACTACCACGAGGCAGACATTGCCAAGGCAACGCTCCCGAACGGTGGCCTCTTCGGAGATTCCGGACTGAGAGAGGAGGAACTCGAAGTCCTGAACCATGTCCAGGGGCAGGCACGCAACGGCGTGAAGGTTTCGGTCAAAAGCCTGACCGAGCGGTTTGGAGCTAAGCCCTATGGCTGGCCCACGGTGGCAACACTCTGCCTGACCGCCAGCCTTGTCACCAAGGGCAAATGTGAAGCCCGATCGGATGGCGCGCCGCTGGAGGGGGCAAATCTCGCTCGTGCACTCAATAACAGTCATGTCCTGGGCAATATCCTTCTCACCCCGCAACTGGAGTTCACCTCCTCCCAGATCCGCGCAGCGAAGGATCTGTATCGCGAACTGTTTGGGCAACCTGCCGATGGATCCGATGCACGCGTACTTGGCGGCGAGTGGGCGGAGAGCGCACGCAAGCTGGCGGACGAGGTGAACAAGCTGCTGGCTGACAGGCACAACTATCCCTTCCTCGTAGCCCTCGAACCGCTGCGGGACCGCATCGTGGAGATGACGGGCAAGCCCCCCGCCTGGTACATCACCGAGCCGGTGAAGCAGGAAGACGCCCTGCTCGATGCGAAGGAAGGCATACTCGACAAGATCCGCAGCTTCATGGCTGGCGCGCAGCGAGAGATCTACGGCGATGTCCGCACCTTCGTGCAGTCTCAGCAGGCCAATATCAGTTATGTGGATGTGAACGCGGGGGAAAAGCTGCTAGCGGCGCTGAACGATCCCGATTGCTACCAGGGCAATGCCATCCAGTCGCTCAAGGCAGACCTTTACGCCTTGAAGGACAAGGTGGAACTAGATGTCCTGAAGGAGCGTAAGGCCGTAATCGCCGCTGTGGATGATTGTGCCGCAAAGATAGTCCAGACGCCGGAGTTTCTGGCGCTTGCCCCGGAGCAACAGGAGAAGATCCGTCGCGATATCGAAATCCACAAAGCTGGCGTAGATGCGGTCAGCATGATCCCGATCCTGCGCGACAGGGCGAATGGTGCCCGCTCCAGCCTGATGCAGCAGATCCTGGCAGAGATTGCTCGGATGGCGCCTCCTCCTGTTGCAAAACCCGAGCCCACGACACCGGGAATGTCCGAGCGACCAACGCCGCCAATACAGCCACCAACCTATATCAATGCCTCTGAGATCAAGGTGTCCTATCCACGCACCTATCTCGCCGAAGCGGCGGATGTAGAGCAATACGTCAATGAACTGCGCAAGACCCTGCTGGCCGAGATCGCAGCAGGCAAGAAAGTGATCGTCTGATGGATACCAATGCCCTGAAGAAATTCGCGCAGAGCGCCCGCAATCTGTTGATCGATCAGGTGACCGCAAAGCTGGCTGTGGTCTTGGATGCCGCCTCTGCAGCGCGGCGTGAACAGCCGGCGGCGGTCAAGGCACTGGAAAGCGCGATCCGGGAGACCAGCGAGCGGGAGGTGATCGAACAGGTGGCCTATACCTGGTTCAACCGCTTCACGGCGCTGCGCTTCATGGATGTGAACGGCTACACAAATCCGCGCGTGGTTTCCCCCGCGGAAGGCACGACGCGGCCGGAAATTCTGGCGGAAGCCCTGGCGGGCAATCTGCCGGAGAAGGCACCTGCCGCGATCTCGGCCTTGCTTGAAGGCCGCAATCCCTCCAACGATCCGCAGGCGGAAGCCTACCGGCTGCTCTTGGTGCATGCCTGCAATGGCTGGCATGGGGCCATGCCCTTCCTGTTTGAGAAGGTGGGCGATTACACCGAACTGCTGATGCCGGAGGATCTGCTGTCGCCCACATCCATTCTCGCAAGGCTGCGGGAAGCGATGGCGGAGGATGCCTGTGCGGATGTGGAAATCATCGGCTGGCTCTACCAGTTCTACATCTCGGAAAAGAAGGATCAGGTCTTTGCCGAGCTGAAGAAGAACATCAAGATCACGGCGGAAAACATACCCGCCGCCACCCAGCTTTTTACCCCGCACTGGATTGTCCGTTACCTCGTGGAAAACTCGCTGGGGCGGCTGTGGCTGCCCAACAGGCCGGGCTCGAAGCTGGCCGCGCAGATGGACTATTACATCGCGCCGGAAGAGCCGGAAACGGATTTCCTGAAGATCGGCAAGCCGGAAGAGATCAAGATCTGCGATCCGGCCTGCGGCTCCGGCCATATGCTGACCTATGCCTTCGATTTACTCCACGCGATCTACGAAGAAGAAGGCTATGATCCCGCCGAGATCCCGGCGCTGATCCTGAAGCACAATCTTACCGGCATCGAGATCGATGACCGCGCAGGCGCATTGGCGGCCTTCGCGCTTTCCATGAAGGCGGCGGCGAAACTGGGCCGCCGCCGCTTCCTGCGCATGGAGGTGAAGCCGGATATCGTCGTGCTGCAAAACGTCACTTTCACACACGCCGAACTGACGGATGTGGCCGCCGTGGTGGGCAAGGATCTTTTCACGGACGAACTTCACGAAACCCTGACACAGTTCGAGCAAGCGAAGAATTTCGGTTCGCTGATTGTGCCGAAGCTGCGTGACCCAGTAGAGACGCTACGAGCAGTGGAGGCACGGGATTTCAGCTCCGACATGTTGCTGAAGGAAATGCAGGCGCGGGTCGTCAACTTGCTGTGCATGGCTGAGGCTCTCGCGCCGAAGTATCACGTGGTAGTAGCAAACCCGCCCTATATGGGCGGAACTGGCATGAACGGAAGGTTGTCTGAATATTTAAAGGAGCACTTTCCTGACAGCAAAGCTGATCTCATGACGTGTTTCATGGAGAGGTCCGAGCGGCTCACTGCTCCTAACGGATATTGGGCAATGATCAATATTCCGACATGGATGTTTCTAGCGACCTTCGAGAAGCTCCGCCAAAACATCCTATCAAATCAATTTGTTGCAAGCTTGGTCCACGCGGGTCGCGGGCTATTCGGCCCAGACTTCGGTGCGGTAGCGTTCGTTATCAATAAAACGAAGCGTTCAGGTACACCGAAAGCAGTCTACCGACGGCTCTTCGAAAAACAGGTCGATGTTCGTACTCCTGAAGCAATCGAAACCCTTTTTCTCGACAAGAGTTACCGGAGATACCTAGCAAATCAAGATGACTTTTTGTCGATCCCTGGTAGTCCAATAGCCTATTGGATCTCTCCGGGGTTGCGCGCTGTTTTCAAATCCGCACCGCGCTTAGAGGCCATCGTTGACGCGCGCCAAGGTCTTTCGACTTCAGATAACCCAAGGTTTATCCGTCAATGGTGGGAGGTGGAAAACCAAAAACGCGGATCTGTTGGACTTCAAAGAGAAGATTATGCGGACGGGTCGCTGCACTGGGCACCCTACAACAAAGGCGGTGAGTTTCGCCGATGGTACGGAAACATTGAACACGTTCTATTTTGGAAGAATGACGGGGAAACACTTTCGAGCCTCAAGCCGAAATCAGTGATGCGCAGTCCAACACACTACTTTCGTGAAAGCGTTAGCTGGTTGAGCTACACCGTTTCGCGAAATTCTTTCAGAACGTATCCGGTGGGATATGTGTTTGATACGAGTGCCCATTCTGCATTTTCGGAGCATAACGGCGACCTTTCCGCAGCGCTGTGTTTCGGGAATTCAAAGGCATTCGAAATAATCGCCACAGTGATTAATCCGACAGTCCATTTTCATTCCGCAAACTTTATGGACACACCATTTGTTAAGGTACCACAGGCCCACACTGACCAATTGAGGTCTGAGGCAGTTGAATTGGCCAGATCCGACTGGGACGCCTACGAGACTTCTTGGGATTTCACCGCTTTTCCGCTGCTCTCTCCCGATTACGTAGACCAGACGATTGAAGAAACGTACGCTTGCCTGCGCGCTCACTGGCGAAGGATGACAGATGAAATGCAGCGGCTGGAGGAAGAGAACAACCGCATCTTCATCGACGCCTATGGTTTGTCTGACGAGCTGACACCCGATGTGCCGATCGAGGAAATAACGCTGACCTGCAACCCGGCCTATCGCTATGGCGTGAAGGGCACGGCGGAAGAGCGGGAAGCGCGGCTCAAGGCTGACACCATGGCCGAATTTCTCTCCTATGCCGTGGGCTGCATGTTCGGCCGCTACAGCCTCGATGCGCCGGGACTGATCCTTGCCAATCAGGGCGAAACGCTTGCCGATTATCTGGCCACGCTGCAAGAGAAGGGCGTGGCGGAGCCGAGCTTCCTGCCGGATGCGGACAATGTAATCCCCGTGCTGGATGGTGACTGGTTCCCGGATGACATTGTGGACCGGTTCCGCAAGTTTCTGCGCGTGACCTTTGGTGAAGAGCATTTCCGCGAAAACCTCGCCTTCATCGAGGCGCAGATCGGCGACATCCGCAAATACTTCACCAAAACCTTCTATGAAGACCATCTGAAGCGCTACAAGAAGCGGCCGATCTACTGGATGTTCTCAAGCCCCAAGGGCACCTTCCAGGCGCTGATCTATATGCACCGCTACCGGCCTGACACGGTTTCCGTGCTGCTGAATGACTATCTGCGCGAGTTCATCCGCAAGCTGGAAGCCGAGCGTGCCCGGCTGGACAAGCTCTCCGATGATCCATCGGCGGCCCAGAACGTTCGCACCCGCGCCCTCAAGGATGTCGGCACTGTCGCTAAGCAGATCGCCGAGCTGGAGGAATGGGAGCGCGATGTCATCTTCCCGCTGGCGCAGAAGAAGATCGAGATCGATCTGGATGATGGCGTGAAGCGCAACTATCCGCTGTTCGGCGCGGCGCTGAAGCCCATCAAGGGGCTGGAGGCGGCGGATGAGTGATCGCATCGCCGCCAGCCTGCGGCGTCTCTTCGAAGAACACCGAATCGTCTTCTGGTACGATACCGACCGTGACATGCGGGAGGAATTTGACGCGCTCGAGCTTTCCGGTGTGACCAAGCTGGACATTGCCAACAACGAGTTTGGCTTGAAATACCGCATCCTGCGGCAGGAGCCGGACGGTCGTTTCCTGCTGTTCAAGGACGGGCCTGAGCCGCCGATGGCAGAAAACTGGCTGCTGGATGTGCAACTGGCAACGACCGTGTTCAAGGCGGATCAGGCCGCCATCTGGGTTGCGGAGCTGGGCCTGCCGCTGCAATTCGAAAATGTCGTGCGCGCGCATATCGGTTTCTTCGGCGCCAAGCCTCGTGTCGAGGTACTAAAAAAGCTGCTGCACACGTCCGATACCCAGACCCAGATGCGCCTTAAAATGCTTGCCGTCTGCGTGGGCGCCGAGGGCGGCCTGGATACGGTGATCGAAGCTCTGCTGGGAGATCTTGCCGCTGGCAAGGATGACGGGCTGCGGCTGATCGAGCGCTCCGGCCTGACGGAATTCTTCTGGACGCAGGTTGGACAAGCCTACGGCTACAAACCGGGCGAGCCGGATTTCGAGGACTTCGCGATCTCCCTCTTCCAATCCGCCTATGCCCGCGTGCTGGGCGAGGATGGGGCGCTGAATGCCGAGGCACTGCTCGTTTTCCGCCGCTGGAAGAACAACCGACACTGGGCGGCAGCCTTTGAGACACTCTCCGCCCGCCATCAGGCTCTGCTGGCCATTCCCGCCGACTTGAACAAGCGTGATTTCCGCACCTTCGTCACCATCGACCATTTCGAGGAAATCGACCGCGAGATCATCCGACAGATCGTACAGGCTCTTTCTGCGCAGGCTGTTGGCGCGCCGGAGGTTCTGACCTGGGTGCGCGAACGGCGGCAGAGCCACTGGTATTCGAAATACGAGGATATCTATCAGGCCATCGGTTTTGCCACCGAGTTCCAGCAGGCGCTGGCGGAAACCCATCTCGGCATGACCAGTGCCTCCGAGGGCGTGCAGCGCTATGTCAGCACCTGGTACCGGCTAGACCAGCTCTATCGCAAATTCATCTACCACATGCAGAAGAGCGGTCAGGCGCAACTGCTGGCAGATCTCTACGAGTCGGTCGAAAACCGCTACACCAACAGCTATGTTCTGGCCGTCAACGACGCCTGGCAGGATCAGATTGCGCGATTGAGCGACTGGAAGATCCCCGGCTACGCATCGCAGGCCGATTTCTACCGGGAGCAGGCGGCGGAGTATCGCCGCAAGGATCAGAAGGTAGCGGTAATTATTTCCGATGCACTGCGTTTTGAGGTCGCCGAGGAATGCCTGCGCCGGATCCGGGCACTGGATCGGTTCGACGCCGACCTGAAGCCGATGATCAGTTCGCTGCCGAGCTATACCCAGCTCGGCATGGCCGCACTCCTGCCTCACAACGGGCTTGCAATGGCCGAGGACGGCAGCGGCGATATTCTCTCGGGTGGTGAAAACACCAGAGGCCTGGCGGCACGGGAAAAGCTGCTGGCCGCCGGCCGCAACGGCGACAGCGCCAAGGCGCTGAAATTCGAAGACGTCATGAACATGCGCGTCGACGAAGGAAAGGCCCTCTTCCGCGACAATCACATCCTCTACATCTATCACAACCGCATCGACGCAATTGGCGACAAGCTGCAGACGGAAGAGCTGCTGCCCGAAGCCGCCGAGGATGCCATCGAGGATCTGACCAAGCTGGTGCGCAAGCTGACGTCAGCCAACTTCTCCAATATCCTGATTACTGCGGACCACGGCTTCCTCTATCAACATCGCGCCCTCGATGAGAGCGACTTTGCCATCGCCGATCCGAGAGGCGATGAAATTCTGTTCCGCAATCGGCGCTTCGTTATTGGCCGGGGCCTTGCCTCAACCGCCGGGATGAAACATTTCACAGCCCCCCACCTGGGGCTTTCCGGCGAGTTGGATGTTCTGATCCCGAACTCGATCAACCGCATGCGGGTGAAAGGTGCTGGCAGTCGCTTCGTTCATGGCGGCGCGAGCCTGCAGGAAGTCGTCATTCCCGTCATCCGGGTCGGCAAGCAGCGTGAAGCCGACATCGGTCAGGTCGAAGTCCAGATCCTTGTTTCCGGTCGCAGCCTGATCTCTTCTGGCCAGACGGCGGTCACGCTGTATCAGGTGCAGCCTATGTCCGAAAAGATGCGGCCGCGCGAGGTGTTGGCGGGTATCTACGCCAGCGATGGGACGCTGATCTCCGACGAACATACGCTGCTCTTCGACTTCAGCTCCGAGAACCCTCGTGAGCGGGAAATGCCCCGCAAGTTCCTGCTTTCTCGGGAAGCGGACCGCTTCAACAACCAGGATGTCATCCTGAAGCTGCGAGAACGCGTTGGCAAAACCAGCCTCTATCAGGATTATGCCAACCATCGTTTCCAGTTGCGACGCGGCATGACCACCGACTTTGATTTCTGAGGACCTGCGGATGAGCGATCTCGACAGCAAGATCAACGAACACTTTGCGGGCTTTGTTGTCCGGAAAGACCTTGTCAAAGCCGTGAAGGGCAACGCAATCGTCCCGACCTACGTGCTTGAATATCTGTTGGGGCAGTATTGCGCGACGGATGATGAGGCAACTATCCAGGCGGGTATCGAGATCGTGAAGGACATCCTGCGCAAGCACTATGTTCACCGCAGCGAGGCAGGTCTCATCCAGTCGACCATCCGGGAACGCGGCCGTTACAAGGTCATTGACCAGATCAGCGTCTCGCTCAACGAGAAGACTGACAGCTATGAGGCGGTGTTCGAGAACCTCGGGATCAAAAAGGTGGCCGTCGATAGTAACACGGTCAAGGCGCATCCAAAACTGCTGGTGACGGGTGTCTGGTGCATCGCCGACGTCCAGTACGAGTTCACGGAAGAAGCAAGGGTTTCGCCGTGGATTCTGGAATCAATCAAGCCGATCCAGATCGCCAAGGTTGACTACGAACAGTATCGCGACGTCCGCCGGGCTTTCACGAGCGATGAATGGATCGACCTGCTGATGCAGAGCATCGGGTTCCGGCCAGAGGCCTTCGGCAGGCGTAGCAAGCTGCTACAATTGCTGCGCCTCATCCCGTTCGTGGAGCGCAACTACAACCTCATTGAGCTCGGCCCCAAGGGAACAGGCAAGTCGCACGTCTATTCCGAGTTCTCGCCGCACGGTCAGTTGATTTCAGGGGGCGAGGTCACGATACCGAAGCTCTTCGTGAACAATTCGAACGGTCGTATCGGCCTCGTCGGCTACTGGGACGTCGTTGCTTTTGACGAGTTTGCCGGACGCGAAAAGACCGCGAACAAGGCGTTGGTCGACATCATGAAGAACTACATGGCCAACAAGAGCTTCTCGCGGGGGATCAATCCCATGGGGGCCGAGGCCAGCTTCTCCTTCGTGGGCAACACTGATCACAACGTTCCCTATATGCTGAAGAACAGCGACCTGTTCGAAGCACTGCCAAGACAATTCCATGACTCTGCCTTCATCGACCGTTTGCATGCCTATCTTCCGGGCTGGGAGATCGATGTCATACGCGGCGAGATGTTCACGAAGGGCTACGGCTTCATTGTCGACTACCTCGCCGAGATCTTGCGTCATTTGCGTTCGGAGGATTTCTCAAACCGGGTCCACCAGTTCTTCAAGGTCAGCGAAAAGATTTCAGAACGGGATCGCACCGCGATCTCCAAGACAATGTCCGGTCTTCTTAAACTGATTTTTCCGGATGGAAGCCAGACGGACGCTGAGGTCGAGGAACTGCTACGGCTTGCCATGGAGAGCCGCAAGCGGGTGAAGGACCAGCTTGCCCGCATCGACAGCACCTACCCTGAGGTGGATTTCCACTACATCGGCTCCGATGGCTTTAAGCGTGGCGTGACCACCGTGGAGGAAGAGGAATATCCGCA
Source organism: Rhizobium vallis (assembly GCF_003985155.1). Lineage (GTDB taxonomy): Bacteria > Pseudomonadota > Alphaproteobacteria > Rhizobiales > Rhizobiaceae > Rhizobium > Rhizobium vallis. The sequence continues at coordinate 364,663 of NZ_ML133687.1, read as the reverse complement.
GTTCTACCACACGAGAGGTGCGGCAGATCCGGAGGGCCATGAAGAAGTTCCGATTGAACCTGCGGTAGCTCCTTCTCCGCATGACACGAAGGAGCGAGTTGTCCCAACCACGGTGTCAGTTCTGCCAGCGAGCAAAATCGCTCCAGCGCTCGCAGAAGGCCACTTTGTGTATGCTGAAAACCGCAAGGGCGTCAGTTACGATAAGCTCTTTGGGGACTACCTTGATGGCGCGTCTCTCATAGTCGTGACAGATCCATACATCCGGCTCTTCTACCAGATCCGGAACATGATGGAATTCGTCGAGATGATGATCCGTCGCAAACCGCCCGAGGATCAGGTCAAAATACATCTCGTTACGGCACCCGATGAGGGCAATGTGTCGCGTCAGCGGGAACTTCTCGACTCGATCACGGCTGCCTGCACTGGCTCAGTGGTGGAATTTAGCTGGGCCTTCGACACGTCTGGAACAGCGCACGCTCGCGACATCGTCACGGACACTGGCTGGAAGATCGTGCTCGATCGCGGACTCGACATCTTCCAGTCGCCTATCAAGACAGAGGGCTTTTCTCTGGGGGATCGTTTGCAGGATCATCGAGTGATCAAAGGGTTCTACGTAACCTACGTAAAATTGGCGGCTGAGACAAGCAAGACCATCGACCCTGCCGCGGGAGAGCAATGGGGCCGGTGACAGATCGTCCGCTGCTAGGACACACAACACGGAAAGCGAAACGAATACTTACAGGATTCGTGAGAGGCTTGGGCCAGGACAGTCTCGATCTTTGGGCTGGATTGTGGGAGGAAAAGTGAAGGGAACGATCGGAAACGCGAAAAAGATTGCTGACTTGGAGATGTTGGTCGGCCGCTTCTTCGGACATATCGAACTTGAGACCTGCCGCGATGCTGATATCTCGCGGCCGCGCGTTCGTCCGACTGGTTCCTTCTCACCCGATGTTCGCGTCGAATTTCCCCGGGCATTGCGCGAGATGTTCCCAATCGGCACACGCTTCATGGCAACCGTCAAGGTCTGCCAAAAGACACTCGACGGGCGGCCGCACGGTTCGCCTTATCTGAAAGCCTATGATGTGGCGGTAGTCGCAGCGTCGGTTTCCGACCAGGGGCTAATGGCCAAGGTTCGCAAAGGCAGTATCATCGGCCTGGCCTATGACTATGTCTGGACAACCAAGAGTTAACCTTTGCCCTGCCAAAGCCGAGGAGCAACGTTACGCCATGTTGGCCGAACGAACCATGGCTGCGTAACTTAAACGAAATGGCCTCCGGCAAACCCGGCGCTGTTCAGTATTACACTGTCCTGTTTCCGCGGAGGCGCGCGCGCCACCCAACACCACCGCAGACGATCGGCAGCAGACCGCGCATGGGACGGTCCTATTTGGCCACATCGAAAAACATCCGGCAGTAGTGGTAGGCGAGCTTGTCCCGGTAGCTGAGGATGTTGTCCTCGACCGTCGCGACTTCGCACGTCTCAGTTCCGCCGTTGGCGGGACCGCGCAGCCCGCGCCCCACCATCTGCATGTATCGGACCGGGCTGAATACCGGTCGAGAGATCAGGACCATGTCAGATCTAGGGGCATCAAAGCCTGTCGTCAGGACGCTGTGGTTGCATAGCACGCGGATCTCGCCCGATCGGAAGCGCCGGATGAAGTGTTGACGAGCCAGCCTATCCGTCTCCCCGCTCACCGCGGCAGCGGGGCAGCCGGCGACATGCAGACGCGCAGCAAGGTATTGCGCGTGTTTCACCGAATTCGCGAACAGGAGGATGGACGAGGCGTTGCTCGACAGCACGCGGTCCAGGATGCGCTTGTTCCGGTCCGGATCCGAGCCAAGTTCCTCGACGACCGACTCGGGCAGCTCGCCATACTGCTCGAAGTGCCTGACGTCGGATGGTGACAGGTACACCGGACGGTCGTACTGGATGGGGCTGTAATGGAGCTCGGATAGCACCTTCCGGCGCTTGAGCTCCTGATGCAGCCCCTCCTGGTCGGCTGGCAGCCATCGACGGTCGAAGCGGCTGGCAAGCCTAGCCGATTCGTCGTTGTCACGGCCACGCCATGGCGTCGCGCTGAGACCGAGCACCGGTGGTTCGCGATCACGCTCGCCCTCCCCGCCGGTCTGCACATCGAGCCACCGCAGCAAGGAGCTGTAGCTGGGTGCTATCGCATGGTGACACTCGTCGATGACGACGATTCCAGGCCGGCTCAGCCAGTCGAGGCCCTCGTGCTCCATCCTTGCATTCAGGGTCTGGATGCTCGCCACGACGACGATCGCCTCGCCGGCTTCCGGCGGGGTGGGGTTCGTTTGTCCGCCCCATAGGCGGACTATGCGTAGCTCCTCGCCTTCGGCCCCCAGGTTTGACCATAGCTGCCGGAAGCATTGCACTGCCTGCTCGCAGAGCTCGTCGGTCTGCGCGATCCACAACGCACTCCTGGCTTCTTGTCCGTTTAGCACGAGGCGCACCACTGCCTCCGCGGCGACGCGCGTCTTGCCGCCGCCGGTCGGCAGGCTGACTACGGCGCGCCGCCGGCCGGCTCCGGACGACAGTAGATCTTCGAGTTGGTCGAGGATGCCCTTCTGATAGTCGTGAAGCTCGGGAAGCACGATCGGACCGCTCACGAGCAACTCGGCGTCTCGGCGGACGGAGGCGCTGGTGGCGAATTCTATCGGGAAGCCGAGTTCGACCACGAACTGCCGTGCCGCCTCGCCGCCCCAGCGTCCCGGCGGCTGAAGCCCCTCCGCCTCCAGGACGCTGATTAGCTTCGTCAGGATCGTCGGACCGTGCACCGCAAGGGCGAGCTCGGCCACGCTCTCATCAGGAAGTGTGCCATCGATTGCTTCGACGACCGGTTCCGGGAGGATAGAAATCAACGGATGAGGCGTCTCTCCAATGGCTCTGAGCAGCCTTGCTGGAAGACCGTTCGCCTCCCTCACTTTTGCCCGCGCCTCCAGCGCGCGCGATGCTGCCAGTTCCTCGACGAGGTTGCCGGCGTCGCCTTCCAGCAGACCGAACGAGATCAGCGCGTCAAGGATTTGCCGCCTGCCCTTGAGCCATCCGAGCAGGCGGAACCTGTCCCGATCGATCATGATGAGGCCGGTGCTGTCGCGTGCGATCACCGGTGTCGTGACTCTGTGCCCTGCGCGTTCAACGAGGCCACGCACCCATACGGCGTCCGCTCGCTTTGCCGCCCGCGTCTTCAACACCAATGCCAACTCAGGAAAGATGTCGCGTAGACGCAGCGGATCCCCTAGCTGCTCATCTGCCTCCACGTCACTATTTTCCAAAAGGGGCTTCGCCCCTGCTGCCTCCCAGCTTTCGGCAGCAGCCCCTGAGAGTATCACGATGCGGCCGTCGTCGATGTTCGCTGCCGCCGCTTGCCCGTCGATGCCGACGAAAATCTCGCCGATCGCCATCGGTCCCGCCGATGTGGGCACCAAGGTGGGTGTCTCCTCGTCGGACGCCGCTCGCTCCCAGAGAGGCCTGAGTTTGGGAAGGTTCTCTCGCGCCACGGCAACCTCCGAAAAGACTGACGCCCAGAAGCCGGACTTCAGCTCAGGATTGAGATTGTCGACATCGCGCCCGACACGGATGTTCGTCTGAGCTGCGTGTGCGAGGAGCACAGCTTGAACCCTCTGACCCCCGGCATGTCCAAGGTCAGCTAGCGCGTGGGCGACCTCGCCCGGAAGACTTTGCAGGCGGACCAACGCAGATCCAACCGCAAGCACGCCGTATCGTATCAGCCAGAAGATTAGCGGGTGGGCCGCCGAAAGGGCCTGGTACCGGTCCCGCCTAGTGAAGTGGCCATAGATGATCTGCGGAAGCATCGGCGGCGTGCCGTTCGTGGCTATACCCCAACGGGTGCGCTCTGTAGCTTGGATGAGGCGCAGTGTGAGCTCGGCCTGATGTGCTGCCGGCAGGAGGGGAAGTAGACGCCAACCGGAAGGCATGAGGATCTGGTCACGATCCAGAATTCCAAGCTTCCCGTATTGCGGGTTGCCTGTCATTTTGCGAAAACCGAGCTGGCAAACCTTGTCGAAGTAGGGTTGTATCCGCTCCGAACTCAGGCCGTCCCATTCGGCAACAGCGTTGTACGCCAGAGGCGGATAGGTCTGCCATATCTCGTCGGGCAGCCGACTACGATGGGGGGCATGAAACTCAAGATCCAGCTTCAGTTGGGGCAAGACGCCAGCCTCATCCTCCTGGCTTACTGCGATCAGCTCGTCACGCGGGCAGAATTCGCCCTCCGCGTTTCGGTATCGCAGCTCGGTGATCTCGTTGTCTTCGAGAAACTTGTCGACCGCTTCGCCGGGAGCCTCGGATAGGTTCGCCCAGAAGATGGTCCAACTCTTCTCATCATCAATGGAAACCGCGTTCATCAGCGACTCCGTAAGCACAGTCTGCCAGACGTCTGGGGTGAGCTCCTTCACAGCCAGCGTCTCGGTAAGGAAGCGGTTGGCACGCTCATCCCTGGCCACGGCGAGCGAGACGGCCGTAAGTCCAGACGGGACTAGATTGAGAGGCGCGATGATCGCATCATGAGGACGGATCAGCGAAACTTCCTGCGACGGTACTATCTGTGCTTGTCGGATCCGCTGCTGCGCGATGAGCTTCCCGGTGTTCACCACCTCGTCGACGAAGTGGAGGAAGGGAATCGCCGCACTCGGCTCCGCTGCCGCTGCCGCCTCCAGCCAGGCGCCCTCGTTCCACTGGGTCAGAGCCGGCGCGGCGTCCTTGGGCGCACGCGCCCCCGATTCGCGGGCATACGCCTCAAGCCTCGAAGCGCGCCGCCGCCCCGACTGGCAGCTCGGATGGACGAGCCTGCGCTTTACCGTTTCATCGGCGAAGGCTGACCACCACTTGAGCGCCTCCCCATCCTCGACCGGATGGCGACCCAACTCATAAGCACCCCTGAGCCGGCCGGCGCCGTCGGCGAGGATCGCCCGGCCGACGAGGAGGTCCCAGAGTGGATCGATGAGCGCGGCGGCCAGCTCGTCCTTCCGTTCGAGCTGCCGCGGAAGGGCGGACACGGGGGCGCCCGGATCTTCCGGTGTCGAAAGTGCGGTGATGTTGTCTGCGATGAGGCGCGCCGCCTCCCTCATGAGAGCCGAATTCCACGGGCCAGCGATCACATTGGTGCGGTCGCTGTTCAGCTTCCAGGGTGCGTTCAGGATGCCCGAAGCCAGCGTCTCGCTTTGCGTCGGAAAGAACGCCCAGAAGCGACCTGCGACCTCGCGCGCGCCCAGCGGCACCGCCCACGCAAGCGGGACTTCGTCCCGGGCCTGGAGATGCTGGGCGTCCGCTTTAGCCGACGCGTCCGTGATCCGGACCTTCGTCTGGAAGAGGCGCCAGCGACTCACCATCGTGCCGTCATCGACGACGAACACGTCACCATCCCGGTGACGTCTGATCGTGCGCGTGACGCCCGCGCCCCCCTCAAGGATGAGTTCGATGTCCGCTTCGAGGAATAGTACGAATTCAGCGGGGAACGCGACCATCTCGTCCGCGAGACGGTCATAGACCCCTGCTTCGACGATCTCCGCCGTGACCACGGTCGTCGCCCACTCGAAGCCATCATACTTCCACAGCGGGCTGCCCTGGCTGGCAGGGTCCAGAACCTTCGCCAGCCTCATTCCCGGCGCGCGTGCGTCCGCTCCGAGACTTAGATGGGCACGGATCGCTGCACGGCACCATTCTGGGTCGAAGCGGAGGCCTATCGAGCGGCTGACGAGTTCCACGCTTCCACCGAGCTTAAGGAGCGACTTGAACCCGATTCCGAACCGGCCTATCTGCCCGGCCCGTTTTGACGAGCTTCGAGCATTGAGTAGCGCGACGACACCGTCCCGGTCGAGGGCCGCCCCCGTGTTCGCCGCCATCAAGTGAGAGCGGTCCAGTCGGACATGGATGCGGCCGTGGCCCTCTCCTCCCTCGCCGATAGCGTCGGCGGCGTTTTGGACAAGCTCGAAGAGTTGACGATAGGCGTAGCCGCCCGACAGCACCTCGATCTCAGTTTCATAGTGCTCGTTCGCGTCTCGCGGCTGCGCGCTGTACGCCCGGAGCCGACGATCGCACTCCTCTGCAACAAAAGCTTTCAGAGAACCGAAGTCGTTGTCATTACTGTTCGCCACTGCAATTTTTGTTGTCACCACTGCTCCCCCTTGCAGACGATCCTAATCTACGTGAACAAAATTAATCGAGTTGTTAAGGTAAGATGCCCTCGATAGCCTGAGCTGAAACGTAGAATCAGTCGGGAGTTTACTGTGGGTCGAGGAAATGTGCGTCACCTGTCGGTCCGCGTGCCTTGGCATGACTCAATGTGGAACGGTCGCGTATGCCAAGACGCCCGAGCTAATTCTGCTTGCCTTGCTTTGAAGCGCACGGCCGAAAATCGGAACGACGCCTACGAGGCTTCATGCGCCGGAACCCGATTTGACGACATGGAGCAAGCTCCGCCGTGTTTATCCGAGCGGGGAGGCTTTCTATCTCCGTTCCCGGTCTCCTTGCCTACCAAACTCGATTACGCCGACTACAGCGCCGACCACCGCCACATCCTTCCTCAATCTGTTCATGTGCCGGCCTACGGGGGCGTGCTTACTCCTTACAGATGGATGCTGCGCGAGCATGCCTGGAAGCTCGCTGACGCCTACGGCATCGAGGCGAGCGAGGGCAACGAACCAAAAAAAGGTGAAGCCCCTGACCTGATCGTAGATACCGCATGGGTGCAGGACTGCGACAACCAGGCTGCTCTCCTTGAAGGTTTCGCCGACAGCCTGTCGGAAACGAGCTCGCTGATCTTCTTCTACGCGAAGCAGACTCCGCTAACGGACTCGGCCCGACGTCAGATCGTCGCGGTCGCGAAGTTGGCGACACTCGGAAAGGTCTTTGAATATCCATACGAGGGGGGCGGCGCGGACGGGCGCATCCGGTCGATGATCTGGGAGCGGCCTTTTCAGCACACGCTTAGACCAGATCCGGATGAAGAGGGAGCGTGGCTCGGCGGCGTCGTGCTTCCTTACCACGCTCTGATCGCTCGGGCCGCGACTCGTGACGATCTTGATGTGTCCGGCCTGGCTGCCGAAGTGCCCGATGACGCCTACGATCAGTTCCTCTACGGCACCGACCACATCACGCACGGCAGCGCTATCAGCGCGCTACAGTCGGTCCGCGCCTCTCTCGAAGCTGTCTCGAGCATCATTTCCGGACCCTGGGCGCGCTATATTGAATGGATCGATCGGGAACTAAGCGAACTCTGGTCAATGCAGGGTCCGGCACCGGGCTTGGGTAGCGCATTGTCCTGCTTCGACCCGCACTTCAACGGCACCCTTTTTGCCCACGCCTTAGCGGGTGAGCTGGCGGATGGGACGGACCCTTGGCCGATCGTCGAGGAAATCTTCGCCGATCGGCGCAAGCCACCAACTGGCGCGCCGCGCGTCACGACGATGCAGCGGAAGCGCTGGCAGCACCTTCACCGAACGGATCCCGAGGGCATGCGGCTCATGCGCCTCCTCGCCTGCTTCGAGCTGACCCGCGACCAAGCGAAGACGGCGTTCGATGGCGACGACGTCGAGACGATCCTCGACAACCCCTACCGACTTTATGAGCTATCGAGAAATACCGCCGATCCTGTTGCTCTGGGTACAGTCGACCGCAGCATGTTCCCGATGGATGCGGCGACGGTCCGACCGGGCCTTCCCGAAGGCATGTCGATCGACCTAGAAGAACCGGAGCACCCACTTCGGCTGCGGGCTCTCGTCATCGCGGCCCTTGAGAAGGCTGCGGCCGACGGCGATACAATTCTTTCCGCCAAGCGCCTGACCAGCATCGTTGAGGCTTTGCCGCTTTCAGCGCCCGCATCGGCGGATGAGACAGCCCTCGAGATTTGCGCCGACGACTTCGCGCCCGAGGTGGCCGTCACATTGCAAGACGGTGCCGTGTTCGCTCAGTTGGTCCGTTACGTCGAAGCTGGCGAGATCATAGCCCGACACGTCGGCGAACGGATCGGAGTGGCAAAGCCCGCGATCCAATGGCGCCCACTCGTCGAAAGGGAGTTTGGAGCGCCTGCCAGAGCTGACGCAGACGAGATCGCCGCGCAGGAAGAGAAGGTCCGAGCGCTGGAGATGCTAGAGACCAGTCGAATCGGCGTGCTAACCGGACCAGCCGGCACCGGAAAGACGACGCTCCTCAAGCTCTTTCTCGATCAGAAGAAGATCGTCGGCAGCGACGTGCTGTTGCTCGCTCCGACGGGCAAGGCGCGAGTGCGACTGGGCCAGCAGACGAAGCGGCCGGACCAGGCCCGCACGCTCGCGCAGTTCCTTCTCGAGCATGGCCGCTACGATGCGGACACGGGTCGGTATGTTGCCGTCTCGGATGGGGCAACGGCCGCCGTATCCACATGTGTCGTCGACGAATGCTCAATGCTCACCGAGGACCAACTGGCGGCTCTCTGCAGTGCGCTGCCAATCTCGGCACGATTGGTTCTAGTGGGCGATCCTCAGCAATTGCCGCCCATCGGTGCTGGCCGACCGTTCGTCGACATCATTGCCCATTTGCGGGACGAACATGCAGGCGCGGGTCTCGCGGACCTGACGGTGAGCCGGCGGCAGGCTGGCGATGAACTCGTTCCAGCACTTTCGCTGCCCGACGTCCAGCTCGCCAATGTCTTCTCCGGGCGCCCTTCCGAACCGGGGGAGGACGAGATCACGTGCGAGGCTCTGCGGCAGGACAACGAGCGCCTCAAGCTGCTGACCTGGGATACACCCGCGACTCTGCGAGAGCGGCTTTTAGATGTGCTTGCTCTCGAGTTCGGAGCTCGGGACGGTGAGCTGGAGGCTGGGCTCGAACTCTCCCTAGGCGGAACTCGCAATGGGGAGTTCATCTATTTCAATCGTGGCTGCGGAACGAAGGCGGAAAGCTGGCAGATACTTTCCGCCCATCGAAACATGGCCAGCGGATCGGCCGAGCTCAACCGCTTCATGAAGCAGACCGTTCGGGCGGCCCGCCTGCATGAGGCCCGTCGTCGAGGCCGCGGTTGGCGAATGATCGAGCCCCGTGGCTCCGATCAGATCACCTACGGCGACAAAGTGATCTGCCTCCGCAACCACTCGCGCGGCTGCTGGAGCAAACAAGAGGGCCGCCAGAGAGGATATCTCGCAAACGGCGAGATTGGGATGGTCCACGGTGATTCGGGTGAGCACCGGCTCGTCTACACCAATGTCGAGTTTGCGTCCCAGCTCGGAGAAACGTACGGCTTTTCTCGAAAGGACTTCTCTGATGAAGGAAGCCCCTATCTTGAATTGGCCTATTCCGTCACCGTGCACAAGGCACAGGGATCAGAGTTCGGGACGGTCATACTCGTGATGCCGGAGAACAGCCGGCTTCTGTCAAGAGAGATGCTCTACACCGCTCTCACGAGGCAGAAGAACCGCGTTTGGGTGCTGCATCAAGGGAGCTTGGGAAATCTGCTTCGCCTGCGATCAGACTTCTTCTCCGAAACTAAACGGCGTTCGACCAACCTCTTCGGGCTGACAGTGATGCAGGAAATGTCGGTTGTCGCGACCGGCGGCCTTCGGACGGGCTGGCTCGCAGCGAAGCTGATCCACGCGACTCGGCGCGGCGACCTTGTGAGCTCGAAGTCAGAGCTTGTGATCGCCGACATCCTCAATGACTTCGAACAGCGACAACGTATCCGATACAGCTTCGAGAAGCCTTTGACCGACGCGGCTGGTGCAACCCGGTGGCCAGACTTCACGATCGAGAAGGGTCAGGACGTCTGGTATTGGGAGCATTGCGGTTTGATGGGGCAGCCGCAATACCGCGAGCGGTGGGCGCGAAAGAAACAGTGGTATGCCGCACAAGGCATCACAGAATGGAGCCCCGCAAACCCGACAGGACGGCTCGTCGTGACCGAAGACAATCTCGCCGGGGGCATCGACAGCGGCTCGATCGCGCGGTTGGCCGACACCTTGTTCGGCGGCTAAGGCTCAACTGTGGGCTGATCTCGAACATCTCCGTCGGCAAGTGCGACGATGATGCCTAGCTCGGTGAGTTGGCAGCGTAAGCAGACATCAAGCCTCGGTTTCGGAACGGCGAGGATTGTCCGGCAGCAGAAATGTCACCTGCGAGACCAGATAGTCTTCGACAACTAGCGGATCCGATCAAGTCTCTAAGCCAAGGTTCCTGTCCTTCTAGTGCAATGGGTCAGCCGGAAGCCTCCCGTTTCCAACGCCTGACGGCTCGAGTGTTACCGCGCGGGAAGCAGACGTTTCTGCAACTGCAAAGGTCTCAAACGGGCTCAAGCCTGATCTCTTATCCGAAGACGAGCTCAGGCACGACCGCCTCCCAAACATCTCGGCGAAGGTGCACCCGGAACTCTTCCTGGTTGTCGGCCCTGCGCCAGCGCACGATGGCACCGACCTCGCCGCGGAGGAACTTGAGACCCTCAGGAGGCGACCAGCTTTTGGCCATGCGTCCGAGAGTTTGCCCCCGAGAATCTTGCATCATCCAAGTAGGGCCATCGCGCACGATCTGAAGTGGGTCCCCTGCCTTTGCCGCCGAGATTGCGGTAAGCGAGGGATGACCGGGGCCGAGGCGTCCGGCCCACGACAGGTCCACGGTCTTGAGGTTCGGCACCTGGTATAGCGCAGCGGGAAAATCGGCCGCAGCAGAGATGGTTGGCGCGGCGCGGCGCAGCACATGCTCTTCGCCGTGCGGGACGAACGGATGCTGTCCTTCGGCAATGATGGCAAGGCTACGTCGCGCTCTGGTCATGGCGACATAGAAAAGCCGGCGCGGCGCATCAGAATCCTCGCCCCTAGAAGGCTTGTCCCAACCGCCATTCAGGATGACGACGTCGTCGAATTCCAAGCCCTTCGATCGATGCGCTGTCAGTAGCAGGAGTGCGCGCTGATCGCTGCGCGCATCGTGGGCCCACTCAGCGAACCACTCGACGAGGTCAGGTACGGGCATGGTCTTGTTCGCAAGCTCCTTGGCCAGCGCGGCGATGCCTTCGCCGATCAGATCCGTCCAGCGATTGGACTGTATCGCATTCAGCACGCCCACCAGATCACGCACGCCCAGCAGACGTGTCGAATCGCGGCGCAGGACATCGATAAACTGCTGCATCTCACGCAAACGCCAGATGCTTGGCAGGCTCTCATTTGCCATCTCCACCGGAATGCCAAGCTTTTCGGCATAGGCGCGCACTGGGGCCAACCGCCGCCAGTCGCGAGCTATGACCGCCGCGCGCGACCAGCTCCACTCCGGATCGAGGCGTGATAGTCGGACGAGTTCATCAACCGCGGTCATCGCCTGCGCCACATCGCCGGGCGGGCAGTCCAACACCTGCACCCTCCCATGGGCTACCGGATCGAGCGCCGCCATATCTCCTCCGGGCGGAGCCTTGATGCGTTTGCGATCTATGGCAATGTCATGGCCGGCTTTCATGCGGGCCACGGCTGGCGCTATGACTGCGTTGGCGGCGGTAATGATATGCCCAGTCGAGCGGTAGTTCTCGACAAGAAACATCGGTCGTGCGCTATAGTCGGCCTCGAACTGGCGGATGAAGCGGATGGACGCCCCAGCGAAAGCGTAGATATTCTGATCATCGTCGCCTACCGCAAACAGGCTGAGCCGAAGCTCCTTATCGTCCAGCGAGCGGCCTGCGACGGCCGAGATCAAAGCATATTCCTCGGGGCCAATGTCCTGATACTCGTCTACCAGGATCCAGCGGTAGCCTTGAATCAGCGTATCACGTTGTGCCTCTGCCTCCGGTTTGCTCAGTCCTTCCCCGTTCAACTGGCGCACTGCCTCCAGAACGATCCCGTCGAAGTCGTGGGACGTCTCGTTTGCAGTTCCGGCAAAGCTCGCGCCCACCAGTCGCATCGCAAGTGCGTGACAAGTGGATATGGTCACCGCAGCCGCATCATCGCCGATCAAATGCCGCAGCCGGATGCGTATCTCGGCAGCGGCATGACGGTTGTAGGTCAGCACGAGGATGCCGCGCGGGTCCTCACGGCGGACACGGATTATGTAGGCGATGCGATGCACCAGAACGCGCGTCTTGCCCGAGCCCGGTCCTGCAAGAACCAGGACGCTTGTTTGTTCGCGGTCGTCAGCGACAATCTCCTGCTGGACTGGATTCTTCAGCGCCTCTACGATCGTCTTCCAAGAGCTGCCAGTAGTCTGACGCCGGATCTCACCACCCTTGCCGGGCATCCAGCGGCGCAGAAAGGCGTCGCGCTCCAGCACAAAGTAATCCTCGGACAGCCGCAGCGCCTGCTCCATCGCGGCAAGGCCCTTTTCTGCATAGGCCGCCATCACATGGGTCTGAATGGTCTGCTCCGTGTAGTGATCCTCCAAGGGTGTGAAATCCTTTACGGTGAACTGGCCGCCCGAAGGGTTCAAATGAACCGTCATCGCCTGCCGGAAAATAGTCAGTCCCTTGCCGAGGGTCACAACCTCCTGCTCGTGCAGCCACAGGAGTGCGCGCTCCATCAGTTTTGTCATGTCCTGAATGCCGCTGCCGCGCAGCAGCGCGTCTCCTGTCAGGGTGGCGAGCAGGTCACCCATCGTGGTCTCGACCTGGATGTCCTTGCCGCGGCTACCCTTCGGCAACTTGCCCAGAAGGTGCCCTAGCAATCGTTCTGCCCCCTGCTGCCGCAGGATTGCTGTCTGTTCCAACGCCTGCCAAGACCGTTGCAGCGTGACCATCAACGTGTTGCGCGAAGCCTTGCGCAGCCGCAGATTTCCCTTACCACCATCCTGATCGCGCCCGTCGCGGCCCATGCTACGCAAGAGCTTCTCCACGATGTCGGGCCGCACTGCGCTGTGCCCCTGATTGCGGAGCGCCTGGCAGGTTTCAGCCAGATGCAAGGGAACGTCTCCTGCGCCTTCCGCATCTGGGGCGGCCTCCCGCATCAGGGCAATCAGCGCCGTTTCAAGTCGCGCGGCCTGCGTCAGGCGCTGCTGCGAATGACCGTCCACCGCAACATGGACAAATATCGTGACCACGACGTCGTTGCGGGCGATCCCGAGCGCCTCGAGATCGGCCAGCGCCTTGTTCAGCATACCCCCTGTCAATCCGCTGATCCCGGCCAGCTCGTCGGTGGAAATGCCCTGATCGGGCGGCGCGTTCATCAAGTGGCGCGTGATATCCAGAAGCTGCTTGCGACGGGTGCCGGTGATCGCGGCTCTGGCCAGAATCGCCTCGGCTTCCTCCAGGTTGCGGATCCTGAGCGATGAGGGGAAGACCTGAACCTTGTTCTCTTCGCGGCTCAGCAGCGTGGCCTCCTCCAGCCATGATACCGCGGTCTTCACCCTGGTGTCGTCGGTGTTAGTGTCGCGCTCGAATTCCTGATCGCGTTCAGCTCGCACGACTTCGCCCGACGTAGCGACCACGGTGCCGGTCTTTTTCGTCCGCTCGTCAAGACGCCGCAGGGCCTTGAGGATCGCGCCGATTTCGTGCCGGGCTAAGCGCGAGCGAGCCGAAAGCGAGAACTGGCGCTCGACGTCCTCTTCGCCAAAGAGCAGCACGCAGTTGGCATGGGCACGGTCACGGCCCGCTCGCCCCGCTTCCTGCAGATAGTTCTCCAGTGATCCGGGAATGTCGCCATGGACCACCAATCGGATATCGGGCTTGTCGATCCCCATGCCGAAGGCGTTGGTCGCAGCAATAATTCGCAGATCTCCGATGCGAAATCGTTCCTGAATGTCACGCTTCTCCTCGGACGTCAGCCCGGCGTGGAACCGTTCCGCGGACAGACCCTGCTGCTTGAGGAACTCGGCCACTCGCTGTGTCTCGCTGCGGGTGGCGCAATAAACCACGGCACCCGAAGCGCCCTCCTGTGGTAGCTTGGTCTCGATCACATCGAGGATGTCCGCCAGCTTGGTGCCGCGCTGCGTCGGCCGGACCTCGAAGCTGAGATTGGTGCGCACTGCGCCACCGTCCAGCAGCAAAAGTTCGCGTCCAATCTGTGACTTGAAATGCTCTCGGATGTCCCGCACCACTTCTGGCTTGGCGGTGGCGGTTAGGCAGAGCACCTGGGCAGGCGCTTCATCGCCCGAAGATTCCTTGATGAAGCGGCTGACATAGCGGTAATCAGGCCGGAAATCGTGTCCCCATTTCGACACACAATGCGCTTCGTCCAGCACCCAGAGCCCGATCTCACGCTGTGCCAGAACCGATCGAACCGAGTTGCTGCGCAATTGCTCGGGTGAGATCAGGAGCATTGCGGCCTCTCCCATGCGGACACGATCCAGCGCATCCTGCCGCTCAGGCATCGAAAGCATTCCATTGACGGTCACGGCAGAGGATATCCCTGCCCGCGCCATACCCTGCACCTGATCAGCCATCAACGCGACCAGCGGCGAGATCACCACTGTCAGCGCTCCGGTCTTGTCGAACCTCGACAGGGCGGGAATCTGATAACAGACCGATTTGCCGGTGCCGGTCGGCAGAATGCCGAGGGCGCTCGACCCGCGCATCGTCTCATCGACGATCCGCTGCTGTAGGGGGCGGCCCATATCATCCACGGGCTCCGCGCGGAAGGCATCGAACCCGAACCAGCGTGACAGCGCGCGCACCGGGTCGTTCTTCTCGCTACACCAGGCGCAATACGGGCTTTTGCAATTAGCGTCGCGTAGATGCCGCACGATCAGTGCAGCCTCGCGGAACTGCGCCCGTACCCAGGGCGGCATGACGGAATCCCCGCCCGCAACCAGGATCCAGGACAAAGCATAGGCCATCGGCCAACCGAGCTGAGGATTAGAAAGGCGGTTCAGCGTCTGCTCGAGCCGCATCCCGCAGGCGCGCCTCGCCAGAAGCCGGGAAATCGCTTCTTGTGCCGCAAGAGGATCGGGCGCGGGAGCTCCGCGAACCTCCCGAAACACCGCGTCGAACCCACCTGGGTTCTCCATCCTCGTAGCAAGGAAATGAAAGGCCGCAACGGCATCGGGCTGGTCGGCGTTCTGCTGCCTCAAAGCCGCCAGTTGATTGCGCATTACCTGAAACACCAGTCGCGCATCCAGTTCGGGATCGTTGACATGGCCCGCTTGCAGGCGCCCGTCATGGTAGTGTTTGACCAGGTGGTGGTAGGGATTGCGCGGAAATGCGAGGGGATTGAGCCATAGAGTGTCTATCGGTGATCGAAGAACATTCGCCAACCCGGGCCGCACCGCGAACAGATGAGGCAAGTCATGCCGAAGTATGTTGTGGCCGAGCAGGTGCACGCCCTCGGTTGCTTCTGCTTCCAGGCGGTCGAGGGCCATCACGAGATCGCGTTTTTTTGCCAGGATCGAGAGACGAGCATCATCGCTCACTGCCGCAAAAGCGAAGATGCTAGCAGTTGCAGGATCAACTTCCAGGTCGATCGAAACGCAACGCTGCAGGAAGTGTTGGAGAGGCTCAGCCATTTGCAACAAGTTCTAATCACGTGACTAAACGATTAGCGATCACGGTCGTGTGATTGGCGAAAGGCCAACGTTCTACTTGTACCACACAAGAACTTTACGAAATTGCCACCTATCCAACTCAGTTCTACAATACGACCCTCTACCGTGGCGACTGTTAACTGCTCCTGATGCCTCACAGAGGGGATTTGCGCCTGGGTTCTTCGCGTGGCGGCAACCGGCGGCGTAAGCGGAAATAATTTCCGCGCTGAGCGCCGAAGCTACCTTACTGGCAACCACCGCGGCACGGCGGCTACGCGCCTCGGTCGTAAATGCTGCTTCGGCCGATTGCCAGAAGCGGACGGTCTCCCCAATCGTCACTCCAAAACGACCTACTCAACCTTTTGGGGTGTTCTTTCGTAGATCGACTATTGCGCGGGCCGGATTTTGCCGGCAAGGATTGACCCGGTGCTTCGGATTCCTTTGGAAATCCTGAGCTGGGGGAAACAACGAATTCGGAGCAATTGGTCGGCGCCGCGCTGTGCGCGAGGATGCCCGCGCCGAGCAAAGTAGGCATGATCGGTATCTCGGACCCGCTAAATGATTGGATTACGGCAAGCACGCTGCCGGGAAGCGACGGTCTATATTTTCTAGGCACGTTCGAGCGGCGCATCACATTCTATTCCCAGCAGGTCCGTGCATTCCGATTGGTCAGAGCGCTGCACGAGCGAGGCATGCTTAAGCC
Organism: Rhizobium vallis; assembly: GCF_003985155.1. Taxonomy (GTDB): domain Bacteria; phylum Pseudomonadota; class Alphaproteobacteria; order Rhizobiales; family Rhizobiaceae; genus Rhizobium; species Rhizobium vallis. The sequence goes on along the minus strand of NZ_ML133687.1, from coordinate 348,527 downwards.
GAACGATACAGTGGCCGTTGTCGGTGGTGGCGCCGCGGGCGTGACTTGCGCATTGGCACTGGGCCTTCTGGACTACGACGTCGGCCTGTACGACCCCGCGCTAGAAGTGCTTCAACTTCAGAGCGCCTCGCCTCGCCTGCTCCATCCCCATATCTACGAATGGCCAGCGCCAGGGTCGCTCGACAAGAGCGCCGGATTGCCGTTCCTCGACTGGGATCTGGATACCGGCAAGCCGATCGCGAAGCGGCTAGCAGCCGAATTCCATAGCCACAACGCCATGCTCCCGAAGCTCATTTGGAATAAGGGAGCTCGCCTCGAGAAGCTGGAAAAGTCCGGTGCGGAATGGCGAATGACGTTCGCCGGTGGCGTGTCAAAGATCGTCCAGAAGGTCTTCCTCGCCATGGGCTTTGGAGACGAACGGACCGTCGGGGCGGCTGACACCTATGACTATTGGAAGGAGCGGGGCGTCGGGACAGCCGCGGTCGAGGCCATTGCGCCTGCGACCTATCTTGTAAGCGGGAATGGCGATGGCGCACTAACTGACATCCTAAACCTCCTTATCGATGGGTTCGAGCACGTCCCGTTTACAGAGACCTTCCTCGGCTATTTCAATCAAGACATCCTGCGAACTACTGTCCTGAAGGCGTACGAGGGTCTCGCGCCGGAGGCTGATCTGGAGCCGATATTCGAGAAGGACGTGCTCACGACCTTTGGTGAGCGGGGGATACTAGATCGGCTGGTGCCGCAAGTCCGGGCCGATCGGCTTCTGACCGTCAACTCCAGCGGTCCGCTGTTCTCAGTGGGAAAGGCAGCTCAGCTCAACCAAGCAATGGTCTTCGCTGTCCTGCACGCAGCTCAGCAGAAAGGTGTCGTCGTCCGCCGCAGCTCCGGTATGATCGAAGATGTGATCGAGCACGCAGATGGCCTTGAGCCTGTAGGGATAACCTTGAATGGGGCAGCCCTTGTGAAGCGGTTCCATCATGTGATCCTGCGGCATGGCCCAGATAAGAACGAGCGGTATTTCCCAGCAAAAGAGCAGTTCGACGAGTATCAGAGGGTATCCACGGACCGGTTCAAGGCGAAGCCCGAACTGCTTGTCCCGCCCACCCTCGATGCCGAAACTTATACTGTGTTTTTCGACCTCTGGCTGCATAGACTTGCCGACGCTGCCAGAAAATCGCAGCTCGCCGGGCGATCCGCCCTTGAGGCCTCCACCATTTTAGTCACCTGGGACGTCGCGACCCAGACATTGGTGCAGCGCGGCAAGGTCTTGCTTGAGGAGCTGGTGACCCAGTGCGAGTCCGCGGCCACACCTGTCGTCGTGCAACTAGAGGTGACACCGGAGAAAATCGACGCTGATGACTTGATTCGCTTGAGCAAAGCCAGTGGAGGCAAGATCACCCTCAGCCTTGGAGCAACCGTGCAAGAGGCGTGGAAATCCAGGCTGCCCAACGCCGCCACCGCTATGACTGCGGCGTCACGCTATCCCTACCGGTTGGTAAGCGCGATCAATATCAGAGAGCATGTCGATGCCTCTCTCGTCCGCCAATTGGAAGCCATGCTCGTAGCAGCGCAGGCTGCTGGTACATGCGATACTTTGGGAAAGGTCGCAGCAGATGTTTTTGCAGAGGTTCTCGCCACCTGGGCCGGATGGCGCCATACACTTGATGCGTCACCCGCCCTCCGCCGTGATTTCCTTGCTTGGTTGGGCAGTATCGGCCCTGAGAGCGCAAAGCCATGGAGCGGCGACGTAACTGTGCTCGAGCGCATGGCGGGCGCATTGGTGCTGATCCTTGCAACCCACCTCGGTGAGCCACTCCAGCCGGCATCAGTGCCCAGAGGAAATCTTAGCTTCGACGAGAACGGGCATGCACTGGGTTCATCCGCTGACAAGTTGGACGATGGCGGCTTGCTCACTGAATGGAGTTTGCCCGAACATTGGGACGTCGACGCCCTTATCCTCTCTCGCAGCTCCGAGGTATTCGTAACAGGACCTGACGACACAATCCTGAACGGCGGAGATCCCGGAACCGGGCTTGATGTAGCGCGACGTACCAAGCCGGCGATCGTTCGGAATGATGGGCCGTGGCGCACGGCACTCAAGACTGGGCTTCCTGCGTGGAAAACCGCGGTGAAGGAAGAATTTCAGGCGTGGCGTGAGCGGCAGAACAACGATCGCGATAGGGTACTGACATGACACCTGAGGTTTTGAAGTTCCTGTTGGTCGCCGCGACGGAGCAACTGGGTTGGAGAGCTGACGAAGTCAAAGACTTCGCCTCACCGACGTTTCGCAGCCGGCCGGCTGAAGCCGAGACGAAGGCGATGCCTGGCCTGTTTGGTCTCCGCCTGGGTCAGTATCCGGTGATCGTCGCGCCTATAGCGCTCGATACGGTTGAGGGCGTTACGGCTGCACTCAAAAAGCTGCACGCCCAGATGGTCGTCGCCAGGTCATATATGTATGAGCGAGAGGTCATAAACGCACATTTGTTGCTATGCGCAACCGCTCCTACTCCGACAGGGGACTGGGCCCGGCTGGTCGACCTCATCGAACGTGACGAGACCGTCTGTCGGAAACTGGTTTGGATCCCGAAACAGACGGCGGTGCAGGAGTCGTTCGACGTTTTCTTGGCGAGAACTTTTCTGTCGATGCCGTGGGAGCATGTGACGGCGGTGAGTGACGCACCGCTCGATCAGACACACGAATTGGCTCAGCGCCTTCTCGAGAAACACGGGCTCAATCAGGATGTAGCTCAGCAGTGGGTTTCGCTCTCACAGCAGTTGATAGACGACCCAGAGAGCCTTGTGACAGAACTTGTCCTGACAAGGGAGGCGTCGAAATGAGCAGCGTTTACCTTACCCGCGTCCGGCTAGAGCAGTACCGAACCTTCAGGCAGTTGGATATTCGCCTCCGTGACGGTCCCGGCGTGCTGATCGTTCAGGGCAGCAACGGTATCGGTAAGTCCTCACTATTCGATGGACTCGAATGGGCGCTGACAGACAGGATTGACCACTTCCGTGATGCCGACGGGGTCAAAAAGGTTGGCAGCTATCTTTGCCGGTGGCGCGAAGGAACGCCTGGCCCCACGTCCGTGACCATGGACTTCACTGGGGAGAAAAGTGTTTCGCGCACCCTGTCTTCCTCCGAGGCTACCAGGTCGGTCACGGGCGGCAATATCGACGACATTACGGAATTCTTAAAAGACGAGAACTGGGGCCGGAGTATTTCCGGACTGTCGAGGTATTTGCTACTCACCCACTTCCTTGGACAGTCCACGATGTCCCGGCTCACGAACCGAGATCCGGGTGAGCGGTTCGATATCCTGAAGGAGGCAGCCGAAAGCAAAGAGATCGAAGACGTCGCGAATGCGCTTCATGGCAAGGGCAATACGAAAGCCGCCCGAGCCTATAACGGCCGGATCAAACTGCTGAGTGACGAGGTCGACGCTCTCCAAGGTATTCTCGACACAGAGGCGAATCTTTGGTCCGGGCTGACCGGAGTTGGCGCCTTGGATGACGTTGCCGCCACCGAGGCAACCCATACAATTTCGCGGCTACTGGATGATGCGGCGGGCAACAAGTCTCAGACGCCAGTAGCTGGCTTCGATCAGAACACGATCTCGGCGTTGGACGAGCGCCTCAATGAGCAGCGGATACGACTGCGGAGCCTTGAAAAAGGTCTGGCCGAGGCGACGTCTGTACTTGAGGAATGGGAGAGCGCGACGCGGCAAGCGCTCGAGCATGAGGCTGCAAAGGCGATCGCTGACGGGCAGGTAGTGACTATGACGTCACAACACGCGGAGACCGCCGCCTCATTGGAGAAGGCCAAGGCCGAGGAGGTCAGCGCGACCAGCTTGGCAGAAGCGCACCGAGACGTCTTCAGTCTGCTGACCGGCCTGCGGGACGCAAAGACTGCCCAGGCGGTTGCGCAGACTCGGAAGGAGGAGGCGGACGCTGCCCTCGTCGGGGCTTACGAGGCAGTCGCTGACGAAAACCTAACCGTGAAGGCCTTGGAACGTCGGCTGCAGATCGTGCGTCGAATTGAAAGTGATGTTGGCCGGCTCGATGAAAGGAGCCGATTAGACCAGACCGAGAGGCATAATGTGGATCTGTGGCTTGCTCGCGATGCGAAGGTTGTGGAGCTGCAGGCGTCGATACAGTCGTCCCAACTGCGCTTCCCCACGCTAGACTTGGACATCGAGCAGGCGGACGTCTCGGCTCGAGAAGCGAAGACACTCCTTGATGAGCAGAACGCCGTCCTTATCGAGTTAAGGAAGACGGTCTCGGAAATGTCGAGCGCGGTCGCTAGCGTTGCCGCCAACCTTCCGCATGATGCATGCGACTGTCCTGTTTGCGCGACCCACTTCGAGGTTAAGGGTGAACTACAACAACGGGCAGCAAGTGCAGCAGCAAGGCTGGCTCCCCTGGTTCTTGCGCAAGAGGAGCGCGTTCAATCTGCGTCGCAGCGCTCCGAGACAGCCACCAACCGCCTCGACCGACTGAAGACCGCCAAGCAAGAGCTGACCACGCTCACTGAAGAGCTCCAATCCGAGGAACGCGCAAGGACTGACGTGGGTATTGGTGTGTTCGGCGACGCTGTAGTTGACCGTGTGGTCGCTGAAGAGCGTCATCGACAACTGGCGACGAGCGCCGAAGAAATATTGAGGCTGAGGCAGCGGAAGTGGTATTGGCGGAACCGCTTGAACGGCGATTTCTTCACGCCCGGAGGCGAGCAGGCCGCTGCCATCAGGAGGCGTGACCAAGCTCAGCTTCAACTGAACGCCGCAACCTAAACACAGTCGACTACTGCAGCCGAATTCGACGCCGCGGCGTTCTCCGTTCGAGAGCTCGTGGAAATCGTTGGTGATCTCGGCGAGGCCCAGTTGGCGGAAGCAATCCGTGGAACTCAGAGCGAACTTTCTGCGGCTGAGGAGAAGAGCCGACAAGCAACGCAGGCGCGGCAGTCGATTGAACAGCGGCTGGCATCGCTTGACGTTGCACTCCCGGCCGCAAGGACGCGTCAACAACAGGCTATTGATCAGGTCGCCGCTGTGACGCGACGAAAAGTCTACGCCGAGGAAACTTGGCAGAGACTTGCTTTCGCTCAATCGGAAGTACCCGACAAGCACGCGATCACTCCGTGGACAACGACCATCGGCCGACTGCGAGAGAGGTTGAGAGAAGCCGATGATTTAATGAAGCGGCTGCGGGACGGTCGATCTGCCAAGGCTCTCGTAGATAATCATCTGGCAGCGTTGGAGCGGCTGCGGGTCGCGGTAAGTGGCGCCCCGAACAGCGAGAGACTGCAGCTTCGTAAGGAGGCGCAGGATCGCGTGTCTGCCAAGGTCAGACTCACGCAGGCAACCCGAGAGACAAAAGACATCGCCCAGGCCGCGAGCTCAGACATTCTCGACGAACTGGCGGATTTCAACACCAGCTACATGCAGCCTCTCGACACCCTCATGAAGGCCATAAACATGGCAATCATGGGCGATCCAAGGGTGGGCTTGGAGTCATACGTTAAGAACCGCCGCGTCGAACAGCGGCCAACAAAAGAGGGGCAGGCCCTCCCTCCTGAGATCGCGTCCATAGATGCACGGTTGATACACAGCGAAGGCCAAATGGCAGCCTTGTCAGTCAGTATGCTGTGTGCCGCCAGCCTAACCTACCCATGGTCCCGCTGGCGGGGGTTGGTCCTGGATGACCCGCTTCAGCACAACGACACTATCCACGCTGCCGCTTTCGCGGATTTCGTCTGTAATCTTGTGGCCAGCCGCGGATATCAGGTGCTCTTATCAACTCACGACCGCGCTCAGGCAGAGTTTCTGCGGCGGAAGATGACATCTCGAAACCTGCCTTGCGCCGTCCTCAATCTGCTGGGGACCGGGCAAGACGGTGTCGAATGGACCTACAGGACGGGGGAAAGCGCGACGCCCTTTGTGGTATCCGCATAAGCGAGCTTAGCTAAACTTGCTGGTTTGTGATCGTAGACATGGGTGCCCATCGACCACCAGATGTCCGCTTCCCACCTCGCTGCAGCCAGGCGTAGCGCCGTCCGCTTCATGGCGCGCTGTGGACGGGGCCGTGCCCAAGACGATACCTAATCCGGACCGTTGCAGCGCCCTGTATTACCGACAGGTGGACGTGCTATCGCGGGGCGAGTTATGGCGGACCGGCAGCCAATCCGAAATTAGACAGCGGAAATTATTGCCGCTCGCCCGCCCTGTTGACTGATGCCCAAAGCCAGGGCACAAAGGTGGCATCCACGGTCGCTCGCGATGGGAAAACATAGAGAATTCAAAGGCGATTTCGCTAAGTTATTGAAATCATGTGAGAATCCAGGTTCCCCAGCCAATTGATTTCGCTAGAACCAAACATCGATAGAACCAAGCCGGAAGATGTTCTGGGCGGATTGCGCGCTGATGCTGCTTCACCTAGGCTCTCAACATGTCACTCAGTGACCGTCGACAACCGCTTCTAGATCGCGGTAAGGGATTGCCCTTGTTGCCATATCAACCTCACTGCGATAGTGCAGAAAAATAAACCGACATCAGCGATTCCTACTCGCCGGGCAAAGTCGAAGCAACGGCTGGAGCAGATGAATTTTCGATCCGAGACTTATATCAGGCTTCGGTCGATTTGCCGGCAAACGATTGTCGTCCTGCTCGCGCGATCTCTGTCACCTGCGCTTGCTATCAGAGATGGAGAATGCTTCGCCGCACGCGAGAGAGCTATAAGATCTGCTCGCTCCTCCCGCAGTTCCATCCTGAGTGCTTTTCGGTTTCAGCACCCTTTTAACTGTCGCTGAGATGCCGCTGAGATAGCATCGGAAGAAGACATTAAATAGACGATTGGACGCTTTCAAAGTATGGCCATGCGCGTTTTCATTATCAACACCGACTACCCCGTGTTTCTTCGCAAGCTGTATGCTGATCTCCCCCTTTTGGGTTCGGCCTCCTACGCTGAACAAATGGCTGCGCGCAATGATAGCCTTTTTGGTGTCTTTGACGCCTATTCAGTCGGATTTCGTCACTCCAGCCATGAGGCGATCGAGGTTCATGCCAACAATGGCTCGATGCAAACGATCTGGATGAAGGAAAACGGCTATGTGCCTCCGCGCTCGACCACCCGTTCCAAACCTTCCTTATGGGCCCGGGCGGCAAGACGTTTGTTACCCCCAGGGAAAGCCCGGCAACTAATCGACTCGAGCGTCACCCTTCGCTCAGCAACACCGATTGAAGGGTGGTCTTTGGCCGAAATGCTGCTTGAGCAGGTCAAAGCATTCCGCCCCGACATTGTTCTCAATCAATCAGTGAGCGAGGTGGGTTCAGATCTTCTTTTGAAGATGAAGCCTTATGCAGGAAAGTTTGTCGGCCAGATAGCTTCGCCGTTGCCTGACAATGAAAGCTATGCCGCTTACGATATGATGATCTCGTCGTTGCCGAATTTTGTCGACTATTTCAGACAGAAAAGTATTCCCGCGCATCTCAACAGGCTCGGATTCGATCCGCGCGTTCTCCAAAAAATCGGCCGGCTGGAACGAAGTGTCGATGTGTCATTCGTTGGTAGTGTTTCTCAAGCGCATGCAGGTCGAACGATACTGCTCGAATATTTGACCAGAAACACCGACATCGCTATATGGGGCGGCGGCGGGGACCAGTTGAGCAATGCCTCGCCTATCCTGCCGCGACACAGAGGCGAAGCTTGGGGCTCGGATATGTTCCGTATTCTCGGTTCGTCCAAAATCACGGTGAACAACCATATCGGCATTGCTGAAAATTTCGCAAACAACATGCGGCTTTACGAGGCGACGGGCATGGGCGCGCTTCTCGTGACCGATCGTAAATCGAATATTGCGGAGATCTTCGAGCCTGGAAAAGAAATCGTATGCTACGAAAGCGCAGAGGAATGTGCTGAGCTGATACGGTTCTACCAGCATAATGATCGCGAGCGGGAGCGGATCGCGCAAGCAGGTCAACGGCGAACTCTCAATGAACACAACTACAACATACGAACGCAAGAACTATCGAAGCTGTTTGCCTAGCAGCGAATTGAAGGACGGCTTTGGCGCATGGAACATACAAACGAACACATTGTGAAAATTCACCCGAGGAAGGGCTTCGCGTCGGTGAATTTTGCTGAGTTGTTTGAATACCGATATCTGCTTTACCTCTTTGTCTGGCGAGATGTGAAGACACGCTACAAGCAGTCCTACATCGGCATCATCTGGATTTTGTTGCAACCGCTTGCAACTATGGTGATCTATTCCGTGTTCTTTGGCTATCTCGCCAGATTTCCGTCGGAAGGCGTGCCATACCCAGTTTATATTCTTGCAGGCATCACCTGCTGGCAATTTTTCAGCCGCTCGCTGACAAGCGTCAGCACGAGTCTCGCCGATCAGCAAGCTCTTCTGAGCAAGATATACTTCCCTCGGCTGCTCGCTCCGATCGCTGCTCTGCTGAGTTCGCTTTCCGACCTTGCAGTGCTTTTTCTGATGCTCCTTTGCGTGATGGTGATTTTCGGTGTCCCGCCGTCATTCAACATGGTTATCGCCTTCGGCTATCTGGTACTGCTTGGTCTCTTAGCGCTTGCGGTCGGACTCATTCTTACAGGACTTGACGCTTTGATCCGAGACGTGCGTCACGGACTGGCGCTCGTTACGCAGCTTTGGTATTTTGCGTCTCCAATCATCTACCCGATTGAACTCGTTCCAGAGAAATTCAAGGTTTACTACCTCCTCAACCCGACGACACCATTGGTGCAGGGGTTCCGCTGGGCATTGCTCGGGGGGAATGTCGCAGCACCGCCGGCCTGGGCAGTCGCCAACTCCGCTTGTGTCATCATTGTTCTTTTGCTGATCGGCGCGATGCTGTTCCAGCGTTTGGAACGCACGATCGTCGATCATATCTAGGGCCTCCGAAAATGTCGCATCCAGTTATCACGGTCGATAACTTATCCAAGTATTATCGACTGGGCGAAACCGCCTCGACCGGCGGGGTGATGTCGTCTTTGACATCGCTTTTCAAGCCTCGCTCAACGGCGCAAACAACGAGAGACCTCTGGGCACTGAAGGATGTCTCGTTCGAGGTGCCAAGAGGACAGGTCACGGGGATTATTGGCCGCAACGGCGCGGGCAAAAGTACCCTGCTGAAAATTCTATCCCGCATAACGGACCCGACCAGCGGCTCGGCCACCATTCACGGCCGCGTTGGGTCGCTACTTGAGGTGGGAACCGGCTTCCACCCTGAACTGACCGGTCGTGAGAACGTCTTCCTCAACGGCTCGATCCTCGGGATGGCTCGAAGAGAGATCGAGAGGAAATTCGATGAGATCGTTGAATTTTCTGAAATCGGCGTTTTCATAGACACGCCTGTGAAGCGTTACTCCAGCGGCATGTACACCCGGTTGGCGTTTTCGGTTGCCGCTAATCTGGATCCGGAAATCCTAATCATCGACGAGGTTCTGTCCGTCGGCGACGCGGCCTTCCAGAAGAAATGCCTGGTGAAAATCAACCATTTGATGCGGAGCGGCAGAACAGTCCTCTTCGTTAGCCACAATATCGGATCAATCAACGAGCTGTGCAACTCGGCAGTCCTTCTCCACAAAGGAAAGATGGTAAAATCCGGAGGTGTCAGCGAGACTATCGAGGAATATACCAAGCTCATCGCCGACAGCTCCACAACCCAGAACGACGCGGGTTATCATGGTGATGGTGTGAGCTTGAATCGCGTCGCGGTGGCTAGGCCAGATGGCACGCCAGAAACGGTTTTCGATATCAACGATGAGATCGTTCTCACTTTCGAATACGAGGTTCATAAGCCGCTTGAAACATTGCAGCTAACCATTGTTGCCCTTCGCAATATGATTGAATTGTTTTCCAGTTTCGACACGGACGGTTTGGAGATGCCTTTGATTCGCCGTGACCCCGGCAGATATCGTGCATCATTTCATATTTCGCCGCGCTTCCTGAAGGCGGGCGGCTATTCGATTACTACCTACCTTGGCACCGTAAGCGACCTGCTGCTGGAGGTACCGGCCTCCATACAATTCACAATTGAGGAACTCTCTGAAAATACAGCATACCGAGGTTATAAGAGAGAGCGGCTAGGCCATATCATTGCCCCCGGCCTCTGGGATACAATTGAGCTCTGATATTTCTGACAGACTGGGTTCCGCCGTGAAAATACTTGCAGTCATACCGGCACGCGCCGGCTCCAAGGGCATTCCTCGCAAAAATCTGCTGCCCCTAGGCAATAAGCCGCTGGTTGCATGGAGCATCCAACAAGCGCTGGAAGCAACTTCGATCGATCGGGTCGTTGTGTCGACGGATGGCGCCGATATTGCCGAAGTCGCACGCCAATATAACGCGGACGTACCCTTCCTGCGACCCGACCACCTTTCTACCGATACATCTTCAACAGAGGAGGCGATGATCCACACCGTGGAGATGTTGGCGAAGACGGGCTATAGTCCGGATTTTGTTATTCTTCTTCAACCCACCTGCCCAATCCGCAAGCCGGGATCTGTCGAGCAGTCCATCCAGACCCTTCTGAATACTGCCAGCGACAGCATCGTATCGGCGAAAGAGATCCATCCCTTCCTTTGGCAACGGCCCACGGACGCCCGCGCGCATTATGATTTTCGCAATCGGCCGCGCCGTCAGGATGTTGCAGAGGAGGATGGGCTCTTTGAAGAGAACGGTTCCATATATATAACTCGCACAGAAATTCTCCTGCGGGACAAATGTCGCCTCGGTGGGAAGATTGGAATTTATCAGATGTCTGCGATTGAAAGCGTCGACATCGATACGATTGACGACCTTGCGCTCGCGGAAGCTGCGCTTCGCTCGACAGGTATGCTATGATCATCGACCGGAACATCTCTAAATACGCAGTGCTTTCAGAAGCCTCCATCACCGAGGCGCTTGCCCAGATATCGAAGATCAAAAAGGGCTTTGTTCTTTGCCTCAGTCCCACAGGCCACCTGGATGGTATCCTGACGGACGGCGATTTCCGGCGGTGGATATCAGCAACTCCGCGCATTGAGCTGGATCAACCTGTATTGTCGATCTGCAATCGCTCGGCAGTCAGTGCGCGTGACGACAGTCCAACCGAACTGCTTGTTGGATTGTTTAACGGTCAGGTCAAATTCATACCGTTGGTCGATGCGCACGCAAAAGTGACGGCGATCGCCCTGGCGCAGACCGATGACGGCTTCGAAATCGCTGGACGGAGAATTGGTCCTGACGAGCCCAGCTTCATTATCGCGGAGATCGGGGTGAACCATAATGGCAGCGTAGACATCGCAAAGCAGCTCGTCGACTGCGCGGTGGAGGCAGGTGCCGATTGCGCCAAATTTCAGCTTCGGGACCTGCAGTCACTTTACCGAAATAGCGGCAAGTCCGACGATGCAAGCGCCGATCTCGGCGCGCAATATACGCTTGAGGTGCTCGCCCGGTCCAATCTTACGAATGAACAAATGGGCGAGATTCTCGATTACGCCCGTTCGCGCGGCATCATACCGCTTTGCACCCCGTGGGATCTGCGTAGCGTCGCCTACCTTGCCGCTTGGGGTGTTGAGGCATTCAAGATTGCATCAGCTGATCTTACCAACCATCAGTTGCTCCGCGCCGTAGCGGCCACCGGCAAGCCGATGATCTTGTCGACAGGTATGTCACGCGAAGCCGAGATTCTGGAGAGTGTCGGTGAATTGCGTCGAGCAGGCGCGCAATTTGCGCTTCTCCATTGCAATTCCACTTATCCCGCGCCTTTCAAGGATGTGCATCTTCGTTATATGGACCGGCTGGCAAAACTCTCAGGCGCCATCGTTGGCTACTCGGGACATGAGCGGGGCTATTCCGTGCCGATTGCTGCAGTCGCTCGCGGTGCCTCTATCATTGAAAAGCATATCACACTGGATCGGAACATGGTCGGAAACGATCATAAGGTCAGCCTCGAACCGGGCGAGTTCAAGGATATGGTAACGGCTATCCGCGAGATCGAAGCTGCTCTGGGAACATCGGCGGTTCGGGAGCCTTCCGTCGGCGAAATGATGAATCGCGAAGTGCTCGCCAAGAGTCTCGTTGCTTCTTGCGACATAGCTGAAGGTACAAAGATTGACGCGTCGATGGTGTCAATCACCAGCCCCGGGAAAGGGCTCCAGCCCAATCGCATCAACGAGCTTATTGGCCGAGTTTCAAACCGCCAGATCGACGTGGGCGATTTCTTCTATCCGACGGATTTGCAGGATGCGATCGTAAGGCCGAGGGCGTTTTCATTCAAACGCCCCTGGGGTATCCCCGTTCGTTACCACGACTGGCGGCAGCTTCATCAAGGGCTGCCGATGGATTTCATTGAATTCCATCTTTCATACAAGGATATAGAAGCCGATCTCGATCGTTTTTTTGACGCCGAAGTGCAGACGGGGCTAGTGGTCCACAGTCCAGACCTCTTCGCAAATGATCATATTCTGAATCTGGCGGCCGACGACGAGGAATATCGGGAAATCTCGATAGGCCACTTGCAATCGGCCATAGACGCCGCACGAAGCCTTAGGCGCTGGTTTCCTAATGCAGGCAAAATACCACTTGTTGTAAGTCTCGGCGGCATGTCCCGCGATGAGGCCGTCGCGAAGGATCGTATTCCTGAGCTCTACCAACGCGTCGCGGACTCACTCCTACGCATCGACAGTGATGGCGTGGAGATCATGCCGCAAACATTGCCACCATTCCCGTGGTATCTCGGTGGGCAACTGCATTGCAATCTCTTCGTCGACCCCGAAGATACGTTGGATTTTGCCAAAACCAACGGGCTTAGAATCTGTTTCGATGTTTCGCATTCCAAACTTGCGGCCAATCATCGGGGACGTTCTTTTGACGAATACGTCGAGCTATTGGCGCCTGTGACCGGCCATCTGCATATCGTCGACGCGGCCGGCGTGGATAGCGAAGGTCTGCAGATTGGCGAAGGCGAAATTGATTTCACCAGCCTCGGTGTGCGGCTGGCCGAACTCAGCCCGGGTATTTCCTTTATTCCGGAGATCTGGCAGGGGCACAAGAATGCCGGCGAGGGCTTCTGGATCGCGCTCGACCGGCTGGAAGGAACTCTGTGATCGGGGAACACTGGCCATGACGATCCGTGCACTTGTAACGGGCGTAACCGGTCAGGACGGCTCCTATCTGGCTGAACTGCTCTTGCGGAAGGGCTACGAAGTACATGGCGTTGTCAGGCCTGAGCGCCTGGCACATCAGGCGCTGATGCCGGAATATCTTCAAATGCTCCTGTCGCGGATCGTCGTCCATGGCGCCGATCTGCGAGACAGCACACAGATTTCCAGTATATGCAGATCAGTTGCGCCAGATGAAACTTATCATCTCGGCGGTCCCAGCCGCGTTGACAGCAACGTTACAGGCAGCTCGGATGTCTATCATGCGATCTTCGGCAGCACCAAGGCGCTGCTCGACGCTTTAACTGATCGCCCCGGCAGCCGCTTCTTTCTTGCCGGCACATCCGAGATCTTTGGCACCCCCCTGCAGACACCACAGTCTGAATCGAGCGCTCGCAATCCGCGCTCTCTCTACGGATTTGCGAAGCTTGCGGCAACCGATCTTGTCGCGCGGTATCGCACGGCTCTCGGCAGCTTCGCCTGCACAGGCATTCTGTTCAATCATGAATCACCTCGTCGGGAGCAATTTTTTCTCTCCCGCAAAGTTACGCGCGGCTTGGCAAGAGTGGCGCTCGGGCGACAGCAGCATGTCAGCCTTGGAAACCTCGATGCCCTGCGAGACTGGGGGTATGCCCCGGACTATGTTGAAGCAATGTGGAGCATCTTGCAGCATCGTGTTGCTGCAGACTATGTTGTCGCCACAGGCAAAGCGAGAAGCGTTCGGCAATTGGTCGAGACGGCCTGCTCCGTTCTCCATCTGGACCCCGCGGGCTGCATCGAGCAGGATCCTCGATTCTTCCGGCCGCTGGAGCCCATACCGCTCTGCGGCGACCCGCGCTTTATCGAGCGAGAAATCGGATGGAGCGCCCGAAAATCGTTTGAAGAACTAATCCGTGAAATGGTTCTGCATGATATTGACGCGGAGAAAAAACGTGGGGGATAAGCCCGCGCGTGATGAAGTTGTCGATGTAACGGCCTATCGTTTTCAATCGGCGCTGATTGAAGCAATCGAAGCACATGTTTCGGCTCTGAGGCGCACCCGATTGCGTGCTCTCCAGTATAGGGGAGCTGATTTTGGTCGGGTAATCGCGATCGAACTCTATTTCCGCCTGATCAACGACGCGGATCTGCGAAAGGCCTTTGATCGGCAGACCGCCGGAGAGGCATTGCCCGACCACCCCGACGCCATACCCATCTCGACTGTTGCGAACTGGGTGTTTCAACACATGTCGGGCCGTTATCGCAACCCGCTGACAACGTTAAGTGGTTGGAAATCCTATATTCGTGAGCATCTCAATGAATGGCGCACTGGCAGCCGGAAGCAATATCGACAACAGAACAGACATGTTCGACGCGAAGAAGAAAGTCCCGTTGTGGCGCTTGCCCTGTCGCGACGATTCTACCTGTATCTCTCGCCCATCATGCAACTATCAAGCAACGATCCGATATGGCTCGTTCCCGATAATCAGCCTTGGGTAGATGAGCTCGTCGCGCAGGGCAAACGAGTGGAGCGCTTTCCGACCGCGCCCGAGATAAAGCCGCAAGCACCAGTTCTTGGCCCCCTGACGAACTGGGATGCAAACCTCTGGCGGTATGATCATTTCCTCGATGTCCTTTGCAAGCTGTCGGCAGCAACGGTTGTCGTCGCAGAAGGCAACAATCCCGACGATGAAATTCTAGCGCGTGCGGCACAATCGGCTGGTGTGCGGAGCATTTGCATTCAGCAGGGCTGGTCGCCCGTCGTTCACAACGGTTTCCGTCGCATGCGGTTCGACCTGTTTTGTGTTTGGGGTGAGGAATTTGCGCGAATGCTCCGCCCTCTTAATCGGAGGCAGCCCTTCGCGGTTACAGGAAGCCACATGATCGCACCTTTGGAGAGAAAGGCTGATCCCGTCGCGCGCGGGATTTCCGTATTCCTTCAGAAGGATTCCCTTCTGATCACGCAGGCCGCCTGGATCGGAATGCTCGAATTCGTCCACTGGTGTGCAACCACCTGGCCCGATCGTGAGATTCTCGTTCGGGAGCATCCCGCCGGACCGCTCACCGCTGAGGAAACAGCGATGATCGGTAATCTTGAGAACATCGTGTTCTGCCCCGCCCGCGAGATGCCGCTGCAGGAGGTTCTTGATCGGTCCGAACTGGCGGTCTCATTCTTCTCGACAACGTTGATTGAAGCCCTAGGACGTCATGTCGTGCCGCTTATCGTCAATATCACGGGTGCGCCCCGCTACTCACCCGATCTGGAAGCAATGGGTGTCGCTGTAGAAGTTTGCGATTTTGATCACGCAAAAATCGCGACCAAAAATCTTCTTGGCGGGGAGATTTCTCATATGCGGCACCGCATTCCGGTTATTATAAACCGCTTTTTTGCCGCCCAGAGAGACGCAGCACTAGACAATATCGTTCGGCTGATTAAGAAGTCCGATTAATCGGCGATAAATCTGCGGTGGTATTCCATCTGAGCTGGAGGCCTAAACAGTGCAAGAACCGGAAAAGGGCAACGTGACCGTCTCGAGAATGGTGCCGGCCGCAATCTTTTCACCGGTGTCTTTCCGGTATCACAGTTGGGAAACGCCTATCGAACGTATAGTATCCGGGTCGACCACACCGGCCAAGACGACAAGCGGATTGGAAATACCTCAATGGGTGTTTCGTGCTGCCCGTCTTATTTTCGGCACCCGCCTATATAATAGGCTCAAGCAACTTGCCGGACGTCAAGAGAGGTAACCAATGTCTGTCGTCAAGGAAAGCTGGTCTTCATTCGATTCCAATATTGCGAAGATATATCTCGACGGCTTTGGGCACCCCTCGGATCGATCCAAGCATCTCATGGCTAGTGTATTGATCGAGATTTTTGGCGGTAAGGAATTTCATCTTGCCGATTTTGGGTGTGGCAATGGCCATCTCTATCGCTTCTTTCGAGAACGCGGCTTAAATCTTCGTTACACAGGCTACGATTTTTCGACGTCTCTATTAGAGGCGGCAAGGGAACGCTACGCCGATGACGATAAAGCCGCGTTTCTCGAACGAGATATTCAGGATCCGACCGCCGATCTTGGCAATGCCGATATCGTCCTTTATTCGCATGTCCTTGAAATGTTGGAGGCGCCAGGCGCCTCACTCACAGCTGCCCGAAAGATGGCACCGCGGATCATGATCCGCTTCTTCCAACCTCCGGCCGATGGTTTCGATCTGGTCGAAATACGTATGCTTGATGTCGGAAATGGTGAAGCGGAAGTGCCTTACCTACGTCGTTCCTTCTCCATCGACCACTATAACCTTCTGCTGAGCAAGACGGGCTGCACATCAGTTGATGTGCACCAGGTGGCAGGTGATGTCGATCAGGTTCATATTCTGAATTTCTGAGGTCTTTTGAATCATATGGCTTGTTTTCTGAAGGCACCCGCAGGAGACACAAAGGGCTGTGTCGTGTTTACCACGCCGGAACGTGACAATTTCGTCCGCAGATCCCCTAGCACCCGCGCCACCTTGGAACGTCTGAAGAAGCGCTATCTCATAGGCTTGCATCATAATTGGCACGATTATTCGTTCCGCTACGATCCGCTTTTTGATTTCAGCATGGCTGGCGATGGTGATCTCATTGAGGCGGATAACGCACCGTTTGCACGTATTCCGTTAGATGCGTGCAATTTCTCACCGGATTTCTTTC
Source organism: Rhizobium vallis (assembly GCF_003985155.1). GTDB lineage: Bacteria > Pseudomonadota > Alphaproteobacteria > Rhizobiales > Rhizobiaceae > Rhizobium > Rhizobium vallis. Next base: position 331,696 of record NZ_ML133687.1, on the reverse strand, counting down.
TGCAGCCGCGAGCAGCTGAACCGTTTTGGGATATTTTGTACGTTGCACGCGCGGTCGCTTTCAAGGGTATTCCCGAGCTGTTTGCCGCAGTACGTGCGCTTTACGATGCAGGACAAATGTACCGGGTCCTCTTTATATGCCCGACGCCGAAAAAGATCGAGCTGCCCGGAATTAACGATCTTCGAGAGCATTTTGAGGCAACATTCACACCGAAGGAACGCCAGTTTTTCACATTGTTGACGTTGGATTGGGATTATCCATTTCCCCTGGATCTGGAAACGCTCTCATTCTTCTACAGAAACAGTCGTGTTTTTCTCCATCCGGCACCGGAAGAGCGTCGTTGCAGGACAGCGGCTTATGCTTGGGCCAGTGGTATGTCGGTCGTTGCAAACGAGCATGTCGCCAGTATTCTTCCGGCTGGATTTCACGCGCCGCCCTACCTCTTCAAATATGAAAATCCGTCTGATATTGCGGATGCTGTAACTCGTGCTTTGCAATATGGCGAAACGACCAAAAGCGATTGGTCTGCTGTATCGGGCGAATTCTCCAGTATCATATCCGCTGAGAAGGTCGACAAGATGCTGGGCGAGATCGCCGCGACCTCGGACCGTGGGATCATGTCCCGTCATGCCATTATTCCGAGAGGCCTCGACATTCGTCTTGGGCGGCATCATCTGCTGGCAGTGGGCGGTAACCGCCTAGACTATTCGATTGAGGGATTTTGTGACGTTTTGATCAATTCGCCCGACGATGTTCTCCTCAAATCCCTATCTGAACCTGATCCTGAGATCGCCCTCGGCCAATGCCTCGAGAGTATCTCGCGAACGGTGGATAACAGGTCCGAACAGGCGACAAACAACACTCCAGTATCGGGAGTGCCGAAGGCTTTCTCATCAGATCGAAACACAAATTTGCCGCCGGGTGCACAGAGAACTGAGTTGCAGCAATCCCCCGGGGGGTGGGCATTCTGGGCCGCTTCTCGACGGTGGCTGGAAGCCAAGAGGAAACGCTGATGGGAATGTTAATTTACGATGCATTGGTCTTGAGCAGAATTGCGCAAGAGACTGCGGAAAAAAAGAGCTGCCTAACGCTTGGCGTGCCGACACTTAATTTCAGCGATGAACACTTTCTGCATCACTGGAGCACCCATCCCGACTTAAAAGATGCGGCCATCGGCAAGCAGCCATTTGATACGGCGGCTGGCTTTTTTCGCAACCTAGGTTTCGACAACATATCGGCCCTGGATATTTCTGACTACGAAGGGGCTGATATCATTGCAGATTTGAACGATCCTGATTTGCCCCAAAAAATCGGCAGGCAATTCGATGTCGTCTACGACAGCGGCACGCTCGAACATATATTCGACGCACCGTCGGCAATGAGATCGATTGCACAACTTGTAAGAATTGGAGGCGTTGTCGTTCATGCGACTCCAAGTAATGGCTTTCTTGATCATGGGTTTTGGCAAATCAGTCCTGATCTTTATCGGACCTTTTACAAAAAGGCTGGCTTTGAAGTCCTGACCTCATCGCTGTTTGTCTTTGCGGAAAGTCCGTATGCTATGCCCGCAGAACAAAATCTTTATCGAACGCATGGTCGAAAATACATCACAGAGATGGCGCCCGAGGCGATCCTGATTTTCGCAGCCCGCAAGACACATGACGGCAATCTGGGACCGATATCAATGCAGGAGTATTATTCGCAAATGCATGCGGATGCTTCGGCAGAGATGGCGGCGCGCTTCTTTCTCAAATTCGGTGAAATGCCCGAACCAAATCGGACTATTGCGAAATCGGCGGGAACTCCGAAAAGAAATGATGCCATTTCGACCCTTCTTTCCAAGTTCGGAGCACGGAAACGATGAGCTTTGTCGATCTTCTCCGAGCAGTCCATTTCCTTCGACGACAGAAGGCCAGTTCAGACGCTGCCGTATCCATCGAATGGGCGGACGGGAGGCTCATTTACGACAAACATGCTAGTCTTGGTACTTTCGAAAAGCGAGACGTTGCAGTTAACACTGAAATTAACAAGGAAATCGACGCACGACGGATCATTTTCGATGCGAACACACCGAGTGGCCTTTTTTTCGAAATCGGAAGCGGCGACGGTGATTTAACTTATTTGCTTGGCATCCAAGGTAACTTCAAGTTCGATGAACAGGAACGGAGAAAAAATCGAGTACTTTTCGAACAGAAGTTCCAGTATCGCGGCAATGATCTTGAGGGAGACGTGGAACGGAACATTTTCGGTGGCGATATTTGCTCGCTGTCATTCCTTCAGAGTTCCGGCTGCCAGCCCGAGTCTGCGGCTGTCGTCTATTCTAATAACGTATTCGAACATCTTCGCCGACCGTGGATCGCAGCGGAGAATGCTTATCGCATTCTTAAGCCCGGTGGTGTGTGTATTACAGTTGTCCCGTTCTCGCAGCGCTACCATGAATCGCCCGGCGATTATTTCCGGTACACACATGCCGGCTTAGCATCTCTGTTTGAAAATGCAGGGCCAGTTGAGGAGGTATTGAGTGGCTATGATATTCTTGGTCGCCGAAATAACTGGCAAGGTGGCGGCAACGCTAACGACTTGGTACCAGTGGATGCATTCGGCGCCTGGCGCGAGACGTGGTTTACGTTTTACGCTTTCAGAAAACCTTTAAGACAACCACAGGTGTAGCGATGTTGAGCATCAAGAATGGGATTGACGCGAGGAATTATTGGAAATCGATCTTAAGGTCGCAGCACGAGCACGCGCTGCCTGTTAAGGCAGACGACCTCTCGGCCTATTTGATGTCGATTCGTTCGGATTCCGTCGATATCGTAGAGCGTATTGCATCCGAGGGAGTTGCTGTTGTCGAGAATTACTGGTCAGCCGAACAATGCGCGAAAGCGCTTGCGGAAATGGACGGGGTCATCGAGACTTATCCGGACTGTGTACGGCAATTTTCCGGCGGCGCGGATATGCGCATGTTTGGCGTCGAAATGGTCAGCGAAACTGCCCGGCTTTTTCATGAGGACAAATATCTTCGATCGATGGGGGAATTACTTGGGGGCCGCGGACTCTACAATTTCGCCACGCTCGGTGCGCGAATTGATGCAACGGATACCAACCGTGGATCGGGCGACGGGTGGCATCGCGACGCCTTTGGCTTCCAATTCAAGGCGATTATCTATCTCTGCGACGTAACGTCGGAGAACGGGCCGTTCCAATACATTCCTCGCAGCCACAAGGAATGGCGGGTGGTGCTAGATTCGGCGCTCGGTCGGCTGCCGGTTCCTCCGGAAAGTCGGGTTGACGACGCTCGGGTGCAGAAGATGATCGCTTCCGGTGCGGCCTCGGCCAGAACGTTCATCGGCAAGGCGGGAACGCTCGTCCTCGCAAATACGACGGGTGTTCACCGAGGCACACCGTTGCTCCGCGGCCGTCGCTATGCGTTGACGAATTATTATTATCACCATTTCCAGATTGGCGACACGATGCTGCAGAAATTTGCGCCGATGATGCCCGGCACGGCAGAGCGTATCACGGACATGATCGCGGGCTAAACTCGTGAGCCTACTCTTTTGAGGAGGCAGAATTCTATGAAACAGGCACCGCGCATGACTTCAATCCAGAAGCTGAACAGCAATTTTTCCCTGGTCCAAGATCTGATCGACACCGACGCAGGGAAGTCGGCCGCAACCGTTTGGGGGCGAACGTCCGAATTTTGGGAAGGCATCTTCAGCGAGCGGTCCAATTTTCCGTCGATGGTTGATTTCCTTGCATTTCGGCGAGCAGATTTTGGATATGGCATGGCCGATGAACGGCAAGGCGCGCTTGCCCGTGAAGAGGAGCATGCCCGTCGAACCAGCGAAATATTTCGCCAGACGATCGATCCTAACCGGATTACAGGATTGGATGAGTCCCCTCTCGGCGCTCCCTTCGTCTTCGAGAATTTCGGCGCTTTGCGTAGCGCTGCTTTCTGGACGAATGCGACAACTGCCCTACGCATAAGTGACCTCATTCAGCACCACCACCCTGCTCCAGCGCGGGCTCTCAACGTGCTGGAAATCGGCGCCGGCTGGGGTTGTGTCTCTTATCTCTTGTATCAACTCCTCGATATCGCCAGCTATGCGATCATCGACCTTCCAGAAAATCTCTTTCTTTCAACCAACTATGTGGCGGCAACACAGGGAATTCGCCTTGTTCCGCTTAAAATGGTCGAGCCGAAGATCGACAGCATTGCGCCTGGCTCCCTTGCGTTTGGCCTGCCGGGCTGCCTGCCCGTTCTCGGCCAGAAATATGATGTCGTCATCAATAGTTTCAGTTTGCAGGAGATGGATCTTGCGACCGTAGAAGGTTATTTTTCCTGGATAGCAGGCATATTGGCGCCTGGCGGCATATTTTTGTCCTTCAATTCCCACGGAAAAGCAGGGGTATCGAAGCCATCGGACTACCCGCTATCTGGCTTCCAGATCAATGAGTTGAACATGTTTCGGGCCTTTCCTACGGGCCTGCTGAATACCATCCCCTATGAAATGGTTCTGTCAGCCGCCCCCGGCCACACCGAATTTGATGGAAAGACACTGGACGTTCTTGGTTGCCTTATTCAATTTGGCCTCGGAGAGAATCTGAAGGATATTTGCGCAAGCTTCGTCGCGGGCGGAATCAGCCAGGACACGCAACTAGCTCTGAACGACCTTAGAGGATTCTTTTCATCTTCCTATTCAGATCGAGCAAAGGCTCTTAGTTTACAGGCAGAACAAACGCTCCCCGCTATCACTTCCTATCTTCGTGCCATGAATGCTTTCGCCGTGGATGAAATGGGGGCAGCGAAGATCGCATTTTTACAGGCTATCCAGCTTGGACTTGGCGGATTTGCAAAACTGCGTGCGTGCGCACACATCGCTGTCATCGATCGCCGCAACGAGCTCAATCAGTGGGATGAAGACTTCGATGCACTCTTTGCCTATCCGGAATTGAAGCGCATGCTTGAGGCTTCCGACAGCGGCCCATTCAAACTGCAGTTTGAAAAAATTGTCTCGGTGAATCTGGGATCATGAACGCCTCAAACGGATCGCCTTCGTGGCGGATTGCCGTCATTATCCATGAAAGGGACAGCCGAGCGGATGCGCAAAGGAATTACTGTTCCGGTAATTGGCATCACCACGATCATGTTCATCAATATCGACGCGATTTTATCGAGCGGCTGGCTTCGGTCGGAGTCGAGGTTTCGACGGCACTAAATCTAATGGAACGGAACATAGCTGAGCATCACTCGAATGGCACCTATTCCTTGGACCACTGTATCTGCCTGAAATCCGTGAATGATACAGATATCATAAAGAGTGGAGTGTCGGCTTAGTGACAGTCTCCACCATCTATCTTGTCAATCCTATCTCTGGTCACGGGCATTTGGATGCCTATGCTCGTCTCTATGCACGCGCCCTCACCGAGCTCGGCCACCAGGTCGTCCTGGTAGCGCCATCCGATGGCGGAACAACCGCTTATCTGGCGCGCAACGTTCCCGCCATGGTCAAGAATTTTCGTTTCTTTTCATTCGATGCACTCGATGATGAACTGCGCTCGCGCAATAACAGTCCACGTGCCAATCTCACCACACTTGCCCGCGCTCGATTGGTTCTGGCGGAGGAAGGCCTTTCAGGCGTTCAGGACAGGCTTCACCTATATTTATCCCGCATTGTTATGCGATTATTCCCCACAATGGGAACATTTCTAGGATTGAGCCGAAGCAATCCCCGTATCTCCTTTGCGCCCTTCCCGCCGAGGATCGATCTTGCCCGTGAATGGAGTAACCTTCCCGAAGGGCTGATCTTTTTTCTCTACCTGGACATGATGGCGGAGGATCGGGAGAGCCTTGACGCACTGGATGGCGACAACGTACCGTTTTGGGGTGGCATCCTGTTCCATCCAAGAAGCGGCGAGTGCTTGAAGATCAAGGGGCCTGAGCAATACCTCCTGACACCGCGCGTGCGCGGCGCACTATTTCTTGTCCCGGAAGCGGCAGAGGACTATCGCTCAGCTTGCGATACCCTGTCTATAGCCGTCGTTCCTGATGTTGCCGATCTCGAGCCCGCCGAAAAACCGTCTGCGATTGCACAGAGCATTCGCACGAATGCAGGCGACAGGACAGTCATCCTGCAGATCGGAACGCTCACTCCGCATAAGGGCATTCTCGACCTCTTAGAGGTAGTCCCCAAAGCGGACCCCCGACGCTTCTTCTTCGCTTTCGTCGGAAAGGTCTATGACGAGACCTTCGGCGATGATGCCGACCGGATCAGAGACTTCTTCTCAAATCCTCCAGAGAACGTTCTGGTGTACAATGGCTTCATCGATGATGAACGCGACTACAACTCAGTTGTTGCCTCAGCGGATATAGCCTATGCCGTGTACCGAAATTTTCCGAGTTCCAGCAATATCCTGACGAAGGCGGCCGAGTTCAATATTCCCCTTCTCGTCAGCGACCGTTACATGATGGGGCGGCTGATCCGTGAATACGACACCGGCATCGCCGTGCCCGAAGGCAACCCAGACCTCATTCTGACCGCTCTGATAACGGCGGCAGAACGCGAATGGCCCACTGAAAATTTTCAAGCCTATGTTCGCGAGCGCTCGATCGAACGGTTGAAAATGGTGCTCGGAGAGGCAATAAGAACTTGGCACGTGCGGTAAATGCCATTAGGTAGCGCCGACTTGGATATCGGAAAGCAGAGCAGAATGAAGACTGTAATTGTTACTGGTGGCTGTGGATTTATCGGTTCCCATTTCATCGAGGTTCTTCTTGAGAAGGGTTACCGCGTCGTCAATATCGACGCGTTGACCTATGCTGGCGACCCTATCAATACGCAGAGTTTTGCGGACGAGGACAACTATGCGTTTTTGCACGCCGACATTGGCGACAGCGCTCTGATTGCCGATACTCTTTCCAAGTTTCGTCCGCATATGGTTTTCAATTTGGCCGCGGAAAGCCATGTGGACCGTTCGATCGACAACGCAACACCTTTCCTCACGACAAACGTCATCGCTGTTCACAGCCTTCTCGATACTTGCCTTGGTTATTGGCGCAAGCTGACCGCTGTCGAAAAGGCTGAATTTCTCTTCGTTCAAATGTCTACAGATGAGGTCTATGGCTCGATCAGCGAAGGTATGTTCACGGAGGAAAGCAATTATGCTCCCAATTCGCCATACGCAGCATCCAAAGCCGCCGGCGACCATCTTACGCGAAGCTATCGCGTAACTTACGGTTTACCAACAGCAATCGTGCATGCCTCCAACACTTACGGTCCACGTCAGTTTCCAGAGAAACTGATACCTCATATGATTGCTTCGGCGTTGGCTGGTAAGCAGCTTCCCGTTTATGGAGCTGGCGACCAGGTTCGCGACTGGATGTATGTCGGCGACGTTGCACGAGGCCTCGAGCACGTTGTCGCTCAAGGCAAGGCTGAGGGCATATACAATTTCGCGGGCGGACAGGAACGTCGAAATATCGACACCGTCAAATCGATCTGCGCAATTCTCGACGGTCTCGTTCCGAAGCAGGTGTCCTACGCCGAATCCGTGACTCATGTTGCGGATCGGCCGGGCCACGATGCGCGCTATGCCATGAGCAGCGAGAATGTCGAGCATCTATTTGGGTGGAAGCCTGAGACCACCTTTGAAGAGGGCCTCGCCAAGACAGTCCGCTGGTATCTCGAAAATGGCAGCTGGATGGATTATATCCGCAATCGGGGATATTCCATCCAGCGTATCGGGGGAGCCAAGATATGAGGCGTGGCATTGTTTTGGCCGGCGGCAGTGGGACCCGACTGGCGCCCTTGACGACGGCCGTAAGCAAACAATTGCTGCCGATCTACGATAAACCTATGATCTATTACTCGCTTTCGGCGCTATTATTGAGCGACATTCGAGAGATTCTGATCATTTCGACCCCGCGTGATCTTCCGCTGTTTCAGCACCTGCTCGGAGATGGCTCGCGCTTCGGAATTAGCCTGCATTATGCGGTTCAAGAAAATCCAAACGGACTAGCGGAAGCCTTCATCATCGGAGAGAAATTTCTGGATGGCTTATCAAGCGCATTGGTCCTCGGCGACAACGTGTTCTACGGTGAAGGTTTTTCGGATCATCTCATGACAGCTGGAAGCCGGGCACGGGGAGCGACGGTCTTCAGCTATCCAGTTCAGAACCCAAAGGATTTCGGAGTCGTTTCCTTCGGTGCGGACGGTCGGGCTTTGGCAATCGAGGAAAAGCCGGAAAAGCCAAAGTCGAATTCTGCCGTAGTCGGACTCTACTTTTATGATGAGCGCGTCGTGCAGTTCGCGCATGAACAGAAGCCGTCGGCGCGTGGAGAGCTAGAGATAACCGACATCAACAAGCGCTATCTCGAAATGGGCGATCTTTACGTCGAACAGCTTGGCCGCGGGTTCGCCTGGCTCGATACGGGCACTTTCACCTCGATGCTCGACGCAACCAATTTTGTCGCGACACTGCAACGTCGCCAGGGATTGCGGATCGCCTGCCTTGAGGAAATTGCATTTCGAAAAGGCTGGATTTCCGAAACCGACTTGCTCTCTCATGCCGAACGCTACAAGAACAGCGAGTATGGAAAATATGTGCTGGAACTTCCCAATTTCGTTTGAGAGAGACCGAGCGTCCGAGTAATGACCGTTCATTTTTGCACACTGTTCGACATGCGCTACGCGACACGTGGGTTGGCTATGCTTGAAAGTCTCCACGCCAAGTTCACGGGCGACATGACGGTTACCATTCTCGCGATGGATGATCGAGTGCCGGCATTGATCCAAACCATGGGCCGCGCAGAATGGAAAGTCCTGACTGTCGACCGGATGGGCGACGTCGGACTAATGGAAGCCCGCAATACCCGCCCGCACCGGGAATTTTGCTGGACGTGCGCTCCAGCATTTTCAGCGCACGTGGTCAACCGAAGTGCAGACGGCGACGTCGTTGTATATGTCGATGCCGATTTATTCTTCTTCCGATCCCCTCAGATCCTTCTGGATGAGCTCGCCGATGAAGGCGCCATTCTCATTCACGAGCATCGCTATTCGGCCGACCGTTTGCACTACGAACCTTCTTCCGGCCGCTTCAATGTCGGATTCGTCGCGTTCCGCGTCGGCGATGAGGCGCGAACTTGCGTGAACCGCTGGCGCCAGCAGGTTCTCGACAAATGTGTCCTTGATCCGGAAAACGGCTATTGTGGTGATCAAGGATATCTGAACGAGTGGCCGTCGCTTTATCCTGGGCTGCGCATCCTCAAAAATCTTGGCGGAGGAGTGGCACCATGGAACCTCGTAACCTATACGGTTAGCGGGGATGCGACGCAGCCGGTGATTGATGACGCTCCCGTCGTGTTTTTCCACTATCATGCGTTTCGGACCGTCTCCATAGCAGGGCTCGCACACATCGCGGCCATTCCAGCATGGGGATATGATTTTTCAAATGCGGCGAAGCGCCTTCTTTTCGCCGACTATGCAAGCCGGCTCCGGAAGATCAGTTACCAGGCCAGAAAAGCCGGATTCATGACTGCAGCGGATACGAGCCATCCGCTCAGGGACGCAATCCGTTCCTGGTTAGGCGGTAATCTTATTCTGGCGATCTAGGTCGCAGTCAGTCAAAGACCAAGCTCCTAACGGCCTGCCGCGAAAACATGAGAGGTGAGATGGCCAACGCAAGACAAGTGCTCGTTCGATTGCTACCGCCAATTCTCGCCGATCTCCTGCGTTCTGTGAAGCATCGTGCGAGACAAGCCAATTCTCTTAAAGAAGCTTTGGGAAATGCCGTCTCAGGGGAAAAGTCCGAATGGGAAGCCGTGCCAGCCGATCGATGGACTGCGAGCAATGGCTGGCTTCATCCTTCGATCGTTGCAACCCAGATCGAAAAGTGGCGAGAGTTCTCGCAGTCGATCCGGTGTCCTGAGCCCTTCGGCAAGTCTCACGAAGCAAACCCCGGCGCGGTGGTCAACGTCAGCGCCCACAACATCACGATGACGTTTGGCTATGCCGTCGGCAGGGTCATTGCCGAAAAACAAAATGGGGATCCAACGCGACTTCTCGACTGGGGCGGTGGTATCGGCCACTATGCGTCACTTGCGGGTGAACTCTTTCCCAGAGCACATTTTGACTACGTGATCCGCGAACTTGAGACCTTGGCGGAGGCAGGCAGGCCACTTTTGCCGCAGGTTAGCTTTCTTTGCGATGATGATGAGGCGCTGTCACAATCCTACGATCTGATCTTTGCCAGCAGTTCCCTGCAATACAGTCGAGATATCTATGGTCTTCTGTCGAAGATGGCAGAAAGCGGCAGCCGATGGATCATGGTCTGTCGTATGCCGTTCATCGATCATGCGCACGATTTTGTCGTGCTACAGCGCCCGCACCGTTACGGCTACAACACGGAGTATACCGGCTGGTTTCTCAATCGCTTCAAATTTGTCGACTTTATGAAAGCGAAAGGTTATCGGCTTGATCGTGAATTTCTGAATGACGAACGCCCTTTTGTGCCGAATGCGCCGGAGCAGTGCACTTACAGAGGCTATCTATTTGAGAAAACGCACTGAGGTCGGACTTAGCGCTACCAGGATGATGAACAAGTTTTGCCGATAAGAATTGAAGATTTGAAAGGGGATTTCTTCTCGTGAGCGGACTGATGGAAAGCACAGTCGGCCTTGCCGATCCGAAACGTGACCTTGCCCGATTTGAAGATCAGTTGGTCGACGCCGCACGGCGCGTCATTGCAAGCGGATTCTACATCAACGGAACCGAAGTGCGCTCTTTCGAAGAAGCGATGGGACGGACGCTCCAGCTTGAATCGCCAGTCGTCGGCGTCGGGAGCGGGACGGATGCATTGATCCTGGCGTTGCTCGCGGCCGGTATCGGCCTCGGCGACGAAGTCATTGTCCCGTCGCACACGGCCGGTCCCAGCGTCGCCGCTATCCGCGCGATCCTTGCCACACCGGTATTCGTTGATGTCGAAGCGGATACGGCCTGCCTGGATCCCCAGTGCGTTGAAGAGGCCATATCGTCGAAGACCAAAGCCATTCTCGCCGTTCACCTTTACGGCCACCCGGCAGATATGGATCGGCTAAAGCCGATTGCAACGCATCACGGTCTGATCCTCATCGAAGATTGCGCGCAAGCGCAGGGTGCGCGACTCCGTGATCGGCCGGTAGGCTCGATCGGCGATCTCGGCTGCTTCTCCTTTTATCCCACGAAGAATCTGGGCGCCGTTGGTGATGGCGGCGCAGTCAGCGGGAGCGCCGAACGGCTGAAAATCGTCCGCAAGCTGAGAACCTATGGCTGGAGCGAACCCCAATACTCCGATCTGCCTCTCGGACGCTGCTCCCGCCTTGATGAAATGCAGGCCGCCTTCCTCAACGTCAAGCTCCCGTTGTTGGACGCGGACATCAACAGCCGACGGCGGGTCGCTGAAATATATAAAGACCGGCTTGTCGATTTGCCGATTGAACTACCCGTAGAACGTCCCGGAGCCTACCACGCCTACCATCTGTTTGTAGTCAAGACGGATTTTCGTGATCCCTTGCGCGAACATCTCTCCAAATCCGGGATTATGACGGGACTTCATTATCCATTCCCCGCGCACGTTCAGCCAGGTCTTTCCGAAGGTACACGCACGGCTGGCTCCCTTGCAGTGACGCTTGACCTTCAAGCAAAAATTCTAAGCCTGCCGCTCTTCGTCACTATGACAGATGCTGAGATCGACAAGGTCATTGGAGCTGTCCAAGATTTCTTCCGCGGCGGGCATTGAGATGACACCAAGCACAGCTCTTGATAGGGTGACACGCGGCAAGGTGAGCTTGTTTAAGGATGCGCGCGGAGCGCTCGGTGTCCTTGATTTCCCAAAAGAAATTCCTTTTGCGCCGGTGCGAATGTTCTGGATCCACGACGTACCAGCAGGTGGGAAACGTGGGGCGCATGCACACAAAGCCTGCACCCAGTTCATTGTGTGCGGACGAGGGGAGGTAGAGATCGACGCTTTCGACGGCACGCGGAACGAGGAAATCAAGCTGTCCGCAGGTGAATATGCCAACATCGTTCCAGGCATTTTTGCAACACTGACATTTCCTCAAGAGCATTCTACGGTGATAGTGCTCTGTGACCGTCCATACGAAGCGGATGATTATATCTATGACGCAGACGTCCTCATGAAAGATACACCCCTTTCGGATGGATCCACGTGAGTTTTAGCGTCTTTGCTCTCGTTCCCGTTTTCAACAGGCTGCATCATACCAAGGCGATGGTAGAGTGCCTGCGGGCTCAAGAAACCGAGGCAAAGCTCGTTATTGTCGTGATCAACGACGGATCAACTGACGGCACGGCCGAATACCTCGCCGAGCAACCTGATCTGGTTGAATTGAAAGGTGACGGAACCCTTTTTTGGGGTGGAGCAATGGAGCGCGGCTTGCAATACACGCTGCCACTTTGCTCAAAGAGCGACTACATTCTATTTCTAAATAATGACACGTCTTTTTCCCCCGGATATGTCGACGCTCTAGTTCGATCGAGTCGCGAGAATGGCGATGCCGCAGTTGGCAGCATGATTCATGATGAGAGCGCCCAGCCACCGCTTGTCAGCATCGGGGCGCGTATCGATGTTGCTCGTATGCGGGTCACAGATATCGTCGACGAACTCTCGGCGATTGAGCGGGCAGATCCGGCTGCATTCTATTTTCCAGATGCGCTTTCTGGCCGAGGCACACTCTTTCCGGTCAGTGTTTTCGGTCAATATGGAACTTTGGTGCCAAAACTTTTGCCGCATTATTTTGCGGATTACGAATTGTCGATGCGCTTTCGACGCGCAGGAGTGCGTCTGGTCGTGTCGCGCGAAGGTTTTGTCGTTTCCCCTCCAGTCTACGGCAATTCAACGGAGGGAATGAACTTATGGCAGCGTTTTTTTAGCATCCGCTCATCGAGAAACCTGCGCCATACTCTGACATTTTTCTGCTTGGTTGGGACACCGATGCAACGTCTGACTGCACCTTTACGGCTGCTTGCTAAAGCTATATGGCAGGGCCTCAGACGATGAGTATATTGAGAGCGAGACGGATCTTCATGGCAGCAGGTAACATCGGGGCATGTATCGCGTGTGGCGGTAAGAATGAGCCTCTCATCGACCGTATCTGGGATGATCGTTATGGCAGCCCCGGAATATTCTCTGTTTTGAAGTGCGAAAATTGCGGTCAAATGGTCACTTCTCCGCCCCTGTCGGAAGATGATCTTCCCGGTCTCTATAGTCGTTACTACCCACGCGGCAATGTCGATCTCGGTGCGATCGAGCGAGAAGCGGCACTGGTCTTGGCGCCTGGGGCGTCGGAGAAACGGTATCGCGAAGGCACCGACAACCAAGGGCATTACGCCGTCCTTCCCGGTCAAAATGTGCTCGACATCGGTTGCGGCTCATGTGTTTCACTGCTTGAGGTTCGCAATCTTGGCGGTACGGCGTTTGGCATCGAGGCCGATCCGAATGTTCGAGCGATCGCCGAGCATTTTGGTCTCGATGTGCACATCGGCAGCATCCATGACAATCCCTTTCCCGGTCGCACCTTTGATTTGATCGTACTCAACCAGGTCATAGAACATGTGCCTGAACCACTGGCACTTCTGCGCATCGTGCGCGAGAGGCTTGCCCCGGGTGGCAAGGTCATTCTTGCATTTCCCAATACGGGATCGCTGAACCGCAAGGTTTCCCGTGGGAAATGGATAAACTGGCATATCCCCTACCATTTGCACCACTATAATAAGAAGTCTTTCGGCCTCATTGCTGCCAAGACCGGCTATCGGGTGGCAAGCATGAGGACGATCACGCCAAATGTCTGGACGATCCTGCAGTTGCGGGCATTCGGTGACGTTACCGCTGAAGGACAGGCATCTTCGGCATGGACGGGACGCGGCCCTTCGGTTCCCTCAACAAGTTCATTCGCGATGCGGTGGAAAAACCGCTTCGCATCGCGTGTTTCCGGCACAGCCGGCAGAACGATGACGCGTCTCAACAGGCTGGTCGATCGCCTAGGTCTCGGCGACAGCCTTCTCGTCGTTCTGCATAAACAAGACTAAGTGCCAGGCTTCAATAGCTCGTACGATCTGCCGATCGGCTAAGTGGGCGGCAGCAAAGGAAGCAACATTTGGATGCGGATTGTCATTTTCGATACCTACTATCGGCAATTTCTCACGCGACATTACGCCGCCAACCCTAAGCTCGCCGATAGAAGCTTTGAGGACCAGCGGCGCAACTTGCTCTCGCAATTCTTCGGCACATCGGATTTTTATTCCCGCCATCTCAATAATCTCGGCTGGGAGGCGCATGATCTGATCGGTAATTGTGTGCCGTTACAAATGGCATGGGCTCGCGAGAACGACTTTCACATTCGCGAGTTTTCACTGAAAATACCGCATCGCTTCTTTCGAGTGCCGCTGATCGGTCCATTGCTCTCCTCTATGCCAGGTCTGCTCGACGTTGCCGTCGCTCAGATCCGCAAATTGAAGCCCGATGTCCTTTATTGCCAAGATCTCAGCTTTTTCCCAGGCCGTGTCCTGAAAGAGTTGAAAAGCGACATACGCTTGATCGTCGGTCAGATCGCCTCCCCCCTGCCACCATCGGATTTTCTTTCCGGCTATGACCTTATTCTCACCTCCTTTCCACATTTTGTAGAGCGCATACAGGCGCTAGGCATCAGATCGGAATATTTTCGCATCGCTTTCGAGCGCCGGGTTCTCGATGAACTGGGCGCCGTCGAGAAGGATATTGATATTTCGTTCGTTGGCGGCATCAGCGCTCATCACAAGAACGCAATCCCCATCCTCGAACATCTCGCCCGCAACACGAATATCGCATTCTTCGGTTATGGAGCAAATAACCTGCCACAAGGCTCGCCTATTCTTGCCGCTCACCGGGGCGAAGTCTGGGGCCTTGATATGTATCGCGCGCTCGCGCGGAGCCGTATTACGATCAACCGACATATCGCGGTCGCAGAAAAATATGCCAACAATATGCGACTCTACGAAGCAACAGGCGTCGGCGCGCTCCTTCTGACCGATAGCAAGAGTAATCTCGGCGATCTTTTTGTCGAAGGGCAGGAAGTGGTGTCCTATTCGGATGCGCGCGATGCTGTGAAACAAATAAATCGACTGCTGCTAGAGCATGACGAGATCAACCAAATTGCGGCGGCTGGCCAGCGGCGGACATTCAGCGAACATACCTATGAGCACCGCATGCACGAGCTCATCGGTATTCTCGGTCGTCACATTGACGGCCGGGGAAGGCATGCATGAAAAACATGGCACGTCATCTGCTGATGCGACACCCTCGGTTGCGGGATGCTGCCAAACTGCTGATGAGTTTTGTCGACCCGCGGTTTAGCGTATCGTCGCAATACTCCCTCGTCGCTGGGAACAAGGTTTCGGTGGAAGCCGAGCGGCTTGCGAAATCCTGGACGGACGAGAACATTCCCGCTCGCCAGCGACAACTGGTCGACAAGCAGTTGTGGGATTTCGCCTCCGGCAAATCCGTACAAGCCTTCGATGTCTTTGTCGATTTGCTCAGACCACACGCGTCAGCGGGGCAGTCGCGAAGCCTTCTCGAGATCGGCTGTTCCAGTGGATACTATTCTGACGTCCTAAGACTTCGCGGGCTTCCTTTCGCTTACAGCGGATGTGACTATTCGTCCTATTTCATAGAAATGGCACGAAATCTTTATCCCAGACTTGATTTCCGGGTCGAAGATGCAACGCAACTGACTTATCCTGATGCGTCTTTCGACACCGTTGTCTCAGGTTGCTGCCTGCTACACATTCCGGACTATGCAACGGCAATAGCCGAGACGGCGCGTGTTGCGCGCGACCTCGTGCTATTTCACCGCACACCCTTGGTGATTGGCAGGCCGACCGAAGTCTTCACAAAGGTGGCTTACGGCATTGAGACGATCGAAATTCACCTTTCCGATACATTGTTCTATCGACTGGCAGCCGACCATGGGCTCGAAATTATTCAAACGGCGACCCTGTCGACCGAGCAAACACCGCGCGGCCCTTCTGAAGTCGTCAGTATCCTCTGCCGCAAATCGGAGTCGTCGCATGTATGACCACCGCTTGGCTATTTCGATAATGGCTGCGACACTTTCATGATGATAGCCGGCCCCGTTGGCGCTTCGCGCCCCCGCATCACATTGATTACTGTCTGCTGGAATTCGGAAAAGACCATAGCAAGCACATTGGCCTCCATCGACGCGCAGACGTTCCGTGACTTCGAACACCTGATCATCGATGGTGGTTCAACGGATGCAACCCTGGCGATCGTCGCTGCAGCCGGTGGCCGCACCGTTTTCTCGGGCCCCGATAAGGGCATCTATGACGCAATGAACAAGGGAATCGCGCGGGCGTCGGGAGACATCATCGGTTTCCTCAATGCGGACGATATGTTCGCGGGCAATCGAACGCTCGAAACGATCGCCAAAGCACTTGAGAGTGAAGAACTCGATTGCTGCTATGGCGACCTGATCTACGTTTCGCAGCAAGATCCCACTCGGCAGGTTCGCTATTGGAAGTCCTCCATGTTTAAGATCGGGACCTTCCGCCGAGGGTGGTCGCCGCCGCATCCGACCTTTTATGTCCGCCGCGCGGTCTACGCGCAATATGGCGGCTTCGATTTACGCTATTCTCTAGGAGCTGATATCGAATTGATGATGCGATTTCTCGAAAAAGCTCGCATCACCTCCCTCTATATTCCCAAGGTATTGGTAAAGATGCGTCTGGGGGGAGCGACGAACAAGAACTTCAGCAACATTCTGCGGCAAAATACCGAAGTTCTCCAGGCGTTGGCAGTGCATGGCCTCAAAGTCTCCCCGCTCGGATTCTGGGTGCCTAAGCTTCTAAACCGGCTGCAGCAATTTCTACGAAAGAAGCAAGAAAATCGAGACTGAGCTGATACCGGATGCGTTATCGTAGCATTCCGGGGGTGCCAATGATTGCATTTTACGCTATGTCGCCACAACAAGCTAATGACGCACCGGTCCGCGCTTGAACCGCAAATCTATTGTATCGGGAAACGAGACTTATGAAACAGACGAGGCATGGCGATCAGAAGGTGGCGTTGATAACGGGCGTGACCGGACAGGACGGGGCGTATCTTTCTGAGCTTCTGCTAGAGAAAAACTATATCGTTCATGGCGTCAAGCGCCGATCCTCGTCATTCAACACGTCTCGAATAGAGCATCTTTACGAAGATCCGCATGTAGAGGACCCGCGCTTTATTCTACACTACGGCGACCTGACGGATTCGACTAACCTCATCCGTATTATTCAGGAAACCCAACCGGACGAGATCTACAACCTTGCAGCGCAGAGCCATGTGCAGGTCAGTTTTGAGACCCCAGAATATACTGCAAACGCCGACGGCATCGGCACGCTGCGTGCCCTCGAGGCGATTCGTCTCCTGGGACTAACGAAGAAGACGCGCTTTTACCAAGCATCCACATCTGAGCTTTATGGAAAGGTGCAGGAAGTACCCCAAAGCGAAACGACGCCTTTCTATCCACGCAGCCCATACGCAGTCGCCAAATTATATGCATATTGGATCGTAGTTAACTATCGCGAAGCCTATGGAATTCATGCATCCAACGGCATCCTCTTCAACCACGAAAGTCCAATTCGCGGTGAGACCTTTGTGACGCGCAAGATTACGCGCGCGGCAGCAGCAATATATCTGGGCCTTCAAGACAAACTTTATCTCGGCAACCTGGATGCCAGGCGCGACTGGGGACACGCTCGCGAATATGTACGCGGCATGTGGCTTATGCTGCAGCAAGATCAGCCGGACGATTATGTTCTGGCAACCGGCGAGACCCACACGGTACGCAGTTTCGTTGAAAAATCTTTTGCTGAAGTCGGGATTACCCTCGAGTGGAAGGGCGAAGGGGTCAATGAAAAGGGATACAACACCACAACCGGCCGCCCCATCGTTGAAGTCGATCCTCGCTATTTCCGCCCTACGGAGGTAGAGCTGCTGATTGGAGATCCCCGCAAGGCGCAAGAAAAGCTAGGCTGGAAACATGAAATCGGTCTCAAGCAGCTGGTCGAGGAAATGGTACGCGAAGACTTGAAGGTCATGGCTCGTACGCATTTCGACGACGGTGGCAACAAGGGCTTGGTCAATGTCTGAAATCCTCTACAGCCTCGCGGGTAAACGAGTCTGGATTGCCGGTCATAAGGGCATGGTGGGTTCGGCCATTGTCCGCCGGCTGCGGAGCGAAGGTTGCGAAATATTGACAACGGATCGCAAGGATGTCGATCTTCGCAGCCAAGCGCAGGTCGAAGCCTGGATGACGTCGCTCCGCCCGCAGGCGGTCTTTCTTGCGGCTGCCAAGGTTGGCGGCATCCTTGCCAACGACCAGTTTCCTGCCGATTTTCTATACGACAATTTGATGATGGAAGCGAACATCATCCATGGCGCATATAAAGCCGGAGTAGAAAAGCTGCTGTTTTTGGGTTCAAGTTGCATCTATCCCAAATTCGCCAACCAGCCGATCGTAGAGGAAGCGTTGCTGACCGGCATGTTGGAACCGACCAATGAATGGTATGCCATTGCAAAGATCGCGGGCATCAAACTGTGTCAGGCCTATCGCCGCCAGCACGGTGCGGATTTCATATCGGCTATGCCCACTAATCTCTACGGGCCAGGCGACAATTTCGATCTTAACTCCAGCCATGTCGTGCCAGCGCTGATCCGAAAGGCACATGAGGCCAAAATGTCGGCCGAGCCTACGATTACCGTCTGGGGTACAGGAAATCCCCGACGTGAATTCCTGCACGTCGACGATTGCGCCGATGCGTGCGTGCATCTCATGAAGGTCTATTCAGATGACAGCCATATCAATGTCGGATCAGGCGACGACGTCACCATCCTGGAACTGACAAAGCTTATTTGTGATGTCGTTGGCTTTCCCGGGGAGTTTGTTCACGATCTCTCGAAGCCAGACGGGACGCCGCGAAAGCTCATGAGTGCGGCAAAACTGCGATCCTTCAACTGGAAGCCGAGCATCAGTCTCCATGAGGGAATCGCCGACGCATATCGTGCTTTTCTCGGCGGCGAATACGCCATGCGCGCCTATGGTTAAAACGCCTGGGCCATTGGCCTACGGACAATTCACATTGCCTGGTACTCCCGAGCGAGCTATTTGACGGTGTTTCGAACGCCGGCTCGCCGATCGCCCCCCCCCAAAAAGACGACCTGACCATGACAAAGTACTTCTGCACGCTCTTCGATAGTGGTTACCTCATCAAGGGGATTACCATGATCGACAGCCTCATGCGTCAGAGTCCTGGCTCTCACGTCTTCGTGCTGTGCATGGATCGGCAAACCAAGGAAATAGTGAACCGCCTGGATATCGCGGGAGTTACATGCATTTCTCTTGCCGAGGTTGAAACCGAAGAACTTCTGCAAGCAAAGAAGACACGTGGTGTGGCGGAATATTGCTGGACGCTTTCGCCCGCCCTTCCCTGGCATATATTCCAAAACCATCCGGAAATAGATTTACTTACCTATCTCGATTCCGATCTTCTCTTTTATTCTCCGACCCAGCCGATTTTTGACGAGATCCGAGACAGCTCCATTGCGATTATTGAACACCGCTTTGCGCCGCGGCTCCGCAATCGTGAGGTGAACGGTAGATTCTGCGTAGAGTGGGTTACGTTCCGACGCAGCGAAGAAGGAATGGCCTGTCTTTCCAGGTGGCGCGATCAATGCATCGAATGGTGCTACTATCGTCTCGAAGACGGAAAAATGGGGGATCAGAAATATCTCGATGAGTGGCCGGACCGATATAAGAACTGTCATATTATAGAGCATCCAGGTGCAGGCGTTGCGCCGTGGAATTACGAGAAGCACGCGTTCAGCGTGGATGCGACCGGCGCCATTATTGTTGATGCGTCACCGCTGATCTTTTACCATTTCCATCAGTTTCAACTGCTTGATAATGGTGGTTTCGATCGACTCTCGACCTTTTACACATCCATTTGCCCAGAACCTAACGAGGTCTATCTCGCTTATGAAAGCGCGCTCATGCAAACATTAGAGAGAGTGCGAAAAATTACTCCAGGATTTTCCGGCGGTTTGCGCTCATCGCGGCACGTAACTCGCAGGCGCTGGGCACAGCAATATCTGCCTTTTGCTTTAAAAGAGCTGCTTCGTCGTTTTCTGCGGTACTAAAACAGGAACTGGTATTTACGCAAATCCCTCACACCCTCTCCCGCACACCATCCGCAATCGCCGTCATCCTATCCGCCGCAGCATGCCCGATCAGCATGAAAGCATGCGTCTCGCTCGACCAGTAAACCACATTCATGCCCTTGCGGCTTTCGAGGTCCGGCGCCTTGCGGCCCGCGTCGGACAGCACGATACACAGCGCCATCGGGCCGGTTTCGGGGTCGAGGTAGGCGATCTGGGCCAGCGGTTTGCCGTCATATTGCAGGAGCAGAGCGCGTTTGAAATCGATGCCGGGAAGGGAGACGGCTTCGGGGGAGAGCGTGAGGCCGAGCTTTTCGTCGAGGCTCGCGAGTTGGCTGGCCTGCACCTCTCTCGCAGGGACGGGGCCGGCGAGCGTTTCTGCGGAGTAGAGCGAGATATATTCGGCCACCACGGCGCGCCATTCGCTGTTTTCGTCCTTTGCCGAAAGGCCTCTGCCGATCCCGATGACGGCGCGGTCGATGGCGATGCCGGCAACGAGCGAAGCGGCGAGAGCGCCGAGGAAGCGGCGGCGTGTGGCGGTTGGTGATGCGGAAGCGGAGCTTGCGCTGTTCTGCGCCGGGATGGCGCCGAGCATCGCCTCCAATTTCGCGCGCGGTGCCTCGGAGAGAAGCGGGGCGAAGGCCTGCTCGAACGGCAGATTGGCGCGGGCCAGAAATTCCAGCCGTTCGGCAACGCTTTGATCTTCGTTTACCAGGGTTTGAATGCGCGCGGCCTCTTCGGCCGTCAGTTCGCCGTCGATGAAGGCGGTCAGCTCTTCGTCAGAGGGAATGGTGTATTTCGTGTTCATTGCCGTTCCCCTTCCGGTCCGGTGCCGGAGAGCTTGGCGCGGGCAGCCGCGAGCCGGCTCATCACGGTTCCGATCGGGATATCCAATATGCCTGCAACCTCGCGATAGGAAAGTCCTTCCACATAGGCGAGGAAAACTGCTGTCCTCTGCGCCTCGGGCAGTGCATTCACCTGCTTCAGCACCTGCCCCGCCATCACATGTGTTTCGGTGTTGTGGGCACCGTCGAAGGTCAGCGCCTCCCCGGCATCGACGAACCCTTGGCCCTGCCGCACCCGGCGGGAACGGATTTCGTTCAGCCAGATCGAATGCAGGATCGAAAACAGCCAGCGATCGAGCCGCGTGCCGGGCATGAATTGATCGGCGCGCTCCAGCGCGCGAAGGCAAGTGGCCTGCACCAGGTCGTCGGCGACATCGCGCTGATGCGAGAGAACGAGACCATAACGCCAGAGCCGCGCCAGATTTTCCGTCAGGCCGCTCCTGATATCCGCTTCGCTGGGGATGGCCGCCTCCGCCCGTCTTGCATCCTTCGGAATCGCCTGATGAATAGGCGATTCCATTCTTGCGTGACTATAGGCAGGAAAATAGGTGCGCGCGACCGACATTCGAATATCCCTTTCGTGCTTCCATCTTCCTGCCCACGGCCTACCGGTCAAATCTTCGACGGGTCGAGAATTGCGGCGTTCAGATCCTGATATTCCTCACAGCCGGTGCCGCAGATCGCCTTGATTGTCTTCAGCTGGTCCTTGGCGAGATCGAGCTGACCCTTGATGACATAGGCTTCGCCGAGATATTCGCGGACCTTGGCGTATTGCGGATCCATCTTCACCGACTTCAGATAATAGGAAATGCCTTCGTCGGTGCGGCCGAGCTTGCGGGTGGCATAGCCGCGATAGTTCAGCACTTCGGCCGTGTTCTGGTCCTTGACCGTGTCGAGCATGGCAAGCGCCTCTTCATAGCGGCCGTCCTTGGCAAGCGAATAGGCATAGTCGGTGCGGTTCTCGTCGGAGACGTTAGCGCCCTGCTGCTTGACGCATTTCTTGGTCTTCTGGTCGTAGATCTCGCCCTTCTTGCAGGTGGGCATTGTGCTGCTATTATCGCCGAGCGCAAAGACCGGGCCGGAGAAAAGAGAAGCGGCAAGGCAGCCGCCGAGAACGATGGAAGCGATGCGGGCTGTCATGATCGTCATGGGGAAACTCCTCGAAAGTGACGTTGCGAGGAGAGAACACCGCTGCATCAGGCTTTATTCGGCTGCCGCTCACATTTCTTTCATCACCCTTTCGTGAAGCATCTAAGCTGAATAATTTCGGCGTCCGCGTGTTTTCCTTCGTTCCGCCGGAGGGACAAGGAGAATTCTGTGACCAATACCGTAAAACTCGTCAGCCTCGCCGTCGCCGCACCCGAACATGTCATTTTCCAGAAACAAGCGGTCGAAGCGTCAGCCCGGCTGTTTGCCGACCGTTTCGAGGATTTCCGCCATCTTGCCCGCGTCTTCGATAGCGCCGGCATCGAAAAGCGCCATGCGGCGCGGCCGCTTGCCTGGTTCGACGAGCCACATGGCTGGCGGGACCGGATGCAGGCCTATGCAGAGGTAGCGGGCGGGCTCTTCGTCGAGAGCGCCAGCTCCGCCCTTCGTCAGGCGGGGCTTGAGGCCGGCGATGTCGACTGTGTCGTTACGGTCTCCTCCACCGGTTTCACGACGCCGAGCCTCGATGCGCAGCTTGCCCGCAGGATGGGTTTCAGGGCCGATATCGAGCGCGTGCCAGTCTTCGGGCTCGGATGCGCCGCCGGCGTGTCGGGTTTTGCGATCGCCGCGCGGCTCGCGCGAAGCCGGCCGGGCGCCGTCGTGCTGTTCGTCTCGATCGAGCTTTGCACGCTGGCCTTCCGGCTGGACGAGCTGACGCGGCCGAACATTATCGCGACCGCGCTTTTCGGCGACGGCGCCGCTGCCTGCGTGCTGCGATCAGGCGAAGATGGGCTGGCGGAGGTGGAGTCGACAGGCGAACATCTCTTTCCCGACACGCTCGATATCATGGGCTGGAAGATCGATGACGGCGGCTTCGGCATCGTACTGGCGCAATCGCTGCCGCCCTTTGCCGAACGGGAGCTCGGCCCGGCCGTTACGGCCATTCTGGCGCGAAACGGATTGAAAGTGGAGGATATCGGCCGCTTCATCTGCCATCCCGGCGGCATGAAGGTGCTGGCCGCGATGGAGAGCGCGCTGTCGCTGGTGCCGGGAACACTGGATCACGAGCGCGCCGTACTTGCCGAATACGGCAACATGTCCTCGCCGACCATTTTGTTCGTGCTGGAGCGGGCAATCCGCGCCGGATTGCCGGAGCGCGCCGCGATGATCGCCATGGGGCCAGGCTTTTCGGCAAGCTGCGTCACACTCCGGAGGGTCCCATGATGTGGCCCTCGATCGCGCTTCTGGCATTCGTAACGGCACAGCGGCTGGGTGAGCTCGTGCTCGCCCGGCGCAACACCGCCGCCCTTCTTGCCAGGGGCGCCAGAGAGGTCGCGCCGGAGCACTATCCCCTCATGGTGGCGCTGCATGCCGGTTGGATCGTCGGCCTGTGGCTGCTTGCAGCGGGAAGGCCGGTCGAGCTCTTCTGGTTTGCCCTGTTCATGGGGTTGCAGGCGTTGCGGCTCTGGGTGCTGGCGACGCTAAAAGGCCGCTGGACGACGCGTATCATCATTCTGCCCGGCGCGCCGCTCGTCAGATCAGGGCCCTATCGCCTGCTGCGGCATCCGAATTATGTGATCGTCATCGGCGAGATCGCCGCTCTTCCCCTCGCCTTCGGCCTGCCGCTTTACGGGGTCGTCTTTTCGCTTCTCAACGCCTGTGTTCTCCTCATCAGGGTAAAGGCCGAAAATGCCGCACTGGAAAGCGCAATGATTTTGAAATGAATGCGATTTTTCGTTTGCACCATACTATCGGCACAGGCATTTTCACGCCGATAAACAAAGCGGAACACAGGGGAAATGACCAAGAACGCAATCGTGCTCGGCGCCGGCATCGTCGGGGTTTCCACCGCCATCCATCTGCAGCGGCGCGGCCGGCAGGTAACGCTGATTGACCGCAAGGATCCAGGCAACGAAACCTCCTTCGGCAATGCCGGCCTGATCCAGCGGGAAGGTGTCGCGCCTTACGGCTTTCCCCAGCAGTTCGGACTTTTGCTGCGTTATGCGCTGAATAACCGCATCGACGCGCATTATCATCTGCGCACGCTGCCGAGCCAGATCGCTTTTCTCGCCCGCTACTGGTGGAACTCCAACGCGCGGCGCCATGCGATCATTACCCGCGCCTATGCGCCGCTGATCGAAAATTCGGTCGCCGAACACAAGGACCTGATCGAGGCATCGCAGGCGCAAGCGCTGATCCGCAAGGACGGCTGGATGAAGCTTTTCCGCACGCAGGCCAAGCGCGACCAGTCTCTTGCGGAGGCAGCACTCTGGCAGAATGAATTCGGGGTGGAGTATGACAGCCTCAGTGCGGCCGATATCGCCCGCATGGAACCTGATCTTACCAGTGATTTCGCCGGCGGCATCCACTGGCGCGACCCGTGGTCGGTGCTCGACCCGCATGCACTGACATCGGCTTACCGCCGCTATTTCGAAAGTCTCGGCGGCCGTTTCGTCACGGGGGATGCAGCCTCGCTCGGCCCGTTCGGCTCCGGCTGGAAGATCATGACTGGGGAAGGTCCGCTCGAAGCCGACGATGCGGTGATGGCGCTCGGCCCCTGGGCGGCCGTTGCAACGCGCCGGCTCGGCTATTCCTTCCCGCTCGGGGTCAAGCGCGGCTATCACATGCATTATGCCGCCGAGGGCAATGCCGTGCTCAACAACTGGATGCTCGATGCCGAACGCGGCTATCTCCTTGCGCCGATGAACCGCGGCATCCGCCTGACAACGGGGGCGGAGTTTGCAACACTTGATGCGCCGAAGACGCCGGTCCAGCTCGACCGGGCTGAAGCCGTTGCCCGCACCATCTTTCCACTCGGCAGGCGGCTCGATCCCGAACCCTGGATGGGCGCGCGCCCCTGCACGCCAGACATGATGCCTGTTATCGGCAAGGCGCCGCGCCATCAGGGCCTGTGGTTTGCCTTCGGCCATGCCCATCACGGGCTGACGCTCGGGCCGGTGACCGGCCGCGCGCTTGCCGAACTCATCACTGGCGAGACGCCGTTCATCGATATTGCGGCCTATTCGCCGCAGCGTTTCAAGCCGTAACGCCGAGAGCAATGAGACCCTGGAGGGCCGTCGCCGCAATGCCGTCCACCGTGTCGTCGATATCGACGGTGACGACGCCCGGCTCGCCTGTGGGCACCTCGAGCGTCGCCAACTGGCTTTCGAGCAGCGACACGGGCATGAAATGCCCTTTGCGCTCGCCCATCCGTTTCGTCAGCAGCGCCTTGGAGCCTTCGAGATAGACGAAGAACAGATTGCCGCCAACGGCCGCCCTCAGGCGGTCGCGATAGAGGCGCTTCAGCGCGGAGCAGGAAACGATGATGCCCTTGCTCTTTTCCAGCGAGGCCTTCATGACTTCGCCGATACGGTCGAGCCAGGGGATCCGGTCCTCATCGGTCAGCGGAATGCCCTTCGACATCTTCTCGACATTGGCGGTCGGGTGAAGCGCATCACCTTCGACGAAGGCCAGGTGCAAGGCTTCTGCGAGCTTTTCGCCAACCGAGGATTTGCCGCAACCGCTGACCCCCATGACGATGATCGCATGGAGTTTATTCATCCGCTCATCCGGCATGGTTTCTCCTCAGGCTTATCTTCCCCGCTCAGTCGAGCGGGAAGTGACAGGCATATTGTTGTGCGCCCTCTCCCCTTAGTTCGGGAGAAACCTGACGACAATGCTCCTGCGCCTTCCAGCAGCGCGGATTGAAGTGGCAGCCCGACGGCGGCTTCAGCGGCGAAGGCAGCTCTCCCTGCAGGCGGATGCGGTTCTTCGCGCGTTCGGGATCGGCGATCGGCGTCGCCGACAGCAAGGCTGCGGTATAGGGATGGCGCGGCCTGGCGAAGACCTCGGCTGCGGGACCGGTTTCGACGGGACGGCCGAGATACATCACCATCACCTCGTCGGCGATATGATGGACGACGGACAGGCCGTGCGAGATGAAGAGATAGGCAAGCCCCATCTCCTTCTGCAGGTCCATCAGCAGGTTCAGCACCTGCGCCTGGATCGAGAGATCAAGCGCCGAAACCGGTTCGTCCAGCACCAGCACTTTCGGCCGCAGCATCAGAGCGCGGGCAATCGCAATACGCTGGCGCTGGCCACCCGAAAACATATGAGGATAGCGGCCGTGATGTTCCGGACGCAGGCCGACGCGGGCCATCATCTCCTCCACCTTTCGGCGGCGGGCGGCGGCATCGAGATCGGTGTTGATCTTCAGCGGCTCTTCGAGGATGGAGCCGACTTTCTGGCGCGGGTTGAGCGAGCCGTAAGGATTCTGGAAGACGATCTGCACCTGGCTGCGCAGGCTGCGATCGCCGACATTGGCGGGCTTGCCGTCGATCAGCAATTGGCCTGCCGTCGGGTCTTCGATCATCGTGACCAGGCGGGCGAGTGTCGACTTGCCGCAGCCGGATTCACCGACGACGGCAAGCGTCTTGCCGGAATGGAGGCTGAAGCTGACGCCGTTGAGCGCCTTGACCGTCGCATCGGCTTTGAAGAGGCCGCGGTTGACAGTATAGAAGCGGGCGAGATCCCTGCCCTCGAGAACAGCGCCCGTCATACCAGGTCTCCTGCGGTTTGAACGGCCATGACACCGGGATGCCCGAGCGGTTTGCCATCCTTCAAAGGATAGTTGCACAGCGCCAGTCCGAGTTCCGGGCCTTGGCGGACGACGCCGCGATCGCATTCGACCGTCGCGTAGCCGCAGCGCGGCGCAAAAAGACAGCCTGTCGGGCGGCCGTGCTGGCCGGGAACGACGCCGGCGATCGAGGGAAGGCGGTGGCCGACTTCGGCGCGTTCCGGCAGGGCGGCGAGCAGAGCTGCCGTATAGGGGTGATGCGGATCGCGAAACAGCGCTCTCACCGGCTGTTCCTCGACCTTCTGGCCGGCATATTGCACCTGGACGCGTTCGGCGGTCTCGGCGACCACACCCATGTCATGGGTGATCAGCACCAGCGCCATGCCCTGCTCTTTCTGCAGGCGCACGAGCAGATCGAGGATCTGCGCCTGGATCGTCACATCGAGCGCCGTCGTCGGCTCGTCGGCAATCAGAAGCTTCGGATTGCAGGCGAGCGCCATGGCGATCATGACGCGCTGGCTCATGCCGCCCGACATCTGATGCGGGAAGTTCGATAGGCGATCTTCCGGCGCCGGGATACCGACGAGGTTCAGGAGTTCAATCGAGCGCTCACGGCGCTCCTTTCGATTGAGCCCCATATGGACGCGCAGCGTTTCGCCCAGCTGGAAACCGACCGTGAAGCACGGATTGAGGCTCGACATCGGCTCCTGGAAGATCATCGCAATGTCCTTGCCGACGATCCTGCGGCGCTGGCGGGCGGAAATGCCGCGCAGATCCTGACCATCGAACTGCATGCGGTCGGCGGTGATCTTCGCCGTCCAGGGCAGCAGGCCCATCAGAGCCAGCATGGCAACGGATTTACCCGAGCCGGATTCACCGACAACCGAAAGGATTTCGCCCTTGTCGCAGGTGAGCGATACGCCGTCGACGGCGCGGAAGAGACCGGATGACGTCTGGAATTCGACGGTCAGATTTTCAATTTCGAGAAGTGGCATCACGACCTCTTCAGCTTGGGGTCAAGCGCATCGCGCAGGCCGTCACCCATCAGGTTGATGGCAAGAACGGTGATGAGGATGGCAAGACCCGGAAATGTCACAACCCACCAGGCACGCGAGATGAACTCACGGGACTCGGCAAGCATCGTTCCCCATTCGGGTGTCGGCGGCTGGGCGCCCATGCCGAGGAAGCCGAGGGCGGCGGCATCGAGGATCGCCGCCGAGAAGGCGAGCGTTGCCTGAACGATCAGCGGCCCGAGACAGTTCGGCAGGATCGTCTTGAACATCAACCGGAAGGTGCCCGCACCGGCGACACGCGAGGCGATCACATATTCCTTCTCACGCTCTGAAATGACCGAGGCGCGCGTCAGTCGAACGAAATGCGGCTGGTTGACCAATGAAATCGCAATCATCGCGTTGGTAAGGCCAGGCCCCAGAACGGCGACGAGCACGAGAGCGAGCAGCAGCGACGGGAAGGCAAGGATGATGTCCATCAGGCGCATGATCGCGGTATCGACCTTGCCGCGGAAATATCCGGCGACGAGGCCGATCAGCACGCCTGAAATGACCGAAAGCGTGACGACGACGACGCCAATGAACAGCGAGAACCGCGCGCCGTAGATCAGGCGCGAGAGGATGTCGCGGCCGACGGCATCCGTTCCGAGCGGGAAGGAAGCGCTGCCGCCTTCCATCCAAGCCGGCACGGCGAGCAGCACCGCACGGTTCTGTTCATTGGGTTCATGCGGCGCAAAAAGCGGCGCGAAGACCGCGACGACAAGAATGATGACGAAAACAACGAGGCCGATGACGGCGCCCTTGTTGCGGGAGAAATAATGCCAGAACTCCGCAAGAGCGGATGGCTGGCCGGTTTTGACGGTGACCGTGCTCATGGACCGCTCCTAGTGACGAATACGCGGATTGATGAAGCCGTAGAGAACATCAACAATGAGGTTGACCATCATGATGACGCCGGCGATCAGGAGAAGGCC
This sequence comes from Rhizobium vallis, assembly GCF_003985155.1. Taxonomy (GTDB): domain Bacteria; phylum Pseudomonadota; class Alphaproteobacteria; order Rhizobiales; family Rhizobiaceae; genus Rhizobium; species Rhizobium vallis. The sequence goes on along the minus strand of NZ_ML133687.1, from coordinate 302,901 downwards.
ACCCTGGACCACAGCGTAGTCCCGCTTGAATACTGAATCCACCATCCATTTGCCGATGCCCGGCCAGGAAAAGATCGTCTCGGTGAGGATGGCGCCGGCAAGAAGAACGCCGATCTGCAGGCCAATCGTGGTGATGACTGGGATCATCGCATTGCGCAGCGCATGCACGCCGACGACGCGCAGCGGCTTCAAGCCTTTCGAGCGCGCTGTGCGGACATAGTCTTCGCCGAGAACCTCGAGCATTGCCGAGCGTGTCTGGCGTGCGATGACGGCGAGCGGAATGGTCGCCAGCACGATGGTCGGGAGAATGAGGTAGCTGACGGCCGAGGCGAATGCCCCTTTTTGGCCCGACAGCAGGCTGTCGATCAGCATGAAGCCGGTGACCGGCTTGAAGAAATACATCAGCGAGATGCGGCCCGAAACGGGCGTCCAGCCGAGATAGCCGGAGAAGAAGATGATGAGCAGCAGGCCCCACCAGAAAATCGGCATGGAATAACCGACGAGGGCAACTCCCATCACGCCCTGATCGAACCAGGTGCCACGCTTGACGGCAGCAAAGACGCCGGCGGGCACGCCAAGACAGACAGCGATGATGATGGCACAGAGCGAAAGCTCCAGCGTTGCCGGGAACAATGTGAAGAACTCGCCGAGAACCGGCCGCTTGGTGACGATCGAGGTGCCGAGATCGCCGTGCAGCACTTTTCCGAGATAATCGAAATACTGCACATACATCGGCCGGTCGAAACCGAGATCGTGCATGATCTGGGCGTGCCGTTCCGGCGCCATGACACGTTCACCCGACAGAAGCATGACGGGATCGCCGGGAAGCAGGCGGATGAACGAGAAGGCAATGAGGGAAACGCCGAGGAATGTCGGGATCAGCACCGCAAAGCGGCCGATGAAAAAACGCAACATGGCAGATGTCCAATAGTTTCCGGCGGTCAGGAGGACCTGACCGCCGGCTGCGCCCAGCTCTGCCGGGCATTCTTACATTATTCTTGTTATTCGGATACGTCGACGCCGTCGAAACGGTGAATGCCGAGCGGGTCCATGAAGAAGCCCGAGACCTTCTTGCTCATCGGAACGAAGACGAGCGAGTGGTCGAGCGTCGCCCAGGGGGCTTCCTTCTTGAAGATCAGCTGCGCCTGTTCATAGGCCTTGGTGCGCTCACCGACATCGGCCGTCAGCTTGGCCTTCGTCATCAGCGCGTCATAGTCCTTGTTGCACCACTGAGCGCGGTTGTTGCCGCCGACGGCATCGCAGCCGAGCAGCGTATCCATGAAATTGTCAGGGTCGCCGTTGTCGCCGGTCCAACCGAGGATGACGGCGCCGTCGCGCTTCACGTCGGAGGAGAGCTTCAGATATTCGGCCCATTCATGGGTGACGATCTCGACCTTGACACCGGCCTTGGCGAAATCCGCCTGCATCAGTTCGGCGGCGCGGCGGGCGTTCAGCATGTAGGGACGCGAAACCGGCATCGCCCAGATCTTCATGCTGAGATCCTTGACGCCGGCATCGGCAAGAGCCTTCTTGGCAGCATCGGGATCGTACTTGTCGTCCTGAACGGCGTCGTTATAGGACCACATCGTCGGCGGGATCGGGTTCTTGGCAACGGCTGCGGCACCCTGGAAGACGGCGTCGATGATCGCCTGCTTGTTGATCGCCATGTTCAGCGCGCGACGAACTTCCGGCTTGTCGAACGGAGCCATCTGGGTGTTGTAGGCGAGGAAGCCGACATTGAGGCCAGCCTGTTCCATCACCGTCAGATTGCCATCCTTTTTCAGTTCCGGCACATCGGCTGCATTCGGATAAGGGATCAGGTGGCATTCGCCGGCCTTCAGCTTCTGGGCGCGGACGGCGGCGTCAGAGGTGATGGCGAAAACCAGGTCGTCGATCTTTTCCTTGCCCTTGAAATAGGTTTCGTTGGCCTTGTAGCGGATGACGGCATCCGGCTGATAGGCGACGAAGGTGAAGGGGCCGGTGCCGAGCGGCTGCTGGTTGAGCTGCGCCATCTTGCCGTCGGCGGCAAGCTTGTCGGCATATTCCTTGGAGACGATCGAGGCGAAGTCCATGGCGAGGTCGGCGAGGAATGGCGCTTCCGGGTGGTTGAGCTTGAACTTGACGGTGAGGTCATCGACCTTTTCGATCGACTTGATCAGATCCGGGAAGCCCATGCCGGCCGCGTATTCGTAAGAACCGCCCTCGACATACTTGTTCCACGGATTGTCGGATTTCAGCTGACGCTCGAAGGAGAACACGACGTCGTCGGCGTTGAAATCGCGCGTCGGTGTGAAGAAGTCGGTGGTCTGATACTTGACGCCCGGATGAAGCTTGAAGGTGTATTCCGTGCCGTCGGCCGAAACGCTCCAGCTGTCGGCCAGGCCCGGCTCGATCTCAGTGCCGCCATGCTTGAATTCGACGAGGCGGCTATAGACCGTGCGCGACGACGCGTCGAAGGTCGTGCCTGCCGTGTAGAGGCTGGGGTCGAAGCCTTCCGGCGAGCCCTCGGAGCAATAGACAAGGGTCTTGGACCAGGCCGACGTCGCCATGACGGAAATCAGGGCCGTCGCTGCCAGGAGGACAGAGATCTTTTTCATAATATTTGTTTCCCGGTTGTTCTTTTTGATGTTTGGAGATCGTAGAATGACTTCTCGATCGACGGTTGATGGAACGATATTTATCTACTGAAAGCAACGGGCTACGCGGAAAATTTTTCCAGCTGGACAATTTTAGAAATTTTCAGTCAAAAACCCGCCCCAATTGGAAATATTCGCACAAAAAAGACCGGAATTTTGTCGCATTTGGTATAAAATCGCCGCCATCGCGACATGCAGGCGCCGTTTCCCCGCGGTTTTGGAGACCGGCGGCACGCCGCAAAAACAAAAACCGCGGCTGCCGGGGCAACCGCGGTTCAGATGAGTTTTCGGATCGTTTATTCAGGCGGCGGGGGCAACGATCGCGGGTTTGCGATATGGCTGCTCACCGGTGATTCCGAGAAGGAAATTGATCTGCGGACGCGCCTTGACGAGGTCGTCGATAGTATATTCCGACAGCACGCCGAAGAAAGCGTTCAGCGCCTTGCGCAGGGCCGAATTCAAACCACAGCTGTCGACCAGCGGGCATTCGACCATGCCGTCGTCCTCGAAGCATTCGGCCATGGCGAAACTGTCTTCCGTCACGCGCACGACGTCGAAAAGCGTGATCTCGGCCGCCGGTTTACCCAAGCGCACGCCGCCGTTGCGACCGCGCACGGTCTCGACCAGACCCGCCTTGTTCAACGGCTGGAGGATCTTGAAAAGAAAGAGCTCGGATACGCCATAGGCCTTGGCGATTTCCGGAATCCGGCTCAGGTGCCCATCATTGGCGGCACAATACATCAACATGCGAACCGCATAGTTCGTCTGCTTCGTCAACCGCATGCCGATCTCCTGACTCGTGCCTGTTCAGACCTATATAGGCGGTTTGGTAGTTTTGAACAATTCCAAAATATGAAATTTGCATTCAGCTTATGAGGCCATTTGCCGCGACGCCACTCGGCGCGCCAGAAACGGCAATCGCAGACCGGCGGTTCACCTGAAAGCCAGGCGGGCGGAAATCAACAGCATGAAAATCGAAGAAATCGGGGGCCAAGAGGCCCCCGAGAGATAACAGATCGGAATGTCGTGAAGATCACTTCATCGTCGGCATGACGAATTCCGCGCCGCTCTTGATGCCGGAGGGCCAGCGGGCAGTGACGGTCTTGGTCTTCGTCCAGAACTTGATCGAATCCGTGCCGTGCTGGTTGAGGTCGCCGAAGCTCGATGCCTTCCAGCCGCCGAAGGAGTGATAGGCGAGCGGAACCGGGATCGGAACGTTGATGCCGATCATGCCGATATTGATGCGCGAGGCGAAATCACGGGCGGCATCGCCGTCACGGGTGTAGATCGCAACACCATTGCCGTATTCGTGCTTCATCGGCAGCGACAGCGCTTCCTCGTAGTTCTGGGCGCGTACGACAGAGAGGACGGGTCCGAAGATCTCGGTCTTGTAGATATCCATCTCCGGCGTGACGTTATCGAACAGGCAGCCGCCGACGAAATAGCCGTCTTCATAGCCCTGGAGCTTGAAATCGCGGCCGTCGACGACGAGCTTGGCGCCCTCCTCGATGCCGCGATCGATGAGGCCGCGAACACGGGTGTAGGCATCCTTGGTGACGAGCGGGCCCATGTCGGCCTTCTCGTCGGTGTAGGGACCGATGCGCAGAGATTCGATCTTCGGCGTCAGTTTCTCGACGAGACGGTTGGCGGTTTCTTCACCGACCGGAACGGCAACCGAGATCGCCATGCAGCGCTCGCCGGCCGAACCGTAGCCTGCGCCCATCAGCGCGTTGACGGCCTGGTCAAGGTCCGCATCCGGCATGATGATCATGTGGTTCTTGGCGCCGCCGAAGCACTGGGCGCGCTTGCCGTTCATCGCCGCCGTTCCGTAGACGTAGCGGGCAATCGGCGTGGAACCGACGAAAGAGACGGCGCCGATATCCGGATCGGTGAGGATCGCGTCGACAGCACCCTTGTCGCCGTTGACGACGTTGAGAATGCCCGCCGGCAGGCCGGCCTCGATCATCAGTTCGGCGAGGCGGATCGGCAGGGAGGGATCACGCTCGGAGGGCTTCAGGATGAAGGCGTTGCCGCAGGCGATTGCCGGCGCAAACATCCACATCGGGATCATGCCGGGGAAGTTGAAAGGCGTGATGCCGGCGCCGATGCCGACCGGCTGGCGGATCGAATACATGTCGATCGCCGGACCCGCGCCCTCGGTGAACTCGCCCTTGGCAAGATGCGGGATGCCGCAGACGAATTCGCAGACTTCAAGGCCGCGGATGACATCGCCCTTGGCGTCCTCGATCGTCTTGCCGTGCTCCTTGGAGAGCATTTCGGCAAGCTCGTCCATGTGCGTGTTCAGGAGTTCGACGAACTTGAAGAAGACGCGGGCGCGGCGCTGCGGATTGGTGGCAGCCCATTTCGGCTGCGCGGCCTTGGCATTTTCGACTGCGGCGCGCAGTTCCTCGACGCTTGCAAGCGCCACGGTCGCCTGCACTTCGCCGGTTGCCGGATTGTAGACGTTGCTCACGCGGCCGCTGGTGCCGGCAACATGCTTGCCGCCGATGAAATGACCGATCTCACGCATGGGATGCTCCTCCTGTTTTTGGATGGCCCATAGTCGCACTTCAATTTGCACAAATCAATGCGCTGATATAAGCAACCATTGTGCGTAGATTGAAGTCTTTCGATAAAAAGGGACAATGATCGATGAGCGGAAAACTTGTCGTCAGAATGGCGGAGCTTGAGATCGAGCCGAGCATGCTCGAGAGCTATCGGACCCTTCTGGTCGAAGAGATCGAGGCATCCGTCGCGCGGGAAGAGGGCGTCCTCTCGCTGAATGCGGTTTGCCTTAAGGACAATCCGAGCAGCATTCGTATCCTCGAGGTCTACGCCAACAGGGAAGCTTACGAAGCCCATCTGAAAACGCCGCATTTTCTCAAATACAAGAACGAGACATCAGGCATGGTGACGTCGCTGACGCTCATCGACGTCGATCCGATCATGATGCGCGGCAAATCATGAACTGGGATGATGTCCGCATCTTCCTGGCTGTTGCCCGCACGGGACAGATCCTTGCCGCGTCGAAAAGGCTGGGACTTAACCACGCGACGCTCTCGCGTCGACTGACCTTGCTCGAAGAGGCGTTGAAGACCCGCCTTCTCGTCCGCCGGCCGACCGGCTGCGAGCTGACGGCGGAAGGCGAAGTATTTCTTGCTTCCGCGGAACGGATGGAAACGGAAATGCTCGCCGTGCAGGCCAATCTCGGCCACACCGATGCGGCAATTGCCGGAACGGTGCGCGTCGGCGCGCCCGACGGCTTCGGCGTTTCCTTTCTTGCACCTCGCATGGGCAGGCTGATCGAGCGCCATCCGGAACTGAAGATCCAGCTTGTGCCCGTGCCGCGCTCTTTCTCGCTCTCGCAGCGAGAGGCCGATATTGCCATCACGCTCGAGCGGCCAGAACAAGGCCGGCTCGTCTCCTCCAAGCTTACCGACTATACGCTCGGCCTCTATGCCTCGCGTGACTATCTGGCTTCACAGGGGGCACCCGCCGATATCGACGCACTCAAGGCGCATCGCCGCATCGGTTACGTCGAAGACCTGATCTTTACCGCATCGCTGAATTTCTCCAGCGCAGTGATGCGGAGCTGGAATGCAGGCTTCGAGATTTCGACCGCGATCGGGCAGACCGAGGCGGTCCGCACCGGCGCCGGCATCGGCATTCTGCACGATTACATCGCCCGGCAATATCCCGAACTCCAGCGCATCCTGCCGGAGGTTTCGATCCGGCGCGCCTACTGGACGACCTATCACGAAACGGCCCGCGACCTGCTGCGCGTCAGGAGCGTCGCCGACTTTCTTCAGGAACTCGTCAGCGCCGAACGTCACATCTTCCTTTAAGAGACGTGCTTGGGCGGCGCGTCGTTCTCATCGGGATTTGGAACCGGCGCTTCATCGGCAAGCCGGTCGGGGTCCGGCTCCTTGATCGGCGGCACCGGCTTCCAGCCGGGTGGGGGCATCGGCGGCTGATCGGGAATAGGTTCGTTGGGCACGGACATGACCGCCTCCCTTTCACTATATTCGTTCTGAGAGCGATGTTTGCCCGAGCTATTTGTCGGGCTTCAACGATTCGGCAGCGCGCACCGGCATGCTGTCGATGATGGCGAAGAGCTCGCCATTGGCGATCGGTTCGCTGGCCTTGAGCTTGACCGTGCCGTCCTTGCCGAGAAGGAAGGCAGCGAATTCGCCAGCCTCCGGCGCCTCCAGGTCGCGGCGGATCGCTTCGCCGTCGAGACCGTCAGCCGCGCCGAAGAGCGGTCGCACACTATCGCCCGACACCTTGAGCACCACCATGTCGCGCTCGTCGAGACCGGCCCGGTCGGCAAGCAGCTGATTTTCCTGGCGGGCGGCGCGGGCATTATCCTTGTCGGCAAAAAGGATGAAGACGCGGTTCTTCCATTGGAAGGCGGCAAGGCTTTCCGCCGGCGAATAGGCGCTGTTGGTCTCGTCGATCTTGGTCGCGCCGTAGAGAAGGGTTTTTGACATGCATATTCTCCCGTCAACTGGAGAACGGCCCGGCGCGACATGGGTTCCATCGAAACGATGGGAACCGAGTTTTCATTCAAGTGATGGGGAAATGGTACGGTTGGGGGGTCTCGAACCTCCGACCTCAGGTGCCACAAACCTGCGCTCTAACCAACTGAGCTACAACCGCATAAATCGCGCTTGGCGCGACGGGGGTCACATACGAGGACTTGGCGAGGAATTCAAGTCCCATTCATCGCCAATATACAAAAAGGCTGGACACGAGGTCCAGCCCTTTGTCTCTGAACGGTAAAACCGATCAGGCCTTCTTGAAGGAGGCCATCGCCTTTTCGGCGGCATCCTTGGAGGGCTTGGCAAGCTTTTCGGCAACCTGCTTGGTGGTTTCCTGGATCGACTTCGCCTGCTCGACGGCAAGCTCGGCCTGCTTGCGCAGGAAGGAGGTCTGCAGTTCGAAGAATTCGGCAGGGGACTTGACCCCGAGCAGCGCTTCCATGTGCGAGAGCGAGCTCTCGGCGTTGACGCGCAGAACGTCGATCGCCTTCAGGCCGAGTTCGACGGTGCCGGCCTGTGCGGTCTGGACGGTGGCTTCGAGCGTCTTGCCGGCTTCCTCGCCAGCCGTCTTCAGCTTGGCATAGGCATCCTTGGACCGCTGGGCGCCCTTTTCGGCGAAGTCACGGAAGGATTCCGCGAGCTTGGACGGGTCGAAAGAAGCGATTGAAAAAACGTCATCGGTCTTTATGGTAGCCATGGTCGCATTCCCTTGGGTTGAGGCAGTCGCTGCCTGTGATCATTGAATGACGTCTATATAGAATATCTAATTGTGCATTGCAACATTTTTTGTGCAGCGCACAAGTCGTTAACCTTTCCGGCCGAAAGCCACCCGCTGTTCTGGACCGGCTCGCGCCCTGCAGTTATTAATAAGCCGTTAATTTAAAGAGGCCGACAGCGACAAGGTTCGATCATGCCCGCAGTCCAATATCCGTTCATCGACATCGCCGTGCATGCGCGGGTGCGGGAACGCTTTTCACGCGGCGAGGCGATGGTGCTGTTTTCGGCCGATCTCACCCGTCTGCTCTGGGCAAACGGCGCGGGTGCGGAGCTTTTCGGCCATTCGGCGGTCTATGACCTGCTCGACCAGGGCGTCGACCGGGCCGACATCACCTTCCGCCAGCTGGAAACGGCCGCCCGCCAGCTTGCCGATATCGGCGACAGCCGTAACCTGATGATCCGCGTCGCCAAGGGCTTTCAGCGTGTGCAGGTGCAGGCGGCAGCCGAGCTGATCCGGCTCTCCCAGGGCGAGAAGGCCATCCTGTTTTCGGTGCCGGTCTCGGCAAAACCGCTTGCGGCCGGCGCGTCGGCCGCCCAGATGCTGCAGGGGTTGGACGATCCCGATACACATATGGCCGTCATCGGCGCCAATGGCGAAGTCATCGCCGCCTCGCCGGGCTTTGCCTCGCTTGGTATTTCCGGTGAGACCGCAAAGACGTTGATCAATCTTGCCGGCGCACATCCCGACCGGTTGGTGAAGCGGCCCGTCGCCACCGGCAGAGGCTATCTTCCGGCTGCGGTCGGCAAGCTCAGCGACGAACCGGCGCTCAATCTGCTCTTTGCCGTCGAAACCGTGCTCGGCCATCTCGACCCGATCGATGCGCCCGCGCACGAAACCCACGAAACAGAACGCCCAGCGCCCGCCGAGGCGCTCCAGGACGAACCCGTCGCCGCGACAGGCTACACCGACATCATCGACGCGGTTTCCGGGATCGAAGAGGTCGAGGAGACGCTCGAGGAAATCGCCGGTCAAAGTGAACATCCGTCCGAGACCGCTGCAGCATCCGCCGACGAAGCAATGGACGGGATACAGCCTGAGGGGTACGAGGAGCCACAGAGCGACAGCGGCGTAAGCGACGGCAGTGCGAATGAGGTCCATGAACCGGCCGCGATCATCGAGGAAGCCGTAGCCTCCGATCCGGAGCCGGTGGACGCGGCCGAAATCGCGGAACCGCCGGCCGACGCAACCGAGACATATATTGAAGAAGCACCGGAAACGGCCTTCGAAGAGCCCACCATAACAACGCCGGCAGCTCCCGCAGCCGCCCCTGCCCCGCAGCTCGCGGCTGAGCCCGGCTTCGTCTTCAGGCCGAACAGCCGCGCCACGCGCTTCGTCTGGAAGATCGACGCCGAGGGCCGGTTCAACGAGGTCAGCCACGAATTTGCCGAGGCCGTCGGTCCGCACGCATCCGACATCATCGGCTCCGCCTTCAGCGATATCGCCGCCCTCTTCAACCTCGACCCGGATGGCAAACTTGCCGAAGCGCTCGCCCGCCGCGACACATGGTCGGGCAAGACGATTCTCTGGCCCGTCGAAGGCACCAGCCTCGTCGTTCCGGTCGATCTCGCAGCACTGCCGACCTACACCCGCAATCGCGACTTTGACGGTTTCCGCGGCTTCGGCGTCGTGCGGCTTTCCGATGCGCAGGAAGATCCGCTGGCGCTCGGCCTGACACTCGGCCCGGATGGCGTCGGCCATGATGCGGCAATCCTCGGCCCGATAGCGGAAATCACGCATGACGTGGAAGCTGCGCCCGAAGAGCCGCCAGCCGAAACCACCGCAGCGGAAGAGATCGACGACCAGGCACTCGCCGCAGCTGAGCCGGAGACCGAAGAGCCGGTAGCGGACGAGACTGCCGCCGAAGAAGCCGCCTTCGAAAATGCCGGGGAGGAACCGGCAATCAATGCTGATGCCGACGACGCATCTGCCGCCGAGCCGGTCGTCAATCCTCCAGAAGAGCCGCCTGCGCTCCGCATTTCGGAAACGCCCAATCGCCGTTTCACCGACAAGATCGTTCAACTTCACAACACCGGCGCCGGATTGACGGCCGCCGAGCAGGCCAATTTCCGCGAGATCGCCAAGCGTCTCGAAGCCTTCGGCACGCGCAAGGAAGAGCCCGCCGCTCCAGCCGCTGAAGAAAACACCACGGAGCCGGCCGGTTTCGAGGAGGCCTCCGCAACCGAGGAATCTCCGTCCGAAGCGGCCATTTCCGACAAAAGCGAGACGCCCTTCGTCGAGGAGACGGCGCCGCAGGAGGCGATCTTCGAGAATGCCGTCGAGGCTAAGCGCCACGACGATGTCGAAGAGCCGGCTGTTGTCGCCGATGACGAAGCGACGGAAGGACTTGAGGAGACGGTCAGCCAGATCGAGGTTCTCACAAGCTTCATTCCGCCGCGCGTCAAGATGACCGACGGTCTTTCTGTGGGAACGGTCGACCAGTTGCCCGTCGCCGTGCTCATCCACATCGGTGATGCGCTGATCCATGCCAATCCCGAATTCATGCGGCTGACCGGCTATGCTTCGCTCGACGCGCTGCGCGAAGTGGGCGGCATCGAAGCCCTGCTGCAGCGCCGCGAGCTTGAGGAAAAGGCGGCCGGCTCTAGCACCATGATGCTCGTCAAGGCCGATGATAGGCTGGTGCCGGTGACCGCGCGGCTGCAATCGGTGCGCTGGGAAGACGCCAATGCCCTAATGCTGGCGCTGATGCCTGTCGAAGGCAAGGAAGTCAGCCGCGGCGAAGCAAGCCGTTCCGAGGGCCGATCCGAAGCGCGTCCCGAGCGGATGGTCGAGAAGGTCGCCAAACTTCAGGTCGAAGTTGAGGAATTGCGCTCGATCCTGGAAACGGCGACCGACGGCGTCGTCGTCATCGGCACGGAAGGCGATATCCGCTCGATGAACCGCTCCGCCAGCGCGCTATTCAATTATGACGAACAGGAAACGCGCGGCAAACCCTTCGTCATGCTGTTTGCCCATGAGAGCCAGAAGGCGGTGATCGACTATCTGAACGGCCTCTCGGGCCATGGCGTGGCAAGCGTGCTGAACGACGGGCGTGAAGTGATCGGCCGCGAGGCCAGCGGCGGCTTCGTGCCGCTGTTCATGACGATGGGCCAGCTCACCTCCTCCAACGGCTATTGCGCCGTCATCCGCGACATCACCCAGTGGAAGCGCACCGAGGACGAGTTGCGCAACGCCAAGGGCGCGGCCGAAACCGCCAACGCCCACAAGACCGATTTCCTCGCCCGCGTCAGCCATGAGATCCGCACGCCGCTCAACGCCATTATCGGCTTTTCCGACATGATGGCGGGCGAACGCTTCGGGCCGATCGGCCATCCCCGTTACATCGAATATGCCAACGACATCGGCCGCTCCGGCCGGCACGTCCTCGATATCGTCAACGACCTGCTCGACATTTCAAAGATCGAGGCGGGCGAGATGGACCTCGATTTTGCCGCCGTCGGGCTCAACGAGGCGGTCTCGGAAGCCGTCGCACTGGTGCAGCCGCAGGCGAACGGCCAGCGCGTCATCATTCGCACGGCGCTGTCGCATTCGGTGCCCGATGTCGTGGCGGACCTGCGCTCGATCAAGCAGATCGCCCTCAACATCCTGTCGAACGCCATCCGCTTCACCCCGTCGGGCGGGCAGATCGTCGTTTCCACCTCCTATGAGACGAATGGCAGCGTCGTTTTGAGGGTCCGCGATACCGGCGTCGGCATGACGCGCAGCGAACTCGACCAGGCGATGAAGCCGTTCCGGCAGGTCTCCTCGACCCAATCGCGCCATCGCGGCGACGGCACCGGCCTCGGCCTGCCGCTGACCAAGGCGATGGTGGATGCCAACCGGGCGACCTTCTCGATCAATTCGGCGCCGAACGAAGGCACACTCGTCGAGATCACCTTCCCGTCGCAGCGCGTGCTGGCCGGCTGATCGCTGGAATTCTTTGTTTTCACGCATTTCCGGACGCAAAACCGCCGTGCGCTTTTGCGGGAATTGCTCTGCGAAAAGAAAGTGGCCACCATAAAGAAAAGGCAGCCAGGAGGCTGCCTTGAAAATTTGTGCTGTTCAACAAAAGCTCAGTCGATCAACGTCATGTTGTAAGCCCGAAGGCCTCAGGCCGCCTCGTTCATGTGCGGCCCCCAAGGTTGGCTTCACATTTGACAAAGCTTTCTTAACGAAAGGTTTCCATGACAGAAGATTGATAGATGGTGAAAGCTTGTAGTTTACGGTTCCTATCAATCCTTCAATTCGTTTAGTCCGGCGAAGAGCCGCAGCGCCTCGGGATTGGCGAGCGCTTCCTGGTTCTTCACCGGCCTGTTGTGAACGACTTCGCGCACAGCAAGCTCGACGATCTTGCCGGATTTGGTGCGGGGAATATCGGCAACCGCGATGACCTTTGCCGGCACATGCCGCGGCGAGGCGCCGGTGCGAATACGTGTCTTGATCGCCTTGACGAGATCCTCGGTCAGCGTCACGCCGGGCGCCAGGCGGACGAAGAGGATGACGCGCACGTCGTCGTCCCAGTCCTGACCGATGCACAGCGCCTCGGCCACCTCTTCCATCTGCTCCACCTGATTATAGATCTCGGCCGTGCCGATGCGCACGCCGCCGGGATTGAGCGTCGCATCCGAACGGCCGTGAATGATCAGGCCGCCGTGCTCCGTCCATTCGGCGAAATCGCCATGGCACCAGATATTGTCGAACCGGTCGAAATAGGCGGCGCGATATTTGGCGCCATCGGGGTCGTTCCAGAACATGACCGGCATCGAGGGGAAGGCCTTGGTGCAGACGAGTTCACCCTTCTCCCCCCGCACTGGCTGGCCGTCGTCATTCCAGACATCGACCGCAAGACCGAGGCCAGGCCCCTGGATCTCGCCGCGCCAGACCGGCTGCAACGGATTGCCGAGCACGAAGCAGGAGACGATGTCGGTGCCGCCCGATATCGAGGCGAGCTGCACGTCCTCCTTGATGCCCTCGTAGACGAAGGTGAAGCCCTCGGGCGACAGCGGCGAGCCGGTGGACGTCATCAATCGGAGGCTCGATAGATCGTGGCTGTGGCGCGGCGTCAGGCCGCCCTTGCGAACCGCGTCGATATATTTCGCCGAGGTGCCGAAGATCGCGAATTTCTCAGCCTCGGCATAGTCGAACAGCACGTTGCCGTCAGGCGCGAAGGGCGAGCCGTCGAACAGGCAGAGCGTGGCGCCGCTCGCGAGCCCGCTCACCAGCCAGTTCCACATCATCCAGCCGCAGGTGGTGAAGTAGAACAGCTTCTCGCCTGCCTGCAGGCCGCAATGCAGCCGCTGCTCCTTGAGGTGCTGCAGCAGCGTGCCGCCGGCCGAATGCACGATGCATTTCGGCACGCCGGTCGTGCCCGACGAGAAGAGGATGTAGAGCGGATGCGAGAAGGCAAGCCGTGTGAACTCGACCTCCCCCGCTTCATAGGGCGCGACGAAGGCCTCGAGCGTCGAAGCATCGGGCGTTTTGCCCGCGACTGCCTCGGCATCGCCAGCATAGTGAACAATGACCGTCGGAACGCCCAGGCTTTTTGCGACGGTGGCGACCTTGGCGCCGACATCCTGCAGCTTGCCGGAATACCAATAGGCATCGCAGGCGATAAAGAGCCTCGGAGCGATCTGGCCGAAACGGTCGAGCACGCCCTGCTCGCCGAAGTCAGGGGAACAGGACGACCATATGGCACCGATCGAGGCGGCGGCGAGCATGGCCGCGACGGTCTCCGGCATGTTCGGCACCATGGCGGCGATACGGTCGCCTTCCGAAATACCGAGCGCCTTGAAGGCCTGCTGCAGCTTCGAGACGAGCGCGCGCAGCCGGTCCCACGACCAGCGGTCCTCTGCCTTGTCCTCGCCGCGGAAGATGATGGCGTCCGCCTCCCCCCGGCCCGACAGCAGGTTTTCGGCGAAGTTCAGCATCGCATCCGGAAAGAAGCGGGCCTCCAGCATGCGGTCGCCGTTGACCAGCACCTCTGCGCCGCGCTCTCCCTTCACGCCACAGAAATCCCACACAGTCGACCAGAAACTCTCCCGCTCGGCGATCGACCATGCATGCAGATCCTCGAAGCCCGAGAGAGAAAGCCCGAAATCAGCGTTGCAGCGCTCCATGAAGGCATGGATCGGGCTTTTTGCGACGGCGGCCTCAGAGGGCACCCAAAGTGGTTTGTTATCCTGCATTCAATCCTCCTCCCCAATGCCGTTCTTATATCATGCTGCATTGCATTATAAAGTGCGGAACCGCCCCGATCCGGCGCCTAAACGCGTCATGTCACACCGGATTCATGTGACGCGCTTCAGGTTTTTGATTTAAGCATGCCGTTACCCCAAAACCGCTGCGCAGTTAGGCGGCACGCATCAGCACGGCGTCCTTTGCGCGCCTGAAAAGTCGCGCGGTGCTGTAGGGTATTTGCATATGCCTGATATTTCCTATATCCGGCGAAATCAGCGCATAACGGCATAACCGGCTGATGACCGGCGGAGATCATGGGTACGTCAAGACATCGCAGGTGGCGCAGGAAGATCGGACCCGTTTCGCGCTGGCTGCCGGCCGTTGCCCGTCTTTCGACTGTTCTCCTCCTCATCGCGCTCGGACTTTTCGTGGCTCTCCGGGTCGCCGCGCCCTATCTCATCACGACCGGCTTCGTGCGCTCCGGCATCGAGGACGCCCTGTCGAAATGGACGGGCTATCATGCCGAGATCAAGGGCACCCCGGTCCTCGAATTCTGGCCGACGCCGCGCATCACGCTGAACCAGGTGACGATCCGCCAGCCGCGCGAAAGCGGCGACAAGCTGCTCGGCAGCATCGAAAGCCTGTCGGCCGATTTCAGCCTCATCGATGCGCTCAGAGGGCGCACAAGCTTCCACGAGTTCCACCTGCTGCGCCCCAACCTTGCGCTGACGCGCGACGAAAAGGGACTGATCGACTGGAGTTATGCGGGCCTGCTCGCCCGCGCGATCAGCGGCGTGCGTTACGAAAACGGAGCGGAAGTGCTCGATCCCGATCTCGATGCCGAGATCGGCGCGGTGACCGTCGAGGACGGTGCGCTTGTGGTCACCGACATCAGGACCGGCAATATCTACCATTTCGACAGCGTCACGGCCGACATCGCCTGGCCGCGGCTATCGGGCGCGATCTCGGCGGTCGTCATCGCCCGCATCAACGGCGAGGACCTGAAGGTCGATTTCGCCTCGCGCCAGCCGCTGCTCGCCTTTGCCGGCAGGAATGCCGAAACGCGGACATCGCTGACATCCAATCTGCTGACGGCGCATTTCCAGGGAATTGCGAGCATCGCCAGCCTTTCCGCCCTTTCCGGCAACATCACCGCCACCATTCCCGATGTGCCGGCGCTTCTGACCTGGTCGGGTAAATCGATCCCCGGCATCGGGACGCTGAAGAGTGCTTCGGTGGAATCCGACATCATGTCGTCCGGCAGCGGGCTGCGCTTCAACAATCTCAGCCTGTCGCTCAACGACGCGAGCGCCACCGGGGTGATGGATCTTTTAACCCAGCCCGGCAAACGGCCGAAGATCGGCGGTACGCTCGCCTTCGACCAGATGAACCTCAAGCCGTTCCTCGACGCCTTCGCACTCAGGCTTGCCGCCGGAGAGGCAGAGGAGATCTCCACCGGCATGAGTGAGCCGCTGCAGCTGCTCGATGTCGACGTCAGGCTTTCGGCACGGCGCGCGCAGATGGGTCTCTTCGAGCTTTCCGACGTCGGAGCCAGCATGATCGTTGCCGGCGGCGAGGCGAAATTCGATATCGGCGACAGCCAGTTCGAAGGCGGCGAGATGACCGCCCATCTGGAGGCGACAAAGCGTGACTTCGACGGTGGCGGCAAGCTGCAGCTGTCGATCCGCGATGCCGACTTCGCAGCTCTTGCCGAGCGCCTGCAGCTCAAGGGACCGCTGCCGCTTGCGCGAGGATCGCTCGATCTCGACCTGCAGTCGTCGAAGGCGATCTGGACGGCCGGACTTGCTGACGTCACCGGCAAGCTGCGCTTCTGGACCAAGGAGGGCACGATGCCCGGCATCGATGCGGCAGCATTGCGGACACAGGCTGCCGAAAAGCCGTTCTTTCCGCTAAGCGCGGCCGCAAACGGCGCCTTCAGCTTCGACCAGATCAACCTTCAGGCCGATTTCGCCAACGGTTCCGCCGAGATCCGCGACGCTCATATTACCGGCGCGACGCAGACGCTGACGCTTTCCGGCGTCATCACCTATCAGTCGAACGGGCTGGCGCTTTCGGGATCGCTGGAGGCGACCGATCCGGCCAAGGTAGCCGAGCTGCCGTCTCTGCCGTTTTTTGTCGGCGGCTCCTGGCCGAACCCGGTCATCTCACCGGTTCCCCGCGCGCAATAGAGCGTCTCCGTTTTCTTCAAAATACGGAAGCGCTCCATCTTTTGTTTCACACAATTGCGGACGCAAAACCGCCGCGCACGTTTGCGCGGCATGCTTCAGCTCATGCGCCGGCCGCTGCGGCTCGCTCATCCCGCTCGCGCTGCACTTCGCGGCGCTTGGTGACTACAGATGCGCAGATGACGCCGACTGCGACGATGCCGATCAGGATCGTGCAAACCGCGTTGATCTCCGGCGTTACCCCGAGGCGGACCTGGCTGTAAATCCTCATCGGCAGCGTGGTGGCGCCAGGCCCCGACGTGAAGCTCGCAATCACCAGATCGTCGAGCGACAGGGTGAAGGCAAGGATCCAGCCGGAGAGCACCGCCGGCGCGATGATCGGCAGGGTGATCTCGAAGAATGTGCGCACAGGGGGCGCGCCGAGATCCTGCGCCGCTTCTTCGATCGAATGATCGAAGCTCATGAGGCGGGACTGCACCACGACGGCGACGAAGCACATGGTCAGCGTTGTATGCGCGAGCGTGATCGTCCAGAAGCCGCGGTCGAGACCGATCGCGACGAAGAGCAACAGCAGCGACAGGCCGGTGATGACTTCCGGCATGACGAGCGGCGCGTAGACCATGCCCGAAAACAGCATTCGGCCGCGAAAGCGGGTGTAACGCACCAATGTCAGCGCCGCCATCGTGCCGAGGATGGTCGCAAACGTCGCCGACAGCAGACCGACGCGCAGCGTCACCCAGGCCGCGTCGAGCAAAGCCTGATTGCTCATCAACGAGACATACCATTTCGTCGAAAAGCCGCCCCAGACGGTCACGAGCTTGGATTCGTTGAAGGAGAAAATCACCAGAAGCACAATCGGCAGATAGAGGAAGGCAAAGCCGAGGGTGACGGAGACGATGTTGAAACGGGTCCATTTCAGCATGGCTTATTTCCCCCGCTCTTCGGCCTTGGCCTGAATATTCTGGAAGAAGACGATCGGGATCACCAGGATCAGCAACAGGATGGTCGCCACCGCCGAGGAGACGGGCCAATCGCGGTTGGAATTGAATTCATTCCATAGCGTTTTGCCGATCATCAGCGTCTGCGACCCGCCGAGCAGATCGGGAATGACGAATTCGCCGACGGCCGGGATGAAGACCAGCATGCAGCCGGCCACCACGCCGGGGATCGACAGCGGAAAGGTGACGCGCCAGAAGGCGGTGATCGGCGGGCAGCCGAGATCCTGCGCGGCTTCGATCAGCGTGCCGTCCATCTTCTCGAGCGCAGAATAAAGCGGCAGCACCATGAAGGGCAGATAGGAATAGACGATGCCGATATAAACGGCGGTATTGGTGTTGAGCAGGATCAGCGGCGTGTCGATGAGGTGCAGCGACTGCAAGAGCTGGTTGAACAGGCCCTCCGGCTTCAGGATGGCTATCCAGGCGTAAACGCGGATCAGGAAGCTCGTCCAGAAGGGCAGGATGACCAGCATCACCAGCGTCGGGCGCAGGCCGCGGGGCGCCTGCGCCATGCCGTAGGCGATCGGATAGGCGATCAGCAGCGTCAGGAAGGTAGAAATCCCGGCGATCACCACGCTCGAGATATAGGCGTTGAAATAGAGCGGGTCGTCAGTGAGATAGGTGTAATTGTCGAAGGAGAGATCGCCGATCTTGCTCCAGAGGCCGGCCCAGCCGTCGGCGAAAGAGAAGACAGGCTCATAAGGCGGCA
The DNA here is from genome assembly GCF_003985155.1 of Rhizobium vallis. Lineage (GTDB taxonomy): Bacteria > Pseudomonadota > Alphaproteobacteria > Rhizobiales > Rhizobiaceae > Rhizobium > Rhizobium vallis. The sequence goes on along the minus strand of NZ_ML133687.1, from coordinate 284,879 downwards.
TGGCGATCGCCGTCGTCGATACCGAAATGCGGAAGACGATGAAGAAGGGCGCCAGGAAGAAGAGCAGCAGCCAGGCATAAGGGATGATGATGACGAGGCGATTGTAGAGGCCGGACGTGAGCTTGCCCATGATCTCAATCCTTCAGCAGGACGCCGGCATTCTCGTCGAAGGAGACCCAGACTTCCTGATCGTAGGTGAAGGGGTCGTCGACGGTGCGCTGCGCATTAAGGGATGAGGCCTTGACGATATTGCCGCTCTGCAATTTCACATGGAAGACGGTCATGTCGCCGAGATAGCCAATATCCCAGAGTTCGCCCCTGGCGGCATTGACCGAAGCGTTGGCGGGAGGCGTCCGCCCGACCCGCAATTTTTCCGGCCGGATGGCGAAGCCGGCGGCGCTGCCCGCCGAGGGTGTTTCGGAAGCGGCGACACGCACGCTGAAGCCGCTATCGACTGATATCTCGACCGTGCCATTGCCCGATGAGGCAACTTTTCCGTCGAAGATGTTCACGTCGCCAATGAAATCCGCAACGAAACGGCAATTCGGCGCCTCGTAGATCTCCGCCGGCGTCGCCACCTGCACGACCTTGCCGTGGCTCATGACGGCGATACGATCGGCCATGGTCATCGCCTCTTCCTGGTCGTGGGTGACGACGACGAAGGTGAGGCCTAGATTCTGCTGCAGGTCCATCAGTTCGAACTGGGTTTCCTCGCGCAGCTTCTTGTCGAGCGCGCCGAGCGGTTCGTCGAGCAGCAGCACCTTGGGGCGCTTTGCGAGCGAGCGAGCCAGCGCCACGCGCTGGCGCTGTCCGCCGGAGAGCTGGTTCGGCTTGCGGGAGGCAAACTGCTCGAGCTTGACGAGCTTCAGCATCTGCAACACGCGCTCTGCTATTTCGTCCTTCGGCATGCCATCCTGTTTCAGGCCGAAGGCGATGTTCTTCTCGACCGTCATGTGCGGAAAGAGCGCATAGGACTGGAACATCATGTTGACGGGGCGCCTGTAAGGCGGCGTGCCGGCCATGTCGGTACCGTCGAGCACGATTTCGCCCGAGGTCGGTTGCTCGAAACCGGCGAGCATGCGCAGAAGCGTCGACTTGCCGCAGCCGGAGGCGCCGAGCAGCGCGAAGAATTCGCGATGATAGATGTCGAGCGACAGGTTATCGACGGCGGTGAAATCGCCGAAACGCTTGGTGACATTCTTGATTGATATAAACGGCTTGGCGGACGGATCGGTCCAAGGTGCGAAAGAGCGGCGAATATTGCCTAAAGACTTCATATTGTTCCCCGAAAATACATTCTTTGCTTTTGTTCTCGGCTTTTCTGCCCGGCTTCACCCGGCCGGGATCGTCAAAAAAGGCCCGGACGTTTCCGTCCGGGCCGCGATCAGATTATTGGCCAGTGACCACGGTGGTCCATAGCCGCGTCACGATCCGCTGCGTCTTCGGATCGAGCGGCGGAACGGTGAAAAGTTTCGCCATGACCTCGGGCGTCGGATAGATCGCCGTATCGTCGATGACTTCCTTGTCGAGGAACTGCTGCGACGCCTTGTTGCCGTTGGCGTAGAAGACGAAGTTCGAGGCCTTGGCGACGACTTCCGGCTTCATCATGTAATTGATGAATTCATGGGCTTCCGCCACGTGCGGCGCATCCTTCGGAATGCCGAAGACGTCGAAGAAGATCTGAGCGCCCTGGGACGGGACCGAATAATCCACCTTGACGCCGGCATTGGCTTCCTTGGCGCGGTCGCGGGCCTGGAACATATCGCCGGAATAGCCGAGCGCGATGCAGATATCGCCGTTCGCAAGGGCGCTGATATATTCCGAGGAATGGAACTTGCGGACAAAGGGACGAACGGCGGTAAGGACGTCCTGCGCCTTCTTCAGATCCGCGGGATCCTTGCTGTTGGGATTGAGCCCGAGATAAGCAAGCACGGAGGGCACGACGTCGGTCGGGGAATCCAGCATATAGATGCCGCAATCCTTGAGTTTCGCGGCCTTCGCCGGGTCGAACAACGCATCCCAATTGGGCTTGTCGTCGGTTCCAAGTGCGGCCTTGACCTTGTCGACATTGTAGCCGATGCCGGTCGTGCCCCACATATAGTCGACGCTGTATTCATTGCCGGGATCGAAGGACGCAACGCCCTTCATGATGACGTCCCACATGTTGACCAGGTTCGGCAGCTTCGACTTGTCGAGCTTCTGGTAGACGCCGGCGGCGATCTGGCGCTGCATGAAGGATACCGTGGGGACGACGACGTCATAACCCGAACCGCCGGCCAGGAGCTTGGTTTCCAGCGTCTCGTTGGAATCAAAGGTGTCGTAGACGACCTTGATGCCGGTTTCCTTGGTGAAATCCTCAAGGATGGAACTGTCGATATAATCCGACCAGTTGTAGACGTTGACCACGCGCTCCTGCGCAAAGGCCGGCGCGGCGGCAAGGAGTGCGGTAACGGCGGCAGCCGTCACGCTTAGGATGGTTGACCTCATGACTTCTCCTGTTTGTTCAAAGATTCCGCACCCCCGGACATCTTTTCCCTCTGGTTTTTTGTGCAGACTAAGAAGGATTTTAACAGCCCACAAGCGCAAAATCCTGCGCTCTCAATGATTTCACAATCACTGGAAGTCGAAGGCGCTGAGCCCCGCCACCATCTCGTCGAGCGCCAGCGGCCTCGTCAACGGCGGCTCGGCGCGGGAAAGGCAGCCGCGCCGCTCGCAGAGGCGACAGGCCGGACCGATCGTAACCGGCTCGAGCGCCGTCGCCTGCCCATAGACAAGGCCCTCACCAAGGGCGGCGTCACAGCCGATCAGGATTGCGGTGCGCCTCACCCTTTCGCCGAATTCGACGCTCGGCCCCTCTAAGGTGCGGGCGATCGTCAGGAAGGATGCGCCATCCGGCATGACGACCGTTTCGGCGAGAATCTGGCCCGGTTGCAGGAAGGCGGCGTGAATGTTGAGCTTCGGGCAGCCGCCGCCGAAACGGGCCTGCGGAAAGCCCTGCGCGCCCGCCCTGCGCAGCCGGTGGCCCGCAGCATCGATCTCGATCAGGAAGAAGGGGATGGCCGCCGCCCCCGGGCGTTGCAGCATGGCAAGACGCGCGGCGGCATGACCGAAGGAAACGCCGAAACGCGCCCGAAGAATATCGATATCGTAGCGCGTCGATTTCGCCGCCGAGAGAAAAGCGTCGTACGGCATTGCGAGCGCCAGCGCGGCGATGCGGGCAAGCTCGAAACGGGCGATACGACGCGCCTCGGCTGAGGAGAGCGAGAGATCATCGAGTTCGGCATCGATCGCCGGCAGCAGCGCGAGCATCGCGGTCTCGATGGCGATCTCATGCGCGCGGTCGGCCTGCGACAGGCGTTCCGAGATGAAAAGCCGCATGGAATGGCGATCGAAACGCCGGCGCAGATCCGGCATGACATGCACGGGAAGCACACGCACGGCGATGCCGCGCTCGGCGCGCAGCCAGTCCTTCAGCCCGGCGGCAAGATCGGTACCGCCGGAAAGCGTCGCGGCAAAGGCTTCGGCCGCCGCCTCGATCCGCGCGAAATAGGCGGATCGGCGCTCCAGTGCCTCGCGCGCCTCATCCAGCGGCAAACGGCCAGCGGCGACCGGGGCGTGCCCCTCGGCAGCCATCAGCACCGTCAAGTCGGAAAGTCTTGCCGCCTGCTCGCGATAGGCGCGATAAAGCTTGATCATGCCGCTTGCGGCATTGGGCGCCGCCTCGGCGACCTCCACCAGTTCCTGATCGCCGGGCAACTCGCCGACAAGTAGCGGATCGGCAAAGATTTCCTTCAGCTGGTCGAGACCGCCACCGGTCTGGCCCCGCAACTCCTCAAGATCGACCCTGTAGACGGCCGCGAGCTTGAGCAGCAATTGCACCGTCAACGGCCGCTGGTTGCGCTCGATGAGGTTCAGATAGGATGGTGAGATTTCCAGCGCCTCGGCCATGGCAGTCTGCGTCAACGACAGCGCATTGCGGATGCGCCTCACCTTCGGGCCTGCGAATATCTTCCGTTCCGCCATGTCACACCCTTTGACAAGCAAGGCGCGCCGTATTTACAATAATTTACAAATTCACAGCGCCTCTCTGTCAATCCTGCTCATCTTAACCTCTTTCCGGCCCAGAAATCAAAGGTTTTCCTGGTCACGCCGCGCAATTTTGTCAATCTTGTCATGCAGCCATTTTGTATCGGACTTCCAGTGAGGAGAGCAGCATGACCGATTTTTACAAACTCGTCCCAAACGCACCCACGGGCCGCTTCGACGGCATCGAAAGGCCCTACTCGGCCGATGACGTGCAGCGGCTCCGCGGTTCAGTGGCGCTACGCCATTCGCTGGCCGAAATGGGAGCGGACCGGTTGTGGCGGCTTCTGCACCAGGAGGATTTCGTCAATGCGCTCGGTGCACTTTCCGGCAACCAGGCCATGCAGATGGTCCGCGCCGGGCTGAAGGCGATCTATCTCTCCGGCTGGCAGGTGGCGGCCGACGCCAATACGGCATCGGCAATGTATCCCGATCAGTCCCTCTATCCCGCCAATGCCGGGCCGGAACTTGCCAAGCGCATCAACCGCACGCTGCAGCGCGCCGATCAGATCGAGACCTCCGAGGGCCAGGGGCTTTCCGTCGACACCTGGTTCGCGCCGATCGTCGCCGATGCGGAAGCCGGCTTCGGCGGACCGCTCAACGCCTTCGAAATCATGAAGGCTTATATCGAAGCGGGCGCTGCCGGCGTTCATTTCGAGGACCAGCTCGCTTCGGAGAAGAAATGCGGCCACCTCGGCGGCAAGGTGCTGATCCCGACGGCCGCCCATATCCGCAATCTCGACGCCGCCCGGCTTGCCGCCGACGTCATGGGCGTTGCAACGCTCGTCGTTGCCCGCACCGATGCGGAGGCAGCAAAGCTTCTGACATCCGATATCGACGAGCGCGACCAGCCCTTCGTCGATTACGATGCCGGGCGCACGGTCGAAGGCTTCTATCAGGTCAGAAACGGGATCGAGCCCTGCATCGCCCGCGCGGTCGCCTATGCGCCGCATTGCGATCTCATCTGGTGCGAAACCTCGAAGCCGGACCTCGATCAGGCGCGGCGCTTTGCCGAAGGCGTGCACAGGGTCCACCCGGGCAAGCTGCTCGCCTATAATTGCTCGCCTTCCTTCAACTGGAAGAAGAACCTCGACGAGGCGACGATCGCACGGTTCCAGCGCGAGCTCGGCGCGATGGGCTACAAGTTCCAGTTCATCACGCTCGCCGGCTTCCACCAGCTGAACTACGGCATGTACGAGCTGGCGCGCGGCTACCGGCAGCGGCAGATGTCGGCCTATTCTGAGCTGCAGCAGGCGGAGTTCGCGGCCGAGGCCAATGGCTATACCGCCACCAAGCATCAGCGCGAGGTCGGCACCGGCTATTTCGACGCCGTGTCGCTGGCAATCACCGGCGGCCGGTCTTCGACGACGGCAATGCACGATTCCACCGAACATGCGCAGTTCAAACCGGCTGCGGAATAACCCGAAGAGGAGGAGAAGACCATGGCATCCATCACACGCGTCAGGGAACGGGCCGAAGAGCAGGCGACCAGCATGAGCGAGGATCAGCAGACGACGATCCGGATGCTCGCCAACGACCTTCATCGGCTGAACCAATCGGTCATGAAAGCCGTCGAGGCTGGGGTTTCGGTCGAGCTGGTGCGCTCGGCCCGCCATCACGGCGGCGACGGCAACTGGGGCGACCTGCTCATTCCCGTCGTCGTCACCAACCGGCATTGATGAAAGGCGGCCGACGACGTCGGCCCTGTTCCTCAGCCAGAGCGCCCGCACATCCGAGGAGATGCGCGGGCGCTTTATCGTTATCCGCGTGCAATTCCTCCGAAGCCGATTTCGATTCCGGACTTAATACGTTCGATCGCGATGCACCAGCCGTCGCATTTGCCGCAATTGTCACCGCCGCGAAGTCGAGCCATAATGGGTCATCTTCGTTTGGAATTGCCTATGCCCGGCGCGCCGCACCCCAGACTCGAAGCCTTGACCGATCTGATCTACGCCGCGCTCTTCGGTGAGACGACATGGCAGGCATTTCTCGACGTGCTGAACGAGACGATGCCGGATGCGAAGTCGACGCTGTTCTTCCACGATTCCGTCACGCGCACCGGCGGCCTCTCGCTCGCCTCCGGCATTCAGGATGCGGAGGTCGACGCCTATAACCGCTACTATGCGAGGATCAATCCGTGGATGCCCAAGGCCGCTGTCCGGCCGGTCGGCCTCGGCGTTATCGCCGAACAGATGCTGCCGCGCTGCGACCTCCTCAAGACCGAATTCTACAACGACTTCATCCGCAATATCGGCTGCGAAAGCAGCGTCGGCGTCACCATCATGCGGGAGAACGGCCGGTCCTTCAACCTGTCGACCCTGACCTCCTCGGCCGATCCCGAGCGCAACCGGGCGAATGCCGACCTGCTGAGCGATCTCGCGCCGCATCTCAAACGCGCCTTCGATTTCGTTCGGCGCGATCGTCGCGATTGCCAGAACGACGAGAACGGGCTGGCGCTCTTCGATGCCATCGGCGTTGGCATCGTTTATCTCGGCGAGGACCGACAGATCCGCTCGTTCAATACGGCCGCGGAACGGATGCTTGCCGAGGGTGTCGGGATCGGCATCGGCCTGTCCGGGCGGATCGTCATCGGCGACACGACGCTGAGCGCCCAGCTCGACATGCTGAGCCATCATCATATGCCGGCAAGCACGCTGCCGTCGTCGACGCTCGTCAAGGCGAAAGACGGCAGCGTCAGATGCACGCTCGTGAGGCTGCAATCGGATTTCATCACTGCCTTTCTGGAAGGTCCGACGATCGCGCTCATCATCGAGCGGTCAGGCACGGCGCAGAGAGCCGATATCAATGAGGTGCTGGCACGCAACAAACAGCTGACGGCCGCCGAGATGCGTATCGCGTCTGCGATTGCCGACGGGCTTTCACTGCGGGAGGCGGCCACCACGCACGATGTCAGCTATGAGACGGCCCGCTCGCACCTGAAGAGCATCTATTCCAAGCTTGGGGTGAACAGCCAGGTGGCTCTGGTGCGCCGGCTGATGCCGTAAATCTCAAGCACGGCTCGGCCGTTTTCCGGCGAAGAGATCGGCATAACTTCTGATGAGCTTCGTCATCCGGTCGGCGACCGTGCGGATCTCCGGGCGATGACGGTCCTCGGCATTCATGACGATCCATTGCCGATGGCGCAATTCCGGCAGCTCGCCGCCCTGCCGCTGCAATTCCGGATGCAGATCGCCGACAAAACAGGGAAGGACCGCCTTGCCGGCGCCGGCGCGCACCAGATCCGGCAGCGAACGCGGCCGGTTGACGGTGGCGACGATCCCTGCCGCGGCATTGGCGTGCGGCCAACGCAAGTAAGCTGATATCGCCTCCTCCTCGGCGACCGCAATCCAGCGCTCATCGGTCTCGGCGGCATTGCGTCTGATATAGACCGCATAGGCCACCTCTCCGAGCAGACGGGCGGCAAGATTGGCCTCCTCCGGCTCGAAGGCGCGAATACCGATATCGCTCTCGCGGTAGGCAAGGCTCGCGCGCGCCTCGCCGATGGTGAGCGAAATGGTGAAGGCATCGCCCGGCGTGCGGATCGCAGCGAAATTCTCCGTCAGCAGCCAGGCGACCCAGGTGCCGGCGGCGACCCTGACGGTCGCGCCACCCTCGCCGGATTGCCGCCATGCCTCCACCTTGCGGGCAGCAGCTTCCATTTCCTGAAGGTGATCGAGCAGCCCCTGGCCATCCTGTGTCAGGCGATATCCGGTCTGGCTGCGAGAAAACAGCGCCCGGCCGATCTCCTGTTCGAGATCAAGCATGCGCCGCCCGACGGTCGCCGGGCTCAATCCGCTTGCGTTGCTTGCGCCGGTCAACCCGCCCAGCCGGGCGACCTGCAGGAAAAGCTGATAGGAATCCCAGTTTGCGTTTTTCATGAATGAAAAACATAGTGGGTTTTTGCCCGTTTATGAAGAGAAATTCGATTCCTAAATCAGTGATGTCTTCTACAGGAAAGGACATCCCCATGATCGACTTGATCACCATAGCCGGCATCCAAGGATATCGGCACTACTACCCGCGATGCGGTGGCAAGAAGGAGGAGGACAGGTTCTATGCCGAGTTCGGAAACAGCCGCCTCATTCGCTTCGGCGGCTGGTTAGCGTCGCTCGATCTTCGGCTGGGAAGGCGAGGCAAAACCGAGCCGCAATCCCGCAGCAGCTGTGATTGCGGGGCTCAGGCGGCTTTTCTGCTTCCGAGATGAGAAGGGGCGGAATCGGCGACGAGGCGGAAGCGCTCGATCAGCGCCACCAGCGTATCGGCCTCACCGGCGAGCAGGCGGCTTGCCTGTGTCGTCTCGGCGACCATCGAGGCGTTCTTCTGGGTCATCTGGTCCATGGCATTGACCGATCCGTTGACCTCCTGCAATGCGGCCGACTGATCCCGGCTGGCGGTGGCGATGGTCTCGACATGGCCGCTGATCGCGATGATCTCCTGGCTGATCGAGGCAAGCACGCTGCCGGTCTTCTGGACGAGTTCGGAGCCCGCATTCACCTCGCGGCTGGATGTCTCGATCAGTGATTTGATCTCGCGCGCCGCATCGGCCGAACGTTGCGCGAGTTCGCGAACTTCCTGGGCGACGACGGCAAAGCCCTTGCCCGCCTCGCCGGCGCGCGCTGCCTCGATGCCGGCATTCAGCGCCAGAAGATTGGTCTGGAAGGCAATATCGTCGATCACCTCGATGATCTGCTCGATGCGCTGCGAAGCCTCTTCGATACGCTCCATGGCGGCAACGGCATCGCCGACGACGGCGCCGGAACTGTCGGCCGTCCGCTTGGTCGCAGCCACCACATTGTTCGCCTCACGCGCGCGTTCTGCGGACGAGCGCACCGTCACGGTGATCTCCTCAACGGCGGCCGCGGTCTCTTCAAGGCTGGCGGCCTGCGCCTCGGTGCGTTTGGAAAGCTCGCCGGCAGAGGCAGAGACGGCGCCGCTGTTGCGCTGGATCGTCGAGGCGCTGTCGCGGATACCTGACAGCGTATCCTGCAGCCGCAGGAGGGAAGCATTGAAATCGACACGCAACTGCTCCAGCCTGCCGACGAAGGGCGTGCCGATCGTCTGCGAGACATCACCCTGCGACAGACGCCCGAGGCCGGCCGCAAGTTGGCTGACGGCAAAGTCGATCTGGCCATCGAGCGAGCGCTTGTCGGCATCGTTCCTGGCGCGCTCGGCATCGCTCAAAGCACGCTGTTCGGCGGCCTGCGTTTCGAGATCGCGTCTCGCGCGGGCGCTGTCACTGAAGAGCGCCAAGGCGCGGCCGATGTCGCCGAACTCGTTCTTCTTCTCGACACAGGGGATCGCACCCTCCAGATCGCCCGAGGAAATCGAATGGACGCTCGCTGTCAGCGCCTGCAAAGGCTTCACCGACAAGCGGATCGCATAGAAGGCGAGAACGCCGACAATGAGCATGACGATGAGGCCGGCGCCGAGAACCAGCATCTGCAGCTGATACATGTGCTGGTAATAGACCTCCATCGGAATGCCGATGAAGAGAATACCGACATTGGCGCTCGATGCATTCTTGATCGGGAAATAGCCGGTCATGAACTTGCGGCCGAACAGCTCCGCCGGACCATAATAGGCCTCGCCCCTGGCGAGAACCGGCTGGGCGGGGTGATCTGCCACGAGCTTGGTGCCGACGGCGCGGTCGCCGTTTTCCTTCTTGACGTTTGTGGATATGCGGACGTAGTCGCCGCCCTGCTTCTGGAAGATGGTCGCAACACCCGCGATCGACTGCGCGGTCCGATCGACCAGCGAATGATCGGCAAGCGCCGGAATGGCGTCTTCCGTGACGGTGGAGAGCTGATTGTCCTTCAGCTCGATCTTTGAAGCCTGGTCGGCGGCCGCGTAGAGGACGGCCATGGCGCGGGTGGCGTCCTTCGCGTCGGAGACGGCGCCGTCCATGACATAGCGGCTGAGATTGTAATAGGTCACGCCAACGATGGCGGCGGTGCTGATCGCCAGCAGAAACAGCGTGATCGCAACGATCTGGCGTACGATCGACGAAGAGAAAAGGCGCAGCATCAAAACCCCCGGAGATAAACCGAGGCTAAATTAAGCGAAAAGCGTTAAGGAAAATTTTCCGTAAATCAGGGCCGTCGGAGATATTAATCCGTCTCGTTTTGGATCTTCCTCTCCGCCGATGCAACAGACATCAGGCATTCAGCCGTTTCATCCCCGAGGTCTCGCGCGATAAACAGAACGGCCCCGGGAAGCCCGGGGCCGTTCGCGGAAAGACAGGATAGAGCGACGATCAGGCGGCGCGGTAGACCTGCGCTTCGGTTGCCTCGCCGTCGATCTTGAACTGCTGGATGAGCCTGCGCAGCGAACCCGCCTCGTCGGCCAGTTCGCGGCTGGCGGCCGTCGTCTCTTCGACCATGGCCGCGTTCTGCTGCGTCATCTGGTCCATCTGGTTGACGGTTGCGTTGACGCTCTGCAGCGCATTGGACTGGTCGTGGCTGGCGCGGGCGATCATCTCGACATGCTGGCTGATCGTGACGATCTGGGCGCTGATCTTGGCAAGTACGGTGCCGGTTTCCTGCACGAACTGCGAACCGGAGCTGACCTCGTTGGTCGACTTGTTGATCAGGCCCTTGATCTCCTGTGCCGCAGCTGCCGAGCGCTGGGCCAGTTCGCGGACTTCCATGGCGACGACGGCAAAGCCCTTGCCGGCTTCGCCGGCGCGCGCCGCCTCGATGCCGGCGTTGAGCGCCAGCAGGTTGGTCTGGAAGGCGATCTCGTCGATGACGCCGATGATCTGCTCGATCTGGCGCGCGGCCTCCTCGATACGGCCCATCGCGTCGATCGCGTTGCTGACGACGACGGCGGAATCATCGGCACTGCGCTTGGCCTGGCGGACGATCTGGTCGGCATCCTTGGCGCGTTCGGCCGACGAGCGGACCGTAACGGTGATCTCATCGACAGCGGCTGCGGTCTCTTCGAGCGAAGCAGCCTGCTGTTCGGTGCGCTTGGAAAGATCCTCGGCCGATTGGGCCATCTGGTTGCCGTTGCCCTGGATGAGTTCGACATTGTCGCGGATCTGGCTCATCGTCGCCTGCAGGCGCATCATCGAACCGTTGAAATCCTGACGCAGCTGTTCGAGGCGGCCGATGAAGGGCGTTTCGATCGTCGTCGAGATATCACCCTGCGACATGCGTTCGAGGCCGGCAGCGAGCGCATTGACGGCGAATTCGATCTGACGATCCATCTCGCGCTTTTCGGCATCGTTGCGCTGACGCTCATGTTCGGCGGCGGCGCGTTCCTCGTCGCTCTGCTCCTCGATACGGATCTTCGAGATGGCATTTTCCTTGAAGATGCCAAGCGCACGCGCCATGTCGCCGATTTCATCGTAGCGCTGCTCGCCGGAGATGCTGGTATCGAGCGCCCCTTCGGCGATGCGGCGCATTGCGGCAGTGATATGGCTGATCGGGCGCTGCAGCGTCAGCACCAAGGCGATGCCGCCGAGGATCGACAGGAGGATGCCGAGACCTGTGGTCATGACGGAGATGCTGTTTGCTTGGGTCCGTTCGGTGCCGGCCGTCTGCTTCTGCAGCTCAGCGAAATCGGTCAGCTTCGTCCAGATGTGATCGAGCTCCTGGCGGGCCGCGGCATAGGCCGTGACGCGCTCACCGATCGTATCGACGATCTTCGAGCCACCGCCGGAAATGGCGTCAAGTGCAGGCTGAATCGCGCCTGATATGCCTTCGGCAAAACCCATGCCCTTGGCGCTGGTGATCAGCACCTGCATATCCTTGCCAAGCGTTCCGGTCTGTTGCTGCAGGCGAACGAGATTCTCCTTGCTTGAGTTGGCGAGGAAATCGGAAAGGACGATCTGCAGCGAGTAGACGGAATTTTCGAGGCGCCGGGTATCCTGAAGAACCGAGTTGGTCTGGGCGATGCGACCCTCGAGTTCGGCAAAGCGCTGTGTCGCCTCGCGCATCTTCTGCGTTGCAGTCAGCTGCGTATAGGTCGAGGTCTGGCGGAAGCGCGAAACGAGGCGGCCGAGTTCGGCGATGTTCTCGTCGGTCGGGCTGGGCATCTGGGTGATCGCCTTGATGCTGTCGATGGTCGCTGCGAGCGCGTCGATGACGTTCTTCTGGTTGGTTGGAACCGAAATAGCGATCAGGCGCTGGGATTTGATGATCTCAGGCATCTGTTCGTTGATGAAGGCGATCTTGTCCTGCGGCGTCTGCGGCTTGCTGTAGCCGCTGGCGACGGCGCCGAGGAAATCGCCGCCCTTCAGCAGGCGATCGGCCGTGCGAAGGGTGATGGTGGCGGCGCCCTCGTCCTGCTGGAGCGCGGTCTGCAATTCCTCGGCCTGGTAAGAGACGGTGAAGCGGGTGCTGATCAGGCTCTTCTGCGCCGCATCGATCTGCTCGTGCAACGCCTGCTCCTGCTCATGCAGAGCCCAGAGTTTATCGACCACGCCCGATATGTCCTTGGTGCGGCTGGACGCTTCGGCAAGACTGTCGCGGCCGGCCGCCTCGTCACCAACCTGCTGCAGCGTCGCATCGAGCACACCCTGCTGGGTTTTCAGATCGGCGGTCAGCTTGTCGCGGGCCGCAGGGCTGGTGACACGCAGGAAATCGTCCATGGACCCGTAGAGATCCTTGAAGCCGCTCAGCGATTGCAGCACGCTGTTGGAGATTTCCATGCGGCCCTGCAGAAGTCCCGAAGCGTAGAGCCCCGTGAAGCCCACGGCCGAAATGGTGACGACGAAGGGCAGAACGAAGATCAGGACCTTCGTCTTGATCCTGAAGCGGGAAAGAATCTTGTCAATCAACATTGCGTTCCGGGCCTTTCATACACCACTCCTCCCGCAGGCGGCCACATGGCGCCAGCCGGGTGCACACCGAGCTATTCTTAATTTAATTACATCGGGAAACCCGGAGGCCAGGCGGCAGTCATTGCCAATTCATTTCCAACAACTTGGAGATGCCCAAATATTCGCGGGCAATTGTGTCAGATTAGATATTAATTTTCGGATAAGCGGTGGTGGCGGGTTAAGCCAAGGCGGTGAAATAATTGCAAATTGTGGGCCGTCATGCCGCAGACGCGGCGATCATGATGCCGGAAAGTCATCCAGCATTGCCGACAGGATCAGATGAAGTGCGACAGCAGCAGCGCAAGACTGGCGGCGGTGGCGCCGGCAGCAAGCATCAGATACCGCAGGGCGACCATCCTGGCATCCGGCTTTGCCTGCGCAATTGCAATGGCGCGGGCGCGTCGTGTGTTTCTGGTCATGCTCGAAACCTCACTTCTATCTGACACAACAATCCAACAAAACGGCTTGCTGGTAAAGCTTAATCTAGGAAGAGCTTTGCAAACCGCCAATTGAGACAGGATGGCGCACCTCTCTTAAGAAGTCTTGAATCACTATTGCTAATATATGCCGTACGGAAGTGTACGATCGTTCGGGAATAACGCCGGGCTTGAGGCGCTTCAGGCGCATTCGCCCGCGGCAAAACCGGAGGCCCAGGCCCATTGGAAATTATAGCCGCCGAGCCAGCCGGTGACGTCGACGCATTCGCCGATGAAATAGAGGCCGGGCACGGCTTTCGCTTCCATGCTGCGTGAATCGAGCGCTGCCGTATCGATGCCCCCGAGCGTCACTTCGGCGGTGCGGTAGCCTTCGGAGCCGGACGGTTTGACCGGCCAGCTCTGGGCGCTAGCGGCAAGACGCAGCAGCGCTTTGTCGGGCAGGTCGGCCATGTTGCCGGCGATCTTTTCGCGTTCTACGAGAAACTGCGCCAGCCGCTTCGGCAGGATCTCGCCGAGTGCCGTCTGCGGCGACTGGCGGCCGTTGCGCTGCTTTGCCGTCTTCAAATGCGCCGCGATGTCGATATCCGGTTCGATAGCGACGACGATCTCGTCGCCTTCGCGCCAATAGGAGGAAATCTGCAGGACGGCGGGGCCGCTCAGCCCGCGATGGGTAAAGAGCAGCGCCTCCTGGAATGCGGTCCTGCCATGGCGGATTTCGGCCGGGGCGGAAATGCCGGCGAGCGGCGCGATGCTTTCGAGCAGGCCGGGATCGAGTGTCAGCGGCACGAGGCCGGGGCGGGTTTCGAGCACGGCCAGGCCGAACTGCTCGGCGAGGCGATAGGCAAAGCCGGTGGCGCCCATCTTCGGGATCGACTTGCCACCGGTTGCAACGATCAGCGACGGCGCTTCATAGACGCCGTCGCTAGTGGCGACGCGGAACACCTCGCCTGCCCTTTCGACGCCTGATATCTCGGCGCCGAGATGCAGCACGGCGCCAGCTGCACGCATCTCCTCCAGCAGCATGCGGATGATGTCTTTGGCGCTATCGTCGCAGAAAAGCTGGCCCAGCGTCTTTTCGTGCCAGGTTATGCGGTGGCGATCGACCATGGCGATGAAGTCGGCGGGCGTGAAACGGGCAAGCGCGGATTTGCAGAAATGCGGGTTGGCCGAGAGGAAGCTTTTCGGCCCAGCATGGATATTGGTGAAATTGCAGCGCCCACCGCCTGAGATGCGGATCTTCTCGCCGGGCGCCCTTGCATGATCGAGAACCACGACCGAGCGGCCGCGTTTTCCCGCACGGATGGCCGCCATCATGCCCGCCGCCCCGGCGCCGATGACGATGACGTCGCTTTTACGCTGCAAACCCGTTTCCCCGATCAAGACAGCGTCTTCTTTTTCCATCAAAGGGCGAAAGTCAACGTTATCAACCCCTCGCCAATTGGCAAAGTCTGGTTATGATGGCGTCAAGATCAACGCAAACCGGTGTGTCATGTCCCCAAAAAAGACGACGCTGAAGCCTGCCAGAAACGTACCCGCCTCGACGAAAGCTCCCCCGGACCCCGGATCCCTGCGCGGCGTTGCGAACTGGAAGGAAGCAGCACGGTGGCTGCGGGACAGGGGCATCGAAGACATCGAATGCATCACGCCGGACCTTGCCGGCGTTCCGCGCGGCAAGATGATGCCGAGCTCGAAATTCACTTCGAACACCTCGCTGGCGCTGCCTTCGGCGATCTACCGGCATACGATTTCGGGCGAATATCCAGACGAGACCGAGAGCTTCCGATACGAGCCGCGCGACAGCGACCTGAAGCTGATGCCCGACCTTTCGACGCTATCGGTCGTGCCCTGGGAGACCGACCCGACGGCGCAGGTGATCTGCGACATCGTCGATTCGGACGGCGGGGAGGTGCCCTACACGCCGCGCAACGTGCTGAAGCGCATCATGAGCCTCTATCACGACCGCGGCTGGAAGCCGATCGTGGCGCCCGAGATCGAATTCTACCTGGTCGCCAAGAACGACGATCCGGATTATCCGCTGCATCCGCCGAAAGGCCGGTCCGGCCGCTCGATCCTCGGCGGCCAGGGCTATTCGATCGCCGGCATCAACGAATTCGACGAACTGATCGACGACATCTACCATTTCTCGGAAAAGCAGGGCCTGGAGATCGATACGCTGATCCACGAGGAGGGACCGGCGCAGCTCGAGATCAACCTGCGCCACGGCAACCCGATCGAGCTTGCCGACCAGGTGTTCCTGTTCAAGCGCACGATCCGCGAAGCGGCGCTGAAACACGATATCTACGCGACCTTTATGGCCAAGCCGATGCAGGGCCAGCCAGGCTCGGCGATGCATATCCACCAGTCGGTGGTCAATATCGAGACGGGCAAGAACGTCTTCTCCAATGCGGATGGATCGGCCTCGAAGGAATTCTTCCATTTCATCGGCGGCATGCAGAAATTTGTGCCGAGCGCGATGGCGATGCTGGCGCCCTACGTGAACTCCTACCGGCGCCTGCAGCCCGATATGTCCTGCCCCGTCAACAATGCCTGGGGCTATGACAACAGAACGACCGCCTTCCGCGTTCCGGTTTCCGATCCGCAGGCGCGGCGCGTGGAAAACCGGCTGCCGAGTTCGGACGCCAATCCGTATCTGGCGCTCGCCGCCTCGCTTGCCGCCGGTCTGCTCGGCATCATGAAGGAGATCGAGCCGACGGCGCCGACCGAGGATTCGGCCAATGAAGGCTCTATCGACCTGCCGCGTGGCCTCTTGGAAGCCGTGGCACTGCTGGAAGACGAGCCCGCCTTCGAGGAGATATTCGGTTCGCAGTTCATCGGCCTTTATGCCGGCGTCAAACGCGGCGAGTTCGAGACCTTCATGCAGGTGATCAGCCCCTGGGAGCGGGAATTCCTTCTGCTCAACGTGTGAGGGAATTGTCATGGCATCGAAAGAGATGTGGCAGAGCCCGATCGCGCCGGGATTATCCTGGTATCAGGCAACCGTCGGCGAGCGGCCCACCTATCCCGCTCTCGACGGGTCGATAACATCCGACGTCGCCATCGTCGGCGGCGGATATACCGGCCTGCAGGCCGCCTACAATCTTGCCAAATCAGGCGCCTCGGTGGTCCTGATCGAGGCTTGCCGCTTCGGCGACGGGGCGTCAGGCCGCAATGGCGGCCAACTCGGGACCGGCCAGCGATGGTGGCCGGAAGAGCTCGAAAAGAAGATCGGCTACGAACGCTCGAAGGCCCTGTTCGATCTTGCCGAGGCGGCCAAGCGCCACCTCATCGATTTCGCCCGCGAGCATCAGATCGAGATCGACTATGTGCCCGGCCAACTCAACGTCGCGCACAAGGCGAGCTACCAGCGCGACTATCAGGAAAATGCCGAGATCGCCGCGCTACGCTATGGCTATCCGCACATCAGCTTCATGGACGAGAAGGAAACGCAGGAGAGGCTCGGTTCGAAGCGATTCCATTGCGGGGTGCGCGATGTCGGCACCGGCCATATCCATCCGCTGAAGCTCTTGGTCGGCCTCGCCCGGGTCGCCGCCAATGCCGGTGCTTCGATCTTCGAGATGACCAGGGCAAAGGCGATCCGCCAGAGCGGCGGCAAGGTGACGATAGAAACCGAAAAGGGAACGATCACCGCCGGGCGCGTGCTGATCGCATGCGACGGCTATATCGACGGCCTGGAACCGGTAACGGCAAGCCATGTCATGCCGATCCGCTCCTTCATCGGCGCCACGGCGCCGCTCGACGGCCATCCCGATGTACTGCCAGGCGGCGAGGCCGTGGCCGATTCGCGCTTCGTCGTGCGCTATTTCCGCAAATTCGGAGACGGCCGCCTGCTGTTCGGCGGGCGGGAGGCCTATACGTCGGACAATCCGCGGGACATTTCACAGCACATCCGGCGGCAGATCGCCGAGATCTATCCCGCGCTAGAGAATATCGAGATCACTCATGCCTGGGGCGGCAGCGTCGGCATCACCATGCCGCGCGAACCCTTCGTGCGCGAAGTCATGCCCGGCGTCACCTCGATCGGCGGTTATTCCGGCCATGGCGTCATGCTGTCAAACTACTGTGGCAAGCTCTATGCAGAAATGGTGCTTGGAAAATCCGGCGATCTCGACCTCTTCAAATCGCTCGATATTCCCGCCTTTCCCGGCGGTGCCCGAATGCGGACGCCGTTGCTTTTCCTCGCCTTGTCGTGGTTTGCGCTTCGCGACAAGTTTTAGTCCGATTGCGGGATTTCCACTTCCGGAAATTCGCTCTAAAACCGGTGCCCGAGAGATTCATTGCACTGCACACTGGCTTTTTTAAATCGATTAGATTAAAAGAGCCGTCAACCAAGCCTGATTGAGAGACAAGCTCATGAGCAGCCAGATCATTCCCGTTGAGCCTTTTGATTATGTCGTTTTCGGCGGCAGCGGCGACCTTGCCGAACGCAAGTTGCTGCCCGCCCTCTATCATCGCCAGATCGAAGGCCAGTTCGGCGAACCGACCCGCGTGATCGGCGCCTCGCGCAGCCCGCTGACGGATGAGGAATACCGCAAGTTTGCCCGCGATGCGCTGAAGGAACACCTCAAGAAGGGCGAATACGACGACAAGGAAGTAGAGAAGTTCTGCGCCCGCCTCTACTACGTCTCGGTCGATGCCCGCGCCGACAGCGGCTGGGATCAATTGAAGAAGCTGCTCGACGAAGGCAAGGACCGTGTGCGCGCCTTCTATCTCGCCGTGGCACCCGGCATCTTCGGCGATATCTCGCAGAAGATCCACGAGCACAAGCTGATCACCAAGTCGACCCGCATCGTCGTCGAAAAGCCGATCGGCCGCGACCTTGCCTCCGCCCTGCAGCTCAACGACAATATCGGCCGCGTCTTCAAGGAAGAGCAGATCTTCCGCATCGATCACTATCTCGGCAAGGAAACGGTGCAGAACCTGATGGCGCTGCGCTTTGCCAATGCGCTCTATGAGCCACTGTGGAACGCCAATTACATCGACCACGTGCAGATCACGGTGGCTGAATCGGTCGGCCTCGAAGGCCGCGCCGGCTATTACGATACCGCTGGCGCGCTGCGCGACATGGTGCAGAACCACATTCTGCAGCTGCTCTGCCTGACGGCGATGGAAGTGCCCTCGTCGATGGATTCGGAAGCCGTGCGGGACGAGAAGCTCAAGGTGTTGCGCGCGCTGAAGCCGCTCGATGCCTCCAACGTCGAGCAGGCGACGGTCCGTGGCCAGTATCGCGCCGGCGCATCGGGCAGCGGCCCGGTCAAGGGTTACCTTGAAGAGCTCGAAGGCGGCGTGTCGAACACCGAAACTTTCGTCGCCATCAAGGCCGAGATCAACAACTGGCGCTGGGCGGGCGTTCCCTTCTACATCAGAACCGGCAAGCGCCTTGCCGGGCGCATGTCGGAGATCGTCATCACCTTCAAGCCGATCCCGCATGCGATCTTCGATCAGGCGGCCGGGCGCATCGTCGCCAACCAGCTGATCATCCGCCTGCAGCCGGATGAGGGCGTCAAGCAGTCGCTGATGATCAAGGATCCGGGCCCGGGCGGCATGCGCCTGCGCAACGTGTCGCTCGACATGAGTTTCGCCCAGGCCTTCAACGTCCGCAATCCTGACGCCTACGAGCGCCTGCTGATGGACGTGATCCGCTCCAACCAGACGCTGTTCATGCGCCGCGACGAAGTCGAAGCCGCATGGAAATGGGTCGATCCGATCCTCAAGGGTTGGGAAACGACCGGCCAGCAGGTGCAGGGCTATACGGCCGGCACCTGGGGTCCGAGCCAAGCCATCGCGCTGATCGAGCGTGACGGCCGCACCTGGCATGACGATATCTAGGAGGAAATCGATGGCATCGACCCTGCATTCCTTCGCCAGTGCCGCAGACCTCGCAGGCAGCCTCGCCGACAAGGTCGCCAAGACGCTTTCGGCGGCGATTGCCGCGCGCGGATCGGCATCCATCGCCGTTTCCGGCGGGTCCACGCCGAAGGCCTTCTTCCAGGCGCTGTCGACGCACGATATTGCCTGGGACAAGGTGACGATCACGCTCGTCGACGAACGCTTCGTTCCGGCCGACAATGCACGCTCGAACCACCTGCTGGTCGATGCCAATCTCTTGCAGAACAAGGCGAAGGCGGCGCGTTTCGTGCCGCTTTACCAGCCGGCGGCCTCTGTCGAGGAGGCCGCCCGGCTTGCGACGGTCAAGAGCGCCGAGATCGGCATCCCCTTCGACGTGGTCATCCTCGGCATGGGCGGCGACGGCCACACCGCCTCGTTCTTTCCAGGCGGCAGTAATCTTGCCGAGGCGCTTGACGCTTCGACGCCGCGCGGCATCATTACCATGGAAGCGGAAGGGGCCGGCGAACCGCGCCTGACCTTCACCTTCTCCAGTCTTCAGGATGCAGCACTCCTGGTTCTTCATATTGAGGGCGAAGGCAAAAAAGAGGTTCTCGCCAAGGCGGAAGGCAGCGGTGACGAGGCAGAGATGCCGATCCGCGCCATTCTGCGCCGGGCCACTTCCCCGGTCGAGATTTACTGGGCTCCCTGATACGGCCTGACAGCCGCCGGAGCCGGCGAACAAACAGAGACGAACTAGAACAAGGCAGGGATTTTCCATGTCCGCTCACGCACGCATTGCTGCGATCACGAACCGCATTGTCGAACGCTCGAAGCCTACCCGCGAGCGCTATCTGGGGCGCCTGCGCGCCGAGGCTTCCAAGGGCGTGCAACGCTCAGTGCTCGGCTGCGCCAACCTCGCCCACGGTTTTGCGGTCTGTTCCCCCGCCGAGAAGGATGCGCTCGCCGGCGACCGCGTTCCCAATCTCGGCATCATCACCGCCTATAACGACATGCTCTCGGCTCACCAGCCGTTCGAGACCTATCCGGCGATCATCCGCGAGGCGGCCGCCCAGGCGGGCGGCGTCGCCCAGGTAGCGGGTGGCGTGCCTGCCATGTGCGACGGCGTCACCCAGGGGCAGCCGGGCATGGAGTTATCGCTGTTCTCGCGCGACCTGATCGCCATGGCCGCGGGCGTCGGCCTGTCGCACAACATGTTCGATGCCGCCCTCTTCCTCGGTGTCTGCGACAAGATCGTGCCGGGCCTCGTCATCGCCGCACTCTCCTTCGGGCACCTGCCGTCGATCTTCGTGCCGGCCGGTCCGATGACGACGGGCCTGCCGAACGACGAGAAGTCACGCGTGCGCCAGCTCTTTGCCGAGGGCAAGGTCGGCCGCGCCGAGCTCCTGGAAGCGGAATCGAAATCCTATCACGGCCCGGGCACCTGCACCTTCTACGGCACGGCCAATTCCAACCAGATGCTGATGGAGATCATGGGCTTCCATCTGCCCGGCTCCTCCTTCATCAATCCCGGCACGCCGCTGCGCGAAGCACTGACGCGCGAAGCCGCCAAGCGGGCGCTGGCGATCACCGCACTCGGCAACGAATTCACGCCGGCTGGCGAGATGATCGACGAACGCTCGATCGTCAACGGCGTTGTCGGCCTGCATGCGACCGGCGGCTCGACCAATCATACGCTGCACCTCGTCGCCATGGCGCGGGCGGCCGGAATCCAGCTCACCTGGCAGGACATCGCCGAGCTTTCGGAGATCGTTCCGCTGCTTGCCCGCGTCTATCCGAACGGGCTTGCCGACGTGAACCATTTCCAGGCGGCCGGCGGCATGGGCTTCCTGATCAAGGAACTCTTGAAGCATGGCCTGGTGCATGACGACGTGCGCACCGTCTTCGGCCAGGGTCTCGAAGCCTATACGGTCGATGCCCTGCTCGGCGAAAACGGTGCAGTCCTGCGCCAGCGTTCGCCGGAGAAGAGCCACGATCCGAAGGTGCTTTCCAGCATCGAGACGCCCTTCCAGGCGAATGGCGGATTGAAGATGCTGCGCGGCAACCTCGGCAAGGCTGTTATCAAGATATCGGCCGTCAAGCCGGAGCGTCACATCATCGAGGCGCCGGCCATCGTCTTCCACAGCCAGCAGGAACTGCAGGACGCCTTCAAGGAAGGTAAGCTCAACCGCGATTTCGTCGCCGTCGTGCGCTTCCAGGGCCCGAAGGCGAACGGCATGCCGGAACTGCACAAGCTGACGCCGCCGCTCGGCGTGCTGCAGGACCGCGGCTTCCGCGTGGCGCTCCTGACCGACGGGCGCATGTCTGGCGCGTCGGGTAAGGTACCGGCGGCGATCCACGTCACCCCGGAGGCAGTCGACGGCGGCCCGATCGCCCGCATCAAGAACGGCGACATCATTCGCCTGGACGCGATCAAGGGCACGCTCGAGCTGCTCGTCGATGCGGCCGATTTGGCCGAGCGCGAGCCGGTGACCGTCGATCTCTCCGACAATGAATTCGGTATGGGCCGCGAGCTTTTCGCGCCGTTCCGCCGCGCCGTCGGGGCTTCGGATCAGGGCGCCAGCGTGCTCTTCCACTGAGTACAGAGGCTCCCAGATAAACAAAAGCCCGCGTGGCGCGCGCAGCACCCCGCGGGTTTTTCATATTGTCAGTCCGGTGCTATCAGGCTCGAATATCGAGGACGTAGTCGCGGTGCGCCGGATGAGTGCTGTAGACGAAGATCTTGTTCAACTCCTTCTGCGTCAGCAGGCGCAGGAAGCGAACTTCGACGGTATTGTTGGCGTTGACCTTCATCAGCAGGCAACCGACCTTGGTGATGCGGGCATCCGGAATATCCAGATAGAACTGCTTCGGCAGGTTGAACTGGGTCAGAATCGCCAGCGTCGCGCTGCTCATCGAGATCCGGACGATATCGCAGCGGCGCGAAGCCGCGTGCATGACGCCCTTTTCCGTATATTCGATGCGCGCGGCATTCATCGTGTCCTCCATCTTGAACCGCGCCTCGCGGTCGTACATGAAGGATTCTTCCTTGCTCAGGAAATGAGATTTTGGCTGTGACGGATTGGAAGCGGCCACTTGCTTATCCCCCTCATAAATTGACTGGGAAAAGGTAGCAGCCGATCTTTAACAGAAAGTGAGAATCCGGCGCACGCCGCACAATTTCTGGTATTATTACCCCAAAAATGGCTGCCTCATTTCCGATAGGTGTGGCCGCTCGCATCAAAGAGATGCAGCTTCTGCCTGTCGGCGGCAAATCGCATCCTCTGGCCCTTATGCACATCGTAGATGCCGGGCAGCTTGACGACGATCGGCTCGCCGGGAACCAGGCCCTCGATATAGAGCAGCGTCACTTCGCCGAGCGCTTCGACGATCGAGACTTCGCCCTCGAAAACATAGTCGGCGCCGTCGGCGATCCTGAGATCTTCGGGACGAACGCCGAAGCTTGCCTGCTTGCCCTTCTCGGATGCGTCGGTCGCCACATCGAGCGTCACCGACATGCCGCCGGTCAGCGTCACCGTCGTCTCGCTTCCCGTCCCGACGACCGTCGCGGGGATGATGTTCATGGCCGGCGAGCCGATGAATTTCGCGACGAAGAGATTGGCGGGGCGTTCGTAGAGCTCCAGCGGCGCGCCGACCTGCTCGATGTTGCCGGCCGAGAGAACAACGATGCGGTCGGCGAGCGTCATCGCTTCGACCTGATCGTGGGTCACGTAGATCATTGTCGTATCCGCCATCTGTTCGTTCAGGCGGGCAATCTCGATGCGGGTCGCGACGCGCAGCGCGGCATCGAGGTTGGACAGTGGCTCGTCGAACAGGAAGACCTTCGGATCGCGGCAGATGGCGCGGCCGATCGCCACGCGCTGGCGCTGGCCGCCGGAAAGTGCCTTCGGCAGGCGGTCGAGATATTTGGTGAGCTGCAGGCTCTCGGCCGCCGCCCGGACGCGGCGGTCGATTTCCTGCTTGCTTTCGCCGGCGATCTTCATGCCGAAAGCCATGTTGTCGAACACGGTCATGTGCGGGTAGAGCGCGTAGGACTGGAACACCATGGCGATGCCGCGCTTGGAGGGCGGCACGTCGTTGACGAGATGGCCGTCGATATACATCTCACCGCCGGTGATCGCCTCGAGACCGGCGATCATGCGCAGAAGCGTGGATTTGCCGCAGCCCGACGGACCGACGAAGACGATGAATTCGCCTTGCTTGATATCGAGGTCGATCCCGTGGAGAACGTCCACGGAACCGTAGGATTTGCGGATATCCTTCAGCGTCAGTCCAGTCATGTCTCTCTCCCTGTGTTCCCTGGGCCTGTCTTCCTTAGGCCTGCATTCCCTTAGGCAAGACGGGCGAAATACGCCCCCCAGGCCGGAATATCGATCTTGTCGCCATAGTTGTTGCTGGTAAAGCCATGGCCCGTCAATGCCTGCCATTCTCCTGCGGGCAAAGTGGCGCCGGCCTCGATCGGGCTCATGTTGAAGATGCAGAGCAGCTTCTCATTGCCGTATTCGCGAGTGAAGACCAGGGCATCGCCCTCCGTCTCCTCGAATTCGATCTCGCCCTTGGCAAAGGCCGGGTGCAGCTTGCGGAAGGCAATGAAGCGGCGATAGTGCTCCAGCACCGAAGCCTCGTCGCCCTGCTGGACGCTGACGGCGCGCAGGATATGCTCGACCGGCACCGGCAGCCAGGGCTTGACGGTGGAGAAGCCACCCTGGGCGACCTGACTGTCCCAGACCATCGGCGTGCGGCAGCCGTCGCGGCCCTTGAATTCTGGCCAGAACTGAATGCCATAGGGATCCTGCAGATCCTGATAGGCGAGATCCGCCTCGGTGAGGGCCAGCTCCTCGCCCTGATAGAGGCAGACGGAACCGCGCAGCGTCATCAGCAGCGAGGCATAAAGCTTGGCGAAGGCGTCGTGATCGGCAACCAGTCCGCCCCAGCGGCTGACGTGGCGCATGACGTCGTGATTGGAGAAAGCCCAGCAGGCCCAGCCATCGGGGGCAGCGGCTTCGAAATCCTGCATGACCTCCTCGACGCGCTCCGGCGTCAGCGGATCGGGCGCCAGGAACTCGAAGGCGTAGCACATATGCATCTTGTCGTTGCCGGAGGTGTATTCGCCGACGATTTCGAGGCCGCGCTGGCTGTCGCCAACCTCGCCAACGGCGGCAATCGCCGGGAATTCTTCGAGAACTGCGCGGAAGCGCTTCAGGAAGGCGAGGTTCTCCGGCCGGTTCTTGTCGTAGACATGCTCCTGGAAGTTATAGGGATTGACCGCCGGCGCCGTCGAAGCGTTGCGCCGCTCGGGGGCAAGGGCTGGATTGTCGCGCAGTAGCGGGTCGTGGAAATAGAAATTGATGGTGTCGAGGCGGAAGCCGTCGACGCCGCGATTAAGCCAGAAGCGCACGACATCGAGCAGACGGTCCTGCACTTCCGGATTGTGCAGGTTCATATCAGGCTGCGAGGTCAGGAAATTGTGCAGGTAATATTGCATGCGCGTCGGATCCCACGCCCATGCCGAGCCGCCGAAGATCGACAGCCAGTTGTTCGGCGGCGTACCATCCGGCTTGGCGTCCGCCCAGACATACCAGTCGGCCTTGGCGTTGGTCTTGCTGGAACGGCTCTGGACGAACCAGGGATGCTGATCCGAGCTGTGGGAGATGACGAGGTCGATCATCACACGGATGCCGAGGCGATGGGCTTCTGATATCAGCGTATCGAAATCCACCAGCGTGCCGAAGATGGAATCGACATTCTCATAGTCGGAGACGTCATAACCGAAATCGCGCATCGGCGAGGTGAAGAAGGGCGAGATCCAGATCGCATCGGCGCCGAGGCTTGCCACATGCGGCAGGCGGGCGGTGATGCCCTTCAGGTCGCCGATGCCGTCACCGTTCGAGTCCTGGTAGGAGCGCGGATAGATCTGGTAGATCACCGCGCCGCGCCACCAGTCCTTATCGGCGGTCAAGATCGATTGGGAAGCCACGTTCATGGAATATCCTGTCTGAAGTCACGTTTGGAAATGGTCAGCCTCCCTTGACCGAGCCCGCCAGCAGGCCGCGCACCAGATAACGCTGAAGCCCGAAGAAGACGAGCAGCGGCACGACGATGGTGACGAAGGCTGACGCCGTCAAAATCTCCCAGTTGCCGCCGCGCGAGCCGAGCAGCGCGTTCAGGCTGCCGGTCAGCACGAGGTGATCCTTGTCGGTGCCGAGGAAGACCATGGCGACGAGCAGGTCGTTCCACACCCACAGGAACTGGAAGATGGCGAAGGAGGCGAGCGCCGGGAAGGACAGAGGCAAAACGATGCGGGTAAAGATCTCGAAATCGCTTGCGCCGTCGACGCGGGCGGATTCGATGATCTCCTTCGGCAGGCCGGCGATATAGGCCCGCAGGAGAAAGATGGCGAGCGGCATGCCGAAGGCGGTGTGAGCAAGCCAGATGCCGGGATAGGTCTTCGACGGCTGGCCGAGCAGGTTGCCGATCTCGTTATAGAGACGCAGAAGCGGGATCAGTGACATCTGCAGCGGCACGACGATGAGGCCGACGACCAGCGCAATCATCAGCGCCCGGCCGGGAAACTCCATCCAGCTCAGCGCGTAGGCTGCGAAAGCGGCAATCAGGATCGGGATGATCGTCGCGGGGATCGTGACCGTCAGCGAATTGATGAAGGACTGGCCGATACCCTCGCCGGTTAGAACCGTGTTGTAGTTCTGCGTGGTGAATTGCGGCGGCGCGGAGACGGAGGCGTAGATGCGCCGAGGACGTTCATCGGGCGAAAACGCGGCGTTCTTCATGTAGCGATAGCTGCCGTCGCTGTTGATCTGCAGCGTTTCGCCGTCGCCGAGGTCGGCAGTCTCGCCGGCCTTGAAGGCAGCCGGTTGCTGCACGCGGTTGCCGAAAGCCTTGACCGAGCGGCCGGTCTGACCCTCCAGCACATTGCCCGAGATGACGTAGGTGGCGCCTTCCTGCTTCTGCTGGTCCGGCGTGCCCAAGCGCACCGCGACAGTCTGCGTCGAGCCGACGAAGGACGTCCACCAGCCGGAGACGACGATTTGGTCCTTGTCACGCAGCGCGCTGACGAAGATGCCGAGCGTCGGGATCAGCCAGAGGATGACGATCAGCAGGACGGCGGCGTGAACGAAGAGACGGGCGGGGCCGATCTTGAAATAGCTTCCGGCAGCGGTCATCTCAGTGCCCCTTCAGTTCGCGATTGGCGCGGCGCACGTTCCACACCATGATCGGCGTGACGGCAAGCATGATGATGATGGCAATGACGGCGCTTCGGCCGGAATCGCCGCCGCCGCGGAACAACCAGTTGAACATCAGGTTCGCCAGCACCATCGTCTGCCACTGGCCGTTGGTCATGGTTAGCACGATGTCGAAGACCTTGAGGACGAGAATGGTGATCGTCGTCCAGACGACGGCGATGGTGCCCCAGACCTGCGGCACCATGATGCGCCAGAAAATCTGCCAGCCATTGGCGCCGTCGATGACGGCCGCCTCGATCGTCTCCTCGGGAATGCCGCGAAGTGCCGCCGACAGGATGACCATGGCAAAACCCGTCTGGATCCAGATCAGGATGATCATCAGGAAGAAGTTGTTCCAGAAGGGAACGGAGATCCACACCTCGGGCGTGCCGCCGAACAGCTGGACGATGGCGTTCAGCAAACCGATCTGGACGTCGTTGCCGCCGCGATACTCATAGATGAATTTCCAGATGACGGAGGCGCCGACGAAGGAGATCGCCATCGGCATGAAGACGATGCTCTTGGCGATATTGCCCCACCAGATGCGGTCGGTCATCACGGCGATGACGAGGCCGAAGAAGGTGCAGGCGGCCGGCACGACGGCGAGCCAAAGGATATTGTTGAAGATCGACTGGCGGAATTCGCGGTCGCCGAGCGCCCATTGATAATTGGCGAGGCCGACGAACTGCAGGCCCGACCGGTCGTAGAACGACAGGACGACCGTCGCGACAACGGGATAGACGAGGTAGACGACGAGAAGAAAGAGCGCCGGACCGACGAACAGCCAGGGCCGGACGAGCGCACGACGGTTGAGATTGCGCGATGCGGCGCGGATGTCGCCATCCTTCACCGGCAGAGCGAGATCCAGAATCTTGTTCGAAAAATAGAAATAGGCCGAGCACGCGAAAACGGCGACGACCACGACGCCCAAAGCGGACACAATCTGCAACAGCATTTCGTCCCTCCCCTGCTTCCCCTGATCTTATTCCGACCGGTTTTTATTCTGACGGGTCAACGCCGGTCATCGTCAATCTCTTTGTATTGCCTGACCACAATATATCCTGCTATGGCCGGGCTGTTTGCGAGCCCGGCCAGTCATGCAAGCCATGCCGCCGGCAAGCCGGCGGCATAATTTGAAGGATTACTTGATGCCATCCCAGGCGCTCTGGATCTCGCCAGCAGCATCTTGTGCAGACTTGCCGCCGACGAAATCGACCATGCCTGTCCAGAAAGCGCCGGCGCCGATCTTGCCCGGCATCAGGTCGGAACCGTCGAAGCGGAAGGTGGTAGCCGACGTCAGGATCTCGCCTTCCTTCTTCATCTGCGGATTGGCATAGGCCTCGGTGCTGACGCCCTTGTAGGGGGTCAGGAAGCTCGACTGCGCCATCCAGACCTCATGCGCGATCGGGGTCTTCAGGAAGTCGATGAAGGCGCGGGCCGTCTTCGAGTCCTTGGCGATCGAGACGAGGGTGCCGGCGCCGAGAACCGGCTTGCCGAGCTCGGGATGCGACGCAAAGGTCGGCATGTAGAAGAAGTCGGCATCCTGGCCGAGTTTCGTACCCTCAGGGAAGAAGGACGGAATGAACGAGGCCTGGTGGTGCATGTAGCACTTCGGCGGAACGGCGAAGAGGCCCTTCGGGCTGTCGCGGAAATCGGTCGAGGCCACGGCCGCAACACCGCCATCGACATATTTCCCGTTCTTGGCGAACTTGCCGAACTCGTCGATCGCGGCAACGACGGCCGGATCGGTGAATTTCAGCTCGTTGGTCGTCCATTTGTCATAGGCTTCCGGTGGCTGTGTGCGCAGCATGATGTCTTCGACCCAGTCGGTCGCCGGCCAGCCGGTGGCGCCGCCGGAACCGAGACCGATGCACCAGGGAACGCCGCCATCCTTGACGATCTGATCGGTAAGCGCATGCAGCTCTTCCATGGTCGTCGGGATCTTGTAGCCAGCTTCCTCGAAATTCTCCGGCACGTACCAGACCAGCGACTTCACGTCGGCCTTGTAAGGAAAGGCGTAGAAGGCTTCCTTGCCGTCCTTGCCCTTGTAGGTGCCGTAACCGACCCAGCTGTCGCCGGCGCCGTAATTGTCCTTGATCCACTTGGAGTTGTCGTCGCCGAGCGGCGTCAGGAAGCCCTTGCTGGCGAGATCGGCGAGCAGGCCGGGCTGCGGCAGAACGGCGATGTTCGGCGGCGAGCCCGCCTGCGTGTCGATGACGATCTGCTGTTCGTAGTTTTCGGACGAGGAATATTTGGCTTCGACGCCTGTCGCTTCGGTGAAATAGGCGAGAACGCTCAGGAAGAACGCCTCGTCTTCGCCGCGCCACGGCCCGAAGATCGTCAGCGGCTGACCCTTCAGGTCGGCATGGGCAGCCTTGAATTCGTCATAGCTCTTCCAGTTGAACTTGGCATCCTGTCCCGGGGCAAATTTCAAATCGGCCGCCGACGCAGCGCCGGCAAAAAGCGCTGCCGCGGCAACGCCCATCAAAAATGACTTTTTCATGTGATCATCCTCCCATCACAATCCCAACCCACGCCGAATTCCCTCAAAAGGAAATTTCAAAGCGCTTTGACAGCTTCACTCATTCCACTTTCGGTGGAATGGAGTCAAGTCATTTCACGAAATCTCGCCGTGAACACGCAGAATACGCAGCTCAGCAACGCCTATTGGGGAATATGGAGCGATTTTTCTTGAGTCAAGCGCGTCAAATGATACATAATTGAAAGCGCTTTGGGTGCTGCTGGGAGGCTGCATCTTTCAAGACGGCGCCAGAACGGGCCGGGAGGAAGCATAGCAGGTGAATCTCAAACAGCTATCGGAATTGCTGGGACTTTCGCAGACGACCGTGAGCCGGGCGCTCAACGGCTATCCCGAGGTCAACGAGGCGACCCGGGAGCGCGTGCTTCAGGCTGTCAAGGAAACCGGATACCGGCCCAACAAGGCGGCGCAGCGGCTTGCGACTGGCAAGGCCGGCTCGATCGGCCTCGTCATGCCGACAGCGCCGGGCCACCAGTCCGACGTGCATTTCGGCGAATTCCTGGCGGGGCTCGGCGAGGAGGCGGTGCGCCACGACTTCCACTTCGTCATCATGCCGGCCGATCCCGACGATGAGGTGGCCGCGCTCCGGCGCCTTGCGATCAGCGGCAATGTCGATGCGCTGTTCGTCGCCTACATGCGTGGCCACGATCCCCGGCTCGCCATGCTGAAATCGCTCTCCATGCCCTATGTCGTGCACGGCCGCTCCTTCGGATCGGAGCCGGACTATCCCTTTCTCGACATCGACAACGAAGGGGCGTTTTACGATGCGACGCGGCTATTGCTGCAGCTCGGCCACACGCGCTTTGCCTTGATGAACGGGCCGATGCATCTCGATTTCGCCATCCGCAGGAGGAACGGCGTCATGTCAGCCCTTGCCGAACGCAGACTGACGCTCGATGAAGACTGCGTGAGCCACGCGCTCATGACCGATGAGCAAGGGCTGCTGGCAATGGAACGCTTCCTGCAGCTGCCCGAGCGGCCGACAGCGATCCTCTGCTCCAGCACCGTGCTGGCGCTTGGCGCGATCCGCGCCGTCAACCAGGCGGGATTGCGGCTCGGCGAAGATATTTCGCTGATTGCGCATGACGATGTGCTGCCGCTGCTGAAGCCGGAAAACTTCTCCGTGCCGTTGACGACGACGCGCTCTTCATTGCGGGCGGCAGGTGCGCGCATCGCCCAGCGGCTGATCGGAACGGTGAAACAGGCCGGCCCCTTCCCCGACCAGGAGCTCTGGAAGACAGAGCTGATCGTCAGGTCCTCGACCGGCCCCGCCCCGCAGCGGTCATAATCAGAACTGCGGTGGGGTCTGTCCGGCAGTGCGATGAGCGGCGATGACGGTGTTGGCCATTAGCATGGCAATGGTCATCGGCCCGACGCCGCCCGGAACCGGGGTGATGGTGCTGGCGACTTTGGAGACCTCCGCGAAGGCGACGTCGCCGACGAGCCGGGTCTTGCCCTCGCCTCTTTCGGGTGCCGGAATACGGTTGATGCCGACGTCGATCACCGTCGCACCCGGCTTGACCCAGTCGGCTTTCACCATCTCCGGCCGGCCGACCGCGGCCACCAGGATATCGGCATTGCGGCAGACCTCGGCGAGGTTCTTGGTCCTCGAATGCGCGATCGTCACCGTTGCATTGGCATTGAGCAGCAATTGCGCCATCGGTTTGCCGAACAGGTTGGAACGGCCGATGACGACGGCATTAAGGCCGGAGAGATCCTCGCCATGGGTACGGCGGACGAAGACCATGGCGCCGGCCGGGGTGCAGGAGACCAGCCCGGTCTTCAGGTCGCCGATGGCTAGCTTGCCGGCATTGACGGTGCTCAAGCCATCGACATCCTTCTCAGGCAGGATCGACTGGATGATCGGCTCGCTGTCGAGCGGCTTCGGCAAGGGCAGTTGCACCAGGATGCCGTGGATCGACGGATCGGCGTTGAGGCTGGCGACGAGGGATGCAAGCTCCTCCTGCTTCGTGTCTACCGGCAGCGTGTGCTGCACCGATTTGAAGCCGCACTCCTTGGCCATGCGGCTCTTGGAGCCGACATAGGCATGGCTTGCCGGATCGTCGCCGACGATGATGACCGCAAGACCGGGGGTAACGCCGCTCGTCTTTTCCAGCGCTGCCGTTGCAGCCTTTACCGTCTGAATGACGGATGCGGCTACGTTTTTGCCATCGATTACTGTCGTCACGCGTCTCTCCGCCCTGTTTCGCGTCAATCTATGGATAGTCGGCGAGCGTCAATTGCTCACCAACGCCCTATCCTGTCCGAAAGCGGCAACGCAATAGCAAACTTGCAAGGAAATTTCGCTCAGCGCAGCGGTTGCCGCGCTTCGAGCGCATGAACACGCAGCCGGTCGCGCAGGCCGGAGATTTCGGAGCGCAATGCCTCCATTTCGCCGACTGGCGCGGGATCCGGCGCAGGCATTAACGGCAATGGAGCCTGTGCCCGGGAGAGCGGCATTTCCCTTTTTGCGGGCGCGGCGGCAGGCCTGCACAGCCGTAGCAGGAAAGCCGCGGCAAGGCCTATCGCAAGACCCGCCGCTGCACCGGCCAGCGAGCGGCCGGTCAGGCCATCTGCTCCCGATACCGCGGTTACCAGCGCCGGCTTCAGGAGAACGATACGACCGTCGGCGGCCGCTCCGACCGCTGTGGACGTCGCGTCTTCAAGGCGCGAACGCGCGGCATTCGCCTTTTCGCGCAGTTCGGTCAACCGGGAAAGATCGACGCCGGTATCCCGGCTCTGGGCGATCAGCGTGTTCCGGCGATCGTTCAGGCCCTTGCGTGCATCGACGGCGGCCTTGGCCGCGGCGTTGGCAGCCTGGGCAAGACGGACAAGCTCCTTGCCTATATTTTCCTTCAGGCCATCGGCTTCTGCCTGCTGCTGCAGCAGGCGCGGATGGCGCGGGCCGAGTTCGGCGGAAAGCTGCGCAAGCGTCGTCTTGGCGACGGCATATTTGTCGCGCCAGTCCTGCAGCGCCGGTGACAGCATATCGGAAGGCAACGAGCCGTCGAGCACCTCAGCGAGTTTTGCGGCCTTCAGCCGGTCCGCCTGCGCCTTGGCGGCGAGGATGTTCTGATCGGCCTCCTTGAGATCGGCATCGAGCCCGTCGACCTGCCGGCGAAGATCGATCGCAACCTTGACGTTGCCTTCGCCGCTCTTTGCCGTGAAGGCGGCAAGCTCGGCTTTGGCGTCGTCATAGGTCTTGCGCAAGGCGGCGTCGGTTTCGGCACTCCCGGCGGGGCTATCCCCTACGGAAACTGCATCGGCCAACCTTGCGGCAATACGCGTGGACTTGCCGCTGTCGCCGGTCGTCACCCTCACGAGGATCGTGCCGGCGGCGCCATCGGGCAATATCTCGACGGCATGTTTCAGTGTCGCCTCGGCACGGGAAGCGGGATCAGCGGCGGCGCCGGTCGCCGAGAGGAGGTCGAGCGCGACGCCCAGCGCATTGGCGCCGGCGCCGGCAAATTCGGCATCGTGATCGAGCTTCAGGGCGGCGACCGTCGAAGCGACAACCCGCGCCGACAGCAGCCCTTTCGCCGCGGCTTGGGTGAAGGCCGCCCGACTTGCGGCATCCGTCTTCACCGCAAGCGTCGTCTCCGCGCGGTAGAGAGACGGCGACGCCGGCATCAACACCGGCGAGCCGGCACCGAGGATCGTGGCTGCGGCGACCATCGCCGCAAGGCCGGTGCCGCGCGCGTTGCGCTGCGGCGCTGCGGGCCGGCGCACAGCGCGTTCCTGATGTATTGCGGCCGGTGGTTCGATCACTGGCTCGTCGGCCGGTACGATCAGCCCCTCATTCTCCAAGGGCTCCGGCGAAAGACGAGAGCCGACGTCGTTGGCAGCGCGCAGGTGATTGCCGAGGATGGTTTCGATGCGGTCGACCAGCGGCGCCGTGCGTGCCGCCTTTTCGCGCTGCTCTTCCAGTGCGCGGCCGATAGCCCGCAGCAATTCGGCCTCCGGCGGCGCGACGTCCGACCGGTTCGGCCGGGGCGGCCGATAGGAATCGTCATGGGTGCGCGGCGCTGCGGCTGCGCGATCGTGGAAGCTGCTTCTGGCCCTGATATCGTACATTTGCGCCACATCTCATGCACATGATGGCCGAGTTCGATCATCCGCACGAAATGCGGATGATTAAGCTACTTTAAATATTCATGGCAAATAAATGGTTAACCGCGGTCGGCAAGAAACCGCAACGCCTTATGCCGTGGTCGCAAAACCACGGCACACCTTTGCGCGACATGCTTTGAGCTTAGCTTGCCTTCTTATGATCCGCCCGCGACGGCTGCTGCAGTGCGCCGGCGCTCTCTTCGGGATAGCTCAGAATCCTCTCGCGCCGGCGGAAGCGGTAGCGCAGGACATGATAAAGGAAGACCGGGATGCCGACGACATAACGGCGCCAGAGGCGCGCCGGCTCCTGCATCATGCGGTAGGCCCATTCCATGCGCATCATCCGCACCGTCTTGGGCGCGCGCGGGACAGCGCCGGAAACGAAGTCGAACAGAGCGCCCACGGTCAGCACCAGGCGCGCGTGATCGGCGCGGATGTTATCGTGGACCCATTTCTCCTGCAGCGGCGTTCCCATGCCGACGATCAGGATATCGAGCTTGTGACGCTCGATATCCTCAACCACGGGGGCGGAGTTGATCTTGTCGAAGTAGCCGTCGGAAACGACGACGAATTCGTGCCAGGGCGCATGCTTGCGGAAATTTTCCGCAGCCGCCTCGACGATCTCGCGCTTGCCGCCGATAAGGCCGATGCGGCGCGGAGCTTCCATGAAGGTCAGGAAGGCAGGCACGAAATCGGTGCCGTTCAGGTTGGCGGGAAACGGCGCGCCATGGGCGATCTGCGATGCGATGTTGAGACCAATGCCATCCGGCAGCACCAGATTGTGCGACATGATCCGGTAATATTCATCGTCGTGCAGCGCCGTCAGCATATTGTGGGCGTTGACGAAGCAAACCACGGTCTGACCGACAGGAATGGAGGCCAGCTCGTTGATGAAAACGAGGGCGTCGTCCCAGCCGAGATCACAGACCGGCAGATCGAAGATCGTCCGCCGCGATGCGAGCACCGCGAAGTTCGCAATCAGATTCATTCCAACCTCCTGCCGTGGGTGCTTCATGCCCCGACATCCCGGAAAACAAGCCCATATTTCCGCACCGGAGGTCTCGAAAGGACCGGTCGCGTCCCGCCGGGACGGCGCCGCTCCGATCCCGGAAGGCAGCGCATGCCAAGCTGTGGCGCCGGTTATATCAGGCGGGTTTCAAACAACCCTTAGGAAAATGGCTTGAA
Organism: Rhizobium vallis; assembly: GCF_003985155.1. Lineage (GTDB taxonomy): Bacteria > Pseudomonadota > Alphaproteobacteria > Rhizobiales > Rhizobiaceae > Rhizobium > Rhizobium vallis. Next base: position 250,595 of record NZ_ML133687.1, on the reverse strand, counting down.
TTTCAATGCTCGTATAAGTGGTTTATTAACCACACGCGCCAACGACAAACGGCGCCCTCGGGCGCCGTCTGTCGCGAATGATTCGATATCGCCTGGAGCAGGTTGCGCACAGGCGTGACAAGCGAGACTGAAAGATGACGGCACGCTTTAGTGAGCGGCTGGCGCCGGCGCCTCGCCGGCTGGCGCGGTCTCGACGATCTTGACCGGTGTGCCCATCTTCGTCGGCTTACCGGAGGAGTTTTCCTTGACGTCTTCCTTGGAGAGATAGTCGAGCTGCTCCAGCATTACTTCGGCGACGTATTCGCCACCGAGACGCTCGTTCATGCCCTTCTTGACCTCTTCGCGAAAGGCCTTCGGATCGAAGGATTTGATGTGGGCGATATCGACCATCTTGTTGCCGACGAGCAGACTGAAAAGCTCGTCCGTCGTCATTTCGGTCAGCGGCAGCGTCACGCCTTTCAGCATGTCCTTGTTCATCATGAAGGAAACGCGGCCGAGGAAGTAGCCAGTGACCGCACCGTCGCCGATGATCGGCACCGTGATCGTTTCACCCTTCACCAGCTCGAGCGCGTTCTGCTTGGAATCCGTTGCCGCAGGCGCCGGCGCGGTCGCCAGGTACACCGAAAAATAGACCGATGCCAAAGTGATGGCGCAAACCCAGATACCGGTGAGGACGAGCTTGATCATCAGTTTCCACGCGAGGCGAATTGTTCCTGGGAATAAGTGCCGTCGGCATCGGCGTCCTGAACCGCATTCTTCAGGAGATCGGCGACGGCGCGAACCGCTTCGAGATGGGCCTCGACGCGACGGGCATTGAGAACCAGCTTCTTCTTCAAGCCGTGCAGCTGATCGAGATGGGCAGCGGCAAGCTCGGCCGGATCGGTATCGCGAAACAGCATCGACAGCTCGTAGAGGCAACGGCTCTTGTGCGCGTTGGAGACCTTGAGATCGAACTGCGGATCGCTGCCGATCCGGGTGTTCTCATTGTCGATGATCATCTCGAGGCGTCCGAGAACGGATTTGATCCTGTATTCGTTCGAAACTATTTCCATCTTACCCTCGGTTATGCGTCGCTTGCGGTCTTGGCTTCGGCGGTCGGCGTGCCAAACGTCTTGCGCTGGAAGTCGTCGATCATGCTGAGCGCGGTGTTGCGGTCGTGATCATCGGTCGAAGCGTTGACGATCTTGCCTTCCTGCCGGCGCAGCTGCTCGCTGTACATCTGCTTGGCGATGCCGATGCCGTCGCCCTTGGCCATGGTGTTGCCGAGCTGCTCGGCCATCATGCCCTTCCAGATATCGCCGGTCGCGCCCTTGCCATAGACGTCGTCGCTTTCACTCGGCAGCATGGACTTGACGAAATTCTGCAGAACCATGGCCTCGAACTTCCGGTAGCTTTCCGGAACGTCCTCGGTTTTGGTGCGGTTCTGGATGTTGGAGAGGCCGCTCTTCTGACCGACATGATCGAGAACGTCGACAGTATTGGAAAAGCCCTTGCCATTCTCGGCGAGGCTCGTTGCGGCAAAGGCCGCACGATTTGCCTTCAATTTTTCCTGAGCTGCCTGAACCTCCATGGGGTCGGCAGCTTTGACAACGTCCAGGACCAGATCACTGGGGGGCGAAATAGCCACGTTACAATCCTCTAATTTAAGATCGTAGCGACTATGGTTTTTGAAGCTTGCTGGAGGCTGGCGTTGCGAATTGCTGATCGATTACATCGTAGACGGCATTGTCGTCGATCTCGCGACGCTCGGCCTCAAGGGCCTCTTTCATGCCTTCTTCCAGGCGATCGGCCTTGGCGCGCTCGCGCATCAACCGCATCTCGTGAACCTGCTGCATGCCGGTCAGCTGCTGGTCCTTGATGGTGAGCCGGCCGAATCGATCGGCGTAATTCTGAGAAAAGGCATGGTGAACGGGGTCCATCGAGCCGAGTGCGGTGATGACGTCGTCCATCGCCGCATTGACCTCGACGCGCTGCCGGCTGGTTTCGGCCAGATCGTTCTCGGCCATCCTCTCGATATGCCGCTGCACCGACATGAGACGCTTGAGCTTCTGGGAGCGGTTCTTGTCGACCATATCAGCCTCATCGCCCGATATAGATCGAATCGAAGGCCTGGCCGAACTGGCTGACCATCGCGGCAATCGAGAAATAGATCAGGAAGAGCCCGCCCATCAGCAGATAAGGCGTGGAGATGAAGTAGACCGGGATCTGCGGCGCGAGCTTGTTGATGAAGCCGATCGAGACGTTGAAGATCAGGCCGTAGATCAGGAAGGGGCTCGACAGCCGCAGCATGATGTAGGTGGTCTGTTCCAGCGTGTCGGTGAAGGTGATCAGCGTCGAGCGCATCTGCACAAGGCCACCGAAGGGCATGGTCGTGTAGGAATCGATCAGTGCGCGAAAGACGATATGATGGAAATCCATGATGAAGAGAATCATGATGCCGGCGAAGGTGACAAAGGCCGATAGGCTGGTCTCCGGCGTGTCTTCGATGACGTCGGCAGAACCCGGCTGGGTGTAGCCGACCATCGTGGCGAGGATCGAAGCGGCGAACTGCATGCCGAGCGTATAGATTCTCGCCAGCATCCCATACATCACACCGACCAGTGATTCGGTGAAGATCAGGCCGATATAGGTTCCGGCGCCTGTATGGACGGCCGGATAGACGGTGTCCCAGAGCAACGGCATGACGGCGATCGAGAGAGCGCAAGCGATAAAGACGCGCAGCTGTTCGGGCACGCGCGCCGAAGAAAAACCAGGAAGAGCCAGCACACAGCCGCCGATCCGGCAGAAAACCAGAAACAGCGCGAGAACGGTCCCTTGCGGGTCTGTTATCATGAAATAGAGCCCAAAATCTTTATCTCGATGCCCTTGGCCAGTTCGACATGCGACAGGACCGGCAGCGTGGCGAACAGCCGTTCGATGATCATGCGCACATAGGAGCGTGTTTCCGGCGACGTGACAAGGGCGAATGGCAGGCCGCGATCCATGAACTCACGGATAACTTTGGTCGCCTGCTCGCTGAACTCCTCAAGGCTGCGGGGATCGATGTCGAATTCGATCACCTCGCCCTTGTTGTCACGCTTCAGCGCCTGATGGAAGGCGAGATCCCACTTGCTGCCGAGCCTCAGCACGCGCAGCACGCCGTTGTCGGCCAGGTCGCCGCAAAGCTGCTGGGCCATGCGGATGCGGACGTGCTCGACGATCTGCTCGGTCTTCCTGACATGCGGGGCAAGCTCGGCCACCGCTTCGAGAATGAGGTGCAGGTTGCGGATCGAGACGCGCTCGGCAAGCAGGAGCTTCAGTACCGCCTGCAGGCCGGAATAGGACATGTGCGACGAGCAGATCTCGTCGGCGAGCTTCTTGTATTCGGGGTCGAGGCGGTCGATCAGCACCTTGACGTCCTTGTAGGACAGAAGCTGCGGCAGGTTGTTGCGGATGACCTCGCTCATGTGCGTGAGCACGACGGAGACGTTGTCGATCGGCTGGAAGCCTTCGCGCTTCAGATCGTCGGCAAAGTTTTCGAGGATCGAGACGGCAGGCATGCCGAAAGCAGGTTCGCGGATTTCGTCGCCCGGAATGCTCGGCCGGCGGCCGGCGCCGGTGACAACGAGGACTTCGCCGACGCGCAGCAGATTGGAGGCGACCGTCGTGCCGTGGATGCGGATCTGGTAGGACTTCTCGGCGATGGCGATATCGTCCGTCACCTTGATCTCGGGCACGACGAAACCGTATTGCGTGGCGAACTTCTTGCGCATCTTGCCGACGCGGAAGGCGAGTTCCTGGTGGGCGCCGAGCAGGCGCGTCGAGACCATCTTGCCGAGCGCCAGCTCGATCTCCGAGGTGCGAAGCACCGACTTGACCGAATCCTTTTCCAGCTCCTTGCTCTGGACGACCTTCTTTTCCTCCTGCTCGCGGCGAAGCTTGTTTTCAGCCTCGACCTGACGCGGGATGAACCAGGCGCCGAAGGCGAGAAGACTGCCGAGAATGACGAAGGGGACAAACGGCAGGCCCGGCATCAAGGCCAGGACGAACATCAGCACGGCCGAGACGGAGAGCGCGCGGGGATAGCCGCTCAACTGGTTGACGACCGCCTGGTCGGTCGAGCCGGTGGTGCCGCCGCGCGAGACGAGAAGGCCGGCGGCGAGCGAGACGATGAGGGCCGGCATCTGCGAGACGAGGCCGTCGCCGACGGAGAGCTTGACGAAGACGTCGGCCGCTTCGCCGATCGGCATGCCGTGGCGGAAATAGCCGATGATGATGCCGCCGAAAACGTTGATGGCGGTGATGATGAGGCCAGCGACGGCATCACCACGTACGAACTTCGACGCACCGTCCATCGCGCCGAAGAAGGAGCTTTCCTCTTCGAGCTCCCTGCGCCGGCGCTGGGCTTCCTTCTCGTCGATGATCCCGGCCGAGAGATCGGCGTCGATCGACATCTGCTTGCCGGGGATGGCGTCCAAGGTGAAACGCGCGCCGACTTCGGCGATACGCGTGGCGCCCTTGGTAATGACGATGAAGTTGATGGTGATGAGGATCAGGAAGACGATCAGACCGATGACGAAATCGCCGGACATGACAAGGCTTGCGAAACCGGCGATGACGCCGCCGGCTGCGTCGTGACCTTCATTGCCATGAGACAGGATGACGCGCGTCGTCGCTATATTCAGCGCCAGGCGGGTCATCGTTGCGATCAGCAGAATGGTCGGAAAGGACGAGAAATCGAGCGGCTTCTGAATCCACAGCGCGACCATGAGGATCAGCACAGAGAAGGCGATCGAGAAGGCAAGTCCCATATCGATGAGGAACGGCGGGATCGGCAGGAAGAGAATGCAGATGATGCCGACGATGCCGAGAGCAAAACCGACGTCGCGCAGGCTCGGGGCGACTTTAGGAAGGGGTAGTGCAGGTGGTTGCGCCATAACGATTCCGTCTCTTCATGAGAGGAGGCAGACATGAAGTCCGCCCAATTCGGATCGAGAGTTAAATGGCGAAGCTTGCGCGAAGGTGGCTCAGAAACCTGACTGGATGCGCGAGAAGACCAGATTGGTGAAAATCGAGATCTGCGAGCCGACAAAGGGGGCCGTGACGCCGACCGTGACGAGCACCGCGACGATCTTCGGCACGAAGGTCAGCGTCGCTTCCTGCACCTGGGTCAGGGCCTGGATCAAGGCAATGACGAGGCCCACCACCATCGCGGCGATGACGGCGGGACCGGCGGCGATCAGCACGGTCCAGATCGCGGCCTGGAACAGATCCAATGCATCAGCTTCGTTCATCGAAAGGCAACCTCATATCGCCTTGAAGCGGCCCCGCCTTGGCAAGGCCGCGATTGTTGGCATCAAACCGGCGCACGGCGCGGGTTGCATCAGGAGCTGCCGCTTGGAGCCTTGTCGGCAACGGTGATTCCCGCCTGCACGAGTATCTTACCGCCATTCTCGGTCGTCGCAATGATGCCGTCGGAATAAACCTTGACGGAATCGATGACGCCTTTGACGGTGCCATCGGCGCTTTCCATGTATTTGCCGACATAGCTGCTGGCCTGGGTGAGGCTCGAGCTTGCCAGAAGGGTGTCCAGCTTGGTATTGGTCTGGACCGTCTGCTCGACCTGCGAGAAGGTCGCAAGCTGCGCCACCTGCTCGCTCGCCTTCATCGGATCGGTCGGGTCCTGGTTCTTCATCTGCGCGATGAGCAGCTGAAGAAAGTTGTCGTAGTTCAGCGTCGCCTTCTTCTGAGCCGTATTCGTCATATCAGTCGAGGCTGTGGAAGTGTTCACCTTCGACGTTGCATCTACCGCCATGGTGCGATCTCCCTGCGAATTTGCTCGACCATCGTCGGCGGCAGTTCGTGGTTGTTGAGGATATTGTCTTCGATCGCGTAGAGGCCGCGAATGGCCTTGAGCGCGTCGAAGGCGCGGCCGGTCGAGACGAGTGCATCGATGCGCTTCAGTTCCGCGAGGATCTCTTCGTTCTTGAAGCAGGTGAGCAGCATGGTGATCGACTTGCGGAACATCGCCGTCGAGTGGTCCTTGCCCTCGGGGTTGATGAGGATCATCTGCGCGATGAAATAGAGCTGGCGGAGCGGCGTCGTGGCGCCTTCCGGCTGGAGCACGTGATTTTCGAGAAGGAACGTCACATCATTCAGGAATTCCAGCGCGACCTTGCGGTCGACGCGCAGGACGGCGCCGTTGATGAAGATTCTTTCTCCGGCTTTCAGAGAAATGCGAAGTGTACTTTTCATTTAAGTCCATCCCTGATGATGGTGGTAACGTCGATGATGCCCTGGTAGTTGTTAGACAGACGTTTTCTGATCCTGTCGCATTCCTTCAGTATCCAGATCGCGATCGAGATGAGGTTGGCCCTGAGCTCGATCTCCAGCTGATTGTCGGGATTTTTCAGATCCTCGATGAAGCTGATCCAGACCCGGCGCGTATAAAACAGGGCTTCAATGGCTTCCCGGCCGTATTTTTCCTTGTCGCGCGCCAACGACAGCAGGTCTATGGACCGGTCAAGAACCTGCCATTCCCGCTCTTTCGCGTCGGCCACCGAGTCTTGCATGACTTCGGCATATGAGAACTGATACATTCATGCATCCTTCTTTATATTGCGCGCCTTTGCTCATCAAAGGTAGTTTACGAGACTCAACTGCTGGATCTTCGAAACGATCGTGTAGGCGGTTTCAAGCTGCGTTTCCAAAGTCTTGACGAGGGTCGAAGCTTCATAGGGGTCGACGCCCTGGAGATCGACGAGCTTGTTCTTGATGATGTTAGACTGAGCATCGAGAGCGTCGTTGGACTTCTTGACGCGCTCCTGCGAAAGGCCGAGCTGGCTTGCCTGGGTGACCAGGCCGGTGGTCGCCTTCGTCGTATAGCTGATTGCCTTGCTGGAGACCTTGCCCATCGCGTCGGTGCTGAGATTCTGCCCGAGCAACGCCGAGGTCATGACCGAGGCGAGAGCGAAATAACGCATGCCTTCGGAATTGGCGTTGGTCGAGGATTCGATCACTTCCGAGTTGCTGATGCGGCTCGTCATGTTCTGGTTCGACGCCTGCGACCAGCCGGTCGCCGGGTTGGTCCAGTTGGCCTGACTGAACATCGGCTCGACCTGCGTGGTGATGAAAGTGTCCATTTCAGCGCCGGTCAACTGGTTGACCGGCTTGCCAAGACCCGTCGCATATGTGTTCAGCGCCGTAACGATCGCCGCGCTCGTCGCAGCCGTCTTGTCGGTCAGCGGCTGTACATCCGTGTTGATGCCGGAGAAGAGATATTCGCCGTTCACCATGGTGTTGGCCGTATCCATCATGGTGGACAGGGCGCTGGTCGCCGACTGGATGGCGACGGTGATGCTGCCTGGATCGCGGCTGCCCTGAAGCGCCGTCAGCTTCGAAACGAGACCGTCGCCGACGTCCTTCATCTTGGAGAGGCCGAGCTGCGAGGATTCCATGCGCGCGTTGACCAGCGAATTGCTTGATTTGATCGAATCTATCCTGTCGACCTCACGACTGAAGTCCACGCTCCTGGCAGCGTTGCCGCCGAGGGAGACACCGATATCCGCATAGACTCCCGTCGTCGCTTCCGTCGACGCCTTCGTCATCTGGTTCTGCGCCTGACGGATCGTCAACCGCATTGCATTCTGGATGGCCGAACTTGAAATAAATGAGCTCTTCATGGCTTAACTCGCAATATCCAGCAATGACTTCAACATTTCATCAACGGCGTTCAGGATCTTGGTCGCCGCCTTGTAGGACTGCTCGATGTCGAGAAGCAGGGTCAGTTCCTCGTCGAGGTTGACGCCCGTCTCGTTGGAATAGGCCTCGTCGGAACGCGACAGCGCCGCCGAGGTATTCTCCGCCGCCGTCGTGGCGTTGCTGCGGTACTGCTCGAGCCAACCCAAGGAATTGGTCGCATATTCCATGATGCTGACGTTCGAATCGATGCCCGTCGAGTTGTCGAAACCAACTGCGGGTCCCGCCGCCGGATCGAAATCGATATCGGAGCCCATCGCTGTATATAGGCGATCAAGCTCATTCGTGTAGCCGCTGAGGCCGGTCGGATTCGCGACGAGACCTGTGGCGTTGACGCCACCATCGCGCAGGCGCATCGGATCGCCGCCCTGCGAGGTGATCACGCGACTGCTGACACTGATCGTCGCCGCCATGCCGGCAACGGCAGTGGCACCGGTATCGACCGTGCCGCCGCCCCAGGTGAAGAGGCCGGGCACATAGGCCGGACCAGCTGCCGTGTTCTGTTCCTTGAAGAGCGAGACCAGGCCGCGGGCGATTTCGTCGAGCTGCTTCTGGAAATTGGGAGCGATCTCGTCGCGGATCTGGAGGAGAGACTGAAGGCTCCCTTGCCCTGTGGTCGTCGATCCGCTGCCGCGCGGAAGCGCCACGCCGTCGACATAGACCGAATTGCCGGCGATGTTGGCGTTGTAGACATCCTTGGCCTGGAACGTTACCTTGCGCGAGACCGTCTCGAAGAGGATCGTCCCGTCAGAGGTGCTCAGCACCATGTCGTTGTTGTCGCGTGTCGTCGTGTTGACGCCGACGATCTGCGAAATCTGCTTGAGGGCCTTCTCACGCTCATCGAGAGCGCTCGATGCATCCGCGCCCGAGGCCGTCGCGGTCTTCACCGCATTGTTGGCCTTCTCGAACTGGCTGAGAAGCGTATTCAGGCTGTCGACCGCCGTAGCGATTTGCTTGTCGGCGGAGGCGCGAACGTCCTGAACGGAGTTCGATGCGTTGTTCAGCGAGTTGGCAACGTCCTGGGCGGCGGTGATGGCGCCCTGAGCCGCGACGGTGCTGCCCGGCGAGGTTCTGAACGCCTGCAGTTTTTGCTGGAAAACACCGAGATAGGTGGACGGCGCCGTTTCATAGTCGTTGCCGCCCATGATCGACTTGAGATCCCCGAGACCGCTCAGCAGCGCCTGCTGGGCGCTGTCCTGCGAGGACGACTTCAGATACTGGCGCAGCAGGGCGTCTTCCTGCGCCCGGTCTATCTTGACGACCTGCGCGCCGTTCAGGGACGTGGTGAGCATCGCCTGCCGGCGCACATAATCCTTGTTGCCCGCATTCGAGATATTGTTCGATACGACACTGCTCTGCGTGCCGGTATTGTTGAATATGTTCTGCGCGGTATTAAGTGCGGATGTGAGCGACATGGCTTACCCGTTACCCTACTTATCTCTTGAGGTTGACGAGGACGTCCATGATGTCCGAGCCCGTCTGGAAGACCTTTGAATTGGCGGTATAGCTGCGTTGTGCTTCGATCATTTCGGTCAGTTCGCCGGCGAGGTCGACGTTCGAACCTTCGAGAGCGCCCGATTTGATCGTGCCGAGGCCGTTGGTCTGCGGGAAACCGGTGACGGTGACGCCAGACTGGCCGTTGGCGCTGTAGACGTTGCCGCTCATCAGCGTCAGCTTGTCGGGGCTTGCGACGTTGGCGAGCGGAATGCGGTAAAGCGGCTTGGTGCTGCCGTCCTCATATTTGGCATAGACGATGCCGTCGCCATCGATCGTGACGTCCTGGACCGGGGTCGCCGCCTGACCATTCGGCGTACCGGTACCGGAAAAGGCGGCGCCGAGCTGCGTGAAGCCCGAGAAATCCATGGCGATCGCCTGGCCCGTTACCCCATCGTTGATGGTGACGGCACCGGTCGAGGTCATCTTGCCGTTGGCGTCGAAGGTGAGCGTTCCGTTGCCGACTGAGCCACCGGCGCTGTAGGGGAAGGAGGTGGTGCCGCCCGTCGCCGCGTTGGCGTTGCGATACATTGCCACTTCCCAGGTCGCTGCGGTAGCGGGCGGCGCCGGCGGCGGCGCTGCCGCGACTGCAGTCTTCGTGAAGTAGAAGTCGTACATCACCTTGTTGCCGAGGCGATCGTAGGCGACCATCGAGACCTTCTTGGTATCGGTCGTCGTGGTGGCGAGGTTGGCGCTCGGCAGCGTCGCGGGAGCGACCGGAGCGACCTTGGCGTTGGAATCGAGGTTGCCCTTGAAGAAACCTGACGTGGAGGCAATAGCGGTCAGGCCATCCTGGCTGACGTTGACGGGAACGAGCCCATCGAAGCCGTTGACGACGACGGCGGGAGCACCCGAGCCGTACGAATAGCCCATCAGCTGGAAGCCGGCGGCATTGACAAGGTTGCCTTCGTCGTCCTTGGTGAAGTCGCCGGCGCGGGTCAGGACCGGCGTACCGTCAGGACCCTGAACGATGAAGAAGCCGTCGCCTGAGATCGCAAGGTCGGTGCTCGAGGTGGTGTAGGAAATATCGCCCTGGTCGGAAACGGCCTGGCGGACCGAAGTCTGAACGCCGCCGGAATTGTAGTTGCCGCCCGAGGAGGGCAGAACGAGCGACGAGAAGCTCGTCGACACGGCCTTGTAGCCGGTGGTGTTCACGTTGGCAATGTTGTCGCCGACGGTGCTGAGACGGTTTGCCTGAGCGTTCATCCCCGATACTGCCGTCTTCATGCTGCCGAAAATGCTCATCTGAAAACCTCGTTTTACCTGTTAAAATCGAGAGTATTTGTCGGGCCTTGCGTGAAGCTGTCTGTCATGGCGAGCTGCGAGGCCAAATATCCAGGTTCAGCCGGGCATCGCCACCCGGCCGAGAAAATCAAGCCCAATCAATGCAGTAACCAAGGAAGCGCTTGGAATCGACCGGATCGACACCGAGCTTCTTACGCAGCTTCTTACGCAGCTTCGAGATGTGGCTTTCAACGACGTTTTCCTCGACCTCTTCATCGAAGATGCCGTAGATGGCATTGAAGATCTGGGTCTTGGTGACCCGGCGACCGCGATTGGCGATCAGATATTCGAGGATGCGGCGCTCGCGCCGGGGAAGCGCGAAGACTTCGCCGTTGATCTCTGGGTCGCGACCATCCGAGAAGACCCGGATTCCGCCGATATCGGTGTAGTTGGCGATCGCCTTCAGCCGGCGCCGGATCGCGGCCGCCCTGGCGAGGATTTCGCGGGGATGAACCGGCTTGCGCACCACGTCGTCGACGCCGCAATCGAAAAGCGCAAGGGTGTTTTCGAGCGAGGGCTGATCGCTGACCGCAATCACCGGCGCCATCGACCGATCCCGGATCGCCCGGGGCAGCTCGAAATTGCGCTGGCCCTGGCCGATCAGGAAGGCCTCGACTGCAGCAATATCGGAATCCGCTGCGGTCTGAACCCACTCGCCGAATTCCGCAGGATCAAAGCCGGTGGAGGGAATGCCCTCTCGACCAAACAGAGATGTGTATCCATCTTTCACGAGCTCACGCTCATCAACCACTACGATCATTCGTCCGCCTCCGAATCAGTGTGGCACTTCGATGATCTATGGGTACGAATCGCACGAATCGGCGACAACTCGTTAAAGTTAATGGCAGAAATTAATAATTGATTAAGACCTGGGTGGCGATTTGATCTACATCTAGTGGCCACTGCTGAATATCCACACAAAAATTTCGTGGAAAAGTTAACGGTCTCTTAATTATGACTTGCCCAACGTATTGCGCCGAATTCTTGCCATATTATGACACAGTTTCGTCACAATATCCCGTCTCAATTTTTGATTGAATCAATTTCCACAAAAGTTACTCGCATTAGGAGTCCACTTGCCGTAGCCCGTGGCGACCAGATTGGCGATGACGCGGCAGACATATTGCTTCTGCGCGGGGTCGTTGTTGGGGCCGGCATGGTATCTGGCTACCGCCATCGTCCATGTCTCATGACGGTCATGCAGGTTGCGGAGGAACTTCGCCGCATATTCCACGTTGCGATGCGGATCGAACATATCCTCGGCGGAGCTGAAATTCTCGCCGTGATAATAGTGGTTGATCTGCATGCATCCGATGTCGATGAGCTTCGCGCCGCTTCTGCTGGCGATGTCGAACTGCCTCATCGCATCCTGCTGAGAGGGCGGAAAGATCGCCTTGCCTTCGACATTCATGGCGTAAGGATAAAGCGAGCCCTTCCGGCCGGTTTCCGTCAGACCGACCGAATAGAGGATGCCTTCCGGGATGCCGTATTTGGCCGCCGCCGACTGGATCTCGCGTTCACAGGCGCCGGTGGAGGCTGATGCCTCAGAGGTAAACCCCGCCAGCGCTGCCGCTGCCAGTCCGGCCAGCAGAAACGTCTTCAATACCGGTCTCGCCTGCGCCATTGAAGCCCCCATTCGTCCGCTGCGTCGTCTGATTGTGGCGCTCGCGCGCCTCGCCGCCCTGTCCTTGCTGCGCGAGCGACTGCTGGGAGGTCTGGTTCTGGCTTCCCGCCTGGTTGCCGGCGTCGGAACGCTCGACCGGCGCCATGCTGATGGTGACGTTGTCGACCGCATAGCCCTGGCTGCGCAGCGCTTCGAGAATCTTGCCGTGATCCTCCTTCAATTGACGGTAGGCCGCCCCGGTTTCGACCTTCAGGTCGACGTTCAACGCGTCGCCCGACAGGCGCATGGTCGCCGTTACCAGGCCGAGGTCGATCGGGTTCATCTGGATCTTCAACGTATTGACGACCTTCCCGGTGCTCGTCCATTCCGCCGCGTTGGAGAGCGCCGAGCTCGGCTCCATGGCGCGCGCCCATTCGGAATCGCCGGAGAGAGCGGCGGTCACGGCGGCGGAATTCGAGTTCTGCGCAAGACCGATATAGCGGCGCGATTCGAGCACCGAGACATTTTCGACATCGGCCTTCTTCGAGCTGTCCTTCGGCCCCGCTTCATCCGCACCGATATGAACGTCCATCGACACGCCGCGGCCATCGGCGCGGCTGATCCTGAACGTCTTGCCATCGGCGGCGTCGGCATTTTCCGTTCCGGGCACCCTGAGGTCGTCGGCATTGGCGCTGACGGCCGCCAGAGCATCGGACGCATTGCCGCCTGCCTTGGCATTGATGCCGTCGACCTTCTTGTCGGCCGTTCCGGCCTCACCGGTCTTGGCGGAGGCTTGATGGGCCGCCGCCGCTGCCGGCAAGGCCGCGGTTCCGTCGGCGCCCCCCTGCTTCAGCAGGCCGAGAACATCGGAAACCCCACCGTCATCGTCTTCGCTGCCATCCTTGTCGGTATGGCTTTCCAACGCATCTGGTTTGGCGTGCTTGACGCTTTTGGCTGACTGGGCGGCTTCTTCTGCAGAGCGGTCCTTCGGATCAAGCTTCTCGAAACCGAGATCGGCCGGCATTTTCGCCGGGTTTTTTGCGGGCTTCGCGACGCCTTTTTCGGCATCGGCGATGGTTTCCGGCTGCGCATCTGCCTGCGCCTTCAACGCGGCGTCCCTGAGATCGATCAGCGGTTTCGCACGGCTGCGGAGCGCCCGCGCCGACTTCTCGGCGCCGTTTTCGACAATCCCGCCCTGATCCGGCTGCGCGTCATCGGCCTCGTCGCTGGCCGCAGCGCCGCCCGCCTTGGCGAGCGCGTCAAAGAACTCGTTCTTTTGACCGGCGGCATCACCCTTTCCAGTCTGGCGTGCGGATTTTGCAACCGCGGTTGCCTCCGTACCAGAGGCTCCGCCCGAGACGCTCATATCCATCATTTTAATTGCCTTCTTGCGCCAGAAGACCGTCGATCTCGTCGAGCTTGGACCGATTGGTCGTCACAAATGCGTTGAATGAGGGGTCGGTATCCTGGCCTTGGCCAGCCGATGCCACACCTCCCGGAACAGGCTCGGGAAGCGCGCCTGGCGCTCCCGGTTGCATGGCTATCGCCGCAGCCTTTTCAGAAGTGATTTCTTGATGATCAGTGTTAGGATTGGATGCTTGCGTGAGGCTTGCCGGATCGGGGGCGCGCAAGATCTGGTCGGCGACGGATCTTGCCGCTTCCTGCAGCGCCTGATCCCGCGGCGAAAGCACATTGCCGTCGATGCCGCTGACATTCTTCGCCGCCTGGTCGATATTCTCCGTGGGAAGGCCGGCCATGCCGCCATAGAAATCCGCGAGCGGGCCAAAGGCATTGTCGGTGCCCGCGCCGAGCGACTGCACGCGTTGGACCGCCATGCGCGCCAGTTCCGGCTTGCCGGCGATTGCGGCCGCGCGCGCGATGCGCAGATAGACCTCACGCTGGCGCGGCGCGTCCATGAAAGACAGGATGTCGGCCACATCCTGCGGCTTCACGTCGTGATCGTGACCGACGACGAGCTTGACGAAGAGATCGGCGAACTGGCCGGCATAGGGCGAATGCAAGAAGCGTCTGATGTAACGCTGCGAATAGGCCATCCCCTTGTCGAGCATGCCCTTGTCTAGGCAAATGGCGACGGAGCGGCGCAATGCCGCCTCCTCGACGATCGTGCCCGGGGCGGCGAGACGGGCCTGGTCGTAGAGATCGAGCGCGTCCGTCGGCTTCGTTGCGATCAGGACGTTGCCGCCGATCAGAGCAAGGTAGGGGCCAATCTTCTTGTCGCGATATTCGCTGGCCGTTTCCTCCAGCGTCTTTGCGACGAGAAGACCCTTGCCGCTCAGATATTTGCGCAGCACATCGGTGATGCGGTTGTCGAAATAGCCGTTGACGTCGTGGGCAACCAGATATTCGAGCGTCTGGGGATTGCCGCCGCTCATCGCATAGATCAGCGCCGCATCGACATTGCGGTCATCGTCGAAGATCGAAGGATCGACAGTGCGCAACCGCTCGTCGATGGTGCCCAGCATGAAGCGCTGCATCTCGCCGGCCGAATGATCGCCGGTTACGACGGAATCCTGCACGAACTGCAGCGACCGCAACATCTTGTACGGCGCGAGGTCGTCCGGATCCTGCGTATTGCCTGCGGCAGGCGAAAGCATCGCCATACCGAGAGCCACAAATCTGACGTAGCGATGTTGCCGACGCGCCATCCGACTATCCTTGATCCGCCTGCACCAGAATCTCGATCCGGCGATTGGCCGCGTTGAACGGGTCGGACGGCAGCTTCAGCCGGCGGTCGGCGAAGCCGGAGACCTGGGAGATACGCTTCTCGTCGAGCCCACCACGCACAAGCATGTAATAGGCGCTCTGGGCGCGGTCCATCGAAAGCCGCCAGTTCTCGTTCTGCCCGCCCTTGTACGGGCGCCCGTCCGTATGACCGCGAATGGCGACTGCCCCACCCCGCTCCTTCAGGATCGCGCCGATTTTTTCCATGGCGAGCACCATCTCCTGGCGCGGCACCGCGGAGCCGATATTGAACATCGAATCGTCGTTCTGGTCGGAGATGCTGACCAGCAGGCCGCCTTCCGATGCCGTCACAGTCAGGCCTTCGGCGAGCTTGCCGGCAACGCCGCCGATCTGTTGGGCGATCTGCTGCTGCAGCTGCTCGGCTTCTTTCTGCTGCTGCTCTTCGGTCTTATCCGCATCCTTCTGATGATCGGAGTCCTTCTGAGCTTCGGCTTTGTCTTTGTCAGGCGACTTTCCGCTCGCCGCCTTGCCATCCTTGGCCTCGACCGCGCCCTTGGTTTCCTTGCCGGTCTTCTGCTCCGCGGGCACCGCCTTGATGTCCTCGGGCTTCACATTCTCTGCCTTGGCGATCTCGGTCGTTTCGCTTTCCAGCTGCTGCTCATTCTTGCCGGGGGCCTGCGACTTGCCTGCCGTCGTGACCTCGACCTGCTTCGTCCAGAAATCCGGATCGAAAGGATCGCGATAGGCCTCGCCGCCATCGGCACCGGTGGCCGGGCCGGAATCGGCGGCACCGCCGTCACCTTTGGCGCTGACATTGGCCTGCTGGCCGACTTCCTGGGCGATCTCTGCGAGAACCGAATAAGGGTTCTCGAAGAAATCGGCTTCCGAATAATTGGTGTGGTCGCCTGAGGTCGAAGTCTGGTCGTCACCATCCTTCGCAGATTTGCCCTCGGTCGGATTTTCTTCCTTCTGCTTCGACTTGTCTTTCTTCTCCTCGCCTTCCGCATTGTCGACGGGCTTCTTCACGCCCTTCTCGGTCGGCTTTTCGTCGGAAAGCTTGATCGGATTGAAATAGGTCGCCACCGACGCCTTGGTCTCCTCGTTGGCGGCATTGACCAGCCACATGACAAGGAAGAACGCCATCATCGCCGTCATGAAGTCGGCATAGGCAATTTTCCACGCACCGCCATGGGCGCCATCGTGATCACCGCCGCCATGCCTTTTGACGATGATGATCTCGTTCTTGCCGTGGTGATGGTTTTCGCCTTCGCTCATTCGAGAACTTTCTTCAAGCTGGCCGCCCAGGCAGACATGCGGGTGACGATGACGGATTCAGCGATTTCGACGGCAAGATCGATATCGTCGGTCTCAATGTGGCGAACCGCTCCTGCGTGTTCGCCGAGCTCGGCCTTCAATCTGTCGAAGAGTCGCACCGGCCCCTTGACGAGGATCGGTGCGGCCGCGCCCTCGAGGATGGCGTCGCGCAGCAGAGCAGCGAGGCTTTCGGTGGCTTTGACGGCAAGCGCTTCGGTCATGACGGGCGCGATGACCGCAGCCGCGCCGGCGCTGACCAGCTCGGCGACCTCTTCGGCGATATCACGGATGCGGGATGCGATGACCGCCGCGGCCTCGACTTCGTAACGAAGCTTCAACTCCTCGATCTCGCGCGCATGGACCTCAGCCAGCGTCCGCGCCTCGAGTTCGTATTTTTCGCTCAATTCGACGGTCGCCGCGGCATGGCCTTGCGCATAGGCTTCGCGGCGCTCCGCCTCGACGTCGATCGCTGGTTCGGCCAGGATTTCGGGAAAGCCATCGCCGGGGAAGTCATCGATGTCGATCATCGGCGCCGGTGGCTCCGGCTGACCGAAATCCTTCAAATACCGGGAAAGCGAAATGCTCATTAAAACCATCCAGCATTCGGGGGGCATGCAGCATGCCCGCCCGGCTCAAAACGACCTGCGCTCCGGCATGCTCCTTCGAAACGGGCAAGGACTTGACCTTGCGCCGGCACGGATTCGGGCGATGCCTTCATGCCGGAAACTAGGAAGTCAAACTTGCGCGAGGATGAATGGCGCCGCCGCCACTCGCAATCGCGCCCACCTTTATTCCAGCAGAATGAGGATCTTGCTCGATGCCGTGTTGAGGATCGAGATCGCTTCGACGGCCATCTGCTTCTGGGTCTCGATCGCCTTCTGGCGGATGGAAGCCTCGTCCATGTCTGTATCGACCAGGGCGCCGACGCTCTTGTCGATCGAATCCGACAGATCGGCGGTGTAATCGATCTGATCGTCGATACGCGCTTTCATCACGCCGATGGAAGCGGCCGTCGTCGTCAGCGAAGAGAGCAGCGAGTCGGTCACATCGAGCATATCCGAGAGCTGGGTATCGGTCGTGTTCTTGCCGATCGCAATCTCCGTGCCCGTCGCCGGCGTGGTCGAGTTGGCGTTCAGCAGGTAATAGTTGCGCGGGCCCGTACCGCTCTTGTTGATCGCCTGGGCATCGACCGATTTGGTCAACAGGCCGCCACTGGCATTGTTCTTGTCGACGAGGATGGTTTGCGACGATGGGAAATCGATCGTCTGCGCCTGGTACTCGCCTGTCGGAGCGCGCACGAAGCCCGAGATGACCGACCATGTCGGCGGCGCGGCGGTGTCACCGTTCAGCAGCCAGTTCTCGCCCGCAAAGGACGTCGATTCGACGACCGTCTGCAGCTGCTGTTTGAGCTCGCTGATTTCGGCGTTGATCTTGTCCTTGTCGGTGCCAGGCTCTCTTGCTGAAACGAGCTTGGTGCGGATCTGGGTAAGGAGATCGATCCCCGAGTTCATCGCCGTGTAGGTCGCATCCACCTTGGCGGCGCCGAGGCCGAGCGCATCTCCAATGGTGCCGAGATTGGTGCTGTCCGAACGCATGACGGTCGCGACCGACCAGTAGGACGCATCGTCGGCGGCCGTCTCGATACGATATCCCGAGGAAACTTGCTGCTGGGTCTGGCCGGCTTCTTTATTGATGCTGCGCAACACTGCAAGCGCATTCACCGCGGCCGCGCTGGTAATCTTAACGGTCATCACAGGGTCTCGGAAAAGGTGAAAGGGCAGGCCGGATTGCCGGCGGCGACTGAAGTGGCGTCATGCCTCCGGCGATTTCCACCGGCCGTCGCAAAAAAGCAAATCAACTCAAGGCAAAGTTAACTCGATATCAACCTTTTCGGCAAGAGTGGAGGAGCGAGTGCCGCCGGCCAAGCACAGAACCGATCAAGCCATTGATATAAAAAGAAGAACCGCGCCGTTTCGGGCGCGGTCCGGTAGGCCTTTCGGTTGCTGCTGGACGAAGGCGCAAGATTCGGTCCAGCTTCAGCGCCCGATTTAGCTGCGGAACAGCGTGAGGATGTTCTGCGCGCTAGAGTTGGCAATCGACAGCGACTGGATGGCCAATTGCTGCTGCGTTTGCAGCGCCGTCAGCTTGCTGGATTCCTCTTCCATATTGGCATCGACGAGGCGGCCCACGCCCGAGTCGATGGAGTCGCTCAGCGAACCGACGAAATTTTCCTGGAGCTCGATGCGAGTCGAAATCGAGCCGAGCTGCGATGCCGCCTTGGTCATCGCCTCCAATCCAGCCTCGATCGAGGTCAGTGCCATGGAGATCTCAGGCGAACCGAAGGTGCTGATGTTCATCGAGAAAATCGAGCCGATCGTACCGTTGGAGGTGCCGATGATGCCAGAGGTCGTCTCGATCGCGCCAACCGAGGTCATGCCGAAGAGGACGTTGCCCATCGAGCCTGTGCTCAGGACGTAGTCCGTCGTCTTGACCGAGACATTGCCGTTGCCGTCGCGGACGAAGGTCGAAACGACGCTCTTGGTGCCGTCAGGGCCGGCAACCCAGTTTTCACCGGAGAAGGAGGCCGATTGGGCTATGCTCAGGAGCTGCTGCTGGAGCTGGCCGATTTCCTCCTGAATCTTGGTCTTGTCGACACCCTTTTCCGTGGCGGCAACGATCTTCGCCTTGATTTCACTGATGACGTTGATGGCGCTGTCCATGGCCGAGTAAGCGGTGTCGACCTTGGCGGCGCCAAGACCGAGAGCGTCCGAAACCGCTGAGAGGGCCTTGTTGTCCGAGCGCATGGTCGTCGCGATCGACCAGTAAGCGGCGTTGTCGGAAGCCTTTTCGACCCGGTAACCCGACGATACGCGGTTCTGCGTGTCCTCGAGGTTGTTGTTGATGCCGCGGAGTGTTTGAAGAGCGGCCATCGCCGCGACGTTCGTCAAAATGCTGGTCATGAAATGATTGCCCCTAATTGGCAGGTGGGAAAAAGGGACATTCCGGAAGGCTACCGGGAACGGGAAATCAGCCTCATGCCTGTTAACCGGTTTTTAAATTTGGTTAACTCGCCGTCTCGTTAGCGGCAGAAGACAGCATTATGGTTAATCAACAGTTAACGAAAACAAAAAAGCCGCGCTCCATCGAAGCGCGGCTCTATTCCTGGATGCCTGCCGGAGGCCGGCGGGCTGATGTTTACGCGGGCTATTAGCCGCGGAACAGCGTGAGGATGGTCTGCGAAGAGGAATTCGCAATCGACAGCGACTGGACCGCCAGCTGCTGCTGGGTTTGCAGCGCGCTGAGCTTGGAGGATTCTTCTTCCATGTTGGCGTCGACGAGACGACCGACACCGGAGTCGATCGAGTCGCTGAGAGCGTTGACGAAGTTTTCCTGCATCTCGATACGCTTCGAAATCGAACCGAGCTGAGCACCGGCGCTGGTCATGGACTTCAGAGCCGTTTCAACATTGGTCAGAGCCGTCTGGATCTGGCCGAGCGTGTAGGTGGTGATGTTCATCGAGTAAACGGAACCGCTCGAACCGCTCGTGGAGCCGAGGATACCCGAGGAGGTATCGACCGAGCCGCCGCTCATGCCGAACAGGACGTTGCCCGTGGCGCTGTTGTCGAGGACGTAGTCGGTCATCATGACCGAAACGGCGTTGGAGCCATCACGGACGAAGGTAGAAACGACGCTCTTCGTGCCGTTAGCGCCGGAAACCCAGTTTTCGCCGGAGAAGGAAGCCGACTGTGCGATGCTCAGGAGCTGCTGCTGCAGCTGGCCGATTTCTTCTTGCACCTTGGCCTTGTCGACGCCGTTTTCAGTGGCGGCAACCAGCTTGGCCTTGATGTCACCGACAACGTCGATGGCGCTGGACATGGCGGAGTAAGCGGTGTCAACCTTTGCGGCGCCGAGGCCGAGAGCGTCAGAGACGGCCGAGAGAGCCTTGTTGTCCGAACGCATGGTCGTTGCGATCGACCAGTAAGCCGCGTTGTCAGAGGCTTTGCCGACGCGATAACCGGAAGAAACGTGAGCCTGAGTCGTCTGGAGACCCTGGTTGATGCCACGGAGAGTCTGGAGGGCTGCCATTGCAGCGTTATTGGTGTTGATGCTCGTCATAGTTTGCTTGCCCCTTGTTGGCAGATTTTAAACAGGGACATTCCGGATTTTCGGCCGGCCCACAGCGATCAGCATCATGCCTGTTAACCATCTCTGTTAGGGTTAACTCGCCGTTTCGATGGGCCTAGAAAACAGCAAGATGGTTAACGAAGGCTAAATTCGAAATTGAAATAACGTAAAAATATCTGAGGCTTAGATGGATTTCTATTAACCTTATTTTAAAACATTTCGCGGCCGGGGACGACCCGGCCGCGAAACTTGGAAGCCTGTAGTGACTGGTCTTAGCGGAACAGCGATAGGATGTTCTGCGAAGAGGAGTTCGCAATCGACAGCGACTGGATCGCCAGTTGCTGCTGGGTCTGCAGGGCGCTGAGCTTGGAGGATTCTTCTTCCATGTTCGCGTCAACGAGACGGCCGATACCGGAGTCGATCGAGTCGCTCAGAGCGTTGACGAAGTCATCCTGGTTGTCGATACGCTTGGAGAGCGAACCGAGAGCAGCGCCGGCACTGGTCATGGACTTCAGCGCCGTTTCAACGTTGGTCAGAGCCGTCTGGATCTGGCCGGTAGTGAAGGTGGTGATGTTCATCGAGTAGATCGAACCGCTCGAACCGCTCGTGGAGCCGAGGATACCCGAGGCCGTGTCGACCGAGCCGCCGCTCATGCCGAACAGAACGTTGCCCGTGGCGCCGTTGTTGAGAGCATAGTCGGTCGTGGTGACCGAAACGGCGTTGGAGCCATCGCGAACGAAGGAGGAAACCACGCTCTTGGTGCCGGAAGCGCCAGCAACCCAGTTTTCGCCGTTGAAGGAAGCGGACTGAGCGATGCTCAGGAGCTGCTGCTGCAGCTGACCGATTTCTTCCTGAACCTTCGCCTTGTCGACGCCGTTTTCGGTAGCGGCAACCAGCTTGGCCTTGATGTCACCGACGACGTCGATGGCGCTGGACATGGCGGTGTAAGCGGTATCGACCTTGGCAGCGCCCATGCCGAGAGCGTCGGAGACGGCCGAAAGAGCCTTGTTGTCCGAACGCATGGTCGTTGCGATCGACCAGTAAGCGGCGTTGTCAGAAGCCTTTTCAACGCGGTAACCAGAAGAAACGTGGTTCTGCGTCTGGTTGAGGCCCTGGTTGACGCTGCGCAGCGTCTGGAGAGCGGCCTGTGCGGAAGTGTTCGTGTTAATGCTTGTCATAAGTCTGTCCCCTGGAAACTAGATACAAAAAAGGAGGACATACCGGACTGTGATACCGGCGATGACGGACCAGCTTCATGCTACTCGGCGCCTGTTTGTTTTGGCCCAAACCCGTCATGTCCAGGGCAATCTCGCAGCCAATGCTTGCCAACTTCTTAAAAGTGCGAGCCCGTGCCGGCCGCTCACGTTGCATAGTTAATACCTCCTCACGACGCATAGTTAATGTCTGCTGAATGCACCTTCTTAGGCCCAAATTCGGCGGAAAAAGCGCGCCTTCCCCGGGGAGCAGGCGTCCATCGAGCCACCGGTTTCAAGCAAGCTTCGAATGGCAATGTGGCAGGCGCCGGGATAGCATCATCGGACCGATCCGCCCGCTTTTAGGGAGGACGACCCATGGGCGCGTCGGCGATTGATAGTCATGCCGGAACATTTCTTCACGGAGTTGGGTTTTGAACAGCAAAGTTTCGTTCTCTGCGGCGTCCAAGGATTACCAGATGGGCCGCTACACACAGTCCCTGGCGACGCTCAACCAGCTGATGGATATCCAGCAGGACGCTAAGACCTATGCTCTGCTGGCCAAGAACCTCGTGCAGCTCGGCTTCAAGGCCGATGCCGCGAAGGCCTATGGGCTGGCCGGCAATTGCGAGGGACCGAACGCCTACGAATACCAGAAACAGGCTGCAATTCTGCACTACGAGGCCGGCAACGAGGACGACGCGCTGTTGATCGCCATGCGAAACCTCGCCAAGGCGCAGGAAGACGCGGAACTCGCCTTCATCATCACCGCGATCTATCTGAAGCGCCAGCAGCGGGATATCATCCGGCCGTTCAAGACGGTGCTGTCGCAGAGCTCCAATCCGGATCATATGCGCCTGGCAGCCCTGCTGCTCAGCGACGATCTCAACGACGCAACCAACCAGAAGCTTGCGCGCAACCTCTTCAAGCGTTTTCCGGGCAATTATGCAGTCCGCTTCCTCTATCTGGTTTTCGCCCGCGAATTCAACGAGTTCGAGGAGGCAGCCAGGCATCAGGTTGTGATCGACGAGGCGCTTGCGAAAGGCGATATCGAGGTCCTACGCAAGGACAATCCGTTCTATCACCTGCACTGGTGCGGCAATGAGGATTACAACAGATATGCAACGATCGGCACCACTCCCCTCAACCGGGAACGGGTGGCCTTCCGCCGCAGCCAGCCGCACAGTTGGTCGGACAAAATACGGATCGGCTACATGTCATCGGACTTCTGGGATCGTCACGCGACGATGAAGCTCTTGCAGCGCATCCTGGAACTGCACGACAAGCACCGGTTCGAGGTGACGCTCTTCTGCCATACCAGTTCGGAATCCCTGAAGCATAACGATACCGATCGCAGCCGTTGGGGCAAGATCGTGATCGTTGACGGCTTCTCCGACCAAGAGACGCTGGAAGCGGTCCGCGAACACAATATCGACATCATGGTCGACCTGAAGGGCCATACCTCGGGCAGCCGCGCATTGGCCTTTAACATGCCGCTCGCACCGGTGCACGTCGGCTGGCTCGGTTTTCCCGGCAGCACTGTCAACATCGATCTCGACTACGTCATCGGCGACCATTCGGTGCTGCCTGATGTGGCCAAACCTTTCTATCACGAGAAATTCTGCCGGCTGCCGGAGAGCTACCAGCCAAACGACCCGACCCATCGTCCGAAGCCCCGTCCCGTCACGCGCGAAAAGCTTGGCCTGCCGGAAGAGGCCTTCATCTTCGCCTCGTTCAACGGCAACCGCAAGATCACGCCGGAAACGATCGACAGCTGGTGCCGGATCCTCAAGCGGGCGCCGAACAGCGTGCTCTGGTTGATGGCGAATTCACCGCGAAACCAGGCGAACCTCTCGAAGCAGTTCCAGGCGGCCGGTATTTCCGGCAAGCGGATCATCTTCTGCCCACGCGCGCAGTACGAGGAACATATCGACCGCCAGCAGGCAGCCGACCTCGGCATCGACACCTTCCCCGTCAACGGTCACACGACCACTTCGGAGCAGCTCTGGGGCGGCCTGCCGGTCCTGACCGTCAAGGGCACCAACTTCGCCTCACGCGTCAGCGAGAGCCTGCTCAGGGCCATCGACCTGCCCGATCTCGTCGCGAACGACCTGCAAGCCTATGAGGATATGGCCGTCGAGCTCGCTGAGAATCCCGGCCGCATCGCCGAGTACAAGGAGCATCTGAAAGAGAAGCGCTATATCGCGCCGCTCTTCGACGCCGAGCGCTTCTGCCATCATCTGGAACAGGCCTATGAAATCATGGCCGAGCGCGCCAAGCAGGGTCTCGCACCCGACCATATGGACATTGCGGCGCTGCCGCCGCGCACGGAGCCCTTCGCGGCCGAGTGACCCCGCCAACCTACACGAAAACCCGCCGGAGCAATCCGGCGGGTTTTCTCATTGGCGAAGATATGAACCGCGGCCGGTCAGCTGAAGGAGCGCACCAGGCTGCCGACGAGCAGGTTCCAGCCGTCGATCAGCACGAAGAAGAGAATCTTGAAAGGCAGCGAGATCGAGGTCGGCGGCAGCATCATCATGCCCATCGCCATGGTGATGGTGGCAACGATAAGGTCGATGACGAGGAACGGCAATACCACGAGAAAGCCGATCTCGAAGCCGCGGCGAATCTCGGAAATCATGAAGGCCGGGATCAGCACGCGATAGTCGATCGGATCGGTCGTCTGGATCTTCTGCCCGCGTTCGCGCGCGAGATCGACGAAGAGCGCGAGATCCTTGTCGCGAGTATTGGCCGACATGAAGGTACGGAAGGGTTCAGCGATACGCTGGACGGCTTCGGTCTCGTTGATCTGGTTGGCAAGTAGCGGCTGCACGCCGTTCTGCCAGGCCTGATCGAAGGTCGGAGACATGACGTAGAAGGTCATGAACAACGACAGCGACAAGAGGATCATGTTGGAGGGCGTCGAGGAGAGGCCCATGCCCGAACGCAGGATCGAGAAGGCGATGATGAAACGAGGAAAACTCGTCACCATGATCAGGATGCCCGGCGCGACCGAAAGAACGGTCAGCAGGCCGAAGGTGCGAATGATCCAGGCGGCGACGGAGCCGTCGACCGGCACGTTCAACAAATCGGTCGGGAGCTGCTGGGCTACCGCCAGTTCCGGTACCGCCATCATGACGGCAAGGAAAACTATAAATCGAATCATTCGATGACAAATGTCCTGAACATGACCTTCGATACCCGCCCTTGCGAGCGAAGGTCAACACGTTCCTGTATGTCATCCTTGAGATATTGAAAGCCCCGCGGCCCCTCGATCTGCTGAAGGGAAACGGTTCTGATATAGGCGAGGATATCCTGATGGATATCCTCGGAAATCTTGACATCCGGCGGCCCGTTGAACAGCAGCGCGACTTCGAGTCGGACCCAGTTTTCCGAGGGATAGGCGAGGTTCGAGGTGATCGGCTCGAGCTGGACGACGTTGTTCTCCTTGGTCGAGATACGCGCCAGGCCTTCCTCGGCCTTCTTCTTTGCCTCGGCGTCCTTGGCCTGCTCGGCCTCCTTGGCGCCCTTGATGCTGGGCGCGACGATCGTGCCGACCGCCCAGCCTCCGCCGGCGCCGACGAGCGTCAGCACCGCGATGCCGATGATGGTCATCAGCGAGCCGGATTTCTTCGGTTGACCTGCGGCTGCGTCTAGATCTGCCATCGTCGTTCAGCCTCAAAGCGGCGAGAAAAGATCGACGGCCTGCTGGCCGCGCGGAGGCTGCTGCACTTCCATCAGGCGGCCGCGGCCGCCGTAGGAAATGCGGGCTTCGGCGATCTTGTCGTAGGAGATCTGGTTCTCGGCGTTGACGTCCTGCGGACGAACGATACCGGCCACGTTCAGGATGCGCAGTTCCTGGTTCAGGCGCACTTCCTGTGAGCCCGAGATGACCAGGTTGCCGTTTTCAAGAATGCCGGTGACAACAGCGGCAACCAGAAGGTTAAGCTTGTCAGTGCGCTCGATCTTGCCCTTCCCGTCGGTGCTGGTGTCAGAGCCGTAGGTCAGATCCGTCTTGGACTGCGGCGTCCAGCCGAAGATCTGGGCGTTGACATCCCAGTTCATGCCGCTCGAATTCTTGCGGCTGCGGTTGGTTTCGTTGTCGAAGGATCCCTTGTCGTTGATCTGGATATCAACCGTCAGGATGTCGCCGACGTTGAGAGCGCGCGCATCCTTGAAGAGAGCAGCCTGCGAATCGCTCCATAACGAATAGCCCTGCGCCACGGCGCGAGGCTGCTTCGGATAGAGTGCCATCTGCGGCGTCTGGCCGTAGGCAAGGCCGCTGCCGATCGGGCTCATGGCGGGCGCGCGGCCGATCTCGCTGACCGCCGTCGGAGACTGGCAGCCTGCAAGGAGTGCGAGGGCGGCGATCGCGGCCGGGAAACGCATGTTCATGAAGGATCCTTCGACGTATTGGGATCGGACGCACTGGCGATGACGCTGGCGATGGCCGCCGCTTTCTGCGGGTCCATCTCGTTGAGGATGAGGCTCGACTGGCGCGGCCCGAGGCGCATGATCACGGCGGAGGCCACCTCGATCTTCATGTCCTGCAGCTGGATTGCGGCCGCGTCCGGTTTCATCTTCTTGTAGATTTCGGTGAGGCCGGCTTCCGCCTGCTTCAGGAAATCGTCACGCCGCTTGAGCCAGTCCTGGTATTCGGCTTTGCGCTTGTCCATCTCGGCCATGCGGGCGTCGATGTCGGCGCGAAGCTTTTCCAGCTCCTGCTTCTGCAGGAGATAACGCTGGTCGCGGGCGGGATCGGCGATATTGGTGCAGAACTGCTTGATCTCGTCCTGGGACGTGATGTCGCCTTCCGGATGCTCCTGCGCGAAGGCGCCGGGGATCGACAGAAGGACCAGGCCTGCTGCCGGCAGCGCCAGCCGGCGCAGCAGCTGCAGGACCGTCATATCAGGATTGAATATTTTCATCATTGCAGCACAAGCTCCGCCTGCAGGGCGCCCGCCGACTTGATGCCCTGGAGAATGGCGATGATGCCATCGGGTTTCACGCCGATATTGTTGAGGCCGGCGACGAGGGTCCTGAGATCGGGACCGTCGATGATGGCGACGCGCCCGCCGGTCTGCTCGGCCGCGATATCGGTCTGCGGCTGGACCGCGGTCCGGCCTTGCGAGAAGGGTTCGGGCTGGATGATCTGCGGCGTCTCGGTGACCTGGACCGTCAAGGTGCCGTAGCTGACGGCGACCGGCGAGACGCGGACGTCCGAGCCGATGACGATCGTGCCGGTTCGCTCGTTGATGACGACCTTGGCCGGCGTGTCGGTTTCGACGATGAGATTTTCGATATCGGCCATCAGCCGGGTGAGATCGGCCGTGCGCGGCTTCTGGATCACCACCTCCTGCGAATCCTTCGCCTCGGCGACCGGCCCGCCGAAACGCTTCGAGGCATAGCCGTTGACGATGTCGGCGATGCGGGTCGCCGTTGAGAAATCGGGATTGCGCAGTTGCAGGACGAGATTGACCGAGTCCTTGAAGCGAGACGGCAGTTCACGTTCGATGATCGCGCCGCCGGGCACCCGGCCGGCGGTGGTCACGCCTTCGGTCACGGTCGCCGCCTGGCCCTGCGCCTGAAAACCGGAAACGATGGCGGCTCCCTGCGCGACGGCATAGATCTGGCCGTCGGCGCCGGAGAGCGAGGTCATGACGAGCGTGCCGCCGCGCAGCGACGTCGCATCGCCGAGCGAGCTCACGGTGACGTCGATACGGCTGCCGGGGCTTGCGAAAGGCGGCAGGTTGGCGGTGACCATGACCGCCGCCGTATTCTTGGCGTTGGATTGGCCGCCCTGGGTCGAGATGCCGAGGTTCTGCAGCATCGCCCGCATCGACTGCTCGGTGAAGGGCGAGGAACGGAAGCCGTCGCCGGTCCCCTGCAGGCCAACGATGAGACCATAACCGATCAGCTGGTTGTCGCGACCAGCCTGAAGGGAAGCGATGTCCTTGATGCGGGACGTCAGCGCCCAGGCGGGCGCGACATCAACCAAACTCATGGCGAGAACCGCGACAAGGGTTAAGAAACGGAAGAACAATTTCATTTTGCCCTCACATGGACCGTGCCGTCCGCAAGCACCGTGCCGCTGACGATGACACCGGAATCCATATTGCGCGCGCGGATGAGCTGCCCCGTCGCACCGTCTTCAAGCGGCGAGCCGGCGGCAGAGATCGTCATTGGGCCAAGAGAGAAGACCAGGCGGATCGAGGAGCCGCGCGTCACCGTATAGGGTTCGCGCAAGGCGGAAACCTCAATTGTGCGGCCCGGCAGCAGCGTGCGCTTGGAGACCAGGCCTTCGACCTGCGAAATCGATTTGGCATAATCTCCGGCAAGGTTAGGGTTGGTGACCTCGACCTCCTGAAGCTGGCTGCCCGACAATGTGTCGCCGGGGTAGATGATCGTCGTCGGGACGACGGCATAACCCATGCCGGCATCCGCGCCCGCGGGCAAAATGATGCCCGCGATTGCGATCGTGGCTGCCGCCACCCATCCTGAGATGCGTCCTGCCCGGCAAAACATCATGTTTCGGCCCTTCCCTTTACTTCAGGTTCTTGCTGACGATGGAGGCCATTTCATCAGCGGTGGTGATCACCTTGGAATTCATTTCGTAAGCACGCTGGGCCGATATCAGCTCGGTGATTTCCTTCACCGGGTCGACGTTCGAGGATTCCAGGTAACCCTGCTTCATGTAGGCGAAGCCTTCTTCATCAGGGTTGCCGATGACGGCGTCGCCGGATGCCGGGGTCTGCTGGAAGAGGTTGTCGCCGATCGGCTGGAGACCCGCCTCGTTGACGAAGTCGGCAAGCGTCAGTTGGCCGAGTGTGGTCGGATCGGTCTGGCCGGGCAGCTTGGCGCTCACCTGGCCGGAGCGGCTGATCGTCAGTTCGGTGGAGCCCTGCGGGATGGTGATGCCCGGAAGGACTTCATAGCCGTCTGTGGTGACGAGCTGCCCCTGGTCGTTCTTGTTGAAGGCGCCGGCGCGGGTATAGAGCGTGGTGCCATCGGTCGACTGGATCTGGAAGAAGCCCTTGCCGATCAGCGCCACGTCAAGGTCGTTGCCGGTTTGGGTCAGTTCGCCCTGGAGATGCAGGTTGCGCACAGCCGAGGTCTGGACGCCGAGGCCGATATTGGCGCCTTCCGGAACGACGGCCTGGTTAGCGCGGTTGGCAACGCCCTTGGCACGTTCGGTCTGGTAGAGAAGGTCAGTGAACTCGGCGCGGGCACGCTTGAAGCCCGTCGTATTGATGTTCGCGATGTTGTTCGCGATAACTTCCAGATTGGTCTGCTGGGCATCCATGCCCGTTGCTGCGATGGCGAGCGCTCTCATGTGTTCGTCCTCAAATCAGTTACATCTGCATCTTGGTGACTTCGAGAAAGGCCGAGACGACCTTGTCGCGGATGGCAATTGCGGTCTGCAGCGTCTGCTCGGCCTGGAGCATCGAATCGACGACTTCGCGCGTCGTCGCCGTGCCCTTGATGCCGGCAAAGGACATGCTTTCCGCGCCCTTCAGGCTGTTGACCGCGTCGGTCGCCATGTTGCCCATGACGGAGGCGAAGCTCAGGCCATTCGTGGCACCGGCGGTGCCCGGCATGGTGGCGGCGGACGACGAGGCGGAATTTTCGGTGTCGACGGCGCCGAGCGCACGGGTCATCGAAAGATTGCTGACATTCTGGACGCTGCTGATCATTTATTATTGGCTCTTCAGAAGATCGATCGTGGACGACACGAGGTCGCGGGTCTGCTTGATGGTCTGCAGGTTGGCGTCATACGAGCGGTTGGCTTCGCGCATGTCGGCCATCTCGACCAGAATGTTGACGTTCGGCAGCTTGACGACACCCTTTTCGTTCGCAGCCGGATTGCTGGGGTCGAATTCGGTGCTGAAATCGCCTTCGTCGACGCCGACCTTCTTAACGTTGACGGTTTCGACGCCACTCGTGCGGTCCATCTGCTGGCCGAAGGTGATCGTCTTGCGGCGATAGGGGTCGGCGCCGGGCGTGTCGCCGGTCGAACGGGCGTTCGCGATGTTTTCCGAGACGATGCGCAGACGCGTCGACTGCGCCTCGAGCCCCGAACCGGCGATTTTCATTGCTGCTGAAAGCGGATCCATGACTTTTACTTCCTGACGGTCATCAACATCATGCGGTTGAAGGAACTGACCAGCGAGGTGTTCAGATCGTATTGGCGCTTGATATCGCCAGACTTGGAGAGCTCCTCGGCCAAACCGACCGTGTTGCCGGATTCCTGGACGCCGATTTCCTGGTCGAGTGCGGCCTCCTTGACGTCGATGTCGCCGCTCTGGCTGAAATCATTGCCGCTCAGATGCGCCGGATTGGTGCGGGCCATGGTGATGTCGGACTTATCGAGCACGGCGTCAAAGGGCGTGACGTCCTTGGCGTGGAACTTTGGGGTGTTGGCATTCGCGATGTTGCCGGCAACAACCTGCTGACGGATCGTCAGCCATTCCGCCTGTCGCGAAGCCAAGTCGAAAAGTTGGATCGGTTGCATGAGAACTCTCCGTTTTTACTGTCCCGAACCTAGTGCGGTAATCTTGCGTGGGACTTACGGGAATTCAGGCTTCAAGACGCTTTTCAGCGAAGGCCGTCGCTATCAAAAGAACAGGGCTCCGGCCGGTTCGCGGCGGAGCCCTGTTACCGTTTGCGGACAGGTTCAATTGTTCTGGTAGGTATCGCCCTTGGAGGTGACGATCACCCATTTGCCGTCGCGCTGCTCGAGTGCCGCAAGGCGGCTCTCGTCGGGCAGGATCGAGCCGATGCGCACCACATACATGCCCGAGGGGTCTTCGATCAGCGCCCGGCCGTTGGAGACGTGCAGCAGGCGGAAGGAAGAGTTGCCGGGAAAAGGCTGATCCTCCTGTATGGGGCGGCCATCGCGTTCCTTGCCAAGGTCGGAGACCGTCGCCGTCGTCAGCGGATCGATCGGCGGGGCTTTCTTGTCCGGCTCGTTCTTGTTGACCATGGCAAGCGGCGAGACACTGAAGACGTTGCGGGCCGGCCAATCCGGCAGCTCGCGCGCATTGCTGCTCGCGGCGACATTGATGCCGAATTTGTCCTCGTTGAAGAAGACGTACCAGGGGAAGAAGGCGGAGGCGCCGGCAAGCGCCAGGCCAGCGAAGGTCAGAAACCGATCCAGCATGGCGGTCTTCTTGCGCTGCTTCAAGGAAGCGATGCGTTCGTCGTCGAATTCAGCCACGTCTATCTCCTCTGGATGGGTCCGCCCTGATTGCCCATACCGGCTGCGGCTTTGAGCGCGCCGGCGAGATCGGCAAAGGCATCAGGCGAGTCGCGATCGCCCGGCGACTGCTTCAGGACGTCGTAAATGATCGGCACCTGCTTGATCGCCATGTCGAGATCGGGATCGGCGCCTTGGCGGTAACCACCGATCATGCGCAGGTCGCGCGTCTCTTCGAAGCGATGGATCAGCACCTTCAGCCGAGACACCAGCTTTTCCTGGTCCGGCGTCCAGGCCTTGCGGGCAAGACGCGAGATCGACGCGAGCGGATCGATCGGCGGGTAGCGCCCTTCTTCGGCAAGACTCCGCTGCAGGACGATATGACCGTCGAGGATGCCGCGCGTCGAATCGGCGATCGGGTCGTTGTGGTTGTCGCCATCGACGAGGATCGAGATGATCGCCGTGATGGTGCCGGCGCCCTCGGGACCGGGACCTGCGCGTTCCAGAAGGCGCGGCAGTTCGGTGAAGACGGAAGCGGGATAACCGCGGGCGATCGGCGGCTCGCCGGAAGCGGTCGCCACTTCGCGGATCGCATGGGCAAAACGCGTGACGCTGTCGACGATGAAGAGGACGTTTTCGCCCTTGTCGCGGAAATGCTCGGCGATGGTGACGGCCGTCAGCGGCGCCATCTTGCGCAGCATCGGGCTCTCGTCGCTGGTGGCGACGACGGCAATCGCCTTTTTCATATTGCTGCCGAGCGTATCCTCGATGAATTCGCGCACCTCGCGGCCGCGTTCGCCGACGAGCGCGATCACCACCTTGTCGAAGGCATCGGCCCGGGCGAGCATCGACAACAGCGTCGACTTGCCGACGCCGGAACCGGCGAAAATGCCGAGGCGCTGCCCAAGGCACAGCGGCGAGAAGATGTCGATCGCCCGTACGCCTGTCTTGAAGCCGGTCTCGACCCGCTTGCGGGTCATCGACGGCGGCGCGGTATTTGAAATCGAGCGGCGATCGAGCCCCTCGGTGATCGGACCCAGCCCGTCGATCGGCTCGCAGAGCGAGTTGAGGGTGCGCCCGCACCAGCTATCCGACGGTGAAATGCGGAAGGCGCCCTTGCGGATGACCGTATCGTGGATGCCGATCGGCTCGCCCGGCTCGATCGGGCAAACATAGATCAATTCCGGTTCGACGCGTACGACCTCGCCGAGATGGATGCCGGTGGCCGATTTATGAGCCACGAACTCTCCGAGGCGAACGTGGCGGGAGAGGCCGTGGACGGTGTAGTGACCGGCGGCGATGGTCTGCACGCGACCGCCATGGGCAACGGCAAACTCCGGCGAGACATATCGGTCGACGAGGTCCGCCAGGTGCGCCAGCTTCGGGGAAAGGTTATTTTCGGACAGCAGCGTGGTGCTCATGCTTCAAACTTTCGCCTAGCGGCTGCCCCCGAGCGTCTGGACGGCTTCCTTGAACGAATCTTCGCTGTCGCGCATCAGCGAGGAGACGCTTTCGAAGGCGCGGTTGACTTCGATCAGCTGAGTGATCTCGCGCATCGCATTGACGTTGGAGTTTTCGAGATAACCCTGCTCGACGCCGACATTGAATCGGTCGACAACGGCGCGCGGCTGCTCGGTGGTCATGATGCCGCTGTTCTCGTAGCGCAGGTAACCCTTGCTGACATCAGCCTCGAACAGGCCGAGCGAAGCGACCTGGCGTTTGTCCTGATAAATGATGCCGTCGGTGCCGACGGCCGGCTCGCCGCCCTTCGTGTTGAGCTGGATCGGCGAGCCGCCGGCATCGAGCACGGGATATCCCCTGATCGAGACGAGCTCGCCGGTATCCCTCATCGTGAAGCGGCCGTCCCGCGTCAGAACGCGGCCGGCCGGCGTATCGAGCGAAAACCAGGCATCGCCCTTGATGGCGAAATCGAGCATGTTGCCGGTGTGCTGAAGTTCGCCATTCTGCTCGTTCAGATAGTCGTTGCCCTGGGAAACGAAGGCGACCTTGGTGTTCAGCTTGTTCTTGGTGTTCGCCACCATCTCGTCGAACTTCACCTCAGTAGCGCGGAAACCGGTCGTGTTCACGTTCGCCATGTTGTCCGCGATGGTGTTCAGGCGCTTTTCCAGAGCCATCTGCGACGACAGAGAAACATAAAGACCGGATTGCATGTCGGTAAACTCCAAGCATTTGGCGATGAACGGAACGAAAAGCCGGGCGTCGTCTGTCTGGTTCGGCCGGAATTTCGCTGAGGCGGCATCTCAGAAAAGGGTGAGCACACCCATTCGTCTCCTTTAGCCTGACGGCAGATGCTTGCGCGAAGCTGGCACACGCAAATAGCCCGCGACCGGCCATTTCATCAGCCTCACGCAAGGCAGAAACCCTATCCGTCTCAGGGAAAAGCAACGTTCAGATTGGGCTGACGATGAATATTATTATCGGATTTATTGTTGTCTGCGGCTGCATCGTCGGCAGCTTCATGGCGATGGGCGGCGAAGTGAACGCGCTGTTCCAGCCCTTCGAATTTCTCATCATCGGCGGCGCCGGCCTCGGCAGCTTCATCATGGCAAACCCGATGAAGGTGGTGAAGGACTCCGGCAAGGCGCTCGGCGAAGCCTTCAAGCATGCCGTGCCGAAGGAACGCAACTACCTCGATACGCTCGGCGTGCTCTATTCGCTGATGCGCGACCTGCGCACCAAGTCACGAAACGAAATCGAAGCCCATATCGACAACCCGGCCGAATCGACCATCTTTCAGTTGGCTCCGACCGTTCTGAAGAACAAGGAACTGACGGCGTTCATCTGCGACTACGTTCGCTTGATCATCATCGGCAACGCCCGCAGCCACGAGATCGAAGCGCTGATGGACGAAGAGCTCAACACCATCATGCACGACAAGATGAAGCCCTACCATGCGATCCAGATCATGGGCGATTCCTTCCCGGCGATCGGTATCGTCGCGGCCGTTCTCGGCGTCATCAAGGCGATGGCTCACATCAACGATTCGCCCGAGGTGCTCGGCCACCTGATCGGCTCGGCGCTCGTCGGCACCTTCCTCGGCATTCTCTTGTCCTACTGCGTCTGCTCGCCGCTGGTCTCCCAGATCAAGGTCGTGCGTGGCAAGCAGCACCGCCTTTACGTCATCGTCAAGCAGACGCTGCTTGCCTATATGAACGGGTCGGTGCCGCAGGTCGCTCTCGAATACGGCCGCAAGACGATCTCGGCTTACGAGCGTCCCTCCATCGATGCGGTCGAGCAGGAAATGATGAACCCAGGCGGCGAAAACAAGGCGGCTTAAATGACTATGAGCAATGCTTCGCATGACAAACCGGCTATGGATCCAGCCCTTCTCGCCAAGCTGACGGGCGGGCTCGGCGACAGAGGCAGGGTCGCCAAGATCTGCAGTTCCTTCGGCGATATCTACAGCGAATTCTTTCCCGACGTCATCAAGAGCGAAACCGGGCTCGACGTGACGGTCAACTATGTCGGCTGCGAGATCGGCTACAAGAACCACCTGATCGACGACCTCAGCCCGAACGTCACGCTCGTCGATGCGACGCTGCGCAACTGGTCGCAGAACATTACCGTCGCCTGCGGCAACGGTTTCGTCATCACGCTGATGGAGCATCTGCTCGGCGCCACGGCCGATACGATCGAGGAGCCGGCCGATCGGCTGCTGTCGATCATCGAACTCGACCTGGCGGTCATGGTCTTCGACAAGATCGCCAAGGTACTGCGCTCGGCCGTCAACGCGCCTGGCGGTTTCGAACCGAGCCTTACGGCCCCGCATGCCCATGACGCGCGCGCCAAGCCGCCGGAAGACCGTCCGGACGAATTCGCCGCCGCCATCAACATGTCGATCACGCTTGCCGGCATCGTTTCGGAATTCTCCCTGATCATTCCGCAGACGGCGCTGCTCAAGACCACGGTGACGCCGCCGAAACCGAAGCGCCAGGCCGGCGGCAAATCGCAGGAATGGACCGAACAGCTCGGCGACCAGGTCCGCCGCTCTCATGTCACGCTGGAAGCCAAGATCAGGCTGCAGGACCTGACTCTGCGCACGATATCGAAGCTGATGGTCGGCGACGTCATTCCGTTCCGCGACGGCGGCGACGTGCGCGTCGAAGTCAGCGCCAACAGCAAGGAATTGTATGTGTGCGAGTTCGGGCGTTCAGGTGAAAACTACATGGTCCGCGTCAAGGATACGATGAACTCGGATGACGAGCTCATCCGTCATTTAATGAATTAATCGGTTCTCTGGCTTTTGGGCTGCAAAGGCAGTTTGAGGCAAGTTTCAACTGGAATAGTGATTTCATGGCTACGAAGAAAACACAGCAGAACAGTGACTTCCCCCTGGACGTTCCAGGCAGCGAGGCCGATCTCGACCAGGCGATCGACGATCTGCGCGGCGTCCTGAAGAAGGATTCCCACGGCGACCTGTCGCAGTTTGGCGGCGACGTGCAGGACGACCCCTTCGCAGCGGGAACCGATCTGTCGCCCTTCGGCGGCGAGGCTTCGGAAACCCCTTTCGGCAGCGACGATTTCGGGGGTGAATTCGGCGGCGGCGATTTCGGCGGCACTGCGAGCCCCGCCGCAGGCATGGATTTCGGCGACAGCGCTTCCTTCGACGCCTCGCCGGCTCCGCTCGGCAGCGCGCTGACCTCCAACCTCGACCTGATCATGGATATCCCGATCGATGTTCAGATCATGCTCGGCACCAGCCGCATGCAGGTCTCCGGCCTGATGAACCTGAATGAAGGGGCGACGATCGCCCTCGACAAGAAGATCGGTGAACCGGTCGAAATCATGGTGAACGGCCGCAGGATTGCACGCGGCGAGATTACGGTGCTTGATAACGACGACACCCGATTCGGTGTGAAACTGATAGAAGTTTTGAGTACGAAAAAAGCCTGATCCCTGTGTGGGACGGAGAGGTTAGACCATGATGGACTTTGACGATTTCGGCGGCGCGCTAGCCGGGAAACCGTTGACCCAGGCTGAAAAGGCGGCGGCTGTTCTTCTCGCGATGGGAAAAGGAGTCGCCGGCCGGCTGTTGAAATATTTCACCCAGGCCGAACTGCAGACCATTATCTCATCGGCTCAGTCGTTGCGCGCCATTCCGCCGGACGAGCTCCTTTCGCTTGTCGGCGAGTTCGAAGACCTCTTCACCGAGGGCGCCGGCCTGATGGACAACGCCAAAGCGATCGAAGCCATTCTGGAAGAGGGCCTGACGCCTGACGAGGTCGACAGCCTGCTCGGCCGCCGCACCGCATTCCAGGCCTACGAGACATCGATCTGGGATCGCCTCAGCGAGGCAGAGCCGACGTTCGTCGCCCAGTTCCTGCTGCGCGAACACCCGCAGACCGTCGCTTATATTCTGTCGATGATGCCCTCCTCCTTCGGCGCCAAGGTGCTGCTGCAGCTTCCCGACAACCGTCGCGCCGACATCATGAACCGCACGGTCAACATGAAGACCGTCAGCCCGAAAGCGGCGCAGATCATCGAGAACCAGGTCATGACGCTGCTTGCCGAAGTCGAGGCAGAGCGCAATGCGGCCGGCTCGACGAAGGTCGCCGACCTCATGAACGAGCTCGACAAGCCGCAGGTCGATACGCTGCTCACCTCGCTCGAATCGATCAGCCGCGAATCGGTCAACAAGGTCCGCCCGAAGATCTTCCTCTTCGAGGATCTCATGTACATGCCGCAGCGCAGCCGCGTCATGCTGCTCAACGACATCTCGACGGATGTACTCACCGTCGCGCTGCGCGGCGCGCCTGCCGAGATCCGCGAATCGGTTCTCTCCGCCATCAGTCCGCGCCAGCGCCGCATGATCGAATCGGATCTGCAGAGCGGCATGGGCGGCACCAATCCGCGCGAGATTGCCATCGCGCGGCGCGCCGTGGCGCAGGAGGCGATTCGTCTGGCCAACTCAGGCCAGATCGAACTGAAGGAGAAGGAAGGCGACGCTTCGGCGGCCGCCTGAAACGCGTCGCAGTGAACTGATCTATGCGACTCGTTTTAGCTCCTTGTTTCATGCATGTCGTTATCCCGGAACTGCTGCACACTTCCGGGCGACATGCATCGGCATTTCGAGACTGTTGACAAATCCGGCATGCCGCAAGGCAGCTGTTGATCGCCGCCGCACAGGCGACTACCCTTCTCAGTATAGGCTGCGCTCTAAAGCGCGTTGCATGGAACTCGGTTCCTGCGACGCGCTTTAGGTCTTTGTTTTGATGCATGTCGTCATCCCAAAACCGCTGCACATTTTGGGCGACATGCATTTAGCTGCTGCCTCTTTCTTTGACGGAGGGCCGCGACTTGGCAGACGATGACAAGGACAGCAAAACAGAAGCCCCGACCGCGAAAAAGCGCGCCGATGCAGCGGAGAAAGGCAACGTCCCATCTTCGCGCGAACTGTCGATCTTCGCGACCATTCTGGCCACGTTCATTTACCTGGTGTTCTTCCTTCCCGAAAGCGTCGGGCGCTTAACCGAGACGTTGCGCGACATCTTCGAGCAGCCCGACCAGTGGAAGATCGAGACAGGGCCGGATATTCTGGCGCTCTTCGTTCGGCTCGGCTGGGCAAGTGCGGCGCTGCTGGCGCCCGCCTTCATCCTGCTCATGGTTTTCGGCATCGCCTCCTCCATCTTCCAGAACCTGCCGACGCCGGTGCTCGAACGTATCCGGCCGCAGGCCTCGCGCATCTCTCCCACCAAGGGCTGGTCACGGCTGTTCAGCCTGCCCGGCCTGATCGAATTCGGCAAATCGCTGTTCAAGGTCGTCGTCGTCGGGGTCATCCTGTTCTTCGTGCTGAGGAGCGAATATTTCAGCTCGATCGACGCGATGTTCTCCGATCCGCAGACGATCCTCGTGCGGATGACGACGGCGATGCGCAAGATCATCATCGTCATGCTGATCGCCACCGCAATCGTCGCGATCGCCGACCTTTTCTGGACGCGCCATCATTGGTTCACCGAGCTGAAGATGACGCGGCACGAAGTGAAGGAAGAAAACAAGCAGGCCCAGGGCGATCCCTTCGTCAAGAGCCGGCAGCGCTCGCTGATGCGCGACCGCGCGCGCCGGCGCATGATTGCCAATGTACACCGCGCAACGCTCGTCATCGCCAACCCGACGCACTATGCGGTGGCGCTGCGTTATGCGCGTGAGGAAAACGATGCGCCGGTGGTGCTGGCCAAGGGCCAGGACCTCATTGCGTTAAAAATCAGAGAGATCGCCGAGCAGAACGGCATACCGGTGTTCGAGGATCCGCCGCTTGCGCGCTCCATGTTTGCGCAAGTCTCGATCGATAGTGTCATCCCGTCAGTCTTCTATAAGGCCGTTGCGGAACTGATCCACCGGGTCTACGCCGCAGACGCCAAGAACAAACGGGTAAGATAAGCCGAATGAAAAAATGCCCTCACTCTGCCCAGCGTGAAAAGATCCTCGCAGTCGCGATCAGCCCGGTCGCCACGGAACTGCGTCTTCTGGATGCCTCTGACCTTATTTCACTGCTGCGCTTCGAGTATTACGGCAACCTCTCCGATCTCGTCGCTTCGGCCGCGGAACTTTTCTTTCACCCGGGCACGGTGAATTTCGGCCTGGGCGGAAACTATACGCTGGAGTGGGGTGGCAAGCCCGAAGTCGTTCTCGATCTCGAAATCAAGCCGCGCGGCGTCACCGTCTATGCGCAGCTCACCCTTGCCGAAGATCACGCCGGCATCGAGATCAACCATATCGCTTTCCAGAATCCTTCGGCCGATCCCGACGAAAATACCGTCTTCCTGGAAAAGAGCCTTCGGGAATCACGCTATAACGTGAACCAGCCGCCGCAGGCGCTGGCGGGCTGACCTTCTCTCACGACAATGAAGATCCGATGCGCCCTTCGACAACGGAGGGCGCACGTGGTTTCAGCTGATATAGCCGAGCCGGATCGCCTTGGCGATCGCCTGGATGCGATTGACGGAATCGAGCTTGATGGTCGCCGAACCGAGATAGGCGTTCACCGTGTGCACGGAGAGGCCGAGTTTGTCAGCGATCTCTTCGCTGATGCGGCCGTCGCCGGCGAGCTGCAGACAGGCGATCTCGCGTTCGCTGAGCGCCTCGGCGGTAGCCGCGCGGCGCTCGTCGAGCGAAAGCAGATCCATCATGATGTGGCAGCAGCGGCCGTGTAGTTCGACGATCGTATCGCTCGAGGGGTCGAGCTCATCGCCTGTGAAAAGGATGAAGCCGTTGCCGATGGCGCCAAGCCGCACCGGAAAGGCAAGGCCGGAAAAGGGTAGGATACCGTCCTTCAACCGCGTCATGAATGGCGAGAAGTCAGCCGGGCCGGGCGCCGCTCGGTCGTAACCGCCGGCCCATGAAAGCGGCAGCAGCGACTTGTCGATATGATCGAGGAGAATGTCGCCATAGGCATCCGTGAAGGCCTTGGCGAAACCGGCATTGGCCGAACCCCAGTTCTCAAGCTCGCAGACCAGGCGTTGCTTTGCCGGCAGGCCTGAGCCGCTGACACGATAGATCGCGAAGCCCTGAGCATCGGCGAGCTTCTGCATCGCGATTAACCGCGGAAAGAGATCAGACCGGCTGGAAATCCTGCTCACACGCACCATGCGCAGCTGATCCGCACTGCTCATCACCCTGGCTGATGGATGTCCCATGGATCCCCCTATACGAGATTATTGCGGACGGCGAAGGCAATGGCCTCGGACCGGGTCTTGGTCGCCGTCTTGCGCATCACGCTGGTGATGTAGTTGTTGATCGTATTGCGGGAGATTCCGAGGATCATCGCGATCTCGTCGCTGGTCTTGCCCTCGGCGATCCAGAACAGGCATTCGAGCTCGCGGTCCGTCAATTCGAAATCGCGGTCGACCCTTGTGCCGCCGCACCGAAGGAAGCTCGCGACATAGCCTGCAAGCAGGCCCACATCCCGCAGACGCTCAGGCGAAAGGATGAAGCCTTCGCCGAACAGGAACATCAGGGCGAGCCGTGATCGACCGACATTGAAGGTCAATGAACAATATTGCCGGCTGGCGCCATCAGGCACATTGGCATGATCGGGCAGAAGAGCGAAATTCGGCTGGAAGACCTGCATGCATTTTTCCAGCTCGGTCGAACGAGCATAGCCACTGACCAGGTCATTGGCGATATCCTTGACCAGATCGAAGGGCCAATCCGACGAAACGATGAAGTCGAGACCGCTTTCCTGGATCAGATCGCAGCGCGCCAGCAGGTAGTGCGAAGCACCGACATATTCCATCAAGGCCCGCAGCCCGGACTGCAACCTGCCGGTGTCGGCGACACCGTGCAGGCGTTGAATCAGTTCATCGCGCGGCAATAGACCCGGCGCCGCCACACTCGCGAAATTCACCATCTGCCTCTCGCCCCTGCTCGCCTGAACTAGGTTCATATCCATTGGCAATTTCCTGCGGCTGAGGAACGATCAAACTCGGTGCAACAGCATTTTTTGTCTAAAGGATTCAATTCAAAGTCCCACTCGAATCCCATTTCGAATCACTCAAGGGTAAGCCAGCCGATGTAAATCACCATCTCCGACTTCTGGGGATTTACATCAGCCGCCCGTCATGCCGTGATTCGAGCACCAATTGCGCCCCTCAAGATATAGGGGAGGCTAAGATGATTCTGGCTGTGCCGCAACTTAATTCGCGTTTTACGCGAGTGTCCCTCAACCAGTTTATCCCTCTTTGCACAGCGCCACGTCAATGCAACTGACACTATATTTCTACTTAGGTTCCCCGCATTGGCTATATCGGAGTAGATCCGGAGACCATCTCCGCGATGTAGCCTTGATATTTTTTCCGACCATACGGAACCGACCTTTTCAGCTGCCCGATACTTACAAAAACACGAAAGCTTTGCATCTCTAGTCTCGGGATTTCGATAATCTGCGACGCAACAGGTCTTGCTTGCTTTGCGGGGGCCGATAACAATCTCGTTATGGGAAAAAAAATGCGGCCAGGACATGAAAAAAGGCCGGTTGCCCGGCCTTTTCTTACGCTGCGTCGTCGATCGCCCATTTCCTGAGGATTTTCGCTGCGCGTTCCTCGTTGATCTCAACCATACGGGCGAGCTTGCGTTCCGGACCTTCCTTGACGCGGCGGTTGAAGTTGCCGTCGTCGTCGCCGAGACTGAGAAGATCCTCTGTGCTGTCGAAGCCGAAATCGGACCCGAAGCCGTCCATGAGAGCCCCTCCGGGCACTCCGGCCGCCGGCGCAAAGTCGGGAAGCTCGAGGCCGGCCGCTTCCGGCGTGGCGTCGCCGAGAACCGCGGTGGAGTTGCCGCTGACGCTGCGCACCAGAGGCCGCAGGCCCATCCAGACCACCACGAAGGCGACTGCGACGAAGGCGAGCGAGTTGATGATGCCGGCAAGGTTGCGGCTCAGCATATCCATGACATGGACACCGCCGCTGGCCTCTTCGAGCAGCTGGTTCTCGAGGAAGTCCATGGCCGTGACGGTGACGACGTCGCCGCGCTTGGCATCGATGCCGGCGGCCGAGGCGACGATGCTTTTCATCTCTGCGAGATAGGCGTCGATCTTGGCCTGGTCTGCCGGTTCGCCGACCATCTTGGCGATGCGACCCTTGTTGACGACCACCGCGATCGAAAGCTTCTCGACCTTGTAGCTGTTGCGGGTCGTCGCCGTCGTCTTGCTGTTGATTTCGTAGTTGGTCTGCTCTTCGCGCTTGTCGGACTTGTCCTGCGATTCGGGTCCTGCGGAGCCGCCTGCTTGGGGAGCAGCCTGCGGAATGTTCTGCTCGACGGTCGTCGCGCTGTCGGACTGCTTCTGCTGGGACTGCTGGGCTTCCTTGGTCGAACGGACCGAGCGTTCGACCTTGGATTCCGGATCGTAAGTGGTTTCCTGGATCTGCTGAGCGTCCGTGTTCAGATCAGCGGTGACGCTGGAGCGGAAATTGTCCATGCCGAGGAACGGTGCCAGCGCCTTGTCGATGTTGGATTCGACTTCCTGCTGGACGTTCTGGACGATGCCGAGCGAGCGATTCAGCGAGCTGTTGCTCGCCTCGTCGCCTGATGCAAGCAGCTGGCCGGCGGAATCGAGGATCGTCACGTCATCGACGTCAAGCCCCGGCACGGCCGAGGCGACGAGGTGGCGGATCGAGGTGGCGGCGCTGCGCCCGGTGACGGCACTTGCGCGAATCATCACGGAGGCGGTCGGCTTCTGCTCCGCCTTCCGGAAGTTTCCGACCTCCGGCATGACGATATGGACGCGGGCGGCTGTTATGCCCGAGATCGACTGGATGGTACGGGCGATTTCGCCTTCCAGCGCCCGAACCCGTGTCACCTCCTGCATGAAGGAGGTCAGGCCGAGAGAGCCGACATTGTCGAAGAGTTCGTAACCGGCATTGGCGCTGTTCGGCAGGCCGCGCTCGGCAAGCATCAGGCGGGCCTTGCCCGTCATCCCCGCGGGGACGGTGATGCTGGTGCCATCCGTGCCGACCTGGAAATTGATGTTCGCTTCGGCCAACGCCATGCTGATCTGGTTGAGATCGGGCGAATCCAGGCCGACATAGAGCGTTTCCTGTGCCGGTTTGTTGACGAAAAGGGCAGCCGCCAGGACGATTGCGATGGAAACGGCGCCGACGCCTCCCAGAATCATCAGGCGTGTTCGGCCTAGGGCACCAAAGTTCTTAAAAATCTGAACTAATTGATTTAACAGATTCATTCTGTTCTCGCGCGATCCGTCAACGACAAAGCAGGCTTATTGCCTCATCTGACGAATAATCGGCGAAACTTGTGCGAGCGTTTCGTGAAGCGCGTGCGGAGCGAAAGGGCTCCTCGTTTCATGCATGTCGTTATCCCGGAACCGCGGCACGCTTCCGGGCGACATGCATTAGAAGAAATCGAAGTCGCCGGCTGCCTTGCTGAGCGGCTGGGAGTGGCCGTGGCGTGTCGCGCCGCCGAGTGCCTTCTGCATCTCCGCCAGCTTGACGAGGCTGAGGGCGGTCGCGACATCGACCGTCCACCCGTGTGGGATTTCGCCGGTGATGGTGTCGATGAATTCGGCAAGGCCGCGCGATTTCTGCACAGCCAGATCGATACCCTGCATGACCTTCATGGCGTCCGGCGAATTCAGCACCTCGGCGCCACCGCCGAGGTCGAGAAGCTGCGGCTCGATACGCTCGATGAGGTAGGCGACATCGTGCAGTTCGGAAACGATGCGCATCAGGATGTCGCTCAGCGCTTCGACAGGCGCGGGCGGCTCCATCACCGGAGTAAATGTCATATGAAAATCCTCGCCATCAAAAAAATTCGATACTGGTTTCGACGGGCTTCTGCGGAGCCGCGGGACGCTGCTCGAGAGCGACGGTTCTCTGGGTTTCGGCGCCGGTCAGGGGGTATTGCCGGGCACGACCGGAGACCGGCCAATATTCAAGCTTGCGTCCATGATCTCCGCCGGTGGAGGAACCGACCACCGGAATGCCTTCATCTCTCAGGAACTGCATGGCGAAAGCCGCGTTTTGCTCACCGACATTGGAGAATGTCGAGATCGTCTTCGCGCCGCCGAAAATCTTTGCCTCCAGCCGGTCGCGCCGGGCGCCCTGCTTCAGGAGACCGTTGATCAGCAGTTCCATCAGATGCACGCCATAGCGCGTGGCATCGCCGCCTGATGTCGGCGAGGTCGCCGTACCGGGCAGCAGGAAGTGGTTCATGCCGCCGACACCAGCGACCGGGTCTCGGAGGCACGCAGCCACGCACGAGCCGAGAATGGTCGAGAGCACCGCATTCGGGTCGCTCAGAACCTTGTACTCGCCCTGAATGATGTGCACGCGGCGGGCTGCCCCCTCAGTGATCATTTCAAGGCTCCAAACACGGCTTCGATAGCCGCCTTCATCTTTTCGATCGTGAACGGCTTGGCGAGCACGTTGTTGGCGCCGAGCTGGGCCGCCTTCTGGACCAGAGCGCGGTCGCCCTGGGCGGTCAGGATGATGAAGGCCGCCTTCTTGGTGTTGGGATTGGTGCGCACGGCCTGAAGGAAGCCGATGCCATCCATCTTCGGCATGTTGAAGTCCGAGATCACCAGGTGATGCGGTTGCTCGGCCATGATCTTCATGCCCTGCTCGCCGTCGCCTGCAGACGTGATCTGCTTGAACCCGAGCTGGGTCAGCGCATCGCTGAGCAGCAACCGGCTCGTTACCTGATCGTCAACGATCAGAACTTTGATTTTCTCCGCGATCGACATTATTCGGTCCCTTCCTTTCGGGCGGCTGTCATTTTCAATATTTCGTCACCGATGGCAGACAGGGGCAGCTGCTGCTCAACGGCGCCAAGTTCGTGGGCAACCCTTGGCATTCCGTAAACGACACAGGTTTTTTCGTTCTGGCCGAGTGTTCTGGCGCCGGCGTGGCGCATTTTCAACAATCCGGCCGCACCATCGCGACCCATTCCGGTCAGGATTACGCCGACAGCGTTGCGGCCTGCCAGTTCCGCGACCGAATCAAACAGCACATCGACCGACGGGCGGTGACCATTGACCGGCGGCCGGTCGACGAGACGGCAGCACGGTGCGGAGGCATTGCTGACCTGGAGATGACGCTCGCCGCCGGGTGCCAGATAGATCTTGCCGATTTCGAGACGGGCGCCGTCGGTCGCTTCCTGCACCACCGGCGCACAGAGGCGGTTCAAACGCTCGGCGAAGCTCTTGGTGAAGGTCGGCGGCATATGCTGGGTGATGACAGTCGGCGGGCAATTCGCCGGAAACTTCTGCAGCACGGCGATCAGTGCCTCGACGCCGCCGGTCGACGAGCCGATCGCGACGATCTTGCGGCCGACGCGGAAATCGGCGACGGCAAGCGGCGGCGTAGGGGCAGCCACCGGCTGGGAGAACTGGCGTTGCGTGCGCGCGGCGGCCTTGACCTTTTCGGCGAGGTCGCCGAAGGGCCTGGGTTCGCCCGGCGCCGGCTTGCCGACGCAATCGAAGGCGCCGATCTCAAGCGCCGCAAGTGTGGCCTCGGCGCCGCGATGCGTCATCGTGGAGACCATGATGACGGGCATCGGCCGCAGCGTCATGATCTTTTCGAGGAAATCGAGACCGTTCATGTTCGGCATCTCGATGTCGAGCGTCACGACATCCGGGTTCAGCCGCTTGATCGCCTCGCGCGCTTCCAGTGCGTCGCCGGCCTGGCCGATGACGTTGACTTCGGGGTCCGAACTCAGGACGGCGGTGAT
Source organism: Rhizobium vallis (assembly GCF_003985155.1). Classification (GTDB taxonomy): domain Bacteria; phylum Pseudomonadota; class Alphaproteobacteria; order Rhizobiales; family Rhizobiaceae; genus Rhizobium; species Rhizobium vallis. Next base: position 205,747 of record NZ_ML133687.1, on the reverse strand, counting down.
CAGGCCGCGCATCGTCGGCGAGTCGTCTACAACGAGAACCCTTGCCGGCGCACTCATGCCTTCCTCCCGGGACCCTTGGCGGTGTAGCGATAGGTCGTGATGCCGATATTGTCGAAGACGTGTTTCGCCTCACCCGACACACGCTCGGAATGGCCGATATAGAGATGGCCGCCTTCCGGCAGCAGGCCGGCGAAACGCTGCCAGATCTTCATCTGCGTCGGCTCGTCGAAATAGATGACGACGTTGCGGCAAAAGATGACATCGAACTTGCCCTTGAACGGCCACTGCGCCATCAGGTTCAGCTCGTTATAGGTGATCAGCCGCTTGACGCGGTCGTCGACCTGGAACTTCCGGCGTCCCTGCACCTCGACTTCGCTAAACCATTGCTTGCGCATGGCGGGCGACACGGTCTCGAGCGCGCTCTCGTCATAGGCGCCGGCGCGGGCGATCGCGAGAATCTTGGGGTCGATGTCGGTCGCCAGGATCTTGAAGTCGTAATCGGCGACGTTCGGCATCAGCGACAGCACGGTCAGCGCAATCGAATAGGGCTCCTGCCCGTCGGAGGAGGCCGCCGACCAGATGCGCACTCTGCCGCCCGCTCTCGCCCGTTGCAGAAGCTCCGGCAGGACGTGGTCGCGCAGATGATCGAAATGATGGTTTTCGCGGAAGAAGCGGGTGAAATTGGTCGTCAGATGCGAAAGCATTTCGCGCCGCGCCGCAGCGCCGGCCGGCGATGCGACGAGGGCGCAATACTCCCGGAAGCCGGAGAGGCCAAGATTGCGGATATGTTTTGACAGACGGGAATAGACGAGCGAAGCCTTCGTCTCGTTGAGGAAGATGCCGGCATCCGAATAGATCATCGCGGCGATTTCCGTGAGGTCACGGCGCGTCAGCGGGTATTCTCCGCTCGCCAGGACCTCGTCGGCTCCCTGCCGCTGATCTTTTGCGCCTATTGCATTCATGCGGCTTCGCTTTCGGTTTCGGAAATGAGAGCTTCGAGCTCGATCAGGCAGATCATGCGCTTCTCGATGGCGAGAACGCCACGGGCAAATTGACGCTCGAGTTCGGAGGAGATATCGGGCGTCGGCTGGATGATCTCGTCGGTGACGGTCAGGATGTCGGAAACGGCGTCGACCAGGAGGCCGACGACCTTGCGCCGGACCTGGGCGACGATGATGACATGACGGGCGGTCGGATCGGCCGGCTTCATGCCGAGCCGGGCCGAAAGGTCGATGATCGGCAGCACTGCGCCGCGCAGGTTGATGACACCCAGCATATAGGTCGGCGAATGCGGCATCGCGGTGGCCGGGGTCCAGCCCCGGATTTCGCGAACCGACATGATGTTCACGCAAAATTCCTGATCCCCGATGCGGAACGCAATCAGCTCGCGATCCCCCTGGTTCAGATTTTTTACAGTGTACGACATTGCCTTATCCTACCGCTGCTAACGACATTTCCGCTTTGAGCGACTGGCCGCGCGAGGCGCCGACAACCGCATCGACATCGAGGATGAGAGCCACGCGACCGTCGCCGAGAATGGTGGCGGCGGCGATGCCCGGCACGTGCGTGTAGTTTGCTTCCAGGCTCTTGATGACCACCTGGCGCTGCCCCTGAATGGCATCGACCATCAGGGCGCGCTGGCCGCCGCCTTCGGATTCAACCAGAAGCGCGACACCTTCCACCGGATTGGCCTGGGTCGCGCGGAAGTTCAGGATGCGGCCGACATCGACCAGCGGGCAGAACGAGTTGCGGATCGAGATCAGCCGGTGGTTGGCACCGAAGGAGTGGATCGCGGCGGCTTCCGGCTGCAGGGTTTCGACGATCGCGGTCAGCGGCACGACCAGCGTCTGGCCGGCGACGGTGACCACCATGCCGTCGAGGACGGCGAGCGTCAGCGGCAGGCTCATGGTGAAGACCGAGCCGTGACCCGGCTTCGAGGTGATGTTGATGCGTCCGCCGAGCGCCTGGATCGACCGCTTGACGACGTCCATGCCGACGCCGCGGCCTGATATGTCGGAGATCTTGTCGGCCGTCGAGAAGCCCGGCAGGAAGATCAGGTTGTCGATTTCCTCGTCCGACAAGTTGGCGTCGGCCGGGATGAGATCGTTGTCGATCGCCTTCTGGCGGACCTTCTCGCGGTTGATGCCGGCGCCGTCGTCGGCAAGCTCGATCAGGATGCGGCCCGAACGATGCTTGGCGGTGAGGCGAACCGTGCCTTCCGTGTTCTTGCCGGCGGCAGCGCGCTTTTCGGGCGTTTCAATGCCATGGTCGACGGCATTGCGGATCATGTGGGTCAGCGGCTCGGCCAGCTTGTCGATAACAGTCTTGTCGACTTCGGTGTTTTCACCTTCCGTGATCAGGCGGATCGACTTGCCGGTCATGTCGGCGATTTCGCGGACGATACGCGACATGCGCTGGAAGACCGGCTTCACCGGCTGCGCGCGGATCGCCATGACCGAGTCCTGGATCTCGCGGGTGAGCTGCTGCAGCTCTTCCAGGCCCATGTTGATCGAGGAAGTGCCGGTCGTGTCGTTTTCGATGACACTCTGCGACAGCATCGCCTGGTTGATGACCAATTCGCCGACGAGGTTGATAAGGCGGTCGACGCGGTCGAGATCGACGCGGATCGTCTGGCCGGCACCTGCGGCATTGTTCTGGGCCGCGGCGCTTGCGGCTGCCGCTGCGGCGGCAGCTGCCGATTCCTTCTTTTCGACGCGGGCGGCGGCTGCGGCCATCTGCGTGACGTTAGAGGCGGTCTCGGCGGCGGCAACGGCAGCTGCGGTCTCGGCGGCAGCGCCGGAAACTTCTTCCACTGCGCCCGTTTCATCCAGGATCGACAGATCGAAGGGAACCGGCACCATCGGCAGTTCTTCGTTGCTGGTCGCGCTAGCTCTTGCTTCCTCGACAGCTTTCACCGTCAGTTCACAATCCCATTCGGCGAATTCGAAGACCGTGCGAATGGCGTCTTCGCCCTTGCCCGTCTTGATCGTGACGTTCCAGAAGAGATAAGCGCCTTCCGGATCGAGTTCCTCGAGGCCTGGCAGCTCATCCGTATTGCAATAGATGGTCATTTCGCCGAGGCGCGAGAGATCACGCAGCAGCAGCGTGGCGTCATTGCCCTTGGAATAGAGTTCGTAGCGCGGCTTGAAGATGACTTCATAGGCCGGCAGCTCGGAGTCGGTACCACCCTCGCCGCCGAAATCGTCAAAAGAGAAGGGAACGGGCTGGAAGCCGCTGTCGTCGGTCGGCTTCGGAGCGGCAGCCGGTGCCGCCGGCTTGGCGGCGGCCTTCGGCGCGGGGGCTTCGGAGGCTGCCGAGGGAGACGGCAATTCACCGTTGGCCAGCGCCTCGAGCTCCTTGACGAGACCGCGGCTGCGGCTTTCATCGACGCTGCCGCCGTCGCGCGCAGCATTCGTCAGGTCGGCGAGCACGTCAGCCGACTTCAGCATCACCTTCAGGACGTCCTGGGTCGGCTCGAGCTTGTTGGAACGAACGCAATCGAGAGTGGTCTCAAAAACATGGGCGAAGGCTACCAGATCATCAAGGCCGAAGGCGCCGGCGCCACCCTTGATCGAATGCACGGCACGGAACACCGCGTTGACGGTTTCCGGATCGCGATCGCCATCATTCATTTTCAGAAGACCGGATTCCAGCTCCGCGAGCTGTTCCTCGCACTCCTGGAAAAAGATCTCTTTGATTTCGTTCATATCCATAGGAGAAAATCCTGGGTTTAAGCGGTTACGCGCTCAATGGCATCGATCAGCTTGGCCGGGTCGAAAGGCTTGACGATCCAGCCTGTGGCGCCGGCCTGGCGGGCGCGGTTCTTCTTTTCCGCGTCGCTTTCGGTCGTCAGAACCAGAATCGGGATCGCCCGGTATTTCTCGTTGCGGCGCACACCTTCGATAAAGCCGAAGCCGTCGAGACGCGGCATGTTGATGTCGGTCACGATGACGTCGGGATTGGACTCTTCGAGAACCTCGAGGCCCTCGACGCCGTCTTCGGCCTGGATCGTCTCGAAGCCCGCATTGTTCAGCGTCACGAGAAGCATGTTTCGGATGGTGCGGGAGTCATCCACGGTAAGAACTTTTTTCTTCATTGCCGAATCTCCTTGGCGAGCAGGTGGTCAATATTGACGCCAACCAGCTGCATGGTTTTCTGAAATGCGTCGGACACCTTGGAGAAGGTGAACGGCTGCTTGTCCTGCTCCCAGGTCTTCTCGGCGGACATCAGAACCTGGGCGCAAAGAGCACCGATCCGCTCGACGCCCGATGCGTCGATCGAAAGACCGCTGCCCCTCAGCGAAAGGAGTTTGTCGCGCAAGGCGGAAGCCTCGTTGAGATCGAGCACCGCTGTCAAATTCAGCGTCTTGCCACTCTTCTTTGCTACCATCAGCTTTTCCTTGTCCCCTTGTCCCCAGCCCGAGAAGACGAGCTGAGGCGATAATCCGATAGGTTAGTAAACATTCCGCCCACCTCCGACGCTTGCGAAGGGCCGCGGAAGGCCAAAATCGTCATTTTCATATTCGTCCTCGACCGCTGCCGGACGGGCGGCCGCTTCGATTGCGCGCGGCGGCGCAACGTGAACCGGCGCCGGGCGCCCGGCATGGGCGTGTTCCCGGGCGATGCGGAATTCGCGAATCGTCTGGCCGAGCTCGAGAATGACCGTGTGGAGATCGTCGGCGCCTTGCGCCGAGCGCTCGGCAAAGCCTGCGCTATCGGCCACCTCGGCGCCCAGGCCCTTGACGTCTGACGTCACGCTGTCGAGGCTTGCAGCATGCTCGCCGGTCTTCGTGGCGATGCCGGCGATGGCGGCGTTGATGTCAGTGACCTGACGAACGATGCTGCCGATCGAATCCTGTGTGCGGCCGACCATCTGCACGCCGGCGTCGACCTGCGCCTTGGTGGTCGTCACCAGCGTCTTGATTTCGCGGGCGGCTTCGGCCGAGCGCTGGGCAAGGGCGCGGACTTCCTGGGCAACGACGGCGAAACCACGACCGGATTCACCGGCGCGAGCGGCCTCGATACCGGCATTCAGCGCCAGCAGATTGGTCTGGAAGGCGATTTCGTCGATCGCGCCGATAATCTGGCCGATCTTTTCGGCCGATTGCTCGATATCGGCCATGGCACTGATCGCACGACCGACGACCTCGCCGCTTTCCTCGACCGCAGCGCGCGTCGAGGCGGCCGCCTGTTCGGCGGCGCGGCTATCGGCGGCACCGTCGCGCACGCTGCCGGCGATGCCGGCAAGGGCAGCGGCAGAAAGCTGCAGCCGGTCGGCCTGACCGGAAGCGGTACCGGCGAACTGCCGCGACAGGCCGGCAAGCGAGCCTGTCGCCGCCTCGGCCTTATCAGTGCGCTCGGTGATAGCGGTGAATTCGGCTTGAAGCCCATCCAGCGCGCCGTTCAGCGCGGCGGCGATCCCCGCATAGGCGCCGTCGTCCTCGACGGGCGCACGCCGCGTCAGGTCGCGGGCCGAAAGGCCTTCGATGACATCGCCGAAGATCCTGGCGATCTCAGCCTCATTTTCGGCGCGCTGATCGGCGAGCGCCCGGGTCTGGGTGGCCCTCAGCGCATTGAAACGGAGTGAGACGGCGATTTCCACATCGACCATGACGATGCGGATGATCGTCGTCATCAGGTCGGAGATTTCGCGCGCGCGGCGCTTGGCCGACGGCAGCAAGGGGCGGCCCGCGATCTCTTGTGCGAGACCGGAAACGACATGCTCGAGCATGACGCCATGACCGGCCACGTGCCAGCGCGGATCGAGCCCCATCTTGCTTTCGGTATCGGAGAGAACCTTGACGCGCTCGGCATAGAGGCTGTCGAACCGCGCATCCGTCAGCACGTCCCAGTGCGAGGACTGCAGATCATGCAGGCGGTCGACCTGGCGTTCGCTCTCGAAATTGCGCGCGGCGTCGGGAAAGGACTGAAACCGGTGGAAGAGGTCGCGCAGACCGGCCTTCAGATGCGCTTCGAGAGCCGGCCGGTTGCGACGCACCAGCTCGCACTGCTCGGCATCGAGGCCGGCAAAGCGCAGGCGGTCGCGCAAGCTGCCTGCCTGCGCTCCACGAGCCTGATCTGATGGCATATCCTGCCTCAACGCCTGTCCCCAACCACGTTCCGGGCGAATGCCCGGCCAAAAACTTTCGCAGCATCCGATGGACACAAATCGTGGAGACCGTCGTCACCGCCTGCCAAAACCGGCGGATCGAAGCCCCCTGATCAGCTATGTTTCGGAGCTGTCTGAAGAGATGGATACCGGATCAACCCGGTACGGCGGGACGGCGTCATGCCTGGTGGGAACGAGTGCATCTTCCCATTCCGACGTGTAAACCAATGTTTATGGTTAATTCCTTGCCTGAAGGTTAATAAGCCTCTCGCGGTGCCGGCTTTTGAAGCAATTCAAGGCAGTTCGCCAGAAATACTGCCGCGCAGTTGCATGGCTGCTACAAGGCACACGCAAGCTCCGTGTTATAGGCCGGTCGACAACCAAGACATGACGTCGACAAGGACAGAGCAATGATTGTTCTCGCATTGGGTTCCTGCTTGATCGCAATGACGGTGCTCGCAGCCGTCGCCCGCCTCGATTCCATCGCCGCAAACCGCGATATCCGCGCGCTCCGGGTGTTCTAAAGCGCGGCCGCATCTTTCAGATCCGGCTCATCTCTCCCCTTCCCCGTTGGCAGTCCGGCACCTTTGGTGTATCGCACTCGCGCCTTTCATGTCAGCGGAACTATCGGTTCATGTCCCCCAGATCTGGTCTCCTCATCGTCCTCGGCTTTACGCTCTGGCGCGTCGTCACGCTCCATTTCGATGCAACGGACCTTTTCGTCGATGAGGCGCAGTACTGGTTCTGGTCGCAGAATCTCGATCTCGGCTACTACTCGAAGCCGCCGATGATCGCCTGGGTGATCCGGGCGATGACCGAGCTTTCCGGCTCCAACGCCATCTATTGGATCAGGCTGCTCGGACCGCTGATCCATATGGCGGCGGCACTGGTGCTAATGAAGACGGCAAAGCGCTTTGTCGGACCGGAAATCGAAGGATGGACGGGCGCCGCCTACATTACGCTGCCGGGTGTGGCGCTTTCCTCGGTGTTCTTCTCGACCGATGTGATCCTGCTGTTCTTCATCGCAGTCGCCCTGCTTGCCTATTTCGGCTTGACGCAGCGACGTTCTGTCGGGCTGGCGCTCGTCATGGGCCTCGGCGTCGGCCTTGCCTTCTTGACGAAATATGCCGTGCTGTTCGTCGTTCCGGGCGGCGCGATTGCCCTCCTTCTCATTCCGGCGGCGCGCATCGCCATTCGGGATTTCGTCATCGCGGTCGCGGTCGCGGCGGTCGTTGCCCTGCCGAACCTCTGGTGGAACTTGCAGCACGACAATACGACGGTGCGGCACACGCAGGACATCGCGCATTGGAGCGAACTCGGCATCAATCTGCGCGGCGGCCTTGAATTCTTCGCCGCCCAGTTCGGCGTCGTCGGGCCGATCATCTTCTTCGCAATCCTCTGGGCGGTCTATCGCATGATCAAAGGCCGGAGCGACGACCGGGAGAAGATGCTGGTCTGGTTGTCGATGCCGGTGGTCTTGCTCATCACCCTGCAGGCAACGGTCGCTAAGGCCTATGCCAACTGGGCGGTGACCGCCTATGTCGCGGGAACCATTCTTGCCGTCTGGCTGCTTTATCGGCTGTGGCCGAAGGGGCTCAGGCTGTCGCTCACCATCAACGGCATTGCAAGCCTGCTCTTTCCGCTGGCGACGATCTTCCCGCAGCAGGTGTTGCTACCGAACGGCGACGAACTGATGAAGCGTTATCTCGGTCGCGCCGAAATCAGCCGCGAAGCGGCAGCACTTGCAGGCCAGGCCGGCACCGATATCATCGTCACCGACGATCGCGACATGGTCGCCGATCTGTTCTATACGCTGCGCGACACATCCTACAGAATCTATGCGCGGGCGCCGGCGGGCCTCCCCGAGAGCTATTACGAACAGGAATTCGCCCTGCCTGCCGACATTACCGGCAAGGTGCTCTTCCTGACGGACAGCCCCTTCACCTGCGCCACTGAAACGCCTGAAGTGCTGAAGAACTGGCGGCCGACAGCGGGCTATTACAAGGGCAAGGCGCTCTATATCTACAAGGTTTCCGCCGCCTGCCTGGCGCCCTGAGCGAGATCAACTCATCGGCTTGGGCAGGCAGAGACCGGTGCCGGCCCCTTCGATCTCCACGAATTTGACGCCGCCCTCCTCGAAGGCGAGGCGCAGCTGCGCCTCGGTCGCACGATGGATATCGTGGTGGCGGCCCTCGTAATCGCGGATCGTGCTGCGCGAGACGGCCGCCCTGTCAGCAAGCTCGGTCTGGGTCCAGTCGAGCAGGCCACGTGCAGCACGGCAGAGAGCGGGGCTCAGAATTGTTTCCCTGGCGCCTTGACCCATGATTTCAACTCACCCATATTGGTCTATATAGACCATATATGTCACATTGCGACCGGGGTTTCCAGATCGGGAGACGATTATGCCACACGACACGCCCTTGATTTCAACAATCGTCGGCGGCCTTGTGCTGGCTTTCATCTTCGGCGCCATCGCCCACCGGCTGCGCATGCCGCCGCTGGTGGGCTATTTGATCGCCGGCGTGCTGGTCGGCCCGCACACGCCGGGTTACGTGGCGGACCAGAGCCTTGCCCCGGAGCTTGCCGAAATCGGCGTCATCCTGCTGATGTTCGGCGTCGGGCTGCATTTCTCCCTGAAAGACCTGCTGTCGGTGCGCGGCATCGCCGTGCCCGGCGCGATCGCGCAGATCGCCTTTGCCACACTGCTCGGCTGGGGGCTCGGCGCCTTCATGGGCTGGCCGACCGGCGGCAGCCTGGTCTTCGGCCTGGCTTTGTCGGTTGCCTCCACCGTCGTGCTGTTGAAAGCGCTGCAGGAGCGGCGGCTCGTCGAGACGGAGCGCGGCAGGATCGCCGTCGGCTGGCTGATCGTCGAGGATCTCGCCATGGTGCTGGCGCTGGTGCTGATCCCGGCTGCCGCCGGCATCGGCGGCGGCCATGGTCCGGCCGAGCCGCTTTCGGCGGGGCTGAACCGTCTGCTCGGCCTCGATCTCGGCGTCGGCGGCATGATCGCCATGACGCTGGTGAAGGTGGCGCTGTTCGTGGCGCTGATGCTGGTTTTCGGCCGCAAGCTCATTCCCTGGACGATGCACCGCATCGCCCATACCGGTTCGCGCGAACTTTTCCGGCTCGGCGTGCTGGCGATCGCGCTCGGCGTCGCCTTCGGCGCGGCGAAGCTCTTCGGCGTGTCGCTGGCGCTCGGCGCTTTCTTTGCCGGCATGGTGCTGGCCGAAAGCGAGCTCAGCCATCGCGCCGCGCAGGAAAGCCTGCCGCTGCGCGATGCCTTCGCCGTGCTCTTCTTCGTCTCGGTCGGCATGCTGTTCGATCCGAATATCCTGATCGACAAGCCGCTGCCGATCCTCGCCACCATCTTCATCATCGTCATCGGCAAGTCGGTCGCCGCCCTTCTGATCGTGCTTGCCTTCAAGAAGCCGCTCGGCACGGCGCTGACGATTTCGGCGAGCCTCGGCCAGATCGGCGAATTCTCCTTCATCCTCGCCGCCCTCGGCGTCGAACTCGGGCTGCTGCCGGAGGAAGGCCGCGATCTGATCCTTGCCGGTGCCATCATCTCGATCGTCCTCAATCCGCTGCTGTTCTTCCTCTGCGACCGGGTACGACCGCTTCTCGAAGGGGCAAAACGCGAGGAGGCCGCTGCCGAGCCCGCTCCCGCCGCGGATGCGGCCACCGCTCAGGAGCAGCTGCCGGCCGAAGACGACGACGTGCATCCAACCACGCTTACCGGCCACGCCATCCTCATCGGCTATGGGCGCGTCGGCAGGATCGTCGGGCAGAACCTCAAATCATCGGGCACGCCGTTCCTCGTCATCGAGGATTCCGACAAACGCATCGGCGAATTGAAGGCGCAGGGCATCGAAGCCTTCATGGGCAACGCGGTGGCGAGAGAAACGCTTGATCTTGCCAATCTTTCGACTGCGCGCAGCATTGCCATCGCCATCCCGAACGCCTTCGAGGCCTGCCGCATCGCCGAGCAAGCGCGCAGCGTCAACCCCTCGATCCTCATCGTCGCCCGAGCCCATTCCGACGCGGAGGTCGACGAATTGAAGCAATATGGCGCCGACACGGTCATCATGGGAGAACGTGAAATCGCCCTTGGCATGGTTGACCGGCTCGCTCAAGTGCATCATGAGAGTGTGCCCTATGAAGACAGACATGAGCCTGATACAATTATTCCGACGGGCACTGCTCCGCCGGAAAAAGAATGAGAGATTGGCGCGCTTTTGAGCCGATACGGGAGTGAGATCGCCGGAACGGAGGAGATGGAGCTGGACCAGCGCCGTCTGACCAGTCGTGTCGCCGCTTCCTTGCTCGTCGCCATCCTTGCTTATCTCGGCCTGCTCTTCGGCGGCAATCTGCTGATTTCGCCTGCCGCCGCCATCAACACGCTTTCCTCATCCGGCCGGGATCCGCAACCGCCGCAACTGACCGCGCGCGATGCGGTGCGGGGCGTGCTTGCCGCCGAGCGCAAGCTTGCGCCGAAACAGACGGCGCATGACGCCGGACCGTCTGCCCTTGCCAGCGCGCCCTCCCTCGAGTTCGCCGGCTGGAACACGGCCGCCCCTCTTCCGGCATTCGAAGCGCAGCTTCATGCCGCAGTTTTCAGGACCCATCAGCCGCGCGCACCGCCGGCAGCAGCCTGACGCCTGCGCCGAGCGGCGCTTCCTGCCATTGACGACATGCCGCCAGCGCCCGAGCGCAGGCCCCCGATTATCAAGGAATACAACATGCGTACTTCACCATGGCTGGTGCTCACCTATACGGTGATCATCTTTCTCGGCCTATTGATCGCCCTACCGAACGTCCTGCCGCAATCCGTCCTCCAGCGCGTGCCGGCATGGCTGCCGCACGACCAGGTTTCGCTTGGCCTCGACCTGCGCGGCGGTTCGCACCTCGTTCTGGAAGTCGATGAAGCCGATCTCACCAAGGAGCGGCTGCAGTCGCTGCTTCAGGACGCGCGCCGTGTGCTGCGCGAAAAGGGCATCCAGCCGAAGGCCGTCGTCCGCAGCCAGAACCAGATCGTCGTGACGCTCGCCGACGCCTCGCAGAGCGATGCAGCCGTCACTGACCTCAAGACGCTCGCCAACCCGATCAGCACCGGCATCAGCGCCGGCCAGACCGATCTCGACGTCACGGCGAACGGAGCCACCATCACCGTCGGCTTCTCGCCGGCCGGTATCTCCGCCAATGTCGACAATGCCGTCCAGCAGAGCCTTGAAGTCATTCGCCAGCGCGTCGACCAGGTCGGCGTTTCCGAGCCGACCATCCAGCGCATCGGCGGAAATCGCGTGCTCGTCCAGCTTCCGGGCGCGCAGGATCCGTCGCGCCTGCGCGAGCTTCTCGGCTCCACGGCGAAGATGTCGTTCCACATGCTTTCGCCGAACAACCAGCCTGGCCCCGGCGTCACCATGCTGAACGACGCCGAAGGCAGAACCTATCCGGTCCTCGACCGCGTCGAAATATCAGGCGACCGCCTGTCGGATGCCCGCGTCAGCTTCGACCCGAACACGCATGAGCCGGTCGTCAGCTTCCGATTCGACAGCGCCGGCGCCACCCGCTTTGCCGAAATCACCCGTCAGAATGTCGGCAATCCCTTCGCCATCGTCCTCGACGACAAGGTGCTGAGCGCGCCGGTCATCCGCGAGCCGATCACCGGCGGCTCGGGCCAGATCTCCGGCAGCTTCTCGGCCGACAGCGCAACGACGCTTGCCGCCATGCTGCGCGCCGGCGCCCTGCCCGCCAAGCTGACGGTCATCGAAGAACGCACCGTCGGCGCCGACCTCGGCGCCGATGCCATCAAGATGGGTATCTATTCCGGCATCGTCGGCTTTATCCTCGTCGCAGCCTTCATCCTCGTTCTCTACGGCACCTGGGGTGTCCTGGCGAACGTGGCGCTGCTGATCCATACGATCCTGACCTTCTCGGCGCTCACGCTGGTCGGCGCGACGCTGACGCTACCGGGTATCGCCGGCGTCGTTCTCGGCATCGGCCTTGCGGTCGACGCGAACGTTCTCATCAACGAGCGCATCCGCGAAGAAACGCGCAAGGGCAAGAGCGCCTTCGCCGCCATCGATACCGGCTTCCGCCGCGCCTATTCGACCATTATCGACGGCAACATGACGGCCCTAATCGCTGCGGCCATCCTGTTCTACTTCGGCTCCGGACCGGTCCGCGGCTTTGCCGTGACCATGGCGCTCGGCCTCATCATCTCGATGTTCACCTCGGTCGCCTTCGTGCGCGTCGCGATGATCGAGATCACCCGCCGCCGCAAACTCAAGGTGCTGAACATCCGGCCGCTGATCCCGTTCAGCCCCTATGACAAGCACATCCAGTTCATGAAGGCGCGCTTCTTCGGCGTCACCGTTTCGGCGCTGCTTTCGATCGCCTCTGTCGTGCTCTTCATCCATCCCGGCCTCAACTACGGCGTCGACTTCCGCGGCGGCATTCAGATGGCCGTCAAGACCCAGGGCGCGGCCGATCTTGCGAAGTTCCGCGAGGGCCTTGATAGTCTGGGCCTCGGCGAAATCACGCTTCAGTCCTTCGGCGACAACAACAGCATTCTCGTTCGCGCGCAGCGGCAGGAAGGCGGCGAGGAAGCGCAGACGGCAGCAGTGACCAAGCTGAAGGCCGAAGTCGCCAAGATCGATCCGAGCGCAACCGTCGAAGGCACCGATGTCATCGGCCCGAAGGTCAGCGGCGAGCTTGCCTCGGCTGGTATCCTGTCGGTCGTGATCGCAAGCTTCGCGATGCTGATCTATATCTGGGTGCGGTTCGAATGGCCGTTCGCCGTCGGGGCTATCGTCACTCTGGTGCTCGACGTCACCAAGGCGATCGGCTTCTTCGCGATCACCGGTCTCGACTTCAACCTGACGGCTATCGCCGCCATCCTGACGCTCGTCGGTTACTCCGTGAACGACAAGGTCGTCGTTTACGACCGCATGCGTGAAAACATGCGGCTCTACAAGTCGATGCCGCTGCGCGAGATCATCGACAAGTCGATCAACGAGACCCTGGCGCGAAGCCTCTACACCAATGCGACGGCCTTCCTCGCGCTGGTGCCGATGGCAATCTGGGGCGGCAGTGCGGTGTCGAGCTTCGCGATCCCGATGGTCTTCGGCATCCTCGTCGCCGGCGCCTCGTCGATCTTCATCGCGGCGCCCATCCTGCTCTTCCTCGGCGACTGGCGCCGCCGCCATGCCAAGGCCGCACCGGGAAGCGATGTCGAAATCATCCCGCCAGAACAGGGTCGCCCGCGCAAGTCTGCCAGCTAAACGCGGTTGTTAACGCATCCTTGAGGAGGGCGCCGGTTGCACAACCGGCGCCCTTTTTCTATTGTCGGCTACGAAGATCGGGAAATTGCCAAATGTCATCCAACCCGACGAGACTGTTGGACACCAATGCGGCCAGCGAAAGCGAGGAGCGAATCAAGCGTTTTCTCGCAACAGCCTCGCACGATTTGCAATCGCCGCTACGCCACATTGCCATGTATGCCGAGCTGCTTCTGGACGACCTCGAGGAGACGCTCGACGGCGAACAGCTTCAAAGCCTCAGGATGATCATGGAGAAGGCGCAGACGGCCCAGCGCCTAACCAAGTCGTTGATGAGCCTTGCCGGAGGAGCCCCTCAGGTGACGCCTGAAGACGTCGATCTGCAGGCACTGGTTGAGACAATCTGGGGCGAACTGACCGACGAGACAGCAGTGCACGATGCTACGCTGGCGAGCGAAGGCCTGCCCTCCATCCGCACCGACCCCGCCCTGCTTGGTCTCGCGCTGCGCCATCTCATGTCGAACGCCCTCACCTTTCGCAGCGAGCAGCCGCCGCATGTGACCATCACGGCAGAGCGGGAGGGGACGGACTGGTTCATCCGGATTTCCGACAACGGGACGGGCATCGATCCCGCTTATCGGGAACGGATCTTCGAGGCCTTCTGGAAATTGCCAAAGGCGGGAACCGTTCCCGGCGCCGGTCTCGGGCTGACGACGGCGCGAGAGTTTCTGACGGCGCTTAGTGGCGACATCAGCCTCGAGCATTCGGATGAAAGCGGCAGCCGCTTCACCATCCGCCTTCCCATCGCCTGATGGCCAAAGCATGATGCCGAAAGCGTGCAGTCCTTTTGCCGGGATTGCTTAGATGCTGTAGTCGTCTTTCCAGAAATCCGGAACGGCGTAGGTCACATATTCGCGGATGATATGCTGCAGCGCCTGGACGTCGATTTCGTCCTTGCCGATACGGAAATCGACGCCGTAATTCGGGAATTCCTGGAAATAGCCGCCCGAAATATCGGTCGAGACGACGCCGATCGGGCCGGTATAGCCGATGCCGCGCAGCTCCGGCACCGTGTCGCGGAAATCGGCATTGGGCAGGAGGCGGTTGTCGAGCAGGATGAGGTCGAAGCGCGCCGCCCGGACCTTTTCCAGCGCATCGCCGATCGATTGCGAATATTCGAGCTCGATGGCAGGCTCCGAGAGATCGGCGATCTTCTTCTTGAGCGCGCGGAATTCAATGAATTCGTCGTCCACAAAGAGAACCTTTACCTGACCCCTTCGAGTTGTTTCGGCGGTCATCCTCTTAATTTCCCCAATCCCGAAACCAGCTTCACGACACCAATCCGTTTCTCAACGCGATCGCCACCATATGAACGCGGTTCACGGCGTCAAGTTTGCGCGCGGCTGCGGTGATGTGCGAATTGACCGTATGTTCGGAGAGACCGAGGATGATGGCGATTTCCGCCGACGTCTTACCTTCGCTCGTCCATTTGACGATTTCCGATTCGCGCTGCGTCAGCCGCCCGGACATTTCCTGCGTCAGAATTTCCTCGTAGAGCTTGTCGAAGATGCGCATGGCGTCGAGCAGGATGTCGGCGATCTCGCTCTGGTCCGGCTCCTGGCGCGCGCCGCTGAGCACGAGGCAATATCGCCGCCCTTCCGGCGTGAACAATGGAATGAAGAGAAAGACGCCGCTGCGGAACTCGTTGAAAACGAGATCGGACGAGTAACCTTCCGGCTGGGCGCTCCGTCCGTGCACCGGCGTCGCCAGGAACTGGGCGGATTTTGCCCGCGCCGTCCCGAGCGCCTCCTTCAACGTCGTGATGAAAAGACCGACGCGCCGCTCGGCGACATTGGTGATGACGATATCGCGTTCGCCGAAGGGGGCCGAAGCCTCGGAAATGCGGGCAAGCGCAAAATTTTCGAAGTTATAGTGCTGCGCCGCCGCCTTTAGCAGACGGAAAAAATCGGTGCGGTTGATCGCCCGGCTCAGCTCCGGTCCGGCATGAAAGGGAATTGCCGGGGCATTGTTCATTCCCACTCTTCCTCTCCTCCCGCCAATCCCTTCGATCCCGAAATCTTGGGATATACCTCTTAAACGCGAAGAGCTACAAAAATTGCGAGACGGTTGATGACAAGTATCGAAAACGGGGACTTTCGATATGTAAGGCGGATATCATCAATTATCTCAACTACAGGTGATGCACGGGCAGATTTTACTGAGGGCAGTAGTTCTTACCTGGGTATCGTATCTCTTCCTGCATTCAACATCCATGAATGCGAGAAGGCAGTGCCAGACGTAAGCGCGAGAGAGCCGATAGGCCCATTCAGCTAAGGGGTTGGCTGATGTTCGTGGCGGCGAACGCGGGTAGATCGGTTCTCTCAGCGCTTATTTTGCGTTCCCTTGTCTTCGCTTCGGTTGCATCTTGGGATGCGTGCTCGACCTTGTCAATTGCGGTTTGTCACACGGCTCGGACGAACGGCGGAGAATCGGCCTCGGAGCTTCCGCCGTTTCCTACACTTCAAGATTGAGAATAATGACGGCAAGGTCAAGCGGCTTTTCCAGATAGAAATCGGCACCCGCCTCGAGCGCACGCGCGCGATCCTCGTCGGCATCCGATCCGCTGCAGATGGCAAGCCGCATTGCCTTGAACCGATCATCGAGGCGCAGCCGGCCTATCAATCCAATGCCGCTGTCCAGCGGCATATAAAGATCGGCGATCAGCAGCTCGGGCGGGCCCTTGCCTTCCGCCACGCGCTGCTCCAGCGCCTCAAATGCCGCCTCGGCGGTCGGAAAACAGAATAGATCGACATCTACCTGCTGTTTTCTGCTGATATAGTCGAGATAGAAGAGGTCATCTCTGCTGTCGTCGACGTAAAATAAAGTAGGCATCCAGCACCGCAACCCAGATATTGTTCGAATGATCCTCGCTGTCCTTACACATCACGATAACGCCGTTTTGCTAAAATTCGATATAGCTCAGCGTGAATCGTTTCGCAAAAAGCACGGCACAGCCTCGGCTTGGCTATTGAGTATTCCTCGATTTCGGAAAAAATGACCGCGCGAACCGAGGAGGATACGCGGGTGCAGGACAGGAGCGATTTGAACCTGCAGGACCAGCCGAGGCGGTGGCGCTATCGTGCCTTCGCGATTGTCGTCGGCTGCCTGATGGTGCTTCTCGGCGTCACCGTTCTTGCCGGCTGGCTGCTGCAGATCGAGCTGATCATTTCCGTCGCTCCCGGTTTTCCCTCGATGGCCTTCAACACCGCGCTCTGCTTTGTGCTTTCCGGCGCGGGACTCGTCACCTCGACGCTCGACGCCCGCCGTTTTCGGGTGGCGGCAGCAATCACTGCAGGACTGGCGGCGGCAATCGCAGCAGCCCGGCTCGTAGAGATTGTTACCCTCGGCCGTACCTTCCACAATGTCGATATATTGGTGTCGCAATTCCTGATCTCCCCCGATTTCATGGCAAAGATCGGCGGCGGCATGGGACCGAATACGGCGCTGATCTTCCTGATCGGCAATCTTTCGCTATTGCTCTCGCTGCGGGCTGAAAGATCGAAAAGCCAGGTGGTGCAGGAGCTGACGAGCTACATCGTCATCACACTCGGCATGATCGCGCTCGCCGGCTATGTCACCGATGCCGAACAGGGCTATCGCTGGGGCATCTACGCAGCGATGGCGCTGCATACCGCGGTCGGCATGGTCGCTTTCGGCTCGGGGCTTCTTGCCAGATCCTGGCTGATGCAGCCGGCGAACCGGGCGCAGATCCCGCTCTGGATCCCGGCTGCGGTCTGCTTCACCGGCCTTCTCGTCGATCTCTATACGCCGCTCGGTGTCGCCAACGGCATTCTCTACGTGCCACTGGTGCTGACGGCGCTCTGGTTCGGCAACAGGGACGCGCCGCTTTTCTTTGCCTTTGCCTGCACCGTGCTGCTGATGCTCGGCTTCTTCGCCGTCAAACACGACGAAGCCGTGTTCTGGCAGGAGATCGCCAACCGCGCCATCACGGCCGCGACGCTTTGGCTGATCGCCATTCTCATCTTTTATTTCATGCGCAACACCCACCACCTGGAAAACGAGCGTGTCCGCTTCGGCGCGCTTATGCGCAGCACGCCCGATGCCGTCATCGTCATCGACGAGCGTGGAACGATCGCAAGCTTCAATCCAGCGGCCGAAAGCATGTTCGGTTATTCGCCGCAGGAGACGATCGGCCGGAACATCAAGATGCTGATGCCCGAACCCTACCATTCCGAGCATGACGGTTATCTCGCTCATTACCGGCAGACCGGCGAGGAGCGAATCATCGGCACGACGCGCATGGTCTCGGGACGACGCAAGAACGGCATCGTCTTTCCGATCGACGTTTCCATCAGCGCTGTCGTCACCGGCAATACGAAGACTTTCGTCGGCATCGTGCGCGATATCAGCGAGCGCGCCCGGCAGGACGAGCGGATGAAAACCACGCTTGCCCAGCTCGAGGCCTACACGGCCGAACTCGAGCGCAGCAACCACGACCTCGATGAATTCGCCTATATCGCCTCGCACGATCTCAAGGAACCGCTGCGCGGCCTGCACAACCATTCCCGCTTCCTCTTGGAAGACTATGAAGACAAGCTCGACGTCGATGGCGTGCGCCGGCTGAACCGGCTGGTGCGCCTCAGCCAACGCATGGAGAAGCTCGTCAACGACCTCCTCTATTTCTCCCGGCTCGGGCGGCAGCAGCTGGCAGTCAGACGCACCGATATCGGCCTGATCGTCAAGGATGTCGCCGCAACGATGGAGCTCCTCCTGGAAGACCGGCATGCCAGGGTCATCATCGACGGCCGGCTGCCGGAGGTGATCTGCGATGCGCCGCGGCTGACCGAAGTGTTCCGCAACCTCATCACCAATGCGATCAAATACAACGACAAGCCGGCGCCACTTGTCTCAATAGGCTACCTCGACCGGTTCGTCGGGAAGGACGGCACGGTTGCCCGCAACGTGTTTTTTGTTAAGGATAACGGCAAGGGTATTCCGGAGGAGTTCCACGAGGACATTTTCCGCATTTTCAAGCGGCTCGAAAAGTCGCAGGAATCCGATGACGGAACCGGAGCAGGCCTCACCTTCGTCCGCAAGATCATCGCCCGTCACAATGGCGATATCTGGCTGGAATCGGAGGTCGGCGTCGGGACCACATTCTATTTCACCTTGGGGAAAAAGCGTGAGGGACAGAATGCAGCAGCGTGACACGCAACCGATCCTGATCGTCGAGGATAGCGAAGACGATTTCGAAGCGACGATGCGCGCCTTCAAACGCACCAATCTGCGCAACTCGATTCGCTGGGCCGCCTCCGGTCAGGAAGCGCTCGACATGCTCGCCACGATGGTGCCGAAGCCGGGGCTGATCCTGCTCGATCTCAACATGCCCGGCCTTGACGGCCGCAAAACGCTGGAAGCGATCAAGTCGAATGACGGCTGGCGCAAGATCCCCGTCGTCATCCTGACGACCTCGGACGACGAGCGTGATATCGAAGGCTGCTATGCGCTCGGCGCCAATACTTATGTGCAGAAACCGGTTGATCTCGACGGGCTGTTTGCCGCGATCCAGCGGCTGAAGGAATACTGGTTCGAAATCGCGATCCTGCCGCTCGAGGACTGACAGATTGGCGGAAGACTGCTCTATCCTCATCATCGACGACAACATCGACGATCGCGAGGTCTATCGCCGCATACTCGGCCGTGTCACCAGCACGGCTTACAGGGTCGTCGAGGCTGAGACGGGCCAAGAAGGCCTTGCGCTGAACCACCGGAGACGGCCGAACTGCATCCTGCTTGACTATTCCCTGCCTGGGCGCGACGGGCTCGGCGTTCTTGCCGATATCCTGGAGGACGATCCCACCGCCAACGTCATCATGCTGACCGGCCAGGGCAGCGAAACCGTCGCCGTCGAGGTGATGAAGAGCGGCGCGCGCGACTATCTGACCAAGGATTCGCTTTCGCCTGAAACACTGCATCGCTGCATCCAGAACGCCATCATGCACGGCGTGCTGGAGGCAAAGCTGGAGCAGAAGCGGCAATCGCTTGAGATCTTCACCCGCGCCATGGCCCACGATCTGAAGGAGCCGCTGCGGACGATCAAATCCTTCAGCCGCATCCTGCATGGTTCATCAGCGCTGCCCGCCGAAGACCGGGAACTGCTCGATTACGTGCTGAGTGCCGCCGACCATATGGAAGACCTGATCGTCAAGGTCTCGGGCTTCACCAAGCTCGAGGCCTCCGGCGGGCCGCAGCTGAAGCCGGTTTCGCTGTCTGATGTGCTCGACCAGGTGGAGAATAATCTGCGCCAGCAGATCGAAAGCCGCGGCGCCGTCATCATTCGCGGGGTACTGCCCGAAGTCATGGGCGATGCGACGCTCTTGACCCAACTCCTGCAGAACCTCGTGTCGAACGCCATCCGCTATTGCGAGCATAGGGTTCCCGAGGTCACGATCTCGGGCGAAGCGTATGGCGACATGTGCCGCCTCACCGTGCGTGACAACGGGCCTGGCATCGATCCCCAGCATCGCGAACTGATCTTCCAACCGTTCAAACGTCTCGTCGGCCGCGGCATCGAGGGCACCGGGCTCGGCCTTGCCATCTGCCGCCGCATCGCGCAGCTGCATGGCGGCTCCATCTGGTGCGAAGCAGAGGATGGGGCCGGCGCCACCTTCATCGTCGAAGTGCCGCTCGCCGAGGCAATATCCGCGCCGCCCGCCGCGTCAGCCGTCCCGCACAGCGGCAAATCGGCCGAGCATCCGGGTGAAGGCGCGGGCAGGCTCGCCGAGGTGCTGCTGGTAGAAGACAGCCCGGCCGACATCCAGCTTCTGAAGATCAAGCTGATGCGGCGGGAAAAAGTGAATTTCAACCTGCATGTCGCCACCAACGGGCGCGAGGCGATGCGGCTGCTCGAAGAACGCGCCGGCATCGCCGATGTGCCGCAGATCGACCTGATGCTGCTCGACATCAACATGCCGATCATGGACGGTTTCGAGGTACTGCATGCGCTTTCGGCCGATGCCCGCCTCAAGCAGATTCCCGTCTGCATCCTCAGCACCTCAAGCGACGAGACCGATATGCGGCGGGCCAGGGATCTCGGCGCATTCGCCTATATGGTCAAGCCGCCAACGCTGCAGCAGTTGGAAGAGGCACTCGAGGATGTCGATCATTTGGAATTGCTGCAGCGCGGCGATTCACTTGCGCTTTGTGCGGAACAAAACTAAGCGATGGTCATTCGCAACGGTATGACTGTCGCAGCACTCATACTCGCGCTCCTGACGCCGCTTCAATCAGGACTGCTCTCGATGGTATCAGGCATACATCACGTCACCGCTGTCACCCGCAAGGTCCAGGCGAACGTGGACTTCTACGCAGGCTTTCTCGGCATGCGGGTCGTCAAGCAGACGGCCGGTTACGAGGACGCGACGCAGCTTCACCTTTTCTACGGCGATGCCGCGGGGGCGCCGGGTTCGCTGCTCACCTTCCTCGTCTGGGAAGATGGCTCGCCCGGCCGCGCCGGCTATGGCCAGATCAGCGAAATATCACTGTCGATCAACCCCGCAAGCATCGGCTACTGGCTGACGCGCGCCATGAGCTTCGGCCTGCGCTCCGAGGGGCCGGCCGACGAATTCGGCGAGCCCGTCCTTCGGCTGAAAGACCCCGACAACATCATCCTCAAGCTCGCGGGCGCAAAGGACCTGAGATCGCCGGCCGCCTGGGACGGTGCCTCGATCCCGGTCGAGCATGCCGTCCAGCGTGTGCGCGGCGCAACCATGCTGACGGAAAAGCCCGCCGAAAGCCGGGGCTTTCTCGAGAGCCATTTCGGTTACCGCTTCCAGGCCAACCGCGGCACGATCGATAGGCTGGTTTCGCAATCCGGCGACATCATCGACGTGCGCGATGCGCGCGGCTTCTGGTCCGGCGCGCCGGGCACCGGCACGATCGATCATATTGCCTTCCGCGCCGCGGACGAGGAGACGCTGCTTTCCGTGCGCAAGGCGCTGGAGACGACCGAAGCGTCGCCGACCAACATGCATGATCGCAAATATTTTCGTTCGCTCTATGCCCGAGAGCCCGGCGGCACGCTCATCGAGCTTGCGACCGACAAGCCGGGCATGATCGTCGACGAGGAGCAGGCAGCCCTCGGGAAGAAACTTTTCGCGCCGCCCGACGCCATCACCAACCTTCATGACCTGAAAGTGGTGCTGCCGCAGTTTTCGATGCCCGGTCAGCCGCGCATCAATTATCGCGAACTGCCATTCGTTCATCGCTTCTATACGCCGCCGGACCCCGACGGCAGCGTCTTCGTGCTGCTGCACGGCTCCGGAGGCAACGAGACGACGCTGATGCCGCTGTTGAACAAGGCGGCACCGCGCGCCACGCTGCTCGGCGTGCGCGGCAGGGCGACGGAGGAAGGCTTTCCGCGCTGGTACAAGCGCATCACACCCTTTTCCTTCGACCAGAACGACATCAAGACCGAGGCGGAGGCCTTCGCGGCCTTTATCGAGGGCGCCGTCAAATCCTATGGGCTTGATCCCCAGAAGGTCGTTTATGTCGGCTATTCCAATGGCGCCAATCTCTTGAACTCGCTGCTCTACCTGCACCCGAACCTGGTTCACAAGGCGGTTCTGCTGCGCTCCATGCCTGTTCTCAGCGACTATCCGCATGCCGATCTGAAGGGCACGGACCTGCTCGTCATCAGCGGCAAGACGGATGCCTACGGCAAATATGCGAGCGAGTTGGAAGAGAGGCTGAAGAGTTCGGGCGCCACCGTCGATTCCGACGTCATTCCCGGCGGCCATGATCTCGGCGATGCTGATGTGCCGATCATCCAGAAATGGTTGCTGCAGGAAAACCGCTGACGATCAGCGGCGCCTAAAGCGCATCGCTGCCCTATGCCTGAACGCGGGATGCCCGGGCAACCATGATGCCGGCAAGCACGACAGCGGCGCCGAGCGCCTGCATCGTGCCGATCGTCTCGTTGAGCAGCGCCCAGGCGAGGATCGCGGCGACGACCGGCTGCAGCAGCAGCGTCAGCGAGGAAAAGGCTGGCGGCAGATAGGCGAGCGCATAGGTGATCGCCACCTGCCCGCCGGCATGGCTGATAAAAGCGAGGCCGAAGACCATCGACCAGCCATAGATGGTCACCGGTAACATGTTGCCCTCAAACAAGAAGGCGACCGGAAAGATGCAGATCGCAGCGGACCCCGTGCTCCACAGCATGATCCGCATCGTATCGAAGCGGCTGCGCAGCCTGCCGAGCGCAAGGATGTAGCAGGCATAGAAGAAGGCGGCGATCATCGCCAGGCCGTCACCGCGCAGTTCGCCATTGGCCAAGGCGGCCGGCCCGCCCTTCAGGATGACGACGCCGGCCAGCGCCAAGGCAAGCCCAAGCATGAAGACCCGACCGACCCGCGCCTTGAAAAAGGCGAAGGCGATCACGGTGACGAAAACCGGGGCAAGATTGGCAAGCAGCGTGGCGTTGGCGACCGATGTCATGGTGATCGAAAGGTGCCAGGCGGCAAGGTCGAGCGACAGCATGACACCAGGAAGGATCAGCATGCCGTAGTCGAAAAGGCTTTGCGGCTTCGGCGCCGCATCCTTCTTCAGCATCGAGACGATGAAGATCGGGATCAATGCCAGCGCCACGCGCCAGAAGGCAGTGGCCATCGGTCCGACCTCGGAGAGCCTGACGAAAATCGGCGAACCGCCGATCGCCGCCCCGCCGAGAAGGAGCACTGCAAGCGGGAAACGATTGGAAGGCGAAGCTTCGGAAACGGTAGAGGCAGCCTGCGACATGATCTCGACTTTTGCTCGGCTGAAAACCCGGGCGATGGGATGCTGACCGCCGGGTGATTACCAGAAGTCGGCAGCACCCGACAGCCGGAGAACGACATTCGGATGGAAAATCAGGCCGTATGCGCAGTTGTCACGGTTGCGCGCAGCTTCGCGGCGATTTCGGTGGCGACGAAGAAGGCATGCTCGGTCACCTGCGGCAGGCCCATCAGCTCACCGAAGGTGCCGCGCGCCAGCGGGCCGGAGATCAGCAGAGAAGGATCTGACATTCCGGATGAGCCGATCGCCTCCGATCGCTCGGTGCAGGCAAGGCCGAGGTCGGTCGGATCGAGTGTCAGGTGGCCGCTTGCCGCAAGGGCTGCGAGCCAGGGCTGGGTTTGGATAATGCCGCCATGCGCCGGGCCCGTGGTGACGACGACGGCGTCATAGCGTTCCTCCAGCGGTTCGCTCCGATGACGCGGGTGCAGGGTGCAGAGGATGCGTTCTCCTTCTACGCGCGCATCGGCGACGGAACCGGCAAGGATTTCGAGGCGCCCCGTGGCAACCGCCGCGTCGAGCACGGCCTCGACCTGCGGCGCGATCCGGAAGCGGTGCACATCCCAATAAGGGCGCAGATGGCGCACGAGGCGGCGGCGTTCGGCAATCGGCAGTGCCTGCCAGAGATCATGTCCCTGCGCCCGCACCTGATCGATCACGCCATGCCAGCTTATGCCCAGCGCCTTCGCTGCGTCTATTGTTGCGCGGATAGCTGTCAGCAGCGAACCGGCCGAATGCGCCGCATCGACGAAATCGCCAAAAAGCGGCTGCGGCACCGGTGCATGCCCGCGCGAACGCAAGCCTCGGCGCGAGATCGCGGTCATGGAACCGGCATGCCCGCGTTGGGCCAGCGAGGCAATGACATCGGCGGCCGTCAGGCCGTTGCCGATGACCAATACCCGGTCCTGCGGACGGATGACGTCGAGGGCACCCGGTTTCGTGGTATCGGCGACGAAGCGCGGATGGGCGGCAAGGCTTGCGGCCAGCCGGCCGGGAGCTGCCGGCGGCGGATGGCTGGTGGCGATCGCGACGATTTCGGCCTCCGTCACGCCGCCCTTGTCGTCGAGGATCGACCAACGTCCGGCATGGCGCTCGACGCCGGTCACCGTGGCGCGACAATGACGCACGGTGCCATCTTCGAGCAGCGGTTTCAGCAGGGAGGCGACATAATCGCCGAAGAGGCGGCGCCGGGGAAAGAGCAGACCGTCGGGCTGCTTTGCCTCAGGATCGTCGGCGACCGCGTCGCGCGCTTCGATCCAGGCCTGGAATTCGCCGACGTCGTCTGGCTGCAGGCTCATCTTGACGGCCGGAACATTGATGCGGTGAGCCGGATCTGTCGTATCATAGGCGAGGCCGCGGCCGAGTTCGGCGCGTGGCTCGAAGACCACAATAACAGGGCGCTCGCCGCAGTTGGCGCTGGCGAGATGATAGGCAACGCCGGCGCCGGAGACGCCACCGCCGATGATGGCTACGACGGGCTGCTTAGACGTCGGGAGAGGCTTGGATTGCATGGTGGCCGGGATCATTGCTTTCGATACCGCGAGCATAGAAGCCGGGTAGCCGTCGCGCAATCCTTGCGCCACTATTGTCTATAATTTTTATATGCTTATCCCGATGTCGTCGTCGAGAAGTCGGGATTGCCGCGGATGGTATTGCTCACCGTGCAGATCTCGTCTTCTGCAGCATGGGCAATTTTCTGCCGGGTTTCCTCATCGATATCGCCCTTGATCGAAAAAGCGATGTTGAATTTGGCAACGCGCGATCGGCCTTCCGTCGCCTTCTCGCCGGTGACGTCGGCGGTAATCTCGCTGATCCTGTCGAGAACGCCCATCTGGCTGGCGGCAATGCGGGCGCTGAGCACGAGGCAGGCCGAAAGCGAGGCATAGAGCAGATCGAGCGGACTGAAACCTGGATGCGACGGCGCGGTGACGATGTCGAGTTCGCCCTTGGTGGTGGAGGTGACATGCGGAAAGCCGGTGCGGCCGAGAACGGCGATGGCACCGGTCGGACGGGGGCGAGCCTTGAGATCGGCCATGATGAAATCCTCTGAAAATGGCCATCCAGAGATAGTGATTTCCGCCCTGTGCGGCAATGGCGGCAGCCATCCCTCCGCTTCGGAACCTTTCCATCCGTCATCAGTTGATTACATCTGAACAAAATCAGTGACAAAGGTGTATTGTGATGCCTGATGTCGGCAACATGGATCGCCAGGGCCGGCGGATGGATGCCCGCGATCGGCTGATCGTCGCGCTCTATGCGCAACTGAAGGCCGAGCGGGAAACGCGCGAGACGCTGGAATGGGCAATCCGCAACGGCGCCATCTCCCAGGAGGTGCTGGAGGCGATCGCGGCCGATCCTGTTCCTGTCGTCACCAGCGAGGATATCGCCTCCCTGGAAAAGATCATCGCGCTCGACGCAAGGCGCAAACCAAAGCGGAACTAAGAGGAGATCCGAAATGGCCGATATCACTTATCATGTTGTGCCGCATGACAACGGCTGGGCCTATAAGCTCGGCGACACGCTTTCGGAAACCTACGCAACGGCTGATGAAGCGATCGTCCACGCCAAGGACGCAGCCTCGCGCCAGAAGATCGGTGACGGCGATGCGCTGCTCGCCTACCCCTCGCCCGACGGCGGCTGGGAATTCCAGGAGCTAGAAACCGACAAGAGCAACAGTCGGCTCTGATTTGCAACGGAGGATGGAATGGCCGCTCGGGCAAGCTGGAAAGGTCATCTGAAGGTGGGCGACCTTGTCTGTGCCGTCGGGCTTTACACTGCCGTTTCCTCGTCCGACCGCGTCTCTTTCAACATCATCAACCGCAGAACCGGCCACCGGGTGGAACGGCAATTCGTCGACAGCGAGACCGGCAAACCGGTCGAGCGCGACGACCAGGTCAAGGGCTACCAGATGGAGAATGGCGAATACATCGTCATTGAGGGCGATGAGATTGCCGAAATCATGCCGGAAAGCGACAAGATCCTCAACATCAAGGCTTTCATCGCCTCCGACGCCATCGACAAGACTTTTTTCGATCGCCCTTATTACCTCGCGCCGGTGGACGAGCATGATGAGGAAGCGCTGTCTCTGATCGCCAGCGGCATGAATGACGGCAAGGTCGTAGCACTCGCCGAAGCCGTGCTTTTCCGGCGCAACCGAACGCTGCTGATCCGCCCTCATGACAATTACATCGTCGCGACGATGCTGAACTTCGACTATGAAGTGCGCTCGGCCGACGCCATCTTCAAGGACATTCCCGACATCAAGTTCGACAAGGAGATGCTCGAACTCGCAGGCCATATCATCGGGACCAAGCATGGCAGCTTCGAACCGAGCGAATACCACGACCGCTACGAAGCCGCCCTCGTCGAGCTGGTGAAGGCAAAGATCGAAGGCCGCGCACCGCCGAAGAAGAAACAGCCGGCGGAACGCAAGGTCGTCGACCTGATGGAGGCGCTGCGCCAGAGCGCGAAGATGAGCAGCAAGCCGCCTGCGAAGAAGGCGCCGGCGCGCGGTGACGGCCGCAGCAAGAAGGCAAGCTGAGATGGCGCTCGAAACCTATCAGGCGAAGCGCGACTTCAAGCTGACCCCCGAGCCGCGCGGCCGGAAGGGCCGCAACAGCGGCAATAGCTTCGTCATCCAGAAACACGATGCGACCCGGTTGCACTACGATTTCCGCCTGGAGATGGATGGAGTGCTGAAGAGCTGGGCGGTGACGAAAGGGCCGAGCCTTAACCCGGAGGACAAGCGCCTTGCCGTGCATGTCGAGGATCACCCGCTTTCCTATGGCGATTTCGAGGGCATCATCCCGAAAGGACAATATGGCGGCGGCACCGTCATCGTCTGGGATCGCGGCACCTGGACGCCGCGTGGCGATGCCCGCAAGGCCTATCAAAAGGGCCATATGGAATTCGAACTCGACGGCGAGAAGCTGAAAGGCCGCTGGCATCTCGTGCGCATGCACGGCCGGCCCGGCGAAAAGCGCGAGAACTGGCTGCTGATCAAGGGGGAGGACGCGGAGGCTCGCCACGACGGCGATATCCTCGCCGAGAGGCCCGAATCGGCCAAAACAGGCCGGCAGCTCGAACAGGTGGCAGAAAATCCCGATGCGACCTGGAATTCCAAATCGAAGGACGGCAAGGCGGTTGCCGTCAACAAATCGGTGCGGAAAGCAACCGCCCCAACACCTCGGGACCGTGATTGGCCCAAGGGTGCGCGCAAGGCTGCGCTGCCCGATTTCGTCGAGCCTGCCCTTGCCAAGCTGAAACCGAAGCCGCCGGCAGACGATCGCTGGATCCACGAGATCAAGTTCGACGGCTATCGCCTACAAGTCAGGATCGACGACGGCGAGGTCACGATGCTGACCCGCAGCGGGCTCGACTGGACGGCGAAATTCGGCAAGGAGGTGCTCGATGCCTTTGCAGCCCTACCGGTGCGATCGGCGGTGATCGACGGCGAGATCGTCGTCGAGCGCGATACCGGCGCCTCGGACTTTTCCGCACTACAGCACGATCTGAGCGAGGGCCGCGACGATCGTTTCGTCTTCTATGCCTTCGATCTTCTTTACCTCGACGGACACAGCCTGCTGAATGCGACACTCATCGATCGCAAGCATCTGCTCGAAACCCTGCTGCCCGGCGATGACAACAAGCTGCGCTACAGCGCCCATTTCAACGAGAGCGGCGGATTGGTGCTCGACCATGCCTGCCGGCTCAGCCTCGAGGGCGTCATCTCCAAACTGCGCGACAGCAAATACACCTCCGGCCGAACAGGCGAGTGGATCAAATCGAAGTGCTCACATCGGCAGGAATTCGTCATTGGCGGCTATGTGCCGTCGACATCGATGAAGAATGCGATCGGCTCGCTGGCGATGGGTTATCACGAAAACGGCGAGCTCAAGCATGTGGGCCGCGTCGGCACCGGATACACGGTGGCGACGGCGCAGTTGCTTTACGAAAGGCTGTCACACCTGACGCAGACCGAGACATCGTTCGACGACAAGTTGACATCGGAGGAGCGGCGCGGGCTGATCTATGTGAAACCGCAATTGGTCGCCGAGGTGGAATTCAGCGCCTGGTCGGCCGATGGCAATCTGCGCCATGCCGCCTTTCGTGGGCTGCGCGAGGACAAGCCCGCAAAGGATGTGACGCGCGAGACGGCAAAGACCACAGCGCGCGAGCTACCGAAATCGGCGGTGGCGCTGACGCATCCCGACCGCATTTACTGGCCTGATGAAGGCGTAACGAAGGAGGGGCTGGCGAACTACTACGCCGAGGTCTGGCGCTTCATGGCGCCCTATGTCGTCAACCGACCGTTGGCGCTGCTGCGCCTGCCCGACGGCATTAACGGCCGTCAACGGTTCTTCCAGAAACACGCCTGGAAGGGCATGAACCCGCACATCGGGGAGATCATCGACCCCAAGGACAAGCGGGGGGAGAAGCTGCTGCGCATCACCGATTTCGATGGCGTCGTGGCGCTGGTGCAATCGGCCGTGCTTGAAATCCACCCCTGGGGTGCGACGACTGACAATTGGGAAAAACCGGACATGATCACCATGGATCTCGACCCCGGCGAGGACGTGGCATGGGAGAATGTGATAGCCGCCGCTTACGGATTGAAGGAGCGGCTGGAGGCCGAAGGCCTCGCCGCCTTCGTCAAGACGTCGGGCGGCAAAGGCTTGCATGTGGTGACGCCGCTGACCCCGAAGGCCAGTTGGGTGGGGGTGAAGGCCTTCGCCAAATGGCTTGCCGACAGCATGTCTTCCGACCATCCCGACCTCTATCTCGCGACGGCGACGAAGGCCAAGCGAAGGGGAAGAATTTTCATCGATTATCTCCGCAACGGCCGCGGCAACACGGCTGTCGCGCCCTATTCGACGCGGGCAAGACCGGGAGCCGCGGTCTCGATGCCGCTGGAATGGAATGAACTCACCGCCGACATCGGGCCGGCCTATTTCACGGTCGACAATACGCCGACGCGGCTCAATGCCTTGCCGAGAGATCCCTGGGATGGTTTTTTCGCGGCGGCGAAACCGCTGGAGACGAAGAAGCGATAGCGGATCGGAGATGCTCTGGCGACCGGCTAACCCGGCTTGCGCCCGCCTTCCGCAGCCAGGCTCTTTTTCAACGCATCCATGATATTGATGACGTTGCCGGTCGATTTCACCGGTGCGGGCTTTTTCGCGGGTGCCGCCGCCTTCAAGCTCTTCTGCTTGCCGCGGATCATCGACTTCAGGCGTTTCTGGATCGGATCCTGCACCATGGATGGGCTCCAATCCTTCGTCTCCTCCTTCACCAACTGCTTCATCAAGGCCAGCAGCTTGCTATCGATCTCGGCTTTGCTGTCGAGTTCGGCTGTCGGTTCGCGCACCTCGTCGCCATAGCGCAGGGTCCAGAGAACGATGCCTTTGCCTTGCGGCTCCAGGAGCACGGCGCGCTCGCGGCGATACAGAACCAGGCGCGCGATGCCGACGACGTCATTTGCCTTCATCGCCTCGCGGATGACGCAGAAGGCTTCCACGCCGACCTTGTCCTCGGGTGCCAGAAAATGCGGCTTGTCGTACCAGATCCAGTCGATCGAGCCCCGCGGCACGAAACTGTCGATATCGATGGTGCGGGTGCTTTCGAGCCCGACCTCCTCGATTTCCTCGTCTTCGAGAAGAACATAGTCGTCCTCGCCGCGTGGATAGCCCTTCACCTGGTCTCTCTCGGCCACCGGTTTGTGGGTGACGCTGTCGACATATCGGCTTTCGACGCGGTTCTTCGTCTGGCGATTGAGGACGTGGAAACGGACCTTGTTGCTTTCGGTTGTCGCCGGCGTCAGCGAGACGGCCGCGGTGACGAGCGAGAGCTTGAGATAGCCTTTCCAGAAGGTCTGACGTGCCATGTGCGTCCTGCCGCCGGGTGGTTTTCCGGGCATGGTTCGGAATATGGCAATCAACGGAAGAGGCGGTCTTTGGTTCCGGTCCTCGATGTTTTTCCGAGCGAGCCACTACCTGCATTATTCCATAAACCGGAATCGGTTCAAGGATGCATTGTGCAGCAATCCAAAGGGCTCCAGCGTTCTCTACGCATCTGAAAAGACGCGCGGCGCTGCAGGCAGACGCCGCGGTGATTCCGGAGAAAGCCAAGGCTCTTCGGACGGTTTCATTTCGCGCCGCGCGATCGCCAGATCATTCGCTTCTGCCGCCGTCAACTTCTTGACAAAATTGCATACCACGTGGTTCTGTAATTCTTCAGAGGATGTTGTGAAGCTGGTAGACATGGGGCGCTCATGAGAAGAGAAGACGTAAGGCGCGCCACGCGCATTGCTTTTGGGCTGGTAATATTCTTTGGTCTTATGGTTTCGTATGCGAAGTTTGCAGGCTTTTTCTCGCCGCCAGGCTCGCCGGACGAGTATCGCCCACTGGGGTGGTTTTCGAGTCACGGCCCGTTACCGCGGCTCTCGGGTGTCACAGACGGATGACGGGTCGTAGGCACAGACTACCGCCTCTGACTAGACTTGAGACGTAAGAATTGAAAATGGGGCCTTGCCTCAGCCCAGCCAAGCAACAGGCTGCTAAATCGAGAGATATCGCTTCTGCCAGGGTAGCATTTTCTCCTCCCAGGCGCGTGGCGTGAACTGGTCATAGACGGTCTCAGCGATCGCAAGCATCCAATTCTGTTCCTTGCGCGCCAGCAGAACGCATGACAATTCCATCCCGGGCTCGACGGCAATGGAGGGCCGATTGGCGCCGGGAATATCGATCCCCTTGTTGCGCCACTGAATGCGGATCTCGTCGGGTTCGGATGTCCATTCACCGGAGGCCACGGAGGCTTTTCCGTCGGCTTTGAAACGAAGCGGCGGCGGGGTGACATTCAGAAAGCTGCCGTCGTTAAAGTAGTTGTCCTCGACCTTGCCCGCAGTCGTCTCACCGTTTGCCCTGAGAACAATGTCCTGCTTGCATCGCAGAAATATGTTGCGCCGGAAGCTCCCGGACCATGGCCGATTGGCGAAGAATGCAATGTCGCATTCGCTGATCACATTGTCATGGATGTCGATGTCTCTGCGAAAGGCCAGCCCTTGGTCCGAGAAACCGCTGAGGCTGACGCCGCGATTGCTGTTCTCGATCCGGTTGTCGTAAACATGATGCCTGGCGCGATCGACCTTGTCGCCAATGCCGTAGCCGAAAGAATAGTCATTCATCCGGCCATCGCACATGACGTTGCTGCGCACGACGGCATCGTCGCCGACCGATGAAAAGGAAAAATTCTTTCCCCCGATATAGTTGTATTCAACGAGGTAGTTTCGGGTTTTGTCGCAGACCAGCGCCCCCTTGTTCGACGTACTGGTCGGCGATTGAAGGAAGAGATTGCCCCGGATCACGATATCGGAGCTGATATTGTTGTCCTTGTTTTGATAGGCGAACTGGCAGCAGTCGGCACCTTCTCCCGGTGCTGCCCCGATGCGGTTGTTCTCCAGCAATACATTTGACGTCTTCGTCAGATAAATGCCGTCGCCCACCACATTCTCGGTCTCGCAGCGTCTGACGACGAGGTTCTTGCCATTGTGAAATTTGAAGCCGCGAGGAGAATTCTTGACAACGACGTCTTCCACCACCGTGTCGGAGAACACCTGATAGGCAACACCGATGTCTTCGGCGCCGTCGACGACTTGCCCCCGCGTGGAAACGCCGTGAGCTTTCTTTCGAAGGATTGCGGGCATCGGATCTCCATTCGAACGGTTGTCGCGCAAGAATTAATGAGGGGCGTGTGGCAGGAGTTTGACGATCTGAGCTTAACCGCTCGCGCAGGCGTCGTCCCGCCTCGTCTTCATCCCATTCGTCAAGACCAAGGCTTCAAGGCTCGCGGTCGAAACGCCAGTGGAGACCCAAGAGCGTCGTTATGTCAGAAGCTCTTCAATATTATGTGAAAGATGGCCGCATTCGCGGCCGGCATCACATTGACGCGCTCAGAACTTGTGCCGTCACACCGGAGCTAAAGGCGGCTCGCAAGCGTGTATCCCTCGGGCTTTCCCCAAAAGCGCTGCGGTAGATCGCAGAGAACCTGCCGGGATGAAAGAAACCCCACGTGGTGCAGATGTCGCGAAGTGTTTGCTGGTTCAAGGGATCCCGCAGCTGGTCGTGGACGGCTTTCAGCCTGATCGTGCGTAGGTAAGCGCCAGGTGACGTTTCTCTGAATGTCTTGAAGCCCGTTTGCAGCGCGCGGACTGAAATCCCGACTTCATCAGCCACCATCGACATGGTGAAAGGCTCGGCAATATTGGCGTGCATATAGTCGATCGCGCGCCGCACATGCCAAGGCGCGACCGACGACACCTTCCTTTGAAAGTGGCCGGAAAAACGATGATGGGCAAATCGGATCACAAGGTCGGCGAGTGTTTCGCTCATCGTCGATACGGCAAGCGGCGAGGATAGAAGCGGGCCGCCATTGCGCATACCCTGCACGATCGTCTGCACCAGGTTGCCGATAAGCCGGCCCGATGGTGATGCCATGTCCACGACGGGCT
Organism: Rhizobium vallis; assembly: GCF_003985155.1. Classification (GTDB taxonomy): domain Bacteria; phylum Pseudomonadota; class Alphaproteobacteria; order Rhizobiales; family Rhizobiaceae; genus Rhizobium; species Rhizobium vallis. The sequence continues at coordinate 173,005 of NZ_ML133687.1, read as the reverse complement.
CAAGGTCAAGCGACTCGAGGGTCGGCGTTTCCAAGAGCGAAAAGAGCGTTCGCCTCACCACTTTCCAATCCAGGCAAAGAGCGTCCGAACGGTGCGGGTCGCCTTGGACAATGCGATCGCCAACCTCATGGTTGTTGGCGATGATGATGCGGCCCGCTCCGCCCTCGACCATTCTTTTGCCAACGGTCAGTTGGATGGATCCCGTGTGCGGAATGTAGAACACAAGGTGTTGCGGGGTCTCGTCGAGTGTTCGAACTTGCCAGGAACTCTGAAAAGCCGAATGAACCGCTGTAAGCGTCCCACTCCTCCTCAAATCCGCTGCCCAGGCAAAGGCTCGATCACCGCCCAGCGGCTTGGCGCCGAAGACGCCATAGCCTGCGGTAAAGGCTTGCACCATCGACTCGAAGTCATCGCCTTCATGCGTCGGGGTGAAGCCGTAATCACGCTCGCGAGTGCGCGCTGAATTCTGAGATCTCAACCATACCATGTTGTTCGCTCTTTCCGCCCTTCACAACCCGCAGGTTCAACCGCCCTCTCCCATCCTCCACTCGGCCGGTCCCCTCGTCCCTGCGAAATGCCCTCATCTCGGCTGGCTTGGCCAGTCTCCATGAGATAAGCAGGACCTACAGATCGGGGATCGAATCCTTGATTTGACAGAAAGCGAAGCACTCCCTAAGCAGGTTTCACACCTGCAGTGTAAATCAAAACGATCGAGAAATGAAGTACGTTCCATTAGATCACGTTGCGACACATTTCTTGCGGGATTTTCAACCTTCGCGAGTGGCTTCCCGCAATGAACGGGACCTTTTGCGGCTGATCTGGAAATCCCCAGGAATCGAACGCTCCGACCTGACCGAGCCGCTCGATCTCACGCAACAATCGTTGCACAGGATCGTCCGGCAGCTTCACGATCGGGGAATGATTGTTTTTTCCACATCGGAAACCCGGCGCCCCGGGCCGCCCAGCCCGGAGCTCACGCTTTGCAAGGATTGGTGCCTGACGCTCGGCATTTCCGTGAATGTCGGCTCGATCGGACTCTGCCTGATGGGTTTCGGAGAGCCTTTGGAAAATATGGAAATTCCGCAGGAGGGATCGTCGCTCTCCGTGGAGATGGAGCGGATCGATACCGCCGTCGGAGAGCTTCTTGCCCGCCGCGGGGCCGAGCGACGCGATGTGCTCGGGGTGGGCCTCGCAGTCAGCGGCCATCGCATGCTGGAAACGGCATTCAACTGCCCTCTGCCGCTCGCTCATTGGTCATTGATCGATCTGGCACCTCTGCTTGGGGAACAGCTCGGCCTACCGGTCTGGGCAGACAATGTCGCCAGAACCGCCGCTTTGGCGGAAGCCATTTTCGGTGTCGGCCGCGATGTCGCGGATTTCGCCTATATCGCCCATCTTCACGGATATGGCGGCGGCCTCGTCTGCGGAGGCATGCCGTTTCGCGGCAGCTTCGGCAATGCCGGCGAATATTCCGTTCTCTTCGGGCGCCAGGATTATGACGATCGCCCTGCCCTCGGCCTTCTGCTTCAGCATCTTCGTGCCAAGGGACGCACCGATCTGACGTTGAAGGACTTGAAAAACGAGGCCCTGGTGGATTGGGACGGCGTTGCGGAGTGGGTCGACCGTGTCGCGCCCGCGCACAATCACGCCATCAATGCGATCTGCGCGGTCTTCGACCCGGCGTTGATCGTGCTGGGCGGCGAGCTTCCGCATTCACTGGCAGAAATGCTCATCGAACGGACCGAATTCAACAATCTGCCGCGGCACGGCGTCCTGCGTGACGTTCCCCGCCTTGCCGTAGGGCGGGTCGTCGATGCCCCCGGCGCAATCGGCGCAGCCTTGATCCCGCTATTCGAAACCGTTTTGTGACGATGCCTTGCGCGGTCTCGGCAACCTTTGCGGATGCCTCACGCGGGAATACTTCCGGAAACAATCGACCGGAAAAACCATAATTCAGTAGAATTGAATGCTCGAAATATCGAAATCGCTGGAAGTACTTGCCTGATTTCCGCGGTGAACATCTTTAAACCTATAGGCGCAATCCCTACGTCCTCTGTCGTTATGTCTACCAAGGCAATCCCGATGTGAGATACTCACGACCACGCCGTCCCTCGGTGGGGATTCGGGACACGCGGTCATTTTCCCAGACAATGAGCAACCCAGACGTTCGCGACGCACTTCGTGCGTCGCACGTTTAGGCGCGCCATCTCCCCGTCTTATCAACCAGCAACCGACCGGGCGGCCGTCGGGTGGACGAACCCGTGCGCCCATAGGAGAAAAATATGGATACCGTACAATATCTCAGTCCGATGGAATGGCGGGCGATCGAATTCATCGCCCTCATCATCGTGCTGGCAATTCTGATCTGGTGGAGCGGCGTCATCCGCTACATCCCGAACGACAGGCTCGGCATCCTCGAGAAACTGTGGAGCTTCCGCGGTTCCGTAGACAATGGCTTCATCGCACTTAACGGCGAGGCCGGCTTCCAGCCGGAAGTCGTGCGCGGTGGCCTGCATTTCTTCATGCCGTTCCAATATTCAATGCATCGTGCCAATCTGGTGACCATTCCGCAGGGCCAGATCGGCTACGTCTTCGCGCGCGATGGCAACCCGCTACCACCAACCCAGACGTTGGCGTCGAATACCGTGGCTGACGATTTTCAGGACGTGCGCGCTTTTCTGGAAAAAGGCGGCCAGAAGGGTCCGCAGCGCAAGATCCTGCGTGAAGGCACCTATGCCATCAATCTCGCGCAATTCATCGTGCTCACCGCGCAGTCGACCTATGCCGTGGCCTTGGGCGCCTCCGAACAGAAGCTGTTTTCGGACATGTCGCAGTTGATCGCGGATCGCGATGGTTTCGAGCCAGTCGTCATCCGAGACGCCGATGACATGATCGGCATCGTCACCATCCACGATGGCCCGGCACTGCCGGACGGCGAGATCATTGCGCCGACCGTTGCCAATGATCCCAGGGACCCGAATTTTCACAACAATTTCCAGGATCCAGAGAAATTCCTCTTTGCCGGCGGTTATCGCGGCCGCCAGTTGCAGGTTCTTGCTGACGGCAGCTACTTCCTCAACCGGATTTTCGCGACCATCGAACTTGTTGAAAAGACGATCATCGGCGTCGGCACCGTGGGTGTGGTCGTCTCCTATACCGGCCGCCGCAGCGCCGATATTTCGGGCCAGTCCTACAGGCACGGCGAACTGGTCGAACGCGGCTCGCGCGGCGTCTGGTCGACACCGCTTCTGCCGGGCAAATACGCGTTCAACACCTATGCCGGCAATATCGTCATCGTGCCGACGACCAACTTCGTGCTCAAATGGACGAAGGAGCAATTCGGCGAACATCGCCTCGATGAAAATCTTTCGGAAGTGTCGCTGATTACCAAGGACGCATTCGAGCCGGTCCTGCCGCTGTCGGTCGTCGTGCATATCGACTATATGAAGGCGCCGCTGGTGGTGCAGCGCTTCGGCGATATCAAGCGGCTGGTCGAGCAGACGCTCGATCCGATGGTCTCGGCCTATTTCAAGAACATCGCCCAGACCAAGACCCTGATCGAACTCCTGCAGGAGCGCAGCGAAATCCAGCGCAAATCGGGCGATGAAATGCGCGAGAAGTTCGCTTCCTACAGTCTCGAACTGCAGGAAGTGCTGATCGGCACACCCCGCGCCGCCAATGGCCAGAACAGCATCGAGCAGATCCTCATCCAGTTGCGCGAACGCCAGATCGCGGTCGAAAAGGTCGAGACCTATGAGCTTCAGGAAGCTGCGGCAGTCCAGGAGCGGACGCTGCGCGAGAAGGAGGCGCTGGCCGAGCAGCAGGCCAAGATCACGACATCGGCGCTTGCCATCGAGATCAGCGAAAACGAGGGAAAGGCGCAGCTCGCCCGCACCCGCCAGCAGGCCGAGACCATTCAGGTCACCGCCAAGGCCGAAGCGGAAAAGGTCCGGCTCGCAGGCCTCGGCGAGGCCGACCGGATCAAGGCAATCGCGCTTGCCGATGCCGAGCGCATCAAGGCGACCGGTCTCGCCGACGCCCAGAAGGTACGCGCCGTCGGCCTGGCGGAAGCCGAAGCCACGGAGAAGAAGGTCGCCGCCTTCGGCGGTCCGGACTATCAGCTCAATTCGCAGGTGCTGATGCGCTTTGCCGAAGCGATCGAGAACGGCAGGCTGCCGCTCGTGCCCCAGATCCAGGTCGGCGGTGCCGGCGGCGAGAAGGGCGGTGCAAACGGCTTGGTGGAAATGATGTTGTCGATGCTGGTCGCCGACCGGCTTGAACGGAAGGCTTTGCCGGCCGCGGTGCCGGCGCCGGTCGAGCAGCATTGAGTGTGGATGGGCCGGCTCTGCCGGCCCATTTTGTATTCTGCCTATGCGCTACCGGGAGGAGCCCAGTAAGGCGCTGATCTCGGCGCGCGAAGGCATTGCCGGGGCCGTGCCCGGCCGTGTCACAGCGATTGCAGCGGTCGCGCAGCCGAAACGCAGGGCTTCGATCGGCTCCTGTCCTTCAGAAATCGCCGTCGCGAAGCCACCGAGGAAGGCGTCGCCGGCCCCGGTTGTGTCGACGACATCCCCCGCCGAAAATGCGGGCACGAACTCGCTCTGCCCGGCGGTGTGATAAAATGCGCCGCGTGCGCCGAGCGTGATGATCACTGCCCCCGCGCCTCGATCCAGCAGCGTGCGGCCCGCCGCGCGAACTTCTTCATCGGTTGCGATTGCGTGGCCTACCAATTCGGCCGCTTCCACCTCATTGGGCACGATGAAATCGCACAAGCCGTAGATATTGTCCGGGATGGCGCGGGCCGGCGCGGGGTTAAAGATCGTCGTGGCTCCTGCCCTCTTCGCCATCGAGAGGCCGTGGATGGCGGCCTCGAGCGGCTGCTCGAGCTGGGTCATAAAGATGGCGGCGCTTTCGATCTCTGCGCGGTTCGCGTCGACATCTTCAATGCCGATGAGGCCCGCGGCACCCGGCGCGACGATGATGGCGTTATCGCCGGTCACTTCGTCGACGAAGATGAAGGCAGCGCCGCTGGAAACTCCGTCCATTTTCATCACATTGGCTTTGACACCCGCCGCCGCATAGGCCGCAAGAGCCATCTCGCCGAACGGGTCGTTGCCGACGCGGGAGATGAAAGTCACCTTACCGCCGGCCTTGGCTGCGGCAATCGCCTGGTTGGAACCCTTGCCTCCCGGCCCGAGCGTGAAGCCTGACCCCATCAGCGTTTCGGCAATATGGGGCAGGCGCTTTGCCTTGTAGGCTGTATCGGCGGCAAAAATGCCGAGAATGACGATCCCGCTTTTCTCGCTCATCTCAAAGCGTCCTCCGCCGGAATGACGCCCTTGGTCAGAAGGAAGCATCCGTAGAACCGGAGTTCCCCCGTTGCTATGACGCAATAAGCCTTCTTGGCGATGTCATAAAACGCCATCCGTTCGACCGGATACATGGGCGACGGCCGGCCTTCGGCATGATCGACAACGGCCTGGACTTCCTGCTGAATCGGCGGAATTTCGTCCGGTTTGCCGATCACTTCCATGCGGCCCACCGAAGGCTGGATCGGCGTGTCCAGCGGGAAGACCGAAAGGATCGCGCCGATCGCCTGCGGCGCGGGAATGTTTTCCATGGTCAGCAGCTTACCCAGGCGGGTCTGGCGGGCTATCGAATCCGATGGAAAGTTCGTGTCGGATACGACGAGATAATCGCCGTGTCCCATGTTGCAAAGGGCCTGAAGAATGTCGCCGTTGAGCTCGGCGCGAATTCCCTTGAGCATTGATCTTCCATCCTTTTCTCATGGCCGCAGCACTGGCCTTGCTTCAATTTGTATGTCAGGCGCGATCCGCTTTGGGTTGCGGGCACGGGCCGCTGGAGCCACGCACGATCAGCGACCCGTCCACCATTTCGTCTCCTGTCCCCGGTGGTTCGCTCAGGAGGAGCCCGACCGCGCGCCGTGCCAGCATGTCGGCCGGCTGGCGTATGGTCGTCAGCCGGGGGACGACGAGATTGGCGAGCGAAATGTCATCGAACCCCGTGACCGACAGCTTTCGCGGCACGTCGATCTTCAGGTCGCGAGCCGCGCGCAGCGCGCCGATGGCCTGCTGGTCGCTGGCAGCCGCAATCGCCGTGGGCCGGTTCTGTGGCCGGCGCGAAAGCAGGTCGCGGGCAATTCTTTCACCGGACTCGTAGTCGAACCTGCCATAGGCAATTTCCAGTTCGACGGGTTCGCCGGTCTCGCCGAACCGATCGATGCGGCTGACGAACCCTTCCCTGCGCATCCGCCCTGCCTCGGTGTCGGGCGGCCCTGCGATATAGGCGATGCGCCGGTGCCCGAGCTCATAAAGGTGATCCGCAATCAGCGCGGCGGCCTGCGCGTGGTTGGTCGACACCAGGGGAAAGGTGCCGAAGCGCCGGTCCAGCGATATGATCGGGACCGCTGCCTCCAGATAGCGGCCCGAACCGTCGCTCGAAGCCACCACGATGATCCCGCGCACCGACCGGTCGAGAAAGGCTGAAACGTGGCTCTGTTCCGCCGCCCGATCGTCATGCGAACTTGCCAGCATCAGACTGTGCCCACATTCGAGCGCGGCGCGCTCGACGCTTGCCGCAAGCTGCGCGAAGAACGGATTGGTGATGTCAGGAACGACGAGGCCGATGACATCGGTCCTGCTGGTGCGCAGCGCTCTCGCGGTCACATTGGGTCGGTAACCGAGCGCCGAAATGGCGTCGTTGACCTTTTCACGCAGCGCGGGCTTGACCGCGGCTTCGCCCGACAGCACTCGCGACACGGTGCCCACAGATACGCCCGCATATTGGGCGACATCCTTGACTGTGGGCATCTTTGACATTTTCGACATCCCGCAGCTACTTGACCGCGCCTGCCGTCATTCCGGCGATGATGTGTTTTTCCAGCACGACGCCGACGATAACAAGCGGAAGGATACCGGCGGTGGAAAGGGCGGCCATCGACCACCAGTTGATGCCTTGGCTGCCTGTCTGGCTGGCGATCATGACCGGCAGCGTGTTGGTATTGGTGGAGGTCAGCAGTGCGGCGAAGAAATACTCGTTCCAGCAGAGGATCAGCGCCAGCAGGAACGCGGCCACCATGCCCGGCAGAACGAGCGGCACGATGATGCGGGCAAATGCACCCCAGATCGACAGACCGTCGACCAGCGCAGCCTCCTCGAGCTCCACCGGTATGGTGGCGAACTGATCGCGCATGATCCAGACAACGATCGGCAGGACCATCAGCGTGTAGACGGCGATCATCCCCACATAAGTGTCCAGCAGCGCCAGTTCCTTGTAGAGCACCAGGAACGGTAGGGCGAGGACGACGGGTGGCATAATGAGCTGCGACAGGAAGAAAAAGGAAATGTCGGAGTTACGCATATGGCCGAACTTGTAGGAAAAGCGGCTGAGGCCATAGGCCGCGAGCGATCCGAGTACAACCGCTAGGGCGGATGCCGTGACGGAAATGACGACGCTGTTCCAGAGCCTGCGCATGAACTCGTCACGCACTGTCGATATCTGGGGAATCGTATCCGGAGAGAGCCCAAGCGAACGCCAGCCGAGCCAGTTCGGCGCAAAGTTGAACCAGGGGACGAGGTTGCCGCGCATGACATCTGCGGCCGTCTTGAACGAGGTCGAAACCGTCCAGAACAGCGGGAAGATGCAAACGAATGCCCAGATGACGAGCAGGCTGTAGACGGTGAAACGCATGGCCCACCAGCGAATGCGCTGGCCGCGCGCGTATTTGTCGAAATCGATCCGAACCATCAGAGTCTTCCTGTCATCCGCTTCACGATACGGTCGGAAATTTTCATCAGCGCCGTCATACCGAGGACGATGATGACGAGATAGACGAGCGCGAGCAGGGTCCCATATCCGACATTCGAACGGTCGCGATATTCGCGATAGATGAAACTGGTGACGGAATCGGTTGCCCCGCCGGGGCCTCCCGATGTCACCGTGATGATGATGTCGGCGAGCTTGAGCTTGAAGATGATGCGGATCATGACCGCCGTTACCGACACCGGCAGCATGAGCGGGAAAATGACCTGCCAAAAGCGTTGCCACTTGGTGGCGCCATCGACTTCGGCCGCCTCCAGCACCTCCTTGGGCAAGGCCTGCAATCCTGCAAGCAGCATGATCATCATGAAGGGAATGAAGGTCCAGGCATCCATGATCATGATCGATAGCCGCGCCGTCAGCGGATCACCGAAAAAGGAGGGATTTTCCCAGCCGAGCCAGCGGGCGAAGCGGGCGACCGGACCGAAACGGGTCTCCATCATCGACTTGCCGACCATCCAGCTCACCGCGACCGGCGACAGCATCAAAGGCACCAGGAAGGTGACGCGCCAGAACTTGCGGGCGAGGATTTCCTGGTTGAGCAGCAATGCCAGACCGAAGGCGATCGCATATTCGACCACGATCGCGAGGCAATAAAGGATCATGTTGAACAGAGCATTGGCATAAAACGGGTCGGCGATCATCCGGCGGACGTTGTCGAGGCCATTAAACCGCCGTCCGGTCGAGGAGGCGAGGTTCCAGTCGGAAAAGCCGATCCAGAGTGCGAAGAGCAGCGGGAACACCACCATCGACACGACGAAAAGTGCCGCCGGCAAAACAAAAAGCGCCTTCTTGCCGGCCTCGCCGTGAATGACGACGCGGGTGATGCAGAGAATTACGGCCCAGAGAAAATAGGCATAGAGAACCGGGCGCCAGTTCGAAAAACCCCAATCGGTCCAGGCCAGTTCGTGGGCGCCCTGTAATGCAAACGATGTTATGAACCATATGGCGCTCAGCCACAGAGCCGAGCGGCCCCAAAAACGACGGCTCGCTGAAATGGAGCCGGCTTCGACCGTATGGAGCAGGTCGCCTTCGACTGTCGACATGATATTCCTCGCCCGGACAGAATGGGCGCTGGCGAAATCGCTTCCGATCCGCCAGCGCGTTTCGTCAACCGATCAGAGCCCGAGGCTCGCCCGATAGAGCTTCAGCTGGCTATCGCGGCCGATCTGGTCGGTGATCTTTTCCCAGGCTGCCGCAATCGCATCCGCGGTTTCCTGTGCCGATTTATATTGTCCGGCAAAACCCTTCGCCAGTTCGTCCTCGGCGACAGAGTAATACTGGAAGATACCGGGGATACGCGGTTCGATGGCAGCGTTCGGATGGTTGTAGCTGTCGGCATTCGAACCGAGATAATCCTCGATATAGGCACGGTCGTAACCTGCCTTTTCCCATTCGTCATAGTTGAAGTTGGACTGACGATAGGGCTGGAAGCCGGAGGGATAGGCCGAGGTCCAGAGGGACAGGTCCTTGCCGCCGAGATGGGCAGCAGCAGACCAGGCCGCCTTGCGCTTCTTCTCGTCACCGGAGACCTGCTTGGTGACGTAGATACCCCAGCCGAGATAGGCCATGTTGGGCGCTTCGTTATACTTGTCTTCCCATTGCCCGGTCTTGCGGTTGTAGACGCGGTTGGAGCCGCGGTTGATGCCGAAGCCGACCACGTCGCCCACGACCGAAGTATCCGAGGTGCGGGCGCTGGAGCCGACATCGCCCCACCACATCAGCATTGCACCGGTGCCCGCCAGGAACTGCGAGAAGGCCGTGGTGCCGGGGTCCGCATTGATCTGGTCGGCCGGATAGGCCTTGGCCGCGATCAGATCCAGGACGTCCTGGATCGCCTGGACCCAGGCGGGGTTGTTGACCAGCGGCTTCATGTTGTCAGGATCAAACAGCCAGGCCGGGTCGCCAGGATATTTGGCATAGGCCGTCGCGCGGTTCTCGATGAAATAGAAGCCGAAGCCGCCCCACCCCTTAAGCGGGTCGAGATAGCCGTAGGCCGGCTGGCCGGTCAGCGGATCGGTCTTGCCGATCAATGCCTTGGAAGCCGCGTTGACTTCCTGCCAGGTCTTCGGCGGCTCGGCCATGCCGCTGATCGAGCCCGCGCCGAAGTAATCCTTGCGATAGGCGAAGGTGTGGCAGTCGCCGTCGATCGTCACGCGGTAAGTCTTGCCGCCCCAGGTGCCGACCGGTGGCTTCAGGTAGCTCACCAGATCGTCGGCCTCGATCTGCTTTGCGGCCCAGTCGGGCATTTCGTCCAGCAGCCCGCGCCCGGCGGTATCGCCTTCGAAGGGTGCGCCCATTTCCAGGATGTCAAAGTCAACAGTGCCGGTCGCGATCGACTGCTGAAGGCGGGCGTTGTAGTCGGCCTGGGCAAGGTCGATCCAGTTGATCTTGGCGCCCGTATACGCTTCCCACGGCTTCAGGAAGCCGCGGAACAGGAAGTTATGCAGATTCTGGTTGTTGAGCCCCATGAAGGTCAGCTCGACACCAGCAAATTCGCCCTGCTTGACATTGGCCTTGGTCGGACCGAGGCAGAGTTCACCCACCTTCTGCCAGTCTGCGTCCGTCGGCGAGCCCTTCCCTACTCCCGGAATTTTCAGGATCTGGGCGCGCACATCATCGGCGGCAAATGCCATGCCGGGAATTCCGCCCATTGCGCCGGACAGGCCGAGCAGAGCCGCAGCGCTCGCCGTTCCGCGCAAGACGTCGCGGCGGCTTGCCTGACGGCGCATCAGTGCATCGTATATTTCGACTTTCATATATTCCTCCTCCACGTTTGTTGCGCTACGCCGATCCGGCCTTGCCGGGCTGGCTCCAGTCCGATTTTAGAACTGGCCTGGTGCAAAACTATCTGGTAAGCAGAGAAATGAAACGTTTCATATCTCGCTTGAAACCGCTCCTCCCGGTCTCGTTTTCGAACATCAGACGGCAGGCGGAAAAAGTCAACAAGAAATGAAACGTTTCATGGAGGAGGTTTGCCGAGTGCTTTCAAGAGGCGCAGAGGACGGTTCTGCCCGCCCGCGTGCTTGAAAATATCAGGCAAGAGATGAAGGACCCTCGAGGCGGCTCGAGTGCGGGAAAGCGAGTGGGAGGCATATGGCTGAGGTCAATATTTCAGAGGCACGGAAGGCATATGGCCCCTTAAGTGTCCTGCATGGCGTAGATATCGAAATTCGTGACGGCGAGTTTGTGGTGCTCGTCGGCCCGTCCGGTTGCGGCAAGTCGACTCTGTTGCGCATGGTCGCGGGCCTCGAAAGCATCACGGGCGGCACCATTTCGATTGGCGGCAAAGTCGTCAACAATCTGCCGCCAAAAGACCGCGACATCGCGATGGTCTTCCAGAGCTATGCGCTCTATCCGCACAAGACCGTCGCCGAAAACATGGTCTTTGCGCTGCGCCTCCAGAAGCAGCCGGCCGACGTCATCAAACAGCGCCTGCAGGCGGCGGCCGAGACCCTCGACCTCGTGCCATACCTCGACCGCTATCCGCGCCAGCTTTCCGGCGGCCAGCGCCAGCGCGTCGCGATGGGCCGAGCCATTGTCAGGTCACCGCAAGTGTTCCTGTTCGACGAGCCCTTGTCCAACCTCGATGCCAAGCTCCGCGTGCAGATGCGCAAAGAGATCAAGGAGTTGCATCAGCGGCTGCGGACCACGACCATCTATGTCACCCACGACCAGGTCGAAGCCATGACCATGGCTGACAAGATCGTGGTGATGCAGGGCGGCAAGATCGAACAAATCGGCACGCCTTTGGAACTCTACGACCGCCCCAACAACACGTTCGTGGCAACGTTCATCGGTTCGCCGTCGATGAATCTGCTGAAAGGCCGCTACAAGGCCGATGGCGCGATCTTCGTCACCGAGACCGGCGACGAGATTGCGCTCGGCTTCACGCCGGAGGTGTCGGATGGGCAGGCTGTCCTCCTGGGGGTGCGGCCTGAGCATCTGTCCCTTGCCGAAAGCGGGCTCAAGGCGACTGTCAATGTCACCGAACCCACCGGCCACGAGACGATGGTGTTCCTGCGCTACGGGCCTGGCGAGGTTGTCGCGGTGTTTTCCGAACGGCACGATTTTGCGCCCGGGCAGGTCGTGACGATAGCCCCTCGGCCGGGGAAGCTTCATCTTTTTGATGCGGAATCGGGCAAGACGCTGCGACCGGATTAAGCCCTGCCTCCCTCCGATTTGACAGGTTTTGCGGCCAAAACTTCGCCGGGGCTTGCGACGGCGCTAAGGCAATAATGTGCAGGGATATCGCTCGACGATAAGCTTCGGGTGCCTGAATTCGGAAGGAGATCGGAAACATCGAACCCCTTTCCGATCCGGCATCGAGAACACTGAAATAGCAGGCGGTGGCGATCGAGCCTCTCTCGCCACCGCAATATTCCGGTTCCGAGCGGAACGATGGTCCCGCTTCAGCTCCAGGCGTGCAACGGCGGCTTCTCTCCATTGAGGAAGTATTTGCCGAGGATCGAGTATTTCCACCGCACCGGGTCGTGCAGCGTATGCGTCCGGGCGTTGCGCCAGTGGCGATCGAGATTATGTTCGGCAAGCGTCGAGCGGGTGCCTGCCAGTTCGAACAGCTTGTTGGTCGCCTCGATAGCGATCTCGGTCGAGAGGATCTTGGCCTCGGCCGTGAAGACCTGGGCTTCCGCCACGGTATCGGCATTGGGATCGGCAACCGCCCGGTCGATCGCATGTCCGGCTTTCTCAAGCAGGGCCTGCGCCGCATGCAGGCGGAGCTGGAGGGCGCCGACCGCCTGGATCGTGTAGGGATCTTCCCAGGCGTGGTCGAGGCCGCTGTCGACCCAGGCGCGGGACTTGGTGCGGACGAAGTCGATCGTCTCCTTGATTGCTGCCGATGCGATGCCGGTATCGACGGCGACCTGGATGATCTGGAAGATGGCGCCGTCGGCCGTCGGCTTGTCATAACCCTTGTAACCCGGCACCAGCCAGGCCTTGTCGACCTTGACATTGTCGAGGATGACGGTGCCCGAGAGCGTGGTTCGCTGGCCGAAGCTCGACCAGTCGTCGATGACGGTCAGACCCGGCGCATCGCGATCGGCGATCGCGTACCAGGCGCGGCCGTCGTCATCGAGCGCCACGATCGGCACCTTATGGGCAAGCAGGGCGCCGGAAGAATAGAATTTCTGACCGTTCACCACCACGTGGTCGCCATGGTCGACAAACCGGGTTTCGAAATCGACCGCGCGCTTGGAGCCGAATTCCGAAAAGGCATTGCCGAAGCGGGTGCCCTTGAGGATTTCGCCGAACAGCAGTTCCTGCTGCGCTTTGTCCGAAACCGTACGGATCGCCGCTACGACGCCGAGATGGTTCTGCGAGATCTGTCCGATCGACGAATCCGCCTCGGAAATGATCTCGACCACCTTTGCAAGCGTGACATAGGAGACTTCCGGTCCACCGAACGCCTTGGGCACATTGATCGACCAGAGCCCGCTCTGCGAGAAGGCATCCAGCTCTTCCGCCGGCCAGATCCGCTCGCGGTCGCGATCTGCGGAACCCTTGACGAACTCCGCGGCGAGCCGGTGGGCGACCGCGATCGCTTCTGCGTCGTCCTTGATGATATGCGCAGGCTTTTCCGGGCGTTTGACGCCGGGTACGGCAACCCTGTCTGTTTTGGCGATGACGTTCATTTTTGGTCTCCCTTCTGAATGATGGATGTGAGTGGGATTAGGCCGCCGGCCTGCCGTGAGCGAAGGCTGCGCCTTCGCCGAGATAAAAAGCCTTGATGTCGTCACGGCTGCGCAATTCGGCGGCGGAGCCCGACAGCACGGCGACACCGTTTTCGATGACGGTGGCATGGTCGGCATACTGAAGCGCTACCGTCGAATTCTGTTCGGCAACCAGGATGGAAAGCCCGTCTTCGCGGTTCAGCGCCTTGAGCGAGCGAAAGATATCCTTGATCACGAGAGGCGCCAGACCCATCGAGGGCTCGTCGAGAACCAGCAGCCGTGGCCGCGACATCAGCGCGCGGCCGATCGCCGTCATCTGCTGCTCGCCTCCTGACGTAAGCCCCGCCGACGTACGGCGCTTCTCCTTAAGTCGGGGAAAAATGGCATAGATGCGCTCGAGGTCGGCAGCGATCTCGCGCCTGGATGACGAGCGACCGAGGCCGCCGGCGATGAGATTTTCCTCGACCGAGAGGCTCTTGAAGCAATGCCGCCCTTCGAGAACCTGCACCAGGCCCGATCGCACCAGATCGGCGGGCTTCTCGCTCAGCACATCGCGGCCTTCGAAACAGATCGTGCCCGATGTCACCTGGCCTCGTTCGGCCGGCAGCAGGTTCGAGATGGCCTTCAGCGCCGTCGTCTTGCCGGCGCCATTCGACCCGAGCAGGGCGAGGATTTCCCCGCGCCGCAACTGAAAGCTCACGCCGTTCAGGGCCTTGATCGTCTTGTTGTAGACGGCATGCACGGCCTTGATATCAAGAAGGATCGTTTCGTCGGACATGTCGCTCGTTCCAAAATCAATCGGCAGGAGAGGTGCGGCGCAGCCAACCGGATCCGCCGCACCGGGTATGCGATAAGGGATGGCGGCTTGCGCCATCCCTCAGATCGTCAGTTCGTGGTTGCGATGCCTTCGGCATCGGCCGCCGTGCGCAGCTTGATGCCCTTTTCCTTGGCGTAGGCTTCGGAGGATTTTTCGATGATCGGACGCAGCAGCTTCCAGTCCGGCGCGATCCAGTCGGAGACGACGTTCCACTTCTTTCCGTCCCATTGCTGGAAGGTCACGTAGCCATCGCCTTCGTGGTTGTCCCAGGAGACGTTGATGGAGTGGAACAGGTCCTTGGCGCCGAGTGCTGCGACCTTGGCCTCATCGAGCTTCAGGTGCTCGAAGCCCCAGCGCACTTCGTCGCCGGTCAGCGTACGCTTACCGAACTTTTCCTGTGCGGTGCGGATCGCCTCGACATTCAGGATGCCATTGACGATGCCAAGGTTATGGTAGACCGAGCCGATGCGCTTCTTGTCTTCGAGATTACCCTTGCCCTGGTCGTAGAGCGTCTTCACGATCTCCTGCAGGACAGGATATTGCTGACCCGAGGCCTGGGTGGTGATTGCGGTATAGCCGACCGCCGCCTCGCCGGCGGGGATCACGTCTTCTTCCGAATTCGACCAGACATTGCCGACGATCTTGGAGGCGGGGAAGCCGACCTTGGCGGCCGTCTTCAGCGCCACCGGGTTCATCACGCCCCAGCCGCGCAGAACGACGTAGTCGGGCTTGGCGCGGCGGATCGTCAGCCACTGCGACTGCTGCTCGTTGCCGGGATGCGGAACTTCGATCTGCTGGACGGTGAAGCCATATTTCTCAGCCAGCAATTCATAGATCGGAATGGTTTCCTTGCCATAGGGCGAGCCGTGATAAAGCACGACGATCTTCTTGCCCTTGAGCTTGTCGAGGCCACCTTCCTTTGAGGCAAGGTAGTTCACGATGCCCGAGGTCTCGGAATAGGGGTTGAGCAGCAACGGGAAGACGTAGGGGAAGACGCGACCGTCGGTGGAGTCGGTGCGGCCATGGTTCACCGTGATCAGCGGCACCTTGTCGCCGGTGATGCGGTCGATCATGGCATAAGCGATGCCGACCGAAAGCGGGTTCCAGGCGGCCGCATTCGGATGGCTCTTCTGACGCTCGTAGCATTCGACGCCGCGCTCGACCTCATACTGGGTTTCGCATTCATCCCAGGTGAGCTTGACGCCGTTCACGCCGCCGTCCCGGGTGTTGATCAGGTTCAGGTAGTCGATGAAGCCACCGAAGAAACCGGTGCCGCCGGCGGCATAAGGACCGACGCGATAGCTCTGCAGCGGAAAATATTGCTCATCGGCATGGGCAGGCATCAAGCCGGCTCCGCCGATGATGGCGAGCGCTGCGACCGCCGCCTTGACTGTGGTTTTCAGACTTTTCATTGGACAAACTCCCTCTGTTGACCGGCTATGCCGGTGTTCCAATGCGTTTAAAGAAGATGATGTGGCGGCTTCAGCCGACGGGTTCGGGCGTGCTTGACCTGAAGCGTCCGGTCAGCCGCCTTCCGAGCGCCGCGAGCCCATCGGGCTCGAGGATCAGAAAGGCGATGATGAGTGCGCCGATGACGATGCGCTGGCTCATGTCGAGCACGCCGGAGTCGAACAGATCGCCCAGCAGGAACGATCCGACCCGCGACAGCACGACCGGAAAGACCACCATCAGCGCCGCGCCCAGGAAGGCGCCGCGGATCGTCGCCAGCCCGCCGATGATGACGATGAACAGGATCTGGAACGACCGGTCGAGATTGAAGCCGGCCGGCTCGACCGTGCGCAGATAGGCAAAGGCCCAGAGAACACCGGCGACGCCGATGATGAAGGACGAAAGTGCGAAGGCGAGCAGCTTGGTGCGCAGCACCGGAACCCCGATGATCCGGGCTGCCGTCTCATTGTCGCGAATGGCGATGAAGTTGCGGCCGGTCTGGGAGGATGCGACGCGCCAGGCAAAGAAGGTCAGCGCGGTGACGACGATCAGCGCGAAATAGTAGCGCCCGGTCGAACTGTCGAAATCGATGCCGGCGATGGTGAGCTTCGGCGCGTCGATTACGCCGGACGGATTGTCGTTGGAGAACCAGCCGAACTTGGTGAGCGCCCATTGCACGAAGAACTGCGCCGCAAGCGTGGAAACGGCGAGGTAGAAGCCGCGCAGGCGCAGGCTTGGCAGGCCGAAGACGATGCCAACCGCAGCCGCGATGCCGCCGGCGAGCGTGATGGAGACGAGAAGCGGCAAGCCCTCGATACGCAGATTGAAATTGAAGGCGGCGAAGGCGCCGACGGCCATGAAGGCCGCACTGCCGAGCGATACCTGCCCGGCATAGCCGGTGAGCAGGTTAAGGCCGACGCCGGCGAGCGACAGCGCCAGGAACGGCAATAGCAGCGCTTCGATCAGATAGCTTGAGCCGATGAAGGGCACGATGCCGAAGGCGATGACGAGGATGGCAAGCGGCGCGATCCAGGCTGGGAGTTTTGCCGAAGCAACGGGTTGGGAGGCGATGGCAGCCATGGTTCAGACCCTTTCCACGAGCTTCTGACCGAACAGGCCGGAGGGGCGGATGAGCAGAAAGACCAGCGCAATCGCATAGGCGAACCAGCCTTCGATGCCGCCGCCGAAATATTCGCCGATATAGACTTCGGCGAGCTTTTCCGAAGCGCCGATCAGCAGGCCGCCGACGATGGCGCCGGCGATCGAATCGAAACCGCCGAGCACGAGCACCGGCAGGGCCTTCAGCACCACGAGCGAGAGCGAGAACTGCACGCCGCTGCGCGCGCCCCAGAGAAGGCCGGCGACCAAAGCGACGAGACCGGAGGTTGCCCAGACCGTGGCCCATATGCGCGGCAGGCGAAGCCCGACGGCGAGTGCCGCGAACTGGTCGTCCGCCACGGCGCGGAAGGTCAGGCCGACCCGGGTATAGCGAAAGAAGAGCGTCAGCCCGATGACCATGAGCGCTGCGACGGCCGAAGCGAAGAGATCGAATTGCGAGATGAAGACGCCGTGAAATTCGAAGGGCACGTCCTCGATGCCGAGTTCCAGGGCATGGACCTGCGTGCCCCAGAGAAGCTGGGCGGCACCTTCGATGATGTAGGAAAGCCCGAGCGTCGCCATGAACAGCGTGATCGGCGGCTTGTTGACGAGCGGCCGGAGCACGGCGCGTTCGATGCCGATGCCGAGCAGCACCATGATAGCGAAGGTCAGCACCAGCGCGAGATAGAAAGGCACCCCACGCTCTACCAGCGAAACGAAGGTGAGAGCGGCAAACAGGAGCAGCGCCCCTTGCGCGAAATTCAAGACGCCCGAGGTCTTGTAGATCAGCACGAAACCGATCGCGACGAGCGAATACATGACGCCGGAAAGCAATCCGCCGGTCAGCACCTCGAGGAAGAAGAGATAGTCGAAGCTTTCCATCACGCGTCCGTCTGTTCATGGTCTTCGCGGGCAACGCCGAGATAGGCGTCGATGACGGCCTGGTCGGCGCGCACTTCGGCCGGCGTGCCGTCGGCGATCTTGCGGCCGTAGTCGAGCACGGCGATCCGGTCGGAAAGTCCCATGACCACGCCGATATCGTGCTCGATCAGGATGATCGTCGTGCCGTAACCCTCCCGCGCAGCGCGGACGAAGCCTGCCATTTCCTGCTTTTCGGTGGCAGTCATGCCGGCCATCGGTTCGTCGAGCAGCAGGATCTGCGGATCGGGCGCTAGTGCGCGAGCAAGTTCGACGCGTTTCTGCAGGCCATAGGGCAGCGAGCCGGCCAGCCGGTCATCAACATGGCCGAGATGCAGGAAATCGATGACCTGCCGTGCCCGTTCACGCGCCTCGCGCTCCTCGCGGCGGGCGCGGGGCGAGCCGAACGCCTGGCCGACGAAAGTCGAGCGGCGCTGGAATGTCAGGCCGGTCATGACGTTTTCAAGAACCGTCAGCCCCTTGAACAGGGCAAGGTTCTGGAAAGTGCGGGCGATGCCGAGCCGCGCGGCTTTCTGTGCCGGAACCTGCTTATAGGTCTTGCCATTGAGGCTGACATGGCCGGAATCCGGCCGGTATTGCCCTGAAATCACGTTGATCAGCGAGCTTTTACCGGCGCCGTTCGGGCCGATGATCGCGCGGATCTCGCCCAGCTGGACCGCAAGATCGACACTCGAGATCGCGGTGACGCCGCCGAAGGAGAGCGTGATACCAGCAAGCGCCAGTATCGGCGGGTGGCTCAGCGCATGGCTGTCGACATTCGTCACGCGACGGCTCGATGGACCGGAGACCGGCAGCGGGGAATATTCCCTCACCGCAGAAGTCTCATCGTGTGCCGTATAATGCGCATTCGCCATCGTCTGCTCCGTTGTGCGCGGAAATCCGCAGGGCCAGCCTGAAGACACACGCCACCATCCGGCTCCCCTGGAATGGGGGAGCCGTTCGCCATTTCAATTTGGGAAGGAAGCCGTTACTCGGCGGCTTCCAGTCGCTGGTCTTCGATCGCTTCCAGTTCGCGGACGATCGGCAGGACGTGCTTGCCGAAATACTCCACCTCTTCCTGGAAATGCAGGAAGCCGAGCAGAATGAGGTCCGCGCCGGCCCGCTTATGACCGATGATGCGTTCGGCCACCTGCTCCGGCGTGCCGATCAGGTTCGAACGGAAACCGTCATTGTATTGCACCAGATCCTGGAAGGTTGATTTCGCCCAGTTGCCTTCGCGCTCCGGCGAGGAATTCCCGGCGTTCTGGACCTCGTGATGGAAACCCTTGACTGCCTCGGGAATGGCCTTGTCGAGGATTTCCTGGAGGACCTCCTGCGCTTCCTTCTCCGAGAAGCGGACGATGCCGAAGGCATTCATGCCGATCTTCGTGCGCCAGGTCTTGCCAAAAGCCTTTTCCTTGGTGCGGATGTCATCGACCTGGGCCTTCAGACCTTCCGGCGTGTTGCCGTTGGTGAAGTACCAGTCGGACACGCGGGCCGCCATGTCGCGAGCCGCACGCGAGGAGCCGCCCTGGAATACTTGCGGAACACCGCCGATCGGCTTCGGCTTCATCGAATAATCCGTGAAGCGATAGAAATCGCCGCGCAGGTTATAGACGTCTTCCGTCCAGATGCCACGGATCGCACGGATGAACTCTTCAGAGCGGCGATAGCGCTCGTCATGGTCCAGCCAGGGTTCGCCGATGGCGGCGAACTCGCCGCGGAACCAGCCGGAGACGATGTTGACATCGACGCGGCCGTTGGTGAGGTGGCTGATGGTGGCGATCTGTTTGGCGAGCAGCGCCGGGTTCCATGGGCCTGGCAGGACGGCGGCGATGACGCGGAGCTTTTCGGTGGCAGCAAGAAGTGCGTGGGAAAAGGAGACCGACTCGTGCTGGTTGTCGGCGCCATATCCGGCCGTGAAGCGGATCTGGCTTAAGGCGAACTCAAATCCCGACTGTTCGGCGATCTGGGCGAGCTTGCGATTGTAGTCGATGCCCCAATCGGTTCGTTGCTCGACCGAGCTGATGACCAGGCCGCCCGATACGTTCGGCACCCAGTAGGCAAACTTCAAGGGTTCTTTCTTCGATTGTGACATCGGTCTCTCCATGCTTATTCGTGATTTATCAGGCGGTTAGCCGCGACTGTTCTTCGGTGCGGGCCAAGGCAAGCGTCCTGGCGTGCGGAACGATCAGTTCCAGTTCGCGCACGGCGGCTCTGATCCGCTTCTGGATGTCTGAACTTGCAATAGCGTATGAGTCGAACTCGCTTTCGAGCGCATAGACCGACGTTGGCAGCGGCAGCGCCTTGAAGAAGCTGAATAGCGGCCGAAGCTGATGATCGATCATCAGTCCATGCAATGGTGTTCCGCCCGTTGCAGCGAGGATCACTGGCTTGCCGATCAATGATTCATAGTGAACCAGATCGAACAGGTGCTTGAGCGCTCCGCTATACGATGCCCGATAAACCGGGGAGCCGACGACCAGAACGTCTGCGCTTTCAACCGCGCGCACGATCTCGGCGCCTTCCTCATCCAGCTGGTCCGCCCGCAAGGCTCGAAAGAGCGCCGGTGCAGACACAGCCAGATCGATGTGCCGCGCGGGCAAACCAAGCTCTGACTCGATGCGCCGAAGCACGGACGCGACCAACGCCGATGTTCGGGATGGCGCCTTGACGTTTCCAGATATTCCAATGATGCGCAGTTCCGCCATAAGGCCCTCCAATTACACAAACCCTATAAATTAAGTGGATTACTTGCAATGAGCGCACTGTCCGATTTGATCCACGAATGGAACATCAAATTCCAAAGAACATCCCTTTTAGAAAATATTTTCATCCGCCCGGACGGATGCCAGAAGGTGGCAGAGACCAGCGGCATGCCGCCGACATGTTCTCAGTCGTCAAATCGATCGCAGCACGGGCGGATGCTCCAGCGCGCGACCACTGACGACAATGACAGGTAAAATAAGCCTGCCAATACCGTCCTACGTTTTGATACACTTCCGGCAATTCTCCAAACATCTCAGATACATCGCCGCCATAACCTCCTTTCGTCGCAATCAGAGCGCCAGCAAAGGAGAGTAACTATGACCGAGCCCGCGAAGGCTTCGCCGCAAAAATATGTCACCGGCCGCCTCATCGCCGTGACGATAGGCGCCATCATGCTCGCGCCTGGCGGATATGTCGTTCAGGCAAATGCCGCAGACGTCGTTTCGGCCATATCGCCGAATACGACCAACAGCGACGAAAGTATCCGCCCCTTCCAAGTTCACGTGCCACAATCTCAGCTGGACGATCTGCGCAGGCGTATTGCGGAGACACGCTGGCCCGACAAGGAAACCGTTGGTGACTCCTCGCAGGGTATTCAACTGGCGCAAGTCCAGGAACTGGTCCGCTATTGGGGAACCGATTACGATTGGCGCAAGGCCGAGACGCAACTCAATGCGCTGCCGGAATTCATCACGACGATCGACGGCGTCGATATCCAGTTCATCCACGTTCGTTCTCGCCACCCCAACGCTCTACCCGTCGTCCTGACACACGGCTGGCCCGGCTCAACATTCGAGTTCCTGAAGGCGATCGGACCTCTTACCGACCCGACAGCTTACGGCGGGCGCGCTGAGGATGCATTCAATGTCGTCATTCCTTCCATCCCCGGCTACGGCTTTTCGGGGAAGCCTACGGATCTCGGCTGGGGGCCTGAGCGCACCGCGCGGGCGTGGGACACTTTGATGAAGCGCCTTGGATATCAGCATTACGTTTCGCAGGGCGGCGATCATGGCTCGGTCATCTCCGATGCGCTTGCCCGCCAGGCACCAAAGGGTTTGCTGGCAATCCACCTTAATATGCCGGCGACCATTCCCGGCGACCTGAGCAAGGCTATCAACGGCGGCGACCCCGCACCGTCGAACCTGACGCCTCCGGAGCGGCAAGCCTTTCAGTCGCTCAGCACGTTTTTCGGACGAGATGCCGCTTATGGTGCCTTGATGGTGACGCGGCCGCAGACGATCGGTTATTCGCTGTCGGATTCGCCGGCCGGTCTTGCGGCGTGGATGTATGAAAAGTTCGCGCAGTGGAGTGACAGCGATGGTGTCCCCGAGCGCGTTCTCTCCAGAGACGAAATGCTCAACGACATCACGCTCTACTGGCTGACGAACACGGGAGCATCGTCCTCGCGTTTCTATTGGGAAAACAACAACAACAATTTCAGTGCCGAGACGCAGCACACCAAAGACATCAAGGTCCCCGTCGCCATCTCCGTATTCCCAAAGGAGATTTATCAGGCGCCTGAAAGCTGGAGCAAGCAAGCCTATCCGAGCCTGTTCTACTATAATCAGGTCGCGAGAGGCGGCCATTTTGCGGCATGGGAACAGCCTCAGCTTTTCACGGAAGAGCTTCGCGCAGCTTTCAAATCCGTCCGCTGACAAAGGCTAAAGCGTGAACGGCGGGCGGCGCGAAGAACGTCGCCTCGCCGATTGTCAGAATCTGGTGTCAAACTTTGCGGGTCGGCGGCCTCATTCACCCGGGATACTTATTTCAGGCTGCTGGAAGAGACAGTTTCACGGCCAGTCCCCCGGCCTCGCTACGGGCGATCGTTGCCTCTCCGCCATGAGCTTCGGCAATAGCCTTGACGACGGCAAGGCCGAGACCTGAACCTCCGCTGGACCTTGTGCGGGCGCTTTCTGCTCTCCAGAACCTTTCGAAGGCTTTCTCGAACTCGGCATCCGTCATCCCAGCCCCGGAGTCGGAAACAGTTACAATCCAATTGCCCTGCTTCTCGTATGTCTGCAGCACCACGACCGATCCGGGCGCATATCGGCGAGCGTTGTCCAGGAGCGCCAGCACGACCTGCCGCACTCTCGTCCTGTCCGCCCTCACCCAGGTGATTTGGGTGTCCGAGGTAACGGTGATGCCGGCGTTCGAGAGAGAGGGGCGAACGGAATCGAGAACATCCTCGACCTCGGAAGCCAGCTCGAACTCCGTGAGCTGCAATTCCATACGGCCGGCATTCATCAATGAAAGTGTTTTTAGATCATCGACGATGCGCGCCAGGCCGTCGATCTGCCCGATCAGGCTTTGAAATAGCTCAGGGCTCGGCGCAAACACGCCATCCGCCAGACCCTGCATGCGTCCGCGCAGGATCGTAAGAGGCGTGCGCAGTTCGTGGGCGATAGCCGAATTGGAATATTGCAATTCCTGTTCCGCGCGCTGCAGTTGCTCCGCCATCTGATTGAAGTCCCTGATCAAACGATCTACCTCGCCAAAGCTGCCCGCGGTTTGAGCGCGACCGGCGAAATCTCCAGCGGCAATTGACCGGGCCGCCTCGGTCACAGCCGTGAGCGGAGCGACGAGCCTGCGTGACAGCCGCCATCCCACATAGGCAGCGACCGCCTGCCCGATCGCAATCATAAGCCCGAGGACAACGAAGTCCGTGGGGGTCCAATCGGTCGAATCCTGGGCGTTTGGGAAAAGCCAATCGAGCACGGACACATAGGCCAGAAATCCGAAAAACATGGTTCCGGCGGCGACGAACGCCACGATCGTCATCGACCAGACGATCTGCTTGTTCAGGCTGCTCTTAACTGAAGTCGCCAAGTCGATATCCTACACCGCGTACGCCACTGAGGAGGTTGCCGGCGCCGGCCAGCTCGAGCTTTCGTCGAAGTTTGCTCATGTGACTATCGACCGTCCGGTCGAGGGCATCGCCTTCAGGCAGACATGCATCGACGATCTCGCCCCGTTCGAAGGCCCGATTGGGCGAGGCGGCCATATACTCAAGAATCCTGAATTCAGTCCTCGTCAATTGGAGGATGTTCCGGCCCGAAGGGGTCTCGACTGTCGCAATGAAGGCGATCGGATCCACGCTCAACCCGCCAACCCGCATCACTTTATTTACGGAGCTTGCCGTCGTGCGTCGCAGCACCGCTTTGGCGCGCGCGACAACTTCCAACGGATTGAACGGCTTGACCACGTAATCATCTGCCCCGCCACGAAGCGCCTGAAGTTTATCCAGATCGTCCGCGAGGGCCGTCGCCATGATCACCGGTGTATCCGCTCTCTGCCGAATCGCTGCAAGCACACTATGGCCGTCCATGCGCGGCAGGTTCACATCCAGAACAACGAGATCTGGCCGGAGCCTCTGGTGATGCGATAATCCCGTCTCTCCATCTCCGGCGGAAATCACGCGAAAACCTTCTCGCTCGAAATATCGCTCGAGGATTTCCGAGATTTCAGGCTCGTCTTCGATAATCAGTATGAGTGCGTTGTCCATTGAAAGCTCCTTGGACGCCATCTGATGCAGGGAGGCATAACCGGTCAACAGCTTCTGACGGTTGTGCACGAAGCCTCCACGGAGGCTCCATCAAATCGCAACAGGGCACCCCCACCCCGCATTCCAAGCCGATCCACCAAATCGCCACGATCCTTCGACGGAAGCGCAACGCTGCTGGTTCACCGTGCTGGCATGGAAAATTTCATTTTGGTCCGACGATTGATCGTCTTCTGCATCTTCGCGGCGCTGGTTGCCGTCTTTTTTTCCAAGGTGGTGATCTGGAGTCACGCTAGGGATGGCACAGACTCTGTAAGGGCCTTTTCAACCCTCTTTGAAAGGGTACCCACTTAAGAACCTCAATCGGAACTATCGCTATCGGGTTCGTTTTCGGTTTCTGTTGGCAGGCGCTGGAAATTCGTGCGGGAGCGGGCGACGATTGCACGCGCAGATGTGAAGCATTGGCTGGCTGCCTGCGCAGAGTTCGGGCAGACCAGCGCTGCTTCGCTGAAGTGCAGTGCTTTAGTGTTTTAATCAACCGAGATCTCGTTCGAAGCTCCACCGTATCGCAACGAAACGCCCACCGAATTCGAACAATCCGAAGCTAAAAGCGGCGTCACGGCAAATCGCTGGCTCCCCGCGATCGCCGGCATTGTGACCGTTCCGGTCGCGTGACTGTCGAGCAGGTAAATCGCGATTTGGAAGTGCCCATTTATGAAGCCTCTTAAAATCACGGCCCGGCTTTTTGCGATAGCCGGCGGCTTGGCCGCTTGCCAGGTGACAGACCTATCATCGCAGGTGACCGCGCCGGTGTTGCCCAGCTCATTTCCGCGGCCGGCAATTCTCCAACATGCGACCGAAAAACGAAGGGCATCGTCACCGCCTCTCGCTGACCAACAACTGAACACTATCCTGAACCAGGCGTTCGCTTCGAATCTCTCAATCGACCAAGCTCGAAACAGATTGACCGCTGCAAGGGCGCTAGCGAATTCGTCTGCTATCAGTTTCAGGCCCGGTGCCAACATCGGCGGATCGGCAAACGCCGCGTCGGAAGGCAGATCACAAGACGACCTCAGCCGTCGGCCGGTGCAGTTGAACCTTGAGACAAGTTGGGAAATTCCGCTCTTCAAACGAAGCGAAAACAAGACGCTATCGTCCGATCTCGAAGCGTCAATGGCTGAGGCGGACGTGGAAGGTGCGCGGCTCGCCGTTGCGGCGGAGATAACGGCTCGATACATTCACCTACGCGCACTCCAACACTCCCAGCAAAACGCCGAGCAGAGCGCCGCCATCCTAGAAAAGCGGGTCCGCATCGCGAAGGTCGAATGGCTCAATGGACTTGCTGCAGCGGGTGCTGTCGGTGAGGCGACGCTTCGCCTCGAAGACGCGCGCGCGAGAAGCCAGACGCTAGACAACTCCATCCGCGATGTCGTGCAAGAACTCGCAACGCTTCAGGGCACGGCTTTTGGCGACGCTTCGCTGTTGGTGGTTCAACCTCAGCCAATAGTAGGTTCGAACGCAGTCCAAAGTAGCCCGTCCGATGTGCTCCGCTTGCGACCAGATGTTCGTCGCGCTGAATTGACAGCGCTGCAGGCCGGGACCGAGGTGGGAATGGCTCAGGCCGATCTCTATCCGCGACTGCATCTAAGCGGAATGATCGGTATTGGATCACCGGTCGACGGGTCGATGCTTGGTTTGGCAGGAGGTCCGTCTCTTGAGATTCCGGTGTTCGATTACGGCAGAAGAAGGGACGTCGTCACGGCCCGTCAAGCGCAGTTCGCCGAAGCTCTCTCCGCCTACAGGCATTCGGTTCTCGCTGCATTCCAAGAAGTTTCAAGTTCGATCCGAGCCTATCAAGATGCGGCAACACGTACTGCGCGTGCCAAAACACAGGTCGCAGCGGCGAAGCTGCAAGACGCGAGGACGAGTCTCTTGGAAACACAAGGGTTGGCCGCCTCCCGTACCAAACTTGACAGTCGTCTTGCGTACTTGGAGGCACAGAATCAGTTGATCGAGTGCCTAGAAGGACAAGCCCTCGCACTCGTCGCGTTTTATAAAGCAGCGGGCATGCAGTCCGCCTTCGGTTCGAATGGGACCGCGGCGCCCTCTTCCGCAGCGGTGAAGCTTTGACATGGCCATCTCAATCGCTCGCAAGACTTTGCTCCACGAATGGCGTCGCTTTCTTCCTGCTGTCGTTGCCGTTGCCTTCTCTGGCGTGCTTATCATTTCGCAAGGCGCTCTTTTGATCGGCATCGTTGGCGCCAACGCATTGTATGTTACTCAATCAACCGCTGACATCTGGGTAGGATTTCGCGGGACGCAGAGCGTCGAGCTCGGTCGTCCGATCCTTGCAGACACAATAACGAATTTCTTTGTAGACCCGGCTGTGGCGAGAATGGAGCCGTTTCTCCTCGGTTCAGGCGACTGGAGAAGCGCCAAGGAAAAAGGTGGAACTAGCGTCACTGTCGTCGGTATCGACACGGCATTCGACGGTCTCGGCTTGACCCATATTGTTTCTGCAAATCTACGCGGTGCGCTGAGGGAACCGGGCGCGGTTGTTATAGACGCGGCTGACAGCAGCAAATTGTCGACCTCATCCGGCGACACCGCAGAAATCAATGGACGGAAGGTAAAAGTTATCGGCCTGATCAACGGGCTACGTGGACTGGGAGGCGTAAACGTCGTCGGCTCTCTTGATACGGCACGCCTCATCGATCGGACCTTGCCGTCTGATACAGGAGCAACATACTTCATTGGCAGACTGACCGATCCGGATTCCGAGGTAAGCACCGTTAGCGAACTCCAACGCACGTCGCTTTCGCCACGCACTGAAATTTGGCGTTCGCAAACGCTTGCCGACCTCTCGACGAACTATATGCTCATGGAATCGGGTGCCGGGATCGCGTTCATCTTCGCCACTCTTATCGCTCTCGTCATCGGGACGTTGATCACAAGCCAAACCCTGCTCGCCGCGGTTAACGGCAATATTGCGCAATATGCGACCCTGCGGGCCCTCGGTGTCCCTTTCCAAGGCCTTCAGAGCATCGTCCTTGAGCAGGCCGCATGGGTTG
Organism: Rhizobium vallis; assembly: GCF_003985155.1. GTDB lineage: Bacteria > Pseudomonadota > Alphaproteobacteria > Rhizobiales > Rhizobiaceae > Rhizobium > Rhizobium vallis. The sequence continues at coordinate 145,855 of NZ_ML133687.1, read as the reverse complement.
GGTTGTGTGGACTTGCCGTGAGCACCTTCGTCAGCGTCACGATCGCAGCCATTGCAAATGCCTACCGGGTACCTTTCGAATTCCGCATCTCGATACTCCTCGGAGCTTCTGCCGTGCTCTTCATCGTCGCAATGGTTGCGGGGCTTTTGGCGATCCGTCGTCTCCGCGGCGTCGATCCCGCAACCTTGCTGAGGTAACCGCATGGAAACCGCTATCAAGGCTGAAGGCATCAGCAAGCGCTACATCGTCCAGAATGTCCCCAGTCAGGCCCTAATGAATGTCAGCGTCGAAGTTCATAAGGGAGAGTTCGTGCTGCTGACAGGTCCTTCAGGGTGTGGGAAGAGCACGCTGTTGGCAATTCTGAGTGGGATGACCCCGCCAGATGAGGGATTGGTCAGTTCAGGGTCCACCAATCTTTCAGAGGCCACCGATGCACAGCGCGATGCATTTCGTCTCCGCAACTGCGGCTTCATCTTCCAGGGATTCAATCTCTTTCCCGGTCTCACGGCAGTCGAACAGGTGCAAGTGCCACTGGACTATCTGGGCGTTCCTTCCGACGAAGCAAAACGCAGGGCCGAATCTGCACTTAATACCGTCGGCCTTGCTCAGCGGCGGCACCTTAGGCCAGCAGAATTGTCCGGCGGTGAAAAGCAGCGAGTGGCTATAGCCAGGGCGATCGTCAAACGGCCGACTATCCTTCTGGCAGACGAGCCGACGAGCGCGCTGGACCGAGATAACGGTGAAAAGGTCGTACGGATGTTGCGGGCGATTGCACGGGCGACGGACGCAGCAGTTCTATGTGTATCGCATGACATCCGTCTTTTTTCACGAATTGTGGATCGCATCGTGGAGATGGAAGGCGGGCGTCTGATCCGCGACCTGCGACGCGATCCCGGAACAACAGAATTGCAAGTGGAGCCGTAGACGATGAACGCTCAGATTTTTACCGCTCGACGCCGGAACGCTATCCTGATGACCGCAGGGGCTGTCACTGGTCTCTGGTTGATTTCGGGAAAGCCCAACGCTTCGGATGACCCGAACAATCAGGTGTCCTCGACTCAGATCGTTGCCGCCGCCCGCGGTGTGGTGGATGTGGAAGGCGGGATAGTGAGGATTTCGCCTTCACGTGATGGTGTCGTCGCTGCAGTCAACGTACACGAGGGTGCAATGGTCAAAGCCGGTGACGTCCTTGCTCGATTGGACGATCAGCAGGAATTGCTCACAGCGCAGATCTCGCAGGCTGAGTTCGCACAGTCTCAGCGGCAGTACCAACTGATCCAATTAAAGGAAAAGAGCTCGTCACGGCAGCTTGAAAGGCTCCGCAAGGCAGCCGCCGGTGACGCAGTTTCGAAACAGTCCCTCGAAGAGGCATCCGACGCGCATGCTTCTTTGGCGATCGAACTGGAATTGGCATCTTCGGCTAGGGATATCGCCCAGATGCGTCGCGATATCGCGAACCATCAGACACAGTTGATGTCTATCCGCTCGCCGGTGAGCGGCATCGTCGTCCGGCAAGGAGCACGTGTCGGCGAGACGGTTTCCGCACAGGCCATGTCCGAACTATTTTCGATCTTGCCAAACACGACCAAGGTGATCCACGCCGAAATACCGGAGGAGTTCCTGGATATCATGTCGCCGGATATGCCTGTCGAGATTGTTCCAGACAGCCATTCCGGCGTGCCGATTGCCGGCAGAGTCGTCCGCATCTCTCCTGTTCTGACCCAAGTTAAACGAGGCGATTCCAACGAAGAGCGAAGCGATATCAGAACAGCAAGTGCAGTGATCCGCGTGGACGGAGACGCTGATTTGCACGTCGGTCAAAGGGTGGTGGTCAAGGCTTCAAAGTAGGCCTTTACTTTGAATTTCGCAGCCGCGTGTCGCAGTGACGTCGCTGCTTTTTTGCGACCTAAGAGCACCTTCCCGATGCATTAGCGCTTCGATTTCGTAGCGCCTTCAGTCACCGCGATATTTGTTTTGCGCGGGACGACGCACCACGCCTTTCCCTAATCATTGGCTGCTTCCGAAGCTCTGCCCGCGAGCGATGGATCCCTGGGCGAGCAGCGACTCGGACGATCCAAAAAAGGAAAAATCTCCACCAAGTTTCCATCGAAGGTCGACCAAGCGTCTACGTTCGAGGCCTACCAGTCTGCATCGGACGCAACACCCCCGAAAGCGGAATGAAGGTCCCCCGCAGCGGAAACAATGGTTTTGGCCACCTGACCTCTACCGGAGTTTTCAAAGGCTGGCAGTCCTTAATCAACGAAGATTGTGGTCTAATGCAAATTGCCTTTTGTGATTTCGACGGCACGATTTCCAAGGAAGATGTAACCGATCTGGTTTTGGAAAAGTTCGCGCTGCAGCAGTGGCACGATATTGAAGAGAAGTGGGCGAGCGGGGGGATCAACTCCGCTCAATGCATGCGACTTCAGATCCCACTGATCCGTGCGTCGATCGATGAACTGCATCGTTTTCTTGATAGCGTCGAAATTGATGCAGGCTTTGTTCGGTTTCGCGATTTCTGCCGAGCGAATGACGTCAGACTGGTCGTCGTCAGTGATGGAGTCGATCATTTCATCCGTCGCATTCTCTCCAATCACGGTGTGACGGACATCGAAGTCATCGCAAACCATCTTGTCTGGAACGATGACGGCGACGGGGCGGAGTTCCGCCTGCAAACTCCATTCTCAAAAAGCGGCTGCCTCACGGCTTCCGGAGTGTGTAAGTGCGCGGTGATCGCCGACTGCGATCAGCACATCTATATCGGCGATGGGCGAAGTGACTTCTGTGTCTCGCACCAAGCGTCCGCCGTCTTCGCCAAGAAAAAACTTGCTGAGTACTGCGATCTCAATCGCATCCCCTACTCGCCTTATCAAGGCTTCGCCGAGGTCCAGGCCTCGCTCGCGTCCATTCTCCCAGGTCGCGCCGGCGGGCCATTGCCATCCCACTCGCAAATCACACGCAAGAAGAGGATTCATGCGCTCAAACTTGAATAGATCAGAAGTCGTTTCTGCGGCGTCCGAAGAGGAAATGCGTCGCCTTGAAGCGACCTATTGCTCACACGGTGACACCGTTCATTACTCCGACTGCCCGAAGTTTTTCACCGGTTGCGAGGGTTCCTTCCTCTACGACTCGTCGGACACACCGTTCCTCGATCTGCAGATGTGGTATTCCGCCGTCAATTTCGGCTATCGCAACGATAGGCTCAATCAAGCTGCCCATCGCCAGCTCGACCAGCTGCCGCAGGTGGCGTCGCAGTATCTCCATCGTGAAAAGGTCGAACTTGCGACGCTGATCGCCCAGGATGCGGAACGCAAATTCGGGCACAAAGGCCGCGTTCATTTCAACGTCGGCGGGTCGCAGGCTGTTGAAGATTCTTTGAAGCTCGTTCGCAATTACACCGGCGGCAAGAGCCTCATGTTCGCATTCGAAGGCGGCTACCATGGCCGTACCCTCGGTGCGAGCGCAATCACCTCGAGCTATCGCTACCGCCGGCGATACGGTCATTTTAGCGACCGTGCTCAGTTCATCGAATTCCCCTACCACTTCCGCGGACCGAAAGGGATGTCGAAGGAGGAATACGGTCACTACTGCGTGCAAAAATTCGCTCGCCTGTTTGAAAGTGAATACAACGGCGTCTGGGATCCGAAGGTCGGCAAGTCTGAATATGCGGCGTTCTTCATCGAGCCAATCCAGGGCACCGGTGGCTACGTTATTCCGCCTTTGAATTTCTTCATTGAGTTGAAAAAGGTTCTCGACGAGCACGGCATTCTTCTGGTTGTGGATGAGATCCAGATGGGCGTGTACCGTACAGGCAAACTGTGGTCGATTGAGCATTTCGGCGTCTCACCGGACGTCTTGATCTTTGGCAAGGCCCTCACAAACGGCCTTAATCCTCTCTCCGGCGTTTGGGCGAAAGAGGCGCTGATCAATCCCACGATTTTCCCACCCGGCTCTACCCATTCCACGTTTGCCAGCAATCCAATGGGCACCGCTGTGGCACTTGAAACCCTCAGGATGGTGGAGGAAGTCGACTTCGGTGCCAGCGTCATCCAGAAAGGCGCCCGCTTCCTTGATGGCCTAAAGACGCTTCAGTCCAATCACGCCATCGTCGGCGAGGTCGACGGTCTCGGCCTCGCCCTGCGTATGGAAATCTGCGAGGAGGACAGTTTCACTCCCTCCAAGGCGACGCTCGACTGGATGTCCGACGAGGGCATGAAGGGCGACCTCCTTGTAAAAGGTCGAAAGTATGGCCTCGTTCTCGACGTTGGCGGCTATCATAAGAACGTCATTACGTTCGCGCCAAACCTGATGATCAGCAATGACGAGATCGATCTGGCGATCGAGCTGCTCGATCAACTGCTGACGCGCGCTGAACGGAGATAAGGCAGTTGCAACTCCTTCTTCTTCATTTGGATGATGCCTTGGAGTTGCAACCTGACTTCGTGGGAGCAGCCCTCGAGGCTGGCGCCCACGAGGTCAGCGAAAAGGCAATCGGTTCTCATTTGCGCCTTTGGGCCCGCAGGCAAGTGCTCGATGAACTTTCTCGAAGGCTGGTTCGTGCAACATCAAGGAAAGCCGCTCAGCCTCGCCTTTGCTTTTTAGGATCGGGTGACTTTCATCACGTCACTGTGCTGTTATTGGAGCAAGCGCTAGAGCGTGCCAAGAAGCCGGTTACGGTCATTCACATCGACAATCATCCTGATTGGGTATGCTTTGATGCCGGGATCCATTGTGGCTCCTGGGTCAACAAGGCACTGGATAACCAGCTTGTTCGAAAGGTGATTACTCTCGGTGTCTGCAGTAGCGATCTGGCTAGCCCGGAGCGCAAGGGGGCTAATCTTGAGCTGCTCCGCAGCCAGAAATTAGAACTGTTCCCATACAGCCATCCGCCAAGTCGAGTACGGGGAAAATATGGATCAGGACCGGGTTTTGACCAACTTGGGGCTGATCTTCACTGGCATTCGATCTTGCAGATGGGCGACAAGAACTTTATCGACCGCCTTCTCGATCGAATCGATACTGACGACGTCTACATAACGATCGACAAGGATGCCCTTTGCCGTGACGATGCAGTCACAAACTGGGATCAGGGAAAGCTGCGGCTCGACTATGTGCTGTCCCTGTTAAGCGAGATTGGCTTCTGCCACCGGATCATTGGTGCAGATGTCACCGGTGACTATTCTGTGCCGCATTACGGTGGATCGCTTCTAACCCAAGCATTCAAGCGAGCCGAGATCTTGATCGACCAACCGCGTTTGAAACACGATCGTCAATCGGTACGCGAAATTAACACTGCGGCTAATCAAGCGCTGCTCGAGAGCCTTATGGGGCTAATGTCGTGAGTGGGCTTAGCGCCTCGACGTCTACGGCAATCGTGTTCTGCGTCCTTACCGAGGCGGGACGCGAAATCTGCTTCAAGCACGGTTCAGTCAATGCCGTAGGGATGCTTCTCTTACGGCCGGCAATCCTTTTGGGGATCCTCTTCTGGGCCGTCGAGTTGGTCGTCTGGAGCTGGGTTCTAACCAAGGTGCCGCTCTCGATCGCATTCCCCCTGATGGCCATGACCTATGTCGTCATCGCCTTAGCCGGGGTCGTGTTCTTCAACGAGAAGATCAATCTCCGCCATGCCTGCGGCATAGCTCTCGTCATGGCTGGCATCATTTGCATTGGAACGACAGGGTCGTGAGCCTCTCTTTTGCCCCACGGTATTTCGACGGAATTCATCATGAGTGGTGACAAGCTTTCTTTCTTCGAGCCCGGAACTAGTGGCAAGGCTGTCCTTCTTGTTCACGGCTTGACCGGCGCGCCAGCCGAAATGCGGCTCGTTGCCCGCCGGTTCCATCGACGTGGGTATAGCGTTTATGCGCCTCTGCTCGCCGGGCACGGTGATACCGCGACCACGCTTAGAAGATCGTGTTGGCAAGACTGGCTTGAAACCGTGGAAACGGCTGCGGAATGGTTGGCCCGAAGAAATGACGCGGTCTTCGCGGCCGGCATTTGCGTTGGTGGCAAGCTCTGCCTCATGGCCGCGGCGAACGCGCCGATGCACGTTGATGCGGTGGCGCTCTATTCGCCCTGTTTTCACTACGATGGCTGGCAAGTCCCGCGCTATCAATCGCTTCTGTCACAACACCTGAGTTGGCTTTCCCCCATCCCGCTTCTAGGTAGGTTGAGCTTCAAAGAGACGCCGTCGCTCGGGATTAAGGACACGCGGATGCGGCGGATGATCGCCGGCTTATCTCGGGAAGGAATACTCGACGCGTTTCCTGCAAAAGCGCTGTTCGAAATGCACCGCCTCGGGGAGACGGTAAAAGCCAGACTAGCCAAGATCAGCACTCCGACGCTCATTGTCCATTCGCGGCAGGACGATCTCAGCGGGCCGTCCCATGCACGCTTCATCGCCGATCATATCGGTTCTCGGCATCACCTCCATTGGCTCGACGACAGCTATCACATGATTCACGTTGACCGGCAGCACAGAGAAGTCGCCGATGTCAGCGCGGCATTCTTCGAGGCCGAATATGCTCTGTCTTAAATCACTCGCGGCATTGCCAAATACCCTTGCGCTCGGAGGAATGACGACTGAGGTCGTTGGGTCGATCAAAGAGATCGGGAGGGACGCATGGAATGCATGTTACTTCGCGGAGGTGGAGGACTACGACTATCTCCTTGCCGTTGAGATGGCAGGAATCGAAGGATTCAAATGGCGTTACGTTGTCGTCCGTCGAGAGGGAATCGTCGTCGCGGCCATGCCCGCGTTCCATTGCCGCTATTTGCTGGAGACGACGCTTGATCCAGGACGTTTGCGCGACGCGATTGAAAAAGTGCGCCGTCGATTTCCACGGTTTCTGACGCAACAGCTCGCGTGCCTTGGCTCGCCGTGCACGGAAACGGGAGTCGTCGGTTTTCATCAGACGTTGACCACCGAGCTGCGTGAACTAGCTTTTCGATGCCTGGTCGATGCGTTTGAGTTAGACGCCAAAGAGCACGGATGTGTGTTAATCGCATTGAAAGACATATCCCAGCCGCTCGACCTCGCCATGAATGGGATCTTGTCTTCAAAGGAATATGTGGAAGTGCCCGGCATGCCGACAGCCTGGCTTGACCCGACCTTTACAAGCTTGGAAGCCTACCTCGATCTATTGTCCTCCAGCACACGCAAGGATATGCGGCGAAAGCTCAAGGCCCGCGAAAAAATCGTCGTTAAGCGTTGGTCGGGGTTCGGTGATCTGCTGCCTCGAGCAATGCAGCTCTACCAACAGACTCGCGAGCGTAGCGCCTGGCAGTTCGAGGATCTCACCCCAGCCTACTTCGAGGGGGTCTTGGCCAATATGCCCGGCCGCTCGTTTTGCACCATGTATTTCTTTAACGACAAACTCCTGGCCTGGAACCTTCTACTTCACGACGAGGGCCGTCTCGTCGACAAGTTCTTTTGCATGGACGCTGAAGAAGGGCGCGCTTTCAATCTCTACTATCTGAGTTGGTTCGAGAACCTAAAATACTGCCTGGAGAACGATATTGGCCTCTATCAGAGCGGTCAGGCCTATTATCAGAACAAGGTCCGTCTAGGCAGCAGCCTTACGCGCAACTCGATGTATTTTCGGCATCGCAGCCCGCTGCTGCACACGATTCTCCGCCTACTGGCGCCGCTTCTCGTTTCAGACCCTATTAAGGAGCAGCGCAAATGATGGAGATCAAACCAATCTGGCTTAGTGTGCCCGTTCTGAATACGCTCCAGCAGATCTTCTTGAAAAGAAGCGCTGAGCAAACGACTGGCTCTGATGGCCAGTGGCTCGAACTGTTGATGTATTCCCATTGGTTCCTGGCAGCTCTCATCGCTGAAATCGTATGCTTCATCATTTGGACGACGGTTCTTGCGGAACTCGATCTCAGCAAGGCGTTTCCGCTCTCCGCGATCAGCTATGTCTTCGTAATGGGAGTGGCGTGGAGTCTGTTTGGTGAACCTGTCTCTCTTTCCCAGCTCATCGGCAGCTCCGGCATCCTTTTGGGCATCTGGCTTATTGTTACAGCCGGATCATCTTCGGCGCCTGCACAGTAGGTTGGAAGAATTGCACGTGACGGCAGAGAAGGCCTGATACCAAGGCAGCTTTATCTGCGTACGCAAACGGGACTGAAATTCGCTTCCATTCACGAACGCCGCCCAATGGGGCAACCCAAGACGTTGCCGCCCTGGAGGACTATCGACTCGCTGCTCTGGCAGCCGCCGGGGAGTGACCCCGCGGCGGCGGCGCTGTCGGGCGGCGGAGACGGGCCTCGCCAGAACACCGTCCGGGAATGCCGCGACCCATATTATGTCGCTGCCTCTTTATATTCGGAAATGACGCGCTCATTCGGATGTCGACGCTTCATGATGAGAACGCAAAACACCGGCACGAAAAGCACCGCTAGCACGGTGGCCGAAATCATCCCGCCCATAAGTCCGGTCCCGATCGCGTTCTGAGTTTCGGAGCTGGCACCCTTGGCGATGACCATGGGGACGATGCCGAGCGTGAAGGCTAGAGAGGTCATCACGATGGGCCGCAGCCGAAGGCGGGATGCTTCAACGACAGCGTCCCCCAGTCCTTTTCCTTCTTCCTGAAGCTTCCTCGCGAACTCGACGATCAGCACCGCGTTCTTGGCGGAAAGACCGATGAGTGTGATCAGCCCCACTTTGAAGAAGATGTCGTTCTCCAATCCCCTTAGATGGACGGCGATTACGGCTCCCAGGATGCCCAGAGGTACCACAAGCATGACGGAAAGGGGAATTCTCCAGCTTTCGTACAGAGCCGCCAGGACGAGAAACACGACCAGGAATGACAGGGCCACGAGCATGGGGGCCTGTGCACCGGATTGCCTCTCCTGCAACGATTGCCCGGTCCATTCGACCGTGAAACCGTTGGGTAGCTGCGAGGCGAGCTTTTCCATTTCCTGCATGGCGCTGCCACTCGAAACGCCGGAGGCCGCACTGCCTGAGATGCTGATCGACGGATATCCATTGTATCGGGTCAGCTGTAGCGGGATGGTCGACCATTCCGGGACCACGATCTCGGATAGGGAAACCATCCCGCCGCTATCGTTGCGCACCTGCAGTTTCAGGACATCATCCACCTGCATGCGGCTTGATGCTTCCGCCTGGAGGACGACCTGCTGAAGGCGGCCGGAATTCGGAAAGTCGTTGATATAGGTCGAGCCGATCGCCGCGCCGAGCGTGTCGCTAACCGTTGAATACGGAACGCCCAGCGCGCTCGCCTTCTGGCGATCGATCCGCAGAGTGACGCTCGAGCCATCCGGCAGGCCATCGACACGCACGTCACTGACCAGCTTGCTCTTGGCGGCCAATTGAACCAGCCGCTCCGAGGCGGCGAGAAGCGCTGCCATGCCATGGTTGGCACGGTCCTGAAGCCTCAAGGCAAAGCCATCTGTCGTGCCCAGCTCGTCGATTGCCGGCGGCTTCAAGCTGACGATCTGCCCTTCTTCGGCCGCGGACATCGCTGTCGTCGCAGCGAGGATTTCTTCGTTGACGTTCGATTTGCGCTCATTCCAGTCTTTCAGCGTCGTGAAGGACATGGCGGTGTTTGGCCCGGAGCCGGAGAAACCGAAGCCCATGATGGTCAAGTTGTTGTCGACGTCCGGCCGGGTCGCAACATGGCGTTCGAACAGATCTACAACCCCTCGGGTCCGCTCCGCCGTCGCCTCAGCCGGAAGCGTGAACGAGGTCATGAAGGAGCCCTGGTCCTCCTCGGGCGTAAACGCCGTCGGCAGGACGTTGTAACCATAGGCGAGTGCCGCGATGATCGCGACATAGGCGAGCATCACCCGGACGCGATTGGAAATCAGGCCGGACACCCACCTGGCATATCGTCCGGTGAGGCGCTCGAAGCTGCGGTTGAACCACGCAAAGAAACCCTTGCGTTCGTGATGGTCTGATGCCGCAGGCTTTAACAGCGTCGCGCAGAGCGCCGGGGTCAGGCTCAGCGCCAGGAAGGCGGAGAAAAGGATCGAAACAGCCATGGAGACGGTAAACTGACGGTAGATCGCGCCGACCGAGCCGCTCGCCATGCCCATGGGAAGGAACACCGCCGTCAGCACGAGCGTGATGCCGATCACGGCTCCCGAGATCTCCTTCATGCTCTTGCGGGTGGCATCACGTGGCGACAGGCGTTCGGCCACCATGATTCTCTCGACGTTTTCGACGACGACGATCGCGTCGTCGACGATGATGCCGATGGCAAGAACCATGCCGAACATTGTCAGCACATTGATCGAATAGCCGATCGCCAGCATCACCGCGAATGTTCCCAAAAGCGCGATGGGAGCGACGATGGCCGGGATCAGCGTGTACCGGAAATTCTGCAGAAAAAGCAGCATGACGACGAAGACGAGAACCATCGCTTCTGCAAGCGTCTGAACCACCTTCTGGATCGACACCTTCACAAAAGGAGCGGTGTCATAGGAGATTGCATAGCTCAGGCCTTGCGGCATGGTGGCCGACAATTCGGATAGGCGGGCGCGCACGCCTTGTGAGGTGCTGACGGCATTTGCGCCCGGCATGAGCTGGATGGCTGCCGCCGTTGCCGGCTTGCCGCCATCGAGGATCGAGAAACTCGTCGTCTGCGATCCGATCTCGATCCTGGCAACATCGCCGAGGGTAAGTTTGGATCCATCCGGTTTCGAGCGCAGAATGATCTGGGCGAACTCTTCCGACGTCTGCAACTGACCATTGACGCTCAACGGAACGCTGACTTTCTGGCCGGGAACGGCGGGCGCCTCGCCAAGCCGGCCGGGAGCGACCTGAACATTCTGCGATTGAATGGCCTGGGTGACCTCGGCCATCGAAATGGAGTAAGAGGAGAGCCGAACCGGATCGATCCACACCCTCATGGCGGCTTCCGACCCGAACGATTGGACCCGGCCGACGCCGGGCACCCGCTTCAATTCCGGCGAAATGTTGCGCACCAGATAATCATCAAGGACCAGCGGGTCGACTTCGCCATTGGTCGACTTCAGGGAGACGATCATCAGGAAGCCGGACGAGGCTGCCTCGACGGTCAGGCCAGCCCGACGAACTTGCTCCGGAAGCCTGGGTTCGATCGCCTTGAGGCGATTCTGCACGTCGACCTGGGCCAGTTCCGGATCGGTCCCTGGGTTAAATGTTATGGTGATGCTGATACTGCCCGACGAGTCCGACGAGGATTCGAAGTAGAGAACATTCTTCGTGCTCGATAGCTCCCGCTCGATCAGACTTGTAACGCTGTCGTTGATCGTCTGCGGGGTCGCCCCGGTATAGGTGGCATAGATGGTGACGCTCGGCGGTGCGATCACCGGAAAGCGGGAGACCGGCAGCTGCGTAATCGAAATGGCGCCGGCAAGCACGATGAAGATTGCAATAACCCAGGCAAAAACCGGCCTGTCGATGAAGAAATTCGGCATTTTCGGCCGCTCCTTAGCTTTTATTGACGGCGACAACGGGACGATAAGGAACCGTCTCCAGTTTCACGCCGCCTTGAATGCGGTCCTGGCCGAGCACAACGACCGTCTCGCCGGCCGAGAGACCATCGACAATCATGTATTGACCGTCGACCAGCGAACCGACCTGGACGTTGCGCCGGCTGGCGGTCTTGTCCGCGCCAACGATGATCAATTGCGGTCGTCCCGACGGATCGCGCAGGACTGCTTCCTGCGGTACCGTCAGCGCGTCGGGATGGATGGAACGCGGGACTTTCGCACGAATGTACATGCCGGGCAGCAGCTGCCGGTTCGGATTGGGAACTTCGACACGTATGCCGACGCTGCCGGTGCCGGCGTCAACCGACATGTCCGAAAACAGCACCTGGCCGGGCTCTTCATAAAGCTTTCCGGCCACCGTAAATATCTGCACGGGAAGTTTGGCTGCATCGTCGCTCTCTCCGGCCGAAACCAGATCCTCCAGTGCTTCCCGGGTCATCGAGGATTGCCTGATGTCAACATAGACGCGGTCGATTTGCTGGACGACTGCGAGAGGCGTTGTCGCCGAAGACGACGCCAGGCCCCCCTCGCTCATCAAGGCCTGGCCGATAAGTCCGGCAATGGGGCTCCTGATGGATGCATAAGAAAGTTCGAGCTTGCGACGCGTCAGATTGGCCCTTGCTTCGGCAACATTCGCCTTGGCCTGGGCCAGGGCGGCCGTGGCATTGTTGAACGATTCAGCACTCAAGATTTTTTGGGATGACAGCACTTCGGCCCGATCGAACTTGATCTGCGCGTTCAGCAGCTCGGCTTCCATGCGCGCAAGTATCGCCGAGGAAGCTTCGACATCGGCGGAAAAGGGTGCGGCATCGATCTGGAAAAGCGGTTCATTGCGGTCTACTTCCGCTCCCTCGTTGAAGAGCCGTTTCTGAATGATGCCGCTGACCTGGGGGCGTATCTCGGCCGTTCGAAAAGCGGAGACCCGTCCCGGCAATTCGTCGAAGACAACAACTTTCCTCTGCTGAACCGTGACGACGCTGACGCGCGCCGCCGTCTCACTTTCAGGCGGGTTCGCCTGGGCTTGAGCTTGCTCGTCCTTGCAGGCCGAAAGAAAGATGACGGGAACCGTAAGTACGACGGCGATAAACGAGCGGAACATGCTGCTCATTGAGAGTTTCCATTCAAAATCGTGACAACGCTTTCGCGACCGAACCGCTCATAAGGCGATCGGGTTGGCGTTTTGTGGAGGTTTGATCGACGTCTTATGGAGCTCAGGCCCGAGCGATCGACGCCGGTGTCGTTCGCTCGCATCGATTGCCCGGGAAATTCAAAACGATGAACGCATTCGCACTGATTGCTGAAGGCGACACGGACATTGGCGGCATCTTGTGAGCCGACTTCGTTCGCAAAGGGGTTCGAAGCTGACCGCGGACCGTGATGTCAGACCGCCGATCACAGTCATCATCCACGGAGCCTCCACATATCCTCCACGAAGACGCGACGATTGGTGAATAGGTGAAGAAACGGCAGGTTGGCGGATCGCGTGGCGTTATGAAAACCGGGAGCGGTCAGGCCGGAGCCGACATCTTGTGAATATGAACTGGTGGCGGGTTTCAAGTGAACGGACACAATTTGGCTCACCTGATGAGCCATCCCCGATAGCCCTTTCCGCGCGCTCAATGGGCAAGCGGTGCCGACGGATTTTTAAATGGTACTTTTCTCCTAACGAAAGATATCTTTCATGACTGATAAGACGACAGAAAGCCGCACGACAAAATATCCCCTGTCGATTCGGATCCTTCATTGGTTGCGTGCCGTGCTGATCATGGGAATGATAGCATCTGGTTGGTACATGACCCGGCTTCCAGAAAGCGATATCGACGTAGCGTCATTCTTATATCCGAACCACAAGCAGTTTGGCCTACTGGTCTGGCTTTTGGCATTGCTGCATCTTGCCCTGCGCTGGCGTTACAAAGCCTCTATGCCGCACACACCTGAGGCCTTGACCCGCTGGGAACGATACCTGTCGCATGTGACGCATCGGCTTATCATTCTGCTGACACTGCTTGTTCCATTGCTCGGCTATTCCATGTCGAGCAGCTTCACACAAAGCGATGGGGTGCCCTTCTTTTTCATCTCCCACATTCCGGAGATTTTGCCCAAGAACGACGCCGCGTTCGTCGTCTTCCAAACCCTTCACAGGTATTGCGCCTACGTTCTCCTGGCCTGTATTCTCCTTCACGTGGCTGGTGCGCTAAAACATAGGCTACAGCACAGAGGCGGCGAAACGGACGTTCTGCCGCGGATGCTTTAGTGCGATAGCTTTGATACCTGTGCCGCCACCTCCGCCCGGTTGGAACATTCGAGTTTGGCAAGGCAGCTTCCGACATGGGTCCTCACGGTGGCGAGGACCCATGCGATGTCCTTGTCGGAGCGGCCCCGGGCTACCATCAGCTGCTTTCTAGAGCGATTAAGCAAACCGCGGTTCTCATGGACCTCGTGCCCAGAGCGCGAAGCTGTCAGTTTGCTGTCCGCGACATCATTCAAGTTCGCGGACCCATCAAGCTTGGGAGCAACCATCTGATATGATCAGATAAAAGCCGGCTCGAATTGTGAGCAAATTTTGGATAGGGTCAGTCAGTCACTGGCTCCGGCACTGACTTTTGTCCATTCGCTGCTTTTTTATTATCCCGAGTCAGCATCGCTTACACTTCGGTTTTCAATGTCGATATTTTTAGATTCAGCCTCATTACAGAGTAGATGCCGCAGCTACAGTGTTGAAGATCTCATGGCGGACGCCTCCTTCCCTCCAGTTCTCCGGGAATCCGCATCCGAGTTACTGGCAATACACCGCAGAGCGCCCAGAATAGTGCGTTATGTTGCTGACTTGCAGAAGTGGCTGCTCAGCCAGTCGGCGTTGGCATTACATTTTGAGCGGAAGCTCAACCCATCCCGCCCGCCTTTGACCGCTTCCAACCTCGCAAAGTTCCTGATTGAGAACCGCATTGCTAGCCACAACACCGCAGTCGCACATCTGAAGGAGATGGCGTATTACAAATTATTCGAGCCGGTGGAGACGACAGATCGGCGCGCTATCCCGTTACAAGCGACCGCCTATGCTGAAACCTTAATTCGGCAATGGTTCGAAGGGCACCTTCGTTCCTTGGACCGCATGGACGCGGGAGATCGGTGTCAGCGGTCGGAGGCGGATGAGACGATTCTGTATCGCGCCCAGCCGCATATCGCACGTCGGCTGTTTCACAATTCCGCTTGGTATAATCCGCCTGAAAGCATTGCGCTGTTCGTGAGGTCGGAATCCGGAAGCAATATATTGCATGACCTTATGTCACGTGTGCCCCTGGCACAGGTCTTATGTGAGCGCACTTGGGTCGGCGATGTCTCTGCCCGACTTATGGCGGCCGAATATGTAATTTCCCGCAGTCAAGTCGGCAGATTGCTTGCGGCCGCGCAAAATCGGGGCTTACTGGGATGGGAGGCTACCCAAATGAGCGGGGATTGCTGGATTTCCGCGAAATTTGCCCTCGACTACAGACGGTGGCAGGCCTCGAAATTCGCGGTTATTTCAGAGGTTATGGCGGACATCCAGTAGAGCATGCTTATGGCCCATGGGCGAAAGATGCGCGCGCGCCTTCGGCAGCTAACGCGGGTCGGACGTCGGCAATCCATGGTGTAACGCGTCCCCGCGGCAATGCGGCAGCGGAAAGGTGTGGTTGCGGGGCGGTAGGCTCGCCGCCGGGCAAGCGTCAGGTGGGCAACGCAGGTCCGGTCGGATCGGGTTGACCATCGAAGAAGAGATAGATGGCGGCAATCTTCCCGTCTCTTGCTACGACAAAGTCAGTGCCAGCGTAGACCGGAGGCTTGCCAGGCTCTCCGGCCACCCATTTCACCCGTCCGGCCTGGTCATGGAGGACCTCCGGCGCTGCGAGCGGCGTGTATCTGAACGTCGGATGCGTTGCGCGGATAACCCCCGCGATTCTGACGATTTCATCCCTGCCGGTGTAGACGCCGTGCGGTTCGACGAAGACGGCGTCGTCGTGCATGATTTCTTCGGCAACCTTCCGGCGGAGGGCTGCATCGCCCTCCGCAAAGATTTCCTGGAGATTCCGTTCGAGCAGGATTGCTATGTCTGCCATGGTCGTTCTCCGGTTCGCTCGTGGCTCAAATCTGGACGTGGCCGCCGTCGACAAAGAGCTCGATGCCATTGACGAAAGACGCGTCGTCGGAAGCAAGGAACATCACCGCCTTGGCGATTTCTTCCGGCTTGCCGATACGGCCGGCCGGGATAAGGCTGGCGAGGTAGTTCTTGGTGTTTTCGGCGTTTTCGCCATTGCCAAAAAGCTCGTCTACGCCCGCGGTGTCGGTCACTCCGGGGCTGATCGCGTTGACCCGGATATGACGGTCCTTCAGATCGAGAATCCAGTTACGGGCAAAGTTGCGGATGGCGGCCTTGGTCGCAGAATAGACGCTGAAGGCAGGCGTGCCGGAAATACTGGTCGTCGAGGACGTGAGGATGACGGAGCCGCTGTCGCGCAGCAACGGCAGCGCCTTCTGCACGGTGAACAGCACACCCTTGACGTTGGTGTCGAAGGTCTTCTGGTAGTGCTCTTCGGTGATCGCGCCGAGGGGGGCGAATTCGCCGCCGCCGGCATTGGCAAACACGACATCAATATGGGAGTGTTTTTGCTGGACGGCATCATAGAGCCGATCGATATCGGCCAGTTTGCCCATGTCGCCCTGGACACCGGTCACGCGACCGCCGATCGCCTTGACGGCGGCCTCCAGCGCCTCCTTGCGGCGCCCGGTGATGAACACCGACGCGCCCTCCTCCGAGAAAGCTTTCGCGGTGGCTAGGCCAATGCCGCTCGTGCCACCCGTTACTACCACAACCTTGTTTTCGAACTTCTTTGTCATTGGGCTGCTCCTTGTGTGCCCGGCGTATTGCCGTTGACAAGAAGATGGCAATAGAACGCTGATGCAAACAGTGAGCAAAAATGCTACCCAGCGTTCCAAAGGAAGAACGATGACGCGATACGACCTGAACGACTTTGTCTACTTTGTCGAAGTGGTTGCGCATGGCGGGTTCGCCGCCGCGGGACGCGCCCTGCGTGAGCCCAAATCGAAGCTCAGCCGACGCATTGCGGCACTCGAGGCGCGGCTCGGCGTTCGGCTGATCGAGCGCTCGAGCCGCCGCTTCCGTGTGACGGATGTCGGCCAGTCCTTTTACGAACGATGCAAGGCGATGGTCGCGGAAGCCGAGCGGGCGGAAGCGCTGGTAGCCGAGGCTCAGTCGGAGCCGCACGGGCTGATCCGCATGAGCTGCCCCACTGGTTTGGTCGAGCCGATTTCGGCGCTTCTGAACGAGTTCCTGGCGCGGCATCCGAAGGTGCGCCTCCAGCTCGTCGCGATCGACCGCCCGGTCGATCTGATTGAGGAGCGTATCGATGTAGCGCTGCGCGTCCGCACCTCACTCGACGGCGACGCCTCGCTGACCATGCGCTCACTGGGCAACTCCGTCCGCATCCTCGTCGCCAGCCCACAGATTGCCAGCCGGATCACCGGGATCGACGATCTCGGCAACCAACCGACACTCGCGAGCAGCGACGAGTTGGGCGACGTCGACTGGCATCTGGAGACCGAAGATGGCCAGAGACATGTACTGAACCACGCCCCAAGGATGAGTTGCGCCGACTTCACGGCCGTTCGCGCCGCGGCAGTGGCGGGACTTGGCGTCGCACTCCTGCCGGATCACAGTTGCCGCCGAGCGCTGGATGAAGGCAAGCTCGTGCGCATCCTGCCCCCATGGCGCGGCGTACGAGGTCTGGTGCATCTCGTGTTCACGACGCGCCGCGGCCTGCCACCTGCGGTGCGCAAGTTCATCGACTGTCTGGCTGCCGGATTTCCGAAAGACGCACTGGCGCGATGATTTGTTTTGCTTGGCTGCGTTGGCCATTCAATCGCGTAGAGCGCCCGGACTCACGCCACTGAACCCTCGAGTTTTCTCCACACTTTCTCGATCAAACCCAGTCACTACTAACCCTCGAGAGAAATCGTCGTCACAAAACCGTTCGGTCATCTGTGGTGGCACGGCGACCGCTATCGTCATGATCAGCCAGGACGCTTCCTTCAGGATTGGCCAACGGGTGATCATCCGAGTGCACAATTAAAAACACCATCCCACCGTAGAGCGCCAACGACAGAGAGGTGACATGGACGCTATAGAAACCGACCGGCTTGTTCTGAGAAATTTCAGAAAGCGGGACGCTCCGGATCTTTTCCTTTATCTGCATGAACCGGTGGCCAGCTGCTTCCTCTCGCTCGCGCTCGAGGACCTGTCCGCAGCAGAAGCGGAGGTAAAAAAACGAAGCAGAAGCCATGAGTACATTGCCGTATGCTTGAAAGGATCAGATAGGCTGATCGGTGATGTGTTCGCTATGCCCGAAGGAGACACATTTTCGGTGGGTTGGAATTTTAACGCAGACGCCGGTGGAAAAGGATTTGCTTCCGAGGCCGCGCATGCCCTGTTCGGATATCTCTTCAGCGTAAAAAAGGCGCGCCGCCTTTACGCCTATGTCGAGGACCACAACATCGCTTCGCAGCGTCTGTGCGGGAGACTGGGGATGCGGACGGAGGGGCTTTTCAGAGAGTTCGTTTCGTTCAAAAACGACGAATACGGCGATCCGATTTTTGAGAATACGATGCAATACGCAATTCTGCGAAAAGAGTGGGAAGCACGCGCAGGAAATAGCATGCGCGAGCATAGCTCATAATTGTCCGCTGAACTGCGACCCCGGACAACCCAAATTCGTCCAGACGATCTGACTATTGAGCCCGGAATCGACGACAGGGCCAATAACACGCACGCGACTTAGCGGCCTGCGCACTGCTTCTCTCCTAAAGGTGTTTGATCCCGCTTTGATGGGAGATCTTTGTTTTGCGCAATCTAAGACGGTTGTCACGAAGCAAACGTAACAGAGGAAAGTAAACCGCCGATCGCGACCCTCCACGTCGCTTCCATATATCCTCCACGAAGAAGCGACGATTGATGAGTAAGTGGAAGCGGGCGGGCGGCGGATAGAAAGGCGATCTTTTGATGCATGGCAGGCACGGGCGAAACGACGGGGTGGATGCGTGCGAGCAAGGGCAATATCCACGCGACCACAGGGCTGTTCTTTCCAGAGACAACCCTTGCGATATCGGCGAAACCCCCGCCGAACGGCAGCGTACCGCCGATGACGATCCGCAAGGGCAAAGGGGCGCCATTCCTATCTACGTCCTGACCGCCCTGTCTGGGGCTGTCACGGGATTTGTCTTTGCCGGTCAGTTCACGCTTGCCGGCGTCACCTATGCTGCACTGGTCCTCGGCGGAGTTCTCGGCTGGCTTGTGCGAGGACCGGTGGGATGAGAGTTCCCTACGCATTCTTTGTCACCATCGACAATCTCAGCGACATCGCGGAATTTTTCGGGGAGGGCGCCGCCGGTCGAGTCCTTGCCGAAGTTGCACGCCGCCTGGAGCAGGCCTTTGGCGCGCGTTTCCAGCTGGAATCAATTGAAAGTTGGGGCGTCACCGTCTCGGCCTCCCTGTTTGGCAACGACGAGCAGGATTGGTCGCTTGTCGATGCCGCTCTCAATACTGCGGCATCCCTGCCAATCAGTGTCGGAAACGCGCGCCTGCCCGTAGCGCTCAGCTGCCGTAAAGATCGCCCCGTAGACGGTGATAGCCAGCGTACCGCGGTACATTCCTCGGCAGGTAGAGGAGCAGCAGCGGCAAGCTCGAGATTACCACCGCGGTGAAGAGGAACCCGAAGTCGAATGAGATCGCAGCCTCGACAGTTGGTTGGGTATTGAGCGGACGAACGCGGGCGCCAGATAAACGGCGGACGATATTTTGAACGCAACATGCGTGGCCGCGCCTCTTCAGTCGAAAAAGCCCGCATCCTCTTCCATGAGATATTTCCTGGCTCCTTCGGCGTCGATGTCGAGCCCCAGCCCTGGCGCTTCCAGTAGGTCCACCATGCTGTCCTTGACGATCTGCGACGGCAGGCCGATGACCAGATCCTCCCACCAGGGGTCGGAAGCCGTCGGATATTCGAAAGCGATGTAATTTGCCGGCAACGTGGCGCAGACGTTGATCAATGCGCCGAGGCCGAGCAGCCCGTTAGCGGTGCCGTGCGGTGCCATCAGGATCGAGTGCATGTAAGCGTGCTCGGCGACCCATTTGAGTTCGGCAATGCCGCCGATATCGGCTGGATCGGGCCCGATAACGCGTACCGCCTGCGTCTCGATCAATTCCTTGAAATTGTGCCTGAGGTAGATTTGCTCACCAGTATGGATCGGGGTCAAGGTGGAGGTTGTCAGTTCCCGATAGGCCTGAGGGTTGACCCACGGCACGTAGTCGCCGGTCAGCATGTCCTCGAGCCACATCAAGTTGTACTTCTCCACGGCGCGAGCGAACCTGATCGCATCGGGCAGCATCCAGCCCGGGCCGCAGTCGAGCGCCAGGCTGACTTTGTCGCCCAGCACTTCCTTCATCGCTATCACGCAGTCGAGCATGTGGTTGAATCCGCGCTCGCTGATCACGCCCTGATCCATGGCGCCGTGATAGCCGGCCTTCTTTTGCGTCACGCCGTAGTGGAAACCGTCGATGGTGTCCTTCATGTTGGAGTGAAACGAGATTCCTTGCTTGACCATGAAGAAATTCTGCGGCTGCTCCATCATCCATTTGACGTCAGCGGCGTAATCCTCCGGCCGGTCGCCCGTGCGTTTCTGGCGAACCGAGCCGTTGTAGACGCGGACTTTATCCCGCACTTTGCCGCCCAGCAGTTTATACGCAGGTACGCCCGCAGCCTTGCCAGCGATATCCCACAGCGCATGCTCAATAGCGCTCACTGCGGCGCCATATGGCTTGAAGGAGCCACGCTGGCGGATTTTCAGCATGACTCTTTCGACGTCGGTCGGGTCCTCGCCGATCAGCGCCTCACGGAAATGCAGTACAAAGGGCTTGAGGTATGTCTTGGTGAATTCGACTTCGCCCAGGCCATAGAGGCCCTCGTCCGTGATGATCCGGACGATCGGGTGCCTGCCGATAACGGCACAGCGGAGATCTGTGATCTTCATCTTGTTTCCTTTGCCTCAGCTCCAGGTGCGATCCCAGGAATACTCGCTGTCCCAGTGGTCGGTAGGCTGCCAGATGCCGGCGACGCCCGGCTGCAGATGCTGCAAGATCATCTCGTCGACCACATCGTCGATCCCCAGGCCCGGCTTGTCCGGAACAGTGATGAAGCCGTTCTTCACCAGCGGCCTCGGAAGGCCCGTGACGATATCGTCCCACCAGTCGACATCGGCGGAATGGTATTCGAGCGCCATGAAATTTTCGGTCGCGGTCGCGACATGTGCGGCGGCCATCGCCGCGATCGGACTTTCCGCCATGTGGATGGCCATGGCGACACCCCTGTCCTGCGCCATGTCGCCGATCTTCTTGGTCTCGAGGATGCCTCCACTGGTGAGCAGGTCCGGGTGGATAACGGAGACGCCGCCGCTGTCGAGCAGAGGCTCGAAGCCCTCCTTGAGGTATATGTCCTCGCCGGTGCAGATCGGCACCGTGGTGGCGTCCTGGAGTTGTCGGTACTGCTCGCTATACTGCCATGGGATCACATCCTCGAGCCAGGCCGGCACGTATTTTTCAATTCGCCTGGCAAGGCGAATGCCGTTCTGCATCGAGATATGCCCGATATGGTCGATCGCCAGCGGCACGTCCATGCCGATGACCTCACGCACCTCGGCGATGTATTGCTCCAGCAGGTCGAGGCCCTTGTCGGAAAAGTGGAGGCCGGTAAACGGGTGCTGGACGTTGTGCAGATCGTAAGCAGCGTTGCGGAGACGCCGTTCTTCAATGGTCTTCAGCGGCCCGCGACTGGGATGGTTGCGGTATCCTTCCAGTGAGCCGGCCGGAAACACGACCGCACCGGGCACATCGGCGATCTGCATCAATCCCAGATCCATCTTGAGGAAGGTGAAGCCGAGTTCCATGCGCTGTTTGAGGCGCTTACCGGTCTCGGTACCGCTCGGCACAGTGGCGTCGGTATCGCAGTAGACGCGCACTTTCTCCCGAAACCGGCCGCCAAGCATCTGGTAGATAGGGACGCCATAAGCCTTGCCGGCAAGATCCCACAACGCGATTTCAACCGCCGACACGCCGCCGCCCTGCCGGCCGTGCCCGCCGAACTGCTTGATGCGGCGAAAGAGGCGGTCGATGTCGCAAGGGTTTTCGCCGAGCAACCGGCTCTTCAGCATCAGCGCGTAGGTGGCGCTGGCACCGTCGCGCACCTCGCCAAGCCCGACGATGCCCTGGTTCGTGTAAATTTTGAGCAGCACTGAGGAGAATGGCGCGCCGACAATTTCGGCCACCCGCATGTCGGTGATGCGAAGGTCGGACGGCTTGGAATGCGTATTCACCCGATTGAGCGCCTCGTCGGCTCCATGTGCCTCTGACATGATTTATCCTCGTTCTGGTGGGTGGGGCACGCCGCCGCGCACGCTCGGGCGGCGTAGAGCGTTGCTGACTAGTCCAGCTCTATCTCGTGGCTTTCAAGGTAGTCGCGGTTCATTTCGACGCCGAGACCAGGCTTGGGCGTAAGCTTGAGGCTGCCGTTCGAAACATCGAGTGGTCTGTCGATGAGGTGATCGTATTTGCCGAGGTTCCATTCCGACGTTTCGAGCTTGTAGAAGTTGGGAACGGTCATCATCACTTGCGCTCCCGCAACCACGTTGATCGGCCCTGCAGCGTCATGCGGCGAGACCGGGATGTAATAGGCTTCGCAGAGGGCGGAAATCTTCTTGAGTTCGGTAATGCCGCCGGTCCAGGTGACGTCAGGCATGATGTAGTCGGCCAGCCTGTTTTCGAGCACCGGCACGAAATCCCACTTCGTGTGGCCGCGCTCGCCCCACGAGATAGCGGCGCTGACCTTCTCACGGACCTGCTTGAGAGCGTTGAGGCTCTCGGGTGGACAGGGCTCCTCGAACCAGTCGATCTGACCAGCTTCCTCGAGGCTCCGGCAAAGGCGAATGGCGGTGGGAACGTCGAAGCGGCCGTGCGCATCGATGAGGATGTCAACATCAGAGCCCGCCGTTTCCCGGATCAGGGCCGTGAGTTCGGCCGCCTCGCGCTCATCCTTGCGGGTCATGCTGCCATCGAGATAGCCGTCCCGTTGTTCGCGCGGCTGCCCATCGGCGGTGCGGCCCTGATGGGGGAAAGGATCGAACTTGAGCGCAGTGTGGCCGGACTCGACGATATCTCGAATTTCCCGGACCACTGCCTCCTTGCTGGTAAACTTGGCCTGGTTGGGATGGGTGTAGAGCGCGATTTCATCGCGTACCGGTCCGCCCAACAGCTCGTAGATTGGCTTACCAAGTACTTTGCCGCGGATGTCCCAGAGGGCTATATCGATGGCGCTTATGCATTCGACTGCGGCGCCGCGACTGCCCATGTAGGTGAAGCTGCGGAATATCTTGTGCCACAGATACTCGATCCGCGCCGGGTCTTCGCCTGTTATAGCGGCACCGATCTGCCGCAGGATCGTGCAGAGGGCGCGATTGGCGAGCCTCGTCGTGGTGGTGATCTCGCCCCAGCCGCTCACCCCCTCATCGGTCATCACTTCGACGAAAAGGAACTCCCCCCAATAAGAAGCATCGGATCTGATCAGCCACGGCCGAACGCTGGTGATTTTCATCTGAACTGCCTTTAACGGAAGTGGTCGGGATAATGATATTCAGCTTATGGATTCTATCCTGCCCGAGCGGCGTTGCGCGCACGCATGTGTTCGAGGATGTGCCGGCCGGAGCCCTCGACATGGCGTGCAATGAGGTCGCCCGCTTCGTTCGCATTTCCCGCTTTTACATGCGCGATGAGCTCGCGATGCTCGCTAAGGATCGCGGCACGCCGGGCGAGCGTGAAGTTGAAACGTCGGCTCACGGCTCGCAGCACTTCGCGATGCTTCCACCAAAGCTCGGCGGCATGGCGGTTGTAGTGCTTCTGGTACATTACAGTGTGAAAGGCGGTGTCCAGCTCGCTGTGCCTGAACGTGTCGGCGAAGTTGTTCTCTTCGATCAGGTCTTGGATGCGTTCGAGTTCAGCAATGTCCTCGACGGTGGCCATATTCACGAACCATCGCGTCAGTGCCGGTTCGATCAAGACTCCTATCTCGTAGATGTCCCGAACAAAATCCTGATCTATGGGCCTCACGCGTGCTCCGCGGTTGGGAACGAAGGTGACAAAGCCCTCCCCGCGCAACAGTTGCAGAGCCTCGCGCACGGGGTTGGTTGAGGTGCCGTGGCGCCGGGCGAGATCGGTGACCACAAGCCGCTCGTTGGCAGCGAGCCGGCCCTCGATGATGTCTTCCCGGATCAGTTGATAAAGCGAGGCCCCCTCGCTGGAGGCTCCGATAGCGTCGATCCCTTCGGGTGGCTGTGCTTTAAAATCGCTTGTTTCGGCCAAGGCTGTCCCCAAAAAATACACACATTATTCGGTTATCACACGAAGTTTCCGTAAACAATGTACGATCTTACTCATTGACAGGCAATCTTTGATCTGAAAACGTATGATCAGGTCAAAGGGATACATTAGGAAAATCCCGCGGCCGGGGAGCAAAGACCGCTCGCCTGACGCTGAGCGGCATGGGAGAGAACCTGGGAGGTTACCTATGACGAGGATTTCACTCGGCCGTGCCGTCCTGCGCGGCACTGTCTCGACTGCTTTGATGGTATCGTTGATGTCCGCGTCTGCGCTGGCTGCGCCGGTTGACCTGAGCAAGTGGTCGCCGCAATACGTTCGCTCCATCGCCGGCACGCAGGATTTTGACACGGCCGGCGATTGCGCCAAGGTCACTCCGCTCGACTACAAGGGGCGACTGACTTTCTGGTATCAGGGCGTGTTCGAGGGCGACCCCGACCTCCTGCGGCAGTATTACAAGGACTTCTTCGAGACCTTCCGCAAAACCTACCCAAACATCCAGCTTGAGGAACAAGCCCTCACCTACAACGACCTTCTGGACAAGTTCCGGACTGCGCTCCTGGGCAATGCAGCGCCCATGGCGGTCCGCCTGCAAATCCTTGGTGGCACCGAGTTCGCCTCAAAGGGCTATCTGGAGCCGCTCAAACCCGAGGATGTAGGGTATTCGACCGAGGATTTCTGGCCCGGCGCAATGAAGGCTGTAACCTGGGAAGGGGTGACCTACGGCATTCCAACCAACAACGAGACGATGGCGTTCATCTGGAACGCCGACATCTTCAAGCGTGCAGGCCTCGATCCGGACAAGGCTCCGGCAACCTGGGACGACGTCGTCAAGTATTCCAAGCAGATCCACGACAAGCTCGGCATTGCAGGTTACGGCCTCGTGGCGCGCAAGAATGCCGGCAATACGCCGTACCGCTTCATGCCGCAGTTGTGGGCCTATGGCGGCGGCGTCTTCGATGAAGCCACCGCCAACCCGACCTATAAGAAGATCGAGCTCGATAGCCCGCAGAGCAAGGCGGCATTGCAAGCCTCCTACGATATGTATGTTCGCGACAAGTCGGTTCCGGTTTCGGCGCTCACCAACCAGCAGGCCGACAACCAGCCCCTCTTCCTCGCTGGCCAGCTCGGCATGATGATCTCGCACCCGTCCGACTACAATGTCATGCTCGACCTCCAGAAGAAGACCACAGGCAGCGATAAGGACAAGGCGCAGACCGTCATCGACAACATGCGCTACGGCCTGATTCCGACTGGCCCCGACGGCAAGCGTGCCGTCGTGTTTGGCGGCTCCAACATTCACATCCTGAAGCCCGAATATGTCGAAGGCGGCAAGGTGGACGAGCCGGCTGCAAAGGCTATCATCTGCATGTGGACGAGCCCCGAATGGTCGCTGAAGATGGCCTATGCCGGCTCGAATCCGGGAAACCTTAACGGCTTCACGACCAAATGGATGAAGGAACGTCTTGACAACATCAAGTTCCTTGATGTCACGACCTCGATGCTGCCATACGGCATCCCATTCCCGGCGCTGCCACAGTCGCCCGAGATCATGAACATCATCGTCCCCGACATGCTGCAGAATGCCCTGACTGGAGCCATGACCGTCGACCAAGCAGCGGACGACGCAGCCAAGAAGGTAAAAGACCTGACGGACGGCGGACTCTAGTCCGAGCCTGACCACGATCTGACCGGCTGCGCCGAGACTGCAGCCGGTTTCTTCCGAAGAACGAGGGCAGGCACAGTGACGATCTTGACTGGCAAGGCCGAGGCTCGCCGAAGACTGCAACCCGACAGGTTCGGCGTGCTGCGAAAGATTTGGGAGCACCGCGCTGACTATGCGTATGTGCTTCCCGCAATCGCCGTGATGCTCATCGTCATCGCCTACCCTATCTACTACACGATCGAACTGTCGTTCTTCAACACACCGCCTGGCCTGCAGCTCCGGGACAAGATTTTTGTCGGCCTCGACAACTACACCGCCATCCTCACAAGTCCGGTGTTCTGGAAAGTCACCTCGAATACTCTTATCTGGACACTGGGATCCACTCTCATTTCATTTGTCCTGGGGTTTGCCTGCGCACTGGCGCTCCATCGCGACTTTGTCGGCCGCGGAATCCTGCGCGCCATCCTGATCATTCCCTGGGTCATCAGCGCGGTCGCCGCGTCCTATATCTGGAAGTGGATCTACCATTCGGACTTTGGGATCATCGGCGCGGTGCTGGTCGGCCTCGGGTTGGCCGACCGGCCGCCGAATTTCATCGACAGCGTCAGCACGGTGCTGCCCTCGCTGATCGTCGTCAATATCTGGCGGGAGTTTCCGTTTGCGATGATCATGATGATGGCTGGCCTGCAGACGGTTCCCGACCAGTTGCTGCGCGCCGCAAAAGTCGACGGAGCCAATGCATGGCAGCGGTTCTGGCACGTCACCTTTCCGCACTTGAGAAACGTCTCGACGGTGACGATCCTTCTGCTCGCAGTGGCCAATTTCAATTCTTTCATCATCCCCTGGATCATGACCGGCGGCGGCCCGTCGAACGCATCGCATATCTGGATCACCCACATTTATGAACTCGCCTTCGGCCGCCAGCGCTGGGGGGTGGCATCGGCCTATTCAGTGCTGCTGTTCCTGATCCTGATGTCGCTCGGCTACTTCTACGTCCGTGCGCTGAGTGGTAACGAACAGAAGGGGGGAAGCGAATGAGCGCTGTTGCCGAGACTGCTCATCGAAGCCAGGCGCGTTACCGTATGCGCATCGATGGATGGCGGTGGGGCGGACGCATCTTCCTTGTGTTTATGCTGCTTTACACCGCATTACCGATGATCTGGATGCTGATCACCTCGATCAAGTCCGGCTTCGCGGCCATGCAATTCCCGCCGCAATGGTGGCCGGACCAACCCACCCTCGCCAGCTACCAGAAGCTGCTCGATCCGCAAAACAGCGTCGGCCAGGACTTCCTGCGCTTCTTCTGGAACAGCCTTTTCGTCTCTACTGCCACGACCATCCTTTCGGTGATCGTGGCAGTTCCGGCGGCCTACGCGTTTTCGCGCTTCACCTTCCCGGGCCGAAACTTCCTGTTCTTCGCTGTCCTGCTTCGCAACATGTTCCCGGCGGTGATCTTTCTCGTGCCGCTCTTCATCCTGATGCGCGCGATCGGGCTGGTGAACACGCATGGGTCACTCGTCCTCACCTACCTCACATTCGGCCTGCCGCTGGCAATCTGGCTCCTCAAGGGCTTCTACGACAATATCCCGGTGCAGCTCGAGCAGGCCGCACGCATCGACGGAGCAACGCGGTTCCAGGCCTTTATCCTGATCGTGATGCCGCTCTCGGCGCCGGGCATCATCGCCACGGCGATCTATTCCTTCATCGGCGCGTGGAACGAGTACATCTACGCCTACACCTTCCTCTCCAAGAACGAACAGTTGACGCTGCCGGTCGGCATCCAGCGCTTCTTCTCGGAAAACACCACGGACTTTCCGGGCCTGATGGCAGCAAGCTTCATGATGAGCGTGCCCGTCGTGGTCCTGTTCCTCGTTCTTCAACGATACTTCGTACGCGCCCTCACGGAAGGCGCAGTCAAGCACTAGGGAGTTGCCGGTGGCCCACGTGGTCCTCAAAGATCTGGTCAAGACCTATGGCGCCTTCAAAGCCGTCAACGATGTTTCGCTGACGGTCAATGACGGCGAATTCGTTGCGCTCGTCGGCCCTTCAGGCTGCGGCAAGACAACCACGCTCAATCTTGTGGCGGGGCTCATCCCGATCACATCGGGCGACATCGTCATCGGCGACAGGGTGGTCAACGACCTCGACCCAAAGGACCGGGACATCGCAATGGTGTTCCAGAACTACGCGCTCTATCCGCAGAAATCGGTCTACAAAAATCTGGCGTTCCCGCTGCAGATGCGCAAATTGCCACGGGACGAGATCGACAAGAAGGTCAGGGAAGCGGCGCGCGTGCTCGACATGACTCAGCTGCTCGAGCGCAAACCACGCGAACTTTCGGGCGGCCAACAGCAGCGCGTGGCGCTCGGCCGTGCGCTCGTTCGCGATCCGGCGGTATTCCTGATGGATGAACCGCTTTCCAACCTCGACGCAAAGCTGCGCGTGCAGATGCGCTCGGAGATCAAGCGTTTCCACCAGGATCTCAAGGCAACGATCATCTATGTGACGCACGACCAGCTCGAAGCCGTAACCATGGCCGACAGGATGGCCGTGATGAACGGCGGCTACCTCCAGCAATACGACACTCCGGCGCAGGTTTTTGCCCATCCGGTGAACATGTTTGTCGCCAGCTTCGTCGGCAGCCCGGCGATGAGCCTTGTCCCATTGGAGGCGTCAACGGCAGGCGGCGAGACCGTGTTGACCGGCGCGGAGGGCTGGCGTCTCGAGCTTTCGCCACACAACGCCCAGAAGGTTGCAAGGTCATCCACCAGGAAAGTCGTGCTCGGTGCACGCCACTCGACGATCAAGCTGCATAAGAGTGCGACGCCTGGAAGCGTCCCTGCCAAGGCCTACACGGTGGAGCCGACCGGAGACGTCACCTTCGTGCAGGCGTTTCTCTCCGGGGCTATCGTCAATGTCAGCGTCCCGCCGACCATTGCCGTCGCGCCCGACGAACAGATTTGGCTCGAGTTCGATCAGGAGCGGATGCATCTGTTCGACGGCGAAACGGAAATGGCCCTCAAGGCCAACTGAGACCAGGCGGATGCGTGCGAAACGAGGGCGTTGATGACTGCGAAGCTTAAAATCACGGCGATCAAGCCCTATCCAGTATGGGTAGGAACGCGCAACCAGATGCTGGTCAAGGTAGAGACCGACAACGGCATCTTCGGCTGGGGGGAGAGCGGCTTGAGCGGCCGCGAGAAGGCGGTGACCGGCGCGATCGAGCACTATCGCGAGTTTCTCATCGGTCGCGACCCGATGCAGATTGGTCGGATCTGGCAGGAAATTTATCGCAGCCAATACTTCGAAGGCGGGCGCGTTCTGCAGGCGGCGATTTCCGCCATCGACATTGCCCTTCACGACATCAAGGGCAAGGCGCTGGGCGTGCCGGCCTACGAACTGCTGGGTGGCAAGCAGCGCGACCGCATCCCGACCTTCGCCTCGACGGGCGACGAGGCCGAGGGCGATGTTGCCATCGAACGAGCCCACGAACTCCGTGCACAGGGGTGGCAGGCGATCCGCTTCTTCCCCATCGGGCAAAGCAGCAAGGACATCTTTGAGCCACGAGAGTCGATAGGCGCTACCGCACGTATGCTGAACAAGGCGCGCGAGGCGCTCGGCGACGATGTCGTCCTCGGCATCGACTATCACCATCGGCTGTCGGTGGCAGAGGCGGCGAGCTTCTGCAACAAGCTCGGCCGCGGCGTGCTTGATTTCCTCGAGGAGCCGATACGAGACGAGACACCCGAGGCCTACGAATCCCTGCGGGGGATGACCTACATCCCCTTTGCCATCGGCGAGGAATTTGCCAGCAAGTGGCAGTTCCTGCCCTATATCGAGCGTGGCATCCATCAGTTCAACCGGCTCGATGTCTGCAACGTTGGCGGGCTCACCGAAGCGATGAAGGTCGCTGGTTGGAGCGAGGCGCACTATGTGGATCTGATGCCACACAATCCCCTTGGTCCAGTCTGCACGGCCGCGACCATCCATCTCGCCGCCGCGGTCCCGAATTTCGCCTGGCTCGAGACCAGGGCGCCTGAAGCAAAGCTCGGCTTCGACAATTCCGACTTCTTCCCCGTGCAACCACGGCTCGACGGCCCCGACTATCCGGTGAGCGACCTGCCGGGGCTCGGCGTCGAGGTCAACGAAGAGGCGGTCAAGGCGGAGAGCTTTCGTTTCTGGGAAGCGCCTCACCTGAAGCGCCGCGACGGTTCTGTCACAAACTGGTAGTTTCATCCACCGGAGCTTAAAATGACCCATACGTCCGACATTACGCGACCGCCCAAAGAGCTGATCGACGCGTTGGAGGAGATCGGCGCCGCGACCATTGCCGGTACGCTCGGCCACATGGGCTTCCGCAATCCGCATATGGTCGGCCCGGTATCGCAGAGCCGCGGGAAGTCGATCGTGGGCCCGGCGCTGACGCTTCAGTTCCTGCCTCAGCGTCCGGACCTTTTCAACGAGGGGGAATATGCAGATCCGGAGACGCAGTTGCACCGGCACGTGCTTTATCACGTGCAGGAGGGAGATGTGGTCGTGGTCGACGCGCGCGGCGATATGAGTTCTGGTGTCTTCGGCGATATGATGTCGACCTATTTCAAAGGCAGAGGCGGCGCTGGCATCGTGATTGATGGGTGCATGCGCGATCGGCCCAATGTCGAAAAGCTCGATCTCGCCCTCTGGTTGCGCGGCTGGACGCCCAACTACCATGTCCAGACCAGCATCTATCCAAACGCCGTCAACGTGCCGATTGCCTGCGGAGGTGTCACGGTCATGCCCGGAGACGTCATCGTCGCCGACGATGACGGGGTGGTGGTGCTTCCGGTCGCTATGGCCTCGAAGGTAATCGACGAGGCGCAAAAGCATCACGATTGGGAGGAGTTTTCGCGGGCGAAGCTTATGGAGGGCGGGTCGCTGCAGCGCTACTATCCGCTTCATGACGATGCCCGCGGAGAGTACGAGGAGTGGCGCAAAGCGAACCACTTGGGAACGACCTAGGCAACGGATTACCCTAAAGCGCGTCGCGATCTTTCAGATTCGCTTGGCCCACGGCGCTTAACTCCAGCGTTTCGCCCTCACCAACTCATGCGTCCGGATGCTCATCGGCAAAGACAAGACTGAGTAATTCCCTTATCTGCGGTGAGAGCGCTCCCAGATGGGCTTCCATGCTCATGTCATCGTCCTTGATGAAGGCGATATAGTGCGCATTCCAATGATTGTAGATGATGGCCGCCAGCGCGGCGGTATCAAAGCCGCCTCCCCGACGCGTCTCGCTCGGTTGATCCCTCAGGACGTTCTCGATTTCCTCCCTCAACACCTCGTCGATCTGCGCATAACGCTGAACGAACTCCGATTTCGGCTGGCGAATGGCCGCGGAGTCGGCATATCGCCAGACCGGCTTGTTGAAGATCTCCATCGAGTATTTTGTGAAGCGTGTCAGCAGATCGGTCAGGTCTGCCGCCAACCCCTTGCCGCTTCGCATGGGAATGCGTCTGTTGCTCTCAACCGCTCGAACGTGGCCGTCGAGAATGATGGCCAGCAGGAGTTCGTCCCGCGTGCCGAAATAGTTGAAGACCGTCGGCGTCGAAACGCCGACATCCGCGGCAATCGCGGCCATCGTCGTGTTCTCGATACCGTTCTGTTCGAACAACCGTTTGGCGGTTGTGAGGATGGCGTCCCGTCGCTGAGTTTTTTGCCGCGAACGCAGCCCCGGCGGTTTGTCCTCAACCAGCGTCTTCTCCATGCTTCACCTTTTTTATGCAATAAAATATTTTATTGACACAAGTTATTTGTGACATACAGTGCATGCATTGACAAACATAAAAACAAGAATGGGAACGATGGATATCAAGCGGATCATGAGGTTTTGCACCTGAGAGCGATGGCAGCGATGCAGCATTCGGACTTCCGGCCGAACCCGGTCGGCCCGCATTCTGCCGCCTGCCCTACGCAATCTCATATGTGGTCATAGGAGGCCGCATCGCGCGGCGGATTTCCCGCGGCGGTGCCAGCTATTGCACCTCCATATGACCCTGGACCTTCCGGCGCCGAGCCGCGGACCTTCTGCGCGAGGGGCTGCGTGCGCATGCCAATTCGCCGCAATGATTACGAACTGAAGCTGGGAATCAGATGAGCGAACTACAATCGCAGGCCAGATCCGGAAGTGCCGTCGATATGCTCGGCATCGTCAAGGATTTCGGGACCTTCAGGGCCGTTGAAAATGTGACCCTGCAGATTCAGCCCAACGAATTCTTCACGCTGCTTGGCCCCTCGGGATGCGGCAAGACGACCCTTCTTAGGTTGATGGCTGGTTTCGAGACCCCCACCGCCGGCAGCATTCTTCTCGGTGCAAAGGATATTTCGCATCTTCCGCCCAACCACAGGCCGATCAACACAGTCTTTCAGAACTACGCACTGTTTCCGCATATGACGGTTGCCGAGAATATCGCTTTCGGACTGAAGATGCTGGGCAGGCCGAAATCCGAAATCGTTGCAACGGTGGACGAGATGCTGCGCCTGGTGCGGCTCGAAGGGCGCGGCGACCGGCGTGTGACCCAGCTTTCGGGCGGTCAGCAGCAGCGCGTGGCGCTCGCCCGTGCCCTGGCGCCCCGTCCGCAAATCCTGCTGCTGGACGAGCCGCTCTCCGCGCTCGATCTCAAGCTGCGACAATCGATGCAGATCGAGCTCAAACGTCTCCAGTCCGAGACAGGCATCACCTTCATCTTCGTTACGCACGACCAGGAAGAAGCGTTGACGATGTCCGACCGCATTGCGGTCATGAATGCCGGCAAGGTCCTGCAGGTCGGCTGTTCCCGGGATATATACGAGCATCCGGCCGACAGGTTCGTGGCAGGCTTCATCGGCGAAACCAACTTTCTTGAGGGCGACCTTCAGGCCGTTGATGGTGGCGTTGGAACCATACGGCTCAAGAGCGGCGTGCGCGTAGCGGCCCGGCTTTCGGACGCGGCGCCGCGCCAAGGCACCGCCACCATCGTCATCCGCCCAGAACATATCGAAATCGCCCCGCCGGATACGGCGGGTTCCATCCCGGCGACGGTCACCACAATCGTCTATTTCGGCACGGACACTCACGTCCATGCCAGCCTTGCCGATGGAACGGCAATCGTTGTCCGCCAGCAGAACCGCCGGGACGGCAATGGCATCCCGCAACCGA
Organism: Rhizobium vallis; assembly: GCF_003985155.1. GTDB lineage: Bacteria > Pseudomonadota > Alphaproteobacteria > Rhizobiales > Rhizobiaceae > Rhizobium > Rhizobium vallis. The sequence goes on along the minus strand of NZ_ML133687.1, from coordinate 113,044 downwards.
ATACCCCGATCGGCCTCATCCTGCCCGCTGGGGCCTCACAAGTGCTGAGGGATTGATCATGGCAGCCGATCTCGATATCGCGGAAGCGCAGATCAGCCATAAACGATGGCTTACCACGCCGGCCCTGCTTTGCATTCTGCTCTTCGGCATGGTGCCGCTGATCACCGTGCTTTGCTATTCTCTCATGCAGCCATCGGAATATGGCGGCGTGATTGGGCGATTCTCATCCGACGCCTATATTTCGTTGCTGTTCCAGAGGGACATCTTCGACGACACCCTCACCTTCTCGCCGGATTACCTGATCATCTTCGTCCGGACGCTGGCCTTCGGCGTAGCCACGACGACACTCTGTTTGCTGATCGGATTTCCGACGGCCTATTTCATGGCGACGCGACCGCCGCATACGCGCAACAGATGGGTGCTTCTGATCACCATCCCCTTCTGGTCGAACCTGCTCGTCAGGACGATCGCCATCATGTTCATCATCCGCGATGAAGGCCTGATCAACACAGCCCTGATATCGGTAGGCCTTGTTGACAGGCCGGTCGGCATGATCTTCACCGATTTTGCAGTCATAGTCGGCCTGATCTACAGCTTCCTGCCCTTCATGATCCTGCCGATCTACGCGGCACTCGAGAAAATCGACTTCCGGATGGCCGAAGCCGGTTTCGATCTCTATGCTTCCCGCTTCCAGGTCTTATGGCGGATTATCATTCCTCTTGCCATGCCCGGAATCATTACCGGCTGCGTTCTGGTATTCATCCCCACTTTTGGCGCCTATGTAACGCCGCTTCTGCTCGGCGGCGGCCGCCATATGATGATCGGCGACCTTATTGCGCTGCAATTCGGCTCTTCCAGGAATTGGCCACTGGGTTCCGCCTTCGCAACCGTTCTGATGGGGTTCGTCCTGCTGGCGCTTTATATCCAGGCGCGCAAGGCAATGGGGGTCAGCCATGGCTAACGGGTTCACCCACGGCGCTGCCGACGTCAAAAGGCAACCCGGCTTTGCCTTCATCGCGGCCATCTGCATCGCGGTGCTCTACCTGCCGTTGATGATCATCGCCATCTACTCGTTCAACGCAGCGAGCAATATCGGAGCAGCCTGGACAGGTTTCACGATCGACTGGTACGCCTCGGCCCTGCAAAATCGGGAATTTTACGACGCGGCCATTCTCTCCATCGTTCTGGCGTTCGCCGCCATGGCAATCGCCACGGTCCTGGCCACGGCTGCCGCCCTGGGCACGACACGTGGAAGGCCGTGGCGGGGCCAAACCGCCGCCTTCATTACCCTCACCACGCCTCTGGTAGTTCCTGAAATCGTGACGGGCATTTCTCTCCTGGCCTTCTTTGCCGCCCTCGCCGCGCTTGTCGATATCAATCTAGGCCTCGGCAAACTATTGATCGCCCATGTGACCTTCTGCATCCCCTTTGCCTACCTGCCAATCAAGGCTCGACTGGAAGGCATGGATGAGACCCTCGACAGCGCGGCCGCCGATCTCTACGCCACACGCTGGCAGACATTCCGCTATGTAACCCTGCCACTGCTCGTGCCGGGCATCTCCTCCGGCGCAGCGCTGGCCTTCATCGTTTCCTTCGACGATTTCACGATTACGCAGCTGATCGCCGGGCCGGGGGAAACCACGCTTCCGCTCTACATTTACACCCGCATCCGGCGGTCGCTGACCCCGGAGATCAATGCCATGTGCACGCTGCTGCTCATGATCTCGTTCATCTTCATCATCCTGTCCTTCGCGATATCAAAGCGCCGGAGCCAATGAAGCCCGCGCACCTCCTCCAGAAAAAGGGAACATGTGACATGCTGAAATCCACCTGGCTCGCCATTGCAGCATTTGCCCTGTCCGCCTCCTCGGCCTTGGCCGCGGGAGAGCTGCATATCTACAACTGGGGCGAATACACCAACCCGAAGCTGATCGAAAAATTCGAGAAGACCTACGACGTCAAGGTCACTCTGGATTTCTACGATTCCAACGAAACGATGATGTCCAAGGTTCGAGCCGGCGGCTCCGGTTTCGATATCGTCGTGCCTAGTGATTATGCCGTTGCGATCATGATCGAGGCGGGCATGCTGGAAAAGACCGAGCCGGCCTCGATGGCAAACTTCAAGAACATGGACCCGGCGATCGTCGACATCTATTTCGACAAAGGCCGGCATTATTCCGTGCCGTGGCAACTCGGGTTGACTTCCTTTGTCGTCGATACGGCAGTCTATAAGGGCGACGTCAACTCCTACTCCATTCTCTTCGATCCTCCGGCCGAGCTGAAAGGCCGTGTCAACATGCTCGACGACATGACGGCGATCATGCACGCGGCGGAGCGCTATCTCGGATTCCCGCGCTGCACCTCCGACAAGGCGCAATTGAAGGCGGTCAACGAGCTCTTGAACAAGGCAAAACCTTCCTGGCGCACCTTTTCCTACGACTCGCTCCAGCTACTCGCCGCCAAGGACGTCGATGCGGCGATGATCTGGAATGGCGCCGCGTTTCGCGCACGTGCCCAGCGCAACTCTCTGGTCTTCGCCTATCCCAAGGAAGGGATCGAGGGCTTTATGGACAACGTCGTCATCCTTAAGGGCGCGGCCAATATCGAAAACGCGAAGCTCTTCCAGAATTTCATCATGGATCCGGAGAACGCCGCGCTGATCTCCGATTTCGCCAAGTACAACAACGGCATCGTTGGATCGGACAAATATCTTGCCCAGGACTTCAGCGGCGCGCCCGAGATCAAGCGCCCGGAAGGCGTCACGCCAGAATATGTGGCGCCGTGCCCATCCGAGGTCGTCACGATGTACAACAAGATTTGGACGAACCTCCGCAAGTAACTCGCTCCCACCTCCACAAGTGTCCACCCGCCGGCACCAAGCCGGCGGTTGGTGGCCGCTCGCTACGAAATTTGGAAGACGACATGACGCAAGGACCCGCCAACCTCATTATTCACAATGCAAAAATTCTCAGCATGGACGATGCCCAGCCGAGAGCTGAGGCGCTTGCGATCCGGCAAAATCGGATTGTTACCATCGGCGCCAATGACGATATCCTGAAATTGGCGGGCGTGGCGACACGTCTGGTCGATGCTCGCGGCGCAACGGTTCTTCCAGGGTTCAACGAAGCCCATATGCACATTTTCAGCGGCTCGGTCGGGTTGACCGAACTTTCGCTCTTCGGCGTGCAGGGCTTCGAGACATTTGCGCGCACGGTGCGGGCCTATGCTGCAAGCAAGCCGGACCTGGCATTGCTCGTCGCCCAACAGGCGGACTACTCGATTCTCGGCCGGGACGGACCGGTGACGCGCCATCATCTCGACCGGGTTCTCCCGGACCGGCCGTTCCTCATGTATGCGCCTGATCATCACACCGCCTGGGCGAATACGGCGGCGCTGAAAGCGGCAGGCATTCTGGAGGGCCGCGACGTCGGTGTCGGCAACGAGATCGTCATGGGAGCAGACGGCCTCGCCAGCGGTGAATTGAAGGAAGCCAACGCGATCAGCCCAGTCGCCCGCCTCAGCCAGACGGGAGGGCGCGAAAGCCTCGGCGTGGTGACCGGCAGAGATCCCGACTCTGTCACGTCGGAGGAAAGGCAGACCGATATCGCGGTCATTCGCAAGGGGCTCGACTACTGCGCCTCGCTCGGCATTACCTCGATCCAGAACATGGACGGCAATCTCTATCAACTTGAAATGCTGGAGGAGATCGAGCGCGACGGCGGCCTGCCGGTTCGGATACGCGTTCCGTTTCACATGAAGAACTTCATGGCGCTCACGGAGATCGAGGAAAAGGCTGCATCCTGGCGCGCCCGTTTCAACGGCGATCGGTTGCGATCGGACTTCGTCAAGATGTTTGCCGATGGGGTCGCGGAATCGGGAACCGCGTTCTACATGGAAGACTATGCCGACGAGCCGGGCTGGCGGGGCGAACCGCTTTTCACGCAGGACCATCTCAACGAGATTGTCACCGAAGCCGATCGCCTCGGTCTGCAGGTCGCTGTGCACGCCATAGGCGACGGTGCCGTGCATATGATCCTGAATGGCTATCAGGCCGCATCGGAAGCCAATGGCCGGCGCGACAGTCGCCATCGCGTGGAACATATAGAGACGGCGCTTCCAACCGATTTTCAGCGTTTTGCGGAACTCGGCGTCGTAGCCTCCATGCAGCCGACCCATCCACCCGGCTCCGCCGGCCTGCCGCTCGAACCCTATTTGAGCCGAATAGGTGAAGGACGCTGGCCGCACGCCTTCGCATGGCGCAGGCTCGCTGACCTTGGCGTGAAGATCGTCTTCGCAACAGACTGGCCGGTTTCGCCACTCGACCCGATGCACTGCATCCAGTGCGCGATGACCCGCGAGACCTGGAAAGAGGGGCTGCCTGACCAGCGCCTTTCGCTCATGGAAACGCTCGCCGCCTACACGCGGACCAGTGCCTGGGTCGAATTCATGGAAGACCGGAAGGGTGTGCTGAAGCCTGGCTATCTCGCCGACATCGTCGTGTTGAACGGCGACGTCGAAGCGGTACCTTTCGACCAGTTCGCAACGCTGCGTCCCATCATGACGATCTGCGATGGCCGCATCACCTACGAGGCCTGATCGTGCGGATCGGCCTTCCGGACTCCAACTCCATCTTTTCGGTCAAGACCATGCCCTTCAACGATTACCTGCAGTTCTACATTGGCGGCGGTTGGGTCACACCGCTTGCAACAGGCACGATGGACGTGATCGATCCGTCCACGGCGCAAGCTTTCGCACGGATCTCGATGGGCGGCCCCGGCGATGTCGACAGGGCCGTCGCTGCCGCGCGCGCCGCGTTCACGTCCTTCTCCATGACCACGCCGCGGGAGCGGCAGGAACTGCTCGAGGGCGTGTTGGCAGCCTATGAGAAGCGTACCGAGGATCTGGCGCAAGCGATTTCCCATGAAATGGGAGCACCGATCGGCATGGCGCGAGCCAACCAGGTTGGAAGCGGCGCCGCCCATCTGCGCACGATGATCGATACGATCAAACATTATTCCTTCGAGAGGTTGAAGGGCTCGACGCTGATCGCAAAGGAGCCGGTCGGCGTTGTCGCAATGATCACTCCGTGGAACTGGCCTCTCAACCAGATAGCGTGCAAGGTCGCGCCGGCTTTGGCAGCGGGGTGCAGCATGGTTTTGAAGCCGAGTGAGATCGCGCCGATCAGCGCCATGATCTTCGCGGAAATCATGCATGAGGCCGGCGTTCCCGCAGGGGTGTTCAACATGATCAATGGCGACGGGCCGACCGTTGGAGAGGCACTGGCGCGTCACCCCGACGTCGACATGGTCTCCATCACCGGCTCGACACGAGCCGGTGTCCTCGTTGCCAAGGCGGCGGCCGATACGGTCAAGCGTGTTCACCAGGAACTCGGCGGGAAGTCCGCCAACATCATTCTCGACGACGCTGATCTCAAAGCGGCAGTGCAGCAAGGCGTTCACGAATGTTTCGATAATTCAGGGCAGTCCTGCAACGCTCCCACCCGCATGCTGGTGCCAGCGGATCGGATGGATGAGGCCATGGAATACGCGCGGCAGGCGGTCAAACACCTGACCGTTGGCCCTGCAGACCAGGCTGAGGTGGATCTCGGGCCCGTCATCAGTAAAATCCAGTTCGACAAGATCCAGACCCTGATCCGGACGGGTCTCGACGAGGGAGCGGTTCTCGTGGCCGGCGGTCCGGGCCGTCCGGAGGGATTGAGTGAAGGCTATTTCGTCCGGCCCACGATCTTCGGGCGCGTGATGCCCGGCATGACTGTCGCACGGGAAGAAATATTCGGGCCGGTGCTTTGCATCATCGGATATTCCCATGAGGATCGCGCTGTGGAGATTGCCAATGACACCCCCTACGGGCTGGCTGCCTATATCCAGTCCGGCGATCTCGAACGCGCCCGCCGCCTATCCCGTCGCCTGCGCGTCGGCAATGTCCACATCAATTATCCTGACTGGGATACCGGCGCGCCTTTCGGTGGCTTCAAGCAATCCGGTAACGGCCGCGAATATGCAGAGTTCGGGCTGGACGATTTTCTCGAGATAAAAGGCGTTATCGGCTATGGCGCCTGACTTCGTTCGTTTCACCGAAATGGCCTGGAGCCGCCGCGACCACCCGCCGCCGCCCAATCGATGAACGGAGCGTGGGTGCCCCGCGACGCCGGCGGACCCGCATGCGTTTTCTGCAAGTGATGCAGCGATTTTGAGGATCCTGGTGGATCATGATTGACGAACACGAAGCCGTAGAATTTTTTCGCAATAACCCCGATATCGAAGTGCTCGAGGCCTTCGTGATCGATGTCAATGGCGTCCCGAGGGGTAAATGGATCCCACGGGAACGCGCCGTCGACGTGCTGACGAAGGGCATGGCGATTCCGCGCTCCGTCTACGCCCTCGATATCTGGGGCCGGGACGTCAATACGGCAGGTCTTGCCGAGGGGACGGGGGATCCGGATGGAATGTGCTTTCCCGTTCAGGGGTCGCTCGCCCGCGTCAGCTGGCTGAAAAGGCCGACAGCGCAGGTGCTTCTCTCCATGCGCAATACTGATGGGACCGACTTTTACGGAGACCCGCGCCAGGTCCTGGCGGCCGTTCTTGAACGCTACCGGAAACGGGGCCTCACGCCGGTCGTCGCAACCGAGCTCGAATTCTATCTCATCGACCCGGTGCGCTCGGCGCTCGATCCCGTCCGCCCACCCAATACGCGCGAGGGCCGTTGGCATACGGGTCAGACCCAGGTCTTGTCGATCGCGGAATTGCAGGATTTCGAGGATGTGTTCCATGAGATTTCCGCGACCTGCCGCGCCCAGGCCGTGCCGACGGATACCACTCTTCGCGAGAATGGTCCCGGCCAGTACGAGATCAACCTCAATCATGTACCTGATGCCCTGAAGGCTGCCGACTATGCCGTGCTGCTGAAACGCATCGTCAAGGGCGTGGCGCGCAAGCATGATCTCGACGCCACCTTCATGGCCAAGCCATATGGCACCCAAGCCGGCAGTGGCATGCATGTGCATTTCTCGATTTTGGACGAGCAGGGACGCAATATTTTTGTCGGCGGCGATCAACCAGCGGAAACCCTTTTATATTCAGTGGGCGGGCTTTTGCAGAATATGGGTGACAGCATGGCCGTATTCGCGCCGCATGCGAACTCCTACCGACGCGTGCGACCAAGCGAGCACGCCCCGACCTATGCGTCCTGGGGCTATGATAACCGTTCAGCAGCAGTCCGCGTGATCACGGCAAGCAAGCCTGCAACCCGCATCGAGCATCGCGTCGCGGGCGCCGATAGCAATCCCTATCTCGTTCTGGCCCTGATCCTCGATGCGGCGCTGATGGGCATGAACGCCAAAATGAGCCCCGGTGGCGAGATCACCGGCGATGACCATGCGGTCGACCACGAGCCGCTGCCGACCAATTGGGACTATTCCCTGCAGCGCTTTGCCAAATCCGGCTTCACCTACAGCGCTTTCGGACCGGCTTTCCGGTCGCTCTATGCCAGTTGCAAGCTGCAGGAACTGTCTGAATTTTCGCTCCGCGTCACCGATGTTGAGTACGACGCCTATATCAGGACGGTATGACGACCATGCTCGCGAGATTCACCGCCGATCCGCGCCACTTCGCCTCCACGCCCTCCTTACGCACGCTGCATGCCGAGCTTCTTCTGCTCTGTGCCCGCATCGGCTATTCGCCGCACACGTCCGTCTGAACCTTGCAATGCAACGATCAGACACAAGGACATCCTCATGAACATTTCCAGCAAGGACTATTCGCGGCTTCAGCAACTCGATGCCGCCCATCATCTCCATCCCTTCACCGACCACAAGGAACTGCGTGCGGCCGGCTCCCGGATAGTCGTACGAGGTGATGGCCCCTTCGTCTATGACAGCGAGGGCAACGAGATCCTCGACGCTATGGCCGGGCTCTGGTGCGTCAATATCGGCTATGGCCGGCATGAGCTTGCCGATGCCGCAGCAGCGCAAATTCGCGAGTTGCCTTACTACAATTCCTTCTTCAAATGCACGGTTCCGGCATCCGTGAAGCTCGCTGCACGGCTCGTCGAACTCGCACCCGACAATATCAACCAGGTCTTCTTCGGTTCATCGGGCTCGGAATCCAATGATACGGCGCTCCGGCTCGTCCGTCATTATTGGGCGCTGGAAGGCAAGCCGGAGAAGAATATCGTCATCTCGCGTGAGAATGCCTATCACGGCTCGACCATCGCCGGCGCCTCGCTCGGCGGTATGAAGCCGATGCATAAGCAGCTCGGAGGTGCAGTTCCAAATATCGTGCATGTCATCGCGCCTTACGCTTTCGAGGGTGCCGAACCCAACGAAAGCGACGAGGCCTTCGGCCTGCGTGCCGCGCGTGCGATTGAGGAAGCAATCCTTGCAGCCGGTCCTGACAAGGTTGCGGCCTTCATCGGCGAACCGATTATGGGTGCTGGCGGTGTCCGCATCCCGCCGGCGAGCTATTGGCCCGAGGTGCAGCGCATCTGCCGCCAGTACGACGTCCTCTTGATGCTCGACGAGGTCATTACCGCCTATGGCAGGACGGGCGAGTGGTTTGCCGCCAAGACGTTCGGCATCACGCCCGACACGATTACGACAGCCAAGGCGTTGACATCGGGCTACCAGCCGCTCTCGGCGCTTCTGGTGGGCGACCGCATCGCATCGACGCTGGTGGAAAAGGGTGGAGAGTTCTATCACGGCTATACGTATTCCGGACATCCGGTCTGTTGCGCGGTGGCGCTCGCCAACCTGGACATCATCGACCGCGAAGCGCTGATCAACCGCGTACGCGACGATACTGGCCCCTACCTTTCTGAGCAGCTCTACCAGAAGCTCAGCGGTCACCCGCTTGTCGGAGAAACCCGCTCGGTCGGTCTGATGGGTGCCGTGGAGATCGTGCGCGACAAGGCGTCACGGCTGCGGTTCGAACCGAGCGGGCATGCAGCAACAAAGGTCAGGGATCATGCGATCGCAAACGGCCTCATGGTTCGCGCGACGGGTGATACGATCATCATGTCTCCGCCGCTGATCTGGACTCGCGAGACGATCGACCTCGCCATGGATCGGCTTGGAACTGCGCTCGATCTTGCTCTCGACGATCTTAGCGGAAAGTGAATGCGGCATGGCCCGTTGCGGAGGCGCAAGGGGCCATGCCCATCGCCAGTTTTCTAGCGAGCAGTGGACAACAAGGCCCTTCCGCCAGCGCAACAATGCCGTCAGGAAACCCGGTTTAATCGCAAGGAGGCGGGGCGCGGAATTCTGCGAATGAACCCCGACTGAATGATGCCTTCAGCATCCGTTCCAACGAGAGCGTCTAGAAGAAAGTCGTTCAACCGCGGTCCTATCCGCTTGAGGAGACACAGTTCATGATCCGCTCATCTTTCATTGCAACCGCACTCGTCGCTCTGGTTGGCCTCACCGCCGCAGCCCCCGCCATGGCCAACGATGTGCGCATCGAACAATATGGCTGGTCGAACTCTGCCGGTGGCGCGCAGGAAGGGTACGCAAACCGGATCAGGACCTATCAGAACGGAGGCTACAACCGAATCGTCGGCCGCCAATACGGTCGCCATAACCTTTCGGCTGTCGGTCAGGAAGGCAATGACAACTACGGTGCCACCTATCAGCACGGCGACCGCAACGTAGCCGGCATCGGGCAGTTTGGCTCCAACCACACGACCATCCTTACTCAGGACGGCAATGGCAACATCGCAGCCGGCGTCCAGGTCGGTCGTGGTTGCAGCGCCAATGTCAGCCAGGGCGGCAACGGCAATGTCGCGGCGTTCGTCCAGGCTTGCCCGTAAGCAGCTGCGCGATGACCTGAAAGGTCAAGATCGCAGCAGCAGACCGTTAGGGGAGATGACCCATGCCAAATAGCGTCAAACATCCACGCCGCCTGATGTTCATTCTTGCGCTGGTCCTGCTTCCCGTCGGTGCGGTTGCGGCCATGAAGACTGCCAACCAGTCTGACGAGACGCAGCTTTGCGAAATCAAAGCAACTCCCGGAGCAGGTATGGTGAGACTGGATGCGCTGGTCCACGCCGACACGCATGTCGGCGGGACTTACACCTTCCATGTCGAGAAATCGGGAGACGCTGGAAGCTCCACGATCAACCAGAGTGGTGACTTTGATGCCACAGCGGGACATTCGGCGATTCTCAGCTCCGTCTCGCTCGACACCAAGGGAGCGAAATACAAGGCGACACTGGATGTCGTGATCGCGGGCAAGAGTTTCAGCTGCGCGAAGCAGGTCGGTGGTAACTGAACGGCCTCCACACTTCGCAAATCCCTCCGAAAGGGCGCCAGCTTCAGGCGCCCTTTTGCTTTCAATCAGGCTGAAACGACTGAACAACAACTGAACGGGCAATTCCGACTGGGTTCAGCTGAAAGATGCGAAGGTTGATCATCGGCCAAGGCAGCCGGCAAATGGAGATCGGAATGACCCGCAATGTGTTTAAGATCCTTACCATCGCTCTTCTTACCGGGAGCCTTGGGCAAGCAGCCTTGTCTGTACCCGCCTATGCCGGCGGCCGGATCTCGTTCAACCTCGCGCCGGGCAATGCCGAGGATGCGGATCTTTTCTCAACCGGACTGCGCGCCTATTCGCTTTATCGCGGCCTGAAAGACGCCGACATCCGGCAACTGGGCCGAGGTAATGCGGCCGGCATCGCCCAGGCTGGCCATAGCAATCTCGGCTTCATCCGGCAGCGCGGCAGTGGTCATTCTGCAACCTTGCGGCAGAATGGCAGCAACAATGCCTATGGCATTTTCCAGTATGGGCGAAATACAGAAACCGACGTGGTGCAAGATGGCGATAACGGCAGCGGCGCTACCTTCAGCTATGGCTGGTAAGGCAGTTCACCCCAGCCCCGAGGCCGATGTCACTTCGCGGCAGGGGCCTGATCGACGGGTTGCCACCATGAGACTGCGAACCGGTCTCGCGAAGGTACCGTCCATCAGAATGCGCTGAAGGTCAGCACGGCAGAGAACACGACGAGAGTTGCCGAACCGCATCGCCGGGCCAACAATGGCATCTGTTTTTCGTCTCCCAACACGATCCTGCCTATCGACAGCCAAATCGAGGAGGCTGCCAGCACCGCGGATATGAGGGTAGCGATGGTGGCTATCGCAGATGCCTGCGGCGCTGGGGGAACCATCGTCAGTCCGATGATCAGCGCCTTGGGATTCAGCAATGTCGTTACCGCAAGCTGCCGCACTCCCACAGCCGCGACAGGAGCAGATCCGACGCCCCAGAGCCGAAGCGCGAGGTAGAATACCCATGTCGCCGAGGCGAGTTTGACGCCTTGCGCGACCGCAGGATGGGCGCGCAGAAACGGACCGGCCAGGCCGGAAGTCGGAAGAACAACCGTAAGATAGGCGAAGACGACCGTAGAAAGCAGCGTGATCGCACGTGGAACGGTCAAGCCCTGAGATGCCATTGCTAATATCGCATTGGTCGGTCCCGGCAAAATGAGAAGCGCGAAAACGCCCGCAGCAAAGGGAAGAAGATTCACGGTCCTGGTCCTTCAGTTCCCTCCCCTTTCGCATGGCCCGCCTGCGCGGTCGTTGACAAATATCATCCTCCGGCCGGAACATTTTCGGTGTCTGTCTGTTCAATCGGTCAGATTTGAGGTGTCGCCATGCCTCGCATGATCAGGTTTATGCTCAGTCGTTTGGCCACGGGCTTCGCAATCGGGTGCGCCGTGGGTTTCTTCGTTTTTCAAAACGATTTTCTGCCCTCCGGATCTGCCGCAGGGACAATCGAGAATTACATCGCTCAAGGACTGTTTATCTACCTCTTCGCCAGCACGATAGGCATGGGTTATCTGGCGACCGCCCTTCTGTTGGAAGCAGAATAGCCGGGCGCGATCATCCCGAAAGACGGTCGAAAGTCGGGGCCATCCGGCCTATGTTCAGGCAACCATCCGTGCCAGCGCGCAGCGCGACCAGAGCGAATGCAGGGCCTCGACCAGATGGGCGATATCGGCATCGGAATGCAGCGGTGTCGGCGTGATGCGCAGCCGCTCGGTCTTCTTCGGCACGGTGGGGTAGTTGATCGGCTGAACGTAGACGCCGCAATTGTCGAGCAGCAGGTCGGAGATCCACTTGCATTTCGCCGCATCGCCGACCAGCACCGGCACGATATGGCTCGGATTGGGCATATGCGGAATGCCGTTCTGATCGAGCAGCGCCCTGAGCTTGCGGACCCGGTCCTGATGGCGGGCGCGCTCGAACTGGCTGACCTTCAGATGCTGGATCGAGGCGACCGCACCAGCGGCAAGCGCCGGCGGCAATGCGGTGGTGAAGATGAAGCCGGAGGCGAACGAACGGATGAAATCGCAAAGCGCTGACGAAGCAGCGATATAGCCGCCCATCACCCCGAAAGCCTTGCCGAGCGTGCCTTCGATGATCGTCAGCCGGTCCATCAGCCCTTCGCGCTCGGCAATGCCGCCGCCGCGCGAGCCGTACATGCCGACGCCATGCACTTCGTCGAGATAGGTCATCGCGCCGTATTTGTCGGCGAGATCGCAGATCTCCTTGATCGGGGCGATATCGCCATCCATCGAATAGACGCTCTCGAAAGCGATCAGCTTCGGCGCCTTCGGATCGGCGGCCTTGAGCTTGGCTTCGAGATCGGCGACGTCATTGTGCTTCCAGATCACCTTGTCGCACTTGGCATAACGAATGCCCTCGATCATCGAGGCATGGTTCAGCGCATCGGAGAAGATGATGAGGCCGGGAATTCTGACGCCGAGCGTGCCGAGTGCGGCCCAGTTGGACACATAGCCCGACGTGAAGATCAGCGCTGATTCTTTGCCATGCAGATCGGCGAGTTCACGCTCGAGCATGACGTGATGGTGGTTGGTGCCAGAAATATTCCGGGTGCCTCCCGCACCCGCGCCACAGTGATCGATGGCGTTCTTCATCGCCTCGATCACTTTCGGGTTCTGACCCATGCCGAGATAGTCGTTGGAGCACCAGACCGTGACTTCCTTTTCACCATCGGCCGTATGGCGCGTCGCACGCGGGAAGTTGCCGCGGTGACGTTCGAGATCGGCAAAAACGCGGTAACGGCCCTCGACACGAAGCCCGTCCAGCTCGTTTTTGAAAAATGCTTCGAAATCCATCATATGCTCCTGCTGCATGCCCAAGCGATACATCGGGGTCGCCGTCCGCGTAATTGATCTCTGTCAAGTTCGACGCAAGCCCATGAGACGGAAAGCGTGCTTCGACCACGCTCGCTCTCATTGCTTTCAATCAAAGAAGAAGCCTCACCGCCGGGCTAAGGTCGGTTCGCGAGTCGGGCGTTTCCGTGTCAAGCAGGGAAGTTGACAGATGGCTTGCTCGACCCCTCAAGGATCGAGCAAGCCTCCTCGTTGCATCGGCGCGATGACGGCGCACTGATTCTTAATCCTGGTCGTGAGCAGGCGTCAGGAGCAGCCGATCCCGGTAGCCGGCGATTCCGCCCAGACCTTCGACGAGAACCTTGATGGCCTTGCGCTTGAGCTCGGATTCCACCTGACCGTCGACGGTCACCTGCCCGTTCCTGACCGATACCTGCACCCTTTGAGACGTAAGCCCGAGATCCGATCTCAGCCGCGTGCGCACCGCCAACCTGATGGCCTCATCCCCTCTCGGCAATATCGCGGCCGGCGCTTCGGCAATAACGCGCAGGATATCCCTTCGACTGACGATACCGACCAGACGTTCCTCTTCGACGATTGGCAGTCGCTTGATGCGATGCACCTGTAGGCTCTCGGCGATATCGGAGACTTCGCTGTCCGGCCGCGCGACGATCACGTCCCGGGACATGACATCGCCGACGCACCATCCGTTGCTGCAGATATAGCGCTCGAGATCGATCTCGGAGATGAGTTCCGGTGCCCGTGCGGAACGAGGCGCCAGCCGAACCTCGCGGCGCAACAGCAGATCGCCCTCCGTGACCAGGCCGCAAACGCGTTCCTGGTCGTCGACGACGGGTAGGCCGCTGACATGGTTCTGCAGCATCATCGCAACCGCATGACGAACGCTGACCGCCGGGCTGATCGAAACCACCTTCGTGGTCATTATATCCCGTGCCTGCATGGTCGCTGCCTCCTGATCGCGGTCATTGTCAGGAACAGGCTAGAGGCCGATCGACCGCAACGCCTTGATCTTCGTCAAAGTGTCGATCGGCTGTGAGCGCAAACACCACGACATGGCGTCGATCCCGATGATCACTGCGTCGCCTTCGCCTCCTCCGCTTTGCCCTCTGCCCCCTGGCCTTCCTTCCACAGCCCCTGCTGCTTCAACCGGTCGGCCACATCCTTCGGCATGTAGGTCTCGTCATGCTTGGCAAGCACGGTGTCGGCGATGAAGACGTTCGTACCCGAGGTAAACATGCCTTCGGTGACGACGCCCTGTCCCTCGCGGAAAAGATCCGGAAGGATGCCGGTATATCTGACCTTCACGGCATTGGCGCTGCCGTCGGTGACGGAAAACTCCACCGTCGAGCCAGTGCCGCGCACGACGCTGCCCTCACCGACCAGACCGCCAAGCCGGATGCGTGTTTCCGGCGCCACCGGCGTCTTTGCCAGATCCGCCGGCATGTAGAAATAGGCGACCGACTGACTGAAGGCGAACATGACAAGCAGCACGGCGGCGGCAATGAAGCCCATGCCGCCCGCGATCACCGCCAAGCGCTTCTGCTTGCGCGTCATTTCATATCTCCTGTGCCTGCGATGTAAGGTCAGCACGCCTTCCGAAGCTGATCGACGCTGTCAACGAGAACGACCTTGCCTCTGACTTCGACCCCTGCGGGGACGAGCGCGGCAAACGCGCGCGAGAGTGCTTCCGGGGCGAGCCCCAGCTTACCGGCCAGGATCCTCTTCCGGTAAGGGAGGCGAAAAGTGACCTGCGAGGCCGACGCCGGGCACCGGCTCATGAGGTAATTCGCGACGCGTTGCGCCGCCGTATGCAGCCGGTCGCCTGCGATGCAATCCATCGCGCCGAGCAAATGACGCGTCATGATGCGCATGACGTTCCGATGCATGATCGGGTGCCGGTCGGCGAACGCCCGCAGATCCGCAAGTTCGAACAAGGCGACCTCGGCTCCGTCGGCAGACCGAGCGCTATAGGCATAGGAGCCGCCTCCCGAAAGCAGATACTCGCCAAAGGTATCGCCGGGCTCGCATACGAAAATATCCGCTTCGCGCCCGGTGGATTCCGATTTGGAAAGCCGCACGAAACCGCTGACGACACAATAGACGAAGGATGCCTGGTGACCCTCGGCGATGATCTGCTCATCGGCGACGAAGCTTTGAAGCCGAGCCTTGGCAGCAAGGTGCTCCACCGTCGCCCGGTCCAGGCCGTCGAACAGGTCAGACTCCACAAGTGCGGGATTTTTCGCAGGCATCGATCTTTCCTTTCGTGTTGGGCCGGCTGCGGTCAGGGTTTCTTACGGTCAGTGTCGTCTTCGAGAAGGATTCGCCATGCGGCCCCCTGAAGGTCGTCATATTGGCCGCTCTTCAGCGACCAGAGGAACGCCAGAAGTCCCATGCCTCCCATCAGCAGCGCAATCGGTATGAGATAGATCAGCATGTTCATGCGCTTGTCGCCTCCGTGCTTCCGGCGGTTCTTTGTTCGATCCGGGCGCCGGGACGTTTTCCAAAGGCATTCAGGCGCAGCGCATTCGTGACGACGATGATCGACGATGTCGACATGGCGACTGCGGCGATGAGCGGCGTTGCCAGTCCGGCGATCGCGATCGGCACTGCCAGCACGTTGTAGCCGATGGCGAGCGCAAAGTTCTGGCGGATGAGGCTGGCGGATCTTCGCGCTACGGCGATCGCTTCCGGAACGGCGTCCAGCCGGTCGTTGAAGAAGACCAGGTCGGCGGCCTGCCGGCCGATATCGGAGGCCGTGGCCGGTGCCATTGAGACATGCGCCGCAGCAAGCGCCGGCGCGTCATTGATGCCGTCGCCGACCATGAGCACGCGATGACCCTCGCCGCTTAGCCTCTGGCATTCCTCCACCTTCTGCTTTGGCGTCAGCGCGCCCAAGGCCGTGTCGATACCAAGACCCTTCGCGGCATTGTCGACGACAGTCTGCCTGTCGCCCGAAACCATCAGCATTTCAAGACCCGCCGCAGCGAGCTGGCAGATGGTCTCGGCAGCACCCGGGCGAAGCGTATCGTCGAAGAAGAAGCGGGCGAGATCGACGCCGTTCTTCGACAGGACCACTTCCGAGAAAGGACTGTCGCCGGCGCGCGGCGCGAAACGGTCTCTGCAGGCAAATACCGCGCTGCCCAGCCGGTACACATCAGATCCGCTCTTTGCCTCCAGTCCGCCGCCGGGAATTTCCGCGATGCTGTCGAAGAACGGTGCGGGAGCGACGTCGGTATCGCGCAACAGCGCCTGGGAAAGCGGATGGCGCGAATGCGCGGCCAGCCCGCGGGCGATGGCCGCGCTACCCTCTTCGATCATCTCGACTTCGACGAGCCGCGGCCTTCCCATCGTCAGGGTGCCGGTCTTGTCGAAAGCGACAGTATCCGCCTCGGCCAGTCTTTCGAGCGCCGAGCCGTCCTTGACCATGATGCCCTTGCGGAAAAGCTCGCCTGCGGCGACGACTTGGACAACGGGAACGGCGAGGCCCAGCGCGCATGGGCAGGTGATGATCAGAACCGCCACCGCGACCAGCATGGCATGTTTCCAGTCGCCGCCGAGAAAGCCCCAAGCAAGAAAAGAAACCAGCGCCAAGAGATGCACGACCGGGGAATAGAGCGCGGCGGCGCGATCCGCGATCCGGCGGTAGCGCGCTCGTCCGCCTTCTGCGGCTTCCATGAGAGCGATGATTTCCGAGAGGAGCGAATTCCTGGCAAGTCTCGTCGCCTTGAAGACAAGCGAGCCGGTCAGATTCATCGCGCCCGAAGTCACCTCGCTGCCGGCGGCAACGGCGACCGGGCTGCTCTCGCCTGTGACGATAGAGAGATCCACATCGCTTTCTCCGCCGACAACGACGCCGTCGACAGGAACACGTTCACCCGCCGCAATCGAAATCTCGTCGCCCACCGCGATTTCTTCCACCGCGATGTAGCGCCGCGATCCGTCCGGCATCATCAGCAGCGCCCCGCGCGGGGCCAGTCTCGCCAGCCCGTTGATCGCCGCGCGCGCCTTTTCCCGCATGACATGATCGAGAGTGCGGCCGATCAGCAGAAAGAACAGCAGGGAAACCGTGGCATCGAACCACGCATGTTCGCCGTGGTGAGCCGTCTCCCACAAGGAGACGACATAGGAGAGTGTCACGGCAAGCGAGATCGGAACGTCCATGTTGGTGCGTCCGCGCTTCAGCACGTTCCAGGCCGACTTGAAAAAGAAGCGCCCTGCATAGACCAGCGCAGGTGCCGCGATCATCGCCGAAATCCAGTGAAACATATCGCGCGTCGCAGCATCCGCGCCCGACCAGACCGATACCGAAAGCAGCATGATATTGGCGGCCGCGAAACCGGAAACGCCGACCGCCAGCAGAAGCTGGTTTCTGGTTCTGTCGGTCTCGAGGGCCGAGGGCGTGAACAGGTGCGCGCGATATCCCGCCGCGTTGATCGCCGCGAGGATTTCGGACGGATCGGTCGCGCGCTCGTCGAGCGCCTCCTGATAGATGCAGGTTACCCTTCGCGCGGTCAGATTGACCCGCGCTTTCCGGACGAAGGCAAGCGCCGACAGCGCCCTTTCGATGGTCGTGATGCAGGCGCCGCAGTGGACGTCGGGAACGCTGAGATCAAGCTGGCGCAACCCGGCGCCGAGCGGGTGGCTGGCAAGGCGGGCTTCTTCGGCGCTGGATGATGTCGCGCTCAGCGCAAGTACGCTTTCCGTGTCCATGGAACAGCAGCTCATTGGCCGAACTCCGCGGTATCGAAGCGTTTGGCTTCGTGCATGACGACGACGCCATCCTTTCGCGAGATGATCTCGACGATCCAATCGCCCTCGGCGACCACGTGCTCGGCTTCGAAACGCCCCTCGCCTGTCTTCCCAAGCGTGAGATGGAAGTCCTCATGGTCTCCGACCGGCCGTTTGAAATTCAGAACGAGATCGTCGACGATCGCGGGCGACCCGCCCTTGTCGTGAATGTCGTAGCGGATCTCACGCCCCTTGATGGAAAGGTCGCCCTCAATCCCTGAGGCGCTCATCGCTTTCATCGCTGCCGCGTTGCGGTTGAATTCCTGGCTGGCGACATAGGTGTTTTCCACAACGAGGCCGCTCCAGCTGGAGGAGGCGTAGACGGCCATGGTCACGTTTACGGCGATCACCACGGCGAAGAATGCCGAGGTCACGAGCAGCATGTGCAAGCCTGTAAACCCTTGAGCGGAAACCTTCATTTCACGTCTCCCGGTGCATTGAACGCCGCCCGATAGGTCGCCCGGCCGGAACGGTCGGTATCTTCGATGACGAAGAGGAATTCGTTGATTTCGGCTCCGTCAGGCTTGCGCGTCACGAAGACCTTGAGCGTCGTAGCCGCGTCGGGTTCGGCATGGACGGTAAAGCTGCGGCCGTCTTCCTTGCCGAGCTCGGAAATGCGCATCGTCGCGCCCTCCAGCCCGACCAGGGTAATGTTCACATCTCTCGGCGTCGGCACCATGTTCAGGACGCGCAACGTGTAGCCGTTGCGGATCGAGCCGTCGCTTTCCAGGACATATTGCGGGTTCCGGTCGTGGACGACATTAAGTTCGAGGCGCCCGCGGAAGGCGAGATGGACGACCATGGCAATGCCGATCAATGCCCAGACGACGGCGTAAAAGACGATTCTCGGACGAAAGATGATACGCCAGTCGAAGTGCCGGATCGGCGAAACGAAACTTCCATCCTCGTTGCGGACCCTGGACGGTTGGATCGGCGTTGTCCCCCCGTCTGTCGCAAGCGACATATTGCTCGAATATTCGCTGAGTGTCGCATAAGCGATCAGGCCGCGGGGCTTGCCGAGCTTGTCCATCACGCCGTCACAGGCATCGATGCAGAGAGCGCATGTGATGCACTCCATCTGCTGACCGTCTCGAATGTCGATTCCCATCGGACAGACGGCCACGCAGGCGTTGCAATCCACGCAGTCACCGATCGGGAGGCCTTGTGCCTGTGCTTTCTTGGCATGGCGCGACCGCTGCTCGCCCCGCCAGTCGTTGTAGGTGACGACCAGGGAATTCTCGTCGAGCATGGCGCCCTGAATGCGCGGCCAAGGGCACATATAGGTGCACACTTGCTCGCGCATGAGACCGCCGAGCACATAGGTCGTCCCGGTCAGGATGGCGACCGTGGCATAGGCAACTGCGGGAGCTGCCCCGGTGAACAGCGAAACCGCCAGAGTCGGCGCATCGGCAAAATAGAAGATCCACGCGCCGCCGGTGGCAATACCGATCAGGAGCCAGATCGAATGCTTGATTACCCGTTTCCTCAGCTTTTCGAAGCTGAAAGGAGCGGCATCAAGTTTCATTCGCGCGTTCCGGTCGCCTTCGATCGCGCGTTCGACGACGAGGAAGAGATCGACCCACACGGTCTGCGGACAGGCGTAGCCGCACCATGCGCGGCCGACCGCCGAAGTGACGAGAAACAGGCCGAAGCCCGCCATCACCAGCAGGCCCGCGACGTAGTAGAATTCCTGGGGCCAGATTTCGATGAAGAAAAAGAAGAAACGCCGCGAGGAGAGATCGATGAGGATCGCCTGGTCAGGCGCGAAGGGACCGCGGTCCCACCGGATCCACGGCGCAAGGTAGTAGATGCCGAGCGTGATCAGCATCACGATCCACTTGAACCGGCGGAATGGCCCCTCGGCGCGCTTGGGAAAAATCTTCTTCCGGGGTGCGTAGAGAGGCTGCCGGTTGCGGCGCGCATTGACCGGCTCGACATTGACCCGCTCGACGTCATTGGGATCTGGTGCAGTGTAGAGATTCATGGGACTCTGTCCGGTTTCGCCTGTTCTTCTCCCACCTGCAGCGCATCCGTTCCTTGATGCAGATCAAGAAAGAACGCCTTCCCGCGGACGCGCTCCCTTCAGAGAAGAAAAAGGCCACGCCCTGGAGAGAGGGCGTGGCCTGGAGGAACTGCGGGGGGAACACCGCTGGGACGTCCTCGACCGATCCAGAACTAGCGGCTCGTCTGCTTGTGATCCTTGAGGCAGGTCAAATTGACGATTGAATTGCCGATTTTTGCCGGATCGTCCTGCTCGCAAGATGGCGCCGTCACTTGGGCGCGGGCCGACACGCGTGAACGGATGGCGGCGCGGGGCGTGCCGTAGAGACTGAGGATGGGATTGTGGCCATGACTTGTCATGGTTTGTCTCCTTAAGTTCCGCCGCCGAGCGAATGAACGAAAATGGTCAGCTCCTTGACCGTCGTATCGCCGAGACGCCCTGCCCAGGCCGGCATGACGCCATGCTTGGGAGAGGCCACCTGGCGAGCGATGGCGTCTTCGCCCCGTGCCTTCAGCCAGATTGCGTCGGCGAGATCCGGCGCGCCCATTTCCAATTTTCCTTTCGCGTCCTCGCCATGGCATGCAGCACAATTATCGAGGAAGACCTGTTTTCCCGCCTCCGCAAGAGCGGGATCGGAAGGCTTGTTGGTCAATCCCCAGACGTAGGCGGCGACCTGCTTCATCTGGACAGGCTCCAGGACATCGGTAAAGGGCGGCATCTCGGAAGCATGCGTTTCGGCATCCGAATCGAAGCGTATCCCGTGCGCGATCGTCGTCCGGATCGCGTCGAGGTCTCCACCCCACAGCCAGTCGTCGTCGTTGAGGTTCGGAAATCCCGGGCCGCCGCTGGCGCCCGAGCCATGGCACGGCGCACAGTTCACCTTGAATGCGGAAGCACCGCCGGCGATTGAGAATTCACGAAGAGCGGGATCGGCGTCGATCTCTTGCACGGTCTTGGCAGCGATCAGGTCATGGAACTTCGTCTGGGATGCTTTTGCCAGATCGAGGTCCTGCTGCAGTTCGGCGCGCGTCGAGTAGCCGAAATAGCCTTTCGTGGCGGAAGTGATCATCGGGATGGCCGGATAGGCGATGGCATAACCGATCGCCCACAGGATCGTCACATAGAACGTCCAGACCCACCAGCGCGGCATGGGATTGTTGAGTTCGCGGATGCCGTCCCATTCATGTCCGGTTGTTTCGACGCCGCTGATTTCATCAATATGTTTTTCCGACATATCAATCATCCTTCAAGGGAATATCGGCGGCTTCTTTCGCCGCCTGCCTGCTGCCCGGGCGAAGCGTGAACACGACGGCGCCGACGAAGAATGCCGCCATTGCCAGAAGGCCCCAGCTGTCGGCGAAGTGTCTCATTGCAGTGTAGGTTTCCATGGATCACCTCAGCGGTAGCCGGTTGCGTCGTCGTAGGTCGAGAAATCGACCAGCGTGCCGAGCATCTGCAGATAGGACACCAGGGCGTCCATCTCGGTCAGCCTGGCCGGATCGCCGTCGAAGTCGCCGACCTTCGCCTTCGGATAGCGCGCAAGCAGCGCCGTCGTGTCCGCATTTGGATCAGCCTGGGCTTTCATGTCGGCTTCCGCATTCGCCAGCATGTCGTCGTTGTAGGGCACGCCCACGTCCTCATTGGCCTTGAGGTCCATGCCGATATCCTTGACCGTCACCTCCTGCTCCTTGAGGAAGGCGTAGCTCGGCATAATCGATTCCGGCACGACCGCCCGTGGGTTTGCGAGATGCTGGACGTGCCATTCGTTCGAATAGCGTCCGCCGACGCGGGCGAGATCCGGCCCGGTCCGCTTGGACCCCCACTGGAACGGATGGTCGTACATGGACTCGGCTGCGAGCGAGTAGTGACCGTAACGCTCTACCTCGTCGCGGAACGGTCTGATCATCTGGCTGTGGCAGAGATAGCAGCCTTCGCGGATGTAGATGTTCCGCCCCGCCAGCTCCAGCGGCGTATAGGGCCGCATGCCTTCCACCTTCTCGATCGTATTCTGCAGGTAGAACAGCGGGGCGATTTCGACGATGCCGCCGATGCTGACGACGAGCAGCGAACCGACGAGAAGAAGCGTCGCGTTCTTCTCGAGGATCTGATGTTTATCAAGTATCGATGCCATGTCTCACCTCATTCGGCAGGCTGTGCTTCGGGCACGAAAGTGGTTGGAATCTGAGCTTCGTCGCGCACCCGGCCGCGGATCGTCATGAACACGTTCCAGGCCATGACGAGGCCGCCCGCGAGGTAGAGCGCTCCGCCGACGGCGCGCAGCACGTAGTAGGGGATCATCGCCGCAACGGTTTCCGCGAAGGAGTAGACGAGGAAGCCCTGGGAGTTGTACTCGCGCCACATGAGCCCCTGCTGGATGCCGGCAACCCAGAGCACGGCGGCGTAGATGACGATTCCGAGTGTTGCCAGCCAGAAGTGCCAGTTGACCATCCGCAGGCTGTAGAGGCGCTCGCGTCCCCACAGTTTCGGCGTCAGGTAGTAGATCGCGCCGAAGGTGATCATCCCCACCCAGCCGAGGGCGCCCGAATGCACATGGCCGATCGTCCATTCGGTGTAGTGGCTGAGCGAATTGACCGTTTTGACCGACATCATCGGGCCTTCGAAGGTCGACATCCCGTAGAAGGCGATGGCGACGATCATCATGCGGATAATCGGGTCGGTGCGGATCTTGTCCCATGCGCCCGAAAGGGTCATGAGGCCGTTGATCATGCCGCCCCAGGAAGGCATCCAGAGCATCACCGAGAAGACCATGCCGAGCGTCTGGGCCCAGTCGGGCAGCGCCGTATAGTGAAGGTGATGCGGGCCTGCCCAGATATACATGAAGATCAGTGCCCAGAAGTGGATGATCGAGAGCCGGTAGGAATAGACGGGTCGATTGGCCTGCTTCGGCACGAAGTAGTACATCATGCCCAGGAAGCCGGCGGTAAGGAAGAAGCCGACGGCGTTGTGGCCATACCACCACTGGGTCAGCGCGTCCTGGACGCCCGAGAAGAGCGAATAGCTCTTGGAGCCGAGGAACGAGGCCGGAACCGCCAGGTTGTTGACCACATGCAGCATCGCGATGGTGACGATGAAGCCGAGATAGAACCAGTTCGCCACGTAGATATGCGGCTCTTTACGCTTCAGGATGGTGCCGAGGTACACGGCGAGATAGGCGACCCAGACGATGGTGAGCCAGAGGTCGACATACCATTCAGGTTCGGCATATTCGCGGGCCTGCGTGATGCCGAGGACATATCCGGTAGCAGCCATCACGATGAAGAGCTGATAGCCCCAGAACACGAACCAGGCGAGATTGCCGCCGAAGAGCCGGGCGCGACAGGTTCGCTGCACCACGTAGAACGACGTCATGATGAGGGCGTTGCCGCCGAAGGCGAAGATGACCGCCGAGGTGTGGACGGGCCGCAGCCTTCCGAAATTGAGATAGGGTGCGATATTGAGGTCGGGAAAGGCCAGTTGCAGGGCGATGACAACCCCGACGAGGAAGCCGACCACGCCCCAGAATACCGTGGCGATCAGGCCATAGCGTATCACCTCGTCAAAATAGCCTGACACATCGACCTTCCGGCGTTGGACCGCCGGTGCGAAGTCGACGTTCCTGACCAGAAGCACCGTTCCCACCACGAGGCAGAAGCAGAGTATGCCCATATGGACCGCAAAGAGATGATCGTGCGCGAATGCGGCCCCCAACAACGCTAGAAACGCTGCGACCGCGACCACCATGGTTTCCGTCGTGTAGTTCATGATGTCGTCCCCAGTGCAAAGACGACCGCCTCGCGGCCGGCTTTCTCGTCAATTGAGGCAGGACTGTCATGAAGCCGGCAATCGCTCCTTGATCTACATCAACCAAAAAGCGGTCAGACGGAAACCGCGGCCGTTGTTACAATCTGTTACACTCTTTCACCCTTTGGCACCGTCCGCTCATTCCCGTGTGACTCAGCAAGGTTCTAGTGGATCTACCGACCACGAGGGACAAGACGATGCTGATGCAGAACAACCAGGCGTTCGAAAATGCGGAGATGGCGAATGATGCGATCCATGCCGCTCAGTCGTTTTCATCGCTTTTCCTGATGTCGGCGGCAGAACCCGTCGCTGCCGGCAAGGCGATCTGCTGGGAGGGCGACAAGGCGAAACATCTTTTCCAGGTGGAAGAAGGTGTGGTTCGTCTTCATCGCATCATCGGCGAAGGCCGCCGGGTGATAACCGCGTTTCATTTTGCCGGCGATCTCATCGGCGCCTCGCTGCAAAGCGATTTCCTGTTCACGGCCGAGGCCGTTACCGACTGCAAGATTCGCCGTATCTCCCGGAAAAGCTTCCACGAGGAAGTCGCCCGTTCGAACGCACTCGGTCCCGCATTCATCTCCCTTCTCTGCGAGGAGGCGGCCGCAGCGCACGAACAGATGGTGCTCCTGTCGAAGAAGAACGCCGAGGAGCGTCTCTGCAGCTTCATCGTCAAGCTTGCAACCCGCCGCCACCCGCAGGCGCGGCAGGGCCTGGTGCGTGTTCCGATGAACCGGCAGGATATTGCAGATCATCTCGGCCTGACCATCGAAACCGTATCCCGGACGATCTCGAAACTCGCATCGCGAAACATCGTCGTCCCCGAGGGCCGGCACGACCTGCGGATCGTAAATCCCGCCCGCCTGGTACAGTTGTCCGGCGACGCTGATGATTTTTCCGGCAATTCCTGTCATAGGGTCAAGCTGCATTGACGCACCAAGCTGCAGGATCAACGTTCATGCCCCATCGCCTCGTGTCACCCAGAACAGCATCGTCCCAGGAGCTGGATGCGATGGTGCATGTGTTGGACGGGGCAGACATTTTGGTCCATCGTTTCGACGGAACCATTACGCACTGGTCCATCGGTTGCGAGAACATGTACGGCTGGGCGAAAGAGGAAGCCGTCGGCGAGAAGGTCCACGAACTGCTGTCGACGAAATTTCCCGAGCCTGCGGAAAATGTCCGGGACCAGTTGAAGTCGCGCGGCTTCTGGCAGGGTGAAATTATTCATTGCCATAAAAGTGGTCACGACATTCACGTCGCGTCCCGCTGCGTGCTCGTCAATCTGCCGGACGGAGACCTTGCCGTCATTCAGACGAACAGCGACGTCAGCGCTTTGAGGCGCGCCCAAGAGGCGGTCAAGGCCCGCGAGGCGCATCTGAGTTCGATCCTCGACACCGTGCCCGACGCCATGGTGGTGATCGACCATAAGGGTACGGTGCTGTCCTTCAGCAAGGCCGCCGAAAAACTGTTCGGAATGGCTTCCGACCAGATTTGCGGCCGCAACGTCAGCAACCTCATGCCGGCCCCCTATCGTGCTGCTCACGACGGCTATATCGATCACTATCTCGAGACCGGCGAGAAACGCATCATCGGCTACGGGCGCGTCGTTACCGGCCAGCGGTCCGACGGATCGCAGTTTCCGATGGAACTTCACGTCGGCGAAGCGACGGTCAACGGAGAGCGGACATTCACCGGTTTCATCCGCGATCTCACAAGCCGCTTCAAGATCGAAGAAGATCTTCGCCAAGCGCAGAAGATGGAAGCGATCGGCCAGCTGACGGGAGGCATCGCGCACGATTTCAACAACCTGCTGACCGTCATCAGCGGCAACCTCGAAATGATCGAGGATAAGCTAGCGCCCGGCACCCTTCGTGAAATCCTCAAGGAGGCTCAGTCCGCAGCGCAGGACGGGGCGGTCCTCACGGGTCAGCTGCTGGCTTTCGGCCGGCGCCAGCCATTGAACCCGAAACATGCGGATCTCGGCCAGCTGGTCAGCGGCTTCTCGGACCTGCTCCGGCGGACGCTCAGCGAAGATATCAAGCTGTCGACCGTCATTGAAGGATCGGGCCTCGACGTCCTTGTCGACAGTTCGCAGCTTCAAAACGCCATCCTCAACATCGCCTTGAACGCGAGGGACGCCATGCCGAAGGGCGGCAGTCTGACGACGACGATCTCGCGGGTCCATCTCGATGCCGATTATGCCAAGATGTACCCGGAGGTGCGCAGCGGCAATTTCGTGCTCATTGCCATGACGGACACCGGCGCCGGCATGACCGAGGACGTTCGGCAGCACGCGATCGAACCGTTCTTCACGACCAAGGAAGTGGGCTCAGGCACCGGCCTCGGGCTCAGCATGGTCTATGGCTTCGTGAAGCAATCGGGCGGGCATCTTCAGCTTTACAGCGAGGTCGGACGAGGCACGACGGTGCGGATATACCTGCCTGCTATCAACGAAAAGAGGCCTCAGGAATCTGCGTCTGATCAAGACACCGGCGAGAACCAGCTGCCGCGCGGCGATGAAACGGTGCTGGTGGTCGAGGATGACGCTCGCGTTCGCCGTGTCGCCGTCGCCAGGCTGGCGTCGATGGGTTATACCGTGCGCGAGGCCGAAAACGGTCACCGCGCGCTCGATCTTCTCCAGGAAAATAGTGATATCGCGCTCCTCTTCACCGACATCGTGATGCCGGGAGGGATGACCGGCGACGAGCTGGCGCGAGAGGTGCGCATTCTGCGGCCAGATATCGCCGTGCTCTTTACATCGGGATATTCCGAGCCAGGTCTCGCGGGCAAAGGCATCGTTCCCGGCGCGCAATGGCTACGCAAACCCTATACCGCGAGGGAACTCGCGCTGAAGATCCGCGGACTTCTCGACGCGAAATAACGTCCGCGGCGACTATCCTCTTTCCTCTGAAACCGATCCTTGGCGGAGGACAGTGCTTCGGCGAGAGCGGCACGTTTCGTCAGGCGGCGATCGTCGCCTGACCAACGCTATGCATATGTTTTCAAAGCAAATTTGCTAGTTTTTTCTCTGTTTGACGAGTATCAAAGAAGCCGGCGCCAGCATGTCTTAGAAGGCGTTCACGAGGCCAAATCGACCTCGCGAAACAGGAGATATGCAAATGCGTTTGATATTCGGTCTGATCGCTGCAACGGCAGCCCTGATGGTTTCGGCCGCGCCGTCGATGGCTGCCGACCATCAGATTCAGATGCTCAACAAGGGTACGGACGGCGCAATGGTGTTCGAGCCGGGCTTCCTGAAAATCGCTCCCGGCGACACGGTGACCTTCATTCCCACGGATAAAAGCCACAATGTCGAGACCTTCAAGGGCCTCATTCCCGACGGCGCCGCCGAGTTCAAGTCCAAGCCGAGCGAGCAGTACCAGACGAAGTTCGACGTTCCCGGCGCCTATGTCCTGAAGTGCGCGCCGCATGCGGGCATGGGCATGGTTGCCCTGATCCAGGTCGGCGACAGCCCGGCAAATCTTGATGCGATCAAGACCGCCAAGGTGCCGAATATGGTGCGCAAGCGTCTGGATGCCGACCTCGCGCAGATCACCCAATAGTCAACCGACCGGTGTGGATGGCCGCGCTTGCGCGCCATCCCGCACTGCGCCTTCGATTCGGTGCATATCGAAGGCGGCCTGTCAGAATGACGGCCGCCATGCGAATTCGCGTCGCTCAAGCTGCTTCGGTTTGATTGATCGCGCCCGTCAAGGCCGGCGCCCGTTCAGCCTCCATCGCCCGCTGCATCAACCGCATCATCTCGCGTTCCGATTTGATATGTCTGCGCATCGAGCAGAAGAACGAACGCAGCTGATATCCGACCGCCTCCCACGACAGCCGGCAGCACCCCTCGCCCAGAGCTTCCAGCGTGGCGACAAGCTCTTGCGCGGCGGCAAGATCGAACAGGCGGCCTGCGCGTCGGCGTTCCTGTGCCTCAGCCATTTCCCCGGCTTCCATGATAAGGTCGAGTCCCGACGAGATCAGACGCTCTTCGAGCTGGTGTGTCGTCACCAGGAGAGGGATCAGCCCATGCGAAATCCGGCTGCAAAGGCCTTCGTCGATGTGGCAAGGCAGGAAGTCGGCAATCGCCTGGAGAATGTCGCACCACGACATGATCTGGCCATAGCAGCTTTCGAGTTCGGCGAAATCGATCGGAGCTGGATTCTTCATCAATATTACCTCTGCAGAAACAAGCTTACGGTGACTGTTAGTGCCGCGAGAACCGCGGAGACGACGCCGGTTCGCTGTAGGACACCCATCTGATAGAGAGCGATTGCGAACACGATGATCACTGGCATTGCGATCGATAAGCCTATCTCGGCACCTGACCTACACCGCTTTTCGCAATCACGCCGCCTTGCTGTGCGTGCGCCCGTGGGAGCCGAAGTAGGCGTCGAATGCCGCTGCGACGGCGCGGACCATGAAGCGAGCGTCTTTTGACACGACGACACGGTCGTCACGGATCGTCGCGACGCCATCGGCTGCGAGTTGGCTCAGGCGTTCATTACGCTCGATAAGGAAACCGGTGTCGAAACCCGATTCCCTGCTTAGCCGTCCGAGATCGGCTTCGAAATCGCACATGAGCCGCTCGATGACTCTCGCCCGAAGCTTGTCCTCTTCGCTCAGAAGATATCCCTTGGCCGTCGGCAACACACCGGATGCGACCCGCTCGGCATAGAGACCCATTGGCACGTGATTTTGCATATAACCGCCTGGCAACCGGCCGATCGCCGAAGCGCCGAGGCCGATGAGGCTTTCGCAGTCATCTGTGGTGTAGCCCTGAAAATTTCTCCTCATCGTTCCATTGCGCGCGGCGACCGCAAGCTGATCCTCCGGCAGAGCGAAATGATCGAGCCCGATGCGCGCATATCCGGCTCTTTCGAGCTCTTGGGCGATGGCTTCGGCCTGTTCGTTGCGCTGTTTTGCGCCCGGAAGCGATGCTTCGTCGATGAGGCGCTGATGCTTCTTGAAGGCCGGAATATGGGCATAACCGAAAACGGCTAAGCGTTCCGGCCGCAGCTGAACGGCCAGACGGACGGTTTCGATGCAGGATTCCACAGTCTGTTTCGGCAGACCGTATATCAGGTCGAAATTGACGTTGTTGATACCTGCCGATCGCAACCCGACGACTGCCGCCTCCGTCTGCTCGAAGGACTGCATCCGATTGATTGCAGTCTGCACGACGGGATCGAAACTCTGGACGCCGAGACTCGCGCGGTCGACGCCGCTTTCGCCCAGCGCTTCGATCATCGGAAGGGTCAGTGTACGAGGATCGATTTCAACCGCGACGCTCGCGCCCGCCTCGAAAGCGAAGGCGCTCCGCAGCTTCGCCATCAGCGCCGTAAATTCCTGCGGCTTCATGATCGTCGGCGTGCCGCCACCGAAATGAACGTTCTTGACAGGCACGTCGTTGCCGGCGGCAAAGGAGACGAGTTCGATCTCCTGGCTCATCGCGTCGAGATATTCAACAACGGGAGCGTCCTGCCGGGTGATGCTCGTATGACAACCGCAATACCAGCACATCGAGCGGCAGAACGGTACGTGAAGATAGACCGAAATCGGTTCGGCTTTTCCGATGGTCGCGAGGCCCCCGGCGTATTCACTCGGCCCCACTGCGGCTGAAAAGGCCGGGGCCGTCGGATAACTGGTGTAACGCGGGAGCCGCTCGTCACCATATTTGGCGACCAAACTATCGGACATTTTCGCATTCTCCGTCAAAAGCATGACGCTTTATGACCTCCGGCGGAACGATCTTCCTTGTCCCAAATCAATGAGGAGGTGTTGACGGGAAAGCGTCGGCTTATTTGTCCGCTATCCTGAGCGAACTGGCAGAGATACCAGTATCGCATTGATCGAGGTCAAAGTGTCTTTGGGCTGATGGCGTAAGTTTGGAGAAAATCTGGAAGCAACCACGGCGACCAGCCAATGCCCGGAGCGATGGAATGTCGTATGATATCGTCAGTGCAAGCCTGAACGCGCAAGACAAGTCCGGACGCATCGAGGTGCGTTCCGGCGCGGAGACAAAGACCATCGTCGTCTCACGCCGCGCATTGCTATCCATCGCCTCGCCGCCTCGCGCGACCGAAGACCGTCTCCTTCAGCACATCGATGCATTCTGCGAAATTGCAACAAGCCGCTTCGGTTCGCAGGAGATGAGCGGCGGCACGGTTCTGATCACCGCAAATGACGTCTGGCAATGGCGCCACGCCTGGCAATCATCCGATGTGGCGGCCGAGGCGCACGCGACACCCCGCCTCGTGCTGGTTTGACGCTGGACCCAGAGAATCTTTGGCCAATTCGCTAAAGTCAGAAACCCGATCTGAATCAAGAAAATAGAGCAAGACGCCATCCGAAAGCCGTCAGCCTTTCGGCATCATTTTCTCCCCCACCGATGAGGACAACCGTTGGGTTGTTGATGACATCGCGACGGCGAGCATGTTAAGGACGATGCCATCGCGAACGATCTGGAACGGGCAACGGCTTGACGGATGGATGATGGCAACAGCTCAGAATGATGCGCATCTTCTCATAGTCGACGACGACCCACGCATTCGCCAGATGTTGACGCGCTATTTCGAGGGTGAGGGTTATTCGGTTTCCGCCGCGTCCGATGGTACCGAAATGCGGCTACGGCTGCGCCAGCAGAACTTCGACGCAATCCTGCTCGATCTCGTCCTTCCTGGCGGCGTCGACGGCCTCGATCTCGCACGCGAAATCCGCGCCAGTTCGGATGTCCCTATCATGATGCTGACAGGTCGGGACGATGTCGTCGACCGGATTGTCGGCCTGGAAATCGGTGCCGACGACTACATTGCCAAGCCATTTCATCTCCGGGAAGTCCATGCGCGTCTGAAGTCGATCCTGCGCCGCCGGCAATCCCCGCCGCGCAACGGCGAAGCGGTCGGCGAGGAGATCATCGGCTTCGAAGAGTGGAAACTCAATCTCAGCCGCCGCCAGCTTCTCGATCCGGAAGGCATCGAGGTCGAGCTGACAACCGGCGAGTTCGATATGCTGACCACTTTCGTGCGGCATGCCGGCCGGGTGCTCACCCGCGACGTGTTGATGGATTTGACGAGAGGTCGAAGCCTCGAAGCTTTCGACAGGACGATTGACGCCCAAATCGTCCGGCTTCGCCGCAAGATCGAAACCGACCCGAAGAAGCCGCAATTCATCAAGGCGGTGCGCGGCGTCGGTTATGTCTTCACCGCCCGGCTCGATTGACGATCTGCTGAGATGACATCACCATTCAAGACCTGAGTATGGCAGCCCCGCGGTCGTGTAGGTCCGGATGCCGGCCCACCCCATGCCGCGCCAAGGCCGTGCGCAAAACGTTGCGCCGCATCGTTTTCAAACCGGCGACCAAAATTTGCAGGCCGAAACACAGGAACCCGTCCGGTTAACGGCATGTCAAACCGACCGCGCACAATCCTGGCAGATTGCGGTATACGGAACCGCGTCCAGCCTTCGCTCATCAATCACGTCGCCACACTTCGAGCAGCGCCCGAAGGTTCCATGGTTCAAACGGTCGAGCGCGGCATCGATAGCCGCAAGTTCGCTCTGCCCGGCAGTGCCGAGTTCTTCCAGTACCTCGTCGTTGTTGCGCTCTATCGCGCGATCATCGTCATCCGGATCGCGAGGTCGTTCCAGGTCCTGCTCGATCGCATATAGGCGTTGTCGCAGCTCTTCTTGGCGTCTTACCAGTACCGAGCGGTATTTCTCGTAGTCCTGAGTGGCTTGTGCAGGCGCTTTCTGCATGGTCGGTTCGTCCTTGATAAAGTGCAGATTGTAAGTGGATTCTTACCTCAACTTCGTTTTAAGGCTTTGATCGTGATCAATAACAAGAGCCGCATAAAGGGTCCTCGAAGCTCGTACTCGAACCGCTGTCCCGCATGATATCGGCATCGATTTTATCGACCCTACCAGGCCCGCGGCTAGAACAGGTCCTTGCCGTTTCTGCCAACGAATTCAGTCCAGAATCCCTTCGCATGCGCTTCCTTCACAAAGGAATTTGCGCTGAGTGCGTCTGCCCGTATGACGTCGTTGAAGCATTGCGCAAAAGGACAGCAAAGTTCGTCACGCACCCAGGCGCGGGCGCGCGGCGAAACCGCGGCGATTTGCCAGTCATCATTGCTCGTTCGCTCAAGACGAAAATCGACTCCGGAGCAAGACGGATCGGAGTTCGCCGCCGCATCAACCAACAACACATCTGCCTTCCGCGAAAGAACGTGGCTCATGTCCTTCTCCCTTCTTGCAATCGGTGCGACCCAACTCCCGAATGGCGCTGGCGCTTCCGTCTCATCCTCGCGGCATTCCGGTCTCCCGAAGGGGTCACGGCGTCGCCTCGCAGGCTGCTTCACTATCATTGACACAAATCGGACATTTGGAATTTGACCAGCGTCAAACGCAGGCGTCAGCACCGCAGCCATTCGATCCTGCGCAATGCCTCTTCGTGGGCGGTTTTAGACTATCGCCTTGTGCAAGTTTGAAAATGCCATGAAGGCAATGGTTGCCCGCAGCGGTAACGCCCCGTCGCTGCGCTCGAAATCCCGGGGTCGTGTCGGATGGGCGAACAAATCATTCACTCGGCCTCCAGCGAACGGTAGATCTCTTCCTCCTGCGCAAAATGAAGACGCGTAATCGCTTCCAGCCCGTGCAGCAGTCGCTGGACCTCACTAAGCTGCGTCTCTGTCGGCATTTCGCTGTCGAACGCCTTTCGCATGACGGTGAGGTTATGGATCTGTCGTTGAATTTCCATGTGGGTTCGGCTCATTCCGGCCAGAACGTCCGGCGATGTATTCCTTCGGCGAAGGCGCGCGTAAACCTGCTCGTCTCTCTTCTCGTGGGGAAGCAGCCGGTCACGCAGCCCACGATCCAGTCTTTCGAGCTCGTCTTTTGCCTTCTTTCCCGGCAGGCGTGCGATCCGGTCCGCGGTAATGCCAATGTCGTCGACCACGTCAGCCAACGCCCTATGTTCAGCCTCCAGAGCCAGCAGGTCTTCTTTGCTCAAGCGAGGTGAAGCCACGCCGATCGAGATTGGTGGCCCAAGGGCGCGTAGCGCGTTCAGAATGACGGCGACATCAATCGCCTCCTGAAATAGCGCCCCTTCTACTGGCGTCAGATAGCCGAACGCGGCTGCGATCATGCCTGCGATCGACAAGCCCATGCCGGCATAGACGCTCTGCAATGCAATCCGGCGTGAGCGTCGGGCTATTTGGAGGGCATCGACCAATTTATCAAGTCGATCGAGCAGGATCACAACATCTGCCGCTTCAGACGAGGCAGCGGCGCCGCGCGCTCCCATTGCTATGCCGACATCGGCGGCCGCAAGCGCCGGCGCATCATTGACCCCATCACCGATCATCACGACGGGGCGGTTTCTCGCCTGCTCCATCTTGACGGCGTTTGTCTTGTCCTCCGGCTTCATTTCACTGATGACGTCGTCCACCCCAACGAATGCGGCAACGCCCGCCGCGAGATCTGCGCGGTCGCCGGTGGCGAGGACAATGCGTGTGATGCCAGCCTGACGCAGATGCCGCAGCACGAAACCCGCTTCCGGACGAATCTGGTCCGCCAGTAGCATTGCCCCAGCAAGGGCGCCGTCGATTGCCACGACGACCGCGACCGTTCCGTCGCGCCTTATCCATGCCTCGATCTCACGACGAAAATGCGAGTCTTCTATCCCTGTGCTCACGAAAGCCCAGCCACCGATTACGAGGTTTTGGCTGCCGACGCGGCCCGTCAACCCAGAGCCAGGAGTCTCGCGAACGTCACTAGGTACATCAAGCAGCAGGCCCCTCTCGTGGGCAGCGGCCACGAGGGCCTGGGCCACCACGTGAGGCGAGCTCTGATCCAGCGATGCCGCCAGCCTCAGTAGCTCGAGCGCGTCGAGATCGCCTCGTGCCTTGATCTCGATCAGGCGGGCACGACCATCGGTTACCGTTCCCGTCTTGTCGAGGAGAACTGTCCTTGCGGCTGCAAGGGCCTCAAGAGCACCTCCGTCCTTCACCAGAACGCCCTTCTTTGCACAGCGGGAAATGCCGGACACGACGGCGACGGGTACGGCAAGTATCAGCGGACAGGGTGTCGCCACGACGATGACGGCAAGGGCTCGCGTTGCGTCACCGCTGAGCGCCCAGGCCGAGGTCGCAATCGTTAAGGTGAGAGCAAGGAAAGCGAGACCGAACCTCGCCGCCAATCGCACCATCGGCGCTTTGGTCCGTTGCGCCGCTTCGACCAGTCGGACGACACCAGCATAGGTGCTATCAGCAGCCGCGCTTGTCGCCTGGAGATCGAAGGCATCGCCGGCATTTGTGGTGCCGCTCATCACGGCCTGGCCCGAGGTTCGCCGGATAGGCAGAGCCTCGCCCGTCAGCGCGGATTCATCGAGGACCGCAGCGTTGCCCGCGACGATGCCGTCGACGGGTACCACTTCGCCGCGACGGACCAGAATGAGATCACCAGGGGCGATGCCCGACACGGCAACATCTTCGATGCGGCCACTCTGATAACGGGCCGCGCGACTTGGAACCCGGCTGAGCAGCGCCGTCATCTCGCGACCGGCCCTATTCTGGGCGAAAGTCTCCAGGAACTGCCCGCCGGTAAACATGAGCGCTACGACAATTCCAGCCAGATGTTCGCCGAACGTGATAGCTCCACCCATAGCCAGCGCTGCGATCAGATCGAGGCCGAAATCCTTCCTGTGCAGACCGATACCTATATCGACGAGGAGCACCGCGAAGACGGCTGCCGTCGCAGTCGTCCACAATTGCGCGGCAAGGTCCTCCTGGCCTGCAAACCAGGCTAGTCCGCCAGCGACCAGCGCCAATGTCACCAACGGCAGCATCCATGTCTTGGCGCCACGCCAGCCGCGCATCAGCATGTGAGCGTCTCTCCGTTCTTTAAACAAGGTCCTCCTGAGACCAAAGCGGCGAATGCGGCCTGCAAAACGTCTTCGGCGTACCGGCGTTCAAGGCAATTATACGCCCCCAGCCGATGCCGATCAGCTTGCGTGTTGAGTATGATCATCCTGCGGAGGGCGGCGCGTTGACGCTAATCAAAAACGCCGCCCGCAAGATGATCCGTTCCGGTGCACCGAGGTGCCCTGCTACCGGGAAAGGTTACTTAAGCGCTTTCGCGTGGCATTCCCTCACCGGCGCGTCGGCCCCAGTGGGCATCCAAGCAATCGCTCACGGCGTCAGCACGGCTGCCCCGCTCAACCGGCCGGCCCTGAGATCGTCAAGCGCCCTATTGGCGTCAATCAGCGGATAGATGGTCGTATGAGTTCTGACGCCTGCCCGGCGAGCGACTGGAAAGAATTCCGCCGCATCCTCGCGTGTGAGATTTGCGACCGATACAACGCTGCGTTCGCCCCAGATGAGCGCGTAGGGCATTGCCGGAAGATCGCTCATGTGGATGCCGCCACAGACGACCCTGCCCCCTTTCCGCACGGCTTTCAAAGCCGCCGGTACGAGTTCGCCGACCGGAGCAAAAATGATCGCCGCGTCGAGCATGACAGGCGGAGGTTCGTTCGAATCCCCCGCCCAGACGGCGCCGAGGTCGAGCGCGAAACGTTGCGCCGCAACGTCGCCCCGGCGCGAAAAAGCATAGACTTCGCGGCCCTGCCAACCGCAGACCTGCGCGATGATATGGGCGGCAGCGCCAAATCCATATAACCCGATCCTGGCGCCGTCACCGGCCTTCTTCAGCGAACGCCATCCTATCAGACCGGCACAGAGCAGCGGCGCAAGCGCAACCGGGTCAGCCTGCATATCCAGCGCAAAGGCGTAATCGGCATCCGCAACGACGTGCGTGGCGAAACCGCCGTCACGCGTATAGCCGGTAAATTGCGGCCGATCGCAGAGATTTTCCTCTCTGTTCAGGCAAAAGGCGCAGCAGCCGCAGGTGTGGCCGAGCCAGGGAACACCAACCCGTTCTCCGATTCGCGATGAGGCCACGCCGTCTCCCACCGCCTCGACGATGCCGACGATCTCGTGGCCAGGAATGAGCGGGAGCTTTGGGTCGGCGAGATCGCCATCACAAACGTGAAGATCCGTCCTGCAGACGGCGCAAGCTTCTACCCTCAACATAAGTTGACCCTTTTGGGGGACGGGATCGGGCCATTCGACCGGACGCAACGGAAATCCCACACCTTCGAGGATCATCGCTTTCATGAGCTCTTCCTTGTCTCCGCGGTACCGTGCTCCCGCAGATGCGCAGGTTACCCTCTTCTCCCGACCGGATGAAGCCAAGACTAACCCAACGTGAGAAGCGTGCGTTGATTGTCATCAAGATTCACGCGCGATCCGGTCGGAAGGCGCGGTTCTTTGCGATGGGTCAATGTGCGGGAGGGACACCGCCTGCATTATCGGCCCCGGACAATCATCATGAAGGAACGAAAATCATGACGAGCAAGATGATGAAGGCGGCGGTGGTTCGCGAGTTCGGCAAGCCGCTCGCAATCGAATGTGCGCCAGTGCCTGTTCCGGGTCCAGGTGAAATCCTGGTGAAAGTTGTTGCCTGCGGGGTATGCCATACCGATCTGCACGCCGCCGAGGGCGACTGGCCCGTCAAGCCGCTGCCGCCCTTCATTCCTGGTCACGAGGTGGCCGGGATCGTCGCGGCTCTCGGTCCCGGCGTTACCGAATTCAAGGAAGGCGATGCCGTCGGCGTCGCCTGGCTGCATGACGCCTGCCTGCGCTGCGAATATTGCGAAACCGGTTGGGAAACCCTCTGCGAACACCAGCACAATACCGGTTACAGCTGCAATGGCGGCTTTGCCGAATACGTCATCGCCTCGGCCGCCTTCGCCGCCCGCCTTCCTGCCGGTGTCGATTTCGCTGAGATCGCGCCGATCCTCTGCGCCGGTGTCACGACCTATAAGGGACTGAAGGAAACCGAAGCGCGGCCCGGAGAATGGGTGGCGATATCGGGCGTCGGCGGCCTCGGCCATGTCGCGATCCAATATGCCAAAGCGATGGGCCTTAAGGTGATCGCCCTCGATGTCGCCGCCGCTAAACTCGACCTTGCCCGTCAGGTTGGCGCCGATCTCGCGCTCGACGCACGCTCCGAAGACACGGTTGAAAAGGTGCTGAAGGCAACGAGCGGGGGAGCGCATGGCGTGCTCGTCACCGCCGTCTCGCCACCTGCCTTCTCGCAGGCGCTCGGCATGGTGCGTCGCAAAGGCACCGTCAGCCTCGTTGGCCTTCCTCCGGGCAACTTCTCGATGCCGATCTTCGATGTCGTGCTGAAGCGCATCACCGTACGCGGCTCGATCGTCGGCACGCGCCGCGACCTCGACGAGGCACTCGCTTTCGCCGCCGAAGGGCGGGTCCGGGCGGAAATCGCTAAGGCGCCGCTCGACGACGTCAATGATATTTTTGCCGGCCTCAAGGCGGGAACGATTGAGGGTCGTACAGTGCTCGATATCGCAGGAGAAGTGAGCAACCTCGCAGCGCGGAATCAGTCCGCAGCATAGCTGGCCGCGCTGCGCGTCTCCTGCTGACGCTGGGACGCGCCGGTGGGAGCAGGTGGCGATCGCAACATGGCTCGCCGCCTCGCCCTGGCTGCTGGGTTTCGAGCACGTCGCGACGAGCCTGTGGATGACGATCGCCTGCGCAGTATTGCTCTTCGTTCCTGCAGCCTGGATGGCCTGCCTGGAGGAAACGCCTCAAAGGATAGAGGTTCGTTCCCGCGGCTCACAATGGCGTCGGCCGTTCTGATCCGCTCAGGCTGGCCAATGCGGACGAACGAGGCAAAGATCGCCAGGCGCAGCAGAATTTTCTAAGAACGAATATGAGGCCATGACGATAAAATGCCGAAAAGTCTGTTCGGTTTCGTGTTGCTCATCGGCCGCCATCACCAGATAGCGATCGCGGCTCTTTCCGTTGTTCTCTTTCTTGCCGGCACTGCACCGCTTGAGGTCCAGAGGCGCATCATCAATGCCGCCACAGCGGGCGCTCCCTACCAGGCGATCCTGATCCTCGTTCTTGCCTATCTCGGCCTCGTCCTGCTTGAGGGCCTAACCAAGCTGTTGCTGAACATCTATCGTGGTTGGATCGGCGAGATCGCGGTCCGCTGGCTGCGGAAGTCGGCGCTTGCCGCCTCGGAGCGATCGAGCGAAGGACCCGTCGATGCGCTTGCCGAGGGCGTACAGCTGTCGATCATCATTGCTGAGGCCGAATCAGTCGGCGGCTTTGTCGGCACGAGCATCTCGGAACCGCTTTTGCAGGCTGGCATCCTCGTCGCCGTCGGCGGTTACATGATCTACCTGGAACCGCTGATGGCGTTGGCCGTCGCTATCGTCTTTCTTCCGCAGATCGGCTTCGTGCCGCTGATGCAGTCGGCAATCAACCGCAGGGTTGAGACGAAGATCACCATCATGCGCCATGTCAGCCAGAGCATGGTCCAGCATGTGGTCACCAATGATGCGTTCGAAGCCCAAGGCAATCGGGTGGAAGGGCTTTTTTCGCTCAACATGAGCATTTACAGGATCAAATTCACCATGAATTTCATGATGAACCTGATGACGCAGCTGGGTTATGCCGGCATCTTCGCGCTCGGTGGCTATTACGTGGTGACAGGCAAGACCGAAATTGGAACCGTCGTCGCGTTCATCTCAGGACTATCCAAGGTCAGAGATCCGTGGGGGGAACTGGTCGATTGGTATCGCGACCTGAGGGTCACGCAGGTCAAGTATGCCATGATCCGAGATGCCAGCGCGACCGCAGGATCGGAAGCCGATACATTTGCCTCAGTGGAACGGCTGTCGCTTTCCTGAGAGGGTGCGGGCGGCATCCATTTGGCCAAGGACCTGACCTATTGTGACTTGCTAACCGGCAAAAGCAATTCGAAGGTCTGGCCATGAGGTGAAGCAGAGCGCTGCAACGATCCACCGTGAAGTTCCGCGATTCTTTCGACGATTTTCAAGCCTATGCCGAGGCCCTCTGAATTGTGGGTTTGGTGGCCGGACCCTCCGCGCTCGACATGCAGCCTGTCTTCAACCTGGATACCTGATTCCGCAACCCTGATAATGATGCTCGTCGATTCTGGCGTATGACGGACCGCGTTTTCGATAAGATTGCGAAGAGCATCTTTCAGCAGCGCCGGCACCGCTCTTACAATGGCAATGTCGACACGCGCAGACATCTCAAGAGAATGCTTGTTCTCGTAAACCCATGGTGCAAGCTGTTCTGCCACCCCTGCGCAAAGAACGATGAGATCAACATCCTCGAACATTCCGTGGTCGAACGTGTCCAACCGCGCAAGCGCAGTCAGCTGGCTCACAAAATGCACGAGGTCGTCGAGATCCGCATCTGCCTTGCGCGCCCTTGGATGGTCGATGCGGCCGAGTTCGAGCTTGATTGCCGCAAGCGGCGTGCGCACCTCGTGCGCAATGGCCGAGGTCAGTATCCTTTGCGACCGCATGAGTTCGCCGACACGCTGAAAAGCCCGATTTACAGCCACGGCTAGATGCGCGATTTCGCGTGGCATTCCTTCGATGGGTAGATGAGACCTCGAGTCCAGGGGATCGATGAGGTCGGCGGCATCGGCCGCCGCCTTCACGGGTTTGAGGGCACGCCGCACCGACAAAATTGTTGCCCCGAGGACAAGCCCAAGCAAAATACTCATCGGCACGATCATGTGCTCCAGGACCTCGTTCCAGAAAACATCCGACACAAGGTTTTGGGGATCGTTCATGGTGGCGACATCGACTAAAATCCGGTGTCCGCCGATATTAAACGCCCGCCCGCCGACCAGCGTAAGCGGTTTTCCGGGCGTGACGATCCGAAGCCAAAAGTCAGGAGGGTTGACCTCGGCGGGTAGGAACCGGCTTTCGCAGGCATCGTCACAGGATTCGAAGATCAGGTTGCCCTGACTGTCTCGAATGCGGGCAACATACCCGGTCTGCCGGTTGGCATAACGCGGGCTTAGCGCCTCAGGCATTCGAAAAGCAATTATCCCGCCGCTGACTTCAACTGCCGAAGCCAGCCGTTCGGTCTCCTGCTCGACGTACAGGCGTGAAAGTTCGCCCACGTTCCAGTAATAGTCAGAAAAGACAACGACGAGTTGGACCAGCATCGCCAGCATGGCGAAGAACGCGATCCTGCGGGTTAGAATGGTGGTCAGCGTGGGGTTCGATCGGATCAAACGTTCGCCTCGTGTAACATGTATCCGACGCCACGCACGGTTTCAATTACAGCATTGGCGCGATGCCCTTCCAATTTCCGCCGGAGCCTGGATATGGCCAGCTCGACGGCATTACTGCTGCGTTCGTCACCGAATTCGGAGAAAGCATGCTCCATCTTTCTCTTGGAAACGACCTTGCCGCCGTTACGCATCAGCAGCTCAAGCAGCGATTTTTCGGAGGGGGCGAGCGCCATTTCAATGCCGTCGCCAGTGACTTGGCGGGTCGCCAAGTCAAAACGGATCCCGGCGAATTCAAGCGTCGGCATCGTCGTCACCGGCGAACGGCGCATCAAGGCGCGGACCCGCGCAATCAGCTCGCCGTTGTTGAAAGGTTTAACCAGATAGTCGTCCGCTCCCGCATCTAGGCCCGCGATTCGCTCGTCAACGGCTCCGCGTGCCGTCAGCACGAGTACGGGGATATGCTGCTTCGCAACCCGCAGGGATTTCAGAATGTCTAAGCCGTCCTCGTCGGGCAGACCGAGATCGAGAAGAAGGAGATCGTAGCTGATCTCTTCAAGCGCAAGTCGACCTTCGCTTGCGCTTGCGAAGGCGTCGATGCGCCAACCGGCTTCTCGGATGGCTTCGGATAGAAGCTCGCGAAGCCTGCCGCTATCTTCGATGAGAAGAATTCTCATACTTCTTTCGGCCCGTAATCATCGACCAAACTAGATTTTCCCTATGTCTCCAACTCTCGACCACTGCCGCGCCGGCATGGATGAAGGCAAGGAGCATGATGCCATTGGCTATGGCTCCATGCACTTCCTCAAGCCATTTGTCTCCCCAGAAGGCGTCGAGTGTAGTCATCCAGCCTGTTAGCGCAGTGGCCGCCAGAAGCGTCATCAGACCAAGCATCATGATCGATGCCAGCGGATTATGGCCAATGTACCGCTGTTCTGTGCCCTTAATGATACCGGCGATCTGCGCTCTGACCCTGCTTGGCGTCGGAAAAAAATCGGCGAACCGAGCGTGCTTGGTGCCAACGAAGCCCCAGATGATGCGCATCGCGATTGCGGCTGCGACGACATAGCCGGTTAAGCGGTGCCAATACTTTCCTTCTTCGAGAATGAAGAGGTTGAGAATGCAGGCTGACACGACGGTCCAGTGAAATAGCCTGACAGCCGGATCCCAAACCTTGACGGTGCCGCTTGCGGTCTGAGAGGGCTCTCGGCCCTCCTGCTTCTGCAACAGAGCCGAGGTCATGGTCATTCGCCCTTCTGTACGATTTCGCCTGACACCGGATTGAAGTAGACCTCGGCGCGATCGCCGTTCCTATCCTTTCCGTAGATCTCGTAGCAGTTTCCTGTGATCTCGAAGGTCTTGACCTTGTAACCCATTGCTTCAATCTTCGCCTTCATGGCGTTCTCGGGTAGCCATTTGGATTTCGGCTCGTTGGTGCAGCGCGGACTGGCGAGTGCCAGCGCGGGGCTCGCGGCCAGGATTACAAGAGCGACAATCAGTTTCAACTTCATGGTTCGATCCTTTGCTTCTGCCTTCCGTGAGGCGACAAGTGCTGGATAGAGGCGCGAAGCTGTCAGTTTGCTGTCCGCGACATCACTCAAGTTCGTGGACCTATCATGCGCACCCGGCGCGCAAGTTGAGCGTGGGGTACTCACCGAATGAATCCATAAGCAGATTCAATTTGATGGCTTGATCAGGAACTTTTTCGCATGGCGCGATCGAGTCTCACAACGAATTGGGCTGACGGATTATCGTGAGCGGATAACATCGTAGCCAATATCATCGCCATTATCTGGGCCTCGGCGGACCACGATCAGGAGAGACGAGCCGATTTTCTGCATTGCCGGCATCTGGCGTGAGACGCCGGAGGTAGGCCGGGCCTTCACCATGCTCACCATACTCACCATGGAGCCGGGACGGGACATCGCGCCCTGTCACGATCGGCAGATCGTGATCCCGGAACGCGGCGTTTGGGCAGATTGGCTGGATTCGGCCGTTCCTCCAAAGTCGTTGATTCAGCCGCAATCACCAGGCACGTTGATGGTGGAGCAAGTCGGCTGACCTGGGACACTCCGATTGGAGAGTAAATCATCACAAAGAATCGTCTTCGTTTCATCGCGTTAGTTGCCGCAGCCGTCTCTTCTGCGTGCGCGAGCCGGGAGCCCGATGCGTCGGAAATCCCGATGTCTAGAAGCCATCAGGCGAGACAGCATTTGCCCGATCAACAAAACTGCAAGAACAAACCAAACTACCAAGGAATGCTACTAGCGATCTCTACGCCAGCCGAAGCTGCCTCACGCTTTCACATAGACTTATAGTCGGAGACTTCGCAAACATCGGCGGCAGCCATTTCCGCTTCGGTCATCTGGAATACCGTGCGCTACGCGGTCGTCAAGGCTTCCGGCGTCATGGTCGCCGTCGACTGAGTAACGGAAATCGCTCGCTGTATCCGACCGCCCCACATCACTTTTCACAGAGCCGCCGACCGCCAGCGTACGGCTGATAGGAACAATCCGACGGCCGGAAGGAGCGGTAACTGCGCGAGCAGGCGGTGATATTACAGGACTGCGGTGCGCCTTGACCATCGCTTGCTGCTTCTCTCGATCGGACTCCATTCAGCGTCGGTTCGGCCGTCGCCTGGCGCATGAAGTCCCGCCAGATATGCGCTGGCAGGGCGCCGCCGGTGACCCCCTTCATCGGCCCGTCGTCATCATTGCCAACCCAGACCCCGACGACGAGCGATTCCGTGAAGCCGACGAACCAGGCGTCGCGATTGTTCTGGCTGGTACCGGTCTTGCCGGCTGCAAAGGTGCCGGGATCTGCTCCACGTCCGGTGCCGCGCTCGACCACCAACTGCAGGAGCTCGAGGAGATTGGACTGGTAGGGCGAAAGATCGACACTCGGCTTTGATTGTGAGCCAACTCGAAAGGCCTTGGGCTGCCCTGCCGCTTGGAAGTCGATGATGCCCCAAGGCTTGACAGGTGACCTGCCAAGTTGGACGGACGCATAGGCGCTGGTGAGGTTAAGCAGATTTACTTCGGATGTCCCGAGCGCCAAAGACGGAGTGTTGGCAAGTGGCGCATCGATGCCGAGTTCACGCGCCGCAGCAATCACATTGTCCAACCCAACCTCTTCGGCAAGCGCCACTGAAGCGGCATTGAGTGATCGTGCGAATGCCTCGGCAAGCGTTACCCAACCACGATAGTTGCCGCCGGAATTTTCTGGCGACCAGCCATCGATGTCAATTGGCGCGTCCAAAACTTGGTCAGACAAGGTGAACCCTGCCTTCAGTGCTGCGTAATAGACGAATAGCTTGAAGGTTGAGCCCGGCTGGCGCATCGCGGTGACGGCCCGGTTGAACTGGCTTGCCTTGTAGTCTCGCCCGCCAACCATGGCAACGACCGCCCCGTCCGGCGTCATCGCAACCAAAGCGGCCTGCGACGCTCCGACTGCGTGTCCTTCACCATCCAAGGCGCTCTTCACGACTTTTTCTGCGATCTGCTGCAACTGCGGCACCAGCGTCGTGCGCACCGTGGTCGAACCTGGCGAGGCGCCGGCGATCTCGCTCGCCTGCGGCGAAATCCAATCAGCAAACCAGCTTCCGGAGCGTGGCGTCGGCGTCGTTGGATGTAGCTTGGCAAAGCTCGCCTTGGCCTCCACCGCCTCTGGCGCGGTTATCTTGCCATTGGTCGCCATCGCGTCGAGCACGACCATGGTGCGCTGACGGGCGCCTTCAAAATTGTCGATGGGATTCCATTGGCTGGGCGCCCGCAGCAACCCCGCCAGCATCGCCGACTCCGGCAGGTCAAGGGCACCGATATCCTTGTTGAAATAGATTCGCGCGGCGGCGGGCATGCCGGTTGCGCCCGCGCCAAGATAGACGCTGTTGAGATACCGCGTCAGGATTTCTCGCTTGCCGAGCTTCCACTCCAGCCAGACGGCGATGACAACCTCCTGGATCTTTCGCTTTATCGTTCGATCGCTGTCGAGGTATTGCAACTTGATGAGTTGCTGGGTGATTGTGCTTCCACCCTCTACCACCGAGCCAGCCTCCAAGTTCCGGAGGAACGCCCTGCCGATCCCCCTGGGGTCAATGCCGAAATGATCCATGAACCGGCGGTCCTCAATCGAAAGGACGGCATCGATCAGATGGGACGGGAACTGGTCGTATTGGGCGTATGGCCCTTGATAGGGGCCTTGCCTTACCAACGGCCCGCCGTCAGCGGTTTCCAGCACCACGATAGGCTTTAACGTTCCGTCACGTATCTCGCTCCAGGGGACATCTTTTAGTGCCCACACCAGCATAGTGGCTACGAGGAGGCAGACAAGCAAAACCGCCCCCACAGCGAACTTCCACCAGCCCGCCCGAAGCGATCGGCGCGGGCGGCTTTCACGAGGATTGGCATCCCGATCGCGAATAACGCGCCCGGCTTTGGCTAGAGTAGCGGTCACCAATTTTGTTGGGATTGGTGAGGCTACCAGCCGCATCGACCTCCCTAGCTTCCGCCTCAAAAACGAAGTGGCTGTCTTGGTCCTCGCCAATCCAGGACTCGCCTGCAAATCTTGGAGCAGCGCCCGTAATAGATTGCTGGCCGCCTGCCGAGTTTGGCCGAAGGATCCGTGGGGAAGTCGTGGATCATCGCATTGCGTGGTTCCCGTCGAATTCGAAGCGGTTCTTTGAGTTGCCGAATCTGCTGGCTGATTGCGACCCGTGGCCGAGTTGCCGGCATTTTCGTCAGAGGAGTCGGGAGGACTAGGCATCGGTTACCGATAGAAAGCCAACGTAGCGTAACACTT
Organism: Rhizobium vallis; assembly: GCF_003985155.1. Taxonomy (GTDB): domain Bacteria; phylum Pseudomonadota; class Alphaproteobacteria; order Rhizobiales; family Rhizobiaceae; genus Rhizobium; species Rhizobium vallis. The sequence goes on along the minus strand of NZ_ML133687.1, from coordinate 68,346 downwards.
TATAGCCGGCTGAAGCTGAGTGTTCTACGGCAAAAGGTCTCAATCGCTCCGAGGAATTTGCCGTATGCCCTTATGACCGATTGCAGCCGCTTACCGGCGGCACGCTCCGGGTGGAGCAGCTCCGTTGAGCCCGGCATGAGCGTGGCGGAACCGAGAAGGCGCTGCGGGCGTTTGTTGGATCATGTTGAAGCAGCAGGCATTCCAGCCCCGGATTGGCAAGATCTATCATATCGACAAATATCAGGTGCATATTCTGGAGAGCGGCGACTTGAACGCAAGTTCGGTGCTTGTGCTCCACGAGAGAGGAACGGAACGCTCAAGCGGCCGCATGTTCTGCCCATCGCATTTGACAGTGCCGCCGTCGACCGCGGTCAGCGAGGCACATGAATTTCAATCATTGTATACACTATTCAGATAGAGTACCGCCGCAAACGCAATGTTATGGCATTTTTTATCGTCCATATTGACATGATGTATACATCATGCCCTTCTTAAGGCATCTGAGGAGGACGGATTTGATGAAGCGACCAACCTTTCCCCTGAATGCCTGGTATGCCGCCGCCTATGATGTGGAGCTGAAGCACGCGCTGTTGCCGCGCACGATCTGCCACAAACCAATCGTGCTGTATCGCAGGGAAAATGGCACGCCGGTAGCCTTGGCGGATGCCTGTTGGCACAGGCTGGTGCCGCTCTCGTTCGGTCGGCTCAATGGCGACAACGTGGTGTGCGGCTATCACGGCCTCGAATATGACGAGACCGGTCGCTGTGTATACATGCCGTCACAGGACACCATCAATCCCTCGGCCTGCGTCAAATCCTATCCGGTGGCCGAGAAGCACCGCTTCATCTGGATCTGGCCGGGCGATCCGGCGCTGGCAGACCCGGCGATGATCCCCGACATGCACTGGAACGATGACCCCGACTGGGCGGCCGACGGCAAGTTGATTGAGGTAAGATGCGACTATCGCCTGGTCGTCGACAATCTCATGGATCTCACCCATGAAACCTTCGTGCACAGCTCGTCGATTGGCGACCGCGCCGTGGCTGAATCTCCTTTCGAAGCCAGCCATTCCGATCGCTTCGCCTATGTGACCAGGTGGATGCATAACATCGATCCGCCGCCCTTCTGGCGCAAGCAGTACGGCAAGCCCGGCAAGGTGGACCGTTGGCAGATCATTCGCTTCGAGGCTCCCTGCACGGTTACCATCGATGTCGGTGTCGCTGCGGCTGGCACCGGCGCGCCGGAAGGCGACCGCTCGCAAGGCGTGAACGGCTACGTCCTGAACACGATCACGCCGTCGACGGACAATAGCTGCCTGTATTTCTGGGCCTTCGCCCGGAACTACGACCTGCACAACCAGGCACGTACGCACGAACTGCGCGAGGGGGTCGCTGGCGTCTTCCGCGAGGATGAAGCGGTGCTTGAAGCACAGCAGATCGCAATCGAAGCCAATCCCGATCATCAATTCTACAATCTCAATATTGATGCCGGCACGATGTGGGCCCGTAAGCTTATCGACCGGATGATCGACCGGGAAATCAACCCAGAAGAAAACACCACAGCGGTGGCAGCGGAATAGAACATGTGACAGAACAGGACAGCGCCCCCAAACAGCAGACGGCAAAGGCCCTGACCGGCCTTCGTGATCTCGTGCTCAAAGGCGAGGTGCTTCCCGGCGAGCGCCTTTCAGAAGTGGCGCTCGCCGACCGCTTGAAAGTGTCTCGTACGCCGTTACGTGCCGCGCTGCAGAAGCTGGAACAGGAAGGGCTGGTCGTCATGATCCCCTCGGGCGGTTATGCGGTCCGCAGCTTCAGCCGCCAAGACGTGATCGACGCCATAGAACTTCGCGGCGTTCTCGAAGGTACAGCCGCACGCCTGGCAGCAGAACGCGGCGTGCCCCCAGTAAAGCTGAAGGCGATTTCGGACGTGGTTGCAAGTCTCGACGCTGTGGTCGCGCCGGGACCGGGCGCTATGGATTTCGGGCTTTATGAAATGCTGAACGAACGGTTTCACCGCCAACTCGCAACACTGAGTGGCAGCGATGTCCTGAGCCGAGAGATCGAGCGGATCACCAGCCTGCCATTTGCCAGCCCCAATGCATTCGTCAACACGGAAGCGGACGTGCCGGCCTTTCAACGCACGCTGGTGGTCGCGCAAACGCAGCACAGGGCGATCATTGCCGCGATCGAGCTGCGCGAGGGCGCGCGCGCCGAAGCGCTGGCGCGTGAACATGCACGGCTGGCGCGGCAAAACCTGGATTTCGTCACGGAAGAACAACCAGACCTGCGCAGCAAGGTGCTAGCGCTGGCGCTGATGTCCGGCTGAAGCAGAAGAGGCCCCGTGGGACGCAGGCCTTTGCAGCGGATAACCGGCAGATCATCGAGATTCATCAAAGGGAGGGAAATATGCGGTCCAGACTGGAGTGGCGCAAGGCGCGGGTCGTTGAGGCTCGGACAATCGCCGAGGATGTGCGGACCGTGACCTTCGCCGTCGAAGGCTTGTCCGCTGGTTTCGATCCTGGTTCGCACACCAATATCAAGGTTCGGATCAACGGCGAACCGGCGATCCGAACCTATACCGTTCTGCCCGGATCGCCGGGCACGCTCTCCATCGCCGCAAAGCTTCACCCAAACAGCCGCGGGGGCTCGGTGTTCATCTGGCAGCTACAACCGGGTGACGACATAGAACTGACCGAGCCCGAGAACCGCTTCGAGCTTTCCTGGCGCGCCTCCCGCTATCTCCTGATTGCTGGCGGCATCGGCATTACCCCGATCTATGGCATGGCGAAAACACTCGCCTCGCGCCGGCAAAAACTCCGGCTGGCCTATGCCGCGAAGAGCCGTCAGCAAATGGCCTTCCTCGACGAGCTTGCCGCGCTGCTTGGCGAAAGGTTGCAGGTCTTTGCTCAGGATGACGGAGAAGCTCTCGATCTCGACTCCGAATTTGCAGCCCTGCCGTCGGATGGCGAGGCGTATATCTGCGGCCCGCTCGGACTTCTGGAGGCAGCGCGGCAAGCCTGGCAGAAAGGCGGCCGGTCGATAAGCCGGCTGCGCTACGAGGTCTTCGGTGATAACGGTCGGTTCGCCGAGCAGGCCTTCGATGTCGAAGTGGCTGAGCTCGGCGCCCGTGTTCGGGTCCAGGCCGATCAGTCCATGCTCGACGTGTTGATGGAGGCCGGCGTCGACATGGTTTTCGATTGCCGCCGTGGAGAATGTGGACTCTGTGCCGTCAACATCGTGGACGCGGATGGGGTGATCGACCACCGCGATGTTTTCTTTTCCGAAGCCGAGCGGCAGGAAAATTCACGTATGTGCGCCTGCGTTTCGCGGGCCTGTGGTGGACGGATCGTCATCGATACCGGCTATCGCCGTAACCTTGCCGCGGCAAGGTAACCTGCGCATTTCGGAAAGATGGTCAGCGGCGTGGCTCCAGCCGATCAAGCGCCAGTCGAGAGCTTCGGGGGTGTTGTAACGCTATTCCGGCTGCCAAATTCTTTGGTGCGAAGACACATTGCATCAGTCTCCCGTTCCCTTGCGTGTGGCCCGAAGGTATCTATTGTCGACAAATGCCGGGCGGTTGGGAGTATGTAATGTCGGCAGTGCCGTTCTCAAAGATTTCGACGCCGCTCAACGCGCTGTTCGCTACAATCGGTCTCTTGGTCGTTGCCGCACTGACGACGCAGGGCCTTACTGGACAGGAGAGGCTTGTCTTTGAGCTGCTACTTGCGGCAATTTGGCTGGCCTATGTCCTCCAATTGAGCGGCACATTGCTTTCACGGCGACACCGCTTGTCGGGCGGGATGCCGGCCCTCGTGATCGATTTGCTCGCGGTTCTGGTTCCGGTTGCTGCATTCTTGTTCGTTGGGTCCCGTGATCGAAACCTGTATTGCGCCATTTGGCTTCTCAAGCCGTTGCGCGAATCGACCTTCTTCAGGCTGCTGGCAAAGGTGGTCGCGAATGAATCGCGCAATCTGCTTGGCGTGACATCGGTGTTCGGCATCGTTCTTTTTGGCGCTGCGTTGGCCGGTTATGTCATCGAGCGAGACGTCCAGCCGGATAAGTTCGGCAGCATCCCGCAGGCGATGTGGTGGGCGGTCGTGACACTGTCGACAACCGGCTACGGTGACGAGATCCCGCAGAGCCTTGCAGGTCGAGTTCTCGCCGGATTGGTGATGATGAGCGGGATCGGTATTTTTGCACTTTGGGCCGGCATCCTCGCCACCGGCTTCTACGAAGAGGTTCGCCGCCAAGACTTCGTTCGCAACTGGCAATTGGTCGCTGCCGTACCCCTGTTCCAGAAGCTTGGTTCCGCTGCGCTGATCGAGATCGTTCGGGCGCTGCGACCGCGCATTGTCCCCGCAGGTGCCGTGATCTGCCGCAAGGGCGATGTTGGCGATCAGATGTTCTTCATTGTCGAGGGGCGGGTCACCGTGGCGACACCCGACCATCCAGTGGAACTCGGTGCCGGAAACTTCTTTGGCGAGATGTCGCTGATCAGTGGCGAACCGCGCTCAGCGACGGTCACCGCAGCAACCGAGGTATCGCTGCTGTCGCTCTACGCCGTGGATTTCCAGATGTTGTCGAGCAGTAGTCCGGAGATCGCGGAGACCATCCGCAAGACGGCGCTGGAGCGGCGGGGCGGGCCGCCGAAGGAATAATCCAACCCTGACGGCTCCGGCATTGCCGCAGCCGGTGGGGGGTACGCATTGACCGACTTATAGCCCAGGATAGCTGCGCCGGTCGCGGTCGTCGTGTTGTCGAGTAGCTTCAGTGGAAGCTGTCGGCCCGCCGGTTTGAAATGCGGGTTGCCGCCGCCGAGGATGATGGGCACAAGTTTAACCTGAGCGGCCTTATGCTGTCGATTAGCGAATGCATGATCGAGCCGTCGCAAACCTCCTAGGACTCCTACGGAGGGGGTTCGCGGGTGATACCTTCGACACAGCGTGTATTCGGCTTCTTGGTGGACTTCTCAAAAATGAATGAACCATAGCTCCATGGCGGGGATGGAAGATGAAAGCGATAGCACTCGGCATCAGATTTGCACTCGAACTTTGCATACTCGCTTCGCTTGTCGCGTTGGCTGCACACCTTGCCGTACCGATACCGACACAAGTGCTGTTAGGGCTTGCGTTTTGCGCAGCAACTGCTGCCGTTTGGGGTACGTTCCTTTCCCCGAAGCGGAGATACGAGATTGGCGCGGCTGGAAGGCTCGTTCTCGAAGCCGGCATTTTCATGAGCACGGCTTTGATTCTCAACTACCTCGGTTCGTCGAACCTGGCGATCGCGCTGCTCCTCGTCGCCGCAGCCAATCGGATTGCCCTTGCGCTCATTCCATGATCGACGCTGAACAGAACCTAATAGAAAATGGCGACAGGCGAGCTACCCGCACCCCATAAGTCTACGAATTTGCGCGGCTATTCTAATTGCGCCTATATGAGACTAGTTTGGGTAAACTGAATGGTGCCCAGGACCGGAATCGAACCAGTGACACGCGGATTTTCAATCCGCTGCTCTACCAACTGAGCTACCTGGGCTAACCTGCTTCCAATGATCCTTTTCGAAAAAGAACCGTGGGGCCTTGGTTCGCCCCGGAAGCGAGCGGGGTTATAGCATCTTGTTCGGCCATGGCAAGCGTCAAATGACTCTTTTTTGACGGTCTTGCCAGTTTTACGGATTCATGAGGAAAAATAAGAGCTTCGTGGATGAAACTCTCTAGTTTTCCTCGTCCTGATATTCGGCCTTGGTCTCGTCGTCGGCAACGGGAATGGCATAGGCGCCGGTCAGCCAGCGGGAGAGATCAACCTCGCGGCAGCGGTTGGAGCAGAAGGGGTAATGTTCGCGGCTGGAGGGTTTGCCGCATTCCGGGCAAGGGCGTGTCTTGCGCAGCGGTTCGACCTTGGCGGCTGCTTTCTTTTCTTCAGGCATAGCGGTTCGTCCTATCGATCGACTCTAGAACAGGATGATATTAGGCCGAGCTGGCCTAATATCATCCTGTTCCAAATTAAATAGCTAGAGCATGATGTCGCCCGAAAACCGCTTACACTTTTCGGCATCATGCTTCAGGGCTCAGCCCTCGGGCCACCGGCTATGCACGTCGAAGCCTTCGCCGGTCAAAAGCAGAATGGTTTCATAAAGCGGCAGGCCGACGACATTGGTGTAGGAGCCCACCATTTTCTGTACGAAGGTGCCGGCAAGACCCTGGATGCCGTAGGCGCCTGCCTTGCCGCGCCACTGGCCGGAGGCCAGGTAGTTCTCGATCTCGAAGCCGGAGAGCCGCTTGAAGCGGACCTTGGTCTCGACGATCTTCTGGCGGATCTTGCGATCCGGCGTCACCAGGCAAACGCCGGTGTAGACCATATGGTTGCGTCCCGACAACAGATGCAGCGAGCTCAGCGCCTCGTCGGCGAATTCCGCCTTGCCGAGAATGCGCCGGCCGACGGCGACCACCGTATCGGCAGACAGGATATAGCTGCCCTTCCAGGTGATATCACCCTTGATGGCCGCAAGGGCAGCTTCGGCCTTTTCCGCCGAAAGCCTACGAGCAAGCGAACGCGGATGCTCCGACTTCTTCGGCGCCTCGTCGATATCCATCGGCATCAGGCGCGAGGGCTCGATGCCGGCCTGGTTGAGCAGGTCGACGCGACGGGGCGAGCCCGAGGCCAGAATGAGCTTGTATTTCAGCGCCATGAAACCTCGACCATCGGCAGACGGGAGAAAACCCCTTGCAGGACCTTGGGCAAGCTTACTTGAAACGGTAGGTAATACGGCCCTTGGTCAGGTCATAGGGCGTCATTTCGACAAGCACCTTGTCGCCGGCCAGAACGCGGATGCGGTTCTTGCGCATGCGGCCGGCGGTGTGAGCGATGATCTCGTGTTCGTTTTCGAGCTTCACGCGGAACGTCGCATTCGGCAGAAGTTCGGTGACGATTCCCGGGAATTCGAGGACTTCTTCTTTCGGCATATAGTGGTTTTCTTCCTGTGGGTTGAGGAGGCAGCGCAGCGCGCGCCTTTAAAATTTGGGCGGAAACTACACAATCAACGCAGGTTTGTGAACCTTGTTGATCGGGCTTTCCTTTATTTGTTTTCATGCCGATTGCGCGGCAATGCCCTTCCTTTTGAGTAGCCGGCTTTCGATGAGGCCAATCAGGTGATTGCGGACCTCGCGATAGCTCTCCAGAATCTGCTCGCGCGTTCCGCTGACGACCGTCGGATCCATGGTCGGCCAATAGACGACATCGACCGCGTTCGACCGGGTCAGCTCGAGCGCCGCATGGTGGGCCTGCGGCGAAAGCGTAATGATCAAGTCGAAATAGTCTTCATCGAGATCGTCCAGCGTCTGTGGCTGGCGGCGCCCGAGGGAAAGCCCGATCTCATCGAGCACGACGTCGACGAAGGGATCGCGCTCGCCGGCGCGAACGCCGACGGAGCGTATATAGGTATTGGCCGGCAGAATGCTACGGGCGATCGCTTCGGCCATCGGCGAGCGGATGGCATTGAGCCCGCACATGAAGAGAATGGCGCCCGGCCTTTTTCCATCCTCGACATCGGCGGCGAGCTCCATGGCCGTCACCCGCGCCAGTAGAGCACGCAGACCAGCGTGAAAAGGCGCCGGGCGGTGTCGAAATCGACCTCTATCTTGCCGGTCAGCCTGTCCTTCAACGTCTGCGAACCTTCATTATGGATACCGCGCCGCCCCATGTCGATCGCCTCGATGCGGCTCGGGGTGGCCGAACGGATCGCTTCGTAATAGCTCTCGCAGATCATGAAGTAATCCTTGACGATCCGCCGGAAGGGCGTCAGCGAGAGGATATGGGTGGCGACCTGGCCGCCCTCTTCCGTGGTGATGGCGAAGACCAGTTTCGAATCGACCAGCGAGATACTCAGCCGGTAGGGCCCGCCGGCATGGCCGAGCGGCTCGAACCGGTTCTCCTCGATCAGGTCGAAGATGGCGACGGCGCGCTCATGCTCGACATCGGGCGTCGAACGGCCGATCGTATCGTCCAGGACGACATCGCAAAGCCGAAAGTCGCCCGCACCCATGCCCTCACCCTTCGAGGTTGAGGCGGATCGCAACCGATCGCGCATGGGCATCGAGCCCTTCGGAAACTGCAAGCGCGATTGCCGCCGGGCCGAGGGTGCGCAGCTGCTGCGGGCCAAGGCGAAGAATCGAGGTGCGCTTGACGAAATCAAGCACCGAAAGACCGGAGGAGAAGCGCGCCGAACGCGCTGTCGGCAGCACGTGGTTGGAGCCGCCGACATAATCGCCAATCACTTCAGGTGTATGAGCGCCGATGAAAATCGCACCGGCATTGCGGATGCCGTCGAGCAGGCGATCCGGATCGGCGACGGCAAGCTCCAGATGCTCGGCGGCGATGCGGTTGGCGAGCGGAATGGCCTGCTTCAGATCAGAAACGAGGATGATCGCGCCGAAATCGCGCCAGCTTGCCGCAGCGGTGTCCGCGCGGTTCAGCGTCTTCAGCTGGCGTTCGACCGCTTGCTCCACAGCCTTGCCGAATTCGGCATCGTCGGTGATCAGGATCGCCTGGGCGCTGACATCGTGTTCGGCCTGCGCAAGGAGGTCGGCGGCGATCCAATCCGGATTGTTGTCCTTGTCGGCGATAACAAGCACTTCGGAAGGACCGGCGATCATGTCGATGCCGACGGTGCCGAAGACATGACGTTTGGCGGCGGCGACATAGGCATTGCCGGGGCCGGTGATCTTGGCAACCGGCGCAATCGTTTCGGTGCCATAAGCCAGAGCCGCAATCGCCTGGGCGCCGCCGACACGATAGATCTCGGTGACACCCACCAGTTTTGCGGCGGCCAGCACCGCCGGATTGACGGCGCCGCCGGTGGCGGGAACCGCGATGACGATGCGCTCGACGCCGGCGACCTTAGCCGGCACGGCATTCATCAGCACCGAGCTCGGATAACTCGCCGTGCCGCCCGGAACATAAAGCCCAACTGCCTCGATCGCCGTCCAGCGCGAGCCGAGACCGACCCCCATGTCGTCCTCGTAGATATCGTCCTTCGGCAGTTGCCGGCGATGATGGGATTCGATCCGGAGTGCCGCAAGTTTCAGCGCGCCCAGCACCTCGGCAGGCACCGCCTCGATGGCCGCGTCGAACTCTTCGGGCGTAACGCGCATGGGAACGGTGGCGAAATCGATGCCGTCGAATTTCAGTGAATATTCGGCCAGCGCCGCGTCGCCACGCGAACGCACATCATCGATGATGGCGCGAACGACGACGTTCACATCCTCGGAAACTTCACGCTTCGTCGTCAGAAAGGCCGCAAAATGCTGCTCGAAACCTTCCGATGCCTGATTCAGCCAGATTGCCAAGGCCGATATTCCTTCTCAACTCGAAACCGCGACGTTCAAACTTAGCTATTCAGCTTCAGGGGTGGCGAGGCTTGGAAGCCGCCTCCCAGGCGCCGCCGATATCTGCCAGCTGAACCTCGATGCATTCGACGTCGAGCGCAATTGAGGCCGTGCCCGACAGCGACAGCTCGATCGTACCATCGGGCCCCTCGCCCTTTTTCTCGAAGCGCAGCGCCAGCAGCGACAGAACCTCGTCGCGCTTGCTACGATCGATGCCGAGCGAACGGACGGCGAGTACCCGCTTGAAGACCAGTGCCGCACGGCGGCGCTCGAAACCCCTGCGCTTGCGCGCGGCACTTTCCCAGACGAAACGATTGACGGCAAGGGCGAATTGCGCGTCGCGCGGCGACCAGTCGATATCGCCGACCTTGAAGACGCTGTCCTGCATATGCGCTGATATGATCGCAAGATCCTCGTCATCAAGCGCAACAAGCTTCAGGTCGGTCATTCAGCCTCATCCCCAGCAGGCACCGCCGGAATGGCGATGCGTCAGACAAGGGAAATAAGACGCTGCGTCCAATTACGCAACCGGCGATGAACGGTGCTTACTCGCTGATGCGCTCGACGACCGCGCCGCAGCGAGTCAGCTTCTCCTCGAGCCGCTCGAAACCGCGGTCGAGGTGATAGACGCGGGACACCGTGGTTTCGCCCTCGGCGACAAGGCCGGCGATAACAAGCGAAACGGAGGCGCGCAGGTCGGTCGCCATGACGGGCGCGCCGCGCAGGCGCTGGACACCCTCGATCTTCGCCGTCTGGCCGGAGAGCGAGATCCTGGCGCCGAGGCGGGCAAGCTCCTGCACGTGCATGAAACGATTTTCGAAGATGGTCTCGGTGACGTGCGAAATGCCTGACGAGCGGGTCATCAGAGCCATGAACTGTGCCTGCAGATCTGTGGGGAAGCCGGGGAAGGGATCGGTGACGATATCGACCGGCTTGATGCCGGCGCCGTTGCGCTTGACGCGTATGCCGTTGTTGGTCGGCGAGATTTCCGCGCCGGCGCGGCGCAGCGTTTCCAAGGCTGTCTCGAGCAGCGACGTGTCGGTATTCTCGAGCACGACGTCGCCGCCGGCCATCGCGACGGCCATGGCGTAGGTGCCGGTCTCGATGCGATCCGGCAGGACGCGGTGACGGGCGCCGGAGAGCGAGGTGACGCCTTCGATGGTGATGGTCGCCGTGCCGGCGCCAGTGATTTTGGCACCCATGGCATTCAGGCAGTTGGCGAGATCGACGACCTCAGGCTCGCGGGCGGCATTGCCGATGACAGTCGTGCCGCGGGCAAGGGTTGCCGCCATCATCATCACATGGGTGGCGCCGACGGAGACCTTCGGGAAGGTATAGCGCGCACCGATCAGTCCGCCGGCGGGCGCCTTGGCGTTGATATAACCGGCATCGATCTCCATGGTCGCGCCGAGCGCCGTCAGGCTCTCGATGAAGAGATCGACAGGGCGTGTGCCGATGGCGCAGCCGCCCGGCAGCGACACGCGGCAATGGCCTTCGCGCGCGAGCAACGGGCCGATGACCCAGAAGGAGGCGCGCATCTTCGAGACCAGTTCATAGGATGCCGTGGTATCGACGATGGTGCGGCAGGTGAAATGGATCGTGCGGGCGTAGGAATCTTCCTGGCGCTCGCGGCGGCCGTTGACGGCGACGTCGACGCCGTGATTGCCGAGGATGCGCATCAAAAGTTCGACATCAGCGAGATGCGGCACGTTTTCGAGCGTCAGCGTATCGCTGGTCAGAAGCGAAGCGATCATCAGCGGCAGTGCGGCATTCTTGGCCCCGGAAATCGGAATGATGCCATTCAGCTCATTACCGCCGACGATTCTGATACGATCCATGTGCGCTTACGGGCCGCGCCCGCCTTTCCTGAAAGTTCTGCCTTGAAGAAGGAGTGGAGTGTTTAGGGGAAATCTGCAGGCGCTTCAATTCGCCACGGACGGAACATTACGATTCGTCCATTTTTGCGGCGGGCAGTCCATTTGTCTCGTCGGCCTGGCCCGAACGGCGGGCGCGCACCTGCTGTTTGCGTCGCCCCAGATTTTCCCTGAGCTTTTCGGCGGCGCGCTCCCGGCGCAATTTCGCCTGGGCCTCGATCGCCTCTTTGCGGCTCATTTGGCCGGTTTCGGTCTTGTCGTTCATGGGAACAGGATTAACCGAATTCGCGCCGATCCAAAAGGCCCCTGCATCCCAATCCACGCGAAGTTGGAATTTGCTGCTTGCGCTTGCCGTCAAGCTGTGGCAATAGCCGCCCCGTTCCCGCGATTGAGCCGCCCGGCTCGCACGGGTACTGGTCCTGCTGCCGTAGCTCAGTGGTAGAGCACACCCTTGGTAAGGGTGAGGTCGGTGGTTCAATCCCACTCGGCAGCACCAGTTTTCTTTCAAGACGCAATAATGGTTGCTGGCCCAGCATCGCTGCCTAATGCAGACAATGCATGGATTTCACAAATATCCATCAAAATACAGGCAGCCCACTCCACGAACGCTCCGAGGTAGCGCAACCCGATCACCCGCAAAACCGGCCTAAGCCACCGGAGAGGTCTATTATGTTTTCCGATTGTTAGGTATCAAACGCCGCCCGAGGGCGCTCGTTGGCAGTAGGTTTCCCTATCGCTGAAGTTGACCTGAGCTGCACCCTAACTTAAAACCCACGCCGGTTAGTGATATTTGCATCCAAATCCAGCCGGGGAATAGATCTTGCGTCACATCAAGGAATATGACGGCTTGCGAGGACTGATGGCCCTCTGGGTGTTGATCGGACATTGGGCCGCAACAATCTACCTGCAGTTTCCGTGGCCCGCAAACCTGGGAAATGCCTACGCGGTCGATGTTTTCGTCATCTTGAGCGGATTTGCTATTGCAACACTCGTCGAGCGAAAGCGCGAGACTTACGGTATTTACATTATTCGTCGCGTATTGCGGATATTCCCTGTGTATTGGTTCTATCTCGCCATCTCCATAGCCTTGGCGTGGGTCAGCGTCGACGTTTGGACCAATGCAGCAGGCGGCGAAGCAGCGGCCAACCGGCTGCAGATCTCAATTGCCGCGCTCGATAATTTCTGGCCAAACGTCATCAGCCACATTGTCGCCTTGCATGGTGTCGTCCCAAGAAACATGGTCCCAAATGGGGAGTATGCCTTTCTCGGTCAGGCATGGAGCATTTCGCTTGAATGGCAGTTTTATTTGATTGCGCCTTTGGTGATCGGCTTGGGCGCGCGCGCCGCGGGCAGTTTCAAAGCCTGCCTCATCCTCATTATCGGGCTGTTTGTGCTTTCGTATGTCAGCCCTCGATTCCCGTATAGCTTCATCGGCCGATATTCCGCGTTCTTTGCCATCGGCATTGCTACATATTTCCTACTGAACGTTGGCATCCCCTATTTAGCTCATCGTAAGATTGCTATCGCGGCAATTGCGCTGCTCATCGTTACGGCATTGGTATTGCTTGAATTACCGGCGGTACTGCCAATCTCGATCTGGATTATCGCAACCGCTTCTATTCTGGCCTCAGGCCAATTTGGCCTTTCAGCGATAGCTGGATTCCTCAGATGGAAGCCGATCCAGACGTTGGGGCTGATGTCCTATTCCGTCTACCTCTCGCACATGGCTGTGATCGTTTTGGGGATGCTGGCTCTTGAAAAGGCCGGGATCACATCGCCCTATCTTCATGCGGCCCTGTTGCTGATCATTACATTGGCTGGCACGCTCATCATATCGATAGCCTCTTATAACTTCATCGAAGTTCCATTTCAGCGGCTGGGCCGAAATCTCGCGACACGGCCGCAAGCGGCTGAATGAAATCCCGTTGACATAGCGGTTGCAGAACCGCCGTCATCGCATTCATCTTCGAAATTGCCGTCATTCCAGATTGAAAAGACCACTGGTAGCGGAGACCTGCTCAGTCGGCTTGTTTCCTTCACGCGATCGCAAAATGCCGGTCAGAGTGATGGCGGCTCGCTTTGCTTTATCGTCGATTTCCGCGATCGGTCTTTCGCAGGCAGACATTTCGCATCGCCAGCCACCATTGCTGCCGGTGAAAATCGCGCTAGAATATTAACTATCGTGGAGTCTCCCCGGAGGAGTGGGAGATACTGCTCGTGGTCTATCGAAAACCCTGGAGGAGCATCGATGGCAACTGAACGATGGAACAGCCCGGTCACGGTCGGTTTCGAAGGCGTCGACGCGCGAACGGTCAATGGGCCGTTCGATGCGCTGAAATGCCTGGCGGATCTCTGGCCGAGTTCGCGCGGGCTTCGCTACATCAAGGCGCGCAGCACCTGCCGGGCAGCGCTCGACGGGCGCAAGAGCGTGGAAGAAGCGAGAGCCGAGTTCCTGGCGGCGGCCGAAGAGGCAAAGCTGAAGCTGCATTAACACTTCGGCCTGGATTTTCGCCCGCTTCCGGCTTTTCGATGAACGGATCGCGCCGGAATGGAACAATGCTTTAATCCTGCTTAACCCTGCATCGAACTCGTGCCGGGTTTTGGCGCAACGGGCGTTGCGAATGGTACAGGTGTATTCATAGAAGATGCCCAGCCATCATGATGATGGTCAGAGGCTCGTCACCTCTGCGGGAACGCAGGCGAGCCTCGTCCGAACAAGCCCCGATATTTTCAGCAGGCTTCTCCCCCTTCACTCTCCACCTCGACATAACCGACGCCGATGATCGTGCCGTCAGCCGCGCGGATGAAGGACGGGAGATAGAGAGGCTCCGCGGGCTTACAGGCCGCGGTCCCGGTATATTCGTTGAGGGCGATCTGGTCCTTCGGCAAAGCGGAATAATTCGTGCCGGTTTCCAGCGCAGCATAGGCGGAGCCGGCAAAGACGCCGCAACCTGCTATCAACGTCGCAGCCCAAAGGCGAAGAAGCAACGGCATGAGCGTCTCCAGCGTTTCTATCCGGCATTTCAACCCGCAGGAGGGCATTTTGGTTCCCTTCTGGCATTGCAGATACAGGTGAACAAAGGGCCGGCCAGTGGGCGACATGCATTAGCGTCGCAGCAGGCGGCTGCGCACATGGCCTTTTCCGACGATGCTCTCGGCGATCTCGATCGCCCGCTCGACATCACCCCGCCGGCGCACGAAACCTTCCAGGATCACGTAGGAGCCCGATATGCCTCACGATGATTTCCCCGGCTTCAATATCGCCGGCCGCATGAAGGGCGCTTTCCACCGAGGCGCGCGTCGCCGCATCGCTGTGGCCCTGCCGGCCGGGCTCGTCATGGTCGTTAAATGCTGGAAACCCGAGCACCGTGACCGTCTCCTGATGTTGGTAGATGTGGGTTAACGCCGTGCCGGGCATTTCGTTGCGGTTGAGCACGCCAGCCCTTGGCGAAAGGTGCTGCGGTTTCCATATCTGGCTGCAGTCGAAAGAGGGATGACGACGATGAAAGCGCTTCCGCCCATCTTGCTTGCCGGGGCATTGCTGGCCGGCTGCTCCTCGGCCGATACGCCGGCGCTGGAACCCATTCCCGGCAGCATCACCTATGGCGGCCAGCCGCGAACGAAGCTCACCAAATCGCCGGTCGGCAGCGCCGTCTACAATCAGTTCTACAACGAGACCGGCCAGCGCGTGGAGGAAACCTATATTCTTCAGCCGGACCGCAGCCTGAAACTGGTGCGGCGCGTGGTCGGCCCGGATTTCCCCGATTGAGCTTCCCTCGCCGCTTGACAGCGGCGGCAATCGCGAACATTCAAGGAACATCTAATCTTTCCCAGTGATTCTGCGGAAGCCCGACCGGACGGCTGGATGTATCTCGAAAAGCTCAATCCCCAGCAACGTATGGCCGTCGAGCATGGCACGCTCATCGACGGCAACCATATTGCCGGGCCGCTGCTGGTGATTGCCGGCGCCGGCTCCGGCAAGACCAATACGCTGGCGCATCGGGTCGCCCATCTCATCGTCAAGGGCGCCGATCCCCGCCGTATCCTGCTGATGACCTTCTCGCGCCGGGCGGCGGCCGAGATGGCGCGGCGCGTCGAGCGCATCTGCCGCGACGTGCTCGGCACCAATGCAGGCGTCATGGCCGACGCGCTTTCCTGGTCCGGCACTTTCCACGGCATCGGCGCGCGGCTGCTGCGCGATTATGCGCAGCAGATCGGTCTCGACCCTGACTTTACCATCCATGACCGCGAAGACAGCGCCGACCTGATGAACCTCATTCGGCACGACCTCGGCTTCTCCAAGACGGACAGCCGCTTTCCGGCCAAGGGCACTTGCCTTGCCATTTACTCCAGGGCGGTGAACTCCGAGACTGCGCTGGATCTCGTGCTGCGCGACGCCTTTCCCTGGTGCGCGGCATGGGAAAAACAGCTACGCGAGCTTTTCGCCTGTTATGTCGAGGCGAAGCAGAGCCAGAATGTGCTCGATTACGACGATCTACTGCTCTACTGGGCGCAGATGGTCGGAGAGACTGTCATTGCCGAGGACATCGGCAGCCGCTTCGACCATGTGCTCGTCGACGAATACCAGGACACGAACCGGCTGCAGGCATCGATCCTGCTGGCGCTGAAGCCAGAAGGCCGGGGGTTGACCGTTGTCGGCGACGATGCGCAGTCGATCTATTCCTTCCGCGCCGCGACCGTGCGCAACATCCTCGATTTTCCCGCCGCCTTCAGCCCGGCGGCCAATATCGTGACACTCGACCGCAACTACCGCTCGACGCAACCGATCCTTGCCGCGGCCAACGCCGTCATCGATCTCGCCTCGGAGCGCTTCACAAAGAACCTCTGGACCGAGCGGCAATCCGCCGAACGGCCGCGCCTCGTGACGGTTCGAGATGAGGCCGAGCAGGCGCGCTACATCGCCGACAAGGTGCTCGACAATCGCGAAGAAGGCCTCAAGCTCAAGCAGCAGGCCGTGCTCTTCCGCGCCTCGCATCACAGCGGGCCGCTGGAAGTCGAATTGACCCGGCGCAACATTCCCTTCGTCAAATTCGGCGGGCTGAAGTTTCTCGACAGCGCCCATGTCAAAGACATGCTGGCCGCCCTGCGCTTTGCGCAAAACCCGCGCGACCGGGTGGCGGGCTTCCGGCTGATGCAGATCCTGCCGGGCGTCGGGCCGTCGACGGCGCAGAAGGCGCTCGACCTGATGGCCGAGGATGCGAGCCCGCTGTCGGCTCTTGCCGCGATGCCCGCGCCACCGCGCTCCGGCGAGGACTGGACTGATTTCGTTTCGATGCTGCAGGAGATGAAATCCGGCAAAGCCGGCTGGCCGGCGGAAATCGGCTTGGCGCGGCAATGGTATGCGCCGCATCTGGAACGGCTTCATGAGGATGCAGCGACGCGGCAGGCCGATCTGCTGCAGCTCGAGCAGATCGGCGGCGGTTATGCCTCGCGCGAGCGTTTCCTCACCGAACTCACCCTCGATCCGCCGGATGCGACCAGCGACCAGGCGGGCGTGCCGCTGCTCGACGAGGACTATCTCATCCTTTCCACAATCCATTCCGCCAAGGGCCAGGAATGGACGAGGGTCTTCATGCTGAATGTCGTCGACGGCTGCATTCCGAACGATCTCGCCGTCGGCACCACCGCCGAAATCGAAGAGGAACGCCGCCTGCTCTATGTCGCGATGACACGCGCCCGGGACGGCCTCGACCTCGTCGTGCCGCAGCGCTTCTTCACCTATGGGCAGAATTCGCAGGGCGATCGGCACGTCTATGCCTCGCGCAGCCGCTTCATCCCGGCGACGCTGCTGCAGTTCTTCGAGGCCTGCAGCTGGCCTCAGGTAAAATCGGACGCCGCCGCTCAGGCGCATGCACGGCAGGTGCGCATCGATGTCGGCGCCCGCATGCGCGGCATGTGGCGATAGCCGGATATGGTTTAGAGCGAAAGCGGCGGTTCAGCCGGTTTCAGGAAACGTTCGACCGCGGACGCCTCAACGGCTTCGACTGACGACGGCAACCATTTCGGATTGCGATCCTTGTCGACGACGGCAGCGCGGATGCCCTCGAAGAAGTCAGGATTATCGAGCATCTGCAGGCAGGCGCCGAGTTCGCGGCGGAGGCATTCGGCAAGTGAGGTGCTGCGACGTCCGGCCCGCAACAGCCGCAAAGCGAGCTTCAGGCTGGTCGGTGAACGCGTCAGCAGTATGCGGCGGGTCTCGGCGGCGAATTCGCCCTCCTCCGCTGCGAGGGCGGCCATGATCTCCTCGACGCTGTCGAAACGGAAGGTGCGATCGATCGTCGCCGCGTTCTGTTTGAGCCGGCTTTCTCCCGAAGGTTCGGAAAACGTCTGCAACACGGCATCGACATCGTTCGATGAACTGCCTCGCGGCAGGCGAGACAAAGCATCGATCACCTCACCAAGCCGTGCCGTACCGATCTGAAGGTCGGCAAGCCCAGCGTAGATCGCGTCTGCAGCACCGATATCGAGCCCGGTCAGGCCGAGCCATGTTCCGGACTCGCCGTGGCCACGCGGCAGCAGCCAGGTGGCGCCGACATCCGGGACATAGCCGATACCGGTTTCGGGCATGGCAAGCCGCGTGCGCTCGGTTACAACGCGGTGGCGGCCGTGCGACGACAGGCCGACGCCGCCGCCCATGGTGATACCGTCCATCAGCGCGACATAGGGTTTGGGATAGGAGGCGATCATGTGGTTGAGGCGGAATTCCTCGCGCCAGAAGGCACCTGCCAGGCCATCGCCGGCGCGGGCGCTTTCATGCAGGGCGCGGATATCGCCGCCGGCGCAGAGGCCGCGGTCGCCCTCGCCCGTCATCACGACGCTCGCTACCTCGGGATCATCGGCAAAGGCCTGAAGAGCTTCGGTGATCGTGCGGATCATCGGCAGCGTCAGGCTGTTCAGTGCCCGTGGCCGGTTGAGCCGGATGATGCCGGCGGTGCCTTGCCGCTCGATGATGACTTCGCTTGGCCGTTCGCCGTCCTGCATGGTTCACCTCATCTGTTGAACCATGAATAGACGAGGATGTGGCTTCGCTCCAGTCGATTTGCGACCGGTCAAGACCATCGCTTCAGGCAGACAGCGAGTTGCGCGCAGATACTGCGCTCTCACACCTTGCTGCGTAATCGATGGCGAGTTCCAACGGCAGCGGCCGCGAGAAATAATAGCCTTGGGCCAGACGAACGCCTATCGCCTTCAGTCCGTCGGCGATCTCCTCACTTTCGACGCCTTCGGCGACGGAGGCGATACCGAGATTCTGGCAGAGATTGGCGACCGACCGGGTGATGCTCATGCAACGGGCGTCGCGATCGAAATTCATCACGAAACCCTTGTCGATCTTCAGCTTGTCGAAGGCGAGGCGATGGATATGGCTAAGGCTCGAAAAGCCGGTGCCGAAATCATCGAGCGCGATCGAGATACCAGCGGCGCGCAGCATTGATATCACCTGGTCGGCGGTGTCGAAATCGGAAAGCAGCGCCGTTTCGGTAATCTCGAACTCGATGCGCCTGGGATCGACGCCGGAGCGGGTGATCATGGCGAGCAGTGCCATCGAGGTCTCGTGATCGCAGATATCGCGCGCCGAGAGGTTGAAGGACAGCCTGAGATGTTTCGGCATGATCGCGAGCGCTTCAAGCGCCTGGGCGAAAAGGATGCGCGTCATTCGGCCGATGACGGCCGTGCGTTCGGCGGCGGGAATAAAGGCTTCGGGGCTGATGCGGCCGAAGCGGGCGCTGTCCCAGCGGGCGAGCGCCTCGTAGCCGACGACGCGGCCGCTCTTCAACTCGATGATCGGCTGATAATCGAGCTTCAGCTCGCTGGCGAAGTCGTTCGCCTGCAGTTCGAGTTCGATCAGGTGGCGCTGCGTCAGGATCTTCTCGTGGTCGGAAGAGAAGAATTCGACGCCGCTGCTGCGCTTGCTCTTGACCTGGTAGAGAGCGAAATCCGCCTTCTCGTAGAGATCCTCGGCGGTGTATTGGCCGATATCGGGATAGACGATGCCGCAGGAACCGAAAACGCGAACCGAGCCGTCGGGGATTTCGTAAGGATCGCGGACGGCCGCACAGAGCGCCTGGCCGAGATCGGCAATCGCGTTGCGCGTCATCGAACAAGGGAAGATGATGCCGAATTCATCGCCGCCGAGGCGGGAGACGACACCCCCCTCGCCGATCAGCGCGGCGAACCGGCGGGCCGTCTCCTTAAGCACGAGATCGCCCGCGGCATGGCCGAAGACGTCGTTGACGGGCTTGAAGCCGTCGAGATCGATAATGCCGATGACGGGCGGCACGGGCGGGTTCTTCTGAAGCCGTTTTTCCAGCGAGAGAAAGAAGCTGCGGCGGTTGGCAAGACCGGTCAGCTGGTCCTGCAGGGCGTTGCGGCTGTTGACGAGGTTCAGCTCTTCGGCTTCCGCGCGCTTCTGCTCGAGCTCCTCGGTCAATTGCACGAGCCCGACGAAATTCTGGAAATAGCTGTTGATCACCCTGAGAAAGGGCAGGATCAGGAAAGCCCCGCTGACGGCGGTCGCCACGAAAACGGGATTGCCCGAGAACATGAAGGTCGCGATCATGGCCGAGAAGGTGATGACCGTGGTGATCGCCGCCGCCATCGGCAGATGCATCAGGCAGAAGATGCAGGAAATGCCCGTCACGACAAGGAAATAGGCAATCTGGCCCTGCTGAGAGGCATCGCCATATTGGTAAAGCGCGATGGCCCAGCCACCAAAGGCTGCAGCCAGGAGGCAGGCGCCTGATATGGTGACCTTCATCAGCCTGTAGGCCCGCTCGGCGGTGACGTTTTCCCTGCCCCTGATCTCCCACCAGCAGAGACGGAAAACGCAGACGATGCTGAGGCCGACAGGGATGTAGAGCGAAAGCCAGAGAGGAGCGGATTTGAGGTGAGTGACCGCCACCGCAAGGGCGTTGATGACCAGAAGGACATACAGAATGGGGATCTGGGACGACAGGGCCTGGAACTGCGCCATCAGAAACGTCGGATTGTCTTTTTGCAGCCGCAGTGCGGCTAGAAAGTTCTTCATGTTCTCTTTTCCGTCGGCCCCGAGCCAGCCAGAGAAAGCTTGATGTTTCCTTATTTACGTCATGCGGACCCCGCCGGGACGGGGATGATAAACAGGCTGTTACGTCGAAACGCCGCTCAGAAGGAAGCGGCGGCGAGGGCGCGATGGATGCTGTGCAGATCGTCGACGTTCTTATTCGAGAGGAACAGTTCCCAATCGAGCGAACTCTGGACGATGGTTTCGAGCGAGTCGTAGCGAGGTTTCCAGTCGAGCACCTGCCGGGCGAGCGAAGCGTCCGCGACGACGCTCGCCGAATCCCCGGCGCGACGTGGCGCCATGTGGATCTTGAAGGAATGTCCGTGCAGGCGGGTGACCATGTTGAGCACGTCGAGCACGGAATAACCGCTCCCATAGCCGCAATTGGCGACGAGCGAGCCCTTGTCCTTACGCAGGTGCTGCAGTGCTTTCAGATGTGCATCGACAAGATCGGTGACATGGATGTAATCACGCACGCCGGTGCCGTCATGCGTGGGATAGTCGATGCCATAGACATGGACGCTATCGCGCATGCCCAGCGCTGCCTCGCAGGCAACCTTGATGAGATGTGTGGCGCCTGACGTCGACTGGCCGGTACGGTGGTGCGGGTCGGCGCCGGCGACGTTGAAGTAGCGAAGCGCGACATAGTTGAAATCATAGGCGGCGGCGGCATCGCGCAGCATGAATTCGGTCATCAGCTTCGATTGACCGTAAGGATTTTCCGGATTGGGGGACGCGGTCTCTTTTACCGGCAGGTCCGTCTTCTGCTGGCCATAGACGGCCGCGGTCGAGGAGAAGACGAAGTTGCGGATGCCGGCCTTGATCGAGGCGGAGAGAAGCGCCCGGGTCTTGCCTGAATTGTTGTCGTAATAGGAGAGCGGATCGGCGACCGAGACCGGGACGACGGCGGAGCCGGCGAAATGGATGATCGCCTCGATGTCGTTCTCGATGAAGATCTTCTTCAACAGATCCGGGTCGGCAATGTCGCCGAGATAGAAACGCGCCGCCGGCGCCACGGCCCAGCGAAAGCCAGTGGAGAGGCGATCGAGCACGACCACATCCTCGCCCGCATCGAGCAGCGCCCAAACCATGTGACTGCCGATATATCCGGCCCCGCCCGTCACCAAAACCGCCATGTCCCGCGTCCCTGCTTTAGCTTTTTCAAGACAGGGGCATCAGGCGCCGGCTTTTCTTTCCAATTTTCTTATCGAAGGGCCGTTCGCAGGCCTTTGAACGGGTATGTTTGGAGTCGTGGTTAGAGGCCGATTTCGGGCTTTGCTAGAGTTTTATCGATCTCCCGATTCCGGCGCGGAATCGAGGCATCGTGCCCCGTCCAAGACCCCTCCCCAACCCCTCCCCACAAGGGGGAGGGGCTTAACCTGCCGCACCCGTTTTCCATATCTGCGACGTTTCGAGTGGAACGAGGCGAGCGCTCCGGATTAGTCCCTCCCCCTTGTGGGGAGGGGTTGGGGAGGGGTCTTTCACACAGCCGGAAGGGGCAGCCCTCGGCGATCTCCTACGGAAACAGCCATGACTTCTTCTCCTTTTCACTGCAGGCCGATCGCCGTCAGCGCTTGAGGATATAGTCGCAGAGACGCTCGGCCGCGATTGCCACCTGCGCGGGGTCGCGCAGGAAACAGGCGCGCAGGAAGAGTTCACCGCCAGCGCCGAAGGCGGTTCCAGGGGCAAGGCCTACGCCTGTCTTGTCGACGATGTCGATGGCAGCGCTGCGGCTATCGGTGACGCCGTCGATCTTCAGGAAAGCGTAAAGGGCGCCGTCCGGCTTTAGCGTCT
Source organism: Rhizobium vallis (assembly GCF_003985155.1). Lineage (GTDB taxonomy): Bacteria > Pseudomonadota > Alphaproteobacteria > Rhizobiales > Rhizobiaceae > Rhizobium > Rhizobium vallis. The sequence goes on along the minus strand of NZ_ML133687.1, from coordinate 46,235 downwards.
CGACACGATTGGTGGCGACAAGCGCATCGCAGAGAATATCGCGGGACCGCGCCGCCTTGGCGATATTGGCGCGTACGAAATCATCGCCGTCATCGAGGGCTGCGACGGCGCCCTTCTGCATGAACTGCGCCACTCCAGATGTCGAATACTGGACGAGGTTTTCGAGCACCTGGCCCATCTCGGGAGGTGCCACGATCCAGCCGACGCGCCAGCCGGTCATCGACCAGTTCTTCGAGAAGGAATTGACGAAGACGATCTTGTCGCCCGGCTCCATCACGTCGAGAAAGGAGGGCGCGCGGCCGCCGGCAAAGTAATAGAGGGCGTAGATCTCATCCGCCATGATCCAGAGATCGTGCTTGCGGGCGAGCGCCAGGATGTCGGCGAGGTCCTTCTTGGTGGCGGTCCAGCCCGTCGGGTTCGACGGCGTGTTGATGAAGATGCCCCGGGTCTTTTCTGTGATCGCGGCTTCGATGCGGTTGAGATCGACCGTCCATCGACCGCCTTCGAACTGCAACTGCACGCCCATCGAGCGCGCGCCTGCGATTTCGAGGGCTGCCGCAATATTCGGCCAGGCGGGCGTGAGGTAGACGAATTCGTCGCCCGGCGCGGTCAGCGCCTGCACGGCGATCTGGATCGCCTGCATGCCGGAGCCGGTGACATAGAAATGCTCGACCGGCAGCCGGACGGCGAAATGCCTGGAGTAATAATCGGAAAGCGCCCGGCGAAGCTCCGGAATGCCACGCTGCCAGGTATAAAAGGTCTCGCCGGCCGCAAGCGCATCCATCGCCGCCTTGCTGATGAAATCGGGCGTCGGCAGATCGCCTTCACCCACCCAGAGCGGCAGCAGACCTTCGCGGCCACGGGCATAATTGACGACTTCGACGATCCCGCTTTCGGGCGCCGCTACGGCGCGCGGGCTGAGGCTGCTGACGATCGACATGCATATCTCCGGTTTCCGCCTTCATAGAGGATTTGCGTCGGCAAATCCCATGACTTCGCGTGATGGCATATCGATTTTGGTGATGAATGAGCCCGGCCGGAACGGACGGGCTCCAGCCCGGATCAAGCCGTCGGGCGCTTGGCGAGAAGATCGCGGATTTCCGTCAGGAGCTGAACATCTGCCGGCGGCGGGGGCAGCTCTTCCGGTGCGGCCTTTTCCTGGCGCTCGACCTGGGCACGCAGGATGTTCACGGCCTTGACCATCAAGAAGATGATCCAGGCAAGAATCAGGAAATTGATGAGAACGGTGAAGAAGCTGCCATAGGCAAAGACCGCTCCCTGGGCGCGGGCGGCAGCAAGGCTCGGCTCCGTGACCTTGGAAGAAAGCGGAATGAAATAATTGGAAAAATCGAAGCCGCCGAAAATGGCGCCAACGATCGGCATAATGAGGTCATCGACCAGCGATTTGACGATGCCGCCGAAGGCGCCGCCGATGATGACGCCGACCGCAAGATCCATGACATTGCCGCGGGCGATAAAGGCCTTGAACTCGTTGAGCATCGTATCCTCTCCCTTCGATACAATTGTTCATCACAGCGCCGCGCGTCTTTCACAGACGCAAAGGACGTTGTAACACTTTGAATTGCTGCATAATTTATTCATAAATTGATGTCGACCTCAGGAATTATGCAGTAGCTGCATCTTCATTGCAATTAATCAATCGGTAATCGCAATTATTTGGAGTTGCGCTCCGCGGCCTTTGACTTAAGGCCTAGATCGCCGGGAATTTTCAACGCCCCTGAAATGACTTAAGCTGCCCATGTTGAGGGAGGTTCCAGCGGTTTTCCGCCGGCGGAGGGTCAATGCTTCCAGGCTGGGTCATATTCGCGTCTGCCTTCGGCTATCTGCTCCTGCTTTTCGCCGTGGCAAGCTATGGCGACCGCAAGAATCGCGGCCGGGGCACGCTGGAAGGCGGATGGCCGGTGGTCTATGCGCTGAGCCTTGCGATCTACTGCACCTCCTGGACCTATTTCGGCAGCGTCGGGCTGGCTGCGCAGCGCGGGCTCGAATTTGCCGGCATTTACATCGGCCCCATCCTCGTCTTCACGCTCGGCATGCCGCTGCTTCGCCGCATTATCGAGCTCGCCAAGGCGGAGAAGCTCACCTCGGTTGCCGATTTCGTCGCGGCGCGCTACGGCAAGAACCCGACGGTCGCGACGATCGTGGCGCTGATCTCGCTGATCGGAACCATTCCCTATATCGCGCTGCAGCTCAAGGCGATCTCGAGCACCGTCAGCGCCATGGTCAACCCCTCCGATTACGGCATCGGCAGCGGCAATCTCTATTTCCTCGACCTGCCGCTCATCGCGACCCTGGTGCTTGCCTGCTTCGCCATCATGTTCGGTACCAGGCATACGGATGCGACCGAACATCAGGACGGCCTCATCCTCGCGGTCTCGATGGAATCCGTCGTCAAGCTCGTCGCTTTCCTGACAGCCGGCATCTGCGTCATCTGGTTTCTCTTCGACGGGCCGACCGATCTCTGGCAGAAGACCCTCGACAACGAGCTGGTCATGTCGGCGCTGAGTTACCATACCCCGATCAGCCGCTGGATCACCCTGATCGTCCTCTCGGCCTTCGCAATCATCATGCTGCCGCGGCAATTCCACGTGACGGTGGTCGAAAACCGGACGCCGAAACAGCTGAAGCTCGCGGGCTTTCTCTTTCCGACCTACCTCGTCGCCATCAATCTCTTCGTGCTGCCGGTGGCGATCGGCGGTCTCCTGACCTTCGGCGGCACCGGCAATGCCGATTTTTACATGTTGTCGCTGCCGCTGGCTGGCCAGATGCCCGTGGTTTCCTTGATCACATTTATCGGCGGCTTCTCGGCTGCAACGGCAATGGTCATCGTCGATTCCGTGGCGCTGTCGATCATGGTGTCGAACGACATCATCATGCCGATATTCCTCAGGCGCAAACTTGCCGGCCGCGCCAGCCAGCGCGACGATTTCGCCAAGACCCTGCTCAATATCCGTCGTAGCGCCATCTTCGCCGTGCTGCTTTTCGGCTACGCCTATTACCGCTCGACCGACAGCACTGCCGGCCTGGCCTCGATCGGCCTTCTCTCTTTTGCCGCGATCGCGCAGATCGCCCCTGCGCTGATCGGCGGACTCATCTGGCGGCGGGCGAATGCACGCGGCGCGATCCTCGGGCTGACCTCGGGCTTCATTATCTGGGTCTACCTCCTGTTCCTGCCCTCGCTCGGCGGTCCCGATTATTCGTATGTGGCAAGCGCCGTGCTCGGCTTCATCTTTCCCGGCACGACGCTGTTTACCGCGCCCGACGCCGATCCGCTGGTCAATGCAACTTTGATGAGCCTGCTCGTCAATACAGCCTTCTTCGCCGTCGGCTCGCTCACCCGCAATGCCAGACCGCTGGAACGCATCCAGGCCGGCATCTTCGTCAAGCGCCATTCGCGCTCGCAATTCGCCACGCGCGGCTGGAAGACCCGCATCAGCGTCGGCGATCTCAAGGCGGCGATCTCACGCTATCTCGGCGAGGAGCGCATGCAGCGCTCGTTCACGACCTACGAGCAAAGTTCCGGCCGCAAGCTGGAGGACGAGCAGCCGGCCGACATGGCGCTCATCCATTTCAGCGAGCAGCTGCTCGGCAGCGCCATCGGATCGTCCTCGGCCCGGCTAGTGCTGTCATTGATCCTGCAGAAGATCGAGGATGCTTCGTCGGACACCGCCTGGCTGCTGGACCAGGCAAGCGAGGCGCTGCAATATAACCAGGACATGCTGCAGACGGCGCTGTCGCAGATGGACCAAGGCATCGCCGTCTTCGACAGTTCAAACCGGCTGACGATCTGGAACCGGCGCTTCCGACAGCTGCTGGATCTGCCGGAAAATGCCGGCCAGGTCGGTTTTCCCCTGTCTGACATCGTCACCATCCTCAGCCGGCGCGGCGACATTGCGCCCGGCGACCTCAATCAGACGGTGCGGCATTTCCTGACGCTCGACAAACCCTTCGCGCTGGTGCTTGGCGGCGGCGAGCGGATCATCGAGGTGCGCTCCAACGCCATGCCTGACAAGGGCATCGTCGCGACCTTCACCGACATTACGCAGCGGGTGAGTGCCGACCAGGCGCTGAAACAGGCGAATGAGACGCTGGAGCAGCGTGTGGCCGAACGTACGGCCGAACTTACCCACGTCAACCATGAGCTTGCCGAAGCGCGGGCCGCCGCCGACGAGGCGAATATCGGCAAGACGCGTTTCTTCGCCGCTGCCGGCCACGATATCCTGCAGCCGCTCAATGCCGCCAGGCTTTATTCCTCCGCGTTGGTCGAGCGCATGGGACAATCTGACAACAGCCCGATCGTGCGCAACATCGATTCCGCGCTGGAATCGGTCGAAACCATTCTCGGCGCAGTACTCGATATTTCGAGGCTGGATACCGGCGCCATGCGGCCGCGGCTTGCCTCAGTCGCGCTGTCCGACCTGTTGGAGCGCATCGAGACCGATTTTGCCCCGATCGCCCGCGAGAAACAGCTGAAGCTGGTGGTTATGCCGACGTCGCTGCGCGTGCGCTCCGACCCCAATTTGTTGCGGCGACTGGTGCAGAATCTCGTTTCCAATGCCATCAAATATACGATCACAGGCAAGGTGCTCGTCGGCGCGCGGCGGCGCGGCAATCAGGTGATCATCCAGGTGATCGATTCCGGCATCGGCATTCCACCATCGAAATTCCGCACCGTGTTCAAGGAATTCGCGCGTCTGGACGAAGGGGCGAAAACCGCTTCCGGCCTCGGGCTCGGCCTGTCGATCGTCGACCGCATTGCCCGCGTGCTTAATCATCCGGTCGAACTGCACTCGACGCATGGCAAGGGCACGGAGTTCCGCATTGCGATGCCGCTCGATGTTTCGCGCCCCGCCGTAGCGGCAGCGGCGGTCCCACCCGCCGACCGGCCGGGACAGCCGCTGAAGGGGCTGAAGATCCTCTGCATCGACAATGAACCGAACATCCTCGAAGGCATGCGGCTTTTGATCAGCGGCTGGGGCTGCGAGGTGGAGGCGCTCGATTGCCTCGCCGACGTCATGGCTATCGACGGGCGCAACGGGCCGCCGGACCTCGCCATCGCCGATTATCATCTCGGCGACGGCACCGGCATTGCCGCAATCCTGCATCTGCGCCGGCAGTTCGGCGCCGATATCCCTGCCCTGCTGGTCACCGCCGACCGCACGCCCGAAGTGCGCAGCGAGGCCGAGCGGTACGGCATCGCCGTGCAGCACAAACCGGTGCGACCGGCGGCGCTGCGCGCCTATATCACCCAGATTTCCGGCCTCAAGCGCGCGGCGGCGGAATAGGCGCTCAGCCGGCCATGCTCATGACCCGCGAGACGAGATCGCGCACGCGCGCTGCATCGGGCACGTCCCCGAACAGTATACGGTACATGATCGGCGCTACGACCTGGTCCATCACGAGATCAACGTCTGGAAAGGTCGCACCTCGCGCCTTCGCCCTATCGGCGATGACGACGATCTGCTGGCGCGTATATTCGCAGCATTTGCAGGCATTTGCACCGGTTTGCGCCGCCAGGACGTCGCGGATCATTTCGCGTCCCGGCCCCGAGGACATCTCCTCGGCATATTGTTCCGCCCAGGCTTCGAGATCGGCCTTGCCGCTGCCGGCATCGATCGGCTGCATATCCGGTCGCAACCGCTCCACGGCGACGTCGGCCAGAAGCTCCTGCAGGTCACCCCAACGGCGATAGATCGTCGACGGCGTCACGCCCGCCTTGCCGGCGATCAGCGGGATCGTCACCTCGGCGCGGTTCATCTCGCCCAACAAATCGCGAGCCGCCTTGTGCACCGATGCCTGAACCCGAGCACTTCTGCCGCCCGGACGGAGATTCTCTTTCACTGCCATGCGATCCGACTTTCGCCCCCTGACGCCATGGTTCAAAATCTTTGATAGAACCATTAATGCAAATAATTTGCTTTTACGAAATGCCCGCTCTACATAGGCTAAAGCAATGGCTTAGCTTTTAGAGAGCTTTTATATATGTTCGCAGCAGCCAAATCCACCTCGAATTCGCCGCGACCCTCGATCGGCTTCCATGCGCTGACGCTCGCCACGTTCTTCGGAGCCTCCTCTGTACCGACGCCGCTCTATCGGATCTATCAGGCGAATTTCTCCATCTCGCCAGTGCTGATCACCGTTATCTTTGCGGTCTATGCCTTCGCGCTGCTGGCGGCGCTGCTGACTGCTGGCTCGATCTCCGATCATCTCGGCCGCAAGCCAGTGATCTTCTTTGCCCTGCTGCTCGAAATTGCGGCCATGGCGCTCTTCGTCGTTGCCAGCGGCCCCGGCTGGCTGATCGCGGCGCGGATCGTCCAAGGTGTCGCCACCGGAATTGCCGGCGCCTCGCTCGGAGCGGCGCTCGTCGATATCGACCGGGCGAAGGGACAGATCGTCAATTCGATCGCACCGCTTTCCGGCATGGCAGTTGGCGCGGTCGGCACCAGCGCACTGATCCAATACGGCCCCTTCCCGATGCATCTGGTCTATGCGCTGCTGCTCGCTGCCTTCGTGCTGCTGGCGGCCGCCATCTGGCTGACGCGTGAGACCGGCGGCACGCGGCCCGGAGCGCTCAGCTCGCTGGTGCCGCGGGTCGCCATTCCGCCGCAGGCGAAACGACCGCTCACGCTGGTGACGCCGATCAATATCGCCAATTGGACGCTCGGCGGCTTCTATCTTTCGCTGGTCCCGTCATTGGTCGCCAGCACGACGGGTAGCGGAGCGCCGCTGACAGGCGGGGCCGTCGTGGCCGCGCTGACTGCGAGCGGGGCGATTGCCGTCTACTTCAGGCGCCACAAGACGGCAACGGCCAATCTCGGCTTTGGCGTATCGGCCAAGACGCTCGGTATTCTGACGGTCGTTGCCGGCGTGCATCTCGCCAATGTGCCGCTGCTGCTCATCGGCACCGTCTTCACCGGCGCCGGTTTCGGCACCAATTTCCTTGGCTCGATCGGCACGATCATGCCGCTTGCCAAGGCGGACGAACGCGCCGGGCTGCTTTCCGCCTTCTACATCCAGAGCTACCTCGCCTTCAGCCTGCCGGCGATCCTTGCCGGCTTCCTGGCGAAATCCGCCGGCTACGCATTGACGACGGATATTTATGCGAGCGCGATCCTGCTTTTGATGGGCGTCGGGATCATGGCTGTTCGAGCCGGCAGGGGGAAGACGGCGGAGAAGACGGCCTGATATCCCGAGGGGTTCACGGCTGGAGATCGAACAGTGCGCGGCCGCTGCCATCCATCGAAAAGGGTACCGAGGCGTGCTGATGGGCGACCAGCCATCGACCACCTTGCTTGACGAGGCCGAGGGTCTGGCGGAACCAGAGATCGACTTCGGTGCCGTCGGTCTTGGTTCCCGTCATGCGCAGGAGGCCGCTCCAGAAAGCAACGTCCCCACCGATCGTCAGCTTGGCATCGCGCACATCGCCGCCGATCGGACCTTCCCAAGTGTCGAACCAGGACTGAAGACCCGCCTCATCCTTGCCCTTATAAACGAGCGGCGGCGCCAGCGAAAACTCGATGGAATCCGCAGCCTCATAGGAAAGCGCGTCCTTGGCATTCTTTTCGCCGAGCGCCTTGGCCCGCATCATCAGCATGGCGATGATCGCCTCTTCTTCGATATTGGTATTGGTATCGTTGCTCACGGCCGTTCTCCTTTGCTGTCCTGGGCAGAGGACGAATGGGAGGGCGACAATCCGACAACAACGTGAGGACGGACCATGATGTCGCCCTCACTTTTTGGCATCATGCCCTAGAGATAACTCGTCACCGCCGGTTCGTTCCACCAAGCATCGTGCCTGCCGTCGGAGTAACGGACCGGCAATGCTGCGAGTTCCTCCGGCGTAATATCATCGAGGCAGGCGACGTTGATCGAGACATAGGCACCACCGATCGCTTCGATATAACCGTCGCCGTAAGCGGCCACACCGCAGATGCGGCAGAAGCGATGATGGCCGCTCATCGTATTGAACTGGTAGTCGGCCGTCTCGGCCTCGTCACATAGCAGCCGAAAATCTTCCGGCTTTGCGATGGCACCCCAGTAACGCTGCTTGGAGCAGATCGAACAATTGCAACGGCCGGTTCCCGCTTCAAGATCGATATCGACCTCGTAGCGGACCTTGCCGCAATGGCAGCTTCCCTTATGGGTCTTCTTCATGGCGTCCTCCTCCTTCAGCGTTGCGTCCCACACACATATATGACAATATGTTGTCATTATGAATGAGATACAAAATCGACAACATGTTGTCAAACGAAATCGACTGGAACGAACGATGGAGGGGGATGCCTTTTCCGCTTTCGCAATCACCGCGCTTCGCCTCGCAGGCCATTTGACCGCGGCCGGCGACCAGTTGGCAAAGCCTGCGGGACAAACGAGCGCGCGCTGGCAGGTGCTGGCCGCGGCAAGGCGCAGCAACATGTCTGTGGCGCAGATCGCCCGCGCACTCGGCCTCGCCCGCCAGGGCGTGCAGCGGCTTGCTGACGTGCTGGAGAGCGAAGGGCTGATCTCCTATGCCGACAATCCGCATCACCAACGCGCCAAGCTGGTGCAGCTGACGGCGGAAGGGGCGGCTCGGCTCGGCGCGATCGAGATCGCTCAAGCGAGATGGGCAAACGAATTGGGCGCCGCATTTACATCAGCCGAGCTCAATTCAGCATGCGCGGTGATGGCGCGGGCGATGAAAATGCTGGCGGCCGACGAGGCGGCCGACGACTGAGCAATTCACATTTCTTGGGAAAACGGGCGGACAGGGCGCGGCATCGGCCGGCCGAAAATGAAAAAAGGCCGGGCTAACCCGACCTTCCCTGCCATCTCGACGAACCGTGCCAGTACATCCGTGGTCACGATCCGGAGATGATATTCAAAGCCCGCGCGTCCAGAAGGACGCGCCGTAAGGCTTAGGCCGCCTGGAGGCGGTCTGCCGACATCTTGCCGGACTTGTTGTCGCGGACGAGCTCGTAAGACAGCTTCTGGCCATCCTTGAGATCGCGCATGCCAGCGCGTTCAACGGCGGAGATGTGGACGAAAACGTCGGCTGCGCCGTCATCCGGCTGAATGAAGCCGAAGCCCTTGGTTGCGTTGAACCACTTTACGGTACCAGTGCTCATGACGATATCCTTTTCGAATCGTTCATAGAAGATTGCTGCCCGGACAAAGGCCCGAGCGGCGATGAAAACCGATTTTGGAGGAAGTTCGCCAGGAACGACGCGAGCGCCGTTTCAAAGTTCATCTAGCAAGATCGATGCTTGAACGTTTAACCGGGAATTGTGTCCGTGACAAGGCGTTCGCAAGGAAAAGTCGAATTCGGCCTGGTGGAGATACATCCGGCGAGTTCTTTGACGTCGTGCCGCGGCGGCGGCACGACGTCAAAAGGCGACTTACGCCGCTTCCCCTATCGTCGGATAGGGATCGAACCGCCCGTAAAAGGTCTCGCCCTTGGCGGCCATGTCCTTCAGCAGCGGCGTCGGCTTGAAGTGAGATCCGTAAGTGTCAGCCAACCTTTCAGCCAATTCCACGAAAGCTTTCGCGCCCATCCCGTCGATATAGCTCAGCGCTCCGCCGGTATAAGGCGCGAAGCCGAAGCCGAGGATCGAACCGACATCCGCCTCGCGCGGGTCAGTGACGATGCCTTCCTCCACCGTGCGGGCGGCTTCCAGCGCGATGGTGACGAGGAAGCGTTGCTTGAGGACGATCACGTCAACCTCGTCGGTCCGCTTCTGCGGGTAGAGGGTCTTGAGGTCGGGCCAGAGGGACTTTTTCGCCGGTTTCGGCGGATAGTCGTAAAAACCCTTGGAATTCTTGCGGCCGAAGCGGCCCTCCTTTTCCACCATGCGGGAGATGAGGTCCATATGCCGGGGGTCGATGGCCTTTTCGCCGAGATCGGCGACGGTGGCCTTGAGGATCTTCAGCGAGAGGTCGATAGCCACCTCGTCGTTGAGCGCCAAGGGTCCCACAGGCATGCCGGCCATCTTGGCGGCATTCTCGATCATCGCAGGCGGCACGCCTTCGATCAGCATGTCGTAGCTTTCCGACATGTAGCGCAGCACGCAGCGATTGACGAAGAAGCCGCGGGTGTCGTTGACGACGATCGGCGTCTTCTTGATGGCTGCGACATAGTCGAGAGCGACGGCCAGCGCCCGGTCGCCGGTTTCGCTTCCGAGGATGACCTCGGTCAGCATCATCTTTTCGACGGGCGAGAAGAAATGGATGCCGATGAAATCGGTAGGCCGTTTCGAATTCTTAGCAAGACCCGAGATCGGCAGGGTCGAGGTATTGGAGGCAAAGATCGCGCCTTCCGGCAGCACGGCTTCGACAGCCTCCATGACAGTTTTCTTCACCTCGCGATCCTCGAACACCGCCTCGATGACGAGATCGGCATTGGCGAGATCGGCGTAATCGGCCGAGGGCGTGATGCGGGAGAGCAGTGCGGCTGCATCATCTTGCGTAAGACGTCCCTTACTGATGGAATCCTTGACCAGCCCTTCGGAAACGGTCTTGCCCTTGGTCGCCGCTTCAATGTCGCGGTCGATCAGCGTCACGGGAATGCCGGCGGCAGCGGTGACGTATGCGATCGAGGCGCCCATGAAGCCGGCGCCGACGACGCCGACATGTTTCAGCTCGGTCTTGGGGTGGCCTGCAGGGCGGCGGGCGCCCTTGCCGAGTTCCTGCATGGAGATGAACAGCGAGCGGATCATCGAGAAGGCTTCGCGGGTCTGCAGCACTTCGGTGAAATAACGCTGCTCGATCTTCAGGCCGGTGTCGAACGGCACCTGCAGGCCTTCATAGACGCATTTCAGGATGGCGAGTGCTGCCGGATAATTGCCTGACGTCTCGCGGCGCAGGATGGCCGGGGCGGCCGGCCAGAGCTGGGCGGAGGCCGGCGTCCAGATGCCGCCGCCTGGCGCCTTGAAGCCCTTCTCGTCCCAGGGGGCGACCGGCTTCAGGCCATCCTTGATCATTTGCTTGGCCGCGGGGATCAGCTGATCCGGCTCGACCACCTGATGCACGAGGTTCATCGCCTTGGCGCGAGAGCCGGTCAGCGACTGGCCCGTGGTCATCATCTGCAACGCGTCCTGGGCGTTCGCCAGCCGCGGCACACGCTGCGTGCCGCCGGCGCCGGGGAAGATGCCAACCTTCACCTCGGGCAGCGCGATCTTGACGCTCTTGGCATTGGAGGCGACGCGGCCGTGGCAGGCGAGCGAAAGTTCGAAAGCGCCGCCCATGCAGGTGCCGTTGATGGCCGAAACCCAAGGCTTGCCCGATGTTTCGAGCTTGCGAAACAGACCGCTCATGCGCCCGACCAGACCGAAGAGGGTCTGCACCGCCATCTCCGGGCTCTTTGCCTTCTCCTCCTGATAGGAACTGAACATCGATTTGATCATCGAGAGGTCGGCGCCGCCGGAGAAGGAGGATTTGCCTGAGGTGAAGACGACACCCTTGACGGCGGCGTCAACGGTCGTCGCATCGATGATGGCGTTGAGTTCGGCCATCACCTCGGCGGTGAAGACGTTCATCGATTTGCCGGGCATATCCCAGGTGACGAGAGCGATGCCGTCGGCGTCGATTTCGAGCGTGAAATTGGTGTAGGTCATTGGGTTCCTCCCCGATCAGGCCGGCAAATGGCTGCGCTGCGCGTCGACGGTCTTCGTCTTTTCAGTGACGACATCGCCGGTATGTTTGGTCTGCGACGGCTCGAAAAGCACGATCCAGCATTCCTGCTGCGCCACCGGGTTATGCTCGACGCCCTTGGGCACCACATGAAAGTCACCGGCCTTCAGATGGACATGCGGGCGGTCGCGATATTCGATAGTGAGCGCGCCCTTCCAGATGAGGAAAAGCTCGTCCTCGTCGCGGTGGGAATGCCAGGTGAGCTGGCCCTGGACCTTGGCGAGCTTGACGCTCTGGCCGTTGAGATCGGCGATGACGCGGGGCGACCAGTGCTCGGTGACCTCGGCATATTCGGTTTCGATCGTGCCGGTGTTGAAGCTCATCGTCAGACCCTTTCGATAACCGTTGCCGTGCCCATGCCGGCGCCGATGCAGAGGGTTACCAGCGCGGTGTTGAGGTTGCAGCGTTCAAGTTCATCCAGCACGGTGCCGAGGATCATCGCGCCGGTGGCGCCGAGCGGATGGCCCATGGCGATGGCGCCGCCATTGACGTTGATCCTGTCGTGGTCGATCTCGAACGCCTGCATGTAACGCAGCACCACGGCGGCGAAGGCTTCGTTCAGCTCGAAGAGGTCGATGTCGGCAAGGCTCATGCCTGTGCGCTTCAACAGCTTTTCGGTGACATCAACGGGGCCGGTCAGCATCAGGGCCGGATCTGAGCCGATATTGGCGAAAGCCTTGATGCGGGCACGCGGCTTCAGCCCCATGCTCTGACCACCGGCCTTGGAGCCGAGCAGAACGACGCCGGCGCCATCGACGATGCCGGAGGAATTGCCGGCATGATGGACATAGTTGATGCGCTCGATCTCTGGATGGGCCTGGATGCCAACGGCTTCGAAGCCGCCCATCTCGCCGGGCATCTGGAAGGACGGATTGAGGGAGGCGAGCGCCTGCATATCCGTGCCGGGGCGCATGTGCTCGTCCTTGTCAAGGATCGTCAGGCCGTTCTGATCCTTGACCGGGATGACCGACTTGTCGAACCAGCCGTTTTCCCAGGCATGGGCGGCACGCTTCTGGCTCTCGACGGCGTAAGCATCAACATCAGTCCGGCTGAAGCCGTATTTGGTGGCGATGAGATCGGCCGAGACGCCCTGCGGCATGAAATAGGCCGGGAAATTCACCGATGGGTCCATGAACCATGCGCCACCCGACATGCCGAGGCCGACGCGGGACATGCTTTCGACGCCGCCTGCAATGACGATATCGTCTGCGCCTTGGGCGATCTTGCCGGCACCGAAATTGACGGCATCGAGGCCGGAAGCGCAGAAGCGGGAAATCTGCATGCCGGGCGCCCTGGTGGAGTAACCGGCTTCGAACGCGGCGGCCTTTGCGATGACGGCGCCGGCATCCATGACCGGATCGACGCAGCCCATGATGATGTCGTCGACCGTTTGCGTATCGAGCCCGTTGCGGTCGCGGATCGCTTCCAGCGTCTTCGCCGCGAGACGGACGGAGGGCACCTCATGCAGGGCGCCGTCCTTCTTGCCGCGGCCGCGCGGCGTGCGGACGTGATCGTAAATGAAAACCTCGGTCATTGTCTCATCTCCCTGGCGGCGCGGCGGCGCCGGTGAATTTCGTTCTTCCTCTTCTCCCCAGCGGGGAGAAGTGCCGAGCAAAGCGAGGCGATGAGGGGGTCTCCGGCGAAGCCGGAGCCAGAAGAAAGACGCGCCTGCGGCGCGCCCCCTCATCCGGCCCTTTGGGCCACCTTCTCCCCGCTGGGGAGAAGAGGACACAATCAAAACGCTTCGGCGGCCAGTTCCATCATCGTGTCGGCGCCGGCCTCGATGCGCGCCTTGCGCAGCGTGGTTTCCGGCATGATCCGCTCCATGAAGAATTTCGCGGTGATCAGCTTGTTCTTCAGGAAATCCTCACGCGCCGCATGGCCCGATGCAAGGCCATCCTCGGCGGCTTTTGCCATCTTCGCCCACATATAGCCGAGAATGACGAGGCCGAAGAGGTGCATGTAGTCGGTCGAGCCGGCGCCGGCATTGTCGGGCTTGGCCATGGCATTCTGCATGAACCACATGGTCGCGCCCTGGACGTCGTTCAAGCCCTTTTTCAGATGCTTGGTGAAGAAGGAGAGCTTTTCGTCGCCGCGGTTCTCCTCGCAGAAATCACCGATCTCCTTGAAGAGGGCCATGGCGGCGCGGCCGCCGTTCAGGGCGAGCTTCCGACCGACGAGATCGAGCGCCTGAATGCCGTTGGCGCCTTCATAGATCATGGCGATACGGGCATCGCGCACATACTGGCTCATGCCATGTTCTTCGATATAGCCGTGACCGCCAAAGACCTGCTGGGCCATGACGGCATGATCGAAGCCCTTGTCGGTCATCACGCCCTTGAGGATCGGGGTGACGAGGCCGAGAATATCGTCGGCCGTCTGCCGTTCCTTCTCGTCGGTGGCGCGATGGGCGATGTCAGATTTCAGCGCCGTCCAGAGCAGGAAGGCGCGGCCGGCCTCGTTGAAGGCACGGATGGTCATCAGCGAGCGGCGGATATCGGGATGGACGATGATCGGATCGGCTTTCTTGTCCGGGGCCTTGGGGCCGGACAGCGAGCGGCCCTGGATACGGTCGCGGGCGTAGTTGGCGGCGTTCTGATAAGCGATCTCGGAAATGGCGATGCCCTGCAGGCCGACCATCAGGCGGGCCTCGTTCATCATCACGAACATGGCATTGAGGCCGCGGTTTTCGGCGTCGATCAGGAAGCCGGTCGCCTCGTCGTAGTTCATGACGCAGGTGGCGTTGCCGTGAATGCCCATCTTGTGCTCGATCGCACCACAGGAGACGGCATTGCGGGTGCCGAGCGCGCCGTCATCGCCGACCAGGTATTTCGGAACGATAAACAGCGAGATGCCCTTGGTGCCCTCGGGCGCGCCCTCGATGCGGGCAAGCACCAGGTGGACGATATTGTCGGTCAGGTCGTGCTCACCGGCGGAGATGAAGATCTTCTGGCCCGATATCTTGTAGCTGCCGTCAGCCTGCGGCACCGCCTTGGTGCGCAGCATGCCGAGATCGGTGCCGCAATGCGGCTCGGTCAGGTTCATGGTGCCGGACCACGAGCCGTCGACCATCTTCGGCAGATAGGTTTTCTTCTGCTCCTCGGAGCCGTGAACGAGGATCGCGGCGATCGCGCCCTGCGTCAGGCCAGGATACATCATCAGCGACATGTTGGCGGCGGAAGTATATTCGCCGACAGCGGTGTGGAGCGTATAGGGAAGCCCCTGCCCGCCGAATTCTTCCGGCACGGCAAGGCCGATCCAGCCGCCTTCGCGATAGGCTTTATAAGCGCCCTTGAAGCCCTTCGGCGTCGAGACGCTGGCATCGTCGTGGCGGGTGCAACCCTCCTGATCGCCGGAATAATTCAGCGGAAAGAGAGCTTCCTCGGCAACCTTTCCGGCCTCGCCGAGGATCGCTTCGATCATATCGGGCGTCGCCTCGGCAAAACCCGGCAGATTGTTGTAGCGTTCGAGGCCCAGCACGTCGTTCAGGACGAAGAGCGTATCGTTCACCGGGGCCTTGTAGACTGGCATCTCTCAAATTCCTCCCATTCGGCTGACCGGATCGCCCCGGCCTTGGGCACTGTCTTACAAAATATTGACGTTTGCGTAAACGTCAAATTCTGCACCTTGGCCGTCTTTCGTGAAAAAATTCGGGAGCATGGATTCACAGGCCATGAAGCGCCAGGAAGACGTCACCTCATCTTCCTTGTCCATCTGGGAATGGCTTATAAGCCGAAGCGTCTTACAATCCGCAATTCGGGCAATGCTTCAGGAGGGCCGCCGACATGATCAGCTTCGAGGCGATAAGGCAGCGAGCGGAGGAGCGAAAAGGCGGAGCGGCCGCGCTGCAGGCAATGCTCGAGAAGCACCGGCCGGATCACGAGCGGCTGCGCGCCATGCCCGACGACCGCATCCTGGCGGATATGACCCGGCGCATCTTCTACAGCGGTTTCGTCCAGAAGGTGATCGATGCGAAGTGGCCGGGTTTCGAGGCGGCATTTTCCGGTTTCGATCCGTCAATGTTGAATATCGCGCCCGACGATTATTGGCACGATCTGACATCGGATGAGCGGATCATCCGCAACGGCGCCAAGATCATGTCGGTTCGCGTCAATGCCGCCTTCCTCAGGGAATTGGCCAGGGAATATGGCAGCGCCGGCGTCTTCTTCGCCGACTGGCCGCGCGACGACCAAATCGGCCTTCTCGACCTGCTGAGCAAACGCGGCAGCCGGCTCGGCGGAATGACCGGACAATATTTCCTGCGCGGCATCGGCCGCGACAGCTTCATCGGAACGATGGATGTGCTCGCCTGTCTCCGGTTCGCCGGGGTCCCGCTCTCCTCCTCCGGTACGACCAAGAAGGACCAGCAGCTGATCCAGCAGGCCTTCAATGAATGGGCCGAGGAGACGGGCCTTTCCTTCGTCCATCTGTCACGCATCTGCGCTTATTCGATCGATTCCGCGCACTGAAATTCCCGTCGAGTGGTGGCGCAAACCGTTCGCACTTCCTACGTCATCAGGACAATTCATCGAGGACGATATCATGACCGATTTTCCCTATGAGAGCGCCCTGATTGTCGGCGCGGGCTCCGGCATCAGCGCATCGCTCGCCCGGCAATTGTCGGCGCAGGGCGTCAAGGTCGGGCTGGCCGCCCGTAATATCGACAAACTGCACGGGCTCATCGAGGAGACCGGCGCCAGCGCCTTTACAACAGACGTCTCGCAGCCGGCGAGTGTGGCGGCGCTGTTCGAAGAAGCCGCGGCCGCAATCGGCGGGCCTGACGTGGTGATCTTCAATGCGAGTGCTCGCGTGCGCGGTCCGCTTTCCGAACTCGATCCAGCCGATGTGGAGAAGGCGATTGCGACAACCGCGTTTGGCGGCTTCCTGGTGGTGCAGCAGGCGGCGCGGCAGATGATCCCGCGCGGCCGCGGTGCGATCCTCATCACCGGCGCATCGGCAAGCGTGAAAGGTTTTGC
The DNA here is from genome assembly GCF_003985155.1 of Rhizobium vallis. Classification (GTDB taxonomy): domain Bacteria; phylum Pseudomonadota; class Alphaproteobacteria; order Rhizobiales; family Rhizobiaceae; genus Rhizobium; species Rhizobium vallis. The sequence continues at coordinate 29,574 of NZ_ML133687.1, read as the reverse complement.
GCAATCGGCCCCGTTCGCGATGGGCAAGTTCGCGCTACGTGGCCTTGCCCAGAGTGCTGCCCGCGAACTCGGGCCGATGGGCATCCATGTCGCGCATTTCGTCATCGACGGCGCGGTGCGCTCGCAGATCCGGCCGGACCAGGCGGATAAGCCTGACGGTACGCTCTCGCCGGATGCAATCGCGCAGACCTATATCGACGTGCTTCGCCAGCACCGCAGCGCATGGTCGCTGGAAGTGGAAGTCCGGCCGTGGACGGAGAACTTCTAAGCGTCCGCCAGTGGCGTCCCGCCGCCGAGAGAAGGCAACTTTCGCGGTGACGTCAATCAGACTATGTTTCGCCGTCTGAGCTGGCTGGGAGGAACCGATGCCGCGTCTGGACCATGTCACGATCGATACCCGCGATGCGCCTGTCATGATCGCATTCCTGGAAACCTTGCTTGGCGTCAAGGAAGGCTACCGGCCACCCTTCGCCTCCCCCGGCCACTGGCTCTACCTGGACGAACGCCCGGTCATCCATCTCAGCCTGACATCGCGCAACACCGATTTTCCGTCCGGCATCTTCAACCATGTCGCCTTCAGCCTTTACGAATTCGGACCGGCGCTGGAGCGCATCAAGGCGAGCGGATATCGCTATGAATATTACGACATTCCCGACACCGATCTCGGCCAGATCTTTGTCTACGGCCCGGAGGGCGTGAAGATCGAGCTGCAATATCCGCGGCCGGCTTGAGGCGACGAATTCAACGGCAATTGCCGCTAAAAACGGCTTCCGGAACACAAACGTTAAAAAATTCTCATCGACATTAACGGCTTGTTTACCACGTTTCGTGAAAGGTGCGGATTGAGCAGTAGTGATCCGCATTCATTTTTCTCAGTCTCGCGTTTCCCAGGGATGCCGCTACGCCGTTCAGCTTGAGGAAAGTCTAATTGACTAGCTTCTCATGAATGGTGCGCTCCGGTCCGCGCGAAGGCGCGGCAGCAGACGCAAAAGCCAAGGATCGAGCTCTGACGAGGGGTCGAGCAGTCGAAGCGAGCAAGAAGATGAACGGATCGCGATCAAATCCTTCCAGACAGTCCGACAGGACTTCGCTCGATGCGCTGAACCGCACGATCGAAGGGCTCGAGGCGCGCATCGAAGGTCTGATGGGCAGCGGGCGCGAACAGCGGCCGCGCACGGCAACGGCCGAGCGCGATCCTTATGCCGGCTCCTACGCTCCTCGGCCAGTAAAAGCCCCGCCCGAGCCGCGGCCGGATCCGCTTGCCGAAATTCGCCAGCGCCAGCGCGCGCTGGAAGCCGGCCGCGAACGGCCCTACACGCGCGAACAGGCGCCGCAGCTTCGCGAACCCGCACCGCGCCCCGCCCCCGCGCCGGCGCCCGCCTTCCGCGCAGGCGACGACACGATGACGGAAATCGCCCAGGCGCTCGTCAACCTCAGACAGGACCTGAAGCGTGACATTTCCGAGGGCGTCACCCGCGAGATGAACGCGCTGCGCGCCGAGCTGCGCGAGATCAAGGCAAATGCCGGAGACGGCCGTTTCGCCGACGACATGCGCGCAGACATGGGCCGCCTTGCCCAGAGCATTACCCAGCTGACCGGCCGCTCCGCCGGGCCTGAGGCCGCCGGCCTGCGCGAGGATTTCGAAGATCTGCGCTCGCTGATGGATGGGTTGGCGCGCGAGGATTCGCTGCGCCATATGGAAAACCGCTGGGACGGCTTCGAGAGCCGACTTGCAGCACTCGATACGGAGGGGCTGCAGGAAGAGCTCGTTTCGCTCGCCTATCGGCTCGACGACATCAAGCGCCATATCGGCGGCATGGGCGAAAGCCCGGCCGTGCGGGCGCTGGAAGACAAGCTTATTTCCATCGCCACGGCAATGGAGCAGTTCGGCAATCTGATCCAGCCGCACGACAGGGTCATGTCCGAGCAGTTCGCCGCGATGGATATGCGGCTTGACGAGATCAGCCGCGCAATCGCGGCAAGCGGACGCGCCGCCGCCGCCAACGACCCGGCACTGATGCAGCGGCTGGAAAGCCGGCTTTCGGCACTCGCCGACCAGATCGACCTGATGAGCCATGACGCGGCCAGCCGCGTGAACCCGGCCGACGAGCTGGCGCTGCGGCTGGAGGCGTTGACATCGCGCGTCGAGGAGTTGACGAAAGCGGAAGCAACGTCGCGGCTCGACGAGCGGTTGGAACATCTCTCCTATCTCCTGGAGCGGACGCAGAAGGCGGCACCCCAGCCCGATCTCTCCGGCGCGCTTTCCGACATTTCCCGCAAGATCGACGCGCTGGAAAGCGGTGCCGTCAACGACGTGCTGGCGCAGCGGCTCGATTATCTCGCCCGACGCATCGACGACATGGCCTATCAGCAGACTGCACCCGCCGCGACGGTCGACGACGGCGCCTTCCGGCGCCTCGAAGGCCGGCTGAGCGACATTGCCGCCCGGCTGGAGGAGAGCACATCGGCGCCGCCGACCGATCCGCACGCCCTGAAGAACCTCGAAGACCAGATTGCCAATCTTTCGGCACTGATGAACGCGCCGCGCGAAAGCGCTGCGATCCCTGCCGATCTCGACCGGCGCATGGGCGCGATCGAAGATTATATGGCGACGAGCGACGAATATATCATCGAGGCGGCGCGCCAGGCGGCAGAAGCCGTCGTTGACGCCTATTCGCGCAATGGCAGCATGCAGGGCGCCGTGCCCGCCGCCGACATGTCGGCGTTAACAGCACTGGCCGAAGACCTGCGCCATCTCGAGGATATCAGCCGCGACAGCGAGGAGCGCACGCACAAGACCTTCAAGGCGCTGCACGAGACGCTGGTGCATATTGCCGACCGCCTCGACGGCATGGAAGAGCGGGGGCGGCCGAGCGCCCAGATGCCGGTGGCCGACGTCGATTTCGATGTCGATGTTGATCCCTATGCGCTGATGGTGGCCGAAGCCGAAGCGGGCCGGCCCCTTGCCGCTGCCCCGACGGCAAAGGCCTCTCCTGTCATTCGCACCGCAGAGATCGCAGCGGAATCTGCCGTCCCGGCGCAGGCCACGGCCATGAGCGGAACGAGCGCCATCGCCATTGAAGCTGCGACCCGGTCGGCGGAGACCGCGACGCCGGTATCTGCAAAGGTCAGCCTGCTCGCCAGCCTCGGCAAACGGCTGCTGCCGGGCAAGAAGGCCGAGACCAAGGGGATCGAACGCGCGGTCATCGACCCGGCGCCGTCGATCGACCCCACGGATGTGGTACCGACGGACGCGGCAAACGAACTGCTCGAACCGGGCTCGGGCACGCCTGACGTGAAGAAGATCCTCGAGCGGGTGCGCGCCAGCCAGAGTGCGGCGCGCGGCAAACCTGCCGGCGAAACCGATCGCGCCGACTACATCGCCGCCGCCCGCCGCGCGGCGCAGGCGGCCGCCATGGAAGTGGACGCCAATCCGAAGCAGGCGGCCGTCAGGCCTGAGAAGAAGAGCGTCAATACCGACAAGGCTGGCAAGACTTCTGACAAGACGGGCAAGACCAGCGCCTTTTCGCGCTACCGGCGGCCAATCCTTCTGGCGGTCGGCGCCGTGCTGCTCGCCATCATGGCCTTTCCGCTCGCCCGCACGCTGACGAGCGGCGAGCGCGCGCCGCAACCGCCAGCGGAAGTTTCGGCGCTGACGGGAGCAATGGAAAACCCTTCACCGGCATTGCCCGAGGCAACGCCCGCCCAGCAGGATGCCGGCGCTGCGGAAACGGCCGCGCCCGCAGCGGAAGCAACGCCTCCCGCCGCCGAACAGGTGCAGCCGGACGCAGCCCCGCCAGTTGCCGGCGATCACCTAACCGATGCGATGCCGCTCGACGGCGAGGGTGCTGCGACGTTTGCCCCGTCCGGTTCGGCCGGTGCAACGCAGGAGCCATCGGGCTTCGTTTCGAACGCCCCGGCGACGGCAGCATCTCAGCCTCAGGCCGCAATCACCATTCCCGAGACGGTGCAGCCGAAATCGCTTGCCGATGCGGCGCGCAGCGGCGATACGCTGGCGCTGTTCGAGATCGGTGCGCGCTATTCGGACGGCCGAAACGGCGTGACGGTCGACCAGAAGCAGGCGGCAAGCTGGTATCAGCTTTCGGCCGACAAGGGCTTTGCGCCGGCGCAATACCGGCTCGGCAGCATGTACGAGAAAGGCAACGGCGTCGAACGCGACATCAACAAGGCAAAGGGCTTCTACGAACAGGCGGCAAACCAGGGCAATGCCAGCGCGATGCACAATCTCGCGGTTCTCTACGCCTCCGGCGCACTCGGCCAGCAGGACTATGCAACTGCCGCCTCTTGGTTCACCAAAGCTGCAAACCTCGGCATCACCGACAGCCAGTTCAACCTGGCGATCCTCTGCGCTAGGGGCAACGGGGTCCCGGCGGATCTCGAAGAATCCTACAAGTGGTTCGCGATTGCCGCCAAGGCTGGCGACAAAGACGCAGCGCAGAAGCGCGACGAAGTGGCCAATGCCATGAAACCCGACCAGCTGGAACGGGCGCGTGCCAAGGCCGATCTCTGGAAGCCCGAGCCGCTCGACCACCGCACGAACGCGATCGACATCCCCGACGAATGGGCGGGCACGGGCGCGAAGACGGCCACCGTCGACATGAAGAAGGCGATCCGTAACATCCAGGCGATCCTCAACAACAATGGCTTCGATGCTGGAGTGCCGGACGGCGAAATGGGTGCGAAGACCGTTGCCGCGATCAAGAGCTTCCAGAAAACGGTCGGCCAGGAGCCGGACGGCAAGGTGACCGACGCGACCGTGAAGGCGCTGCTCGAACGCAACAAGCAGGGCAGCAAGGCAATCTAGAAAAGGCTTCGCGGCATTGCAGCGCCGCGCGTCTTTTCAGATGCGCAAATGACGCTGCAACACCCTGAATTGCTGCATAATTTATCCTTAGACTGGAATCGATTTAAGGATAAATTGTGTGGTGGGCCGCAGGCTTTTTCCGATTTTGTCGCCGCCTGTCACAATACCTGAAAAAAGCCGGATTATGCGGGACATATCGATCCGCGCATCCGGCGAATCCTCTGCCGGAACCTCCATCGCTCATCAGAGGCCGATCGAAAGCCTCTGGCAACGATTTCACAGTATGGTGCGCATTCGAACGGGGACGTGACAAAAACCGCCCGACAGGCGCGGTCATCATTCGGGGTCGGTTGTGACAATCTATCTGCCCATCGCAGAATTGTCGGTGAACATCTTCATCATTCTCGGCATGGGAGCGGCCGTCGGATTCCTGTCAGGAATGTTCGGCGTCGGCGGCGGCTTTCTTATCACCCCGCTGTTGATCTTCTACAATGTCCCTCCCGTCGTCGCGGTCGCAACCGGCGCCAACCAGGTAGTGGCGTCGTCGATATCGGGCGCGATCACCCATTTCCGACGCGGCACGCTCGACGTCAAGCTCGGCACCGTGCTGCTGATCGGCGGCCTCTCGGGCGCCACGGTCGGCATCTGGATCTTTTCGCTGCTGCGCGCCATCGGCCAGCTCGATCTGATCATCTCGCTGATGTATGTCATCTTCCTCGGCACTGTCGGCGGGCTGATGCTGCTTGAAAGCATCAATGCCATGCGGCGGGCGGCGCGCAACGAGCCGCCGGCGCCGCGCAAGCCCGGCCACCAGCACTGGGTGCACAAGCTGCCGCTCAAGGTGCGCTTCAAGAAATCGAAGATCTTTCTCAGCGTCATTCCGATCGTCGCGCTCGGCTTTGCGATCGGCATCCTGACTTCGATCATGGGTGTCGGCGGCGGCTTTATCATGGTGCCGGCGATGATCTATCTCTTGCGCATTCCGACCAATGTCGTCGTCGGCACCTCGCTGTTCCAGATCATCTTCGTGACCGCCTATACGACGATCGTGCAGGCAGCGACGAATTTTTCCGTCGATATCGTGCTCGCCTTCATCCTGATGGTGGCGGGCGTGATCGGGGCACAATACGGCGTACGCGTCGGGCAGAAGCTGCGCGGCGAGCAGCTGCGCGCGCTCCTCGGCCTGCTGGTGCTCGCCGTCGGCCTGCGTCTTGCGATCGCACTGGTGGTGACGCCGGCCGACGTCTATTCGGTGGTGATGGGAGCGGGGAACTGATGCGCCTGCTCGCCGCCGCCATTGCATTCCTCTGCCTGCTGCCGGTGGCTGCCGGAGCGCAGTGGCTGCCCGGACAGGCGACGGAAGTCGTCCGCGAAGGATTGGAGATCGGCACATCGACGAGCGAAATTGCCATCACATCGGATTTCCGCGGCGCAGACCTGACGATCTTCGGGGCGCTGTCGAACACCGATCAGCTGCTGCTCGCCATCGGCCAGTATGATGTGGTCGTGGTGCTGGAAGGGCCGCGCGAGGATGCGACGGTGCGGAAGAAAGAACGTGTCTTCGGCATCTGGGTGAACAGGCGCTCGATGACCTTCGAAGCAGTGCCACATTCCTATTCGATGTCGAGTTCGCGCGGGATCGACGACCTGACGACCCCGCTTGACCTGACCGATCGGGGGATCGGCATCGATCACATTCCGCTGACCCCGGTCGGCTTCGTCGGTGACGGCAGCAATCTCGCCGAATTCCGCCAGGCTTTCCTGCGGCTGCAGCAGGCAGACGCGCTTTACGACCGCAATCCGACCGGCGTGCGGTTCGTCTCCTCCAATCTCTTCAAGGCGAGCCTGCGCCTGCCGGCGAACATTCCGAACGGGGTGCACACGGTGCGCGCCTATCTCTTCAAGAGCGGCAATTTCGTCACCGAAAAATCGTTGCCGCTGCGGGTTATCAAAACCGGCATCGAGCAGACGATCACCGATGCGGCGCATGGGCAGCCGATCCTTTACGGCGGCGTGGCTGTGCTGCTCGCCGTCATCACCGGCTGGACCGCCAGCCTGATCTTCCGCAAGGACTGATCTGCCATCACAGGTATCGTCTCATGTCCTCAGGAAGGCGAGACGCTCATCGATGCGAGCCGGCGCAACTTCATGAATATCGGCGGTGACCACGCCTTCTGCCACGAAAGGATCTTCCTGAACCCGAATTTCCAGATCGGCACGCGAGGTATTGTGGGCGACGACGGCTCCGCCCGCACTCGGCTGAAGGCCGCCGACGAGGAGAAACACTCCGTCATCAAAGCCACGCTTGATCCAAGCATTATGTCCTTCCATCAGGACAGGCGCTTTGGCCTTGCCGGCCGAGAACTTCAGGGTAACGAAAAACATCCAGGAGCTCCTTAGGATTGCTGAACAGGAACGATTTCGGGAAAAGCGGGCGGTTCGGGCTGCTGTGCTGCCAGCCAAGCGGAGATGTTTTCCACCTCGCGGTGAATGAAGGTTTCGTCGCGATATGCGGCGGCGAGTGCAGCAACGCCCTGACTCCACATCAGAACATGCATGGCCAGCCCATCGGCATCAGCCTCTCGGCCGACCGCAACGAATTGATGCGAGAGCCAATGGCGAAACAGATTGAAAATCTCGGCGGCCCGACCCCTGGCGATGTGATCAAGCTTAGCGAGCTCGTTACAGAGGGTACCAACCGGGCAACCATAAGCCATGATTTTTGCCTGGTTCACGATGAGGAGCTGGACGAAACTGAGAATTCGCTCCGCAGGAGCCTCGGATTTGGCCTCCCATACATCGAGCATTGATTTGGTCCTAGCAAGACGATGCGTGATCACTGCATCGAGAAGCTCGTCCTTCGTCCGGAAGTGGTAGTAAAAGTTACCTCGAGACAATTCGACCACGGCAGCAATGTCGGCAAAGGACGTCGCCTCAAAGCCTCTCTCGTAGAAAAGCCTGTCGGCGGCTTCGACAATCTGCAGTCGCGTGGTTGCAGCAACCAATTCATTCCTCCTTGTCTGTTCGCCAAGCGCCAGCGGCAAGCACGTAGGACATTTGACCTAAGAACTCATTAGGACAATCGACCTAGAACGGTCAAGGGCGCGTACTGGACTTTAGACACACAAGCCGCCAAAACCGCTTGCATATTGCTATCGGATTGAATAGGCAGAACCGGTTTCTTGATGCAATCAGTTAACACAAGACGCTGGAGGAGGACGGAATGAGAAAGCTTGTTGTCTGGAATCTGATGACGCTCGACGGCTATTTCGAAGGGATGAAGCCCTGGGATATCGACTTCCACAATTATGCCTGGGGACCGGAGCTGCACCGCTATGCCGAGCAATTCGGCGAGGAAGGCGATCTGCTGGTCTTCGGCCGCAAGACCTATGAGGGCATGGCATCCTACTGGCCGACGGCCGAGAGCGAAGATAAGATCAAGGGCTATATGAACGGCATCGCCAAGATTGCCGTATCGCGAACGATGACCGATCCCGGCTGGAATAATGCTCGCATCGTCAGCGATCCGATCCCCGAATTGATGAAGCTGAAGCAGGAAAGCGGCAAGACGATCTTCATCTTCGGCAGCGCCGAGCTTGCCGACAGCCTGCTGAAAGCAGGCCTCATCGATGAAATCAGGGTCTGCGTCGTGCCGGTAATCCTCGGCGGCGGCAACCCGCTCTTCAAGTCCGGAGAGCGCCAGGTGCCGCTGAAGCTCATCGAATCCTCGGCAACGGGAAGCGGCGCGGTAATCCTGCGCTACGAGCCCGTCAGGACATAGCATCTGAGATCATGGAATGATCCGTGGCCACGTCCATGGCCGCCCTGCATCATCCCCTCTCCGCACAAGGAAACATCCGAGGGATGGTTCGCATTCGACTAAAAACCGGTTTTTAACATTTACGAGTTAGTAATCTCTCGGAAACGAGAGGTTTTGTCATGCGTACTCGTATCGTTTTGACGGCCGTGGGGCTGGCGCTACTTGCCGGCTGCGCGACGGCGCCGAAGCAGACGCGGAACATTTGCGCCGTCTTTGATGAGCGCGACGGGCTCTTCTCCAGCTGGCAGCGTGCCGCCGAGCGGACAGAGAAGAAGTATGGCGTGCCGGTGCCGATCCTGATGGCGACGATGTACACCGAATCCGGCTTCCAGCCCTATGCGCGGCCGCCGCGCACCAGGCTGTTCGGCTTCATTCCCTGGACCCGGCCCTCGACGGCCTACGGTTATTCACAGGCGCTCGACGGGACCTGGGATCACTATCAGTCGCAGACGGGGAATTGGGCCGCGCGACGGACGAACTTTTCCGACGCGATCGATTTCATCGGCTGGTATCACTACCAGAACAGCGCCGAGACCGGCATTCCGCTGAACGATGCCTATAATCTCTATCTTGCCTATTATTCCGGGCCGACCGGATACAAGCGTGGCGACTGGCGCTCGAATGGCCAGTTGCAGCAGACGGCACAACGGTTCGCGCGGATGGCGGGGACCTATCAGCAGCAGTTGCAGGGGTGTAATTGAGGTTCAAGGGCGTGCCAGGCGTGCCCTCGAATTGGCAGGCGCTATCCGCGCAAATTCCCGTACCGGACTGAATAGATCCGATCCCGCCCCAAAAGATGCGCCACCAGCGAAGATTTGTCGAACAGGCCCTTCATCGCCTGATGGCCAAGATCCAGACCACCGCTCATGACGCCGAAGGCCGGCATGAGAAGGCGGGCGCCGTCGGTGGCAAAGCAGGGGCGGCGGATGGATCTTTCGCGCCGGCGCACGGTCGCCGACGGGTGCAGGTGGCCGGCGATTTCGCCGCTCTGTAAGCCGTTCTTCGGCTCGTGGCGGAAAGTCAGGCCGGCATAGTGCATTTCGTCGGCAGAAGCGCCCGGCAGGTCGACGATGCCGTCAGGGTCATGGTTGCCGTTGATCCAGATCCATTCCCGGCCGCGCGCCATCGCGATGATCAGTGCGCGGAAATTCTCCGGCAGATGCTTCGAACCGACGCGGTCGTGGAAATTGTCACCGAGCGAGACGACGAGCTTCGGATCATAGCGTGAGATGACAGCGTCAAGGACGGTCAGCGTCGCCAGCGTATCGTAAGGCGGCAGCATCATGCCGCGGCGGGCAAAGGCCGCGCCCTTTTCCAGATGCAGGTCGGAGACGACGAGCAGGCCGGCATCCGGCAGATAGAGAGCGCCGAGCGGATCGCAGACGGCGGCAATACCGTTCACCGATGTCTCGATGCCCGGTATCGCGTCAGGTCCTGAAATATCGCGCGCCAGCGCCAGGCGGTTTATCACTGTCGTCTTTTCCCAGTCGTCTCATGCCAGAGCTTCGGCGATCAGATCGTCCGCCGCTTCGGCAAGCAGCGCATCATGGGCCTCGCCCGGCACCGCCTCGCGTCCGATTTCCAGCATCACCGGCACGGCGAGCGGGGAAATATGGTCGAGAGCGCGGTGGGTGATGTGGCCCTTGATTCGCTTCAGCATATCGCCAAGACGGCCAATATCCAAAAGTCCCGTCGCCGCATCCTGCCGGGTTGCCTGCAGGAGGATGTGATCCGGCTCGTGGCTGCGCAGCACGTCATAGATCAGGTCGGCGGAGACGGTGATCTGGCGGCCGCTCTTTTCCTTGCCCGGATGGCGGCGCTCGATCAAGCCTGCAATCACGGCGCAATTGCGGAAAGTGCGCTTCAGCAGGAAGGATTCGTCGAGCCAGGCTTCGAGATCGTCACCGAGCATGTCTTCGTCGAAGAGTTCGGAGAGGCTGAGGCGGCCGTTGCCGATCATTAGCCCCATATCCTCAAGGCCCCAGATGGCCAGCGAATAGTCCGTGGCGACAAAACCGAGCGGCTTGGCGCCCGTCCGCTCCAGCCGGCGGGTCAGCAGCATGCCGAGCGTCTGGTGGGCGAGACGGCCTTCGAAGGGATAGGCGACCATATAGCCGCGGCTGCCGCGCGGGAAGGTTTCGATCAGGAATTCGTCGCGCTTTGGCAGCATCGACTTGTCGTTCTGCAGCGACAGCCAGTCGCGCACCTGATCCGGTAGGCGGCGCCGGCGGTCGGGATCGGCGATCATCGCCCGCACCTGCTCGGCCAGATAGGTCGAGAGCGGAAACTTGCCGCCGGCATAGGATGGGATTTTCGGATCGAGCGAAAAGGCCTGAGAGGCGAGACATTCGTTTTCACGAATGCCCTCGAAGCGCAGCACCTTGCCGGAGAAGACGAAGGTATCGCCCGGCGACATCTGCTCGAGGAAATATTCCTCGACCTTTCCAAGCGTGGCGCCGCCACGGCCGATCCTGCCGCCCTCACCGCGCTTGACCATGCGGATATTCAACATCGGGCTTTCGACGATGGTGCCGAGGTTGAGGCGATATTGCTGGGCGACCGCAGGATTGGAGACGCGCCAGCGGCCCTCCTTGGTCTTGCGGATGCGGGCATAACGCTCGTAGGTCCTGAGCGCATAACCGCCGGTCGCGACGAAATCGACGATGCGCTCGAAGGTCTCCCAGGTGAGATCGGCATAGGGCAAGGCACTGGTCACCTCGTCGTAGAGTTCGAGCATGTCGAAAGGCTCGGCGCAGGCCATGCCGAGCACATGCTGGGCAAGCACGTCGAGCGCCCCGCGACCAACCGGCGGGGTGTCCTGCGCGCCGATATAGTTGGCGTCGAGGGCCGCCTGGCACTCCATGACCTCGAAACGGTTGGCCGGCACGAGGATCGCCTTCGACGGCTCGTCCATGCGGTGGTTGGCGCGGCCGATGCGCTGGGCAAGCCGCGAGGCGCCCTTCGGCGCGCCGACATGAATGACGAGATCGACATCGCCCCAGTCGATGCCGAGATCGAGCGTGGATGTGGCGACGACCGCACGTAGCCGGTTTTCGGCCATCGCCGCCTCGACCTTGCGGCGCTGGGCGACATCGAGCGAGCCATGGTGGAGCGCAATCGGCAGGTTGTCGTCATTGATCGTCCAGAGCGCCTGAAAGAGCATTTCGGCCTGGCTGCGGGTGTTGACGAAGAGCAGCGTCGTGCGGTGTTCGAGGAGCTGCCTGTAAACATCGGGAATGGCGTATCGGGCGGCATGGCCAGCCCAGGGAATGTGCTCTTCGGTTGAAAGGATTGAAATCTCGGGCTTGGCGCCGCCTTCGACGACGACGAGGCCGGCGTGATGTTCACTCCCCTCCTCCTGTTCGACCAGCCATTTCTGCAGGTCCATCGGCTCAGCGACGGTCGCCGACAGGCCGATGGTCTTCAGGCCAGGGGCAAGGCGGCGCAGGCGGGCAAGGCCGAGCGAAAGCATATGGCCGCGCTTGGAGGTGACGAGCGAATGCAACTCGTCGAGGACGACATATTTCAAATCCTTGAAGAAGCGCTCGGCCTCGCGGTTCGCCAGAAGCAGCGCGACCTGCTCAGGCGTCGTCAGCAGAATATCCGGCGGGTTGAGTTTCTGACGCTGGCGCTTGGCATTCGGTGTGTCGCCGGTACGGTTTTCGACGGTGACGGGCAGGCCCATCTCCTCGACCGGTTTCATCAGATTGCGCTCGATATCGATGGCAAGCGCTTTCAGCGGCGACACGTAGAGCGTGTGGATGCCGGTGAAGGCGGAGCCGGGCGGAATCCGCCCGCGGCGGGTAAGATCAGTCAGAGAGGGCAGGAAGCCAGCGAGCGTCTTGCCGGCGCCGGTCGGCGCAATCAGCAGCGTGCTTTCGCCGGCTTCGGCGCGGGCGAGCAGTTCCAGCTGATGGGCGCGCGGGCGCCACCCCTTTTCCGCAAACCAGCGGGCAAAGGCGGCAGGCAGCAAGGCGCGGGCTTCGGAATCGATCTGGTCCACGCCTTGAAAGTAGTGAAATGCGGGAGAAAAAGAAGAGTGGTTGACAGAAGCGATAATCGTAGATATTTTTTATCCACGAATTGAGGAGGTGTCTTCGATGAAAATGAGCGATGGGGTCGAGCAGGCCATTCACAGCGTCGCGATGCTTGCCGGCCTCTCTGAAGGCGGCGTGCTTTCGGCAGCGGCACTGGCAGAATTCCACGGCGTCTCGACAAGCTACCTGCTCAAGCATCTACAGGCGCTCTCGGGCGCCGGCATCCTCGATACCGTGCCAGGGCCGAAGGGCGGCTATCGGCTTGCGAAGGCGTCGGGGGAGATTTCGCTGCTCGACATCCTGCTCGCAGTCGAGGGGCCGGCACCGGCTTTCCGCTGCGCCGAAATACGCCAGCGCGGGCCGAATCCGGTCTCCGATCACTTCTTCGCCAAGCCCTGCAACATCAGCGCGGCGATGCTCCGAGCCGAACGGGTGTACCGGGCGGAACTCGCCAAGACGAGCATCGCCGATCTCGGCATCGAACTGAATGCTCTCGACGACGGATCGATCGCAGCCCGAGGCTGCGCTTTCCTCGAAATCCACGAACGTAAGACGGCTCGCTGAGCCCTAACCAAGGAGAAAGATGATGCAACCACGTTTCAACTTCGCCAAAGCCGCCCCTGACGCCTACAAGGCGGTCGCCGCACTCGAGCAATATGTCCAGTCCTCCGGGCTGGAGCGCCGCTTCATCCACCTGATCAAACTTCGCGCTTCGCAAATCAACGGCTGCGCCTATTGCGTCGACATGCATGTGAAGGAAGCCCGCCATGATGGGCTCAGCGAACAATGGATCAACCTGATGTGCGTCTGGCGGGAATCGCCGGTCTATGACGCCCGCGAACGCGCCCTGCTCGGCTGGGTCGACGCCGTCACGAATATCGCCAAAACCGGCGCGCCGGATGCCGACTACGAAGCGCTGAAGGTGCATTTCTCCGAGAAGGAGATGACTGAGATTACGGTGGCGATCGGCGCGATCAACATCTGGAACCGGCTTGCCGTCGGTTTCCGTTCGCAGCATCCGATCGACAAGGTAACGAAGGCCGCGTGATGCACAGCTTCACGCCGATGGCTTTCAGGTTCCCATAAGAGTCCGGATGCCGTTGATTATTCCGACGACCGTTCCCACTGTCGGAATAATCGACACAAGCCGTGTCCATGCATCGAAAATAATATTCCTGTCGGGCGTCGGCTTTTCAGCCTCGCCTGCAATTTTCCTTGCCAACTCCTGAGCGTCCTGTCTGCCGCTCTCTTCGCAATATGCAATAAGCAGACCCAACGCGCTCGCAACCTCGTCGCGGTCTGCCTTCTGCACCGTTTGGGTGATCTCGTTGTCGTTTCCCACGACTGCGGTCTGATTGCCGACAAAATCACCGTAGACTGTCAATGTCTGCGATATCTGCTCTGCTCGCTTGCGTACCTTGTCCAGAATATCGGCTGTCATCCCGCGTGTTTCCTTGTCAAAAACCAGGCGATATCGCACGTCGTCTTCAATTTTCTTGATATGCAGGTTTGCGAGGCTCGCGCACAGGCCAGCGAACCACACGGTCAAACAGATATTGAAGATGGTGAAGAGCATGGTCAACAAACCAAGCGCCCCACTGCCGTCCTCGATCCGCGACATCAAGATGAGCGTCCCAAATATGCTTACGAGAGCGGCCAGCGCGTACACGACCGCAATCAGCCTGAAAAACCGACTGAAGCCTTGCACAATCGACTTGAGGCTTCGCAGATAGGACCGTTCGCTTGATGATCTGTTCTCGATGATTTCTTCGTCTGTCTCGACCGCGCCATCACCATAAGACATGGTAAAACATCCCAACATCGCCCGTCAGTAAAATAATCGGTTAGGTCGCAAATGACAATCGAAATACAATCGAAAATTCGCCGTGGCGATGTATTCATTGTAGGATGCAATACTATGACGATTTAGAGAATCCGGCTTCCAAGCGATGCGCCGCAGAAGGCGGCGAGATGGATATCTACTTAAAGAATTCATTCCGGCAACCGACCCGAAAAGTTCGGGTCGGTTGAATATCTGGTCACTCGCGATCGGTGATGTCCCGTACGGCAACGGCGTCAAACCTATTGCCCGAGAGGTCGATGCTGTTGAACAGGTCGCGGACGACTTTCGCGACTTCCTCTGCGGAAGCGCCCTTGGCATATTCTTCCTGCATGCGGCGTCTCACAAGTTTTTCCAAATCTGACATGGCTCACCTCATCAAATCCGGCGCGAGGAGGAGTGTCGCGCCGAGGCTGACCGCAGGCAAGTTACGTTTTGTTTAGAATGGCTTACCGATTTGTAAGGTTAGAGCGCGATGTAGCGATCAGCGCGGTGATTGATGGCGACGAAGAGGTTGAGCACGACCGCGCCGAGCACGGAATAAAAGACGACAGGCGGGGTGGTGACGAAGACGGCGACGGCGAGCACGCACATGTCGATGGCAAGCTGGACGAGGCCGGCGCGGATGCCGAAACGCTCCTGCAGGTAGATGCCGAGAATGCCGACGCCGCCGAGACTGGCGCGGTGGCGATAGAGCGCCAGCAGGCCGAAGCCGAGCAGCAGGCCGCCGAGAAGGGCCGCCCAGGCCGGATGGATGCTCGAAATGGAAAAGAAGCGCGACTGCGCATCTGATAGCACCGATGTCAGGCCGATCGCGATGAAGGTCTTGATCGTGAAGGCCATGCCGAGGCGCTTCCACGAGAGATAGAAGAACGGCAGGTTGAGCAGGAAGAAGGCGAGGCCGAAATTGACGCCGAAGGCATAATGCAGGAGGAAAGCGACACCGGCCGTGCTGCCTGTGAGAAGACCGGCGCTGGCGAGCACGTAGAGGCCGAGGGCTGCGACGAGGCTCCCGGAGAATATGCCCTGCACATCCTCAACGGTGGAGTGACGCGTCGCGCTTGTGTTCCAGACGCCAAGGGCATTGATGAGCTGTGTCATGTCGCCAGTCTCCAACGGCAGACGAGTTCAGGAACGTCCGGGCAAGACCCCGACGCGACGATATTTTTCATTATGAAATGAGCTGGAGCGCTCGGCGTTTTATCGCCGCGCTCGCTGCGGATATCTGTGCAATATCAGGCTTTTTGCGGTTCGATCAAGCGGAATAGGTAAGCAATGTTGACCTATTTGAAAATCGCAAGAAATATTCGCTCAGGCCGGCTTGCGCGTAAGGAACAGAATGCCGGAGACCGGTTTTCCGCCATCTTTGCGAATGACCGACTTGACGGTCGCAAGGACTTCCAGCCCATGACGGGCAAGAAGCATCCTTACATACGTTTCAGAATGGGCGTAGCGCAGCGACGGAGCGAGATGAAAGCCATCCCCATCGCCGGCATCCTCGACGGAAAAGGCGATATCCGCGCCTGATGCAGCGAGTTCTCCGATGATGGCAAACACACTCTCGAGGTTACCGAGATACATCAGCACGTCGGCTGCCGTTACCAGGTCGGCGCGATGGTGCGCGGCATCCGCAAAGAGACCGGAGAGCTCCGGCGCGAGCGAGAGATCGGCTTGGGCGAGAGTATCATAAACCTGTTTCTCGGCGGCCTTCGCCAGCATGTTCTGCGAGAGGTCGAAGCCTTCGAGGCGGCCGACAGCGGAGCGGATTTCCGGACCGAGCAGACCAGTGCCGCAGCCGAGATCGACGGCGCGTTCGTAGCGCCTGCCGGTGGAGGCAACAAGCGCTGCGAGCTTCTGCGGGACGCTGTAGTCTAGTTTTTCGACAAGTGCTGCTTCGAAACGGTCGGCATAATCGTCGAAGAGGCGCTCGACATAGCGACTCGGTGGCCGGTCGGGTGTGGCGACATCGCCGAGAAGGGCGAGTTTGAGGGCTGCGCCGAAAATATCCTCGGGATCGAGGACGAGCGTCCTGCGATAGGCCTCGATCGCGGCTTCGCCCTTGCCCGCCTTTTCCAGATAGGCGGCGAGGCGATACCAGCCGGCAGCCCAGGCGGGCACGAGTTCGAGCGCCTGCTCCATCAGTTCGGCGGCCGCTTCCGGCTCTCCGCCTTCTTCGAGCATCCTGGCATAATCGGCGCGGCGGTCGGCGATGACGTCGCCTGAGGAAAGCTGATGGGGCTGCATGAATGGACCTATTGGTTGGCCCGCATTTGGCGGCGGCCACAAAAAAACTCAAGTCCTATTTCAGAGGCGAAGCGGCCCAGCCACAAAGGGAGCGAAGCGGCCAAGCCCGCAAGGGGCTTAGGGGCCAATTCCGGAAAGGGCTTGCGGGCGGCGCGCCGCAACCTTATTCCAAGGGCAAACAGGAGATGGCGCATGTCCGATCAGGTGAACAGGTTCCTCGGCGATTCACTCGGCCGCACACTGGTAAAGCTTATTGTGGTGTCGCTGATCGTCGGTTTCGTCATGACCGTTTTCGGCCTGACGCCGTGGAGCATCATCGATGGGGTCCGCGACTTCATCCTGGAGATCTGGCATCGGGGCTTCTCCGCACTCGGACGCGTCGGCGACTATCTCATCCTCGGGGCGACGATCGTCATCCCGCTCTTCGTCATCCTCCGCCTTTTCAGCTATCACAGGTAACATGACATCGATCGTTCTTTCCAGGCGCAGTCTGTTGCGTCTCTCCGGATTTGCGTTCGCCGCCGGCATTGCCGGCTGCACCAGCACCCCGCGGATCGCCGGCACGCCGTCTGACGGCGAGGACGAAACGTCGAGCGTATTGCCGCTCGTCAACCAGCTGAGGGCGAAGAACGGCCTACCGCCGCTTGCCGTCGATCCGGCAGCGCAGACCGCCGCCCTCTTCCAGGCGAAACGCATGGCGAGCGCCGGCAAGATGGCGCATCTCATGGGCATGACCGACAGTTTTGGCGCACGTGTGAAAGCAAGTGGTGTCCGGCTGCCGGCGGCTGAGAATATCGCGTCCGGCCAGCAGAGCGTTGACGCCGTGGTGACAGCCTGGATCAACTCGCCCCATCACCTCGAAAACATGCTCGGGCGTTATGATGGGCTCGGTGTTGCCGTCGCGCATAATACATCTTCCCGGAACCTGCCCTATTGGGCCATGGTGCTTTCCAGCCGAGGCGATTCCGCCTCGATATGAGGCAGGCATGGATACGCGCAGCAACAACAACTCTCTGGCTTTCGACGTAACGCACCGGCTGGTGCTCGCGATCGCCATTCCGATGACGCTCGGCTTTATGACGACGCCGCTGCTTGGACTGACGAACACCGCCGTCGTCGGCCGGATGGGCAATGCGGAGGCGCTTGCAGGACTGGCGATCGGCGCCATGCTCTTCGATCTCATCCTCGGCAGCTTCAACTTCCTGCGCGCCTCGACGACCGGGCTGACCGCGCAGGCTTATGGAAGGCGGGACCGGCACGAGCAGCAGGCCGTTTTCTCCAGAGCGCTGATATCAGCGCTCGGCTGCGGGCTGGCGCTCCTCTGTCTTTCGCCGCTGCTGATAGCGGCGGGGTTGAAGCTGATGGGCGCGGAAGGGGCGATTGCCGAGGCGACCAGCACCTATTTCTCGATCCGCATTCTCGCCGCACCGGCGGCGCTGGCGAATTACGCCATTCTCGGATTCGTGCTCGGGCGCGGACAGGGTAATATCGGTCTGCTGCTGCAGGCGATCATCAACGGCATCAACATCCTGCTTTCCATCTATCTCGGCCTGACGCTCGATTGGGGTGTCGCGGGCGTTGCCTGGGGAACGATGGCCGGCGAGACGGCAGGTGCGCTCGTCGGGCTTTTCATCGTGTTCAGCGGCTTTGACAAGGCAGAGCGGCCGGCATGGGCGGAGATCTTTTCCAGGCACCGGCTGGCCGAGCTTTTCGCGCTCAACCGCGATATCCTGATCCGTACCTTCGTGCTGATCGGCGCCTTCACCATCATGACACGGATCGGCACCAGCTTCGGTGCGGTGACGCTTGCCGCCAATGCCGTATTGATGAATTTCTTCCTGCTGTCAGGCTATTATCTCGACGGGCTTGCCAATGCCGCCGAACAGATCATCGGCCGGGCGATCGGCGCGCGCTACCGGCCGGCCTTCGACCGCGGGCTGAAACTTACGATCTTCTGGTCCTTCGGACTGGCGGCGATCGGTTCCGCCTTCTTCTTCCTCGCCGGTCCCTGGCTGATCTCGGTGCTGACGACCTCGCCCGAGGTTCGGCAGGCGGCCGAAACCTATCTGCCCTGGGCTGCGGTGACGGGACTGACCGGCGCGCTCGCCTTCCTGATGGATGGGGTCTTCATCGGCGCGACATGGTCGGTCGAGATGCGCAACCGGATGCTGATGTCCTTTGCCGGTTATCTGGCGATGCTCGCCGTCTTCGTGCCGCTCTTCGGCAATCACGGCCTGTGGCTGGCGATGAACGCCTTCCTGCTCTTCCGCGGCTTCTTCCTGGCCATGCTGGTGAAGCCGCGGGCCGATCAGACCTTTCGCGCGGCCCAGTAGTCCAGCCTGGTGTCGCGCAGCTCGCGGATCGAACCGGCCTTTTCTCGGTCTACGAGCTTGGAGAGGCCGCGAACAATATCGCCAGCCAAGCCGGGGCCTTCATAGACCATGCAGGAATAGAGCTGGACGAGATCGGCGCCCGCCCTGATTTTCTCCAGCGCGGTCTCAGCCGAAGAGACGCCGCCGACGCCGATGATCGGCAGGGCGGGGCCGACACGCTTGCGCATTTTCGCGAGCACAGCCGTCGATTTTTCGAAAAGCGGCACGCCCGAGAGGCCGCCCGCTTCCTTCGCCTGGCGCTGATCCTTAAGCCCGTCGCGGGAGAGCGTGGTGTTGGAGACGATCAGCCCATCAAGCGCATGTGAGAGCGCCTCGGCGGCGATGTCGTCCATGCCCTCCTCGGTGAGATCTGGAGCGATCTTCAGGAAGACGGGGATTTTCCGGCCCGATTTCTTCGCTTCCTCGTCCCGCGCGGCAAGCACTGATGACAGCAGCGCGGCAAGGCTTTCACGCGCCTGCAGGTCGCGCAGGCCAGGCGTGTTCGGCGAGGAGATGTTGGCGGTGAAATAGCGCGCGACGGAATAAAAGCGGCGGATGCCGGCGACATAGTCGGCGATACGATCCTCGCTGTCCTTGTTGGCGCCGATATTGACGCCGACGATCCCATTGCCCGTCAGTGCGGAGAGGCGCCCGAAGGCGGCGTCATGGCCTTCATTGTTGAAGCCGAGGCGATTGATGACCCCCTCATCCTCTACCAGGCGGAAGATGCGCGGGCGCGGATTGCCGGATTGCGGCTTCGGCGTCACCGTGCCGATCTCGGTAAAGCCGAAACCGAGCTTCAACAGCTGCTCCGGCACCTCGGCATTCTTGTCGTAGCCGGCGGCCATGCCGAGCGGGTTTTCGAAGACGAGGCCGGCAACGGTCTGGCGCAGGCGCGGATCGGGAGCGATGTGGCAGGCAGGCACGAGGCCGGATTTCAGTGCGGCGATCGACATGCCGTGCGCGGTTTCCGGATCGAACAGGAAGAGCCCCTTGCGGGCAATACGCTTGAAGGGATCGATCATGGCTGCAGCTCCGGGAAGACATGAGCTCCTGCCTCATCGAGCGGCAGCGGCGCCTCCCAGAGTACGGCGGAAAGCGGCAGATCGGCATAAAGATGCGGGAAGAGATCACCGCCGCGCGAGGGCTCGAAGATAAGCTTGTCGCCGAAGCCACTGCCATTGACGGCAATCAGCAGCAGGCCGGACTGGCCGGCAAAATGCAGAGCGGCGGTCTGCTTCACCTGGCCTGCGGTCGAGAAATGGATGAAACCGTCGTTGAGATCGATACCGGCGCCATGAAAAATGCCGGTTTGTCTGGCTTGCTGCCAGAGCGTTTCCGTCACGATCTTGTAAAGGGTCGGTGTCACGCTCATCATGGCCTCGCGATTGCTGGTCCTCGGTCACGAGGGCTTTGCCGGAAAGAGGCGACGATGTCCACGCCCCGGCGCGAAAAACGGGACTGGCGGAAACAAATTCCGGAGGATGAGACGATGAAGGCATTGGTTATTACGCTTGGCGTTTTTCTCCTGCCGTTTGCGGCCGCAGCCGCCGAAGCCGATGCGGGCCGCTTCCAGCTGGAGAAGAGCGGCGACCATTTCGTCCGGCTCGACCGGCAGACCGGGGCGATGTCGATCTGCCAGGACAAGGACGGCGCCCTCGTCTGCCGGATGGCGGCCGACGAGCGGGCGGCCTATGAGGACGAACTCGACCGGCTGGCAAAGCGGGTGACGGCGCTGGAGCAAAATACCGCCCAGCGCGCGCTGCCGAGCGATGCCGAGGTCGACCGTTCGATCAGCATCATGGAGCGGATGATGAAGAGTTTCATGGGGATGGTGAAGGAGTTCCAGGCTGAGGAAAACACCAATCCCCTTCCGCAGAAGACCTGATCTGGTATAGTCGCGTCAGCAGGCATGCATGCGGCGCTGAGGGGATGGCGGCGCGTGCGGCATGATCGGACTCTTGGGAGGGAGTTTTCGATGCACGAACAGACCATCATCATCGCGGACGATCATCCGCTTTTCCGGGATGCGCTGCGCCAGGCGGTGATCGGCATGGAAGGCCGGCAGGCGATCGTCGAAGCCGGCGATTTTGCCGCCGCGCGCAAGGCGGCAGGCGCCCATGCGGACGCGGACCTGATGCTGCTCGACCTCGCCATGCCTGGGGTCAGCGGCTTTTCCGGCCTGATGGCATTGCGCTCCGAATTTGTCAGCCTGCCGATCATTATCGTCTCGGCAACCGACGATGCGACGACGATCCGCCGCGCGCTGGAACTCGGCGCTTCCGGCTTCATTTCCAAATCCTCCGGTATCGAAGACATTCGCCGCAGCATCCAGACGGTGCTTGCCGGCGATATCGCCACGCCGGACAGCTATCGCGACGGCCAGGAACAGGATCCCGATGTCGCGGACCTGATCCACCGCCTGCATACCCTGACGCCACAGCAGAGCCGGGTGTTGACCATGCTTGCCGAAGGGCTGCTGAACAAGCAGATCGCCTACGAACTCGGGGTCTCCGAGGCGACGATCAAGGCGCATGTCTCAGCGATCCTCTTGAAACTCGATGTCGACAGCCGGACGCAGGCGGTCATCCAGCTCGGCAAGATCAATATGGCAATGGTCGCCTGAATCCGGCACGCGCCGATGACAGGATTTTATTCCTTTCCCGTCTTTACTCGGGCGGAGCGGTCGGTTAATATTCCGCTCGGTTGAAGCGCGGCATTGGATGAGCCGCACGGGATCGGGCGCATCATGCTGTCACACGAGCAGATCTGGGGGGCGATCGACAGGCTTGCCGAACGGCATGACCTGACGCCGTCCGGTCTTGCGCGGCGCGCCGGGTTGGACCCGACCTCCTTCAATAAATCGAAACGGCTTTCCGCCGACGGGCGGTTGCGCTGGCCCTCGACGGAATCGATCGCCAAGGTGCTTGAGGCGACAGGGGCGAGCATGGAACAGTTTCTCGCCTTCATGCGGCCGGGCACCAGCCCTTCCGGGCTCCCGGACGCAGCATTTGCGCCTCCAGGCAGCTCGATCCCCCTGCTCGGCTTTGCACAGGCAGGCGCTGGCGGCTTCTTCGACGATGGCGGTTTTCCGGCCGGCCAAGGCTGGGACGTGGTGGAATTTCCGGCGGCGCCATCACAGAAGGCTGGCGTCTATGCGCTGGAGGTGCAGGGCGAGAGCATGATGCCGCTCTACCGCGACGGCGATGTGCTGATCGTCGAGCCGGGGGCGCAGGTGCGCCGCAACGACCGCGTCGTCGTACGGACACGCGAGGGCGAGGTGATGGCCAAGGTGCTGCTGCGTCAGAGCCCGCGGTCGATCGAGCTCATGTCGCTCAATCCCGAACATCCCAACCGCGTCCTCGATCTTTCCGACGTTGACTGGATTGCCCGCATCATCTGGGCCAGCCAATAGGAAGATATTCCATGCGCCCTGCCGCCTTGCTCACGGGTATTTCAGGGATTGCGGTGGTGGCCGGCCTGCTGATGGCGGGCGAAGCAAAGCTTGGCGGCGGCGCGGGCGGAGAAGAGATCGCACCAGCAGAAGAGGTAACGACCGCAACGGCGGATGCTGTTCCTGAGACAGCCGGGCAGCCGGCGGCGATATCGGACGAACACGCCGAAATGATCGCCCGTTCGGCGGAACCGCCGGTCCCGCCCTCCCCGACTGCATCTGGCGGCACTGCGCCCAAAGCCGCCGATGTCAAACACCAAGCGGGGACGCTGAAGGACGAAACGGCCAGTCTCGGCACGAAAAAGACGATGGAGTTGTCGCGGCCGGCGGTTGAAAATGCCGGCATTCTTTCCTTCGGCGAGCGCAGGCTTCAGCTTGCCGGTATCGTCTCGACGCCGGTCGACAGGATATGCGGACCGGCAAGCCGGCAATGGCCCTGCGGCATGATGGCGAAGACGGCATTGCGCCTGCTATTGCGCAACCGCAGCATCACCTGCGATCTCGAGACAGTGGAAGGGCAGGGAACGGCGACGGCTGCGTGCCGGCTCGGCACAGAGGACCTCGGCGCATGGCTCGCTGAAAACGGCTGGGCGGAAGCGGCGGCGGGCTCGCCGCTTGCAACCGCCGCCGAGAAGGCCAGACAGGCCGGAAAAGGCCTTTACGGCGACGATCCGCGCCGCAAACAGCCGGCGGCCCGGCAGCTGCGCAATGCTGCCGATCCCTTGTAAAGGCCGCCGCCAGTTCCTAATCTGGGCTGATCGAAGAAGGAATCAGAAATGAACAAGCCGCTTTCCGCCCATGATGCGCTGATATACGTGATGGTGATGGCATCCGCCGTCGACAGCACGATGAACGACAGGGAAATGGAGAGGATTGGCCAGCTGATCGGATTCCTGCCGGTTTTCAGGGATTTCGATGACGACAACCTGATTTCCGTGGCGCGCGACTGCGCCTCGCTGCTTGCCGGGCCGGAAGGCCTCGACGTCGTTCTGGAAACCGTGCGCGACACCCTGCCGGCAAAACTCTACGACACGGCCTATGCACTCGCCGTCGAGGTCGCCTCTGCCGATCTTTCGGTCAAGGCGGAGGAACTGCGGCTGCTCAGCCTGCTGCGCGACCGGCTCGGCCTCGACAAACTCACCTGCGCGGCAATCGAGCGCAGCGCGATTGCCCGTTTCCGCAAGGGCTGAAGTCCAGTTGCGGCTCAATAGAGTCCGTAAGGGAAATAGCGCAGATAGATTTCCTGGAGTCGGCCGTTGCGCGAAAGCGCGGCGAGCGCGTGATCGATGGCCGATGTCAGCACGCTGTCTTTCTGCCGCAGCATGATCGTCATGCCCTCGCCGAGGAAATGTTCGGAGAGATAAGGACCGTCGAAGAGCGAACAGCATTTGGCCGAAGCCGGCGAAGAGACCCAGAAGGAAAGCTGCAACGCATCGGCAAAGGCGGCATCGACTTTGCGGTCCTTGAGTGCGGCAAGCAGAGCTTCCTTGGTATCGAACGGCTCTGCCTTGAGGGCCGGGAAGAAGGCGGCCAGCATCGCTTCGTGCACCGTACCCCTGACGACGCCGACCGGCCGGCCCGAAAGTGCCGCAGCCGTCTTTCCATCGATCGGCGCCGCGAGATTGCGCACGAAGCGCGCCGGCAGCATCAGATAGGGCCTGGAGAAGACGAACCGCCGGCGTAGTTCCGGGGTTACGGCAAGGCCGGCGATGACGGCGTCGCCCTGCGAGGCGGCGAGCGCATCCTTGAGATCGACAAAGGGGATCGCCTGGATCTGGCACTTGTCCGATATCTCGAGCTCACTGCAGATTTCGCGGGCAAGGTCGACGTCGAAACCGGACAGCTTGCCGTTCTGATCGGTGAAATTGAAGGGCGGAAAATCGACCGAGGTCAGGAAGCGAAGGCGGACCAGCGAGGAAAGATCCGGTTTGGCCAGGCGTTCGCGTGCATCGAAGAGCAGCGGCAGCGAGGGTGCTGCCTGCTGGGCGGATGCGGTAAAAGTCGAAAAGAGCGCTCCGAGAAACAGCCCGCACGCGAGAAAACCCTTCAGGGCCAGGGATGCCAGCTTGGATTGCATCATTGTGATCCGGTCTCGGGTTAAGCGGGAAGCGTTGCCGCGCCGGCGAGATGTATCAGAGTCATGCCCGGCGGGGAATATGCGGGGGAGTGCGGATGGCTTCGGTTTCGGACCTCAAAGGGATATGCGGCAATGCCTTGCTTCCCTCTTCTCCCCGAGGAGAGAAGAGACTTGAGGCGCCGTCCGGGGCTAACAATTCAGCCCCTAAAAATTGCGGGCATCCGCCGCCCGCTGTTAGCGCGGAATTAAAGAATATCGCCTTTTATTTGTGGCGACGACATCGGACCCCGCCAGCCGATCGCATGATGCACGCGTCAGTCCAAACCTATCCTTGAACCGCGATATTGAAGCAGCGCTTTTTTCTGCAGCAATTGATTTCAAAAGCACCGGGCGCGCGACGTGCCCGTCAATCGGGTGACATTTCCATGTTGAAGCATCTGAAAATCCGCACGAAAATCATTTCGGTCGTGGCGCTGCTCGGGCTCATCACGATGGCCGGGCTGACCTATGTCATCTCCGAGTTCCACCGCGCGGACGCCGCCTACAGCGCCTTCATCGATCACGAGGCGCAGGCCTCGATGCTCAGCGCGCGCGCCAGCGCATCGGCGGTTGCCTCGGTGCTGCAGGTAACGCTGCTTGCCGAGATGAAACCCGATACGCCGGAATTCCAGACGGCGCTCGCCACGCCGAGCAAGCTGCCGCAGGCCCGTGATCGCATGAAGCAGGCGCTGGCGCTGGTGCCCAGCCGCAAGCCGGCGATCGATGAGATCCAGGCCGGCATCGATGAAATCGAAACGGTGGCGAACAAGATCATCGAGCAGAGCAAGGCTAAGGACAGCGCCGGCGCGCTTTCGAACGTTGCCCTGATCAATGCCAAGCTCAATGCGCTGACGCCGAAAATGATCGCCAACAATGATGCGATGATGGCGATGCTCACCGATGGCGGCGACGCGCTTTCGGCTTCGATCAACGGGCGGATCGTCTTCTGTTTCGTGCTGATCGGCATCGCCGTGCTCGCCGCGGTCGGCTTCAGCGTTGTTGTGGCCCAGATCGGCATCGCCGGTCCGATGACGCAGCTGCGCCAGCGCATGACCCGGCTTGCCGAGGGCGATACCGCAAGCGATGTCGGTGGCCTCGACCGCCGTGACGAAGTCGGCCAGATGGCAAAGGCCGTTTCGACCTTCCGCGACAACGCAATCGAGCGCGTCCAGATCGAGGTGCGTGCCGAAGCCGACCGCAACGTCAGCGACAACGAGCGCCGTGAAAGCGAGGCGCAGAAGGCCCGCGAGGCATCCGAACTCGAACGCGCCGTCGCGGCACTCGGCGACGGCCTGCGCCGCCTTGCCGCTGGCGATCTCGCCTCGCATATCAATGAGCCCTTCGTCGCGCATCTCGATGCACTGCGTGAGGATTTCAACAATTCGGTCGAGAAACTCAACGAGACCATGCATACGGTCGGCGCCAACGCCCGGGCGATCGGCGCCGGGGCCAACGAGATCCGCTCTTCCGCCGACGAGCTTTCCAAGCGGACGGAGCAGCAATCGGCCTCCGTCGAAGAGACGGCGGCAGCGCTGGAAGAGATCACCACGACGGTGCGCGACGCCGCCAAGCGTGCAGAGGAAGCGAGCCAGCTCGTTGCCCATACCCGCCTCGGCGCCGAAAAATCCGGCGAGATCGTCCGCAAGGCCGTCTCCGCCATGCAGCAGATCGAACAATCCTCGGTCGCGATCGGCAATATCATCGGCGTCATCGACGACATCGCCTTCCAGACCAACCTGCTTGCGCTGAACGCCGGTGTCGAAGCGGCGCGCGCCGGCGAAGCGGGCAAAGGCTTTGCGGTCGTCGCCCAGGAAGTGCGCGAACTCGCCCAGCGCTCGGCCAATGCTGCCAAGGAGATCAAGGCGCTGATCACCAACTCCGGCACGCATGTGCAGACCGGCGTTTCGCTGGTCGGCGAGACCGGCAAGGCGCTCGACGCGATCGTCCAGGAGGTGCAGGAGATCAACCAGCACGTCCACGCGATCGCCGAAGCCTCCCGCGAGCAGTCGATCGGGCTGCAGGAGATCAACACCGCCGTCAACACCATGGATCAGGGCACGCAACAGAATGCGGCAATGGTCGAGGAATCGACGGCCGCCAGCCACAACCTCGCCACGGAGGCAGCAGCGCTCAACAATCTGCTCGGCCAATTCAGGCTGACGGGCACCGGCGGCTTCGCCGCCGCCGCACCGATCGCGTCGGCCCGGCCAACGGCGATGGCGCCGCGCGCTACCGCGCGCCCGGCTGCCAAGGCACCGATCCGCGTCGCCCGGGAAGGCGCTGCCCGCCCGACCGCGTCGCCGGCCCGGGCGCTCGGCCAGAAGATCGCCAACGCTTTTGGTGCAGGCAACAGCACATCGTCAAGCAAGGACGCTGATTGGACCGAGTTCTGAGGCGGTCCAATCAGGCATTGGAAAGGGCGGCTGCGGCCGCCCTTTGTTTTTGCACTAACCCGGCCGCCAGCCAATCTCGACGAGGATGTTTCCGGGCGCCGTGCAATAAAACAGCCAGCCGCCGCGAATGGCGGCAGGCGGTCCGGACAGATCAGCACCGGCTGCAACGAGCCTGGCATGAACAGCATCGACATCCGCCCTTTCGGGCAGGATGAAGCCGATATGATAGGTCTGGCGCTGCAGTTCGACCTGATCGGCAGTGCCGAACTTGGCGATCGCGTGGCTAAGGACGATTTCGAGCCCGGCATCATCCTCCAGGATGGCGAGGCCGTTCAGGCCACGCATATCCTTGAGCCTCAGGCCGAAATGACGGATGAAGAAATCCGCCGTAGCGGCGATATCGGGCACGTAGAAATCAAGATGGTTCAGGCGCATAACAGTCTCCGTTCGAAAAAATCCCGGGACTGCCATTTGCTGTCTCCGCACGCCGCCGGGATCCCGCATCTTCATGCGGACCACGTCGCGGGTTCTCGTGCCATGGCACGGAGCAGAGCTTCTTGAGGGCGCTGTTTACGCTCTCGCGGAAGGGATCGGGCTTACCTCAACCGATCCTGCCTTTTTCGACCATGCCGATCTAGCAGACGGCATCGGTTTCGGCAATGGATGGGTTGCCACACGACTGGCGGAACGGAATTTTCGCCCTAATATCAATAGGTAGATGTCGCGTTGCGCCGACCGCGCGATCACGACGTCCCCAGGGACATTTCCCGAAGGATTGAAGAGCGGCATGGGCACTTGTGTCGTGAACTCTCTCCGGCAAGGCGTAGAGTTATGTCAATCATGACATTGGGAGGGGATGGATATGAAACCTGCAATCATCGGCCTTATCGGCACACTCGCTCTCGCGGGATGCAACACCGTCAGCTACAGCGGCCCCGGCCTCGAACCCATCCCGGGAAGCATCACCTATAGTGGCCAGCCGCGCACCAAGCTCACCAAATCACCCGTCGGTTCCGCCTTCCCGCATGATTTCATCGACCAATACGGCCGGCAGGTGGAGGAAACCTACATCATCCAGCCCGACCGAAGCCTGATCATCGCGCATCGCCAATACAAGCCGATCCGGTTCTTTGGGGATTAGATCGACGTCGCTGTGGAAAAGATATGTGGAGTGGGTGAATGGATTTCCCAGTATAGCGCGCCCTTCTTAGGTCTCGCGGCGAGGTCAAAATTGCAGACTCCTCGTTGCAAATCTTGCCGAAGCATCCCAGCAAGATTATCGCAAACCTCCGCCCCGGGGTCACCTCTGAGGTGTGTCGATACACGGAAATTGCCGCGTATGAGACGTAGGACTGAAGCGCTATTGGCAGATATGGAAAACAATTCGGCCATCGGCCCGGTCAGCCCAAGAGGAAAGTTATCAGGGCTAATCTGCCAATCACAATACGGAAGAGGGCTTCCACCCTGGTCTCGCAATTGATCAAGAATCAGAGCGTGCATTCGACAGAGAAAATATAGAAGGTAGATAACATAGGAAGCTTGAACGATCGAAATCGCGAACTCACGGCCTGATGATAAGCCGACCACCGATACTTCCCGCTCAGAAATCAAAATATGCTGGCTTAAGCCCAGATTGACGATCAACTCAGAGAGTGAATCTGCAACTGTGCCACCTTGGACGCTAAAAGCCAGACCGAAGACCTCACTGCTCGCAAGGATTTTGGGAAACTGCCCGCGGAATTCTTCGCGGTATCGGTGATTGCGGTTCGCGGCCCATTTCTTCAACGTCTTGCTCTGACGGTTCAACAACGGCCCTAGCGTACTCTCCCATCCCCACTGTTCGGCGCTCTCAGACACCAGGAGGGCGGTCGTATGCCAGCCCCCACGATCATTCGGAATCTCCTGTGGACTATGGTCCATGGAAGCAACTAGCATTGTCATTTATCTGACCTAGGCTGGCTACGCGACTGGCTGGAAGATGATTTTATCACGTTCAACCGTCAACTAACCGAATGCGTGGTGATCGACGGGAAGCTAGTCGCAAAATCGCCACCGTCGCCCAGATCGCAAGTGAAACGGCAGGCACACAAGTGAAACGTCACGATGCTTAACTATTGATGCTCGACCTGAGAGATAGGTGACGTTTCGTACCGGAGACATGGGTAACACTTTTCGCTTTTTGGCGGGAGGTGTTGATGCCGTGGAAAGAGACTTCGGTGATGGAGGAACGTCTACGATTTGTCGCCCGACTGCTGGAGGGCGAAGGGATGAGCGATGTGTGCCGGGAGTTCGGCATCTCGCGCAAGACCGGCTACAAGATCTTCAACCGCTACAAGGACGACGGCCTGGAGGCACTGACGGACCGGTCTCGACGGCCGGTGCGCTACGCCAACCAGTTGCCCGAGCCGGTGGAGGCAATGATCGTGCGGCTCAAGAAGGAGAAGCCGCATTGGGGTGCCAGGAAGATCAGGGA
>NZ_ML133686.1 GCF_003985155.1 Rhizobium vallis | reverse complement strand
CGACCTGAGAGATAGGTGACGTTTCGTACCGGAGACATGGGTAACACTTTTCGCTTTTTGGCGGGAGGTGTTGATGCCGTGGAAAGAGACTTCGGTGATGGAGGAACGTCTACGATTTGTCGCCCGACTGCTGGAGGGCGAAGGGATGAGCGATGTGTGCCGGGAGTTCGGCATCTCGCGCAAGACCGGCTACAAGATCTTCAACCGCTACAAGGACGACGGCCTGGAGGCGCTGACGGACCGGTCTCGACGGCCGGTGCGCTACGCCAACCAGTTGCCCGAGCCGGTGGAGGCAATGATCGTGCGGCTCAAGAAGGAGAAGCCGCATTGGGGTGCCAGGAAGATCAGGGAGCTTTTGGTGAAGCGCCTGGCCGGCGATGTGCGCGTGCCGTCGAAGAGTACGGTGCATGCCGTTCTCGACCGGCACGGGCTGGTCGCTCATGCCCGCCAGCGACAACGCCACAGAGCCGAAGGGACAGCCTTATCACAGGCATTGCTGCCGAACGATCTGTGGTGTGCGGACTTCAAGGGCGAGTTCAAGCTCGGCGATGGCCGATACTGTTACCCGCTGACGGTCACCGACCAGGCGTCACGCTACCTGCTTGCCTGTGAAGCCTTCGAATCGACAAAGGAGGTGGGAGTATTCGAGGCGTTCCGCCGATTGTTTGCCGAACATGGCCTGCCGCTCGCAATCCGCAGTGACAACGGCCTGCCGTTCGCCAGCCCCAACGGTCTCTACAATCTGTCGAAGCTGTCGGTCTGGTGGTTGCGGCTCGGCATCGCGCTCGAGCGCATCAGGCCAGGCCATCCGCAAGAGAATGGCCGGCATGAGCGCATGCACCTGACGCTCAAGAAAGAGGCGACCAAGCCGTCTGGCAAAAACATTCTCCAGCAGCAGGCCCGCTTCGACGCGTTCGTCAGCGAATTCAATCAGGAGCGGCCGCACGAGGCGCTCAACATGAAGGTGCCGGCAGATCTCTACGTCGCTTCACCACGCTCCTATCAGGGCCTGCCGGAGATCGACTACCCCTTCCATGATAGAGAGGCGCTGGTGACCCATTGCGGCCGCATCTGCATCTATCGCAAGAAGATCAACATATCGACCGTGATGGCCGGCCAGAAACTCGGAATCACGGAAGTCGACGACGGCATTTGGCTCGTCAGCTTCATGCACTATGATCTGGGATATATTGACCTGGAGCAGAGGACCTTGCAAACCATCGACAACCCGTTCGGCACGAGGTTGTCACCCATGTGTTAGGTACGCTCTGTTACCTATGTCTCCGGTATGGACATGAAGCAGCTGGAGCGGGTGAAGGGAATCGAACCCTCGTATTCAGCTTGGGAAGCTGCTGCTCTACCATTGAGCTACACCCGCGATGCGCTGAGATTTCCAACAGATGGGGGCCGCTGTCAAGTCGCGCCAGATGCAAGGGCTCAGATGCGGAAGTGCTTCGAGAGTTTGAGGCCCTGGGCCTGGTAGTTCGAGCCAAGGCCGGAGCCGTAGAGGCTTGCCGGTTTTTCCTGCATGTGCTCGTAGACGAGGCGGCCGACGATCTGGCCGTCTTCGAGGATGAAAGGCACTTCGTGGCTACGCACTTCGAGCACGGCCCGGCTGCCGCGCCCGCCGGCCGGCGCATGGCCGAAGCCCGGATCGAAGAAGCCGGCATAGTGGACGCGGAATTCGCCGACCAGCGGATCGAACGGGGTCATCTCGGCGGCATAATCCGGCGGCACGTGCACGGCCTCACGCGAGACGAGGATGTAGAACTCGTCGGGATCGAGGATCAGTTCGTTGCGGCCGCGGCTATAGAGCGGTTCCCAGAAATCATAGATATCGTGCTGGGCTTTCTTGTCGACATCGACCACGGCGGTGTGATGCTTGCCGCGATAGCCGATGAGGCCGTCCTTGTCTCCGGCGAGATCGATCGACAGCGCGATGCCACCACCCGATACGTTCGGCTGCTTGCTGGCGACCAGCGTCTCGGTTTCGTGCAGCTTTAGAAGCTCCGGCTCGCCGAGCAGCGCCTGGCCGACGCGGAAACGGATCTGCGACAGGCGCGAGCCGCGGCGCACGACGATCGGGAAGGTGCGCGGGCTGATTTCGAGATAGAGCGGGCCGGAATAGCCTGCCGGGATCTTGTCGAATTCCTGGGCGTAATCGGTAATGACGCGGGTGAAGATATCGAGCCTGCCGGTCGAGCTCTTCGGGTTGGCCGAAGCCGACATGTCAGCCGGCAGCGCTAAGCTCTCCATCAGCGGCACGATGTAAACGCAGCCGGTTTCGAGCACCGCGCCTTCCGTGAGGTCGATGACATGCAGGCTCAGCCGGTCAAGCTTGTCGGACACCAGGTGCGAGGGGCCGGGCATGAAGCTGGCGCGCACGCGAAAAGCCTTGGCGCCCAGGCGCAGGTCGAGACTTGCGGGCTGGATCTGGTCGCGGTCCAGCTCCCGTTCGGAGATCAGACGCCCCGTTTCGAACAGCGCCGATATCGCGCGGTCCGCCAGAATTCCCGTTTCGCGAGCCATCATGCCTCATCCATCATTTGCCGCCGACAAAACCAAACTCGGGGAATTGACGCAAGCAGCTAACAGCAGTATTGCAGAATTATCCCGTGGTGATTTGGCCGGTCGGCTTGCAGCCACGTTAAATAAGTGGCTAAAAAGACCGGGTTGAAACCGGTCTGCTTTTGCGACCGGTTTTTTTGTTATGTGAAGGTGATGGCATGAGCAAGACCTGGCGCCCGGCAACCCAACTCGTCCACGGCGGAACGTTGCGTTCGCAATATGGCGAGACCTCCGAGGCAATCTATCTCACGCAAGGGTTCGTCTATGATACGTCCGAGGCGGCCGAAGCCCGCTTCAAGGGTGAAACGGACGGCTTTATCTATGCCCGCTACGGCAGCCCCACCAACGACATGTTCGAAAAGCGCATGTGCGCGCTGGAAGGCGCCGAAGACGCCCGCGCCACGGCTTCCGGCATGGCCGCCGTCACCGCCGCCATCCTCTGCCAGCTGAAATCAGGCGATCATATCGTCGCTGCCCGCGCGCTCTTCGGCTCCTGCCGCTGGGTTGTGGAAACACTTGCGCCGAAATACGGCATCGACTTCACGCTGATCGACGGCCGGGATCTCGCCAACTGGGAAAAGGCGATCACGCCGAAGACCAAGGTGTTCTTCCTGGAAAGCCCGACCAACCCGACGCTCGAAGTGATCGATATCGCTGGTGTCGCCAAGCTTGCCAACCAGGTCGGCGCCAAGGTCGTCGTCGACAACGTCTTCGCCACCCCGCTCTTCCAGAAGCCGTTGGAACTCGGCGCCCATATCGTCGTCTATTCCGCGACTAAGCATATTGACGGCCAGGGTCGCTGCCTCGGCGGTGTCGTGCTTTCCGACAAGGAATGGATCGACGAGAACCTGCACGATTACTTCCGCCATACCGGCCCGGCCATGTCACCGTTCAACGCCTGGACGCTGTTGAAAGGCATCGAAACGCTGCCGCTGCGCGTGAAGCAGCAGACTCAGAATGCGGCGAAGATCGCCGATTTCCTCGCCGAGCAGGGCAAGGTCGCCAAGGTGATCTATCCCGGCCGCAAGGACCATCCGCAGGCCGATATCATCGCCAAGCAGATGACCGGCGGCTCGACCCTCGTCGCCTTCGAGCTGAAGGGCGGCAAAGAAGCGGCGTTCGCGCTGCAGAATGCGCTTGATATCGTCAAGATCTCCAACAATCTCGGCGACAGCAAGAGCCTGATCACCCATCCGGCAACGACGACGCACAAGAACCTGACGGATGAGGCGCGTGCCGAGCTCGGCATCTCGCCGGGCACGGTGCGGCTTTCGGCCGGCATCGAGGATACGGACGACCTGATCGAGGATTTCGCGCGGGCGCTTTCCAAGGTCTCGGCCTGATCCGGAGCATGATGCCGAAAAGTGTGAACGGTTTTCGGACGACATCATGCTCTATATCCAAGACAATGGCGGCCGGCCCCAACCGGGGTCCGGCTCGCTAGCCTCACGGGTGGAATTCACGGGGGTTTATCCGTGGGATGCGGAACAAGTCCGCTGACGCCGGCGTTCCGCAGTAAAATTAACACTGAGAATTAGGCTTAACGATCAAAAACCCTTCGATCATGATTGTTTCATCATTGATCAACGCTCCGTTCCTTGACGGACAGGGCCTCTTATAAGATACGGGTAACATATCTTGACTAAGGTGCAAGGCATGTATCGCGCCCTCACAAGAGAGATCGAAGTTGTAGTCGAACCGTTCTATCTGGAGGAGCAATCCGATCCGGAAGACGACCGCTATGTCTGGGGTTACCGGATTGTCATCAGCAACAATTCCGGCATAGCCGTTCGCCTGGTCAACCGCTACTGGAACATCACCGACCAGAACGGCCAGGTGGACGAGGTGACCGGCCCGGGCGTCGTCGGCGAACAGCCGCGGCTCAGCCCCGGCGACACCTACGAATATTCCTCCGGCTGCCCGCTCGATACGCCCTCCGGCCTGATGTTCGGCCATTACCAGATGGAAACGGACGAAGGCGAGCTGTTCGATGTCGACATACCCGCCTTCTCGCTGGATTCACCGGGGCTGCTGCGCGTGCTTAACTAGGCTTTTTGTTCCGCCGGCTGAAGTTCGGTCGGCTCGAAGCGGTAGGTGGTCGAGCAGAATTCGCAGGTGACTGCGATCTCGCCATTTTCCTGGCTGGCTTCGATCTCCTCGGCGCTGAAACCCTTCAGCACGCTGCCGATCTTTTCCCGCGAACAGCTGCAGCGATCGAAGACCGCCCGCGGTTCGTAGACGCGGACGCCGCGCTCATGGAAGAGCCGGAACAGTAGCCTTTCGGTGCCAACAAGCGGATCGGTGAGTTCATCGGCGTCGATGGTCTCAACCAGCGACCGGGCTTCGACCCAGGCATCGTCCTCGCCATGCGGGCGGCTGCCGGTGTCGCCGTCGCCGCCGTGAAGATCCGGCTGGCGCATGCGCTCCGGCGCCTCCGGCAGGAACTGGGCGACGAGGCCGCCCGCCCGCCAGCGATGGCGCGGCTTGCCGGCCTCGTCGCGATCGAACAGCTCGGCAGCCGCAAGACGCACGCGCGTCGGGATCTGCTCCGACTGACGGAAATAGACGCCGGCGATTTCCTCGAGCGAGGTGCCGTCGAGCGCGACGATGCCCTGGTAGGGCTGGCTGAACTTGCCCTGATCGATGGTGAAGGCGAGCACGCCCTTGCCGAGCAATTGCTCCGGCTCGGTCTCACCTGCCGCAACCGCCTTGGCGAGCAGCGCCTGATCGAAACGCGCATAGGCGCGGACATTTTCCGGCGTCGAGAAATCGGCGACGAGAAGGTCGACCGGGCCATCGCCCTTGGTCTGTACCGTAAACTTGCCTTCGAACTTCAACGAGGTGCCGAGCAGCACCGTCAGCACGACGACTTCGGCGAGCAGGCGGGCGACAGGTGCCGGATAGTGATGGCGCTCGAGGATCGCATCGAGCATGGGGCCGAGCTGGACGGCGCGGCCGCGCACATCCAGACCCTCCACCTGAAAAGGGACGACATGGTCATCGCCGGCGAAATCGAACTGGCCGAGGGCGGCTGCAGCTTCTGCCATGGCTTTCACTCCTAGTTTTCAGAGCGATGGGCTAGCGTGCCCTTTCGCTCGCGCGGCCGCGGGTCTTTGACTCGCGGCGTCCGATTATGGTTCAGATCGCGCCCAGGCACCAAGCAAGAATCGACTTCTGCGCGTGAAGGCGGTTTTCCGCCTCATCGAAGACCACGGATTGCGGACCGTCGATCACGTCGTCCGTCACTTCCTCACCGCGATGAGCCGGCAGGCAATGCATGAACAATGCATCATTGCCTGCTTTCGCCATCAAGGCCGCATTGACCTGGTAAGGCTGGAAAACATTATGACCCCGGGCCCGATGTTCCTGATTCATGGAGACCCAGGTATCGGTCACCACGCAATCGACGCCGGCGACCGCACGGTCGGCATCATGGCAGAGCATGATTTCGGCGCCCTCATCGCGGGCCCAGTTCAGATAGTGATCCTTGGGCTCGGAACCAAGGGGCACGGCCATGTTCATGCGATAGCCGAAACGGGCAGCACCTTCGACCAGCGAATGCAGCACATTGTTGCCGTCACCCGTCCAGGCGATGGTCTTGCCCTTGATCGGGCCGCGATGCTCTTCGAAGGTCATGATATCGGCCATGATCTGGCAGGGATGAGTATCGTCCGTCAGCGCATTGATGACAGGTACGGTCGCATGCTCGGCCAGCTCCAGCAGCCTGGAATGCTCCGTCGTGCGGATCATGATCGCATCGACGTAGCGCGACAGCACCTTGGCGGTGTCGCCGATGGTCTCGGCGCGGCCGAGCTGCATCTCGGTGCCGGAGAGGAACAGCGTTTCGCCGCCGAGCTGGCGCATGCCGACGTCGAAGGAGACGCGGGTGCGCGTCGACGGCTTTTCGAAGATCATCGCCAGCATCTTGCCGGCGAGCGGCTTGTCGTCCTTGCCGGCCTTGAAGGCCTGCTTGCGGGCGAGCGCATCGTTCATGATCGTTCTGAGATCGGCTGATGTGACCGCCGAAAGGTCGAGGAAATGTTTAGGAGTCATCGTGTTCTTACCTATGCGTGCGCCCGAGGGCGGCAATCCGTTCAAGCCGTCTTCTTGACCTTGGAGGCGCGAATGCTCTCGGCGGCGCGCTCGATACGGACGAGGCCCTCGCGCGCTTCCTCGGCGGTGACGACGAGGGGCGGCAGAAGGCGGATGACGTTATCGCCGGCGGGTACGCCGAGCAGATGGGCGGCGCGGATTGCCTGCAGCAGTTCGGCCGAGGGAATGGCAGCCTTGATGCCGAGCAACAGCCCCTCGCCTCTGATATCCTCGATCACATCGGGATATCGATCCTTCAGCGAGGCGAGACCCTGGCGGAAAACCAGCGCGACGTCGCGCACATGCTGGAGAAAACCATCGGCAAGGATGATGTCGAGCACGGCGCCGCCGACGGCCATGGCGAGCGGATTGCCGCCGTAGGTCGAACCATGGGTGCCGGCCTTCATGCCGGAGGCGGCTTCAGCCGTGGCAAGGCAGGCGCCGAGCGGGAAACCGCCGCCGATGCCCTTGGCGACAGCCATGATATCGGGAGTGATGCCCGACCATTCGTGGGCGAAGAGCTTGCCGGTGCGGCCGACGCCGCTCTGGACTTCGTCGAGGATCAGCAGCAGGCCGTTCTCGTCGCAGATCTGGCGAAGCGCCTTCATGAACTCGTTGGTGGCAGGACGGACACCGCCCTCGCCCTGCACCGGCTCGATGAGGATTGCGGCCGTCGCATCGGTGATCGCGGCGCGGACCGCTTCGATGTCGCCGAAAGGCACCTGATCGAAGCCCGGCGCCTTGGGGCCGAAGCCTTCGAGATATTTCTCCTGGCCGCCTGCGGCGATCGTAGCGAGCGTCCGGCCGTGGAAAGCGCCCTCGAAAGTGATGATATGGAACCGCTCGGGATGGCCCTTGGAAAACTGGTAGCGGCGCGCCGTCTTGATCGCGCATTCGAGCGCTTCCGCACCCGAATTGGTGAAGAACACCTTGTCGGCGAAGGTGGCGTCCGTCAGGCGTTTTGCCAGGCGCTCCTGACCCGGGATTTCATAGATGTTCGAGAGGTGCCAGACCTTGTCGGCCTGCTCCTTCAGCGCGCCCACAACATGCGGATTGCTGTGGCCGACTGAAGTAACGGCAACGCCCGCGCCGAAATCGAGATATCGCTCGCCGCTTTCAGTGATCAGCCACACGCCCTCGCCTCGCTCGAACCGCAGCGGGGCACGAGAATAGGTGTCATAAAGCGGCGCGGCTTCAGCCATGGCGCGATCTCCCGATCTAAAGTTATGGGGCGACTGACTCCGGCTAAGAAAACCAGGCCCGAAAAATCAAAAATGCCGCCTTGCGGCGGCGATCGGTACTATTTCCTTTTCGCGCTGCAATGTCAACAAAACTGCGCCCTTAGCGTATGCAGCAAGCTTGTACAGCGGCATTTTCAGCCTTCAACAGGCATTATTGCAGAAATGACACGCAGGGGCAGCAAGTTGGGGAAAACTCGGAATTCGATTCATCCGGATTCATGCGACTCTTGTCACGGAGTCAGGCTCACACTAGGTTAAAGTTCAATTACTAGACTGCATGCGGCGGAACTAGTCACCAAAATTGATCAGGCGTTTCTTGTTTCGGAGGCTTCCGGGACAACGGTGAGGGATTCTGCCATCACCAACGCAAAAGGTGGAGACAGGGCATGAACTGGACAGACGAGCGGGTCGAGAAACTCAAGAAGCTTTGGTCCGAAGGACTGAGCGCCAGCCAGATCGCGGCGCAGCTTGGCGGAGTGAGCAGAAATGCTGTCATCGGCAAGGTGCATCGACTGAGCCTTCCGGGCCGCGCCAAGGCCGGCGGCACTGCCGCCACGGCGCGAACGCCCAAACGCACGACATCGGCGCCGCGCGCACCGAACTATGCCTCGCGCATCGCCACCCGCACCGTTACCCGCCAGCAGGGCGCAACGATGCTGAAGGAAGAGATCGAGATCGAAACGATCGAGGAAATGGAATATGTGCCGAAGGGCAACGTGGTGGTGCCGATTTCGCGCCGCCTCGGCCTGACGGAACTGACCGAACGCACCTGCAAGTGGCCGGTCGGCGATCCGCTGAAGGACGACTTCCACTTCTGCGGCTGCGAATCCCCAGACAATTCGCCTTATTGCGGCTATCACCAGAAGCTTGCCTACCAGCCGGTCAACGAACGCCGCAGGGCGGCGGCCCGCGTCAGCTGAACGGGCAAAGCATCGTAAACGTGAAAAACGGGCCGAGTGGCCCGTTTTTTTATGCGAGTGGAATGGAAGCGCTCAGGCTTTTCGCTTTAGTTTCCCCTACGCGTATCGCGGAAAAGCCAGGTCGTGCTTTTCCCGGCAAAACCGCCGCACAATTTTGCTGGCTATCTGTGGCAGTACCGCGATAGGTGACAAAATACGAGTGTGGCCGCGCCTCCTGCCGATCGCGCCCCTCAACCTCCGTCATGCTCGGGCTTGACCCGAGCATCCACGACCAAGCACTCTGCCTTCATGGCCGGATATGTTTACATCGTGACCAACCAGAAAAATGGCACGCTCTATATCGGCGTGACATCCGATCTGGAGCGTCGCATCTATGAGCATCGCGAGGGGCTGACGCCGGGATTTGCCTGGAAATACGGCTGCACCCGCCTCGTCTGGTACGAGGAACATTGGGATATCGGCAGCGCGATCCAGCGCGAGAAATCGTTGAAACGCTGGTACCGGCAATGGAAGATCGATCTTGTCGAGGCCATGAATCCCGATTGGAAAGATCTCTATCTCACGCTGTGGTGAGATCCGGCTGCACTGATACCCCCGCCGCCTTACCCGCGGTGCTCTCCGCATGGATCCTCGGGTCGAGCCCGAGGATGAAGGAGTGTGGGGAACCTACGCAGCAAGGACCGCTAGCTCTGCAGGCACCAACTCAATGAACCAAACTGAGCCGAGCGCAAAGCTGCTGCATATTTTTCGAGCAGCCCTCAGGCTTCCATCGAGTAACCGGCGCCGCGGACGGTGCGGATGACGTCCTGCATGTTGGAAAAGTTCAGCGCCTTGCGCAGACGGCCGACATGGACGTCGACGGTGCGTTCGTCGACATAGATGTCGTGGCCCCAGACGCCGTCCAGAAGCTGCGAGCGGGAGAAGACCCTGCCCGGCGACGACATCAGGAATTCCAGCAGGCGGAATTCGGTGGGGCCGAGGCGGACTTCGCGGGTCTTGCGATGGACGCGGTGGGTTTCGCGGTCGAGCTCGATATCGCCGCACTTCAGCACCGTCGACAGCACTTCCGGACGGGCGCGGCGCAGCATCGCCTTGACGCGGGCAACGAGTTCGGGCGTCGAGAAGGGCTTGACGACGTAATCGTCGGCGCCCGTCGAAAGCCCACGGACGCGCTCGCTCTCTTCGCCGCGCGCCGTCAGCATGATGATCGGCAGGCGCTCGGTTTCCGGCCGCATGCGCAGGCGCCGGCAGAGCTCGATGCCGGAGACGCCGGGCAGCATCCAGTCCAGGATGAGCAGATCGGGCGTGCGCTCCTGAAGCCTGATTTCGGCTTCGTCGCCACGAAGGATGGTATCGACCTCGAAGCCTTCCGCTTCGAGATTGTAGCGAAGAAGCACGCTGAGGGCTTCCTCGTCTTCAACAACTGCAACTCTCGGGATCATGCGTGTCGGTCTCCTCGCGCATGATCCTTAAACCGGGGGTGATTTAAGCAATGCATCCTGCGCAAATTCAGAATTGGCTGCGACCTCTTTGCGCGCCCGGACGGGCGCGCACGCAATCTTCTGGCCGGGGCGGCCGGTCCGGAACCGTTATTCCGTGACCGCGCCGACGGTGTTGGCGCTGTCGTCCTTCGGACGATCGCCTTCCGGCTGTGCGCCGGTCGCCATGTAGTAGATGGTCTCCGCGATGTTGGTCGCGTGGTCGCCGATGCGCTCGATGTTCTTGGCGCAGAAGAGAAGATGCGTACAGCTGGTGATGTTGCGCGGATCTTCCATCATGTAGGTCAGGAGTTCGCGGAACAGCGACGTGTACATCGCGTCGATCTCGTTGTCGCGTTCGCGGATCGCATTCGCCTTGTCGACGGCGCGCGTCGTGTAGACGTCGAGCACTTCCTTGAGCTGGACGAGCGCCAGCTCGGACAGATGCTCGAGACCGCGGGCGAGCTTGCGGGGAACGCCGGTGCTCTGGACCGCGATGACGCGTTTGGCAGTGTTCTTGCCGAGATCGCCGACGCGTTCGAGATCGGCGGCGATGCGGATCGAACCCATGATTTCGCGCAGGTCCGAGGCCATCGGCTGACGGCGGGCGATCGTGACGATCGCCTTGTCGCCGATTTCGCGTTCGGCGTGATCGAGGATCACGTCGTCGGAGATGACCTTCTGCGCCAACGCCGTATCGCCGTTGACCAGCGCCCGTACGGATTCGCTGACCATCTGCTCAGCCAGGCCGCCCATTTCGGAAATCCGCCTGGACAGGAACTTCAGATCATCATCATAGGCAGAAAAAATATGTGTCGATGCCATGGGGCTTTATCCTCGAATAACGGGAAGGCTTGGTGTCACCAAAATCAGCCGAAGCGACCCATGATGTAGTCCTGGGTGCGCGGATCGTCCGGATTGGTGAACATCTTGTCGGTGTCGTTCTCCTCGACGAGGTTGCCGAGGTGGAACATGGCGGTGCGCTGCGAGACGCGCGCGGCCTGCTGCATGGAATGCGTGACGATGACGATCGTGTAGTTCTCGCGCAGTTCGTGGATCAGTTCCTCGACCTTGGCGGTGGCGATCGGGTCGAGCGCCGAGCACGGCTCGTCCATCAGGATGACTTCCGGGCTGACGGCGACGGCGCGGGCAATGCAGAGGCGCTGCTGCTGACCGCCCGACAGGCCGGTGCCGGATTCGTGCACGCGGTCCTTGACCTCGTTCCAGAGGCCGGCGCGCTGCAGGCTGGTCTCGACGATCTGATCGAGATCGGCCTTGGACTTGGCAAGGCCATGGATGCGCGGGCCGTAAGAGACGTTTTCATAGATCGTCTTCGGGAACGGGTTCGGCTTCTGGAAGACCATGCCGACGCGGGCGCGAAGTTCGACGACGTCGATATCGGGATCATAGATATCGTCGCTGTCGAGCGTGATCTTGCCCGTGACGCGGCAGCCGTCGATCGTGTCGTTCATGCGGTTGAGCGACCGCAGGAAGGTCGACTTGCCGCAGCCGGACGGGCCGATCAGCGCGGTTACGGTGTTTTCGCGGATGTTCAGGTTCACATCGAAAAGCGCGCGCTTCTCGCCGTAGTAAACCGAGACATCCTGGCCGATCATCTTATACGGGACGTTGCTCATCTTCTGATCCAGCGCCTTTTCAACTGCAGCTTCCGTCAACATGTTCATGATGTTTAACTCCGTTTACCAGCGGCGCTCGAAGCGACGACGCAAGAGGATGGCGCCCATGTTCATGACGATCAGGAACAGGAGCAGGACGATGATGGCACCCGAAGTACGCTCCACGAAGGCACGTTCGGCCTCGTTGGCCCACATATAGACCTGCACGGGCAGAGCCGTCGAGGGATCGAGCGGTGTCGTCGGCGCGTTGGCGACGAAGGCGACCATGCCGATGAGCAGCAGCGGCGCGGTTTCGCCGAGCGCGTGCGCAAGGCCGATGATCGTGCCCGTCAAGATGCCGGGCATGGCAAGCGGCAGGACATGGTGGAATACCATCTGCATTTTCGAGGCGCCGAGGCCAAGCGCTGCGGCGCGGATGGACGGCGGCACGGCGCGCAGAGCCGCGCGCGTCGCGATGATGATCGTCGGCAGGGTCATCAGCGTCAGCACCAGGCCACCGACCAGCGACGCCGAACGCGGCATGCCGACGAAGTTGATGAAGACGGAAAGGCCGAGCAGACCATAGACGATGGAAGGGACGGCGGCGAGGTTGTTGATGTTGACCTCGATCAGGTCCGTCAGCTTGTTCTTCGGCGCAAACTCCTCGAGATAGATCGAGGCGGCAACACCGATCGGCAGAGAAAGCGCCAGCACGATCAGCATCAGGTAGAGCGAGCCGATGAGGGCGACGCCTAGGCCTGCGGCCTCCGGACGGCTGGAATTCCCGTTGACGAAGAGGCCGGTGTTGAACTGCTTGTGGAGAGCGCCGCTCGCCTTCAGCTCGTTCATCCAGGCAACCTGCTTGTCGTTGACCTTGCGGTTCTTCTCATCGACCGAAAGATCGATCTGGCCCTTGTTGGCGCTGTCGATATTGGCGTCGGCAAGCACCGTCACATTGACCGTCTTGCCGATGATGGAGGGATCGGCAACGACCATGTCACGCAGCTGGACCGGCGCACCCTTGGAGAGCATGGCGGTTGCATCTCGCACATCGGGGCGGCTCGAGGCATTGATACCAAGCTGTTTGACGATCGCGTCGCGCAGGAGAACCGGGTAGTTGGCGGCGACCAGAACCGAGGGATCGGTCGCACGCTTGTTGTTCGGGTCGATCGTCTTCTCGGTGAATTCGATCGGCAGGGTGACCGCGGTCTGCTGGAAGGCGGTATAGCCTTTGCCGATCACCGTCCACAGCAGGATGAAGAGGAAGACGAGGCCAAAGGCGATGGCAGCGATGCCGTAGGCCTGGAACCGGCGCTCGGCGGCGTAGCGGCGCTTGATGCCGATATCACGGCGTGCAGGCGCCTTGGAGACGGTGACGCCAGCTGTGGGAGAAACAATATCCGTCATTCGTACTGCTCCCGGTATTTGCGCACGATGTAGAGCGCATAGATGTTGAGGCAAAGCGTGATGCAGAACAGCGTGATGCCAAGTGCGAAGGCGACCAGCGTCTGCGGCGAGGTGAATTCAAGGTCGCCGGTCAGCTGGTTGACGATCTTGACGGTCACCGTCGTCATCGGCTCGAAGGGATTGATCTGGATGCGGGCAGCA
The DNA here is from genome assembly GCF_003985155.1 of Rhizobium vallis. GTDB lineage: Bacteria > Pseudomonadota > Alphaproteobacteria > Rhizobiales > Rhizobiaceae > Rhizobium > Rhizobium vallis. The sequence continues at coordinate 1,031,327 of NZ_ML133686.1, read as the reverse complement.
ACACCGGCGGCCAGCACGACGATCATGGTTTCGCCGATGGCGCGCGAGGCGGTCATCAGCAGCGCGCCGACGATGCCGGGGAGTGCGGCCGGCAGCACCACCTTCTTGATGGTTTCCGAGCGCGTGGCGCCAAGACCGAGCGAACCGTCACGCAGCGCCCGCGGCACGGCGGTGATGATATCGTCCGACAGGGAAGACACGTAGGGGATCAGCATGATGCCCATGACGATGCCGGCCGTCAGAACGCTCTGCGCCTGGATGAAATTGGTATAGCTACCGGACAGAAGGCCGCTGATCTGAGCGGAGAAATCGCGCAGGAACGGGCCAACGGTGACGAGGGCGAAGAAGCCGTAGACGATCGTCGGAATGCCGGCGAGCACTTCGAGCAGCGGCTTGGCGACGCCGCGCAGCTTCGGCGAGGCGTATTCGGCCATGTAGATGGCGGCGAACAGGCCGACCGGCACGGCGACCAGCATGGCGACCAGGCCGATATAGAGCGTGCCGAGCAGCAGCGGGATGAGGCCGAACTGACCGAAGGACGAGCTGCCGGCGCCGGCAAAGCGCGGATCCCAGACGGTGCCGAAGAAAAAGTCGGCGGCGGGGACAGCTGCAAAGAAGCGGGCGGCTTCCGACAGCATCGAAAGCACGATGCCGATCGTCGTCAGGATGGCGATCGAGGAGGCGAGCAGCAGGCCCCACAGCATGACGCGCTCGACGCGGTTGCGGGCGCGGAAGCGCGGAGCGATGGCCCGCAGCGCGTAGAAGGCGCCGGCGACGGCGAGAGCGAAGACGATCACCGTCATGGCGAGACGGCTCGTCATGCTCATAGCGTTGAGCTTCTTGGCGGCGTCGAGCATGTAAGGCTGCGGCTGACCGGCGAGCGGTACGCCCTTTTCACTGAGCTTGGCCTGCAGGGCAGCGGGGTCTGTCGCCACCGCGGCCGTTTCATCTGAAGTCAGCATCGTCAGGCCGCGAGCGACCGTGGCCACCATCGAATAGCTCAGATCCTGCTCGACGGCAGCTTGCGCCTTGACGTCGTCAGGGAAAGCGCCGCGAACGGAGGACTGGATGATGCCGGGGCTGACCGAGAGCCAGACGCAGAGGACGACGAGGGCCGGAAGAACCGCCCAGATTGCCGCATAGGCGCCGTAATAGGCCGGCCGTGAATGCAATGCGGAGGATCTGCCTCCGGCAAGCGCCGTGGCACGGCCGCGCGCAACCAGATAGGCGGCGGCACCGATCACCACAAGGCACAAAAGTATGATGGATGTGCTCATTCGTTACGTCCCCAGGCCCACAGCCCCCAAAGCCCGGCGGCTTCACCAGCCTGCCTTCGGCTTCCAATCATGCGGAATGAATTCAACCCTGCTGCGGAAATGCCGGCGGCAGGGTCATAAGGCAATGCCGGCGCGGGCCTGAAGGCGCCGCGCCGGCAAAGTCATTACATGGACTTGCCAGCTTCGACGTCCTTGCGGATCGCTTCGCGCTCGGCATCCGGAGCGGCAACGAGGCCGTACTCAGCGAGCGGGCCGTCGGGGCCGATCATCTGGTCGGATACGAAGAAGTTGACGTATTCCTTCAGGCCCGGAACAGCGCCGAGATGTGCCTTCTTAACGTAGAAGAACAGCGGGCGGGAAACCGGGTAGGTGCCGTTGGCGATCGTTTCGGTCGACGGAACGATGCCGTTTACGCTGGCAACCTTGAGCTTGTCGGCGTTGTTTTCATAGAAGGAAAGGCCGAATACGCCGACGCCGGTCTTGTTGGCAGCGATGCGTGCGAGGGTTTCCGGATAGTCGCCGTCGATGTCGACTGCAGCGCCGTCCTTGCGGACTGCGACGCAAGCCTTGCCCTGGGCAGCCTTGTCGGAGATTTCCTTGGCGATGACGTCCACAGCGCCAGCGGCCTTGCAGCCGGCGGCGAGAACGTTCTGTTCGAAGACTTCGCGCGTGCCGTGCTTTTCGCCCGGGATGTAGGCAGCGATATCAACAGCCGGGAGCTTCGGGTTGACTTCCGACCACTTCTTGTAAGGGTTGGCGACGAGCTTGCCGTCGACGACGACCTGGGCTGCGAGGGCCTTGTAGATGTCGGCCGGAACGTAGGCAACGTCAGGGTTGGACGAGTCGGTTGCGAAGACGATGCCGTCATAACCGATCTTGACTTCCTGAATGTCCGTCACGCCGGCAGCCTTGCAGGCTTCGGCTTCGTTCTTGTTGATCGGGCGCGAAGCGTTCGCAACGTCGATGGTGTCTTCACCAACGCCCTTGCAGAATTCCTTCAGACCAGCGCCCGTGCCGCCGGATTCAACGACCGGCGTCTTGAAGTTGGTGAAGGTTTCGCCGAAGGATTCGGCAACGATCTTTGCGTAAGGCAGGACGGTGGACGAACCAGCAACCTGAATCTGGTCGCGGGCGACGGCAGCGCCAGCGAAAGCGGCGGTTGCAGCCAGCGCGGCAACGGTGAGCTTGAAGGTGTTCATTAGAAATCTCCCGGCATTTGGGCTTGTGTGAGTGCGGCCTTTAGAGAGGCCCTCGCAGTGCCTTTTTTCATCGGCGGGACTCTCTTAGCGCTTTAAGCCTCGTCCTTTTATGTCAAATCGGTGAAACATTTGTGACAGCCTAAGTCTTTGATTTGAAATGTATAAATTATGCAACGTAAAAGTGTTGCGACATATTGCGTCAGAAGCGGACCGTAAAGTCCGTGCCCTTGCCGACTTCGGACTTGACGATCAGCCGTGCACGGTGACGGGTGAGGATGTGCTTGACGATGGCAAGGCCGAGACCGGTGCCCTTCTTCGATCGGCTATCCTCGATGCTGACGCGATAGAAACGTTCCGTCAGGCGCGGCACGTGCTCGGCCGGTATGCCGGGCCCCTTGTCGACGATGCTGACTTCCACCGGGTGGCCGGCGCCGTTCTTTAGCCAGACATCGACAGTTTCGCCCTCCTGGCCGTATTTGCAGGCATTTTCCATGAGGTTCTCGAAGACCTGGACAAGCTCGTCGCGGTCTCCAAGCACCTCCACCTTGCCCTCGGGCAGATGGAGGTTGATGTCGACGCCGACGTCCCTTGCCAGCGGCACCAGCGAGTCCCTGACGTGGCCGAGGAGCGGCACCAGATCGATCTTCTCGTCAGGGGCGATGTGCGATTTTATTTCCAGGCGGGAGAGCGACAAAAGGTCGTCGACCAGCCTGCTCATGCGCGTCGTCTGATCGAGCATGATGTTGAGAAATTGCGCCTGCGCCTTCGGATCGTTCTTCGCCGGTCCCTGGATGGTCTCGATGAAACCGCGCAGCGAGGCGAGCGGCGTGCGCAGCTCATGGCTGGCATTGGCGACGAAATCGGACCGCATGCGGTCGATGCGGCGAACCTCGGATACATCGCGGAAGGAAACGATGAAATACCGCTCGCGCATCCCCTCCTCGGCCTCGAATTCGACGGGCGCGCTGCGCACGATATAGACGCGTTCGGAGGGCAGCCGCTCGGCATGCTCGATCTGGTTCGGCGCATTGGTGGCGATGGTTTCGCGTACCATGTCGAGCACGCCGGGCGAGCGCAGGCGGGCCGATATGTGGGCACCGAGCGTCACCTCGCCGAAGGCTTTTTCGGCGGCGCGGTTCTGGAAAAGCACCGAGGCGTCGTCGGACAGGACCATAACGGGGATATCGAGCCCGGCGAGCGTGGCGGACACCTCGGCCAGGCGGCTCGGCGGTGCCACCGGCTCGATCTCCACCGGCTCGTCGGCTTCGGCCTTGATGACGGGCGCCTCGTTGAAAAGCGCGGTCAGGACCATGGCGAGGAGCAGGATGAGCACGGCCCATTTGTTCATGCCGGCGGCAAGGGCAACGAGGGCGCTGAGGATCGCCGCAAGCAGCACCGGCCGTTCGCGCCGGATGCGCGCCAGCAGGCTCGTTATCCACGATGTTTCGTCTTGCAAGTGTCCTCGCAGCGTCGATTCGTTTGTCTTCATATTGAACTCTGCCTGATAGCGGCAATTCATGACAGAAGTTTTCGGGTAGCGTCTCCGATGCGAAAGGCCGCAGCGGAAAACCGCAAAAAACTCCGAGCCAAAAGCGAAAGATTTGATTTTCAACGGTAAATATGTTCGCCTGCAGCAGAAGAAACGGCCGGGCGCAGGAGGACCATATGGACGAGGACGTCGAAAACAGGGCTGTGGAGCTGGATATCCGGGGAAAGAAACGGATCTTCGATGTCGACGATCCCGTCCTGCCGGACTGGGTGGAGGAAAAAGCGCTGGAATCCGGCGATTTTCCCCACAAGAAGAGGCTTGGGGAAGAGGAGTACCTGGAGCAGCTGGAAAAGCTGCAGGTGGAACTCGTCAAGGTGCAGTTCTGGCTGCAGGCGACCGGCAAGCGAGTGATGGCGTTGTTCGAGGGACGCGATGCGGCCGGCAAGGGCGGCGCGATCTCGGCCTCTTCAGCGAACATGAACCCGCGCCTTGCGCGCGTCGTGGCGCTGACCAAGCCCACCGAACGCGAGCAGGGACAATGGTATTTCCAGCGTTACATCGCGCAGTTTCCGACAGCAGGCGAATTCGTGCTGTTCGACCGCTCCTGGTACAACCGCGCCGGCGTCGAGCCGGTTATGGGCTTCTGCACGCCGCAGCAATATGAAGACTTTCTCAAACAGGCGCCGCAGCTCGAAAAGATCATTGCCCACGAGGGCATCTTCTTCTTCAAATTCTATCTCGATATCGGCCGCGAGATGCAGCTCAAGCGTTTCCACGACCGCAGGCACGATCCGCTGAAAGTCTGGAAACTGTCCTCGATGGATATCGCGGCGCTGACGAAATGGGGCGACTACAGCGCCAAGCGCGACCGGATGCTGAAGGAAACCCACACGGATTTCGCGCCCTGGACGGTGATCCGCGCCAACGACAAGCGGCGCGCGCGCCTGGAACTGATCCGCCATATGCTGAACAGGATGGATTACGACGGCAAGGACAAAAAAGTGCTCGGCACGGTCGACGAGCAGATCATCGGCTCGGGGCCCGGCTTTCTGAAATAAGACTTTGAAGTAGGCGGGCGCCTGGCGGAAAGCCGCATCACTGCCCCGGCAGGATGCGGACCGCGAAGAGGTTGATGCCGCGCGCCTTGCCGTCGAGATCGCTGTTGATCGTCAGCGTGCCCGGCGAATTCGGCGCCAGCGACCGGTCGAATTTCACCTGCAGCAGCGCATCCGATTTTTCCCGGGTGACGTTGAAGCGATGGCGGGCGCAATTGCCGAGCGTCTGGAAATTGCATTCGACGGTGACCTGCGTTGGCTCGTCGGTGGTCGACTGCAGCGTCAGCGCGATCGTCGAGGATTTTCCAGCGAGCTGCTGCAGCACCGAAGCCGGCACGGTGATCGAGATATTGCCGTCGGCCGCACCGCTCTCGGAAATCAGGCGGACGGCGGGGCCATCGTTCTCGGTGATCTTTTCGGTGCGCGCCCGCGGACCGTTCTGGATCTTGTCGGCCTCTTCGGGCTTGAACACCGGAATCCAGTCTGCCGAAAAACTGTTCTGCGGATCGATGGTCACCGGTTCGTCGGCGTGAGAACCGGTATTTGCGGCGCCATCGTTCTTGGCACCATTGTCATTGCCGGTGAAATCCTCTGGCTGTGTGCTTGCGGGCGGGTTGGCGACACTGGTATCGCGCTCGGCGGCCGTCAGGAGCAGGCCGGACGTATGCGCCCACCAGGCGCCGATGCCGATGAAGGCAAGCAGTACGCACCAGACGAGAAGCCTTGAAAAGAACTTGCGCGGCTTGCGCCGGCCGGCAGCGCGCTCCGGGCGAAAATCCATGTCGGTGGCGCGCTGGCCGCGCTGAAGGCGCTCCTCGCCGACGGGGGCGGCAGCCAGATGATCGGTATTGCCGGCATGCACGTGGTCTAGACTCGAATCGTCGCCGCGGCGCATGACTACCTCAGGCGCGCGGGTCTCGCCCGAGATCACCGGGCTGTCGATATCCTCCGCCTCAGCCTGATGAACAAGTGGCGGCGGCATTTCGACGACCGGCGGCACGGGCACTTCAGGCGGCCTTTGACGAGGGTGAAGTCGGTCTCGCTCCTCGCCCTCGATGGCGTGGATGGTGCCTTCCAGGCGATGGCGGTGATGGGCGACGACCTCGGCATCGGTAATATCCTGCTTGCGCAGGCCGGCTTCCAGCGCCTGGCGGGCGGACTGATAGATCCTCGCTCGAACCTCCGGATTGTCGCGTTCGGAGTTCTCGAGCGCTGTTCTGATGGCCGTTTCTAATCCGCTCACGTCAAGTCCTTCACCTTGAATCCGGCATCGGACCGCAATCCTCGCCGTTCTCCATCAAAATTCGGTAGCGGCAAGCGCGGCAAACCGCAAGCCTCACGGGCCGGACCGCAATTGATCGACGGGGGATAATGGGCGGCTTCACGGCTTGCGGATCTCATTTTATGACTCTTTTCGAAAGACTTATATTCGTCGTGAAATCGACGAAGGCGTGGCAGCCTCTCTTTAATCGCCATTTCATCTCTGTTATGAGATTGACGTTTTCGTAAACGTCAATCGGAATGGTGAACCATGGCCCTGCCCGCAATCCTTAGGGATAAACTGAGACTGCCGGTCATCGGCTCGCCACTCTTCATCATTTCGCATCCCGCGCTGACGCTGGCACAATGCAAGGCGGGCGTCATCGGCGCCTTTCCGGCCCTGAACGCCCGGCCGGAAAGCCAGCTCGACGAATGGCTGGCTGAGGTGACCGAAGAGCTTGCCCGCCACGACGCCGCCCATCCGGAGCGGCCGGCAGCACCCTTTGCTGTCAACCAGATCGTCCACATGTCGAACAAGCGACTGGAGCACGACCTCTCGCTCTGCGTCAAATATAAGGTACCGATCGTCATCTCCTCGCTTGGCGCAGTGCCCGAGGTCAATGCCGCCGTGCATTCCTATGGCGGCATCGTGCTGCACGACATTATCAACAATCGCCACGCCCATTCGGCGATCCGCAAGGGGGCCGACGGGCTGATTGCGGTCGCCGCCGGCGCCGGCGGCCATGCCGGCACGCTTTCGCCCTTTGCGCTCATCCAGGAAATCCGCGAATGGTTCGAAGGGCCGCTGCTGCTTGCCGGCGCGATTTCCACCGGCGGCGCCATCCTGTCCGCCCAGGCGATGGGCGCCGACATGGCCTATATCGGCTCGCCCTTCATCGCCACGCAAGAGGCGCGCGCCGCCGACGCCTACAAGCAGGCGATCGTCGAAGGTGCCGCCGGCGATATCGTCTATTCCAACTATTTCACCGGCATACACGGCAACTACCTCAAGCCCTCGATCGTTGCCGCCGGCATGGACCCCGACAACCTGCCTGCCGCCGACCCCTCGAAGATGGATTTCGAGCAGGCGACTGGCGGCGCCAAGGCCTGGAAGGACATATGGGGCAGCGGCCAGGGCATCAGCGCCATCAAGGCGGTCGAGCCGGTGGCAAAACTCGTCGACCGGCTGGAGGCCGAATACAAGGCGGCGCGTGCCCGGCTAGCGCTCTGAGCCCCTGCCCGCTCCTCTCTCTTTTTTGCCAAAGGCATGACAGGGCGCTTGAAATCTTCAAACAATGCCTGTATCAGCGCCATGCAAATCGCGGGCCGGATGTTTCGGCCGTGAAACGCCGCTTTAGCTCAGGTGGTAGAGCACATCATTCGTAATGATGGGGTCGCAGGTTCGAGTCCTGCAAGCGGCACCATTTTTCTTCGAAAATAATATAGAACACACTGACGTGTGAAACACGTGGTTTTTGGTCCATCTTTTGTCCACCTAACAGCGACGCTTAGACATGTAGTTTCCTGTGAGTAGCGGGACCCGTGCCACCAAGACCCGCTTCCTGTTAGATTGAGAATCGTGACGTCCTATGATTGATCGTTGAGGACGACTGTAATGCTCACTTGTTCGGCGCACGCCAAAGAAGAGCCCAGCATGACAATCGATGGCACTAAACGAACGCTGCCGGAGGTCAATCGTGATTGAAGGTAAATTGCCAGAATTTCCGGAGGAAGATGCGCGCGGGATTGGATACCATGTCGCACAGACCGCATTAGGAGCGGCCGACGTCGCTCTTCCCGGTGCGGGGTATGCCCTGCAGCAGATTGTCGGGCACTTCGTAGGCGAGCCGCTTGCGAAAAGACGGGAAGAGTGGTTTCGCCTCGTCGGCGCGGTTATTGTTCAAATGCAGGAGAGATTTGACGATTTCGATCCTGCAAATCTATCTCAAAACGAAGAGTTTATAAGCTGCGTTTACGAAGCTACCGACCTTGCTATGAAGACACATCGCGAGTTCAAAAGAGAAGCTCTGAAGAACGCGATATCGAACACGGCGCTGGGCTTCACTTTGGACGAGGCTGTCAGAGGCCGCTTCATGAGTTGCATCAACGCCTTCTCAGAAGCTCATATTCGAGTGCTGTCTGTTCTCCACAACCCTGGAGCCTATGAAGCCTGCGTTCGAGCTGCATCCAATATATACATGGGTGCGCAGATTTCCGTGATCAGAGGAGAGATAACCAAGGAAGCGGTGCCGGACGCTGTTATGACGGTGATAGTTTCGGACCTCACACGCGAAGGCTTCATTGACGGAGGACTTAATACCATGGTTTCCGGCGGTTCACTCCTCGCGGCAAGGACGACAGATACGGGCAATGCCTTTCTGCGCTTTGTGACAGCTCCGTTCGGTTTAACTGCATGACGGAAGAGGAGCTTGCACAAGAGTTTAACGACATTGTCACCAGCGGTGATCCGTTAAATGTCGTAATTCGATCGACAGTTGTGATCGAGCGCGAACTGACCCTGCTGATCGAAGAGTGTGTTCATACTCCAAGCGCACTGAAATCGATGGACATGACTTACAATCAAACCGCATCGCTCGCCGTAGCTCTTGGGGTTCACCCGCGGCTGTTGCCGCCTCTGAACGCACTTGGCAAGATCCGAAATCGCTTTGCGCATCAGCTTATCAAGACATTTTCGAAAAATGATGCAGACAATTTCTACAAATCCTTCCACCAGGAGGACAAAGACATCATTACGAAGGTTTTTACTATGGCTCGGGGTCGATCGACCCTGTTCAAAGGCATCCCGAAATCGCCGGCTGCCATGGAGCCTGTGGAACGCTTCGCCTTGTGCGTCCTCTCCTTGAGGGCAGCCATCATTGCAGCGCGAGAGATGGCTAGGCGCGAGCGAGAGAAGATATCGAAGGCAATGGCTCCGCATCAATCGCAATCTTGAATTCTAGCTTTAGCCCCTTAGCCATCGAAATTTTCGGTGGATGATCTCTGCATTGGACGAGTGGACGATTTGCTTTCCTTCCGCAATGGCCGACGCCGGCCATCTACCGACGCCCGGATCGCCCGCCGAACTGCCGGCTGTCCACCAATCCATCGCTGCAGTCGAAGCGGTTCTAGTGGAAGTCAAAGACGGAGAGCCTTCCGTCTACGAAGCCAGAGGGCTTCTCACGCATTAGGTCTTGGAGCGGCCCTCCAATCAAACGCCGGTGAAAACCGCGCCCAGGACAGGAACAATGCCGCCGCTGAGCAGGTTCGCTCTTGAGACAACAAGGATGGAGAAAATCATGTCCTTTAAACTCATCGCGATATCCCTCCTTTCGATCGGTCTTGCCGGCTCGGCCATGGCGCAGACGACCGGCGGGGCGAATTCCAGCGGGCGGCTTTCGGTGGCGCCTGTCATCGGCGGCTCGGGGAATTCGGGCGCGGGATCGGCTGGTACCGGCTCTGCCGGTGCAGGGTCAGCGGGCACGGGTTCCGTCGGGACCGATCTCGGCACTACCGGCAGCACGACCGGCAATGGCGGCGTCGATCTCAATAGCGGCCGCAGCACGATCAATCCCGACGGACTCAATCCGGATCTTCAGCAGGTGCCGGGCTGTACCGCGGGGACGGGTTCACTTAGCGAAGCATGCCAGCAGTGAGGATGGGCTACCGTTTGCCTGCCGACAGAATGGAGGCCCGGAGCGGAATGGCGCCGGGCCTTCGGCTGCCGTATGACGGCACCTAAAAACGACGACTGCCGCGAGAACTGCTTTACCGGCCGGCTTCCAGGTCGTAAAAGAACGGCATCCCTCCGCAAACGGCGCACGCCACCCATCCTGCCAGCTGCCGATTTTTCCGGCCATGCGGAGCACCCGAAGAGGATCGTCATGTCGAATGCTGCGCATCGCTCGAACCGCGTGCTTGTCGTCGCCACCATCATGCTCGCGACCTTTATGGTGGCGATCGAGGCGACGATCGTGGCGACGGCTATGCCGCGCATCGTCGGGCAGCTCGGCGGATTTTCCTATTACAGCTGGGTGTTTTCGGCCTTCCTGCTGGCGCAGTCGACGACGACTGTTATCTACGGCAAGCTTTCCGACATTTTCGGGCGCAAGCCGGTGCTGATCGGCGGCATCGTCATCTTCCTCGCGGGCTCGGCTCTCTGCGGGTTTGCCTGGTCGATGATGTCGCTGGTGCTTTTTCGGCTATTGCAGGGGCTTGGCGCCGGTGCGATCCAGCCGGTGACGATGACCATCATCGGCGATCTCTTCACGCTTGAGGAGCGCGGCCGCGTGCAGGGCTTCATGGCGACCGTCTGGGCGACATCGGCCGTCGTCGGGCCGCTTGCCGGCGGCATCATCGTCGACAACATTTCCTGGGCCTGGATCTTCTGGATCAACCTGCCGATCGGCATCGTCTCGATCATCGCCTTCATGGCCTTCCTGAAAGAGGATGTGGCGCACAAGCAGGCAAAGATCGACTATCTCGGCGCGGTGCTGTTTTCGATCTCGATCGTGGCGCTGCTCGTCATGCTGACGGAAACGGATGCGAGCGCCTGGATTCTGATTTCGCTTTTCGCCGTCTTCGTGATCGCCGGCCTTCTCTTCCTTGCGCAGGAGAAGCGGGCGCCGGAACCGATCATTTCGATCGCGCTCTGGAGCCGCCGGCTGATCGCGACCAGCAATGCGGCGACGCTGCTTGCCGGCATGGCGCTGATCGGGCTTTCCACCATCCTGCCGATCTATGTGCAGGGCGTGCTCGGCCGCTCGCCCATCGTTGCCGGCTTCACGCTCACCATGCTCGTGGTCGGCTGGCCGATGGCGGTGATGCTTTCCAGCCGCTTCTACAGGGCTTTCGGCATCCGTCGCACCTTGCGCGTCGGCAGCCTGCTGTTTCCGTTCGGCGCCTGCTTCCTGTTGTTCCTGACTCCGGAAAGCTCGCCGGCGCTTGCCGGCGCCGGCTCCTTCTTCATGGGCTTTGGCATGGGTCTCATCAGTCTCACCAGCATCGTGCTGGTGCAGGACAGCGTCGAATGGTCGATGCGCGGCAGCGCCACCGCCTCGATCATCTTCGCCCGCAGCCTCGGCAATACGCTTGGCGCCACCGTGCTCGGCGCCATTCTCAACGCCGGCATCAGCCACTATGCCGGCGGCGAGGCCGCCGCCGGCCTGCATGCGGCACTGAACCAGCCGACCGGGCTTTCGGCGCTCGCTGCCGATCCGGCAATCCGCTCGGTCTTTAATGCGGCGTTGCATTGGAGCTTCTGGGGCGTGGTCGTCGTCGCGGTGCTGACCTTCTTCACTACCTGGCTGATCCCGGTCGGCCATAGCAGGCGTGAAGAGCCGGCCGCAGGAACGACAAGCGAGGCGGCTTCACAATAGCGGTTCAGCTTTCAGTCAAGCCCGGAACCGGTCGCTTTAACCTTGCACTAGAGCGGTTCAGCTTTTCACGGAAGCGCAGAACCGCTCTAAGTTTTTGTTTTTAGGCAATTCCGGACGGAAAACCGCTTCACACTTTTCCTGGAATTACTCTAAGAGAGCCTACTGTGACGAGTGGCGTACGTGCTCCACGAGAGAGCACGCAACCATCACAACGATCAGCGGAAACCGCCGCTGGCGGCCAAGCGCTCGCCGGTCAGCCAGCGGGCATCGTCGGAAGCGAGGAAGACCGCGACACCGGCGATATCATCCGGCTGGCCAGTGCGGCCGAGCGGCGTCTGGGCCACCAGAGCCTGCTCGAAATCCGAGCCGATGACGCCGGCGGTGTGTGTGCCCTCAGTCTCGACGATCCCCGGGAGGATGGCGTTGACCCGGATCTTGCGGGGACCCAGTTCCTTGGCGAGCACGCTGTTGATGCCCTCCACGGCGCCCTTCGTGCCGGTGTAGACGGAAGAGTCAGGCGGAGCCAGGCTGGTGACCACAGACGAGATGTTGATGACGCTGCTGCCCTCGCCAAGATGCTTGACCGCTGCCTGGGTGGTCAGCAGAACACCCAGAACATTCACGTCGAAGATGCGACGATACTGCTCTTCGGTCACCTGCTCGATCGGCGCAAATTCATAGACACCGGAGTTGTTGACCAGCACGTCGAGCTTGCCGAATTCCTTGACCGCGGCATCGACCAGGCCCTGTGCCTGTTCGGCCTTGGAGACATCGCCCTGCACCGCGATGGCTTTGCCACCCGCCGCGCTGATCGCCTCAACCACGGCATCCGCTCCCGCCTTGCTGGAAGCGTAGTTCACCACCACTTGTGCACCCTCCGCGGCGAGCGCCTTGGCAATCGCGGCGCCGATCCCTTTGGAGGCGCCCGTTACGACTGCGACCTTTCCCGTGAGCTTAGCCATCTCTAATTCCTTCTGATCCGGACTGGCGCCGAGATTGGCTGCCTTGTTCCGTAGTTCAGAAATTCGGAACTGTTGATCTGGATGTCAAGTGGCACTATATGAAAATTCATGAGACCGCTCTTTCACCCAGCAATCGAGGACATCCGGCCTGAGGCGATCCTGTATGCACTCTCCGACCCGGAGCGCGTCGCAATATTTACGCAGCTTGTCGCCGGCTGTGGGGTGACGTGTTCTGCGCTTGCCTATCTGGGCGAGCGCATCATCCCGAAATCGTCGCTATCGAACCATTTCAAAGTGCTGCGTGAGTCCGGGCTAATCCGGAGCGAGCGCCAGGGTGTGGAGATGCGCAACCAAAGCCGCTGCGCAGAGCTGGATGAGCGCTTCCCGGGCCTGATCGGTGCTATTCTCACGGCCTACGGACAGCGTCCTGGCCAGCCGAAAGCCGATTGAGCGACCCTAGAACCAAAAGCTGCTTTCATCAGCTCAGGCGCTCTCGGCGATCTGCGGCAGAGATTGCAGCAGGGTCTGGCGTGCGGAGCGCAGATGCACACGGCAGGCCTTTTCGATCGCCGCCTGGTCGCCGGAATCGAGTGCTGCGATGTAATCCAGATGTTCGTGGATGGCCCGCTCGTTGCGCTCGCGGGCGGCGGTTTTGTTCCACTGGTAGTGATAGTGGAAGATGATGGCGATCGCATCGTAAAAATCGGCGATGAAGCGGTTCTTCGAGGCGCGGTGGATCAGCAAGTGGAAACGTTCGTCGAGAACGGAGAAATCCTTGAAGCGCTCATTGATGTCGCCGAGCATGGCAAGGTGTTCATCGCGCATGGCGGCGAGATCGATCCACGCCTGGTTGTCGCGGGAAAGCCGGCCGAATTCGGCGGCGGAATGCAGCTCGAACATCTCGCGCACATCGGCAAGCTCGAGGGCGAATTCGCGGGTGAAGCCCTTCAGCGTCCAGTGGCTGTTCGGGCGTTTCTCAATGAGGCCGAAGCGGGAGAAGCGGATCAAGAATTCGCGCACGCTCGTCGTGCCGGTGCCGATCTCGCGGGCAAGCTCCAACTCGTTGATCTGCATGCCCGGCGCGGCATCATCGGCAAGGATGCGCTGCATGAAGCTGCGCTCGATGATGTCATGCAGCGAATCCGTTTCTTCGGAAGGGAAGAGGTCGCGGTCGGTCGGCTGGCGCAGCACGGTCTTCTGGCGCTTGTTCCAGCGGATGATACCTTCTTCGCTGAGCCTGGTGAGGATGGCGCGCGCCGTCGAGCGGCTGACGCCGAGCTGGGCGGCGATCTCGGGTTCCGAGGGCAGCGCCGTATCGGTGCGCAGCGCTACGGCGTAGCGATTGTACGCTTCCTTGAAGACCGTGTTCTGCCTTGCCATCAGACCTCCGCTTTTCCGCCCGCGTGCCGCGATCGCCATTCCCGCTCAAAGAGCAGGACAGCGCCGGACCGGGGCTTGTTCAAACGACCTTTAGCTTATTTCCGGCCGCCTGCGGCTCATTGCCTCCCTCGTCCACAGGATCAATATTCCCGTTGACTTGAAAATGTTTATTGTAGATAAAAAACAAAATCAATGCGCATTCGCCGATGCAGCGGGTGTTTCATCAAGAGCAGGAGCATGATGTCGTCCCAAAATCGCGGACGCTTTTCGGCATCATGCTCAAGGGAGAAGAGATTGGACAAACAGCCTTGGATCATCCTGTCGGCCGGAGACAATGTCGCGGTCGCAACGGCGGCTATCGCGCAGGGTTCGACGGTTGCCGGCGTTGAGGCTCGCCAGAAGATCGATCCCGGCCATAAGGTCGCGATTGCGGATATTCCGCTTGGCGCTGCGGTAGTGAAATACGGACAGGCAATCGGCCGCACCACGGCCGAGGTCAAGGCCGGCGACCACGTGCACAGTCATAACCTGCATTTCGAAAATGACCGGCTGGCCGCGACCGCCAATTCGGCACCGGAAGCGGCGAGCGCCGAGGACACGGCGCGTACCTTCATGGGTTATCGCCGCGCCGACGGTCGCGCGGCAACGCGCAATTATATCGGCATCATTGCCAGCGTGAACTGTTCCACCACGGTCTGCCGGGCCATCGCCGACGAGGCGAACCGGACGATCCTGCCGCATTACGAAGGCATCGATGGTTTCGTGCCGATCGTGCACGATCAGGGCTGCGGCATGAGCTCGACCGGCGACGGCATGAACGTGCTGCACCGCACGCTTGCCGGTTATACAAGGCATGTGAATTTCGGCGGCGTGCTGATGATCGGCCTCGGCTGCGAGGTCAACCAGCTGACGCTTTACGGCCAGAGCGGCGCGGGCGCCTCGAAGCGGCACTTCAACATCCAGGACGCCGGCGGTTCGCGCCGCGCGGTCGAGCGCGCCATGGGCGTTCTGCGCGAGATTGCCGCCGATGTCGGCAGGGAAAAACGCGTGCCGATCTCGATCGGCGAGATCATCATCGGCCTGCAATGCGGCGGCTCGGACGGCTTTTCCGGCATCACCGCCAATCCGGCGCTCGGTGTCGCTGCCGATCTTCTGGCTGCGGCCGGCGGCACGGCGATCCTTTCGGAAACCTCGGAAATCTACGGTGCGGAACACCTGCTGCGCAGCCGCGCCGTCAGCGACGAGGTGGCAAAGAAGCTCGACGAGAAGATCGCCTGGTGGGAGGAGTACGTCGCCCTGCACGGCGCCTCGCTCGACAACAACCCTTCGCCCGGCAACAAGCGCGGCGGGCTCACCACCATCCTGGAAAAGTCACTCGGCGCGGTTGCCAAGGGCGGGCGCTCGCCGCTGACGGCGGTCTATGGTTACGCCGAGCGGGTCACGGCGCCCGGCCTCGTCTTCATGGATACCCCCGGCTACGACCCGGTCTCTGCGACCGGCCAGGTGGCAGGCGGGGCAAACATGATCGCCTTCACCACGGGCCGCGGCAGCTGCTTCGGCTGCCGACCGGCGCCGTCGCTGAAACTTTCCAGCAATTCGGCGCTCTTTGCCTCGATGGAAGAGGACATGGACATCGATTGCGGCACCATCGCCACCGGTGATGCGACGATCAGCGGCAAGGGCCGCGAGATCTTCGAGCTCATCGTCGATACGGCTTCGGGCAAGAAGACCAAGAGCGAGATCTTCGGCTACGGCGATAATGAATTTGTGCCCTGGCATCTCGGCGCGACGCTCTAAATAAAGAATCGAGTTTGAGGTCCCGGCGAGGAGAGATGATGAAGACCAGACGGATCGGCAAAACCAAGCTTGATGTGACCGAAATCAGTTTCGGCGCGGCGGCACTCGGCGGCCTCTACCGGGAATGCCCGCGCGAGCAGGCGATAGACACGCTGCAGGCGGCCTGGGACAGCGGTATCCGCTATTTCGACGTGGCACCCTGGTATGGGCTTGGCCTTGCCGAGCGGCGGGTCGGCGACTTCCTGCGCGACAAGCCTGAAGGCGATTACGTGCTTTCCACCAAGGTCGGTCGGCTTATGCGGCCGGTGCCAACCGGAACCGTGCCCAATTACGGCTATGTCAATCCGCTCTCCTTCGATGCCGATTACGACTATTCCTATGACGGCATCATGCGCTCGGTCGAGTTCAGCTATGCCCGCCTCGGCCTCAACCGCATCGACATTCTCTACGTGCACGACATCGGCGGCTATACGCATGGCGCGGCGAAAAACGCGGTCCACCTGAAACAGTTCCTCGATTCCGGCGTTAAGGCATTGGAAGAACTGCGCTCCTCGGGTGCGATCTCCGCTTTCGGTCTCGGCGTCAACGAAGTGCCGGTCTGCCTCGATGTCATGCGCCATGCCGATCTCGACTGCATCCTGCTCGCCGGCCGCTATACGCTGCTCGACCGTTCGGCCGTTGCCGAACTCCTGCCGCTCTGCCGGCAGAAGGGCACGTCACTGGTCGTCGGCGGTGTCTTCAACTCCGGCATCCTCGCTACCGGCCCGGTGCCGGGCTCGCATTTCGACTATCTGCCGGCAGATGACGACGTGCTCGCCAAGGTCGGCGCGATGGAGGCGATCGCCAAGCGCCACGGGGTGCCGCTCGCGGCTCCCGCCATGAAGTTTCCGTTGCGAGAGGATATCGTCGCATCGGTGCTGATCGGCACGGCCAAGCCTTCGAGCCTGACGCGCAACATGGAGATCGTCGCGCCGCAGATTGACGACGGCATCTATGCCGAATTCGAACCCTACACGCTGGTTGCGCCGCCGCTCGGCGCCGAAGCTGTCCGAGTCTGAGGAGAAAACATGCTTAGGGGTATTCATCCACTGCTCGGCCCTGACCTGCTCCATGCTCTGAAGACCATGGGACATGGCGACGACATCGTCATATCAGACGCCAATTTCCCCTCGGGCTCGATGGGCCCGCCGGTCATTCGCGCCGACGGCGTCAGCGCCACAGCGATGGCCGAGGCGATCCTCACGCATATGCCGCTCGACACTTTCGTGCCGGAAACGGCATGGCGGATGGAGGTGGTTGGCGACCCCCACGCGGTGCCGGAAGTCTGCGCCGAGTTCCAGGAGATCGTCGCCAGGCGCGGCGGCGATTTCCGCATCGTGCCGGTGGAGCGCTTCGCCTTCTACGCGATGGCCCGCAAGGCTGCCTATATCGTCGCGACGACGGAATTTCGTTTGTACGGCAACCTGATTCTGAAAAAGGGTGTGGTGCATCCGCACGAAGTCGACATGGCTTGATACCCTATTTTAGGCTATCGTGGTATTGAAATAAAATCAGTTGCTTGGGGGAATTTTTCCAAGGAAAAAAAGCGAGATCGGCGCACTTGCAATTTGAATGCGCCTCGGCTAGCTTCTCCCGGCAAATGTTTTTTATCGATAAAAACCCTCCGCTAGCGTTCAGCGGTCTGGTTTATTTGGAGGAGAACGCATCTTGAGAGGAGAACCCTTATGACCATCGTAAAATCCCTTCTGTCGCGCCGCGCCTTTGCAGCGCTTGCGGGTGTTGCTTTCATCGCCACGGCAATGCCGGCAACGTCCTTTGCTGCCGAGGTGACGATCCCGATCATCGTCAAGGACACGACGTCCTTCTACTGGCAGATCGTTCTGGCTGGCGCTCGCAAGGCCGGCAAGGATCTCGGCGTCAAGGTGCCGGAGCTCGGCGCACAGGCCGAATCCGACATCAACGGCCAGATCAGCATTCTTGAGAACGCCGTTGCCGGCAAGCCGGCCGCCGTCGTCATCTCGCCGACCGAGTTCAAGGCCCTCGGCAAGCCGATCGACGAAGCCGCCAAGTCGGTTCCGATCATCGGCATCGACTCCGGCGCCGACTCCAAGGCATTCAAGTCGTTCCTGACGACCGACAACGTCCAGGGCGGCCGCATCGCTGCCGACGGTCTTGCCGCTGCCATCAAGAAACTGACGGGCAAGGAAGAAGGCGAAATCGTCATCCTCACCAATCTTCCTGGCGTCGGCTCGCTGGAGCAGCGCCGCGAAGGCTTCCTGGATCAGGTAAAGACCAAGTATCCGGGTCTGAAGGTCATCGCCGACAAGTACGGTGACGGCCAGGCGACGACCGGTCTTAACATGATGACCGACCTGATCACGGCCAATCCGAAGCTCGTTGGCGTCTTCGCATCGAACCTGATCTTGGCGCAGGGCGTCGGCCAGGCAATCGCCGAAAACAAGCTCGGCGACAAGATCAAGGTCATCGGCTTCGACAGCGACGACAAGACGGTCGGCTTCCTCAAGGACGGTGCGATCGCCGGCCTCGTCGTCCAGGACCCCTATCGCATGGGTTATGACGGCATCAAGACCGCGCTTGCCGTATCCAAGGGCGAGAAGGTTCCGGCAAATGTCGACACCGGCGCCAACCTCGTCACCAAGGCGAACATGGCCGATCCGAAGATCGACGCACTGCTGAACCCGAAGATCAAGTAAAACGACAAGACGGCCGCGCCGGCTTCAAAAGCCGGCGCGGCCTTTCTCATCCGTGGTATGATTCACCAGGGATGGAGCAGACGTGACAAGAGAGGAGAGGTCCATGATCGGACTGGAAGAGGTCAGTCATCGCCACGATGACAGCGCGACGCTGAAAGAAGCCAATCGAATTCCCGCTGGATCGCCCATCCTCGAACTGAAAGGCCTGCAGAAGAACTACGGTCACGTGCAGGCGCTGAAACCAGCGACGCTGACCTTCCTTGCCGGTGAAATCCACGCCATCGTTGGCGAAAACGGCGCCGGCAAATCTACCCTCATCAAATTGCTTACCGGCGTCATCACCCGCACGGCCGGCGAGGTACTGTGGTGTGGCCATCCGGTAGGCTTGTCGACGCCGAACGAGGCAATCGCCCGCGGCATCAACGCTGTCCACCAGGAAGTCGTGCTCTGCCGGCACCTGACTGTTGCCGCCAATCTCTTCCTCGGCGACGAGGTCAACCGTTACGGGCTGATGCGCAAGAAGCAGATGGAGAAAATGGCGCAGGCCGTTCTCGACGATCTGGGCTTCGGCCTGCCGGCCGGAGCGCTTCTGAGCTCGCTGACGATCGGTCAGCAGCAGCTCGTCGCCACCGCGCGCGCGGCCATGCGCGGCACGCAATTCCTGATCTTCGACGAGCCCACAGCCTATCTCACCCGCCAGGAATCCGCACAGCTCTTCAAGCTGATCCGCCGTCTGCAGGGTGAAGGCGTCACCATCGTCTACATCAGCCACCGCATGGAAGAAGTCTTCGAACTTGCCGACCGTGTCTCGGTACTGCGCGACGGTACGCATGTCGGCACCCGGCCGATCGGCGAGACCAACGAGACCGAGCTGATCGCGCTGATGATCAATCGCTCGATCGAGCAGATCTACCACAAGGAAGACATTCCGATTGGCCAGACGATCGTCGACGTCAGGGGCCTCACCGGCCCGGGCTTCGAGGACGTGTCGCTGAGCGTCAAGGCAGGACAGATCGTCGGGCTCTATGGCCTGATCGGTGCCGGGCGCAGCGAATTTGCGCTTGGGCTCTATGGGCGCCAGCCGACAAGCGCCGGCGAGATCCACTGGATGGGCAAGCGCGTCGATATCAGGAACGAACGCACCGCGATGGAGCTCGGCATTGCGCTCGCGCCCGAAAGCCGGCGCGACCAGGGGCTCTGCCTCAACCTGCCGATCGGCCTCAACATCAACCTGCCGGTATTCGGACGTCTCAGCAACGGCCCGGTCATCAACCACGCGCGCGAATCGACGAATGCCGACAAGCAGATCCGCGATCTCAGCATCAAGACGCCGAGCCGGCGCGTTCCGGCCTCCAGCATGTCGGGCGGCAACCAGCAGAAGATCGTCATCGGCAAGTGGCTGAGCCACGGCGCCCGGCTTTTCATTTTCGATGAGCCGACCGTCGGTGTCGACGTCGGCACCAAGGCGGAAATCTACCGGCTCTTCGCCAAGCTTCTGAAGGAAGGGGCGGGCATCATCCTGATCTCCTCCTACCTGCCCGAGGTCTACGAACTGGCCGACCGGCTGCACGTCTTCCGTGGCGGCAAGCTCGTCGCGAGCCATGATTTCCACGCGGCGACGCATGAAGAAGTGCTCAGCGAAGCCATCGGCGTCTGAGCCAAAAGACTAAGAGGGAGAAAATCCATGACTGCCACCCCCACCGAAATCGTCGCACCGCCGCCGCGCCGGAAAATGAACATCCTGTTCGGCCTGACGCTGATCGGGCTGCTGATCTTCCTCTGGGTCGTGCTCGGCTTCGTCACCGAGAGCTTCTGGACGCCGCTCAACATCTCCAACCTGCTGCGCCAAGGGGCGATGACGGCGATCCTGGCGCTTGGCCAGACCTTCGTCATCATCACCGCCGGCATCGACCTTTCGGTCGGCGCCATCGTCGGCTTCTGCACGGTCGTCATCGCGTGGCTGCTGCAGGCGGGCATACCGCTCTGGGCGGCGATCGTGCTGACGTTGGCAATCGGTGTGGCGATCGGCGCCTTCCATGGCTTCGGCATCGTTCATATGGGCCTGCCGCCCTTCATCATCACGCTGGCGACGCTGACATCGCTGCGCGGCATCGGCCTGCTGATCACCAACGGCTCGACGATCAGCATCACCGACGAAAGTTTCAGCAATTTCGCCCGCGCCGATTTCCTCGGCGTTCCAAGCCTGTTCTGGATGGTCATTCTGGTGGCGGTCCCCTCCTTCGTCTTCCTGCATCTGAGCCGCTGGGGCCGCTATCTCTTCGCGGTCGGCTCCAATGCCGAGGCGGCGCGCCTTTCCGGCGTCAACGTCAAGGGGATGATCTACCTTGCCTATATCCTTTCGGCCGGCTTTGCAGCCTTCGTCGGCGTCCTGCTCGCCTCGCGTATTGCAATCGGCAACGCGACACAGGCCGACGGCTGGGAACTGCAGGCGATCGCCTCCTCAGTCATCGGCGGCACCAGCCTGTTCGGCGCGGTCGGTTCCGTGCATGGCCCGCTGATCGGCGCCTTCATTCTCGCCACCATCAACAACGGCGCGAACCTTCTGAACGTCAACTCCTTCTGGCAGCGCATCATCACCGGTCTGCTGATCATCGTGATCGTGTTCTTCGATCAGTTGCGCCGCCGCAAGAGCAATTGAGCGACAAAAGGACAGCCGGCCCTATCAGGCCGGCTTCCTCAATTCTAAAGCGCGTCGCAATCTTACAGATTGGCCCCCGCGCTTTAGGTCTTTGTTTTTACGCATGTCGTTATCGCAAAACCGCTCACACTTTTGCGCGACACGCCTTAGGAATGCGAGACCCGTCATGAAAGCAGTTCTTTGCCGGGAGCCCGGCGTGCTCGATATCGTCGAGCGTCCTTCGCCTGCGGCTCCCGCAGCGGGTTGGGTGCGCCTTGCCGTCAGCCATGTCGGCATTTGCGGCACGGATTATCATATCTTCGAGGGCAAGCACCCTTTCCTCGAATATCCCCGGGTGATGGGACATGAGATTTCGGCGACGGTGCTGGAGGCCGGCGATGGCGTGAGCCTAGCGGTCGGCACGCCCGTCATCGTCAATCCCTATCTCTCCTGCGGCCAATGCGTGGCCTGCCGCCAGGGCAAGCCGAATTGCTGCACCAACATCAAGGTGCTCGGCGTTCATACGGACGGCGCCTTCTGCGAAGAGATCTCCGTTCCGGCGGGCAATCTTTATCCCGCCAAAGGCCTGAGCCTCGAGGCGGCGGCAACGACGGAATTTCTGGCGATCGGCGCCCACGCGGTGCGCCGCTCGATAACAGGCGCCGGTGCGCGGGCGCTCGTCATCGGCGCCGGGCCGATCGGGCTCGGGACGGCGATCTTCTCACGCATCGCGGGCCATGATGTAACGCTGCTCGACACTAGCACCGAGCGGCTGCAGATGGCCTCCGAGCGCTTCGGTTTCACGTCAGGCATCGTGGCGAATGAGACGACGGCGGATGTCGTGCGCGAAAAAACCAATGGCGACGGTTTCGACGTGGTTTTCGACGCGACCGGTTACGGGCCGTCGATGGAGAAGGCCTTCTCCTTCGTCGCCCATGGCGGCGCGCTGGTGCTGGTCAGCGTCGTCAAGGACGACATCCGCTTCTCCGATCCCGAATTCCACAAGCGCGAGATGATGGTGATCGGCAGCCGCAACGCCACCCGCGTCGATTTCGAGCATGTGGCGGATTCGATCGCCAAAGGTCTGGTACCGGTGGAAAAACTCATCACCCACCGCACGACGCTTGCCGACGCGCCGCGTGATCTCGCCCGCTGGGCGCATGAGAAGAACGGGTTGATCAAGGCGGTGATCAGTATCGCTTAAAGGGTCGCCGCGATCGCGCGGCGCATCTCGCTCACCACGGCGACATCCGTCCGGTTCGTGCTTTTCGCCTCGAAGCCAAAGGCGACCGCGCGTGGATCGGCACTTTCGACCGGCGAACTGCAAGACCCGTGAACCTCGCGGGCGCCGGTCGCTCGCAGGATATGGCCAACATTTGCCGGGCGGATGCCGCTGCCGGGCATGATCGAAATACGGCTGGCCGCCTTAACCGAAATGCGCTTCAGCGTGTCGATGCCGTCTGCCGCCTTCAACGCGCAGCCTGATGTCAGGATGCGTTCGCAGCCGAGTTCGACCGCCTGCTCCAGCGCCTGATCGGCATCCGGCACCAGATCGAAAGCGCGATGCAGTGTCGAGCCGAGTCCCGCTGCGCGCTCCTTCAAACGGTGGATCAACGGCATGTCGAGCGTGCCATCGGGCCGGTTGGCGCCGATGACGACGCCGGCAAGGCCAGCGGCGCGCACAGCGTCGATATCAATCATCATCGCTTCCTCATCCGTCCTGCCGAAGATGAAGGGGCCGGCGTGCGGGCGGATCATCGCGTAGACCGGAATGGGCGCCCGGGCGGCGATCTTCATCAGGCTCGGCAGCGGCGTCAGACCGCCGAGCTCCAGCGCTGAACAGAGCTCGATGCGGCCGGCACCGCCTTCGATGGCGGCAGCAAGGCCGTCGGCGCTGTCCACGCACACTTCCAGCAAGATCGTCACGCTGCAGTCTCCCTGGTTCCGGCCGCCTGCCTCGCGGTTTGCGCGACGGGTTCCGACGTAATCCTCGCCGCCGTCTCGATGATGACAGTAGAGGCATCCGCGGCGGCTTTGCGATGGTTGAAGGCGACGTGATAGGACATCGGCAGATGCACGTCGAGATCGACGATGCGCACCCTGTCGGCGATCGGCAGGGCGCTGACCCGGCCGAGGAAGGAGACGTAGCCGTGATTGGCGACAAGGTCGACGATGACAGGCAGTGAATCCGCCGCGGTGATGTCCTGATTGCGCAGGCGCCGGTTGGGCGCGCGCCCATAACTGAAGGCCATCGCCGCATGACCGAGACCGGTGCGTGGGCTCGGCATGCAGATCGCGTGGCCGGCGACGAGGTCGGCGACGCTGGTCTCGGTACTGTCAGGCGGGGCGATCACCACCATCTCGGTCTGCAGCAGTTCGCGATGCCGGAAGCTTTCGAGGCCGAAGACCGAATCCAGGATCGCGACATCGATGCGGCCGCTCTTCAGTGCCTCGCGCAGGTCGTCGGCGGTCATCGACACCAGCGAGATCGCGTTGTTGTTGCGGCGGAGATTCCACTCGGAAACCAGCGAACCCAGGCAGCGCGCCACCCAGCTTTCCGATCCGGTCGGGATGATCGAGCCGATGCGCAGCGACCGGGCATTGCGCTGATAGCGCTCGTCGGCCGAGGATTTCAGCTCGTTCCACGCTTGGCTGATCGCCATGAAGATCTGGTAGGCGCGCCTGCCCTCCTCCGTCAGCACCGAGCCCTGCGCCTGCCGCTCGAAGAGGCGATGGCCCGAAAACTTCTCGAGATTGGCAAGCTGCAGCGAAAGCTGCGGCTGACCGAGACGAAGGCGGCGGGCGGCGCGGTTGATGCTGCCCTGGTCGGCGACTTCGAGAAAGCGCTCCATCGTGACGATCTTGACGGGAATGCGGGATGCCCAGGCCTCGTAGACATCAGCGGCCGCTACGCTGTCCTGGCCGCTCAATTGGCCGAACTCAGCAATCGCGGCGGTGATTGGCTCCAGGCCTTCCAGTACCCGGTCGCTTGCGAGCAGAGTCACCAACTCGCCGGAGGTGCGTTCCGTCAGCTTGATCGCCAGTTCGATCTCGAGATTATGAATTGCGGTGGACACGGTTGAGGGCGACAGCTGGAAGCGCCGCGCAGTCTCGCGGACGGAACCTGATGTCAGGACATGGCTTGCGATGAACAGGGCACCGAGATGCAAACGGCTACCTCCGGAAAGCGCTGGAAAAACCGGAC
Organism: Rhizobium vallis; assembly: GCF_003985155.1. Taxonomy (GTDB): domain Bacteria; phylum Pseudomonadota; class Alphaproteobacteria; order Rhizobiales; family Rhizobiaceae; genus Rhizobium; species Rhizobium vallis. Next base: position 1,006,976 of record NZ_ML133686.1, on the reverse strand, counting down.
GATATGATGTGTTCATGAAAAAAGATATCCCTGCCTTGGAATAGGCGGGCTATCGTTCCCGTCATAAAAAATCCGGGCGGCGGGAAACCGTGAAAGAGCACCGGAGCATCGTGGAAACACGCAAGGGGACAAAAACAAATCGCGCCGGCCTTGGAAAAGGGAATGCGTTTCCGCGCGCGGAAATGCATTCGCCGCCATAATCGTGCCGCGACCGCAAATACTGGAGGGCGCTTGCATCGATTTTTCGGGTAGGCACGCTATTTCCATGACGCACGTAATTCCGGCATGATGGCGGCCTCGTCGCCCTCGCCGGTGGACTTCATGTGCGCAAGTTTCCCGCCCGGGGGCTCGCGTCACTGCATAATTCCTGAAATCGGGACCGATTTCTGGATAAATTATGCAGCAATTCAAAGTGCTGCAGCGTCCTTCGCACGTTTGAAAAACGCGCGGCGCTGCAGGGTCAACGGTTTTGAAAAAGGGGATATTCCATGCTGAAGAAACTCGCACTTGCCGTTTCGCTCTCCGCCTTCGCGATAGGTGCGGCCCAGGCCGCCGACGTCGTCGTATCGTCGAAGATCGACACCGAAGGCACGCTGCTCGGCAACGTCATCGCGCTCGCTCTCGAAGCCAACGGTATCAAGACGCAGGACCGCATCGCGCTCGGCGCGACACCGGTCGTGCGCAAGGCGATCACCGCAGGCGAAATCGACATCTATCCCGAATATACCGGCAATGCCGGCTTCTTCTTCAACAAGGCCGACGATGCGGCCTGGAAGAACATCGACCAGGGCTATGAACTGGCGAAGAAGCTCGATTACGATGCCAACAAGATCGTCTGGCTGACGCCGTCGCCCGCTAACAACACCTGGGCGCTCGCCGTGCGCAGCGACGTCGCCGGCCCGAACAAGCTGAAGAGCCTCACGGACTTCGGTAAATGGGTTGCCGGCGGCGGTGCCGTCAAACTTGCTGCCTCCGCCGAATTCGTCAATTCGGCCGGCGCGCTTCCGGCCTTCCAGACCACCTATGGCTTCCAGCTGAAGCCCGACCAGACGGTCGTTCTCTCCGGCGGCGACACGGCGGCGACGATCAAGGCGGCCGCCGACCAGACGAATGGCGTCAACACCGCCATGGTCTACGGCACGGACGGCGCGATCGAAGCGGCGGAACTGACCGTTCTCGAAGACGACAAGAACGTGCAGCAGGTCTATGCTCCGACGCCGATCATCCGCGAAGAGGTGCTGAAGGCCAATCCGAAGATTGAGGAAGTGCTCGCGCCGATCTTCAAGAGCCTGACCGCCGACGAATTGCGCAAGCTGAACGCCAAGATCCAGGTCGATGGCGAGCCGGCAAAGTCCGTCGCCGAAGCCTATCTCAAGGAAAAGGGCTTCCTGAAGTAGTCATCGCTCGCTCCGCCCGATTGCGGGCGGAGCCTCCCTTTACTGACAGGGTTGGCCAGACAGGGTTGAATTGATGGAAGAAACTTCAGCGGTCCGCAGGTTGGATCGGCTCGGCGTGGTTCTGGTGGTCGGCGGTATTGCGGCGACAGCTCTGATGCCCTTCATCTATGTGAAGGCGAACCGCATCGCCGCCGGCAAGCCGATGTTGCTGATGCAGCTTCTTCCCCAACCCTCGGTCATCATCCTGACCGTCCTTCTCCTTCTCACCGCCTTCGCCACGCTGTTCCTGCGCAATGCCTTGGCGCGGCTCGTCATCGCGACCCTCTGTCTTGCGGCGCTGATCGTTGCAATCGGCCTGGTCTCAGCCGCGGCAACACCGCCCGGCAGCACAGTGGCGCGCATGACGCCCGGCGGCGGCTTCTGGGTGCTGTTTGCCGTGATAGGGCTCGTCATCTCGGATGCGCTTATCAAAATCCGGCTGGCGCCCTGGATGCGGGTCGCAGCCCTTGCGGCCTATACCGCGCTGCTCTTCCTCTCGCTCTCCTCAGGCCTGCTCGACAGCCTTTCGATCATGAAGGAATTCTCGACACGGGCCCCGCAATTCGAGACGGAGGCGATCTCGCATCTGCTGCTGGCGTTCGGCTCGCTTGCCATCGCCATCGTGCTCGGGCTGCCGCTCGGCATCCTCTGCTTCTGGGTGCCGAAGTTGCGCGCCGTCGTGCTGCAGGGGCTGAGCCTCATCCAGACGATCCCGAGTCTCGCGCTCTTCGGCCTCTTGATGCTGCCGCTCGGCTATCTCGCCACGCATGTGCCGCTTGCCGCCGCTATCGGTATTCGCGGCATCGGCACGGCGCCGGCTTTGATTGCGCTTGTGCTCTATTCGCTGCTGCCGATCGTCGCCAATACCGTCGTCGGCCTTCAGGGCGTCGACCCCTCGGTGCGCGACGCTGCGGCCGGCATGGGGCTGACGCGCTTACAGATCCTTGTTGGTATCGACATGCCGCTCGCCTTCCCGGTCATCCTCACCGGCATCCGCATCGTGCTGGTGCAGGCGATCGGCATGGTGACGATCGCCGCGCTGATCGGCGGCGGCGGCTTCGGAATCTTCATCTTCCAGGGGCTCGGCCAGACGGCGATGGACCTCGTCCTGCTCGGCGCCGTGCCGACCGTCTTTTTCGCCTTCTCATCGGCCGTCATCCTCGATGCGGTCATCGACAGCATCCGGGGGTCCGCCGCATGACCATGATCGAGATCAGGAACGTCACCAAGCGCTATGGCGCCGCCACCGTCGTCGACAATGTCTCGATGAGCGTCGAGAAGGGTGAGATCACCGTCATCGTCGGCACCTCGGGCTCCGGCAAATCGACGCTGATGCGGATGATCAACCGGCTGGTGCCGATCACCGAAGGTCAGATTTTCGTCGGTGGGCAGAACGTCGTCGATGTTGAGGTGACCGAGCTTCGCCGCAAGATCGGCTATGCCATCCAGGGGCACGGCCTCTTTCCGCACCGGACCGTGGCGCAGAATATCGCCACCGTACCCCAGCTTCTCGATTGGGATTCCACCCGCATCGCCAGACGGGTCGAGGAGTTGCTCGGGCTTTTCAACCTCGATCCCGCGACCTTTGCCGACAAGTATCCGCATCAGCTCTCCGGCGGCCAGCAGCAGCGTGTCGGTGTCGCCCGGGCGCTCGCGGCCGAACCGGAACTGCTGTTGATGGACGAGCCCTTCGGGGCGCTCGATCCCGTCATTCGCGGCAAGGCGCAGGACGACCTCCTGGCGATCCAGAAGCAGTTCGGCACGACTGTCATTCTCGTCACCCACGACATGGACGAGGCCTTCCATCTCGGCAACCAGATCGCCGTGATGAGCCAGGGCAAATTGCTGCAATGTTCGACGCCGGAAAAGATCCTGACCGAACCGGCCGATCCCTTCGTACAGCAACTGACCGGCACCTCAGACCGGGCGCTGAAGCTGATGTCGCTGCTGCCGCTGAGGGAAAGCATGGAGCCGGCCAAGGGCGGTCTCACTTATGCCCTGCCGCAATCGCTCAGTCTGCGCGATGCACTCGCCGAAATGATCTGGCAGGGGGTCGATGAGGCGGCCGTTCAGGACGCCGAGAAGGCGCCTGTGGGATCGATCTCGATGAGCCGACTTCTCGAACTGGGCCGCAAGGCATGAAACTCCTCGTCGCCAATCTCTTCCGCCTGGCGGCGCTCGCCTTGCTGCTGATCCTGCTGTTCAGGACGGAGTGGCTTTCCTTCCTGCTCACGCCGCTCACCAGCAACAACGCGCCGGCAGTCTATACGCAGAACAGCCTTGCCTCGCTTGCCGCCGGCCACCTGCAGCTGGTGGTCGGGTCGATCATCTGCAGCGCCGTGCTTGCCGTTGTCGGCGGCATCTTCGTGACGCGGAAAAGCGGGGCTGACTTCCTGCCGCTGTCGCGCGCCATCGCCAATGCCGGGCAGACCTTTCCGCCGGTCGCGGTGCTGGCGCTCGCCGTCCCCGCCACCGGCTTCGGCGCGATGCCGACGCTGATCGCGCTTTTTCTCTACGGCCTGCTGCCGATCTTCGAAAACACCGTTGCCGGCTTGAACCAGGTTTCGCCGCAGGTGCTCGACGCTGCCGACGGAATGGGCATGAACGGCACGCAGCGGCTCTTCCGCGTCGAGTTGCCGCTGGCCCTGCCGCTGATCCTCGAAGGGCTGAAGGTCGCGACCGTCATCAATATCGGCACCGCGACGATCGGCTCGACGGTTGCGGCAAAGGGGCTTGGCGAGGTGATCATCGCCGGGCTGATTTCCGACAATACCGCCTTCATTCTGCAGGGCGGCCTGATCGTCGGCCTGATGGCGGTGTTGATCTATGACGCCATGGGTCTTGTCGAAGCAGCGATTACCCGAAGAATCGGCTTGCGCGCGGCGTAAGAGGACGGGTACCAAGGCTGCAGTAATTCAAAGTGCTACAGCGTCCTTTGCGCGTCTAAAAAGGCGCGCGGCGCTGTAGTGCAATGGGAGGCAGCCTTGGCGAAGATGATCCACTCCATGATCCGCGTTCTCGACGAGACGCGCTCCGTCGATTTCTATAGTAGGGCGTTCGGCCTTGCGGTCGCCGACCGCGTCGATTTCGACACCTTCACGCTGATCTACATGAGCAATGTCGAGACCGGCTTCGAGCTGGAACTGACGGTCAACAAGGGCCGCATCGCGCCCTATGAGCTGGGCAATGCCTATGGTCATCTCGCCGTTTCTGTCGAAGAGGTGGCAATCGAACGCGAGCGGTTAACGAAACTAGGCCTCCATCCCGGCGAACTGGTGGAGCTCAACCGCGATGGCAAGCTCTTCGGCCTGTTCTTCTTCATCAGTGATCCCGACGGCTACAAGATCGAAGTGCTCCAGCGCCACGGCCGGTTTCTCTGACGCTTCTCAGGGCAGCACAGTTCCAACCCCAGATAATCCCACAGCCTCGAGCGGCATTATTCAGGAGCCCGCCATGATCGAGAAGACCGCGCTCAATTCCGGCTGGACGCTCTCCTGCAACGATACAGGAAGATCCGGTTTGCCGGCTGCAATAGCTGCGACGGTGCCCGGCTGCGTGCATCTCGACCTCCTCGCCAACCGGCTGATCCCCGATCCCTATATCGACGTCAACGAGATCACCAATGACTGGATCGGCAAAACCGACTGGACCTATTGCTGCCGTTTCGAAGCGGTGCCGGATGATGGCAAGGTGTGGGAATTCGTCTTCGACGGGCTCGATACGATCGCAGTGATCTCCCTCAACGGCGAAGAGATCGGCCGCACCTTCAACATGCACCGCACCTATCGTTTCGATGTGTCGGCACTGCTGAAGGCCAGTGCGAACGAACTTACCGTCACCTTCCGCTCGGCTTACGCCTATGGCGCGGAGATGGAGAAGCATTACGGCTACCGTCCCAATAACTATCCGGGACCGGGCAATCTGATGCGCAAGATGGCCTGCAATTTCGGCTGGGATTGGGGGCCGACGCTGGTGACGGCGGGCCTCTGGAAACCGGTGCGGCTGGAAAGCTGGGATCGGGCGCGGCTTGCCGAAACACGGGTATCGGCCACGCTTGCCGGCGGCGACGGGTTGGTGAAGGTACATGCGACGCTGGCGCGGCATGGCGATAAGGCGGCGTGCAGTCTAGTCGCCGAAATCGGCGGCGTGACTAAGACGGTGGCGATCGGCGCCGACGAAGACGAAATCGCCTTCGAGCTTACCCTGCCCTCGCCGCAGCTCTGGTGGCCGCACCATCTCGGCGCGCAGCCGCTCTACCCGATGACGCTGAAGCTGATTGACGATGCCAGCGGCGATCTGCTCGACGCTTACGAGCGCGAACTCGGCTTTCGCTCGCTGCGGCTCGATACCTCGGCCGACGAACACGGCTCGGCCTTCACCTTCGTCATCAACGACGTGCCTCTGTTCATCTGCGGAGCGAACTGGATTCCGGACGATTGTTTCCCTCCGCGGGTGACGACTGAGCGTTATGCCGCGCGGATCGAGGAAGCAAAGGCCGCCAATATTCATATGCTGCGCGTCTGGGGCGGCGGCATCTTCGAGACTGACGAATTCTACCAGGCATGCGACCGCATGGGCATGCTGGTCTGGCAGGATTTCCTCTTTGCCTGCGCCGCCTATCCCGAGGAGGAACCGCTCAGAAGCGAGGTCGAGGCGGAGGTGCGCGACAATGTCGTGCGGCTGATGCCGCATGCGTCGCTCATCCTCTGGAACGGCAATAACGAGAATATCTGGGGCTTCGACGAATGGGGCTGGCGGCCGATCATCAAGGCGGGCGAGAGTTGGGGGCTCGGCTACTATCTCGACCTGCTGCCGAGACTCTCAGCCGAACTCGATCCCGATCGGCCCTATTATCCCGGCAGCCCCTATTCCGGTTCGATGGAGATCGAACCCAATGCCGACGCACATGGCTGCAAACATATCTGGGACGTCTGGAACGATGTCGGCTACGAGGTCTACCGCAATTATATCCCGCGCTTCTGCTCCGAATTCGGCTGGCAGGCGCCGGCAGCCTGGGCGACAATCGAAGAAAGCGTGCACGATCAGCCGCTGACACCGCAATCGAACGGCGTCTTCCACCATCAGAAGGCGACCGAGGGTAACGACAAGCTGATCCGTGGCCTCGCCGGCCATCTGCCGGAACCGCAGACGATGGACGATTGGCACTTCGCCACCCAGCTCAACCAGGCCCGCGCCATCCGCTTCGGCGTCGAGCACATGCGCTCGCATCGGGACATCTGCAAGGGTGCGGTGGTCTGGCAGTTCAACGATTGCTGGCCGGTGACCTCCTGGGCCGCTCTCGATTCGGCCGGGCGCCGCAAGCCGCTCTGGTACGCGCTCAAGGCCGCCTATGATCCGCGCCTGCTGACGATCCAGCCACGCGGCAATGGACTTGCGGCGGTCGCTGTCAACGAACGCACCTTGTTCTGGCGGGCAAAGATCAGCGGCAAGCGCGTCAGGCTCGATGGCACCGTGCTGGCGGAATTCGAGTTCTGGCGCCTGCTCTGCGACCGCTTCGAGGCAAAGGAATTTCCGTTGCCCGGGGATATCATCACTCCCGACTTACCGAAGGACGAAGTGGTCGTCGTGCAGATGCTCGACAGGCGAGCCTTTCACTATTTCGTCGAGGATATCGACCTTGCCTTATCGGTCCCGCGGCTGGCGATCGATATCGCCAGCATCGAGGGCGGGTTCGCGGTGAAGGTGACGGCGCAAAATTTCCTGAAGGATCTTTGCCTGATGGCGGATCGGCTCGACCCGGATGCCGTTGTCGATTCGATGCTGGTGACGCTGTTGCCGGGAGAGAGTCATGTGTTTGCAGTGAAGACGACGAAGGAGATAGTGGCAGAAGATATCACCATCGGCACCGTGCTGCGATCGGCCAATGATCTCGTCGCAGGTTCGCGCTAGTGGCTGCCGAGCCACGACATTTGTCACGAACACCAAAAAGGCCCCGCACCCGCGGAGCCCTTCCAGTTCAGCCTATCGGACGAGATCACATCCAGTAGGGCGGCACACCATAGTAGTCATAGACGCGGCGGCCATTGTCGTTGTACCAACTGTCGTCATCGTCCGAATAGCTCGGTGCGCCTTCGATCTGCTCCTTGGTCAGGTCGATGCGATAGCCATCCAGCTGCGTGTCGTAATTCAGCTTTTCCCAGGGCAGCGGATAGTGGTCGTGACCGATGCCGAGGAAGCCGCCGAAGCTCAGTACCGCATAAGCGACGCGGCCGTCGAGCTTTCCGATGATCAGGCGTTCGATCGAGCCGATATGCCTGCCATCCGCACCATAGACACGGGTGCCTTCGACGCGGTCGCTGGCGATCAGCGAATGCGTGACCTTGGCATTCGGGTCACGGCGGCTGGCGTCAGTGTCCTGATTCAACATTTGCATCTCCTTCTGGTGTTCCTCAGGGTTGGGTATGCAAGATCAACGCCATGGCGGACTCAAAGTTCCCGACCCTTCGCCTCCCGCGCGACGACCGAATGTTGACGTTTACGTCAAGGTTAGTATAGCTTCATTCGGCTTGAACCGTTCAAGCAATGGCATAAGCTGCCGGACTGAGAGATGGAGGATCCTTCAGTCGATTCCCGGCAGCACGCCGGTGCAGCGGCCTCAAGGGAGAGAGGACACGATGAACAGCATTTCCGTCCATCCGCACGGAGATAAGCCCGGTAAGCCATGGCTTGCCAGTTATCCCGACATCATTCCGGCCGAGCTCCCGCCGCTGGAACATGCCTCGCTTGCCGAACTCCTCGAAAAATCCTGCGCCCGTTACGCCGACCGCATCGCCTTTTCCAGCATGGGCAAGACCGTGAGCTATCGCGAGCTGGAGAGCCAGACCCGCAAGCTCGCCGCCTGGCTGCAAAGCACCGGCCTTCAGAAGGGTGACCGCGTCGCCGTGATGATGCCGAACGTGCTGCAGAACCCGATCGCCACCTACGCCATCCTGCGGGCCGGCCTCATCGTCGTCAACGTCAACCCGCTCTATACGCCGCGCGAACTCGAACACCAGTTGCGGGATTCCGGCGCCAAGGCGATCTTCGTGCTGGAGAATTTTGCCCGTACGGTGGAGCAAGTTCTCAACAAGACGGACCTGCGCCACGTCGTCGTCACCTCGCTTGGCGAAATGCTGGGGCCGAAGGGGCTGATCGTCAATTTCGTCGTGCGCAAGGTGAAGAAGCTCGTCCCCTCCTGGTCGATCCCCCGGCACAAGAGCTTCAGCCAGGTGCTGCGCGAGGGCGCCGGCAAAAAGCTTCAGCCGGTGTCGCTTGCAGGCGGCGACATCGCCTTCCTGCAATATACCGGCGGCACGACCGGCGTTGCCAAGGGCGCGGTACTGACGCATCAGAACCTGCTCGCCAACAAGATGCAGCTGTCGTTGTGGCTGCGATCCGCCTTCGAGCGTAAGAAACAGCCGGAGGTCCTGAATTTCCTCTGCGCCCTGCCGCTCTACCATATCTTCGCGCTGACGGTGAATTCGCTGATGGGCATGTCGCTCGGCGCCCATAATATCCTGATCGCCAACCCGCGCGACATTCCCGGTCTCGTCAAGGAATTCGAGAAGTCGAAGGTGCATATCTTCCCCGGTCTCAATACGCTGTTCAACGCGCTGATGAACAATGCCGATTTCGCCAAACTCGACTTCTCTCCGCTGATCATGTCGCTCGGCGGCGGCATGGCCGTCCAGCGCCCGGTCGCCGAACGCTGGTTAAAGATAACGGGCACCGCGGTGACGGAGGGCTATGGGCTTTCCGAGACCTCCCCTGTTGCCACCGCCAACCGCTTCGATTCGCCCGAGTTCACCGGCTCGATCGGCCTGCCAATGCCCTCCACCGACCTCGACATCCGCGACGAGGCGGGCCAAACGCTGCCACTTGGCGAAATCGGCGAGATCTGCATCCGCGGGCCGCAGGTGATGGCCGGCTATTGGCAGAAGCCGGAAGAAACCGCGCGGGTGATGACGGCCGATGGCTATTTCCGCTCGGGCGACATGGGTTTCATGGACGAGCGTGGTTACACCAAGATCGTCGATCGCAAGAAGGACATGATCCTCGTCTCCGGCTTCAACGTCTATCCGAACGAGATCGAGGAAGTCGCCGCCATGCATGCCGGCATCCTCGAAGCCGCGGCGATCGGCGTGCCGGACGGACATTCCGGCGAGGCCGTCAAGCTTTTCGTGGTCAGGAAGGATCCGAACCTCACGGAAGCGGAGGTGAAGGCCCACTGCATCGCCAACCTCACCAATTACAAACGCCCGCGCTTCATCGAGTTCCGCACCGAGTTGCCGAAGTCGCCTGTTGGCAAGATCCTGCGCAAGGATCTGCGCGGCTGACTTTGACGATCTGATGAAATTCAGGCCATCCGCTTGCCGCGGGTGGCTTTTTTCATATTTGGAGCCATGGCTGAACTTGATTTGCGCTTGAGAAAGCGAATAGTTTCCGCAACCTTTCCGCCTCCAAAGGAGCCTGCCATGAACGCCATCGTCGACCAGCTGAAAAGCACCGCTGACGCCACCAAGGCGACCGATATCCGCGCCGCTTTCGCCGCCGATCCGCAGCGCTTTTCGCGTTTTTCCGTCTCGCTTGACGACCTGCTGATGGATTTTTCCAAGACGGCGGTGAACGACGACATTCTCAAGCTCCTGGTGAAGCTCGCGGAAGAAGGCGGCGTCGAGAAGAAGCGCGAGGAAATGTTCTCCGGCAAGGCGATCAACTTCACCGAGGACCGCGCCGTCCTGCACACGGCCTTGCGCAACCGCTCCAACACGCCGGTTCTGGTCGACGGCAAGGACGTCATGCCCGATGTCAACGCGGTGCTTGCCGCCATGGGCAAGTTTGCCGACGAGATCCGCTCCGGCACGTTGAAGGGTGCCACCGGCAAGGCGATCACCGACGTCATCAATATCGGCATCGGCGGCTCGGATCTCGGCCCCGTCATGGCGACGCTGGCGCTTGCGCCTTTCCATGACGGCCCACGCGCGCACTTCGTCTCCAATATCGATGGTGCGCATATTGCCGATATCCTGAAGCTCGTTCAGCCCGAAACGACACTCTTCATCGTCGCCTCGAAGACCTTTACGACCGTGGAGACGATGACCAATGCGCAGACGGCGCGCAACTTCATCGCTAAGGCGCTCGGCGAAGCGGCCGTGCAGCACCACTTCGCCGCCGTCTCGACGGCGCTCGACAAGGTTGCCGCCTTCGGTATCGACAGCGCTCGCGTCTTTGGCTTCTGGGATTGGGTCGGTGGCCGCTACTCGATCTGGTCGGCAATCGGCCTGCCGCTGATGATCGCCGTCGGCCCGGAAAATTTCGGCAAGTTCCTCGATGGCGCCCACGCCGTCGACAATCATTTCCGTAAGGCGCCGATTACCGGGAACCTGCCGATGCTACTCGGCCTGATCGGCTTCTACCATCGCAACGTGCTGGGTTATCCCACCCGCGCCATCCTGCCTTACGACCAGCGCCTGTCGCGCTTCCCAGCCTATCTGCAGCAGCTTGACATGGAATCGAACGGCAAGGGCGTCACCATCGACGGCACGCCGGTCGAGGGCAATTCCGGCCCCGTCGTCTGGGGCGAGCCCGGCACCAACGGCCAGCACGCCTTCTATCAGCTGATCCATCAGGGCACGAGCATCATCCCGGCCGAATTCATGATCGCCGCCAACGCTTTCGAGCCGGAGCTGCGCCATCAGCACCAGCTTTTGATCTCGAACGTTCTCGCCCAGTCGGAAGCGCTGATGAAGGGCCGCACCTTCGCGGAAGCCAAGAAGCAGCTGACCGACAAGGGCATGGACGACAAGAAGGCCGATTTCATCGCCCCGCACCGCGTCTTCACCGGCAACCGCCCGTCGATCACCTTCGTCTACGACAAGCTGACGCCCTATGCGCTCGGCCGCCTGATCGCGCTCTATGAGCACCGCGTCTTCGTCGAAGGCGTGCTCTTCCGCATCAATTCCTTCGACCAATGGGGCGTCGAACTCGGCAAGGAACTGGCAACGGGCCTGCTGCCGGTCGTCGAGGGCAAGCAGAGCGCGGCGTCGCATGACTCGTCCACGCAGGGCCTGGTTGCGGCGCTGGCGAAGCTTGCGAAATAAGCGGTCGAAATTACCCTCTCCCCGTTCTGACGGGGAGAGGGTGCCGACAGGCGGATGAGGCGCGGACTAAGGCTTAAAGCCCGATTTCTTTCGCCCAGGGCGGATTGGCGCCAGCGCGGGAGACCGTGACGGCGGCAGCTTTGGCGCCGAGGGCCAGGGCGTTGCGCAGGGCCTGTTCGTCAAGATTGGCGACCTGTGCCTTGGTCAGCAGGTTATCCATCTTCAGCGAGGCGAGGACCCCGGCATCGAACGTGTCGCCGGCGCCGACCGTATCGACGACGGTGACGCGCTGGCTCGGGACCGTCACCTTGCGCTCCTTGGTATAACCGGAAGCGCCTTCCGCACCCTTGGTGATAACGACGAGCTTGGCGCCATGATCAAGCCAATGGGCGGCGAGCGTATCATGATCGCCTTGCAGACCGAACCAGTCGAGATCCTCGTCGGAGAATTTGACGATGTCGGATTTGGCAGCCATGCGTTTGATCCGGGCCATATGCGACGGCTTGTCCTTGATGAAACCGGGACGGATGTTCGGATCGAGCGAGATGACGCGGCTTGCGGCTTCGCGGTCGAGCAGCGCTTCGTAGGTTTCGCCGCAGGGGCTTGGGATGAGGCTGATCGCGCCGAAATGCAGCGCCTCGCAATCATCGCCGAGAGCAGGCAGATCGGCCGTGGTGATCATGCGGCCGGCCGTGCCCTCATCGTAGAAGGCATAGGTCGCCTGGCCGTTGACGAGCTTGACGAAAGCGATGGTCGAGGGACGCTGCGTGATGGCGCAAGGGCTATAATCCACATTGCTCGCCTTCAGCGTCTCGAGCAGGATCTCGCCCATCATGTCATCGGCAATGCCGGTGAAGAAGGCCGTGGGAATGCCGAGGCGGCCGAGCGCGATGGCAGTGTTGAAGATCGCACCGCCGGCATAGGGCGCAAAGCCCTTTTCACCCAGGGTGGTGTCCCTCGGCAGCATGTCGATCAAGGCTTCGCCGCAGCACAAAATCATCGAATTCCTCCCAACAGCATTTATATGTTCATCAACCGCGTAAGTGAGCTTTTGTCAACCAGCTAGAGCGAAAGCTCACTAACGCCACCATTCCTTCCCGACCAGGCAAGCGGAGCATCGAGGAAGGCCTCGACTTCTTCAAGCGTCTTATCGTCGAAGAGCTTCTGCTCCTTGGCGACGGCGAGAACATTACGCCAGGTGGCGATGTGATGCAGGCGGACCTTGCCGTCGGCAAAGCGCTGCTGGCCAAAGATGCCGTAGAAGAACAGCGCGATGCCGTGATCGACGATGCCGCCTGCGGCACGGACTGCCTCGATGAACTTGAACATGCTGCCGCCGGCTGTCGTCAGGTCTTCGATGACGAGCACGCGCGAGCCTTCCGGCATGTTGCCTTCGATCTGAGCATTGCGGCCATGACCCTTCGGCTGCTTGCGGACATAGATCATCGGCAGGCCGAGGCGATCGGCAAGGAGGGCGGCGAAGGGGATGCCGGCGGTCTCGCCGCCGGCGATGCAATCGAACTGCTCGAAGCCGGCATCGCGCAGCAGGGTGCTGGCGGCGAAATCCATCACCGTCGAACGGATGCGCGGAAAGGAAAGCAGCTTGCGGCAATCGATATAGACCGGGCTCGCCATGCCGGAGGAGAGTTTATAGGGCTGGGCGGCATTGAAATGCACCGCCTTGATTTCCCAGAGCATCTTGGCCACCAGTTCGGCCATCACGGCGCGGTCGGGAAATGTGGTCTGGATCATCCGGCTCTCCTTCGCTTCGATCCCTGCGGCATAGCAGCAAGAGCCTGCAGTTTCCAGATCAAAGGCGGGGCACTCACGACAGCAGGCGACCGATATCGGCGATCTGCATCTTCTTGAACAGGGCAACCGCCTGAGCGCCCTCCTCGGTGTCCAGCGAAACCGCATAACGCACGGCAGCGGCAAGCAACTGCATCGCGAGCCGGGCGATCGCCAGCAGCGCCTCGCGGTCGCGATCCGGCCAAAGGCGGACAAGCACGGCGAGAAATGCCTGGGCATGAAATTCCATGTCCTCGGCATCGACCTGTTGCAACAGCTTGTCGGTATGGGTCGCATGCCAGATGTCGCGCATCACAGGCTCACGGCGGAAAAAGGCATAATATTCGTCGACGATAGTGGCGAGCGCGCCCTGCAGGTCCGCGGGGTCGGCGACCTTCGCCAGTTCCGCCTCGACGCACCGTCTGCCCTCTTCATTGAAGCGCTCGGCCAATGTCCGGATGATCGAGGTCTTGTCGGGAAAATATTGGTAGAGCGCACCGAAGGAGAGGCCGGCCTTTTCAACGATCTCGCTCATCTTCAGGCTGTCGCTGCCATGGCTTTCGATCAGCTCAGAGGCGACTGCGAGAATCTTTTCGAAACGTTCGCGACCGCGCTGCTGGCTCGGAATGCGGCGCAGCTGGCCGGAGTGCTGCGACTGGCGCCTGCGCGTTGCCACCGGCTGTTCCGACATCGTCTGCTCCTTTTCCAAGTTGACAAACAAAATAAGAGAGTTTATCTCATTTTGCAAATAAGAGAGTTTCTCTTGTTTTCAACATTTGGAAGGAGCTTCGACATGCAGAATTCCGAAATCGTCCTCGTCGGTGGATCGGGAAAGACCGGCGGCCGCATCATGAAACGTCTGGAGAAGCGTGGGCTCACCGTTCGCGCCGCGTCGCGCTCCAGCGTCCGTTCCTTCGACTGGGAGGACAGGTCGACCTGGCGCGGCGCGCTCGAGGGCGCATCAAGCGCCTATGTCGCCTTCCAGCCGGATCTTTCCGTCGCCTGGGCGGCGGACGCGATCGGGGCACTCGCCAAGGTCGGTCGAGAATGTGGCCTTGACCATATCGTGCTGCTTTCCGGCCGTGGCGAAGAGGGCGCAAGACATAGCGAGGCGGCGCTGAAGGCCTCCGGCATTGACACTACCATCCTGCGCGCCTCCTGGTTCTGCCAGAACTTCAGCGAGGGCGCGTTCGTCGAGCAGATCCTCGCCGGACGGCTGCAGTTGCCGGCGGGCGAAATCAGCGAACCCTTCATCGATGCCGATGACATTGCCGATGCCGCCGTCGCCGCCCTGACCGATCCCAGCCATCGCAACAAGACCTACGAACTGACCGGCCCGCGGGCGCTGACATTCCGTCAAGCGGTTGCCGAAATCGCTCAGGCCGCCGGTCGGCCGATCGAATATGAACAGGTCTCGATGGCTGAATTCACCGGTGGGCTCGCCGCCGCCGGCCTGCCGCAGGGCCTGATCGATCTTCTGGAGGAGCTCTTCGGCCAGGTGCTCGATGGGCGCAATTCCAACACGATGAGGGGCGTCGCCGACATTCTTGGACGCCCCGCAACCGATTTCAGCCAATATGCGCGGGAGACCGCAGCGACCGGACTATGGAGTGCCTGACCATGCAGATCCTTCTCGTCATATGCCTCATCGGGGCCGCTATCGGCAGCGGCCTCGTCGCCGGCATCTTCTTCGCTTTCTCGACCTTCATCATGACCGCCTTTTCCAGAATCCCGGCGGAACAGGGCATCGCCGCGATGAACTCGATCAACGTGACGATCGTCCGCTCGCCCTTCATGGCGCTCTTCGTGCCGACGTTGATCCTCTGCCTCGTCATCGCCGTACTGGCGGTGATCGACTGGCGTGGCGGGCTATCTTCGCTGATGCTGGTCGGGGCGGCATTCTATGTTATCGCCTCGTTCCTCTCGACCATCGTCTTCAACGTGCCGATGAACGATGCGCTCGCCAAGGTGAGCGGCAACGGGCCGGAAGCGATTGAGCTCTGGGCCACCTATCTCCGGGACTGGACATGGTGGAACCATGTGCGGACCATTGCCTCACTGCTTGCTTCGGTCGCTTTCGTTCGAGCGCTGATGATCGTCTGAGAAATGGCGGAGGAGCTATGGCCCTCCGCCCTTTCTCTATTTCTGCTCGCAGAAGGCGATGCGGTTGCTGAACGGGTCAGTGACGGTCATCTCCAGCCCCCAGGGCGCTTCTTCGACGCCGGGCTTCATGTAGCGGTAGTCCTTGCCTGAGAGTTCGGCATAGTAGGCCCGGACATTGGCGACGCGGACGAAGGCCTTGGCGCCGGGGCTGGCGTCGCCGGAATGTTCGCTGAGGTGCAGGACCATGCCGTCACGCGAGACCTGGCAATAGAGCGGGAAGTTTTCGCCGAAGCGGTGCTCCCAATCGAGAGTGAAGCCCAGGAAGCCGCAATAGAATTCCATCGCCTTTTCCACAGAGAAGATCCGGAAGATCGGCATCGGCGGCTCGATGCCGACGGCGGAGGAGGAAGCGCCTGCCGCATCGATCTTTGCCGAGAGGATATTCCACTGATCGAGCCCGAACTGGCGGGCGACGATTTCGAGCGTCTCGCTGTGGGTGAGAGAAATATCGCGGTCGGCGAGAGCCTGCCGCAATGTCTTTGCCATGAGCTTGGCATCGCGAAAATCGCGCATGATGTCATCCTTCCGTTGGCGGCAAACAGGAAGATCAGTGCCCGCGTCTGCTGACCCGTTCGCCATCAATCGCCAAACGGCAAGGGATGTGAAGGATGTATCTGGATGCATTCACCATAACGCCGAAGCATCGCGGGGCGGCTGGCCGCATCCGACCGGGGGCGATATTATGAGAGCGTCGGCCAGGAATCAAGACGCGGTGCGCGATGCCTCGAGCGGAACGGCCTGCAGGTGGCTCGCCAGCTCGATCCGGTTGCGGCCGGCGCGTTTGGCGACGTAGAGCGCCTTGTCGGCGACGCTCAGCATGGCGTCGAAATCCAGTGGCTTCGAGCGGCCGGGCGCAACGCCGACGCTGACCGTGCATTTCAGCACCTCGTCATCGATATGGATCTCGCGCGCTTCGAAGGCCCTGCGGATGTGCTCGGCTGCCAGTTCCGCCCGGCCGGGCATGATCTCCTTCAGCACCAGCGCGAATTCCTCGCCGCCGACCCGCGCGGCAATGTCGCCCGGGCGGCAATGGGCGGCGAGTTCATCGGCGAAGACCTTGATCACGTGGTCGCCGGCGGCGTGACCGAAGCGGTCGTTGACCGATTTGAAATGGTCGATATCGAAGACGATGACGGCGGTGGTCGTGCCCATCGGTCGCGTGCCGTATTCCTCAAACAGGGCACGGCGGTTGAGCAGGCCCGTCAGCGGATCGGTGATCGCCTCGAGGCGATGGCGGGCGGCAAGCCGCCATTGATGCAGCGCCAGCGATAGCGCGCCGATCCCGGTCATTCCGGCGATGCAGACGGCGAGGCTCAAATCCTCGGCCCAATTGCTGGGCGCCTTGCCGAGCACCAGCTTTCCGTCTGATATCAGCACGGCGGCGCAGAGGACGAAGGAGATCGCCGTCAGCGTATAAAGTGCAGTGAGGCCGAGGAGCGGCGCAGGCGCCTCGGCGCGGGCGAGCCAGTATTGCCGGGCGGTGGCAAAGAGCAGCAGGGCGATGGCGATATTGTCGGCGATGAAGGCGAGACCGTCATAGCCTGATAGCATCGGCACGACAGAAAAGATCATCGCTGCCAGCGCCCGGACCACGATGGCCGGGATGGACAGGCGACCCGTGAGAAACTGTTTTCCGGCTCCCCATATCGTGGCAAAACCGGCATGAAACAGCACGAAATTGGCGACGCCCAGCGATGTCTCCGCGGTGTCGACATAGGCGCTGTAGACAAAAATGCCGGCAACGACGAAGACTAGGCCGACAGTGGCGGTCAACAGCACCGTTTCGGCGCGGCGGACAATCCAGCTGCCCATCAGCGTCACGGCAAGGCATGCGGCGGAGACACCGAGCGCCAACAAGAGGGAGTTGTAGTCAAGCACCATGCTTTTCATCTCCGCAGCTATTCACGATTCTGCCAGCGTTCTTTGCGCATCTGAAGAGACGCACGGCGCTATGGTGTCGCGCCGGATGTTGACAGCTTATGGGGTCCGCGACGAAGAATGTCTTATGCATCCGTTAACAAATGATGCACTGCACAATGCAAATGTGATGCGTTTCACATCGCGCCGAGATTTAGAATGAATATTCCATTTAAAATTGAATTCTGAAAGCTTACGCCTGTCGTACCACTTGCCAATGCAGGGGAAACATCGGATCGAAGACCGACACGGGACCGGCACCAGTTTCTATCTTGGCGGGAAAGACGACCGGCTCTTCCTGGCGTGACAGGGTGATGCGCTCCTCGTTCGGCGCCAGACTGTACCAGGCCGGTCCGTTCAATGAGGCGAAGGCTTCAAGCCTGTCCAGCGCGCTTTCCTGTTCGAAGACATGGGCAAGGCAGCTCATCGTGTTGATCGAGGTGTAGATGCCGGCGCAGCCGCAGGCGCATTCCTTCAGCGGATCGACATGTGGAGCGGAATCCGTGCCGAGGAAGAAACGCTTGTCGCCGCTGGTGGCCGCCGCGCGCAAGGCCAGCCGGTGGTTTTCGCGCTTGGCGACCGGCAGGCAGTAATAGTGCGGACGGATGCCGCCGACGAGGATGGCGTTGCGGTTGATGATCAGGTGATGGGTGGTGATCGAGCCGGCGAGATTGCCCTTGGCGGCCTTGATGTAATCGACGCCGTCTGCCGTCGTCACATGCTCCATCGTCACCTTCAGCTCCGGCAGGCGCTTCCGCAGCGGATCGAGCACGGTGTCGATGAAGACGGCCTCGCGGTCGAAAATATCGACGTCAGGTGTCGTCACCTCGCCGTGGACGCAGAGCGGCAGACCAATCTCAGCCATGCGCTCCAGCACCGGCATCGCCTTTTCCATGTCGCGTACGCCGCCATGCGAATTGGTGGTGGCGCCGGCGGGATAAAGCTTGACGGCAGTGATGAGGCCGCTTTTGGCGCCCTCCTCCACGTCGTCGGGACTGGTATGTTCTGTGAGATAAAGCGTCATCAGCGGCTGGAAGCGGTGACCTTGCGGCAGGGCCTTGAGGATACGCTCTTTGTAAGCCTTGGCGTCTGATGTCGTGACGACCGGCGGCACGAGATTGGGCATGATGATGGCGCGGGCGAAAGTGCCGCTCGTATCGGCGATCACGCCTTCCAGCATGGCGCCATCGCGCAGATGCAGGTGCCAGTCATCAGGGCGGCGGATGGTGATCGATTGCATGGCAGACCTCCGAAGCGATGCGTCTGCGGTCTCGATAACACTAAAGCGCGTCGCATTGAAATCGATTCATGCGACGCGCTTTAGCTCTTTCATTCATGCATGTCGCTATCCCGGAACCGCTGCACACTTCCCGGCGACATGCATTGGCTTTTACAAGAAAACAATCACTGCCGCATCACGCCAGCGCGATCTCCAGCGTCACATCGGCCGGGCGGCGATTTTCGAGGATCAGCCGGCCGTTCGGCAGGTCGTTGCCGTAGACCTTGGCGCTGGCGGCCTCTTCGCTCAGCTTATAACCGCGCCAGCGCTCCCAAAGGCGCTCTTCCAGCACCTCGATCGGCGGGGCGAGCATGATCGTGAAGTCGAAGATGCCATCGAGTTCAGCCCATTTGCCCTGCGTGAAGAGCAGATAGTTGCCTTCGATGATGATGAAACGATCCTTCGGGTCGATCGGGCGGGCCGAGGCAATCGCAAGCTCGCGCGAGCGGTCGAAGACGGGGACGAGAACTTCCTGATCTGCCGGGCGAACCGCGCGGACGATATCCAGGAAGCCGCGTACATCGAAGGTTTCCGGAATGCCCTTGCGGGCAAGCAGGCCACGTTCAATGAGAACGGCGTTGTCCATGTGGAAACCATCCATGGGCAGCACCGCGACGCTCTCCCCTTTCGCCTTCAACGCGTCGGCGAGATTGTCGGCCATGGTGGATTTGCCGGCACCCGGCGGCCCGGCGATCGCGATCAGGAAACGCCTGGCATCGCCGGCGCGGTCAAGCACCTCGCCGGCGATTTCGTCGATGCGTGCGCTCATGCAGCGACGGGCTCCGTCGGCACCGCCTTGGCGCCGGTCATGAAGGCGACAGCGTCGGACATGGTGTATTCCTTCGGATCGATCACCGTCAGCCGCCGGCCGAGACGGTGGATATGGATCCGGTCGGCCACTTCGAAGACATGCGGCATGTTGTGGGAGATCAGCACGATCGGCAGGCCGCGGGCGCGCACGTCGAGGATCAGTTCCAGCACGCGGCGGCTTTCCTTGACGCCGAGCGCCGCCGTCGGTTCGTCCATGATGATCACCTTCGAGCCGAAGGCGGCGGCGCGAGCCACCGCAACGCCCTGACGCTGGCCGCCGGAGAGCGTTTCCACCGCCTGGTTGATGTTCTGGATGGTCATCAGGCCGAGTTCGGTCAGCTTGTCGCGTGCCAGCTTTTCCATGGCCGGCCGGTCGAGCATGCGGAACAACGACCCGAGGGGACCGGGTTTGCGGATCTCGCGGCCGAGGAACATGTTGTCGGCGATCGACAGCGCTGGCGACAGAGCAAGGTTCTGGTAGACGGTCTCGATGCCGGCTTCGCGTGCCTCCATCGGCGAGCGGAACTGCACCTGCCGGCCTTCGAGCGTGATCACGCCCTCGTCGGGAGTGACCGCACCTGAAATCGCCTTGATCAGCGAGGACTTGCCGGCGCCGTTGTCGCCGATCACGGCGAGGATTTCGCCGGGATAGAGGTCGAAATCGGCATTGTCGAGCGCGGTTACGCGTCCGTAACGCTTGACGAGACCGCGGGCGGTGAGAATGGGTTCGCGAGCCATGGTTACACCGAAACCTTTCTGATCCACTGGTCGATACCGACGGCGGCGATGATCAGCACGCCCGTCAAAAGGACTTTCCATTGCGGGTCGGCGCCAAGCATATTGAGGCCCATCGACACGACACCGACGATCATCGCGCCGAAGAGCGTACCGAGAATGGAGCCGCGGCCGCCGAAGAGCGAGATGCCGCCGATCACGGTCGCAGTGATCGCCTGCAGGTTATAGTCGGTGACCGCCGAGGAGGGTGAGATCGAGCCGTTGCGGCCGATGGAGATCCAGGCGGCGAAGGCAGCGATCACGCCCGATATGGTGTAGACGGTCAGCAGCACCTTCTTGGTCTGAATACCGGAGAGTTTGGCCGCCTCCGGATCGTCGCCGACCGCATAGACATGGCGGCCCCAGGCCGTGTGATTGAGGACGTACCAGAGCAAGAGGACGAGCAACACCATGGCGATGACGCCGAGCGTCAGAACGGCGCTGCCGAGCTTGAAGTTCGCGGCGAAGAGATGCAGCAGTGGCGCCTGTTCGTCGACGTCGGTGTCGCGGATCGTCTCGTTGGCGGAATAGATAAAATTCGTCGCCATGACGATATTCCAGGTGCCGAGCGTGACGATGAAGGGCGGCAGTTTCATGAAGGCGACGAGGGCACCGTTCAGCAAGCCGCACAGGCCGCCGACCAGGAGGCCGGCTATCACCGCGAACGGCGTCGGTATGCCGTAGGTGACGGCGACATTGCCCATGATGACGGCCGAGATCACCATGATGACGCCGATCGAAAGATCGATGCCGGCGGTCAGGATGACCAGCGTCTGGGCAGCGCCGAGAATGCCGACGACAGCGATCTGCTGCAGGATCAGCGTCAGCGTGTATGAAGAGAAGAAGCGCCCGGGAAGCGCAATCCCGAAGATGATGATCGCCAGCAGCAGCACGATCAGCGGCACGGCCGCCGGCGTCGAGTGCAGAAAATGCTGAATCCGCTTTATCAGCGAGACTTTCTGGTGCTCGAAGGACGCGACATTCTTGTCGCTGCCGTCGAGAACGCGTTCGAATTCCTGTGCTCCGGTCATTGTTCCTCCTCCGCATCCGCGCGCCGAATTCGCGCAGAGGCCGTCACCCTTGTTAATCCGTTCGTTGCTTAGCCGGTGGGGCGACGACACATCGTCCGTCCAAAACGGCCGGGGATCAAGCCCCGGCCGTTCTCTCTTTCAAAAGATCGGGCTCAGCCCCAGCACTTGGCAGTGCCTTCCTTGGTGTCGATCGACTTGACGCCGGAGACCGGCTTGTCGGTGACGAGCGAAACGCCGGTGTCGAAGAAGGACTTGCCTTCGGTCGGCTTCGGCTTTTCGCCGCTGTCGGCGAACTTCTTGATCGCCTCGATACCGAGCGACGCCATCAGCAGCGGGTACTGCTGCGAGGTGGCGCCGATGACGCCTTCCTTAACCGACTTCACACCCGGGCAACCGCCGTCGACCGAGACGATCAGCACGTTCTTTTCCATGCCGACGGCCTTCAGCGCCTGGTAGGCACCAACTGCGGCCGGTTCGTTGATCGTGTGGATGACGTTGATGCTCGGATCCTTCTGGAGAAGGTTTTCCATGGCCTTGCGGCCGCCTTCCTCATTGCCGTTGGTCACGTCATGGCCGACGATGCGCTTGTCGTCCTCATCGCCGATCTTGTCCGGGTTCTTCGGGTCGATGCCGAAGCCGATCATGAAGCCCTGGTCGCGCAGAACGTCGACCGTCGGCTGCGACGGGGTCAGGTCGAGGAAGCCGACCTTGGCGTCCTTGGCCTTGTCGCCGAGCGTTTCCTTGGCCCACTGGCCGATCAGCTTGCCGGCGAGCAGGTTGTCGGTGGCGAAAGTGGCGTCGGCGGCATCGGCCGGCTCAAGCGGCGTGTCGAGCGCGATGACCAGCACGCCGGCATCACGCGCCTTCTTGACCGAAGAGACGATGCCCTTGGTGTCGGAGGCGGTGAGCAGGATGCCCTTTGCGCCGTCGGCAATGCAGCTTTCGATCGCCGCGACCTGGCTTTCGCTGTCGCCGTCGACCTTGCCGGCATAGGACTTCAGCGAAACGCCGAGTTCCTTGGCCTTGGCCGTCGCACCTTCCTTCATCTTGACGAAGAAGGGATTGGTGTCGGTCTTGGTGATGAGGCAGGCGGAAACGTCAGCCGCCATCGCCGGAGCGGAAAAAGCGACACCAAGCGCGAGCGCGCCGAAAGCGAGAACTGATTTCTTCATGGACTCCTCCCAGAGTTTGCCGGCACCGCCCCTGCGGTCCGGAACTGCTAAAATGACACTTCGCCGTGGAGCGCCCAAGGCCTCCACAAGCTGTCCCGTGCCCTTGACGATGGCAATTAAGAGCGAAAAGAAATCGGCTTGTCAATAAATAAATCCGATTGAATTATTAATTCGATATGGCATGCTCGGCGCAAATCAGGCATAGGCCAACGATCGGGAGGAGCGGCCATGTCGTCCTTGGATGGACCGGAGCACACACCGGGCCCGCCGCCAATTCTAAATCCGGCCGGAGGTGCGAACCAGGTCAGGGTGCGGGCCTATAACGAACGGCTCGTGCTGTCGCTGGTGCGCCTATACGGCGCGCTGTCGAAGGCCGATATCGCACGCCGCAGCGGGCTTTCGGCGCAGACCGTCTCGGTCATCATGCGGGTCCTGGAAAAGGAAGGGCTGCTTTCGCGGGGCGCACCGGTGCGCGGCCGGGTCGGCCAGCCGTCGATCCCGATGCATCTCAACCCAGACGCCGTCTATTCCTTCGGCCTGAAGATGGGCCGGCGCAGCGCCGATCTGGTGCTGATGGACTTCGTCGGCCGCATCCGCATGCAGTTGCACCAGACCTATGCCTACCCCCTGCCGAACGAGATCCTGGCCTTCGTCACCTCGGGCATCCGGGAGATTGAAGACCGGCTCGATGAGAAGCAGCGCGGGCGCATCGCCGGCCTCGGTATTGCAGCACCTTTCGAGCTCTGGAACTGGGCAGACGAGGTGGGGGCGCCGCCGGGAGCCATGGAGGTCTGGCGGGACGTCGACCTGCAGGCGGAGGTCGCCGCGCGCGTGCCCCATCCGGTCTTCCTGCAGAACGATGCGACCAGTGCCTGCGGGGCCGAACTCGTCTTCGGCGTCGGGCCGTCCTACCCGGATTTCGTCTATTTCTTCATCGGCTCCTTCATCGGCGGCGGCATCGTCCTCAATTCGGCAATTTTTTCCGGCCGCACCGGGACGGCAGGCGCAATCGGGCCGCTGCCCGTGCGCGGCAAGAATGGCGAGACGAAGCAGCTGCTCGAAATAGCCTCGATCTTCGTGCTCGAAAACATGCTGCGCGAGCGCGGCATCGATCCCGAGCCGCTCTGGTATTCCGCCGATGACTGGGTGGATTTCGGCGAGCCCATGGAAACCTGGATCCAGGATACCGCCAAGGCGCTGGCGCAGGCGATCGTGGCGGCTGCCTCGATCGTCGATTTCAGCGCAGCGGTGATCGATGGCGGCTTTCCCAACTGGGTGCGTAGCCGCATCGTGCACGCGACGATCAATGAAGCCGCCAAGCTCGACCTGCAGGGCGTCGTCATGCCCGATATCATCGAGGGCGCGGTCGGCGCCCAGGCGCGTGCCATCGGCGGCGCCAGCCTGCCGATTTTCGCGCGCTACCTGACCGACCAAAACGTACTCTTCAAGGAGGTTGACCATGCTGAAGGAACTTGATCCGCTTTTGAGCCCGGAGCTGCTTTTTACGCTTCGCGCCATGGGCCACGGCGACGAGATCGCCATCGTCGACGGCAATTATCCCGGCGTCGAAGATGCACGCCGTCTGATCCGGCTCGATGGCCACCACCTCATCCCGGTTCTGAACGCCGTGCTCAGCGTGCTGCCGATCGACGATTTCGTGCCCGAAGCGATCTTCCGCTCGACCGTCAAGGCCGAACGCGACAAGCTCGACCCCGTGCATGAGGAGATGATCGCCTGCTGCGCCAAGCACGAGCCCCACCGGCAGGTGGTGCCGCTCGTCGGCCAGGATTTCTATGGCCGGGTAAAGGCCGCCCACGCGCTGATCCAGACCAGCGAGCCCCGGCTCTATGCCAACATCATCCTGCGCAAGGGCGTGATCTATCCGAAGGAATCGGGCACCCACACAGAGGTCGATCCCTTCGTTTATTAGAGCCCGTCAAATCGAGGCGCAGCCTCAATCAGCTTCCAACAGGCGGTCCACTAGTCCTTCTCGTGAACCGGCGTGGCAGGCGGCGCTTCGGCAGCCGCGAGCCGATCGAGGTTTGCGATCAAGCGCGTCAGCAGGTCAACGAGCAGCACGACCTCCCCATCCGTGAAGCCGCTCAGCACCTCCTGATTACCCCGAAGCAAGACGGCAACCGCGTCCGGCAGGCGCGCTTCTGCGGCCTCCGTCAGCGTGATGCGGCTGCTGCGCCGATCGGTCGGGTCGGGCGCACGCTCAATCAGCCCGTCCCGTTCCATGCGGGCAAGCATCTGCGCCATCGGCGGCTGCTCAATCTTGGCGAAGCGGGCAAGATCACGCTGCGTACTTGCCCGGCCATCCTGAAGTGCGACCAGCACCGGCAGATGTCCAACGCCGAAACCAAGCGGCTTCAGCCGCGCTTCGCTGAGACGGGCGAAACCGCGAGCCGCAAGGCTGATCAGGTGTCCTGGCGTCGAGAGTACATCCAAATTCATTCTACCTCACCCATCGTACCTTGCCCTTGCCCGCATCCAGATATATATGTGCATATATAATTGAGTCAGCATCCGCCGCAAGAGCCGCACCAAGCAAGGAGAGACCCAATGGACGATGACGTCAAAACCCTTGAACGCCTTTACGATCGCTTCAACGCGCGGGATATTGACGGGGTGCTGACAGCACTGACCGATGACGTCGCCTGGGCCAACGGCATGGATGGCGGTCATGTCCATGGCCGCGAGGCGATACGGGAATACTGGACGCACCAGTGGGCCATGATCGATCCGCACGTGGAGCCTGTGCGCTTCGATCGAACTCAGGATGGCGCGATCATTGCAGAAGTCCGGCAATCTATCCGCGATCTCCAAGGCAACCCGCTCCAGGAGCAGAGGCACGGTCTCAGGGACAAGACAGTCGGACATGTTTTTCGTTTTCGAGACGGCAAAGTGGCCCGCTTCGACATCGAAGATGCCGCTTAAAGCTTGAAAATCCTTCCGAGCTTCCGACACCTGCCCTGAACGCTCAAATCTCTCCGGTCGACAGGCCCCAGACGTCCGTCAGGACATCATTCAAACGGACTATCTTCAGAGAAAGGCAAACCAATGCCGTGCTCGTGAAGGGTCGACTTATAGTGACTAAGGTAAGACCAAAGCGTATTGCGAAGGTCGTTCAAATCCTCGTAACCCGGCTTTCCGCGACCAACTTTTTCGCATCCGACGTCAGCCTGGCAGCACAAGGCATAGAGGCTGTCACCTTGGACGAGAATACCGGGAAACCTTCGGCCGGGATGGCGCATCACGGCGGCATTGGTCCGGTCCGAAAAAATCTCGACGTCTTCGCTGTGCATCGGTTACTCGCATCATATAGATTGGGTTAAGGAATTTGAGCCTATCCGAACAAGAAGTTAAAGGGTTCTGCGCTTCCGTAAAAGGCTGAACCGCTCAGATCTCCCCGGCCGATGGTCCCCAGACATCCGTCAGGGCGAAACCGCCGGGATGCGGGTCGAAGGGGTCGAGGGCCACCTGGGTCAGGCCGAAGGTGAAACCGCGGCCGGTGATTGTCGGGATAACCGCCGGACGGCCGGCCACTTGGGTCACCGCCTGCAGGCCGACTTCGAATTCCGAGCCGATGATCGACTTCGAAATGAAGGTGTCGCCGACCTTCGCCCTGCCCCTGGCATGAAGGGTAGCAAGATTGGCGGAATTGCCGGTGCCGCAGGGCGAGCGGTCGGCGCGGCCGGGCCACATGGTGGTGCAGGTGCGCACCGTGCCGTCGGCCTCGGTGTCGCGGAACATCACATAGGCAACGCCTGATATCGCCGGGATCTCAGGATGGACAACCTTGATGTCGCGGTTGATCAGTTCCTTGAGAATCATGCCGGCCTGGACGAGACCGGCAGCATTGGCCTTCTCGATCGTCAGACCGATCTGGCCGACATCGACCAGCGCATAGAAAATGCCGCCATAGGAGATATCGGCCTTGATCTTTCCCCAATGCGGCGTCTCGACCCCGACATCAAGCTCATGCACGAAAGACGGCACCATGGTGAGCCTGACCTTCTCGCAGCGCCCGTCGCGGCAGGTTGCCGTCGCCTTGACGAGGCCGGCTGCGGTTTCGAGGGTGACAATGGTCTCCGGCTCCTTCATCTCGACGATGCCGGCTTCGAGCAGGGCCGTGGTCACGCAGATCGAATTCGAGCCGGAGCTCGCATGCGCCTGATCGGGCTGCAGGATGATGAAGGCGGCGTCTGCTTCCGGATGCCGCGCCGGCAGCAGCAGGTTGACGGAGCCGATCGGAGCGCCGCGCGGCTCCAGGCAAAGGAAGCGGCGAAGCTCGTCGCCCTTCGGATCGGTGTTCAGCCAATGCAGCTGGGCGGCGATGGTCTCGCCGGGGATCTTCGGCACGCCGCCGATTGCGACGCGGCCGATCTCGCCTTCGGCATGAACATCCAGCAGCTGGATCGTGCGCTTCCATCTCATATCGAAACCTCCAGATCAGACGTGAATATTGAATTCAAAACAGCATTCAGATTCTAAACCGATCGGCTTGCAATCATCCTGTTCTAGTATCGGTCGATGCGGAACGGGGTCATATCGAGGGACGGTTTCACTCCGGTCACCATATCGGCGATCATTAGCGCTGTCGTTGCCGAAAAGGTCAGGCCGAGATGGCCGTGGCCGGTCGCGTAGAAAACCTCAGGCATCTTCGACGACCGCGAAATGATCGGTATCGTATCCGGCAGCGCCGGGCGATGCCCCATCCATTCCGTCGTCTCCTCGACCTTCAGCCCCGGCAGCGCGCGCTGGGCATGGCGTACCAGCACCCTCGGACGACGGAAATCCGGAGCCGCATCGAGACCGGCGAGTTCGACATTGCCGCCGACGCGGATGCCGCCCGCCGTCGGCGTCACCATAAAGGCGCGATGCGGCCAGATCACCGAATAGCGCATGGAGATGCCCGGCGTCATGATCTGGGTGTGATAGCCGCGCTCGGTTTCGAGCGGGATCGGCTCGCCGAGCTTTTCTGCAAGGAACCGGGTGTGGACGCCGGCGGCCAGCACCACCGAACCCGCCTCGACACGTCTGCCATCCTCGAGGAGAACGACGGCAGTACCATCGCCCTTGCGCTCGATGTTCCTGACGGCCCCGGAGACGAAGGCTGCGCCCGCAGCGATGGCCGCGTCGGCCAGCTTCACCACCAGCTTGTGGGGATCGCGGATCGACTTGTTGTCAGGCAGCAGCACGGCCTTGGCGATCGCCGGCGAAAGGGTAGGCTCGTAATATTGGATGGCGCCGTTGCTCAAGACCTCGAATTCGAGACCGTAGCGCTGCATCATGGCGAGATGGCCACGATCGGCGGCAAATTCCGCCTCGGTCTCGTAGATGGCGAGACAACCTTCCTCCGTCATCAATTCGGGAGCGCCGATCGCCTGCAACATTTCTCGGAAATCGCCGAGCGCCTGGCGCGACAGGCTCATGCCGGCATCCTCAATTTCTCTGAGGCGCGAAGGCCGGCCGGCGGCGAGGAAGCGCAGGAACCAAGGCAAAATCCTGGCCGCATAGGACGGCCGCAGCCAGACCGGGCCTTCGGGATCGAGCAGCCAGCCGGGGATTTTCTTCCAGGTCGAAGGGCCGGAACCGGCGGCAAAATCGAGGGCGATGCTCGCCATATTGCCGAACGAGGCGCCGCGTCCCGGTTCACTCTTGTCGATCAGCGTTGCCTGCAAACCACGCCGCTGCAGCTCGAAGGCGATCGCGGCGCCGATCACGCCCGCGCCGACGACAACAACGTTCTTCTTCGTCTCATCCGCCATGAATCAACCCATCGCACGGCAGACAGAATTGCCGCGGGGATGTGATATATCACAACGGCTGTGATGCCTATGGAATTTTTACTGGCTTTCGGGCAGGCCAGCTCCGACGCTGTCGCCGACCGAACCGACGGTATTGTTCATCGACTGGCCGAGACGTTTCAGCTGGGCGTCATAGTTGCGCCGGGTGCGCGGATCGAAGATCGCGATCGGCGTGCTGACGGCGACGCTGACCGCACTTCCGGCGGTCTGGGCAGCCCCCATCGCCACGGCACCGACGGCCTCGCCGAGACCGACATTGGAATCGGTGATCGTCTGGCCCGCAATCAGCCGGTCGCCGATCAGCTTCACCACCTCAGGGCTTTCGGCGAACTTGCCATGGTTCAGCCGATCGCCGCCCTTGAGCTTGGTGAGGTCAAGCACGGTGATGCCGGCGGCCTCGAGCTTGCTGCGATAGGGTTCGGCGGAGGGATCGATCTGGCCGAGCCGATCGACATTGCCGGAGATGCGCCGCGACAGCGCCAGAGCGCGGTCGTCCTGCGAGACGAAGATGGTAAAGTGCGGCTTTTCCTTGCCGAGGCTCATGAATTGGCGGCCGAAGACATCGACGTCGAGATCCGGCGAGGCAAGGATGACGTTGTTGATCTTAGAGGCGACGTGACCGTTGCGGATCGCCATCTGCCTGAGCGCTTCGACGGTGAGCCAAGTGCCCATTGAATGCGCCATGATGGTGACGTCGCTGACCGCGGGATTGGCGGCGGTGCGGGTCAGCAATTCCTCCAGCGCGTCGCGGGAATAGTTGGTGCTTTCCTTGTCGTAATTATAATCGAAGATGCTGGCACGCGAAGGCCATGTGAAGACGACGGGGGCGACGTCAGCATGGGAATCGTGAACGATCTGCGCGAAGCGGTAGACGGCATCCTCATAACGATTGTTGAAACCGTGCACGAAGACCAGCACGCGGCGGCTTTTCGGCATATGGCTCTTCAGCCAGGTCTCACCCGCCCGCTCGCCTTCCAGCGGATCGACGGATACGGTGACGAAATCCCGCAGCGGATCGGCCGGCAGGCGTTTTGGCCACTGCACCTGGCCGACCTTGCGGTTGGCTTCCGGCGGGATCGAAACATCGACGGCATTGACAGTGAGCCCGGTGCCGCGCTCGCCGGAGAAAAGCACAGCGGGATTGTCGTCGGCAGCGCGCGTCGTCGCCACGAGAAGATCGACCTTCGACGTGCCGGGCGGCACGGTGCCGGCCGCCTGCATGACGCCGATCGGCCTGCCGCCGCAGCCGGCGATGACAACCGTTGCAACCAGAAGAGCTGTCAGAGCCGAATGCGAGGCGCGCCATTTGCCGATCATGACCAAACTCCAACCGGTTCATGCGCCGGACAGGCTGCACACGTTCAAATAGTCCGACGTCGCTTGCCGAGTCAAACCGGATGAGATGGAAAGCTTTGGGGGAAAAGAAAAGAGCCCGGCGCGGGAGGAGGTGCGCCAGGCTCTTGATCCTGACTGACAACTGGGAGGAGGAGTGTTGTCAGTCCGATGTAAGAGCGCTGGGAGGAGGAGTGCGCTGCTTACGAAGATAGTAATACCTAATTCATTCGATGGAGAACAGCGAAAATACCGCAATGCAGCAATGCATATAGCGCAAGGCTTGCCTCCAAAATAACAGGTCAACGCCTCATTTTACAGCATGTTTGACCAGGTGGTCAAAATTCTGCTGAAAAATGTGGCCCCGGGAAGTTTGCGCCCGCCCCTCATCCCGCAGCCGCCCCCTCTCCCCGTTTCCACAGGGAGAAGGTTAGGGTGAGGCGCAGCCACTAGCGCAAACCGGACTGCGTTGGCGCTTCCATCAAGCTGCCTTGAAGACCTTCCGCCCCTCGGCATCGAGAGCGGAGAACTCACCGTCTGACAGCGTGATATCAACCGCCGCGACATTTTCCTCGAGATGCTTGACCTTGGAGGTGCCGGGGATCGGCAGCATCACAGGGCTGCGCTTCAGCACCCAGGCAAGCGCGATCTGGCTTGGCGCGGCGCCATGTTTTCTGGCGATCGTATCGAGCAACGAGCCCGGCTTGGCGAGATCGCCGGCGGCGAGCGGATACCACGGGATGAAGCCGATATTGTGCTTGGCGCAATAATCGAGCACGTCCTCGCTGGTGCGATCGACGAGGTTGTAGCGGTTCTGAACGGTCGCGACTTTGAAATGCTTCGAGGCAGCCTCGATCTCGGCAACGGAAACTTCGCTCAAGCCCGCATGACGGATGAGGCCGGCATCGAGCAGCGATTTGATCGCGTCGAATTGCTCCTTGGCCGGCACCTTGGGGTCGATCCGGTGAAGCTGCCAGAGATCGATCTGCTCGACGCCGAGATTGCGCAGGCTCTTATGCGCCTGCTGGATCAGGTATTCAGGCCGGCCGACCGGCAGCCAGATATCAGGACCGTGACGGGTCAGGCCGCCCTTCGTTGCGACGATGGACTTGCCACCATAGGGATGCAGCGCTTCTCTGATCAGCCATTCGGAGACATCCGGACCATAGGAATCGGCCGTATCGATGAAGTTGACGCCGAGCTCCGGCAGGCGCTTCAGCGTGCGGATGGATTCGTCGTGATCGGCAGGCTCGCCCCAGATGCCCTTGCCGGTGACGCGCATGGCGCCGAAACCGAGACGGTTGATCTCGATATCGCCGCCGATCTTGAAGGTGCCTGACTTGGCCGCATTGTAATTGGACATGGTCTTTCCTCTCTCGGTCAATGAAATCGTTCTAAATCGGTGGAACTGTCGGAAGCGGGAAATGCCTCCGCGTTCGAAATTTCCGCCCGATCGACAGCAACGCCCGGCTGGTGATGACCCGCCCATCGAGGTGATATCGAGAAATGTGGCTGCTTGTGACGCTTGCACATATAGGACGGCGCCGACCGGATAACAGTGATGGGGCTGAAAATCGCGATCGAATTGACGGCTTGGTCACGGTGAAACCGGATAGCGAATTTCACCTACGGCCGGCTGCGCCGCATGAGATGATGCCGATGCTCAGCTGACCTGCGTCAAGATCTGTTCTTCGCCTGGTCGCCGAATTCCGCCAGCATCTTCCAGAGCTCGGCGAAAGTCTCGTGGACAAGATCCTGCAGCGAGGCACCCGGCGGGCGCTGCTGCCAGAGTTCGCCGCCGACGCGCATCGCGCCGATGATGATCGCGGCGAGCATGCGCATGCGGGGCTGCTCTTGCGGATCGTTTCCCTTGCGCAAAAGCAGCGCCTCGGTAAGCTTCTGCTCAAGCTTGGCATATTTCAGCTGATCGCGAGCCTTGAGCGCTGGGGTGCGATGAATGAGCTCATGAAGCGCCAAGCCGCTCTCATCTATCGTGCCGGCAACAGTTGCCGTGATCGCCGCCTCCACCGCCTTGACGGACGATTCTTCCACAGGCCTCGCCGCGACCGCCGCCATCAGGCGATCAGCAAAGGAATCCTGCCAGGCGAAAACGACCTCTTCCTTCGACGGGAAATAATCGAAGAAACTGCGCTTGGAGACATCGGCAGCCTCGGTGATGTCCTCGATCGTCGTGGCTTCAAAGCCGCGCCCCAAGAAGAGAGCCATGGCGGCCTGCTCGATGCGCTCGCGCGTCTGCCGCCGTTTGCGTTCCCGCCTGCCTTCCGTCGTCTTCGTCTGCTTGTTCTCAGTCATTCCCGCCCGACGATACTATTCAGCCGCCCGCTTCATTGGAGAAGGCGGCGACATCGTCGATCTCGGCTTCGCTCTTCCGATACCTCAGACGCTCGCGCGAAAGCTCCAGCGGCTCGCGGCGTGAAATCCTGTAGACCGAGGCCGGCGGCAGATTGCGCACGGTGCCGCCGATGCGCATCGCCTCCAATCCAAGACGATCGAGTATCGGCCGAGGCACCGGGCAACGCGGGCCATAGGTAAACTGATAGACGGCCCCGCCCGGCCGCATATAGGTGAAGACGCCAGCCATGATCGCGGCGATCTTGTCCGGCGACATGGACAGCAGGGGCAGGCCGCTGACAACGGCGCCGACCGGCTCGCCCTCGAAGATATCGGCCTCGGCGAGATGGGCTGCATCCATCTGCAGGAGCCGCGCCGTAGGGAAACGCGACTGCAGCGCTCCGATGAATTCCGGGCCATACTCGATCAGCGTCAGATCGGCCTCACTGACCCCGCGCGCCAGGAGCGCGCGGGTGAACACGCCCGTTCCCGGGCCGAGCTCGATGATCGGCCCGTCCAGCGCTGCAATTTCACTCGTCATGATCCTGGCAAGCGAATCGCCCGACGGCGCGATGGCGGCGACCCGAAGGGGATTGCTGATCCAGGAGCGGAAAAAATGCAGGAAATCGGAGCATGCAGTCTTTGCGATCATGATTGTCCCACCTGTCTGAAATTCGATTGATTATGAATGCGACCATCGCGGCTAGCATGGCAATTCCAAGGCAAACAGCGCTCCGCACCCCTGTTTCCACGACCTTTCTCTATCAGCATTTAGTGTATTTTTGCATTTAATGCAATATTTATTGAAGCAGGCCGCAAAGCAGCAGACTTTTCTGGAGGCGCAAGGCTCGCCGAACTTGCAAAGACCCCTGCCCCAGGCTTCCGGCCTATTGGAACGAAAAAGGCGGCCCTGGGCCGCCTTTCACGAACGCCGCGGCGTCCTCAGTAGTTGCAGCTGGAGCTGCTCGTCGGGTTGAAGCCGAGCTTGCAATCCATGTTCAGCGGCTTCTTCGATCGCATCATGTAAGGCATCGTCGAATCAGTGTCTGCGTTGCGCTGGCCGATCGAACCGGTCGTGCGCCTGTCGTGCTGTATTCTGGTCCCGTCCTGGGAAACCGGACGCTCGGCTGCGGGCTGTTCGACAGCGCTTGACTGAAGCGGAGCCGCTCCGGCCGAGAAAGCCGAGAGGCCGAGGATTGCGCCGAAGGCAGCGGCCATCAGGCCGCTCTTGAGGATAATGGTCATTTTCTTCTCCTTGGGAGGATTCAGGGAATTTACGCCGAGGAGTTAGGAAGCGGATCTGTCACATACTACGGCGCCACAAGGGAGGTCACAGAGTTGTGAGCGGCGCCCCGATCATGAAAAAGGCGACCGGTGGCCGCCTCTTTCATTTGCCGGCTCAATAGCCGTTATCACACGGCATGCTTCCGGGCCCGATCGATCCTGAAAACGTAGGGTTGCACATCGTCGCGGGTGCAGGCTTATTCACCGGCTGACGGACGACGGAGCCCGTGGTGCCTGCCTCGACGCCGAACGCGGCAAGCGGATACCAATAGCCATCGGAATGACGGCGCGTTCCGGGACGCTCCGTACGGAAGCCTCGATACCCGTTCCAAATGCCGGCATGATCTTCATTCTGCACCATTTTTACATCTACGACAGCGGGCGCCGAAGCCAGCTGAACGGGCGCTGCCTGCGCCGGGGCGGCCGGCGCGAGGGCAAGAAGGGCACAGATTGAGACGGTGGAAAAAACAATATTGGGCATTTTCATGATAAACCCTCCTTCGTGGATTTATGTCAG
Organism: Rhizobium vallis; assembly: GCF_003985155.1. Lineage (GTDB taxonomy): Bacteria > Pseudomonadota > Alphaproteobacteria > Rhizobiales > Rhizobiaceae > Rhizobium > Rhizobium vallis. The sequence continues at coordinate 973,208 of NZ_ML133686.1, read as the reverse complement.
AAAAATGCCTTCTCGGCCTGCGGAGTTCCACCGTTCGGCGCAACTTCCAAAACTCGTGATTGCAAGCGATCTGGCGTGACTAAATCGCCTAAAAACGTGAAAAGTCGCGATTGGAGGAAGCGTTCGCAGAGCCTTCGGGCAGCCTTGCTACGAAACGTGAATTCTCTGTTCTCAATTCGCGTATAATGGCCGGTAGCCCTGGCCGGAGATGCAGGCCACATATTGCCTGTGAGCTGCGGCACGCGCGATCGTTTCCGCATCCAGATCATCGGCCTGCGCGTATCCCGTCAGTTGCGCGCGCAACTGATATTGCTTCCTCGCCTCGTCATACATGGCGTTGCCGTCGGTCACGCAAATACTGTTTGCGACGCTCGCCGGATTAACCGGCACACCGATCGCCAGGAGCACGGGCTCGTTCGCATGGTCGATGCAGCCGGCGAGAGCCGCCATCATGGCCACGACACCCAAAGCCCGAAAAATTCCCAACGCCATTGCATTCCTCCGGCCGACACGCCCGCAAATCATCAGACCCGCAGATACATCAGGAAGATTGCGCGAAACTAGGCTGGCGGTAAAACCAGCGTCACCGCCCAACAACTTCGGAATGGCATGCGCTGTGAAACAACAATGAGTTGCACAACAGCAGGAAGCGTCTAGAGTTTCCAGCACCGATCCTAATAGAGCGGGATCAGAGCTTCATCATCAAGGGTATCGTGATGAGCAAGGACGAAGGCCAGGCACCGAAGAAATCGTTTCTGGAGCGCATGACGGGTACGACCGCCCAGATCACCGCGCTGCTGATCGCCCTGACCGCGTTGCTCACGCAAATTCCAAGTCTGACCAAGACCGGCCACGACGCCGTCTGCGCCATGCTTTCCTGTTCCGGGGAATCCGCGCAATCAGCGGTCAACGGCAACTCGGACGCGCCGCTGCCATCAGGGGATTCCAATAGCAAGCTACAGGCGCTGGAAGCGGTAGGGATCAGCCGTGGCGTGATTCAGCCGGACTGGCTCAACAATGAGTATAGTCCTTATCCCTTCATCGGGGACGCGCTGCTAAAGCTGCTGGATGGCAAACGCCTCGTCCGACCCGTCGCGATAGACACGGTCGTCGGAACCTATGAGTACCAGACCAAATCGCCGCGCAGCGCCGCCGAAGTCGATCTCAAACATCTGAAGGCGTCGGTGGTCATGACCTACAACGAGACCTACGGCGAGACGCAAAGCGATTTCCAGGCGCTGCTTCGCACGCGTTAGGAAAACGGCCGACAGCGCCCGGTTTCCGGGATGCCTGAACAATCATTTTAAGCATTGAAAGAAATGGCGCACCCGAAGAGATTCGAACTCCTGACCCCCAGATTCGTAGTCTGGTGCTCTATCCAGCTGAGCTACGGGTGCGCTTGCAGAAGCGGCCGTGCCGCTTGCGTGGGCGGTTCTCTAAAGGGTCCTTTCGGACAATGCAAGAGCATTTCTGAAAAAATCGCGTGTTTGTATGCTGGCGGCCGGCGCGTTGCGAAACCGTCTCACTTTTCCAAGTTTGCCCGGCTGCGGTAATCCTCCAGCGAAACCGGGCGATCGGGGATCTCGATGCGGAACTGCGTGCCGACCGTCGGTTTTTCCACAAGCGCTATCGTGCCGCCATGGGCGAGCACCAGCTCGCGAGCGATCGTCAGGCCGAGGCCTGTGCCGCCGGAGCGGGCAGAACCGCGGAAGGCGGCAAAGAGGTTCTGGCGCGCCTTCAACGGCATGCCGGGGCCGGTATCATCCACGGTGATGCTGACGACGCTGCCGACGCGCTGGGCCGACACGGTGATGCGCCTGATAGAACCCGGGCCGCCCTCGCCCGGCGACGTCAGCGCCTGCAGCGCGTTGCGGCAGAGATTGTGGATGACGCGGAAAAGCTGCTCGCTATCGGCATCGACCTCGAGATCGGCGCCGATCTGCTCTGCGAATTCGATACCGGTCTGCGGCTCGATCGCCAGAATATCTTTGACCTCCTGGGTCAACTCCAACAGGTGGATGCGGCGGCGGCGCGGCGCCGATTCGCTCGCCTTGCCATAAGACAGCACCTCGGTGGTGTAGCCGACCGCGCGGTCGATGGTGCGCAGGAGCTTCGGCGCAAAGCTTTTGACCATGGGATCGTCGACGTCGACCAGCCGGTCCGACATCAGCTGTGCGGAAGCCAGGATATTGCGCATGTCGTGATTGATCTTGGAAACGGCAAGCCCGAGCGCGGCAAGGTTCTTCTGCTGCTTCAGGGTTTTCTGCAGCTCCATCTGCATCGAAGTGAGGTTGCGACCAGCCACCGCCAGCTCGTCACGGCCACCGTCGCCGATATAGACATGGGCCGGGTTCTCAGGATCGGAAGAGAATTGCTGCATGCTGCCGGTCAGCCGGCGGATCGGACCAATGAGGATGCGGTTGATCGCAAAAAAGATCAGCGTCGCCGTGAAAAGCGAGATCAGCACTGACAAGAGGAGGACATTGCGGGAATAGAAGAACATCGCCGTGCGCAGCGGCCTGTCCTTCATCACCACCTCCACGCCGGTGTTGGTGTCGCCGACAGGCCCATAGACGCGGATCATCCTGTTGCCGCCGAAGACCAAGGTGTCGAGTGCATCTCCTATTGCCGTCAGCGGCGGCACGTCGGTCAGATCGTAGGATTCGTCGACCGAGGTCGGCATGTCGGTCGTCGCAAGCAGCCGCGACGTGCCCTCCTTGCGCAGGACGATCGCCTTGGTGCCGGTCGCCTCCAGCGTCTCCTTCTGCAGCGCGCGCGGCAGTTCGATCGGCTGCAGCCCGTCGATGACGATGGCGGCGGCAGCGGCCGTGTTCAGCCTCTCCTGCAGCCAGCGCAGGCGCATGCTGGCGACCGAGGGGAAGAAGATCAGCACTTCGGCGAGCATGATGAAGAAGACGGTGAGCCAGAGCAGCTTGCCGGATAAGCCGCCGAACATGCCGGCGGACGGGCATCGTGCCCTTACGGCCTCGCCGGCCGTCGGGATTTCCGCGGAAGGATTGTCGCCCTGGTCTCGAACCGGCATTCTGGTCTCGCCCGATCGGCGGCACGCAGCCGCCCTCACCATTGGAGCTCTATATTAGACCAATACGCTCCGCTTTCAAATCTTTGCGAGCAGCGTCACGTCGCCACAAAGAAAACGCGGCCCGGAGGAAGGCCTCTCCACAACCCCTCCCCACAAGGGGACGGACTAATCTGCGGCGCCAGCGCGCAGCAAATATCAGCCTTTCCACGGATGAAACGATGAAGTGGGAAGCACCGCTGCGGCAGGTTAAACCCCTCCCCTTCTGAGGAGGGGTTTAGGGCGGGGTCTTTGCCCGGCGCCGACCGGGCAGCGGTGGCACAAGCTCAAAGAGCACTCCGAACGATATTGTCAAAAAACTAACGCCGCCCGGAGGCGGCGTTAGAAGACGGCGTGATCAGTAAAGCTTAGAACTCTTCCCAGCTCTGTTCGGCTGCGGCTGCATTGCCGCCGAAGGCGCGGGCGACCTTGCCGATCGCCCGACGGGCGGGCGAAGCGACGGGCCGGTGCGGCTCGTTGCGGACGAGCGCCACGGATGCCGGTGCATTATCCGACAGTTTGAAGCGGGCAATGAGGCCCACCAGCCCATTGGCTTCAGCCGAAAGCCTGTGCGTGGCGGCGGAGGTCTCTTCCACCATCGCGGCATTCTGCTGGGTCACCTGATCCATCTGGTTGACGGCGGTATTGACTTCCTTGAGGCCAGTCGACTGTTCGGTCGCTGCGGTGGCGATCGAATGGATATGGTCGTTGATGGCGATGACGCGGGTGCCGATTTCGGCCAATGCCTCGCCGGTCGCCTGCACCAGCTTGACGCCGACCTGCACCTCATTGCCTGACTTGGTGATCAGCGCCTTGATATCCTTGGCGGCCTTTGCCGAACGCTGCGCCAGTTCGCGCACTTCCTGGGCGACCACCGCGAAGCCCTTTCCGGCCTCGCCGGCGCGCGCCGCCTCGACGCCGGCGTTCAGCGCCAGCAAGTTGGTCTGGAAGGCGATCTCGTCGATGACGTTGATGATCTGGCTGATTTCGCGCGAGGCCTGCTCGATGCGGCCCATGGCCTCGACGGCATTGCCCACGACGACGCCGGAGCGGCCGGCATTCTCCTTGGCTTCGGACACCATGATGGTTGCTTCATGCGCCCGCTCGGTGGAATTCTGGACGACGGCGGTGATCTCGTCGAGCGCCGCCGAGGTCTCTTCGAGGGCGGCGGCCTGCTGCTCGGTACGCTTCGACAGATCGTCGCTGGCATTGCGCAGCTCGGCGGTGTTGCCATTCATCGCCTCCGTCGTCTGGCGCACTTCGCGCATCGTCGCCTGCAGCGTTGCGAATGTATTGTTGACGTTCTGCTGCAGTTCGGCGAAGGCGCCCTGGAAGTTGCCGCTCATCGTCTGGGTGAGATCGCCCTCGGCAAGGCTTGCGACGACGCGGCGGGTCTCGCCGATGCCGGCGTCGACACTCGACAGCAGCGTGTTGATGTTGCCGGCGAACTGATTGAGGCTCTCGTCCTGGTAATCCTTGCTGATGCGGTGGCTGAAATCGCCCGCCGCCGCCGCAGCCACGACGACCGACATGCTCGACTGCAGGTCGTCGCTCTTGGCGCGCATCGCCGCTTCCTGGGCGTTCAGGCGCTTCACGGCCAGGCCGTTCGCCTTGAAGATCGCGACTGCTGCGGCCATTTCGCCGATTTCATCCTGACGGCCGGCAAAGGGGACCTCGGCCTCGAAATTGCCGTCCGCGACCTGCTTGATCGCATGGGTAACGCGTTTGATCGGGCGGCTCAGATGGCTGGTGCCGATATAGAAGCCCATGCCGATGCCGACCGCGATACCGATGCCGGTGATGCTGAGGACGAGCATCAGCACCCAGGTGCGGAAACTCTCAATCTCGGCATTGACGGCTTCAAGTGCAGCTTTGTCGGTGGTGACGACCGCGTCGATTTCCGCCTGGAACGCCTTGCGGTTGGCGCGGTTGGCCTCATTGTTGCCCTGCTGGCTGGCAGCCTCGGGGCCGACTTCCGTTCCGAGACGGGCCGTTTCCGCGCGGAAGCTACGGAATTCCGCAGCGCGGGAGACGAGCTTGGCAAAATTGTCCTTCTCAGCTTCGGGAACAAGCGGCGCCCAGCCGGCGATGACCTTATCGATCTCGTCGAGGTCGGCCACTAGGCCTTTGGCGAAGTTCGGCGTATCCTTGATCTCCTTGGCGGCATAGATGCCGCGGGATTCCATGACCACAGCCGTGACAAAACGGTTGAGGCGTTCGCCGGCATAGGCGCGGGCAGCGGCGTGCTCGTAAGCCGTGAGGTTGCGATTGTACTCGTGCATGGCGGACAATGCCGTTGCACCGATCAGAAGCGCCACCGCGCCCATCACGGAAACCAGCAGGTTAATTTTGCCGCGGATCTTCAATGAAATGCCTCCTAGCTACATCCTTGCCTGGAAAGCAAATTCCCAGCCGATGATCGAATATCCGCTAAATTTCTTAAAGTTACATTTCTAATGTTTACGATTGTAGCTACCGAAAATTAGCCCTGCCGGCCTGCTCGGCGCACCTTCATATCCTTGAAAAAGCAGGCCACCCGCCGAAAAATCACCTCTCGTGACGGTGGCGTACAACCTGTCGGAGTGCATCGAAATTCTTAACACCAGAGTGCGAAAAATCACACCGAAGCGGCGCGTTGCTTGAAATTCTGCGGTATAATTGACTTTCGCGACCGTCATCCGTATAAGCCGCCGCACGTCCGGTCATTCAGGCCTTTCATGGCCTCGCCCGTTCGAAAAACAACGCTCCTTGCATAAAGCAAATTCAAGAAGGGCCGCACTCCGCGGTGTTTAAATAAATGAAGCGTACCTACCAACCATCCAAGCTTGTTCGCAAGCGTCGCCACGGCTTCCGTGCGCGCATGTCTACGAAGGGTGGCCGCAAGGTCATCGCTGCCCGCCGCGCGCAGGGCCGCAAGCGTCTTTCGGCCTAAGGCCGGGTTGCCCGATAAGAGATGGCGGGCGAATTGACGACCAGAAATCAGAAACACGCTGTCGGGCGGCTGAAAAGCCGCCCGCAGTTTCTTGCCGTCCGCGAAGGCGAAAAACGCCGGGGCGGCCTCTTCCTTCTCGAAGTCCTCGACCGGAAGGAACCCGACAGCCAAGCCCGCGTCGGTTTTACAGTCACCAAAAAACATGGCAACGCGGTCGAACGGAACCGCATGCGCCGCCGCCTGAAAGAGGCGGTGCGGCTTCATGCGGGGTTTGCAATGCAGCCCGGACACGACTATGTGGTTGTCGCGCGCAGGGACGTGCTTGAGGCGTCCTTCAAAGAATTGGCTGCGGAACTGAAATTTCGCGTGGAAACCAAGCCGAAACACCGGCGCTCCGGAGACGGGCGCCCCAGGAACGTATGATGGAAAACAACCGCAATTACTTCATTGCGATCGCTCTCTCGGTGCTGATCGTCCTCGGCTGGCAGTTTCTCTATATGAATCCGCGCATCGAGGCTCAGCGCAAGGCGCAAGAAGCCCAGAAGGCGCAGCAGCAGACCGAACAGGTTCAGCAGCCCGCGGCAAGCGGCCAGACGCCGGCCCAGACGAGCGGCGCGGCACCTTCCGGCCAGGCAGAAGCGACGGCGACGCGTGAGCAGGCACTTGAGAAGACCCCGCGCGTTGTCATCGACACGTCAGCGCTTTCCGGCTCGATCAACCTCGCCGGCGCCCGCCTCGACGACCTGAAGCTCAAGGCATATCACGAGACCGTCGACGACTCGAGCCCGACCATCACGCTGTTCAGCCCGGCCGAAACCAAGGACGGCTACTTTACCGAACTCGGCTATATCGGCGGCGACGCAACGGGCGCCGTTCCCGGCCCCTCGACGCTCTGGACCGCGCCCGAAGGCGCCAAGCTCACCGAAAAGACGCCGGTGACGCTTTCCTACACCAACGACAAGGGCCTGACGTTCACCCGCACCATCTCCGTCGACGAACGCTACATGTTCACCGTCGTCGACAAGATCGAAAATACCGGCCAGGCTCCCGCGTCACTTTCCTCCTACGGCCGCGTGACGCGCTACAACAAGCCGACGACGCCGTCCGCCTACGTTCTGCATGAAGGCTTCATCGGCGTCATCGGCGACGATGGCCTCGTCGAAACCAAATATACCGCCACGGAGAAGGAGCCGGTAACGCCGGCGAAATCCACCGGCGGCTGGCTCGGCATCACCGACAAATACTGGGCTGCAACGATCGTTCCGCCGCAGAGCTCCGCCTATGAGGCCCGCTTCTCGCATTTCAGCGATGGCCAGCCGCGCTATCAGGCCGACTATAAGGACGATGCCTTCACGGTTGCGCCGGGCCAATCGATCGAGCTCAAGAACCTCGTCTTCGCCGGCGCCAAGGAAGTGCCCGTCATCGACGGCTACGAAGTGTCCTACTCGATCCCGAAGTTCGACCGCCTGATCGACTGGGGCTGGTTCTATTTCATCACCAAGCCGATGTTCAAGCTGATGGACTTCTTCTTCCGCTTCTTCGGCAATTTCGGCGTGGCAATCCTGTGCACCACCATCGTCGTCAAGGCATTGTTCTTCCCGCTCGCCAGCAAGCAGTACGCTTCGATGGCGAACATGAAGCGCATGCAGCCGAAGATGGAGGAACTGAAGGCGAAATTCGGCGACGACCGGATGGGGCTGCAGCAGGCGACGATGCAGCTCTACAAGGAAGAAAAGATCAACCCGATCGCCGGCTGCTGGCCGGTGGCGCTGCAGATCCCGATCTTCTTCTCGCTCTATAAAGTGATCTACATCACCATCGAGATGCGGCACGCGCCCTTCTTCGGCTGGATCAAGGACCTTTCGGCGCCCGATCCGACGTCGATCGTCAATCTGTTCGGCCTGCTGCCATTCGAGGCGCCGACAATGTTGCATCTCGGCGTCTGGCCGCTGATCATGGGCATCACCATGTTCGTGCAGATGCGCATGAACCCGACGCCGCCCGATCCGACGCAGGCGATGATCTTCAACTGGATGCCGCTGGTATTCATGTTCATGCTGGCAAGCTTCCCGGCCGGGCTCGTCATCTACTGGGCCTGGAACAACACGCTCTCGGTGCTGCAGCAGTCGGTGATCATGAAGCGCCATGGCGTCAAGATCGAGCTCTTCAACAATCTGAAGGGCCTGTTCCGACGAAAAGCCGCGCCATCGAAGTGATGCCACTGTCGTCAAGCCCCGCTCCGGCGGGGCTTTTCATTTCCGACTGGCCGCCGGATGAAACAAGACATCACCACAAGACCGCCTGCAAGCTTGACATCTCCTTGCAAAACCACGAAGCCCGATAGAAGACCGAACCCGGAGATTGCAGAGCCCGCATGCCCGAAACCGAAAAGCCGCTCTTCGGCCACCCCTGGATTTTCATTCGCGGCGTACCGTCGCTCAACTTCCTGCCGCCGGAAGGGCCACTTGAGGTGGCCTTTGCCGGGCGCTCGAATGTCGGCAAGTCGTCACTGATCAATGCGCTGGTCGGTCAGAAAGGTCTGGCGCGCACCTCGAACACACCGGGACGCACGCAGGAACTCAACTATTTCGTTCCCGACGGCTATTCCGGCGAAGGCGATGACCTGCCGCCGATGGCGATCGTCGACATGCCTGGATATGGTTACGCGCAGGCGCCGAAGGAGCAGGTCGACAAATGGACCAAGCTCGTCTTCGATTATCTGCGTGGCCGCGCGACGCTCAAACGCGTCTATGTGCTGATCGACAGCCGCCACGGCATCAAGAAGAACGACGAGGACGTGCTGACGTTGCTCGACAAGGCCGCCGTCTCCTATCAGGTGGTCCTGACCAAGACCGACAAGATCAAGGCGCCCGCCGTGCCGAAGCTGCTTTCCGAAACGGCGGAAAAGATCCGCAAGCGCCCGGCCGCCTATCCCGCAGTGCTGTCCACCTCGTCGGAAAAGGGCGACGGACTGGACGACCTGCGTCAGGCGATCGCCGAAACCGTCGGCATCGCCAACTGGAAATAGAAGGGGCGCCCCGAAGAGCGCCCCATGGCCTCTGCCGATACGGATGGATTTACATCTTCGGCAGCAGCACCGTGTCGACGACGTGGATGACGCCGTTCGACTGTTTGACGTCGGCGATCGTCACATGAGCGACATCGCCGTTTTCATCAGTCAGCGTGATCTTGCCCATGCTTTCCCTGGCTTTGAGCACGCAGCCGCCGACAGTCTTGATGTCGTGCTCGCCGCCGTCATCCTTGATCATTTTGGCAACAGTCTTGGACATCGCGTCTGCCGCAACGACGTGGCAAGTCAGGACCTTGGTCAACTTTGCCTTGTTTTCGGGTTTCAGCAGCGCATCGACGGTGCCCTTCGGCAGGGCGGCGAAGGCTTCGTTGGTTGGCGCGAAGACGGTGAAGGGGCCTTTGCTTTCGAGTGTGCCGACGAGGCCGGCGGCCTTGACGGCTGCGACCAGTGTCGTGTGATCCTTGGAATTCATGGCGTTTTCGACGATGTTCTTCTTTTCGAACATCGCTGCGCCACCGACCACCGGGTTCTTCGCATAAGCGGTGAAGGCGACGGCCGACATGGCAGTGGCGAGCGCGGCGACGCGCAATGCAGACTTGATCATGATTTTCTCCTCTGGCCGGGCACCGTCCGCCGGCTTTATGCCTCAAGCGTCGTCCGGACATTTCGAACTACGGAGGGCCGTGCCGAAGAGTTTCAAACAGGAGAAATTGTTTTACGGCCGGCGCAGGGGGCCGCTTGCGATGACAGGCCCGGTCGCCTGTCCGGTCGGCGAGCCGCCGAAGGGTTCGAGGCTGACGGCAAGAGTGGCTCCATCAGCGACATGGCTGCGCAAATCGGCGGGAATGAGAAGTTCACCGCCTTCGCCCGGCTGGAAGACACCGAGCGATTTCGGCACGCCGCTGCCCGGCACCAGCCAGAGTTCCAGCGACTTCTCCTCCGGCTTGCCGGCCGCGACCGGCACGATCTTCAGCCGGCCGCTCTGCACCTCGAAGGAGGCGCGCAAATTGATGACGTTGTTTTCGCCCGAAAGCTCGGCCACCAGCGGTGCCGGCCCATGCGGCTGCGGCACCATACCGGAGGCGAAGATGACGGCGCTGACGGCGACGACGATGCAGGCAAAGGCCAGCGAGCGCCAGAAGACGGCGGAATTCCAGAGCCCCTGCGAAAAGGACGGGCTCCTTTCGCCGTCGCCGAAAAGCCGCGCCTCGATCTGCTTGAAGGTTTCCCGATTCGGGGCGACGCCTTCATACTCGTCATTGAAGGAGGAAAGGTTGGCTTCCCAGCGGCTGACGATCGCGGCGAATATTCGATCGTGGCGCATGCGCTCTTCCACCACCCGGCGATCCTGCAGCGACAGGACCCCAAGCACGTATTCGCCGGCGAGAACCTCGTCGCGGGAGCGGTTTCCCTTGCTTTTGTCGGGCGATGTCATCGTTCCATGCACTCTCTCAGTTTCAAGAGGCTGCGCCTGAGCCAGGTCCGCATCGTGTTCAGCGGGACACCAAACTGATCGGCCAGTTCCTGATAGCTCAGCCCTTCGACATAAGCCCGTTTCACCGCGACCGCACGATCAGCTTCCAACTCTTCCATGCAGGTGTCAATCCGCCTTCCTTCATCCTTTGTGACCGTCTGCTTTTCCGGGTCGGGTGCGGAATCGGCAAGATCATAGGCGCTGTCCAGCTCGTCGGCGATGGGCTTGCGCGCCCGCAGCACATCGATCGCGCGGTTGCGTGCGATCGCCGCCAGCCAGACCGACGGCGCACCCGATGCGGCGGAGAAGCTCCCGGCGCGCTGCCAGATGCTGATATAGACTTCCTGCAGAGCTTCCTCGGCTTCTGCGCGATCCCTCAAGATACGCAGGCAGATCGACAAAAGTTTCGGCCCGGTCTGGTTATAGAGGGCAACAAAGGCCCTGCGGTCGCCGAGCGCGACGCGGCCGATCAGGTCTGTGATCCCATCGCCTTGCATGCCGTTCCCCATTTCGTGCTTGCGGCTTTGCCGGACGGCGAAATCCGCCGGCTCCGCGCCACATACGAAAAACTATTGCATCCTGGATTATTCCCTCTGTCAGAAACTTGGGATAAAAGGCCGCGATCAATTCTGCGGAGTCCCCATGAACGAGTCCGAAAGCGAACTGCAGGCACGGCTTCTGGCCAAGGCGCTGCCTTTCATGCAGCGTTACGAGAACAAGACGATTGTCGTCAAATATGGCGGCCACGCCATGGGCAATCCCGAGCTCGGCAAAGCTTTTGCCAGCGATATCGCACTGCTCAAGCAATCGGGTGTCAACCCGATCGTCGTTCACGGCGGCGGCCCGCAGATCGGCGCCATGCTGAACAAGATGGGCATCGAATCGAAATTCGAGGGCGGGCTGCGCGTCACCGACCAGAAGACGGTCGAAATCGTCGAGATGGTGCTCGCCGGCTCGATCAACAAGGAAATCGTGGCGCTGATCAACCAGACCGGCGAGTGGGCGATCGGCCTCTGCGGCAAGGACGGCAACATGGTCTTCGCCGAAAAGGCGCGCAAGACCGTGAAGGATCCGGATTCGAATATCGAGCGCGTGCTCGATCTGGGCTTCGTCGGCGAAGTGGTCGAGGTTGACCGCACGCTGCTCGATCTGCTCGCCCGCTCCGAGATGATCCCCGTCATCGCGCCGGTCGCTCCCGGCCGTGACGGCGCGACCTACAATATCAATGCCGATACCTTCGCCGGCGCCATTGCCGGCGCGCTCAACGCTACCCGCCTGCTTTTCCTCACCGACGTGCCCGGTGTTCTCGACAAGAACGGCCAGCTCATCAAGGAGCTTTCCGTCGCCGAAGCGCATGCTCTGATCGCCGACGGCACGATATCGGGCGGCATGATCCCGAAGGTCGAGACCTGCATCGATGCGATCAAGGCCGGCGTGCAGGGCGTCGTTATCCTGAACGGCAAGACCGCCCATTCCGTCCTGCTTGAGATCTTCACCGAGCACGGCATCGGCACGCTGATCGTTCCCTGATCGAAAAGGTGCGCCCTTCACCGAGGTAAAGGGCGTAGTTTTTCGCCGTCTGTGGGATCGGCGTCAAAGCGGGCTGTAGATCGCCGCCGCGTCCTGCTTCAGCTTTTCCATCATCGACCGGTAAGGTCCCGGACCATAACTGACGCGGCCGACGCCGAGTTTTGCCAGCGTCTTCACGTCGGGGGCGCCGGTCCTCATCATAATATTGACCGGCAGCGGCGATGCGGCACAGATCTTCTCGATCAGGCCGGGGTCGATCAATCCCGGAACGAAGAAGCCGCTGCCGCCGGCCGCCGCATAGGCCCTGCCCCGCTCGATCGCCTCGTCCACCAGACCGGCATGTTTCGAAAGATCGCTCTCCGCGAGGAAGAGGTCGGTGCGGGCGTTGATGAAGAAGGGGATTCCCTTGCCTTCCGCCATGGCGCGAATGGCGCGGATGCGGGCGGCCTGCCTGTCGATGGGATAGAGCCCGCCGCCGCCGACCACCTGATCCTCGAAATTGATGCCGATCGCACCAACCTCCACCAGCTTGGCGACGTTGGCGGCCGCACCCTCCGGCTCGGCCGAATACGCGCCCTCGAAATCGACCGAAAGCGGCAGGTCGATGACAGCGGTGATGGATCTCGCCGTCTCGACCAGCACCGACATCGGCAGTTTTTCGCCGTCAGCATAACCGTGGGCGGCGGCAACCGACCAGCTGCCCGTCGCAAGCGCCTTGGCGCCGGCATCGGCCACCGCCTTCGCCGTGCCGGCATCCCAGATGTTGTAGAGAACGACCGGGTTGCCCTTTTGGTGCAATGCGCCGAATGCCTCGGCCTTTTGGTTCTGGTTCATGCTGTCTCCTCCATCTTTGCCTGTGTGCTGATTTTCTCTTCATGCCGCAGCAGCCATTGCTTGCGCCAGAGCCCGCCGCCATAGCCGGTCAGCGAACCGTCCGCGCCGAGGATGCGATGACAGGGCACGATGATGGCAAGCTGGTTGGCGCCATTGGCGCGACCGACGGCGCGCACGACTTCGGGACGCTCCATTTCCCTTGCGAGATCCCCATAGGCCCGCGTCTGACCGGCGGGGATTTCGACAAGCTGTGCCCAGACATGTTTTTCGAAAGGCGTGCCGCCGAGTGCCAGCGGCGTCTTGAAGACGGTGAGCCGCCCTTCGAAATAGTCTTTGATCTCAGCCTCGATCTGATCAATCGCTGGTGTGCGACCGATCGCGACCGAAGATCGGACGCGTTTCTGCAGCGCCTCGAGCTCTGTCGGCAGCGCCTTACGGTCGTGAAATTCGAGAAGGTGCAAATGCGTCTTGTCGGCAACTGCGATCATCGGTCCGAGCGGCGTCTCGAACCAGTCGGCAAAGAGCAATGCGCGGTTCTGCGAGAGCGACGGCGCCTTGCCGACGAGCCGCTGGAAAGCTGTCCGGAAGCCGCTTGGAGATTCGTATCCTGATTCGATCTGCGCATCGATGACGCGCGCGCCATCGGCGAGCTGCCGGGCCGCCTCGCCCAGCCTGCGATAGCGGACGATATCATGGAAGGTCATGCCGAGCGCCCGTTTGAAGGCGCGGCGCACGGTCGATGGATCATGGCCTCTGCGCACAAGCTCATCCTCGGTCCAGCGAACCTCCGGCTCGCTGTCGAGCCGTGCCAGCAGCTCATCGACAACAGGCTCCCTACCCGGTTGCTGCAGCGGTCTGCAGCGCTGGCACGGGCGAAAGCCGGAATGCATGCAGGCGGCAATCGTATCGAAGAAGATCGTGTTTTCCCGCTTCGGCTTGCGCGCCGGGCAGGTCAGACGGCAGAAGATGCCCGTCGTCTTGACGCAGACATAGGCCTGTCCCTCGTAATCCGCGCTGCGGGCGATCAGGGCGTCATAGAGCGTATCGTCGTCGGGGCGTTCGAAAAGCATGTCGGCTTTCTAGCATCCCGCGCCTGCGCCGTCCGCCGAAAATCGGGCGTCTATTTTATTCCGCCGCGTCGAGGCTTTTCACATGACGTTGCGGGCGCAGCATTGATTCCTCCTCTGCATCCTGTGGCGCGCCCCAGAAATTCTCGAGCGTCGGGCCATTCTTGAGATGGCGACGGCGGAAGAAAAATTCGACAATCTCGTGAAACCATACGCGGCGGCCCATCTGCGTATACCAGCGCATGGAATGGCGCTGTTCCGGATCGCGGTGGAAGAGAATACGCAGCAGCGCCTTCGGGCGCGCCTGAACTGCGACCTCGATCAGCTTGACGCAGGCGACGAGCACGATCGGATTCAGATGCCGCATCTTCAGGACCTGATGCTTGTAGTCCCATTTGCGGATATCGGTCTCGATCACCTGCCGATCGCGGGCGATACGGAAGAAGGGCGTCCAGCGATGCGGCGTCACGTAGAGCGCCTGGATCTGGTCGGGATCATAGGAGAGCAACTGTCGGAAGCCGCGCCAGAGATCTCTCAGCCTCTCCTCCTCGAAACCGACGACCCAGGTCGCCATGGAGAGGATGTCGTGCTGGCGCAGGAGGCGGATCGCTTCCCGGTCGGTTGTCTTGGCACCGCCCTTCTTGATCAAGGCGAGCGTCGCCTCATCGGTGTTTTCCATGCCGAGCAGCCAGCGCACGACACCCGCTCTTCGGTAGAGGTGCAGGATATCGGCATCGCGGACGATATCGTCCGCTCGGGTCGAGCCGACGATCTGCACCGGCACGTTCTCGGCGATCATCGCTTCGAGAAAAGCCAGCCATGCCTTGCGCGAGGAGGTCGGATTCTCGTCCGCCAGATTGATCAGTTCCACACCCTCTTCGCGATAAAGCCTGGCGATTTCGCGGGCAAACAGTTCCGGCGAGCGGTGACGCCAGCGGGTCCAGAAGCCGCGCTGGCCGCAATAATTGCAAAGGTGCGGACAGCCACGTGAAAACTGCATGACGACGGCACGCTTGCTGCCCCAGTAGCTGTAACGGCGATGATCGATCAGATCCCAGCCGACGCGATAGGCATCGAGATCGGCGATCGCCTGCGCCGGCTGCGTCGCCAGGATTTCGCCATGGCCATCGCGAAAGGCGATGCCGGGAATGGTTGCGAGCGGGCGGTTCGTCGCCAGGCAGTCGGCCAGGCGCCGCATCGTTTCCTCGCCTTCGCCGCGCACGAGAATATCGAATGCCTCCGTCTCGGCCAGAACCTCACGCCAGTGATAGGTCGGGAACACCCCGCCGTAGACAATGGAGATTTTGTGATCGCGGCATTTGATCGCCTCTGCGATCGCACGGGCAGTGGGATGGGCCGAGGTGGAGCCGGAATGGCCAATCAGCACCAGGTCTGGGTCACTCGCCAGCACCTCGCAGACAATGCCGGCAATTGTCATCGGTCCGAACTCGGCATCGATGAGACTGACGATATGACCGTCGTCGATCAGCGGGCCTCCGACCGAGAGAAGGCCGAGTGGCGGAAGATGATCATCGGGAATGCGACTGCCGATCGCCGTATGCGGCGGATTTATCAGAACGATCTTCATTGCGACTTTTACCCTTGCGGGTCCCCCTGTCTGACGCAGACAGAAGTCATCAGCGATCAATGGCGATATTCAGCCAAAATCTTCTTAAAGTTGTGAAAATCTGGCGGCATTTTTGCGGAAACCCACGTCCGGCGTAGGCCTGAGGCAAAAGCCTTTGGTTTCCGCAGCAGCCGTGCCATAAGACCGCCATGACAAAGATCGACCGCACGCCTGATAAAGCCGATTTCGAGCACGTAACCGACTGGGTCTTCGACCTCGACAACACGCTCTACCCGCATCATGTCAATCTCTTCGCGCAGATCGACCAGAATATGACCGCCTATGTCGCGGCGCTCTTACAGATGGAGCGGGAAGAGGCACGCAGGCTGCAGAAACAATATTACCTGGAGCACGGCACGACGCTGCAGGGGCTGATGATCCATCACGGCATCGACCCGAACGACTTCCTCGAAAAGGCGCACGCGATCGACTATTCGGCGCTGACGCCACAGCCGGAACTCGGCGAGGCGATCAAGGCGCTGCCGGGGCGCAAGTTCATCTTCACCAACGGCAGCGTCAAACATGCCGAAATGACGGCTGGCGCGCTCGGCATTCTCGAGCATTTCGACGACATCTTCGATATCGTCGCCGCCGACTACGTGCCGAAACCGGCGCAGGCGACCTACGACAAGTTCACCGCGCTGAAACGCGTCGAAACGAACAAGGCGGCGATGTTCGAGGACCTGCCGCGCAACCTCACAGTGCCGAAAGCGCTCGGCATGCAGACCGTGCTGCTCGTGCCGCGCAATCTGGAGCAAACGGTCGTCGAATGGTGGGAGAGGACCAGCGGCGAAGAGGATCACATCGATTTCGTCACCGACGATCTCGCCGCCTTCCTCGGCAAGATTACCGGCTGACGGCGGTCACGTTACGAAAGTTTCATTCAGCTTACCGATGTTTAACTGGGGCTTTCGGTCCTGCCGTCATAGCTTCTTCGTGAGGGGACACCTCACGAAAGGCAAACACGATGTACCGCAACAAGCTGATATTGGCAGCGCTTTCCTCTACCCTCATCTTCGGCGCAGCCGCCGGGACAGGTTTTGCAGCACCCGGTGACGGGCCGCGTCAGCATCCCGGCATGCACGGCCCGGGGGCGGCCGCCTTCCGCGAAATCACCTATGTCCGAATGCTCAAGCAGTTCGACACCAATAAGGATGGACAGGTCACCAAGGACGAGGCGACGGCCGGCGTCGACAAGCTCTTTGCCGAAATCGACACCAACCATGACGGCTCGCTGACCCCTGGCGAAATCCGCGAGTACCGGAAAACGCAGATGCAGGCGATGAGAGATCAGCGCAAGCAGGAGGCCGGCGACAACAAGGATGCGAACGCCGCGCCCGAGACATCGGACAATAACGATCAAGGACGACCGCCGCGCGATGGCCAGGATGGCCGCAACGGTCACGGCTGGATGCACCACGGCGGCAACATCATGCATGCCTCGCTCCTGATGGAGCGGATCGATACCGACGAGAACGGCCAGATTTCCAAGCAGGAAGCCGTAGCCGCCATGGACAAGCTTTTTGCGCGGATGGACCGCAACAAGGACGGCGTCATCTCGATCGACGACATGCCGGACCGGCCGTTCCTGTAAGGCCGGACGAACCATTGCCTCGGCTCTTTCCCTGCCACCGCGGGGAAAGAGATCTCTTGTCTCTCATGCAATCGAGACGCTGCGCTTGAGCCGTTATTCGCGGCGTTCGTAGAAATCCTGCACAATCTTCCATGCGGCTTCGGCCGTCTCGACGAAGCTGATCAGCTTGACGTCATCGGGCGCGATCGTGCCGAATTCGGCCAGTGCGTCGAAATTGATGATCTTCTTCCAGAACGCCTCGCCGAAAAGGATCAGCGGCAGGCGCTCCATGCGGCCGGTCTGGATCAGCGTCAGGCATTCGAAAAACTCGTCAAGCGTTCCGAAGCCACCGGGGAAGACCGCGATCGCCTTGGCGCGTACCATGAAATGCATCTTGCGGATGGCGAAATAGTGGAAGTTGAAGCTGAGCTCCGGCGTCACATAGACGTTCGGCGCCTGCTCGTGCGGCAGCACGATGTTGAGGCCGATAGACGGTGCACCCTCGTCGGCCGCGCCGCGATTGCCCGCCTCCATCACGCCCGGGCCACCGCCGGTGACGATGACATATTCGTGGAAATCGAACGTGGCCGAATATTTCGAGCAGAGTCGGGCGAATTTGCGTGCCTCGTCATAATAGACGGACGCCGCCTCCAGGTTGGCGCGCTGGATATCGTTGCGGGCCGCCCAGGCGCTCTGGCCGGGGGCAGGTATGCGGGCGCCGCCAAACATGACGACGGTCGACTTGATGCCGCGTTCGGTCAGCAGCATTTCCGGCTTCATCAGTTCCAGCTGCAGGCGGATAGGCCGCAGCTCCTCACGGCAGAGGAAATCCTCGTCGACATAGGCAAGGCGGTAGGCGGGCGACAATGTCTGCGGCGTCTTCGGCACCGCTTCGGCGCGCTGCCTGTCGGTCGAGCTGCTCTTCAGCGGGTCCCAGACGCCGTCCTT
The DNA here is from genome assembly GCF_003985155.1 of Rhizobium vallis. Lineage (GTDB taxonomy): Bacteria > Pseudomonadota > Alphaproteobacteria > Rhizobiales > Rhizobiaceae > Rhizobium > Rhizobium vallis. Next base: position 955,113 of record NZ_ML133686.1, on the reverse strand, counting down.
GCGCCGCGAACCGCCGTTTCGTCCCTTCGCCATGTCGAAATGCCTTTCAGTATTGCCGGTTGTGAAACCGGATATGTCGCTACAACGCCTTGAATCCAGATATGATCTTGTCGGAAAAATCATTCCGTTCTACGGGTGCATGCTGTAGAGCAGGACACACCGCCGCCGATCGCAACTCCGGAGACTGCTGTCTCCACGATAAAGATCGAAGTTTAAGGAATTCTCATGAGCGCCATCGACCTCGCATCCCTCGAAAAGATCATCGAAACCGCCTTCGACAATCGCGACAATGTGAACACGTCGACGAAGGGCGAGGTTCGCGATGCGGTCGAAGCGGCGCTCGATTTGCTCGATGCGGGCAAGGCCCGCGTGGCGACGCGCGGCGCCGACGGCGCCTGGACCGTCAACCAGTGGCTCAAGAAGGCCGTACTGCTTTCCTTCCGTCTCAACGACATGGAAGTGGTCAAAGGCGGCTCGGCCAATTCCACCTGGTGGGACAAGGTGCCTTCGAAATTCGAGGGCTGGGGCGAGAACCAGTTTCGCGCCGCCGGCTTCCGCGCCGTGCCGAACTGCGTCGTGCGCCGCTCGGCCTATATCGCTCCGAATGCGATCCTGATGCCGTCCTTCGTCAACCTCGGCGCCTATGTCGGCGAAGGCACGATGGTCGACACCTGGGCGACGGTCGGTTCCTGCGCGCAGATCGGCAAGCATGTGCATCTCTCCGGCGGCGTCGGCATCGGCGGCGTCTTGGAGCCGATGCAGGCCGGCCCGACGATCATCGAGGACAATTGCTTCATCGGCGCCCGTTCGGAAGTCGTCGAAGGCTGCATCGTGCGTGAAGGTTCCGTTCTCGGCATGGGCGTGTTCATCGGCAAGTCGACCAAGATCGTCGACCGCGCCACCGGCGAGATCAGCTATGGCGAAGTGCCGCCCTATTCCGTCGTCGTTGCGGGCTCGCTGCCGTCCGACAAGACCATGGCAAACGGCCAGACCGCGCCGAACCTCTATTGCGCCGTGATCGTCAAGCGCGTCGACGAGCAGACCCGCTCGAAGACCGGCATCAACGAGCTGCTCAGAGATTAATGACATCGGCAGATTGATCCGGTAAACAGACGGCGTCTTTTTACGCGAGGCGCCGCCTTGCCATGTCTTTGCCATTCCCGCCGGATAGTTCGACCACCATGACCGCTACCGATCCCGTCGCCAATCTCCAGACGCTGATTCGCTGCCCTTCCGTGACACCCGCCGAAGGCGGTGCGCTCTCGGCGCTGGACGCAATGCTTTCGCCGCTCGGCTTCAAGATCGACAGGGTGAAGGCGAGCGAAGAGGGGACACCCGACATCGAGAACCTCTATGCGCGGCTCGGCAGCGACGGCCCGCACCTGATGTTTGCCGGCCATACCGATGTCGTGCCGGTCGGTGACGAAGCCGCCTGGACGCATCCGCCTTTCGCCGCCGAGATTGCGAATGGCGAACTCTTCGGCCGGGGCGCCGTCGACATGAAGGGCGGCATCGCCTGTTTCGTCGCCGCCGTCGCCCGCCATATCGAAAAGAACGGCCCGCCCAAGGGTTCGGTTTCCTTCCTCATCACCGGCGACGAAGAAGGCCCGGCGATCAACGGCACGATCAAGCTCCTGCAATGGGCCGCCGAACGCGGTGAGCGCTGGGATGCCTGCCTCGTCGGCGAGCCAACCAATCCGGATCGCCTCGGCGACATGATCAAGATCGGGCGGCGCGGCTCGATGTCGGGCAAAATCACCGTGCACGGCGTACAAGGCCATGCGGCCTATCCGCACCTCGCCGACAATCCGGTGCGCGGCATACTGCAGCTGACGCAGGCGCTGATGGATCCGCCCTTCGATGGTGGCACCGCCGATTTCCAGCCGTCGAACCTCGAGGTGACCACCATCGATGTCGGCAATCCCGCGACCAACGTCATTCCGGCCAAGGCGTCGGCGAGCTTCAACATCCGCTTCAACGACGCTTGGACGGTGGAGACGCTGCGGGCCGAGATCCTGCGCCGTCTCGATACTGCTGCCAAGGACGGCCGGCTGCGGCCGGGCCGCGAGCCGGTGAGATATGACATCGTCTGGGCTGACCGGCCGAGCCATGTCTTCCTGACACGCAACAATGGGCTGATCGCCTCGCTGTCCTCGGCCGTCGAAAGCGTCACCGGCCAGTCGCCTAAGCTTTCGACCACCGGCGGTACGTCGGATGCGCGCTTCATCAAGGACTATTGCCCGGTCGTCGAATTCGGCCTCGTCGGCCAGACGATGCACATGGTCGACGAGCGCGTGGCCGTGTCCGACCTGGAGATGCTGACGGCAATCTACGAGACCTTTATCGCGCGCTGGTTCGCCAATGCCGGGTCTTAGAGAAGTTCAATATTATCTGGCCGGCCTCTGGCTGCTGATCCGGTTGGACCCGCGTGGCTTCCGCTTCCTCGACATGTCGGAGCGCGGCGTCAACCGCTCGTTCTGGGCAATAGTGTGGTGCCTGCCACCGATGGGCATTTCCTGGCTCTGGTGGCGGCAGGCCTTTCTGCGGTCGATGCCGCCGGAAGCCGATGTCAACTTCGCCTTCTATATCAGGCTCGGCCTCGTCGAGATCGCCAACTGGTTCGTGCCGTTGGTCTTTGCCGGGCTGCTGCTGCTTGCCTTCCGCATGGGCGAGCGCTTCGCGCCCGTCGTCGTCAGCGTCAACTGGCTCGGCGTGCCGCTCTCCTACATCAATGCGCTGCTGCTGGCGCTGGTGTTCTTCCTGCCCGGCGCCGTCGGCCTCGTCTCGATATTGCTCCTGGTCTTCATGCTGGCTCAGGTCTTCGCGCTGGCGCGTATTCTGCGGATGATCTGCCACGGCCATGCCTTGATGGTCGGCGCGCTGACGTTGGCGCTGCTCGTGCCGTCGATGATTCTTTCGGAATATCTGCAGCACTTCCTCGGTATCTATCCCGCCTGATCAGCTCCGCAATGAGCGGGGTTACGACGGATCATCGTCGTTTTCGTCGACCGGCCTTCGGCGGTCGGGGATAACCTCGGGATAATCCACCTGCATGAAATAAAGCCCATCCGGCGGCGCCACCGGGCCACAGGCCTTACGGTCCCGAGCCTCCAGTGCTGCCTGAACATCTTCCGGCGTCCATTTGCCCTCGCCGGCGAGCTTCAGCGTGCCGGCAAAGGAGCGGATCTGATTGTGGAGGAAGCTCTGCGCCGTGGCACGGATTTCGATCAGCTCACCGTTTCTCGTCACATCCAGCCGGTCGAGCGTGCGCACTGGGCTATTCGCCTGGCAATGGGCCGAGCGGAAGGTGGAGAAATCGTGCCTGCCGACCAGTTTCTGCGCGGCGGCATGCATAACCTCGTGGTCGAGCGCCTTCGGCACCCACCAGGCCTTTCCGGCTTCAAGCGCCAGCGGCGCCCGGCGGCTGACGATGCGATAGAGGTAGTGGCGCCTCAGCGCCGAGAAGCGGGCATCGAAGAATTCGGGAGCCGCCTCGACGTCGACAATCGAGACACGTTCGCCGGCGAGCCTCAGATGCGCGTTCAAGGCATTCTGCAGCTTGTAGGGCGACCATTCCTTCGAAAGATCGGCATGGATCACCTGCCCCATAGCATGGACCCCGGAATCGGTGCGCCCGGCGCCGCGCACCGACACCGTCTCGCCGGTCAGCGACAGCACCGCCGCCTCGATCGCGCCCTGCACCGAGGGGCCGTTCTCCTGGCGCTGCCAGCCGACATAGGGGCCGCCGTCATATTCGACGGTCATGCGGAAACGCGGCATCAGGAAAGCCTCGTGCGCGCGCCAAGCGGCGTACCCCTGAGGAAATCGGCTGCGGCCAGCGGCTTGCCGCCGGCCTTTTGCAGCCTGGTCAGCCGCACCGCGCCCGAGCCGCAGGCGATCACCAGATCATCCGTCAGCAGCTCTCCGACAGCGCCCTGCCCCTCTGCAAGTTCGGAGCCCAGCACCTTCACCCGTTCCGGCTTACCGCCGATCTCAAGCTCGAACCATGCGCCGGGAAACGGCGCCAGGCCGCGGATATGATTGTGCACGTCCCTGGCATCTCTGGCGAAATCGATGCGGGTCTCAGCCTTGTCGATCTTGGCGGCATAGAGCACACCCTCTTCCGGCTGCGGCGTCAGCGGCAGGTCGTCCATCTCGAGCTTCACCATGGCTTCGGCCATCGCCTTTGCGCCGGTGAGCATCAACCGGTCGTGCAGCTCGCCAGCCGTCATGTTCGGCCCGATCTCGACCTCGCGGGTGAGTGCGACGGCGCCGGTATCGAGCCCCTTGTCCATCTTCATCACCATCATGCCGGTCTTCTCGTCGCCGGCCATGATCGCCCGCTGAATGGGCGCGGCCCCGCGCCAGCGCGGTAGCAGCGAGGCATGGCCGTTGTAGCATCCATCCCTCGTGCCGTTCAAAATCGCCTCCGGCAGCAGCAATCCGTAGGCAACAACGACGCCGACATCGGCATTGAAGGCGCGAAACCGCTCGCGCTCCTCGGGGTCCTTGAAATTGACCGGGGTGAAGACCGGGAGACCGAGCAGTTCGGCCGCCTGGTGCACGGGCGACTTCTGCAGATCGAGCCCGCGCCGCCCGCCGGGCCTCGGCGGCTGGGTATAGACCGCGACAATCTCGTGGCCGGCATCGACGAGCAGGCGCAGGGTTGGAACCGAGAACTCCGGGGTTCCCATGAAGATGATGCGAAGAGACATTCTATCTCGCCAATTGAGGATCAGCCGTCTTCAAACGGGTTTACGAGCTTGAGATCAAGCCCCTCGAAATCTCTGGTGTTACGGGTGGCAAGCGTCGCGCCATTTGCAAGGCAGATGGCGGCGATCATCGCATCCTGGACTGAAATCGGCCGTCCTATGCTTTCGCGTTTCGCCCGCAAGCGACCGGTTGCTATAGCCGTTTCCAAATCCCAGCCGGCGATACGGTCGCGAAATTGGCCTCTCACCAAATTCTCGATAGCGCGAAAGAAGCGGTCCGATCCCGTCTTCAAGAGGACCCTTTCGGCTCCGTAAATCTGCTCCATCAACCCGACCGTGCAAAGCCAGATTCTCGAGCCATCCTGCCGCAATATCCACGCCTTCACCTTTTCATTCGGCAACGGCCTGGCGAACTCGGAAACCACATTCGTATCGAGAACGATCATTCGAAATCCTCGAACGGCCGGCCGAAATCCTTTTTCCGTGCGGCCTCGATTTCTTCCATGACCGCAGCAAATTCATCGTCTACCGCGTTTTCGTTGACGAAAGCGGCGCGTATTGCTTCATACGCTGACAAGGTCTCGGGCTTTGCTTCATTTTTTCGTTTAAGCGCATCCCGCAAAAGCTCCTTGGCCTCGTCAGAAAGGCTGTGTCCGCTCCGCTGCGCCGCGTCCGCAATGTCTCGCTTCATTGCTTCGGAAATGTTTCTGATTAGAAGATCACTCATTCGGCACCTCGCAATGATATCAGCGATATCATAGTGCCTCGCCAGCGAATTTTCAACGCAGCGCTCAGAGCGCCTTCGACTTCGCCGCCTTGGTGAACTTCTTGATCACCATCTCCCGCTTCAGCCGCGAGATATGATCGATGAACAGTACGCCGTTCAGGTGGTCGATCTCGTGCTGGAGGCAGGTGGCGAGCAGGCCGTCGGCTTCCACCGTCTGTTCCTTGCCGTCCCGGTCGAGATACTTGACCGACACGATAGCCGGGCGCTCGACCTCGGCGTAATAATCCGGAATCGACAGGCAGCCTTCTTCATAAACGGAGCGCTCGTCGGAGGATTTGAATATCTCCGGGTTGATGAAGACCTGCGGCTGTTTCTCCTCGCCCTCGCGCGATACGTCGATGACGAGCATGCGGCGCGGCACGCCGATCTGGATTGCGGCAAGGCCGATGCCCGGCGCGTCGTACATGGTTTCCAGCATGTCGTCGGCAAGGCGCTGCAGGTCGGCATCCACCCGCTCGATCGGCTTGGACAGCTGGCGGAGAACGGGATCGGGAAGAATGATGAGTGGCTTGATGGTCATGGCGTTCCCATAACCCATCTTTTCCGACTATGGAATTATCCGGCAGGCGGGGATTGCGCTTTTTTGCATCCCCACCTGGAATTTCGCCATATTCGCTTAGGCTGCCCGACGGACAGCGGTAGCGGAATGGCCCTCCGGCCGGGCGCGGAAGCGCCGCAAGAGCTCGATCAGGTTTTCCACCTCGTCCTTGAGGCGGCGGGTTTCGGCCGAGGAGTGCTCGACCATGTCCGAATTCTGCTGGGTGATCGCACCCATGTTGCGGACGGCCACGCTGACCTCGTTGACGCCGGTTGCCTGATCGCGGGCGGCGGCGGCGATATCGGCGACGAAACGATTGATGATATCGATGCGGCTGATCATGTCGTTCAAGGCTTCGCCGGTACTGGAGACGATGTCGACCCCCTCATTGACCTGAGTCGAACTCTGCGAGATCAGATTCTTGATCTCCTTGGCGGCGTCGGCCGTGCGCTGGGCGAGCTGGCGGACCTCCTGGGCGACAACAGCAAAACCCTTGCCGGCATCGCCGGCGCGCGCCGCCTCGACACCGGCATTCAGCGCCAGCAAATTGGTCTGGAAGGCAATCTCGTCGATGACGCCGATGATCTTGGAGATCTCGGTCGAGGATTTTTCGATGCCGGCCATCGCCGAGACGGCACTGGTGACGAGTTCGCCTGAGTTCTTTGCCTTCTGCTGCGTCTCACGCACGGCGCCGGAAGCCTTCTCGGCATTGGCGGCCGTCTGGCCGACGCTGACGGAAAGCTGCTGCAGGGCCGCCGAACTCTCCTCGACGCCCGCTGCCTGCTGGGCCGTGCGCAGCGCCAGATCGTTGGTCGCCTTGGAAATGACGTCGGCGCCGCCCATGATATGGCCCGAGGTCTTGCGCACGGATGCGAAGGATTGGCTTAGCGCCCTGACCGCGCGGTTGTAATCTTCAGCCATCTGCTTGAAATTGCCCGGCAGGTCGGTCGGCAGGGTGGCTTCAAGATCGCCATTCGACAGCGCTTCCAGGCCGCGGCGCAGTTGCTCCAGCGCCATTGCCTGGTCGGCCTCGGCTTGGGCGCGCTCCTCCTCCAACGCACGCCGCTTGGCTTCGAGCGCTTCGAGGTAGACCGAGATGGAATAATCCATGTCGAGCATGCCTGATTTGATGACGGCCGACAGCTTCTCGGCCAGCAGCTTGCCCTGCTTGCGTGCGAAGACCGAAGGCCACTGCTTCTCCATGATGCCCTTGACGAGTTCCGACATGAGGATGGCGTATCCGCCGATATACCAGCGCGGCTCCAGCCCGATGCGGGCATGCGTGCGGCCGACGGCGGTCACGCCGGCGACATAGCTCTCGTCGAATGCGCCGCCGGCGAGATTGGCCCAATGATCCTGCTGGCGCTTCTTGGCATGACCCATATGGGATTTGTCGGCGAAAAGACCTGCGACGGCGGAGGTCTTGGCGATCTTGGCGTAGAATTTGTCGAGGGCGCCGCCAATCAGCTCCGATATGACAGGGCGCAGATCCCGCATCGACTTGCGTGCAGCGTCATCCAGTTCGATGAAATCGAGGCGCTGCCTGAGGGCACTGTCGGTCTGCTGGGACGTCATGGGGATCTCTATACTTGGCGCGAACGCGCGGGAGGGAATTTTTGCGCCACAGGTTTTGGCGAATATAGTTGAGCAATCGTTAAATTGGCCCGTGATTTCTTCTGACGAACGAGGAGGAACAGCATCTTGCGAAGATATTGGGGAGCGCCAATTCCGTTCACGTTTTGATCTACATATCGCCATTTCTTCTGTTATGGTTTGGAATGACCAGTCATTCCGATTCGCTCACTCTTTCCCTTGCGTCGATCAGCCCGGCCATGCTGGCGCTTGGCGGCGGGGTTTTCGCTGCTCTCGTGCTGCTGGTGGTCGTCCTTCTCCTACGCAGCGCCAGCCTGCGCCGCGAACAGGCGGAAGAGGCAAGCTTTCGCGCTGGCGAAAGCGAGGCGCGCATGGCCGAGCTTTTGAAGATTCAGGCGGAAATGCAGGGCCGCATCGCGGCGATGACCGAGGTTTTCGGCGCGCGGCAGAGCGAGCTCAACCAGGCGATCAACCAGCGCCTCGATGGCATGTCGCAGCGAGTCAGCTCGACAATCACCGAGCAGACGAAATCGACACACGAGAACCTGCAGCGGCTGCAGGAACGGCTGGCGGTCATCGATGCCGCGCAGAACAATATCCAGACGCTCGCCAAGGATGTCGTCGGGCTGCAGGCCATTCTCTCCAACAAGCAGACGCGTGGCGCCTTCGGCCAGTCCAGAATGGAAACCATCATCGCCGACGGCCTGCCGATGGGCGCCTACGTCTTCCAGCCGACGCTGTCCAACGGCTCGCGGCCGGACTGCACGATCCGCATGCCGAACGACGCGCCGTCGCTTGTCATCGACGCTAAATTCCCGCTCGAAGCCTGGAACGCGATCCGCGACGCCGGCAGCCCCGAGGCCGGCAAGATCGCAGGCCAGCAGTTTCGCCGCGACATGGAAGTCCATATCCGGGACATTTCCGAGAAATATCTGATCCAGGGAGAAACCCAGGATACGGCCTTTCTCTTCGTGCCCTCCGAATCGATCTTCGCGGAAATCCACGAAAACTTCGAACCGGTGGTGCAGAAGGCGCACCGTTCGCGCATCGTCATCGTTTCGCCGTCGCTGCTGATGCTGTCGATCCAGGTCATCCAGGCCGTCCTCAAGGATCAGCGCATGCGGGCGCAGGCGCATCTGATCCAGGGCGAGGTAGCGATCCTGATGGACGATCTCGGCCGTCTCGACGAGCGAGTGCGCAAGCTGCAGGGCCATTTCGCCATGGCGCAGAAGGATATCGACATGGTGGTCACGTCAGCCGACAAGCTCACCAAGCGCGGCGCCAAGATCGAAGCGCTGGAATTCGAGGCGGGAGACAACAAGCCGGCGCGCGACAGCGAGCCGGCCGCCAAATCGGTGGAAAGCCGCACCGGCCTGCTCAAGCTGCGGGTGGTTGACGAGGAGTGACCGCTTCGGGCAGTGTCGCGCCCGCAATTCTATCGAAGAGTTGGAGCATGCTGTCGCGCGCAGGCTCCAGATGACGAGGCACCTTCATGATTACAGTTTTCGGGTCCATCAACATGGATCTCATCGCCACGACCGAACGCCTGCCGAAACCCGGCGAAACCGTTGCCGGCAACGGTTTTGCCACGGCCGCTGGCGGCAAGGGCGCCAACCAGGCGCTGGCGGCGCAGCGCGCCGGTCGCTATGTGCATATGGCCGGCGCCGTCGGCAAGGATGCCTTCGCCGCCGACGCCCTTGCCCTGCTCGATGATGCGGGAACCGACCTTTCTCTCGTCAGCCATGTCGATGGCCCCACCGGCACGGCGCTGATCCTTGTCGGCGGCGACGGAGAAAACATGATTGCCGTCGTTCCCGGCGCCAACGGCCTCGTCACATCAGCTGATGCCGCAACGGCGGTCGGCGGCATGGACGAAGGTGATATCCTGATGCTGCAGCTCGAAGTGCCCGTCGCGGCCGTCGAGCGCGCGCTGTCGGCCGCCCGCGCCAAAGGCGTCACCAGCATTCTCAACCTCGCTCCGCTGATCCCCGACGCGCCGCGTCTTGGCCGGCTTGCCGATATCGTCATTGCCAATGAGACCGAGTTCGAGCGGCTCGCGGGACAGAACGGCATGGATGCCGCCGCGCGCGAGGCAGCACTCGTCCGCCTGCATCAGGAGACCGGCCAGACGCTGATCGTGACGCTTGGCGGCGATGGGGTTATCGCTATTCGCGACGGGGCGATTTCAAGGGCTCAGGGCCTGGTGATCGAGCCCGTCGATACGGTCGGCGCGGGAGACACCTTCTGCGGCTATTTCGCCGCGAGCCTCGATGACGGGCTCGATTTTGCAACGGCGCTGCGCCGCGCGGCCGTTGCCGGTTCGCTCGCGTGCCTCAAGGCCGGGGCGCAGCCTTCGATCCCCTCGAGCGAGGAAGTCGCAGACAGGATATAGCTCCGTCTCTTTTGCGAAGCCGTCGAAAGAGACCCTTGATTTTAAGGGAATTCCTGCGGTTTTCCTCGGGCAAGCAGCTAAAGTTTCATTCAAATTTAAGAGATATCTGGCGATCTTGCTCGTGGTCGCCGGCTTCTGCTGTTTTTGAGATCCGGTCATCCACGCGGCTGCTCCATGACGGAGCGAGGCCTTCGCTCCTGCGCCGGAGAATGCCCATTCGGCGTATCCTTGCCCGAGGACCCTATGTTCATTTTTCGCATGAAATCGCTTGCGGCGAAGCTCATCGTCATTACAGGCATCGCCATCGCGCTTGTTCTGATCGTTTCGAACTTTTTCCTCATTGGCCAGACCCGGGATCGCGTCCAGACGCTGACGATGGATCAGGCCAATCTCGAGGCAAAATCGATCGCCAATGAAATTGCTGCCAATGTCGGCGAACTCGCCAGCGCCGCGCGCACCATGTCGGGCGTTATCGGCCGCGGCCATGAAGGCAAATCGCTCGATCGCAAGGGCATGATCAACGTGCTGAAGGCCAATCTCGAACAGAATGCCTTCGCCTTCGGCAGCTGGTTCTGCGAACAGCTCGGCGCGCTCGACGGCAAGACCACGGAGATCGCCAACAACAATGACGAAGGCACCAACAAGAACGGCGCCTTTACTCCCTACTGGTCGAAGACCAAGGACGGCGGCATCCAGTATTCGACTTTCGACAACGATTACGCCGCCGAATGGTGGAAGCTCGCCGCCGACAGCGGCAAGGGCGCAATCACGACGCCTTACATGGCCCAGGGAACCGACGTACCGACGCTGCTGACCTCGATCTCCTATCCCGTCCTGTCGGGCGGCAAGATGATCGGTGTCGGCGGTGTGGACATCTCGCTGAAGTCGCTGACCGACAAGCTGCAGGCCCTGCACCCCTTCGGCTCCGGCCGCGTCACGCTGCTGTCGCAGGCCGGCAACTGGATCGTCGCGCCGAAGCCCGACCTGATGACCAAGCAATATGACGGCGAAGGCGCCGACGTCGTCAAATCGGCGCTGTCGAACAAGCAGCCCGGTCTCGTCAAAGACCTCACCTACGACGGCCTCGATCCCTTCGACCGCGTCGTTTATCCCTTCGCTGTTCCCGGCGTCAACGCCACCTGGGTCGTCCTCGTCGACGTGCCGCATACGGCGATCAACGCACCGGTTCGCGACCAGACCTACCTGATGATCATCAATGGCCTGATCGTCCTCGGCGCCGTCATGCTCGCGCTCTATTTCGCCGTCCGCTCGTTCGTACAGCGGCCGCTTGGCGGTCTCGTCGCCAGCGTCAAGGCGCTCAGCGACGGTAAATATTCCGAACCGGTCGCCGCTCAGGATCGCACCGACGAAATAGGTTCCGTTGCCAAGGCGCTTGAAGGCTTCCGCTTCAAACTCGCCGACACCATGCGCCTCGAAAGCGAGGCCGCCAACCAGCGGCAGGCCGCCGAAGCCGAACGCAGCCGTTCGGAATCGGAACGCCAGGAATCGGTGTCGCTGCAGCGCCATATCGTTTCGATCGTCGGCACCGGGCTTTCCGAGCTGTCGCAAGGCAATCTGGGGTACCGCATCACCGACGACTTCCCCGGCGAATACGGCAAGTTGAAACAGGATTTCAACGCCGCCCTCGTCAGCCTCGAAGAGACCATCAACACGATGACCTTCAGCGTCGCCAATATCGGCTCCGGCACCGGTGAGATCAGCAACAGCGCTTCCGACCTCGCCAAGCGCACCGAACAGCAGGCGGCAAGCCTGGAAGAGACGGCGGCTGCACTCAACGAGCTCACCGCGCAGGTCGACTCCAGTGCCGACAATGCCCGCACTGCCGCCGACAACGTCAATCTCGCCTGCCAGGATGCCGAGAGATCGGGCGAAGTGGTGCAGAAGGCGATCGCCTCGATGCAGGGGATCGAACAGTCTTCGACGGAGGTTTCGCGGATCATTGGCGTCATCGACGAAATCGCCTTTCAGACGAACCTGCTGGCGCTGAATGCCGGCGTCGAGGCCGCCCGCGCTGGCGAAGCCGGCAAGGGTTTTGCCGTCGTCGCCCAGGAGGTGCGGGAACTCGCGCAGCGTTCGGCCAACGCCGCCAAGGAGATCAAGACGCTGATCAACACCTCGGCCGTCCAGGTCAAGGAAGGCGTCGATCTTGTCGGGCGCGCCGGCGGCACGCTGCACAAGATCGCCGAACAGGTGATGGGCATTAGCGGCCTCATCCGGCAGATTTCCGCATCGGCCAGCGAACAGGCCGTCGGCCTGAAGGAAATCAACCAGGCCATGAACCAGATGGACCAGGTGACGCAGCAGAATGCGGCGATGGTGGAGGAAGCGACTGCCGCAAGCGTCGCCCTCAACGACGAGGCACAGACACTGAAGGCGCTCGCCACACGCTTCAGGGTCTCGGGTTCCCGCAACGCCGCGGCCCTCGCCTCCGTCGCGCAGCAGATGCGTGCGCCCGTCGTCGCAGCCCCTTCGCATCGTGTTGCCGCGCCGGCTCCTCGCCGCGCGGCTGCCGTATCGCGCGGTTCGACTGCGGTGGCGCAGGACAACTGGGAAGAATTCTGACAGCTTAGCCGCTTACAGTGAAAAAGGCGCCTGGGAGACCAGGCGCCTTTTTCATTTGGGGATCGATATTTTTTGCGTATCGTTATCGCAAAACCGCTGCACGGTTTGCGTGACAGGCGTCAGGCGGCGTTCGAGGTCTGCTCTTCGTTGAGGAAAGCGTAGATTGCCGAGCCGGAATCGGTCGCGCGCAATTTTGCGACCAGATCATGATCGCGCAGGACGCGGGCGATACGCGACAGAGCCTTGAGATGATCGGCGCCAGCACCTTCGGGCGCAAGCAGCAGGAACACCAGATCAACTGGCTGGTCGTCCAGCGCCTCGAAATCGACCGGCTGCTCCAGTCGGGCGAAGATGCCGACGATCGAATGGATGTTCACAAGCTTGCCGTGGGGAATGGCGATGCCGTTGCCGACGCCCGTCGAGCCCAGGCGTTCGCGCTGCAGGATCACGTCGAAGATCTCCCGCTCGGCAAGCCCCGTGATTCTGGAGGCTCTTGCTGCCAATTCCTGAAGCAACTGTTTCTTGGAATTTACTCTGAGGGCGGGAATGATCGCATCCTGATGGAGCAAATCTGCCAATGCCATTTCTTTTTCCTTCTGTCGCCGGGATCAAATGAAGGAGCGGCGGCAATGACCGCCGCTCACCATCCTGATCTCAGCCTTTGATATTGGCTGAATCGATCCAGCCAATATTTCCGTCGTGCCGACGGTAAACAATGTTCAGATGTTCCTTGCCGGGGCTGCGGAACAGGAGAAGCGGCTCGTCGGTCATGTCGAGCGCCATCACGGCGGTAGCGACGGACATGGTCTTCAGCTGCTTGGTGCTTTCAGCGACGATCGCCGGGGCGAAATCGTCGGGAATTTCATCTTCGTGATCAGGAACGGAATCCATGACCGTGTAGGAGACCTCTGCAAAACCGTTCAGATGGTTTCCTGCATGATGGTCCTTCAGCTTGCGCTTGTAGCGGCGCAAACGCTTTTCGATGCGCTCGGAAGCGGCGTCGAAAGCAAGCTGGGGATCGGTTGCTTCACCAGCCGCATGCAAAACCACGCCACTGTCGAGATGGAGCTTGCAATCTGCGGAAAAACGGGAACTCGCCTTTTCCACGGTCACCTGGCCGGAATACCCCCCGTCGAAGTATTTCGTGATGGCCATACCAATTTGGTCCTCGATCTTTTGACGGAACGATTCACCAATTTCCATATGTTTCCCGGATACACGCACACTCATGGAGTTTCCCTTCTTATGTCGTTTGCGGGTATCAGTTTACGCCAAGCCTCAGGTTCATCCAAGCACTTCGCGCAATCTCAAGCAAGATCGCTGAAGCCTGCGGGTCCTTGGCGTCCTCGGGATGATGGGGATAACTCCTGACGCCGTTTGCGGCATCGATTGCGGCATCGATTGCGGCATCGATTGCGGCGGGCTTCTAGACAGAGGTTACCGAAAAGTCAATAGGGCCACAATCTGCGTCGGTCTCACCTCATCGATTTCCCGCGCTTTGCGCCGCACGGTATTCGCTTCTGCGAGGCATCGTCATGGCGGCGACACCCGCAATGACGCAAGCAAGTCCGATCCAGGCCGTCGAACTCAGCCTTTCGCCCAGGAAGACGATGCCGATCGCAACACCGATAGGCACTCTGAGATAGGCCTGCGAGGTCGTTCCGACCGATCCCAGCGTCTGGACGAGACGGAAATAGATCGCAAAGGCAAGGGCCGTCGAAAAGGCAGAGAGAGCAAGCAGCGCCAGGATCGAAGCCGCCGAAGGACTGAGCTCCCACGGCCGATCGACCACCAGGCTCACGGGCAGGAGAATGACGGCGCCTGAGATCAACGAGCCGGCGGCCGGCACGGCAGGATCGAGCCCTCTGAAGTTCTTGCCGAAAATCGCGGCACCTGCATAGCAGATGGTCGCCGCGATAATGGCGAGCTGCGCCATCAGGCTTTCGCCGAGACCACCGATCGCTTCGACGCCGATGACGAGACAGATGCCAGCAAGTCCGGCGATCACCCCGAAGAGCTTCCGCGTCGTTGCCTGCTCATGGCGAGTTATCAGCACCGTCAGCAGGAAGGTGAAGATCGGCGTAGCCGAATTGAGGATCACCGCCAGTCCGGCATCGACCGACTGTTCGGCCCAGGCGATCAACGTGAAGGGAATGACGCTGTTCAGACAGGCCTGGAGAAAAAACCGCCGCCATGTCTGGCGATCGCTCGGCAGCCGGACCTGCCGGTGCCGCAGGACGGCAAGCAGAATGGCGCCGGCGATCAATGTGCGTGCGGCGATCAAAGTCACCGGCGGGATGGTCTCGACGCCGATCTTGATGAAGGTGTAGGAGGAACCCCAGAGGGTCGCCAGTGCCAGCAGCAGGGAAAGTTCTCTGGCAAGGTTCGGATTTTGTGGCGTCATAGGTTGCACTTCGCTGTTATCTCAAAACATCAGAGAGATAGCGAGATTCATGGAAGGATGCTTCGATCAAGGCCGAAGCATTGCCGCGTCAGAAGCCGGCGACCTTGGCAAGCGCCCGCTTCTCGCGGCGGCGCTGGACCGAGGAAGCGATGTTCATCGCTTCCCTGTATTTGGCAACCGTACGGCGGGCGAGATCGATGCCGCCCTTCTTCAGCATGTCGACGATGTCGTCGTCGGACAGTACTGCGTCCGGGCTCTCCTGCATGATCAGTGCGCGGATCTTGTGACGGACGGCCTCGGCCGAATGGCTGTCGCCACCCTCGACGGCGCTGATCGAAACGGTGAAGAAATATTTGAGCTCGAATAGGCCGCGCGGCGTCAGCATGTATTTGTTCGAAGTGACGCGGCTGACTGTGGATTCATGCATCTTGATCGCCTCCGCGACCGTCTTCAGGTTCAGCGGGCGCAGGTGATCGACGCCGTGCAGCAGGAAGGCATCCTGCTGGCGGACGATCTCGCTTGCCACCTTCATGATGGTCTTTGCTCGCTGGTCAAGGCTGCGCGTCAACCAGTTGGCGCTCTGCAGGCACTCGGAGAGGAAGGCGTGATCCTCGCCATTCCTGGTCACGCGGGAAAAATAGGACTGATTAACAAGCACGCGCGGCAGCGTATCCGGATTGAGCTCGACCAGCCAACCGGAATCCGAGGAGGGCCTGACAACAACGTCAGGCATGATCGCTTCGGAAACGCCAGTCTCGAAACCGCTGCCGGGCTTCGGATTGAGCTGGCGGATCTCGCCGAGCATGTCGAGAAGGTCTTCCTCGTCGACGCCGCAGAGCCGCTTCAGCGTGGCGAAATCGCGCCGCGCCAGGAGTTCGAGATTTTCGACCAGTGCCTGCATGGCAGGGTCGTAACGATCTTTCTGCTTGAGCTGGATCGCCAGGCATTCGGCGAGGCTGCGGGCAAAAACGCCCGGCGGATCAAGCGTCTGAAGGGCGGCGAGCACGCGCTCGGTCTGCGCAAGACTCGTGCCCAGCCTCTCGCCGGCCTCGGCGATATCGGTCTGCAGATAACCGCAATCATCGAGCTGATCGACGAAGTTCTGCGCGATCAGCCGGTCGGCCATATCAGGCAGGACGAAGGGAAGCTGTTGAGCAAGATGATCGCGCAGCGATACCTGGCCGGCGACGAAATCATCGAGATCGTAGTCGGCGACCTCGCCGCTGCCCGGCATCGATTTCCACTGGCTGACAAGTTCCGGCGCATCGAGGCGCTGCGGCGCGCTGTCGTCGGGAAAGACATTGGTATAGTTGGCGTCGAGTTCGTCGTTCAGCCGGCTCGTGCTGGCGCTGCCGCCGTTGTCGTACCAGTCGCTGGAGAGCGCCTCGGTGCGGTTGTCGTAGCCGTCGTCCGAGGCGGCGTCCTCCGGCTGACGGCCATACTCTCCATCCTCGGCTTCGCCGCGCTCGCTGCCCGCCTCGCCGTCATTCGACGGAAATTCGAGCAGCGGGTTTTTCTCCACTTCCTGGGCGATGAACTGGGTGAGTTCAAAATGGGTCATCTGCAGCAACTGGATGGATTGCATCAGTTGCGGTGTCATCACCAGGGACTGGTTCTGGCGCAGGAAAAGATTGGCGGACAGTGCCATGACGGACGCGAAACTCCCCACGATTCCTTGGGAAACCGCGTCCGATCAACGCTTCAGGCCACGGAAATCCAACTTGGCCCAAAAATTGCTTTTTTATTGGATTTGGTCAAGTGGAACTATGCCACAAGGTGAATTTCTGCGACTGCCGAAAAGTGTGTGCGGTTTTCGGACGACATCATGCCGCCATCCTTTGAATTAGATCCACATTGAGATTTTAGGCCGATGCGGCCTAAAATCATTCGGATCTGGCGTCAAAGGCTGAAATTGTCACCGAGATAGAGCCGGCGTACTTCGGGATTGTTGACGATGTCGTTCGCCCGGCCGTGGGTCAGCACCTCACCGGCGTGAATGATGTAGGCGCGGTCGATGAGGCCCAGCGTCTCGCGCACATTGTGGTCGGTGATCAGAACGCCGATGCCGCGTGCCGTCAGGTGGTGAACGAGGTTCTGGATGTCGGCGACCGAGATCGGGTCGACGCCGGCAAAGGGTTCGTCGAGCAGCATGAAGGTCGGGTCGGTCGCAAGGGCACGAGCAATTTCGAGGCGACGGCGCTCACCGCCGGAAAGCGCGACGGCAGCGCTTTTGCGCAGCTTCTGGATATGAAACTCCTCCAGAAGTTCGTTCAGCTTCTGCTCACGCTCGGCCTTGTCCTTCACATGCACTTCGAGAACGGCGCGGATATTTTCTTCCACCGTCAGTCCGCGGAAGATCGAGGCTTCCTGCGGGAGGTAACCGACGCCAAGGCGCGAGCGGCGGTACATCGGCATGGTCGTGACGTCGTTTCCGTCGATCTCGATCGTGCCTTCGTCCACCGGCACAAGGCCGGTGATCATGTAAAAACAGGTGGTCTTGCCGGCGCCGTTCGGACCGAGCAGCCCGACGGCCTCGCCACGGCGCACCACCAGCGAAACGCCATTGACGACGCGGCGCGTCGCATAGGTCTTCGTCAGACCACGTGCGATCAGCGTTCCCTGATAACGACTTTTGTCGGCGGCACCCGCAGCTTGCGGCTCAGGCTTGCCGAACATGGTGGATAGCGATGTTAATTTCACGTGGGAGGCCGGCTTCTCAGTTCTGCTTCTGCTGCGTTGTAGACGGCTGCGACTTCGGATCGAGCTGAATCTGGACACGCCCGCCGCAGCTTTCAAGTTCCGCCTGTCCGGTTTGCATGTGAACGGTCAGCTTGCAGCCGGTAAAGACGTTCGGCCCGTCCGACAGGATAACCTTATTTCCGTCATCCGCCGTCAGGATGAAGGTCTGCGAGGCCATGTCGAAATTGCCATCATCGGCGGTCGCCGTCTGCGTGCCCGAGACCAGGTAAACCTTGTCCGTCACCAGGATCTTGTCGATATCAGCGCTTCCCGACGCGAGCGAGCCCGACTGCTGCGGCTTTGCCTCGGGTTGAGCCGGCGCAGCGGCACCCGACTTTGCCGCCTTGTCCTTGTAATAGACGGTCATCTTGCCGGACTGCATCGTCGTCGTGCCCTGCACGACCTTGACGTTGCCGGTGAAGAGGGCCGTGTGCTCCTGATCGTGGATTTCCAGCTTGTCGCTTTCGATCTGGATTGGCTGGTCGTTGGAAAGCTTCATGCCCGGCATAGTGGCCGTCGCCTGCTGCGCGCCCACGCCCGAGGCCGTCAGAATAAGGGCAAATGCGCCGGCAATGAATGCGATGCCAGTCTTGCAAGTGGAAATGCGACAATCTTTTGTCATGAATAACCCGGCTGGTTAGGTGCCCTGTTTATGAATGGTGGATGGATCGACATTCATGCGAACATTCCCCTCGAATGTGATCACGCGCCCCTTATCGGTTATCTCCATCGTCTTCGCAACAATGGAGGCGTTGTCCTTGGTGATGGTGACGGGGTCGTCACTCCGCATGTTTCCGCCTTTGATGTCGAGCCGGGCGGACTGGAAATTCGCATTGAGGCCACTGCTCAGCACCAGAGTGAAGGGGGCCGTCATGTGCAGGTTGTCGGTGGCGCGGTTGTAATCGGCGGTCGAGGCGACGACGCGGGCGATTAGCCCATCATTCATCGGCACGGCGGCCTTGATGGTCTCGAGCGTGATGAGATCGGGATTGCGGATATCCTGCAGCGCCCTTTCGGCAAGCATCGAATAGTTGATGCCGTCGGAATTGCGTCCCGAGATCGCCGGCTTTTCCATCACGACTTTGCCGTTCTCGATCTTGGCGCCTTCGATCTTGATGTTTTCGGGCAGATAGGTGCGGATCACCGAGACGGCAATGAAGACCGCCGAGACGACGAGGGCGGCCGCCGGCAGCAAAATCTTCAGCCGCCGCACGCGGGCGGAATGGAACAACGCATCGCCATAGGGGGTCTTGCCGGACCCCGCAAAAGCGACATTTCCGTTGTTCTTCAGGGTATCGAGCATAGGCCTCGTCCGTGTGCGGTGATCGCCGCGCCTTCATAACAAAGCCGGCCGCCAATCACAGTTCGTTTCGCATTATTACATTGGCTTGCCAATATGGAATTTTTTCTGCAACAAGCAACAAAACGGAAAAACATCAAAAAGTGGCATTCGTACGCACCACTGCCACCCTAATTTTAAAGGGGTTCGTCGGCGGTCTGCCGGAGCCGGAGCCAGCAGCTGGAGGTTTTTATGGACAGTTCGATCATCTCGGATCGCCGGCGGCTGCGCCGCAAGCTCTACTTCTGGCGTCTCGCCGCAGTGGCGCTCACCGTGGCGCTCGGTTTCGCCTTCTACGCCTTCACCATCGGCGATGCCGGGACGGCGCGTCCGCATATCGCCCATGTGACGATATCGGGGCTGATCGTCGATGACGACGAGCTTCTGGAGCGGCTGAAGAAAATCGAGACCGACAAACAGGTGAAGGCGGCGGTGATTTCGATCTCGTCGCCTGGCGGCACGACTTATGGCGGCGAAAAAATCTTCAAAGCGATCCGGGCGATAGCTGCCAAAAAGCCCGTCGTCTCCGACGTGCGCACGCTTGCCGCCTCCGCCGGCTACATGATCGCCACCGCCGGTGACACGATCATAGCGGGCGACAGCTCGATTACCGGCTCGATCGGGGTCATTTTCCAATATCCGCAGATCCAGCCGCTGCTCGACAAGATCGGCGTGTCGCTGCAGGAGATCAAATCCTCGCCGCTGAAGGCCGAGCCCTCGCCCTTCCACGAGGCGAGCGAGGAAGCCAAGGCGATGATCCGCAACATGGTGGTCGACAGCTACAACTGGTTTGTCGACCTCGTCGCCGAGCGGCGCAAGCTGCCGCGCGAAGACGTGCTGAAGCTCGCCGACGGCACGATCTATACCGGCCGGCAGGCGCTGAAGGTGAAACTCGTCGATACGATCGGCGGCGAAGCGGAAATCCGCGCCTATCTGAAATCGCGCGGTATCAACAGCGAATTGCCGATGGTGGACTGGGACAAGAAGAGCAATACGCCTTTCCTGCTCGCTGGGGCTGTTTCGCGGTTGATTACGATCTTCGGTTATGATGATCTCGTCAAAGGCCAGGATATCAATGGAATCCTGCCCCCAAAGTTGCTTCTTGACGGGTTGCTTTCAGTTTGGCAGGTTGGCCACGATTGATAAGAAATCAATAATTTAAGGGGGCGACTGTGATCAAGTCCGAATTGGTGCAGATTGTTGCGGCACGCAACCCGCATCTCTATCATCGCGACGTCGAGAATATCGTCAACGCGGTTCTCGACGAGATCACGGATGCACTGGCTGCGGGAAACCGAGTCGAATTGCGCGGCTTCGGCGCGTTTTCGGTGAAGAACCGCCCGTCTCGCTCCGGCCGCAACCCGCGGACCGGCGATACCGTCTTCGTCGAGGAGAAGTGGGTCCCCTTCTTCAAGACAGGCAAGGAGCTGCGCGAGCGGCTCAATCCCGGCCAGGCCGACGAAGAGGATTGAGCGGCGCAAGCTGCGTGCGGCGAAAGCGCACTTGATCTCGACGGCCGTTTTCCTATTCTGCTAGCGCATCGGCCCGAAAATCGGAATCGATTTTCGGAAATCACGATGCGTAGATTTAAAGTGTTACAGCGTCCTTTGTGCGTCTGAAAAGACGCGCGGCGCTGTAAGCATCAAACGCGCGCCTCAAAGACCGGCGCAATCCGGCATGTGGAGACCCCAAATGGCCAAGAAGATCGTCAACCTTTTGATTCTGCTGCCGCTCGGCGTCATCCTCATCGTCTTCTGCGTCGCCAACCGGCAGAGCGTCACGCTCGCCTTCAACCCATTCCGGCCTGATGATCAGGTGCTTGCGGTGTCTGCGCCCTTCTTCGTCTTCCTGTTCATCGCGCTGATATCAGGCATGCTGATCGGCTCGGTCGCCACCTGGTTCAGCCAGGGCAAACATCGCAAGCGCGCTCGCACCGAGGCCAAGGAAGCCATCCGCTGGCAGGGCGAGGCCGGCCGCCACAAGACGCGTGCCGAGGAAATCGCCGGGCAGCTGCCGTCCCGGTAAAACTCGTTCGACATTTCGACGACCGGCTTCGGCCCGTCAGGCCGGGAAAAAGCTCAATTCCTCATAATCGCCTTCCGGCGACGTACCGTTGCCGGTGACGCCGAAGCCGTGGGAGAGGTAGAACGCCTTCGCTCGCCGGTTCTTCACCAGGCATTTCAGCCGGTATCTGTGTTGCGGCCATTCCGGCAGCGCCCTTAGCAACGCCGTCCCGGCGCCGCTGCCTTGGAATTCCGGGCTGATATAGAGCATGTGAATGAAATCGTCCGCCGGCCACAGCGACAGGAAGCCCGCCACGCCGCCATCCCGCTCGCAGACGAAAATCGTCTCGCCATTGGTGTGGGCGGCGAAATCCTCGCGATGGAAATTACCGGGGTCGACCCAGACGAATGTTTCCCGGCGCACGGAAAGATAGATCTCCGCGAGCACTTCCTGATCTTCCGCCCGCGGCGGCCTGATGATCCATGTCATGATGCCGACTTAAAGCAAGCCCCTGCCCTCGCCAAGCCCAAAGCGGCTGGCACCGGAAAGGATCAGCCGGCCGCCATTTTTGCGACGACGGCGGCATTGAAATCCGAAAAGAAACCTTCGGCCAGTCTCTGGGAGGTCGAATCGAGCAGACGGCCGCCGAGCTGGGCAAGCTTGCCGCCGAGCTCGGCCTTCGCCCGGTAATGCAGGATGGTCTCCTCGCCTCTTTCCTCGAGCACGATATCGGCGCTGCCCCTGGCGAAGCCGGCAAGACCGCCCTTGCCTTCGGCTGACAGCGTATAGCTCTTCGGCGCATCGACGTTGGAAAGGGTCAGCAGTCCGTGGAGGGTTGCCGACAGCAGGCTGAACTTGACCTTGATCGTTGCCTCGAAGGAATCAGCCGACAGCCGCTCGATGCTCTGGCAGCCCGGAATGCAGCCGCGCATGATCTCGGGGTCGTTGAGCGCCGTCCAGACGGCGTCCCGCGGCGCAGCGATACGTTCTTCGCCGGTGAAATCCATTCGACAGCCTCATCTCCGATTCGCTCAACTTATCCAGCGGGAAAGCGCTTTGCCAAGGCGCAGCGGAATGTTATCTGCCGGGCTTGATCGGGAGCAAGGAATTGGCCGATGAACGACGACTTGAAGCCCTGGAGCGTGACGGCGAGCCGCATCACCTACGAGGACCGCTGGATACGGCTCAGGAGCGACGATTGCCTCACCGCCGATGGCACCGTTGTCGCACCGTTCCATGTGCTCGACTATCCTGATTGGATCAATGTCATCCCCGTTATGCCTGACGGGCGCGTGCTGCTGACGCGGGAATACCGGCACGGCCGCAGCGAGATCCTGCTCGGTCTCGTCGCCGGCGGTGTGGAACCCGGCGACATCGAGGCCGGCGATGCGGCGATAGCGGCAGCGCGGCGTGAACTCAGGGAGGAGACCGGCTATGAAGCCTCGACGTTCGTCAAGCTGCTCACCTCCTACCCAAATGCATCAAGCCACAGCAATGTGGTGACGAGCTGGCTGGCGCTCGACCTGACCAAGGCCGGCGAGCCGCGTTTCGATCCCGGCGAGAAGGTCGGGCTGCTGTTTGCGGATCTTGCCGATATCCTCGGCGACATCACCTCAGGCGCCGTCATCATGCAGTCGATGCATGTCGCCGCCCTCTACGCGGCGGCAAGCTGGCTTGGCATGCAAAGCTCCGAGGGCTTGAAATAAACGCTGTGCCGGGAGAACCTGTCCTCTTGCGGGGCAAGGTTCGGCGCGCAGTTGATCCCGCGCGGTCTTCTGGGCTAGAGGTCGCAAACCCATAAAGACATCCGACAGAGACGCGGAAGAGCACGTTGAAACAAAAAGAACGCCGGCCGGGCCAGAAGAAGACATCAGGTCCCTCCGGTGAAAACCGCCGGGACGACCGCGCGGATCGGCCATCGAAGCCGGTCACGCGGCCCGCGGCCGCACGCGAGGCGGTGCGCGAGACCCCGGCGCCGGTCGCGGCCGTGCGCCCTCTGACGGCGCGCAGCGGCGAGCGTCCGACCGAGCGCGTGCCTGTCATTCTCGAATCGCTCGGAGCCGGCGATTTCCACCTGATCGACAGCGGCAACGGCGAAAAGCTGGAGCAATACGGGCCCTATCGCATCATCCGCCCGGAGGGCCAGGCGCTGTGGCAGCCTTCGCTGCCCACCCATATCTGGGAAAAGGTCGATGCCGTCTTCACCGGCGATACGGATGAGGAAGGCACCGGGCGCTGGCGCTTCCCGAAGGGGGCGCTCGGCGAGACCTGGCCGCTCAACCTGCTCGGCGTCGATTTCCTCGGCCGCTTTACCTCCTTCCGCCACGTCGGCGTCTTTCCCGAGCAGATCGTGCATTGGGACTGGATGAAGGAGCAGGTCGAAAAGGCGGGCCGGCCGCTGAAAGTGCTGAACCTCTTCGGCTACACCGGTGTCGCCTCGCTGGTCGCAGCCGCAGCGGGTGCCGAGGTCACCCATGTCGACGCGTCGAAGAAGGCGATCGGCTGGGCCCGCGAAAACCAGGCGCTCGGGCGCATGGAGAAGCTGCCGATCCGATGGATCTGCGAAGATGCGATGAAATTCATCCTGCGTGAGGAACGCCGCGGCAGCCAGTACGACATCATCCTCACCGATCCGCCGAAATTCGGCCGCGGCCCCAATGGCGAAGTCTGGCATCTCTTCGAGCATTTGCCGCTGATGCTCGACATCTGCCGCGAGATCCTGTCGCCGAAGGCGGTCGGCCTCGTGCTGACGGCCTATTCGATCCGCGCCAGCTTCTATTCGATCCACGAGCTGATGCGCGAGACGATGCGCGGCGCCGGCGGCGTGGTCGAATCCGGCGAGCTTGTCATCCGCGAGGCGGGCACCGACGGCAGGACGCAGGGCCGCGCGCTTTCCACCTCTCTCTTTTCCCGTTGGGTACCGAAATGAGCAAGGACTTCCACGATCAGGGACCGCGCAGGGTCGGGCAAGTGAAGGAAGTCACTTCGCTCGCCAATCCCATCATCAAGGACATCAAGGCGCTGACGAACAAGAAGTCGCGGGAGGAAAGCGGTACTTTCCTGGCCGAGGGGCTGAAGCTCGTCATCGACGCGATCGAACTCGGCTGGACGATCCGCACGCTGGTCTATGCCAAGGCCGCCAAGGCCAAGCCGCTGGTCGAGCAGATGGCGGCTAGGACCGTCGCTGCCGGTGGGCTCGTACTCGAAGTCAGCGAAAAGGTCATCGCCTCGATCACCCGCCGCGACAATCCGCAGATGGTCGTCGGCATCTTCGAGCAGCGCTGGAAGCCGCTGCGGGATATCCGGCCGAGGGATGGCGAGACATGGGTGGCGCTCGACCGCGTGCGCGATCCCGGCAATCTCGGCACCATCATCCGGACGGCGGATGCTGCCGGCGCCTCCGGCGTCATTCTGGTCGGCGAAGCGACCGATCCCTTCTCGCTCGAAACCGTGCGCGCCACCATGGGCTCGGTCTTCGCCGTTCCGGTCGCGCGGGCGACGCCGGAAGAATTCATCGCCTGGCGGAAATCCGCCGGCGTTTCTGTCGTCGCGACCCATCTTGCCGGCGCGGTCGACTACCGCACGATCGACTACAGGAAAAAGCCCGTCGTGCTGTTGATGGGCAACGAACAATCGGGCCTGCCGGATCAGCTTGCCAGGGAAGCCGACGCGCTCGCCCGCATCCCTCAGCAAGGTCGGGCCGATTCCCTGAACCTCGCCGTTGCCACCGCCGTCATGCTTTTCGAGGCGCGCCGCCATCTCCTCTCACTTGCCGAGGGCAAATGACCGAACAGACGTACGCACGCCCCGCGCTCTTTTCGCGCCCGGCGCCGATCCTCCTCTTCATCGTCGTCGCCGTTCTCATCGATCAGGTTGTCAAGATCGCCGTCGATCACTACCTGCCGCTGCAGGAAGCCGTTCCCGTCATTCCGATGCTGGCGCTCTACCGAACCTACAATCTCGGCGTCGCCTTTTCCATGCTGTCGGGCATGGACGGCTGGTTCATCGTCGGCATGCGGCTCGTCATCGTCGCCTTCGTCATCTGGCTGTGGTACCGCACGGCGAAAGACCGCTGGCTCGCCCATCTCGGTTATGCGCTGATCATCGCAGGCGCGATCGGCAATCTCGTCGATCGCTTCGCCTATGGCCACGTGATCGATTACATCCTGTTCCACACCGAAAGCTGGTCCTTCGCCGTCTTCAACCTCGCCGACAGTTTCATCACCATCGGGGCCGGCTGCGTCATCCTCGACGAGCTTCTGCTGCCGAAAAAAGCCGGCCGCTAAAATCTTATCGAATTCCTGAAGGCATTCGGAACTGGCCGTATGTTAGCCAGATACCATGTACAACCTGGGACAGTTGCAGGATAGATTGTCCGCCGCCTTTGGTGGACCCGCCGCCAAGCCGCATGAGATGCGGATGGAGGCTTCTCTTTCGCGACCGGGCGCATCGCCAAATCGACAAGCAAATGACGACAAGAGGGAGCCCGCAGCCACGAGGGTTCTGCTGGTCTATTGGCTGGGCGGGGCCGGCCTTCTTGCCGCAATGATCCTCACCCTGCTTGCCCATGCCGGCGATCCGCTGCTCCTTTCGGGCGGCCTCGTTGTTCTCGGCCTTGCCGTGATCGCCAGTTACGCCGTCCTCATGGTCCGGCGGCGCGGAACCGGGCAGCCCGCCGGCAAATCGATGCCGGACTGGAACGACGGGGCAAAACTCTTTGCCGATGTGCACGACGTCCTCGGCGACATCACCGTCGGCCGCACCATGGACCGGCGGATCATCAGCGCCAACGACACGTTTCGCCGCCTGACCGGGCGGCTGCGTCCCGAAGGACGCACCTGCGAGGAGATCGGGCTGGCTTTCCGCCCCGGCCCGGTACCGCATTGCTACGACGTCGAGATTTCGACGCCGGAAGGCCAGCGCATCTTCCTCTGGCGCGACGTCGTCACGCGCGATCCGGCAAACGGCCGCCTGCTGCTGCAGAGTATTGCCCGTGACGTGACCGAGGAGCGGCTCCTCGCGCAGGCCCGCGAGGAAGCCAGACAGAAGGCCGAATATAACAGCGCCGCAAAATCCAGACTGCTTGCGACCGTCAGCCACGAGGTGCGCACGCCGCTTTCCGGCATTCTCGGCATGACGCATCTGATCGCCGAGACGCGGCTGACGCAGGAGCAACAGAACTATCTCGCCAACATCCGCCAATCCGGCCACGCACTGACGCAGCTCGTCGAGGATCTGCTCGATTTCTCCACCATCGAGGTCGGCCGCTTCGAGCTGCACCCTCGCTCGGAATCGCTGCGCAAGCTCTTGGAAAGCGTCGTCGAGATGCTTGCCCACCGCGCGCATGAAAAGGGTATCGAAATCGGCGCCACGGTGTCATCAGACGTGCCGGAGAATATGAGCTTCGACCCGGCGCGGTTGCGCCAGGTGCTCTTCAACGTCATCGGCAATGCCGTTAAATTCACCCAGGCCGGCGGCGTCTTCATCCGCGTTGCGCTCAAGGCCGGCGATCTGCTGATCACCGTGACGGATACCGGCCCCGGCATGACCGCAGACGAGCAGGCGCGGGTCTTCGGCGAATTCGAGCAGGGCGGGACCGTTGCCGACAAGAGCAGCGGCACGGGCCTCGGCCTTGCCATCTCCGCCCGCATCATGCGCGAATTCGGCGGCGCGCTGACCGTTGCCAGCGAAAAGGGCAAAGGTAGCGAATTCACGATTCGCTTCCCCGTCGACATCGGCAGCGAGCGGCCCGACCGGCGAAATACGCTGCTTGCCGGCAACAGCGTCGTGCTGTTGGCGCCCGCAGGGGCGGCGCGCACCGCTATCGCCGAGACGATCACCGCGCTTGGCGGCCTCTGCCATCTCGTCGGCGACGGCGAGAACGCACGCACGACACTGCTCGGCATGGCCGACGGTGGACGGCGGCCAACCGATATCATCGTCGACCATCGCATGTCGGCAGAATTTTCCGCCCATCTGGCCGACCGCGCTGAAATTGCAGCACTCGGCCTGCGCAAGGTTCTCCTCGTCAACCCGGAAGAGCGCAGCGCCCATCCGCTCGACCTCTTCGATGCCTGGCTTATCCGGCCGCTGCGCGAACAGTCGCTGATCGACGTGCTGCGCGGGCGCATGCGCGGCATGGAGAAACGCGACGCGCTGAACGACAATCAGCCGGGCTTTGGCCTTTCGGTGGCGGAGACGATCGTTGCGGCGAGCGGGCTCAGCATTCTCTTGGGCGAGGACGATCCGATCAATGCCATGCTGGTGCGCGTCATCCTGGAAAAAGGCGGGCATAAGGTGCGCCATGTCGAGGATTTCGAGACGCTGCTCGATTGCGCGCTTGGCGAGGCGAACGCCCGGCCCGATATCATCATCAGCGATCTCTCGATGCCTGGAGGCAACGGCATCGATATGCTCGGGCGGCTGCGCGGCCATGAAAGGCGGCTCGATCTCGCCCCGGTGCCGGTGATCGTTCTCACAGCCGACAAGAGCGACGAATCACGCCGCCAAGTGCTGCTCAACGGCGCCAACCGCGTCATGATAAAGCCGATGGATCCGGTGCGGCTCTTGACCGAAGTTCAGGCGGTGGCCGCACTTTCCGCCCGCCGGGCAAAGGCCCGGTAAGACGCGTAAACAACCGGCACGCTTCTTGCGTTGCAAAATGCATTATGTCACTTTCCTGTCGTATAGAAGTGTTTTATGGCGTCGATAAGCCGGCAACGGGAGAATCGCCATGTCCTCCATCGACATCCTGAATCATGACACCACCGCGGAGGCTGCACGGCCCTCAACGGCGGCTGTGCAGAAGGACGGCGATATTCTCGGCCGCATCGGCAATCTCGAGACCCGCCTCGCCCGCACGGCGCGCGAGATCGATGCCGCCCAGGCCGTCCGCTACCGCGTTTTCGTCAATGAAATGAAGGCGCAGCTGCCGCAGGACGCCATGCGCCGCCAGCGCGATGTCGACGCCTATGATGCCGTCTGCGACCATCTCCTCGTTCTCGACCGTTCGATCGAGGGCGACCCGGAAGACCAGATCGTCGGCACCTACCGGCTATTGCGTCAGGATGTCGCGATCGCCAATGGCGGTTTTTACTCGGCTTCCGAGTTCGAAATCGAGGGCCTGATCGCGAAGCATCCGGAAAAACGTTTCATGGAGCTTGGCCGCTCCTGCGTGCTGCCGGAATACCGCACCAAGCGCACCGTCGAGTTGCTTTGGCAGGGCAACTGGGCCTATGCGCTGAAGCACGGCGTCAGTGCCATGTTCGGCTGCGCCTCGTTCCCTGGCGTCTATCTCGAAAGCCATGCGCTGGCGCTGTCTTTCCTTTATCACACTGTGCTGGCGAAGAACGAATGGGCCGTCGGCGCCCTGCCGCATCTCGCCCGCAACATGGACCTGATGCCGGTCGAGGCTGTTAACCCGAAGCGGGCGCTGTTGGCTCTGCCGCCGCTGATCAAGGGTTATCTGCGCCTCGGCGCAATGGTTGGCTCCAGCGCGGTCGTCGACCATGCCTTCAACACGACCGACGTGCTGATCGTGCTGCCGATCTCCAGCATTTCGGACCGCTACCTGAATTACTACGGCGCCGACGCAGGCCGCTTCGCGAGCTAGTTGGCGCAAAGCGGACGATCATCTGCCTGCGAGACGCCAAAGTGAGCTTGGCCGATGGCGTGGCCTTATATGCCGGATCGTCTTCTCGTGTCCGACGGGTTCTCACCATACGCCGCCCGATAAATTGCGGCAAAACGGCCAAAGTGAAAGAACCCCCACTTCAGGCAGATGTCCCGCAGCGGCTCCCGGTTCCAGGGATTGCACAGATCCTCTCGGACGGCTTGTAAGCGGATTGCCCTGAGGTAGGCTGACGGTGAGGTTCCCTTGAAATCACGAAAACCGATTTCAAGAGCACGAATGGAAACGTTTGCCGCCTCCGCGACACTCTGCATTGTCAACGGCTGGGCGATGTTGGCATGCATGAATTCAATGGCTCGACGGACGTGCCGCGGCGCTATCAGATGGATTTTCTTGTCGAGCAGATGCGAAAGGCGATGAGGAACCAGCCGCACCACGAGATCGGCAAGCGCCTGGGTGAGGTTCGACATGGCGATTGGCGATTGAAATAGCGGCCCGTTGTTGCGCATGCCGATGATGATCGTTTGTGCGAGACTGCCGAACAGCCGTCCTACTGCCGTGGAAAAATCAATGACCGGTGCCAAGTCCATCGCCCCGACCAAGGGTGTCTCCAGAACGGAGGCGACGGCCTGAGCTATGATTGTCCAATTCAGACTGAGTGTGTCGGACCGGTGAGGCGCTGCTTGTACGGAAATCCATTCCGGCTCGATATTGTTCGTCAATAGCAGCCGCCCAGGTGTGGCTTCCACCACGGTCCGACCAAGCGCTACATTGAGAGCGCCAGTGCGCGGAACGATGATTGCCAGAGTCTCCGACCCATGTGCCGTTCTTGCACCCCAGTCGCCGGAATCCTGGTTGCTGACCAGCGACAAGCTTTCGTCACCCCAAAACCCGACCTTCCAGTCGAGTGGTTTCTCTCGACCGTTGCGCCATGCGTAGAACGAACCGAACCCCTTGGTCAGGGCCTCCACCATATCGTCGAAAGTTGTCCCCTGAAAACGGGCGGTGAAATTGGGGGACGCATTTTCTAGCATGGGAACCCAAAATGGCTGATGAAATATCTAAATAACTGAGCAGCGAAACCGTCTATTGCCCGCAGCCTTTTTCCAGTTCTATGCGGGCGAACTATGCCGCGCGTATAAGGTTATTGCATCAAAAGTATGACTTATAGGAAGGGCCGTGCCCTGCGCTTGCTTAGGCCGGCCTAGGATGCTTCGCAACGGAATCAGGGCGGTTTGTCCGCTAACGGAAAAGGCGGATGGGACCGGGATAGAGCGCGATCGTCTCGTCCGTCGTCAGCAGTTGAATGCCCTCGACGATCGATTGCGCAACGAGGATCCGGTCGAAGGGATCGGCATGGATCGGGGGAAGACGGTGCACCGCCAGCGTATGCATGACGGTGATCGGCAGTTCGCGATAATCGTTGTCGACAAGGGCGCGATAGAAAAGCGGCGGATCGAGATTGAAATCGTCACGGCCGATGGCGTGCTTGGCACTGAGCTCACCGAAGCTTGCCGGGCTGAAAAACAGCTGGTTGATCGGATCGGTGACCAATTCCCTCGCCGCCACCGGCAGTTTCGGCGAATCTTCGGCGAGCCAGATCAGCAGCAGCGTATCGAGAAGCAGCTTCATCGCGGCTCCGAAAAGCTTGAAAGTTCCTGCAGGTCCATCCGGTCGAAATCATCGGGCACGGAGATGCGCCCCTTCAGGAAACCGATACGGCGGACCTCCTGTGTGCCGGCATCGAGCGGCACCACCTTGACCAGCGGCCTGCCGGCCTTGGCGATCATGAAGATCTCGCCGTTGGCCGCGTTTTCAACCAGCCGAGACAGATGGGTTTTTGCCTCATGGATGTTGATGATTCGCATGGCGGCTCCGGCATCCATAAACTTAGTTCGGCCAACTTAGTTTATGGGACGGAATCGCGCAAGGATCGGAAAAGACCTTGAAGTCAGTCGGATGCTAAGAAGTTTAGCGCAAATTTCGCCGTTCGAAAGCCGGGTAAAGACTAATCCACAAGCGGTGCCCAACTGACGCGCTGTCAGCCGGACACCGAAAGCCGTCTCATTCAGAGCAGATGGAGTTCAAGAACCCGCGCCGTAGGCGGCGATCGCCGCCATGTTGACGATGTCGGAATCCTTGGCGCCCATCGAGGTGATCTGCACCGCCTTGTCGACGCCGACGAGGATCGGGCCGATCACGGTGGAGCCACCGAGCTCCTGCAGCATCTTGGTGGAGATCGAGGCCGAGTGGAAGGCCGGCATGACAAGCACGTTGGCGGGACCGGAAAGGCGGCAGAATGGATATTGCTCCATCACCTTGCGGTTCAGCGCGACGTCTGCGGCCATCTCGCCGTCATATTCGAAATCGACGCGGCGCTTGTCGAGGATCTTCACTGCTTCACGCACCCGCTCGGAGCGTTCGCCCGACGGATGGCCGAAAGTGGAATAGGCAAGCAGGGCGACACGCGGCTGATAGCCCATGCGCCGCGCCAGACCGGCGGCCTCTTCGGCGATATCGGCAAGTTCCTCAGCTGTGGGCATGTCATGCACCGCCGTATCGGCGACGAAGACCGTGCGGCCGCGGCAGAGCGCCAGCGACACGCCGATGATCCGGTGGCCGGGCTTTGCGTCGATGCAGCGGCGCACATCCTCGAGCGCCGTCGAATAGTTGCGGGTAATCCCCGTCACCATGCCGTCGGCGTCACCCAAGGCCACCATGGTGGCGGCGAAGTGGTTGCGGTCGTTGTGGATCAGTCGCTGGGCGTCGCGATGGAGATAACCCTTCCGCTGCAGCCTGGCATAGAGATAGTCAATATAGGCCTCGACACGGGTCGAGATGCGGGCATTGACGATTTCGAGGCCCGGCCGGTTGAGATCGATGCCGGCGCGTTCGGCCGTCGCACGGATCAGATCCTCGCGGCCAAGCAAAATGGCGGTGCCGAGCTGCTGGTTGGCGTAGGAAAGTGCTGCGCGCAGGACCTGTTCTTCCTCGGCCTCGGCAAAGACGATCCGCTTCGGGCGGCGGCGAACGCGCTCGTAGAGGCTGGCGAGCGTCGAAGCGATCGGATCGCGACGCCCCGAAAGCTCGCGGGCATAGCCCGCCATGTCGGTGATGACTTTGCGGGCCACACCGCTTTCGATCGCGGCCTCGGCAACTGCGACCGGGATCGCCGAGATCAGCCTGGGATCGAAGGGCACGGGGATAATGTATTGCGATCCGAAACGCGGCCGGTTGCCCTGGTAGGCTGCGACCACGTCGTCTGGCACGTCCTCGCGGGCAAGGTTTGCCAGCGCATTGACGGCGGCGATCTTCATCGCGTCGTTGATTGTGGAGGCACGGACATCGAGAGCGCCGCGGAAGATATAGGGAAAGCCAAGGACGTTGTTGACCTGGTTCGGATAGTCCGAACGGCCGGTCGCCATGATGGCGTCGTCGCGGATGCGCGCCACTTCTTCCGGCGTGATCTCGGGATCGGGATTGGCCATGGCGAAGATAATCGGCCGATCCGCCATCGAGCGGATCATATCGGCCGAGAACGCGCCCTTCTGCGACAGGCCGAAAATGACGTCGGCACCCTTCATCGCTTCTTCCAGCGTGCGCGTGTCGGTCTTTGCCGCATGCGCCGATTTCCACTGGTTCATGCCTTCGGTGCGGCCCTGGTAGATGACGCCCTTGGTATCGCAGAGGATGATGTTTTCAGGCGCAAAACCCATCGCCTTGATCAGTTCGACGCAGGCAATCGCCGCTGCTCCCGCACCATTGCAGACGAGCTTCGTCGTCTTCAGGTCGCGGCCGGTCAGCTCAAGCGCGTTGATCAAGCCGGCAGCTGCGATGATCGCCGTCCCATGCTGGTCGTCGTGGAAGACGGGAATGTCCATCAGTTCGCGCAGCCGGCTTTCGATGACGAAACAATCAGGCGCCTTGATATCCTCGAGATTGATGCCGCCGAAGGAGGGGCCGAGGAAGCGCACGCAGTTGATGAACTCGTCGACATTTTCGGTATCGATTTCGAGATCGATGGAATCGACGTCGGCGAAGCGTTTGAAGAGCACCGACTTGCCTTCCATGACGGGCTTGGAGGCCAGTGCGCCGAGATTGCCGAGGCCGAGAATGGCAGTGCCGTTTGATATGACGGCGACCATGTTGCCGCGCGCCGTGTAATCATAGGCCGTCTGCGGATCGGCGGCGATCGCCTTGACGGGTACGGCAACACCCGGCGAATAGGCGAGCGAGAGGTCGCGCTGTGTCGCCATCGGCTTGGTCGGGTTGATCTCCAGCTTGCCGGGCCGGCCCATTGCGTGAAAATCGAGCGCCTCCTGGTCGGTCACTGAGGTCACCGGCCGGTCCTTCTTATCGATATCGGGCATAAATCCTCCAACGTCCTGTGGGCGACGCTTCGCTCTTCCTCAAATGCTGTTGTCATCTATAGCGGCGCGCGGATAGGGTTGGCACCTGTTTTTTTGGGAAAAACTGCACCTCCGTGAACGCACGAATAGACATTGGGAATGAAGCCTTTTCGGCCGCTGAGTTGGCCACGGCGGAAAGCCGTGCCTCGGCGACGCCGATGATGGAGCAATATATCGAGATCAAGGCGAACAATCCGGGTTCGCTGCTCTTCTATCGCATGGGCGATTTCTACGAGCTGTTCTTCGAGGATGCGCTGGAGGCATCGCGCGCGCTCGGCATCACCCTCACGAAGCGCGGCCAGCACATGGGCCAGGATATCCCGATGTGTGGCGTGCCCGTGCATGCCGCCGACGATTATCTGCAGAAGCTAATTTCGCTCGGTTTCCGTGTCGCCGTCTGCGAACAGATCGAGGATCCGGCCGAGGCCAAGAAGCGCGGCGGCAAATCGGTCGTCAAGCGCGACGTCGTTCGCTTGGTCACGCCGGGCACGATCACCGAGGAAAAGCTGCTTTCGCCCTCGGAATCCAACTATCTGATGGCGCTTACCCGCATTCGCGGCGGGGCCGAACCGACGCTGGCGCTCGCCTGGATCGATATTTCCACAGGCGTCTTCCGGCTGGCCGAGACCGAAGCCTCGCGGCTGCTTGCCGATATCCTGCGCATCGATCCGCGCGAACTCATCCTGCCCGATACGATCTTCCACGATCCCGAACTCAAGGCCGTCTTCGACGTCCTCGGCCGCACCGCCGTGCCGCAGCCTGCCGTGCTCTTCGACAGCGCCAGCGCCGAAGGCCGGATCGCGCGTTATTTCTCAGTCGCGACACTCGACGGTTTCGGCACCTTCTCGCGCGCCGAGCTTGCGGCAGCGGCCGCCGCCGTCGCCTACGTCGAAAAGACGCAGATCGCCGAGCGACCGCCGCTCGGAAAGCCGGAGCGGGAGAGTGGGGCTTCGACGCTCTTCATCGACCCCGCCACCCGCGCCAATCTGGAACTGGCCCGCACGCTTTCAGGCGATCGCAACGGCTCGCTGCTGAAGGCGATCGACCGTACCGTCACCGGCGCCGGCGCGCGGCTTCTGGCCGAACGGCTGATGTCGCCGCTCACCGATCCCGTCCGCATCAATGCGCGGCTCGATTCGATCGGCTTCCTGATCGATGAGCCCTCGCTCTGCGGCCAGCTGCGCGACACGCTGAAACATGTGCCCGACATGCCGCGGGCCCTGTCGCGCCTGGCGCTCGACCGCGGCGGCCCGCGCGATCTCTCTGCGATCCGCCAGGGGCTCGAAGCGGCAGCCGGGCTTGCCGGCCTGCTCGGCAAGGCGATGCTGCCGGAAGAACTCGGCCAGGCGCTGTCGGGGTTGCAAGCCCTTCCCGCGAGCCTGGAAAACCTGCTTGCCGAAACGCTTGCCGACGAATTGCCGCTCCTGAAACGGGATGGCGGCTTCCTTCGCGACGGCGCCAGTGCCGAACTCGACGAGGTCCGGGCGCTGCGCGACCAATCGCGTCGCGTCATCGCCGGCCTGCAATTGCAATATGCCGAGGAAACCGGCATCCGGTCGCTGAAGATCAAGCACAACAACATCCTTGGTTATTTCATCGAGGTCACCGCTGGCAATGCCGGACCTATGACGGATACGGCCGAGGCGAAGGCCCGCTTCATCCATCGCCAGACGATGGCGAGCGCCATGCGCTTCACCACGACAGAACTTGCCGATCTCGAAAGCCGCATCGCCAACGCCGCCGACCGGGCGCTTTCGATCGAACTCGAAGCCTTCGACAGGATGACGACCGCGGTCGTTTCGGAGGCCGAGGCGATCAAGGCGGGCGCGCGGGCGCTTGCCGTCATCGACGTCGCCGCCGGTCTCGCGCTTCTCGCCGAAGAGCAGGCCTATTGCCGGCCGCAGGTCGATGGCTCGAAGATGTTTGCCATCGAAGGCGGGCGTCATCCCGTCGTCGAACAGGCGCTGCGCCGCCAGGCCGGCGGCCCCTTCGTCGCCAACAATTGCGACCTCTCGCCAAAGACCGACGACAAGGACGGCGCGATCTGGCTGCTCACCGGCCCCAACATGGGCGGTAAGTCGACCTTCCTGCGTCAGAACGCATTGATATCGATCATGGCGCAGATGGGCTCCTTCGTGCCTGCGACATCAGCCCATATCGGCATCGTCGACCGGCTGTTCTCGCGCGTCGGCGCATCCGACGATCTCGCGCGCGGGCGCTCGACCTTCATGGTCGAGATGGTGGAAACGGCTGCGATCCTCAACCAGGCAAGCGACCGCTCGCTCGTCATTCTCGACGAGATCGGCCGCGGCACCGCCACCTTCGACGGTCTTTCAATCGCCTGGGCGGCCGTCGAGCACCTGCATGAGGCCAACCGCTGCCGCGGCCTCTTCGCCACGCATTTTCATGAGCTGACCGTGCTTTCAGAAAAGCTTGGTCGGCTATCGAATGCCACGATGCGCGTCAAGGAGTGGGACGGCGACGTCATCTTCCTTCACGAGGTCGGCCCCGGTGCGGCGGACCGCTCCTACGGCATCCAGGTGGCCCGCCTTGCCGGGCTTCCTGCCTCGGTCGTGGCGCGCGCCCGCGACGTGCTGACCCGCCTCGAAGATGCCGACCGCAAGAACCCGGCGAGCCAGCTGATCGATGACCTGCCGCTTTTCCAGGTAGCGGTGCGCCGCGAGGAAACGGCCCGCGGCCCGTCCAAGGTCGAAGAGACGCTGAAGGCGTTGAGCCTCGACGACATGACGCCGCGCGAGGCGCTGGATGCGCTTTATGACCTAAAGAAGAAGCTGAAATAGGAGCGCGACCGATGTTCATGGAAAAGCTGGTTCGCGAAACGGAGCGCCTGTCGCTCATCTGCTCCATGCTCGACACGATGCGGCGCGCAGACAAGGACCGCAATGCGCGCGGCTGGACCTCGCCGATCGGCATGCTGAAAATCACCCGCTGTTGCGCTATGATCTGCGAGCTCGGAACGTCGATCGCAATGGCGGGCTACCGCGAATGCGACCGGCAGACGCTCGAGGAGATCATGCGCGAAACGCGGCAGGTGCTGCATTTGCTGAATGCGCGGGCCGCCGCCTGAGCTTTTCGGGAGAAGGGCGCTGTTGCGCCAAGCCGTGCTGTGGCTTGTCAACACCATTTCGCCAAATTTAAAGGTTCTTGCAGTATGAAGGCCCGTGTCAATCGCCGGGCAAAGAGGTTATAGCGCATGCAGACGAAACGTGAGGCGAGCCCGGATCAGGCAGCCCGGCATGAACAGGAAGCCGCCCCGGCGACAGCGATGCGCGACCTCGATTTCTCCAATATCCTCGATGTCGAGCTCTTGCATAAGCAATGCGACGCTATTGCCGAAGCCAACCGCAACCGGCCAGACGTCATGCGCGCCGATCTTCTAGCGGTGCTGAAAAAAGCAAGCACGGAAGGCCGGCAGAAAGCGCGCGCTGCACTGATGGCCGATGGCGGCGGGCTGAACTGCGCCTACCGGATATCCTGGCTGCAGGACCAGATCATCACCGTCCTCTACAATTTCGCCACCGCCCATATCTTCCCGCACCAGAAGGACAAGTTCGCGGTCACCGCCGTTGGCGGCTACGGCCGCGACACGCTGGCGCCGGGCTCGGATATCGACCTGCTCTTCCTCTTCCTGCCGCGACCGGCGGAGGAGACGCATAAGGCGGTCGAATTCATGCTCTACGTGCTCTGGGATATGGGCTTCAAGGTCGGCCACGCCACCCGCACGGTGGAGGAATGCATCGCGCTTTCCAAATCCGACATGACGATCCGCACCGCCATCCTGGAGATGCGCTATATCTGCGGCCTGCAGCGGCTGGAAACCGAGCTCGAGGCCCGCTTCGACAAGGAAATCGTCACCGGCACCGGCCCGGAATTCATCGCCGCCAAACTTGCCGAGCGCGACGAACGTCACCGCAAGGCCGGCGATACACGTTACCTCGTCGAACCGAACGTCAAGGAAGGCAAGGGCGGGCTTCGCGACCTGCACACGCTGTTCTGGATCTCGAAATATTATTATCACGTGCGGGACCAGGCGGAGTTGGTGAAGCTCGGCGTGCTGTCGAAGCACGAATACCGTCTGCTTGAGAAGGCCGATGACTTTCTCTGGGCGGTGCGCTGCCATATGCACTTCCTCACTGGCAAGGCCGAGGAGCGCCTGTCCTTCGACATTCAGCGCGAAATCGCCGAAGCCTTCGGCTATCACACCCGCCCGGGCCTTTCGGCGGTCGAGCGCTTCATGAAGCACTACTTCCTCGTCGCCAAGGATGTCGGCGATCTCACCCGCATCCTCTGCGCCGCTCTTGAAGATCAGCAGGCGAAGTCGATTCCCGGCCTTACCGGCGTCATCAGCCGCTTTACCCATCGCAACCGCAAGATCGCCGGCAGCGTCGAATTCGTCGAAGACCGCGGCCGCATCGCGCTCGCCGATGCCGAGGTTTTCAAGCGCGATCCGGTCAGCATCATCCGGCTTTTCCACGTCGCCGACATCAACGGACTGGAATTCCATCCGGACGCGCTGAAGCGCGTCACCCGTTCGCTT
Source organism: Rhizobium vallis (assembly GCF_003985155.1). GTDB lineage: Bacteria > Pseudomonadota > Alphaproteobacteria > Rhizobiales > Rhizobiaceae > Rhizobium > Rhizobium vallis. The sequence continues at coordinate 917,425 of NZ_ML133686.1, read as the reverse complement.
GCGCTGATCGACAACAGGCTCCGGGAAAACGACGAGGCGAACCGCCTGTTCATGTCGATTCTGACCTCGAAGCGTGATCCGGCGCTGATCCTGCGCCGCATGAACGAGGCCGGCGTGCTCGGCCGCTTCATCCCCGAATTCGGCAAGATCGTCGCGATGATGCAGTTCAACATGTATCACCACTATACGGTCGACGAACATCTGATCCGCACTGTCGAGGTCCTCTCAGAGATCGACAAGGGACGCGCCGAGGATCTGCATCCGCTCGCCAACAAGCTGATGCCCAACATCGAGGACCGCGAGGCGCTCTATGTCGCCGTTCTCCTCCACGACATCGCCAAGGGCCGCCTCGAGGATCATTCGATCGCCGGCGCCCGCGTCGCCCGCAAGCTCTGCACGCGCTTCGGCCTGTCGCACAAGCAGACGGAAATCGTCGTCTGGCTGATCGAGGAACATCTGACGATGTCGATGGTGGCGCAGACACGCGACCTCACCGACCGCAAGACGATCACTGACTTCGCAGACCGGGTGCAGTCGCTCGACCGGCTGAAGATGCTGTTGATCCTGACGATCTGCGATATCCGCGCCGTTGGTCCCGGTGTCTGGAACGGCTGGAAGGGCCAGCTCCTGCGCACGCTCTATTATGAAACCGAGCTGCTGCTCGCCGGCGGCTTCTCGGAAGTCTCCCGCAAGGAACGGGCCAATGCCGCGGCTGAGGCGCTGCATGCGGCACTTTCCGACTGGAGCCAGAAGGACCGCAATACCTATACCAAGCTGCACTATCAGCCCTATCTGCTCTCCGTGCCGCTGGAAGACCAGATCCGCCACGCCCATTTCATCCGCCAGGCTGATAAGGCTGGCCAGGCGCTCGCAACGACGGTGCGCACCGACAGTTTCCACGCGATTACCGAGATCACCGTGCTGTCGCCCGACCATCCGCGACTGCTCGCCGTCATCGCCGGGGCCTGTGCGGCAGCCGGCGCCAACATCGTCGACGCGCAGATCTTCACGACATCGGACGGGCGTGCGCTCGACACGATCCATGTCAGCCGCGAATTTGCAGACGATGCCGACGAGCTGCGCCGTGCCGCGACGATCGGACGGATGATCGAGGACGTGCTGTCCGGCCGCAAGCGCCTGCCCGAGGTCATCGCCACACGCACGCGCAACCGGAAGAAAAGCAAGGCCTTCGTCATTCCGCCATCGGTCAACATCACCAACAGCCTGTCGAACAAGTTCACGGTCATCGAGGTCGAATGCCTCGATCGGCCCGGCCTGCTGTCGGAGATAACAGCCGTGCTCTCCGATCTGTCGCTCGACATCCAGTCGGCCCGCATCACCACTTTCGGCGAGAAGGTGATCGACACCTTCTACGTGACCGATCTGGTCGGCCAGAAGATCTCGGGCGATAGCAAGCGCGCCAACATCACCGCCCGGATGAAGGCGGTCATGGCCGAGGAGGAGGACGAACTGCGCGAGCGCATGCCCTCCGGCATCATCGCGCCTGCCGCCACCGCCCGGACCTCGACCTCCACCGACAAGAAAGCCGGTTCTCCCGCATGAGCCTATACGCATGAGCCTCGTCAAGAAATTCGCGACCGTCGGCGGTGCCACCCTCGGCAGCCGCATCTTCGGCTTCGCCCGCGAAACGCTGATGGCGGCTGCCCTCGGCACCGGGCCGATGGCCGACGTCTTCTACGCCGCCTTCCGCTTTCCGAACCTCTTCCGCCGGCTGTTCGCCGAAGGCGCCTTCAACGCAGCCTTCGTGCCGCTCTTTGCCAAGGAGATCGAGGCTAACGGCACAGAAGGCGCCAAGCGCTTTTCGGAAGAAGTCTTCGGCGTCCTGTTTTCGGTGCTGCTCCTCATCACCATCGTGATGGAGCTTGCCATGCCGCTCTTGGTGCGCTTCGTCATCGCGCCGGGCTTTGCCGACGATCCCGACAAGTTCTCGATCACGATCCGCATGGCGGCCGTGATGTTTCCCTATCTCATGTGCATGTCGCTGACGGCGATGATGAGCGGCATGCTGAATTCGCTGCATCATTTCTTCGCCGCCGCCATCGCGCCCGTCTTCCTCAACGTGGTGATGATCGGGGCGCTGTTCTATTCGCTCTATACCGGCGCCGATCCGCTGGCGACGGCCTGGTATCTCTCCTGGGGCGTTCTTGCCGCCGGCGTGTTGCAGCTCGCCGTCGTCTATGTCGGCGTGCTTGCCGCCGGCATGAGCATCGGCTTCCGTTTCCCGAAGATGACGCCGAACGTCAAGCGCCTGCTGATCCTGGCGGTGCCGGCCGCGGTGACCGGCGGCATCACCCAGATCAACCAGCTGATCGGCCAGGCGATCGCCTCCTCGCGTGACGGCGCGATTGCAGCGCTGCAATATGCCGACCGCATCTACCAGCTGCCGCTCGGCGTCGTTGGTGTGGCCGTCGGCGTCGTGCTTCTGCCGGAGCTTGCCCGGGCGCTGAAGGGCGGCAATCTGCGCGAGGCCGGAAACCTGCAAAACCGCTCGATCGAATTCGTGCTGTTCCTGACGATCCCCGCCGCCTTCGCCCTCTGGATTCTCTCCGACGAGATCATCCGCGTGCTCTATGAGCGCGGCGCCTTCCATCAGGAAAACACCGCCGTCGTCGGCTCGATCCTGGCGATCTACGGCATCGGCCTGCCGGCCTTCGTGCTGATCAAGGCGCTGCAGCCCGGCTTCTATGCCCGCGAGGATACCAAGACGCCGATGCGCTTCTCGGCGGTCGCGGTCGCAACCAATTGCGCCACCGCACTCACGCTCTTCCCCTATATGGGCGCACCCGGCATCGCCGTTGCCGAAGCCACCGCCGGCTGGATCAGTACGGTCCTGCTGTTCACCACACTTTTGCGCCGCGGCCACCTGACATGGGAATGGGCGCTGGCAAAGCGCGCCGTGTTGCTGATCGCCTCTGCGGCGGTGATGGGCGTCGCAATCGTCTTCCTCAAGCAGTATTGGGCACCCTGGCTTGCTTCCGGTGCGCCGCTCTTGACCAAAATCGGCACCCTCGGGCTGCTGATTGCGATCTCCATGCTGGTCTATTTCGCCGCCGCCTTCCTGATCGGCGGGGCCGATCTCGGCATGATAAGGCGCAATCTGAACCGCAAGCCGGTTCCGGCAAAGGACGTGTGAACTCTAGCAGTCAACCCATCGCCTCTGCGGTCCGACATCGACATGAACGATGCCGTTGCAATAGCTGCCGATGCCGCCGATGCCGGGGGCGCTTCTTGCCGCTGCAATGATTGTTCGTTCTGACAGGCCCGGCATCCTGATGTCGGCCGCCAGGCATTTTCCATGCAGGGAACCATGACGGCTCGGGTGCGGCCGGTGGCCGGACGTTACGATCGGACGGCGCCCGGTCTTTGCGGCGATATGCGACAGGATCGCCCGCAGGCGCGTGGGAAAACAGCCGGCGCGAACACTGATGGTCTGGATCGCGTAGGCGAGGCGCGCCTCGTGTTTGGGAAGATAAACGGCAAGCCTTTTGGCGTCTTGACCAACGGCGCCGGTTGCTGATTGTAGGGCGAAAAGGCCTGCCATGGCGAGCAAACTGGCGTTTTGCATGGTCCCTCCGGTCGGTTATCACGCGAACGAGGATTTTCAGTTCAATAAAAGCTTTTCTGTGAAATTTTATACTCAATTATGACTAAACACCCTGATCAATTCGGCTTAAAATCTGGGATTCACCTGTCATAAAATGGAATAGACATCCAAACGGGAGACCGCATGACGATCCAGTCGCTTTTCCTTGTCACCCTCGTCGTCGACGATTACGACCGTGCGAAGTCCTTCTATTGCGACGCCCTCGGTTTCGATTGCCTGCAGGACGAGCAGCAGCCGGAGGGCAAACGCTGGGTGGTGGTGAAGCCCAAAGGCGGGGGTGGCGCCGCGTTTCTCTTGGCGCAGGCGGCAAACGACACGCAGCGGGCGGCGATCGGCAACCAGACAGGCGGCCGCGTCGGCTTCTTCCTTAAGACCGATGATTTCGCCCGCGATCATGCCGCCATGCTTGCCGCCGGGGTGCGCTTTCTGGAAGAGCCGCGGCATGAGGTCTACGGCACGGTCGCGGTCTTTGCGGATCCCTACGGCAACACCTTCGACCTGATCCAGCATGCCGCAGCCTGAACCTCTTGATTGCGACCGGCTGCCCGTGCATAAGCCGCGGCGTTAGCAACATGGGCAACTGGCCCTGGGGCCCTCCACCAGCCTATTGAGGACGACATGAGCGAATTCAAGAAACTTGTATTCTCCGGCGTGCAGCCGACCGGCAACCTGCATCTCGGCAACTACCTCGGCGCGATCCGCCGGTTCGTAGCCTTGCAGGAAGGCAATGACTGCATCTACTGCGTCGTCGACATGCACGCGCTCACCGCTCAACTCGTCCACGACGACATGCCGAGCCAGACGCGCTCTATCGCCGCCGCCTTCATTGCCGCCGGCATCGATCCGGAAAAGCATATCGTCTTCAACCAGTCGGCCGTGCCGCAGCATGCCGAGCTCGCCTGGATCTTCAATTGCGTCGCCCGCATCGGCTGGATGAACCGCATGACGCAGTTCAAGGACAAGGCCGGCAAGGACCGAGAGCAGGCCTCGCTCGGCCTTTACGCCTATCCGAGCCTGATGGCTGCCGACATTCTCGCCTATCGCGCCACCCATGTACCTGTTGGCGAGGACCAGAAGCAGCACCTGGAGCTTACCCGCGACATCGCGATGAAGTTCAACCTCGATTATGCCGAACATATCCGTAGGACGGGTTACGGCATCGACATCACCGTCGGCGACGAGCCCGTGCATGCCTATTTCCCGATGGTCGAGCCATTGATCGGCGGGCCGGCGCCGCGCGTCATGTCGCTGCGCGACGGCACCAAGAAAATGTCCAAGTCGGATCCTTCCGACCTCTCGCGCATCAATCTGATGGACGACGAGGATGCGATCTCTAAGAAGATCCGCAAGGCGAAGACCGATCCGGACGGCTTGCCGAGCGAAATCGAAGGGCTGCAGGGGCGGCCGGAAGCAGACAATCTGGTGGCGATTTATGCCGCACTCGCCGACAAATCGAAGACCGAGGTGCTCGCCGAATTCGGCGGCCAACAGTTCTCCATCTTCAAGCCGGCGTTGGTCGATCTGGCGATCCACGTGCTTGCGCCGATCACCGGAGAGATGCGCCGGCTGATGGACGATACCAGCCATATCGACGCGATCCTGCGTAACGGCGGCGAACGCGCAAGGGCTCGCGCCGAGGTAACGATGAAGCAGGTACGCGACGTCATCGGCTTCCTTTATTGAGGCATATCCCCTCGTCTCCTTCGGGGACGAAGGGCGAAAACTCAGCTTGCAATTTTTCGGCTTCGGGTGTCAGAGTCCGCGCCATGGTATCGAAGCGACTCTCACGGCTCGAAGGTCATCGCCGCAAGTTCATGGCGGTGATCGACGGTACGCCCGAATGCCAGCGCGCCGTTCATTATGCCGGCCGGCGCGCGAAGAATTCCAATGGCGGCCTGGTGCTGCTCTATGTGATCCCCGACGGCGATTTCCAGCAATGGCTCGGCGTCGAGGAGATCATGCGGGCCGAGGCGCGCGAGGAAGCCGAGGCGGTCGTTGCCAAGATCGCGCAGATCGTGCGCGAAACGATCGGCATCGAGCCCGAGATCGTCATCCGCGAGGGCGGCGCTGCCGAGCAGATCAACGCTATGATCGAGGAAGACCGCGATGTGGCGATCCTCGTTCTTGCCGCCGGCTCGGCGAAGGAAGGTCCAGGTCCGCTGGTCTCGTCGGTTGCCGGGCGCGCAGCAGCGTTTCCGATCCCGGTCACCGTGTTGCCGGATACGCTGACGAATGAGGAAATCGACGCTCTCTGCTAACGCATGACGCGGAAAAATATGAGCGGTTTTCGGACGGAAGCATGCTCTAACTATTTAAATTAGAACAGGATTCTGGATTTAGGCCGACCGGTCCTAAAATCATCCTGTTCCAGCATTTCTTGACTAGAAGTCTCTTGAATAGAGCCCGCATTGGGCTTATTTTCTTTTGAAGAATTCTAAAGACGGCCGAGGTCACGAGCCTGCCGCACGGAGAGCCAGATGTTCATTCAGACCGAAGCCACGCCAAACCCCGCCACGCAAAAGTTCCTGCCGGGCAAAGTGGTCATGGAAACCGGCACGGCCGAGTTTCGCAGTGTCGAAGAGGCCGAGGCATCACCGCTCGCCGCTCGCCTGTTCGAAATCCCCGGCGTCACCGGCGTCTATTTCGGCTATGATTTCATTTCCGTCTCCAAGGACGATGCTGAGTGGCAGCATCTGAAGCCCGCCATCCTCGGCTCGATCATGGAGCATTTCATGTCCGGCAAGCCTGTTATGGGCGATGCCTCCATTCTCTCTGAGGACGTCGATGCCGGCGACGAATTCTTCGACGAAGGCGATGAGTCGATCGTGCTGACCATCAAGGAGCTTCTGGAGACCCGCGTGCGCCCCGCCGTTGCCCAAGACGGCGGCGACATCACCTTCCGCGGCTTCAAGGACGGCAAGGTCTACCTGAACATGAAGGGTTCCTGCGCCGGCTGCCCGTCTTCGACGGCAACGTTGAAACATGGCGTCCAGAACCTGCTGCGCCATTTCGTTCCGGAAGTGCAGGAAGTGATTGCCGCTTAGAAAGCTCGAATTCGCCCGGCCGTTCATCTCCGGTTCGGCCGGACGGATTTATGAATAGGCGACAATAGTTTTTTCGGAAATTAGTGGCATGATCATTCTAGCGCTCGACACCGCAGGTGTGGATTGCGCTGCCGCTGTCTATGACAGCGGCAGGAATACGGTGCTGGGGGAGGCATCGGACATGATCGGCAAGGGGCATGCTGAACATTTGATTGGTATCGTCGACCGCGCGCTGGACCAGGCCGGAGTGACGCTTTCTCATATTGACCGCCTTGCCGTCACAATCGGTCCCGGCTCCTTTACCGGCATCCGCGTCGGCGTTGCCGCAGCCCGCGGGTTTGCGCTCTCCCTCGATGTACCTGCTGTCGGCGTCACGACGCTCGAAGTCATGGCAACTGCCCGGCGCGAGAAGACACCCGGCCGCACCGTGCTGGCGGCGATGGACGCCAAGCGGGATGAAATCTACCTTCAGCCCTTCGCTGCCGACGGCTCCCCGCTCGATGAGCCACGGGCGTTGAGTGTCGCGCAAGCCCAGGCATATGCTGCCGGCTTCGACGGCGAGATCACCGGCTCGGCGACGCCGCTTCTGCGGCCCGACGCCGGCGGCGATCACGCCAACATATTCCCGATCTCCATTGTGGCGCGCCTCGGTGCTGCCGCCTCCCCCGATGCCGGAAAGCCGAAGCCCCTTTATCTGCGCGGACCCGATGCCAAACCGCAGGCCGGGTATGCGATTGCCCGACGAGTATGACGATGCTGGAAGCCTATCTGACGCTGAAGCCCGAATTCGAGATCATCGCCATGGAACGCGAGGATTGCCGTGATGTCGCCGTCCTGCACGGCGAACGCTTCGCCCGGCCCTGGGGTGACGGCGAATTCCACAGCCTGCTTTCGCAGGAGACCGTGTTCGGCTTCGTCGCGCGCCAGACCAACGCCATCCTGAAAAAGCCGCTTCCGGGGTTCATCCTGGCTCGCCATGTCGCCGGCGAGGCGGAAATCCTCACCATCGCCGTGCAGGCGAAGGTCGCCCGTTCCGGGCTCGGCTGGCGGCTGATGCAGGCGGCAATTCGGGAAGCACGAGCACGCGGCGGCGAGAGCATGTTTCTCGAGGTCGACAACGGCAATACGGCAGCGCTTGGCCTCTACCGCAAGCTCGGCTTCGAGAAGGTCGGCGAACGTCAGGGTTACTACAAGCAGGAGAATGGCGCCCTCTCCACGGCGCTTGTCATGAAGCGCGTTCTTCGGTAGTTCCCTGTCGCAATAAGTATATCTTTGTAAAGGCGGGCCATGACCGACGTAGCCAAGACCCTTGAGGAGCTTTGCACCGAACGCGGCATGCGCATGACCGAGCAGCGCCGCGTGATCGCGCGTATCCTGGAAGACTCGCAGGACCACCCCGATGTCGAAGAACTCTATCGCCGCTCGGTGAAGGTCGATGCGAAGATCTCGATCTCGACGGTTTACCGCACCGTCAAGCTGTTCGAAGACGCCGGCATCATCGCCCGTCACGACTTTCGCGACGGGCGCTCGCGCTATGAGACTGTGCCCGAGGAGCATCACGACCACCTCATCGACCTGAAGAACGGCACGGTCATCGAATTTCGCTCGCCGGAGATCGAGGCGTTGCAGGAGCGCATCGCCCGCGAGCACGGCTTCCGGCTGGTCGACCATCGCCTCGAGCTCTACGGCATTCCGCTGAAGAAAGAAGATCTCTGACGCAATGACAGCCCGGGAGACCAGCATTTGATCGCCTGGCTGCGCATCGCCTTCGCTGCGGTCGTCATCGTCACCGTCAGCATCGTGCTCATACCGCTGCAGGTGCTGGCCCTGCGTTTCGATTGGCGGCTGCGACGCCGGCTTCCGCGCCTCTGGCACCGCGTGATCTGCTATTGCCTCGGCATCCGCGTCCGCGTGACGGGCAAGCTCGAAGACCGCCGGCCGCTGATGCTCTGCTCCAACCATTCATCCTGGATGGACATCATGGTGATGTCGACCGTCGCCGACGTCGCCTTCATCGCCAAGATCGAGGTGCGGGACTGGCCGATCTTCGGCACGCTCGCCAAGCTGCAGAAGAGCGTCTTCGTCGTGCGCGAGGAGAAGCGCAAGACCGGCCATCAGGCAAACGAGATCGCCGGGCGCATGGCCGACGGCGAAATCGTGGTGCTCTTTCCCGAGGGAACGACATCTGATGGCAACCGGCTGCTGGAAGTGAAATCCTCGCTGTTCGGCGCCGCCGCGATGGCCGTGCCCGCTTCGCCGACGGGAACGGTCGTGGTGCAGCCGGTGGCCGTCGCCTATACGAGGGTGCATGGCATCGCCATGGGTCGCTATCACAGGCCGCTCGCCGCCTGGCCGGGTGATATCGAGCTCTTGCCGCACCTGATGGATATCCTGCGCTGCGGGGCCATCGACGCCGAGGTTTCCTTCGGCGAGGCGGTGGAATATCGTACCGACACCAACCGCAAGGAGGTGAGCGCAACGATCGCCTTGCGCATTCGCAATCTGCTGAACAGCCGCCTGCGCGGGCGGGAAATCTTCTAGAGCCTTTCCTGGTCAGATTGAACCATTCTGTTGGCTCAAACGGAGTCGGATGGTCGACCGGCCGGCGCGCGTCGTAGCCCAGCTCTACGGCCAAGCCGGCCGGTCGATCAGCCGGCCCGTTTCAGCCAACCCGAAGGGCCGGGCATCTTTGCGCCAGGATCAAAGGCGATCGGCTCGGACGTACCTAGGGGTATGCCCTTCGCCAATCGCCTTTGCCCTGACAAAAACCTGCTCCGGCAGAATGCTTCAATCTGACCAGGAAAGGCTCTAAACAAGATTTCGATTTTCTCTGGCGGCAAAAACCACTAAATAGCGCGCCATGACACAGGACAGCGCCCTTCTCCAGGCCCCGGCGGCAACTCCCAACGAAGCCCCCGCGACGGCAGCAACAACCGCAAGGTCTTCATCAAGACCTATGGTTGCCAGATGAATGTCTACGATTCGACGCGCATGAGCGATGCGCTCGCCCGCGACGGCTACGAGCCGACGGAAGACATGGAAGAGGCGGATCTCGTCCTCCTCAACACCTGCCATATTCGTGAAAAAGCGGCCGAAAAAGTCTATTCGGCGCTCGGACGACTGCGCGAGATGAAAAAGAAGAAGGCGGCGGACGGCCGGGAGATGATGATCGGCGTTGCCGGCTGCGTCGCCCAGGCCGAAGGCGAGGAGATCCTGCGCCGGGCGCCGGCCGTCGACGTCGTCATCGGCCCGCAGACCTATCACCGCCTGCCGGAGGCGTTACGACAGGCCAAGCTGGGCCGCCGCGTGGTCGACACGGAATATGCGATCGAGGACAAGTTCGAGCATCTGCCGATCGCCGACAGCCGAAAGATCCGCGCCCGCGGCGTCACTGCCTTCCTGACGGTGCAGGAGGGCTGCGACAAGTTCTGCACCTTCTGCGTCGTGCCCTATACGCGCGGTTCTGAAGTCTCACGCCCGGTTTCCCAGATCGTCGAGGAAGCCGAAAAGCTCGCCGACAGCGGCGTGCGCGAGATCACCCTGCTCGGGCAGAACGTCAATGCCTGGCACGGCGCCGGACCGGGCGGCGAGGCATGGAGCCTCGGCGACCTGCTCTACCGTCTTGCCGAGATCCCGGGCCTTGCGCGGCTGCGCTATACCACAAGCCATCCGCGCGACATGGACGACCGGCTGATCGGCGCCCATGGCGACCTCAGGGCGCTGATGCCCTACCTGCACCTGCCGGTGCAATCGGGCTCGGACCGTATCCTGAAAGCGATGAACCGGCGCCACACGGCGGCCGAATATCTGACACTGATCGAGCGCATCCGCACGGTTCGGCCTGACATCGCGCTGTCGGGCGATTTCATCACCGGGTTTCCGGGGGAGACAGACCAGGATTTTGAGGATACACTGAGACTTGTAGAGGAGGTGCGTTACGCGCAGGCCTTCTCGTTCAAATACTCGACACGGCCGGGCACACCCGGCGCGGAACTGAAGGACCAGGTGCCGGAAGAGATCAAGGCAGAACGGCTGGATCGCCTGCAAGCGCTTCTCCTGAAGCAGCAGCAGGAATTTGCCGAATCCTGCATCGGCAAGGAGATCGACCTGTTGCTCGAAAAGCCCGGTCGCATGCTGGGACAACTAATCGGACGTTCTCCCTGGCTTCAATCAGTGAATGTTGATGCAAAAGCATCGCAAATCGGTGACATTATTAAAGTGCGAATCACCGGAACCGGAACCAACAGCCTGTTTGCCGAACGCGCAGAGGCTGCGGTTTAACCCAAGGAGCCTGACCGCTTGAACGGACAAGAATTGGTTTCTTCTTCACCGCGCCATCCCCCCCGCACGCCGAGCGATACCAATCACTTCGTCCTGACGTTCGAGAACAACCGGTTCGCCAGCGAGCTGTTCGGTCAATTCGACCAGAACCTCAAGCTGCTCGAGGAACGGCTCAACATCGATGCGCGGGCGCGCGGCAATTCGGTCGTCATCACGGGCGACGTCGTGACCACCAACCAGGCGCGGCGCACGCTCGATTATCTCTATGAAAAGCTCCAGAAAGGCGGCAGCGTGGAACGATCCGACGTCGAGGGCGCAATCCGCATGGCGGTCGCCGCCGACGATCAGCTCAGCCTTCCCACAATGGAACGCAAAGCCAAGCTGACCATGGCACAGGTTTCCACCCGCAAGAAAACGATCATCGCCCGCACGCCGACCCAGGACGCCTATATCAGGGCGCTCGAGCGCTCCGAGCTCGTCTTCGGCGTCGGCCCCGCCGGCACCGGCAAGACCTATCTCGCCGTCGCACATGCCGCCCAGTTGCTGGAGCGCGGCGCGGTCGAAAAGATCATCCTGTCGCGTCCTGCCGTCGAAGCCGGCGAACGTCTCGGCTTCCTGCCCGGCGACATGAAAGAAAAGGTCGATCCCTATCTTCGCCCGCTCTATGATGCGCTCTATGACATGATCCCTGCCGACAAGGTCGATCGGGCGATCACCGCCGGCGTCATCGAAATCGCGCCTCTCGCCTTCATGCGCGGCCGAACACTTGCCAACGCCGCCATCATCCTTGACGAAGCACAGAACACGACATCGATGCAGATGAAGATGTTCCTGACCCGTCTCGGCGAAAACGCCCGCATGATCGTCACCGGCGATCCGAGCCAGATCGACCTTCCGCGCGGCGTCAAATCCGGCCTCGTCGAGGCGCTGCAGCTTCTGAACGGCGTCGAGGGCATCTCGATCGTGCGCTTCAAGGATACCGACGTCGTCCGGCACCCGCTGGTCGGGCGCATCGTCAGGGCCTATGATTCCACCTACGCCGTCGAAGCTGAAGAAGCCAGCCGGCAGGACTGATGGCCGAACTCGATATCCAGATCAGCATAGAGGACATCGGCTGGCCCACCGAAGAGGCGCTGCTGGCGTTTTGCCAGCGCGTGCTTACCGCCGCCGCAGTCTATCTGCACGACAGCGAGAAGCAGCCTTTTCCGAAGATGCCGCCCGAGGTTTCGCTGGTCTTTACCGACGATGCCTCGATCCAGGACATCAACGCCGAATGGCGCGGCAAGGACAAGGCGACCAACGTGCTTTCCTTTCCGGCCTTTCCTGTCAAACCCGGCAAGATGCCCGGTCCGATGCTCGGCGACATCATCATCGCCAAGGAGACCGTGGAGCGGGAAGCTCACGAGCTCGAAAAGAGTTTCGACGACCATCTGACGCATCTTCTGGTCCATGGTTTCTTGCATCTTCTCGGCTACGACCATATGAATAGTGCCGAAGCCGAAATTATGGAGGGGCTGGAGACTCGCATTTTGGCGCAGCTCGGCCTATCTGATCCTTACGAGGGTCAAGACCTTAAAATGGAACCATGAGCGACTTTACGACGAAGCCGGCGGCAGACGCCAAGGACTCCGAGCCATCCTCTTCTTCGGACGAGGCGGGCAGTAGTAGTCGGCCATCCGGCCGATCCCAATCCTTTTGGTCGCGCGCCGCGCGCATCCTTCGCCCGCAGCAGGGATCGCGGCTGCGCGAGGATCTCGCCGACGCGCTGATGACCGATGCGGCCGGCGACGATGCCTTCTCGCCCGACGAGCGGGCGATGCTGCACAACATCCTGCGCTTTCGCGAGGTGCGCGTCGCCGACGTGATGGTGCCGCGCGCCGATATCGAGGCGGTGGACCAGAATATCACCATCGGCGAACTGATGATCCTCTTCGAGGAATCCGGCCGCTCCCGCATGCCCGTCTATGCCGATACGCTCGACGATCCGCGCGGCATGGTGCATATCCGCGACCTGCTCTCCTATGTCGCCAAGCAGGCGCGCAACAAGCGCCGCGGACCGGCCAAACCCGCCGCCGCCCTGCCGGCGATCGAGGTGGCGCCTGAGAACATCCAGAAGCCCACGCGTTCGGCCAAGCCGAATTTCGATCTCGCCCGCGTCGACCTGCAGAAGACGCTGGCCGAGGCCGGCATCATCCGCAAGATCCTGTTCGTGCCGCCGTCGATGCTGGCGTCCGACCTGTTGCGCCGCATGCAGGTGAACCGCACGCAGATGGCGCTCGTCATCGACGAATATGGCGGCACCGACGGGCTCGCCTCGCATGAAGACATCGTCGAAATGGTGGTCGGCGATATCGACGACGAGCATGATGACGAAGAGGTGATGTTCAAGCGTGTCGCCGAAGACGTCTTCGTCGCCGACGCCCGTGTCGAACTGGAAGAAATCGCCGAAGCGATCGGGCCGGATTTCGACATCAGCGAACAGGTCGACGAGGTCGATACGCTGGGCGGCCTGATCTTCTCCGCGCTCGGCCGTATCCCGGTACGCGGCGAGGTCGTCCAGGCGCTTCCGAACTTCGAATTCCACATCCTCGACGCCGATCCGCGCCGCATCAAGCGGCTGCGCATCACCCGCAAGCGCCACGCCATCCGCCGCCGTGCGAAGGTGGACGGTGACGTCGCCCCCGGCTCCGATGCCGGCGACGACCGGCCGGCCGAATCGACCGCCAACTGACACGACAAAGAGCCGCTTTTTTGAAAGACTGCGAACGGGTTGATTCGCGGTTTGATGGGAGTGCGCATGGAGCGGCTTGCGGACAGGGTTATCCTCGTCTGGGGGTTCAAACGGTCGTTGCTGGCCGTTGCAGCCGGAGCATTCGCCGTACTGGCGCTACCGCCCTTCGGCTTCTTCGCGGCGATGTTCGTTTCCTTCACCCTGCTCGTCTGGCTGATCGACGGCGCGGCGGCTTCGCCTGAAAGCGGGCTGATCGGCAGGCTGTGGCCGGCATTCACCGTCGGCTGGCTGTTCGGCTTCGGTTATTTTGTCGCCGGTCTCTGGTGGCTCGGTCATGCGCTTCTGGTCGATCAGGAGGAATTCGCTTGGGCGCTGCCACTCGCTATCCTCGGGCTACCGGCCTGTCTTGCGATCTTTTATGGCCTGGCAACCGCGCTTGCCCGTGTCTTCTGGTCTGATGGCATGGGGCGGATCGCCGCACTTGCGGCAGCCTTCGGGCTCGTGGAATGGCTTCGAAGCGTGATCTTCACCGGCTTTCCCTGGAACGCCATCGGCTACGGCATGATGCCCGTCCCGCTGATGATGCAGTCGGCGCATGTGATTGGGGCGATGGGGGTGACGGCCCTCGCCGTCTTCGTCTTTTCCGCCCCCGCCCTTGCCGGGACGCGGCAAGGCGCGCGGCCGGGCCTCACGCTCGCCGCCCTGCTGTTTGCCACCCATCTCGGCTACGGCGCTTATGCCCTCTACCTCGCGCCGCAGGCTGCGGCCTTGCCTGAAGACAAGCGGCCGGTGGTGCGGCTGGTCCAGCCTGATATCGACCAGGCGGCGAAGATGGACAACGACGCCGACCGCAGCGCAATCTTCGAGACGCATCTGAAGCTTTCGGCCGAAGCGCCGAAAAACGGCGGGCGCAAGCCTGACATCATCGTCTGGCCGGAAACCTCGATCCCGTTCATCCTGACCGACAACCAGGATGCGCTGACGCGGATCGCCGATACGCTCGACGACAACCAGATCCTGATCGCCGGCGCCGTGCGGGCCGAGGAGATGGGGCCTGGCACGCCGGTGCGCTACTATAATTCCATCTATGTGATCGACGGCAGGGGCCAGATCATCGCCGCCTCCGACAAGGTGCATCTGGTGCCCTTTGGCGAATACCTGCCCTTCGAGGACGTACTCACCGAATTCGGCATCCAGAACGTCGTCGAAATACCGGGAGGATTTTCCGCCGCCGCCACCCGGCATCTGCTGGCGCTGCCCGGCGGGCTCAATCTCTTTCCGCTGATCTGCTACGAGATCATTTTTCCCGGCGAAATGACCGGCGACATAAAAGACGCGAACGCCATCCTCAATATTACCAACGACGCCTGGTTCGGCATGACGCCAGGCCCTTATCAGCATTTCCAGCAGGCACGCGTGCGGGCGGTCGAGACCGGCTTGCCGCTGATTCGCGACGCCAATAGCGGCATTTCAGCGCTGGTAAACGCACATGGGGAAATTGTCGCGGGCCTCGATCTTGGAGAAACCGGGTTCATTGATGCAACCGTCGATAGGATCGGCGATGGGTTCGGAACCACATACCCCCATCAAACATACTTCTGGTTGACTGAGGCATTGCTGATTTTGATTGCGCTAATTTCTCGCGCAGGTTTTATTTTAGGGTTGAATTGACCAAAAACCCCTAAAATTGCATAGTAGTGACAATCGGCGTTCTTAACGTATGTTTATGAGTGGGTTCCCACTCCTTGCAACGTGGCGTTTTGGGATGGATCTGGGGCATGCCGGTTAGAAACAAGTTGAAATTCTTAGCTAGGGCACGACCATGATTGAAAACAAGAAGAAGCCGAATCCGATCGATATCCATGTCGGCAGCCGTATTCGCCTTCGACGTACGATGCTGGGCATGAGCCAGGAAAAGCTTGGCGAAAGCCTCGGCATTACATTCCAACAGATCCAGAAATACGAAAAGGGAACCAACCGCGTCGGCGCAAGCCGCCTGCAGAACATCTCGAACATTCTCAATGTTCCAGTTTCCTTTTTCTTCGAGGATGCGCCCGGCGAGCATTCCGGCGCTGTCGGTGGCATGGCCGAAGCCTCCAGCTCGAATTACGTGGTCGATTTCCTCTCTTCTTCGGAGGGCCTGCAGCTTAACCGCGCCTTCGTCAAGATTTCCGATCCCAAGGTTCGCCGCAAGGTCGTGGAGCTGGTGAAAGCGCTGGCCGCCGAAGCCGACGCCGACTGAACCATCGTCATCGCAGAATTCGAAAAGCGGTCGAAAGGCCGCTTTTTTGCGTTTTTGGGGCAAAATTTGTCACTTTGCCGCAGATATAAAGATATATTTATGTCCTTCTGCGCTTGTCATCAGGCCACGAACTGAGTACCTACTAGCTAGCTTTTGTTCTTTGAGGGGAATCCCGGAATGCGCGCGAATTATCTCTTTACCAGCGAATCTGTTGCCGAAGGTCATCCGGACAAGGTGTGTGACCGCATCTCCGACGAGATCGTCGATCTGGTCTACCGCGAAGCGGCCAAGACCGGCGTCAATCCGTGGGGCGTGCGCATCGCCTGCGAAACGCTGGCAACGACCAACCGCGTCGTCATCGCCGGCGAAGTCCGCCTGCCGCCGAGCCTGATGAAGAAGGACAAGGACGGCAACGACGTCATCAACCCGTCGAAGTTCAAGGCCGCCGCCCGCCGCGCCATCAAGGACATTGGCTACGAGCAGGACGGCTTCCACTGGAAGAAGGCAAAGATCGACGTGCTGCTGCACTCGCAGTCGGCCGACATCGCGCAAGGCGTCGACAGTGCTGCCGACCAGCAGGGCGACGAGGGCGCCGGCGACCAGGGCATCATGTTCGGTTACGCCTGCAAGGAAACGCCCGACCTGATGCCGGCTCCGATCTACTACTCCCATAAGATCCTGCAGCTGCTCGCAGTCGCCCGCAAGAAGGGTGACGGCGAAGTCGCCAAGCTCGGCCCCGACGCCAAGAGCCAGGTGACCGTTCGTTACGTCGACGGCAAGCCGTCGGAAGCGACCTCGATCGTGCTTTCGACGCAGCATCTCGACGAGAGCTGGGATTCGAACAAGGTGCGCGCCGTTGTCGAGCCCTATATCCGCGAAGCGCTCGGCGAGCTGAAGATTGCTGAAGACTGCAAGTGGTACATCAACCCCACCGGCAAGTTCGTCATCGGCGGACCGGACGGCGATGCGGGCCTCACCGGCCGCAAGATCATCGTCGATACTTACGGCGGTGCCGCTCCGCACGGCGGCGGCGCATTCTCCGGCAAGGACACGACGAAGGTCGACCGTTCGGCCGCCTATGCCGCCCGCTACCTCGCCAAGAACGTCGTGGCCGCCGGCCTTTCCGACCGCTGCACGATCCAGCTCTCCTACGCCATCGGCGTCGCCCAGCCGCTGTCGATCTATGTCGACCTGCACGGCACCGGCAAGGGTGTTTCGGAAGACCAGGTCGAAGCTGCGATCCGCCAGAACATGGATCTGTCGCCGTCGGGCATCCGCCGCCATCTCGACCTCAACAAGCCGATCTACGCCAAGACCTCGGCTTACGGCCACTTCGGCCGCAAGGCCGGCCGCGACGGCTCGTTCTCCTGGGAGCGCACCGACCTCGTCAAGGCACTCAAGGAAGCCGTGAAGACCAAGGCCGCTGCATGACGGATATGGAACGCCGGGGCCGCGCGACCGAAGCCTTTTTCGGTCGCCGCAAGGGAAAGGCCCTGCGCGAACAGCAGGCTGAAACGCTGAACAGCCTGCTGCCGGCATTCCTCATCGATCTCTCGGCGGCTCCCCAGGAGCCGCCGAAATCGCTCTTCCCGGTTCCTGTCGAGAGATTGCGGCTGGAAATTGGTTTTGGCGGCGGCGAGCACCTGATCCACCGGGCGCTGGAGACGCCATCGACCGGCTTCATCGGCGTCGAGCCCTTCGTCAATTCCATGCAGAAGCTACTGTCGCGCATCGGCGAGACCGGCGCGCGCAATATCCGCGTCTATAACGACGACGCGACGCAACTGCTCGACTGGCTGCCGGATGGCTCGCTCGATCAGATCGACCTGCTCTATCCCGATCCCTGGCCGAAGCGGAAGCACTGGAAGCGGCGCTTCGTCTCGAAGACCAATCTCGACCGATTTCACCGCGTGCTGAAGCCCGGCGGCCTGTTCTGCTTTGCCTCCGATATCGACACCTATGTGAACTGGACGCTGCTCAAATGCCGCGACCATGGCGGCTTCGACTGGATCGCCGAAAATGCGGCGGACTGGCTGACGCCCTACGAGGGCTGGCCGAGCACGCGCTATGAGGCGAAGGCGCGGCGTGAGGGCCGGTCTTCGGCCTATCTGACATTCAGGAAGATATAAGCCCCTGAGGCAAGCCGGCGGGCGCGATATCCCCGGCCGGCTAAAAGACGCGCTTCACTGTAAAGAGAGGCAGCGCGCAAAGTCGCGACATTAGCCCCGACCGCAGCAAAATCGAATAGAGCGACGGCGCACCGCAAGCAGCGAAATGCGACGGATGCTATTGACGGTCAGTGCAGGCTGACCGTCTTCAGTTCGTCCTCGGCAGCCTTGAAGAAGGTGCTGGATCGGTTGTCCGTCAAGAGGATCGGCGTACCGTCGGCGCCGAAGAGTGCCCAGAGATCGACATTCGGATCGATATCCGGCGCCTCCGGGAAGCACTTGGCGACTTCCTCGGTCCGCATTTTTCTGATGTAGGCGACCTCGCCGTTGCCGATGTGGGCAAGCTCGGATTTGGTCAAGTGAGATGTGGCTTCTTTCATCAACATTCCTGTTCCTCCGGGAGAAGGGACCAACGGTTCAACAAACCGTTGTGCTACTGTGAGACCGAAATGTTAATTTTCTTGACCATGCGGGCGGGTTCCGGACGAATTAGATCGACGGAGAGCAGGCCGTTCTTCAGGCCGGCGCCGAGCACCTGCATGCCGTCGGCAAGAACGAAGGTCCGCTGAAACTGCCGGGAGGCGATGCCGCGATAGAGGTAATCCCGCTCACCCTGCTCGGCCTGACGACCGCGGATCAAAAGCTGGTTTTCCTCGGTGGAAACATCGAGTTCTTCCTCGCTGAAACCGGCGACGGCAAGGGTAATGCGCAGGCGCTCAGGCGCGCCGCTATCGGCAGCGATGCGTTCGATATTGTAGGGCGGATATCCGTCGCTTGCCTTGGAAATCCGCTCCAGCGTCTTTTCCATGGCGTCGAAGCCCAGAAGCAGCGGGCTGGCGAAAGGGGTAATGCGGCTCATCTTTTTTCAAGTCCTTGATGCAAGCGACCATCCCGGACCTTAGATGCAGCATCCGGATAGCGCTAATATGGGGAGAGGACCCCGCCCCTGCAAGGCGCAGGCGAGCCGCCGGCGTCGCCTCCTCGATTTTCGGCTAAGCCGGCGCCCTCCTCCCTGCTTGACAAAGCGCCTGCTGCCTCGCATCAAAACGTGCCGACGCGAAATGTGCTGATTTGCGACGGGAAATGAAGAAATTGGTGCATGCCGAGCTCATGCATGTCGCCCGGATGTGTAAGGCACCACGAGGATGGGAACGATCGGAATGGCAAGCGCAAGAAAGATCATCATCGACACGGATCCCGGTCAGGACGACGCGGCCGCCATCATGCTTGCCTTCGGCAGCCCCGACGAACTGGAAGTGCTGGGGATTACGACGGTTGCCGGCAATGTGCCGCTTTCGCTCACGAGCCGCAATGCGCGCATTGTCTGCGAACTCTGCGGCCGAACAGACATCAAGGTTTTCGCCGGCGCAGACAAGCCGATTGCCCGCAAGCTGGTGACGGCCGAACACGTGCATGGCAAGACCGGCCTCGACGGCCCGGAACTCAACGAGCCGACGATGGCGCTGCAGCCCAGTCATTCGGTCGATTTCATCATCGAAACGCTGCGGGGCGAACCGCAAGGCGCGGTGACGCTCTGCACGCTCGGGCCGCTTACCAATATCGGTATGGCGTTCCAGAAGGCGCCCGACATCATCCCCCGCATCCGCGAGCTGGTGATGATGGGCGGTGGCTTCTTCGAGGGCGGCAACATCACGCCGGCAGCCGAATTCAACATCTATGTCGATCCTGAGGCAGCCGACATCGTCTTCCGCTCGGGCGTTCCGATCGTGATGATGCCGCTTGACGTGACGCATCAGTTGCTGACCCGCAAGGACCGGGTGAAGCGCATGGCCGAGATCGGCACGGCGCCTGTTAAGGCGATGGTCGAGATGCTGGAATTCTTCGAGCGCTTCGATATCGAGAAATACGGTTCCGACGGCGGACCGCTGCATGACCCCACCGTCGTTGCCTACCTGCTGAAGCCGGAGCTTTTCAAGGGTCGGGACTGCAACGTCGAGATCGAAATCCGGTCCGAGCTTACCGTTGGGATGACCGTCGTCGACTGGTGGCATGTGACCGAGCGCAAGCGCAATGCGAAGGTCATGCGCTTCGTCGATGCGGACGGCTTCTTCGATCTGCTGATCGAACGCTTCGCCCGCATCTGACCTTCCGGCTTCGTCCTCGTTAAGGGAGGAAAGCGGTCTCAGGCGTCCTTTTCGTCGAAGACGGAATTGGCTTCGGCTTCGACCGGCTTCGGGCCACCCTTGGCGACACCGACCATGGCAGGACGCAGCACGCGTTCGCCGATGGTGAAGCCTGCCTGCACGACCTGGACGACCGTATTGTTCGGCACCTCAGGGTTCGGCACTTCGAACATCGCCTGATGGAAATTCGGATCGAACTTCTGGCCGACCGGCTCCAGCTTGCGGACGCCATGACGCTCAAGGGCCGAGAGCATGGCTCGCTCGGTCATCTCGACGCCTTCGATCAGCGTGGTGAGGCCGGCATCGGCCGCGGCCTTGGTCTCCGGAGAGATGGCATCCAGCGCCCGGCGCAGATTGTCCGAGACGGCAAGCATGTCGCGCGCAAAACCGGCGACGGAATAGGATTTGGCATCCTTCACCTCGCGTTCGGTCCGGCGGCGCAGATTGTCCATCTCGGCGGCAAGGCGAAGATAGCGGTCGCGCAGTTCGCCGTTTTCGGCCTTCAGAAGCTCAAGCGGATCCGGCTGGCTCGCCTCCCCACGCTCGGCAGTATCGGTCTCGACGTAGGCGGCGGCGTCGGCTGCGGCATCGGCCGCAGTTGCGTCAGGTCCGTTTTTCGTCGTTTCATCGGTCATGACGGTCTCCGGTTGGTATCTTCAGATGCGCCCGATATCGAGGTTTGACCGAAAAAAATCAAGTCTGCGTGACAAAGAAGCGAAAATTCCGCGTCGTCAACAAGGGCGGGGTCAGAGCGGATTGCGCGAAAGGCGGGAGATAAGTTGGGCGGTGTAATCCACCATCGGCACGATGCGGGAATAATTGAGCCGAGTCGGGCCTATGACGCCGACGGCGCCGACGATCCGATCGTCTTCGTCACGATAGGGTGCGACGATCAGCGACGAACCGGACAGTGAGAAGAGCTTGTTTTCCGAGCCGATGAAGATGCGCACGCCCGAACCGGTTTCGGCCAGATTAAGGATCTCGATCAGGCTGTCCTTCTTCTCGAGATCGTCGAACAGCAGGCGCAGCCGGTCGAGATCCTCGGCGCCGGCGAGGCCTTCGAGCAGGTTGGCGCGGCCGCGGATGATCAGCTGGGCAGGCTTTCCCTCGTCCGGGCTACCGGCCCAGACGGCGATGCCGCGCTCGACGAGATCACGCGACAGGGCGTCGAGCTCGTGGCGGACGTCATCCTTCAGCTGGCTGAGCTGTTTGCGCAACTCCGGCAGTGTCTGGCCGGACATGTGGGCATTGAGGAAATTTGCCGCCTCGGTCAGCTGCGAAGAGGTGACACCCGCCGGCAGCTCGATGATGCGGTTTTCCACCTGATCGTGATCGCCGACGAGTACGGCGAGCGCCTTCGTCGGTTCAAGGCGGATGAATTCGACATGTTTCAGCACCGGATCGCTTTTCGAGGTGATGACGAGGCCGGCGCCGCGCGAAATACCCGACAGCATACGGCTTGCCTCGTTCATCATCGATTCCACCGGATTGCCGCCGCTTTCGGCCCGCACCTGGCGATCGATATTGGCACGGTCCTCGGCCGAGAGATCACCGACCTGCATGAAGGCGTCGACGAAGAAGCGCAGGCCGATCTGGGTCGGCAGCCGGCCGGCGCTGACATGCGGGGAATAGATCAGGCCGAGATCTTCGAGATCGCTCATCACGTTGCGCACGGAGGCCGGCGAGAGCGACATCGGTAGGAGGCGCGACAGGTTGCGCGAGCCAAGCGGCTCGCCGCTTTCCAGATAACCTTCGACGATGCGTCGAAAAATCTCCCTGGATCGCTCGTCCAGCGCAGCAACGGCATCCGAAACCGACGTCGACCTGATGCCCATGAACTTCCCGAACCCACGCTGATGATGCTTTCCAAAAATATAGTCAAACTCGCACCCGTGGCAAAAGGGAATTTGCAAATAGGCGCGGCCAATCGTAGAAGCGGTCAGCAACTCCAGGAGATAAGAATGCGGCCTTCAGGCAGAAAAACCGACCAGATGCGCAAGGTCTCGTTCGAGCGCAACTTCTCCAAGCATGCGGAAGGCTCCTGCCTGGTGAAGTTCGGCGATACGCATGTTCTCTGCACGGCAAGCCTCGAGGACAAGACGCCGCCGTGGCTGCGCAATACCGGCAAGGGCTGGGTCACGGCCGAATACGGCATGCTGCCACGGGCGACCGGCGAGCGGATGAAGCGCGAAGCCGCAGCCGGCAAGCAGGGCGGCCGCACGCAGGAAATCCAGCGGCTGATCGGCCGGTCGCTGCGCGCCGTCGTCGACCTGCAGGCCCTCGGCGAACGGCAGATCACGCTCGATTGCGATGTCATCCAGGCCGATGGCGGTACGCGGACGGCCTCGATCACCGGCGGCTGGATCGCGCTTTACGACTGCCTGAAATGGATGGAAAGCCGCAACATGATCAAGATCGACCGGGTCCTGAAGGATCATGTCGCCGCCATCTCCTGCGGTATTTTCGCCAGCCAGCCGGTCATCGATCTCGACTATCTCGAGGATTCCTCGGCCGAGACCGATGCGAACTTCGTCATGACCGGCGCCGGCGGGATCGTCGAAATCCAGGGCACGGCCGAAGGCACGCCGTTCAGCGAAGAAGAATTCAGCTCGCTGATGGGTCTTGCCAAGAACGGCATCGGCGAACTCGTCGCCCTGCAGAAAGAGGCCATCGCGGGATGAACTCCATGCTGGAAGGCATGTTGGAAACGGCGCTCTATGCGCGGGATCTCGATGAGGCCGAGGCGTTCTATGAAGACGTTCTCGGGCTGGAAAAGATCACGCGTGCCGGCAACCGGCATGTCTTCTTCCGCTGCGGGCCTGGCGTTCTCCTGATCTTCAATCCGGAGGAGACGGTAAAGCCGCCCGCGCCGGACGCGCTGCAAGTGCCGCCGCACGGCACGAGCGGCCAGGGCCATGCCTGCTTTCGGGTGTCCGGCCGCAATGTCGATGCCATGGCCGAACGGCTGACAGCTGCCGGCGTGACAATTGAATCTACGGTGCGCTGGCCGAATGGCGGCCGCTCCATCTATTTCCGCGATCCGGCCGGCAACAGCCTGGAATGCGCGGAGCCTAAAATCTGGGGCATCGAACAGGATATCTGAATGCGCAAGCTCGAAACGAAGACCATCGTCGTCGCCAGCCATAATGCCGGCAAGATCCGCGAGATCCAGGAATTGATCGGGCCGCTCGGCTTTACCGCCAGATCGGCGGCGGAGCTGAATTTCGTAGAACCTGACGAGACCGGCACGACCTTCGAGGAAAACGCGACGATCAAGGCAGTCGCCTCGGCCAATGCCGCCGGCATGCCGGCGCTGTCGGACGATTCCGGACTGGTGGTCGATGCGCTCGGCGGCGATCCCGGCGTCTACACGGCCAATTGGGCGGAGACATCAGACGGCACGCGCGATTTCGACATGGCGATGGCGAAGGTGGAAAAGGCGCTGCAGGATGCGGGCGCGACGACGCCGGAGCAGCGCACCGCGCGCTTCGTCAGCGTGCTCTGCCTTGCCTGGCCGGACGGCCACACGGAGCTGTTCCGCGGCGAGGTGGAAGGCAGCGTCGCATGGCCGCCGCGCGGCGGCCAAGGCTTCGGCTACGATCCGGTCTTCCAGCCCGAGGGTTATGATATCACCTTCGGGGAAATGAGCAGCGAGGAAAAACACGGCTGGAACGTCGGCAAGCCGCAAGCGCTGTCGCACCGGGCCCGCGCCTTCAAGCTCTTCGTCGAAACCTGCCTGGAGGCATAGGGTCGGTTCGTGGGCAATTTCGAGACGCCAAACCTGCTGCGCGATGCAGCACTTTTGCCCGATACCGGCGAGCCGGGTTTCGGCGTCTATGTGCATTGGCCCTTCTGCGCGGCCAAGTGTCCCTACTGCGACTTCAATAGCCATGTGCGCCACCAGCCGGTGGATCAAGAGCGCTTTACATCAGCCTTCCTCAAAGAGATGGCGACTGTGAGGGCGATGAGTGGGCCAAAGACCGTGACGAGCATCTTCCTCGGCGGCGGGACACCTTCGCTGATGAAGCCGGAAACGGTCGATGCCATTCTCGGCGGCATTGCGCGGCACTGGCACGTGCCTGATGGCATCGAAATCAGCATGGAAGCCAACCCTTCCAGCGTCGAGGCCGAACGGTTCCGCGGCTACCGGGCGGCCGGCGTCAACCGCGTATCGCTCGGCGTGCAGGCGCTGAACGATCGGGACCTGAAATTCCTCGGCCGGCTGCACGACGTCGCCGATGCGCTGAAGGCGATCCGGCTGGCTCGCGACATCTTCCCGCGCATGTCCTTCGACTTGATCTATGCCCGGCCGGACCAGACGGTCGAGGAATGGGAGAGAGAGCTGAAGGAGGCGATTTCCTATGCGGTCGACCATCTCTCCCTCTACCAGCTGACCATCGAGGAAGGCACGCCCTTCTACGGCCTGCACAAGGCCGGAAAGCTGATCGTGCCGGATGGTGAGCAATCGGCGCTGCTCTACGAGGCGACGCAGGAGATCACGGCGCTTCAGGGCATGCCGGCCTACGAGGTCTCCAACCATGCCCGGCCGGGCGCTGAAAGCCGGCACAATCTGACCTATTGGCGGTACGGCGATTATGCCGGTATCGGCCCAGGCGCGCACGGCCGGCTGACGCGCGGTCCTGAGAAGATCGCGACCGCCACCGAGCGCAAGCCGGAAGCCTGGCTCGACATGGTCGAGCGCGACGGCCATGGCATTCTCGACCAGGAGCGGCTGGGCTTTGAGGAGCAGGCCGACGAGCTGCTGTTGATGGGGCTGCGATTGAGGGAAGGCGTCGACCTCGCCCGCTGGCAGCAGCTTTCGGGCCGCGACCTCGACCCGAAACGCGAAGAATTCCTGCTCGAACACAAATTCATCGAGCGGATCGGCAATTCACGCCTGCGCTGCACGCCATCCGGCATGCTGATCCTCGATTCCGTCGTCGCTGATCTCGCCTGCTGACATCCACATCATGGACTCCAACGCGGCGGCATCGACATCGCCGCCGCGTCGGAAAGCAATTCTCAGCCGTGGTTGGTGGCGCCCGCCTTGAAGAGGCTGCCGGTGGGCGTCTTCAGGAACATATCGAGCGGAATATGCTCCTGATGCAGGAAGCCGGTCGCCGGCAGCAGGCCGTCGCGGACCATCTCGATGACGGCGACGACGGAGGCCGACGTCGTCCAGGCGATCGCCGTGCGGCGCGCGCCGGCAATCTCGATCGGATAATAGGCGCGCACGAACTCCTTGCGGCGCAGGTTGCCATGCTCGGTCCCTTCGGCTGCGACATGGACGTAGACGACATCGTCTTCCACTGGCGGCTTGGCGTTGGTCAGGATCTCGCCGGCGAGCTTACGCTTGTCGCGCATCAGCAGCTCATGGAAGAAGAAATTCATCAGTTCCATGTGGCCGGGATAGCGCATGGTCTTGTAATCGAGATTATCGATCTTGCCGAGCATCGTGTCGCACATGGTGCCAAGGCCGCCCGAGGTCGTGAAAGCTTCCAGCTTGACGCCACCGACATAGACGGTCTCGTGCCATTCCATCGGCGAGACGAGCTTGCGCACGCCGCCTTCGATGACCTCGCAATCATTGAGGTATTCGTTGACGACACCTTCCGGCGACCAGTTGAAGGCGTAGCCGAGAAGTCCGGTCGGATGCTGCGGCAGGGCGCCAACGCGCATGCGGATCGAACGGCAGCGCTCGAAGCCATCGGCAAGGCTTGCCCCGACGATGCCGACGAAACCGGGCGCCAGGCCGCATTGCGGCGCCATCAGGCCGCGGGCCGTCTTCGACAGCTCAATGATGAAATTGGTTGTGGGGACGTCCTCCGTCAGGTCAAAATAATGAATGCCGGCAAGATGGGCGGCGCGCGCCAACTCGATGTTCAGGTGATAGGGCAGGCAGGACAGCACCGCCTCGACATTCGAGAGCAGTTCGCCGATCACCTGAGGATCGGAGATATCGCCCGTGCGGCACTTGAAAGGAAGCTCGCCCAAAGGCAGCTGGGCATCGACGCCGATGACCTCGAAGCCACCTTCATGCAAAAGCGTTGCCGCCAGCCGTCCGACCTTGCCCAGGCCGAGAACGGCGATCTTTTCGAAACTCATTCATTACCTCCCACGCGCCCTCTTTGGCGCTTTCGTCCTTGTCCGCTGCATCGAGCCCAAATCGCTAAGCGCGTTCGGGCGGCATGCTTTGGATGTGCCGGAGGTATAGAATAAAAAGCTTATAAAGGAAAACGGCCGGAATCGCTTCCGGCCATCAAATTTCCTGACAGGTCCACCGATTATTCGTTGATCAGTCGCTTCAGAAGCTCGACTTCGTGGGAAAGCTTGGTGTCTCCCGCAATCAGCTCTTCGATCTTGCGCACGGCATGCAGCACTGTGGTGTGGTCGCGCCCGCCGAAACGGCGGCCGATCTCGGGGAAGGAGCGCGGCGTCAGCGTCTTCGACAGATACATGGCGATCTGGCGCGGCTTGACGATGACGCGGGTACGGCGGTTCGAGACCAGTTCCTGGCGCGAGACATTGTAGTGCCTTGCGACGATGCGCTGGATATCCTCGATGCGCACCCGGCGCGGCTCGCCGGAGCCGACGAGATGGGCAAGCAGTTCGTCGACGCGCTCGATCGACAGGTTCGGCTCGAAGGAGCGACGGAAAACCAGCTGATTGAAGGCGCCTTCGAGTTCGCGACCGCTGGCCGTGACGTTGCGGGCGACGTGCTGGAGCAGTTCGGCGGGAATTTCCAGCGACGGATCCTCGAGCCGGGCCGCGGCAAGGCGACGCTTGAGGATTTCGAGACGCATCTCGTAATCAGGCGCGTCGAATTCGATCGCCACACCACCCTGCAGGCGCGAGCGGACGCGGGGGTCGAGCGATTCCAGTTCCCAGGGCGCGCGGTCGGCGGCGACGACGACCTGCTTGGCGCTGTCGAGCAGCATGTTCAGGAGGTGGCAGAATTCATGCTGGATCATCTTGCCCTGCAGGAACTGCATGTCGTCGATGATCAGAAGGTCGATGTTGCGCAGGGAATCCTTCAGCGTCAGCGCATCATTGTCGCGGATCGCGGTGGCGAAGCGCCACATGAAATATTCCGCCGTCAGATAGACGACGCGCAGGGCCCGCGGGTTCTGCACCGCGGCATTGGCGATCGCCTGCAACAGGTGGGTCTTACCAAGACCGACCGTCGAATGGATGAAGAGCGGATTGAAGCGCACAGCGCCGGAACCGGCTTCCGCGATCGTCTTTGCGGCGGCAAGGGCGACGCGGTTCGAGCTGCCTTCGACGAAAGTGTCGAATGTGAAGCGGCTGTCGAGCGGCGAACCGAAGAGCGGCGAACCAAGGCTTGCGGGCCTTGCCGCGGCGACGACCGAAACTGCCTGCTGGACGGCCTGACCGGCCGGCTGGGCGCTTGCGGGGCGGCGCATCTGCGCGGGAGCGGCGGGCTCGGGCGTTGCCACCTCGTCGAGTGCCTTCACGCCGCTGCGCGTTGCCGTGCGCACCAGGATTTCGATTTTGAGAATTTCCGGGTCTTCGGCCTGGAACAGGCCGGTGATGAGATCGAGATAACGATTGTTGATCCACGACTTCAGGAAGGTCGTCGGAACCGAAAGGCGAACGACGCTCTTCGATACCGAATGCAGCTTCAGCCTTGCAAACCAGCTGGCATAGACATCGGGACCGACTTGAGCCTTCAAGCGCGCGCTGACGCGCTCAAACAATATGCCTTGCTTCATTTCCGCCTTTACTTCTCCTCCTTCGAGGCGAATGGAGCCAAACGCCTGCGGTGCCACATCCCCATTGTCCAGCCCGCCCGTCGTCATCGTGTTCATTTGCATAGTGCCGCCTTTCAATTCCACCGGGCGGCCTCCGCTAAAATAGCCGCCCGATTATTCCCCGCTTTGGCGGGCTGGCGGATCCTCATGAGCCGCTCACCTGCCGGTTCACTCAAACACTGCCCCCGAAGGGACCGGTACAGAATTCCGTTGCAGGAACCGCATTCATGCGGCAACCTTCATCGGATTTCCGTACCAGGCCGGCGGTCGATCCTCGTTTTCGACGACCAGCCCGAACGCAATATCACTTTAACCTTCTCCGGCGGCCTCGCCTTAAACGTGTGGCCACTGAAGGCACAAAACATCCCTGCCCGTAACAGCCACGTTACGGCCCAAATCCGTCGAGTGCTTGAAAAAACGGAAGCGCAAGCTCCGTAACAAATGGCACAAACTGATCGCCCTGCCGACGTGGCAGTTTAAAACCGAGCCTCTGCAGGTGATGTCCGCGCCCTCTGTTGAAGGCATTTAGGCAGGATCAAAAGGCAATATCAACGATGAATTTTACGCAAAATTAAGAAGCGGGCATTGACTCCGCCCGCCCTTTTCGGGCGTCACACCAGCGTCAAAAAAGAATCGCTTTTGAATCAAGGAGATTCCCCGTTCGGGCTATTTTGACACGCATGGAAAGAAAAAAAATAAAAATCTTCTTGACTCCCCCCTGGTCCCGGAAGCGCGGGGCAGAGTCGCGCGGCATCAAAGCATCCTAGCGCAAGCCATTGTTTTTAAACAATTTTTCCTGTCATGGCGCTGACACGAAACAGTCGTGAGATTAACCATACGGGAGCCGATCGTCGGAATCGAAAAAGCCCGGTAAAATTACCGGGCTAATCATAACGAGGAAGTCGTTAATGGAAGATTATGCGGTCGCGGTGACCGAAAGCGCCTTCACACGAGCAGCCAGACGCGAAACCTTGCGCGATGCCGTGTTGGAGTGAAGCACGCCCTTGCTGGCAGCACGGGCAAGTTCCGGCTGGGCTGCCAGGAAAGCTGCCTTTGCCTTCGCGGCGTCACCGGATGCGATAGCCTCTTCGACCTGGCGAACGAAAGTACGAACGCGCGAGCGACGAGCCTTATTGACGTCGGTACGGCGGGCGATCTTGCGGGTCGCTTTTTTCGCCGAAGTTGTATTGGCCATGGATGCCTCTCTCAAGAATTCGAATAAACTCCGCCATCACCGCGGGGCCTGCGGCCACCAAATCCAGCAATGCGGGAGCAATCGCGGAAAACCAGACCGGCTTTCCGAACCGTGGGCGGGCATATAACTCTAAAGCCGGCCCACGTCAACGCGGATTTTCAAGCTTTCCCACTGGCAGCGCCTAAAAGCTTTCAACGGTGCGTAAAAGCAGGTTTGCGCTTCTCGACGAAGGCAGCCATGCCCTCTTTCTGATCGTCCGTGGCAAAGAGACTGTGAAACAGCCGGCGCTCGAACCGCAGTCCCTCCTCCAGCGTCGTCTCGAATGCGCGATTGACCGCCTCCTTGGCCATCAGGACCGAGGGACGCGAAAGCGAAGCGATCTTTTCGGCCGCGGCCAAAGCCTCGTCGATCAGGCGCTCGGGCGCCACCACACGCGAAACGAGTCCCGATCGTTCGGCCTCGGCCGCGTCCATCATCCGGCCGGTCAGGATAAGATCCATCGCCTTCGCCTTGCCGACGGCCCGCGTCAAGCGCTGCGAGCCGCCCATGCCGGGAATGACGCCAAGGGTGATTTCCGGCTGGCCGAACTTCGCCGTCTCCGAGGCGATGATGAAATCGCACATCATGGCGAGCTCGCAGCCGCCGCCGAGCGCAAAACCGCTGACGGCGGCGATGACAGGCTTGCGCGCCTTGGCGACATCATCCCAACCACTGATGAAATCGCTCTTATAGATATCGGCGAACTGGAGCGACTGCATCTCCTTGATATCGGCGCCGGCGGCAAAGGCGCGCTCGGAGCCGGTGAGCACGATGGCGCCGACCGCCTCGTCGGCGTGGAAGGCGGCATAGGCCTCCTTCAATTCCCTAAGCACGGTGGAATTCAGCGCGTTCAGCGCCTGCGGACGGTTCAGCGTGACGAGGCCGACATTGCCTCGGGTTTCGACGATCAAGGTCTCGTAGGCCATGCTGTTCTCCCTATTCTCACTGTTACTTCTGGCAGGTGGCGCAATAGAAAGTGGAGCGACCCGCCTGGACGATACGGGCGACCGTACCGCCGCAGGCGGGCGTGCGGCAAGCCTGACCTTCGCGATCATAGACGGAGAAGGAATGCTGGAAATAGCCGAGCGATCCGTCCGTCTGGATATGGTCGCGCAGCGACGATCCGCCGGCGGCGATGGCATCGGCGATGACATCGCGGATCGAGGCGACGAGCAGGTTCAGCTGTTCCTTTGGCCGGCCGCCTGCGGTCACCAGCGTGCCGGCGGCGCGGATCGGCGACAGATGCGAACGCCACAGCGCCTCGCACACATATATATTGCCGAGACCGGCAATATTCTTCTGGTCGAGAAGCGCGCTCTTCAGCGGCTGCGCCTTGTCGCGGAAACGTTCGGCCAGATAGGCGGCGCCGAGTTCGTTTCCCGTCGGCTCGGGGCCGAGATCGCGGAAGAAGGGATGGGCGGCGAGTTCGGCGCGGCTCACCATATCCATGAAGCCGAAACGGCGCGGATCGTTATAGACGACGCGGCACGGGCCGCCCGCACCTTCGAGATGAAAGATGACGTGATCGTGCTTCTCATCCTTCGAACGGGGATGGTGGAATTCGCCCGGCGCGGCAGAGGCCGCCCCCTCCTCGATGCGGCCCTCCTCAATGCGGAAAGAACCGGACATGCCGAGATGCGAAATCAGCGTGTTGCCGTCATCTAGGTCGACGAGCAGATATTTGGCGCGCCGGCCGAGGCCGAGAATGGTGCGGCCGGAAACCCTATCGGCGAAAGCATCGGGAAAGGGGAAGCGCAGATCACCGCGGCGCAGCTCCAGCCGCGCGACGCGAGCACCCTCCATTGCCGGCGTCAGGCCGCGTTTGACCGTTTCGACTTCTGGCAATTCCGGCATCTTAACCCATCTATATCTAACGTGTTTCAACCGACGACGATGTGCGCTATAGCGCCAGTGTGCCGTGGAGAACGCGGCCCATAGATAACGTCGTGCGCGGTCTTTCGCTATGGCCGCCGCGCCCGAATCTTCAAGAACGGAGCAGCCTGATGTCAGAAAGCCGCACTTCCGCCGATGGCGGCATGGAGACCTCCTACGGCTTCCGCGAGGTGCCTGACGGCGAAAAGCAGGGCCTCGTCAACGAGGTGTTCCATAAGGTCGCCAAGCGCTACGACATCATGAACGACGTCATGTCCATGGGCATGCATCGCGCCTGGAAGGATGCGATGATCTCGGCCCTGAACCCGCGCAAGGAGCCGAGTTACAAGGTGCTCGACGTTGCCGGCGGCACGGGTGATATCGCCTTCCGCATCGTCGAAGCCTCGGGCCGGCAAGCGCATGCGACCGTCCTCGACATCAACGGTTCGATGCTTGGCGTTGGCGCCGAGCGGGCGGAAAAGAAGAAGCTTTCCAGCAATCTTACTTTCGTCGAGGCGAATGCCGAGGAACTGCCTTTCGAGGCGGGCAGCTTTGACGCCTATACGATCGCCTTCGGCATCCGCAACGTGCCGAGGATCGACGTGGCGCTGTCGGAAGCCTATCGCGTACTGAAGCGCGGCGGACGGCTGCTGGTGCTGGAATTTTCCGAAGTCGATATGCCGCTTCTCGACAAGATCTACGATGCCTGGTCGTTCAATGCCATTCCGCAATTCGGCAAAGCGATCACCGGCGATGCCGAGCCTTACCAATATCTGGTGGAATCGATCCGCAAGTTCCCGAACCAGGAGAATTTCGCGGCAATGATCCGCCAGGCTGGCTTTTCGCGCGTCACCTACACCAATTATACCGGCGGCATCGCCGCCCTCCATTCCGGCTGGAAGCTCTGACGCATGGCGCCGAAAAATGTAGAGCGGTTTTCGGATAGCGTCGCGCGAGAATCAAACAGGACATGAGCACTTTCGGGGCATATTTCAGGCTCGTTCGGGTCGGCTGGATTCTGGTGCGCGAAGGCGTGATATCGGCATTGCCCTCGGAAGGCCTGCCGCCCCCGATCAGCCTCGCCAAATCCTTCGTCGGCCTGTTTGCGCGCAACCGCGCCAAGGCAATTGCTCGCAGCGACCGATTGGCGCAGGCCGTCGAGCGGCTCGGCCCCTCCTATGTGAAGATCGGGCAATTCTTGGCGACGCGGCCGGATGTCGTCGGCGTCGAATTCGCCAACGACCTGTCGCAGCTCCAGGACCGGATGGCCTTCTTTCCCGTGGCTGCCGCCAAGGCCAATATCGAAGGCTCGCTTGGGCGGCCAATCGGCGAGCTTTATGCGAGCTTCGGCGATCCGATCGCCGCCGCCTCGATCGCCCAGGTGCATGCGGCCGAGGTCGAGACATCGGAGGGCCGCAAGAAGGTCGCCGTCAAGATCGTTCGGCCCGGCGTGCGACAGCGTTTTGCCCATGACATCGAGGCAATGTATCTCGTTGCCCATATGCAGGAGCGTTTCCTGCCGTTCAGCCGGCGGCTGCGTCCCGTCGAGGTGACGAAGACGCTGGAGCAGACGACGAAGGTCGAGATGGATCTTCGCCTCGAGGCCGCAGCCCTTTCCGAGATCGCCGAGAATACCGAAAGGGACCCCGGGTTCCGCGTGCCGAAGGTCGATTGGGAGCGCACCGGGCGCGACGTCATCACCATGGAATGGATCGACGGCACCAGGATGTCCGACGTCGAAGGCCTGCGCGCGGCCGGCCACGACCTCAACCTGCTTGCCGATACGCTGATCCAGTCGTTCCTGCGCCACACCCTGCGCGACGGCTTCTTCCATGCCGACATGCATCCGGGCAATCTCTTCGTCGATGACAGCGGCATGATCGTCGCTGTCGACATGGGCATCGTCGGGCGGCTGGGCAAGAAGGAGCGGCGGTTCCTCGCCGAAATCCTCTATGGCTTCATCACTCGCGACTATATCCGCGTCGCCGAGGTGCATTTCGAGGCGGGTTATGTGCCCGGCCACCATAATGTCGAGAGCTTCGCCCAGGCGATCCGGGCAATCGGTGAGCCGATCCATGGACAGCCGGCCGAGACGATCTCGATGGGCAAGCTGTTGACGCTGCTTTTCGAAGTGACAGAACTGTTCGACATGGCGACGCGGCCGGAGCTGGTGATGCTGCAGAAGACCATGGTCGTCGTCGAAGGCGTGTCGCGCATGCTCAATCCGCGCTTCAATATGTGGAAAGCTTCCGAGCCCGTCGTCGGCGACTGGATCCGTAACAATCTCGGGCCGAAGCGGATCGTTACCGATATTCAGGACGGGTTGAAGGCGGCAGTCAAGCTTGCCGAAGCCGTGCCAGAAATTGCCGCCAAGACCGAAAAGTTCCACCACCAGCTTCTACATATGAGCGAACACGGGCTGCGCTTCGATGCGCAGACGGCAGATGCGATCGGCAAGGCCGAGGCGCGCCACAACCGCTCGGCCAGGATTGCGCTATGGCTTATTGCATTGACGCTTCTCTATATTGCCTGGATGGTGAGCTGACCGCCTGCCAAAAACATGCGGTGTTCGGCATTTGGGATATCCCATGTGACGGAGGCCTCGCTTAGTCTCGCGTCCGGAGCATGGTGCCGAAAGTGTGCGCGGTTTTCGGGCGACATCATGCTCGGAATCCGGTTCTGGGAGACATAGCACATGAAGCACGAACGCCCTGGCATCGAACTTTCCGGACGACCGCTCGGCTTTGCCGAGATGGTGACGATCGGTGCGGGCAAGGCTGTGATTTCGGCTTCGCCAACGGGCATGGCCCGCATCGCGATTGCCCGCGAGGTCGTCGAGGATGCGATTGCCTCCGGCATGCCAGTCTACGGCTCGACGACGGGCGTCGGCGCGATGAAAGACGTGGAGTGGTCGGCCGACGAACTCGACACCTTCAATCTCGGCCTGGTGCGCGCCCATCATTTCGGCACCGGCACACCCTTTTCCTGCAATGTCGTGCGCAACGCCATGGCGATCCGCGTCAACACGGCGCTGACCGGCCAGGTTGGCTGCACGCCGGAACTGATCCAGGCCTATATCACCATGCTCGAGGCCGACCTCATCCCGGTCGTGCGCCGCACCGGCTCGATCGGCTGTGCGGATATCGGGCTGATGGGGCAGATCGGCGCGGTGCTGACGGGTGTTGGCGAAGCGGTCTATCGCGGCAACCGGATGCAGGCGGCAGAGGCGTTCCGGGCGGCAGGGCTTGAACCCGTGCGAATGGCGCCGCGCGACAGCCTTGCTTCGCTCAGCATCAATGCGGTGAGTTTTGCGGCGGCGGCGGAAACGACGCGCAATGCAGCGGCTTCGATCCGAATCCTGCTCGCCACCGCCATGATGGCATCAGGCGCGCTCGGCGCTTCCCGCGATCCCTGGAAGGCCGTCCGGCATGTCGGCACGGCGCGCGAAGCGCTGATCGGCGCCTGGCTCTGCAATGCGTCTGACGATTGGAACTGGCCGGTCGCCACCCATGTACAGGACCCGCTCAGCCTGCGCATGATCGCCCAGGTGTTCGGCGCTGTCATCGAGAACCTGCTTTCGACAGGCCACAAGATCCTTGCCGCCACCGGGCGCTCGGACGACAATCCGGTCGTGGTCGAAGGACGGGTGATGACGTCGGGCGGTTCTCTGCCGCTCGACGTGACGATCCTGCTCGAATCGGCAGCGCTCTGCATGGCGCACGCGGCGCGCAACGCCTTCAACCGCTGCGTCATTCTCGGCAACGGCCAGCGGCGCGACCTGCCGGTCAATCTGGTGCCGCCGGGGCGGATCGCCACCGGTTTCGGGCCGATCATCAAACTTGCCGGCGAGATCTTCTCGCGCGTGCTGTCGATGTCCAATCCCGTCTCGGCCCAGTCGCTGGTCGTCGCGGCCGGACTGGAGGACGAGGCTGCCTTCCTGCCGCTCGTCATCGAGCGCTTCGACCGGCAGATGAAAGCGCTGAAGCGCCTCGCGGCATTGGAGGCGCTGCTTTCGGCCCAGGCGATCGACATTCTCGGCGACGAGCCGAAGGGCGTTGCCGCCATGCTCTACGAGGTCGTGCGCAAACACGCGGATTTCTATACCGTCGACCGGCCGCTCTCGGCGGAGGTGGAGGCGATCGAGGAGGAACTCGGCTCGGACGATTTCCTCTCGAAGCTGACCGAGCAGGTTCCGATCGCGTCTTTCGACGACTTCTTCGCGCTCGGCTCGCTGCAGCGTATCGAGGAGCGGCTGTCCAGCCAGGAGCCGGCGACAGTCTGATCAAACTTGGGGAGAAGCGGCATGGATTTCGATCTCGTTCTGCAGGGCACGGTGGTGCTGCCGGACCGCATTCTCGAACAGGGTTATGTCGCCGTGCGCGACCGTGAGATCGCCGAGGTCGGCCTCGGCGTGCCGCCTGCGGCCCGCGAACGGCATCTGCTCGGCAAAGCGCTGATCCTGCCCGGCGCAATCGACGCGCAGGTGCATTCGCTCTCCCAGAAGGATCAGGAGGATTTCATCTGGTCGACGCGCTCGGCGGCCGCCGGCGGCGTCACAACAATCGTCGACATGCCCTATGACGAGGGCAACCTCGTCTGCTCGGCAGCGGCGGTGCAGCGGAAGGTCGATCATGCCGGTCCACAGGCGCGCGTCGATTTCGCGCTTTATGGCACGATTGATCCAGAAGAAGGCCCGGCGCGGATTGCCGAAATGGTCGAGGCCGGTGTGGCTGCCTTCAAATTCTCGACCTTCGGCACCGACCCCAAGCGCTTTCCACGTATTCCCCCAGCCCTGCTCGACGCGTGCTTTGCCGCGATCGCTCCAACGGGGCTGACGGCCGGTGTCCACAACGAGGACGACGAGGCGGTGCGCACCTATATGGAGCAGGTGAAGGCGAGCGGCATCACCGACTGGCGGGCGCATGGCCTGTCGCGGCCTGCGATTACCGAACTCTTGGCGATGCATACGATCTTCGAGACGGGCGCCAACACAGGCTGCCCCTCGCATGTGGTGCACTGCTCGCTCGGGCGCGGCTACGATATCGCCCGCGCCTATCGCCGCGACGGCTTTGCGGCAACGGTCGAATGCTGCATCCATTATCTGACGCTCGACGAGGAAAACGACGTGAAGCGCTTGGGCGGCAAGGCGAAGATCAATCCACCCATACGGCCGCGCGCCGAGGTGGAGAGGCTCTGGCGGAAGGTGGCGGAGGGCGATGTCTGGCTGGTCTCGACCGATCATGTCAGCTGGTCGGAAAACCGCAAGACTAATCCCGATATGCTCGCCAACGCTTCCGGTGTTCCCGGCCTCGAGGTGATGATGCCGCTTTTCGTGAAGGGAGCCATCGAACGCGGCATACCGCTGACTTGGGCAGCGAAGCTCATGGCGGAGAACCCGGCGAAGCATTTCCGGCTCGACCATATCAAGGGCGCGCTGACACCGGGCAAAGACGCCGATATCACCGTGCTGGAGCCGCGTGAAAGGGTCTATGATGCCGCGGCGAGCGGCAACAACGTCGTCGGCTGGAGCCCCTATAACGGTATCCGCCTGCCCTGGACCGTTTCCGCCACGTATCTGCGCGGCGAAAAGATCGCGGAGGGCGGAAAGGTGCTGGCCGAACCCGGCACCGGTCGCTTCGTGCGGCCACTGCCGCGCCAGGTGATTGCAGGAGCTGCTGCATGAGCCGCAATCTTCCCGTCAATGCCGGCCGGATCGCCGGGGATATCGAGGCGCTGGCCGCAATTACCGAGCCGGGGCATCCCTGGACACGGCGCGCCTTCTCGCCGCTTTTCATGAAAGGGCGGGCCTATATCGAAGCGCGGATGAAGGCGGCGGGACTGGAAACGCGGAT
Organism: Rhizobium vallis; assembly: GCF_003985155.1. Lineage (GTDB taxonomy): Bacteria > Pseudomonadota > Alphaproteobacteria > Rhizobiales > Rhizobiaceae > Rhizobium > Rhizobium vallis. Next base: position 880,460 of record NZ_ML133686.1, on the reverse strand, counting down.
CGATGCCGCCGGCAATCTGATCGGCCGGCGCACGGGCCGGAAACCGTGGCTCGGCACGATCATGGTCGGCTCGCATTCCGACACCGTGCCTGACGGCGGCCGCTTTGACGGCATTGCCGGAGTGATATCGGCGCTGGAGGTGGCGCGAGCGCTTACGGACCAGGGCCTGGAGCTCGACCACGATCTCGAAATCGTCGATTTTCTTGCCGAGGAGGTCAGCATTTTCGGCGTGTCCTGCATCGGCAGCCGCGGCATGACCGGCCAATTGCCGGAGGCCTGGCTTTCGCGCGTCAGCGACGGGCGCGACCTAGCCGAGGGCATCGCTGAGATCGGTGGCAGACCTGATGTGCTGATGCAGCAGAACAGGCCCGATATAGCAGGCTTTCTCGAGCTCCACATCGAACAAGGCCCAGTGCTTGAAGTCGAGAAGGACGATATCGGCATCGTCACCGCGATCTCAGGCATCACTCGTATTGAAATCACCGTCGAGGGTCGGGCCGACCATGCCGGCACGACGCCGATGGACCGGCGGGCGGATGCGCTGGTGACAGCATCGCAGCTGGTGCTCGATATCCGCAACGCCGCTGCCGAGCTTGCCAAAACGCCGGGGCATTTTGCAGCGACGGTCGGCGAATTCCGCATCGAGCCAAATGCCGCCAATGTCGTGCCGTCGAAGGTGGTGCTGCTGATCGATGGGCGCGCCGAAATCCGCGCCGACATGGAGGCTTTCTGCCGCTGGCTCGACGGCCATGTCGAAAAGCTGGCTGGAGCCTACGGCGTGACGATCAGGACGCCGAACCGGGTTTCCGACAATCTGCCGACACCTGCTGATGCCGGGCTGTTGTCGACCCTGGAGGCGGCCTGTGATCGTGTCGGCGCAAGACATCGGCGTATGGCCTCCGGCGCGGGACACGATACCGCCTGGATCGCCAAAGTGGCGCCGGCAGCGATGATTTTCGTGCCCTGCCGGGAAGGCCGCAGCCATTCGGCCGACGAATGGGCTGAAAATGACGACATCGCGCTCGGAGCCGCCGTACTTTTCGAAGCGGTGCGCGAGATGGACGAAAGCTTGAAATAGGAGAGGGCCGATGGGACGCATACTCGTTGAGAAAGACGTCGAAGCTGCGGTCAAGGGCGGCTCCGTCTATGCTGCAGGCGGCGGCGGTTGGGCCGATCACGGACGGATGCTTGGGCTTGCCGCGGTCAATGTCGGCAAGCCGGAACTGGTCTCGATCGACGAGCTGAAGGACGAGGACTGGATCGCGACCGCAGCCGCTATCGGCGCGCCGGCCTCCACCACGCCCTGGGAAATGCAGGGCATCGACTACGTGAAGGCGGTACAATTGCTGCAGGAGGCGCTGGGCGAGAAACTTTCCGGGCTGATCATCGGCCAGAACGGCAAATCCTCGACGCTGAACGGCTGGCTGCCGTCGGCGATCCTCGGCACCAAGGTGGTCGACGCCGTCGGCGATATCCGTGCGCATCCGACGGGCGACATGGGCTCGATCGGCATGGCTGGCTCGCCCGAACAGATGATCCAGACGGCTGTCGGCGGCAATCGGGCGGAGAACCGCTATATCGAGCTTGTCGTAAAGGGAGCGACCGCGAAGATCTCGCCAGTGCTGCGCGCCGCCGCCGATCAATCCGGCGGCTTCATCGCCAGCTGCCGCAATCCGCTCCGGGCCTCCTATGTCCGCACCCATGCGGCACTCGGCGGCATCTCGATGGCCCTTGCGCTCGGCGAGGCGATCATTGCGGCAGAGAAACGCGGCGGATCTGCCGTCATCGACGCGATCTGCAAGACGACGGGCGGACATATCCTCGCCGAAGGCATCATCACCCGCAAGGACGTCGTCTACACCAAGGAAGCCTTCGACATCGGCACGATCAGCGTCGGCTCGGGCGAGAAATCGGTGACGCTGCATGTAATGAACGAATATATGGCGGTGGACGATGCGGATGGCAGGCGGCTTGCGACCTTCCCTGCCGTCATCACCACGCTTTCACCGGAGGGCGAGCCGCTCAGCGTCGGTCAGTTGCAAGAAGGCATGCCTGTCTTCATCCTGCATGTGCCGATGGATATCATTCCGCTCTCGGCAAGCGTGCTCGATCCGACCGTCTATCCCGTCGTCGAAAAGGCGATGGGGATCGAGATCGCGCGCTACGCACTGGCTGCGAGGGCTTGAGCCATGGCGCGCGATCCAGGTCTTGAAGAACTGCTGCGCGAGGAACTCGGCGACCGGCCGGGCCTTGCCGAAAAATCCATGTTCGGCGGCCGGGCCTTCATGCTCAACGGCAACCTTCTCTGCGGCGCGCGCCAAGATGGCATGCTGATCCGCCTCGGCAACGGTAATGACGGCTGGGCGCTGGCGCTGCCCGGTGTCATCCAGATGCTGATGGGCGAGCGGGTGATGCATGGCTGGGTGCGGGCCAATGCCGAGGTTTACGGCGACGATGCGCTGAGACGGCGTTTGCTCGATGCTGCTCTCGCGTATGTGGAATCGCTGCCGGGCAAATAGCGAACGACGCTCCTCCCTCTTCTCCCCGGCGGGGAGAAGATGTCCGAAGGACAGATGAGGGGGTGGGCGGCAACGCCGCGAGTGCACGAAGCGTAAGCGAAGGGCAACAATGATGTTTGTGCCGTGCGGCCCCCTCATCCGACCCTTCGGGCCACCTTCTCCCCGGCGGGGAGAAGGTGAGAAGAGAGAACCGAACGAGGAACCCACGATGCCCAAGGCCAATCCACGCCATCCGAAATTTCCCATTCCCGGCGGGCCGGAGCTGCGTGCCAAGGGTTGGCGGCAGGAGGCACTGCTGCGGCTGCTCGAAAACGTGCTCTCCGTTGGCGAGGATCCTGAAAACCTGATCGTTTATGCCGCGCTCGGCAAGGCGGCCCGCAACTGGTCAGCGCATAAAGGCATCGTCAAGGCGCTGACCGAGATGGAAGAGGACCAGACGCTGCTCATCCAGTCGGGCAAGCCAATCGGGCTCGTTCGAACGCATGCAAAGGCGCCGCTCGTCATCATGGCGAACTGCAACATTGTCGGGCAATGGGCAAAGGCCGAGGTGTTCTACGAGTTGCAGCGCAAAGGGCTGATCTGCTGGGGCGGGCTGACGGCCGGCGCCTGGCAATATATCGGCAGCCAGGGCGTCATCCAGGGCACTTACGAGATCTTCATGCGCATCGCCGAGCGGCGCTTCGGCGGTGATCTCGCCGGCCGGTTCGTGCTGACGGCCGGCCTCGGCGGCATGGGCGGGGCGCAGCCGCTCGCCGGCCGCATGGCGGGGGCGGCGATCCTGTGTGTCGACATCGATCCGGAGCGCGCCCGCAAACGCCAGCAGATCGGTTATCTCCAGGAAATCGCCCCCGATCTCGACACCGCGCTTCAGATGATCGATACGGCGGTGAAGGAGGAGCGGGCGCTGTCCGTCGGGCTCGTGGGCAATGCGGCTGAGGTGTATCCTGAGATCGCAAGGCGCGGCATCGTGCCCGACATCGTCACCGATCAGACATCGGCGCATGACCTCGTCTACGGCTACGTGCCGAAGGGCATGAATCTCGACCAGGTGCGGGGCTTGCGCGACGACGGCCAGGGCCAGTTGATGGCGGCCAGCCGCGCCTCGATCGTCGAGCACGTCACGGCGATGCTGGAGTTTCAGAAGAAGGGCTCCGAAGTCTTCGACAACGGCAACCTCATCCGCACGCAAGCCAAGGAAGGCGGCGTCGCCAATGCCTTCGACATTCCGATCTTCACCGAAGCCTATCTGAGGCCGTTGTTTGCCCGGGCGATCGGCCCGTTCCGCTGGATGGCCCTGTCGGGCGAGGAGAGCGACATCGCTCGCATCGACGACCTGCTGCTCGACATGTTTCCCGACAACAAGATCATCACCAACTGGATTCGGCTGGCGCGCGAGCACGTACCCTTCGAGGGGCTGCCGGCGCGTATCGCCTGGCTCGGCCATGGCGAACGCACGGCACTCGCCCGGCGGGTCAATGCGCTGGTGGCGAGCGGTGAACTCAAAGGCCCCGTCGCGTTCTCCCGCGACCATCTCGATGCCGGCGCCATGGCGCATCCCAATATCATGACCGAGCGGATGAAGGACGGCTCCGACGCGATCGCCGACTGGCCGCTGATCGATGCGATGATGCTCTGCTCGTCGATGGCCGATCTCGTCGTCGTCCATTCCGGCGGCGGCGGATATGCCGGCTACATGACAAGCTGCGGCGTCACCGTCATCGCCGACGGCACCGATGCCGCCGACGAACGGCTCGACCATGCGCTGACCAACGATACGGCACTCGGCGTCATGCGGTATGCCGATGCGGGTTACGAGGAAGCGGTTGACGAGGTGGCGAAGAAGGACGTGCCGTATATCCGGCTTGGTTGACGCGGGGAAGAATAGCTCCCCGCACTAAAGATGCCGCGTTTCCTCTGGTGAGGCGTCGTAGCAATCGTGGAGACCATCGACGAAGGCGATCGGAGCTTCGATCAATTCGTCGGGGCTCGCATCATCCAGGCAATTGACCGAAACAGCGTAGAAGGTGCCGATCTTCTCGTTTTCGCCCCAGGCATAGGAACTGATGCCGCAGGTCTTGCAGAAGAGATGATGCAGTTTGCGGGAGGCGAACTGGTATTCGCCGATATTGTCGGCGCCGCCGGTGAGATGGAAGTCCTCAGGTGCTGCGACGGCGAGCCAGTTCCGCTTCTTTCTGCAGATCGAACAGTTGCAGCGAAAGGTACCTGCCGAGAGATCGAGGCTCGCCTCGTAGGTGACGGCGCCGCAGTGGCAGCTTCCGTGATAGATCTTCTTCATTACATGCTCCCTTTGGCTTGCGCCTCGGCATAGGCGGCAACTTTCTCCAGCGCCTCGACCCAGCCCTCCGATTGCAGCTTGAATTCAGTATCACTCGGCAGTTCGAGCTTGCGGAAGACGAGGCGCGTGCCTTCGCCCCTTTCCTCCAATTCGATGGTCACGTGCATCTCGTGCCCGGGCTTTCCATCTTCATTTTCCCAGGCGAAGGTGAAGACCAGCCGTTCGGGCGGACTGATCTCGAGATAGGTGCCCCGGCTCCAATATTCCTTGCCGTCGCGACCGAGAATACAGTGCCGCCAGGCGCCGCCTTCACGCAGATCGACGGAGACGGAGGGGGCCGAACAATTATGCGGCCCCCACCAGTGGAGCAGGTGCTTCGGCTCCGTCCAGAGGCTGAAGACGAGATCGCGCGGGGCGTCGATATCCCGGACGAGCAGGATCTCGCGGCTCAGGCCGGCAGCTTTTGCTTCACTCGTCACGTTCATTGACATTCCTCCTTTGTTTCAGGCTTGCTGCGTAGGATTCCAGCTTGTCGAGGCTTTCGCTCCAGAAGCGCCGATAGGTCTCCAGCCAGTCGTCGAGCTCCTTCAGAGGCATCGCCTCCAATCGGCAGCGGCGCCATTGCGCTTCCCTGCCCTTCGAGATCAGGCCGGCGCTTTCAAGCACCTTCAGATGTTTCGACACGGCGACCAGCGACATATCGAAGGGTTCAGCGAGTTCCGAGACCGAGGCTTCGCCCAAAACCAAACGCGCCATGATCGCCCGGCGGGTCGGGTCGGCAAGCGCTGAAAAGGTCCGGCCGAGTACATCAGCTTGCATTTTATTAACCTACAAGTTAATTAACTTATAGGTTAATTAATGGACACGTAATCGTCCGTCAAGCGGCTATGTTGAAAATTCTCGAACGCGGTCAGACGATAGGATTGGAGATTTCGACGAGATTGCCGTCGGGGTCCCTGATGTAGACGGAGCGCAAGCGCCCGGTCGCACCGGTGCGCTCGGCCGGTCCGGCTTCTATCGGGACGCCGGAGGCCCTGAGATGAGCGATGATTTCGTTTAGAGGCGTCACTGCAATGAAGCAGAGATCGCCGGAACCCGGTATCGGATGTTTCGCCTTGGGATCGAACTCGTGGCCAGCCTGGTGCAGGTTGATCTTCTGCCTGCCGAATTTCAGCGCTTTGCGGCCTTCTGCAAAAGTTTCGACCGACATGCCGAGGATGCCGGAATAGAAATCGCAGGTGATCGCGATATCGGCGACGGTCAGTACGAGATGGTCGAGGCGGTCTATGCGGATCATGTTTTTCTCCTCGCGAGGTGCTGGGCAGTCAGGCGGAAGCGAAGGGCAGCGCCAGCATGGCAAGGGTAAAGATAACGACGGCGGCCCAGCCTTCAACCGCGAAGAACCAGCCGCCAGCGAACCCACGAGGTTGGAGCCGCCCCGCCATTTGTCGAGGAGCGGGCGACCGTGGCATCTCGCCAGCCGGTCACCGAGAACCTGATGAGCCTGCTGGTTAACCCGCCGGATCCCAATAGGGCGGATCGCCGAAGCTCTTCCTAAGATGATCGGCGATGGCGCGGAGCTTGGCGGAGGGATTTCGGCCCTCGGGATGGGCCATATAGATGAATTCGGCCTCCGGCTTGTGTCCGACATCGATTTCGGCAAGCCGTCCCTCGCGGATGGCCGGGCCGGCGATGAAGGCGGGCAGCAACGCGATGCCGAGGCCGGCAATGGCGGCGTCGCGGAGCATGTCGCCATTGTTGATGCCGAGCGCCAGTTTCGCGCGGACGACGATTGCGCCCTCCGGCGTCTGGAAACGCCAGTCGGCAACGCCGCGATTGGTGTAGAAGATGCCACGGTGGTTGTTGAGATCAGCAAGCGATGAAGGCACTCTCTCGCGCGCCAGATAATCCGGCGAGGCGCAGAGAAGACGGCGGCTGCGCGTGAGTTTCCAGGCAACCAGTCTGCTGTCGGCGATCGGACCGTTGCGGATGATGGCGTCGTAGCCATCCGAAGCCGCATCGACCCGCCGGTCGTCGATATCGAGGGTCAGTTCGATCTCGGGATGTTCGGCAAGGAAGGGATAAAGCGCCGGACCGAGATGCATCCGGCCGAAGGTGACGGGAGCAGCAATGCGGATCGGCCCGGACAGCGTTCCGCGCCGCTCGGCCATATCGGCTGCGGCCTCGCCGATCTCGCGCACGATGCGCGTGGCGCGCTCCAGGAAGACCGCGCCATCCTCGGTCAAAGTGAGCTTGCGGGTCGTTCGGTGCAACAGGAGGCCACCGAGCGACTTCTCCAGCTCCGCCAGCCTTTCGCTGACGACGGATTTGGACAGCCGCAGCCGCCGGGCCGCCTCGCTGACCGAGCCTGCCTCGACCACAGCGACGAAAGCCGCAATACCCTCGATCCTGATCATCGTTCGGTTTTTCCGAATTCGAGTTCTCCAATTTGGAGACTAATCCGAACGAAAGGAAAATGCCATCTTCCCTTCATCGAAAGGGACGGCAAGGGCCGCCTCACCTCAAACGCAGGAGATGGAACCATGAACCGCTTGAACAATAAGGTCGCGATCGTTACCGGCGCAAGCTCCGGCATCGGCCGCGCTACGGCAAAGCTCTTCGCCGCCGAAGGCGCGAAGGTCGTCGTCGGCGCCCGCCGCCAGGCCGAACTCGACAGCCTCGTCGCGGAGATCAAGGCAGAGGGCGGAGATGCGGTTGCCGTTGCCGGCGACGTTCGCTCGGAAAATTATCATAAGGCGCTGGTCGCCGCTGCCGTAACGAATTACGGCAAACTCGACATCGCCTTCAACAATGCCGGCACGCTCGGCGAAGCCGGCCCGAGCACCGCCGTTTCGGAAGCAGGCTTCAGCGATGCGCTGGCGATCAATCTCACCGCCTCCTTCCTCGCCGCCAAGCACCAGATTGCTGCCATGGTCGAAAATGGCGGCGGCTCGGTGATCTTCACCTCGACCTTCGTCGGCTACAGCTTCGCCTTCCCGGGCGTTGCCGCCTATGCCGCCAGCAAAGCCGGCCTGATCGGCCTGACGCAGGCGCTTGCCGCCGAATTCGGCCAACAGGGCGTGCGCGTCAATGCCATCCTTCCGGGGGCCGTCGATACCGATATGTATCGGGACATGAACGATACGGCTGAAAAGCAGTCCTTCGTCACCAACCTGCATGCGCTGAAACGTGTCGCAGCCCCCGAGGAGCTTGCCCGCTCGGTCCTCTATCTCGCCTCCGACGATGCGAGCTTCGTCACCGGCACCGCTTCGCTGGTTGATGGCGGCGCCTCGATCACCCGCACCTGACGAAAGCCAGGCGCGATGACCCGCTCGGATTGATTGCCATTCCTCGATTCGCCGGATTGTCGCGCCGCTTTTTCTGCAACATTCTCCAATTGAGCCACCACGGGCCGCGGCCCATCCCATTGAAGGAACTCACATGTCACGTCTTCAGTACAAGACAGCCCTCATCACCGGCGGCACCAGCGGCATCGGCATCGAAACTGCCCGCCAGTTCATCGCCGAAGGCGCACGTGTCGTCGTTACCGGCAGCAGCGCCGCAAGCGTCGAAGCCGCCCGTAGCGAACTTGGCGATAAAGCGATCGTCATCCAGGCCGATGCCGGCAATGCGGCCGGCCAGAAGGCCGTTGCCGATACAGTGAAGGAAGCTTTCGGTTCGCTCGACATCCTTTTCGTCAATGCCGGTGTCGCCGAATTCGGGCCGCTGGAACAGTGGAGCGAAACCGCCTTCGACAGGTCGGTTGATATCAACGTCAAGGGGCCATTTTTCCTGATCCAGTCGCTGCTGCCGATCTTTTCGAAACAGGCCGCGATCGTGCTCAACACGTCAATCAACGCCCATATCGGCATGCCGAACTCCAGCGTCTATTCACTGACGAAGGGTGCGTTGCTGACGCTTGCCAAGACGCTGTCGGGCGAACTCATCGGCCGCGGCATCCGCGTCAACGCCGTCAGCCCAGGTCCGATCGCCACGCCGCTCTACAGCAAGCTCGGAGCGTCGGAAGCAGATTCCAAGGCGATGACCGCGCAGATCCAGTCCCAGATTCCCGTCGGCCGCTTCGGGAGCCCCAGCGAAGTCGCAAAGACGATCGTCTTCCTCGCCTCCGATGAGGCGGCTTATATCGTCGGCAGCGAACTCATCATCGACGGTGGGATGAGCAACCTCTGAGCCCAGGAAAATGACGGTTGATGACATGAACGGGGCGGCACCCGCCGGCTACGGCCGATGGGTGTCGTTCCCGCGATTGCATGTTCTCCGCCAAAGGCTTAGGGTCAGGGCCGGTCAATAAGGCGACGGGTAGAAAAGCCATGGCTCTCAGCGGCAAACGCATCCTCCTCATCATCTCCGGCGGCATCGCCGCCTATAAGAGCCTGGATCTGATCCGCCGGCTGCGCGAGCGCGGCGCGAGCGTCCGCCCTGTGATGACCAAGGGCGCGCAGGAATTCGTCACGCCGCTTGCCGTCGGTGCGCTGGCGGCGGACCATGTCTTTCTCGATCTGTTTTCCCGCCAAGACGAACAGGATGTCGGCCATATCAGGCTGGCGCGCGATTGCGACCTCGTGCTGATTGCCCCTGCCACCGCCGACCTGATGGCGAAGATGGCGAACGGGATCGCCGACGATCTCGCCTCGACCGTGCTTTTGGCGACGGAGAGGCCGGTGCTTGCGGCGCCGGCGATGAACCCGGCCATGTGGGCGCATCCGGCGACCCGGCGCAACGCGGCAACGCTCAAGCTTGACGGCGTGCGCTTCATCGGGCCGATGGCCGGCGAAATGGCGGAAAGCCGGGAGGCTGGGCTCGGCCGGATGGCGGAGCCGCTCGAAATCGTCGCGGCCGCCGAAGCACTGCTCGACGATGGAGAAAAACCGCTGAAGGGGCGAAAGGCGATCGTCACCTCAGGACCGACACATGAGCCGATCGATCCGGTGCGCTATATCGCCAACCGCTCTTCCGGCCGGCAGGGGCATGCAATCGCCGCGGCGCTTGCAAAGCTCGGGGCAGAGGTGACGCTGGTATCGGGACCGGTGACAATCGCCGATCCGATTGGGGTCACCGTCATCCACGTTGAACGGGCCGAGGAAATGCGGGATGCCGTGCTCGCGGCGCTGCCGGCCGACATCGCGGTGATGGTCGCGGCGGTAGCGGACTGGCGCGTCGCCTCGGCCGCCGACCAGAAGCTGAAGAAACATCCGGGCGAATCCATTCCGACGCTGGCGCTGACCGAAAATCCGGACATCCTGAAAACCGTCGGCCATCACACGATGCGGCCCAAACTGGTGATCGGCTTTGCCGCCGAGACGCAGGACGTGGAAAGCAATGCGAGGGCAAAACTCGAGCGGAAGGGCGCCGACATGATCGTCGCCAACGACGTCTCTCCGGCGACCGGCATCATGGGCGGCAGCCGCAACAGCGTCAAACTCGTCCGCCACGACGGCGTCGAGCAATGGCCTGACCTGGCGAAGGAAGAGGTTGCCGAAAGGCTCGCGGCGCTGATCGCCAGGCGGCTCCGCTAATCGCGAGCGGGCTCAGGCCAGAATAGCTACGCGTTGCGGTTTGGCGGCAGTCCGCTTCTCCGGCCGGAAGTCCGCGACGTCAATGCCATCTTTGCCGATGGTGACGGCACTGCCGTCCGGAATTTCAGCCCAGGCATCACCATCGTCATTCAAAGGCTCGGACACGAGGCAATAGCCGGCGCCGACAGGCGAGGCATAGAGCGTCGGTGCTTTGCGGTCGGTGGCATAGCGGATCGCATAAAGCGTGTTGCCGTCGGAGAAGGCGGCAGTAAAACGCAGCAGGATCGAGCCGATGACGCTTTCCGCCAGATCCTCGACAACACCGACCATGTCAGCCATCGCTGCTACCGGCGCCTCGCGCAGGCCAAATTGCAGCGCCAGCAGGAACATCAGCTCGGAATCGGTCGTGCCGCCGCGGGCATTGAACAGTTCGTCGTCGAGCATCGCCTCCATCGGCCGGCGCAAGCGCTCGAAACCGGAGATCTGGCCGTTGTGCATGAAGGACCAGATGCCGTGGGTGAAGGGATGGCAGTTGTCGCGCCGGGTGCCGCCGCCTGTGGCAGCGCGGACATGGGCGAGGAAGAGCGGCGAACGGATCTGGCGCGCCAGGCTCTTCAGATTGCAATCCGACCAGGCCGGCAGGATATCGCGGTAGCGGCCGGGCTCGGGCCTGTCGCCATACCAGGCGATGCCGAAGCCATCGCCATTCGTCGCCGTCTTGGCGCGGGTGGCGCAATGGGACTGCTCGATCAGGGAATGGGCGGGCGAAGACACCAACTCCTCGAGATAGAGAGGATCTCCGCGATAGGCTGCCCAGCGACACATGGCTTTCTTGCTCCGGAACCCGCCGCCGCATCGGCGGGCATGCTGTAAATTGTCGAACAACGCGGCTAATAACAGCTTAACGTTCGGACGGTTTGCAAGCGCAATATGACGATTTCTTAACGACCGGCCTCTTCAAATTCGGCGAAACGCTGTGTTCTTTTGTGAACACTGCGTTGCCCGCGCCACGGACTTCGCGCCCGGCGACCCGACGGCTATAGTCGAGCTCAAGTTGAACCCTTTGAGAGGACGCCATGTCGATCCGCCCCGTCAAGCATGAGAGTATCGCCACACCGACCATGGAAGGCGCCGGCGTCAAGCTGCACCGCGTCTTCGGCTTCGGCGATCCTGCGATGACCGATCCCTTCCTAATGATGGACGATTTCCGCAACGACAATCCGGCGGAATATATCCGCGGCTTTCCCTGGCATCCGCATCGCGGCATCGAGACGATCACCTATGTGCTCGCCGGCACCGTCGAGCACGGCGACAGCCTCGGCAATCAGGGCCTGCTCGGCGCCGGCGACATCCAGTGGATGACGGCCGGCAGCGGCATCATGCATCAGGAAATGCCGAAGGGCGATTTCGCCGGCCGCATGCACGGCTTCCAGCTCTGGGCAAACCTGCCCTCCTCGCTGAAAATGACGGCGCCGCGCTATCAGGACGTTAAATCCTCCGACATTCCTGTCGTCGTCGATGATGACGGCACGGCTGTGCGCGTCATCTGCGGCGATTTCTGGGGCAAGGCCGGTCCCGTGGACGGCGTCGCCGCCGAGCCGATCTATCTCGACGTTTCGGTGCCGCCCGGCAGAAAGAAGCGCCTGCCGGTCGATACCTATCGCAACGCCTTCGCCTATATCTTCGCCGGCTCCGGCACCTTCCGCGATGCATCGAAACCTTTCGGCGTGCGCGTCGAGAAGGAAGTCGACGGTGAAGAGCTGAACATCCGCGACATGTCCGGCAACCGCACGCTCGTGGTCTTCGACAGCGGCGATGAAGTGACGGTGCAGGCCGGCGATCAGGGCATTCGTTTCCTGCTTGTTTCGGGCAAGCCGATCGAGGAGCCGGTCGCCTGGCACGGCCCGATCGTGATGAACTCCCGTGAGGAAATCATGCAGGCGATGCGCGAGTTGCAGAACGGCACATTTATCAAGGCGGCGCATTGAGCGCATTTCTTCTTGCATCTCAGAAGAATCAGCCTACCTTCGGGCTATCAGCAACAGAACGAAAGGAAGGTGATCCAATGTCTAATGAGATTTCGGACCTCGTAACGGGCATGGGAGAGGTGATGAAAGCGAGGCAGCCCTCGCACTAATCCCCGCCTTCCTGGGGCTGCATAGACAGTCCAGGCCAGTTTGAGGCCAAACTCATGGAAAGGGTCGCTGAGGCGGCCCTTTTTTATTGGCCGGAATTCTCTTGTCCGAATTTAGCTTGACGGAATTTCGAAATCTCAATACTCATAAAGTCATCAGATGACTTTATGAGTATTGAGATGCGAGCGCTCAGCAAGACCAATCTCGCGGATGAGGCGATCGTGGCAATCCGCAGCGACATTCTCGGCAAACGCTGGGCGGTCGGCGAGAAATTGCCGAATGAAGCCTCGCTATCGGCCATGCTCTCCGTCAGCCGCGGCACGGTGCGCGAGGCGGTGCGGGTTCTGGTTTCCCAGGGTTATCTCGAGACGCGACAGGGTTCGGGAACCTATGTCCGCTCCACCAGCGATGCCGGCCGGCCGCTGACGATGGCGCGGCGCGCCAGTCTGCGCGACCAGTTCGAGGCTCGCCTGGCGCTCGACGTCGAGGCAGCCCGGCTGACGGCGATCCGCAAGACGCCGGAAACGGTTGCCGGGCTTCGCAGGCTGCTTGCCGAACGCGGCAATTACGATGGCGGCAACCAGGCCGCCTTCATCGAGCGCGACCTTGCCTTCCACAAGGCTGTTATCGCCGCTTCGGGCAACCAGGCGATGATCGAGATCTATGATTTCTTCTCGGCCTCGATTGCCGACACCATTGCCGCGACGCTCGGCAAGGATATTCCGGAACCCGATATGCAGGCGCATGCCGATATCGTCGACGCCATCGAAACCGGCGATCCCGACAAGGCGGATGCTGCGGTGCGCCGCTTCATGGCGCCGGTTCTTGCCGCGCTCGACCGGATGATCCTGTCATGAACACGCCCTCGAACAATGCCGCCAGCATGCTCGAGGCGGCCGATGAATTGCTTGTCGACGCCGAGGCCGGCAGCCTTCCGCCGCCGCAGGCAACGCCGGTCAGGGGAACTGCGGATCGTTTCCTGCTCGGCGCGAGCCTGGTGCTGATCGCCTTCAACCTGCGCCCTGTCTTCTCAAGCGCCTCGGCGCTCCTGCCGGAAATCCGCGCCGAACTCGGCCTGAGTGCTCTTGGCGCCAGCCTGCTGACGACGCTTCCGGTCGTCTGCCTCGGCGCCTTCTCGCCGCTTGCGCCTCGTCTTGCCCAGCGCCTCGGCACTGAGCGCACGTTGCTTTGCGTTCTCCTGCTTCTCTCACTCGGCACTGCGTTGCGCGGACTGTCCTCCGTGCCGCTGCTCTTCATCGGCACGGCGCTTGCCGGCGCCTGCATCGCCATCGCCAACGTGCTACTCCCGGGGCTGGTGAAACGGGACTTTCCCACGCGTGCCGCGCTGATGACCGGCTTCTACACGATGGCGCTCTGCGCGGGTGCGGCAAGTGCGGCCGGGCTGACGCTACCGATCGAACATGCGCTCGGCGGTTCTCTGGCGGGCGCGCTTGCCATCTGGGCGCTTCCCGCGCTGATCGTCAGCCTGCTCTGGCTGCCGCAGGTTCTTCGCAGCCGTAGCCAGGCAAGACGAAACGGTTTCCACGTCAAAGGCCTCTGGCGGGATCGGCTTGCCTGGCAGGTCACGCTGTTCATGGGACTGCAATCCGCCCTTGCCTATTGCGTCTTCGGCTGGCTTGTTCCGATCCTGCGCGAACGCGGGCTCGACGGCGTCACCGCCGGGGCGATCGTTTCGCTCTCGGTGATGGTGCAGGCCGCATCCTGTCTCATCGTGCCGCATATCGCCGTGCGCGGCCGCGACCAGCGGCTGATCAATGCCAGCCTCTGCGGCATCGCCGTCATCGCCCTGCTCGGCCTGCTCTTCGCGCCGCTTTCGACGGTCTGGCTGTGGGCGGTGCTGCAGGGCATCGGCCAGGGCGGGCTGATCGCCGCGGCCATGACGACGATCGTGCTGCGCTCGCGCGATCCCGATGTCGCCGCCCACCTTTCCGGCATGGCGCAATGCGTCGGCTACCTCCTTGCCGCCATCGGCCCGCTCGTCGTCGGCCTCATCAGGGGCTGGACCGGAAGTTTTTCCTGGTGCGCCGTCCTCTTCGTGGCACTCGGGCTCGGAGCGGCGATCAATGGCTGGAGGGCCGGCCGGGCGGTCGAGATCAATGTCCACGCCATTGAGAAGGCCGGCTGAGCCGTCTCGCTTGTTCGCCCGTTCACCGCCCATCACCTTCTCTTGATGCCTGTCGCCAGCCGCGGATGCTACGCTATCTCAGCCTCTCATTCCCGACCGCCGGAGGAGACATCTTGCGCATAAGAACCCTGTTTCTGCTTACCGTACTTGCAGTAATGTTCGCCCCTGCCCTTTCCATGGCACAGGAAAGCAGCGCACCCGGGGTGACTGTTGGGAGCAGCACGCGCGACGGCGTGCTGAAGCTGCTGCCGGCCGATTCCGTCACCGAGCATGAGCTGATGATCGGCGACCGGAAGATCGCCTATACAGCAACTGCCGGCACGCTTGACCTTTTCGGCCAGGACGGCGCGCAGTCCGGAGCGATCTTCTACACCGCCTATGTCGCCCGGAATGGCGGGGCGAACCGACCTCTGACCTTCGCCTTCAACGGTGGGCCAGGTGCGGCGTCCGCCTTCCTCCATCTCGGGCTAGTAGGACCGAAGGTGCTCGATTTCGGGCCGGAGGGGCGCGACGGAGCCAATGCGAAGCTCGTCGATAACACGCAAAGCTGGCTCGATTTCACCGATCTCGTGCTGATCGATCCGATCGGCACCGGCTGGAGCCGGACGGTGAAGGCCGACGACGCCTCCAACTATTACAACGTCAATGCCGACGCTCAGAGCATTGCCAAGGCGATTGCACTCTATGTCGCTCATAACAACCGCTCCAACTCGCCGAAATATCTTCTCGGTGAAAGTTATGGTGGCTTCCGCGCGGCCAAGGTCGCCTCGGTGCTGCAGGAAAGCCAGGGAATCATCATCGCCGGCGCGGTGATGCTTTCCCCGTTGCTTGAAGGCCAATTGATGTTCGATGCCGACCAGTTCGCTCTCGGCGCGGCACTGGAATTGCCGTCGCTGGCCGCGGCCGAGCTCGACCGGGAGAACGCATTTGACGAACAGAAGCAGAAGCAGGCCGAGGCCTTCGCGCTCGGCGACTATCTCACAACGCTTGCCGGGGCACCGCCGACCGGCGCCGATGCCGACGCCTTCTACAGCAGGATTTCCAGACTGACCGGCATTCCCCAGGATATCATCACCCGCAATCGCGGCTTCCCAGGCAATTCCTTCGTCAAACATGCGGACGCCGGCAAGGGTGAGGTGAGGAGCCCCTACGACGCCTCTTTTGCCTCACCCGATCCCTATCCGGAATCCGATTACGATCGCGGCGACGACGCCATCCTCGACGGCTTCACCCGTGCCTATGGCGGCGCCTTTGCCGACTATGCCCGCAACCAGCTCGGCTTCAAGACGGAGATGACCTATACGCTGCTCGAAGGCGATATCAGCCGGCGCTGGGAATGGGGCGGCGGACGCGGCGGCGGATCGCGTTTCCAGGCAAGCGCCACCGACGATATCAGGCAGCTGCTCGCCTCAAACTCTGCTTTCCATCTCTTGATCGCGCATGGCTACAGCGACCTGGTGACGCCCTACAGCGTTAGCCGCTATGTGGTCGACCATCTGCCGCCCTCGCTCGCCGGCGGCCGCGTCAGGCTGGAACTCTATCGCGGCGGGCACATGTTCTATACGAAAGCCGATCAGCGGGCCGCCTTCACGGCGGATGCGAAGGCCTTCTACGCAGCACACCCGGCCGCGCAGCCGGCGGAGTGAGGAAATGCCGATGCATATCACGGGAGGATGCCATTGCGGGGCGATCCGCTATCAGGCGGAAATCGATCCGGAGCGCGTCTCGATCTGCCACTGCACCGATTGCCAGCGATTGACGGGCTCCGCCTATCGCGTCACCGCGCCAGCGCGGCCGGCAAGTTTCAACCTCATTGCCGGCGAGCCGAGAGCCTACACGAAATATGGCGACAGCGGCGGTCTCAGCCGGCAGTTCTTTTGCCCGAATTGCGGATCGCCGCTTTACCGCACGAACGACAGTGGCGGCGCAATCGGCATCCGCCTCGGCGGCATCGACCAGCGGCAGGACCTGACCCCGAAGAAACAGATATGGTGCCGATCGGCCTTGCCTTGGGTAAAGAGTATCGAGTCACTGCCGCGATTCGACGGCGAGGACTAGCGGCACAACGGAGATCAGGAGAGGTTCATGAGAATTAGCGCGCGCAACCGCATCAAGGGCAAAGTCGTCGACGTCGTGAAGGGAGCCACGACGGCTCATATCCGCATCGAAATCGGCAACGGCGCGATCGTCACGGCCTCGATCACCAACGAGGCGGTGGACGAACTCGGCCTTGCGGTGGGTTCGGATGCCTATGCCGTCATCAAGGCTTCCGATGTTATGGTCGCGGTCGATTGAGTATTGCCGTTGCCGCCTCAGCCGGTCTGGAAATCGCCCGGCTGCGGGGGCGCGATCGGCGTAAAGAGCGTGCGATCCGGCTTCAGGTCGAGAAGCGGTGTGCCGTCGAGGCAATCGAGGCCGCGCACAAGGAGGACGGCGTCTTCGACCGCTTCGAGCCGGACGATCGAGGTACCGATCGGATTGGGCCGGACAGGCGAACGTAAAGAAAATGTGCCGTGCGTCCTGCCGTTTCGCGCCGGGCTCTGCAGAAGCAGGTCGCGCCGCGAACGGTCGAGCCAGTAAAGGACCTCCAGCCGTTCAAAGGCCTCGACACCTTGCAGCGCCGGGATCCAGGGCGCGAATATCTCGATCCGGCAGACCGGACCGTCATGGCGGCCCTGACGCGGGGTCTCCAACCGGGATGTCCAGGGCGTGGCGATACGGCCGATAAAGACGAGACCGGCATCCCTCGGTTCCGGCAATTCCATCGCCACTTCGTTTTCGCGAATCTCGTTCTCGCGGACCATTGCTTTTCCTCGTTCAAACCGGGAATCGGCTGGACTATGCCATAGCGATATATTTTATGAAATATCCCGCTCGTGACCTCTCTATCGAGCCTATTCCGGCAAAGGCATGTCAGGCCAGCTCTCGGTGACGCCTGCTTGCACCGGACGCTCCAGATAGGTGGAAAGGGCGATGTAGCTGCGGGTGCCGGTGACGCCGGGAACGGCGTGGATCTGCGAGAGCAAAGCCTCCAGTGCCTGGGGGCTGGCCATGCGGACCTTGAAGAGCACGCTGGCGTCGCCCGCAACCGAATGCATCTCCTCGACCTCGGGAAAACGCAGCACTTGCATCAGTCGTTCGCTCTTGCCCCAGCCGGCCGCCTCCACATGCACGAAGGCAAGCAGCGGTTTGCCAAGCGCCGCGCCATCGAGTGCGGCATGCACGCCCTTGATCGTACCGGATTGTCTGAGGCGGCGCACGCGCTCATGCACGGCCGGCGCAGACAGGCCGACCACCTCACCGAGCCTGGCATAACTCTGGCTGCTGTCGGCGGCGAGTGCGGCTAATATTTTTCGGTCGAATGCATCAATGGCCGGCTGTGGCGGGCGCCTTTGCCGAACATCCTCTGTATTTTTCGCCATTCGGTAAACTCCTCTTCCTGCCGAAAAATAATCGCCGATACTGGCCTTCTTCAACAGAATATTCGGAGAAAGGGGAAATCTTATGGAGATGATCGAGCGCAATCCGGCAAACGGGATCTATCCGGCGAGCCCAGATTACGTCCATGCGCTGGAGGTCAGACATCCCTCGAGGCTGCTCTTCGTCAGCGGCACGATGGGTCTCGATCAACAGAGAATGGCGGCACCCGATCTGGAAGGACAACTGGAGCTAATCTGGTCCAATCTGCCCACCATCCTCGCCTCGGCTGATATGACGGTGGACAATATCGTCCGGCTGACGAGTTATCTCCGCGACGGCGCCTTTGTGGAGGTCAACCAGAATGCCCGTCTTCGGGCGCTGAACGGCCGCCCCGTGCCGACCACGGCCATCATCGTCGAAACGCTGCGCGACGACTGGCTCGTGGAGATCGAGATCATCGCCGCCGGATGATCGGAAAAATCGGCCGTCACGCCGCCTTGGCGGCGTGATATTCTTTGATGGCGACCATCTTGATAGCCGGATAACGTTCGGCCTCGTAGCGCAGCGAGAAGCCGTCCTGGGCGAGGAAGACCGGATCGCCGTCGAGATCGCGGGCGATATCGCCGCGCTTGACGGTGAGGAACTTGTCGAGATCCGCTGCCTGATCGGCCGAGATCCAGCGGCAGACGGAGAAACGCGACATTTCGAAGGAGACCGGCAGGCCGTATTCGGCCATCAGCCGCTCCTTCAGCACGTCGAGCTGCAGGGCGCCGACGACGCCGACGATCGCCGGTGAGCCGTCTTCCGGCGAAAAGAGCTGGACGACGCCTTCCTCGGCCATCTGCTGCAGGGCTTCCTTGAGTTTCTTCGCCTTCATCGCGTCTTCGAGACGCACGCGGCGCAGAATTTCCGGCGAGAAGTTCGGCACGCCCTGGAAAACCAGCGATTCCCCTTCGGTCAGCGTATCGCCGATCCTCAGCGTCCCGTGGTTGGGAATGCCGACGACATCGCCGGCATAGGCGGTGTCGGCGAGCTGGCGCTGCGAGGCGAAGAAGAACTGCGGCGCCGTCAGGCCGAGCTGCTTGCCGGTGCGGGCAAGCCTTGCCTTCATGCCGCGCTCCAGCTTGCCGGAGCAGATGCGGGCAAAGGCGATGCGGTCGCGGTGGTTGGGGTCCATATTGGCCTGGATCTTGAAGACGAAGGCCGTCATCTTGTCGTCGGTCGCATGCACGGTCCTGGTATCCGCGACCTGATCACGCGGCGGCGGCGCAAAATCGCCGAGCGCATTGATGAGATCGCGAACGCCGTAATTGCGCAGGGCCGAGCCGAAAAAGACAGGCGTCATATGGCCTTCCAGGAAGGCCTGGCGGTCGAAGGGTCGGCAGGCCTCGATCGCCAACTCGGTCTCCTCGACGAAGACCTGGCGCTCGTTTTCCGGCAGCCTGCCGGCAACGCTCTGGGGGCCGTTGACCGGCGTTCCCTCGACTTCGGTATCCGACCCGCGCACGGTGTTGGCGGCAATATTGTAGGAACCACAGAAAGTCTTCGAGCGGCCGATCGGCCAGGTGATCGGCGCGGTATCGAGCGCCAGCTTCTCTTCCACCTCATCGAGGATCTCGAAGGGATCGCGGCTCTCGCGGTCCATCTTGTTGATGAAGGTGATGATCGGGATATCGCGCATGCGGCAGACTTCGAAAAGCTTCAGCGTGCGCGGCTCGATGCCCTTGGCGGCGTCGATGACCATGACGGCGGCGTCGACGGCGGTCAGCGTGCGATAGGTGTCGTCGGCAAAATCCTCGTGACCCGGCGTGTCGAGAATGTTGAAGACATTGTCGTTATATTCAAAGGTCATCACCGAGGTGACGACGGAGATGCCGCGTTCGCGCTCGATCTTCATCCAGTCGGAACGCGTCTGCATACGATCCTTCTTCGCCTTGACTTCGCCGGCAAGCTGAATGGCGCCGCCGAACAGCAGCAGCTTTTCGGTGAGCGTCGTCTTCCCGGCGTCCGGGTGGGCGATAATAGCGAATGTGCGGCGGCGGGAGACCGCCTCGGCGAGACTTTCGGCCATAATGTGAATCCTGTGGAATTGCCGCTTAACTAGCGACTAAAGCCCCGCTTTGCAATTGACCTTGCCCTTTCACGTGCAAAGTAATGGGTCATGACCATTCATCACGATACGCGCCCGACGCTGAACCTCATCCGCTTAGCCAATGGCGAAGGCCTCGACCTGCCAGCCTATGAAAGCAAGGGAGCGGCCGGCATGGACCTGCGCGCCGCCGTCGACGAGGCGGCCCCGCTGACGCTTCTGCCCGGCAAGCGGGCGCTGGTGCCGACCGGTTTCATCTTCGAGATCCCCGAGCATTTCGAGGGACAGATACGGCCGCGCTCCGGTCTAGCCTTCAAGAACGGCATCACCTGCCTGAATTCGCCGGGCACCGTCGACAGCGACTATCGCGGCGAAGTGAAGGTGTTGCTCGCCAATCTCGGCGAGGAACCTTTCGTCATTTCGCGCGGCATGCGCATCGCCCAGATGGTGATTGCGCCGGTGACCCAGGCACGGATCGCCGAAATCACCGAGGCAAGCGAGACCACACGCGGCGCAGGCGGCTTCGGCTCCACCGGCGTCTGATGACGCGGCACCTCGACAGTGCTGGGCTGACCTTCCGGCAGGATTACTTCGGCGATCCCGCCGGCTGGGCAGCACTGGTCTGCCTGCTCCAAGATATTTTCGGCATTGATATCGGTCCGCTGCAGCAGCTTGGCGGCCCTGATCCCACCAGCATGCCCTTCGGCTGGTTCGATGCCGAGGGCGAGCTTGCGGCCAATATCTCGGCCTTTGCGCTGCCCTTCGTCATCAACGGCCGGCGCGTCCATGCCGCCGGGCTGCAATCCGGCGCGGTGCGGCCGCCATGGCGCGGCCGTGGCCTCTATCGCGATTTGACGGTGAAGGCGCTCGACTGGTGCGATCGGCAAGGCTTTGAAGCCGTCATCCTCTATACCGACAAGCCGTCGCTCTACGAACCCTATGGTTTTCGCGCACTACCGCTGTACCGATACGAGGGAGCGGCACCCGCCCCTTCGACTTCGACCTCACGCGCCCGGTCGCTTACGCCTGCAAAGGCGGATGATCTTGCGCTGCTGCAATCGCTGCTGAAAGCGCGAAGCCCGGTGTCGACGGCGCTAGCTGTGATTGCCAATGCGGCGATGTTTCTGATCAACACGCAGCTCGATCCCGATGTCCGCATCAGCTTCCTGGAGGACCGGCAGGCAGTGATCGCCTGGAAGATCGACGAGGCGGGCCGCTTCAGCCTTCTCGACGTGGTGGCGGCGGAGATACCGCCGCTTGCAGCAATCCTCGGCGGGTTGGAAATCACGTCCGCTTCCGTCGAGGTGCTTTTCCGTCCTGACAAGCTCGGCTGGGTGGGTGTCCCGCAGCCGTTCGAAAGCGGCACCAGATTGATGCTGCGCGGGCTCGGCAATACCACCCCGAATTTTTCGGCGATGCTCTCACCGATGGCAGATTTTTAGCCCCGTTTCGTCGACTTCACCTTTTCCGTGAAAGCGGCGGCAGGCGGCGCTTGACGGGCGAGGCTTTGATCATCGAGGTGTTGGTCTCCGCCCTTTCGGCAACCCGGTCGAGGAGACCGTCAAGTTCGGCCATCGAACGGATGACCAGGCGGGCAATGAAGCAATCCTCGCCCGTCACCTTGTCGCACTCGACGATTTCAGGAATGTCCTGGATGATGCGCTCGACGATGTGCAGCTGTCCCGGCAGCGGGCGCACGCGCACGATCGCCTGCAGGGGGTAACCGACGGCGGCCGGATCGAGATCGATGGTGAAGGCCTTGATGACGCCACGCTCCTCCAACCGGCGCAGACGCTCGGCCGCACTCGGTGAAGACAGACCGACCTGCTGTGCCAGCTCCTTCAGCGAGATCCGCGCATTGCCGGCCAGCGCCTCCAAAATGGCTTGGTCGATTTCATCGAGCAATTGCACATCATTAGACACCGACATCCATTTACCTCATATAATTAGGAACTTTCGACCTCTTTCCTTTTTATCCTTATATAAAGTCGTTTCCTGTCGCAATATTCTCTTATCATCGAAAGCGGAGGCTATCATGAGCAGCGACATCAGACGGGGCACGGCGGAAATGACGGCAGCAATGCTGATCTCGGGGACAATCGGCTGGTTCGTCGTCATGTCGGGCCAGCCTGTCAGCGGCGTGGTCTTCTGGCGCTGCCTGTTCGGCGCGCTCACCTTGCTTGTCATCTGCGGCGCTCTCGGGCTGCTGCGGCCCGGCATCATCACGCTGCGCGCCTTCGGCATCGCCGTTTTCGGCGGCGTCGCCATCGTCTTGAACTGGCTGTTGCTGTTTGCCTCCTATTCGCATGCGACGATCTCGATCGCGACGACTGTTTATAACACCCAGCCTTTCATGCTGCTCGTGCTCGGCGCGCTCGTGCTCGGCGAGAAGATCACCGCCACCAAGCTGTTCTGGCTGACACTCTCCTTCGCCGGCATGATTGCCATCGTCGAGGCAAAACCGGAGGCAGGCGGTGCGGCATCGGATGGTTACGGCCTCGGCATCCTGATGGCGCTCGGTGCCGCCTTCTTCTACGCGCTCGCCGCCCTTGCCGCGAAATGGCTGAAAGGCACGCCGCCACATCTGATCGCGCTCATCCAGGTCGCAACCGGCATGCTGATGCTGGCGCCGATGACCGACTTTTCAAATCCGCCGCAAGATGCAGGACGCTGGGCGATCCTGGTGACCGTTGGCGTCGTCCATACCGGGTTGATGTATGTGCTGCTCTACGGCGCGATCCAGAGGCTACCGACGCATCTCACCGGCGCCCTCTCCTTCATCTATCCGATCGCTGCGATCGTCGTCGACCGGCTGGCCTTCGGCCATGCGCTGCAGCCGATGCAGATCGCAGGTGCGGCGATCATCCTGCTTGCCGCCGCCGGCATGAATCTCGGCTGGACGCCGCGCTGGCTGCGTCCGCGGGCGTTGGAGAGCTGAGCCGGGCATCCCAGTACGGATGGCTGAGACGCCCGGTTGCTGACATTACCTCTGCGGGCGTGTCGTCTCGAACAGGAACCAGGTACGGCGCTCCGCCTCGTCGATCCAGTTCTCGATCAGGCTGGCGGTCGCGACGTCATTATGCTCGTCGCAGAGATCATGCACCTCCCGCAGCAGCGAGACGAGCTGGGCATTGTCGCCGCCCAGTTCCGACAGCATATCCTCTGATGTGACGAAATCCGCGTCATTGTCCAAAAGGCGCTGCTGGCGAGCGATCTGGCCGATGGAGCGCAGCGTCGTACCGCCGATCTTGCGGGCACGCTCTGCAATGTCGTCGGTCATGGCGAAAATCTGCTCCGCCTGTTCGTCGAGCAGCAGGTGATAGTCGCGAAAATGCGGACCGGACATGTGCCAATGGAAATTCTTGGTCTTCAGATACAGCGTGAAGACATCGGCGAGCAGCGCGGTCAGCGCCGCCGAAATATCGGTAATGGCGTTGGTCGACAGGCTGGAAGGCGTCTTGAGTGGCGAAAGCCTGCGGGTTTCAGCTGAGCTAGGGGACATTCAATCTCTCCTTGGTGATGAAATCTCTGCGGCGCTGCGCCCCTTTGCAGGAAGCGCTGAGGACGCTGATCGCGCATTTGCTCAGAGAGAAATAGCAAGGCCGGGTCGCTTTCCAAGTAGATCATGGTCTAGCAGACCTATTCCTTATGGTTATGGACCGATCAGCACCAAAGCATTGATGAGGAAGCGGCGCCCGCCTATAGATGGGCGGTGGAATCCCTGTGGGTTAAGAAGATGAGCCTCACCGCCCTGATCACCTATGCCGGAGCGCTGTTCATCGCCGCGGCCATTCCCGGACCCGGGATCACCGCGATCGTCGCGCGTGCGCTCGGCTCGAATTTCCGCGAGACCTTCTTCATGGGCCTCGGTCTGGTGCTCGGGGACATGACTTATCTCACCGCGGTCATTCTCGGCCTTGCCTTCGTGGCGCAGACCTTCACCGAAGTGTTCATCGTCATCAAGATCGCCGGCGCCCTCTATCTCGGCTACATCGCCTGGAAACTCTGGACGGCAGGGCTGCTGCCGCAGGATATCGCGGCGCGGAAATCCACCAATATCGGCCTATCCTTCCTCTCCGGCCTGCTGGTGACGCTCGGCAATCCGAAGACGATGCTCTTCTATGTCGCGCTTGCGCCGACGCTGATCGATATCGGCAATATCGGTTTGCGCGACTATGCGCTCCTGCTTGCCGTGACCTTCGTGGTGCTGATCGTCGTGCTGGTGCCCTATATGCTGCTTGCCTCGCGAGCCCGCACGATGCTGAAGCAGCCGCGCGCCCTACAAGCGCTGAACCGGGTCGCAGCCGGCATCCTGGCCGGCACTGCAGCCTTCATTGCCACGCGTGCGGCCTGAAATAAACATTCGGCAAGAAACGGTTTTCAAAGGTTTTTTTCTCCGCGGACCGCTTCCCCGGGATCAACGTGGACTGGCATCGCCGGGTCTTTGATCCTATTCTCCCCTCGATTTCAGAAGCAGAATTCAAAGGGAGAGCACCCATGTCGCACAAGCCCGGCCGCGGCCGCATCTATTCCTCGATCACCGAGACCATCGGCGACACGCCGCTCGTGCGCTTCGACAAGCTGGCGCGAGAAAAGGGCGTCGTGGCGAACCTGATCGGCAAGCTCGAATTCTTCAACCCGATCGCCTCCGTGAAAGACCGCATCGGCGTCGCGATGATCGAAAGCCTCGAAGCCCAGGGCAAGATCACCCCCGGCAAGACGGTGCTGATCGAACCGACCTCCGGCAACACCGGCATCGCGCTCGCCTTTGCCGCCGCCGCCAAGGGTTATCGGCTGATCCTCACCATGCCGGAAACGATGTCGGTCGAGCGCCGCAAGATGCTGGCGCTGCTCGGCGCCGAACTGGTGCTGACCGAGGGACCAAAGGGCATGAAGGGCGCCATCGCCAAGGCCGAGGAACTGGCGTCCTCCCTTCCCGACGCCGTCATTCCGCAGCAGTTCGAAAACCCGGCCAATCCAGAGATTCACCGCAAGACGACGGCCGAGGAAATCTGGAACGACACCGATGGCACGGTCGATATCGTCGTCTCCGGCATCGGCACCGGCGGCACGATCACCGGCGTCGGCCAGGTGCTGAAAAGCCGCAAGCCCGAGATCAAGATCATCGCAGTCGAACCGGCCGACTCGCCGATCCTCTCCGGCGGCAATCCCGGCCCGCACAAGATCCAGGGCATCGGCGCCGGCTTCGCACCGAAGATCCTCGATACCGGCATCTATGACGAGGTCGTCACCGTGACCAACGACGAGGCCTTCGAACAGGCGCGCCTCGTCGCCCGTCTCGAAGGCGTGCCGGTCGGCATCTCCTCGGGTGCGGCACTGACGGCGGCCATCAAGGTCGGCAGCCGACCTGAGAACGCGGGGAAGAATATCGTCATCATCATTCCGTCTTTCGCGGAACGTTATCTCTCGACGGTGCTGTTTGAGGGGCTGGGGAGCTGATAGCGAATAGCGAATAGGATGTAGCCTGATTGTCGCCGGGCAGCCAGTTAACTATTCGCTATTCGCCACTCCCCATTCGCTTCTATCTTCACGCCGCCGCCGTCAACCTCTCCCCAGCGATCCTGTAGGAGATCGCTTCGGCGAGATGGATGCGGCCGACGGTCGGTTTGCCGTCGAGATCGGCCAGCGTGCGGGCGACCTTCAGGACGCGGTGGTAGCCGCGGGCGGAGAATTTCATTTTCTCGGCGGCGTCGCGCAACAGCTGGAGACCACTGGCGTCGGGTTCGGCGAGTTTCTCGATCATCGCGGTGGAGCAGCGGGCATTGGTGCCGATGCCTTTCGCGCCGGCGCTTTCGAAGCGTTCCTGCTGGATCTCGCGGGCACGGGCGACGCGGCGGGCGACGTCGGCGCTGGTTTCCGCCGCCATCGGCCGGATGAGATCGGCGGCGGAGACGGCCGGTACGTCGATGCGGATATCGATGCGGTCCATCAGCGGGCCGGAGATGCGGGCCTGGTAATCGCTCATGCAGCGCGGGCCGCGGGCGCAGGTATGACCGGGCTCGCCGGCCATGCCGCAGCGGCAGGGATTCATCGCCGCGATCAGCTGGAATTTCGCCGGATAGGAGACGCGGTGATTGGCACGCGCGATGACGCATTCGCCGCCTTCGAGCGGCTGGCGCAGTGCATCGAGCGCCTGCGGCGTGAATTCGGGAAATTCGTCGAGAAAAAGCACGCCGTGATGGGCAAGCGAGGCTTCGCCGGGACGGGCGCGTAACCCGCCGCCGACGAGGGCGGCCATGGTGGCGGAATGATGCGGGGTGCGGAAAGGCCGGCGGTCGGAAAGCTTGCCGCCAGAGAGCTGGCCGGCAATGGAATGAACCATCGAAACCTCCAGCAGTTCGGCGGCCGAAAGCGGCGGCAGGATCGACGGCAGCCTGGCCGCCAGCATCGACTTGCCGGAACCGGGAGGACCGACCATCAGGAGATTATGGCCGCCGGCGGCGGCTACTTCGAGGGCGCGCTTGGCGCTTTCCTGGCCCTTGATTTCGGCAAGGTCAGGCAGGTTTGCGGCATTGGCGCGGATCGATGGCTCCGGCCTGGATAGGACCTGCGTGCCGCGGAAATGATTGGCAAGGGCGATCAGGCTGCGGGGTGCGAGGATATCGACGTCCGACCCCGCCCAGGCGGCTTCGGCGCCGCTTTCGGCCGGGCAGATCAGCCCCTTGCCGAGCGCATTGGCGCCGATGGCGGCCGGCAGAGCGCCCGCGATGGCGGCGATCGTTCCATCGAGGTTGAGCTCGCCGACGACGACAAAATCCGACAGGGCATCGGCGGGAATGGCACCGAGGGCGGCCATCAACGCGAGCGCGATCGGGAGATCGAAGTGCGAGCCCTCTTTCGGGAGGTCAGCGGGCGCCAGGTTGACGGTCACGCGCTTGGCCGGCAGTGCCAGACCGGAGGCGTGAAGAGCGGCCTGCACGCGCTCGCGGCTTTCGGCCACCGCCTTATCAGGCAGGCCGACGATCTGCATGCCTACTTTGCCAGGCGCAACCATGACCTGGACCTCGACCGGCACACCCTCAATACCCTGAAATGCCACCGTACTGACACGCGCGACCATATGCCCACCCCTTGCCGCAAACTTTTATATACCGCCCTGCGGCCCTCAGGGCCAGCGGTTGCAATCTGGCATGGAAGCCAGAATAAAACAAGAACAATCAAAGAACGTAGTCGGACATCCGCGGTGACCGTGGTTGTACCCGGTCGCAGGGACCACGGTCACGGGCTAAATTAGCCGCGCTTGCGCTCGATCGCATCCCAGAGCAGGCTCGCAATATCGGCGCCGCCGAACTTCTTGACCTCACGGATACCCGTCGGTGACGTGACGTTGATCTCGGTCATGTAGTCGCCGATCACGTCGATGCCGACGAGCAGGAAGCCGCGCTCCCGCAGCGCCGGGCCGATGCGGGTGCAGATTTCCTGTTCGCGCGGGGTCAGCTCGGTCGCCTCGGCACGACCGCCGACATGCATGTTGGAGCGGCTGTCGTGTTCGGCCGGAACGCGGTTGATGGCGCCGGCGAATTCGCCGTCGACCAGGATGATGCGCTTGTCGCCCTTGCGCACATCAGGCAGATATTGCTGGGCGATGAACGGCTCGCGGAAAAGCTGGCCGAACATCTCTAGCAGCGAGGAAAGATTGCGGTCGTCACGGGTCGAATGGAAGACGCCCGCGCCACCATTGCCGTAGAGCGGCTTCAGGATGATGTCGCCCATCTCGTCGCGGAAACGGCGGATCTCGGCGGCATCCTTGGTGATCAGCGTCTTCGGCATCAGGTCGGCGAATTCGGTGACGAAGATCTTCTCCGGCGAATTGCGCACCCAGGCCGGATCGTTGACGACGAGTGTCTTCGGGTGGATGCGCTCGAGCAGATGCGTCGAGGTGATATAGGCCATGTCGAAGGGCGGGTCCTGGCGCAGCAACACGACATCCATGGTCGAGAGATCGACGCGCTCGGGCGCGCCAAGCTCGTAATGATCGCCCTTGACGTCGCGCAGCACCATCGGCTCGACGCTCGCAAAGAGCTTGCCATCACGGAAGCTCAGGCGGTCTGGCGTGTAATGGAACAGCCTGTAGCCGCGCGCCTGGGCTTCCAGGCTCATGGCGAAGGTGGAATCACCTGCGATATTGATGCCTTCGACATGGTCCATCTGGACCGCTACATTGGTGATCTTGGCCATTTCCGTCCCTCGCTGAATGCCGGACAGATGTAGGTCGGACCGGCATCAAACGCAATGCCAATCAAGGGCTTCCGGTCGCCAGAGCGCCGTGCCTCCTCGTGGAGGCACGGGGACGCTCCAAGCTTTGAAGGCACGATGCTTTAGCCGACTAGCGCGTTTCGAGGATCCGCATCAAGCGGCCGCGATAGCTGTCGAGAATGACGGCGAGCACGATGACGGCGCCGATGACGATCGGCTTGATGTTGTCGTCGGCGCCCAAGAGCTGCAATCCGGTCGACAGCACCTGCAGAATGCAGGCGCCGACCAGCGTGCCGACGATCGAGCCCTTGCCGCCGGACAGGCTGGTGCCGCCGATAATGACGGCGGCGATGGCATTCAGCTCGTAGCCGATGCCGGCAACCGGGCTGCCGACATTGAGACGGAGCAGATAGACCATGGCGGCAATGCCGGCCGTCAGCCCGGAGATCGTGAAGACCGCGATCTTGTATCGCTTCGGCTGATGTCCCGACAGGCGCACAGCCTCTTCATTGGTGCCGATCGCAAAGACGAAGCGGCCAAAGACGGTATAGCGGAGCACGAACCAGCCGATGAGGACGACGACGATCGCAATCAGGAAGATCGAGGGAAATATGCCCCAGAAGATCAGGTTGCCGAAATCGACGAAAGGCTGAGGCAGGCCAGTAATCGTGGAATTGTCGCTGACCACGCGCGCCAGGCCGCTTGCGACGTTCAGCATGCCAAGGGTGACGATGAAGGAAGGAAGCTTCCACTTCTCGCAGATCCAACCATTGACCGCGCCGAGCGCAGCACCGGTGCCCATCGACGCCAGACACGCCAGAACAATCGCCTGCCAAGGCGAAAACGCCGGATTGATCATGATCGTCGCACCGATGACCGTGCAAAGGGCAAGCAGCGAGCCGACGGAAAGATCAATGCCGCCGATGAGGATGACGAAGGTCATGCCCGCAGCCAGCACGGTGTTGATGGCAATCTGCACGAAGATCTTCAGGAAGTTCTCCGGCGTCGCGAAATAGGGCGCCGTCGCCGAGAAAAACGCCAGGATCAGGACGAGGGCGATGGCAACGCCCGCTTCCTTCATCGAGATCCGGATCAGCTTGTCCCAGAAGCTCACCTCTTTCGCCTCGGTCTGTTTTTCAATGTTGGCGGACACGGCTGTACTCCTTGTAGGCGAGCGAAAGGATCCTGCTTTCGTCAAATTGGTCCCGAGTTATTTCACCAGCTATCTTGCCATCGGAAAAGACAACGATGCGATGGCAGATGCCCATCAGCTCCGGCAGATCCGAAGAGACGACCAGAACACCTTTTCCTTCGGCCGCGAACTTCCACAGAAGCTCATAGATTTCGGCCTTCGCACCCACGTCGATCCCACGGGTGGGCTCGTCGAAAATCAGGACCGTTGGACCGCGGAACAGCCATTTTGCAATGACAACCTTCTGCTGGTTGCCGCCGGAAAAGGTCCTGACGGCCTGACGGATGGAGGGCGTCTTGATCCGCAGCTCGCGCACGAGGCGCTGCGCGTGATCATCCTCGGACTTGCCCATGATCAGGCCGTTGCGGGAAATCTTGGCGAGATCGGTTATGGTGGTGTTTTCCGCGCAGCTCATGTCGAGCATCAAGCCCTGCATCTTGCGGTCTTCGGTCGCCAGGCACAGGCCGGCCGCAACGGCATCGCTGGGTGAACTGATCTCGACCGGCGCGCCATTCACGCGGATTTCGCCGGCAGCCTTGGCGTCGGCGCCGAATATCGCACGGACCGCCTCCGTCCGACCGCTGCCCACAAGGCCCGCAATGCCGACGATTTCGCCCTTTGCAACGGAAAATGACAGTTCCGGACTATTGCGCGTCACCTTCAGGCCGGAAACACCAAGCGCCTCTCCAGACACCGCGCTGTCGCCGCGGAAGTGGCCGTGATCCGAGAGTTTGCGCCCGACCATGAGTTCGACGATATCAGGAATACCAAGTCCGGACAGCGGCCGGGTGATCACATGCTGGCCGTCGCGCAGCACCGTCACGTCGTCACCGACTTCGAAGATCTCCTCCAGCCTGTGAGAGATATAGAGCGTGGTGACGCCACGCTGCTTCAGGCGCTTCAGAATTTCGAAGAGGCGATCGACTTCCTTGGAAGTCAGGGTGGCTGTCGGCTCGTCGAGAACGAGAAGTTTGCTTTCGTAGCAGAGCGCCTTGGCGATTTCGACCAACTGAAGCTGCGCGACGCTGAGGCGGCTTGCCAATGTCGTCGGGGCCACGTCGAGGCCGACCTCTTCGAGGAGTTCGGCGGCTCTGCTGTTCATTTCCTTGTAATTCACCAGGCCGTATCGGCGCGGCAGATGTTCGAAGAGCAGGTTTTCGGCAACCGTCAGATTGGAAAGCGGGTGCAGTTCCTGGTGAATGACGCGGATGCCGGCCTTGAAGGCCTCCAACGGCGAGCCCGGATGGTAAGGCTGGCCATCAAACAGGATGTGACCGTCATCCGGCCTGAAGACGCCGCCGAGCAGATTGATTAGGGTCGACTTTCCAGCGCCGTTCTCGCCGAGAAGCACGTGCCCCTTGCCGCGGCCGATCCGTATGGAAACATCCTTGAGCGCGACGACGCCGGGGAAGCGTTTGCCGATCCCTTCCAGCCTCAGGATATCGTCATCTGGTGCGTCTGACACGGCGGCCTCATGCATGGTCTGTTAATTCGAAGTATTACAGCGTCCTTTGCACGCCTGAAAAGGCGCGCAGTGTGCATACCGGAGCCTCGAAAGCGGGCTTCATCGGGAGCGATCAACGCTGAAATCGGTTGCGGCGACTGGCGCCGGCCCGTGGCCGGCGCCTTCTTGCCTTGCAGGCGGCAATCTCGATTACTTGAGATCGGCTGCCGTTACGAGCTTGACGTCGGTCTTGACCCAGCCGGTGAATTTTTCGCCGGCGAGTTCACGCATACCATAGTCGATGCCCATCACGGCCATCTGCGCGCCATATTGCTCGACTGTCGCAAGCATCTTGCCGTCCTTGATCAGCGGCTGCACCGGCGGGATGTTGTCGAAGCCGACAACCTTGATCTTGCCGGCCTGGCCGGCCGCATCGAGAGCCTTGACGACGCCGAGGGCCATAGAGTCGTTGGCGGCCATAACGCCCTGAATGTCCTTATACTTCGTCAGGAAATTCGTCATGACGGTATTGGCTTCTTCTGTTTCCCAATGGGCGGTCTTGCTGTCGAGAAGCTCAAGCTTGCCTGCCTTGACGGAATCCGCGAAGCCTTCCTTGCGCTCCTTGGCGTTGTCAGCTTCGGGGTTGCCCTCGAGGATGACAACCTTGGCGCCAGGCCCCAGGTCCTTGGCCAGCGCATCGCCGGCAAGCTTCGCCCCTTCCTTATTGTCAGGACCGAAGAAAGCGAGATCGATACCGGCCTTCTTCTTGGCATCGGCATCGAGCGGCACGTCGATGTTGATGACCTTGACACCGGCCTTCACAGCCTTTGCCAGAGGGGTTGCCATCGCCTTTGAATCAGCAGGTGCTACGACGATGATATCGTATTTCTGCGTGACGAAGTTTTCGACGGCATCGACCTGCGAGGCGAAGTCGCGTTCATCCTTCATGCCGACGGCCTTGAAGTCGAACTTGTCCTTGTTTTCGGCCGCATATTTGTCGGCGCCTGCCTTCATCTGCTTGAAGAACTCATTGGACAGAGACTTCATGATCAGGCCGACCTTCGGCTTGCTGGCCGCAAAGGCGGGCGACACGCCGCAGGACAGCGCAAGCACCAACGTGCCGGCAAGCCCGAGCTTCAACGCTGCGCGACGCGGCGCATTCAACAAGACGGATTCATGCTTCACAGAATTGGACATTTTTTCCTCCCGAACGGCTCTGGGCTCAGTTGCATCTGAGTTGCCCTCGGCAATGAACCGTTTCCAACGTCATCTGGGTAGCACGCCTTGAGAAATTGTCAAGCGGCCGAAAACCTGCCAGACTGCTTCCAGATTGATACTGCTCGACGCATTGGGGATGAATTATGATGAACCGTTTCCATCGCCTATTTGCCGTGCCATCTTGTGGAGGATGACCGTCTCCCCTGAGATGCGGCCCTTTGACTAGGGCGGCAAAGACCATTAGCTGGACGCCTCGATCGGACCTCGTCCGAAGGCGAAGATGAAGGGCCACTGTTTCTGTTATGTCAAAGGTCGGGATTAGAGACGTCGCCAAGCTTGCGGGGGTTTCCACAGGGACCGTTTCGAGGGTCCTGAACGATCATCCCTCCGTGACGAAGGAACTAAGGGCACGCGTCGGCGGGATCATAAACGACCTCGGGTATCTGCCCGATCCGTCCGCGAGAAGCATGCGCAGCAAAGTCAGCCGCCTCATCGGCATCGTCATTCCCGATCTGACCAATCCGTTCTTTGCGGAACTGGTCCAATCGGCGGAGCAGGCTGCGGCCAATCACGGATACAATATCATCGTCATGACCTCCTTCGATCATGCCGCCAAGGAGGCTGACCGCATCAGACAGCTGACGAGTAGAAAGGTCGACGGCATCATTCTCGTTCCCAGCAATGATTTCCATACCATCAAGCTGCCGAAGGGATTGCCGATCGTCGTCGTCGACCGCCTCATGCCAGGATATTCCGGCATTGCCGCCGATCACCGCAATGGCGTCCGTCTTGGCGTCGAGCATCTGCTGAAGCTCGGCCATCGCCGCATCGGCTTCATCTCGGGGCCCGGACACTCCGTCCCCGCCAATGATCGCCTCAGAGGTTACCTCGACGCAATCGAAGAGGCGGACGGCAGCGCGGCAATGGCAGGACCGCCGCTGATCGCCGAGGCGGCGTTCGACTATGAAAGCGGCCGTTCGGCGGGAAATTATCTTCTGGCCCGTGCCCGCAATGAGCGGCCGACGGCGATTTTTGCCAGTTCGGACCAGCAGGCCATCGGCTGCATGAGAGCAGCACATGATTTGGGAATTCCGATACCGGCAGCCCTTTCGATCGTCGGCTTCGACGGTATTCCGCTCGCCAGCATGACAACGCCGCGGCTGACGACCGTGAAACAGCCGATCCAGGAGGTGGCCGCAGCGGCGGTGGCGGTTCTGTTGAACAAACAGACTGCGCCTGAGCTCGACAATCCAATCCTGTTTGCTTGCGAGCTCCTAAAGGGGGAGACAACCTCCCCGCCTCAGCCCGACTAGCGCATGACCCTGAAAATCGAAATCGATCTTCAGGCGGCGATGCCCTGGTTGCCGCCATTGCGCAGCATGTTGCGCAGGCGATAGGCGATCGCCAGGGGTTTCGGGAAAGGTTTGCGCAGGAAGGCGACCTTGCGGACGTAATTGTCGACCCGCCAGCTCGCCCAGGTTCCGCCCGCGAAAAAGGCGACGTCACCCACTCTAAGGGTTCGCTGCGTACCGTCCTCGGCGATGATATGCACCTCGCCTTCAAGGATCATCACGGTCTCGTCCCAGCCGAAATACCAGCGGAATTCACCCGCCGTGCAATCCCAGATCGCCGTCAGAGAAGCTTCGTCATGGCCGCGGGAATGTTCGGCAGTGCGCGCCTGCGGATTGCCGCTGACGATCCAATCTGGGTTGATCGGCGTGGACTTCAGGGGCAAGCGGTCGCTTGCGTGCGCGATGAAGGATTTCCCGGCCGGCTTCGCCACGGCATAAGGCACCGAGCGCGCGGCCATGGCGACCGCACTTGCAAGCATCAGCTTCCAGGCCATGAAACAATCCCCAATTGTTATCCCTACCGAGGGGGTAGCAGAGAGTCGTAAGGAGCTGGTTCACGCGGGGATTAAAAGTTTAACGATCCGGAAAGGCGCTGGGTCGAAAGAGGTCAGAAGGCGTTAATAAAATGCCGCGGCAGGCGGCCGGGCGTGATCGCCACGATATCATAGCGTTGGGAAAGACGGGCCTGATCCGACTGGCGGGCGAGCCAGAGATCGCTTGCCGCCCGTATCCGCTTCTGTGCGGCGAGCGAGACGGCATCGACCGCCGCGGCCTCGCCTCGGCGAGCCTTGACCTCGACGAAGACGGCGAGATCGCCTTTGCGAGCAACGATATCGATCTCACCGAGCCGGGTGCGGTGCCGAAGCGCCAGGATGCGATAGCCCTTCAGCATCAGGAAGACGGCCGCGACATATTCCGACATGCGGCCCCGGCGCAGCGCCTTCCTCCTGATGGCTGTGAGATCGCTATCGGCCATCAGCGCCCTTCATCTCCAGCAGGCGCTGGTAGAGCACCTTGCGTGGCAGGCCGGTGAGGCGGGCAGCCTCCGTCGCGGCCTTGGCCGTCGGCATTGATTTCGACAGGTCGGCAAGCACAGCCTCGAGATTGGCCTCATCAGTCTCGGCCGGCTCCGGCGGACCGACGACAAGGACGATCTCGCCCTTGACGTTTTCCACCTGCTGATAATGGGCGGCAAGCTCTTCAAGCGTGCCGCGGCGAAACTCCTCATAGGTCTTGGTCAGTTCGCGACAGACCGAGGCGGGCCGCGTCGCCCCGAGCACATCGGCTGCGGCAAGAAGCGTTGCGCCGATGCGATGCGGCGATTCAAAGAAGATCAGCGTCGCGGGTGCCGCGGCAAATTCACCGAGCCGGTCGCGGCGGGCCTTGTCCTTGACCGGCAGGAAGCCGGCGAAAAGGAAGGCATCGTTCGGCAAGCCGGAGCCGACGAGGGCCGCGAGCGGCGCCGAGGCGCCGGGAATGGGAACGACGCGGTAACCCGCCGAGATCGCCTGCTGCGCCAGCCGGTAGCCAGGATCGGAAACGAGCGGCGTGCCGGCATCGGAGACGAGCGCCACTGAGCGGCCGGCCTCCAGCGCCTGCAAGAGCCGCGGGCCGGCCTCGTCGGCATTGTGCTCATGATAGGAAAAGGGGCGGTTCTGGATGCCGTAGCGGTCGAGCAGGACGCGGGTGACGCGCGTATCTTCGCAGGCGAGCACATCGGCGCCGGCCAGCGTTTCCAACGCCCGCAGCGTGATATCGCCGAGATTGCCGATGGGGGTGGCGACAAGATAGAGCGCCGGCTCCAGCGGCCGCGCCGGTATCGTTGCATTGTGCAGCCGGAAGCTTCGCCGGCCGGCGGTTTCCGCTGTCGTTTCCTCATTCATGCCATTTGCTCTCGTCCCGCCGGCGCCTCGCCGGTTCATCGGCCTTTATGGGCGAGCCGCACTGCTTCGGCAAGGGTGGGGATTTCTGTGAGGATTGCTCCGGAAAACCGCAAATGCGGACACTCGGCCATCCATGCCTCTTGCAATCCAATGCTGAAGTCTGCCATTTTGCCGGTCCACTCCTCCGATCTCAGGGTCGGGAAAGCATTCTTCGGGTGCTCGATGCGCCCGGATAGTCACGGTCGAAAGCGGTAGCATCCCATGCGTATTACTATTGAGCGGTCAAACCTTTTGAAATCGCTGAACCACGTGCACCGCGTGGTCGAACGTCGCAACACGATCCCGATCCTGTCGAACGTACTGTTGAAGGCCGACGGTCAGAACCTCGACATGAAGGCGACCGACCTCGACCTCGAAATCACCGAGGCGACGCCTGCCAGCGTCGAGCAGCCCGGCGCCACCACCGTTCCCGCCCATCTTCTCTATGATATCGTGCGCAAGCTGCCCGACGGTTCGGAAGTGCTGCTTGCTACCAGCACCGACGGCGGTTCGATGACCGTGCAGTCCGGCCGCTCGAAATTCTCGCTGCAGTGCCTGCCGGAAGCGGACTTCCCTGATCTGACCGCCGGCACCTTCACGCATTCGTTCAAGCTGAAGGCGACCGATCTGAAGATGCTGATCGACCGCACGCAGTTTGCAATCTCCACCGAAGAGACGCGTTATTATCTGAACGGCATCTTCTTCCACACGATCGAGAGCAAGGGCGACCTGAAGCTGAGGGCAGTCGCCACCGACGGCCACCGGCTGGCGCGCGCCGATGTCGACGCTCCTTCCGGCTCCGAGGGCATGCCTGGTATCATCATTCCGCGCAAGACCGTCGGGGAATTGCAGAAGCTGGTCGACAACCCAGAAGCAATGGTGACCGTCGAGGTTTCCGACGCCAAGATCCGCATGACGATCGGCTCGATCGTCCTGACGTCGAAGCTGATCGACGGCACTTTCCCCGATTACCAGCGCGTTATCCCGACGGGTAACGACAAGGAAATGCGCGTCGACTGCACGACCTTCGCCCAGGCCGTCGACCGTGTCTCCACAATCTCTTCCGAGCGCGGCCGCGCCGTGAAGCTGGCGCTTTCCGACGGGCAGCTAATGCTGACCGTCAACAATCCCGATTCCGGCAGCGCGACCGAGGAAGTCGCCGTCGGTTACGACACCGATTCAATGGAAATCGGCTTCAATGCCAAGTACCTGCTCGACATCACCGCGCAGCTTTCCGGCGAGGAAGCGATCTTCCTGCTGGCCGATGCCGGCTCGCCAACGCTGATCCGCGATACGGCGGGTGACGACGCACTCTACGTGCTGATGCCGATGCGCGTCTGACAGGAACGAAGGCGCCGGCTTGCGGGTTTTCTTCCCGCCGTCGCGGACCAAGGGCCGCGACATCTATCTCTATTTCGACAATACCGACAAGAAGCTGCGCGCCCCTGTCGACGCCGCGCACTTGGCTGAAAGGCTTCCCGATCTGCTGCCTCGGTCCGCCCGAGAGGCAGCATGATCTGTTGATGTCTATGTCCTCATTGCGAAAATCCTTGTCCCGGGAGCGACAAGCGGCATATTAGGACAGTCGATCAACATGCGGATGGGTGGAGAATGCGCTTACGGGTCAAGGTGAAAGAACGGCTGGGCAAGAAGTTCGACGACGAGATTCGTTTCTTCCGGGGCATGATGCAGGGTCCGAAGACGGTCGGCTCGATCGTGCCGACCTCCTCGATCACCGCCAAGCGCATGGC
This sequence comes from Rhizobium vallis, assembly GCF_003985155.1. Classification (GTDB taxonomy): domain Bacteria; phylum Pseudomonadota; class Alphaproteobacteria; order Rhizobiales; family Rhizobiaceae; genus Rhizobium; species Rhizobium vallis. The sequence goes on along the minus strand of NZ_ML133686.1, from coordinate 843,222 downwards.
AAGCGTCATCGACACCAATTCCGGGCTGCCGGTGCTCGAACTGGGACCCGGCACGGGCGCCATCACCAAGGCCATTCTCGGCCGCGGCGTGAGGCCGGAGAATCTGGTCGCGATCGAATATTCGACGGATTTCCATCAACATCTGCTGCGGACCTATCCCGGCGTGCACTTCATCAACGGCGACGCCTTCGATCTCAAGAACACGCTCGGCGATTACGGCGACCGGACGTTCGATTGCGTCATCTCGTGCATTCCGCTGCTGAACTTCCCGATGGCAATGCGGGTCTCGCTGCTCGAAAGCCTGCTCGATCGCCTGCCTGCGGGACGGCCTGTGGTGCAGATTTCCTACGGCGCGATCTCGCCGATCGCCGCCAATCCCGACCGCTACCATATTCAGCATTTCGATTTCGTTATGCGCAACATTCCGCCGGCGCAGCTCTGGATCTATCGGCGAGGATAAATGTTCGGACTTTATATCACTCATCCGCAAGTCAAGATCGACGCGAACGTGCCCGTGCCGAAATGGGGGCTTTCCGATATCGGCGCGGCACGCACCCGGAAGGCGGCTGAGAGTGGCTGGCCCAAGCAGTTGCGGCGCATCATTTCCAGCGACGAGACCAAGGCGATTGAGACCGCCGAAATCCTGGCGGAAGCGTCCGGCGTGTCGATCGAGATCGTCCATGCCATGCATGAGAACGACCGCTCGGCCACCGGCTTCCTGCCACCGCCGCAATTCGAGGAGGCGGCCAACTGGTTCTTTGCCCATCCGGAACAAAGCTTCAAGGGCTGGGAGCGCGCCGTCGATGCGCAGGTCCGCATCGTCGAGGCTGTTAACACTGTTCTCGCCACGCATGATCCGGCAGCACCCATTGCCTTCGTCGGCCATGGCGGCGTCGGAACACTGCTCAAATGCCATCTGGCGGGCAGGCCGATCGCCCGCGACGGCGACCAGCCGGGCGGCGGCGGCAATCTCTATGCTTTCAGCCTTGCGGATCGCCGTTTATCGTGCGAGTGGACACGCATCGAAGACTGGCGGGGATGAGTTGAGATGGACGCACGCGAGCGGTTGATCGTCGGCCTGGATGTTCCAACGATCGGCGAAGCGGAAAGAATAGTTTCCACGCTCGGCGACGACATTCTCTTCTACAAGATCGGCTATCAGCTGGTCTTTGCCGGCGGCCTCGAATTCGCCCGCGATCTTGCTGCAAGCGGCAAGAAGATCTTCCTCGACATGAAGCTGCTCGACATCGACAACACGGTTGCCTCGGGCGTCGAGAACATCGCCAAGATGGGCATGTCGATGCTGACGCTGCATGCCTATCCGAAGGCGATGAAGGCGGCGGTTGCGGCGGCGGCCGGCTCCGGCCTCTGCCTGCTTGGCGTGACCGTGCTGACCTCGATGGATGCCGACGACCTTGTCGATGCCGGCTACAGCCAAGATCCGCACAGCCTGGTGCTGCGCCGCGCCGGACAGGCGCGCGCGGCCGGCATGGGCGGTATCGTCTGCTCGGCCGCGGAAGCGGCCGAAGTGCGGGATGTCATCGGGCCTGACATGGCGATCGTGACGCCCGGCATTCGCCCGACCGGCAGCGACAAGGGCGACCAGAAGCGGGTGATGACGCCTTTCGACGCGCTGAAGGCGGGAGCCACGCACCTCGTCGTTGCCCGGCCGATCGTCAAGGCGCCCGATCCGAAGGAGGCCGCCCGCGCGGTCCTCAATGAGATGGTGACGGCGCTCTGGCCGGCAAACCGCTGACAAAAAATCAAGAAAGGGAGAAGACCATGGCCAAGGGATACTGGATCGCCCGCGTCGACGTTCGCGATGCCGAGCGCTACAAGGATTACGTGGCGGCGGCCAAGCCGGCCTTCGAAAAATACGGCGCTAATTTCCTGGCGCGCGGCGGAGCCTTCACCGAGCTCGAGGGCAAGGCGCGCGCCCGCAACGTCGTGATCGAATTTCCTTCGATGCAGCACGCGGTCGACTGCTACAATTCGCCGGAATACCAGATCGCCGCGAAAATCCGCCAGGAAGTGGCGGATGCGGAAATGGTCGTCGTCGAAGGCGTCTGAACGGCCTCACATCCGACAAAACTGACGGCGCGATGGGCCTTCCCGTCGCGCCGGGATTGGGCTAAGACGAGTGCCGAACAGCATCCCGCAAAGCCTTTCGAGGAGCCTGCCATGACCCTTGCCAACCTGCCGCCGCTCGTCACCGTGTTCGGAGGGTCCGGCTTCGTGGGCAGGCACGTGGTTCGGGCGCTGGCCAAACGCGGCTACAGCATCCGCGTGGCCGTCCGCCGTCCCGATCTCGCCGGCTTTCTGCAGCCGCTCGGCAACGTCGGCCAGATCTCCTTCGTGCAGGCGAACCTGCGGTATCGCAACTCGATCGACCGCGCCGTCGAGGGTGCAAGCTACGTCGTCAACTGCGTCGGCATTCTGCATGAGACTGGCCGCAACACCTTCGACGCCGTGCAGGAATTCGGCGGCCGCGCGGTCGCCGAGGCGGCACGCAACGCCGGCGCTGGCCTCGTTCATATTTCGGCGATCGGCGCCGACGCGAAATCCAGTTCGGATTATGGCCGCACCAAGGGCCGCGCCGAAGCTTCCATCCTCTCCATCAAGCCCGATGCGGTGATCTTCCGCCCGTCGATCGTCTTCGGACCGGAGGACAGCTTCTTCAACAAGTTCGCCGACATGGCGCGGATGTCGCCGGTTTTGCCGCTGGTCGGCGGCGGCAAGACGAAATTCCAGCCTGTTTATGTCGAGGATATCGCCGAGGCCGTTGCCCGCGCCGTCGATGGCAAGGTCGCCGGTGGCAAGGTTTATGAGCTTGGCGGGCCTGAGGTGCTGAGCTTCCGCGAATGTCTCGAGATGATGCTGAAGGTGACGAGCCGCCGGAACCCGCTGGTGTCCCTGCCCTTCGGCATCGCTTCGATGATCGGCAGTATCGCCTCGATGATCCCCTTCATAACGCCGCCGATCACGCCCGACCAAGTGCGCCTGCTGAAGCACGACAATATCGTCTCCAGAGAAGCCGAAGCGGAAGGCCGCACGCTGAAGGGCCTCGGCATTACGCCCACCATGCCGGCATCGGTGCTCGGCTCCTACCTCGTGCACTATCGCCCGCACGGCCAGTATACCGGCACCGGCAAGGCCGCCTGAACCATTTTTGAGCATTCAGAGAACGCCGTTCGCGGACAGCGCGGACGGCGTTTTGCCGTTGTCACTTGAAGTAAAGCTGGCGCAAGTTTGAAATGTTTGGTTGCGGCTCGTATTAACCAGCGTTGCATAAAAGACGCATGGGAAATTTTGTGGAATTAACGCCAAATTTAGCAGGAACGTTTATTGCTATTTGTCATTCCACTGACTACCAAACCCCGCGCGTCCTCGGACGGTTTCAACGCCTGCGATCGCGTGCGGCAATCACTGTGAAAGGCATTTCTCGATGGGCAAGTCAATCGCGCTCCTTTTTGCGTGTGCGGCGCTGGTTATTCTTGCAGGCTCCTTCGTTGCGCCCGGCTCGGTCGCGGCAGTGAAGGGTGACTGCTCGCCGGCTTACGGCGTCGATCCTTGCTCGACGGCTTCGATCAGCCATTGACGAAAGGCCGGCCTTCAGCGCCGGCATCCTACCCAAAGACAAGCCGTCTATGGGACGCCTGAAACAGGGCGCTTCACAATGAACGCTCGGTCTTTGCCTGCGTCAAAAGCGGCAGCAGGCACATATCCTCTCAATATCGCTATCTGAAAAAATCGGCGCCTGCCGGTCGTCGAATATTCACTCGCCAAACCGACGAGGCATTTGCATTCGCGCCAGGAGTTGCGCGAATGCAAATGCGGTAGAAATGTCTCAGGCGATCATGCCGGTCGCGGCCATGCCGAGCAGCAAGACACCGAGAATGATGCGGTAGATGGCAAACAGCGTGAACCGATTGCTTCTGATATAGGCAAGCAGCCATTTGACCGCGATGAAAGCGACCAACGTGGAAACGATGAAGGCGATGGCGAGCGCCGTCCAGTCTTCGCCTGCCGCTCCGCCATCCTTAAACGTCTTCAACAATTCATAGCCGCTTGCGGCATACATTGTGGGGATGCCGACGAGGAACGCGAATTCGGTCGCCGCGGCGCGGTTACCCGTGCCCGCCAACATGGCGACGAAGATGGTGGCGCCGGAACGCGACGTTCCCGGGAAGACGCCGGCGACGATCTGGGCGATGCCGACCAGAATGGCGACAAGCCAGGTGATCTCCTTGTGAGGGGCCTTACGTGCGGCCGCCCATTCGGCAAAGATCATCCAGATACCGCCGATGATGAGCGCCCAGGCGATCGGGGTGGCAGTCTCCGGAAGCTCGAAGCCGAGCTTCTTGACGATAAGTCCCAGAATTGCGGTGATGAGAAATGCGACGATCAGCTTGGCGGCATAATCGCGATTCTCAGGGTCGCGCCAGCCAAGCACCAAATCCAGCAGACGACGCCAGTAAATGATGGTGACGGCAAGGATGGCGCCGGCCTGAATGACGATGTTGAACATGTCCGACCGGTGTCCGAGCCATTGCTCGGCAATGATCAGGTGGCCGGTGCTCGAGATCGGCAGAAACTCGGTAATCCCCTCGATGATACCGAGGATGGCAGCATTTATATAATCCATACATTGTCTCCGGTTTAAATTCGGTCGGGCCTGAGCGCTTGGGCCGATCAGGCTGCCGCTTCCATTCGTTCGTTAGACCGTGTTCGCCATCGTCAGATGGGGTAAAATCCGATTCGCTTGTATTGGCGGGGCCAAGCTCCTATAGCTTCAACCAATGAGTCATGACTAGGGCGCTATAATTGAGCTGCCACACAGTCCTGTAACAGCAATCACAAAGCCCGAGTCTCGATGCCCACGCTTTATCATCATCCCATGTCATCCGCATCTCGCTTCGTCCGGTTGATCCTGGCGGAATACGGCTACCACGCGGATCTGATCGAGGAGCAGACATGGGAGAAGCGCCGGGACTTCCTGGCGCTCAATCCGGCCGGCACGCTGCCTGTTTATGTCGACGACAGCATGCGCGCTCTCTGCGGTGCGAGCGTCATTTCCGAATATCTGGACGAGACGCACGGCGTCTTGAAGCGCGACCGGAGGCTGCTCGCCGAAGATCCATTCCAACGGGCGGAAATCCGCCGGCTGACCGAATGGTTCATGCAGAAGATGGAAAACGACGTGACGAAGCCGCTGGCCCGCGAGCGTGTCTATAAGTTGCAGATGACTGCCGATCAGGGCGGCGGAGCGCCGGATTCGAAGATCCTACGCACGGCCCGCGCGAATATTCGCCAGCATATGCGCTATCTCACCTGGCTTGCCGGCTCGCGCCAATGGCTGGCGGGCGAGCGGATGAGCTATGCCGATCTCGCTGCGGCCGCCTCGATCTCGATCCTCGATTATCTCGGCGAGATCGAGTGGGCGGATGCGCCTATCGTCAAGGAATGGTACCAGCGGCTGAAATCGCGCCCGTCCTTCCGGCCGATGCTGACCGAGCGCGTACGCGGCCTGACGCCGGTTTCCCATTACGCTGACCTGGATTTCTGACGAGGGCTCTTCATGCCCGAAGCCGACAACAATGACAAAGACCGCCGCCGCCGCGACAATTTGACCGACTTCGTCCGGGCGGAATCTGCCGCCAAGGGCTTCGATCTCTGCCGGATCACCCGCCCGGACGCGATCCCGCACGCGAGGGAACGTCTCGGCCAGTTCATCGATGCCGGGCGCCACGGGACGATGGACTGGATGGCAGAGACGCGCGACCGGCGCGGCGATCCCCGCACACTCTGGAGCGAGGTGCGATCCGTCGTCGTCTTCGGCCTGAACTACGCCCCGGAGGAAGATCCGCGCGGCGTTCTCGACAAGCCCGACAAAGCGGCGATCTCGGTCTATGCCCGCAACCGAGATTATCACGACGTCATCAAAGGCCGATTGAAGGAGATCGCCACGCGCTTTGCGGCGCGGGCGGGAGCCGATGTGAAGGTCTTCGTCGATACGGCGCCCGTCATGGAAAAGCCCTTGGCAGCGGCGGCCGGCTTGGGATGGCAGGGCAAACATACCAATCTCGTCAGCCGCGTGCACGGTTCGTGGTTGTTTCTCGGGTCGATGTTCACCACGGCCGATCTTGCCGTCGACGCGCCGGAGACCGATCATTGCGGCTCCTGCCGCGCCTGCCTCGACATCTGCCCCACGGCCGCTTTCCCCGCGCCCTACCAAATCGATGCGCGACGCTGCATCTCCTATCTCACCATTGAGCACAAAGGGCCGATTGATCCCGAGCTGCGACCATTGATCGGCAACCGCATCTATGGCTGCGACGACTGTCTTGCCGTTTGTCCCTGGAACAAGTTTGCCAGCTCCGCCTCCGAGATGAAGCTGAAGGCGAGGCAAGACCTGCAGGAGCCGTCGATCGCCTTTCTGCTGACGCTTGACGATGCCGCCTTCCGGTCCTTCTTCAGCGGCTCGCCGGTAAAGCGGATCGGCCGCGACCGTTTCGTCCGCAACGTGCTGATCGCCGCCGGCAATTCCGGGGAGACGTCGCTGATTGGACAATGTCGTATCCTCGCGAATGACGCCTCGCCGGTAGTGCGGGGGATGGCCGTCTGGGCGCTTTCGCGGCTGATGGAGGCTGGCGAATTCTCGGCCTTTGCCGCACAGAGGGCAGATGAGAGAGATGCTGACGTACTGAACGAATGGTGGCTGGCGGGAGTGGGCTGATGCATGTGATGATTTTTGGCTGCGGTTATTCCGGCACAGCGATCGCCAACGCCTTCGCCGGCGACGGCGTGCGCGTTTCCGGCACCACGCGCTCGGCGGAGAAGATGGAAACACTCAGCCGTAACGGCATTGAGGCATTTCTTTTCGACGGCGAGACCTTGGAAGACGGGTTGCGCGAGGCCTTGGCTGACGTCACCCATCTCGTGCAGTCGATCGCACCGGGGAAAGCCGATCCGCTGCTGCGTCTGCTCGGTGAAGACGGCGCAAGCCTGCCGCCCAGGCTCGAATGGATCGGTTACCTCTCCACCGTCGGCGTCTATGGCGATCACAAGGGCGCATGGATCAACGAGGAAACACCTTGCGTGCCCGTCTCCGGGCGGTCGAAGGAACGGCTCGAAGCGGAAGACGGCTGGCTGGCAGCGGGAGAGAAGCGCGGCGTGCCGGCGGCGGTGCTGCGCCTTTCCGGCATCTATGGGCCGGGACGCAACGCCTTCTGCAATCTGGAAAAGGGCACGGCGCGGCGGCTGATCAAGAAGGACCAGGTGTTCAACCGCATCCGCGTCGAGGATATCGGCGCGGCCACACGCTTCCTGTCGGAGAACCATCTCGGCGGCATTTATAATGTCACGGACGATCGGCCCGGTCCGCCGCAGGATGTGATCGTCGAGGCAGCGCGCCTGATGGGTGTCGAACCGCCGCCGGAGCAGGCGTTTGAGACCGCCGAACTGACGCCGATGGCGCGCTCCTTCTATGGTGAGAACAAACGCGTCTCGAATGCGAAGCTCAAGGCTGCCGGCTTCGAATTCTCCTTCCCGAATTATCCGATGTCACTCGCCCAATTGTGGCGGGATAGACGCTGGCGCGGTTAGAACACGCGCATGCCTGTGACCCGGAGTACTCACCCAAAAGGAGTAGGAAATTCCTACTTTCCGAGTTTGGCTGGATAAATTTCGCCGTTTAATATGGTTAACGGCCTTTAAATTTGCCCAAATGTGGCGGCAAATATGGCAAAATCGGAAAAAAATTTTTGCGGTTTTTGTGAACGCAAGAATGCTTAGCTCTCTTCCGGAAAATTCGTTCGTATTTTAACTGATTTCATTAAGTTTTTTCCACATTTTTGATTGCCCTCCCTTTCGGAAATTTCACCGCCGCGCTCACGAATGTTACAGATTGTAATATTCCGTGAACGGACGTGGCACTTTTTCGCCACTTTTTAACAGATTTAAGCCCCGCCGCCTGCAAGGGCGTGAGTTCAATAGTTGAGGGATACTCTGTTTTGAAGAAAATACGTCGTTCTATTATCGCCGCGGCAACTATTGCAGCCTGCTCTTCCATGCTTCCCGCGGAAGGTTTTGCTGGAAATGGTTGTGGCGGCGCTTCATGGTACGCGCTTCGCTCCAAAACTGCTTCCGGGGAACGTATGAACCCTGCCGTCTTGACTGCCGCACATCGTTCGCTCGCTTTCGGCACCAAGGTGAAGGTCACCAACAGCAACAATGGCCGCACCGTCGTCGTCCGCATTAACGATCGCGGCCCGTTCATCCGTGGCCGCGTGCTCGATCTTTCGCGCGCGGCGGCTCAGAACATCGGCATGGTGAGCTCCGGCACTGCGAAAGTCTGCTACCAGGTGATCAGCTGAGGCTATAGCCTTCCAATGCTTGCTCTTGCCGTCAATCGCGGTTACCACGCGGTTGAGACTTGTGAACACCCTGCCCCGCGACTGTCGCATCCGCGCACGGATCGTTCACACGCCATGGCAATAGGAGACATGTGAATGCGTTTGGGCGGCCGCCTCGAAGGGGCGATTTCTGTGCTTGCGGATATCGATGCCCGCAAGCGGCCTGTCGCCGACGCGCTGAAGGACTGGGGCCTTGCGCATCGCTTCGCCGGTTCCGGCGATCGCGCGGCAATCGGCAACATTGTCTACGATGCATTGCGCATGCGGCTTTCCCATGCCTGGCTGATGGATGACGACAGTGCTCAGGCCATCGCCCATGCCGTCATGTTCCGCCAGTGGGGCTTCACACCTGACAGTCTTGCCACCGAACTGGCGGATGACAAGTTTGCACCGGCGCCGCTTTCGGCCGACGCCGTATCGGCTTTCGAAAGCCGCTCGCTCGACGATGCGCCACCGCATATCCGCGGCGATATTCCCGAATGGGTTCAATCCTCCTTCGAACAGGCTTTCGGCGCCAGGTGGCTTGCCGAGGCACAGGCGCTTGCGGCTCGCCCGACGCTCGATCTGCGCGCCAACATCCTGAAAGCTTCCCGCGACAAGGCCGTGAAGGCGCTCGAAAGAGCCGGCGCTCATGCAGCAAAGATCGCCCGCTACGGCATCCGGATTGCCGCTGGCGAAGGCGCCTCGCGCCTTCCCAACGTGACAGCCGAGCTTTCGTTCCAGAAAGGCTGGTTCGAAGTTCAGGACGAGGGATCGCAGATCGTCGCCGACCTGGTGCTTGCTCGGGATGGCGAACAGGTTCTCGACTATTGCGCCGGCGGCGGCGGCAAGACGCTCGCCATGGCGGCGGCCATGCAGAACAAGGGACAGGTTCACGCCTATGACGCCGACCGCAAGCGCCTGGCGCCGATCATCGAGCGGCTGAAGCGGGCGGGCACGCGCAATGTCCAGGTGCATGACGACGCCAAGGGGCTCTCCGGCCTTACCGGGCGCTGCGACAAGGTGCTGGTCGATGCGCCCTGCACCGGCACCGGCACGTGGCGGCGCCGGCCCGATACAAAATGGCGGCTGACGGCCAAGAACCTCGACGAGCGCACCGCCCAGCAACAGGACGCGCTGGCGCAGGCGAGCGGCTTCGTCAAACCAGGCGGCGAGCTGATCTACGTCACCTGCTCGGTGCTGCCCCAGGAGAACGAGGAACAGGTGCGCCGCTTCACGGCTGGCAATCCCGATTTTCAGATCGCCAGCGCCCTGCCCGCCTGGGATCAGCTGTTTGGAAAAGACGCTCCGCGCCCGCATTCTTCCGACGGCCTGACGGTGACGCTGACGCCAGCCTCCACCGATACGGATGGCTTTTTCTTCTGCCGCATGCAGCGGAAGAGCTGACGCCGCTTAACGAAGGCCAGCAACGGATAGTGACGCCGCGGCGGATGATGCTGCGCGGACACGGCTGCTGCCGGTGTTTCCACGCAGATGCCGTTCCAAAAGACAGGTTTGCCGGGACCTCTTCATCCTTAAAATTATTCCAAACTAGAGTGTTTGACACCAGTTTGCTTTTGCGCGAAGAGACGGAGCCCGATTAGACGGAAAATCCGTCACAGGAGAGGATCATGAAGCTCAACACATTCCGCGCAGCCGTGCTGGCGATCGCCCCCGCCGCGCTGCTCGCCCTTCCCGCGCATGCCGAGACCGATGCTGCCGCCGTGGTGAAACATTATGCCGACGTGGCGCACGCCAAATACGAGGACTCGCTGACGACGGCCAAGGCACTCGACGCCGCCATCGACGCCTTCCTGAAAGCGCCTGATGATACGACGCTGAAAGCTGCCAGGGACGCCTGGATCAAGGCACGCGTGCCCTACCAGCAGACGGAAGTCTATCGCTTCGGCAACCCGATCGTCGACGACTGGGAAGGCAAGGTCAACGCGTGGCCTCTCGACGAAGGCCTGATTGATTATGTCGATCCCTCCTACGGCACTGAGAGCGACGAAAATTCTCTCTATGTGGCCAATGTCATCGCCAACAAGACGATCAAGATCGACGGCAAGGATGTCGACGCCTCGAAGCTGACGCCGGAATTCCTCTCCGGCACGCTCGCCGAGGCCGGCGGCATCGAAGCCAATGTCGCGACCGGCTACCATGCCATCGAATTCCTGCTCTGGGGCCAGGATCTGAACGGCACGGGCCCAGGCGCCGGCAACCGCCCTGCAACGGATTACGACCTGAAGAATTGCACGCACGGCAATTGCGATCGCCGGGCCGAATATCTGAAATCTGCCTCTACTCTGCTCGTTTCCGACCTGCAGGAGATGACTGACGATTGGAAGCCGGATGGCGCAGCAACCAAGAACGTCGAAGCCGAGCCGAAGGCCGGCCTCGTCGCGATCCTGACGGGCATGGGTTCGCTCTCCTACGGCGAGCTTGCCGGCGAGCGCATGAAGCTCGGCCTGCTGCTGCACGATCCGGAAGAAGAGCATGATTGCTTCTCCGACAATACTTATAATTCCCATCTCAATGACGCGATCGGCATCGCCGCCGCCTATACCGGCAACTACACCCGCGTCGACGGCACCAAGCTCAGCGGCCCGTCGCTGCATGATCTGGTCGCCGCAAAGGACAAGGCGCTTGATGCCGAGATGGAAAGCAAGCTCAACAAGACGCTCGATGCGATGAACGCCATGGCAAAGCGCGGTGAGACGGTCGAGAAGTATGACCAGATGATCGGCGAGGGCAACAAGGAAGGCAACGCCGTCGTCCAGGCTGCCATCGACGGGCTGATCGATCAGACGAAATCGATCCAGCGCGTTATTGCCGCACTCGATCTCGGCACGGTTCAGCTTGAAGGTTCCGACAGCTTGGATAATCCTAACGCCGTCTTCAAATAAGCAAAAGGCGGGCCGCTTCGAAAGCCGGAGCGGCCCGGACTCTGAAATGCGGTTCATTACTTCCCTCATTCCTGTGCTTGTCACAGGAATCCAGCCACGGCGCGTCCGCGCCGTGAATGACTCGGTCAAAGGGGAGTCTTCCGCGCCCAAGGACTTGGGCGCACTGGATTCCTGTGACGAGCACAGGAATGAGGGAGTAGAGAGGGTATCGCGCACCGGCACCCTTGAGTTTGCCGCTTGGTATAAGCGCCTCTTCTCAAAATTTCGCCTATCCATCCGTATCGCTGCTTTCGCCACGCTTGCCGGTTTTTCCGCAGCCATTGCAGCCGGTTTCGATCTGCCAACGAAACGCACCGACCTTTCCGAAGGCGATCTCAAACGCGTCGCTGACGTTACGCGGTCGACCACGGATTTTTCCAAGGCCGAACAATACGAGGCGATGCAGGCGGGCGCTGCGACCTCGATCGATCCCGTCACCGAGGACAGTTTCTCGCATATTTCGGCCAATATCCCTTTCGAGGAAGAGCAGAATTTCAGGCTCGGTAATGCGCTCTTTCGCAAGCTCTGGGTTTCCGCTCCCTCTTCGACGCAGGCCTCTGATGGCCTCGGGCCGTTGTTCAATGCCCGCTCCTGCATGAGCTGCCATGTGAATGACGGCCGCGGAAAGCCGCCGGAGGGAGGCCCGAGCGCCACTTCGATGCTGCTGCGGCTATCGCGCGCGGCCAAGACACCGGAGGAGCAAAGGGCGATCGCGGCGGCTGATGTCCTTAATTTCCCCGACCCGGTCTATGGCCACCAGTTGCAGGATCTTGCCGTTCCAGGCCTTGCCGCTGAAGGCAAGATGGCGATCAGCTACCGCGAGGAACCGGTGACGCTCGGCGACGGCGAGATGGTGTCGCTGCGCCGGCCGAGCTATGCGGTTGAGAGCCCGGCCTATGGGCCGCTCGATCCCGCGACGACGATTTCGCCGCGCGTCGCCTCCGCGATGATCGGCCTCGGGCTGATCGAGGCCATTCCCGAAGCCGATATCCTCGCCCATGCCGATCCTGATGATGCCGACGGCGATGGCATCTCCGGCAGGGCCGCGATCGTGCGCGACCATCTGAGCGGCAAGATCGCGCTCGGACGCTTCGGCTGGAAGGCGCAGAACGCCACGGTGCGCGACCAGAGCGCCGATGCCTTCGCCAATGATATCGGCATCTCGACGCCCGATCAGCCGAATGCGCAGGGCGACTGCACCAAGGCAGAAGAGAAATGCCTTGATATGCCGACCGGCGTGCAGAAGCGGCTGGGCGCGGAAGAAGCACCGGGCCCCATCCTTGATCTCGTGACCTTCTACTCCGAAAATCTTGCCGTCCCGGCGCGGCGCAAGGCAAGCTTCCCCGAAACGCTGCGGGGCAAGCGGATCTTTTATGAAACCGGCTGCATTTCCTGCCATGTGCCCAAATTCGTCACCCGCCGGGATAGCGCTGACAAGGCGCAGTCTTTCCAGCTGATCTGGCCCTATTCCGACTTCCTTCTGCACGACATGGGTGACGGTCTTGCCGATGGACAGCAGGTCGGCCTTGCAAGCGGACGTGAATGGCGCACGCCGCCGCTATGGGGTATAGGACTGACCCGGACTGTCAGCGGACACAGCTTTTTCCTGCATGACGGCCGTGCGCGAGACCTCACCGAGGCGATCCTCTGGCATGGCGGCGAAGCTGAAAAGGCCCGCAACGCTTTCTCCTCCCTGTCCAAAGACGACAGGGCGGCCCTGATTACATTCCTGGAGTCACTTTGATGCGCCTTTGGCACCCCCTGCTCTGCCTTTCTCTGATCGGCGTCGCCACGTCAGCGGCCGCCCAGACCGCCGCTTCTCCGGCAGGGTTGAACGAGGATGCCGTTCCCGCCGTCATGCAGCGCGCCGTCGACGAGGTGATCCGTCCTGGCTATCGCAACATGCAACAATCGTCCGCCCGGCTGACGACGGCGATGAAGGATCTCTGCGACGGTGGCACGCAGCAGACGCTCGACAAGGCGAAATCCGCCTTCGACGACACGATCCGCTACTGGTCGATCATCGAGATCGTGCAGACCGGACCTGTGACTCACGATAATCTTTTCGAGCACATCCTGTTTTATCCCGACCGCAAGGGCGTCGGCCTCAAGCAGGTGCAGGCGCTGATCGCCAAGGCCGATCCGAAGGATGCGACGGTCGACGCGATCGCCGGCAAGAGCGTGGCGCTGCAGGGTCTGACGGCGCTGGAATACGTGCTTTACGGCAACGGCGCCGACGACCTCATCAAGCAGAAGGGCGGCTTCCGCTGCCTTTACGGCGCAGCGGTCGCCGGCAATATCCAGCGTGAGGCCGGCGAAGTCGTCGCCGCCTGGGAAAAGCCCGACGGGGTGCAGGCAAGCTGGAAACATCCGGGCGCGCAGAGCGACGATTTCATGGACAACAAGGAAGCCGTGACCGCGCTGCTCGGCATTCTCGTCCATGGCGCCGAGAATCTCCGCGACCAGCGGCTGGAGCAGTTCTACAAGGGCAAGGATACTGCGCCGCGTCCGCGTATGGCGATCTACTGGCGTTCGAAAAACACCTGGAAATCGATGGCCGCCAATCTGGAAGGCCTGCGCACACTCTGGCAGAAGGCCGGCATGGCCGAGCTTCTGCCGCCGGACAAGCAGGCGATCGCCGCCGCGATCGACGAGGATTTCAAATCGCTGCTCGAGGACGTCCCGAGGCTCAATCCCGACATCGAGGCCGCAACCAGCGATGCGGAGAAGGCCAAACTTGACACGCTGCTGGCCGGGAGCCGCAATTTGATCACCAAGATCAGCGACGAATACGGTGCGGCCATCGGGCTTTCGGCCGGCTTTTCCTTTTCCGACGGAGACTGATGCCATGTGGAGAAGTGCCGCGATCGACCGACGCAGTTTCGTCAAGGCGGCGGGGCTCGGCTTCCTCGCGGCCTTGACGCCAAGGTCGCTGATGGCGCTCGAACGGGCCGAGGCGGTCTATGCCTCGGGCATTCGGACAGCCGACGGGTCCTTTGCGGTGGCGACCGTGACGGAGCGCGGCGAGATCATCGATCAGGTGGCGCTTCCCGCGCGCGCTCACGGAATGGCGTTCAACGCCGCCAGCGGCAAGACCGTCGCCTTCGCGCGCCGGCCCGGCACCTATGCGATGATCTTCGATCCCCGGAATAAAGGCGAGCCGATCGTCATCGGCTCCGGGGAAGACCGGCACTTCTACGGCCACGGCGCCTTCTCGCCCGATGGCCGCATCCTCTATGCCAGCGAGAACGACTTCGACGGCAATCGCGGCATGATCGGCCTCTACGACGCCACTGACCGCTTCAATCGTATTGGGGAATTCGAGACATACGGCATCGGCCCGCACGACATGACGGTGTCCGATGACGGACGCATTCTCATCGTCGCCAATGGCGGCATCGAGACGCATCCGGATTTCGGCCGCACCAAACTCAATCTCGGCGCGATGCAGCCGTCGCTTGTTCTCATCGATGCGGCGACCGGTGTTCTGGTCGAAAAACATGTGCTGCCGGCGGAATGGTCGGCGCTGTCGACCCGCCACGTCGATCTCGACGACAAGGGCCGCATCTGGTTTGCCTGCCAGTACGAAGGCCACCGCAGGGATCTGCCGCCGCTTGTCGGCCATTTCGCCAAGGGCGAGGATCTCTCCTTCATCGACCTGCCGGAGGAGACGACGCGCAGGCTTGCCAATTACGTCGGAGCGATCTCCGTCAACCGCAGCGAGGGGCTCGTCGGCGTCACCTCGCCGAAGGGCGGCACCTCGGTGACCATCGACGCCAGGACGGGCAAGGTGCTGGCCGAGACGGCCATTGCCGATGCGGCGGGCATTGCGCCGGCGAGAGGCGGCTTTGCCGTCTCTTCCTATGACGGCGACTTCCTCTCGACCCGCAGCGACGTCGCCTGGGATCAGCACATCATCAGGATCTAAATAAAACTATCCCTAACCGGCACGCTCATAGGCTTTCTGCTCGGCGCTGACGGCTGTTGCGGCGGCCCTTGCCGCCTCGTGCAGCCAGTCGTTGCCCCGCGGTTCCAAGTCCCCGCGGATCGCCTCAACCGCCGCCGCGTCGTTAGAATGGCAATTGGCGATCTCGAAACCCATCAGCTCGAGCATCGTCGGCGCAAGCAGGATCTCCGGATGCTTGTCGATCTCGATCTTGCGGCTGTTCGGCGAAAGTCGGCGCACGAGGATGCGGTCGGAAACCTGATAATGGGGATCGGCCGAGCGCGCCCGCCCGCCGGCAATCTCGCCCGCATGGATCTCTACGTCCTTCGGCCTGTGGTGAAGCGACCAGGCCGACGGCACCAGCCCCTTTGCCTCACGCAGCACCGGCCCGCCCTGCCAGTCGGCATAGGCGACAAAGCGCGGGCGGCCGAGGCTGCCGGTGCCGGCGCTGCGCGGTTTCGGCACGAAAGGCCCGGTTCCAGGCGGCAGCGCGTTCGCCAAAGCTTCGGCATAGGGAGCGGATGCCGGCTTGTTGCCCACATCAAGCATGCGGTATTTCTCCCAGAATTCCCGGCGCTCGGAATCCGGCAGCAGCAGCGCCTTGCGCAGCCATTTGTGATCGCGCTCCAGGATGACGGGAAGCGGATTTTCGAGACCCCTTCGATAACCGGCAAGGATCGTCTCGCCGATCATGCGCACCGAGGGACCGTCATCGCCACGCGCCAGGATGGCGCTTGCCGCAAGGCGAACGAGATCCAGCGCATAGGGCATTAGCGCCGCGTCGTCGAAATCATTGGCGCCCCAGACGAGCCGGCCTTCGACATCACGCCAGGTGCCGAAATTTTCCAGATGCGTATCGCCGATCGCCAGCACCTCGGGCGCTTCGCCGAGGTCCGGGCAGATTTCGAGGATGGTCTCGGACCAGCGCCAATAGGTGGCGCGCAGGAAGACGAAATCGTTACTTCGCATCTTCTCGTGCTTTTCGCGGAGATCCTCCTTGACCAGATCATCGCCGAGCTGGTCGGCGAGCCAGTTCTCATATTCCAGAACCGATTGCGATATCGTCGTCATGCCCCCGGTGCTCCATCATGTCGAGATCCGATGAGCAGAATACGCGCAACGCGCGAGCCCGCAATCACCTTTGCACGGACCGCGACACGCCGGTCGAGCACGGCCCGATCTTTCCACTATGGTCGCAAGCGATTTCGGCGATGTCCAGCTTGTCGAATCCGGCGCGCCATGCCACTTTCGCCGCTTCAAGAGGGGCAGCCATGAGCGAGACTGACAGGGGCGATTTCCGCGCGCGAATCCGCCGCAATTTTGCGCGCCAGGCGGCGATGCAGACGATCGGCGCGGAACTGACGCGCGTCGAGCACGGTGTCGTCGAGATCGAGCTTCCCTTCGACGTCAAACTGACACAGCAGCACGGCATCCTGCATGCGGGTATCATTTCCGCGGCGCTCGATTCGGCCTGCGGATTTGCGGCCTACAGCGTCATCGACCCCGAAGCCTCGATCCTGACGATCGAATTCAAAGTCAATCTCATGTCGCCGGGGCGTGGCGATCGTTTCCTGTTCCGCGGGGAAATCACCAAACCCGGCTCCACCATCATCGTCGCCGACGGGCGAGGCTACGCGATCAGCGACGGGCCGGCGAAACTCATCGCCTCCATGACGGGAACGATGATGGTTATCCGCGGTAGAGAGGGAATTACTGGATGAAGTTCGAACTGAAATCGGTCGCGGGGAAATCCATCCTTTTCGTGATGGCGGCGGAGGCCGAATACGGGCCCTTCCTGCGTTCTCGCATCGAACCTTTGATGACCGGCGTCGGTCCGGTCGAGGCAGCGGTCGCGCTGACCAGGGCCTTGGCGCGGCTCGATGCGGCAGACGACCTGCCGGATCTCGTCGTCTCCCTCGGCTCGGCCGGCTCCGCCAAACTGGAGCAGACCGAAATCTATCAGGTCACAACGGTTTCCTACCGCGACATGGACGCCTCGCCGCTCGGCTTCGAAAAAGGCCTGACGCCCTTCCTCGACCTGCCTGCGACGCTCGAACTGCCGCTGCGCATTCCCGGCATTCCGGAAGCCAGCCTTTCCACAGGCGGCAACGTCATCTCCGGCGCCGCCTACGCCAATATCGACGCCGACATGGTCGACATGGAGACCTATGCGGTGCTGCGCGCCTGCCAGGGCTACAAGCTGCCGCTGATCGGGCTTCGCGGCATTTCCGACGGTGTGGTCGAGCTGCAGCATATCTCGGGCTGGACCGAATATCTGCACATCGTCGACCGCAAGCTCTCCTACGGCGTCGACAGCCTGTTCACGGCGCTGGAGGATGGAGTTTTCTGGTTCTGAGCCCGGAAGCGCGCCGCGCGCCTTTCAGAGGCGCGGGGACAATCGGAACAATAAAAAGCCGATGCCGCCGATTTCCCGGATTGCAAGGCGAAGCGCTTTTCTTTAAAGCCTCGCCATGACCCAGACAGCACATCCCGACTCCGTTCTCATCGTCGATTTCGGCAGCCAGGTGACCCAGCTCATCGCACGGCGCGTGCGTGAGGCCGGCGTCTATTGCGAGATCGTTCCCTTCCAATCGGCCGAAGAAGGCTTCAAGCGCCTGCAGCCGAAGGCCGTGATCCTGTCCGGCAGCCCGGCTTCGACGGTGGACGAAGGGTCGCCGCGAGCGCCTGACATCATCTTCGACAGCGGCCTGCCGGTCTTCGGCATCTGCTACGGCCAGCAGACGATGTGCATGCAGCTCGGCGGCAAGGTCGAGAGCGGCCATCATCGCGAATTCGGCCGCGCCTTCCTCGATGTCGACAAGGACTGCCAGCTGTTCGAGGGCCTCTGGTCCTCCGGCTCGCGCCACCAGGTCTGGATGAGCCATGGCGACCGCGTCACCGCGCTGCCTGAAGGGTTCGAGGTGGTTGCCACCTCCTCCAACGCGCCCTACGCTTTCATCGCCGACGAGAAGCGCAAATATTACGGCGTGCAGTTCCACCCCGAGGTGGTGCATACGCCCGACGGCGCCAAACTGATCGGCAACTTCATTCACAACATTGCCGGCCTCAAGGGTGACTGGTCGATGTCGGCCTACCGCCAGAAGGCGGTCGAACAGATCCGCAAGCAGGTGGGCGACAAGCGCGTCATCTGTGCGCTTTCGGGTGGCGTCGACAGTTCCGTCGCAGCGCTCCTGATCCACGAGGCCGTCGGCGACCAGTTGACCTGCATCCTCGTCGACCACGGGCTGATGCGCAAGGACGAGGCGGCAAACGTCGTCGCGATGTTCCGCGAGCACTACAATCTGCATCTGCTGCATGTCGACGCGTCCGAGCGCTTCATCGGCGAGCTCGAGGGCGTCAGCGACCCGGAAACCAAGCGCAAAATCATCGGCCGTCTCTTCATCGAAACCTTCGAGGAAGAAGCCAAGAAGCTCGGCGGCGCCGATTTCCTCGGCCAGGGCACGCTCTATCCCGACGTGATCGAGAGCGTTTCCTTCACCGGCGGCCCGTCGGTGACGATCAAGTCGCATCACAATGTCGGCGGCCTGCCGGAGCGCATGAACATGCAGCTCGTCGAGCCGTTGCGCGAGCTCTTCAAGGACGAAGTGCGCGCGCTCGGCCGCGAGCTTGGCCTGCCCGACAGCTTCATCGGCCGCCATCCCTTCCCAGGTCCCGGCCTCGCCATCCGTTGCCCCGGCGGCATCACCCGCGAGAAGCTCGAAATCCTGCGCGAAGCCGACGCGATCTATCTCGACGAGATCCGCAAGGCCGGCCTCTACGACGCCATCTGGCAGGCCTTTGCCGTGCTGCTGCCCGTCCAGACCGTCGGCGTCATGGGTGACGGGCGCACCTATGAATTCGTCTGTGCCCTGCGCGCCGTCACCTCGGTCGACGGCATGACGGCGGATTTCTACCACTACGACATGGAATTCCTCGGCCGCGCCGCGACCCGCATCATCAACGAGGTGCGAGGCATCAACCGCGTCGTCTACGACGTCACGTCGAAGCCGCCGGGCACGATCGAGTGGGAGTGACGGAACAAACGGCGGCAACAGTGTAGTTTCCGGCGGCGGTTTGCGCTGCCGCGTAGTTGCCGTTCCTGCCCGTTTTCAGCTCCACTGGTACAATCGTTCTCAAGGTTTCTTCTCCTAACCAAGCCCAATTCGGCTTGAGGTTCGGGCAGGCGGACTTTTAAACCCACCGCCCAAAGCGGACATTCACTCAGCGTGTCGCTTCCTCATTGGCTGTCCCGGTCGTCAGTTTCAGGTCTGACTCTCAGGCGTCCCCAACGATCCAAGGGCAGGCGTAGTAGTCCTCGATGCGGTCGATGAGGCCGTCTGTGACGTGAACACGAATTGCCCACGTGACTTGCCACTCGTCGCCGCGCTGGAAGAGCACCAGCAGAGCAGGCTCCCCGTCGATCGCCCCCAACTCCATGATCCATGGTTTTGGGTTTCGGTCGTATTCGGCGAAATAGGGAGAGTTTCTGAGGAGGCCGTCAAAGCAGTCGGCGACCCGCAACTGAGCATCGGCGCTCGTGAGGCGCCGGATACCATCCCAATCATGACGGTTGAAAAGCTCGACATAGCGCTGCAGGAGATGCGCGGTATCGGGATCGAGCGGACGAGCCGGTTCGCCGACACGCTCAGTGGGCAAGTCGGCGAGCTTCGCCCGTCCCCTGGAGAGAGCCGACTTTACGCCACCAACCGTCGAACCCACGAATTCCGCGGTTTCTTCCAGCGAATAGTCGAGCACATCCTTGAGGAGGATGCAGGCACGCTCCTTGGGCGGCAGGTGGCCAACCAGCCGTTCCACGGCGCGACGTGCATCTGATGTCACCGGCTCTGCGGCGACGACGCCGACGTCCTCCGAATAGGCGCTCTCCGCTCTTGCACGCGCGTCGCGACGTCTCAGAAGATCAATGCAGCGATTGTGAGCGATGCGAAACAGCCAAGGTTTCAGCTTGCCTGCATCATCAAGAGTGTCGATCTTCGTGTAGGCCTCGAACAGCGTCTCCTGCATGAGGTCCTCACCGTCGAGCCGCGAACCGGTCATGCGGGCACAGTAGCGATGCAGTTGCGGTCGGGCGTCCGACACCGTCTCGAGGAAGGCTCGATAGCGAGCGTCGAACAGTCCTGCCGGTCGCCGCGGCAGATCCTTCGTCAGCCACATCTTTGCGCTGTCAGGGACGTGAGCGCTGGTCATGCCGCCCCCTGTCTCATGCCGGGTGCCGCAGCGGTTCCGGTCAGGCCGAGCCTGGGGCGAACCCATTGCGCAAACCGCTCTATTGCGTCGTCGGCTTCGGGAGCGCGACCGGCCATCATCTGGAAGGTGTGCAGCATCCCCGGAAATACCTCCAGGCGCACCTCGACCCCGGCGGCCTTCGCACGGTCGGCGAGCACTCGGCTGTCGTCGAGCAGGGTCTCGTCCCCGCCCACCTGCAGGTTGATCGGCGGCAAGCCCTTGAGATCGGCAAAGATGGGGCTGGCGAATGGATCTCGGGCGTCCGCCCCTCCCAGCACTTGCGTCGCCAGCATCTCCACGGCCTCCTTCTGAAAAAAGGCATCCTTCTCACGGTTGGCTTGATAAGAGCGGCCGCTCGCCGATAGATCATGCCATCCGGAGATACTCAGGAGCGCGGCCGGTAGCGGACGTCCCGCATCGCGGAGTCTCATTGTAGCCGCTACGATCAGGCCAGCACCGGCGGAATCGCCTGCGCCGATCGTGTGCTTCGGTTCGATGCCCTGTTCGGCCAGCCACTCGAACGCGCCTACGATCTGCTCGATCTGGCGCGGGAACTTGCTCTGAACGGCGTAGTCATATGTGGCGATCAACGCGTAGCAGCCAACGGCCTTGGCGATGTGTCCGACCATCTTGCGATGGGTCCAGATCGATCCTCCGAGATAGCCGCCGCCGTGGACGTAGAGCATGATCCGATCCTTGGCCGCGAGCTTAGGCTGCACCCACAGCGCGGTCTTGCCGGCGAGGTTCGTCTCGATATAGTCGACGCCACCCGGTTCTTCCGTCAAGGCGGACCATTCCGAGGTTTCCGGCGGCAATTCCTGGCCGCGGAGCCAAGCCTCCGCGAGTGCTTCGTAGCGGGTCTTGTTTGCCAAGCTCGGCTTGCGTTCCATTGTCGTGCTCCTATTGGTTAGGGGGCGATGGTGAGGACTTCCGTCATCACCTCCTAAGACGGAGCAATCCCGCGAAAAGATACGCCGATGGCCGGCTATTGCCGGCGCGTCTTCACGTCCTGCCATAGGCGGCGAGAAACACGCCTACGCCCTCGACCGCGTGGCGCCGCATCCAAGCGGGCGTGGGGATCGCCGCATCGCCGAGCAGCATTGCCTGGTTCAGCGGCTGCGACATGACCAGCCAATTGAACTGAGATGCGGCGGTCATCGGGTCATCGACCTTCAGCAGTCTGCGCGCGTTCAGTCGTTCGAAGGTCGCCGCAAGCGCCGTCAGCGCGCGAAGCGGGCCGCGCTCATAGAGGACCCGCCCAAGCTCAGGGAAGCGCACCACCTCGCCGATGACCAGCCGCCGCAACTGCATGACCCGTGGCGTCACCACCGCGACCAGTTGCCGGTAGGCGTAGTCCTCGAGATAGGCCCGCAAGTCGCCGCCATCTTCGAGCTCGACTTCGGTATGAACAGCATCTCCGGCCCGTGTGGTCATGGTGCCGACAATCTCGACGAACAGCGCCTCCTTGCTGACAAAGTGCTTGTAGACCGTCTGCTTGGACACTTCGGAAAGTGCTGCGATCTCATCCATGCTGGTGCCGAGATAGCCATCGCGCAGAAACACCTCGGTCGCAGCGTCAAGGATAGCTTCGCGCTTACGCGCCGACCGATTGGGCGGCTCGTCAGTGACCTCCGCTTTTGCTGTAACCAACTTCGTCATGAACCCGTCAATGCCTCATCATCATACCGATTGACTCACGGTACTGGACAGTCTAGTTTTTAGCAATAGCAGTACTAGACGGTCTAGTACTATACATATGGGAGCAGCACGCGATGATCCTCCAAGCCAAAGCCGCCAAGCTCAAAGTGCCGGGCGCAGAGATATATTACGAGACGCACGGAGCCGGTCCGACCCTCTTGGTCATCCCGGGCGGGCCCCAGGACGCCGGCGTCTTCGCGGGGCTCATCCATCAACTCGCCGACCGCTACACCGTTATCGCCTATGACCCGCGCGGCAACTCGCGCAGCCCTTTTCAAGGGGAACCGGAGGAGCTTGATGTCAACGTGCACGCCGATGACGCAGCCGCACTCATCGCCGCCGTCGGCGACGGACCGGCTGATGTCTTCGGCACCAGCGGCGGAGCCCAGATCGGCCTCAACCTCGCCGCGCGTCATGCCGGACTGGTGCGCACCGTGGTCGCGCATGAACCGCCCTGCATGATGCTGATGTCCGACCCCTCGGCGATGGTGAACGGCGCACGGGCCCTCTACGAAACCTATCGCAGCCACGGCGTCGCAGCAGCGATGGGCAAATTCTTCGCCGACAACGGGCTTTCCGAGGGCGCCGCGCCGCAGCCGGAACTTCCGCCCGAAGCGGCGGAGACGTTTGCGCGGGTCAGCGGCAATTTCGAATACTGGCTTGCCCATGGCCTGCTGCCGCTCTCGTCGTTCCGTCCGGATGTCGACGCATTGCGCGCGGGCAAGCCGCGCGTGGTCGTCGCCATCGGCGAGGCCTCCGCCGGTCAGCCGATCGAAAGCATGGGAAGGGCACTGGCCGAAAAGCTCGGCGTCCCGCCGGTTTCCTTTCCAGGCGATCACATGGGCTTTTCCAGCGACCCCGCCAATTTTGCGAGCGCGCTCGATCGCACCCTTAGCGTCACCAGCAATCGGTAAGAAGGAATACCAGCATGCATATTCAATTCGCAGAACTCCCCGTCTTCGACCAAGACCGCGCCAAGGCCTTCTACATCGCCCATTTCGACTGCGATGTTGCCGCTGACGTGCCGATGGGCAGCAACGGCTGGCGCTGGATCGAGCTCAGGTTCGGAGCCGCCGAAACAACGCTCCACTTCCTGAAGCGAAAGGACGATGCCCTTTCGCGTGAGCCCGTTCTGGTGCTGATAGACGGCGATATCAAAATGCGGGTCGAAAGACTGAGATCGGCTGATGTACCGATTCTCACCGAACCGCAGCCGGCGCCCTATGACCCCAACCGCATCGCTGCAGAGTTCCGCGACAGCGAGGGCAATCGCATCGTGCTTAGCCAATGACGACCGGTCGGGCCGGCTGCACGAGCTTCAGTCAGTCCATCACCCTGATATCGGCGCCTTCCATCGCGTAGCGGGCGAACACGAAATCGCGGATGCTCGTGACCTGGTCTCCAGTCCATTCCAGCAGCACGAAGTACTTGATCCGCTCGTCGGGATCCTCGCCGTCATAGACAAGAGCGGCGGGGCGTCCATCGACGAAGCCGGCAAGGAGACGCCAATGCGGCCGTGCGCCATAGTTCGTAAAGTATGGCAGGGCGCTCTTGCCGTCGCGACGCACCTTGTTGACGACTTCGAACCTGATATCCTCGGCCAGCATGGCCTTGATCGCATCGAAATCGTGCGCGTTGAAGAGATCGACGTAGGTCTTGAGACGCTGCCGATCGGGTTCGTCAAGCTCGGGAACCGGACCGTTATCGTCCTCCGCAGCAAAACCGCGCAGGCGCTCTCGTCCGCGTTGCAGGGCACCCTTGATGGCGAGCACGTTCCCGTCGACAATCTCGGCGGTTTCCCGAAGCGAATTGCCAAGCACGTCAGCCAGGATCACGCTGCTGCGCTGTGACAGCGGAAGCCGCATGAAGGTGCGTAGGCTCGCCGCCACGATCTCGCGGTCTTCGATGGCGCTTCTCGTTTCCACAACCATGTCCGTATCCTCGGTGAACTCCAGGGTTCGTTCCCGGGCGCGACGGCGCAGGAAATCCAGCGCCGCGTTGTGGGCGATGCGGAAGAGCCAACCCTCGGGATTGGCGATCGGTCCGGCGCTTGGCGCGGCCTCGATCGCTTTGACCAGTGCGTCTTGAACCACGTCTTCGCCGTCGATGACCGAGCCGGTCATCCGCGCGCAGTAGCGATGGAGCTTAGATCTCATTTCACCGAAAAGCTGTTCCAATGGCTTTTCCGCTACGGATGTCGGCAGGTTTCCCTTTGCTTGTTCCGACAAGCTATCCTCCTCGTATTGCCGGTGACTATAACTTATCGTTCGGGGGGGACAAAGGCCCCAAGCTGGTCGTCAGGGCCCAAGCGGGCGCACGTAAAAGAAGTGCCGCCACCGCTGCTCCTGCCAGCGAGAACGCAGCGGCGGCGCCCATGGCTGCGGCGAAGCCATCAGCGAAAGCCACCGGCGTTGCGTAGCTGCCGGTGTGCGAGAACACCGCGACGGTGATTGCCACGCCGAACGCTCCACCCAGCTGGCGGATTGTCCCCAGCGTTCCCGATGCCTTGCCGATATCGGGCATTGCCACCGCGCCGATCACAACCTTTTGGGTGATGGTCACCGCCAAGGCAAATCCTACGCCGGCAAGGATCATCGGCGCCATAAGTCCAACATAGGCCATGCCCGCCCTTGCGATCAGCGCTATCCATGCAAGCCCTGCCGCCTGAACCAGAAGGGCAAAGATGATTGTCGGTGCTTCGCCAAGGCGCTTCGCGACACCAACGGCACTTCGTGCGCCAATGACGACTGCCGCACCCCACGGCAGGAGGCCTAACCCCGTGACGAGCGGACCAAGGCCGAGAACCGTCTGCAGGAACTGCGCCATGAAGAAGATCGCGCTCATCAGAGTGCCGGTGAGGAGGAACATCACGGCATTGCCGGCAGAGAAGTCGCGCCGACGGAAAAATCGCATCGGGATCATCGGATAGGAGGCCAGCAACTCCCAGACGACGAACAGCAGGAGCAGAACAGCTCCAGCAGCCAGTGACGATACGACTTCGAAGCTACCCCAGCCTGCGGCATTGGCACGAACAAGTCCCCACACCAGCCCGAAGGCGCCGGCAGTGGAAAGCACAACACCGAACACATCGATTGGGGATCGCGAGCCGAACGTCTCGCGCAACCGGGCGATGGAGAAACCGGCGACCACCAGGCCAAGCGGCAGGTTCATCCAGAAAATCCACCGCCATGCCAGGCCCTCGGTGACAATCCCGCCCACAGTTGGGCCCAGGACGGTCGATAAGCCGGCGACGCTGCTGTAGATGCCGAGCGCCCACGCCCGGCGCTCCGGCGGAAATGCGATACCGATCTGTGCGAGAGCGAGTGGCATGACGATGGCAGCACCTACGCCCTGGACAGCGCGCGCCGCGATCAGCCAGCCGATATCAGGGGCAAGGGCGCATGCCGCCGAGGCGGCGACGAATAGTAGAAGACCAACCACGAACATGCGGCGGCGACCCAACCGATCGCCCAGCGCCGCGGCCAACAGGAAAAATGCTGCAAAGCTTAGGGTGTATGCGTTGACTGTCCATTCGAGAGCCTCGATGGACGCACCCAGTTCTCGACCGATCCGCGTCAGCGCCGTCGTGACGACCATCGCATCGAGCGCGACCATCAGATTGGCCGCGGATGCGAGTAGTAGCACCCAAGTCGTATTCGATTTGTTTGATTGGCCAGTCATGATTTTCGCCTCTTGGTCTTGTGCTGCGGTTGCGGGACGAGGCGCGTCGCGCCGTCGGCGCTGACCCGGCCGATACCCTTCGCCACCAAGACGAAACGGAAGCGCAGAACGGAACGGTCTCCTGGAAATAATTCTAGCGAGCGCGATGCCAAGCACTGCCAGTGGTCGCCTCTGGCCCAGCTGGCCCGCTTTCCACGCCTGTCGCGATGATGCTGACGGTAGTTTCCCGTCACGGCAAACAGAGTCTCCAGGTCCCAGTTCCGGATGTCGTTTGACGCGAGGAAGTGCCCGTGCTCAACATGTGCGCGAGGAAGCAACAACAGGGTAGCGAAAAAGATGACGCTGGAATGCATCAATCCGCCCGATCTACCGACCCCAACGACCTATACTCAAGTCGTTGTCGCAAAGGGGACCAAGCTCATATTCGTCGCTGGTCAGGAACCGGAAGACATCGACGGGAAGCTTGTGGGCCCGGGTGATCTAGCGGTTCAAGCACGCCAGGTGTTCGCCAATCTTGGTCGAGCTCTTGCAGCCGCCGGTGCCTCTCCCGAACAAGTGGCAAAGATTACGATCTATGTTGTCGGTTACGAGCGAGATCGCCATCTGGCGATCATCGAAGAAGCTCGAGTGGTGCTGTTCGGTGATCACAAGCCTGCTGACGTCCTCCTAGGGGTCACCGCCCTTTCGCCTGGCTATCTCATCGAGGTTGACGCGTTCGCAGTTGTGGATGGGTAGGCCATGACCGGGCAGCCGAATCCGAATCGCATCGTCCTCTCCAGCGACCACACCGCCATTCCGCTCCGGCAGGCCATTGCCGCTCATATCGCGGCGCAGGGCTGGGTGGTGATCGATATCGGACCGAGGACGCCGGAGAGCACACACTATCCTGAGCACGGCAAAGCGGCAGCGCGGCTGGTCGCCTCTGGCGATTGCCGGTTCGGCATCATCCTCTGCGGCACCGGCCAGGGCATCATGATGGCGGCGAACAAGGTCAAGGGCATCCGTTGTGGCGCCTGCGCCGACACATTCTCAGCCCGCATGATCCGCCAGCACAACGATGCCAACATGCTGTCGATTGGTGCGCGCGTGGTGGGCGAAGGGCTGGCGCTCGATATCGTGGATGCGTTCCTGACTGCTCAGTTCGAGGGCGGCCGGCATGCGACGCGGGTGGCGATGATTGGGGCGCTGGAAGGGTAGCGCCGGCTGATCGATCGCAGGATCTTGAGATCCGCGCATAGGACTGTTATTCGCATTTCCGTCTTATAGGAGAATGCCTTTGTTTGCCGTCGCAACGATCCAGACCTCACCGGCTGCGGCGGTAGAGACAGAGGCGCTCGGCATCGTGACCGAGAGCTGATCCTCGCTCCATTGCCCGGCCTTAGCGCGCCCATTGCCGGCGCATGTCTAATGTCGAGAAGAATATGATTATCGAACTGACCACTCGTGACTTCGAAGCGCTGCTGAAGGGCATCGCGCCCGCTAATCTGCGCCTGATCGAAGACAGCGCAATTGCGCCTCCTGAAGTTCTGGAGATGCTGAGCCGCCTTTCGGCTGACATAGCGGCGGAATTCTCGCCGTCGGCCTGGATGATCGTAGAGGATGGCGAAATCGTCGGCCTTTGCTCCATCATCCGGGTTCCCCAAGATGGTAACATCCATATCGGCTACGGGGTTGCGCCGACGCGCGAGGGCCGCGGATACACCACGCGGGCCATAGGACAGATGCTCGCATGGGCGCGAAACGACCTTCGCGTGTCTCTGATCTCCGCAGAGACTGGGTTGGAAAACATCGCCTCACAGCGCGTCCTCGAACGTAATGGCTTCACGCGCACTGGCGAGCGGATCGATGCCGAAGACGGCCCCGTGATTTGCTGGGAAGCCCTGGCAGTCTAGCCTGGTGCGCCGAGCCCCAAGGTTTTGCCTTCCTTGGGGCTCGACGAGTGATCGAACCCGGTGTCGCGTGCGCAGATCAGACTGCCCTCCCCGCCCCGCGCACATAATCGACCAGCGCGCGCAGCTTCAGCGGCTGCCGCTGGCGCCTGGGATAATAGAGATAGAAGCCCGGAAATGGCGGGCAAAAATCTTCCAGCAGCGGCACGAGTTCCCCGCGATCGAAATACGGCTGGAAAGTTTCCACCATGCCGAAGGTGATGCCGGCGCCCGCGCAGGCCATGCGGATCATCATCCCCATGTCGTTCGTGGTCACGGCGGGATCGACGGCGACGTCGAAGTCACGGCCGTTTTCAGTGAACTCCCAGCGATAAGGCGCCGTGTCGGGGCGCGGCCGCCAGCCGATACAGGCATGGCTCTGCAGGTCGCGGGGATGGCTGGGATAGCCGCGGCGTTCGAGATAGGTGGGGGATGCGACCGGGCATTGCCGCTGCTCTTCGGAGACCGGTATTGCGATCATGTCCTGTTCGATCACCTCGCCGAGCCTGACACCGGCATCGAACCCGGCCTCAACGATATCGAATTCGTCGTCGGTGATGGTGATATCCAGTTTGACGCCCGGGTAGACTTCGATGAAGCCGGCCATCAACTTCCCGGACAGGAAGCTTTCGGCGATCGAGGAAACGGTAATCCTCAGCAGGCCGCCTGGGCTCGCCTGCATTTCCCGCACCGTCTGCATGGCATCCTTGACCTGGCGCACCGAGGGGCGAACCGCCTCAAGGAACACTTCGCCAGCTTCGGTGAGGCTGAAGCTGCGCGTGGTGCGCTGGACGAGGGCGACGCCAAGGCGATCCTCCAGCCGTTGCAGGGCCTGACTGATGGCGGAGCGGGTGACGCCGAGCCGCTCCCCGGCAAGGCGAAAGTTGCGCGCCTCCACCACGGCGAGAAAGACTGAAATGCCTTCAAGATCGTCGACCATTGGTTAGCACTTCTAACCAAGGCATGTTGGATTAGCAACTTAATCGCGCAGATTGAGATCGTTATCTTCCTGTCGTCAGCGACCCAATCCCTGCGAGTCAATAGCTAAGCGAGAACACCATGCAACAACATCCCTATGTCGGCATGTGGGTAACGGACGACGGCCGCATCCGCCACGAACTTCTACCCAGCAGCCGCTACGACGAGGCGCGCGGCGGCCGAGAGAGCGCCTACCAGGGACGCTACGAAGTCACCGGCAGCCACATCGAATACTGGGACGATACCGGCTTCACCGCCGACGGCGACTTCATCGACGGCAATACCCTCCATCACGCCGGCATGGTGCTTCGGCGCAAATAACGTGCCGCCGGTGACTCACAGGCCGCGTCTGACGGCCGGAAAGCAGAGAAGGAAGCTCGAAATGTCTGATATCAAAGGAAAAGTCATCGCCATCACCGGCGCCAGCAGCGGCATTGGAGAGGCAGCGGCAAAGGTGCTGGCCGCCGCAGGCGCTCATCTGGTGATCGGCGCGCGCCGCACAGACCGCCTGGAAGCGCTCGCCGCCGAAATCGAGGCCAAGGGCGGCAGTGTGCGCTTTCGAAACCTTGATGTCACCGACCGTTCCCAGGTGGAGACCTTCGCTGGTTTCGCCAGGTCCGAGTTCGGCCGGCTCGACGTGATCGTCAATAATGCCGGTGTCATGCCGCTCTCGCCGCTCGACGCCCTCAAGGTCGACGAGTGGGACCGAATGGTCGATGTCAACATCAAGGGCGTTCTCTATGGCATCGCGGCCGCCCTGCCGATCATGAAGGCACAGGGATCCGGCCAGATCATCAACCTGTCGTCGATCGGCGGCCACAGCGTCTCTCCAACCGCCGCCGTCTATTGCGCGACGAAATTCGCGGTCCGGGCGATCTCGGACGGACTGCGGCAGGAAACCGACCGCATCCGCGTGACCGTGATCTCGCCCGGCACGACGACATCGGAACTGGCAGACACGATCACCGATCCGACCGCGCGGGACGCGATGAAGGCGTTCAGGGCGATCACGATCAGCCCCGAGGCCGTCACCAACTCGATCCTCTATGCCATCAGCCAGCCTGACGACGTCGATGTCAGCGAGATCATCATCCGGCCGACGGCCAGCCCTTACTGAGGATCAGCTATTGCCGCCGCCTAAAAACCCAGCGACTGCTGGGCGGGCGGCGGCGGACCGAGCTGGACGCCTTCGAGTTCCAGCATCCGGGTCTTCGATGACGAGCCGCCGGGAGCGGAAAAGCCGCCGATCTTGCCGCCGGCGGCGAGCACCCGGTGACAGGGGATGATCAGCGCGACAGGGTTCTTCGCCATCGCCTGGCCGACATCACGGGCAGCTTCCGGCCCGGCGCCGAGTTCTTTCGCCAGTGCGCCGTAGGTGGTCGTGCGACCCCAGCCGACGCGCCTTGCCGCGGCGTAAATATCCCGGAAGAAGGCATCCTGGCCGGCAAGATCGAGCTCGACGCCGGAGAAATCAGTCTCCTCGCCCTGGAAATAACGCTTCACGGCGGCGACCGTCTCAAGCACATCAGGCGTCGGCGTTCCGGGTTCTGCCTCCGGCAGGCGGCGCAACAGCAGTCGTTCGGTCGCTTCCGCGGTTTTGGTCGGCAGCTGAAAGCGGGTGATGCCCGTGTCGCTCCAGGCGACGCCGCAAAAGCCGCCCGCGGTTTCGAAGATGAGATAGTGGTGTACTGCCTGGGCCATGACACAGCCTCCGCGTTTCAAGTATCATCAAAATCGTACGGGGCGGCTGCTGTTTCAACCCGTTTCTTGCGCGATCGTTCTTTTTCTGTTCTTGATATTCCGTCCTCTCGGGTTATCCTTCCTTGTTCTTTTGGAACGATGAGGCGGGTGATGACAACCTGACAGCCCATGAACCAGATTCCCTTCGACTTCGGCCACGGCCCAAACCAGCCTGGACGGCGGCGCGGCGGACACCGGCTGTTCTTTGCTCTCCGCCCTCCCGCGACTATCGAGCAGCAGGTGGCCGCGATCGCCGATGACTATGGCAACACTTTCTCCCTGTCCGCAAAACCGCGGCTTTCGACGCTGCATGTGAGCGTTATCGGTGTCGGCGACTATGACGAACTGCCGGAGGACGCGGTGTTTGCGGCACGCCAGGCAGGCGCCACGGTGGAGGGCGCGCCGATCGCGATCAGCTTCGACAGGATCATGAGCTTCAGGCGGGAGGGCAAGGCACGGCCGCTGGTCCTTTGCGGTGAAGGCGGGCGGAAGCCGCTTACGCGGCTGCATGTCCAGCTGGGCGTCGGCATGCACAATACGGAATTGCCACACAATATCAGCCGCAGTTTCACGCCGCATATGACGCTGCTCTACGACCGCAAGACCGTCCCGCCGACGACCCTCGACGCGCCGGTTTCATGGACGGCGCATGAATTCCTACTGATCCACAGCCTGCTCGGAAAAACCGAACACCGGATCGTGGATCGCTGGCCGCTGCTCGGCTGAGCTTGCACTCGCGCAATTTCCGCGCATAAAGCTCAGAAGACCTATTCGGGATTGCAGGCGGGAGCGAAATCAGCATGGACGTTTCAAAGATCATCATCCCAGGCGATACGCCGGGAATCGAGTGGCGGCTGCCGGTGCTGCGTTTTATGGGCCACGATCCGAAGGCGCCGAAGACCTATATCCAGGCCGCCCTGCATGCCGGCGAGTTGCCGGGAACGGTGCTGCTGCATTTCCTATGCGAGAGGCTGCGGCAGGCGGAAAACCAAGGTGGCATCGCGGGCGACATCACCATCGTACCGCACGCCAATCCGATCGGCGCAGCGCAGTCGCATTTCGGCGAACTGCAGGGCCGTTTCGACTTGGGCTCACGCACCAATTTCAATCGGGATTTCCCGCTGATCTCCATAGCCGATCGGGCCACCTTGGTCGAGGACCTCAATGATTACCCGGCTACCGATAGATTGAAGCGGCAGCTGCTGCACATGGCGCTCGGGGCCGATCTCGTCATCGACCTGCATTGCGACGATGAATCCCTGCAATATGCCTATATCGACGAGGCCTTCTGGCCGGAGGCGGCCGATCTTGCCGCTGCACTCGACATGGAGGCGGTGCTGCTTTCGGATGGCGAAAGTTCGGCCTTCGAGGAGGCGGTCGGCTTTGCATGGAAGTACGAAATTCCCGGCGAACGCCAATCCCGGCCGCCCGGCAAACTCTCCGTCACCGTCGAGCTGCGCGGCAAACGCGACGTCGATCCGGTACTGGCAAAAAAAGATGCGGAAGGGCTTTGGCGTTTCCTTGCGACGCGCGGGATCGTCAATGACGGGAGGCCGTTGGCAACGGCATTTTCCGGTCCGGCCGTGCCGCTCGACAATGTCGAGATCGTCCGCGCCCCCGAAGGCGGGGCCGTGCTTTTTCACTGCAACATCGGCGAGAGAATAATGCAAGGCGACCTTCTGGCGACGATCGTCACCCGGCCGGGGCAGCCGGGCGGCAGCATCGATCTCACCGCGCCGCAGGATGGGCTGATCCTGACCCGAAGATCCGACCGGCTGGTGCGGCGGCGCGGCGACCTGATGAAGATCGCCTGCAGCAGCCCGAGCAAAGCCTCGCGCAGGGCCGGCGCGCTGGAGAATTGAGGCGAGCGGTTTTGCGCCCGAGTTTTCGATGCGGATCAAGAGGAACGAAGGGGACAAAACAGCACACGGCGTTTGCGCCAGCCCGCGCGCATGTTATCCCGCTGCCATCACACGGAGATCGATCTGAGCATGGCTGTCACCATCTATGGCATCAAGAATTGCGACACGATGAAGAAGGCCCGCGGCTGGCTGGAAGAGCACGGCGTCGCTCATGAGTTTCACGATTACAAGGCATCGGGTATCGACCGCGCCCATCTCGAAGCCTGGATCGATGAAGCCGGCCTCGATACGGTGCTCAACCGCGCCGGCACCACCTTCCGCAAGCTGCCCGATGCCGACCGCGAGAACCTGACCCGGGAAAAGGCGATCGCTTTGATGCTGGATCAGCCGTCGATGATCAAGCGGCCGGTGCTGGAGACGAAAGGGAAGCTGCTGATCGGCTTCAAACCCGATATCTATGCGGGTATGTTCAAGGGCTGAGCGATGTCCAAGACCACGCGTGCGACGCAGGTTCTCTCCCAGGCTGGTATCGCCTTCACGGTTCATACCTATGACTACGATCCCAATGCCGAGCGTGTCGGGTTGCAAGCGGCCGAAGCCCTCGGTGAAGCGCCGCACCGGGTGCTGAAGACACTGATGGCGGAGGTGGACGGCAAGCCGGTCTGCGTCGTCGTGCCGTCGGATCGCGAAGTCAGCATGAAGAAGCTTGCGAGCGCCTTCCACGGCAAGTCGGCCAATATGATGAAGCCTGCCGACGCCGAACGGCTGACCGGTTATCATGTCGGCGGCATCAGCCCGTTCGGCCAGAAGAAGATCGTGCCGACGGCGATCGAAGAAGCCGCCCTTGGCGAACTGCTCGTCTATATCAATGGCGGGCAACGCGGGCTGCAGGTAAGGCTCGATCCGAAGGACGCGTTGAAGGTGCTGAAGGCGGTTGCCGCCCCGCTGATTGCCTGATCAGAGAAAGCGGTCGAGCAGGCCGGCAATCGTCTTCGCCTCGCTTTCGGCAAGCTTGCAGCCGATGTGAGTTTCTATCGATCTGCCATAGACCGCCCACATGCGCTCGCGAAGCTCTCGGCCTGCATCGGTGATCACCACCCAGCGGCCGCGTCCATCTCTAGCGAAGACCTCGCGCCGGACCAGGCCCTCTCCTTCCAGCCGGTCGAGCAGGCGGGAAAGATTATACTGCGCCAGCAATGTCCGCTCCTCGATCTCATAGGGGCGCAGCCTGCCGGATTGCGAGCGCGCCAACTCCCAAAGCACGTCGTACCAAGCGAGCGGCGGCATGCCGGCCGTCTTGAAGTCGGTTTCGATCGCGGCAAGCAGCCGCTCGCGGGCGCGCATGATGCGCGTCCACGCCAAGACGGCGGCTTCGTTCGGTTCTGGCATATTCTCCGACATAAATGCAGTTACATCTATCTTGAATTTGGCCGCAAGTGATATTAGATGCATTTGCATAGATCTTAAACCAGCCGATCCTTTGCAAACCGCAGGAGACCTTCATGAGCAGGCTTACCCTCATCAGCCATCATCTCTGCCCCTATGTGCAGCGCGCCGCGATCGCGCTTCTCGAGAAGGGCGTGCCGTTCGAGCGCATCAATATCGATCTCGCCAACAAGCCGGGCTGGTTCCTGAAAATCTCGCCGCTCGGCAAGGTGCCGCTGCTGCGGATCGAAGGACAAGACGGCAGTGAGGCCGTATTGTTCGAAAGCAGCGTCATCTGCGAATATCTCGAGGAAACTCAATCGGGTGCTGCCCTGCACCCCGCCGATCCGCTGACCCGGGCCCGCCATCGCGGCTGGATGGAATTCGGCTCTTCCGTGCTTTCCGATCTCTGGGGTTATGAAACGGCACAAGATGCCGAGCAGCTCGAAACCAAGCGTAAGGCACTGACTGCCAAATTCACGACGCTCGAAGGGGCGCTGGCGGACGGGCCGTATTTCGCCGGCGAGGAGTTCAGCCTGGTCGACGCAGTCTTCGCGCCTGTCTTCCGTTACTTCGATCTCTTCGATACGCTCGGAGACAGCGGCATCTTTGACGGGCTCGAGCGGGTCAAGCGCTGGCGCAAGGCGCTGTCCGAACGCGCAAGCGTGCGGAATGCCGTCGGTGAGGACTATCAGCAGCGGCTGAGGGAATTCCTCGAGAAGCATAACTCGATCCTGATCAGGCTGCCAACCGCGGCTTGATGCGTGCATCGAAGCGGCCGGGTCTCTATCCGGCCGCTCAATTCGGCAGCGACGCGCTTCATTTTCGTCACAAACGGGTCTAAGTCTTCCAGCCTCCCACCGTCGATGACAGAAGGCAGGTTGAACCATGACTTTTATGCCCCAGAGCCAGAACACCGTTGATCCCGTCAAGCTGGAAAAGCTTGCGGAAGTCGCCGTCAAGGTCGGCCTGCAGCTGCAGAAGGGTCAGGACTTGGTGATCACGTCACCCGTCGTGGCGCTGCCGCTCGTGCGCCTCATCACCAAACACGCCTACCAGGCCGGCGCCGGGCTGGTGACCGCCTTCTATTCCGACGAGGAAACGACGCTCGCGCGCTATCAGTATGGCGATGACGAAAGCTTCGACCGCGCCTCCGGCTGGCTCTACGAGGGCATGGCAAAGGCCTATACCAATGGTGCGGCGCGTCTGGCCATCGCCGGCGACAATCCGATGCTGCTCTCCGAGCAGGATGCCGGCAAGGTCGGCCGCGCCAATCGCGCCATGTCCACCGCCTACAAGCCGGCGCTTGAGAAGATCTCGAATTTCGACATCAACTGGAACATCGTCTCCTATCCCAACCCGTCCTGGGCGAAGGTAGTCTTCCCGAACGATCCCGAACCGATTGCGATCGCCAAGCTCGCCAAGGCTATCTTTGCTGCCTCGCGCGTCGATCTCAGCGATCCCATCGCTGCCTGGGCCGAACACAATGCCAACCTTGCCAAGCGTTCCGCCTGGCTGAACGGCGAACGCTTCGCCTCGCTGCATTTCAAGGGACCGGGCACGGACCTGACGGTCGGCCTTGCCGACGGGCACGAATGGCATGGCGGCGCTTCCACCGCCAAGAACGGCATCACCTGCAACCCGAACATCCCGACCGAGGAAGTGTTCACCACGCCGCATGCGCTGCGTGTGGAAGGCCATGTTTCGAGCACCAAGCCGCTTTCGCACCAAGGCACGCTGATCGACAATATCCAGGTACGTTTCGAGGGCGGCCGCATCGTCGAGGCCAAGGCCTCACGTGGCGAAGAAGTGTTGAACAAGGTACTCGATACCGACGAGGGCGCACGCCAGCTCGGTGAAGTGGCGCTGGTGCCGCATTCCTCGCCGATCTCGGCCAGCGGCATCCTGTTCTACAACACGCTGTTCGATGAAAACGCCTCGTGCCACATCGCGCTCGGCCAGTGCTATTCCAAGTGCTTCCTTGATGGCGCGAAACTGAGCCAGGAACAGATCAAGGCACAGGGTGGCAATTCCAGCCTGATCCATATCGACTGGATGATCGGTTCAGACAAGGTCGATATCGACGGCATCAAGCCGGACGGCGCGCGGGTTCCGGTGATGCGGCAGGGCGAGTGGGCCTAACACCGTCCGCCTTCGGCATCAGGCTGCGCTGGCTGAGCCAGACGCTGACCAGCACCATGGCAAAGCCGGCAAGCTGGGCTGGCGTCAGGCTCTGGCCAAGCGCCAGCCAGCCGAGCAGGGTCGCAACGACAGGGCTGAGGAAGCCGAGCGAAGCCGCGGCCGAGGGCTCAATGCGGGACAGGCCGCGGAACCACAGCAGATAGGTAAAGGCCGCGCCGATGAGGCCAAGCCAGGCGATGCCGAAGATATTGGCGGCCGTCGGCAAGGGAAGCGCTGGCTCCAGCAGCAAGGCGACGGGCACGAGCAGGATGCCGCCCGCGGTCAATTGCCACGACGTAAAGGTCAGGCTGGAGACGGGCGGCTGCCAGTGGCGGGTGAGCACCGTGCCGAAGGCCATGGAGACGGCGCCGGCGAGACCGGCGGCGACTCCGACGGGATCGAGCGTCGCATTCGGCGTCAGCACCAGCAGTGCGACGCCTGATATGCCGATCAGGCCGGCAATGACGGCAAGGACGCGGATCGGCTTGCCGAGGAAGAGTCGCGACAATGCAATGACGATCAGCGGCTGCACGGCGCCGACCGTGGCCGCCACGCCACCCGGCAGGCGATAGGCCGAGACGAACAGCATCGCCCAGAAGAACGAGAAGTTCAGCGCACCGAGAATGAAGGCGCGGCCCCACCAGACGCCTGTCGGCAGCCTCCGGACGATCAGCAGCAGAAGCAGGCCGGCCGGCAGGGCGCGCAGCATGGCGACCGTCAGCGGATAGCCGTGCGGCAGGAACGACGTAGTGATGAAATAGGTGCTGCCCCAGATGGCAGGCGCGACGGCGGTCGTCAGCACGTCGGCGGCATATGCGGTATTTTTCTTCATCTCAAGAATCTCTACATCAAGATAAACTGAGAATAGCGCATTTCATCTTGACGTCAAGATATCCACTGATATCGATGGACCATGGCCGAAGAAGAACAAGATCACGTCGACAGAATCCTGGCGCAATGGCGGCGCGAGCGGCCCGACCTCGACGTTGAGCCAATGGGGATCCTCGGGCGCTTGAAGCGCCTCGGCACCCATCTCGGCCGCGAAGTCGAAACCGTGCTGGCGCGGCACGGGCTTTCCACCTCGTCCTTCGATGTGCTGGCCACCCTTCGCCGCTCCGGCGTCCCCTACCAGCTTTCGCCGGGAGACTTGCTTGAAATGACCATGGTCAGTTCCGGCACGATGACGAACCGGATCGACCAGCTCGAAAAAGCCGGCTTCGTCGAGCGTTTGCTCAATCCCGAGGACAGGCGCAGCGTACTAATCGTACTGACCGAGAAGGGGCTTGCGACCGTGGAGGAAGCGGTCGGCGCCCACGTCGCAAATCAGCAGCGGTTGACACGCAACCTGACAGCCGAAGACAAGGTCGAATTCGACCGGCTGCTCAAGAAATTTCTGTCCGATTTCGAATAGTACGAGCCTTTCCTGGTCAGATTGAAGCATTCTGACCAGGAAAGGCCCTAGACAGCGGCGAGCGCCTTGCGGACGCGTTCCAGATGCGCCTTGCGCCTACCCTCCGTCGTGCGATCCATGTCGTGCAGGCTCAGCATGCGGAAGGCGAGCTTCTTCGAGCAGAAAGCGGCAATGCCGCGCTTCAGCAGGCGACGCACGGGATTGCCCATATAGAGCTGCGCCAGCCACCACGGCGAACCCGTCGTCGTCAGCGCGTAGAGTAGCCTGATATTGGTGAGCTCAGGCACGATGCGGCCGCCGGCGGCATCATGGGTGAAGGCCACGCCGGGCGCGAAGATGCGATCGAAGAATCCTTTCAGGATGGCCGGGAAATTGAACCACCACTGCGGAAAGACGAGGACGAGACCTTCAGCCGCCCTCAGCCGGGCAACGATATCGGCAACGGCCGAGGTGTCGTAGGGCGTGTCGGAATAGCCGCGGCGCTCGGCTTCGGGGAGGCGCGGATCGAAGTCCTCGGCATAGAGATCGAGCAGATCGACGACATGACCGGAGGCTTCCAGTGCTTCGCGGGCGGTGCGCGCCACCGAGGCGGCAAAACTTTCCGGGAGCGGATGGGCAAGTACCAGCAGGATCCGCATTGTTAGAGCCTTTCCGGGTTAGATTGAAGCATTCTGTTGGCTCAAACGGAGTCGGATGGTCGACCGGCCGGCGCGCGTCGTAGCCCAGCTCTACGCCAAGCCGGCCGGTCGATCAAGCGGCCCGTTTCAGCCAACCTCCCGCAGATTTGCGAGGCAAATCTGCAAGACTTAAATTCGCCGGACGCACTTATCGCTTCGCCATGGCGAAGCGGTGCGGCCGGTGGGCCGGGCATCTTTCCGCCAGGATCAAAGGCGATCGGCTCGGACGTACCAAGGGGTATGCCCTTCGCCAATCGCCTTTGCCCTGACGAAAACCTGCTCCGGCAGAATGCTGCAATCTAACCCGGAAAGGCTCTAGAACAGGCTTCCCTGTTTCGTCGGGTCCGCGGGTTTTGCGCTGCGCTTCTTGGCGCCGGCGGGCGGTGCGCCGCCTTCCGTGGTCATGGCGCCGACGCGACCGTCGGCGAATTCGATGGCGATGCCCATGCCGGCGGAGAGTGCTGAAGCCTGCGAGACCGGCCTGTCATCCTCGTCGCGAATGACGGCGTAGCCGCGTTTCAGCACGTTCTTGTAGGACAGCGACTGCAGGACACGGTCCTGCGCGGAAAGCTCGGCGCGGGCGCGGGTCAACTGATGGCGGATCGCCGTATCGGCATGGCGCGAAAGATTGCCGAGCCGCTCGCGGCCGCGATCGGTCTGGGTCTTCAGCCGCCCGGGCAGCGAGGTGAGGATTGCTTCGGCGCGGCCGATGCGGGACTTCGAACGATCAAGCAGGCGCTCGACGGTGCGTTCGGCCCGCGCCATCCGCTCGTTCAGAAGCTGGCGCCGCTCGGCGATGCGATTGGAGAGCACATCAGGGCGAAGATGCGAGGCGACACGCTCGAAACCGCGGCGCTTGTTGATCGTGTTGAGTTCCAGCCCACGGCCGAGGCCTGCAGCGGCCTCGTCGAACCGACGGCGGGGCAGCGCCAGCAACTGGTCGAGCGACGGCAATGCCCGCATCAGGGCGCGTACGGATTGGCGGCGCTGATCCATCTGGCGGTTCATGCAGCCCTGCAGGCGGGCGGCAAGAGCGGCCGCCTGCGCTTCCAGCTCGGCCTTAACAGGCACTGCCATTTCCGCCGCCCCCGTCGGCGTCGGCGCCCGAATATCGGCGGCATAGTCGATCAGCGTCCAGTCCGTCTCGTGACCGACGGCCGAAATCAGCGGTATCTGGCTTTCGGCCGCTGCACGCACGACGATTTCGTCGTTGAAGCTCCAGAGATCTTCCAGGCTGCCGCCGCCGCGCGCAACAATCAGCACGTCAGGACGCGGGATGGCGCCGGCCGGCTCCATCGCGTTAAAGCCGCGGATGGCGTTTGCCACTTCCTCGCCGGAGCCCTCCCCCTGCACTTTCACCGGCCAGACGATGACGTGAACGGGGAAACGATCGGAGATGCGGTGAAGAATATCGCGGATCACGGCGCCGGTCGGCGAGGTGACGACGCCGATCACCTTGGGCATGAAAGGCAGCCGTTTCTTGCGGGCGGCATCGAACAGGCCTTCGGCCCCGAGCTTGCGCTTGCGCTCCTCGATCAGCGCCATCAACGCGCCGGCGCCTGCTGGCTCCAGCGTCTCGATGACGATCTGATATTTCGAGGAGCCGGGAAAGGTGGTGACCTTGCCGGTGGCAATGACTTCCATACCCTCTTCCGGGCGGAATTTCAGGCGCGAGAATGTGCCCTTCCAGATGACGGCGTCGATACGGGCGCGATCGTCCTTCAGCGAGAAATAGGCATGTCCCGAGGAATGCGGCCCGCGATAGCCTGAGATTTCGCCGCGCACGCGAACCTGATCGAAGGCCGTTTCGACGGTGCGCTTGATCGAGCCGGAAAGCTCCGAAACCGAATATTCGGCAAGGTTGGTCGGCGAATCGCTGTCGAAGACGTTGCTCATCCCTTCTTTCTATGTCCATCCGCTGGGAACGGGAAGGTCGGCACGGGCATCGGAACCGATTTTCCCAGCCGTTAAGATCCCGGGCGGGAGGATTCTCCGCCGTTGCGTCGAGCGTGGTTGCTTCCTGGCGTCCTGTACAGGCATTCGTTGCAGCTCAGAAAACAATCAATAAAATCGAGTAAATTCGTTTTGTTGCGGAACGCATAGTTAGACTTTGCGTTTTACCCGAAAGAGATTGCTAACCACCGCAATGCAAAGGCTTTTCGGCAATGATGGCCGGTAAATCTTTGTTAGTTGGCGCTTCCTATGCTTCCCCTCGTTCTCTTCGGGAAGGGTGCTGAAATGATTATTCTTACGGCAGCAGCATTGGGCATCAGCGCCGGGCAAATGCGTTCGGCCGCCGCGATCGCGTTGATCGCCGCGCTGATCGGGATGACTTTCGCGCTGGCGGCAATATGCTCGCCTGGACCGGTGTCACTTCTGGCGCTCGTTTACGCCATCCTGGGCTACAATGGCGGCCTTATTCTCTTCGTCCTCGGGCTCTATGCCAGCGCGCGTCTTCGCGCATTGCGCGTTTCTCAATAACGAACCCGTCGTGAAAATTGCCGGCGTCAATTCGCCGCCGGCCGATAGCGAAAGAATTGTACGCCTGCATCCGCCGCTTTCGGAAGCGGCTCCAGATAGGGCGGAATATTCCCCTTACCGAGTTGCGCATAAAGACCATCCGGCTTCAGCTTGGCGAGCTGGCGCGTCTGCGGATCATCCCGGCAGAAGGCAAGCGTCGTGACACCCGCGCCCTTCAGAAAGGCTTCCGCCTCCTGCGGCTCCGCCATACCGATATGCAGTTCCGTCAGCATGCCGCCCTGATTGCGGTGATAAGGTGCGGAGAGAACCCGGTTCGGCGTGAAGCGGAGAATCGAGACGCCCATTTCCGAGGGTGCTGAGACCAGTCCAACAGGAAGGCCGTCAAGCGGCGCCAGCGCCTGTTTCGATGAACAGGAATGCTCCTTTGCCGGTTCGGCCGGCTTTTTCTGCACGTCATTTTCCATCTGCAGCGAGAGAAGTCCGCCGCCGACCGCCCAGGCCGCAGGAACGCTTGCAAGCACCGTCACCACATAGACGAAGGCAGCGGCGACATTCTCACTGTCGCTGTTGGAGATGCGCCTGATATCGATGATCAACAGGGCAAGCGGCAGGATGGAGAGCAGGTTCGAGAAGGTTGACCCGCGCACCTGGACCAGTGCGATCGCCCAGCTGATGGCGAGCAGCAGAAACAGGATCAGATGGATCTGAATGCGGTCGCGCTTGATGATGCGGAAGATGCAGACAGCGATCCCGAACAGGCCAGCCGCATAGAAAGCGCCGATATCGAAGGGTTCGGTGCGCACCAGGGCGAAAATCGACTTCGCTTCGGAAATGTTTCTCAACCAGAGTTCGACCAGCATCGGATCGAGACTGGCCAGCGGATCGCTCAGGCATTGCGGCGCGATCACCATTGCCGAACCGAGAACACCGGCACCGACGACGGCCAGTGCCGCAAAACGCATGGGGCGGGTGAGCCGGCTCGCAAAAACCGCGGAAAACAGGAGAAGCCCGCCGCCGATTGCTGCCAGGCTATAATAACCGAGCGAGAGATTATCACAGGTGACCATCGAATAGAGCCGCGGTGGCACCGTCGCGAAGAAGAGAATGCTGATCGCAATCGCCAGAGCCAGCCCGAAGAACTGGGCGGCGACGGCGAAATCTTCGCCCTCCCATGCCCAGAGCAGGGCAACCGTCAGACAAACGGCGGCGACGAAGGGCGTCGTTTCGGCACCGATGGCGATGGCGACGGCCGCGGCGATGCCGGCAACCGCATAGCTCCAGCCGCGGCGCTGGGGATCCAGCAGCATCGCCGTCATCGTCGCCACCAACGCCAGTTGCGCGTTGTGATGATCGATGGCGCCCGGTGCAAAACGATTTCCGGTGTAGATCGCAAGCCCGGTCAGGAAGAGGCTGATATGCATGCCGGCGATATCGCCGATACGTCGGCCGGCAACGGCCATCGCAAGCATCGCGGGCAGGATGAGCGATACGGGCCAGACGGCGAGCGCCAGCGCCTCGGCCGTCTCACGGGGCGCAAACAGGCCGAAAAACCAGATCAGCGAGGCGATCGGCAGGTCGATCAGCCGTGACCAGTGCATCATCGTGCCGCCGTCGAGGCCGAGGCGGTACTGCATCAGATCGAACCAACCCTGCCCGGCGAGAAAATCGCGGACCTCGACGAGACGCATTCCATCATCATTGTCCGGGCCGACGTAATCGGTGGCGCTGGAAAGCCTTGTGACGATGATGATGGCGGCGAGAACAATGCTGTAGGTGATGACCATCGGCCACAAACGTGTCAGCAGTCCGCGTATTCCGCCCCGGGGGGCGTCCGTCGCGGATGCAATGGCGATCGGCTGCACAGCGTTCATCTTGGTTAGCGGTCCGTTTCCAGATGGCCGAACCTTAGCCGTTGCCGATCAAGAAAGTGTAAAGCGGCTCGCGGCGGCCACCGATTTTGCCTGCGTCATAGGGTCTTATTAACGCCGAGTGGTTTAGGCTCGGCACGGCTTTTGTGTAACGAGTAAAGTCATGGCCCGATCGCGTACCGATAATCTTGATATAGCCGTCCTCCTTCCCTGCTATAATGAGGCGGCGACAATCGGCTCCGTGGTGCGGGGTTTCCGGGCGACGCTGCCGGATGCCGCGATCCACGTCTACGACAATAACTCCACTGACGGGACCGCATTGCAGGCGATGCTTGCCGGGGCGCATGTCGTGCGCGAGCGGCGCCAGGGCAAGGGTCACGTCGTGCGCCGCATGTTTGCCGACATCGAGGCCGACATCTACATCATCGCCGATGGCGACGGGACCTATGCGCCCGCCGATGCCGAGGAACTGGTGCGCACGCTTCTGACGGAGCGCGCCGACATGGTGGTCGGCACACGCCGTGGCGTGCATGCCGATGCCGGCCGTCAGGGTCACGCGCTCGGCAACCGGCTTTTCAACGTGCTCTACCGGACGATTTTCGGCCCTGATTTCACCGACATCTTTTCCGGCTACCGCGCCTTTTCGCGCCGCTTCGTCAAGAGTTTCCCGGCTGTATCAGGCGGCTTCGAGATCGAAACCGAAATGTCCGTGCATGCCTCCCGGCTGAAGCTGCCGGTCAGCGAGTTGGAACTCGACTATGGCCGCCGGCCGGAAGGCTCGCATTCCAAACTTTCGACTTTTCGCGACGGCGGCAAGATCCTCTGGATGTTCGCGATGCTGATGAAGGAAACGCGGCCCTTCGCCTTCTTCAGCACGATCAGCGCCGCCTTCATGCTGGCAAGCCTCGGATTCATGGCGCCGGTGCTGGCGGAATATTTCCAGACCGGCCTCGTCAGCCGCATGCCGACCTGGGTGCTGTCGATGGCGCTGATGATGATCTCCTTCATGCTGTTTACCGCGGGCGTCATCCTCGATTCCGTCGCGCGCGCCCGCGCCGAGCAACTGCGCATCCACTATATGAGCCTGGAGACGCCGAGCGCCGCAAAACCGCCGGTCGGCGAAATAGCGCCAGCACCCCGCGCTGGCCGCGGCAAGGCGGATGCGGCATGAAGAAGCTCGTCCACTTCGCGATCGCCGGCGGCATTGGCTTCGTCATCGATGCCGGCATCCTGTCGGCGCTGCTGGCGCTGACGCCGCTCGGCCCTTTCCTGGCGCGGCTCATCGCAATCGCCTTCGCGATGGCGGCGACCTGGGCTTTCAACCGGAGCTTCACCTTCGATCGCTCCGGCCGTTCGCTTGCCGCCGAAGGTTTCCGCTACGGCTCGGTCGGGGTAACGGCAGCGCTCGTCAATTACGGGCTCTATTCCGCCCTTCTGCTGTCGCTGCCTGCACTTCAGCCGCTTGCGGCCATGGTGATCGCTACCCTCGCCTCGATGCTCCTCAGTTTCTTCGGCTATTCGCGCTTCGTCTTCCGTGCAGGGTGATCAAACCGCTTCCCAGCCGTCCTTGTCGCTGGCGCGGTAGATCGCGTCGATCACCTTCTGGTTCAGCTTCGAATTTTCGAGCGTGACGATCTCTTCCTTGCCGTTCTTCACCGCCCTGGCGAAGGCCTCGACCTCACGCCGGTACTGGCGGCTGTCCTGGAAGCGGAAGATGCGCGATTCATTGTGGCTGCGGTCGGCAAGCTCGATCTCTTCGGGTCCCCAGCGATTGGCGTTGAACGGCGACTTGACCTCGATGTAGCCGTCGGTGCCGTGGAAGACCATGATCTGGCGGTTGGCCATCTGCGTGGAGATATAGAAGCTCAGCTCGAAATCGCCGAAATCGGCCTTGACGCTCGAATAGACATCCGTGCCGAAATCCGGATCGCGCTCGGTGATCGCCTGGATCCGGAGCGGTTCCTTACCGGTGGAA
Source organism: Rhizobium vallis (assembly GCF_003985155.1). Taxonomy (GTDB): domain Bacteria; phylum Pseudomonadota; class Alphaproteobacteria; order Rhizobiales; family Rhizobiaceae; genus Rhizobium; species Rhizobium vallis. The sequence continues at coordinate 798,789 of NZ_ML133686.1, read as the reverse complement.
AAACGGGTGCTCATGACGGGATAGACGCCGATATCGGGAAGGCCGCCGCCGCCGAGCTCGGGAACGTTGCGCATGTTGGCGGGGTCGCGGTTGAAATAGGTAAAGGCGCCCTGGACATGCCGGAGCGAACCGATCGCGCCCTCGTCGATCAGCGCGCGCACCTTCTGCCAGACCGGTGAGTAGGTGACCATATAGGCTTCGGTGACCACGACCCCGTTGCGGTCCCGGGCGGCGATCACGGCGTCGATCTCGGCAGCCTTCAACGCCAGCGGCTTCTCGCAGAGCACGTGCTTGCCGGCATCTGCCGCTTTGATCGACCACTCGATATGCTGCGAGGTGGGCAGCGGGATATAGACGGCGTCGATGGTGTCGGAGGCCAGCATCTCCTCATAGGAGCCGAAGGCGTGTGGCACGGAGAAGCGGTCGGCCATCTCCCTTGCACGCGCGAGGTCGCGGCTGGCGATCGCGGAGACGACGCAGTTCTCCGCATCCTGGATTGCTGGAACGACATTGTCGCGGCCGATCTTCGCCGTTGAAATGATACCGAAACGCAACATGATCCAATCTCCCAAAGCTGATGTCCGCGAACCATATTCAGGCCTCCCCTGCGGCGCAATGGCGCAAGCTGAAATCACGGAAACTTGGCTTCCCTCCTGTCCGGATCGCGCTAGGTTACGCTGAAATGATCAGAGCACGATGTCGTCCGAAACCACTCACACTTTTCGGCATCATGCTGCGGGACGGCGTTCTCCCGTATCCGCGATTTCACATAAACAGCGATTTTGGAGAGCCTCATGGAAACGCGTCGGCTTGGAAAAACAGGTCTTTCGGTCGCGCCGATCGTCATCGGCGGCAATGTCTTCGGCTGGACGGCCGATGAGAAAACATCCTTCGCCATTCTCGACGCCTTCTTCGATGCGGGGCTGAACACGATCGACACGGCTGATGTCTATTCGGCGTGGGTTCCCGGCAACAAGGGCGGCGATTCCGAGGAGATCATCGGGCGTTGGCTGAAACAGGCGAGAGTTTCCCGCGACAAGGCTGTGATCGTCACCAAGGTCGGCTCGGACATGGGACAGGGAAAGACGCTGAAAGAGAGCTATATCCTGAAGGCAATCGAGGATTCGCTCAGCCGGCTACAGACCGACTATATCGACCTCTATCTCTCGCACTGGCCGGACGCCGATACGCCGCACGAGGAAACGCTCGGCGCCTTTGCCAAGCTGAAGCAGCAGGGCAAGATCCGCGCGATCGGTTGCTCGAATTACGATGCAAAGCTGCTCCAGGCCTCATTCGGCGCCGCCGACAAGGCTGGCCTGCCGCGTTACGACGTACTGCAGCCGGAATATAATCTCTACGAACGCACCAGCTTCGAGGGGCCGCTCGCCGAACTCTGCGTCAGGGAAGACGTCGGCGTCATCACCTATTTCAGCCTCGCAGCCGGTTTCCTCACAGGCAAATACCGCAGCAAGGCCGATACCCAAGGCCGCGCACGCGAGGGCCGCGTCTCGCAATATCTCGACGACAAGGGCCTGCGCATTCTCGCCGCGCTCGACAAGGTTTCGGCTGAAACCGGCGCGAAGCCCGCAGAAATCTCGCTTGCCTGGCTGCTGCGCAAGCGGGGCGTGACGGCGCCGATTGCCAGCGCCACCAGCCTTTCACAGCTTGAAAGCCTGGTGAAATCAGCGACACTTTCGCTTTCTGAGGAAGCGATGACGCTGCTCGACGAAGCCGGCGCCTGAAAAGAGAAGAGCCCATGACCGTGACGATACGCGATGCCCGCCCCGAGGACGAAACCCGCTGGCGCGAACTCTGGGCTGCCTATCTCGCCTTTTACGAGGTCACGGTCGATGCCGATATCACCGATCAGACATGGCGCCGGGTCTTCGATCCGGCGTCGGCGATCGCCATGCGTATCGCCGATGTCGATGGCAGGGTGATGGGCTTTGCGCTCTACCTCACGCATGAGGGCACATGGATCCGCGGCAAGGACTGCTATCTCGAAGACCTCTTCGTCGATCCGGATGCACGCGGGAAAGGCATCGGACGGGCGTTGATTGACGACCTCGTCGCCCTCGGCAAGGCGAAGGGCTGGTCGCGGCTCTACTGGCATACGAGCGAAGACAACAAGACGGCCCGGGCGCTCTACGACAGCTATGTCGAAAGCGACGGCCATATCCGCTACCGCATCAGCTTTTGAGCACCGCATCAGTTCCTGAGCGGGGGAAAGCCCTCGTAGAAAGCAGCGTGGTCGCCTTCCCAGTTCGCCATGCCGGGCTTGGTGAGGATGCCGCGCGGACTTACATAACTCTGGATCACCCGCTTCGGCCGTTCATGCCACTGGATATTGAAGGCCCAGAGCTTCGGGAAGAAGCAGAGAGAGGCATAAGGCAGGTGGTCGTGAATCCACCAGGCGAGCCGCTGCCAATCGCTTTCGTCGCTGTAGCGGTCGACCATCCACGGTACGGCAATACAGACCGCAGCGCCCATGCAGCCGTCAAAGTCCCTCATATCCCAGATGTGATGCGCCGCGGTGGCGGCATTGGTCGAACAGTTCAGATTGTTCTCGTTGCCGAACCTGTTCACCCCAGGCGAACGATAACCGGAGCGGATATGCAGACGCCCGAACGTCGCTTCCAGCGGCTCCAGCAACTCCTCGCAGAGCCTCCTACCCGCCTCGATTGCCAGATCGGGATCCTCGGGGATATTGGGAATGCCGTAGAAATCGGCGATTTCGGAATGCAGGAAATCGCGCAGGAAGAAGTTTTGCGACAGCCGCACGCGGCCAAGATCCTCCAGCCCCTTCATCGAACCCGGCTTTCGCATGATGTCACCCTCCGCATCGGCGGCGGGATCATCGCCCCGAGCGCATTTCCCGTCCACCCGAAATCGATCGGGAACAATTTGGGCAATCTTCACTTCTTACAGTGTCGCCGCATTCGCGGCCGTTCCCAGAACAAGGATCGAGAAAATGGCCAAGGAAAAGACGTTGGAAGATCTCTTCTACGACACGCTGAAGGACATCTATTTTGCCGAACGGCAGATTTTGCGCGCCCTGCCGAAAATGGCGCGTGCGGCGCAATCCCCCGAACTGAAGGCGGGTTTCGAGAAGCATCGCGAGCAGACCGAAGGCCAAGTCGAGCGCCTGCAACAGGTTTTCGACAAGATCGGCAAACGCGCTCAGGGCAAGACCTGTGAAGCGATCCAGGGCATCATCGCCGAGGGCGAGGAAATCATGGATGAATTCAAGGGTACGCCGGCGCTGGATGCCGGCCTGATCTCGGCTGCCCAGGCCGTCGAGCATTATGAAATCGCCCGCTACGGCACGCTGAAGACCTGGGCCGCGACGCTCGGCCTCAAGGACGTCGTCGGCCTGCTTGACCAGACGCTGCAGGAGGAGACGGCGACCGACAAGATCCTCTCCCAACTTGCCACCACAGCCGCGAACCAGAAGGCAAAGGCTGCCTGACGCAATGATGGGAACGGGCGGCTGTCCCAGTGTTTACCGGCCGCCCGTTTCCCTCTCGGCATATCTGAAAAAATCGATGAAGGCGCGCAGCGCCGGCCGCATCTGCCGCCGGGTCGGATAGTAAAGAAACGGCCCGGGATAGGGCGCGCACCAATCCTCCAGCACCCGCACAAGCCTGCCAGCCGCCAGTTCGGTATGCACCCGCATGTCGAACAGATAGGCAAGGCCCGCGCCGTTCAGCGCCGCAAGCAGAGCCAGGCGATCCTCGCTGACAACAAGCGGCCCATCGACCGAGACGATCAATTCCTGCCCGTCCTTTTCGAATTCCCAGCGATAGATCGAGCCGTTGGTGAAACGCCGTTTGATGCAGCGATGGCGGACCAGATCGCGCGGATGTTCCGGTTTCGGATAGCGTTCGAAATATTCCGGCGATGCGGCGATGACGGTCGTCAGGTTGGGCGATATCCTGACCGCGATCATGTCGGCCTCCAGGCTCTCCTCCAGCCGGATCCCGGCATCGAACCCCTCCTTGACGATATCGGTGAAGCCATCCTCGTTGGCAATCTCCAGGGTGATATCGGGATAGAGGTTGAGAAAGTCGCCAAGCCGCGGGGCGAGCAGGATATCGGAGGCAAAGCGCGGCGCGGTGATGCGCAGGTTGCCGGCGGGCTTGCTGCGCGTATCACGGACGGCTTCAAGCGCAATGCCGATTTCCTCGAGTGCGGGACGCAGTCTTTCGAGAAGCAGGCGGCCCTCCTCGGTCGGCGCGACGCTGCGGGTGGTGCGCGCCAGAAGCCGCACCCCCAGACTGTCCTCCAGGCTCGAGATCGCATGGCTGACCGCTGACGGTGCGACGAGGAGTTCCTTCGCCGCCGCCCGAAAGCTGCGATGTTCCGAAACGGCGGCGAGCACGGCGAGTTGCGAGAGCTGAGTTCTGTTCATTGATCGAAATTATAGAACAGCTTGTTAGAAATTGCATGTATTTTCTGATTGATGTCGCAGCGGTATGGTCTCTCCGTACCGCAACGATCCCTCACGCGGTTCCGTTCAGCTCAAAAAGGAGCGCAACATGGAAATCCGAAAACTCGGAAATGATCTCACCGTCTCTGCCGTCGGCCTTGGCTGCATGGGCATGAGCTTTGCCTATGGCGCCAGCGACGAGGCAGAATCGATCAGGACCCTGCATCGCGCCATCGATCTCGGCGTCACCTTCTTCGACACGGCCGAAGTCTACGGTCCCTTCACCAACGAGGTTCTTCTCGGAAGAGCGCTGAAGCCGTTCCGCGACCGTGTGGTGATCGCTACCAAGTTCGGCTTCGAGATCGATACCAGCCGGAATGGTGCCGCCGCCATCGCCGGCGTCAACAGCCGCCCCGAGCATGTGCGAGAAGTGGCCGAGGCTTCGCTGAAGCGTCTCGGCGTCGAGACCATCGACCTCCTCTACCAGCATCGCGTCGATCCCGAGGTGCCGATCGAGGAGACAGTCGGCGTCATGGCCGAACTGGTCAGAGAAGGCAAGGTCCGCGCCCTCGGCCTTTCGGAAGCCGGCAGCGCCACCATTCGCCGCGCGCATGCGGTCCATCCGATCGCGGCGCTCCAGAGCGAGTATTCGCTGTGGACGCGCGATCCCGAAGAGGATGTGCTTGCCACCTGCCGCGAACTCGGCATCGGCTTCGTGCCCTACAGCCCGCTCGGCCGCGGTTTCCTGACTGGGGCGATCCGCAAGGTTGAGGATCTCGGTGCCGATGACTTCCGCCGACAGGTGCCCCGGTTCCAGGCCGAGAATTTCGATGCCAACGCGGCCCTCGTCGCGACGCTCGAAACGCTTGCCGCCAAGAAGGGCGTGACGGCCGCACAGCTGGCGCTGGCCTGGGTGCTGGGCCAGGGCGACGACATCGTGCCGATCCCCGGCGCCCGCAAGCTTCATCATCTCGAACAAAACGCCGCCGCAGCCGATATCACGCTGAGCGCTGCGGAACTCGCGCAGCTTAGCGAGGCGATCCCCGCCACGCTGGTGGCCGGCAAACGCTATTCGGATGCTTCGCTTGCAATGACGAACCTTTGAGACAGGAAAGCCCGGCCGGTTACACTCGGCCGGGCTTGCCTTCGCGCGCGGCGAAACTATTTAAACTCATCCCAAGCTACGGGATGAAAACATGTCGGACAGGCAGGCAGTCGAACAGACGGTTCATCTCTATGTCGAAGGCATGGCCTTCGGCAACGAGGCAGCCTTGAAAAAGGCCTTTCACCCGAAAAGCTCGATCATCGGCTATTACCAGAATGCCGTCGAGTGGTTGACGCGGGACGAATTCATCGCCGCGATCCTGTCCGAGGAGCCTGCGCCGCCCGGCACGCAGCCCTATATGGACATCCAGAGCGTCGATGTCGAAGGCGATGCGGCAAGCGTCAAGGTCACCGACGATTTTGCCGGAATGCGCTTTACCGATTATCTCTCGCTCTTGAAGATCGACGGCCGCTGGACGATCGTCAGCAAGCTCTACCATCTGCATCTGTGAAAAGACCGGCCGCTTTTCGCGACCGGCCCGTTATATCTAGCGAAGGCGGATGGAGCTCAGCTTCTGAGGATGCCGCCGGTGAATTTCGTGACACTGGCGACGATCTTCTGCGTCAGCGCCTCGAAATCCTCATCCGTCAGCGTGCGTTCGACTGGCTGGATCTGCACCTCGATCGCCACCGACTTCTTGCCTTCACCAACCGATGCACCTTCGAAGATGTCGAAGACATTGACGCCGGTGATGAGCTTGCGATCGGCGCCTGTCGCCGCCTTGATGATGGCGCCGGATTCCACTGCCTTGTCGACGACGAAGGCGAAGTCGCGCCGGACCACCTGGAAAGGCGACAATTCCAGCGCCGGCTTGGTGCGCGTCGCCTTGCGCTTGGCTTCGGGCATGGCGTCGACATAGACCTCGAAGCCGCACAGCGCGCCGGAGACATCGAGCGCTTCCAGCGTCAGCGGATGGAACTCGCCGAAATAGCCGAGCACGACCTTCGGCCCCATCTTGATCGTGCCGGAGCGGCCGGGATGATACCATTCCGGTCCACCCTGCTCGATCTGGATATTGCCCATCGGCAGACCGCAGGCCTCGATGACGGCGATCGCGTCAGCCTTGGCGTCGAAGACGTCGACCGGCTTGCCGCCGCCCCGGGCGGCGTTCGACCAGGCGCGACCGGCGCCGGCTAGCGATGCCGTGCCGCGGCGGATGCCGCCGGCGACGCGGCGCTGACCGTCCGGCCTGTCGTTCTCATAGGTGCCGGAAACCTCGAACAGGGCGACGTCGGCGTAACCCTTGTCGGCATTGCGCTGGGCTGCGGTCAGCAGGCCCGGCAGCAGCGACGGGCGCATATCCGACATTTCGGCGGCGATCGGATTGGCAAGCTTGAGGGCGGGCGAACCGCCGCCGAAAAGCTTGGCGTGGTCTTCCGGAATGAAGGACCAGGTGACGGCCTCGAGCATGCCGCGCGCGGCGAGCGCCCGTTTGGCAAGGCGGGTGCGAATCTGCAGCGTCGTCAGGATCTTGCCGTTGACGGCCCCATGACTTTCGAGGGGCGCCGGCTTGATATTGTCGACGCCATGGATACGCATGACTTCCTCGACGAGATCGGCCTTGCCATCGACATCAGGACGCCAGGAGGGAACGGCAACGGAGACACGCTCGCCGGAACCGGAGACCGTGAAGCCGAGGCGCGTCAGAATCGTGTCGCTTTCCTCATTCGAAACGTCGAGGCCCGTCAGCCGCTTGACCTCGGAATAGGGGAAATCGACGATCTTCGGTTCGTAACCCTTGTAGCCGACGACCTCGGCCCTGGCAGCCTTGCCGCCGCAGAGTTCCAGCACCAGTTCCGTCGTGCGTTCGAGACCGGGAACCATATATTCCGGATCAACGCCGCGTTCGAAGCGGTAGCGGGCATCGGTGATGATGCCGAGACTGCGACCTGACTTGGCGATGTTCATCGGATCCCAGAGAGCGGATTCGATCAACACGTCGACGGTGTTTTCGTCACAGCCGGAATGTTCGCCGCCCATGATGCCGCCGATCGATTCAATGCCGTCCTCGTCGGCGATGACGACGTTGTTCGGACCGAGCTTATATTCGCGCTGGTCGAGCGCCAGCACGGTTTCGCCTTCGGCGGCACGGCGGACGGTCAGGTTCCCCTTGACCTTGGCAGCGTCGAAGACGTGCATCGGCCGGCCCTGATCGAAGGTCATGTAGTTGGTGATATCGACCAGCGCATTGATAGGACGCAGGCCAATGGCGAGAAGCCGCTGCTGCATCCAGCGCGGGCTCGGGCCGTTTTTGACGCCGCGCACAAGCCGTAGACTGAAGCCCGGGCAGAGCTTGGGATCGTCGAGATCGAGCGTCAGCTTCACCGGCGTCTCGCCTTCGACGGCGAAAGACGGCGTAGGCCGTGTCTTCAGCCTACCGAGGCCGGAGGCGGCGAGATCGCGGGCGATGCCGTGGATCGAGGTGCAGTCCGGACGGTTCGGCGTCAGGTTGATCTCGATGACGGGATCGTCGAGATGAGCGTACGCGGCATAACTTTGCCCGACCGGCGCATCATCCGGAAGGTCGATGATGCCGTCGTGACTGTCTGAGATCTGCAGCTCCTTTTCGGAGCACATCATGCCGCGGCTTTCGACCCCGCGAATATTGCCGACGGCAAGCGTCACGTCGATGCCGGGAACATAGGTTCCGGGTGCCGCAAAGGCGCCGACGAGGCCGGCGCGCGCATTCGGGGCGCCGCAGACGACCTGGACCGGCGCACCGGCACCGGTATCGACCGTCAGTACCTTCAGGCGATCGGCCTGGGGATGTTTTTCCGCCGAAATGACTTTGGCGATGACGAAAGGCTTGAACGCGGCCTTGTCGTCGACATCCTCCACCTCCAGCCCGATCTCGGTGAGGCGTGTGCAGATTTCATCGAGCGTGGCATCCGTTTCCAGATGTTCTTTCAGCCAGGAGAGCGTGAATTTCATCGTTCCAATTCTCCGTTCAAGCGCTGAGGCCGCCGAACAGCGTCGGCATGTCGAGCGGGCGGAAGCCGTAATGCGTCATCCAGCGGACGTCGGCGTTGAAGAAGTCGCGCAGGTCGGGCATGCCGTATTTCAGCATGGCGATGCGATCGAGGCCCATGCCCCAGGCAAAGCCCTGATATTCGTCCGGATCGAGCCCGCCGTAACGCAGCACGTTCGGGTGGACCATGCCGCAGCCGAGGATCTCCATCCAATCGGTGCCTTCGCCGAACTTGACGATCGGGCCGGAACGGTCGCACTGGATATCGACCTCGAAGGAGGGCTCAGTGAAGGGGAAGAAGGACGGGCGGAAGCGCATCGTCACGCTGTCGACCTCGAAGAAGGTCTTGCAGAATTCCTCGAGCACCCAGCGGATGTTGGCGACATTGGCCTTCTTGTCGATGACAAGGCCTTCGACCTGATGGAACATCGGCGAATGCGTGGCATCCGAGTCCTGGCGATAGGTCTTGCCGGGAATGATGATGCGGATCGGCGGTTTCTGCGTCTCCATGGTGCGCACCTGCACCGGCGAGGTATGGGTGCGCAGCACCTTGCGCTCGCCATTCTCATCCGGATTGAAGAAGAAGGTGTCATGCATCTCGCGGGCGGGATGGCCTTCGGGGAAATTCAGCGCGGTGAAATTGTAGTAGTCGGTCTCGATATCGGGACCTTCGGCGATCGAGAAGCCCATGTCGGCGAAGATCGCGGTGATCTCATCGACGATCTGGCTGATCGGATGGATGCGGCCGCGCTCGGCGGGCGAGGAGCGCACCGGCAGGCTGACATCGACCGTCTCGGCCTTCAGCCGCGCATTGATCGCCTCTTGCTTGAGCGTCGTCTTACGGGCGGCGAGCGCCTCGGTCACCGCGTTCTTCAGAACGTTGATTGCAGCGCCCTTGGTCTGGCGTTCCTCCGGCGTCATGGCGCCGAGCGTCTTCAACAGTTCCGAGACGGAGCCCTTCTTGCCGAGGGCGGAAACGCGCACGGCTTCGAGTGCCGCTTCGTCATTGGCGGCGGCGATTTCCGCGAGCAGCGATGAGTTGAGCTGGTCGATATCTGACATTGTCACTTCTTTCCGTCCAGTATCAGGCGGGAGATCGGGAGGCAGGCGGCGCCGGCCAGCGCAAGGAATATAAAGAAAGAAAAACCCGCGCCAGCCCAAACCAGCGCGGGTTTCCCAAAATCATAAATTCAAAGCTTGGGAAGCGCTGGTTAACGAACCGCGCCTTCAAACTCGTTAACAGTGCCGGTTTCCTTGAGGTACTCAAGGGCCTTCTTGGCGGCAGCAACCAGGGCGCCGAATGCTTCCGGCTCGTGGATCGCCATATCGGAGAGAACCTTGCGGTCGACTTCGATGCCAGCCTTGTTCAGGCCGTCGATGAAGCGGCCGTAGGTCAGGCCGAATTCGCGCACAGCAGCGTTGATGCGCTGGATCCAGAGCGCACGGAAGTTGCGCTTGTTGACCTTGCGGTCGCGGTAAGCGTACTGCTTCGAACGGTCAACAGCAGCCTTGGCGGTGCGGATGGTGTTCTTGCGGCGGCCGTAAAAGCCCTTTGCGGCCTTCAGAACCTTCTTATGCTTGGCGTGGGCGGTGACGCCTCTTTTTACACGTGCCATGTCATGATCTCCTTAAATCTAGCGTTCGCGGACGAGTCTCAGAGACCGTTCGGCAGGTAATTCTTGATAACCTTGCGGCCATCCGGTTCTGCGAGAACCATGGTGCCACGTGCATCGCGAATGAACTTGTTGGTACGCTTGATCATGCCATGGCGCTTGCCGGCAGCGGCAGCCTTGACCTTGCCGGTTGCGGTGATCTTGAACCGCTTCTTGGCAGAGGACTTCGTCTTCATCTTGGGCATTTTGCTACTCCTTCTGTCCTCCCTGCGCGCTTTATCGAAAAAGCCCTCCTCGCGAAGTCCGGTTCTCCGGCCGTCGCAACAAGGTGCGGGAGCGTTTGTTGTTGATCTGCGGCACCGGCGACGAACCGTTCCGCAAGCATTCGAAACTGCCACGGCATGCCCTGCCGGTCAGTTCGGACGCGCGCTTATAACCGCAGCGTCCTGAAAGTGCAACGGGGCCGCGGGAGGAATCTTCACGTGACCCGAAAGCACAAAAGCCGCCCTTGCGGACGGCCTTGGGCGAAAAAATGCCCGGCGCTTACTTCGGCGCCAGCACCATCATCATCTGGCGGCCTTCGAGCTTGGGTTCGGCCTCGACTTTGGCGAACTCGGTCGTATCAGCCTTGACCTGCTGCAGAAGCTTCATGCCGAGTTCCTGGTGGGCCATTTCGCGGCCGCGGAACTTCAGCGTCACCTTGACCTTGTCGCCTTCATCGAAGAAACGACCCATCGCCTTCATCTTCACCTCATAGTCATGGGTGTCGATGTTCGGGCGCATCTTGATTTCTTTGACTTCGACGATCTTCTGCTTCTTGCGCGCTTCGGCAGCCTTCTTCTGGTTGGCATATTTCAGCTTGCCCAGATCGAGGATCTTGCATACCGGCGGTTCGGCATTGGGGGAAATTTCGACGAGATCGAGGCCGGCTTCTTCCGCCATTCTCAAGGCCTGGTCGGTAGGCACGACGCCCATATTCTCGCCGTCAGCCGCGATCAGCTGAACTTTGGGAATGCGGATTTCACGGTTCGACCGCGGTCCGTCCTTCACGGGCGCGTCGGTTTTAAAAGGTCTGCGAATGGTCGTATTCTCCTCGCGTTGTTTCGGAATGTTGCAGCCTCGCGCTCCCATATCAGGGTGCACAAACGTGTCGCGTCATCGCTGCAACGGAGTCAATATCATCCTTTAGCGGAAAAATCACCCGCTGTCAGCCTGCCAAGAATCTGTTTTATAGGCCAAAATAATAGGAGTTTCGCCGATGTTCGATCATATGCCCGATGCCCAGCCGCAGTTCTTGACGGTCGGCGAGGGCGAGGCAGCGCGTGAGATCGCGATCCTCGTCCGCCCGGCTGAGGCCGGCAACGACGCACCGGCGCTGGTCTGGCTATCCGGCTACCGCTCCGACATGAGCGGCACCAAGGCGTTGGAACTCGACGGGCTGGCGGGCGAACTTGGGCTTGCCTGCATCCGCCTCGACTATTCCGGCCACGGACTTTCCGGCGGCAGCTTCCGCGACGGCACGATCTCGCGCTGGCTGGAGGAGGCGCTTGCCGTCATCCGCCACCTCGCGCCGGAACGGGTGATCCTCGTTGGCTCCTCGATGGGCGGCTGGATCGCATTAAGGCTGGCGCAGGAGCTTGCGCGCCATGGCGGGCCGAAGCTCGCAGGGATGGTGCTGATCGCCCCGGCGCCCGATTTCACTTCCGAGCTGATCGAACCGAACCTGACGGCCAAGGAGCGCAAGTCGCTTGCAGAGCGCGGCTATTTCGAAGAGCACTCGCAATACAGCCCCGAGCCGAACATCTATACCAGAGCGCTGATCGAGGATGGGCGTCAGAACCGCGTGCTCGACGGCATCATCGAAACAGGCTGCCCGGTGCATATTCTGCAAGGTATGAAAGACCCCGACGTGCCGCATGCGCACGCGATGAAACTTGTCGAGCATCTTCCCGCCGACGACGTCGTGCTGACCCTCATCCGCGACGGCGACCACCGCCTCTCCCGCGCGAGCGATATCGCGCTCCTCGTCAGTGCCGTCAAAGGCATCATCCGTTCATCGACAAGTATGGAGAAGCCTGTTTGAACGGCGCCGCCGCGCAGTCCGAACAGGTTCGCGGTCGCGTTGCATTTTAACCATGTCAGCGAGTTGCTAGAACCTCGCAAGAAGTAACGATTGACTCTTCTCGGCCCTCTCCGTTAACACTTTGTTAATAAATAAGGGGCGATGCGAGGAAGAGCGGGCGTGCGGATCAAGGGTATTTTTGTGGCCATGACGGCCATGTTTGCGATGGCGACGGCCGCCATACCGGCCCCCAGCAGAAATGCTTCCATGGTAACAGGCAATGCCACCTCCCAGCCGATCGGCCACTACGATTTCTGTCAGATCCACCGCAATGAATGCGGCGCGAACCGCAATTCCGGCCCGGTCGAGATGACCCCGGCAAGGTGGTCTATCGTGCGTTCGGTCAACGCCACTGTCAACCGCACGATCACGCCGATGACCGACAAGGAAATCTACGGCAAGGACGAGGTCTGGGCCTATCCGACCACGGCCGGCGACTGCGAGGACTTCGCGCTTCTGAAGCGCCGCATGCTGATCCAGCGTGGCTTTTCGGCAGCCGACCTGCTGATGACCGTCGTGCGCAAGCCTGACGGTGAAGGCCATGCCGTGCTGACGCTGCGCAGCGCCGAGGGCGATTTCGTGCTCGACAACCTCGCCTCCGATGTCAAGCCGTGGTTTGCGACGCCCTATTCGTTCGTGAAGCGTCAGTCGAGCTACAATGCCGGCCGCTGGGTCACCATCGAGAACGGCCGCGACGTTCTGGTCGGCGCGCTGCGCTGAGGATTTCCAAGGGGATGCGGGGAAAGGCCGGCAGTTTGCCGGCCTTTTTTTGTTTAGCAGGTTTGAAAGACGTGGCGCCGTCTCCTGGCCCTTCGCTTGGCTCAGGGCGTTCGTCGCTGCAATCGATTCACTGGATCGATTGCTCGGGCTGCGCCCGACCGCAACTCACCCATTCCCAATCAAGATACCTGCGCCGAGAACCAGGCCGCCGCCGAGGACCACCTGGAAGGCGGCGCGCAGGAAGGGCGTTTCCATGTAGCGGTTCTGGATGAAGGCGATCGCCCAGAGCTCGAAGAAGACGATAACGGCGGCGGTGATCGTTGCGGTCCAGAAATGCGGGATGAGATAGGGCAGCGCGTGGCCGAGGCCGCCGAGCGCCGTCATGATGCCGCAGGCAAGGCCGCGCTTGACCGGCGACCCTCGTCCAGAAATCTTGCCGTCGTCATGGGCAGCTTCGGTGAAGCCCATCGAGATGCCGGCGCCGACAGAGGCCGAAAGGCCGACGAGAAAGGTCTGCCAGGTATCCTGCGTGGCGAAGGCGGCGGCAAAGATCGGCGCCAGCGTCGAGACGGAGCCGTCCATCAGCCCGGCAAGACCCGGCTGCACATAGGTGAGCACGAACTGCCGGCGCACCGTCTCGTCCTCGGCGTGCTTGACGTCCTCGGGCGTGTGCTTGTCACCCAGCATGCGGGCAATGTCCTCATGGCCCTGTTCGGCAAGCGCGAGATCGCCGAGAAGCTCACGCGTCGAAGCATCCGAGGTCCGCTTTGCCGCCTCGACATAGAAGCGGTAGGCCTGCTCCTCCATCGCCTCGGTTTCCTGCCGCATCGCGTCCAGCGACAGGTTTGCCCGCAGCCAATCGGGCTTGCGCTCGTAGAAGCCCTGCACGTGTTCGCGCCGGATCAGCGGGATTCGCTCGCCGAAACGCTGGCGATGGATTTCGATCAACGATTTTCGATGCGTATCCTCAACCTCGGCCATGTCCTCGAAGACCTTGGCCGAGGCCGGAAATTCACGGCGCAACGTGTCGGCATAGGCGAGATAGATGCGGGCATCGTCTTCTTCGGAGGCAATCGCAACAGCGAGGATCTCCTGCTCGGACAGCGACTCGAAAGTTCGTTTCGAGGATCTGAAAAACCGCGCCAGCATGACTCTCTCCAATTTTTAGAATAATTCTAAATCTAAAGAAGGAGGTGGTGACGGTCAAGGGCATGGAACAGGCCAGCTGACAGATTGCCGCAAGCCGGCACGGGCGACTTTGGCTCGTCGACATAAACACCTATATGAGGGCTGCCGCATCACGCGGCGCCGGGATTTATGATGAACAATGAGATTCAGGGCCGACCTGCCCATGTCGCCGCGATCCGCGAAAAGGCGGAGGCCGAGATGCGGGCAATTGGCGTCGACGAGGCCTTTATCGGCAGGCTGGTCGAGACCTTCTACGCCCGCGTGCTAGCGCATCCCGATCTTGGCCCGGTGTTCGACGCCAGGCTCTCCGGCCGCTGGCCGGCGCATATGGAAAAGATGAAGAGCTTCTGGTCGGCCGTCGCCTTCCGCAGCGGCGCCTATGGCGGCAAGCCGGTGCAGGCACATACGGGCGTTGCGAACCTGACGCCTGATCTCTTTCCGAAATGGCTGTCGCTGTTTGCCGCAACGCTGGACGATATCGCCCCGACGCCGGAAGCCAAGGCCTGGTTCATGGCGACGGCGGAGCGGATCGCCAAAAGCCTGACGCTATCGCTGTTCTACAATCCGGCGCTCGACGACCCGACGAAGAAGACGGGCTGAGCTCACTGCCTTGCGGAAAAGGTGGCGCCTGCGCTTGCGGCAACGACCAGGGCCGTTCCGCCCATCTGCAGAAATGTCATAGGCTGGGCCAGGATGACGAAGCCTGCAAGCGCGGCGATGGCCGGCTCGAGGCTCATGAGAATGCCGAAGGAGGCTGTCGGCATGCGCCTCAACGCGGTCAGTTCCAGAGTGTAGGGCAGCAGCGGCACGAGAATGGCAAGGCCCGCCATTTCGATCAGGCCATAGGCATCAAGCTTCGGCACGGCACCGGCGAAACCGAAGGGTGTCGCGACAAGGGCGGCAACCATCAGCGACATGGAAAGTCCTTCCAACCCCTTGAAGCTCGCACCGATCTTTTTCGTCAGGACGATATAGATCGCCCAACCGGTTCCCGCGCCGAGCGCGCAGAAAATACCTTCGATATTGCCGACCCAACCTTCGCCGTCATGAGCAAGAGCCAAAACGCCAAGTGCGGCAACGAGAGGCCAGACAAGACGCCGGCTGAGGCCGTAGCCGATGGTCGCCACGGAAAGCGGACCGAGAAAATCGATCGCCACGGCAAGACCGAGCGGAATGCGCTCGATCGCCGCGAAGAAACTCATGGTCATCAGCGCTGTCGTGGTGCCGAGAACCACGGCACTGGTCCACTGCGCCCTGTTGTAGCTCAAGATGCGCGGCCGCACGACGACGGCCAGAATGACGGCGGCAAAGGCGAGGCGCAGCCAGGTGGCGCCGGCCGATCCATATGTGGCGATGGCCGAGGAAGAAAGCGCTGCGCCGAACTGGATCGATGACATCGACATCAGGCACATCAGTGCGCCGGCCGCCATGCCGCCGAATGCCGTTGATGCCTCTGCGGTCAGCGTGCCCGCTCCAGCATTCGCTTTTTCTTCCATGTTCATCTCCGATCGCGCGCTCTTCTTACGAAGATGGTTTGCGAGCGACAAATTCAAACTTCTGATCCAGTCAGCAAGAGGCCTGATGCAATATCAGAGACGGCCGGCGAAGATGACCTCCTCGGCGTCTTCGAAACTCATGTCGAAAACCTTCCTGCCGATGTCGAAGCTGAAGCCGTTGCGGGCGAAAGCCGAAAGCTCTTTCGCCTTGCGCTTTTCGTCGAGTTCGACCCGGCGAAAGGGACCGAAGGCGCGCTTGCGGGCAAATATCGCCGCCGCATAGAGATCGTCGGCCGCCTCGAGTGCCGCCTCGACTTTGTCGCTGGAGACGCCCTTTACAGCAAGCTTCTGGGCGATGGCGCGCTTCGATTTGCCACCGCGCACGGCAGAGCGCGTGCTGATCTCCGCATAGGCGCTATCGTCGAGCACCTTGTTGTCATAGGCGAATTTGACGGCGAAATCGGCAACGGCCTTGAGTTGTGCCACGCTGATATCCTCGAATTTTTCCTTCGCCTTGCGGGTAATGGCGTCGAACAGCTGCTTTTCCGTCATCATCCGCCGCTCCAAGCGATAGATGGCGGAGTTGCGCGCCCAGCTCAGCATGCGGGATGTCGGAAGATCGGAGGGATCAGTTTCATCGGTCATCGGCAATGATCAGGCTTCCAGACCCTTGAGCACATTGGCGACGTTGAGGCCTATCTCCGGCACGCCGTAACCGCCCTCCATGCAGGTGACGACAGGCAGGCCGGCGGCGGAGATCATCTCTCCCATGCGAATGAAGTCTTCCGATTTCAGCTGGAAGAAGGAGATCGGATCGCGCTCGAAAGTATCGACGCCGAGGGCCACGACGATCGCTTCCGCGCCAAAGGTTTTGATGCGGGCGAGCGCATCGGCAAGCGCCGAAGACCAAACCTCCCAGGGCGTGTGGGGTGGCATCGGATAGTTGCGGTTGGCGCCGGCGCCCTCCCCTTCGCCTTCCTCGTCGGCATGGCCGAGGAAATAGGGAAAGGCCTGCATGGGATCGCCGTGCAGCGAGGCGGTGAAGACATCACCTCTATGATAGAAGAGATCCTGCGTGCCATTGCCATGGTGGAAATCGACATCGAGCACAGCGACCTTTTTCGCGCCGTGATCGAGCAGACGCTGTGCCGCAACGCCTGAATTGTTGATGAAGCAATAGCCGCCAAAGAGATCGATGCCGGCATGATGGCCGGGCGGGCGACAGAGCGCGAAGGCGAAGCGATTGCCGGCATTCAGCCAATCCGCGCCCGTCAGGGCACAGCGCATGGAAGCGATCGCCGCCTCGTAGGAGCCTTTGGTGATCGAGGTGTCGGCGGCGTTGGCGTAGTGCCCGATTGCGCCGACGATATTGTCGGGCACGCGCTGGCTGGTGCGGCGGACGGGAAAGGAATTGGCAATCGCCTCACCCTCGAAGCCGGCTGCGACCCAGCGGTCCCAGACGGTGGCAAGAAAATCCAGGTAGGCGGGATCATGCACCTTCAGCGCCGTTTCCAGCCCCTGTGCATCGGGTGCCGCGACATCGGTAAAGCCCGCCTCCTTGACCGCCGCCAGGATCCATTCGGCGCGGAACGGCGCCTCGAAGGGTGTCACCAGCTGGCCGGCGTAGAGCTCCGTCCTGGCATCGCGCAGCTTGTGGTCTTCGGAATAGATGACGCGCATTTCAGATCCATTTCTTCGCGGGAATCGATCGGAGAGATCGAGATTTACATGGGTCGAGACCAACAAAAAAGCGGTACCATGCACTTGATGGCCCAGGAAACGACGCCACCTTCGCCCGTGTTTTCAGAACGAGGAAATTTTCCGTATGAAAGTGCTGATGGTCGATGTCGACGGCGTGCTCGTTCATGGTCGTCCAGCCGACGGCCTGCCGCACTTCACCTATCTGGAACGCGATCTCGGGCTGCGCGTCGACCTCCTGCAGAAGGAGTTCTTCCAGACTCACTGGGGCGATATCATCGTCGGTCGCGAGCCGCTGGAGCCGAGGCTCGCCGGCGTGCTGGAAAAGATCGCGCCCCACCTCAGCGCCGCGACGCTGATCGACTACTGGTTCGAAAACGATTCCCGCCTCGATCTCAACTTGCTGGAGGAACTCGCGGCTCTGAGGCAAAGCGGCATCACCCTCTTGCTCGCGACCAACCAGGAGCATAGGCGGGCGCGCTACCTGATGGAGCAGGCCGGCCTTAGCGCGCATTTCGATGATATCATCTATTCCGCAGCGCTCGGACACAGCAAACCCTCGCCCGATTTCTTCCGGCTGGCGACCGAGCGTGCCGGCGTGCTGCCGGGCGAGATCGCCTTCATCGATGATATGGCGATGAATATCGAAGCGGCGCGGCAATTCGGCTGGAATGCAGCGCATTGGACGGCGGGCGCGACGCTTGGCCTGGCATTCCCGGCATTCGCGGGGCCGGCATAAGCGGGGCCGGCGCGATCAGGCAATCTGTTTGTAGAACAGGGTAGTGGCGCAAAAGCCGCCTTCCGGCCACAGCGCATAATCCGGGATGACGCCGACACGCTGCCAGCCCAAGCGCGGATAAATCGCCTCGGCATCGCTGCCCGTCGCCGTGTCGAGCACCAGCAGGGTCTTGCCGCGCCTTGCCGCCTCGCGGTCGGCGGCTTCCATCAGCAGGCGCGCCAAACCATGACCGCGGGCGGAGCGGTGGACCAGCAGCTTCTTCAGATCGCCGCGATGCGGCTGGTTCGGCATCTGGGCAGCGCCGACCTGTACGGTGCCGACAATCTTGCCATGCAATTCGGCGACAAATAGCAGAGTGGCGTCGTCAGCCACGGCTTCGGCGACACCACGCCAATAGGGTTCAGCATCCGCAGGCGAATAGGGTTGCATGAAACCGACCGAGGCGCCGCCGTTGACGCAATCGGCAAGCACTTCGCAAAGGTCCGGAATGGCCGTATGGGTCTCGGCAGCGGAGAGAAGGCGGATGGTCGGCAAGATGGTCCCCTGATAAATGAGTGTGTGAATTAACGGCCGCCGCGGTCCAGCACGACGCAATAGCGTGCCGGCGCGTGACCCGGATTGTGAAAGACATGGCCGTCGCCAACCGGCATGAAGAGGCAATCGCCGGGCTTGAGGCGGTGGACGATTTCGCCGACCGTCATTTCCAGTTCGCCATCAAAGAGCCAGACATGCTGGGTCATGCCACGGCTCGCCGCATGCGGCGGGAAGCTGATCCGCGCGCCAGCGGGAAACTCGACATCGACGATATCGACATCCGAAGCCGTGCCCGGCGGCGAGACGGCGCGCCTGAGATAACTGGTTTCGGGATCGCGCCAGACCTGCTGATCCTGACGACGGGAGAGCGGCGAGACCTCCTGCCCGTCCTCAGCGAAGAAGGCCGAGAGCGACAGACCGAGGGCGGCGCAGACCCTTGCCAGCAGCGAAGCGGTGGGACTCGCCTCCGCCCGCTCGATGCGCGAGATCATCGCGCGGCTGACGCCGGAGGCCGTCGCCAGCTCATCCAGCGTCAGGCCCTTTTCCAGCCGCAGCTTGCGGACGCGAATGCCGATCGCCTTTTCGAGTTCCTGTTCCATTTTGTGATCCGTGATTCTACTATAAGAGAAATACAAGATCCAATGATGGAATCAAGCCCCTACTTGGCGGCCTTGCTTTCACCACAGCGCGGTCGATATATGGCAGCGCATTCAAGAGCGGAGGACAGTATGGACGGCATGACGCAAGGCACTGAAACGACGGGAAGCTTCACGGCTGCCGCCTGGGACCGGATCGCGCCCATCATGGCCGAGATCGAGCGCCTGCCGCTGCTGGAGCGGCTTTCGGACGGCACGCTGCCGCCGGAGGTTTTCCGCCACTATATTCTGCAGGATGCGATCTACCTGAAGCATTATGCGCGATGCCTCGCCATCGTCGCGGCCAAGGCGCCTGATAATGCGCAGGTGCTGCGCTTTCTTGGCTCGGCGCAGAAGGCCATCACCGTCGAGCAGGGCCTGCATGCCGGCTTCCTCACGCAGTTCGGCATTACATCCGCGGATGTCACTGCGGCCGAGCCCTCGCCTGCCTGCTTTGCCTATACAAACCTCCTGCTTGCCACCGCCTATCACAGCTCCTACGCGGTTGCGCTTTCCTCGATCCTCCCATGCTTCTGGATCTACTGGCATGTCGGCGAAGGCATCAAAAACAAGCCCGCTACCGAGGGCAATGTGTTCCAGGCCTGGATCAACACCTATGGCGATCCGCAGTTCGCTGCCGGCGCCCGGGAAGTCATCGCTTTGACCGACATTGCCGCCCGCGCCGCGTCGGAGACGGAGCGCGCTCAAATGACTGACGTTTTCGTCCGGGCCTCGCAATATGAATGGATGTTCTGGGATTCGGCCTGGCGGCTGGAGACGTGGCCGGTCTGACCCCCGTCGCGCCGACTGCAAAATAGCGTAAACAGCGGGATAATTACCGCTTTGCGGCAAGGGACGGCGCTGCTATATGGCGCGCATGAGCACCAATTCGACCACTCCGCTTTCCCATATCCGCAATTTTTCGATCGTGGCCCACATCGACCACGGCAAATCGACGCTGGCCGACCGCCTGATCCAGACGACGGGCGGCCTTGCCGAGCGCGAAATGTCCGAGCAGGTGCTGGACAATATGGATATCGAGCGCGAGCGCGGAATCACCATCAAGGCGCAGACAGTGCGCCTGCACTACCAGGCAAATAACGGCGAGAAATATATTCTCAACCTCATCGACACGCCCGGCCACGTCGACTTCGCCTATGAAGTCTCGCGGTCGCTGTCGGCCTGCGAGGGCTCGCTGCTCGTCGTCGACGCCAGCCAAGGCGTGGAAGCGCAGACGCTCGCCAATGTCTACCAGGCAATCGACAACAATCACGAGCTCGTCACCGTGCTCAACAAGATCGACCTGCCGGCCGCCGAACCCGACCGCATCAAGGAACAGATCGAGGAAGTGATCGGCATCGACGCTTCGGAGGCCGTGCTGATTTCGGCCAAGACCGGCCTCGGCATTCCCGATGTGCTGGAGGCGATCGTCAACAAGCTGCCGGCGCCGAAGAGCCCGGGCGGCGAGAAAGCGCCGCTGAAGGCGCTGCTCGTCGACAGCTGGTACGACACCTATCTCGGCGTCATGGTTCTCGTGCGCATCATCGACGGCGTGCTGACCAAGGGCCAGACGATCCGGATGATGGGCACGGACGCGAAATACCAGGTCGAGCGCGTCGGCGTGCTGACGCCGAAGATGGTCAATGTGGACAGCCTTGGCCCCGGCGAAATCGGCTTCATCACCGCCTCGATCAAGGAAGTGGCCGATACCCGCGTCGGCGACACGATCACCGAGGACAAGCGGCCGACGGCGCAGGCGCTGCCGGGCTTCAAGCCGGCGCAGCCGGTGGTGTTCTGCGGCCTCTTCCCGGTCGATGCCGCTGATTTCGAGGATCTGCGCGCCGCCATGGGCAAGCTTCGCCTCAACGACGCCTCCTTCTCCTTCGAGATGGAATCGTCGGCCGCCCTCGGCTTCGGCTTCCGCTGTGGCTTCCTCGGGCTGCTGCATCTCGAAATCATCCAGGAACGGCTGGAGCGCGAGTTCGATCTCGACCTCATCGCCACCGCACCCTCCGTCGTCTACAAGATGTACATGACCGACGGCACGGAGCGCGAGCTGCACAATCCGGCTGACATGCCCGATGTCGTCAAGATTTCCGAAATCCACGAGCCGTGGATCCGCGCGACGATCCTGACGCCGGACGATTATCTCGGCGGCATCCTGAAGCTCTGCCAGGACCGGCGCGGCATCCAGATCGAACTGACCTATGTCGGCACGCGCGCGATGCTCACCTACGACCTGCCGCTCAACGAAGTCGTCTTCGATTTCTACGATCGGCTGAAGTCGATCTCGAAGGGCTATGCCTCTTTCGACTATACGCTGACCGACCACCGCGAGGGCAACCTGGTGAAGATGTCGATCCTCGTCAACGGCGAGCCGGTCGACGCGCTGTCGATGATGGTGCACCGCACAGCCGCCGAAAAGCGCGGCCGCGACATGTGCGAGAAGCTCAAGGAGCTGATCCCGAAGCACATGTTCAAGATCCCGATCCAGGCAGCCATCGGTGGCAACGTCATTGCCCGCGAGACCATCTCGGCGCTGCGCAAGGACGTGACCGCGAAATGCTACGGCGGCGACGCCACCCGCAAGCGCAAGCTGCTCGACAAACAGAAGGCCGGCAAGAAGCGCATGCGCCAGTTCGGCAAGGTCGAGATTCCGCAGGAAGCGTTTATTGCGGCGTTGAAGATGGGCGACGAATAACGCTTCTCAACAATATCTTATGCGCATATGATCTGCGCATAAGATGGGAGATCGTTATGGCTCATCGGCCAAGAAAAGCAGCGAACCTGTCTCTTGATGAAGGCCTCGTGTCCCAGGCACGCGAGCTTGGCATCAATATATCCCGGGCGGCGGAAGATGGAATCGCAAAGGCCATAAAGGCGGAACGCGAGCGGCTGTGGCGTATCGAGAACGCTGAGGCTATTGCCGCTTCCAATGCCTATGTCGAAAAGCACGGTCTGCCATTTCAGAAATATCGACAGTTCTGATCATGTTTACAATCTCATGCATACCGATGCGCTTGCCCTCGATCTGCAGTCCGACTTGCTTGGCGAGCTGACAACGCGGACCATGGCGCCGATGCTTCCATTGGAAGCTCTTCCCAAAATCATGCGTCAACTCAATCCACAATTCGTGATCAATGACCTGCCCTATGTGATGGCTACCCAATTCACCGGTGCAATTTCCGTAAAGGAGATTGGAGGCGTGATGGCGGATCTCACCGCCGACAGTGATCGCATTATCGCCGCCGTCGATTTTCTCTTCCAGGGGTTCTGAGTTTCATCCCCTGCCCATATACTCCTTCACCAGCCCCTCATACGCGCTCATCTCAGGCAGCGCCTCGTAACTGTGCACCGCCCCGGTCTCTGCGAATGACAGTTTCTCTCTCGTCCATGTCTCGATGAAGGGCGTGAACCAACTTGGGTCGTCGAGCATAGTCGCGCGCAGATTGACGAACCAGTCCATGTCTTCCGACCGAGTGAACATCCAGCTCATGCAGTACGGGCAGAAATAATGCTTGGTCAGGCCGCGCAGGCCGCCGATCACGGGCTCGCCTTTGGTGACTTCGAAGCCTTCGCTGGGGATTGCGGCGCTCAGCGAATAGGCGCTCGCGGTCATCTTCTGGCACCCCGTGCAATGGCAGGCCATGGTCAGCAGCGGCGGGGCGCTGATCTTCAACCGCACCTGGCCGCAACGGCAGCCGCCTTCCATGGGTAGTGTTCGCTCGCTCATGATTTCCTCCCCGTTTCGCCTTCTGATCTAGCGGAGCTTCTCGTCGTTGTCGAGATGATGACAAGGCTACTCGCTAAACGAGTGACCTTGTCGAGAGCCTTAGAGCGGGTCCGCTTATCATGGAAGCGCGGAACCGCTCTAACTTGTTGATTTACGCAACTCCCGGCAAAACCGCTTCGCGCTTTGCCTGGAATTGCTCTAGGCAACAGCCTCACGGCGGGAGCCGTCACGGCCGCGCAAGCCCGTCGCCATGACGAGCGCGCCAAGCGCAGCCGCGGCAAGCGGCACCAGAAGGGCCACGCGCAGGGATTCCAGCCGGGCTTCGGGAGAGATCGCGTCACCCAGCATATAGGCGCCGATGGCGCTGACGCCGGAAAGACCGAGTGCGGCGCCGAACTGGATCGCCGTGTTGACCAAGCCGCTCGCAAGCCCGTGCTCGTCTTCGGCGATGCCGTCGGTCGCAACGATGGTCAGCGGGCCGTAGCCGAGCGCGAAGGCAAGGCCGAGCAGCAGCATCGACGGGAACATCGCGGCATAGGTCCAGTCGAAGCCCATGCGCGAGAATAACCCATAGCAGGCGAGCGCCAGCAGGAAGCCGGCGAGGATGACGCGAACATTGCCGAAGCGATCGACGAGCCGTGGTGTCAGGATCGGCGCGACCACCGCATCGATGCCGATCGCCATCAGCGCCAGGCTCGTCTGCATCGGCGTCCAGCCGAGTAGTTCCTGCAGATAAAGCGAGGCGATGAACTGGAAGCCGAAAAACGAGCCGGCAAAGAGCAGGGCGCCGAGATTGGCGCGGATCAGGGCGCCTGAGCGCAGGATGCCGAGGCGCACCAACGGGGCGGACGAGGCGCGCTCGATCAGGATGAAGGCAAGCCAGAGCAACGCGCTTGCCGAAAAGACGGCCATCGTCCATTGCATGCCCTCGCCCGGATGTTCGAGCCGGGTGACGCCGTAGGCGGCAAGCAGCATGGCGCCGGTCAGCGCGATTGCGCCTGGAATATCGAATTTTCCGCGGTCGGTTCCCGCATCCCTGTCTGTGATGAGCCGGGGGCCGATGGCAAGCAGGATCGCCGCCAGCACCACCGGCGCGAAGAACACCCAGCGCCAGTCGATGGCGGCAAGCAGACCGCCGGCGACGAGGCCGAGAGAGAAGCCAGCCGAGGCCGTCGATGCATAGATCATCACCGCCCGGTTGCGCTGCGGTCCCTCGGGGAAATTGGCGGTGATGAGCGCAAGGCCCGCTGGCGTCATGAAGGCGGAAGCGGCACCGGTGACGAAGCGGGCGAGAAGAAGCATCCAGCCCTCGCTCGCAAAACCGCCAAGACCGGAGAAGGCGAGGAAGACGGCAAGCGCCGTCAGGAAGACCCGTTTCTTGCCGAAGATATCGGCGGCGCGGCCGCCCAGCAGCATGAAGCCGGCATAACCCAGCACATAGGCGCTGACGACGGCGCTGAGCGTCGTTGTCGACAGGCCGAGATCGGCGCGGATCGCCGGCAGCGCGATGTTGAGCATGGCGACATCGATGCCCTCGAGGAAGATCGCGCCGCAGAGCACGATCAGCGCCCCGGCTGCGCGGGCGCTCATGCGCCCTTCAGCTGCTTTGGTTGGGGAAGATGGGGTGGACATGGAATCCGTTCCTTCGGTTGACGCGCTGAAACAACGGGCGGAGGCACTAAGTTACTTTTCATGCCTCAGTTCCCTCTTGTAACCGAGGCTTAGTTAGGACATGATCCGACGCCATGGAAGAAGGCACTTCAAACTCACCGAGTGACATTTGCAGCACCGACAGGGACTATGACGTCCTGCAATGGGATGCGCGCGAGGAGTGCGAGGTTCGGCAGATCCTCGACCGGATCGCCGACAAATGGTCGCTGCTCGTCATTGCGCTGCTCGAAAAACGCACGCTTCGCTTCACCGAATTGAAGAGGAATATCGACGGCATCAGCCAGCGCATGCTGACGACGACGCTCAGGCACCTGGAGCGTGACGGCATCATCGAGCGCACCGTCTATCCCGTCGTGCCGCCGAAGGTCGATTATGCATTGACCCCGCTTGGCTGCACGCTGCACGAGACGATCCGTTCGCTGGTGCTGTGGACCGAACAGAACCAGGCGGACATCATCGCCGCGCGGCAACGCTACGATATGCGGGCTGCCGACGGTATGTAGCCGGCAAATGATATCCGTCCCGGTCCTGCACTGGGATGGATGGGCGTTATCTGATGCGCGCCGGGTTGCCGACCACGGTAGCGCCTGCCGGCACATTCTTCGTCACGACAGCGCCGGCGCCAACGATCGCTCCATCACCGATCGTCACCCCGCCAAGGATGATCGCGCCGCCGCCGATCCAGACGTCACGGCCGATGACGACAGGCCGGGCGATCTCGATGCCCGTGCTGCGAAGCGCCGGATCCTTGTGATGTTCGGCGCAATAGATTTGCACGCCGGGGCCGAACATGCTGCGATCACCGATGGTCACCCGGCCGGAATCGAGAATGGTGCAGGCGGCATTGAAATAGACGCGTTCGCCGAGCGTGATATTGATGCCATAGGAGCAGTGAAACGGCGCCTCGATGAAGATATCGGGTGCTGTCTGCGCAAAGAGTGCCCTCAGGGCAGGCGCCATCGCGCCGCGTTCGTCCGGCGGCAGCGTATTGTGCGCGTGGACGGCCAAGCGCGCCTGCCGACGCAGGAGATCGAGTTCATCATCGAGGCAGCAATACCATTCGCCTGCCGCCATCTTTTCGCGTTCGGTTGCCGGCATCACATCGCCCCTCACGCAGAGGCCTGCGATAGTATTTCGATCTCTTGCCGCTCGATCAGGCTGACCCAGGCGCGCGCAATGGCAAGACCCGCAGCATCGGCGGCCCGGCTATATCTCGCCGCCAGTTCGGCGTGGTTCTCCAGCCAGCCGGGCGCGATGCGCTCGATCGTCTCGGGGAATTCGGCCTTCCATTGTTCGACGACCGCTGAATTGGCCTCGAAATGGAACTGGGTGCCATAGGCGGCGCGGCCGATGCGGAAGGCCTGATTCTCGGCGACGGAGCTCGAGGCCAGACGTGCCGCGCCCGCGGGCAGGGAAAACGTGTCGGCATGCCATTCGAAGACGGTGAACTCCCCGCCAAGCGCCGACAGCAGCGGATCGGCCCGCCCCTCGGCGGTGACGCCGATCCCGTGCCAGCCGAATTCACGGGCAGCACCCAGCAGATTGTCGGCGCCGTAGGCGCGGGCAAGAATCTGGCTGCCGAGGCAGATGCCGAGCACAGCCTTGCCGGCATCGCCGAAGCGGCGCGCAAGCCGGGCGAGCTCCGGCAGATAGGGATGCGTCTCGTCATCCAGCGCGCTCTGCTCACCGCCGAGAACGACGAGCGCGTCATGGCCGGATATGTCGTTCGGCAGGATGCAGTCCCGCCACACCCGGAACCACTCGATCTCTGCTCCGGCCTCGTCGAGTGCCGTGGCAAGCGCACCGAGGCCGGTATTCCTCATGTTTTCGATGACTGCGACGCGCATGAGCTTTCCCTGGTATGGTCGACGAGGCGAAGAGACCATGCCGGCGGGCGGCGTGCAAGATGCTTGTGCGTGATTGCGTGGGCGCGCCACGGGGCTTAAATCAATGTAACGAAAGGAAATCGCCATGACCGAAAAAGCCCGCGTCTCGATCCTCTACTGCACCCAGTGCAACTGGCTGCTGCGCGCCGCCTGGATGGCGCAGGAGCTGCTGCACACCTTTTCCGACAGTCTCGGCGAAGTGGCGCTGATCCCCGGCACCGGCGGCAATTTCGAGATCCGAGTCAACGGCGATCTCATCTGGGAACGCAAGCGCGACGGCGGCTTTCCCGGGCCGAAGGAGCTGAAACAGCGGGTCCGCGACATCGTCGAGCCCGGCCGCGATCTCGGCCACGTCGACCGCGCCTCGCTGGAAAGCTGACCGGCTCAGCGCCAGCGCGAGCGACCTCAGCGATAGGGCGAGCGGCAGACCCTGTAGACGCCCTCATAGGTGAGGAAGTGATCCGTCCTCGGATTATAGGAGCGGTATTCGTTGGTGCACCAGGCAATGTGCTTGTTCGGATCCTGCGGCTGGACTCGGCGCACCGGCGGCGGATCATAGGTCAGCTGCGGCGGCCCGGCAGCCCCCGGCAGATAATAGGTCGGCCCCGCGCCCCTCGGCCGGTAGTTCGGCTGGACATAGGCAGGGCGATGCCATTGCTGCGGCCCGAAACCGAAGCAGCCGCGAAAATCGCAGAGCGTCGACCCGGTGTTGACCGGCCCGAGGCCCGGTTTACCCAGCGTCAGCGAATCGGCTCCCGCCACGGCAGGCGCGAAAACAGCCAGAAGACCGGCGAGCAGAAGCGTGCGGGGAGCGAACATGATGCATTCCTTTCGGTATTTCCCTTATATAGGGCGTGCTGAGCGTAGCGCTATGCCCGCCCTCCGGCCCTCCCCGCATGTGATCGGCTGCTTTTTCGCCAACTGTCAGGAAAACTTCAAAAACCCAGTTGACAGTCAGGAGCCGCCCCCTTACATCGCTCTCCGTCGCCCAGATGGCGGAATTGGTAGACGCGCCAGCTTCAGGTGCTGGTACCCGAAAGGGTGTGGAGGTTCGAGTCCTCTTCTGGGCACCATTCCATTCTTGATCGCTACCAAGATCAAGGAGTTAAGTCTTTTCAACCAGGTTGCTCGGTTGGCACTTTGTAACAAAGGCCATAGACGAGCTGCGTTGCCTAGACGTCTGGTCCCAGGACCTCTCACGCGGCCATGTGCGGTGTCGTCTGCCTGCTGTCAGAGATAACTGACAAAACCGCAATGCCGGCTTCTCTGGCGGCGCTGAGAAGCAATTCCCTCAACTCGTCCATTCCCGCCTGCCCCGTGATCGCGTCAGCGCAGGCCTTGACGGCCGTTACGTATTCCTCTCCATCCTCAAGCGGCCAGTCCGTCATCAAAACTTCGGCTGCGTCTCGGAGCGTCCTGACAACCCGGTGCTTTCGCCGATCGCCGAGAAAGAAAACAAGAGGCGCAAAATCCGCCGGTGTGTTCCATTGCATGGCATTTTCTCCCCAAGGGTTAGAATATTAGTAACAATGCAAGAAGAATGCCAGAGGAGGTGGAGCGGTTTCGTCATCCGATAGAACCGCTCTCTATGAACGGTCTCGACATCCGCTGGATAACTGGTGCGGAAGCGGTTCCATTGTTCTGCGCACGGCCTGCGGAAAACGCGGCTGCCTCTCCCGACACCCCGCAAGCCTCGCACAAGAACGAAATCGGATACCGGCACCAGGATGGCCATACGGTCGTTCCGCCTGTGGAGAGCCCCCGCATGTCGGCCAATCTCGCCGGGCGCCGACCGGAAGCCGTAATTGTTTCCAAACACTCTGGAGTTCGCTTGGGATGAAAGTCGTAATTCTCGCCGGTGGTCTGGGATCGCGCCTCGCCGAGGAGACCTCGGTGCGCCCCAAGCCGTTGGTCGAGATCGGCGGCATGCCGATCCTTTGGCACATCATGAACATTTACGCCCATCACGGGCTCGATGATTTCATCATCTGCGCCGGCTACAAGGGCTATATGATCAAGGAATATTTCGTAAACCTTGTTCTGCACCACAGCGACGTCACCGTCGACCTCGCGGCCAACAGCATCCAATATCACGGCGGCAAACGCCCGAACTGGCGCGTGACCGTGGTCGATACCGGCGTGCATTCGATGACCGGCGGCCGCATCGGGCGCGTTCGCGACCATCTGACGCCAGGCGAACCCTTCTGCATGACCTATGGTGACGGCGTCGGCGATATCGATATTGCCGCCGAAGTCGCCTTCCATCGCGATCATGGCCTGAAGGCCACCATGTGTGCGGTGACACCGCCCGGCCGCTTCGGCGCCACCAATATCGAAAATGACGTAGTGACCGCCTTCATCGAGAAGCCGAAGGGCGACGGCCAGCGGATCAATGGCGGCTTCTTCGTTCTCGACCCGTCGGTCATCGATCTCATTGGCGGAGACGAGACGATCTGGGAAGCCGGACCGCTGGAATGGCTGGCGACGAACAAGCAGCTTGCAGCCTTCCGTCACGACGGCTTCTGGCAGCCGATGGACACGCTTCGCGAGCGCCACCAGCTCGAAGAACTCTGGAGCTCTGGAAAGGCACCGTGGAAAATATGGGCCTGACGAACTTCTGGAATGGCAGGCGCGTATTCCTGACCGGACATACCGGATTCAAGGGATCCTGGCTTTCTCTCTGGCTGGAAAAGCTCGGAGCAGAGGTGTCGGCCGTGTCGCTGGAGCCCGAAACCAATCCTTCCCTCTATCTGCGGCTTTCGCCTTGGAACGGGCAAAACCATCACATCGCCGACATTCGCGACGCGGCGGCGTTCAAACAGCGCCTCATCGCCTTCGAGCCGGAAATCGTCATCCACATGGCAGCGCAGGCGTTGGTGCGACGCTCTTACAAAAATCCTGCCGAAACCTTCGCAACCAATGTCATGGGAACCGCGAATGTTCTGGATGCGGTCCGCGAGACATCCTCGGTCAAAACGGCTCTCGTCATCACATCAGACAAGGTCTACGCCAACAACGGCAGCGGCGTTCCCTTCATCGAGACTGATACGCTTGGCGGCAAGGACCCCTACTCCAACTCCAAAGCCTGCACTGAACTTGTCGTCCAGAGTTACCGCGACAGCTTCTTCAAGGAGCGCGACATCAGGATCGCCACCGTGCGCGCCGGCAATGTCATCGGCGGCGGCGACTGGTCGAGGGATCGGCTAATACCGGATTTCATCCGCGCCTTCGAAAGCAATCAACCGATTCTGCTCCGCTATCCCGAAGCAATCCGCCCATGGCAACATGTGCTGGAGCCGCTCGGCGGTTATCTCGCTTTTGCCGAAGCGTTGACAGTTGCCGGCGAGAG
This sequence comes from Rhizobium vallis, assembly GCF_003985155.1. GTDB lineage: Bacteria > Pseudomonadota > Alphaproteobacteria > Rhizobiales > Rhizobiaceae > Rhizobium > Rhizobium vallis. Next base: position 768,903 of record NZ_ML133686.1, on the reverse strand, counting down.
GGAACTGCCCGAGGCTCTCAATTTCGGTCCCGATCCGCAGAGCTTCGCGATGGTTTTCCAGCTTGCGGAGGCACTCGGCTTCGCCCATGGCGTGAACAATGTCTGGAAGCCGGCGCCGGGAAAACATCTGCCGGAGGCGCCTGCCCTTACACTGAGTTCGGACTTGGCGCTCTCCGCCATCGGCTGGCGTCCGCGCCTCAACCTGCAGCAGACAATCGACTGGACAGCCGCCTGGTACAAGGCCAACCGCGAGGGCGCCGACATGCGCGCATTCTCGCTCGACCAGATCGCGGCCTATGAGGAAACATTATCATGACAGCGCACAATTGCCGGTTCTGCAACGCTCCGCTGAAGCATCGGTTTGTCGATCTGGGCTCGACGCCGCTCGCCAATGCCTATCTGACGGAAGAGCAACTCAGGCAGCCCGAGCCGTCCTATCCGCTGCGGGCCTTCGTCTGCTCGGAATGCTGGCTGGTACAGGCCGATGCCTTTGTCCCGCCGGAGGATATCTTCAGCCACTACGCCTATTTCTCCTCCTACAGCGACAGCTGGGTAGAGCATGCCCGCCAGTTTACCGTCATGGCGCGCGAGCGCTTCGGCCTCGGTGAGACATCGCAGGTCATCGAGGTGGCAAGCAACGACGGTTACCTGCTGAAGCATTTCGTCGAGGCCGGCGTGCCGGTGCTCGGCATCGAGCCGGCCGAGAACGTCGCTGACGTGGCGCGGCAAATCGGCGTTCCAACGGAAGCGCGCTTTTTCGGCAAGGAAACGGCTGCCGACCTCGTCTCCCGCGGCCTTGCCGCCGATATCGTCATCGGCAACAACGTGCTGGCGCATGTGCCTGACATCAACGACTTCGTCGGTGGTCTCTCTGGCGTTCTGAAGCGCGACGGCGTGGTCAGCGTCGAATTCCCGCATCTGCTGCGGCTGATGGAAAATATCCAGTTCGACACCGTCTACCACGAGCATTTCTACTATCTGTCGCTGCTAGCGGTCGAAAAGGTCTTCGCGGCGCACGGCCTCAGGGTGTTCGACGTTGAAGAATTGCCGACACATGGCGGCAGCCTGCGTGTGCTCGCCTGCCGGACGGCCTCTACCACCCATGCGACCTGCCCGGGCGTTGCCAAGGTGCGCGCGGACGAAGCGGCTGCCGGCTTCGACGCGGTGGAGACTTACGAGTCCTTCCAGAGCCGTGTGGCGCCGATCAAGGATGGGCTGCTTGCCTTCCTTAATGAAGCCAAACGCAACGGCAAGACGGTTGCAGCCTATGGCGCCGCCGCCAAGGGCAATACGTTGCTGAACTTCTGCGGTGTCGGCACCGACCTCATCGACTATGTCGTGGATCGCAACCCGCACAAGCAGGGCCATTTCCTGCCGGGCAGCAAGCTGCCGATCTACGCGCCGGAAAAGATGGACGAGACGAAGCCGGACTACGTTCTCATCCTGCCGTGGAATATCAAGAACGAAGTCGTCGCGGCCAACGGCAGGGTCGGCGCTTGGGGCGGACGCTTCGCTGTCGCCGTGCCGGAACTGACGGTGATCGGATGAAATTCGTCCCGACCGCGGTTTCAGGTGCTTTTGTCGTCGAAGTCGACGCGCGCTCCGACGAACGCGGACTGTTCGCGCGGACTTTCGATGCCAAAAGCTTTGCCGACCACGGTCTCGTGCCTGTCTACCTGCAGTGCAATGTCTCGCAGAACCACAAGCGTGGGACGCTGCGCGGCATGCATTACCAGGCCGATCCCCGGCCGGAGATCAAGCTGGTGCGCGCCACACGTGGCAGGGTCTTCGACGTGGCTCTCGATCTGAGGCGGGACTCCCCGACCTACCTCAATTGGGCTTCCGTAGAGCTCGATGCGGCCCGTCACAACGCCTTCTACATTCCCGCCGGTTGCGCACATGGCTTCCTGACGCTCGAGGACGACTGCGAACTCTTCTACCAGATGTCGGAAGTCTATGTGCCGGAGCTAGCCCGCGGCGTCCGCTGGGACGATCCCGCCTTTGCCATCGCCTGGCCGTTTACGCCGAGCGTCATCAGCGAGCGCGACGCCGCGCTTGAGAACTACAGCCAGGAGCCTGCCCCTTGAGCGCGATAAAACTCAGCGTCTGCATTCCAACCTATAATCGCGAGTCCTATCTGCGTAGCGCCCTCGATCGCTTCCTGACACATTACAGATTCGATTTTCCCTACGAGGTCGTGATTTCCGACAACGCCTCGACGGACAACACGACTGAGGTCGTGGAGGAATACATCACCAAGGGCGTCCCCATCAGCTACTATCGCCGAGAGACGAATGGCGGATCGCTTGCCAATACGATCTGCGCCTTCCACCAGGCTGTTGGCGAATATGCCATCTATCACGCCGATGACGACTTTCTCGCACCCGAGGGCCTGATCGAAGCCGTCAGATATATGGACGCAAATCCCGACGTCTCGGTCTGCCAGGCGCCCTGGCATTTCTACGACGAAGTCAACGACAAGGATCTGTACCAGTTCTACACCATCGAAAAGGCAGTAAAGTTCGCCCAACGCAGCTTTGTGGAAGTCTTCCAGTTCATATGTGAGCGCCATATCTTTCCTGAGATCGGTCTCTACCGGGCTTCGGCCCTGCGCTCGTCCTGGGTTCCCCGCGAATTCTGCTTCTGGGCCTTCTCCTACCTCGCCCATTTCCTCGATCAGGGCGCAGTCGTCTTTCTTCCAAAACCGTTCTACCGGTCTGTCGCAGTCTCCAAGATCGCACCGAACCGGCAACAGGCCGGCAACGACGATGTCATGACATCCTGGGACAAATATCGCGGGGGGCTGGAATACTTCCTCCATATTGCCGCGAAGCGGGGCAATCTGTCTCTTACCACGGAGTCGCGCTTGGTCTTCGAGGAGCTTTGCAAGACCTTTACGCTCAACCGCATGTCGGTCGCGATCCGTTTCTGGGCGCAACGCAAAGACTTCATCAAAGCCTATGAACTCTACACCCGCATGTCGATCGGCGGCATGGCGAATCATCCGGAATTGAGGGCCTTGAAGGATAAGCTACCGCTGATGGTGGCGCTGCAAACTCTCGCCTACCATGCCACGGCGACGGCGGGGATCACGCATCTGATGCTCTGCGGCGTGGCCGACAAGAAGGCCCTGGAGGAAATGCTCTACGACCTCGGACTGGCGGCCGAGATAAGAGTGGTCTCAGAGCCGAAGGTGCACAATCCCGATCAACTCAAGAAAACGGTGGTCTTCCTGGCGGACGCGGCGCGCCATCAGCAGTTCGTGGGGCTTGGCTACAAGCCCAATCTCATTTTCAGCGAGCAGGACCTGACCCAGCACGTAATCATCTAAGTCGGGGGACCGGCGTGACTAAGCCTCGCGCCAGTTTCATTCGTTAAACCAGATCCAATCTGCCTCAGTTGCGAGTTTCGGGCGCACATTCAGAGAACCAGGCATGAGCAACAGAATATTCTATACAAAGCCCTCGATTACCGCGCTTGAGACGGAATACGCGGCAGATGCCGCGGCCAATGGCTGGGGCGCGCGTTGCTATGACTATATCATCCGGTTCGAGCGCGATTTCGCGACCTATCTCGGCAGCTCACATGCAATCGCAACATCAAGCTGCACCGGCGCCATGCACATGGGCCTGTCGGCCCTTGGCGTCGGCGCCGACGACGAGGTCATTCTTGCCGACACGAACTGGGTTGCCACAGTTGCGCCGATTGTGCATCTCGGTGCCAAGCCGGTGCTGGTCGACGTATTGCCAGACACCTGGTGTATCGACCCGCTTGCAGTCGAACGCGCCATAACGCCGCGCACGAAGGCAATCATCGCGACGCATATTTACGGCAATCTGTGCGATATGGACGCGCTGATGGACATCAGCCGGCGAACCGGAATTCCTGTCATCGAAGACGCGGCAGAGGCGATCGGCTCGGTTTGGCACGGACGTCGTGCGGGTTCGATCGGTGTCTTCGGGACCTTTTCCTTCCACGGTACCAAGACGCTGACGACAGGCGAAGGCGGGATGTTCGTCACCAGCGACGCGGCGCTTTACGAGCGGGTCTTGACGCTCAGCAATCACGGTCGCGCACGCGGGCAGACCAAGCAATTCTGGCCCGATGACATCGGCTTCAAATACAAGATGTCGAACATTCAGGCGGCGATCGGATGTGCCCAATTGGAGCGCATCGAAGACCTTGTCGCCCGAAAGCGCGACATCCTCGCCTCCTATATGGTTCGGCTGTCGGCACTCAATGGCATCAGCATGAACCCCGAATACACAGGCACGATAAACGGCGCCTGGATGCCGACTGCCGTTTTTCATCCCGCAACCGGCATTACGCGGGAGATGCTTCAAGACGCCTTCAACGCCGCCAATATCGATGCGCGCGTCTTCTTCCACCCGCTTTCAAGCCTCTCGATGTTCGAAGATCGGCCTGAAAACGTCAATGCCTGGAGCATTCCGGAGCGGGCGATCAATCTGCCGAGCTATCACGATATGAGCGAAGCCGATATCAACCGCGTCGCCGATGTGCTCATCGCCATCGCGCGCGGCCAGCAGAACGGCGACAGCCGCATCCGGCAATCAGCATGACGCGCGGCACACGCTCAGTCATTCCGGCAAGAGGGCCCATGCCATGAATGCGCCGTTGGCTCACGCGCCTTCTCCCACGGTCACCTTCACGGATATTGTCGAAGAGCATTTACCGCAGCTTTTCGAATTGCGGCGCGACTTGTCGTTGCAGGCTTTGCTGCTCACTATCCCAGATGGTCTTGATGAGGCAACTCTGCGCGCATGGGTGGAGCGCAGGAAGGCTGAGACCGGCGGCATGTTCCGGATGATTATCGATCCTGCCAGCGGCGAAGCGCTAGGTTTTATCCAGGTCAACAGTGTCCATCGCAAGAACCGTACAGGCTACGGTGGTATCTGCCTCGCAGCAAAAGCGCGCAACAGAGGCCTTGGCCAGGCGGCGTTGCGTGAACTCATCAAAGTTGCCGACGACGAGCTCGGGCTCATCAAGCTGCTCTCCGAAGTGCGGGCCGACAACTTCGCTGCACTTCGTGCTCACCTGTCTGTCGGCTATCGCCTTGTCGGCACGCTTGAGAACCATTTTACGGACGGCAAAGGCAAGGCATACAACGTCTTCCTGCTCGAACGCCGACTAGGCGAGGCGTGACATGACAGCCATCGTCATCACCCAACCGATGCTTTTTCCCTGGCCGGGCTTCTTCGAGCAGTTGATGCTGGCCGACAGCTACATCTATCTCGACGACACGCAGTTTTCGAAGGGCAGCTTTACCAACCGCATACAGCTTCTGCGTGGCAGCGACCGCTGCTGGATGACAATTCCGCTTGCAGGGAAAGGCACGTTTCAAAAGATCTCCGAGCTGCAGGCAGCTGGCGATGACTGGAAGCAGAGCCATCGGGCACTTCTGCGCCAATCCCTGCTGGGAGCCCCCTATATCGATGATGCACTGTCGATATTCGATAAGGCCTATAGCCATTCTTCGCTGATCGATCTGCTGATTGCCAGCATCGAAGAACCGGCGCGCTACATGGGCATCGGCCTCAATCGCACGATTTCGAAGACCAGCGAGATGGACGTCACGGGAACATCCTGGCGGCGCGTTCTGGATATCGTCCAGCACGCCGGCGGCGACGAATATCTGACCGGCCACGGTGCAGCCAATTATCTCGACCACAGCGCCTTCGAGGCAGAAGGCGTGCAGGTCAAGTACATGAACTACAGCCGAACAACATGGCCCCAGCCGGCAGGTGCCTCCACACCTTATGTGTCGGTTCTAGACCTGATCGCACGAATGGGTCCGGAGGCGCGTAGCTGTCTCATCCCGGCCACCGTCGCGTGGCAAGACTTTCTGAAGGAGGAAACGGTAACATCATGACACTGAGCAACAGAAACGTGCCTGCCAATGCCGCAGATGAATTTGTCTCGAAGGGCTATATCCTTCTCAAGCAGTTCTACGATCCGGCAACCTTTGTTGCGCCAATCCACGAAGGCATTCGCAAGATTATCGAGCTTGTCTGCAAGAAGTACGATATCGATGCGCCGACCGGCACCGCCTTCGAGGCCATGACCCTCGCCTATCCCCAGATCATTGCCCAGAACCGCGCCTGGGGCGGCGAGATCTATGACGCCATCAAGCATATTCCGGCCTTCCTGCGTCTCGTTTCCGATGCCGGCAACGAAGAGATCTTCGAAAAGCTGCGCCCGGGCAGCGTTCCAGGGATCACGACGACCGGCTACGGCATGCGCATCGACAATCCCGGCGAGGAGAAATTCCGCGCCCAATGGCATCAGGAATTCCCTTCGCAGCTTCGCAGCGTCGACGGCATCGTCTTCTGGACGCCGCTTCTGCCGATGAGCGAAGACATGGGCCCCGTGCAGATCGCCGAAGGCTCCCATGCCGAGGGTCTTGTTCCGGTCTATTCCGACGATGCCGGTGCGGGCAAGACCGGTGCCTACGCATTGCATCTCGACCGGGCCGAAGAGCGGCTCGCCCGCTACAAACAGGTCGCACCGCTGACCAATCCGGGCGACCTCGTTCTCATGGACTTCCTGACATTGCACCAGTCGGGCTACAACATCTCGAAGATGCCGCGCTGGAGCATCCAGTTCCGTTACTTCAACTATGCAGATCCGCTCGGCATTCGCATCGGGTGGCAGGGCTCCTTCATGGCAGGCGTCGACTTCAAAGTCGTGCTGCCTGAACTGGTGGCCACACGCGAGGAAGCGGCATGAAGCATTGCCGCATCTGCGGTGGAGCCATTGAAGCGCCGGCTTATGAAACGCCGGCGCCTGCCCTCACCTCCATCATGACCTTTCTGGACATTCCGACGCGCGTTTTCATTTGCGAGAGTTGCGGTCACGCCCAGTGCGACGATATTCCGGATATCCAAGAGTTTTACGATACGGGTTACCGCATTTCACTGAACAGCGATGGCCATGACCAGATTTTCGCGGTGAAGCCGGACGGGGCAGTGATATACAGGACAGACCACCAGACTGACATCTCGCTGCGTCTGCTCGACCTGCCCACGGGTGCAACCCTGCTCGACTACGGGGCCGCAAAGGCCGATACGTTGCGCAAGATGACGGCAGCGCGTCCGGATCTCAAGGTCCACGTCTTCGACGTCAGTGCCGACTACCAGGAGGCCTGGCAGGGATGGGTGCCACCGGAGGCCCAGGCCATATATAGCGCGCCCGAAAGCTGGAAGGGCACTTTCGACGCCGCGATGAGCCACTTCGTGATCGAGCATGTTGCCGATCCTGTGGGTTTCATCCGCGATATCGGTGCGTTGTTGCGGCCGGGCGGCCTGCTTCTTCTGTCGCTACCCAATGTTTCGGCTAATCCGGGCGACATGACCGTAGCCGACCACCTGAGCCACTTCAGCGATTCATCACTTCGCTATGCCCTCGCTGCCGGCGGCTTCACGCTGAGGACGATTGACGACACGTCTTTCCCCGGCGCCTTCTTTGCCGTTGCGGAAAAGTCTGCGGTTCCTGTGAAACCCTATCAGGATCACGAAGCGGTCGCAGCAGCGGTGGCGCGCGCGCACGAGATCTGCGATTTCTGGACGAAGGCCACCTTGCATCTCGACGATGCAGCGAGACGGCTTTCCGGCAAGCGCGCGGCGATCTATGGTGCCGGCGCCTATGGGAGCTGGATCTGCAGCCGTATCGGCAAACATGTCGAGCTAACCGCCTTCCTCGACCAGAATCCGGGTCTGCAGAATAAGGAGCATTTCGGCTACCCAGTGATTGCACCGACCGCAATCGCCGAAGATGCGGAGGCGCTGTTCATCGGCCTCAATCCGCTGAAGGCTCGTGCAGCGATCGCTAACATGCCATATCTGCAGAAGTCGGGTCTGGAACTGCTCTGGCTGGAAGCCTGAAAACGAACTGGCCGGCGACGTTTCCGCCTCCGGCCCTTACCGCACCGGCTGATAGTGGCCGCGGAGCGGCACCTTCTCGCCCGCGGTGACGAAACCGTCGCGATCGCAGACATATACCAGCGTCGGCATGCCGCCTGAGCGGAAGATCTCGTCGTGGCGGCGGCGGATCTGGACGGTTTCGGTGCGGCAATTATAGGATTCCTCTTCCTTCTTGTCCGGCTGCGCCTTGACGCCGGGAAGGCCCTTGTAGGGGTAGAGGGGCTGAACGTCCGATTTGACCGCTTTCGTCCAGTCGACGGCGGATGCCGGGGCGAGGCCGGACACGGCTACGAGCGATATCAAAAGCATCATCAAAGGCCGCATGGGACTCTCCCGCCGGCGACAAGCCGCCTATTACCGATGTAGGAAAACCGATGGCCGTCATCAAGCGGTGCGGGCCGGTGATCTCTTGAAATAACTTCTGATGACGGGATGGCCGAAGAGACCGGCGAGGATTGCAAAGCCCGCGCCGAGGAAGAAACCGGCGAGGGCGCCGCCGATGATGCCGGCGACCAGCAGGATCTTCTTTCCGGGGCCATCGGGCTTGACCGGCGGCTCGGCCGGCGAAATCACGCGGATATTGCTTTGACTGAGGCTCTGCTCCTCGCTCGTCTGGCCGGAGCGCTTCAGCACCGTTTCGTAGATATCCCGCGCCGCGGTTGCCTTGCGCTGCAATTCGTTCAGTTCCACCTGCTTGTCGGAGGTGCTCGCTTGCAGCGCCTTTTGCACGGCCAGCTCCTTAGCGATGCTGTCCTCGGCGGCCTTTGCCTGCTCATATTCGCCCCTTGCCGAGGTGGCAAGACGCTGCAATTCGCCCCTGATTTCGCCTGATATGCTCTGGAGCGAGGAGCGGGCTGCCTGCAGGCGCGGATGACGCGCGCCCATCTGGCTTTCGAGGCTGCCGACTGCGGCTGCCTGGGTGGCATATTGCTGGCGCAGGCTGACGAGTGGCGAGGTGACGCCGCCCTCCGTCTGGTTGCCCGCGACGATGTCCTCGACGCGAAGATTGGCGACGGCATCGGCGCGTGCCTTCGCCTGAATGGTCTTTTCCTGCGCCGTCACCAGCAACGTGTTCAGCGAGACGAGCCGCTGATCGGAGATCAGGTTGCCTTCGGTCGCGGCCATGTCGTTGTCGGCACGGAAGGTTTCGACAGCCTGTTCGGCCTCCAGCACCTTCTGGCGCAGGTCATTGAGCCGTCCGTCGAGCGTCGACGAGGTATTCTCGTATATGCCGTTCGAAGCGTTGTTCTCCTCCTCGGTGAAAGAGGTGACGACTTGGTTGGCAAGCCTTGCGGATTTCTCCGGGTCATTGGTCGTGGCGGCAAGCGAGACGACATAGGTGCTGGCCTGGCGGGTGATCACAAGCGCCTTCTGCAGGGCGCCGATCACGGCAGCGCCATCCGCCCTGCCGCCGGTGAATTCCGGATCCTGGTCAAGCTTCATGGCGTCGACGACACGGCGCAGCACGTTGCCCGAGGTCAGGATCTGCACCTGGCTATCGATCAGTGCCGAGATCATTTCCGGCGAGGGGCCGGAGGATTGCGTGCCCGCGTCGGCAAGGCCGATCTGGCGAGGATCGAAATAAAGGCTGCTGACGGCGGTGAACTTCTGCGCGATCCGCGGCGCCACCACAGCGCCAGCAGCAGCGCCGAGCAGCGCCAGACCCAGCACGATCAGCCGCCGGCTCCAGATCGCGGCGATACTGGAGCGAAGGTCGATAAGCGGTGCGGCAGGCGCGGACGGTGCTTCAACGGCAGGCTGTTTTGCAGGCAAAGGCGGAGGGATCGGACGTTCATATTGGCGGGTTTCCGCAGGGCTTGCCGGCGGCACGAAAGGGGGCGGGGTGGGATCAGGCGCCGGACGGGCGTAATCATCCGGGCGGACGACAGGGCTGCGCATGCGCACGCCTTCCGGCGCAGTCTGAGAGAGCTCATAACTGCGCCAGCCGGGAAGCCGGCTTACCCTGTTCCTGTCATACTGGTTCATACGCGCACTCGTGTCCCGCCCAGCGTGAAAGACTGAAGCCGAGGTGGCTGAGACTTTAGAAATTCTTAGCTAACGGACCGTTAAAATCGGGTGGCGACGCTGATGTTGCATTTTGCCGTGATTGCGAGGATGGCCATGAGGACGACACGACATCTGATGGCGCTGCTGCTTGCGGCCGCCCTCGCCCCGTCGTCCGCACTTGCGGCCGGCGCGCCCTGCTATCGCGGCGTCAACCTTTCCGGCGGCGAATATGGCGAGCGCGGCGGCACATACGGCACGAACTATACTTATCCCAGCGAGGAAACGATCCGCTATTTCGCCAAAAAGGGCATGACGATCATCCGGCTGCCCTTCCGTTGGGAGCGGCTGCAGCCGGCACTTGGCGGGCGGCTCGACGACGACGAGCTCAAGCGGCTCAAAGATACTGTCGGCCTGATCCGCAAGCATGGCATGGCGGTTCTGCTCGACCCGCATAATTTCGGCTACTACGACAAGACCCAGCTCGGCACGGCGCCGGCGACGAATGCCGCATTCGCCGATTTCTGGGCCAGGCTCGCCGTCGAATTCGCCAATCAGCACGGCGTGCTCTTCGGCCTGATGAACGAGCCGCATGACATCAAGGCGACGACCTGGCTCAATGCCGCCAATGCGGCGATCCGCAGCATCCGTGCGGTGGGCGCGCGCAACCTCATCCTGGTGCCGGGCACGGCATGGAGCGGAGCGGCAAGCTGGGAAAAGGACGTGATCGGCGGCGCCAACGGCACCGTCATGCTCGGCGTGCGCGATCCGCTCGACTTTTACGCTTTCGAGGTCCACCAGTATCTCGACGCCGATTCCTCCGGAACCCATCCGACCTGCGAGGGTGCTGATGCCGCAGTTGAAGCGATCGCCGGTGTCACGGCCTGGCTGAAGCGGAACCACAAACGCGGCTTCCTCGGTGAATTCGGCGCCTCGGCCGACAAGGACTGCATGGATGGGCTGACGAAGATCTATGCCACCATGTCCGGGAATAGCGACGTCTGGCTCGGCTGGTCCTATTGGGCGGCGGGGGAATGGTGGCCGGCGGACGAACCCTTCAACGTCCAGCCGCGTGACGGCGCCGAGCGGCCGCAGATGCGGCTTCTCACTGAGGCGGCGAAAGCCAAAGCCGACGCGAGCGCCTGCACCGCCGTCAAGCCGATGGGGAACTGAGGATGGCGGCCAGCGACCACGAGACTGCGAATTTTCCCTTGGCCGGCGCCGTTACCGGCAACCGGCTCGATGCGGCCGGCGAGGCATCGCGGACCGATTATCCGGTGCTCTGGCTCGGCCTGCTTTCGGTGCTCTATAACGGCATTCTCGCCTTCATCAACCACAACATCATGCCGCTCTCGATGACGCATGTCGCCGCCAGCGAAGGCCTGATCATGGCGAGCGCCATCATCTACATCCTGCACAAGGGCATCTACGAGACGGATCTTCCTGCCTTCCTGTTCCTGCTGTTCACGCTCGTCGTGACAATCTATATCAGCGTGCTCAACCGCCTGCCGTTCATCGATCATTTCCGCAACGTGCTGATCATCTTCTGCTTTACCGGGCTCGGAAGCTGGAGCAATGAAAAGACGATGAAGCTCGCCTTTCGCTGGGCAAGCCTCGTCGTGCTGATCTTTCTGATCTTCGAGATCATCAGCGTGCCTTTCTATGTCAGCATCGTCCATCCGTCCGATTATTTCGCCAATACGCGCGGACTGCTGCCGATGAGCTTTAACAAGACAGGCCTGTTCCAGAATGCGCTCGGCTTTCCCGAGCGCTTCTCCTTCGGCATCATCGACCACCGCTCGTCCTCTATCTTTCTCGAGCAGGTATCGCTCGCCAATTTCTGTGGCGTGATCGCGATCTATCTGATCTCCACCTGGGAAAGGCTCGGGCGCTGGGACCGGCTGCTGTGCATCGGTACTGCCGTGCTGATCCTGGTGACGAACGACACGCGCACCATGCTGATCTTCTGCTTTGCCTGCATCGTCGGCTATTTCGTCTTTCCGAAGATACCGAAGAATTTCAACCTGGCGCTCATGCCGCTGATCGTCGCCGCGGGTTTCCTCGTCTATGTCCTGAAACCCAATGCGACGGGCGACAATTTCACCGGCCGCATCAACCTGACAATGAAGAAGATCATGGAGCTCGATCCGCTTGCCATCCTCGGGCTTTCGGTCGACAGGATCGCCGATTTCGCCGACAGCGGCTATGTCTACCTGATCTATGGCGCGACGATCTTCGGCGTCATCGCCTTCTGGCTGTTCGTCTGCCTCTTTCCGGCCGGACGCACGGCGGCGCAGCGGCGCTGCGCCCATTCACTTTCTCTTTTCATTTTTCTGAATATGATGATCGGGGGAACCGCGGTCTTCTCGATGAAGATCGCTGGGCTCCTGTGGTTCGTCGTCGGATATATGCGCTTCCACGACAGCCCGCGCATCCGGCAGGGTCGTGCGGCAGATGTACTGAGTTGACCGCAGCGGCACGGTAAAGACCGGTGTCCGCGAGCCCGAGGGAGCAAGACACCAGATGCTTGTCCAGCTTCAATATCTGCGCGCTATCGCGGCGCTGATGGTCGTCTATTTCCATGCGATATTGCAGCTTGCCAAGGTCAATCCGGCGGTCGACGCCACTGCCTTCATCTATGGTGAAACCGGTGTCGACATCTTCTTCGTCTTGAGCGGTTTCGTGATGTGGCTGACGACGAGCGGACGCGCGATGAGCCCGGTCGATTTCGCCCGCCGGCGCATCAAAAGGATCGTGCCCCTCTATTGGCTGGCGACTTTGTTTTCGGCGGCGGTGGCGCTGGTGGCGCCGTCACTCTTGAAATCGACAGTATTCGACCTGCCGCATCTCATTGCTTCGCTGTTTTTCCTGCCCTGGATCAATCCCGCCGATCCCAGCATGATCGTTCCCGTGATCGTGCCGGGATGGACGCTGAACTACGAGATGTTCTTCTACTTCGTGTTTGCGCTGCTGCTGCCGCTGCAGGAAGTCCGCCGGATCCCGGCGATGTTTGCCATATTCGCGGTGATCCTGATCGCCTGCCGGCTGCTGCCTGATACAACCGCCACCCGCTTCTACGGCGAGCCGATCATATTGGAATTTCTCGCCGGCGTCGTGCTCGGCTGGCTCTACCGGCAGAAGATGCTGCTACCGACCCGCTGGGCATGGGCGGCACTTGCATTGGGTTTTGCGTTTCTGTTTATCAACGAGGCGCTGATGCGCCCGGAAAGCCGGTTCTACGCCTGGGGCATCCCGGCAATCTTCATCCTTTATGGCGCTGTTTCCATCGACTTTTCCAGGCTGCCCGTCATCGGCTGGCTGAACTATCTCGGCGACTGCTCATACAGCATCTACATCACCCACGCCTTCACGCTGGCTTTTCTCAGGATCGCCGCCGACCGCCTGCCGATCGGCATCCTGCAGCAGCCGGTGCTCTTCGTGATCTTCTCGCTGGTGCTCTCTTCGATCGGCGGTGCCGTCATCCATGAGATCACCACGCCCCGTCGGAAAGTCGCCATGGTGAGCCGCCCGCCGGCCTAAAGTGCGTCGAAGGCGAGAATACGCATCCAAGCGGCGCTGACGGCACAGCTTTTTGCGCAACTTCTCCTAAGCTTCAGACTTGGCAATGAGAGAACTTGCAGAAGCGTGATGGTTTCTCTTGCAATTTGTCGCATCAATGAAAGTGCGCCGGCCTATTCGCGGCCCGGGCTTTGATCTAAGCACGGCGGCGGCCTTGCAGAGGGAAGAGGGAAAGACATGAGAAGCTATGTATTGACGGTATCCTGCAAATCGACGCGCGGCATCGTGGCGGCGATTTCGAGCTATCTGGCCGACAAGGGCTGCAACATCATCGACAGTTCGCAGTTCGACGATCTCGATACCGGCAAGTTCTTCATGCGCGTCAGCTTCATTTCCGAAGAAGGCCTTTCCGGCGCCGAGATCGGTGCTGATTTTTCAGCCGTCGCCGCCCCCTTCGAAATGGATTACGAATTCCACGACAGCGAAAAGCGCATGAAGGTGCTGCTGATGGTGTCGCGCTTCGGCCATTGTCTCAACGACCTGCTCTACCGCTGGAAGATCGGCGCATTGCCGATCGACATCGTCGGCGTCGTCTCCAACCATTTCGACTACCAGAAGGTCGTGGTCAACCACGACATCCCGTTCCACCACATCCCGGTCACCAAGGCCAACAAGGTGCAGGCCGAGGCCCGCATCATGGAAGTCGCCGAGCAGACCGGTACCGAACTGATCGTGCTCGCCCGCTACATGCAGATCCTGTCGGACGAGATGTGCCAGAAGATGTCGGGCAAAATCATCAACATCCACCATTCCTTCCTGCCGAGCTTCAAGGGCGCCAACCCCTACAAGCAGGCCTATGGCCGCGGCGTCAAGCTGATCGGGGCGACGGCGCATTACGTCACCGCCGATCTCGACGAAGGCCCGATCATCGAGCAGGACACCGCGCGCATCACCCATGCGCAGTCGCCCGACGATTATGTCTCGATCGGCCGTGATGTCGAAAGCCAGGTGCTGGCGCGCGCCATCCACGCCCATATCCATCACCGCACCTTCATCAACGGCAACCGCACCGTGGTCTTCCCGGCAAGCCCCGGAAGCTACGCATCCGAACGCATGGGTTGAGAGATGGTTGAGGTCATCGACGGCAAGCTTGTTGCGGCATCCGTAATCGAGACGGTGAAGGCTGCAACGGCAGCGCTGGAAAAGACGAGCGGCGTCACGACAGGTCTTGCCGTCATTATCGTCGGCGACGATCCGGCAAGCCACGCCTATGTCGGCTCGAAGAGCCGTATGGCCAAGGAGTGCGGCTTCAAATCCGTCCAGCACACGCTGCCGGCCGAGACGAAGCAGGAGGAGCTTGCAGCCCTCGTCGCCAGCCTCAACGCCGATCCGTCGATCCACGGCATCCTGGTGCAGCTGCCCTTGCCGAAGCCGCTCGACAGCGAGCCGATCATCCAGTCGATCCTGCCGGAAAAGGATGTCGATGGCTTGAGCACCGTCAATGCCGGCAAGCTGGCGATCGGTGATCTCAAAACCGGGTTGGTCTCCTGCACGCCGGCCGGCGCCATGGTCTTCGTCCGCCGCACCCATGGCGAGGATCTCTCCGGCCTCAACGCCGTCGTCATCGGCCGTTCCAATCTGTTCGGCAAGCCGATGGCGCAATTGCTGCTCAATGCCAATGCGACGGTGACGATCGCCCACTCCAGGACCAAGAACCTCGCCGAGGTCTGCCGCAATGCCGATATCCTGGTCGCCGCCGTCGGCCGGCCGGAAATGGTGAAAGCCGATTGGGTCAAGCCGGGTGCAACGGTGATCGACGTCGGCATCAACCGTATTCCAGCACCGGAAAGAGGCGAGGGCAAGACCCGGCTGGTCGGCGACGTCGCCTTCGTGGAGGTCTCCGAAGTCGCCAGCACCATCACCCCGGTTCCGGGTGGCGTCGGGCCGATGACCATCGCCATGCTGATGGCCAACACCGTCATCGCTGCCCATCGCACTGCCGGGCAGGTGCCGCCGAAGTTTTGATTGGAATGCCGCCGGGCGGGCTTGCCATGGCGCAAAACATTTATATAGTCAGGAAATAAATATTCCGTAGAGGAAATAAGAGGGAACGGAAATGGCTCTATCATGGCGTTTCTCCGCCTTGGCGGATCGGCATCGCGCTCTGGGATCGAAGCTCGAGGACTGGAGCGGTATGGGAACCGCCTGGACCTATGACAAGGACATGTCGGAAGAACATGTCGCGGTCCGCACCAAGGCCGGTATCATGGACGTCTCGGGCTTGAAGAAGGTGCATCTGGTCGGCCCGCACGCCATTGCCGTGCTGGATTATATCACCAGCCGCGATATGACGAAGATCTATCCCGGTCGCTCGGTCTATGCGACCATGCTGAACGACCGCGGCCACTTCACCGACGACTGCATCGTCTATCGCACCGGCCCGAACTCCTGGATGCTGGTGCACGGCTCAGGCTCCGGTCACGAGGAACTCGTAAAGCAGGCAGCGGGCCGCAATTGCGCCGTGCTCTTCGACGACGACCTGCATGACCTCTCGCTGCAGGGTCCGCTTGCGGTCGACTATCTCGCCAAATATGTGCCCGGCATCCGCGACCTCAAATATTTCCACCACATGCAGACGACGCTGTTCGGCGTACCTGTGATGATCTCGCGCACCGGCTATACCGGTGAGCGCGGCTACGAGATCTTCGTGCGCGGCCAGGACGCCGTCATGGTCTGGGACCGGATCGTCGAGGAGGGCAAGGAGATGGGCATCATCCCGTGCTGCTTCTCCGTTCTCGACATGCTGCGCGTCGAAAGCTACCTGCTGTTCTACCCCTACGACAATTCGCAGATGTATCCCTTCGCCGACCAGCCGCCCGGCGACAGCCTCTGGGAACTCGGCCTCGACTTCACCGTCAGCCCCGGCAAGACGGGCTTCCGCGGCGCAGAGGAACATGCCCGCCTCAAGGGCAAGGAGCGCTTCAAGATCTTCGGCATGCTGATCGATGCCGACGGACCGGCCGATCTCGGCGACGAAGTCTTTGCCGACGGCAAAAAGGTCGGCGTCATTACCTGCCCGAGCTATTCGTCGCTGACGAAGAAATCCATGGCGATCGCCCGCCTGGACGTTGACAAGGCGGTGCACGGGACGAAACTCGAAGTGCGCGGCAAGACCGTCAAGGCAGGCGCCACCGCCCACACGCTTCCTTTCGACGATCCGGAGAAGAAGAAGAGGACTGCCTTGGGTTAAGGAGCACGCCAATGCTCGTTGCAGGCATCAAGAGCCGACCGGTCTACAAGGGCCTGACCATCCAGCCGAACGCCCGGCGGCACATTTTCGCGCTCGAAGGGGAGGGCGCCAAAGCTCTCCTCGACCAGCGGGCAGCACTTGACGAAGCGGCCCTTTCCCGCAGCGAAATCCTCTATGTCGCCCGCGGCTCTCAAGGGTCCGGCCTGGACGAGACACTCAGCCATCTCGGCGCCGACATGTTCTTCACCGCGCCGACCATCGCAACGCTGCTCTTCCGATTGAAGGGTTCTCTCGCCACCGCCCATATGGGCACGCGGCTCTATATCGCGGGCACGGAAGGCTTCATCGGCCAGGCGATGCTCGTGGCGCTCGACTACGGCATGGACCATGCCTCTGTCATCACCGAGCATCGCGGCTCGCTGGCCAGGCGCGTGCAATGCGTCCATTGCAAGGGCATCACCGACGACGTCACCAGCAGCCCCTTTGCCTGCAGCCATTGCGGGCTGACGCTTCTGGTGCGCGACCATTATTCGCGCCGGCTTGCCGCCTTCCAGGGCGTCAATATCGATGCGGAAGAGCCCGGCAGCGCGCCCAATCCGGAGGAGTTGTTCCTTTGAGCGGTGGTACAGAAATTCCCGTCCGCGTGGCGCGGATCACGCCGATCGCCGAACGCGTCAAACGTTTCCGCTTCGAGCGCCTGGATGGCAAGCCGATGCCATATTTTTCCGGCGGCGCCCATATCATCGTCTCGATGAACGATGGCGGCCATATGCGCCGCAACGCCTATTCGCTGATGTCGCCGCCACATGATTGTGCGGCCTATGAGATCAGCGTGCTGCATGTCGAGGATTCGCGCGGCGGCTCCACCTTCATGCATGAGAAGGTCAGCGAAGGCGACGAACTGAAGGTCAGCTATCCAGTCAACCTGTTCCAGCCCGACTGGCGCGGGCGCAAGCATCTTCTGATCGCCGGCGGCATCGGCATTACACCCTTCATCGCGATGATGGAGCAGTTTTCCCGCGAAGGCGCCAATTTCGAACTGCACTATGCCATACGCACGCGCGACCGCGGCGCCTACTGGCGGGAACTCCAGGAGCGTTACGGCCAGCATCGCATCAAGATCCATTGCGATGCCGAAGGCGGCGCCATTCCCCTGACGCGCCTGCTCGACAGCCAGCCGCTCGGCACGCATCTCTATGTCTGCGGCCCCTCCGGCATGATCGACGGCGTGCTCAAAACAGGGCTTAACGCCGGCTGGCCGGAGCAGAACCTGCATTCGGAACGGTTCCTGTCGTCGCTACCCGGCAAGCCCTTCTCGATCGAGCTGCTGCGGTCCGGCAAGACCGTGAAGGTCGGCCATCACGAAAGCATGCTGGAGGCAATCGAGGCGGCGGGCGTCGACGCACCCTTCCTCTGTCGCGGCGGGGCCTGCGGTCAATGCGAAACCGCAGTCGTCACCTGCGACGGCAAGCTGTTGCACAATGACGTCTATCTGACGAGCGAAGAAAAAGCATCCGGCCGCAAGGTGATGATCTGCGTTTCCCGTTTCGAGGGAAACACGCTTCATCTTGATCTCTGACGGCATCGGGAACAGCGGAACAAGGAGACCGGACATGGCAATCGTCTTCAAGCAGGAAACCTTCCGGAACGATTTCAGCTACCGGAACAGCCCGGAAAACATCCGGCGCTTCCCGTTTCCCTTCGACCGCGACGAATACATGTATTCGGTCAACATGGAGCCGCATGTGCACGGCCGGGCGGGAACCGTCTACGAAAGCCTGATCGACGTCGACGAGCATTACGTCGCCGAGATGCATGACCGGGCGCTGGTGCTGAAGGAAGACCGGCTGCGCTATCAGGCGCTGCCGCACATGATGAGCGCGCAATGGGATACGCTCGAACTTTTGATGGAACAGCAGGCGGCGGGTTATCCCGACCACTTCACGCTGATCCGCAACGGCGACCAGTGGCGCTGGATCAACCGCCCGCTCGGCATCGACGACAGCTTCACCTTCGGCGATGCTTCGACGCTGCCCTATGAGCCCTTCGAATATATCACCCGCCAGGCCCAGGGCGATTTCTGCATCGTCGACCAGCGCGACGGCAATCTCTGGATGGATGCCGGCATGGTGACGACGCAGGCCGACTGGTCGCTCGATTTCGACATCGGCATGAACTTCATGGAATGGCACGGCCCTGTGCCGCTCGCCCACCAGATCGGCGTCTTCGACCGGGCGCTGAAATTCCTTTTGAACCTGCAGCAGGGCAAACCGACCCGGCGTTTCAACTGGACGATGACGATCAATCCGCGGCTCGACACCAGCCCGGAGAATTATCCCAAATGGGGTCCCGACCGCACGACGGTGACGCCTGAGAATGTCGGCGAGAAGGTGCATCTGCGCGTCGAATTGCAGAGCCTTTGGCGCCTGCCGCGCTCGAACGCCATTCTCTTCGTCATCCGCTGCTACCTGATGAACATGGATGAGCTCGTCACCGTGCCGAAATGGGCGCGGCGCTTCCCGCGCGTGCTGAGGACGCTGCCGCCGGAGCTTATCGACTACAAGGGCCTTACCCGCTTCCGCGAGACCACGATCGACTGGCTTTCCAAATATGACGATGGGGCGCCGACCAGCCCCGGCATCTATCCGGACTGAGGCGCAGGGATGCGCACCAGCGCCGTGCGTCTTCTCAGACGCGCGAAACTAAGCAATGACATATAATCAAGAGGGGAATGCTTCATGACAAGAGTAGCCGTCATCGGTGCCGGTCCTTCCGGGTTGGCGCAGCTGCGCGCCTTTCAATCGGCCGCCCAGAAGGGCGCCGAAATCCCGGAGATCGTCTGCTTCGAAAAGCAATCGGACTGGGGCGGGCTCTGGAATTACACCTGGCGCACCGGCCTCGACGAATATGGCGAGCCGGTCCACGGCAGCATGTATCGTTACCTCTGGTCGAATGGCCCGAAGGAATGCCTCGAATTCGCCGATTATTCCTTCGAGGAGCATTTCGGCAAGCCGATCGCCTCCTATCCGCCCCGCGCCGTGCTCTGGGATTACATCAAGGGCCGCGTCGAGAAGGCGAATGTCCGCCATTGGGTGCGCTTCAGCACGCCGGTACGCATGGTCCGCTTCGACGATCAGACGAAGAAATTCACGGTGACGGCGCATAACCGCATCGAGGACCGGATGTATGACGAGGAGTTCGACTATGTGGTCGTCGCCTCCGGTCATTTCTCGACGCCGAATGTGCCTTACTTCGAGGGCGTCAAGACCTTCAACGGCCGCGTGCTGCACGCCCACGACTTCCGCGACGCGCTGGAGTTCAAGGGCAAGGACATCCTGCTCGTCGGTCGCAGCTATTCGGCCGAGGACATTGGTTCGCAATGCTGGAAATACGGCGCAAAATCGGTGACGACGAGCTACCGCTCGAAGCCGATGGGCTTCAAATGGCCTGAAAATTTCGAGGAGCGGCCGCTGCTGACTAGGCTCGAAAATCGCACGGCGCATTTCCTCGACGGCTCGACCAAGGAGGTCGATGCGGTGATCCTCTGCACCGGATATCAGCACCATTTCCCCTTCCTGCCCGATGATCTCCGGCTGAAAACCGCCAACCGCCTCTGGGCCGACAGCCTCTACAAGGGCGTGATCTTCGACAAGAACCCGCAGCTTTTCTATATCGGCATGCAGGACCAGTTCTACACCTTCAACATGTTCGACGTGCAGGCATGGTGGGCCCGCGACGTGATGATGGGCCGCATCACCCTGCCGCCGGAAGAGGAGCTGAAGGCGAATTTCGACATGTGGCGCGCCCGTGAGGAGACGCTCGAAGATGCCGAGCAGATGATCTGGTACCAGGGCGACTATGTGAAGGAACTGCTCGCCGAGACCGACTATCCCTCCTTCGACATTGAGGGCACGAACAAAACCTTCATGGAGTGGGAACATCACAAGGCCCACAACATCATGGGCTTCCGCGACCATGCCTACCGGTCGCTGATGACCGGCAACATGTCGCCGACGCATCACACACCCTGGGTCGAGGCGCTCGACGATTCCATGGAGGAATATCTGCGCAACTGATAGCCGGCTGCTGCAAAAATCCCTAAATCCGAATCGGATTTCAGGATAAATTATCCAGCAATTCAAAGTGCTACAGCGTCCTTGGCGGTCTCTCGAAAAGAACCACGACGCTGTAGGCTCCGCGTATCAGGAAGAGAGCCGTTCGTCGCGGCTCCTTCCAGCGTCAAAGTGAAGCGAGTAATCCAATTTCACAGCTCCTCTTTTCGAGCGAGGCCTTCATGGATTTTCAAACGAGCATTCTCGGGCGCATGAGCGGTTTTCTCTATCGCTGCCGCGCCGACGAAAACTACACGATGCTTGAGATGACCAACGGCATCGAGCGGATCTTCGGTTATCCCCTCGACGAAATCATCGGCAACCGCAAGCGGACCTTTACCTCGATCATGTACGAGGAAGACGTGCCTCTGATGGACGAGATCGTCGGACAGGCGCTGGAGAAACGCACCGACTGGACGATGGAATATCGTATCCGCCACGCCATGGGCCACCTGATCTGGGTCACCGAGACCGGTGGCGGCATCTGGGATCAGAAGGGCGAGCTTCTCTACCTCGAAGGCAGCATCATCAACATCGAATCGCTCTACCAGCGAATCGATGAACAGACCGCCGACATGCGAGTCACCGCCTCGAAGACCAACGAGATCCTGCAATCGCTGCGCTATCTGAAGCTACTCGCCGTTAATGCCGGCATCGAAGCGGCCCGCGCCGGCACCGCCGGGTCGGGTTTTGCCGTGCTTGCCGCCGAGATGCGCACTCTGGCCAACTCCTCCGAAGAGGCCGCACGCGCCATTTCCGACGCGCAACGCAAGGCGCAAGGCTGAGCCTTGCGCGAGGAGCGGCGGATTTGCGGTTCAAGTCGAAAGCCGCATCATTAACCGTTTAGCGATTTAACAGAAATAGAAGCATTTTCAGCAACTTGTCTCGCCACCTCTTTGCGAGAAAATGATGTCATAGTGGGTAATATTAAGGCCGCGTTAACTTTTTGTTAACCATAGCAGCGGTAGACATGGTCAACGATTTCTTCACATAGATGACCAAAGTGCTAACAGACGCTCGCTCTATCCGCATCAAGGGCCGCTCTTTCCTGGCGGTCATGCTGTCCCCGGATCTTCCGATCGATGATTGGTTGATCAGGCTGGACGATCTGGCTGCGCGTTCGGCCGGTTTCTTCCTCGGACGGCCCGTTGTGCTCGACCTGACGGACCTGCAAATCGACCGGCCGCAGCTGAAGGACCTGATTGCCGAACTTGCCAAGCGCAATGTCAGCATCATGGGTATCGAAGGTGCACGGCCTTCGATCCTCGGCTCCGGCATGCCGCCGGCACTCAAAGGCGGTCGGTCGGTTTCCGATATCGAGGTTCCCGCCGCCAAAGAGGACGCTGGACCGTCGACCAAGCCGGCAATGGCTGAAACCCGCCCGGCAATGCAATCGATCGTCATCCGGGAACCCGTGCGCTCCGGACAATCGGTGATCTTCCCGGAAGGTGACGTCACCGTCATCGGATCGGTCGCCTCAGGTGCTGAGGTCATTGCCGGAGGGTCCGTCCATATCTATGGCGCCTTGCGGGGCCGAGCCATGGCAGGATCCATTGGAAACGCCTCGGCACGGATATTTTGCCGCAAGCTCGAGGCCGAGCTGGTGGCAATCGACGGCATCTACAAAATGGCGGAAGACATGGCCTCCAATCTTCGCGGACAGGCTGTCCAGCTCTGGCTCGAAGACGATGCGATCATGGCGGAAAAACTGATCTGACCACAGCGCCGCGCGTCTCTTCAGACGCGCAAAGGACGCTGCAACACCTTGAATTACTGCGGCCACGGCAAAGGAGAGAAACATGGGGAAAGTGATCGTCGTCACGTCAGGCAAGGGCGGGGTCGGCAAGACCACCTCGACCGCCGCATTGGGAGCGGCGCTGGCGCAACGCAATGAAAAAGTCGTCGTCGTCGATTTCGACGTCGGCTTGCGCAATCTCGACCTCGTCATGGGCGCTGAACGCAGGGTCGTCTACGACCTGATCAATGTCATTCAGGGCGATGCCAAGCTTACCCAGGCGCTGATCCGCGACAAGCGACTGGAAACGCTGTTCCTGCTGCCGGCCTCGCAGACGCGCGACAAGGACAATCTGACGGCCGAGGGCGTCGAGCGCGTCATCAACGATCTGAAGCGCTATTTCGATTGGATCATCTGCGACAGCCCCGCCGGAATCGAGCGTGGCGCAACGCTTGCCATGCGTCACGCCGACGTTGCCGTAGTCGTCACCAATCCCGAAGTCTCGTCGGTGCGCGATTCCGATCGCATTATCGGCCTGCTCGACGCCAAGACCGCCAAGGCCGAGCGCGGCGAGCGGATGGAGAAGCACCTCCTGCTCACCCGCTACGACGCCAACCGCGCAGAACGCGGCGACATGCTGAAGGTCGACGACGTTCTGGAGATCCTGTCCATCCCGCTGCTCGGCATCGTGCCGGAAAGCATGGATGTCCTGCGCGCCTCCAACATCGGCGCACCGGTCACGCTGGCAGAGAGCCGCAGCGCGGCTGCGATGGCCTATTTCGATGCCGCCCGCCGGCTCGCCGGCGAGGTTCTGCCGGTCACAATCCCCGAGGAAAAACGGAATATTTTCGGCAAGATCTTCGGACGGAGGGCAGCATGAATATTTTCCGTCTTTTCAACAAGCAAAGAACCGCACCGGCCGCCCGCGAACGGCTGCAGGTCCTTCTTGCCCACGAGCGTTCCTCGGCCGGGTCGGACCTCGTCTCCCTGCTGCGCGAGGAAATCCTTGCGGTGATCGCAAAACACGTGCAGCTCGACCACGACAAGGTGCAGGTGACGATCGACCGCAACGAATATGTCTCGACGCTGGAGATCGACGTCGAAATCCCGCTGAATGCAGCCGTACAGGCCGCTTGAAAGAGGGCGCTGCCTGTCGTGACGACAGGCAGCGCTGACAATCAGGACTTTCTGGCTTTGCGATTGGCGTAACGCAGGTCGCGTTCGGCCTTTCGGGCGGCTTCATCGGCAATCACCCGGGCGATCCGGTCTTTGTCAGCCGCTTCGCGCGCGTCGGCATCGGCACGTGCTGCGGCTTCGGCGGCAGCCTGACGCTCGGCTTCCGCGGCTTGAGCCCGCTCCAGCTCTTCGCGCTTTACCTGTTCGCGCGCCGCACGCCGTTCTTCCCTGGCCGCAGCAATGGCTTGGCGCTCCGCCTGCTTTGCGAGCCGGGTGGGTTCGGCCGTATCCTTGGCGGTGCGATACGCATTGAGGAGAGCAGCCTTGGCTTCGGCAGCGGCGCTGCGGCGATCGGCAAGCTCGTTGTTTCTGGCGTTTTTCAAATCTGTTTCCTGACTGTTCGACGACCCGGAGGTCAGACCTTGTTTTTTTGCTTTGCGGCAAGAGCGGTAGCCGCTGTCAAGCGATCCTGCAATTCCTTAGCCTCACGGGCTTCGCGTAACCGCAAGGTCTTTTCCTCGCGGGCCCGCACGGTCTGATCAACTTCTGCAACCGCACGGCTTCGCGCCAAGAATTGCGATTGCACGTTTCCAAAGGCAATCTCCGCCTGCTTGCGTGATTTGCTATGTGACTCTGTCATATCCGTCCTGGATTCATGCGCCGCACCGCGAACGCAACAAAAAAGGCCAGGCAAATTGCCTGACCCCGATAGTATCATGCTTTCGGCAGTGCCGGTACATCCGCAGTCAAAGGAAAGCAAACCCTTTCATGGCCGATCGCCGTCTTCGACCTCGGTAGCAGGCATTACGAGCGTGGCCGCGTCTTCTGCGGGTCGTAATGCGAAAGCGGCACGATCGTCGCCGGCAGGCGCTTCTGGTGACCGTCGAGCTTGCCGATTTCGACCTCGGTACCGGGGTTCGCATGCGTCACGTCGATACGGGCGAGCGCGATCGTCTTGCCGAGAACGGGCGAGCGCGTGGCGCTGGTGACGACGCCCACCTGGGCCCGGCCGATATGGATGCAATCGCCATGGCCGACAGCCTCTTTCGCCTTGATATCGAGGCCGACGAGCAGATGGCGCGGATGTTCCTTGCGCCGGATCAGCGCCTCGCGGCCGATGAAATCATCCTGCTTGGATTTCAGCGGCACGGTGAAGCCGATCCCGGCCTCGAAAGGATCCGTCTGGTCGGTGAATTCGTGATGGGCGAAGATCAGGCCGGCCTCGATGCGGACCATGTCGAGCGCCTCCAGCCCCATCGGCTTCAATCCATGCGGCTGACCGGCTTCCCAGACGGCGTCGAATACCGTCAGCGCATCTTTCGGATGGCAGAATATCTCATAACCAAGCTCGCCGGTGTAGCCGGTACGCGAAACGACCACCGGGGCGCCCTCGAAGCCGCCAATGCGACCGACGGTGAAGCGGAACCATTCGAGCTCTGCAATCGTCGGCTGGCGCGGCGCCGTCCAGATGATGTCCTTCAGGATATCGCGGCTCTTCGGACCCTGCAGGGCAATATTGTGCAGCTGATCGGTCGAGGAACGGACCCAGGCCTTGAAGCCCTTCTTCTCAGCCTGCTGACGCAGCCATATGCCGCTGAAATCATCGCCGCCAATCCAGCGGAAGTTCGTGTCGCCGAGCCGGAACAGCGTGCCGTCATCGATCATGCCGCCGTTTTCGTAGCACATGGCGGAATATACGACCTGGCCGGTCGAAAGTTTGCGCACGTCGCGGGTCAGGCAATATTGCAGCAGTTCCTCGGCATCCGGACCCGTCACTTCGAATTTCCGCAAGGGCGAGAGATCGATGACGGCGGCGCGCTCGCGGCAGGCCCAGTATTCCTCGACCGGACCTTCGGACGAGAAGCGGTTCGGCAGCCAGTAGCCGCGATATTCGGTGTAATCCCGCGTCAAGGCGGAGAGGCGGGGATGAAACGCGGTTTCGCGCGTCAGTTCGGCGTCGGCATCTGGGGTCATGCGATAGGCTACCGCTCGTGAGAATTTCTCTTTTCCGGAAAAGGTGCGAACGTGGATATCCGTCGGATCCCAGCCGTTCGCCGCGTCGATATCGTCGGGACAGGACGAGGAGACGCAGACGAGATCGGTCAGCGCCCGCATCAGCACGTAATCACCAGGACGCGACCACGGTTCGTCGAGATAGAGCTGGTTATTGTGGTCGATATTGGTGTTGTAAAAATAGTTCAGCGCTTCCCAGCCCTTGCGGCCGGCAATGCCATAAGGCGCCAGCGCCGCGTTGAAATTATCAGTGCAGTTGACGTGGCCGGGATAGCCCATGTCATCGTAATAGCGCGAATTGCAGGCGGTCGCGAAAGCGTCGTGGCGACCGACCGTATCCTGGATGATCTCAACCAGCGGCTCGAAGTCGCGGTCGAAAGCTTTGGAGGGCAGGCCAGGCGTCGGATAGCTGCGCCCGAGCAGCGTGCGGGTGACGGTTGAATCGAGCGCAAGGTCGAGGCCCTTGTCGACCTTGCGGGCGGCGAAGGCCTGGAAATCGGTGCACTGACGTCCATAGACATCGATGACCTGGATGAACTCGCCGGCACGGACGAAATAGGCCGCGGCGGTCGCTGCCCGGATGCGGATATCCTCAATCGGATCGGCGGCCGGCTCCGGCAGGGCCGAGGTGTAATCGCGGATCAGCAGGCTGCGCTTGATCCTGACCTCGATCGGCGTCGCCGTATCCTGCGCCTCCGGCGACATGGCGGAGGCAGGCGCTGCTACAATGAGCAAGCCCTTCATGGCAATGGTGAAATCTGCCCGGCTGCCCGGGGTCGACCCCGCGCCGAAAATGCTGAGCGCTCCGGCCACTGCCAGATCGGCGCCGCGACGCTGAAGTGCTGCACGCGTGCGGGCGGCACTCTCATCCTCCGCCTGAAGAATGGCCTTCAAACCCTCGGCTGAATTGCTGAATACCGTTCCGAGACCTTCCGCCAGGAAGCGACCTTTTTCGTCGAGGAAAGAGAGCTCGCAGACCTGGCCGCCCTCGCTGTCGATGATGCTCACGCGGTCGCCCGGCTCGACACGGATGACGACCGATCCGCCGCCCTTCGCCCGGTAACGCTCCGTGCCCTCCGGCAGGGTAGGAATGCCGGGATAATGCACGAGGCTCGCAGCCGCCGGCCGCACGCCCGTCATAGCAGGATAGAGTTCTCGCATTCTGCCCTCATGGGAGGATCGGCGTCCTCGGACACCCACCCATACAGGTTACAAAATGCCCTGGGAAAGTAAAGTCGAGTTGACTAAAAAGAAAATATCTTCACTATGCATAAAGAGTTGAGACTCGGGGAATCCGTCGGGAACACGGATCGCCAAAACCATCCGGGCGGGCTTGAGACTGTCAGGGAGACACGTTCAGGGAGACGTACAAAGATACGTCCGGAACAAATAGAGTGGGGAATTTCATCGATGACAGACATAGTGGAGGCCGGGATTCCGTCCGGCACCGAAGGTAAGCTTGTACGCGCGCTCGACTGGAAGGGCGCATTCTGGGTGGCTGCGGGCGTGCCGCCGCTTGTTCTTTTCTCCATCGGCGGTATTGCGGGAACGACGGGCAAGCTTGCCTTCGTCGTCTGGATCATCTCGATGGTGATGGGTTTCCTGCAGTCGTTCACCTATGCCGAGATTGCCGGCATGTTCGGCAATAAATCCGGCGGCGCCTCGGTCTATGGCGCCACCGCCTGGCTGCGATATTCGAAATTCATCGCGCCGCTTTCCGTCTGGTGCAATTGGTTTGCCTGGTCGCCCGTGCTGTCACTTGGCTGCGCCATCGCCGCCGGCTACATCCTCAATGCGTTCTTCCCGATTCCCGCGGCGGATTCGCAGATGGTCCTCGACTGGATCGCCGCGCATGCCGCTTCCGTCACGGCCGATAGCCCTCGCGTCGCCGAATATATCGCAGCCCATGCCGGCACCACGCCTGAAGACGCCGTCAAGGCATTGCTGAGCACCGACGGCATTGCCGCCCTGACGCCGGCAATCCGCAGTTGGTCGCTCGTCAGCTTCAGCATTCCCTTCCTTGCCACCGCCAATATCAACGCCACCTTCTTCATCGGCGGCATCCTGATGCTGATCATCTTCGCGATCCAGCATCGCGGCATCTCGGAAACGGCAAGCGTGCAGAAGTGGCTTGCTATCATCGTGCTGGTGCCGCTGCTCATCATCGGCCTTTACCCGATCGTCAGCGGCCAGATCCTTGCCACCAACGTCACCGGCCTCGTGCCGCCGACGGCCGCCTATGCCGCCGTCGACGGCACCTGGAGCAACGGCGGCTGGACGCTTTTCCTCGGCGGTCTCTATATCGCCGCCTGGTCGACCTATGGCTTCGAGACAGCCGTCTGCTACACCCGCGAACTCAAGAACCCGAAGACCGACACCTTCAAGGCGATCTTCTATTCCGGCCTTGCCTGCTGCCTGTTCTTCTTCCTCGTGCCCTTCGCCTTCCAGGGCGTTCTCGGCCATGCGGGCATGCTCGCCCCCGGCATCGTCGACGGCACCGGCGTTGCCGAAGCGCTCGGCGGGCTGATCGGCGCCGGCCGCGTCGTCACCCAGCTGCTCGTCGTGTTGATGATCCTGGCGCTCTTCCTCGCCATCATGACGGCGATGGCCGGTTCCTCGCGTACGCTCTATCAGGGTTCGAAGGACGGTTGGCTGCCCAAATATCTCGACCACGCCAACGAGCACGGCGCCCCGACACGGGCGATGTGGACAGATTTCGCCTTCAACCTCTTCCTCTTGGCTATCGCATCTGATGCCGGCGGCTATTTCTTCGTGCTCGCCGTCTCGAATGTCGGCTACATCATCTTCAACTTCCTGAACCTCAATTCCGGCTGGATCCACCGGATGGATTCGGGACATGTCGAACGGCCCTGGAAAGCGCCGGCCTGGCTGATCGGCCTCAACACCGTTCTCGCCTTCGTCAACGCACTCTTCCTCGGCGCCGGTGCCAAGGTCTGGGGTTACTCCAATGCGCTCTGGGTCGGCTTCATCTTCGCAGCCCTGATCCTGCCGGTCTTCGCCTATCGCCACTACGTGCGCGACGGCGGCAAGTTCCCGGCCGGCGCGATGGAGGATCTCGGTCTCGTCGGCCAGGATCTCGGCGTCAAGAAAGCCGGCATGCTGCCCTACCTCGCACTCGCCGGGGGCCTTGCGATCGTGTTGATCGCCAACTGGGTCTTCCAGCTACCAGCTTAAGTCGCCTCCCAAGCAGAAAGGCCGCCATGGAAACATGGCGGCTCTTTCCATGGGCGGGACGCCAGACGGCGGATGCCCTGGCCGCCTTCGCGGCAGCCACGTCGAGATAAAGGCCGAAGCGACGGCGATGCGGTTTCACCCATCGACGGTGTTGATCATTCCCATCCGTCAGACGATGGTCTCGCCGCCGTCGACGACGAGGATCTGCCCGGTCATGTAGGATGAGCGATCCGAGACGAGGAAGAGAATAGGCTCGGCGATCTCGGAGACATCTGCCCAGCGCCCGAGCGGCACTTTTTCGGCGATATAGGCTTCGATCGCGCCGCGACCGCCCATCTGGGCAATGAACGGTTCGTTGAACGGCGTGTCCACCCAGCCTGGGCAGAGCGCATTGACGCGGATGCCGAACCTGGCGTAGTCGCCGGCCATCTGCCGGGTCATCGCAATAACCGCGTGTTTCGTCGTCGTATAGGCGATCATCTCGCGATCGTAGAGCACGCCCGACGAAGAGGAGGTGTTGAGGATAACGCCGCGTCCGGCTCTCTTCATCAGAGGCATGACGAAACGCGCCGCCATGAAATGTGCCCGGACGTTCAGGCTCCATGAGCTGTCGAAGCCCTCGACCGCCACCTGTTCGAGATCACCCGCCACCTGGGCGCCGGCATGATTGTGGAGGATGTCGATACGGCCGTGACGGCCGGCGACCGAGGCGATGCCGGCTTCGAGTGCTGCGTCATCGGTGACATCGAGAACGAGGCTCTCGGCCTTGCCGCCGGCCGCCTGGATCCGACCGACGGTTTCCGCGGCATTGGCAGCGCTCCGATCGGCCACCACGACGAACGCGCCTTCCCTTGCCATGATCAGTGCGCCAGCCTGGCCGATGCCCGACCCCGCTCCGGTGACGATCGCGACGCGATTTTCAAGAATCATGGTGTTTCCCGTTCAGTTTGTTGTTTTCTCGCGCATCAGGAAGCGCGCGATGAGGATCAGTCCCAGCGATGCGATGAGCACCATGGTGGCGACGGCGTTGATCTCCGGCGTCACGCCGCGGCGGATCGAGGCGAAGACATAGATCGGCAGCGTCGTGTTCGAGCCCGCGACGAAGAAGGCGATGATGAAATCGTCGAAGGAGAAGGTGAAGGCGAGCAGGAAACCGGCCAAGATCGACGGCAGGATCTGGGGCAGCACGATCTGGCGGAAGGTGGTGAAGGGCGTGGCATAGAGATCGCTCGACGCCTCGACGATATCGCGGCCGAGGCTGGCGATGCGCGCTTTGACGATCATCGTCACCAGCGCCATGGTGAAGAGGCCGTGGGCGGCGATGATCGAGCCGTAGCCCAGTGAAAGCTTCGGCGCCTGTTCGCTCGGCCAGACGGCGGCGATCAGCGGATTGACGAAGCCGAAGACCTCGACGAGCGCAACCAGCGTCGCAATGCCGATGACGACACCCGGCACGACGATCGCAGCAGCGAACAGCCCGTCGAAGACCGCCCGGGTGCGGGCGCCGAGCCGCTCCATGCCGATTGCCGCCATCGTGCCGAAAACGGCGGCGAGCCCGGCGCTGGTAAACGCGATGATCAGGCTGTTCTGCAGGGCCTCCATCAGGAAGGTGTTGGCGAGCGCCTTGCCATACCATTGCGTGGAGAAGCCGGTGAACTCGCTGGCATTGCGGCCGGCATTGAAGGAGAACAACACGACGAGCGCTATCGGCGTATAGAGGAACAGGTAGACTGCGGTGACCAGCGCGCGCATCAGACGAGATCCACCTGGCGGGTGTCGGCAACACGCCAGGCGATGCGCATGGCGATCAGCAGCACGATGACGACGACAACGACGAGGGTGACGGCGATCGCCGAACCGAACGGCCAGTTGCGCGATTGCAGGAAGAGATCGACCAGCGCATTGCCGATGAAGAAGACCTTGCCGCCGCCGAGCAGCTGCGGGATCAGATATTCGCCGAGCAGCAGGATGGTCACGAGCGCGATGCCGGTCATCACGCCTGGAAGCGACAGCGGCAGGGTGATGCCGAAGAAGGTCGAAAGCGGCCGCGCGCCGAGATCGGCGGAAGCTTCGAGCAGCCGGCGGTCGAGTTTTTCGAGACTGACATAGATCGGCATGATCATCAGCGGCAGGTAGCCATAGACGATGCCGAGCAGCACGGCGCCCGGCGTGTTCAGCAGCCGGACATTCTCGATGCCGATCATCTCCAGCAGATGCGGAATCCCGCGGGCGCCGAGGATGTACATCCAGGCATAGGTGCGCACGAGAAGGCTGGTCCAGAAAGGGACGACGACGAGGGAGACCAGAAGCAGCCGGTATTTGGCGCTTACCTTGACGGCAAGGTAATAAGCGACGGGATAGGCGACGATCAGGCAGGCGAAGGCGCCGATCGGCGCAAGGATCAGCGTGTTCTTGAAGGCGGCGGCGCGCGAACCGAGATTGGCAAACTGTGCAAAGGTGAAAGCCGCCTGATAACCGCCCTCCGGCGCCCTCTCGCCGAAGGCGAAGACGATGATGGCGATGAAGGGCAAGACCAGGAACACGAACAGCCAGATGCTGGCCGGGGCGACGAGCGCGGCCGTGACGAGGCGTTTTTTCGTGTTTGGTGCAAGGGGCATTTCAGTTCGATCGTCTCAATGTTCGTTGAATGGCCAATACATGTCCCCGCGCTCCCTCTTCTCCCCAGCGGGGAGAAGGTGGCCCGCAGGGTCGGATGAGGGGGCTACACGGCAGGATGCTAATTAGCCTTCGCTTTCCGCTCAGGCTGCGCTTCGCTGGCGCTCTTCGCACCCCCTCATCACCTCGCTAACGCTCCGGCACTTCTCCCCGCTGGGGAGAAGAGACAAGAGGCAACGGCAGACCAAATCAAGCCGACTTGAAGCGCGCCATCAGCTCGGCGCGGCCGGGATCGGTCAGCGTCACCGCCGCGCCGAATTCCAGCGGCGTCAGCGACGCCTCTTCCGGATAGACGATTTTGTTGGCGGTGATTTCCTTCGGCAGCAGCGTGATGACGCGGCTGTCCGTCGCCGGCGCGCCGTTGGCGATGTGCTCCTTCACAGCATTGGCAGGGTCCATCAGGTAGTTGAGAAGCGCATAACCCGCCGCCTTGTTCGGCGCATCTTTCGGGATGGCGTAGTAGTCCGTCCAGATCTCGCCGCCGTCGGTGCCGAGCACATAGGCGATCTCGGGAACGTCGCGGTTGAGCTGCGCACCGTCGTTGGTCCAGCACATGGTAAGCCAGGCGTCGGTGGCGCGCATTGCCGGCTGGTAGTCGCTGTTGATGGCGAACAGGTGTGGCTTGACCTTGATCAGCAGCTCCTCGGCCTTGGCCAGTTCGTCCGCCTTGATCGAGTTGAAGTCGTAGCCGAGCGAGACCAGCGCGCTGCCGATCGTCGTCAGCTGATAATCGTGCACCATGGCGCGGCCATCGGCTTCCGTTTGGGCGATCTCGAAGAAATCCTTCCAGCTCGAAAGCTTGGTCTTGATCTTCGACGTATTGACCGAGAACCCCGTCGTGCCCCAGTTCTTCGGCACGGCATAGGTCTTGCCGTCGATCATGCCCTCCTTGGTGAAGCGCGAGTTTTCCGTTGCCTGACTGAAATTCGGGATCTTCGACAGATCGAGTTCGTCGATCAGGCCGAGCTTGTGGTGGGTGGAGATCGTGTAGTTGGTTGGCACGAAGAGCGACCAGCCGGAGGCACCCGCCTGGAGCTTGGCCAGCATTTCCTCGTTGGAGCCGAAAACGTTGACCTCCACGGCGACGCCGGTCGCCGCCTTGAAGTTCTCGAACGTCGCGGGATCGTGGTAGTTCGGCCAGGTGGCGATCGACATCTGGGTTCCGAGATCGCCTGCATAGGCAGGCGTCGACAGCGCGCCGGGGAACCGCGACATAACGGCGGCCGCAAGCCCGAGGCCGGTGACGCCGAGGAAGTGGCGGCGGCTGACGGAGCCGCGCTTCAGGCGCATGAACTCATCCATGAAACCTTCAGCGGTAATGGGCAGATTATCCTTGTAGTCCTTGCTCATGATGCTGTTCCCTTGTTCTGGTTTATGCACTCGATGCTGGAGAAGGAAAGACATGGGCCATATCGGGATCGAAGCCGAGGAAGACCGCTTCTCCCGGCTCGACCAGATCGCTCTCGTTCATGCTGCGCCGGTCGGCGGTAACGAGGAAATCGCCAAGCCCCGGAACGGTGACGGCATATTCGGCCGATGAGCCGAGGAAGATGCGGTGCGTGACCGTTCCGGCAAAGGAAGTGCCGCCGACGGCAGCCCGCGTCAGCCGGATCGCCTCCGGGCGGATTGCTATGGTGACCTCCCCTGGCGCAATACCGGACCGTGCGCCGGCCGCGAGCGCCGAGCCGCCGGCAAGGCGCAACGTGTTGCCATCTGCCTCCATCGTCGCGCCGATCCGATTGGTCTTGCCGACGAAATCGGCGACGAAAAGATCGGCCGGGCGGTCGTAGACCTCCTGCGGCGTGCCGAGCTGGCGAATGCGTCCGGCGCTCATGACGCAGACAACATCGGCCATCGACAGCGCCTCTTCCTGATCGTGGGTGACGAGCACGAAGGTGATGCCGAGTTCGCGCTGCAGCGTCTGCAATTCGATCTGCATGGCCGAGCGCAGCTTCTTGTCGAGTGCGGCCAGCGGCTCGTCGAGCAGCAGCACCGAAGGCCGGTTGACGATTGCCCGCGCCAACGCCACGCGCTGCTGCTGGCCGCCGGACATCTCGTGAATGCGCCGCTTGGCAAAACCGCCGAGCCGCACCATTTCGAGCGCCTCCGCCGCGCGGCGGTTGATCTCGGCCGCCGCGATCCTCGGCCGCATCTGCCTCAGGCCATAGGCGACATTCTGTTCGACGTTGAAATGCGGAAACAGCGCGTAATGCTGGAAGACCATGTTGACGGGACGGCGATAGGCCGGCACGCCGTTCATCTCCCGTCCGTCGATCAGCACGACGCCCTCGCTCGGCTGCTCGAAGCCGCCGATCATGCGCAGACACGTGGTCTTGCCGCAGCCGGAAGGACCGAGCAAGGCGAGGAAAGCCCCCTTCGGTACATTCAGGTTTATGTCACTCACGGCGGTCACCGCGCCATAATTCTTGGTGACCGAACGGAATTCGATATCGTTCGTCGAAGCGGATGCCACGTCTGTTCCCTGCGGTTGGTTGGTACGGGCAGTCTAGCGCTGCCTTTTGCCACCGTCGTTGAGGAAAGACTAAGCCCGGGCTTCCCGCACGGTATATACCCCGAAAGAGGTATTCTGCCTCACATCTCTTCGTGGAAGGTGTATATGGATGCTGCAGGCATTCCGGATGGGCGGTTGGGGAGGCTGTCGATGAGTATTGATCTCGAAGCACTGTTTCAGGCTTTCGACGCCACCGTCGGAAAGCCCGTCATGGCGGATGCGGAGTTCGGAGAGGCGTTCCGCCGGATGATGGCGGCGCTGGTGCGCTTCGATTATGTCGTCGTCTTCGCCTATCGCGGCAAGGAGCGGCCGATCGATCTCTACAGCACCTTCGATCCGCAAGAGAACGTCGTCTTCGTCACCCTCTATCAGGTCGGGCCCTATCTGCTCGACCCGTTCTACCAGACCGCCCGGGCGCGCCGGCCCGGTGTCTTCCGCATGCGCGAGCTGGCGCCCGACCGCTTCTTCTCCAGCGAATATTACCGAAGCTATTATGTGCAAACCGGGCTTGCCGAGGAGATCGGCTTCTTCGTGACGCTTGATGACGATATCACCGTCGTGCTGTCGCTGATGCGCCGGGAAAAGACCGGCCCGTTTCCGCCGGCCGAATTCGCCCTGCTGAAAAAGGCAGAACCTCTGGTAGCAAGTCTGGTCCGGCATGTCTGGCCGGGGCTTGGCGCCCGCTTCGATGCGCAGCTTGATGCCGGCATGCGAACGGGCAAGAAGCGCGGCGCGGCGGCGCAGGCGCTACAGCCGGCCGACACCGTCTGGCGCGATCTCAAGCTGACGAGCCGCGAAACCGCGATCGTCGATCTGGTGCTGCAAGGACATTCCTCGGAATCGATCGGGCTCAGGCTCAACATCTCCACAGGCACGGTGAAGGTCCACCGCCGCAACGTCTATCGCAAGCTCGGCATCTCCTCGCAGACGCAGCTTCTATCGATTTACCTGAAGACATTCGCCAGCACGGGCGAGCGACCGGCACATCAGAGCGCCGGCCGATCGTCCTAGACCCGGACATCCTGTCCACCTCGGCGCGAAGCGGACAGGTTTATTCGACTGGCTCAGCGGCCGCCCTCGATCTTGCGGTGGCGCTGATTGATGCCGCCCTTGCCGTAGGGGTAGTCGAACGGCTGAGGGGCGCTCACATCGTTCAGTCTCGCCATGTCGTCCTCGGAGAGCTTGAGCTTCATGGCGCCCAGATTGTCGGCGAGCTGTTCAGGCGTGCGGGCGCCGAGGATGACGGAGGTGATCGCCGGCTGCGCCGCCGTCCAGGCAAGCGCCACCTGCGCCATGCTGACGCCGTGCGCCTTGGCGATCTCCTCGACAACAGCAATGATCGCCCAGGTTCGCTCCATCGCGTTGCGCGGCGCATAGGATTCGCCGCCGCGATTGGGGTTTTCGCCGAGACGGGTCGCACCGGTCGGCATCTCGTCGCGCTTGTACTTGCCGGTCAGCCAGCCGCCGCCGAGCGGCGACCACGGCAACAGGCCCATCCCGGCATCCTGGCAGGCCGCGACGATTTCAAGCTCTATGTCGCGCACCAGCAGGTTATATTGCGGCTGCAGTGTTACCGGGCGCGTATAGCCGCGCGCCTTGGCAATCTCCGAGGCCTTGGCGATATGCCAGCCGACATAGTTGGAGAAGCCGTAATAGCCGATCTTGCCTGATGAAACCGCATCGTCGAGGAAGCGCAGCGTCTCTTCAATCGGCGTCAGCGCGTCCCAGGCATGCATCTGGTAGAGGTCGATCTGCTCGAGGCCGAGGCGACGCAGAGAATCGTCGAGCGCTTGGCCGAGATGGCGGCGCGACAGGCCGATATCGTTGGGTCCATTGCCCATCGGAAACCGTCCCTTGGTGGCGACGATCGCCTGGCGGGCCTCGGTCGGGCGCGCCTTCAGCCAGCGTCCGATGATCTCTTCCGACTTGCCGGCGCTGTAGACATCGGCGGTATCGATGAAGTTGCCGCCCCAGGCGAAATAATCGTCGAGTAGCTTGTGGGATGCTGCCTCATCGGCTTCCGCGCCGAAAGTCATGGTGCCGAGGCAATAAGCGGTGACGACGGTCCCGCTGGGACCGAGCTTGCGATAATCCATTTCTTCCTCCTGATGCGGATACCCGCAGCCGACGGCAAAACCGTCGGGGTAGAAGCCGGGGCTCCTGCAATCGATGACAATATCGTGCTTGAGGCGGCCGCTTGCCGCCGGATGACGTATGGCGCTCTGCGCTCTCAGCACAGGGGCCGAGAGGGAAGATAACCAATCCGGCCCGCGCGACAAGTGAGAAAAAAATATTCCCGCGAGCCGTCGCGGTCCGTAATGATCACGGAATTTGCGAAAGCGAGCCGGCGATCAGATCGGCGGCAGCGACGCCGGTCTCGTAGGCGCCGTGCGCCGTCGAATAGCGCGAGCGCGAACAGGCTTCGCCGGCAAAGAACATCCGTCCCTGATGCGGCGAGGCGAGACGGCCGCGAAGATCGGAGGCGCCGGGTTCGGCGTAGGAATAAGAGCCGCCGATGTGGGGCATGGCGGCCCAGGCCGACATATTAGCCACCGACAACCCGTCTCGGATACCCGCACCGAAATGCGCCGCCAGTTCATCCGCGGCGAAGGAATAGGCAGCCTCTTTGCCTTCCCGCTCCAGATCATGCGCGAGGTCGCCGGCAAAATAGGCCTCGACCACAGGGGCGCCGAGCGGCCGGAGCTGATAGGTGCCGGTCGCACCGCGGCTGGTGGAGCCGAGCATATGCGTATCCGCCGGCAGCGCCTCCGGATGCGCGAGCCTCAGGAAGAGCTTGTCGGCAAGCCCGAGCGGCAGACGGGCTGCCGCCTCGGTCTTCTCGGGCAGCGGAGGGTCGAAGGCAATCCGGCCGGCGGCAAGCACGTTCGTCGAAACGGTGACGAGCACGGCACGAGCGCTGAGCATCCCCTGGTTCGTCTCGATGCCGATCCGGCCGGCATGGTGATGATCGATGCGGGTGACTTCGATACCGAGCCTTGCCGGAACCGGCTTGCCGTAAAGGGAGACCAAGGTTCCGTAACCCTCGCGCACCCGCCAATCCGGACCGGGGCCGGGATCGTATCTCTTGTAGTCGACGACCGACGAGCGTTCCAGCGCGGCGCCGGTGATATAGGTACCGATCGCCCGGATCTGACCGTTCGAGGGATTGCCGGGTTCGAGCATCTCGGCCATGTCGGTATCGTCGCCTTCATGGCTTTCGAGCCGTTCGAAATAGGCGCCGATTGCCTCCTGCGCAGCACGAACGTCCGCCTCATCCCGCTCGAGCTGGCGTCCGCCGTTCCAGGGTGCCGGCGTGCGGTCGACCGTCAGGCCGACCTCTCCGGCGATCGCGGTCCAGGCATTGGTCCGCGCGCCATGCAGCCAGCCGCAGCCGAGATCGAGCCCGACACCATCGGGCTCGCGCCCGACCGTCCAGGCTCTGCCGCCGAGCCGGTCGCCGGCTTCTAGCAGCAGGATGGAAAGATCCGGGCGGATTGCCTGCAGCCGGCGGGCAGCGGCAATGCCGGCGGCACCGCCGCCGATGATGATGACGTCCTTGTCGGCGACCTTGCTGGTGTCACCTGGCATGCATTCTCCTTCGGCCATCCAACGTCCGTTCGCCTAGCGCGAGACGCTACGCTGAAGCCTTCTCTTTCTGCCAGGCGGAAAGCCTGTCCTTCAAATCCGGAAGGAATCTTTGAATCGTATCATCCGGCTGGCTGAATTCCTCGATCTGCCGGAACATCGCCCAGCGTTGTTCGGCATCGGCCGGGAGCTGCGGTCCGCGCGCATTGGATCCGTTGACCTTCGCGGAAAATTCATCGCGCGAGCGTGTATAATAATGATTAAACCTCACGGTGTCGGCCTTCAGCTTCAACGGGTCTTCCCTTGGGAAACGCGGCAGCGGCTCACCATCCTCATTCACGCCGATCTTGTTCGTGCCATTGAGGTTGAACCAGTGGACGCTCTCGATCGATCTGATCTGATCCGGCTGAACGATCGATTTGACGTTCAGAAGCTTCGGATGCTCGCGCTGGAGGTCCATAGGAACCGCCTGCCGGTAATTCTCCGTGACCAGACCCTCGGGCCTGGCAGTGTGGCCGCTCGTTCCGAAATTGACCCCGGTGACGCAGATCGCCTGCTCCTGCTCTCGCGCCTGCAAAAACTCGGTCAATGAAGCGGCATGCACCGGAAACATGAATTCATCGAGATCAAAGAAGGCCATCCATCGGCTGCCCGGCCCAAAATTGCTGACCGCATGGGCATAGGCCATATTCTGGGTGTTCGCCCAAACGCTGAAGGGACGCCAAGGCACAACGGTCACAATGCCGGCCTTCTCATAGGCGCTCAGTATCGAGAGTGACTGATCGGTCGATCCGTTGTCATAGATATAAAAATGCGAAATGCCGACCAGCAGATGAAACTGAATCCACTCGTCCAGATAGGCGCCCTCGTTCTTGGCAATGGCAACACAGGACAAATAATGAGCGGGCTGCGTTGCCGCTGCGAATTGCGGGACAACGATCGGCTCCCTGACGAGAATTTTTTCATTACGGGCCTGCCGCCGTTTTCTCAGCGCGGTCTTAAGCCCGTGCAATACATGCATTTTTCTCTCCTGACACAGGCACCTCCGGAGGATCGAGCCCGAGATCAAACAGCTAAGCTCCGTCTCCATGAAACGCAAGGGGCGCCTGACTGCCGTTCAGCATCGATCTTTGCGGCATGCCGACGCGGCCCTCGGCTGGCTATTGCAGTTGTTCCAGCAGCCGCCTGAGCGCTGTACGCAGATCGTCCATCTGCTGTTGGCCGGTTAATGCCGCCCAGCTTTCATCGACGCGCCGGCCCGCCGCCATCGCGACAGGCCGCACGCCCTGGCCCTTTTCGGTCAGAAACACCAGCCGGGCGCGTCGATCGTTCGGATCGGGTCGTCGTTCGACATAGCCAAGACGTTCGAGCTCCTCGACCGCCTGTGTCATCGTCTGCTTGCGGACACGGGCAAGCTTGGTGAGCTCGCTCACCTGGATTCCGTCGGGACGGGCGAAGGTGAAGACGTTGGCGTGCGGCGGGCGGATGTCGCCGTAGCCGGCTTCATCAAGCGCCGCCTCGACAGCCTGAGTCCAATGCTGGTGGACCAGACGCAACAACAGGCCAAGCGAAGACGACGACATGAAACCCCGCACGATATAGACAGTCACCTGTCTATATGATAAATGGACAGCTGCCTGCCTATATAGCACGAAAGCGCGGAGCTCCATATGCCGACCATCGATATCCTCACCTCGTTTGTCACCTACGAGGAACAGGGGGAGGGCGATCCGATCGTCTTCCTTCACGGCAATCCCACCTCATCGCATCTCTGGCGCAACATCATGCCTCGCGTCGGGCCAGGGCGCTGCCTGGCGCCCGACCTGATCGGCATGGGACACTCCGGCAAGCCCGACATTGGATACCGCTACAGTGACCACATCGCCTACATCGATGCGTGGTTCGATGCGCTTGACCTCGACAACGTCGTCCTAGTCGGCCACGACTGGGGCGGCGCGCTGGCATTCGACTGGGCGTCGCGCCATCCCGAGCGGGTGCGCGGCATCGCCTTCATGGAAACCATCCTGCGTCCGATGACGTGGGCGGATCTGCCGGGCGGCGGAAAGGCGCGTTATGAACTGTTGCGGGGCGCCGGAACCGGCGAAGCCAAAGTCCTCGACGAAAATTTCTTCATCGAGCAGGCGCTGCGCCTGACGACGCTGAAGGGGCTCAGCGACGCCGATTGGGCGATTTACAGCGCGCCTTATCCGGACCGCGACAGCAGGCGTCCGCTACTGGAATGGCCGCGCGCCATGCCGATCAATGGCGAACCGGCCGACGTGGTTACCAGAATAGAAGCCTATGACCGCTGGCTTTCGGCCAGTCCCGACATTCCCAAGCTGCTGCTGACCTTCGAGGGGCCTGGCGAAACGTTGCTCATCGG
The DNA here is from genome assembly GCF_003985155.1 of Rhizobium vallis. Classification (GTDB taxonomy): domain Bacteria; phylum Pseudomonadota; class Alphaproteobacteria; order Rhizobiales; family Rhizobiaceae; genus Rhizobium; species Rhizobium vallis. Next base: position 728,803 of record NZ_ML133686.1, on the reverse strand, counting down.
CAACGAGATGGTTTCGTGGTGCCGCGACAACATCGCCGGCCTGGAGATAAGAGGTTGCGGCCCGGCCCGCCACATCGCCCCCGAGGATCAGCCGGAGGCGATTGCCGCCGAAATCGAAAGCTGGATATCCCGAAAGGGTCTGAGGACAGTGCGTGAGAGGACGTCACCGCACGCATAAGGATGCATGCGCCGCGACGAGGTGACCTTCGACAACTGCAGTCCCGGCGCCATCTGCCGGGTCAGCTTCCTCTCGGACGGGACCGCAGACGAGAGACTGTGCTCCATCTTGCGCGAGCGATGGATTCAACCGCCTCTCCGTGACATATAGATCCGATGAGCGTGCACAGAGATTCGCAACTCGACATGTTTGCCAAGGCAGCGCCGGCCGCGGTCAAGGTGCGCGGTCCATCGCGCCGGCCTCCGTCGCCGCCGGCCGGCCGCTCCGATGAAGACATGGCGCGGACGCTCGAAGAGAGCGGCAACTATCGTATTCTCAGAAAACTCACTGCCCGGCCGATTGCGACCGTCAGACGACCGGAATTTTCCCGGCTCGGCGTCGTTCTCGATACCGAGACGACAGGTCTCAGCCATCGAAGTGACGAGGTCATCGAAATCGGCGCCGTCGCCTTCACGTTCAGCGATGATGGAGCGATCGGCGATGTCATCGGCGTCTATGGCGGTCTGCAGCAACCGTCGCGGCCGATCCCGCCCGAGATTACCCGGCTGACTGGCATTACCGATGCGATGGTCGAAGGACAGGTCATCGATATCAAATCGCTGAGCAGACTGATCGAACCAGCGGATCTGATCATTGCCCACAATGCCGGCTTCGACCGGCCGTTCTGCGAGACCTTCTCGAAGATCTTCGCCGGCAAGGCCTGGGCATGTTCGGTCTCGGAGATCGACTGGAGCGCCCGCGGTTTCGAGGGCACCAAGCTCGGCTATCTCGTCGGCCAGGCCGGTTATTTCCACGAGGGCCATCGCGCCGTGGATGACTGCCATGCGCTGCTTGAAATTCTCGACCGGGAGCAGCGCGACGGCGAAAGCCCGTTCGCCGAGCTTTTTCGTGCCAGCCAGCGCTCGCGCATCCGCATCTTTGCGGAACACAGCCCGTTCGAGATGAAGGACCATCTGAAGGCGAGGGGCTATCGCTGGTCGGACGGAAGTGACGGCCGCCTGAAATCCTGGTGGATCGAAATCGGCGAGGACGATCTCGACGACGAGCTTTCCTATCTGCGGGCGGAAATCTACCGGTGGAAAGAGGCCGATCCGCCGATTGTGCGGCTGACGGCCTTCGATCGGTTCAAAGCCTGAATCCTTCTCCCTTTATGATGATCCATGCATACATTGCATAGGTGCAGTGATGCATTGGCGCTGCAACAATCAAGGGTCCTGCATTATATGAAGCTCATCGAAGCGAACGAAGCGCCAAGGACTGGCAGCTAGGCTTCGAAAGCCCACGGAAAGGGGATCATCATGAACGTAGCACGCTCTTTCAACAATTGGCGCAAGTACCGTCAGACGGTCGCTGAACTGGGCCGTATGTCCTCGCGCGAACTGGACGACCTCGGCATCAGCCGCGGCGAAATCCGCAACATCGCCCGCGCAGGCATCGCCCGCTAACGGCACCTAGACCAGCCTATCTTTGAAACGATGCCAGCGCCTGCTTCCTCCCGAGCGGGCGCTTTCTTTTTGTGCTTTCGGCAAATGCATCAGCATGCCGAAGCCATCCGCTCTTCGCATAGCGCATAGCTGCCCTGCAAAGAAGTGCCTATCAATCGGGCAAGAAATAAGTATGATTATTTACATCGAAGCGATGCACCTCCTCCCGCATCCCTTCGACTATGCAGGCGCTCCACCCTCCTCCCAGGATCGCCTGCCAGAATGACAGCACTCCTCCTCCCAGCTGTCGTTCGTTTTTCGAAAGCCTGCCGCACCTCCTCCCGCGGCAGGCTTTTTTCGTTTTGGGCGTCTGAAGTACCGATCGTGCCAAGAACACCCGCCTGCGCGATCGCCCGGACGATCATCTTCAGCATGTTCGCCCCGTTTTCCCAGATTTTGATTTCCGATCCCGGTGTCACGGGTGTCTTCCGACCGGTCGCGGGAAGCATGTTGACATCAAACTTGTCGTACAACTATGTAACCGTACTTGCTATCAACGGCAGGACCGGCAGCCAACCGATCTGCCTCTCGCGATAGCGACAAAGTCCGACGACAACGAAGCTGAAGGAAAATTGACATGCAGATCGACGTAAGGCACGCCTCCCACCCCGAGGCCGTGCGCGATTTCGATACGGAGACGCTGCGGCGTCATTTTCTGGTGGAAACAGTTTTCGAAGGCGGCGAGATCCGGCTCACCTATTCGCATTACGACCGCATGGTCATCGGCGGCGCGACGCCGCTTGGCCCCGGATTGACGCTGACGGCGCCGGTGGCGATCGGGCAGGAGACTTTCCTTGCCGAACGTGAACTTGGCGCCCTGAATATCGGTGGCGCCGGCCGTATCATCGTCGACGGCACAAGCTACGATCTTGCCAAGTATGATTGCCTCTATGCCGGCAAGGGCGCCAGGGATGTCAGGTTCGAGAGCGCGGATGCTGCCAATCCGGCAAAGTTCTATCTGGTCTCGACGCCGGCGCATCAAGCGCATCCGACCGTGTTGCTTACCCGCGAAAAGGCCCGTCACCTGACGCCCGGCGAAGCCGCGACGGCCAATAAGCGGTCGATCTACCAGTTCATCCATCCGGAAGTTTGCCAGTCCTGCCAGCTCACCTTGGGCTTCACCATGATCGAGCCCGGCAGCGTCTGGAACACCATGCCGGCCCATACGCATGACCGGCGCATGGAGGCCTATCTCTATTTTGATCTCGAAGCAGAGCAGCGCGTCTTCCACTTCATGGGCGAGCCGCAGCAGACCCGGCATATGGTTGTCGCCAACGAACAGGCCGTGATCTCGCCGCCCTGGTCGATCCATTCGGGCGCGGGCACCAAGAACTATAGCTTTATCTGGGCGATGGCCGGCGACAACAAGAGCTTCACCGACATGGATCATATCGCCATTGCGGATCTGAGGTAAACGGCATGGCAAATCCCTTCGACCTTTCCGGCAAGGCCGCTGTCGTCACCGGCGCCAATACCGGCATTGGCCAGGCCATATCAGTCGCACTGGCTGAGGCCGGTGCGGCGATCGTCGCCGTTGGACGTTCGTCGATGGACGAAACCGAGGCGCTGGTGAAGGCGGCGGGAAGCCGCTTCCATGTCGTCAAGGCCGACCTTTCCACCATCGAACCGGTCAAGGGGATCGTCGACGAGACGATCCGCACCTTCGGCGGCCTCGACATCCTCGTCAACAATGCCGGCATCATCCGCCGCGCCGATGCGCTCGACTTCACCGAAGAAGACTGGGACGCCGTCATCGACGTCAACCTGAAGACCGCCTTCTTCCTGTCGCAGGCAGCCGGCCGTCACATGGTCGAGAAGGGCAGGGGCAAGATCATCAACATCGCCTCGCTGCTCTCATTCCAGGGCGGTATCCGCATCCCGTCCTACACCGCTTCGAAGAGCGGACTTGCCGGCCTGACCAAGCTGCTTGCCTGCGAATGGGCCAACAAGGGTGTCAACGTCAACGCCATCGCGCCGGGGTACTTCGTCACCAACAACACCACGGCGCTGCGCGAAGATCCTGACCGCAATGCCGCCATCCTCGCCCGCATTCCGGCCGGGCGCTGGGGAACGCCTGATGAACTCGGCGGTGCCGCCGTGTTCCTCGCGTCGTCGGCATCCGATTATGTGCACGGAACTGTGCTGCCGGTCGACGGCGGCTGGCTGGCGCGGTAATCCCACGGAGTTACCGTGGCTCACGCCGTTTTTGCCTTTCCCGCCGGCATGCGCTAGCAACAGGAGAACCAGCCGGCGCAGCCGCACCGACACGCAGGACTTCGACACGGGATGACGGACAAGGACAACGCGGTCTTCAATACCACTCGCCAGCCGCCGAACCTGCGCAGCGGCCTTGCCGATATGTTGATGGCGCAGATCGAGTCCGGCGACCTGAAACCCGGCCAGCGCCTGCCGACCGAACAGGCGATCATGACAGCGACCGGCGTCAGCCGGACGATCGTTCGCGAGGCGCTCGCCACGCTGCGGGCGAAAGGGCTGATCACCACCCGCCAGGGTCTCGGCGCTTTCGTCTCGAACGATCCGACGCCAAGGTCCTTCTCCATCATCCCGAACGACCTGCAGTCGATCGACGAGGTTCTGCGTGTGCTGGAGCTGCGCATGGGGATCGAATACGAGGCCGCCGGCCTAGCCGCGCTGCGGCGCACACAGGAAGATATAGACCGCATGCAGGATCGCCTCGACGCCCTCGACAAGGCGCTCGAGCAAGGCGGATATGGCGCGCAGGAGGATTACGCCTTCCACCGGTCCATCCTGGTCGCGACGCAGAATTCCTATTACAGCCGCCTCTTCGATACGTTCGGCAACATCATGGTGCCGCGGCAATGGGCGCGCCTGGACAAGATGACATCGGCCGAGCGCAAGCGTCATGCCGCGCGCATGCGCAGGGAACACCACGCCATATTCGCGGCGATCCGCGACGGCAACGACTCCGCCGCGCGCCGCGCCATCCGGACGCACCTGTCGAAGAGTACCGCGCGTTTCGAAGAGCTGCGCGACGCCAGCACCTCGTCCTGATCCTCTTTTTTACGGCTTCATCAACCGACGCCAGGGCGCGTGATCCGTTTGCAGATCGACGGAGGCGTGAGCGGCGGGCAGGAGCGGTTTGTGCTTGCGCCGGCCGAAACGCCGTTTGAAGCCGAGGATATTTTCGACGAAGCTTCGGGTAAAGAGCCCCGGGCCGCTCGAATAGATGCGCCATCCGCCATCGACTGCAATCTTTCCCGCCTTGACGCGCTCCCATTTGGCCGCCGCCTGATAGCGATCATGGAAAGCCGCGTCGCTGCTGCTGAAATAGGTGTTGCGCTGGCGCAGCGATGCATGCGGCAGCACAGTGGTCACGGCAATCGGGTTGACGACGGCGATTGCCTTCCAGAGTTCGTCCGCCTCGCCGTCGAGCGCAAGCGTCTCGCAATAGCGCAGATGCGCATGCGCATACATCAGCCCGATCTCGCGGCCGAAGAAGGAGGAAGATTCGGCGCGGCGAAACAGCGTCTCAGGCCCGCCGGCGTAGGTCGCCGGCTTCTCCATCAGCCGCACGCCGTCGGGGAAGAGCAGATGCTTTTCGATCAGCTTCATATGATCGCGTCTCTGAACCGGCGTGAACAGCCCGCCGAGCATCGCCTGCGTCATCGAGATCAGCGAGAAATGCAGGCCGGTGCGCCGGTCGCTCGGGTGCAGCAGCAATTCGACGCCGTCATGCTCGGGGTCGAAGATACCGTAGCCGGCAACGATCCCGTCGCGGATCAGATGGCGGTTGAAATCCCGACGCATCGCGGTTGCGATCTTCCTGAGCGCCTTGCCCTTTTCATCATGGCCGAGGCGGCGCAGGATGGCGGAATAACGAACGACCTGCTCGTAGAGCAGGGCAACGGTCCAACTGCTGACCATCCAGTCGCGCAGATGCGGATCGGCCGGCTGCAGAGAATCGTTCCAGTCTCCCTCGCCGTAGCGGATCAGATGCGTTCCCGGAATGAACTGCCCGCGTACGGTATCGAGCAGCTTCTCGACATGGATCGCGATGGTGTCTGTCTCGGGCGCCTTCTGCATGGTCTTTTCATCGCGCCAGGAGACCTTCTCGTCGAGGATAGCGAGATCGCCGGTGGCTTCGATATAGTCGCAAAGCGCCTTCAGCGGCCAGACGACGATATCGCCGTGACTGTCGCCCGCTCGGATATTGGAATAGGGTTCAAGCATGAACCATTGCGGCCACTCGCCTTTCTCAAGGTATTGTTCGCTGAAGACGGTCTTGAGCACCTCTTTGGCTTCCCGGTCATGCTCATAGGCGAGCAGGAATTCGATCGGGCCCTGGCAGGCATCGCGTGTCCCCCAGGCTGCACCCGTATATTGCTCGAGGCCGTGCGGCACGCTCAAATGCACGATGGCGTCATGCGCGAGCCAGGGCAGGAGGGTCGCCTGCGCGGCAAGATCGGGCGCCGTGCTATCAATCGTCGTGCCGCGTATGGCGTTTCGCCAGAATTTTGATGCCGGGGCCAGCATTGCCTCATCGGTGACGCCGGCTTCATATCGTTGCGCCAGGCGCTCGGCCTCTGCCGCGTCCGTCATCGAGCCGACAACCGCGAAGGAGAGAGCCTGCGTCGGTTGGGATCGAAGCGCCACGAAAGCACCGTCGCGGGAAATGCCATCGGTGTAAAGCAGTTCGTCGCCGCCGATTTCCTCGATAGCATCGGGCGTCGAACTCACCAGCCAATAGCTGGCATCAGGATAGCGCTCGCCCCAGAGCCAGGCCGGATCAGGCAGGAAGCGGATGCGTTTGCCTGAAGTGTCGAACTCGATCTGCCCGCCAGCATCATATTCACGCTCGCCGAGAACGACATGACCGAACACCAGGAAGCGGCACGGCTTGCCCTCGACGGAGACGGTCCATTGCATCGCTGCATCCTCGCCGGAGACGGCAGCCGCAACGGTGATCGTGCGATCGGTGCAACGATAGATCCAGCGGCAATCGCTGAGCCCCATTTCGAACGCCGACGGCACCGCCAGAAGCTGCCAGCCCGTGCCGACCTCGGCCATGATCCGCAGCCCGCTGGCGCGCGTCAGATTGTAGGGATCGCGAGACACGGAAAAGAGCTTATGGAAGGAAGTGTTGCCGATCGTCAGCTGCGCAGCGAAAATGCCCTGCATCCAGCAGGTCGCGGCAAGTGTGGAATCGTCGAGCAGCATATTCTGGCCGCTGCGCACGATCGCCCCATGACGGCGCGCCACCAGGAGCTCCTTTTCACTGAGGACGACGTGGCGGTTCAAAGCGCCATCCGGCACGAAAAACGAAAGAAGCTTGCCGCCGGCGCGTTCTTCCAGGCTTCGTTCCGGATAAAGCCGGGCGATCGCCTTTTTGTCGAGCGGTTCGGCCGCAAGCAGGGCGGCATCCTGCAGCAGGCTGCGAACCGGGGCGGCTTCCTCGACATCAGTGGCCGCACCTTCCGTGGCCGCAAGCCCATCGAGCCGTAAAAGATCGGCATCGCTCGACGCCTCGGGATGATCGGCGGCAAACAACGCAAAGAAGGTCGGGTTCACACCGCTTGTTGAAACGGAGAAGGATTTCGATTGAATGGCGGAAACTGCCGTCTCCTGTTGCCGCCGTTCGTTCGGCAGGCTGGCGCCGAAAGGACCGACCAACAGGTCGCCGAGGCGGTCTTTCGCCTGCACGAGCTGGATCGCATCCGTGGCATAGGCAGCCACGCCGTCGAGGCAACCTTGCGCGAGCCAGGGATTGCGGCCCCCCGACTGCTTGAGATTTTGCCGGTTCATCAAGACAGGACCGAATGTCTCGTGATCTGCGATGTGATGATCGACATATTGCGAGGCATAGGCTTCGCTGTTCATCAGGAAGCCGCGGTCGCCAAGGCCGACATCCTGGACCAGCACCAGATCCACGGGCAGCGTCCCCTTCTTCAGATGCCGGATCGAGGCGCGCCAGAACCACGCCGTTTCGGAAGGATGAAGCTCGAGGCGGACGTTATAGCCGATATCGCCTGTTTTGCCGCTCCAGGAGAAGCTCGTCGCATCCTGCCCGAAGCTGCCGTCGGCGCGCGGTCCGACGATCTCGACCACGCGAGGCGTAGCACCGCCGATGCGTAGATAAAGGCGGCCGATGCCGCCGAAGAGCGGCGAGCCCTGGATCTGATTGATCTGCACCGATCCCTTGTCGTCGGCATATTCGATCGCAAACAGCGTGCCGTTCGGCAGCGCCGATATCGACACGCCGGACCCGTTGCTGATGGTGAAGAGGCCGAGATCTTCGCGGCGGGGCATTTGAATACTGCGGGCAAGCTTCGGGGCCATTGAGATCTCCTCGATTGGCTTCAAGGGGAATTGGAGGATGACGCAAAAAGATTGAGAGAAATCTTACCGGCGGCCGCAAGAACGGCAAGTGTCGTGACGTGACCATGGGCGTTTCCAACAACACGCTTTTTGCTTGGCGAATTGGCGTGACTCTCGGTAAGACCCTCTCATTTAGAGAGGGCAACATGCGAAAATTATTATCGATTCTATTCAGCTCAGTCATTGTGGTAGGAACAGCGCACGCTCAAGCGAGAGTCCAGGCCACCCACAGCAGCCGTCCGATCGAGAGCTATCGCGCGTATATCGGCGACGCTGATCTTTACAATTCAAATGGGGATCGACTTACCCAGCCGTGGCAGATCATCCGGCAAGACAGGGCGAATTTCCATAAGTACCATGTGCGCGACTCTGACGATCAATCAGACTCATTCTTTGCCGATCCGGCAAATCGCCAAGCGCTGGAGCAGATGCTTCAGAACGGAACGATGACGCGAGAGGCGGCCAAGATGATCGTACATGGCAATGTATGGATTGATGTTGATATCTACGGTGGCCAGGGAACCGGTCGATGGATCGACGTTTCTGTATCTGATTGATATTTCCCGTAGCAGGTAGCCGCGTCGGTCTCATGCTGGCGCCGGCCGCCTGGCGAAGGGCACTGAAAGCAAGGCGCAGCCGGTAAGAACGGCGACGACCATCCAGGCTTCGTTGATGGCCTGAACGCTCGCTGCCGTCTGGACCAGGGGATCGAGCATCGACGTCGTATCCGCATCGAAGCTGCCGCTATGTCCCGATATGGCCTGAAGAGGCGCACCGACGAATGCCGCGGCCTCGCCGTCGCCGGCCTGGAGACGAGCCCAGAGGTTCTGTCCCAGCGGTTCCGAGCGGGTGTAGATGATGGTGTCGATGAGGGCGATGCCGATTGCCCCGCCGAGGTTGCGCATCAGGTTGAAGAGACCGCTGGCATCGGGAATGCGGTCTGGCGGAAGCGTGCCGAGCGCCAGCCGCGTCGGCGGCAACAGGCAGAACATGATGGCGACGCCGCGCACGATCTGCGGCCAGAACATCGCATCGTAGTCAGAACGCGGATCCTGAAACGCGCTCATTCCGACGCCGATCGCAAACAGGGTAAAACCGGCGGCCGACAGCAGCCGCGCATCCATGCGCTTCTCCAGCGCCACCGCAATCGGCGCCGTAATCAGCTGCGCGATACCGGTGACCAGCATCGTCATGCCGATCTCCAGAGCGTCGTGCCCCCTGATGAAAGCGAGAAAGACCGGCATGAGATAGACCGAGCCGAAGAGGCCTATGCCGAGGACGAAGCTCAGAACCGAGCCGACGAGAAAATTCCGATCGCCGAAGTTGCCGAGATCGACGACAGGCCTTCGCCGGCGAAGCGTTCGTCCTATGAAGGCGCCTCCCGACACAAGGCAGGCGGCCAGCAGGCTGAGCACATAGGTCGAGATCCAGCCGCTCGTCGGCGCTTCCTTCAGGCTGAGTTCCAGGCTCGTCAGCGCGGCTGCCATCAGCAAAAGCGACAGGACGTCGAGATGCCGGATTTCGGACGGATCGATCGCCTGCCTCGGCAGGAAGCGTGCCGCGACAATGGCCGAAGCAATACCCGGAAGGATATTGATCAGGAACAGCCAGTGCCAGGAATAGGTCTCGGTCAGCCAGCCGCCGACGATCGGTCCGACGGTCGGTGCAAGCACTGCAAGCACGCCGGCGATCGTCGTCGCAAGCGCCTGCCGCTCGTTGGGAAAGAGGATGAACACGGCTGAAAATACCGAGGGGATCAGGGTTCCGCCGGAAAAACCCTGAAGCACCCGCCAGGCCACCAGTTCCGCAAAGCTGCTGCTGGCTGCGCAACCGGCAGAGGCGGCAACGAAGAGGCCGACGGCAACCACGAACAGCCACCGCATCGTCAGGAGCCGCGTCAGCAGGCCGGTGAGGGGGATCGCGATCACTTCGGCAATGAGATAGGCCGTCTGTATCCAGCTCATCTGATCCGGACCGATATCGAGCGCAGACTGGATGGTTGGCAGCGACGTCGCCACCACCTGGACGTCGAGGATCGCCATGAACATGCCGACGCACATGGCCATGAAGCCCAGCCAGACGATGGCAGGCGCTTTGTGAGGACGGCCAGGCTCCGTGCGTTCCAGCATGCAATGATCCTGCGAGCGCGGCATTCTCCGCCCCGATGCGAATATTCAAGATCGATCGGCTGCCCGAGGCAAAGGGGCAGGCTGCGACCTCGTCGATGCCGACACCTTAATTCGGATGAGGACGGCAGCGATAGGGACTTGCAACACAAATCCGTCGCCAACGCGACCGAGCCTGGCCGGAAGGCCAGGCTCGGCGTTCGATCAGCGAATGGTCCGGGCGTTCTGTGCGCCCGGCTCCCTTTGCCGCCAGTACGATTAGCCGCGGAAGAGCGACAGGATGTTCTGGGACGACGAATTCGCGATCGATAGCGACTGGATCGCCAGCTGCTGTTGCGTCTGCAGGGCAGACAGCCTGCTCGACTCCTCCTCCATGTCGGCATCGACGAGCCTGCCCACGCCCGAGTCGATCGAATCGGACAGCGCACCGACGAAGTCTTCCTGCAGACTGATGCGCGTCGAGATCGAACCCAGCTGCGCGCCGGCAGAGGTCATCGCCGATAGCGCGGATTCGACGGTCGACAGCGCCGACTGGATCTGGCCGGTGGTAAAGTTGGTGATATCAAGCGAATAGACCGAGCCAGTCGCGCCCGACGAGGTGCCGAGGATACCGGTGGAGGTTTCGATCACCCCGCCGCTCATGCCGAACAGCACGTTGCCCATGGAGCTGGTATCCAGAGCGTAATCCGTCATTTGAACGGAGACGGCGCCGGAGCCGTCGCGAACGAAGGACGACACGACGCTCTTCGTGCTGCTCTCGCCCGCGACCCAGTTCTCACCCGAGAACGATGCCGACTGGGCGACGCTCAGCAGCTGTTGCTGAAGCTGAGTGATCTCTTCCTGGACCTTGGACTTGTCGACACCGTCCTCGGTCGCTGCCACCAGCTTGGACTTGATCTCGTCGACGACGTCGATCGCATTGTCCATTGCCGTATAGGCAGTATCGACCTTTGCCGCACCGAGACCAAGCGCGTCGGATACGGCGGAAAGCGCCTTGTTGTCGGACCGCATCGTGGTCGCGATCGACCAGTAGGCGGCGTTGTCGGAGGCGGTGTCGACCCGGTAGCCGGTGGAAACACGGTTCTGCGTCGTCTCGAGATTGGAGTTGACGGTGCGCAGCGTCTGAAGGGCAGCCATCGCTGAATTGTTCGTATTGATGCTCGTCATTGGAAATTCGCCTGCTTCGGAAGTTGGATGGGTTGCATCCCGGGAACATCCGGGCCGTGGCGAGCAGCCTCATGCTTATCGACCCATATTCGGGAAGGTCAATTCGCCATCGTTGAGACAATTATGGTACTTAAAGGTACCTTAATCGTTAACGCGATGGGCCCGGCGCTGTTTTTTTCATGATCGCGAGATGCCTCCAACGGGCGAGGGCGGCGCAGAAATTTGCGATCGGCAATTGACGGGCCAGCAGGAAACTGACTATCAATATTAAATCAATTTGATTGACTCCAAAAATAATAACGAGGGGATCGTTGAAATGAGATCGAGCAGACGCGTATTCCGCAACATTTCCGTGCATGCAGGCTGGGCAACGGCAACCGCCCTGACAGCGCTCACCGCCTTCGGAACAGGCAATGCGGCCGCAGAGTCGGTGCTGACGATGCATATCGAGGAGCAGACCAGCTGGGTGCAGAACTTCAATCCGTTCGACCTTGCCGGCCGCCGGCAAAGCACGATGGATTTCATCTACGAGCCGCTGGTCATCTTCAATGCGGAGGACGGCGGCAAGCCGGTGTTTCGCCTGGCGACCGACTATAAATTCTCCGGGGATATGAAATCGGTCACCTACACGCTGCGACCAGGTTTGAAATGGTCAGACGGGCAGCCGCTGACCTCGGCCGACGTGAAATACACGATCGACCTCATGCTGAAGAACGCAGCACTTGATACCGTCGGCGTTGGCGAAACCGTTGCCTCCGTTGAGGCGCCGTCGGCGACCGAGGTCAAGATCGACCTCAAATCCGTGAATTCCGATTTTCCGGAAACGCTTGCAGATCTCGCCGTCGTTCCCGAACATATCTGGAAGGATGTTTCCGATCCTGTGGCCTTCAAGAACGAGAAGCCTGTGGGGTCCGGTCCGATGACCGAGCTGCGCCGCTTCACGCCGCAGGTCTATGAGCAGTGCCGCAACCCGAACTACTGGGATGCTGCCTCGCTGCATGTCGATTGCCTGAGGCTGCCGCAGATCTCGGGCAACGACCAGATGCTTGCCATTCTGCCCGAAGGCAACATGGATTGGATCGGATCCTTCATTCCGCAGATCGACAAGACCTTCGTCGGGCTCGATTCCGACCACAACGGCTACTGGCAGCCGCCGGCCGAAACCGTCGCTTTCCAGATGAACTTCAAGAGCGGCAATGAAGGCAACCTCGAAGCCTACAAGGATCTGAATTTCCGCCACGCCTTCAGCCTCGCCATGGACCGCAAGTCCATGGTCGATATCGCCGGCTTCGGCTATCCCGTCGTCAACGAGCATGCGACCGGCCTGCCGCCGCGTTTCGAGACCTGGCGCAACAAGGACGCGGAAGGCGACAAGGACGCCTTCATGGGCTTCGATACCGAGAAGGCCAACAAGGTACTCGACGATGCCGGTTACAAGAAGGGTGCAGACGGTTTCCGCACCACGCCGAGCGGCAAACCGATCGCCTTCCCGATCATCGTTCCGAACGGCTGGACGGACTGGATCGATGCGGTGCAGATCGCCGTCGAAGGACTGCGTGCCGCCGGCATCAACGCGTCCGTCGCTACCCCGGAATACGAGCAATGGCGCAAGCAGCTCATCGACGGCAGCTTCGAGGTCGTGATGAACTCCCGCGCCGACGGCGCGACGCCGTTCCGCGGCTATTACCAGAACCTGTCGACCGCCTATGGCGGGCGCATCACCGGCGCGCCCTCGCGCTACTCGAACCCGAAGCTTGACGCCCTTTTCGATCAGTATCTGAAGGCGACGTCGGACGACGATCACAAGAAGATCTTCAACGATATTCAGCTGCTGGTCGCCGACGAATTCCCTGTCGTGCCTGTCTTCAACGGGCCGACCTGGTATCAGTTCTCCAGCAAGCGCTTCACCGGCTGGGTCACCGACAAGGATCCGATCATGAATCCCGAGGATCATGACAACAACCGCATGCGCCTGATGCATCTGCTGCGCCTCAAGCCGGTCAGCTGAGTCTGACGAGGGAGCGGAAATGCGCGTTTCGAGCCGGCGCCTCGGCGTCTATGCGGTCGCACTGGCGTTCGCCATCGTTGTGAATTTCATTCTTCCCCGGCTCATGCCGGGGAGCCCTGTCGATGCCATGGTTGCCCAGCTCGGCCCGCGGGCGACACCTGCCGCCATCGAGGCGATCAAGGCGCGCTTTGGCGCCGTCGACCAGCCGATGCTTTGGCAATTCGTCGATTATATCAAAGGGCTTGCGACCCTCGATCTCGGCGTCTCGGTCAAATACTACCCCCAAACCGTCGTCCAGGTCCTTGGCCGTTCGACGATCTGGACCGTTTTCCTGGTGACGACCGCGATCATCTTTTCGCTTTGCGTCGGCGTCGTGCTGGGTGCGGTTTCGGCCTGGCGGCGCGGCGGGCGCTTCGACACGATCGTCTCGCCGCTCTCCGTGATCATGATTTCGGTGCCGCCCGTCATCGTTGCGCTGACGACACTTTTCGTTTTCGCGGTCTCGCTGCGCTGGTTTCCCGTCGGTTACGCCTACGATCCGAACCTTGATCCTGCCTTCAATTTCACCTTCGCAGGCAGCGTGTTCATGCATGCCATCCTGCCGGTGCTGACGCTTTCGCCGTTCCTGATCGGCGAATTCCAGACGACGATGCGCTCGTCGATGATCTCGGTGCTCGGCGAGGATTACGTGACCATGGGCCGCGCAAAGGGGCTCAGCCACCTCACGGTCATGTTCGGCTACGGCGCGCGCAATGCCATGCTTCCGGTCCTGACCAATTTGGCGCTGATGCTCGGCGCCGTCTTCGGCGGCTCGATCGTCACCGAGATCGTTTTCAACTATCCCGGTTTGGGACTGACGCTCTATACAGCGAGCGTCGCCCGCGACTACCCCGTCATCCAAGGCCAGTTGCTGCTGATGACGCTCGCGACACTGGGAGCCAACTTCCTCGTCGACATCATCTATGGACTTGTCGATCCCAGATTGCAGGAGGCGGTCTGATGGGCTTCGGATTACGGTCTATCCTCAGCCAGAAGAAAGCGCTGGCCGGCCTCATCATCATCGTCGCCCTGTGGCTGATGGCGCTGTTTGCGCCGATTGTTGCGCCCGGCGAGCCCGGAGCGCGCGTCGGACGTTCGCATCAGCCGCCGTCGATCGAACATGTCATGGGCACCACGAAGATGGGACGGGATGTCTATCGCCAGTTCGTCTGGGGCGCCCGCAGCTCTCTCTCCGTCGGCTTTGCCACAGGCATTGCCATCACCGTTCTCGGCACGGCGATCGGGCTCGTCGCCGGCTACGCGGGAGGGCGGACCGATGCAGTGCTCGATCTTGCGACGAATGCCGTGCTTGTTGTCCCGAACATGCCGCTTCTGATTCTGCTCGCCTCGTTTGCCGGCACCGTCGGGCCGATGACGATCATGACGATCATCGCGTTGACCTCCTGGCCCTGGGGCGCCCGCATGACGCGGTCGCAGACGATGGCGCTTCGCAATCGTGATTTCGTCACCGCTTCCAAGATGATCGGCGAGCCGGCCTGGCGCATCATCTTCGTGGAAATCCTGCCGAACCTGACGACGCTGATCGGCATCAACCTCGTCGGCAGCATCATCTATGCGATCGTCGCCCAGACGACGCTCGAATATCTCGGCTTCGGCGACCCACTGAAAGTCTCCTGGGGCACGATGCTCTACAACGCCCAGAATTCCTCGGCGATCATGGTCGGGGCATGGTGGGATATCGGCGTGCCGGCGCTCGGCATCGCGCTGACCGGCCTCGGGCTTGCGCTTCTCAACTTCACCTTCGACGAGATCGCCAATCCGCAGCTCCGCTCCGGCCCGGCGCTGACACGCTGGTTCCGCCTTACCCGCGCCCGCAACAGGGAACTGGAGCTTGGCCAATGAGCGATAATCTTCTGGAAATTGACAAGCTCAACGTCGACTATCTCGTCGACAAAGGGGAGTTCCGCGCCGTCAAAGACGTCTCTTTCCATATCGGCCGCGGCGAGATCTTCGGTCTCGCCGGCGAATCCGGCTGCGGCAAGAGCACGATCGCCTATGCCATCACCCGTCTGTCCAAGGCGCCCGCCTGGATCAGCGGCGGCAGCATCCGGCTCACCGGACAGGATCTCCTGAAGCTGCCGGAACGCGAGCTGCAGAGAATTCGCTGGAAGCGCATCGGCATGGTCTTCCAGAGCGCGATGAATTCGCTCAATCCGCTGATGCGGGTCGAGGCGCAGTTCCATGACGTTCTGCGCCGCCACACCGGTTGTTCACATGAGGAATCCAGGGCTCGGGCCGAGGAGATGTTCCGTCTCGTCGGCATTCCCACCCATCGCATAAGCGATTACCCGCACCAGTTCTCCGGCGGCATGCGCCAGCGCATCGTCATCGCCATCTGCCTGGCGCTGCGGCCCGAGCTGATCATCATGGACGAGCCGACGACGGCGCTCGACGTCGTCGTGCAGCGAGAGATCCTCGAGCAGGTCGTCGATCTGCAGCGGACCTATGGTTTCTCGGTGCTCTTCATCACCCATGACCTGCATCTGATGGCGCAGCTCTGCCAGCGTATCGGCGTCATGCTGAAGGGTGAACTCGTCGAAGTCGGCGATGTCAGCCAGGTCGCGCAAGCGCCGCGGCACGAATATACGAAGAAGCTCTGGAACGCCATTCCGCAGCTTCCCGGCAATCCGCATCTATCGGGAGTCGTGGCATGAAAGCGGAGGCAAATCCCGTCGTCGCCGAAGCCGTGATTCGGCTTGAGGACATCACGCGCAATTTCGGCCCGGTGCGCGCGTTGAAAGGCGTGTCCTTCTCACTCTTTCCCGGCCGGGCCCTGGCGCTCGTCGGCGAATCCGGCTGCGGCAAGACGACCTGCGCCCGTATCATCGCCCGGCTCGACAAGCCGACAGCAGGCAGGCTGCTTTTCCACGGGCAGGAGCTCTCCGCCCGCGGCGAGACGAAGGACGAACATCGGTACCGCCGGGAGGTGCAGATGGTCTTCCAGGATCCGTTCTCCTCGCTCAACCCGGCCTTCACCGTCAGCCATCACCTGGCGCGGCCGCTGCAATTGCACCGGCAGAGCGGCTCCAGGGCCGATCTTGCAGAAGAGATCGGCCATCTGCTTGCAAGCGTCGGGCTGGAACCTGACGTAACCAGGCAGAAATTCCCGCATGAACTCTCGGGCGGTCAGCGCCAGCGCGTCAACATCGCCCGGGCGCTCGCTGTCGCACCAAGCGTGCTGGTCGCCGACGAACCGACCTCGATGCTCGATGTTTCCATCCGCAAGGACATTCTCGATCTGCTCGCAAGGGTGAAGCGTGAAAACGACCTCGCCATGCTCTACATCACTCACGATATCGCGACGGCAGCGCATGTGGCCGAAGAGATCGTCGTCATGTTCGCCGGCCAGATGGTCGAATGGGGCAACACCAATAGCGTTCTCTCCGATCCCCGCCATCCCTATACGCGGCTGCTGCTTTCCGCCGTTCCCGACGGCAGCAGGCCGTTCGTGACGGGTGGAAGCGCGCGTTTTCTCGAACAGGCGGAAAAGGTGCGCTCGCTCAGCCGTCCTGAATCGACCGTAACCCAACAGGTCGGCCCCAATCATTTCATACGCGCGCTCGGTGCTGCAGGTTGAAGGATGGCAAAGTGGACTATCTGGTAAACCTTGGCGATGTCGGTCCATCGGCCTTTCACGAAAAGGCGGTCGGCGCCGTGCCGATCCCCCATTCCGCTTCCGGTTCCGCCGGAATGTTCAAGACTTGATCTCAAGAGGAAAGAGTAACCATGCCCACACCGCGACCGAAAGCCCTGCGGCTTGAAACCCTTTGGAATCCGCCGGCCGATGGCAAGGATTTTTCGTATGTGCTACGCCTCAAGAACCTAGGCGCCGAGCCGCTGTCGAATTTCTCGCTCTGCGTCAGCGGCCCGGGCCGCGTCGATCCCGCCGGGCGTGTCGAAGGCGCCACCGTCTCGCAACGGCTTTCGAATTTCACCGAATTCCAGCCGCCGGTCAATTTCGTTCTCGGCGCCGGCGAGATCTGGACGATATCCGTCTACGCGCTGAGCTGGCAGTTCCGCCACTGGACGGACGGCGCGACGAGCGCCTATCTCGCGCTTTCCGACGGCAGCACGATCGTGCTTTCTATCGAGCCAACGCGATCTTCGGTCAGTAACGCGCCGCTGAAGCGCGGCGCCGAGATCTATCCCGTTCCCGCCAATGCGCCGGTTCAGGTTTCGATCATTCCCTGGCCGAACCGCGTGGCCGTCACTTCCCGCCGCTCGCTGCCGGCCGGTTTTGCGCCGCGAGCGCAGAGCGCCGAGGGAGAGGCCGCGGCCCAGGGCTTTGCGGCGTTGGTGAACCATCTCTTCGCCGTCGAAGGCATCGTGCGTAGCGAAGCGGAAGGCGCGATACCGGTTGCCCTCAAGGATGCTGCCGGGTTCGGCCCCGAAGCCTACCGGCTGAGCTTCGATGAGGAAATGATCACCATCGAGGCGAGCGGCCGGACCGGCTTTCTCTATGGCCTCGTGACACTCGGCCAGATCTGGCGCGGCGCGAGGCTGCATCCCGGCGTCTTCCAGTTTCCCGGTGCGGGCGAGATCGTCGACGAGCCGTCGATGGGCTGGCGCGGCCTGCATCTCGACGTCGCCCGCCAGTTCTACGGCGCGGCCGAAGTCAAGAAGCTGATTGCGGTGCTTGCCTGGAACAAGCTCAACCGCTTCCACTGGCACCTTTCCGACGACGAAGCATGGCGCGTCGAGATCGACGCCTATCCCGCCCTGACCGAGATCGGCGCCTGGCGCGGCCACGGCCTTGCTGTTCCACCGCTGCTCGGTTCGAGCCCGGCCCGCACGGGCGGTTACTACACCAAGGCTGCCATCCGCGAGATTGTCGCCCATGCCAAGAGCTTCGGCGTCGAGATCGTGCCGGAGATCGATGTACCCGGCCATTGCTACGCCATGCAACAGGCAATACCGGAACTCAGGGATCCGGCCGAGGTTGGCAGCTATTATTCGGTTCAGGGCTTTCCGGACAATTGCATCAATCCGGCCCGCGAGAGGACCTATGAGATCATCGAGACGATCCTCTTGGAACTCATCGAGCTCTTTCCGTTCAAGACCATCCATCTCGGGGCCGACGAAGTTCCCCTTGGCGCATGGTCGGGCTCACCGGAAGCGCTCGATCGCCTGCGCGCCGTTGCAGGCGACGAGCTTGCCGCTGCGCATGCCAAGCGGTTGAATGTCGTCACCAATACACACGGCGCCGACGATATTCACGGCTCGGGCGCCGCCATCCTGCAGGCGGAGTTCCTGGAGCGCGTCCAGCGCTTCCTTACGAGCAAGGGCTGCATCACCGGCGGCTGGGAAGAGGCCGCCCACGGCGATGTCATCGACAAGTCGAAGAGCTATCTCTGCAGCTGGCGCAATGTCGAAGTCTCGGCCGAGCTTGCCGAGCGCGGCTACGAAATGGTCGTCTGCCCCGGACAGGTCTATTACCTCGACATGGCGCTCAGACCCAACTGGGACGAGCCCGGCGCCAGCTGGGCGGGAACCTCGGACGCCGAAAAACTCTATAATTTCGATCCGGTCGGCGGCTGGACGGCAGCACAGAAACAGAAACTCCTCGGTATTCAGGCCTGTATCTGGTCCGAACCGATGACGGATCGCGCCGTTTTCGACCGCCTCGTCTTTCCGCGCCTTTCGGCCCTTGCCGAAACCGGCTGGACAAAGCCGTCATCGAAGTCGTGGGAGCGTTTCAAGGCGCTCGCGGGGCTGATGCCGCTGCTTTACGGGCTGCAGGAGTCGTAGGACTTTGATCTGAGTATCATCCTTGCCATCGCCGAAGGCGGTGATGGCAAGGCTCACTTGCTTTAGGCTGAAAGCTTGTGCCGCAGACCTGCCAAACAAGCCTGCGCTGGGCGTCAGTCCGGCTGATCCTGCGGCGGGGCGGCGCATCCGGGTTCGGCGATGCGAATGGGGCGGGTTCCAACAGGAGCGCCGGTCGCGCGGTCGATGGTGACGGGATCAATCTCGGTTCCGGTTTCGGCGTCGAAGAACCGGGTGACGTTGCCGCCGCCGCGGTGCTTGCGGCCCCAGGCGCCGATTGCAAACAGAACCGGCAGAAAGTCGCGACCGGCCTCCGTCAGCACATATTCGTCGCGCGGCGGGCGCTCGGAATAGCGGCGTTTTTCCAGTAGCCCTTCCTCAGTCAGCGATGACAGCCGCCCCGTCAGCATCGTCGGGGCGATGCCGAGGCTTTTTCGAAAATCATCGAAGCGGGTCAGCCCTGCATGAGCGTCGCGCATGATCAGCATACTCCACGCATCGCCCACGAGCGCCAGGCTGCGGGCGATCAGGCAGGGCTGGTTCGAAAGATTCTTCATGTCGATATCTTTTTAGTAGTGACTTGCTATCAATTTGATAGTAACAGATTGCGCAGGGATCTTCCACGACAAAAGTAAAGGCAGACATCGATGAGCAAGAGAGAACGCGGCATTGCCCTGGTCACCGGCGCTTCCTCCGGCATCGGGCTGGTGACGGCAAAAGCGCTGCGGCGCGACGGTTACCGGGTGTTCGGCACCAGCCGCAAGCCGATGCCCGACACTGCCGACGGGATCACCATGCTGATCTGCGACGTCATCGACGATCAATCTGTCCAGGGCGTCGTCGATGAAGTGCTGAGCCGGGCAGGGCGGATCGATCTGCTCGTCAACAATGCCGGTGTCGGCCTGCTCGGCGGCGCCGAGGAATCGACGACGACGCAGGCCAAATCCGTGTTCGACGTCAACGTCTTCGGTACTATGCGGATGACGAATGCGGTGCTGCCGGTGATGCGGCGACAGCGCGGCGGTCGGATCATCAACCTGAGCTCGATCCTTGGTCTCATCCCGGCGCCATTCAACGCGCTCTACGCAGCGACCAAGCACGCGATCGAAGGCTATTCGGAATCCCTCGATCATGAAGTGCGAACGCAGGGCATCCGCGTCGTGCTCGTCGAACCCGGCGTCACCCGGACCTCCTTCGAGGAGAACATCACGCGGCCGGACCGGCCGCTTGCTGTCTACGATGCGGTGCGTGCCGACGCGGAGAAGCTGATGCGCGAGATCGTTTCCAAGGGTGATGCCCCCGAGGTGGTCGCCGCAACCGTCGTCAAGGCCGCCAATGCGGTATCGCCCAAGAGACGTTACACAGCCGGGAAAACCGCAGGACAGGTCCGTTTCATCCGCCGCTTCCTGCCCGAGTCCTTCGTCGACAAGAACCTCCGGAAATTCAACAAGCTCCCCGATTGAGCCTCCCTTGCTGCATTTCCGGCTCATCACAGAAACGAAAGTTCGTGCCATGAAAGCATTCCTGATCGATCGCTACAAGAAAGGCGGTGCCCTCCGCCTCGGCCAGAGCCCCGAACCGCAGCTGCGCGAAAACGACGTGATGGTCGAGATCCATGCCGCCAGCGTCAACCTGCTGGATGCCAAGATCCGGGACGGCGAGTTCAAGCTCATCCTGCCCTATCGCCTGCCACTGGTGCTCGGCAATGATGTTGCCGGCGTCGTGGTCCGGGTCGGGGCCAAGGTACGGCAGTTCAAACCCGGCGACGAAGTCTATGCGCGGCCTGGCCAGGATCGCATCGGCACATTCGCCGAATACATCGCCATCGACGCCGCCGATATTGCGCTGAAGCCTGCCAATCTCAGCATGTTAGAAGCCGCATCCATTCCGCTGGTGGCGCTGACCGCATGGCAGGTTCTGGTCGAACGCGCCAAGCTGCAAAAGGGGCAGAGGGTACTGATCCATGCCGGCTCCGGCGGCGTCGGCACGGTCGCGATCCAGCTTGCTAAACATCTCGGCGCCCATGTGGCGACGACCACGAGCACGGCAAATATCGATCTTGTGAAAGGCCTCGGCGCCGACGTGGTGGTCGATTACAAGAAGGACGATTTCGAAAAGGTGCTGAAGGGCTATGACGTCGTGCTGAACAGCCTCGGCAAGGATACGCTGGAAAAATCGCTCGCCGTCCTGAAGCCGGGCGGCAAGCTGATCTCGATATCGGGGCCGCCCGATCCCGATTTCGCCAGGGAGAATGGCTCCGGTTGGCTGCTGCAGCAGGTTATGCGCCTTTTAAGCCTCGGCATCAGGCGGAAAGCGAAACGTCTGGGGATCGGATATTCCTTCGTCTTCATGACGGCGAACGGTGCTCAGCTCGGCAAGATCACCTCGCTTATCGAGGCCGGCGCCATCCGTCCCGTCATCGACCGGGTCTTCCAATTCGCGAAAACCAACGAGGCACTGGACTATGTGGAAACGGGACGCGCGAAAGGCAAGGTCGTCGTCGCGATGAAGTGAGGTCTGGAAGGCCGAAGCCCCCTCGGTTTAGCCGAGCGGCTTTTGCAGGCGCCGAGGCGCGGATTGGTTTCGGGAAGGCGCTTCACTGTCGTTGCCGGTAGGCAGAGGGTGTCGTGCCAGTGCCCAACTTGAATGCCCGCGTCATGTGACTCTGGCTGCTGAAGCCGCAGGCAGAAGCGATCTGCGCGATCGGGTCCGTGCCGCCCAACATCGATTTGGCGCGCTCTACTCGCCGGTGGGCCACCCAGCCATGCGGGGACACACCATAGCTTGCCCGGAACATCCGCTGAAAATGAAACGCGCTGAGCTGCCCTATCGTCGCCAGATCCTCTAAGCGGATCGCCTCACCGAGATGGGCCTCGATGTACTCCAGACTCCGGCGCCGCACATGAGGAGCGAGCCCGCCGCTGATCGCGCAGGGACGCATCCCTCCATAACGCGGATCAACGAAGAAATCGTTGATCGTCTGCGTCATCGCTTCTTCGGCCGCCAGATGACCGCCCGCCAACATCGCTTTCGTCATCTGCCAAAGCGTGCGCGCCAGGGCGGGCGCATCTGCGAAAGTCACTTCTGGAAGGGCCACAAGCCGAGCATCGCGGTCAAACGTCTCTGCAAACATCCGGCGCATCTGATCGTCGGGAATATACAGATGGACGAATTGGGAGAATTCGGTGATTTCCCATTCGGACGAGTGCTCCTGTGGCATGATGCACAGGACTCCCGGACGGCCGCGCGCGGTGGGACTGCCATCCAGACGACGCGTTCCCGCACCGCCCTTGAGATAAAGACTGAACGTATGACCGTTCGGCCGCTGATAGCTCATCCTGTCGTGCGCATTGCTCCAGATGGCAGCTGATCGCCCAAACCCCAAATCGATGGACTGCGACATCCGCGCAGTGGGAGATGCAGACAAAAACCTGAAAACCGAGGGGTGACTATATTTCACCAATTCTTCCCCACACCTGAGCACGCCTTGCGGACAATACCGGTGGACGACCCGCATGGCGAGCATGAAGTCCGGGCAAATCGATTTCATAGCAAGAATGTACAAGAGACCTGTTCACTGTTCGCCTACTTGTGGAGAAAACGAGGATCACTTCATGGCAAATGCCGCTCTCTTCATCGCGACCGTCCTCATATGGGGGACGACTTGGATCGCTATTGCGATGCAGGTCGGTCCCGTGCCGGTCTTGGTCTCGGTCTTTTACAGATTTGCGGTCGCAGCAGTGATCCTCGTCGCCGTGCTGGCTGTCATGCGGCGGCTCAAGGTCCCTACCTTGCGCGATCAACCTTTCATCCTTGCACAAGCGCTCTGCCTGTTTAGCCTCAATTTCATCTGCTTCTACAACGCAGCCGCTACCATCCCGTCCGGCCTGATCTCCGTGATCTTCTCGCTCGCAACGATCTACAATGCCGTCAATGCGCGCCTCTTTTTCGGCGACCGCATTACAAGCCGCACGCTTCTCGCAGCGCTACTCGGAGCAACCGGCCTTATCCTCCTTTTCGGACAGGAGGTTGCCGTCGATTTCAATGTGGGCACATTGAAAGGGATCGGGCTCGCAGCGCTTGGCACACTGTTCTTCTCGCTGGGCAATATGGCTTCGCGTCGAAACAGCGCAGCCGGAATCTCACCGCTGACCGCCAATGCCTGGGGCATGACCTATGGCGCGATTGTCCTCCTCTGCCTGATTGCCGTGACGCAAACGCCGATCGTGGCGCCGCCAAACATCACCTATCTTGCCGCTCTGCTCTATCTTGCGGCGATCGGATCGGTGGTCGGCTTCACCACCTATCTCATGCTGGTGTCCCGCATCGGCTCTTCGCGCGCTGCCTATGCCACTGTCCTCTTCCCGATCGTCGCCCTGTCGCTGTCGACTGTCTTCGAGGGCTACCACTGGAGCGGGGCAGGCCTGATCGGTCTGGCGCTGACGCTTCTCGGGAACGTGGTCATCTTTGCGCGCCCTCTAGCCCGCCGTCCGCCGCAAGCAGATGCGAGGCTGCCGGCAGGCGAATGACGGGCGGCGGCGGCAATCTCCCGGGCTGAGATGTGCTAGCCGAGCGGCTTTTGCAGAACGTCGAAGCGCGGATTGGTTTCGGAAAAGATCGGCAGGGCGGCGGCGCCGAGGATGGCCGTATCCTTGCCGGTCATGCCGATCATGACACGCGGTATCGTCCGCTTTCGATCGGGGTCGATCGGAACGTGCAGCGGCTCCAGCCGCTCGGCAAGCCGCCGCATCAGCGATGTCGATATGCTGCCGCCGAGCACGACGGTCTGCGGATCGAAGGCAAGCTCCAGAAAATCGACGGTCTGCCGTAGCGGCTGGACGGCCTGATCGAGCCAAGCGTCCAGGCCTTCGCCGCCCTCTGCGACCAGCGCATCGAGATCGTCGGGCGAAAGCTCCTCCGCATTCGCAATGCCCATGAATTCGTAGGCGACCGTCGGCGAGATGTAGCGATCCAGGCAGCCGCGTTTGCCACAGCTGCAGAGCTTGCCGTGCGGTTCGACGATGATATGCCCGATCTCGCCGGCATTGTTGCGGCTGCCCTTGTAGAGGTGACCGTCGAGGAACATTCCAGCGCCGATGCCGCCGCCGCCGGCGAGGAAGAGATAGACGAAGCTGGCGAAACCGCGGGCGACGCCGTGAAGGCGCTCACCGATTGCCGCCGCCGTCGCATCGTTCTCCACGAGCACCGGCACCTTCACCCGCTGTTCCAGCTCATGCCCGACGGGAAAACCCTGCCAGCCCGGCAGGTTCTGCGGGCTGAGGGAGGTGGTGCCGCCATCGCCATAGCGGCCGGGCAGGGCCATTCCGACGCCGAGCAGCCTGTTGCGGTCGAATGCGAAGGCCTGCTGGAGATCTTCGACGATGGATTGCAGCACCGGGATGGCGGTTAGAGGATCGGGGTGCTCGACGTGGCGCTCGATACGCGCGCAGACGACACCGGAAAGATCCGTCAGGACCCCGCTTGCACGCTGCCGTCCGAGTTCCAGGCCGATCGAATAAGCGCCCTGCGGATTGATGCTGTAGGGGATGATCGGCTGGCCGCGCGCCAGCTTTTGCGCCTTGGCCGCAACGAGAAGGTGCGACCTCTCAAGCTCCTCGACGATATTGGACACGGTCTGGGCGGTCAGCGCGGTCATCCGGGCGATCGCGGCGCGAGACAGAGGGCCATTCGTACGCACAGCCTCGATCACCACACGCCGGTTGTGAGACTTGGCCTGCTCGAGATTCGTGCCGGAGATCGCCTTCATGTCGCCTTCAAAGGAAATGGTACATCACCCTTGTCATAAGACGAACAGTGATGAAAGCCACATTCTGCCGATCCATGAGGCGCCAATACATTCAGCAGCACTTAGTGAACATTGCGCCGATGCAGGAAGCCGAGGATCACTATTCCAGACAGTCCCGTAACAGCGCTGAGGATGGCGGTTCCGGAATAACCTGCCACCGATGTGCCAGCAGCAAAGATCAGCGCGCCGATCCCGGCGCTGGCAAAGATATTGACGGAGATCAGCGCGCTGCCGAGCCCCGGCCGATCGGCGATGAGATCCTGCAGATAAGTGATCGGAATGCTGATGATCGCCGCCGCTCCGATGCCTGCGAGCAACGTCAGCGCATAGAGGTGCCACGGTTGAGAGGCAAAGCCGAGAAGGCTGAGGAACACGGCATAGACGATGGTGCCGGCGGCAAGCGCTGACATTTGGCCGGTCTTTCGCGCAATGCGCGACCAGACGATAATGAAGACCACCTCCAGCAATGCGACGATGCCGACCAGAATGCCGACATCGCTGAGCCGCCCATGCGCCGCGCCGGTGGCGATCAGCGGCAAAAGGGCATCGTTCAGATGCAGCGTGCTGGTAATCAGCGCCACCCCGCAGATATGCGCCGAAATCCGCGGTGAAACCACCTGGCGAAGGGCGCCGAGATAGCTGAGATGGTGAGCTGCGGCCATCTCCGTTCCTGCCCGTTTCGGTAGGGCAAAGAGGATGATGCCCTGGCATATCAGACAGGAGATGCTGGCAAAGAGATAGGCTGGCAGCATGCTCGATGCGCCCGAAAGCACGAGGCCTGTAACGCCAGGGATCAGCACCCAGGAGAGCGAGATCATGGCGCGCACGCCTGAATTGGCCGTCACCACGTCGCTTCGGCTCATGCCTTGCATCGCCGCGCGCGCATTGGCAAACAGCAGCGAGTTCAACGCCCCGTAGATCGGCAGGGGCAGCAATCCGCTGATGATGAAGATCGCCGCCCTCGGAAAAGCATAGACCATGCCGTAACCGACAATACCGAAGAGACAGGCGCCGATCATCGCCGATCGATATTCGCCAAGCCGATCGGCGAGATTGCCGAGCAGGACGCTGACGACAACGTTCACCGCTGCCGATGCAAAGGTCAGGATGGAATAGAGGCTATCGCTCAGCCCCAGCTCGCGAATGCCGACGATCGAACGATAGGGTGCCGTCATCGCGCCCGCCATTCCGAAAGTGAAAATGGCGATCATGCTGGCGCGGATCGCCGGATTGCGGAAGACATCAGGAAAAAGGCGGCTCATGCGGTCACGTGGATTTCAGTAATGTTCCGATTGGGAGAACGTCCGCGCAAGCTCGGCTTGACCGGCCGTGAGGCCGCAATCGACCGGCAGGCAGACGCCAGTGATCGCTGCGGCGAGCGGCCCGGCGAGAAAGGCCACGGCATTGGCAACATCCTTGGGATCGACGACGCGCTGCAGTGGGTACCAACGGCGCGCCTCCTCGAAAACGTTCGGATTGGCGGCGGCGCGCACTTCCCAGGCCTGCGTCTTCACTGTGCCGGGCGCGACGGCGTTGGAGCGGATGCCGAACTTGCCGTATTCGACGGCGACCAACCGGGTGAAGTGGAGCAGGCCCGCCTTGGCGGCGCTATAGGCCGGGTGTCCGAAGACATTCATGCCGTTGACCGATGCGATGTTGACCACGGAGCCCTTCGAGGACTTCAGCATCGGCTCGAAGGCACGGAAACATAAGAACGCCGCTTCGAGATTGAGCGCATTGTCCGCCCGCCAGATCTCGGGCGTCGTATCGTGCAAGCTGGTCGCGCGGGCAGCACCGGCATTGTTGACGAGGGTCCGGACCACGCCGGCGTCTCCAGCGCGTTTTACCAATTCGGCAATGCTCGCCTCGCTGGTCACATCACATCCGACCGCCACGAAGCGATTGTCGGGCCCGAGTTTCGAAGCCACGGCGGCGGCGGCCGTCGCATCGATGTCGGCGAGCAGCACGACATCATGGTCGTCGGCGAGCCGGGCGGCGATCGCCGCGCCGATATCGCCTGCCGCGCCTGTCACGATGGCTGCCGATTGGGTCATTTGCTGTCGCTCCCGTTCATGAAAATTCAGTCTCCAAGCAATTGCCGGTCGTCGCCGTCGCGGTGAATAACCAGCTGCTGCTTGATGCGCCGAAGCGTGGTCGTCGCCTTTGGCTGAACGGCGTAGGCAACCAGGCTCGACAGGATATCGACCGTCGCGATGTAGGCGATGCGCGTGGAGGTCGGGCGATAGATGTTGCTGCCTTCGGGAAGATCGATCGGCACGACGATCTCGGCGGCCTTGGCAACCGGGCTGTCCGTCTGGGTCAGGGCGATCGTCTTCACCTTGGTGTCGCGGGCAAGCTCGAAGGCCCGCACCAGCTCCATATTACGACCCGAGAAAGACGAGCCGATCAGCACGTCGTTCGGCCTTGCGGCCGCAGCCATCATCAGCTGCATGCTGTGATCGGAACTTGCCGTGATGCGAAGCCCGAGGCGGAAAAGGCGGTTCTGAAGCTCGTCGGCGATCATCGACGAATTGCCGCCGGAACCAAAGGCATAGATCATGTCGGCCTTGGCGATAAGCGAAACGGCAGCCTCGATCGCGGCGAGATCGAGCGACCGGTGCAGCAGGAACAGCGCGTTCTGGGCCTTGGTGATGATATCCTGGGCGACATCGGCCGGATCGGTGCTTTTCGATTCCGGCTTCAGATAGCGCACCCCGATATGCGCGGTCCTGGCAAGCTGCACCTTGA
The DNA here is from genome assembly GCF_003985155.1 of Rhizobium vallis. Taxonomy (GTDB): domain Bacteria; phylum Pseudomonadota; class Alphaproteobacteria; order Rhizobiales; family Rhizobiaceae; genus Rhizobium; species Rhizobium vallis. The sequence continues at coordinate 701,103 of NZ_ML133686.1, read as the reverse complement.
AGTCGGAAAAGCTCTCGCAGCCCAGCCGCCGGCAAAAGCGCGTGACGGTCGGCGGCGAGACCTCGGCCCGTTCCGCAAGCTCGATGATCGAGGCATTCACGGCAAATTCGAAATCGTTGACGATGATCTCGGCGATGCGGCTCTCGGAGGGAGAGAGCCGGGTCTTGTCTTCCTGCAATGTCGAAAAGATATCCAAACCCGTCCCCCCGATGGCTCTCTATCCATCCTTCTTCTTATAGGCCACGCAGTCGATCTCAACCTTGCAATCGACCATCATCGACGATTGCACACAGGCGCGTGCCGGCGGATGCTCGCCGAAATACTCCTGATAGATCTTGTTGAAGGTCCAGAAGTCGCGCGGATCGTCGAGCCAGACGCCGACGCGCACGACATCCTCGACGCCGTATCCGGCCTCGTCGAGGATCGCCAGGACATTGGCGATCGTCTTGTGGGTCTGGGCAATGATGTTGCCGTCGATAATCTCGCCATCTTCCATCGCAACCTGTCCGGAAACATAGAGCCATCCGTCAGCTTCCACGGCGCGCGCGAAAGGCAGCGCCTTGCCGCCGGCGCCCGTTTGAACAGTGCCATAGCGCTTGATAGGCATTCCCAAGTCCTTGCAAATTATTTTCTTGATAAGTTGACAAGTGACCATAGAAAGCGGAATTTGACCAGTGAAAAACGTGTTTTATGAAAAGAATTTCAATCCGGGGCTGACATGCGCGATCCTTTCCAGAATCCTTTCCCGTTGGACAGCGCCCGCCACGCGATCTGGGAGATGCTCGTTCCCCGCGATATCGATGCCTTTCTGGCCGCCGATTGGTCGATGGTGGAGCATGACTTCGTGGAAGAAGGTTTCATCGGCATTGACGGCCGAAAGGAAGTCAGCCCGGACAAGTGGCGCCTGGCCTTCCCGACGCTCACGGCCTATCGCGACGAGTGGCTGAGACAGGCAAAGGATTTCGCCGAACAGAGTTTCGCGGAAGATCCGCGCACGGCGATCTTCACCACGACGACGCTGGAAGATATCGAGATCGAAGGCGACACGGCGCTGGTGCGCAAGAAATTCGACGGCGGCATCACCAAGAGCGACAATAGCCGGGACGTCCTGCAATGGCAGACGCTCTATTATTGCAGACTTCACGAGGGACGCTGGAAGATCTCAGGTTTCACCGGCTACCTGCCGAACCCGATGGGTTGAAGCGGGGCCGACAACACGAAGGCCACTTTCTTGCGCATTTTCACGGCAGCACTGGCGACCGAGACCAATACTTTTTCCCCGATCTGCGTGGATCGTCGCGCATTCGAAGCCTCGCTTTATGCCCCGCCCGGCCAGCATCCCGAAACGCCGACGCTCTGCACCGCGCCGATCACCGTCGGACGGCGCGTCACCAAGGAAAAGGGTTGGGAACTGATCGAGGGAACCGCCACCTGGGCCGACCCCGCGGGCCTCGTCAACCGGACGACCTACGAGGAATTGCGCGACGAAATCCTCGGCCAGCTCCGTGCGGCAATGCCGGTCGACGCCGTCGTCATGGGCCTGCACGGCGCCATGGTGGCAGCCGGATATGAGGATACGGAAGGCGACCTTCTCCAGCGCATCCGCGAGATCGTCGGGCCTGAGGTCCTTATTTGCGCCGAGCTCGATCCGCACAGCCACTTGACCGCAAAGCGTGTCGCAGCACTCGATTTCGCCGTCTATTTTAAGGAGTTTCCGCATACGGATTTCGTCGACCGCGCCGAGGACCTCTGGCGCATTGCTGTGGAAACACTGGAAGGCCGGGTCAAGCCTGATATGTCGGTGTTCGACTGCCGCATGATCGACGTCTTCCCGACATCGCGCGAGCCCATGCGCTCCTTCGTCGACAAGATCATGCAGATCGAAAAGAACGATCCTGACATCCTGTCGATCTCCGTGATCCACGGCTTCATGGTGGGTGACGTTCCCGAAATGGGGACGAAGCTGCTCGTCGTAACAGACAACAAGCCGGAAAAGGGCGCTGCTCTTGCACGCGAACTCGGCCTGGAGCTCTTTTCCAAGCGCGGCACCTTCATGGTCCCGCAAATCGACGAGAAGGAAGCCGTTTCGCGCGCGATCGCTGCCACCGCATGGCCCGTCGTCATCGCCGACGTCTGGGACAATCCGGGTGGCGGCACGGCGGGAGATGCGACCGTGCTCCTCGGCGAGCTCATGGCGCGCGGCGTCAGAAGTGCCGCGATCGGCACCATCTGGGATCCGGTGGCCGTGCAGATCTGTTTTGCGGCGGGCGAGGGGGCGGAAATTCCGCTGCGCTTCGGCGCCAAGTCGGCGCCCGGCACCGGCAATCCCGTCGACGGCACGGTCAAGGTCGTCAAGCTGGTTAGGAATGCCGAGATGCAGTTCGGCGAGAGCCTGGCGCCTTTCGGTGACGCCGCGCATATCGTGCTCAATGGCATCGATATCATCCTCAATTCGACACGTGCCCAGAGCTTTGATCCGAGCCTCTTTTCGGTGATGGGCATCGATCCCACGAAGCAGAAGATCCTTGTGATCAAATCTACCAACCACTTCTTCGCGTCCTTCTCGAAGATTGCGGCGGAAATCCTTTACTGCTCCGCGGGAACGCCGTATCCCAATAATCCGGCGACGACGGCTTACCGGCGGGCGCCAAGGACCATCTGGCCGATCGTGGCCGACCCACATGGGATAATACGCGGAGCCGCCTAAATGCATGATGTCAGCTTTGCCGTCGTCGCGAAGGCGGGTGACAGGATCGCCGATCTCTCGACACCGCGTCCTGTCATCGACGAAGACCGGCTGACTGCAAACATCAACCGCGTTCAGTCCTATATGGATCGGCACGGGCTGAACTTCCGCCCGCATATCAAGACACACAAGATTCCCGCGCTCGCCGTCGCGCAGGTCGCAGCCGGCGCCAAGGGCATCAATTGCCAGAAGGTGACGGAAGCCGAGGTCTTTGCCGAAGCCGGCTTCGGAGACATCCTCATCACCTTTAATATCCTCGGACAGCAGAAGCTCGAGCGCCTGGCCAAGCTGAATGAGAAGATTTCGGCCCTCAAGGTCGTTGCAGATAGCGAAGTGACTGTCGACGGGCTCGCCGCGCATTTTTCCGGACATAAGCCGCTGACGGTGCTTGTAGAATGCGATACCGGCGCCGGCCGCTGCGGCGTGCAGACGCCGGAGGAAGCAGCCTCGCTCGCCAAGCGCATCACTGCTGCCGACGGCCTGACCTTCGGCGGCATCGTGACCTATCCCAAGCCGCAATCGGCGGCCGCCGTGGAAGCCTTCATCGCCGAAACGGTGAGGCGCCTGCAATCGGAAGGCATAACCTGCCCGATCGTCAGCAATGGCGGAACACCAAGCCTTTTCGAGGCGCATCTCGTCAAGTCGGCCACGGAACACCGTGCCGGCACCTATATCTACAACGATCGCCAGATGGTGCGCATGGGCCATTGCACCGAGGACGATTGCGCCATGCATGTGCTGGCGACCGTCGTGTCGCGGCCGAACGCCGACCGCGCCGTCATCGATGCCGGATCGAAGGCACTGACCTCGGATCTCCAGGGCTTCAGCGATTACGGTCTGATCGTCGGTTATCCCGAGGCGCGCATCACCAGCCTCTCGGAAGAACACGGCGTGATCGACCTGTCGAACTGCACCGGCCCCCGGCCTAAGATCGGCGAGAAGCTCTTCATCATCCCGAACCACACCTGCGTGGTTTCCAATCTCTTCGACACGATGGTCTTCCATCGCAATGGGGTTGTCACCCGCGTGGAGGACGTCGCGGCCCGCGGTCTCGTCTGGTAGGAGCGGTTCCGATCGAGAGCGAAATCGGCCCTGATCGCCTAAGGCACCCAGACTGCGGATACCCCGACGCTGTGGTGCATCATGTAAGGGCGGTGATGGCTGGATGGGTTTGCCGATCGTAAAGCGCCAACTCCTCGGCAGTTGGCGGCTCGAACAGTTTCGACCACCTAAGCATGTCCGCCCGCGAGATGTCGAACGTGCCGACTGGAAGCTCGGCGTTTCGCCGCGAAACCCGGTCCCAAAGCTCATCAAAGGGAACGTCGAGGAAGCAGAGGACGACGTGAGCACCAGCTGCGCGAGCTTCGTCCCGACAGGCGTCCCGTTCTGCCCGTGACCACACGCCCCAATCCACGACAACGTTACACTGAAGCCCGATGGCACGCAGAGCGATCTGCCACTGGAGGCTCTCGACTCTACCTCGGCACGGGCCAGTTTCGGCTTCTGGAGTAGAGATGCCGGGGTAAAGCCTGTGCATCCAGTCGTCTCCGGTCAGGCGGAGGGCAGATGCTTCGTGTTCGATGATCTTGGCGAGCGACGTCTTGCCTGAACCGGGAAGACCGCAAGTGAGGTAGAGTGTGGGCATTGAAAATCTCTGATTTTGGCTTGGCAAGTGGAAGTGGCCCCGCGTGTCGTGCAGGACTGTGCGTCGCTCAATGCCGCTAGGCGCGGCCGATCAGAGGTGTGTTGCCATAGCCTATCTTGTAGAACCGGTCTGCTCGGGGGTCAACACGGAGCGCGTGGGTGAGCTCACAGGTGAGGTCGTCTAACCCGCTGGCTGCTTTGTGGTACCTCCAACAATAAGCTGACTGCCAGCTTCCACCCATCAAACACGTCGCTCAAGATATCCAGACGTTATCGAATGGAAATCGACTTCCGTCGCGAATGGGGCCGACAGTGGACCGACCGCTTCCTAGATGGTAGCGCTGAAAGCCGACCTTTGTATTCAGCCTCGTGTGCCGACCGAAGGCACGACGAACCGAGCGACGGCCCTTACTTCACCGTGATGGCAATGCCGCTGAGATCGGCGTTGACTTGCAGGCCTACCTGCTTGCCTGAGAGCTCGAGTTGGGCGCCCTTGTCATTGGTCATGACGATCACCTGCGCCCCTTTGCCGACCGCGCCGCCACCGCCCGCCGCACCGTAGACCCCCGCCACATCCCGGGCGCTGCGAATGTGGCGAACGGCACCATGGAAATAGGTCTTGGAAGCCCCGAAAGCGAGGCCGCCCGAGATGCCGCCGACAGAGATGGGATAGCGGCGACCATGGAAGGTCAGCGTGCCCTCGCCTCCAGAACCACCCACAAAGAAGGCAGCCTTGTAGACTGAGAAGCTGATCGTACCGCTGTCGGCATGCGCGGAGCCGGCAAAGCTGATTCCTGCTGCAGCGATAACCGCAGCAGCGACTGAACGAAATCTGGACGAAATCTTCATGATGCGAGTCTCCTCAAAATCGAGGCTTACCCAGCCAGGAGGGCACGTAAGCGTCATGCCAAAGTCACTGCTGAAACAGTCTCGCCCGTCATTAGTTCCAAGCACGCGGCCAGAATCCGGCTGCGAGAAGACAGCACAAAACGAGGCGGATGGCAAACATAGTCTCGGTGGCAGCCAACGCCCGGCTGACGTACAGCGCGGTCACAGGAGATATCTGCTTCCGGGCAACGTCAAGATCGACTTCTATGGCCGACATGGGGCGTTGCTGCCCGGCAGCATTGGCAATCGGTCGGTGGTGTCTCTGATCGCATTTCTGCTAAAGCTGGAAGCAAATCGCTCGCGATGTCACCAACTGCCGGAGTATCAAGGGCGCAACGGGCTGATGGGCATCTCGCTCATCGAGCCGCTTGTCCTGAAGGAGGAGCGCTAGGATGGGCACCGACCGGGATACTGTGCGGTCCTATGATACGGTCGCGGCTGACTACGCCGCAGAGGCCGCGGCGATGCCCGAATGGGTCGCGACAGAGATCGATGTGTTCGTGACCGAGCTGGGTGGCTCGGGCAGGGTGCTGGAGATCGGAAGCGGCGGCGGGCGCGATGCACTTGAGCTTGAGAAGCGGGGCATTAGCGTCCGGCGCACCGACATTTCGAAGGGTTTCGTCGAACTGCTTCGCGAGAATGGCTTCGAGGCCGACCTGTTGGACCCGCTGATCGAAGACTTGGCCGACCCGCAGCGTCCCGGCATGCCATACGACGGGATCTGGGCTTGTGCCTGCCTGATTCACGTCGCGCGCGAGGATTTCGGCACGGTGCTTGGAAAGCTTGCCAAGGCGACACGGACCGGTGGTCAACTGCACGCCTCGGTTAGAGAGGGCGACGGCGAGGATGTGTCCACACACGGCAGTCCTGCAGCGCCGCGGCGCTACGTCGAGACGTACTGGCGCGAGTCTGCCCTGCGGTCAGCACTCACAGACGCCGGCTGGATCGTCAGCGAGGTACGTCGGTGCGTCGGAAAGCCCCATGATCGGTGGCTGAGCGTTCGGGCGAGTCGGGCGTGACGCACACAGACCTGCGGGAATGGCCGGTTGTGACGCGACTATGAACTTTAGGTGGTCGCCGCAATGTCTGGCTGCGGGCGAAGACAAGATCGCGTCTATGGCCGATATGGGGCGCAAAGCAGCCATATTACAAAATGCCCGTAACGGACCGAACTCCTGCCGGCGGCAGCCGCAATAGGATGTCATTTCGCCCGGGAACCGACCCGTGGCAGGACGAACCGCCGATGCGGCCGCTATTTCAAGCCGCCGTCGGGTTGATCACGTTCATATCGATTTCCGTCAGTTCCACGCGTCGCTCGAAGGCAATGCCCGCCTCGTCGAAGAGGTGGCAGTCCGCGGCATTGATACCGGTCGCGACCGGCATGTCCGCGCGGATGCCGACGCTGCCGGGCAGCATGGCGCAGAAATTCTCACCCTCGCCGTTGAGCGATGCGTAGGCGACGGTGTTGGCTCCAAGGCGTTCGATGACCGTCGGCGTCACGGTAAAGACGATATCGCCGCCGCCGAGCTGGATATGCTCCGGACGGATGCCGAGCGTCAAAGCCTTCCCCACCATGCCCTCGCGCGGCGTCACCGGCAGAACCGCGGTCTGGCCCTGATAATCCACTTCGACGCCGTTGGCGCTGACGCCCTTGCAGGTTACGGGCAGGAAATTCATTTTCGGATTGCCGATGAAGCCTGCGACGAATTGGTTCGCAGGCTTGTGATAAAGCTCCAGCGGCGCACCCGTCTGGGAGATATTGCCGGCATCAAGCACAACGATGCGGTCGGCCATCGTCATGGCCTCGACCTGGTCATGCGTCACATAGATCATCGTCGCCTTCAACTGCCGGTGCAGCTTGGCGAGCTCGATGCGCATGTCGGCGCGCAGCGCCGCGTCGAGGTTGGAAAGTGGCTCGTCGAACAGGAATATCTTCGGCTCGCGCACGATGGCGCGGCCGATCGCGACACGCTGGCGCTGGCCGCCCGAAAGCATGCCGGGCTTCTGCTGCAGCCGCTGTTCGAGATGCAGGATGCGCGCCGCATTTTCGACCTTGGCCTTGAGCTTCGCCTCTTCCATCTTTTCGACGCGAAGCGGGAAGGCGATGTTCTCGAAAACAGTCATATGCGGGTAGAGCGCGTAGGACTGGAACACCATGGCGATGCCCCGTTTGACGGGCGGCAGGTCGTTGACCCTGACGCCATTGATGACGATGTCGCCCGCCGTCGTCGCATCGAGACCGGCGATCATGCGCAAGAGGGTGGACTTGCCGCAGCCAGACGGCCCGACGAAGACGACGAACTCGCCATTCCTCACTTCGAGCTGCACGCCCTTCAGGACTTCATAGTCGCCGTAGAACTTCTGAACTTTGTTGAGAAGAAGCTGTCCCAAAAATCTGTCTCCGCCGGCGGCCTTCGTCGCATATTCGATCAGGGGAGGGATCGCGGACTGTTGCCTCCGCGATCCCAAGAGGCTCAAGAAGCTTACTTGAACGCCTCGATTTCGCCAGCAGCCTTCTTGAGCGCGGCTTCCGGCTCGGCCTTGCCTGTTACCACCGACTGGATCATCTCGATCATCGAGTTCTGGAAGCCCTTATAGTCGGTGAAGAGCGGCTCGGGACCACCATAGCTGATGCCGTCGATCAACGGCTTCCAATAGGGGTCCTTGGCGACGAATTCGTCGACCTTTGCCGAAGGACGCAGCGGGGTGAGGCCTGCGCCGCCCTGCAGTTCGTATTCCGACTGAACCTCCGGCGAGGTGATGAACTTGGCAAATTCCGTCGCCTTGTCCTCGACCCCCGAACCCTTGAAGATCGCAAGGCTGTCGGTGATCAGCAGCGTGCCGGGACCCTTGGCGTCGGGACCGAGCGGCAGCGTTGCAATGCCCCAGGCAATCTTGGTCTCCTTCAGTCGGGAAGCGGCGCCCGAGCCTGCCTGGATCATGGCGACCTTGCCGTCGAGGAAGATGGCGCGGACTTCGTTCTGCTCATAGGCCGTCGGGCCTTCCTCGGAGTAGGGGACGATATCCTTATAGGCCTTCAGCGCAGCGAGAATCTGCGGGCTGTCGAGCGTGATCTTGCCTTCGGCGTCCGTCACCGAGGCATTGTTGGTGTAAACCCAATGCATGAACTGGTGCATCGTGTTGTCGAAGGTCTTGGCGGAAAGACCGAAGCCCGGAATACCGGTCTTTTCCTTGATGGTCTTGGCCATCTCGATTTCTTCAGCCCAGGTCTTCGGCGGCTTCTCGGGATCGAGGCCGGCCTGCTTGAAGAGGTCCTTGTTCCAGTAGAGCGCCTTGGTGGAGAAGGCGATAGGAACGCCCCACTGCGTGCCCTCGAAGGTCACGGTGTCGACGATGTGGGGATAATAGCTCTTCTTCTCGTCATCGGTCATCGGCACCTTAACGATGAGATCGTTCTGGGCGAATTCCTTCAACGTGCGCGATCCGACATAGGCCATCGCAACAGGCGTGCCGGCAGCGGCGAGCGTCGTTGCCTTGTCCTGGCACTGCGCCCAGCCGACGACTTCTGGCGTAACCTTCCAGCCTGCGTTCTTTTCTTCCCACTGCTTGATGTATTTGGTGTGGACCGGGTCGATCGTGTCGCCGCAATAGATCCAGCTGATTTCCTTGTCGGCCGCTTGGGCAGTGACCGCGGTCAGTGCCGTCGAACCAAGCAAAGCGAGCGCCATAAGGCCTGTCTTGATTGTTATGCTCACGTCGTGACTCCCATTCTTGTGTTAGCTGTTCACTCGTCTTTTGATCTTATTGTTTCACCGCACCGGCGGTCAGCCCGCCGACGAGATAACGCTGAAGGAAGAAGATGACGACCATTGCCGGCGCAATACCGACGAAGGAAGCCGCCATGAGTTCGTTCCAGATAACCTCCTGCTTGCCGAAGTAAGCAAAGAGCCCCACCGGCAAGGGCATGTATTCGGTCTTCGAGTTGAAGGTCAGCGCGAAGATGAATTGCTGTGCGTAAGCGCCGATGAAGGTGGTAATGGCGACGACGATAATCCCCGGCATCGCGATGGGCAGGATGACGCGCCGAAGCGTATAGAAATGGCTGGCGCCATCCATGTAGGCCGCTTCGTTGAGTTCCTGTGGAATGCGGATCATATAGGTTCGCAACAGCCAGATCGCCGACGGGATCAGGAACGCGACACCCGGCACGATCATGGCGAGATAGGTGTTGAGCACGCCCATGCTGCGCATCAGCCGGAAGAGCGGGATCAGAAGCACGGCGCCGGAGAACATGTTCACCGTCAGGAATGCGCCGAGCAGGATACCCATGCCCTTGAACTCGAACTTCGCGAAAGCGTAGGCCGCCGGAATGACGAGGCAGAGCACGATCACCGTGACGATGGTCGAGATGAAGAAGGAGTTGAAGATGTAGCGGCCAAAACCCGGCACGCTGATCCACATCGTCCGGTAGGCTTCGAGCGAGCCGTTCTCCGGCCAGAAGCGGTAGGGCGAGGAGAAGAGCTGGGCGAGCGGTTTCAGGGAAACCAGGAAACCTTCGACGAAAGGCGAGAGCACGAAGAAGAGAAACAGCGCGATGCCGCAATAGATCAGGACGATTTCCCACCAGCTGTAGCGATCAATCATGGGACGGCTGCTCATGCGCGCTTCTCCGGATTGAGGCGGCGGGTGACGCGGAAATAGGAAAAGCAGAAGAGCGACAGGAAGATGCAGATCAAGACCGCGCGTGCGGCGCCCTCACCGTATTTCTTCGAGCCGATCGCGGTCTGATAGGTATCGATGATCATCGTCGTCGTCTCGCCGCTCGGACCGCCCTGCGTCAGGATCCAGATGATATCGAAGGAATTGAAGGTGGCGATCAGCGAGAGCATCGACATGGTGATGATCGCCGGAACCATCAGCGGCAGCGTGATGCGGCGGAAGCGGTACCAGCGGCCGGCGCCGTCGGTCCAGGCGGCCTCGTAGAGATCCTTCGGAATGGATTGGATCGCCGCCAGGAAGTAGATCGTCACCAGCGGCACGCCGATCCAGACATCGGTGACGATCGTTGCCCAGAAGGCGGTGCTTCCGTAGGCGAGGAAGGCGACCGGACCGTCGACGAGACCGAGGCGCTGCAATATCCCCGATATCATCCCGAACTGGCCATTATACATCCAGCCCCACATGAAGATGCCGATCGCCATCGGCACGATCCATGGCGGCATGGTCAGGAGCCGGAACAGGGAGCGGCCGGGCACGGCGGCATTCAGCATGGTTGCGCCGAACGTACCGATCACCATTTTCAGAGCGACGGAGAAGAACGTCCAGATGAAGGTGCGGATGATGACCTCCGCAAACCGTTCATTGAAGATCTTCTCGTAGTTGATCCAGCCGACCCATTCCGTGGTCTTCTTCAGCGACGCATCGGTGAAGGAGAGTATGAACGTATCGACCAGCGGATAAGCGACAATCGCGAGAACATAGATAACTGCCGGAAGAAGAAGGATCCAGGCGAAGATGACCGTGCTTCTTTGAACACCCATCTTGCCGCTCTCCTCAAGCCGCTTTTGCGTGGAGGGCTTCGTCGAAGCGATCCCAGACGGGGCGCAGGTCGACGACCGTTTTCTTCATCCTTGCTTCGTCCATGGCCAAGGCGAGAATGCCGGCTTCGAGCGCGTTCAGCGTGGAGACGGGAAGTTCGAGCCCGGTGCGCACACTTTCGAGCAGGTCGCTCGCCATCTGTTCATCGGCGCCGTAGTGCTGGGAGAGCTCCGTGGCGGCGTATATGTTCTCGACCACCTTGTTGCCGGTCAGCTGTTCGTGCACGTTGAGGTAGCCACGAACGAAATCGCCTTCGGCCATGCCGCGCGAACCCATGATGGCGAAACGACGGAACTGGTCGGGCACATTGAGATTGGTGTGGAAGTTCATGCCGACGCCATTGGCATATTCAACGATCGCCACCTGATAGTCGATGATATCGGCATCGCTGTCGAAGACCTTGTCCGAGCCCATCCATCCGCTCGGCTTACGATGGAACATCTCGAGATCGTTGATGCCTTCGCGCGCCGGGTCATTGGCCGGGATAAAGCTCTTGCGGCCGCCGAAACTGGCGACGCGCTCCGGCCGCGCGCCGACGACACCATTATAAAGGTCGAGATCGTGGCAGCATTTCTCCAGCATGAAGCTGCCGGAATAGCGCTCGTAACGACGCCAGTCGCGCATGAAGAAGGCGCCGTGATAGGGCTCGATATGTTCGGAAGCTTCGATCGACACGATCTGACCCAGCTTGCCCTCGGCCTGAATGGCACGCAAATCCCGGTAAAGAGGGGAATAACGCAGCACCAGACCGACCATCAGTCGCTCATGGCCGAACTTCGCCATCAGATGAGCAAGCTCGATGCTTTCGGCGATCGTGGTGACGATCGGCTTTTCGCAGAAGACCTTGAGACCAGCCTGAAGCCCGAGCCTGATATGGTCGAGATGCATGTGATTGGGAGAGCCGATCATCAGGAGATCGAGCTTTTCGGAGGCAAGAAGCTCTTCCGGCGAACCATAGGCCTTGCCGACCGAAATTCCCTTTTCCGTCAATCCGGGAAGCCCCGCGGGATCCGGGTCCACATAGCCTACAATGTCGAAACTGCTGTCGATCGCCTTGAAGACATAGCCGAGATAACCGAGCCGGAATCCTAGCCCTATGATTCCCACTTTCATGCCGATCAGGTTCCCATTTAAGTAATTTATTTTCTTTAAGTTGGGACAAAAAACGAGGGGCGTCAATAGAAAACGGGCCACAAAGCATGAGTATGAAATTAATTTTCATAGATCGGTAGGCGGCTGTCGATTCCGCGTCGCGAACGGCCGATTGCGGCGGCAAATCGAAATGAGCGGGCGTCGAAGCCAGGATTCGACGGATGCCGGCATCTCTCGCCACAGGCTGTGATCGCGCCGGCAGGCTCACGCAAAACTCGCGAAATGTTGAAAAGAGTCGCGAGCTTACGTGTGTAGGATGGCACGAGAACCCGAGGCAAGGAGGAGCCATCATGACCCGTATGACAGCCAAGGATTTCCCTCAGGAACTTCTCGAACTCTATGATTATTACGCGCATGGGAAAATCACCAAGCGCGAGTTTCTCGACCGGGCCGGCAAATTCGCCGTCGGCGGGGTGACGGCGGCCGCCATTCTTGCGTCGCTCAGCCCCGACTATGCGCTGGCGACCCAGGTCGAGTTCACCGATCCCGATATATCAGCCGAATACATCACTTATCCCTCGCCGAAAGGAAATGGAGATGTGCGCGGCTATCTCGTCCGCCCCGCGAAAGCCGCCGGCAAGGTTGCGGCCGTGGTGGTCGTTCACGAAAACAGGGGCCTCAATCCCTATATCGAAGACGTGGCGCGGCGCGTGGCGAAGGCAGGCTTCATTGCGCTTGCGCCCGACGGTCTCACGTCGGTCGGAGGCTATCCGGGCAATGACGAAAAGGGGCGGGACCTCCAGCAGAAGGTCGACCCGGAAAAGCTGATGAACGACTTCTTCGCGGCGGTCGAGTTCCTGATGCACAGCGACCTCACCACCGGCAAGGTCGGCATCACCGGCTTCTGCTACGGCGGCGGCGTCGCCAATGCCGCGGCGGTCGCCTATCCCGAGCTTGCCGCCGCCGTGCCTTTCTACGGCAGGCAACCGCGCGCCGAGGATGTGCCGAAGATCAAAGCGCCGCTTCTCCTCCACTATGCCGGGCTGGACAAGGGGATCAACGAAGGCTGGCCGGCCTATGAGGCCGCGCTGAAAGCGTCCGGGAAAACCTACGAGGCCTATATCTACCCCGACGTCAATCACGGCTTCCACAACGATTCCACGCCGCGCTATGACGAAGCGGCGGCCAAGCTCGCCTGGCAGCGAACGGTCGACTGGTTCACGAAATACCTGGCCTGAGAAGGCCGTGGCTGAAGATCACACGGCGGGAAGGGGTTCCCGCCGCTCGGAAACCTGGCGTGGCTATTGCGAACCGGCGACCTTGCGTCTTCCCCGACTGACCACCATGCCGCCGACGATAAGACCAATGCCGGCCGCGTTCGCCCAGAACGATGCTGGGACGGCGCGCGCATAGTCAAACGCCACCGACGTTACCATCTGCCCGCCGATGATCAGCAGAGCCGAATTGACCGCCCCTATTCGCGCAATCGCCCAGCTGCCGGCTGCCACGAAGATAACGCCGATGGGACCGCCCAAATAGATATACCAGGGCGCCTCGGTGGCGCCGACAGGAAGCAGGCCTCCGACGAAGAGGCCGAGGCAGCTAAGGACGACAAAACCTACGGCGTGATTCCAGAAAGATGCGATCAGCGGCGTCGTGGAGATGCTCAACCGTCCATTGAGCTGACGGCTGAGACCGACGAGCATGCCGCCCAGGCCAGCGAGAAGAATGAAAACCGTCATGCCGCACCTCGCCCGAACAGGATGATGAGCGCAGCCCCCGTGACGACCAAGCCCAGCGCAGTGACGTCTCGTGTATCGGGACGCCGCTTTTGCAGGCCGAACAGTCCCCAACTGTCGGCCGCGACGCTGAAAGCGACCTGGCCGGCCAACCCCAAAGCCAAAGTGCCGGAGAGCCCGAGCGGTGAATTGACCGCAGTCGAGGTCAGAATGACTGTTGCGGCGCCGGATACTCCCCCAAAGTAGGCCCACCAAGGGGCGCCGGGGAGCTTTCCCGTCGTCAGAACGCGCCGGCGGCGGACAATCAAGAGAAGAATGATAGCTGCGATGATGCCTGTGCCGTGAGCGGTCCATGACGAGAAGAGGGGATTTCCATAACGCGCCAACTCCCCGTTGAGGTGCACCATGAACGTCAGGAGCCCACCCGTGGCAAAAGCTCCGGCAAAGTAGATCGGATGCGGATTTCGTGCTCTTTCGATGGTCATTGGAGATCCTGCTAAAGAATCGCTTTGCGACGGGTATTATTGCCACTAAGGCCATTCATCGGCATTTTCAGCAAGATAATGACCGTCATCCGTCTGCCTGTTGTCGGCGCTTGGCGTCCCGCGTCGCCAAGCAGGGGACCGTCGGCGACCACAAGAAAATACCGCCGGCCATCATCATCAGGGTGTTTCATCTGCGATACAGGCCGCATCATCGATTACCACAAGTCGCTTCCGCTTTTGGCAATTGTGCGGTAGCCTGTCTTTTTGTTCACATCGAGCGAAGTTTTTTCGCTGCGATCCCAAAGACGCCAAGGACGGCGAAGTTTCGACCGTCCAGAGTCTCGGAACAGTTTCCGTCAGCCGTGATACGGCAATAATGCGATGTGAACGGAACAATGATGCCTGCACTTGGGTTTCGAACCTTAGCGTTCAAAAGGAGGAGCATTATGCCTACGGTTGCTGCGACACCCATCACTCCGCCCGATCAGCATGTCGTCACCGCCCGCGAGGCCATCGAACCGCTTTACGAAAAGCTCGAGCTTCAAACGGAGTCGCTTGTTCTCTCCGCAGCGCTGGAAGCAGGATGGTCTCCGGACGAGGCAACCGAAGCGCTGGCGGCGCTCAGACTGCAGGACGCACTTTCCATCCTCGGACCAACGGTCTAGCCGATCCTTTCGAGAACAAATCGACGAGATTCGACAAATTCGAGAGATCCGGCGGCAGTATCTTAAGATCGCGGTGCGGTGCGTCGATCTGCTCGTGTGCGGACGATCAATCCCGGTCGTGGGATCCGACCAATGGAATTCCCATCGACCGGTCAACGCCCCTTGTCTGAGAGCGATCAATCCAGGCCAACTTCGTCAAAGACGCGACAAACGCTCTTGTCCGCCGGGCTACAACGTGCGTGTTCGCCCGAAAGACCGCAACAACAGATTGAGAGAGACGGCAACCTTGTCGATGTCGCGAATGTCCCGCGAATATTGACCGGTGTAGAGTTTCACAATCATGCTGTCGCGAGCTGAGCCACTGAGTTCGAAATACAGGTGCAAGTAGTAGTCTTCGTTGTCGCCGCCGCGACTTATACTCCTTCGTCGTTGAGTGACCTGTCCGAGCTCTGCTTCAAAGGGGGCGAAACCGGCGAGTTTGAGCATGACCGATTTGGATTGAAATCGGGCCATGTTGGGGACTGCAACGACTGCCTTATCCAACGCCAAACTGACGACTTGGCCGGGGACATCGTTTACAACAGCGGGCTCATCGAGCTTGAACGCATGAAACAGACGCCGGGGTTTCTCAAAGCAGATGAGTGATGCGATGAGCAGGACGACGATATTGATACCTGACCACCAGGCCGCGACCGGTGAAAACTGGCCTTGTACATGCGACGTTTCCGGTACGACGTTGACCAGCAGACCAAGGACGGTGATCGCGATCACGCTTGCGATCCAGGCGAGGCTGTAGCGGTCGAACTGGTTCGACTCGTTTCCGCTGCCCTTCGGAGTCACCTTGAACGGCTTGCCGAATGGTCTCACGAGGCTGGAGACCACGGTCGGCAACATGCGGAATGTCGCAAAGGTCCCGACGGCGCTGGAAACCACAGGCAGATAGCGCGTCGGCGTGATCCATAGCATAAGCAGAAAATATGCCGCCAACAGCGGCACCTGATGAGACACATAATCGGCTATATCAGTGAAATAGAGCGGGAGCAGGCCGAACCAGAGATAGACGATGGGGACGAGCAATATCATGAAGCGGACCAGATACTGCACCAGCCAGGACGCTGGCAGGAACATGATCCGTTGAAAGAGCGTCAATCCGGGGCCGCGCAGCGGGCCATTATACAGGTAAAGGGTTTGAATACCTCCCTGACACCACCGTTCGCGCTGCACAAAATAACCAGTCAGGTTTTCGGCGGCCAGTCCCATCGATAGCCGCTCGTTCAGGTAGCGGGTCTTGTAGCCTTTGTTGAGCATCGAAAGAGTTGTCAGCAGGTCTTCTGTGATCGACTCCGTCGGAAAACCGCCTATTGCGTCGACGGACTTGCGGCGGGCAATCGAGCATGACCCGCAGCAGAAACCGACGTCCCAGGCGTCTCGGCTGGGCGCGATCTCGTCGAAGAACAAGCGCTGCTCGTCCGGCCAGATATTCTCCAAGCCCAGGTTTGATTGCACCGGATCGACATTGAAGAAATGTTGAGGTGTCTGGACGATGCCGATGCTTTCGTCGGAAAAGAAGGGCAGCGTTCGGCGAAGGAAGTGTCGATAGGGAACAAAATCGGCATCGAAGACCGCAATAAACTCGCCCGAGCTGACCTTCAGCCCATTGTTCATATTGCCCGCTTTGGCGTGTTTGTTGTCGCCGCGTGTGACGTGGATGGCGTTCTTTTCTTCGCAATAGGCCTTCAGCCAATCCCGGCGTTGATCGTCAAGCACATACACATTCAATTTATCGGGAGGATAATCCAACGAGCGGGCGCCGATGATGGTTCGCTCGAGCACGTCGAGCGGCTCGTTATAGGTGGGAATGAAAATATCGACAGTCGGCAACTCATGCGGCTCTCGCGCAAAGAACACGCGCGCCAGCCTGTCCGCTTCCGCGCTCCGGTCGACGTAGCGGCTCATCAATACGAGAAAAAGGATGACTTCGACGCACGCCAGAATCTCGACGGCGAAGAGGGTCCAGACCCAGTAGAAACTCGCACCGTCGTTGGGATAGGGAAGCACTGTCTCCGTCAAGCGCCAGAACATGTATCGCAATGCGACTGCTGCGACAAACGCGCAGGTCACCGCCCGTGTCCAGGTGTGATGGCGCGACCAATTGAACGGCCCCAGGAAAAAGAAGGCCAAAACGAGAAAGGTCGGAACCAGCGTTAAAAGATACTGAACCACAGGCTTTTGACCCAGTTGGACACGTCGATGCCGTGCTTGGAAAACCGTACCTGCACTGTGCGCCCCACTTGGCAGGAGTTCGCAAAGTCGTTGTTCATGAAGGATGGATCAAGGCGAACCCGAATGTGGGCATTGCGCTGGGTCGATGGCGGCAAACTGGCGGCAAAGGAATCGGTCTCGACCGAAGCCGAACTGCCCCTGACAGCAATGACCGTGCCCTTGAAGACATCGCTGCGACCGAACAAGCGCACCTGCGCGACAAGTCCCGGATAGATCTCGTCATAATTGACCTCAGGAACAAGGATATCCACAAACAGCTCTCGACAGTCGAGGAGGCGCATCAGCTCGTCATTCAGCACGACGTTGGAACCGCTGACGATACTCCTCGTCCAAACAACGCCGTCGAAGGGCGCTATCGCGGTTGCGGATTCAAGGCTGCTGACGCGGTCTGCCTCCTTGACCAGCTGCTTTTGAACTTCGGTGGCCCGTGTCTCATTTTCCGCTATGCGCGAGTTCAAGTCGTTGATGCGAACGACTACCTCGTCCTCGCGCTGTCGCGAATAGGGCACGTCATTCTGACCGTCGCCGAAAACAAAGATACCTTTGCGGACCGCATCGAGCCTTTGTTGTAATTGATCGACCGTCATATTGCTGATTTTGACCTCACCGTCGGTCGCCGCTCCGGCGGCACGCGCGGCCTCAACCAGCTTCTGCGTCAGAATGCCTTTTGACTCGAGCTCCATCCGGCGGTTCAGGTCGACCTGCGCGACCAGATCCTGAGCTTGCGACACTTCGACTTTTTTCCGCAGGATTTCGACTTCGCGTTCGAGATTGGCAATGGTGGTCTGCTTGTAGACTTCCAATCTGGCAGACAATTCCTCGCGAAGCGCGGAGAGCTCCTCGCGTTCCTTTTTAAGCGCCGCGACGCGGTCGAGCGCCGTGTTGCGATCTGCCTCGAGCGAAGCGAGGATTGCGCGATTGACGCGCGTATTTCTGATTTCTGCGAGGGATTGTCCCGCTTTGACCGGGCTGCCGACCTTGAGGGGGTCGTCCGCAATCGTGCCGTCGATTGGGGCATTCACGACCGCAAACCGTGCATTGACCGTGCCATCAAGGCTCGTAAAGCCGGTAATCGTCGGCAATGAGACGACACTCACGATTGCCAGCAGCAGCAGGCCGACAACAATGCGTGTGATGCGATGGTTCCAGATCATGTTGGCATCCGAAGGTATCGCTTCTGCAGCCATCCGTCCCTATCAAGCTGATACAAACGGATGCAACCAGTTCTTGCATAATTTAGCGCATTGAAATTTAGCAGACAAGGGACGGTCGTACCTGCGACCGAAACAATTCGGCTCCGGATGAAATGCCGCCGACGGAGGTGTGGCCGTATCGATGCGGTGCAGGCAATATGGTCAGGCCATCTGCGGCGCATCGACTGACGTGGTGGGGTGATGGGGTATGTATGGGGTGAGGAAATCGCTGCGCCGCGCCTGGTAATGCCGCCATCTCATTGAGACAGAAGCAGCCTACTTCCACGCGATCTTTTTCTAGAGCGGTTCAGCTTTTCCCGGAAGCACAGAACCGCTCTCATCTTCTGTATTTGCGCAATTCCAGACGCCTGGATTGCTCTAATTCGGTCGAAGCTTTTTGGTCGCGATCAGCATCACGAGATCTTCGGAGGCATCTGCGAGCGCCAGTGCCAGTTCCGCAGCCTCCCATCCACGTTTCTGCAAACTGACGAGCATTTCAACCATCGCGACTTCGACTTCTTGTCTGCAGCTCGAAATCGGCCTCAATTCGATAACGTTCTCATCACATGCGGTAGTCATCTTAGCCTCCGTTCTGCCATATGAAAGGCAGCGTCACAAATTCGACAATGGGTGGATATGATAGGGGTTGCGTGCAGGCCTCGGTCATTACGCATCGACACAGATCGCCTCGGCTGCGCGCAACCCCTTGCGCGCCATTATTTGCCGATCTCCGGCCTCAGGAGCGTCTCGCATGAATTTTCACGACACACGGCAAGCATTTCTCCTGATGCCCGAGGGTCGCGTGCAGAATAATTTCCGTTGAAAGCCGCGCCTGCGCAAAGCGCGCACGAATACTTCTCCGATAGTTCACGACCTATCCTCCTCTGTTTTCATGTTTTGCTTTGAATAAGTGTCGTTTTACGGTGCCGGCGCTACGAAACCACATTGCACCGAGAAGTGAGGATTTTGGAATTTCCGAACTTCCTCAGGAGTTAACCATTGCTCATTTAAATATATGAACAGGACGCAATTGTCGTTATCGCCGCATCCTGAAAATTATCGGTCCGTCCATTTCTGCTCGTCAGAGAATATGATAGGTAGCTTATGCACGTAGAGCTTTAGCCAATTCGGCTTTGTCGGATGGCTGTGCGGTTCAGCCGCGAAAACGATTGTTTGCTTCAGTTTCAACGGCCCGGATCGGCTTATGCGCTGGAGGATTGGATGGTTGCGGATTCTGGAGATGACCCCGCTGCGGGAAAGCAATGGCCGGCTCACCTGGAGCGGCGGCGCTGGCCGCGCGAACCGTCCCCCGAGAAGGAACATCGGGTAGACGTTCCACCGGCACTGGCGCCCTTGCGATTTTCGACGCACGACCTGCCACCGAAAGAACAGTTCCAGTCCTGGCGATCACATATGGCCCCGCTTGTGGATGTTCATCTGCCGGATGGAAAATCAGAGGGCGACGGTTTTCTTGCGGAACAGACCGGCTGGCAACTCGGCGAGATCCTCATCGTTCAGCAGCGCGCGCAGGCATGCAGCTATATTCGCGATCAGGCAATGCTGCGATCGAGCCCAATCGATCACTGGAACGTCGGCGTCCTGCGCAGCGGCCGCGCCTGGACCGAGGCCAATCGGCATGTAACGGCGACCCGCCCGGGTGAGATATTTTTCAGGTCTCTTGGTTATCCTTACCGCGGGCGGATGACCGATTCAGTCGCTGTGCTCGTCTTCCTGCCATATGAACTGCTGATCCGTGATGCGAGTCTTCTGCAGAACGCCAACAATATCGCCCTGTCCGGTAGCCTGGCTGAATTGCTCGTCAGCTATATCAACGGCCTGGAAGCGAACCTGGGCAATTTGACGATGGAGGAGGTGCCGCGGATCATACGGACGATCGGCGATATGGTCGTTGCATGCGCTGCATCGTCCACAAGTTTAGATCGTGGTCAGGAACAGACCAATATGGGGCTTATGGAGCGGGCGCATCGCTATATTCACCTCAATCTTCATTCAGATAGCTTGACGCCTGACGTCATGGGCCGTGCGCTGGGCATCTCGCGGACGCGGCTGTACCAATTGTTCGAAACGAGCGGGGGCGTGTTCAATTACATTCGCAAACATCGATTGCTGCAGGCATATGCAGATCTTACTAACCCGACCGACAACAGGCCGATCTCGGAGATTGCCGAGGCCGCCGGCTTCGACGTTGCAGCCAATTTCACACGCGCGTTCAGCCATGAATTCGGGCTCAGCCCGCGTGAAGTCCGAAAGACAATAGCAGCTGAGCGTCCGGCCATCCCCACAACACGTTCCGTGCGACGTTTTGGGACAACGATTGGCGATTGGCTGACGCTCGCACGTTGATGTGGGAAAGCACCAAAAGCCATTGATATGGCCGCATATTTTTCAAAGAATTATACAGCAGCGTTTGCTTGAGACTTTCAAGTTCCATAAGATAGATTACGCCACTTTGTCATTTTATAACATTACGCATCGAGTAGAGCCGATAAGCGATCGAGGAACCGGCAACCATACCAAGGAACGCGCAAAGCCCCTTGCGCCGAGGCTAATACAGGCGGCGCCAACCCTACCAGAGCGTCATATGGCGGTTGACATCCTTGTAGAGCAGATAGCGGAACCGGCCTGGCCCGCCGGCGTAGCATGCCTGCGGGCAGAAGGCGCGCAGCCACATGAAGTCGCCGGCCTCGACCTCGACCCAATCCTCGTTCAGGCGATAGACCGCCTTGCCTTCCAGCACATAGAGACCATGCTCCATGACATGGGTTTCCATGAAGGGGATTACGGCGCCCGGCTCCAGGGTCACGATAGTGACATGCATGTCGTAGCGGACGTCAGCAGGATCGATGAACCGCGTCGTTCCCCAGCGCCCGTCCGTGTCCGGCATCGCCGCAACGGGATGCTCATCCTCATGCGTGAAGATCGCCGGCGGCGGCTCCAACCCCTCGACCTCCTGAAACGCCTTGCGGATCCAGTGGAATATCGCCGGGGCCGAACCGTCGTTTTTCAGGCGCCAGGCCGAACCCGCCGGAAGGTAGGCGAAGGAGCCGGCGCGCAGCGTGTGGCTGACGCCGTCGAGTTCCACCGTCATGCCGCCTTCGACGACGAACAGCACCGCTTCGGCTCGCTTGTCCGGCTCCGGCCGGTCGCTTCCGCCGCCCGGCTGAACTTCCATCACATATTGCGAGAAGGTCTCGGAGAAGCCGGAGAGCGGGCGGGAGAGAACCCATGCCCGCGTTCCCGTCCAGTGAGGAAGAACGCTGCTGACGATATCGGTAAGGACGCTGCGCGGGATGACCGCATAGGCCGTGGTGAAAACGGCCTTGCTTGAAAGCAGCTGGGTCTGCGGCGGCAATCCGCCGAGCTTCGAATAGTAATCGCGGTTGTTCATCGGTGCAGATTTCCAAGCATTGGTTATGCATCTGCTTTATGCGCGGCCGATCCGTTAGGCAACTCCCCAACGGACGGCGCAGAGCCTGGGCTAGCGATCGGCCATCACCAGATGGCCCGGACCGACCTCACGATAAAAAGTGGCCGAAGGCTGATAATCGACCGCACGCATCGGGCTCTTGACCTCGTCATTCGCCACCATTCGTTTTTCATGGCGACGGTCGGGATCGGGCACCGGCACGGCTGAAATCAATTTCTTCGTATAGGGGTGCTGCGGATTTTCGAAGACGGCGGCGCGTGGGCCAATCTCGACGATCTCGCCGAGATACATCACCGCCACCCGGTGGCTGACGCGTTCGACCACCGCCATATCATGCGAGATGAACAGGAAGGCGAGATTGAGGCTCTGCTGCAGGTCCAGCATCAGGTTGATGACCTGCGCCTTGATGGAAACGTCGAGCGCCGAGACGCTTTCATCGGCGACGATGACCTTCGGCTGCAATGCAAGCGCTCGGGCGATGCAGATGCGCTGGCGCTGGCCGCCGGAAAATTCATGCGGATAGCGCGAAGCCATGTCAGGCGACAGGCCGACCTTCACCAGCAGGTCGGCCACGACCTCCTTTGCCTGTTTCGAGCTACCCATCCTGTGTTCGAGATAGGGCTCGGCGATCGCCGCACCAACCGTCATGCGCGGGTTGAGGCTGGCAAAGGGATCCTGGAAGATCATCTGCACGGATTTGCGCATCTCGCGCAGATCCTTCCTGTCGAGGCCGAGCACCTCCCTGCCCTCAACGAGAACCGAGCCGGCCTGCGGCTCGATCAGACGCATGATGGCGCGGCCGGTCGTCGATTTGCCGCAGCCGGATTCGCCGACAAGCGACAGTGTCTCGCCGGCGTGAAGGTCGAAGGAGACGTTTTCGACCGCATGCACCCGGCTGGTCAGCCGATTGAAGAGGCCGGAATGAATATCGAAGCGCTTGGTAAGGTTCTTCACCTGCAACACCGGCGTCGCCGCCACCGTATCGGCAGCCTCGGCGGGAATGTCCGATTCACCGGTCGCAGTGTTGACTACGGGAAAACGCAGAGGCCTTTGACGGCCCTGCATCGAGCCCAGCACCGGCACGGCTGATAGCAGCGCTCTCGTATAGGGATGTCTGCCGCGGTGGAAGATGTCGGCGGTGACGCCGCTTTCGACCTGTTCGCCGCGATACATCACCACCGTCCTGTCGGCGATCTCGGCGACCACACCCATGTCATGGGTGATGAAGAGAACGGAAGTCCCCTCCTCGTCCTGCAGCATCTTGATGAGATCGAGGATCTGGCCCTGGATGGTCACGTCGAGCGCCGTCGTCGGCTCGTCGGCGATCAGGAGCTTCGGCCGCGAGGCAAGCGCCATGGCGATCATCACCCGCTGGCGCATGCCGCCGGAAAACCGATGCGGATATTCGTCGAAGCGCGAGCCCGCAGAGGGAATGCGAACCTTTTCCAGAAGCCTTATCGTCTCGGCCCTGGCATCGGCCCTGCTCATATCGGAATGGCAAAGCAGCGCTTCGGAAATCTGGTCGCCGATGGTGAAGAGCGGATTGAGCGAGGTCATCGGCTCCTGGAAAATCATCGCCACTTCATTGCCGCGCACCTGCCGCATGGCACGTTCGGGCAAGTTTAGAAGGTCGCGTCCGCCGAGCATGACGCGGCCCTCGATGCGGCTCATGTCAGCCTGCAGCAGCCGCATGATCGAGAGCGATGTGACGCTCTTGCCCGAGCCGGATTCGCCGACGATTGCCACCGTCTCACCCGGCGCTACAGTGAAGGAGACGTCGCGCACGACCGGTTTCCAGGCGCCGTCCACCAGAAAGGACGTCGTCAGTCTATCGACGGAAAGTACGGCGTCTGTCTCGATCGATTGCGCTTGGGCCCTGGCCATGATGGTTCCTCTGCAGTTCAATCCGGCCAGCGCAGCGCGGAATCAAAGCGGTGCCGGCTGCGGTTCTCGATGGGCGTGGCGATGATCTCGTTGGAGGCGCGCGCCTTGTCGAGTTCCTGCGCCAGGCGCTCCGCCACGATCTTCTCCTCGCCCGGATGCAGGTTGCAGGGGTCGAGATAGAAATAGCGGTGCTCGACCTCATGGTCGCGCACGATGATCGGCGGGCTGCCCTTGGCAAGTGCATCCGCCAGATCCCAGGCGGTGATATGCGCCTGCTCGGGATCGACGATCAGGCGCAGCCGATCGAGCGGATTGTTGGTTGGGTCGGGCTCGATCAGCGCGGTGAGGCCGGGGCGGCCGTCGAGTGTGCGCTTCCACAGGTTGAGATAGCTAGTCTCCCGTTCCCGGATGCCGGCATGGTCGCGCTTTTCCCAGGCTTCGAGTGCGGCCATGACGCCGAAAATGCTCTCCTTGCCGACCTTCATGCCGCGGCCGATACCCATATTCTGCAGGAAGGCATGGCGCACCAGCTCCTTCCTGCCGGCGACGATGCCCGAGGTCGGGCCGCCGAGGAATTTGTGGCCGGAATAGAGCGCGATATCGGCCCCCTGCTCCAGGAAAATCCTGAGGTCATATTCCGAGGCCGCATCGATGATGACGGGCACGCCCCTGGCATGGGCAATCTCGACGAATTCCTTCAGGTTCAGCAGGCCGTAATCGACCACATGGTGGGAGACGACATAGACGGCGGCGGCCGTCTTGTCGGTGATGGCATTTTCCATGTGGAAACGATGCGTCGAGGTCGCCTGGCCCACAAGCACGACCTTGCCGCCGGCAAGTCGGATCGCCTGGTCGACGGGCGCGCCATAGCTCACCACATGGCCCATTTGCACCAGCACCTCGTTCTTTTCAGACACGATATCCGGCAGCTTCTCGATCGCCAGCAGATTATTGCCGGTGATCGCGCCGGCAACCGCGAGTGAAATACCGGCCGAGCAGGAGGCGGTGACGAAGCCCGCCTCGCCGCCGGTCAACCGGGCGATGACGCCGCTTGCCTTGCGCTGCAGATCGTTGATCTCGACGAAGTGCGGCAGGATCGATGCCATTGCCTCGATCGCCTCCGGCACGACGATCGAAGCGCCGAGGCTCGTCATCGTGCCCGATACATTGATGACAGGGCGAAGGCCGAGCGAAGGGCGGATGTCAGTGGACATGAAGATCTCCAGGATTCTGGGTCGAAAGGCGGGACATGACACAGTCATTCCGCAATGGTGCACTGCTGAATGAGGAACATGGACTTGAACACAAAGAGGTCATCGAAATGACTGCTCCAAATATGGAAAACTTTGTCAGCCGTGCAAGGCGACGATCGCCTCGATCTCGACGGTGATGTTACCGGGCAGCGAGCCGAAGCCGACAGCCGAGCGGGCATGTTCGCCAGCCGGCCCGAAGACTTCGATCAACAGGTCCGAGCAGCCGTTGATGACGCTCGGATGATCCTCGAAATCAGGCACGGCATTGACCATGCCGAGCAGCTTGACCACCCGCTTGACCCGGGAGAGATCGCCGAGCGCCTCATGCATCACCGACAAGAGGTTGATGCCGGTCAGCCGCGCATGGCCGTATGCCTCCTCGACACCGACGCCGCCGGCGCCGACCTTGCCGGCATGCAGGAAGCCATCGGCCTCGCGCGGCCCCTGGCCGGAGAGATAGAGCATGTTGCCCTCCAGCACATGCGTCACGAAATTGGCGATCGGCGGCGGCGGCGGCGGAAGCTCGATGCCGAGCGCGGCAAGCCGTTCATAGGGCGAGTTCTCAACCGTGTCTGCGGCGGGAAACTGATTCACGCTAACTCCTGTCATGCGAATTCCAATTGGCGAATGTCATTTGGCCGAGGTTTCCTCGGCGGATTAAAGGTCCTTGCGAAGTCTGGGATCGAGCATGTCCCTGAGGCCGTCGCCGACCATCTGCAGCGACAACACGGAGAGGATGATCGCGACACCGGGAAAGAGCGTCATCCAATCGGCCTGGCCGATATATTGCCGGCCGGCGGCGATCATCGTTCCCCAGGTCGGGATCTCGGGGCTGACGCCGAGGCCGAGGAAAGACAGGCCGGCTTCGGCAAGCATGGCGCTGGCGAAAAGGAACGTCGCCTGCACCAGGATCGGCGACAGCAGATTGCGCAGCACATGCCGCGTCATGATATGGAAGGTCGAAATCCCAAGCGCCCTCGCCGCCTCGACATAGGGCAACTCGCGAATAACAAGCGTCGAGGCGCGCACGATGCGGGCAAGGCGCGGCGCATAGACGATCGACAGCGCGATGATGACGGTCGTCAAGGATGGCCCGAGGGCGGCAACGAGCGCGATCGCCAGCAGAATATCCGGAAACGCCATCATCGCATCGATCAGCCGGGCGATCGGCGTGTCGAGTTTCTGGAAGAAACCGGCAAGCAGGCCGAGCGTCACGCCGATCACCGCTGACAAGGTCACGACCGCCGCACCAACGAGCAGCGACAGGCGGCCGGCAAAGATCGTGCGCGAGAAGACGTCACGGCCAAACTCATCCGTGCCGAAGAAGAAGAGCTCGCTCGGCGGCTTCAGCCGGTTGACGATCGAAAGCTTCGACGGTGAATAAGGCGCGACGACAGGTGCGAAAACCGCCAGCAGCACGAAGATCGTCAGGATCAGCAGGCCGCAGGCGACCGTCTTGCGCTTCAGCAGGCGGCGGACGAATTTGCCGCCCTCGCTTTCGGTGGGCTTGATTGCGATATCGGCCATCAGTAGCGCACCCTCGGATCAACAAGCAGGTAGAGCATGTCGATCGCAAAATTGATCAGCACGTAAAGGGCGGCGATGACGAGCAGAGCGCCCTGGATGACGGGGTAATCGCGGCGCAGCACCGCCGAGACGACGAGATTGCCGACACCCGGCAGGCCGAAGACGGTCTCGGTGACGACGGCGCCCGAAATCAGCACCGCCGCCGTCAGGCCGATCACCGTCAGGATCGGGATCAGCGCATTCTTCAGCGCATGCTTGAGGATGACTTTGCGCTCGATCAATCCCTTGGCGCGTGCCGTGCGGATGTAATCGTCGCCGAGCACATCGAGCATCGAAGCGCGGGTGAAGCGCAGGATCAGCGCCGAAGAGACGATGCCGAGCGCAAAAGCCGGCAACGTCAGGTGATACATCCGCTCGAAAAAGGTCGAGCCGGGGCCGCCATAACCCGAGACCGGGAAGAGATTGAGCCTGACGGCGAAGAACTGCATCAGGATGAGGCCGAGCCAGAAGCTCGGAATGCTGGCGGCAAACATCGCGAGCGTCGTGGCCGCCTGGTCGACGAACGAGCCGCGCCGATAGGCGGCATAGATACCGATCGGCAGAGCGATGACGCTGGCGATGGCGAGCGAGAACAGCGTCAGGAAGAAGGTCGGTTCGGCGCGGTCGAGCAGTGCCGAGGTAACAGGCATGTTGAGGAAGATCGACTGGCCGAGATCGCCCTTCAGCAGCTGGCCGATATAATAGACATATTGCAGGCCGAGCGACCGATCGAGGCCGAGCCGGGCCCTGAGATCGGCAATATCCTGCGGCGTCGCATCCGGCCCGAGCATGACGGCAGCCGGATCTCCCGGCGTCACGCGCACGATGACGAAGACGATCGTGACGACAAGAAACATCACGACGATCATGCCGAACAGGCGCTGGAGGATGTAGCGTATCATGAATGGCCTGTTTTCGAGCCCTTGCAGATGCGGCTGAAAGGAAGACCGGCACCAGCCACGGAGGGCCGGCGCCGGTGGCGATGCTTACTTCTTGATCGAGGCATTCCAGAAATACGGCCACGGAGCCGGATCGACGCCTTCGAGCTTGACCGATTTCGCCGAGACGGCGTTGAAATCGCCGATCTTCATAAAAGGCGCGTCGGCATAGATCGCCTTCTGAACATCGGCCCAGAGCGCGACGCGCTTCTTCGGGTCGACCTCGGAGGTGAAGGCATCGACAGCGGCCTTGCGGCCAGGCGTATCCCACCAGCCCGGCGAGCTGGTCGAGAGCGAGCCGATGAGCGCCGGCTCCGGCAGGAAGGGGCTGTGGGTGATGTAGATATCCCAGAGCTTCGGATCGGTGCGGCGCTGCGTCAGCGTTGCCCAGTCCACAACCTGCATGTCGACGGTAAAGCCGGCAAGCTTCAGATATTCGGCGGCGACCTGCGCCATCTTGTAATGAAACTCATACTGGCGGCTGGTCAGGATACGGATCGGCTCGCCATTGTAGCCGGCCTTCTTGGCGGCAGCCGCCGCCCCTTCCGGATCGGCGACGTTATAGGCTTCCTCGACGCCGGCATCCGTCGACCAGGCAAAACTCTTCGGATAGATGGCGCCATCGAGCGCATAGAAATCCGTGCTGCCGAAGGCGGCTGCCAGCATGTCTTCCATGCTGAGCGCCTGGCGGATCGCCTTGCGAACTTCGACATTCCCAGCAACACCTTCCTTCGTGTTGAAGACGAAGACCGGATAACCGAAGGGCTTCAACATGACCGGCTGAGAGGCTGTGGAGGCCTTCAGCTTGTCGTAGGATTCCACAGGGATCGAGTCGACATAATCATACTGGCCGGACACGGCGGCCTCGACGCGGGTGTTCGGGTCCGGCACCGGCACGAAGCGGATCTCGTCGAGATATTGATGACGGGCGCCGCCATAACCATCGCTCTCGCCGCTGCGCGAGACATATCCGTCGAAGCGGACAAGCTGGATATACTGGTCGGCCTTGCGCTCCTTCAGCATATAAGGACCGGTGCCGATGAATTCCTTCATCGGCTCGTCCTGCTTTTCGGAGGGGATGATGATCGCGGCCGAATTGTTGAAGGCAAGCAGCGAGGTCAGCGGCGCATAAGGCTGCTTCAGCGTGATCGTGACGGTTGCCGGATCGACGGCTGTGATGTTGTCGATGAAGCCCGCCACCTGCTTGCCGCGCGAGGCGATCTTCGTCCAGCGGCCAAGCGAAGCGACGACATCTTCCGAGGTCATGTCACTATTGTCGTGAAACTTGATGCCGGTCCTGAGCTTGATCGTATAGGTTTTGCCGTCGGCGCTGACCTCAGGCAGGCTTTCGGCCAGCAGCGGCGTGACGTTCCAGCTCTTGTCGAATGTGTAGAGCGTTTCGAAAATATGCTGCGTGACAATGCCGACGAGATCGGCCGTCGACGACATCGGATCGAGCGTCGGCGGCTCACCGATCGTCGCAACGTTGATGACGCCGCCCTTTTCCTGGGCAAGAAGGGTCGACGGCAGGGCGACGAGCGCGGTGCCGAGCAGGAATGCGACCAGAATTTTCATGTGATGGCTCCCCTTTAGTTCCACAATTATGTAATTCATCTTTTTGTAACAGAATAGGAGCTGGATCAGTCCTGTCAAGCATGAGCGGCCGATTATGCAGCCGCCGATAGCGCACCGTCGGAAGGCGCCATCTTCGGCTGCGCCCGCCCTCTGCACGAAGCCTGCGTGATATGCCAAGGTGAGGCGACCGCCCTGCGGCAAGGTTTCAAAGGAAGGAAGATGCGAATGAGCATCAATTTCAACGACGGAAAATGGCTGAACGAACCGGCCAGCTGGCACACCGACGAAACCGGCCTGACGGTGACGACAGGCGAGAAGACCGATTTCTGGCGCGAGACCTATTACGGCTTCACCCGCGACAGCGGCCACTTCCTCGCCTTTCCCACCGGCGACAGCTTCACCGCGCAGATCCGCGTCCAGGGCGAATTCCGCACCCTCTACGACCAGGCCGGTCTGATGGTGCGCATCGACGAAAAACGTTGGGTGAAGACAGGCGTCGAATTCACCGACGGCGAACCCTTCCTCAGCACCGTCGTCACCGACGGCAGATCCGACTGGTCCGTGGCGCAACCGTTCAAGGAGCTCGAGGATTTCCGCGTCCGGGTGACGGTCGCAAACGGCGCCCTGCGCATCCAGGCCTCGCGCGATGGGAGCTTCTGGCCGCTGCTGCGGCTAGCGCCCTTCCCCGCCGCCGAGCGCTATGAGGTGGGGCCGGCTGCCTGCACGCCGGAGCGCAGCGGGTTGAAGGTGCGGTTTTCGGAGTTTTCGGTTGAGGCGGCGATTACGACCGGGCTGCATGATTTGAGTTAGAAGTCTCCGGCTTCGCCACAAGCATAGTTTACATGAAACGTCTGGCATCTGAACGTAAAAGATGAATAGCAGACGCGTTTCGAGCATACTTAATCAAGTCTGCCTTGCCAAGTTTCAGTAAAATATGCAGGTGTATTTTAGAAATGAATTGCACCCATGGTTGTTGCTGTTATTCTTTCCGAAACGGGAGAGGACAGTCGCATGGCGAAGAGGCAACGGCCGGCGCAACCCCGGACGGAATCCGAAGACAGCATTCAGGAAAACCTGGTCAAGACCCGAATCGGCGGCGATCTCTCGTCTTTTATGAAAGGCGATCAGGACCGCCCGAAGAGGGCCAGCAAGACTCCTGAGAGTTTCGATGTCGTCATCGAATTCAACCGCGATTTCCCCGGTGGCGTGACGGCAGCGCAGCAGCTCTTGTTCGAGGCATATCTGCTCTCCCTCGACAGGGTCGGCGCGACGGACGAGAGCAATAATCTGCGGCGTTTCGGCATCTCGGCGCCGCTCGGCATGCCGGCGATCCCCGATGCCAGCAAGCTCGATCTCTCGCAGATCTTCTCGAACGGCAGCAGGATTGCCGCCAAATCGCTCTGGACCGACAGCTACGCTTTCGCGACCCTGACCCGGGAAGCCATCGGCCGGCTGTCGACCTGGATGATGCCCAAGAGCGATGACGAAAAGAAGAGCGGCGGCAAGCAGAGGGATATCCCGCTCGTCTACAAGATCTGGCACGATCACGAGATATCTCGCTGCGTCTATGAATCCGTCAGGACGATCAAGTGCGATGCGGCGCAAGCCTCGTTCGCGGCTAGCGGAAAGGGCGTCGTCTGGGCTGTGGCCGATACCGGCATCGACAAGAATCATCCCCACTTCTCGACGCTGAAAACGCTCGAATTGCCGGATGGCCTCAGCCATTGGGATTTTACGTCGGACAATCCCGATCCGGCGTCCGCCCCGGCAACGGCGCTGACTGACGCCGCCGGCCATGGGACTCATGTCGCCGGCATCATCGCCGGCCGCACGTCCGTATCGGAAGACCCGAAGACGGATAAGCTAACGAAAATCTCGGTCACCTCGGAAATACGCAACGAGGATGATACCAAGTCTGAGGTGACCGAGGAGCATCAGGGCGCGATCTCAGGCATGGCGCCGCATTGCAAGCTGATGAGCCTGAAAGTGCTCATCAATGAGAAGCAGGGGAAACTCAGCAACCTGCTGGCCGCAATCAACTACGTCCAGCGTTCGAACGACTATGGGCGCAATATCAAGATCCACGGCGTCAATCTCAGCCTGGGATATGTGTTCAACCCGGTGTGGTTCGCGGCAGGGCAAAGCCCGCTCTGCGTCGAGGTCAACAGGCTCGTGCGCTCGGGCGTCTGTGTCGTCGTTGCCGCCGGCAATGCCGGCTACGGCACGGTGGCGCAATTTTCCGGAGCGGTGGAGCGCGCCGCCCATAGCGGCACGATCATGGATCCCGGCAATGCGGCGCTCGCCATCACTGTGGGGTCGACGCATCGCGACATGCCGCATACCTACGGCGTCTCCTATTTCTCCTCAAAGGGGCCGACCGCCGACGGGCGCATGAAGCCCGATCTCGTCGCACCCGGCGAGCGCATCATTTCCTGCGCGCTCTACGACGGTGACAAGCCGGGCGAGGCGCCGTTCCGGGAGGATACCGGCACGAGCATGGCCGCGCCCCACGTCTCCGGCGCGATCGCCGCGTTCCTGTCCGTCCGACGCGAATTTCTCGGTCAGCCGGAGCGCGTCAAGGAGATCTTCGTCGGCGCTGCGACAGACCTCAAGCGGCGGCCGGAGTTTCAGGGCGCCGGACTGCTCGATCTGATGCGAACGCTGCAAGCTGTGTAAGGAGGACACATGGACACGCTTGGACCCTCGCCATTCCTGTGGCTCGAATTCGACAAGGACGGTGTGATCGATCCCGCGCTGACGGGAAAGCTCGCCGCACTGCTAAACCAGCCCGATATGACCGATCTGGTCGTGATGTCGCATGGCTGGAAGAACACCAAGGACAATGCCCGGACACTCTACGGAACGCTGTGGGCGAACGCCTGTAAAAAGCTTTCGCCCGATAAGACACGCCACATCGTCGTCGCCGGCGTCGTCTGGCCGGCCAAGGCCTATCGCACCGATTTCGACGAGCAGACGCTGGTGACGGCAGGCGGCGGAGCCCAGGCAGCCGGCGGGACGGCAGCGGATATCAAGGATATCGACGACCAGGTTTTCAAC
Organism: Rhizobium vallis; assembly: GCF_003985155.1. Taxonomy (GTDB): domain Bacteria; phylum Pseudomonadota; class Alphaproteobacteria; order Rhizobiales; family Rhizobiaceae; genus Rhizobium; species Rhizobium vallis. Next base: position 669,088 of record NZ_ML133686.1, on the reverse strand, counting down.
CAGGTGCTGGCCGATTTCGAGGATCTCTTCGGGCCTGACGGCGCTGCCACGACCGAAAAGGCGCGGGCCGCGGCCAAGACCCTCGATGAAACGACGTCGCTCTTTCTCGTCAGGAAAGGCAATGAAGCACTCGGCTCTCCCGGAGACGATACGGAACTGAAGGCCGATGCCGAGCCGATCGCTCTGGCGACGGAGGATGCCAACAGCGCCAAGGTGCTGATGGAAGGGCTGGTCCCGCCGCCGACCTTCAAGATCGAAAGCTCCGTCGGCAAGGCGCAGGGCCTCGGCGACGTCGTCTCGGGCCTGATCTCCGGGCCGAGAGCAGCCGTCGCGCGGTTCCTGAACCAACTCACCTACTACGAAATGAAGAACCGCGCCGGCATCGTCGGCGAGGCGTTGACGAAAAGCGTGCTGTCGAAACTCGTGTTGCAGCGGCCGATCCGTCTGCATCTCGTCGGCCACAGCTTTGGAGCCCGGCTGGTTTCGGCGGCGGCAAATGAGCTCGCCCCGGTCCCGAAGCTGGAATTCTTCTCGCTCACGCTGCTGCAGGGCGCCTTCTCGCATAATGGCTTCGCCAAAGAGATCAAGCCGGGCCTCGCTGGCGCCTTCCCCAATGTCGTGGGCAAGCCGACCGGGCCGATCTGCATCACCCACACCCACAACGATCTCGCCTGCACGCTCGCCTATGCGCTGGCGTCGCGCCTGTCGCGCGACATTTCGAAGAGCATCGGTGATGCCAACGATGCGTTCGGCGCGATGGGGGCAAACGGCCCCCAGCACCTGAAGGCCGGACAAGCGGTCGCGGACGATACGGACACCGTCTTCGCGCCGCAGTCCGGCAAGGTGAACACCTTCCTGGCGGACAAATACATCATCAAGACGGAAACGTTGGATGCCCATAATAACGTAACGAATGAGGATGTCGGACGGTTGCTCGCAAAGATCGTCGGCTGATCGCCTTTCGGCCGCACCGCGCAGTTCGCAGAATTGTCATTTTCGGGGTGACATGCACCCCGTTCTCTGCAAAATAGAGCCTGATGAGAGACAGGGGCGTCCGTCGAAAGACGGGCTGAGAAGTACCCTTCGAACCTGAACCGGATAATGCCGGCGGAGGGAGTCGCTCGGGGTTGCGGCTTGCCCGCACGAAACGCCCCGTGCCTGCCCCGCCTGAAAGGGGCAATATGCAGACCGAGACCACGCCAGGAACGATGCTGAAGGCGATGCGCGAGAAGCCGCCGCTCGTTCAGTGCATCACCAACTACGTCGCGATGAACATTGCCGCAAATGTCCTGCTTGCATCTGGCGCTTCGCCCGCCATGGTGCATGCCGCTGAGGAAGCCGGCGAATTCGCCGGGATCGCGAGCGCGCTGACTGTCAACATCGGCACGCTCTCGACGCAATGGATCGAAGGTATGCGGGCGGCGGCCAAGGCTGCGAACGCCGCCGGCAAACCCTGGGTGCTCGATCCGGTTGCCCATTACGCCACGGCCTTCCGCCGCAGCGCCACTGCCGATCTCCTGGCGCTCAACCCCACCGTCATCCGCGGCAACGCCTCCGAAATCATCGCGCTTGCCGGTGGGCAGAGCCGCGGCCAGGGCGTCGACAGCCGCGATCCGGTCGAGCAGGCGGAAGATTCGGCGCGATGGCTTGCGAAGCGACAGCAGGCAGTCGTTGCCGTCACTGGTGCGGTGGATTTCGTGACCGATGGTGAAAGGGCGGTGCGCGTTGCGGGTGGATCGGCCTTGATGCCCCAGGTCACCGCGCTCGGCTGCTCGCTTACCTGCCTTGTCGGTGCCTTCGCCGCGACCGCGCCCGAGGATATTTTCGGCGCGACTGTCGCAGCCCTCGCGATCTTCGCTGTCGCCGGTGAGGATGCAGCGCTGGGGGCTGCCGGCCCCGGCTCCTTCTCCTGGCGCTTCCTCGATGCGCTGGCCGCGATCGATTCCGAAACGCTCGATGCCAGGGCAAGGATATCGGCGGCATGAAGCCTTTCGACCTCTCGCTCTATCTCGTCCTCGATCCCGAACTCTGCGCCGGGATCGGCATGGTCGAAACGGCGCGCCTTGCCGTTACCGGCGGTGCGACGATGGTGCAACTGCGCGACAAACATGCGAGCACCGCCGGAATGATCGAGACCGGCCGCGGCTTGAAACAGGTGCTTGAGGGAACCGGCGCCCTCCTCATCGTCAACGATGACGTCGAGGCGGCGATTGCCATCGGCGCCGACGGCCTGCATATCGGCCAGGACGATATGGATGCGCGGACGGCACGAGCCATGATCGGCCCCGACATGATCCTCGGCCTCTCGGTCGAAACCGAACTGCTTGCCCGCGCCGTCGATCCCGATCTCGTCGATTATACCGGCGTCGGACCTGTCTTTGCGACGCCGACCAAGACCGATCACAAGCAGCCGATCGGCTTTGACGGCCTTGCGAGGCTGGTGAAGGCCTCGCCGGTGCCGTCGGTTGCTATCGGCGGCCTCAAGGTGGAGCATGTGGCCGAAGTGTTCACAGCCGGCGCAAAGGGGCTTGCCGTCGTCTCCGCAATCTGTGGCACGCCCGACCCTGAAGCCGCCACGCGCCGCATCGCCGCAGAAATCCGAAAGGTGCGCTCATGATCCGTAACGTTCTCTCCATCGCCGGCTCCGATCCCTCCGGCGGCGCCGGCATCCAGGCCGATCTCAAGGCCTTTTCCGCCCGCGGCGTCTACGGCATGGCGGTGCTGACCGCGCTGACGGCGCAGAACACACAAGGCGTCAGCGGCGTGCATCTGGTGCCGCCACAATTCGTCGCCGATCAGATCAATGCCGTCTTTGCCGATGTGCGCGTCGACGCCGTCAAGATCGGCATGATCGCCAATGCCGGCATCGCCGAAGCCGTTGCCGGCGCACTCGCCGATCGAGGCGGCATCCCCGTCGTCATCGATCCCGTCATGATCGCCAAGGGTGGTGCTGCCCTGCTTGCGCCCGAGGCGGTCGACGTGCTGACCCGCCAACTGCTGCCGCTCGCAACCCTTCTGACTCCGAACCTGCCCGAAGCCGCCGCCCTGCTGCACCGACCGGTCGCGACAAACCGCGCTGAGATGGCAGAACAGGCCGAGCGACTGCGTGCGCTTGGCCCGGCCGCCGTGCTGGTCAAGGGCGGCCATCTCGACAGCAATGAAAGCCCCGACGTGCTGGCCACGGCCGATGGCCTGCATTGGTTCGAAGCCCGGCGTGTGCCGACCAAGAACACTCACGGCACCGGCTGCACGCTCTCCAGCGCGCTGGCAGCCGAGCTCGCCAAGGGCGCCTCAGCCCGGGAGGCCGTTGCCATCGCGAAGGAATATCTCGCCGGCGCGGTCGCGGCGGCCGGCAGCCTCACCGTCGGTTCCGGCCACGGCCCGGTTCAGCATTTTCATGCGCTTTGGAAGCACACCGCATAAGCGGATGGATCAGCAATCATACCGGCCGCCATCACATGATGGTTGTCCGGCCTAACGATTACAGAAACGGCCCGCCTCATGGGCCGTTTTGCATTCCGTGTCCACTTTGCGTTGCTATGCGGCTCGCTGCGGCTTGCGACACTACGCCCATTTGAAAAATCCCTGTTGACAAGCTCGGCCCCATGGCCAAGTCTATAACATTAAAAGGGGATACATTCTCTAATAACGGAATAAACGGGAGGAGAGACAGGTGCCAGACCTGCTTGTGAGCTTATATTCCGCCAAGCTCGCCGAACTCAAAGAACGAGCCGATGCCGTCCGTGTCTCCATCCGCCCGGCTCTCCCTCCGGAACTGCATCTCGTCGTTGGCTGGGTTCGTGAACAGTTCAGCGAAAACTGGGCGAGCGAAGTGTCGGTCGCCTTCTCCCGCCAGCCCATCGCCTGCCTCATTGCCGTCGAAGGCAGCCAGCTTTTGGGCTTTGCCTGTTATGACACGACAGCCCGCGGCTTCTTCGGCCCGACCGGCGTCGATCCCGACGCGCGGGGCAAGGGCATCGGGCTCGCCCTCTTTTCAGCCTGCCTGCAGACGATGAAGACGCTTGGCCACGCCTATGCCTTCATCGGCGATGCCGGCCCGGTCGATTTCTACGCCAAGACGGCAGACGCAATCATCATCCCCGCCCCCGACAAGGGCATCTACGAAGGCATGCTGAGAAGCGCGCCGAAATGATCCTCTGATACCGGAGTTACAGAATTGTCCTCGACCCCGCTCGCCCTTTTCGTCGGCCTTCCCACTCCCACGATTTCGGACGATGAATTCGCCCTCTTTCGCGAGACCAATCCGCTCGGCCTCTTCGTCGGCAGGCGCAATCAGCGCGAGCCGGATCAGACTAGGCGTCTGATCGAGCGCTTCCGCGAAGCCGTCGGCCGCGACGACGCGCCTGTTTTCACCGACCAGGAAGGCGGCCGCGTCCAGCATCTCGATGCCGGCCCCTGGCCGCTCTTCCGCAGCTTTGGCCAGTTCGCCGAACTTGCGCGCCGCGATTTTGATCTCGGCAAAAAAGCACTGCGCCTTTCCTCCCAGGCCATGGGCGCGATGATGACGGAACTCGGCCTTTCCAGCGGCTGCTCGCCGGTTCTCGATCTCGTTTTCGACACCACGAGCGCGGTCATCGGCGCCCGCTCCTTCGGCCCTGATCCCGACTTCATCGCCGCCCTCGGCCGCGAGGTGGTCGACGGTTTGCTCGAGACCGGCAACATGCCTGTCATCAAGCATATTCCCGGCCATGGCCGGGCAACGCTCGATTCCCACAAGGAACGACCGGTGGTCGACGCCAGCCGCGAGACGCTCATCGCCACCGATTTCAAGCCCTTCGTGGCGCTGAAGGATACGCCATGGGCCATGGTCGCCCATGTTGTCTATTCGGCCTACGATCCGGAATTACCGGCTTCTATCTCGCCAATCATGCACGACGTGATCCGCAAGGACATGGGGTACGAGGGTGTGCTGATCTCCGACTGCATCTTCATGGAATCGCTCTCCGGCACCCTGCCGGAGCGCGTCGCCCAAGTGCTCGACGCGGGCTTCGATATCGCGCTGCACAGCCATGGCGACGTTAGGGAAAGCGAAGCTGCTGCCAAGGCTGCGCGCCCGCTGACGGACGCCGCCTTGAAGCGGATTGCCGCCGGCAAGGCTCGCCTCGGCACGCTCAAGCTCGATATCCGCGCCGCCCATGCGGAAGTGGAAGACATGTTTGCAAACGCGCTGGTCTCCTGACCGGCACGTCATCTCTCACCGCATAAGAAAAGGGGAATAAACATGAAAAAATATCTTCTTGCTGCCGCCGCGCTGACACTGCTTTCCGGATCCGCCATGGCGCAGACGGTCCTGACCGCGAATATCGAACCGGCGACGACCTGGGTGCGCAACTTCAACCCGTTCAACCAGACCTCGGCGCGCCAGTCGACGCTCGACTTCATCTACGAGCCGCTTGTTATTTTCAATCGCTTCGACAGCAACAAGCCGGTCTATCGCCTGGCCGAAAGCTTCAAGCTCTCCGACGACCTGAAGAGCATCGATTTCAAGCTGCGCCCGAACCTCAAATGGTCCGACGGCAAACCGCTAACCGCAGCCGACGTCAAGTTCACCTATGACTACCTGAAGAAATTCCCGGCGCTCGACTTCGTCAGCATCTGGACCTTCATCACCGACGTCCAGGCCGTCGACGGCCAGACGGTGCGCTTCACGCTCGCCAATCCGAGCTCGCTTGCCGCCGAGCAGATCTCGCAACTGCCGATCGTTCCGGAACACGTCTGGAAGGATGTCGCAGATCCCGTCACCTTCGCCAACGAGACCCCGGTCGGCAGCGGCCCGCTGACGGAAGTGCCGCGCTTCACCGGCCAGACCTATGATCAGTGCCGCAACCCGAACTACTGGGACAACGCGCATCTGAAGGTCGATTGCATGCGCTTCCCGCAGCTTGCCGACAACAACCAGATGCTGACGGCAACTGCCGACGGCACACTCGACTGGGGCGTCTCCTTCATTCCTGATATCGACAATGTCTATGTCTCGAAGGATCCGGCCCATTTTCACTACTGGTATTCGCCAAGCAGCATGGTCGCCTTCCTGTTCAACTTGGAAACAGCGAATGAGAACAACAAGAAGGCTTTCAACGACCTGAAATTCCGCCGTGCCGTCTCGATGGCGCTCGACCGCAAGACGATGATCGACGTCGCCGGCTACGGCTATCCGACGCTGAACGAAGACCCCGGCCTGATGGGCGAGCTTTACAAGAGCTGGGCGGACCCTTCCGTCAAGACCGACTTCGGCAAGTTCGCAACCTATGATGCCGATGCCGCTAAGGCCCTGCTCGACGAAGCGGGTTACAAGGACAAGGACGGCGACGGTTTCCGCGACAATCCCGACGGCAGCAAGATCTCCTTCTCGATCATCGTTCCGAGCGCCTGGACCGACTGGATCGACACCGTCAACCTCGCCGTCGAAGGCATGCAGGCGGTCGGCATCGACGCCAAGATCGAAACGCCGGAGGAAGCCGTCTGGACCGGCAACCTCATCAACGGCACCTTCGATGCGGCGATCAACAGCCTGCCGGCATCGGCTTCGCCCTATTATCCCTACAAGCGCGCCTTCAGCGCTTCGGACAAGGGCAAGACCCGCTTCACCGCGCAGCGCTGGTTCAACCCGGAGGTCGAGAAACTCGTCACCGAGTTCACCCAGACCGCCGACCTTGCCAAGCAGAAGGAAGCGATGAACAAGGCGCAACGCATCGTGGCCGAAAACATGCCTGTCATTCCGGTGTTCAACAATCCGAACTGGTATCAGTACAACACCAAGCGCTTCACCGGCTGGTCGACCAAGGAAAACCCCTTCGTCAATCCGTCGATCTCGCGCACCAATCCGGCACGCCTGCTGAACCTGCTCGCTCTCGAGCCGGTGAAGTAAAGCATCTTCCAGGAGCGGCGTCAGAGCATGATGCCGAAAAGTGTAAGCGGTTTTCGGATGACATCATGCTCATCCAAAGCGCCGCTCCTGTTACGACGGAGTTTTCATGGTTTTCCTGCTTCGCCGCCTCGTCTTTTACATCTCAGCCTTCATCGCGGCAGCGACAATCAATTTCTTCCTGCCCCGTCTGATGCCGGGCGACCCCGTGCAGATCATGTTCTCGAGCGCCGGCACCGAATTGCCGCCGGAAAGCCTGCAGGCGCTGAAGCTCACCTTCGGCTTCGTCGACGGTCCGCTCTGGCAGCAATATCTCACCTATCTCGGCAGCATCTTCACCGGCGATCTCGGCCGCTCGATCAAGTATTTTCCGCTGCCCGTGACGTCGGTGCTCGGCCATGCCTTGGTCTGGACGGTTGGCCTGATGGGCACTGCGACGATCGTCAGCTTCGCGCTCGGCACCTTCCTCGGCATCCTCGCCGCCTGGCGGCGCGGCAGCCGGTTCGACGTGATCATCTCTGTCGGCGCGATCTTTGCGACTTCGGTGCCGGCGGTCGTCACGTCGCTGATCGTGCTCTTTATCTTCGGCTTCACGCTTGGCTGGTTTCCGAACGGCTATGCCGCCGACCCCTCGCTCGATCCGGCCTTCAGCCTGCAATATGCCGGCAGCGTCGCCTATCACGGCATCCTGCCGATGGTGACGCTCTGCACCGTGCTGATCGGCGGCTTCACCGTCACCATGCGCAACAACATGATCAACCTGCTCGGCGAGGACTATATCGTCATGGCCCGCGCCAAGGGCTTGTCCGACCGGCATGTGATGCTCTGGTACGCGGCCCGCAACGCCCTGCTGCCCACCGTCTCCAGCCTTGCCATCGCCATCGGCACCATCCTCGGCGGCTCGCTGGTGACGGAGGTCGTCTACAACTATCCCGGCCTCGGCAACATTCTCTACCAGGCGATCCTCGCCCGGGATTACCCCGTCATCCAGGGCCAGCTTCTCATCATGACCGCGACCATGCTGATCGCCAATTTCATCGTCGATATCAGTTACGTCATGCTCGATCCCAGGCTGAAGGGAGCGTGAGATGAAGACGCTGCTTCGAAACCGCAAGGCGCTCATCGGCCTCGCCATCATCGCCTTCATCGTCATCGTCGCGCTCGCGGCGCCGCTGCTGACGCAATACGATCCCGCCGCCCGCACCGGCAGGCCGCACCAGCCGCCGTCGCTCGACCATCTGCTTGGCACGACCCGCATCGGCCAGGACGTCTTCGCCCGGCTGATCTACGGTGCTCGAACCTCGCTCGCTGTCGGTTTCGGCGCTGGCCTGCTGATCACGGTGGTCGGCACCGCGCTCGGCATCATCTCAGGCTATCGCGGCGGCAAGACTGATGAGGTGATCAGTTTCTTCACCAACATGGTGCTCGTCGTTCCGAACCTGCCGCTGCTGCTGGTGCTCGCCGCCTTCATCGGCCAGGCAAGTCCCGTCGTCATCGCCCTCATCCTCGGCGCCACCTCCTGGGCATGGGGCGCGCGCGTTACCCGTGCCGAGACGCTCTCCGTCAAGCAGAAGGATTTCGTCAAATCGGCCGAGATGATGGGCGAGCCGCAATGGCGCATCATGACATTCGAGATCTTCCCCAACGTGATCTCGATCGTCGGCATCAACTTCATCGGCAGCGTTATCTTCGCGATCATCACCGAGGCTACGCTTGAGTTTCTCGGCCTCGGCGATCCCCGAGCAATCTCCTGGGGCACGATGCTCTACAATGCGCAGAAGGCCTCGGCACTTTCGGTCGGCGCGTGGTGGGATATTCTCACCCCCTGCTTCGCGCTCGCCTTCCTCGGCATCGGCATGTCGCTCCTGAACTTCGCCGTCGACGAGATCGCCAATCCGCGGCTGCGCACCGGCAATCATCTGAAGCGCTGGTCTCTGCTCGTCCGCTCCGGGGAGGGCCGCCTGTGACGCAACCGCTGCTTTCGGTGAGGAACCTCACTATCGACTATATCGGCGAAGAGAAGGATTTCCGCGCCGTCGACGATGTCAGCTTCGACGTCGCACCCGGCGAAGTCTTCGGCCTTGCCGGCGAATCCGGCTGCGGCAAGAGCACCATCGCCTTCGCCATCAGCCGCCTGCACAAGCCGCCGGCGCTGATCCGCAAGGAGAGCCGCATCCTGCTCGACGGCCGCGATGTGCTCGGCCTCGACCGGCAGGCGCTCAGCGCCTTCCGCTGGCGCGAAGTCGCCATGGTCTTCCAGAGCGCCATGAACTCGCTGAACCCGGTGCTGCGCATCGAGACGCAATTCTACGACATGCTGCGCACCCACAAGGGCATGAGCCGTGCGGCGGCTCGTGAGCGCACCGCCGAGATGCTGAAGCTCGTCGATATCGCACCCGACCGCATGCGCGACTATCCGCACCAGTTTTCGGGCGGCATGCGCCAGCGCATCGTCATCGCCATCTGCATGGCGCTCGACCCGAAGCTCGTCGTCATGGACGAGCCGACGACGGCGCTCGACGTCGTCGTCCAGCGCGAGATCCTGCAGCGCATCAACGAACTGCGCCGCCGCTTCGGCTTCTCTGTTTTGTTCATCACCCATGATCTCGGGCTGATGGTGCAGTTCTGCGACCGCATCGGCATCATGCTCGCGGGTCAGTTGGTGGAACAGAATTCAGCCGAGGCGATCTACAGGACACCCAAGCACAACTATACCAAGAAGCTCTGGGCCTCCTTCCCCTCGCTGCATGGAGGAGTGCTGCTATGACCGACGCCATTCTCGCGCTCGACCAGGTGACCAAGACCTTCGGCCACGGTCCCGGGGCCGTACATGCGGCGCGCGCCATTTCGTTTTCCCTGCATGCCGGCCGTGCACTGGCGCTGGTCGGCGAGTCCGGCAGCGGCAAGACCACCTGCGCCCGCATGGCGATGCGCGAATATCTGCCGACGTCGGGCCGGATCCTCTATAAGGGCCGGCCTGTCGAACCGGCGAAATCCGCCGAGATCGCTCGCTACCGTCGCTCCGTGCAGATGATCTTCCAGGACCCCTTCGCCTCGCTCAACCCGGCTCATACGATTGCCCATCATCTCAGGCGGCCACTGAAGCTGCATCGACCGGAGATCAAGGGGGCCGAGATCGACGTTGCGGTCCGGGAATTGCTGCAGCGCGTCAGGCTCGATCCCGATCTCGTCGCACCGAAATATCCGCATGAGCTCTCCGGCGGCCAGCGCCAGCGTGTCAACATCGCGCGCGCCTTGGCCGTCAAGCCGGAGGTGATCGTCGCCGACGAGCCGACTTCGATGCTCGACGTTTCGGTGCGCCTCGGCGTGCTGAACCTGTTGAACGAAATGAAGCAGGAGATGAATCTCGGCCTGCTCTACATCACCCATGATATCGCCACCGCCCGTTATATAGCCGAGGACATCGCCGTCATGTATGCCGGCCAGATCGTCGAATGGGGCAGCGTCGCCAAGGTGATCGACAATCCACTGCATCCCTATACAAGACTGCTGCTTTCGGCCGTGCCCGATCCCGACGTCCGCTTCGAGGACCCGAAGGCGCGGCTGCGGCCCGACGAGGTCGAGGATATCCGCCGCCGTTCAGCCGCGCCGCACGACGAGATCGTCGAAATGGAGCCGGATCACTTCATGAGGATGATCTGAGGCCGGCTTGCTGGCCTCATCACGCGCCCTATGCTAGGGGACGGTCCCTTTCATGCGAGGCGAAGCCGTCATGCTGCCCTGGATCCAGCTCGATTCCGCGACCATTCCCGGCGAAGCCGGCGAACTCAGGCTGAAGCAACGCGGCAACGAATTTTCGATCATGCTCGGCGCCAATGAGCTGATGAACAGCCGTCTCAGCGGCTCTGAGGAAGCGCTTGCGACCCTTTCCTGGGAACGGATCAAGGCGCATCCAAAGCCGAAGATCCTGATCGGCGGGCTCGGCATGGGCTTCACCCTGCGCGCTGCCCTCGCTGTCCTTCCAGAAGACGCTGGCGTCACGGTTGCCGAACTCGTGCCGGCCGTGGTCGCCTGGGCGCGCGGGCCGATGGCCGAGGTTTTCAAGGGTTGTCTCGACGATCCGCGCGTCGGCATTCATCAGGGAGATGTCGGCGAGGCGATCCGCGCCGGCAAGGCCGCCTATGATGCGATCCTGCTCGATGTCGACAACGGCCCGGATGGCCTGACCCGCAAATCCAACGATCGGCTTTATGATTTTGCCGGCCTCCGCGCCGCTCGCGACGCGCTGCGCCCCGGCGGCGTGCTCGCCGTCTGGTCGTCCGGCCCCGACGCCGATTTCACGCGGCGTCTCAAGGATAGCGGCTTTGCTGTCGATGCCGTCAACACACGCGCCAACGGCAAACGCGGCGGCGCCCGTCACGTCATCTGGCTGGCCGTCAAATCGGCCCGCTGACGGACAGCCTTAGAGACGTTAGGCGGCGTCCGTCTGTGGCTCGCCGTCGGTGCCCTGCCCCCGGAACGCCTGCAGCATCAGATCGAGAAGCTCCTTGGTCGGTTCGCTGCAGAAGAGGATCTCGGAAATCTGCTTGATGCTCTCGTCCGGCAGCTCCCACCATCTCAGCTGCATCATGAGATCGCGGATTTCGGGATTGAAGCGATATCGTATATGCTTGGCCGGATTGCCGCCGACGATCGAGAAAGGCTCGACATCCTTGTAAACATGCGAGCGGGCGGCGATGACCGCGCCATCGCCGATGGTAACGCCCGAAAGAATGGTGGCTCCGAAGCCGATCCAGACGTCGTTGCCGATAACGACATCTCCCTTGGTACCGCTCGGCTGCTTGATCCCCTCGCCGCCGAGTTGCGATAGAAATTTCGCATGTCCGAAAGGATAGGTCGTGAAGCAGTTGGTCCTATGCTCGCCGCCAAGCAGGATGCTTACGTCCATGGCCATGGAGCAGAACCTGCCGACCCGCAATGACGCGCCCTGATCGTAGGTAAAGACTCGAACCCCCGAGATGCCATAGGAATACTTTCCGATATATACGCGGCTTGCACCGCTTTCGATAATGCGATCCTCAGCTACTGCGTCGTCCATATAGACCCCCGATTGTTGGGGTCATGTTGCCAGGCGAAGCTTTCGTCAGGCTTGCACCGACACAACGACTGCGTGCCGTCGGAATGACATGAGGGCTTCGCTCAAACAGGCGTTATTCAGCTTCCCGACGCGATCCTGCGCGCGGCGTTGATCGCGCGGCGAGCACCAGCGCGCAGTTGCACGGTCTCGGCGCCGGCGATGACCAGATCGAAGCCGAACTTCAGCAATTCGCCGGCCCGCTCGCCGTCGCCGGCATAGGCACAGGCGAATTTGCCGTGGGCCCGGCAACGCGCCACGGCGTGCTGCATGGCGCTGTCGATTTCGGCAGCGTTCGGCGCCACCTGATCGCCGTTCGACAGCGCAATCGAAAGGTCGGCTGGGCCGATGAAGATGCCGTCGATGCCGGTAACGCCAAGAATGCCGTCGATCGCATCGAGAGCGGCGCGGGTTTCGACCATGGCGATAGCGACGGTGAGGTCGTTGGCGCTCTTGAGATAGTCGTCGGCCGACAGGCCCATATGGTTCAGCGCCAAAGACGGCCCCCAGCTGCGTTCGCCGAGGGGCGGATATTTCGTGGTCCTGACGAGCGCCCTCGCGTCTTCGGCCGAATTGATCATCGGCGCGATGATACCGGAGGCGCCAGCATCGAGCAGTCGCGAGGCGGAGGCGAAATCGCCGACGGGAATACGCGCGATAGCCGGCTTGCCGGCAAGACGTACCTGGGCGACGGCATTTGCCGCCGCCGGCATATCCCACATGCCGTGCTGCATATCGAGCACGACGGCATCGAAGGCCTCCTGCGCCAAATGGTTGACGAGCATGGCATCGGGAATCCCGACCCAAGCGGAGATCATGCCGCCCTGATGCTTCCTGATCCGGTCGGCAAAACCATCGATTTCACTCATGCCATTCTCCTCAATTCATCAGACCGCCAGCGGCCATTGTTGTCCGGCAGCGGCGGCGGTTCACACTCTCCGGCGCAGTCGCGAGACGATGATCATGACCACGACTCCCAGTCCCGCCAGGATGGCTCCCCAAAGGATCCAGATCGTTTGCCTGATCATGAAGCTGGACGACGGATAGGGAAAATAGCCACTTCCCTGGCCGATCCAGATCAGTCCGAAGATGATCATAAGCACTCCGAGAACATATCCGATCGTTCGCCACATGCTTCAGCCGCCTTCCCTGTCGATTCGATCCCACAATGGCGACCGGCGTCGTTCATGACAAGGCTTCTCCTGGGCACAAACGTCGGCGTTGAGGCGTGGTGAGCCGCAAGGCTGCTGCTAGCCACCCAGATCGGCGGGCATCCATGTGGCGCTTTTGAAATCCCGATATAGACCAGGAGAACGAGATACACCCGCCCACTCACCGAATGCCTCTCTATTACTCATGTTGCATAGATCGCTAGCAAGCCACGATCCAGTACGGGAGGAAGAACTCCATCGAATCTCGCAAATCCGAAGGAATCACAACTCGCTGAAATCACTCAATTCTTTTTGAGGCAGCCTCTCATGCGCTTCAGCAACCCAGCCATGGTCATTGTGATTATTGCTGTACGCCCAATGAATGACTTTAGGTTCGTGAAAATATCAATCACTATGAGCCGCGTACAATCCAAACTAGCGAGTCCAAGGCCGAACCATATTGCTTGGCTTTTCTTTGGTCTCTGATGATGTTGCACGCGAATTCTGCTGGGTAGAGCACGCCGGACATTGCTGTGCTGGAGTTTCGATGAAAAAGGTGGCGCCATGACCCATATTGCACTTCGCTCCCTAGCCAAGGGACTGGGTTCCTTTGTCCTTCCGCAACTGCGAAATACGCACGTTGAAGGGGGCACTGCTTCTGCGCGCCACTGTTATGACCTTTTCTTTCGCCACTACGGTCACCTAGCGCCTTGGCTGAACGGCAAAAGACCTGAAGTATTGGTCGAGGTCGGCCCCGGAAGTTCGCTTGGCGTTGGGCTTGCCGCACTGCTTGCGGGCGTCGACACGTATATCGGGCTGGATTTGCAAGACCACCGGAGCATCGAGCACGATCTTGAAGTCCTCAACGGTTTGATTGAACTCTTCGGCGAGCGGGCCGCATTTTGGGATAACACCGTATCGGGCGACATCTTCTTTCCGCCGTCACCGACAAACTTCGCCTGGGATCGTATAGATGGGATCGTGCAACAGCGCCTCAGTGCGGAGGCGATCGACGCGCTGAAGGCGGACCTCGTGAATGGCAGCGAACGATTAAAGTTCGTCGCACCATGGACCGATTTCAACGTACTGCAGGCGGGTGTGGCTGATTGGCTGATGACGCATTCAGTCATGGAGCACGTGGACAACCTCGTTGATACCTATATCGCTATTGCCCGGTGGCTGAAGCCAGGAGGGTTTGCGACGCACCTGATCGACTTCCAATCTCACGGTCTGTCAAGCGACTGGAATGGGCACTGGGTTTTGAGCGCGCCCACGTGGACGATGATGCGTGGACGACGACCCTACCTGATAAATCGGAAGTGGCGCAGCCATCACATCAATCTGATGCAGGAGAGCGGCTTCGAAATCCTTGCGGAACTCCAGTACATCCGTACGGACGGACTAGGACGGAAGGAACTTCGATCGCCGTTCACGTCAATGCCAAATGGCGACGAAAAAGTTGCGATGAGTTTCTTTGTGACGAGAAAAATCGGCTAAGAGTCGGACTCGAAAAGGCTTCAACTATATCCATATCTTGCGAGGCGTCTGGTGAGCATGCGGATGTGGCGACGGTTATCCGGGATAACCGCCGTCAGAGCCTTTGCGCCATGCGGCGCGGCTCGAGCTAGCCGACCTTTCCCGCCTCGTTCATCAGCCAGGCGCTGAGCTTCTCGCTGTGGGCGCTTGCCGATCGCGGCGGTACCAGCCAGTAACCGCGGTCGGCCGCCTCCAGCGACGGGCCGGCCTCCACCAGCATGCGCGCGGAGAGGAGCGTATCGACGAGACCGATCCAGCCGAGCGCTACGCCCTGCTCGCTGAGCGCGGCCTGTACAACCAGCGAATAGGTATTGAAACTGATGTCGCCGCGCCCGGCATAGGCGTCCCGGGCAGCGGAGAATTCGGCAAAATAACTGCGCCAGTCGAACCATGGCGACGGCATCGACGCGTCGAGATGGATCAGTCTCGCCTTGGCAAGCTGCCCTGGATTTTCGAATGGTCCGTTGCGATCGAGAAAGCCTTGCGTGCAGACTGGCACGACCTCTTCCGGCAGCAGAAGCGTACCGACAGCGCCGAAATCCGCCCGCGTCCCGAAAACGATCGCGACATCCGCATCGTCGCGAAACCCGACCTCCACCCTTTGCGTTGCGACGATCTGTGTGTCGGTTTCGGGATGCAGAAGGCGAAATCCGTCCATGCGCGGGATCAGCCAAAGCGCTGAAAAGGCATAGTCGGTTCTGAGCCTGACGACCGGCCTTTGGGCTTCGAGACGGAAACTGCGGGCGAGCGCATCGATGTCGCCGACCGCCTTGGCGGCCACATCAAGAAGCCGCTCGCCCTCTGCAGTCAGCTCGACGCCGCGGTGCCGCCGGTGCAGCAGGCTGACGCCGAACTGCTCTTCCAGCCGGCGGATCTGGTAGCTGACGGCAGGTTGCGTGAGTCCGAGACGTGCTGCCGCAGACGAAAAGCTCCCGAGTGTCGCGACCTGGACGAAGATGCGCATCCATCCAAGCTCAGGCTGATGGTCTGGCATAAAAATTCCTTTTGTCACCTATCAAAAAAAGCTGTCTTTACAGTTGCAATGATAGGCGCTTGAGTAAATTCTTCAAATAGCCAAAGAGGAATTCCATGACGCGTCCCAATATGCTCATCCTGATGGTGGACCAGTTGAATGGGACCTTCTTCCCGGATGGTCCCGCAGATTTTCTTCATGCGCCGCATCTGAAATCATTGGCAGATCGCTCCGTGCGTTTTACGAACGCCTATACCGCAAGCCCGCTCTGCGCGCCGGCGCGGGCCTCCTTCATGTCCGGACAGTTGCCGAGCCGGACGCGCGTCTATGACAATGCGGCGGAATTCGCCTCCGACATCCCGACCTATGCGCATCACCTGCGCGCCGCCGGATACCAGACGGCACTATCAGGCAAGATGCACTTCGTCGGCCCCGATCAGCTTCACGGTTTCGAGGAACGGCTGACGACGGACATCTACCCCGCCGATTTCGGCTGGACGCCCGACTATACCAAGCCGGGCGAGCGCATCGACTGGTGGTATCACAACCTCGGTTCCGTCACCGGCGCCGGCATTGCCGAGATCACCAACCAGATGGAGTATGACGATGAGGTCGCTTACCACGCCGCCCGCAAGCTCTTCGATCTCTCGCGCGGCCACGATGAGCGCCCCTGGTGCCTGACCGTCAGCTTCACCCATCCGCACGATCCTTATGTCGCGCGCCGCAAGTTCTGGGACCTCTATGAGGATTGCCCGGCGCTCGATCCGGCGGTTGCGCCGATCGCCTTCGACCAGCAGGACCCGCACTCGCAGCGGCTGATGAAAGCCTGCGATCACGATGCTTTCGACATCAGCCCGGAAGAAATCAGACGGGCAAGGCGCGGTTATTTCGCCAATATCTCCTATGTCGACGAGAAGATCGGCGAAATCCTCGACGTCCTGGAGCGGACCCGCATGGCCGAAAACACGATCATCGTCTTCGCATCCGACCATGGCGACATGCTCGGTGATCGCGGCCTCTGGTTCAAAATGAACTTCTACGAAGGATCGGCCCGCGTTCCGCTGATGATCTCAGTTCCCGGCTGGAAGCCCAGCCGCATCGATCAGCCCGTTTCCACGCTCGACGTGACGCCGACGCTCGCCGGTCTTGCCGGGATCGATATCGCCTCGTTGAAGCCGTGGACCGAGGGCTGGGATCTCGCAGCACTCGCTGAAGGTACCGGCAGTCGCGGTCCCGTGCCGATGGAATATGCCGCCGAAGGCTCCGAAGCGCCGCTCGTCTGCATCAGGGACGGTCGATACAAGCTGTCGCTCTGCGAGAAGGACCCGCCAATGCTGTTCGATCTCGACGCCGATCCCGAAGAACTCGACAATCTGGCGACCAATCCCTCGCATGCCGAGACCTTGGCAAGGCTTACCGAAGAGGCAAGCCGCCGCTGGAACCTTGCCGATTTCGACGCCGCCGTGCGCGAAAGCCAGGCGCGCCGCTGGGTGGTCTATGCGGCGCTTCGCAATGGCGCCTATTATCCATGGGACTATCAGCCGCTGCAGAAAGCCTCAGAGCGCTATATGCGCAACCACATGGATCTGAACGTGCTTGAGGAAAGCCAGAGGTTCCCGCGCCAGGAATGAGCGGGAAGTGTTTTTGATTTAAGCCGTCCGGCGCGCCGGCGCCTCGCGCAGGAAATCCTCGATGAACTGCTTTTGCAGCAGGATGCCATCCCATTCATCTTGGAAGAAGGGCGAGTCGTAGATCAGCGTGAAAGGACCGGCGTAACCGGCCTTCTCGCACATCTCCAGGCATTTGCGGTAATCCTCGGCATCGAGACCGGTGACGCCGTAATCAGCCTTGGCATGGCAGATTTCTGCCCGGCGCATGATATCGGCGAGGCCCTGGTATTTCGCAGGCGTTGCCCAGTTGCCAAGATCGCCGTTGAGCCCAACCTTGCCGTCCAGCCGGTCCAGCAGCCAGTTCATTTCGACGGGTGACGGCAGCAGGTCGAACCAATTCTCGACGACAACGCGCACACCGCTGCCTTCCGCCTTTTCGGCCAGCCAGCCAAGGTGACGAGCGGCGCGCCTGAGATTTTCCTCCGTCGGCTTCTGCTTGCCCGCAATGACCCGCATTCTCTGCGCTCCGAGGGCAGCGGCAATGCCGATCCACTCCGCCATCCATTCAACATCGCGTTCCGCTGTCTCGGCATGGCTGGGATCGCCATCCTCGACGAGCAATGTCTGGAACAGCACGTTCGACGCCGCCATGGCGCCGCGGAGTTCACCGAGATAGCCGGCATCGAGGCTCGGCAGATGGAAGGAACAGATTTCCAACCGGCGGATGTCGCGCGCCGCAAGTGCCGCGGGCACATCGATCAGCGCTGCGACGCCGGGTCCATAGGGCTCCTTCGGCGCAGCGCTTTTGTCGGGATCGGGGCTATAGGCATGGACGGCGCCAAGCAGCCGATGCAGTGACCATGTCGAAACCGCGAAGCGTCCGTTCTGCAAAACCTGCATATGCCTTCCTCCAGGATCTCCTCGTGCCATCAATGGCAACAAAAGCCGGGCGGTTCAATTGCGAATTCAGGCAAAATCGCCGCGGATGATCGCCTCGGCGGCAAGGCTCGTCCCGAGCAGCGCCTCATCGCGGCGGGCGGTCGCCGAAAGCAGCAGGCCGACCGGCATGCCTGATGCACCCGTGCCGCAGGGAATGGAGACGCCGCACCAGTCGAGGAAATTGCCGAGCGCGGTGTTGCGCAGCGTCTTGTTGTTTGTCGCGAAAAACAGATCGTCATCCTGCTCCAGAGGTTTAATCGGCGGAGCGACGTGCGCAACAGTGGGAAAGGCGATCAACCGGTCGCCGACAAGACGGTCGACATTAGCGACTAAGCGGCTGCGCGCTTCAAGGATACTGAGGTAATCGGGCAGCGTCGTCTTGCTTCCCAAGCGGGTGCGCACGACGACACGGTGATCCATCCTGTCTGCGTCCGGTCCCGCCAGCCGTTCGCGGTGAAGTGCGAAAGCCTCCGCCGTTACCAAAGGACCATATCTCGTCATCAGATCGAATATCTTGTCGAAGGCGGGAATGACGGTGCGGGCAATAGAGACGCCGGCCTTTTGGAGGCGTTCCAATGCTGCCTCGAAGGCGGCGACGACGCCGGGTTCCGCGCCCTCGAAGACGATATTTTCAGGCACGACGAGTTCCAATCCGTGCAGCGGACGCTCGACAACGTCAGGCGCCGTCAGACCGCGCATGCCGGCATCGATCCAGACCGCGTCCTTGACGGTGCGGCAGAGCGGCCCCAGCGAATCGAGGCTCTTTGCCAGGGGATAGACACCCTCCATCGCATAGCGGCCGCGGGTCGCCTTATAACCGACGATGCCGTTGAAAGCGGCTGGAATACGCACCGAGCCGCCCGTATCCGTGCCCATCGCCACCGGCACCAGCCCCGCTGCAACCGCGACGCCGGCGCCTGAGGACGAACCGCCGGGAATGCGAGGGAGATCCGCGCTTCGCGGATTGACCGGCGTACCGTAATGCGGGTTGATGCCAAGCCCGGAAAAAGCGAATTCGCTCATATTGGTGCGACCGACGGCAACCATGCCAGCCTGCCTGAGCAAACCGACGACGGCCGCATCGCGCTCGGCTGATGCATCCGCGGCTAGGACGACCGAACCGGCCGTGGTCGCCAGGCCTTCAATGTCGAAAAGATCCTTCCAGGCGATCGGAATGCCGTCCAGCAATCCGAGCGAGCGCCCTTCCCGCAAACGCTTCGAGGAGGCAACCGCCTCCTCCATCGCTCGGCTTTCGGTGAGCCTGGTGAAGACGGCCTTGTCGGCGTAATTGGCGATCGATTCGAAGATCGCCTCGGCCACGTCGACCGGATCGGCCGCACCGCCTTGAATGAGAACGGAAAGCTGCGCGACCGACATCGCGCCGAAGGATTTGCTCATAGGACGATCCAGACGAAAGATGATCCTTTCGACTACCCCGGATCGTTCCAACGAACCAGAGCTTCACGATATTTTGCATTTATTAGGACGATTTTTTGAACACTGAGTTTGCAGATTGCCCCTTCAATTACCACGATTGAAGACACACATGCTGCTCGCGTGAGGAGTGGGCTCGGCATGAGGGTAAGAGGTTTGCTCTTAAAGAACCGACTCCGCATGTGTTGCAGGAGTAAATTAAATGACAGATTGTGAAACTTTAAGCCGCCGCCAGGATATGGTGACCCTTCATGCGAAAGAGGATGAAACCATCGGCTTGGGCGAGCGCGACTATGTGGATCATGTCAGCGCGCAGAAACTTTCGGGCTTCGAACGCATTGTTGTGGTCGGAGCGCTTGTTGTCTTGAGCTTTGCGGGGTTCGCCGCATATTCTTCGGGCAACACAGACCCGATGACGACGTCGGCCATCACCGCCACATCAGGCGACAGCGCGCCGCATCATCCGGCCTACGGCCATTGCC
Source organism: Rhizobium vallis (assembly GCF_003985155.1). Taxonomy (GTDB): domain Bacteria; phylum Pseudomonadota; class Alphaproteobacteria; order Rhizobiales; family Rhizobiaceae; genus Rhizobium; species Rhizobium vallis. The sequence goes on along the minus strand of NZ_ML133686.1, from coordinate 648,982 downwards.
GCGAGAGCAGCCCTTACGCCGAAAGGGTCTGCTGACCGAAAATACATCGCCGGGCATGGCAACCTTGGCCCAGGCTGCATCGACAGCAGAAAGGGAAAGGACCATGGCCGGCGATATCGACTACAACCTTCACCGCTTCGTCGACGCCCAGAACGGCATCTATGAAAAGGCGCTCTCCGAGCTGAAAGCCGGGCGCAAGACGTCTCACTGGATGTGGTTCATCTTCCCACAGATCGCCGGTCTCGGCACCTCTGTCATGGCCGAGAAATATGCGATCCGTTCGGCTGAGGAAGCCGCCGCCTATCTCGCCGATCCCATTCTCTCAAGCCGGCTGCTGCGCTGCGTCGAAGCCATACTGTCCATCAAAAGCCGATCCGCCCATGAGATCCTCGGCTCGCCCGACGACCTCAAATTCCGCTCATCGATGACCTTGTTTGCCGCGATCAGCGACCACGGTTCGCCCTTCCACCAGGCGATCGAGCATTTCTATCAGGGAAAATTCGACGAGCGGACGATGGAAATCCTCAGCGCCGGAAATTAGGCTTTTGGCGCATGCTTTTACTGGGAGTGCTTTCAGCGGCCTGGTCCGCTTTCCAGCGCGGCAATTTCCTCGGAAATCTCGCTCAGCCGCTCGCGCAGATCGCTGTCGGTGCCGTCATCGACTTCCTCGTCGCCGAAGCAATAACGCGCATCATGAAGCTCCAGCTTGGCTTCGAGCTCCGCGCGTCTGGCATACAGGCGCTTGAGATAGACGTAGTTCATCTCTCTGCCTCCACGTCATCCTCCCTTAGGGAACAACGACACCGAAGCAGTAAGGTTCCCGACGCGGTTCAGGCGAAAGAGGCGATCGCTGCCCTGCAGGCCTTGGCGAAATGGCCGCAGCATCCGTCGGCGCCCATGGCCTGCCGGCTGACACGCGCGCCTTCGAGGAGCAGCGTCAGAGTGTCGGCAAGCAACTGGGGTTCGCGTGCACCGGCCGCCGAACAGAGCGCAACCAGGCGGTCCCGCTGCTCGGCCTTGTGCCGCTCGATCATCTCATGGGCGGGATGGCCCTCGCCTTTGAGCTCGATGGCGGCGTTAGCGAGATCGCAGCCAGCGGGCTCGCCGTTCAGACACTGCGCCCGCATATCCACCCAGGCATTCAACTGGGCACGCGGATCGCCGGGATACTCTGCCTCCAGCTCGCGCCAGATCGCGCCCGCCTTGTCGGAAGCCCGGCGCAGCGTCTCGCAGACCAGTTCGTCCTTCGAACCGAAATGCCGATAGAGCGTCATCTTGTTGGTCAGAGCCGCGTCGGCGATAGCATCGACGCCGATGCCGCGGATGCCGTGCTCACGGAAAAGCTCCAGGGCAGTCGAGACGATACGCTCCCGCGGTGGGATGCGATCTTCTGGAGCGACTGCGGAGATTTCATTCGAAGTTTCTGATTTTTTTGCGGACGAAGTCCTTGACATCAATGTGACCGATCGGTAACAAACGTATTGTTACTTACCGGTAACACCACAGACCGCGAAAGTCAATGCCGAGGGCGTGGCGGCGGGAGTGGAACACGGGCGACCGCCCACGAAAGGAGGACAAGCCATGAGAAAGACCAGAGACGACCTGACGATATCCGAAGCCCTTCGCGACCCCCTGATCGCCATGGTGTTGCGCGCCGACGGCGTGAAGCTTGAAGACTTCAAGCAACTTCTGGAGACGGCGGCCGGTAAACGCGAACCGCGCCAAACGTCGGTGGGCAACATGATCGGTGCGCTTGCGAGCCGCGCCAATCTGCCGGCGATGCCCTGCTTCGGCTGATAACGCCGCCTGAACATTTTGGGGATCTCTCCCTGCCCCCGTCAAGGGCTGCCGTCCTAAGAAGCGGCGGCCTTTGTCGTTTGACGGTAACGTCCTGATATCCGGGGGACGACGCGCTCCGGCACTTCTCCTCATACCGCAGGATCATGCTTCCGGCGGCAGACGAAATGGCTAGCCGATTTCCATCGCTGCCGTATCGGCCCGCACGATCAACCTACAAGATGTTGCGATTTGCCACAGCGACCGCTGTGCCATAGTAATGTAATATAACCGCAGTTTTCATGAGGTGCGTGGAATTGGACGGAAAGACATCACCCGAAGTTTACTCCGAAGATGAAGGCCTTGCCGCCGAAGGCGGCGACAAGGGCACACGGCGTGCGCGCGTCAGCGGCATCGACCGGGCGCTTCAGGTGATCGATCATCTCTATGAGACCGGCTCGCCGGCCGGCGTCTATGCCATTGCCAAGGCAGTCAAGGCGCCGCTGTCGACCGTCTACGTCATCGTCGACGATCTCGTCGAAAAGAACATGCTGACGCGCCAGGCGGACGGCTCGATCTGGCTCGGCGCGCGGCTCTATCATTACGGCCTCGCCTATGCCCGATCGCTGGATTTCATGAGCATCGCCACCCATGAAATGCACGATCTCTGCCGCCAGGCCGGCGAAACCGTGCAGGTTTGCGGCCGCGACGGTGACTATATGCTGGTGCTTGCCATGGCCGACGGTCCGAGCCACTTCCAGGTGGCGTCGCGCGTCGGCACCCGCGTGCCGCTGAACTGGACGGCCTCGGGCCGCCTGCTCGCCGGCCACCTGCCGCAGGAAGAGCGCATCGAGCTCTTCAAGCGCTGCGCCCGCTCATCACCGACCGGCCGCGCCGAAATCGACCCGGGCACGCTGTCGGAAGCCGCCGGCAAGGCCTTCGAGGCGCGTCTGTCGATCCAGGCAGGCGAATCGGATTATGCGGTTGCCTGCATCGCCTCGCCGATCTGCGACCGCGACGGCCAGTGCGTTGCCACCATCTCCATCGTGCTGCCGGAACAGAAGGCATTTTCCGATGAAAACCACTATACGGCCCAGGTGCGCAGTTCGGCGGAACAGATCGAAAAGCTGATGGGGTGGCGTAACCGCTGAGTCCCTACCTTGCGACATGACTGCATGATGACTATATTGCTGTCATTGACAGCAATGGTGGGCTTTGAATATGGCCGTTCTGACAGTTCGAAACGTGCCCGACGAGGTGCATCGCGCATTGCGTGTGCGTGCGGCGATGCACGGGCGCAGCACTGAAGCGGAAGTTCGCGAAATCCTGGAAAGCGTGGTGAAGCCCGAGCAGCGCATTCGCTTGGGGGATGCGTTGGCCGAGCTCGGTCGGCACTTGGGGCTTAGCAATGATGATTTCTCAGTGTTTGACCAACTGCGTGACAAGACGCCGGCGGAGCCATTGAGATTTGAATGATCATCCTGGACACCAATGTCCTTTCCGAGGCCATGAAACCAGCCGCCAATGCGGCAGTGCGCTCGTGGCTGAACGAGCAGGTCGCTGAAACCCTGTATTTATCGAGTGTGACATTGGCCGAGCTGCTGTTTGGCATCGGTGCATTGCCGGACGGCCGGCGCAAGGCGGCTCTGAGCGAAATGCTCGGCGGCGTGCTCGAACTGTTTGGGGATCGGGTATTGCCGTTCGACGTGGGAGCTGCCCGGCATTATGCCGATCTTGCCGTCAGGGCTCGGGCGGACGGCAAAGGCTTCCCAACCCCTGACGGATATATTGCCGCCATAGCCGCTTCGAAGGGCTTTATTGTTGCAACGCGCGACGTCAGCCCCTTTGAGGCCGCGGGACTTACTGTCGTAAATCCGTGGAACCACCAAACATCCGATGCCTCTCCGGCGGACGTTTGATCGAACCAAGCCCAGCGGAGGATGCTAGAGCGGTTCAACTTTTCACGGAAGCGCAGACCGCTCTAACTTTTTGTTTTTACGCAATTCCGGACGGAAAACCGCTTCGCACTTTTCCTGGAATTGCTCTAGCGGTAAGAATAACCATGGCTGTGGCGCACAAGCTTGCGCGCCCGTGGCACATAGCGGCTGGCGGCGAAGGCATCCGCGCCGATAACCGCGTAGCGCGGCTCGAACAGCTTGTTGAGAACCGAGACATCGCCGTTGGAATCCGTCGCTTCGATCCCGGAGTCGACGAGGTCAAAAATGGTGAATTCGGCTTGCGAGCCGACCGCGAGACGGTTTTCCATCGACAGCTTGATGACCGATGCCGGCGCATGGGTGACGGCCTCGACCACCTTGTCGAAGGGCATGCCGACGCTCAACAGCTTCGACATCGTCGTCGCCAGATCCCAGACGGGGAAGTTCATCGAATGGCCGTGCAGGTCGGTCGAGATCGAGAATGGCAGAAGCCCGCGCGCGATCGCCGCTTCGGCGACCTTGAAGGAGAAGGAGGCGCCACCGTGGCCGATGTCGAGGCGGATGCCCTCGGAGGCGCAGCGCTCGGCGAGATAGAAGAGATCCTCGTCCTCCATGATGCTCGAACCGGCCTTGCCGTTGAAGCAGTGGGTAACGACGTCGCCTGGGCCGAGGATTTCGAGCACCTCATCATAGAGCGCCGGCGGTTCGCCGACATGTACCATCATCGGCACTTTCAGGATCTTGGCGATCTTTTTGCCAAGCTTGACGGGGGTGACGCCCCAGGAGCCGGTAATCACATGGCTGGCGCGCACCTTGATGCCGACAATGTGCTCGCTGTTTTCGGCATAGACTTCGAGGATGCGGTCGAGGTCGATATCTCTTATATCCCTAAGTTCGGCGACGCGGTTGCAGGCGACGAGGCCGATCGAGCCGAGATTGAGGAAGGCCTTGATGCGCTCGCGCGAGGGCTCGATGATATATTCGCGGAAGCCGTGAAAATTCGCCTCACCAGCCGAGCCGGCATCGACCAGCGTGGTGACACCGCGCTCGACGCCGCACTCCGAAGGGCGGATGGAGATGTCGGTGCCGCCGTGCCAGATGTGCACATGCAGGTCGACCCAGCCCGGGGAAATGAACGCGCCCTTGCCGTCGATGCGCGACACGTCCTGCGAGACGTCAAGCGATGGACCGATCTCGGCGATCCTGCCGTCGGCAGTGATGAAAATGTCGACCGCCTTCTCGGGTGTTCCCGCACCGAAAGCCATGGGTTTGACATTGGTGAGCAGGAGCGGTTTTTTCGCCTCGTCGCCGGTCATGCTGGGCATTCCTTCCAAGGTTTTGGATGCGGATCGGCCTGAGCCGGCGGCGATCCTTCTATTGATCATTATGGAAGGACGATGAAACGAATATCGTTCAAGATTCCATAATTACGTTATATAAATCTTTATAATAGAATATCGGTGACGCCATCTCTGTCAAGGGAAATGACTGGCGCGAAATGTCGGCAAGCGCGCTCGTTTCCAAGCGCGCTTTTCGAACATCAAGCTAATGCCTACGTTTTATTTTCAGTCCGAAAGGACCGAATAATCGACCCGTTCAATATGATCAGGATCGGCAAAGGCGTCGATCGAGACGATTAACCCGTCGGCAATGGTAAGCGCCACCACGACGCGGAGCTTACCCTGAATACGCACGATATAGCCGAGTTCGCCATCGACGAGAGCGACCTCTGCCGCCTGCGCCCTGCCCTTGAAGAGTTCGGCGATTGCCGGGGCGCCGCGAATTTCGCCGGCGGCGCCGAACTGTGCCGCCGTCGCATCCGGCCGGAAGACGACGTCGGGGGCGAGCACCGCGAGCAGCGCCGGTAGATCGCCATTGCGCGACGCGGCTAGAAACGCCTCGGCGATCAGTCGCTTGCGGCCGAGATCGACATCAGGCGTCTCATCCATGCCCTGTACGCGGCGGCGGGCACGGCTTGCGAGCTGGCGGGTGGCGGCGGACGAACGGCCGATGATCGGTGCAATCTCGTCGAAGGGCAGATCGAACATATCGTGCAGCACGAAGGCAACACGTTCGGCCGGCGCCAGCGTCTGCAGCACCACAAGCAGCGCCATGCCGACTGAATCGGCAAAGGCCGCCTCGCGCTCCGGATCGTTAGCCGGATCGGCGATCCCGCCATGGAAAGGCATCTCCAGCGGCTCCTCGCGCCGGGTCTTGCGCGATCGAAGCATATCGAGGCAGATGCGCGCCACCACGGTCGTCAGCCAGCCACCCAGATTGCCGACACTTGTTGCATCCGTGCGGTTGAGCCGCAGCCAGGCTTCCTGAACCGCATCGTCGGCCTCGCTGCGCGAGCCGAGCATGCGATAGGCGGCCGCTTTCAGATGCGCCCTGTTTGCCTCGAACTCATCGGCCAGCCATTTTTTCTCGTCCATCCGTCACATTCCTCCGCTGCGTTCCGTCAAGACCATGACGAACGAAAACCGGCCGATGTGACAACGCCGGTGGATCGTCAAACGACAAACGCATCAAGGAGACATATCATGCACGAGAGAATGGTCATGCAGGAAAGAATGGGAAATCCCGCCCTCGTCATTCCCGAGGCGATGCAGGCGCTGGCTGCCCTCAGCAAGATACCGGCCGACACCGGCCTTTCACCGAAGCTGCTCGAGCTCGTCAACCTGCGCGCCAGCCAGATCAACGGCTGCAGCGTCTGTGTCGACGGTCATCCCCGCATCGCCAAGAAGCTTGGCGAGACGGATGAAAGGCTTTTCGCCGTCAGCGCTTGGCGCGATTCGCCCTATTTCAGTGATGCCGAACGGGCAGCCCTCGAGCTTACCGAAGCGGTGACCCGCGTCAGCGATCGCGCCGACCCCGTGCCGGACGCTATCTGGGATGAGGCGACCCGGCATTATGACGGCAAGAGCCTCGCGGCACTCGTCATCGCCATCGCCAATATCAACGTCTGGAACCGGCTGAATATCGCCACCCGCCAGATCGCCGGCGCCTGGAAACCATGAGCGGCAATTGCCGGCAGCGTTTCACCCCCGCGCTGCCGGCAACCACGGTTCTCAGATGATACCGCCGCCGCCGGCAGCGGAGGCCGGGCGCTCGGCCGCCACTTGTCTGCGGTAGCCACTGGCGCGGTAGGCGGCGATCGGGTCGATCGCGCCGCCCGCCCGGCGGCGGGCTTCGGCCAGGATCGGCTCGACATCGGCGCGATAGGCGCGCTTCAGCGTTTCCGACGCCATCAGCGCGTCATTATCCTGCTGATAGCCATCGAGCGCGTTGCGGTCGACGAGAAGCGCCTGCGCATAGGCGCGGCGGATTTCGTTGGCGCTGTTGATCAGGCTTTCGATCGGGTCGGTGACATTGTGCGACTGGTCGATCATATGGGCCGGGTTGAAGTCGTTGACGCCGCGCTGCTCGGCATCCACCAGTTCGTTGAAAACCAGGAACAGCCGGTAGGGATCGATCACGCCGGCGTCGAGATCGTCATCGCCATATTTCGAGTCGTTGAAGTGGAAGCCGCCGAGCTTGCCGAACTGGATCAGGCGGGCAACGATCATCTCGATATTGGTATTCGGCGCATGGTGGCCGAGATCGACGAGGCAATAGGCCTTGGGGCCAAGCGTCTGGGCAATCAGGTAGTTGGTGCCCCAATCCTGCACGATTGTGGAATAGAAGGCCGGCTCGTACATCTTGTGCTCGGAGAAGAGTTTCCAATCATCGGGCAGCGCCTTATAGATATCGGCCATCGAGGCGAGGTAACGCTCGAATGCCCTGGTGAAATTGCTCTGGCCGGGGAAGTTCGAACCGTCGCCGATCCAGACCGTCAGCGCCGTGGAGCCGAGCGCCTTGCCGATCTCGATGCATTCGAGATTGTGCTCGACCGCCTGCGCCCGTGTTGCCGCATCGGTATGGCTGAGCGAGCCGTATTTGTAGGAATTAGCCTGGCCCGGCGCATCTGAGAACGTGTTGGAATTCATCGCGTCGAAGCCGAGACCGAGCGCATCACCCTTCGCCTTCAATTCCCTGGCATCCGCCTTGTCCCAGGGAATATGCAACGAAACATTCGGCGTCGCCTGCGTCAGCTGGTTGATGACGGCGCAATCGTCGAGCTTGTCGAAGATGCCGCGCGGTTCGCCGGTACCGGGAAAGCGGGCAAAACGCGTGCCGCCGGTGCCCACGCCCCAGGAGGGTACGGCGACGAAGAATTCGGCCACCCTGCGAGTGACCGTCTCGATATCGACGCCGCGGCGATCAAGCGTCGCACCCAGCGCCTCGTAATCGGCTTTCAGCGCGGCTGCCCGCTTGTCATTTTCGCTCGCGACCAGATCCTGCGCGATCCTCAGTTCAACCATGTCTTCCTCCCGACCTACATCGCGGTCTTGGACGCCCGCTGTTGCATTCCTCATTCCTGTGCTTGTCACAGGAATCCAGCCACGGCGCGCCTGCGCCGTGAATGACTCACATGTAGCGAGGATGATGTTCTCCCGCGCCCAAAGACTTGGGCGCACTGGATTCCTGTGACAAGCACAGGAATGAGGGAGGAGAGTAGCGTCCCCGCATCACCCCAAAGGCACGGTCGTTACCGCGTAAAACTCTGCACGTTGCCGGCGTCGACGTTGATGATGTTGCCGGTCGACTTGGCCGAAAGGTCCGAAGCGAGGAAATAGATCGCCTCGGCGATATCCTCCGGAAACACGTTGAGTTTCAGCATTGAACGCTTGCGGTAATGTTCCTCGAGATCATCAACCTCGATCTTCGACGAGGCGGCGCGCTGTTCGCGCCATTCCCCGCTCCAGATCTTTGAGCCGCGCAGGACAGCGTCCGGATTGACGGTGTTGACGCGGATGCCGGCATCCGCGCCTTCGAGCGCCAGGCATCGGGCGAGATGGATCTCGGCGGCCTTGGCCGTGCAATAGGCAGACGCATTCGGTGAGGCGGCGAGACCGTTTTTCGAAGCGACGAAGACGACGTTGCCGCCGAGCGCCTGACGGCGGAACAGACGGAACGCTTCGCGCGAGACGAGGAAATAGCCGGTCGCCAGAATGTCGATATTGCGGTTCCACGTCGAAAGCTCGGTCGCCTCGATCGGCGCGGAGGAGGCAATACCGGCATTCGAGACGAGGATATCGACGCCGCCGAATTCGACGCAGGCTTCCGCGAAGGAGGCGATCACAGCATCTTCCTTGGTGACGTCGAGCCGGACGCTGCGCACGGCGTCAGCGCCATATTTCTTGACGAAATCGGCTTCTGTGCCCTCGAGTGCCGCCTGGTCGATATCGGCAAGCACCACGCAGGCACCCTCGCCGACAAGCCGCGCAGCAGTTGCGCGGCCGATACCGCCGGCGCCGCCGGTGACGAAGGCCACGCGGCCGGCAAGGCTCTTCGGCTTCGGCATGCGCTGGAGCTTTGCCTCTTCGAGCAGCCAGTATTCGATATCGAAGGCTTCCTGCTCCGGCAGTCCCTGATATTCCGAAACCGTCGAGGCGCCGCGCATCACGTTGATCGCGTTGACATAGAATTCGCTGGCGATGCGGGCCGTCGCCTTGTCGCGGGCAAAGGACAGCATGCCGACGCCGGGTACAAGGAAGATGACGGGATTGGCGTCGCGCATGGCGGGCGAATTGTCATGCTTGCAGTCGTTATAATAGCGGGCGTAATCGGCGCGGTAATCCTCCAGCGTCTGATCTAGGCCGGCGATGATCGCGTCGACATCGGGCTTGGCCGGATCGAAATCGACGATCAGCGGGCGGATCTTGGTGCGCAGGAAATGGTCCGGGCAGCTGGTGCCGAGCGCGCCGAGGGGGCGCAGATCCCTGGAATTGACGAATTCGAGCACGGCGTCCTGATCGTCGAAGTGACCGAGCTTGCGCTCCTGCTTGCCGATGCGGCCGCGAATCTCCGGCATCAGCCGGGCGGCAATGGCGCGGCGCTCAGTGACGGGCAGGCTCTGCGTGACCGCACCGCCGAAAATCGTCTTTCCTTCGGTCTTTTCGGCAAACCAGAAGATCGCCTTGTTGATGATCTCAAGCGTCAGCTCGTAGCAGGCCTTGGCATCATCAGCCCAAGTGAACAGGCCGTGGCTTTCGAGTACGACGCCCTTGGCATTCGGGTTTGCGGCGACGAAGGCGCCGAGATCGAGGCCGAGCTGGAAGCCCGGACGACGCCAGGGCAGCCAGCCGATCTCGTTACCGAAGATCTGCTGCGTCAATTCTTTCGAGTTCTTCGACGCGGCAATGGCGATGATCGCGTCGGGATGCATATGGTCGACATGGGTGAAAGGCACGAAACCGTGCAGCGGCGTATCGATCGAGGCAGCGCGTGCATTCAGGCTGAAGGTGCAGTGCGGCAGGAAGCCGACCATGCGGTCTTCGTCCTCGACCCCCTTATAGATGCCCTTCAACGATTCCAGCTTGTTCTGATAGAGCGTCGCGAAACCGTCGAGCTTGATGGTGCCGACATCGCCGCCGGAGCCCTTGACCCAAAGCACCTTGACCTTGCCGCCATCAAGCGGATCGGTCTCCATCACCTTCGCCGAGGTATTGCCGCCGCCGTAATTGGTGATGCGCTTGTCGGCGCCGAGGAGATTGGAGCGATAGAGAAGCTTGCCGGGCTCGTCGAGGCCTGCCGCGTAACCATCATCCCACCGGTTTTCCAGAAGCCGGACGTTCGCCGCCATGTCATCCTCCCATATAAAATCATCATCGGGACGCGAGGGTCGCGCCCCTTTTCGTTGATGGTATCGCTCATCAAAACTGAACTTGTCAATCGAAAACGATCAAATTCGATTATTGTGCAGCGCAATATGAAAATTTATGATCGTTTGTGATTGACAGCTTTTAACGGATGCTCAATAAATATGACAAGAGGAGGAGCCCAATGCACGAACGCGAACGCCATCGCATCATCTTAAGCGCCGTTCAGGAAAAGTCCGTCGTCACGATCCAGGACATTTCCGAGCTGACGGAAGCCTCTGAAGCCACCATCCGGCGCGACATTGCGGCTCTTCATGTGCAGGGCAAGATCCGTCGTGTCCGCGGCGGCGCCGAAGCGGTACACCCGCCCCAACTCGGCAATCTGGCCGGCCGGCCCTTCCGCGTTTCAGAATCGGTCAACATCGATAAAAAACGCGCAATTGCGCGCGCAGCCGTCGATCTCTGCGAAGCGGGCGATGCCATCATCATCAATGGCGGCACCACGACCTTCCAGATGGTGCATTACATGGCCGGCCACCGCCTGCAGGTGATGACCAACTCTTTTGCGATTGCCGAACACCTGGTCAAGCATTCCAAAAACACGGTGACGGTGCCTGGAGGCGCGATCTATCGCGAACAGAGCCTCATCCTGTCACCTTTCGACAATGACGCGATCCGCAACTTTTATGCGCGGCGCATGTTCATCGGCGCCCAGGGCGTCGGCCCGCTCGGCATCATGGAGGCGGATGCCCTCATCATTCAAAGCGAGCAGAAGCTGATGCACCAGGCCGACGAACTCGTCGTCATGGTCGATTCAAGCAAATTCAATCGCCGGTCGAGCCTCATTCTCTGCGCGCTCGACCGCGTTTCTGTGGTCATCACCGATGACGGGATCCCGGACGAGGCAGCCCGCATGATCGAGAATGCAGGCGTCCGCCTCGTTGTCGCAAGCCCGGTGGCCCAGAATGTGAAGGAGGATTCCTCGTCGGTCGCATGAGGCGCCGTCGAGGTGTGGAAGTCTAATCTTAATGGGAGGAAAGTGACATGAAACTCGCAAAAACACTGGCGCTCAGCGTAGCGCTGGCCGTCGCCATGATGGCCGGCACCGCAAGCGCCAAGGACATCAAGATCGGCCTGGTCGTGAAGTCGCTCGGCAACGGCTTCTTCGACGCCGCCAACAAAGGCGCCCAGGAAGCAGCCAAGGAACTCGGCGGCGTGGAAGTGATCTACACCGGTCCGACGACCACGACGGCCGAAGGCCAGATCGAAGTCATCAACTCGCTGATCGCTCAGGGCGTTGACGCCATCGCCGTTTCGGCCAACGATCCGGACGCGCTCGTACCGGCGCTGAAGAAGGCTGCCCAGCGCGGCATCAAGGTCATCTCCTGGGATTCCGGCGTGGCACCTGAAGGCCGCATCCTGCAGCTCAACCCGTCGTCCAACGAGCTGATCGGCAAGATGTGCTTGACGCTCGCCAAGGACCACCTCGACGGCGGCAAGGGTGACTTCGCCATCCTGTCGGCAACGACCACCTCGACCAACCAGAACATCTGGATCGACCAGATGAAGAAGCAGCTCAAGGATTTCCCGGGCCTCAACCTCGTCACCACGGTTTACGGCGACGACCTCTCGGACAAGTCCTATCGTGAAGCCGAAGGCCTGCTGAAGTCCAACCCCAACGTCAAGGTCATCGTCGCTCCGACGACCGTCGGCGTTCTGGCTGCTTCGAAGGTCGTTGAAGACAAGGGTCTGGTCGGCAAGGTCTACGTCACCGGTCTCGGCCTGCCCTCTGAAATGGCTGGCGCGATCAAGTCCGGCGCGACCAAGGAATTCGCCATCTGGAACCCGATCGACCTCGGCTATTCCGCAACGCAGATCGCTTATCACCTGGCAAAGGGTGATGCCGATGGCAAGCCGGGCAGCGAAATCGAAGCCGGCCGCATGGGCAAGATCAAGATTGGCGACAATGGCGAAGCCGCCATGGCCGATCCCTTCGTCTACAACGCTTCGAATATCGACCAGTTCTCCAAGGTCTTCTGATCGTAGATCATGAACGGACACCCGGCGGCTCTGTCGCCGGGCTTCTCTTTCGATGGTGGTAAGCTTGCTGATGACCCCTGCCCTTCAACACCCCGTCTCGGACCCAAAACCTGATGACGCAACTGCCATTCTGGAAATGCGCGGCATCTCCCAGATCTTTCCTGGCGTGAAGGCGCTCGACAATGTCAGCATCGCGCTTCATCCCGGCACGGTGACGGCGCTGATTGGCGAAAACGGCGCCGGCAAATCGACGCTCGTCAAGATCCTGACCGGCATCTACCGGCCGAACGAAGGCGAGATCCTGGTCGACGGCCATTTGACGACCTTTGCCAGCGCCCAGGCCGCGATCGATGCCGGCGTGACCGCTATCCATCAGGAAACGGTGCTGTTTGACGAGCTAACGGTTGCCGAAAACATCTTCCTCGGTCATGCGCCGCGCACGCGTTTGCGCACCATCGACTGGACGGCGATGAACAGCCGCTCGAAGACGCTGCTGACCGCGCTCGAAAGCAATATCGATCCGACCATCCGCCTGAAGGACCTCTCGATCGCGCAGCGCCATCTGGTGGCGATTGCGCGCGCGCTGTCGATCGAGGCCCGCATCGTCATCATGGACGAGCCGACCGCCGCCCTTTCCCGCAAGGAGATCGACGATCTCTTCCGCATCGTCCGCGGTCTGAAGGAGAAGGGCAAGGCGATCCTCTTCATCAGCCACAAGTTCGACGAGCTCTATGAGATTGCCGACGATTTCGTCGTCTTCCGCGACGGCCGCGCCGTCGGCCAAGGCCGGCTCAAGGAAACGCCGCAGGACGAGATCGTCCGGATGATGGTCGGCCGCGACGTCGAGAACGTATTTCCGAAGATCGATGTCGCCATCGGCGGCCCGGTGCTCGAAGTCGAAAAATACAGCCACCGCACCGAGTTCCGCGATATTTCGCTGACGTTGCGCAAGGGCGAGATTCTCGGCATCTACGGCCTGATCGGCGCCGGGCGCTCGGAGCTCGCGCAATCGCTCTTCGGCATCACCAGGCCACTCTCCGGCAGGCTTGTTCTCGAAGGCCGGGAAATTTCGATCAATTCTCCGCACGACGCCATCCGCGCCGGCATCGTCTACGTGCCGGAAGAGCGCGGCCGCCATGGCCTGGCGCTGCCGATGCCGATCTATCAGAACATAACGCTGCCGTCCTTGACGCGCACCTCACGCAAAGGCTTTCTGCAGGCGGCGCAAGAATTCGCGCTCGCCCGCAAATATGCCGAGCGGCTGGATCTGCGCGCGGCGGCCCTTTCCGTGCCTGTGGGTACGCTGTCTGGCGGCAACCAGCAGAAGGTCGTCATCGGCAAATGGCTTGCCACCATGCCCAAGGTCATCATCCTCGATGAACCCACCAAGGGCATCGACATCGGCTCGAAGGCCGCCGTCCACGGCTTCATCAGCGAGCTTGCCGCAGAAGGTCTCTCGATCATCATGATCTCTTCCGAACTGCCCGAAATCATCGGCATGTCGGATCGCGTGTTGGTCATGAAGGAAGGCCTCTCAGTCGGGCTCTTCGAGCGCGATAAGCTTTCGCCGGAAGCGCTGGTGCGCGCGGCGACCGGAAATGCATGAGGTGATGGGCATGGCCAAACTGATTAGAAAACGCGAAACTCTGCTGTTCGCCATCATCGTGGTGATGATCGTCGTCTTTTCGACGCGCGCGGCCGATTTCGCCACACCCGATAATCTTGCCGGCATCTTCAACGATACGGCGATCCTCATCATCCTGGCGCTTGCCCAGATGACCGTCATCCTGACGAAATCGATCGATCTCTCGGTTGCCGCCAACCTTGCCTTTACCGGCATGGCCATTGCGATGACCAACGCTGCTTTTCCGGGCCTGCCGCTGATCGTGCTCATCCTTGCCGCGATCGCGATCGGCGCCGCGCTCGGCACGATCAACGGTTTCCTCGTCTGGCGCCTCGAAATCCCGCCGATCGTCGTGACGCTCGGCACGCTCACCATCTATCGCGGCATGGCCTTCGTGCTGTCGGGCGGCGCCTGGGTCAACGCGCATCAGATGACGCCGATCTTCCTCTCCGTCCCCCGCACGCCGATCCTCGGCCTGCCGGTGCTGAGCTGGGTGGCGATCATCATCGTTGCGCTGATGTACATGCTGCTGCGCTACAGCCAGTTCGGCCGCTCGGCCTATGCGACCGGCGGCAATCCGACGGCGGCCGTCTATGCCGGCATCGATACGGGCAAGACGAAATTCTTGGCCTTCGTGCTTTCGGGCGCGCTCGCCGGCCTGTCCAGCTATCTCTGGGTCTCGCGTTATGCGGTCGCCTATGTCGATATCGCCAACGGTTTCGAACTCGACAGCGTCGCAGCCTGCGTCATCGGCGGCATTTCCATTGCCGGCGGCGTCGGCTCGGTCGCCGGCACGGTGCTCGGCGCGCTTTTCCTCGGGGTCATCAAGAACGCTCTGCCCGTCATCGGCATTTCGCCTTTCACCCAGATGGCGATCTCTGGAACCGTCATCATCCTTGCCGTCGTCTTCAACGCCCGGCGCGAGCGTAATCGCGGCCGCATCATCCTGCGGGATCGCGCAGCGGCGGAGGTCAGAGCATGAGCATGGTTTCCGCCCCCCTCGACAAGCAGCCATCCGAAAAGCGCGTCATTCCCGACCGTCTCGGCACGCCCTTCCGCCGCATCGCCGCGAGCTGGGAAGTGCTGCTCTTTGCCGTCGCCGTCCTCATCTTCGTCTTCAATTCCCTGGCCTCACCCTACTTCCTCGATGCCTGGAACCTCTCGGACGCCACCTTCAACTTCACCGAAAAGGCAATGATCGCCTTTGCCATGGCGTTGCTCGTCATATCTGGTGAGATCGATCTTTCGGTAGCCGCCATCATTGCGCTCGCCTCGACGGCAATGGGTGCCGCGGCCCAGATCGGCATCGGCACGCCGGGCCTGGTTCTCATCGGCATCGGCACCGGCCTTGCCTGCGGCATCTTCAACGGCGTCCTCGTCTCTGTGCTGAAATTGCCGTCGATCGTCGTCACCATCGGCACGATGAGCCTGTTCCGCGGCATCTCCTACATCGTACTCGGCGACCAGGCCTATGGCAAATATCCGGCGGATTTTGCCTATTTCGGCCAAGGTTACGTCGTCTGGGTGTTTTCCTTCGAGTTCGTGCTCTTCATCGTGCTGGCGATCCTCTTTGCGATCCTGCTGCATGCGACGAATTTCGGCCGCCAGGTCTATGCGATCGGCAACAACGACTTTGCCGCCCGCTTTTCCGGCATCCCGGTCGAGCGCGTCAAATTCATCCTCTTCCTGCTGACCGGTATCATGAGCGGTGTCGCCGCCGTCTGCCTGACCTCACGCCTCGGTTCGACCCGGCCATCGATCGCACAAGGCTGGGAACTCGAGGTCGTCACCATGGTCGTACTCGGCGGCATCTCGATCCTCGGCGGTTCTGGTACGATCGGCGGGGTCGTCATCGCCGCCTTCGTCATGGGCCTCGTCACCTTCGGTCTCGGCCTGTTGAACGTGCCGGGTATCGTCATGTCGATCTTCATCGGCCTGCTTCTCATCATTACCATCGCCATCCCGATCATCGCCCGCCGCATCAAGATCATGAGTTCCCGATGACCTCAGAAAAACACGCCTTCAAGATGCAGCTCAATCCCGGCATGGAAGCCGAATACCGCAAGCGGCATGACCAGATCTGGCCGGAACTGGTCGATCTCCTGCATAAATCAGGCGCTAGCGACTATTCCATCCATCTCGACCGTGAGACCAACACGCTATTCGCAGTGCTGACGCGGCCGAAAGACCACAGGATGGCGAGCCTGCCGGAACATCCGGTCATGAAGAAATGGTGGGCTCATATGGCCGATATCATGGCGACCAATCCAGACAATTCGCCTGTTCAAAGCGACCTAATCACCGTCTTCCATATGCCATGAGCAATTATCACCGCATCGCCGTCCTCGATATCGGCAAGACCAATGCCAAGGTCGTCGTGCTCGACAGCCGGACCGGTGCCGAAATCGCCGTCCTGAAACGGCCTAATATCACGATCAAGACCGGCCCCTACCCGCATTACGACATAGAGGCTCTCTGGTCCTTCGCCCTCGACGCGCTGAAGAGCCTTGCGCGCGAACCCGGCTTCGACGCCATTTCGATCACCACCCATGGCGCCGCCGCAGCACTCCTCGGCCAGGACGGCACGCTTGCCATGCCTGTGATCGATTACGAACACGAATATCCGCAGGAGATCCGCGATGCCTATACACGGCTGCGCCCCTCCTTCGACGAAACCTTCTCGCCGCGCCTCGCGATGGGCCTCAATGTTGGCGCGCAGCTGCATTACCAGAGAACCGCCTTTCCCGAGCAATTCGCCGGGGTCACTAATATCCTCACCTACGCTCAGTACTGGACGGCGCGCCTGACAGGCGTCGCTGCCAACGAGCTGACCTCGCTCGGCTGCCACACCGACCTCTGGAATCCGAAGACATCAAACTATTCCTCACTGGTCGACAGGCTCGGCATCCGCGAGCTGATGGCGCCGATCCGTTCCGCCTTCGATGCGCTCGGCCCCGTCCTGCCTGAGATCGCCGATCAAATCGGCATCTCTGTGCTGGTCTATTGCGGCATCCACGATTCCAACGCTTCGCTGCTGCCGCATCTCGTCCATCGCGAGGCGCCCTTCGCCGTCGTCTCAACAGGCACCTGGGTCATCAGTTTCGGTGTCGGCGGCGATCTCGATCATCTCGATCCGAAACGCGATACGCTCGCCAATGTCGATGCCTATGGCCGAGCCGTTCCCTCCTCGCGTTTCATGGGCGGGCGGGAATTCGAGATTCTCTCGGCCGAGATCGGATATGCCGACGAAAAGGATGTTCAGGCGGCGATCGGGGCTGTGATCGCAAAGGGCATGCTGCTGCTGCCGAACATCGCGCCCGGTTCCGGACCCTTTCCTGACAAGGCAAGCCGCTGGATCGGCGCGGAGGAGGCAAGCCGCGAGGAACGTCACGCCAGCGCCTGCCTTTATCTCGCTCTGATGACCGATGCCTGCCTCGGGCTGATCGGCGCCAAAGGCCCTGTGATCGTCGAAGGTCCGTTTGCCCTGAACGCGACCTATCTCAAACTGCTTGCGGCTCTTACCCGCCGTGAGGTCATGGCCATTCCCGGCTCGACCGGCACCAGCCAGGGGGCGGCACTTCTCACCGGCATCCGCCCGGTGTCGGGTGCCGAGACCCACTTCCCGCCGGCCGATATCCCGGGACTGGCCGCCTATCGCGATCGCTGGTACGCGGCGATGGAATAGGACTCTTTCCAAAAGCGGTCTTGCTCGGCCCGGCCTTGCGGTTAGTGTGCACCTCGAAATTCATTCGAGGAGATGCCATGACAGAGACATTCGATCCGCGCGCCCTTGCAGCCAGACTTCACAGCCTGCGTCAGGCCGGCCGGCAGGAGACGACGAGTACGTTCACGCTGCCCGCAGATCTGCATCAGGCGATGGAGGCGCAGACTTTCCTCACTGCGGCGGACGGCATTTCCAGCAATGCCTGGAAGGTGACGGTATCGCCCCAGGGCCAGGCAGTCACCGGACCGCTGCACCCCTATGTCGAAGCCGCCTCGGGCGCGAGCATTCCCTGGTATCCCGGCCTGAAATTCGAAACCGAGATCGCCGTGCGCCTCGGCAAGGACCTGCCGATCCGCGCAGGCGTTCCATACAGCCGTGCCGACGTGGTCGAGGCGATCTCCGCCGTCCATCTCGGCGCCGAACTGCTGGTCAGCGCCGTCAGGGAAAGCGGCAGCATCGCCTTTCTGCTGTTCCTCGCCGACCGGCTCGGCAATAGCGGTTATGTGCTCGGCCCCAAGATCGACAAAAGCGTCGTCGACACCGCCGGGGGCACACCGCTCAAGGTCACCCATGCCGGCCGCACGATTTATGATGGTCCGGCGCAGCATCCGAAGGGCGACGTTCTCACCTGGCTCGTCGACTACGCCAATGACGGTTTGCGCCCTGAGACATCGCTGAAGACAGGCGCGCTCATCACCACGGGCACATTGAGCGGCGCGATCGAACTGACCGAACCCGGCGAGATCGACATCCTGTTCGGCGACGTCAGGCTGAGTTTTTTGGTATCCAAGGCCGATTGACGGCCGGCGCTGCCGGCTATCTCCTGCAGGCAGTCGGCTACGTCTTTTCGCGGAACATCTCTATGATGGCCGAGAAATCCCTGCCGCCATTGCCTTGCTTTTCGAAGAGCGCGAAAAGCTGGGCCGCCTCCGCGCCGAGCGGCGTGGAGGCGCCGCTCGCGAGCGCCGCTTCCTGCGAGAGCCTGAGATCCTTCAGCATCAGCGCTGCGGCAAAGCCCGGTTTGTAGCTATTGTTCGCAGGCGAAGTCGGCACCGGCCCCGGCACCGGGCAATAGGTATTGATCGACCAGCACTGCCCTGACGAGGTGGAGGCGACGTCGAACAGCGCCTGATGCGAGAGGCCGAGTTTCTCGGCGAGCACGAAGGCTTCGCAGACGCCGACCATCGAAATGCCGAGGATCATGTTGTTGCAGATCTTCGCCGCCTGGCCGGCACCCGCCTCGCCGCAATGGACGATCTTCTTTCCCATCGCCTCGAGGATCGGCTTCGCCTTGGCGAAGGCTTCATCCGCGCCACCCGCCATGAAGGTCAGCGTGCCCGCGCTCGCCCCGCCCGTGCCGCCGGAAACGGGCGCATCGAGCGACAGGCAGCTCGCGGCCTTGGCCATCTCATGCGCCTTGCGGCTGCTTTCGACATCGATTGTGGAGCAATCGATAACAAGCGTGCCTTGCGCGGCGGACTGCAGAATATCGGTCCAGGCCGTCAGTACGTGTCTGCCCTGCGGCAGCATTGATATAACGATCTCCGCGTCCTTGACCGCCTGGCTCACATGGCTCGCCGGCTTGACGCCGCTCTCTTCTGCCGCCTTTAACACGGAAGCAGCCAGATCAAAGCCGAGAACCTCGTGACCTGACTTGACGAGATTGGCCGCCATCGGGCCACCCATGTTGCCCAATCCGATGAATGCGATCCTTGCCATGGTCTTCTCCTATCGATTGTCTTCGAGGATCATCGCCGCTGCCTTTTCGGCGATCATGATCGTCGGTGAATTGGTGTTGCCCGAAGTGATCGAGGGCATCACCGAGGCATCGGCGATCCTGAGCTTGCCGAGCGCCCTAAGCTTCAGCCTGGGATCGACGACACTATCCCTGTCGGCGCCCATGCGACAGGTGCCGACGGGATGGAAGATCGTCGTGCCGATCTCGCCCGCCGCCCGCTCCAGATCGGCCTCCGTCTGATAGGACAGTCCGGGCTTGAATTCCTCCGGCCTGAACCGGGCAAAGGAGGGCTGCGCCACGATCCTGCGCGTCAACCGTATCGAACGAACAGCTATGTCACGATCGCGCTGCGTCGAGAGGTATTTCGGACTGATCGTCGGCTGGGCGGCAAAATCCGGGCTCGATAGATGGACCGAACCTCGGCTTTCCGGCCTGAGATTGCAGACGCTCGCCGTGATTGCCGGGAAAGGATGGACGGGATCGCCGAACTTCTCCAGCGATACCGGCTGCACGTGATATTGCAGGTCAGGCGTTTCCCGGTCCGGGCCTGAGCGGGTGAAGATGCCAAGCTGGCTCGGCGCCATCGCCATCGGCCCGGAGCGGCGGACAAGATATTCGAGCCCGATCGCCGCCTTGCCGATCAGCTTCGTCGCCTTCTCGTTCAGCGTCGGCACGCCCGTCACCTTGTAGGCCAGGCGCAATTGCAGATGATCCTGCAGGTTCTCGCCGACGCCCTTTACCTCGGTCACGACATCGACGCCCGCCTGGCGCAACACGTCGCCCCTGCCGATGCCGGACAGTTCCAGAATATGCGGTGAGCCGATCGAACCGGCGGAAAGGACGGTTTCCCTGGCCGCATAGGCGCGTTTGGCCACGCCATCATACTGGAACTCGACGCCGGCAACAGTGCCCTCCTCCACCAGAAGCCGCCGGACCTGCGCCTTGGTGAGCACGGTCAGGTTGGAGCGCTTCATCGCCGGGCGCAGGAAGGCCTTCGAGGTATTCCAGCGGATTCCGGAACGCTGGTTGACGTCGAAATAACCGGATCCTTCATTGCTGCCGCGGTTGAAATCCGCGGTCTCGGGAATGCCCGCCTCTTTTGCTGCCTGCTGGAAGGCATCGAGCACGGCCCAGCGCACGCGCGCCTTCTCGATGCGCCATTCGCCGCCGGCGCCATGCATATCGTCTGCGCCGCGATAAAAATCCTCGGATTTCAGGAAGAAGGGCAGAATGTCGTCCCATCCCCAGCCGCTGCAGCCCATCTGCCGCCAGAGGTCGTAATCGCGGGCCTGGCCGCGCATGTAGATCATGCCGTTGATCGACGAACAGCCGCCGAGAACCTTGCCGCGGGGATAGCTCAGCGCCCTGCCGTTCAACCCCGCTTCCGGCGCCGTGGTGAAGCACCAGTCGGTACGCGGATTGTTGATGCAATAGAGATACCCCACAGGAATATGGATCCAGTGGTAGTTGTCCCTACCGCCGGCTTCCAAAAGCAGTACGCGGCTCCGGCCATCCGCCGACAGCCGGTTGGCGAGCACGCAGCCGGCGCTGCCTGCCCCGATGATGATGTAGTCGTAACGATCCATGTGCGCCCCGCACGAATTCCAGATGCTTGCCGCTTCCCTCTCCCCGCGGGACGGGGAGAGGGACAGTCGCAGTGCCGCCGCCGTCTCTCTTTCCGGAGAAGAAAGCTTCCCCGGGGAGAGAGGTCCGCCCGTTCAGCGGCGATAGACGAAGCCCAGTTTCCGCCCCAGCCGCGAGGCGTAGAATTCGCCGATGACGCCGCGGCGGAAGATCAGCACGCAGACCATGAAGACGATGCCGGTGATGATCGTCACCGGGAATTCAGACGTGGCGAGGTAATTTTCCAGCGCCACCACCAGCCCGGCGCCAAAGAGCGGGCCGATCAGCGTGCCGATGCCGCCGAGCAGCGTCATCAGGATCACTTCGCCCGACATCTGCCAGGCGACATCGGTCAGTGTCGCGAACTGGAAGACGATCGATTTCACCGCGCCGGCCAACCCGGCAAGTGCGGCCGACATGACGAAGGCGCCGAGCTTGTAGCGCGCCACGGAATAACCGAGCGAGATCGCACGTTGTTCGTTTTCACGAATCGATTTCAGGATCATGCCAAAGGGCGAATTGATGAAGCGCCAGATGATCAGCACGCCGATGATGAAAACAGCAAGCACGAAATAGTACATGTTGGTCGAGCTGTTCAGATCGATGAAGCCGAAGAGATGGCCGCGCGGCACCGACTGGATGCCGTCCTCGCCCTCGGTGAATTTCGCCTGCAGGCAGAAGAAAAAGAACATCTGCGACAAGGCCAGCGTGATCATCGCGAAATAGATGCCCTGGCGGCGGATCGCGAAGAAACCCATGACGAGACCGAGAAACGCCGCACCCGCCACCCCGACCAGGATGCCGAGTTCCGGCGGCAGGCCCCATGACTTCACCGTGTAGGCGGTGAAATAGGCCGCACCGCCGAAGAAGGTGGCATGGCCGAAGGAAAGCAGGCCGGTATACCCGAGTAGCAGGTTGAAGGCGCAGGCAAAGAGCGCGAAGCAGAGCAGCTTCATCAGGAAGATCGGATAGAAGAAGAACGGCGCCAAGAGCAGGAGCAGCAGTCCCACGAGAAGGAAGCCCGCCTGCACCGAAAGGGCGGTTCGGCTTTTTTCCGTTCGGATGGTTTCGGTGATGTCAGCCATATCAAGCATCCCGGCCGAAGAGGCCCGCGGGCCTGATGAGAAGCACGATCGCCATGATGACGAAGATCACGATGTTGGAGGCCTCGGGATAGAAGACCTTGGTCAGGCCCTCGGCGATCCCCAGCACATAACCGGTGATGATCGCACCCATGATCGATCCCATGCCACCGACGACGACCACGGCGAAGACGACGATGATCATGTTCGAGCCCATCAGCGGCGAGACCTGATAGATTGGCGCGGCCAGCACGCCGGCGAAGGCCGCAAGGCCCGCACCGAGCGCGTAGGTCAACGTCAGCAGCACCGGCACGTTGACGCCGAAGACCTGAACCAGCACCGCGTTTTCGGTGGCAGCGCGAAGGTAAGCCCCGAGCTTGGTCTTTTCGATCAGCAGCCATGTGCCGACGCAGACCACAAGCGAGACGACGACCACCCAGCCGCGATAGATCGGCAGGAACATGAAGCCGAGGTTCGCTCCGCCGGCAAGCGCTGCCGGCGTCGCATAGGGCTGACCGGAAGAGCCGTAGAGATAGCGGAAAGTGCCTTCGACCGCGAGCGCCAGGCCAAAGGTGAAGAGCAGGCCGTACAGCGGATCGAGGTCGTAGAGCCGCCGCAGGAACAGCCGCTCGATGACGGCGCCGGCAAACCCGACGATGACAGGCGCCAGGATCAGCGACGGCCAGTAGCCGATGCCGGCATATGCCAGCAGCAGGTAAGCCGCGAAGGCGCCGAGCATATATTGTGCGCCATGGGCAAAGTTGATCACCCGGAGCAGACCGAAGATGATGGCGAGGCCGAGGCTGAGCAGCGCATAGAACGAGCCGTTGATCAGGCCGATCAGCAGTTGGCCGAACAGCGCCTGCAGGGGAATGCCGAAGATCATCGTCATCAGGTCACACTCCCAGAACCTTGTGCAGCGTATCCATGCGCTGCGGCAGTTCGCCGACCGGGAATTCCGACACCATCTGCCCATGATCCATCAGATAGAAGCGATCGGCAATACGGCTGGCGAACCGGAAGTTCTGCTCGACGAGCAGGATCGTCATGCCACGCTCCTTGAGTTTCTTCAGCACCTCGCCGATGCGCTGGACGATGACGGGGGCAAGCCCCTCCGTCGGTTCGTCGAGGATCAGCAGCCTGACGCCGGTGCGGAGAATCCGGGCGATTGCCAGCATCTGCTGTTCGCCGCCGGAAAGCTTGGTGCCGGGGCTGCCGCGGCGTTCGTAGAGATTGGGGAAAAGCTCGTAGATTTCGTCGAGCGTCATGCCGCCTGCGGCCACGATAGGCGGTAGCAGCAGGTTTTCCGAAACGGTGAGCGTCGAGAAAATGCCGCGCTCTTCCGGCACGAAGCCGATGCCCCGGTGCGCCGTCTTGTGCAGGGGCACCTGCATCATGTCGCTGCCGGCAAAGCTGATCTTGCCCTTTCGGGCACGCACGATGCCGGTAATGGTGCGCAGCGTCGTCGTCTTGCCGACGCCGTTGCGGCCGAGAATGGTGATCGTCTCGCCTTCGGCCACCCGCATGTCGACGCCGTGCAAGATGTGGCTTTCGCCATACCAGGCATTGAGGCCCTGAACTTCGAGGAGAGCTGCCATCAATGCTCCTCCGTACCCATATAGGCGACGCGCACGCGCTCGTCCTGGCTGACGGTGGCATAGTCGCCCTCGGCGAGGATCTCGCCGCGCTGCAGCACGGTGACATGCTGGCAGATATTGGCGACGACGGAAAGATTGTGCTCGACCATCAGCACCGCCCGGTCGCGGGCAACCTCGCGGATGATCGAGGAAACGACGCCGACATCCTCATGTCCCATGCCGGCCATCGGCTCGTCGAGAAGCAGCACTTTGGGATCGAGCGCCAGCGTGGTGGCGATCTCCAGCACGCGCTTGCGGCCGTAGGAAAGATCGGCGGCGATATGATCGCGCTCCTTGGACAGCCCGACGCTGGCTAGCAGCTGCTCGGCGCGCTCGTTCAGCCGGTCGAGCGCGGAAAGCGGCCGCCAGAACTGCGTGGAGAGACCGTTCGGTCGCTGCAGCGCCACGCGCACATTGTCGAGCACGGAAAGGTGCGGGAAGACCGCCGAGATCTGGAAGGAGCGCACCAGCCCCATGCGCGCCACCCTGTCGGGCGGTGTCCCGGTGATGTCGGTGCCCATCAGGGTGATCGTGCCTGCCGTTGGCTGCAGGAACTTCGTCAGCAGGTTGAACACCGTCGTCTTGCCGGCGCCGTTCGGGCCGATCAGCGCGTGCACGCTTGCGTCATGCACGTCGAGATCGACGTTCTTGACAGCCGTGAAGCCGCCGAAATCGCGGCGCAGGCCGCGGGCGGACAATACCACCCGCGGCTTCGCCTGAGTTTCAATCGCGGAAACCGCCATCGTACTTACTTCACCAGATCGCAGCCGCTCTTGGCGGGGTCGATATAGGCTTCCTTGCCGGGAATGGTGGCGAGAACGTTGAAGTAATCCCACGGCTCCTTGCTTTCGGAAGGCTTCTTGACCTGCAGCAGGTACATGTCGTGGATCATGCGGCCGTTGGCGCCAACCGTGCCGCCGCGGCCGAAAACGTCGTCGACGGGCATTTCATGCAGCAGCTTGGCGACGGCATCAGTCTCGTCGGTGCCGGCCTTCTGTACCGCCTTCAGATATTGCGTCACTGCCGAGTAGGTGCCGGTATGGATCATGTTCGGCATCTTGCCGGTGCGGGCGAAGAACTTCTTGGCGAAGGCGCGGCTTTCATCGTCGCGGTTCCAGTAAAAACCTTCCGTCAGGGTCAGCCCTTGAGCCGCTTCGAGGCCGAGACCGTGGACTTCGGCGAGCGTGAAGAGCAGCGCCGCCAGATGCTGGCCGCCCTGGGTGATGCCGAATTCAGCCGCCTGCTTGATGGCGTTCGAAGTGTCGAGGCCGGCATTGGCAAGGCCAATCACCTTGGCGCCCGAGGATTGCGCCTGCAGCAGGAAGGACGAAAAGTCCTGGCTCGAAAGCGGATGACGAACCGAGCCGACGACCGTGCCGCCGCTCGCCTTGACGTAATCCGTGGTCTGCTGCTCCAGGGAGTAACCGAACGCATAGTCGGCGGTCAGGAAAAACCAGCTGTCTCCGCCCTGTTTGACGAGCGCGCCGCCCGTGCCGACGGCCAAAGCGTGGGTGTCGTAGGCCCAATGGAAACCATAGGGCGAGCATGCCTTGCCGGTAAGATCGGTCGTCGCAGCACCCGTGACGATGTCGATCTTCTTCTTCTCCTTGGCAATTGCCTGCACGGCCAGCGCCACGGAAGAGGTCGTCAGCTCCATGATCGCATCCACCTGCTCGGTGTCATACCACTGGCGGGCGATGTTGGAGGCGATATCCGCCTTGTTCTGGTGGTCGGCATCGACGATCTCGACTGGAACGCCGAGCACCTTGCCACCGAAATCCTCGACCGCCATCTTGGCAGCTTCGACGGAAGACTTGCCGCCGAAGTCGGCATAGACGCCCGACTGATCGTTGAGAATGCCGATCTTGACCTTGCCGTCAGTCGCGCTCTGCGCGAGCACTGCCGTGCTGCTTGCAAGCAGAAATGCAATGGATGCAACGAGATTCTTTCGCATACTCTCTCCTCCCAGAGATTAGCCAGATTACGGATCTGTTCAGATTTGGCCAGCCGCACTCCTCAGAGCGACCGACCCTTTCCTTACGATCAAGGAAATTTCGCCTTGAAGCAACGGGTGGTTTACAACTAATTCCAAACAGTATCTGTTCGCTTTTGAACAGATGGGGACGGCGATGACCAATCCACCGCAGTTTACTTGGGACGATCTTCAGTTTTTTCTAGCCGTCGCCCGCACCGGACAGCTGTCGACGGCGGCCCGCCAGCTGCGCTCCAGCCATGCGACCGTTTCGCGCCGCATCGACCGGCTGGAATTCACCCTCAAGGTCAAGCTCTTCGAGCGCAATCCGCGTGGCTATGTGCTGACCGCCATGGGCATGCGTTTCATCGAAACGGCCGAGAAAATGGAGCAGGAAACCGAGCGGCTGCGCGCCGATCTCGCCGACGGCTCGATGGCGCAGCGAGGGCTGGTGCGTCTCAGCGCGCCGGAGGGCTTTGCCAATTTCTTCTTCGCCACCGTGCTTCCCCGCTTTGCCGCCCAGCATCCGCATCTCTCGCTCGAGCTGGTGACGATCCAGCAGATCATGTCTCTGTCGCGCAAGGAGGCCGATCTTTCCGTCGTGCTCGACGAGCCGAAGGGCGGGCCTTATTTCGCCGAGAAGCTGACGGACTACCATCTGCAGATCTATGGTTCGCGCGATTATCTGGCGAAGGCGCCTGACATCACCTGTCGCGACGACCTGCTTGAGCATCCTTTCATCAGCTATATCGAGGAAATGATTTTCGCACCGGGCCTGGACTACCTGAGCGATGTGCATCCGCGCATCAAGCCGCAGTTCCAGAGCTCCAGCATCTTCGCGCAGCTCACCGCCACGAGGAACGGCCTCGGCCTTTGCATCCTGCCCTATTTCTTCGCCAGCCGTTATCCCGAACTCGTCCGCGTTCTGCCTGACGAGATCGATCTCAAGCGCCACTACTGGATCACCTGCCATCGCGACCTGAAGCAGGCGCCGCGCGTGCGCGCCGTCATCGATTTCCTGCGCGAGGCGGTGCATGGCGAGGATGCGCGCTTCGTGCCGCCCTATGTCACTCCGACAGGCCCGGCGCGCCGGACAAAGGCAGAGGGCTGATTATTTCAAAAATTCGGCCCGATGCGGCGTGAACGTATCGATCAGCCGGCCCTTCTCCAGCGCCCTGACGCCGTGGATCAGATTGGGAGGCACGATGAAGCTGCCGCCCTGTTTCAGCACCTCAGTCCGCCCATCGATCGTCACCTCGAAGCTGCCTTCGGCGACATAGCTTGCCTGGATGTGCGGATGCGAATGGGCGGCACCCACCGCACCGCTCTCGAAAGCCACTTCCACCATCATCATCTCGGGCAGATAGGTCATGATGCGCCTGACGACGCCGGGCTCGGGATTGACCCACTCGGCGCCTTCGGCCGATACGAACAGATCGCTTGATGACATTTCCGTCTCCTCGTTCCAGAATCGGTCGCGGGCAAAGTGGAGCATGCCGCCGCTTTTGAAAAGATGGCGGGGTCCGTCTTTTCAAGACGGCCGCCTCGGTTGACGCGCTCGGCTGGCGGGTCTATGCGACCTTGACGAGGCAAGCATGAATTCAGGGTGAGGAGACGCCGCCATGCAGCATACGCGCGAGGTTTTTGACTGGACCGATCCGTTCCGGCTGGTGGAGCAACTGACGGGCGAAGAGCGCATGGTGCAGGACACCGCCCATGCCTATGCGCAGGAGAAGCTCGCTCCCCGCGTTCTCGACGCGTTCCGCAACGAGAAGACCCATCCTGAGATTTTTCGCGAAATGGGCGAACTCGGCCTGCTCGGCCCGACGATCTCCGCCGACTACGGCGGTTCCGGGCTCGGCTACGTCGCCTACGGCCTGATCGCCCGCGAAGTCGAACGGGTCGACAGCGGCTATCGCTCGATGATGAGCGTGCAGTCGTCGCTCGTCATGGTGCCGATCGAAACCTTCGGCTCCGAAGAGCAGAAGCTGAAATATCTGCCGAAGCTTGCCACCGGTGAATGGATCGGCTGCTTCGGCCTGACCGAGCCCGATCACGGCTCCGATCCGGGCTCGATGGCAACGCGCGCCAAAAAGGTCGACGGCGGCTACAGCCTCACCGGCTCGAAGACCTGGATCTCCAACGCGCCGATCGCCGATGTCTTCGTCGTCTGGGCAAAGACCGAGGACGGGCTCATCCGCGGCTTCATCCTCGAAAAGGGTTGGAAGGGACTTTCGGCGCCCGCCATCCACGGCAAGGTGGGATTGCGCGCTTCGATCACCGGCGAAGTGGTGATGGACGGGGTCTTCGTGCCCGAGGAAAACCTGCTGCCCGGCGTCACCGGCCTCAAGGGTCCGTTCACCTGCCTCAACTCGGCCCGCTTCGGCATCGCCTGGGGCGCGCTCGGTGCTGCCGAGGATTGTTATGCGAGAGCGCGGCAATATACGCTGGAGCGCAAGCAGTTCGGCCGGCCGCTCGCCGCCAACCAGCTCATCCAGAAAAAGCTCGCCGACATGGCGACGGAAATCTCGCTCGGCCTACAGGGCTGCCTGCGCCTCGGCCGCATGAAGGAGGAAGGCCATCCGCCGGTGGAGCTGACCTCAATCCTCAAGCGCAATAGCTGCGGCAAGGCGCTGGATATCGCACGTGCGGCGCGCGACATGCTCGGCGGCAACGGCATCTCCGACGAATTCGGCATCGCTCGTCATCTCGTCAACCTCGAAGTGGTCAACACCTATGAGGGCACGCATGACATCCACGCGCTGATCGTCGGCCGCGCCATCACCGGCATCGCCGCCTTTGCGAACTGAGCCACTGGTGCGTGGCGAATTGCCACGCGCCTGACAATATGCAACCTTCCCTGACGACGGCCCCAAAGCCGGCAAAGAGGGGGATCGCGCATGTTTCTGCTTCTTGCATTGCTGATCGGTGTCATATCGGGTCTTCGCGCCATGACCGCGCCGGCCGCCGTCGCCTGGGGGGCGGCGCTCGGCTGGCTCGATGTCTCCCAGACGCCGCTTGCCTTCATGGGATACCAGTGGACGCCATGGGTTCTCACCCTTCTCGCCGTTGTTGAACTGATCACCGACCAGTTGCCCTCCACGCCGTCGCGCAAGGTGCCGGTGCAATTCGGCGCCCGCATTGTCACCGGGGCGCTGTCGGGGGCGACGATCGGTGCGGCCAGCGGCCTGCTCTTTGGCGGGCTGATTGCCGGCGTGATCGGTGCAGTCATCGGCACATTTGGTGGCGCCGCCCTCCGCGGCAGGCTCGCGGCCTCCTTCGGTAAGGATCTGCCGGCCGCCCTCATCGAAGATGCAATCGCCGTCATCGGTGCGGCGCTGATCGTGGGGGCCGTCTGATGAAAAGCTTCGACGCTATCGTTGTTGGTGCTGGCCAATCCGGCCCGTTCCTCGCCGCCCGCATGGTCGAAAAGGGCATGAAGGTGGCGCTCATCGAGCGCAAGTTCCTCGGCGGCACCTGCGTCAATGCCGGCTGCATGCCGACGAAGACGCTGGTCGCCAGCGCTCGCGCCGCCCATGTCGCCAGAAACGGCGCCGTTTACGGCGTCAACATTCCCGGCGAGATTGCCATCGATATGAAGGTGGTGAGAGCCCGCGCCGAAACGGTGACCATGAACGCCCGTAACGGCCTGATCGACTGGTTTAACGCGATGGACGGCATGACCGTGATTTACGGCCATGCCCGTTTCGAGGGCCCGAAGACCGTCAGCGTCAACGGCGAAACGCTGACCGCGCCGCGCATCTTCCTCAATGTCGGGGCGCGGCCTGTTATCCCTGACCTGCCAGGCATCAACGATATCGATTATCTCACCAGCACCTCGATCATTCATCTCGACACGCTGCCGAGGCATCTCGCCGTCATCGGCGGCAGCTATATCGGGCTGGAATTCGCGCAGATGTATCGGCGCTTCGGCGCCGAAGTCAGCGTCATCGAGCACGGCCCGAAGCTCGCATCGCGCGAGGACGAGGATATATCGGACGCGATCGCCGATATCATGCGTTCGGAAGGCATCGGCGTGCACACCGATGCCGGCAATATCGCTTTTGCACGAAACCGCAGCGGGGTTACCATCACTGCCGGCTCGGCGAAGATCGAGGCGAGCCATGTGCTGATCGCTACCGGCCGCACGCCGAACACCGACGATCTCGGCCTCGACGCCGCCGGCGTTGCCACTGACAAGCGCGGCTACATCCCCGTCGACGACAAGCTCGCCACCAACGTCGAAGGCATCTTTGCGCTCGGTGACTGCAATGGCCACGGCGCCTTCACCCACACCTCCTACAATGATTTCGAGATCGCCGCCGCCAACCTGCTCGACGGCGACGACCGTAAAGTCTCGAGCCGCATCCTCGCCTATGCCCTCTACATCGATCCGCCGCTCGGCCGCGTCGGCATGACGGAGAAACAGGCGCGCGCCTCGGGGCGCAGGATCATGGTCTCGACGCGGCCGATGAGCCGTGTCGGCCGCGCCAACGAACGCGGCGAAACCAAGGGCTTCATGAAGGTGGTCGCCGATGCCGAGACCAAGGAGATCCTCGGCGCAGCGATACTGGGCATCGAGGGCGACGAAGTGATCCACGGCTTGATCGATGCGATGAATGCGGGAACCACCTATCCCACGCTGCAATGGTCGGTGCCGATCCATCCGACGGTGTCAGAGCTGATCCCGACGCTGCTTGCGGATTTAAAGCCGGTTCAGCTGTGAGTGCGGCTGGAGGCGGACCCGCGTGTCTATCGAACTGCTGATCGAGCATTACGGTCTGCTGGCAATATTTCTGGGCGCTGCCTTCGAAGGCGAAACGGCCGCCTTCCTTGGCGGCGTGATTTCCCACCATGGGGTACTCAGTTACTGGTCGGCATCGATTGCGGCCACGGCAGGCTCCTTCGCCGGCGATCAGATGTGGTTCTTCGCCGGCCGTTATGCAGCGCAGTGGGGCTTCGTCCGCCGGCTGATGGAAAGGCCGTCGCTGGCACGCGTGACCCGGCTTCTGGAAAACTATCCGACCGGCTTCATCCTGGCGTTCCGCTTTCTGATCGGCTTGCGGACGATCAGCCCGATCGTCATCGGGACGACGCGCATACCAACCGGAAAATTCGTCGTCCTGAATGCCGTCGCCGCGCTGGTCTGGGGACAGCTTTTCACGGCGCTCGGCTACCTGTTCGGCCATGGCATTCAGCAGACAATGGGGCACCTTCCCCTACAGCACCACCTGCTCATCGCAATCGGAGCCGCCGCTGTCGTCGCAGTCGCGGCTCTTGCCTTTCGCAAAATGAAACCGAGAGCCGGGCCCCCATAGAGAGGCGCGGCTTCCTACCCCATCACGATCTGCAGCTTGACGTCGCTCGGCCGCGCCTCCACAGCCCGATCGAACGCCTTGATCGAATCTTCGAATTCGAACGTCTCAGAGATCAGGGGCTTGAGATCGACGCGACCCGATGCCAAGAGCGCGATCGAACGCTCATACTGGTGCGCATAGCGGAACACCGTCTCGATGCGGATTTCCTTGGTGGATGCCGTCGAGACGTCGAAACCAACAGGGTTGACCGGCAGGCCGACGGCGACGATGACTCCACCCGGACGCGGCAGCGCCATGATCGTCTCCCAGGCTTTCGGCGAGCCGGAACATTCGAAGACGACATCGGCGCCCCAGCCATCGGTCAGCCGGCCGACTTCCTCGATCAGGTTTTTCTCGCGGATATTGACCGGGATCACCCCCTGATACTGCGCTGATATATCGAGCTTCGGCTGGGCGAGATCGGCAACGATGGCGCGGGCGCACCCGCCGGCAAGCGCGGCGATCGCCACCATCGTGCCGATCGGCCCGGCGCCAAGGACGACGGCGGTATCGCCAGGCGCAATCTTCGCCTTGTGAGCCGCCTGCATGCCGACGGCGAAGGGCTCTACCATGGCACCTTCGGCGAAGCTGACATTGTCCGGCAGCTTGAAAGTATAGTTGGCGGGATGCACGACCTCAGGTGTCAGCACGCCATGGATCGGCGGCGTTGCCCAGAAGGTGACATCGGGATCGATATTGTACATGCCGAGCCGGCTTGCCTTCGAATTCGGATCGGGGATGCCGGGTTCCATGCAGACGCGGTCTCCGACCTTGAGATGCGTGACATCCGGTCCGACCTCGACCACTGTGCCCGCCGCTTCGTGGCCAAGCACCATCGGCGCATTGACGACGAAGGGGCCGATCTTGCCATGGGTATAATAATGCACGTCCGAACCGCAGACACCCACTGTGTGAATCTTGATCTTCACCTGCCCCGGTCCCGTTTCCAGAGGCAGATCGATATCGCGAAGCGCAAGCTCATGCTGGCGCTCCAGCACCAGCGCACGGACTTTGGTCATGATCGGTTTCCTTCCCTATGGCCCCCGCAATTCATGGAGCGCCGTTGACGGGACTATAAGACCGTAAGGGGCAGCAATTCAATCGCATCAATCAAGCTTTTGCTCATCATGCGATGAAATGCCCATTTTCCATAACCCGAAAGATTCCCGTCCCAAGACCTCTGGATGATTCCACCCGAGGCTATTGGGGAGTATATTCTCAAGTCTATGTCGCTATCAATGAAGAAAGATAAAGATATGAACCACGATAACGATAATATCGTCAGGAATATCTCTCGCAGCGCGAAGATATCAAAGCAACTCCGGGATCTCTGGCGCCGGCTCGTGGACAACTGTATCGCAGCGCTCGACGAAGACCGCTCGCCGAAGCCGGTGCGCGTTATTGTCAAGCCAATGGATCGAAATCGTCCCATACAGCGTTAATAGCAGGCGCCGGCATGGCGTCGCGGGACATGACGGCTCCCGGCACCACGCGGATCGGCAAGAGAAGGAAGACCATCATGAAGTTGATCGTGTCAGCTTGCCTGTTCACATCCCTTCTCTTTGCCGCAAATGGAGCGTCCGCGGCGATCGAGCAAGCATCGCTTCCCCCGCAGCAGCAGGAAGATAGGCTGGTGCCGGTCAATCTCGAACTCACGTTCACCGGCCCTGTCGATCTTGCCCGCTCGACGGCCACCCTGCTGGATGCCAAGGGTACGGCCCTTCCGACAGGCAAGCCGTTTCTCTCCGGCCCCGAAGGATCCATATTTAAGATCCCGCTCGATCCCTCCATGGCACCGGGCCTCTATACCCTCGACTGGCGCGTCCTCTCGATGGACGGCCGTAGCGCCGAGGGCCAGTACCAGTTCCGGGTCGATCCTTAGCGCCGCGATCGCCGATTTGGCTCGCAAAAGCATTTATAAGATTTTTATATTGATGGCCGCTGGCCCGTCTCGAACCTTTATGCCCTTCGGCTCCATATTGATGTCCGAGAGATCAAAACGATCATCTCCACGCCAGAAAGCATGAAAGGCGGCCTCCTTCGGGATGGCGCCCTTTGTCTTGTCTGACTCCAAGAAGAACAACAGGAGTCACGATCATGATGGATATCATTCTACTCGCCACGGCGATCCTATTCTTCGCACTGTGCTTTGCCTACGTCAGCGCCTGCGACAGGCTCTAACGGGAGACCGACGATGACCCTCGATTATGTCTTGAGCGGTGCCGTAACCGTGTTTCTCACCGTTTATCTCACCTACGCTCTCCTTCGCCCCGAACGCTTCTGAGGTCGCGCATGCGCGACCGGGAA
This sequence comes from Rhizobium vallis, assembly GCF_003985155.1. Lineage (GTDB taxonomy): Bacteria > Pseudomonadota > Alphaproteobacteria > Rhizobiales > Rhizobiaceae > Rhizobium > Rhizobium vallis. Next base: position 615,461 of record NZ_ML133686.1, on the reverse strand, counting down.
CCAGCCGGGTATTGAAAGTTTAACTCCATGACCCTCAACGGATGGCTTCAGATCCTGCTTTTCTGCGGGATCGTCCTTGTGCTCGTCAAACCGCTCGGCGCCTATATGACGCGCGTCTTCAGCGGCGAGCGCACGTTCCTCTCACCCGTCCTCGTTCCGATCGAACGGGGACTTTACCGCATTGCGGGCACCAGCGAACGCGAGGAACAGCATTGGACCTCCTATGCCTTCGCCATGCTGCTCTTCAACCTTCTCGGCGTCATCGCGCTTTACGCGCTGCAGCGCCTGCAGGCCGGCCTGCCCTATAATCCAGCCGGCATGGCGGCCGTCCCGCCCGAGCTTTCCTTCAACACCGCCGTCAGCTTCGTCAGCAACACCAACTGGCAGAATTACGGCGGCGAGAGCACGATGTCCTATCTCACGCAGATGGCCGGCTTCACCGTCCAGAATTTCGTCTCCGCGGCGACCGGCATTGCCATCGCGCTCGCCTTCATCCGCGCCTTCTCGCGCGCTTCGGGCAAGGCCATCGGCAATTTCTGGGTCGATATGACGAGGGCGACCTTTTATGTGCTGCTGCCGATCTGCATCGTGCTGACGCTCGTCTATGTCTATCTCGGCGTGCCGCAGACGCTCGGACCCTATGTCACTGCGACGACGCTCGAAGGCGCGCAGCAGACGATCGCCATCGGCCCCGTCGCCTCGCAGCTTGCCATCAAGATGCTCGGCACCAATGGCGGCGGCTTCTTCAATACCAATTCCGCCCATCCGTTCGAAAATCCCGACGCGATCTCCAACCTCATCCAGATGGTCTCGATCTTCGCGATTGGCGCCGCGCTCACCAACGTCTTCGGCCGCATGGTCGGCAACCAGCGTCAGGGCTGGGCGATCCTCGCCACCATGGGCGTGCTGTTCGTCGCGGGCGTCATCATTACCTACTGGGCGGAAGCTGCCGGCAACCCGCTGATGCATGCCTTTGGTCTGAGCGGCGGCAACATGGAGGGCAAAGAAGTCCGCTTCGGCATCGCCATGTCCTCGCTCTTTGCCGTCATCACCACGGCCGCCTCCTGCGGCGCGGTCAACGCAATGCATGGCAGCTTCACTGCGCTCGGCGGCCTCGTTCCGCTGATCAACATGCAGCTCGGCGAAGTCATCGTCGGCGGTGTCGGCGCGGGCTTCTACGGCATCCTGCTCTTCATCATCGTCGCCGTCTTCGTCGCCGGCCTGATGGTCGGTCGCACGCCGGAATATCTCGGCAAGAAGATCGAGGCGAAGGAAATGAAGATGGCCGTTCTTGCCATCCTCTGCCTGCCGCTCGCCATGCTGGTCTTCACCGCGATCGCCACGGTGCTGCCAAGCGCCGTCGCCTCGGTCGGCACCGCCGGTCCGCACGGCTTCTCCGAAATCCTCTATGCCTATACGTCGGCTGCGGCCAACAACGGCTCGGCTTTCGGTGGGCTCACAGGCAATACACCCTGGTACAACGTGACCCTCGGTATCGGCATGCTCGCAGGCCGCTTCCTGGTCATCATCCCGGCCCTTGCCATCGCCGGCTCGCTGATCGCCAAGAAGTCGGTTCCGGCCTCGGCAGGCACCTTCCCGACGGACGGTCCGCTCTTCGTCGGCCTGCTCGTCGGCACGATCCTGATCGTCGGCGGCCTGACCTTCTTCCCGGCCTTAGCGCTCGGTCCCGTCGTCGAGCACCTGGTCATGATCGCCGGCCAGACCTTCTGAGGTGATGTCATGATCCTCCGTCACAGGCTTCGCCACGCCTTCCACTCACGTCCCGGTACGCCGGGACGTGGACATGGCCCGAGACCCCAAGCCTCCGACATCATCCTGGTGATGATGGCAGGTCTGCTCGTCGCCGTGGCGATCTTCAAGATTTTACAGGGCTGACCGGCTTCCGGTCCCGCCATCCTCGTTTCAAAGCTGGAGTCTCTTATGAGCCAGGCAAAATCCGCGAGTATCATGGATAGTCGCATCCTCATTCCGGCCGTCGGCGCCGCTTTCAAGAAGCTCAACCCACGGGCGCTCGCCAGAAACCCGGTCATGTTTGTCGTGGCCACGGTTTCGGTGCTGACCACCGTCCTTTTCCTGCGCGATCTTGCGGCAGGCAACGGTAATCTCGGCTTCTCCTTCCAGATCAATCTCTGGCTCTGGTTCACCGTGCTCTTTGCCAATTTCGCCGAAGCCGTCGCCGAAGGCCGCGGCAAGGCGCAGGCGGATTCGCTGCGCAAAGCGCGTACCGAAACCCAGGCCAAGCTGCTCACCGGCAATAACGGCAGGGACTACCGCATGGTGCCGGGCACCAGCCTCAAGGTCGGCGACATCGTGCTCGTCGAAGCCGGTGACATCATCCCGTCGGACGGCGAAGTGATCGAAGGTGTGGCCTCCGTCAACGAAGCGGCGATCACAGGCGAATCCGCCCCTGTTATTCGCGAATCCGGCGGCGACCGCTCGGCGGTAACAGGCGGCACGCAGGTGCTGTCCGACTGGATTCGCGTGCGCATCACCGCGGCTGCCGGCTCGACCTTCCTCGACCGGATGATCGCGCTCGTCGAAGGTGCGGAACGCCAGAAGACGCCGAACGAGATCGCGCTCAACATCCTGCTCGCCGGCATGACGCTGATCTTCGTGCTCGCCACGGCGACGATCCCGAGTTTTGCCATCTATGCCGGCGGCTCGATCCCGATCATCGTGCTCGTCGCCCTCTTCGTCACCCTGATCCCGACGACGATCGGCGCGCTGCTGTCGGCAATCGGCATCGCCGGCATGGACCGCCTGGTCCGCTTCAACGTGCTCGCCATGTCCGGCCGCGCGGTCGAAGCCGCCGGCGACGTCGATACGCTGCTGCTCGACAAGACGGGCACGATCACGCTTGGCAACCGTCAGGCGACGACCTTCCGTCCGGTCCGCGGCGTTTCCGAACAGGATCTTGCCGATGCCGCCCAGCTTGCCTCGCTGGCCGACGAAACGCCGGAAGGCCGCTCCATCGTCGTGCTCGCCAAGGAGAAATACGCGATCCGCGGCCGCGACATGGCAAGCCTCAAGGCCACGTTCGTGCCCTTCACCGCGCAGACCCGCATGAGCGGCGTCGATCTCGAAGGCGCCTCGATCCGCAAGGGCGCTGTCGATGCCTTGCTGGCCTATGTCAACGGCGACGCCTCCTCGAAAAACGGCAGCGAAGTCGTGCGCGAGTTGCAATCGATATCAGACGACGTCGCAAAGGCCGGCGGCACGCCGCTGGCGGTTGCCCGCGACGGCAAGCTGCTCGGCGTCATCCAGCTGAAGGACATCGTCAAGGGCGGCATTCGCGAACGCTTCACCGAGCTTCGCCGCATGGGCATCCGCACCGTGATGATCACAGGCGACAACCCGCTCACGGCAGCCGCCATCGCCGCTGAAGCCGGCGTCGACGACTTCCTCGCCCAGGCAACGCCCGAGATGAAGCTGGCGCTGATGCGCGAGGAACAGTCGAAGGGCAAGCTCGTCGCCATGTGCGGCGACGGCACCAACGACGCGCCGGCCCTTGCCCAAGCCGATGTCGGCGTCGCCATGAACACCGGCACGGTCGCCGCCCGCGAGGCCGGCAACATGGTCGATCTCGACTCGGACCCGACGAAGCTCATCGAGATCGTCGAGATCGGCAAGCAACTGCTGATGACGCGCGGCGCGCTGACGACCTTTTCGATCGCCAACGACATCGCCAAGTACTTCGCGATCATCCCGGCGATGTTCCTGACCTTCTACCCGCAGCTCGGCGTCTTGAACGTCATGGGGCTGTCAACGCCGCAAAGCGCCATCCTCTCGGCGATCATCTTCAATGCGTTGATCATCATCGCGCTGATCCCGCTGTCGCTGAAGGGTGTCCGCTACCGTCCGATCGGCGCCGGCGCGCTTCTGTCGCGCAACCTGCTGATCTACGGCCTCGGCGGCATCATCGTGCCCTTCATCGGCATCAAGGCGATCGACATGGCCGTCGCGGCCCTCGGCCTCGCCTAGCAGAAGTCAGCCTGAACGCTCCAAAGGAGTAAGAACAATGTTGAAAGAACTTCGCCCGGCAATCGTCATGATCGTTGCCACCACCGCTATCACAGGCCTTCTCTATCCGCTCGCCATGACGGGTGCGGCCCAGGCGCTCTTTCCGACCCAGGCCAATGGCAGCCTGATCGAAAAGAACGGTCAGGTGATCGGCTCGACGCTGATCGGCCAGGCCTTCACAAGCGACAAATATTTCCACGGCCGCCCCTCGGCCGCCGGCGACGGCTACAATGCGGCCGCCTCCAGCGGCTCGAACCTCGGCCCGACCAGCCAGAAGCTGATTGACCGCGTCAAGGGCGACTATGAGGCTGCCAAGGCGACAAACCCGAGCGCCGACGTACCGGCCGACCTCGTCACCGCTTCGGGCAGCGGCCTCGATCCGCATATCTCACCGGAGGCCGCTTACTTCCAGATCCCACGTGTCGCCAAGGCACGCGGCGTTGACGAGGCCAAGGTCAAGGCACTGGTCGACGGTGCGGTTCAAGGCCGCGAACTCGGCTTGCTGGGCGAGCCGAGTGTCAATGTTCTGGCGTTGAACCAGAGCCTTGATGCTTCTATGACTGAGTAAGGTTGCGGTTGTGATGCGACTTCTCCTCCTCCCTCATCCCTGTGCTTGTCACAGGGATCCAGCAGCGTCGCGTCGGCGACGCGGGAGACTCCTTTCACGCGAAGGACTTCGCGTGGCTGGATTCCTGTGACGAGCACAGGAATGAGGGAGAAGGAAGCGTAGCGCTCACCCTCAAGTACAGGCACCTGCAGAAAGACCACACGCATGCCAGACGACAATCGCGACCAGGCCGGCAGGCCCTCGCCCGATGCGCTTCTTGAAAAAGCCCGGGCCGAAACGCGCGGCCGTCTGAAGATCTTTCTGGGGGCTGCGCCCGGCGTCGGCAAGACCTACGAGATGCTGATCTCCGGCCATGCCAAGCTCGCCGACGGTCTCGATGTCGTCATTGGTGTCGTCGAAACCCACGGCCGCAAGGAGACCGAGGCGCTGCTCGCCGGCTTCGAGATCATCCCCCGCGTCAAGATCGACTACAAGGGCCGGCTGCTTGAGGAAATGGACCTCGACGGCATCCTCGCCCGCAGACCCGATCTCGTGTTGGTCGACGAACTCGCCCATACCAATGCCGAGGGCAGCCGCCATCCGAAGCGCTATCTCGACGTGAGGGAATTGCTCGACCGCGGGATCGACGTCTACACCACGCTGAACATCCAGCATGTCGAAAGCCTGAACGACGTGGTCTCGCAGATCACCCGCATCCGCGTGCGCGAGACGGTGCCGGATTCGATCATCGATCTTGCCGACGACGTCGAGATCATCGACCTGACACCGGATGATCTGATCAAGCGCCTGCATGACGGCAAGGTCTATATGGCGCGCACCGCCGAGCGGGCGCTGACCAACTACTTCACGCCGGGCAACCTGACGGCGCTGAGAGAACTGGCGCTCCGCAAGACTGCCCAGCGCGTCGACGACCAGTTGCTGACCCACATGCAGGCCCATGCCATTTCGGGCCCCTGGGCGGCAGGCGAACGCGTGCTCGTTTCGGTCGACCATCACCCGCGTTCGGCCTCGCTGGTGCGTTATGCCTCGCGCATGGCCTCGCGGCTGCGCGCGCCCTGGGCCGCCGTCTATATCGAGACCAACCGCTCGATCAATCTGTCGGAAACGGAGCGCGATACCGTCGCCGCCACGCTGCGCCTTGCCGAGCAGCTCGGCGGCGAAGCGATCACCATTCCCGGCCGCGAAGTGGCCGAGGAACTCGTTCGCCACGCCACGGCCAACAACGTCACCCATATCGTCATCGGCGCGCCGAAGAAGCCGACATGGCGCGACTGGTGGGGCCGCTCGATCACCGACGAGCTGATCCGCAAGACCGGCGAAATCAGTGTCCATGTCATTTCAGGCAACGAGAAGGACGGCACCACCACGCGCGGCGTCAAAGCCGCCGCCACCGCGCCGCCACTCGATTTCTGGGCCTACCTGCTCGCCACAGGCTACGTCGCCATCGCGCTCGGCGTCAGCGTCGTGCTCGACCAGGTGCTCGACGTGCGCAACCTCGCCCTCGTCTTCCTGATGGCGGTGCTGACCTCCGCCGTCATTCACGGCCTGCGGCCGGCGCTTTACAGCTGTATCCTGAGTGCGCTGTCCTTCAACTTCTTCTTCCTGCCGCCGCGCTACACGCTGACGATCAGCGACCCGGAAAGCGTGCTTGCACTCTTCTTTTTCCTCGGCGTCGCCATCATCGCCAGCAACCTGACCGCGACCGTGCAGCGCCAGGCCGCCGCCGCTCGCCAGCGGGCGCGCACCACGGAAGACCTCTATCTCTTCTCGAAGAAGCTCGCCGGCACCGGCACGCTCGACGACGTGCTATGGGCAACCGCCTTCCAGCTCGCCTCGATGCTGAAGGTCCGCGTCGTGCTGCTGCTGCCGGAAGAGGGCACCATCGCCGTCAAGGCCGGTTATCCGCCCGACGACACGCTCGACGATGCTGATATCGCCGCCGCCCGCTGGGCGTGGGAGCATAATCACGCCGCCGGCCGCGGCGCCGATACGCTGCCCGGTGCCAAGCGCCTCTATGTGCCGCTCAGAACCGGGCGCACGGCTGTCGGCGTCATCGGCCTCGACAGCGACCGCCGCGACGGGCCGCTGCTGACGCCGGAACAGCAACGCCTGCTCGATGCGCTGGCCGACCAGGCGGCGCTTGCCATCGAACGCGTCCAGCTGGTCGCCGATGTCGACCGGGCAAGGCTCGCGGCCGAAGCCGACCGGCTGCGCTCAGCCCTGCTCACCTCCATCTCGCATGACCTGAAAACGCCGCTCGCCGCCATACTCGGCGCCGCCGGCACGCTGCGCGACTATTTCGTCTCCATGCCCGAGGAGGATCGAATCGACCTGCTCTCGACCGTCGTCGACGAATCGGAGCGGCTCAACCGCTTCATCGCCAACCTGCTCGACATGACCAAGATCGAGTCCGGCGCGATGGAGCCGAACTATGCGTTGCATTATGCCGGCGATATCGTCGGCAGTGCGCTGCGGCGCGCCGCAAAAATCCTCGAGCGTCACAAGACCGAGATGCGCATTCCCGCCGACCTGCCGATGGTGCGGGTCGATCCTGTTCTCTTCGAGCAGGTGATTTTCAACCTGCTCGACAATGCGGCGAAATACGCGCCCGAGGGATCGGTGATCCATATCGAGGGCTGGGCCGATGCCGACAATGTCGTCGTGCAGGTCTCGGACGAAGGCCCAGGCATCCCTCCGGCTGATCTCAATCGTGTCTTCGACACCTTCTACCGTGTGCGCAAGGGCGATCAGGTGCGCGCCGGCACCGGGCTTGGCCTTTCCATCTGCCGCGGCTTCATCGAGGCGATGGCCGGCACGATCACCGCCGGCAACCGCACCGGCCGCCCGGGCGCCGTCTTCACCATCCGCCTGCCGAAACCCAACGACATTCCGAAACTGGATGAACTCAGATGACTGGCTCAGCCGTCAAAATCCTCGTCGTCGATGATGAGCCGCCGATCCGCAAGCTGCTGCGCGTCGGCCTGACTGCGCAGGGCTATGAGGTGCACGAAGCGCCGAATGCCGCCGCTGCCAGCCAATCCATCGCTCAAGACATGCCCGACCTCGTCGTGCTCGATCTCGGCCTGCCCGACAAGCCGGGCCATGACCTGCTGCAAGAATGGCGCGATGAAGGGCTCTCGATGCCTGTCGTCATCCTCTCCAGCCGCACCGACGAGGCCGGCATCGTCAAGGCGCTGGAAAGCGGTGCCGACGACTACGTCACCAAGCCCTTCGGCATCAACGAACTCGGTGCCCGCATCCGCGTGGCGCTGCGCCACCGCCTGCAGCAGCAGGGCGAAAAGGCGATCTTCCAGACCGGCGGGCTGTCGATCGATCTCGTCAAGCGCATCGTCAAGGTCGACGGCCAGGAAATTAAATTGTCGCCGAAGGAATACGACATCCTGCGCGTGCTCGCCCAGCATGCGGGCAAAGTGCTGACACACCAGTTTCTTCTCAAGCAAATATGGGGGCCGGCGGCTGATGTGCAGTATCTGCGCGTCTACGTCCGGCAGCTGCGTCAAAAGGTCGAGCAGATTCCAGACCAGCCGCACTATATCACCACCGAGACCGGCGTCGGCTACCGGCTCAGGGAACCGGATTGACCCCTCCCCCCGCTCACCGAACAATATCGAGCCCGAACAGCATCGAGAATGACATGAACCTCCCCAATATCATCCGCCCGGAACACACCTTCATCGGCGTGCCGGCGCCGACGAAATGGCGCGCGCTGCAGACCATAGCGGATAAGGCCGCCGAGGCTTTCTCCATCGATGGCCAGACCATCCTGAAGGCGCTCGAAGCGCGTGAGAAGCTCGGCTCTACCGGCATCGGCAACGGCATCGCCATCCCGCATGCGGCGATCGACGGGATGAGCAGCCCACGCGGACTTCTGGTCCGCTTCGCCCGGCCGCTGGACTTCGAAGCGATCGACGATATCCCGACCGACATCGCCGTCGTACTGCTTTTCGGGGAAAACAACCGCGGCGAATATCTGAACGTGCTCGCTGCCATCGCCCGCCGCCTGCAATCGGCCGGCGCGCTTGCCGCCATGCGCAAGGCAAGAACCGTCGACGAATTCTATTCCGATTTCATCGCCGATTCACGAGTATGACGTCATGAAAAAGGGCGCGGCCCGAAGGCCGCGCCCGCTCGTCTGCAACCAGGCTATCTTAGAAATCTCGCTGGAAGCGCAGGAAGCCGAAGACTTCGTCGTCGCCTTCGTCCTCATCGTGATATTGCACGCTGAGCTTCGTACGCAGGTCTTCGACGATCTGGTAGTCGATCGTGACACCGGTCGTGTAGGCGCTGCCGCCGGTGAAGCCATTGCCGTCAGCCTCGAGAGCAATGTTTTCGAAGTACTGGAAGCCGGGAGTGATCTTCCACTTGTCATTGATCTTCAAGGCGTATTCTGCTGCGATCGTCCATTCGGACTCTTCGTAGTAGTAGTTGGCGCCGCTTGCCCATACACCAGCAATGCCGAGGGTGCCCGGGCCGATATCGGCATAGACGATGCCGCGAACCGCGACTTCGCTGGTGTCGGTGTCATAACCGGCAAGCAGGTAAGCGCTGATGGCGCCGGCCTTATAGGAGACCTGGCCTGCGACACCAAAGTTATTCGGGCCTTCGCCCGGCTTGGTAGCGTAATCGTCTTCCAGTTCGTCGACCGAAATGCCGGCGGCGAAGGCGCCGGACTCGTACTGATAACGGATCGAGTTGTGCGTCGTCTCGTTGCTGGCGAGCGTATCGGTCTCGCCGCTCATGTCGTCATCCCACCAGCTGTACAGCTTACCGACGCGGAAACCGGCGATGTCGATATAGCCTTCATCAAGCAGTGCGTCCTGGTCGGACGCATTGTCGACATTGTAACGCAGGGTGATGACGCCGGTGAGCGTGCCGTACTCGGTGTCATTCTTGGCCTGGAAGGTGACCTGGCCGCGTGTCCAGAAATTAACGTCGGAATCACCGGCAATATTGTCACCGAAGCGCACTTCGGTACGGATATAACCGCCGATCGAAAGGCATGTTTCCGTTCCCGGAATATAGAAATAACCCGTACCGTAGGCGTCGCAGACGCGAACATACTCCACGGGCTCGGGTTCCGCCGCCACGATGGCGTCGGCAGCGCGGGCTCCGGATGCCGCGGCAAGGGCGGCAACGGAAGCAAAAAGGATAGTTCTGATATTCATTTTAAATGGCCCTTAACAGGTTTGGAATGCGAGGCGCATTTCAAGGATGCCCCCACGTAGCGGTCGGCGAATACGGCCGCACCGTCGCCATATAGGAATCCGCAAGTGTCATCGCGGCAAAATCTGGGCAAAAATCAGCATCGCCAAGGCCGCTTGTGGAGAAACTGTGGCAGAAAAAACACGGAGCCGTGGCAGGACGGGGACGGCTCAGCGATTGGCCGCGGCCAACTTCGGCACGTCCATTTCAAAATGAGCCACTAAATGGAATGACATTCTAACGGCAACAAGGGAACAGGAAGAACCTTCGTTTCATTATACGACTGACTTGATAGAGTTACGGCAGAAAAACAGGAGGTTTCCCCATGCAGACACAACGGCTCACGCGGCTCCTCGCGGCGGCGGTCATGGCAGGCAGCTTCGCGATCGGAAGCATTGCTCCGGCATTCGCGGATCAAACGCTGCTTAACGTTTCCTACGATCCGACCCGCGAATTGTACAAGGATTTCAATGCCGCCTTTGCCGCCAAGTGGCAGAAGGACAATGGCGAAGCCGTGACGATCAAGGCTTCGCATGGCGGCTCCGGCGCCCAGGCTCGCTCTGTCATCGACGGTCTCGACGCCGACGTCGTCACGCTTGCACTCGAAGGCGATATCGACGCCATCGCCAAGGCGACCGGCAAGATCCCGGCCGACTGGAAGACCAAGTTCCCGAACAATTCGACGCCCTACACCTCGACGATCGTCTTCCTTGTGCGCAAGGGCAATCCGAAGGGCATCAAGGATTGGGGCGACCTCGTCAAGGACGACGTCCAGGTCATCACGCCGAATCCGAAGACGTCTGGCGGTGCCCGCTGGAACTTCCTCGCCGCCTGGGCATGGGCCAAGCAGGCGAATGGCGGCGACGACGCCAAGGCACAGGAATACGTGACGAAACTGCTGCAGCACGTTCCGGTTCTCGACACCGGCGCGCGCGGCGCCACGACCACCTTCGTTCAGCGCGGCCTCGGCGACGTACTGCTTGCCTGGGAAAACGAAGCCTATCTTTCGCTTGAGGAACTCGGTCCCGACCAGTTCGAGATCGTGACGCCCTCCTTCTCCATCCGCGCCGACCCGCCGGTCGCCATCGTCGACGGTAACGTTGACAAGAAGGGCACGCGCAAGGTCGCCGAAGCCTATCTCAACTACCTCTATTCGGACGAAGGCCAGAAGATCGCCGCCAAGCACTTCTACCGGCCGATCAAGCCTGAAGCCGCCGATCCGGCCGATGTCGCCCGCTTCCCGAAGCTGACGCTCGCCACCATCGACGACTTCGGCGGCTGGAAGAGCGCACAGCCGAAATTCTTCGGCGACGGCGGCGTATTTGACCAAATCTACAAGCCGGCCCAATAATAGACTTCATGAAAGCACATAGCCCCACGCGGTGGCGGTTCAAAAGGCCGAGCGTCATTCCGGGTTTCGGAATGGCGCTCGGCCTTACCTTGACCTGGCTCACCCTTCTGATCCTCATCCCGCTCTCGGGCCTTGCCGTCCGTTCGAGCGCCCTCGGCTGGGAGAAATTCTGGTCGATCGCTTTCGATCAGCGCGTATTGAACGCGCTGCGCATCAGCTTCGGCAGCGCCTTCATCGCAGCAATCGTCAACGCCGTCTTCGGCATCATCCTTGCCTGGGTGCTGGTGCGTTACCGTTTCCCCGGCAAGCGCGTCATCGACGCCATGGTCGATTTGCCCTTCGCGCTGCCGACCGCCGTTGCCGGTATCGCATTGGCGGCCCTCTACGCGCCGAACGGCTGGGTCGGTCAACTCCTGACACCGCTCGGCATCAAGGTCGCCTTTACGCCGGCCGGCATCGTCGTGGCGCTGATCTTCGTCGGTCTGCCCTTCGTGGTGCGCACCGTGCAGCCTGTCATGGAGGAGATCGACAAGGAAGTGGAGGAGGCCGCCGCAACGCTCGGCGCCAACCGCCTTCAGACGATTTTCCGCGTGCTGCTGCCGGGGCTGGCGCCCGCGGTCCTCACCGGCTTCGCGCTCGCCTTTGCCCGTGGCGTCGGCGAATACGGTTCGGTCATCTTCATCGCCGGCAACCTGCCGTTCAAATCGGAAATCGCACCGCTGCTGATCATCATCAAACTCGAAGAATATAATTACGCGGCGGCAACCGGTATCGCGGCGATCATGCTGGTGATCTCGTTCGCCTTGCTGCTCGTCATCAACCTCATCCAGAGCTGGAGCAGGCGGAGGTACGGCTATGGCGCTTGATGCGACCGTTCAACCTGCGAAACTGCGTTCGGTGACCACCGAACACAGGATGGCGCGCTACACGCTGATCGCCCTTTCGCTCATCTTCCTGCTGCTGATCCTGCTGCTGCCGCTCGCCGCCGTCTTCGTAGAGGCCTTCCGCAAAGGCCCCGGTCCCTTCCTCGAGGCGCTTGGTGATGCCGAGACCTTCTCGGCGATCCGCCTGACGCTGATCGTCGCCGGCATCAGCGTACCGCTGAATCTCACCTTCGGGGTCGCCGCCGCCTGGGCGATCGCCAAGTTCGAGTTCAAGGGCAAGGCATTCCTGACGACGCTGATCGACCTGCCCTTCTCGGTTTCACCCGTGATTTCGGGTCTGGTCTTCGTGCTGCTGTTCGGCGCCAACACGTGGCTCGGGCACTGGCTCAGCGCTTACGACATCAAGATCCTGTTCGCCGTGCCGGGATTGGTTCTCGCCACGATGTTCGTGACCTTTCCCTTCGTCGCCCGCGAGCTGATCCCGCTGATGCAGGAACAGGGAACCGCAGACGAAGAGGCAGCCCTTTCGCTCGGCGCCAGCGGCTGGCAGACCTTCTGGTACGTGACGCTGCCGAACATCAAGTGGGGCCTGCTCTACGGGGTACTGCTCTGCAATGCCCGCGCCATGGGCGAATTCGGCGCCGTCTCCGTCGTGTCAGGCCACATCCGCGGCCAGACGAATACCATGCCGCTGCAGGTGGAGATTCTCTACAACGAGTATAATTTCACCGGCGCTTTTGCCGTCGCCACGCTTTTGGCCTTGCTCGCGCTCGTGACTCTTGTTTTGAAGACGCTGCTGGAAATGCGCTATAGCGCTGAGATCGCTGCCAGCCGGCGGCACTGAAGGATTTGGAATGGAAGTACGCGTTCAAAACATTCGTAAGGAATTCGATCGTTTTCCGGCGCTGCATGATGTCTCGCTCGACATCCGCTCCGGCGAGCTGATCGCACTGCTCGGTCCTTCGGGCTCCGGCAAGACGACATTGCTTCGCCTGATTGCCGGCCTCGAAAGCCCGACGGAAGGGCAGATCTTCTTCGGTGACGAAGATGCCTCGAAGAAATCAGTGCAGCAGCGCAATATCGGCTTCGTCTTCCAGCATTATGCACTTTTCCGCTACATGACGGTGCTCGAAAACGTGTCCTTCGGCCTGAAGGTCAGAAACGGCGCGCGGCGGCCACCGAAAGCCGATATCCGCAGGCGGGCGCTGGAACTGCTCGACCTCGTGCAGCTCTCCGGTCTGGAGAAACGCTATCCGGCGCAGCTTTCCGGCGGCCAGCGCCAGCGCGTGGCGCTCGCCCGCGCCATGGCCGTCGAGCCGAACGTGCTGCTGCTCGACGAGCCCTTCGGTGCGCTCGACGCCCAGGTGCGCAAGGACCTGCGCAAATGGCTGCGCGAGATCCACGACCGCACCGGCCACACCACCGTCTTCGTGACCCACGACCAGGATGAGGCTCTGGAGCTTGCCGACCGCGTCGTCGTCATGAGTCAGGGCGCGATCGAACAGGTCGGAACGCCCGACCAGGTCTACGACAATCCGAACTCTCCCTTCGTCTTCGGCTTCATCGGCCAGTCGAACTGCCTGCAGGTCGAGATATCAGATGGCGACATCCGATTCGACGGCCGCTCGCTCGGTCTCAATGCCGAGGGCGAACTAGACGGCGCAGCCCAGCTCTACTTCCGCCCGCACGACGTGCGGCTGTGCGAATCAGCCGAAAACTGCATCGCCGGCCACTCCGTCTCCAGCCGCCGCGTGGCCGGTACCCGCCATATCGAACTCGATATCGGCAACGACCGCCCGCATATCGAAATCGAGCTGCCGCCGAGCGAGGCAGACAGGCTGGACCGCAATCGTATCGCTTTCAAACCGACCCGCTGGAAGCTGTTTCGCAGCTAACGGAAGAGGGCCGTAATCGGGACGATCGCCGGAATCGTATTTGGCGAGAGTCCGTCAGGCTTTTTGTGATCTTAGGTTGTTTGTATTTTTGTCACATGCCGGGTAAAAACGTTTTCGCGTTAATCATAAGGGCTGGACTGATCCAAACGGAGGCACCTGGCGTTGAGGGCGGAGATTTCCTTTGGAAAATCCCTGATCGGGATTTTGCTCGTAGGACTGGCGGCGGCAAGCTGCACAACGACATCGAAACCGGCGGCAACGGCGGGTAAGACCAAGCAGGCTCAAGCGGCGAAAGTCACCTTTAATTATACGGCCAAGGATCGCGACTGTCTGAAGCGCGCGATGTATTTCGAATCGCAGCATTCGGATGAGGACGGCTACATGGCCGTCGGCACCGTCGTGATGAACAGGCTGACCTCGGGCGCCTATCCTCCTTCGATCTGCGGCGTCGTCGCCCAGGAGAAACAGTTTGCACCCGGCGTCATGACGCGCGAAGTCAAGCCGCAGGCCGAAACGGAGCTTACGACGGCCGCCGATGCGATCCTCGTGAAGGGCGCACGTCATCCGGCGGTGAAGGATGCGATGTTCTTCCACACCGATGGGCTGAAATTCCCTTACGACAACATGCATTATGTGACGGTCGCCGGCGGCAACGCCTTCTATGAGAAGCGCGACTCCAACGGCATGCTCGAAACGCCGCCTCCGCTGCCCTCCTATGAGGTGGCGATGAATTATGTGCCCGGCGAAAGCATGCTGCCGCCGCAATTCGAAGCACTGATACCCTCGGCCGTTCCGGTCCCTCTACCGGCCCCCGATTCCATGGCCACGGCGAGCACGGCGTCGATGCAGATCACCGCTCCGGTGACCGCGCCAGCACCTTCGCCGGTTCCCGTGATCGCGCCTGCACCCTTGCCGGTAACCTCAATTGAGCCCGAACCGGGAATACCGATCGCCATCCCCATTCCCCGCCCCGCCTATGACAGCGTGATGCTGCGCGGGAGCATTCCGACGAACGGCGGCTAACACAGCCAATCCTGCACCCTGGACAAGGAAAAGCGTCTAAGCACGCTCTTCCCAAACCTTGGCAAGTTCCACGATCGTCCGGACGGCCTTTTCCATATCCTGGCGGCTGACCCATTCGAGCGGCGAGTGGAAAGCATGACCGCCGGCGAAGATGTTCGGGCACGGCAGCCCCATGAAGGAGAGGCGCGAGCCGTCCGTGCCGCCGCGGATGCTGCCGCGCACCGGCGTCATGCCGGCACGACGCACTGCCTCGATCGCGTTTTCGACGATCTCAGGGTGACGGTCGAGCACCACTTTCATGTTGCGATACTGCTCCTTCACCTCAAAACGATAGGTCGAGCCGGGATAGGCCGACATCACGTCCTTGACGATGGCTTCGAGCATGGTCTCCTTTTCCACGAGACCTTCGTCGGTGAAGTCGCGAATGATCAAGCTCAGCGAAGCCTTTTCCATCGAGCCGGTCAGATCGACCGGATGGATGAAGCCCTGCCTGCCCTCCGTGGTCTCGGGCGCAATATTCCTCGGCAGCCGGTCGATGATCGCGCCGGCGATCTTGATGGCGTTTTCCATACGATCCTTAGCAAAGCCCGGATGGATCGCCACGCCCGATATGGCGATCTCCACGCCATCGGCCGAAAAGGTCTCGTCCTCGACATGGCCTGCCGTTTCGCCGTCCATCGTATAGGCGAAATCCGCTCCGAGTTTCTTCAGATCGACCTTGTTGACGCCGCGCCCGACCTCTTCGTCTGGCGTGAACAGGATCTTGATCGTCCCATGCTTGATATCAGGATTATCGACGAGGATCTGGGCCGCGGTCATAATCTCCGCCAAACCAGCTTTGTCGTCGGCGCCGAGCAATGTCGTGCCATCGGTCGTGACGATGTCGTTGCCGATCTGGTTCGTCAGCTCGGGATGCTCGCTGACGCGGATCACCCGGCCCTGATCGCCTGTCAGTTTGATGTCGCCGCCCGGATAATTCCTGACGATCTGCGGCTTGACGTCAGTGCCGCTGAAATCGGGCGCCGTATCCATATGCGAGCAGAAACAAATGACCGGCACCGTCTTGTCGCTATTGGCGGGAATGGTCGCATAGATATAGCCGTGTTCATCGAGATGCGCGTCCGCAAGACCGATCTTCAGCAGTTCATCGACCAGAACCCGGCCGAGATCCTTCTGCTTGCCGGTGGTCGGCTGCGTCGTCGAGGCAGGATCGGATTGCGTGTCGATCACGACATAACGGAGAAAGCGGTCGAGAACAGTGTCGGTCATAGATTCATCCCAGCAAGATCACGCGGAGGATATAGCCCTCACGGACGATGCGGCAAAAGTTTTTTCGCTCACGACGCGAGAGGTTCGCAGTTCAATCGACGCGTTGTCCCTCGCCGTCGAACACATGCAGATATTGCGCCGGGAAGGCGACATTGACTTTGGGGCCTGCCTTCAGCGCTTCGCGGTTCAGCGTGAAGATTTTGAAGGGCAGACCGTGCAGGGAAAGGTGCAGGATGATGCCGAAGCCGGTGGGCTCAACAAGTTCCACGTCGGTGGCAAGTCCCGTCCCGTCAGTCGTCATCAGCACATGCTCGGGCCGGATGCCAAGTGTCACCTTTGCGCCATCGACAAGCGGCAAAGGCTTTGCAAGCGGCACGACCGTGCCGTCCTTCAGCCGCACGCCGCCGGCATCATAGGTGGCGTCGAGGAAATTCATGCCCGGCGAGCCGATGAAACCGGCGACGAAGAGATTGGCGGGGCGGTCGTAAAGCTCCAGGGGACTGCCGACCTGCTGGACCACCCCGCCATGCATGGCGACGATCCGATCCGCCAGCGTCATTGCCTCGATCTGGTCGTGGGTCACGTAGATCGAGGTCGCCTTCAGGTCGCCATGCAGTTTCTTGATTTCGGCGCGCATCTGTTCGCGCAGGCGCGCATCGAGGTTGGACAGCGGTTCGTCGAACAGGAAGGCCTTCGGCTGGCGCACGATGGCGCGGCCCATGGCGACGCGCTGGCGCTGGCCGCCGGACAACGCCTTCGGCCGGCGTTCGAGCAACGGGTCGAGGCCGAGCTTGCCGGCGGCCGCTGCCACCGCACTTGCTATCTTCTCCTTGGCCGTCTTCCGGAGTTTGAGACTGTAGCTCATATTGCCGGCGACGTTCATATGCGGATAGAGCGCGTAGGATTGGAACACCATGGCGATGTCGCGATCCTTGGGATGCAACTCGTTCACCCTGGCTCCGGCAATACGGATCTCGCCTCCGGTGACATCCTCCAGCCCGGCGATCATGCGCAAGAGCGTGGACTTGCCGCAGCCGGAGGGGCCGACGAGCACAACGAATTCGCCGTCCTGGATTTCGAGGTCGACGCCGTGCAGCACCTGCACGTGACCATAGGCTTTGCGGATATTGCGGATATCGATCGATGCCATTTTGTTTAACCCTTGACCGCACCGGCCGTCAGGCCCTGGACGAGATAACGCTGGATAAGCAGGAAGAAGAGGCCGGCCGGGATGAGCGCCATGACGCCCGCCGCCATCATCTGTCCGAAATCCACCGAGAATTTCGAAACGAAGGTGAGAAGGCCGACCGGGAAGGTCGCCGCATCATTGCCGTTGATCAGCATCAGCGCGAAGAGCAGTTCGCTCCAGGCGGCGGTGAAGACGAAGCCGAGCGTCGCGGCGATGCCGGGCAGCGTCAGCGGCAGGATGATCTGGCGGAATGCCGTGAACTGCGTCGCGCCGTCGATCATCGCCGCCTCTTCGAGATCCCTCGGGATGCCATCGAAAAAGGACTGCATCAGGAAGGTGGCGAAGGGAACGTTGAAGGCGGTGTAGACGATGACGAGCCCGGTCAGGCTGTTGGTCAGATGTAAGGGCGAAAGGATCTTGAAGATCGGCGCGACCAGCATGACCAGCGGGAACATCTGGGTCAGCAGCATCAGGGCGACGATCCAGTACTTCGCCCGGAAATTAAAGCGCGACAGCGCGTAGCCGGAGAGCGAGGCTGAGATCGTG
Source organism: Rhizobium vallis (assembly GCF_003985155.1). Lineage (GTDB taxonomy): Bacteria > Pseudomonadota > Alphaproteobacteria > Rhizobiales > Rhizobiaceae > Rhizobium > Rhizobium vallis. Next base: position 597,472 of record NZ_ML133686.1, on the reverse strand, counting down.
ACCGTCACGGCCGTCGAGGCCGAGACGATCAGGCTGTTCTTGAAGAAGGTCGGAAAGGCGCTGTGCTGCAGCACGAAGGCATAGTGATCCCATGTCGTGCGCGACGGCCACATGCGCACGCCCTCGGTATAGAGCAGGTCGTTCGGCGTCACCGAGACCTTGAGCAACCAAAACAGCGGGAAGAGCGCGAAGGCGATGTAGCAGAGGATCGCCAGGCGGTGCGCGATCGTGGGAATGACGGATCGTCTCATGGCCTCAATCCTTGTTCAGCAGCGTTTGCCGCAGCAGGATGATCAGCATCGAATAGGCGAGCAGCAGCGCAAGCAGCACCAGCGCGATCGCCGAGGCATAGCCGAAATCCAGCCGCTTGAAGGCCGTCGTGAAAATATAGCTGGCGACGATCTGCGTCCGATCCGCCGGCCCGCCATTGGTCATGACGACGATGAGATCGGCGAAATTGGAGATCCAGACCGTGCGCAGCAGCACGGTGATGGCGATCGTCGGCGCCAGAAACGGCAGGGTGATAGAGCGGAAGCGCTGGAACCAGCCGGCGCCGTCGATCGACGCCGCCTCGTAGAGATCGCGCGGGATCGCCTGCAGCGCCGCAAGCAGAGTGATCGCGAAGAAGGGAATGCCCCACCAGACGTTGGCGATGATCGGCCCCCACATGGCATGGTTGGGATCGGAAAGGATATTGCCCGGCTCATGCATCAGCCCGAGCGCGAAGAGCCAGTGCGGGATCGGCCCGATCACCGGATTGAACAGCCAGGCCCAGTTGAGGCCGGCGAGGAAGGACGGCACGGCCCAGGGCAGGAAAACCAGCGCCTGCGCGATTGCCCGGCCCGGGAATGGTTTGTCAAGCAGCAGCGCCAGGATCAGCCCGAAGACGAATTGCAGGACGACGGAGGCGCCGGTCCACCAGAGCGTATTCCTCAGCGCGCCGTAGAAGGCGGCATCCCCGGAAAGCTCGCGGAAATGATCGAGCCCGATGAAGCCGCCGGAAAAGGGATTGAGCAGCTGGATATCGCGGAAGGCGTAGGAAACGCCTAATGTCAGCGGCACCAGCATCACGGCTATGATCAGGATCAGCGAGGGCGCACTGTAGAGATAGGGCTCCGAAGCATCGGCAAGGCGACGCAGCCATGGTCTGCGGTCGCGACGCATGTCGAGCGTATCGGCGGAAATGGTCATCAGCCAGAAATTCCCATTCGCGGCGTTCATGCGCCGTCTGTCTCAAAAAAGAAGCGGCGGCGGCCCTATCCTGAAGCCGCCGCCGATGGTCAGTCACTTATTTCTTCGACAAGAACTTCTGCTGTGCCTTGGTCAGATATTCCGCCCACTGGTCAGCCAGGTCCTTCGCCGAGATATCGCCCAGCATGGCCTGCTGCGAGGTCTTGATCGCCAGCGAATCCTTGAAGAAGGCGAATTCCTCGAGATAGGTCGGCATCACGGTTGGTACCGTGTTCGGATCGGCCAGTTCCTCGAACCAGCCCTTGAACTGGTCACCGGCATAGAAGGGATCCTTCTCGGCGGCCGTATAGGCCGGCAGGGCGCCGATGCGCTTGTTCCACTCGATATTGCCTTCCGGCCCTTCGAGGGTGGCGATCAGCTTCCAGGAGAGATCCTTGTTGCCGCTCGTGGTGAACATCGACCAGCCGCCATAGCCGATCGTCGGGAACGACTTGCCGTCAGGACCCTTCGGCAGCGGCATGACGCCGAAATCGTCCTTGTTCATGCGTTCGGCGATGGCGATCAACGCATCCGGATCCTGATCGAGGAAAGCGCAGGTGCCGGAATAGAAGCCGGCGACGACTTCGTTGAAGCCCCAGTTGACGCTATCCTTCGGCGCATAGCCCTTCTTGTAGAGATCGACCATCCATTCGATGCCCTTGGCCCAGCCGGGGCTGTTCATCGTCGAGGTGCCGTCCTCGTTGAAGTACTTGTTCGAGCCAGCCATCGAGGCGGCGAAGATCATCCAGCCGTTGAGGCCGCCAGGTCCGCCGCGCATGCAGTAGCCGTATTTGCCGGACAGTTTGGAGACTTTTTCCGAAGCGGCAGTGAATTCCTCCAGCGTCTTCGGCGGTGCGGCGACACCGGCTTCAGAAAGCAGCTTCTTGTTGTAGAACATTGCCCTGAGATAGAAGCCGTAGGGCAGCATATAGGCGGTGTTCTTGACGTCGCGGCCGAGTTCGAGCGCGCGCGGCGTCAGCTCCTTGGTGTGCTCCCACTTTTCAAGGTACGGCTCGAGGCTCTCGAGCATGCCGTTATTGGCATAGAGCGACAGCCAGGTATCGGGCATCTCCATCACATCGGGCACGTCGCCGGCCGACACCATGGTGGCAAACTTCTGGAAGGCTTCGTTCCAGGGCAGAGAGATGATGTCGACCTTGGTGCCGGGATTGGCGGCCTCGAACTTGCCGACGATCGATTTCAGCGTTTCGGTGCGCTCCGGGCTGGTGATGACTTCGACAAGCTTCAACGTCGTGTCGGCCAAGGCCGTACCCGCCATCATCGAAGCAAAGAGCGTCGAGATTATTAGCTTTTTCATGCTCAGTTCCCCCTTCTTGGTCTCTTGGGTTTCAGGATTGAGAGGCGGCGGCGAGCGCCTCCTCGATGTCCCTCCACAGAGCCTCGGTTCCTTCGAGGCCGACATGGAGGCGTACGGATCGCGCATGGATGCCAAAGGCATGCGCGGAATTCGGCTGTGCCTTTTGCTGAAGCACCACCTCGCCCGGTACGATCAGGCTTTCATGTCCACCCCAGCTTACACCCAGTTTGAAAAGCTTGAGGTGATCGGCGAAGGCGCGGATATCGACGCCTTCGCGGAAGATGAACGAAAACAGGCCCGACGTACCGTTGAGCCCGGCGGGCAGACGGTTGGCGAGGCCGGGATGGCAGACCGTCTCCACCACCTCGAGCCGCTGCAGACGCCTGGCAATTTCGAGGGCGGAGGCCTCGTGCGCTTTCATACGCAGCGGCAGCGTGCGCAGGCCGCGGATCAGGAGCCAGGCGTCGAAGGGCGACAGCTTGCCGCCGAGATAGGGATAGGCCTCGGCCTTGATGCGCGCGATCATCTCCTTGGAACCGGCAACGACGCCTGCCACCACATCGCTGTGGCCGCCGAGATATTTCGAGGCGGAATGGATGACGAGATCGACGCCGAGCGTCAGCGGCCGCTGGAAGAATGGGCTCGCCCAGCTGTTGTCGATCATCGAGACGACGCCGTGCCGCCTGGCGAGCGCTGCGAGCGCGCCGACGTCGTGCGCCTCCATCACCCAACTCGTCGGGCTTTCCAGGTACAAGACCTTGGCGCCGGGCAGCACTCTCGCGACCGCCTCCTCGTCGCGCCCATCGACATAGGTCACCTCGATCTTCATCCGCTTCAGGATGGTGCCGAACAGACGAAATGCGTCGGGATAGACATGTTTGACCGCGACGATGCGGTCGCCCGGCTCGACGAAGCTCAGTACGGCCGACGAGATCGCCGCCATACCGCTTGCAAAACCCAGCGCATCCTCGGCACCCTCGAGCTTGGCCAGCATTTCCTCGAAGGCGCGCACCGTCGGGTTCAGCCCGCGCGTATAGATCGGGCGGACCTTCTCGCCGCGATAGGAGGCGATCATCTCATCGTAATCGGAAAAGGTGAAAAGCGAGGTCTGGAAAATCGGCGGCACGACGGCTTCGGCGAAGTTGCCTTCGTCGTGAGCCGTGATGATGGAAGCGAGATCGAACGGGTCTGCGCCGCTGCTCATTTGGACATTTCCTTGATGTCTTCCTCGACGATATCGAGAATTTTCAATGTTTCCGCGCGCGCCGCCTCCGGATCTCCCGCAGCGATCGCGTCGAAAAGGGTGCGATGAAAGGGAAAGGACCGGCGGGCGAAATCCTGCCGGTCGAAAGGGTGCTCCCAGAAGCGCTCGAAGGTCTCGCGCATCTGTTCGAGAAGCTGGCGAAATAGCGGATTGTGGGTGGCGTCGTAGACGGCAAGATGGAAGGCTAGATCCTCCGGCCCGGAGGTGCCTTTCTCCAGGTGCACCCGCTCCATTTCATCAAGCTTTTCCTCGATGATGACGAGGTCTTTCCTTGTGCGTCGACGGGCCGCGACCATGCCCGCCTCGCATTCGATGCCGCGGCGAACCTCCAGCGTCTGTAAGAGCGCGTCGCGCAAATGAACCGCGTCGAAGGACAGCGGCATGTGGATCGTCGCCCGGGAAACCGGCTTTAACAGATAAGTACCACTGCCCTTGCGCGTCTCGATGACGCCGAGCGCCTGAAAGTGGCGGATCGCTTCGCGAATGGTCGAACGGCCGACGGCAAGCGCCGCCATCAGCTCGCGCTCGGCCGGCAGCCGGTCCCCAGCCTGCAACCTGGCTTCCTCGACATAATCCGCCAACGCATCAGTCACCTGACGCGCCCGGTCCATGACGGGAAGCGGCCGGATCACCGGCCTGTCGCTACGATTTGCCTTCATGGTTCCCCATCTTCTTATCAGGCAGCCGACCTCTGAAATTGGTCTGACATCTTAGCATTTCTCAAAGATGGAGAGGCGTCAAGTGGGTTTGCGCCATCAGACTCTCAATCGGCATCACACCGGCCGGAGTCAGGGATCGTTAATCGTTAACTGAATCGCGTCTTTGGATGCTTATATGGTCATAAATCGCCTGGCGCAGTTTATCGAACACGGGCTCACGAAAGAATCGCGTTACGTTTCTCCAATAAATTAGAGATATATTAAAGCCAGACTGATACTCCTCGCACTCTATGCAAAGCCAACAGCATAGGGTGGAGAAAAGTCGTTGAAGACCTCATATAACGCGCTACGCGCATTGCTTATTATTGCTAACATTACATCGCCATTGACCGGATATTCCGCCGCCTATGCCGCGGCGCCGCCGAAGCATGGGCTTCCTTCGCCTCAGATTTCCAAGGCGCTCGATGCGTTGCTGCTGCCCGTCAACAAGGCGGTCATAAAGAAGTTCAAGCTTGCCAAGGGTGAACACGGCGTATTGGTGCTCTCGGTCAAGAAGGGCGGCGTCGCCGACAAGCAGGGAATCAAGCCGGGCGATGTGCTGTCAGAGGTTCACGGGCATAAGGTTCACAAACCTGTCGACGTCGACGTCGCTGTCAGCCGCGATCTGAAAGCGGGTAAATCCGATATCGCCCTCGCCGTCCTTCGGGACGGTGCGCCGGTGGCTGTCGCCGCCGTCATCACGCTTGAGGAGTACAACGAGGCCATCTCGGTCACGGAAGTTTCGAGCTGGGAGAGCGACACATCGGAGACGTCCTTCTCCTATTCCGAATATGTGTCCGAGGAAACGCAGACAATCGAGTCCTCCTATGAAAGCGAAGAGACAACCGTCGAGGAAGCGATGACGCAGGAAGAATCTTCCAGCGACGAGGAAACAAGCGAAGAGGCGAGCGACGATAGTTCCGACGATGACGGCGACGACGACGCCGGTAGCGATGATGATGGCGGCGATGACTCGGACGGCGATTCCGACGACGGCTAATCATAGCCTGGCAAGGCTCTACCGCGTCTCACCCATCTGCAGCAGCGCATCGGCCACCACGTTGTGGCCGATGCAATGATCGAGCGCGTGAGGGAAGTCGCAATCAAACTCCAGGATCCTTCCTGGTCAGATTGCAGCATTCTGACCAGGAAAGGCTCTAACGGCGGCTCCGGACCACCCTGCCGCCGGCGTGGGCAAGACCGGGATGGCCAAGCCAGACCAGTGCGAGCCGCTCGCCCGTCTGCTTGGCAAGATACATATAGCTGTCGGCACGCTTCATGAATGACGTCACGTCGTCGTCCGGCTGCAGCATCGTGACACCGACTGCGGCGCCGAGTTCGACCACGGCGCCTTCGATCGCCATCGGTTTGAAAATGCGGTCCATCGCATTGGTCAGCGTCGGCTCGACGTCGTTCAAATGGGCCGGATCGACCTCAAGCAGAACGACAAATTCGTCGCCCCCAATACGTGCGATGAAGTCATTTGTTCGGAAACTGTCTCGAAAACGGCTGGCAATGGTTCTGAGCACCTCATCGCCGGCTGCGTGGCCCATCGTATCGTTGACGGCCTTGAACCCGTTGAAATCGATGAATGCCAGCACAAGGCGCTTTTCGCTCTCGTGCATCCGCTCCACATGTTCGGAGAGCACTTCGTCGAAACAGGCCCGGTTGGGAAGCCCTGAGAGCGTATCGGTTCGTGCCGACGCGCGCAGTGCAAGTTCGATTTCATGCTGGTGTCGAACACGTGCGGAAACATCGAGAATAACTTCAACATCGAAGGAAACATCATCCACGATCGTGCGCTGAGCGGAAATCAGCGTCGGGATGACCGTGCCGTCGGCGTGCCGGATATCGACCTCCTCCAACACGTAACCGCCATCTTCCTCGAGCATGCGGTGTCTGCGATCACGCGCCGGGCTGCTGATGGCAGCCCCCTCGGATGTCAGCGTCCTGCCGCGAATATCATCCCACTTCAGGCCTGTCAGGCGCAGATAGGCATCGTTTACCTTGAGGTAGCTCGATGTCTCCGTGTCGCTGGTTGAGATTGCCATCGCTATCGGCGCAAACTCGAACATTCGCATCAATATCGAGGTCAGAACCTCTGAAGGAAGTATTTCTTCGTCAGCCATGCGCTATTTCACCAAAACGACGAAAACACCCTAACCGATGAAAGTTAAGCTCTCCCTGACGGCGGCGGCCAATTTAAAAGGCCTTCTTGTCCGAACTTCAATCCGCTCGAGCATATGATAATAATTCGCCGTGGCTCGTTGACCGGGGATCAGTATGCGAGGTGCGTTTCTGACATTCGTCATTGCTCTTTCCGGCGGTGCCGCCTGCGCAGCAGGGCTCAAGGATAGCTTCGATTCAGATAGGCTGAATACGACAAATTGGACGACGCAGCAGATTCTGTCGCGTCAGTACCAGTTCGAGAAACCCGGACGCTGCGGAAGCGCTGCCATCGACATCGTCACGACGGACGGCGACAACGGTCTCGAATGCGAAGACGACTGCCAGCGCGCCGAGTTGAGAACCACCAAGAAGACGTGGCCGATTTTCGGTGACGAGGTTTGGTATGGTTTCAGCTTCAGGATAACGGGCGACGTACCGATGACAGGCAGCGCCCGTTCGGTGATTGGTCAGTGGAAGGGTCCGGGCGACGGCAGCCCGATGATTGCTCAGCGATTTGACAACGGAGTCTTCCACATCACCGTGCAGGACAACAACGTCCGGCGCGTGGTCGCAAGGGCGGAAGGCGATCCGGATGCCTTGCTTTCGGCCCAGGCCTTGCTCGGAAATCTTCCTCGCGACGAGCGTACAGTCAACGCGATCAATTCGCTGCAGTCTCTTGACCTCTTCACCAAAACGCAGCCGGACCTTTCGCAGCAGTTCTTCAAGCAGAATCTGATGGACAGCCTGGGGCCCGAGGCGCAGCCATCCGACTCCCAGCAGTTGTCGCAAGCGCTCGGACTGGGCGACCCCGCCCTGGTCGGACAGTTCAACGCTTTTTCCTTCGTGGCGGAACCCGGAAAGTACATCGGCAAGGCGGACATCGACATAGAGCCGGAAGACAACCGCTCGCTGCCGGACCCCCGCAAGGACTGGGTCGACATGGTCTACCGCATCAAGCCAGGACGCACCGACAACGAGTATGGACCGCGGCGTCCCGGGGAGATCGACATCTGGGCGAATGGCCAGAAGATCGTGTCCGTCAGAGGCAATATCGGCGCCACGCTGAGGAAGAACGATCCCCGGCCGTTGGTCGGCCCATATTTCAAGTTTGGAACCTACAGGCTGCGTACACCCGGCACCTTCCATTTCCAATTCGACGAGTTCTCTCAGGCGTCGACGCGAGCGGGACTGGGTCAAGTCTGCGCGGCTCACTGACATGACGCGCGCTTCTTCGATCCTGAGTTCGCTGTCCTTCATGCTTCAAGATGAACGCATAACAGACGGGCGGGGCGAAGAAGTCTCGGCTCTGCTCGACATTTTTAAGTGCTTGTCGATCTTGGACATGTATTGGGATCTTAACGTCGCAACGAACCAATGGAGCAGACAATTCTCTCGTCATCATTTGCCAATCCCGAGCCTGTGCAATTCGAGACCGGGTCTTTCGGCAAGCTCGTGGAGCAAGTGCGTACGCTCGCCACATGCGCAGGGCAGATCGTTACCCCGTCGCCCGACATATGGGTTTTCCGGACGGACTCGTCCATTTCCTATGTCCGCAGCTATTCCTCGATGATGAACATCGCAGTCGCGGTGTCCGGCCAAAAGACCGTCCGGATAGGCAATCATATCAAAGTCAATGATCCGAAAAACTACCTTTTGATGCATGGAAGTACGCATTATCAGGCGAGCGTCGATGCTAGTCCGGACGACCCTTACATCGCACTGAAACTGCAACTTTCCCCCGGCATTCTTGGTCCCATCCTGCTCGAACTCGCCGATCTGGGAGGGCTTCGAGACGGCACCTTTGAATCACCGCCACCGGTGTTCGTGGGTCCGGTCGAAGACACTTTCGCCGAGCCGCTCTGCAGGTTGCTGACATGTCTCGATAATCCGCTGGAGCGGCGAATGCTCGTACCTTTATACTTGCGGGAAATTGCATTCCGACTGCTGCGTTCGGATGCTGCCAGCCTTTTGCGAGCTTCCATCACGCGTGAACACACGCGCGTCTTGCGAGCCATCCGCTTCATCGAGGAAAACGCCGATGCCGGAATAACGGTCCAGGCGATGGCCGAGTCGGTTGCGATGAGTGGATCACATTTCGCGCATCGTTTTCGTGAGATTACCGGTGTCTCGCCCATTCAGTATTTGAAGAGAATTCGGCTGGAAAAAGCTCGGCTCCTGCTGCTCGAAGGCGACCTGCCGGTGAGCGTTGCTGCGGAAGAGACGGGTTATGCCAGCACGTCGCATTTCTCACGTGATTTCCGGCGACAATTCGGCCTCAGCCCCACATGTTATGCGCAGTCATTCAAAGAGCACGTCGCGGTTACGTCATGATCCGGGCTATACATTCCGCAGGATTGAGCAGCTCTTTCGCTGTTCTCGGCATGGCTTCGTCGTCGTAGGTTTGAGAGAACCGCTCCAGAAAACAGACCCACTGGAGAAACGACATGAGCATATTACTGACCATCGCCTTCGAGGCAAAACCGGACAAGCTGACAGCATTTCTGGAGCTTCTTGCGACAGTGAAGGCAGAGCTTCCGGGAACCGCCGGCTGCGAGGATATTCGCATCCTTCAGAACATCGACGAGCCAACCTCCGTCTCGCTGATAGAGACGTGGGGGTCGAGGGTCGAATATCAAGCGCATGTCGAGGCCATCGTGGCGAACGGCGGATGGGATCATGTCATGTCCCACCTCGCGAGCCCGCCGGTGAGTTTCTATTTTCAGGAGGCGTAGCGCCGTCAAGCCGCCTCGATCCGGGACCTGATCCAGCGAACGAACAGCGAGGCGGGCGGAGTGAGCCGGTCGAAACTGCGCGCGACCAGCCAGTAAGCGCCGAGGGGAATGGCGAGATCGAAGAGGCGAAGCAGCCGACCCGTCTCGATCTCCTCCTCGGCGAATATCTCGTCCATTAGCGCTATGCCCTGCCCGCGCAAAACGGCCTGCATCACCAGGCCACCATCGGCATAAACAGGGCCCCGCGCCGTCTCCGGCATGGCGCCGTCAGCCGCCTCGAACCAGCGCGACCACACGTCCCGGTTTTCCTCATGCAGCAGCGTGTGGCGCAGAATGTCCTGCGGCCGTTTGATGGCCGGCCCGGTCTCGAGCAATGCAGGCGTTGCGACCGCTATCATCCTGACATCGGCAAGATGCTTGCTCTCGACCCTCGGCCAGGCGTTCGCAACGGCGCTGTGGCGGATAGCGATCTCGGCCTGCCCGCTCCGGAACTCGACCAACCGCGGATCGGAGTCGATCGTCACATCGATCTCGGGATGCTGCGCATGAAACTCCGGCAGGCGGGGAACGAGCCAGCATGCCGCAAAGGATGGTTCTGCGCTGATCGTCACCGCCGCAGCAGCCGGCCGGCCGCGGATCTCCTCCAGGCATACATCGATCCGATCGAAGGATTGCGTGAGGATGGCCAGCAGCTTGGCGCCGGAGGGGGTGAGATGGACGCTGCGATGTCGGCGCTCGAAAAGCGCCTCGTCCAGCAGCGCTTCCAGCTCGCGAATCTGACGGCTGACGGCCGCCTGCGAGATGAACAGCTCCTGCGCAGCCAGTGTGAAGTTTTCGAGACGGCCGGCGACCTCGAATGTGCGCAAGGCCGTCAGTGGCAAGCGTCCGCGCTTCATCCATAACCTCAAGTCATTCGAAAGCGACGATAAGCTCGTTTGAACGCATAGGGCAAGAGGAAGCAGATGATCTCGAAGGAGAAATACCATGTTCGAGATCTTACGTGATGTCATCAGGCTCGTGACCTTTCAGCCGCGGCCGACCGAACCGCGAACGCCATCCCGTTCGACAGGGGTCTAAATCAACCGTCACCGCGCAACCTCCAGGCACTCGCGCTGAAAGACGCCTGACGGTGCAGGTGTCCATTGTGCCTTCAAGCATGCCATGAGAAGCTCCCGGGATCGGTGTAGCCCTTAGGATAGGCAGTGAAACATGCGCGACTATTTGAAAAGTCGAGACTTTCACCGACATATGCGCTCACTGCTGGCTCCGAGATTTCAGGAATTGGGCTGGGAACCGCAAACAGGCAAATGTAGCTTTGTCCGTGGTGGAAGGGTTGTTTGGCTGCAGGTATCCCAATATTCCAACAGCGTCATGGGCGCCAAATTTACGATCAACATGACTGAGGGCTCCGGCTCCGCCAGCGACATAAGAATACTTCATCGCCTGGAGGAGACGGATCGAGCCGTTGGCAAAGCCTTGGAGGAGCGCATCATCGCGCGCCTTCCGAGGCCCGATCCTGACCCGGAGGTTGAAGTCGTCGGAGATAACGGCCAGATGGTATCGGTGAAGCTCGGTGATCTCACTCGAGCAAATCCACGACAGTGGGAGGGTCCCGCCGACGTCTGGCTGCCTTATTTCAGCAAAAGCGATCTCGACGATTGGGCTGCATTTCTCCTGCCTCGCCTTGACCGGCTGATCGCGTCTTCCTCGTCTGAAACAGTCGATCCGCAATTGTGGGCACAGCGGTTTCGCCGTCTCACAGGTTTTTTCCGCTCAAAGTGAGAGATATGCGGTGGTCGATTACCCCAGGTGGATGGCACCCATCGGCAGCTTTCTAACCCGCTACCGGCTTCAGATCGACGAGCGCCTTGATCGGCAGGTGGTCCGAGGCGATGCGGGCCAGCGGCGTGTCGTGCGCTGCCACCTCCGAGATGATGCCCTTGCGATTGGCGATGATACGGTCGAGGGCGAGCAGCGGCAGGCCGGCGGGAAAACTCGGGACGGCGGGTGGCAGCGGGCCGAAGGCGGATTGGAAAGTGTTGAGCGACGAACTGTCGCCGAGCCGCCATTCGTTGAGGTCGCCGAGCAGGATGGTCGGCATTTCGTGCCTGTCGTTGATGAGTTCGACGAGGGTCCGGGCCTGCTGGGCTCTGTTATGGCGCAACAGGCCGAAATGCGCGGCGATGATGCGCAGCACCCCGCCCTCTTCGAGTTCGATTTCGGCGACAAGCGCCCCACGCGGCTCCAGCCCCGGCAGCTTGACCTGATGCACGTCGTGCACCAGCCCCTTCTTGAACAGCACGACATTGCCGTGCCAGCCGTGCGCTTTCGCCATGCCCGCAACCGGCACCGGGATCAGCCCCGTCTCCCGCTCAAGCCGACCGAGATCGAGAATGCCCGTGCGCTCGCCGAAGCGCGTATCGGCCTCCTGCAGCGCAATCACGTCGGCGCCGATTTCGTGGATCACCCGGCTGGTGCGTTCCGGATCGAAGCGCCGATCGGTGCCGACACATTTGTGCACATTGTAGGAGGCGATCAGGGTTCCGGCGCTGTGCGGCCTCGACTCCGTATAGGCCGGATCGAGTCGCTTTTTCCTGTTCCTGATCGAGGCGAGAATACTGGAGGGAAGACTGTCTTTCTTGGCCTGCATCGGACGGCGCACTTGTTCCGTTGATCAAAAAGGCTTCTCTCGGGAGTATAGGCAAGGCGGCGCAACTTGCCACGTCCGATCGCGAAAAATCCGCTCAGAGATAGGGGGAACCGAGCCACAGCACCTTCTCGAGCAGCCGCACCGGGAACGGCCGCGCGCGTAAGCCCTCCAGCGTCACCGGCGTCGCCGATTTCAGGGTTTCCTCGATATGCTCGTCGATCTCGGCTGCGAAGCCCTCATTCAGCACCTCGAGATCGACCTCGAAATTCAGCCTGAGCGAGCGCGGGTCGAGATTGGAGGAGCCGACATAGGCCCATGTGCCGTCGATCGTCAGCAGCTTCGAATGGCTGAAACTGCCGGTCGCGCGCCAGATGCGGCAATAATTCTTGAGAATCTGATCGAATTGCGCCGTCATCGCTCTATCGACCAGCATGAGGTTGTTGACATCAGGCACGACGATATCGACTTCGACGCCGCGCCGCGCGGACGTCACCAGGGCGCTGATGAGCTCGCGGTCCGGCAGGAAATAGGGCGACATGATGCGGATCGACTGGCGCGCCACCGAAAAGGCGCCCATCAGCATCTTGTGGTTGGTCTCCACACTGCGGTCCGGCCCGGAGGCGACCACGCGCATCAGAATGGGATCGCCGGGGCTGCGCTGTGGCGGCTCGATGCGCCAGGCCTCGCCGTTCAACAGTTCCTGCGTGGTGAAGCGCCAGTCTTCGGCGGCAAGGTCGAAGAGGTCGGCGACGACGGGGCCGGTGACGCTGAAATGCGTGTCGTGGGCAAAGCTCTCGCCCGTCGCCTCCTCGCTGAAGCCTGCCCTGATGTTCATCCCGCCGGTCAGAGCAATTTTACCGTCGACGATCAGAATCTTGCGGTGGGTGCGCAGGTTGGCATAGGGCAGCCGCAGGCCCATGATGACGTTGCCGTTAAAGACGGCGACGGTGACGCCGCCCTCCGTGAGATGGCCGAGAATGCTCGGCACAGAATAACGCGCCCCTACCGCGTCGATCAGCACCCGGACCTCCACGCCGCGCCGCGCCGCCGCAATCAGCGCATCGGCGATGCGAAGACCGATGACGTCGCGGTCGAAAATATAGGTTTCGAGCAGGATGCTGCGCGACGCCTCGTCGATGATCGATTTCATCGCCGCATAGGCCTCGTCGCCGGTCTCCAGCATGTCGATAGAGTTGCCTGAAGTCAGCGGATTGCGGGTCACCCGGTCGCCGAGTGTCTGCAGCGCCGCAAAGCGGCGGCCGAACTGGCTGATCACCGTCTCGGGCTCGGCGTCGAAAGTCTCCAACTCGTCGATCTCGGCCGCGGGCAGCAGCGCATCGCGGCGGATGCTCAGCGATTTCCGACGAATGCGGTTGATGCCGGCGATCGCATAGAGCAACGCGCCGATGATGGGAGACAGGATGATGACGCCGACCCAACCGATTGCGGCGCGCACTTCCTCCTTGGTCATGGCGGCATGGATCGCCGCCGCGGCTCCCATGGCGATCGAAACGACAAAGAGGATATGCGGCCAATAGGTCGACAGGAGATAGAACATCGCTGGCAAATATAACCGCGAAACGGCGGCGTTCAATCGCGCTGCCGTTCTCCCCTGACGCGAAATTTTTAGAGACGATCAATTTGCCGCCTGCGCCCACGCCGACGCGGGAACAATCCCGGTGCGGATCGATTTGACCGAGGAGATAAGGATCGCACCATGAACATCGCCGCAAGCGTCGGTCCCGCCCTGGCACCCGAAGTCGCGAACGCCGAAAGCATCGCCGAACTCCGGCATCAGGCCGAAGGCTGCACCCGCTGTGATCTCTACAGGAACGCCACGCAGATCGTTTTCGGCGAAGGCCCCGGTAAAGTCGAGATCGTCGTCGTCGGCGAGCAGCCGGGCGACCGGGAAGATCTGACCGGCAGGCCTTTCGTCGGTCCCGCGGGCAACCTGCTCGATCGCTGCCTTGAGGAGGCCGGCCTCGATCGTGAGCGCTGTTACGTCACTAACGTGGTCAAGCACTTCAAGTTTACCCCGCGCGGCAAACGGCGGCTGCACGCAAAGCCGAACGCAGGCGAGATCAGGCGTTGCGCCTGGTGGCTTGGGGCCGAGCTCAATATCCTCCGGCCGAAACTCATCGTGGCGCTCGGCGCGAGCGCGCTTTACGCGCTGCTCGGGCCGAAAGTGAAGTTGACGCCGGAGCGCGGCCACATCCTCTATCCGGCAAACCGTCCGCCTGTTCTGGTCACCATCCACCCGTCCTATCTGCTGCGCATCCGCGATGAGGCCGACCGGGATAGGCAGCACCGAAATTTCGTCTCAGATCTGCACAAGGCAGCGGAGTTTCGGCCCGAATGAACGGCGATTCTCAACCTTGATATGCTGCAATGCGAAATATTTGCGGTTGTGGGGCGATTTCGCTTGAAAGAGCTCCGCTCCTCTGGAACCATCTAACCAGTATCGCGTTCGAACGACGGCATCATGTGACTGGAGATCAGCGATGACAGAAACTCGGGATGAGTGGATCAAAAAACGTGCATACGCCCTCTGGGAAGAAGAGGGTTACCCGACAGGGCGAGATTCCATCCATTGGGAACAGGCACGACACGAGCGCGACACGCTCGAGGGTTCGGCTGCGACGTCCAATGGCAAGGAAGTCAAGGCCAAGGCAAAACGCACCGTGACGGGCAGCAAGACGACGAACGGTGTCGTTAAACCGGCGCCAAAGCGGACCGCGAGCCGCAAGACGGCGTCCTAAGCACAGGAATATCAAGCAGGTCGACTAAAAAAGGGCGCCCCGCGGCGCTCTTCGACCTTGCTTGTCATATGCCTGAATTAGTTGTGCTTTATTAAATTGTGAGGGCGGCTTTTTATGCGGGGGTGAACACAGGCCGAATGATACTGCAAGCTTTGAGGCTTCCCCAAAAATCTGCGCCCACGCGACAGTCCCGAGAACACAGCCTGTTCCGGGAACAAGAAGATGCACCGATTGTTTATGGCGAAACAGGGAAAGTTGCCATGGACGACGGCCATATCGATCTCCATTTCCTTCCGCGCTTTAAAGCCAGCGGCCGCATTCCGGCCGGGATCGTGTGAGGGATGGAGATGTCGCTCCTGCTCATCGCTGCCCTGCTCTACCTCGGCCTCGCACTCGGGTTCATCCTTGTCATCGACAATCTCGTCGGCCTGGTTTTCCGCGATCCGCGCGCGCCGCTGCAACTGCCCTCCTTCGACATCAGCCGCGCCTTCGCTGCATCGCAAAAACTCTATCGAAAATAGCGTTCACGGGCGCGCCCGCAGACCGGCGATATCTGGGCGTTCATGCCGCTCGCGCCGTTTCCGTCGGCTTTGACGATGTGTTTTGCGCTGCTCTCGCCGCCCTTCTCCGAATCCCCACCTTTGCGATCGACGACCAAATGGCCGGAACTTTTGGCCTCCTTACCGGTTCGATCTCTTTGCAAAACAAAGGACGCGGCGGTGACAACCGCCGGCCGCATCCGGGAAGGGATTTTCGACATGGCCAAATCGAAGAAGAAGTGGTCGCAGGACGTTACTGAACACAGCGACGCGATGGACCTGAAGGAAGGCGTGTTCAAATCGGACGATCCGAAGAAGATTGCCCGCTCCGTCAAGCATTCCGCCGACGAAAGTCATCGCCGCAAATCGAGCCCCTTTCGTGCCGCGATGTCGATGCTCACCTTCTACATCAACCGCGCCGGCGACCAGTTGACCAAAAAGCGGCGAGGCACCCTTGAAAAAGCCAAGGACGAACTGCGAAAAGACTTTGGTCGGGAACCGAAGGGTTAGGTGCAGATGGCATACGAGCTGTATTACTGGGACGGCATTCAGGGCCGCGGCGAATTCGTCCGGCTGGCGCTGGAAGAAGCCGGCGCTGACTATATCGACATCACCCGCCAGCCCGGGCGGGGAACCGGCGCCATGTTCGCCGTCATGGAAAGCGAAAGCGAGCCGCATGTTCCCTTTGCGCCGCCCTTCCTGAAGGACGGCGACCTCATCATCCCGCACGTTGCCAACATCCTATTTTATCTCGGGCCGAAGCTCGGTCTGGCACCTGATGATGAGGGCCTTCGTTATGTCGTCAACGGCCTGCAGCTCACCGTCACCGATTTCGTCGCCGAAGTGCACGACACGCACCACCCGATCGACACGTCGCTCTATTACGAGGATCAGAAAGAGGAGGCGAAAGCCCGCTCAGCCGCTTTCATCCGCGAACGCATTCCGAAATTCCTCGGTTATTTCGAGCGTGTGCTGCGGCAGAATCCTGAAGGTCCCGATCATATGGTCGGGAATGCTCTCACCTATGTCGATCTCTCGCTCTTCCAGGTGATCGAGGGCCTGACCTATGCCTTCCCCAAAGCCATGGCGAACTGCAAGGCGGAATATCCCGGCCTCCTAGCCCTGCGTGATGCAGTGACGAAGCGTCCAAACATTGCCCGCTATCTCGCCTCGCCACGCCGCCTCGCCTTCAATGAGGAAGGGATTTTCAGGCATTATCCCGAACTCGATAGTGCGGAATAAATTCATTGCAGCGGCACGGCCGCATCGAAGAAATCGCTCCAGGGATCCCTTGCCCGGCTCTCCAGACGCTGCGCCACATTGGCGAGCGTGAAGGCGGCCGGACCGGCCAACTCCCGCAATTCCTGCCAATCCAGCGGCATCGAAACCGGGGCGCCAGCGCGCGCCCGCGTCGAATAGGGCGCGACTGCCGTGTTACCGCGGCCGTTGCGGAGATAATCGATATAGATATGCCCGCCGCGTTTTGCTTTCGTGGCCGTTGCCAGATACTTCTGTGGCGCGTCGGCCGACATGCTTTCGGCAAACCCGTGGGCGAAATCCTTCACCTCAGCCCAACCGGCCTTCGGCGCAAGCGGCGTCACCACATGCAGCCCCTTGCCACCCGACGTCTTGACGAAGGCCGCAAGGCCGCGCGCCTCCAGCCGCGTCTTTACTTCAAAGGCGGCTGCGATCACCGCGCTCCAGGCGACGTCTTCGCCGGGATCAAGGTCCATGGTGATCATATCGGGTCTTTCCCAATGATCGGTGGTCGTACCCCAGGGATGGATTTCCAGTACGGCCGACTGCACCAGCGCCACGAGGCCGTCGAAATCGGCGATGCGCAGCAGCTTTTCACCGTCCGCATCCTGTGGATCGGCGATCTCCTCGATATGGGGATTCATGCCCTTCCATGCGTGTTTCTGGAAAAACCGCTGATGGCTTTTAATCCCGTCCGGCAGGCGCAGCAGCGCCAACGGCCGGCTGACGACATAGGGGGCCATGAAGCGCCAGACCTCGGCGTAATAATCCGCCAGCCCCTGTTTGGTCACGCCCTCGTCCGGCCAGTAGAGCCGGTCGGGATGGGTTAGCGATACGTCCGATTTCAGCGGATTGCTCTGGCTCATTCTTCGATCTCGCGTGTGAGGAAATCAAGTAACCTGTTTTCCTCGGCGCGCAAGCCGCGCAATGGTTCGCTGCAGTCCTCCGGCAGCGGATGATCGTTGCCGGCAAGCGCGATGATTGCGGGATGGATATAACTCGAGCGCGAAATCGCCGGCGTATTGTGCAGCGCCTCCGCTGCGGCCTCCGACATCTGCTTCACCGTCGGCCGGCTGCCACTGATAATCTTTTCGCGCGCTGTCCCGAAGGCCGCCAGCGATCCGGCCCAGGTGCGGAAGGTCTTCGCCGAAATGGGAATGCCGGATATTTCGGCGAGATAGGCATTCAGCCGGCCGGAATCGACCGGCTTCAGCGCCCCGCTTTCGTCCTTCCAGACGAAAAGCTGGCGGCCGGGCAGATCCGCGATCTCCTCCAGGATCTTCTGCAATCTGGGATGCCTGAGGCTGCGCTGGACACGCTTGCCGCCCTTGGCCCGGAATTTGAGTTCGATCTGCCCATCGACGATCTTCAAGTGGCGCTTCAGCAGCGTAGTGGCGCCATAGGTGCCGTTTTCCCTGACATAGGCCTGGTTGCCGACACGCAAGTGCGCCTCGTCGAGCAGCGTCGTCAAAGCCGCCAACACGCCGTTAACATCCTCGGTGCCGGTATCGAGATGGCGCAGCACTGTGCGCCGTATCTTCGGCAACGACCGGCCGAATTCGATCAGCTGATGGAATTTTCCGGCACTTCGGAAGGATTGCCAGTCCTTGTGGTAGCGGTATTGCTTGCGTCCGCGCGCATCGAAACCCGTCGCCTGCAGATGGCCATTCTCATAAAGACAGATCCAGACGTTCTCATAGGCCGGCGGCAGGCCGAGTGCGCCGATACGCGCCCGTTGCAATCCGTCGGCAAGCGTCGTTCCATCCGGCATCACATAGCTGAAGCCCTTGCCTTTCCTGCGCCTGCGGATGCCAGGTTCGGTGTCGCTGACATAGACAAGACCAAGTTCGGTGATGGCTTCGGCATTCATCTTCTCTGCGCCTGCTACCTGCTCCTGCGACCGAACTGGAACCAGCGGCGGCGCTCGGCCTTTGTCGCGTCCTTCGGCGGCTCGGTCTGTCCCTTCGGCGCAAAGACCGCCACGCTCTGGGCATAGACGATGACCGGGTTGTCGGGATCGTGCACCTCGAAGGCATCCGTCTCCGTTCCGGTGTCGAGAACCCTCGACCACTCCTCCAGCCCGTTCACGACAGGCAGGTGAATCTCGCAGTCGCCGCCGGCATTGAAGACGAGGAAGAGGTCGTCCATCGTCTCGGTGTCCGGGGCATGCACACTCCTCGAGACATAAACCCCGACCACCTGCAATCCATCGTCGTTCCAGGCGCCGTCGTCCATGAAACTGCCGTCCGGCTTGTACCAGGCGATCTCGATGCGCCCCTCCTCACTGACCTCCCCGGTCAGGAACCGCTCCTGCCTCAGAACCGGATGCGCCTTGCGGAAGGCGACGGCCTGCCGGCAGAAATCAAGGAAGGGATCGTCGAGCCCATCCCAGCCCGTCCAGCCGATCTCATTGTCCTGACAATAGGCGTTGTTGTTGCCGCCCTGGCTATTGCCGAGCTCGTCGCCGGCAAGGATCATCGGCACGCCCTGGGAAAGCATCAGCGTCGCAATCATATTGCGTCGGCGCCGCGCACGCGCTGCGTTGATATCGGCATTATCGGTTGCGCCCTCGGCGCCCATATTGTCGGAATGATTGTCCGAATGGCCATCTCTGCCATCCTCACCGTTCGCCTCGTTGTGCTTGCCGTCGAAGGAGACCGTATCCGTCAGCGTAAAGCCATCATGGGCCGACAGAAGATTGATCGAGGAGGTCGCCCCTCGGTCGGAATGGTTGAACTGCGGCGCCGAGCCGGTGACGCGAGCCGCCACCTCCGACACCATGCCGCCATCGCCCTTCCAGAAACGGCGCACGTCGTCGCGGAACTTGTCGTTCCACTCGCGGAAGGGATGCGGGAAGCCGCCGACCTGATAGCCGCCCTCGCCGATATCCCAGGGTTCGGCGATCAACTTGACGCCTGACAGGATTGGATCCTGGCGGATCGCGCCGAAGAAACCGCCCTGCCGGTCGAACTCCAGATCCTGCCGCCCAAGCGTGCTGGCGAGATCGAAGCGGAAGCCGTCGATATGCATGACGCCCACCCAGTAACGCAGGCTGTCGAGCACCATGCGCATCACCATCGGATGGGCGACATTCAGCGTATTGCCGGTTCCCGTCGTATCGAAGGTGTGGCGCGGATCATCAGGAGAGAGGATGTAATAGCTGGCATTGTCGAGCCCGCGGAAGGACAACGTCGGTCCCTTCTCGCTGCCTTCGGCGGTGTGATTGTAGACGACGTCCATGATGACTTCGATGCCGGCGGCATGGAACTTCTTCACCATGGTCTTGATTTCGGTGATCTTGTCACCGGACATGTAGCGCGACTGCGGCGCGAAGAAGCCGAGCGTCTGGTAGCCCCAATAATTGCGCAGGTTCTTTTCCAGGAGATAACGGTCGTCGAGGAAATATTGGATCGGCAGAAGCTCGATCGCCGAGACGCCGAGCTTGACGAGGTGATCGATGATCGGATCGCTGCACATGCCGAGAAAGGTGCCGCGCAGCCGGTCGGGCACCTTCGGATGCGTCATCGTCAGGCCGCGTACATGTGCCTCATAGATGATGGTGTCGGGCCAGGGGCGGCGGATCGCCTCTTCACCTGCCCAGTCGAAGTCCGGATCCTGGACGACGCCCTTGACCATGAAGGGCGCGCTGTCGCGATCGTCGAAGGAAAGATCGTCCTCGCCGATCTGGTAACCGAACAGCGCGTCATTCCATTTCAGGTCGCCCGTCACCTGCTTGGCATAGGGGTCGAGCAGGAGCTTGTTCGGATTGAAGCGGTGACCGGCGTTGGGATCATAGGGACCATGGGCGCGATAGCCATAGACGGTGCCCGGTCCGATGCCGGCGATATAGCCGGACCAAATATCGCCTTCGCGCTTCGGCAGCGGCAATCGGGCGATTTCATCCTTTCCGTCAGGTGAGAAGAGGCAAAGCTCCATCTGTTCCGCGTGCGCCGAGAATACCGCGAAATGGGTGCCGGAACCCGTATACTCCGCTCCTAGCTCCGGCTTGAGGAAGTCGAGTTCCGAAAATGAAAAGCTCATGATGCCCCGCTTGCTGAAAAGACCATGCGGGAAACGTCAGGGTGGTTCGAAAGTTCCCTGATTAAAGGGAAAGCGAAAGATGGTGCTCGCCGGTGGATGCTTTTACGGCATCAGTTGGCCGCCATTCACCTCGATGATCTGGCCGGTGATATAGCCCGACAGCGTCGGCGAGGCGAGGAAGAGATAGGCCCCAACACAATCCTCGGATGTGCCGACGAAGCCCATCGGGATCGACTTGCGCTGCAGCTCCATCTGCTCGTCATTGGTATAACGCTCATGGAAGGGCGTGGCGATGACGCCGGGCGCCACCGCGTTGACGCGGATCCTGTCGGCGACGAATTCCTTGGCATGACCGCGCGTGATCGTCGAGACGAAGCCTTTGGACGCCGCATAGAGCATCGCGCCATTGCCGCCGCCATTGCGGGCCGCGATCGAGGTGGTGTTGATGATGAAACCGCCCTGCTTCTTCAGCCACGGATGCGCCGCACGCGTTGCCGCCAGCACCGAGCGGGCATTGAGGTCCATGACCGCGGCATAATGCGCGTCGGTATATTCCGAAGTCGGCTTGCGCCCGAGCATGCCGCCGGCATTGTTGATCAGTCCGTCGAGATGGCCGAAGGTTTTCGCCGTCTCCTCGACGACGCGCTCGGTCTCGCCTTCCCTCGAGACGTCGCCCTGGATCAGATGCACGGTGCCGCCGGCCGCCCGGATCTCCTCGGCAAGCTTTTCCGCCGGTTCGCGGCTGGCATTGTAATGCACGCCGACCTTGGCCCCTTGAGCCGCAAAGGCGCGGGCGAGTGCCGCACCGATCCCGGTCGAGGCGCCGGTGATCAGCACCGCCTTGCCGGACAGGTCCGGCAGCTTGATGGCTGCGAGCGATTGCGCAAGTTCTACCATGGCGACGATTGCCTCCCGAAAAAGCAAAGACATAGGTGATGAAACGAATAGGAGAAGTCTATCAGGGGAAATCAACGAAGGGCAATGCACGAAAAGGCGAGATTGCCTCTTTGGGGAGCGCCACGGCTGTCCTGGTCGGACCACCCAAGACCCCTCCCCAACCCCTCCCCACAAGGGGGAGGGGCTTGAGTGCCGCACCCCACATGTTCCACTTCACTGTTTCATCTGCAAAAAAGGTTGCTGCTTGGCACTATACAATGCGCCAGCTTAGTCCCTCCCCCTTGTGGGGAGGGGTTGGGGAGGGGTCTTTCTTGAGGCTGGCCTAATAGATCCTGATTGGAGAATCTCGTCACTGAGCCACGCCCAAGAGCGGCTGCGGTTTTTCTCGGGCGAGAGGCGGGAATGCAAGCGCAATCGCTGCCGCCCCGAGCCCAACCATCGCCGAACCGATGAACAGCCAGGAATAATTGGCGAAAGTGTCGAATATCCAGCCGCCGATGAGAGGCCCGAACGCCATGCCGAGGCTGGAGAGCATCGTTGCCGCGCCGAGGACGGTGCCGAGGATGCGCGGCCCGAAATATTCCCGCGCCAGCACGGCATAGAGCGGCATCACCCCGCCATAGGCGCTGCCGAAGACAATGGCGAGCGCATAGAATTCGCCGAGCCGGCTGACGAAGAGATAGGTGGCGAGCGCGGCCGCCTGCACCAGCAGGCCAGCGACCAGCACAGGTTTCACCCCGATCCTGTCGGCAAGACTGCCATAAACCAGCCGGCCACCCAGACCGGCGAGGCCTTCGACGCTGTAGATACTGACGGCCGCCATCGGTGCCACGCCACAGATGGTCGCATAGCTCACCATATGGAAGATCGGCCCGGAATGCGCCGCACAACAGGCAAAGAAGGTCAGCCCGAGCACGATGAATTGCGGCGATCGGAAGACTTTCGACAGTTGCGGCCGGGCGCCATCGACTGCGAATTCGGTTCCTGTGTCAGCGGCCTCGACAGGCGGACGCCTGACCAGCAGGGCGACCGGCACCAGCAGCACCCAGACGGCAACGCCGATGATCAGCATGGCGGGCCGCCATTCATAGGCCGAGATCAGCCAGCGCGCGATAGGCGAGATAGTCATCGGTGCAACGCCCATACCGGCGGAGACGAGCGACACGGCAAGCCCGCGATTTTCATCGAACCAAGCGATCGTCGTCGCGATCATCGGCGCGAAAAACGTACTGGCAGCCAGTCCGACGAGGATGCCGTAGGTCAGTTGGAACTGCGTGAGCGTCTCGGCACGGCTCGCCAGGACCAGCGCCAGCCCGAGCAGCACCGCTCCGATGAGCACGACGATGCGCGGGCCGAAGCGATCGCTTGCCGCGCCCCAGAGAAACCCGCCGAAGCCCATGACGATGAAATTGAGCGTCATCGCGCTCGCAATCCCGACATGCGACCAACCCGTCGCCGTTGCGACAGGCTCTTGGAAAATCGCCAGCGAGAACATCGCGCCGATGGCAACGCACGACATCAAAGCGCCCACGGCGACGATGACCCATCGATAGGAAACACTCATGGCTTCACAACCTCCATGCCGACAGAGTGATCGCGGCGCCTGCAGCTCTTCCCGCCACGCCCGCGATCTAAAGACGATCGAGCCGCTGCGATTTCGACAGCGCCCCCGCATCTTTTTTATCCGCCGCATAGCCTAGAGATTACGGAACATCACCAACGCATCAACATAACCTTCCGTGGGATGAAGGAAAGCGCCGGGAAGGCGGCCGACGATATCGAAGCCGAGGGATTGCCATAGCTGGACGGCGCGCTGATTGCTGCTGACGACGAAATTGAACTGCATCGCCCGAAAGCCCCTCACGCGGGCATGATCCAGGGAATGTTCATGCATCCGGCGAGCGACGCCGCGGCCGGCCGCGGCAACATCGGTCATGTAGCCGCAATTGCAGACATGCCTTCCGCCACCCGCCTGATTGGCCTTGATGTAATAAGTGCCGAGGATCACGCCACCCTCTTCCGCGACGAAGGTCTCGCGGTCCGCTCCCATCCAATAGGCCAGCGCATCGGCTTCCGAGAGATCGCGATCGAGCGCATAAGTCTCGCCGGCGCGGATCGTCGGACCGATGATCCTCCAGATAGCGTCTTGATCGTTCTTATCTGCGGGGCGGATCAGCATGCCCGATTTCTACAGAAGCCTGGCATGGCGCGCAACGGACTGATCGACTTCGGCGTCCACCGAAGGGTTTGTAACGCGCGATTTTGCGGCGATGGCCGCGATTCTTGCGGGATGGCGGCACCACCCGGGTCTAGAGCTTGACTTCCTCTGGGAGTGGGCCAGTGCCTTCACTTTCCCAGTTGGGCAGGTCAATCCGCGCCTCTGTACGTGGATCGAACAAATTGACGCTTGCGGGATCGACTTGAAACGCAATGGGATCACCGCGCCTCCCGGAAAAGCGGGCCTCGACCCGCGCAACCACCGTCTGTCCGCCGACGATAGCCGTGACCATCGTGTCGGGTCCGGTCGGTTCTACGACATCAATCACCCCCCGCAGAGCGCGGTCGCCCTCCCTCGCGATCTTCAGCTCTTCCGGCCGCACTCCGAGAATGCAGTCCGACTGCTTGGCACGGTGGTCCCCACTGCTGATGGCAACATCAACGTCGACACCGGTAAATCGACTTCCCGCCGCGGCAATATTGAGTGTACCTTTGATGAAATTCATCGACGGGGACCCGATGAAACTTGCGACAAATATGTTGGCGGGTCTTTCATAAATGGTGCGAGGGTCGGCGAGTTGTTGGACATACCCACCCCTCATCACGGCGACTTTGGTGGCAAGTGTCATCGCTTCGATCTGATCGTGAGTGACGTAAACGATACTGGTGCCCAGACGCTCGTGGAGTCTCTTGATCTCCGTCCTCATTTCCACACGAAGCTTTGCGTCCAGGTTCGAAAGAGGTTCATCAAACAGGAACAGATCCGGATCTCGTACGAGGGCGCGACCCATGGCGACACGCTGGCGTTGCCCGCCCGACAAATTGGCTGGCTTGCGATCAAGCAAATGGCCGATTTGGAGCACGTCCGCCGCCTGCTGCACAGCGGTCTTGCGCGCCCCTTCCTCGACCCCCCGCATCTCGAGACCGAAGCCGATATTTCGCTCGACCGACATCGTCGGATAAAGCGCATAGGACTGGAAGACCATGGCGATGTTGCGGTCCTTCGGCGGAAGCTCGATGACGGATTTGCCGCCGATTTCGACGTCACCAGCGCTCGGATCATCAAGGCCTGCAACGATGTTGAGCAAGGTTGACTTTCCGCATCCGGACGGCCCGAGAAGCACGAGGAAGCCGCCGTCTTCAAGCTCGATATCTATGCCGTGAAGGACATCCAGCGCGCCGTAGGACTTGCGGATGTTACTGATTGAAAGAGTTGCCATCTGTGCCCTATCCTTTCACCGCGCCTGCCGTCAGCCCTTGGACCATGGTACGCTGAACGACAGCGAACAGGAAAACCACAGGAAGAATGCTGAGGATGCCGCCTGCAGCGAGTACGCCCCAGGGCAATTGAAACTCGCCGACCATAAGCTGAAGCCCCACAGGCCAGGTGCGGGAGCCTTGCCCTGTCGTTAGCATCAAGGCGAAAATGAACTCGTTCCAGGCGGCAATAGCGATAAAGACGGAGCTCGCTACCAAGCCGTTCCTGGCCAATGGCAAAACTATTCGCACCATCGCGCCGAACCTTGTCGAGCCATCGATCCTCGCGGCGCTTTCAAGCTCTTTGGGCGCGGCATCGAGGAACCCCTTGAGCATCCAGACAAAGAGCGGCAACAGAAAGCTGGTGTATGCCAGCGCGAGTCCAAATCGGCTGTCGACCAGGCCAGCCGTCCGCATCATGAGGTAGAGTGGGATGATCATCATCACTGCCGGAAACATGCGAACAAGCAGATATCCGAGCATTATCTTGTCACGTCCACGGAATGAAAAGCGCGAGAAGGCGTAAGCGGCAAGCGTCCCGGTAACAACGCAAATCACAACGGTGGTCGTCGTCACAACAATGCTGTTTGCTATGAGAACCGGAAAGTTCGATTGCGTCCATATCGCAGCATAGTTTTCGAACGTGATCGAGCGCGGAATATACTGCATCCGTGAGGTAACGATGTCCGCCTCCCGCTTGAGCGAAGTCATCAACATCCAGACCATCGGTCCGAGACAGAAAACCGCAAGCGACGTAAGGACCGCATATGCAAGGACATCCCCCGCAGCACGCCTGCTGTTTTTCGTTTTCAGCAATCTCATTCCTCCGAAATGCGGGATAGGCGGATATAGAGCACGGCAAACACCATCAGCAGAGCGAACATCACGACCGACAGGGCGCCGGCATAGCCGAAGTTGAATTCACGGTAGGCGACCTGAAATGCGTAAAGCGACAGGACCTGGGTCGCATTACCTGGCCCGCCTCCGGTGAGGACCAGCAACAGATCGGGTGAATTCACCAGACTGATCACCCTCAGGATAACGGCGGCGGTGATCACGGTCTTCAACATCGGTACCGTAATCAGCCGGAACTGCCGGAAGGCTCCCGCGCCATCTACAGCTGCCGCCTTGTAAAGGTCTTCCGGAATGCCCTTCAGGCCCGCCAGGAAAAGCAGCGCGAAGAACGGAAATCCATGCCATCCCTCGACGAGGATCGCGGCTGCGAGCGCCGTATCCGGATCGGCGAACCAAGCTTTGTAACTGTTCAGCAGACCAATATGGACGAGGATGTCGTTGAT
The DNA here is from genome assembly GCF_003985155.1 of Rhizobium vallis. Classification (GTDB taxonomy): domain Bacteria; phylum Pseudomonadota; class Alphaproteobacteria; order Rhizobiales; family Rhizobiaceae; genus Rhizobium; species Rhizobium vallis. The sequence goes on along the minus strand of NZ_ML133686.1, from coordinate 571,146 downwards.
TATTCCCAAGCGGGGATCCAGCATGAGCGCCCACATGTGGCCAGCCACGACATTCGGCAAGAAGTAAGGTAGCAGGATCGCCACCCCGAAGAACTTCGTGCCCGGGACGTTACGGTTGAGCGCGAGCGCTGCAACGAACCCAAGTAGAACTTCCAACGCGATCGCCGAGGTCACCCAGATCGCCGTGTTCTTGAGCGAAATCCAGAACACCCGGTCCGAAACCATTGCCGAATAATGTTTCAATCCCACCCACCCGCTTAAGCCCGGCCGCGTGAGACGCATCTCCCGTGCGCTTATGACGAAGCTGTAGATCGTTGGGTAGGCAATCACGAGAAGGAGAAGGGTCAAACTGGGCAGAAGCAGCAGATAGACCCAGTAACGCGTCTCGGAAAGATCTCCGATGGCGTGCGAAAGTTTCAACCGGGAAGTGGATGCCATGAACTCGCGGCCAATTGCCGTCCTTCTTTGCTAACGCGATGGCCGGAGTCGTCGCGCTAGAGCAATTCCAGGAAAAGTGCGAAGCGGTTACTCAGGCAAAGCGCCAAGCGGTTTCGCCGGGAATTGTGTAAAAACAAAAAGTTAGAGCGGTTCCCTGAAAAGTTGAACCGCTCTAGCGAATTTAGCGAAGTGCGGTTTCGAGACCCTCGATCATGCGGTCTACCGCCTGATCGGGTGTCAGCTGTCCCGTCAGCACGGATTGAAACGCGGGATTGACGACGGTCTCGGACCAGCCCGCGGCGCCGACGAAACTGTTGGGAAGGCGCCCGAAATCAAGTGTAGCTGCTGCAGCCTGATAGATCGGATTGGACTTGATTCGCGGGTCTTCCAAGGCAGCCGCAGACGCGGGAAAATAGCCTGTCGCCTCAAGCAGTGCGAGGGCGGCTTCCGTTTCGCCCCAGAAGCTCACCCAGTCCCATGCCGCATCGACATTGTCGTCCTTCATCACTCCATTCGCAGCGTATGCCACGCGGGCGATATGCGCCTTTGGACCGGTGGGCATGGGCGCTGTGGCAAACTGGTCGCCGGGTTTGAGGGCGCCCGAGATTTCGATCAGCGAACCTGTGTGATGCCAGATCATGGCAGTCTGTCCGGTGCGGAAGCCTTCCATTATCTGGCGATAACTGTCGTTTGGCGCGCTGGGCGGGACGACCTTCTCCTTCAAGAAAAGATTCGAGTAGAAAGTTAGGGCCTCGACGGCAGCGGCCTTGTCGATAGCTGCCTGCCCATCTTTCACGATCGGTGATCCGAAGGCTTCCATCACGTCGATAACGTATTTGAAAGCGCCCGCGCCTCCACGCATCCCGAACGCGTAGCGGCCCTTGGAGGGATCGGTAAGTTTCCGGCAGGCGGACAGGAATTCTTCGAAAGTTTTCGGCGGCTCGCCCAGCCCCGCCTCCTCGAAGTAGTCCTTCCGATAGTACATCCAGTCAACGAAGGCGAAGCGGGAACAGCATAGATCGCGCCATCCTTTGACATGCCTGTCCATCGGTTGTCAGGGAAGTTCACTTTCTGCTTCCAGCCATTCACGCGTTCGGTGATGTCAGTCAGCGCACCCATTGCCATGAGGTCGGCAAAACGCTCCGCAATTACCATTCCCGTATCGGGACGGCCCCCAGCCACAACAGCGGAGGAGATTTTAGCCATGTATTCCGAGTTTGGGATGCTCTCCTGTGTAATGGCAATTCCCTGGTGGGCCTTGCCGAACAGTTCGATGATCTTGAGAAGACCCGCCATCTCGGATTGGCTGGCAAAATGATGCCAGTAGTTGATAGCCGTAGCCGCGCTCGCCGTGCGACCGTTACCAGCCAGCGCCAAAGCGGCGGCTCCGATTAGAAATTCCCGCTTATTGATTTGCACGATAGCTTCCTCCCAAAAATATCAGATCTTCTGTCTGATAGATCAGTTCGGGAAGTAGCATCCTTTACAATTCTCGGCAAGACCAGTTCCACCGCCATTCCGCCTACGGGATCAGACCAGACCAAGATTGCGTTGGATTGCAGCTTGGAAATGTGCCTGCAGCGCCTTCTCCGCGGCGTCCGCGTTTCTCGTTGCACACGCCTCAAGGATATCGAGGTGCTCCTTCAACGTGCGAAGCAGGATAGGGACCGTCAATTTCCGGTCGAGGCGAAGGAGCCGAAGGTAATTGTGCATTCGGCGGTAGGCGATTTCGATCAGAGGGTTGCGAAGGGCCTTGATGATCTGACCATGAAGTTCAAGTTCGAGCTCGTCGGTTTCGGTCAGGCTCTCCGTTGTGATTCCGTCTCTCTCAACCTTTCTGATGAGCCGCGAATGCCTGACTTCCAACGCATTCATCACATTTTCATCGCCTTCCTCGGCGAACACACGCACGGCTGCTTTCTCGACAATGGAACGGAACTGATAGGTAGACCGCGTCAGCTCCAATCCTGGTCGTACGAACTGGATTCCGGAGCGCGGATGGATGGTCAAGATCCCTTCCGCTTCAAGCATGCGCAGCGCGTCGCGAAGTGGCGCGACGGGCACGTCGACGATCGCCGATAATTCATTCTGAGATATAAACGCACCGACTGGAACCTTGCGGTCGAACAAGCTCTCGAGGATTCGATCGTATGCGATGTCACTCAGCCGCCGCGCGGTTACGTCGGGCCTCTCGAATTTCGTTCCGACACGCTCTTGCGATTTCTTCATGTGTCCAGTATCTAGCCTATCTGATAGATCAGTTCAACGAATTAACAGATTAGAGCGCATCGTCATGCCCCTCTCGCAATTTCGTATAACCCGTTTTCAGTTCGCTCGCGACAGAGTTATCGGCGACAGCCAGGTCAGGGCCGACGACGTGAACGTTGCCGCGCTCGAACTCGTGACGGAGGCAGGGATTGTCGGCCTGGGTTTCATCCAGACCCTGTTCCACCCTCTGCCTGACCAGGCGGAGATCGAAGCCGTGTTCGAGAACGAGGTGTGGCCTTCCCTGAAGGGGCAGGAGGCGATCGCGCTGGTACACCGCGTCAACCGTCCAAGAGGCGGTAACCAGCGCGCATTCTCTCTGCCGTTCCACGAAGCGTTGCAGGTGGCGCTGTGGGACCTCGCTGCCAAGGAAGTCAACTTGCCGCTTCACACGTTGCTTGGAAGCCGTCGCGACAGGGTTCGCGCGTACGCCAGCGGTCTTGATTTCCACCTGAGCGACGATGCCTTCGCAGCGCTGTTCTCCCATGCGGCTAGCATCGGTTATTCGGCTTTCAAGATTAAAGTCGGACATCCTGACTTCAGTCGGGACCTGCGACGCCTCGATCTCCTGAAAGAGGTCGTCCCGGCAGGATCGCTCGTCATGATCGACCCCAACGAGGCCTGGAGTTCTAAGGAAGCCTTGATGAAGCTGACGGCGATCCGCGATGCAGGTCACGAGCTTTTATGGGTCGAGGACCCAATCTTGCGGCACGACTTCGAGGGATTGCGCACCCTTCGCCATGCCGTCAACTGGACTCAAATCAACAGCGGCGAGTATCTCGACCTTTCCGGAAAGCGAATCCTGCTCGAAAACCATGGAACTGATATCCTCAACGTTCACGGGCAGGTGTCCGATGTCATGCGGATCGGCTGGCTGGCGGCGGAACTTGGCGTGCCCGTCAGTCTCGGCAACACATTCCTGGAGATCGGCGTACACATGGCTGCAGCCCTCCCGGAAGTCGAATGGCTGGAATATTCGTTCCAGAATTTCGATCATCTGGTCGACACGCCGATTGAAATCAGAGACGGGTACGCCTATGCGCCTGACCGTCCGGGCCACGGCCTTGTGCTGTCCGAGGTTGCACGTCGCGAGTGGGCGCGCCCAAGCAGACTGCAACGATCAGAGCTTGGCCCCGCGCCCGAGAATTCCCGACTACCCCCGCACCTTGGATGAGCGTCGACGTATAACGCATCCTGTCCGACCCCGGCCGGTGACCGGGGCCGCTGTCAAGCGTCAATGCGTCAGGTCGAGCGAGGCTGTGAGGTCACCCATCGGCGGCTGGCCGTTGTTGCGCAGCGCCTCGTCGCGGGCGACGATGCCGGGCAAGACAGGCAGATCGTAGCGCGCGGTGATCAGGCGGATGATCGAGGTCGTGTCGTACTGGGTATGATCGACCGTGCCGCCCTTGGCGAAGGGCGAGATGATGAAGGCCGGAATGCGGTTGCCCGGACCCCAGCGGTCGGCCTTCGGCGGCGCGGCGTGATCCCAGAAGCCGCCATTCTCGTCATAGGTGACGATGACGAGCATATGGCCCCATTGCGGGCTCTTTTCGAGGTGGGAGACGATATCTGCAAGATGCTGGTCGCCGCTCGACACATCGGCATAACCGCCATGTTCGTTGAGGTTGCCCTGCGGCTTGTAGAAGGAAACCGCCGGCAGCTTGCCGTCGTCGATATCTTTGAGGAAGGCCTCGCCGGCAAGGCCGCCGTCCTTCAGATGTTCGGCGCGCGCGGGCGTGCCGGGCGCAAAATTGGCGAAATAGTTGAACGGCTGGTGGTGGAACTGGAAGTTCGGCACCGGCGTGGCGTTCTTGCCGTCGAGGGCGGCCTGCCAGGCGCCGCCATACCAGGCCCAGTTGACACCCTTCAGCGACAGGAGGTCGCCGATGGTGATCGCATGCTGCGGCGGCAGGGTCGTGGCGGCAGCGGGATCGGCAAAGGCCGGATCGCCGTCCTTGGCCGGCGGATTGGCGCTCGGCTCATAGGGCGGCTGCATGGTGTTGACGGCGTAGAAGTCGGGCGTCAGCGTGCCGTCGGAGACGAATTTCGGTGCGCCCTCCAGCGCCGACTTCGGTGCGTTCTCCGCCACAACAAGCGACGTGCCATCCGCATCGACCTTGGCGATCACAGGCTTGGCCGAGCTCTTGTCGGCATCGGGATAATAGGGCGCGCAGGCGCAGACCAGCGCGAAATGGTTGAGGAACGAGCCGCCGAAGGCGCCCTGGAAGAAGTTGTCGGCAAGGACGTATTTCTTTGCGACCTGCCACATCGGTAGGATGGAGCCGTCGTAATGGCCCATCACGAGGCTGCCGGAATCGGCCCAGGCGACAAACTTGTCGTTCTTGCCGCCGTCGATCTGCATCTGCTCCTGATAGAAGCGGTGCCAGAGGTCACGGGTAATGACCGTAGGCGCCTGCGCAAAACCCTTCGGATCGTCGATCGCGAAGCTGGCGTTGGCAAGATGGGCCGACTGCGCCTCGGTGATGGCAGGCGTGACGCCCTTGGCGGTCAACCCGCCCCAGGCCGGCGGCAGTTCGGCGAGCGGCTGACCGTCACGGTCGAGTTGGCGGGCCTGCTCGGGGCTGACATTGGAAAGACCGTTGGCGCCGGGAAAGCCGCCATAGAGATTATCGAAGCTGCGGTTTTCGGCATAGATGACGACGATATTGTCGATCTTGTCGTAACCGGCCGGTGCGGCATGGGCTGATGCCGCCATGGCGAGCGGAACGAAGGCCGATCCGGCGAGACAGATCGAGGCGAGGAGTTTCAGTCTTTTCACGGGGGTACCTCATGGCTAGGGGGCGTTGGCTAGAGGGAGCGGGGAACGCTCGGGGGCGCGCCGACGCTAGACCCGCCATCTATCAACTTTGTGACATGGTTCTGTCACGAAGCGGCGGGAGAGCGACCGTCATCAATTTGTTGCAGCGAGGTTTGATGATGATGGAAGGCAGTCCTAAGCTATTGGAATCCTTATGATGACGAAGACGACTTTCCGGTTTGCGCGGTCCAGACTGGCAGTCGGCATCGGTGTTACGGCACTGTGTCTGGCCATTCTGCCGCTGCGGCAAAGCAGCGCGGCGGCAGCTTCCGGCGTGCATCCCGGCCCGATGTCGCGCGCCGAGGCCTTCGCCCGGGCCGAAACGCTGACCGCGCTCGGCCGGAAGATATTCTCAGATACTTCGCTGTCGGCCTCGGGGTTGCAGGCCTGCGCCTCCTGCCACGACCCGGCGCACGCTTTCGGCCCGGCATCCGCCGCGCCGGTCGAAATGGGTGGCGAACATATGGACCGGTCGGGGCTACGCGCCGTCCCGACGCTGCGCTATCTGCAGGCCGTGCCCGCCTTCACCGAACATTATTACGATTCCGAGGACGAGGGCGACGAGAGCGTCGACAATGGCCCCACCGGCGGCCTGACCTGGGACGGCCGGGTCGACCACGGCGCCAACCAGGCGAAGATCCCGCTGCTCTCATCCTTCGAGATGGGCAACAAGGATGCGGCCGAGGTCGCCACCAAATTGCGCAAGGCGCCCTACGCCGCCGACATCAAGGCAGCCTTCGGCGAGACCGTGTTCGACAACCCGCAAGACACGTTCGACGCCGCCGCCGAGGCGCTCGCCACTTTCGAACAGAGCGGCACGGATTTCTATCCCTATTCCAGCCGCTACGACGCCTTCCTCGCCGGCAAGGCGACGCTGACCGCGCAGGAGTTGCACGGGCGGCAGCTGTTCGAAGATCCCGCAAAGGGCAACTGTTCGAGCTGCCACCTCAGCGAACCCGCCAATGACGGCGAGCCGCCGCTCTTTTCCGATTTCGGCTTCCTCGGCCTCGGCGCACCCCGCAACATGGCGATCCCGGCCAACGCCAACCCCGGCTATCACGACCTCGGCCTCTGCGGCCCTCAGCGCACAGACCTTGCCGGCCACAGCGAATATTGCGGCCTGTTCCGCACGCCGACACTGCGCAATGTCGCGCTGAAGAAGAGCTTCTTCCACAACGGTTACTTCCACACGCTGCGGGACGTCGTCTCCTTCTACGCGACCCGCGACAGCGATCCCGGCCGCTGGTATCCGAAAAATGCAGACGGCACGATCCGCCGCTATGACGACCTGCCGCAAGTCTATTGGGACAATCTCAACCAGGACCCGCCCTTCGGCCGGAAACCCGGTGATGCGCCGACGCTGACCGACCCCGAGATCGATGACATCGTTGCCTTTTTGGGGACGCTGACGGATGCCGATCTGCTGCCGGGGGCGACCGGGCACTGAAGCATCCTCCAGATACAACGACGACACCGACACCACTTCTGTGCCGTCACATCGCAGCACCACCTGGAACGGCTCGGCAATTGCGCCGAAGAAGACATCCACCTCCTGAGCCCATCGATCCCGCAGCACGCTATGCGCGGACTTTTTCGACTGGCTAGACTCGATGCCGAACGCCTTCCAGAAGTCAGCTTTCAGAAGACTATACACTCTTCCGCGACGAGTATGAGCTAATCAGGTCTGCGGTATCGTCCTCACCTTTCTCGCGTGCAATATCGGCGGCCGTTGCACCAGTGCGATCGGTCTTTGTCAGGTCCGCATGGTTCTCCAACAATAGCTTTGCAACGTCGGTGCTTCCCCATGCCGCCGCACACATGAGCGGGGTCACGCCATCGACGGTCTGGGCGTTAACGTCCGCGCCAAGGGATAGGAGGTAGTGTGCAACGGCTGCTTCGCAATTCGCAGATGCCTCGTGCAGCGCCGTTATTTCACCGCGACCTGCCGCGTCTACTGATGCACCGTTTCGCACCAGCGTCTCAACCGCTGCAAGCAAACCCTCAGCTGCCGAGACCATGAGCGGTGTCCGACCATGAAGGCCGACTTGGTTCAAGTCGAGTTCCTTTGACTCGACTTCCAGCTGAGCTTGCGAAGCGCCGGCCACTATTCGCGCAATGAAATGCTCAATCTTCGACTGGTCGTTCGTGGGAGTGCTGAAGTTGCCGAGTTCAACTCTGTTCAGTATGCCGTCAGTCCCCGTAATGGTTTCCATTGATCACCTGCCTTAGTAGAGACGGTCGCGCAGTCCGTTCTCAGCCCACGCGAGAAAGCTTTCAATCATTTCAGTGAGGTTCGTTGGCCCACCAAATGCCTCAAAGGTTTGCCCATTTCTGCGAGCAACAAACCAATCACGCTCCGATCTTTCGACTCGGACCTCCTCAAATTCTTTGCCTTGAAGGACCGTTCCCTTGAGGTCGGCTTTCATCGACCAACCGGGATTGTCGATGGTATCGATTTTGATCCCGCGGTCCTCATGCCATTCGTCTATGCATTGGCGCTCAAACCAGGCACACAACCTTGAAACGGCATCCATCAGTTACCCCACCTTTCAATCTCTCGCGCTACCTAGATGTCACCGACCGTCACCACCGGATCGAAACCGTCGCTATCGCCACTGAACACCGATTCCCGCCCAGTGAGGCACCAGAAAATCCAAGCCGAAATAATCGTCGACATAGACAAGACCAGCGATCTCGAGGCGCCGCATAATGGCTTGGTAAGCCTCTTCTCCAAACAATGGTCCGAACGTCAGAAGATCCTCGTTTTCCGCAATAAGGTCGATGCCCTGCATCACGTCGTCAAGAACTTGCCGCGCAAGGGTTTTTTCGGCCAGAGCGGCTTTCCGCATTACCAACCCGTATTCACATGTGGCAGCGATATAACCCATCTCATACCCCCAAGAGCTTAGTTCTTCTGGCACAGCAGTTTGCAGGTTGTAAACGGTCCGGCCGGGTCGTTATTTTAATATAGAGTATCCATCGTTCGGCCCGCTATTGAGCGTCCTAGTCTAACAATTTCCGACGTATGGGGTCGAGCGGCAGGCATAGCTTTCAGCACCAAATGGTGCTATTTAAACGCCAGGACAAGGAGGCTGGACGATGCGATCGACTATCAACCTCGACGACGCTCTCCTGGAAAGAGCCAGGGCCCTCACCGGCACAAAAGAAACTGCCGCTCTCGTCCGCCAGGCGTTGGAGACGCTTGTCCGAGTGGAGTCCGGAAAGCGCCTCATCGCGCTCGGAGGAACCATGCCGGATGCAGAGGCAGCCCCACGACGCCGGAGCGCCGCGGCCAAGTGATACTGGCGGACACTTCTATCTGGATTGACCATTTCCGCCATGCCGATTCAGAGCTGCGTGCGATTATTGAGGACGATCGTCTCCTGTGCCATCCGGTTGTGATTGGCGAGTTGGCTCTTGGCAGCTTCCGCAATCGCGGCAGCGTTATCGCTTTCCTGGCGGCCCAACGCGAGGTGTCCGTCGCCACACACGACGAAGTGATGACGATGATTGATCGCCACAACATTTTCAGCATGGGCATCGGTTATACGGATACCCACTTGCGCGCCTCGGTCCTCCTTGATCAGCGAGCAGCCTTATGGACCAGAGACAAACGTCTGCAGGCAGCGGCCGAAAAGGCGGGCGTTTCCCTATATGCGCCTGTCAATGTGCGTCGCTGAATGCTGAATAATGCTGCTAGTCGAAGGTTTCCGACCTCTTTCGATCCCTCACCTTTGAAGCGCCCACTTGCCGTATCATAATTTCCGATATACATCATTTCATCGGAAATGATGGGGAAATGATGGAACGCTCGTTTTTGACGATTGCCGCCGGCGAGAATAATGATGCATTGCGCGCGCTTTCGGCACCGGCAAGAGTTGAGATACTCAGGCTGCTCTGCGCTAAGGGACCAATGAATATCAACGATATCGCGCGGACTCTTTCTCTCCCCCAATCCACCGTCGCAACCGGCATCCAGATTTTGGAAGACGCCCGGCTTGTCGATTCCCAACTGGCGAAAGCCCGGAAGGGAAACCAGAAGATCTGCTCCGCAATCTACAGCGAAATTCTGATCAGCTTCGAGGAAAGTGCCGCCCAAAGGGCCAACAATATCATCGAAGTCGAGATGCCGGTCGGACTTTACACCAGTTGCGACGTTCATGCGCCCTGCGGTCTTTGCTCGACCGAGAGCGTCATCGGCCCCCTCGATGTGCCCGATTATTTCCTTGATCCGCAGCGCATGCAGGCCGGTCTGGTCTGGTTCGGACGGGGCTATGTGGAATATAAATTCCCCAACAATGCCAAGGTGTTGAACAAGGATATCCGTGCCATCGAGTTTTCGCTGGAACTTTCGTCGGAGGTGCCCGGCACCAATCCGGACTGGCCCTCCGATATCACGCTCTGGGTCAACGGCATGGCGATCGGCACCTGGACCTCGCCGGGCGACTACGGCGACAAGCGCGGCGCCTTCACGCCGGCATGGTGGAAGCTCGAGGGCTCGCAATATGGGACGATGAAGACCTGGCGGATCTCGACGCGCGGAACCTTCATCGACGGCATCGCCGCATCGAATGTCACGCTCAGCGATCTCGCCCTTGCCCAGCACTCCTCCATCCGGCTCCGGGTCGGCATCGCAGAAAATGCCGGCCATACCGGCGGCGTGAATATTTTCGGCCGCGGCTTCGGAAATCACGGCCGCGATATCATCATGCGGCTGCACGTCTAATCGATCAATATCGGATATCTTGATTTCAATCATGCACTTCTTTTTCACATCAGCATAAACTGAAATACATCAAACTATTGTAATAAATTAATTTTTCTGAAAATCATATTAGTATGATTAAAGATGCGGTTTGGTTGACAGAACGACATTCCTGATATCAAGTTAGAGGCAAGAAAACAAAATTCTTGATACATAAACGGGAGGATCCGTTGAAGACGAATGTCGTTGCCCACCGCGATTTCCGCATCGCGACCATTGATTCCAGGCTCTACAGCTCGTTTCTCGAGCATCTGGGCAGAGCGATTTACGGCGGCATCTACGAGCCGGGACATCCCACAGCCGACGAAGACGGTTTTCGCCGCGACGTCCTTGATCTGGTTCGTGAGCTCGATACGCCATACTGCCGATATCCCGGCGGCAATTTCGTATCGGCCTATAATTGGGAAGACGGCGTCGGCCCGCGTTCGGAGCGCCCGGTACGTCTCGACCTTGCCTGGCGCACCCGCGAGGCCAATCAGATCGGCGTCAACGAATTCGTCGATTGGTGCAAGAAGGCGAATACCAAGCCGATGCTTGCCGTCAATCTGGGATCACGCGGCCTGGATGCCGCCCGCAATTTCCTGGAATACTGCAATCATCCCGGCGGCACTTACTGGTCGGATCTGCGCCGCAAGCACGGTTGGTCCAATCCGCATGATGTCAAATTGTGGTGCCTCGGCAACGAGATGGACGGTCCCTGGCAGGTCGGTCACAAGTCGGCCTATGAATATGGCCGGCTGGCGGATGAGACGGCGAAAGCGATGCGCGGCTTCGACAAGTCGCTCGAACTCGTGGTCTGCGGCTCGTCCAATTCGGATATGAAGACCTATCCCGATTGGGAGGCTCAGGTTCTCGAACAGTGCTACGACAGCGCCGACCATATCTCGCTGCATATGTATTTTGCCAACCGCGAGAAGAATACGCTCAACTATCTCGCCCGCGCGACGAAGCTCGACCGCTACATCACCACGATCGGCGGCGTGATCGATTACATCAAGGCGAAGAAGCGCTCGAAGAAAACCATCGGCATTTCCTTCGACGAATGGAATGTCTGGTATCATTCCAACCAGCAGGACAAGGAAATCCTGGCCCGCGACGACTGGCCGGATGCACCGCATCTGCTGGAAGACGTCTATAATTTCGAGGACGTGCTGCAGGTCGGCGGCATCCTGAACACCTTCATCCGCCGTTCCGACCGGGTGCGCATCGCGTGCATCGCCCAGCTCGTCAACGTCATTGCCCCGATCATGACCGAGGATGGCGGTGCTGCCTGGCGCCAGACCATTTATTACCCCTTCTACTACGCCTCCCGATATGGCCGCGGCACAGCACTGCAGCTCGTCGTCGATGGCCCGACCTATGACAGCGACGAGGAGAACGACGTTCCCTATCTCGACGTATCGGCAGTCCATTCCGAAGACGGCCGGTCGCTCACCTTCTTTGCTGTCAACCGTCATCCGGATACGGCGCTCGATCTCGACGTGCGACTGGAAGGGTTCGGAAATGCTCGCCTGATCGAGCAGGTGGAAATGACCCACAGTGATCTGGAAGCGGTCAACACGGCCGCGCGGCCGGGGACGGTCGTTCCCGTCAACGTCGAGACTGCGAAGGTCGAGGACGGAAGGTTGCGGGCGGCCTTGAAGCCGCTGTCCTACAGCGTCATCCGGCTGTCGGTGTGACAGCCGTCGCCGGGCAGCCCATCGGCCCCGGCTCAGAGTATTCGGCTCACTGCGAGGAGGCAGCGAGCCGGAGGGATGGTTCGCCGAGGCCTCGAGCTGCCAAGCTCCGGCTTCTGCGAACCGACAACCGCGACGTGCCCATGCGTGCCTTAGCGGCCGCCGTATCGTCGCTTTCTAGGGAGGAGTTCATGCAACAGTGGAAGAGGCTCGCATTCGGCGTCGCGCTGGCCGCACTCAGTCTGGCAGCCGCCGCCAAGGCCGATGACTACACCTCCTTGCCCCGCAAGGAGACGCTCATCGTCGAAAATCCGGAAGGGACGATCAAAAATCCCGGCTGGTTCAACATCTGGGTCAATGGCGGGGGCGGCGTATCAACCGGCCTGCAGCAACTGACCATGGATACGCTCTGGTACATCGACCCCGAACAAGGGCTTGGCGGCGCGGCCTGGGACAATTCGCTCGCCGCCGACAAGCCGCAATATAATGCCGACTTCACCGAGATGACCGTGAAACTGCGCAAGGGGCTCTACTGGAGCGACGGCGTGGAATTTACGGCCGACGACGTGGTTTATACCGTCAAGACCCAGATGGACCATCCCGGCATGGTCTGGAGTGCGGCCTTCTCGGTGCAGGTGGCAAGCGTCGAGGCGACCGATCCCCAGACCGTCGTGTTCAAGCTGAAGAAGCCCAACTCGCGCTTCCACGCCATTTTCACCGTTCGCTGGAACGGCGCCTGGATCATGCCCAAGCACGTCTTCGAGAAAGTCGAAGATCCGCTTCGCTACGATTTCGCCAACCCCGTCTCGCTCGGCGCCTACAAGCTGAAGGCCTACGACCCGCAGGGCAAATGGTATACCTGGGAGAAGCGCGACGACTGGCAGCGGACCTCGCTGGCCCGCTTCGGCGAGCCGGCCCCGAAATATGTGACCTATACCGATCCCGGCCCGCCGGATAAGCGCACGATCGCCCAGCTCGAGCACAATCTCGATATCATCCACGACAACACGCCGGAGGGCATGTTCACCCTCAAGGAGAAGTCGAAGACGATCGACACCTGGTTCCCGGGCTTCCCCTTCGCCCATCCGGATCCGACGCTTCCGGCCGTCATCTTCAACACCCAGAATCCGCCGTTCGACAATGCCGATGTGCGCTGGGCGCTGGCGCTGCTGATCGACATCAAGGCCGTCGACATGGCGAGCTACCGCGGGGCGGCGACGCTTTCGGCGCTCGGCGTGCCGCCGACGGCGGCTACGATGAAAGACTATCAGGCGCCGATGCAGGATTGGCTGAAGAATTTCGAGATCGATACCGGCAAGAGCAAGATCAAGCCCTATGACCCGACAGTCGGGCAACAGATCGCCGATATCCTGCGCAAGCAGCCGAAGTTCAAGGACCAGATCCCGACCGATCCGGAGGCGATCAGCGGTGCCTTCGGCTATGGCTGGTGGAAACCGGACCCGAAAGCGGCCGGCGAACTTCTGGAAAAGGCAGGCTTCAAGAAATCCGGCGGCAAATGGCTGACTCCGGACGGCCAGCCCTTCAAGATCCGAATGACGGTCGAAGGCGACACTCGCTCGGTCTTCACTCGCGCCGGCACGCTGATCGCGCAGCAATGGGCGGCCTTCGGTATCGACGCCAAAGCCGTTCCCGCCGCGAAACTTTGGCAGACGGCGCTGCAGCCCGGCGATTTCCAGGTGGCGATCGCCTGGAGCGTCGAAACCTGGGGCGGCGATCCCGACCTCTCCTTCTTCCTCGACAGCTGGCACTCCCAGTTCGTCGCGAAGAAGGGTGACGTTCAGCCGCCGCGCAACTGGCAGCGTTGGTCCAATCCGGAGCTCGACAAGATCATCGAGAGCATCCGCGGCATCAGTGCCGACGATCCGAAGGGCATGGAGCTCGGCAAGGACTATCTGAAGCTGGTCACCCGCGAAATGCCGACGATCCCGCTGATGTCCTATAACGTCTTCACGTCGATGGATACGACCTATTGGACCGGCTATCCGACGATCAAGGACCCCTATACGGATCCGGTGCCGAACTGGGCGAACTCCAGGTTGATGATGGTCAAGCTGAAACCGGCTCAACCGAAATAACCCTCCCAACGCCGGCGCGCGAGCCATCGCGCCGGCCCCCTCATCGACGGGCATGTGGCTTGAAGCCGCCCGTGCTCGTCGATCCTTTCAAGAGAGGAACCAGAGAGGAACTTCCGCCTTATGACGTCCTATCTGATCTTTGTGCTGAAGCGGTTTGGTCAGTTTCTGCTCGTCGTCTTTCTCGGCGTGACGATCACCTTCTTCGTCACCCACCTGACCCCGATCGACCCGGTCGAAGAAAGCATAGGTGCGATCACCCAGATGGGTCAGTCGGATCCCAATGCGATCGAACTGATGCGCCAGTCGCTACGCGAGCTGTACGGAATGCAGGGCTCGATCTGGGAGCAATATCTGCATTTCTGGCTGCGGCTTGCGACCGGCGATCTCGGCCCCTCGCTCTCGGCCTTTCCGACCCCCGTCTCCACCATCATTCTGCGCTCCCTGCCCTGGACGATCGGGCTGATGACGGTGTCGACGCTGATCACCTTCGTGCTCGGCAATGCGATCGGCGCGCTTGCCGGCTATTACCGCAAGGACATGGTGCTGAAGGCCGTCAGTCTCGTCTTCATCGCGATGCTGCCCATTCCCTATTATATCCTCGCCTTCGTGCTTCTCATCGTCTTCGGCTTTATCTGGCCGGTGCTGCCGATCAATGGCGGCTATGAGATGAACGCCAATCTGGACCTCTCCTTTGCTCTCATCTTCGATATCCTCAAACACTCCATCCTGCCGGCCCTGTCGCTGATCCTTGTCGGCGCCGGCAGCTGGCTGATCGGCATGCGGGCATTGGTTTCCAACATCATCACCGACGACTATGTCGTCTTTGCCGAGCTCGGCGGCGTTCCCAAGGGAAAGATCCTGCGCTCCTACATCGCCCGCAATGCCATGGTGCCGCAATTCACCGGGCTTGCCATGTCGCTCGGCGCGATCTTCAACGGCACGGTCATCACGGAAATCGTCTTCGGCTATCCCGGCATCGGCAATCTGCTGATCGAAGCGGTGCATGCCGGCGACTACAGCCTGGTGCTCGGTCTCAGCGCGCTCTCGATCGTCGGCGTCGCCGCCGCCGTCTTCATCATCGACGTGCTGAGCCCGCTGATCGATCCGCGCATCAAGGTGGAATAGGCCATGTTTACCATCATCCGCGACCTCGCCCGCCAGAACATGGAATTCCTCTGCGGTCTGCTGCTCTTTGCCGTCATCGTCGGCTTCGTCATCTTGTCCTATTTCTCGCCCTATGGCGCGACCGACATCTATCTCCTGCCGCCCGATATGCCGCCGGATAGCGAATATTGGCTGGGCACCACCTCACGAGGCCAGGATGTATTCTGGCAGCTGACGACGGCGCTGCGCAACACGCTGTTTTTCGGCATCGGCGTCGCCTTTCTCTCGCGCATCATCTCGCTGGTTGTCGGGCTGGTGGCCGGTTATGCCGGCGGCACGGTCGACCGGGTGCTGATGGCGATCAACGACAGCGTCATGGTCATCCCGCAATTTCCGCTGCTGATCCTTTTCTATTTCGTGCTGAAGGACAACATGACCTGGGCCGTGCTGATCGTCATCATGGCCTCGCTCGGCTGGTCCTATGATGCTCGGCTGATCCGCTCCGTGGCGCTCGGCCTGAAGAGCCGACCATTCACCACCCAGAGCGTCTATTCCGGCATGACGATGCGCAAGATCCTCGTGGAGGAGCACCTGCCGTATGTGCTGCCGATCGTCTTCGCCACGACGATGAACAACATGATCTGGTCGATCGGCATGGAGATCACCCTGTCGGTGCTCGGCTTCACCGATATCGAGACGCCGACCATGGGCATGATGATCTACTGGGCCAATGCCCATTCGGCGCTGATATCAGGCATATGGTGGTGGGTGGCAGCCCCCGTCGCCGTCATCGTCATCCTCTTCCTGGCGCTCTTCCTGCTGTCGATGTCGATGAACGAATACAATGATCCGCGCAGCCGGCTGAATCGGATGGGAAGTTAGTATGGACCCTTTGGTCGAAATCCAGAATCTGAAGGCCTATTACCGCGCCTTCCTTTATGGCGTCGATCGCGAAGTGCGCGCCGTCGACGATATCAGCCTGACAATCGGCCGCGGTGAGGTCTATGGCGTTGCCGGTGAATCGAGCAGCGGCAAGACGACCCTGATCAAGACCATTGCCGGCGCGATCCGACCGCCGCTGAGGGTCGTATCGGGGAACGTGAAATTCCATTTCGCCGGCGGCACCCAGGACATTTACGCAATGAAGCCGGAAGAGCGCATGGCGCTGCGCTGGCGACATCTGTCCTACATCATGCAGGGTTCGATGAATGTGCTCAATCCGGTGCGCCGGATTCGTCACTCCTTCACCGATTTTGCCTTTCGCCACATGAAGGTCGACAGGCGTGTGTTTTTCGAAAGGGTCGCCACCCATCTGCAGCGGCTGAAGCTCGATCCGCAGCTGCTCGACGCCTATCCGCACGAACTCTCCGGCGGCATGCGTCAGCGCATGACCATTGCACTTGCCACGATCCTGACGCCGGAATTCATCATCGCCGACGAACCGACGACCGCGCTCGACGTGATCGTTCAGCGCGACGTCCTGTCGATGATCCGCGAGATCCAGCGCGACATGGGCTCGTCCTTCCTGTTCGTCACCCATGACATGGGGGTTCACGCGACGGTCTCCGACCGCATCGGCATCGTCTATGCCGGGCGTCTCGTCGAGGAAGCGCCGACCGCCAAACTCTTCAGCATGCCGCTCCACCCCTATACGCAGCACCTCGTCGGCAGCCTGCCGCGCATCGGCGATGCGACGACGCGGCCTTCGCTGGAGGGACGCCCGCCGAACCTTGCCATGCCGCCGGAAGGCTGCCGGTTTCACCCGCGCTGTCCCAAGCGGATGGAGATTTGCTCACAGAAGGTTCCGCCCCTGGTCACCGTCGAGCCGCAGCGGCGCGTGGCATGTTTTGCGGTTACGGGAGATCCGGTTTGAGTGCTCTGCTTAGCCTCTCGCATGTCACGAAAGTCTACCGGCAGGGCGGCATGCTTGGCCGGCGCCTGATCACGGCGGTCAAGGATGTCAGCTTCGAACTTGGAGAGGAGCCGGAGATCCTCTCGATCGTCGGCGAATCCGGCTCGGGAAAATCGACGGTCGCGGCGATGATCCTCGGCCAGACCGAACCGACGGAGGGCGAGCTTCAATTCGATGGCAAAACCGTCGCC
The DNA here is from genome assembly GCF_003985155.1 of Rhizobium vallis. Taxonomy (GTDB): domain Bacteria; phylum Pseudomonadota; class Alphaproteobacteria; order Rhizobiales; family Rhizobiaceae; genus Rhizobium; species Rhizobium vallis. The sequence goes on along the minus strand of NZ_ML133686.1, from coordinate 553,881 downwards.
ATCCATAGCAGAGCCGAACGCAAGGCTTTCATGAAAGAGGTCCAGCCGGTTCTTCAAAACCCCTTCGAAGCCTTCAACCCGCTGAAGCGGGTCGACCGCTACCTCTTCGAGACCGCCCGCAATTTCTCCGCCTCCGGAAAACGGCCGGACCGGCAACAGGCGGAAAAAATGGCCGATGCCGCGCTCCATCATGTCGGCCTGACGCTGGAAGAGGTGAAGGGCCGCTTTCCCCACGAACTCTCCGGCGGCCAGCTGCAGCGCGTCGCCATCGCCCGCGCGCTCATCCCACAGCCCCGCCTGCTGGTGGCCGACGAACCGGTATCGATGGTCGACGCCTCGCTGCGCATGGCGATCGTCAACCTCTTCGGCCGCCTGAAAAGCGAACTCGGGCTTTCGATCATCTACATCACCCACGACCTCGCCACCGCCTATTATGTCAGCGACAACATCATCATCATGCGCAAGGGCGAAATCGTCGAGCGGGGACGAGCACGGACCGTGTTGGACAACCCGCAGCATCCATATTCAAGGGCGCTGAAGGATGCGGTTCTTGGCGCCGATTTCAGCCCGGCGACGTAAGTGCTGTGGGGAATAGGCCGCTCTATCGGACCTTGGCGAGTTTAGCGTTACCTTAAAGAAGCTGTGCCAGGATGAGCGCCTGTCATCCACGCCGGCAACCTGATGAAGTTTCGAAGAAATCTAGCTCGCTCTATCATGAGCCATACCAGCGCATTCGCGCCGGCAATTTTTGCAGCAACTATTGCTTTAATCGTTGTCTGGGTAGCAACGAACTGGCGACTGGAGAAATCACTTGCCGATGAACGCTCGATTGTCGCCGGCGAGCTTGCCACCATATCGTCTCGGCTTCAGACGAACCTCAATAGCAATGTAAAGCTATTGCAAGGGCTAGCGGCTGGTATCGCAGTCAATCCGACGATGGACCAAAGCGGATTTTCCAAACTTGCGGCCCAGATCATGCAGCCGGATTCACAATTGCGAAGCTTTGCCGCGGCGCCCGGTATGGTCGTCCGGTGGGTTTACCCGGAGAAAGGCAACGAAAAGGCCATCGGACTCGACTACCGAACGAATGAGAAGCAACGGGCTGCCGCGATGCTGGCGCGCAACACGCACAATATCGTTCTGACGGGACCGGTGGAACTGGTCCAAGGTGGAATTGCTTTTGTGGTCAGGTGCCCAATTTATATCAATGACGGCACGAGCCAGATTTTTTGGGGGCTGCTTTCTGGGATCGTGGACACACCAAGGCTTTACCAGGAAAGTGGCCTTGGTTCGACCGAGCTCGAGATTGCCATCAGCACCACGCCGGAGCCAAAGTCACCCGAGCAGGTTTTTTTCGGTAACCTGGGAACGTTTTCAAAAAAACCGGTCCAGACATCCGTCGATATGGTCTATGGCAGATGGACCCTCGCCGCGCGGCCAAAGCAAGGATGGGGTCAAAATAGCGGGATTGGGACTTTTGAGTTCTATGCGATCCTGTTGTCACTATGCGTCGTTGCGCCGATTGTCTGGGTCGGTTTTCTGACAAAATCCCGCCAAGGAACGATTGAAAAGCTTCGCCTTCACAAGAAAAAGCTCGTTCGAGCACAGCAAAGGCTGGAATACCTGTCATTGCATGATGCCCTGACCGGGCTTCCCAATCGCCGATTTGTCGACCGGATGATCGCGCAACCGCAAAGACCCAGCCCAGACAATTGTCTGATACTCATTCATATCGACCTCGATCGCTTCAAAGAGATCAATGACACGAAGGGGCATGCCGGAGGTGACACGGTCTTGCAGGCAACGGCTTTCCGCCTTGCCGATTTGGCTGGTCCAAACGACGTAGCGGCTCGGATCGGTGGAGATGAGTTCATCTTCGCCAGCTGGAGCACCAATCCCGAGCCGAAGGCCAACGAATTGGCGCAGCAAATCGTCGATACACTGGAGCAGACCCTTTTCATTGATGGTGCGGAGTGTCTGGTCGGCGCAAGCGTCGGCGTCGCGTGGGAAACTGATGCTGGTGACCGGGACCTCGGTCAATTGCTTCTCAATGCCGATCTGGCTCTCTATGAGGCGAAGAAGACGGGCCGCGGCCGAGCGGCCGTCTTTACGGAAGAGCTTCGCAGCGCCGCGATCCATTCGAAAGAATTGGCGGATGAATTCAATCATGCGCTCGATCGCGATGAACTGGTCGCGTTCTTCCAACCGCAGTTCAATGCAAACACGTTGGATATTGTCGGTGTCGAGACGCTTGCCCGCTGGGATCACCCTCGAAAAGGACTGCTTGCCCCGGACAAATTTCTTGATGTTGCGGAAAGGCTGGGGCGTACCGGCGACATGGACAGGCTGATCCTGCAAAAGGCCCTGTTCGAGCTGACAAGGTGGGACAGCCTGGGAATGCAAATCCCACGTGTCTCAGTCAACATGTCTGCGCGTCGACTGGCGCAGCCGAACCTGCTTGCCGAGCTGTCCGAGCTTCCGCTCGCGAGCGGTCGCCTGTGTTTCGAGCTGCTTGAAACAATCTCCTTCGACGAACTTCAACCCGTCCTCAATGAGATCATTCCAGCGGTCAAAGAGCTTGGCATCGAAATCGAGATCGATGATTTCGGCACCGGACATGCCAGCATCGTCAGTTTGCTTCGATTTGAGCCGCGAAGACTGAAGATCGATCGCGAAATCATCAAGCCGATTATCGCGTCTCCATCTCAGCGCCGTCTGGTCACCTCCATTATCGAAATCGGCCGATCGCAGAACATCGACATCGTTGCCGAGGGCGTGGAGACAATGGAACATGCGAAGATCCTGAAAGATCTCGGCTGCCATATCCTGCAAGGTTACGCCCTGGCGCGACCGATGTCCTCGGAGCAGTTGATTGAATTCTGCCGTATGAAGGACAAAGGCGTTGCAGAAGTAGGCCGATAGAGCAATTCCAGGCAAAGCACACCACGCCGGCTTCGTCGCCGCTTGGAATTTCGGCCGCAGGAAGACGGGCCGCTGCATCGGCAACCCGTCAGCACACCGACGGAGGTGAGGAATCCCGTCAGGACGGGATGTAAGCAGTCCCCTCGATCTCGATCAAAGCCTCATCTTCGACGAGGTCCTTGATGACGATCATGGACATGGCGGGAAAGTGCTTTCCGAACACACGACGATAGGCCGCACCGACTTCCTTTTGCTTGGCGAGGTATTCGGCCTTGTCCTTCACGAACCACGTGAGGCGGCCAATATCGGTGATTTCCCCTCCGGCCGCCTTGACGATCTCGGCGACATTAGACAGCGCCTGTTCCATCTGGCCGATGAAATCCTTGGCCTCAAACACCTTGTCCTTGGTCCAGCCGATCTGGCCGCCGATATGAAGTGTCCCATCGGCCATCAGCATGCCGTTCGCGTAACCCAGGGCTTGGGCCCACCCCTCGGGGTGAATGACTCTTGGTTTCACACGGGATCTTTCTTCATTATTTCCAAAACCATGGTCCCCTGCCGCACTCTTGATATCAGTGAAATTCATCAGGTGACCCTCGATCGAGCACTGTATTTGGGATCTCTCCAGAGCTCTTTAGAAATCACCTCTTCCAATATCCCAGCGGCGGCGAGAACGTCCTGAGCATCGAGATAGAGCGGCGTGAAGCCGAAGCGCATGATGTTCGGCGCACGGAAATCACCGATTACCCCACGGTCTATCAGCGCCTGCATGGCTTCGTAGCCATTGTCGAAGGCGAACGATACTTGGGAGCCTCTCTTTGCGGCATCACGCGGGGATGCCAGGGTCAGCTGGGGGCACCGTCTTTCGATCTCGGCGATGAACAGCTCCGAAAGTTCGATCGAGGCCTTCCTGACATCTGCCAGTTCGACGCCGTCCCACACATTCAGCGCCTCATCGAGCATAGAAAGCTGGACAATAGCGGGTGTTCCCACTCTCAGCCGTTCCGTGGACATGGCCGGCCTGTAATGAAGCTCCATGGCGAAGGGAGCATCATGGCCCATCCAACCCGCGAGCGCAGGCTCGATGTCCGCCACTATGTCGGGGCGGACATAGATGAATGCCGGTGCTCCGGGACCGCCGTTGAGATATTTGTACGTGCATCCGACTGCGAACTCCGTCCCGCAGCCTGCGAGATCCAGCGGAAGCGCCCCAGCACTATGGGCGAGATCCCAGATCATCACCGCCCCGGCTGCTTGCGCCCGGCGAGTGATCTCCGCCATGTCGTGCATGCGGCCCGTGCGATAGTCAACATGGGTCAGCAGCACGGCGGCGACCGTCTCATCGATGGTATCGGCGACCTGTTCCGGTTCGGGAGTACGGAGTTCGTAACCCGCGTCGATGGTCTGCAGCAGGCCCCGGACCATGTAGAGATCCGTCGGGAAATTGCCGCTATCGGACAGGACGACCTTCCGGCCGGGCCGCATCTTCAGCGCGGACGCCACGGCCTGATAGACCTTGATCGAAAGGGTGTCTCCCGTGATCACGGAACCCTCGGCAGCACCGATCAAGCGCGCGATCCGATCTCCCACCCGTTGCGGAAGAGACATCCATCCGGCGGAATTCCACGCGCGGATGAGCTGGCCGCCCCACTCGCGCCCGATGGTATCGGTCGCCCGGCCCACAACGCCCTTGGGAAGGCATCCCAGCGAGTTGCCATCCAGATAGATGGTGTCTTCAGGGATTTCGAATAGGTGCTTCAGAGGTAGGTTCGATACGCTCACGTTCACAGTTCTCCGCGCAGATGCCAGATTTCGGGAAAGAGTTCGACGCTCAGCATTTTCTGCAGATAGGCCACACCAGCCGTCCCGCCTGTCCCGCGCTTGAATCCGATGATCCGCTCGACCGTCGTGACGTGGTTGAAGCGCCATCGGCGGAAATAATCCTCCAGATCGACAAGTTTTTCCGCCAGTTCATAGAGCGTCCAATGGCGCTCGACGTCCTCGTACACGATCTTCCACCGGGCTTGCACCTCGGGGATTGGCGCGTGTGGCGTGCGTAGCTGGGGAGCCGGCACCTTGGCATCGGGTCCGTCGAGCTCGCGGTAGAGATACGCGATGACCTCGTCATAGAAGCTCGGCCGGTCGAGTTCTTCGGAAAGCATCCGGTGCACGTCAGGAACATGCTCATGCGGACCGAGCATGCTCGGGTTCCGGTTGCCGAGAATGTATTCGATCTGGCGGTACTGGTAGGACTGGAAACCTGAGGAGGCGCCAAGCGCTTCGCGGAACTTCGTGTAGTCCGCCGGCGTCATGGTCCTCAGCACGTCCCATGCATTGTTCAGCTGCTCGAATATCCTGGACACGCGCGCCAGCATCTTGAACATGTTCGGAGTGTCGCCCGCACGCAGTGCCTTCCGGGCACCGGCCATCTCGTGAATGGCGAGCTTCATCCAGAGTTCGCTGGCCTGATGCTGCACGATGAAAAGCATTTCATCGTGCGCGGAACTCAAAGGATGCTGCTGATTGAGAATTCCGTCGAGATGAAGATAGTCGCCATATGACATGGCGTCTGCAAACTTCATCTTGGCCCCGTCGCTGCCGGGATTGTAAACCTGATTGGACATCACGGGTTCCTCAGTTTGAAGCGCTGGATCTTTCCCGCCTCTGTCTTGGGAAGCGAGTCGGCAAAGACAACCGAACGAGGGTACTTGTAGGGAGCGATGACCGCCTTCACATGGTCCTGAAGCACCTTGATCATGAGGTCGCTCGGCTCGTTTCCGGGCCTCAGCACGACATGCGCTTTCACGATGTGGCCGCGCTCGTCGTCGGGAGTGCCCACGACCGCACATTCGGCAACCGCCGGGTGCGACAGCAAGGCCGCCTCGACTTCCGGGCCGGCGATGTTGTATCCGGACGAGATGATTATGTCGTCGTTGCGCGCGGCGAAATGGAAATAGCCGTCCTCGTCGCGGATGAAGGTGTCACCGGTGAGGTTCCACCCGTCCTGCACATATTCGCTTTGTCTCTCTCCGCGCAAATATCTGCAACCGATGGGGCCGCGCACGGCGAGCCGGCCGGGCGACCCCACCGGCGCTTCTTCGCCATCAGGGCCGACGATCTTCACCTCGTATCCGGATACGGGTTTGCCGGTGCACGCCGGCCTGTGGTCGTCGAAACGGTTGCTGATGAAGATATGCAGCATCTCCGTCGCGCCGATGCCATCAAGCATCGGCTTGCCCGTCTTCGTCATCCATTCCTCGTAAATCGGCCCCGGCAGCGTCTCACCCGCGGAGACTGCTGCACGCAACGACGAGAGATCCGCGCCGCCGTCCATTGCCCGCATCATCGCGCGGTATGCGGTCGGCGCCGTGAAGCAAACGGTCGCCCTGTATTTCTGGATGATCTCGATGATGTTAGGCGGCGAGGCGGTCTCGAGCAGCGTCGCCGCCGCACCGAATCTGAGGGGGAATACGGCAAGACCGCCGAGTCCGAACGTGAACGCGAGTGGCGGCGAGCCTACGAAGATGTCTTCGGGCACGACACCCAAGACTTCTTTGGCATATCCGTCCGCGATGATCAGGAGGTCGCGGTGGAAATGCATGGTCGCCTTGGGGTCGCCCGTCGATCCGGACGTGAAGCCAATGAGCGCGACGTCATCCTGCGAGGTCGCTACCGCCTCGAATGTCACGGGCTTCTCGAGTGCCAGGCGGTCGAGTTCGGCGTCGTGGTTCGACGTGCCGTCGAAGCCGACCACCGTCTTGAGATAAATGCTGTCCTTCGCGCAGGCTGCGAGCTCTTCCATGAGCCGTGTATCGCAGAGAGCGTGGGTGACTTCAGCCTTCTCGACGTATTTCTTGAGTTCGCCCGCTCTCAGCATGGGCATGGTGTTGATCACGACGGCGCCGACCTTGGTCGCAGCCAGCCAGCACGCCACCATGGCGGGGTTGTTCGCCGAGCGGATCAACACCCGGTTGCCGGGCTTCACTCCGAGATCCTCGACGAGGACATGCGCAAGCCTGTTGCTCCAGTCCGTGAGTTCCTTATACGTCCGGCGGCGGCCATTTCCGATCAAAGCCGTGTGGTCGCCGAAACCTTTCGCCACCATGGCATCGGTGAGTTCCACAGCCACGTTGACCTGGTCGGGATATTCGAACCCGTTAAGCAGCAGATCCGGCCAGGTTCCAGGCGGCGGAAGGTTTTCGCGGGCGAAACTGTCGTGATGCGCGGATGGTCTCAGCATAATCTCTTCCCCTCCATAATTCGGCGGTGCGACAAGTTGGCCGCCTTCAATCCGCCTCGTCCTGCTCCTCGAGCTTCTCGGTCAGGTGATCCAGACGAAGGATCATTCCGTCGACGTCATCTTCGTTAAGCCTGCCGAATATCTCGTCGATCCACGCCTGATGGGCTTCCGCGTTCCTGGCGAATTCCGTTTGTCCTTTTGGAGTCAGCCGGATGATCTGGGAGCGCCGGTCGCCCGGCGGCGTGATGCGCAGCACCAGCCCTTCCTCGTTCAGCTTGTCCACGATCCCGGTGATGTTGCCATTCGAGACCCGCAACAGTTTCGAGATCTCGTTCATCTTCATGCCCTCGACCGACCGGGAGAGCGCCGACATCACGTCGAATCGGGGCAACGTGGAAGCGAATTCGGCGCGAAGCCGCCGCCGGACTTCATCCTCGACGTAGCGGGTGGCCTTCAATAGCCGCAGCCAGAGCCTCAACCGCTTCTTGGAGAGCGGCTGGAGATCTGGAGCTATTTTCGTCTGGGGTGTCATGTTTCGCCTCCGGATAGTGCCAGTGCATGACCGTTCACTGAAGTCGCCGCCTCGGAGCAGAGCCAGAGGGCCGTCTGGGCGACTTCGACCGGCTGCACGAATCGGTTCTGGGGATTAACGGCCGCCAATGACTGGAGCGCCTTTTCGCGGGACATGCCAGTCTTCGCCATAATATGCTCCACAGAGCGCTCGAGCATCGGGGTATCGACAAAGCCGGGGCAGATGGCATTGACGGTGATGCCCGAGGTCGCCAGTTCCTGCGCGAGTGCCCTCGTAAGACCGATAACGGCGTGCTTGGCCGCACAGTAGGCGGAAACGTAGCTGTAGCCCTTGAGCCCGGCGGTCGACGCGATGGCGATCATCCGTCCCCATCCCGCCTTCTTCATATCGGGCAAGGCAGCCTGCCAGACGTTCACGACGCCGATGAGATTGACGTCGATCATGGACCTGAAGGCATCGACACCGGTGCGCTGGAACGGAGCGCTTTCCGCCGCCCCGGCGCTGGCCACGACCCCGGTGATGGGCCCGCTTCTCGTCCGGGCGATGTCGAACGCTTCAGCTACGGCAACGGAATCGGTCACATCGCAGATCTGGTAGGGAAGCGATTGCGCCCTGAGTTGCGCCTCTCGCCTGCCGATGATCGTGACGGACGCTCCGGCAAGCGCGAGCACCTTGGCGGTTTCCGCTCCCACTCCGCTGCCGCCACCTGTGACGACGATATGTTTGCCCCAAAGAGTCATACTTTGCCGACAGCCTCCGCTCCGCGATTTGCCAACTGCCAAGCCTGGTTGCGTCCGCCGATATAGGGATCCGGCCAGTCCGCGTGCCTGTCGCCGATCGCGGAGGCAACATGCAGCGTCCAATAGGGGTCTGCCAGATGCGGACGGCCGATGGCGACGAGGTCTGCACGCCCGGCCATCAGGATGGAGTTCACGTGGTCTGCTTCGTAGATGTTGCCCGCCGTAATCGTCTTCACACCAGCATCATTGCGGATGCGGTCGGAGAATGGAGTCTGGAACATGCGGCCGTAGACAGGCTTCTCGTCCTTGGTGACCTGGCCGGACGAGACATTGATCAGGTCGGCACCCGCATTCGAAAACGCTTTCGCGATCTCGACGGCTTCGGACGGCGTGATCCCGTCGTCGCCCACCCAGTCATTGGCCGAGATGCGCACTGACATCGGCTTGTGGGCGGGCCATAGCTCGCGCATCGCGTGGAAGACTTCCAGGGGGAACCGCATCCGGTTCTCGAAGCTGCCACCATATTCGTCGCTCCGGATGTTGGTCACGGGCGAAATAAACGACGAGATCAAATAGCCGTGCGCGGCATGCAATTCGATCATGTCGAACCCGGCGCGGTCGGCCATCTTCACCGCTTCGACGAACTGGCTTTTCACTTCGTCCATCTCCTCGCGTGAGAGTTCACGGGGAGTCTGATTGATTGATGAAAGCGGAATCGGCGACGCCGACACCAGTTCCCAATTGCCGCTTTCCAGCGGCGTATCGATGCCCTTCCAACTGATGTTGGTGGAGCCCTTGCGTCCGGAATGCCCGATCTGACAGCAGATCTTCGCCGACGTCTGCGTGTGCACGAAGTTGGTCAGCCGCGTCCATGCGGCCTCATGTTCCGGTGCGTAGAGCCCAGGACAGCCGGGCGTGATCCGACCGGAGGGCGAAACGCATGTCATCTCGGTGAAGACAAGACCCGCGCCGCCCTTGGCGCGCTCGGAATAATGCACGAAGTGCCAATCGTTCGGGCAGCCATCCACCGCCTTGTATTGGGCCATGGGCGAGACCACGACACGGTTTTTCAATTCCATATCGCGCACCTTGAACGGTGCGAACATCGGCGCACGCACGGGTAAGGCGGGCAACTGCCCGGCACTCTCCTGGAACCAGCGCTCTGCGGTCGACAACCATTTGGCGTCGCGCATCCTCAGATTCTCGTGACTGATGCGCTGGGAACGTGTCAGCAGTGAATAGGTGAACTGCAGCGGCTCCATGCCGAGATAGCGCTCAACCTCCTCGAACCACTGCAGGCTATTCCTGGCGGCCGACTGGAGGCGGAGGACTTCCACCCGCCTCTCCTCCTGATAGCGCCGGAACGCCTCCTCGAGCGTTGGTTCGGAGTGGAGATAGTCCGCAAGCGCGATGGCACTGTCGAAGGCAAGACGGGTGCCGGACCCGATCGAGAAATGCGCGGTGGCGGATGCGTCACCCAGCAGCACCACGTTCTTGTAGTGCCAATTCTCGCAGAGCACGCGCGGGAAATTGATCCAGACAGCCGACCCGCGGAGATGAGCCGCGTTGGACATGAGTTCATGGCCGCCGAGATGTGCGGCGAAGACCTCTTCGCAGGTCGCGATGATCTCCTCCTTGGACATCCCCTCGAAACCGAAACTCGTCCAGGTTTCAGGGGAGCATTCGACGATGAACGTCGCCGTGTTCGCGTCGAACTGGTAGACATGCGCCCAGATCCAGCCGTGGTCCGTCTTCTCGAAGATGAAGGTGAAGGCATCGTCGAACTTCTGACGAGTGCCAAGCCAGATGAACTTGCAAGGCCTCACGTCAATCTGCGGATTGAAGTGTTCGGCATATTCCGAGCGGATTCGGGAGTTCAGTCCGTCCGCAGCGACGACGAGGTCGTAGTCCTTGCGGAGCTCCTCCGCGCCGCTGAACTCCGCTTCGAACCGCAGGTCGACCCCGAGTTCACGCGCCCGCTGCTGCAGCAGGATGAGCATCTGCTTGCGCCCGATCCCCGCAAAGCCATGGCCGCCCGAGACGGTGCGCACTCCATTATGGATCACGGCGACGTCGTCCCAATAGGCGAAGTGGTCCCGGATGGACTGCGCGCTGACCGGATCATTCTTATGCAACCTGGATAGCGCGTCGTCCGAAAGCACGACGCCCCAGCCGAATGTGTCGTTAGCCTTGTTGCGCTCGAACACCACGACCTCATGCGAGGGATCGCGCAGCTTCATCGATATCGCGAAATAGAGACCGGCGGGACCTCCGCCCAAGCACGCAATCCGCATTCGTTCACTCCCTAAGTGCCGGCATCGAATGCCCCGACATTTCCATCGCAACATAACTGAGGATCCCAGATACTTCAAGCTTGAAATATTCAATCTTATATTTTATAGGTATAAACATTATCGACCTAGGCATCGGGTTTCTCATGCGCTGGAAGCGCCGGGAGCCAGAGCGCGGTCCGCACAAAGGGAGGCGTCGAAGGATGGAAGTTCACGGCATCGACTGGGAGGATGCGTTTGCCAACGCCGCCTATATCGATAGCGGGATGGATTATCCCGATCGCTGGGAGCGTGACGCCGAAGCATTCAGATTGAAAGCGAACGCTGAACTGGACCTCCCTTACGGCGCGGCCCCGCGCGAGAGGTTCGACCTTTTTCGTCCCGCGTCCGAGCCCAGGGGCCTGGCCGTGTTCGTGCATGGCGGATATTGGTTGAGCTTCGACCAGTCCAGCTGGTCCCATCTCGCAGAAGGCGCCCTGTCGTCGGGCTGGGCAGTCGCTCTACCGACCTACACCCTTGCGCCGGAAGCCAGAATTCACGAGATCACGCGCTCGATCGGTCGAGCCGTTACAGCAGCAGCGAAGCTGGTCCCGGGACCGATAAGACTGGCGGGACATTCCGCCGGAGGTCACCTCGTCAGCCGCATGGTTTGCGATGATACGCCGCTCGACGAGGCTACCGCCGATAGGATCACCCGCGTGGTGAGCATAAGCGGTCTTCACGACCTCCGACCGCTTCAGCTTCATTCGATGAACGCCCAGCTGAAGCTCGATGAACAGGAGGCAACCTCGGAAAGCGCGGCACTCCGATCTCCCCGCCCCAACACCGAGCTCGTTGCCTGGGTGGGCGCTCGCGAACGGCCGGAGTTCCTGCGGCAGTCAGCGCTCATTGCCGAGGCGTGGAGACGGAAGGGCTCGCGCGCCGACCTCGTCGCCGATCCCGGCCGTCATCATTTCGACGTCATCGAAGGTCTGGCGGACCCCAACCACCCGCTGACGCGAGCCTACATAGGGCCTTGAGCGACAGGCCTTTCAGCCAGAAAATCAACAGGAGGGCGCCATGCCATTCACAATTTCAAAGCCCATGCGCTTCGGCGACTGCGACCTGACCGGGATCGCCTACCATCCCGCCTATCTTTCCATGCTCGTCGACGTCAACGAGGCGATGTTCGCGTCCTTCGGCATCACGTGGAAGGAGATCATGTTTGAGCGAAAGATGGGCCTGCCCACCGTGTCGCTCGACCTCCGCTTCTTCAAGCCTGCCATGTATGGCGACGTGCTGGATTTCACCGTGAACGTACGCGCGATCGGCCGCTCCTCTCTGGACCTCGAAACGGAAGTGCACGTTCGCGGCGACACCATATGGACGGTGAAACAGCGGATCGTGCTCACGTCCACCGAAGACCACAAGTCACGGCCATGGCCGGACGACCTGCGGACCGGCCTCACCCGCTATCTCACCGCTAAAGAAACCGGAACGGCGGAAACCACCAAACCCAAGGAGCACAAGAATGTCGCATGATCTGAGACCCGTCGTGACCCGCAAGGGCGATGAAGACAAGAACACACTTCAATCAGGGGGATGCATTCGCATCAGCGGCGTGGGGCCGCAGCACACGCCGGCAACGAAAATATGGTTTGGCAAAGTCAGCAACGAGCCGGGCTACCGCTCCTACCCCCATCACCACGGCGAGGCGGAGACCGGCGGTTATGTCCTCAAAGGCAAGGCACGCATCTACTTCGGGAAAGACTGGCAGGAATATCTCGACATGGAGGAAGGCGATTTCATCTTCGTGCCGCCGAATTGGCCCCATATCGAGGTAAACATGTCCACGACCGAGGAGCTGGTATGGCTCACCACCAGGACGCCGGACAATATCGTCATCAACCTTCCGGATGTCGATGATTCCGTTCTCGCTGGATTTAGGCGCGCACAATGAAGCTGCTTCGATACGGACAACCGGGCAGCGAGAAGCCCGGACTCGTCGATGATCGGGGAACCGTGCGCGACCTATCCGGCGCGATTTCCGATCTCGATGGATCGGCACTGTCTGACAAGGCGATCGAACGCCTCAGGCAGATCGATCCGGCGACTTTACCCGCGGTGACACCAGACAGGGTCGGACCCTGTGTCGGAAGGGTCGGAAAATTCATCTGTGTCGGCCTCAACTACATCGACCATGCGCGTGAGACCGGGAAGGAGCCCCCCGCAGAGCCGATACTGTTCATGAAAGCGACCAGCGCGATCGTCGGCCCTAACGACGATATCGAGATTCCAAGGTCGTCGAACAAGGCTGACTGGGAAGTGGAACTCGGCGTGGTCATCGGCAAGCGCGCCAAGTATGTCGAGACATCAGACGCACTGTCCCACGTCGCGGGCTATTGCGTCGTCAACGATGTCTCCGAACGCGCTTTCCAATCCGAACGGGGCGGACAATGGACAAAGGGCAAGAGCCACGACACATTCGGCCCGCTCGGTCCCTGGCTTGTCACGCGAGACGAAGTGACCAATCCACAGGCTTTAGAGCTTTGGCTCGATGTCGACGGTGTGAGACAGCAGACCGGAGCCACGTCGAACATGATCTTCGATGTCGCATTCCTCGTCAGCTACATCAGCCAGTTCATGACGCTTGAGCCAGGCGACGTCATCGCGACGGGCACGCCTCCAGGCGTAGGCATGGGGATCAAGCCGGCACCCGTTTTCCTGAAGCCGGGTCAGACGATTGCGCTCGGCATATCAGGCCTGGGCTGCCAGAAATCCAGAACGGTGGAAGCGAGGAACTGACGATGGCGGACTTGAGCGGCAAACTCGCGCTCGTAACCGGAGGAGCGCGCGGACAAGGGGAGGCTGAAAGCCGTCTCCTTGCGGAAAAAGGGGCAGCGGTCATCGTGGCCGACGTCCTCGAGAAGGAAGGCCGTGAGCTCGTCGACAGCCTCCAGAAGTCGGGGTTGGATGCGACGTTCATTGCGCTTGATGTCACGTCGGAGGCCAATTGGGCGGCGGCGGTCGGCCTGGCCCGAGAATGGAAGGGGCGGTTGGATATTCTGGTCAACAACGCCGGCATCATCAACCGCACCACCGTCGCCAGCACCCCCCTCGACAAATGGGAAGCGGTGCTGAGGGTCAATCTGACCGGGGCGTTTCTCGGAATTCAGGCCGTGGCCCCCCTCATGGCAGAGGGTGGCGGCGGATCGATTGTGAACATCTCTTCGAACAGTGCATTTTCGGGGCACTATGATCCCGCATACACCGCCAGCAAATGGGGCCTCCGTGGCCTGACGCGGAGCGCGGCCATGGAGCTGGTCGGCAACGGAATCCGCGTGAACACAATCTGCCCGGGGCTGGTCGTCACCGGCCTCAACGCGAACAGCCCCCATCTTCAGCCCATGATCGAGATGACGCCGATGCGTCGAAGCGGAAAGCCGGAGGAGATCGCCGCGCTGGTGCTGTTTCTTGCCTCGGACGAGTCAGGTTTCATCACCGGTGAGGATTTCGTGATCGACGGAGGTTTCACTGCAGGAGCGGCTTACCGACAGGTGGCGGTGAAGACTGGCATTATCGAAGGGTGATGGAGAGGAATGTAGCGAGAAGGGCGGAAGGGCCGATGCGCCAGAGCCCTTCCGGCTAGATTGAAACATTCTGCCGGAGCAGGTTTTCGTCAGGGCAAAGGCGGTTGGCGAAGGGCATACCCCAAGGTACGTCCGAGCCGATCGCCTTTGATCCTGGCTAGAGATGACCGGTTGGCCATTTTCCGATCGTGTTTCCTTATTGCTTGGTGGCCGCCTTCAGCACGTCCCCCTGCAAATCCGTCTCGTCAGCAAGAATGGCGGCGGCCTCGTTCAGCAAAACATCCTTTGCCTTCTTGCGGGCATTTTCCATGGCAATATCAGCGCTCAGGCTGCGCTCGTCTGCTTCCAGGCCGTCATCGCCACTGGGATCTTCGTCATCGCCTGCCTGCGCTCGATCCTTGAACCGTTTCTCTCGCGCCGCCGCTTCCTTGCGACGTTCGGCTTCATTGAGGGAGATGACCCCTTTCTCGCGTTGCGCTTTCAGGTCGGCAATGTCCTTCAGCAGGTTTTGGAAGTCCTGATCGCTGCCAACCCGCGCATCGTGGCGGCTTTGCAATGTCGGCAGCAACTTGGCAAGCGTGTCGGCGGGCGTGTAATTCGCCGGCTTGATCTCAGCCCACGGCAGGGCATTGTCATAACTGGTCTCGCCAAAGCTTGTCGGATCGGAGAGCCCAGGCAGACTGATATCAGGCGTCACGCCGCGCAGCTGCGTCGTACCGCCGTTGACCCGGAAAAACTGGGCAATCGTCACTTTCAGCTCGCCGAATTCGGGTTTGCTGTTGTGAACCATCTCGTCGAGATCGACGACGGTTTGCACCGTGCCCTTGCCGAAACTCGGTTCGCCGACGATCACGCCTCGGCCGTAATCCTGGATTGCCGCGGCAAAAATCTCCGAAGCCGAGGCCGAGCCGCGATTGATCAGGACACCCATCGGCCCTGTCCAGACAGGCGCTGCCAGGTCAGAGCTTTTGACCTCGATCTTGCCGTCGCTGCGACGTTGCTGAACGACCGGTCCCTTGCCGATGAAGAGACCGGTCAGATCGATCGCTTCGTCCAAAGAGCCGCCGCCATTGTTGCGCAGGTCCATGAGAACGCTGTCGACCTTTTCTTCCTTCAATTCATCGAGAAGCTTGGCGACATCGCGGGTTGCGCTTTTGTAATCCTTGTCGCCTTTGCCCTTGGCTTCAAAATCCTCATAGAAGACCGGCAGCGTGATGATCCCGATTTTATGCGTGGCGTCGCCCGCCTTCACGGACAGCACAGTCTTCCTGGCAGCCTGCTTATCGAGACTGATTTTATCGCGCACCAGGCTGATAACGCGATGCGTGGCATCTGCCCCGGCATCGGCGGGCAGGACGTCCAGGCGCACGACGGAGCCCTTTTTCCCGCGTATCATCTGCACGACTTCATCAAGGCGCGTGCCGACCACTTCTTTGATCGCCCCGTCCTTGCCTTGACCAACGCCGGTGATGCGGTCTCCGACGGCAAGCTTGCCGGAGAGCTGCGCCGGCCCGCCAGGCACGAGTTCACGGATCGTCGTATAGTCGTCGCGTTCCTGCAGCACGGCACCGATGCCAAATAGCGAAAGCTTCATCGACACATTGAAATCGGCCGAAGCGGCCGCGCCGAAATAATCCGTGTGCGGATCGATCGACGTTGCATAGGCGTCCATGAACGACTGGAAAACGTCGTCGCTTTTAAACTTGTCGACGCGCTCGAGCGTGTTTTCATAACGTTTGTCGAGCGTTTCGCGAATAGCCGCGTCGGTTTTGCCGCCGAGCTTCAGCCGCAACCAGTCGCTTTTGACGCGCTTGCGCCAAAGCTCATTGCTCTCGGCTTCAGACTGCGGCCACGGCTCCTTATCGCGCAGCACCGAAAAACTTTCCTGCGCGCTGAAATCGAAGCCCTGCTTGAGCAGGCTGCGCGCATAGCCCATGCGGTCGACGACGCGCTGTTCATAGGCGTTGAAAATCGCAAACGGGATCCTCAGGTCCTTCCGTTCTATCGCATCGTCGATCTGGCTGCGGTCAGCCATGAACTTGTCGACATCGGCTTGCAGGAAGAGCATGCGATCCGGATCAAGCGACTTGACGAACCGATCCATGATCCTCGCCGACAAGGCATCGTCGAGCGGAACGGGTTTGTAGGTATAGCGCGAAAGAAACTGCGCGCTCAGCTGAGCGGCCTGCTCCTGTCGCTTCAGCGGCGCCAAAACAGGCGATGAGGCGACTTCAGCATATGCGGACTGTGCGATTGCAAGAAATGCACCGAGGAGAACGTAGTGTATGCGCATTCAGTCTTGATCCAATTCTTCATGCCTGTGGTCGATGTGTGATCTATGTGAGGCAATCATGGTTTTTTGGCAACCGGGTGGCAAATGGGATGGTGTGAAAGGTCGCGGGAAAAGTATTCGGCGTGATTGGCCGGGAGATAGTGAAGCGTATGGATAGGCTCGAAACCGCCCGCAGATTTGAATGCGTTCAGGGTTTTAATGATATGCGGGCTCTCACGCATATGACCAAAAGCTTAATCTGACCAACGGATTTTGTGCCCCTGGAGGTGCTTGGTATCGCTTGCCCACTTGATCTGCGCTTGAGTACGTGCGCTCGAAATCAGAGGGCACAATGCTTCGACGAGCGGGTCGAGCACTTCCAAGCACAGCCTCGGCGACGGGAGCATCAGATTGTAGTTGCTGGGGTATCGGAAATCGAAGTCCCTATTCTTTTCCGCAATGTCGCGTGTGAACACTTCGATATTGGCGATGGCGGGGATGCCGAGCGCCGCACATCTCTCGTAGATCTTGTCCAGCTTGTGTCCGAGCTGCCTGTCCTGCAACTCCTTTTTGCTGACACCACGTGCGGCCAGAAAAGATTTTAGTAACAGCTCGAATGCATGAGCCATCATAAAATATTTGGCATGCATCATCAGACCATCGTGCTCGGAAAGTCTGCGAAATGCTTCGAGATACTCTTCCCCACGGGTGTAAAGTTGGCCTGCATACAAGCCAAGCGGCTCGGGCATATCGATGATACGAGGTTTTGTTTCCATGTCTTGCTAGCTGCCATCTGGTTCCGAGGTCGCTATCGCCTCGTCAAGAGAAATTCCGAAACGAGCGATCTTGCGCGCCCGGATTGGCGACTTTTGAGCTATCCGCCGTAGTGCATCGGTCGATGCTTTCCGAATGGCTTCAGCGCCGGGCCTGCCACTGTTTCCGATTGACCCTACCGATTCGATACCCCACCGAACCTCATTCCCTTGAAGAGCTTCAAACATGGTTTCAAAATCGCTTGATGTCTGTTTTGCCAACAAAGCTACGTCAGCCTCTGACCAACCCTGGCGCTGCGCAATCGACTTAAGTACGTCTAGCGGCTTTCGGTCATCGACGAAGCTGTCAAATTTCTCCTGAAAGGCGGTCTTTAGGTTATCGTCTACAGACTCGTCACCGCTGAAATGATGATGTCGAAGATCAAAGAATTCGAGATTTTCGTCCGACTTTGCGTCGATATACGCATCGATAAGTTTATCAGCCAGTTCCGGCCGGCCGAACTCACGTAGCAACTTTATTGAACTATTGATGTTGAGTGGGGTTATCAGGGCCGCTTCCTGCATGGCGCTTTTGAATAGCGCTTCCAAAAAGTCTTCGTCGCTTGTCGCTAAAGATCCATGATACATATCTTTCCAGACACGACTGAACTCCTCTCCGCCCTCAGTTTTCTTCTTCCGCGCAGAAATTAAAGCGGCACGCTGGTTTAGAAGCGTCTCATTGAAATAGCCGGCTTCAGCACCAGCGATGACCACGTCGTCAAGTTCATCAGTCGAATTGTAGGGATATAGTGCGAGTAGATCAGCAAACTTATCGACAGGCGTCTCTTTGCTGTTAGACGCCCTTAGGGCAACAGCAAATTCGTTATAGCCGCGGATATAGGCGGTTGGTGGGGCATTGTCCGGATCCAACACAGCCCACTTGCTAAGAACAAATGCGGTGAGCGCTTGCTTCACGACATCCTCATCTTGGCCCGCCAGGATTTCAGTCAAACGGGCCGCTCCGAGCTGGATCTTCTTTATAATCCGGATGTTCGTAATATTCAGAATGTGTAGCAACGGCTCAACGATGGTTCGTATATCGCTCTGGTGAGTGCCAAAGGCGATATTAGACGCCTCGCTCGGGCTCAGGTTGAAATGCAGGATAGTATCTGCGACCTTCTCTACTTGCTTCCAGAACTCAGCTTTGCTTTCACCAATTTGTTCGTCGTTAAGAAGGAGCACGATCTTACAATCTCGTTTCGCCCTTAGAAATGAGATGAGGCCTAGCACATCGCGAACCTCAAGACCTTTGCCTGCTCGTTCAAGGTCATCGACACAGATGAGTTGTTTACGAACATTGAGGAAGCCGACTTTTGCCAATGCGTCGGTTATCCCCTTGCGATTGAACGCTGACGCCACAAACTCGATCAGATTTCTGGATCTCCGGCCGGCATCTGCGGCTTGCTGGATCATGCTGCTAAAGGATTCGATCGTGGCGGCTTGGGTGAGTTCAGCGCCTGAATTTGTGTTCTCAAAAATCGAGAACCGAAGATCTTCGAGTGAGTTGAGGCCGAAGAGCGTCACATAGGCATATTTCTTCAACGCTACTACATTGTTGTTGGCGGCCTTACCTAGGAGACTGTCCCAGGTGTAAGTCTTCCCGACACCCCACTTGCCGCGAATGCAAAGGACCTCCGGTTCGCTGTCTGCAAGGAACCGAAGAATTTCTTTTTCGATAAGGTCTAACGACATTACATCCTCGATGTTGGAAGCCAAATCGGTGCCCACGCTACAGTTTCAATATCTACTGGCCTTCCCTTATTCGCAAATTAGCCGATTCTCACACAAAAGCTTCGCGGTCGTTGCCGCCGCAGAGCTCCCTGACGCCTCACCCGGCAGAGCATGTCAAGCGGCCTGTACCTTGCGAGCTGTGCGCGCCCATTCGAGCAGCCAATCTGTGGCGAGCAGATCGTCGACCAGCGACCCGATCTGGCCGAGGTCGAGGTCGGCCGCCGTATGCGGTCCATCGTCGCGGCGTGGTAGATGTGCTCGCGGTCAGCTGCGGCGGCAGGTCGCCGATGAAGGTCGGCTGGATGCCGGAGGCATCGGCGAGCACGGTTCTCACAAAGTTTGAGTTGACCGCTTTCGCCGGCAAGGCGACACTCGCAACCTGCAGCGAGGGAGGAGAAAAGACGATGGACGAGCCAGATCGCTGGCGCCACATGGCAAACGCTCCGAAAGACGGTAGTCGGATCCTCGTCACGATTCGCCAGTCCGAGCAGGGGCCGGCGGAAGTTGATCTCGCCTATTGGTCGAATGGCGATCAGTTCGCAGGAGAAGGCTGGCGCGCCTCTGATTCCTCGCCAGGGCACATCATCGAATATGCGGAGCCGGAATTGAAGTGTTGGATGCCGATGCCCTCGGCCAACCGCAATCGCATCTCGATGCCCTCACCTTGGGAAGGCGACGATGACCAGGAGCTCCACGGGTCTGGAATCTGAGGCATCGCGCCCAATCACATTGGTTCCTACCTCAGCAAACAGGCCCGGGTCGCCGTCCGCCATGACTGCGGCCCACGACAAAGTGCTGCTCTGAGCAGCGGCACACCAAATTGGGGTTCAACCATATAGTCTGGGCCCCTACGCTGCGCGCACCCTGTCCCGGCCGCTTAGCTTGGCAGCATAGAGTGCCTGATCGGCGCGTCGATAGAGGTCCGACGCGCTGTCGGACGGGATACAGGCGGCGATGCCGGCGGAGCAGGTGTAGCTGAAGTCGGGAGATTCCGGCAGAGGCCGGGAGAACCGGATCACCGTCAGCATGCGCTCGACCATGGCAATGGCGTCTTCCGGCCCGGTTGCCGGCATCACGAGAAGGAACTCTTCTCCGCCGACCCGCCCGAAACAATCGTTGCGGCGAACATTCTGATGAATGCGATGCGCAAAATCGCGCAGGACGAGATCGCCGGCGTGGTGGCCGAGCCGATCGTTGATGTGTTTGAAATTGTCGATGTCGAACACCGCAAGGCACCCCTCGTTTCCATGCTGGGCCGCTGCCAGCATGTCATCAACGCGGGCCATCACAAAGCGGCGGTTGGCGACACCCGTGAGTTCATCGGTGTATGACGCTTTGATCGCCTGGTCGCGATCTTGCCGGACAGTCCTGCCATGCGCTCGCAAACCGGTGATGTCGCTCGCAATGCACAACATCCAACCGTTCGTCTGCACTGCCTCGGTCATCCAAAGCCATCGGCCATCCCACAGGTCCGTCTCGAAGGCTCGATAGCCGATCTTGCCGCGGCGAGACTGTGTCGATCGCAGCCACTCCTCGAAATTGCTCGTCCGAATGACCGTGCCCCGCCGTAGCTCAAAATTGCGCCGCATGAGATCCGGCCAGAGCGGAGTTTCATCCGGCTCGATGAAATAGACCGAACGAAAGGTGCTGTTGGCGTATTGCAGCCGGTCATTGCTATCGTAAACGGCGATGAGCGTCTCGGTGCGTGCAGAAAGGTGCAGAAGCTGTTCGAATATCTCGTCCATACCGAACCTTGTCTGGTTGCCTTGGCATGACATGGCGCAGAAATCCTATGAGAAAAGAGCCAGTCGGCAAGTAAAGGCGTCTCCAGTGATTACGGAAACGTCAACGGGACGCCGTTCCCAATCGTGATTGGACATCGGCAGCCACCTGAGCCACGCTGTTTTTGGGAGCGGACCATCTATTTTTCCGGGGATAGGAGGCCGAGATGGAACAGTACGCACTCGATCAATTGAAAACCATTGCTAAGGTCAGCACGACCTGCAAGCGCCTTGAGATGACGCGGCGCGAACGGCTTGAACGGTGGGCCGAAAGTCTCGAACGCAGCCCCCGACCGTTTCTTAGGACGCTTCACGAAACCGAATATAAGTCGATTGCAGATCGGCTTGCTCTGCGCGATGACGACACCCCGATCTCCGTTGCATTCGCTGATCCCATTCTGCGGGCGGCAGGAATGGAAAATGACAGCTATGGAGAGGCCAAACGGTTCTTCGAATTCAGCGACGAGCAATTGCATGATCTTGTCTGCTTCTGCCATTTCGGTGAAAGCGTCAGCGCGGCAGTCATCGCTCGCCGCTTGCGAAAAATGGCAAATTACAAACCAGACGGGTTCTTCGCTCAGCTTCGCGCGTTCTTTGGCTGATTGAGGCTGAAGGCCATCTGGCGCTCAAAGGTTGGCGCTCGCCGCCGTGGTGAAAAGGGCCGCCACGGCGATAGGCCGGTCGCTCATGGCTGGTAATCTCCGGCGGCTAAAGCCCCGCGGTCGTTGCCAGCGCGAGGCCTTTCGACACGTCACCCGGGAGAGAAGGTCGGCCACCCGCACTTTGCGGCTCGTGCGCGCCCATTCGGGCAGCCAGTCGCCGTGGGTGGCTGTTCGTCAGCCGCGCATCGTTGGGAAACTGATATTCCACATAGCCGCGCGTCACCCGGATCAACCCGGCCCGAAGCGATGCGGTCGTGGCCTGCGCGTAGATCGAGGGGGATAGTATAGTTCACTATCAGGCGATGCATGATGCAGCAGGCTTATATTAGCATCAGCGCACGAAAAGCTTGCATCAATGCTATAAATCGGATGTCCTTGCCAAGGCTTCTGTGGTGTTGGGCGACCCATTATGAAAACCCTCGACGCACGATTTCGTTTCACTGGAGAGCGGCGACAGGTCACTGCCCTTTTCTATGACATCGTGGGCTCGACGGAGCTCTTACTGCGAAGCGACCCGGAGCAATTCTTCCGATCCGTGTCAGCGCTGCACCAGAGTGCCGAAGCTGTCATAAAAGAACATGGAGGATTTCTTCATCAGCGGCTCGGAGACGGCGGATGCTGTTTCTTCGGATATCCCGACCAGTCCGAAGATGCCGCTGAAAGTGCCGTGCGGGCTTCCCTCGAACTCGTGCGCATTGCAGCCAGGACGAAAGCCAAAGCGCGGATGCGTTTCAAGCTGCGGATTGGGGTTGCCACCAGTCTCGTCGTATTCTCCACCGAAGGTGATGAGATTGTTGGCACGGCACCTGTTCTGGCGGCTCGCCTGCAAGCAGAGGCCGAGCCGAATTCCGTCCTTGTCGCAGATTCCACCGTTCAGCTCACGCGGCACAAATTCGACTACAGCCTGCTTCGAGAAGCCAGGCTCAAAGGTTTTGAAGATCCGATTGCGCTCTGGCGCCCGCAAGAACGTGATCAATCAACGTCCGAGCTATCGCCATCCCATGAGCGGGAGAAGCCAATCAGAGGCAGGGAAAGAGAGCTTGCGGCTCTTTCCAGTGCCTGGAATTCGGCTCTCGACGGTAAGGGGAGTTCGATCGCCCTCGTTGGAGAGGCAGGCATCGGCAAATCCCGGCTGGTTGGCGAATTCGCCCGAAACCTACGGCGAACGGCGCATGAGACCTTGGTCTTCCAGTGCGGCAGGCGCATGGAGAGCCAGCCTCTGCATCCGTTTGTTGCGTTTCTGGAGAGGCTTGTCGCCGAGCCTTCGGTTCTAAACGATGGCGACAATGGCGCTTTTGCGCAGGCTCTTCGGGCATCCGGCCGAGATGTAGAGGTTGATGCAATCGACACAATTCTCGCATTTACTGCCGACCGATCCTCGGCAACATCTCGCAATATTCGGGTGCCGGATTTGTCCGGGCGCGCGTTCAGGCGGAAGGTCGTCGAAGCGGCTGCTGACATCCTGACATGCAAAGCGACTGCTGTTCCGACGCTCCTCGTCTTCGAGGATGTTCATTGGGCCGACGGCATGACCTTGGAGTTGATGGATCTGCTCGGATTGCAAGCCGGCAAGCTTCCGATCCTTGTGATTCAGACGTCGAGAATCAGGCGATCCCTGGCCGTTGCCACGGAGATAGAATTGTCAGGGCTAGCCTCCGCCGCGGTTCGGGATCTCGTCGCCTCGATCTGGGGGGAACGCCCTCCGTCCGGCCTCTCGGATTTCATACTGGATCAATGCGATGGCATGCCGCTCTATGCGGAAGAACTGGCGACCTTCTTCCTGACGAGGCAACCTTTGGGCAACGCCTTATCCGAATGGAAAGGGTTGCTGCTGGAAGGCGGCGTCACTTCGCTCAATGATCTCCTTTCCGCCAGGCTCGCCGCGACCGGTCCCGCCCGACGGATGGCGCAATTTGCGAGCGTCATCGGCCGCGAATTCAGCATCTCACTGCTCACCTACCTTCTCGAAGGCGTCAGCCGGCAGAGCGTTGACGTTGCCATTGAGCAGCTTCTTTCTCAAGGCATCATCGAGCGTTCTTCCGTCGCCCCCGGCTCATTCCAGTTCCGGCACGTGCTGGCCCAGGAAGCTGCCTACAGCAGCCTTCTCAAGAGCGACAGGCGTCGCATACACAGGCGCATCGCGGATCTGTTGATCGGAGAAGGGAAGCCCAGCTTGCCAGCTGCGATCGCCGCCTGGCAGTGTGCCGAAGCGGGCCTGCACGATGCCGCGGCCAAGTTTGCCTTGGCGGCGGCGGAAGCAAGCGTTCTTCGCTCGGCAATGCACGAGGCAAACGTGTCACTTGAACTCTGTGCGCGGGAGGTCAACAGCGTTTCGCGGCGCCATCCCGATCGCACCGAGCTCGCACTCGGCTTGTTCGAACTTCAAGGCGTCGTGGCGGCCGCGCTTGACGGAGAGGGCTCGGAGAGCGCACGGCGGGTCTATTCCCGCGCGATGCATTTTCTGAGGAAACAATCATCGACAGTTCGGGTAAAACATTTCCCGGTCTACTGGGGATGGTGGTTCACGGCGCCCAACATTCTGACGCAACAATCACGCGCGCGAATTCTCGTGGGGGACATGCAAGCCGTCGAGGATCAGGAGACGAGACTTCAGTCCTATCATTGCGGATGGGCGACGAGCTTTCATGCCGGGGAGCACGATTTTTGTCTCGATTGCGTCGCCAAAGGCCTCGATCTCTACGATCCCGAAAGAGCCGTGAGAAATCGAGCCTTCTTCGGTGGACATGATGCCAAGGTATGCGGGTTGGGTGAAAGCGCCCTCTCCTACCTGCTTCTGAATGATCCCGACGCCAGTGAAGATGCGATCAAACAATGCCTGGAATGGGCAACCTCAACTGATCACGCCGGCAGCATGGTTCATTCGCTTTATTACGCAATCGTCCTTCGTCGCTGCCAAGACAGATATGACGATGTCCATGCGCTCGGCGAACAGATGCTGTCGCTTGCCAAGCGGCACGGTCTCGCCGCAAGCCAGGCGCGTGCCAACATGTACTGCGGCTGGGCGGAGCTGATGACGTCATCCGCAAAACGCGGCGAAGAGCGCTTTCAGGGCGGCCTCCTGCTCCAGCAGCAATTGGGCACCGACGACAATTTTTCCATACACAGTGACATGCATGCGCAGGTGCTGCAGCGGCTCGGAAAACCTGCGGAAGCGCTCGCAACCGTTCACAATGCGATCAATGTTGGTCGCAGCAGCGGCCAGTCGTTCTGGCTCGCCGAACTCTATCGCCTCAGCGCAAAACTGAGACGTGATCTGAACGACACTCCCTCATCGATAAAAAGAGACCTGACGAAAGCCATCCAGATTGCAGAAGCGCAAAAAGCTGCCTGGCTCACGGAAAGAGCAAAGCGCGCCTTGGACGGATTGCCAAGGTTCTAGCCCCAAGAGGAGGATCGGATGGACGAAGGGATGCTCGACAATATCTTCGATACCCTTCCCCCCTCGCCCCCTGATCCCTGGCAGACCGTGCGGCGCATCCTCGCGCATAAGCAGGAATACGGGATCACGAGGCTGGGTTCGGTCACGCAACTCGACTGGATCGGGATTCCCGTCGTCCAGGCGGTGCGGCCGCGGTCCCTTTCCGTCGTGGTCAGCCAAGGGAAAGGTTTGACTTTTCCGCTCGCGGCGATATCGGGCCTGATGGAATCCCTGGAGGGATGGGCCTCGGAGCGGATCCCTCCGGACCGCGTCTTCAGAGCGGCCTTCCGCGAAATGAACGAACAGAAATACTGGTCGCACCTTGGCGTCGGGCGGGGCGATGAGACGCTTTTCTGGATTGGCGGGTTGGATCTCTTTTCAGGTCAGGAAATTTCAGTTCCGCTTGCCCTTGTGGATACCGCCTACACCATCCCCTCGCCTCATCCACATTGGATGCCCAGAGACACAACGGGCCTGGCAGCCGGCACGAGCCTTCAAAGCGCGGCAAGACATGCGTGCCTGGAGATTCTGGAGCGGCAGGCTCGATGCACGGCAATGAAGACCCCCCATTTCTTTGATCGCTTTCAGATCGACAGCCGGTCGGTTCACTCGGGAAGCGCCGGAGAAATCATGCGGCGACTATCCAATGCAGGTTTTGTCGTGGGCGTCTGGCAGATCCCGGCGCCGCACGCGCTGCCGATCTACTGGTGCCACATCATGGAAGACGCAAGCAGAGCCCCGTTTGCGCCTCTGCCGGCTGAAGGCTTCGGCTGCGACTTCAGCCACGATCGCGCGCTGACGAGCGCATTGCTCGAAGCATGCCAGTCTCGATTGGGCGTGATTTCAGCCGCGCGGGAAGATATCAGGACCGAGCTTTATGGATGCCCGGATGCCTCGGAGTTGGCCGCATGGCGCAGTCAACTCGCAAAAGGAGGCAGTTCCTATGTCGAAGAGTGTCCTCCCGCCAACGACCAATCCATCCGAGCGACCATCGAGGCCTTAAAGTTGGCAGGCGCGACGGCCGCCATTCTTGTGGTTCTTCATTCGGATGATCGCATACCTCTTCATGTCGTCCGCGTGGTTGCGCCACCACTGGAAACAAATCCGGAGGCAGACCTTGCGCGATGATATCGTGGTTTTTCTCGGCCCCACTCTCTCCGGGACGGAAGCGCGCAGCCACCTGGACGCGATATACCTTCCTCCCGTCGGATGCGGAGATGTCGTGCGAGCCGTGGCGCAATACGCTCCCTCCGTGATTGCGCTGATCGACGGCGTCTTCGCGCAGTCCCCGGCTGTTCGTCACCAGGAAATTCTCTGGGCAATGTCCCGAGGGGTCCGCATGTACGGTGCATCAAGCATAGGCGCGCTACGAGCAGCGGAACTAGCCCCCCAGGGAATGATCGGGCATGGACTGATCTACCGGTGGTATCGAAGGCATCCGCTCACCGATGATGCCGATGTCACGGTGCCAATGGCTCCCATTGAGCTGGGATCAACCGCACTGGGTGACGCTCTCATAGACATCAGGCTCTCTCTGAGAAACGCGGAACGCGCCGGGATCATCGAAAAATGGCTCAGGCATGACCTTGAGTCACTGGCACGCTCGCTTCACTTCAGCGAAAGGTCATTCGCCAAGCTCTTTGTGGCGGCTGAAAACAGTGGCAGCCCTCTGGACCAGCTCGGAACACTAAAAGCATGGCTGAAAGCGAGCGCTGTAAACCAGAAGCGAACCGACGCGGTAAATCTTCTGAAATACCTGGACAATCAAAATATCAGCAATCTAAACGAGAGCTTTCCTTTGGAGTTTGAACTTACGGAATCGTTTGCGAACGACATGGAGTACTACAATCTGCTCGATACACTATTGTCGAAAGGCGCGTAGTACTGGTATATTAGAAAATTCGCTTGGCGTGGGAAACGAGCGGTGGGGGCAGCATTGGATGCCATCACACATCCGGAGGGCGCAGGCAGCGGGGCAGCTTCAGGGCAGCCCTTGGGAGTGCGTTTCCTTGTCTTTCCCCAGCCACCCTTCATCCCCGGCTATGAAAAGCCCGAAGTGGTGTGGATTGGAGCTTCCGCGGGGCCGATCCTGGCTGGGCCGTCGGACAGCCGAATGTATGTGGCAAACCCCGTTGAACCGAAGTCTCCCTATGCCGCACCATACATCCCTCCGTATTCCGGCCTTTTGCAGCCTCCTGTAGAGCCTGGCGCCGACGGTCATTTCGATCATATCGGGCCTGGTTCGCCGGCATTCCTTTCGACGCACAGTTTTGCCTGCGCGCACCGGGTTCTCGATATTTGTGAGAGCTATGTCGGGCGCTCGATCCCCTGGTTCTTCGAACCAACGCTGGAACGATTGGAAATTGTTCCTCGCATTCCCAATTGGGAGAATGCACAATCCGGCTTTGGCTTTCTGGAGCTGGGTGAGAGCGAGCCGGGAAACTCGGCATCAAGTTTCGCGCTGAATTTCGACGCCGTTGCTCACGAAATGGGACACCTCATTCTGCTGAGCGAACTCGGAATCCTCCAGGGCGACGGACGTGACAGCGATTTCTTTTCCTACCATGAGGCTATCGCCGATTTCATATCGCTGCTGGGATTGCTGCAATTCGACACCGCTCTCGATCGGCTCCTTCGCCGCACCGGCGGAAATCTGCTCTTGCACAATGAACTCGACAAATTTTCCGAACTCAGCGACGAGAAGCAATTGCGATCGTTTAATAACTCGCTTCGCATCGGTGATGTCGGCAGCGATGTTCACGACCAGTCAAAGCCGTTCGCGGCGGGCCTTTTCGATTGCCTGATCGAGGTCTTCCAGTCGCTGCAATTCGAACGCGGAACGTCGGACATCGATCCCAGGAAATTCAGCGATCTTCGCCGGCAAATGGTGCCTGCGCTTATCGAAGAAGGCCTGCGAGCGCCGAAGGCATCCTATGAATTGAAGCACTTCGCCACGAAGGCCGCCCTACAGGATGCACGAGACATCGTGGGCGAAGCCGTTGTGCGTTCCTGGAGATATCTCGAACCGGACAGCCTGACGTTTGAAGTCGCAGCAGCAGCCTTCCTCGAAGCTGCCAGCCGGGGGCGGGGTGTCGCTTACATGGACCAGCTTGAAGATTGCATGAGGTGGCGTGGAATTCTTTAACCAGACGACGGGAGGTATCGATGATAAATGAAAGCGTCCCCGCTCCAGCGACAGAGCGCTACGAACCAGATGCCCTAATCCTTTACGGCGTCAAGCTCAACGACAGAAACGATTATGCTCGCTTCGATATCGGAGAGGGATTCCAAACCGATCTTCGAATGCAATTGTTCCATGGTGATGTCGGAAGTGCGTCTGGAGAATATTCGATCGTTTTAGCCTATGGCTATGCTTTCGAAGGGCATTGCTACAGGTTCGATTCAAACCGGGTATTTCTCGTTACAGGCGACACTCCCCGGGACGCCGTGGGATGTGGATTTGATGATCTTGGCTATATGATGTGGAGGATCCGTGCGTCCGATATGTTGCTTGAGATATGCACAAACTTCGGCGACGCAAAGACACTCATACTAGACGCCAATCTACCGGGAAAACGATCTCCAACTTCCTACGCAATCACCCTCAGGATGGCACATCGTGACGGCCGTCTTACCCGCGATTAATCCAGCATCGATGGAGAGCATCATGGCATTCGAGGTCAGCGTAAAAATACTGGACGACTACGAGCAGCTATCGATCTTTGACGAGTATGCTTCAAGTCTGTGTGTGGACAAGAACGGGAAAATCAGCGGTCGAGATGGCAATAAAAATGACGAGTACAAATTCTCTGTCCGGGAAGACAAGAAGAGTGCACCGCCCGGTCTGATCACGGTAACAGCAACATTTACCATTATCACGGAATCGGGACGAACGGTGAAGGATACCCCGACAGTGAAATACCCGATCCTAAAAAGCGGTCAGCAATTTGAATTTCCGAAGCCAGCGTAACGCCGACGAAGCAATTCTCGCGCATGAAACGTGGTGTCCTACAACGGGCTTCACGCACGAAAAACCCCGCGGTTGTTGCGACCGCGGGGCTCTTTGACGCCCAATCCGGGAGAGAGGATCAGGCAGCCTGAACCTTGCGGCTGGTGCGCGCCCATTCGGGCAGCCAGTCGCCGTGGGTGGCGAGCAGATCGTCGACCAGCGACCAGATCTGGTCGAGGTCGAGTTCGGCTGCCGTATGCGGGTCCATCATCGCGGCGTGATAGATGTGCTCGCGGTTCTCAGTCATCAGCGCCTGCACCGTCAGTTCCTGCACGTTGATATTGGTGCGGATCAGAGCGGTGAGTTGCGGCGGCAGATCGCCGATGAAGGTCGGCTGGATGCCGGAAGCGTCGACGAGGCAGGGCACTTCGGCGGCGCAATTATAGGGCAGCGAGGTGATGCAGCCATTGTTGCGGACATTGCCGTAGATCACCGAGGGCTCGCCGGTCCAGACCGAGTTGATGATCGAGGAGGCATATTCCTTCGACGGCTCGACCTCGATCTTGTCGGCGGTGCGATAGGCTTCCGCCTGCCCCTTCCAGCGCTCGATCTGCTCGATGCAGCGCTTCGGATATTCATCGAGCGGAATGCCGAATTTCTCGATCAGGTCCTCGCGGCCTTCCTTGATGAAATACGGCGTGTATTCGGCGAAATGCTCGGAGCTTTCGGTGACGAAATAGCCAAGCCGGGTCAGCATCTCGTAGCGCACCTTGTTCGGGCAGCGCGGGTTCCAGCCGGGCTTTGGCGCCCTGCCCTCCCGATAGCCGCGCACGAGATCCGGATAAAGGTTCTTGTAGGAACCATCAGGCTGGCGATGCTCGAACTTGAGATAGAAGGCCATGTGGTTGATGCCGGCGGCGCGGTAGCGGATTTCCTCGTAGGGAATGTCGAGGTCGTGGGCCAGTTCCATCGCCGTGCCCTGCACCGAATGGCAGAGGCCGACCTGGCGAATCGTGGGGTATTTCTCTGATATCGCCCAGGTGTTGATCGCCATCGGGTTGACATATTGCAGCATGATCGCCTCGGGGCAGACGGCGAGCATGTCCTCACAGACCTTCCAGAGATGCGGCACGGTGCGAAGCCCGCGCATGATGCCGCCGACGCCGAGTGTGTCGGCGATCGTCTGGCGCAGCCCGTATTTCTTCGGCACCTCGAAATCGGTGACCGTGCAGGGCTCATAGCCGCCGATCTGGAAAGCGACGACGACGAAATCGGCGCCCGCAAGCGCCTTGCGCTGGTCGGAATAGGTCTCGGCCTTCGCCTTGACGCCGAGCGTCGAGATCAGCTTGTTGACGACGACGGCGCTTTCTTCCAGCCGCTGCGGATTGAGATCCATCAGGGCGATGGTCGCACCCGACAGGGCCGGACGCTGCAACACGTCGCCGACGATATTCTTCATGAAGACGGTGGAGCCAGCTCCGATGAACGTGATTTTGGGATTTGCTGCCATAATAACCTCCGGCATTCGGCGTTCACGCTACCTCGAAAGCGGCTTTGACGAGCCGTTCGGTGTAGGCGGTCTTGGGATTGGATAGAACTTCGTTGACAGGTCCCTCTTCGACGATCTTGCCATGCTGCATGACGATGACCCGATGGCAGAGCGCCCTGACGACCTTGAGGTCGTGGGAGATGAAGAGATAGCTCAGGCCCCGCTCGTCCTGCAGCTTGCGCAGGAGTTCGATGATCTGCGCCTGGACGGAAAGATCGAGCGCCGATGTCGGCTCGTCGAGCAGGATGAATTCCGGCTCCAGCGCGATGGCACGGGCAATCGCGATACGCTGGCGCTGGCCGCCGGAAAATTCATGCGGGAAGCGCGACAGGATATTGCCGGGCATGCCGGCGGCAATGAGCGCTTCGCGCACCCGGTCCTGCCGTTCGCTCCTGGTCGCGCCCAGCTTGTTGACAACGAGGCCTTCGTCGATGATCTGGCCAATCGTCATGCGCGGGTTGAGCGATGAGAACGGATCCTGGAACACCACCTGCATGCGGGCGCGCAGTGGCCGCATCTCAGCTCGGGAAAGGCCATGGATCGGCTGACGGTCGAAATAGATCTCGCCGTTCTGGGCATTGTTCAGTCGCAGGATCGCCTGGCCGAACGTCGTCTTGCCGGAGCCGGATTCGCCGACGAGGCCGAGCGTCTCGTGACGGCGCAGCGTCAGGTCGAGGCTGTCGACGGCGACAAGCTCACGCATCGCCGGCTTGAGAAAGGTGCCATGGCGCAGCATGAAAGCGACACGCACGCCCTTGGCATCCAGGATGACATCCGATCCCTCCGGCAGCGGATTGGCCTGGCCGCGCGGTTCGGAGGCGAGCAGGTGCCTCGTATAGGCGTGCTGCGGATTGGCAAACAGCGCTTCGGTGGTGTTGTGTTCGCGCACTTCGCCGTGCTGCATCACATAGACGTAATCCGAGAACTGCCGCACGACTGTGAGGTCGTGGGTGATGAGGATGACGGCCATCCCCAGCTCTTTCTGCAGGTTGCGGATCAGATTGAGGATCTGCGCCTGCACGGTGACGTCGAGCGCCGTCGTCGGCTCGTCGGCGATCAGCACGTCGGGATCGTTGGCGAGCGCCATGGCGATCATCACGCGCTGGCGCTGACCGCCGGAAAGCTGATGCGGATATTGCATGAGCCGCGCGGCGGGATCGGGGATCTGCACATGTTCGAGCAGTTCGAGCGCGCGCTTTTGCGCATCCCTTTTGCTGATCCGGCGATGCACGCGGATCGCCTCGACGATCTGGCTGCCGATCGTATAGATCGGGTTCAGCGAACTCATCGGTTCCTGGAAGATCATCGAGATGCGGTCGCCGCGCAGCTTGCGACGCGCCCGCTCGGAGAATTTCAGGATGTTGTTGCCGTCATAGGCGACCGTGGATTTGTCGGAAACCACGGCGCGCTTCGACAAGAGCCCCATCACCGTACGGGCCGTCACCGATTTGCCGGAGCCGGACTCGCCGACGATCGCGATCGTCTCACCGCGATAGAGCTGGAAGGAGACGTCCTTGACGGCTTCGACCATGCCGTCCTCGACCTTGAAATTCACAGCGACGTTGCGGGCGTCGATAATAGGCGTTTCCGAGCGGCCGTCGTGGTCGTGGCGGACGGGCGGGGCGAAGGAATTGACCAGTGCAAGAGCCATATCAATCACCTCAATAAGGATCGACCGCATCGCGCAGTCCGTCACCCAGCGCATTGAAGGCGAAGACGGTGACGAGCACGAAGGCAACGGGAGAGAGAATCCAGGGATAAGAGCCGATGACCGAATAGGTCGCCGTGTCCTGCAGCATCAGTCCCCAGGAAATCAGCGGCGGCTTGACGGCAAAGCCCAAGAAACCGAGGAAGGATTCCAGCAGCACGACACTTGGTATGGCGAGCGTCACCGCGACGATGACGTGGCTCATCACGTTCGGAAAGATATGCTGCAGGATGATGCGCGTGTCGGTGGCGCCGACGGCCATGGCCGCCCTGACATAATCGATGCGGGCGAGCGCCAGGGTCTTGCCGCGCACCTCGCGCGACATCTGCGCCCAGCCGAGCGCCGACATGACGGCGATGACGAAGGCGAGGAAGACGTTGGTCGGTGCAGTCACCGGGATCAGCGAGGTCAGCGCCAGATAGAGCGGCAGCTGTGGGAAGGCGAGCACCAGTTCGACGAAGCGCTGCACCCAGACATCGAAGCTCCCGCCGAAATAGCCCGAGACCATGCCGACCGTCGTGCCGATAATGGTGACGATGAAGACCACAGTCAGGGCGATCGTCAGCGAGATGCGCGAGCCGATGATGGCGCGCGACAGCACGTCACGGCCGAACTTGTCAGTGCCGAGGAAATGGACCGGCTGGCCGTCGGTCGAGCCGAAGAAGTGGCGGTTGGCCGGGATCAGACCGAGAAGGTTGTATTCAGCGCCCTTGACGAAGAAGCCGAGCAGCCGCGGGTTGTCATAATCCATGCCGACGATCGGCTGGAAGGTGACCGGATCGAGCTCTTCGGAATCGGACAGCGCATAGACGCGCGGCTGGAAAACGAAGCCCCCGTCCTTGTCGTGGAAGCTCATGATCTGCGGCGGCGCGAAACCGACATCGGTCGCCTTCGGGTCCATCGGCGCGAAGAAATCGGCAAAGATCGCCATGAGGATCAGGAGCCCGACGAGCACGAGCCCGGCCATGCCGGTCCAGGAGCGCCTCAGTCGGCGCCAGACGAGCGCCAGATAGCTCTCGCTGCCATGCGACGGCTTCTTGATCGCGGGTTCGGTTGTCGGCGGTGTAGCGGAAGAGTCAAAAGCAAGCATTTCAGGCTCCTCCGAACTGACGCACGCGCGGATCGAGCAGGGCCAGCAGCATGTCGGCGATGATATTGCCGACGATCAGTGTCGCCGACAGCACCATCATGAAAGTGGCGGTGACATAGACGTCGCCGACCGCCATCGAGCCGACGATCGCCGGGCCGACGGTCGGCAGTGCGAAGATGATGGCGGTTTCGATCTCGCCGGTCAGCATGTAAGGCAGCACGACGCCCTGGTACATGACAAGCGGATGCAGCGCGTTCGGCACCGCATGGCGCATCACCACCGCGCCGCCGGAAAGTCCCTTGGCCTTTGCCGTCTCGACATATTGGGCATTCAAAGTATCGAGCAGATTGCCGCGCATGACGCGCATATTGTAGGCGAGCCCGCCGAAAGTGGCGATCGCCACAACAGGCCAGACATGGTGGACGAGATCTGCGAATTTCGCCCACGACCATGGCGCCCCGCCATATTGCGGCGAGAAGAAGCTGCCGATCTCGGAAACGTTGAACTGGAAGACTAGGAGATAGACGATGATTAGCGCCATCAGGAAGCGCGGCACCGTCATGCCGAGGAAGGAAATCGCCGAAAGCGTGCTGTCGATCCAGCTGTACTGGCGCGTCGCCGCCCAGATGCCGAAGCCGATGCCGAGCACCGAGGCGAAGATATGGCAGACGAGCGCCAGAAGCAGCGTGCGCGGCAGCCGCTCTGCGACCACGTCGGCGACCGGCTTGTTGTAAAACATGCTGTAGCCGAAATCGCCGCGCGTCACGATTCCACCGATCCAGTTGACGTATTGGACGACCATCGGCTTATCGAGGCCGTGTTCGGCCCGGTAGGCCTGCGCCTGCGCATCGGCCTGAGCGTAGGACGCACCGCCCTGGTTGATCAGCTGGGATCTTATATAATCGGCGTAATCGCCGGGCGGGGCCTGGATGATCGCGAAAGTCACCACGCTCAGGATGAAGAGAACGGGGATCGCGGAGGCTATGCGCACGAGCAGGAATCGTAACATCGGACGGCTCGCTTCTCCTTACCGCCAGTCGCTCCTTGTCAGCGCGGCCGGCTTGTTGGTCATATCAGGCCGCGCGCGGCACGCGCGGCCTGAGGCTCACTTCAGCTGGGAGGAGCTTAGTTTATCGGACCCTTGTCGCCGGGCTTACCGGGCAGCTGTTCGGGGAACAGCTCGTATTTGCCCTGCTTGTCGGCGGCCACCCACAGGCGTTCGCGGATCACGGAATCTTCAGCCCAGTTGAACATGAAGATCGGCGTGCCCTGCGGGACGTTCGAGAACCGCTTGTTGATGATCAGCGCTCCCGGATATTCCGTCAGACCGACGGTGTTGACGTGCTCCGTCGAGATCTTCTGATACTGCTTCATCAGATTGACGCGCTCCTCATTGCTCTGGCTCGTCGTGAACTTGTTGACCACGTCGACAAGCTCCGTTTCGAAGGGCATCAGATCTAGTTTGTCATCCTTCCCGGCACGATGGTTCCAGCTGGTGCGCGGACCGACAGGAGCAAGCTGTTCGGTATTCTGCACCACCGATGACAGTTCCGTCGTGTTGCGCTGGATCAGCCAATCCCAGCGGCCGGAATAATGGGCATCGTCACGCTTCGTACCGTCGAGCCCATTGATGACGATCTTCAGACCGAGCTTTTCCATCTGGGCGACGACACCTTCGGCAAGGCTCTTGTCGGTCGTGTACTGATTGGTGATCAGCATGACGATTTCGACATTCTTGCCGCCAAGCGTGCCGGCCGGGAAGTTCACGATGCCGTCGCCATCCGTATCCTTGAGGCCGGCTTTGGCGAGTTCCGCCTTGGCGCCGGCGAGATCAAAGGGATAGTAGACAGTCGAGTTGCGGTCGTAGAAGCTGGTGCCCGAGGAGAGCCCGCCCGCATAGATCGCGGTAAACGGTCCCTTGACCAGCGAGTCGCCGATCGCCTTGCGATCGAGCGCCATGGTGACGGCCTTGCGGAAGTCCTCGTTGCGGTTCAGCTCGCGGATCGCCTGACCGCGCTCGTCCGGGTTGCCCCAGCCATTGGCGGAGAAGTTCATGCGCAAGTTATAGCCGATGAGGCGCGGACCGAAAGCAAGGCGGGCGGGCGCCGTCTTCTCGGCGGCACGCTTCAGCGACGCAACGAAGTTTTCCGGCTGCTCGAGGTTCGAGATGTCGGCAGAACCCGCAACAGCCTGAACGTCGCGGTCGGCCCAAGTCGAGAGCTTGTAGTGCAGCTCGTTGAGATAAGGCAGCTGGTTGCCCTTCTCGTCGACCTTCCAGTAGTAAGGATTGCGCCGCATGACGATGATGTCGTCGGAGCGATATTCCACAGGCACCCAGGCGCCCATAACAGGCATGTTCATGAATTCCGGCGGGAAGGCGTTCTTGAACTGGTCGTAGGTGTTCTTCGAATATTTCGGATGCTGTGGCTTCAGGATATGCGATGGACCCGGGCAGAAGTTCGGGTAGGACATCGTGTAGAGATATTGCTTCGGGAAGGCCTCCTTGAAGGTCCATTCGACCGTGTAGTCGTCGATCTTCTTCAGCGTTGTGCCGGCGCCGAAGGCTTCCGGCGATGCGCCGCCGCCGAGCGGCGAGACGTTCGGGTCGATGACTTCGTCATCCCAGTAGAACATGATGTCGTCGGCGTTGAACGGCGCGCCGTCGGACCACTTGGCGCCTTCGACCAGATGCATGGTCAGCTTATGGCCGTCCGCAGACCAATCCCAGCTCTTGGCAAGGTTCGGCAGCGGCTCGGTGTCCTTGGCTTCCACCTGGAACAGCGGCGCGGTGCGCGTCAGGCATTCGGAGAGGCCGATATCGATGCCACCCCAGCCCTGCGTCTGGCCGGCGCCGTAGTTCCAGCCTTCGGGCCGGCCGCCGATGACGTGGCGCATCGTATCGCCGTAGACGCCGATGCCGTCAGGCATATTGCCTGTCTTGAAGACCATCGGCTCCTTCGGCAGCCGGTCCTTGACCGGCGGCAGCTTGCCGGCGGCGACGAAATTCTTCGTGACCCAGTCGGGCTCGTGATATTCGGGCAGCGCCTTGAACTCCAGGATGGAGTCACGCGCCACATATTTGATCTTGCCTTCGGCGGGGAATTCCGCCGGCACCGGCGGAACGGTCGCTTCGGAAGCGTATGCATTCAGTGCCAGGACCGAGACGCCGAGCGCCAGTCCGGCAAGAATGCCAGTTTTGCGGAAATTCATCATCGTTTCTCCCTCTGTTCCGGAGCGCGGTCACGCGGCTCCTTTTCCTCGCACGACGTGAAAGCGGGCCTGGTGTCATGGACTTCCCTCCCGGAAAACCATGACGACCCATCCTTCACAAAACTCAGACGGCCTGTTTCACAGCCGCCTTTTCGGCGCGCAATTCCTCGATCGATCGGACGTTGCGCCGTGCAGCGCCCGCCCAGTCGCGGGTCTGCACCTTCGATTTCGACAGCCGCTCCTTGGCGGCCGGGACGGCATCTGCATATTGCGGCAGCCAGCGGGCCTGGGCAACAACCATCTCGTCGACCATCTGCCAGACCTCTTCCGGCGTCGATACGGCGCCGACCAGCGGATCGTGCAGCACGGCGAGCTTCAGAAGATCGATGTCGCCTGAGATCGCCGCATGCACCGACATGCGCTGGACATTGATCGATGCTGTGCAGGTGGCCGCACAGGCTTCCGGCAGGGTGACGCCCGAGACCATGTTGATGCCGAAGCGGTCGACGAAGCCCGGCGATTCGATGATCGCGTCGGAAGGCAGGTTGGTGATGACGCCATTGT
Organism: Rhizobium vallis; assembly: GCF_003985155.1. Taxonomy (GTDB): domain Bacteria; phylum Pseudomonadota; class Alphaproteobacteria; order Rhizobiales; family Rhizobiaceae; genus Rhizobium; species Rhizobium vallis. The sequence continues at coordinate 516,820 of NZ_ML133686.1, read as the reverse complement.
TCTTGACGTTGAAATGGCCGCGATAGACCCGGTTCGTCTCCAGTGCTTCCAGGATATGGCTGGCATGTTCGTTCGAACGCTTGGCAGGATCGATCGGCTTGGCGGCGGATTCCAGGAATTGCGGAAATTCCGTCTCGAACCAGTTGCGCGTTTCGGTGGAGTAGCGGAGATAGCCGCCGGTCTCGCCGTGGATCCAGTCGGACATGTCGATCCAGCGGGTAATCTCGTCCGGCCGCTTGCGGTACCAGGGCAGGTATTCCGAGAGATGGCCGTTGCTTTCCGTCGAATAGACGCCGAACCGCTTCAGCACGTCGATGCGCAGCTTCTCCTGCTGCGAAAAGACGGGATGCGCCTCGAAGGCGGCAACCAGTTCGTCCTTGCCGATCTTGCGGCCATTGAGACGCAGGTCGATGAACCAGGTCTGGTGGTTGATGCCGGAGCAAATATAGTCGAGCTCGCTGTGAGACTTCGCACCGAGGACCTCGGCGATCTGTTCGGCGCCGTGCTGGACGCCGTGGCAGAGGCCGACAGTATCGACCTTGCCGTATTCGATCGCCGCCCAGGTGTTCATCGCCATCGGGTTGGCATAGTTCAGGAACTTCGCGCCGGGCTCGGCGACCTCTCTTATATCCTTGCAGAAGTCGAGGATAACGGGGATGTTGCGTTGGCCATAAAGGATGCCGCCGGCGCAGATCGTATCGCCAACGCACTGGTCAATGCCGTATTTCAAGGGGATGCGGATATCATCCGCATAGGCTTCGAGGCCGCCGACCCGGACGCAGCTGATGATATAGCGTGCACCTGCCAGCGCCTTGCGCCGGTCGGTCGTCGCCGTCACTTTCGTCGGCAGCCCGTTCGCCTCGACGACACGATCGAGGATCGCCTTGATCATTTCGAGATTGTGTTCGCTGAGATCGGTCAGCGCGAATTCGACGTCGCGAAACTCGGGAACGCACAATATGTCGGTAAACAGCTTCTTGGTGAACCCGACGCTGCCCGCACCAATGATAGCGATTTTGAAACTCATGATCTTCACCTCGACCCAATCGAATGCTACAGAAAAGATGGCTACGGAGGATCCGGCCGCATGCCGGCGCATGTGGTTGAAAAAGCCCTAAAACTGCCTGTTTTCCTCCCGACCGTTCGCGTCGGCCGTGGTCTCTTCCTTCTTGTCGAGCGGGATTATGCCCGAAATCGGCGGAGCCACCAGAGAAGGATTATGCTTTCAGGGGTAATTTTGTGCTGCATGATTTGATCTCTAACGGACAGTCGATGAGGACGGTATCATTGCCCCGCGGCCGCCAGCCATTGCACGCCATGCCGACCAGTACCGGCTATGAAGTGCGCGAGAACGAAACCTATGATTGGGACGGCCGCCGGCGCGGCCAGACCCCCTTCACCGTGCTGCAGCACACGATCAGCGGCAGCGGCCGGCTGCGCTACCAGAACCGCAACTATCGCCTCCAGGGTGGCGACACGCTGCTGGTGCTCGTTCCGCACAATCACCGCTACTGGCTGGAGAAGGGCGACCGCTGGGAATATTTCTGGATCTCGATGAACGGCGAGGAGACGCTGCGCATCCACAAGCTGGTGCTTTCCACAGCCGGCCCGGTCTTGAAACTGCAGCCCTCGACCATCGACCATCTTGCCGATTGCAGCCTGCGCCTCGTCAAAGGCGCGACGTCGCCGGGCGCCGCCTCGGCAATCGCCTATGAGGCGGCGATGGCGCTCTATGACGACGTCTTCGGCTCGCCGGCCTTTGCCGCCGAACTCAGCCTGATGCAGCCGGTGATCGACCATATCAACGCCAATCTCGACAAGCCGCTGCCGGTCAGCGATCTCGCCGGCATCGTCGGCCTCAGCCGCGCGCATTTCTCCCGCAGCTTCGCCGAGAGCGAAGGCATGCCGCCCGCCGAATTCGTGCTGCAGCAGCGCCTGCAGCGCGCCGTCAAGCTGCTGACCAAGGCGGACTTCCTGCCGGTCAAGGAGGTCGCCATCATGTGCGGCTTCGAGGACCCCAACTATTTCGCCAAGGTCTTCCGCCGCGTCTACGGCACCAACCCCACGGAATTCCGCACGACCGGCATGTATGCCAGCATCGGCAAGCTTAGATAGCGGGTCACCCCGAAGCGGGGTTCTTTACGCCCGTACCTCGAACACCATGTTGAACGGCGTTTCCGTCGCACGGCGGAAATGCGTGAAGCCGGCGTCGAGCGCGACCTTTCGAAGCTTCATTTCTCCCGCCTGCGCGCCGAGCCCGAGCCCCACTTCCTGGGAGAGCGATGCCGGCGTGCAGATCATCGTCGACGCACCGTAATAGACGCGGCCGACCGGGTTGAGATTGTCCTTGAGGTGATCATGGGCAAAGGGCTCGACGATCAGCCAGGTGCCGTTCGGGGCAAGCGTCTCCTTGACGTGCCGTCCGGCGCCGACCGGATCGCCCATGTCGTGAAGGCAGTCGAACATGGCTACCATATCGTAGCTGCGCCCCGGAAATTCGGACGCCCGTCCCTGCTCGAAGGTCACGCGGTCCGCCACACCAGCCTCTTGCGCGGCTGCCTTGGCTCTTTCGATCGATGGGCCGTGATAGTCGAAGCCGGTAAAGTGGGAGGCGGGATAGGCCTGCGCCATCAGGATGGTCGATGCGCCGTGACCGCAGCCGACGTCGGCGACATTGGCGCCCGCCTTGAGCTTCTCGTCCATCCCGGCAAGAGCCGGAATCCATTCGTTGACGAGGTGGCTGTTGTAACCCGGGCGGAAGAACCGCTCGGTTCCCCGGAAGAGACAGGTGCTATGCTCGTGCCAGCCGAGACCCGTGCCGGTGCGGAAGGCTTCGGCAATCTTCGGCTCGTCCATCCACATGGATTGGACGACCTCGAAAGCGCCGACGAAGAAGGCGGGGCTGTTTTCCTCGGCGAATACCATCGCCTGTTCCGGCGTCAGGCTGAAACGATCGGTTTTCTCGTTGTAGGTGACATAGTCCGCCGCCGCCTGGGCGCTGAGCCATTCCCTGAGATAACGCTCCTTCACCCCGGTTTTCGCGGCAAGTTGCTCGACGCTCAAGGGTGTCCCGTCGGCCATCGCCTTGAACAGTCCCACCTTGTCGCCAAGCACGACCAAGGCACCTGACATGGCGGCGCCGACGTCACCAACAAGACGACCGACAAGCGCATCGAGTTTCTGCATATCTGGCTCACGCATTGTTACCTCCCGGCGCGTGATAAAGGGGCCTTAAATTAGGCTTTAATGATATTCAGTCAATCAACCTCCCTATCGCCCAATGAGGGTAGACTATCAAAGGTCGAAAGAATCGAATGGCGGACAACAGGCCATATTTCCGGGACGGCAAGACATGCGCTTGCTTTCTGCACCCGAGATTACATCTTTATATCGCGAACCCGAAACAAGGGTCACGCTATCAGTTCAGGTGTTATTTTGTGTCTATCTCCAGCTCAGTGCCGGGCCGCACGTGCCCTTATCGGGTGGTCTCGCGATGACCTGTCTTCGGCCTCCAAAATTGCCGAGGCGACGATTGCCGATTTTGAGGCCGGGAGTTTTTTCCCGGCTGAACGAGCCCTGCAGAATATAAAGCAGAGCTTGGAGGATGCGGGCGTGCTGTTCATTCCGGAGAACGGCGGCGGTGCCGGCGTTCGCTTGGCAAAATCGGAATCGGCTTCTATAGACACTGATGAAACCGAGACGGTTCAATACGAAGAATATTTGAAAAACGACGCCCCTCCCGGCGCTGGCGGCTGAATAATGGCAAAGAAGCAGAAGTTTGAGCATTCCGAACTGGCGGGCGAATTCACCGAGGACGGGATTACCGTGCTCGTCGATATTTTTCGAGCCTCCGGCAGCAATGAGGATTGGACGATGGAAGTCGTCACGCAGTCGGAGGATCTGATCCAATGGGAAGAGCCCTTCGCGACTGACCGGGATGCCTTTGATGAATTCCTGGCTGTCGTGGCAAGGGACGGCATTCGATCCTTTTTGGAAGACGAAGAACCTTCCGTGCATTGAGGGATATTTGTGAAAAGCATCAATGATCTCGTCGCCTCGGCGAAAACCGTCTGCGACCGATACCGGGCCGGGCGGATGGAGCGCGAAACCGTGCGGGAATGGGTCCTCGGACTGGGCGCCTATCCATCGCCTCACGGAGACCGCGTGCGCGAAGCGGCCGAATGGTTCCGCCTGCACAATCGCGAGCCTGTTTCGGAAGACATCGTGCTCGCGGACATCGATCGGCTCAGGGCGATTTCAGCGCCGTAATCCCGGGGCGCGAATCCCGGGGCGCGCGCGTGACGATAGGCCAGATGCAGGGGCTCGCCTATCCGGTCGTCGTCAGTCTTGCCTGACCGTTCGATCCGGGCTGACGCAATTACGCCGGTCCTCGACGGCGTAGGACCAATGACGGTCATGAGCCTTATGCATAATAGCCGTTGCAGCTTCCATGCGGAGAGGTCTTAAGGGTTCCGCAGCTTCGGCAAATGTGACACCCTTACGAGGCTGGCATGGCGCCTGCAGCTGACGCGTGAAACGTAGGTCGAGCGCGGCTACTGCATAATTCCTCAAATCGGAATCGCTTTGAGGAATTATGCAGAAATTCAAGGTGTTACAGCGTCCTTTGCGCGTCTTGTCAGACGCGCGGCGCTGTAAGGTAAGTTTAATTCGTGCGGAAGCAGAAGGAACAGCACGTGGCAGCATTTCCCGAAAAGGCAAAGGTCGTCATCATCGGGCTCGGCGGTATCGTCGGCGCCTCCATCGCGCATCATCTCGTCGAGCGCGGATGGGACGATATCGTCGGCATCGATAAGTCGGGCATACCGACCGATATCGGCTCGACAGCCCATGCCTCGGACTTCTGTTACACCACGAGCCACGACTATCTCTCCGTCTGGACCACGCAATATTCGATCGATTTCTACGAGAAGATGGGCCACTACGCCCGCATCGGCGGCCTCGAAGTGGCGCGTACCGGCGACCATGCCTGGATGGAGGAAATCAAGCGCAAGCTTTCCTCGGCACGCGCTTTCGGCACGCGCGCCCATTATGTCAGCCCTTCCGAGATCAAGGAGAAGTTCCCGCTGATCGAGGCAGATCAGGTGATGGGCGGCCTTTTCGATCCGGATGCCGGCCTCGTCATTCCGCGCTCGCAGACCGTTGCCGGCAAGCTGGTCGACGCCGCCGAAAAGGCAGGCAAGCTGCAGGTGTTCGGCAACACGCCGGCGAAGTCGCTGATCGTCGAAGGCGGCCGCATCAAGGGCGTCGTCACCCATCGCGGCACTATCATGGCCGACCACGTCATCGTCTGTGCCGGCCTCTGGGGGCGCCTGATCGCGGAGATGGTCGGTGAAGACCTGCCAGTCATGCCGGTCGACCACCCGCTCACCTTCTTCGGCCCGTATAACGAGTTTGAAGGCACCGGCAAGGAAATCGGCTTCCCGCTGCTACGCGACCAGGGCAACTCCGCCTATATGCGCGATACCGGCGACCCGGCGACGACGGAGGGCGGTCAGATCGAGTGGGGCTATTACGAAGCCACCAATCCGCGCATGTGCCACCCGCGCGATATTCTCGAAAAACACGAAGCACGCCTTTCGCCCTCGCAGCGTGACCTCGAGATGGAACAGATCATCGAGCCGCTCGAGCGCGCCATGGAACTGACGCCGATCCTCGGCGAGCTCGGCTATAACGAGGGTCATTCCTTCAACGGCCTGCTGCAGGTTTCCGCCGGCGGCGGCGCATCCTGCGGCGAGAGCCAGAAGGTGCGCGGTCTCTGGTACTGCGTTGCCATCTGGGTCAAGGACGGCCCGGGCTACGGCAAGCTGATCGCCGACTGGATGACCGATGGCCGCACGGAAATCGATCACAACAGCATCGACTACGCCCGCTTCTATCCGCATCAGTTGACGGAAGAGTTCATCGAGGGCCGCTGCTTCGAAGCCGCCCAGAAGATCTATTTCCCGGCTGTTCACACCCGCGAACCCTATGCATCCGGCCGCAACGCCAAGCGCTCGCCCTTCTACGAGCGCGAAAAGGAGCTTGGCGGCTACTTCATGGAACTTGGCGGCTGGGAGCGTGCACACGGCTACGCCGCCAACGAGCACCTTCTGGAGAAATATGCCGACCGCGTCCCGGTTCGCGAAAACGAATGGGACAGCCGCCATTTCTGGCGCGTGTCGAATGCCGAGCATCTGGCGATGAGCGAGGATTGCGGCATCGTCAATCTCAGCCACTTCCACATGGTCGATATCGAGGGTCCTGACCATGTCGAGCTGATGGAATGGCTGTGCGCCGCCAAGGTCGGCGGCGATGCAAACATCGGCAAGGGCGTCTACACCCACTTCCTCGACGACGAAGGCATGGTGCGTGCCGACTTCACCGTCTTCCGCATGGCCGACCGTTGCCGTCTCGTCAACGGCGCCGATGCCGGCCCGCGCGACCTGCACTATATGAGGCGCGTCGCCCAGGACCGCGGTCTTGACGTGACCATCACCGACGTCTCGGAAAAATTCGTGACGATCGGCATCTGGGGTCCGAACGCACGCGACACGCTGAAAAAGGCCGTGGCCGATCCGGCCGGGCTCGATCAGGAAAACTTCGCTTTTGCGGCGATCAAACCGATCGAAATCGCCGGCAAGCCCGTCACCGCCTTCCGCATCTCGTATGTCGGCGAGCAGGGCTGGGAATTGCACATGAAGTACGAAGACGGCCTCGCCGTCTGGGATGCGCTGCGCGCGACCGGTGTGATGGCCTTCGGCGTAGAGACCTATGCAAACTCGCGCCGCATGGAAAAGAGCCTGCGCCTGCAGAACGCCGACCTCCTGACACAGTACAACCTGATCGAAAGCGATCTCGCCCGTCCGAAGGTCAAGGAAGCCGATTTCCGCGGCAAGGCAAAGCATCTGGAATACAAGGCGCGTGAGCACCAGCCGGCCATGCTCTGCACGCTTGTGATGACCGAGAATACCGACAAATCGGGCGTGAAGCGTTATCCCCTCGGCAACCTGCCGGTTGTCGATCCCGCCACGGGAGAGGTTCTGATCGACGAGCTTGGCCGTCGGTCCTACACGACCTCGATCGCCTACGGCCCAACGGTCGGCAAGAACATCGCCTTGGCCTATTTGCCATGGTCGCATTGCCAGGTCGGACGCAAGCTCAATGTCGAGTACTTTGCCGAGACTTATCCGGTGGAGGTTGTCAGCGTCGGGTACAAGCCGATCTATGACCCGGAAAATCTGAAGCCGCGCAGCTAAGCGCTCAAGCCATCTAGTACTTGTGGCGCCGCAAGCATGCGGCGCCACAAACATGAGGCTGAGCCGCTCGGCCGAAAACGGCGAGAAATCTCGGAACAGACCCGGCCGGTCTTTGTGCGGCGATCTGGCGGCCTGCCGTTTCCAGCGTCAGCGCCGCGATCTCGGCCCAATCAGGCAGCCCTTCGGCGCCGTAATCCTCTCCGCCGCCTTTACGGCACCAATCCCACCGAATTCGAAATGACCGGCATGCATGCCGCTATCGGAAGCGCCCTCGATCAACCGAAACTGCGGTGCGCAATCTATTGCCTCGTGGCGGTTTGACATCGGTCGAGCGAACGGCAATGTTGCTTTCAGGCTCTTCGCCCTCCCCGGGGGCAGACGTCGCGACGATATGGAATTTTCTCAAGGAATATTCGATGACAGCGACAAGAATTCTCCGACCGGTCATTGCCATCGCGGTTCTTGCGGCTCTCGGTATCCTGCTGTGGCTGGCGACCCGCCCACCACCGCTGATCGTCCAGGGGGAAGTCTCCGCCAACCGCGTCGACATCAGCCCTCGGGTCTCCGGCCGCATCGCCAAGCTCAATGTGGATGTCGGCGATAGTGTCGAGGCGAGCACGGTGATCGCCGAGCTCGAAAGCCCGGAGCTGACCGCCGCGCTGCATATGGCGCAGGCCGCCCTTGCCGTTTCCGAGGCCGATCTTATCCGCGTCAACAGTACGCGTCCTGAGACGATCGATGCGGCCAATGCCGAGCTTGCCGCCGCGGCTGCCGATGTCACCCTTTATCAGGAAGAGTCTGCGCGCCAGGCAAGGCTGATCACCACAGGCGCCTCGACGCAGGCGCAGGTCGACCAAACGGCGCGCAATCTCGAAGCGGCGATCCGCAAACGCGAATCCGCCGAGGCCAATGTGCGGTTGGTCGTGGCCGGCTCCAGCAAAGAGGAGAAGGCGCTTGCCGCAGCGCAGGTGGAGCAGGCGCGAGCCTCGCTCAATCAGCAGCAGGTCAACGTTTCCGAGCTGACCATCCACGCGCCGATCTCCGGCCAGGTGACGACGAGGGTGGCAGAGCTCGGCGAGAATTTCAGCGCCGGCGCACCGCTCTTTTCGATCATCGACATCCAGAACCCGTGGTTCACCTTCAACCTGCGCGAAGACCTGTTGAAGGGGCTGAAGATCGGCGACGGGTTCGATGTCGTCGTACCTGCGATCGGCCCGGACCGGATCGCAGTCAAGGTCACCATGATCAATGCGCAGGGGCAGTATGCCACCTGGCGGGCGACACGGGCGACCGGCGATTTCGATCTCCGGACATTCGAGGTGCGCGCCGTCCCCGTAAACCCCATGAACGGCCTGCGCCCCGGCATGAGCGCCATCGCCGCCTGGTCGGAGCGTTGAAATGACGCCGCGCTGGCGCGTGCGCCCGGGTTTCCTCCTCGTCTTCGCACGGGAGTTTCACTGGTTTCGCCGCCGGCCGTTTCTGCTGTTCCTGACGACCGTCCTGCCGCTGTTGTTGATGGGCCTTCTGGCCGCCGTTTTCAACGCGGGTCTGGCGACCCGCCTGCCGATCGCCGTGCTCGATCAGGACGGCACCAATCTGTCGCGCCAGATCATACGCATGGTCGATGCCACCCAAGACACATCGGTCGCGCTCGCGGTCAGCGACCTCGCCGAAGGGCGGCAGCTTATCCTCTCCGGCGAGGTTCACGGGCTGCTCCTGCTGCCGCGCAATCTCGAGCGCGACGTGCTGTCCGGCCGGCGACCGGAGGTGGTGTTCTTCTACAATACCCAGACGATGACGACGGGCAATCTGGTGCTGCGCGGCATAAACTCCGCAATCCCGAGTGTGGCCGCCGGCATCAGATTGTCGTTGCGCACTGCCCAGGGAGAACCCGTCGATGTCGCGCAGGCCGCTCTCGCCCCCGTTCCGGTCCAGGTACATCCGCTCTTCAACCCCACCCTCAACTATGCCCACTTCCTCCTTGCCGCCCTGATGCCCAGCGTGCTGCAGGTGGTGATCATCACCACGATGGCCTATTCGCTCGGGCTCGAGGTCGAGAGCCGCCACCGGCTGCGTATCCTCCGGCGGCTCGGCGGCGGGTTATGGCCGGCGCTCGCAGGCAAGATCCTGCCTTACACGCTGATCTTTCTCGCCGTGCTCGGCATCGCGGATCTGGTTCTCTTCGATTTTCTCGACATGCCGCTGCACGGCGATCGCTGGCTGCTGCTGCTGGCCGGCACGCTGTTCATCCTGGCAAGCCAGTTCATCGGGGTGCTGCTGGCGCTGTTCCTGCGGCCGATGGCGAGCGCCATCAGCATCGGCACGCTGCTCGCCGCGCCCGCCTTCGGCTTCATGGGCATCGGTTTCCCCAGGATCGGCATGAATGACTTCGCCTATTATTACGGCCAGATGATCCCAGGCACATGGTACCTGATGGCAAGGATCGACCAGACGATCCGCGGCACGCCGCTCGATCTGTCGTGGAAGCCGATCCTGGTGCTGCTCTTCCTCGTCGTCCTGCTCGCATCCGTCACCGCGCTACGACTGGAAGCGATGCGATCGAGGAACCAGCGCCAGGCATCGGCATTGCGGGAGGCGCCTCGATGAACGGCCTTCTTGCCGCCTGCCGCATCGAACTCATGCGCATCCTGTCACTGCGGCCGGTATTCTCGGTGCTCATTCTGGCGGCCGGCATCTATGCGGCCCTCTATCCCCAGCCCTATAGAAACGAGGCCCTGCGCGACGTGCCGATTGCTCTCGTCGACCTCGACGGTACCGACAGCAGCCGCCAGTTCGCCCGCCGCGTCGATGCCTCGGCCGATGTGGCCATTGGCGCCGAACTGCCCGACGAGCCCAGCGCCGAGCGGGAGGTCTTCGCCCGCCAACTCTACGGCATTCTCGTCATCCCGAAATATTTCGAGCGCGATCTCTTGCATGGGCGGCAATCGCCCGTAGCGCTCTATGCCGATGCCAGCTATTTCCTGATCTATTCGCGCATTTCCGGCGGCGTTTCGGCCGTCGCCAAGACCTTCGGCGTCGAGATCGAGACCGCCCGGCTGATCGCCGCTCATGTCGATCCCGCCATCGCCATCGCCGCCTCCGATCCGATGCCGCTGACGACGGTGCCGCTCTTCAACCCTCAGGGGGGCTACGCCACTTATCTCCTGCCTGCCGCCTTCGTGCTTCTTCTGCAGCAGATGCTTCTGATTGGCGTCGGCCTGCTCGGAACGCTGCGAAACGACAGTCTCTCGGGTTTTTCGGCAGGCGCTCTCGCAACCGTACTCGGCAAGTTGCTCGCCTACCTCATCATGGAAGCGGTGGTGCTGCCCTTCTATCTGATCGTGCTGCCTTATCTTTACGACATTCCGAGACTGGGGAACCCCCTCATCCTTTTCGCCGTCTCGCTGCCATTCGTGCTCTCGGTCAGCGCGCTCGGCATGGTCGTCGCGGCATTGTTCCGCAACCCCCTCACCGTCCAGCTGATATTCGCGGCCATCGGCATCCCCTTCCTGTTTCTCGCGGGCTTTTCCTGGCCGACCGAGGCAATGCCGAAAGCGCTGCATTATCTGGCTCTCCTGGTTCCCAGCAGCTCCGCCATCAACGGCATCGTATCCGTATCGCAGCTCGGGGCGCCGCTGAGCGACGTCCGCACTTCGTTTCTGACGCTCTGGGCACTGGCTCTATTCTACGGTTGCCTCGCGGTCGGATTGGAAGCCAGGATACGGCGAAATGATCGCTAGAAATGAGAATTTCGATGCTTGACGAACTCACATGGTCCGGGGTGCTTGCCGATCCTGTTGTCCAGGCCGGAACATTGGCCGTGGTCGGGGCAATCGTTACGCGCATAGCGCTTCGCCCCTTCCCGAGCTGGCGGCTCGCCGGCCAGGTGTTCTTCTTCGCAGCGCTGACCGTTCTGCTCCTCTATCACGACATCGTGCCCTACGAAGTCGGCCCAGCGCCGGCTTCGACCTTCGAACGCGTCTTCATCGCCCTTGCCAAGGTAGTCTGGTGGATCAACGCCGCCTGGGCACTGATCGGCTTCGTCCGCGTCTTCCTGATCTTCGAACGCCAGCCGCGGGAAGGCCGCCTCGTCCAGGATCTGGTCATCGGCCTGATCTATCTCGGCGCGATCCTTTCGGTGGTCGCCTATGTCTTCAGCTTTCCCGTCGGCACGCTGATCGCCACCTCCGGCGTCTTCGCCATTATCCTCGGCCTGGCGCTGCAGAGTACGCTGAACGACGTCTTTTCCGGCATCGCCCTCAATCTTGGCCGGCCCTATACGATCGGCGACTGGATCGTCCTCAACGACGGTGTCGAAGGACGCGTCGTCGAAACCAACTGGCGCTCCACGCATCTCCTGAACGGCACGAACGACCTCGTCATCCTGCCCAATAGCTTCCTTGCCAAGGTGGGACTGACCAATCTCAGCAGCCCCGACCGCAGCCACGGCGTGACGCTGACGGTCCGCGTCGTGCCGACGACCGGGCCGTCGGCGGTCGTCGACGTCATGCGCACCGTGCTGCTAAGCAGCGGCTCGATCCTGACCGAACCGAAGCCCGGGGTGCAGGTCAAATCGTTGAATGCCGACGCGGTGGAAGTTGAACTCTCCTTCCGTGTGAGGGATATCGGCCAGGCGGGGCCGGCGAAGAACGAGATTTTCGATCTCGTTTACCGCCATATCAAGGCCGCGGGCCTCACTCTGGCGCGGCCGATCGATGCCGGCGGCCCGCCCGACAAGGTGCAGTCGGAAGAAATGGCGAAGCCGCACCGTCCGACGACCCTCAAGCTTCTCGACGCCATCCCGCTGTTTTCCTCGCTGACCGAGGACGAGAAGGAAACACTGGCCGCCTCGATGACGCGGCGGACCTTCAAGAAGGACGCCACTCTCATCGAGCAAGGCGATACGGTGGCATCGCTGATGATCGTGCGCAGCGGCGCCCTTATCGCGACACGGATGGAAGGCCGCAAGGAAATCGAACTCGGACGGCTGGCGCCGGGCGATTATTTCGGCGAGAGCGGGCTGCTGATCGGCGTTGGCGAAGCGGCGAGCCTGCGCGCACTCACCTTTGTCGTCGTCTACGAAATCGCCCAGGCCAGCCTGACGCCGCTGCTGCACGACAGGCCCGCTATCGCCGAGGAACTTGCCGCCACGCTGTCGCGCCGCATCGAGGCCGGCCAGCATTCCTTCGCAGCCGAAGGCGACACGCTGAACGGCGGCTCGATGACTTCGCTGGTGATGCGAATCCGCCATCTCTTCCAGGTGCCGCAATAACCGCCTCTTGGGCCTCGGTCCAGGAGAAGGCCGCCACGGCTTTCGAGATATAGGACCGAGCTGCTATCTCGGCTCCTCCATGCCAGGCTCGGGGGCCGCGTCGGCGGAGCGGCTTGGAATGAACCGTTTGGAAATCAGCCAGCAGCCGAGTGCCCAGAGTGCGCCGGCGCACCATCCGGCCAAGACGTCCGTGGGGTAGTGGACGCCGAGGTAGATCCGGCTCAAACCGACGATGACCGCAAGGAAGACGCCGGCACCCATGACGAAGATCCGCGTCGAGCGGTAACGCTGCGTGCGCGCCACCAGCGCCCCGAGCGTCAGGTAGGTCACCGCCGAGACCATGGCGTGTCCAGAGGGGAAGCTCAGATCGCTCACCTCGACGAGATGCGGCACGATATCGGGACGCGGCCGTGCGACGAGGATCTTTAAGAGCGTGCTCGCCAGCCAGCCGGTCAGCACTGACGAAAACACGAAGATCGCGATCGGCCAGCGTCGATCGAGCAGAAGATAGACGGTGATGAGTACCGTCATAAGCGTGAGGACGGTAACGCCGCCGAGGCTGGTGATATCGCTGATGGCATGCGTCAGCCAAGCGGGACCGACCGGTACGGCAAGATCGCCCTGCTGTCGCAGCGCCAGCAGAATTGTCTCATCGAAACGAAAGGTTTCGCCCTCGAGAACCTCGCTCGTCAGCCGCTGCAGCACGAACAGCCCGCCGGCGATCGATGCCAGCATAATCAATGTCAGCGGCTCATATGCGGTGAGCCTCGCCAGGATTCCGCGTCGTTGAAGCTCAGTCATGCCTGTCGTCGAACTCCCTTTAGCTCATGTCCATCCTCGCCAGATTGGCAAGCCGAGCGCGGGTTTCAAGACCTTGCGGCATTAGGGACAACTCGGAGGCAACCGTCGGCCGATTTCGGCACGCCCGGTAGCAAAAGCTCAACCTTCTTTTGCTATGGCTGGAGCCGGTTGTCCTGGAGATGGTTTCGGCGATGAAAATTCTGACGGCGATGGTTCTGACGGCGGCCATCCTGCAGCCGGTCTCTGCGCTCGGTGAGACCGAATGGATGGGCGGAGCGAGGCAGTGGTCGGTCGGTTACGCGACCGATGGCCCTCATTCCTATTGCCGGCTGGTGTGGGACAGTGAGATCGGCAAGACCACGGAATTCCGCCAGAGCATGAGCGAGACGTTCTGGCTGGTGGCGAAGAATACATGGGACATTCCCGCAGGCACTACGACCGAGGTGACGCTGACCGATCGCAAGATAACGAAAGTGGTCGCCGCCGAATTCTTCGACAAGAACACGCTTCGCCTCTGGCCTCCGGCCAGCAAGGGGAGCGGCGGGCTGAAGAAGATCATCAAGAATTCGTTTGCCGGAACCCCTGACGTGCAGCTGACCTTTGCCGGCGACGAAGGCGACTGGACGCTGCCGCTCTCGCGTGTGGATCAGCTCTACCCGACCTTCGCCCAGTGCCTCAAGCGCCTTGAGGCCGGCGAAAAGCCAAAACTCGATTCCGAATCCAGCAAGCCGTTCTGACGAACTCAGCCGATCGGCGGCGGCGCGGTTTCGCGGATCAGCCCGCGCACGGCCTCGATATCGCCGTTGAGCGGCCGCTCGTCGCCATAGTGGGAAACATGCTCCCGCACGGCTTTATAGAGAAGGTCGGTGCCTGCCGCCCGCGGCGCTGTCGCCGCCAGGAAATCATGCGCCTGGGCAGCGGCCATCAGCTCGATCGCCAGGATATATTCGGCATTGTCGATAACGGCGAGCAGCTTGCCGGCGGCCGCCGTCGGATGCGCGAGGAAATCCTCCTGCAGCCCGGAGGTCAGGCCGCCGTCCATTGCCGCGGGTGCCGCAAGGCGACGGTTCTCGTTGCTGAGGGCGGCTGCGGTATATTGGGCGATCATGAAGCCGGAATGGCTGCCGGCATCACTTGCGAGGAACGGCGGCAGGCCGCTCACCAGCGGGTTGACGAGCCGGTCCATCCGCCGTTCGCTGATCGCGCCGATCTGCGCCAGCGCAATCGCAAGGCTGTCGGCCGCCTGCCCGAGCGCGGGTGCCACCGCATGCGCCTCGGAGGAGACGATCGGCTGCTCCGGCGTGCCTAAGACGGCGGGATTGTCCGTGACGGAAGCCAGTTCCTGGTCGGCGACGCGGGCGGAATTGTCGAAGACATCGCGGGCGGCGCCATGGGCATGCGGCACCGAACGAAGGCTGAGCGCATCCTGGGTGCGCCGGCCGCGCGCGGCGGCAATAAGGCCGCTGCCTCGAAGGCGCTCTCGAAGTGTGGCTCCGACTTTCTCGATGCCGACCGACGGGCGCAGCGCGAGCACCGCCTCGTCGAAGGCGGCAATCTGGCAGCCTGCTGCTTCCAGCGTCAGCGCGGCGATCGCATCGGCCCAGTCGAGCAGCCGTTCAGCGCGGGAAAGCGCCATGGCAGTAAGCCCGGTGGCGCAGGCCGTGCCGTTGACGAGGCTCAAGCCTTCTTTGGCGCCGAGGACCAGCGGTTGCAGGCCGATCGCGGCAAGTGCCTCGCGGCCACCAAGACGCCGGCCGGCGAGCGTGGCGCTGCCTTCGCCGATCAACACAAGCGCAGTATGGGCGTTGTGAGTGAGGTAACCCGCCGAGCCTTTCGACGGCATGTCGGGAATGCAATCATGCTTCAGCAAAGCCGTGAGATGCTGGACGACCTCGCGCCGCACGCCGGAATGGCCATGGGCGAAATTGGCGATCTCAGCGGCGATGATGGCGCGCACCTCACGGGCAGGCAGCAGCGGCCCGACGCCGCAGGCATGGCTGAGCACGATGCTGCGCGACAACAGGCTTTGCGAGGCACGGTCGACCACCGTGTCGGCCAGCGCCCCGACGCCGGTGTTGACGCCATAGGCCCGCACCCCGGTCTCGACGATGCGCGCGACGATGCGGCTTGCCTGCTCGACCCGTTCCCAGGCTGCCGGCGACAGCGCAAGCGCTTCCCCTGCCCCGACGCGCGCGACGTCGCGCCAGGTCAGCACTTTATCGATGACGATCGTCATTGACCTGTTCCGAAATGGCCGATGAACTGACGGAAAGCGGGCGTCGCGCCGCCGGTAAACATCTCGTCCGGCTTGCCGCTGCTTTCGATCAACCCTTCGCGCATGAAAACGACGCGGTTGGAGACGTTGCGGGCAAAGCTCATTTCATGGGTGACGACGAGCATGGTCATGCCCTCCTCGGCAAGCGCGCGCATGACGCGCAGCACTTCGCCGACAAGCTCCGGATCAAGCGCCGAGGTCGGCTCGTCGAAAAGCATGACCTTCGGCTTCATCGCGAGCGCCCGGGCAATCGCGGCGCGCTGCTGCTGGCCGCCGGAGAGATGGGCCGGATAGGCGTGGCGCTTGTCAGCGATGCCGACCTTTTCGAGCAGCGCTTCGGCCTCAGCGATGCAGTCTGCGCGCGGCCGCTTCAATACATGGACCGGCCCTTCGATGATGTTCTGCAGGATCGTCATGTGGGACCAGAGATTGAAGGACTGGAACACCATGCCGAGTTCGGAGCGGATATGGTCCACCTGCTTCTGGCTGGCCGGCTTTGTCTTGCCGTTCTTGTGAACCATTTCAATATGCTCGCCGTCGACCCAGATCTCGCCGTCGCTGGCGGTTTCGAGCATGTTGATGCAGCGCAGAAAGGTCGATTTGCCGGAGCCGGAGGCGCCGAGCAGCGAAATCACGTCGCCGTCCTGTGCATCGAGGGAAATGCCGCGCAGCACTTCGTGCGTACCGAAGCTCTTGCGGATATTGCGGACCGATAGTCGGGTTACGCCTGGCATGAGTGCTCCAATCGGGTCAAAAGCCGCTTATGCCTTCAGCGCCTGCGGAATCGCGCGGCGGTGTCGGGAAAGCGAATATTCGAGCAAGGCCATGCCCTGCAGGATGATGAAATTCAGGACGAGGTAGATGATCGCCGCGCAGAGGAAGACTTCCATCGTGCGGTAGGTCTGCGAGATCAGCCGCTGGGCCACGCCAGTGACCTCCCAGACGGTGACGAGGCTTGCGAGCGCCGTCGACTTCATCATCAGCACGATCTCGGTGGAATAGGCCGGCAGCGCGTGGCGGAAGGCGATCGGCGCCAGGATGCGGCGCACCAGCAGGGAGCCGGACATGCCGATCGAGCGCGCCGCCTCGATCTCCTTCGGGGACACGGCGCGGATGCCGCCGCGGAAGATTTCCGCGGTATAACCTGCCGTGCAGAGCGCCAGCGACAGGATGGCGCAGACCATCGGCTCGCGCAGGAACGGCCAGAGGAAGGAGTAGCGAATGAAGCCGAACTGGCCGAGCCCGTAGAAGACCAGGAACATCTGGATCAAGAGCGGTGAGCCGCGGAAGACGAAAATGTAGCCCTTGGCGAAGCGCGAAAGCACCGGATTGCCGCTGACCCGCATCCAGACGATGACGAGCGCCAACAGGCCGCCGAAGAAGATCGATAGTGAAAACAGGATCAGCGTCGTCGGCACGGCCTTGAGCAAGGTTACCATCGTTGAAGCGAGGAAGGTGAAATCCATCGTCGTCTCCCTACGCCTGGCCCATGGCCGATGCCGGCATGCTGCGGTTGGCGCGCCGCTCGGCGCCGTTGAAAATGCGATCCGAAAGGCTGGTCAGGATCAGATAGAGGCAGCCGCCGGCGATGAAGAACAGGAAATATTGCCGCGTTGAGCCTGCCGCCACCTGGCTGGTGCGCATCAGCTCGGCAAGGCCGGTAACGGAGATCAGCGCCGAATCCTTGAGGCTGAGCTGCCAGACATTGCCGAGGCCCGGAATGGCGTAACGAAGCACCTGCGGCATGATGATGCGCCGGAAGCGCAAGCCGCGATGCATGCCGATTGCGGACGCCGCCTCGAGCTCGCCCTTGGAGATGGCAAGGAAAGCGCCGCGGAACACTTCCGCCTGGTAGGCACCGGAGATGATGCCGACGGCAAGCGCGCCGGCGGCAAAGGAGGGCAGGCCGAGGAAGCCTTCGTAACCCATCGCCGTGCCGATCGATGTGACGGCCGAGGAGCCGCCGAAATAGATCAGATAGATGATCAGCAGTTCCGGCACACCGCGAAACACGGTCGTGTAGACATTGCCGAGCGTGACGAGGAGAGCATTGCCGGAGAGTTTCGCGAACGCGACGAGCGCGCCGAGGACAGCACCAATCGCAAGCGCCGTCGCGGTGACGGCGAGCGTCATCAAGGCAGCGAGAAGAAGCAGCGCGCCCCATCCCGTCGAGCCGAAGCCAAGCAGTTCCAAGCTTGCCATATCGTCCGTTCCCCGTCCGCGGCAGTGTTTTGTGGATTTAACAATAACACGCGGTCCCCGGCATCAAAGCCGGAGACCGGCGCTTGCGGCCAAAAGGCCGCAACGCTTACTGCTGAGGGCTGACGTCGACCTTGAACCACTTCATCGAAAGGGTCTTGACGGTGCCGTCGGCAAGCGCGGACTTGATCGCCTCGTTGAACTTGTCGCGCAGGTCCGTATCGGCCTTGCGGATACCGAGGCCTTCGCCCTCGCCCCAGATCGGGCCGACGATCTCAGGACCGGTGAAGTCGAGCGCGCCATTGGCGCTCTGGAAGGCATTGGCGAAATAGACGGCGTCGTCGAAGCCGAGGTCGATGCGGCCGTTCTGCAGATCGAGGTCGCGATCGGCGCCGGTCTTGTATTCGCGGATCTCGGCAATGTCGCCGAAATTGTCATAGACGAACTTGGCATAGACGGTTGCCGCCTGGATGCCGATGGTCTTGCCCTTGAAGAGGGTCTTCAGCGCATCGATCTCCTTCACGCCGGTCTGGCCGGGCGTCATCTTGATCGTTGCGCCGGTGCCGGCGGCTTTCGCCAGCGGGCTGTCCTTGGCCGTGGCGAAAGCGGCAGGTGTCGCAGCATAGGGAATGGTGAAGCCGATGACCTGCTTGCGCTCATCGGTGATCGACAGCGCATCCATGATGACGTCGAACTTGCCGGCGTTGAGCGCCGGGATCATGCCATCCCAGTCGGAAGCGACGAGCGTGCATTCGATCTTGGCGCGTTCGCAGAGCACTTTGGCAAGCTCCGGCTCAAAGCCGCCGAGCGTGCCGTCGGCATTGGTGAGATTCCAGGGCGCATAGGCGCCTTCGAGCGTGATCGTCGCCTTGGTCCAGTCCTTGGCGAAGGCGGGTGCGGCGAAAGCAGAAAAGGCGGCGACGCCGCAAAACAGAATGGCGCTGAATTTCATAGATGAATTCTCCTCTGAGATTGAAACTGACCTTGCGGCACCGGGGCCGATCTTCGCCGGCTTGCCCTTTCCACCCTATTTTTGTCTCAAGGATGGATCAGGAGGTTGTATAGGGTACCATATGAGATATTTTGTGATATGCAAGAGGAAAGTCGCTTTAAATGGCGAATTCCATTCGTGCAAAAGGAATAGGCAATGAAGCGTTCCGGCGAGATGAAGCGCGAACTGGCGGGAAATGACAGCACGCCGCTCTACGCCGGCGTCAAGCAGGTGATCCTCGACCGCATCCACAGCGGCGAATGGCCGCCGAAATACCGCGTACCGTCGGAAAACGAGTTGGTGGTCGAGCTCGGCGTCAGCAAGATGACCGCCAACCGAGCACTGCGCGAACTCGCCAACGAGGGCGAACTCGTCCGCATCCAGGGCGTCGGCTCATTCGTCGCCGAGCGCAAGGGCTATTCGGCGCTCTTCGAGGTGCGCAACATCGCCGAAGAGATCGCCGAGCGCGGCCATGCGCACGAGGCGTCCGTCATCGTTCTGGCGCAGGAGACGGCTTCTCCCGAGATCGCCGATGCGCTGGAACTCCCGATCGGCGCGGCGGTGTTCCACTCGCTGATCGTGCACAGCGAAAACGGGGTTCCGGTGCAGATCGAAGACCGTTTCGTCCATCCGGAGGCCGCTCCCGAATATCTCGATCAGGATTTTGCGACACTGACGCCGAACGCCTATCTGACGGCCGCGGCCCCGCTCAGCGGCTCCGAGCACGTCGTCGAGGCAGCGATGCCGCAGGCCTGGGAATGCAAGCTGCTCACCATCCTGAAAACCGAACCGTGCCTGACCATTCGCCGGCGCACGTGGTCGGCGAAGCAGGTCGTTTCGACCGCCCGCCTCGTCTATCCCGGCTACCGTTACCGGCTGGAGGCGCGCAGCGGCAAGATGTTCGAGGAGTGAAAACACCGGCCATCTTGTATATGGAACCTGACGGCTATTGTGACGCCGGCGTGAAACGCGCCACGAGCGCGTGACGATCTCCCGGATAGGTGAAGCGCACATGGGTCACCGGGCCGGCGCCGCTCCAGGTACGGCGTTCGACGACAAGGCAGGCGGTGTTGCGCGCTATATCGAGAGCCGCCGCGACCTCCGCGCTCGCGGAAATGGCATGGATCCGGTGTTCGGCCGTGCTCCATGGCACCTGGTTGAGCAGCCACGGCCCCGGCGCCACCGTCAGAAAATCGGCATGGGCGGCTTCCGGTACGGTCTCGAGGCTGATCAGCCGCTCTTCCAGACAGAATGGCCGCATGCCGGCATTGTGGATGCAGACGACCTCGACGACCGAGGAAGCGACGGGGAGTTCCAGCCGGCGGCTGTCTTCCGCCTTGGCCTTGCGGCTCGCCTTTTTCGAAACCGCGTAGGAATAAGGCAAATTCAGCGACTGCACCTCGGCCTTGATGTCGTGGATCTCGAGGATGGCTGATTGGGCCTGCGGCTGAGTGACGAAGCTGCCGGATTTTTTGCGCCGCTCGATGAGGCCGGCCTTGGCGAGCTGTGTCAGCACCTTGTTAACGGTCATGCGCGAGCAGTCATATTGCGTGGCGAGATCGACCTCGAAGGGAATGCGGTGCCCCGGCGGCCATTCGCCCGAGACGATACGGCCCTCGATCTCGCTCAGGATGCGCTGATGCAAGGTGAGGTCCCTGCTTTGATTCATCGCCACGTTCCGATTGGTCTTCCGCTATAGGGCATTTCCGCATTCTCTTCAGAATGCCCTATCTCTTTGTTTTTATGCAACTCCGGACACAAACCGCGACACACTGTTTGCTGGAATTGCTCTAGTTCGAATATCCGGACAGGAAAAGCTCTTTTTCAGCCGGCGAGCAATTCACCCATGGCGGCGAGGAACCGCCGGTCGATCGCGTCACGCTTGAGATGGCGTCCGCCCTCCACCTGCTTGCGGCCACGCGCCCAGACGCAATCGACGGAAACGCCGCCGGCAAACAGCCAGTGATCGAGGATCTGGTCGCCTGCGAGATAGGGAACCGCCGCAGCATCGAGCGAAACGAGATCGGCGTGATGGCCCTCAGTGAGACCCACCGGGGCCTTCAGCGAGGCAGCGCCGCCGGCAAGCGCATGCGTGAACAGCGACAGCGCCGTCGAACCGCCGGGCACGGCGACGACATTGCGAGCGCGAAGCGCCAGGCGCTGCGAATATTCGAGCTGGCGCAGCTCTTCGGACACGGAGATCAGCACGTTGGAATCCGAGCCGATCCCGTAACGCCCGCCCTCTTCCAGGAAGAGCGGCGCGGCAAAGGCGCCGTCGCCGAGGTTGGCTTCGGTGATCGGGCAAAGGCCGGCGATTGCGCCGCTCTTTGCCATGCGCCGTGTCTCGTCCTCGGTTATGTGCGTTGCATGAATCAGGCACCAGCGCTCATCGACCGGGGCGTGATCGAGCAGCCATTCGACTGGACGCGCGCCGGACCAGGCGACGCAGTCCTCGACCTCCTTCATCTGCTCGGCGATATGGATATGGATGGGGCCGTCGCCCGCCAGCGGCACGAGCTTGGCCAGTTCCTCGGGAGTGGCGGCACGCAGGCTGTGCGGCGCCAGCCCGAGTTCGGCGCCGTCGAGCCGATTGGTCACCACCCGGCAGCCGTCCATCAATCTTTCGAAGCTTTCGAGCGAATTGATGAAACGCCGCTGGCCGTCGATCGGAGCAGCACCCCCAAAGCCCGAATGGGCATAGAACACCGGCAGCAGTGTCAGGCCGATGCCGGTCTCTTCGCTCGCCGCGCCGATGCGTTCTGCAAGCTCGGCAATATTGGCGTAAGGCGCGCCATCCCTGTCATGATGGAGATAGTGGAATTCGCCGACGCGGGAAAAACCCGCCTCCAGCATTTCCGCATAAAGCTTGGCGGCGACCGCCTCGACATGATCAGGCGTCATCGCCAGGGCAAACTTGTACATAACAGT
Organism: Rhizobium vallis; assembly: GCF_003985155.1. Classification (GTDB taxonomy): domain Bacteria; phylum Pseudomonadota; class Alphaproteobacteria; order Rhizobiales; family Rhizobiaceae; genus Rhizobium; species Rhizobium vallis. Next base: position 495,098 of record NZ_ML133686.1, on the reverse strand, counting down.
ACGCCAGCTCCAGAAGCTGTCATTGGCGGGGCCGCGCACTTCGGCAAGACCGGCCATCGCCCGCTGGAAGGCATGACTATGCAGATTTCCCATCGCGGGAACGAGGAGAGCATGGCGCTCATCGCCAGCCTCGGGAGAAACGCCGGTCTCGATCCGGGCGATGCGCCCGGCTTCCAGCGTCAGCCGCACGTCCTTCTGCCAGCCTTGCGGCGTCAGCGCCGCGTCTGCGTGAAGTCTGGTCATGGCCTTCCCTTTCCTCATACCGCGCCGCCGATCTTTCTTTTCCAGAAGAGCGCGCAAAATTTCTCTTGTCACCTGCTTATTATGTATATACATGTTTTGGCATAAGGAAAGGCGCAAAGCTGATGACCGGGAACAATTTTTCAGAGGAAACCCCATCCGCCGATGTCAGGCCGGTGCTTTGGCGCAATGCGCGCCTGGCGACGCTTGCGCCTGATAAAACGGGCCTCGGCATTGTCGAAAAGGGCGCCCTGCTCACTGAAAACGGCCGCATCGCTTTTGCTGGCGCAGAAAGCGACTTGCCGGCATCCGCTATCGAACGGTCCGAGATCGTCGACCTCGAAGGCCGCTGGGTGACCCCCGGTCTCGTCGACTGCCACACCCATATCGTTCATGGCGGCAATCGCGCCCGCGAATTCGAGATGCGCCTTGAAGGCGCGACCTATGAAGAGATCGCCCGCGCCGGCGGCGGCATCGTCTCCTCGGTGAAAGCGACCAATGCGCTGTCGGTCGAAGAGCTTGTGGCAGAGGCCATGCCGCGCCTCGACACCTTGCTTGCCGAAGGCGTGACCACGATCGAGATCAAATCCGGCTACGGGCTGAGCAGGATGGGTGAAATGAAGATGCTGCAGAGCGCGCGCCTGCTCGGTCATATCAGACCGATCCGCGTCGCGACCAGCTATCTCGGCGCGCATGCCACCCCGGTCGAATACAAGGGCCGCAACGGCGACTATCTCGATGACGTCGTCCTACCGGGCCTTGACGATGTGCATAATCTCGGCCTTGCCGATGCCGTCGACGGCTTTTGCGAGGGTATCGCCTTTTCCACGACCGAGATCGCCCGCGTCTTTGACAAGGCGAAGGCGCTCGGCCTGCCGGTCAAGCTGCATGCCGAGCAGCTCTCCAATCTCGGCGGCGCCAAGCTCGCCGCATCCTATGGCGCGCTTTCGGCCGATCACCTCGAATATCTCGACGAGGATGGCATTGCCGCGATGGCCGCAGCCGGCACCGTCGCCGTGCTCCTGCCCGGCGCCTTCTACGCCATCCATGAGAAGCAGAAGCCGCCGGTTGCGGCGCTGCGCCAGGCGGGCGTGCCGATCGCGATTGCCACCGATTGCAATCCCGGCACCTCGCCGCTCACCTCGATGCTGCTCACCATGAACATGTCGGCGACGCTTTTCGGTCTTACGGTCGAGGAATGCATCGCCGGCGCCACCCGCGAAGGCGCCCGCGCGCTTGGCCTGCTCGGCGAGACCGGAACGCTCGAAGCCGGAAAATCCGCCGATCTCGCGGTCTGGAATATCGAAAACCTTGCCGAGCTCGTCTACCGCATCGGCTTCAACCCGCTTCACGCGCGCGTCTTCAAAGGCGAAAGGAACGGCCGATGACCATCACGCTCCACCCGGGCTCTGTCTCGCTGAGAGACCTCGAAACCATCTATTGGACGGGCGAACCGGCAAGGCTCGATCCCTCCTTCGATACCGGCATTGCCAAGGCCGCCGCCCGCATCGCCGAGATCGCCGCCGGCAATGCGCCTGTCTACGGCATCAATACCGGTTTCGGCAAACTGGCCTCGATCAAGATCGACAGCGCCGATGTCGCCACCCTGCAGCGCAACCTCATCCTGTCGCATTGCTGCGGCGTCGGCGCGCCGCTGCCGGAAAATATCGTGCGGCTGATCATGGCGCTGAAGCTCGTCTCGCTCGGGCGCGGCGCCTCCGGCGTCCGGCTGGAGCTGGTGCGGCTGATCGAAGGCATGTTGGAAAAGGGCGTCATCCCGCTCATTCCGGAAAAAGGCTCTGTCGGCGCCTCCGGCGATCTTGCGCCGCTCGCCCATATGGCGGCCGTGATGATGGGCGAGGCCGAAGCCTTTTTCGCCGGCGAACGCCTCTCCGGCGCGCAAGCCCTGGAGAGAGTCGGACTGAAACCGGTCGTGCTCGCCGCCAAGGAGGGTCTGGCGCTCATCAACGGCACCCAGACCTCGACAGCGCTGGCGCTCGCCGGCCTCTTCCGCGCCCACCGCGCCGCACAAGCAGCGCTGATCACTGGCGCCATGTCGACCGATGCGGCCATGGGCTCTTCGGCGCCCTTCCATCCGGACATTCACACGTTGCGCGGCCATAAGGGCCAGATCGATACGGCCGCCGCGCTTCGCGCCCTGCTCGAAAACTCGGTCATTCGCCAGAGCCATATCGAGGGCGACGAGCGCGTGCAGGATCCCTATTGCATCCGCTGCCAGCCACAGGTCGACGGCGCCTGCCTCGACCTGCTGCGCTCCGTCGCCCGCACGCTTGAAATCGAAGCCAATGCGGTCACCGACAATCCGCTGGTGCTCTCCGACAATTCCGTTGTATCGGGCGGCAATTTCCACGCCGAACCCGTCGCCTTCGCCGCCGACCAGATCGCGCTCGCGGTCTGCGAGATCGGCGCGATCTCGCAGCGCCGCATCGCGCTGCTGGTCGATCCTTCCCTCTCCTACGGGCTTCCCGCCTTCCTCGCCAAGAAACCGGGCTTGAATTCCGGCCTGATGATCGCCGAAGTCACCTCGGCGGCACTGATGTCCGAGAACAAGCAGATGTCACACCCGGCCTCGGTCGACTCGACGCCGACCTCGGCCAACCAGGAAGACCACGTCTCGATGGCCTGCCACGGCGCCCGCCGTCTTCTGCAGATGACGGAAAACCTCTTTTCCATCATCGGCATCGAGGCGCTGACCGCAGCTCAAGGCGTCGAACTGCGCGCGCCGCTTGCGTCGAGCCCAGAGCTTGAAAGCGCGATTGCGGCGATCCGCAGCAAGGTGCCGACGCTTGATGTCGACCGCTATATGGCAAACGACCTCGCCGCCGCTGCCGAGCTGGTAGCGACGGGCGCGCTGAACGCCGCGGTTTCAAATGGTATTCTGCCGGTTTTGGAGGGTTGAGATGACCGCACCATACGAAATCCGCCAGGGCACCTCGGCTGTCATCCTCGGCTTTCCCCACACCGGCACCGACGTGCCGCCGGAGATCCATGACCGCCTCAACGACAACGGCAGGATCCTCGCCGATACCGACTGGCACATCCACCACCTCTATGACGGCCTGCTTGACAACGTCACGACGGTGCGCGCCACCTTCCATCGCTATGTGATCGACGCCAACCGCGATCCGGCGGGTGTCAGCCTCTATCCCGGCCAGAACACCACCGGCCTCGTCCCCGAAACGGATTTCGACGGCAAGGCGATCTGGAAGGACGGGCAGGCGCCCGGCGAGGCCGATATTGCGGCGCGGCTCCGGGACTTCCACGCGCCCTATCATGCGGCACTTGCTGCCGAGATCGAGCGCGTCAGAGCAATCCACGGCGTCGCAATTCTCTATGATTGCCACTCGATCCGCTCTCACATTCCCTTCCTCTTCGAAGGCAAGCTGCCGGATTTCAATATCGGCACCGATATGGGCAAGACCTGCGACAGCGCGATCGAGCAGGCGACGCTCACCGCCGTCGGAGCCGCCGAAGGTTATGACAGCGTGCTCAACGGCCGCTTCAAGGGCGGCTGGACGACACGCCACTATGGCCGACCCGAAACCGGCGTGCATGCGATCCAGATGGAGCTTGCGCAATCCACGCATCTGCAAACCGAGGCGGTGCCCTTCGCCTACGACACCGCCAAGGCAGAGCGCCTGCGCGTCCATCTCAAAGACATTCTGGTGCGTATCGAAGAGATTGCACCAGGCCTGAAACGCTGAAGATTGAAACCTGAGAACAGGGGAACCGTCATGAACAATCCACGCCACAACATCCGCGAAATCCGCGCACCCCGCGGCAACGATCTCAATGCCAAGAGCTGGATGACCGAAGCGCCGCTGCGCATGCTGATGAACAATCTCGATCCCGATGTCGCTGAAAACCCGAACGAGCTTGTCGTCTACGGTGGCATCGGCCGCGCCGCCCGCACCTGGGAGGATTTCGACCGCATCGTCGCGACGCTGAAGACGCTGACGGAAGAAGAAACGCTGCTCGTCCAGTCCGGCAAGCCGGTCGGCGTGTTCCGCACCCACAAGGATGCGCCGCGCGTGCTGATCGCCAATTCCAACCTCGTGCCGCATTGGGCGACCTGGGATCACTTCAACGAGCTGGATAAGAAGGGCCTTGCCATGTACGGCCAGATGACGGCCGGCTCGTGGATCTATATCGGCACGCAGGGCATCGTGCAGGGCACCTACGAGACCTTCGTAGAGGCCGGCCGCCAGCACTACGGCGGCAATCTCAAGGGCAAATGGATCCTGACCGGCGGCCTTGGCGGCATGGGCGGCGCCCAGCCGCTCGCCGCCGTCATGGCCGGCGCCTGCTGCTTGGCCGTCGAGTGCAATCCCGACTCGATCGATTTCCGCCTGCGCACCCGCTATCTCGACGCCAAGGCCGAGACGCTCGACGAAGCGCTCGAGATGATCGACCGCTGGACCAAGGCCGGTGAAGCCAAATCCGTCGGCCTGCTCGGCAATGCTGCCGAAATCCTGCCGGAAATGGTCCGCCGCGGCATTCGCCCCGATATGGTCACCGACCAGACCTCGGCGCATGACCCGATCAATGGCTACCTGCCGAAGGGCTGGACGATGGCCGAATGGAAGGCCAAGCGCGAGAGCGATCCGAAGGCAGTCGAAAAAGCCGCACGCGCCTCGATGCGCGAACATGTCGAAGCGATGATCGCTTTCTGGAACGCCGGTATTCCGACGCTCGACTACGGCAACAATATCCGCCAGGTCGCCAAGGAAGAAGGCTTGGAAAACGCCTTCGCTTTCCCGGGCTTCGTGCCGGCCTATATCCGCCCGCTGTTCTGCCGCGGCATCGGCCCCTTCCGCTGGGCCGCCCTGTCAGGCGACCCGGAGGATATCTACAAGACCGATGCCAAGGTGAGAGAGCTGACCCCCGGCAATACCCACCTGCACAACTGGCTCGACATGGCCAGGGAGCGCATTGCCTTCCAGGGCCTGCCGGCGCGCATTTGCTGGGTGGGCCTCGGCGACCGCCACCGCCTGGCTCTCGCCTTCAATGAAATGGTCAGGAACGGCGAGCTTTCCGCGCCGATCGTCATCGGCCGCGACCACCTCGACTCGGGCTCCGTCGCCTCGCCGAACCGCGAAACCGAAGCCATGAAGGACGGTTCCGATGCCGTCTCCGACTGGCCGCTCCTGAACGCCCTGCTCAACACCGCGTCGGGCGCCACCTGGGTATCGCTGCATCACGGCGGCGGCGTCGGCATGGGCTTCTCCCAGCACTCCGGCGTCGTCATCTGCGCGGATGGCACCGACGATGCGGCAAAGCGTCTCGAGCGCGTGCTCTGGAACGACCCGGCGACCGGCGTCATGCGCCACGCCGACGCCGGCTACGAGATCGCCCTCGACTGCGCCAAGGACAAGGGCCTGCGTCTGCCCGGCATTCTCGGGAACTGAGCCCCGTGAAGATCTTGCGCGCCAGCGAGCACAAGCGCATGCCCTGGAAAAACGGAAAAGGAGAGACGGTGGAGATCGCCGTCTTTCCGCCTGATGCTTCGATCGACGACTTCGACTGGCGCGTCAGCACGGCCACGGTCGCAGAGGATGGCCCGTTTTCGATCTTTCCCGGCATCGACCGAACGCTGAGCGTTCTGACCGGTGAGGGCATCGCCCTGTCGGTCGAGGGCACGGAAGCGGTCGAACTCAGGCCGCCTTCGGCACCGCACGCCTTTCCTGCCGACACTCGGACGGCGGCGCGCTTGCTCGACGGTCCGATCACCGACCTGAACGTCATGACGAGACGGGGTGCGTTTCGCCATAGCGTCAAGCGGACGACTTCCGACGACGATGTTCGGGTTGGGCCGAGCTCGGCGGCCGTCTTGCTCGTCGTAAACTCATATTGCCAGATCGTTCCCGATGGGGCCTGGCTCGAACCGCTCGACGCACTGCTGTTGGAACCCGATACCTCCGTGCGCCTTCGCTCGAATGGCCTGCTATCGATTTTCGAGATCGAGATTTCTTCAGAAGCTAAACGCTAGTTGGCAAACGCTTCCAGACAATCAATCGGCTCCTTGATTGTCTGGCGCAATTCAATTGAGGAGCGGCCGGCCTAGCCGAATGCGCCCGAAGATGGCGGGCAGATCATCGGCACACACCTCCCCTGCCGCATCAACAACCAATCAAAACTATCTGATAACAGATAATTATCTCCCGGCATCATTTCACGTAATCTATCGGCAATTCTCGCAAGCAGAGTGACATCCATCCTTCGGGGAAGCTCTCGAAGGGTTCGCGGGAGCTCCACGCTCCCATGTTCACTTCCACGCCGCGCCAAAGAGCGCCGCACTTCTGTTTGGAGTCATAAATGCTTTCGATCAATACGAGGTTAGCCCTGTCAGCCGCCTTCGCCGTGTTGCTTTCCGAAGCTGTCGCGGCAGCGGATCTGGACAACTCCTATGTCAAGGCACCTTATCCCCAGCCGACCGCCTTCGATTGGGGCGGCGCTTATATCGGCGGGCATGCCGGTGTTGCTTCCAGCCACCTCAATCCATTTTCCAATGGCAAGGGCCTCGCAGCCGGGGCGCAGGCCGGATACAATTTTCAGTTTGGTTCGGCGGTCCTCGGCGCCGAGGTCGAGGGCACCTACATGGGCGGCACCGATCAGAGTGTGCGCGGCGGCAAGCTGGACGAGCAATGGCGCCTGGCCGCTAAAGCAAAGGCCGGGATGGGCCTCGACAAGACACTCGTTTACGGCACCGCCGGTTATGCGATGACCAAATTCGAGAACGGCAACAACATCCGACGGAGCCCAGGCTGGGAGGGCGGCTACCTAGTCGGCGGCGGCATTGAGCAGGCTTTTGGAAACGGCCTTTCCGCAAAGGTCGAGTACAATTATGTCATGACCCCCGATGTCAAGACGACCACGAATGCCGGCACCACCCGCACTGATATAGACAGCCATGTGATCAAGGCCGGCATAAACCTTCGCTTCTAGAGCAAGTTCCGGCAAAGCACGAAGCGCTTGCCGGAATTATACAAAAACAAAAGGTTAGGCGGTGCAGCGTTTTCATGAAAAGCTGAACCGCCCTACAACATGATACCGGGAAAGTGTGAGCGGTTTTCGGGCGGCATCATGCTCTTACTATTTAATTTGGAATAGGATGATCCTAGGCGCTCGTGAACATGCGTCTCATCAATGCCGCACGAAGCAGGGCGCGTCCGGAACCGCACGCGCCCTGCGGCGTGAAAAAATATCTGCGAGGCTGAACCGGGCTGGGGACAGGCAGCAAGTTTCCACCGGAGCCGAAGCAGGCCAGTGAACGGAGCGCTGCCACCCTGGAACTCTATACCCTATTTTGGAACATCCGCTCGATCGAGCGCCGTATGTCGGTGCAGCCGCCTATCCAGCTATCGCGTGACGGGCAAAGAGCACCAGTATCAGGCACATCAAGAAGATCAGGACGGCACCGAACAACCTGTCCGATCGGGCTGGATCTGGAAGCTTCTGGCGGAAGGCATCCCGCAGTCGCGACAAATGGCTGAGCATATATCTCTCCATGAAATCCAATGCATGTCGCCCGAAAGTGTGCAGCGCTTTTGGGACAACGACATGCATAAAACAAAGACTTAAGACACCCATAGGGGTTCGTCGGGCGCAGTGAATCGATCACTCGCATTCGAGCTGCGGCCTACGGAAACTCGTGACGAACCATCGCGTCCCGGAGGCACGCGCGAAGAATGTGTAGAAGCACTCCGTTTCTTTGACGTAGCCGGGCGACTCGGAAAGCTCATAGCGTTCGCCATGGCGTGTCTGACGAATTTCGCCGCTGGTGGTGCCCGTCACCGCTTCCGTGTTGACGCGCCGCCATTGGTAGGCCCTTTGACCGACGCCGATCTCAACGACGTTGTCGGGTGGCCCATAGTCCAGTATCACCGCCTCCAACGGTCCCCCGACATAGTTCTTCATGATCTGCGATGCACAGCTTGCCAGCAGCGCAACGGCCGCCAAGGCGAGAAACGAATGCGTTCGACGTATTTTCCGTGGTGATTCCTGACACATAGCAGCGGCTCCAGTTGGTCTTGCGCTCGCTACGTGGTGAAGATTACGCGCGCATTACCGATTGGTGGCACGGCCGGCGTGCAGTGCGCCGATCTCCAGGCGCACTCGGAATCCGCCGTCGGTATCGGCAAATAACAACCGTCCGAAATGAAGTTCCATCGCCTTGAGCGCCAGATTGAGCCCGAGGCCTGCGCCTGACGAGCGTGTATTCAGCCGATAGAAGGGCTCCAGTACGCGGACCCGTTCGGCCGGAGGGATGCCTGGACCTTCATCGCAGACATCGATGAAGCCACGCGCATCGACTGAGACCGCAATAGTACCTTTGCATCCGGAATGATCGACCGCATTGCGGATCAGGTTGGTCACCGCAAGCTCTATCGTCGAGGGATAGATCACGAAGGATGCCTCGGCAGCACTTGGCTCGAAGAGGAAATCGTAACCCGCATCGATGACCTGAGGTGCGAGATCGGCAGCGATCCGTCCGACGAGCTCATTCAGATCGACCATCTGTGCAGTCTGAGAACCGGCACCGACCGCCTGCATGTCGAGCAGCTGATGCGCGACCCTGGAAAGACGGTCGATATCTTGCAGCAGCTGCCGGCTATCGGCGCTTTCCGGCAGAAGGTCTGCCCGGGTCCGCACGATCGCGATCGGCGTGCGCAGCTCGTGCGCGGCATCCGCCAGGAAACGGCTGTGCTGCTTGTAGCCGCGATCGAGCTTTGAAAGCGTATGATTGAACGCATCGACGAGCGGAACGATTTCGCTCGGCACTTTCGAAACCTCGAGGCGGGCGGACCGTGTTTCGAATTCGATCGCCTTCGCCTGGTTGGCCGTATCGACCAGGCCAGTCAGAGACCGGCCGATCGAATAGGGTGTGACGATCAGCGTTGCCGCGCCGCTGACGAGCAGGATCGGAAGCACCAGGATGGCCAGGATGACGCCGGTCGCCGGCACGACACCCAGCCAGAACCTCTTTGCATCGCCGCCCTTGGGAATATCGATGTCGAGATTGATCCAGATGTTGACGCCCTGGTTTTGCGCGCCAATGCGCTCGGTCGATCCGATGAACTGCAGCCGGCCGATCGGCGTGTCGCGATTGCCGACGGCCAGGCGCCCGCTCGGACTGGTCTTCACAAACGCCTCGTCAATGGACATCGGGAAGGTTTCGGTCAGTAGCTCCTTTGGAAACACGCCATGCTGGTAGAGATTGTTCCTGTCGTCCCGGATGATGAACCACAGATCGGGATATTCACGTTTCAATTCGGCAAGCTCCGGCGTCTCGATGACATTGAGCGCGCCGTCGGTCTGGCGTTCCACGTGCTTTATCAGCACGCGGACGATCGCTTCGTTGGTGTCTTCGAGTTCGGGATCGATGATCCAGACCCATCCGGCGAGCAAGGAGACGAACAACAGCAAAAAGCAGGCCTGAAGACCGATCAGGCGTCGCGTCAGTACCCATTTGAGCGAGCGGCCGCTGCGCAGTCTCATGTGCTGACCCGCAGCAGATATCCGATGTTGCGGACGGCGCGGATTTCGACCGACGCACCGGCAGCGCCAAACTTGCGGCGGATCCGTGAAACATGCGCGTCCAGCGCATTGGACTCGATCTCGTCATCGATCGTATAGACGGCGTCGACGAGCATCGACCGTGTGACGATACGGTTCGCGCGCCGGATCAGCGCCTCGACGACAAGATACTCCCGTCGAGCCAGGTCGATGAAGTCGCCGCCGACAGTAACTTCGTTGCTGCGTGGATCGACCGTCAGATTGCCGAGCGAAAATCGCTCGGCGGAAACGGTCGGCGAGCGTCTCTGCAGCGCGCGCAATCGCGCCAGCAGCTCCTCGATTGCAAAGGGTTTAGCGAGATAGTCGTCGGCGCCGCCGTCAAGCCCTTCGACACGTTGATCGACGCCGCCAAGTGCGGTCAGCATCAGGATCGGGGTAGCATTTTTTTGGAAGCGAAGCACGGGGATGAGATCGAGGCCTTCGCCATCCGGCAAGCGACGATCGAGCATGAGCACGTCATAGGTCCCCAGCCGGGCCATTAGTTCGGCGTCGGCGATCGTGCTCACATGGTCGACGATGATGTCGCGACGTCTGAGCGCGGTGATCAATGCCGCCGCCATCTCCGGCTCATCTTCAAGCAATAATATACGCAATGCGTGTCTCCGGATCCCCTGCCGCGGCGCTCATCCAGTGATATGGCGAAGGTTGCCCGAACATTACAAAAGCAAACGATCAGGAGACCGAATTACGCATGATTTTCACAATGGATATCCACCTGAATTGCAATGAACGTATCTCCAACTCTATCTGGTTGGCGAGCATCCCGTCGATGGATGAAGCGTCGGCATCAGCCAATCCAGTCGCAGGCCATGGACGTCATTCATCCTTTCGGTCTAAACTTTGCCTTTCTGATGCAGAAGAAGACCTAGACTGCCCGCCACGTTGGGTAGCAAGGGAGCAGGCGTGACGGATCCATACGATATTCTCGGCGTTGAACGCGATGCGAATGAGGCGCAGTTGAAGGCCGCCTATCGGCGTCTGGCCAAGGTCGCCCACCCCGATTCGGGCGGTGACACGGAAGCCTTCGATAATTTGCAGAAAGCCTATGGGCTGCTTCTCGATCCCGTCCGCCGCAAGGTTTACGACGATACCGGCTATGACGTCGAACTCGCCGACGCCGCCGAGTTGCAGGCGCTCGTCATAATCGAGAAGCTGGTCACAGACGCGGTACTCGACGAGCGCGCGCCCGGAAGTTTCGATCCCGTCGCCGTCATGCAGGAAAGCCTTTCCGAGGAACTGCGCAAGGCGCGGTTCAGCAAGAGCGAGCTGGAACGCCACTCCTCGCGCATCGGCCTGCATCTGGAACGGCTCGAAAAACAGTCCGGCCGCGATGTGCTCGCCCACATGTTCCGCGCCCGCATCGAAGCAATCGCCAAGGCGGTCGCGGAAACCGACGCGAAGATCAAAGCAGCGGAATGCGCCGCCGACATGCTCACCGGCTATGTCTACGATGTCGATCCGTCACCGCTGCCGGAGGCTTCGGTCGCCAATCTCGAATGGATCGAGACCTCCAGAAGCCGTTCCACCGGCTGACGCCCCGCAAGTATTAATAGGAAAGCTTCGGATACCAGTCCGCCGCCCGGCCTTCCGGAGTCGAATCGAGCACAGTCCAGAGCGGCATCAGATCGGGTGCACCACGCGGGTCCTCACCAGGATCGGCCGTCACGTTGCCCATCTCCTGGCTCCAGAAGTGGCGGATGGTGCCGTCGCGTCGCGTGAAGACGTCGAAAGCGGCATCATCGCCGCCATCTTTGCCGATGGCATGGTAGTCCCGGCTATAATCGCCCGTCAGATCAGAATAGAGCGGCAGGTGATGCCAGCCGCGCTCCTTCTTGAAGGCGAGCAGCCTTTCGATCGGCGAGCGGGCGACGATGGCAAGCGCGGCGCGCTGCTGGATATCGAGAGCTTCGCCGTCCCAGGCCGACAGTAGCGAGGTGCACATAGGGCACGGGCGCTCGCGTTGGGGTCCGAACATATAGCTATAGACGATCAGCGTCTCCTTGTCGGCGAAGAGCTCGCTGAAGCTTATCGGCCCGTTGACGCCTTCGAAGCGATAACCTTTCTTCACTTCGCCGCCCGGCGGCAGCGCCCGGCGCTGCACCGCCACGCGCTCGATGTGCCGGCGCAATTCGATCTCTTCCGCCAGCAGCGCGTCGCGGGCGCTGCGATATGCCTCGCTCTCATTGGGGAAACGCACGCCGTTCTTTGCCGCAAGCACGGCGGCGGGTACCAGATGCCGATTATCCATGACGATATCCTCTTTCTGTTTTGCCAGACGCGCGGAAGCCGCAAGTGGAATTCCAGCACATCATAGGGATGACGAACGGCGGATGCGAAAATCGACAGTGCCGATGCTAAAAATCCGCCTCGACGAAGCCGGAAAGCAAAAAGGGCGCTCGACCCTTTCGGGGAGCGCCCTTATCCTGTCGGACAGCGGACCGCTCGACGACGTCGATACCGTACGCATCCATTTTTCAGGCAGGGCCGGTATATGTACCTTCTGCATCACGGTTTCAAGGGTGATTGTGTTTTGCGGTCGTCTTCTCCGAGAAATGTCGCGGCCGCCGATATGGTTCCCGCAATGAAATACAGGATTTCCGATGGTTGACAGATTTCTGCAGCAAGGACCTCAGGACGCACGCTTCACGATCCTTCTTGCCCACGGCGCCGGCGCGCCCATGGATTCGGCGTCGATGACATCGGCGGCAGACGCGCTCGCCGGCGTCGGCTTCCGTGTCGCCCGTTTCGAATTCGCCTACATGGCCGCCCGCCGCACCGAGGAAAGCCGCAAGCCGCCGCCGCGTGCCGAAACGCTCAATCCCGAATACGAAGCGGCCGTTGCCGAACTTAACGCCAGCGGCCCTCTGATCATCGGCGGCAAGTCGATGGGCGGCCGGGTCGCCAGCATGATCGCCGACGATCTCCATGACAGGGGAAAGATCGCCGGCCTGCTCTGTCTCGGCTATCCCTTCCATCCGCCCGGCCAGCCGGAGAAACTGCGCACCGGCCATCTCGCGGGACTGACGACCCCCGCACTGATCTGCCAGGGGACGCGCGACGAATTCGGGACGCGCGACGAGGTGCCGGGTTACGATCTCTCCGACAGGATCGAGATCCTCTGGCTCGAGGATGGCGACCACGACCTCAAGCCGCGCAAGAAAATCTCCGGCTTCTCCAGCGCCGATCACCTCGCCACAATGGCCAAGGCAGCAAAGGCATGGGCCGAACGCCTGCCGGTTTAAAGCCGTGCGCCTGTCGCCGTCAGGCCGCCAGCTTCCTGACATCGATGCGCCGGTCGGTGGCGGAAACGGTGATTTCGAAGTGATCGGCCTGCACGACGTCCCGAATGTTGCGCGGCCGGTGCACGACGACGTTCACGCCGCCTCGCAGCCGGACACTATGATAGAGGATGCCGGCCTGGCCTTTTGAGCGCACCTGCTCGCCAAGCACCTGCGCTGCCGCGTAGCTGGTGCCGTCATAGATATCGGGCCGCAGCGTCTGTTCTCCGCGAATGTCGAGGTAGTCGCCAAGCAGGGTGGCCGAGTAGCATCTATAGGTGCGCGCCATCGTCGCCACCCCGCGCGCGACAACCTCGCGCCGGAGATGGTGGCCAACCTCGGCGGCAGCTGTCTTGAGATCGTCGGCCGCATACCAGGCGCCGAGATCGGGACCATTGAACCGCATGCCACCCGGCGCGACATGCAGGAACGACGCCATCACGATGCTGGCGTTCGCCATACCGTAAACCCATTCCGTCTCGGGCAACCGCTGGATGCGGTCGGCAACCAGACGGTCGTTGGTCCATCCGACGAGTTCCATCACCGCCTCGAGATCGGCCGCCCTCGTCACCGTATCAAAAAGCCCGATCGGCGGAAATTGCGACGGGATCAGCCGGTATGACGGACGCGGCGCCTGGGCGAAACGCTCGCTCACCGGAAGACAATGTCCGTGTCTTTGTAAGGCGTGAAAGCTTCGTCGAGCATGTTCGGCTGCATGTAGACACCGCCTCGCGCACCATCCAGGAACCGGCGTACCGTCATCAATCCGTCCTGGGTTCCGTTCGTCACGACATCGAGCGGCGGATGCCCGCCGAATATGGGCGCCTGATGCGGCATGCGCAGCCAGGCGACGGCGGCGCGTTCATCGGCAAAGAGCACCCCGAGTGCCTGATGAATGCCGAGCACGGCCGAGATCCGGGTCAGCGTATCGACATCGAGAGTAAAGGTGCCGTGCTCGCGCGCCTGTTTCGCCCAATTATGATAGGTCGACCGGGAGGGATAACCGAGCACGAGCAGACGCTGCTCTTCCGTCAGCCCCCAGAGATCGGCGATCGCCAGGAAGGTTCGCAAGGCCGGCGCGCTCAGCCTCCTGCGGTTTGCCGGGGCAAAGCGTTCGGTGTCGAGCCGCTGTGGCCCTTGGCCTTCCCGCTCCTGAGGTCGCGCATGCTGCATGAAAGCCACTCCTGTCCTGAATTAGACTTAGTCCAAATATGGGCATATATCAAGCCAATTTAAAGAATCGGCTCCGCCGCCGCTGCAACGATATCCTGCGAAAGGTAAGCCAGACGACTGTGCCGATCCGGTCACGGTTTGCCTGACACCTCACCTGCCGCCTCCCGGATCGTCTGCATCAGGATTGATTGCGGCGCCGACGGCACGGCGTCGGCGCGCATCGTCAGCCCGACCGGCCCCTTGGTCTCACCGGTATCGACCGGCAGGAGCGCCAGCCATCCATCGGCGACATCGGCGGCCACGACACCATTGGAAATGATCCAGATCGCATCGCTTCCCCTGAGGAAGGCGCGACCAAAGGAATCCGACACTGTCTCGATCTGGTTCGGCAGGCTGGAGACGCCGTTGGCGATAAGGAAATTTTCGACCACCGGCCGGATGATCGAACCCCGCGTCGGCATCAGCACGGTGTAATTCGCAAAGCCGGCAAAGGGCGATTGCCTGCCGTCGAGTAGCGGATGGCCGGCACGCACGGCAAACACCACCTGCTCGGAATAAAGATGCTCGAAGGAAAAGCCCGCCATCTTCTCCGCTCCCGCCAGGCGCCCGACGACGAGGTCGAGATCTCCGACGCGAAGCTGCTCCAGCAGCACGGCATTCTCACCGGTGACGATCTTCACCCGGCTCCGTGTTCCCTCTTTGAGGAAGAGTTCCATCGCCCGCGGCATGATCCGTGAGGAAACCGTCGGCAGAGCGCCGATGCGGATCGGCGGCGCATCGGCGAACTGTTCCTGGGAGACGGAATCGAGTCCTTGGCGCAACGCCGTCAAAGCCGCCCCAGCGTGGCGCAGGAAGACCTCGCCGTAACGGGTAATCTTGATGCCCCGGCCGTCGCGCTCGAAGACGCTGACACCCAGCACCTGTTCCAGCTCGCGGATCGTCTTCGTCACCGCCGGCTGGCTGACATGCAGCAGTTCTGCCGCCTTCATGACGCTCTTTTGCCGCGCCACCTCGACAAAGGTTTGCAGATGGCGAAACTTGACGCCGCTGTCGATCATCGCTCACATAACTCCGGGGTTATCGAAAAGCCTGAAAATATCATTTTACTTAACCGGATCAAACATTCAAATTTGCCGTTCAGGAGGAGAGTGACGTGCAATTCGCCCGAATAAACGACGTGACGATCCATTATCAGGTCATCGGCGCACCCGCCGACAGACCGGTCATCGTCTTTGCCAATTCGCTCGGAACGGATTTTCGCATCTGGCGCGATGTCGTGGTGCGGCTCGCCGGCGAATTTGCCATCGTGCTTTACGACAAGCGCGGTCACGGCCTTTCCGATGTCGGCCAGCTCCCCTCATCGATCGAGGACCATGCGACCGATCTCGCCGGCCTGCTCGATCTTCTGTCGGTGAAAAAAGCCGTCGTCTGCGGCCTCTCGGTCGGGGGCCTCATCGCCCAGTCGCTCTATCAGCGCCGACCGGACCTGGTTGGCGCCCTTATCCTCTGCGACACCGCCCACAAGATCGGCACATCAGAGAGCTGGAACACCCGCATCGCCGCCGTGGAAAAGGGTGGCATCGGCAGCATCGTCGATGCCGTCATGGAGCGCTGGTTCACGCCGGCTTTCCGCAGGCCGGAGAACACCGCCTATTCTGGTTATTGCAACATGCTGACGCGCCAGCCGGTCGAGGGATACCTGGCCGCCTGCGCGGCGATCCGTGATGCCGATTTCACCGAGGCGGCCAAGACAATCACTGTGCCGACAATCTGCATCGTCGGCGACCAGGACGGCTCGACGCCGCCTGATCTCGTGCTCTCGACCGCGAAGCTTATTCCCGGCGCGCGTTACGACGTCATCCCAGATTGCGCACACATTCCCTGCGTCGAGCAGCCGGAAGCGCTGACGGCGGTCATCCGCGCCTTTCTCACCTCTCTTCCGTCAGGAGAAACCCGCTCATGAATGAAGACGCGCCCTCCTCCGAGCGCTACATCAAGGGCATGTCGACCCGCCGCGCGGTGCTTGGCGACGCCCATGTCGACCGCGCCACGGCAGCTGTGACGGAGTTCGACCGTCCCTTCCAGGAACTGATCACCGAAGCCGCCTGGGGCCATGTCTGGTCGCGCCCGACGCTGACCAAGCGCGAGCGGTCGATCGTCACGATCGCCCTGCTTGCAGCGCTTGGCCAGGACGATGAGGTCGCCATGCATGTGCGCGCCACCGCCAATACGGGCGCCTCTCGCGAGGATATCTGCGAGGCGCTGCTGCATGTCGCGATCTATGCCGGCGTTCCCGCCGCCAACCATGCGATCAAGATTGCCAAGCAGGCCTTTGAACAAATGGACGCCGAACAGGCGGCCTGAGGGGGATAGATGTCCGAACGACCAAACCGCAAGCCCGAAACCGGCGCCTTCTTCGCCAGGGATCGCGCCTGGCATGCGCCGGCGCTGACGCCGGGCTACAAGACTTCCGTGCTGCGCGCGCCGCAGCGCGCGCTGCTTTCTCTTGACGGCACGATTTCCGAAATCACCGGCCCGGTCTTCGGCCATTCGATCATCGGCGAACTCGACAACGACCTGATCCTGAACTACGCGCGCCCCGGCGAAAGCGCCATCGGCGAGCGGATCATCGTTCATGGCCGCGTACTTGACGAGCGTGGCAAGCCCGTCGCCGGCGCTCTGGTCGAGTTCTGGCAGGCCAACGCCGGCGGTCGCTATCGCCATAAGAAGGAAACCTATCTCGCGGCGATCGACCCGAATTTCGGCGGCTGCGGCCGCGCCATCACCGACGAGGAAGGGCGCTATCATTTCCGCACCGTCCGCCCCGGAGCCTATCCCTGGCCAAACGGCGTCAACGACTGGCGCCCCGCCCATATCCATTTCTCGATCTTCGGCCACGGTTTTGCCCAGCGCCTCATCACCCAGATGTATTTCGAGGGCGATCCGATGATCTGGAAATGTCCGATCGTCGGCACGATTCCCGACAAGGCGGCGATCGAGCAGCTGATCGCGCCGCTCGACTGGGGCAATACCATTCCGATGGATTCACGCGCCTATAAATTTGATATCGTGCTGCGCGGCCGCCGCTCGACGATGTTCGAAAACAGATTGGAGGGCAACTGACCATGCAGCAGCTCGGCTATCTCAAGGAAACCCCTTCGCAGACGGCAGGTCCTTACGTCCATATCGGCCTGACGCCGAATTTCTGCGACATATCGGGCGTCTACGACACCGATCTCGGCACTGTGATGGTCAACGAGAAGACGCTCGGCGAACGCATTACCGTCACCGGCCGCATCTTCGATGGCGCCGGCGCATTGGTGCGCGATGCCGTCGTCGAGATCTGGCAGGCCGACAGCGCCGGGCTCTACAACAGCCCGTCCGAAATGCGCGGCGCCGCCGACCCGAATTTTTCCGGCTGGGGCCGCTGCCCAACGCGTGCCGAAGACGGGGTCTACAGTTTCGAGACCATCAAACCCGGCCTCGTTCCCTTCAAGGACGGTCGCAGACAAGCCCCGCACATCACCGTCTGGATTGTCGCCCGCGGCATCAATATCGGCCTGCAGACACGCATGTATTTCCCGGAGGAGGCCGAGGCCAACGCTGCCGATCCACTGCTATTGCGCATCGAACATCGCGAGCGCGTCGCAACGATGGTCGCCACGCGCGACGGCGCGACTTGTCATTTCGACATTCATCTGCAAGGTCCAAAGGAAACGGTGTTTCTGGATATTTGAGGGCATGCTGGCGGCTTGTTCGGAGAGCCCTGTGCAAGTAGCCTCCCCCTCACCCTACCCTCTCCCTGAGGGGAGAGGGGACGTGCCACAGAGATCACTTGCCCAGAAGGCGCCGCCGCCCCAAGTCCTTTCTCCCAACGGGAGAAGGTGGCGGCAGCCGGATGAGGGGGTCGCAACCGCAAACCGAGACCATTATGACCGCATCGCCCTTCGACCACCCCTTCCTCGCGGGCCTGCTCGGCGACGATGAAATCGCCTCGTACTTTTCCGCCGAGGCCGATATCCGCGCCATGCTCTCCTTCGAGGCCGCGCTCGCAAAAGCCGAAGCCGCACATGGTCTCGTTCCTGGCGAAGCGGCACGGCGCATCACCGACACCTGCGTCGCCTTCTCGCCTGACGTGTCCGGTCTCCGCTCGGCAACAGCGAGGGACGGCGTCGTCGTTCCCGACCTCGTCAAGCAGTTGCGCGCCGCCGTCGGCGAGGAAGCAGCAAAAAGCCTGCATCTCGGCGCCACCAGCCAGGATGTCATCGACACCAGCCTGATGATCCGACTGAAGGCTGTCACCTTCCTATTTGCCGGCCGGCTTTCCACCATTGCCGCAGGGCTCTATGCGCTCGACCACAAGTTCGGCCACAACCGCCTGATGGGTCATACCCGCATGCAGCCGGCGATCCCGATCACCGTCTGCGACCGCCTCAACGCTTGGCGCGCGCCGCTGGCGATCTATCGCGACCGCCTGACCGAGCAAAGTTTTCCTGTCCAGTTTGGCGGCGCTGCCGGCACACTGGACAAGCTCGGGCCGCAGGCGGCTGCCGTCCGCGCCTCGCTCGCCCAGGAGCTCGGCCTCACCGATGCACCGCAATGGCAGAGCGGGCGTCTGCCGATCGCCGATATTGCCGGCCTGTTTTCCTCGATATCGGGCAGTCTCGGCAAGATGGGCCAGGATATCGCGCTGCTCGCCCAGGCCGGCAATGAGATCGAAATCGCGGGCGGCGGCACTTCCTCGGCCATGGTGCACAAGCAAAACCCGGTTTCCGCCGAAGTCCTGGTCTCGCTCGCCCGTTTCAACGCCACAGCACTGTCGGGCATCCACCAGTCGCTCGTCCACGAGCAGGAACGCTCAGGCGCTGCCTGGACGCTCGAATGGCTGCTGCTGCCGCAAATGACGATGGCGACCGCCGCCAGCCTTCGCCTCGCCGGCGAACTTGCAGGAAATATCAAAAGGCTAGGAACCGCCTGACGCCAGATCTTCATGCATGGTCGGAAACCGGCTATGCAGGATGTGATAAAATCAGGAGCAGTCCCGTGACCTTTCCTCTCTTCGATCTTTCCGGCCGCCGCGCCCTCGTCACCGGCTCCAGTCAGGGTATCGGCCATGCGCTGGCGCTCGGACTTGCCGAACATGGCGCTTCCGTCATCATCAACGGCCGCAATGCGCAGAAGGCGGAAGCCGCTGCCAAGGCGATCCGCGAACACAAGGGCCATGCCGTCAGCGCCGCCTTCGATGTTACCGATGCCGAAGCGAGCCGCACCGCCATTGCCTATATCGAGGCGGAAATCGGCCCGATCGACATCCTCGTCAACAATGCCGGCATGCAGTTCCGCACGCCGCTTGAATCTTTTCCGGTCGATAAATGGGACGAGATCTTCAAAACCAATGTCTCCAGCCTGTTCTACGTCAGCCAGCCGGTCGCCCAGGCGATGATCTCACGCGGCCGCGGCAAGATCATCAACATCGCCTCCGTTCAGGCCGAGCTCGCCCGCCCCGGTATCGCTCCCTATACGGCGACCAAAGGCGCGGTCAAAAATCTCACGCGTGGCATGGCGACGGATTGGGCGAAGCACGGCCTGCAGGTCAACGCCATTGCGCCGGGCTATTTCAAAACACCGCTCAATCAGGCACTCGTCGACGATCCGAAATTTTCCGCATGGCTTGAGAACCGCACACCCGCCGGTCGCTGGGGTGAGGTGAAGGAACTGGTCGGCGCGGCCGTCTTCCTGGCCTCAGACGCCTCTTCCTTTGTCAACGGCCACATGCTGATGGTCGACGGCGGCATCACTGCCTCGCTATAGTCCTCGTCATGAATGATATTGCAGCGTTGCTTAGCCGTTGCGACGGCAATTTGCTTTTTCGATCGCGCGCAACCATCTAATAGGCATGACTTGCGGGAAAATGTTCCACCCCCCAGCAGCCCATTTACCGAAAACCAACCATGCTGGGTTGCTTTCCGAGGCGAAAGCCGATTGCTTAGGAAAATCTACTTCTTCTTCCGCTAGCGGTTAGGAGAATGAAAGGGGACACAGGCAAACCCGTGGAATTCTACTGCTTCGCATCGAGACTGACTACGACTACGATGGCGAAGCGGGAAGGCCGGTTTGAAGAACGATGACGACAGAACTGTTTCAAGTTAAATTTTGGGGTGTCCGCGGCAGTATTCCCGTATCGGGCCCCGAGTTCGACCGCTACGGCGGTAACACTTCCTGCATTGAAATCCGCTGTGGAAACCGCCGGATGATCTTCGATGCGGGTTCCGGCCTGCGCGAGGCCGGACTGTCGCTGATCGCCGAAGGCGTCAGTGACGTCGACCTGTTCTTCAGCCACTGCCATTACGACCACATCATCGGCCTGCCTTTCTTTAAGGCGATCTATTATCCCTCGATCAACGTCAACATCTGGTCCGGTCATCTCGACGGCAAGATGAGCACGCGGGAAATGGTCGAGCAGTTCATCAGCCCGCCCTGGTTTCCAGTCAAGACCGATATCTGCCAGGCGACGATGAACTTCCGCGATTTCCATCCTGGTCAGGTGCTAAATCCCCACGAGGGCATCGTGATCAAGACCTTTATGCTGAACCATCCGGGCGGCGCCATCGGCTACCGCATCGAATGGCAGGGCCGGTCGGTCGCTCTCATTTATGATATCGAGCATATTCCCGGCGCTTACGATCCGGTCTCGCTGGAGATGATGCAGGACGCCGATCTCGTCGTCTACGACTGCACCTACAATGAAGACGAGATGCAGCGCTTCAAGGGCTTCGGCCATTCCACCTGGCAGCACGGCACCGAGCTTGCCAAAATGGCGAACGCCAAGCGCTTCGCCCTGTTCCACCACGCGCCCTCCCGCACCGACGAACAGCTGGCCCAGATGGAAGCGCAAGCGCAGGCCGCCTTCCCCGAATCCTTTGCCGCCCGCGACAATCAGACGGTTGTGATCTAGGCTGCAGGCGGGCGCGACCAAGGTGTTCACCGACGTGAAATCCGGTAAGAGCATGGATCGGCCCGTCTCGCAGACCTGATCGCCTATGCTCGCGCCAGTGACATTCTTGCGATCGATACGTCATCAGCCGCCGGCGAAATGTACTGGCTAGGTGCCAGCCGCTCTGATCAACAGGTTTCCTATGACAAATAGCTCTTTACGAAGCGGTGTTCAAAAACGCTCAGATGAGGAAAAAGTGCGGCTTTGTGCCGCTAACAATGCCGACCTGTACCAGGCAATATTCCGTGCCCATGGATTGCCTGATCATCGAACCAGCGGATTCTGGTCAAGTGATGCAATCGCACCTCCATACTATTCCAACATGACAACACTCGACCCGGATGCAACAGGGGACCAGCTGATTGAAATCGATCGGCTGACAGATCGGCTAGGGCGGCGACCTGGGATCAAGGACGGCTTTTCCAAGCTAGATCTCAACAACAACGGCTTCCGGTTGCTGTTTTCCGCATCATGGATTTGGGCTGAACCTCAGAAAATTTCATCGAGTGCGCCTCACGGTTGGGCACACGTTCGCGATGCGGCGGCACTGGATCGCTGGGAATGTTCCTGGAAAGAGTCTGGTAGCCCGACCGATGCCAACGTCTTCACACCTGCGCTGCTTTCCGATCCCAACATGCATATCTATGGACGATTGACCGGCGGGGGCTTTGATGCGGGCTGCATCGTAAATCGATCGCCGGAGGCTGTAGGTATCTCCAATATCTTCAGCTTGAGTGGTACTCCGAAGGCCTTCCGGGATGCTATTTCGTTGGCCAGTATCGCGTTTTCACCCGGTTTGCCCCTTGTCGGATATGACAGTGGCGGAGCGCTGGACGAAATGAAGAAGCTAGGTTTCAAACCGGTCGGACAATTGCGAATCTGGCTATCTGGTGAGGGCGCATAAACACATCCCTTCCGTCGTTCATTCGCGTTGTTTGGCAGAAAACAACGCTTTGCCCTCCCTAAGCTTGCAGGAGCGCCAGCGCCGGCGACCACAGGACTGCAGGATGCCGAGCCGTCACTGCAAACAAGGCCGACAGGAAGTTCCACGCGGCCGCGTCATGGACCAGATGATGGGCGAGCACGCCGACGGGCTCGTCGCTGCCGGCAAACCGGTCGCGAAGTTCCGCCACCAGCTCGGCCACCAATTCCTCTTCGCCCCGTCCACCGCGCGTGCCATGCCAGTCGATAATATCGACATGGGTGTTGAGAAGCGGCACGGGGCCGACCTGCTTTGCCCGCCCATAGACCGAAAGCGCGGCGAATCCGAGCCCGGGCAGCGCCGGGACGAGTGCCGTGTCGATACGGTTCCATGGCGGCACCAATACCGGCACGAAGCGCGCCGGGTGCAGCCGCTTCAACAGCTGAAACCCTTCACGCAATTCGCCAAGTACGACCTCCGCCGGCCGCTCGCCACCGAGTTCCTGCTTCTTCCTCTCCGGCCTTGCATGGTTCGTGTGAGACCAGCCATGCACCGTGACCGCGATGTTTGCCTCCTCCGCCAGCCGCGCGGCAAGCGCTTCGCCGGTCAGGGCGGGAATGACCGCGAGCGTCAGCGGAACCTGACTGTCGCCTGTTAACGCCATCAACATCTCCAGTGCCGGCGTCGGCTCGGCGGCATCGTCATCCCGCAGCCAGAACCGCGCGACGCGGCCGGCGGCATGCCAGCGGTCGAGTTCCTGGCGCAAGGGCTCCCATGCGATGCTGTCGCTCATTACCTCACTCCTATTCCCACACTGTCTCGCAATATCCCATCCAGAACGTGCGCCGCCATCGCAAGCGACCGCTCTTCGAGCACAAACCGCCGCGCCGCCTGCCCCATGGCGTCACGTCTTTGCCTATCGTCAAGCAGGGCAGCCACGGCGCCCGCAAAGGCACCGACATCGCCATCCGGCGTCAGCAGACCGGTCACGCCAGCCTCGACCACCGCGGGCACTCCCGCCGTTTCCTGCGCAATAACGGGCAGGCCGGCGGCTTGGGCCTCCAGATAGGCAAGGCCATAGGCCTCGCCGCAGCCCGGCCAGACATAGATGCCGCCGTGTCCCAGCAATTGGGCAATCTCAACGGCATTCCGCTCGCCCAGCCATTCGACGCGGCCGGAAAGGCCGGCAAACAGCGCCTGCACCTCTTGCCGCATCGGACCATCGCCGATGACGGCAAGCGTCCAGGGCCGGTCTTCGATCAGCCGCAACGACTTTGCGAGCATCGCGTAGCTCTCCATCTTGTCGCCGGCCCGCATCATCGCGACCGTCATCAGCCGGCGCGGATCGGGCGCCGGTGATAGGCTCTCGAACAGCGCCGTGTCGATTAAGGGTTTCAGGCCGGCAAACCCGGCCGCTGGAAAGGCGGCTGCAAGACCTGCCCGGTCGCGCTCGGTGAAGCTGATATTGACCGCCGCCCGCATGATCGCCTCGCCGACCGGCTTTTGTATAGCGGCCCAGCCGGTCGCGTCGCGTTTTGCCGCATAGGAAGCTTCGGCGGTAACATAGGGAATGGCGAATTCGGCTGAGATAACAGGCCCGAAGGGGTCGGGCGATTTGTAATAGGGGTGGTAGCAGAACCAGAGTTCAGGTCGCGGCTCCGAACTCCATTTCAGCCGCAGCCGCGCCAGCTCGGCACGGATGGCCGATTCGAGTTCGGCTGCCGCCTCTGGCGTTGCGGCATAGGTGCGAAATTCGGAGGCGACGTCGACCTCATGCCCGGCAAGCTCCAGCGCCCGGATCAGCAGCCGCGCCATCAGCCGGTCGCCTGACGGTACCGGGTGGTTCGGCGATTTCATCGGCGCGTAGAAAGCCACCCTCATTGACACCTCACATAAGACAGACTGTTTACCTCAGCACTCGCGCCTATCCAAAAAAATTCCGCTAATGTGCCCTTCCTTAAAACTTGTGCATCAGCGTATGGAATGTGATCGCGATCGAAGCAATTCCGCCTCTTTCTCAATCTCTATGGGCCTGCGGTTATATCGACAAGAACGGGAATGAATGACGACGGTCTCGGCCACAGGGATTTTTTCGGAACGTGCGATCAGAAGGGCGAGGCTCGGTTCCGGCCTTGTCATTTTCATCTTCGTGCTGCTGCATTTGTCGAACCATGCGATCGGTCTGATTTCAGTCACGGCCGCAGATAATGTCGCTGACCTCTTCCTCGCGATCTGGCGCAATCCTGTCGGGACCGCCATCTTCTATTCGTCGGTTCTCATCCATATCGCACTGGTGCTGCGCGCCATCTACATGCGTCGCAGCCTCGTCATGCCAAAGGGGGAAATGGCGCAGATCGTGCTCGGCTTGCTGATCCCGCTGCTTCTCCTCGATCATGTCATCGGCACGCGCATCGCTCACGAGTTCTATGGCTACATCGATGACTACGACGCGGTCGTCAGCATGCTTTGGATCAGAAACCCGACGAACGGCCTGCGGCAGGGGTTCGCTGTCGTCGCCGTCTGGATCCACGGCTGTATCGGCATCCATTTCTGGCTGCGCTACCGCCCCTGGTATCCGCGTTTCGCGCCCCTCCTGCTGGCGCTTGCGATCCTCGTGCCGGTGCTGTCGCTGCTCGGCTTCATCGAAATGGGCCGCACGCTCGCCGATCCCTCCTATCGGCAGGCAATGACCATCAGCGCCTACAAGGAGGGCATCAACACCCATTACACCTCTAATCCGGAGGTTCACCGTCAGGTCGCCATGATCCGCGCCGGCCTCTACGGCGCCTTTTCGGCCTCGCTGCTGATCGTCGTCGTCGCCCGCACTCGGCGCAAGCTGAAGGAGAGGCTCAACCAGGTTGCCGTGCATTATCCGGGTGGCGAGGTGATCCGTGTGCCGCGCGGCTTCTCGGTGCTGGAAGCAAGCCGGCTCGGCGGCCTGCCGCATTACGCCGTCTGCGGCGGCAAGGGTCAATGCTCCACCTGCCGGGTGCAGATCCTTGGCGATTACGAAAACCTGCCGGCCCCCGACAAGATGGAACAGACGACGCTGAGGCGCATCAAGGCCGGCCCGGATGTCCGGCTCGCCTGCCAGCTTCGCCCGAGCGCCGACATCGCAGTCGCACAGCTTCTCGTGCCGGCAACCGAGGCAGCGCTTCCGGCCAACAGCCAGGAGACGAGCCCCGGCCGCGAGCGCGAAATCGCCGTGCTCTTCGTGGATATCCGCCATTTCACCACGCTGACGGAAACCCGCCTGCCCTTCGACGTCGTCTTCCTGCTGAACCGTTATTTCGCCATCATCGGCAAGGCTGTGGAGCAGGCCGGCGGGCGGCTCGACAAATTCATCGGCGATGGCGCCATGGCGCTGTTCGGCCTCAATGCCACGCCGGAGGAAGCCTGCCGCCAGGCGCTCAACGCGGCAGCTGCGATCGTCGCCGAAATCGAGAAACTCGCCGCCGAGCTCGCTGACGAACTGGTGCTGCCGCTGCGCATCGCGATCGGCATTCATACCGGCCCCGCGGTCGTCGGCACGATGGGATACGGCCGGGTTCGCAGCATGACCGCGATCGGCGATACCGTCAACGTTGCGAGCCGGCTCGAGAGTGCCGCCAAGGAATTCGAAGCGGCGATCGTGATTTCCGAGCCGGTGGCAAGTCTCTCCGGCGCCGATCTTTCCGGCATCGAAAGCCGTGAAATCAGCGTGCGTGGCCGGGCCTTGCCCTTGAAAGTTTACGTCATTCCGAGAGAAAAAGCGGCAGAACCGCTCGAAGGAAAAGACTGATGTCCGGCAGGCCCTGGCTGACCGCCAAATACTGGAAGCGCCGCCTGCGCAAGGCGCGCAATGCCGCGGCCTCGCGTTTCTTCAACACCCGCTTCGGCCGCCGCCTGCTGATCGAGAATATCGGCACGCGCGTCGTCTCGATGACGGTCGATGCGGGCGACCACCTGATGACCTTCTCACCTTCGGATTACATCGGCCGCAAGGTCTTCCGAAAGGGCCACTTCGAGCGTGAGGCCGTCGACCGGCTCATCGTCATCCTGCGCGAGCGCGGCCTCCTTAGAAAAGATGCGACGCTGCTCGAGATCGGCGGCAACATCGGCACCCAGACCGTCTACTTTGCCCTCAGCGGCGCTTATGCCCGGATCGTCAGCATCGAACCCGATCCGCGCAACTTCCCGCTGCTTGCCCTCAACATCCGCCAGAACCGGTTGGAGGAAAAAGTCCGGCTGGTCAATTGCGCCGCCGGCGAGAGCGAAGGCGAGATCGACTTTTTCCTCAACCTCGACAATCACGGCAAGAGCAGCGCCATCCGCCAAAGCCCGAGGGACAAGAAGATCAGCGTGCCGGTGAAGCCGGTTCCCGATATCCTTGCAGGCCTTTCGGTCGATCCGACCTCGATCGGCCTCGTCTGGATGGATATCGAGGGCTACGAGCCGGTCGCCTGCCGCTCGATGCAGCCGCTGCTTGCCCGCCGCGTGCCGCTCTACATGGAGTTTACGCCGCTCTTCTACGGCCCGGAGGGAACGAAGGCCTTCATATCGATGCTCTCTGGCTTCTATGAGGATTGCCTGGTCCTCTTCGAGGACCGCGAAGAGGAAATGAAGGTCTGCGACCTGCCGGGCGAGTTCGATCAGTACAACGTACTGTTCTTGCCCTAAAGCGCGTCTCGATCTCAGGTTCGACGGCCATTGCCGGGTTTGTGTCGATCGCCTCCCGCCGGTTTAAGCGACCTCTGCCGAAACCCCTTCATAGCTCTTGTTTGCCGCATTCTGCACCAAAGTAATGGCGATCGGCGGGATGAGGAAGCTCCAGAAGCCGAGCCAGATGATCGAGATCAACTGCCCTTTACTGCTCTCGCGCCCGCGATCGTTGAGGAGATCGCCAAGCGTCATCAGGAGAACCGGCAGACCGAGCGGCACGAAGATCGCGATCAGCATGGCGGCAAGCGGGGTGAGCAGGCGCTGCGAGGGTGCAGCTCCCGCGAGTTCGCCATGGATGCGATAGGACCAATAGGCAAGATAGATGACGGCGGCGATCGTGATGACGAGCACCAGGAAGGCGAGAAGCAGCGTGATCTCGAAGTAGCCGTTCGCTTGGAGACCATCGACCTGAAAACCATAGACGCCAAGAGTAAGGAGGAAGATCAGCACGGGTGGCGTGGTCAGGATCGCGGCGACCATGAGCGGCGATCGCTTTTGCGGCGCGATCGGCCTGTGGCGCTGACGCGGTGTGTCGTCGAAAGCCAAATGCTGCGCCGGCAGCAACAGGATGATGGCAATCACCAGACAGAAGAGGAACCCCAGGATGACAGGCAGCCCGCTCTGGTCGGCCTGATATAACCAGGAGACGCCGCTGGGTGCGAGGGCCGAGGTCAGGATCGTTGTCGACATCAGCGTGAACGCGCAGCCGAAATCGATCTTACCGGGCCGCCCGCCGACCAGGAATATAAAGATCGCCAGCGGAAAAACGGCCCGGACTGTGCCGAATAATAATCCGAACAGAAACAGAAAGACCGGCGAGGCCCAGAGCGTCGGCGCCGGCACGACGCTGACGGCGACAAGGGCGCAGGCGATCAGCGGCAGGATCAGCGCCGGCCGACCGTGGCGGCTGGCAACGACGAAGCCAGGAAGGCGCCGGTGATCCAGCCGGCATTGGAGCCGAGATAGAAGATCGCGACAGTCTGATAATCGCTCCCGGTCTCCCGCGCAATCAGCGGAAAGACCGTAGTGAGCCCTTGCCCGCCGACTGCGACAAGCAGCGAGGCAAGAAACAAGGCCCAATAACGATAAGTGCTGAGGAAATCGGCCAGCGTCCATTCGGCCTCGCTGGAAGGCTGAGAGGTGTTTTCCATCAATGAGACGGCTCCGTTCGAAATCATCACTCGTCGCCCCAATGGCGAACCGGTGAAATACTGGCCATGACGCAAATAGAAGCGCGGCGACGATTTTCGAGAGGCTTGGAGGCCAATCAATCGCGGGCTCTTCATTCGCGCCCCAACAAGGCGGATGCCGACAAGAGGAGAGGACCACGAACGGACATCTTCTGCCGAGCAGCCGGTCCGGCTAGCCGGCGGAGTACCCGCATCGACGCCTTGTGCAAGTTTGAAAAAAGCGGTTAGCTACCGCCGTTGGGGACGCTCATTCCTGCACAATCAACGATCATGAAACGATAGGTGCGCTGAGGCGGTCCGCATTTCGAGGGAAATCTCGTGCGCTGGTCTAAACCGCTCAGAGTGCATCTCGGCGTCCTGGTCGTAGCCTCGCTGCTCTGCACGTCGATGCCGATCATCTGGATGGCATTCAGGCAGGGAAGCGATGCTGCAGTGAATGCCGGCGCGCAGCAGATGCGCGAGATGAGCCTGCGGCTGATCGAGGGATACCGCAATACACTGCAGGGAGGCACCGAAGCGGTCGCACTGGCATCGACCGCGCCTCAGCTCGTTTCTGCGCCGCCTCAGGATATCGAGGCAAAACAGGAATTCTTTCTGGAAGTTCTGCGAAACGTCCCCGAGGCGACAAGTATCTACACCGGATATCCTGACGGTTCTTATCTGCAGGTCATCAACCTCGTGAGAGAGGATGTTCGCCAGACCCTCTCCGCGCCCGTTGGTTCGGCTTTCGCGGTCAGGACAATCGCCAGGAGAGAAAGCGCAGATGTCATCTCGACACTTCGTTTTCTCGACGGCCAGGCAAGACCGATCGGCGAGCGGAACGTTGAATACGCTTCCTTCGATCCGCGGCAACGCCCCTGGTATCAATCCGTCGTTCAGGATGGCGTTCCAGTCTCCGTCGGACCCTATGTGACCGGAACGCTCAATGTTCCCACGCTGACCATTGCAGCTCCGATGAAGGGTGACAGCCAGGTGGTCATCGGCATCAACATTCACCTGCAGACGATCGGCCGCCTGCTGGATGCGCAGGGAATTTCGCAGCATGCCCGCGCCTACATCATCGATGAAGGCGGCAATCTCGTCGCCCATTCCAACTCTCAGATCATGAGCAGGATCATCGGGTTGTGGGCGAGAACATCAGGCGCATTCGCCGCGACGGCAAACAGTTTCGACACGAGCCTTGAAACCGTGGCCAGGCTGCGGCGCGACCCCGCCTTCGCAAGCGGTGGCGCGGCACGATTCGATCTCGATGGCGCAAGCTACCTGGTACAGATGGCCCCCGTCAGTGTGTCCGGCCTGTTCCAGGGAAGCACGGCCGCAATCGTCGTGCCGCTGGACGACCTCGTGGCCGAGGCCAACCGGCTGCTCGTGCGCAATCTCCTGATTGCCAGCGTCCTCTTGATCGTGGGTGTAGCTGCATCGGTGGTGCTTTCCCGCATGGTCAGCCGCTCTCTCTATAGGCTCGCGGACGAGGCGCGCAGGATCGGCGATCTCGATGTCGGCGAGAAAGCCTTGGCGCATTCCTGGATATCGGAGATCAACACACTCGCAAGCGCGCTCTCGGCAAGCCGTCATGCCATCGGCCAGTTTGCCCTTTATGTGCCCCGAGAAGTGGTGCGGCGGATCGTCAGTCCTGAGGGGCGAACGGTCGTCAAGGCGAAGCGGCAGGATGTGACCGTGCTGTTCACCGATATCAGAGATTTCACAACCATATCCGAGCTCAATTCGCCTGAGGACGTGGTCGATACGCTGTCGGCCTATTTCGAACGGCTGAACACCATCGCCGAGCAGAATGGCGGAACCGTCGTCCAGTATCTCGGCGACTCCATTTTCGTCATGTGGAACGCTCCGGTTCCGGATATCGGGCATGTCGAGCACGGCTGCCGATGCGCGCTGGCGATGAAAGCGGCGATCGACGACTTGAACGAATTGAACTGTAAGAACAGCCGCCCCGCGCTCATCACCCGATTTGGTTTGCATACCGGCCCGGCGGTCGTCGGCAGTTTCGGCGCGATTTCGCGACAGCAGTACACGGCCATGGGCGATACGATCAATGTCGCGTCACGACTGGAGGGATTGAACAAGGAGTTTGGGACGTCGATCCTGGTGAGTGCGGCCGTTCATGATGCGGTGGGAGATCGGTTCGGGTTTCGGCCGCTGGGCCTCGTACAGGTCAAAGGGCGGGCTGAACAGGTGGATATTTGGGAGTTGATTGGGGAGGCCGGTTGTTAGCGTTATTCCGCAATTTCGACGTAAGTGAATCGCTGTGGCGAGCCAGACATAGACACTGTGATAGCCGTAGTCCCTGATCCCCCTTGGTCATCATAGCGATCAGTCGGAGCCTCCGACTTTTCTACCCTCATCTCTGTGCTTGTCAAAGAGATCCAGACTACCCAAGTCCTTGGGCAGTAAAGATTTTTTGCATCCCCCTGATGGCGGGTGAGTCAATTACCGCGCAGACGCGCGGTAGCTGGATTCACGTGACAAGCACAGGAGCGTGAGCGCCGAACTCCCTTCGCGCACTCACCCCCTAACCCATTTCTATCAAATGATCGTAGCAGCCTGAGTCACGCGGTTAATGAAACTTCGGCACGCATTCTACTTCATCAGGCTGACCAGAGCGACCTCCTGTAACGAGCTTCATCTCCAACATTGGGCAGGAGCCATCTCCGACAATGACCTGTTGTCCTGGCCTGAGCTCGCCCTTATTCGGCACCTTATCAACGACAGAGAGGCCGCAACCGGCTAGCGCAGACAAAGATAATATAAACAGCGTCTTACGCTTCATTACGTTCCCTCACGTTGTCTATAGTCTGCGCGTTATCGATCTGAAGACAGCCACTCTGAAAGTCGGAAAAACCAGGCAGCAAGCAGCTTCACCCAGGTAGCGGCCGTGAGGCACGCGAGAACCACCAATGTGATCATCCAAGCAATTCCGTAGACCCATACGCATGAAGTATCTCCTTGAGCGCATAGATCACCGAAGACGAAATAGGCGTATACCGCATATATCGCAGCAGGATACAGAATGCTCAGAGCGATGAGGCGGCCAATCGTGGGCAATTCACTCCGCCTCAAATCAGCCTCTTCGCGTCCGTCCGCGCATACTCATGATACTTGTTCTCGCGCAGCGTGCCGAAAAGCTTGAGGCTCTCCAGATGCTCGCGCTGGGCGCGGTAGAATTCGTTGAGGAAGACCATCTCCTGGCCTGATTTCACGGCATCTTCGTAGCGGATCTTTTTGGTGATCGTCCGCACGATCTTGACGATTTCTTCGTTGTTGAACTTCTTCGTGGAGTCACGCAGCACGTCTTCCAGCGTCTGCAGCTCATATTTGCCGTAGACATCGAGATGTTCCGGCAGGAAATCGAAGGCGGGCTGCGCAGATGCGGCGGCAGGCGCAGACAGAGCGAGGTCGGAGAGCAGCACGGAGCGCGGATTGTCGACGACAAGGGTGCCGGCGATGATGTCGCCAAGCCGTTGCCGGCGCCGGTTGGTGAAGGGAACGACCACGACCACCAGGAGCCAGAGGCTTGTCAGACCGTTTTCCCAGGCCGATTGAGCGCCGACCGAAGCCAAAAGGCTCATCGGGGCGAAAATCTCCACCTCCTTCATCAGGTTGCGCGCGGTCACCTGGTGCGGCGTGAGCCGTCGTCCGTCCATG
The DNA here is from genome assembly GCF_003985155.1 of Rhizobium vallis. Lineage (GTDB taxonomy): Bacteria > Pseudomonadota > Alphaproteobacteria > Rhizobiales > Rhizobiaceae > Rhizobium > Rhizobium vallis. The sequence continues at coordinate 463,340 of NZ_ML133686.1, read as the reverse complement.
TTGATGACGCGGATGCCCGTGATCCTCTTTCCGGGCGTGCGGCCGTTCCAGATGAGCTCCGAGAGAATGTAATAAGGGGTCTGCACCAGAAAACCAATCAGCACCATCAGCATCCCCTGGGCGCTCGCAGGCAGCACACCGGTAAAGACGATTGCGAAGGCAATGATGAAGATGGCGATCGTCGTGAAGAGGATGTCGAGGAATTGCGCGCCGAAACGTGTTCCGAGCGAAGCAATGGCGAAAGTGATCGGGACGCCTTCCGGCGGGATGAACTCCCCGGCGCGCTTGCCGTCCTTGGCCGACTGGTTCATCGCACGGCCTCACGTGACGCTTTGCTTTCGCGGCCGCCAAGCGTCAGCCAGGCGATCCAGAAGAGACCGACGCCCCAGCCGATGATCAGGCGCGAGGTTGGATCCTGTATCAGCTGGCGAAGGAACCCTTCGATGAAGGCTGCGACGACGAGCATGAGTGCTGCGAGGATCGCGAGCTTGACGGCATCATGGGCCTGGTGGCGCAAGGCTTCCTTTCGCGTCCGCGCACCCGGAAGCAGAACGGCAAGTCCGAGCCTTGCGCCGCCGGCGCAAGCGATGGCGATTGCCGCAAGTTCGGTGACACCGTGGATCGAGAGCCAGGCGAAGACGTCGTAACCGAGCCCCTTGCGAGCAAACATCGCGAAAAATGCGCCGAGGATCAGACCGTTGTAAAAGGTCAGAATGAAGCTCGGCACCGACACGAAAACGCCGAGCGTGAAGATCAGCACGACGATGCTGGTATTGTGGGAAAAGAGGAACGCGGAAAATGCGGCCAGCTGGTCGCTGTCATGTTGCCCTTCGTCGCCATAGATGGTCGAGCGCAGGTAATCGGCCGACGCGTCCGGCGTGCGCTGATCGGCCATTTCTGGGGGCACAAACGTATAGAACCAGCTCGGGTCGTTTTCGTAGAGCCTGTATCCGGCGGCCGCCCCGAGGATGAGCGCCAGGAAGCCGATGAATAGAGGCAGGGCCGAGCGGCGCACCGCCTGCGGAATACCTCGGGTCAGCAGGCGGGTCGTCAGCCCGCCCAGACTTTCCTGCGGGGCATAGACGACGAGATAAGCCCGGGCGCACAGGCTTTCCAGATAGGCGATCAGGGCGCGATCGAGAGAAATGTCGCGCGCCACGCTCAGCGAATTCATCGCCTGCCTGTAGCCGCTGGCGAGATTGCGGACCTCATCATAGCCAAGCGCAGCAGTGCCGCCTCGCTCGGCACGCGTCACGAGTATGTCCAGCTGGCGCCAGTGCGCCTCGCGCTCCACCCGGAAGCGCGCCGAACGCAGCATATCATTCTGGACAGCGCCGGCATTGGCCGTCGCGCCCCGATCTATCCTGCCGTCGATACCGATATCCATCATATCATCTCACGGGATTTGATTTCGATGTAGCGTGCAATGAGATCCGAGGTCAGCGCTTCCGGTGTGCTGTCGAGACAAAGTACGCCGAGGCGCGCGAGCTTTTCCATGACGGCGCGCCGCTCATGAAGGATCTGACGGGCTGCAACGGAGCGAGCAACGGCGTCGAGCGTCGTCTCTTCGGGTTCCACAAACTTCGCCAGCATGGGATCGCGCAAGGCGACGTAGACGATGAAATGATGCCGGGCGAGCACCTGTATGTTCTCGATCATCAGCTCCGCCGTAATGGTGTCGACGAAATCGGAGAATATCACGATCAGCGAACGCCGCTTCAGGCGTCCCGACAGATGCGTCAGCCCCAGCGTATGGTTGGTCTCCTGGGTTTCATAGCGCAAGCCGGCGCACACCGTCTGCAGTCGCGGAAAGGCCGATCGGCCAGGCAGGGCCGGCACGAACAGGCGTGGGCGGCTGTCGAAACTGTAGAAGCCGACGAGATCGCCAGCAAGCCCCGCACCCCAGCACATGGCGAGCGCCGCGTTGATCGCGCGGTCGAGCTTGGTGAAGCCGGCGAGCTGCTCGGCCATCAGCCGTCCGGAATCGATGCATAGGATGACCTGGTGGTTTCGTTCGGCCCGCATCTCGCGCACGACAAGACTGCGCATTCGCGCCGACCGTTTCCAATCGATGCTGCGCGGATCCATGCCGCTGGCAAATTCCCTGAGCTGATGGAATTCCGATCCCTCGCCGCGCAGCCGCAAATCCTTCTGGCCGGCTTCGAGCGGCAGGATTTGGGTTCTTATCGCCCCTGACAGCACCGGCGATATGTCGGGCTGAACGGCGATCTCTTTTCCCACTTGCATGCGGGCAATGATGTCGAGCAACTTCAATCGCGATGGCCACTTCAGCCACAGTTCATTGACCGCAAATTGCCCCCGTCGTGTCAGGTGAAGGTCCAGAGAGGACTTGGCCTGTTTTCCCTCGGCGTCCGATGCCTGGTTCAGCCATCTGATTTCGCCGACGACGAGTTCGGGCGAGCAATCGAGCCGGATGTCGATCTTGTCAGGCAGCGCGTTCTTCTGTGGCCACATGCCGACGGTGAAGGCGGCGGTGTGGCCGACGAAACCTTGCGGCGGCAGATCGAATTCGAGCGTCATCCGGCCCGACAGTCGGGAAATGACCAGATCGGCGACCGTCAGCGCTGCGAGCGCAAGCCACATGAGAAGCAGGACATAGCTCACGTCGCGCCACCACACGCTGACGAAGACCGTCACCGCAGCCGAAATCAGAACGAGCGCGATCAGATATGAGGATGGCCGCATTTAACGGGGCGCATCCACGCGGTTCTTGATGTTGCGGAGCACCTCGTCCGGCGTGCGGCCGTCGATTTCGGCCGACGGCGAAAGAACGATGCGATGACGGAGGGCAGGCACCAGCAATGCCTGGACATCGTCAGGCAAACCGTAATCCCGGCCCTCGAACGCCGCCCTTACGCGCACTGCCGAGGCAAGAGCGTCGGCAGCGCGCGTCGACGCGCCATAGAGAATATCGGGATCGGAGCGCGTGGCGCGAACGAGATCGACGATATAGGTCAAGATTGTTTCATCAAGATGGATCGCATCGATCAAAGCGCGTCCGGCGGCGAGCGTGGCGCTGGTGACGAGCGGCCGTATGCCGGCATTGCGGGCATCCGATTTCAGCGCCTGGCTGGCATGCCTGGAGAGAATGGCGATTTCCGTATCGCGGTCGGGAAAATCAACGATGAGCTTGAACAGAAAGCGATCGAGCTGTGCTTCCGGCAAGGGATAGGTGCCCTGCTGCTCGATCGGGTTCTGCGTGGCGAGCACGAAGAAATTCGACCCGAGCGAATAATCGGTTCCGTCGATCGTCACCATCCGCTCGTTCATGGCCTGCAGCAGAGCCGATTGCGTCTTCGGCGGGGCTCGGTTGATCTCGTCGGCAAGAAGAATATCGGTAAAGACTGGGCCCTTGGTCAGGTGGAACTGATTGTTCTGGAAATTGAAGAGATTGACGCCCAGGACATCGCCGGGCATCAGATCGGGGGTGAACTGAATGCGACGATATTCCAGCGCCATGGCAGCGGAAACCGAGCGGGCGAGCAAGGTCTTTGCCGTGCCCGGAGGACCTTCGACGAGGCAGTGCCCGCCGGCAAAGATCGAGATCAGGACGAGATCGATGATCGCATCCTGCCCCTGCACCGCTTTGCCGATCTCGCCACGAACAGTGGCAATAAGATTGCGAAATTCACCTAGATCCAAGGTCAACGCTCCCGAGCGACTTTCTAAATATTTCAAGATTGCGGTGCAGATCCGCCCGCGTCATCAGATGTCCACGATCGATCAGCGCCTGCGCCGACGAATGCAATGCCTGCGCTGCCGCCTGATCACGGCGCGCCAGGCGTTTGAACAGCCGCTCTATACCTGCCTCGTTTCCGCCTCCGGGGCCGAAAAAAAGTTGCGCTTTGTCGGCGAGCAGATGGAGCACGAACTGCCCCGTCATCCGGCCATCATTGCCCGACAGGCGCAGCAGACGCGCCGTGGCTTCGATCGCAGCGGTCTTCGACATTTCGATGTTTGCGGATGCCTCACGCCTGGGCGGGCCGAAGCGATAGGCGCCGCGCCAGAAGCAGATCGCCGCGACGAGGATGAGCGTTCCCCAGATAACTGATAGGGGATAGGCGAAGAACCGCTTCAGATCGGAGGCGGAGCGCTCATAGCTGCGGCCCTCGTCAATCGATTTCTTGCCATCCAGAGGCTCCCCTGATGTATCCAGATAGACCGGCCGGGTTTCGCCCGCCTTGCGCAACAGTGTGACGAGCGACACCGCAAAGGAGGCGTTATCGGCGAGAGCCAGCCCATGATTGTTCAACAGGTCGGGATCCGACAGCAGATAGACGTTGGGGTCGTCCTGGCTACGCAGAAGCAGCGCTCCCAATGGCGTGCCTGCGAGTTCCTCCCAGCGGCCTGGGAGGCTCGACCGCTCGAAAGTTTGTGCCTGATAGAGGGCGATCTTGATTGGCTGGCCCGTTTTCACGCGCATCTCAGCCTCTTCAAAACCCGCCTCGCTACGGGCGAAGCCAAAATCCGAATAGCCGATTCTGCCGAGTTCGCCACTGATATCGCTGAGATCAACCAGTCCCGATTTGCTGGCAACACCCTCCGTTGACACGCTGCCGCGCCATTTCGGCAAAATGATCAGTGTCGGCAGCGCATAGCGGTTTGACTCCCGGACCGGGCTTTCCGGGCCTATTTCACCCGTTTCCTTGTTTGCACCAGGTGCGGCAGCCTCGCCTTGGCGGATCGACAAGGGAATGATGCGCAGCGAGATTTCCGAACGCGCTCGAGCGATATGGGGGTCCGATCGGACGACAGGGATACCCTTGGCTTGCAGCCACAACTCCAACCCCTTGTTGCCGAGGGGCGAGCGATCGTAGTCGCTGCCACGCGACAGCGCAAAGATTGCCAGCGCCGCCAGCACGAGCAGCAGCCCCAGAAACAGAAGCGGAGGGGAGCTACGCATGGGCCAACCTGCCTACAGACAGCACGTTGCGCGCCGCCCCGAGAATGACGCCGAAATGGCTATCCGTCACCGTTCGGCCGCCGTAGTGAACGAGTTCCACTGCGGCCAACAGATTTTCGAGGCGATCGCGGTCGGGCATGGTTTCCGGCAGGCGGGCAAAAACGGCGCGCTCCGTATCCGAACGGTAAAGGCGCGTTCCCGTAATGTCGGCGGCGTGCAGCAGGCAGTGCCTCAGCAGCAGCACAAGCGCCTGCCTTCGATCCGCCATGGCGGCAATGCGCTGCAGGAAATCGCTGGGCTTCTCCTCGCCCTCGGCTGCCGACGTGCGCCAGCTTTCCGGCGCCTCTCCGTGGCGCCGCTTGATGTCGCGCGGAGCCGATGAGAGCAGAACACCGCTGTTTCCGAAGTGCAACCACGCTGCGACGGCGAGGATGAGGCCGACAAATACGATGACGACCGCCAGGGGGCCGGAGATGACCGCTTCCCGCGGGATCGTCAGCGGCTCGCGCTGGGGCGATGACGAAGACGTCGTATTCGATGTATTCGAGGCCGGTTCGGCTTTTGCCGAGGCGTCGCCATAGACGAGCGTACAGCGCAATCCGTTCTGCAGGCATTGTGCGGAATAATCGACCCCGGCGGCGCTCTTTTGATACCCGCCGCCCTCGACCTGTCTGGTATCACTGTCCTGCGCCTGCGCAAGCGGGGCTTGAGCCGAGGCAGCAAGCAACAGAGCCGCCAGCAGGCCGAGATTGCGGACGGTCATGCTCTAGGCAAAGACCTCTGCTCTTGCTTCGGGACGCAGCGGATCCGGGCCGAACTTGTTCGGACCTTCCGTGCCCTTCATCGTGGAAAGAACCGCAACTGCGATGCCCGTAGCGCGACCGATATAGGGAATCGCGCCCCCCAAAATGATCACTGCGAGATACCACCAACCGGACATGTTGCGATCATGAAAGCGGCGAACCTGAAGGGATAGGATCGGCAAAGCCAATGCAAGCGCCAACAATCCGCCGATGCCCCCGAAAATAAAAATCACCGGCGAAGATTCATCCTGATTAACGGAAAAAGCGCCGCTCAAAGCGGCCAAAATTGCAAGTATGATCGCTATAGACAGATAGAATAGCTGAAACCACCAATACTCCGAGCGGGAGGCCCTCCCGGAAAAGGTTGCATATTTCTTCGTTAGAACTGTTCGAACCGCTTCAGTAAACCCCATATCAATCCCCTCATTTCTGCTTGCTGCAGCACGGCGGACTCAACATCGCCTTGCCACGATAGTTACTTCGTTGAAAAACAGCTACAATTCAAACGCATAAATTGCAATAAGCCGCCACTTCAAAAGCTCGATCCAATCGAGCCGACGGTAGCGCCCATCAGTGCGCAGGCGAGGCTTAGGGTCCGGGGTTCTTCCGGACATAACTGATAAGTCTCCCGACGATAGGAGTGGACGCTTATTTCCTCCGATAGAGGAAATAACGCCCTTCCTTGATCCCTTCCGGCAGCGGTAGCGCCACCAGCTCGGCATGCTCCAGCGGCAGGCCGCTGACGGCGATGCCGTTGTGGGCGAGCACGCCCGCCATCAGTTGCGGCAGCCAGGTCAGCGTCACCGCGTCGATCTCATCGTGGCCGGTGCCGATATCGGCATGGGCAAGGGCTGCGCCGATGCCGAGGAAGGCCTGGCCGGATTCGCGGATGTTGCCGGTCACCATGTCCTGTGCCTCCGGTGTCGAGGCTGAATAGGAGCGGACCTCCCAGTCGAAGGCGACGATGCGCCGACCAGGAAACTGTTCGCGCAGGTGATCGTAGGTGCGGCCGTTGCCAAGGCCGAACTCCAGCACCGGGCCCTCGATTTCTTCAACCAGATCGACGATCGAGTTCAGAATGTCACGTTGGGCCGTCAACCGGCGAATGAAGCTGTCGAGGCGGCTCATCTATTCCGTATCCGTCATGAAATCGTGAGGCGGTGCTAACACATGAAACCTTGCCAAGTCGATTGCCGTAAATGGGAAATGGCGTTGCAGTAGCAACATGGGTCTGTGCTAAGCTGGATGACATGGAAACCGTGACCGACGAAGAGTTCTTTGCCGCCGTGCCGCTGTTCAGCGCATTCGAGGGCGTGACCGATGCCGCCAACTATCGGCCGCTCCCTGACGGATGGGTGCTGGCACTTGCCGATATCGTCGGCTCGACGCCGGCGATCGCCAGTGGCCGCTACAAGGACGTCAACATGGCGGGGGCCAGCGTCATATCAGCTGTCTTGAATGCCGTCGGCAAGGGCGACTATCCCTTCGTCTTCGGCGGCGACGGCGCGCTGATCGCGCTTCCCGGTTCGCTGGAGAAGGCAGCGCGTGATGCGCTTGCGGCCGTGCAAGTCTGGGTCGAGGAAGATCTGAACCTGACGTTGCGCATCGCCATCGTACCGGTCGCCGACACTCGCGCCGAAGGCCTCGACGTCCGTGTTGCACGTTACTCCGCCAGCCCCTATGTCACCTATGCGATGTTCTGGGGCGGCGGCACCAGTTGGGCCGAAAGGCAGATGAAGCTCGGCCATTACGGCGTTGCCCGCGCGCCGGCTGGCACGCGTCCTGATCTCACCGGCCTCTCCTGCCGCTGGAGCCCGATCGAGGCGCGTAACGGCGAGATCGTCTCGATCATCGCCGTTCCCGGCGAAGGCCGGCCGGGCGAAGAATTCCGCGACCTCGTCAATGGCATCGTCGCCATCACCACCGAGCAGAACCGGGACAGCCATCCGGTGCCGGCTGACGGTCCGAACCTTGCCTTCTCGCTGCACGGAATCAACCGCGAGGCCAAAGCCACCGCGCCGGCAGGCCGGCGATTGCGGCAGAAGCTCTTCATCTTCCTGCAGCTCGGCCTCACGGTCCTGCTCCACAAGCTCGGCATTCCGCTCGGCAAGTTCGACGCCCGCCGCTATAAACGCGACGTCGCCGGCAATTCCGATTTCCGCAAGTTCGACGACGGGCTGAAGATGACGGTCGACGTCGACGCCGAACATCTGAAACGGATCGAGACGCTGCTGGAAGGGGCACGCGCCAGGGGCATCGCTCGCTACGGCCTGCACCGGCAGGCCTCGGCGCTGATGACCTGCTTCGTGCCGACGCCGATTTCGCGCGACCATATGCATTTCATCGACGGTGCTTCAGGCGGTTATGCCGTGGCGGCAAGCCGGATGACCGGCAAATCGCTTTCGGCTGTTTCTGTCACGCCTTGATGACGTGACCGGCCGAAAGACCGAGCCGGTTGAAAACGTTGCGCGTGTCGACGATCAGCGCGGCGCTTTTCGCAAGCGCCGCATAATCCACGCTGTCATGGTCGGTCGCGACCAGCACCGCATCGTAGCCGGCAATGGCATCAGGCGTCAGCGCCACCGATTTGCGCCCCCTCAGCGCCTGGTATTCGCGCGTCGGCGGGATCTCGGCGACGAAGGGATCATGATAATCCGCCCGCCCGCCGCGCTCCTCGATGATCTCGATCAGCCGCAGCGACGGGCTCTCTCTTATATCGGCGACGTTCTTCTTGTAGGCAAGCCCGAGCACCAGCACCCGGCTGCGGCTTAGCGCCTTGCCGGCGCGGATATCGAGCGCCTCGGCGAGCTTGCCGACGACATAACGCGGCATCGCCGAATTGATCTCGCCCGCCAACTCGATGAAGCGGGTGGGCAGCTCATATTCGCGCGATTTCCAGGTGAGGTAGAAGGGGTCGATCGGGATGCAATGGCCGCCGAGGCCAGGGCCGGGATAGAAGGGCATGTAGCCGAAGGGCTTGGTCTTGGCCGCATCGATCACTTCCCAGACGTCGATGCCCATCGCCGCGTAGACGGTCTTCAGCTCGTTGACGAGCGCGATATTGACCGAGCGGAAGATGTTTTCCGTCAGCTTCACCGCTTCGGCCGTCGCATTGGAGGATACCGGAACGACCGTCGATACCGCCGCGCCATAGAAGGCCTTCATCAGCGCCAGCGCCGCCGCGCCGTCGCCTGCGACGACCTTCGGGATGGTGGCGGTATGATAGTGCTGATTACCCGGATCTTCGCGCTCCGGCGAGAAACCGACGAAGAAATCCGAGCCGGACCTCAGCCCGGTGCCTTCGAGAATGACCTTGACCACGTCGTCGGTCGTGCCGGGATAGGTGGTCGATTCCAGCACGACGAGCTGACCGGGGCGCAAGTGCGCGGCAATCGAGCGTGACGTCGCTTCGACGAAGGAAAGATCGGGATCGCGATGCTTGGTGAGCGGCGTCGGCACGCAGATGATGATGACATCGCAATCGGCAAGGCCGGCGAAATCGGTCGTTGCCTCGAAGCGGCCCGCATCGATCTCGGCGGAAAGCGCCTCATCACTCACCGCGTCGATATAGGAACGGCGGCCATCGAGAGCCACCATCTTGCCGGGATCGATGTCGAAGCCGGTGACCGCAAAGCCGCTACGCGCCACCGCAATCGCCAACGGCAGACCGACGTAGCCGAGCCCGATGACGCCGGCACGCGCCGTGCGGGTTTCGATCTTCTTAGAGAGCGTATCGAAGGAAGGGCTGGCCAAGGGCGGGATCTTTCAAAACGGGGAAATTTCAGGAAGCTGATCTAGTGCATGATCGCAACAAATTAAACCCGGGCGCGGACCCTATCCGCGCGGGAGAGCAGAAAGCGGCACAGCGTCAGCCTTATGATGTTTAGCCGGGTGTGGCGGAAATGACTCGGCCGCCGCGTTTGCTGCAACGCCGGAGCACAAAAAAATGCCGATCCCATTGTTTCGCAATTGCAGCATCCCTATTTTGACTTTTGATAATGAACCGCCGTGAAAGGACTGCCCGTCCGGTCTCCGACAGGAGAGCTGAGGGGTGCCGCTGCCGGGCTCTCGGCAGATCGTTGACACAATAATACCGCTCGTACATCCTGATTTCCTTGTGTCCTGCGCATGAAAATGTGCCGGCGGAAGGATTTTTGGTTCTTGGGGATGGCGTGCCTTATGAGGATCATACCGAGAATGAGCACGATCGAATCCAGCGTGTCCTCCATCCTGTTGGACCGGGTCGCCGAATGGCTGACGAACTCTTCGCTGGCAGGAGACGATCTTGAAAACATCGTGCGTGGTTTCTGCGAAAGGATTGCTTCCGCAGGCCTGCCGATCGCGCGCGTGCATCTGACGTTTTCGATGCTGCATCCGCTCTACGATGCGCTCAGCTTCACCTGGCGGCGGGCCAGCGGCGTCACCATCGAAGGCTTCCGCATGCCGGCCGGCCAAAAGCCGGACCGTTTCCTGCAAAGCCCTTATTACTACCTGCTCGACAACAATCTGCAGCACATCCGCCGCCGGCTGACGCAGGAAGGGCCGAACGAATTCCCGATCTTCGAGGATTTGCGCAAGGACAATTTCACCGACTACCTGGCCTTCGTGCAGCCCTTCGGCGATGGCTCCGTGCAGGGCATGATGGGCTCCTGGTCGACGGACCATCACAACGGCTTTTCCGACGACATGATCGACGCCCTGCTGCGCATGCAGAACCATCTCGCGGTCGCCGCCAAGATGGCAGTGCTCGGCAAGCTCGCCAACAACATGCTGACCACCTATCTCGGCGGCGATGCCGGCAAGCGGGTGCTGAACGGCCAGATCCGCCGGGGTGACGGCGAAACGATCCGTGCGGCGCTCGTGATGGGCGACATGCGCGAATCCACGATGTATGCCGAAAAGGAAGGCCGGCAGGCCTATATCGACACGCTGAACGAGTTCTTCGACGCGATCGCCGCGCCCTTCAACCGCAATGGCGGCGAAATCCTGAGCTTCCTCGGCGACGGCTTCCTCGCGGTCTATCCCTGCGGACGCCACAAGGACCCCTCGAAAATTGCCTGCGAGGCGGCTCTTTCGGCGGTCCATCAGGCGCAGGCGCGGGTTGCCGAACTCAACAACGACCGCGAGCAGAAGCGCCTCAGCAAGATCGGCTACGGCATCGGCCTGCATGTCGGCAACGTCATGTTCGGCAATGTCGGCCTCAAGGACCGCCTGACCTTCTCCGCCTTCGGATCGGCGGTCAACGAGGTGCAGCGACTGCAGATCCTCACCAAGAAATACGGTCGCGAGGTCGTCGCCAGCCAGGCCTTCGCCGGCTATTGCGGCGGCGAATGGACGCGGCTCGGCGAGGAGAAGCTGCGCGGCATCCGCCAGAAGGTGACGGTGCTGCAGCCGCGCGCGCCGGCGCCTGATATCCATGTCGACGAAAGCTTCCACGACAACGCGCAGAACGGGATCTCCGAGGCCGAGCAGGTCATTCTCCTGCATCGCGACGCCAAGAAACAGGTCAAGCAGACAAGCATGGAGAAATTCATCCAGTAAACCCCAAGCTTCCGCCATCAATCCCAAGTGTTTCGCCGGAGGAAATTCGGGCGGGACGCGGGGATTTCCCCTGCGATTGTCATCAACTAGACACCCCGTTTGCGGTACGATAGTGTGCCTTAACGGGAACATAGAAGACTGGGGAATTTCATTGGTATGGCGTCTGCGGCAGATCTGTTGCGTATTGAAAATCTCGACGTCTCCTTTTCGGTTTTCGGCGACCGGCTGCGCGTCGTAAAGCAAGCCAATCTTCGTATTCTTCCGGGTAAAGTCACCGCTCTCGTCGGTGAATCCGGCTCCGGCAAATCGGTGATCAGCCAGTCGGTCATGGGCATCCTGCCCAATCCGGCCAAGGCCTCCGGCCGTATCCTCTTTACCGATCCGCTCGACGGCAGCGCCACCGATATCCTGTCGCTGCCGCGCGACAGTGAGGAGATGCGCGATCTGCGCGGCAAGCGCATGGCGACGATTTTCCAGGAGCCGATGACCTCGCTCTCGCCGCTGCATACGGTCGGCAACCAGATCAGCGAAGTGCTGCTGATCCATACAGACGTCGACAAACAGGAAGCACGCGCAAGGACCGAGGAGATGCTCGGCCTGGTCGGCTTTTCCAATCCGCGCCGCACCTACGATATGTACCCGTTCGAACTGTCAGGCGGCATGCGCCAGCGTGCGATGATCGCCATGGCGCTGATCTGCAAGCCGGCGCTTCTGATCGCCGACGAGCCGACGACGGCGCTCGACGTGACCATCCAGGCGCAGATCCTGGAATTGCTCCGCGACTTGCAGGCCAAGCTCGGCATGGCGATGCTGCTCATCACCCATGATCTCGGCATTGTCGCCAACATGGCCGACGAGGTGGTCGTCATCTATCACGGCGAGATCATGGAGGCCGGTCCGGTCGAGGCGATCTTCCGCAATCCGCAGCATCCCTATCTCAAGGCCCTGATGGCCGCCGTCCCGCATTTCGACATGAAACCCGGCGAACGGCTGAAGGCGCTGCGCGACGTGCCCGTCAATCTCGAAACCCTCGTCGGCAAGAAGAAACCAGTGCAGGCGGAAGCGCCAGGCGTGCTGCTTTCCGTCACCAATCTGTCCAAGACCTACAGAACGCGCAAACGCAGCTTCCTCGGCAAACAGGAAGCCGCCGTCGTGCACGCCGTCGACGATGTCAGCTTCGACATCCGCCGCGGCGAATGTCTTGGCCTGGTCGGCGAGTCCGGCTGCGGCAAGACCACGCTGAGCAAGATCCTGATGCGCGCCATCACGCCGGATGATGGCGCTGTCGTCTTCGACGACGGCAAAGAGGTGATCGACGTCCTCGCCGTCAAAGGCTCCGAGCTGCAGGAACTGCGCACCAAGATCCAGATGGTGTTCCAGGATCCCGTCTCCTCGCTTTCGCCGCGCATGACGGTGCGCAACATCCTGAGCGAGCCTCTTGAGATTCACGACCGCGGCGACAGCGCCGAGCGCAAGCGCAAGGTCGAGGGGCTGATGGGGGCGATCGGCCTCGATAAGCGTTATCTCAGCCGCTACCCGCACAGCTTCTCGGGCGGCCAGCGTCAGCGCATCGGCATTGCACGCGCGCTCGCGCTCGGCCCGAAGCTCGTCATCCTCGACGAACCGGTCTCGGCGCTCGACGTCTCGGTGCAGGCGCAGATCCTCAACCTGTTGAAGGACCTGCAGAAGGAGCTGGGGCTGACCTACCTCTTCATCTCCCACAATCTCGCGGTCGTCGATTACATGGCCGACCGCATCGCGGTGATGTGCAAGGGCCGCATCGTCGAGATCGCGCCGCGCGAGATCATCCTGCGCGATCCGGTGCACCCCTACACGAAATCGCTGCTCGCCGCCGTCCCCTTCCCCGATCTCGACCGTCCGCTCGACTTCAAGGCGCTCCGGGAAAACGGCGCCGCCGACAAGCAGAACTGGGGTGTGACCTTCACCGCCGAGCATGACGACGCTTCCGAGCTTGCCTATGCCGATCTCGGCGACGGCCATCTGGTGCGCGCCCGCAAGGGTGTTACGGCCGGGGAGCTGCGCTGATGGTGACGCGTCGCATTTTCCTCGGCGGTCTCGTCGGCGCGGCGATCGCGCCAGCAGTGCTTCGGGCTGAACAGGCCGTCGAGCCGGAATTCCTCAAGGAGCGGCTCGCCGCCGGCAGCCTGCCGCCGATGGCCGAGCGCATTCCCGCCCGCCCGCGCATCGTCAATCTGAAGGAGATGGGGCTCGAACCCGGCGCCTATGGCGGCACCGTGCGCACCATCATCGGCGGCCAGCGCGACATCCGCTTCATGACGATCTACGGCTATTCCCGCCTGGTCGGTTACAACAAGCACCTGCAGTTCCAGCCGGATATCCTGGCCGATTTCCGTTCCGAGGACGACACGGTCTTCACCTTCACGCTGCGCGAGGGCCATAAATGGTCCGACGGTGAGCCCTTCACCGCCGACGATTTCCGCTATTGGTGGGAAGACGTCATCCTGAACGACAAGCTGACGCCTGGCGGCGGCGCGCTGGAGCTTCGCCCGCATGGCAATCTGCCGCGCTTCGAGATGCTCGATCCGCTGACCGTGCGCTACACCTGGGAAAAACCCAACCCGATGTTCCTGCCGACTTTGGCGGGCCCCATACCGCTCGTCATCTTCGGCCCGGCGCATTACCTCAAGCAGTTCCACAAGAAGTTCCAGCCGGACCAGGCGAAGATGGAACAGATGATGCAGGCCAACCGCGTCAAGAAATGGCAGGATCTGCATATCAAGATGGCGCGGTCCTACCGCCCGGAAAACCCGAACCTGCCGACGCTCGATCCCTGGCGCAATACGACGCCGCTGCCGGCCGAGCAATTCGTCTTCGATCGAAACCCGTTCTTCCACCGCGTCGACGAGACCGGCAGACAGCTTCCCTATCTCGACCGCTTCATCCTCAACGTCTCCTCCTCGTCGATCATTGCCGCCAAGGCCGGTGCCGGCGAAGCCGACCTGCAGGCGACCGGCATCGATTTCAACGACTACACCTTCCTGAAGGAGGCCGAGAAGCGTTTCCCGGTAAAGGTCGATCTCTGGAAGGTCGCGCGCGGCTCGCGCATCACGCTGCTGCCCAATCTCAACTGCGCCGACGAGGCGTGGCGCGGCCTGTTCCGCGACGTGCGCCTGCGCCGGGCGCTCTCGTTGGCGATCGACCGGCACGAGGTCAACATGGTCGCCTTCTACGGCCTCGGCACGCCGAGTGCCGATACCGTCCTGCCCGACAGCCCGCTCTTCAAGCAGGAATATGCCGACGCCTACGTGAAATTCGATCCCGACGAGGCCAACCGCCTGCTCGACGAGCTTGGCCTGGCCAAGCGCGGCGATGACGGCATCCGGTTGCTGCCGGATGGACGACGCGCCGAGATCACCGTCGAGACCGCCGGCGAGAGCAACCTCGATACCGACGTGCTGGAGCTGGTGCATGACCACTGGGCCAATATCGGCCTTGCGCTCTATACCCGCACCTCGCAGCGCGACGTCTTCCGCAACCGCGCCATGAGCGGCACGATCATGATGTCGATCTGGTACGGCCTGGACAATGGCGTGCCGACGGCCGACATGTCGCCCTCCGGACTTGCGCCGACGCTCGACGATCAGCTGCAATGGCCGCTCTGGGGCATGCACTACCTCTCCGCCGGCCAGGAAGGCGCCGCACCCGACCTGCCGGAGGCGGCCGAGTTGGTCGATCTGCTCGGCCAGTGGGGTTCGACGGCGAAATTCGAGGAGCGCGAGGTGATCTGGCACAAGATGCTGTCGCTCTATACGCAACAGGTCTTCTCGATCGGCCTCATCAACAGCACGCTGCAGCCGATCCTTCGAGCCGCCAAGCTGCAGAACCTGCCTGAGAAAGCGCTCTACGGCTTCGATCCCACCTCCTATCTCGGCGTCTACATGCCGGATGCATTCTGGTACAAGGAGGCCTGAGGCGTGCTCAGATACATTCTCTGGCGCATCGCCGCCATGGTCCCAACACTCTTCGTCATTTCGGCGCTTGTTTTCACCATCATCGAGCTGCCGCCGGGTGACTTCTTCGAGAGCCAGATCGCCGAGTTGCGCGCCTCGGGCGAGACCGCCAATCTCCAGGAAATCGAGGAGATGCGCCAGCAATACGGCTTCGACAAGCCGGAGGTCGTGCGCTATTTCTACTGGGTCGGCGGCATGCTGCACGGCGATTTCGGCTATTCCTTCGAATATCAGCTGCCAGTCTCGGACGTGGTCGGCGACCGCCTTTGGCTAACGATCCTCGTCTCCTTCACCACGATCCTGCTCACCTGGCTGATTGCCTTTCCGATCGGCATCTATTCGGCCACCCATCAATATAGCTGGGGCGACTACGGGCTGACCTTCTTCGGTCTGCTCGGCATCGCCATCCCGAACTTCATGCTGGCGCTGATCCTGATGTATTTCGCCAATGTCTGGTTCGGGCTGTCGATCGGCCACCTGATGGACCAGGAATATCTCAACGCGCCGATGAGCTGGGAAAAGGCGAAATCGATCCTCGCCCATCTCTGGATCCCCGTCATTATCGTCGGAACGGCGGGAACGGCCGGCATGATCCGGCGGCTGCGCGCCAACTTGCTCGACGAGATGCAGAAGCAGTATGTCGTGACCGCCCGCGCCAAGGGCCTGCCGCCGTTGCGGGCGCTGGTCAAATATCCGCTGCGCATGGCGCTCAACTTCTTCATCGCCGATATCGGCTCGATCCTGCCGTCGATCATCTCGGGCGCCGAGATCGTAGCGATCGTGCTGTCGCTGGAGACGACGGGACCGATGCTCATCAAGGCGCTGCAGAGCCAGGATATGTATCTCGCCGGCTCCTTCCTGATGTTCCTGGCCTTCCTCAACGTCATCGGGGTGCTGATCTCGGACATCGCGCTCGGCTTCCTCGATCCCCGCATCCGTCTGCAAGGCAGGAGCACCAAATAATGTCGCCCCTTCCCGCACCCGGCGCGCCGCTTCCGCATTACGTCTCGACTGCTCCTTTCGATCCGCACGCGACCGAGACGATGACGGCGGCGCAATCGCGCATCCATCTCGCCTCGCAAAAGCAGCTGATGTGGTGGAAGTTCAAGCAGCACCGGCTGGCCTTGATCTCCGGCATCTTTCTCGCTGCCGTCTACCTGATGATCCTGATCGTCGAGTTCCTGGCGCCTTACGGGCTGCACACGCGCAATGTCGATTTCATCCATGCGCCGCCGCAGCGCGTCCACTTCTTTGACAAGGGCAATTTCGTTGGACCCTTCGTCTACGGCCGCAGCATGACGCTCGACATCGACACGCTGCACCGCGTCTATACCGACAAGACGAACGACGTCCAGCCGATCCGTTTCTTCTGCCGCGGCGATTCCTACAAGTTCTGGGGCATTGCTGCCTCGGACTATCATCTCGTCTGCCCGGCGATCGGCGGCCAGATGTTCCTGCTCGGCACTGACCGGCTCGGCCGTGACGTTCTCTCGCGCATCCTCTACGGCGCGCGGATTTCGCTGACGATCGGCCTGATCGGCATTTCGATCAGCTTCGTGCTCGGTATCGTCATCGGCGGCCTTGCCGGTTATTGGGGCGGCGTTTTCGACCTCATCGTCCAGCGTCTGATCGAGGTGCTGCAATCGCTGCCCAGTCTGCCGCTATGGATGGCGCTGGCGGCCATCATGCCGGTGACATGGAGCCCGATCGTCATCTATTTCGGCATAACGGTCATCCTCGGCATCATCGACTGGACGGGCCTTGCGCGCGCCGTGCGCTCCAAGCTGCTCGCGTTGCGCGAGGAGGATTACGTGCAGGCCGCGCAGCTGATGGGCGCCAGCACGCCGCGCGTCATCGGCCGGCATCTGGTACCGGGCTTCATGTCGCATCTCATTGCCTCGGCAACGATTTCGATCCCCGGCATGATCCTCGGCGAAACCGCGCTCTCTTTCCTCGGTCTCGGCCTTCGTCCGCCGATCACCAGCTGGGGCATCCTGCTGACCGAGGCAAAAAGCGTCAGCGTCATCGCCTTCTATCCATGGCTGCTCTATCCGATCATTCCTGTTGTTCTTGTCATTTTGGCGTTCAACTTTCTGGGAGACGGCTTGCGTGATGCGGCAGATCCCTACAAATAGCAGAAAGCTCGGCGGCGCCTTACGGCACCGCCCCCGCCGCGTGGCCTCCGGACGGTGGGGGTGCTAAATATGTTGCTCACCCCAGAGGGAATGCCCATGTCCAGACGTCTCGAAGATGCACGCATCCTCATGTACAGTCACGACACCTTCGGTCTCGGCCACCTGCGCCGCTGTCGCGCCATCGCCCATGCGCTGGTCGAGGATTATCGCGGCCTCAACATCCTGATCATTTCGGGTGCGACGATCGCTGGCGCCTTCGACTACCGCGCCCGCGTCGACTTCGTGAAGATCCCGAGTGTCATCAAGCTCCGCAACGGCGAATATACGTCGCTAGCGAGCCATATCGACCTGCACGAGACGCTGAAGATGCGCGAATCGAGCATTCGCCACACCGCCGAGACCTTCCAGCCCGATATCTTCATCGTCGACAAGGAGCCGATGGGGCTGAAGGGCGAGGTCGAGGATACGCTCGCCTATCTCAAGGCCCAAGGCACCGTCCTGGTGCTCGGCCTGCGCGAGATCATGGATGCGCCGCATCTGCTCGAGGCCGAGTGGAAGAAGAACAGCATCATGCAGAAGATCGACCAATATTACGACAGCGTCTGGGTCTATGGTCCGCCTGACTTCTATGACCCGCTTGTTGGTCTCGACGTGCCGGCGAGCCTGCGCCGGAAAATGGATTTCGTCGGCTTCCTGCAGCGCAGCGTCTCCAAGGGCAAGACCTCGATCAATGCCCGCAAGGACAACTACCTCCTCGTCACCACAGGCGGCGGCGGCGACGGCTCCGATCTCGTCCACGACGTCATGAACGCCTACGAGGCCGATCCGACCTTGACGCAGAAGGCGCTCGTCGTGCTCGGCCCCTATATGCCGGCTGCCGAACGGGCCAAGCTGGTGCAGAAAGGGGAAGCCATCCCCTATATCGAGGTAATCGAGTTCGACAATCACATGGAAGAGCTGATCGATGGCGCCACCGGTGTCGTCGCCATGGGCGGCTACAACACCTATTGCGAAATCCTCTCCTTCGACAAGCCGGCGCTCATCGTGCCGCGTGTTGCACCGCGCGAGGAGCAGCTGCTGCGTGCCCAGCGCGCGAGCGAACTCGGCCTCGTCGACATGCTGCTGCCGGAGCAATCGGCCGATCCGACTGTCATGGCCGAGGCGCTGAAGCGCCTGCCCTCCCGCCTGCCGCCGTCGAAGACCGGCAGCAACATGCGTCTCGAAGGGCTGGACCATATCTCGCAGACCGTCGGCCGGTGGATCGACGGCCGCAGCAGCCACCTTGCCCTCGTCGGCGCAGAATAGGGCACAGCCTTGCCGCCACGCCGCAAGATCCTCGTCGTGCTGAAAGGCTATCCCCGCCTTTCGGAAACCTTCATTGCCCAGGAGCTGCTCGGCTTGGAAAAGGCCGGCTTCGACCTGACGCTGATTTCGATGCGCCGGCCGACCGACAAGAAACGTCATCCCGTGCATGACGAGATCAAGGCGCGTGTCGTCTATCTCCCGGAATATCTGCACGAGGAGCCGATCCGCGTGCTGAAAGGCCTGTTCGCCGGTTTTTCGAAGCCCGGCTTCAAGGCGCTGATGAAGCGCTTCCTCGCCGACCTCCAGCGCGACATTTCCCGCAACCGCTTCCGCCGCCTCGGCCAGGCGCTGGTGCTTGGGCGCGAATGGCCTGATGAAGGCGAATGGCTGCATGCCCATTTCATCCACACACCGGCCTCGGTGACGGAATATGCGAGCATCCTGACGGGCACGCCCTGGACCTGCTCGGCGCATGCCAAGGACATATGGACCTCACCCGACTGGGAACTGCAGGAAAAGCTCGGCAGCGCCCGCTGGGCGGTTACCTGCACCAGGACGGGCTACGAGCACATGCGGACGCTGACATCACGCAGGGACGCCGTGCATCTGAGTTACCACGGCCTCGATCTCGCCCGCTTCGGCCATTTTGCCGGCGAGCGTTCGGATCGCACCGGCGGCGATCCCAACGATCCGGCCTTCATCCTCAGCGTCGGCCGCGCCGTCGAGAAGAAGGGCTACGACGTGCTGCTGCGTGCGTTGGCACTTCTGCCGGCCGAACTCCACTGGCGTATGGACCATATCGGCGGCGGCGAGGAACTTTCGAAACTGAAGGCGCTTGCCTCCGAACTCGGACTGTCCGGCCGCATCGTCTGGAAGGGCGCCATGGCGCAGGAAGACGTGCTCGATCATTACCGCCGGGCCGACCTCTTCGCGCTTGCCTGCCGGATCGCGGCCAACGGCGACCGCGACGGCCTGCCGAACGTTCTCGTCGAAGCGTCGAGCCAGCGGCTCGTCTGCCTCTCCACCGACGTATCCGGCGTACCGGAACTGTTGAAAAACGGCGAAAACGGTCTTGTCGTGCCGCCGGAGGACCCGGCGCTGCTTGCCCGGGCGCTGGAAACGGCAATCCGCGACCCGGCATTGCGCAAGCGGCTCGGCGACGCGGCCGAAAGCCAAGTGCGCGCGCATTTCGACTATCACTCCAGCATCAGACAGCTCACCGGTCTGTTCGAGGCCGAATGGCAGAAGGCGTCATGACGGCACCGCGTATCTTCTTCTATGTCCAGCATCTGCTAGGCATCGGCCACATTGCCCGCGCCAGCCGCATCGCCAATGCATTGGTGAAGGACGGTTTCGACGTGACCGTCGTGACCGGCGGCCTGCCGGTGCCGGGTTTTCCAGGCGACGGCATGAAGACCGTGGCCTTGCCTGCGGTTGTTGCCAGCAATGCCGGCTTCTCGGGCCTCGCCGATGCCGACGGCCGACCGGCGGACCAAACTTTCCTCGATGCCCGCCGCGAACTGCTGCTCGACGCCTTTCATGCCGCAAGGCCTGATGTCGTCATCATCGAAGCCTTCCCCTTCGGCCGGCGGCAGATGCGCTTCGAACTGCTGCCATTGCTTGCGGCGATCGAAAAGGCCGAACCCCGGCCGAAACTCTTGAGCTCGGTGCGCGACATCCTGCAGGAAAACCGCAAGGCCGGGCGCGATGCGGAGACGGTCACGCTGGTCAAGGAGCATTTCGATGCCGTGCTCGTTCACGGCGATCCTGAGTTCGTGCGGCTCGAGGATACCTTCCCGCTAACACCCGAAATCTCAGACAGGCTGCGTTATACCGGCCTCGTCGCAGCTCCGCCGGCGCCGGAGCCGACCGAGACATTCGATATCATCGCCTCGGCCGGTGGCGGCGCGGTCGGTGCCGAGCTGATCGGCGCGGCAAAGGAAGCGGCGGCAATGCTGCCCGCCGATCTTCGCTGGCTGCTGATATCAGGACCGAACCTGCCGGAGGCCGATTTTGCCGCGCTGTCGCGCGATGCGGCCCGGAACGTGACTCTGGTGCGCTTCCGCAAGGATTTTCCCTCGCTGTTGCGCGGTGCCCGGGTTTCGATCTCGCAGGCGGGCTACAACACGGTCGGCGATCTGCTGCGCACCGACTGCCGGGCAATCCTCGTCCCCTTCGTCGCTGGCGGTGAGACAGAGCAGACGGTGCGCGCCGAGCGGCTGCAGGCGCTCGGCCTCGCTGACATCCTGCCGGAAACCGGGCTGACGCCTGGCCATGTAAAAGAAGCCGTCGAAAAGGCGCTCGCGGCACCGCGACCGGAACCAGTATTGCTCGATCTCGATGGGGCGGAGGCAACGGCTGCCATCATTCGCTCCATGATTGCCGAATCGCTCGCCTAATCCAAAATTCCTGTGATATAAGCAATGTTCCGGCGAGAATCGGCATTTTTGCAGCCGGTCGCTTCGCCTTGTTTTCATTGCGATATCGGCGGTCCGCTGCATGGTCCTGTTCTCAGAATTCCCCCCATCCAGGCACCCGGCCGGCACCCCCGGAATTTCCCAGCAAGCTGACGGTTAGCCATGGAAAAAAGCCTCGCCCGCTACATCTGGAAGAACACGCGGCTGCAGCAGCTGTGGATTCTGGCCATCGTTGCCGCCTCGATGGTGCCCTATTTCCTGTCCTTCGATCTGCCGAAGCAGATCGTCAACGGACCGATTCAGGGCGACGGCTTCGAAGGCCCGGGCGCCCGGCAGACCTTCATGCACATCGCCTATGACATTCCGCTGATCGGCCATGTCGAGTTCTTTCAAGGACTGCAGCTCAACCGCTTCCAGATGCTGATGGCCCTCAGCCTGGTGTTTCTGGCACTGGTGGTGCTGAACGGTCTCTTCAAGTTCTACATCAACACCTATAAGGGCCGGCTCGGCGAGCGCATGCTGCGCCGCATCCGTTTCGAGCTGATCGACCGGGTGCTGCGTTTTCCGCCCATCCATTTCAAGCGGGTGAAATCGGCCGAGATCGCCACCATGATCAAGGACGAGGTGGAGCCGATGGGCGGCTTCACCGGCGACGCCTTCGTCTCGCCCGCCCTTCTCGGCGGCCAGGCGATCACCGCGCTCGCCTTCATCATCGTGCAGAATTTCTGGCTCGGCATGATCGCCGCCGGCATCGTCGGCGTGCAGGCGGTCGTCATCCCCCGCATGCGCAAGCGCCTGCTGGACCTCGGCCGCCAGCGGCAGCTGACGGCACGCGAGCTTTCCGGCCGCGTCGGTGAGATCGTCGACGGTATCGGCACGATCCACGGCAACGACACATCAAACCTCGAACGCGCCGACATCGCCTCGCGGCTCGGCCGCATCTTCTCGATCCGCTATGACCTTTACCAGTGGAAGTTCCTGGTAAAGTTCATCAACAACTTCCTCGCCCAGGTCACGCCTTTCCTGTTCTACGCGATCGGCGGCTACCTGGCGCTGCAGGGCAGGCTCGACATCGGCCAGCTCGTCGCCGTCATATCAGCCTACAAGGACCTGCCGGGCCCGCTGAAGGAACTGATCGACTGGGACCAGATGCGCCAGGACGTCCAGGTGAAATACCAGCAGGTCTATGAGCAGTTCAACGTCGAGCCGCTGATCGACAGCCGCATCCAGGAACTGGCGGTTGCCCCGGTCGGCGCGCTGACGAGCGCACTGGTCGTCACCAACCTGACGCTCTCCGACGACAGCGGCGCCCGCCTCGTCGACCACGTCTCCGTCGAAATCAAGCCGAACGAGACGGTTGCGATCGTCGGCCCGAACGGCAGTGGCGCCGAAGCCTTCGCCGAAGCGCTCGGACGCATGATCTGGCCGGATTCCGGCCGCATCACCATCGACGGGCGCGATCTCCTGGAGCTGCCGGAATCGATCACTGGCCGGCGCATTTCCTATGCTTCGGCCGACACGTTCTTCTTTCATGGCACGCTCGCCAGCAATCTGCTCTACGGCCTCAAGCACGCGCCGATGATCGAGCCTGTTTACGACGAGAGGGAAGCGCTCGAATATAAATGGCATTCCGCCGAAGCGGTGAAGGCCGGCAATCCGACGCTCGACCTCAACAGCGACTGGGTGGACTACAAGGCTGCCGGCGCCAACGGGCCTGATGATCTGCTGAAGGCGATTCGCCCGGTGCTCGACGCCGTCCTGATCTCGCAGGACATCCTCGATCTGGCACTGCGCTCGACTGTTAATACCGACGTGCATGTGGCCGTCAGCGACCACGTCGTCGCATTGCGCACCTCGCTGAGGGACCGGCTGCGGGACGAAGGGCTTGACGGCATCGTCGTGCCTTTTGATTTCGACGCCTACAACGCTCAGGCGACGGTTGGCGAGAACCTGCTCTTCGGCACGATGAAGCGGCCGTTGATGACCAATCGCAGGCTTGCCGCCCACCCCTACTTCCAGCAGCTGTTCCGTGAGACCGGCCTCAGCACCGACCTCTACGCGATGGGCCTCGAGATCGCCGAGAACGCGGTGGAACTCTTCCACGATCTGCCGCCGGACCATCCCTTCTTCCAGCAGCTGACCTTCATGACGGCGGACGACATTCCGACCTACCAGGCGCTGCTGCAGAAGCTACAGAGCCGCCGCTTCGAGGATGCGACACCCGAGGAACGCTCGGCCATCATCCGGCTGAGCTTCGCCTATATCGAACCGCGCCACCGCTTCGGTTTGCTGACGGACGAACTGATGAACAAGATCGTCAGCGCCCGCAAGCAGTTCCACGAGCATATTCCGGCCGATCTCGCCGAGTTGATCGAGCGCTACGACGCCGAGCGTTTCACCCCTTCGGCGAGCCTGATGGACAATGTGCTGTTCGGCCGCATCGCCTATCAGCAGGCCGACGCCTCCGACCGCATCCGCGCGATCATGGGCGAGCTCTTCGATGCGCTCGACCTTTTTGACGACGTGCTGTCGATCGGCCTCGAATTCGACGTCGGCTCCGGCGGCAAGCGGCTGACCATGGTGCAGCGGCAGAAGCTCAATCTTGCCCGCGCGCTTTTGAAGCGTTCGGACTATTTCATCTTCAACCGGCCACTATCGGCGCTCGACCAGCGTGTTCAGGATCAGATTACCCGCAACATCATCGAGGATCTGCACGAGGAAGGCCATCGACCGGCGATCATCTGGGTGCTCTCCAATGCCCGGCTGGCCGAGATGTTCGACCGGATACTGCTCTTCGACCGCGGCGGATTGGCGGAAGCCGGAAACTATCCGGAACTTTCAGAGAAAAACGGGATGTTCAAGGAACTGTTATCGTAATATTCTATTGAGGCGGCGGTGGTAGGCGTTCCCGGCGGAACGCCCAGGAATTGTAAAGGCGCCTGGTCTCGCGGACCCTGCGTCAGGGGGTTGAAAACGCTCATGCTGTTGAGAGACGAAGTCGAAATGCTACGACGGGTGCCGATCTTTTCAAGGATTGCGCCAGCAAAGCTCAAGCTTTTGGCCTTCACCTCCGACCGCATGACCTACAAAGCCGGGCAGAACCTCTTTCATCAGGGCGATGTTGGCGACGCCGCCTATGTCATCCTCTCGGGTACTGCCGATATCATCGTCTCCTCGCCGGCAGGCGAGATCAAAGTCGCCGATGTCGAGCTCAATTCCATCGTCGGCGAGATCGCCATCCTCTGCGACGTCTCGCGCACGGCGAC
The DNA here is from genome assembly GCF_003985155.1 of Rhizobium vallis. Taxonomy (GTDB): domain Bacteria; phylum Pseudomonadota; class Alphaproteobacteria; order Rhizobiales; family Rhizobiaceae; genus Rhizobium; species Rhizobium vallis. The sequence continues at coordinate 438,957 of NZ_ML133686.1, read as the reverse complement.
GGTGCGCGCCACCTCACCGCTTGAGGTGCTGCGCATCAGCAAGGAGCACTTCCTGAAGCTGCTCAGCGATTTCCCTGAAATGGCCGTGGAAATCATGCGCGTGCTCGCCGACCGCCTGAACCATACGACCGCGGAGCTGACCGCGGCCCGGGCGGCAAAGCAGCCGCAAATGGCACAATAAAGCGCTTCAACGTTGCGGCGGCCATTGCTGGGCGCCATGAAGAAGGCGCAATATCTCGACCCTCTGTGCTTTTCTCTCGATACGATAGACCAGCAAAAATGCCGTGCGCGGCACGGCCAATTCCCGCGTTCCATGAACACGGCCGCCGCGTCCCGCTTCAGGGTAATCAGCGAGCATTTTGGCCTGATGTCGGATGATGTCATCCAATGCAATTGCAGCCTTGGGATTTTGGGCGAAGACGTGCCGGATCTGACCTTCTCGATCCAGAAGAGCCTGCTGCAACCACCTGACGATCAAGCTTTATCTCCGGATCCCAGCTGCGCGAGCAGCTCAGCCCGAAGCTTGTCCATCCGCTCGTCGGCATCCTGCGCGCTGATCCACACCGCGTTCGGATCATCGGCTTCCCGGACCGCTTCCTCGACCTGTTCGCGAAACCACTTGTCGTATTCCGCCGCCTCATGGGTACGGCGCAGAGCGGCGGCCCGGTCCGGCCGCGATGCCGTCTCAGGCGCGTAATCGGCCGCATCGACATCGAACTGCGAGATGCCGACATCCTTGAGATAGGAAACCAAGGTATCCATGCGCTTGAAGACGCGCACCTGCCGGCTGCGTTGGGCGGCAAGCGGTCGCTCGGCCTTGCCATAACGGATGACGACGGACCAGCCGCCGGTTTTGCCGACGACATGAGCGGCATTGACCGCTCCAGCTTCAACAAGGCGGGAAAGGGTCGAATGATCGATGGTTTCCGCGGTCATGGCATATCCTCGCTGATCGCGAGCATCATATGCAATTAATTATAGATTGCAATGCATTCAATAATTGGAATGTCACAGCTCCGGAAAGAACAGCCTGCATGGTTTCCCATGCAGGCTCGTGTGTTCAAGTCCATCTATTCGCGCTGTTCCAGCGCCCTGCTGAAGGCAAGCGCCGCCAGCGTGCAGATGGCGCCTGACAGCAGGTAGTAGCCCACAAAGGTCAGCCCGAAGCGGCTGGAGAGGCTGAGCGCCACCAGCGGCGCAAAGCCGGCGCCGACGAGCCAGGCGAGATCCGAGGTGAAGGCAGCACCCGTATAGCGATAACCACGGCCGAAACGGGACGAGATCGAGCCGGTCGCCTGGCCAAAGGACAGGCCGAGCACGCCGAAGCCGATGATGACGAACGCGTCATGGCCATTGTTACCCGACGCGATCAGGATCGGCCCAACAAAGCTGAAGACAGCGATGATGACGGCGCAGATGGCGAGCTGGGCACGCCGGCCGATTCGGTCGGCGATGAGGCCCGAGGCAATAATGGCGAGGATGCCGACCATGGCGCCGATCACCTGCACCACCATGAAGGCGCCAATCGGCTGGTTGCCGTAAAGGCTCATCCAGCCGAGCGGGAAGATGGTGACGAGATGGAACATGGCAAAACTCGCGAGCGGCACGAAGGCGCCGATCAGGATGTCGCGGCCATGCACGCGCAACACGTCGAGGATCGGTGCTGCTTCGAGCTCGTGCTGCTCCAGCAGCGTGCCGAATTCCTTGGTCATGACGAGGCGCAAGCGCGCAAAGAGAGCGACGACATTGATCGCAAAGGCGACGAAGAAGGGGTAGCGCCAACCCCACGAGAGGAAATCCTCACTGGAAAGATTGGCGACGAAATACCCGAACAGGATGCTTGCCAGCGCAAAACCGATCGGCGCGCCGAGCTGCGGGATCATCGCGTACCAGCCGCGGTGATTGGCCGGCGCGTTGAGCGCGAGCAGCGAAGCAAGACCGTCCCACGCACCACCGAGTGCAAAGCCCTGGCCGAGACGGAAGAGCGCCAGCAACGCGATCGACCAGACGCCGATCTCGTCGTAACCCGGCAGGAAGGCGATTGAGGCCGTGGAGCCGCCGAGCAAGAAGAGCGCGATCGTCAGCTTGGTGCCACGGCCATACATACGGTCGATCGTCATGAAGACGACGGAGCCGACCGGGCGGGCCAGGAAGGCGAGCGAGAAGATGGCAAAAGAATAGAGCGTGGCCGTCAGCCTGTCCGGCGCGAACGGAAAAATCAGCTGTGGAAAGACCAGGACCGAGGCGAGGCCGTAGACGAAGAAATCGAAGAATTCCGACATGCGGCCGATCACCACGCCGACAGCAATGCTGCCCGGCGAAACCGGTTTGTCGTCGTGAATACGCCGCGCGTCGCGTTCAAGCGACGACGATGACGGTCCATAATGCGATGTTGTAGCCATTAAAACGCCTCCCTCGTTGAAGCGCTTTCGGCAAGGCGCCTCAGCTTGATCTTGATCAAACCTGCAGGCTTATCAAGTCCGTAAGACGTAAATAGTTCATCATCGCGGCTCAAAATGAGGCGTAGTTGGGAAAAATAGCGTGATCAGGATCGGGATTTTCCCACGGGAATGCTGGCCTGCCCGGTTCTTGCGGATATACTGGTTGAAACATGCGCTCGCGACAGAATCCTTCTTGATTTCATCAGGATTTCAAAGCTGTAGTGCAACACGATTTGTGCCGCAGTGCGGCATGCTTGCTGCACTGCGACCAAACACCTCATGTCGCTATCAGGTTCAGTGCTTTAGTCGCGGAATAAACGAAACAACAAGAGCTTAGAGACGTGCCAAAACTCGTGAAGTTTTCCCGCCTTCTATCCGTCTTGCCGCTGCTTTTCCTGGCAGGATGCAACATGGTGGTCATGGCGCCTTCCGGCGACATCGCCATGCAACAGCGCGATCTCATCGTCATCTCGACGGTGCTCATGCTGCTGATCATCGTTCCGGTGATTTTCCTGACGCTGTTCTTCGCATGGCGCTACCGCCGCTCCAACACGGCTGCGACTTACGATCCGGAATGGCACCATTCGACCCGGCTTGAAATCGTGATCTGGGCGGCTCCGCTCGCCATCATCATCGCGCTCGGCGCCGTCACCTGGATTTCCACGCATAAGCTCGATCCTTATCGCCCCCTCGACCGTCTCGACGCGGAGCGCGCCATTCCGGCCGATACCAAGCCGCTGACCGTCGAGGTCGTGGCGCTCGACTGGAAGTGGCTGTTCTTCTATCCCGAACTCGGCATTGCCACAGTCAACGAACTCGCAGCCCCTGTCGACATGCCGATCAATTTCAAGATCACCGCCTCCTCGGTGATGAATTCCTTCTACATCCCCGCCCTCGCCGGCCAGATCTATGCCATGCCGGGCATGGAGACGAAGCTGCACGCCGTCATCAACAAAGAAGGCGAGTACGAGGGCTTCTCCGCCAACTACAGCGGCGCGGGCTTCTCGCACATGCGCTTCAAGTTCCACGGCCTTCCCCGAGAGGGGTTTGACGCCTGGGTGGCGCAGGTCAAGCAGCAGGGCACGATGCTCAACCGCGACGCCTATCTGAAGCTTGAGAAGCCGAGCGAGAAGGAGCCCGTGCGCTACTATGCCGGCGCCGATGCCGATCTCTACGGCGCCATCCTCAATATGTGCGCCAAGCCGGGCAAGATGTGCATGAACGAGATGATGCACATCGACATGACCGGCGGTGGCGGCAAGGAAAGCGCAGAAAATCGCGAGAAGCTTCAATACGACAATCGCCATGCCGACCAAGGCATCGTGGCGCCCGCCGCCACCGATGGCAACAGCATGCAGCACGACATGCCCGGCATGCAGAGCACGCCCGGAATGGACATGCAGCATGAGGGCCATTCCATGCCCGGCATGAGCAATGGCGCCGATCCCGCGCCGGCGCAGCTCAACAATAACAATTAACCTGGCGCTTTGCGTCGCAAGACATAATGAACGGGTTGTTCCATGTTTTCCAATCCTGACCTCCTGAAGTTCATCTTCGGCCGGTTGACCCTCGATGCCATCCCCTATCACGAGCCGATCCTGGTCGTGACGTTCATCGGCGTCGTCATCGGCGGCATCGCCGTGCTTGGCGCCATCACCTATTTCAGGTTCTGGGGTCCGCTCTGGCACGACTGGATCTGCAGCGTCGATCACAAGAAGATCGGCATCATGTATGTGATCCTGGCCGTCATCATGCTGTTGCGCGGCTTTTCCGACGCGATCCTGATGCGCATCCAGCAGGCGCTCGCCTTCAACGGTTCGGAGGGCTACCTGCCGCCGCATCATTACGATCAGGTCTTCACCGCCCACGGCGTCATCATGATCTTCTTCGTGGCGATGCCCTTCGTCACCGGCCTCATGAACTTCGTGGTGCCGCTGCAGATTGGCGCGCGCGACGTCTCCTTCCCCTTCCTCAACAATTTCTCTTTCTGGATGACCACCGCCGGCGCGATCATCATCATGTTGTCGCTCTTCATCGGCGAATTCGCCCAGACGGGCTGGCTTGCCTACCCGCCACTGTCGGGCGCTGCCTACAGTCCGGGTGTGGGCGTCGACTATTATATCTGGGGTCTGCAGGTGGCCGGTGTCGGAACGACGCTTTCGGGCATCAACCTGATCGCCACCATCGTCAAGATGAGGGCGCCGGGCATGACCTTCATGAAGATGCCGGTCTTCACCTGGACGGCGCTCTGCACCAACGTGCTGATCGTCGCCTCTTTCCCGATCCTAACGGCCACGCTCGCGCTGCTGTCGCTCGACCGTTATGCGGGAACGAACTTCTTCACCAATGACCTCGGCGGCAACCCGATGATGTACATCAACCTCATCTGGATCTGGGGTCATCCGGAGGTCTACATTCTCGTGCTGCCGGCCTTCGGCATCTTCTCGGAAGTGGTTGCCACCTTCTCCGGCAAACGCCTCTTCGGCTACGCCTCCATGGTCTATGCGACCTGCGTGATCATGATCCTGTCCTATATCGTCTGGCTGCACCACTTCTTCACGATGGGCTCGGGCGCCAGCGTCAACTCCTTCTTCGGCATCACCACGATGATTATCTCCATCCCGACGGGGGCGAAGATATTCAACTGGCTCTTCACCATGTATCGGGGCCGCATCCGCTATGAAGTGCCGATGCTGTGGACCGTCGGCTTCATGGTGACCTTCGTCATCGGCGGCATGACCGGCGTCATGCTGGCCGTGCCGCCGGCCGACTTCGTGCTGCACAATTCATTGTTCCTCATCGCCCACTTCCATAACGTCATCATCGGCGGCGTTCTCTTCGGCATGTTCGCCGGCGTGAACTACTGGTTTCCGAAGGCTTTCGGCTTCAAGCTCGATCCCTTCTGGGGCAAGATGAGCTTCTGGTTCTGGCAGATCGGTTTCTGGTTCGCCTTCATGCCGCTCTATGTGCTCGGCCTGATGGGCGTCACCCGCCGCATGAGCCAGTTCGATGACCCGTCGCTGCAGATCTGGTTCATCATCGCCGCCTTCGGCGTCGGCCTGATCGCACTTGGCATCGCCGCCTTCCTGATCCAGATCGTCGTCAGCTTCATGAAGCGCGAGGAATTGCGCGACGACAGCGGCGATCCCTGGGACGGCCGTACGCTGGAATGGTCGACTTCTTCGCCGCCGCCGGAGTACAATTTCGCCTTGACGCCCGTCGTGCACGATCATGACAGCTGGTACGATATGAAGAACCGTGGCTACGAGCGCCCGCTCGGCGGTTTCAAGCCGATCCACATGCCGAAAAACACCGGCACCGGCGCGATCCTGTCCGCCATCAGCGTCGCGCTCGCCTTCGGCCTGATCTGGTACATGTGGTGGCTGGTCGTCGTGTCCTTCGTCGCCCTGCTCGTCGTGGCGATCGGCCATACCTTCAACTACGGACGCGACTTCTACATCCCCGCCGAAGACGTGACCGAAACGGAAGGCAAGCGCACCGCGCTGCTTGCCGAGCAGGTGTAATGACCATGAGCGATCAAACCATCGACACGGCCGAAAAGCCTGAATTCTACCTGACGGAAGACCATCATCCCGAAGGCAGCACCAATCTCGGCTTCTGGCTCTACCTGATGAGCGACTGCCTGATCTTCGCGGTGCTGTTTGCGACGCACGGCGTGCTCGGCCGTAACTATGCCGCCGGTCCGTCGCCGGCCGATCTCTTCGATCTGCCGATCGTTGCCCTCAACACCTCGATGCTGCTCTTCTCCTCGATCACCTACGGCTTTGCCATGCTGCAGATGGAGCGGAACGCAAAGGCGGAAACGCTGTTCTGGCTCGCCGTCACCGGCCTGTTCGGCGCCGCCTTCATCGGGCTCGAACTCTATGAGTTCATCCACCTGATCCATGAAGGCGCCGGGCCGACGCGCAGCGCCTTCCTGTCTTCCTTCTTCACGCTGGTCGGCACGCACGGACTGCACGTTACCTTCGGCATTATCTGGATCATCACGCTGATGGTGCAGGTGTCGATGCACGGGTTGGTCGAGGCCAACCGCCGCCGGCTGATGTGCCTTTCAATGTTTTGGCACTTCCTCGACGTCGTCTGGATCGGCGTCTTTTCCTTCGTCTATCTGCTGGGAGTTCTCGGATGAGTTCGCAAGCACCTGCACATGAGGATGCCCACGAGGCTCATCACGGCCACAGCCACGGCCATCAGGCCGGCCATGGCACGTTCAAGAGCTATATGACGGGCTTCGTACTCTCTGTCATCCTGACCGCCATTCCCTTCTGGCTTGTGATGTCGGGCGTGATCGCCAGCCCAGCCCTGACGGCGGTGCTGGTGATGGGCCTCGGCGCGATCCAGATCGTCGTCCATATGGTCTTCTTCCTGCACATGAACCCCAGGAGCGAGGGCGGCTGGACGATGATGGCGCTGATCTTCACCATCGTCATCGTCGCAATCGCGCTCTCCGGCTCGCTCTGGGTCATGCATCATCTCAACACCAACATGATGCCGATGAGCCCCGAGATGATGAAGAACATGCCGTGACTGTAGCGAAAGGGCGGTGACAGCGCCGCCCATCGCGGATCAGCCCATGAGCGAAGTTCCCTCGGAAAAATCGGAAAGACGGCGTTCTCCGGCAACACTGGTGATCTCAGCCGCATGCCTGGCGCTGCTGGCCGCAGCACTCGCGGCGCTCGGCACCTGGCAGGTGCAACGCCTGGCCTGGAAACGCGACCTCATCGCCCGCGTCGACCAGCGTCTGCATGCGGAACCCGTACCGGCGCCGGCACGTGCCGATTGGAGCAAGGTCAATGCGGCCGACGACGAATATCGGCGGGTGACCGCAACCGGCACACTCGCGAACGATAATGAGACGCTGGTCTATGCTTCGACCGCGCTCGGCCCGGGTTACTGGGTGATGACGCCGCTGAGGCTTGCCGACGGTACATCCATCCTCGTCAATCGCGGCTTCGTGCCGACCAACCGGCGTGACCCCACCTTACGCCGCGAAGGCCAAAGGTCTGGAGCGGTCGAGATCACCGGACTGTTGCGGATGACGGAGCCGAAGGGATCCCTGCTGCAATCCAACGACCTCGCCGCCGACCGATGGTATTCGCGCGATGTCGCCGCGATCGCTGAAAAGCGCGGTGTCAGTACGGTCGCGCCCTATTTCATCGATGCGGATGCCACTCCCAACCCGGGCGGCCTGCCGATCGGCGGCCTGACCGTGGTCCATTTTCCGAACAACCATCTCGTCTATGCCGTCACCTGGTACGGACTGGCGGCGATGGCGCTGGTATTGCTGGTGCTCATTCTTCGCGGCGAGAGGAATAGCCGAGATCAGGCGAAACGCTCCCCGCGTCGCCCATCCTCATGAGACGACCCGGCTGATCGCATCGGCGAGCTGCGCCTGCGAGAAAGGCTTGCCGAGACGAGGCAGGTTTATCATGCCGGCGCCTTCCGGAAGCTCCGCGTAACCGGTTGCGAGAAGGATCGGCATCTCAGGCCATTCGTCGCGGATCGCCTGTGCCAGTTGCGCGCCCGTCATGCGCGGCATGGCGTGGTCGCAAATCACCAGGTCGACCGGCTGCCTGTGCAGGATGTCGAGAGCCTCGGAGCCCGCCATCGCCTCGAACACGGTATGGCCGAGATCCTCGAGCATCAGCGTCGTATTCATCAGGACGAGCCCGTCATCATCGACAGCGAGGACGCGCAGGCCGTCCGGCGCGATTTGCTCACGCTGCGGCAGATCGGCGGCTGTTTCCGTCGCCCGTTCGGCAACGACGACCGGGAACCACAATTCGGCGGTCGTGCCCTCGCCGGGTTTGCTCTTCAAGAAGAGGCGGCCGCCGGACTGGGTCGTCAGGCCCTGCACCATGGAAAGGCCGAGGCCGGTGCCCTTGCCGACACCCTTGGTGGTGAAGAACGGGGAGACCGCCTGCTCGAGCGTCTTTGCATCCATGCCCTCGCCTTCATCCGTCACTGCGATGCGGACGTAGCGGCCGGGCGACAGCGGGCTCTTGGCTGGAGGCGCCGATTCCTCGGAAGCGCGAAGCACGATCCGGCCGCCTGATGGCATGGCATCGCGGGCGTTGACGACGAGGTTCAGGATGGCCATCTCCAGCTGGTTCGGATCTGTCAGGATGGTCGGCAGCCTGACCGGGAAAAACGTATCGATCACGGTGAGGGGACCGAGCGATCGGCTGAGCATATCCATCATGCCGCGGACCAGGCCTGAGACGTCGATCGGCTCCACATGCAGTTCCTGCCGGCGGGAAAAGGCAAGCATGCGCTGCGTCAAGGCAGCACCCCGCTGGGCGCCCTGCATCGCGTTGTCGACCAGCGACGTCAGCGAGAGATCCTGCGGCATGCGTTTCTTCAGGATCTCGAGACTGCCGAGCACGGCCATCAGCAGATTGTTGAAATCATGAGCGATGCCGCCGGTCAATTGACCGATCGCCTCCATCTTCTGCGACTGGAAGAGTTCTTCGCGAGCTTGCTCCAGCGCCCTCTGGGTCTCCATCTTCTCGGTGATATCACGGGTGATCTTTGCAAAACCAAGCACATCGCCGTCGTCGTCGCGGATGACGTCGATGACGACGCTAGCCCAGAAACGGGTGCCGTCCTTGCGCACGCGCCACCCTTCCCGTTCGAAGCGGCCTTCGGCCCGCGCAACGGTGAGGGCTGTCTCCGGCACACCGGCTTCCCGGTCCTCTGGCGTATAGAAGGTCGAAAAATGCCGGCCGATGATCTCTTCCGGCCGGTAGCCTTTGATGCGCTCGGCGCCGAAATTCCAGCTGCTGACATTACCCTTTGGGTCGAGCATGTAGATCGCATAGTCGGAAACGCCCTGGATGAGGCGACGAAACTGCTCCTCGCTCTCGCGGATTGCGTTCTCTGCCGCCCTGCGTTCGGTCAGGTCGCGGGTGATTTTGGCAAAGCCGATGAGTTCGCCGGAAGGACGGCGGATCGGGTCGATGATCACATGAGCCCAGAAGCGGCTGCCGTCCTTGCGCTGGCGCCAGCCCTCGCCCTCGAATCGGCCGGTCTCCGCGGCCGTCGCGAGAGCCCGCTCCGGAATTCCCGCCGCACGGTCCTCTTCCAGATAGAAACGGGAAAAATGCTCACCCAGAATTTCGGAAGGCTTGTAGCCCTTGAAGCGCTGCGCGCCGGTATTCCAGCTGGTTATGATGCCTTCAGGGCTCAGCATATAGATGGCGTAGTCGGTGATGGCATCGACCAGAAGGCGAAAGCGTCCCTCTTCGGTAAGAGAGGTATCATGTCGATTCAGCACTTCCATCGGCCCCTCTTAAGCAGCAGCGCTTAATAACGCGGCGGCGGGCCGATGGTTCCGGAGCGGCCTCGCTTTTCAGACGGCCTTGACCTGTGGGTAAAACCGCTCTCCGACCCGCTCAGCGGCGGCATAGGCCTGCGTGACGATTTCGGGCACGAGATCGATATCGGGCAGGCTGCCAAGGCCGAGCGGTCCGACCGCGAAGAGCCCGGCGACAGTCGAGCCATCCTTCAGGAAGGGCTCGCCGCGCGCATTGACCGCAAGCCCGAGGGATAGCTCGTCCGGCATGGCAAGGCCGGCCGAAAGCAGGCTCTGCATCAGCGGGGCTGAAAGATCCGGCGCCTGACAGCGGCAATCGATGATGCGCTCGGCATGGATGACCTCCTCGACAGAGGAACCGGCCGGCGTGAAGAACAGACCGCTCAGCCCCTGGCGGCCGGCACGGCCGCGGCGCAGCACGGTGCGGCCTTCGGCAAGCTCGCGTTTCAGCCGCAGATGCATGGCCTCGGGCAGACGGTTGCGGTGGCTGTCGTAGATTGCCCTGAGGTGCCGGTTGAACTGATGTTTGTCGCGCGCCGGCAGCGAGCGCCAAAGCAAGCGGGCGTGTTTCCTCAGGCCGTTCATCACCGATTGCCAGCTTCGGCCCTCTTCCTCGGCCTCGCGACAGGCCTGACGGATGAAGCGCACGATATCAGGCAGGCTCTGCGGCAACGCTTCGGCCGGGAAGACCGGATCGGCGGAATTCGGCGTATGGCTCTGGGGTAGGAAGCCGCGTCTGGAAATGATCGTGATCTGGCCGGCATAACCGGAATCGCGCAGCTGCAGCAACTGATCGACTACGCGGATGCCGCTGCCGAGCAGCACCGCATGCGGCCGGGCGACGAGACGCTGGGCCCTCACCGATGAAACGTCCGGTCCGCCGGCATCCGGCTCCGTCAAACCGTAGCCGGTGGCGAGGATCACGGTATCGAAGAGCGGATTGGCGGGATTGGCGCTTTCGAGCAGGAAACGGTTGCCGTGGCTCCTGCGGATCGCCACGACGGGATCATTGCAGACCTGGACGGTGATGTCCCGGCGGGCGGCGAGCGCCTCCGAGAAGCGCTGATAGACATAGTCGCTGAAAATTTCCTTCGGCACGAAGATCTGCCGAAAACCTGGGATGGCGGCCGGTACGGCGGCACGGAAGGCGGCGTTGCTACAGAGCCAGTCATTGAAATCGTCGTTGTCGCCGAGCGAAACCGAGAGATCGCGCACGCGGGTGTTGAGGATCGTCGAGGCGCGGACCGAAGACAGCGCCTGACCGCCGCTGACCGACGAGTTCGGATCGAAAAGCTGCAGGTGGAAGGGTGCACGCACCGTCTTCATCAACGCGATCGCAGTCATCATGCCGGAAAAGCCGCGCCCGACGATCGCAATGCGCGGCACGGCCGATATCTGCGCCGCCGCATTGGCTCTCGCGGAAAAAAGTCCCTGAACCGTCATCGCAACTCCTTTGCGGGTTCATCCGCACCGTGTGTCGATCGAGGTTTCAACGCATAAAAGCCGGTCATGCGTTGTTGAGGTTTATGCAGCCATTCACAACATCTGCCGCAGCATTGGGGTCCGAACCGGTCGCCCCGCAAGGGATCTAGGGGAGCAATTCCGCTCGTCCATAGTCTATTAAACTAGTCGTGTATGAAAGCGCTAAAATCCACAGGTGGCAAGGGCTTTGTTGCGGCGGCGTAGTAAGCCGTTGGGAAGGCGGCATATTTTTCGATCTTGGGCGGCCCTCGACCAGTTCGTTACGCCGTCATTTACCGTAACGTACTTCTTCTTGCAGCCCTGTCATCCTAGGTTGCGTTGACACGAGGTCGATGGCCCAGGTCGACGGGATGTGTGGTTTTGGAGGCTTGCCATGCTTCGGAGACGAACCCTTATCGCAGCCGGCGCTGCTGTCGCGCTGTTACCCCGCATGCCGATACCAACGACCGCGCGCGCGAACGGTACGGCATCCTTGCCATCTCCTGAGGAGGCGCGCGCCATCGCCAGGGAAGCCTATATCTACGGCTTCCCCTTGGTCGACAGCTATCGCGTGCAATATTCCTATTTCGTCGACCGGAATGACCCGGAATACAAAGGCGAATGGAACACTCTCACCAACACCGCGCGGGTCTATACACCCGACGACAAGGCCATCCAGACGCCCAACTCCGACACGCCCTATTCCTCGGTCGGCGCCGACCTCAGAGCGGAACCGCTGGTGATCAGCGTGCCCGAGGTGGAGAACGGCCGGTACTATTCGATCCAGTTCGTCGACATGTACACCTTCAATTTTGCCTATGTCGGCAGCCGTGCTACGGGAAACAGTTCCGGCACGTTCCTGCTCGCCGGCCCCAACTGGAAGGGGAAGCCTCCCTCCGGCGTCAGTGCCGTGGTCCGTTCGGAGACGGAATTGGCATTCCTGCTTTTCCGCACACAGCTCTTCGATCCCGCCGATATCGACAACGTCAAGAAGATACAGGCGGGATACCGTGTCGAGCCTCTATCGGCATTTCTCGGCCAGCCTGCCCCCGCCGCGCCGGCCAAAATCGATTTCATCAAGCCGCTGAGCGTCGACGAAGAACGCACGTCGCCACAATTCTTCAGCCTGCTCGACTTCATCTTGCAATTCTGCCCGGTCAACCCCTTGGAAACGGAGATGATGGCCCGCTTCGCCAAATTGGGCATCGGCGCCGGCAAGACCTTCGATCCGCAGGCCCTGCCGCCGGAACTGCTGGAAGCCGTCGAGGCCGGCATGGCGGACGCCTGGGCAGCCTTCAAAGAGCATAAGGAAACTGAACTCGACACCGGCAAGCGTTCAAGCGCCGACAGTTTCGGCACACGCGCCTTCCTGAACGGCAATTATCTCGACCGGATGTCGGGTGCCGTGCTTGGGATTTACGGGAATTCGAAGGAAGAGGCGATCTATCCCGTATATTTCATCGACTCCAAAGGCGAGAGCATCGACGGCGCCGGTCATCGATATAGGATCCGCTTTGCGCAGGATGCGCTACCGCCTGTCAACGCCTTCTGGTCGCTTACCCTTTACGAGCTTCCGTCCAGTCTGCTGAGCGCCAACTCGCTGCATCGCTACCTCATCAATTCGCCGATGCTCCCGGATCTCAAGCGGGATGCCGATGGCGGCATCACACTCGAGATCCAGCACGAGATGCCCGCCGCAGACAGGCAAGCCAACTGGCTGCCGGCACCCGCCGGGCCTTTTTTTCTTGTCATGCGGCTCTATTGGCCCAAGGCCGAAGCTCTCGACGGGAGATGGAAAGCTCCTGCGCTCGAACGCGTGAACTGACAAGGGAGGAGATCGACATGACAGGCAGACTCGTCACCGCAGCCACCGTGCTGGCATTGGTCTCAGGCACTGTTGCACTCGCCCAGCAAGCCGTCCCCGTGACGCCGGACAACTTCCCCCGTGCCGAATCCGACCTTTATTTCGGTAACATCGTCAAGGACGACGGCTTCGGAAAATTCAAGCATCATCGCGAGCTGAGCCCGATCGACAATCAACTCGTCATCAGGACGAACCGGGACACGCTCTACTCGGCAGCGCTCTTCGATCTCGATGCGGGGCCGGTGACGATCACCTTGCCCGATGCGAGCAAACGATTCATGTCCATGCAGCTCATCGACGAGGACCAGTACACCCCTGAGGTTATCTACAAGCCTGGAAACTATACTCTGTCCAAGGAGAAGATCGGCACGCGCTACGTGTTGGCAGCGGTCAGGACGCTCGTTGATCCCAACGACCCCGACGATATCAAGCAGGTGCACGCCCTGCAGGACGCGATCAAAGTAGAGCAGAAGGTACCCGGCAGGTTCGAAGTTCCCAATTGGGATCCGGAGAGCCAGAAGAAGGTGAGAGCGGCGTTGATCGAGCTTGCCGCGACGCTGCCTGATACCAACGGGATGTTCGGCAGGAAGGACGAGGTCGATCCCGTCCGCCGCCTGATCGGTTCGGCCTACGCCTGGGGCGGCAATCCACAGAAGGATGCGACCTATCTCACCGTCACGCCGGAGAAGAATGACGGCAAGACCGTCTATACGCTCGATGTCGGAGAGGTGCCGGTCGAGGGGTTCTGGTCGATCAGCGTCTACAACGCGAAGGGCTATTACGAGGCAAATACGTTGAACGCCTACACACTGAACAACCTCACCGCCCGCAAGGATGCCGACGGAACGGTGAAAATCCAGTTCGGAGGCTGCGACGGCAAGACCGTCAACTGCCTCCCAATCACCAACGGCTGGAACTACACGGTGCGCCTCTATCGTCCTTCCGCCGCCATTCTCGATGGGAAATGGACTTTTCCAAAAGCCATGCCGGCTGGTTGACGACCACTTGGGAAGATCAGCTCTTTCAGCCGCATCGTTTGCTTCTGCGGCGGTTCTTTGAAGGATTACCGATCGCAACCCTGCGTGCGCCGATCGCTCCCATCAGGATGCGAGGAGACCTCACGTAAAAATAACCAGTTGGTGAATTGTTTACTTGAACCCCCTGGTCGAATCGGCAAAAGTGACGGTGCTATCAATCCCTTCATGGATTTGCCGTCTTTTCGGGCCAGCGTCCGAGCACCACATCTATTGGAAAAAATACCGTGAGCAGCGAAGCGTTAACACGCGCGACGAAGCCTTCGGCTTCGATGGCGCTTGCAACTGCGGCAGGCTGGGGCCAAGGCCTCTACACACTGGTGCGCATCACCGTGATGGCCTTCCGACACCCATGGCAGGCGGGCCTTGCCATCGGCGCCACCCTGATCGCCTCCACCTTCCAGCTTCTGATCCCCCGCCTTCTCGGCCAGGCCGTCGACCACACCCAGGTGGCGCTTCACGGCGGCACGATCGGGCAGCAGGCGCAGGACGCGCTGCTGACGACTGCGCTGCTTCTGCTCGGCGCCAGCGTGCTTCGCGGCATCTTCACCATGGTGCAGAACTACTTCAGCGAATCCGTCGGCCACCACATGGGCTACGAGCTGCGGCTGGCCTGCTACGAGAAGATCCAGCGCCTCTCCTTCAGCTTTCATGACACCGTGCATTCCGGCGACCTGATCACCGTCGGCCTGCTCGACCTGGAAGGCGTGCGCATGTATTTCTCGACGGCTCTCGTGCGCGTCTTCCTGCTTTCCATGCTGATCGGCATCGGCGCCTACATGCTGCTTTCGACCGACGTCGTGCTCGGCCTGCTGGCGCTCTCCTTCGTGCCTTTCGTCGGCTGGCGCTCATCCGTCACCCAGCTTCGCCTGCGCGCCACCTGGCTGGATCTTCAACAGCGGCTTTCAGTGCTTACCCGTATCATGGAAGAAAACCTCGGCGGCATCCGTGTCGTGCGCGCCTTCGCGGCGCAGGAGCACGAGCTCTCGAAATTCGAGAAAGCGTCGAAGAACGCTTTGGAGCTCGCCCATCAGCGCGTCGGCATCCGCGTCGTCAATACCAGCGCCATGACCTTCTCCTTCTTCGTCGCCATGGGCCTGGTGCTGTGGGTCGGCGGAGGCAAGGTCATGTCCGGCGAGATCACCGTCGGCACGCTCGCCTCCTTCCTCACCTTCATGACCATCCTGCAGATGCCGGTGCGTCAGCTCGGCCTGATGGTCAATGCCTTTGCCCGCGCCTCGACCTGCGGCACGCGCCTCTTCGAGTTGCTGGATCTCGAAATTGCCGTGCGCGATGCGCCTGATGCCAAGGAATTGAAAGTGACGGACGGCACGCTGCGCTTCGAGAATGTCAGCTTCGCCTATCCGAGCGCGCCCATGCAGCCGGTGTTGCACGACGTCAGCTTCGAGGCCAAGCGCGGCGAAACGATCGGCATCGTCGGCCCGCCCGGCAGTGGCAAGACGACGCTCGCACATCTGATCCCTCGCTTCTACGACACGACCGGCGGCAAGATCACCATCGACGGGCAGGATATTCGCAAGGCGACGCTGCAGTCACTGCGCCGCTCGGTCGCCGTCGTGCAACAGGATTCCTTCCTCTTCACGACGACGATTGAAAACAACATCGCCTACGGCGATCCCTGGGCGAAGGAAGGCCGCATCGAACGCGCCAGCGAAAGCGCGCAGCTCCATAACTACGTGCTCGGGCTGCCCACAGGCTACGGCACGGTCGTCGGCGAACGCGGCGTATCGCTTTCCGGCGGCCAGCGGCAGAGGCTGTCGATCGCCCGCGCGCTCATGCTGAAGCCGGCCGTGATGGTGTTCGACGATTCGACGGCGGCGATCGACGCTGCCACCGAGCAGCGCATCCGCAGCGCCATGCGCCGTTATGCCGCCGATCGGGTGACGATCATCGTCGCCCACCGCCTGAGCTCGCTGATGCATGCCGACAAGATCTTCTTCATCGAGGACGGCCGCATCGTCGAACAGGGCACACATGACGAGCTGCTTTTGCTCGGCGGACGATACAAGGCGCTTTACGATTTGCAGGTGCGACCGGGCGACGACGCTTTGAGCGCGTGAGAAACCGGCGCTGGAGGAATTGAGATGGCCGAGGAACTGGAAACCGAGCGTGCTGATGTTCGCGAGGATGGCAGGCGTCCGCCACGGGCGGTCGTCGGCTCGCAGCGCGTGGAAGAGGAGATCTTCGGCAAGGTCTTCGATTCCAACATCGTCAAGCGCATCTGGGCCTATGTGCATCCCTATCGCCGCGATGTCCTCCTGTCAGTCATTTCGGTGCTTGTTTTCACCAGCATGCAGCTCCTCATCCCGCTGATCATCCGCTACGCGATCGACCACGGCATGCAGCCCGGCGGCAGTCATTCGGCGCTGACCTTGGCGATCGTCGCCTTCCTCATCGCCATTCTCATCAACTATGGCGCCAGCTATTGGCAGGAAATGCTGGTCGGCGGCGTCGCGGAAAACGTGCTCTTCGATATCCGCAAGGCGATGTTCTCGCATCTCCAGCGCGTGTCGCTCTCCTTCATGGACAAAACCGAGGTCGGTCGGCTGATGTCGCGCCTGCAGGGCGACGTCAACTCGATGCAGGAATTTCTCGAAACTTGCGTACTGTCGGTCGGCGATATCTTCCTGCTCTTCGGCATCGTCTTCGTGATGCTCTATCTCGATTTCAAGCTCGGTCTGCTGACCCTTTCCGTGCTGCCGGTGCTCTTTGTCGTGCGCCTGTTCTGGCTGCCGCTGGCGCGCAAATCCTTCATGGCCGCGCATGAGACGAATTCGGTTGCGAACGGCGCGCTTGCCGAAGCAATCCATGGTGTTCGCGCCGTCCAGAGCATGGATCGGCAGGACGTCAACTTCATGCTCTATGACGACAAGGCGCGTGCCAATCTGCTGACGCACCTCACGGCGGCGCGTTATGCCCAGATCATGGTGCCGATCGTCGATTCGCTGACCGGTATCGCCATGGCGCTCGTCATCGTCGTCGGTGGCGCGCGCGTCCTGAACCAGGCGCTCGACGTCGGCGTGCTCGTCGCCTTCCTCTTCTACATCCAGCGCTTCTTCGACCCGATCCGTTCGCTGACCCTGCAATATTCGGTCATGCAACGCGCCATGGCATCTGGCCAGCGTCTGACCGATGTGCTCGACGTGCCGGTCGACATCAAGGATGCGCCCGACGCCAAGGTGCTGTCGGCCGAGATGGACGGCTCGGTGCAATTCCGCGATGTCGTTTTCGGCTACAATCCCAAGCATCCGGTGTTGAAACATGTGAGCTTCAAGGTAAACCCGGGCGAGACGGTCGCTCTCGTCGGCCCGACGGGATCGGGCAAGTCGAGCTGCATGTCGCTGATCCACCGCTTCTATGAGGTGCAGCAGGGGCAGGTGCTGGTCGGCGGGCATGACGTACGGGAGCTGACACAGGACTCACTCGGCCAGCAGATCGCCATGGTGCTGC
The DNA here is from genome assembly GCF_003985155.1 of Rhizobium vallis. Classification (GTDB taxonomy): domain Bacteria; phylum Pseudomonadota; class Alphaproteobacteria; order Rhizobiales; family Rhizobiaceae; genus Rhizobium; species Rhizobium vallis. The sequence continues at coordinate 421,350 of NZ_ML133686.1, read as the reverse complement.
AGGAGCCTTTTCTGTTCACCGGCACCGTCTTCGAAAATATCCGCTACCACAAGTCGGAAGCCACCCGCGAACAGGTGATCGAAGCCGCCAAGGCTGTCGGCGCACACGACTTCATCATGCGCCTGCCGGAAGGCTATGACGGCATGCTCGGCGAGCGCGGCGGCAATCTTTCGCTCGGCCAGCGCCAGCTCCTCTCCTTCGCCCGCGCGCTGGTGGCCGACGCCAAGATCCTCGTGCTCGACGAGGCGACGGCCAATATCGACAGCTATACCGAGATGCTGATCCAGAAGGCGCTGGTGAAGCTGCTCGAAAACCGTACCGGCCTCGTCATCGCCCACCGTCTGGCGACGATCCGCGAAGCCGACCGCATCATCGTGCTGCAGAATGGGGAGATCGTCGAGAGCGGCAACCACCAGCAGTTGATGAAGAACGGCAAGCTCTATTCGAAGCTTTATAACCTCAACTACGCATCCTTCGACGACATTCCCGAGGAGGTGCTGGAAGAAACGACCGCGACCGAATCGGCCACCTGATCCCGGATATCGGCGCAGCGACGTCGCTACGGGCCTTCGGTACGAAGCGCAAAAAACCGATGTCTGTTGCGTCGTTTTATGTATTTTTGGCAACAGCGGCGGTCGATTTGCCTTAAAAGGCGCAAAATTTGAACGAACAAACGCCGTGCTGCGGCATTTCTCCTCTATAGGGGGTGAGGTGCCAGCCACTGAGGAGAATGTTATGAAGAGAATTATTAGCAGCCTGTTGATCGCGACGGCCCTTGTTGGATCGGCCATTCAGCCCGCTGCCGCGCGTGACCATCATCACCACAACAATACCGGCCGCATCATCGCTGGCGGGGTTGCTGCAGGTGTTGTCGGCGGCCTGATTGGAGGCGCCCTCGTCAATAACGGCCCTCGCTACGTCGACGGCCCCCGTTATGTTGATGGTCCGCGCTATGTCGAACCCGCGCCGAGATGCTGGTATGAGGACCGCGACGTCCGCAACCGCTATGACGGCGGTTATCATACCGAAACGGTACGCGTCTGCGAGTAACCGGTCAGAAGACCCTCACTCGTTTCGCGGCTGACTTTCGCCCCCAAACCGAGGTTGCCTGCGGCAGCCTCGGTTCTCCCTCGCAATGAGAATTGCCCGCACCTGGTGTCAACTGACTGCCATCGCTCCTTTATACGGTTGGAGCCGGCGGAATTGCCAAATCGTGCCAATCACCGTTCTTCAGTGCTTGTTCCGTTGCGCTTTTCATGCTGATCGTCGAGCATTCCTGAAGGCAGGCATCTGCCGCGCAATGGAGCATTGAGGGAAAGCCGATGAATGATGGTCCGGTGAAGAACGGCAAGCCTTCGAAAAAGGAGCGCATGCGCTTCGTCAGCGCCGAGCAGGTGGCGCAATTGGCGGGCGTTTCGCGCTCCGCCGTTTCGCGCACCTTCACACCGGGCGCAAGCGTTGCCCCGGCGACGCGCGAAAAGGTGCTGCGGGCGGCCCAAGAACTCGGCTACCACGTCAACGACCTGGCGCGCGGCGTGCTTGCCAACCAGAGCCGCCTTGTCGGTATCGTCGCCACCCGGCCGGAAGTGGGTTTTCGCGCCCATCTGGCGGCCGCACTTGCCAAATCGCTGATCCGGCGCGGCAGCATTCCGATCCTCATCAACACCGGCCAGACGGAAGACGAACTGCTCGCCGCCCAGAAGATGCTGATCGGCCACCGTGCCGAGGCGATCATCATCCTGTCCGGCTCGCCTCCGGCGAGTTTCCTCGAGCTTGCGCAGCGAAACGGTCAGCCGCTCGTCGTCATCGGCCGCTCGGAGCCCGACGCCGACCATGTGCGCGCCGGCAACTCCGAAGCCTCGCGCAAGGCCGCAACCGCCTTTTACGAGAGCGGCAGACGGCGCCTGGCGGTCATCGGCTCCAACTCGGGAACGCCAGCTATCGTCGAGCGCGAAAACGCCTTCCTTTCGACGGCCGAGTCGCTCGGCGCATCCGTTATCGTCGCACGCGGCGGAGATTCCGATTATGAGGGCGGCGTCACCGCCGGACGCGCACTCTTGTCGGAGAGAATAAAGCCCGACGCCATCTTCTGCGCCAACGACCTGATCGCCTTCGGACTGATGGACGTCGCGCGCCAGGAAGCGCGGCTGCGCATCCCCGAGGATGTCGCCGTCATCGGCTTCGACGACGTTCCGGAATCCTCCTGGCTGAGCTATCAGTTGACCACCTTCCGCCAGGATCCGATGACCATGGCCCAACGCGCCGTCGAGCTGATGGAGCGGCGCCTTGAAAATCCGGACGCGCCTGCGGGTTACGAACGCGTTATTCCGGAACTCATTATCCGCCAGAGCTTCAAACCGTAACCCCCTCCCCGGCTTTTCGCGGACGCAAACCTGTGGCAAGAAGGAGCAGATGCGATCCGATAGGGAGGAAAATCGTCGCAGATGAAGGGAATCCGCCAGCTCGCCGAGCATCTCGACATTTCGATCGGGACCGTGTCCCGTGCGCTGAACGGCAAGCCTGACGTCAACGACGAAACGCGCCGACGCGTGCTCGCCGCCGCCGAAGAGTTCGGTTATGTCGCCAACCAGTCAGGCCGCAGCCTTCGTCAGGGCATGACCAACGTCATCGGTCTGATGCTCGAAGTGAGCCGCGAGACGGTCGAAAACAGTGACGACTTCTTCCTCGGCGTCACCGACGGGCTGCAGAGCGTCTTTTCCCGTCACAAGCTCGATCTGGTCATGCTGCCCTGCCCCGATGACGAGGATCCGCATGAATATCTGAAGCGCATGGTGGCGCGCCGCCTCGTCGACGCGATGATCATCTCGGCGACGCGACGTACCGACCGGCGCATCGAGCTTCTGGAAAAGGCCCGCATTCCCTTCGTGGCGCTTGGCCGCAGCGCGTCCGGCGGCAGCTACACCTGGATGGATCTCGATTTCGAGGGCGTGGCAGCGCGCGGTGTCGACCGGCTGGTCGCAAAAGGCCATCGGCGGATCGCGGTGGCCGCCCCCTCCTCCGACATCAACCTCGGCTACATCTTCCTCGACAGTTACCGCCAGGCGCTGAAACGCCACGATATTCCCTTCGATCCGGCTCTCGTCATCCGCGTCAAGTCGAGCGAACAGGGCGGCTATCAGGCCGGCCACGAACTTCTGATGATCGAAGAGCGGCCGACCGCGATCATCCTGATCCACGAACTGATGGCGATCGGGCTTTACCGGCGGCTTGCGGAAGCCGGAATCGTGCCGGGCCGCGACCTCGCCGTCGTCGGCTTCCGCGACGAACCGCGCACCCATTTCCTGCAGCCGACGCTGACATCGTTCCGCATGTCGCTGCGCGATCTCGGCGCCCAGCTCGGCGAAACCCTGCTCGCCACCATGCCGGCCTATGCCGAGCACTACCCGCAGGGCGCCCGCAACAGAATCTGGCCGATGGAACTCGTTCCCGGCGAAAGCGACGCTTTCACCCTCACACGCTGAGCCTCTCTCAGACCCGGCTCGCAGCACGCGATGGGATGAGGTGCCGCACCCGGAGACCGGGTGCGGCCTGTCTTGATCATTCGGCGGCGGCAACGGTGGCGCGGCGGCCGATCGTTGCCTGCGTCAGCACGAAGGCGCAGAAGGCGCAAAGCGCGATGCCGGCGGCCATCGGAACGGCCGTTCCGTCGAAGAAGATGCTCGATATGACCATGGCGGCCGCGGCGATCACGAAATGCAGCGTGCCCATCAGCGACGAGGCCGTGCCGGCGATCTCACCATGATCCTCCAGCGCAAGCACCGCGCTCGTCGGAATGACGAGGCCGAGGAAGCCGTAGCCGATGAAGAGGAAGGTCGCCATCACAGGCAGCTGGTTGAAACCAGCGGCCATCACCACCGCCATGACGATCATGGCAAGCGCAAAGGCGCTGACCGCAATCCGCATGACGCGCACCAGGCCGAAACGCTCGCCGAGCCAACCCGTCGCCTGCGAGACCGCGAAGAAGGACACGGCATTGATCGAGAAGGCGAAGCTGTATTCAGTCGGCGTCAGCCCATAATGCTGGATGAGCACGAAGGGCGAGTTGGCGAGATAGACGAGGAAGCTCGAAATGCCGAGACCGCCGATGAAGGTTAGCGTCAGGAAGTTGCGGTCGCCAAGCAGGCGCCGGTAGGCGGTCATGGCGCTTCCGAGACCGCTGCCACTGCGCTCCTTGGCTGGCCGGGTCTCGTCGAGCTGTGTGGCGAGCAGGACGAGGCCGATCAAGGCGGCGGTGGTGACCGCCCAGAACACGCCGCGCCAGCCGTAAAACTCGATGACCGCGCTGCCTGTCAGCGGCGCAAGGATCGGCGAGATCGAGAAGACCAGCATCAGCAGCGACATCAGGCGGGCGGCCTGCACGCCGGTGTGCATATCGCGGACGATGGCGCGCGGAATGACCATGCCGGCCGCGCCGCCGATACCCTGGACGAAACGGAAGGCAATCAGCGTCTCGATATCGGTCGCCAGCGCGCAGCCAACCGAAGCGACCGCGAAGAGGCCGATGCCGAGATAGAGCGGCAGCTTGCGGCCCCACATATCTGACAGCGGACCGTAGACGAGCTGGGCGAGCGCAAAGGAAATGAAGAAGGCGAGAAGGGTAAGCTGGGTGACGCTGTTATCGGCATGCAGGTCCTGGCCGATAGACGGCAGCGCAGGCAGATACATGTCGATGGCGAAAGGCCCGATGGCCGAGAGAAGGCCGAGAATGAGGGCAATGCGAAAGAAGGAAGCCGTCATAATGGTGATCTTTCATAAAAGCGCAGCGGAGGCGGCGCATGGTCGCTCCGCCGCATTGCTCTCGGGGTTCAATGATGATCGTTCGCGCGAAGACGAAGTTGGGAGCTCATATCTTCAGCTGCGGAACCAGAGTGTCAAGAAATTTGGACACAGATGTAAAACTAGACGCCATTGTCTAAAACGTCAAGACGTCTTATCCTCGCTCTCATGAAAGATCGCATGACGGCCGCAGCTAGGATGACGGGGCATACGCAGCGTGGGCAATGCGCCAAGCGTATGTCGATCCTCGATGCCGCCGCCGACGTCTTCTGCCGCGAAGGTTTTGCCGGAGCCAGCATCGACGAGATCGCCGCCGTCGCCTGCGTTTCGCGCCAGACGATCTATAATCACTACCGCGAGAAAGAAACGCTGTTCATCGCCGTCGTCGAGGACGTCATGAACCGCGCCAACACCATGCTCTTCTCCATGCTGTCGACCTTCCCCGACAGCGCCGACAATCTGGAGGACGAGCTGACGGCTTTCGTCGTGCGTCTCAACAAGAACTGCATCTGCAACCACGACGGAAAATTCCTGCGCAAACTGGTGCAGACCGAGGGCGAGCGGTATCCGCATCTCTTCGAAAGCTGGCGCCAGCATGGACCGGGCAAGCTGACCACGGCATTATCGGCACTTCTCGCGCGGCTTGCCCACAAGGGCGCACTCGTCATCGACGATTTCGACGTCGCCGCCCGGCAGTTCGTGGCGCTCGGCAATGCCGACCTGCAAATGACCGTCCTTTTCGGCGGCGTGCCGACCGATGAGGAACTGGAAAGGGCGGCGCGAAACGCCGTCCGCACCTTTCTCAAGGCCTATGGCGGGCCGGGAGCGGAAAAGACCGACCCTCAACTACAGCTTGCCGCCGTTTCCAGCTGATCCAAGCCCGCCAATCAGGCAAAAACCGTCATCTGTTTGGGAACGACTGCGAACATGCCGACGCGGCGCGCGGCAAGATATTTCACCAGCTGTTCGACGACCGACGGCATGACCGGCTTCTGAACCACGCCGACGGCGCCTTTGACACCATGTGCGACGACCTCCGGATTGCCGGTCATGAAGACGACGGCAATGCCGTGCTGTTCAGCCAATTGCCGGCCGATGTCAGGCCCGGTCGGGCCATCGGCGAGATTGACGTCGACGAAGGCAATATCGGCAAGCGGCGCCAGCCGCAGCGCCTGCTCGCGATCATGCGCAAGGCCTGCGACCTGCATCCCCATGCCTTCCACCGTCGCCCCGAGATCGAGAGCGATCAGGAATTCATCTTCGACGATCAATACTCTCTGTTTCATCAGATCATCTCGTTGCCAGCGCCGCACGACATTGGTGGCCATGATACGTCCCCTTGTTATGCACATACTTCGAAAGAGGGATCCGCTCCGGCAGCCTCCCTGCTCGAAACTCATGATCGTAACGGGCAACCTGATGATATGTTCCGCGTTGGAACGCGATTTTCTCAAATTAAGATGTTGTTAACGTTGATCAATTCTTAACCCGGAAGAAGCGCTACAAAAAGGGCGGCGCCGTGGCCGCCCTTGAAACCTCGGGGATCCAAGGATTAATCAACCCTTGGCCTTCCTGACGAGGACCGGCTGGCTGCGGTAGTCGGCCGGGAACAGCGACTTCAGGTTCTCGATTTTCGGCAGATCGTTGTAGACGATATAGGGATAGTTCGGATTGAGCGTCAGGAAATCCTGATGATAGGCTTCGGCGGGATAGAAGCCGGTTGCATCGCTCACCCTGGTGACGATCGGCTGCGGGAAGACATGGGCCTTGTCGAGCTGGCGGATATAGTTCTCGGCAACCTTACGCTGCTCTGGATCGGCGACGAACAGCGCCGAACGATACTGTGTTCCCTGGTCCGGGCCCTGGAAATTCAGCTGCGTCGGATTGTGCGCCACCGAGAAGAAGATCTGCAGCAACTTGCCGTAACTCACCTGTTTCGGATCGAACCGCACCTGGACGGATTCGGCGTGACCTGTCGAACCGGTGCTGACGGTTTCATACTGCGCCGTTCCAGCATCGCCACCGGCATAACCGGAAACGGCGCTCTCCACACCCTTCACATGCTGGAAAACGCCTTGGACGCCCCAGAAACAGCCTCCGGCGAAAATGGCGGTCTCTGTGCCTGAGCCTGCGGCCTCGTCAACGGCCGGCGGCGGGACGATGACGGCATCTTCTGCGGCACTTGCAGCACCCAGGCCGAGCGAGAGAACGGTGGCTGCGAGGAGTGCGGCAAGGCTCCTGCGGCGGAAAGACATGGACATTGGGCTACCTCCAGCGATCGTCCAAATCCTTGCTCATCCTCGCAAAAGCCGCAAATCACAAGGCGATCACTCACGCCGATGTGACAACCGGACGAAAGGTGTTGTGCAGAGATGAAACAACGCCTGGGTTGAGTTGACAATCCTGTGAGGAGTGAGGAGAGTGCCGCCGGTCAGAGCCAGCATCCTGGGGGATATTATGTCCGTGCGCTCGTTCCTTGCCTTTGCCGTCATCGCATTTTCCACGATCGCCGTCAGCTTTCCCGCAGCCGCTGCGGACACGAAGCGCGACATTCAGACGATCAAGGACGCCGATTTCTTCGGCTTCGATCTTCGCACCGAGCAGAATGTTTCTCTCGATCAGTGCAAGACCTCGTGCATCGGCGACAAGAGCTGCAAGGCCTTCACCTACAATCCCAAGGTGAAGTGGTGCTTCCTGAAATCCGATTTCAAGACGATGAACGCCTTCCCCGGCGCGATCGCCGGCAAGATCGTCGAGACATCAGCCCAGAAGGAGCCGGATATCGGCGCTGCGCCGCGCCTCACCTTCCTGACGAGCGACCTCATCCAGCAGGCCCACGACTTCAAGGACGGCCTCGCTCTCGCCGACGACCAGCAGGGCCAGGGCGTCGAAAGCCTCACGGCCAACGCCCGTATCGATCTTACCGCCAACAACCTGACTGATGCGCTGAAGTCCTTCCATGGCGCGCTGTCGATCACGCCTGATGATGCCGATCTCTGGCTCGAAACCGCCCGCGCCGCAGCATCGCTCGGCAGTACGGAGAGCAGCACGACGGGACAGGCCGTGCTCGATGCGCTGAACGGCTACGAGCTGACACGCACCACGGCCAAGCGCGCCGAGGCGCTCGCGGTGCTTGCCGGCGCGCTGGAGCGGAACGCTAATTACCGCCCGGCGCTCGACGCTTACAAGGCGAGCCTGGCGCTCGTCGGCGCCAAGGACGTGCAGGCGGCCTACCTGCAGCTGAAATCAACGCAGGGCTTCCGCATCACCGAACACACGGTCGATGCCGACAGCGCTACCCCCCGCGCCTGCGTCACCTTCTCCGAAGCACTGGTCAAGACCACCGACTACACGCCTTTCGTGACGCTGAACGGTGCGGCACCGAAGGCGCTCGAAACCAAGGACAAGCAGATCTGCGTCGAGGGCCTGACGCATGGCGAAACCTACAAGATCGCCTTCCGCACCGGCCTGCCGTCATCAGTCGATGAAGTTCTGGAGGCGCCTGTCAGCATCGAAGTTTACATCAAGGACCGCAGCCAGATGGTGCGCTTCACCGGCGACAGCTTCGTGCTGCCCTCGACGGCGCGCCGCGGCATCCCGATCGTGTCCGTCAATATGACGTCGGCGAACCTGAAGCTCTACCGTATCGGCGATCGCGGCATCGCGCCGCTGCTGACCAATTCCCAGTTCCTGAGCCAGCTCGACGGCTACAGCGCTCAGAACATTCAGGACCAGAGCGGCGAACTCGTCTGGCAGGGCTCGATCGAGATCGCCAACGAGCTGAACAAGGATATCGTCACCAGCTTCCCGGTCGATGAGGCACTGCCCGAGCGCAAGCCGGGCATCTATGTGATGGTCGCAACGCCGGCAAACGGCCCGGCGCAGGAGTGGGATTCGCAGGCGACGCAATGGTTCCTCGTCTCCGATATCGGTGTCACCACCTATGCCGGCACGGATGGCCTCAACGTCTTCACCCGTTCGCTCGCCTCGGCAAAGCCGATCGCAGGCGTCGAGCTGCAGCTGCTTGCCAAGAACAATGAAGTACTCGGCACGGCGACGACCGACGAAAACGGCCGCGCCACCTTCACCGCCGGCCTGATCCGCGGCACGGCGGCACTCACACCCGCCGTCATCACCGCCAGGAACGGCACGTCGGACTATGTCTTCCTCGATATGACGCGCGCCGGCTTCGATCTCTCCGACCGCGGCGTGACGGGCCGCGCCGCACCCGGCGCGATCGATGTATTGCCCTTCACCGAACGCGGCATCTACCGCGCCGGCGAGACGGTGCATGCTCAGGCGCTTGCCCGCGACACCGACGGCAACGCCATCGAGAACCTGCCGCTCACCTTCATCTTCAGCCGCCCCGATGGCGTCGAAGACCGGCGGGTCGTCAGCCAGACCAGCAATCTCGGCGGCTACACGGTCGATTTCCCGACCCAGGAAAATGCCATGCGTGGCACCTGGACGATGAACATTTATACCGATCCCAAGGGTACGGCGATCGCCACCAAGAGCTTCCTCGTCGATGATTTCGTGCCGGATCGCACCGACATGGAAATCAAGACCGAGGCCAAGGAAATTGGTCCCGATACGCCGGCGACGATCACCATATCAGGCAAGTATCTCTACGGCGCCCCGGCTGCGGGCTTGACGCTCGAGGGCGACGTCGTCGTCAAGCCGACGCGCGAAAGCGCTGCTTACAAGGGCTTCCTCTTCGGGCTCGCCGATGAGGAGGCGAGCGAGGATTCGCGCTTGCCGATCGACGGACTGCCTGAACTCGACGAAAACGGCGAGGCTTCGACCGACCTCACCGTCGGCGACCTGCCGGCCACGACCCAACTGCTCAACGCTACCGTCTATATCAGAATGCAGGAGGCTGGCGGACGCGCTATCGAACGGTCGCTGTCGATCCCGGTGAAGAACCAGGGGCCTTCGATCGGCATCAAGCCGGAGTTTTCCGACGACCTGCCTGAAAACGCCATCGCCAATTTCACGGTGATCGGCGTCAATGCCAACGGCCAAAAGCAGGAGACGAAGGGCCTGCGCTGGAAATTCTACAGCCTCAATCGCGAATACCAGTGGTATCGCGAGGGAACGGCGTGGAAATACGAGCCGGTCTATACCGCCGAGCAGAAATCAAACGGCAGCGTCGACGCGGCGATGGACGGCGGCAAAATCTCCGTGCCGGTGACCTGGGGCCGCTACCGCCTCGAAGTGGAAAGCCCGGATGCCGACGGCCCGACCTCCAGCGTCGAATTCGACGCCGGCTGGTTCGTGACCTCGACCTCGACCGAAACACCCGACGGGCTGGAGATCGCCCTCGACAAGGATAGCTACAAGGTCGGCGATACGGCGAAGCTGAAGGTTACCTCGCGTTACGGCGGCGAACTGATGGTGACTGCCGGAACCGAAAAGCTGGTCGCGGTGCAGAACGCCACGATCGGCGAGACCGGCGGTGAAGTCGACATCCCGGTCACATCGGACTGGGGTGCCGGCGCCTACGTGACCGCGACACTCTTCCGCCCGGGTGACGCCCAGGACAGCCACATGCCGATGCGCTCGATCGGCATCAAATGGCTGAAGATCGATCCCGAACAGCGGGCGCTGCAGGTAAAGCTCGACACGCCCGAAAAGATGCTGCCGCGCGGACCGCTTGATATCAGCCTGCAGGTGGCAGGCGCCGGCGCCAACGAGGATGCTTATGTGACGGTCGCTGCCGTCGATGTCGGCATTCTCAACCTGACGCGCTATGAACCGCCTAACCCAGAGGACTGGTATTTTGGCCAGCGTCAGCTCGGCCTTGAAATCCGCGACCTCTACGGCCGCCTGATCGATGGCTCGCTGGGCGCGACCGGCAAACTCAGGACCGGCGGCGACGGGGGTGCTGTAGCACTGCAGGCAAGCCCGCCGACGCAGAAGCTCGTCGCCTTCTTCTCCGGCCCAGTGAAGCTCGACGCGGAAGGCAAGGCCAAGGTCTCCTTCGACATTCCGCAGTTCAACGGCACGGCGCGCGTCATGGCGGTCGCCTGGTCGAAATCAGGCGTCGGCCACGGCGTCAAGGACGTGATCATCCGCGATCCCGTGGTGGTGACCGCGAGCCTGCCGAAATTCCTCGCCCCAGGCGACAAGGCCAATCTGCGCCTCGACATCGCCAATACCGACGCGCCGGCAGGCGACTACAAGCTGCAGCTGACCGGCAATGACGCGGTCGGCATCGAGCAGGCTTCCGCCTCGCAGACGATCCGCCTCGAGGCCGGCGCAAAATCCGAACTGACGCTTTCGCTCGTCGGCAAGCAGCCGGGACCGGGCAGCGTCTCGATCAATCTCTCCGGCGCGTCCGGCCTGTCGCTCGATCAGACGGTTGACGTGCCGGTGCGCCCCTCCTCCTTGCCGATCACCCAACGCAGGGTGCTGGCGCTGAAGCCCGGGGCAAAGCTCACCGTCGACAAGAACCTGCTGGCCGACAGCGTACTGCCGGGCGCCTCGATCAGCGTCAACGTCACGCGTTCGGCCGCTTTCGATATCCCTGCCCTGCTGATGACGCTTGACCGCTATCCTTTCGGCTGCGCCGAGCAGACCACCAGCCGGGCGCTGCCGCTGCTCTATCTTGCCGAAGTGGCGAAGCAGGCCGGCATCGAAAACGACGATGACGTGCACAAACGCGTGCAGGATGCGATCTACCGCGTACTCTCCTATCAGGCCTCGGCCGGCAGCTTCGGCCTCTGGGGACCGGATTCCGGAGATGTCTGGCTGGATTCCTACGTCACCGATTTCCTGACGCGGGCCCGCGAAATGAAATACGACGTGCCGGAAAGGGCTTTCGTGCAAGCGCTCGAAAACCTGCAGAACACGCTGTCCTATACCACCGACATCAAGGGCCAGGGCGACCAGATCGCCTATGCCGTCTACGTCCTTGCCCGCAACAAGAAGGCCGCGATCAGCGATCTGCGTTACTATGCCGATACGATGATCAACGACTTCCCGACACCGCTCGCCAAGGCGCATATCGCCGCCGCACTGGCACTCTATGGCGATGCGCAGCGTTCGAAGAACATCTTCCTCGATGCGCTGCAGATGTCGGAACAGTCGATGGTGTCGCGGGTGAATCTCTCGCGCACCGACTACGGCACGATCCTGCGCGATGGTGCTGCGATCCTGGCGCTTGCCGCCGAAAGCCGGCCGGTGCCACCCGTCATCCCGGAGCTTGCCAAGGCCGTCACCAAGGAATGGGGCCGCAGCAAATACAAGAGCACACAGGAAGAGGCCTGGATGCTGCTCGCCGCTCGCGCCATCCAGGGCGGTGACGACGATCTCAAGGTCGATGTCAACGGCGCGCCGCACACCGGTGCCTACATGGCAAAAATGACCGGCGATGCGCTGAGCGATCATCCGCTGACGCTGACCAACCAGACGGCTGACGCGGTTTCGGCTGTGGTCACCACGGTTGCTGCGCCCACTGTGCCGCTGCCGGCCGGCGGTGACGGCTTCACCATCGAGCGCAGCTATTACACGCTCGACGGCGAAGAGGCGAATGTCAGCGAAGCGACGCAGAACGAACGCTACGTCGTCGTCATCCATGTGCGGGAAAACAACGACTGGCCTTCGCGCATCGTCATCACCGACCTTCTGCCCGGCGGCTTCGAGATCGACAATCCGAACCTTGTCGACAGCGCCCAGATGACGAATTTCGACTGGATCGGCGAAATTTCCGCGGCCCATACCGAATTCCGCTACGACCGCTTCGTCGCCGCCTTCAACCGCGCTCAGGGCGATGAACGCGAATTCAACGTCGCCTATGTCGTGCGCGCCGTCACTCCCGGCACCTACGACCATCCGGCCGCAAGCGTCGAGGACATGTACAGGCCCGAGCTTTCGGCCCGCACGGCGACCGGCAAGATGGAGGTCGTGACGGCACAACAATGAGGCTGTGGCGTAAGTTTGCGATCGGATCCGCCGCCGGCGTCATTTTCGCCGGCGCGGTTCTATTCGCGCTCGATGCCGCCGACCGGGCCTTTCCGCCGCCACTTGATAAGGCGGATGTCGTTTCCGCCGAGGTTCTGGATGCCGACGGGCAATTGTTGCGCGCCTTTGCGACATCGGAAGGCCGCTGGCGGTTGAAGACTGCGGTCGCCGATGTCGACCCGCAATTCCTGCGCATGCTGATCGCCTATGAGGACCAGCGCTTCTATGACCATGGCGGCGTCGACCCCTGGGCGCTCGGGCGTGCCGCGGTGCAATTCGTCAGCAACGGCCGCATCGTCTCCGGCGCTTCGACGCTTTCGATGCAGGTGGCGCGGCTGATCGAGCCGCGCCCGGAACGCACGCTTTCGGCAAAGTTGCTGCAGCTCGCCCGCGCCGTGCAGATCGAACGGCGGCTCACGAAGGAACAGATCCTCGATCTCTATCTCACCCATGCGCCCTATGGCGGCAATCTGGAAGGCGTGCGCGCCGCAAGCCTCGCCTATTTCGGCAAGGAGCCGCGGCGGCTGACGGTCGCCGAGGCCGCCCTGCTCGTCGCGCTACCGCAATTGCCGGAACGGCGACGGCCAGACCGCAATCTCAAGGCCGCGCAGGACGCGCGCAAGCGGGTGCTCGATCGTGTCGCGGTGGCTGAAGCCGTCGGCGACGGTGAGGCGGAGCGGGCAGAAGCCGTTCCGGTTCCGCCTCGGCGCATGCAATTGCCCGCACTTGCCGCCCATGTCGCCGAAGCCGCGCTTCGCAAGGAGCCGGCGGTCCTCAAACACCAGACGACCTTGAAGAAGCAGGTACAACAAGGGCTGGAGGCAGTTGCGCGGGCAGCGACCATGAAGCTTGGGCCGAAGCTTTCACTTGCCATGGTGATGGCCGATGCGCAAACGGGCGCGATCGTCGGCGAGGTCGGCTCGGCCGATTATTTCGACACCAGCCGCTCCGGCTGGATCGATATGACGCGCGTCAACCGTTCGCCGGGCTCGACGCTCAAACCCTTCATCTACGGGCTCGCCTTCGAGCAGGGCCTCGTCTCCCAGGAGACAATCATCGAGGACCGACCCGCCGATTTCTTCGGCTACCGGCCACGCAATTTCGACATGAGTTACCAGGGCGACGTCACCGTGCGCGAGGCGTTGCAGCTTTCGCTGAACGTGCCGGCCGTCAAGCTGCTTGACGCCGTCGGCCCGTCGCGGCTGATGGTGCGCTTCCGCCGCGCCGAGGTGCGCCCGGTTCTGCCGCCGAACGAGACGCCGGGGCTCGCAATCGGTCTCGGCGGCGTCGGTCTCACATTGAAGGATCTGGTGCAGCTCTATACGGCGCTCGCCAATCGCGGCCAGCCGGCAAGGCTCGGCGACGGCATCACCGGCCAGCCAAGCAAGCTCGACGGCGAACCGCTGCTGGAGCCGGTCGCAGTCTGGAACGTCGCCGACATTCTCTCCGGCGTCATTCCGCCTGCCGGCGCGCCGCAACGCGGCATCGCTTACAAGACCGGGACGAGCTACGGCTATCGCGACGCCTGGTCGGTCGGTTATGACGGGCGATATGTGCTCGGCGTATGGGTCGGACGGCCCGATAACAGCGCCGTGCCGGGGCTGACCGGCTATGGCACCGCCGCGCCCATCCTCTTCGAAGGTTTCGCCAAGTCCGGCATCGCGACAACACCGCTGCCCCGCCCTCCGGCCGGCGCCGTCCGCATCGCCCAGTCCGAACTGCCGATCAGCCAGCGGCGTTTCGCCCTCAATGCCAGCGGCCTGCTCGTTGCCTCCGGCCGTGAACCAGCGCCTGCGATCGTCTATCCGCCCGAGGGCGCGCATATCGATCTCGGCGCCAAAGGGGCCGATCTCTCGCCGCTGATGCTGAAGCTGCAGGGCGGCCGCGCGCCCTTCCGCTGGCTTGCCAATGGCAAGCCGTTGCCCGATCTCTCCCGCCGGCGCACCCAGCAATGGCTGCCCGATGGCGGCGGCTATTCGAAACTCACCGTCATCGATTCGGCCGGACGCGCCGCAAGCGTCGGGGTCTTCATCGACTGAGGGAACAAAAAACCGGCCACAACCGTTGAGGAAAGTCTCCCTCTAACGTCAGACGGCCTCATGACACTTCCGACAGCGACCTACCGGATACAATTCCGCAACGGCATGACCTTCGATCGCGCCAGCGGCCTCCTCCCCTATCTCAAGACACTCGGCATCAGCCACCTCTACGCCTCTCCGATCTTCACCGCCGTCTCCGGTTCCACCCACGGTTATGATGTCACCGATGCCAACGAAATCGACCCCGCGCTCGGCGGCCGGGCGGGATTCGAGCGTCTGACGGAAAGCCTTGCCGCCGCAGGCATGGGGCTGATCCTCGACATCGTTCCAAACCATATGGCCGCCTCGCCGGAAAACGGCTGGTGGCGCGACGTGCTGGCATTTGGCCGGCAGAGCGCCTATGCCAGCCACTTCGACATCGACTGGAGCGAGCCGCTGACCCTGCCGCAGCTTGGTCAGGATTTCGATCGGGCGCTCGCCGACGGCGAGTTGCGCATCACGCTCGACGAAACGCATGGAAACCTAGCGCTCGGTTATTTCGAGACGCTGTTGCCGCTGAACCCCAGAAGTTACGGAGCGATCGCAAACCGGCTCGACGATCCGGTCGCCACCAGAATGGCCGAGGCTGCGGCCGTCACTTCCGGCGAGAACTTCAACCGAGCGATGCGCGATATCCTCTTTGAGGGCGGCGATCGGGCGGTCCTCCGGCAGAAGCTCGATGATATCTCCCGTGATCGCGATTTCCTCGGAAGCCTGC
This sequence comes from Rhizobium vallis, assembly GCF_003985155.1. GTDB lineage: Bacteria > Pseudomonadota > Alphaproteobacteria > Rhizobiales > Rhizobiaceae > Rhizobium > Rhizobium vallis. The sequence continues at coordinate 405,792 of NZ_ML133686.1, read as the reverse complement.
ATGAGGGACAACATTGGCGGCTGATCCACTGGAAGAAGGCGGCGCGACATCTGAGCTATCGCCGCTTCTTTGAAGTGACCGGACTGGTCGGCACCCGCGTCGAAGATCCCGCCGTGTTCGAGGACATGCACCGGCTGGTGATCGAGCTGGTGCGCCATGGCAAGATCCAGGGCCTGCGCATCGACCATGTCGACGGGCTCGCCGAACCCAAAGCCTATCTCCACAGGTTGCGCGACGCGGCCGGTCCGGACACCTATATCGTCGTCGAAAAGATCCTCGGGGCCGCTGAGACCCTGCCGGAGAGCTGGCCGGTCGCCGGCACCACGGGATACGAATTCATCGCCGCGCTCAGCGAGCTGTTTACCGACGGCGGTGGCTTGCGCATATTGGACGAAGCCTATCGCAGCCTCGCCGGTGAGACAGGTCATCTCGAGGAAAGCCGGCGGATTGCCAAGCAACTGATGGTCGACCGTAATTTCGCCGGCGAGACCGACAGGCTGGCGTCGATCGCGGCAGGCATCTTTCCCGAGCTAAAAAGAGACGAGATTGCCACCGCGCTCAGCGAACTGCTGATCGCCTTTCCGGTCTACCGCACCTATGGCGATGGCGGACCGCTCTCCTGGCAGGATTCAGCGGTCCTTGCCGGGACCGCATCGCAAGTCATGCCAAGGCTCGATGATCGGCGTGCCCTAGACCATGTGCTCAAGCTTCTCGAAGGCAAGATCGAAGGTGATGCCGCCCACGAGTTCCGTATCCGCTTCCAGCAATTGAGCGGGCCGGTGATGGCGAAGGCGACGGAGGATACGCTGTTCTACCGCTATAACAGGCTGCTTGCCGCAAACGAAGTGGGCGGCGAACCGGGCAAGGCGCCTGGCGGCACGGAGGAATTTCACCGTCGCATGGCCGAGCGGGCACGGCTGCAGCCGCATGGACTTTCGGCAAGCGCTACCCACGACACCAAACGCGGCGAGGATGCGCGCGCCAGGCTTTATGCGCTGAGCGAGGGCGCGGATGTTTTCGCCCAAGCGGTAGAGCGTTGGCGCGAGATGAACCGGCCATGGCTCAAGGATCTGCCGGATGGCATAGCGCCGGAGGCAAATGTCGAATGGATGCTCTACCAGGCATTGGCCGGCGTCTGGCCGGAAGATCGCGACGGAAGACAGACGGAAGAACTCCGCGACCGCTTCACCGACTACGCGGTCAAGGCCGTGCGCGAGGCGAAACTGCGCAGCAACTGGACGGAACAGGAGGCCGCTTACGAGGAAGCGGTGACGACCTATGCCGCGAGCCTGGTTTCGCCTGAGAATGATGCCTTCCACGAGGATTTTGAAAGGGTGCTGCAACCGTTCATCGCCGCGGGCTACCTCAACAGCCTGTCGCAGACGCTCCTCAAACTGACGGCCCCCGGCATTCCCGACATCTACCAGGGCGCGGAGGGTTTCGATTTCAGCCTCGTCGATCCCGACAACCGCCGACCGGTCGATCATCAACGGCTGATGGCCTGGCTTTCCGAAGCTGGACCGATCGCGAAGCTGCAGGCGGCGGCACTGAAGCAGCGCATCGTCAGCATCGGCCTGCAGCTGCGCCAGCGGCATCCGGCCCTCTTTGCCAAAGGCGACTATCTGCCGCTGAAAGTGACGGGCAACCGGCGGGACCACGCGCTAGCATTTGCCCGGGTGCACAAGGGTGATTTCGCCATCGCCGCTGTGCCGCGGCTGATGTTCGGCTGGCTGGACCCCGGCGTGCTCTTTGCCGGTCCGGAATTCTGGGAGGATACAGCGATCACCATCCCCTCCCCTCTTCACGGGCTGAAGGCGGATCTGGTAACCGGAAAGACGATCGAGCCTGGAGGCAGCATTTCAGTCGCCGCCCTGCTCGGCAGCCAGCCGGTTGGGCTGATCAGCCCGATCTGAGATCCGGCGCCTCCTCTGTGCTCAATCGACCTCGCCAAAATAGTGCTTGACCTTCCAGTCGCTGGAAGGTGCATAGGTCTATCCAACTGCCCTCCGGGCACAGGAGATAGTCATGAATGCCAAGCACGACCACGATCATCATCACACCCATGTACAGGGCAGCGATCACTGCCATTGCGGCCATAATCATGAGGAGAAGGCCGCCGATGCGGTGATTCGTGATCCCGTCTGCGGCATGACGGTCGATCCGCAGGCCGGCAAGCCACGGCTCGATCATGCGGGCCGGATCTATCATTTCTGCTCGGAGGGCTGCCGGACGAAGTTTGCCGCCGCGCCGCAGGATTACCTCACCGCAAAGGACCCGGTCTGCGGCATGGCTGTCGATCGCTCGACGGCGAAATACTTCCTGAAATCCGAGGGTGAGAAATTCTACTTCTGCTCCGCCGCCTGCCAAGCGAAGTTCCAGGCCGACCCCTCGGTCTTTCGCGACGGCAAGCGCCCGGCAGCAAAGCCGGCGCCGAAGGGCACGCTCTATACCTGCCCGATGCACCCGGAGGTCGTCAGCGACCGGCCCGGCGACTGCCCGAAATGCGGCATGGCGCTGGAGCCGATGGGTATTCCTCCTGCCGACGAGGGCCCCAATCCGGAACTCGTCGATTTCAGCAGGCGGCTCTGGGTGAGCGCCGCGCTTGCCCTGCCGCTGCTCGTGCTCGGCATGGGGCCGATGCTCGGCCTGCCACTTCGGGAAGCAATCGGCGAGCCGCTGGCGACATATATGGAACTCTTCCTGGCAAGCCCTGTGGTGCTCTGGGCCGCCCTGCCCTTCTTCCGCCGCGCCTGGGCGTCCCTCGTCAATCGCAGTCCCAATATGTGGACCCTGATTGGCCTTGGGGTCGGCACTGCCTATGTCTACAGCGTCGTCGCCACGCTTGCGCCCGGTATCTTCCCGATGAGCTTCCATGGACATGGCGCCGCCGTGCCCGTCTATTTCGAGGCAGCAGCCGTTATCGTCGCGCTCGTCTTCGTCGGCCAGGTGCTCGAATTGAAAGCCCGCGAGCGCACCGGCTCGGCAATCCGCGCTCTCCTCGATCTTGCGCCGAAGACGGCGCGGCGCATTGATGCCGATGGAAGCGAAAACGACGTGCCGGTGGACGAGATCCAGGCCGGAGACCGGCTGCGGGTGCGCCCTGGCGAACGGGTGCCGGTGGACGGCTCGGTCCTCGAGGGCCAGTCGACGGTCGATGAATCGATGATATCAGGCGAGCCTTTGCCGATCGAGAAGTCGAAGGGCGATGTACTCACCGGCGGCACGATCAACAAGAACGGCACGCTCGTCATGTCAGCCGAGAAGGTCGGCGCCGACACGGTGCTGTCGCGCATCGTCGACATGGTTGCCAAGGCGCAGCGCTCGCGGGCGCCGATCCAGGGCGCGGTCGACCGGGTGTCGGCCGTCTTCGTGCCTACGGTGGTCGCCGCAGCCATCCTTGCATTCCTCGCCTGGGCCGCGATCGGACCGGAGCCGCGCATGGCGAATGCGTTGCTTGCCGCCGTCGCCGTTCTGATCATCGCCTGCCCCTGCGCGCTCGGCCTTGCGACGCCAATGTCAATCATGATCGCGACGGGGCGCGGCGCTGGGGAGGGTGTTCTGATCAAGGATGCCGAGGCGCTGGAGCGCTTTTCCAAGGTCGATACGTTGATCGTCGACAAGACCGGCACGCTGACCGAAGGCAAGCCGAGGCTTACCGACGTCGTCGGCTTCGGCGGCGTCGAGGAAGGCCGGCTGCTGTCGCTGGCGGCAAGCCTTGAGCGCGGCTCCGAACATCCGCTGGCTGAGGCGATCGTTTCCGGCGCCGAGGAACGCGGCATCACCTTCGTGGAGGTGACCGGCTTCGAAGCCATGACCGGCAAGGGCGTTCTGGGTGTTGCCGGCGGAACCACGGTGGCGCTCGGCAATACGGCGATGCTCGCCGATCTCGGCATCGACCCGGCAGCGCTTGCCGAGAAGACCGAGGCGCTCCGCGGCGATGGCAAGACGGTGATGTTCGTGGCGTTCGACGGCGCGCTTGCCGGCCTCGTCGCCGTGGCCGACCGGATCAAGCCGACGACAGCGGCCGCCATCAAGGCGCTGCACGAAAGCGGACTGAAGATCATCATGGCAACAGGCGACAATGAACGCACGGCGCGTGCGGTGGCAAAAAGCCTCGGTATCGACGAGGTCCGCGCCGATGTCCTGCCGGAAGGCAAGAAGGCGTTGATCGACGAGCTGCGGGCCAGAGGCGCCGTCATCGCCATGGCCGGCGACGGCGTCAATGATGCACCCGCACTTGCCGCGGCCGACGTTGGCATCGCCATGGGCACCGGCGCCGATGTGGCGATGGAAAGCGCGGGCATTACCCTGGTCAAGGGCGACCTCACCGGCATCGTCAGGGCGCGGCGGCTGGCGGAGGCGACGATGCGCAACATCCGCCAGAATCTCGGCTTCGCCTTCGGCTACAATGCGCTTGGCGTCCCGGTCGCAGCCGGCGTGCTCTACCCGGTCTTCGGGCTGCTGCTTTCGCCGATGATTGCGGCGGCGGCGATGAGCTTGTCGTCGGTCTCGGTGATATCAAATGCGCTGAGACTGCGCTTTGAAAAACTATAGGAGATGGCCATGAATATCGGGCAAGCATCAGAACGGTCCGGCCTGCCTTCGAAGACCATCCGCTATTACGAGGATATCGGCCTCATCCGCCCCGAAAGGGGCGGAAACGGCTATCGCGACTATGCTGAAACCGACGTCCACAAGCTGCGTTTCCTGCAGCGCTCGCGCGGCCTCGGCTTTTCCGTCGAGGAATGCCGGCAATTGCTGGCGCTCTACGAGGACAAGGGCCGGGCAAGCGCCGACGTCAGGGATATCGCTCAGACCAAGCTTACCGAGGTCGACCGCAAGATCCGCGAGTTGACGGAACTGCGCCGCACGCTGGAGCACCTCGTGCATGCCTGCCACGGCAATGATCGGCCGGATTGTCCCATCCTCGAAGAGCTATCGGACGGAAGCTGATCATCTCAGGAGGGCGGGGCGCGCTTCAGAGACCTTATCGGGAAAACTGAGGCATATTCTGGTTGGCCGCCTGCGAGGATTGAGCCCGCTCGTCGGGCTCCTCGTCTTCACCGTCATCCAACACGCCGTCATCCAACCGATGCTTGATCGCAAGCGCATAGATCACATCGAGAATATTGCGGTCCCTGAGATGAGGATCAGTTAGGGCGAGAAGCGAGGCCCGGACGATCTTCTTGCTGGTGGCCTTCGGACAACGCGCCTTGACGAAATCATAGAGCGCCTGATCCGTCAGCCCTTCCATGGCGCCGTCCACGAGAGCTTCGTAGACCCGCTTCTTTTCCTTCATTCTTTATTTTCCCCTGCAAATCAGCGGCGTCATGATCTGTCATGTAATTGTCATAAACAATCGTCGATTTAAGGCACGCATCCACCGCGAAGGATATTTTAGACGGCTTTCAGGCGGGTTCCCCGGCTCGTACAATTTTTTGCGCTGCCGGGAATAAAATCCACCGCACTTCCGTATACTCAGTCATGGAACGTAAAGAACGCCCCTTCGATGTTATCGGACAGCTTGCAGCGCTGAGGCGTTACGCTCGCTCGCTGGTGCGCAATTCGGACGAGGCGGAGGATCTGGTGCACGATGCGCTGGTGCGTGCCTTCGAGAAGCGAAAGAGCTTCCGCAGCGGCGGCAATCTGCGCACCTGGCTGCTCTCCATCCTGCACAATGCCCATATCGACCGCCTTCGCCAGAACCGGTCGCTGACGCGCCGCCACGACGAGGCGGCTGTCGAAGCCGAGCAGTCACTGCCGGCCGCCCAGGAACATGCCGTGCGCCTGCAGCAGGTGCGGGACGCCTTTTTCGATCTGCCCGAGGAGCAGCGTGAGGCGCTGCATCTCGTGGCGATCGAGGACCTTTCCTACCAGGAAGCCGCCAACGCCCTCGGCATACCTGTGGGTACACTGATGTCTCGTATCTCGCGTGCTCGCGCCCAGCTGCGCGAATTCGAGGAGAAGACGCCGCGTATTTCGCATCTGAGATTAATCGGAGGGAACGGCAATGAAAGCAGTTGATCCGATCATCGACGCCGATCTCGACGCCTATGTGGATGGCGAGCTCGATGTCGCCCGTCGCATCCAGGTGGAATCTTATCTTTCCGAGAACCCGGCAATTGCCGCCAAGGTCATGGCCGATCTCAGCATGAAGGGCGAGCTGCGTCTGGCGCTCGCCGGGGAAAGCGCCTTCGGCCGCCCCGAAACCCGCGATGCCGCCCGCCGGCTGGATCGTGGTCTTTCCTATGGCCGCATCTTCCATTCCATGCAGCGCATCGCCGCGGTCGGCGTTCTTCTCGCCGCCGGCTGGGTGGCGCACAATTCCTTTGGCGCCTTCTCGGCGACCGAGGTAGCCGCTTCCGTTCCCGCGCCCGCCTATGTCGAGGATGCCGTGCGCGCCCATCAGACCGCGGCGCTGCGCCAGTCGATGGCTTCGCAGACGTCGACCACCTATAGCGCTGACGATATTCGCGCCGCCACTGCGCTCGTGATGCCTGAGCTGCCGAAGGGCTGGAAGGTTGCCGACGTGCAGATTTTCCCCTCCGAATTCGGCCCCAGCGTCGAGATGGCGATCGAGGAAACAAATGGAAAGCGGCTTTCGCTTTTCGCCGTCCGGCCGGGCGCCTTCGAGGTCCAGCCGGTCAACCATCTCGCACTCGAAAAAACGGAAGCCGCCTATTGGCAGATCGGCGAGGTCGCCTATGCGCTGATCGCCGACGATAGAGGCGTCAATCTCGACCAGGCGGCCGAACGGCTCGCCCGCTCGCTCTACTAGTTCAAACCGAGGAGATCAGTATGAACCCGATCAATCCGCGCTACGGCGCTGCCGCCGGCTCCCAGGTCCTCTTCGACGAAGGCCTACGTCAGCATATGCTGCGCGTCTATAACTATATGGGCCTCGGCCTCGTCATCACAGGCATCGTCGCCTTCGTCGTCGGCTCAACGCCAGCACTCTACGTGCCGCTCTTCAACTCACAGCTGAAGTGGGTGGTGATGCTGGCGCCGCTCGCCTTCGTCTTCTTCTTCTCGTTCCGCATCCAGACGATGTCCGCCAGTACCGCGCAGATCACCTTCTGGGCCTTCTGCGCCGTGATGGGCCTGTCGCTCGCCTCCGTCTTCCTGGTCTTCACCAAGACGAGCATCGCGCAGACCTTCTTCATCACCGCCGCCATGTTCGGCGCAACCAGCCTCTACGGCTACACGGCAAAGCGTGATCTCTCGAAGATGGGCTCGTTCCTGATGATGGGCCTCTTCGGCATCATCATCGCCGGCGTCGTCAATATCTTCCTGGGTTCGAGCGCCCTGCAGTTCGCGATCTCCGTGATCGGCATCGTCGTCTTCGTCGGCCTCACCGCCTACGACACGCAGAACATCAAGGAACAGTATTCGGAAAACTATGACCAGGAATCGAACCAGAAACTCGCCGTCTTCGGCGCGCTCTCGCTCTACCTGAACTTCGTCAACATCTTCCAGCTTCTGCTCAACTTCACGGGCGAGCGGGAATAGGGACTGCGCTTCTGGGGGCAAAGGAAGCGCAAGAGCGCCTGGTCTGCAGTCTGTGACAGGATGGCGGGTCGGGTGCTCACTTAAGAGACGGCCGGGTCAACGCCCGGCCGTTTTCATTTTAAAGCGCATCGCGTTAAATCGGAATCATGCGACGCGCTTTAGGCCTTTGTTTTATGCGCGTCGTTTTCCCAAAACCGCTGCACACTTTTGGGCGACATGCATTAGATGATGCCCCAGGCGCGATAGCGGCCACGACCGGTGATCTCACGAATGCCGATCTCGTTGACAAGGTTCAGCGCGCCGCGCGGCGTGATACGCAGATGGCGGGCGATCATCGCCGCCGAGACCATCGGCCGCGACAGGATAAAGTCGGCAAGCTCCGGCAGGCTGCTGTTCGAACGGCGCCCGCGAAAGCGCAGCTCCATCTGCGTGCGCGCCAGCGTCAGCCGGTCGATCTCCTTGAGGCCGGCCATCGCACCCAGATGCATGGCCTCCAGAAAGGCCTGCAGCCGTGTGGCCCGATCACGCGCCCGACGGCGCTCATGACGCACCAGCTTCAGCCCGCCGTAAAAAGAAAAGAGATGCGAGGCGACCTTGCCGCGGGCGCGCAGATGGCTAGCGACCAGAAGGCCGCCGAGCCAATGCTGGCGCCGCAACGGCTCGATCCTTTCCCAGGCCTCAAAGAGGAGGACGGCTCCGAGAACCGGCGGCAAGCTGTCGGCCAATGGTTGTACGCTCCGCCACTCCGCAAGCCGCTCTTCTTCGTCCCACTCGTCGTCACCGAGCAAGCCGAGAGGATCTTCGTTGCGCCTTGCCGGGGCAATGGCGGCCGTCTCACCTGCCGGCGTTTTCCCCGTATGGATATCGAGCAGCTTCTGCGAACGGGCAAGCAGCGCATCGATCTCCGCCATCTCGGCAGCGAGCGGCCCATCTTTATCCTCGGCCTCTTCATCGGTCTCAACCGAAACGACGAGGCTCTTTGTGTCCTGCGCCTTCCCCTCCCCTTCCCCGGCGGTCGCGGTCAATGTGGCAAGCCCCGACGCGCCGAGTGCCCAGGTGGGTTCGCCGGTCCAGATGCGCCGGCGTGCCCGCAGAACGGAATGAGCGATCGTCAGTTCGTGGCTGGGAGCACGGCTATCCATATGCGCATCGTGTAAAACCAAATCCTCGACATGTACGAGTTCACCGGCCACCCAGAGCGCCCCGGCAGCATCGAAGAAATGGCTGCGTTCGGCAAAGCCCTCGCCGACCGATGAGCGCAACACCCGCTCATCCAGCCGCGCCAGCGCATCCTCTGCCGCAACAATGGTTGGGAGCAGGCTTTGGAGCATCGAACTGTCAATATCGTAGCGCATTGTTAAGCTTTACGGTTTTTCACAAATGGAAGCAAAACGCATGTTTCCTTCCGTCATGTATGACATGGTTAACAGTGTATTTCAACAAAAGGACTGGGGAAGTAGGCCGTTGAGATGTCTGATCGACCGGCCGCATATTCCTCTAATCGTCCCAGCTGGCGCGAGGCTTTTTCACGGATGTTCATCCGGTTTTCCTCGATGCCGGACCATTTGCCCGCATTAGCGCCATCAGCATCGGCCCAAGCGAGAACTCGCCGCGCTCCGCCCGCCGTGTGAGGTCACGCAGATAGCCGCCGGCCGAATTGATGTGCCCGCCCCTCTCCAGAATGCAGGCGATCACCGTGGCGGCGTTTTCCGGTCCCATGACGTCGCAGGCCAGCTGATAGGCGCTGGGGCTGACGCCCAGGGTTGAACGGACGATGACGGCCGCGGCCATCAGATCCCGCCAGCTGCCAATGCCTCCGCCCGGCCCATAAGCGACGATCTCGGGGCAAGCCTGCAGCACCATGGCAAGCGGGAAGGATTTCGGCGGCTCCCGCCACGGCTGCGGTTCTTCCTCCGGCTTTGCGCCCTGCTTCGTTTCGAAGCTTGGTTCAAGTTCAGATAGGGGGTGTGGGTTTGAATTATGTATGTGCCGACCGTTTTGGATATCATTGGCATCTGTTTTTTCTGTTTTCGTCTTCAATTCCAGCGTCTTGACGATCAACCCACGGAAGGCTTCGAGATCCGCCAGCAAGCTTTCCATCTCGGCGGCCGACGGACGGCGCGGCAAGCTTGCAGAAAGCAGGTTGAAATGCTTCTGCATCTCGATCCATTCGCCGGCAACTCTCTCTTCCAGCGCGATCTCGATCAGCTTGCCTATATCGCGCCGGCAAAGCGTCAGCCGCTCCCTCAAGCGTTTCCATTCGAGCTTGTCAGCGAGCACCTGAGCCGCCTGCGCCTCGATCTCACGGGCGCGCACCACGAGCGGCGCCAGGCTGAAGCCAAAAGCCTCTCCAAGCCCGCCTTCGCCGTTGCGGCGGGCAAAACGTTTCCCGTTCGGGCTATCCCTGCGGATGATTAGCCCGGCCTCCACCAGCATCGCCAGGTTCCGCCGCAGTGTCGTGCCGGCCATGCCGTGCGTGCGCAGCGACAGCTGCTCATTCGAAGGAAAGACGACGAAACCGTTGGCTTCGGCAATCTCGTTCTTCGGATAGAAGGTCAACAACGCGTTGAGCACAGCCAAGGCACGATCAGATACGCCGACCATCTCCTTCGCTTCGCAGAGCGCCCGAAAGATTTTCCACTTGTCGACCGATGCGTCTGGATCGACCTTGCTGGCGTTTTCTTGACTTGCCAGCATGCCAAGCGTCATCGATCGCCGCCCAAAGGGCGTCGATACATATTGAGGCTCCATGTCCTTCACCTTTTTTCAAGGCAAAAGAAACCTACCACCCAAAAGGATGCCGAAGACGCTTGACAGTGATTCGAGGAAGTGCGATTCTCAGATTGTCCAGATATGAGAAAGGCTTCCGCGGCGGCAACGTTCGGAGGCTTTTTTCTTTTGCGGCCTACTCTCCTGCTTGCAACTTGCCGGCCCGATAGGCTTCGTAAAGCTCATCGAGACGGCGTGAAATGTAAGCGCCGAAATCCGGCGCATCGCCTGTTTTCAACGCGATCGTGAAGGAATTGCCGGCGCTCTTGATTCGGCCGGCCATCTTGCCGCCGTTCTTCGGCTTCCAGTCATATTCCGTAGCGTCGGGCTTCGCCTCTTTTCTGGCGAGCTCGGCAATCAGCAGCTCGAAACGGCGGTCGCTCTCTTCCGCTAAGAAATTTTCCGAACCAATGAGATTCGCGAGCCGCGTCGCCGTCATCCCGTTCCAGTCCTGGGCAAGCGCCATCCATTTGCGTCGCCCGATGCCGGGTGCGGCGCCGATCGACCTCACGATGTCAGCGGGAATGGCTTTCGCGACAGATATCAGCTTCGATAGCTCCGTCTTATCAGTGGACAGCGCCTTCATGATAACAGGGCGCTCAAAGCCCTTGAGCTCGAGATTGAGGGCAAAGACAGCGCGCTCGATATAGGAAAGGTTCCGGCGAGCCGAATTCTCAATGCCCTGCGCGATGACCACATCGGTATCATCGAGCTTACGGACGATCGCCTGCACCTTGCGCCCGAGCAACTTGACAGCCTGCAGACGGCGATGACCGTAGGCGATCTGATAGCGGTCCTCGTCATTGGGATGGCGGCGAACGAGGATCGGCACCTCCTGGCCATTATCGGCAATCGACTGCACCAGCTCGTCTTCCATATCGAGCGGCTGGTCCGCAAGGCGGTCGCGAACAAAGGAGGAATCGATCAGCTCAGGATCAAGTTCGACGATGCGCTCGCCTGATAGCAAGGCCTCCTGCATCGCCCTGCTCTCTTCCTCCATACGGCCGAGGGTCAGGGCCATTGTCCGAACCGGCCCAGCCGATCCACGCGACGAAGGCTCCTCGTAGTTGGCCGCGGCCAACTCCTGCGCCGTATCGTCAAAAAGACCTTTCAGGCGATCGCGTCTGCTCATGTCCGGCCCCAGGCTTTGTGAATGCCGGCGAGAACCTCGCTGTTGGCGGCAGTAACCGATTCCAGCGCCCGATCATATGTCGAGCGGCGCACCTGCCCCTTCTCGATTTCGTAGAGCGTCTGCTTGGTCAGACCGGCATCGGCTATCGCCGTCGATTTCAGAATGGTCGCCGTCAACACATCATCGCTGAACAAGCTGCGCAACAGCGCAACGATCTGCGACTGCGGGGCATCGAAGGGTTCGTGACGGGTGACGATATACTTGATGAAATCATGCTGCAGATCGCCGCCGGCCTTGCGTACGACGGAGAGCAGATCCGAGGTCATCAGCAGGAACTGCGACATGGAGGCGACGTCGACCATCTGCGGATGGATGGTGATGAGCAGCGATGTTGCGGCGCAGACGGCGCCGAGCGTGAGGTAACCGAGCTGCGGCGGGCAGTCGATCACGACGACGTCGTAATCGGCCTCGACCTCGGCGATGGCAAGGCCAACGCGGCGGAAGAACAGCTCGCCCGGCTTCTGGCGATCATTGAGTGCCCGCGGCGTCTCATGCTCGAACTCCATCAGTTCGAGGTTGCCCGGCACCAGATCGAGCCCGTCGAAATAGGTCTTGCGGACTATTTCCTTCAGCGGTTTACGGCCCGCATCATAGCGGATGGCGCCATAGAGCGTATCACCGTCGGCAAGGTCGAATTCAGGCTGGACGCCAAGCATGGAAGAGAGCGAGGCCTGCGGATCGAGATCGATGGCGAGCACCCGGTAGCCCTCCAGCGCCAGATATTGCGCCAGATAAAGGGTCGTGGTGGTCTTGGCCGAGCCGCCTTTGAAATTGGTGACGGCAACCGTCTGCAGCTTCTCGCCGGGGCGCCGCCACGGCAGATAAGACAACGCATCCTTCGGCTTGAGCTTTGCCATATAATGGCGCAATTCATTGATCTGGCCGAGCGTATAGGAACGACGGCCATTCTGGGAAAGCTCCGGCTGGGGACCTTTGCCATCCAGCGACAGCTGGCGCAGATAACCGTCGGAAACGCCGATCATCTGAGCAGCTTCACCCGAAGAGAATGTCCGCAGCGTCTTCTGCGAGAGCGGCGGAAACAGCTTGTCGCGGAGGAGCTTCAGTTGCCGCGAAAGCTGGTTCGCATGCCGCTCGATCCGCACATCTGTCGTCGATACGCTAATGTTGTCCAAAACACCCAATCCTTTTCGATGCGCTTTTCTGTCAACATAGCGTCAAAAAGCGTATCGAAAATGACACGATTCGGGATTTGCGGCAATAACAGGGGCTTAAGGCTTCATCCTTGCCCGGTTGGCCGCGGCCAACTCCCTGCCCGCCCTTGCGGTGAGGCGGCTTTTTCGGCAAGACCGCCGGGACTCAACGGGAGAATATCCGCTTGAAGCATATCAATATCATCGGCATCGGCACGGGCAACCCGGAGCACCTCACCATACAGGCGATCAATGCAATGAACGCCGCTGACGTGATCTTCCTGCCGGTCAAGGGCGCAGGCAAGGAAGAACTCGCCGAGATCCGACGCGAGATCTGCGAACGCTATATCGCGCGGCCGGGTATCAGGATCTCAGAATTCCAGGTGCCGCAAAGGCAGACGGCAGAGCGAACCTATGCGCAAAGCGTCGATGCCTGGCACGGCGAAATCGCCCGTATCTATGGAGAGTTGATCTCCGACCTTCCGGAGGACGGCCGCGGCGCTTTTCTCGTCTGGGGCGATCCCAGTCTTTACGATAGCACGATCCGCATCATTGAACGCGTACGGCAGGGCGGCGATATTGAATTCGACTACAGCGTCGTTCCCGGCATCACCAGCATCCAGGCGCTCGCGGCCAGCCACAAAATCCCGGTCAACCTGGTCGGCAAACCGGTCGAGATCACCACGGGACGCAGGCTGGCGCGAGATGGGCTTCAGACCGACAGCACGATCGTCATGCTCGACGGCGAGCAGGCTTTTGCCAAGATCGACGATCTTGATGCCGAAATCTTCTGGGGCGCCTATCTCGGCACCAAGGATGAAATCGTCAGATCGGGACGGCTTGGCGATATTGCGGCTGATATTCTGTCGCTCCGGGCCGAGGCCAGGCAGCGACACGGCTGGATTATGGACATCTATCTGTTACGCAAGGGGCGGGATTTCGAGGATTAATCGACCCGAACCGTTTCCATCATGCTTTGCCGCGCCGGCTGCGATCGTATAAGAAATGGTCAGAGGATTGAGAATGGACAGCGAGGCCGCAACGGCGATCGACAGGAGAGGCGAGGTAGATCCGCACGGTCGCCAGGCCGCGAGGATACGCGCACGCGGCGCCTGCCCCGCTCTCGCGGCGCCGATGCCGACCGGAGACGGCTTGCTCGTGCGGCTGCGGCCGGCCGGCGGCGCGCTGACGCTGCCGCAATTCGCCGCCCTTGCCCGCTCCGCCGCATCGCATGGAAACGGCATTCTTGAGATCACCGCGCGCGGCAATCTGCAGATCCGCGGACTGCGGACTGAGACCGTCGGACAGCTCGCTGCCGATGTCGACGCCGCTGGCATTGTCGTGCCCGACGGGCCGCCAATCGAGACATCGCCGCTGCACGGCATCGACCCGGAAGAGGCAAACGATCCGGCCGCAATGGAAACGGCATTGCGTGGCACACTCCGCGATCTGCTTGGCTCACCGCAGCTCGCGCCAAAACTCTCGCTCGTCATCGACGGCGGTGGATCCTTCGGGTTGTCAGCTCTTTCCGCCGATATCCGTCTCGTCGCGCAATCGGCCGGATATTGGCTTGTCGCGATCAACGGCGACAGCGAGACTGCAACGCCGGTCGCAATCGGCTCGACGGAGGCGGCGATATCAGCCGTCGGCGACATTCTGGGCTTTCTGTCAGCCCTCGGGCAGGGCAAGCGCGCACGAGATATCGATCCAGTGCTTCTGCGGGCGCGTTTTCCCGCGATGGCTGACATTCATTTCGTACCGTCGCGCGCGGCAAAAATGCCGCTTTCCGGCCTGCACAGGCTGGCGGATGGCAAAACCGTGTTCGGAGTCCGGCCGGAATTCGGACAGGCGAGGGCGCCCGATCTGACCGCCCTACTCGATCTGGCAACGGCCGCCGGCGCAACCGCGATCCGACTTGCGCCTGGTCGCGGCTTTTTCTTCATCGGGCTTTCAGAAGATGCAGTGCCGGCTATCCAGATCGCCGCGGCCCGACATGGCTTCAGCGCGCAACCCGGCGATAACAGCGAGCAGATCGCCGCCTGCGCCGGCGCCGGAGCCTGTGGCTCTGCCTTCTACGAGACCAGAACTTTGGCGCGCCGTGTCATGACTGCGGCACCTGCCCTCTTCGATGGTTCGCTGATGCTGCATCTGTCCGGCTGCGCCAAGGGCTGCGCTCATGCGCGACCGGCGCTGACCCTGACGGGTTCGCCGGAGGGTTATGGCCTCATCCTCAACGGCTTTGCGGCGGATCAGCCGGACGAACGGATCGCTGGCGGTCGGATCGATTTCGCTATAGAGAGGCTCGCTCGGTTCATCGAAGACAATAGAGGTGCTGGCGAATCGGCTGCCGCCTGCCTTACACGGCTTGGCACAACCGGCGTTTCGAAGGCGCTGCGACAGGGATAGGAATGCCAGACTACGATTATATCCGCAGCGGCGACGCGATCTACGAGCGTTCCTTTGCGATCATCCGCGCCGAGGCCGACCTTTCGCGCTTCAGCAAAGATCAGGCCGAAATCGCCGTGCGCATGATCCATGCCTGCGGGCTGGTCGAAGCGGCGGAGCATTTCGTCTTTTCCGCCGATTTCGTCGACGCCGCCCGCGACGCGCTAAAGGCCGGGGCGCCGATCTTCTGCGATGCGGAAATGGTATCCCACGGCGTCACGCGAGCCCGGCTGCCGGCGCTGAACGAGGTCGTCTGTACGCTGCGCGATCCCGCTACACCGGAGCTTGCGCGTGAAACCGGCAATACTCGCTCGGCTGCCGCCATGCATCTCTGGCTCGACCGGCTCGGCGGAAGCGTCGTCGCGATCGGCAATGCACCGACCGCACTCTTCCATCTACTCGAACTCCTGCGCGACGGCGCCCCGAAACCTGCGGCGATCCTCGGCATGCCTGTGGGCTTCGTCGGTGCGGCGGAATCGAAGGATGCATTGGCGGAGAATTCCTACGGCGTACCCTTCGCCATCGTTCGGGGCCGGCTCGGCGGCAGCGCCATGACGGCAGCGGCCATCAATGCGCTCGCGAGGCCAGGCCTATGACGACATCAGGCCGCCTCATCGGCGTCGGCACGGGTCCCGGCGATCCGGAGCTGCTGACCCTCAAAGCCGTGCGCGCTATCGAGGGCGCTGATGTGATCGCTTATTTCGCCAAACAGGGCAGGGGCGGTAACGGCAAGGCGATCGTCGAACCGCTGCTGAAATCCGATGTGACGCTGCTGCCGCTCTACTATCCGGTGACGACCGAGATCGACAAGAACGATGAGCGCTATCAGAACCTGATCACCCAATTCTACGATCAGTCTGCGAAGGCTGTCGCCGGTCATCTCGATGCCGGGCTGACCGTTGCGGTCCTCAGCGAAGGCGATCCGCTCTTTTACGGCTCCTATATGCACCTGCATGTCAGGCTTTCCCAGCGCTACCCGACGGAGGTGATCCCCGGCATCAGCGCCATGTCGGGCTGCTGGTCGCTGGCGGGCATGCCGATCGTCCAGGGCGACGACGTGCTTTCCGTACTACCCGGTACGATGGCTGAGAACGAGCTGACACGCCGCCTTGCCGACACGCAAGCCGCTGTGATCATGAAAGTCGGACGCAATCTGCCGAAGATCCGCCGGGCCTTAACGGCAGCCGGCCGGCTTCACGAAGCCGTCTATGTCGAACGCGGCACGATGGCGAATGCGGCGATGGAAAAGCTCGCCGACAGGAGCGACGGCGATGCGCCGTATTTTTCGCTCGTACTGGTGCCGGGCTGGGAGGATAATCGATGAGCGGTCGGCTTTTCGTGATCGGCACAGGCCCTGGTAATCCCGAGCAGATGACGCCGGAGGCTTCGGCCGTCGTCGACCAGGCCACGGATTTCTTCGGCTACGGACCCTATCTCGACAGGCTGCAGCTCCGCCACGATCAGCTGCGGCATGCCTCGGACAATCGCGAGGAACTGGGAAGGGCAGGGGCAGCGCTCGCCATGGCAGCTGATGGCGCCAGGGTCTGCGTCGTCTCCGGCGGCGATCCCGGCGTCTTCGCCATGGCAGCAGCCGTGTGCGAGGCAATCGAGAATGGTCCCGCAGCATGGCGCTCGGTCGATCTCACCATCCTGCCTGGCATCACGGCGATGCTGGCGGTGGCCGCGAGAGCCGGGGCACCGCTTGGCCACGATTTCTGCGTAATCTCTCTATCAGACAACCTAAAGCCTTGGAATATAATAGAAAACCGCCTTGAACTCGCGGCAAAGGCAGGTTTCGTCATCGCGCTGTACAATCCGATCAGCCGGGCGCGGCCATGGCAGCTTGGCGAGGCCTTCAAGCTGCTGCGCGACCATCTGCCGGCTGCAACGCCGGTCATTTTCGGGCGCGCTGCGGGGCGGCCGGACGAGCGCATTGCGGTGCAGGCGCTTTCGCAGGCGGATGCGTCTTTAGCCGATATGGCAACCTGCGTCATCATCGGCTCGGCCGAGACACGGATCGTCGCGCGGGCCGGCAGGCCGGATCTCGTCTATACACCGCGGTTCATGGCAGGGGGAAACAGGTGATCGATCACCGCCAGCGCCGCCTCGACGGATTCGACCGCAGTGACCTTGGACACCGGCGCGCGCGCGACCATCACCACCTCGATACCGAGCAGGCGGGCTGCCTCGATCTTCGCATAGGTGACCGCACCACCGCTGTTCTTGGCAATGATGACATCGATCTCGTGTTGCCTCAGCAAAGCACATTCGCCTTCCAGCGAGAACGGACCGCGATCAATCACATAGTCGACATTGGCAAGTGCAAGCGGCGGTTCGACGGGATCGACGCTCCGAATGAGGTAGCTGTGCTGCGGCGCCGCTTCCGCATGATGCGCCCCCTGCCGGCCGGTCGCCAGGAAGACATGTCGCGGGGAGGGGCCGAGCGCTTCGATGGCAGCCGGAATGCTTTGCACCTCTCGCCAGCGATCGTCGGGCAAGCGTTGCCATTCGGGCCGGCGCAAAGCGATCGCAGCGATACCGGTGGTTTGGGCGGCAAAGGCGGCATTGGCCGAAATCTGCTCGGCGAAAGGATGAGTGGCATCGATCAGCAGATCATATTCGCCGGCTCTCAGGAAATCGGCAAGCGCCGCAGCGCCGCCAAAACCACCGATGCGAACAGGAACCGGCTGCACGGCCGGTTTTTCGGTGCGTCCGGCAAGCGACAGAAGAACATCGCAATTATCACGTGCCGCGAGCGCCTCGGCCAGCAAGCGAGCCTCGCTGGTGCCGCCGAGGATCAGGATGCGGGGTCTTCCCATGTCTGATGTCTCTCCTGCATCCGGCCAGCGCTGGCTGACTATTATCGGCATCGGTGAGGATGGTCCAGAAGGGCTGGGCGAGGAGGCGAAGAGGTTGATCGCGACCGCACCCGCCGTCTTCGGCGGGGCGCGGCATCATATGCTCGCGGCGTCGCTGATATCAGGCGAGAGGCTTTCCTGGCAAAGCCCGTTCGAGCGCTCGGTTGATGCGGTCCTTGAGCGGCGTGGCACGCCTGTCGTCGTGCTCGCATCCGGCGATCCCTTCCTCTACGGCGTCGGCGCAACGCTCTCCCGCCACGTGGCAGCGGAAGAGATGCGCATCATCCCCGCTCCCTCGGCCTTCAGCCTTGCTGCGTCCCGTCTCGGCTGGCCGCTGCAGGACGTCGCGACGATCTCGCTGCACGGACGACCGATCGACCTGATCCGGCCGCATCTGCACCCCGGACGGCGCATCCTCGCGCTCACCTCGGACGAGAAAGGACCCGGCGAACTGGCTGCCTTGCTTGTCGCTGCCGGCTTCGGTCAGTCGCAGCTTACCGTGCTCGAGGCGCTTGGCGGCGCTCGGGAACGGCAAAGAAGCGCTGTGGCTGCGGATTTCGATCTCCTGGATATCGATCCCCTGAACGTCTGCGCCGTCGATGTTGCGGCAGGGGAGGGGGCTCGCATTCTGCCTTTTGCCGCAGGGCTCGAGGACGAGCTGTTCGAACATGACGGGCAGATCACCAAACGCGAAATCCGGGCAATGACGCTTTCGGCGCTGGCGCCGCGTCATGGGGAACTGCTCTGGGATATCGGCGCCGGCTCAGGATCGATCGGCATCGAATGGATGCTCGCCGAGCCCAGCCTGAAGGCGATCGCCGTCGAGCAATCGCCGGAGCGGGCCGCACGTGTCGCCCGCAACGCATCCGCTTTCGGCGTGCCGCATCTTGCCGTCGTCGAAGGTGCTGCACCCCTTGCGCTGAAGGGCCTGCCGGAACCCGATGCGATCTTCCTCGGCGGCGGCAGCAGCGAACCAGGCGTTATCGATGTCGTGCTTGCCGCGCTGAAGCGGGGAGGGCGGCTCGTTGCCAACGCCGTCACCCTGGAGATGGAGGCCGTGCTGCTGGCCGAACACGCAAAACGCGGCGGCTTGCTGACGCGGATCGAGATATCGCGCGCCCAGCCCATCGGCGGCATGAGCGGTTGGCGGCCGGCAATGCCGGTGACGCAGTGGCGCTGGACGAAAGGATGACGAGATGACGGTGCATTTCATCGGCGCGGGGCCGGGAGCGGCGGATCTAATTACGGTTCGCGGCCGCGATCTCATCGCCCGATGCCCGGTCTGCCTCTATGCCGGATCGATCGTTTCGCCCGAATTGCTGCAATATTGCCCGCCGGGCGCGCGCATCGTTGATACGGCGCCGATGTCGCTCGACGAGATCGAGGCGGAATATCTTCGCGCCGCTACTGCCGGCCACGATGTCGCCCGCCTGCATTCCGGCGATCTCTCCGTCTGGAGTGCGGTCGCCGAGCAGGTGCGCCGCCTGCAAAAACACGGCATTGCCTATACGATGACGCCCGGTGTTCCGGCTTTTGCCGCCGCAGCCTCGGCGCTCGGGCGCGAGTTGACCATCCCGGCCGTGGCGCAGAGCCTCGTGCTGACCCGCGTTTCCGGCCGCGCTTCGCCGATGCCGAACGACGAGACGCTCGCGAAATTCGGCGCAACGGGCGCGACTCTCGCAGTCCACCTAGCGATCCACGCGCTGAAGCAAGTGGTCGAGGAATTGACGCCGCTTTACGGCGCCGACTGCCCAGTTGCGATCGTCGTCAAGGCCTCCTGGGCAGACGAACGCATCCTGCGTGGCACACTCGCCAATATCGAGGCAAGGGTTGCGGCCGAACCGATCGAACGCACGGCGATCATCTTCGTCGGCCCCTCGCTTGCAGCAGAGGATTTTCGTGAGAGCTCGCTCTATGATCCGGCCTATCAGCGCCGGTTCAGAGGCCGGGAATAACTTCCGATAATTTGGCCGCGCTGGCAGCGCGGCTTCTCGTGACGATAAGTCATTGCGGAGCCTGACGCCGTTAGGAACACCAGGCGACGCTCCCGCTCAGATCTCAAACCCTCGCGCTGAGATAGTCCATGCTGGTGCGAAGCGCAGCGGCCGGATCCTTGACCGCATGCACCTCTGCCGCGAAGGGTTCGAAGGAGAACGGACCATTATAGCCCGCCTGCAGCAGCGCCTTGATCTGTCCGGCATTGTCGAGCCGGTCGTGGCCATCCACGAGCACGCGATGGGAATCGCGCATATCGGAAACGGAGACGGAAGGATTGCTGACGCCGGAAATATGGACGAGGCCGGTCAGTTCAGGGAAGGTCGCGGCTTCGCCGGCAAGGTGATGGTGGAAGGTGTCGTGGACGAGCTTGAAGGTCGCCTGCGCCCCAAGCTCCTTGATTGCTTCAGACGCTTCGGTCTTCGAGCGCAGCGAGCAGATCTCGAAACCGAGCGGCTCGACGAGACCGATGATGCCGGCCTTATCAAGCATCGGCTTCAGCGCGGACAGAGCCTCGCGCAGGTTGGCCTGCCGTTCGCCATCGGCGCAGCCGGTGCCGTCGTTCTTGGGAACGAGGACGAGCGCCTTGGCGCCGGATGCGCTGGCATAATCGATCAGTTCCTGAGCTTCTTTACCGCGGGTTTCATTCCATTCGTTGAATCGCTGCAGGGCGTTGATCGAAATGATCGTCAGAGCATGGCGGTCTGCCGCTTGTCTGATCGCTTCCGGCTTCGTGCCGTCGAGAATCGCATTGCCGGAAAGGTCGTTGCGGATCTCGACGGAATCGATGCCGAGTGCCTTTGCCAGCGCGAAGAAATCATCGATGGCAAGCGACGGGGCTGCCATATGGTTGAGCGCAAAGCGGATCGAAGTCATGACGGATATCTCCTCCTGATCTCCGCGCCAGGGCGGAGCAGTCGTCGTGAATGGGTGAAGCGAATCTCTATCGGAATTCGCCCGGCAATCCATCCGTCATCGCCCGCGCCCGCCATCATTGCTGAAAGAATTTCAGCCGCAATGATAGAATTCCATCATTTCTCAGATGTTCTCTGAGACATAGATGTCGAAAGGCAGGAAGGATTGGCCGGGAACGGCAGCCTCACCGTGCTCGATCGCACCGATCATCAGCGATATCAGCTCCTTGCAAAGAGCGGGCAGCGGAGTGGCGACCACCATCGTGACGATATCGTCGGCAAGGCCGGCCTTGCTCTCCGGCGTCAACTCGTTGACGACGAGTACGATCCGACCGCCGACACCCTCTTCGCGGAATGCCGAAATCGCTCCCTCCATGCCGCCGCCGCAGACATAGAGGCCGACGAGATCGGGATGCTTCTGCAGAAGCGTCAGCGTCGCCTCATGGGTGATTTCGGCGGTCTCGAGATTGATCAGCGTTTCGACGACATCAAATTCCGGCGCGTTCTCGCGAAAATAGGAGCGGAAACCGATCTCGCGCAGCTCATGGCCGTGGAAGCGGTGGCTGCCGACGAAACATGCGACCTTGCCGGGCTTGTCAGCCGTCCGCGCGATCGTCCATGCAGCGGTGCGCCCGGCCTTGCGGTTGTTGACGCCGACATAAGCATCGCGCACGCCCGTGGCGAGATCGGAGAGCAGCGAGAAGACAGGGATGCCGCGCTCCTTCAGCTCCTCGACCGCGGTCGTCACCGCCGGATAATCAGGACCGACCACCGCGACGGCCTGGTTGCGAGCGCCGAGCGCCTTGATCTTTTCGTTGATGGCAGCGGGCGTCGTCGCGGAGGGGTATTCGATCTGGATCTGGAGACGGGCGGTGGTGACGGCGCGCGCTGCCGCATCGATCTCGCGGGCGAAGTTCTGGTAGAAGGATTGCGTCGGTTTCTGCAGCAGGAAGGCAAGCCTATATTGCGGCAAGTCCTCGAAAACCCGCTGCCTGATGAGGCCGACGGCATGATAGCCGATCGCCTGCGCCGCATCATAGACCCGCCGCGCCGTTTCCTCCCGCACGCGATGGCGGGCATTGAGAACGCGGTCGACGGTGGCGACACTGACGCCGGAGGCGCGAGCGAGATCGGATATGGTGGGGCGACGCATGGGCGGTCCTGATGGATTCAATCATTGATGCAAGCCATTTTTGATGGCTTTTGATAGATTATATCAAGCCTGCATTGAGCGCCCTCCAAAGTCAACTTATTCTCCTCGGCAACAGAATAGCGGGAGGCGGATGATGGCGGTCCAGACGAAGAAACGTGACTACGACCTGCTCGGCGAAAGCGGCCGGGTCGCCGTCGAGACGGGGCTGGCGGCGGCCGAGTGGTATCACACCGATATTCCGCGCAAGGAGATGAAGGCGCTGATGCAGCGCTCCGATGCGCCGGCGATCCGCGACACGATCATCTGGCTCGGCAGCATGGCGATCCTTGCCGGGCTCGGCATCTATTTCTGGGGCTCGTGGATCGCTGTGCCCTTCTTCCTCGCCTATGGCGTGCTCTACGGCTCGGCCTCCGACAGCCGCTGGCACGAATGCGGCCACGGCACCGCCTTCAAGACGCGTTGGATGAACGATACCGTCTATCAGATCGCCTGCTTCATGATCATGCGCAATCCGGTGACCTGGCGCTGGAGCCATGCGCGCCACCACACCGATACCGTCATCGTCGGCCGCGACCCCGAGATCGCCGTCATGCGGCCGCCGGACCTCTTCCGGCTGATCCTCAATTTCTTCGGCATTCTCGATGTATGGCACGCGATCGTCGACATGCTGCGCAATGCTTTCGGCGGTGTCAGCGCCGCGGAAAAGACCTTCATTCCCGAGATGGAGCAGCCGAAGGCCGTCCGTTTCGCCCGTATCTGGCTCGCGATCTATCTCGCGACGATCGCAGTCGCGGTCGCCTCGGGCTCGATCCTGCCGCTGATGCTGATCGGCCTGCCGCGCCTCTACGGCGCCTGGCACCATGTGCTGACCGGTCTGCTGCAGCATGGCGGTCTTGCCGACAATGTGATCGACCACCGGCTGAACAGCCGCACCGTCTGCATGAACCCAATCAGCCGCTTCATCTACTGGAACATGAACTACCACGTCGAACATCACATGTTCCCGATGGTGCCCTACCATGCGCTGCCCAGGCTGCATGCGATGATCAAGCACGACCTGCCGGCGCCGAATCCATCGATCTGGTCCGGCTATCGCGAGATGCTCCCGGCCTTCCTGCGCCAGTTGCGCAACGAGGATTACTTCCTGAAGCGCGAACTGCCGGCCACCGCACGGCCCTATCGCGGGGAATTCCACAACGAGCTGGCCCCGGCCGCGCAATAATCACAATCGAGGGAGGACGAGATGAGCGGAAACTGGATCCAGGTTTGCGGCAAGGATGAGATCGACGAGGAGGATGTCATCCGCTTCGACCATGACGGGCGCACCTTCGCGGTCTATCGCAGCCCGGACGACGGATTCTTCGCGACCGACGGGCTCTGCACGCATGAACAGGTCCACCTCGCCGACGGGCTTGTCATGGATGAGATCATCGAATGTCCGAAACATAACGGCCGCTTCAATTACAAGACGGGCGAGGCCAAGGGTGCGCCGGTCTGCGTGAACCTCAAGACCTATCCGGTCAAGATCGAAGGCGACGCCGTCTTCATCTCCGTGTGAGGGAGGCCAGCATGGTTCATTTCGTCATCATTGGAGCAGGCGAGTGCGGGGCGCGTGCGGCCTTCGCCTTGCGGGAAAAGGGTTTTGCCGGCGAGATAACGCTTGTCGGCGCCGAGCCCCTTCACCCTTATGAGCGGCCGCCGCTTTCGAAAGCCGGTCCCGCCGATGCGGCCGATCCGAAATTCATCGCCGCTGCGGAAAAATACGCCGAAAACGGCATCCAACTGCAGACTGGGCTGGAGGCGAGGGATCTCTACACCGCATCCAAGACCGTCACACTGTCCGACGGCACAACGCTCTCCTATGACAAGCTTCTGCTGGCGACGGGTGCGAGTGCGCGCTCGTTCCCCGGCGCGCCGGAGGGAAGCCCACATATTCGCGCGCTGAGGACACATCAGGACGCAGTTGTGCTGCGCAATGCGATGAAGCCGGGGCGGCATATCGCGATCATCGGTGGCGGCTTCATCGGACTGGAACTGGCGGCTACCGCACGGCTGCTCGGCGTCGACGTGACTGTCATCGAGGGATTGGAGCGCGTGCTGAAACGCGGCGTACCGGAGGAGATCGCCCATCCGCTGGCGGAGCGCCACCGCGCCGAGGGCGTCGATATCCGCTGCGGCGTCTCGATCCAGGCTCTGATCGAAGACAACGGGAAAGCCCGGATCAGATTGTCGACCGGCGAGACGATCGAAGCCGATCTCGTCCTCGTCGGCATCGGCGCGCGGCCGAATGTCGAGATCGCCGAAAGGGCAGGTCTCGAGATCGATAATGGCATTGCTGTCGACACCTATCTACAGACCTCAACACCTGACGTCTTTGCAGCCGGCGACTGCTGCTCTTTTCCGCTATCGATTTATGGCGGCCGGCGGGTGCGGCTCGAATCCTGGCGCAATGCTCAGGAGCAGGGCACATTGGCCGCGGCCAACATGCTCGGCCTCGAGGTAGCCATTTCGGCAGTGCCGTGGTTCTGGTCGGATCAATACGACATGACGCTGCAGATATCGGGCCTTGCGGAAGGGGCTGTCACCCATCTGCGCCGCGATCTCGGCCCCGGCGCTTTTATTCTTTTCCATCTCGACGCGGATGGTCGGTTGATCGCTGCGAGCGGCATCGGGCCGGGCAATGCCGTAGCGCGCGACATTAGGCTCGCCGAAATGCTGATCGCAGCGCGCGCTCATCCCGATCCTGCTGCGCTGGCAGCCAGCGACGTCAAGCTGAAATCCCTGCTGGCCGCCTGAGCCGCCTCTATTTTTCAAAGGAATTGACGATGAAGAAACATAAGCGCGCGACGGTCGCCGATCTGCTTGCGGAAAAGGGCAAGCGCCAGCTCACCATGCTGCGCGTCACTTCCTTGGAGGAGGCGGAAGCCGCCGAAAAGGCCGGGATCGATATCGTTTCGGTGCCGCCCTCGTTGCTCGGTCCGGTCTTTCGCGAAATCGCCCCCACACCGTTTGCCATTCCGGGGCTCGAATATGGCGACCATATCTCGGCCGAAGACTATCTCCGCGCGGCCTTTGCGGCATTGAAGGCGGGCGGCGATGCGGTCTATTGCGCCGCGAGCCTGCAGACGATCCGGCGCATGCGCGACGAGGGCATTCCGGTCTGCGGCCATCTCGGGCTGATCCCTTCCAAGGCGACCTGGACCGGCGGCTTCCGCGCCGTCGGCAAGACGGCGGCGAGTGCAGCCGAGATCTGGCGCCAGACCAAGGCGCTGGAAGAGGCCGGCGCTTTCGCCGCTGAAATTGAAGTCGTTCCGGGGGATGTCGCTGCCGCGATCAGCAGCAATACTTCGATGCTGATGATCTCCATGGGAGCCGGCAGTGGCTGCGATGCCCAATATCTCTTCGCCGACGACGTGCTCGGCGCCAATCGCGACCACTATCCCCGCCATGCCAAGGTCTATCGCAACTTCGCGGACGAACACGATCGGCTGCAGCGCGAGCGCATCGCCGCCTTCACGGAATTCGTCGAGGATGTCAGGACCGGCGCCTATCCGGAAAAGCGCCATCTCGTCGGCATCGACGAAGCGGAGCTGAAGACTTTTCTGGACCAGTTGAAGGCAGGCAACACCTGAGCCAGCCGCGCCTGTTTACTCGATGATGTGGGAGACCCCGCGAAGTCGCCTCCTCTCCATTGGCTTCGGCCATAGCCTGTGTCAGGAATGATCCGTTCGATTCATTCGGAACGGAGTATTCGATCCCCTGTGACGATCGGCTTTGCGCATGCGGAATTGATTGCGGTGCTCGTCGCGGTGACGGGGGACGAGCCGCGCGTGATGACCATCCGCTCCGGCGACGCACTGCCTTCCGGCCCCTTCGAGATGGGGCACCGCACCCTGCAATCCGGCCTGCGCGAATGGGTGCAGGAGCAGACGGAGCACCCTGTCGGCTATCTCGAACAGCTCTATACCTTCGCCGACCGTGACCGGAACAACGACATCCCGGGCGGTCGGACGATCTCGATCAGCTATCTCGGCCTCGTCAACGAGCAGTCGGGTGCGGGCCGGCCAGGATGGCATGGCTGGTACGAATATTTTCCCTGGGAAGACCATCGGCAGGGCCGGCCGGCCGTGCTCGACGAGATCATGGCGCGCCTCGGGAGCTGGGCCGATGCCGATCCGGCAAGGCGCGACCACCGTCATCGCCGGGCGGATTTTACCTTCGGCCTCGACGGCGGCGGCTGGAACGAGGATCTGGCGCTGCAACGCTACGAACTGCTTTACGAGGCGGGGCTTGTCGCAGAAGCCGGATGCGCAGCCGCGGCCAATCTTGGCCGGGCGATGTTTGCCGATCACCGCCGCATTCTCGCCACCGGGATCGCACGGCTGCGCGCCAAGATCAAATATCGCCCCGTTGTCTTCGAGCTCATGCCTGACAGTTTCACGCTGCTGAGACTGCAGCGCACCATCGAGGCTCTCGCCGGGCTGACGCTGCACAAGCAGAATTTCCGCCGCCTGATCGAGCAGCAGGAACTGGTCGAGGAAACCGGAGGAACTGAGAGCGAAACCGGCGGCCGGCCGGCCAAGCTCTTCCGCTTCCGCCACACGGTGCTCGAAGAACGCGCGCTGGCAGGAACGAAATTACCGCTCTCCCGCAATTGACATATGCTCACGGTGAGAATATCTATTTGCCTATGATATGCTCACATAGAGCATAATTAGGAGCCGGTCATGAATCACCCTGTTTCCGCATCCTCGCTTTATCATCGCGTCAGCCGCGTCATCCCCAAAGCCGAATGGATGATGTTTGAAAACGACGTCGACGCAATCCTTGAGCTGAAGCGCCGCCGCAACGCCGTCATTCTCGCGCACAACTACCAGACGCCGGAAATCTTCCATGGCGTGGCCGATATCGTCGGCGACAGCCTGGCGCTGGCCCGCAAGGCGATCGAAGTCGATGCCGATGTCATCGTGCTCGCCGGCGTGCATTTTATGGCGGAGACTGCCAAACTGCTGAACCCCGAGAAGACGGTGCTGATCCCCGATCTCGGCGCCGGCTGCTCCCTGGCGGATTCGATCACCCCTGAGGATATCGCGCTGTTGCGCCAGGCCCATCCGGGCGTGCCCATCGTCACCTATGTTAACACCTCGGCGGCGGTGAAGGCCGCTTCGGATATCTGCTGCACCTCGGGCAATGCCAAACAGGTGGTGGAATCGCTTGGTGTCCCGCAGGTGCTGATGATCCCGGACGAATATCTGGCGCGCAACGTCGCCCGCGAAACTGATGTCGAAATCATCGCCTGGCATGGGCATTGCGAAGTGCATGAACTCTTCACGGCCGATGACGTTCGCCAACTGCGCGAAAACCATCCGGGCGTAATGGTGCTTGCCCATCCCGAATGCCCGCCCGACGTGGTGGCGGAAGCCGATTTTGCTGGCTCGACCGCCGTGATGTCGGACTATGTCGGCACGCAGAAGCCGGCGCGCGTCGTGCTGCTCACCGAATGCTCGATGAGCGACAATGTCGCCGTGCACCATCCGGATGTCGAGTTCATCCGCCCCTGCAATCTCTGCCCGCATATGAAGCGGATCACGCTTGCCAATATCCGCGCGGCACTCGAAGAAAACCGCCATGAAGTGACCGTCGATCCGGCAATTGCAGTGGCTGCGCGCCGCGCCGTCGAGAGGATGCTGGCGATATGACCGAGGTGCTCGATCATCTTGCCGGACGTACTGTCATCGTCGGCAGCGGTCTTGCCGGGCTGATGGCCGCACTGACCCTGGCGCCCGAACCCTCCATCATCGTCACCCGCGCCGCCCTCGGCGCGGAGACGTCGAGCGCCTGGGCGCAGGGCGGCATTGCCGCCAGTATGGGCCCGGACGACCGCGCCGAACTGCATCTTGCCGACACGCTTGCCGCAGGCGACGGCCTCTGCGACCCCGCGGTCTCCGCCAGTATCATCGCCGAGGCGCCGGCGGCGATTGCCGCGCTGGAGCAAGCTGGCGTGCGCTTCGACAGGAATGCGGCAGGCGAGCTTTCGCTCGGGCTGGAAGCCGCGCATTGCCGCCGCCGCATCGTCCATGCCGAAGGCGACGGCTCCGGGGCGGCAATCATTGCCGCGCTGGTGCAGGCGGTGATGCAAACACCTGCGATCACGGTGCTCGAAGGCTTCGAAGCCCGGCGGATATTGATGGACGGCGAGCGTGTGGCTGGTCTGCTCTGCGCAACAGCAAAAGGCGCCACCATCCTGCCGACCTCCAAGCTGGTGCTCGCCACCGGCGGCATCGGCGGGCTCTATGACGCGACCACCAATCCGATGGGCAATTTCGGCCAAGGGATCGCGCTTGCGGCAAGGGCAGGGGCTGTTCTCGCCGATATGGAATTCGTCCAGTTCCACCCGACGGCGCTCGATTCACGCCGCAGGCCTTTGGCCCTTGTCAGCGAAGCGGTTCGCGGCGAGGGGGCCCTGCTCGTCAATGAAAGGGGCGAACGCTTCATGGCCCGCACTCCAGGCGCCGAACTTGCGCCGCGCGACGTGGTGGCGCGGGCGATCAGCGCCGAAATCGCCCGCGGCGGCCGGGTCTTTCTCGATGCCCGCGCTGCTCTCGGCGGCCGCTTTGCCGCGCGTTTTCCAGTCATCTCGAGCCTTTGCGGCGAGGCCGGCATCGATCCGGCGAAGGACCTCATTCCGGTGCGCCCGGCCGTTCACTATCACATGGGCGGCGTTGCGACGGATGCGAATGGCCGCAGCTCGGTGCCTGGCCTCTGGGTGGCAGGAGAGGCGGCCTCGACCGGCTTGCACGGCGCAAACCGGCTCGCCAGCAATTCGCTGCTGGAGGCAGCCGTGATGGGCATGCGGGCGGCACGCGACATGTCAGGCATGTCCACAGGTACTGCCCGTCCCGCTTTCGCGGGAAGATTGCCGGCGCCGGCCGATGCATCGCTCGTCCGGCCAATCGTCTCGCGCCATCTCGGCGTGCTGCGCAACGCCGGGGCTGTGCATGGCGCGATCGCCGCCCTGCTGCCGCTTGCCGAAGGCGACGACCCTGCCGCCGACCCGGCCATCGTCGCGCTCTCGATCGCCGTCTTCGCCAGCCTGCGGATGGAATCGCGCGGCGCCCATGCCCGAACGGATTTTCCGTTGAAGATGGCCAATGCAGACCGGCGGCGGATGAGCCTTTCCGACACGCTGGAGATCGCCCGCGCCACGCCACCCTATTCGTTTGCAAGGAGTGCCTGAGATGAGCCTCGTTTCCCTTCCGCGCCTGATCGTCGAGCCGTCGGTGCGCGCAGCTCTGCTCGAAGATCTCGGCCTTGCCGGCGACATCACCTCGGCATCGGTCATTCCCGCCGATCACCGCTCGACAGTGGCGATGGCCGCCCGCCAGCCAGGCGTGATTGCCGGCCTCGATGCGGCCGAGCTCGCCTTTTCCCTCGTCGATCCCGAGATCGTCATGCGCCGCCATGTCAGGGATGGCGATGCGGTAAAGCCGGGCGATGTGATCGCCACCATCGAAGGCCCGTCGCGCGGCCTGCTGACTGCCGAGCGCACCGCGCTGAATTTCCTCGGCCATCTCTCTGGCATCGCGACCGTGACGGCTGAGATTGCCGCCGCCATCAGGGGCACCAAGGCGTCCGTCGCCTGCACCCGCAAGACGACGCCGGGGCTCCGGGCGCTGGAGAAATATGCGGTGCGGGCCGGCGGCGGCATGAACCACCGTTTCGCGCTTCATGACGCGGTGCTGATCAAGGACAATCACGTCGCCATCGCCGGGGGCGTCACTGAGGCGATCCGCCGGGCGCGGGGAGGCATCGGCCATATGGTCAAGATCGAGGTCGAGGTCGATACGCTCGATCAATTGCGCGAAGCGATGGAGATCGGCGTCGATGCCGTTCTGCTCGACAACATGACACAGGATCAGCTGCGCGAAGCCGTCGCCATCGTCGAAGGCCGGGCCATCACCGAAGCATCAGGCCGCGTCACGCCGGCAACGGCTGCAGCCATCGCGGCTTCCGGCGTCGACCTCATTTCTGTCGGCTGGCTGACGCACAGCGCGCCGGTGCTCGATATCGGATTGGATTTCGTCGAGGCTGCAACCGCGACGGAAGCAGGCGCAAAACGGATCGTCCGGGCGCTCTGAAGAGAAATAACGTGCCAGAATAAGACACCGTCATCGGGCACATCAAGTGTTGGTAAAGCATTTTCTCCCACTTATGGCATGAGAAGATGCAATTATTCGATGAATTTTCTCATTTTTATAGCAAAGCCGCTATGCGAGACGCTCTTATAGCTCTAACATGCTATCAACCGGCCGGCGCGTCAGCGCGCCTTGGCTTCAGGGGTGAGAAGCGAGATGCAAGGGACATCGGGAGAGGTGTTGACGAACAGGCTCTGCCTGCTCGGAAGACCGCGATTGATGGCGGCGGGGAGAGAACTCCCCTTGCCGGAGAAATCTTATTTTCTCCTGGCCATGCTCGCCGCCGAAGCCAGTCTCGAACTTGACCGCGAAACCGTCAGGCGTCAGCTCTGGCAATCCGAGCTGCCGGAAAAGCGGGCGGGCAGCCTGCGCCAACTGCTCGCGCGCATCGAACAGAGCATCCCCGCCGACCTTCCGCCGCTGCTCGCTGCAACCAGAACCCATATCGGGCTTGCGGATGGTTGGGAGGTCGATGTCCATATTCTGAAACAGAAGGGACCGCTCGCGCCCGGGGACAGCGAAATCCTCAACGGCGAACTGCTCGAAGGCGCCAAATCGCCGACGCAGGGCGCCGAGGACTGGCTGACCTACGAGCGCCAGCGTATCGACGAACTGCGCTCCGCCCATCTCACCCGGCTGGTCGAGACCGCCGACGACAGATCGGATGAAGAGCAGGTCGCACTTGCCAGGCGTCTCCTCGAACTCGACTCTGCAAGCGAGACGGCGTACCGCGCCTTGATGCGTCTCCATGTCAGGATGAACGATCCGGCTGCGGCGCGTCAGGCCTATCTCAAGTGCAAGAGCCAGCTGAAGGACGATTTCGATACCGAGCCGGAAGAAAGCACCACGGCGCTCGCCCGCGAGCTCGGCCTGATACCCGCAGCGCAGGTCGCCGCATCCGAGCGCCCGGCAGCGCCCGGCATGTTCGCCGATCCGGTCGGCCAGCCGCGTATCATCATCTTGCCGCCGGAAAGCATCTTCACCGATCCGCTGATGGAGCGGGTCGGCAGGGCGCTCCTTGAAGACGTCACCATCGGTCTCAGCCAGCAACGCGGCTTCAAAGTGATTGCCGCGCATACGAGCCTCGAGATCCTCAGCCGTGCGGTCAATCCCACGCGGGCCATGCCCGGCCCGCTCGACCTCAGCTTCGACTATGCGGTCTACGTGAGCATCCAGGGCCGTGACGAGGAAGTCTATGCGACCTGCCGCCTGACGCGGACGACGACATCGGAGGTGATCTGGGCCATCGAACTGCCATTGGTCATGCAGAAGATCAGCGAATCCTTCGCGCATCTGACGCGGCGGATCGTCTCTTCGCTTGCTGACACGATCGAGCGCCATGAACTGGCGATGCCGATCGGCGATGCGCCGGCGTCCGCTTACCGCCTCTACCTGGAAGGCAAGCGGCTGATCGCCCAGACCGACCTGCAGCATCTGCGCCAGGCGCGCAAATGGTTCAAATCCTCACTCAACCGCTATGAGCATTTCTCGGCCGCCCATGCCGGGGTCTCACGCGCACTCGGCATGGAATGGCTGATCCGCGGCATGCAGGACACGGAACTGCTTGACGAAGCCAACAGCGCCGCGCGCCTTGCGCAACAGTCCGACCCGAACAGCGGCCGGGCCTATCGCGAGCTCGGCTTCGTGGCGCTTTACCGCCGACGTTTCGACGAAAGCCTGGAGCATTTCCAGCAGGCCCAGGACCTCAATCCCAACGACGCCGACATCCTTGCCGATTTCGCCGACGCGCTTTCCCACGACGGCGATTTCGACCGGGCGTTGGAGCTCAGCCGCGCCGCCTTCAAGCTCAATCCGCTGCCGCCGGACTATTATTACTGGAACCTCGGCGGCATCCATTTCATGCGCGAAGAGTATGAAATGGCGATCGAGGCGCTGGAGCCGGTGAAGACCAAGCAGGCCACAGCCCGCCTGCTCGCCGCCTCGCATGCCATGGCGGGCGATACTGACAAGGCCGGCAAATATGCCCGGGTGGTGCTGGAAAATTTCCCGGATTTCCGCAGCGAGGACATCCGTCATTTCGTTCCCGATCGCGATCCCGCCTATACGGAACCGTTGATAAAGGGCCTGCAACTTGCAGGTCTTCCCTGATTAGGTGGCCTTTTAACGAAGCCTGTAACGCTTAAATGACGCAGGCAATGTTTCCCTCCGATGGTTAACGGCAGCAAGGCGCTGCCCCAGCCAATCGGAGATGGAACATGAAGACGAATGCTGAAGCCACCACAGTTCAGACACAGTCGCTGCGCTTCTCTGCAGCTGCCAAAGCAGCCATGAAACAGGACGAACTTAACGTTTCCGCCAACGCGCTCGAGAGCCTGACGCATGCGCTGAGGTTCCGCTAAGGACCTATCGGCATGTCCGCTTTCACCGACCTTGAAACGCTTGCCGGTGACCTTGAACGATCATCGGCCGGTGTCAGCGAATATCACGACCGTGCGGTCACGCCGGCCCAGACGCTTGCGGCGATCAGGCCGCACCTGCGCGAATTCGGCATAACACGCGTCGGCCTCCTGACCGCGCTCGACGTCCTGAACATCCCCGTCGCCTTCGCAACGCGGCCGAACAGCCATACGCTTTCGGTCTTCCAAGGCAAGGGCATCGACAATGACGCCGCCATGGCCTCGGCGGCGATGGAGGCAATCGAGACGCGGATTGCGGAAATCCCGCCGGCCGACCTGACGCAGGCGACGGTCGAGAGCATGCGGGCCGAGCGTGCCGCAATGATCGATCTCGACAACGTCGCGCGCTGCGCACCCGACGAGATCGGCAATCGCCCCATTCCCTGGTGCTCTGGCCTCGATATCCTTTCCGGCAACAGCGTTTTCGTGCCCTGGTGGCTCGTCGGTCTCGACCATCGCGGCGAGAGGCCGCCGGGCTTCGAGCAGTCGAGCGACGGGCTTGCCTCCGGCAACACGCCCTCCGAAGCGGCGCTGCATGGACTTTGCGAACTGGTGGAGCGCGACGCCTGGGCCTTGACCCAGCTCAAATCGCCGGAACGCCTGAAGGAATGCCGCATCGACCCAGCCTCCTTCGACGATGCGGTCATCGACATTATGACCGATCGGATCGCCCGCGCCGGCATGCGGCTGCTGCTGCTCGACATGACGACCGATATCGGCGTTCCCGTTTTCCTGGCCGTCATCATGCCCGGCAATCTTTCCGATCGCGTCGATGCGCGCTGGTCGCATGTCTGTGGCGGCTGTGGCTGCCATCCCGATCCTGTGCGCGCCGCGCTGCGCGCCATCACCGAAGCGGCGCAGAGCCGGCTGACCGCGATTGCCGGCAGCCGCGACGATTTCTCACCGCGCGTCTATCAAAGGCTCGACCGGAGTGCAGCGATGCAAGAAGTGGTCGAACTCTGTGAGGGCGACGGCCGGATGCGCGCGTTCCAGGCCCATCATCGCCGCCCGGCGACGATCCAGGACTCCATCCGCCATATTGCCGAACGACTGACGGCGACCGGCATCGAGCAGATCGTCGTCGTGCCGTTTGCGCATCGCACTCTGCCGGTCTCGGTGGTCAGGGTGATCGTGCCCGGCCTGGAAGTCGATATTTCGGGCCAGTACATCCAGCTCGGCATGCGTGCGGTCAACACCTTGAGAGGAGCCCAATCATGAAGGTGGTGTTCGTTGGTCCGAGCCTTGGCAGCGATCTCGCCGCGGCAAGAACGATGTCTCCTCGCATCGACTTCCGGCCACCGGCCGCCTGCGGCGACATCCTGAAGGCGGTTGAAGATGGCGCCACGGCGATCGGCCTCGTCGACGGCTATTTCGGCGACCTACCTTCGGTCTGGCACAAGGAAATCCTCTACGCCCTCGAACGCGATGTCGCGGTTGCCGGCGGCGCCAGCATGGGGGCGCTGCGAGCAGCGGAATGCTCTCCCTTCGGCATGGTCGGCCTCGGCTCTATCTTCGAGGATTACGAGGCCGGTCGGCTCATTGACGACGAGGCGGTCGCGCTGGTGCATGCGCCGCAGGAACTCGGCTGGCTGCCGCTTTCCGTGCCCTGGGTCGATTTCGAACCGACGATCGATGCGCTTCACGCCGCTGGCGAGATTTCGCCCGGCGAGCGCAAGAAGCTGCTGCTTGCCGGCCGCTTCCTGCATTTTTCGGAGCGCACCTATGCGAAGGTGGTCGACGAGTGCCACTTCGCCCGCAAACCGCGCCGCGACCATATCCTCGCAGCCATCCGAACGCACCGGGTCGAGCGCAAGCGCAACGACGCGCGGCTGGTGCTGGAGTGGCTGCGCCGGGACGAATTCGTTCCCGTCAACCGTGACTGGGCCTTTGCCGCGACCTCCCACTGGGAGCTTCTGCACGCCGAAGTCACGCGCAGCGTGACTCCTGTAACGGTAGAATAACGGTCGCAGCGGGAAGATGCACTAGTGATGGAATCGTAGGGTTTCACGACCACAAAGGGCGGGAACGATGTTTGAACAACATGCCGAAGGTACAGGCAGTGAATACGCAAGGATCTTCCGGCTGCTGTCGGCAGCCAAGGAGGAGGCTGAAAAGCTTCAGCTGCGTAATCTGATGCACCTGACGAACATGGCGCTGCTGCAGGTCGTCATCGATTGGGACGGCATAGATCCCGACAGGGAACTAGACGTCAATCTCGAGAAGTTGCTCGGCAGCAAGGCCAAGATCGCAATGAAGGATGCCAGCGAGAATCTGATCCTGATTGATCGCCATTGATTGCGATCAATCACCATTGATCCCGATCGATTGGTATTGATCCGATCGATCGCTGTTAATCCTCATGCGGTCCGCTGGGATAGCGTGACGGACAACCGGTTATTCGGCCGCGTCAGCTTCCAACTGTTCGGTGTGGGCGATCGCCTGGACGAGCTTCAGGATCTTCTTGCGAAGAGCTTCGTTCTTGATCGAGAAGAACGCAGCATTGAGAAGGACGCCTTCACGCGAAATTACGAATTCCTCGCTCGGAGCGGGGTTGTCGTTGGCCGTATCGGGCGTCGACAGATCGTCAAAAAACGTCCTGACGTCGACCTTCAGCGCGCCTGCGATTTCAACCAGCATGCTGGCAGAAACGCGGTTGGAGCCCTTTTCATATTTCTGGATCTGCTGGAACGTTACGCCGACACGATCTCCCAATTCCGTCTGGGAAACTTTCCTCAGCAGACGTTGTATACGGATGGTCTTGCCCACGTGAACATCCACTGAGTGCGGTTCTTCTTTCATTTATTTTCCCTCCTGAGGACAGTGGACATGTGGTTATTCGTCATATCCCTGCCTAACAACTTTTACCCGAGATGAATAAAGCTAGCAATTGCTTGGTTGTAAGTCGTCTCAAACCGAAACATCGCGTCGC
The DNA here is from genome assembly GCF_003985155.1 of Rhizobium vallis. Taxonomy (GTDB): domain Bacteria; phylum Pseudomonadota; class Alphaproteobacteria; order Rhizobiales; family Rhizobiaceae; genus Rhizobium; species Rhizobium vallis. The sequence goes on along the minus strand of NZ_ML133686.1, from coordinate 370,265 downwards.
TTCATTCATACACCAGCAAAAAACATGCCAAAGTAGCACTTTTACAAGGTACATCACGTTTTTCGCGACATCGTAGCGTTCGCGCAAAATTGTGCGGCGTCCCTTCAGGATTGTGCAAAACGGATCAGAGCGACCAGAGGCGCTGCGCATTGGCGTATAGCAGCTTGGACCGCTCCGCCTCGCTGCTGGAGGAAAGCACGGCATGGGTGGCGGCCACCCAGGTGGAAAGCCCGCCGCCTCGCGTGCAGACCGGCCAGTCGCTGCCCCAGACGACACGATCCCAGCCGAAACTTGCGATCACGTGTTCGATATAGGGCCTCAGCGTCTCAGCTGTCCATGTCTCGGCATCGGCATAAGCGACGACGCCCGAGATCTTGCAGATCACGTTCGGCCGCCGGGCAATCTCCGCGACACCGGCCTTCCAGGGCTCGAAGGCGTCCGAGCGGATATCGGGCACGCCACAATGGTCGAGAACGAACTGCACATCCGGGGCGAGATCGACGAGGGCGGTCACGCGGCCGGCCTGATGCGGCAGCGTGCAGAGGTCGAAGGTCAGGCCGCTGCCGCCGATCCGCCTGATGTTTTCGCGGAACAGCGCGCCTTCGGACACGTCGTCGGGCACGACATGCAGCACGCGGCGGAACCCCTTGACGAAAGGATCGGCCTTTTGCCGCTCGAGGTAGGCGGCAAAGCCTTCCTCTTCCGGCCGGCAGGAAACGATGGCGCCGGCAATCAGGCTGCCTTCCCTTTTAGCAATGCCGGCGACATGGTCGGTCTCGGCCTGCATGGCGGCAGGATCGACGTCGACTTCCATGTGCAGCACCGTCGTGATGCCGCAGCGTCGGGCCTCGGCCGCATAGGTCTCGTAGAGGAAATCGTGATCGAGGTCAGGCTCGCCCGAAAGCCAGGGATAACGCAGCGCCAACCGGTCGATGATATGCAGATGGGTATCGATGAGCACGCTTATTTCCTCCGGCGATGGCTTTCCGGCAACCTAACTTTGGTGAATGTATTGTTCAAATAGAAATTCTCACCCCTCAAGCGGGGTTGGCGACGTCGGCGCCGGCCAGCAGCGAAAGCTGAGCGGCGGTCTTCTGCACCAGCAGGATCGTCTGGCTGATATCGGGTGCCGAAGGCGCATTCACGAGAGCAATGAAGGGGCAGGTGAGAGCGGCGATGCAGCGCCGATCCGGCCCGAGAACGGGAGCGGAAAGATTGTAGACGCCCGATGTCTGGACGCTCGCCATCATCTCGTAGCCACGCTCGCGAATCTGATCGAGGCGGTCGTAGAATTCGGCGCCGAGTTCGATATCGGCGCGGCTGCGCACATGTTCCGAAATCATCATCTCCCGCTCCTCCTCGCTGCGGAAGGCGAGCAGCACATGGCCCGAACCCGTGTTGAAGAGGCTGATATGAGCGCCGACGCGGATCGAAAATCCCCAGTAATCCGGCGCCTCCTGCTGGGCGATGACAACAGCTGCACCGCGGTCGAAGACGGCGAGGTGATTGGCCTGTCGCGTGCGCTGGGCGAGATCGCGCATCAGCGGCGTAGCATAGGAGGCAAGCCGGCGCACCGGCGCGTGCAGCTGGGCGAGACCGAAGAGTTTCAACGTCAGCGAGTAACGGTCGCCATCCAGCCGGGTCACGTAGCCACGGCGCACCAGACGGTCGAGCATGCGGTAGAATTCATTGGGGCTGCGGTCGAGCCGCTTGGCGATCTCCGCCTGGGTGAGGCCGCTGTCGACGCCGGCCAACAGCTCCAGAATATCCAGCCCCTTGTCGAGGGCGGGAGCGCGGTAGCGGTCGGACTCGTCGGTCTCCATTCCTTCCTCCTGTGAATATCGTCTTGCATATACGCAGAACCGCAGCCGGAAAAGGAAAACTTCACACTTGACCCTTGGCTAATCGTCTGTTTGTCTATAAACAGACAAATCATAGCTGAAGACATGCAGCGAAGGCGAAAGCCGGACGACGTCCGAACGGCGCGAGTCGCCAGCAGCCGGGCGCGGGAGGAAGACGGTGCAACGCATGGAAGTGACCATCGGGGCGTACAGCCGGCCCGGAAGCAAGCCGGCGCGCTCCGCACATCTTGCCAGAACCCGGTCGAAGCGCGCAAAAGAAAGCTAGTGACAGATGACGACAGGCGAGCTTCATGACTGAGCCTTCGCCTGAGACACAGCCGCACACCATCGCCCAGCGTGGACAAATGAAGAAAAGGCCCGTGACATGACAAACAGACTTTCCGGCAAGACCGTTCTCATCACCGCCGCCGGTCAGGGCATCGGCCGAGCGACGGCGATAGCCTTTGCCGCGGTCGGCGCCAAGGTCCACGCGACCGACATCAATACGGATGCGCTCGCCACCCTTGCCGCGGAAACCGGCGTTTCCACCCATAAGCTGAACGTGCTCGACGGGGATGCGGTCACGGCCCTCGTCGCCGAGATCGGCGCCGTCGACGTGCTGTTCAACTGCGCCGGTTTCGTCCATGCGGGTTCGATCCTCGAGATGAAGGATTCCGATCTCGAATTCGCCTTCGATCTCAACGTCAAGGCGATGATCCGCACGATCCGCGCAGTGCTGCCCGGCATGCTCGAACGCAAGGACGGGGCTATCATCAACATGGCCTCCGTTGCCTCCAGCATCAAGGGCGTGCCAAACCGCTTCGCCTATGGCGTCACCAAGGCCGCCGTCATCGGGCTGACCAAAGCCGTCGCCGCCGACTACGTTGCTCAAGGCGTCCGCTGCAACGCCATCTGCCCCGGCACGGTGGAAAGCCCATCACTGCAGGACCGCATGCGCGCGCAAGGCGATTATGATGCGGCGCGCGCCGCCTTCATCGCCCGCCAGCCGATGGGTCGGCTCGGCTCGCCTGAGGAGATCGCCGATCTCGCCGTCTATCTCGCCGGCGCGACCTACACGTCGGGTCAGGCGATCGCCATCGACGGCGGCTGGACAATCTGACCTCATCCGCAGATGCGGCCGGCGCCCCGCCGGCCGATCCGGCTCCGCATCCCATCGGCCCCGTTAACGGAGAAAACACCATGACCCGCATTACCGATCTCCGCGTCTTCGACCTCCGCTTTCCCACGTCGCAAAGCCTGGACGGATCCGATGCCATGAACCCCGATCCGGATTATTCGGCCGCCTATGTCATCCTCGATACGGATGCCCCTGATCTTGCCGGCCACGGCCTGACCTTTACGATCGGCCGCGGCAACGACATTTGCTGCATGGCGATCGAAGCGATGCGCCATCTCGTCGTCGGCGCCGATCTCGCCGAGGTTCTCGCCCATCCCGGCAAGTTCTGGCGACACCTGACGAGCGATAGCCAATTGCGCTGGATCGGCCCGGAGAAAGGCGCCATTCATCTCGCGACAGGCGCGGTCGTCAATGCCGTCTGGGATCTGCTTGCCAAACAGGCCGGCAAGCCGGTCTGGCGGCTGGTCGCCGAGATGTCGCCGGAAGAAATCGCCGATATCGTCGACTACCGCTATCTCACAGACGTGCTGACGCGCGATGAGGCGATCGAGATTCTGAAGCGCGCCGAGGCGGGCAAGACGGAACGCATCGCCACCCTCGAAAAAGAAGGCTACGCCTGCTACACGACCTCGGCCGGTTGGCTCGGCTATGGTGACGAAAAGCTGCGCCGCCTCTGCCAGGAAGCGATCGACGCCGGCTTCGACCATATCAAGATGAAGGTCGGCCGCGACCTGGAAGACGACATCCGCCGTCTCCGGATTGCCCGCGAGGTGATCGGTCCCGACCGCTACCTGATGATCGACGCCAACCAGGTCTGGGATGTCGGCCAGGCGATCGACTGGGTCAAGGCGCTCTCCTTTGCCAAGCCCTTCTTCATCGAGGAGCCCACAAGCCCCGACGATGTCGCCGGTCACCGCAAGATCCGCCAGGCAATTGCGCCGGTGAAGGTCGCGACCGGCGAGATGTGCCAGAACCGCATCATGTTCAAGCAGTTCATCGCCGAAGGCGCGATCGATATCGTGCAGATCGATTCCTGCCGCATGGGTGGACTGAACGAAGTGCTCGCCGTGCTGCTGATCGCCGCTAAATTCGGCCGGCCGGTCTGGCCGCATGCCGGCGGCGTCGGTCTCTGCGAATATGTACAGCACCTGTCGATGATCGACTATATCGCCGTCTCAGGCACCAAGGACGGCCGCGTCATTGAATATGTCGATCATCTGCACGAACACTTCCTCGACCCCTGCCGGATCGAGAATGCAGCCTACATGCCGCCAAGCCTGCCGGGCTTCTCCATCGAGATGAAACCGGCCTCGATCAGCAACTATACGTTTCGAGGCTAAAGAAACGTCATCTCAGCTGACGTATCCGACGAAGGCCGCAGGAAGATTTTCGGACTTCTACAGTCTTTCCTGCCTGCGGCGGAGCTTCCAATCTGGCAGAGCCGCTCCAATTCTGTTGGAGGCGGCGAAGCTTGCTTTTTAGACCGCCGAGGAATATTTTTGAAACGTGAATGCGGAGGGGGCCAAGCACCAGCAGGCCAGCAAATTTTATTGAACAGAAACAATAGAATGTTTGCGATCCAGCCATGCCCAGGTTTCACGACGTCAGGAGACTGTATGCTTATCTGCTGATCGTCGCAGCAATACTGCTGTCGATCGGCACGGCCTATGCCGCCGTGACTGGGGAGAGCGGACGCCGCGTTGCCCTCGTCATCGGCAATTCGGTCTACAAGACGCTGCCCTCGCTTCCCAATCCCGCCAATGATGTCGAAGAGGTCGCCAACACGCTGCGCGCGGCCGGTTTTGACGTGACGATCGGCATCAATGTCGACCGCATCGGGCTCGAAGATACCGTGCGCCGCTTCCTGCGTTCGACCAACAATGCCGAGGCCGGCCTGATTTATTACTCGGGCCATGGCATCCAGGTGGGCGGGCAGAATTTCATCGTGCCGGTCGATGCGACGCTGGAGACGCCCTATGACGTCGAGACGCAGACCATGCCGCTCGACCTGATCCTGAACCATCTCAAGCAGAATTCGCGCGTGCAGCTGATCTTCCTCGACGCCTGCCGCAACAATCCCTTCAACGCGCAGAAATTCTGGATGGCGGAAAAGCTGGAACCGGTCGGGGCCACGCGCGGGCTTGCCCGCATCGACAGCGATCTCGGCAGCCTGATCGCCTTTTCGACAGAACCCGGCCAGGTGGCGCTCGACGGCACCGGGGCGCTGAGCCCCTATTCCGAATCCTTCATCAAGCGCGCCAGCGAGCCCAACAAGGAGATCCGCCAAGTCCTGACCGATGTGCGTCGTGACGTGATCGCCATGACCGACGGCAAGCAGGTTCCCTGGGAAAATTCCTCACTGATGGACAGCTTCTATTTCATTCCGGCGCCGCCGCCGCCGAGTGTCGAGCCGATGCAGCAGGCGAGCGTGCCGGAGGGAGCCGCCGCCACGAAGCTGCCGATCGCCCCGCCGCATGACGAGACCGGCTCGGCCCTCGTCGTCACGATCAATCAACTCCCCCAGACCGGCAAGCTTACCTTCGACGGCAAGCCGATCGAGCAGGGCGCAAAGTTCCCCGCCGCAGCACTGACGGCGCTCACCTATGATTCATCAGGCGTTGCCGCCGGTACCATCGGCCTGATTGGCTACACCGTCAGCGACCCATACGGCCAGGCGACGCAGGGTGTGGTCGCGATCACCGTCTCGGCCGATGCCGGCGCCAAGCTCGCCCAGCTCGAGCAGGAAAAGCAGGTACGGCTCGCCGATGCCGGCGCCTATCTGAAGGAACTGCCGCGCGACATCGACGCAACGATCGGCGTCGGCCCCATCAAGGCCGGCCTGCCCGTCGTTCCGGCGTCGACCGCGGAAATGACCTTCAAGATCGCGGCCCTGCCTGACAAGGGCACGTTGCGCGCCGGAGACCGGGTGATCGGGCTCGGCCATGTGCTTGAGGCAGCCGATATTCCGGCCCTTTCCTATGAACCGCAAATCGGCACGGAAAACCAAAGCTTCGCCGTGACGCTGCAGGCCGCCAACGATGATCTGGCGCCCGCAACTGTCACTTTCAAACCGACGCTTGACGCCTGCGATACCGCAGCCGCAGCCCCTCTCGATCTGCAGGGCGTGACATCAGGCAAACTGCCGAACGAAATCGACCCGAACGTTGCGCTGCCGGCTTGCACGGAGGCGATGAAGACCTATCCGGAGATCGCGCGCTTCGTCTACCAGCTCGGCCGCGCCCAGCTTGCCAACCGTGACACGAAGACGGCTTTTGCGACGATCAAGAAGGCGATGGATGCCGGGCATGTGCGGGCGATCTACGAGCTGGCGAGCCTCTATGAATTCGGCGCCTCTGTTCCGCGCGATGCGGCCAAGGCAAGCCAGATCGCCAAGGGTGGCGCAGCCAAGGGTGACCCCTTTGCTTTGCTCAGCTACGGCAAGGCCCTCTATTACGGTCGCGGCACCAAGGCCGACCAGCAGGAGGGATTGCGTTTGATGCTGAAAGCCGCCGATCTCGGGCATACCTATGCGATGAACGAACTCGGCTATATCTTCCTCAACGGTGTCAACGTTCCCGCCGATCCGGATCGCGGCATTCGTTTCTACGAGGCCGGCGTCGAGCGTAACGACATTTATTCCCTCAACAACCTCGCCCTCGTCTATCGCCTGGGAAAAGGCGCGCCGCAGGATCTTCCAAAAGCAATCGATCTCTTCACGCGGGCGGCGGAAGGTGGCCAGCCTTATGCTCCGACAAATCTCGGACGCATGTACCGCGACGGCGTCGGCGTTACCGCGGACAAGACCGAAGCGGTGAAGTGGCTGGAGATGGGCGCGGAGCGCGGCGACTACTGGGGTGCGCTCGACCGCGCCATTCTGGCGAAGGAAGGCACGGATGCCGACAGCCTTGCAACCGCGGCTCGTTATTTCGCGCTGGCGGCCGCAATCAACATGCCGGGCAGCGGTGATCCGAAAAATCAGGCGCTGACGGAACTCAAGAGGCTGCCCGCCGCCGCAAAGAAGCAGGCGGAAGAAAGTTTTGCCTCCGAGCTGACCGCTGAAGACCTAAAGGCAATTCCCAAATCCAAGTCGCCTGATGACAGGGTCGTCAAGCTCGCCAAGGCGACATGGGTCAAGCGAAATCCGAGGTACGATCTGTTCTGAAACGGCGATCCGGGGGCGCCCTACATGACCAAAAAGCTCATCATCCGTGCTCTTCTATGCTCGACCTTCCTTGCCGGCGCAGGCGCAATCCTACAGAGTTGCATCATCGATCCCGGCGCCAGGACATTGTTCTCCAGTGAAGAGCCAGCCAGGAACGCCACACCTACCGAGAAAACCACACCCGCTGTTAGAAAAGTGGCCGCAAAGAGCAGTCAACCGGCTTTCGCCCGCTCTGACAACGGCACCGGTGGGAATTCCAACTCGGGCGGCGGCATGGGCGGCGGCTCTGGTTCCAGTGGCTCTTCGGGTTCGAGCAGTTCCTCCAGCTCAAGCGGCTCCTCCAGCTCAAGCAGTTCATCGAGTTCAAGCAGCTCATCGAGCTCGAGTGGCGGCTCATGGTCCGATCGCCGCTTGAAGACCGATATCCGCCGGCTCGGCACTTCGGCTCAGGGCATACCGGTTTACGCCTTCCGCTACATCTGGGGCGGACCGGTATTCGTTGGCACGATGGCGCAGGATTTGCTGGCAATCAGGCCTGAAGCTGTCATCAATACCGGATCGGGCTACTATATGGTCGACTATGACAAGCTCGACATTGCGATGATCTCGCTGCCGAAGGATGGATCCTTTCTGACGCCTGAAGCAGCAGTAGCGCTTGCGGTAGAGTCAGGGCGGATGCGCTCTTCGGTCCCCCACCCGCAGCTTGTCGTCCAGCGGACAAGCTGATCGAGGAAGGCGGGCGCGTGCCACCTACGCAGGACAGGGATACCCTCATGGGAAGCCCTCTCGCCATTCAAGCTGCGACCCTTCTCGGAGGCATCGTCGGCATCGCGCTACCGGCCTATCTGCAGCTTGAGCCGGGCAAGGCGATGGCACTCGCTGTGTTCTGCCTTCTTCTTGCGTGGATTGCCGTCGACGGCATACCGGCCATGCGTCGCACTTGGCTATTCCGAAACAGACGGAACGAGGTTTCAGCCGCCTTTTGGCGTCGCATCGGAACGAAGCTCGTCGGCCTCGCCGCACTCCTTGGCGCGGTCGTCATCGTCTGTTCGGTCTTTCCGTTTTTCACGCAGTCGTCGGCGGTTCAGTGGTTTATCGAAGCCAGTCATGCGACCATTCCCATTTCCATCGTGCTTGCGATTGCCACCATCCTCTACGTCGCGGTCACCGATCTGATCGCCGAGCAGCCTGACGACTATCTCAATCAGGTCGGCCGCGCGGTGCTGATGCAGGATTTTCGCGAAGAGGACGTGCTGTTCGCATTGCGCCTGCTCGCGATCAAATGCTTCTTTCTCGTCCTGATGTTCTCGGGCGGAATGGCGAGCCTTGCCGATCTCGTCGATAAGCCGGCATGGGCGTTTCCGCCGCTCTCGGCCGCCTGGTTCGAAGGCCTGTTACGGCTTGTCTTTCTTGTCGATACCGTGCTTGCAGCCGGAGGCTATATAGCCACTTTCAAGCTTTTCGGATGGCATGTCAGGGCAACGGAGACGACGGCGCTTGGCTGGCTCGTCTGTCTCATCTGTTACGAGCCGTTCTTTCCTGCGATCTCGCACGCTTTCGTACCTTATGGCGACGGGCCGGGCTGGGAGACCGTGATCCCGGAGGGGTCGGCAATCTTCTTCCTCTGGAGCATCGCGACGCTGTTCTGCACCGGAGTCTATCTTTGGGCGACCGTCGCCTTCGGGCCACGATTTTCAAACTTGACCCATCGCGGCATTATCACATCAGGCCCCTATCGCTTCATCAAACATCCGGCCTACGTCTCGAAGAACTTCGCCTGGTGGCTGTTTGCGCTCCCGAGCTTCATTGCCAGCGGCCTCGCGGAGGGACTTGCCCGGGCCGGCATGCTCGCGATCGTCAGTCTTATTTACTTCCTGCGCGCACGCGCGGAGGAGCGCATGCTCAGTAAAGATCCCGCCTACCGGGATTATGCCGCGAACGTCGCCAACAAGGGGCTTCTGGCGATGGCCAAACGGCGGCTGGCGTCGCGTCCCGCGGCGTGAAGTCGCTTATCCGTTGAGCCCCTTGAAGCGCACCGGCTGGTAGCCGCGCATCAACAGGCTGCCGAGCGAATAGGTGTTGCGGCAGACGCGGCCTTTGCAGGCGTTAGGCGAGGCTTCCATCACTTCCACCTTGCGGTCATCGGTGAAGCGCATGAAGAGCAGGACATGCGAGCCCGGCTTGTTCAGCGCGTCGCCCGGCTGCATCGACCAGGGGTCGGAGAGCCGCTTGGCGATGCCGGGAATGGCGCGGGTCGATACATGCATCTTCAGACCCCAGGCATCGCTGACGAAGCCGGAGCAGTCGACGCCGAGGATGTTGGATTGCGGCAAGCTCTTGGTGCAGACGTTGCCGGCGGTCTGGCCTTTTTCCACGCCCTCGACGAAATCTTCCAGCGGCGTCTTGCAGCCCCAGCAATAAGGAACGCCCTTCACAGTTTGCCCGCGTTTGCCGATCAGGTAGATTGGCCGGCGCAGCCGGTTCATGTTGGCGCAGCCCGGCCCGGGATCGCCGCCGTAGGCGGTCGGCGTCACCAGCCAGTTCAGCGTCTCAAAGCCGATCGCCCGCTCGATGACGTCGCTGCGCGATTTCGGCACGATCGCGACCTTCGGCGTCTTGCCTGTTTTGCCGGTATTCAACGGCTTGGCGGGCTTGGCGACGGCGAGCTTGCGGCCGGGCTCCCGTCCGTCGAGCTTCAACACCTGCGCGCGGCTCTCCTGCGAGCGGAGGTAGAGCACGTCGCCGCGCGGACCGATCGCCACGAAGCGCCGGGAGAATACCGTGCCAGGGTCGATCGGCAGGTCGTAGACGCGGTCCATCGCCCCGTTAGGCGTAAAACGCACGACCAGCATGCCGGTACGATCAGGCTGGTCGGCAGGCACCAGCTCGACCAGCGCATAGGGCCTGCCCGTGGTGTCGATATCAAGAAGTTCGACAGTGCCGATCCGCCCTTCCGAAGTCAGCTGCAAAGACAGAAAATTCTCTTCCGAGCTGCTGCGCCGCAGCAGGATTTCCGCCTTGTCGTTTGTCGCCGAGACTTCCGCAACGATATCGCCGAGCCCGCGGCTCGGCACGTACTGGACGACCGGCGGGCGGGTCTCGGGCCGGCTGGTGCTGCGGCCGATCTCATCGATGATGCTGTTCAGCGGACCCGGTGGCACCGAACCCATGGAGGCGAAGACGGAGCGGGTGTAGTCATCAGCATCGCCGCCATCGATAGCGCGTAACGTCTGGGACCGGCCGTCGGCATCGGTGGAGCGCTCGAGCGGCACGACACCGTCCGACCAGAGGTAGAGTTCGTTATGGACGACGGCGAGATCCTCCGGCGCGGCATTTTCGGGCAGCGGCAGAACCTCGGGATCGGCCTGCGAGCGTTCGGCATCGACGGCAAGCACGCGGCCGTTGTTCTGGTCGAGGATATAGATCGTGCCGTCGTCGCCGACGGTGATTGCGGCGGGCCCCGATGCCTCCACTTCCTCGCTTGACGAAACGATGCCGACGGAACGGGCGCCATCACCGCCGCGAAGCTCGATCATCACAGTGTCTTTGGCAAAACCTGGCGAGGCGACCGCAAGTGCCGCGGCAAACAGAATATGCGACCCGAAACTACACATTGCCTCGACCTCAAAAAGACTGCCAAGCCAATTAAAATGGTAGGATAGATGCGCCTCGTCAGCAAGTCGTTGCTTTCCAAACGATTTGGAGATCTGCGCCAGCGATAGTACAAGATCATCGTCTCGAAGATTTGCGGGCAGGGAATGCTTATGCTGGAATGGAACGGCGACGAACTGGCGCTCGACATAAGCCTGCTGGAGCAGGTGCGCGCGGCGCGGATAGGCTTCTCCGATCGCGTTTGCGCGGCCTCCGCCAGCGCGGATGAGAAGCATCTGGCGCAGCTGCGCTCCGAGCCAACCTATCTGATGGCCGAGTTCCTTTATTCGATGAAGGTCTTCGGCATCAACACCGCCGAAGATATCGAACGCTTCGCCGATCTGCACAATGATTATGTGGTCTCACTCACCCGCGATCCCGCCAAGCTGCAGCGCCTGGGGCTTTCACAGGATCGTGCGCTCGCCTCGATGTTCACCGCGGATACCAAGCCGCGGCTGATCCAGAACTGGGCCGATAAATCAGGCGCGATAGACCAATCCAATCTCGCCCGTTTCCTTGTCGCGGTGATGTCGAGCGAGACCTGCCGCAAAACGCTGATCGATTTCGAGACGGCGGGCTTCATGCAGCGCACCCGCTCGCCCTACGGCACCATGGTCGTCTGGTCGACTGGCAAGATCGAGGAGATCTTCGGCGAGATGCTGCGCAATCTCCGCCTTGGCCTGCAGCAATTGAAGATCCTCTGATATCGGCTGCCAGTCGATTTCAACCCTCCCAATCGATTGGCACTGAGCGCCGTTGCCTTCCCTCCGGCCTCTGCCTATTGTCGGGGCGCTTGTCGCGCAACGGCGCCAATAAGACGGACCTGACGACGATGACGAAATTCCGGCTCACAACTCTGTCCATCGGCCTTCTGCTGGCGCTGCAGATGCCTGAGCTTGCTCATTCCGGACCAGCCGAGGATGCGCTGGCCAAGCGAAATCCCTCGCTTGCCGCACTCCGCCAACATGACGAAAAGGCCTTTGCCGCCGCTGCCGCGATCATCGCCGAACACGAACACGCCAAGGGGCTGACGCCAGGCGAAAGCAAGCTGCCGGATACGACCTCACCTGGCCGCGACATGGGCTCAGGCCTCGGCAAGGAATTCACGGTCGACAATCCGGATATTCTTTGGCTCTACAATTCCTCGCCCGAGGGAATGAGCGATCTGATCTCGATTTTGAAATCGGCCGGGCAGAAACCCAAGAACTAGCCGTCTCCTCCCCGCAGTCGAACGGACTATATCAGACGACGGATATTGCCGAGCGTTGAGTCTTGCTCACGTCTTTGCACAGCGGTTTCTTCGTGGCTCCAAACAATTTGTAACCCTCCCTTCAGCAAGACAGGCGAAGCCATCCCAATTTCGCCGGTCAGTGCTATTCTCATCTTCAGCCCAGTGTGAGATTGTTCGAACAGGAGGTTTTCCAATGCTGAACCGCAAAGCCATCCTAGCCGCAGCCACATTCCTCTCGCTTTTTCCGATGGCTCCCGTCGTCGAGGCGCAGAACGAGCGCACATTGACCGAAGCGCCCGCCCAGACCGGACCCGTCAGCATCACCTTCGATCGCGCTGAGGCAAAATACGCGATCGGCGAAGTCGTCGGCCTCTTCATCCAGTCGACCGAGAACGCCTATGTCACGGTGTTGAACGTCTCGCCGAACGGCTCGGTGGTGAAGCTTTTCCCGAACAAGTACCAGACCGACGCTCTCGTTAGCGCCGGCAAGCGCGTGCAGGTTCCGGATCCGGCGAGCGGTGCCAGGCTGCAGGTCTCCGGCCCGGTCGGCCAGGAGCAGATCAAGATCTTCTATTCCTCCAAGCCGTTGAACATTTTCGCCGATCTCGGCGGCAGCGGCAGTGGCATGTTCCGCTCGATCGACGGCGGCATGGACGCCGTGTCCCGCAGCCTCGAAGAAGCCCGCAGCCTCGGCACGAAGATCAGCAGCAAGACGCTGACGCTGACGACGGTGGACAGTTTGGCCGCCGTCCCTCCCGTCGCTGCCGCCCCCGCGGCAAAGCCCGCACCGGTCGAACAGGCTGCAAAGCCGCCCGTTGCTCCGCCGAAACCTCCGGCCGCTCCGAAGCCGAAGCCTGTCGTGAAACAGGAAGTCGCCAAGCAGCCGGAACCGGTGATCGAAAAGCCGAAGAAGCCCGCGCCGAAGCCCGTCGAGCAGGCGACGTCGCAGCCGCCGAAGAAATACAAGATCGTCACCAACCTGGCGCCCGGCCAGGAGCTTGCGGCCGATGAGCTGCAGCTGATCGGCCCCGCCGACACCACCTCATCCACCCGGCCGACGCAATATCAGCAGCCGGCCCAGTCGCCCCAGATGAAGATGCCGAAACTGCCGATGCCGCAGCTCAAGATGCCGCAATTCAAGCTGCCCGGCGGTTTCAGCATCAAGATGCCGCAGCTAAACCTCGGCCGCTCGGCCGAGCCGGGCGGCGCCGGCGAAGGTGAAGTGATCGAGACGGCCAATGCCGATACGCCCGTTTGCAACGCCCTTCTCGACAAGCTGAACAGCGCCGTTGCCGCCAAGGACATCGCCACCGCTGCGACTGAGGCCGATGCGATCGCCGTCAGCGCCGATTGCGGGCAGTTCCAGGTGAATGCCCAGCGCCGCGTCGCAGCCCTCAGGCTTGCTAGCGCCCAGGAGATGATGACGGCCAACAAGCCGGTCGCCGACTACGAGCCGCTGCTCCTCGCCGCCGACAGCCCGCAGGTGCTCTGGCAGGCATCCGCCACGCTCGGCGAGATCTATTTCTCCGCACGCCGCTTCGCCGATGCCGCCGCCGATTATCAGCAGGCGATCGAGATCATCAAGAACGAGACCCGCACGCCGAAAGCGCCGCCAGCCGACACGATTTCCGATCTCATCCAGCGCGCCGCCCAGGCCCGCATCCTTGCCGCCAACCCGACGAGCGACAACCCGCAAGGCAGCTTCGTGCCGGCCGAGAAGGATCACCGCAGCGGCGTGCTCGGCGGCATCTATTCGGAAAATGTGCGCGGCATCGTGCCGGTCTCCATTCCCGTGCCGATCACCTTCGATTTCGATAAATCGAGCTTCACCTCGATCGGCACCGAGGCCGCCGAGGAACTGCTGGAAGCGTTGAAAGAGCAGAAGCCCGGCCGCGTCATTCTGATCGGCCATACCGACCGTCGCGGCGGTGACGACTATAACCAGAAACTCTCTGAACGCCGCGCCCAGGCCGTCGCCGATTTCCTGAAGAGCCACGGCATCGACGCGACAATCGATGCCGAAGGCCGTGGAGCCTCCGAGCCGGTCGACGTGACGGCAACCGCAAATCTCACCGAAGACGATGTCGATGCGCTGAACCGGCGCGTCGAATGGCGCCGCGAATAACCGGGGCGAGGGGAGTTTGGCCATGTCCGCATCCGTTTCCATGGCCGCCGCATTTGCCCTCCTCACCTTGGCGGCCACCGACAGCCTGGCAAGGACGATCGAAGCGCCCGAGCGCGGCGCAGTCCGAGCGGTGTTGATCGGCATCGATCTCTACCGCAACGTTCCGCCATTGCACGGCGCAGTCGCTGATGCCGAGGACCTCTCCCTGTCGCTGCGCTCGGTCGGCGTCGAAGATATGACCCTCCTGAAAAACGGGGAGGCCGATCGCGAGGGCATTTTCCATGCGATCGAGGCCGTCACGGAAAGGGCCGGCTCCGGCGATCTCGTCGTGCTCGGCATCGCCGGCCACGGGTCGAGCGAGCCGGAGCGCGTCCGGGGTTCGAAACCGAGCGGTCGCGATGAGGTTTATGTGCTCGCCGGCTTCGACACCCGGATTCCGGGATCGCGCGAGCGCATCTTCGGCGACGAATTCAAGGTGCTTATCCATAAGCTGGAGGCCAAGGGCGCCGATGTCCTCTTCATCGCCGATACCTGCCATGCCGGCGGCATGACCCGCGACGTCGATCCCCGCGGCGCCGAGATTACCTGGCGTCAGGCGCCTTCCTACACGATCGAGGAGGACGATCTTGCACCGATTTCGACCACGGCGGATGCGCTCTCCACCGGCTTCGATTACAAACGGCTGACCTTCCTCGCCGCCGTCGACGACAACACGAAGTCGCCGGAGATCACGATTCCCGGCATTCCGCAGAAACGCGGGGCGCTGAGTTATGCCACCGCCCGTGCTTTCGAAGGGGCCGCGGACCGCAACGGCGACGGAGCCGTCAGCCGGCGCGAACTCTTCGAATATGTGCGCCAATCGGTCTATCAGTTCACCGACCAGCGGCAGAACATCTTCACCGAGAGCCCGCCCGGAACCGATCTCGACCGTGCCGTCGTCTATAGCTACGACGGAGCGGGCACGACGATGGAAGCGGAGAAATCCAACGTTCCCCCGCCACCGACCGAGCCCACGCCGATCACCGTCGCCGCCCTCGGTTCCGATCCGGTGCTGCAGGGGATCGACCCTGCCGTTACGCCGTTCAAGCTGGCGGAAAGTGCCGATGCCGAACTTGTCTTCGATCCCGAAAAGCACGAGGCGATCGCCGGCGGCGATGTCGTTGCCTCCGGCATCGGCGCCGGCGACATGCCTTTCGTCGTCGATCGGATGGCCGCGCTCGACACGCTGAAGCGCCTGTCCGAGACGAACCCGCAGACCGTGCGCGTAACGCCTTCCGACACCGTCCATCGCGAAGGCGAGCGCGTCGGCGTTACGGTTTCGGATATATCAGGACGCAAGCTCGTGCTCTTCGACGTCACCGGCGATGGAACCGTGCAGTTCCTCTATCCCGGCGAAAAAGAC
The DNA here is from genome assembly GCF_003985155.1 of Rhizobium vallis. GTDB lineage: Bacteria > Pseudomonadota > Alphaproteobacteria > Rhizobiales > Rhizobiaceae > Rhizobium > Rhizobium vallis. The sequence goes on along the minus strand of NZ_ML133686.1, from coordinate 354,715 downwards.
GCCGATGCGCCGATGCCGGCGGCCTTCGACCTCGACCTTTCCGTCGTCGCACCATTCGGCACGGATCTGCTCGTCGCCGTCACCTCTGAAACCCCGATGCCCCAACTTGTGGAGTTTCTGAAGCAGAACGACAGGCGCCGCACCGCCGGCAACATCGCCAAGCGCCTCGGCGAATTCCTGCCCGAGGGCGCACGCGTCGGATTTACGGTCCTCTATACCTCCGCTGGAGCCAAGCTATGAGCACGTCGATCAGCAAGGTCCTCAATATTGCGTCCGTCATGCTGCTTCTGGCGACTCCTCTTCTAGCGCAGCAGGATACCGATTTCGCCGGCGAGGATGGCGGGCGCGTCATCGGTGGTCAGGCGGCAAAGAAGGGCGAATGGCCCTGGCAGGTGAAGATCCTGGCGCCCGATCCCGAGCAGCGCGGCCGCTTCGGCGGCCATTGCGGCGGCTCGCTGATCGCGCCGCGCTGGATATTGACGGCCGCCCATTGCGTCACCAGCGGCCGCTCCGGCAAGCAGGATCTCTTCGCCCGCGACCTGCTGATCGTCGAGGGCAAATCGAAGATCGATAAGGTGATCTCAGTCGATGGGCCCGACAAGCCGGGGCTATCAGTGGAAGACGTCGTTATCCACGAGGATTTCGACCGCAAGGTCTTTGCCAACGACATCGCCCTGATCAAGCTTTCGGAGCCCGCAGTCTCGAAACCGGCGACCCTCGCTTCTGCCGCCGATGAGGCGGTGGAAGTCGCCGGCCACACGGCCGTCGTCACCGGCTGGGGCTACACCAAGGCCGATCACGGCTGGGACGACAAATATTTGCCGACGGAATTGCAGGAGGTCGAGCTGCCGATCGTCTCGCGCGAGGATTGCCGCGCCGCCTATCGCGAGAGCTCAATGCGGATGAACCCAATCGACGAGCGCAATGTCTGCGCCGGGTATGCCGAAGGCGGCAAGGACGCCTGCCAGGGTGACAGCGGCGGACCGCTGGTCGCCCAGCGCCCCGACAAGCGCTGGATCCAGCTCGGCATCGTCAGCTGGGGTGCGGGCTGCGCCGAGGCGGAACATTACGGTGTCTATACCCGCGTCGCCGCCTTCCGCGACTGGATCGCAGCAAAGACCGACGGCGAGGTGCCGAACATGCCCGATGCCTCGGGACCGGCCGACGACGACCAGGTGGCGGCGGTTGACACCAAGCGCAAGCCTCAAGGTAGCGACGCCGCGGTGGGGACGAAGCAGAAACCGGCCGGTCAGCTCGAGGCCAATCTTGCGATCACCACGCCGCCCGGAAACACGACGGCGCCGGCGGGAACGACAGAGACGCCGGCCGTCAACGCACCCGCCGGCAATCAACCGCAAATTCAGGCGCCCGCTGTCCAGGCGCCTGCCGTCGAGAGCTCTCCCGGCGACCGCGCGCTCTTGATCGGCATCGACGACTACGAGATGCGCGAGGCAAAGCTGATGGGGTCGGCCGACGATGTGAAGGCGATGCAGCTCTTTCTCGTCAAGACGCTCTCCTACCGCCCGGAACAGATCCACACCCTGACCAACCGCAAGGCGACCCGCGAGACGATCCTTGCCGAAATCGACGACTGGCTTGTGCGCCAATCGCAATCGGGCAGCCGCATCTTCCTCTATTTCAGCGGCCAGGGCTCCGAAGAAATGGGCGCCGAAGAGACGACAAGCCCGACGCTGGTCGCTGCCGATGCGAAGCTGATGCGCGAGAACGGCAAGGTGACAGTCACCAACCAGATCCGCGAAACGGAGATCGCCGCGCGGCTGAACAGCCTCAAGGACCGCCGCGTCACGCTGCTGATCGACGCCTGCCATGTCGGCCCCGGCAGCCGCAGCGCCGTTGCCGCACCGGCTGGCGGTACCGTGCGTTGCCTGGGCCCGGCGCTCGCAGGGCTCGAACCGCCGAACAAGTCTGGCAAGGAAGCCAAATTCTCCTTCGGTGGCGAAAGCGCGATGGTCTGGTCGGCCGTCAATTCGGGGCAGTGGGCGCTCGTCGACCGTGAGGCCAAGCCGGCGCTTGGGGTTTTCACCCGCAACTTCATCGAAGGGGTGGAGAACGGCGTGGCGCGCGCAGCTGACAAGCCTGACGTCAGCAATGCCGCCCTGCTCGACTATGTCCGGCGCAAATCGGACGAATATTGCCGGACGCATGCGGGCGACTGCCGCTTCACCCCGGTTCCGCAATTCTACGGCCAGCCGGATGCGCTCGGCCGGGATGTCATCACCGGCGAGGAGGCAAAGACCCCGGTTGCCGCCGTCGAGAACACGCTGAAGACCGACAACGAGGCGGGCGTCGCCGTCGACGTGCTGCCCGGCACCTCGGTCAGCATCGGCGATAAGGTGGCGATGCGCGTCTCCACCAAGAAGCCAGGCTATCTGATCCTGGTCGATATCGATGCCTCCGGAAAACTGACGCAGCTTTACCCGAACAAGCGCTCGATGGGCCTGAAGCCAACCGCCAAGGGCGGCGACAACCGGCTCGATCCGGCAAGACCGGTGGTCGTGCCGGATGCGCGCAATCCCTATATCGGCTTCGAATATGTGGTCGAGGGACCGGCCGGCGTCGGCATGGTCGTCGCCATCCTCAGCGACAAGCCGATCGAAGTGCTCGATCTACCGGATGTGCCGACGCCTCTCGTCGGCCAGCGTGCTGCCTTCAACTATGTCTACGATCTCGCCCGAAGCCTCCGGATCGTCGGCGACGACGAGACCGGCGCGCAAGGCAAATGGTCGTTCGATTCCAAATTCTATCGCATCCGCTGATGAGGAGCGAACCATGCCGAAATCCATTCTGCTCGTGAGTCTCGCCGCTTCCCTGATGACGCTTACGCCAGCCCATGCCGGCGACAGCAAGGCGATGCTTGCGGCGCAGGCGGGGCTTGCCGCTGAACTCATCGACCGCACGCTGGCAAAAGAGGGCGCCGCCAACATCATGGTATCGCCGGCAAGCCTTGCCGCCGCGCTCGGTCTTGCAAGCCTCGGCGCCTCCGATGAAGGCAAAGCGGCAATCGCCAAAGGCCTCGGTTTCGGCGGTGAGGTGAAGGGACCGGAAAAGGTGCTTGACGCCATGACTGGGGAAAAGCCGGCAGCGGCAGATGCGCCTTTGGCGACGGCGGTCGCGATCGTCTTCGACGAGAAGCTGGCGCTCGTCCCCGATGCGGTCCCCACGCTCGCCAGCCACCGGATCAAGCCTTCGATCGAGGATCTCGACGGGCCGAAATCGGTCGAGCGTATCAACGGCTGGGTCAAGGACGCCACGCGAGGTGCCATTCCCTCAATTCTGGACGCACCACCCGGCGGCGGCTTCATCAGCCTCGGCGCACTCTCCTTCAAGGCGCACTGGAAGACCTCCTTCGATAGGGAAAGCCCGGCAAGCCCCTTTCAGCGCCCGGATGGTTCGACGATTTCGGTGCCGATGATGCATCTTGCCGGCGATGGACAGAAATTCCGCTCCGATGAGAAATTCGCCGCGGTCGACCTTGCCTACGCCGGCGAGGGCTACAGCATGGTCGTGGTGGCGGCGCGCTCCGGCAAGGGCGTGGGCAGCTCGGACCTGAAGGCGCTCGTTTCCTGGCTGCAAGGCGAGAAATTCGAGGCTGCGAAGGGCGAAATCTTCCTGCCGCGCTTTTCCCTGAACGACGGGCGTGATTTGATGCCGGTACTGAATGCGATGGGAGTGGCGCCCGAGAAGGCAAAGGATGCGGGTTTCCCGGGTTTCACCAAGGAAAACATCCGCTTGTCGCGCGTCCTGCAGAAGACCATGATCAAGGTTGACGAAAACGGCACGGAGGCGGCAGCGGCCACGGCTGTCGTCACGGAACGCAGCATCGATCCGAAGCTTATTCGCGTCGTCGCCGATGCCCGCTTTGCCTTCGCGCTTCGCGATACTAGGACCGGTCTGCTGCTCGCCGCAGGCCTCATCGGAGATCCGCTTCTGGCGGGCGAATAGAATTCGGTTTCATGGATGATTGCAGGGGGACAAAGGCATGAGAAGTGATCTGATCGCCCGCTACACGATCGGCGAGCCGATCTATGAGAACGAATTCATCGTCTATCCCGCTCAAGACAAGCGGATGGACCATGCGGTCTTCATCGTCACACCAGATGTCGCGCTAAAACTCGACAAGGCTCGTTTCGAGCGGGTCTGGACCTCGATCAACGAGGCCAAATCGCTCACGGCACGGCGTTTCGTCGAAATCGAGGACCTCATTCCGCCGTCGCCGGAAGACGACAATTTCTATATCGTCGAGAAGCGGCCGTCGAAGACGCTGCATCAGTATCTCGACGAAACGGAGATGGTGGCTTACGAGCGCGCCGTCGAGATCGGCCGCCACATCCTCGAAGGCCTGGCGACGCTGCATGGCGCCGGTTACGCCCATAATGCGCTGACGGACCAGTGCATCTATGTCTCCGAGGACTATTCCGGCCTCTCTGTCCGGATCGGCAACCTGCACCTGATCTCGAAGATCGGCGAGCACATCATCCCGCCCTATGTGCCGGAATTCGGCGCGCCGGAGATCTACGCCAGCGGCACTTTCTCCGCCTCGCCAGCGCTCGACATCTACGCAATGGGCATGATCGCCTACAAGCTCTTCCTGCCGCGTCAGACATACGCCAGCGTCTTCGACAGCGTCATGGTCTGGGAAGACGAGCACCAGCGCGAACAGAGCTGGAAGAACATCCATCTCGACCCTTCCAACGTCTTTCCCCGCCTGGACGTGCTGATCCCAGGCTTTCCCGAGGGTCTCGCGAGCCTTGTGGAAAGGATGCTGAGCCGCGACCCGACCGCGCGACCGCGCATGGGCGCCGATGCGTTGGGCGAATTCGCCCGGGTGACGACAGGCATCCAGCCGATGTCGTGGGACCCGCGCGGCGGCATGCAGCAGCCGGAAGCCCCGAAACCGAAAAAGTGGACACTGGCCAAGCTGTCGATGATCGGCGCGCTGCTCCTGATCTGCATCGGCGTCGGCGTCGTCACCATCCCGAAACTGCTGCGCCCGGATCCGAAACTCGTCGCCGATGTCGGCACCTGGAAGAAGGAGGCGGAAAGCCGCAAGCAGAAAGCGATCGCCGCCAAGGCGCCGGAGCGCCCGTCCGGTGACCAGGCGAAGCTCGCCTATGACACCGGCGCTGCGGCGCTGACCTCGGCCGATGCACTGCTCAAGGACGAAGATTACGAAAAAGCCCTGCCGGGCTTCCAGACCGCCGCGATCAATCTCGGCAATTCGCTGATCACCATCTCGAAGGAGAATGCCGAGAAGGCGAAAGCGGCCGCGTCAGCCGCCGGCGGCGACAAGGCGCCGAGTTTTGCCGAGGCCGACGCCAAGATGAAGGCTGCTGCCGAGGCGGCCACTGCCAAGCAGATGCATGCTGCGGTCGATGCCTACGACGCGTCGAAAACGACGTTTGACGATCTCGCCAAGGCGCTCACCGCGCTGGCGGCCGCCGAAAAAGACGCGACGGCAAAACGCGAAACGGTCAACCGCATCGGCGCCGGCGATAGCCCCGACGTCGCCAAGGCAAGCGGGCTGATGGCGGATGCCAAGGCCAAAGCCGAGCAATGGCAGATGCCGGCCGCGACGTCAGGTTACGGCGATGCGGCGAAGCTGTTCGACAAGCTGATTGCCGATGTGATGGCGGCGAAGGATGAAGCGACGGCGCTGAAGCAGAAGGTCACCGATCTCAACGCCTCGATCACGACGCGCGCAGGTGCGGCCGATCCGACGCTTGCAGCACTGGCGCCAAAGATTGGTGAGGCCGACGGCCGCTACACCGCCGAGGCCTACAAGCTGGCGATCGCAGCCTACCAGCCAATCCTTGCTGATCTCGAGGCGCTGTCGGCGCGCGGCTTCTGCCCGGTCTCGCAGACCCTCGCCTTCGAGACAGTGCCGGCCGGGAGTTATTCGCTGGAGAATGTCCGGCTGATGACCTCGTCGATGAAGGAGCTTGGCGGCATGCTCGGCGTTGCCAATGGCGCCGTAAAGATCGACAAGTCCTTCTGCATGCAGACGAAGGCCGTCACCCGCGCCGAGATGGCGGAATATTACACCGCCAATTCCGATCCCGCCGCAGCTGAGGCCTATGCCGACAATCCGCAGCAGCCGGCCGACGACGTGCCGCTTGCCGTGGCCCAGAACTATACGGCCTGGCTATCAAAGCAGCTGAACGCCCCCGTCCATCTGCCATCGGCGACGGAATGGATGGCAAGTGCGGCGAAGATCACGCCGGAAAAACTGCCCGATAACGGCGATATCATCCTGCAATGGAGCGCCACGCCCTGCGAAGCCGGCGGCAATGTCGCCTTCATGGCGCAGGAAGGCTCCACCTTCGTCGTCTGCTCGGATGCTTCGGCCGGCGGCATCTTCCGCGTCACTGCTGAATTGCGGTGAGCGAGCAGGAGCGTGGGGACTGAAGGAGGAAAGCGGTGTGTCGCTGGCATCTGGGCGGGATGATTTCGGGATGTGGTACTCCCCGCCGGGAAGAAGAGGGAGAGGCCGGCATCGATGATGCCTGACCCCTTGCTAGCTACCGTTGACCCTTGAGTGCTTCAGCAATTGCTTCGAATTCTAGCCGCGGGCAAACGCCGCCAGCGTCTCTCCCGCCATCCGATAGCGGATCCATTCCTTCTGCGGCTCCGCGCCGATCGCCTCATAGACGCGGATCGAAGGTTCGTTCCAGTCGAGCACACTCCATTCAAAGCGGCCGCAGCTCTTCTCTACCGCGATCTGTGCTAAGCGCCGCAACAGCGCCTTGCCGGCCCCCGAGCCGCGTGCGTCCGGTGTTACGTAGAGATCTTCCAGATAAAGGCCGTTCTTCGCCTGCCAAGTCGAATAGCTGAAGAAATAGACCGCCATGCCGATCGCTTGGCCTTCGCGTTCGCAGATCAGCGCATGCGTGACAGAACCGTCGCCGAAGATCGCCGCACGCGTGCTCTCCTCGGTCGCCTCGACCTCGTGGATCGCCTTTTCATAGTCGGCCAATTCGCGGACGAATCGCAGGATCGTTGCCGCGTCTAAAGGCGTCGCGGGGCGTACGGTAAGGGTCATGTGAGATGCTCCTGATCTGGCGCTCCAGATGAAAGAACCGTCCCGGCCTGTCAACTGCATGAAGTGCAAAGTGCATCTGTAGGCCTGCAGTTTTGCCGAGAGCGGTCGAAGCGTCAGGCAAAGTCCGGTGACCGTAATTCGTCCATCAGCGCAACACTTATCGACGCAGCGCAGGGCACTCGGACATAAGGTCGGAGCGGCCTTTCTTCTTCATTCGACAGCCTCGCGTTGAAGCGGTGCCCCTCGACAGTTTTCAATTCCAAATTTCAAAATACGCGCGTATATTGAGTGTGGGACTGAGTACCCGTTCCTTGAGGGGTCGAGGACATGTGCTGGAATACATCATCAGCATTCACGCCGGTTGGGTTTGCTTTGCGAGGCCCGGCATCTCGCAAGATCGTATGGACACTGGGAGACGCGGCGCGTCTCCTGATCAATGACTGGCCTTGCGATGATGGCGAGGAATACGTCGCTGCCGTGAAAGCGTGCGTTGACGCATTGAGCGGGAAAATTGCCCCGGAAGAATTCCGTGAAGCGCTTCTGCGTGCGGCCGACGAGGCGGGTATCGCTGCTCTATCGCTCGTCCCGCAGGGAGTTGGAGAGCGACGACTGGACCTTCCTCCAATGATGCGAACATAGGCCTTATTTCAAGGGTCTACCCGCCTTTTGACGTTAGGTTTGCGCCGGGAGCCGAGCGCCGGCTCCCTGTCCAATACCATGGCGGCGGGCCCCCACAGTTCGAACCTTCGACGCTTCGAGTCCTCTCTCACGCTTCAGATTTCAGCTTGCCGCCGACCGCCCAGGAATCCTTAGCGATTTCCGTGATCAGGATTTCCAGCGATTCCGGCGGGCATGCCAGGGTTTCGACGGCGGCTTTGGTCGCTTCGCGCACGAAAGCGCGCTTCTGATCGTCGGTGCGGCCGGGATGCATCTGCAGGTGAAGAATGGGCATGTTTTCTCCTTGGTCACGTTGGGAATGCCCGTCGCTTTGGCGCGAGCATGGCGACTATGTTGTAAATGTTCAGGTTGATAAATAAGCTCCAGGTATCGTCATTCGAAACCTGGAAGTAGGCAATCATGGACAAGCTGGCCGGCATGGCGATGTTCGTCAGGGTCATCGACAACGGCAGTTTCGCTGCGGCCGCAGAGATCGCGCAAGTGTCGCCCGCCATGGTCGCCAAGCACATCAAGACGATCGAGACCCGGCTTGGGGCGAAGCTGATCCATCGCACCACGCGACGCCATCAGCTGACGGAGGTTGGCCAGCTCTATTACGAGCGCTGCAAGCGCGCACTTTCCGAAGTGGCGCTGGCCGAGGCTTCGGCAAGCGAGCTGCAAGCAGCGCCGCGCGGCCGGCTTCGGCTGGTGGCACCGGTCAGCTTCGGGACGCAAGTCTTGGTGCCGGCGCTGATCGACTACCAGAATGCCTATCCCGACGTCAGCATCGAGCTATCGCTCGACAACAATGTCCATGACCTCGTCGGCGAGGGTTTCGAGCTCGGCATCCATATCGGTCCGCTGTCGGACAGCAGCCTGGTCGCCCGCCCGCTCACGCCCTACCGGCGGATTCTCGCTGCCTCGCCTGATTATCTCGCCCGCCATGGACGGCCGGCCTCGCCCGAGGCTCTGACCAACCACCTCTGCCTTGGCCACTCCTATTGGCGTATGCAGGATCGCTGGCACCTTGTCGGGCCGGACGGCGAAATGCGCGATGTGTTGATTTCCGGAAAATTCTCGACAAACCAGGGGGCCGCGCTGCGCATGGCGGCACTCAGCGGCGCCGGAATTGTGCTTCAGCCGGAACTGCTGCTCGCTGCAGATATCGCCGAAGGACGGCTTGAGCAGGTGCTGCCGGAATGGTCCTACAGACCTGTCCCGATGTTCCTCATCTACGCCCCGAACCGGCGGCCGACAGCGATGCTGCGGACGGCGATCGACCACTTGGTGGAACGGTTTGGCTGACGACATAAGGCCGAGGCCGATATCGCTTACAGTTCAGCCTTAAGCTCTGCCCCCGCTGATTTCGAAAACTGCGAGGCTATGATAGGATCAACGTGCATGACCCAAGAGAGGGGAAGATGCGTCGAATCCTTCTACCCCTGATCCTTTGCTTCCAGTCCGTGTCGACGTCGGCTGCATCAGCCGTCTTCTACACGACTGCGTTCGACGGCAGCCGCTCGGTGAGCCTCAGTCTGGCCAAAGGCGAACCTGCCCACGATCCCGCCTTCGATTTCGACGTCGTCATCACGCTGTCAGAAATCGACCGCGGCGGGGCCGTGTTCTATCAGGACGGAGGAAGGCACGAGGCGAGTGTGCGCTGCATTTCCCCCGCCACGGTACGCGTCAATTCCGCCGAATATGCAGTCGACGTTTCGGCCCGGCCGGGAACCGACTGGAAGCACGATCTCTGGGCGAGGCTGTGCAACGCTCCAGCTTCCTGAGCGGTATTGCGGCGCGACCGATCGGTCGCGGCGTCAACCCTTCCGTGGACGGACCTCCATGAACAGGTATGGCGCGCGGGTCGCCGTGGGGATTGCATAGACGTCGTAGGATGCCTGCGGGTCCTCGCCCATCCCAAGCGAGCCCGGCGGCATGCCCGGCACGGCGAGCCCCCGGAGCGGCGGTCGCTCCCGCAGCAGGCGCTGGATGGCCTCGAGCGGCACGTGTCCCTCGAGGTAATATTCTTCGACGACGGCGGTGTGGCAGCCCTCCAGGTCGGCAGGCACGCCCAGCCGCGCCTTGACTGCGGCAAGGTCGTCGGTGTCGCGGGCGTCGACGGAAAATCCGGCCGCAGCTATCGCCTTCGACCATTCATGGCAGCAACCGCAGTTCGGATCCTTGTAGACCGTCATCTTCGCCGGCGTGGCGGCGAAGACCCCTCGGCCGTGGAATAGCAGCGTGGATGCCGCCATTGTGATGAAGCTTCTCCTGTGCATCGTCTCCACTCCTCAACGTCCTGCCGCCCGGACCCATCCGGGCGGCAGGAGTCTGCTATTTTACTTCGGTGACGGTCAGCTTGCCGTTCACACGTTCGGCAACGAACTCGATGCTCGAGCCTTCCTTAAGCTTTTCCAGCAGGGCCGGGTCTTCGACGCGGAAGACCATCGTCATCGCGGGCATATCGAGGTTCTTCAGGTCCTCATGCTTGATGGTGACCTTCTGCGCCTTGGCGTCGACCTTGTTGACGACGCCCTTGGTAAACTCCTCAGCGAAGGCGCCGAAGGCCGCGCTGGCGGAGATGAGGGCGGCTACGCCGAATTTGATCATTGCGGATTTCATGTTCAGGGCTCCTTTATCGAGGGTTACTTCCCGGCGACGCTGACGTCGCCGTGCATGCCAGCTTCGTAGTGGCCGGGGATCAGGCAGGCGAATTTGAACTCGCCATCGGTGGTGAACTTCCAGACGATCTCGCCGGATTGACCGGCCGGAAGACGGATGGAATTGGCGTCGGCATGTTCCATTTCCGGGAACTTCTCCATCACCTTCTTGTGCTCCAGGATCTTGTCTTCCTGATCGAGCACGAATTCGTGGTCGACGGTACCGGCATTCTTGATCGCGATCTTGACCGTCTGTCCCTTGCGGACGTTGAAGACGGCCGGGGTGAACAGCATCTTGCCGTCGTCGGTCTCCTTCATCGTGACGCGGATCGTCTGCGTCGCCTTCGCTTTGTCGCCAGGCTCGCCAACCGCCATTTTCTCACCGTGGCCGCCGGCGTGGTTGCCGGAAGCGAGAGCGGGAGTTGCGAGCGCCGCGAGTGCCAGTGCCAATAGATAATTCTTCATGCGTAGATCCTTTTTTGATGTGGGATGTTGAGCCTCAGCCGTTCGTCGGCTTCGGCGTGATTTGCGTCTTCGCGTCGTTGGCTTTGGTCGCGTCCGGCAGCTCGCCGATCCACTCCCAGGCCTGCGTTCCGGGCGGGTTTTCGTACCAGCCGGGATCCGAGTAATCGTCCGCCGAGATGCCCTCGCGGACCTTCACGACCGAGAACATGCCGCCCATCTCGATCGGGCCGTGCGGTCCCCAGCCGGTCATCATCGGGACGGTGTTCTCGGGAATGGGCATTTCCATTTCGCCCATGTCGGCCATGCCCTTGGTGCCCATGGGCATGTAGTCCGGCTGAAGCTTCCTGATCTTCTCGGCGAGTTTTGACTTGTCAGCGCCGATGAAGGTCGGGATGTCGTGGCCCATCGCGTTCATCGTGTGATGCGACTTGTGGCAGTGGATCGCCCAGTCGCCGAGGTATTTGGCGTCGAACTCATAGGCGCGCATCGCCCCGACGGGGATATCGATGCTCACCTCCGGCCACCGTGCTTCCGGCCGCACCCATCCGCCATCCGTGCATGTCACCTCGAAGTCGTAACCATGCATGTGAACGGGATGGTTGGTCATAGTCAGGTTGCCGACCCGCACCCGCACCCGGTCATTCCTGGAAACGACCAGCGGGCTGATGTCCGGAAACACGCGGCTGTTCCAGCACCACATGTTGAAGTCGGTCATCTCCATGATCCTCGGCACATAGGAGCCGGGATCGATGTCGTAGGCGTTGAGCAGGAAGACGAAGTCACGGTCGACGCGCATGAACGTCGGATCCTTGGGATGGACGACGAAGAAGCCCATCATGCCCATGGCCATCTGCACCATCTCGTCGGAATGCGGGTGGTACATGAAGGTGCCTGATTTTACGAGGTCGAACTCGTAGACATAGGTCTTGCCGACTGGGATATGCGGCTGCGTCAGCCCGCCGACGCCGTCCATGCCCGAAGGCAGGATCATGCCGTGCCAGTGGATCGTCGTGTGTTCCGGCAGCTTGTTGGTGACGAAGATGCGCACCCGGTCGCCTTCGACCGCCTCGATGGTCGGACCCGGAGACTGGCCGTTATAGCCCCAGAGATAGGCGGTCATGCCGTCGGCCATCTCGCGTTCGACCGGCTCGGCGACGAGGTGGAACTCCTTGACGCCGTTGTTCATCCGGTGGGGCAGGGTCCAGCCGTTGAGGGTGACGACCGGCTGATAATCCGGGCCGGAGGTCGGGTGGAGTGGCGGCTGCATGTCCGCCGATTCCATTGTCGGGGCGTCTGGCAGACCCATCGCCGAGGTCTTCGTCCAGGCGCCCGCGGCCAGCAGGGCCGCGCTCGCACCGAACAGTTGTCGTCTGTTGAACATGGTGGGTTCCTTTCTCAATGACCGCCGCCGCTGCTGCCGGAGGCAGCGGCGACTTCGGTCTCTGCCGACGCGTTGGTCGCGCCACCGCCGTAGATCGCAGGCGCGAGGTTGGCTTCGGCGAGCCAGAAATCACGCTTGGCGTTGACGGAAAGCAGGATGGAGTTGATCTTGTCGCGCGTGTCGGTGAGCAGCTCGAAGGTGTTCGAGATCATGCCGTTATAGGTCAGCAGGGATTCCTCCTCGACCTTGGTGCGCAGCGGCACGACATTGTTGCGGTAGTGGCGCGCGATATCGTAGTTCGACCGGTACGCCTCATAGGCGGAGCGTGCCTCCGAGCGGACGTTTACCGCCTTCTCCGCAAGCAGGTTCGCCGCGCGCATGTATGCCACTTCGGCCTTGCGCATCCGGGCCTTGCCGGTGTCGAAGATCGGGATCGCGAATTCCAGCTCGACCTGGCCGGTCGTTCTGGTGGTCTTTTCGTCGTCCTCGATTTCCCGTTCCGTTTCGAAGCCCGTCAGGATTTGGAGATCCGTGACGTAGCGCGTCGCTTCGGTGAGCCCGTAGGATTTGGCCGTCGCCTCCAGTTCCAGCTTCGCCACCTGAAGGTCGATGCGGTTCCTCAGGGCCTCGGCCTCGATCGTATCGCGTCTGACGACGGACTTGGGCAGCGGCGGCAGGCTGTTCGGGACCTGGTAGTCCAGGTCGGATCCCCAGAGACCCAGCAGCCGTGTCAGTTCCTCCTTGGCAAGACGAGCTGCGAGGCGGGCCTTGGCGGTCTCTCCGGCGAGCTCGGCGACGAACACATGTTCGCGTGCCTGGGCGCCCTTGGTCATTGCACCGGTCTCCCCAAGCTTCTCCGCAAGTTCGGAAGCGGCATCCGCCGTCGCCTGGGCGCGCTGCAGTTGCCCGACGTTCTCCCAGGCAGCCACCGCCCCGATCCAGGCGCGCCGCGTATCGGCGGCGACCTGAAGCGTTTTTACGGCGGCGGTCAGTTGCGCCTGCCGGAAACGGGTGTCGGCGATCGCAATGTCCCGGTTCTTTGTCGCAAGCGCCAGGATGTTCGTCGTGATCATCCCCTCGATGGTCTTGAACGCCTCCAGTTCCGGCGTCCCCATGCCCGTCGTGCCGATGGAGACTGTCGGGTTGATGAACATCGTCGATTGCCAGGCATCGGCCGCGCTGTCGCCGAGATCGGCGTAGGCGGCTTGGAGGCCCTTATTGTTGAGCAAGGCGATCTGGACGGCCGTCTCGGCGTCGAGGACCTTCTTTCGCGCGAGCAGGCCTTTGACTTCAGCGGTGGCCGACCGGGCCTGGTTTTGGTTCTGGATCCAGACCGTCTGCTTCGCCGTTGCGATGGCGGTCTTGTCGGCAACGGAAGCGAAGCCTGCTTGCTCGCCGGAATATTCGGCGCCCGTGACACAGCCGCTCAGCGCCAGCGGGAACGCCAGCACGGCGGTCAATTTTTTAATGCTGATCATGAGGCGTCTCCTTTTGCGGGAGACTGCAGATCGTTCTGTCTACGCCACGGCTTGGGATCGACGGGCTGCCTGGCGACATAGCCCGAGACGGGCGACCGGTATGTGACCGGGCGCGACGACGGCTGTTCGACCGCGGCGGAAGATGCCACCACGTCGGGAGGAAGCGTGGATGCGCAGCCGCCGATGACAAGCGGCAGCCCCACCACGAAAAGCGAGGGTTTCATTATGAATTTTCCGAATAAGAGATAGCCTACGGGCGTCCACCTGGATGCAGGCGGCGACCGACCGGACCCGATCGAGCGGGTGCGTCTCTATTCAGATATTCGGAGGGCGGTGGAGGGGCGGCAGTTCGCCGAAGGCCGTTCGGTCGTCCACGAACTGTCGGATCGAGCTTACGATGGGCCTGCCGACGTCGGGGCTTTCACAGATGATGCCGAGCCCGCCACAGAAATCCTTGCAGCATTCCTGCTTGACGAGCTTCGATGTGGCGCCATCGTCATCGGACATGTCGATGCGCGAGTGGTCGTGATGGTCCGCTTCCGCCATCTCATGGCCTTCATGGGACGGCGTCACCTCTGCGGCGGCGACTTGCAGTTCGGGGAACGAGGAGCCGTGCATCGCCGCGCTGGCGTTCGACAACGAGTACCCCGCCAGTGATACGACGATCACCAGCCGCATCATCACGAGCAGCGTGCTCACTGTGATTCGGTACATCTTGCCCATTCCCAACGAGCTACATGCAATGCAGCCCGATTTCAATTGCGGACCTATCTATCGCCGACGTTCGAGTCCTTTATGTGACACGTATCCCGCAAGGAGGGGCTTACCTCGTGATCCCGCCGGCCGCTTCAGACGATTTCAGCTGATCGCTTCCGGCGTGGCAGCAGCATCCGGTCGACCGTCTCGTCGCGGGCGACCAGCGTGTGCCACGCCGCTGCGGCAAGATGCAGCGCCACCATCGCCAGAATGATCTTCGACGCGACGACATGGTAGGGTGCGATCCCAAACCAGAAGTAACTGGCGACGAACCCCATGCAGGCCTGCCCGATGATTGCGGCGTAAAAGGCATGATGAAGCGCCGCGGCGATCCGCCCGGTCCACGTGCCGGGCGCGGCTGGCTCAGGCGGCTGAAATATGCGAAGAACGAGCCGTAGCCCCATCAGCAGGCCTATGGCGATCCCAGCGTAGTTGTGGATCTGGTGCTGCACGACGTCCCAATAGGATGGCGCGATCCCCATATGGACGGCATGGTGGATTCGCTCGATGCTGCCGCCCGTCAGATATTGCACCGGCACCATGAGGGCGACCAGCCAATGAAGCCCTATCTGAACCAGCGAATAGCCGTCTTTCATCGATCCACTCCCAGCGAGAGCCGCAGACTAGTCGGCGTCGGTTAATGCTTCCTCTCCTGCCGCCGCTGCGCCGAGAGCTGCCGAAAGATGGCGGCCTGATCAGGAGGAGTTCGCCCTCTTGCCGCCCAGATGAGAAGCGATATCCGTAGCAAGCGGCACGACGGATTCGGAACGCAGCCTTATGAGACGAACGCTTTTCGAAAACATGTTCGGACTGCTCTCCGCTGTGGGAGCGGTCCTGATGACGGCGGCCCCGTCGGCGGTAGCCGAGGATGTCGTTGCACTTCGTCAGACGGACATGAAGGCCATGGCTACGGCGGCAAAGACGATTTTCGGCATGTTCAAGGATCCGGCGAACTATAAGGCCGCCGAGTTCCAGAAAGCGGCAGATACCATCCGGGACAGATCGGGCGGCGTTCTCTTCAGACACTTCGCGTCCGAGGTGGCCAACCCACAGTCAAAGGCCATGCCGAACATTCTTGAGGAGCGCGAGCGGTTCGACCGTTTGGCCAATGACCTGCGCGACTATGCTGTCGCGCTCGACGCCGCCGCGCAGAATAACCCCGGACCGATGCCCTCCGGCATGCGCATGAAGCCTGGAGAAGCCATGGGCGGCGGCCCGCTCGGCACCCACGTCCGAAGCGAGCAGGCGCTGTCGGCTATGCCGGCGGAGCACGTTTTTCACCTCATGCTGCAGACCTGCACGACCTGCCACGTTAGGTTCAGGACGGACTGAGGGCGAGGCACGCCCGGTGAAATGGCTCGCCAGCAGGCGTAGCGGGCAAAATGCTCAGGTGCCTCCGGAAACAGCGCCTTGCGCACGTCGATGAATGACCAGGGTTGCATCTCAGCGCCGCGCCGGCGGCTTCATGGCCGCTCGCCGCTGCAGTGCGAAACGCGCGGCCGAGCAATTGACGTCGGGAACGAGGTCGTAGGTCTGCTGGTAGAGGCTCAGCGCCAGCGTCTTGTTGCCGCGATTTTCCGAGGCGAGGGCTGCGAGCGCCGTGCGCTTGTAGGCCTCGACGATCGGCTCGGCGGCTTTTGCCAGCGCTGCGTCGTCTGAAGGCTCAGCCACCAATGAAAGGGCGGCATAGGTCACGTCGCCGTCCCGGCCGACACGGCCGCCGACGGCGCCGTTGAAGCTTTGCTCGGAAACCTGGCGCATGCGCCTCGCATTCTTGATGCATGTCGGGATGCGGGCGGCTTCCGCATTGATGCGCTCCGCCGTCGGGCCGCTCTCGGCACTCCCGCCACCGGAGAGGATGACGTAGCCGATGATCCCGACGATGGCGAGATAGACGACACCCATGCCGGCGAGGAAGGCCGGCTGCTTGAAGAGCGGCTTTTTCGGCTTGTCGTCGCTTGTCTTCGAGACCTCCTTTTTCGGTGTCTCCTTGGCGGGCGCCTTCTCGACGAACTGGAATTCGACATCCTTGCCGAGACGGAAGCTGTCGCCTGCCTTCAGCGAGGCCGTCTGCAGCAGCGCCTCGCCGCGCAGCATGATCGGGTTCAGCCCCATGCGGCGGATAATGAAGCCGCCGTCGCTCTGCTTTTCGATGCGCGCATGGATCGGCGCCAGGAACGGGTCATCGACGACGATATCGGCATTGGCCGCCCGCCCGATCGACATTTCCGGCCGGTCGAGCACATGGCTGCGGCTCTGGCCGCCGGGACCGGTCTGCAGAAGGCTTGGTTTGTTTCCGCGAAAGAAGGAAAAGGCCATGATCAGAACATCCCACTCGACATCATCTCGACGATTGCCGGCGCCAGCACCAGAAGAAGAATCGACACGACGATCATCATCGCCGGCATGACGATCTTGGCCTTCAGCTTTTCACTGGCCCTGTCTGCCTTTTCCCAGCGGCGGAAGCGCAGGTCGCGCGCATGTTCGCGCAACAGCTCGACGCGGTTGCTGCCCTCGACTTCGCCCTGGATCACGGCGCGGATGACGCGCACCACCTCCTCCGCGGTCATACGACGCTCCAACCGCTGCAGCGCCTCGATCATGCCGGTGCCGAGCGCCACATCCTTCAGCGTCTGTTCGATCTCCTCGCTCATGACCGTACCGGGTGCGGCCTCGGCATAGAGTCTCAGGCTTTCCGGCAGGGTCGCCTGCGCCTGCTGCGTCATGACGACCAGATCGAGGAAATAGGGAAATTCGCGCGAGATGCGTTCCTTGCGGTCCTGCGCCTTGTCGTCGGCGACAACCCAGAAATAGATGGCGGGGATCATGCCGAGTATCAGGCCTGCCACCAGCCCGCCGATCACGCTGCCGCTGGCGATGCCGAACAGCAGGCCGAGCACGACGAAACCGAACAGGGTCAGCACGACGAGAAGCGCGATATATTCCCGGCCCGTCACACCGCCGAAGGGCCGGCCGCCATAGATCAATTTCTGCTCGAGCTGCGCGCCGTAATCGGCCAGAAGCGGCTCGAAATGCCTCAACACGAATTCAACCGGCGTGCGCATGCCGATGCTGTCGACGATATTCGGCGGCGGACCTTCGCCGCCATGGGAGCGGCGCACGACCTGGATGCTGCCGAGCATATCGCCGATCCACCAAACAAAGAGGGCAGCCGTGATGCCGGCAAGCACGATGACGATGGGGCCAAGAGGTATATGCGACATCATACCGACACCTTCATCATAGCACGCATCCAGAAGAAGCCAGTCGCATAGAGAATGGCGCCGACAATCGCGATGACGATGCCGATGGCGTTGCCGAACACCTTGTCGATCAGCTCCGGCTGGCCGAAGAAAATCATCAGGATCATGAACAGCGCGCCGCCGTTGACGACGCGGAAGTTCATGCGCGCCTGCGACGACGAGGTCGTGATCTTCTGATCGAGCTTCCAGATTTCCTTGAAGGATTTCGACATTTCCGTCAGCGGCTCTGAGATATCGCCGCCCTGGCGGGCAAAGAGGCCGAGTGCGGCATCAACCATCTTGAAGTGCAGGCTCGGCACATTGCGGCCGTGGCGATCCAGCGCCTCGACTAGGCCGATGCCGAGCTTCTGTTCACGGGCGATGCGCTCGAATTCGCGCGAGGCCGGCATCTGGCCGGTATCGGCGACCGCATTGACGGCGACGGCGAGCGGCTTGCCGGTGCGCACCGCCGAGACGATCTGGTCGACGGCATAGGGAAGCTGGGATTCGATCTGCAGCCAGCGGCGCTGCAGGAAATAGCGGATCGTCCCCTTGGGCAGGAAGAAGGCGACCGGGATGGCGACGACGATGCCAAAGATCGGCCCGAAGATCAGCGAGACCACCGCGAAGACGACGATGGCGGTGATGGCATAGGCAAGGATCATCGTATAGGGCGGAACGGCATCGCGCCCGAAGACCTGCGCCGCCTCGCTGGCGAGCGCGATATCACGTTCGGTGGCCCGCAACAGCGGCGCAGGCCAACGCACCGGCGCGCCCCAGACGAGCAGTCCCGCCGTCACCGCGCCGAGGGCGACCGTAAAGATCTGCAGAATGCTGATATTCATGGTTTCCCCCTTTGAGCAATTCCAGTAAAAGTGCGAAGCGGTTTTCCCAGGCAAAACGCAAAGCCCTTTTGACGGGAATTGCGTAAAATCAAAAGCTTAGAGCGGTTTTGCGCTTCCGCGGAAACCTGAACCGCTCTAGACGAACATATCGAGTTTCTTGATCTCGCCGTCTTCGCCGAACTCGACGAGCTCGGCGACGAAGCTCGGCAGGTAGCCGGTAAAGGCGTGCACCGCCTGTCCGCCGGCGCGGCCGACGAGATTGAAGATCGGCTCGACGATGACGAGGCCGGTATCCGGATCGATGCCGATCACCTCTGATATCTCGGTCACGGCGCGCCGCCCGTTCTCCAGGCGGTTCAATTGCACGACGAGCTCGACGGCCGCGACGATCTGCTGGCGGATCGCCATGACGGGCAGCGAGCTCTGGCCCTGCAGCACCATCACCTCCAGGCGGGTCATCATGTCCTGCGGCGTGTTGGCATGCGCCGTCGTCATCGAGCCGGCATGGCCGGTGTTCATCGCCTGCAGCATGTCGATCGCCTCGGCGCCGCGGCACTCGCCGACGATGATGCGGTCGGGTCGCATGCGCAGCGCATTGCGGACGAGGTCGCGAATGGTCACGCTGGTCTCGGATTCGGCCGTCTTCGGCCGCGATTGCAGATAGACGACATGGATGCCGTCCAGTTGCAGTTCGGACGTATCTTCGACGGCGACGACGCGCTCGCCGATGGGGATGAATTGTGACAGGCTGTTCAGGAGCGTCGTCTTACCGGAGCCGGTGCCGCCGGAGACGACGATATTCTTGCGGGAGCGGACGGCCGCCTCGAGGAAGGCGCGCATCGGCTCGCTGAGTGCGCCGGCGGTCACCAGCTTGCTGATGTCGAGCCGCGACTTGCCGCCAAATTTGCGGATGGTGAGGCAGGCGCCTCTCACCGCCAGCGGCGGAATGACGGCGTTGACGCGTGAACCGTCAGGCATGCGGAAATCCGCCATTGCCTCGCTTTCGTTGATCGAGCGGTTGGAATCGACGGCGATACGCTCGATCACCTTCATCAATTGCCGTTCATTCGCGAAGGCAAAAGGGTAGCGCTCCAGCAGACCGAATTTCTCGACATAGATTTCGTCGTAACGCGTCACCATGATTTCCGAGATGACATCGAGATCCATCAGTTCGGAGATCGTACCCCAGCGGTACATCAGCTCCTCGATGTTGGAGCGCAGGTGGCTGTGGGCGATTTCATAGCGATCGCCGGCGTTGAAGAGCGCCTGCCGGGCCTGGAATGCGGTTCCGAAGCGCGTGTCGAGCTGGGCGAAATCCGAGCGGGTGGATTCAAAGTTCAGCTTCAGCTGCAGGGCCGAGATCAGCGCCTTGCCGACGTCGAACAGGCGGCGATTGTCCTGCTCCTCGCGCGCGAGGCTTGCGATGTTCGACGAAGCATCGCGTCGCCCCGTACGGGCAATGCGTTTTGCCAGCCACCGATAAACGGCGTTTTTGATGACGAGGATGACCAGATCCTGAGGCGCATTGTCGAGCGCCTCCTTGATGAACATGTCGAGGCGTTCGCGGATGCGGCTTCGCGTCTCCTCGCGGCCGAAATCGGAGGACTTCACCAGACGATCGTATTGCGTGTCCTTCAGCAGGCGCTCGTGGATTTCCATCTGCAGCGCGAGCACGCGCTCCTGGTCGGGAAACTGCGTGACCGCTTCGGGGGCGGCGGTCGGCTCGACGAGTTCGATGGTGACGTTCGGCACCCAGATCGACATGCCGGCCGATATAGCAACGGGCATGCCGGCCCGAAGCGGCTGGTCGTCGACGCGCGTCGGGTTGCGGCCATGATGCTGCACCGACCATCCCTGGCCCGACTTCCGCAGCACGAATTGCGGCGAGGAGACGTGGCTGCCCCGCAGGCGAACGACGCCCGCGCCGGCGGGTAGCGTCAGCGTGCTGCTTTCGCCGACGAAATAGGTCTCGTTCGCCGAGAGCGGGATCACCTCCCGGCCGCTGCCATCCTCATAGGAAATCTTCAACAGCATGGCTTACTTCTCCCGCAACGCCTACATGCGCGTCCAGTTGATGCTCGGCAGTTCCTCGACACTGTTGTCGGCCGGATTGCGCAGCACGAGGTTCAGGCTGCCATTCGCCTGGCCCATGGCGAAGATCAGCATTTCGGCTTCCGCAGGCGTCACCTCGACGGTCACATGATTGTAGCTGCTGTTGGCCTTGGTGACGGCGCCTTCCGGCGTCGTTGCCGCGCCAACCGCCAGAACCTTGACGTTCTGCAGGAAGGTGCGGGTGACGACGCGGGTACGGGAGCTGATGCCGAGCTTATAGTCCTGTGCCTGCTTGCGATAGGCGTTGACGTCGTTCTCGTCAGCGCCGGGATATTGGGTGAGATAGTTCTTCAGCATCTGCTCCACGGGAGACTGCGGCTGGGTCGGGGCCGTTGGTTGTCCGGCCACAACAGGCGCCTGGCCGGGAGCGGCCGGTGTTTGGCCAGGGGTTCCAGGCTGGGCCGCGGCGGGAGGCGCCACGGGCTCGACCGGTTCGTCGACGGTGCCAAGGATATCGACATAGCTGCCCGGTTCGACGAAATGGCCGACTGCCTCGGCCGCGTTGACGGGTAGGGTGAGAGCGCGCTTGCCGGGCGCAATCATCGTCGTCAGGCGCCCGCCGTCGGTATCGTCGAAATACTGGAAGAGCAGCACGGAGCCTGCCGGAATATCGGCCGCAGCCGTCCTATCCTTCAGCCATTCCTGATAGGCGCTCGCCGCAGGCACGGCGAGTTTTGCCAGCGCCCCGAAGCTTTCCGGCAGCATGACCGGTTCGGCGAGCATGTCGGGCGTGATCGCCTGACCTCTCGTCACCTTCCGGTCGGGCTGGAGGCGCATGAAGGCATAAGCCACCTGCTCGTTCTTGACGCTCTCGGTCCAGAAGTAGAGCAGAACGCCCGTGATGAGCCCGACGATGACAGCCGCGATGAGCTTCCAGTTCATGGTGTTATTCCCCCACAAAGGGTTGCCTGATTTGAATGACCTCGACGGTACCGCCGTCGCTTTTGCTGCTTGTATAGAGAACATTCGCCTCGACGCTGCCGCGCCGGCCATAAAGGGCAGTAACGCCGCCACGCTGCACCGGCGGCGCCTCGATGGTGAAGCCGTCGCGGATGAGAAGATCGGCACGCGCATCCGACCAGCGCGTGGCCGACAGCGTGCCCTTAGAGACGACCGTGCGCGACATGTGGCCCGTGTCGTGGTCGCCGATATCGCTCAGCACCTCGACACCGGCCGGCGGGCGCAGCGATGGCGGCAGCTTGCTGACATCGGCGGGGGCCGCGAAGGCTGGCAACGTCGCAGCGACGTCGTCGAAGCGGGTCATCAGCACCTCGGTCATCGGCGCATCGGCGGGACGGCGGATCAGGATCGACACACCGGGGATGGGCGCCCGCGCCGAAGGGTGCGCCGGATCCTGCCGGCTGAGATAGTCAAGCGCGGCCTCGCCGTCGCCGTCAAAGAAACGCACGACCACGGCGAGATCGTCGCGGATGCGGCTCGTTTTCGGGACGATCAGCATGTTGGCGGCGATAACGGCAGTCAGTTCTTCCCTGTCGCTGCTCTTCGGCATTGCCGGTCGGGTATTGGCGGCCAGCACGCGCAGCCATTCGTCGGTGATATCGGAAATGCTGCGATCGCTCTGGTAGGGCGTAAATTCCAGCGGCTGGCCGTTAATGACGAGATCGCGCGGCGAGCGCTCCGGCGCGCCGAGAATGCCGGCCAGCATGGAATTCAGCGTCGCCCTGAAGTCCTTATAAACCTCGGCATGGCCCGGTTTGGCCATGATCGCGGCAGCAAGCCCAACGACGAGGGCGATGCCGGCGAGATGCAAGGAAATGCGCGCGCCCTTTCTCATCTCACTTCGCCCCCGGAAAGACGCCGTCGAAAAGGTCGCCGGAATCGTCGGCGACGTCGCGGATTTCGCGGCGGAGCGTCGGATCGTAGCCTCGGCGCGTGGTGTCGTTGTTATGGGAGGCAAAGAGCGTCGAATCGTCCACCGTGAACGCATCCTTCCAGCGGATGCTCCTGATGGTGTCGAGATCGTCGGAATCCCTGAACTTGTAGACGCGGTCGGCCGTCGCAGTGACGAGCTGCGGCTTTTCATTGGCGAGGTCGCCGACGATATCGCCGAAGTCGCGACCGTCGCTCTTGATGGTATTCTGCACGTCGTCCCAGACAAAGGTGCGCTGGGGATCGCCATCCCCCTCATGTGACGGCGTGCGCGAACAGTTCATGGCGTCCTGCCCCGGCAGGGCCGGCAAAGCCGGGATCGGGAAGACGTTCGAGAAGTCGGAGGTGCAGTTGAGCCCATTCGCCTCGGCGAAGGCGGCGTTGCGCATGGCGAGCATTGTTCCCACCTTTTTGGTGGAAATCCTGTTCGCGTGGATGACGAAAATCACGATCAGCAGGATGACCGGCGCGGCGAGCACGAATTCGATCGAGGCAAGACCGCGCCTGTCGCGGTGCAGCTTCATGAGCCAGCCGCCGGCCGGAGCGGAGCCGGCATGCTCAGTGTGTGTTGACGGCAGCCCAGGCATTGGCTCCTCCCTTGTCGAAGACGCGCGTCAGGCCGGTAAAACTGTCGGCGGCCGGGCTCTGCTTGATGGTGTTCGAAACCTCGCCGATATCGTCGGCAAGTGTCGCCGGGGCAAGCGATGCGAGCCAGTCCTGTGTGTAGAGATCGAAGGCCGAGTAGTTGTGAACCCAGCTCTGCGCCAGCGCATAGGCAGACGGCGTCTTGTCCTTGAACAGGCGAACCTGGAGCCTGGCACGCGGCGCGCGTGAAACAATTGCCAGTGTCTGGTAATCGGTAAGCTGGTCGCCTCCGAAGGGCGTGAAGTTGAAGGGGATGCGTCCCTTCAGCCAATAGGGCTTCGGCAAGGAGATTACAGGCAGGCCACCTATGGCGGAAATTGCACCACCTGCAGGGCCGCAGACCTGGTTCCAGATCATGTCGAACTTGCGGGTGAAGTCGTTCTCATCCTTTGTCTGCGAGTCGGAATAGCGCGGCGGCACGTCGATCGGCAGTTGGAAGGGATTGGTGATGCCGAAGCCGACGCCGAAGACCTTGTCCGCGATCCAGAAGCTGGCATCGAGCGCCAGTTCCTGCCACCAGCTCAGATCGCCGGCATACTGCTCGACAATCGCCTTGAACGGAACCTTGCTCAGATAGGCCGGGCCGAAGGCTTCATAGAAGATGTAGAACTCCACCAG
The DNA here is from genome assembly GCF_003985155.1 of Rhizobium vallis. Lineage (GTDB taxonomy): Bacteria > Pseudomonadota > Alphaproteobacteria > Rhizobiales > Rhizobiaceae > Rhizobium > Rhizobium vallis. The sequence goes on along the minus strand of NZ_ML133686.1, from coordinate 330,906 downwards.
CTGATTGTCGATGCCGCTCTTGTGATTGACCCAGTCGCGGATGTGGCTGCCGTCGACACCACCCGCCGTCAGCGGACCCTTGCCGTTGGGGAAGCCGCGATTGGCGAACTCACCGCGCATGAGGAGCGGGTCCTGTCCCTGAGTGCCATAAGACATGGCGAGGCACATTTCGGTATAGGCAGCGGCTGGATTGACGCCATCGCGATCGACCGGCAGGTTGCCGCCGGCGCCTTCTCCAGCCTGGCCGCAGGACTCGCACGGGGGATGGAAGACGACGTGATCCGACTTGTTCAGGCGCACCAGATGCAGGGCTTCGTTGCCGACCCGCTGCGGAAAGCTCTCGACGAGATAGTCGTTGAGATCGTTCATCGCATCGATGATCTCGCTGGACTTTTTGATGAGACCCAACGGATTATACTTGTATTCGGTGATGCCCACATAGGCGAGCGCCTTGGTGGCTTCCGTCGCCCGGAACCCCTGAAACGCCAGGCAAGCGCCATAGATGATGCCGCCGACGATCGGGACCTTTTGCCAGCCGGGGCAATAGGGCATCGGCGGGAGCGGCGGCAAAAGCGACGCCGGTCCGAAGCCTTCCGTGAAGGAATATTCGGCGAGTTTTGCCAGAATGGCGGCCGAACGCAGGGCCAGTTCCGCCGTGGTGAGCTGGAAGGCGACCGAGGTCGCCATGACGACGGTTGCCTGCGAGGAGGCGACGTTGTTCATCGCCATGATGTTGAGATAGCGTGCCTCCCAGTCGGCATGGACGAGCGCGGCAGCGTCGGCGGTATCCTGCGTGCGCTGCTTGTCGTAGATCATCTGCCCGGTGTTCAGGATCCAGACGATCATCAGCGCAAGCGCGATCGTCATGTAGAGGATGATCGGCGAAAGGAAGCCGCGTTGGTCGCGGTGCAGGCGTTTGATGAACGTCGGTGTCATAGCAGGTTCACCTCCGCGGTCGAGATCGTGTAATAGCGGCCGTCCTTCCTCTGGCCGCGGGCAAAGACCCAACCGGCATATTCGAGCAGTAGGAAGCGCGCTTCCACCTTTGCGGTAACAGGCACGTTCGGCGAGCGGTTGATGGCGGCATAGAGCGCCATCGGCGCCCGATCGACGGTGACGGTGACGTTCTGCGGATCAAACATGTAACGGGCCTGGTTGCGCATCGCGCGCCAGTTCTTCGAAAGGCCCGAGGCATCGGCAAGGTTCTTCAGCGCCTCTTCCGGCGGCTGGCAGGCGCCGACGCATTTCAGCTGATCGTAGGGCGCGGCCGGGATCAGCGCCAGGCGGGCGGCGAGATCGGCCTTGCCGGCGGCAGCATCGTCATCGCAAGTCTTCGCGTCGATTAGGCTCCGGATGGTGATCGGCAGGGCCGGGCAGAAATAGACGCGGGCGCTGCGGGCCGCCGCATAGGCGGCGTAATGGGTGAAGAGGTGGTTTTTCGCCAGGATCGTGAATTGGAAGACCACGAACATGAAGAAGACGAAGATCGGCGTGACGAGCACGAAATCCATCATCGTCGTGCTGCCTGAGCTATCGCCGTGCAGTTCCGATATCCGGCGCCGGCGGGCGGAAAGCCGCGGCAGCAACAGCATCGAAGCGAAGAGTATGAGGGCGATCGTAAAGGTACCGAGAAGAGCGCCATGATCCTGCGGAATCCAGAAGGTCCGTGAGTGCAGGATAGAACTCCAGAAGGCACCGTCGAAAGTGGGGCGTTCGAGTTCGGAGCGCATTGCCGTTACCTCACGAGGGCAAGAGGGGTGAAATCCGGTATGAATAGGCACCACAGAAGTCCGAGAGCGGCGGCAACGCCGAAGCGGACGGAATGATGTGTTTCGCGCGGCTTCAGCACTGAAGCGGCATCGCGGAAACCTGCAGGCAGGAGCAGGGCGAACAGTCCGACCGTTCGTGCCAGCACGTTCCACTGAACCCGCCGCGCCATCGAGAAGACGGCGATCATGCCGCCGACCATCAGCGATGCGAGTGTCACGTCGATGGCGGGCCAGAGGCCGAGAATGGCGCCGAGCGCCGCCATCAGCTTGACATCGCCGCCTCCGCAGCTTCCGGCTGCGAAGGCGATGATGAAAATCAGGCCTGAAGCAAGCAGGCCGGCGAAAGCAAGGCCAATCCCTGCCAGACCGCCGCTGATGGCTGCCAGCATGAAGCCGGTAAGCAAGCAGGGATAGGTCACGGCGTTCGGGATGTGACCATGGCGGTGATCGAGCACCGCCGCGGTCGTGGCGCAGGCGACGGCAAGAGCCGCCGCTGCAGGCATCTGGGTCAGATCGTAGGTCATATCCATGACACGGATCCGCTTATTGGCCCGGCTCAGGAATTCTCTCGGCGTCCGAGAGAGCCGTGTTCTTTTCGTTGAACCATTCGCCGATCTGTTTGCCGAATGCGAGCAGGAGCAGCATCAGCGGAATGACGATCAGCGCGACGGCCAGGACGATCTGGGCCATGTCGCCGCGTTCGTCCTTATGAAGTGCAATTGCGAGAGTCTTGAGTTTTCCAAACATCTGCGTATTCCTCGTTCCTAGGTTTGTTTCGGATCGAAGACCTTGGCGAAGATGAAGCAAGAATACGCTATCGTTTCGAACCGGCACGTTGCTCGTTTCAACGACGTTTTCTGCTTCGGTTTATCTTCCCCGGTGGCCAACGCTTGTTGAGCAACACCATTAAGACCCAAGAGTGCGCCCAAGGCCAGCCCTCCGTCAAGCAAACGAAACGAAGGGTTCCAATTGTCTTGGAGGCCCCGCCTGATGAAACCGAGTTGACGATGGGAATTCCTAGTTAACCATCTGAATATTCTAAAGTTTCACCCCGGTAATCGCCACGTGCGGCGGATTTGTCGACCAGCGTCTACTGCCCCATAATTGGTCAATTCTTTCAAAGCGATAGAATAGACGGAGCGACGCAGCCGCATCTCCGCTCGGCGCGGGACACACCCATGGCGTTGATTGGCGATCTGGATTAAGCTTCGCGGACGTATTGGGCATGACCCTTCAGTCGTTCCGGAGAAAGAACTATGGAAACGATGAGCAGCGTCTTGATACTTGCATTGGTCCTCATTCCACTGATGATGTTCTTCCCGACGGCAGTTCAGATGATGGTAACGCTGTTTGGAATGAGCACTGTTCTTGTCGGGATGCCGCTCTGATGAAAGCCGTTTCCGACGATGCCGCCGAACAGGCGACCTTGCAGGTCCTGACAAGGGCATTGGACAAGCTCTTGGGACCGATCCGTTTCCTTCTCGAGGACCCGAGTGTTTCCGAAATCCTGATCAATGGAACCTCCGACATCTTTGTCGAAAGGCGAGGAAAGCTGGAGCGCGCCGATACGCGTTTTGCCAGCCGCGAGGATCTGGAATCGGCTGCGCGCAGCATCGCGCAATTCTCGGGCAAGCGGCTGACGCCGGAAGAGCCGAGTATCGAGGCTCGCCTGCCGGATGGTTCGCGCGTCCAGATGATCCAGCCGCCGGCCGCCCGCACCGGGCTCTGCATCTCCATCCGCCGCTTTCTGAAAGAACATCGCAGCATCCGCGATCTCGTCACCCAGGGCAGCCTGACGGAGGAGTCGCTGTCGCTGCTGCAGGCGGCCGTCGGGCTTCAGAAGAACGTGATCATCTCCGGCGGCACCGGCACCGGCAAGACGACGATGCTGAACGCGCTGTCGGAAGCCTTTGCCGATCATGAGCGCGTCATCGTCATCGAAGACACCTCGGAACTGCAGATCCGCAAGGAACATGTCGTCTATCTCGAAGTGACGAAGCCCGACCGTTTCGGCCGCGGCGGCGCCAGCATTCGCGACCTGTTCCGCTCGTCGCTGCGCATGCGGCCCGACCGCATCATCGTCGGCGAGTGCCGCGGCGGCGAGGCGCTCGACATGATCCAGGCGATGACGTCGGGCCATAGCGGCAGCCTTTCGACGGTACATGCCAACACACCTTACGACGCCCTGCACCGGCTGGAGACCTTAGCGCTGATGTCCGACATCGACATGCCACTCCGGCCGCTCCGCGCCCAGATCGCTTCGGCAGTCGACGTCGTCGTGCAGATCGCCCGCTTCAAGCGCACCGGCAGACGCCGGGTGATCGAGATTTCCGAGATCAAGGGCCTGAACAATGACGGCCAGTACATCGTCGAGAGCATCTACAAACTTGAGGGCGACGGCCACTCCAATTCCGATGGCGCATTGCTATGGACCGGTGTCGTCCCGAGCTTCGCCACCGATGCGATCGAAGAGCTGCAAGGCGCCGAGCGCTCGGAGTGGATGAAGGCTGAAGCCGCCGCGCGGGCAACGGCTTGAACTCATTGGCGGACGCCACTTGGGAACTGTCTGCCCGACATGGCGCATTCGAGGGAAGGCAAACCTAGTTGCCTTCCCCGGTGTTTACTGGCGCTTCTTGCGCCAGGGCGCGTTCTTCTGCCAGTCGCCGGCCATGATGCTCCCGTAGGGGATCACCTCGTCGACCACTTCGGCGAGACCATAATGCTCGATCTGCGCCCGCACGTTCGCAGCACTCTTGTAGGCACTCGGCAGTTCCGACACGTCGGCGAAACCAGAGAAGAACCGCGCATCGAGACCGCTTGTTTCCTTCTCCAGAATGGCCGCGACGTTGTTCGGGCTGAGCCCTCGCGAATCCGCTCCATACTCCGCAGATAGCTGCCTCAAATGCGCGCTGCGCGAAAAGTTGCGACCGGCGCCATGCGGCGAGAAGCCGAGGCCATGGGCGGCGTTCGAGCCACGAACGATCAGGATCGGTTCCGCCATATTGAGCGGAATGATGGTTAGATCGGTCGCGTCATGCGCCCAGTTATCAAAGGCAGGGGTCGCACCCTTTCCGTGGTAGAACAGCCCATCCGACTTCCGGAAGACGAAATTGTGTTCGTTCCAGAAGCGGTCCGCGACCTTGGCCGAGAGCTTTTCCGCCGCCATGTCGTGAAGGACATAGTGGTTTTCCCTGGTCCACTGGCGGATTGTCTGCAACGCCGACCAGTAGAGGTCACCTTCCTCGGTATCGGCCGGAATCCAGGCATTTTCCCTATGCGTCTCAGGCGAGATGCGTTCCCGAAACCGGTTGGCGACCTTCATGCCCTTGTCGTAGAGGCGCGCCCCCGGTGCTCGCGATCCATGATGGGTCACAAGCGCGGTTTCGCCGGTCGACTTCATCGTCCCGACATAGGCGAAATGATTGCCGTCGCCCTGGGTCGCGAAATGCTCGATACCAGCGCTCAGCACGCCGTCGCGCAGATAAGGATTCTGCTCGAAGGCCGAAAGCGTCGCCTCGGAAGGCTTCAGCTGCGCGCCGCGCGGCCGGCCGCCGGGACCGAAATGCGTCACGGCATGCACGGCATCCAGAAGCGACTTCGGATCCACACCGGGAAAGATCGAGATCGCCATGGAGCAGCAGATGTCGGCCGAATGCATTCCGGGATGGATTGCTTCCGACGCCACCACTCCGCCGACTGGGATCGTTCCGACCGGGCCCGCCGGGCAAGCGTCCGGCATGATCGCTGCGGCCCGGACAACGGGTGTGCGCACCAGCGCCCGCATCGTCGCGTTGACCTTCTCGACATTGTCCTGCTCAAAGGCATTCTCGGCGCGGATGTTGGAATAGATCTCGATATCGTTATCGGCCCTCAAGGCAAGCGTCGGCCCGGGCTGGAAAGCTTTTGCCGCTTCCAGGGCATCTGTCACCGAGCCACCCTTGCTCAAAACCGCATTGGCCGCGTCGAGAGCCGGGCGAAACCACTTCCCCTGGCTCATGCCGGCATCGATCAAATCCTGTCCGCTCATTACCGCTATCATTGTCTTTTCTGCGTCTGCAGTCCTTCTTGTTCAGTTGCTTCTCTTCACACCACCTGGGCGACGAGCGTTGCCGGAGATCTATCTCGCCGCACGCATTCCATGATCATGGCGCGATGCGGCCCCTGTAGTCACCGGCAGCATTCGCCCAGGGCCTTACCATTGTCCCGGCGACGAGATTTGGCAGGACAGTTTACTGAGCTACACGCTCCTTTCGGAAGCGTGGGATGATTTGAACACCCGACCTGCCCGTCGGAAATCCGATGGGCCGCTCTTCCTTGTAGTCCTGCCGGCATTCGCCGAGTTATTCCGTCCCTGCGGAACAGGGATAGTGCATGCCATGCAGCGGCGACGAGGGTGGACGAAACCGGATGGCCCCGCTCGTGCCAGAGAGCGTATGCCCAGGAGGAGTCGAACCTGCCAGACCATCCAACGTGGCGGCTGTAGTTCCGTCCGGCATTCGCCACTGCAATTCCCACTATGGCGACAAATATCCGGGAAACAGCTTGCTCTACCAACTGAGCTACAGGACCAGGCCCTGGCGAGACTCGAACTCGCGACACAGATGTAGTTCCCCATGCATTCGCCATGTCATTCCATTCGTCCGTGACGACGAGGTGTGGTGAAACACCCTGCTCTATCCGCTGAGCTACGGGTCCATGAACTGAAGGACCCGACGGGATTCGAACCCGCGACCTGGAGATTAACGATCTGTAGTTTCATCCGGCATTCGTCACGGCCTCCCGCGCCATTCACGGCGGCGCGAGGGTATTACTTCCTGTGAGCCCGTCAGAGCTCGATTGCCTCGATGGCTTTCACCCAGCCATCCGCTCCCTTGCTATTGGCCGCGAAAGCCGTGATCACCCCATAGACGGCATCCGAGAAGCCACCGATGTTGAGCACGTCCTCCCGCGTCGGCGCCTGTGTGGTGGCATGGGGCTGGATGTCGAGGCAGACCAGCTTTGCAGCCGGGTTGACCCGCTTGATCCTGGCCCATTCCGTCATGACAGCCGTCGGCTGACCGCTCCGGCGCGCATCCACCCAGGACTCATTGTCCGAGATGAACACCACGAGATCGACCTTGGCCTTCTCGTTTGCCAGCCTCTTCAGCGGTGCGGAGCAATTGGTTCCGCCGCCGCCGATTTTCGCCAGCTTACCGGCATTGGTCATCACCGAATCCCGCTTGTTGAGGCTGACATGCACCACGTCATTCTCGAACGGCAGCACCCGCGCCTTCGGGTTGCGCTGCAGGAACGCCGCGGTCATCAGACCGGCAACATCGATGCAACGAACCGAGGACGTCGCGCCCTTCCGGTAACCGGTCACGGGCGAGCCCATGGAACCCGACACGTCGGGGCAGAGCACGACATTGCCCATCAGGGACGGCACGTTGGCGATGGCAATATCCATCGCGTCCTGAAGTGCATCCCGTACGACATCCGGAATCTGACCATCGACCATCTTCCACGCCATCATCAACTGATAGGGGAAGACCTTTGCCTTGCGGATTTCCTCCGGATCGGCAAGCCGCGCCGCCAGCGCCTCGGCAAAACCCTCGACTTCGAACACGCCGTTGCGTGCAAAGGTGTTGAGGTTCTGCCGTACCATCTGCCAGCCGCCCTTGCGGGCGATCTCGACCCAATGCTCCCGCGTCAGCGGCAGCGAGGTCAGCATCTGGAACGGGACATCAGGCACTGGCACCGTCTGGTCACGTCGGAATGCTTCCAATGCCTTGACGAGTTCAGGCAGTGCCGCATAGTCGTGCGGCTTGCCGATCGCCCAGGCATAAAGCGCCTTGCGGTCCTCTGTAGCCGGCTTCGGATGCACCATGCGGATCACGTCGGCGAGCGAAGGATCGTTTCCAACCATCGCACGCAGGATCTGCTCGGTGCTGGCCCGTTCAAGCCATCCCTGCACCGCCTTCTTCGGGCGTGTGCCGAGCGACTTACGCCCCGTGGCGCCAGAGCGCATGACCTGCACGAAGCCGCGCAGCATCTTGCCGCTCTTCACCACCCGCGGGAACACAAGGGCGAAGGCATCGCTCTGAAGGCTGGAGAGCATGGCAAGCAACGTCACCGGCATGTCCTTCATGTGACCCTTTTCAGCGGCGTAAACAGCCACCTTGGCGAGAAATTCCGGCTCGACCTGAAGGGCAAGCGTCTTTACCGCTTCGAGCTGCTCAGCCCCATCCGCATAGAAGGTGCCGTTGAAGGTGCCGGTAACAGCATATTGCGCCAGCGCCTCGCGCGGCGTCAGCTGGTAGGCCGGGGCCGCTTCATGATTTTTCGTATCCGTTCCCGGAAGCAGTTTCCCGAGGTAGGTTTTGAAGATTGCCTTGTTGACCATGACAGCACCTCTTGTTTGGTTCTGTCAGATACAATTCAAGACGCGTGCCAGTTTGGAAAAAGGAGTGAGAGACACACGAAATTTTCGCTCATCTCCCTGTTTTAAAAAGAGAAATTTTTATGCCTCATCGGAGGCAATCATGAATTGCGAAAATCCGCATCCCAATTATATTATCGCAGATTATAGTTTTTTATAATTTTGGATAAGACATGAAGCGCCGCGTCGCCATCAGCATATTGGGAACCACCCTGGATGCAGGGAAATGGGAAAATCGCTGGAGTCGCTGGCGGCCTAGCGTCGCGCTCTGCCAGCAACCGGGCCTCTTCATAGACCGGCTGGAACTGATCCACGACAACCACTCGCAAGCTCTCTGTCACCGCATCGTTGCCGACATCGAAACCGTGGCGCCGGCGACGGAGGTGAGGAGCAACGTCATCAACTTCCGGGACCCGTGGGATTTTTCGGAGGTCTATACGAGCCTCAGGGACTTTGCCCGCAACTACAACTTCGACCCCGAAACGGAAGATTATCTCGTCAATATCACCACCGGCACCCACGTCGCACAGATCTGCTGGTTCCTGCTAACCGAAGCCCGCATCATTCCCGGCCAGCTGTTGCAGCTCTCGCCGCCGCGCGACCGCGAGCCCGAGCAGGATTTCGCCGGCACGCATCGGATCATCGACCTCGACCTTTCCCGTTATGACGAGATCGCCAAGCGCTTCGCTTCCGAGCGAGAAGACGCCGCCTCTTTCCTGAAATCGGGGATTTCGACCCGCAGCACCGCCTTCAACAGAATGATCGACGAGATCGAAAGGGTGGTGATCCGCTCGACAGCGCCCGTTCTCCTGACCGGGCCAACCGGTGCCGGCAAATCGCAACTCGCCCGCAGGATCTACGAGTTGAAGAAGAGCCAGCGCAAGGTCAGTGGTCCGTTCATCGAGGTCAACTGCGCGACGCTACGCGGCGACCAGGCCATGTCCACCCTGTTCGGCCATGTGAAAGGAGCGTTTACCGGCGCTGCCGGCGAGCGTGCCGGCTTGCTCAAGTCCGCCGACAAAGGCGTGCTGTTCCTCGACGAGATTGGCGAACTTGGCCTTGACGAACAGGCCATGTGCCTGCGCGCAATCGAGGAAAAGAGGTTCCTGCCAGTGGGCGCTGATCGGGAGGCGTCCGCGGACTTTCAGCTGCTTGCCGGTACCAATCGCGATCTTGGCGAGGATGTTCGAAAGGGAAGGTTCCGCGAAGATCTGTATGCCCGCCTGAACCTCTGGACGTTCCAACTGCCGGCCCTGCGCGAGCGCAAGGAGGACATCGAGCCCAATCTCGACTTCGAGCTCAGGCGCTATCTGGAACGAGAAGGCGAAAATGTTACTTTCAACAAGGAAGCACGCCAACGCTATCTTGCTTTCGCAACTGGCCCGCAAGCCGTCTGGAGTGCCAATTTTCGCGACCTGTCGGCCTCGGTGACACGCATGGCGACGCTCGCGCCGCATGGGCGCATCACGACTGACGTCGTTGATGATGAAGTCCGTCGGCTGAATGCGTTTTGGCGCAGCTCAAGTGACGACGGCAGGGTAGATCTGATCATTGAAGAAGTACTGGGTGCAGAGATTGCTGCTGGCCTCGATCACTTTGACGCAGCACAGCTTGCCACTGTTCTTCATACCTGCCGCCAACATGCCACGGCAAGCGCGGCGGGCAGAGCCTTGTTTGCGATCTCGCGATTGGGGAAAAAGAGCAGCAACGACGCCGATCGCCTGAGTAAATATCTGGCGCGCTTCAGTCTCAGATTCGAAGACATCAAGAGACCCGGATAAGGGCTATGTCCTGGGCGCGAACGCCGGATGGCCTTTATGCGCCATCCTTTTCGGCGCTCGCCGCCATATGCGCGAGATCCTCCCAGAGACTTTCGGCGAAGCTGCGCAGGACCGTCAGCTCGAAGCTGTCATCGCCGGTCCGGACGATCTGCACGGAGAGATGGCCGACCATCGACATCACAGAATGGCCTTCCGGGAAGACGGACGGATCGAGATCGACGGCAGTGCCTTTCGACAGAAGCACCCGAGAAGAGTGGCCGGAAACGCCTATGCGGACACGCCCGTGGCTCTGGTCCATGACGTAGGCCTTTCCCGTCAGCGCTGCTGCGAGAGTCTCAAGGCCGGCAGGGACGAGCGGTTCGTCGCCGGCGACGAACCATTGGCGGAAGCCCGCCTTGCGGATCGAGCTTGTCGCAAAGCCTACCTTTGCCAATTCCGCAGCGAGCGCGGATGGCTCGATTGCGCCGAGCACATGCAGGAGATGGCCCTCCGGCAGGGCTTCCAGTCGGATGCCTGCCTCCGAGATGCCGGTATATCTAGTCCCGGCCAGAACCGGCTTGTGTTGCGGAAGATCAGGCATGGAGCTTCTCGTTTTCAGGATCGATGAAGACGGGATGGCACAGCACCGCATCGGTGAATTCGTTGCGCAGGCCGTTCCAGACCGTCACTTTTTCGCCGATGCGCTCCGGCCCGCGCCTGACGAGCGCCAGGCCGATCGTATGGCCGAGCCCCGGCGAAAAAGCGCTTGATGTCACGTAACCCTGGTCGTTTTCGAGCGTCGCGGCAACGCCGTCGGCAAGAATATGCGAGCCGGTGCGGAAGCCTCTTGCCGGATCGAGCGGCTTGACGCCGACGAGGCGCGGCCGTTCCGGATCCTGCAGGCCTTCACGGGCGAGCATCGCCTTGCCGATGAAATCCGGCTTGGTTGTTGAAACCATGCGTCCGAAACCGAGGTCGCCAGGTGTCACCGTGCCGTTGATTTCGGCGTGGGTAACATGACCCTTCTCGATGCGCATGACGCCAAGCGCTTCGGCGCCATAGGCGCAGATGCCATGCTTCTCGCCCGCCGCCATGATGGCGTCGGCAACGCCTTCGCCGTAGCCGGCTGGCACTGCCAACTCGTAAGCGAGTTCGCCGGAGAAGGAGATGCGGAAGAGCCGGCCTTCGAGCCTGCCGCCGAAGAGAGAGACCTTGCGGGCGCTCATAAAGGGGAAGGCGGCATCCGATATATCTTCATCGACGATCTCAGAGAGGATGGCGCGCGATTTCGGCCCGGCAACGGCCATCTGCGCCCATTGATCGGTCGAGGAGGCGAAGCAGACATCGAGCTCCGGCCAGAGCGTCTGGGCGCAGAATTCGAGATGGGTGAGCACGCCAGCGGCAAGTGCCGTCGTCGTCGTCATGAAGAAATGGTCGTCGCCGAACCGGCTGGTGGTGCCGTCGTCATAGATGAAGCCGTCCTCTCGCAGCATGATGCCGTAGCGCGCCTTGCCGACTGCGAGCTTGGCGAAGCCGTTGCAATAGATGCGATCGAGGAAGCTCGCGGCATCCTTCCCGACGATTTCGATTTTGCCGAGCGTGGAGACATCGCAGAGGCCGGCATTCTTCCGGATATTCAAAACTTCGCGGTCGACGCTTTCGCGCCACGTCGTCTCACCGGCGCGTGGGAACCAGGAGGAGCGATACCAGAGGCCGGTTTCGACGAAGACGGCGCCGTTCTTCTGAGCCCAGCCGTGCAGTGGCGATTTGCGCGCCGGCTGAAAATGTTTGCCGCGCGAGGCTCCGGTCAAAGCGCCGAAGGAAACCGGCGTATAAAAGGGCCGGAAGGTCGTCGTTCCCACCTCGGCGGGCGACACGCCGCGCGCCTCGGCGAGAATGCCGATAGCATTGATGTTGGAAAGCTTGCCCTGGTCAGTCGCCATGCCTGATGTGGTGTAGCGCTTGGCGAGTTCGACATGGCCGTAGCCTTCGCGCACGGCGAGACCGAGATCCTTGAGGTGCACATCGTTCTGATAATCGACGAAAGCCTTGCCCTTCGAGCCCTTGACCGACCAGAGCGGCTTGTCGCACTGAGCTGCCTCGGCGGCCGAAGCAAACGCCGGTTCCGCGGCGAAACCGATCGCCTTCAATGCGAGTGATGCCTTTGCGGCGCCATCGCCGAGACAGGTCGCGGTTTGCGCAAGGCCGGCGGCCGCGCCGGCAACGGCAAGACCGTCCCGTGCAGCCGGCGCCAGAAATGCCAACGCCTCGTCCGACCATTGCGGCTTGCCGCCGCGATGGCAGGCGAGATGGATGATCGGGCTCCAGCCGCCCGACATGGCAAGCGCGTCCGCTTCGATCCGGCGAACACCGCTTGCAGTCTCGACGCTGACGCCGCGCAGGCGTTTGCCGCCATGCGCATCGATGATGCGGGCGCCCTTCAGCACCTCGGCGCGGCCCTGCCAACTCCTGGTCCCATCGGCGCGGCTGTCGACGATCGCAGCGACGGCGAGGCCGGCAGCTTCCAGGTCGGCGGCGGTGTGGTAGCCGGCGTCGTTGGTGGTGAAGATCACCGTGCTTTGGCCTGGTGCGACGGCCTGCCGGTTGAGATAGCTGCGCATGGCGCCTGCCATCATCACACCGGGAATGTCGTTGCCGCCGAAGACGAGCGGCCGTTCCTCGGCCCCCGTCGCAAGGATCGCCTGGCGGGCGACGATGCGCCACAGCCGTTCGACCGGGCGATCCGGATCAGGCATCGCCACATGCTTCTGCACGCGTTCGACCGCGCCGAAGACATTGTCGTCGTACCAGCCGAACACCGTCATGCGCGGCAGGCGACGCACATTCTCCAACCCCTCCAGCTCGGCAAGCAGCTCGCTCAGAAGAGCGCTCGCTGGTTTGCCGTCGATAGTGCCGGTCTCAGAGAGCAGGCTACCGCCGAATTCGGGGCCTTCATCGGCGAGGATGACGCGGGCGCCGGCGCGGCCGGCGGTCAGCGCTGCGGCAAGACCGGCAGGGCCGGCGCCGATGACAAGCAGATCGCAATGCGCCCAGCATTTCTCATAGGTGTCGGGATCGGCCTCATAGGAGGCCCTGCCGAGGCCCGCTGCCTTGCGGATTATCGGCTCATAGAGTTTTTCCCAGAGGCCGGCCGGCCACATGAAAGTCTTGTAGTAGAAGCCGGCGCTGAGGAAGGGCGAAAGCAACCCGTTGACCGCACCGATATCGAAGCCGAGTGACGGCCAGCGGTTTTGGCTTTTTGCCGTCAGCCCCTGGTAAAGCTCGATCATCGTCGCGCGTGTGTTCGGTTCGGTGCGCCCGCCGCTGCCTGTCGTCACCAGCGCATTCGGTTCGGCAGCGCCCGCCGTCAGGATGCCGCGCGGGCGGTGATATTTAAAGCTGCGGCCGACGAGCTTGATACCGTTGGCAAGCAGCGCCGAAGCGAGTGTGTCGCCCGGATGGCCTTCGAGCGCCCTGCCGTCGAAGGTGAAGCCGAGCATGTTGGCACGGTCGATGCGGCCGCCGGAGGAAAGACGGAAGCTCGTCATGCCGGTTCTCCGCCGAGCTTGGACAGGGCGGCATCCCTGACGCCGTGGACCGCGTGAGTGACGGTATCGCGTTCGACGATAAGCCAGCGACGGCATCCCGACGAGTGGTGCCAGTATTCGCTATGCCGACCGCGCGGATTGTCGCGCAGATAGACATAATCGAACCAGGCATCCGCACCGGCATCCGGCGCCGGACGGGCAAGGTTCGCATCGCCGCGGATCGAGAATTCTTCTTTGGGCCGGGCGCCGCAATGGGGACATGAAATCAGGCTTGCCATGGTCGAATGTCCTCAGTGCAGATTGGGCTGGGCGCCAACGCCCTTTTCGTCGATCGGATAGCCGCGCGCGAAACGGTCGAGCCGGAAGGCCCGGGCAGTCTGATGCGGCGTGTTGCGGGCGATCAGATGGGCGTAGCAGAAGCCGGAGGCGGGCGTCGCCTTGAAGCCGCCGTAGCACCAGCCGGTATTGAGATAGAGATTGTCGATATGGGTTCGGTCGATGATCGGCGAGCCGTCCATGCTCATATCCATGACGCCGCCCCAGGAGCGCAGATAACGAACGCGCGACAATGATGGGATCATCGCGAGCCCGGCTTCGGCCACATGCTCGACCGAAGCAAGATTGCCGCGCTGGGCATAGGAATTGTAGCCATCGATATCGCCGCCAAAGACGAGGCCGCCCTTGTCCGACTGGGAGACGTAGAAATGCCCGGCGCCGAAGGTGACGACCGTGTCGATGAACGGCTTCAGCCCTTCGGAGACGAAGGCCTGCAGCACATGGCTTTCGATCGGGAGGCGCAACCCGGCCATATCGGCGACGACGGTGGAGTTGCCGGCCGCTGCCAGCGCCAGCTTGCCGCACCCGATAAAGCCCTTGCTGGTCTCGACACCGGTGACCTCACCGTTTTCAGTGCGGATGCCGGTGACTTCGCAATTGGTGATGATATCGACGCCGCGGCTGTCTGCGCCGCGGGCATATCCCCAGGCGACCGCATCGTGGCGCACAGTGCCACCGCGCGGGTGGAAGAGGCCGCCCATGATCGGGAAACGCGCATTGTCGAAATCGAGGAAGGGCAATTTCCGGCGCACCGCCTGCCGGTCGAGAAGCTCGGCATCGACGCCATGCAGCCGCATGGCGTTGCCGCGGCGCGTATAGGCGTCGCGCTGGGCGTCGGAATGGAAGAGGTTGAGCACGCCGCGCTGCGAGACCATGGCGTTGAAATTGAAATCCTGCTCCAGCCCCTCCCAGAGCTTCATCGACAGCTCGTAGAAGGGATTGTTGCCAGGCAGCAGGTAATTCGAGCGGATGATCGTCGTGTTCCGGCCGATATTGCCGGAGCCGAGATAACCCTTTTCGAGGACGGCGACATTGGTGACGCCGAATTCCTTGGCAAGGTAATAGGCCGTGGCAAGACCGTGACCGCCGCCGCCGACGATGATGACGTCGTAACGTGGCTTCGGCGCCGGATCGCGCCAGGCAGGCGCCCAATCTTTATTGCCGCGAAGGCCGTTCAAAAAAATCGAAAGAGCGGAATAGCGCATGGGTCACCCGGAATGAACAGGCCCATGATGCCAGAATGAGGTGAGCAGACTTGCACGATAGGGACTAAAATCGCTAAGAAAGAGACATGTCATCAATTGACAGCAAAAATATCCAGACGATCGGCTTCATCCTTATTCCAGGATTTGCGCTGATGTCCTATGCCTCGGCGACGGAGCCGTTGCGCGCGGCAAATCTTCTGGCCGGCCGCGAGATCTATCGGCTGCAGATCTTCTCGCCGGATGGCGCGCCAGCGCTCTCCTCCTCGGGCGTCCGCGTCCCTGCAGAACCTCTCCCCATCAGGGGCTCAGGGCTCGGAACGGCGTTCGTCTGCGCCGGCGGTTCACCGCGCGACTGGCGCTATCCTGGTGTGCTCGCCTGCTTGCGGCAGCTGTCGCGCGAAGGCGTGAGGATCGGCGGCATCTCGGGCGGCCCGTATCTGATGGCCGCCGCCGGACTGCTTGGCGGCCGCGACTTCACCATCCACTGGGAACATGCGGCGACCCTTCTCGAGGCGTTTCCAGAGCTCACGCCGCGCCAGGCGCGCTTCATGATCGACGGCAACCGCATCACCTGCGGCGGCGGCATCGCACCGCTCGACATGATGCATGTGCTGATCGGCGAGCGCATGGGACCGGACTTCGCCCGCCGGGTCAGCGACTGGTATCTTCATACAGAGGTCAACGAGCCTGCAGCGCCGCAGCGCGCCTCGCTGGCCGAGCGTTATGGCGTCCACCATCCCGGCCTGCTCAACGTTCTCGAACGCATGGAGGAAACGATCGAGATGCCGCTCGAGCGCGCCGCCATGGCGCGCATCGCCGGCGTCACCACCCGGCATCTCGACCGGCTCTTCTCGGTGCATCTCGGTATCACCTATCTCGATCAGTACCGCAGGATCAGGCTGCAGCATGCCCATCGCCTGCTGAAGCAGAGCCCGCTTTCCATCTCGGAAATCTCGGTCGCTACTGGTTTTTCCAGCCTCAGCCACTTTTCCCGCATGTTCCGCAGCGTCTACGGCATCGCTCCGCGTGATGCGCGGCGGGATTAGGTTTTCTTCACGGTTGAGGAAATTTCACTATGACGATAGCATCGCCCCGTGAACATACGATGGGGCGTCAGGGGAAAATTGATGAAAACCAAGGGTGAAGCAGCAGAGAAGCAGGAACACGCGCCCGGTGGACGCGCACCTTTTTCCCAGGACCCGCACGCCGTCCGGGAGCCGAAGGAAAACAACCTCGAAATGGCGATCGGCCATGAGGTGCGCGCCTACCGCAAGAAGCTCGGGATCACGGTGACCGATCTGGCGGCCGCGACCGGCATTTCGCTCGGCATGCTGTCGAAGATCGAGAACGGCAATATTTCGCCGTCGCTGACGACGCTGCAATCGCTGTCGCGGGCGCTCGGCGTGCCGCTGACAGCCTTCTTCCGCCGCTTTGAGGAGGCGCGCAATGCCGTCTTCGTCAAGGCGGGGCAGGGGGTCGAGCTCGAACGGCGCGGCACGCGCGCCGGCCATCAATATAATCTGCTCGGCCATATCGACAACAATACCAGCGGTGTCATCGTCGAGCCCTATCTCATCACGCTGACCGCCGATTCCGACATCTTCCCGACCTTCCAGCACGAGGGAATGGAGTTTCTCTATATGCTCGAGGGCGAGGTCATTTACCGCCACGGCGACCAGCTTTTCCAGATGCAGCCGGGCGACAGCCTGTTCTTCGATGCCGATGCGCCACATGGGCCGGAGCAGCTTATGAAGCTGCCGAGCAAGTACCTCTCGATCATCAGTTATCCCCAGCAGAGCTCCAAGGGCTGACTTGCCTTAGAAGAAAAGTTTATTCCTCCCAGTTGATGTCGATAAACAGACCTGCTAGTCCTTTCTCAACACGAAAGGAGCGCGGCTATGTGCGGCATTGTTGGACTGTTCCTCAAGGACAAGAGCCTTGAGTCCCAGCTGGGAAACCTGCTCTCGGATATGCTGATAACCATGACGGATCGCGGACCGGACTCGGCCGGCATCGCCATCTATGGGGGGTCTGCCGAGGGCAAGGCAAAAATCACCATCCAGTCCGGCAATCCAGGCGTGGATTTCGAAGGCCTCGCGGCTGACCTCGAGAAGGGCGGCATCAGAGCCCACGTGTGGGTCAAGAGCACGCACGCGGTCGTCGAGTTGGAAGCCTCCAAGCTTGATAATGTGCGCAAGGCGCTCGAAGAAATCCGCCCGGCAGTCCGTATCATGGGATCGGGTGAAAGCGTCGAAATCTACAAGGAGATCGGTCTTCCGAAAGACGTCGTTGCCCGGTTCGGCGTCCGCTCGATGAAGGGAACCCATGGCATCGGCCATACCCGCATGGCAACCGAATCCGCGGTCACCACGCTCGGGGCCCATCCATTCTCGACCGGCGCCGACCAGTGCCTCGTGCACAATGGCTCGCTGTCCAACCACAACAACCTGCGCCGCGAGCTGGTCCGCGAAGGCATGACCTTCGAGACACAGAACGATTCCGAAGTCGCCGCCGCCTATCTCACGGCCGAAATGGCCAAAGGCAAGGATCTCGGCCAGGCGCTGACGGGCGCCCTCGACGATCTCGACGGTTTCTTCACCTTCGTTGTCGGTACCAAGTCCGGCTTCGGCGTGGTGCGCGACCCTATCGCTTGCAAGCCCGCCGTCATGGCCGAGACGGACCAGTATGTCGCCTTCGGTTCGGAATACCGTGCGCTGGTCAACCTTCCGGGCATCGAGAATGCTCGCGTCTGGGAGCCGGAGCCGGCAACCGTCTACTTCTGGGATCACGACAAAGCCGCCTGAGGGACGCCTGAAAAGCAGAAGCCAGCTCAGACCGCCTCTCGGACCAACGAGGAATAAATGCCCACATTCGATCTTTCCAGCACGCCTCTTCGCGAACTGAACAGCGCGCTGCACGCCCTTTCCAAAGGTGCCAACGACACTGAATTCGAAGTCATCAACCCGCGCGGCAGCCATGCCGTTGCCGTTGGCATCGACAGCCCCGTTACGGTCGCCGTCAGAGGATCGGTTGGCTATTACTGCGCCGGCATGAATGACGGCGGCAGGGTGACGGTTCATGGTTCGGCCGGTCCGGGCGTTGCCGAAAACATGATGTCCGGCACCGTCGTCATCGAGGGCGACGCCAGCCAGTATGCCGGCGCCACCGGCCGAGGCGGCCTGCTCGTCATCAAGGGCAATGCGGCGTCGCGCTGCGGCATTTCGATGAAGGGGATCGACATCGTCGTTCATGGCAGCATCGGCCACATGTCGGCCTTCATGGGCCAGTCCGGCCATCTCGTCGTGCTAGGCGACGCCGGCGATGCGCTGGGAGATTCGCTCTACGAGGCCAAGCTGTTCGTCCGCGGCGAGGTGAAGAGCCTTGGCTCCGACTGCATCGAGAAAGAGATGCGGCCGGAACATCTGGACAAGCTAGCCGAACTGCTCGAGCGCGCTGGGGTCACGGGCGTCAGGCCCGAAGAGTTCAAGCGCTATGGCTCCGCCCGCAAGCTCTACAATTTCAACATCGACAACGCCGACGCGTACTGAGGCGAGGGAACCCTATGAGCTATCACAACCCTTATACCCCGCCACGCAAGTCCGCGACCTTCGATGACTATACGCTCGCCGAAATCCGCCGCGCGGCCGCGACCGGTATCTATGACATCCGCGGCGCCGGCACCAAGCGCAAGGTTCCGCATTTCGACGATCTGCTGTTTCTCGGCGCCTCGATCTCGCGTTATCCGCTCGAAGGCTACCGCGAGAAGTGCGACACGACAGTGGTGCTCGGCTCACGTTTTGCCAAGAAACCCATCACGCTGAAGACGCCGATCACCATTGCCGGCATGAGCTTTGGCGCGCTTTCCGGCAATGCCAAGGAAGCGCTCGGTCGCGGCGCCACGATCGCTGGCACATCGACCACGACAGGCGACGGCGGCATGACGGATGAGGAACGCGGCCATTCGCAAACGCTGGTCTACCAATATCTGCCCTCCCGCTACGGCATGAATCCGAAGGACCTGCGCCGCGCCGACGCGATCGAAGTCGTCGTCGGCCAGGGCGCCAAACCCGGCGGCGGTGGCATGCTGCTCGGCCAGAAGATCTCCGACCGCGTCGCCAATATGCGCAACCTGCCAAAGGGTATCGACCAGCGCTCTGCCTGCCGCCATCCTGATTGGACCGGCCCCGATGATCTGGAAATCAAGATCATGGAACTGCGCGAGATCACCGACTGGGAAAAGCCGATCTACGTCAAGGTCGGCGGCGCGCGTCCGTATTACGACACCGCTCTTGCCGTGAAAGCAGGTGCTGACGTCGTCGTGCTCGACGGCATGCAGGGCGGCACGGCGGCAACGCAGGACGTCTTCATCGAGAATGTCGGCATGCCAACACTCGCCTGCATTCGTCCGGCTGTCCAGGCGCTGCAGGACCTCGGCATGCATCGAAAGGTGCAGCTCATTGTTTCCGGCGGCATCCGCTCCGGTGCCGACGTTGCCAAGGCGCTGGCGCTCGGCGCCGATGCGGTGGCGATCGGCACGGCGGCGCTCGTCGCCATCGGCGATAACGATCCGCACTGGGAAGAGGAATATCAGAAGCTCGGCACCACTGCCGGCGCCTATGACGATTGGCATGAAGGCAAGGATCCGGCCGGCATCACCACCCAGGATCCGGAGCTTGCAAAACGCCTCGACCCGGTTGCGGCCGGCCGCCGCCTCGCCAACTACCTCAAGGTCATGACGCTGGAGGCCCAGACCATCGCGCGTGCCTGCGGCAAGAACCACCTGCACAACCTCGAGCCGGAAGACCTCGTCGCACTGACGATCGAGGCATCGGCCATGGCGCAGGTGCCGCTTGCCGGCACCAACTGGATTCCCGGCAAGGGAGGCTTCTGATTTCTACCGGCCGGGCAAGCGTCCCGGCCGTTTCATATCCATAACCAAAGTGTCTCCAAGAAATCCAAAGGGGAACGAGAATGACACTGGACCTTGCTGCTTTTGCCAGAGACAAAGGCATCAAATATTTCATGATCAGCTATACCGACCTGTTCGGCGGCCAACGCGCCAAGCTGGTTCCCGCCGAAGCCATCGCCGACATGCAGAAAGATGGCGCGGGCTTTGCGGGCTTTGCAACCTGGCTCGATCTGACGCCTGCCCACCCGGACCTGTTTGCGGTTCCCGATGCTTCCTCCGTCATCCAGCTACCCTGGAAGAAAGACGTCGCGTGGGTCGCGGCCGACTGCGTCATGGACGACCAACCTGTCGAACAGGCACCGCGTGTGGTGCTGAAACGACTGGTCGCCGAAGCTGCGAAAGAAGGGCTCCGGGTGAAAACCGGCGTCGAGCCCGAATTCTTTCTGATCTCCGCTGATGGTTCGGTGATTTCAGACCAGTTCGATACCGCCGAGAAGCCTTGCTACGATCAGCAGGCGGTGATGCGTCGGTATGACGTGATCGCCGAGATCTGCGACTACATGCTCGAACTCGGCTGGAAGCCCTATCAGAACGACCACGAGGACGCGAACGGCCAGTTCGAGATGAACTGGGAATATGACGATGTTCTGAAGACGGCGGACAAGCACTCCTTCTTCAAGTTCATGGTCAAGTCGGTCGCCGAAAAGCACGGCCTTCGCGCCACCTTCATGCCGAAGCCGTTCAAAGGCCTGACCGGAAACGGGTGCCATGCCCATATTTCGGTCTGGGACATCGATGGCAAGGTCAACGCCTTCGCAGACAAGGAAATGGCCTTCGGGCTCTCCGCTCAGGGTAAAACCTTCCTCGGCGGCATCATGAAGCACGCCTCGGCGCTGGCCGCGATCACCAACCCGACGGTCAATTCCTACAAGCGCATCAATGCGCCGCGCACCACATCGGGCGCCACCTGGTCACCAAACACCGTGACGTGGACGGGCAACAACCGCACCCACATGGTGCGCGTGCCGGGGCCGGGACGCTTCGAGCTGCGCCTACCGGACGGTGCGGTCAACCCCTACCTGCTACAGGCGATCATCATCGCGGCCGGCCTCGACGGCATCCGCAGCCAGGCGGATCCCGGCCGCCATTACGATATCGACATGTACGCCGAGGGCCACCTGGTGAAGGACGCGCCGCGCCTGCCACTCAACCTGCTTGACGCGCTGCGCGCCTATGATGCCGACGAGGGCTTGAAGGCGGCGATCGGAGCCGAGTTTTCCGCCGCCTATCTCAAGCTCAAGCATCGGGAATGGAATGCCTATTGCTCGCATTTCACCCAGTGGGAACGCGACAGCACGCTGGATATCTGAGCGCCCGGACCGATGTCTTCGACAACCGACATGCCGGGTTGGACAGCTCCCGGCGTGATCGGATTCTCTGCACCTAAAAGGGCCAAGGAAGAGACAGCATGAAGAACTTCGTACTCACCGTATCCTGCAAATCGACGCGCGGCATCGTGGCGGCGATTTCGAGCTATCTGGCCGACAAGGGCTGCAACATCATCGACAGTTCGCAGTTCGACGATCTCGATACCGGCAAGTTCTTCATGCGCGTCAGCTTCATTTCCGAAGAAGGCCTTTCCGGCGCCGAGATCGGTGCTGATTTTTCAGCCGTCGCCGCCCCCTTCGAAATGGATTACGAATTCCACGACAGCGAAAAGCGCATGAAGGTGCTGCTGATGGTGTCGCGCTTCGGCCATTGTCTCAACGACCTGCTCTACCGCTGGAAGATCGGCGCATTGCCGATCGACATCGTCGGCGTCGTCTCCAACCATTTCGACTACCAGAAGGTCGTGGTCAACCACGACATCCCGTTCCACCACATCCCGGTCACCAAGGCCAACAAGGTGCAGGCCGAGGCCCGCATCATGGAAGTCGCCGAGCAGACCGGTACCGAACTGATCGTGCTCGCCCGCTACATGCAGATCCTGTCGGACGAGATGTGCCAGAAGATGTCGGGCAAAATCATCAACATCCACCATTCCTTCCTGCCGAGCTTCAAGGGCGCCAACCCCTACAAGCAGGCCTACGGCCGCGGCGTCAAGCTGATCGGGGCGACGGCGCATTATGTCACCGCCGATCTCGACGAAGGCCCGATCATCGAGCAGGACACGGCGCGCATCACCCATGCGCAGTCGCCCGACGACTATGTCTCGATCGGCCGCGACGTCGAAAGCCAGGTGCTGGCGCGTGCCATCCACGCCCATATCCATCACCGCACCTTCATCAACGGCAACCGCACCGTGGTCTTCCCGGCAAGCCCCGGAAGCTACGCATCCGAACGCATGGGTTGAGCGCGGCCCGACCTCGCATCTCTTTTGCTGGCGCATGACAATCTCCCGTTGCCTGCCAGCGGCAAGTACTTGATTATCGCGTCCAATAGATAATCGAATCATGCTGCGGGGGGTGTCATGACCGACGAGGCGCTTGTTGATCGCATGGCGCTGCCGCGTCCCGACGTCACCGTCGCGGACGCGGAAGAGATTCTCCTTGCCCATTACAGCCTATCCGGCACGCTCACCGAACTCGGCAGCCAGCAGGATCGAAACTATCGCGTCGACACCGATCGCGGCCGCTATGTCCTGAAGATCTGCCATGCCGCCTACGAGACCCGGGAACTCGAAGCGCAGAATGCGGCGATTCATCACCTGAAAAGTAAGCAGGACGCGCCGCGTGTCCCGGATGTGATCGCCACCAATGAAGGGCGGGAGATCGTCGTCCTAACCGTGCGCGGGCAGGGCTATCAGGTCCGATTGCTGCGATATCTCGAAGGCCGAGGGCTGGCGGAACTGAGATATGTGGCGCCGGCTTCGGTCGCAGCGCTCGGCGCGCTTTGCGCAAGGCTGGCGCAGGCGCTTGCCGATTTCAACCATCCCGGTCTCGACCGCAGCCTGCAATGGGATCTTCGGCGCGCCGGACCGGTCGCCGTGCAGCTGCTTTCCGCCATCACCGATAGCGCCGCGCGCGACCGCATCGCCAAGACCATGGTGATGGCCGTTCGCCGCATCCAGCCCCTAGCGCCGTCGCTTCGGCTGCAGGCCGTGCATCACGACGTCACCGGCGACAATGTCGTCGGCCATCGCGACGCCCATGGCCACACGCTCCCCGACGGGGTGATCGATTTCGGCGACATCATTCGCGGCTGGCTGGTCGGCGACCTCGCCGTCACATGCGCTTCGCTGCTGCATCAGGCCGACGGCGACCCTTTTCACATCCTGCCCGCCGTCACCGCCTATCAGGCGATCTATCCGCTGACGGACGAGGAATTGAAGGCGCTCTGGCCATTGGTCGTCGCCCGCGCGGTCATTCTCGTCGCCAGCAGCGAGCAGCAGATTTCGATCGATCCCGAGAATGACTACGTCCGCGGCAATCTCCACCACGAGTGGGCGATCTTCGATACGGCGATGTCCGTCCCCTTCGAACTCATGGAAGCGGCGATCCTCAAGGCGGCGGGCGCCGATGTCGCCGCTCCGGAAACATCGGGATGGCTGCCGTTGCTGCCCGACATCGATCCAGACGGGATCGCCTATGTCGATCTCGGGGTGCGAAGCCCACATTTTTCCGCCGGCAACTGGCTGAATGCCGACATGGACTGGCGGCTGCTTGCGCGTGCCGCAAGCGAAAACGGCACGGCGGCGACGCGCTACGGTGAATATCGCCTTTCCCGCGCCGGCCTCGGCACCGCCAAGGCGCAGGCGACCTGCGCCCTGCATGTCGACATATGCCTTGCCGCGGGAAGCGCGATTACCGCCCCCTTTGCCGGCCGCATTGGTTGGAAGGATCAGCATCTGACACTCGCCGGCGAAAACATGACCTTGCATCTCGACGGGCTCCACGCTGCGATCGAGGATGGGGCCGAGGTCGCCGCCGGCGATCCGCTCGGTGCGGTTTTCGGCGAAGCATCCTCGCTCGGCGGGTTACGGGTGCAGCTTTGCAGCATCGCAGGCCTCGAGCCGCCGCTCTTTGCCACGCCGCGCGAGGCGGCGGCCTGGTTGGTGCTCTGCCCCTCGCCCTCTCCGCTTCTCGGCCGGGATGCAGATGCGCCGCAGCCGGCGACTGCCGAGTTGTTCGCCAGGCGACAGGCGCATCTCGCGGCGCCGCAGAAGAACTATTACGCGGCCCCGCCTCAGATCGAACGTGGTTGGAGGGAGCATTTGTTCGATGTCGAGGGCCGCGCCTATCTCGACATGGTCAACAACGTGACCATTCTCGGCCATGGGCATCCGAGACTCGCGGCGGCGGTCAACGCGCAATGGCTGCGGCTCAACACCAATTCCCGTTTTCACTATGCCGTGATCACCGAGTTTTCCGAACGTCTCGCGGCGCTCGCGCCGGACGGGCTCGACGCGGTCTTCCTCGTCAACAGCGGCTCGGAGGCGAACGATCTGGCAATCCGGCTGGCGCAGGCCCATAGCGGCGCGCGCAACATGCTCTGCCTGCTCGAGGCCTATCATGGCTGGTCGGCGGCGAGTGACGCCGTCTCCACCTCGATCGCCGACAATCCGCGGGCGCTGAGCACCCGGCCGGATTGGGTGCACGCCGTCGTGTCGCCGAATACCTATCGCGGCGAGTTCCGCGGCCCCGATACGGCGGTGAGCTATCTCGACGCTGCTGCGCCGGTGCTGGAAGCGATTGACGCCGGCGGCAAAGGCCTTGCCGGCTTCATCTGCGAATCAGTCTACGGCAATGCCGGCGGCATTCCGCTGCCGGAAGGTTATCTCAGGGAGATTTACGCACAGGTGCGCGCCCGCGGCGGCCTATGCATCGCCGATGAAGTGCAGGTCGGTTATGGCAGGCTCGGGCATTATTTCTGGGGCTTTGAGCAGCAAGGGGTCGTGCCCGATATCATCACCGTCGCCAAGGGCATGGGCAACGGCCATCCGCTCGGCGCCGTCATCACCACGCGCGAGATCGCACAATCGCTGCAGAAGGAGGGCACGTTCTTTTCCTCCACCGGCGGCAGCCCGGTCAGCTGCATCGCCGGCATGACGGTGCTCGACATCATGGCCGAGGAAAAGTTGCAGGAAAATGCCCGGACGGTCGGCGATCATCTGAAAGCGCGGCTTGCGGCGCTGATCGACCGCCATCCGATCGCCGGCGCCGTACACGGCATGGGGCTTTATCTCGGCCTCGAATTCGTCCGCGACAGAACGACGCTCACGCCGGCGACGGAAGAGACGGCTGCGATCTGCGACCGGCTTCTCGAACTCGGCGTCATCATGCAGCCGACCGGCGATCACCAAAATGTGCTGAAGATCAAACCGCCGCTCTGCCTCAGCATCGAAAGTGCGGATTTCTTCGCCGACATGCTGGAAAAGGTGCTTGACGAAGGCTGGTGAAGCAGGACTTGCGGCGTTAACTAAATCGGTCATTTCGCGGCATTTCGATTTTTGATGATGAGGCCTATTGCCTGAATCAGGCGAGCTTCCTATCTCTGCCGCGATGATCGATCGATTGTGATTCTGTCATGCGAATTTTACGAAGAGCTGATATGTTTCTTTCTGCAAGTTCGGCTGAGACGGAATGAATTTTTTCGGATCGTCGATATTTTGACACGTTTCGGAATATGTTTCTGACAGGCTATCGGGTAATCTCTACTAAGTTAGTAGATATTGAAGACAGCCATCACCGGCCCCGGGCTTTTCCGGGACCCTTCAAGCGCAACGCCAACGCAAGGAACGAGACATGACAGACATCGATATTCTCGCCGATCTCCTTGGGCGATCTGTGCTTGGCAATGACCGTCCGGGCGCCCTCTCCCGCCCGAACTGTCGAATGTGACGTTCGTCCTCCTTTCAACGGTACCAGACAAGTCAATTCGCCATGGCTGTGCATGTCGCGCGGCAGGAGTTCTATCTATGAAGAAGCAAGTTATCGAATATGCAGGCGTTCCCGTTGGGATCGTCATTCCCGATGAAGACCGGCTGAAGTTCATCGCCGTGAAATTCCATGTTCACGACCTCGACGAGCAGCGTTTCCGTTCGCCCGACGAGGTGCGGCTGGCCATCCATGACCTGATGACCCGCCGTCATCCGAAGCCGCTTCATGCCTGACGGCATGAGGCCGCCCCCGACTTTCGCGGCTTTTCCCGATGTTCGACCGGTCCTGCCACAGGGGCCGGTCTTGTTTTTTGAGGGCAATTGCAGTCCTATCGGCCGGCTTGCCGCCACCAGGATCAGCCCTTGCCCGATCTTCTCAATATGCTCACCGACATCGAAGGCGTTTCCGTCGGCCATGCCACCGACCTCGTGCTCGGTTCCGGCGTCACCGCAATCGTCTTCGACGAACCGGCCGTCGCCTCCGGTACGGTGCTCGGGGGCGCGCCGGGCGGGCGTGATACGAGCCTGCTCGACCCGTCAACCGAGTACACATATGCCAACGACCAAAACCATTGCCGAGCGCATCATAGAAATCCCACCTCTCGCAGCATAACGCTGTCTCCTACTGTATAATTTCTTGAATCGGAATTATGCAGCAATTCAAAGTGCTGCGGAAATTCGTGAACAACTGTAGCGGCGAAAATCGAGACCGCAATGCGGCCCCGATTTCCCACCCTACCGATCGGCCGCTATGCCCCAATTGTAAACGCAGCGGTCGAGACCAATGGCGATTTCGAGCACGAGGACGTCGTGATCGATGGCCGCTCCCTTCTTGGGCTGAGAGCGGTAGCGCTGCGGAAAATCCGTCCGCCGCGAGATCGAGCAAACCTCCATCCACTTGTCGCCATTGTCGACTTCGATATCCATCGTCACCTCGGAATAGGCAGGCAGCCTGTCCGATGGCACGACCCGGGTCGGCAAATAGATCAGCGACGCGATCATGCGGCGCACCGGCTCTAGGCAGGCTGCGTGATAGTCGTTGCCGCTATCGGCCGTGAAGGCGCATTGGAATTCGAGCTGCCAGAATTCCTTCAGCCGCATGTGTTTCGTCGGCTGCTCCTGCTCGCGTCGATAGGACCTGCCCGCCTGCCAGACGCAGAGCGGCAGCCGCGTCTTCGAGTGATTTCCGAGAATATGCTGCATATAGACATAGGTCGACGGCGTGGTCTCCGGCCTCAGCACCAGCGCGGTATCGCCGGCCGAAAGCTGCTCCTGGACCCAGATGTCTGCATTGGAATAGGCGCTTGAAACCAAAGCCCGCGGCATCAGCGCCGGCGCCTCGACCCTTCTGACATCCCAGGCCGGATTGACGGATCTGAGAAAGCTGCGGATCTCTTCGGAGAAGAAGCTGATCATATGATCGCGCAGATGGATTTCGCGCTCCTCCCAATGGACGAGCGAATTGACATGATAAAGATTGAGCACGGTGCCTGTCTCCCTGGCAACCTTGATTGGCGTGGTGAAGGGGCTTTACGTCCAGCAGCGCGCCGGACGCTGACAGCGCCCGCACGTCACAGCAGGACGCAGAGACCTCGTCCGCCAAGAGCGCGCACGACCGCAGCCTGCAAGCAGGTGCTGATGGGACGGGAGAAGGGCGCGCGCTTCATGCTCATGATGAATTCTCTACGTGCACCGCACATCATTGTCAAAACCGAAGAAGATGGGACAAAAGCAATCGGCTGTGGATGATCTGTTTTTATTGCCCCCTGTCCTTCTTTTCGTCACAAACCTTCTCGATGCGCTACAATCAAGTGAACGGCTCATTCGACCATCCAAACGATAGAGACAGCAACATTGATGACCAAGACGACACCCAGGCTGCTTGCCGCCGCCCTCTCATCCGCCTTCCTGCTCGGCGGTTTCACGCTGGCTGCGGCGGGCCAGGCAAGTTTCGTCGTGGATGTGCAGTCCGGCCAGGTCCTTGAAGCCTCCAATCAGGACGAGCTGAACTATCCTGCCTCGCTGACCAAGATGATGACGCTCTATCTCGCGTTCCAGGCCCTCCATGAAGGGCGCCTGACGTGGGATCAGAAGCTCACCATGTCGGAAAATGCCGAGAGCAAGGAGCCCTTCAAGCTTGCCGTCGGCGCCGGACGCAAGGTGACGCTCCGTGAAGCTGTGGAATCGATTGTCGTGCTCTCCGCCAATGATGCGGCTGTTGCAATCGCCGAACAGCTCGGCGGTTCCGAAGACGTCTTTGCCAAGGCGATGACCGACAAGGCGCATCAGCTCGGCATGAAGGATACGGTTTTCAGGAATCCTTCGGGCCTTCCCGATCCCGAGCAGGTCACCACGGCGCGTGATATGGCCACCCTCGGCGTTTCGCTGATGCGGGATTTCCCGGAGGAGTTCAAACTCTTCTCCATGCGCGGCTTCCAGTTCCGCGGCATGAAGCTGCGCGGCCACAACAATCTTATGTATCGCTATGACGGGGTCGACGGCATCAAGACCGGTTACACCGATGCATCGGGCTATAATGTCGTGACATCAGCCCTGAAGGACGGCCGCCGCGTGGTCGGTGTCGTCATGGGCGAAAAGACCGCGAGCATCCGCGACGACAAGATGGCAGGCCTGCTGGACAGCTATCTGCCCTCGTCGACATCAGCTACCGCCACAGCAGCCAGCCAGCCGGGAGCAACGATGACCGATACTCAGCCTACGAAATAAGCGCCGTCCCGGCCTATCTGAAAGCCACTTCCAGATGTTGCCGGTCTTGCGAGATCACCCTGCAATTCGTCTCGAACCCTTCCCCCTTGATGGCGAGGATGAATTCGGGAGGGATGCCCGTCGTATTCGAGACTGAAAGGCCGGCACTCTCCGAACCGATGGATTTGACGGTGCAGTCGATTGTCGAGCGTCGTTCGTTGAACATGATCGAACCCGCCTTCAGCACCCGCCGTCGAGCGCCGATGGCGTGATCGGCGTGGATAGCGCTCCACGATACGCAACGATTCCGCCCGCCGTGCTTTGCCTGATACATTGCCGCATCCGCCTGGGCGAGCAGCGTCTCGATGTCCTTGCTGACGATCGAAAGAGCCGATGTTCCGAGGCTGGCCGTGACTTTCAGAGCACCATGATCGCCGACAATGGGCTGAGAGGCGATGGCAGCCCGGAGCTTTTCGGCGACCGCGACCGCACCGTCCCGATCGACATGCGGAAGCACGATGGCGAATTCCTCGCCTCCGATACGGCCAAACAGATCGCCGACGCGAAGGGTGGACCTGCAGATCGATGCGACCGCCCTGAGAACCTCGTCGCCCGCGGCATGCCCATGCGTGTCGTTCACCTGCTTGAAATGATCGATATCGAAGACGATGCACGACAGGTCATGCTGGTGCCGCAATGCGAGCGAAATCAGCTGATCGGCTTCCTGCTTGAAGGCGCGCCGCGTCATCGCCTCGGTCAGGCCGTCGGTGGCGGCAGACTGCATGAGCTCGATGCGATCCATCGCCGCTCCCGCCAGTTCTTCAAGAATGCCAAGGTCTCTGTTGCCGAAGGATCTCGGCAGACGATCGATCGCGCATACCGTTCCGATCATATGCCCGGCCTTCGTTCTGAGCGGCACGCCGGCATAAAAGCGGATATGCTCTTCACCCGTCACCGAAGGATGTTTTAAAAAGCGAAAATCCTTGGTGGCATCCTGCACGATCACAGGCTCGTCACAATCCACCACGCAGCGGCAGAACGTATCTTCGAGCGATACCTCGTCCGCTGACAGGCCGGAACAGGCCTTGTACCATTGCCGGTGCGCATCGATCAGCGATACGATGCCGATGTCGACGGAAAAGATCTGCTTTATCAGGCGCACGATCCGCTCGAAGCCTTCATCCCTCGGCGTGTCGAGGAGATCGAACTGCTGCAGCGCCGCCAGCCGATCATTTTCGCGCTGGATAGCCTCCGGTGACGATTTCCCGAATACTCGTGCAACCACCATGCCTCATTCTCCTGAAATGGGACCCCATGATGGGTTCCACAAATTCATGAAGAATTTGAATACGATGGCGGCCTCGCAGCCACGGGGTAAAATATTTTTAAACTCGACAACCCTCGATATTAACGCGGCGATCGTGGAATTCGAGTTCAGATTGTGCGCAGCGTCCAGCTGACGATCTCGGAGGCGACCGTGGAGAAAGCGCGGTCGAGCCCCTTGACGAAGCCGTCATTGCCGCCGCCAGCCGGCGCCATGGCGCTAAACACCTTCTGAGCGCGCACCGAGCCGTTCCGGTCATTGAGGATCTTGGCAGAGATTTCGACCACCGCCTGGTTTCCCTTGGAGGCGTCGATCTCGAAGGAGCGGATATCGGTGACGACCTGGTAGTCGATTGCCAGTCCCTGCCCCGGCATGCCGACACCGCCGAGCTTGCCGGAGTTCTCGAAGGCCTCCACCAGCTTGGACTGCACCATGCGCGGCAGCTTGTCTCCCCATTGCGCCCGCGAGAGATACTGTATTTCCGAGGAGGACACGCGGATGACGATCTGCTCGCTGTCGAGCGCCCTCAGCGCCGTCGGGCCGGCGATCAGGATCTGGCGGGATTTGGCCGCAGGTCCATCGCCGTCCACGGCGGCGGACAGGTCGTAGGTGTCGTTCTTGGCCGACGTGCCGCATCCGGAAAGGATCAGCGCTGTCAGCGGCAGCGCGATCACCGTTCCCCTGATCCATGAACGGCGCGACAACAGATGCGATGCGACCATTAGGCTACCTCTGACTTCCCCTGTTAGCGCCGCGTCCGGCCGTCATACTGCTTCACCGTGTCCCCGCCGAAGATCAGGCGTTGCGGGTTGCGGTCGAAGTTGGTGATCGTATCGTTCAGATTGCTCACGGTTCCGCGCATATCGTTGACGAGCGTCTGTACGTCGCGCAGGCCGCCGCTCGAGAACTTCTGCAGATTGTCGGCAATCGGCCCGATGCGCGAATTCAGATTGTCGGCGACCTTCTTAAACGATTCGAGCGTATCGCGCGCCTCGGTAAACAGCGACTGCGTGTTGTCGGTGCCGAGAAGCGCGTCGACCTTGATGAGAATGCCGTCGATGCGGGTCGAGGCCGAGTTCAGCTTGTTGGCAAGCTGCGACACGTCCTGGATCGTCTGGTCGATATCTTTCTGGCGTGCCGAAACCGTGTTGGCGACGTCGCGGATCGAGGCGACGGCGGCGCGCGCATCCTTGGTCGCCTGCGAGATATCGTCGACCGAGCCCTTGATCTTGGCCGGGTCGATCTGGGCGACGAGCGTGTCGACGCGGTCGAGCGTTGCCTGCGCCTGCTTGCCGAAATCGTTGAAGGTCGTGGCCGTCTCGTCGAACTTCTGGATCGCGCCCTTGAGGTCGCCGGAAGCGTCGGCGACATTGGCGGTGATCTTCTCGGCATTGGAGACGATATTGTTGATCTTCTCAGCGTCCACCGCTTTGACCAGCGATTCCACAGCCTGCAGCGTCGAGTCGACACGGCCGGAGACTGCCTTCACCGTATTGGAGAGTTCGCCGACGCTCTGCAGGAACGAATCGATATTGTCGGAATTCTTGGCGAGCGCATCCGAGAAGGTCTCGGCATTCTTGAAGGTCTCGGTCAGCGGCCCGCGCGAATCCTGGATGAAGCCCTGAAGATCGCCGACCGCATCGTTGGCGCGGTCGAGGATCTTGTCAGCGGTCGCCAGAAGATTAGTGACGCTCGACTGGTCGGCGACGATGACGGCGCGTTTGCCGTTGTCGATCGCATGTTGGAGAATGCTTTCCTCGCCCTTGCGGCCGCCAGACAGTTCGATATAGGCAGCGCCCGTCAGGCCCTGGATTTCAAGGGCAGCCTTGGTCGAGGGATAGATCGGCGCATCGGTGCGCACCTGGGTGAAAGCCAGCGAATATTGCGGATCGTCGGCATCGATCGACAGCGTCTGCACCGAGCCCACCTGGATACCGTTGAAGCGCACCGGCGAGCCGACGCTGAGGCCGTTGGCGGAGCCCGGAATGCGCACGATCAGCTCCGTCATCGGGCCGCCGCGGCCATATTCGGCCATCCAGTAGACGAAGCCGAAGGCCGCCGCGATCACCAGCAGCGTGAAAAAACCGACAATCGTATAATTGGCTTTGGTTTCCATCTTATCCGGTCACTTCCCGCTCACGCCGTGCTGCGCGCCATCGCCCTGCGGCACGATCGCCCGCGCCCGCTTGCCCTTGAAGTAGGCCTGCACCCAGGGATCGTCATAAGCCAGCATATCGTCGATTGTGCCTTCCACCATTACTCGCTTCTTTCCGAGCACGGCAATACGGTCGCAGACTGAAAACAGGCTGTCGAGGTCATGCGTCACCATATACACGGTCAGTCCCAGACTATCGCGCAGGTTGGCGATCAGTTCATCGAATTCGGCCGCGCCGATGGGATCGAGACCCGAGGTCGGCTCGTCCAGGAAGACGAGTTCCGGATCGAGTGCCAGCGCGCGGGCAAGGGCTGCGCGCTTGATCATGCCGCCCGACAGTTCGGATGGGTACTTATCGGCGGCGTCAGCCGCCAGCCCCACCATGCGGATCTTCAGATGCGCCAATTCGTCCATCAGCGAGCGCGGCAGGTCGAGATATTCGCGCATCGGGACCTGGATGTTTTCCTTCACCGTCAGCGACGAGAACAGCGCGCCCTGCTGGAACAGCACGCCGAGCCGCATGTCGAGCGCATTGCGCTGCGGTTCGTCGAGTTCGTCGAAATCCTGGCCGAGAATTTTGATCGTGCCGGAGCGGCGCGGCAAAAGCCGCAGCACCGTGCGCATCAGCACCGATTTGCCGGTGCCCGAGGCGCCGACGAATCCGAGGATCTCGCCGCGATAGATATCGAGGTTCAGATTGTCGAGCACCACTTTCGAACCGAAAGCAACGGTGACGTCGCGCGCCGAAAGCACGACATCCCTGCCCTGTCCTTCGCTTTCGATCGGTTGCTGGTTCACGCCGTCCGCCATGCTAGAAGTCGATCGCTGCATAGAACATCGCAAAAAGCCCGTCCATCAGGATAACGACGAAAATCGCCTTCACCACAGCGGCCGTCACGTGTTGGCCGAGCGATTCCGCACTGCCGCCGACCTTCAGCCCTTCGACGGCGGCGACGATACCGATGACCAGCGCCATGAACGGTGCCTTGATCATGCCCGACAGGACCGTGGACAGAGTCACCGCTTCGTGCAGGCGCGACAGGAAGTTGGCGAAGGTGATGCCGGAGTAACCCCAGGCAACGGCGGCAGCCCCCGCCAGAGAGGCGAAATTCGCCAGCACTGTCAGAAGCGGCAGCGCGATGGTCAGCGCCACCAGCCGCGGGAAAATCAGCACGCCGATCGGGTTCAACCCCATCACTTTCAGCGCGTCGATCTCCTCGCGCATCTTCATCGAGCCGATCTCGGCGGTGATCGCGCTGCCGGAGCGGCCAGCGATCATGATCGAGGTCAGAAGCACGCCGATTTCGCGCAATTGCAGAATGCCGACGAGATCGACGACGAAGACCTCCGCCCCGAAATAACGCAGCTGGAAGGCACCCTGCTGGGCGATGATCGCTCCGATCAGAAACGACATCAGCAGGATGATCGGAACGGCGCGAACGCCCATGCGGTCGATCTGGTTGACGATCGAAGCCGGCGAAACGCCACTGCCGCGGCCAAACTTCATCTGCGCGCCGCGCACCGCCGAACCGAGGATATACATGGCGGCGGCAAAATTATCCCAGACGTCGTAGGTCATCTTGCCCACAGGCGCGAAAATGCGCGCGACAAGCGAGACCTTCTCTTTCTGCTCCGGCTCCGCTTTAGCCTGTTCCTCGGAAAACATCTCCAGCATTTCGTCGATATGCGGATTGGTGCCGACGAAGCGAACCGTGCGCCCGGCCGCCTCCTCTTCCTTTTTCAGCCGGCACAGGAGCCAGATGCCGGCGGTGTCGATGTCTGCTATATCGGAGAGGTCGACCGTCAGGTCGCCGGCCTTCTGATGCAGCAGCTTTTCGAAATCCCGCAGCACGAAATGTACATAGGCGCTGCGCCAGTTGCCGCGAAGACGCACATGCTGCCCCGAACCATCGGCATGGTCGTCCACGTCAAGTGAGGCGGCGTTGCGATTCTCGGCGTTCAAGATACTTCTGTCTCTCAAGGCTTATAGTGACATTGCCGAATCGCGAAACCGATCGTTCTTCGTCCGGCGCGTCAATATACAGAAGCAACGTCCAATTTCCATGCTCGCAGGACAGCAATAATGCCGCGCACCCTTGATATCCAGATGAATTCCTTTCCGATTGCCGGAACCTTCACCATCTCGCGCGGGGCAAAGACCGAAGCGGAAGTCATCACCTGCACGCTCGCCGAAGACGGGGCGCGGGGGCTTGGCGAATGCGTGCCCTACCGCCGCTACGGCGAGACCATGGAGAGCGTCTTTGCCCAGATCGAGGCCGCCCGCCCGCTTGTCGAAGCCGGCATCTCGCGCGGCGATCTCTTGTCGGCGATGCCGCCGGGCGCGGCCCGCAACGCCGTCGATTGCGCGCTCTGGGATCTCGAAGCCAAGATGACAGGTCAAAGCGTTGCGGCACGTCTCGGCCTTGCCGATCTGAAGCCGCTCACGACAGCCTACACCATCTCGCTCGGCGAGCCGGAGGTGATGGCCGCCCAGGCGCGCGAACATGCCGGCCGCGCGCTGCTCAAGGTCAAAGTCGGAACCGGCGACGATGAAAGCCGCATCCGCGCCGTCCGCGCTGCTGCGCCCGATGCAGCCATCATACTCGACGCCAATGAGGGCTGGCCGGAGGCGGTGCTAGAACGTCACCTCCATATCGCGGCGCAAGCGGGTGTCGCCCTCGTCGAGCAGCCGCTGCCTGCCGGCTGCGATGCACTGCTTGCCGAGATCCGCCGCCCGCTCCTCGTCTGCGCCGACGAAAGCGTCCACCACACCGGCGATCTCGCAAGCCTTGCCGACCGCTACGACGCGATCAACATCAAGCTCGACAAGACGGGCGGGCTGACGGAAGCATTGGCGATGAAGGCCGAAGCCGAGCGGCTGGGTTTTTCCATCATGATCGGCTGCATGGTCGGCACCTCGCTCGCCATGGCGCCGGCCGTGCTGCTCGCCCAGAATGCCGATTTCGTCGATCTCGACGGGCCGCTGCTGCTTGCCCGCGACCGCGAGCCCGGCCTGCGCTACGCCGCTTCCCTGGTTTTTCCGCCGGAAAGCAGCCTCTGGGGCTGAAGGTAATAAGCAGAGATGACGAGGCCGAGACCGGAAAGCGCAATCAGCGCCATGACGTAATAGCTGACGACGCCGAGCCAGGCGTAGAGATAGCCCGACGCGATGGTCATCAGCCCCATCGCCATGCCGACATAGAAGAAATAGGCGCCCTGCGCCGAGGATTCCCGCGTCTCCTGCACCGTCGCCACGATCCGCCGCTGCACGCCGGTATGCACGAAGGCATAGGTGAAGCCATGGAAGCATTGCAGCAGGAAGAACCCGGCAAAGCCCGCATTCATCGGAAACAGGATCCAGCGGCAGACGCTCATTGCGCAGCCGAAGCGAATCAGCGTCCAAGCGTCGAAGCGCCGGTTGAGCCGCTTCGACAGAAAAAACACCGTCACCTCCGAAGCGACGCCGGCGCTCCAGAGCAGGCCGACCTCGGTGCCGGAAAAGCCGAGCTGATGCCAATAGATCGAGGAAAAAGCGTTGAGCACGGCATGGCTCGACTGCTGGATGGCGACACCGATCAAAAGCATTAGCAAATGGGGCTCGCGCAAGCCGCTGCCGGTGGCCGCGGGAAGGTCGATCGGCTGGCCGCGCCGCCGCGTCGGCCCGATGCGCGGACAGAAGATCGCCATGACGACGGTCATGCCAAAGCCGAACACCATGACGGCAAGCACCATTCCGCCGCCCCACCGGCTGATCAGTTGGCCGCCGACGAGCGTCGAGACAATGAAGGCAATCGAGCCCCAGACGCGCATCGACCCGTAATCGAGCCCCCAGCGGCGCACGCCCGAAATGACGATCGATTCGACGACGGGCAGATAGGGCGCGAAGGTGGCGCCCTGCAGCGCAAAGACGATCGTCACGGGCCAGAAGGTCGTCGTCCAGTAGAGTGCCACCGCCGTCAGCAGCGACAGGCCGCCCGACCAGAGCAGCACGTCGGCGCGCTCCTTCAGGCGGTCTGCGATCATCGCCACGACAGGCGCCACAAGCACGCGCACCACCATCGGTATCGCAAGGATGATGCCGATCTCGTGGTCGCTGAAGCTGTGGGCTGCGAGCCAGACGGGGAAGAACGGCAGGACGACGCCGTTGACGAGCAGCGGCGCGCAATAGGAAAGCGCGCTGAGCAGCCGGAAGCGCGGCGGCGCTCCCTCACCCGGGGAATGTTGAGCGGGAATCATGGGTGGACCTGAAGGAAACTACGTGTTGCCTAACACGCCACCCCGAGGGACGACTATTGCGAGAAATAGCCTTCCCGAAACGTTTTAAGAAATAAATGGGGCCTGTCGCCTGATGGCAACGGCTAAATTGCTGAAGTGCCGCCGCAGATGCGCCGGCGCCGAAATC
The DNA here is from genome assembly GCF_003985155.1 of Rhizobium vallis. Lineage (GTDB taxonomy): Bacteria > Pseudomonadota > Alphaproteobacteria > Rhizobiales > Rhizobiaceae > Rhizobium > Rhizobium vallis. The sequence goes on along the minus strand of NZ_ML133686.1, from coordinate 294,496 downwards.
AAGCGGCCAAAGTCAGGCAGCCTGGGGGGCGAGTTCGCCCTCGTCATGCATTTCGATGGCGGCAACCGCCGGCACGGCGCTGGCAAGTGCGCGCCAGGTGATTAGTTCGAATGTGCCGTCCTCATGTTCGGCCACCGCCGTGCAGCTTTCCACCCAGTCGCCGGTATTGATGTAGCGGATGCCTTCCATGTCCTGGATGACGGCATGGTGGATATGGCCGCAGATCACGCCGTCGGCGCCGCTCTTGCGGGCCTCTTCGGCGACAACGCGCTCGAATTCGCCAATGAAGTTGACTGCATGTTTGACCTGCAGCTTGGCCCAGGCCGAGAACGACCAGTAGGGCATGCCGAGGCGGCGGCGGACGGCCGCAAGCAGGATATTGATGCGGATCGCCGTGTCGTAGGCCCAGTCGCCGAGATAGGCGAGCAGCCGGGCATTGCGGACGACGACGTCGAATTCGTCGCCGTGCAGGATCAGGTATTTCTTGCCGTCGGCGCCGTCATGCATCATCCGCTCGACGACCTCGATGCCGCCGAAATGCATGCCCGGGAAGTCGCGCAGGAATTCGTCATGATTGCCGGGAATGTAGACGACGCGCGTGCCCTTGCGCGCCTTGCGCAGCAGCTTCTGGACGACGTCGTTGCAGACCTGCGGCCAGTACCAGCTGCGCTTCAGGCGCCAGCCGTCGACGATGTCGCCGACGAGCACGATCGTATCGGCTTCGTGGTAGCGCAGGAAATCCAGAAGGAAGTCGGCCTTCGCGGCCTTCGAGCCGAGATGGACATCGGAAATGAAGAGCGTGCGGAAATGTTTGGGTTCCATCATGTCTGTCACGAGCAGCCGCTCATGTCCCATCTTTCATCTAGCCTTCCAAAACCAGACTCGTGTTTCAGGAAGATGACAAGGTGGGGAAAAGCCCAGCAAACCTGTTCATTCCGCGTGGCAATCATGGCCGGATTCGGCCGTCCGTGAAGCTTGCGGCACCAATGACCGGCGATCCGATCGTCTTATTAGGTTCAGATCTTTCCCGCATAACGAGAATCAAATTAACAGCAGATGCCGATCAAGGCTAAATTGGGGGATTGATGATGCGCGCCCGCACCGCAACGATAATGATTTCACTTGCACTGCTTGCAGGCTGCGTACCGACGCAGCAGGATTACGATGCGGCCGTCACGCTGCTGCAGGGCAGCGCAAGAGCGAGAAACGAGGTTGTCAGAGACTGCTCAAAGGGTTTCGATGCCAATGACCGTCGTGTCGCCGGTATCGTGACAAACGTCTCGGATAAGGACGCTCCGAAGGTTGCCTGCCAGCGGTATTTGTCGGCCATGGTCTCCGGTCGCGTCACTTATCAAGATTTCCTCGACATCAAGGCTCACCGGTTCTCGCCAAAGCTCATCAAGATCTTCCAGGGCCGCTGATCTCTCGCTTCGTTAATTTGGAACCGAATCCTCCCGAGCGCTTTGATGTTTAAGCCTCGGGAGAATGAAAATGGACGAAGACACCGTTGAGCGGTTGAACTCGATCAGCTGGGATCTGCACACAAGGGCCTTGGCGCTTATGACAGCCACGCAGGATCGGGATATGGCAATGATCATGTCGGCGCTTGCTGTGACGATGGAAGCTGTTCAATCCATCGATGCGACCGTGAACAAGATCGACGGACCGTGCGGATTGGGGGCGAGCGGCGACTAGGCGCTTCCCCTCCCACCCCGCTGGCGAGGTTGCCCTGTGGATCAAGCGCGTTCATGATGACTGCGATTCCATATCCGACAAAGCGGGATGGCTGATGCGTCTCTTTCTCGTTCGCCACGGCGAATCCCTCGGCAATCTCAATGAACAGGCCTATCGCCAATTCGGCGATCACAACGTGCCGCTGACACAATGGGGTTATCGCCAGGCGACCGAAGCCGGCGGCGCGATCGCCTCCTATCTCAAGGGATTGCCGAGCCCAGGCTTTCAGAAGCTGCACATCTGGTACTCGCCGTTTCTGCGCACCCGCCAGAGCAAGGATGCACTGCTCGAAGCCCTGCCTGAAAATTTCGTCGGCGATGTCACGGAGGATTATCTGCTGCGCGAGCAGGATTTCGGTCTCTTCACCGAAATCTACGACCATGCCGAGCAGAAACAGAAATTCCCCGAGGAATTCGAAAAATGGGCAAGGCTGCGCAGCAACAGCGGCAAGTTCTACGCTCGGCCGCCGGATGGCGAAAGCCGGGCGGATGTGGCCCAGCGGGTGCGCCTGTTCCTTCAAACCGTCATGCGTGATGCCGAAAGCAGCGACCATAATGTCGCAATCGTCGGCCACGGCGTCACCAACCGGGCGGTCGAAATGAACTTTCTGCACCGCCCCGTGGAGTGGTTCGAGCGCTCCGATAATCCTGGAAATGCCGACATCACGCTGATCGAGGGGACACGGTCGCAAGGATATGAGTCGATCCTGCTGCATCAGGCAGCCGACCGGCAGCCGGGACAGGAAGGCGAACTGCGCGATGCCTATGGCGCCGACGTGACGATCACGCCGAAGGCCGGCGGATAAATCTCTGGCGGGTTGCGTAAAGGCAACCCTCCGACGACACGGCTCTGCTTAAGGAATTGATCCTACTCACCGAAAGGTGACAGGCGGCAGGATTGTCATCGCCGGGTGCGTAACAGGTGATGAAAACTAGCGCCCTTGCCCAACTCCGACCCGGTATGCATCCTCCAGGCTGCGTTGCAGCACATAGGGGAATTCATCCCGCGTGACGCCCCAGCCGACGACATCCGCTATTTTGGAAAGAATGAGCTCTACCTTCGCATAAGCATAATTGCAGGCGGCGGTGTCTGGCCGCTGAAAGTATTCCAGCTGTGAGAGGCAATCGATCATATCGTAGTCAGCCCCAGATCGCTTCAAGGAGCTTGAAACGTCTTCGGCCATCGAATCGATGTATGGTTTTGCAGGGCGTTCAAACCGAAGAGGAGATTTGTCGCTTGTGAAGTCCTCGACGATTGAACGAACAGCCGCGCTGTCAGAGATTTTGATCTTGGGAAGACGGGTTTGGCCTTGGGCGAGGATAATCACCATGGCGCCTGTACGGCATGCGGGATGATCGATATTATTTAAAACCCTAAGCGCCGTTGCACATCTAAAGAAAGCCCCTCGCTCCGGCGAAAGCTTTTTAAGCGCATCGTTCAACCCCCTATTTTCGTCCGCCGCCACGACATTTGCCGCGACAAAAAAGATTGAGAAAATGGCGACGAATGCCGATTGCTGCTTCATTTTAATGTGCCCGCGATGATCCATGATCCGCAACTTACCAATCACAGCGAGGCGCCGTGGTTAGTTTAGCTCTAAACCGGAAATATTTGGACGCAAGACGTTAAGGAAGAAGCGACAAACTCCTGAACTGTTTGTTTTTCATGCACAATGCTCTGGTTGGTCGGAGAACGAAGTACGAAGAACGTTCCAACTCTCTGAATCCACGACCACATCCCGCGCCCAAGTGATCCCGCCTGAGCGCGGGATGATCCGTCTAGGCAGCCCGCACGGCCGCCATCGGCTTCACGTTCTGGTTCATGCGGAACAGATTGTTCGGATCGTAGCGCAGCTTGATTTCGGCAAGGCGGTGGTAATTGGCGCCGTAAGCGGTTTCGACCCGATCGGTCTCGTCCTCCGGCATGAAGTTGATATAGGCGGTTCCCACTGCATGCGGCTTGGTTGCCTCGAAGAGCTCGCGCGCCCAGCCGATGCAGCTTGCGTCCATCCCGGTTTCCCGCCAGCGCGCATGCACGTTCATGACGAAATGCGAGCTGCGCTGTGGAAATGCGGTGGCTTCGGTTGGCACGCGGCCGGCCGCGCCGCCGACATGGCCGATGAAGATCTCGCATTCCGGCCCCGGCAATTTGCCCACTGCCTTAAGCAGCACGTCGATCGCCGCATCGGAAAGCGAGGCGAAATCCTGGCTCTTCCAGTAGTTGCGCGCACCGGGCGTCAGAAGCGGGTCGAACGCCTGCTGCCAGCCGGTGAACGGCACTGGGCCGACGACGTCGGCGATCGGCTTTCCAATCCCGCGCAGTCTGGCCGCTGCCTTTTCGCCCGCCGCGATATCTCCGCAATAGCACATGGCGAGCACCACGATCTCCTTGCCGTGCCATTCGGCCGGCAGGAACGGCAACGGCGGCGCCTGGCGCATCACCACCCAGCAGGTCAGTTCGTCGGGGGCGGCTTCCAGCGCCTGCCGATATTCCCTCAGCACTTTCTCCGCATCAGCGAAAGGATGCACCACCAGTCCGGCAAAAACCTCTTCCTTGAGAGGATTGAGCTTGAATTCGAAAGAGGTCACGACGCCGAAATTGCCGCCGCCGCCGCGCAGCGCCCAGAAGAGATCCGGCTTTTCGGTCTCGCTCGCCTTGACCAACTCGCCATCGGCCGTCACCACATCAACCGAAAGCAGATTGTCGAGCGTCAGCCCGAATTTGCGGGTCAGCCAACCGAAACCGCCGCCGAGCGTCAGCCCGGCAATGCCGGTCGTGGAGTTGATGCCGGTCGGCAGCACCAGCCCGAAGGCCATCGTTTCCTTGTCGACGTCGCCAAGTGTGGCGCCCGGCTCGATCCTCGCGCGGCGCGTCTGGGCATCCACCCGCACCGATTTCATCGCCGACAGGTCGATGACGACGCCGCCTTCGCAGACCGCATTGCCGGCAATACCGTGGCCGCCGCCGCGCACCGAAACGAGCAGATTGTTGTCGCGCGCAAAACGCACGGCGCGCATGACATCGGCTGCACCGGCGCAGCGCGCGATCAGGCCAGGCCGGCGATCGATCATCGCATTCCAGATCGCCCGCGCGTCGTTGTAATCCATGTCTTTGTTGGTCAGGAGACTGCCGCGAAATCCGGCGGCAAACGCATCCATGGCCGCATCATTGACCATCGTCTGACCCTTTTGCAGGGTTGTGAGGTTCAAATTGTCCATGATTTCCTCCATGCGACCGGCGCCCCGCACCGTCGCGGCGGCATTTTGCGCTTGCTGGGGCCGCCAAACAAGTTCCGAAAAGGATTAGCTCCCTGCGGCTGCAAGACAGGAACGGCATTCCATTGACTTCACGTCGGAAATTGGTGTTCGCGGACGGCAATCCCTGCCGAGAGCCGACAGATATCTAACCCCGCAGCCCGCGCGCGATCGCATCGATGACCGCGCCGATCCGCCCCGGCACGAACCGACGCGATGGATGGACGGCATGGATCGGCAGCACCAGTTTTCGCCAGCCGGAGAGAACCTCGACAAGCCTTCCATCGGCTATGTCTTCCGCAACGAGATCGACGGGGATGTAGATGATGCCTGCGCCGGCGAGCGCGGCCATCCTGAGTGCCTCACCGTTGTCGATCTCGATGTTGCCGCGCGCCTCGACCGTGAAACTCTCTCCGTCCTCCGTCTCGAACGGCCATTCGTCGCGCGGAACGAGATTGAGATTGAGGATGCAGCGGCCGAGGCGAAGATCCTCCGGCCGCTCCGGCGCAGCAAATCGTTCTAGATAGGCCGGAGAGGCGCAGCAAACGAAATGATAGCTGCCGACCCGGCGCGCAATCAGGGAAGATGGCTTCAATTCGCCGATCCTGATCGCCAGATCGTAACCCTCGGCCACGAGATCGACATTGCGGTCGCTGAGATTGAGCTCGACGGAAAGTGCCGGATGCCGCTCCGCGAGCTCGGCCATGACAGGCGCGAGCCGCTTGATCCCCAGTGTCGTCGGGGCGCTGACACGCAGGCGTCCAGACAGAGCCTCGGCATCCGGGCGGGAGATGTCGTTGAGCTCCTCCAGCTCGTCGATGATCCTGTTTGCCTTGAGGAGGAAGCGAGACCCGATCTCGGTCAACCGCTGCGTGCGCGTGGTGCGTTCGATCAGCTTGACTCCGTACTCCTGCTCCAGCGCCTGGATGCGCCGGCCAACCATCGCAGGCGAAATGCCAAGCCGCTTCGCCGCTCCGGCAAAGCTTCCCGATGTCGCGGCGGCAATGAGGGTCTGCAGGTTCAAAAGATCGGGCATTCGATACTTTTATGCAGTTCTGTTATCGCAATCAATGCAATTCACGAATGGATTGCTCGGATGTATCTCTTTGTTATCCCCTCGGATCACAGGAGAAAGCACAATGAAAACAGCAATTATCGGCATCGGAAACATGGGCAAGGGTCTGGCCGCGCGTCTTGCCGGCAAGACTGATCTCGTTATTGCCGGCCGCAACGATACGGCTGCATGCAGCCTTGCCGAAAGCCTCGGCGTCGAGAGCGCCCCCATTACCGAGGCGATCGCCGCCGCCGGGATCGTCGTCCTTGCCGTTCCCTATGCGAGCGCGCTTGAAATTGCCGCTTTGCCGTCACTCGCAGGCAAGATCGTCGTCGATATCAGCAATCCGCTGAAACCTGATTTCTCCGGCCTGCTCTTCGGCCATGAGACTTCCGCCGCCGAGAAAATCCAAAAGGCCGCCGCCGGCGCCAAGGTCGTCAAGGCCTTCAACACCATCTTCGCCGAACTCTTCAACACGCCCCGCGACGCCACGGCGAAAGTGCCGGTATTCGTCGCCGGAAATGATGACGACGCCGTGGAAAAGGTTTCCCGTCTGGTCGTCGACTCCGGATTTGCCGTCGAAAAGTCCGGCGGCCTTGACGCTGCGACACTTCTGGAACCGCTCGGCATGCTCAACATCCGCCTCGGCTACGGCCTCGGCCGGGGAACCGCCATCGCGCCCGCCTGGGTCAACATCGCCGCCTGAGGGCTTACCGCCGATAGCCAAGATGAGCATCCCGTCCGTGAGGCCGGGATGTTTTTGCCGTTCGATCGAAAACTTCTTCCTTCCCCCCATTTCCATACTGTCGCCCGTATCCGATTGATGTATGGAGGGAACTCCCAAAAAGACGTGCACGGAGGCGGCAATGGATCACCAGGATAAATCCAAGACGGACAAGAACCTGCCAGGCGGCGATCTCGACGAGCAGGCGCTCTTCTTCCACCGCTATCCCCGCCCCGGTAAGCTGGAGATCCAGGCGACCAAGCCGCTCGGCAACCAGCGCGACCTGGCGCTCGCCTATTCGCCGGGCGTTGCCGCTCCCTGCCTTGCCATCCGCGACAATCCGGAGATGGCGGCCGAATATACCTCGCGCGCCAATCTCGTCGCCGTCATCTCCAACGGTACGGCCGTGCTCGGCCTCGGCAACATCGGCCCGCTGGCTTCCAAGCCGGTTATGGAGGGCAAGGCCGTACTCTTCAAGAAGTTCGCCGGCATCGACGTCTTCGACATCGAGATTGATGCGGCCAGCGTCGACCAGATGGTCTCCACCGTCTCCTCGCTGGAGCCGACCTTCGGCGGCATCAACCTGGAAGACATCAAGGCGCCGGAATGTTTCGAGGTCGAGCGGCGCCTGCGCGAAAAGATGAAGATCCCGGTCTTCCACGACGACCAGCACGGCACGGCGATCATCGTCGCCGCCGCGATCCTGAACGGGCTGGAACTTGCTGGGAAGAAAATCGAGAACGTCAAGATCGTCGCCTCCGGCGCCGGTGCCGCCGCTCTCGCCTGCCTCAACCTGCTTGTTACCCTCGGGGCGAAGCGGGAAAACATCTGGGTCCACGATCTCGAAGGCCTCGTCTATGAAGGCCGCGTCGAACTAATGGACGAGTGGAAGTCCGTCTATGCCCAGAAGAGCGATACGCGCACGCTCGCTGAAAACATCGGCGGCGCCGACGTCTTCCTCGGCCTGTCGGCCGCCGGCGTCCTGAAGCCGGAGCTGCTGGCGCAGATGGCCGAAAAGCCGCTGATCATGGCGCTCGCCAATCCGACGCCGGAGATCATGCCGGATCTCGCCCGCGCCGCCCGTCCCGATGCGATGATCTGCACCGGCCGTTCCGATTTCGCCAACCAGGTCAACAACGTCCTCTGCTTCCCCTATATCTTCCGCGGCGCGCTCGATTGCGGCGCCGAGACGATCAACGAGGAAATGAAGATGGCGGCCGTGCGCGCCATCGCGGCGCTTGCCCGCGAGGAGCCGTCCGATGTTGCCGCCCGCGCCTATTCCGGCGAGACGCCGGTCTTCGGCCCCGATTACCTGATCCCCTCGCCCTTCGATCCGCGCCTGATTTTGCGCATCGCGCCGGCCGTCGCAAAAGCCGCCGAACAGAGCGGCGTGGCGCGCCGTCCGATCCAGGATTTCGACGCCTATCTCGACCAGTTGAACCGCTTCGTCTTCCGCTCCGGCTTCATCATGAAGCCGATCTTCACGGCGGCAAAGACGGCAGAGCGCAAGCGCGTCATCTTCTCCGAAGGCGAAGACGAGCGGGTGCTGCGCGCCGCTCAAGTTCTGATCGAGGAAGGCATCGCCGAACCGATCATCATCGGCCGTCCCCAGGTCATCGAAACGCGCCTCAAGCGCTACGGCCTGCGCATCCGTCCGCTGCAGGATTTCGAGGTCATCAATCCGGAAGACGATCCGCGCTTCCGCGAATATGTCGATCTCTATTTCTCGCTCGTCGGCCGGCGCGGCGTCATCCCGGAAGCCGCCCGTACCATCGTGCGCACCAACACCACAGTCATCGGCGCGCTGGCGCTGCGACGCGGCGAGGCCGACGCGCTGATCTGTGGCCTCGAAGGCCGCTACGAGAAGCATCTGCGGGACGTCCGCCAGATCATCGGCAAGCGCAAGGACGTCCGCGATTTCTCCGCGCTCAGCCTGATGATCTCGCAGCGTGGCGCCACTTTCTTCACCGACACCTACGTCACCTTCAATCCGACTGCCGAAGAAATTGCCGAGTCGACGGTGCTTGCAGCCGAGGAAATCCGCCGCTTCGGCATCACGCCGCGCGCTGCCCTCGTCTCGCATTCGAACTTCGGCTCACGCGAATCCGAAAGCGCCACGAAGATGCGCAACGCCCTCCAGCTCGTGCGCGAGACCGCCCCCGATCTCGAAGTCGACGGCGAAATGCACGGCGAGAGCGCCATCACCGAAGCTCTGCGCAAGCGCGTCATGCCGCACACCACGCTGCACGATGAGGCGAACCTGCTGGTTTTCCCCAACCTCGACGCCGCCAACATCACGCTCGGCGTGGTCAAGTCGATGACCGATGGCCTGCATGTCGGCCCGATCCTGCTCGGCGCCGCCATGCCCGCCCACATCCTCGCCCCCTCGGTCACCTCCCGCGGCGTCGTCAACATGGCCGCATTGGCAGTCGTCGAGGCCTCGCAGCCGGCGTGAGGGGACTCAGGCCTACTCCTCTTTCGTCATGCTCGGGCTTGTCCCGAGCATCTACATCGGGTGCAGCAGATCCTCGGCGCAAGGCCGAGGAAGACGCCGAGTCACCCTCCCCGCAACGACAGACGTCCCCTATCCGCAAGCGCATCCGCACGCTCGTTGCCTGATATGCCGGAATGGCCCTTGCACCAGACAATTGTCACCAGCGGATTCTGGGACAGCTGAAGATCGACCGCTTTCCAAAGTTCCGCATTGACGATCGTGCGGCTTCGGCCGTTCCCGTTCGGGCTGCTTTTCTTCCAGCCATTGTTCTTCCAGATATGCCGCCGCTCATTGCAACCTTTGATGGCGTATATGGAATCCGACCAGATCGTCGCAGGTTCGCCCGTCGCTTCGCGATTGATCCATAATGCCGCCTTGAGCACGGCGGTCAATTCCATCGAATTATTGGCGGAATCTTCGACGCCACCGAAGCCGGAGGCGATTTCAACGGCATTGCGGTAGGCGACAAAGGCCCATCCTCCCTGCGCGGAGCCGGGCTCATAACAACCGTCCACGAACACGTGGAGGCCATGTTGGGCTTCCGGTATTCCGGCCGTCGTCGCGAGCGAGCGTAGCTCGTTGGAAATGCCTGTCATTGTCTCCCTGCCACACATGCGATCTGCGACGGCATGCCCGTCTCAAGACGGACATTGGAATTGCATCTTCCGTTGAGTCAACCATTGACGTCAGCGGCCGCAGCAGTGCCTATTGCAGGCGGACAATGATGGGCAGCGTGGGTCATGGACAATCCGTTGAGCAGTGCCGGCAAGCGCGATCATGCCATAACCGTTCGCCGTATTCTCAAGGTCAATCACGCCGGCGAGTTCGGAGCAATTCGCATCTATGGGGCGCAGATCTGGATGGCCCGTCGGCTGTTTCCTGAAATCGTGCCCGCTCTTCGCGAAATGCGCGACGACGAGATCGAGCATTGCCGCCTGTTTCGCGAAGCGATGCCATCCAGGAATGCCAGGCCATGCCGTGTCATGGCATTCTGGAGCCTCGGCGGTTATCTGCTCGGTTTCCTGACGGCCCTCGGCGGGCGCAACATGGTCTGGATCTGCACCGAGGCGGTCGAAAGCACGGTTCACCGTCACCTGGAAGATCAATTGGCTTTCCTCAAGGCCCGTGATCCAGAGCTTCATGGCCTCATTGCCTCAATTCAGGAAGAGGAATTGGCTCATCTCAGGGAAGCCGAGAAAAACCAGACAACACGCGGCGTCGGCCACGCCCTGCTTCTGCCTGTCGTTGCCGCACTCACCGACCTGATGATCTGGCTCTCGACATGGGGAGACTCAAGCTGGATGCGCGCCGAAATGGCGCGCTCCAGACGGGCTTAGTGGTCTGGCGGCCGCTTCTGGTGCCCATTCAGTCATCACCGGTCTCCGCTTGGCCCAAAGCAGCCATGGCTCTGGGCCGAAGGTTTAATCGTCTGTAGATGGCGACGGCGAAGTCAGTTGTTCGCAAATCGCTTGGGAGGCTCAGCCAGGTTGATCCGGTTGCCCTCGTCGTCGAATAGCTGAGCCACGGCCCCAAAGTCGCCTTCGATTTTCTTGGCGAGTTGCAAGCCCAGGCGCGAAAGTCTTTCAAGCTCAACCTCGAGCGCGGGGACGACGATCGTTATGATTCCGTTGCCAGCGCGCTCGTCATCCTTCCAGACCTGCAGACCGGCGCCGCCCATGTTGCGCCATTGAGCCATGCCCGGGATCGGTTTGCTATCTGCGGGGCGTCCCATGAGCTTCTCGTACCAGACGAGTGCCTTGTCAAAGTTGGAAACGGTGGCGGAAGCGAAGATGCTCTGGACAGTTATTGAAGTGTTGGTCATGTCGTTCTCCTTGGTTCGGCAAATGGATGTCGTGCCAGAGTTCTCGATTTCGACAGGCGCCGCGAAAAAACTTCGCGGTCAACACAAAACTCTTGAGCGCTGGTCTTCGAGGTGGCGTCGTTCTGCGTCCGACCAGCACAATCCGATGGCGACTGTGAAGGCTGCCGCCGCCTCGACATGTCTCCCTAGATCGGCGCAAATCTGCGCGCGGCCCGTCCAGTAGGGCAGGTAGTCGGCCATCCGCGGATCGCCGGCAAGCGCATGTATGTCATCAAGAGCCGCGTCTGCTTGCCCTATCCGCATGAGCGCCACGGACCGATTGAGTGTCACGACGGGCGACGGAGCAATCCTGCCCAGCACGTCATAGAGGGAAACAACGGCGTGCCAGTTTGAGATGCCGCTCAAACGGCGCGCGACATGGGCAGACTGGATGGCCGCCTCGATCTGGTAGCGGCCAGTCGGACCGTTTCCGTTTGCCTCTCGCAAGAGACCTTCGGCGGCGCGCAACAGCTCATGATCCCAAAGTCCGACATCCTGGCTGTCCAGCGGTACGAATGCACCATCAAGACCCCTTCGGGAGGATCGCCGCGCCTCCGAATAAAGCATCAGCGCGAGAAGACCCTTCGGCTCCGGCTCCTGCGGAAGCAGGGATACGACCACGCTTGCAAGCCAGATCGCCTCTTGTCCAAGCGCTTGCGCCCCCTCGATGTCCATCCACCCGCTCGTATAGGCAGCGTAGATGGAGGTGAGTACCGGTGGCAAGCGCTGCGACAGTTCCTCCTTTTCCGGGACGAGGAACGGAATTTTCTCATCCCTGATCCTTGCCTTGGCTCTGACAAGCCTCTGACCCATGGCCCTCGGAGAGACGAGAAACCGCGCGGCGATATCTGCCGCGGTCAGGCCCAGCACGGTCTGGAGGATCAGCGGCGTTCGCGCCGAGACATCGATGTCAGGATGTGCGCAGGCAAACATGAGCGCCAGTCGCCTGTCCGCAATTTCCTCATTCATCTCAGCCGCTGCCGAGAGTTCCTCGGTGATGAGAGCGAGATGATCGGCGCTCCTCGCCTTGACTTTGTCCTTGCGCCAATCGTCGAGCTTGCGTCTCCGGGCGATGGTCAGCAGCCAGGCATCGGGGTTGTCAGGCACGCCATCGACAGGCCATTTTTCGAGAGCCGTGAGGAAAGCCGCCGCGAGCGCATCCTCGGCGGACGCGAGATCACCCAAGCGCCCACCGAGATAAGCGACGAGGCGGCCATAGCTCTCGCGCGCCACCCGCTCTGCTACACCTCGGGCAGTTGAACCTGAACCGTCATCCTGCATATTCCGACGCATCCCTGATACGACGAACCTCAACCGTTCCCCAGGTCGCAGCCGGACAGCGTGCCGCCCATTTGTTGGCTTCGTCCATATCGGCAACGTTGATGATAAAGTAACCGCCGAACTGTTCGCGAACATCGGCATAAGGGCCGTCCAGAACGCTGACCTCATTTCCCTGAACGCGAACGAGACTGGCCTCGGAGGAACTGACGAGCGCGTTGCTGGCGACGAATGCTGCCGCTTTCTCCAGCGCTTGTTGATAGGCATACATCTGGCCCATGAAGCGCGCCATGTCCTCGGGCGCTATCGCCTTCCCGGCAGCTTCGTCCGCATGCAGCATCAGCATGTAGCGCATTTGCTTTATCCTCAGTGAAAGCCAATTCCCCGCAGCAGCGAGCGGCAAGAATAACAATTCAGGTGAAGAAGGGAACTGCCGTTGATGGCTGCAGTGTCGCGCTTCCAGCGCAAAGCCAACGTCGACTTCCCCCAACGTAAGATTGCCCGCATCCGCTGGATAAAATCCCAAAAATACGTTAGAAATTCATCCAAGCTTATTAAGAGAGACACGCTAAGAAACAATGCGCGGCGGATGGACGCCGCCTTTGACCGATCGACACTTTCTCATTCCCGGACGACGCCGTGAAACGCCGAAACCTGTCTCTTGCTCTTCTCCTTGCGCTGGCATCGCCTGCCGCCGCACAGAGCAGCGCTATTTGCAATGATCTGCGCGGTCGTCTGGCCGACCTGCCACGATCGATCGGCAACAATAACGGGCCGGAAGCGCGCCAATATGCCAGCGCCATGGCCGAGCAGAACCTCGAGCTGCGCAAGGTCCGCAACGACCTGCGCAGTTTCGGCTGCACCTCGGGCAGCATGGTCGTGATCGGCGGCGAGAATGGAGATTATTGCGCCGAGCTCTCGCAGGCCGAAGCACGGATGATCGACAATGTCCGTTATCTCCAGGATCGCCGCGATGAGCTGCGCAACCAGGCTGACGGCGATGACGACGCGCGCCGCGAGCTGACGGCCGCTCTCGAGCGCAATGGCTGCAACAGCGATAATTTCTATGCGCCGTCCGAACGCAGCGCCAACGACCCCGCCCCCAGCGTCGAGGAACAGGCGATGCGCACCGATACGTTCATTCCGCTCGGCGGCGATGAACAGCTTGACCCGTATTACGGCCTGCCGCGCGCCGAGACGCTCTCGCCCGTCAGCACCATGTGCGTGCGCAGTTGCGACGGGGGTTTCTTCCCGATCAGCTCGAACGCCACCTCTGTCGATTTCGGCCGTGATGCCCAGACCTGCGCCAGAATGTGCCCCGGCATCGAGACCCAGCTCTTCTATCGCGACGTGACGAGCACCGAAGCCTCGAACATGATATCGGTCGCGACGGGCACGCCCTACAGCGCGATGAAGAACGCCTTTGCCTACAAGAACCGCGCGCCCGGCGAAAAGAACGCCTGCGCCTGCAATCTCAACGCCTATTACGATGAGATGCGTGGCAAGCAGGCCGTGAGCGAACCGCCGCAGCAAGGCTCGATCACATCAATCCGCACCAATCCACCGGCGAAAGATGCAGCAGCAGCCGTCCCGCAGCCATCCGCTCCGGAGCGCCCCTACGATCCCACGCAGAAGGTCCGCCAGGTCGGCCCGCAATTCCTCGCCGGCGACCAGGGCTCGATCGATCTTGCCAACCCCGCCAGCCCGGGTCCGCAACCGCAGCAGTGAATGCCTGGTCCGGTTTGCGCAAGGCGCTCTATCGCTCGCTTTGCCCCCATCCATCGTGAAAGACGAGGTCTTCGAGCGGCAGCCGCTGCCGCCAGCCTTTGACTGAGAGTTCCGGTTCGTCATAAAGCCGGTCGACGAAGCCGGCGCAGAGCCAGGCGACCACCTCGATATGCTCGGGTATGCCGAGAATGGCTTTCAAGTCGCCTTCGCGGAAAATGCTGACCCAGCCGATACCGACCCCTTCGGCCCGCGCCGCAAGCCAGAGATTCTGGATGGCGCAGACTGTGGAATAGCTATCCATCCGCGGATTGTGCGTTCGCCCCAGCACCACGCTGCCGCTGCGCGTGGGATCTGAGGTCACGCAGATGCCGAGCGGCGCTTCGACAATGCCTTCAAGCTTGAGCGAACGGTAGGCCTGCCGCCGTTCGCCTTCGAACATCTGCGCCGCCTCTTCGTTGGCCTTGGCAAAGGCATCGCGCACCCGCGTCCTCACCTCCACACTTTTGACCAGGATGAAATTCCACGGCTGCATGAAGCCGACGGAAGGCGCGTGATGAGCGGCCGTCAGAAGCCGCTCCACGACGTCGTCGGGCAAAGGATCGGGCAGAAACTGGCTGCGCACGTCACGCCGCGTCATGATCGCGTGATAGACGGCCTCGCGTTCGGCCAAGGAAAAGCCGGATGCCGCCGAAAGGGCATCCTTATCAAAGGGTCGCATCGTCAAATCCCCAACAACGCAACCGCCCGCCGTCCGCGCGGGTTGGGTCTATCTTGCCAGGCCGGTCTTCTGACTTGGCGTCATCCGTCTGCCGCAAGCCTTCCCGGCGAAAAGCCAGTGGCATGATGTGCGGCAGGCGTCGGCCTTACAGCGTTGGGCACGTTCCGGTCTTGCACCGGATTCCCGATTCTCCCGCTGAGGCAGCGGGCACCTGACGGCGCATCTATTTCAGGAAACCAAGGCAGCGGCAAGCGGACTCGTGACCCACCACTTCCCCGCGTCGCTTTGAAGCGGCCCAGCAGGCCTCAGAGGAAAGCCCGGCCCGCCGATCCGCATGTCACTTTATCATTTCTTTACACAAAAAATACAGACTGCCATTGCGCGTTTTGGGTCGCAAGGAGGACATGGGCATGAGTGCTCATGCTGCGACCGCCTGCGTGGATGCCCGTGTTGATATGCCGGTCGGGGATTTATCCGACCGCGCTTGCATTCGAGGCCCCGCGGCATGTTCCAATTTCTCAAGACGATGCCACTGACGGCAAAGCTGGCCGCGATTATCGTCGCCGTCAATCTCTGCGGCATCTCCGCCTTCGCTGCCTATACCTGGATGAACGAAACCCGGGCATTGGTCGATGGCGCCAAGGCGAACTGGGCCAAGGACGCCGAACAGTTTGCATCCCTGGCCGCCGGCGGCGTCAAGTGGGGCAAGGCGAACGCTGTTCGCGAGGCCTACTCGCTCTACCGCGATGATCCCTCGCTCGACCTCGTCCAGTTTGCCGCGTTCAACGCCGACCTTGCCGCCGTCGATACGTGGACGCGCGACGGCATCAGCGGCTTGCCCACTGCCGACGATTTGAAGAAGCGCCTCAGTGCCAAGCCGGAAAAAACGACGATCGACGACGGCGTGTCGGCCGGCGTGGTCACGATCATTGCACCGCTTCCGCTGGATAAGTCTGGCAAGGCCACCGGTTACGTCCTCACGAATTGGTCCGTCGAAAAGATCACTTCCGAAGTCCGTCAGAAGGTCCTCATTTCGCTGCTCACGCAGTCGGTGATAACGGCCCTTGCCGTCGTCGCATTTCTTCTCGCCATGCGCAGCCTCGTCGGCCGTCCCCTCCGGGTCCTCAGCGGCAGGATCAGCGCTTTGCAGAAAGGCGATCTCGCCTCTCCCGTCACCTACCGCGAAAATGGCGATGAAATCGGCTTCCTGGCGCGGGCGCTGGAAGTTTTCCGCGAGGAGGCGATCGCCAAGGTCGAAAGGGAACGGGCTGCCGCTGAACAGAGCGCCTCGCTCGACGCCGAACGGGCGCGCAACGCAGCGCTGACGGAAGAGGCGAGCAACACGCAGCGGCAGGTCATGAGCACTCTCGCAAATGCATTGGAAAGGCTGGCCGCAGGCGATTTCTCGATAAGTCTCGCCGATCTCGGCCCCGAATTCGACAAGCTGCGGCAGGATTTCAACCGCATGGTCGAAGCGGTCGCAGCCGCCCTGACGGAGATCAAGACCGCCTCCGTCGCGGTCGAAGGCGGGTCGAGCGAGCTTGCCTCTTCCGCCGATCAGCTCGCCAGGCGGACGGAGCAGCAGGCCGCGGCATTGGAACAGACCGCCGCAGCGCTCGACGAGGTGACGACGACGGTCAGGACATCGTCGCAGCGGGCCGAAAATGCCGGGCAGCTGGTCGAGGAGACCAAGCGCAGCGCCCATGTGTCTGCAACGGTGGTGCGCGATGCGATCGGCGCGATGGACCGGATCCAGACCTCATCCAGCCAGATCGGCCGCATCATCGGCGTCATCGACGAAATCGCGTTCCAGACCAATCTGCTGGCGCTGAACGCCGGTGTCGAGGCGGCACGCGCCGGTGAGGCCGGCAAGGGTTTTGCGGTCGTCGCGCAGGAAGTGCGTGAACTCGCCCAGCGCTCCGCCAATGCGGCGAAGGAAATCAAAAACCTGATCAACGTGTCCGGGCAAGAGGTTGCCGCAGGCGTCGGGCTGGTCAACCAAACCGGCGATGCCCTGCTGAAGATCGAGGAACAGGTCAACCGCATCAGCGACAGCATCGCCTCCATCGTCCATTCCTATCGCGAACAGGCGACCGGCCTGCAGGAAATCAACGGTGCGATCAACCAGATGGATCAGGCAACGCAGCAGAACGCGGCAATGGTCGAGGAAACGAACGCTGCCTGCCAGGAATTGCTCACACAGGGACGCCTCCTGCAGAATTCGGCCGCAGGCTTCACCGTTGGCGCGCCTGCCGTCAGCCAGCCCAAACCCGCTCAACCCGTGCGCCAGCCTCGCCAGGAACAGAGAGTGGTTGCACAGCGGCACGCCGGAAATGCAGCCGTTGCCGCTTCTCCCGGCGCCTGGGAAGAGTTCTGACGTCATTCTCATTCAAGCCCTATTCCTCAACAACTGATCATCGAAGGGAACAGTTATGAAGAAAGTTTTGACCGCATTGCTTTTGACCTCAGCCGCATCAGCGCTCCCCATGGGCGTTTCCATGGCGCAGGATGCCGCTCAGCTTGCCCCGATCGCCAATTACGTGAAGAGCGATATCCAGCCCTGGCTGAACGACCCTGCCATCATCGATGCCCTCAAGGCGCAGGACGCCGCCAACGCCAATCTGAGCGCTGGGGATATCGACGCCCTCGACAAGAAATGGCGTGCCGAAGTCGATGGCTCCGACCACTCGATGATCAATGGCGTGCTGGGCAATGCGCTGTCGAAATTCCTTGAGGAAAAGAAGACGGCTTCCGGCGGCAAGATCACCGAGATCTTCGTCATGGACGCCAAGGGCCTGAATGTCGGCCAGAGCGACGTCACGTCAGACTACTGGCAGGGCGACGAGGCCAAATTCCAGAAGTCCTTCGGCGCTGGCAAGGACGCCATCTTCGTCGACGAGATCGAAAAGGATGAATCGACCCAGACCCTGCAGTCCCAGGCAAGCGTCACGATTTCAGACGACAAGGGAACGCCGATCGGCGCCATCACCGTTGGCGTCAACGTCGACGCCCTCTGATCTCGGAGACTGCGTTAGCGCATTGAACCAGCGCAAATATCGCCCGGAATCACGCGTGGTTTCGGGCGATATGCGTAGACAAGGGCCTTTGAGCTCCATCCCGACGCGGACCTCGGTCAGCTCTGATAGTCTGCCGAGACTTCGTAATCACGGCGGATCGCGCTGGTTGCGGCTCCCCATGCCGAAGCCTTGGTACGGATTTGATGTGCCTCAAACGCAAGCCTGTCAGTAAAACGTTCTTCAACGCGCCAGATCATGGGGTCTTCGGTCTGTGTAACCTCAAATGAAAGGCAACCTGGCTCTGACCTGGTCAGCCGCATGTGTTCAGGAAGATATTTCTGGACGATTTCAATCTCGTCCAAAGAGGCACAAATCAATTGTCCCGAAAGGCGGACCTTGCCCGTCTCTTCATTCGGCCCGTTGCTCTGATCCATCTCACTACCGTGTTCTTTGGCTTGCTGACTTTTATTGCACGGCGATGAAGGACGGCAAAGTCCCGTCATCCCTGCCCTACCTCCTTTGAGCCTCCGCAGAAGCGGCCCGGCTCCATGCTGCAAATTCTGCGTGACAACGCCCGAACGTGACGCTACATACGCCTCATGTCGATCACGTCTGTCTACACCTCGCGATTTCATTGGTACCGCTTCTCACAGCGGACGCGGGTCCATGCGTAACTGAATTCGACGCGACGACAACCCGAACAGCCGCTAGTCTACCTGGCGGCTTTTTTTGTTCCGCGCGGGTATGACCAAACAGGAGCATACCCCGTGTCCGATACCATTGATGATCTTCGTATCCTCGAGATCACCCCGCTTACCAAGCCTGCCGATATCATTGCCGAAATTCCCCGCAACGCTCATGTGAGTCAGACCGTGACCAGCAACCGCGATGCGATCCATCAAATTCTCCGGGGCGAGGACGATCGCCTGATCGTCGTCATCGGCCCCTGCTCCATCCACGATCCCGTTGCGGCCCGAGACTATGCCGCGCGGCTTGCAGAGCAGCGACGACGCCTTTCGGGCGATCTCGAGATCGTCATGCGCGTCTATTTCGAAAAGCCCCGCACGACAGTCGGCTGGAAGGGCCTGATGAACGACCCGCATCTCGACGGGAGCTACCGCATCGAGGAAGGCTTGCGCATTGCCAGGCGCTTGCTGCTCGACATCAATGCCATGGGCCTTCCCGCCGGCGTCGAATTCCTTGATACGATCACGCCGCAATACATCGCCGACCTCGTGAGCTGGGGCGCAATCGGCGCGCGCACGACCGAAAGCCAGATCCATCGCCAGCTCGCCTCCGGCCTCTCCTGCCCGATCGGCTTCAAGAACGGCACCGATGGCGGCGTCCGCGTGGCGCTCGACGCGATCCTCGCCGCCTCGCAGCCGCATCACTTCCCGGCGGTGACCAAGGACGGACAGGCGGCGATCGCGTCGACGACGGGCAATGAGGACTGCCACATCATCCTGCGCGGCGGCAAACGGCCGAACTACGAGCCGGCCGACGTCGAAGCCGTAACGAGCGAAGCCATCAAGCTCGCCGTCGCGCCGCGTATCCTGATCGACGCCAGCCATGCCAACAGCGGCAAGGACCCGATGAACCAGCCGATCGTCGTCAAATCCGTCGCCGCACAGATCGCCGCCGGAAACAGCGACATCAAGGGCATGATGATCGAAAGCAACCTCGTTGCCGGCCGCCAGGATCTCGTTCCCGGCAAGCCGCTCGTCTACGGCCAGTCCATCACCGACGGCTGCATCGACTGGGATATGTCGGTTGCTGTGCTGGAAGATCTGGCGGAAGCCGCTCGTACGCGGCGCCGGGCAGCGACCGCGGCCTGATGGCTGCCGGCTAAGTCTTCGCGGCAACTATATCTGAATCGAGAGGCTGAAGCGCGCTGTATGACACACACCTACAACGCGCTTCAAATCGATTTCGTTTCGATTCATGGATCGCGCCTCAAGAACCTATCGCTATATACATCGAATATTTTCGTCAGTATGCGAAGGAATATTCGTTCATCATGGGTATCAAAGTCAGTAACATTCCATTTTGTTGCGATCATATCCAGTTTTGTTCTGGATGCTTTACAGTTGCCAGACTCTGGATAAGAGAAAAACTTCATATCGATAAAGCAATAGTAAAATTCCGGATCATTCTGCTGAGTGAACACGATCGCACTCCCAAGGTTTTCCGGGGTCGTCGAAGACGCGGCCTCAGCTGCGTTAAGCCACCCGCCAATGCCGAAAGCGAGTGCCAAAGCTCTGGCATTTCTGCCCTTCTTGACGTCCGAAAACATTGCCGATCCCCACAAAATCGAATGCAATTTCGGAACTATGCACCGGTCGCCGGGAAGTACCGGACATAGGCAAACTCATCACCGTCAGGTGACCAGCAGGGCACGTTGATCGTGCCCTGCCCGCCGAAGAGTTCGAACACGGTCTTCAGATTGCCGCCATCCATATCCATCAGCCGCAGCCGCACATCGAGGTCGCGCGGATGGTCGAAGACCGATGGGTCGTAGGAGAGGATCAGCACCTTGTCGTTTTTAGGCGACGGATGGGCGAACCAGTTGCCGTAATCGTCCGATGTCACCTGCTGGAGACCCGTGCCGTCGGGGTGAATGCGCCAGATCTGCATCAGCCCGGTGCGGCTGGAGTTGAAATAGATCCACTGGCCGTCCGCCGACCAGTCCGGCCCGTCATTCCGGCCCTCGCCATGTGTCAGCCGCGTCTCCTCGCCGCCATCGACGGAGATGGTGTAGATGTCGAAGACGTCGTCGCGAATGCCGCAATAGGCAAGCTGGCGGCCATCCGGCGACCAGCCGTGCCAGTAGGACGGCAGGTTTTGCGTGATGAGCCGTGGCGTGCCGCCATCGATCGGCAGGATGTAGATCGCCGACTTGTCGAATTCGGTCTTGTCGGAGATGACGATCTCAGTTCCGTCAGGCGAAATGCCGTGATCGTTGTTGCAGTTGACGGCAAAGCCGGTATCGACCTGGACCACCTCGCCACCATCGAGCGGCAGCCGGAAGAGCAGCCCGTCACCGTTCAAGAGCAGATAGGAACCGTCGGGCGAGAAATTCGGCGCCTCCACCAGCTTATCCGTCTGCCAGACTTCACGGGCCCGGCCCGTCCTGACATTGTAGATCTCGACCGAGCTGCGCATGTTTTCCTCCCGAAAAGCCTGATGCCGTCAGCGACCCCTGAAGCGGTTAGCGATCCCGGAACCGGTTGGTTATGGGATAGCGCCGGTCGCGGCCGAAATTCTTCTTGGTGATCTTCACACCCGGCGCCGATTGCCGGCGCTTGTATTCGGCAAGATAGAGCAGATGCTCGACCCGGTGAACGGTCGCCACATCATGGCCGCGCGCGACGATCTCCTCGACCGCCATCTCCTTTTCGACAAGGCATTCGAGAATATCGTCGAGAACGGGATAAGGCGGCAGCGAATCCTGGTCCTTCTGGTCGGGACGCAATTCGGCCGAGGGCTCCTTGTCGATGATATTCTGCGGGATCACCTCGCCTGAGGGGCCGAGCGCATCCGGCGGCACGTTTTCGTTGCGCCAGCGGGAAAGCGCATAGACCTGCATCTTGTAGAGGTCCTTGATCGGGTTGAAGCCGCCGTTCATGTCGCCGTAGAGCGTGGCGTAGCCGACCGACATTTCCGACTTGTTGCCAGTTGTCACCACCATCGCGCCGAACTTGTTGGAGATCGCCATCAGGATGACGCCGCGCGCCCGGCTCTGCAGGTTCTCCTCGGTGATGCCGCTGTCCGTGCCCTCGAAGAGATCGGCGAGCGCGCTGCTGAAGCCCGTCACCGGCTGTTCGATCGGCACGATGTCGTAGCGGCAGCCGAGCGCCTTGGCGCAATCGGCCGCATCCTTCAGCGAATCCTCCGAGGTATAGCGGTAGGGCAGCATCACGGTGCGCACCCGCTCCTCGCCCAGCGCATCGACTGCAATTGCCGCGCAGATCGCCGAGTCGATGCCGCCGGAAAGACCGAGCACGACTGTCTTGAAGCCGTTCTTGTTGACGTAGTCGCGGAAGCCGAGCAGGCAGGCGCGGTAATCGGCCTCCTCGCGCTCGGGGACATGCGCCATCGGCCCTTCGGCGCAGTGCCAACCGTTTTCACCGCGCTTCCATGTCGTCACCGCAAGCGCGGTTTCGAACTGGCTCATCTGGAAGGCAAGCGTCTTGTCGGCATTAAAGCCGAAGCTCGCGCCGTCGAAGACCAGTTCGTCCTGGCCGCCGAGCTGAGCGGCATAGATCAGCGGCAGGCCGGTTTCGATCACCTGCTTCAGCACCACCTGGTGTCGGATATCGACCTTGCCGCGATAATAGGGCGAACCGTTCGGCGACAGCAGGATTTCGGCGCCGCTTTCGGCCAGCGTCTCGCAGACGCCGAGATCACCCCAGATATCCTCGCAGATCGGAATGCCGATGCGCACGCCGCGGAAATTCACTGGCCCCGGCATAGCGCCCTGGTCGAAGACGCGCTTCTCATCAAACTCGCCGTAATTCGGCAGGTCGATCTTGTCGCGCACCGCGATCACCTTGCCGCCGTCGAGCACGGCGACGGAATTATAGCGCCCGGTCTCGTCCTGCCGGGGAAAGCCGATGATCACGCCCGGGCCGCCATCGGCGGTGTCGGCCGCCAGGCTCTCGACAGCCTTCCAGCAGGCGCGGATGAAGGCGGGCTTCAGCACCAGATCTTCAGGCGGGTAACCGGAGATGAAAAGCTCGGTCAGGACAAGCAGATGCGCGCCCTCGCGGGCAGCATCAGCGCGCGCCTCGCGCGCCTTGGCGAGATTGCCGGCGACATCGCCGACCGTTGGGTTGAGCTGGCCGACCGCGATGCGGAAGATATCAGAAAGGGCGTTTTCCTGTGTCATGTCATTTATTTAGCCTGCACCTTCCGCGACCGCAACACGTTCGCGCCGAATGCGGTATCCGGCAGTGACGAAATTTTTATGAACGAAGCGCTGATAGCACCCGCGGCGCCGATACGCATTGCAATTTACCTCCGGAGCGGAATACTGGCGCCGAAAGCGACCGCATCGATAACGGATATCGGAAACAGGCCATGTCTAATCTTTCGAATTTCATGCACCATCATTTCGACAAGCCGGCCGATGAACTCGGCGACATCGAAAAGCGCGTGCTGGCGAAAGCGCACGCGCGTAAGGTCATCTCGACCGACGTCAACGCCGCCTTCTCCGCCGAAGCCTCATTCGGCGAGCGAATCGCCGATGGCATCGCCCGTGTCGGCGGTTCCTGGTCCTTTATCCTCGCCTTCCTGGCCTTCCTGGTCGTCTGGACTATCATCAACACCATCATCCTGGCATCAGGCGCCTTCGACCCCTATCCCTTCGTCTTCCTGAACCTGATCCTGTCGATGCTCGCCGCAATCCAGGCGCCGATCATCATGATGTCCCAGAACCGTCAGGCCGAACGCGACCGCTTCGAGGCCGCCAAGGATTACGAAGTCAATCTCAAGGCCGAGCTCGAGGTGCTCTCCCTGCATCAGAAGATCGACATGCACGTGCTGACCGAATTGACGGCGCTGCGAGAGGAAGTCACCCGTCTCACAACCGCGCTTGCCGCCAAAAGCTGAGGCTGCCTGTAATCCGGCGATCAGCCGCCCGGGCCGGCAAACAGAATGAGATTTCCATCCGGATCCAGCACGATAAAGTTTCTGGCGCCCCAAGGCTCTTTCCTCAAGGTTTGATGGAAGGACACACCTCCAGCCTGGAAATCCAGGAAGAGGCGCTTGATCTCATCTGCTGTATCGACGGTGATCGAGGCTGAAAGCAGATGCTCCCGTTGCCTGATATCGCCTGCGAATACGGGTTCGCATACCAGCCTCAGAGCGAGTTGCGCATTGTCGCGGATGACCTGTCCGTAAAACGGCGGGTCTCCATAGAGGAAATCGACCCTGAAGCCGAGCTTGTCGGTGAAGAATTCGCACGACGCCTTGATATCGGTCACGAACAACTGCGCCGATATCGAACTCAGGACGGCTTGCGGCGCGGGCTGTTTTTTCGGATCTGTCATGGCTGCGGCTCCTGTCTTGAGCGCCTGCCATCCCGCAAAACCCAATTGACGTGCGATCAGCTCCTGCGCGTCGCTGAGCTTGAACGGCGCATCCAGCACTTGCCTGTCATCAAGATGACGGAAGTGCGGCAACGCAGCTCTGATCTCGGCTGCAACAGGATAGTATCCTTCGCGGTGCCATCGCAGATACTGCTTGGCCTGCTTTTTCAGGTTTTCGAGATTCGGCATGGGCGCAACTGTTGATACAGTGTAGGCGGGCATCGCCCTTTCGACATCAGGCCGAAGCGCCCTACGCAGCATGGCAAACCTAGCCTCGGCAATCGACTTTTGTCAATCGCGGAGCCGACGAGGATCACACCGGAGGATACCTGTCATATTGCGGCAGCCCATCTGATATCTCGTAGAAATCGCCCTTATCGGCGCAGTAGATGTGATGGCTGAAGGCAAGGCCGCTCGGTTCGTCGAAGGTTCCCGCCATGACCGAGATCTCCGCCGATTGGTCGCCTTGCCAGAACAACGCCGAGCCGCAATTTGAGCAGAAGCCGCGCTGCGCCTCTTCGCTCGACCGGTACCAGCGGATAGCCTCATCGCCCTCGATCGAAAGAGCCGCGCGCGGCACGTTGACCGCGGCGTAGTAAAACCCCGTCTGCCGGCGGCATTGCGAGCAGTGGCAGCCGACGACGGGTCCGGGCTTTGCCGAAATTGAAAATCGCACGGCGCCGCAAAGGCAGCCACCCGCATGCCGTTCTGTCATAACCACTCTCCCCGTTCAGGCAGAACGTTGCCGCCGATCGTCGCCATGGTCAAATCCATTTCCCTGAATGAAAACATCAGGAAACTTGAAGCCCCGGCCCGACACCTGCCCACCGGCTGAAATGAGAACCTTCCTTTCCCATTACGTGTACGTTCCCCATGAGGCCAAAATTACCAATAGTTGTATTAGCTTACATAATTCTGGCATACCGCGGAAAATATCAAGTAAAACTCTTTTATTCATTAGTCACGACCACAGCCAGTACGTTTATTAGCTAATCCAAAATTAAGACTTTGCGATTTACGATGCAACCAGTGATCGATCTCCAGCACCATCAGTCTGCGGGGTGAAAAATGAATAGGTTCCGGCGCTTGCTTTCGAACCGGCACGGTACATCAGCGATCGAATTCGCCATTATCGCACCACTCTTCCTCATGGCAGTCCTGACGATGATCGCCTATGGCATCTATCTCAGCGCCGCCCATGCGGTGCAGCAGCTGACCGCCGATGCGGCGCGCACTGCGGTTGCCGGGGTGAACAGCCAGGAGCGCTCGCAACTGGTCGACGATTTCATCAGCCGGTCGACCATCGACCATCCGCTGCTCGAAAGGAGCAAGCTGCACGTCGCCGTCAATACCGACCCCGGCAATGCCAACCAGTTCACCGTGACGGCAGAATACGACGCCAACCAACTGCCGATCTGGAACCTCTACACATTCCCCCTGCCCGACCACATGATCCGGCGCTTTGCGACCATCCGGATGGGAGGGCTGTGAGATGCGCACGCTCAAAACCCGCCTGGCACGCATGGCCGCCGATACATCCGGCAATATCGCCATCATGGCAGCGCTCTGTGCCCCTCTCATTCTCTATTCGCTCGGTCTCGGCGTCGATTACGGCATGATGACGCTGCAGCAGCGCCGCCTGCAGCAATTGAGCGATATCGGCGCCATCGTCGCCGCCGCCGATATCAACCACGCCGCCGAAAACCTGGTCACCAATTTCGATGAGAACGGACTGAACGTCGCCGTTCGCAACGGCACGGGTTATGCGACGAAGAAAGGCTTCCTGCCGCTGACATCCGATCTCGAGCAGTTCGACGCCGTCGCCGATTTTACCCCAGGCACCTATCTCGCCGATGCCTCGGTGCCGCTCGGCAGCCGGTTTTCCGCCGGCACGCAGCCCTATGACGCCGTCAGGGTCGGCATTACCCAGAAAGCCGAGCTGGCCTTCGCCGCGACCTTCACCACTGCCCCCGATTTGAGAGCCATCGGCACCGCCTCGGCCTCCAAGCTTGCCGCCTTCTCGATCGGCTCGCGGCTTGCGAGCCTCAATGGCGGTGTGCTCAACGCGCTGCTCGGCAGCCTGCTCGGCACCAACATCTCGCTGAAAGCCGTCGATTACGAAGCGCTCGCCTCCGCCGATATCAAGCTGCTCCCCTTCCTCGACATGTTGGCGACCGATCTCAAACTCACCGCCGGCACCTATGACGAGCTGCTGGCGACCGACATCTCCTATCCCAGACTGCTGAAGACGCTCGGCAAGACGGAAGGCCTCACACCCACCGTCACCAGGGCGCTGGAAGCAATCGAAAAGGCGCTCGGCACGACACAGGTCAAGATCAAACTCGAGGATCTCTTCGACCTCGGCACAACAGGCGAGCGCGTCATTGGCAGCGGCTCCCATCTGGCGGCTGAGGCGAGCGTCATGGATATCGTCTCGGCAGCAGCGCTGGCGGCAAACCAGGAAAAGCAGGTCGCCGCCAATCTCGGCGGCTCCGTGCCAGGGCTTGCCACGGTCAAGCTGACGCTTGCAATCGGCGAGATGCCTAGGGGTGCTGCCTCGAACGGTGTCGGCCCGACCGGCGCAACCGTCCGCACCGCGCAGGTGCGCCTGGCGCTCGACATAACGCTGCTCGGCGCCAATTCCATCGCCGGGCTGAAGCTGCGCGTGCCTCTCTATCCGAGGTCGCCCATGCCGAGGCCAGGCTTGCAAGCATCTCCTGTCTCGGCGGCGGCGTCCAGAATGCCAGCGTCGGTGTCGAAGTCGTTCCCGGCGTGGCGGAACTGTCGCTCGGCGACGTCGACACCAAGGCCTTCGTCAATTTCGACAGCCCGCCACGCGTCACCCGCGCCACGCTGATCGATGCGCCGCTGCTCACCGTTTCCGGCCTCGCGCATGTCAACGTCACCAATCTCAGCAAAAGCAAGCTGACCTTCCAGCCGGCCGACATCGCGGCAAAGACCGTGAAGAACGTCTCCACCAAGGATACCCTGACCTCGGCTATGGCGTCGCTGGTCAAGGAAACCGATATCCAGGTCAGCATTCTCGGTCTCGGCATCGGTCTGTCGAAAACCCAGGTGCAAGGCGCCGTCGCCGATACGCTCTCAGGCTTGACCAAGCCGCTCGACGAGCTGCTCTTCAACCTCCTGACGCTGCTCGGCGTCAAGATCGGCGAAGCTGACGTGCGCGTCACCGATGTGCGTTGCCAGCAATCGGTGCTGGTGCAATAGGCCTGTCATCGCCGGTGCCACGCCCCGCGATTGCGCCGGCAATCTGTTGCATGACGACAACACCTGCCGACCTCGTCCCATGACCGCGTTGTATCGGACGCGGTTCTCGGCGATACTGACGGCTCAAATCCGTCCGATCCTCGGGAGACTGACATGAGAGCGACCCTGTCCAAACAGAAAGGAAACATCCCCCACAAGGACATTCAGCTTCATGAACATTCCGTTCTCCCGCGCGAGGAAAAGCTCGCGACGCCATAACCCCTTCCTGAACTTTTTCCGCGACCAGTCGAATGCCGCCGACTATGAGCGGCGCAGATTGCGTATGCGAAAATTCCTCTCCTACTACCGCCCGCATCTGCCTTTGCTGCTGGCCGACCTGCTTTGTGCGATCCTCGTCGCCGGCACGGCGGTCGCCCTGCCGCTCTGCGCCAATGTCGTCACGAGCCGCCTTCTGGCTCTATCGGATGCGCCGCAGGCCTTTGCACAGATCCTGGCGATGGGCGGCGTCATGCTGGCCGTTCTGGCGATCCAGATCGGCGCGATCTTCTTCGTCGACTATCGCGGCCACGTCATGGGCGCCCGGATCGAGGCGACGGTACGGCAGGAACTCTTCGAGCATTGCCAGAAGCTGTCCTTCAGCTTCTACGACCGCCAGCGCACCGGCCAATTGATGAGCCGCATCACCAATGACAGCCTATGGCTCGGCGAACTCTTTCACCACGGCCCCGAGGATCTTTCCATTGCCGTGCTGAAATATGCCGGCGCCATGCTGGTGCTCTTCTACA
The DNA here is from genome assembly GCF_003985155.1 of Rhizobium vallis. GTDB lineage: Bacteria > Pseudomonadota > Alphaproteobacteria > Rhizobiales > Rhizobiaceae > Rhizobium > Rhizobium vallis. Next base: position 266,532 of record NZ_ML133686.1, on the reverse strand, counting down.
TCGATCCGCCGCTCGCCGGCCTCATCCTGCTGCTCACCCCGGTGGCCGTGGCCTATGCCCTTTATTTCAACCGGCGCATGAACCGGGCGCTCGAGGCCAGCAAGCAGCAGATCGCCGCCGTCAACGAGCGCGTGGAGGATGCGCTGGCGGGCATCCGCGTCGTCCAGTCCTTCGCCAACGAGGCGCTGGAAACGCAGCGTTTCGCCGAGCAGAACCACCGCTTCCTGCAAAGCCGCGCCGAAGGCTACCGCAGCGAGGCCTGGTTTTCGGTCGGCACGGAGACCTTCGCCCAGCTTGTCACCATATTGGTGATCATCGTCGGGGCCCTGCGCATCCTGGCGGCGGACCTGACCGTTCCCGACATGCTGACTTTCTTGCTCTGCGTCGGCGTGCTGGTCGATCCGGTGCAGCGGCTCGCCAACTTCGTGCGGCTCTGGCAGGAGGGTTACACCGGCTTCGTCAGGGCCATGGAAATCCTGGAAATCGCGCCTGATATCATCGACCGGCCAGCGGCCCTTCCGATGCCGGCACCAAGGGGCGAAATCCGCTTCGCCGACGTCGCCTTCGCTTATGAAGCCGACGGTCCGCGGGTGCTGGAGCGGCTTTCCCTCACCATTGCTCCTGGAGAGTTCGTCGCCCTGGTCGGTCCTTCCGGGGTCGGCAAGAGCACGCTCTGCGCACTCATCCCGCGCTTCTACGATATCGATGCCGGGTCGATCCGCATCGACGGCACCGATATCCGCGACGTCACGCTCGCCTCGCTTCGGCGCCATGTCGGCGTGGTCCAGCAGGATGTCTATCTCTTTGCCGGCACCGTGGCGCAAAACCTGCGTTACGGCAGGCCGGACGCGACCGATGCCGAGCTGGAAGCGGCCGCCCGCGCCGCCAATGCGCATGACTTCATCTTGGCGCTTCCGAAAGGCTATGACACCGATATCGGCCAACGCGGCGTCAAACTCTCGGGCGGCCAGCGCCAGCGCATCACCATCGCCCGCGCCTTCCTGAAAGATCCGCAGATCCTGATCTTCGACGAGGCGACGAGCGCGCTCGACAACGAGAGCGAACGGGCGGTGCAGCAGGCGCTGCTGACCCTCGCCAACGGCCGAACCACCCTGGTCATCGCCCACCGCCTCTCCACCGTCCGCCATGCCGACCGCATCCTGGTCCTGACGGTTGACGGCATTGTCGAACAGGGCACGCATGACGACCTGATGGAACAAGGCGGCGTCTACGCCAACCTGCATAGCATTCAGGCGAGTATCTGAGCGCTTGGTCTACCGACAACGAAAAAGCCCGGCAATCACGCCGGGCTCAGACCGTTGCGCGGGTTTGGCTGCCATCATTCACTGGGATGGTCTGGGTATCAGAGCGTATCAGGCCTGCTTTAGGCCTATTGAGTCACGTGCCTGCTTCCTCGCGCCCCATGAACAGCAAGCTTGTGTTTGATGGTCATGGCGACTTCAGCCATTACCTTTTTCGCACCGAGCCCCGACAAATGAGTGTCGTCGGAATACAGAGGTCCGTCGTTCATGACCTCGCACTCTTTTCCGGCGCAGAGGGCATCAAATGGGTCCACGAATGTCACTGCAGGCGACAAATTTTCCGCCAGCAGATCATTGATCTCAGCTCTTTTCGAAATAGCCGGGTTGGAAATTGGTTGCTCCAGGCATCCTGGGTCAACCCGGTAGAGATTGCCGAAGCAACTGAGCGGAGACCCGATGCCGCCAGATGTAGGAACGCTTCCGAGAACAACCATCTGACGGCCCCCGAAAGACTGCTGGAGCCGCGACACCTCTGCACCCACGAACCGATAGTAGGCTTCCGGCGTCGTGACCGCCCAAGGAGCCTTGCCAACCTCCGATAGCATCCGCACGGGATACCAATACTCGCCCAGGACGATCAGGGCATCGGGGGCATTGCGAATACCGTCGAATGCCTGTTTCCGCGCTTCACGGCAATTGCCGTCATAGAGCACCGGATCGGGATATCCGGCGTAGTCTCGGGTGTATTCCAGGGAAAAGAACTGGCAACTGGGGAACGCGTAGAAGTCCACTTTGAGCCCAGCCAGCGCTTCCTTTGCGCCACGATAATACTGGCGGGAATGTGAGTCCCCGATGAATATGACGTCGGGCTTCCGGTTTTCTGTCGAAGTGCTGCACGGTGTGCGGCAGCCGCTGCCGCCATATTGCGCGTCCACTCTCCGATCTCCCCCACGAACGAACTCTGCGATGAACTCTCCACGGTCACCGAGGCGCCACAGCCAACCGTGGGACGCCAAGACCTGGAGACCGATCGCCGATACGGCAAGTGCTACTACAACAGCACCGCGCATATAGACCCGCGGCAAAATCAGATAGCCCGCGGCGTTTCTTTCCCGGAACGGCCGTTCGACGAAGACGTACATGGCCCAGGCGATTGCAAATGTCAGGATCAGGAGAGCTACGCTTTCATGGGGAGCCAGTGGCTCCGCACGTCCATATTGCCAGAACACCAGCAATGGCCAATGCGCCAGGTATAGCGAATAGCTGGTCAATCCAACCGAGGCCGTTGCCTTGTTGCGCAGAAGCAACCCAGACCACCGTGCCTGTCCGCCCCAGATAACCAGGGCCGCTCCGACTGTAGGCACCAGCGCCGGATAGGACGGAAAGAGAGTGGCTTCCGTGAAATCCCGATAGGCGTAGGCGATCATCGCCAAGCCGGCCAGCAACGCTCCCTCCATCGCAGCATTCGATCGTGCGGCCGGCACGAATACCAATCCTGCCCCTATCGCGAATTCGAAGAAGCGAAATGGCGACAGATAGAATAGCGTCGACTGATAGGGCTCCATCGCCAGGTTCGCGCCGAGGCTTGCGATAAAGACCAGAGCCAATGCAGCCATCGCAGCCTTCCGTCCGGACCGCAAAAGCCACACCAGCCCGAATGGCCAGACCAGATAGAATTGCTCCTCGACGCCCAAGGACCAGGTATGCAACAGAGGCTTCAGGTGCGAACTGACATCGAAATAGCCATGCTCCGTCCAGAACAGAATGTTCGAGCCAGAGAATACCGATGCCGCCAATGATGCGCCGAAGCCTGTCATCTGCTCCGGTGGGAAGATCAGCGCCGCAGCGACGAGAGAGCACAGCAACGTGAAGAGCAATGCCGGGAACAGCCGGCGCATGCGTCTCACATAGAACCGCTTGAACGAAAACCTCCCCTGTTCCACGTCCTCGACGATCAGCTTGGTGATCAGATAACCGCTGATGACAAAGAAGATATCGACGCCCGTGAATCCGCCGGGGAAGGGTCCGATAGAAAAATGGAACAGAAGAACGCCCAACACGGCTACGGCGCGGAGCCCATCGATATCGGGACGATAGTTCATTATCACCTGCTCATCCAGCCGCCAGCGGCTTTAATGTCGCCTCGGCTAGGAGGTCTTCCGCCTCCGGCAGCAAAACGAATTTCGTTGCCGGTCCGCTTTGCGGACGGCTTAGGCGGCGAAACCACAGTTTGGCCGTTGCTGATCGAGCGCTCCGCCTCATGCAGCAGGAGCGCAGCACGCTTTCGGCTGATTCTACAAGGGACGCGCTCTGCTTTTCCGCAAGCACGCCGAGACGTGCCTGCGAATGCGGGTCAATATCTAGCGGTCGGGCCTCAGCCGTTGGCGACCATGCGCTTCTCGTCGCGGCCGCCCTTCATGCGCTCGGCAAGCAGGAAGGCGAGTTCGAGGGCCTGGTCTGAGTTCAGGCGCGGATCGCAATGGGTGTGGTAGCGGTCCTGCAGGTCCTCGGCGGTGACGGCGCGGGCGCCGCCGGTGCATTCCGTCACATCCTTGCCGGTCATCTCGATATGGATGCCGCCGGGATGCGTGCCTTCGGCGCGGTGGATCTGGAAGAAGCTTTCGACTTCCGACAGGATCCGCTCGAAGGGACGGGTCTTGTAGTTGTTGAGCGTGATCGTGTTGCCGTGCATCGGGTCGCAGGACCAGACGACCTTGCGGTCCTCGCGCTCGACGGCGCGGATGAGGCGCGGCAGGTTTTCGGCGACCTTCTCATGGCCGAAGCGGCAGATCAGCGTCAGGCGCCCGGCTTCGTTGGCGGGGTTCAGGATGTCGATCAGCTGCAGCAGATCGTCGGCCTGCAGCGACGGGCCGCATTTCAGACCGATCGGGTTCTTGATGCCGCGGCAATATTCGACATGCGCATGGTCGGCCTGGCGCGTACGGTCGCCGATCCAGATCATGTGGCCTGACGTGGCATACCAGTCGCCCGAGGTGGAATCGACGCGGGTCAGCGCTTCCTCGTAGCCGAGCAGCAGCGCCTCATGGCTGGTGAAGAAATCGGTCTCGCGCAGGCTCGGATGGTTTTCCGAAGTGATGCCGATCGCCTTCATGAAATCCATGGTTTCGCTGATGCGGTCGGCAAGCTTGCGGTAACGCTCGCCCTGCGGGCTGTCCTTGACGAAGCCGAGCATCCATTGATGGACGTTTTCGAGGTTGGCGTAGCCGCCCATCGCGAAGGCGCGCAGCAGGTTCAGCGTCGCGGCCGACTGGCGGTAGGCCATGGCCTGGCGTTCCGGGTTCGGAATGCGCGACTCCTCGGTGAACTCGATGCCGTTGATGATGTCGCCGCGATAGGCCGGCAGCGTCACGTCGCCCTGCTTCTCGACATTCGACGAACGCGGCTTGGCGAACTGGCCGGCAATGCGGCCAACTTTAACAACCGGCAGCTGTGCGCCAAAAGTCAGAACGACGGCCATCTGCAGGAAGGCGCGGAAGAAGTCACGGATGTTGTCGGCGCCGTGTTCGGCGAAGCTCTCGGCGCAATCGCCGCCCTGCAGCAGGAAGCCGTTGCCTTCGGCGACATTGGCGAGATGCTTCTTCAGGCGACGCGCCTCACCTGCAAAAACGAGCGGCGGATAGCTGGCGAGCGTGGCCTCTGTTGCCGCCAAAGCGGCTGCATCGGGATAATCGGGAACCTGCAGGATCGGTTTTTGCCGCCAGCTGCTCGGGGTCCAGTTCTCTGCCATCTCACTCACCTCAATCACATCCGTTCACCAGGATGCCCTATCTCGATATCCGGCGGCTTATAGACTTTTAGATCAGGCTTGCAAAGGCCAATCGCCCGAAGCTTCCGCTGGGAGCCCCGCCACCCGCCGCCTTGTCGTTAAACCGGCATATACCATTTCGATTTCCCCATACTTTAGACTTTGAATGTAGAAGCGGAAGAGTTTCAACATCGGGGACATGCCATGGCGATCCTTCCGCCGGGATTCATATCGGACCGCTCGGGCAATTTCGGCATCATGACGGCACTGCTTTTGGTGCCGCTCCTTGGCGCGGCGGGCATGGCGGTGGATTTCGCCCATGCGCTGAGCCTGAGGACGCAGCTTTACGCTGCCGCTGATGCTGCCGCCGTCGGCTCGATCGCCGAAAAATCCGGCGCGGTCGCTGCCGCGATGAGCATGAGCGGCGATGGCACGATTTCACTCGGCAAGGCCGATGCCCGCAGTATCTTCATGTCCCAGATCTCAGGAGAGCTGGCCGATGTCCAGGTCGATCTCGGCATCGACGTCACCAAGGCCGCCAACAAGCTGAATTCGCAGGTTTCCTTCAACGCGACCGTGCCCACTACCTTCATGCGCGTTCTCGGCAAGGATTCGATCTCCATTTCGGGCACGGCGACGGCCGAATACCAGACCGCCTCCTTCATGGATTTCTATATCCTGCTCGACAACACACCCTCGATGGGCGTCGGCGCCACTGCGACAGACGTCTCGACGATGGAAAAAAACACCAGCGACAGCTGTGCCTTTGCCTGCCACGAGACGCAGAACAACAACAATTACTACAATCTCGCCAAGAAACTCGGGGTCAGCATGCGCATCGACGTCGTGCGCCAGGCGACCAAGGAACTGACGCAGACAGCCAAGACGACGCGCGTCTCAGACAACCAGTTCCGCATGGGTGTCTATACCTTCGGCACCAAGGCCGAAGATGCCAAGCTGACCACCATCTCCGACCCGACCACCGACCTCGACAAGGTCCGCACCTATACCGATGCCGTCGATCTGATGACCATCCCGTATCAGGGCTATAATAACGACCAGCAGACGAGTTTCGACAGCGCACTGACGCAGATGAAAACCATCATCACGACGCCCGGTGACGGCAGCACATCCGCGAATCCGCAGAAGATCCTGTTCTTCGTTTCGGATGGCGTTGGCGACAGCGAGAAGCCGAAGGGCTGCACCAAGAAGCTCACCGGCAACCGCTGCCAGGAGCCGATCGATACCTCTTTCTGCCAGCCGCTGAAGGACAAGGGCATCAGGGTCGCAGTGCTCTACACCACCTATCTGCCGCTGCCGAAAAACAGCTGGTACAATACCTGGATCAAGCCCTTCCAGAGCGAGATCCCGACCAAGATGCAGGCATGCGCCTCGCCCGGCCTCTATTTCGAGGTGACGCCGACCGACGGCATCGCCGATGCAATGAAGGCGCTTTTCCTCAAGGTCATCCGCTCGCCGCGCATCACCAGCTGAAGAATATCACTCAGATGCGCTTGCCCTCGCGGATGCGATAGCTCGGCGCATACATGGTGACGAGCTCTTCGGCCGCTGTCGGGTGCAGCGCCATCGTCTGGTCGAAATCGTCCTTGGTGCAGCCGGCTTTCAGCGTGATGCCGAGCAGCTGCGCCATCTCGCCGGCATCATGGCCGAGAATATGGGCGCCCACCACCTTGCGGCTCGCCGCATCGACGATCAGCTTCATGATCATCCGCTCGGAACGGCCGGAAAGTGTCGCCTTCAGCGGCCGGAACTGGGCGCGGTAGACTTCGAGCTCGGCGTAACGCCTGCCCGCCTCTTCTTCCGAGAGGCCGACAGTGCCGATCTCCGGCTGCGAGAAGACGGCGGTCGGGATCAGCTCGTAATCCGGCCGGGTCGGATTGTTCTTGTACTCGGTCTCGATGAAGCACATCGCCTCGTGGATCGCCACCGGCGTCAGCTGTACCCGGTTGGTGACATCGCCGAGCGCATAGATGTTTTCCACATTGGTGCGGGAATAATCGTCGACGATGATCGCGCCGCGCTCGTCGACGGCGACGCCGGCCGCCTCGAGCCCGAGGCCTTCGGTGTTCGGATCGCGCCCGAGCGCCAGCATCACGACGCCGGCATGGAGCGTGCCGCTGTTCAGCGTCTCCAGAATGAGCCCATCCTCACCCTTTGAAACCTTCTGCAGCGTGTCGTGGCAGAGGATTCGGATACCCTTGGCGACCATCGCCTCATGCAGGCCGCGCCGGAGATCCTCGTCGAAGCGCGACAGGATTTCGGCGCCGCGATAGATCAAAGTTGTCTCGACGCCGAGGCCGTGGAAGATATTGGCGAATTCGACGGCGATATAGCCGCCGCCCGCGATAACGATCGATTTCGGCAGCTCTTCGAGATGAAAGGCTTCGTTGGAAGAGATGCAAAGCTCGTGGCCGGGAAGCGCTGCATGCGGGTTCGGCCGCCCGCCGGTAGCGATCACGATCGTCTTTGCGGTCACCGTCTGCCCTGTTTTCACGAGCCGCACCGTGTGGGCATCGACGAGTTCGGCGCGCGTTTCCAGGATTTCGGCATTGGCGCCGGCGAGCCCCTTCTTGTAGAGGCCTTCCAGCCGGGCGATCTCGGTATCTTTTGCCGCCACCAGCTTCTTCCAGTCGAAGCTGCTTTCGCCGACCGTCCAACCGAAGCCAGCGGCATCCTCGAAATGCTCATGGAATTGCGAGGCATAGACGAAGAGCTTCTTCGGCACGCAGCCGCGAATGACGCAGGTGCCGCCATAGCGATACTCCTCGGCGATCGCCACCCTCTTGCCGAGCGAGGCCGCAACGCGCGCACCGCGCACGCCGCCGGAACCGCCGCCAATGACGAAAAGGTCGTAATCATAGGAAGACATGATGAGCTCCGGAAGGGAATCGCAGGAAGGACGCACCTGATATAGGAGCGATCGCCGTGAAAACAAAAGCCCGCTCCTGCATCATGCCGTTCTCTTTCGCCGAATCCTCATTGATGGTTGACCCAGCCGACCGAGACTGGCAGGCAATCCGTGGGATAAAAAATGCCGGAGCAAAAGATGGATCAAACTCTCTTCGCCAACCTCTGCAGGGCCGGCAAGTTCAAGGAAGCGCTCAACCTCGCCATCCAGGGCCACGAGGACGAAAAATTTACGCCGAGCCGCTTCGCGATGGACAAGAAGACAGGACTGCCGATCTTCTATCGCGGCAACAAACGCGTGGAGCCGGATGAGACGGGCGTGTGGCAATTGGCAAAAAGCTCGAAGGACTGGGGCTGAGCGTTTGGCGCATCTGCAATGCCATCCGTCGGCAGTTGTTGCGATCAGCCGATGATACGGAAATCGCCCGGTATCTTTTCAAGCCGGGTCGTTTCCGTTTGGACGCCTGAAACCGATGATCCCGCAGGCCCGCGCCTCAAACGCTCGATCATCGTCGAGATCGCGGTATCGGATCCGGCGATCAAAGCAGCGACGGACCCGTCCTCTTCGTTGCGAACCCAGCCCGTCAACCCGAGCCGCGCCGCCTCATTTCGCGTCCACATGCGAAATCCGACGCCCTGGACCCTGCCTGATATCCGGACTTGCACAGCCTCGTGGCCATCGGACATATCTGCCTCATCCAAAATCTGGTCGCCGGCTTTTGCCGCATCATAACAAAAAAGCCCGGACAATGCCGGGCTTTCGCGAATCTTGACAAGTAATTCTTACTGCTGGGCGGTCGGAGCAGGAGCAGCGGGAGCAGCCGGGGTTTCGGGTGCAGCCGGCGGAGCCTTGATGACCTTGGAAAGGATGGCGTTGCTCTGCTTTTCCAGATCACGCGAAATGCCCTGTGCCCAGATGTCGGCGGCCTTCGCCGTCTCGCGCGAAGCGACCGGGCCGTCGCGCAGCAGCTTCTTGCCGACGTCGGAGGTGTAAAAGGCCGCGATCGCCTTCAGCTCGTCGATCGTGAAGGCCTTGGCATAGGTGAGCGCCGCTTCCTTCTCGAGATCGCCGCGGCGCGGTGCAAGCGCCAGCGCCTGCGCATCGACCGTCGAGGAGATGGCATCCTGGTAGTTCGGCGAATCCTGGATCAGGCCGGCCTTCAGGCGCTCAGCGAGGCCGGGCAGGATGTTGTCGAACTGGGCCGTGGCGCCGATAGCGTCGATCGCCGCGCGAGATGCCTTCAGCTGCTCCTCGGAAACTTCCTGTGCCTTGACGGCGGAGCCGAAGGCAAGCCCGGAAAGAACGATGGTCGCAGCGGCGAAACGGCCAAGACCTGCAATGTTCATCATGAGTGTATGCTCCTGTTATCTGTTTGCCTGCAGCGTGCGCGCACCCGCAGGACCGGCAATGATCGCAAGTGCCGCCATATTGATAAAGAGCCCGTGTTCGACGACGCCGGGTATGGAATTCAGCTCGCTCGAAAGCGCCTCTGCATCAGGAATGCGGCCAAAAGATGCATCAATGATGTGATGGCCGCCATCCGTGGTAAAGTCTCCGTCACCGGATTGGCGCAGATTAAGTTCGCCGGAAAGACCGAGCCGGGCCGCAACCTTTTCGATCGCGATCCGCGTCGAGACGAGACCGAACGGGTTGACTTCGATCGGCAGCGCGAAGGCGCCGAGCGTATCGACCAGCTTGCTTTCGTCGGCAATGACGATCATCCGCTCGGAGGCCGCCGCAACGATCTTTTCGCGCAGCAACGCACCGCCGCCACCCTTGATCAGCCTGAGCCCGGCATCGACCTCGTCGGCGCCATCGATCGTCAGGTCGAGCGCCGGCAGTTCGTCGAGCGACTTCAGCGGCACGCCGAGTTCGACGCAGAGCCGCGCCGTCCTTTCGGATGTCGGAACGCCCTCGACCTTCAAGCCGCCTGCGACCTTCTCCGCCAGCAGCCGGACGAATTCTTCCGCCGTGCTGCCGGTGCCTATCCCGAGGCGCATGCCGCCTTCGACGTGGGCGAGCGCGGCCTCGGCGGCCTTGATCTTCATTTCGCGGGCATCCATGCGCCGCCAGCTCCTGATATTGCGTTGGATGTGCTGTTTACACGGCTCGCCCGGCAAACGAAAGTCAAAATCATCACGGAAAATGAAAAGCCGAAACAAATGCCTGCGGCCTTCCCCGCCATCGCAAGCCGTTGCTTTCCGCCGCACGATCGCCTACCTCAGAAACGACCCGTCGTTTCCGGAAAGGACCTGTCGTTTCCGGGAACAACGTGTTGTTTCCCTGGATAACCCGCGCCAAGACGACCAATCGCTCAAAGAGGCAAGCCCTTGACCCCTGCCCCCGCTCCGCTCGTCGTCTTCGATCTCGACGGCACCCTTCTCGATACGCATGCCGACCTGGTCGAGAGCCTGAACCACACGATTGCAGCCCTCGGCCTCGAACCGGTCAGCTATGACGACCTCACCCATCTCGTCGGGCAGGGCGCGCGCGTGATGATCGAGCGCGCCTGCCGGCTGCGCGGCCATCCGCTCGAAGCCGAGGCCCTGCCGGCCCTGGTCGAGCGCTTCGTCGCCCACTATTCCGCCGGCATGCCCGGCCACACCCAGCCCTATCCCGGTCTTGTCGCCGCGATGGACAGGCTGAAATCAGCGGGCTATCGCCTGGCCGTCTGCACCAACAAGATGGAGAGCCTTGCGCTCGGACTGCTCGACAAGCTCGATCTCGTCAACTATTTCGACGCCATCACGGGTGGCGATACTTTCCCGGTGCGTAAACCCGATCCCCGCCACCTCACCGGCACCGTCGAGCGCGCCGGCGGCGACATCGCCCGTACGGTCATGATCGGCGACAGCATCAACGACATCGCCGTCGCCAGGAATGCCGGCGTGCCGTCGATCGCCGTTCCCTTCGGCTATTCCGACGTGCCGGTTTCGAGCCTCGATCCCGATATTACCATCACCCATTTCGATGAATTGACGTCGGAACTGGTGGAAGGTTTGCTGAAGGGTTCTGCGGCCAAGGTTGCTGTTTAGGGCGAGGATGACCCTTATCCCCTGACGGCATTCCGTGAGGCACCCCCCTCTACTTTGTTTCGTCCTCGCCGCCCAAAACAAAACGGGCGGCCCAAAGACCGCCCGTCCGCATAAACCATCAAATCCGATATCAGATCTGCGCGCCACGCGCCTTGGTCGTCGCGTCGAAAGCCTTGTCGACATAACCGTCGCGGCCGTAGACGTCATCGAAATATTCCACAACGCCGTCCTTGTTCGGCCAGGCGGTGAAATAGGAGACGTAAACCGGGATCTTCTGCGGCACCTTTACAGCATGGTTCTGGCCGGTGGCGATCTGCTTGGCGACGTCGTCGATGGACGTGCCGAGCACGGCGGCCGCCATGGCGCGCGGTTCGGCAAGGCGCACGCAGCCGTGGCTGAGCGCCCGCATGTCACGCTTGAAGAAGCTCTTCGATGGCGTGTCGTGCATGTAGATCGCATGGCTGTTCGGGAATAGGATCTTCAGTTCACCGAGCGCATTGTCGCTGCTCGGCGGCTGGCGCACAGAGACGTTGTCGGTCGAGCCGTACCAGTCGACACTGGATGAGGCGACCGCATGGCCGTTGACCTCGACTTCATAACCGAGCTGATCGAGATAATTCGGATCCGAGCGCAGCTTCGGCAGCATCTCGTTGATGATGATCGACTGCGGCACACCCCAGAACGGGTTGAATTCCACCGTCTCGATCTCGTCGTCGAAGAAATAGGTCTGGTTGTTCTTGCCGCCGACCACCACGCGCATCGACAGCTGTTCCTTGCCGTCATTGTGGTAGTAGGCCATGAAGGCCGGTTGGTTGATCATGACATAGCGCGAGCCGAGATCTTCCGGCAGCCAACGCGCCTGCTCCATGGCGACGACGAGCTTGTCGATCTTCGAGGCGTTGGTATCGCCGCCGGTCATGGCGCGCACCGTCGCCTGACCGATGACGCCGTCGGCCTTCAGCCCGCGCTCCTTCTGGAAATCCTCGACCAGCGAGACGATATCGGGCGAATAGTCGCTGCTGCCGGTGTAACCGGAAAGCGTCGCCGCATGATCGGTCTTCAGCGCCTCGGAACCGTGCTTGCCGATCGCCTTGACGATGTTGGCGATCTCGGGCGAGCTATCGCCGGGCTTCAGCGACCGGTCGAGCGAAATGACGATTCGCTCTTCGCTGCCGCCATCGGCGGCCCGAAGCTTGGCAAGCTCGGCCTTCAAAGCCAGGAATTGCGGGCCATCGGGCGAGCGGTTGGCGAGATAGGCACCGACATCCGGGCTCATTCGAGCAAGCTTCAGCACCGGCGCCAGATTGACCATCTTGCGCTGGAAGTCATGATAGCCGGAAATCTTGTTCGGATCGATGCGGCCGCGCACCGTGTCCTGCACGAAGGCAAGCACCTTGGCCGAGAGATCGAGTTCGAACTGCGTCAGCGCGCGGTCGCGAACGGCGGGATCGGGATTGGCCGGATCGATCGCCGGCGCCTGCAGGGCGTAGTCAGCCGGATCGAGGCCGACCGAAGCCGCATCGGCAAGTGCGGCCAACGCCGATTTGGCGCGCTCGTTGATCTGGCTGCCATCGATCCAGACGAGCGGATTGCGGCTGTCGCCGTAATAGGCTTCGAGCGCCTTGGCGACGTCGGCATTGGCGCGAACCTTGGCCTGCGCCAGGAAGCGGCGCTGCACTGCCGGTTCGGCGCCGGCATCGCCGCTCGACGAAACATCGGCAACCGCGCCGGTGACGGCTGGGTCGGCGAACTTGCTGGTGTCGACGAACTGCAGCGTCTCCGTCTTATAGGTGTAATAACGCGGACCGCTCACCTTCGGCAGCGGCGCTTCCGGATCCAGTCCGCCGAGCGACCCGCCGGGGCCGACAGCGCCACGCGGCACCGGCCGGCCAGGCGCCTGGTCCATGAAAATGGTGCTCTGGCTCCGCTGCCTGTCGCCGCGCAGCATATCCATCAGCGTATAGGCATGCGCGGGAGCGGCACTCATCACTGCCAGCCCGCAGGAAACTGCCAATGCGGATACCGCGCTTTTCAAAACGAACGTCATATATCTTCCAGTCCCGGTGTCATGCTGTTCTTGTCACGAGCGCAAGGCTCAAACTCAAATCCGCGAAGCTTAAGAGCGTCCGGCCCATTCATCAGAAACCGGCCTTCGCCGCTAGCGCCGGCGGACACAATTTCATGTGAGGGAAAGCCTGCGCGGCGCTGCGCCGCAGTTCACACAAAATTATGAAATTATTAGTTAATTTTTTACCGAATTTTCCCCGGCAGACCAGTGCGGCAAAAACGTGCCCGCGCATAAAATTTTGAAAGTGGCCGAAAAAGCACGCCGCCGAACCGGCACAAACATGACTAAATCTCTCAATATTGAACGCAGCACGTGGTTTTCTTGTCGGGCTTTCCGACCTATAAGACCTCATCTTTCGAAGATGCCAGAAAACAGCATGTAAAGGGAAGACAAAACTCATGACCGCAACCCGCACCGAAACCGATACTTTTGGCCCGATCGACGTCGCCGCCGACCGATATTGGGGCGCCCAGGCCGAGCGTTCGCTCGGCAACTTCAAGATCGGCTGGGAAAAGCAGCCGCTGTCGATCGTGCGCGCGCTCGGCATCGTCAAGCAGGCCGCCGCCCGCGCCAACATGTCTCTCGGCCAGCTCGACCCCGCCCTTGGCAAAGCCATCGTCGAGGCCGCCCAGGAAGTGATCGACGGCAAGCTCGACGACCATTTTCCGCTGGTGGTCTGGCAGACAGGCTCGGGCACGCAGTCGAACATGAACGCCAATGAAGTGATCTCCAATCGTGCAATAGAAATGCTCGGCGGCGTCATGGGTTCCAAGAAGCCGGTGCATCCGAACGATCACGTCAACATGAGCCAGTCGTCGAACGACACTTATCCGACAGCCATGCACATCGCCTGCGCCGAACGGATCGCCCATCACCTGCTGCCGTCGCTGAAACACCTGCATGCCGCCCTCGACATGAAGGTCACCGAATTCAGCCACATCATTAAGATCGGCCGCACCCATACCCAGGATGCGACGCCGCTGACGCTGGGCCAGGAATTTTCGGGTTATGCCGCCCAGGTCGGCTCATCAATCAAGCGGATCGAGATGACGCTTCCCGGCCTCTGCGAACTCGCCCAGGGCGGCACCGCCGTCGGTACCGGCCTCAACGCGCCGGTCGGGTTCGCCGAAAAGGTCGCCGAAGAGATCGCTGAAATCACCGCCATGCCCTTCGTGACCGCGCCGAACAAGTTCGAGGCGCTCGCCTCGCATGACTCGATGGTCTTTGCCCATGGCGCGATCAATGCCGCCGCCGCCGCCCTGTTCAAAATCGCCAACGACATCCGCCTGCTCGGCTCCGGCCCGCGCTCGGGCCTCGGCGAACTGGCGCTGCCGGAAAACGAGCCCGGCTCCTCGATCATGCCCGGCAAGGTCAACCCGACCCAGTGCGAAGCGCTGACGCAGGTCTGCATCCACATCTTCGGCAACCATGCGGCGCTCACCTTTGCCGACAGCCAGGGCCATTTCGAGCTTAACGTCTACAATCCGATGATGGCCTACAACTTCCTGCAGTCGGTGCAGCTGCTCGCCGATGCCGCCGTCTCCTTCACCGACAATTGCGTCGTCGGCATCGAGGCGCGCGAGGACAACATCAAGGCCGGCCTCGAACGCTCGCTGATGCTGGTGACCGCGCTTGCCCCGAAGATCGGCTACGACGCCGCCGCCAAGATCGCCAAGACGGCGCACAAGAACGGCACAACGCTGAAGGAAGAAGCGCTGGCCAGTGGGCTCGTGACGTCGGAAGAGTATGACGAGATCGTGCGGCCGGAGACGATGATCGGGCCGAAGTAGGCCGGGTCCGCCCCTCCTATTGCTCGGGAACGGACGAGGCGGCAACTTGCTCCCTCAGCTGTCCTCGGGGCTTGAGCCCTAGGGTGTCGCAGGACTGAAGAGGGCTAAGACCTGCATGATGGAGCACCTGACGCACCGGCGACAAGTTTGGCTGGAACGCCAACCCCACTCTCCGTCACCCTCGGGCTCGTCCCGAGGATCCCTGCCCGTGGCTGCTGGTGGACGTGGTGTGGATGCTCGGCTCAGGGCCGAGCATGACGGAGTGTAGGGTTGGCGGGAGGAGCCAATCAGGGCGCGGACGCCCCGTGTCAGGAATTGCTATCCGGCAGTGAAGCCACAATGCCGGCTCGGGCTGAACTGAGGGCGCGTAAAGCCTCAAACCAACAGCGAGAAATTGTCCATCACCACCGAATTGCCCATGAAATCGAAACGGATTTCTTCGATGTCTTCGAGATTGACCTCGAGATTGGGGCCGGTGACCTCAAGCTCCTGCTGATAGACGATCTGCCCGTCGTTCAAGGCGGTCAGCGTCAAGTGAAACGACGACGCCGACAATTCGGCGATCGAAACGCTCTGAAAGGTGAACTCGCTGCCATCGAGCAATTTCAAGGTCACGGGCGTCGAAGCCGGGGCCAGAACGGTATCGCTGAAGCCATCCTCGGTTATGGCGTCGACGCCGGGGATGGTATCATAGACGAAGCCGTTCAGAAGCGTCACGTCATGGCTGCCGTTCACGGCAAGCGCAAAGCCCCGGTAATTGGGCAGCGAGAAATTATCCGCCCTCGATAAGACGCCCATATCGTCGAAATCCAGGACTTCATGGTATTTTTCGCCTTCGTTGACGCCATCGATCGCAAGGGTGAGCACGCCGAGGTCCGTGCCGCCTGAGCCATCGGACATCTTGTAGCTCAGCTTCTCGATGAGCTGGTCGTGCTTCGCTAAATTCTTCACCACGTCGAGCGTGTAGTCCAGCTCGTACGTGAAGTGACCGTCGGGTTTCACTTTGAAGGTTCCGTACTCGCCCCTTATGATCGTTTCATGGTCAGGCCCATGCTTTGCGTCGATACGCACGCCATTGACGAAGCGAGCATACATGTCCGCGCCCTCGGGATCGCTGGCGAGGCGCAGCAGATCCCCACGAATCCAATCATGTTCGAAAAAAACGAGAAGGTCGTCGACAGCAGTTGGCTTTGCATTTGTCATTGTAAGCCCCGGCAGGTTAACGCTGCCGGGAATATGAACTTGGCCCGAATGGAAGGCAACCTGAAGTCGTCCATTTCACGGCAAATGTCGATCTTGTTGTTTCTTTCACTCGCTTACCGCGCATGACGTGCCGACTACAAAACGCGGCACGACATGACCCCTCCCAGAGTCCGCCGCATCCCGATTGCTTTTGCTCCGCGGCGGATTTAGACCGGTTCCAATCTAGCGACGCACGCCCAGCAGAAAGGTCACTTCGATGGCTGACGATCTCTTCCCCCTCGGCAAGGATGCCACCCCCTACCGCAAGATCAGCAGCGATCATGTCTCTGTCGATACGTTCAAGGGCCAGGAGATCCTGACGGTCGAGCCGGAAGGCATCCGCCTGCTCGCCGAAACCGCCTTTGCCGACATCAACCATCTGCTGCGCCCCGGCCATCTGAAGCAGCTCGCCTCGATCCTCGACGATCCCGAGGCGACGGACAACGACCGCTTCGTCGCCTACGATCTCTTGAAGAATGCCAACATCGCCGCCGGCGGCGTGCTGCCCATGTGCCAGGACACCGGCACGGCGATCATCATGGGCAAGAAAGGCCGCAGGGTCTGGACCGAGGGCGGCGATACGGCAGCACTCGCCCGCGGCGTACTGGACGCCTATGAGAAGAAGAACCTGCGTTATTCGCAGCTTGCACCGATCAAGATGTTCGAAGAGAAGAACACCAGGAATAACCTGCCGGCCCAGATCGATATCTATGAAGAAGGCACCGACGCCTACGAATTCCTTTTCGTTGCCAAGGGCGGCGGTTCGGCCAACAAGACCTTTCTCTACCAGGGCACGCCCTCGCTTTTGACGCATGACCGGATGATCGACTTCCTTAAGGAGAAGATCTTGACGTTAGGGACGGCAGCCTGTCCTCCCTACCATCTGGCGATCGTCATCGGCGGCACCTCGGCCGAGATGAACCTGAAAACCGTCAAGCTCGCCTCCACCCGCTATCTCGACGAACTGCCGACCGAAGGCTCCGACAGCGGCCACGCCTTCCGCGACGTCGAGATGGAAAAGGAAATCCACAAGCTGACACAGCAGATGGGCGTCGGCGCGCAGTTCGGCGGCAAGTATTTCTGTCACGACGTGCGCGTCATCCGCCTGCCCCGCCACGGCGCCTCGCTGCCGATCGGCCTCGGCGTCTCCTGTTCCGCCGACCGCCAGGCCAAGGGCAAGATTACCCGCGACGGCATCTTCATCGAACAGCTCGAGACCGACCCGTCCAAGTACATGCCCGAGATCGACGAGGCGAAACTGTCGGAATCGACCGTCCATATCGACCTCAACCGACCGATGACCGATGTGCTTGCCGAGCTTTCCAGGCATCCGGTCAAGACACGGCTGTCCTTGACCGGCACCATCATCGTCGCCCGCGATCTCGCCCATGCCAAGATCCGCGAACGGCTGGAAAACGGCGAAGGCATGCCCGACTACCTGAAGAACCACCCGGTCTACTACGCCGGCCCCGCCAAGACGCCTGTTGGTTACGCCTCCGGCTCCTTCGGCCCGACGACGGCCGGCCGCATGGATAGTTACGTCGACCAGTTCCAGTCCTTCGGCGGCTCGATGGTGATGCTTGCCAAGGGTAACCGCTCACGCGCAGTGCGCGAGGCCTGCAAGAAACACGGCGGCTTTTATCTCGGCTCGATCGGCGGCCCCGCCGCCCGCCTCGCACAGGACTGCATCCGCAAGGTCGAGGTATTCGAATATCCCGAACTCGGCATGGAAGCGGTCTGGAAGATCGAAGTCGAAGACTTCCCCGCCTTCATCGTCATCGACGACAAGGGCAACGATTTCTTCCAGGAATTGAATTTGGGGTGATTGCGGCGCGCGCGGGGGATTTTCGTAAGGATCCCGCTGCGGACGCTGGGGTCGAGCGGGATGTCGCAACATCAAGGGCGGTGACGCCCTCTCGATCACCTGCCCCTTCGGCACACTGCCTACCGCGCCGACGCCCTATCCAATGGACCGGCATCTTGCGCTATCTCCGCAGCACTCACCACATCCCCGTCATCGACCCTCGCAAGGATCTCCGTGCGGAAAGCTCCGGTGAAGAGCCCGGCGCGTTCCGACAGTAAGGCGCCGCCGGCAAACATGGTGAAAGCGAGGATGGCGAAAGAAATATGGCGAGATGCTTTCATGAATCACGAGAAGAACTGTAAGTTTTTCTGACACCATTCCCGTGCAACGGGCATGCATTGTCCCGCAGAAGATACATTTTCTGATGCAAAATCATAGGCCTGATCGAAGTATTGGCCCGTTTGGAAGTTGTCGTATGTAATCTTTGGTATATGTCGCTTTAATCTTTTCCCAAGAAATTTAAGCTAACAAATAAATTATCGCCTTCGAATATATGAGGAGTTCGCCGGATGAATACGGCTGTCGCGCCCAAGGTGCAGGTTCCAGACGTAGCGGGCCAAATCACCTATGCCATGCGTTCGATGGGCGTTGCGCCGATACCCCGCAATTACGAACTCTTCTACGAAGCCTATATCGGCTCCAATCCGGCGTTGACCCGCGAGCTTGCCGCCCTCGGCAGCCAGGCGACGCAGGCCGAACTCGACGCGCTCGGCGCGCAATATTTCACCACTAGCCCTGCCCGCGTCTTCGATGACGCCCACACGCGCATATCAGGGGAACTCGACGGATTGCTGCGGATCCTGAAACAGGAACAGAGCTCGCTCGAAAGCTATACCAGGCTGCTCGGCGAGACCCACAAGCGCATCACCTCCAAGAGCAATGCCAGCGTCGAACTGATCGAAAACGCCATCGAGCTCCTGAGTCAGGCGACCGGCGACACCATGGCGCATGGCGAACGCACCGTCGAAGACGTCGTTCAGCGCTCGCAGGAGATGGATCAGGTCCGCAAGGAACTCGACGAATACAAGCGCATCGCCAACACCGACTCGCTGACGCGCCTTTCCAACCGCCGCGCCTTCGACGATCGCCTTGCCGCCGTCTTCAATAGTCCCGGCATGCGGCCGGTGACTGCGCTGCTGCTCGCCGACATCGACAATTTCAAGAAGATCAATGACACCTACGGCCATCCGGTCGGCGACAAGATTCTTGCCACCGTCGCCTCCGTCATCCGCAGCAATGTCCGGCGTGACGTCTTCGTTGCCCGCGCCGGCGGCGAGGAATTCGCGCTCATCATCGAGGGCAATACGCCGGAGGAAGTGATGGCGATCGCTGAGCGCATCCGCCGCACGCTGGAAACGACACCCTTCAAGAATTCCCGCACCCGGGTGAATTACGGCCCGGTCACCGTCTCGATCGGCGTCTGTATGGCATCCAGCGCCGACGATGCCGGCGAACTCTACAGCAAGACCGACATCGCACTCTACGGCGCCAAGAACGCCGGGCGCAACTGCACCATCCTCTATGAGCACGGCATGCAGAAAGATTTCACCAAGAGCTGGCTGATCTACAAGGCCTGACGGCGAAGCTTCGATGCGCACCCGCTGTCACCATAAGGTGACGGCGGTTTACCACATCGTCTTCGCCGCGCGTCCCGGCCATTCCCGATCGTAGGTCTCCTGGTCGAAATCACTGACCGCGGCCTTCAGCATCTGCCCCGGCGTCGGCAGGCTCGCCGGATCGGCAAAGCGCTCGGCGTTCCAGAGTTCGGCCCGCATCACTGCGCGGGCACACTGGAAATAGACCTCGTCGACCGTGATGACGACGACGGTGCGGGGATGTTTGCCGTCCATCTCGAAGCTTGAAAGCAGCGCCTCGTCATCGGAGACCACGCCGCGGCCGTTGATGCGCATTGTCGTATTTGAGCCCGGGATGAGAAACATCAGCGCAAGCCTCGGATCGCGCACGATGTTGGAGAGCGAATCGACGCGATTGTTGCCGCGCCAGTCCGGCAGATGCACCGTCTCGTCATCGACGACGCGCACCACGCCGCCGAGATCGCCGCGCGGGGAGCAGTCGAGCCCTTCCGGCCCGACGGTCGCAAGCGCCGCGAATGGCGAGGTCTCGATCATCTCGCGATAGAGCGGCGTCAACCGCTTGGTCACCTTGTCGACCGAGGCCTGCGACAGCCCAGCGCCATAGATCGTATTGAGCTCTTCGATACTGCTGATGATTTTCATGAGGCGTCCCGCCGCGGCTTGATCTTCGCCGCGGACGCTACAATGCCGCGCGCCTCGCCGGAAGCTCAAAAAATGGAATGATCTCCGCATCTTTTTTGATGCTTTCGCCCGGGACATCCCGCTCGTCCTGATAGCCTTCAAGAAAGGCTGCGATCGCGGCAAGCACCGGAGCCGCACCGACGATGCGCCGGTGCCCGAAACCGTTGGCCCAGAACAGCCGGACGCGCTGGCCCGCCGCGCCATATCGCCTGGCATGGACCGGCGACACCTCCTTGTCGTCCTCGGCATGGATGACGAGCACCGACCGGCCGATGCCGCTTGCCGCTTCGCCAGCGTCGAAATCCTCGAGTCTCCGCCCGGTGACCAGGTGAACCTCATTCTCCAGTACTGTTTGCGCAGTGGGGCGAAGGCCGACCATCCGGCCGAAATCGGTAAACAGCCAGGCCATCTCGCTCGGCGCGCCGATCAGCACCAATCGCTCGGCCGTGACAGGCGCCACGCCAGGCAGCAAGCCCGCCGCGGTGACCATCAGCGCCGCACCGCCGAAGGAATGGCCGATCGCCGCATCGAATGCGCCGAACCGTTCCTGCGCGGCCGCGATCGCCTCGACTGCAAGTCCCATATGCAGGAAGCGCCCGCCCGCGCGCCCATGGCCGGGAAAATCGAGCGCCACGACCTCCGCACCCGTGGCCGCCAGCATTGAAATCAGATCTGCCATGTATACGGCGCTGGAACCCCAGCCATGGGTGACGAGATAGCGCTTGCGCCGGCCGATCGCTCCGCCGTTCAGCCGGTAGGCATGCGCCTTGGCGCCACCCGCAAGCCTGAGCACAAAGCGCTCGGCGCCGGCAAGCCGCGCTACACCCGCCGCATGCGCCGCCTTGGCCTTCCCGCCCTTCGACCGCAGCGATGGTGTGCGGCAAAACAGCAGGAACGCCGCCCTGCCCGCCAGCTGCGGCGAAACCGCCTGCAGGGCCGAGAACCCGAGGCGGATGACCTTGAGCGCGAAATTTGCCATAGTGGGAATCCAAAATCTGTTCAACACTGAACAATAAAGTACAACGATGAACAAAAATCAATCCCTTCCCTGGGATCATCCGCGTTTTCGCAGCTGGATCGCGGTGGCTCGCGCCTGCCAGCTCATGCAGCAATCATTGGCCCGCTCGCTTGCCGATCTCGACATCAAGCCCCCGCATCTCGATATCCTGGTCAATCTCTATCGTTTCGAGGGCATCTCGCAGCAGGAGCTGGCGCGCAAGCTGCTGGTCGGCCGCTCCAACATGAGCATGCTGCTGCCGCAGATGGAAAAACGCGGGCTGATCGAGCGGCGCGGCGATGAACGCGACAAGCGCGTGCTGCGCCTCTACCTCACGCAAGAGGGTCGCAGGCTGACCGAATCGGCGATGGCGATCCAGACCGATCTCATCGAACGCACGCTCTCCGACGAGCCGATCGAGCAATGCACGGCGACCGCCACCTCGATGGAGCGCATCATCACCGTTCTGCTGAAAGATCTGCGCGACGAGGATTGATGATCAATGGAGTGATGGCGCCGCCGATGTGCCGCTCAGCGATCGGTATTCCCAGGCTGCGACGATGATCAGCACCAGCGTCGCCAGGATGCCGAGCAAATAGACCTCAACAAAAGGTGCCACGAAGGCAAGCAGGATCAGAAGCACGAGGCCGGCAAGGTGCGACAATGGGAGCTGCCCGCTGGTCGCACCCTTGAACCAGAGATTGCCAATCAGGAACAGGCCGGAGCCGCCGAGCACGGCGGCGGCGATACCGAGATCGCCGGTCTCATGCGGATGAGAGAACATGAACTCCACAGCCACCGCATGCACGATGATCCCGGCCAGGATCGGGATATGCCCATAGGTGAAGGCCTGCCGCGCCAAGGCCCCCGGCGTTTCCTCATGCTCGATGCGATGGGCGGCGCGCCCGTGGCCGAAGCGGAAATAGAGCCACCACATCGCGACCGTGCCGATGAAGGCGGTGACGAAGATAAGGCTGGTCAGGCCCGAGATCGGAAGCTCGGAAAAGGTACGTCCGGAAACGAGGATCGCTTCGCCGAGGCAGATGATGACGAAGAGCGCACAGCGCTCGGCCATATGAGCGCCGGACACATCCCAGTCGCTCGGCGTCGAGCGGCCAAGCCCCGGCACCGCAAAGCCCGCCGCCGGTCCGACATATTCGATCGCGAGCGCAATCACCCAGGCGATCAGCCGGGCCTCATGCTCAAGCAGCCCGCCGGCGATCCAGAAGACGGCCGCCACAACAAGCCAGGTTGTTATGCGGATGAAATTCAGTGTGTTGGCGCGGTCGACGCGCGTCATCGCATAGGTCGTAAACAGCGACCGCCCGACCTGCATCGCCACATAGGCGCCGGCAAAGAGCAGCCCCTTGTCGCCGAAGGCCTCGGGGATGGAAGCAGACAGCACCAGCCCGAGCATCATCAGCACGACAAGCATGCCGCGCACCGGCATCTTGTCGGGGTCGAGCCAGTTCGTCACCCAGGCGGTGAAGATCCACACCCACCAGACGGCGAAGGTCATCAGGCCGGCTTCGGCCGCCCCGAGCGGCGTATAATGAGCGGCGAGCGCATGCGAAAGCTGCGAGATCGAAAAGACGAAGACCAGGTCGAAGAACAGCTCGAGGAAGGTCACCTTGCTGCCGGCCGCGCTGCCCTTGCCGCGCAGCCAGTTCTTGTTATTCGCTTTCGCCATATGTCCCCCGATGGCTGTGAATTGGAAGTTCAGCGCGGCTTTTCCGTGGTGTCGCGGTTCATGCCCTTTTCGCTCAGCTCGTCCTCATAGGCCGAAAACAGCTCAGCGCCCCGTTCGCCGAGTTCACGCAGATAGGTCCAGGTATAGATGCCGGTATCGTGCATGTCGTCGAAGCCGATCCGGACCGCATAATTGCCGGTCGGCGTCATCGAGATGATCGCAACGTTGCGCTTGCCAGGCACCGTCACCTTCTGGCCCGGCCCGTGCCCCTGCACCTCGGCCGAAGGCGACAGCACGCGCAAAAGTTCGGCCGAAAGGTCGAAACTCTGACCGTCATTGAAGGTCACCACCAGCCGCTGCCGGTCTTTCGAAACGCGAAGTTCGCTCGGCCAGATATCACTCATCATTTTGTCCTCTTCTATTGCGAGGAGTAGGCGCTGATCTTTTTCAGTGCAAGCTGAAATCGGCATGCACGCAGGCTGTTTCCCTTGACGTGACAATAGCATATGCCCACATTCACTAGAGTACGGAGATACAGGTGAACAGCAGAGTTGGAACGATAGGCAATGCATCGCCGCTGGTGGCAGGTGCGCATCCGATGGTCGACCCTTTCGGCCGGGCCGTCACCTATCTCCGCGTCTCCGTCACTGACCGCTGCGACTTCCGCTGCACCTATTGCATGGCGGAAAACATGACCTTTTTGCCAAAGAAGGATCTGTTGACGCTGGAGGAGCTCGACCGGCTCTGTTCCGCCTTCATCGCCAAGGGTGTCGGCAAGATCAGGCTGACTGGCGGCGAGCCTCTCGTGCGCAAGAACATCATGTATCTCGTGCGCCGTCTCGGTGAAAAGATCGGTTCCGGCCTCGACGAGCTAACCCTGACGACCAACGGCTCTCAGCTTTCCCGTCATGCCGAGGAGCTTTACGATTGCGGCGTGCGTCGCATCAACGTCTCGCTCGATACGCTCGATCCCGACAAGTTCCGCAAGATCACCCGCTGGGGCGATTTCGCCAAGGTCATGGAAGGCATCGACGCCGCGCAGAAGGCCGGGTTGAAGATCAAGCTCAACGCCGTGGCGCTCAAAGATTTCAACGATACCGAGATTCCCGACCTCCTGCGCTTCGCTCATGGCCGTGGCATGGATTTGACCGTCATCGAGACCATGCCGATGGGCGAGATCGAGGAAGACCGCACCGATCAATACCTGCCGCTCTCCCAGCTGCGCGCCGATCTCGAAAACCAGTTCACGCTTGCCGACATCGATTACCAGACAGGCGGCCCGGCACGTTATGTCAGGGTCGAGGAAACCGGCGGCCGCCTCGGCTTCATCACGCCGATGACCCATAATTTCTGCGAGAGCTGCAACCGCGTCCGCCTCACCTGCACCGGCACACTCTACATGTGCCTCGGCCAGAACGACGCCGCCGACCTGCGTGCGGCTCTGCGCGCCACCGAAGACGACGCCCTCCTCCACGCCGCCATCGACGAAGCCATCACCCGCAAGCCCAAAGGCCACGACTTCATCATCGACCGCACCCATAATCGTCCGGCGGTGGCCCGGCATATGAGTGTCACCGGGGGGTGAGGCCCGGTCCTCGCAAAGCGGGGAGCGATCGATCCAGTGAATCGATCGCAGCGCCGAACGCCCTGAGCCCAAGCGAAGGGCCAGGATACGGTGCGGCAAACTCCCTAAGCTCTTCCTGAGGCGCGCGAAGGGCGAGGCGAGCGCTCGACACCAAAAAGCAAGACTGGCAGCGAGCAACCTTTCGGCGGTCCTTCAAGGCTCACCCGATGCGCCACCACCTCACTTGCCCCGTCAGTCGATCAATCGCTGCGCAGTAAACTTGTCCGTAACAAGCATGTCGATGACGCCCACACGGAGCGCGCCAGCGATAGCGTCGATCTTTTTGGACCCGCCGGCAAGCGCGATGACCCGGTCCACCCTTTCGAGATCCTCGAGTGGAAGCCCTATGACGCGGTCGTCTAGCGGCGTCTTGACCGGCTTGCCGTTTTTATCGAAGAAGCGAAGCGAAATATCGCCGACGGCTCCCGCTTCCGCGAGGTCAGACAGTTCGCGAGACGAAAAGATGTTGCCGGATCGTGCGAGAAGTTCAGACGGTTCGACGGCTCCGATTCCGACGATCGCAAGCGTTATGCTGCCGAACAGGTCCATCGTCTCGCGCACGAATGGATCGGCCTGCATAAGAAGTTTTGCCTCTCTGGACGACGTAACGCCCTGTACAGGCAGCAGTTTTGGCTCGGCGCCGGTCAGCCGGGCAAGCCGCGTGGTCAGCTGCGTCGCATGCGTCTGCACGGAAGGATCGCCCATGCCACCAAGGGTTTGGACGACGTACTTCGCCTGAGCGCTCTTCAGGGGATGAATGTTTTCGACCATCTTGGAGATGGTCTGGCTCCAACTCGAAACGCCGATGATCTCCCCTGGCGCAAGCGTCACCTCCAGGAGATGAGCCGCTGCCTCTCCGATACGGGCCATGATGGCGCCGTCCCGATCTTCCGTGCACTCCACGACGATCGCCTCCGGCAACTCGTATTTCTCGCGAAGTGCGCCCTCAAGCTCGCTGTAGGTGCCAACCGGTGGGGTCACGCTGGTTCGCACGATATCTTCAGCCTCGGCACGCTTGAGCATGCGTGACACTGTCGCCTGTGACAGGCGAAGGTGCTGCGCGATCTCCGCCTGCCGCCGTCCCTCCAAGTGGTACATCTGGGCGACCCTTGAGATGAGACGGAGTTCGTTGAGGCGAGTCATCGCTAATCCTGGAGTGAATTTTTATTCATCATTAGCGGTTGTTTCGCGTGACGTCGAGCGGGCAAGTGCATCATTCCAGGTATTCAGAAGCACCGCTCGATCCGTGGGTTCCGGGTCAATGACATGTGAATTCCGGGGCAACTCTGCGATAACATCAAGATCGCTCCACAAGCCAAGTGAGAGACCCGCGAGATATGCGGCCCCCAAAGCAGACGCCTCGGGCGCTTCGCATTGGATCACGGGATGTTCGATGAGGTTCGAGACACACTGCATAAGGAAGCGGTTTTGGCTCGGTCCGCCATCGACATAGAGCGCCCCGAGCTCGCCGCCGCTTTGTGCTCGCATGGCGGCGATGACGTCATGCACCTGGAAGGCGATCGAATCGGTTACCGACCGCGCCATTTGCGCACGTGTCGTATTGAAGTTGATCTGGGAGAACAGGGCACGGGCGTCAGAGGTCCAATAGGGTGCGCCCAGCCCCACGAATGCCGGCACGAAGCCCGGTCCGCCCGGTTCGGCGCTCGCCGCAAGTTCGACAAGGGCCGCCACATCCGAAAGGCCGAGAATGCCTGCCATCCAGGGGAGACTGGCGGCACAAACGAGAATATTGCCTTCGAAAGCGAAAGTCGGCTTTCCCCCGATGCGCCACGCGACAGTCGTTGTGACGCCGTTGCGCGGGGGAATAAATCGCGGAAGCGTCGTCATCACTGAAGAGCCGGTTCCGAAGGTTACCTTGCCGTCACCCGGCTTGAATGCTCCATGGCCGAACAGCGCAGCATGACTGTCTCCGATCGCGGCCAATATGGGAGTTCCATCCGGCACGCCTGGCAACCCTTGCGTCCTGCCGAAGTCGGCAGAGCTGTCGAGTACCTCGGGAAGGAGCGCGATATCGACGCCGAAAATCTCGCCAAGTTCCTCGCTCCATCTCTGCTCCTGGAGATCGAACAACTGACTCCTGGCGGCATTGGAAGCATCGCAGACATGCCGCCGCCCACCCGTCAGGCAGTGCACGAGCCAACTGTCGACCGTTCCCAGCCGGACCGATCGCCCGGCCGGCATACGGTCGAGCAGCCATCGGAATTTCGAACCCGGGAACATCGGATCTAGTGGCAGGCCTGTCAGCGCCTGCACACCGTCAAGATGGCCTTCGACAATGAGGCGCTCGCAATCCTGTGCCGTTCGGCGGCACTGCCAGCTTACCAGCGGTCCAAGTGCTTCTCCCGTTTCGGCGTCCCAGGCAGTGACTGACTCGCGCTGATTGGAAATCGCCACGGCCTCGATAGCCACGTCGGGGGCGGCGTTCAGGCAGGCGTCGATCGCCTCGCAGACGGATGCGTAGAGCCGGCGTGGATCCTGTTCGACCCAGCCTTGTTTCGGATAGGTGATGCCGACTGGGGCCGAACCTCTGCCAACAATTTCTCCCGTTTCGGAAACGAGAACTGCCTTTGAATTGGTCGTGCCCTGGTCAATTGCCAGAATTGCCCGCATTCTATCCTCCCCGGATCAGACGGCAGCCGGGACGACAAAAGGCGTCCCGGCTGATCCCGTGATCCCAGTTACTTGCGCCTGATCAGCGACTGCGCTGCGTCGGCGATTGCGAACGGCGCCATCCCGAATTCATCGAGCAGGAACTCTGCCGAACCGGTCGGAGCATAGACGCCGGGAACGCCGAGACGTTTCATCGGAACAGGAGCATTGTCGACCACCACTTCGGCGACCGCGGAACCGAGCCCGCCAAAGATCGAGTGCTCTTCGGCTGTGACGATCGCTCCGGTTTCCTTCGCCGCAGCGATGATGGCGTCCTCGTCGATCGGACGAACCGTTGCAAGGTTGAGCACTCTGGCATTGATGCCGCGTTCTGCGAGGATCTCGGCAGCCTTCAGGATTCGATGAGTCAAAGTGCCGTTTGCGATAAGCGTGACGTCAGAACCCTGGCGAAGGAGGTTTGCCTTGCCAAGTTGGAACTCGTGACCCTCCGGAAGGAGATCGGGCACTCCGACGCGAGACAGACGCAGGAAACAGGGACCGTTGTAGGCCGCGGCCCACTCAACTGCAGCAGCTGTTTCGATGCGGTCACAAGGCGCAATGACCGGAAGATTGGGCAGAACCCGCGTCCAGGCGAAGTCCTCGATCGAGTGATGTGTCGGGCCGAGCTCGCCATAGGCCATTCCAGAAGAAATGCCGACCAGCTTGACGTTGGCATTCGAATACGAAATGTCGGCCTTGATCTGCTCCAGCGACCGTCCCGTCAGAAACGGCGCGGCGGCGCACACGAACGGAAGGCGTCCGCCATTGGCGAGGCCTGCTCCAACCCCCACCATGTTCTGCTCGGCGATACCGACATTGACGAGGCGCTCAGCAAACTTCGCCTTGAAGCCGCCGAGCTTGGAGGAACCGACGGAATCATTGCAGACGGCAACGATCGTTTCGTTTTCGGCTGCCAGCCGCTCAAGCGTAGCGGCGAATGCGTCGCGGCAATCGTAGAGCTTGGGTGCGTTTATTGGCGCGTTCATTACGGTGCCTCCGACAATTCTGCCAATGCGATTTCGTATTGTTCCCTACTCGGCACCTTGTGGTGCCAGTCGACCCGGTCTTGCATGAACGAGATGCCATGCCCCTTGTTGGTGTGAGCCACGATGCAATGCGGTCTCGATCCCCGGTGTTCGAGGGCTGAAACGACTTCGCTCATATCGTTCCCGTTGATCTCGGTGACTTCCCAATCGAAAGCTTCAAGCTTCGGACGAAACGGCGCGAGATCGTTGGTTTCCGCCAGCGCGGCACCCTGCTGGAACCTGTTATGGTCGATGACCAGCGTCAAGTTATCGAGCTTGAACTGGGCTGCCGCCATGATCGCTTCCCAGTTGGAACCCTCCTGCATCTCACCGTCGCCGGTGACGACATAGGTGTGATATTTCGCGCCCGAGAGCTTGGCGGCTTTTGCCATTCCGATGGCGACTGGAAGACCGTGGCCGAGCGGCCCGGTATTCGTTTCGACGCCAGGAACCTTGTTGCAGTTCGGATGCCCGTTCAACCTCGAATGCGGCTGCAAAAAGGTGGAAATCTCTTCCTCCGGAATGAAGCCGCGTTTCGCGAGCGTCACATACAGAGCGCATGCCGTATGTCCCTTCGAAAGAACGAACCTGTCGCGGTCGGGGTGCTTCGGCTGATCGGGCCAAACATTCAGCACCCGAAAATAGAGGGCGGTCAAAATGTCGATGACCGACATTTCCCCGCCAATATGGCCGGCGCCCGCTTCGAAAACCGCCTGGAGATCGCGCAATCGGATCTCGCGAGCGACCCGCTCGAGTTCTGTCGTATTCATAGGTTCCTCGTGTGCATAAATATTCAGTTATCAATATTTTTGCACAACAACTCGATTAGTCAAGCCCTTTAAGCGGCTCTCCAGCAGCAGCAAGTCCAGAAACCAGGTTGACAGCTGGGAAGCAACTTGTTAATGAATTTTCCAGCATCAGTGAATATTTATTCTTAAGATGAATTAGCTGTCAGGCTAGGCATAGGGAGGAACAATGGTGGCGCTTGATATCAATGAACACGGGCTTTCGTCCGGCGCTTGGTTGAGCAAGCTCAAGGGCGCCACGGGCCCGCTCGTGGGGCTGCTCGCGCTTTGCGTCTTTCTGAGCTTCAGCACCGACACTTTTCTTTCGGTTCGCAATGGCCTGAACATCCTCGATCAGATCACCGTCCTCGGCATCATGGCCGTCGGAATGACCTTTGTCATCCTGATCGGTGGCATCGACCTCTCGGTCGGCTCGGCACTCGCTCTTGCGATGATGGTCATGGGCTGGACTGCGAATGTCGCCGGCCTGCCGCTACCGGTCGGGATCGTATTTGCTTTGGTCGCCTCGGGGGTCTCGGGGCTGATCGTCGGACTTCTGGTGACGCAGTTCAGGGTTCCAGCGTTTATTGCCACTCTTGCGATGATGTCTGCGGCTCGCGGAGTCGCGAATATGATCACGGACGGCCAGCAGATCGTGGGGTTCCCCGACTGGTTCATGATGCTGGCAATAGATCGCCATTTCGGCGTGTTGACAGCCACCGTGTTTCTCATGCTGGCGGTTGTTCTTGCGGCGTGGCTTTTCCTGCACTTCCGGTCCGAAGGTCGCATGCTCTACGCGGTCGGAGGAAATCCGGAAGTCGCTCGGCTGGCGGGTATCAACGTCCCGCTCGTGACGATTGGCGTCTACATCGTAAGTGCAGTCCTTGCGGGGCTTGCAGGCATCGTACTGGCGGCCAGGCTCGATTCCGTCCAGCCGTCCAGCGGTCTGGGCTATGAGTTGGACACCATCGCTGCGGTCGTCATCGGCGGGACTTCGCTCTCGGGGGGCGCGGGCGGCATCGGAGGAACACTGATCGGTGTTCTCATCATCGGCGTCCTTCGCAACGGGCTCAATCTTCTCAACGTCTCGCCGTTCCTGCAGCAAGTGATCATCGGCATCGTCATCGTGCTCGCGGTCGGCGCTGAGACTATTCGTCGGCGTCGCGCCTGACGAACGGGGTCCGCCGCATCGGCGGGCTTGGAATTCCGCTCAAAGAGTTGGGGGCGGATCAATACCCCGAGGGGGAGGACATACCCGAGGGTTCCATCAAACAACGGAGGAAATACAATGAAAATTGCGCGCACCATGCTCGCGTCTGCTGCACTGCTCGGCCTCACGCTCGGCCCCGTACACGCGGCGGAACTGAAGAAGCTCGGCCTGGCCGTTGCCAACCTTCAGGCAAACTTCTTCAACCAGATCAAGCAATCGGTCGAAGCCGAAGCCAAGAAGCGCGGCATTGAAGTCATCACGGTCGACGCAAAGGGCGACGGGCCGACGCAGGTCAACCAGATCCAGGATCTCCTGACCCAGAAAATCGACGCGCTGATCTACATTCCGGCAGGTGCGGCGGCTGCGACCGTTCCGGTCAAGCTCGCGAAGAACGCCGGCATCCCGGTCGTAAACGTTGACCGCAACGCCGACGGAGCACCCGGCGATACCTTCCTTGCAACGGATTCCGTCGCGTCTGCCAAGGCGGTGTGCGACTACATCCTGAAGGAAGCCGGCGGCAAGGGGAAGATGGTCATCATCCACGGTCAGAAGGGCACGACGCCGGAAGTCGATCGCTCGAAGGGCTGCGGTGAATCTCTGAAGGCATATCCGGATGTGAAGGTTGTCGCCGAGCAATTCTCCAACATCTGGAGCCAGGACGAAGGCTTCCAGATCATGCAGAACATGCTGCAGGCAAACCCGGACGTTTCGATCGTGTTCGCACAGGCCGATGGTCTCGCACTTGGCGCCGCCCAGGCGATCAAGGTCGCCAATCCGTCGCAGAAGATCGTGGTCGGCGGTTTCGATGGCGACACCGCAGCTCTCGAAGCCCTCAGCAAGGGTGTCTTCAACGTCACTGCGACACAGCAGACGCAGAAGATGGGCCGCGATGCGGTCGAAAATGCAGCCAAGCTTGTCGCCGGAGAAAAGGTACCCCCGGTACAGCTCATGGATGCCACGCTGACGACCAAGGAAAATGTCGCAGGCTTCATCGCCAACCATCCGTAACGCATCGGCCCGAAAATCGGAATCGATTTTCGGAAAGCACGATGCGTAGATTCAAAGTGTTAGAGCGTCCTTTGTGCGTCCGAACGGACGCACGGCGCTCTAACGAAGTTGAGGTCTTGAGGAGGTGTGCGATGACTGACCCAGTTCTTTCCCTGAAGGGCATATCCAAGTGGTATGGGCCGCTCCAGGTTCTGAAGAATGTCAGCCTGGACGTCCATCCGGGCGAGGTGGTTGCTCTTCTCGGTGAAAACGGAGCGGGCAAGTCAACGCTATCGGGCATCATCGCCGGCTCCCGCACGCCGTCCGAAGGATCAATGACATGGCTGGGGCAGCCTTATGCCCCGGCCACCCCCAGGGAAGCGATCGACAAGGGCGTCGTCCTGATCCACCAGGAGCTGCAGCTTCTCCCGCAGCTGTCGATCGCGGAAAACGTCTTCATCGGACGCTGGCCAATGAAGAACGGCGTCGTCGACCGTGCCCAAATGGTTCGCCGAGCCCAGGATCAGCTCGCCCGATTGAACCTCCACATACCCGCAACGCGGACGGTCGCCGGCCTTTCGACGGCAAATCAACAACTCATCGAGATCGCCAAGGCGCTGGCTCTCAACGCAAAGCTCCTGATCCTCGATGAGCCGACAGCCGCCCTTGGCGGCGCGGAGACGGAAGCTCTCTTCGAACAGGTTCGGAAGCTTCGCTCAGAGGGCGTCGGCATCATCTACATTTCCCACCGCATGGAAGAGATCAAGCAGATCACCGACCGGATCGTCGTTCTTCGCGACGGGGAGCGGGTGCAGGAATTCTCAGATAGCGCAACTCCGGTGCGAACGATTGTCGAGAGCATGGTCGGACGCCCGCTCGACCGTTTGTTCCCCACCCTGCCCGTTCCGACGGACCGTCCGGTGCTCCAGGTGTCGGGGCTGAGCTCGCCGGATAATTCGTTCCGTGACGTTACCTTCGAGGTGCGGGCAGGCGAAATTCTTGGGATCGCCGGATTGGTCGGCGCCGGCCGCACCGAGCTGGTTCGTGCCATTTCGGGAGCAGATCCGATCAGCGCCGGTTCGATCAAGCTGGAAGGTGAGGAACTCAGGCTGCGAGATCCCGCTGACGCGATCGCCAAGGGTGTTGTGATGGTTCCGGAAGACCGCAAGGAACAGGGTCTGATCGTCGGGCACCGGATCAGCGAGAACATTATCTACGCCAATCTCGACAAACTGGGCGGCGGTTGGATTACGCCGCGCATCAAGCGCGCGTTTGCGGAGAAGGCAGTTGCCAAGTTCGGCGTAAAGGGCCGTGCGGAGCAATATGCCTCGGACCTATCAGGCGGCAACCAGCAGAAGGTCGTCATCGCGAAATGGCTGATGCGCGATCCCAAGGTCGTCGTACTCGACGAACCCACGAGAGGCATCGACGTCGGCGCCCGAGCGGGCATCTACGACATCATCGTCAATCTTGCCAAACGGGGCGTGGCGGTCATCGTCGTCAGCTCGGATCTCGAGGAGGTTCTCGGAGTGTCCAATCGCATTCTCGTGCTTGCCCAAGGCAAACAGGCAGGCATTCTCAATCGTGACGAGGCGAATGACGTTTCGGTCATGGAGCTAGCCACCATCTAAAGCAATTCCAGCAAAAGTGTGCAGCGGTTTTGCGTCAGGAATTGCGTGAAAACAAAACAGACAGAGAAAGGAAGAGCGGTGTCCGACATCACTCTGAACGCCCCGAAGCTTTTCGATCTCAGCGGCCAGGTTGCCATCGTGACCGGAGCCGGCAGCGGCATTGGGCAGCGCATTGCCATCGGCCTTGCGCAATGCGGCGCCGACGTAGCGCTGCTCGACCGCCGGACCGACGACGGACTGGCCACGACGGCCGAACATATTCGCGCCGCCGGCCGCCGCTCGATCCAGATCGCGGCTGACGTCACGAGCAAATCGTCCCTTGCAGATGCGGTTGCACGGACCGAAGCAGATCTCGGCGCGCTGACGCTGGCAGTCAACGCCGCAGGCATCGCCAACGCGAATGCGGCCGAAGAGATGGAGGAGGATCAATATCAGACGTTGATGGATATCAACCTCAAAGGCGTATTCCTTTCCTGCCAGGCCGAAGCCCGCGCCATGTTGAAAAACGGACGCGGCTCCATCATCAACATCGCCTCGATGTCGGGTGTGATCGTAAACCGGGGGCTGAGCCAGGCGCATTACAACGCCTCCAAGGCGGGCGTCATCCATATGTCGAAGTCTCTGGCCATGGAATGGGTCGACCGCGGCGTTCGCGTCAACACCATCTCCCCAGGATACACGGCAACGCCCATGAACACCCGTCCGGAAATGGTCCATCAGACCAAGCTCTTCGAAGAGCAGACACCGATGCAGCGCATGGCAACGGTGGACGAGATGGTCGGTCCGGCGGTGTTCCTGCTGTCCAATGCAGCAAGCTTCGTGACCGGCGTCGATCTTCTCGTCGACGGCGGCTTCTGCTGCTGGTGATGCGAAAGCTCATTGCCGCCGCTGGAAAATGAACGGTCTCGCTCCCTCCCTGGCTGAGATCGAGGCGCTGAAGGGACTAACGGGCATGACGGCGTGCGAATATCGTCGCCTGCCCGCCCTTCGCGCCGAGCAGCCGTAGGCCGCGCCCAGATTTGCTGTTTATGTCAGGATACGAGGAAAGAGCATGAAACGCTTCGAAAACAAGACTGTCGTCATTACCGGGGGCAGCCGCGGCATCGGCGCTGCCATCGCGAGGCGCTTTGCGCGCGAAGGTGCCAATCTCGTCGTCTCGGCCAATGAGGACCTGGTCCACGGCGTTGCCGAAGCGATCAGGGCTGAAGGCGGCAACGCGATCTCCTTCATCGGCGATGTCACCGACAAGGCGAGCGTCACCGCACTCTACGATGCCGCCGAGAAGGAGTTCGGGTCCGTCGACGTCTCGATCCAGAATGCCGGCGTCATTACCATCGCCCGCGTCGAGGACCTCACCGAAAACGAGTGGGACAAGGTGATGGCCGTCAACACCAAGGGCGTCTTCCTCTGCGCCCAGGAGGCCATCGCAAGAATGCGCAAGCAGAAGCGCGGCGGCCGCATCATCAACACCGCCTCCGGCCAGGCCCGCGACGGCTTCATCTACACGCCCCACTATGCCGCCTCGAAAATGGGCGTCGTCGGCATCACCCAGAGCCTCGCCAAGGAAGTCGCGACCGAAAACATCACCGTCAACGCCTTCTGCCCCGGCATCATCGAAACCGATATGTGGGCCTATAACGACCAGGCCTGGGGCAAGCTGCTCGGCAACTACGCTCCCGGCGAATTGATGAAGGAGTGGGTCGAGGGCATCCCGATGAAACGGGCCGGCTCCGGCGAGGATGTCGCCGGTCTGGTCACCTTCCTCGCCAGCGACGATGCTGCCTACATCACCGGCCAGACGATCAACGTCGACGGCGGCCTGATCATGTCATAAGGCCGCCGTCTATCACCCGCCTACGTCCTGCTGATCGACACTCCGCCATCCGCCAGCATTGCCGTGCCGGTGACGAAACTCGATAGGTCCGACGCGAGAAAGAGCGCCGCGTTGGCGATCTCGTCCGGTTGCGCCATGCGTTTCAGCGCATGCAGCCCTTCCACGAAGGCGAGCACCTCCGGCGTTGCATCAGGCGCGTTGGTGATGCTGGCGGGCGTGTCGGTGCCGCCGGGCAGCAGGGCGTTGACGCGGATCTTCCTGGCGCCGAGCTCGGCGGCAAGCACCTGCACGAGACCGATCAATCCCGCCTTGCTGGCCGCATAGGCGCTCATGCCGGGCATGCCGACAGTATGGCCAACGAAGGTGGAGGTGAAGATCAGCGATCCGCCCTCACCCATCGCCGCCGACTGGTGCTTGGCGCCGAGGAAGGCGGCGGTCAGATTGGTCTCGATCGTCTCACGCCAGCCCTCCAGCGACAGGCCGGCGACCGGTCCCATCTCGCCGAGGCCGCCGGCATTGTTGAAGGCGATGTCCAGCCGGCCGAAGCGCGAGACCGCCGTCTCGACGAGCCGCTCCTGCAGCACCTCGTCCCTGACATCGCCCGATATGGCGACGGCCTGCCCGCCCTCCGCCTCGATTTCGGCGACGACGGCGTCGAGCGCCTCAGCCCGCCGGCCGTTGATCACGAGTTTTGCGCCTTGCCGCGCAAAGACCTTCGCCGCCGCGCGGCCGATGCCGGAACTTGCGCCGGTGACGATTGCGATCTTGTTGTTCAGAAGTGCCATGTCCGTTTCCTCGGTTGTCGAGGTCTCCCAGATCTCAGACATCAAGCGACGCAGCCACCCGATTCCCGCGCGGCAAACGAAAGCCGCACGCGGGCGATGATGTCCGACTGCGATTCCGCCCGCAGCCGAACGAGGTCGGAAGCCCCAATTGCAGCATCGGAAACGTCGAAATTCTCTTTGTAAAACGGTGATTTGCCGCGATTTCAGCTTGCAGACCTGCCGTAGCGTCAGCGCCATTGTGCGCTGCATCATCGATTTATCCCAGGTGTGACATTCATTCGATTCCCATCATGTATCTTCCCGACTAAGAAGGGGCTGACGTAACGGGAATCTGTTCATGCCGCGGTCACGCAATACTGAGGGCGCCATCTATATGAGCATGGCGATGGCTGGCTTTTCCGCGAGCGACGCTCTTTCCAAATCGGTGGTCGCCCATATGAACGCAGGCGAAATCATGTTCCTGCGCGGCCTCTTCACAAGCCTGCTCGTCTATCTGATCGCCCGGAAGATGGGGGCACTGCGCTCCTGGAGCATCATGCTGAAGCCGATCATTCTCCTCAGGATCGTCTGCGAGATGCTGTCGGCCGTCACTTACATTACCGCGCTCGGCATGATGCCGATCGCCAATGCCTCGGCAATCCTGCAGTCGCTGCCCCTGGTCGTCACCTTCGGCGCCGCGCTGTTCTTCAATGAGCCCGTGGGCTGGCGGCGCTGGTCGGCGATCCTCGTCGGCCTCGTCGGCGTGATGATCATCATCCGCCCCGGCCCCGAAGGTTTCACCGCCGCCGCCCTCCTCTGCGTTGCCGCCGTGCTGACGACGGCCGGCCGCGACCTCGCCACCCGGTCAATAGATCCGGAGATTCCCTCGCTGATGATCACCGTCATCACCGCGACCTCCATCTCCTTCTTCGGCGCTCTGCTCATCCCCTTGCTCGGTGGTTGGCAGCCGGTCAGCGCCACCTCGCTCGGACATCTCCTGCTCGCCTCGGTGCTGGTGCTCGTCGGCTACCAGTCTGTCATCCTTGCCATGCGCACCGGCGAAATCTCCTTCGTGGCGCCCTTCCGCTATACGAGCCTGATCTTCTCCTCGCTGCTCGGCTTTTTCTTCTTCGCCGAAGTCCCGGACGGCTGGACGCTCCTGGGCGCTGCAATCGTCATCGCCTCCGGCCTCTATACGTTCTATCGTGAGGCCAAGCGCCGCGTATCGCCGATCGCCCAGGAATCGGCGCCGCGCGCACCGGTCTGACGAAGGTTCCGAGGCAGGACAATGGCTGAATTTTCGCTCGACAGGTCCGATATAGCAGGCGTCGTACTCGCCGGCGGTCGCTCCCAACGCATGGGCCGCGACAAATCAGGCGTAATGCTCGGCGCCGAAAGCCTGCTCCACCATGTGCTCGACCGGCTCTCGCCGCAGGTTTTCTCGGTTGCCGTCAATGCCGATGCCAGAGCCGAAAACGTGCCCGTCATTCCCGATCGTATTCCCGGCAAGGCCGGGCCGATGGCCGGCATCCATGCGGCCATGACCTATGCCAGCGGCCTTCCCAAGGTCAGCCACGTCGTCACCGTCTCTGTGGACTGCCCGTTTTTCCCGGCCGATCTCGTCGCCCGGCTGGCGGCGGCGGTCGAGCGACCCTCGCAGATCGCCATTGCCTCCTCCGAGGGCCGCAGTCATCCCGTCTTCGGTCTCTGGCCGGTGACACTGGCCGCCGATCTCGAAGCCTGGATCGCCACCGACGAAAAGCGCCGCGTTCGTGACTTCCTGTTACGGCATGACGTTACGGAAGTGGCGTTTCCGCTGCATCCGACCCGCGCCAGCCTGCTCGACCCATTCTTCAACATCAACACGCCTGACGATCTCGTCGAGGCGGAACGCTGGCTGGAGGCCCTGCGCGCATGACCGCACCGAAAATTTTCGGCATCGCCGGTTGGAAGAACTCAGGCAAGACGGGGCTCGCCGTCCGTCTGGTGACCGAATTCACCAGCCGCGGCTACAGAATCTCGACGATCAAGCACGCCCATCATGATTTCGACATCGACAAGGTCGGGGCCGACAGCTACCGCCACCGTCAGGCCGGCGCCCATGAAGTCACCATCGTCTCCGGCACCCGCTACGCCATCATGCACGAGCTGCGTGGCGCTCCCGAGCCTGCGTTCGAGGAGATCCTCGCGCGCCTCGCCCCCTGCGATCTCGTACTGATCGAGGGCTACAAGCGCGAGCCGATCCCGAAGATCGAGGCCCGCCGCCTGGAGGCCGCCAACCGCGAACCACTGGCGCCGAGCGATCCCCATATCTGCGCCATCGCCGCCGATCATGCCGTCACCGACACGGCCCTACCGATCTTCGATCTAGACGACACAGGCGCCATCGCCGATTTCATCGCCGACGTTGTCGGCCTTGAGAAGGCGCGCCCCTGAAGCACCGGCATTGCGGCCGGATCTAGAAACCGGAGGCGCTTCGCCTGCCATCGCCTTGATGATTTCCTTGGCAAGCTGGGCCTGATTATAAGGTTTTCCCAATCGTGGAAGATCGATGTCCGTGCCGGCGGGAAGGTCGGCATAACCAGTCGCCAGCACGATCGGCAGCGCCGGATGAATGTCGCGTACGGCCTGGGCGAACTGTGCACCGGTCATACCAGGCATTGAATAGTCGGTGATCACAAGATCGAAGCGCTGGCCGCTCCTGATCAACTCGAGCGCCTGCGAGCCGGAATTTGCCTCGACGACGTCGTGGCCGAGATCTTCGAGCATGTCGACGGAACTCATGGCGATCAGGGCATCGTCATCGACCAGGAGAATCCTCAGCCTGGCTGCGGCCTCAGGGGCGAGCGTCTCGCCTTCGGCGGCCGTTTCCGGGCACTGTTCGGTCGCCGGAAGCCACAATTCAGCGGTCGTACCCACGCCAGGCTCGCTTGTCAGAACAAGCGCGCCGTTGAGCTGAACGGCCAATCCGTGGATCATCGACAAGCCGAGGCCGGTGCCCTTGCCCACCTCCTTGGTCGAGAAAAACGGATCGACCGCCTTCTTCAGAGTCTCCGCGTCCATACCGGTGCCGCTGTCGGCTACCGCCAACACAAGATAGGTTCCCTCACCGAGATCACCTGCGCCGCCGACAACCTGTTCTTCGCGCAGCGATATCGACAATGTCCCGCCATCCGGCATCGCATCGCGGGCATTGACGGCAAGGTTGAGCAGCGCCAGCTCCACTTGGTTCGCATCGACCAGCGCCGGCGGCAGCGTCGCCGGCAGGATGGTCTCGATGCTGACCGAGGATCCGACCGAACGTCGCAGCAGGTCGTTCATGCCGGAGACCAGCTCGGCCAGATCAACCGGCTTGACCTGCAGATCCTGCTGCCTGGCAAAAGCCAGCAAGCGCTGCGTCAGCGCCGCCCCCCGGCGCGCGCCCTGGAGCGCGCCGTCAACCAGACGCGTCGCCTTGGCGTCTCCGACAACGTGTTTGCCGAGCAGCTCCAGATTTCCGAGGACCACCATCAGCAGATTGTTGAAATCATGCGCAACGCCGCCGGTGAGCTGGCCGATCGCTTCCATTTTCTGGGATTGGCGAAGCTGTTCCTCGGCTCTCTCGCGCTGCGCGACCTCCTCAAGCAGCGTCTGATGGGCGGCGTCGACCTGCCTCGTTCGCTCCCTGACACGCTCTTCGAGATTTTCGTTGAGCCGCCTCAGATTTTCCTCTGCGGCCTTGCGGGCGGTGGTATCGGAGCAGACGCCGACAAGTTTTCTCGCCGAACCATATCTGTCGGCATAGAGCTGCGCATGGACCTCGGTCCAATGCAGTGATCCATCCGGCCAGATCGTTCGGTGCTCGATCGAATAGTCGCGTCCGGTATCGATCGTCTGGCGCAGGCTTGCTTGGACGAGGTCCCGATCATCGGGGTGGATGCTCGCGATCAGCTCGTCATGCTTCACCTCGTCATCCGGTTCCCGGCCGAAGATTGCCTTGCAGGTCGCCGAGACGGACAAGGCCATCGACGACAGTTCCAGCTCCCATGCCCCGAGACGGCCGGCGGCGAGCGCCGTCTGCAATCGCCGCTCTCCTTCGCCAAGCGCCTCGAGCCGGGCGCGCGCTTCATATTGGCGCAGGCGCCCCTTTAGCGCGGTCCGCGCAACGCTGATGAAGGATGTGGCATGGAACGGCCTTTCCAGGAAGGTGACGTTGCCGAGGACCTCGGAAAGTCTGGCCGCGGCAGGGTTTCGTTCAGGTCCCCCGCCACGCTGGGTGAGGACGATGAACGGCAGGTCGGACCAGCTCGGCTGGCCGGCAACCCAGGCAGCAACCGGTTTCAGGTCACTGCCGCGGACCGCCTCTTCCGTCAGGACCCCGACCGCGATGCCGTCATCGAGTGACGATGCGAAGAGATTCAAATCGGCAACTGATAACGAAGATAATCCAGCCTCATCGATCAACGATGCCGCCACCTGGGCGTCGCGTCCGGCCGGTGCGTAGATCAGGGCCTTCGGGTCATGGGAATTAGGAATTGACGCCGTCCTCGCTGTCGGTTGGCAAAAGCGCAGCGGACGTTGCGACGAATTCCGGAACCCCGCGAAGCACTCCCTGAAAACCGACGATGGGATCTCCGATCGTCAGGCCGTCAGCATCGATCCGATACTCCCGGATGGTATCCTCGTGGTGGCCGGTCCTTTTCTTGATGACGGAGACCGCCCGCCGCACACGTCCCACCGCCTCGAAGTAACGCAGCAGGATGACAGTGTCGGCGAGGTAGGTCACGTCGACAGGCGCCTTCATGTCGCCAACCAGGCCATGCTGGGCCACGGTGAGGAAGGTGTTTGCGCCTTGCCTGTTCAGATATTGCAGCAGCTCGTGCATATGCAAAATCAGCGAATTCTCATCCGGCATGGCAGCCTGGTAACCGTTGATGCTGTCGATGACGACGGTCTTAGCTCCCAACTTGTCGACGGAAGCACATACGCGATGGGCGAATTCACCGGGTGACAGTTCGGCGGCATCGAGTTGCTCGATATGCAACAGACCCTGATCCCTCATGGCCTCGAGATCCATGCCGAGCGCTCTCAGGCGCGTGAACAGCAAACCAAGCTCCTCGTCGAAAATGAAGGCAGCCGCCCTTTCGCCGCGCGCGATGGCTGCCATCAGGAATTGAAACGAGAAGGTGCTCTTGCCGGTGCCGGCCGGACCGAGGATCAATGTACTCGACCCTCGTTCGAGCCCGCCGCCCAGAAGCAGGTCCAGCTCGGCAATATCGCTGGGAAGCTGATCGCGAGCATAACTCGATCTGTGTTCGGCGGCGACGAGACGCGGAAACACGACAACACCGCCGGTCTGGATGGTGAAATCGTGGTAGCCGCCGCGGAAAGCTTGTCCCCGATATTTCGTCACCCTCAAGCGTCGCCGCTCGGCGCCGTAAGTCGGCGCCAGCTCGTCGAGATGGATGACCCCGTGCACGACGCTGTGCACCGTCTTGTCGAGCATTTCGGAGGTCTGATCGTCGAGAAGAAGCACGGTCGCTCCCTGCCGGGCGAAATAATGCTTGAGCGCCAGGATCTGCCGGCGGTAGCGCAGTGAGCTTTGCGCGAGCAGCCGTATCTCCGACAGGCTGTCGAGAACCACGCGGCTCGGCTTGACCCGCTCGAAAGCAGCGAAGATTTCTCTAGTCGTCTCACCAAGCTCAAGGTCGGACGAATAAAGCAGGCTCTGCTGCTGGTCGGCGTCGAGCAGGCTTTCCGGCGGCACGACCTCGAAGACCTCGATATCGCCATCGATGATCATGCCGTGGGACGCGGCGCCGGCTCGCAGTTCCGCTTCGGTTTCCGAAAGGGTGATATAGAGCCCGCGCTCGCCGAGCCGCGCTCCTTCGATCAGAAACTGCAGCGCAATGGTCGTTTTGCCCGCTCCCGGATTTCCTTCCAGAAGAAACACGTGCCCTTGGGACAGCCCGCCTGCCAGAACTGTGTCCAAACCGGACACCCCGGTGCGGGCTTTCGTGGCAGGCGCGGCAGTATTCATTCATTCTATCCTTCAGTTTTACTTTGAATTAGTGGCGAGCGACGGAATGTCAAATCGCCCGGAAAGCATATCGCCCCTTGCGGATTGGCAGCGGGATGCGGCGAAATCTATCCTCGATGGCGAAGCGCATCGACGACGAGAGCGAATGCCGGCAGGCAGATGAGAAACTGAACACCTGGGATAACGAACATCCCAGAAGCATTCATGAGCTCTGCTCATAAGTGCATGCCGTTTCCACCCGCTATTCAAAGAACAGCAACGAACCTACTCTCCGCCGCCCTCGCACCCGGAATGCAAAAGCGCGCATTGGAAACAGCGACCGCCTTCGTCTAGAGGCCGGGCGTTTTGGCTGCACGCGACTGCTCATTCCCCATCAAAATCGGAGCACCTGTGGACCAGAATATCGACAGCATTTCCCAGCCGCGGCAGGAGGCCATGAAAACAGATCTTCGGCTTCTGGTCGTTCTCAGCACGCTGATGGCCTTCGCGGCGATCTCCACCGACCTCTATCTGCCGGCACTGCCGCGGATGAGTGTCGCGCTTGGCGCGAGCCCGGGCACGCTCGAACTCACCATCACAGGATATCTTATCGGCTTCACCCTCGGCCAGCTGTTCTGGGGACCGGTCGGCGACCGTTATGGCCGTCGCGGACCGGTCGCGCTCGGCCTGATCGTCTTCGTGATCGGCTCGGCCGGCTGCGCCCTGTCGACGGATGCGTGGCAACTGATCGGCTGGCGGGTAGTCCAGGCGCTCGGCGCCTGTGCCAGCGTCGTGCTGGCCCGGGCGATCGTGCGGGACCTTTTCGAACGCGATCGCGCCGCCGGGCTGCTTTCGACCCTGATGACGATCATGGCGATCGCGCCGCTGCTCGGGCCGAGCGTCGGCGCGCTAATCCTGAAAGTCGCATCATGGCAGGCCATATTCTGGACGCTGGTGCTGATCGGCCTGGCGACACTTGCCGCTCTCTCCACGCTGAAGGAAACGCTGCCGCCGGAAAGGCGCAACACCGAGAAGCTCAGCCGTGCGTTCCTCGGCTATACCTCACTGCTTGGAAATCGCCGGCTTCTCGGATATGCGGGCGCGGTCGGCTTCTTCTACAGCGGCGTCTTTGCTTATATCGCCGGCTCGCCTTTCGCCTATATCGA
The DNA here is from genome assembly GCF_003985155.1 of Rhizobium vallis. Lineage (GTDB taxonomy): Bacteria > Pseudomonadota > Alphaproteobacteria > Rhizobiales > Rhizobiaceae > Rhizobium > Rhizobium vallis. Next base: position 223,919 of record NZ_ML133686.1, on the reverse strand, counting down.
CTACCATCACCTCTCGCCGCAACTCTACGGCGTGCTGTTTGCGGTCGGCATCATCGGGCTCATGGCCTCGAACATGGTCAACGCCCGGCTGGTGACACGCATCGGCAGCGACCGGCTGCTGCTCTTCGGAACGATCGGCGCAGCGCTCGCCGGCGTGATCGTGGCGTTGGTAGGTGCGACTGGCCTTGCCGGGCTCTTCGGCCTTGCGGCGGCGCTCTGCCTCTACGTCGCCATGAACGGTTTCATCGCCGCCAACGCGATCTCCGGCGCGCTTGTGGATTTCCCGGCGCGGGCCGGCGCCGTATCGGCATTGCTCGGCGCCATCCAATATGGCAGCGGCATCCTCGGCTCGGCCGCATCAAGCACCTTCGCCGACGGTACACCCTGGCCGATGGCATGGGTCATCGCGCTTTCCGGCATCGGAAGCATGCTGAGCATGCGGCTTGTCAGAAGCCGCTCGGAAAAGGCGACGCTCTATCCCCGATAGCGAAGCGCGTTCACAATGAGAGCGAAGGCCGGCGAGGCATGCCGGCGGCTCGGATAGTAGAGATGGTAGCCGGGAAACGGCGGGCACCAGTCTTCGAGAACGCGCACCAGCTGCCCATCGGCAAGATGCGCCTCGATCAGATCCTCCGGCAGGTAAGCAATCCCCATCCCAGCCAGCACTGCGTTCAGACGCAGTGCGATATTGTTGAACACTAACTGTCCTTCGACGCGAACATTGAGCTCGCGCCCATCCTTCTCGAACTCCCATACATAGACACCGCCATAGGTCGGCAGACGCAGGTTGATGCAATTGTGATCCGTGAGGTCCTGGGGTGTCAGGGGCTTCGGCCTTTTGTCGAAATAGGCCGGAGCGCCGACCACCGCCATGCGCATATCCGGGCCGATGCGCACCGCGATCATGTCCTTCGCCACCTGTTCGCCCAGCCTTACGCCGGCGTCGTAGCGTTCCGCGACGATATCGGTCAGACCGTAGTCGACGACGATCTCGACCTTGACATCGGGATATTCAGGCAGGAGCTTTTCCAGGGTGGGCCAAAGAACGGAATTGGCCGCATGCTCGCCGGCATTGATGCGGATGGTGCCCGCGGGCTTCTCCCGGAACGCGCTTAGGGCGGCCAGTTCGCTCTCGATCTCGTCGAAGCGCGGACCGATCGAGACGAGCAGGCGTTCGCCGGCCTCCGTCGGCGAGACACTGCGCGTCGTTCGTGTCAGCAGGCGCAGTCCAAGCCGCTCTTCAAGTCCCCGAATTGTGTGGCTGAGCGCCGATTGGGAAACACCCAGCTTCGCTGCCGCCTTGGTGAAACTCTGCTCGCGCGCAACGGCAAGGAAGGCAATGAGGTCGTTGACGGACGAACGCGGCATTCATGAATCCTTCTCATAGATCCTTGCCGTTTATACCATCTAATCGAAATCAAGCCCACGCGCTAAATACGTTGTCATGACGGGCGGACGTGTCCTGCCTGGGCGGACATGTCCGCTCAATCGGGCCGTCCGCGCCGCCGAACATTTGAAAGGACGACACATGGATATCAAGCGAAGCGGCTCGCAGCCTTCGGCCAAGGGATCGGCAGACTGGTTCACCGGCAGCGTGCGTGTCGACCCGCTGTTTCAGGTGACCGGTCCGGCCCGCGCGGCCGGCGCCAGCGTCACCTTCGAGCCCGGCGCCCGCACTGCCTGGCACACCCACCCGCTCGGCCAGACGTTGATCGTCACATCGGGCTGCGGCCGCGTCCAGCGCGAAGGCGATCCGGTCGAGGAGATCCGCGCCGGAGACGTCGTCTGCTTCGCGCCGGGCGAACGCCACTGGCACGGAGCAGCACCGACGACGGCGGTGACCCATATCGCCATCCAGGAACAGCTCGACGGCAAGGTCGTCGACTGGATGGAACATGTCACCGACGCTCAATACCAGGGTTAGAAAAGGAAACGGCAATGCAGAAGCGTGAACTCGGAAAGAGCGGACTTCAGGTCTCGGCCATCGGTCTCGGCTGCATGGGGCTGAGTTACGGCTATGGGCCGGCGACCAGTATTGAAGAAGCGATCGCCCTGATCCGGCGAGCATTCGAACACGGCGTGACTTTCTTCGACACGGCCGAGGCCTATGGGCCGTATAAGAACGAAGAGCTTCTGGGAGAGGCGCTTGCCCCGTTCCGCGACGAGGTGGTGATCGCCACGAAATTCGGCTTCAATTTCGACGCCAATGGCGGCCAGAGCGGCATGAACAGCCGGCCGGAACAGATCCGCGCGGTTGCCGATCAGGCGCTGAAGCGCCTGAAGACCGATGTCATCGATCTGTTTTACCAGCACCGTGTCGATCCCAATGTTCCGATCGAAGACGTCGCGGGCACGGTCAAGGCGCTGATCACGGAAGGCAAGGTCCGGCATTTCGGCCTCTCGGAAGCAGGTGCGCAGACGATCCGCCGCGCCCATGCCGTTCAGCCGGTGACGGCGCTGCAGAGCGAATATTCGCTGTGGTGGCGCGAGCCGGAACAGGAAATACTGCCGGTGCTCCAAGAACTCGGCATCGGTTTCGTTCCCTTCAGCCCGCTCGGCAAGGGCTTCCTCACCGGCGCGATCAACGAGACGACCACCTTCGACAGCAAGGATTTCCGCAACATCGTGCCGCGCTTCTCGCAGGAAGCGCGAAAGGCCAATCAGGCCCTCGTCGATCTCCTGGCGGAAATCGCCAAGCGCAAACAGGCGACCTCCGCCCAGATCGCGCTCGCATGGCTGCTGGCGCAGAAGCCCTGGATCGTGCCGATCCCCGGCACCACCAAACTGCATCGCCTGGAGGAAAATATCCGGGCCGCCGAAGTCGAACTGACGGCCAATGACCTCGCCAGTATCGAAAGCGCACTCACCACGATCAAGGTGGAAGGCGATCGTTATCCCGCGCATTTGCAGGCAAGGGTCAATCGTTGAGAAAGGAGGCGGCCGCCGACACTTGCGGCCGCTTCTTCACCGGTCGCATCATTTCCTCGGCGCCGGCGCGTTCTCCTGAAAAGCCGGTATCGTCTCGAGCTTGGCGACGATCTCCGCAATATGAGGCCACCTTGCGAGATCGAAGCCCAGCCGCCGGGCGCTGATCGCCTGCGGGAACAGGAAGATGTCGGCAATGCTGGGCCGGTCGCCGACGGCATAAACCCCTTTCCTGCGGCCGGCGATCATCGTCTCGACCGCGGCCATGCCCTCGCCGACCCAGTGACGGCCCCAGGCGGCAATGGCATCGGCATCGGCCTGGAAGGTGGCGCGCAGATGCAGGCCGATCCGCGGCGGCAGCAGCGCGTGGATCTCGGCAGCGATTGCCAGCGCGATGGAGCGGGCATGCGCCCTGTCTTCAGCGGTATCGGGCAGCAGCGGCGGCTCCGGCTGAACCTCGTCGAGATATTCGACGATCGCCAGCGACTGGGTGATGAGAACGCCGCTATCCGTCAGCAGGGCCGGGACCAGCCCCTGCGGGTTGACGCTGCGATATCCGGCCTGCCGGCTCTCGGCCTCTTCGCCGAGAATGGTGACCGGCAGCGCTTCCGCCGTCAGTCCCTTCACGGCAAGCGCGATCCTGACCCTCGATGTCGCCGAGGAAATTTCGTTCTGATAGAGTTTCACTGTCTTTCTCCCTGCTGCGATAGGAAGAGCGGCGGCTCTCCCGGAGAAGAAGCCGCGACGGCCGCCGTCACGAGGCCGGCAAGCGGCGAAGGCTCTTGAGAGCTTACGTCGTAGATGCAGGGTGCGGCGAAAACCACCGCTCCCAGAATGCAGATGATCATCAATCTCATCAAATCCTCCAATCAGCGAGGCCGGTTGGCCTCGCCCTCGCTTTTTCGATCCTACTTGCCGGCAGGCTTCCGCAAGCCGCCATATCAATCAGGCGACGATCAGGTCGACATCGATATTACCGCGCGTCGCCTTCGAGTAAGGGCAAGTCTGATGAGCCTCCTCGATAATCGCCTTCGCGACATCCGCTTCGATCCCAGGCATGCTGACCTTCAGCCGGGCCTGCAGGAAATAGCCGCCATTGCCGGTTCCGAGGTCGATCTCGGCATCGACGGCAAGATCGGCCGGCAGCTTGACCTTCTGGTTAGCGGCAGCAAAGCCGATTGCGCCGATAAAGCAGGCGGACCAGCCAGCGGCAAAAAGCTGTTCGGGGTTGGTGCCGGCGCGGCTGCTGCCGGGAGGCGACAGCTTGATGTTCAGTTCCCCGTCATCGCTGTGCGAAGCGCCGTCGCGTCCGCCTGTGGTGTGGGTCTTGCCGGTATAGAGAACCTTCTCGATCTTTGTCATGGAACACTCCTTGTTTGCGTCGCCATCGGCGACTGGCCGCGGTGTGCGGCCGGGTTGACGGAGTGTGGTTTGAGCCGCTGATATTTCAGGCATGTTTCCGGAATCGGCCGAAATGTCACAAAACGTAGCATCCGGTATCCACGATATCTTCCCATACAAAACATCGCGAAATTTTCTGGCGGCTAATGCCATCACCGGATGGTGACTTCTGCCGCCAGCCCGCCACCGTCGCGATTGTAGAGCCGGAGCGTACCGCCGATCTTGGCCGTCAGCTGCTGGGCGATCGCCAGGCCGAGGCCCGTCCCGCCTGTCTCCCGGTTGCGGGATTGCTCGAGCCGGAAGAAAGGCTGCATGGCGGCGTCAAGCATATCGTCGGGGATTCCCGGCCCGCGATCCATGACGGTGATGACGAAATCGCCTCCCGCACCGCGCCCGACGCTGATTTCGGCGGCGCCGGCAAATTTCAGCGCATTGTCGATGAAGTTCGACAGGATGCGGCGAAGGGCGTGCGGCTTGGTGAAAACAGCGCCCTGGACCAGCCCGACGACCGTAACCGCCTTGCCGATATCCTGGTAGTCGTAGGATATGCTGTCGATGAAGGAGGAGAGATCGATGCGGGCGTTCTTTTCGCCACTGCCGTGGGCGCTGCGCGCATAGGCGATGCCGTCCTGGACGAGGCGCTGGATCTCGCCGAGATCATTCACCAGCTTGTCTCTCTCAGGCGAATCCTCGGCCATGTCGGCGCGCAGCCGCATGCGGGTGATCGGCGTCTGCAGATCGTGTGAGATTGCCGCAAGGATCTGGACGCGCTCTTCGAGGTAGTGCGCGATCCTTTCCCGCATGGCATTGAACGCTCTTGCGGCATGCGCGACTTCGCTCGGCCCCGTCTCGCTCAAGGCGGGGCTGTCCTTGTTGGGATCGAGTGCATCGGCGGCGGCGGCAAGCTCGCCGAGCGGCCGGATCGCCTGGCGGACCGCAAACCAGGCGCAGAGAATGAGCAGCGCCATCTGGACGGCGAAAACGTAAGGCAGCCATGCGGCGATCGGCATGACGCCCCTCGGCGTGACATCAATCGTCAGCGGGCTCCCGTCGCTCAGCGTCAGATGCGCCTGCAACCGGCTTACCTCGCCGGGAATCCGTTCGATACGGATCGGAAAGCGATGCCCGACGGCCTCCTCGATCTTTCCGAGAATCTCGGCCCCCTTGCTTGTTGCATCAGGTACGCCGGGAAGGCCAGGCCCGAGCACGAAGCGGTAATTACCGCGGCTCAGCCGATCCACCAGATCAACGCGCTGGCCGGGCGCAAGCCGGTCGAGAACGGCGATCGACGTTGCGACATCGTTCTCCAGCGTGCCGAGCATGACAGCCTTGGCCGACATGGTGCGCTCCATGTAGAGCACGCTGAAGGAGAGCCCATAGGCGAGGGCCAGGCCGATCAAAAGGATGAGAAAGATCCGCGATCGCAGCGTCCTCGGCCACATCAGCCCCGACAGGATGGGAATATCAGCCGTCATTCGCGCGGCTCCGAAATTTCGACCGGAACAGAAAACACATAACCTTCGCTGCGCACCGTCTTGATATAGGTCGGTTCGCGCGCATCGTCCCCCAGCCGCTGCCGCAGGCGGCTGACGAGGAGATCGATCGAGCGATCGAAGAGCTCGGCGTCGCGGCCCTGCGTCAGGCTCAGAAGCTGATCGCGATTGAGCACCCGCTGCGGGTGATCGATGAAGACGCGAAGCAGGCGGTATTCGGCGCCGCTCAGCGCAATCGCGGTCCCGTCCTTATCGAGAAGGTGACGGGCGACCGTGTCGAGCCGCCACTCGCCGAAGGTCAGCAATTGCCCCGCCTCGCTGATCTGCAGGTTGGGGGGCAGCATGCGCGTTCGCCGCAGCACCGCCTTGATCCGGGCAAGCAGCTCACGCGCGGCAAAAGGCTTGGCAAGATAGTCGTCGGCGCCCATCTCCAGCCCGAGGATCCGATCCATCTCGTCGGTGCGGGCCGTCAGCATCAGGATCGGGATCGCCTTGTGCCGGCCGGAGCGCAGTTCGCGGCAGAGCACCAGCCCGTCATCGCCAGGCATCATCACATCGAGCACGATCAGGTCAACGGCATTGGCGTCCAGAAAACTGCGCATCTGGCGTCCGTCCGCGGCAACGCTGGTCCTCAGGCCATTCTTCTGCAGATAACCCGAAACCAGTTCGCGGATTTCACGATCGTCGTCGACGATCAGGATGTGATCGACATGATCCATATTTGCCTATTCCCCAACGATTTGGCCGCGCCCTCGCCTCGCTCATAATGTCGAAGCGTCAGACCCGACCTACGCATATTCTGCCGGCCCGAGCAACGAGGCTCGAGAGCCTGTACCCCGATCAGAACCGATCGACGTCGATGACCGCCTGCGCGAAAGCCTGCGGCGCCTCCTGCGGCAGGTTGTGGCCGATGCCGCCGCCGATCGTGCGATGCTCGTACTTGCCGGAGAACTTTCCGGCATAGGCAGACGGCTCCGGATGCGGCGCACCGTTTGCATCGCCCTCCATCGTGATCGTCGGCACGGCGATCATCGGCAAGGCGGCAAGCTGCTTCTCATAGGCATCGTACTTCGCCTCGCCGTCGACCAGATCCAGACGCCAGCGGTAGTTATGGATGACGATCTCCACGTGGTCGGGGTTGTCGAAGGCGGCGGCGGATCTGTCGAAGGTCGCGTCGTCGAAGTTCCACTTCGGCGAGGCCGTCTGCCAGATCAGCTTTGCGAAATCATGCCGGTTGGCCTCGTAGCCCAAGCGTCCGCGTTCCGTGGCGAAATAGAACTGGTACCACCATGCGAGTTCGGCCTTCGGCGGAAGCGGCTTCTTATTCGCCTCCTGGCTGCCGATCAGATAGCCGCTGACCGAGACCATCGCCTTGCAGCGCTCCGGCCAGAGCGCAGCCATGATGTTGGCCGTCCGCCCGCCCCAGTCGTAGCCGGCAATCACGGCCTTCTCGATATCAAGCGCGTCGAGCAGGGCGATCATATCGGCGGCAAGCGCCGAAGGCTGGCCGTTGCGGGGCGTCTTGTCGTCCAGGAACCGGGTCGTGCCGTAGCCGCGCAGATAGGGCACGATCACCCTGTAGCCGGCCGAAGCGAGCAGCGGCGCGACGTCGACGAAACTATAGATGTCATAGGGCCAGCCGTGCAGCAGCAACACGACCGGACCGTCCGCCTTCCCCGCTTCGGCATAACCGATATCGAGCACATCCGTCTTGATCTGCTTCAGCGCTTCGAACGAGGTATTGGTGCCGGATTTCATAACAGGCAGGGAGGCGGCAGGCGCCGACTGCGCGGCAGCAGCACCGGCGATGCCGAATTCGGCTGCCGCAATGGCGATTGCCGTCATGCCGAAGAAGCGGCGGCGGTGATGGTTGATTTGCTCTGACATCTTTCTCTCCTGTCGAATGGCTCACGGTGCTTAAAAGACGTTTCGCTTGTATCATCCGTATGTCGCGCGCGGCCGGTTTTTGAATGCGGATGTAGCTTTCGGCCACCGAGATACACTCTGATACAATCGCCTCTCCTCCGCAAAACCTCGCGCCTGATGCAGCCGTTTTCGTCATCGGCTGCCGGAGCCGCAGTTTGTATCGCTCTGTATCGGCGCGCCCGGCCGCAATAGTTCGGTACATTTTCCCGCAAAACCAGACACACCGCCGATACGTCCGCTGGGCTACATCGCCGCCGTTGCTGGTCCAGGCCAATCGCCGTCCAGAGCCTGATCAATCGGTTTCAAAGGAAACGATGATGACACTTCTGATCATTGCCTATCTCGGAGGCGCGCTGACGATCCTCAGCCCTTGCATCCTCCCGATCCTCCCCTTCGTCTTCGCCCGTGCCGGACAGCCCTTCGTCAAGAGCACGCTGCCGATGCTGGCTGGCATGGCCGCCACCTTCGCGCTCGTCGCCACGCTCGCCGCAGTCGGCGGCAGCTGGGCCATTCGCGCCAATGAATATGGCCGCCTTGCCGCGATCGTCATGCTGGCGCTCTTTGGTGCGAGCCTACTTTCGCCGCGCTTTGCAAGCACGCTTGCCCGGCCGATCGTCGACCTCGGAAACAATCTGGTGAATGCCAGCGGCGGCGGACGCACCGCGCCCACGGTGAAGAGCGCGCTCATTCTCGGCGTCGCCACCGGCCTGCTCTGGGCGCCCTGCGCCGGGCCGATCCTCGGCCTCGTTCTGACGGGCGCCGCGCTGCAGGGTGCCAACCTGCAAACGACCTTTCTGCTGATTGCCTATGCCGCCGGCGCCGCCACCTCTCTTGCCGTCGCCCTGCTTGTCGGCGGAAAGATTTTCGCCGCCATGAAGCGTTCTCTCGGCTTCGGCGACCGGATTCGCCAAGTGCTCGGCGCGGCCGTTCTGGCGGGCGTTGCCGTCATCGCACTAGGCCTCGACACCAGCCTGCTGGCCCGCCTCTCCTATGCCAGCACCGCATCCCTGGAACAGGCCGTGCTCGACCGGCTGCATGCAAAGCCCCTCGGCGGCGCCTCCTCCGAAGTGGCGAGCAACGATGCCGCGATCGCCGCAGCCGATGCGAAGAAGCCGTTCCGCAGCGATCTGCCGGTCGAGGGCTCTGCGCCTTCGCTCGACGGTGCTGTGGAATGGCTGAACTCGAAGCCGCTGACCGCAGAGCAGTTGCGTGGCAAGGTCGTGCTCGTCGATTTCTGGACCTATTCCTGCATCAACTGCATTCGCACCATCCCCTATGTGAAGGCCTGGGCGGAGAAATATGCCGATCAGGGCCTTGTCGTCATCGGCGTGCACGCCCCGGAATTCGCCTTCGAAAAGAAGATCGACAATGTCAAAGCCGCGATCGGCGGCTTCAAGATCGGCTATCCCATCGCGATCGACAATGACTACAAAATCTGGCGCGCCTTCGAGAACAGCTACTGGCCGGCCGCCTACCTGACCGATGCCAAGGGCCAGATTCGCTATCATCATTTCGGCGAAGGCAATTATGGCAGGACTGAGAAGGCCATCCAGGACCTGCTGCGCGAGGCCGGCAGTGAAATGACCGCAGGCGCGACGGTCACACCTGATGCAAAGGGCGTGGAAGCCGGTCCCGATCTCAGCAACATCCGCTCGGGCGAGACCTATCTCGGCTACGAACAGGCCACGAATTTCGTCTCTCCGGAGGGGCTGCAAGCCGATATCACGCAGAACTATTCGACCACCGAGCCGGGTCTCAACAACTGGGGCCTGTCCGGAAGCTGGACTGTCGGAAAGGATCAGGCGACACTCGATCAACCGGGCGGTGGCATCACCTACCGTTTCAGCGCCCGTGACCTACATCTCGTTCTCGGGCCAGGCGACAGCGGCAAACCTGTCCGCTTCCAGGTGAAGGTCGACGGCAAGGTTCCAGGCGCCGACCACGGCTCCGACATCGATGCCGACGGCAATGGTACAGTAACCGCGACAAGACTTTACCAACTGGTGCGCCAGTCCGGCCCGGTCGCCGCCCGCACCTTCGAGATCCGCTTCCTCGATCCCGGCGTCCAGGCCTATGCCTTTACGTTCGGCTGAATCTGAAATGCCTCGATACGCAATCCACAACCTCAATCAAAGGAATAATACCATGAACAGACGTCCCATTTTCATCACAGCCCTCACGCTTGCCGCCGGCACCATCGCATTTGCCGCCGAGGCCGCTCCGGTCAAGAACATCGTGATCGTACATGGTGCACTCGCGGACGGCTCCGGATGGCGCAAGGTGACCGAAATCCTACAGAAGCGCGGTTTCGAGGTCACGGTCGTCCAGGAGCCGATTACCTCGCTCGATGATGATGTCGCCGCGACGAAGCGCATTCTCGACCTCCAGGACGGGCCGAGCCTGCTCGTCGGACACAGCTATGGCGGCATGGTCATCACGCAAGCCGGCAACGATCCGGCCGTCGCGGGCCTCGTCTATGTCGCCGCCCTCCAGCCGGATAAGGGCGAAAGCGTGCTGAGCCTTTCGAGCTCGAAGCCCGCCGGCAGTATGGACATCAAGGAAACCAAGGACGGCAAATATCTCTATCTCGATCCGGGCGCCTTCCCCGCCGATTTCGCGGCCGACCTTCCGAAAGACGAAGCAGACTTCCTGGCAAGGTCGCAGGTCTTCGCCTCCAAGCAGGCCTTCTCCGCCAAGATCACGGAAACAGCATGGCGCACCAAGCCTAGCTGGTCGATCGTCGCCACCCAGGATCGCGCCATCAACCCTGACCTGGAGCGCGACATGGCCAAACGCGCCGGCAGCGAAGTGACCGAAATCAAGGCCAGCCACGCCGTCTTCGCCTCTCAGCCGCAAAAGGTTGCCGACATCATCGAAAAGGCTGCCAAAAAAGCCAGCGAGTAGAACTGCTTGTGGCTTAGGTGCAAAGACCTGGGGCTATTACCAGTCCAGCCCCTGGAAGCAAATGGCGCCCCTCAATGATAGAGGGGCGCCATATCATTACCGGTTGGCAGCCACCGGCCGAACCAGCGCGGTGACGCGGCGGATGGTGACGCGGCGGTTTTCCTGTTCGGGACCGTCCGTGTTGACCTTCAGATAGCGCTCGCCGTAGCCCTGCGTCGCCAAGTTCTCGGGCGGTATGCCGTAAACGTCCGTGAGCACGTTGGCGACCGATTCCGCACGCTGGTCGGAAAGGACCAGGTTGCTCTGGTCAGAGCCGACGGCATCCGTATGACCCTCGATCAGGAAGGTCTCGCTCGGATCTTTCTTCAGCACCTGGCTGATCGCGTCTGCGACCTTGCGTAGCGTACGCGCCTGGGTCATCGGGATATCGGCACTGCCGGTCGCAAAGGTGATCGTGTCGAGGTCGATACGGCGCACCTTGTCGCGGATACGGGCCGAATACTTCACCTCGTCAAGCGAATAGACGCGCTCCACCGGCTCGACTGGCGGCTCGCTCAGGAACTCGTAATAATCCCGGTTCGGGTCGCTGCGGGTGTCGATGATATAGTCGTTGAGCGGTACGCGCAGGCGCATCGGCGGCAGGTCGGCGCCCGGATCCTCGAAATAGTCGCGGTCCGGATCGTTGTAGAGATCCTGCGAATAATAGAGCACGTCCTCACGCCCACGCGCATCGACGCGCGACCGCTGGATGATGTCGCCATAACGGTTGCGGATCGTGACGATGCGATAGCCCTCCGGCCGCATGATCGTCTCGCGGTAGCGGTCGCCCGAAAGCTCTTCATAGCTCGGCCGTTCGCCATCGCGCAGGAACCGCCTGTCGTCGTCGCTGCGCACGATCACCTGATTGTTGTACTGGATGATCACGCGGTTGTCTTCGGTGCGGTTGTCGATGCGCGCCCCGTCGGGACGGGCAAATTGCGGCCGCTCGTCAAGCCTCGTGCCCTTCTCGCTGGTCACCGCCTCGATTTTGACCGAGGGCTGCGCCACGCCACCGGTAGCGGCCTGAGCCTCGGCATCGGAGGTCGGCAATTTGAAGTCCTGGCTCTCGGCGCGCAGCTTGTCGCGGTCGCGGCGGCCTTCCCGGCCCTTGCTGCGATCGGCATCCTTGTCGCTGTCGAGCACGGCGGCACCGTTCTGGACCGGCAGCACGACGGTCTCGCTGCTCTTGGCCGGATCTTCAGCGATCTTCTTGCGCCGCTGCAGTTCCTCGGGCGAAACCTTTTCCGGCGCCGGAATAGCCTGCTGCACCTGCTGGCCGCCGCTGGCATCCGGAAGCGGCTGGGCAGTGTCGGTGGCCGGTGCGGCTGGCTGCACACCAGCGGGCTGTTCGCCAGCAGGTTTTGCCGCCGTGCCTTCCTTGGGCTTTTCAACCGGCGCGGCTTCCGGGGCGGCCGTCTTGTCCTGGGTAGCCTTGTCCGGGGTAGCCTTGTCTGCAGGCGCGACGGTCTCGCCGGCTGCAGGCTTCTTCACGGCCGGCGCTTCGGCCGTGGGCTTTGCTTCCGGCTTGGCTTCGGGCTTGGCCTGCTCTTCGGTCGGCGTCACAGGCTCGGGAGCGGCGGTTTCGGCCTTGCCCTTGCCCTTATCGCGCGGGCGCTGCTTGCCTTCCGGCTTGGCCTCAGGTGCAGCCTGCTCCGTTTGCGGCTGGGTTTCCCTAGCGGCCGGCTGCTGCTCGGGCGCGGGCTGCGCCTCAGGCTCGGCCTGCTGAGCCTCATGCTTCTTGGGTTTCTTCGGCTTTTCCTGCGTTACCGGCTGCTGTTCCTGCTGTGGCGCGGCCTCCGGCTGTGCCTCGGGCTGAGCCTCCTGTTTGGCTTTCCGCGCGGGCTTGCTTTCGGGCTGTTCCGCCGGCGCCTCCTTCGGCGCTTCGGCTTTCGGTGGCTCCGGTGCTGCCTTGGGTTCTGGCGCTACCTTGGGCTCAGGCGCGGCCTTGGGTTCAGGCTCAGGAGCCTCCTTCCGCTCGGCCTTCGGCTTTTCTGCAGGCGCTTCCTTCTGCGCGGGCTGTTCGGCGGCTGGCGCCTGTTCGGCCGGGGCCTCCTGCTTTTCCTTGTGCTTTTTCTTCTTCAGCAACTCTTCTTCGGAAGGTGCATCCTGAGGCGCATCCTGCGCCACCTCGAAGCTCCCCTGCTCGACTTGCCGCACGGCCGCGGCCTGCGTCTCAACGCCGCGCACGGCCGCCATCGCCGCTGCCGGCTGCAGGGCCAGCGAGAGGGAAAGCAGCGGAAAAGCCGCACTTGCGAACAATCTTGATTTCATGCCCATCGGGTTTCCTCGATCCTGTTTGAGCTTCCTGAAGGCCGATAGGCCCTGCTTCCGCCCCTAGCCACGCATTAAGGCGAAACGGCGAAATGGCAATCGCCGAACCGCCGATTTGTTCCGGTTCTAGGAATTCGGGGATTAACCTCGCGTGAATGTTGCAGTCTGCCGACGTTCATCTCGCCTGCTGTGTGCACTGCAAACTGCGCGGGAATTTCTGTTGCAATTGTATGAAAAAAAGTCTGATTATCGCCGCAAGGCGGTGCCCGTCACCGTTGAACAGCAGCCGTCAGCCCAAGAGAAAAAAGCGCGACGGCTACCAACAGAGAGGATCCTCATGCATATCTCCACCCGTATTTTCGCGGCAGCCTCGATTGCGGCGATGTCTCTCTTTGCCGGCTCGGCCATGGCCGACGGCGAAAAATATGTGATCGGCACTGATTCGACCTACCCGCCCTTCGAATTCGTCGACGCCAGCGGCACGATCCAGGGCTTCGACATCGATATCACCAAGGCGCTCTGTGCCGAAATGAAGGCCGAATGCACGTTCGTCAGCACCGACTGGGACGGCATCATCCCGGCGCTGAACGCCAAGAAATTCGACATGATCGTCTCGTCCATGTCGATCACGCCTGAACGTCTCAAGCTCGTCGACTTCTCCAACAAGTACTACAACACCCCGCCGGCAATCGCTGTGCCGAAGGACTCCAAGATCACTGACGTTGCCGGCCTCAAGGGCAAGGTGATCGGCGCGCAGACCTCCACGACGCATGCCAACTACGCCGAGAAGCACCTCGCCGACACCGAACTGAAGCTCTATCCCACCGCTGACGAATACAAGCTCGACGTTTCCAGCGGCCGCGTCGATGCCGTCATCGACGACGTCGTCGTTCTCTCCGAATGGGTCAAGTCCGACGCCGGTGCATGCTGCAAGATCCTGACGACCCTGCCGGTCGACAAGGAAATCAACGGCAACGGCGCCGGTATCGCCATCCGCAAGGGCGATGCGTTGAAGGAAAAGCTCAACACGGCGATCGCTGCAATTCGCGCCAGCGGCGAGTACAAGAAGATCCAGGACAAGTACTTCGACTTCGACGTTTACGGCGAATGAGAAAATCGGTATCTGGCCGATGAAGCTATTGGCGGGAGGCTTGCTCTTCCGCCATTTTTGTTTGACAAAGGTGGCAAGATCAAAACGGCAAAAGCCGTGAGGGGAATTCTCGCATGGGCGGATTGTTTTCCGCGCTCGGCTCCTTCTGGAGCTTGCTTGTGCACATCTTTGATCCGCTTTGCGGACCTGTCGGTATTTTCACCTGGTTGGGTCAGTCGACGATTCTTGCCTGTGGCGACACCGGCTTTGGCGACGAAATTGCGCTCGGCCTTCAGGTCACCGTATCGGTCGCGATCGTCACCCTGCCGATCGGCCTCGTCATCGGTTTTCTGGTGGCGCTCGGCCAGCAGTCGGAAGAAAAATCGGTGCGGCTGGCTGCCGGCATCTACACCACGATCTTCCGTGGGCTGCCGGAGCTTCTGACGCTCTTCATCATCTATTACGGCATGCAGATCCTCATCCAGTATCTGCTGGATCTCGCCGGCTATAGCGGTCCGCCGGTCGAAATCAACGCCTTCTTCGCCGGCGTCATCGCGCTGTCGGTCGTCTTTTCCGCCTATTGCTCGGAAGTGCTGCTCTCGGCCTTCCGCGCCATTCCCAAGGGCCAATATGAGGCGGGAGACGCGCTGGGTCTCCATCGCGGCCGCACGCTGCGCCTCGTCGTTCTCCCGCAGTTGGTGCGCATCGCGCTGCCCGGCCTGACGAACCTCTGGATGGTGCTCCTGAAGGACACCTCCTATGTGTCGATCATCAGCCTTGCCGATATCCTGCGCCAGACGAATGTGGCCGTGCGTGTGACCAAGGAACCCTTCTTCTTCTATGGCATCGCCTGCTGTCTCTATCTGGTGCTTGCCATCCTCTCCTCCTTCCTGCTCGTCTATGTCGACAGATGGGCCAAGCGTTCGGAGGTCCGCCGATGAGCTACGCTGAAACATTGATCCCGCCGCAGCCAGCTCCCCGCGAAGCGGCCAGGCGGATGACGCGGACACGCCTCGCCGGCTATATCCTTGTCGCGTTTTGGGCATTGTTCGCCGCGCTGCTGGTCTTCACCGTCATCAATGGCTGGGATCCCGACAAGTTCACCCGATACGGGCCGCGCTACCTTCACGGCCTCGGGGTGACGCTCGGCCTCGTCGCCATTTCGGTTGTCTGCGGCGCCGTCCTGTCGCTGCCGCTTGCCATGGCGCGTCTGTCGAAAAGCAAGGTGCTGAACGCGCTGGCCTATTGCTACATCTATTTCTTCCGCGGCACGCCGCTGCTTGCCCAGCTCTTCCTGGTCTATTACGGCCTCGGCGTGTTCCGGCCGCAGCTGGAGTCCGTCGGTATCTGGTGGTTTTTCCGTGATGCTTGGTATTGCGGCATCTTCGCCATGACCATCAATACCGCGGCCTATCAAGCGGAAATCCTGCGCGGCGCGATCGAAAGCGTGCCGCATGGTCAGCGCGAGGCGGCCGCGGCACTCGGCATCCATCAGAATATCGCCTTCCGCAAGATCATCCTGCCGCAGGCTCTCATCGTGGCGCTTCGCCCCTACGGCAATGAGATCATCCTGCTGATCAAGGGCTCGGCCGTCGTCGCCATCATCACCGTGCTCGATCTGATGGGCGAGACCCGCTACGCCTTCTCCCGCACCTTCGACTACCAGACCTATCTCTGGGCGGCGATCTTCTACCTCTCGATCGTCGAGGCTCTGCGCCATCTCTGGGCCTGGATCGAGCGGCGCCTGACCAGGCATCTGAAACGCTGATGCGTGACGCCAAAAAGCGTGTCGCGGTTTCCGGATAACGGCATAGGCTCGCAAAAGCCGGCTGGCAGCACTCGCCTCAGGATGCTGCCAAGCCATTGAAAACAAAAAGAATATCTCCACCACACAGCATCTGTTAAGCTTCCATTAATCACTCGCATGTTTTCATTTCATGCAGCGCTAATAAAAGCGCGAGTGGGAACGAGAAGAAGCTGAATACGATGCATAAGGACATGGAAAAGCAATTGCAGGGCTATGGTTTGACGACCGCCCAGATCCTCTACCACCTGCCTGACCACCCGGCGATCCTGCAGACCTACGTCTGGCAGGATTACGACCTCGCCCCGGATTTTCCCGAGATGCATGGTTTCCTGAAGTTCTGGCAGGAAAAGCTCGACGGGCCGCTGCATTCGGTGCGCTACGTCCACCGCAAGCTGATCTCGGCAACCGAGTGGCGCGCGCTGAAGGGCGAATTCATCCTGCACTGACGGCGGGCTGGCTTCGGCCGTATCAGACATGCGCCTCGCCATGTCCGAATTCGCCTTCGTCACGATCCGGTCGCAGGGCGAAACAAAGGATGCCGAGGTAGAAGGTGACGACGATTGCGATGACCGCAACGCCGGGAAGCGGCCCGAGCACGGCATTGTCGATGACATAGCTCCACGAGTGCGCCTGCAGCGTCTGCACGCCCTCCGTCTGCAGTTTCGGCGTCGAAATCTTCAGGCACCAGGCCAGAAACAGGATGAAATACATCCAGCCATAATTGCGCCTGAGACGCCGGTGCATTGCTTCCGAATAGCTGAGCAGGAAGCGTGGATGACGCAGGCTATTGGCGACCACCGCTGCCCATTCGCTGCCGGTCTTGGCGTCGGGCGCCAGGATCTGAGCAAAATAGCAGCGCTCGATCTGCCGGATGCGGGCGCGGTAGATATCGAAGAAGCGGTAGCGCCGCGCCTCGATCATCAGAAGCAGCGTCACCAGCATTATCCCGAACAAGAGCACGCCGTGATGCGAGGTCGGCGTCGACAGCGACACTGAAAGCAGCGCCGCAACCACGGTGATCGCCCAGTTGGACGTCCGGTCGATGCGGTCGCGCCAGCTCGTCATCCGCCCCAGTTCGCCGCGGTAATAGTGAATGAGCGTATTGGTGACCTCGCCCGGCGTGCTGGGCAGCAGCAAGACTCGCGCGCCCTCATCTTCCCTTGCCGAAGGCACCTTGTCCTGCTCCATATCCATAACTGTTCCTCCTTCGTCTTCTTTTCGGCCATTCTGCGCCAGTCGCCACGCCATTGCAAAACATCGAAAGCCGCCTTAGAGCCATGCCTGAAACAGAAGGACGATGGACGGCGATGGCAAAGAAGATCGACGAAGAAGCCCTTGGCGAAGCCTACAACCGCGCGCTGGCGCTGGAGAAATCAGGCGATGTCGACGCGGCGGTGGCAGCCTATGAGGAAGTCCTGGCGATCGATCCTGACGATCACGGCGGCGCCGCCGTGCGCATCGCCGCGATGGGCCGCGGCGAAACTCCGGCCAAGGCGCCCGACGCCTATGTCGAGACCCTGTTCGACCAGCATGCCGAGGTCTTCGAGGACGTACTCGTCGAGCAGCTCGGCTATCACGTGCCGATGCTGGTGCGCCAACATCTGCAGGCGTTGAAACTCGGGCCGTTCAAGCGCCTGCTCGATCTCGGCTGCGGCACCGGTCTCACCGGCGGCGCGCTACGCGACCTCTGCGCTGATATGACCGGCATCGACCTATCGGAGAAGATGGTCGAGATCGCCCATGAAAAGGACCTCTACGAGACGCTCTTCGTCGCGGAAGTCGAGGATTTCCTTGAAGACAACGACGAGGAAGCTTTCGACATCATCACCGCCACCGACGTGCTGCCCTATCTCGGCGCGCTTGAACCGCTGTTCTTCGGCGCAGCCGAGAATCTGACGCCCGGCGGCCTGTTCATCTTCTCCTCGGAAACCCTGCCTACGGAAAGCTTCGCCGGCCGCGCCTATATGGTCGGTCCGCACCAGCGTTTCGCCCATGCCGACGCCTATGTGAGGGAGCGCCTGACGGCGACCGGTTTCGAACTCGTCGAGATATCGGATATCAACGTGCGCATGGAAGAGGGCCAGCCGACGCCCGGCCATCTGGTGATCGCCCGCTATATCGGCTGACGGCGATAGTTACACATTTGGCGAAGTATTTATTGCGCGATGTCACTCGACCTGATACTTAGTCGATCGGTGAAGTTTATCGCAACGATAGAAAGGTCGCCTGATGTCGCTCGTGTTCTATGGGCATCCGCTTGCCTCCTTCTGCCACAAGGTGCTGATCGCGCTTTATGAAAACGCGACCCCCTTCGAAAATCGTATCGTCGATCTTTCCGACGAGACGTCGCGCGCCGATCTCTTCCGCTTCTGGCCAGTCGGCAAGATGCCGCTGCTGAGGGACGAGGCGCGCGACAGCACCATTCCCGAAACGTCGATCATCATCGAATATCTCGATCACTATTATCCCGGCCCTGTGCGCCTGCTGCCGCTGGAAATCGACCGGGCGCTGCAGGTCCGCCTCTGGGACCGCTTCTTCGATCATTATGTCCAGGTGCCGATGCAGACGCTCGTCAGCAACCGTCTGCGCCCTGAGGGCACGGCGGACGAAATCGAGATGACGGCCTCGAGAACGACGCTCGCAACCGCCTATGCCATGATCGAAAAACAGCTGGGCGAAAGCCCATGGATAACGGGCGAGGCCTTCACCATGGCTGATTGCGCCGCGGCCCCCGCCCTCTTCTATGCCGAAACGCTTGTTCCGTTTTGTCAGGATCAGCCGAAGCTTCGCGCCTATTATAGCAGGCTGTTGGCGCGCCCATCCTTCGCAAGGGCGCTGGAAGAGGCTCGTCCCTATTTTAAGTTCTATCCCTATCATGAAAAGCTCCCAGCCCGCTTCCGGGACGCAGCGGTATGATTGAAAGTCAGGCGGATCTCGATCGCATGTTTCACGCGCTTGCCGACCGCAGCCGCCGCGGCATGATCGACCGGCTCGGCCGCGGCCCGGCCTCCGTCACCGAGCTTGCCGCGCCGCTCGCGGTCGCCCTGCCGACGGTGATGAAACATCTGCAGGTGCTGGAGGAGAGCGGCCTCGTACTCTCGGAAAAGTCCGGCCGGGTGCGAACCTACCGCTTGCAGCAGGACGCGCTTGCTGCCGTCGAACGCTGGGTGGAGCAGCGAAAAACCCGCTGGACCACCGCCTTCGACAGGCTGGACCAACTTCTTGCCGATGAAATGGAAACCCAAGAATGACCACGCGATCCGCCGAACATACGACCTTCGTCATCGAGCGCCGCCTGAAGGCGCCGGTCGCCCGGGTTTTCCGCGCCTGGTCGACGCCGGAATCCAAGCGCCAATGGTTCGCCTGCCATGGCGACTGGGCGCCGCTGGAATATGCGCTCGATTTCCGCCCCGGCGGTGCGGAGAGAAACTATGTCGCCGACACTGATGGGCTTCTGCACGCCTATGACGCCCATTACATCGATATCGTGCCCGATACCCGCATCGTCTATGCCTATGAGATGAAACTCGGGCAAACCCGTATTTCCGCCTCGCTCGCCACCGTCACCTTCAAGGCCGCCCCCGGCGGCACCAGGATGTTCTTCACCGAGCAGGTGGTTTTCCTCGACGGCTATGCCGACAACGGCGCCCGCCTTCAAGGCACCCGGATCGGCCTGGATAATCTCGAACTCTTTCTCGAACGCGAGGCGAGCCCGATCCATTAGGCGATCTGGATCACCTCAAGTCCTGCCTGATTTCTTCCGAGAGCCAGCGCTCCGCGGGGACGTGTTCAGCGCGGCGGCAGCGCGAATGAGCGCCTTCAGCGCCTCTTCGTCGATCTTGTCGCCCTCATGGAAATCAATGGCCCGCCGGGTGTTGCCTTCGAGGCTGGAGTTGAAAAGGCCTGCGGGATCCTCAAGCGATGCACCCTTGGCAAAGGTCAGCTTTACCGCGCTCTTGTAGGTTTCGCCGGTGCAGATGATGCCGGCGCGCTCCCACACCGGAACCCCTCGCCACTTCCATTCCTCGACGACATCGGGTTCGGCCTGCTTGATGAGCGCTCGGACACGCGCGAGCATGTCGCCGCGCCAATCGCTAAGTTCTTCGATCCTCGCATCGATCAGCCGAGAAGGTGAGGCTTCCCAGTTTTCTTCGCCGGTTTCGTTCTTCTTCATGGTTGCCGTCGCTTTCTTCATCGTCATCTCTCTCCCGCCACTCGGCCTCGACACTCTCACATGGGTTCGCCGGGCAACCGGCTCGCCTGTTCCACCCAGGAGGCGATCTGCGCCTCGTCGAACGGGTCGTCCTCGCGGATGTCGAGATAGCGCACCTCTTTCTGTTTGGACGCGCCCGGCGGCAGAGGATCGAGCGCCGCGCCCTTGAAGAAAGCCACCTTGACGTAGTTCGTGAAGCAATGGATGCCGAGGAACCAGCCCTGCCCCTCAATACCATAGAAAGGCGAGTTCCATTTGACCGCCTTGGAGACGCCGGGCACGGTGCGGGTGATCAGCGCGTCGAGGCGGCGTCCGATATCGCTTTTCCAGCCCGGCATGGCGGCGATATAGGCCTGCACCGGCGCGTCACCATAGCCCTTGGGGATCTGCGGATTGCCGCCTGAAAGAAGGTTTGGCTTCGTGGCGACCGGCTTGGAGGCTGCCTTCCCGGTGACCCTCTCCGCCGCTTTCGACGTTCTGCCCGCCATAGCGTTTCCTCCTGTCAGCCGGCGCATTCCGCGTCGCGCCGCTTCGTTACATAGGGCAGCACAAACAAACAGGGACCGGTAATGAGAAGCAGGCAAAGCGGCAACAGCGCCAGGAATCCCACCCAGATGGCCGATTTCTCCTGCACCACGGCGATGATATTGACTACAACGGCCACGGTAAAGGCTACGGACAGCCAACCGTGGACCTGCCGAAACCAGTGTTCCCCAATGGGACCTCCTCCTCATTGTCAGCCCAGATGGTGGGCTGCCTCCCCCGCGGGCGCCCTCACTCCGTCCGCGACAGCACCTGTTCCAGCTTGTCGAAGAACTGCGGCCAGCCGCTCCTGGCGCCGCCATAAGCCTGCCGCTGATCCGCCAGGAAGCCCGCCTGCTCCATGCGCAGATGCGTGCCCTTGCCCGTCGGGGTGAGCGTCCACGTAACGATGGTTTCGAGACCATAGGCGTCCCAGCTGTAAGCAAGCGTCTTGTTCGGCTCGACCTCCAGAACCCGGCAATCGACCGAGCCCCAATCGGCGTTGAAATTGAAGCTGTGATCGACGACCGGTTTGAAGTCGCTCTGCATCAGCCACTCCTGGATCAGGTGCGGCTGGGTAAGCGCCCGCCAGATCTTCTCCGCGGGAAAAGGCATCTCCCGTTCGATGATGACGGAACGTGTTTCGGTCGACATATCGCTCATTGATCCATCCTTTTCAGTAAATTTTCGAGAGCATCGAAACGGCTTTGCCAGAAGCCCGCCATCTCACTTGTCCAATCGACGAGCGGCGCAAGCGCACCGAGCTGCGCGCTGTAATGCGTCTGACGCCCTTCATGGCGGTCACGCACCAGCCCGGCCTGTTTCAGGATCCCGAGATGCTTCGAAACGACAGGCTGCGAAACCCCGGCTCGCTCCGTTAGCGCCCCGACCGTCTTCTCCCCTTCCCGGCACAGCCGTTCGAAGAGAGCCCGCCGCGTGGGATCGGCGAGCGTTCTGAAAAGCATGTCTTGAGCGGTCGACATCCGATATCCATACCTCGTCAGCTATGGATAAACCTATAGCTATGGAGCGATATGTTGGTCAAGCCAAAACTGGATAAAGCCGGGAATTATGCAACGACGACCACAACACCAGATGACAGCGCAGCCAAAACCACACAGAAATCAATAGCTCGACAGCGATGAGTTTAAGCATTCTTTGCCGATCACTTACCGTCGCCGCGATGCGTTCATATTAGGCAGCGCTGGTGCTAGTAGCCGCCTAAGCCGACAATCACTCCCTCAAAAGCCGGCACCAAATGGCATGCCGCCAGAGCAGTTTCCGGGCCTATTAACGCGAAATGATAGCCGGCTTATCTCCGGCGAAGCTAAAATCGAATATTGTGGAATAGGGCGAAGGTACTCCCCGCCCGGGAGCATCCTCAGCGAAATGGCTCACCAGCTGGTCACACGACACCAGAACGCCGAAAGCCGTACCCGGCTTCCGGCGATATCAGGCACTGCGTCTTTGTTCGAACTCAGGAGCCGGAGACGACTTTCAGATTGCCGCCATGGCTGCCTCCCGCGAAGATCTGCTTGCGGCCGAACTCGTTGTTGAAGGCCAGGCGCTGCTGCTCGCGGGTGATGCCGAGCTCGGGGAAGAGCAGCTCGGCGACACGATAGGCTTCTTCGAGATGCGGATAGCCGGAGCCGATCACCGTATCGATGCCGATCTCCTGATATTCGCGAAGACGCGCGGCCACCGTCTTCGGCGAGCCCACAAGCGCGGTGCCCGCGCCGGCGCGCACCAGACCGACGCCGGCCCAGAGGTTCGGTGAGACCTCAAGCTTGTCGCGGCGACCACCGTGAAGGGCGGCCATGCGCTTCTGGCCGACCGAGTCGGATTCGTGGACGAAGCGCTCCTGCGCCTCGCGAATCGTGTCATCGTCGAGATGGCGGATCAGGCGCTCGGCCGCTTCCCACGCCTCCTCGTCGGTTTCACGCACGATGAAGTGCAGGCGGATACCGAAGCTCACCTCGCGGCCACGCTCGGCAGCGGCCTTACGCACCTTGGCAACCTTCTCGGCCACCTGCGCCGGCGGTTCGCCCCAGGTCAGATATTTGTCGACGCGACCGACCGAGAAATCGATGCCGGCATCCGAGGAACCGCCGAAATAGAGCGGCGGGCGCGGGTTCTGCACCGAGGGAAAGCCGAGGCGCGCATTGGTCACCTTGATATATTTGCCGTCGAAGCTCGCCGTCCCCTTGTCCAGCAGTTCCTCGAACACAGTGAAGAACTCCTCGGCATGGGCATAACGCTCGTCATGCTCGAGATGGATGCCGTCGCCGGCAAGCTCCGCCGGGCTGCCGCCGACGACGATGTTGAGCAGCAGACGACCGTTGGAAATCCGGTCGAGCGTCGTCGCGAGACGCGCATAATAGGCGGGCGATGCCGTACCCGGGCGGATCGCCACCAGGAACTGCAGCTTCTCGGTCTTGGCCGCGAGCGCGGCGGCCGTCACGAAGGATTCCTCGCAGGCAACCCCTGTCGGCAGCAGCACACCGGAATAGCCGAGCCGGTCGACGGCCTGGGCGATCTGCGTGAGATAGCCGATCTCAGGCGCGCGGTTGAGATCGGCCGAACCGAGATAGGTGCCGTCGCCCGATGTCGGGATGAACCAGAGGAAATTAATGGGATCGGAGGTGGCGGTCATGGAAACGGTCCTTTGCTGCGAAACTCAAAAATCAACTCGCGCGGCTGAAACTGAACATCCGCCGCGCGCTGCCGCCGTCCGCATGCTTGGGAGGATCGCGGTGACGGCGGCAGGAAAGCCGGAGTTCTGTCTGCGCATGAGCATCTGAAATATCCTGTCGATCGATGGCGGTTGGCCGATACCTTCCGAAGCCGATCCGATCGCAGGAATACTGACATAGACTACCGATTATATCGACAATATCAATTTGCCATTGCAACCCGCTTCGAGGAATAATTTTCCCCAATCGGCGCCATGAAGGCTCGCTTTATGTCGCCTCGCGCAATCGGACGGGGATCGCCGTTTACGCGCGGTTTTCTCATTGCTCCGAATCTGTCCCGTTATCCCCCGGGCGTTCGGCCGCCAGTTGCTCGCGGATGAAGGTGGGACCGCCGGCAAGACGTTTTGCAAGCAGGCTTGCGGGGTCGACCATGCGCCAATAGGGCGTGACGGTCGAGAGCGGCTCCCCCTTCTCCAGGGCGCTGAAGGACAGCTCAGCGATCGCACGCAAGTGCTGCTGCACGGTCACGGGGCAACAGGCGTCCGCTCCATGCTGGGCAGCAAGACGGCGGCGAAGAACGCCGGCTTCCGTGAAGACGCCCTCGGGCGCCGATCGAATCTGCTCTGCGACCATCTGCTGCGAGGGAATAAGCATCGCCTGCATGCCGCTGCGGCCTTTGCGCCGCTGCTTGATCGTCGGAACCTCGCTCATGTCACCTC
This sequence comes from Rhizobium vallis, assembly GCF_003985155.1. Classification (GTDB taxonomy): domain Bacteria; phylum Pseudomonadota; class Alphaproteobacteria; order Rhizobiales; family Rhizobiaceae; genus Rhizobium; species Rhizobium vallis. The sequence continues at coordinate 199,916 of NZ_ML133686.1, read as the reverse complement.
CCCCATTGTGCCTTCTCGCCAATCTAGGGCTCGCCCAAGCGCCGGCCAGCCCGATATGCCTCAATCGCAAGGAAGTCCGCCTTCACGGCTCTTTTCTGCTCCCGCCGTTTCGGTTAATCCTCGGGCCTCTCACTCAGCATAAGGATAGGACATATGGCAAAAGTCGCGTTCATCGGTCTCGGCGTCATGGGCTTTCCCATGGCGGGCCATCTGAAGACGAAGGGCGGCCACGATGTTACCGTCTACAACAGAACGCCCGAGAAGGCCGCCGCCTGGGCGGAGAAATTTTCCGGCAAATCCGCCCCCACCCCGGCTGAGGCAGCGGCTGGTGCCGATTTCGTCTTCGTCTGCGTTGGCAATGATGAAGATCTCCGCTCGGTGACATCGGGTGAAAACGGCGCCCTGCACGCCATGAAGCCGGGTTCGGTCCTGATCGACAACACCACCGCGAGCGCCGAGGTGGCCCGTGAGCTTTATGCGGCGGCCAAGGAAAAAGGTGTCGATTTTATCGACGCTCCCGTCTCCGGCGGCCAAGCCGGTGCCGAAAACGGCATCCTCACAGTCATGTGTGGCGGCGACGAAGCCGTCTTCGAACGCGCCCGGCCGGTGATCGATGCCTATGCCCGCATGGTCGGCCTGATGGGGCCTGCCGGTTCCGGCCAACTCACCAAGATGGTCAACCAGATCTGCATCGCCGGTCTCGTCCAGGGACTTGCCGAAGCCTTGCATTTCGGCAAGAGCGCCGGCCTCGATATCGAAAAGGTCGTCGAGGTGATCTCCAAGGGTGCGGCCGGCTCCTGGCAGATGGAAAACCGCCACAAGACCATGAATGCAGGCAAATACGATTTCGGCTTTGCCGTCGATTGGATGCGAAAGGACCTCGGTATCGTGCTCACCGAGGCCCGCCGCAATGGCGCCAAGCTGCCGGTCACCGCCCTTGTCGACCAGTTCTACGGCGACGTCCAGGCGATGGGCGGCAATCGCTGGGACACGTCCTCGCTGCTCGCGCGGCTCGAAAAATGATCGGCCCCTCCTCCGACGCAGCCGAACTGATCGCGTATCTGCAAACGCTGCGCTCGGAGGAGAATGTCGCCGCCATGGCGCGTTACGGTATCGTCACCGACCGCGCTCTCGGCATCTTCAATCCTGATGTCAGGACGGTGGCCAGGCGGGCGAAGAAAGATCATTTCAGGGCGAAAGAACTCTGGCGAAGCGATATCCGCGAAGCCCGCCTGCTCGCCCTCTATACCGCTGAGCCGAAGCGGTTGACGATGGAAGAAGCCCGCCATTGGGCCAATGATTTCAACTCCTGGGAGATCGTCGATTGCGCCGCCGATCTCTTCGTCGAGGCGGGGCTGGATGAACTCATCCGGGAGTTCGCCGCCGACGAGCGCGAATTCGTGCGCCGCACAGCTTTCGCCATGATCGCGGGCGCCGCGGTTCACAGGAAAGAAGATCCTGACGCCGCCCTCCTCGCCTGGCTGCCGCTGATCGAAGCTCACTCCGGCGATTCCCGCAACTTCGTGCGAAAGGCGGTCAACTGGGCGCTGCGCAACGTCGGCAAGCGCAGCAGAACCTGCCATGCGCCGGCGCTGGCACTCGCAAAGAGCATGGCGGAAAGCCCCGACAAAACCGCCCGCTGGATCGGCAAGGATGCCGTCAGGGAACTCGCCGGCGAAAACCTGCTGGCGCGGCTGAAATAGCAAAAGCAGGAAACCGGGCGAGACTCCCGCCCCGGTCGTCAATGATGCCGGGATTTTTCGACCAGGAAATCGATCAGAACCCGCACGGCCGGCGGCATACCCTTGGCCGTCGTGAAGACGATGTAGAACTGGCTTTCCTCCGACTGCCATTCCGGCAGCACCCTCACCAGCTTGCCGGCCTGGAGATCGGCCTCGCAGGCGCTTTCGAGCAGAAGTCCGAAACCGAGGCCGGCGCGAGCCGCATCGAGGATGGCGGTCATACTGCGGCAGGTGAGCCGCGGCTGATGCCGGATCACCTGTTTGGCGCCATTCGGACCGATCAATTCCCAGGTGTGAAACGACACCCATGAGGTCATCGCCAGTGTAGGCAGATCGACAAGATCCTCGGCACAGCCCACGCCCCCGACACGCTCGACGAGAGAAGGGCTGGCGACAAGGATACGCCTGATACGGTCGAGCTTGCGCATCGTCAGGCTGGTCTGCGTCTCCGGCTCGTTGGCCGCCCTCACCTCGAGGTCGATGCGTTCATTGATCAGGTCGGCGCGCCGGTCGGAGCCGATGATCTGCAGCTTGATCTTCGGATAACGCTCCAGGAATTCGGGCAGGATGCCTCCGACGGAGATATCGACGAGGCCGAGCGGGCAGCCCATCCGCACCACACCCTGCGGGTCGGATTGGGCTTGGGTGACGATCGATTTGGCGCGATCGGCCTCCTGAAGGATGGTCTGGCACCGCTCGTAGAAAGCCTGGCCAATCTCAGTCACCCGGAAGTGGCGCGTCGAGCGCTCTATGAGCCTTGCGCCAAGCCCTTCCTCGAGCCGGCTGACCCGCCTGCTCAGTTTCGAACGCGGTATTTTGAGATCGCGACTCGCGGAAGCAAAACCGCCGCTGGAGACGACAGCGGCGAAATAATAGTAGTCGTTGAGATCGTCCATGAAAACAAGCTATCCGAGAGTAGAAATGAATGCCAGTCCCCTGCTCGGGTTGTATCCTCATCTCCAAAAAAGCTGTGATCACATTGTCGGCATTGCGTTTTCTTTTCGCGACGTATTGCCGCAAAGCCAACCGACGGCGAATTAGACGTGGACCGATAGCGCGTCCGTGTGTGAATTCCTTCGACCCGTGCGGTTCGCTTGAAAATGGAAAGTGGCGTGCCTTGGGAGCCAAGTGATGCCGACGTGCGATACGCAACGTGCCGGCTCGGCTCAGTTGGAAAGGTCACCCGGAAAGATGGCCTTGAGAAACCATACGCCCAAAACGCCGCAAGGACGGTCCGGCAGGGAAGACCGGACGCGTCCCCGTAGCTGATCGGAGGTCACTCAGATCAGAAACTGATTTGAAGTGCCCCCGGCCCGAAGACCGGGAGCATCATTAAGTGGATTAGAACGAACGCTGCAGACGGAAGTAGCCCGTCGTGGAGTCGTCACCATCATCCGGATCGAAGTACTGAACCGAAGCCTTGGCGTAGAAGTTGTCGACGATCTGGTAATCAACCGTCAGACCGACCTTCCAAGCATCGCCAAGACCGTCGAAGTCATCCGGAACGCCGGCCTTGACCGGGGTGCCGTAGTAGTTGCCATAGTACTGAACAGCCGGGGTGATCTTCAGCTTGTCAGTTGCCTTGATGGCGTATTCGGCAGCAACAGCCCATTCAGCCTGCGAGTAGTAGGAGTTCGGGCCAGTGGAGTATACGCCAGCGAGGCCGAGCGTACCGGGACCGATGTCAACCGTACCCATTGCACGGATAGCACCGTCGTCATTGTCTACGTCGTAGCCGGCAGTGATCTGGTAGCTGAACGCGCCAGCCTTGCCGCCGAGACCGACGGCAACGCCGACGTTGTTCGGGCCTTCGCCGACCTTGTAAACGCCGTCTTCCAGTTCGTCGACGCTGATGCCAGCGTAGAAGTCACCGCTTTCGTACTGGTAACGGAGCGAGTTGTGCAGCGTTACAACAGAACCGATGTCGTCGGTTTCGCCAGAGAGACCATCGTCCCACCAGCTGTAGAAGAGACCGGCGCGGAAGCCCGCGACGTCGAGGTAAGCGGAGTCGAGAACGGCGTCCTGGTCGGTGGCATTGTCAGCATTGAACTGCATGACGATGACGCCGGTCAGCGGACCGTATTCGGTGTCGCTCTTGGCCGTGAACTGAACCTGACCGCGGGTAACTGCATCCCAGTCAGAATCGCCGCCGACGTCTTCGCCAACGTTAACCTGGAAACGGATGTAGCCTTCGATCTTGAGGCAGGTTTCGGTGCCCGGGATGTAGAAGTAGCCGGTGCCGTAAGCGTCGCAGACGCGAACATATTCAACCGGTTCCGGCTCAGCAGCAACAATAGCGTCAGCTGCAAGAACCGGCGTCGATGCAGCAAATGCTGCTGCTGATGCTAGCAAAACCATTCTGATGTTCATTTACCAATCCATTCCTTTGTCGATCGGGGCTGATTTCCCATCGGGTAGTCGATTTGAAGCCGGCCCAGTTTGAACAGCCATCTCGGCGTGCGGATCGATCGAACCGCCAAACCGTCATCACATACAAGGCGCTATCAAGCAATTCTCGATACACCCAGACGGGCTTCCCAAGGCAACTTTAGCCGGAAACGTGATTTTTATACAACAATATCAGAGATTTAGGGCAGAAAACGCGCCAAACGGCTCCGCGACGGAAATCCTCCATCGCAAGCCGCAACCGTTACACCCCATTCGTCAAATTCTTCACCGTTCGATCCCCGTCGAACATATTGGTGAAGCGCATAAACTCTACCGCCGGCTAATGAACACATTCAAGGTGGCGGTTTAGAACATGGTGTTCTGATTTCGATACCAATGAGACAAAATGATGACATGAGGCTCACTGGTTCTATGCAACATACGCCCGCAATCCTTATCAGGCTATATATTTTTCCAGGATTTTGCCGCGATTTGAGCGTTTTTTCGCTATTTTTGGGGCTTTTCTGGCCCGCGGCTGCATATTTCAGCCTCAGTGTGGCCGGTTGCGCCATTCCCACTTGTCATGGGAATGGCGCAGGCGAAGCCGTTTTTCGTCCGATCGTGCCTTCACGTGGGCAAGCAGACTGCACGTCGAGACTCAGTCAATCACACGACGCCATTGTGCGGTCAGACGCCGCACATATAGACTCAATCCTCGTTGGACTTGGCGTTCTCAAGGATCATGTAGTCGAGCGGCAACTGAGTCGAGTACTTGATCTGCTCCATCGCAAAGGCGGAGGAGACGTCGCGAATCTCGATCTTGGCGATCATCCGCTTGTAGAAAGCATCATAGGCAGCGATGTCAGGCACGACGACTCGCAGGAGATAGTCGACATCGCCGCTCATCCGGTAGAATTCGACCACTTCGGGAAACTCGGCGACCACCTCGGAAAAGCGCCGCAGCCATTCGATCGAATGGGTCGCCGTGCGAATCGACACGAAAACCGTGACTTTGGTGTTGACCTTCTCCGGATCAAGGATGGCGACTCGACGCTTGATGACGCCGTCTTCTTCCATCTTCTGAATCCGCCGCCAGCACGGCGTCGTCGAAAGACCGACTTTCTTGGCGAGATCAGCAACCGCGAGAGTCGAATCCTCTTGCAGCAAACGCAGTATTTTTCGGTCGAGGCGGTCCATGCGCACAACAGTCCTTTCGAATTATTTTCTTTGTATAACTCGATTCCGCGCGACGAAAAGAATTTTGTTTCAGGAAAGCAGCATTTTTGTCCGTTCTCGCAAGACCGGGAGCAATTCTTCCTCAAACCACGGATTGCGCTTCAGCCAGCCGCTGTTGCGCCAGCTCGGATGCGGCAAAGGCAGCACCGCCGGCGACCGGTCGGAAAGAAGGCTGTCGCGCCATGACCGCACCGTCTCCGTCATATTGTCCTGCCTGTCGACTGCCATATGCCAAGCCTGCGCATATTGGCCGATGACCAGCACCAGCTCGATCTGCGGCATGGCCGACATTACCCTTTGCCGCCAGAACGGCGCGCATTCGCGGCGTGGCGGCAGATCCGCACCCTTGTCGTCGTAACCTGGAAAGCAGAAGCCCATCGGTACGATGGCGAATCGGTCGCGGTCGTAGAAGCTAGCCCTGTCGACGCCGAGCCATGACCGCAACCGGTCGCCGGAGGCGTCGTCGAACGGCAGGCCGCTCTCATGTACCCGAAGTCCCGGCGCCTGCCCGGCGATCAAAATGCGGGCGCGTGACGAAATCACGGCCACCGGTCGCGGCTCGTGCGGCAGCCGATTCTCCGGGCCTCTTGCCGGTGCGTCACGACAGATGCGGCATAAGGCGATCTCCCGCCGCAGCGCTTCCAGCATGGCTTCGTCGATCATGCCTCTACTCCCATCCGGCGATCTGCCCGAGGAAACGCAGGGCGCTGTCGAAACCGGAACCCGCGCGCGCATGATCGCGCACATCGCGCGGCCGCTCGAAAGTCCCGGCCCAAAGGCCTGCCCTAGCAGCCCTCGCCTCGGCCTCTTCCTTGCCATATCCGCCATAGGAAATGGCCATCCCCAGGCGCACCATGGCGGCATTGATGTCCGCGCCTGTCCCGTTCCGGCAGACGACGAGCAATCTGTCATAACGATCGCGCCGGCCGCCCTGACATCTTGTTCCCGATGCCAGTACCATATCCTGCAGCGCCTCGCGCGCCACCCGCCCGCAGGCCCAGGCCTTCCCTTCCCGCTCGCAGCTCTGGTGGAGCTCCGGCGCGTCGATCCCTTCGAGGCGCAAACGTTCGGCTCCCGATGTCAGGCTGTCTCCATCGGCCGCGTGGAAGGCGCCGGCATGCTCGATTTTATCGGTATCATTGAGCTTGGCGGCGATCAGCGCGGCGAGCGCCAGCACGGCAAAGGCGGTCGCGCCGTCGCGAATCAGGCGCAGGCCCCGTGTCACGCTTTTGCCTCCTTAAAAAACAAATCCTTGGCAAAGATGGCAAACATCTTCTTAAGAATTGTCAGTTAGGCTCTTATCCACCCTGGGATGAAGTTTCAACGTGCACATGAGTACCGGCGTAAGCACATCGACCGACAAGATTATCGTCGACAAGTCGCGCAGCCACCGCAACAAGGCCGTTTCCAAGGCTGTGCGGCAAACGCGCGAACGTCTTCAGTCTGGCCATGCGTCCAATTCCTCCTTCGACCGCGACGTCCTTAAAATGTATGTGACGTCGGTGCTGCAGGGCGCGACGATCATGCCGCTCTTCGTCGTCATCATCACCGCGCTCGGCGTTTATTTCACCCAGAACACGCAACTGCTCTTCTGGGCACTGCTGACGCTCACCTGCCACGCCGGCAATATCCTGCTTGCGCGGCGCGCCCGCCGGCAGGAAATCACCGCCGAAAGCGCCCGCAGATGGCGCCGCCTGCTGCTCGCCGGCCAGTTCCTCCTTGGCTGCTGCTGGGCGATCTTTGCGCTGCAGGGCTGCGATACCTGCGAGCCGTCGAGCTTCATTCTTTATAAGGGCGCGACGCTGCTGATCGCGCTTTCCGTCACGGCGATGTCGAACTTCATGCTGACACCGTCCGTGCTTGTCGCCTTCGCGCCGGCGGTTCTGGCGCTCGGCGCCAAGAGCGGCCTGTCGCGCGACCTTCTCGAAATCAGCCTGACGGCGGTCTTCACCACCACCGTCGTCTTCTTCAGCTATATCAGCGACCGGCTCTTCAAGTCGAACCTCATGATCCTATCCTACCAGTCGGAAAAGGACGACCTGATCGCCGAGTTGGAAGTGGCAAAATCCATGTCGGACGAGGCCCGCCGCCGCGCCGAAGAGGCAAACCTCGCCAAATCCCGCTTCCTCGCCTCCATGTCGCACGAGCTCAGGACCCCGCTCAACGCCATCCTCGGTTTCTCCGAAGTCATGTCGGCCGAAGTGTTGGGCCCGCTCGCCAATCCGACCTATAAGGAATATGCCGGCGACATTCACCGCTCCGGCCAGCATCTGCTTGATCTCATCAATGAGATCCTCGATCTCTCGCGCATCGAAGCCGGCAAATACGAGCTGAGCGAGGAGGCGATCTCGCTTCTCGATATCACCGAGGATTGCATCGGCATGGTCCAGCTGCGCGCCCGCGCCAAGAACATTGCCATATCGGATCAGTTCGAGCGGCAGTTGCCGGCCATCTGGGCTGACGAGAAATCGATGCGCCAGGTGGTGCTCAATCTCCTCTCCAACGCCGTCAAGTTCACGCCGCAGGGCGGGGAGATCCATGTCAAGGTCGGCTGGACCGCCGGCGGCGGGCAATATATCTCCATCAAGGACAACGGCCCCGGCATTCCGGAAGACGAGATTCCCGTGGTGCTGTCGGCCTTCGGTCAAGGCTCGATCGCCATCAAGAGCGCCGAACAGGGCACCGGCCTCGGCCTGCCGATCGTCCAGGCGATCCTTGCCAAGCATGACGGGCAATTTCTGCTGAAATCGAAGCTGCGCGAGGGCACCGAGGTCATCGCCATCCTGCCAGCCAGGCGCGTGCTTCAGAGCCTGCCGGCCGTGGAGGAAGCCCATGCGGTCGCCCGCAAGCGCAGAAGCTTTGCCTGATTCAGCTACAGCATGATGCCGAAGTGTGAGCGGTCTTCGGACAACATCATGCGGTTCCAAAGAACAGATGCTTGCCGAGGACGAAGCCGAGATAAAGGCAGCAGGCGGCAATCATGCAGGTCACCGCGAAGGAGCCGAGATCCTTGGCATGTTTGCCGACGATCGAAATCTCCGGCGAAATCCGGTCGATCACCTCTTCGACGGCGGTATTCATCGCCTCGATCGAAAACAGCCCGAGAAACAGGATCACTGCGATGACGATCTCGCCGGCACTCGCGCCTACCAGCGCCAGCGCCGCGATCGAAACGATGAAGAAGCCGAGTTCCTGGCGGAAAGCCGCCTCTTTCAGCACACGCAGGAAGCCAGCCCAGGAATAGCTGGCAGCAGCGAAGAAATGCCGAAGTCCGGTCTCTTTCGTCACCGCAGGCTTCGTCAAGGCGCCCTCTCCTCTTAAATGAGCGAATACGCAAATACAAAATCAGTCCGAGCCGCGCAAGCCGCGGTCGCCGCGGTCGGCGTAAGCCGATCCGCCCGCGCCCCCGGTCACCGTCAGGCGATCCGGACCCCAGCCGCTCTCAATGTTTGTTGGCCACACCCGCCTGGGCAAACGTCGCCATGCCGGAATGGCAGGCGGCAGCGGCCTTGACGATGCCCGCGGCCAGTGCTGCCCCGGTGCCTTCGCCGAGCCGCATGCCGAGCGCCAGAAGCGGCGTCTTGCCGAGCATCTCGATCGCGCGCAGATGTCCGGGTTCCGCAGACACGTGGCCGATCAGGCAGTGGTCGAGCGCTGACGGATTGGCGGCTTTCAGGATCGCCGCCGCCGCGGTTGCGACATAACCATCGATCAGCACCGGAATGCGTTCCATGCGCGCGGCGAGAATGGCGCCCGCCATTGCGGCGATCTCGCGACCGCCGAGCCGGCGCATGATCTCGAGGGGATCGTCGAGATGGTCGCTGTGCAGCTCCACGGCTTTTTCCACCGCCGCGATCTTGCGCTCCAGCATTTCGCCTTCCGAGCCGGTGCCGGGGCCAACCCAGTCGCGCGCCGACCCGCCATAGAGCGCATAGTTGATCGCCGCGGCGATGGTCGTGTTGCCGATCCCCATCTCGCCGATGCAGAGCAGGTCGGTGCCGCCGGCGATCGCCTCCATGCCAAAGGCCATGGTCGCGGCGCAATCGCGCTCGGAAAGCGCTGCCTCTTCGGTGATATCGCCCGTGGGATAGTCGAGCGCCAGATCGAAAACTTTCAGGCCGAGATCATAGGCGACGCAGATCTGGTTGATCGCCGCCCCGCCGGCTGCGAAATTCTCGACCATCTGCTGCGTGACTTCAGGCGGAAAGGGCGTGATGCCCTGTCTGGTGACGCCGTGATTGCCGGCAAAGATCGCCACAAGCGGCCGGTTGACGGCAGGTGTGCGGCCCGTCCAGGCGGCGAGCCAGAAGGCGATTTCCTCCAGCCGTCCGAGCGCGCCCGGCGGCTTGGTCAGTTGCGCGTCGCGTTCGCGCGCGGCGACAAGCGCTCGGGCATCCGGCCCCGGCAGATCGCGGAGCAGGGTACGGAAATCGTCGAACGGCAGGCCTGAAACGCTCATCTGTGCGGTTTTCCTATGAATTCGGCTATTCTTGTTTTCACGCAAACCACTTGTTTGCGTCGAGCAAATCAGCTTCTTTGCGGTGGAAACTCTCTTAAAGCGGGCGGACGAGGCGAACAACTCCAAAAGCGCCGCCGCGACCATAAGCCGTGGCCTCCGGCGGAACGAAGCAGAATGAAGATCAAGGACCATGCGGTCGATACCGCCCGCGCCGTCGCTTTCTTGAGCCGTATTCCCATGCCGCAATCGCTGTTCAAAGGCTATGACGGCAGGCTTGGCCGGCTGGTGCGCGCCTTTCCCTTCGCCGGCATCGTCATCGGCGTCATCCCCGGCCTCACCCTCCTCCTTCTTTTGGGCCTGCGCGCCGATCCTCTCATGGCGGTGCTGATTGTGCTTTCCGTCCAGGTCGTCGTCACCGGCGCGCTGCACGAGGATGGTCTGGCCGATACCGCCGACGGCATCGGCGGCGGCAAGAGCCGCGAGCAAAGCCTCCTCATCATGAAGGACAGCCGCATCGGCACCTATGGCGCGATCGCGCTGATCCTCTCTTTCGCGATCCGCGCCGCCGCGCTTTCCGCCCTCGCCCGCCACTCCTCGCCGCTTGCCGCGGCCCTCACCGTCCCGGCCGTCGCAGCCCTCAGCCGCGGCGCCATCGCCTGGCACTGGCAGCGGCTGCCGGCGGCAAAGGCCGATGGCGTGGCCGCCTCCACCGGCCAGCCGGACGAGGCGGCGATGCAAATCGCGCTCGCCTCGGCTGGTCTCATCGCAGCGCTTCTGATCTGGCCTGCCCTCGGCCTGCGCCCGCTCGTTGCAAGCCTGCTCGCCACCGGCATCGCCGCGCTTGCCTTCACCGCCTTCATCCGCCGCAAGCTTGCCGGCCACACCGGCGACACGCTCGGCGCGACGCAACAGATTTGCGAGATCGCTGCTCTCTGCGCCCTTGCCACAGCTCTTTGAAACTCCGATATGTCTTCCATGCAAACACCGTGCATTCACGTCTGCTCCATGGATCCTGCCTCCGGATTTTGTGTCGGATGCGGCCGGACTCTCCAGGAAATCGGCGGCTGGATGGGCTTTTCCGACGCCGAACGGTGCAGGATCATGGCGCTGCTGCCTGCGAGGGTTTCGGGTGTCGTGTCCAATCACGCGAAGACAAATTTTGCCGGCGGGCCGGAGCTGCCTTTATGATACGCCTTGCCGTCCTCCTCGTCGTGATCGTCGTCGGCCTTGCTACGCTCATCATCAACAATGACAGCGGCCGCATTCTCGGCCTGCAGAGCGACGAATTCGGCCGCTTCATCTATCTGCTGCCGATCGCGCTGATGCTGTCGGCCGGCATTTGGGGAAGCCGCAACATCGGTGAGACGATGCGCCAATTGATGATCTGGTTCGTCATCATCCTGGCGCTCGTCACCGTCTATCTCTATCGCCAGGATGCGCTCGCCGTCGGCAACCGGCTGCTCGCCGGCCTCGTTCCTGGCCGCGCCGCGGTCGTCACGACAAGTGATGGTGGCCAGGAAATCATCCTGCACAAGCTGCTGAATGGGCATTTCGAGGCCGATGTCAGCGTCAACGGCCAGACGATCGAGATGCTCGTCGACACCGGCTCCAGCATGGTGGCGCTCTCGCAGCAAGACGCCAAGCGGATCGGCATCGACCTCTCCGGACTCACTTATTCCATGACCGTGATGACCGCCAACGGACGCGGCCGCGCAGCTCCCGTCACGCTCGACCAAGTGGCGATCGGTCCGATCGTCCGCAACAATGTCGCAGCCAGCGTCGCCGAAGACGGTCGGCTCGATCAGAGCCTGCTCGGCATGAGTTTCCTGGAAACCCTGGGCTCCCTTCAAATGCAGACCGACGAACTCCGCCTGCGCGACTGATGCCCCTGCATCAGCCGCTTTCGGCGGGCTCTCCAAGAGGAAGCCGGCCCGCAAGCCGCCGGTCGGCAAGAGCTGCGAAAATCGCTGCCGACAAGGCAAGCGATGCCGATGTCAGCAACATCAGGAAGAGCGTAGAAACCGCGCCTTCCTCCCGGAGAAACAGCCCGGCGATCGAAGCGATCAACGCTCCGCCGGCGATCGACATCGCGGCGGCAAGGCCTGCGGCGGTGCCTGCGAGATTGGCGCGAACGGACATGACGCCGAGATTGGCGGCGGGAAAGGTCAATCCATTGCCGATGCCGATGAACATGCACGGCCCGAAGAACGCCAGGACATGCGTGACGCCTGAAATCGAAAGCGCCAATCCCGGGAGCAGACCCGTGCACGTCGACACACGCGCAATGACCAGCGTCGTGCCGAGCGACCTGCCGGTGAAACGAGCAGCCAGATAGCTGCCCAGAATGAACCCCGCCGGAACCAGTCCCATGAGGAGCCGCAGTTTCGCGCTCGATCCGCCGAGCGATCCGCCGACGGCCAACGACGCGCCTCCGAGGAAGATGTAAAGCGTGCCCGTGGAGCAGGCCATGCAGAGGGTATAAGCCCAGAATCGCGCCGAACCCAGCAGCTGCCCGTAGGAGGCGAAGTAGTTGCCCCGCGGTTTCGACATATGCCCAGACGTTTCCTTCAACTCGCGCATGGATATAGCGAGGATGGCCGCGCCGAACAGCGCAAGGGCAACGAAGATTGCCCGCCATCCGAACATTTCGTTGAGAACGCCGCCGAAGGTGGGGCCGAGCATCGGGGCGATCGCCCAACCCATTGCTGCATAACCGATCCTGTTGGCGGCCTGGCGTTCGCCCGCCGTCTCCTTGATGACGACAAGAGCGACGCAGAAGCAGGCCGCGATGGCGGCTTGCATCACCCGAAACATGAGGAAAATGCCAATATTCGGAGCAAGGGCGCAGCCGACGGACGCGACGATGAAAATCGAGACGGCGACGAGTGCGACCGGTCGGCGCCCATACCGATCGGACATCGCGCCCGCGACAATCTCAGTCAGGGCATTGACGATCGCGTAGCCCGCAATCGAGAGATTGACGAGCGCGAAATCGGCCTGGAATGCGGCTGCGATGTTTGGCAGCGCGGGCAGATATATGTTGACCGGCAGTACCGAGAGTGCGGTCAGCAGAAGGAGGATCGAGCGTCGGGGAACCGCCGCCGAAGGCGTGGCCGCTGTCCCGGTCGTATGGTTGGTGGAAGTCTGAGCGGAATTGTCGCGTGTCATGGTCTTGCCCGTCTTGTCAGCGAGATTTCGTGGGGAATCCGACGGGGCGCAGCCCAAATTCAGGGCACAAAAAAAGCCCCGTCAGGAGCTTGATTTACCGCGCATGGGGCTGATCGCCGGATGGTTACACCATCCTGCCCATGCGCCCTCTCACCACGACAACAACCATTGCGATCTTCATGACCACTACAGCTAGCAGAAATCTCCATCTCGTCAACGTGCAGTTTCAGTGCGCGTTGCAGATACAAGTGCGCGCGAACCAAGGCTGGGGGATGCGACTTTACGGCAGAGGCTGGATCTGTCAGCTTCAAGGCCAGAACAACAAGACCACAAAGAGCAAAAAGAAACTCCTAGTCTGGTGGCACCCCCGCATGCTTGACCGGCATTCGCGTCAGGCGAAGGCCTTGACCCATGGGTGCGACAGGAGTTTCGCGATGAATCCACTCTGGCCGATCGTCATCGGCGGCATTCTGCCCGCCATTTTCTGGGGCGTCACCGCCATCTTCCAGAAACAGAGCGCCGCAGCCGCCACCGGCTCGGCCGTTTATCTGATTGCCTTCGGTGCAGCCTGCGCGCTTGCCGGCCTGATCGCCGCACTGATCTGGCGCCCGGCGCCCTGGACCGTCGAAGGCCTTGGTCTTGCTGCCACGGCTGGCGGCTGTTTCGCCGTCGGCACCGGCCTCATCAGCTTTGCGCTTTTCGCTTACGGCGTCCCGGTCGCAAAACTCGCCCCGATCTGGAGCTGCAACGTGCTGGTGACACTTGTAATCGCCGCCATCTTCTTCGGCGAAGCCTCCGAGCTCAACATGGTCAAGCTCGCCGCCGGCACCCTCCTCATCCTGTCGGGCGCCCTGCTGGTCAGCAATGCCTGACGGAATGCGCACGGATGACGAACGAGATGCCGCCCTCGATGCTCCAGCGTTGCCGTCCGATCGGCTTTGTTGATATTCTCCGCCCAGGCCGCGTCCCGGCATAGCGGAAGCCCGACATGAACCCACGACAATTGAAGACATTCCTCGCGGTCATCAGACACGGAAATCTCACCCGCGCCGCTGCCGAGATCAATCTCGCCCAGTCAAGCCTCAGCGACCAGATACAGGCGCTGGAAGAAGAGCTGGGCGCAGAACTCTTCCTGCGTTCCCGGCAAGGCGTTGCGCTGACAGCGGCAGGTGTGGCGCTGAAGACCTATGCGGAAGAGATCCTGGCGCTGAACGACGAGGCGAAGGCCGCCGTCCGTGCGGCCGTCGGCAGCATCGGCCAGTCCATCGCCTTGGGCACGCTCGAAACCATCGCCTCCCAAAGACTCGCACCCTGGTTGTCGCTCTTCGACAGCGAAAACCCGGGCATAGGCCTGAAGCTCAAGATCGGCTGCAGCGGCGAATTGCTGGCGCAGCTGCGGGACGGCGCGATCGATGTCGCCTTCAGCTTCGATCGCGGTCAGCACGACAAGCGCTTCGCAATGCGCCGCCTCTCCAGCGAGCCGCTGGCGCTGATCGCCGGCCGCCCTTCTCAAGCCCGACCGGCCGAAAGCCTCGCGGCGCTCGCCAGCATCCCCTTCGTCGCGACGGAAACCGGCTGCGTCTATCGCCACCTGTTCGATGCCGCCTTCGCCGAAGCGGGCATAGTGGCACCGCCCATCGTCACGGAAGCCGATAGCATCGGGACAATCATCAGCCTCGTTGCCTCAGGCGTCGGCTACGGCCTCGTTCCGCGCCTTGCGGTCTCGTCATCCCCGTTGCGCGGGAATATCGCCGAACTGCCATGGCCGGGCGAACCGCTTGCCGCCGCGCTGGTGATGATGTGGCGGCGCCGGCGCGTGCAGCCCCCGGCACTTGCCCTCGTGCTGCAATCGGCAGGCGAACATCTTTCGCCAATCAGACCAGTCGATGCCCGCCTTCAACGTGCAGGATAGTGCCCGTGGTGAAGCCGTTGCCCATCAGGAAGCGGATCGCATCGGCAATGTCCTCCGGCTTGCCGACGCGGCCGGCCGGCAGGCGCTCCGCCATCGCCTCCAGCATTGCCTGTTTGGCGTCACCGGCAACGAGGCTCCAGATCGGCGTATCCACCCATCCCGGCGACACAGCATTGATACGGATCGGCGCCAGTTCGACCGCAAGCGCCCTGACCAGGCCCTCGAGCGCCGCATTGACGGCTGCGACTACAGATCCGCGCGCTGCCGGCCGATAGGCCGCAACCCCTGACGTATAGGTGATCGATCCCGACGGCGGCAAATGAGCGGCGCCATGCTTCGCCAGCAGCAGCGGCCCGTAGATCTTGCTCTCGACCACCCGTTGCGCCGCCGCAAGCTCAAGCGACGGCAGCAGTTGATAGGCTCCTTCGATATCGGCCGCAGTGCTGACGATATGGTCTATCGGACCGCTGTTTCGAAACAGGGCTGCGACCTCTTCCTCTCGCGATATATTGATGGCGCGTGTTTCAAGTTTCGGATGGTCGGCGAGATGGCGGCGGGCCGCGGCGAGCCTGTCTTGACTGCGTCCCGCGATGATCACCGACGCGCCCTCCTCCAGCAGGCGCATGGCAAGCGCCAGCCCCATGCCGGAACTGCCGCCTGCGATCAACACCTTCGCATCTTCGATTCTGATAGCTGTCATCTTGCATCTCCATTGGAATGAGAGAGCAGATGCCGCAGGCTGACACGGAAGAAAAACGGAAGAAATCGATAGCATCATCGGATTTTCCGATGATGGCCGTTCAAGCGATCAGTTGCGCAGCCGGTAGCCGGTCTTGAATATCCAGCCGAGCGTTCCCAGGCAGATGACAAGGAAGAACGAGATCATCGCGAGGCTCACCATCGGGTTGACGTCGGCGATCCCGTAGAAACTCCAGCGGAAGCCGCTGACGAGATAAAGCACCGGGTTGAGATGGCTGACCGCCTGCCAGAAGGGCGGCAGCATGCTGACGGAATAGAAGCTGCCGCCGAGGAAAGTCAGCGGCGGCACGACCAGCATGGGAATGAGGTTCAGCTGCTCGAAATTGCCGGCCCAGATGCCGATCATGAAGCCGAACAGGCTGAAGGTGATTGCCGTCAGCAGGAAGAACAGGACCATCATGAAGGGATGCTCGATCCTGACGTCGACGAAAAGGTTGGCGGTCAGGAGGATGATGAAGCCGATGAGCATCCCCTTGGTCGCCGCCGCCCCGACATAACCGAGCAGGATCTCCGTCATCGCCACCGGCGCCGAAAGCACCTCATAGATCGTGCCGGTGAATTTCGGGAAATAGATGCCGAAAGAGCCGTTGCTGATGCACTGGCCAAGCAGCGTCAGCATGATGAGGCCGGGCGTGATGAAGGCGCCGTAGGACACGCCCTCGACTTCCTGGATGCGCGAACCGACAGCGGCGCCAAAGACGATGAAATAGAGCGAAGTCGAGATGACGGGCGAGATGACGCTCTGCAGCAGCGTGCGGCGCGTGCGCGCCATCTCGAAGAAATAGATCGATTTGACCGCTTCGAAGTTCATTTGTCCGCTCCTACCAGCGCCACGAAGATATCTTCGAGCGAGCTCTGCCGCGTCGAGAGATCCTTGAAATGAATATTGTTTTCGCCGAGCCGGGTCAGCAGTGCCGCGATGCTTTCCTGCTCGTTGTCGGCGTCGAAATCGTAGGTCAGCCGGTTGCCGCCGGCTTCCAGCGTCAGCCCGTTGCCGGCAAAACAGTCCGGCAGGCGGCCGAGGGGCTCGTTGAGGTCGAGGATGAGCTGCTTGCGGCCGAGTTTCGCCATCAGCGCCTTCTTGTCCTCGACGAGCAGCAGTTCGCCGCCGTTGATGACGCCGACGCGATCGGCGATTTCCTCGGCCTCTTCGATATAATGGGTGGTCAGGATGATGGTGACGCCGGAAGCCCGAAGCTCTTCCACCACATGCCACATGTCCTTGCGCAGCGTCACGTCGACGCCGGCTGTGGGCTCGTCGAGGAAAAGAATGTCCGGCTCATGAGAAAGCGCCTTGGCGATCAGCACGCGCCGCTTCATGCCGCCGGAGAGCTGGCGCAGCATGTTGTCCTTCTTGTCCCACAGCGAGAGCGCGCGCAGCACTTTCTCGATATGAGCGGGATTGGCTTTCTTGCCGTGCAGCCCGCGGGAGAAGCTCACCGTATTGAACACCGTCTCGAACTGGTCGGTGGTCAGTTCCTGCGGCACCAGCCCGATCATCCCGCGGGTAGCGCGGAAATCCTTCACGACGTCGTGGCCGGCGACCAGCACCTGCCCACCGCTCGGATTGGCGATGCCGCAGATGATCGAGATCAGCGTCGTCTTGCCGGCGCCGTTCGGCCCGAGCAACGCCAGGATCTCGCCCTTTTCGACGTCGAGGTTGATACCTTTCAAGGCCACGAACCCATTGGCATAGGTCTTGGTGAGATTCTGGACGGAAATGATGGGGGCCATGCGGGACTCTTGCGGATTCTCGAAGGTGATTTCGGTCCGCTATATAGGCTCTTTGCGACGCCTTGACATCCTTTGGGACGTGAACACTGCATTCACGCCCGGCTAACACACGCGGAGGCGACGCGTCGCCATTGCAGTAGCAGACGTCCTCCGGCCTTATTGAGATAGCCGGCATCCGACCGCATTTCCCTTCGGCCAAAGAAAGGCAGCGGCCGGTTTCGGATGTCATCATCCGGTGATATTCATGCCCGATAAGAGAGCCGAGGCAAGCACCGGCATCCGCCCCGCCGCCCATCCCTTTGCGGAGCCGTCCTCGGGTGTTCTCGTTGCGCCCCCATTTTCGCTGCCTCGGCATGTAGTGAAAGTTATTGTCAGTTACCAAGTGCTTGGAACCGGCCAGTATCCCCTGTCCAGCCGCGTTCGCCTTAGCCGGCCCTGCGCCGGCTTTCTTTTTTGTGTCGTCCTGAAGATGCGTAGCAGGTGGCCGCCCTCGTCCTTCGAGGCCCCTAACGGGGCACCTCAGGATGAGGTCGGAGAGAGGTCGCGGTCTCGTCGAAAGAAAGCGTAGCGGCGGGCTTCCCAACATCGGATTTGGCACAACTGAGCACACCAATCTGGCTCAGCGACACGGCACACCGATCAGCCCTTATCCTGAGGTGCCCCGCAGGGGCCTCGAAGGACGAGGGCGGGTGAAGGCAGATCCATTACAGCTCGTCGTAATTGAACCAGTCGAAATCCGCCGTCTTCGCCCGACCTGATGTGTCGAACGCAAACACACCCGCAAAAGCGCCGGTGAAGGAGCCATGTTCGCCGCGCCCGCCCTCGTCGGAGATCACCCCGGCGTCGAGGACCGGCCCGATCGGCTGCCAGGCCCCCTTGCCCTCGGTCTGCCAGAAGAATTGCAGGTCGTTCTCGCGGATTTCCATGGCGAGCTGGACGCGACCCTCGGCGGCGATCGCCACGCCGCCTTCTGCCGGGAAGCTCAGGCGTCCGTTCGGATAGTCGCCGTTGCAGGAAAGGATGGTGACGCAGCGACCGAGCGTTTCATGCAGCGTCACGGCAACGGCGTGGAACTTGTGGCGGTTGTAGTAATGCGTCAGCCCCGCGACCTGCTGATACGTGTCCGGCGAGAACTCGACCACCGTCTCGGCGCGGAAACTGTGATGTTCCTGCCGTCGGGCGACCAGCGCCTGTTCGAACCAGGAGCCGATGCTTTCGCGGCCGATCAGCCGGAGATGGCCGGGACGGTCCGTCAGATTGAAGATGCGTTCGTGTTCGGGCGTGCGCAGCCACTGGAAGTCGGCCGGCAGCTTGGCCCCGTCGAAGCTGTATTCGGTGCGCATCGGCTTTTCCACCGGCACGGCGCCGAAGAGGCCAGGCACCTCGACATCGGGAACCGAGGTGCCGTTTTCCAGATAAAGCCAATCGTCGTCGCGCCAGACGCATTTCTGTAACGACGTCTCGCGTCCCAGCGTGCATCGCCGTTTCGGCGGCAGCGGCCGGCCGCAGAGATGGGTGTGATAGGCCTGACCGTCCGGCGTCTCGACATATTGCCCGTGCCCTGCCCGCTGCAGCACCGCGCCCGGGTGATCCTTGGAGGTGATGAGGTGCATGTTCGGATGCATCTCATAGGGGCCTTCGATGTTGCGCGAACGCGCCATGGTGACGGCGTGGTCGTAGCCGGTGCCGCCCTCGGCGGTCGTCAGATAATACCAGCCGTTCTTCTTGAAAAGATGTGGTCCCTCGACGAGGCCGAGCGGGCTGCCGGCGAAGATGTTCTTGATCGGGCCTTTCAGCGCCTTCGTCGCCGGGTCCCATTCCTGCAGCAGGATACCATCGAAAGCGGGCGATTTCGGCGAGCCTCCGAAGCTTTCGGTGCGGTGGTTCCACTGCATGTTGACGAACCACTTGCGGCCGTCATCGTCGTGGAACAGCGACGGATCGAAACCCGAGGAATTGACATAGACGGGCTCGGACCATTCGCCCTCGATCGAGGGCGAGGTCACGATGTAATTGTGCGCATCCTTGAAATTGCCGTCGAAGCGCTTGACGTCGGTATAAACCAGCCAGAATTGCCCGTCGGCATAGGAAAGGCACGGTGCCCAGATGCCGCAGCTGTCAGGGTTGCCGCGCATGTCGAGCTGTGATCTCCGCTCCAGCGGCCGGCGCACCAGCGTCCAGTTCACCAGATCGCGGGAATGATGGATCTGCACCCCGGGATACCATTCGAAGGTCGAGGTGGCGATGTAATAATCATCGCCGACGCGGCAGATCGACGGATCGGGATTGAATCCCGGAAGGATAGGATTGCGGATCATGAAAGCGGCCTCCCCCAAGTGGCAGATTTGCTGCACGTACATCAGATCATAGCAGAAAAGAGCCCGGAAGGATTTCCTCCCGGGCCTGACGTGATTATGCCCGTTCGGCCGACTTGGCCCAGAGATTGATATCCGCCTCGCGGGCGTAGACGTCGATCTCGGCAAGCTCCTCGGCGGTGAAATCGAGATTGTCCAGCGCCTTGACACAATCGACGATCTGCGACGAGCGGCTGGCGCCGATCAGCGCCGAGGTCACGCGGCCGCCGCGCAGCACCCAGGCGAGCGCCATCTGCGCCAGCGTCTGGCCGCGCCGTTCGGCGATCTCGTTGAGCTTGCGGATATTGTCGATGATCGACGGACGGATGACGTCGCGCTTCAGGAAGTGGTTCTGCGCCGCGCGGCTGTCCTCCGGAATGCCGGCGAGGTACTTCGTCGTCAGCATGCCCTGGGCAAGCGGCGAGAACACGATCGAGCCCATGCCGACCTCATCGAGCGTATCGAGCAGCTTGTCGTCTTCGACCCAGCGGTTGAGCATGGAATAGCTCGGCTGATGGATCAGGCAGGGCGTGCCAAGCTCCTTGAGGATCGCGGCTGCTTCGCGGGTGCGCTGCGAATTATAGGAGGAAATGCCGACATAAAGCGCCCGGCCGGAGCGGACGATATGGTCGAGCGCGCCGCAGGTCTCTTCCAGCGGCGTCTCCGGATCGAAGCGGTGCGAATAGAAGATATCGACATAGTCGAGACCCATGCGCTTCAGGCTCTGGTCGCAGGAGGCGATCAGATACTTGCGGCTGCCCCATTCGCCGTAAGGTCCCGGCCACATGTCGTAGCCGGCCTTCGACGAGATGATCAGCTCGTCGCGGAGTCCGGCAAATTCGGTGCGCAGGATCTCGCCGAAAGCGGTCTCGGCGCTGCCCGGAGGCGGGCCGTAATTGTTGGCGAGATCGAAATGAGTGATGCCGAGGTCGAAGGCCGTGCGGCACATGTCGATCTTGCGGTCATGCGGCGTGTCGCCGCCGAAATTGTGCCAGAGGCCGAGGGAAACGGCCGGCAGCTTCAGACCGGAACGGCCCGTGCGGTTATATTTCATTTTCGAATAACGGTCTGCGGCCGGTTGCCAGCTCATCTGAATAACTCCTTTAAAGTATCTCTGCGATCGTCATGCTCGGCCTTGTGCCGAGCATCTGCCGCGCTGCTTGCGGATCCTCGGAGCAAGCCGGAGCGCGACAGAACTATTGGAACAAGCGCGCTGATACCGCAAGCGAACGCGCGAGTACTTGACGATTTCAAGCGTGCTCGCGACCTATAGGTGCCGAGCATTCGCTGTCTGGTTTGCAGATCCTCGGCACAAGGCCGAGGATGACGTTCGGAGGGCACCTGGCGATCAGGAGACCCCAGGCGATATCCTATCACCGCAACAGCGCCTGCGCCTCTTCGATCCCAAGCGCCGCCGGCTGCGTGCAGGTCGTCGAAAGATCGATGAAGCGACCCTCCTCGCCCGACTTCAGGATCGAGGTCATA
Organism: Rhizobium vallis; assembly: GCF_003985155.1. Classification (GTDB taxonomy): domain Bacteria; phylum Pseudomonadota; class Alphaproteobacteria; order Rhizobiales; family Rhizobiaceae; genus Rhizobium; species Rhizobium vallis. Next base: position 178,679 of record NZ_ML133686.1, on the reverse strand, counting down.
ACGTCGACGCCGTGCAGCGTGCGGTCGAGCGAGCAGCGCGCGTCACGCCCCTCGATCAGCGACATCACCATGTCGGCAAGGCCGGCCGTGCGGTAGTTGGCGCGCGACCCGTTCGGGCTTTCCTGGTTGATCTTGCCGAACGGATGCTCCCAAGCTTCCAGCGGCTTGATGTCCTTGTCGCGGCCGCTCGCCTCGACCACGCCGCCGAAAAAGTTCGGGTCCGGCACATAGAGCGAGCCGTCGGTGCCGTAGAGCTCCATATTGGCATGGCGATGCGACCACACGTCCCAGCTTGCCGACAGCGTCACCGTGGCGCCGCTGACGAATTCGAGCAGCGCCTGGATCGTCGTCGGTGTCTTCACAGGGATGATGTCGCCGTGGCGCGGCTGGCTGGTGATGGTGCGGGTCTCCGACGCCATCGAGGTCATGGCGCCGACGCGCTTCACCGGGCCGATCAGGTTGATCAGGTTGGCGACGTAATACGGTCCGAGATCGAGGATCGGGCCGCCGCCCGGCAGGAAGAAGAAATCCGGATTCGGATGCCACATCTCCATGCCCGGGCTCATGACGTAGCAGGCGCCCGAGGTCACCCGGCCAATGCCGCCGTCGTCGATGAACTTGCGGGCGAGCTGGTGGGCGCCGCCGAGGAAAGTGTCCGGCGCGCAGCCGACGGCAAGGCTCTTCGCCTTGGCAATGCGGCGAAGCTCTTCCCCCTGCTCCAGCGTAAGCACCAGCGGCTTTTCCGAATAGACGTGTTTGCCGGCCTCGAGGATTCTCTTCGATACCGGAAAATGCGCATCCGGGATCGTCAGATTAACGACGACGTCGATCTCGTCATTGGCGAGAAGCTCCTCGATCGTCTGTGCCTTGACGCCATATTCCTTGGCGCGGGCCTCGGCGGCCTGCGCGTTGATATCGGCGCAGGCGAGCACCTTCAGCCCCTTGAAGAGCGGTGCGAGCGAGAAGTACGTGGTGGAGATGTTGCCGCATCCGATGATGCCGACGCCAAGTTCCCTGGTCATGATGTGCCTCAATAGGTCTGGAAGGATGCGATCGAGCGGCTGATGTTGCGATCGATATCCTTCGGGTTGTCATGTTCGACGACGAAATGCTTGGCCTTGGTCTTCGCCTTGACGACCGGAAGCAGCTTGGCCCAGCCGATCGTGCCGTGGCCGACATCGGCCCAGCCGCCTTCATCCGTGGCTTCGCCTGCCGGCGCAATGTCCTTGACGTGCACGGCGCTGATGCGGTCCCCGAGCTTCTCGACCCAGGCGTAGGGGTCAGCGCCGCCGCGAACGACCCAGGCGATATCCGCTTCCCAGGTAATGTCGGGAGCGCCTTCGAAGATGCGCTCGATCGGCAGCGAACCGTCGGAGAGCTTCACGAATTCGAAGTCGTGATTGTGCCAGCCGAATTCATAGCCCGCATCCTTGTAGGGCTTGCTCATTTCCCGCAGGCGCTTGCCGAAGGCGAGCCAGCCGGCGGCATCGGTCGGGCGCTGGTCGGGCATCAGGTGCGGCGCGTAGATCGAATCCATGCCGAGGATTTTGGCGATCTGCAGCGACTTCTCGACACTGCCGTCGAGGAAATCGGGGCTGAAATGGCCTGTCGCCATGACAAGGCCGTTCTTGTCGAGATCGGCGCGCAGGCTCTTCAGGCCGGCTTCATCAAGCTCGGCATAGATGCCGCCGAAACCTTCGACTTCGCCGTAGCCGGCCTTGCCGAGCTTTTCAAAGATCGCCGACAAAGGCGGGAAATTGCGCGCGCTGTAGAGCTGGTAGCTGAGTTTCGTCATCATATTCTCCTTGGGCCTCGCGCCCATTTCTTGGAAGGATCAATCCGCCGATTGGCAGGAATGCAGGTCGTAGAACCGGAACTCCGGCAGTTTGCCATGGTCAAGCGGCTGCGCCGGCGTGAAGGTGATGCGGCGGCTCTCGCCTGATGCAAGATCGAAGGCATTGTCGGAATATTTGCCGTCCGTCTCGCTTTCGATCATCACGAAGAGCGCAAGTCCCCTGGCGGTGACGTTGATGTCGACCGTGCCGCTCGCCTCGACATATTCGTGGGTGACCGTCAGCCCAGCGGGCTCGAGCTCCAGCGCCTTGTAGGTGCCGTTGACATAGTGCCCCTCGCCGCCCATGCCGTTCGACGCGGTGAAATGCCAGGCAAGCAGCGTTCCCTCTGAAATCTCGGACACATCGATCGTCGCAGCCGTCACCGCGGCATCCGGTGAGCAGACCGCCTGCACGTCTTTCAGGTGCTTCCGCTCGCCCTTCATCGTCAGGAGCGAGATCGAAAGATCGATGCTGACATCGGCAAGCGTGTCATTGACAAGCGAGAAGCGGATCGTCTTGCCATCCTCGGAAGGGATGGCGGCGACCGCCACCGGCTGGAAGAAGCGCTTGACGAGATAATGCATCGCCTTCCAGCGGCCGCCATAATCGAGGCTCGACCAGGAGGCCACTGGCCAGGTGTCGTTCAGCTGCCAGTAAATCGTGCCCATGCAATGCGGTTTGAGCGACCGCCAGTATTCCACAGCCGTCTTGATCGCGAGCCCCTGTTGGATCTGGCTGAGATAGACGAAGTTCGGGAAATCCTTGGGGAAGCGGAAATAGCGGAACATCGTACCGGCGATGCGCTCGTTGCCGCCGGCATTCTTCTGGTGCAGTTCCATCACGGGGGAAGCGACGTTCATGTCCTTCGCCTCGGCATAGGTCTTGATCACGGGCAGCGACGTATAGGACTGGAAGCCGAATTCCGAGCAGAAGCGTGGGCGCACCGAGCGATAATTGTCGAACGACTTGTTCTCGTGCCAGACCGACCAGTAATGCATGTCGCCGGAGCCATCGGCATGCCAGGCATCGCCGAAATCGAGATAGCCGGATGCCGGGCTCGACGGCCACCAGAGCGCGCCGGGCAGCGCCTTCTTCACCGCCTGCTCGATCGTGCGGTTGAGGCGATCGTAGGAGACGAGGTAGCGGTCGCGGTCTTTGCGCGATTCCTCGAACCAGGTGAGCGCGCCCACAAGTTCGTTATCGCCGCACCAGAGCGCGATCGAGGGATGCGAGGAGAGCCTGCGCACCTGGTAATCGACCTCGATCGCCACATTGTCGAGAAAGTCCTCGGTCGAGGGATAGAGGTTGCAGGCGAACATGAAGTCCTGCCAGACCATGAGGCCGAGCCGGTCGCAGAGATCGTAGAAATGATCCTGCTCGTAGAAACCGCCGCCCCAGACACGGATCATGTTCATGTTGGCGGCTTTTGCCGATTGCAGCAGATCCTCGGTTTTCTCAGGCGAAGAGAGCGAATAGAGCGCGTCGGCCGGAATCCAGTTGGCGCCGCGGCAGAAGATCTCGCGGCCGTTGACCTTGAAGGCGAAGCGGCTGCCTGCTGCATCAGGCGTGGTGATCAGCTCGATGGTGCGAAGGCCGATCTGCTTGGTCACCACCTCATCGGACAGTTCGACGGAAAGCGCGTAGAGCGCCTGCTCGCCGCTGCCGGAAGGCCACCACAAGCGCGGCTCGTCGATATGAAAGAGATGGTTGACATCAGTCTCGCCCTTGACGCCGACATCGAGGCGCACGCGCTCGTCGTCGAGATCGAAATAAACCTGAGCGACGCCGGCATGCTTGGAAAACAGGCTCGCCGTGACCACAAGATCGACCGAGCCATCGTTGTTGTGGGTCTGACGGGTAACGACATGTTCGATGCGCGCCGTCTCCAGCTTGCGCAGCGCGATCGTGCCGTAAAGCCCGAGCGGCGCAATCGCGATGTTCCAGTCCCAGCCGAAATGGCATTGCGCCTTGCGCAGCATGTTGCCGTCGGGGATCGGCGAATTGCCGGTGCTGTAGGGAATGTAGAAGGGCTGCTGCTTCTGCCGCGCTGCAGCGACGGCAACGCTGGAGGCAAAGACGATACGGATGGAGTTATCGCCTGCTTTCAGCATGCTCGAGACATCGGGCCGGTAGCGGCGGAAGCTGTTATCGGCTTCGAGCGCCAGAAAGCCGTTGACGTAGACGCTCGCGACCGTATCGAGATAGTCGATATCGAGATACCAATCGCCCTCGACCTCCTGCAGCGTGAAGCTACGATCGACCGCCCATTCACGCTCGGCGACCCACTGCACCTTCTCCTCGTTGCGGCCGAAATAGGGATCGGGGATCAGTCCTGCGCGATGGAGTGCGGTATGTACGTCGCCGGGCAACGCAATCGCGGTGCGGACTTCGCCGTCGACGGAGGTAAGCTGCCACGAACCGGAAAGGTCGATGTTGGAACCGTTCTTCGGCAAGGATGTCATGATACTGTCCCGAAGGCCGCTCTTGGGATGACCGGGCAAACCGGACAGCGACCGAAATGCTGGCCTAATGGCCGTGTGGAAGATAGGGCGGTGTCGTTGCCGACCCCGCCCGCAGAACTCGTTAGAGACGCAACTCGCTCTCGGCATCGAACACCGAGGCAACAGTCATGTCGAAGCTGAGCTTCACCTTGGCGCCGACACTGAAGCGGCGCGCGCCGTTGACGCGGACCGACATCGTGTGGCCGGCATGTTTCAGCCACAGAAGATTGTCGGCGCCCATCGGCTCCTCGATGTCGACGGTAGCGTCATGTTCTTCGCCGCCGGTATTCTCGTTGACCTTAATATGCTCGGGACGAACGCCGAGCACCACCTTGCGGCCGGGCTGCAGCGTCTCGCTTGCGTCGTATCCGGCGAGCGAGAAGTTGACGCCGTTGGCCCTAAAGGCAATGCCGTCGCCTGATTGGATCAGTTCGCCGCGCAGGAAGTTCATCGACGGCGACCCGATGAAGCCGGCAACGAAGAGATTGCGCGGCCTGTTGTAGATCGTCGTCGGGTCGTCGAGCTGCTGGATGATGCCGCTCTTCATTATGGCGATGCGGTCCGCAAGCGTCAGCGCTTCGATCTGGTCATGGGTGACGTAGATCATCGTGTTCTCTAGCGACTGGTGCAGGCGCTTGATTTCGACGCGCAGTTCCGAGCGCAGCTTGGCGTCGAGGTTGGACAGCGGCTCGTCGAAGAGGAAGACGTCGACGTCACGCACCAAAGCACGGCCGATCGCCACGCGCTGGCGCTGGCCGCCGGAAAGTTCGGCCGGCTTGCGCTTCAGAAGCGGCTGGATCTGCAGGATCTCGGCCGCGCGCGCCACGCGCTTGTCGATCTCGGCCTGCGGCACCTTGGCGACGCGAAGGCCGAAGGAGAGGTTCTTCTCGACCGTCATCTGCGGATAGAGCGCATAGGACTGGAAGACCATGCCGATGCCGCGGTCCTTCGGCTCCTCCCAGGTGACGTTCTTGCCCTTGATGAAGATCTGCCCTTCGGAAGCGTCGAGCAGGCCGGCGATGCAGTTGAGCAAGGTCGACTTGCCGCAGCCCGACGAGCCGAGCAGCACCAGGAACTCGCCGTCGTTGATGTCGAGGTTGAGATCCTTCAGCACGCTGACCGATCCGAAGTTCAGCGACAGATCCTTGATCGAGACGCTCGCATTGGAGACAGTGGAATTCATGTTCATGTGATCACCCCTTCACTGCGCCGGCGGCGATGCCGCGAACGAAAAGCCGTCCGGAGACGAAATAGACGATCAGCGGCACCAGGCCGGTGAGGATCGTTGCTGCCATGTTGACGTTGTATTCCTTCACGCCCTGAACGGAATTGACGATGTTGTTGAGCTGCACGGTCATCGGATAGGTATCCGGCCGGGTGAAGACCACGCCGAACAGGAAGTCGTTCCAGATGCCGGTCACCTGCAGGATCATCGCGACGACGAAGATCGGCAGCGACATGGGCAGCATGATCTGCAGGAAGATCTGCCAGAATCCCGCCCCGTCGACACGCGCCGCCTTGAACAGTTCTTCCGGCAGCGACACGAAGTAGTTGCGGAAGAGCAGCGTCAGGATCGGCATGCCGAAGATCGAATGCACGATGACGAGGCCAGTCAGCGTGCCGTAGATGCCGATTTCGCGCAGGATGATGACGATCGGATAGATCATCACCTGATAGGGAATGAACGCGCCGATGATGAGGATCGAGAAGAACAGCTCGGATCCCTTGAAGCGCCAGTTTGCCAGCGCATAGCCGTTCACCGAGGCGATGGCGATCGAGATGATCACCGACGGCACCGTGATGCGCACCGAATTCCAGAAACCGCGCGACAGGCCATCGCAGTTGAGGCCGGTGCAGGCCTCCGCCCAGGCCTTCACCCACGGTTCGAAGGTGATTTCCATAGGCGGCGAGAAGATGTTGCCAAGACGGATTTCCGGCATGCCCTTCAGCGATGTCACGACCATCACGTAGAGCGGCAGCAGATAATAAAGTGCAGCCACACCAAGCGTGCCGTAGAGCATGATATTGCGCGCCGACAGCGCACGGCGCGGCTTCTGCCCCCTTGGGCCTTCGCCGAGCCTCGGCGCGACCGCGTCGATGCCGGCTGCAGTGGTGTTGAGGGTCTCGATATTAGCCACGTTTGCGCCCTCCTCCGAATTCGAGATAGGCCCACGGAACGATGATGATCGCGACCGTAACCAGCATCATGGTCGATGCGGCGAAGCCCTGCCCCAGGTTCTGTGCCTGGAACATGTAGTCGTAGACGTATTTTGCCGGCACTTCCGAGGAGATACCGGGACCGCCCGATGTCTGCGCCACGACGAGGTCGTAGACCTTGACGATGCCGGAGGCGATGATGACGATCGTCGTGATGAAGACCGGCCGCATCATCGGGATGACGATGAGGAGATAGGTCTTCCACATCGGAATGCCGTCGACGCGCGCGGCCTTCCAGATATCCTCATCGATGCCGCGCAGACCGGCGAGCATCAGGCACATGACGAGCCCCGTTCCCTGCCAGAGCGCCGCGATCAGGATGCCGTAGATGACGATCTCGGGCGTATACAGCGGATTGAATGTGAAGCTCGTCCAGCCGAGCGAGCGCACCACCGATTGCACGCCGAATTCCGGGTTCAGAATCCATTGCCAGACGAGGCCCGTCACGATGAAGGACAGCGCGAAGGGATAGAGAAAGATGGTTCGGAAGGTGTTTTCGAAACGGATCTTCTGGTCCATCAGCGCGGCGAGCAAGAAGCCGATGACCAGGCTGAAGATCAGCGAGAGGATGCCGTAGAGGGCAAGGTTCTCGATCGCCGTCACCCATCGCGGCGCCGCCCAGAGGCGCTCATACTGATCGATGCCGACAAAGCTCAGCCGCGGAAGTAGCTTGGAATTCGTAAAGGAATAAAAGACCGTCCAGAACGTGCCGCCGACAAAAATCACCAGCGCTGTCAGGATCATCGGGATGGATGCAATCTTGGCATTCAGATTGCGCAGTAACTTGTTTGGCCGGCCTGCTTGCGCTTGACCCGTCATGAACACATCTCCTCACATCGCAGCTACGACCGGTAATGGCCGTCTTCCGTCCCTGCCCCGGAATCCGCCGGGAGGATCCGGCCCCGAAGAGCCGGATCGCAAGGGCAGCAAATCTGCCGATCAGTCAGCCGAAGCGATGATCTTGGCAAAACGCTTCTGCGCGTCTTCCGGCGTCATCGACGGATTGGCGAAGAATTCGGAGAAGAGGTCTTCCTTCTGCTTCTGGCTGTCGGCCGAAAGCAGCTGGTCGGTTCCCTGGATCACGTTGCCCTTCGCCAGGATATCGAGACCCTTCTTCATGCAGTCGTTGGCGGCGGCGAGATCGACGTCGGCACGAACCGGCAGCGAGCCCTTCTTCAGGTTGAAGGCAACCTGGGTCTTGGGATCGAGCAGGGTTTTGGCGAGCACGGCCTGCGCCTTGGATTTTTCCTCATCCTTCAGCAGCGGGAAGTAGAAGGCGTCACCACCGGTCGAGATGATTTCGTTCACGCCGAGGCCCGGCAGGCAGGTATAATCCTTGCCGGCGACCTGCTTGGCGACCTGGAATTCGCCCTGCGCCCAGTCACCCATGATCTGGCCGCCGGCCTTGCCCGTGATGACGAGGTTGGTCGCCTGGTTCCAGTCCTGGACGTTACTGCCCTTGGACATCTTGCGGGCGTCGTCGGCGGCCTTGAAGACCTTGGCGATCTCGGGGCCGGCTGCCACCGTGGCGTCCTTGTCCTTGAATACCTTGTTGAAGACGTCCTTGCCGGCAACAGCAACCATCAGCACGTCGAAGGCGCCTGTCGCCTGCCACGGCTGGCCGCCGACGGCGAGCGGAATGATGCCTGCCTTTTCAAGGGCCGGAGCGGAGGCGACAAACTCGTCCCAGTTCTTCGGAACCGCAACGCCCGCCTTCTTGAAGGCGGCGTTCGAAAGCCACAGCCACTGCCAGGAGTGGATGTTGACGGGAGCGCAGTAGATCTTGCCGTCGATCGTGCAGGAATCGAGCAGGCTCGACGGACGGATGATGTCCTTCCAGTGCTCGGCTGTGGCGACATCGGTGAGGTCACGCATCAGGCCGGCCTGAACGAGCTCCTCGGCCTGGCGGCCGTGGTTGAACTGGGTGGCGCCCATCGGGTCGCCGCCGGTGATGCGGCTGATCATGATCGGACGGGCGGTGCCGCCGGAACCGGCGATAGCGCCGTCGACCCAGTGGTTACCGGTGGCGTCGAATGCCTTTGCCAGCTCGGCGACGGCTGCGGCTTCACCGCCGGACGTCCACCAATGCGTGACTTCGAGATCGGTGGCGTTGGCGGCACCAAGCGGAAGCGCTGCCGAAGCGGCAAGCATGGCCGCCATCATACGGATTTTCATGAGTTCTCCTCCCTCACTGAAACGTTGCCGGAAAAACTTAGATCAATCGATTTCCACACGCAACTGCCCGCCTGTAAATTTTTCCTTAAAGATCGAGATTGCTACTTCTGACTGTTTCTGATCGGGCCACCACACCCGCTCAATCGGCGGCCAGAGAGGCTTTCTCGCATATGCGATATAGATGTAATAAATTGATACTCCACGATAAATATCGATTCACAATTTCGCCTCATATATCACGGCTTTCGCAGGTGCGGAAAAACCGAGTAAAAATCGCCGATTCAACCTATGCGGATGATGTTGCGACGCACACAAGAAAAAGCGCTCGACATTTCTACTGTATCGTTACAGATTGACTTCTTCAGGGAGGCGCGATTTTGGCAGGCGGCGGGCTTACGGCGCCTGAAAAAGCCTCTATAAGCGAGACCAATTCGCGCAGGGCGGCCTACAGGGATGGAAAACAAGGGAAATTTCGGACAAGCGGCATCGGCGCCGGTGACGCGCGAGCGCCCGACACTGAAGACGATCGCCTTCATGACCGGCCTTGGTGTGACGACGGTGTCGCGCGCGCTGAAGGATGCGCCTGACATCGGGGCGGAAACCAAGGAGCGGGTGCGCATGGTCGCCCGCCAGCTCGGCTACCAGCCGAACAGGGCGGGTGTGCGCCTGCGCACCGGCAAAACCAACGTGATTGCCCTCGTCCTCAGCATCGATGAGGAGATCATGGGCTTCTCGAGCCAGATGGTCTTCGGCATCTCCGAAGTCCTGTCCGGTACCCCCTATCATATCGTCGTCACGCCGCATTCCCACAGCAAGGACCCGATGCTGCCGGTGCGCTATATTCTCGACACCGGCTCGGCCGATGGCGTCATCATTTCGCGCATCGAGCCGGATGATCCGCGCGTGCGGCTCTTGACCGAGCGCGGCATGCCCTTTGCCACGCATGGGCGCACCGATGCCGGTCTCACGCATCCCTTCCACGATTTCGACAACGAGGCTTTCGCCCATCAGGCGGTGGAAAAGCTCGTCAAGCGCGGCCGGCGGCGCATTGCCCTGCTGCAGCCGCCGAGCAAGCTCACCTATTACGCCCATATCCGTATCGGCTTCCAGACCGGCCTGCACGATTACGGCGCCGAGGAAGTGCCGCTGCGCGTCAACACCGACGCCCCGCTTGCCGACATCCGCGACGTCGTCGAGGTGATGATGCGCTCGGGGAACGCTCCCGACGGCATCGTCTGTTCGGCCGGCAGCGCGGCCATCGCCGTCAATGCCGGCATCGAGGCCGCCGGCAAGGCGGTCGGCCGCGATCTCGACATGGTCTCCAAGCAATCCGTGCCAATCCTCAACTGGATCCGCCCCGAGATCATCACTGCCCAGGAAGACGTGCGTCAGGCCGGCCGCGAAATGGCCAAAGCCGTCATCGCCCGCATCGACGGGGTGGAGCCGGAACTGCTCCAGAGCATCAGCCAGCCGGTCTGGCCGGAGGGCGGCAGGTAGGCGGATTTGGAGCGGGAACACCTCCTTCCGCGCCCCTCAGAAGCGCTAATCTCTCCTCCGTCATTCCTGTGCTCGTCACAGGAATGACGGAGGGAAAGGTTGGCACATCCCAACAAGTCTCTCAAGCACACTCCATATGATCAGACAGATCCCGCGGTGCCTCTCTGCCAAGCATGATCTCATGGATGCAAGTGGCCATAGGCCCGAAAAAGCCAAGATTGCCAGCCATCTCACAGACGAGCCACGGGGGATATCGATAGAATGCAACAGAGCGGCGTGCCTTATTTCAGCCAATGGGAAACACCGGGCATGACGCTGCCGGTGCTTGCCGAGGGAACGCAGGCGCTGCTCGGCGATCCGCTGTGGCGCCATTCGGGAGCCGACACGATCGAGGAATATGCGCGCTGGGCGGTGAATGTCTGCGGCATGGCCTGCCTGAAGATGATCCTTGCCGCGCGCGGCGAGATCCATCCGACCCTCGAGCTTGCCCGCGCCTGCACTGCCTATGGCGGTTACGTCGTCAACGAAATCGACGCCTCGATTAAGGGGCTGATCTACGCGCCCTTCGTTCGCTTCGTCAGCGAGCGCTTCGGGCTCGGCGCCGAGACAATGACCGGGGTTACAACATCCGCCATTCCCGATCTCCTGTCGAAGCGGCGCTTCTTCATCGCCTCGGTGAATTCGGGCATCCGCTGGCCGGAGCGCGAGCCACCCTCGAAGGGCGGGCATCTCGTGCTGGTAACGGCTGCTTCGCCGGAGACGATCCGCTTCCACAATCCGTCCGGCCATGACGAGGCGAGCCAGGCCGACGTCACACTTCCCCTTGCCGTCTTCGATCGTTTCTTTGCGGGTCGCGGCATATCGATCGAAGCCTGACCCTTTCAACAGCAGATCATCAGGAGGTTTCATGACCCCTTCTCCCAACAGGCTGCGCATCGCCGTGCTCTTCGGCGGCCGCTCGGCCGAGCACGAGGTTTCGATCCTTTCGGCAACGAATGTCATGGGCGCGCTCAATCCCGAAAGATATGACGCCGTCCCCGTCTTCATCACCCGCGAGGGGCAATGGCTGCTGAGCAGCTTCGAGGACGGCGCGCTGGCGACACCTTCGTCAGGCACGGAAATCTGCCTCGTCCCGGGCGGCCGCGGCCGAATGCTGGCGATCGCGGCCCACGGCGCGCCGCATGAGCTTCGAGGGATCGACATCCTCTTTCCCGTGCTGCACGGCCCGCATGGCGAAGATGGATCGGTGCAGGGTGTGGCCGAGGTGGCGCGCGTGCCGCTCGCCGGCTGCGGCATCCTCGGCTCTGCCGCAGCGCTCGACAAGGATATCGCCAAGCGCCTGCTCAGAGCGGCTGGCCTGCCGGTGGCACACGCCGTGACAATCCATGATGGCGCCGTTCATTCATTCGCCGCGCTCGAAGCTGAACTCGGCCTGCCGCTATTCATCAAGCCGGCGCGCCAGGGTTCCTCCGTCGGCGTCGCCAAGGTCCATGCCAGCCAGGAATTTGCAGCAGCCCTCGCCGGAGGCTTCCGCCACGACCGCACGCTGCTCGCCGAGGAATTCATCGTCGGCCGCGAGATCGAATTCAGCGTACTCGAGGATACGACAGGCGAGCTTTTCGTCTCCCGGCCGGGCGAAATCGTGCCAGCGGAAAGCCATGGTTTCTACAATTACGACGCCAAATATGTCGATGAGAATGGCGCGGCGCTGAAAGTGCCGGTTGACCTGCCGCCGGAGGTCGAAACTGCCATGCGCGATGCGGCCGCCAAAGCCTTCCGGGCCGTCGGCTGCGACGGCATGGCGCGTGTCGATTTTTTCCTGACGCCGGACATGCGCTTCGTCATCAACGAGCTCAACACCATTCCCGGCTTCACCGACATCAGCATGTATTCCAAAGCGATGGCGGCAAGCGGCATCAGCTACGCCGAGATCATCGACCGATTGGTGGACCACGGCATGGCGCGCGCCGGTCGGGCAGGCTGAACCAAGCGTTCAGCGCCTCCTGAAAACGCACCACTGAAACCACTGCCGGCCTCCGCCGGGCGTCGTGTGCTCTTCCCGCCAGTCGCGTTCGAGCGCGAAGGCGGAGCCGAATTCCACCGCGAGGGCGGCTGCGTCATAACGCTGGACCGGCAAACCGCTGCAGCGTTCCGGTCCGTCAGGTGCGAAGGTCGCGATGATGACGACGCTGCCCGGCGCCGTGCCGGTTTCGAGCGCATGGCGATAGGCGAGCCGCTGCTCCGGCTCGGTGAGGAAATGAAAAACGGCGCGGTCGTGCCAAACATCATAGCGCCGGCCGGGTCGCCATTCGGTGACATCGGCCACGATCCAGGCGACCCGGCCGGCATCACCCTGCAACCGCGCCTTGGCGACATCCAATGCCGGCGCGGCAATATCGAGAATGGTGAGGTCGAACCAGCCGCGCTCGAGGAGGCGATCGGCAAGGCTCGACGCGCCGCCGCCGACGTCAATCAGCGCTGCGGTGGCCGGCAGTTGCAACTCCTCAAGCGCCCTGAGCGAAGGCTCCGGGGTCGGCTGGTACCAGCTGACGCTGTTGGCAGCTTTCGTGCGGTAGACTTCGTCCCAATGTTCCCGCTTCGTGACCATCATCCGCTGTCCCCATTTCTTGATCAACATATAGGGATTGAGCCATCTGCCACCAACCGCTCGTCGGCCCGTGAGCATGGCTCAGGAAGCGACGTGACGATAGACGAGATCGGCAGGATCGGTTCGTGGCGCTGCAGGATCGAGACGCGCCCCCAGCCGTTCCGCAACGGCAACGGATGCAGCATTGCCGGGCGCGATATAGCTGACGAGCGACGGCAGCTTGAGCGTCGCGAAGGCCCAGTCACGCAACGCGGAAGCCGCTTCGGTCGCATAGCCCCGGCCCTCATACCCATCGTAAACGAACCAGCCCAACTCCCTCTCCGGAAAGAGCGGCCCATGATTGATCCCCACCTGGCCGACGCATTTACCGGTTTCGGCAAGATCGACCATCAGCGCCCCATGTCCGAAAAGCTGCCAGAGTGCGATGTCGTGACAGAACATCCCCCAGGATGCCCGCAGGTCGAACGGGCCGCCCATGCCGACCGATCGCGGCGAGGCCATTAGTTGCGCGTATGCCGCAAAATCATCGATGTCAGGCATCCGGAGCCTAAGCCGCTCGGTTCGAAGGGTAATCGCGCCCGTTTCGGACATGTCATCGCTTTCTGCTGCCCAGGTTGGTGTGCCCCCCAGCCCGAGATGGTCCAAGGCTCATTCCTCGTAAAGGCGCAGCTCCTGTCCGCCAGATAAGATCCTGAGGATATAGACCGTTTCTCCTTCGACGATAAAAGCGATACTCAGGCTGCGCTCAAAGCCGACAATCCTTAGGCCATCACGAATCTCGTCCCGAACCGTTCCTCGCTGAGGAAAGATTTGAAAACCTTTCAAAAAAGCTTGAAGGCGCGCGACATAGCTTTGCGCAATAACCTCTCCTGCCACCGGCACGAGGTAGTCCAACAGCGCATCGACGTCGCGTTGAGCGGCGGCACTCAGCCTGACGGCGTATTTCATTATTTGGTCTTGGCTGCGATGGATTTGATGCGCTTGTTGAAACCTTCGAAGGCATCATCAAGGGATACTGTCCTCTCAGGATGAGCCTTAAGCTCATCGTAGACAGGTGCAACCTCTTCACGAAGCCAGCGCTCCACCGCGGCATCGCGCGCCGCAAGGGTGCGTAGCCCATCGCGAATAACTTCGCTTTCGGTGGCATACTCGCCCGAGGCGACCTTAGCCTTGACCATTTCAGCCATTTCGATAGGCAAGGTGATGCTTAGGGATTGGGTTGTTCGCATGGAATACCTCTCATCTCAGCATACTTATCGCACGGAACACGATTAAATCCTACCCTTTCCAGCCAGACGCGCCCCACGAAAAAGCCCGGCACGACGGCCGGGCTTCCTCGATGTCTTCTCGGCAAACCTCAGAAGGTCGAAGCACCGCTGCCCCAAGGGCCGTGATGGAAGTCCTTGCCGTCGAGACGGTCGAAGCCGTGGGCGCCGAAGAAGTCGCGCTGGGCCTGGATGAGGTTTGCCGTTCCCCTGCCCTGGCGGTAGGCGTCGAAATAGGTGAGCGCCGAGGTCAGCGCCGGCACGGGCAGGCCGGCCGAAATGGCGGCAGCGACGACGCGGCGAAGCGCCGGGATGGATTCCTTGACCATCTCGGAGAAGGCCGGCGTGACGATCAGGTTCGCGGCATCAGGAGCCTTGGTGAAGGCCGAGGTGATCTCGTCGAGGAACTGCGAGCGGATGATGCAGCCGGCGCGCCAGATGCGGGCGATCGTCGGCATCGGCAGCGACCAATTGAACTCGCGCGACGCTTCCGCCATCACAGCGAAGCCCTGCGCATAGGCGCCGATCTTGGCGGCGAAGAGCGCCAGTTCCAGATCCTTGTTGAGCTCCGGGCCGTAGGCGATCGGGAAAGACACGGCCTGGGTGCCGAAGATCTTCTCGGCGGCTTCGCGCTGAGACTTCATCGAGGAGATGCTGCGGGCGGCGACCGCGGCTTCGATCGCCGTCGCCGGAATACCCATGTTCTGCGCTTCGATCGCAGACCATTTGCCGGTGCCTTTCTGGCCGGCCTTGTCGAGGATCATGTCGACCATCGGGCCACCCGAGACAGGGTCGTTGGCGGCAAGCACCTTTTCGGAAATCTCGATCAGGTAGGAGTTCAGCCGGCCCTTGTTCCATTCGCCGAAAATGCCGGAGATATCGGAAGCGCTCTTGCCGAGGCCGTCGCGCAGGATGCCGTAGATTTCGGCGATCATCTGCATGTCGGCATATTCGATGCCGTTATGGATGGTCTTGACGAAGTGGCCGGCGCCGTCATCGCCGAGCCAGGCGACGCAAGGCTCGTCATTGTAGCGGGCGGCAATCGAGGTCAGCACCTTCTCGACGCGCTTCCAGGATTCCTCGGTGCCGCCGACCATGATCGACGGGCCGTGGCGCGCACCTTCCTCGCCGCCGGATACGCCCATGCCGATGAAGGTCAGATCGGTATTCTTCAGGCGGTCGAAGCGGGCGACGGTGTCGCGGAAATTGGCGTTGCCGGCATCGATCATGATGTCGCCCTTGGACAAATGCGGGCGCAGCAGCTCCATCTGCTGGTCGACGGCATCACCCGCCTTGATCATGATGATGATCGGGCGCGGCGGCCGGATCGCATCGACGAACTCCTCGATCGTCTTGCAGGGAATGATCTGCTTCTTCAGATCGCCGGCGCTTTCGTAGAATTCGTCGGTTTTCTCCGGCGTGCGGTTGAAGACCGCGATTTTATTGCCTTTCTCCGCGATGTTGAGCGCCAGGTTGGAGCCCATGACCGCAAGGCCGATCAGTCCGATTTCTGCCTTTTCCACGACAAACCTCCGATGTGTCATTTGGACCGGTGTTGTGGCACTGTCTCGATCAAACGGCAAGTCTGGCAAGGGTCTAATCGGTTCGCAAAAGCCGATGAAATTCAGCTTTGATGAGCCGACTTGTCCGACAACCGCCGATCGCGGTGAGAGCGGCAAGCGTCAAATTTTCGCACTCGACGTGCCCGCAACGCCCGATCTCATGGTATCATCGGCGCCTCGGGAGATCTCGCATTGGCACCGGAACAACGAAAAGAAACGGCCATGCTCGCGGCGAGCGCCGGCCGCTACCGCGAATTCGCCCCGCCGCCGGCGCTGCGACGCCATTTCAGCCGCCTCTGGTCGCATGCGCTCCGCGACGGGCCGCCGGCAAAGGTGGCGATCGTACCGGACGGTTATTGCGACCTCCTCTGGATCGGCGATCGCCTAGTCGTCGCCGGCCCCGACAGGACAGCGGCTTTTCCCGTCATCCGGCCAGGCACCACCGTCATCGGCGCGCGGTTTGCGCCAGGTGCTGCAGCATCCTGGCTGAAGACGCCGCTCTCGGCACTGGTCGGCCTCTCGGTGCCCCTCGCCGACATCGGCCGGAAAGACACCGCCGAATTCGAGGCGCGACTTCAGGATTGCTCGGACCCAGCCGCCGCCGCGATGCAGTTCGGCCGTCTGCTCGAAGAAGCCGCAAACGATGAAGAGGCGCCCACTGTGGATGCCGCCGTGATCTTTGCCGCCGCTGGCGGCGGCCGCCCGGCCTCAGGCTTGCTCGGCATAAGCGAGAGGCAGCTGCGCCGCCGCTGCCACCATCATTTCGGATACGGCGCCAAGACGCTGGAACGGATCCGCCGGTTCCAGCGTTTCCTCGGCTTATGCCGCAGTTCGGACACAATGCCGCTCGCCCGTCTTGCGCTCGAAGCGGGTTTTGCCGACCAGGCCCATATGACGCGCGAGGTCGGCGACCTCTCGACGCTGACGCCCGCTGTCATTCTCGATCAGCTCGGCATGCGAAAAACATCCGGCTGACCGTTTTGTTCAAGACGCAGCCGGCCGGTCTGTTATTCCAGGCACACCAGATGCGAAGGACCTGCGAGCCATGCCGACAATGCCTGCGAAAATCATCCACCGGTCCATCGAGCGCGATTGGCGCGACGTCTATGAGTTCGCCGGCAAGCCCGAGAACATGCCGCTCTGGGCCTCCGGCCTTGCGAGCGGCCTCGATCCCGATGGCGCCGACTGGATCGCCCACGGCGCTCTCGGCAGCGTCAAGGTGAGCTTCGTGCCGCCCAATGAATTCGGCGTGATCGACCATACGGTGACGATCGCGTCCGGTTTAAGGGTCTATAATGCGCTCCGCATCGTGCCGAACGGCGATGGCTGCGAGGTCATGTTCACGCTGCTGCGGCTGCCCGGCATGACCGACGCACAGTTTCTGGCGGATGCCGCCCATGTCGAGAAGGATCTCGCCATGTTGAAAGCCCTGATGGAGAGATAGATGGCAGAAAAGACCGAAAACCACGATCGCCGCATCGATTATGTCGAATTCAACGTCGCCGATATCGCCGCCGCCAAAGCCTTTTACGGCTCCGCTTTCGGCTGGCGCTTTACCGATTACGGCCCGAACTACTGCGAATTCGACGATGGCCGGCTGAAGGGCGGCTTCACCGATTTCGGCCCCGTGCGGCCGGGCGGCCCGCTTGTCGTCGTCTATGCCAGGGATCTGGAAGAGGTGTTGACTTCGGTCGAGAAGGCCGGAGGCACGATCTGCCGGCCGATTACCGATTTCCCCGGCGGCCGCCGCTTCCATTTCCTCGACCGTGACGGTTACGAACTTGCGGTCTGGGCGAGCGCATAGGGGCGCGGATGTCAGCCTTCGGTTACCGACCGAGGTCTTCCATGACGAGCAGCGCGCCGATCACCGTGCCGCTTGCATCCCGCAGCGGCGACATGCGGCAGCGCACCTGCCGCGGTCCGGCATCTTCGGTCGGCCGCTCATAGACATAGTCGATCTGCTCGCCGGCAAAACAAGCGTCGAGCTTCTGCTTGGCGCATTGCGCAAACCGCTCCTCGCCGATGAATTCGGAAACATGGCGGCCGATCAGTTCCATCGGCTTCCGGTTCAGATGGGCGCTGTTTGCCGGATTGGAATAGAGATAGCGATAGTCCCGGGTCAGCACCGCGACGCGATCCGGCAGGCTTTCTAGAATCGCCGCGTTGAGGAACTGGCCGTTATCGGTATCCGGCACATAGGCCGCCGGCGGCTCGATGCGCACGTCCTGCGGCGAGGGCCGCCAGTCCGGCGCATGCGTGCCGAAATAGCGCTCGAGCAGGTAGGAAAGCACCGTCGTGTGCTCGGCAACGCTCGCACTGTCATCGGCGTCCCGGGCAATGAGATGGCTTACAAACTGAAGTTGCATATAGACTTCGAGCAGATTGTCTGCCCGACAGGCAAGGATGGCCTCGACCAGCGGCTCGACATGGCGGTCGAGCGCCGTGACGCGCTGGTCGTCACCCAGGCGTATGGCTTCCTCTATTTGCGTGCAACGCAAGGAAAAGGCTCGAAAAAGCTCCAGCAAGACGCCCCCAACTCCCATTTCCCAAGAGACGAGCCCGAAACCAGCCACGGCTGCGCTTAGCAAAAAATACGCCCTGTGATGGACTTTATTCGCGTCTTGGTGGTGACGGGTAACATGAAGCGTACTCCGTTTCAATCCGAGCGCACCTGCCGCTTTTCACCGCTGATAAATAAGGGTTGGCTTTTGTAAGAGAGCATGTCGCACAACACTGTGCAGTCGTTTTGCAGTAACGACATGTGTAAAAACAACGACCTGAAGCAAACGGAGCGAATCTGAAAGATTGCGGCGCGCGCTAGGCAAGCGTCTTCTTGATGTGCCAGCGGTCGTGATACCAGAGCCACTGTTCGGGATATTCGCGCACCCAGCTTTCTACCTTGTCGTTGAGCAGCTGTGCAGCGGCCGGCAGGTCGAGATTGCCCTTGGCATCGCGCGGCATTTCCAGCCGCGGCTCGATTTCCAGCCTGTAGCGGTTTCCGGGCAGCCGGATACAGCGGGCGGGATAGACCTCGCAGTTGAACTGGCGCACCAGCTTCGGCAGCAGCGGGTTGGTCTTCACATCACGCCCGAAGAAGGTGCCCTTCAGTCCCTTGCGGAACTTCTGATCGACGAGAACGCCCACGCCCTGCCCCGCTTCCAGCTGGCGGGCGAGTGCGAAGGATGAGCCGGCATGCGAGGGCACCAGCTTGCCCATGCGCGCGCTCCTGAAATCGAACACCTTCTTGGCGATATAGGGATTGTTCGGCGGCCGGAAAAGCACGGTCACGGTCATCCCGAAGGCAGCCGCCGCCACCGGCAGAAGCTCGAAATTGGCGGTATGGCCGGTGAAGACGATAAAGGGACGCGGATTGTCGCGTAGGTCGATGAAGGTCGGAATGCCCGACACCTCCACCCTGCCCGGCTCGGTTTGCTCGGGATCGAAATCGAAGAGCTGGTCGAGGAAGACATATTCGGCGGCGAGCCGGCCCATGTTTCCCCAGCTACCGATCGCGATTTCCTCGATCTCGGCCTCGCTCTTCTCAGGAAAGGCGTTGCGCAGATTGGTCAGCATCAGCCGGTGGCGGCGGGTCCGCGGGCCGATGCGGCGCATCATCCCGTCGGCGAAGCGGATGGCGCCATCGGCCGGAAACAGCTTCAGGAAATTCAGGAAGCCGAACATCACCTGCGCTACCAGCCATTGCTGGAAATTCCTGAGCGCCAGAACGATCCGGGTGATGAACAGCTTCACGTGAGGTCAATCCATCTTCAGGATGATCTTGCCGAAGATCTGGCGCGTTTCCATTCGCTCCAGCGCCCGGTCGATATCGTCGAAGCTGACTTCGGTGTCGATGACCGGATGGACGAGCCCGCGGCCCATCTTCTGCATGGCGTCAGCCATGTTCTCCATGCGGCAGCCGAAGGAGCCGAGCAGCTTCAGCTGCTGCTGGAAGAGCATCATCAGGTTCATCTCGGTAGAAACGCCCGAGGTCGAGCCGCAGGTGACGAGCCGCCCGCCGCGCTTCATGCAGAGCATCGAGCCCGCCCAGGTATCCTTGCCGACATGTTCGAAGACGACGTCGACGCCCTTCTTCTTGGTGAGCTTGCGCACCACGCCCTCGAAGCGGTCGGTGCGGTAGTTGATGACGTGATCGGCGCCAAGCGCCTTGGCCTTCTCGATCTTGTCGTCGGAACCCACGGTGGTGATGACGGTGCAGCCGATCTTCTTGGCAAGCTGGATCGCCGCCGTGCCGATGCCCGAGCCACCGGCATGAACGAGGATCGTTTCGCCGGGTTCGAGCTTGGCATTGTCGAACAGCATGTGCTCGACCGTGCCGAAGGTGACGGGCGCAAGTGCTGCACCGATCGCATCGACACCGGGAGGCGCCGGAACGAGCAGACGCGCGGGAAGGTTCACCTTCTCCTGCGCAAAGCCGTCGAGATGGAAGCCGTGCACGCCGGAGACATGTTCGCAGAGATTGTCGCGGCCTTCACGGCAGGGTCGGCAGAGGCCGCAGGTGCGCGCGCCGTAGATCGAGACGAGTTGACCGGGCAGCACGTTCGCAACGCCCGGGCCGATCGCTTCGACGACGCCGGAGGCTTCCGCACCGATGACCAGCGGCATCTTGCGCTTGGCAAAGGCCATGCCGCGCCAGCCCCAGACGTCGATATGGTTGAGCGCCACCGCCTTGACGCGCAGCGTCACCTCGCCGGCGCCAGGGGCGTCGGGTTCCGGCAGGTCGGTGATTTCAAGCTTGCGGTCGTCGATCAGTTGCAAAGCGCGCATGGCAAAATCCCTCGCCTTCTAGGCGGTCTTCTTATCCTGAAATTGTCGGGAACCGCTTAAGCCGGTTCGAGCGCCATGACAAGGCTGGCATTCTGACCGCCGAAACCGAAGGAGTTGGAAAGCACGGCCGAAACCTGGGCTTCCCGCTTCTTGTTCGGCACGACATCGAGCACGATCGACGGATCGGGATTGGTGTAGTTGATCGTCGGCGGCAGCGTTCCCGTCAGCATGGTCTGCAGAGAGAACACTGCCTCGACCGCACCCGCCGCCGTCAGCGTATGGCCGATCATCGACTTGTTGGATGAGACAGGAATGCCGACCAGCTTCTCGCCGAAGACGGCAGACATCGAGCCATATTCCATCTTGTCGTTTTCAGGCGTCGAGGTGCCGTGCGCGTTGATATAGCCGATATCGGCCTCGCTCATGCCGGCATCGGCAAGGGCCGCGCGGATCGTTGCGATTGCCGGAGCGCCATCCGGCGACGACCGGGTGCGATGGAAGCTGTCGGCCTTGTCGCCGGCGCCCTTCATGATACCGAGAACCTTGGCGCCGCGGGCAACCGCTGCTTCCAGCGATTCCAGCACCAGCGTGGCAGCACCCTCGGCGATGACGAAGCCATCGCGATCCTTGCTGAACGGCTTGGAGGCCTTGGTCGGCGGATCGTTCTGCGTCGAGAGGGCTGACAGCAGCGAGAAGCGGATCAGCGCCTCGGCGCTCAGCGACCCGTCGGTCGCGACCGTCAGCGCCCGCGTCGTGCGGCCCTGGCGGATCGCCTCGATGCCGAGTTGAATCGCGGTGACGCCCGATGCACAGGCCGTCGACAGCGTCACGGGAAGGCCGCGCGTGCCGAACCGGTCGGCAAGGCGCTCGGAAATCGCACCGAACAGTGCCGCTTCGTGGAAGGCGGGATCCGGCCGCTGGCGTAGCGCCGTCAGGAAACGCTCATAAGCATCGCCGGGACGTTCCGATGCGGGCGAACGGTCGGCAAGTTCGAAACGCGCGCTCCATTCCGGCTCGATCGGCGGCGCAGCGAGGAAGAGCGGACCGTTGAAATCGCCGGAAAGGCCGGCATCGGCAAGCGCCTCGATCGTCGTTTCCCGCGCAAAGGCATAGGAGCGTTCGACCGCATTCGGCGCCGGAATGCCGATGAAATCGACAGTGCCGGCGATCCGCGTCGACAGGCCTTCGGTCGGGAAGCGGTTGATCGCGTGGATGCCTGACGTACCGGAAGAAAGGGCCGCCCAGTTGTCGGAAAGACCCTGGCCGAGCGAGGTGATGATGCCCATGCCCGTGACGGCGACGATCGGACGGCCGAGATGATCTCTGTAAGCGGAAGCTGTCATGTCCTTACTCCTCACGCATCTGCGGAAAGAACGGCGACGCCCTCGCCGCGCTGGTGTCCGACCGTGGTCACCACAGCGGCCGTCGTCCCTGCCCGCATCGGCGCCTCATGGGCGGCATCGAAGGGCGGAACCTTGGCCTTGCCGTCGATGGCAAGGGCTGCGAGCGCCAGACCGAGCGTGAACTGCGTCTCGATCGTATGGCCGGCAACACCGCCGAAACCGCGGATCGCAACGTCAGGCAATTGATGTTCGAGCACCGCCCGCTCTCGGGCGGCAAGGTCGTGCATGCCGGTCGAGCCGGAAAAGATCGCCGTGCTTTCAGCGGCAAGCCCGGCGGCCGGCGCCAGAAGCCGCTCCAGCCGCACTTCGAGATTGCCGGCATTGCGGTTGCCGCGGTCGCCTTCGACCGCGTCGATGACGGCATAGATATGGGCGCCGCGGGCTTCCGCATGCTTGCGCGATTCCAGCACCAGGAAGGCGCCGGCCGAACCGGTGATCATGCCGCCGCCGTCGCTCGGCCTGCGCGACCAGAGCGGCACCCAGCCGCCACGCGCATGGGCGCCGATCGCCTCGGTAAGCAGGATCATGTCGGGACGCTCGGCCGCAAAGGCGCCGCCAACCAGCGCATGCGAGGATTCGCCCGACTTGATGCGCCAGAAGGCAGTCTCGACGGCCGAGATGCCGGCCGCCTCCTCGCCCATGAAGGTGCGCGAAGAGCCGGTGACCTTATGCACGATCGAGATATTGCCGGCGAGCAGGTTGGAGAGCTGGGCGAGGAACAGCGTCGGACGCAGCTCCGTCGTCAGCTTCTCGTTCAACAGCAGTTCGCGGTCGTTGCGCTTCAGCGCCTCGTCGACGATCAGCGTATCGACGTTGATGTCACGCTCGCCGCCGCCGGCCGCCACGATCATGTCCATCGTGCCGCAGGCTTCGATATCGTCCTTGAAGCCGGCATCGTCGAGCGCCAGTCCGGCGGCGAAAACGCCGATGCGCTGCCAGTTTTCCATCTGCCGCTGGTCGCCACGCTTGGCGATCTGCTGCGACCAGTCGATCTCAGGCAGCGGATGCACCGGATAGGGTTTGAATTTCTCGGTCTCGACGATCGCCTTCGGCGTGCTTTCGGCCGAAAGCAGCGCGATATGCGCATCCTTGCCGACGCCCTGACAGGTGACGATGCCGACGCCCGAGATGACGACGTCGTTTGCAGCCTTGCTCATCCAACCACTCCCTGCGCCGCGATCGCTTCGAGAAGCCCGATCTCGCTGGCGCGTTTTTTCACGATATCGCCAAGCGGAACCTCGCTGAAGGGCATGGTGCGCAGTTTAAGCTGCGCATCGCAAACCTTCTTGCCGCCGCTGGTGATTCTGGCCTTGGTGACGGCGAAACCCGAACCGTCGTGCTCCAGCACCGCCTCGATATCGAGCACGGCTTCCGGCTCGACGAAGGTGCGCATCTTGGCGCCGTCGACCGACATCAGGAAAGGCATGGCGGCAAAATCGGTGACGGCAAGCACCAGCATGCCGGAAGCCTGCGCCATGGTCTCGATCAGCAGCACGCCGGGAACGAGCGGCATGCCGGGAAAATGGCCTTCGAAGACAGGGCTTTTGGCCGGCACGACGGATCGAGCCGAAAGCACGCCCTTCTTCAGGTCTACCGCTTCAACGCGGTCAATCATCTGGAAATATTCCAGCAGCATTCGGATCCTCCGGCCCAACGCGCAAAAGCCCTGGGAAGGCCTACTTAGGAACAAAATCGCCCGGCCGCCATATCAACGGCGGCAGGGCGTGAAAAAAAGACGATGGTGTCGCTTCAGGCCTTGGCTGCTTTGAGCTCGTCGATCTTGGCGCAGAGGTTCTTCAGCACGAAATATTCTTCGGTGGAAACCTTGCCCTCGTTGACTTCCTGCGTCCACTTTTCGAGCGGGATCTTGATGCCGAATTCCTTGTCGATCGCAAAGACGATGTCGAGGAAATCGAGGCTGTCGATACCGAGGTCGTCGATCGTATGGCTTTCCGGCGTGATCGTGGCGCGATCGATCTCGCTGGTTTCTGCAATAATGTCGGCAACTTTATCGAATGTAGCGGTCACGCGCTGTACCTCATGAAATGACGATTTAAACCCCCTCATAGGCAAATCCATTTCAAAAGCCAATGCTTTCGTCCCGGCGTTGCGGCAATTTGGCAATGAGGTGTTGCCTAAACAGCAATCGAAACCGGCCTTTGGGAAGCGCGGCACGGGCGCCGAGACCGAGGGAGCGTTCCGCCGCCGAGGTGAAGAGCTGCCCGAATCAAGCCGGCGAATGCCGCCGCGCAGCGGGAGCGCCGCGAACATTGGTGAACTTTGATCTGAATCAAATCGTCATCCCGGCCATTTGATAATCATCAAGCCGCGCCGGAATCGCGGCAACTGCGATTGTGGCGCAATCGGTCGGGCAAGCCTCCGGCATGTTGAAGGAACAGGACATGGATGTCGCAAGCAGTGAGGTTTTCGAGGCCGTCGTTCCCCTCGCCTGCCGTTCCTGCCAGGCGCGGCACGGCGTCGTCTGCGGCGCCTTGTCGAACGACCAGTTGAAGGAACTTAACCGCCACTCGCTACGCCGCAAGGTCGATGCCGGCTGCGAGATCATCGCTCAGGGGTCGGAAAGCTCTTTCTATTCGAACATCATGCGCGGCGTGGTGAAGCTCTGCAAGGTGATGCCGGATGGACGCCAGCAGATCGTCGGCCTGCAATTCGCCCCCGATTTCGTCGGCAGGCCCTTCGTGCGCGAAAGCGCGCTGTCGGCCGAGGCTGCGACCGATGCCGAAATCTGCGTCTTCCCCCGCAACCTGCTCGACCGCATGATATCGGAGACGCCGGAACTGCAGCGCAGCCTGCACGACCAGGCTCTGAGGGAACTGGATGCCGCGCGCGAATGGATGCTGACGCTCGGCCGGCGCACGGCGGAAGAGAAGGTCGCAAGCCTGCTCCATCTCATCGCCACCCACGCAGAGCCGCAGACGGCAACGTGCACCGCCTTCGACCTGCCGTTATCGCGCGCCGAGATCGCCGATTTCCTCGGGCTGACGATCGAAACCGTCAGCCGTCAGATGACCAAATTCCGCAAGCAGGGCGTCATCCTGATCGAGAACTCCAGACACATCATCGTTCCCGATATGGATGAGCTGGAGAGGATTACCGCGTAATGACAACGCGGGTATTGGCAAGGCCGGCCTGCCGCGCCAGCGAGAAGAACTGCGCCGCGTTATCGGGATGCAGGCGGACGCAGCCATGCGAGGCGGGCGTGCCCAGGCGCTTCAGGTCGTAGGTGGCGTGAACGGCATAACCGCCGTTGAAGAAAACCGCATAGGGCATGGGTGCATTGTCGTATTTCCGCGAACGGTGATCGCGCGACAGCCACTTAGCGCTCCATGAACCGGTCGGCGTGACATAGCCGTTTCGCGCGGTCGAAACCTTCCAGCGATACTTCACCCAACCGTTCTCGGTGACGGTCATCGTCTGCCTGCCGATGCTGATATTGGCAACCAGGCTTGCTGCCTCAGCGGCAACCGGAGAAAACTGCAGCAATAAACTTGCGGCCGCGGCCGCCCAAATCGTCTTCATGATAACCCCTCTTCGCACTCGCGCAGTTTTAACTGCACCCTCACGATAGAGAGACTACGGCAATACTGATTATATAGCTTTAACCCGAATGGTAATCACAATTCTAACAGGCCAAAGCGGAAGTAAGCAGCAAACAGCAGCTTGCTCACTGAAGCTTGCGCGCCGCCGAAGGCTGCTTGAGCTGCTGATAGGCCTTGTTCATCTTCTCGCGGATCGACGCCATCGTACCGAGATTATGCCCGCAGGCGGCACAGGTGATGATGTCGGTCTCCCGGATCTCTTCCCGCTCGAACCTCATCTTGGTGCTCTTGCACTTCGGGCACGGTAATTCAACCTGAACTGTCATCGCTCTGCTTCCGGTATGATTGGATATGAGGCGCTTCGCATAAACGTTTGAGTGCGGCGTGTCCACAGGCAGGACTGTACCGTGTGACACCCCCCTCTGCCCTGCCGGGCATCTCCCCCACAGGTGGGGAGATCGGCAAGAGGTTCGACCATCGTTTCCTCTCTACCGTATCGGAGCACTTATGCGGCAGTTGTTTGGGGAAACCATCGCGCCCAGCCGATCTCCCTCCTTGTGGGGGAGATGCCCGGCAGGGCAGAGGGGGGTAACCCCACGGCACACCCTACAAGAAACACAAAAACAACCCGAACGTCAGGCCGGCGAGCACCATGCAGCTCGCATGAAACACCGATATTCCGTCCTCGATGTCGCGCGATGTCGCAACGTCGCGGCCGGCATTGTTGATCATCGGCTCCGCCACGACGACGCCGCCATAGATGCGCGGGCCGGCGAGCTGGACGTTGAGCGCCCCGGCCATTGCCGCTTCCGGCCGGCCGGAATTGGGCGAGCGGTGCAGGCCGCCGTCGCGCATCGCCACGCGGATCGCCTCGCGGCAGGCGCTCGTGCCCCGCCGAAGCCAGGCGCCGGCGGCGATCAGCAGGATCGAAAGCCGGGCGGCCGGCCAGTTGGCGAGATCGTCGAGCCGGGCCGAAGCCCAGCCGAAATCGATGTATTTTTCCGATTTGTGGCCGATCATCGAATCGGCCGTGTTCAGCATCTTGTAGGCAAGCAGCCCCGGCAGGCCGAACACCGCATACCAGAGTGCCGGCGCCACGACGCCGTCGGAGAAATTCTCCGCAAGGCTTTCGATCGCCGCCCGGCAGACGGCCGGCTCGTCCAGTGTCTCGGGATCGCGCCCGACGATGCGGGAGACGGCGGCCCGACCGCCGGCAATCCCCTCGTCGCGAAGGGCGGCGGCAACGGCCAGGACGTGATCGGCAAGGCTTTTCTGCGCCAGGAAAATCGCCACGAGCCCGGTTTCGAGCACGATGCCGATGGGGCCGAAGAACGCGAAGAAGCGGTTGAACACGATGCCTGCGACGACGGCCAACAGAAGCAGCGCCAGAATGGCGCCAACACCGTTCATCCGGCGCCGAGCCGCCTTCAGGCTCGCATTGTTGAGCTTTCGGTCGGCAAAGGAGATCGCCTCGCCGAAGATGGCGACCGGATGCGGCAGCTGCGACCACAGCCATTGCGGATCGCCGACGATCCGGTCGAGCAGCAGCGCCAGAAGCAGCACGAGAAGGTTTTCGTCGATCGTCATCGCTCAAATCTCTGAAGGGCTTCACCAAGCCGCCTGTCGGCCGCCGGATCGGGAGCAAGCCCGAAACGCAGCCAATCCGGCGCATAGTCGAACTTGCGGACGAGAATATGATGGCGGCAGAGATGCGTGTAAATATCGCCGGCTCTCGCATCGGCGACAAGGCTGAAAAGCGCCGTTCCCCCTGCCGTCCGCAATCCGGCGGCCGCCAGTGCGCCATGCAGGCCGGCGCAACGCTCATCGATACGGCTGCGGATCGCGGAAACGTCCGAACGAAGCAGCGAAGCAGCCAATGACTGTGCCGGACCGGAGACCGCCCAGGGGCCGAGCCAATCCTCGAAGCACGCGAGAATATCGTCACGCGCAATCACGAAGCCGAGCCGCAGCCCGGCAAGTCCGAAGAACTTGCCGAAGGAACGGAAGATCACCAGGTTGGAAAGTTCGTGCGCGCGCGCTGCGAGACTCAGCGTCGGATCGGTATCGCCGAAGGCCTCGTCGACAACGAGAAACCCGTTTGCGGCCTTCATCCTGTCGTGAAGGCCGAGCAGCACGTCAGCCGGCCAAGCGCGCCCATCGGGATTGTTCGGATTGACCACGACCGCAAGCCGATGCTCGGCTCCGATCGCGGCGATATCACCCACCGCATCGACGACAAAACCGGCCGAGGCGAAAGCCCGCGCATATTCCCCATAGGTCGGAGATACCACGGCAACCCTGTTGTCCGTCACGGCGACCCTGTCGTCCGTCACGACGACTTTGCTTCCCTGCCGAACCAGCCGCGGCAGAAGCTGAATCACCGATTGCGTGCCAGGCACCGGCAGCGGCAGGATTTCACCGCTGCCATAGTGATTCCGCGCAGCTACCCTTGCCTCATCCATGAGATGCCTGTCCGGCAGGCGGTGCCAAGCCCTTGCCGGGATCTCGGGCAGGTCGACGGGGCACGGATTGATGCCCGTGGAAAGATCGAGCCAGTCCTCCGGCTTGCCGCCGAAAGCAGCCGCAGCGGCGGTGATGCCGCCGCCATGGGCGATCGGTGCGCTCATGCGGCCCCTCCGGCGAGGTCGATCAAATGCATGTAGGAGCCCGCCACCTGATCGCGCCGGAGCCCGGCGGCACCGAGATCGGTCCCGAGCGCATCTTGCGTCGCAAACAGCCGCTTCCCCTCGCCCTCGGAGACAACGGTGGAATAGTGGAATTCATGCGCCGTCATCGTCCGGGCAAAGAAAGCGCCGTCGAGCGGCATGACACGGCGATAGCCGAGATGACGCTTTCGCTCGGCATAGCTGGTGACGACAGGCAGCAGCCCGAGCATTTCGTGGCGCCGCCCCTCCGCGTCGATCAGCCCGTCGCCGAGCACCATGTAACCGCCGCACTCGCCATAAATCCTGATGCCCCGCGCTGCCGCATCGAGCATGCCGGCGCGGAAATTCTGCGCCCCTGCCAGCCGCCCGGCATGCAGCTCGGGATAGCCACCCGGCAGATAGATCGCATCGGCATCGGCGGCGGGCTGTTCGTCGGCAAGCGGCGAGAAGAAGGAAATAGCAGCCCCGCGCCGCCGCCAGCCGAGCAGCATATGTTCGTAGGAAAAGGCAAAGGCGATGTCGCGCGCCACCGCGATGCGGGCGCCGAGCGGCATCAGCCGGTCGATATTGGCGGCCGACGGCCGGTTGAGCCCCTGCCTTGCAATGCGCAGCAGGAATTCGAAATTGCATTCCTCCGAAACGCCATCCGCCGCATGGTCGATGAACTCTTCCAGCGTTGCATGTTCGCCGGCCTGCACGAGCCCGAGATGGCGCTCCGGCAGCGAAAGCGCCTTGTCGCTACCGATGACTGTGATAACCGGCATACGGATGGCCTCGAGCGCCTGGCGCAGCATCGCCTCATGCCGTTCGCTGCCGACCTTGTTGAGGATGACGCCGGCCACGCGCACATCGGCACGGAAACCGGCAAACCCGGCAACCAGCGGCGCCACCGACTGAGACATGCGCGAGGCATCGATGACGAGCACCACGGAAAGCCCGAGTTGGGCGGCAAGATCGGCCGCCGTGCCCCGCCCGTCGGCGGCTCCGTCGAAAAGCCCCATCATTGCCTCGATGACGAGGATGCGATCGCCCGAGCGATGGAGGGCCGCATTGGCCGAGATCAGTTCCGGACGCATCGCCCAGGGATCGAAATTCAGGCAGGGCGTGCCGTTCGCCGCCGCATGGAAGGCGGGATCGATATAATCCGGCCCTGCCTTGCCGGGCGCGACCGCGACACCGCGGCGACGAAGCGCCCGGAGCAATCCGAGCGTCACCGTCGTCTTGCCGGCGCCAGAGGAAGGGGCTGCGATCAGGAGGCCGCTCATGCCCTCACCTTGCCGGATCGGCCGAACGGATCGGGTTGCAGGCGCCGTCCAGACAGCGCACCGAGCCAATCGAGCGAACCTCTGAGCCGCACCACCTCGCCGACGACGACCACTGCAGGCGGTTCGAGCCCGGATGCGGCGACGGCAACAGGCGCTTCGCCAAGCGTCGTCTCCAGCACCTGCTGCCGGCCGGTGGCGGCATTGCAGACGAAGGCGACCGGTTCAGTCGGCGGCCGGCCGGCAGCGATGAGATTGGCGCTGATTTCGGCGATATGCTTCATCGCCATGTACATGACGATGACAGGCGAGCCCCGACCGATCGCATCCCAGTCGATCCTGTCGGGCACGATGCCGGAGGAATCATGGCCGGTCAGGAAAGTCACGGCATGGTTGATGTCGCGATGCGTCACCGGAATGCCGGCATAGGCCAACCCGCCAATGCCGGCGGTGATGCCCGGCACGATGCGGAAGGGAATATTATGCTCGACCAGCGTCAACGCCTCCTCGCCGCCGCGGCCGAAGACGAAGGGATCGCCACCCTTCAGCCGCAGCACCCGCTTGCCGGCCCGCGCCAGCTCCACCAGCCTGAGCGAGATGTCGCGCTGTTTCGCCGAAGGCTTGCCGCCGCGTTTGCCGGCATATTCGAGTTCCGCGCCGGGGTGCGCGAGCTTCAGGCATTCCTCGTTAACAAGCGCGTCATGGACGATCACATCGGCCTCGGCCAGTCCCTTGGCGGCAAGCAGCGTCAACAGCCCGGGATCGCCTGGGCCCGCTCCAACAAGCCAGACGCTGCCCGGCTCCAGCGCCGGAAGATGAGAGAATGCGCTATTCAACATTTTGTTGATCTAGGCCCAGCAAGGGGCAAGGTCAACGCCGCCGGCACCGCCTCACTCGAAGTTGCTGACATGATGGTGATTCACTTTGCGAGCAGGTGGATTCGATTTGGTAGAAGAGCCATGTAACAGCATGAATATATTATAATATTATCGACATGAACGACCGCTTACTGCCGCCCTTCGGTTTATCGGCAAGCCTGCCTTTTTTTCTCGACGTCATCCCAGGCCTTGTGCCGAGGATCTGCTACGCATCGACCTGCGGAAGA
This sequence comes from Rhizobium vallis, assembly GCF_003985155.1. GTDB lineage: Bacteria > Pseudomonadota > Alphaproteobacteria > Rhizobiales > Rhizobiaceae > Rhizobium > Rhizobium vallis. The sequence goes on along the minus strand of NZ_ML133686.1, from coordinate 148,238 downwards.
TGCTTGGGGCACAAGCCCGAGCATGACGAAAGAGGCGTTGGCCGACCGCGATGCAGTCGGCCCTCAACTCAATCACACCGCAAGCAGCGTATCGCGAATGAGGCCAATTACCTTCTCCGACTCGATTCCCGTGGCAACGACCTGGCTCGGCAGGCCATCCCAGTCACCCGGCGGGAAGCGGCAGCCATCCGGCTTGACGATCGTTTGCCCGTCGGCGATGCCGCCGCAGACGACGCGCACCGCACCCGTGATCGTGGTGAAAAGCTCGGGCGCCACGACGTAGACGCAGGCGCAGCTGTCATGCACCATCATGCCGTCCTCGACCGCGTGCTTGTAGAAATCGATGTAATGCTGCGACAGCGCGTCGAGCTGCTTGACCGCCTGGTCGCCCTTGGCAGCGATGTCGCCGAGATAGCTGCGGCTCATCGTCGTGATCGAGGTGACGTCAAGGCCGATGACGACGACCTTCCACGGCGCGGTCATGACGATATCGGCGGCTTCCGGATCGCCGTGGATATTGGCTTCGGCAACCGGCGAGACATTGCCCGGCACATAGAAATTGCCGCCCATGATGACAACGTCCTTGACCAGCGCCGCAATCCCGGGGTCTTCCTTCAGCGCCATTGCCAGATTGGTCATCCGTCCGACGGCCACCAGCCTGATTTCGCCGGGATTGGCGCGCACCGTGTCGATGATGAAGCGATGCGCCGGGCGCGGATCGAGCGGCAGGTCGATCGTCTCGGGCACCTCGAAATTGCCGAGGCCGTTGTCGCCATGCACCATGGCCGGCCATTCCCGCTCCGCGCGCGCAGGATCGATGGTGATGCTGGCGCCCTTGGCGACCGGTGCCGCAATATCCCATTCGCGCTTGAGGAAAAGCGCATTGCGCGTCGTCGTCTCGACCGAGGCATTGCCGAAGACGGTGGTGATGCCGATCAGATCGATCTCGGGATGACGGTGCAGGAAAAGAAGCGCCATGGCGTCATCGACGCCCGGGTCCGTGTCATAAATGACCTTGTGCATGATTATCCTCTACAGAGCAATTCCAGCAAAAGTGCGTGAGCGGTTTTGCGTCCGGAATTGCGTTGAACAAAGATGTGATTCGCTGGCCGCCGGACGGCGCCGCGATGTGGCGTCACCATAACGTCCGTCAGGCTTTCTGCAACCCGATGCCGGCAATCGCCGCCGTCGCATGGGTGGATTTGATCTTGCCGAGCATCAGCTCCGCATCCGCGCCAAGTGCGGCAAGTGCTGCCGATTCCGCCACGCCGTGGCAGCCGACGCTGATAAAGACGATCTCGGAGGGATTTTTAAGCCGCGGTGTTTCCTCTTCTAGCCGCGCAGCATCGAAGAAGACGGCGGGCACGGCAAAATGGCTTGCAACAGCAAGGATCGCCGCCTCCTGCCTGCGGCTGTCGATGGAGGCAACGGCCGCAAGCTCTGCCGCGCCGATGCCGGCTGCTTCAAGCGCCTCGATTGCCAGCGTCAGCACCTCGGCAGCCGGCGTCCCGCGCTCGCAGCCAAGCCCGAGCACATGGCGGCTGATCCTATCGAAGGGAATGTCGCTCATGGAAGCCGTTGAATACGCGCCGGTGTGTCATCGCAGCCATTGCAGCTTGGCGCGGCAAATGCAACAAGGCCGGCCGAAAGCCTTTCGGGAATACCGTCTTGCCTGACATTGCCCTCCATCTGCTCCTGCTGCTCTGCGCCGCTGCCTTCTTTGCCGGTTTTGTCGATGCCATTGCCGGCGGCGGTGGCCTGATCACCGTCCCCGCCATGCTGATTGCCGGCATACCGCCGCTGCAGACGCTCGGCACCAACAAGGTGCAATCGATCTTCGGCGCCGCCTCAGCCACGATCGCCTATGCGCGCAAGGGCCATGTCCAGCTTCAAGAACAGCTGCCGATGGCCCTGATGGCCGTCATGGGCGGAGCGATCGGCGCGGCGCTGGCGACGATCGTTCCCGGAGAGTTGCTGCAGGCGATCATGCCGGTGCTGCTGCTGGCGATTGCAATCTTCTTTGCCGTCAAGCCGAATCTCAATGACCTCGACAAACATCGTCTCATCACGCCCTTCGCCTTCGGCCTGACGCTGGTGCCGGCCATCGGCTTTTATGACGGCGTCTTCGGCCCCGGCACCGGTTCTTTCTTCATGCTCGGCTTCGTCACACTCGCCGGCTTCGGCGTGCTGAAGGCCACCGCTCACACCAAGCTTCTGAATTTCGGATCGAACCTCGGCGCGCTGATCGTCTTCGCAAGCTTCGGCGCGATCCTCTGGAAGATCGGCCTGCTGATGGGTGTCTGCCAGTTTCTCGGCGCGCAGCTGGGCTCACGGCTCGCCATGCGCATCGGCGCAAAGCTCATCAAGCCGCTGCTGGTGATTGTCTGCGTCGCCCTTGCAATAAAGCTGCTCGCCAACCCGGCAAATCCGCTGCGTGTCTGGCTCGGCATCTGACCGAGACCGCCTTCCATTACCTCTGACGTAATTGATAGGGTGCACCGCCTTCGCCCATGATCGCCCTGCCTGGAATTGACGGGCGATCAAAAGGAGATGACCCGATGAACGACGCAAAGACCACAGCCGAGCGCTACCTCGCCATCTGGAACGAGACGGATGCAGCGCACCGCCGCGCTCTCATCGCCGAGAGCTGGGCTGAAGCGGCAACCTATGTCGATCCGCTGATGCGCGGGCAAGGCCATGAGCAGATCAACTCGCTGGTCGAAGCCGTCCAGAGCCGCTTCCCCGGCTTCCGCTTCGAACTGATCGGCACGGCCGATGGCTACGGCGACAACGTGCGCTTCTCCTGGGGCCTCGGCCCTGAAAATGGCGAAGCGCTGATCAAGGGCACGGATTTCGCCGAGCTCGAAGACGGTAGACTGAAATCCGTCCGAGGTTTCATCGATCAATCGCCGGAAGCCGCCTGATGACGCCGACCGCCCGCTCTCTCGGAGATCACCTGCGCGAATGGCGCCAGCGCCGCCGCATGAGCCAGCTGGATCTCGCGCTCGAGGCCGATATCTCCCAACGGCACCTGAGCTTCATTGAGAGCGGGCGCGCGACCCCGAGCCGCGAGATGCTGCTGCATCTGGCCGAACGTCTTGATGTACCGCTCCGCGACCGAAACCCGCTGCTGCTCGCGGCGGGTTTCGCCCCGGTCTTTGCCGAACGCAAGCTGGATGATCCCGCCCTTGAGCCGGCGAGGCGCGCTATCGACATGGTGCTGAAGGGCCACGAGCCCTTCCCGGCCATCGCCATCGACCGTCACTGGACGCTCATTGCCGCCAACGCCGCCATCACGCCGCTGCTCGAAGCCGTTGCCGAGGCATCGCTCCTGGAACCACCGGTCAACGCGCTGCGCCTCAGTCTCCATCCGCAGGGCCTCGCACCTCAGATCGCCAATCTCCCGGAATGGCGCGCTCACCTCCTCGACCGGCTGCGCCAGCAGATATCGGTCTCGGGCGACCCGGTACTGGAAAAGCTGCTGAAGGATCTGCTCTCCTACCCCGCGCCCAAAGATGCATCTGAGCGCCATACCGACTTTGCCGGAATCGCCGTTCCCCTGCAGCTTTCAACCAAAGCCGGCCTTCTCTCCTTCATTTCAACCACGACCGTCTTCGGTACGCCCGTCGATATCACCCTGTCGGAACTGGCCGTCGAATCCTTCTTCCCGGCGGACGAGGAGACGGCCGCAATCCTGCGCGGCCATCTCGCCAACTGAAGATCAGAACTCCACGCCCGGCTGCCCCTTGATCCCGGAGCGGAAGGGATGCTTGATCAGTTCCATTTCGGTCACGAGATCGGCGACCTCGATCAGCTCGTCCTTGGCGTTTCGCCCTGTCAGGACCACATGCGTCATGGTGGGCTTCTCGGTCTTCAGGAATTCCACCACCTCGTTGATATCGAGATAGTCGTAACGCAGCGCGATGTTGATCTCGTCGAGCAGCACCATGGAATTGCGCTCGTCGCGGATCAGTTCCTTGGCCTTTTCCCAGGCCGCACCGGCGGCCGCGACATCCCGCGCCCGGTCCTGCGTCTCCCAGGTAAAACCCTCGCCCATCGTGTGGAACTGGCAGATATCCGAGAAATGCTTCTCGATCAGGTCACGCTCTCCGGTCCACATCGCACCCTTGATGAACTGCACGACGGCAGACGGCTTGCCATGGGCGATATGGCGGAAGATCATGCCGAAAGCGGCTGAAGACTTGCCCTTGCCCTTGCCGGTGTGGACGATGATCAGGCCCTTCTCATCCGTCTTCTTTGCCATGATCTTGTCGCGGGCGGCCTTCTTCTTCGCCATCTTCTCGGCGTGGCGGGCGTCGTCCTTTTCGGCTGTCTCTACTGGCTCATCACTCATGGCTGGCTGCCTGCTCTTTTTCTGGTTTCGTTGCGTTCACTGAGATCGAATTGCGCCGAGTTGCTGCGCGGCGTCCAGAGCTTGCGCTCGATTGCTTCCAGCAGCCGCCCCTTCATCTCGGAAAGCGCGGCCGGGTTCTTTTCGGCCATGAAATCGCGCACCCTGGGGTCGGCGACATAGGCCTGATAAACCGCCTCGAAATGATGGCTGCCGACGGCACCTGTCGTCGCCGCAAAGGCAAAGAGATAATCGACCGTCGCGGCAATCTCGAAAGCGCCCTTATAGCCGTGGCGCATGACGCCCTCGATCCATTTCGGATTGACGACACGCCCGCGTACCACGCGGCCGATCTCCTCCTCGAGAGAGCGTATGACCGGCTTTTCCGGCCTGGAATGATCGTTGTGATAGATCGCCGGCCGCGCGCCTGCCAGCGCTTCGGCTGCCGCCGCCATACCGCCTTCGAACTGGTAATAATCGTCGCTGTCGAGCAGGTCATGCTCGCGATTGTCCTGGTTCTGCACGACCGCCTGAATGGAGCGCAGCCGCTCCTCGAAGACCCCGCGCTCGGCCTTGCCCTCCTCGCCCGCGCCATAGGCATAGCTGCCCCAGACGAGATAGGCTTCGGCGAGATCGGCCCGACGCTCCCAGCCCTTCTCGTCGATCAGCGCCTGCAGGCCGGCGCCATAGGCGCCAGGCTTCGACCCGAAGATGCGATAGCCGGCCCGCTTCGCCGCCGCCTTCTCATCGAGCCCAGCGGCAGTGAGCCGCGCTGCCTCACCGCGCATGCGCCCGGCTATCGGATTGTCCGCGGCATCCTCCTCCAACGCGCCGACGGCGCGGATCGCCTTGTCGAAGAGCGCGATCTGCTCCGGAAAAGCATCGCGGAAGAAGCCGGAAATGCGCAGCGTCACATCCACCCGCGGCCGCCGCAGCATGGCCTGTGGAATGATCTCATAGCCGGTGACCCGCCGCGAGGCCATGTCCCACACCGGCTTGACCCCGATCAGCGCCAAAGCCTGGGCAATATCGTCACCGCCGGTACGCATGTTCGACGTGCCCCAGGCTGTCAGCCCGAAGGAGACAGGCCACTCGCCGTGATCCTGCACATACCGGCGGATCAGCAATTCCGCGGATTTCTTGCCCAGCTCATAAGCCGCCGGCGTCGGCACCGCGCGGCTATCCACCGAATAGAAATTCCGCCCCGTCGGCAAGACGTCAGGCCGCCCGCGCGTCGGCGCGCCGGAGGGACCGGGCGAGACGAAACGGCCATCGAGACCGCGGAGCAGACCGGTGATTTCGGCCGGACCGCAGGCAAGGATCGAGGGCTTGAGGCGGACTTCGATTTCGTCGAGCACGGCTCTGGTTTGGGACCAGTGGGTTGGGCAGTCGATTTCGCCGGAAACAAGCTTGGCGGCGAGCAGCTCAATGCGCTCGACCGTATCGCCGCTCGTGCGCCAGGGGGCGTCGAGTAGGTCGGTGAGGATTGGCGGTCTTGGGCCGGCCCAAGGGGCGGCCATGTCGCAGTCGAGAGGGTCGAAGAAAGACCCCTCCCCAACCCCTCCCCACAGGTGGGAGGGGCTTGCCGGGCGCGCCGGCTCGCTATCAACTTTGGTCTCGGAGATTGCCGCAAATTCAAGGGTAAGTCCCTCCCCCTTGTGGGGAGGGGTTGGGGAGGGGTTTTTCAGCAAATCCCCAGCAATCGCCCGCTGCAGACTCGCATCGCCACCCTCGCCCAGCCCACGCGGCACCCGTGCCAAGGCCACCGTCAGATCCGTCAGCAACCGCCCCTCGGGCGACACCCCAAACACATGCAGCCCATCACGGATCTGCATTTCCTTGAGGTCGCAGAGATAGGCATCGAGCTTCTTCAGCGCCTCACCTTCGCTCTCTCCCTTGGCAATGCCGGCATCGCGATCGAGTCCGATATCGGCAACCAGATCAAGGATCTGCCGGGACAGCAACCGGATACGCCTGGGATCCCCGCCCGACGCCTCGTAATATTCGTCGACCAGCGCCTCCAGGTCCTTCAGCGGTCCATAACTTTCGGCCCGCGTCAGCGGCGGCGTCAGATGGTCGATGATGACGGCAGCGGTGCGCCGCTTGGCCTGCGTGCCCTCGCCGGGATCGTTGACGATGAAGGGATAGAGATGCGGCAGCGGCCCGAGGATCGCCTCGGGATAGCAGGTCTCCGACAGCGCCAGCGCCTTGCCCGGCAGCCATTCCAAATTGCCGTGCTTGCCCATGTGAATGGCGGCATCGGCGCCGAACTCTTCGCGCAGAAAAGCATAGAAGGCGAGATAACCGTGCGGCGGCACGAGATCGGGCGAGTGATAACTGTCCTTCGGATCGATATTATAGCCGCGCGCCGGCTGGATGCCGATCAGCAGCCCGCCGAAACGGGCAAAGGGCAGCGCGAAACCGCCCTCGCGCAGGTAGGGATCGGCCTCGGGATCGCCCCAGCGGGCCGTTACTTCATCCTGAATCTGATTGGGAAGAGATACAAAGAAGCTCCTGTATCGACTCAGGGAAAGCGTCTCGCGAACGACCTTGCCGTCGAAGCCCGAATTGGTCGGCCCCAGCATCAGGTACCGCATCAGCGCATCGCCATCGGGGGGAATATCGGCAATGGGATAACCAGCCTTCTCCATCGCCCGCATCACCTCGACCGTGCCGGCCGGCGTATCGAGACCCACCCCATTGCCAAGCCGCCCGTCACGGTTCGGATAATTCGCCATGACGAGCGCAATCCGCCGCTGCGCCGCGGGCAACTGCCGCAGCCGCGCCCAATTGGCGGCAAGCGCGGCGACATAGCCCATGCGCCCGGCATCCGGTTCGCTGGAAACGATATTCGCTTCGACCGCAGCGTCGTAACGCGCCGCCGATTTGAAGGAGACGGCCCGCGACAGCACGCGGCCATCGACCTCCGGCAACGCGACATTCATGCCGAGATCTCGCGCCGACAATCCTTGCGAGGAAGCCGCCCAGGCTTCCCGCGACGAAGCCGAAAAGATCGCCTGCAGCACGACGGCGTCATTGGCTTCCAGCACCGTCGGCTCGCGATCGGCGCCAGGCGCGGAGACGGCAAAGCCCGTGGTGTTGATGACGACCTCGGGCTGGAGGTCGGAGAAGATGCTTTCGAGGATGCCCTTGGAGACCGGGTCCTTGAGACTGTAGGCGAAGACCGGCAGCGGGCGGAGGCCTTGTGCTTGCAGTGCCTTGATCAAGGCTTCGACGGGTTTGGTTTCGCCGCTCTGGACGAGGGCGCGGTAAAAGGCGATGGCGACAGTTGGTGCTGGCTGTCCCTTCTCCCCATCGGGGAGAAGGTGGCCCGAAGGGTCGGATGAGGGGGCCACCCCACAAACCTCGACATCGTGCTCCTGTTGCTCACTCCTTACGTCGTTCGCCCCCCTCATCTGCCCTGTCGGGCATCTTCTCCCCGCTGGGGAGAAGACCGAACCGACAAGCTCCTTCCACTCCTCAACCCCAACCAGCCCCCGCCCCGGCCACCAGATCCCCGCCTTCATCAACGGCGCAGCCGGCGCCGGTTTCTCCGCCCCCGAAAGCATCGCCGCCGCATAGGCAAGAAAACCCCGCGCATTGGCGTCCCCGCCTTCGATCAGATACCCCCACAACGCATTCAGATCCTCCAGCGCCACATTGGAAAACGGTGTCAACCCCGCATCCGGCTTGGAATCCCCCGGCAGTACCGCAATCAGCGCCCCATTCCGGGCCGCCACCGCATGCAGCGCCTCCAGCGCATAATGAAAATAGCTCGCCCCACCCAGCGCCCGCACGATGATCAGCTTCGCATGCCGCGCCGTCCGCTCGACATAGGTATCAACCGACATCGGATGCTTCAGGCTCATCAGGCTCGCAAGCCTCAGCGAATGCCCCACGTTACCGCCGGCATGCGCCGCGGCAATCGCCGCAAGCTCAGTGTCGGCGGCCGACAGGAACAGGATATCGCCCGGCGACTGGCCGAGGTCGATGGCCTCGTCCCCGTCGCTGATCGTTCCCTGTTGGGCCAGAAGCAGATGCATGTCTTACCCTCAGACGAGCGCTTCGATCGCCTTGCGCACCGCGTCCTGATCCATCTCATGCAGGCCGATGACGACAAGGCGCGTGCTACGAGCTTCATCAGGCGCCCAGGCCCGGTCGAAATACTGGTCGATGCGGGCACCCACGGCCTGCAGCTGCAGGCGCATCGGCTTGCCCGAGACATCGATGAAACCCTTCAAGCGCAGCACGTCATGCTCGGCGATGATGCCCTTCAGCTTCTCGACGAAACCTGATGTATCGGCGATGGCGCCAAGCTCGACGACGAAACTGTCGAATTCGTCGTGATCATGCGGCGCACCCTCTTCATGCTCCAGCTCGTGATGGGACTTGCGGTTGACGATATCGTCTTCCGTGCCGATACCGAGGCCGAGCAGCACGCTTGCCGGCACCTCGCCATTCCTCGCCTCGATCATCACGGGCTTGCGGGCGATGCGAGAAGCCACTTCGCTCTTCACCCGGCCGAGACCGTCGGCGTCGATCAGATCGGTCTTGTTGAGCACGATCAGATCGGCGCAGGTCAATTGATCCTCGAACAGTTCCTCGATCGGGCTTTCATGATCGAGCGATTCATCCTCGGCGCGCCGCGCATCGACGGCATCGTGGTCGTCGGCAAAACGCCCGGCGGCAACGGCGGCGCTATCGACGACGGTGATGACGCCGTCAACGGTGACTTCGCTTCTGATATCAGGCCAGTTGAAGGCGGCGACCAGCGGCTGCGGCAGGGCAAGGCCGGAGGTTTCGATGACGATATGGTCCAGGCGCTGCTCGCGCTCCAGCAGCTTGGTCATGGTCGGAATGAAATCGTCGGCGACGGTGCAGCAGATACAGCCATTGGTGAGCTCGATGATGTCGTCCTCGGTGCAGTTCTCCGCGCCGCAGCCCTTCAGCACGTCGCCATCGACGCCGAGATCGCCGAACTCGTTGATGATGAGCGCGATCTTCTTGCCGCCGGCATTGGTGAGCAGGTTGCGGATCATCGTCGTCTTGCCCGCGCCGAGGAAGCCGGTGATGACGGTTGCGGGAATTTTCTGCTGCATGGAACTAACCCTTCATTTTCAGCGGCAGGCCTGCCGCGATAAAATAGACTTCGCCGGCCTTCGCCGCGATCATCTGGTGCAGCCGGCCGGCATGGTCGCGAAACTCCCGTGCCATGCGGTTCTCAGGGACAATGCCCAGGCCGACTTCATTGGAAACGATAACGAGCTGCGCTTTCGCCTGCGGCAGCCAGGTCGCGAGTGCAACCGACTGGGCAACGATATCGCGCCCCTCCATCATCAGATTGGTAAGCCAGAGCGTCAGGCAGTCGACCAGGATCGCCCTACCCTCGCCATCGATGGCGGCAAGGCGTTCGGCAAGATCGAGCGGCTCTTCATGCGTGCTCCAGGAGGGACCGCGATCAGCCTTGTGCTGATCGATGCGCGCCTGCATCTCATCGTCCCAAGCCTGGCCGGTGGCGATGTAATGACGCTCGAGGCCGGTCGCAGTGATGAGGTTTTCGGCAAACCGGGATTTGCCGGAGCGGGCGCCGCCGAGGATGAAGACAGCGCTGGTTGGGGAGGCCGTCATGCGCAAACGGTCCTTTGATAAGATAGGGCACGCCGTGCCGCCCCCCTCATCCGACCCTTCGGGCCACCTTCTCCCCGCTGGGGAGAAGAGGGAGCAAGACGCGGCCTAAAACCGTCCCTCCAACCTCTGCGGAATGACAAGAAGCGAGGCGCTGCAACGATTCTCTTCTCCTCAGCGGGGAGAAGGTGCCGGCAGGCGGTTGAGGGGGTGAGCGGCCAAGCCGCGAATGCGCTGAGCGCAAGCGATGCGCAACAATGAAGGGCGTGCCGTGCCGCCGCCCTCATCTGATCCTTCGGACCACTGACTAGGGTTGAGCCCAGGGTCTCAACCCGTCCTTCGGACCCCCATTGGGGAGAAGATGGAGCAAGCCGCACCACCGAAGGCAGCGCCGAATTCAATCGTTCAGCCAAAACAACCTCCGTGCTGGCAGCGGGCCTCTTGCCCAGGGTTGGGCTTTTCGCCCGGCACGGGATGGCAGGTCTCCTGGCTCGCGGGTATCGGCACGATCGGGGCGGACCGGAAACCGGTCGCCCTGATCGTGCCGGCGGATCTGCCTCGCCTTCCCGGCTGCATCAGTGAAAAGGTGGACGATTCGTAGATTTAGAGGCGTCCGACCCCGGTTGATCACCATGCACTTCCAGTGGCTTTTCCGGCATATCGCCCATACCGCCCGCCTGCACCATTGCATGCGGACAAAAGGGGCTCGATGCCGGATGGAAGACCCTGACCGCTCTACAGTCGCGGGGTCGGCTGTGATGAAGGCGCCCGGCTTGGGTCCGCCTCGTCACATTCCCTTTTCATCCGGAAAGCGTAACGCCGATCCGGAACCATCCGTTATGTCAGGATGGTCAGCCGACCATCCGTTATGCCTGGGATGGTTAGGCAAGCTCAGGGGTGAAGTCAACCTGCCTTGGCGACCGCGGGATGGCCGCCCGGCCGACGGGCTTGCGCCAACACGACTTACTCTACCTAAATTATCGTCATTTATCAGAGACTTACGTCATAAATATTTATCGCCCTCGCCGGCTTTTCGCCGCAATTGCGTCGCATGCGGACTGCGCCTTCGCCCTTGACCGGGCCTCTCCCTGCCTAGTTGTCTAGCCATGCTTATGAAATTGGATCGGCGCCGTTTCCGCGCGCTGCGTGTTTTCCTCGACCCCGGCCGGCTGCGCGTCCTGACGCGACGCAGCGAAATCGGCTTGTCGCTAGCGGGCGCCGTCGTCGGCATCGCCTCGGGACTTGCCGTCACCGGCATGAGTTTCGTCTCGAATGAATTGCACCAGATGATCTTCGGCATCGCAGACAGCGAAAGGCTGAGCTCGTCTGACATCGACGACAAGCTGCTGCTGCTGACCGCTCCGGTCATCGGAGGCGCGCTGCTCGGCCTCCTGCTGTTCGTGCTGTCGAAACGGCGCAAGAAGCCGATGGTCGACCCGATCGAGGCCAATGCGCTGCATGGCGGCCGCCTGTCGCTGACCGACAGCATCATCGTCGCCGTGCAGAACCTGATCTCCAACGGTTTCGGCGCCTCGGTCGGCCTAGAAGCAGGTTATACCCAGCTTGCCGCCGGCATCGCCTCGAAATTCGGGCTGAAGCTGCAGCTTCGCCGCTCGGACCTGCGCATTCTTGTCGGCTGCGGTGCAGCGGGCGCCATCGCCGCCGCCTTCAACGCGCCGCTGACCGGCGCCTTCTATGCCTTCGAGCTGATTATCGGCACTTATACGATCGTGTCGCTGACGCCGGTCGTCACTTCCGCCATCGTTTCGACACTCGTCGCAAGGTTGCTCGCAGAAGGCGATTTCACCATCGATATCGGCAGCTTCGGCTCGGTCGTGCCGGCCGACTATGTGCCCGCACTGCTGCTCGGCGTCTTCTGCGCCGGCGTCGGCATCCTCATCATGCAGGGCGTCGCCTTCATCGAGGAGGTGGCGCGCAAGAGTTCGATCGCTCCGGCCTTCCGTCCGGCGCTGGGCGGCATCATCGTAGGCCTTCTGGCGATGATCTCGCCGCAGGTGCTTTCGGCCGGCCACGGCGCGCTGCATCTCAACCTGTCGCGCGATGTCGCGATCCCGGCGCTGATCGGCCTCTTCCTGTTGAAATCGCTCGCCTCGGCGATTTCGATCGGCTCCGGCTTCAGGGGCGGCCTGTTCTTCGCCTCCCTGTTCATGGGCGCACTGCTCGGCAAGCTCTTTGCATATTGCGGCCCCTATTTCGCCGCGACGACCCTGACGCCCGCCATCTATGCCGTGGTCGGCATGAGCTCGCTTGCCGTCGCCGTCATCGGCGGACCACTGACGATGACCTTTCTCGCGCTCGAAATCACCGGCGACTTCCCGATCACCGCGCTGGTGCTCGCCGCCGTCATTACCTCCTCGCTGGTCGTGCGCTCGACCTTCGGCTACTCCTTCGCCACATGGCGCTTTCACCTCCGCGGTGAAAGCATCCGCAGCGCCCACGACGTCGGCTGGATCCGCAACCTGACGGTGGACAAGCTGATGCGATCAGACGTCAAGACGGCCAAATCAGGCATCTCGCTGGAAGAGTTCAAGAAGGCCTTCCCGATCGGTTCGACCCAGCGGGTCATCCTCGTCGAGGAGAGCGAAAAATATGCCGGCCTCGTGCTGGTGCCTGAGATTTACGCCAATCCGACCGACGCCCAGGACGAAGGCAAGGCGCTTGCCGATTTCGTCCGTTACCGCAACGACTTCCTGCAGCCGCAGATGAATGCGAGGCAGGCGGCGGCGATCTTCGACAAGAGCGAAAGCGAAGCGCTCGCCGTCGTCAACAACCTGATCGAACGCAAGGTGGTCGGCCAGCTCAGCGAAAGCCATACGCTGCGCCGCTACAGCGAAGAGCTCGACCGCCGCCGCCGCGAAGTATCAGGCGAGATCTGAGCGGACGCTTCAGCACTGCAGTTATTCAGCAGCATCGGCGAGCCTGAAGACATCAGCCCGCTTCGAAACCCCGCGCAGTTCGAACGATCCGAGATATTCGCAAGGCGCAGCGCAGGTCGTCGCGAAGCTCTCCGACATCAACAGAGGTTGATCGAGCGTGCCGCAGAGCTTTTCAAGCCGCGAGGCCTCGTTGACCGCCCTGCCGATCACCGTGAAATCGAGCCTGCCATGGGCGCCCACATTTCCGTAGAAAACCTCGCCGAGATGCAGCACGACGTCGACACCGATATCGGGGCCGCCATTGCCCGTCCGTTCGCGATTGAGCGCCTCGTTTGCTTTCAGCAGGCTCTTTGCCGAAGCGAGTGCCGCCCGGCAGGCCTACTGCGGATCGTCCGCGTCCGTCGGGAAGATCGCCAGCACGCTGTCGCCCATGAACTTCAGGATCTCGCCGGAATTTTCTTCGACATGCCGGTCGATCAGCTCGAAATGCTCGTTCAGAAAACCGACGATCTCTTCGGGCTGATAGACCTCGGTCAGAGCCGTGAAATTCCTGAGGTCCGCCAGCAGGATCGCGGCATTGATGGAGCCGCCCGTCCCCCGCTGGGTCTCGCCGGCCAGGATACGCGCGCTCGTCCTGGCGCCCGTATAGACGGCAAGGATATCGGTCGCGGTCTTTGATGCCGCCACGCGGTAGGCCGCAAGCCCCAGCGCCGGGAAAAGCTCTTCGATAGCAGCCAGTTGTTCATCGGAAAATCCGCCGGGCACGTCGCTGGTCAGCGAAAAACCGAGCCCGCGCAGCGCAACCTCTTTCGGGAATTCGAAAAGGCTGATCACATGATCCGTGCCCCCGGCGAGCGCGAATTCGCGGAGCTCGCTATAGTCGAGACCCTCGCCTCTCTCCAGGCTCCATCGCCCTCGTCTTTCGCCGCGGTTCAAAAGATAGAATATCGGCGTCTCCTCGAAGATCCGCTCGCTCGCAATGCCGTGTTCGGCAATTTCGATGGTCGTGACGCCGCCCCTGATGAAATTGGCCGCGATACCGCGATACATGGGATGGATGGACGGCATTCGGATGCTTGCCCGCCAGATCGGAAATCCCTCGGCGATCAGCCGTTCGCATAGGCCGGCCACGAGGTCGCCAATATGCTCGCTGGTGATTCCCTGCTCTATAAGCCAGTTGATATGATCGTTAATTTCTAAAACCTCCGCATCGGGCCGAGAGCCGGAGAAGCCGTTTTCACGATCGAGGCCCGGCACCGGGAACCGCAGGACAGGCGCTGAAAAAGCCATGCCGCGCATGCCACTCATTAGCCTGCTTCGCCTCGCGATACTACTCCCAGGCGAATGAGGGCATGATGACCGTCAATACAGTCGATGCCTTCGTGCTCTCGGGCGGCTCCGCCTTCGGGCTCGACGCCGCAGGCGGCGTGCAGGCGGGCCTGCGCGAACTCGGCCGCGGCTTTGCGGTTGGAGCGGTCAAGGTCCCGATCGTGCCGCAAGCGATCCTGATGGATCTCCTGAACGGCGGCGACAAGGATTGGGGGCTTCACTCGCCCTATCGTGACCTGGGTTATGCCGCGGTGAAGGCCGCCGCCAAGGGCGCATTCGCGCTCGGCACAGTCGGCGCCGGCGCCGGGGCGACGACCGCTACTTTCAAGGGCGGCCTCGGCTCGGCGAGTGCCGTCAGCAGCGCCGGGCATCGCGTCGCGGCCATCGTCGCGGTCAATGCGCTCGGCTCGGCGACGATCGGCGAAGGACCGCATTTCTGGGCAGCCCCCTTCGAAAAAGACGGCGAATTCGGCGGGCTCGGCATGCCTGCGGCGGCTGATCACGGGATGCGGCTGAAGGGAATGAGCGGACCTGCGACGACGATCGGCGCTGTCGTGACCGACGCGCAGTTGACGAAGGCCGAAGCGCATCGGCTTTCGCTTGCCGGCCATGACGGCCTCGCCCGGGCGCTGTTGCCGGCGCACCTGCCGCTCGATGGCGACACCGTCTTTGCCGCGTCGACGACCAGGCATCCAAGAGACGACATGGCGAGCCTGATGGAGCTTTGCCACCTCGCCACCATCGTCATGGCACGGGCGATCGCCCGCGGGGTCTATGAGGCAACCGCCCTTCCGGTCGAAGGCGCGCAGAAGGCATGGCGTGACCGCTACCCGAACACGGCTGATTGAATAAGGTCGGACCCGGACAGATCGAATATGCCGAATGGCGGAGAGACGTGAATGCAGATCCGGGCGCTGATGTATTTCGACGAGCTGGTCAGGACCAATTCGATGCGCCAGGCTGCCGAGAACCTCAATGTCGCGCCGACGGCGATCAGCCGGCAGATCGAGAACCTCGAAGATCATTTCGGCGCGCCGCTCGTCGAACGCAGCGCCCGCGGCGTCAAGCTGACGGCGGCGGGCGAACTGCTCGCCGCTCGTGCCGGCCGGACGCTGCGCGAACTCGATCATGTGCAGCAGCTGATCGAAGACCTGAAGGGCCTGGAGCGCGGCCATGTCAGCATCTATGCCAATGGCGCTACCGTCACCAATCTGCTGGCGCCGGCACTTGCGGAATTCAGCCTGAAATATCCGAAACTGCGCTTTACCGTGACGATCGCCAGCGCGCGACAGGCGGTTGATGCCGTCAGCAGCGCCGAGGCGGATATCGCGGTGACGCTGTTTGCGCCTGCCATCTCCGGCACCAAGGTCCGGCTGCGCTCCGAGATCGCCTATGATCTCATCGTCACGCCGCAGCATCCGGCGGCGACACTTGCCGAAATACCCCTCCGAAAGCTCGCCGACTACGCACTGGCGCTGCCGGAACAATCCTTCGGCTTTCGTCAGGCCTTCGACGCGCTGATTGCGAAGGAGGGGCTAAGCCTCGATCCTGTCTTCGTCACGAGTTCGCTGGAGATGCTGAAGGAACTCGTGCTCGGCGGCGCAGCAGTTACCTTGCTGCCGGCACTGACCGTCCGGCGCGAAATCGAAGCGGGTCAGCTCAGGGCCATTCCGCTCGCCGGCAGGAAAGGCATACGCACCCATGTCGACCTCTGCGTCGCACCGGACCGGCAGCTGTCCTTCGCCGCGACGAAGCTGATCGACTTCATCGAGACGTTCATGCACGACAGCACGAACCGCCGGGCCGACACGAAAGACTGAGGCTTACGGCTTGCATTGTCCGTGAATTTGATGTGTAGCTTTTTCGGCTACACTGAGCGCATAAAATCGCGAATATGTGTACACTGAGATAGCGCCGCTTTTTCCGCAAAGGGCCTTCGCCACCGAGCGCGACCGGGCAGAGGACATGATGATCAAGGTTTCACTTCTGCCTTCGGCGCGTTTCATCCGGCAACTTTCCCTTGGGGCAGCGCTTTCGACCGGCTTCCTGATGGCGGGGATGACGCCATCCGAGGCGGCGAAGACCAGCCTCAATCTTGGCATGAGCGTCGAGCCGACCGGCCTCGACCCGACGATCGCCGCACCGGTGGCGATCGGCCAAGTCACCTGGCAGAACGTCTTCGAGGGGCTGGTAACCATCGATCAAACCGGCAAGGTCCAGCCGCAGCTGGCGAAAAGCTGGGAGATTTCTCCCGATGGCCTGACCTATACGTTCAAGCTGCAGACCGGCGTCAAATTCCATGACGGCGAAGTCTTCGATGCCGCCGCCGCCAAATTTTCGCTCGACCGTGCCCGCGGACCGGATTCGGTCAATCCGCAGAAACGCTTCTTCGCTTCGATCGCCTCGGTCGATACACCCGACGCCCAAACGCTGGTGCTGCATCTCTCGGCACCGACCGGCAGTCTGATCTACTGGCTCGGCTGGCCGGCCTCGGTGATGGTTGGGCCGAAGACAGTTGCCGACGACAAGGTGACGCCCGTGGGCACCGGTCCGTTCAAATTCGCCGGCTGGGCGAAGGGCGACAAGGTCGAACTCGCTAGAAACGCCGATTACTGGAACAAGGATGCGGCCGCCAAGCTCGATAAGGTGACCTTCCGCTTCATTGCCGATCCGCAGGCGCAGGCAGCAGCGTTGAAGTCCGGCGATCTCGATGCCTTCCCGGAATTTGCGGCACCCGAACTGATGAGTTCCTTCGACGGCGATGCACGGCTCATCACCAAGGTCGGCAATACCGAGCTCAAGGTCGTTGCCGGCATGAACAATGCCAAGAAGCCTTTCGACGACCAGCGTGTCCGCCAGGCGCTGATGATGGCGATCGACCGCAAGACGGTGATCGACGGCGCATGGTCCGGCCTCGGCACGGTGATCGGCAGCCACTACACGCCGAACGATCCGGGCTACCAGGATATGACCGGCGTGCTTCCCTACGATGTCGAGAAAGCGAAGGCGCTGCTCACTGAAGCCGGCTATCCCAACGGCTTCACCTTCACGATCAAATCGCCGCAGATGGCTTATGCGCCGCGCAGCGCCGAAGTGATGCAGGCGATGTTTGCCGAGATCGGCGTGACGATGAATATCGAGCCGACGGAATTTCCAGCGAAATGGGTCCAGGACGTCATGAAGGACCGCAACTTCGACATGACGATCGTCGCCCATGCCGAACCGCTCGACATCGATATCTATTCGCGGGACCCCTATTATTTCAATTACAAGAATCCTGTTTTCAATGCGCTGATGAAAAAGGTCCAGGAGACGACCAACCCTGCGCAACAGAATGCGATCTACGGCGAAGCACAGAAGATCCTCGCCGAGGACGTGCCAGCGCTCTACCTCTTCGTCATGCCGAAACTCGGCGTCTGGGACCGACACCTCAAGGGGTTATGGGAGAACGAGCCGATTCCTTCCAATGTGCTGTCTGGGGTTTCGTGGGACGAGTGAGACTGGCGGGCCCCCAGTGGGATGGTTGGTACGACGTGGGGCTAGGGAACATCCGACATGCATTTGGCCGATATCGCGCGCAGCCGTCTCCCTCCCTCACCAAGTCGGTTCAACCAGGGCGGACATTGTTTGGTTCTGCTGGCGAATGGCATTCCTGACGTGAGCGCCGTGAAGGGCTCCTTCCGCACACTCCGCCCTCCGTCATGCTCGGCCTTGAGCCGAGCATCCACACCACATCCACCAGTAGCCATGGCATGGATCCCAGGCTCAAGGCCTGGGATGACGGAGAGTGAGGTTGGCGTTCTCGCCAAACTCGCAGCCGATGCCCCCGGTAGCCGCCGTGCCATCTCGGCAGCGTGGACCTCATGATCACCCTCCTCGCCCGCCGCTTCGCCGGTCTCATCCTCACGCTTCTGATCGTCTCGCTGCTGATCTTCGCCATCATGGATCTCCTGCCCGGCGACGCCGCTTCGATCATGCTCGGCACCTCTGCAAGCCCGGAGACGTTGGCGTCCCTGCGGCATGAATTGGGGCTCGACCAGCCACTGATCCTCCGTTACGCGCAGTGGCTGGCCGGCGTGTTCTCCGGCGATCTCGGGCAGTCTTATACTTATGGCGTACCGGCGGCGGGGCTGATCGTCGAGCGGCTGGCGGTGACGCTGCCGCTGGCGCTGATGGCGATCGTGCTTTCGGTGGCGATCGCCTTGCCGCTCGGCGCGTTGGCGGCCTCCCGGCGCGGCGGCGTCTTCGATATCATCGCAACGCTCTTTTCGCAGATCAGCATCGCCGTGCCGGCCTTCTGGCTGGCGCTGCTCCTGATCATTCTGTTTTCGACGATGCTCGGGTTGATGCCGGCCGGCGGCTTCCCGGGCTGGAGCGCCGGGCTTCTGCCGGCATTGCAGGCACTTGTGATGCCGGCTGTCGCGCTCGCAATGCCGCAGGCCGGCGTATTGACACGCGTGGCGCGCTCGGCGGTGCTCGATATATCGCACGAGGATTTTGCCCGCACCGCAATGGCCAAGGGGCTTTCGCGCAACGCCGTGCTGTGGCGACATATCCTGCCGAATGCGCTCATCCCGATCCTCACGGTGATCGGGCTGCAATTCACCTTCCTTGTCGCCGGCGCGGTGCTGGTGGAAAACGTCTTCAACTTGCCCGGCCTCGGGCGGCTTGCTCTTCAGGCGCTCTCGCAGCGCGACATTATCGTAATGCAGGACGTGGTGCTGTTTTTCGCAAGCCTCGTCATCGTGATGAATTTCATCGTCGACCTCTCCTATCTCGCGATCGATCCCAGGTTGAGAAGGACGGGATGAAGCATGGCTCCGTTCTTTCCCACCTCAATCGCCAGCCGACGCCGGCGCTTTAAATTTAGCCGACGAATAAACCTGATCTCGGGAGCAGTCATCCTCGGCTTGCTGATCGCCGTCGCATTGTTGTCGCTTGTCTGGACACCGCTGCCGCCTGCGAAAATGCGGATCATCCACAAATTACAGCCACCGCTTGCCTTCGGCCTGCTCGGCACGGATCAGTTCGGCCGCGACGTACTTTCGATGCTGATGATGGGGTGCTGGAATTCGCTGTCGATCGCCATCACCGCGGTTGCGATCGGCGGGACGCTCGGCTCCATCGCCGGCATTTCGGCGGCAGCGGTCCGCGGCCCCTTCGAAGCGTTGCTGATGCGCATCTGCGACGTCATCTTCGCGCTTCCGCCGATCCTGTCGGCGATGGTGCTCGGCGCCTTTCTCGGGCCGGGGCGGTTCACCGCGATCACCGCGATTGCCGTCTTCATGATCCCGGTCTTTGCCCGCGTGACGCTCGCAACCGCGTTGCAGACCTGGAGCCGCGATTATGTGACGGCGGCACGCGCGATCGGCAACACGCGCCTGGCCATTTCGCTGCGCCACGTCCTGCCTAATATCATGAGCCAGATCATCGTGCACGGCGCGATCCAGCTCGGGCTCGCAATCCTCACCGAAGCCGGTCTCAGTTTCCTCGGCCTTGGCATGGCGCCGCCGGCGCCAAGCTGGGGCCGGATGCTTGCCGATGCGCAGACCTATCTGGCGCTGGCGCCATGGCTGGCGATCCTGCCCGGCCTTGCCATCGCGCTTGCCGTCTTCGGCTTCAACATGCTCGGCGATGGATTGCGCGATCTTCTCGACCCACACCAGGCGAGCCGCTGATCCCTTCCCCGAGGACTGTCAGACGATCGGGCGGCGGTAGCCGGTCGGCTGCTCGTAGAGCCAACCGATGCGTTCAACGGCGGCCTCGAAATTCTCGCGCGCCACCGTCATGCTATGGCCGTTAGCATGGAGGATCGTTTTCGGGTCTTCGAAGACGGCGACATGTCCCTTCCAGAACACCAGGTCGCCGCGGCGGATTTCGGCGCGGTCGATCGGAACGCCGAGGCTTGCTGCCTGCATGTCGGTATCGCGCGGCGCCTTCCTGCCCGTCATCAGCATCGCAAGCTGGACGAGGCCGGAGCAATCGATGCCGAGGCCGGAACGCCCACCCCAGAGATAGGGCGTCTCCAGGAAGCGGGCTGCGATATCGACGTAATCGGCGCCATCAAGCGCGCCGATCGGCTGGACGTGCTTGGCGAAGATCGCCGTTCCGTCTTCAAGCACGACGTAGCGATTGCCGCGCGCTTCCGCCTCGCCCGTTATGTGAACGCGGCTTCCCATCGAGACGATGCCCTTGTGGGGTTTACGCAGTTCCGGTTCCGAATAGACGAAGGTGCGCTGCACGGTGACGATATGGGTCGGTGTCGGCTTGCCTTCGCAGAGCGCTTCGGCCTCGACATAACCGACATAACCGTCCGAGACAGCCTTCACCCAGCACCAGCCGCCGGCACGCTCGAAAACCGTGACGTCCTCGCCGAGAAGCAGTTCCGTATCGATGCCGCGTGCAAGGTCCGGTTCGGGGCGCAGGGCTATGACCGGAACGGCGACGCGGGCCGGCGTGCCCTCCACGAAGCGTGAAGCCTTCACCTTGCCTTCGAGCCCCGCTTCCGCAAGGTCCGGCCTATAGGCATGCAGGCGGCGGTCGAGCATCGTCATTTGCATTCCCTTCAGATCGGCAACCGGCGGCCTTGATCGCGGACGAGATCGCCGAGCTTTTCCAGATAGAGCGCACCGTCGACGGTGCGCTTGACAAGCACGTTACGCCGGTCGGCATCGTCGCGCACGCGGTCGACCAGACCCATCTCGCCCATCGTGTCCAAGGCGCGGGTGATGACCGGCTTGGTGACACCAAGCGTGGCGGCGAGCCCCCGCACCGTGTGCGGCGGCGGCACCAGATAGATATGCAGCAGGATCGCCATCTGGCGCAACGTCAAATCGCGGTTATCGTGGCGGACCTGATCGAGCGCCACGCCATGCCAGAGCCCCAGCGCCTGCGAGGCGGTCAGTTCGATCGGCACGGCCCCTCCGGAGATCGTTACGCTAACGTTCCATTTTCCGGTAGTTGCAATACACATGCAAGAGGCGGCAGGAACTGCCGCCCGGCAGGGTGAATAAAATTTTAACGATCGCCCGAGACCACCCCATGGTTTTCGGGTGGCATGCCTCAGCGCACACTCTCACGGATATGGTGGAAGAGAGCGCGGATCGCCTGCGCCTCGCCGCCGCCCGGCGAATGCGGGCGTTCGGACTGGGCCCAGCCGTAAATATCGAAATGCGCCCAGCTCTTCGCCTTGCTGACGAAACGTTTGAGGAAGAGAGCTGCGGTGATCGCTCCCGCCATGCCGCCGGCTGGCGCATTGGTGATGTCTGCTAATTTGGTGCGAATGTCCTTTTCGTAGCCGGCATAGAGCGGCAGGCGCCAGAGCGGATCGTCCGTTTCCAGGCTCGCTTCGGTCAGGTCATGCGCCAGATTGGCGTCGTCGGTGAAGAAGGGCGGAAGGTCAGGACCAAGCGCAACGCGGGCAGCCCCCGTCAGCGTCGCCATGTCGATCAGCAGCTCCGGCTCTTCCTCGTCGGCATAGGCAAGCGCATCGGCAAGAATCAGACGGCCTTCGGCGTCGGTATTGTCGATCTGGACGGTCAGGCCCTTGCGGCTTCGGTAGATATCGCCGGGACGGAACGCATTGGACGAGATCGCATTTTCGACGACGGGCAAGATAACGCGCAGATCGACCTTCAGCTTAGCGTCCATGATCATCAGGGCAAGGCCCATCACATTTGCCGCGCCGCCCATGTCCTTCTTCATCAGCAGCATGGAGGCGGCCGGCTTGATGTCGAGACCACCGGTATCAAAGCAGACGCCCTTGCCGACGAGCGTCACCTTGCGATGGCCCTTTTTGCCCCAGCGCAATTCGAGAAGGCGCGGCGCATCGGCGCTGGCACGGCCGACCGTATGGACCAGCGGGAAGTTTTGCTTCAGCAGCTCGTCGCCTTTGATGACCGACACTTCCGCCTTGTAATGCTGGGCCAAGCCCCGGAAAGCGGCCTCGAGCTGTTCCGGCCCCATGTCGTTCGTCGGCGTGTTGATGAGGTCTCGGGCAAGAAAGACGCCGGCGAGCTGACGCTTGATATCGGCGCCGTCGGCATCGCGGGGGATCATCAGCGTCGCCACAGGCGATTTTTCCGATTTGTAGCGGTCGAAACGATAGCTGCCGAGCCCGAAGCCGAGAGCCAGGCGATTTGCCGTCAGCGGCGCGGTCTCGATATGCCAGTCGCCGGCCGGCAGCGCGCGAGCGAGCCTGCCGGTGATGAAAGGCTGCTCGGACGGATTGCTGCCGAGGCCGTAAAGCGCACCGCCGAGATGACCGTCGGCCGTCGGAATCAGCAGCAACGACCCGCTTTCAGCCTTGTACCCAGCCTTCTGCGCCCAATCGAGAGCGATCGGATCGATCGTGCCGGTCTCGATGTGGGCGGGGGTGACGGCAAAGATCGGCAGCGTCGAGCCGCCCTTTGTGTTGAAAGGGGTCGGTCTTTCGATGAACTGATAGGGGGCCATGATTGTCCTTTGGCGGTCGCAAGGAATCAGTCCTTAACGGTCTGTTAGGGTTAACAGACTATTGCTGGAGCGAAGATTGCGTCAAACCTTTCCCTGTTCCGCGTTCGAGGTCAGGCGCCGATTTCGGAATTCAGGAACGCGTCATGCCTGCCTTGCTCACCACCACATTCACGAATCGTATCCTGCAGGGTGCCGCGGCATCGCTCATCGTGCTTGCGCTTGCCAGTTGCTCGACCACCAAGGACCGGATGACGACGGGCTCGGTGCCGAAGATCACCAAGCCAGTCGAAGAGATGGATGCGACCGAGCTGCGCACGGCAACGGACCGACTAGGCCAAGCCTATGAAAAGAACCCGCGCGATCCCGTCAACGGCGTCAACTATGCCAATCTGCTGCGCATGAACGGGCGCGACGCGCAGGCGCTCGCCGTCATGCAGCAGGTGGCGATCTCCAACCCCAGCGACCGCAACGTGCTGGCGGCCTACGGCAAGGCGCAGGCGGCTGCCGGCCAGTTCCAGCAGGCGCTCGACACGATCGGCCGCGCCCAGACGCCGGACCGTCCGGACTGGAAACTGATCTCGGCCGAAGGTGCGATCCTCGACCAGATGGGCAAGGCAAGCGACGCCAGGCAGCGCTATCGCGATGCACTCGACATCCAGCCGAACGAACCGTCCATCCTTTCCAACCTCGGCATGTCCTACGTGCTGACCGGCGACCTGCGCACAGCCGAAACCTATCTACGCTCTGCCGCCAGCCAGCCGACCGCCGACAGCCGCGTCAGGCAGAACCTTGCCCTCGTCGTCGGCCTGCAGGGACGTTTTCCGGAAGCCGAGCAGATCGCGCGGCGTGAGCTTTCGCCACAGCAGGCTGATGCCAATGTCGCCTATCTCAGAAGCATGCTCTCGCAGCAGAATTCCTGGCAGAAACTCGCCGCCAAGGACAAGACGCCGGGAACGGCGGATGGCGGCAATACCAACTGACAAGATCATGATGCCGAAGAGCTTACGCCGTCGGTCAAAATGCCCTTAGCGAACGCTCAGGCCTGAAAGAATGAGACGGAGACCAAGGCCGCCCATGACGGCTCCCGCGGCCCGGTCGATCCAGCCTTTGGCTGCAAGATAGAGCCGCCGCGGATGGCGCGCCGAAAACGCCAACGCCACGATCGAATACCATCCCGCCTCCACCGCAAAGACGCCGAACGGCAGCGCGACGATGAGATCGAGGGGCACGCTCCTCGGCAAAAGCGCGGCAAAGAGGCTGGCATAGACGATGATGGTCTTCGGGTTGCTGAGCTGGGTCAGCAACCCAGTCATGAAGCTGCGCACAGGCGCGCGATGGCCATTGACGGCGTCGGAAACTTCCAGCGGCTGTGCCGCGCCCTTCCAGATATTGACGGCGATATAGACGAGATAGGCGCCGCCTGCGATTTTGAGCAGGACATAAAGCCATTCGAACTCAGACAGCAGCGCCGTCAGCCCCGCGAGCGCTAGCCCGGCAAAGACAACGCCGCCGACGCCCATGCCGACTGCGGCGGCAAGACCATCCAGCCTCGAACGCGAGATGGCGATCCTGGAGACGACCACGAAGCTCGGACCGGGGCTCATTGCGCCGACGATCAGAGCTGCCATGATGCTGATGAAAATGCCCGCGGAAGACATTCGGAAACCCTCGTTTGAGATCGAAGGCTAGCCGTTTTCCAAAACGGCGGCAACCGCTGGACTAGAACCTGTCGGCCACCTGGATGCCGGCGGGTCCGAGAATGACGGCGATCAACACCGGCAGGAAGAACAGGATCATCGGCACCGTCAGTTTCGGCGGCAGGGCGGCCGCCTTCTTCTCCGCTTCATTCATGCGCTCGTCGCGCCCTTCCTGGGCGAGAACGCGCAGCGCCTGCGCGACGGGCGTACCGTAACGATCGGCCTGAATTAGCGCCTGGGTCACCGAGCGCACCAGCTCGAGCTGCGTGCGCGTGGCAAGATTTTCGAGCGCCGCGCGCCGATCCGGCAGGAAAGAGAGTTCGGCCGTGGTCAGCACCATCTCCTCGGCAAGTGCCGGCGACTGCTCGCCGAGTTCTTCCGACACACGACGCATCGCGGCCTCGATCGAAATGCCGGACTCGACGCAGATCAGCATCAGGTCCAGCGCATCGGGCCAGGCGCGCTTGATTGAATGCTGACGCTTGCCGATGCGGTTCGAGATATAGATGTTCGGCGCGTAAAATCCGATATAGGCGATGCCGATGACCGCTAGGACGCGCATTGGCATGCCCCGCTCGGCAAGACCGTCGAGGCCGAAGACCCAGAAGGCGGCAAGCGCGAAGAAAAGAAATGGCAGCAGGAAGCGCGCCGCGAGGAAGGTATTCAGCGCATTTTCCGAGCGGAAACCCGCGGCTCTGAGCTTGTTGACCGTATTGTCGTCGACGAGAGCCTTGCGCAGGTTGAAGCGCTCGACGATCTGGCGGACCGGGCGATTGTTCTGGGCCCTCAACGAGGCCTTGCCGGGTTCGGCATTCATGCGGGCGCGTTCGCGGGCGCGGATCTGCTCGCGCTCGGTCGAGACGGCCTTCATGCGCTTGTTGAGATCGCCGCGCTCGAAAAAGGGGATGGCGATCGTATATAAAGTGGCGAAGACGGCGATCGCGACGAAGAGGGCGATCAGCATGCTCGGATTGGTGAGGGTTGCGGCAAGATCCTGCGACATGGTGCTTCCTTCCCGCTAGATGTCAAAATTGACCATGTTGCGCATGACGAAGATGCCGATCGACATCCAGATCGCCGAGGCACCCATGATGAAATGGCCGCGCGGATCGGTGAAAAGGACCATCATGTAATTCGGCGAAGTGAGGTAGACGAGGGTCGCGACGATGAAGGGCAGAGCGCCGATGATGACGGCCGACGCCTTGGCTTCCATCGAGAGCGCCGAAACCTTGGCTTTCATCTTCCTACGGTCGCGCAGGACCTTGGAGAGGTTGCCGATCGCTTCCGAAAGATTGCCGCCGGCCTGCGACTGGATGGCGATGACGATGGCGAAAAAATTGACTTCCTGCAGCGGCATATTCAGCGTCATGCGGGCGCAGGCGTCGGGAATGCTGAGCCCCACCTGCTGCGCCTCGATCACGCGGCGAAACTCACCCTTGACGGGCTCCGTGCCCTCAGTCGCGATAAGGCGGATCGCATCGTTGAGCGGCAGGCCCGATTTGATCGAGCGCGTGATGACATCAAGCGCATTGGGGAGCTCATTGAGGAACTTGTTCTGCCGGCGCTTGACCAGGAAGCCGACAACCCAGCGCGGCAGGCCGAGGCCGGCGACAACGGCGATGCCGATCATGACCATCAGCGATGCCCCGACGATGAAGGCCATGATAAGCAACACGCAGGCCAAGACGGCGCTGACGAGGTAGAATTTCCCCACCGTGATCGACAGGCCGGCCTGCGCCAGCCGGGATTTCATCGATAGGGTCTTCTTGGTCTTTTCGTGCTGGCGCTTTTCCAGATCCTTGAGATTGTCCTGCACCGACTTGCGGCGCTTCGACAATTCCTGCACCCGGTCGCGGGCGGCCTTGACCTTGACGCGGTCGCTTTCAGCCGATTTGACGCGGTTGATGCGGCTTGCCGATTTCTTGTCGGCCTCCATCCGGGAAAACATCAGGGCATAGGCGACCGCCGCCGCGGAGACGGCGGCGAGCACGACGATTGCCAGGACTACCGGATCGAACCCGAACATCACCTCTATTCCTTCGTTTTCGCTTCCATCGCGTCGAGGGCGGCGGCAAGGCGCTTTTCCTCATTGAAGTAACGAGCCCGATCCCAGAAATGCGGCTTGCCGACGCCGGTCGACATGTGCCGGCCGATCAGCCGGCCGCCCGCATCTTCGCCTTCGATCTCGTAGCGCATCAGGTCCTGGGTGATGATGACGTCGCCTTCCATGCCGATTACTTCGGTGATCTGGGTGATGCGGCGCGAACCGTCGCGAAGACGCGCGGCCTGGATGATGACATCGACCGAGGAGGAGATGATCTCGCGCACGGTCTTGGCCGGCAGCGTGAAGCCGCCCATGGCGATCATGGATTCGATACGGCTCAGGCATTCGCGCGGCGTGTTGGCGTGGATCGTACCCATCGAGCCGTCGTGACCGGTGTTCATCGCCTGCAAGAGGTCGAAAACTTCAGGTCCGCGCACTTCGCCGACGATGATGCGCTCTGGGCGCATACGCAGGCAGTTCTTAACGAGATCGCGCATGGTGATCTCGCCCTCGCCTTCGATATTCGGGGGGCGCGTTTCCAAGCGCACGACATGCGGCTGCTGCAGCTGCAGTTCGGCCGTATCCTCGCAGGTGATGACGCGCTCGTCCCGGTCGATATAGTTGGTGAGGCAGTTCAGAAGCGTCGTCTTACCGGAGCCCGTGCCGCCTGAAATGATGACGTTGCAGCGCACGCGTCCGATAATCTGCAGAACTGTCGCGCCCTCAGGTGTGATCGCGCCGAAACGGACGAGCTGATCGAGCGTCAGCTTGTCTTTTTTGAACTTGCGGATGGTGAGCGCCGGCCCGTCGATCGACAGCGGCGGCGCGATGACGTTGACGCGCGAACCGTCCGGCAGGCGGGCGTCGCAGATCGGGCTCGATTCGTCGACGCGACGGCCGACCTGGCTGACGATGCGCTGACAGATCGAGAGAAGCTGCGAATTGTCGCGGAAGCGGATCTCCGACTCGATCGTCTTGCCGCCGACTTCGATGAAGGTCTGGCCGGCGCCGTTGACCATGATATCGGCGATATCGTCACGCGCCAGCAACGGCTCGAGCGGGCCGTAGCCGAGCACGTCGTTGCAGATATCCTCGAGCAGTTCTTCCTGCTCGGAGATCGACATCGCAAAATTCTTGATGGTGATGATGTCGTTGACGATGTCGCGGATTTCCTCGCGCGCACTTTCGCCGTCGAGTTTGGAAAGCTGCGAGAGATCGATCGTGTCGATCAGCGCGGAAAAGACCTGCGCCTTGGTATCGTAATATTCGTCGGTGCGCACCGGGCGCTTGCGCTGCGGTGTGTGCATCGGCGGCGGCGTCACCTGCTGACGCGCAGGCTCGCGCGACGGTTCGACCAGAATAGAAGGGGAAGAGGCCGCAGGGGCGGCGGCCGGTGCCGGCGGCGGAGAAGCGATCGCCTCTCCGGCCTTTCCGAAACCTTCGTTTCCGCGTTTTCCAAACATGCCGCTTAATCCAATCTCTTCGTTCTACTCGTCTACTTACGCTTCAGGAGGCCCAGCAAGCCGCCCTTCTTCGCCTTCTTGAGCGCGACACGGCCGGTGACGATGTGCGATATCTGCGAAAAGGTTTCCGCTGTCGGCGACTTCGGGTCGACTTCGGAGATCATCCGGCCGCTATTGGCGGCATTGCCGAAGAGGTTGATGTCGAAGGGGATGATCGCAATCGGATCAATCTCCAGCGGCTCGCAGAAGTCCGACGGCGAAATCTCCGGGCGCTTCGGCATGCCGACCTGATTGAGGACGAGATGCGGCGGCTTGTCGTTCGGCCGCATCTTGCGCACGGCGTCGAGCATGTTCTTGGCGTTGCGCAGGTTGGCGAGATCGGGAACCGCGCACAGAACCACCTCGTCGACGCTCGACAGAACCGAGCGCGTCCATTCCGACCATGCATGCGGGATATCGAGCACGGTGACGGGCGCGCTGCGCTGCAGGACGTCGAGCACCGGCTGAAAAGCGTGGCCATCGAAATCATAGGCGCGGTCGAGCAGCGAAGGTGCGGCGAGCAGGGAAAGATGCTCGGAGCATTTCGTCAGCAGGCGATCGAGGAAGACCTCGTCGAGACGATCGGGCGCGAAGACCGCCTCGGCGATGCCCTGGGCCGGATCCTGGTCGAAGTCGATGTTCGCCGTGCCATAGGGCAGGTCGAGATCGGCCAGGATCGTCTCGGTGGAGAAGAGATTGGAAATGCCGAAGGCGCAATTATGCGCGATGGTCGAGGCGCCGGTGCCGCCCTTTGAGCCGATGAAGGCGATGCTGCGGCCAAGCGGCTCAGCTTCCGGATCGACGAATATCGAAGCCATTGCCGAAAGGACATCGGGCATGGCCACCGGCTGAACCATATATTCGGAAATGCCGTTGCGGATGAGCTCGCGATAGAGGCCGATATCATTGTAATAACCGACGATGACGACCTTGGTCGTCGGATCGCAGACGGCCGCTAGCGGCGTGAGTTCATTCAGCAGGTTCGCTGCATTCGCCTTGGTCTCGAGGATGATGAGGTTCGGCGTGGGCGCGCCGGCAAACATGTTGGCGGCAGCCGCTATGCCACCGCTGGTGATGCGCATGCTGACCTTTGCCACGCGCCGATCATTGGCGCAGCGTTCCATGACGCGCTGCAGAGACTCGCTCTCGCAGAAGGCATGGACGGAGATGCGCGGCAACGGCCGCATGTTTTCCAGATCCGCCATGCGCACCGCCTCTTCGGCGTGGCGAAGCTCGCTGGGATTGTTGATTTCGTATTCGACCGCGCTCATCGTCCCGTTCCGCCTCAGAAGCCGCTACTGCCGCTGGCGACATCTTCGATCGTCGATGTCGTCGTCCGGTATTCCTGGATCGCATTGTTGCGCCGCTGCGCATCGATCGGCGTCATGCCGCGGGGTGCCACCAGATCCTCCGGATTGGCGATCTGGGCGGCAAGGTTGTTTTGCGAGGCACAGCCGAAATTGTAGTAGTTCTGGTTGGTGAAATCGTTCGAGATATCCTTCGGCCACTGACCGCATTGCGTGGTGATCGCAGTCGTGCCGGTGAAGCTCAGCCGGATCGGCGCCGCATCGCCGGCGCCGGCCGCCGCATAGGAGGTGTTGACGATCTTCGAGCTTGCGATCCCCCTCCCCGCCAGTTCGGCGCGGACCTGATTGCGAAGCTGATAGGCCGCCGCCGAATTGGGCGAGCCTTGCGGCGATAATACGTAGACGGGGCCCGAGGCCCGCGAGATATAGTTTGCGGCAAAGCCGCGGATGAGATCGCGCTGGGCGATGGTCAGGCGACGATCGGTCGAGGCGACGGGTATATCCACCGTCTGCTCCGCCTCGGTCACGATGATCGGATGGCGGGCGCGATAGTCGTCGGGGATGCCGCCCGTCGTCAGCTGGTCGTGCGGGCCGGCGCATCCGGTCAGGACCGCCACCGAAATGATGGCTGTGGCAAATAGCGCCCGGGAGATTCCAAGGCGGGGTGTCGTCGCGTTCATTTGGGCCATCGCCTGATCTCTGTTTTGTGCCATTGCTGCCGATCGCGCCCCGCTCATTTGTAGATGAACCCGATCGAGCCATGGAACTGCGCGTCGGCGACCGGCGCCTCGCGGCGGCCGTAGACCTTGTTGACACGGTTGAGGAAGAAGGTTGCGCCGTCGTTCTCGGGGCTGAAATTATCGTCCGGCCGGTTGAGCTGGTTGCGCGCCACCGGGCGCACCAGATAGGGCGTCGCAATGATGACGAGCTCGGTTTCCTGACGCTCGAAACCCTTCTGGCGGAAGAGCGTGCCGAGCAGCGGGATCTTCGAGACACCGGGGGTTCCGCCCATCGTCTGGGAAACGTTGTCGCGGATCAGGCCGGCCAGTGCGATCGAACCACCCGAGGGCAGCTCCACCGAAGTCTCCGCCGAGCGACGCTGATAGGTGGCGTTGCCGGCGCCGGCCACCGGTTCGGAGACATTGGTCTTGATCTCAAGGCTGATGCGGCCCGATGACAATACGATCGGCTTGAAGGCGAGGTTGATACCGTAGTTGAACGGCACCACGGTGACGTTGCCGTTACTGTCGGTCGTCGAATAGAGCTGCTGACCGCCGGAATTGAAGGTCGCGGCCTGGCCCGAAATCGCCGTCAGTGTCGGCTCGGCGAGCGTCTTGACGACCTTGGCCTGCTCCAGCGCATTGAGGTAGGTCGAAATATCGTATTTGCCGATCGAACTCTTGAAGAGCGCCGCCAGGCCACCTCCGACCGTCGATGTAGCGCTGTCGGCGCTCGGAGTGCCGAGCTGGGCGACCGTCATGCCGGAGGAATTGGAGATGAGATTGTCGAAGCCAAGCTGCTTCAATACCTCACGGCGAACTTCGGCGATCGTCACCTTGAGGGTGACCTGGTCCTCGCCCTGGATCTGCAGGAGGTTGACGACCTGCGAGGTCTGGCGACCTTCTGCAAAGAGCGCCACCGAGCTGTCGCCGCCGCTGCCGGATGCCGTCTCAGTTCTGGTCGTCGCTTCGCCGCCCTTCAGGAAGACCTGCGCCAGATCGGCTGCCTGTGTGGCATCCTGCGGGGTGCGCACGGTACCGGTCAGCACGATATTGTCGGAGACGATTTCGACGTTGATGTTGGAGTCGGGGATGAAGCGGCGGAGATTGACCTCGAGACCGGAGACGTCGCGCTCGATCTCGATGTCGAGGTTGACGATCTCCTGCCCATTACCACCAAAGACGAAGATGTTCGTCTGGCCGACCTTCTTGCCGAAAAGATAGATGCGCCGCGAGGTGCGGGTCACGGCATCGGCCATGGTCGGATCGGATACGAGGATATCATGTGCATCTTCCGGCAGATCGACGACGACGGCCTTGTTGAGCCCGAGCTTCAGCCGACGATGGGCGTTTGGGCCGATCTGCGAGATGCGGATCATGTTTTCGGAATCGGCACGCGCCTCGCCTGCGCCGAGAAGCGGCCCGAAAGAGGCAGGCACTATCCCGGAGACGCCGATTGCCAGCGAGAGGCAGCCTTTCAGGAGAAGCCCGGCGCGCCGCGTTGAATTACTCATTTGCACGTCCTTTTACTCCGCCTTCGGCGTTGCGGTGGCATCCGTGACGATGGCGCCCGACTTGATGACCTGGATGATCGCACTGCCGTTGTCGCCGCTCAGAAGATAGTCCGCAGCACTGGTATCCTGCTCCTGCGCATCCGCGACCGAGCGCAGCGCGAGCGACAGCCGGTCCGCCATCTGCTGAGCGACGGCAAGAACTTTGGTTTGGTCGGGTGTCAGTTCGAGCGTCGCGGTCGTGCCGACCACCGACTTCGAGCCGTCATCCTTTTCCTGAATCTGCTGGTCGATGGCGAGAACGCGGACATTGCTCAGCACCGTTTCGGTGATGAGCTTGTTGGCTTCAGTGCCCTTGCGCACCATGATGACGTCGACGCGGTCGTTCGGCAGGATGAAGCCGCCTGCACCTGTCGCCACCGATATCTCGGTCGCGACGGCGCGTTTGCCGGCCGGCAGCAGCGAGGAGAGAATGCGGCTGTTGGAATCGGCGACCTTCTCCGGCCGGATCGGCTCGCCTTCGAAGATCGGGAGGCGAACGACCGCGCCCTGCAGGTCCTTGATCGCATCCGGCTTGTCGGCTTCGGTGATGAACCCCTGGACGACGCCGCCCTTCGGCCAGGCCATCCATTGCACCGACTTCTCGTCCAGCCGTGCACCGACCGGCAGGTTGGCGCCCGAGACGAGGATATTGACGGTCGGCTCCTTCTCGATGACCGACTGAACCTGGGTGACGACACCGGGATTGCCCGCCATGCGCATCGCCAGGAGACCGGCGAGGCCAGCTGCCACCACGGCGACACCTAGAATTATAACGCGGGCCGGTTTCATCGATCATTCCTCAGGGCACGATATGTTCGCCCTGCAGAATGCTCTGCAATTGGTATAATTATGGTTAATGGAACGCTTACATTTTAAGTTAACGGGCAATTAAAATGCCGTTATTTCAGGCCTTCCAGCGCGGCGAGAAAGAGCGGCGAGGACGGGAAGGCCATGAAGCCGCCGATCGCGATGGCGATGCCATAGGGGATCTTCTTGGCGAAGAGGACCGAGTTCGGCACCGGCAGGCCGATCGCGAGAATGGTGTCCGATTGCGCTCTCACCAACAGGATGAGCAGGGTGACGAGACCGCCGATCAAGGCGACATCCGTCATCAGGAAGAGCAGGGATTCGTTCAGACCGAACCAGAGGGCAGTGGCGCTCAACAGCTTGGCGTCGCCGCCGCCCATCACATTGAAGGCGAAAAGGGTGAAGCAGGCGGTAAAGACGATGGCGCCGGCGGCAAGATGCATGCCGACCATCTGCAGGTCAAAGCCTGAAAGCGGCGCGAGAACGAAGAAGGAGACGATGAGGATAAGGGAAACGCGGTTCGGGATCGTCATGGTGAACAGATCCGAGAACGCCGCCATGGCGAGGCAAAGTGGCAGTATCACGAAGACTGCAGCTGCGATCATGCGTATACCCGATCATAACGTGACGCGAAAAGGCTCACGGCCTTTCAGCCTGTGAGCCCGCTCGATAGTTCGGCCGAAGCAAGTTCGGCCGGCATTAGCCCGACATCGTCTGGCGATAGCAGATCAGCCGCCACTCGCGGTCTCAGCGCCGGCCATCTTGTTGCTCAGGCCATTGAACGTGTTGCCGATCTTGCTGCCGAGGGTCGTGGCGCCGGCAATGAGGGCTACGGAAATGAGGGCTGCGATCAGGCCGTATTCGATTGCGGTCGCGCCGGATTCGTCCTTCAGAAAACGGCTAAAAAGCTTGGTCATGGTTACTCCTAACTCC
The DNA here is from genome assembly GCF_003985155.1 of Rhizobium vallis. Lineage (GTDB taxonomy): Bacteria > Pseudomonadota > Alphaproteobacteria > Rhizobiales > Rhizobiaceae > Rhizobium > Rhizobium vallis. The sequence goes on along the minus strand of NZ_ML133686.1, from coordinate 115,020 downwards.
AGTTGATGTTCAGCACGTCCGCCAACTGTTGCCGTTGATCGGATGAGTGCAACCTAGCGAATGGGCGTTTCCATCGGCTTAAGGAAAAGAGTTAACGAGGTGTGAATGAGACAACAGGCCCTTGTAAGGTAAGTATTTTCTTACTCGATTCCCTCAATGTCGATTGACGCTCCGAAGCGGAAGCCGCCGTGACTGCGACCATCATCCAGAAATGAAACGGATGCTGTTTCCTCTTGCGCCAACTGCCGATTGCGGTCGTCTCAAATCAGGCCACACGCGCCATGGCGGAACATACCGCGGCGACTTTAAGCCTTCGTTCACCAATCTTTTCCATTCTATGGGCATATTGCGCTGTGATCGTGAAAGAGGACCAGAATGTCATCGAGCGGCAAAACCATTTTCTTTGCCGGCATGATCGCCGTTTTCGGTGTTTCGGGAATTTCCGCGGCCGCAGACGATGACATGCTGCGCGTCTACATGGATCACGCGCGCGTACTGAAACTCGACCGCCCCGTCAGCAAGGTGATCGTCGGCAATGCCAAGGTTGCCGATGCGACGGTCGCAGACGCCAAGACCATCGTGCTGACAGGACGCAGCTTCGGCACCACCAATCTGGTCCTTCTCGACGCCGACGGCAATGCAATCCTCGACGAGCGCATCCTGGTATCGATCGATGAGGGCAATACGGTTCGCGTCTACCGGCAGACCGAGCGCTCCGTGCTGTCCTGCACGCCGAACTGCGAGCAACATGCCCAGCAGGCGACGGCAACCACCTCGCCCTGATCGCGCGGTGTCAGCCTCTTTGGCAATTCGTTAAAATCGTCGTATCAGGCTGAAACGGAAAATCAACGATCGGTCCCTAGTGTGACGGCAGGAAAATGTCGTTTGGGTCCAGTCAATGACGGTAATTGATCAGAAGGCGGATGAGGCGCGCGGCTTTGCGTCGTTCCGTTTCTCACGGTTTCGCGCGCTGGCCCGCTCGCGCGACGGTGCAGCAGCGATCGAATTCGCGATGCTCGCCATTCCTTATTTCATGGTGATCTTCGCAATCCTCGAAACCTTCGTCGCCTTTGCCGCCGAGGAACTCGTCTCCAACGCCGTCGATACGATGAGCCGCCGGATGCGGACCGGGCAGATCACCTACAATCTCGGCCGTACGACCGATATGAGCCAGACCCAATTTCGCCAGGCCTTCTGCAACGAGATCTCGATCCTGATCAGCTGCTCGACAAGCGAAGTCGCCACACCGAGCAAGCTCTACCTCGATGTGCAGACGTTCGCCACGTTCGCGGCGATTCCGACGACCATCCCCAAGGTTTCCACCGACCGATATGCTGACCTCAACACGGCGGCCTTCAAATATACGCCGGGCGGCGCCGGCACCATCAACATGCTGCGCGCCTACTACCGCTGGGAAATCATCACCGATCTGATCCGGCCCTACATCACGACGATACGGCCCTCCGGCAGTTCGATGCCGACGCAATACCTGATCGTCGCGACCACTGCCTTCCAGAACGAGCAGTATCCATAATGACGTTGCGCAACCCGTTCACAAGGCTGGTATTGACGGCGCGACGGCTGGCGCGAGAGCGCAAGGGCGCCGGAGCGATCGAATTCGCCATCCTCTTTCCCGTGCTCATCATGCTCTATATCGGCGCTTTCGAGATCACGATCGGCCTCAGCGTCAGCAAGCGCGTGACGCGCGCCGCAGGGGCAATCGCCGATATCGTCACCCAGCAGCAATCCGTCACCAAGTCTGTACTTGCGCAGATGCCCTCGGTCGCAACCTCGATCTTCGTGCCCTACAATTCGACGTCGGTGAAGCTGAAGATCACCGGGATCACCATCGATGCCGGCGCCAATGCGAAAGTGCTTTGGTCCTGGGCGCAGGATGGGACCGCGCCTTATGCCAAGAACACCGCAGTGAACAACGTGCCGGCGGACATGAAAACGGCAAACAGCTTCCTGGTCCGCACCGAACTCAGCATTCCCTACGCGATGTTCATGTTCGCGCCGAACTTCATGCCGGAGGGCATGCGCACCATCACCATCAGCCGCAGTTATTTCTACCGCCAACGGCAAGGTGACTCGATCCCCTGCGGCGACTGCTGAGGCTCTTTTCTTCTCTTCTTCACTGCGGAGTGTACAGCATCCTTTGCGCGTCTGAAAAAGACGCGCGAAGCTGCAATTTGCCAAGCCGGCCGCAGCATTATATGCGTGAGGCTGTGCCGCCTTCGATGATCCCGGGGGCCGGCGTTCCGCTCTTTCGGGTGTAAAATGGCGCGTGCCTTTCTTTTCGTTCTGGATTCCTTCGGCGTCGGCGGTGCGCCGGATGCGGCGGCCTATGGAGACGTGGGCGCCGATACACTCGGCCATATCGCCGAATTCTGCGCAGCCGGAGCCGGAGACCGCGCCGGATTGCGCAGCGGGCCGCTTTCCCTGCCGCATATGTCGGAACTCGGGCTGATGCAAATCGCACGGTCCGCCTCCGGCCAGTTTCCGGCCGGCATGCCCATCCCGGAGAAAGTCTACGGTATTTACGGCGCCGCCACCGAAATCTCCCGCGGCAAGGATACACCGTCGGGCCATTGGGAGATCGCCGGAACACCTGTCAGTTTCGATTGGGGATATTTTCCGACGGAGGGCGATGCCTTTCCGGCGGAGCTTATCGAAGCATTGTGCAGAGAGGCCGGCTTACCCGGCATCCTCGGCAACTGCCATGCCTCGGGAACGGAGATCATCGCCCGGCTCGGCGAAGAACATATCCGCACCGGCAAACCGATCTGCTATACCTCCTCGGATTCGGTCTTCCAGGTCGCCGCGCATGAAGTGCATTTCGGCCTCGATCGCCTGCTCGCATTCTGCCGCACGGCGCGCGCTCTTCTCGATCCCTATAATATCGGCCGCGTCATCGCCCGGCCCTTTATCGGCCAATCGGCTTCGACCTTCCAGCGCACGGGAAACCGGCGCGATTTTTCCGTGCTGCCGCCGGAGCCGACGCTGCTCGACCGGCTCGTCGAACATGGCCGGCATGTGCATGCTGTGGGAAAGATCGGCGATATCTTCGCGCATCAAGGCGTTTCCAGGGTCATCAAGGCGAATGGCAACGAGGCGCTGATGGATGCGACGCTTTCGGCGATCGACGAGGCGGAGGACGGCGATCTCGTCTTCACCAATTTCGTCGATTTCGACATGATTTACGGCCATCGCCGCGACGTGCCGGGTTATGCCGCCGCCCTGGAAGCCTTCGATGCGCGCCTGCCCGAGGTCCACAAGAAGCTGAAGCCCGGCGATCTGGTCGTGCTCACCGCCGACCATGGCTGTGATCCCACTTGGCGCGGCACGGACCACACGCGCGAACGCGTGCCGGTCATTGCCTATGGCCCCGGCATCAGGTCGCGTTCGATCGGCGTGCGCCGCACCTATGCCGATATCGGCGAGAGCATCGCGCGGCATCTCGGCATTCCGGCCGGACCGCACGGAAGGAGTTTTCTGTGACATCGCATTTGAAGAAGGTCGAACTGCACTGCCATCTGGAAGGTGCGGCACCGCCTGCCCTGACCGAGGCGCAGGCGCTGAAATACGGCATCGATATCAGCGCTCAGCTTCGCGACGGCGCCTATGTCTGGCATGATTTCGCAAGTTTTCTCGAATGCTACGACAAGATTTCGGAGGTCTATAAGACCGAGGAGGACTATGCGCTTCTGACCGAAACCTATCTCGACGAACTCGCCGGCATCAATACGATCTACAGCGAGCTCATCGTCTCGCCTGACCACGGCAAGCGCATCGGCCTCGGCGCCGATGCCTATATATCAGGTGTCTGCGAAGGCATCCGGCGCGCCAAGGAAAAAAGCGGTATCGAGGCCCGGCTGATCGTCACCGGCGAACGGCATTTCGGCCCGGAAAGCGTGATCGGCGCGGCCGAATATGCTGTTAAGGCCGGCAACCCTTTGATCACCGGCTTCAACCTTGCCGGCGAGGAGCGCATGGGGCGGGTGGCCGATTATGCCCGCGCCTTCGATATTGCCCGCGATGCCGGGCTCGGCATTACCATCCATGCCGGCGAAGTCTGCGGCGCCTTCAGCGTCACCGACGCGCTCGATGCGGTGCGCCCTTCGCGCATCGGCCATGGCGTGCGGGCCATCGAGGATCTCGATCTGGTAAAGCGGCTTGCCGACCTCGGCACCGTGCTCGAGGTTTGCCCGGGCTCCAATATCGCGCTTGGGGTCTTTCCCGATTTCGCTTCCCATCCGCTGCGCCGGTTGAAAGAGGCCGGCGTGCGGGTGACGATCAGTTCGGACGATCCGCCCTTCTTCCATACCTCGCTCAAGCGGGAATACGAACTTGCCGCCGCGACTTTCGGTTTCAGCGATGCGCAAATCGATACCATGACGCGCACGGCGATCGAGGCCGCCTTCGTTGATGAGGACACGCGAAAGGCTCTACTTGCGCGGCTCTGAGGCCAGAGCCTGGGGATGATCGGCGCAAATTTGCCGCCACTCTTGCAGTCGGGCCGATTTCCGTGAAAGAAACATTCGATAGAAAGAATGAAAGGCTTCCCCATGGACGGCGTCACTGTCATCGATCATCCGCTTGTTCAGCACAAGCTCACCATCATGCGGCGCAAGGAGACATCGACGGGAAGTTTCCGGCGGCTGCTGCGCGAAATCTCGACGCTGCTCTGTTATGAGGTGACCCGCGATCTCGAATTGACGATGTCAACGATCGAGACGCCGCTTCAGACCATGGAGTCGCCGATCCTCGAAGGCAAGAAGCTGGTCTTCGCCTCGATCTTGCGCGCCGGCAACGGGCTGCTCGAAGGCATGCTCGATCTCGTACCGTCCGCCCGCGTCTCGCATATCGGCGTCTACCGTGACCACGAAACACTGCAGCCGGTCGAATATTACTTCAAGGCGCCGGAGGATGTGGCCGAGCGCCTGATCATCGTCGTCGATCCGATGCTTGCAACCGGCAACTCCTCGATCGCGGCGATCGACAAGCTCAAGGAACGCGGCGCCCATAATATCCGCTTCCTCTGCCTGCTTGCCGCCCCCGAAGGCATCCGCAACTTCCGCGCGGCACATCCCGATGTCCCGGTTTTTACCGCGTCGATCGATAGCCATCTCAATGAGAAGGGCTACATCATGCCAGGCCTCGGCGATGCCGGCGACCGCATGTACGGCACCAAATAGTTTCAGCTTTCTTTTACCAAATCGAAAGACTTTAAGGCCCGGAGGTTCAATCCGGGCCTTTTTGCTGGCGATATTAGCAACTTATCAGCACTTGAGGCTTAGCAAACTGGAAGGATGAGGCCTCGCATGAAGCGAGGTTTATACAGGAAGGATTTCTGTTTCATGCTCGTGCGTACCGTCATATTCGCCAGCATCGCCGCGGTGCTGGCCACACAGGTGCCTTCCTTCTTCGGAAGCGCCAGCCAGCAACCTGCTGACGCTCTCTCCGCCAATTATGTTTCGACTGACAGCGACAAGCCCGCGTTAACAGCGCCGGTCTCCGGCAGCAATACGATCCGCCTGCAGGCGGACGCGCAGGGCCACTATACCGGCAGCTTCAAGATCAACGGCAAACCGGTGCAGGGCCTGATCGATACCGGCGCCACCTATGTCGCACTGAACGAGACGCTTGCCCGTCGGCTCGGCTACACGGCCAACCAGCTCGATTTCCGCTATGGGGTGAATACCGCAAACGGCCAGACGAAGGCCGCGCATGTGATGCTCGACCGCGTGGAAATCGGCGGTATTCGGGTGCGGGATGTCGAAGCTTTCGTCCTGAGAGATGAAGCGCTAACGACGACGTTGGTCGGCATGAGCTTCCTCCAGAAGCTCGCCTCCTATTCCGTCGCCGACGGCTCGCTCAGCCTCAAGCAGTAATCACGTCAGACAAGGCCGGCAATGACCGGTGTCAGCTGCGGCTTATCCTCAGCGATCAGATAGTGCGCGGCGAGCGCCGCGACTGCCCGCTCTGCCGCAGCTTCATCGGCGGCATGAACGAGGGCGATCGGATCGCCTGCATTGACCCGGGAGCCGAGCGGCAGGAGTTCGGAGAAGCCGACGCGATGGTCGATGCGGTCGGCGGGATGACGTCTTCCGCCGCCGAGATCGATGACGCTGACGCCAATGCCGCGCGCATCGCAGGCGGCAAGCCAGCCGGACCGAGGGGCCGGGACAGGTTTTTCCACAGGCGCTTTGGCCAGATATTTGTCGGGGTTTTCAAGAAGGTCGGCCGGTCCCCCGAGCATCGACACCATACGCGCGAAGACCTCGGCCGCCTTTCCCGATGACAGGGCCTGACGCGCCAGCCTCTCGCCTTCGTCAGACGAGGCGGCAATGCCCGATTTCACCAGCATCTCGGCGGCGAAGGCAAGAACGACGGTATCGAGCCGCGTGTCCTCTTTCCGGCCTGCCAGGAATTTCAGGCAGTTGCGCATCTCGACGGCATTGCCGGCGCTATCGGCGAGCGGCTCATTCATGTCGGTGATCAGGGCGGAGGTCTTCACGCCCGCGCCATTGGCCACTTCGACCAAAGAACGCGCCAGGATCTCCGCCTGGCGGCGGTCGGCCATGAAGGCGCCGTTGCCCACCTTGACGTCGAGCACCAGCGTCTGAAGACCGGCCGCAAGTTTCTTCGAGAGGATCGATGCGGTAATGAGAGGGATGGAATCGACGGTGGCGGTTACATCCCGCACGGCATAGAGCCTGCCGTCGGCGGGCGCCAAGGCTCCGGTCTGGCCGATGATGGCGCATCCCGCCTCCTTCACCACTTTGCGGAAGAGGTGCGCATCCGGGGTGATCGTATAGCCCGGAATGGATTCGAGCTTGTCCAGCGTGCCGCCGGTATGGCCGAGGCCGCGCCCTGAAATCATCGGAACGGCAAGGCCGCAGGCGGCGGCGATCGGCGCCAGCATCAGCGAAACATTGTCGCCGACGCCTCCGGTCGAATGTTTGTCGGCGATCGGGCGGTCGATATCGGCCCATTCCAGCCTGTCGCCGGAGTCAGCCATCGCCAGTGTCAAGGCCACTGTCTCAGCTCGCGACATGCCCCTGTACCAGACGGCCATGGCGAATGCGCCGATCTGGCCTTCCGACAGTCGACCTGCAGCCAGCGCCTCGATGAAGGACGCGATATCGGCGGCGGCGAGTTCCTCGCCGTCGCGCTTGCGCCGGATGATCTCCTGAGGGATCATTTCAATAGCTCGAGGCCGCAGCCGGTGCCGACTGCGCTCCACTCAGGACCGCCAGAATATCGTCGAGCAGACCCGAGGCGCCGAAGCGGAAGGTCGAGGGCATCGCCCAGTCCGGCGCCATGATGGTTTCAGCAAGGCTCAGATAAAGGGCGGCATCGGCCACCGAGCCGATGCCGCCGGCCGGTTTGAAGCCGACCCTGCGGCCGCTCTCGCGGATCGCGCGGATCATGATGTCGGCAGCTTCGAGCGTCGCGTTGACAGCGACCTTGCCGGTGGAAGTCTTGATGAAATCCGCGCCGGCTTCGATGGCGAGCTCGGAGGCTCGACGGATCAACGCCGCATCCTTCAATTCACCCGTCTCGATGATGACCTTCAGAAGGACTGGGCCACACTCGGCACGCACCGCCTTGACCATGTCGGTTACCGCCTTCTCATCGCCGGCAAGCAGCTTGCGATAAGGAATAACCAGATCGATGTCGTCGGCGCCATCGGCGATCGCCTCGCGCGTTTCGGCGGCCACATCGGCCACCTCCATATCGCCGGAGGGGAAGTTGACGACGGTCGCGATGCGTACGGCATGGCCGATGCCGAGAATATTGCGGGCATGGGCGACGAAGCGCGGCCAGATGCAGATCGCGGCACTGTAGCCGTAGGGCGTCTGCGCGCGGGCGCAGAGCGTATCGATCTGCGCCTCGGTGCAATCGTCCTTCAAATTGGTGAGATCGAGAAGGGAAAGGGCAACGGCCGCCGTTTCCCGGATGGAATGGCTATTCATTTTCATTTCCTCTAGAGCATGATGCCGAAAAGTGTGAGCGGTTTTCCGACGACATCATGCTCTAACTATATAATTGAGAACAGGATTCAGATTTTAGGCCGACCCGGCCTAAAATCATCCTGTTCCAGCAGCAATCATGTCTTTCAATACGGCGGCAAGACGGGCGCCGCCAATGGGCGCCATGTCCTTGGTTTCCTCATGGCTGAGCTCATTGCCGGTCATGCCTGCCCCATAGTTGGTGATAACGGAAGCGGCTGCAACCCTCAGACCCAGCATTCTTGCAATGATGACCTCGGGCACCGTCGACATGCCGACGGCATCGGCACCGAGGATGCGCGCCATGCGGATTTCGGCCGGCGTTTCGAAGCTTGGACCGGAAAACCACATATAGACGCCTTGCGCCAGCTCGATCTTGAGCTTTGCCGCCGCCCTGTGCATCGCCGCGGCAAGGCCCGCATCATAGGCATTGGTCATGCCGACGAAGCGATGTTCGCTTTCCTCGCCGATCAGCGGGTTCATGCCGGAATAGTTGATATGATCGGTGATCTGCATCACCGAACCGGGCGGCATGTCGTCGCGCAGCGATCCGGCGGAATTGGTCAGGATCAGCGCCTCGACGCCGAGCGCCTTCAAGACCTCGATCGGCAGGCGCATGGCGCTGGCAACGCCCTTCTCGTAATAATGCACCCGGCCGGAGAGCATCACCACGGGCACACCGCCGAGACGGCCGGCAACGACTTCGCCGGCATGGCCGGAGACGGCGCTGACGGGAAAGCCCGGCAGATCCTTGTAGGGAACACGAACGGCGCTCTCCAGCTCTCCGACGAGCGAGCCGAGACCGGAGCCGAGCACGATGCCGTGACGCGGCTTGATGCCGCCGAGCAACGCGGCGAGCAGGCTGACCGTCGCCTTCATCCGAGGTCCGTCTCGAAGCTGAAGGGAAGAAGCTCTTCCATCGTCATGGTCTTCTTCACGCCCGCCTCGTCGCAGAGGTAGATCTTCGTGTCCTTGGAGGCGAATTCGGAGATCTTCTGGCGGCAGCCGCCGCAGGGCGGGCAGAGCGGCAGTTTCTCCGCAATGACAGCCATTTCGACAATCTTCTTCGCCCCGCCCATGATCATGGCGCTAATCGCAGTCGGCTCGGCGCACCATCCTTGCGGAAAGGAGAGGTTCTCGATGTTGGCGCCGGTATAGACCTTGCCGTCTTCGGCGCGGATCGCCGCGCCGACCGGGAATTTCGAATAGGGCGCATGGGCGAAGGCCATGGCGCCGCGGGCGGCTTCGAACAGATCGTGGGACATGGTCAACGCTCCTTCGTATAGGGCACGCCACCGGCCTTCGGCGGGATCGCGACGCCGATGAAGCCGGCAAGCAGGACGCAGGTCAGGATATAGGGCAGCGCCTGAAAGACCTGTACCGGCACTTCGCCGATCAGCGGCACTTGCTTGCCTTGCATGAAATTGGCCAACGCATCGAGGAAGCCGAACAGCAGGCAGGCGAACATCACAGGCACCGGCTTCCACTTGGCAAAGACGAGGGCGGCGAGCGCGATATAGCCTTTGCCGGCCGACATGTCCTTGATGAAGGCGGCGGACTGGGCGATCGCCAGATAAGTGCCGGAAAAGCCGCAGAGGATACCGGCGCACATGACGGCGCGGTAGCGCAGCCAGGCGACCGAGATGCCGGCGGTATCGACCGCGCCCGGATTTTCGCCGACGGCGCGCATCCTAAGGCCGAAGCGCGTGCGGTACAGCACCCACCACGAGAAGGGCACGGCAAGAAAGGCGAGATAGGTGAGGATATTGTTGCCGGATATGACGTTGGCATAGATCGGGCCGATGATCGGTATGTCGTGGGCGGCATCGGCGCCGGGCAGGATGATCGGCGCGAAACGTGCCTCCGGCGATAGCTGCGGCGTGCGCCCACCCTGGCCGAACCATGCCTGGCCGAGCACGATGGTGATGCCGGCGATGAAGAAGTTGATCGCCACACCGGAGACGATCTGGTTGCCGCGGTTGGTGATCGAGGCGAAGCCATGCACCAGGCTCAGCGCCACCGAGCAGACGATTCCGGCGCCGAGCCCAAGCCAAGCAGAATCGGTGAGATAAGCAATGCAGGCTGCGGCAAAGGCTGAGCCCAGCATCTTGCCCTCAAGGCCAATATCGAAGATACCGGCGCGTTCCGAAAACAGACCGGCGAGGGCGGTGAAGATCAGCGGGATCGACAGGCGGATCGTGGAGGCCAGAATGCTGATGAAGATTTCATAATAATCCATCGCCCGCTCCTTAAGCTCGTTTGAACTGTTGATAGAGGCGCACAATCGCCGGCCGGAACATGTATTCGAGCGCGCCGGCAAACAGGATCACCAGACCCTGAATGACGAGGATCATTTCACGGGTGATATTAGGCATTTCGAAAGAGATCCAGTCGCCACCCTGATAAAGGATGCCGAAGAGAATTGCCGCGAAGATGATGCCAAGCGGATGATTGCGGCCCATCAGCGAGACGGCGATACCGACGAAGCCCGCGCCGCTGACAAACCCCACCTGCAGGCGGGCGGAGGCACCCATGACAGGATTCAGCGCCATCATGCCGGCGAGCGCTCCAGAAAGCATCATGGCGATCATTACGATCCGTACGTACGGAATACCGGCATAGGAAGCGGCGGTCGGGCTGACGCCCAGCGTGCGCATCTCGAAGCCGAGCTTGGTGCGCCAGATAAGAAGCCAGACGACATAGCACATAACCAGCGCAATGATGAAAGAGACGTTCAGCGGAGCAGCACCCAGCTTTGTCCCGAATATCTCCATCAGCCATGTCAGCTTCGGCAACTGCCCGCCCTCGAGGAATGTCCGGGTTTCCGGTGCCATTTTGCCAGGCACGATCAGTACGTGGACGAGCAGGTAATTCATCAGCGAGGCGATGATGTAGTTGAACATGATCGTCGTGATGACGATATGGCTGCCGCGCTTCGCCTGAAGCCATGCCGGAATGAAGGCGGCAATTGCGCCGAAGAGCGCAGCGCCGACCACTGCAACTGGCATCGTCACATACCATGGCACGTATTTATCGAGTGAGAGCGCTATCAAAGCGCAGCCGAGGCCGCCAACATAAGCCTGGCCTTCAGAGCCGATGTTGAAGAGACCGGCATGAATTGCCACCGCGACGGAAAGGCCGGTGAAGATGAAGCTCGTCGCGTAGAACAGCGTCAAGCCGATGAATTCGCCATTACCGAGCGAACCCTCGATGAGCAGCGACAATGCATCCAGCGGGCTTTCGCCGATCAGCCAGACGACGAAGCCCGATATCAGGAAAGCGACGACAAGGTTCAAAAGCGGGATCAGGCCGTAGTTGATCCAGTTTGGCAGCGGAACGGAAGCAGTGCTCATAAAGGCCTCACGCGGCAATGCCGGCCATCATCAGGCCGAGGGTCTGTTCACCGGCATCGGGCGTCTTCTCGCCGACGACATGGCCGGCGAACATGACAAGGATACGGTCTGAAAGGGCACGGATCTCATCGAGTTCGACGGAGACGAGCAGGATTGCCTTGCCCGCGTCGCGCATTTCGATGATCCGGCGGTGGATGAATTCGATGGCGCCGATATCGACGCCGCGGGTCGGCTGACCGATGATCAACATCTTCGGATCGCGTTCGATCTCGCGGGCGACGACGATCTTCTGCTGGTTGCCGCCGGAGAAATTCGCGGTCTTCAGCCGCGGATTCGGCGGGCGGATGTCGTATTTCTCGATCTTTTCCATCGCATCCTTGCGGATCGCCTCGAGATCGAGCAGCGGGCCGCGGCTGTATCCCGGACGACGATGATAGCCGAGCACGGAATTTTCATATTCCTCGAATTTCAGGACCAGGCCCATGTGATGGCGGTCTTCGGGAATATGGGCGAGACCGAGTTCGCGCAGCCAGGCGGGATCGGCCTTGTCGATCGTCTGACCGTCGAGAAGGATTTCGCCGGAAACCGGCTTACGGATACCGGCAATCGCCTCTAGCAACTCGGACTGACCATTGCCGGCAACACCGGCAATGCCGACGATCTCGCCGGCGCGCACGTCGAAGGAGACGTTGTCGACCATTGTGACGCCGCGATTGTCTTTGACGGTCAGGTTGCGGACGGAGAGCACGGCGGCACCCGGGTTTGCCTCGCCTTTCTGCACGCGCAGCAGAACGCGGCGGCCGACCATCAGCTCGGCAAGTTCCTCCACCGTCGTTTCCGCCGTCTTGCGGGTGGCGACCATCTCTCCGCGGCGCATGACAGAGACCGTATCGGTGATCGCCATGATCTCGCGCAGCTTGTGGGTGATGAGGATGATCGTCTTGCCCTGGTCGCGCAGCACCTTGAGAATGCGGAAAAGATGATCGGCCTCTGCCGGCGTCAACACGCCGGTGGGTTCGTCGAGGATCAGGATCTCGGCGCCGCGATACATGGCCTTGAGGATTTCGACACGCTGCTGCAGGCCGACCGGAAGCTCTTCGATGAGCGTATCGGGATCGACCTCGAGGCCATATTCCGTTTCCAGTCGTTTGAGCTCGGCGCGGGCCGATGCGACGCCTCTTGCCAGCAGCATGCCGCCTTCGGCGCCGAGCATGATGTTCTCGAGCACCGTGAAATTATCGACCAGCATGAAATGCTGGTGCACCATCCCGATGCCGGCGGCGATCGCCGCCTGGCTGTCACGGATGGCGACCGGACTGCCGTTCACGCGGATCTCGCCGCTATCGGCATGGTAAAAACCGTAGATGATCGACATCAACGTCGATTTGCCGGCGCCGTTTTCGCCGATGATGCCGTGGATCGTCCCCTTGGCAACGGTGAGATTGATGTCCTTGTTGGCATGGACGGCACCGAATTTCTTATCGATGCCGACAAGCTCGATAGCGGGCTTATCTGTCACTGCAGGCTCCAAATAAGAAAAGGGCGTATGGCGAAAATCCCCTCCGCCATACGCCCGATCTCAATCGTCGATCACTTTCGGGCGCGGATCACTTCGGGCAAGCGTTGTCCGAGGTGTAATCGTGAACCTTGATGGTTCCTGCGATGATATCGGCCTTGGCCTTGTCGACAGCGGCCTGCATTTCCGGCGTGATCAGCGACTTGTTGTTGTCGTCGATCGCAGCGCCAACGCCATCTTCCTTGACGCCGAGCGCCTGGACGCCGCTGGTGAACTTGTCGTTCTTGGTGTCGGTGTAGGCGTTATAGACGGCGAGATCGACACGCTTGACCATCGAGGTCAGGACCGAGCCCGGGTGCAGATGGTTCTGGTTGGAGTCGACGCCGATCGAGAGCTTCTTGTTGTCGGCCGCCGTCTGCAGAACGCCGAGGCCGGTGGCACCGGCTGCCGCGTAAATGACGTCGGCGCCCTGGTCGATCTGGTTCTTGGTGAGCTCGCCGCCGCGAACCGGGTCGTTCCAGGCAGCACCGGTGGTGCCGGTCATGTTCTGGAAGACTTCGACATTGGCCTTGGCAGCGCGCGCGCCCTGCTCGTAGCCGCATTCGAACTTGCGGATCAGCGGAATGTCCATGCCGCCGACGAAGCCGACCTTGCCGGTCTTGGAGGCCATGCCGGCGAGAACGCCGACGAGGTAGGAGCCCTCTTCTTCCTTGTAGACGACGGAGCGGACGTTCGGCTTGTCGACGACGGAGTCGACGATGATGAACTTGGTATCAGGGAATTCGGCTGCGACCTTCTCGATGGCCGAGGTCCAGGCGAAGGAAACGGCAACCACCGGATTGAAACCACGGCTTGCGAAGTTGCGGATGGCCTGTTCGCCCTGGGTGTCGCCGGTGGGCTCGAAATCGCGATAGGCGATGCCGGTCTCGGCCTTGAATTTCTCCGCACCGTTATAGGCCGCTTCGTTGAACGACTTATCGAACTTCCCGCCAGTGCCGTAAACCAGCGCCGGCTTGACATCGGCAGCAAGCGCTGTCGTCGACATGGCAGCCACGGCGAGGAGAGTGAGAAGGGATTTTTTCATTGTGCAGCCCTGTTGTTGCTATTTGTTAGGGGTCCTCCCGCAAGCCCTTTTCGGACATGTCTGCGGAACCACCGACCTCCCCCCGGAGGCCTGGCTGGGCGCATCCTTGCATGGCTCACGGAAAAATTCACCAGAAATTTTTCGACTGGTAAAGATTTGCAGCGATTGCCGAAAATCGTCTCTGCGGGGCTGATTTTTGGACATTCCTTCCGCCAGAATGCGGATTTTCTAGCCAATCCGGCAGCAAATATCGAGATCGCAGAGGCCCGACAATCAATAGAATCTCCCGCCGGATCGTGCCGATACAACTCCCTCTTATGCGGTGAAGCGACCGGCCACCGGCGGCTTCTTATAGCCGATCATCCAGAGAAGCAGCGCGATCACCAGGAAAACAGCAAAGGCCGGCTGGAGCATCAGCCACTGGAAGATGAAGGCGTAGAAGCGAGGATGGACATAATAGGAAAGGGAGGACTGCAGCGAGATCAATGTCGCCGGGCTCACATCCTGCCAGGCATCAGAGATCGGCGTCATCACCACGGCGGAGGCCGCAACCGACTGTATTGAATCGATGGTCCCGGCAATAACGGCCGCCGCAAGCGCGACAAGACTCGCCAGACGCAACAGGAAACGCATCAATTCCTCCGACGCTTCGATATGCCGGACAATTCCGGCGAACCCGCGCCATTCTCCACCTTGAGAATTACATAATCATGGATGCAGTGAAGCACAATGGGATGGGCCGAGCGGAGTTTTATCGGAAGAAGTCAAAAAACTGTTAGATTTGGGTTGATCGGCAAAAATTCATCGGTATATATCGCGCCGTTCCGACGATTTGCTCCTATCCGGGCGCGAACGCCAAAAAAAGGACAGGTGGCCGAGTGGTTTAAGGCGCACGCCTGGAACGCGTGTGTACGTGAAAGCGTACCGTGGGTTCGAATCCCACCCTGTCCGCCATTTCAGTTGATTCTCGCCACAGCGAGATAACAACGCAAACCCCGCCGATTTGCCGCACGGTTGCGGTCACACCAAATTCCGCGCTGCCACTATTTAGCAGTGGCAAGCAGATATAAGCTTGCCTGCATGTCCCGTTCCGAACGCCTCTTCGACCTTCTTCAGGCGCTGCGCCGCCACCGCCGGCCGGTGAGCGGCAAGTTGCTGGCCGACGAAATCGGCGTCAGCATCCGCACGCTCTATCGGGATATCGCCAGTCTTCAAGCGCAGGGCGCGACCATCGAGGGCGAACCGGGCGTCGGCTATATCCTGAAGCCGGGTTTCCTTCTGCCGCCGCTGATGTTTCCGCCAGAGGAGATCGAAGCACTCGTGCTGGGCTCCCGATGGGTTGCGGATCGGGCAGACGATCGCTTGAGCGATGCGGCGCGAAGCGCTCTGGCACGGATCGCTGCCGTGCTGCCATCCGAACTGCGCGACGAACTGGACGCTTCGGCCCTCTTGATCGGACCGGGTGTCAAAATCCCCGTCGACGCGTTCGATCCGGCGCTCTTGCGCAAGGCGATCCGCACCGAACGAAAACTGTCCCTGTGCTATCGCGATGGAACAGGCACAGGATCGGAGCGCGTGGTCTGGCCCTTCGCACTCGCCTTCTTCGATCAGGTACGCGTGCTTCTCGGCTGGTGCGAACTGCGCCAGGACTTTCGCTCTTTCCGCACGGACCGGATCGCCGACGTGCAGGTGCTCGACACGCGCTATCCCAAGCGTCGACAGGCCTTGCTCAAACAGTGGCGGGACATGCAGGGAATTTCCCGCGGAAACGCATGATACTGCCAGAAACTGGCAGTGTCTCGTCATAGGGTCATACCTGTCCAACAAATGACAGGAGCCTCTCATGACCGATACCAACAACATTCTTCTCTATGTGACGAACCCCGCCACCAGCGCGCAATTTTATGCAGGGCTTTTCGGGAGCGAGCCGGTAGAGGTGAGCCCGACCTTCGTTCTGTTCGTTCTTCCATCCGGTCTCGCCTTGGGGCTGTGGGGCAAGACCGGCGTGGAGCCTGCCCCCACGACCTCCGGCGGCGGCTGCGAGATCGGCTTCAAGGTGAAGGGCCGCAATGCCGTCGATGCCACGCATGCGGAATGGCAAGCGAAGGGGGCCGCCATCGCCCTGCCGCCGACCGAACTCGACTTCGGCCGGAGCTTCGTCGCGGTCGACCCCGATGGACATCGTCTGCGTGTCTACGCGCTGACCGAGGAGATGTGAGCATGGCGGACGCCTGGATCGCCGTTGCCTCGGCGGAGCATGTCCGGATCGGTCGCCGAGCGGGCTTTATGCAAGTTTGTCACGGAAAGGCTGCACCACTCAGGCGGATCAGGCCGGGCGACCGGGTGATTTATTATTCACCGACCGTGACCTTTGGCGGCAAGGACCGTCTGCAAGCCTTCACCGCGATCGGCGTGGCGCGCGATAGATCACCCTACCAGGTGGAAATGGAAACGGGGTTCAAGCCTTGGCGGCGGGAGGTCGATTGGCAGCCCGCCGAGGAAACTCCGATCCGGCCTTTGCTGGAGCGGCTCTCGTTTACCCAGTCTGGCACCAATTGGGGGTATCAACTCCGCTTCGGCCTGTTCGGCATCGACGACAGGGATGCTGACGTGATTGCAGAGACGATGATGTAAACGGGGACAGCGTCCCGATGTCGTCAATCGGCTTGAGGCCCTCCCTCCCGTGGAGGGCCAAGGTCATGGCGACGCCTGCCAACGCACCGCAAGATTCCTGAATTTTTACCATGCCGCTTCACCGCGTCTTTGCACGTTTGGGTTTAGGTTCTGCCCAACGAAAAAAACAGAGGTAAAACAGGTGGAAGAACTTTCGGTAAAGTCGAGGATCATCAAATCCGTCTATTTCAGCCAGGAAGACGGGCGGCTCAGGATTTGTTTCAAGAACGGCGAGGAACGTCTGTTCGATGGCGTCCCCTCCTCGGAGGCGCTTGCAATGACGGCAGCACCGTCTCCGGGCCATTACTATCTCGACCGGATCAGAACGCGGTTTCGCAGATTGGCTGCATAATTCCGAGGGGATGCCCGCCAGCCTTCGGGTCGTGTTGGATTGAGACGAGGCCGGTGGATATTAATCCTCGGCTAACTCTTCCGCTCATCACAGTTGGATCGACCCCGGCGGAAAGCGGCAATTTGTCGATGCTGCCGGTTTTCAGAAGATTCGGCCAGCCGGGAGGCTCGGGGGCGGACCCCAGCCAGGAAGCCGAGCCTCCCCGTTACGCTGCTTTCGTTGATAGCGATTGAACGGCCGCAGGCCGATTGCGGCGGTATCATCCCTCAAGTAGCGAATTGGGGCTAATCCTGTGAAAAACCGGAACAGTCACATCCGGACTCGACAATGCTTAATTAGCATGATTGCATAAACCCATGGAACGGAGGCCGGGGTGATGATGTTCGAGAATCTGCTTGAGATGCAGGAGCGTGGCGTGCGGGACCGTGCGCGTGGCCGCAGTCTGGCCGACAATCCGATGTCGAAGGCGGATGTCCTGCCGATCACCGATTTCCAGGAATGGTACTCGATGTTTGACGCCTGGCGCTTCGGCTGGTCGATCGAGGACGCAATGGCTGGGCATGCCGATGCGCCGCGGGATGGCGCCGCCTTGCCCCGGACTTACACCAGAACGGTCTGATCGACCCTGTCTTCGGCGCCGAAGAATTTCAGATAGCGTTCGACCTCTGCCGGCTCTCCGGTTGCCTTCTGCGGGTTGTCGGAGAGTTTTACCGCCGGTCGGCCGTTGGCGTCGCTGACCTTGCAGACGACGGAGATCGGGTTGAGGCCCGATATTTCGGTCGGCGCGCAGCCGGCAAAATCGTTCGTCAGGTTCGTGCCCCAGCCGAAGCTCATGCGCACGCGGCCTTCGAAATGCCGATAGGTGTCGATGATGGCCTCGACATCGAGGCCGTCGGAAAAGATCAACAGCTTCTGGCGCGGATCGCGGCCCATCTTCTTCCACCAATCGATGATCTTCTCGCCGCCTTCGATCGGCGGGGCGCTGTCCGGGCGAAAGCCGGTCCAGTCGGCGACCCATTCGGGCGCGTCGCGCAGAAAGGCCGCGGTACCGAAGGCATCCGGCAGGACGATCAGAAGATTGCCGCCATAGAGCTTGTTCCAGTCGCGCAGGATCTTGTAGGGCGCGTTGCGCAACTGCTCGTCGGTTTCAGCAAGGGCTGCGGCCACCATCGGCAGTTCGTGGGCATTGGTGCCGACGGCCTCGAGATCGGAATCCATCGCCAGCAATACATTGCTGGTGCCGGTAAAGGCCGGGCCGATGCCTTCCTTGAGCGCCTCGACGCACCAACGCTGCCAGAGGAAGCTATGACGGCGGCGGGTACCGAAATCGGAGATGCGCAAGCCCGGCAATTCCTTCAGCCGCTCGACCTTCGACCACATCTTCGCCTTGGCCCGGGCATAAAGGACGTCGAGGGTGAAGGGTCCAAGAGCCTTCATCGCCGAGCGCGAACGCAACTCATTGACGATGGCAAGCGCGGGGATCTCCCACATGGTGGTTTCTTTCCAGGACCCATGGAAATCCAGGACATATTGCCCGTCCTTCTTCGACAGCTCGTATTCGGGGAGCTGGAAATTGGAAAGCCAGGCCAGGAATTCCGGCTCGAAGATCTGCGCGCGACCATAGAAACTGTTACCCGCAAGCCAGATCATCTCCTTCTTCGAGAGCCTCAGGGTCCGGGCATGGTCGAGCTGCTCGCGCAATTCGCCTTCGTCGATCTCCTCGGCCAGGCGAACGCGCTTTGTGCGGTTGATGAGCGTGAAGGAAGCGTTCACGTCGGGATAGAGCTTCCAGATCATTTGCAGCATCAGGAGCTTATAGAAGTCGGTATCGATCAGGCTGCGGATGATCGGGTCGAGTTTCCAAGCGTGATTGTAGACTCGTCTCGCGATATCAGTCTTGGCCATGATTCCTGCCCCCGTCCACTCCGGTCAGGCGCTGCCAAGTTCTCAGGGGCTACTAAGCTCCGGCCGGGCGCACGAAACCGGCTCGTGCGCCTTCTTATCGAAAAATCGGCAGAGAAAGTCCAGACAAAACAATAAACATCCCGCCGCTCAACGGCGGCGGGATGCGAGAGGTCATCTGTCGACCGTTATTGAGGCGGCGCGGCAGGTTGAGCTGGCGTCGCGGGTGCGACATTCGGAGCGGCCGGCGTCGTGTTCTGCGTTTCCGTGGGAACTGCATTGCCGTCTTGCGCGGTGGGTGCAGGGGCCGGAGCAGGCTGCTGCGACTGGAGCTGCTGGCCGGGCTGTTGCGGCGCCACCTCGTTTGCCTCGCGCTTGCCCCAGATCTCGACGGGTATCCAGACCACGAAAGCCAGCACCAGAGCGGCAAGCAGCACCAGGAGGATGCGATACCCCGCCCGCCCCTGTCTGGCCTTCACCGGTGAGATCTGTTCTTCCTTATGAAGCTTGCCATCGGACTTTTCCCAGCGTGTTTCCGTCTGATGCGCCATCATCGTCTCCTTCCGCTGTCCTGGCGGCCGATCCGACCGCAAAAACTCCGCAGAGGAAACGGGCGGCCGCCGGGAAGGTTCCGGGCAGGCTCAATAGCCGACGGCGCGGTCGACCACGAATTGCAGCGGCTCGCCGCGCTCGAAACGGGCAATCTGCGCCTCGACGTGACGGAACAGTGCATTTTCTTCCGAGACAGCCGCATCGTGCGGCGTGATGAAGACGTTCTGCAGTTCCCACAAAGGATTATCCGCTGCAAGTGGCTCCGCTTCGAAAACATCGAGGGAAGCGCCGCCGAGGGTGCCGTCACGGATCGCGGAAACGATATCGGCCTCGACCTGGCTCTTGCCGCGGCCGGCATTGATGAAGACCGGTCGCCCGAGCGCGCCATTGTGGCGGAGCTTTTTGAATAGCCTGCTATCATAAAAACCCGTCGTCTCCGGCGTCAGAGGCAGCAGGCCGATAAGGATATCGGTTCTTGCCAGGAAGCTGTCGAGTTCGCTCGCATCGAAGGTTTCGACGCCGTCGATCTCTTTGCGGGTGCGCGACCAGCCGATGACGTTGAAACCCATCACTTTCAGCTTGGCGACCGCATCCTGACCGAGAATGCCGAGGCCCATGACGCCGACTGTGACCTCCGCCGCCTCCGGTGCATCGAGCTTTGCCCATTGGCGCTGCCGCTGGCTGTTATCATGGGCGTATTGCGCGCGCAGATGCATTAAGCATTGCATGACCACCCATTCGCTCATGCGGGTCGTCAGGCTGCGATCGACGAAGCGGACGATCGGGATCTCGGGCAGGCCGGCCATGCCGATGATATGGTCGACGCCGGCGCCGCCGGAAAAGATCGCCTTAAGGTTCGGCGCCCGCTGGAAGAGATCGGCATCCGGTTTCCAGAGAAGCGCATATTCGGCATCACCAAGATCACGCGCCCGGTTTGCGGGATCGGCGAGATTGATGCTGCCGCGATCGGCAAAGGCCGTCTTCAGCACGCGGGCGACGCCTTCGGGATTGAACTTGATATCGACGAGAATGGGAGGACGTGCGGACATGATCTTCTTTATTGCTGCACGGCGGGCGTCGGCACCGCCTCGATGTTGAACGCGGCGGCCATGAGCGCCCTGGTGTAATCGTGCTTCGGCGCGCGGAAGATATCCGCCGACGGTCCCTGCTCGACCACCTTGCCGAAACGCATGACGATGACGTCATTGGCGAGCGCCTTCACCACCTTCAGGTCGTGGCTGATGAAGAGATAGGCGAGATCGTGCTTCTTCTGCAAATCGCGCAGCAGATCGACCACCTGGGCCTGCACGCTCATGTCGAGCGCGGAGGTCGGCTCGTCGAGCATGACGAAGCGCGGCTTCAGCACCATGGCGCGGGCAATGGCGATGCGCTGGCGCTGGCCGCCGGAGAATTCATGCGGATAGCGCCAGCGGGTCAGGGGATCGAGGCCCACCTCCTCCAGCGCCCAGCAGACGCGCTGGTCGCGTTCCTCGGCGCTCAGGGAGCGCTCATGCACCTTCAGCCCTTCGGCGATGATATCGCCGACCGACATGCGGGGGCTGAGCGAGCCGTAGGGATCCTGGAAGACGATTTGCAGTTGGTTGCGCAGCGGCCGCATCTCGCTGAACGAATAGCCGGCTATATCCCTGCCGACAAAGGCGATGCGACCTTGCGAGGAGATCAGCCGGGTGAGCGCCAGGCCGAGCGTGGTCTTGCCGGAACCGGATTCGCCGACAACGCCGAGCGTCTGCCCGGCGCGCAACGAAAGATCGATGCCGTCGACCGCCTTCACGTGATCGACGACGCGCCGCATCAGCCCCGCCTTGATCGGGAACCAGACGCGGATATCCGACCCCTCCATCACGATCGGTTTCGCCGGATCGGCAAGCGGCGGCTCGCCGCGCGGTTCGGAGGCGAGAAGGTGCCGGGTATATTCGTGCTTCGGGTTGGCGAAGACGTCCTCGACGGTTCCGGTTTCGACGATCTTGCCCTTGGTCATGACACAGACGCGATCGGCGAATTTGCGCACGATGCCGAGATCATGGGTGATGAACAGCAGCGACATGCCGTGCGCGGCCTTCAATTGCCGGAGCAATTCAAGGATCTGCGCCTGTACGGTGACATCGAGTGCTGTCGTCGGCTCGTCGGCGATCAGCAATTCCGGTCGGTTGGCGAGCGCCATGGCGATCATGACGCGCTGGCGCTGGCCACCGGAGAGTTCGTGCGGATAGGCTTTCAGCCGCTTCTCGGGCTCGCGGATGCCGACCTGGTTCAACAATTCCAACACGCGCTGGCGCGCCGGCTGGCCGGTCAGCCCCTGGTGCAGGGCCAGGATCTCGGCGATCTGCTTCTCGATCGAGTGAAGCGGATTGAGGGAGGTCATCGGCTCCTGGAAGATCATGGTGATGTCGTTGCCGCGCACTTCCCGCAGCGCCCGCTCGGACGCCTTCAGAAGGTCCTTGCCCTTGAACAGGATCTCGCCGGAGGGGTGGCTTGCAGAGGGATAAGGCAAAAGCCGCAGGATTGAGTTGGCCGAAACCGACTTGCCGGAGCCGGATTCACCGACCAGCGCCACCACCTCGCCCTTGGCAATATCGAAGGAGATGCGATCGACGGCGAGCGAGGTCTCGCCGCCCTGGTGAAAGGCAACCGAGAGATCGCGGACGGAGAGGAGCGGTTCTGTCATGTCACTCATTGAAACGTCTTCCTCGGATCGAAGGCATCGCGCACGGCTTCGCCCACGAAAATCAGCAGGGACAGCATGATCGACATGGCGAAGAAGGCCGTCAGCCCCAGCCAGGGCGCCTGCAGGTTGGTCTTGCCCTGGGCGATCATCTCGCCGAGCGAAGGGGAACCTGGCGGCATGCCGAAGCCGAGGAAATCGAGCGAGGTCAGCGTCGTGATCGAGCCGGACAGGATGAAGGGCAGAAAGGTCAGCGTCGCGACCATGGCGTTCGGCAGCAGGTGGCGCCACATGATGGTGCGGTTGTTGACCCCGAGCGCGCGGGCGGCGCGGACATATTCGAAATTGCGGGCGCGCAGGAATTCGGCGCGCACGATGCCGACGAAGCCGACCCAGGAAAAGAGCAGCATGATGCCGAGCAGCACGAAGAAGCCGGGCGGCAGAATGGCGGCGATGATGAGCAGGATATAAAGCACCGGCATCGACGACCAGATCTCGATGAAGCGCTGCAGCAGCAGGTCGGTCCAGCCGCCGAAATAGCCCTGAACGGCGCCCGCCGTCACTCCGATGATCGCCGAGCAGATGGTCAGCGCCAGGCCGAAAAGCACGGATATGCGGAAGCCATAGATGACGCGCGCCAGCACGTCGCGGGCCTGATCATCGGTGCCGAGCCAGTTGAGATTGCCGAGGGTGCAGCCGGGATCGTTCACCCCTTGCGGATAACCGGAGCAGCGCTCCTCCTTCGTCATCAGCCAGAAGGGGGCAGTGGGTGCTGAATGCGGAATGTTGGAATTGACCGAGCGGTAGGAATAACGGATCGGCGGCCAGATCATCCAGCCATTGGCATTGATCTCGTCCGATATCACCGAGGAACGGTAGTCGGTTTCGGCGAGGAAGCCACCGAACTTCTCTTCCGGATAATCGATCAGCACCGGAAACAGGATCTCGCCCTTGTAGGAGGCGACGATCGGCCGGTCGTTGGCAATAAATTCGGCAAACAGGCTGAGGACGAAGAGCAGCAGGAACAGCCACAGCGACCAGTAACCGCGGCCATTCGCCCGGAAATTCTGCCAGCGGCGGATGTTGGTCGGCGAGAGCAGGCCCTTACGCGGCGGCTTGACGGGAGTCGTGAGAGCAGGCTTTGCGGCGGCGTCCATCAGACATCCCTCCGCTCGAAATCGATGCGCGGATCGATCCAGGTATAGATCAGGTCGGATACCAGGCTGACAAAGAGACCGAGCAGCGAGAAGATGTAGAGCGTGGCGAAAACGATCGGGTAATCCCGGTTGACGACCGAGAGATAGCCGAGGCGGCCGAGGCCATCCAGCGAGAAGATGTTCTCGATCAACAGCGACCCGGTGAAGAAAGCGGAAATGAAGGCGCCGGGGAAACCGGCGATGATGATCAGCATGGCGTTGCGGAAGACATGGCCGTAGAGCACCTGCCGCTCATTCAGGCCCTTGGCGCGGGCTGTGACCACATATTGCTTCTTGATCTCCTCGATGAAGGAGTTCTTGGTGAGCAGTGTCGTGGTGGCGAAGGCTGCAAGAGAAAGCGAAATCAGCGGCAAGGTCAGGTGCCAGAAATAATCGAGCGGCTTCTGCCACCAGGCCAGCTGGTCGAAATTGTCGGAGATGAGACCGCGCAACGGAAACCAGTCGTAGAAGGAGCCGCCGGCGAAAAGTACGATCAGCAGGATGCCGAAGAGGAAGCTCGGCACGGCGTAACCGACGACGATGACGCCCGAGGTCCAGACGTCGAAGGTCGATCCGTCCTTGACCGCCTTGCGGATGCCGAGCGGAATGGAGATGGCGTAGGAGAAAATCAGGATCCAGATGCCGAGCGAGATCGATACCGGCAGCTTTTCCTTGATGAGATCGAGCACCGAGGTGTTGCGGAAGAAGCTTTCGCCGAAATCAAAGCGGCTATAATTCCACATCATCTCGCCAAAACGCGTCAGCGGCGGCTTGTCGAAGCCAAACTGCTTTTCGAGCTTGGCGATCAGCTCCGGATCGAGCCCCTGGGCGCCGCGATATTTGGAGCCTTCGTCACTGCCACCACCCCCTAAGAGGTCGCCGCCGCCGGACAGGCGCTGGTCGGCGCTATCGGCCTGGCCGGTCAATTGGGCGATCACCTGCTCGACGGGGCCGCCGGGCGCGAATTGAATGACGATGAAGGAAATCGCCATGATGCCGACGATGGTCGGAATCATCAGAAGCAGGCGGCGAATGACATAAGCGCCCATCAGCCTTCAGCCTCCGGAAATGTTCTTCTTGTCTGCCTGCCGTCCAGTCCAATGCCGCTCAATCCGCCAGCCTTCCCTTGCCGGCCCTGCCGGCTTGTCGTGATTCGCTCGTGCCATTTGGAGCCCAGGCCCCCTGCAATGCAAGCCCGCTCATTTTGCCGAGGTGGACCACCATGCTTCGGGGAAGCCCAGGCTATAGGCCGGAAACTCCGCCGGATGCGTGATCGTGTTCCAATAGGCAATGTTGTAAGTATCGCGGTAGAACAGCGGAATGACGTAGTGGTTTGCGAGCAATACCCGATCCATCGCCTTGATCGCTGCAACCTGTTCATCTCGGTTAGGCGCGAAGATGATCATGCGAATGAGCTCGTCAACGGCTGGGTTGGCAATACCGGCATAGTTCCGTGAACCCTGCTGGTTGACCGAACCGGACCCCCAATAATCAGCTTGTTCGTTGCCCGGATTCATGGTTTCCGCCCAGACATTCCAGATCATATCGTAGTCGAAGCTGCGTTCGCGGTTGACGCTTTGCGAGGCATCGACTGTCCGCACGCGCGCATCGATGCCGATTTTCTTGAGATTATTGGCATAGGGCACCGCCCAGCGCTCCAGTATGGGGCTCGACAGCAGGATCTCGAAACTCATCGGCTGGCCGGTCTTGGTATTGACCATGCGATTGCCCTTGAGGTCCCAGCCGGCTTCCTTCAACAGGGCAATCGCCTTGCGGAGGTTGTCGCGGCTTTTTTGCGGGTCGCCGCCGACAGGATTGGTATAGGGCGTCGTGAAGACTTCGGGCGGAACTTTGTCCTTCATGCCCTGCAGTATTTCCAGCTCACGCCCCTGCGGCAGGCCGGAAGAAGCGAGCTCAGTGTTCCAGAAGTAGCTGTCGATGCGCTTGTAGCTGTTGAAGGCAACCGTGCGATTCAATTCCTCGAAGTCCAAACCGTAGTTCAGTGCCTCGCGGACCCGCTCGTCCTTAAAGAGGTCGCGCCGCATATTGGGCACGAGAGCCTGCATGATACCGGTGGCGCGCAACGGATTTGTAACTTCTTCCTTCTTGATGCGTCCTTCCTTCACCGCAGGGAAATCATATCCCGTCGCCCAGCGGGCGGCCGTTGTCTCCTGCCAGTAGTCACTATTACCGGCGCGAAAGGCTTCGAACTCAACGTCCCTGTCGCCGAAATAGGTGTAGGTGACATTGCGAAAATTGTTCTGGCCGACATTCAAGTTGAGGTTCTTGCCCCAATAATCGTCCCGCAGTTCATAACGGATCGTCGCGCCGGGCGCGAAGGATGCAATCTTATACGGTCCCGACCCCATCACGGGCTCAAGCGTCGTCTTCGAGATATCGCGGGGCTTACCGTCTGGTCCCTGCCCCTCCCACCAATGTTTCGGCACGACCACCAATTGACCGAGAATATTCGGAAGCTCGCGGTTATTCTTCTCGTCGAAGGTGAAGGTGACGTCACGATCGCCGGTCTTTTCGGCCTTCACTACATGGCGATAATAGTTCGCGTTGAGCGGATTGAGTTCCTTGGCCTTATCCAGACTGAAGATGACATCCTCAGGCGTTACCGGTTGACCATCCGCCCATTTCGCTTCCTGGCGCAGTCGAAAGGTCGCGCTTGAGACGTCATCCGGATAGGACAGCCCTTCAGCAAGCAGGCCGTAAGAGACAAGGAGCTCGTCATCGGCCGGCTTCATCAATGTATCGTAGACGAGCGCCAAGCCCGCCGCCGCCTGGCCTTTGGCAAGCAGCGGGTTGAAGGTATCGAAGGCGCCGCTGGCGGAGAGGCGCAGATCTCCGCCCTTTGGGGCATCAGGATTGACATAGTCGAAATGAGCGAAACCCGGCTTGTACTTCATCTCGCTGATGACCGAGCTTCCGATCTGAAACGGCTTCTCCTCAGCCAGTGCCGTCAGCGGCACCAAAGCACCCGCAAGCGACAGAAACAGACATATTTTCGACCATACAACCGGCATTCACACTTTCCCCTGATTTTTGATGGATTCGACAATACGAGAAATACTGGCGAAAAACAGGAGAGAGTAGGGTTTTTGCCAGGCTCGCAAAGTTTTGACCGTCGGCTTATGCCCAGATGTTGCCAATGCTTGAGCCGCTAGGCGATCCGTCACCGGCTGCCCCAATGCCCGCCGGCCAAATCATCGATTCACCAAAATCGCTTTTCACGATAGATTCGAACGCAAATCACTTCGGCAGCGGTTCAAGGAAATAGCATGGCTTTCGGCTTCGCTCAGGCTTTCAGGACATTCGGCAAACTGACGCTCGCGGGCGCAATCGGCGCGAGCCTCGCCGCCGGCGACGTCGGCGCCGAGCAGAAGACGCCGAGCCCGGGCAGCGCCAAGGGGCAGTTCGGCGCCGTCAGCCTGCCGACGCAGGGATCGGCGCAGCCGATCGGTTTTTACGCAAAGGGCTGCATGACCGGCGCGGTGGCGCTGCCGACCGATGGGCCGACCTGGGAGGCGATGCGGCTTTCGCGCAATCGCCGCTGGGGCAATCCGGCGATGATCGCGCTGCTCGAACGTCTTTCGAAGGACGGGGCCAAATATGCCGGCTGGCCTGGCATTCTCGTCGGCGACATCGCGCAGCCGCGCGGCGGGCCGATGTTCAATGGTCACGCCTCGCATCAGATCGGCCTCGACGCCGACGTCTGGTTCACGCCGATGCCCGCGCGCCGCATGACGGCTGAGGAGCGTGAGGATCTGCCCTTCACCACCATGTTGCAGAAGGACAAATTCCTGACCGTCGATCCCAAGGTCTGGACGCAATCGCGGGCACGGCTGTTGATGCTGGCGGCAAGTTATCCCGAGGTGGAGCGCATTTTCGTCAATCCGGCGATCAAGAAGAAGATGTGCGACACCTGGACGGGCGACCGCACCAATCTCGGCAAGCTCCGGCCGGAATACGGTCATGACTCGCACTTTCACATCCGCATCAAGTGCCCGCCGGGTGCCGCGGGATGCACGCCGCAGGCCCCGGTTGCCGCCGGCGACGGTTGCGACAAGTCACTCGCCTGGTGGTTCACGCCGGCGCCCTGGGCACCGCCGAAACCGCCCAAACCCGGCGCCAAGCCGCCGAAGCCGCCGCGGGAGATGATGGTCTCCGACCTGCCGAAGGCCTGCGCCGCCGTGCTCGATGCCGCTCCCGTCGCCTCGATGCAGGCCGCCACCTATGGCGGGGCTTCCGCCGCAAGCGCGTTCACCGCCGCTCCGGCCGCGGAGCCTGCCGCCGATGCCGAGGGGGCGCTGCCCAATCTCGGCCCGGTTCCGAACGACAAGCCGGCGATACAGTGACCGAGGCCTCGGATTGCGCTGTCTTTCAAATCGCAAATTCTTGGTATAGAAGCGGTCAAATCGATTGAATTGTTGGGGCGGAGATTGGGTTCATGGCCAGCGGCAAATGCCTTGCATTGATTGCGCATGACCAGAAAAAAGACGATATGGCGGAATTCGCCCGCGCCAACAGGGACATTCTCTCCCGCTGGAAGATCGTCGCCACCGGCACAACAGGCGGGCGCGTGCTCGACGCCGCCCCCGATCTCGACGTCACCAGGCTGAAAAGCGGGCCGCTCGGCGGCGACCAGCAGATCGGTGCGCTGATCTCGACCGGCGAGGTCGACGCCCTGATTTTCTTCGTCGACCCGCTGACCCCGATGCCGCATGATGTCGACGTGAAGGCGCTGATGCGGCTGGCGATCGTTTACGACATTCCGATGGCGCTCAACCACGCGACCGCTATAAAGCTCCTTCCCACACTCGAAGCCTGATCAGCACGGAACCGGCCATGCCAAAACCCAACCACAGCTCCGCTCCGCTGCCCTTCCCGATCCTGATCGGCGATATCGGCGGCACCAATGCCCGCTTTTCCATCCTGTCCGATGCCTATGCCGAGCCGAAGCAGTTTCCGAACGTGCGCACGGCGGATTTCGAAACGATCGACGAAGCGATCCAAAAGGGCGTGCTCGACAAAACAGCGGTGCAGCCGCGCTCGGCGATCCTTGCCGTCGCCGGTCCGATCAACGACGACGAGATCCCGCTCACCAATTGCGATTGGGTGGTGCGGCCGAAGACGATGATCGAAGGCCTGGGCATCGAGGACGTGCTCGTCGTCAATGATTTCGAGGCGCAGGCGCTGGCGATCGCCGCCCTTTCGGATGAAAACCGCGAACGCATCGGCAACGCCACCGGCGACATGATCGCTTCCCGCGTCGTGCTCGGACCCGGCACCGGCCTCGGAGTGGGCGGGCTCGTGCATGCCCAGCACAGCTGGATTCCGGTTCCCGGCGAAGGCGGCCATATCGATCTCGGGCCGCGCAGCAAGCGCGACTATGACATCTTCCCGCATATCGAGACGATCGAAGGCCGCGTCTCGGCCGAGCAGATCCTCTGCGGTCGCGGCCTCGTCAACCTTTACCATGCCATCTGCGTCGTCGACGGCATCCAGCCGACGATGAAGGATCCGGCCGACATCACCTCGCATGCGCTTGCCGGCAGCGACAAGGCGGCCGTCGAAACCGTCTCGCTGTTTGCCACCTATCTCGGCCGTGTTGCCGGCGACATGGCGATGGTGTTCATGGCGCGCGGCGGCGTCTATCTCTCCGGCGGCATCTCGCAGAAGATCATTCCGGCGCTGAAGAAGCCGGAATTCCGTTTGGCCTTCGAGGACAAGGCGCCGCATACCGCACTGCTTCGCACCATCCCGACCTACGTCGTGACGCATCCGTTGGCAGCCCTTGCAGGGCTTTCCTCTTATGCGCGCATGCCGGGGAATTTCGGCGTATCGACGGAAGGTCGGCGCTGGCGGCGCTAAGCCTAGCCAAACCGGCCCCAACTCTTTATAGAGCCCGCAAAAGCGCGCGTCGCCCTTGCGGCGCGCTTGGTCCGAGACAGGAAACTCTATTTTTGGAAGCCGCGGAAAGCAAAAAGCAGAGCGTCAGCAGCGACACCGTAACCGGCATCCTGAAGCGCATCATCGCTGAAAACGGCCGCGATCATCTCTGGGGCTATGTCTTCGCGATCGTCTGCCTCGTGATAGTGGCGCTTTCGACGGCGTTCACGGCCTGGATCATGCGGTCGATCATCGACGAGGCTTTCGCCAACCGGCGTGCCGACGTCGTCTGGATCATCTGTCTTTCGATCTTCATCGCCTTCGTGCTGCGCGGTTTTGCAGGCTACGGTCAAGCAGTGGCGCTTTCCCGGGTCGGCAACGACATCGTCGCCCGATATCAGCGCCGCCTCTATGCGCATCTCATGACGCTTTCCGTCGGCTTCTTCAACGAGGCGCGCTCGGCCCAGATCGCCGCGCAGGTGAGCCAGAACGTCAGCGGCATCCGCGACGTGCTCAACCTGACGATCACCTCGACGGTGCGCGATCTCCTGACCTTCATTTCACTGCTCGGCGTGATGATCCTTCAGGATCCGCTGCTCAGCCTTGCCGTATTCATCATGGCCCCACCGCTGCTCTATGCGCTACGTTACGTTTCCAAGCGGCTGCGCTCGGCAACCCGCGAGGCCGTGCATCTGAACAGCCACGTGCTCGGCGCCATGCAGGAGACGATCCAGGGCATTGCCATCGTGAAAGCCTTCACGATGGAAGAGGAGCTTGAGCGCAAGGTCAACAGGCTCATCAAGGCGGCCGAAAGCCGCGCGAACCGGATTGCCCGGCTTTCCGAACGGACTTCTCCGCTGACGGAGAGTTTCGCGGGCTTTGCCGTCGCCAGCGTGCTCGCTTATGCCGCCTACCGTTCGATCTATTACAATGTGCCGCCGGGCGCCTTCTTCTCCTTCGTCACCGCGCTGCTGCTTGCCTATGATCCGGCCCGCCGCCTTGCCCGCCTGCAGGTGCAGATGGAGCGCGCCGTCGTCAATGCCCGGATGATCTACGAACTGCTCGACATGGAGCCCCGCCAGCGCGACCTGCCGGATGCTCAGCCGCTGACGGTGACGCAGGCGCGGATCGAATTCCGCAACGTTTCCTTCGGCTACGGCAATGAGAGCGTCTTGAGCGGTGTCAACTTCGTCGCCGAGGGCGGGGCGACTACGGCGCTGGTCGGCCCCTCGGGTGCGGGCAAATCCACGGTCATCAGCCTCATTCCGCGCTTCTACGATCCGCGCGAAGGCGAAATCCTGATCGACGGGCAGGATATCGCCCACATCACCAAGAAGTCGCTGCGCCAGCAGCTCGCCTATGTCTCGCAGCAGCCCTATTTGTTCGAAGGCACGATCCGCGACAATATCCGCTACGGCCGGCCGGAGGCGACCGATGCCGAAGTGGAAGAGGCGGCCCGGCTTGCCTATGCGCATGATTTCATCTCAGCGCAGCCGCAGGGTTACGAGACACCAGTCGGCGAAAACGGCGTGACACTTTCGGGTGGTCAGCGCCAGCGGCTGTCGATCGCGCGCGCCTTGGTGCGCAACGCGCCGATCCTGCTGCTCGACGAGGCGACCTCCGCCCTCGACACCGAATCCGAAGCCGCCGTGCAGAAGGCGCTCGACGAGGCGATGACCGGACGCACGGTCGTCGTCATCGCCCACCGGCTTTCAACAGTGGTGCGTGCCGACAAGATCGTCGTCATGCAGCAGGGCCGGGTCGTCGAGGAAGGCAATCACGAGACGCTTGCGAAGGTGAGCGACGGTCTTTACGCTCGCCTCAACAATCTGCAGAGGCACTCGGCCTCCGATTCAAACTGACCGGATACAAGAGACCGACATGAGCGATGCTGCGATGAAACTGGTGGTGGTCGGCGCAGCAGGGCGCATGGGGCAGACGCTGATCCGGCTCATCCATTCCATCGAGGGCGCAACGCTGCATGCCGCGGTCGAACGCGCCGGCTCGCCCTTTATCGGCAAGGATGCCGGCGAGATCGCAGGGCTTGGCCCGACCGGGATCGTTATCGGCGACGATCCGCTGCAGGCTTTCCTGCATGCCGAAGGCGTGCTCGACTTCACCTCGCCTGCCGCAACGGCGGAATTCTCGGGCCTTGCGGCGCAGGCCCGCATCGTCCATGTCATCGGCACGACCGGCTGCTCGGCCGACGACGACGCCAGGATCGCCGCGGCAGCCCGCCATGCCCGCATTGTCAAGTCGGGCAATATGAGCCTCGGCGTCAATCTGCTCAGCGTGCTGACCCAGCAGGCAGCGCGGGCGCTTGAGCCGTCCGACTGGGATATCGAGATCCTTGAAATGCACCACAAACATAAAGTGGATGCGCCTTCCGGCACAGCGCTTCTCCTCGGCGAGGCCGCGGCCAAAGGGCGCGGCATCGATCTTGCCACGAAATCGGTGCGGGTGCGCGACGGCCATACCGGCGCCCGCGAAGCCGGCACGATCGGCTTTGCGACGCTGCGCGGCGGCTCCGTCATCGGCGAACATTCCGTGCTTTTCGCCGGCGAAGGCGAAATCGTCACCCTGTCGCATAGTGCTGCCGACCGCTCGATCTTCGCGCGCGGCGCCATCAAGGCAGCGCTTTGGGCACGCGACAAGAAGCCGGGTCTCTATTCCATGCTCGACGTGCTCGGGCTTTCTTCCCAATAAGGATATTACGGAGGCATATTCATGAGCGGTACCCTCGTCCTCGTTCGCCACGGCCAAAGCGACTGGAACCTGAAGAATCTCTTCACCGGCTGGAAGGATCCCGATCTGACGGAACTCGGCATCCAGGAAGCCAATGCTGGCGGCGCCGCACTTGCCGACTACGGGATCAAATTCGACGTCGCCTATACCTCGGCGCTCGTGCGCGCCCAGCACACGCTGAAGCTCATCCTCGACAAGGTCGGCCAACCGAACCTCGAGACGATCCGCGACCAGGCGCTGAACGAGCGCGACTACGGCGATCTCTCCGGCCTCAACAAGGACGATGCGCGCGCCAAATGGGGCGAGGAACAGGTGCATGTCTGGCGCCGTTCCTATGACGTCCCGCCTCCGGGTGGTGAAAGCCTGCGCGACACCGGCGCCCGCGTCTGGCCCTACTATCTCACCGAGATCCTGCCGCGCGTGCTGCGCGGCGAGAAGGTGCTGGTTGCCGCACACGGCAATTCGCTGCGCTCGCTGGTCATGGTGCTCGACAAGCTGAGCAAAGAAGGCGTGCTCGCCCTCAACCTCGCGACCGGCGTTCCCATGGTCTACAAGCTGAACGCGGATTCCACCGTGGCGTCCAAGGAAGTGCTCGGCGACATGTCCGGCGCCCACTGAGTTCGGTGAGGCGTGCCGCCGAACCGGTCGGCACGCCATGCCCCAATTCTCGGCTTTAATTCTCGATGGTGAATTGCACGCGGTCGGCAGCAAACCGGCTGATCGAATATTGCACCGGTACGCCGTCGAGATCGGTGTTCATCGCCTTGGCGATCAGCAGGATCGCACCCGGGGTGAGTTCCAGATCGGCCAGGTCGGCCGTGTTTGCATGGGCGGCCGTCACCTCGGTTGTCGCTCTGACATAATCCGACAGGCCGAGTTCGGCGAAAGCCTTGGTGATCGATTCGTGTTTGCGGTAGGCCTCGCCGATCCCAATGAAGCGTTCGGCAGGAAACCAGCTCGTCGCCTTTGAAACCGGCCGCTTGTCGGCATGGCGCAATGTCTCCAGCCGGATCACCGGCTCCCCTTGGCTCAAGCCCAGCCAGCGGGCGACTTCAGCGGTCGCCTCCTCTGTCGCCTCATCGAGCAGAAGGCTGCGCATCTCGCGTGCCTGATCGCCGATGCCGGCGGTAAAGCGTGTGCGCCGGGTGATCGGGAAATTCAGCCTTTCCTTGCGCTCGATCAGCGTGCCGCGACCTTGTACCGCACGCACGATCCCGTCCTGCGCCAGTGCCGCCAAAGCACTGCGCACCGTATGCCGGTTGACGCCGAATTGCAGCGCCAGAACCGTTTCCGGCGGCACCATTCCCGTTTCGTCATAGGCGCCGGAACTGATCGCCTCACGAATACGATCGGCGATCTGGCGCCAGAGCGCCACGCCGGTTTGTCTTTGTACTTGCTTCAGTCCCGCCATGCGGCCCCCTGCCTGCCATTCCGCACCCCCGATGTCACACGCTTGTCACGACATCGATTTAAGGCTAGATATAGCTTGTATGGTTGTCTATATCAATAGACATTTTGGGGAAAGCGGCGATGATATCAGCGGACAGGAATGACGCTGCGTCACAGACGGCATCCGGGCGCAAACGCGCCGCCGATCTGCTGGCGCGGGCGGAACGGAGCGAACTCCAGGCGGCCTGGGATGCGCTGCCGGAAAAGCCTGCGGCACATCCGGTGCGTGGGCCGGAGACCGGGCTGGTGATGGTGCGCGGCCGCATCGGCGGCGGCGGAGCTCCCTTCAATCTCGGTGAAGTGACGGTGACGCGCGCCACGGTGCGGCTCGAGTCCGGCTCCATCGGCCATGCCCAGGCGCTCGGGACGGATCGTGAGAAGGCGCGGCTTGCGGCGATCTTCGACGCGCTCTGGCAGGAAGAGGCGACGAAGGATTTCGTCGAACAGGCGCTGCTTTCGCCAATCGCCGAACGCGTCGCAGCCGGCGATCGCCGCAAGGCGGACGAGACGGCAGCGACCCGGGTCGATTTCTTCACCATGGTGCGGGGAGACGATTGATGGGTCTCAGGACAGAAGCCCTGACCGGCGGCTTTGCGGAGCCGGTCTTCCATGCCCAGAGCGTCTTCAAGATGTTGATGGACGGCATGGCCCGCCCCGGTACGATCGAGACAGTCCAGCCCGATGTCGCGCCGCCGGCGCCGCTCGGCATCGCCGCGGGCGCTATCGCGCTGACGCTTTGCGACCACGACACACCCGTCTGGCTTGCCCCCGGGCTGGCGAAATCCGCAGTGGCGGAGTGGCTGAGCTTCCACACCGGCGCCCCGTCGACGGCTGAAAAGGGCGAGGCCCGCTTTGCCTTCGTCGAGGCCGGCACCGCGCTTTGCTCTTTCGGCCTGTTTGCGCCAGGCACACAGGAATATCCCGACCGTTCGACGACCGTTGTCATCGAGCTCGCCGAACTCGAGGGCGGCCGCAGGCTGGCGCTGATGGGTCCCGGCATCCAGAGCGTGACAGAGATCGCCCCCATCGGCCTGCCAGAAACTTTCCTCAGGCTCTGGACCGAGAACCGCGCGCTGTTTCCGCGCGGCATCGACATCGTGCTGACATCAGGCAAGCGTTTCCTCTGCCTGCCGCGCACCACCAAGATCACAGCAACGGAGATCTGAGCGCATGTATGTTGCCGTCAAAGGTGGCGAGGCCGCCATCGCCAATGCCCACCGCCTGCTTGCCGACCGCCGCCGCGGCGACCGTTCGCTGCCGGCAATCGGTATCGAACAGATCGTCGCGCAGCTGGCACTTGCCGTCGACCGCGTCATGGCCGAGGCCTCGCTTTTCGACCGTACGCTCGCAGCGCTTGCCGTGCGTCAATCACGCGGCGATATGATCGAGGCGATCTTCCTACTGCGCGCCTACCGCACGACGCTGCCGCGTTTCGGCTACTCGAAACCGCTCGACACGGCTGATATGACAATCGAGCGCCGCATCTCGGCGACCTACAAGGATCTGCCCGGCGGCCAGCTTCTCGGACCCACTTTCGACTATACTCACCGATTGCTCGATCCCTCGCTGCTTTCCGACGAGGCGATCGAGGAGCCCGTGCTGCGTCCAGCCGAAACCGGCCGTGTCATGCGCGTCTCCGAGATCCTCGGCGAGGAAGGCCTGATCGAGGCCGATGGCGATATGCCCGAAGATCACGAGATCGGCGATCTGACCCGCGAGCCGATGGAATTCCCGATGACGCGCGACCTGCGCCTGCAGGCGCTTGCTCGTGGCGACGAGGGCTTCCTGCTGGCGCTCGGCTATTCCACCCAGCGCGGCTATGGCCGCAACCACCCCTTCACCGGTGAAATCCGCATCGGCGAGGTCGAGGTGGAATTCGACGTGCCGGAACTCGGTTTTGCCGTCTCGCTCGGCGCGGTCCAGATCACCGAATGCCAGATGGTCAACCAGTTCAAGGGTTCGGCCAAGGCGCCGCCGCAATTCACCCGCGGCTACGGTCTCGTCTTCGGCCAGAGCGAGCGCAAGGCGATGGCGATGTCGCTTGTTGATCGCGCACTGCGGGCCGAAGAGCTCGGCGAGGACATCACCGCGCCGGCGCAGGACGAGGAATTCGTCATTTCCCATTCCGACAACGTCCAGGCGACGGGTTTCGTCGAGCACCTGAAGCTCCCGCATTATGTGGATTTCCAGGCCGAACTCGATCTCGTCCGCCGTATGCGCCGCGAATTCGAAGCCGCCCGCAACGGCGGCGAAGACATGAAGGAGGCCGCCGAATGACCGATCTCGCCAGCTACAACTTCGCCTATCTCGACGAACAGACCAAGCGCATGATCCGCCGCGCCATCCTGAAGGCGATCGCCATCCCCGGCTACCAGGTGCCCTTTGCCTCGCGCGAAATGCCGATGCCCTACGGCTGGGGCACCGGCGGCGTGCAGGTGACAGCTTCGATCATCGGGCCGGAAGATGTGCTGAAGGTCATTGACCAGGGCGCCGACGACACGACCAATGCCGTTTCCATCCGCGCCTTCTTCCAGAAAGTGGCCAAGGTCGCGGTGACGACACATACCAAGGAGGCGACGATCATCCAGACGCGCCACCGCATTCCGGAAGAGAAGCTCGGTCCAGGCCAGGTGCTCGTCTATCAGGTGCCGATCCCCGAGCCGCTGCGCTTCCTCGAGCCGCGAGAGACCGAGACGCGCAAGATGCATGCGCTCGAAGAATACGGCCTCATGCATGTGAAACTCTACGAGGATATCGCCCGCAACGGCCGCATCGCCACGACCTATGCCTATCCGGTCAAGGTTCATGGCCGCTACGTCATGGATCCCTCGCCGACGCCGAAATTCGACAATCCGAAGATGCACAAGTCGGAAGCACTGCAGCTCTTCGGCGCCGGCCGCGAAAAGCGCATCTATGCCGTGCCGCCCTATACCGACGTCGTCAGCCTGGATTTTGAAGACCATCCCTTCGAAATCCAGCGTTTTGGCAAGCCCTGCGCCCTTTGCGGCGCGGAGGACGTCTACCTCGATGAGGTCATTCTCGACGACAAGGGCGGGCGCATGTTCGTCTGCTCCGACACCGATCATTGCGAAGATCGCCGCGCGCAAGGGCACGCCGGCGAGATGCTGGCCCGGGAGGCTGCAGAATGAGCGATATACCGCTTCTCAAAGTCAACGACCTCTCGAAGTTCTACGGCAACCGCATCGGCTGCAGGAACGTCTCCTTCGAACTCTGGCCCGGTGAAGTACTCGCCATCGTCGGCGAATCCGGTTCCGGCAAGACGACGCTGCTGAACTGCATCTCCACCCGGCTGATGCCGACCACCGGCAGCGTCGAGTACCACATGCGCGATAGCAGCTACCGCGACCTCTATCACATGAACGAGGCTGAGCGGCGCTTCCTGATGCGCACCGACTGGGGCTTCGTGCACCAGAATCCGGCCGACGGCCTGCGGATGGCTGTCTCGGCCGGCGCCAATGTCGGCGAACGGCTGATGGCGATCGGAAACCGGCACTACGGCAAGATCCGCGCCTCGGCGATCGATTGGCTCGAGCGCGTCGAGATCGACGCCGACCGCATCGACGACCAGCCGCGCGCCTTTTCCGGCGGTATGCGCCAGCGCCTGCAGATCGCCCGCAACCTCGTCACCGGCCCGCGCCTCGTCTTCATGGACGAACCCACAGGCGGCCTCGACGTCTCGGTGCAGGCGCGCCTGCTCGATCTCGTACGCGGCCTCGTCAACGATCTTGGCCTCTCGGCCATCATCGTCACCCACGACCTCGCCGTCGCCCGCCTGCTGTCGCACCGGATGATGGTGATGAAGGACGGCTACGTCATTGAACAGGGGCTCACCGATCGCGTGCTCGACGATCCCAGAGAGCCTTATACGCAGTTGCTCGTCTCCTCGATCCTGCAGGTCTGAGGTCCGAAACCAAGGAAGAAGAAATCATGGCAACGCCCCTCGTCGTTTCCGAAGTCTCGAAGAGCTTCACCATGCACCTGCGCGACGGCATCAAGCTGCCTGTTGTCTCCGATGTCGCCTTTTCGGTCGCATCAGGCGAATGCGTCGTGCTTGGCGGCCCCTCGGGCATCGGCAAGAGCTCGCTGCTCAAGATGATCTACGGCAATTATGCCGTCGATACCGGCCAGATCCTCATCCGCCACGACGGGCGCATTGTCGATCTTGCCTCGGCAGATCCGCGCACAGTGCTCAACGTCCGCCGCAATACTCTCGGCTATGTCAGCCAGTTCCTGCGCACCGTGCCGCGCGTGGCGGCGATCGACGTGGTGGCCGAACCTCTTGTGGCGCGCGGCGAGGATGCCGGCACGGCGCGGGAAACGGCGGCCGGCCTGCTTGCCAAGCTCAATCTGCCGGAGGCGCTCTGGCAGCTTCCGCCCGCCACCTTCTCCGGCGGCGAGCAGCAACGTGTCAACATCGCGCGGGGCTTCATCACCGATCACATGATCCTGCTTCTCGATGAACCAACAGCCTCGCTCGACGCCAGGAACCGCGCCGTCGTCGTCGATATGATCGAGGAAAAGAAGAAGGCGGGCGTCGCCCTTCTCGGCATCTTCCACGATGAGGAGGTGCGCGAAGCCGTCGCCGACCGCATCCTCGACGTCCAGCAATTCTCGCCTGGAAAGATCGCCGCATGAGCCGCAAGCTGGGCATTGAGCCTGATGTCCACGAGACGGCATCCGTCAGCGATTCCACCTTCGGGCGTTACACGGAAGTCTCGGAACGCTGCCGGATTAGCGAAGCCAGTTTCGGCGACTATTCCTACATCATGCAGGATGGCTCCGTCTGGTGTGCGACGATCGGCAAGTTCGTCAATATCGCCGCCGCCGTGCGCATCAACGCCACCAGCCATCCGACCTGGCGCGCGACGCTGCATCACTTCACCTATCGCGCCGCCGATTACTGGCCGGATGCCGACATGGAGACGGACTTCTTCGAATGGCGGCGCGCAAACCGTGTGATGATCGGCAACGACGTCTGGATCGGCCACGGGGCGACCATCCTGCCCGGCGTCACCGTCGGCAACGGCGCGGTCATCGGAGCCGGCGCCGTCGTATCGAAGGACGTTGCGCCCTACACGATCGTCGGCGGTGTGCCGGCTAAATTGATCCGCGAGCGCTTTCCGAAAGAGATCGGCGAGCGCATGGACAGGCTTGCCTGGTGGGATTGGGAGCATGACCGCTTGCGCCTGGCTTTGCAGGATTTCCGCAACCTGAGCGCGGAAGATTTCCTGGTCCGATACGACAGTTAAACCTGCGATATAGGCCCGGAGAATTGTGACACCACTTACACAAATATGACATTGGAGGTTCATGAAGCGGGACTAATGCGATGCTGACCACGGCCTGGAATGCAAGGAAAGAGCATGATGTTCGAGCTGAAGGATGTCACACGTCGTTTCGGAAAAAAGCTCGCCGTCGATTCCGTTACGCTCGACATTCCTCAGGGCCAGATGGTCGGCATCATTGGTCGCTCCGGCGCCGGCAAGTCGACGCTGCTGCGCATGATCAACCGCCTTCAGGAGCCCTCCTCCGGCTCCATTCATTTCTCCGGCGTCGAAGTCTCCGGACTTCGCGGTCGGGCGCTACGTAACTGGCAGCGCGACTGCGCGATGATCTTCCAGCAGTTCAACCTGGTGCCGCGCCTCGACGTTCTCACCAATGTCATGCTCGGCCGCCTCAATCACCGCTCGACGCTTCTGAGCCTGCTCAGCATTTTCACCCGCGAGGAGCGTGTGCACGCCATCGCAGCGCTTGAACGCCTCGGCATCGAGCAGACGGCGCTGCAGCCGGCCGGCACACTTTCCGGCGGCCAGCAGCAACGCGTGGCGATTGCCCGGGCGCTGATGCAGAACCCGAAGATGGTGCTCGCCGACGAGCCGATCGCCTCGCTCGACCCGCTGAACGCCAAGATCGTCATGGATGCGCTGCGCGATATCAACGAACGCGAGGGCATCACCGTCATCACCAACCTCCATACGCTCGATACCGCTCGTAATTATTGCGAGCGCATCGTCGGCATGGCCGGCGGCCGTGTGGTCTTCGATGGCAAGCCTTCGGAGCTGACGGCCGAAGCGGTGAAGGAAATCTACGAGACGGACAAGGATGGCGCCGGCATCGACGAAACGATGACCTCGACGTCAATCAACATCGCCCCCGAGCGTGCAGAAAATCAAACCGCCGGCATCCAACCGCTGGCGCTGGCCGGCCTCTGAGCGAGGCGGCCGCGATCGAGCGCCCGCGTCAAGGGCACACTTCTTCGTAACGGAAAGCCGGGGATACCGGTCAATAGGAGAGAACTCATGTTGAAGAAAGCACTCTTTGCGGCAACGGCGCTCTTCGCGCTCGCCGGCGCCGCCAATGCTGCAGACCTCAAGGAATTCCGCATCGGCATCCTCGGCGGCGAAAACGAAACCGACCGCCTGCGCAACTATGCCTGCCTTGCCGACCACCTGAAGCAGGAATTCGGCTTCGAGAAGGTTTCGCTCTTCCCGGCCGCCGACTATGACGGCGTCATCCAGGGCCTGCTCGGCGGCACGCTCGACTTCGCCGAACTCGGCGCTTCCGGCTATGCGGCCGTCTACATCAAGGATCCGAAGGCAGTCACGCCGATCCTGACGACGCAGCAGAAGGACGGCTCGACGGGTTACCACTCGATCGGCCTCGCTCTGAAGTCCTCCGGCATCAAGACCATCCTGGACGCCAAGGGCAAGAAGCTCGGCTACGCCGATCCGGACTCGACCTCGGGCTACCTCGTTCCGCTGACGCAGATCCCGAAGGACACGGGCATGCCGAACGACAAGTTCTTCGCTTCCACGCAGTTCAACGGCGGCCATGAGAACAACCTGCTTGCCGCTTATGACGGCAAGGTCGACGTTGCCGTCGACGATAGCTCGGGCATCGGCGATTTCAAGGACGGCTACACCTCCGGTACCTTCCGCAAGGAAGTCGACAAGGGCGCCGTCGACCCGAACAAGCTCGTTGAAGTCTGGCGTTCGCCGCTGATCCCGAACGGCCCGCTCGTCGTTCGCAACGCTCTCGGCCAGGACTGGCAGACGAAGCTCGCAGCCTTCTTCACGGCTCTGCCGGAAAAGGATCACAAGTGCTTCGCGGCGATCGAAGGTGGCGACTATAAGGGCTACTCGCCCGTCAAGCACGACTTCTACAACACTGTCGTCGAAGTCCGTAAGGCTGCCATCGGCGGCTGATTGGCCTTTTGAATGCGGGGCGGCCGGAAACGGCCGCCCTTTATCTTGCGACCGGGCGGGGCGTCCATGACTATTGCCGATACACAGCCGCACATGCACAGCACGCAGGAGATCGGAACCGCCTGGGATCGGATGATCGCCAAGCGCCGCTTCTACACCGTGCTTGGCCTGGTTATCCTCATTGCAGCTTTCGCAAGTTCCGTCCGCTTCGCCGACGAGAGCAACGCCGGGCATTTCTTCGAGCGCCTGCCGCATCTCTTCGATTTCTTGAGCTGGCTCATTCCCAAGGATTGGAACGACGTCTGGCGCGCGCTGTTCGACATAGCGAGCGTGAACGACAAGGGCGGCGAGGAATTCAATTTCGACAAGGGCCGTGTCTACGTCTGGGGCGCCTTCTACATTCCCGAATACTTCGAGCTGATGATCGTCACGATCAACGTGGCGCTGATCTCGACGATCATCGCCTTCGTCTTTGCGGTTCCGTTGAGCTTCTTTGCCGCCCGCAACCTGACGAGTTCATGGCCGCTGCGCGTCTTCACCAAGCGCCTGATGGAATTCCTGCGCGCCTTCCCCGAGATCGTCATCGCCGGGCTATTTTCGGCGATCCTGTCGATCGGGCCGGTCGCGGCCATCATCGCCATTACCCTGCATACGATCGGGGCGCTCGGCAAACTCTTCTACGAGGTGGCCGAGAATATCGACATGAAGCCGCATGAGGGCATGAAAGCCGTCGGCGCCAACTGGTGGGAGCGCGTGCGTTTTGCCGCCCTGCCGCAGGTGCTGCCGAATTTCACGTCCTACGCGCTGCTGCGCCTGGAGATCAACGTGCGTGCCTCGACCATTATCGGCGCCGTCGGCGGCGGCGGCATCGGCGAGGAACTGAAGCTTTCGATCTCGCGCGGCTTCGGCGCCAAGACGATGGCGCTCGTTCTCCTGCTCTTCGTGACGATCGTCGCCGTCGACCAGTTCTCCGCATGGCTGCGCCGCCGCCTGGTCGGCGAGCAGGCTTTCCTTCTGCAACATTGAGGCTGCCATGACGGTCATCGACGCAAACCGCATGAATGAGATCGAAGCACGCTATCCGGAATATTTCCACCGGTCGTTCCGCCAGCGTTTCGGCGGGCTGATGATCGTGATCGCGACGCTGCTCTATAGCCTTTACGCCGTCTGGTTCTTCGACCTGCCCAAGCTCTTCGCCGAAGCCCATTGGGAGCGTGTCGGCATCTATCTCAGCCAATGGGTGAGCTACGACGTCCAACCGGATTTTCGCATCCAGGACGACGGCTCGATCGAGGTGCGCTATCCCCGCTTCTCGCCGCTTGGCGATAATCCGCACCCGGACTGGGTGGTCAACAATCCCGACGGCAGCATCACCGTTTCCATCAGCGGTACTGGCCGCGTCGTCACCGTCTCGAAGAGCGAGACGATCGTCACCGCGCATGGCGTGAGCGTCCCCGTCGACGTTTCGAGCGGTGCGCCGAAAGTCGTGGG
Organism: Rhizobium vallis; assembly: GCF_003985155.1. GTDB lineage: Bacteria > Pseudomonadota > Alphaproteobacteria > Rhizobiales > Rhizobiaceae > Rhizobium > Rhizobium vallis. Next base: position 72,882 of record NZ_ML133686.1, on the reverse strand, counting down.
AGAGGTGCCGAGCTGGATGACGGTTTATGACGACAACGTGCTGGCCGATCTCGGCTTTGCCGGCGACGTCAGCATTTCCGTCGACCGCGTGAAGATCCGCAAGCGTTTCATCGGCTGGGCGAACTTCATCTTCGACACGCAATCGTCCTTCTTCGACAAGCCGGCCGGCGAAGTCCTTAGCCTCATCATTTCCGGCCCGCGCATCAAGCCCGACCAGTCCAACCTGTCGCTCGCCTTCGACGACATCTGGAACAACAGCGAATGGCAGCACGGCGACGTCTGGACCAAACTTTTCCAGACGATCGTCATGGCGTTTCTCGGAACGCTGCTCGGCTCGCTCGCCGCCTTCCCGCTCGCCTTCATGGCAGCACGCAACATCACGCCGAACCGGTTCCTGAACCAGGTTCTGAAGCGCTTCTTCGATTTCCTGCGCTCGGTCGACATGCTGATCTGGGCGCTGTTCCTGACGCGCGCCTTCGGTCCCGGTCCGCTTGCCGGCAGCGGCGCGATCTTCCTGACCGAGACGGGCACGCTCGGCAAGCTCTATTCCGAAGGGCTTGAAAATATCGACAACAAGCCGCGGGAAGGCATCAAATCGACTGGCGCGCAGACTGTGCTCGTCCATCGTTACGGCATTATGCCGCAGATCGTTCCCGTCATCGTCAGCCAGACGCTCTACCAATGGGAATCGAACGTGCGCGGCGCGACCATCATTGGTGCCGTCGGTGCCGGCGGCATCGGCCTCAAGCTCTGGGAGGCGATGCGCACCAATGCCAATTGGGAAAACGTCGCTTACATGGTCATTCTGATCCTGATCGTCGTCTTCCTTTTCGACGCCGCCTCGAATGCGTTGCGCCATCGGCTGATGGGTACAAAAGCGCACTGATCTGCTGGCCAAAAGGCGATGGCGGCGCTGCCGTCATCATCATTCTGTCACGGAAATCTTTTAGCCGGGAACCTGCTTGCGGTTCGCCGCCAAATCACTGCACATTGCGCTCCCCGTTTCGACGATCCCCAGGATAAAAGCCTTGCGCTACGCTCTCTATTTTTCGCCGCCGAAGGATGATCCCCTGACCGGCGCGGCCTCGCTCTGGCTCGGTCGCGATGCCTTCAGCGGCGAAACCTATCCGGCGCCGGAGCATGAGACGCTCAGCGCGGCAGAGCAGTTCGAACTGACTGCCGACCCCCGCCGCTACGGTTTTCACGCCACGATCAAGGCGCCGTTCTCGCTTGCAACGTCCGTCACCGAGAAAGATCTCATGACCGTTGCCGAAGATTTTGCCGCCCGCACGTCGGCCTTCGAGATTCCGGAGCTCGTGCTCGGCCAGCTCGGTCGTTTTTTTGCCCTCGTTCCCGGTTCTCTTCATCAACCTCTTCAGGATTTCGCCGCGAAGGTGGTAAAGTCCTTCGAGCCGTTCCGCGCCGCACTTTCCGAAGCCGATATCGCGCGGCGCAACCCGGAGAAGCTCAGCGACGGCCAGCGCGCCAATCTGCAGCGCTGGGGTTATCCTTACGTCATGGAGGATTTCGGCTTTCACATGACGCTGAGCGGCCAGGTGCCCGCAGAGCGTGCCGAAGTCATAAGGGCGATCCTGACCGAGCGTTTTGCCGATTTCACCAGTCGGCCGCTTTCGATTTCCGGCCTTGCCGTCTTCATCGAGGAGGCGCACGGGGCCCCGTTCAAAGTTCATTCCTGGCTGCCGCTTGCCGGTGCCAAAAGCTGAAAGACCTGACGACATGAGCAAAGAGACCGTGTTTTCCAACGCCCGCATCGTTCTTGAGGATGACATCCTCTCAGGATCGATCCTCATTCGCGACGGCAAGATTGCCGACATCTCCGAAGGAAACTCGGTAGCCGGCGAAGATTTCGAAGGGGACTACATCATTCCCGGGCTCGTGGAACTGCATACGGACCATCTCGAAGGCCACTACCAGCCGCGTCCCGGCATCCGCTGGAACAAGACTGCCGCAGTGCAGGCGCATGACGCCCAGATCGTCACCTCTGGCATCACCACGGTCTTCGACTGCCTGCGCATGGGTGCCGACGAGGACGGCGGCTTCGAACATGGCGAGATGCGCGAGATGGCCGACGCCATCCAGTCGGCGGAGAAGGAAGGCAGGCTGCGCGCCGAGCACCTGCTTCACCTGCGCTGCGAGGTCTCGGCGGACAACGTGCTCGAACATTTCTCCGATTTCGAAAACGACCGGCACGTGCGGCTCGTCTCGCTGATGGATCATGCGCCCGGCCAGCGGCAGTTCCAGACGATGGACCAGTACATTTTCTACTACCAGAAGAAGCGCGGCTTGAGCGACGAGGTCTTCGCACGCTTCGTCGCCAAGCGTCAGGCAGAATCGGCGCGCAACTCGACGCCGCATCGCAACGCCATCGCCAAGGTCTGCGCCGAGCGCGGCATCACGGTGGCAAGCCATGACGACGCGACGCTGTCGCATGTCGACGAAGCGATCGACAATGGCGTGCGGCTCGCGGAGTTCCCGACCAGCTTCGACGCCGCCCGGGCATCGCACGAGCACGGCATGAGCGTACTGATGGGCGCACCGAACATCGTGCGCGGCAAGTCCCATTCCGGCAATATCGCCGCCCGCGATCTCGCCGAAATGGGTGTTCTCGACGTACTCTCCTCCGACTACGTGCCGCTCAGCCTGCTGCATGCGCCTTTCATCCTTGCCGATGAAGTGGAGAGCATCACGCTCCCGAAGGCGATCGCCATGGTGACGTCGACGCCCGCCCGCACCGTCAGTCTCGATGATCGCGGCCGGATCGCGACCGGGCTGCGCGCCGACCTCGTCCGCGTTCACCGCTCGCATGGCGTGCCGGTCACACGCTCCGTCTGGCGCCAAGGACGCCGTGTCGCATGACGCCGCACGAACCCCATGCCGCAGCCGGAGCCGAGCGCGGCATCATGGTCGTCGTTGTCGGGCCGAGCGGCGCCGGCAAGGACACGCTGATGAACCTCGCCGCCCGGCGCTTTGCCGGCCGCGAAAACGTTCATTTCACCCGCCGCGTGATCACCCGTCACCGTGACGCCGGCGGCGAAGACCATCTTTCCGTCTCCCTCGAAGGGTTTGCCGCCATGGAGCAGTCGGGCTCCTTCGCCGTCTGGTGGGAAGCGCACGGTCTGAAATACGGCATTCCGGCCGAGGTCTCGGTGGCGCTGTCGAGAGGCCATGTCGTCGTCGCCAACGGCTCGCGCTCAGCGCTGCACCGTTTCCAGGCCGCCTTCCCGCGGCTCAAGGTCATCAACGTCACCGCCAGCCCCGAAGTGCTCGCCGGCCGGCTGGAGGCGCGCGGCCGCGAGACGCATGAGGATATCATGGCGAGACTCGCCCGCGGACCGCTAACGGTGCGCGGCGACTACGACGTAACGGATCTCGACAATAGCGGCTCGCTCGAAGAGGCCGAGCAGAAGATGATCAAGATCCTGGACGGGCTGCTGGCCGAGGTCCACTGACCACGATCGAGAGGCAGGGCATGCGCGCCATCAAAGTTGTCGACTACGACCCTTCCTGGCCGCTGCTCTTTGCCGACATCAGCGCCGAGATCTCCGCCCTGCTGGGCAACCTCGTATTTTCCATCGATCATATCGGCAGCACGTCCGTGCCCGGCCTGACGGCCAAACCGAAGATCGATCTCGATGTCGTCACGATATCCGACGAGGTTCTGCCGACGGCGCTCGAAGCGGTGCGCGCGACGGATTTCGTCTTTCACGGCGATACTGGCGAAAAACGTTGGGCCTTCACCCGGGATCAGGAAGGTCATGGGTTCAAGCTCTATCTCTGTGGTCCCGACAATCACGCCCATCGGGAACGCATCCTGTTTCGCGACTATCTCAGGAATCATCCGGAGAGAGCCCGGGCCTATGCCGATCTGAAACGCAGCCTGGCTGCGACGGCAAACGGCGATTGGGATTTCTATACTGGCGGAAAATCAGCCTTCGTCAGCGAAACGGTACGATTGGCAGCGTTGAGCATATAAGGCCGGAGTGCTTCGCGCACTCCGACCCGTTGTCGATCAGTCGCCGTCGCCCCGTCCCGAGACGATCTCGCGCTTGCCGACGTGATTGGCCGGGCCGACGAGGCCTTCCTTTTCCATGCGCTCCACCAAGGAGGCGGCTCTGTTGTAGCCGATGCCGAGGCGGCGCTGGATGTAGGAGGTGGAGCATTTCTTGTCGCGCATGACGACCTTGACCGCCTGCTCGTAGAGCTCGTTGCCATCTTCCGAGGCCATGGCGCTCTTGTCGAAGACGGCGCCGGCTTCTTCCTCTTCCGTCTCTTCCTCCTCGTCGGCGGTGACGGTATCGAGATATTCGGGGCGGCCCTGGGTCTTCAGATGGGCAACGACCTTTTCGACCTCGACATCCGAGACGAAAGGACCGTGGACGCGGGAAATCCGCCCGCCGCCCTGCATGTGCAGCATGTCGCCCTGGCCGAGCAACTGCTCGGCGCCTTGTTCACCGAGGATCGTGCGGCTGTCGATCTTCGAGGTCACTTGGAAAGAGATGCGGGTCGGGAAGTTCGCCTTGATCGTGCCGGTGATGACGTCGACCGACGGACGCTGTGTCGCCATGATCAGATGGATGCCGGCGGCACGCGCCATCTGCGCCAAACGCTGGATCGCGCCTTCGATTTCCTTGCCGGCGACCATCATCAGGTCGGCCATCTCGTCGACGATGACGACAATATAGGGCATCGGCGCAAGATCCAGCTCCTGCTGCTCCTCGATCGGTGCGCCGGTCTGCCGGTCGAAGCCGACCTGCACCATGATATGGATGGTCTCGCCCTTTTCACGGGCCTGAGAGACGCGACCGTTGTAACCGTCGATATTGCGCACGCCGAGGCGCGACATCTTGCGATAACGCTCCTCCATTTCGCGCACCGCCCATTTCAGTGCCATGACGGCTTTCTTGGGATCGGTGACGACGGGTGTCAGCAGGTGCGGAATGCCGTCATAGACAGACAGTTCCAGCATCTTGGGATCGACCATGATGAGACGGCACTGTTCCGGCGTCATCCGGTAGAGCAGCGACAAGATCATCGTGTTGATGGCGACCGATTTGCCCGAGCCGGTGGTGCCGGCGACGAGCAGATGCGGCATCTTGGCAAGCTCGGCGATGACGGGCTCGCCGCCGATCGTCTTGCCGAGGCCGAGCGCCAGCTTGTAACCGCTCTTTTCGAAATCGTCGCTTTCGATCATCTCGCGGAAATAGACTGTTTCACGCGTGACATTCGGCAATTCGATGCCGATGACGTTGCGCCCGGGCACCACGGCAACGCGGGCCGAAAGCGCCGACATCGAGCGGGCGATATCGTCGGCGAGGCCGATGACGCGCGACGATTTCACGCCCGGGGCCGGCTCGAATTCATAGAGGGTGACGACAGGGCCGGGGCGGACATGGATGATCTCGCCCTTGATGCCGAAATCTTCGAGCACGCTTTCCAGGAGTCCGGCATTCTGCTCCAAGGTTTCCTGCGACATGATCTCGCCGAGGCGTTCCGGCGGCTCCTGCAGCAAGGCGCGTGGCGGGAACTCATAGCCTGACGCGTCGATCCTTTCGGGTCTCACAGCCAGGCGCGGCGACGGAAGAACGGCGGCAACAGGCGGCGTGCGCTGCGGCGCTTGTGCTGCCTGAGGCGCTGATATGACCTGAGGGGCGGGCGCTGCCTGAGGTGCCGGCACAATTGGTGCCTCGACAGCAATGCGCCTGGGCTTGTCCAGGGATACCGCTGCCGGAGGGCGCGCGGCGACCTTTGCCGAGACCGCCGGCGGCGGAGCCGGGCGGGAGGCGGCGGGGGCGGCAGCCGGGCGGCCGGGGCGCCATTCCATGATGCGGAACAGCGAGGTGATCGATTCGGGTGTGGTCTCGGTCTTCGGGAACGAGATGAGGGTTGGCGCGCGAACCGGCTCAGCCTCTTCGAAGGCCATGACTTCCCAGAAGGCGAAGTCCGAAATCGACGACAGTTCGGAAGCGGCACGCAGGCTCGGTGCATCGGCACGATCGGAAAGCGGTGGCTGCTGTGGCTCGATCATATGGACAGGGGCTGCGGAAATCTCGTCCGGCTCCGGCAGGTAGATATCGAACGGCACGTCGACGGTGACCGGCTCAATCCGTATCGCCTGCTGTGCAATCTGCGAATCATCGCGAACCGGCTCGTTCGGCGCGCGGCGCTTGCTGATCAGCGTTTCCGGCGTGCGGGTGAAACGAACGTTCGGCGCCAGGGAAAAATTGCTCTGCCAGATTGGCGCGGCCGGCTTTTCGCCCGCAATTTCCTCCGGAAGTTCCGTTTCAAGCCCGGAGGAAAAGTCCCCGGCATCCGTCAAATTGGTTCTGGGAAAACGCATGCGTCCGCTACTCACTCATGCTTGGCTAATTACGACCCTACCGGGATAGAAAAGGAAGGTTAATAAGTTCCTTCCTGCCGTATCGTTCCGATACGGGTCGCAGAGGTTAATCGCTGCCATTTCAATGATTTGCGTGAGGCAGAAAAATCTTTGTGCTTTTTAGGGGACGCGGCTAGTGCGCCTCGTCCCAATTGGTGGCAGCACGCGCGTCGACCCTCAGCGGCACGCGCATTTCGAGCGCCGGCATGGTGGCGTTTTCCATGACCGAGACGATGATTGGCATCGCCTTTTCGACATCCTCGTCCTCGACTTCGAAGATGAGTTCGTCGTGCACCTGCAAGAGCATGCGGACGCGCTCGGCAAGGCCGGCTTCGGCGAGCGCCGGCTCCATTTTGATCATCGCCCGGCGGATGACATCGGCCGCCGAGCCCTGGATCGGCGCGTTGATTGCCGCACGTTCGTTGAAGGCGCGCACGGATGGATTGGAGGAACGGATTTCCGGATAGTTGATTCGCCGCCCGAAGATCGTCTCGACATAACCCTTGTCGCGCGCCATCGCCTTGCGGCTTTCCATATAGTCGCGAATGCCAGGGAAGCGCTCGAAATATTTCTTGATGTAGTCGCTCGCCTCCGATCGTTCGATCGAAAGCTGATTGGCAAGCCCGAAGGCCGAGATGCCGTAGATGATACCGAAATTGATCGCCTTGGCGCGGCGCCGCACTTCACTCGGCATGCCTTCGACAGGCACGCCGAACATTTCCGACGCTGTCATGGCGTGAATGTCGACGCCTTCCTCGAAGGCTCTGGTGAGCTGCGGGATCTCGGCCACATGGGCAAGCACGCGCAGTTCGATCTGGCTGTAGTCCGCCGAGATCAGCTTGTGGCCTTGTCTCGAGATGAAGGCGGTGCGGATTTTGCGGCCTTCGGCAGTGCGCACCGGAATGTTCTGCAGGTTCGGCTCGGAGGACGAGAGACGCCCCGTCGTCGTCGATGCCAGCGAATAGGAGGTGTGGACCCGCTTGGTCTCCGGGTGGACATAACCTGGAAGCGCGTCGGTATAGGTGGATTTCAGCTTGGTGACTTGGCGCCAGTCAACGATCTTGCGCGGCAGCTCGAAGCCGGCGGCAGCCAGATCCTCGAGCACCTGGGCGGAGGTAGACCATTGCCCGGTCTTGGTCTTGTTGCCACCGGCAAGGCCCATCTTGCCGAACAGGATGTCGCCGAGCTGCTTCGGCGAGCCGATATTGAAACGCTCGCCGGCCAGCGCGTAGATCTCGTCTTCCAGCCTCGCAGCACCTTGCGCGAGCTCGCCGGAGAGGCGCGACAGGATCTGCCGGTCAACGGTAATGCCGCGCGCTTCCATGCGCGCCAACACAGGCAATAGCGGCCGCTCCAGCCGTTCATAGACGCTGGTCAGCCCAGCTGCCGCCAGCCGCGGCTTCAGCACCAGCCACAGGCGCAGCGTCACCTCGGCATCTTCGGCGGCATAATGGGTGGCGCGGTCGATATCGACCAGATCGAAGGTGACGTTCGCCTTGCCGCTGCCCGCCACGTCCTTGTAGGGAATGGGTGTATGGCCGAGGAATTTTTCCGAGAGCGGATCCATGCCATGCGCGCCGGTGCCGGCGTCGAGCACGTAGGAGATCAGCATCGTGTCGTCGAAGCTCTTCGTCTCGACGCCGTAGCGTTTCATCAGCAGGTAATCGTATTTCAGGTTCTGGGCGACCTTGAGAACCGATTCGTCCTCCAGCAACGCCTTCAGCCGCGGCAGGGCGTCGCGCATGGGGATCTGGTTGTCGGCCAGGCCGCCGCCGAGCAGATCGCCGACGCCGTTCTTATGGACAAGCGGCACATAGGCGGCGCGGATCTTCGTGCCGGTGGGATCGGCGATATTGTCGGCGATCGCCATGGAGAAGCCGACAAGCTCGGCCTGCATCGCATCCAGCGATGTGGTCTCTGTATCGAAAGCGACGAGGCCGGTATCGCGCGCATCGGCGATCCAGCGGTCGAGTGTGGCCAGATCGCGGATCGTGACATAGGCCGAATGATCAAACGGCAGGCTCGCAAAGGCCTCGGCCCGCGCCTTGGCAAGATCGGCGGCCGCAAAGGCGCCTTCGACGGCGGCCTTCGCTTTTGCGCGCGGCGGTACAGGCACGGCGTCGCCAGAAACGTCGGGAATGCCGCCGGCAACCGGCTCCGGCTGCGCTGCATCGAGATCGGGGCCGCGAGCAGTCTCCCCCCATTCGATGCGGACGACCGCCGGTTCGATGGCACTCGCATCGCAATCGCAGGCTTCGGCAACACGGCGCGTCAGCGTCGTGAATTCCATCGTCTTGAGGAAGCCGATCAGCTTCGGGCCGTTCTGCGGCTCAAGCACCAGCGCGTCGAGATCGAGATCGAGCGGCACATCGAGACGCAGCCTCACGAGATCGCGCGAAAGCCTGGCCATGTCGATATTGGCGAGGATCGTCTCGCGGCGCTTGACCTGCTTGATCTCGGTGGCGCGTTCGAGCAGCGTATCGAGATCGCCGTATTCCTCGAGCAGTTGGGCGGCGGTTTTCGGGCCGATGCCGGGAATGCCGGGAACGTTGTCGACGGAATCGCCGGTCATCGCCTGCAGGTCGATCATCTTTTCTGGCGGCACGCCCCATTTCTCGATGACATCGGGAATGCCGATCTGCTTGTCCTTCATGCTGTCATACATGTGGACATTTGATGTGACGAGCTGCATCAGATCCTTGTCGGAGGAGACGATGGTGACATCGGCGCCAGTCGCTTCAGCCTGGCGGGCATAGGTCGCGATGATGTCGTCGGCCTCGAAACCTTCGGTCTCGATGCAGGGCAGATTGAAGGCGCGGGTCGCCTCTCTTATAAGGCCGAATTGCGGGATCAGCTCTTCCGGCGGAGCGGAGCGGTTCGCCTTGTAGGCGTCATAGAGATCCTTGCGAAATGTCTTGGCGGAATAGTCGAAGATGACGGCCAGATGGGTCGGTGTTACGCCGACATCCGTATTGCGCGCATCCCTCAAGAGCTTCCACAGCATGTTGCAGAAACCGGACACGGCGCCGATCGGCAGGCCATCTGTCTTGCGGGTCAGCGGCGGCAATGCATGAAACGCCCGGAAGATGAATCCGGAACCATCGACTAGGAAGAGGTGATCGCCTTTTTTCATGCGTGCATGGATAGCGCGGGCACGGGACGAGGTCCATATAAAGTTCGGAGCGCGCAAAGGATTATGGCGTTCGAGCGCTGCAGCCCCGCGCGTCTATTCAGACGCTGCAGAACTTTGAACACCTGCGTGATTTTTGCAGCAGAGATTCCGGCGCTCACCAAACTGTTACCGATTTGTAACGTGCCTTCTCCCTTGAAAAACCACATTCGCAGCCACACATCGATGTCACCGGCGCTTGATCGCGCCGCGGGTCTGATTACCGGCTTGTCCCCCGCCGCGTCAGGCTTGGACAAAGGCCTTATCCCCCTCTCCGGGCCTTTGTCCCCATTTTAAGGTCGCCATGGCCAACCTCCAGGCCATGGCGACTTTGTTTTCTCGCGACACTGGAAATTAAATGGCAGCCCGCATGTTTTGGAGCATCGCGCGCGATTTGCTGCATTGTCTCCGTCAAGCTTTTGAGCCAACTTGCGATCATGGGATTTAACCGCATGGATTCGGGAGCCTACCTTGCCAGCCAGTTGGCGAAGGGTTTTGCCCGCTCGCTGCACCAGCGCGCGGTCGGGCTCGGTTTTTCTCCCGGCCAGTTCCCCATTCTGCTGGAACTCTGGGCCGAGGACGGACTGACTCAGAAACAGCTTCTCGAGCGGGTCGATATCGAGCAGGCGACCATGGCCAATACGCTTTCGCGCATGGTCCGCGACGGGCTGATCGAACGCCGGCCGCATCCATCGGACAAACGAGCGCAACTGATCTTCCTGACACCGAAGGCCCGCGCCATGGAGGCCGAGGCGATCGAGACCGCACGCGAGGCCGACCTGGCGCTGTTCAAGGGTTTTCGGGTTTTCGAACGCGAACTGACGCTTGAATATATCCGCCGGCTTCTGGAAAACGCCAAGGCGCTCTGACTACTGCATAATTCAAAGTGTTACAGCGTCCCTTGCGCGTCTGAAAAGACGCACGGCGCTGTAAGATCACTCGCGGGCATGGTGCGCGCGTCGCAGCGGCAGCACGCCGGTTTCGAACTGTTCGGACAGAATGTTTTCGCAGGCGGCGAGCTTGACGCTCGGCTCGATATCCGGCTTGCCGAGCAAAAGACCCTGCACTTGCGTGCAGCCTTCCTCGACGACGATCCGGCGCTGCGTCTCGGTTTCCACGCCCTCCGTCACGACGGGCATGCCGAGGCTATGACCAAGGCCGATGATGGCGCGCACGATCGAGCGCGCCGCCGCATCATGTTCCAGCACGCCGGTGAAACTGCGGTCGACCTTGATCTTGTCGAAGGGGAATGACCGCAGGTTGGAAAGCGATGAGAAACCGGTGCCGAAGTCATCCATGACGATGTGCGCGCCGATCCTGTGCAGCCGCAGCAGCGTCGTCATCACCCGGTCGCGATCGCGGATGAGGGCCGCCTCGGTGATCTCGAGTTCCAGCCGGCTAGGCGCAAGCCCGGTCTCAGTGAGGATCGCTTCGATCCGCTCGCAGAGGTTCGGCAGCATGAATTGCACCGGCGAAAGATTGACGGCGATCCTCAACGGCAGCGGCCAGCGCACGGCCTCCATGCAGGCCTGCCGCAACACCCATTCGCCGAGTTGGACGATCGAACCGCTTTCCTCGGCGATCGGGATGAAGATATCGGGCTCGGTCAAGCCGTGGCCTGGCCGGTTCCAGCGCATCAAGGCCTCGTAGCCGCCGATCTCGCCGCTCCGCGCATCGAGGATCGGCTGATAGCTGACATGGATCTGGTTGCGGATGATCGCATGGCGCAGTTCGCTTTCGATCTGGCGACGGTTCCGCGCCGCTTCGTCCATTTCCGCATCGAAGAAACAGACCTTGCCGCGACCATCGTGTTTGACGCGGTAGAGTGCTGTATCGGCATTGTTGCAAAGTTCTTCAGCCGTACGCCCATCCGCGGGATAGAGTGCGATGCCGACGCTGACGCCGACGGCTGTGGGGTCACGCGCCGTGTCCATTTCGGCGGCGAATTCATCGAGGATATCAGCCGCAAGCTTTTGCGCCGCCGCTGGCTGCTGTCCGGCGGGCTGGATGATGGCGAATTCATCGCCGCCGAGGCGGGCAATCGTATCGCTTTCATCGGCCACGCGGCGCAGGATCGAAGCGACCTTGCCGAGAATGCGGTCGCCTTCGGCATGACCGAAAATATCGTTGACGGCCTTGAAGCGATCGAGGTCGAGATAGAAGAGCGCGACCTCACTGTTCTTTCGCTCGGCCATCTGCAGCGCCTGACGGATGCGGGTGTCGAACAGCGACCTGTTCGGCAGATCGGTGAGCACGTCGTGGTGGGCGAGATGCTCGATCATCTCCTGGGCCTGCCTGCGTTCGGTGAGATCGCGCACGGCAAGCACATCGCAATTGCGCCCGCGATAGACGATCCTGCTCGTCGTCACTTCGACAGCAATCTCCCTGCCGCTTCTGCTGGTCAGCAACGTCTCGCCGGGCCGTGTTCCCTGAACGGTCGCGAGGACAGCCGAAGGCGACTTGCCGGCGAGATCGGCAAGCTTCCAGCCGGAGAGGCCCTGGAACCGCTCATTGGCATCGATGACCAGGCCTTCGCGCAGGATCAGCAATCCTTCCTGCGAGGCATTGGCAAGTCCTCGCAGGTCCGTGAGGCGGCTTTCGACAAAGACGACGGCAAGCGCCATCAGGATCAGGGCCGTTGCCGCCACGACGACGATTGCGGCGAGCACCTTCGTGTCCAGCACCGTGGCCGGAATCTCCTTGCCGGGATCCGGCACGAGCGTGATGCTGGCCATCGAGATGAAATGAAGGGTGCAGATGGCGAGGACGAAAACGATTGACGAAGCGAACAGCCGTCTCATTCCCTTGAGATGGGAGAAGGCATAGAAGGCCGCGCTCGACAGCAGCGCTCCGGCAAGCACCGCAGTCAGTGTCATGAGGGGATCGTAGCGAATTATCGCCTGCGTCTCGATCGCCTGCATGCCGGTCAGATGCATGGAGGCGATGCCGAGCGCCATCAGGACGCCACCCCAGATATGCGAAAACCTGTCGCCGCTTTGCGCTGCGATCAAGATCGCCACTGCGGAGCCCGCGACCGACAGGAGAAAGGAAAGCAAGGTCAGGCCCAGCCCGTAGCTGATCGGCATGCCGCCGTCATAGGCGAGCATCGCGACGAAATGCGTTGCCCATACTCCGGTGCCGAAGGCGAAGGCGGAAGCGCCGATCCAGAGCTTTCGCCGTCCGGCGTCGCATTCCTGCGTACGCGAGAGCAGCAGCATCGCCGCCAAGGCGCCGATCAGGCAGACAGCGCCCGCCACTATTACCAGCCGCCAGTCATGATTGTCCCGAATACATGCAATGACCGAAAACATCTGCCCCTCCCACAGCTGAATTCGGTCAGGCTATTTAGGTTGTGCTAAATAACTGTAAATTGAATTAGATTTCTCTTCTATATTATCCAACAAATCTTCCTGATATTGATCCGCGCCCCGCTGCTCTTTCGCGCCGCCGATTTTTTGTTTTTCCGCCTCGCCTGCCTTTCTGGTTTGGTCTATCGTCCGGCCGAATTTCAAAAGGAGTCGAAAATGACCGATATCAATCAGGTGCTTGCGCGCGCGGACCAGAACCTTCCATCGAGTCTCGACAAACTATTCGAACTTCTGCGCATCCGGTCCATTTCCACAGATCCCGCCTATAAGGCCGAATGCCGAAAGGCTGCGGAATGGCTCGTCGCCTATCTAGAAGGGCTCGGCTTTACGGCCTCGGTGCGCGACACACCCGGTCATCCGATGGTGGTCGCTCACCACGCGGGTGCTTCGGCCGATGCGCCGCACGTCCTCTTCTACGGCCATTACGACGTTCAGCCGGTCGATCCGATCGAACTCTGGGAAAACGATCCGTTCGAGCCGGCGATCAAGGATGTCGGCGAAGGCCGCAAGATCCTGACCGGCCGTGGCACGTCCGACGACAAGGGCCAGCTGATGACCTTCGTCGAGGCCTGCCGCGCCTACAAGGAGATCAACGGTGCACTTCCCTGCCGCATCACCATCCTCTTCGAAGGCGAGGAGGAATCCGGTTCGCCGTCACTGAAGCCTTTCCTCGAGGCCAATGCCGCCGAACTCAAGGCCGACTATGCGCTCGTCTGCGATACCGGCATGTGGGATCGGGACACGCCGGCGATCGCCGCAGCGCTGCGCGGCCTGGTCGGCGAGGAGGTGGTCGTGACGGCTGCCGACCGAGACCTGCATTCCGGTCTTTTCGGCGGCGCGGCAGCAAACCCGATCCATATTCTCGTCGAGGCGCTTGCCGGCCTGCACGACGAGACCGGCCGCATCACGCTCGACGGCTTCTACGACGGTGTCGAGGAAACGCCCGACAATATCAAGGCGTCATGGGAGACGCTGGGGAAGACCGCGGAGAGCTTCCTCGGCGAAGTCGGCCTTTCCGTTCCATCCGGGGAAAAGGGCCGCTCGGTGCTGGAGCTCACCTGGGCGCGGCCGACCGCCGAAATCAACGGCATCTGGGGCGGGTATACCGGCGAAGGCTTCAAGACGGTGATCGCCGCCAAGGCTTCGGCGAAGGTTTCGTTCCGTCTTGTCGGCACGCAGGACCCGGCCGCCATCCGCGCGGCCTTCCGCAGCTATGTCAGCTCGAAGATTCCGGCCGACTGCTCGGTCGAGTTCCATCCGCATGGCGGCTCGCCGGCAATCCATCTTTCCTATGATTCACCTGTCCTCACCAGGGCGAAGACCGCGCTTTCCGACGAGTGGCCGAAACCCGCCATCGTCATCGGGATGGGCGGCTCGATCCCGATCGTCGGGGATTTCCAGAAGATGCTCGGCATGGAATCGCTGCTCGTCGGCTTCGGCCTCAGCGACGACCGTATCCATTCGCCGAACGAGAAATACGAGCTCGTCTCCTACCACAAGGGCATCCGCTCCTGGGTGCGTATCCTTCAGGCGCTCGCTGCCTGAGCAGGGAGGGCGTGCCCTGCCATGCAGGCGCGCCAGCCGACATCGGATATAACAAAAGGCCGGTTCGACCCGGCCTTTCGTCATCCGCTCGCCTCAGTGCCAGTTCATCCGTGGTCAAGGAGAAAGCGGGTATTAGCGGCCAGACTGGGCTCGAAAGGTTAACAAGCCATTAACCCTGCCACAGATGGGCTTCAGGCATGGCCTGATTTTCCCCGTTCAAGCTGCGTTCATCGCCGCCGGCATATAAGCCATTGAAAGACAATGTGAATAATAGCGCCCGATGAGTACGGGCGATCGTCTGATCTTTCGTTTTAGATGGCTTGTGCCAGGCAGATGCCGCCAGGCGCACTGCCGAAAACGCCGACAAGGAGTGAGAAAAGCGTGAAAAATCTGTTTGCCAAAATCGCCGCGGCCGGTCTGTTCATGCTGGCTCCGGTCGTCGCGCAGGCGGCCGAGGGCTATTCGACGGCGAACGTCAATATGCGTGCGGGTCCGAGCACCCGATATCCCGCCGTTGCCGTCATACCCGCCGGTTCGTCCGTCGAAATCCGCGGATGCCTTTCCGACCTCAACTGGTGCGACGTCGAATTCTACGGCGGCCGCGGCTGGGTTTCGGGCCAATATGTGCAGGCTCTCTACCAGCAGCGCCGCGTCTATGTCGGTCCGCAATATTACCGTCCGCTCGGCATTCCGATGATCCGCTTCAGCGTCGACAATTACTGGGACCGTTACTACCGCAACCGCGATTTCTATCGCGAGCGTGATCGCTGGAGCCGCGGCCCGGACTATTATTACCGTGACCGTGACAATCGAGATCGTGATCGTGATCGAGACCCGGATCGCAATCGGGACAACCGGGATCGAGACCGTGACTGGCGCGACCGTAATGGTGACCGGGATTGGCGCGGTGATAACCGAAGGGGCGATTGGAGAGACGGTGATCGCAGATCCGACGGTAGAGATCGGTCTTTTGATTGCCGCCCCGACGACCCCTCCTGCAACGAGTGAAACATGACCGGGACGGCGATTATGCCGTCCCTTTTGCTCATTTCAATATTTGCCGGGGCAACGAAAAAGCCCGGCGCTCCCGCTTTGGGATGCACCGGGCCGGATGTCGATCGGCGCGTGTTGAGGGGAGACGGCCGATCATTCGCGGGACGTGAGGGGTTGTCCCGCTTGTCCATAAACAAACGCGAGGCCTATTGGTTCCACCTCCCAGACAGAAGATGTGCGGCGCGGCCGCATCATGATGCTCTTGTCATGGGAATTCCGGCCAGATCTGGCGCCGAATTCGTCTCGGCCAGTGGCAATATAGACGGGATCGGCCCGTGAGTATTAAAGCGCGATCTCCGTCACTTTCGGTCCTTTAACACCCCGTTAAATCGCCGCAATTAAGTTCAAGCGGATGATCGCGTCGCTTACTGCATAATTCCTTGAGATCGGGATCGATTTAAGGACCAAATTATGCGGCACTTCAAAGTGCTACAGCGCCGTTGTGCGAAGTCGGGCTTCGCGATCGAACATGGGATGCGACCAGTCCGCGATGGCAGGCAGAGGCAGATCAGGCGACAGAATCGAACCGTCCTTCAGCGGCCGCCCGGCACGCGACGATGACGAATTCTCGCTCGATGCCGACGATCGCGTCGTTGGAAGCAGATCGGCGCGGCGTGGCAGTGCCAAGCCCCCGCCGCAGCGGCCCGCCCCCCGGCGGCGGCGCGAGGCGCGGGAACGTGAAAGCGGCGGCCTTTTCGGCTTCCTGCGTCGCGTGATTTACTGGTGCGTCGTGCTTTTCATCTGGGCCGGCATCGGCGTGGCCGGGCTTGTGCTCTACTACGGCTCGCGCATGCCGAGCGCCAGCACGTGGGCGATCCCGGAACGGCCGCCGAACGTCAAGATCACTGCCGTCGACGGCAGCGTCATCGCCAATCGCGGCGCCACCGGCGGCGAGGCGCTGTCGCTCGAAAACATGTCGCCCTATATTCCGGAAGCCGTCATTGCCATCGAGGACCGGCGTTTCTATTCGCATTTCGGCGTCGACCCGCTTGGCCTCGGCCGGGCAATCGTGACCAACTTCACGGCTGGCCACATGGTTCAGGGTGGCTCGACGCTGACGCAGCAGCTTGCCAAGAACCTTTTCCTCTCCCCCGAGAGGACGCTGGAACGCAAGGTGCAGGAGGTGCTGCTCGCGCTCTGGCTCGAGCAGAAATACACCAAGGACCAGATCCTTGCGATGTATCTCAACCGCGTGTTCTTCGGGTCGAACGCCTATGGCGTCGAGGCGGCGTCCCGCCGCTACTTCAACAAATCGGCGCGTGACGTGAACCTCGGCGAGGCCGCGGTGCTGGCCGGCCTGCTCAAGGCGCCGTCGCGGCTTTCGCCGGCGCGCGACGCGGACGCGGCGAATGCGCGCGCCCAGCTCGTGCTCGCGGCGATGCGCGAGCAGGGTTTCATCACCGATTCCGAGGTCAAGACCGCGATGTCGCAGACCCCGGCTTCGGCCAAAAGCTATTGGTCGGGCGCCGGCCACTACGTCGCCGACATGGTGATGGACGAACTGCCGGGCCTCATCGGCGACGTCAAGGAAGACGTTATCGTCGATACCACAATCGACAAGTCGCTGGAAAAGAAAGCCGAGCAATCGCTGGTCGACGTGCTCGACAAGGAAGGCGGCAAGCTCGACGCCTCGCAGGCGGCTCTCGTCTCGATCGACGGCACCGGCGCGATCCGCGCGCTCGTCGGCGGCAGGGATTATGCGGCGAGCCAGTTCAACCGCGCCGTCAAGGCGAAGCGGCAGCCGGGTTCCTCGTTCAAGCCCTTCGTCTATGCCGCGGCCCTGGAAAAAGGGCTGACACCCTATTCGGTGTTCAACGATGCGCCGATCCGCATCGGTGACTGGACGCCCGAAAATTACGAGAAGAAATACAATGGCGAAGTGACGCTTGCGACCGCACTTGCCAAATCGCTGAACACGGTTGCCGCCCAGCTGGTGATGTATGACGGGCCCGACCAGGTGATCAAGCTCGCCCATCGGCTCGGCGTCGAAAGCGAGCTGCAGCCGAACGCCTCGATCGCGCTCGGCACGTCCGAAGTCTCGCTGATGGAGCTCACCGCCTCCTACGCCGCCTTCATGAACGGCGGCTACAAGGCGACACCGCACGTCATCCGCCGGGTGACGACCGCCGAGGGCAAGGTTCTCTACGAAAACACCTATGACAGCCCGCCTCGTGTGCTTTCAGAGCAGATCGCCGCCGAGATGGATGCGATGATGATGGGCGTCATCGACAACGGCACCGGCAAGAGTGCCAAGATCCCCGGCTGGCAGGCGGCGGGAAAGACCGGCACGACGCAGAATTCGCGCGATGCGCTCTTCGTCGGCTTCACCAGCAACCTCACCACCGGGGTCTGGTTCGGCAATGACGACGGCAAGCCGATGAAGAAGGTGACCGGCGGCGGCTTGCCGGCAAGGGCCTGGAAGGAATTCATGGTCGCCGCCCACAAGGGTCTTTCGCCGGCGCCGCTCTTCGGTAACGGCCAGCTGATCGGCGATCCCAATGGTCAGCCGATGGCGCAGGCAGCACCCGACGGCGGACGACCGGTGACGGCCGAAGTGCCGCCGCCGACCACGATCGGCGGGATCATTTCCGGTGTCTTCGGCGGCGACGCCAATGCCAATCGCTATCCGCAAGCGCCTGTCCGGCAACAGGCGGCGACATCCGGAAACGGCCCGGTTCCTCCAGCCGACGTCGCCGAGGGCGACGGTTCCGGTTATGGAAGCGTGGTGCCGCCCGGTGATGTCGGGGCGCCGCAGACGACCTCTTCTGTCCAGCCGCGACGCACGACGCTGCTCGATCTGATCATGGGCCAGTGAGATCCTTGCTGCATACTCGGCGCAAGCCCGATCCCGCTGGAAAGCAGCCGCTTTTCTGCTATGGAGAGAACTCTTTCCCGGCTGCCGTCAAAATTGAACGCAACACATTCGTTTTGCTGGATTCCGGGCCATTTCTCGCCTTGCAGTCCAGAAAACCGCTCCTTATATACGCCGCATCACCGCAATCACGATTGCGTAATCTTAAGTAGACCCATCCCGTAAGGGGCTGTCAGGGAAATGCCTTCTCGGGGTTCCGACAGCTTGCTTCAAGGAGAGAATGACATGGCAAAAGTAATTGGTATCGACCTTGGAACGACGAATTCCTGCGTCGCAGTCATGGACGGCAAGGACGCGAAGGTCATCGAGAATGCAGAGGGCGCACGCACGACCCCTTCCATGGTGGCATTTTCCGATGATGGCGAGCGCCTCGTCGGTCAGCCGGCCAAGCGCCAGGCAGTCACCAACCCGACGAACACGCTCTTTGCAGTCAAGCGCCTGATCGGCCGCCGCTACGAAGACCCGACCGTCGAGAAGGACAAGCATCTCGTTCCCTTCACCATCGTCAAGGGCGACAATGGCGACGCCTGGGTCGAAGCCAATGGCAAGGGCTACTCGCCCGCACAGATTTCCGCGATGATCCTTCAGAAAATGAAGGAAACCGCCGAATCCTATCTCGGCGAAAAGGTCGAGAAAGCCGTCATCACCGTTCCCGCATACTTCAACGACGCTCAGCGCCAGGCAACCAAGGATGCCGGCCGCATCGCCGGTCTTGAAGTGCTGCGCATCATCAACGAGCCGACCGCTGCCGCTCTCGCCTACGGCCTCGACAAGAAGGACGGCAAGACGATCGCCGTCTACGACCTTGGCGGCGGCACCTTCGATATTTCGATCCTCGAAATCGGCGACGGCGTCTTCGAAGTGAAGTCCACCAACGGCGATACCTTCCTCGGCGGTGAAGACTTCGACATGCGCCTCGTCGAATATCTCGTTGCCGAATTCAAGAAGGACAACGGCATCGACCTGAAGAACGACAAGCTCGCCCTGCAGCGCCTCAAGGAAGCTTCCGAAAAGGCAAAGATCGAGCTTTCGTCCTCGCAGCAGACCGAAATCAACCTGCCGTTCATCACGGCCGACGCTTCCGGCCCGAAGCATCTGACGCTGAAGCTGACCCGCGCCAAGCTCGAGAGCCTGGTCGACGATCTCGTCCAGCGCACGATCGCTCCGTGCAAGGCAGCCCTCAAGGATGCCGGCGTCACCGCCGCCGAAATCGACGAAGTGGTTCTCGTCGGCGGCATGAGCCGCATGCCGAAGGTGCAGGAAGTCGTCAAGCAGCTGTTCGGCAAGGAGCCGCACAAGGGCGTCAACCCGGATGAAGTCGTCGCTCTCGGCGCTGCTATCCAGGCCGGCGTTCTCCAGGGCGACGTCAAGGACGTCCTGCTCCTCGACGTAACCCCGCTGTCGCTCGGCATCGAGACGCTCGGTGGCGTCTTTACCCGCCTGATCGAACGCAACACGACGATCCCGACGAAGAAGAGCCAGACCTTCTCGACCGCCGAAGACAACCAGCAGGCCGTCACCATCCGCGTTTCGCAGGGCGAGCGTGAAATGGCTGCCGACAACAAGCTGCTCGGCCAGTTCGACCTCGTCGGCCTGCCGCCGTCGCCGCGCGGCTTGCCGCAGATCGAAGTCACCTTCGACATCGACGCTAACGGCATTGTCCAGGTTTCGGCCAAGGACAAGGGCACCGGTAAGGAACAGCAGATCCGCATCCAGGCTTCCGGCGGTCTTTCCGACGCCGACATCGAGAAGATGGTCAAGGATGCCGAAGCCCATGCCACCGAAGACAAGAAGCGCCGCGAGGCCGTCGAAGCCCGGAACCAGGCCGAAAGCCTGATCCACTCTACGGAAAAGTCGCTGAAGGATTACGGCGACAAGGTTTCCGAGGCCGACCGCACCGCGATCTCGGATGCGATCGCCGCGCTGAAGACGGCGTCGGAAGCTTCCGAGCCGGACGCCGACGACATCAAGGCCAAGACCCAGACGCTGATGGAAGTGTCGATGAAGCTCGGCCAGGCGATCTATGAAGCACAGCAGGCCGAAGGCGGCGCTGCTGCTGATGCCTCCGCGGAAGGCGGCGACAATGTCGTCGATGCCGACTACGAGGAAATCAAGGACGACGACCGCAAGAAGTCCGCGTAATCCGCGGCGGCGTGGTTATGCTTCAACACCTGATCCGGCTGCTCACCATGGCAGCCGGAAATCCATTTCCGGGGTTTAATCCTTAATGGCAAAAGCGGACTTTTACGAAACTCTGGGTGTAGCCAAGTCGGCGGACGAGAAAGAGCTGAAGAGCGCCTTCCGCAAACTGGCGATGAAATACCATCCGGACAAGAACCCGGATGACAAGGACGCCGAGCGGAAGTTCAAGGAAATCAACGAAGCCTACGAGATGCTCAAGGACCCGCAGAAGCGGGCGGCCTATGATCGTTATGGCCATGCGGCCTTCGAGCAGGGCGGCATGGGCGGCGGTGGCGGCGGATTTGCCGGCGGCGGTTTCTCCGATATCTTCGAGGATATTTTCGGCGAGATGATGGGCGGCGGCCGCGCCCGCCAGCGCTCGTCGGGCGGCCGCGAGCGCGGCGCCGATCTTCGCTACAACATGGAAATAACGCTGGAAGAGGCCTTTTCCGGCAAGACGGCGCAGATCCGCGTTCCCACTTCGATCACCTGCGACGTCTGTTCGGGCTCGGGCGCCAAGCCCGGCACGCAGCCGAAGAATTGCGGCACCTGTCAGGGAACGGGGCGCGTGCGCGCCGCACAGGGCTTCTTCTCGATCGAACGCACCTGCCCGACCTGTCATGGCCGCGGCCAGATCATTCCCGATCCCTGCCCGAAGTGCCATGGTCAGGGCCGGGTGACGGAAGAGCGTTCGCTTTCGGTCAACATTCCCTCAGGCATCGAAGACGGCACGCGCATCCGCCTGCAGGGCGAAGGCGAAGCCGGCGCTCGCGGCGGGCCGGCTGGCGATCTATATATCTTCCTGTCGGTGAAGCCGCACGAATTCTATCAGCGCGACGGAGCCGATCTCTATTGCGCGGTGCCGATCTCGATGACGACGGCCGCTCTCGGCGGGACCTTCGACGTGGCGACGCTCGATGGCACCAAATCGCGCGTCAGCGTGCCCGAGGGCACCCAGGCGGGCAAACAGTTCCGCCTCAAGAGCAAGGGCATGCCGGTTCTGCGTTCGGCGCAGACGGGCGACCTCTACATCCAGATCCAGATCGAGACGCCGCAGAAACTCACCAAGCGCCAGCGCGAGCTGCTGCAGGAGTTCGAACAGCTTTCGTCCAAGGAGAACAATCCGGAATCGACGGGCTTCTTCGCCCGGATGAAGGAATTCTTCGAAGGCTGAGCCGCCGGTCGACACCTCAATCTCGAAAGCCGGGGACGGAAACGTCTCCGGTTTTTTTGTCCCGAGAATCCCGATTTGCGACACTTGCCGCCTGCGCCGGACGATCTGTCTCAGATCGACACGACGGTGGAACGGAAGACGAGTTGCGTTAACGCAGCCACATGATGCCGCTTGCAAGTTTTCCAAATGAATTCAGTCTCTGCCGTCAGCGCATAATCCCGAAAACCGCGCAAACTTTTCGGCATTCATGCTCCAGCGAGAACAACCAAAACAAGGGTATCTATCATGGCGCCAGCCTTTTCTTCTCAGCCCGAAGACGTCGACGTTCTCGCCGGCGCCATCTATACATGGTGCGCAGAGCGCAACATCAAGCTTCGCAGCCAGCAGGGCCTTTCAATCGCCAGTATCGCGATCGACCTCTATCATGCCGGCCACCAGACGCAGGACGATCTGCTGACGGCGCTGCACGAGAGCGAAATTCACTAAAGCGAAGCATCGAACCTCATTCATGCGACAGGTCTTTGTCTTCCCGCATGTCATCGTTCAAAAACTGCTTCACGCTTTTGAGCGACATGCGTCGGCAATTCCCTGATCCCCCAATCCGAGAACGCTTCCACCGCTGCGGATACGCAGATCTTCAAAGTCCGGACATCGTCCGTGCCTTGAAGACGTTGAGCTTTTCCTGAAATAAACTTGGTCGTTCCGACGGGTTCAAGCCGCGCTTTCGACCGCTTCGCCGCTCATGAGAGTGAGGATGGTCTTGACCGCTTCCTTGCCCGCGGTCGAGTTCAGCCTGTCGTAGCTCAGCGCGAGCGCATAGGCGTCGGGGCTGAGTTCGATACGGCCGCCGAATTGCGATATGTCGGTTCCCTCGAAAAGAGCAGAGATCTCGACATCGAGAAAAACCGCGATCTGATGCAGTTTGCTGGCAGAAACGCGGTTCGTTCCCTTTTCGTATTTCTGGATCTGCTGGAAGGTCAGTCCAAGTGCTTCACCAAGCTCGAGCTGGGAAACACGACGAAGGGCGCGAAGCTGCCTTACATTGCGACCAACGATAATATCAACCGGATCTGGCACTTCACAACTCTCTCATACATAAACACTTTCTTTACCTTATCGTTTTCGGCAAATAACTCAACCCTACAGTTGCAAAATTCAACCGACTTTTTTTGGACCTTACGTTACGTCAGCAATCTCAACCGAACGCGTCAAAGTCCCGGATATCAGGGCTCGCGACCGGCGAGCCCGACTATTGGCAATATCGACGCGGCAACGTCGGAATATCATCTCGCAGGTTGTATTTTTTCAGATTTCTGGCGACCACGGCATTGCATTGCGGTCGATTCCAGCCGCATCGGCGACAGGCGGTCCAGGACAGCAAACCAGCGCGCTTGCCATCAAGACTGCTTCGGCTTAGCTGTCACACTTAACGATTCCGGACATCCGATGCCGCACAAGGTTTCCCTCTCCCGTCTGAAGCTGACCGACTTCCGCAACTATGCGGCGGTGGCACTTACCCTTGACGGCCGGCACGTCGTGCTGACGGGAGACAACGGCGCCGGCAAGACCAACCTCATGGAGGCGGTCTCGCTGCTTTCGCCCGGCCGCGGCCTTCGGCGCGCGGCCTATGGCGACATTACCCGCGTCGGCGCCCCAGGCGGTTTTTCGATCTTCGCCGCGCTCGAGGGCATGGAGGGTGAAGTCGAGATCGGCACCGGCATCGAAACGGGCGAAGAGACCACCGCCCGCAGGCTGCGCATCAACGGTACGCAGGCCAAGACCGCCGACGAGTTGACAGATCACCTGCGTCTTCTCTGGCTGACCCCGGCGATGGACGGCCTGTTTACCGGCGCCTCTTCCGACCGGCGCCGCTTTCTCGACCGGCTGGTGCTGTCGCTCGATCCCGCCCATGGCCGTCGCGCCAGCGATTTCGAGCGCGCCATGCGCAGCCGCAACAAATTGCTAGACGAAGGCCGCTTCGACCCATCCTGGCTTGCCGGCATCGAGGAACAGATGGCAAGCCTCGGCATCGCCATGGTGCTTGCCCGCCAAGAGATGCTCGGGCTCTTGACCCGGTTGATCGAGGAAACACGGGAGAGCTCGCCCTTCCCCTCGGCGTCGCTGCAGCTCTCGGGCTTCATGGACGGCCAGTTCTCGCGCCCGTCGGTCGACCTCGAGGACGATTATGCCGCGATGCTTGCCGAGAGCCGCTACCGTGATGCCGGCGCGGGACGCACGCTCGAGGGACCGCACCGGGCCGATCTCATCGTGCATCACCGCGAAAAGGCGATGGAGGCCGAGCGTTGTTCGACCGGCGAGCAGAAAGCGCTGCTCGTCGGCCTGGTGCTCGCGCATGCGCGGCTCGTCGGCAATCTCACCGGCCATGCGCCGATCCTGCTGCTCGACGAGATCGCGGCGCATCTCGACGAGAACAGGCGCGCGGCGCTGTTCGACCTCATCGACGGGCTCGGCGGCCAGTCCTTCATGACCGGAACGGACCGCGCGATGTTTTCGGCGCTCGGTGACAGGGCGCAGGTTTTCACGGTGGCCGACGGAAGGGTATTCGAATGACCGGAGCGACTTTTCCCGGCAGCGGAGGCCATGATAAGGTCGGCGCCATGGAACCGCTCAGCCCCGACGAAATCGCCCGCTATCACCGTCACATCCTGCTTCCCGAGATCGGCGGCGCAGGCCAGCAGAAGCTGAAAGCCGCCCGCGTGCTGGTGATCGGCGCCGGTGGCCTCGGTGCGCCGATCCTGCAATATCTGGCCGCAGCCGGCGTCGGCACGCTCGGCATCGTCGACGACGACCGCGTATCGCTTTCGAACCTGCAGCGTCAGGTCATCCACGATTCGGGCACGATCGGGGAGTTGAAGACCGAGAGCGCTGCCCTCGCCATTACGAGACTCAACCCGCACGTCCGGCTCATCCGCTTCGACGAACGCTTTTCGCGGGAGACCGCCCGACGACAGCTGTCGGGCTTCGATTTGCTGATCGACGGCTCCGACAATTTCGACACGCGTTATGCCGCAGCCGATGCGGCTGATGAAGCGCGCATCCCGCTCGTCACTGGCGCCGTCGGGCGTTTCGACGGTTCGCTGACGGTCCTGAAACCCTATGAGACCGCTGAGGATGGGACGCCCAACCCCGGATACCGCGATCTCTTTCCGGAAGCGCCGCCAGCGGGGCTGATCCCCTCCTGCGCCGAGGCCGGCATCATCGGTGCGCTCACCGGCGTCATCGGCACGATGATGGCGATGGAGGCGATCAAGCTCGTCACCGGCAGCGGCGAGCCGCTGATCGGACGGCTGCTGCTTTACGACGCACTGTCGGCCCGGTTCGAAACGGTCCGCTACAAACGCCGCCGCACAAGGCAGGCGGGATGACGATCATCCGTCTCGACCGGAGCTTCACGCGCTGGGACGAGCTTCTCGCCCTCATTCTTGCCGCCTTTGCCTCGATGAACGGTCGGATCGACCCGCCATCGTCCGCCCTCCGCCTGACGGCGCAAGCGCTGGCCGAAAAGGCCGAGGCCGAGATCGGGCATGTTGCGATCGAGGAGGGAAAGCTGACAGGCTGCCTGTTCCTGCGACCGGAGGCCGATTGTCTCTATGTCGGCAAGCTCGCCGTTCTCCCCACAGCGCAGGGCGAGGGCCTCGGCAGGCGGCTGCTGGCGATTGCGGAGGAAACGGCTGCAGCGCTTGATCTTCCCGCCCTGCGGCTGGAGACACGTATCGAGCTTACCGACAATCATGCCGTCTTCGCCGCCTGGGGATTTTCCAGAACCGCCGAGAAGGCGCATCCCGGTTTTGCCAGGACGACCTTCGTCGAGATGCGGAAGGTCCTTGCTCGCTGACGAGCATCGGCCGATTCGGTCCGGGATTCCTTAACGACCCGGCAGCACCCGGTTCGGCGGCCTGTGGCCGTCGATGAAGGTACGGATATTGATGATGACCTTGTCGCCCATGTCGATACGGCCTTCGATCGTCGCCGAACTCATATGCGGCAGCAGCACGACCTTGCCCTCATTGGCGAGCTTGACGAGCTTCGGATTGACGGCGGGCTCGTTTTCGAAGACGTCGAGGCCGGCGCCGGCGATCTTGCCCTCCCTCAGGCATTTGATCAGCGCGGTTTCGTCGACCACGTCGCCGCGCGCGGTATTGACGATATAGGCCGTCGGCTGCAGCAGCGCCAGGCGGCGCGCCGAGATCAGGTGAAAGGTCGCAGGCGTCGAGGGGCAATTGATCGAAACAATGTCGACGCGGGCGAGCATCTGGTCGAGGCTTTCCCAATAGGTCGCCTCCAGCTCGTCCTCGACGGCCGGATTGACGCGCTTGCGGTTGTGGTAGTGGATCGAAAGACCGAAAGCCTTGGCGCGGCGGGCGACCGCCGTGCCGATGCGTCCCATGCCGACGATCCCGATCCGTTTGCCGTGAATGCGCCGGCCAAGCATCCAGGTCGGAGACCAGCCGGCCCATTCGCCCGGCTTGTCGGTCAGCACGCGCGCACCTTCGCCGAGCCTTCTCGGCACTGCGAGAATCAGCGCCATCGTCATGTCGGCGGTATCGTCCGTCAGGACGTTCGGCGTGTTGGTGACGGTGATGCCCTTGCGCGCTGCCGCCTCGACGTCGATATGATCGGTGCCGTTGGAGAAGCTCGCAATCAGCTTCATCTGCGGTCCCGCCTCTTCGATCAGTGCGGCGTCAATGCGATCGGTGACGGTCGGCACCAGCACGTCGGCGGTCCTGACGGCTGCGATCAGCTCGGGAACGGAGCGCGGCGTATCGTCGATGTTCAGCTCGGCGTCGAACAGCTCGCGCATGCGGGTTTCGACGGCATCCGGCAGTTTCCGGGTGATGTAGACCTTCGGTTTTTTCTTCGCTGTCATGGCTGCCTGTGGTGCCTTGTTCAGAGGTCTTTAACCAAGAGGGGTGATAATTTTCCCATTCCGGGCATTTTCTACCAGACCCGCACGCGAAGACAAACAAAACTCGTGGTGCAGCCAGGGGATGTCAGTGCCCGGAGAGCGAGCAGGCCTAGTCTGCCCGCCGATTCGAGCAAACGGAAGCCTCCATGCGCAGCAAAGCCCTGAAGTCCTGCCTCGCCTTCGCGATCGCTCTGTCCGCATCGCTCGGAGCGGTCGAATTTGCCCATGCGCAAGCGGCCAAGGGGCCGAGCGGACTGCCGTTGCCGCGATTCGTCACCCTGAAATCCAAGCGCGTCAACCTGCGCATCGGCCCGGGAACCGACTATGCCGTTTCATGGATGTATTTGAAATCCGGCCTGCCGGTGGAGATCATCCAGGAATATGACAACTGGCGCCGCATCCGCGATGCCGACGGCACCGAAGGCTGGGTCAACCAGTCGCTGCTGTCGGGCCAGCGCGCGGCCATCGCCGCTCCGTGGATGAAGACCAAAGGCAAGGGCATCTACGTCAATCTGCGCCGCGAGGCGCAGCCCTCGGCCTCGGTCGTCGCCAAGCTGGAACCAGGCGTAATGCTGATGATCGGCGAGTGCAACGGCGACTGGTGCCGCGCTGAAACCGACGGCGCCTCGGGCTGGGTGGCGCAGTCGGAGATTTGGGGCGCCTATCCGGGCGAAGCTTTCAAATAAGTCCTGCCTGTTTGGCGGCCTCGGAAAGCGAGGTCATCGGACGCGGACCGATCTGCTGGATGACGATGCCGGCGGCGAGGCAACCGAGCTTGCCGCAATCTTCCAGCGAACGACCCTGTGTATAGCCATAGAGGAAGCCGGAGGCGAAGAGATCGCCGGCACCGGTCGTATCCACCACTTCCCTGATCTTGATCGCATCGACGTAATAACGTTCGCGGCCCCTCAGGATGACGGCACCGTGCTCGCTCATCGTCACGGCGGCGATCTTGCAATCGGCGGCGATCCTGTTTAGCGCCTCTTCGAAATCATCGGTTTCGTAGAGCGACAGCGCTTCCTGGCGATTGGCGAAGACGATATCGACCTTGCCGGAACGCATCAGATCGAGGAATTCGCCGCGATAGCGGCCGACGCAGAAGCTGTCGGAGAGCGTCATCGACATTTCGCGGCCGTTTTCATGGGCGATGCGGGCGCAATCGAGAATCGCTTCCTTGGCGCGCGGCGGATCCCAGAGATAACCTTCGAAATAGGTGACCTTGGCGTCGGCAACGACATCGGCCTCGACATCTTCGGGGCCGAGCTCGACGCAGGCGCCGAGATAGGTGTTCATCGAACGCTCGCCGTCCTCGGTGACGAAGATCATCGAACGCGCCGTCGGCGGGAAGGTGCCCTTGGGCCGGGTCTGATAGTGAACGCCCTGGGCGCGGATATCGTGCGTGAAGATATCGCCGAGCTGATCTGCGGCGACATTGCCGAAATAGGCAGCCCTTCCACCGAGGTTAGCCACGCCCGCTGCCGTATTGCCGGCGCTGCCGCCGGAGGCTTCGAGGGCCGGTCCCATGCGCGAATAGAGAAGTTCAGCGCGTTCGGCATCGATGAGGTTCATCGCCGCCTTGGTGATCTGGTTGTCAATGAGGAACTGGTCGTCGCAACGGGCAATGATATCCACGATTGCGTTGCCGACTGTCAGAACATCGAATCTTGTCATGAAATGGGGAGCCCCGGTTTTTGTGATAGCCGGGGTTTGGTCTTAGCGAAATTTCGCCGGTTTGGAAGGTTAAATGGTGAATGGGCCAGCTATTTCTTCGCAAAAGTGCCGCCTATTCGTCACGCCCTTGTCATCTTCAATATCTAGAAATACTCGCAACAAGACCGGCATGGGCAGCTTTTGGTTGCAGCCGGATGCGTGAGGGATGATCCCTTCGATCTTGCCGGCGCGATGCTGACCACGGATGAACTGGCAGCTTCGCGATCCGGATATCCGGCGGAGCCGGAGCGGAAAAGCGGGCCGAGCCCGCTTTTTTTGCGTGCGGATGCCGGAGTTGCCGGGAGCGGCCCGCGTTTGCCTTTTCAATCCAGGCTGTTTGCTGTTAGAGATCGGACACTCCCCCGAGCAAAGCAGCCTCCCCCATGTCAGCCATCATTCTCGACGTCCTTCCCATCTTCATCCTGATTCTTATCGGCTGGGTGATCGTCCGCAGCGGCTTGATGGCGTCGAATGTCGGCGACGGGCTTAGCGAATTCGTCTTCAAGATCGCCGTGCCGCTCCTGCTTTTCCGCACCATCGCCGAGGCTGATTTCCACGGCGCTTCACCCTTCCGGCTCTGGATCGTCTATTTCTCCGGCGTCGCCATCACCTGGACGGCCGGTCATATCGCCGCTACGCGCCTCTTCGGCCGCGACGAACGGATCGGCGTGCTGGCCGGCGTTTCCTCGGCCTTTGCCAACAACGTCTTCATCGGCCTGCCGCTCGTCCAACGGACCGTCGGCGACGAGGGACTGGTGGCGCTGTCGATCCTGCTCGCCGTGCATCTGCCCGTGATGATGGTCGCCGGCACGGTGCTGATGGAGCATGCGGAGCGGAAGATCGCCGGCAAAAGCGATCGCAGCATGGTGTTCGTACTTCGCCAGATCGCCGTCAATCTCATCCGCAATCCGCTGGTGATCGGCCTTGCGGCCGGCATGGCCATGCATCTCTCCGGTCTCACCATGCCGACGGCGTTAGCAACGGTCGTCGGTCAGATCGCCGGCATTGCCGGCCCGGCGGCGCTGATATCGCTCGGCATGGCGCTGGAGAGATACGGCGTCTCCGGCAATCTCGGCATTGCCAGCGTGACATCGAGCCTCAAACTGCTGCTGTTGCCCGGCTGCGTCTGGACGGCGAGCCACCTCCTTGGCCTCAGCAACGAATGGACGGCGGCAATCGTGCTGACCTCCTCGGTGCCGACGGGGGTCAATGCCTGGCTGATCGCCAATCGTTTCGGCGTCGGCCACAGCCTTGCCGCCTCGACGATCTCGGTGACGACGGCGCTCGGCGCCATTACCGTCTCGCTCTGGGCCTATTTCCTGGGCGCGTGAACCTGTACCAGGAACAACAAAAAGCCCGGCTTGCGGCCGGGCTTCCCATCTCATGCGACTGAGTGACGGCTTTTACTGCGTCGCCGTCTTCGGGTCCGGCAGCGGCACCGGCGAATCGGCGAGCGTGTGCAGGTAAAGTATGACGTTGGCGCGATCCTGATCCTTCGGCAGGCCTGCAAAGCCCATCGCCGTGCCGGGAACGTCCTTCTTCGGCGCGGTCAGGAACTTGTTCAGGTTCTCGAAGGTCCACTTTTCAGAGCTGCCCTTGGAGAAATCCTTCATGGGAGCGGAATAGGCGAAGCCCTCATGCGAGGCGATCGGGCGATCTACGACACCAAAGAGGTTAGGACCGACCTTGTTCGGTCCCCCTTTGGTGCCGTCATGACAGGCCTGACACTTCTTGAAGACCGTTTCACCGGCCTTGGCATCTGCAGAAGCGAGCAATTGCGCGATCGGAACGGCAGCGGCGGCAGGCGCAGCTTCACCGCCAGCGGCGGACGCCTCTTCGGCAACGATCGCGAAACCTTCCTTCTCCGGCGCTTCGGAATGGAAGATCCCTTCGGACGCGATAGAGACCGACATCAGAACGAAAATCGTTCCGAGCAGTGCCCCCACGGCCGTATTGACGTATGAATTCATCTGCAATGCTCCCCTTGCAGCCGGCAGACCATAAACCGGACCATCTTGAAATCGCGCGGAACCTATGTCTTTTGGCGGATCGTTGCAACTGTCTAAATGGTCTTGTGCGTGAGACTTTTTGACACTTTTCAGCCCGGAATAGAAGGCCCGAACAATGAGTGATTCAAATTTAGACGACGTGCTCGTATTGATCCCGGCGCGGATGGCCTCCACCCGGCTTCCAGGCAAGCCGCTCGCCGATATATGCGGTCTGTCGATGATCGTGCAGGTGGCGATGCGCGCCAGGGAGGCTGCCATCGGCCGCGTCGTCGTTGCCGTCGATGACCAGCAGGTGTTCGATACGGTGGCCGCAGCCGGCTTCGAGGTCGTCATGACCAGCAAGGATCATCAATCGGGTTCGGACCGGATTTTCGAAGCGCTGACGAAGGTCGATCCTGATGGAAAGGCGAAAATCATCGTCAACGTCCAGGGCGACCTGCCGACGATCGATCCGGAAACCGTGCGAGCAGCCCTGCGCCCTCTTCAGAACGAGGCCGTCGATATCGGCACGCTGACGACCGAGATCGACAACGAAGAGGACAAGACCGCACCGCACATCGTCAAGATCGTCGGTTCGCCGGTCTCCGAGACCCGTCTGCACGCACTCTACTTCACGCGCGCGACGGCGCCCCACGGCCAGGGGCCGCTCTATCACCACATCGGCCTTTATGCCTATCGGCGTGCAGCGCTGGAACGCTTCGTCTCGCTCGGCCCTTCGACGCTCGAACGGCGCGAATCGCTGGAGCAGCTCAGGGCGCTGGAAGCCGGCATGCGCATCGATGCCGAGATCGTTGACACAGTTCCGCTCGGTGTCGATACTCCGGCCGACCTTGAAAAAGCGCGGCGCATCCTCTCCGCAAAGTCGAACTGACGGAAACATCATGAATATCAAGACTAACAGGATCGCCTTCCAGGGCGAATTCGGCGCCAATTCGGACATGGCCTGCCGCGACATGTTTCCGACCATGGAGCCGCTGCCCTGCCAGACTTTCGAGGATGCGTTCACGGCGGTCGACAACGGCGATGCCGATATCGGGATGATCCCGATCGAGAACACCATCGCCGGCCGCGTCGCCGACATCCATCATCTGCTGCCGGAATCGCGGCTGCATATCATCGGCGAATATTTCATGCCGATCCGCTTCCAGCTGATGGTGCTGCCGGGTGTTACCAAGGACGAGATCCGCACGGTGCACAGCCACATCCACGCACTCGGCCAGTGCCGCAAGATCGTGCGCTCTCACGGCTGGAAACCTGTTATCGCCGGCGACACGGCAGGGGCTGCAAAACTCGTCAAGGAAACCGGCGATCGGTCGATGGCGGCGCTTGCGCCGCGCCTGGCCGCAGATCTCTACGGGCTTGAGATCGTTGCCGAAAATGTCGAGGATACGGAAAACAACGTCACCCGTTTCGTCATCCTGTCACGCGACGAGGAATGGGCGCAACGAACTTCGGCGGAAGAAAAGGTCGTCACCACCTTCGTCTTCAACGTCCGCAACATTCCGGCCGCGCTCTACAAGGCGCTCGGCGGGTTCGCCACCAACAACATCAACATGACGAAACTGGAAAGCTACCAACTCGGCGGAAAATTCGTAGCGACGCAGTTTTACGCCGATATCGAAGGCCATCCGAACGATCCGAACGTCCGCCGGGCTTTGGAGGAATTGCGGTTCTTCTCCGAGAAGGTGCGCATCCTCGGCGTCTACAAGGGACATCCGATGCGAGGCCTGCTTTAGGCAGGCCTCGTCATTCAGCTATTACTTATCCGGCTCACAGACGCGCAGCCGATGCCCGTCCGGATCGAGCACGACGAAGGTCGGGCCGAAATCGAGCTCGGTCAGTTCCTGGGCGATCGGCAGGCCGCGCTTGCGCCAGTCCTCATAGTGGTTGGCAACGGCATTTTCCCCCGCGACCATGAAGGCCACTTCGCCGCGATTGCCGATGGCGGAGGGTT
The DNA here is from genome assembly GCF_003985155.1 of Rhizobium vallis. Lineage (GTDB taxonomy): Bacteria > Pseudomonadota > Alphaproteobacteria > Rhizobiales > Rhizobiaceae > Rhizobium > Rhizobium vallis. The sequence goes on along the minus strand of NZ_ML133686.1, from coordinate 40,523 downwards.
GCGGCTCGACCTTGCTGCGCCGCCAGAGGCCGAGCGTGAAGCCGCCGTCGAGCGGGAAGGCGACGAAATTCGGCGCCTCCACGGCCGGTTCGCGGTTCAGGAGGTTGCGGTAAAAGCTGGCGCTTTCGGCAGGGTCCTTGACGTAGAGGATTATCAGATTGGGGCTGGTCATTTCGGTTCTCCCGCTGCTGGTGAATACGTTACGGCGAGGGATTGTCTGCTGCCATTTCGTGGCAGCAGTCGGTAGAGGCGTTGCGAACGCAACGCCCCCTTCACGCCGTCTGGATTGTTGATGGTAAGTGGCAGCCTAAAGCGGCAAACGATCTTCGTGGGACGGGTTGCGTCCATCCATGAAGCCAAGGTCGCGCTTCAGGTAATCAGGTGTCGCTTCGACATCGAGTTTTGAACGGCTTTCCCTGGGGAACCGGAAAAAGCTCATCGCCAGGCGCAGCAGGCCGGAGCGCGCTGACTGGCGGACATCGGCAAAAGTCTCGGCCGAAATCACATCGGCAAAGGTCTCGGCGGTAAAACGATCGTTGGTCAGATGAATGGCTGGGGGCGTTACCATGATCAGTGCTCCTTCCTGGTGGATTGATACTGATAATAACCCTGTCTGCTGACAGTTTCTGGCAGCAGCATTCAGTTCTCTACGGGCACGTCCTGCGTTTCCCGCCATTCCTTGAGGAGCACGGTGCGGCGGCGCGGATAGCGCACCTCATGGACCGCCATATCGATGATGCGATCGGTGCGGAAATGGCGAAAATCCTGGCGCAGCTCGCACCAGGCCATGATGATGCGCACATGCTCGAAATAACCGAGCGCGAAGGGCCAGACACGGCGGCGGGAGACGCGGCCCTGCTCGTCGCCGTAATGCAGTTCGAGCACACGCTCCAGACGGATCGCCTTGCGGATAGCCGAAACATCGGCCTTGTCCTCGTCCTGGCGCTTGCGGCCAACGAAGAGTGTCGCCGAATCGATCATCTCACGCATGTCGGACGGCAATACGGCGGCGATCTTGGCGAGCGCATCGGCGCCGGCGCCGGCAAGGCGCGGCTCGGCGGCGCGGGCCACCCAGCGGGAGCCCAGCACCAAGGCTTCCAGCTCTTCCTCGGAAAACATCATCGGCGGCAGCATGAAGCCCGGCTTCAGCACATAACCGATGCCGGCCTCACCTTCGATCATCGCGCCCTGAGCCTGGAGGCTAGCGATATCGCGATAGAGCGTACGCAGGCTGACGCCGGTCTCCTCTGCAAGCACCGTACCGGTCACCGGGCGCCGATAACGCCGAAGCGTCTGGAGCAGCGTCAGCAACCGTTCGGAGCGTGCGACCGGCATGGCACTAGCGCTTCCACTCCACCCAGTCGCGCATCAGGCGATGGGCGATCGCCCCTTTCGGCGGCGGGGCCTTGCCGGTCGCGCCGGGGCGCTCCAGCATCTCCAGCGTCTCCTCGCGGGTGAACCAGCGGCAATCCTCCAGCTCGGTCTCGTCGCGGCTGATTTCGGTGGATTTCGCCTCGGCATAACAGCCGATCATCAGCGAGTGCGGCATCGGCCAGGGCTGCGAAGCGTGATAGCGGATGCGGCCGGTGCGAATGCCCGATTCTTCCAGCGTTTCGCGGCGCACGGCGTTTTCGATGGTCTCGCCGGGTTCGAGGAAGCCGGCAAGACAGGAATACATGCCGGGAGCGAAATGCGGGCTGCGGCCGAGCAGGCAGAGGTCGCGCTCTTCATCGATCGTCAGCATGATGACGACGGGGTCGGTGCGGGGAAAGATCATGTGCTCGCAGGCGGCGCAGACACGCTTGTAGCCGCCGATATGGATCTCCATCGCCGAGCCGCAGCGGCCGCAGAAGCGGTTGTCGCCGTTCCAGCGGATCAGGCTTGCGGCCTGGGCGAATTCTCCGAGCAACACTTCGTCGATCAGCATTTCGCGAAACAGCGTGCGGCCGTCGGAGGGCTTATACTGGCTGGCGAGGTCGTCTACGTCGATGCCGACGGGAACGGCAAGGCGCGGCTCGCCTGATTTGCGGTAGCCGAGAAGCACCGTCTCATCCCAATCCGGCTGCAATTCCTTGAGCTCGTAGCGGGCGAAGAGCGGATCGAGCACCTGGCCGTCATGCTTCAGCACCAGCTTATCCCCAGCGAAGGCGAAGATATGCGTGCCTTCCCTCGCCAGCGCCTTTTCGACGGAATGTTCGTCGCGATGCTCGGAATCGCGATTGAGATCGTTGGCGGCAAAGGCTGTGAGATTGCTGGGTTCCGGATGCGGCACATCCGAATCGAAAAGCGAATGACTCATGATGAAAGGGCTTCCCGCAGCTTCGCTGTGAACTCGTCTCTCTTTCCGTCCTCGTAGGGCTCCGCGCGGCCGAAGCCCCAGACGGGACCCGGCCAGTTGGCATCGCCTTCGAAGCGGGCAATGACATGAACATGAAGCTGGCGGACGATATTGCCAAGAGCCCCGATATTGATTTTTGTTGCGCCGGTGATTTCCTTCAGGGCTTTGGCGACAAGCTCCGTCTCGAAGGCAAGCAGCACCTGGTCGAGCGGCGTCAGCTCGAAGATTTCGGTAATGTCAGCCCGGCGCGGCACGAGTATGAGCCAGGGCCAGCGGGCATCCCTCGATAATCTCAGATCGCAGAGACCGGTGACCATGATGCTGACGCTGTCCTTTTCCAGCCGGGGGTCGAGCGCGAAACCTTTCAAAGGGCATTCTCCTCATGTTTTCCAACGACTAGCAGTTTTTTCGCATGTTGGCTTGCTTTTGATGACGATATTGCCGATATGTGCATCCGGGAGGTTGGTGGTGGACGAGCCACTCGCCAACCGGGTCAGGTCCGGAAGGAAGCAGCCCTAACGAGCCCGGCACGGGTCATCGTGCCAGCCTCCCACCTTCTCTCCACGAAGTGCCCGACAGTCCGGGCGACAAGCAGGACGATGAGCGACACCGAGCGACAATCAAAAGATGCCGCCTCGACGGGCACCGGATACCGGGTGCTGGCTCGCAAATACCGCCCCAAGGATTTTACGGACCTGATGGTCGGCCAGGAGCCGATGGTCCGCACGCTGACCAACGCCTTCGAAACCGGTCGCATCGCACAGGCCTACATGCTGACCGGCGTGCGCGGCGTCGGCAAGACGACGACGGCGCGCATCCTGGCGCGGGCGCTGAACTACAAGACATCAGATATCGACAAGCCGACGATCGATCTGCGCGTCCCCGGCGAACACTGCCAGGCGATCATGGAAGGCCGCCATGTCGACGTGATCGAGATGGACGCCGCCTCCCATACCGGCATCGACGATATCCGCGAGATTATCGAGCAGGTACGCTACCGGCCGGTGTCGGCGCGGTACAAGGTCTATATCATCGACGAAGTGCACATGCTGTCGACGCAGGCCTTCAACGGTCTGTTGAAGACGCTCGAAGAGCCGCCGGAGCATGTGAAGTTCATCTTTGCCACCACGGAAATCCGCAAGGTGCCGATTACGGTGCTGTCGCGCTGCCAGCGCTTCGACCTGCGCCGCATCAGCGCCTCCGATCTCGTCGGGCTGTTTTCGACGATCGCGGCCAAGGAAGGCATCGAGGCGGAAGCGGACGCGCTGGCGATGATCGCGCGCGCCGCCGAAGGCTCGGCCCGCGACGGCCTGTCGCTGCTCGACCAGGCGATCGCCCATGGCGCAGGCGCCGTGCAGGCGGAAGCCGTGCGCGGGATGCTCGGCCTTGCCGATCGCGCCCGGATCGTCGATCTCTTCCAGCATATCGTCAAAGGCGATGTGGCTGCTGCCCTCGGCGAATTCCAGAGCCAATATGAAGCCGGCGCCAATCCAGTGGTCGTGCTCACCGATCTTGCCGATTTCACCCATCTGGTGACGCGGCTGAAATATGTGCCGGACGCGGCAAACGATCCCTCGCTCAGCGAGGTCGAACGCACCAAGGCGGCGGAACTCGCCAAGGGTGTTGCGGTGACCACGCTGTCGCGCATCTGGCAGATGCTGCTCAAGGGCATTCCGGAAACGGAAGGCTCGTCGCGCACGGCCGGTGCAGCCGAAATGGTGCTGATCCGGCTGGCGCATGCAGCGCATCTACCGGCGCCCGAGGATGCGGCCCGCCGGCTTGCCGAATTTTCCGGTGACGCTACGGGCTCACGGCCGTCATCCCCGCCTTCCGGCAATGGCGGCGGCAACGGCGCCCGCGTTTCCTATCAAGGCAGTGTCGCGGCGCGCGCGCCGGAAATTGCATCGAGCAAGCCGCAGCCTTCCGCGCCGGTGGCGATGCTGCGCGCCGTGCCGAGCAGCCAGCCTGAGACGATGCCTGTCGGGCGGATCGAGCCGAAGCCGGCGGAGGCACCAAAGCCGCTCGTTGTCGTCAACTCGGTCAGCGATATCGTCAATCTCGCCACCGAGAAGCGCGATCCGAAGCTGAAGGCAATGGTGCGCAATTTCGTGCGCCCCGTCCGGATCGAAGCCGGCCGGCTCGACGTCAGCCTAACCGAGGGCGCACCGACGACGCTGCTCAACGAACTTGCCGTCAAGCTGAAGGAATGGACCGGCATCCATTGGATCGTCAGCCTCAGCCGCGACGAGGGTCAGCCGACACTTGTCGAAGCGGAGGCCAGGACCCGGGAACAACATGTCATAGACGCCCGCCAGGACCCTGACGTGGCGGCGATCCTTGCGCATTTCCCCGGCGCCAAGATCATCGATGTGCGCGTGCGGGCGCCGGAACCGGAGGAGGAAGGCGAGGCGACGCCGCCGGCGGCCGCCGAATCCGAGGAAGGCGACATCCTGCCCGGCGACGACATAGAATTCTAAGGTTTCAAGAAGGAGCGAGACGATGCGCGACATCATGGGCATGATGGGCAAAGTCAAGGAAATGCAGGCCAAGATGGAGCAGATGCAGGCTGAGATCGCCGAGCTGACCGCCGAAGGCAAGGCAGGAGGCGGCCTCGTCACCGTCGTCATCTCCGGCAAGGGCGAGCTGAAGAGCCTGAAGATCGACCCTTCGCTCTTCAAGGAAGACGACGTCGAAATCCTCGAGGACCTGATCGTCGCCGCTCACAAGGATGCCAAGGACAAGGCCGAGGCACTTGCCGCCGAAAAGACTAAGGCCCTCACGGCCGGCCTGCCGATCCCGCCCGGTTTCAAGCTGCCGTTCTGAGAGCAGGCAATTCGGTCTTCATTTCTCATCACCGCTCCGAGACTGACGCGGCTACTACGCCGTGATGCGCGGATGAAAGCGCTCTCAACGTTGCGCTTCGAGCAGCGCCCGTAGCTTGTGGTGAACGGGAGCGGCGAGATATCGCGCCCGGTCCGTCTCTGAAAGCCGGCGGCCGAAGGTTTCCATCAGTTCCGGCATCGTCACCTTCTCTCCTGGAAAAGGGTGATGTTCCACGGATATTCCGGCCCCGACCACGCCGCCTTGGATGACGCGGCAATAGATGCCGGGGCGGGCGGCACCGGTATAGCGCTTGACGAATTTCGGATCGGCCATTCTGGCGGCGAAGGTGGCGCAGGGAATGCGGCACGCGGTGACTTCGAGGACGAGGCTATCTGCGACGAAGCGGTCGCCGACGGAGACGTCGCGGTTGTCGAGGCCTGAGATCACCATGTTTTCGCCGAAGGTCCCGGGCTCGTGCGGCCGGCCCAATTGCTGCGCCCACCAGTCGAGCGTCAGCGATCCCTCGACATAAACAGCCTGATCGACGCCGCCATGATGTTTCCGGTTGCAGATCGCGTCGCCGACCAGTCCTTCGGCATCGATCATCACGGGGCCGTTGACGGCATGTTTGAAGATGCCGGTCTTGTAACTCTTGCCGGCCAGCTTTTCGGGATTGCCGGTGCACAGCGCCAGGATTTTCATGGGACGGCCAATCCTTCCGCGATTCCGTTTTCGTTGCATATCAGTTAAGAACGGCGCATGGCAAAACGAGTCACCGGCCCCGAAATCGAAAAACTCATCCAGCTTCTGGCGAAGGTGCCGGGCCTCGGGCCGCGCTCGGCGCGCCGGGCAGCACTGCATCTGATCAAGAAGAAAGATCAGTTGCTTGGCCCGTTGTCGAATGCGATGGGCGAGGCGTATGACAAGGTGAAGATCTGCTCGCGCTGCGGCAATGTCGATACCGTCGATCCTTGCACCGTCTGCACCGACACGCAGCGCGATCAATCCGTCATCATCGTCGTCGAGGACGTATCGGATCTTTGGGCGCTGGAGCGGGCCGGCGCGCTGAACGCCGCCTATCACGTGCTCGGCGGCACGCTGTCGCCGCTTGATGGGGTAGGCCCCGACGATCTCAACATTCGCGGGCTGATCGACCGGGTCGGCGAAGGCGGCATCCGCGAGCTGATCATCGCGGTCAACGCCACGGTCGAGGGGCAAACGACGGCGCACTACATCACCGACCAGTTGCAGGGGCTCGACGTCAAGATCACCCGACTGGCGCATGGCGTGCCCGTCGGCGGCGAGCTCGACTACCTCGACGAGGGCACGCTTGCGGCGGCCCTGCGGGCCCGGACGGTAATATGAGGGGTTTGCGCATGCCGAAAAATGCTCCACGGCGGCTGCGGCTATTCGCATTCGCCTTGCTGGCCGCTCTGCTTCCAGTCTCATCCTACGCAGCTCCTTCGAAAGCCGATGTCGAAGCCCAATTCGAGACATGGGTGCAGAGCGACCTCTGGCCGGAGGCGAAGGCAAACGGCATTTCGCAGAAGACCTTTCAAGCCGCTTTCTCAGGCATCACGCTGAACTGGAACCTGCCGGATCTCGCACCGCCTGGTTTCCCGCCGCCGAAGGAGCAGAAGCAGACGCAGGCCGAGTTTTCCTCGCCTGGTCCCTATTTCAACGAGGACCGGCTGAAGAAGCTTGCAGCGACAGGGCGCAGTTTTGCCGCGCAATACGGCTCGACGCTGAAGCGGATCGAGAAGACCTATGGCGTGCCGGGCTCGATCGTGCTTGCGATCTGGGGCCGGGAGACGGGCTTTGGCGCGGCGAAGATCCCGAATTCGGCGATCGAGGTGCTGGCGACCAAGGCCTTCATGTCGACGCGGAAGGAAATGTTCCGCACCGAGCTGGTGGCGGCGTTGCATATTCTCGACGGCGGCGACGTGACGCCCGCCGATTTCAAGGGTTCGTCGGCGGGTGCGCTCGGACAACCGCAGTTCATGCCGACCAGCTATCTGAAATATGCCGTCGATTTCGACGGCGATGGACATCGCAATATCTGGACCTCGGTGCCGGACACGCTCGCCTCGATCGCCAATTTCCTGGTCAAGAAGGGCTGGCAGCGTGACCGCGACTGGGGCTTCGAGGTGTCGATACCGGAAGCGGTCTCCTGCGCGCAGGAAGGGCCGGATCTCGCAAAGCCGCTGTCGCACTGGGCCTCGCTCGGCATCGACCGCAACTCTGGCAAGGCTTTCCCCGCAGGCGAGATGACGGCGCAGGGCATGATGCTGGTGCCGGCCGGCCGCGACGGGCCTGAGTTCATCGTCACGCCGAATTTCTACACCATCAAGGAATACAATAATTCCGATCTCTATGCGCTCTACATCGGCAATCTCGCCGATCGGATCGCCGATAATGGCGGCGCCTTCCAGGGCAGATGGGGCGATGTCGGCAAGATGCTGCGCTCGGATGTCGCCGCCATGCAAAAGGCGCTGGAACGGCAGGGCTACGACGTCGGCGGTTCCGACGGTCTGCCGGGTTACAAGACGCGGCGTTCGATCGGCCAGTGGCAGGCAAAGAATGGCATGAAGCCGACATGTTTTCCCGAGGCGACGATGAAGGGCAAGCTGAAATAACCGGCTCAGAGAGTGCGTTTCAGCCCTTCATGGCTCGCGACGAAGCCGAGCTTTTCGTAGAAGCGGATCGAATCCGCCCGCGTCTTGTCCGATGTCAATTGCACGAGGCCGCAGCCGCGCTCGACGCATTGGGCGATCGCCCATTCGATGAATTGTGCGCCGAGGCCCGAGCCGCGAAGCTCTCGTGCGATACGCACGCTTTCGATCTGCCCACGCCACATGCCGGTCCGGGAAAGGCCAGGAAGAAAGCTCAGTTGCAGGCAGCCCGCGAGCTCGCCGGCCGCATCGACGGCGACGGCCAGCAGCTGATTGGCATCCGCCTCGATCGCGGCGAAAGCGGAGAGATAGCTGGGATCGACGGGATCGGTGACGATCTCCCTGGCGCCGCCGAGATCGTCATCGGCAAGAAGCCGGACGATGGCGGCAAGGTCGGATTGGCGGGCGAGCCTGAAACTGTGCATGGCTGTTCTCAATGATGCAGATCGATCGGCGTTTTGTGGAAGACGTCATCATCAGGCGGAATGGCCTGGCGCTCGATCATGCGGTGAACGTGGGGCAGACCTTCGCCGCGGTGAAGCGTGCGAAGCCTGTCGATGTTTTCGGCATCGGCCTGCGTGCGCCGCTGGTTGTGTCTGATGTATTCGACCCAGGTCGGCGTATGGTAGGTTTCCGTCCAAAGGCTGGGATTTTCGAGATCGCGCATCAGCGCCCAGTGCCGGGCGCCGTCGCGGATGCGGATGCGGCGCCGCTCCACCATAAGCGTCATGAATTCGGCAAGGTCTGCATCGGCGATCTCGTAATCGACCTGGATGACGATCGGGCCGCTGCGCGGCGTGATGTCGAGGCTCAAGGCCGGTGCCGTGAAGCGGTTCAGCGGATCGAGATTGAGCGAGGCGAAGGCCGGCATGGAAAAACGAAGGCCGATCACAATGCCGAGCAGCATGATGACGGATGACATCAAGAGCGCGTCTGAGACGCCATAACGATCGGCGGCGATACCCCAGAGCCAGCTGCCGCCGGCGATGCCGCCGAAGGTGACGGTCTGATAGAGCGACAGGGCGCGGCCGACCACCCAGCGCGGCGTCGAAAGCTGGACGATGGTATTGAAAAGCGAAAGTGCTGAGACCCAGCATGCGCCGGAAACGAGCAGCCCGGCGGAGGTCAGGACGGCGCTCGGACTGAAGGCGGCGATGACGGCGCTCAACGCGAAGCCGGTAAAGGCAAGGCGGATGATGACCTCGCTTGATAGCACCTGGCGAAGCCTCGCATTCAGCACCGCGCCACCGATCGCGCCGATGCCGAAAGCGCCGAGCATGAAACCGTAGGTCAGCGGGCCGCCGGCAACCAGATCGAGGGCGACGATCGGCAGCAGTGCCAGGATCGAACTCGCGCCGATGCCGAAGATGAGGCCCCTGACGAGAACCTTTTCAAGATTGGGCGACATCGAGACATAACGCAGGCCGGCGAAGATGGCACTGCCGAGCGCCTCGCGCGGCAGGGTCGAGACCGGCGTGCTGGGACGCCAGCGCAGCAGGGCATAGATCAAGGGGAGGTAACTCAGGGTGTTTACGGCGAAGGCCGCAGCGGCGCCGGCCGCCGCCACGATGGCGCCGCCGATCGCCGGGCCGACGCTGCGGGTGATGTTGAAGCCCATGCTGTTCAACGTGACGGCGCCCGGCAGATCGGCGCGCGGCACCATGTCGCCGACCGAGGCCTGCCAGGAGGGATTGTTGAGCGCGGTGCCACAGCCGATCAGGAAGGTGAAGAAGAGCAGAAGCCAGGGCGTGATCCAGCCGAGAAGGGCCGAGATCGTCAACAGCGCCGAGACCGTCAGCATCATGCCCTGCGCCGTCAGCATCACCCGGCGGCGGTCGTAATTGTCGGCCAGCGCGCCCGATATCAGGGAAAACAGCATGATCGGCAGCGCCGTTGAGGTCTGCACCAGCGCCACCATGTCCTCTGAGCGTGTGATCGTCGTCATCATCCAGGCCGCGCCGACGGCCTGGATCAGGCCGCCGAAATTCGAGGAGAGGCTGGCAAACCAGATGGCGCGGTAGGTGTCGTGCCGCAAAGGCGCCAATGTCGACGAAGTATACGCCACGATCTCTCCCGCTTTTGTTCTTGTGTCCTCGGCAATATATGCGCAGGACCGGCGCTGGCCATAGGTCTGTTGACGCGCGGCAAGCGAATTGGCGGAATCGGTCGCAGACCTTGCAATTTCGGAAAAACCCGACTATATGGCTCTCAAATTCTTGATCGCTTGATGAAGAGTGGGCCGCAAGGACCCGCTCTTTTTTATTACCGCGATCGCCCGAAAGCATGAAATTGCGAGGAGCGAACCGCTTGTCGGACATGACAAACGCAGACAACGAACTTGAGCCGCGGCTGATTACCGAAACCGGGCTCGACCAGCGTCTAGCCGATATCATCGAACCCGTTCTCGTCGGCATGGGCTTCCGGCTCATCCGCGTACGCATGCTGAACCAGAACGGCGCGACGATGCAGGTCATGGCCGAACGCAACGACGGCACGATGTCGGTTCAGGACTGCGAAGCTGTCTCGATGGCGATTTCTCCGGTCCTCGATGTGGAAGATCCGATTGAGAAAGAGTATCATCTCGAGGTGTCTTCGCCCGGCATCGACCGTCCGATGGTGCGGAAATCCGATTTCGTCCGCTGGCAGGGCCACCTTGTGAAATGCGAGACGTCGATCCTGATCGATAATCGCAAGCGCTTCCGCGGCAAGATCGTCGAAGCAAATGCAGATGGTTTCACGCTCGAGCGTGACCAGGTTGCCTACGGGGAAGAACAGAAGGTCGTCATTCCCTTCACGACGCTCAGCGATGCGAAGCTCATTCTGACCGACGACCTGATCCGCGACGCCTTGCGCGCCGACAAGCTGGCGAAAGCGCAGGCCGCCAACCAGAACGAAGCGGACGACCAGGAATAACCGATCAACAGACCGCTCCAGGGACGGGAACCCTGGTGTAAAGACGGAGAAACAAGACAATGGCAGTCAGTGCGAACCGGCTCGAACTTCTGCAGATTGCAGATGCAGTGGCGCGCGAAAAGGTCATCGACCGCGAGATCGTGCTTGCCGCAATGGCCGATGCCATTCAGAAGGCGGCGCGCTCGCGCTACGGCACCGAGTCCAACATTCGGGCCGACATCAATCCGAAAACCGGCGAAATTCGGCTGCAGCGCCTGCTCGAAGTCGTCGACAAGGCCGAGGATTATTCGACGCAGATCCCGCTGGAACTCGCCCGCGACCGCAACCCGGACGCCGCACTCGGCGATTTCATCGCCGATCCGCTGCCGCCGATGGATTTCGGCCGCATCGCCGCACAGTCCGCCAAGCAGGTGATCGTGCAGAAGGTGCGTGAAGCCGAGCGCGACCGCCAGTTCGACGAATTCAAGGATCGCGTCGGCGAAATCGTCAACGGCACCGTCAAGCGCGTCGAATACGGCAACGTCATCGTCGATCTCGGCCGCGGCGAAGGCATCATCCGCCGCGACGAAATGATCCCGCGCGAAAACGTCCGCTATGGCGATCGCGTCCGTGCATACGTATATGATGTCCGTCGCGAGCAGCGCGGCCCGCAGATCTTCCTGTCGCGCACGCATCCGCAGTTCATGGTGAAGCTCTTCACCATGGAAGTGCCTGAAATCTACGACGGCATCATCCAGGTAAAGTCGGTCGCCCGCGATCCGGGTTCTCGCGCCAAGATCGCCGTGATCTCGAACGACAGTTCGATCGATCCGGTCGGCGCCTGCGTCGGTATGCGCGGCTCGCGCGTCCAGGCCGTCGTCGGCGAACTCCAGGGCGAGAAGATCGACATCATTCCGTGGAGCCAGGACCCGGCGACCTTCGTCGTCAACGCCCTGCAGCCGGCCGAAGTCGCCAAGGTCGTTCTCGACGAGGATGCCGAGCGCATCGAAGTCGTCGTTCCCGATGAGCAGCTGTCGCTTGCGATCGGCCGCCGCGGCCAGAACGTCCGCTTGGCATCGCAGCTGACCGGCTGGGACATCGACATCATGACGGAGGCCGAGGAGTCGGAGCGCCGCCAGAAGGAATTCAACGAGCGCACCAACCTCTTTATGGACTCGCTCGACGTCGACGAGATGGTCGGTCAGGTTCTGGCGTCGGAAGGTTTTGCTGCCGTCGAGGAACTCGCTTATGTCGATCTCGACGAAATTTCTTCGATCGACGGTTTCGACGAAGATACGGCGCAGGAAATCCAGACCCGCGCCCGCGAATTCCTCGAGAAGCTCGAAGCCGAGATGGACGAGAAGCGCAAGGCGCTCGGTGTTCAGGATGAGCTGCGTGAGATCGACGGCATCACCGCCCAGATGATGGTCGCGCTCGGCGAAGACGGCATCAAGACGATCGAAGACTTCGCCGGCTGCGCCGCTGACGACCTCGTCGGCTGGACGGAACGCAAGAACGGCGAAACCAAGAAGTTCGAGGGCCTGTTCTCGAAGTTCGACGTCTCGCGCGTCGAGGCCGAACAGATGATCGTCCAGGCCCGCCTTTCGGCCGGCTGGATCACCGAAGAGGACCTGGCGAAGGGGACCGAAGAAGAGGTCACCGAAGCCGAACAAGAAGCATGATGACCGCGCATGAGCCGGACGCTCTCCCAGAGGACGACGATCTTGCGGATTATGACGTGAATGGACGCATGTGCATCGTGACGCGCGAAAGCGGATCGCCGGATGAGTTGATCCGCTTCGTTGCCGCTCCCGATGGAACCGTCGTCGCCGACCTGAAGCGCGAGCTTCCGGGACGCGGATGCTGGGTAAAGTTCGACCGGTCTCTGGTCGACAGGGCAGTGGCGAAGAAGCTCTTCGCCCGTGCTTTGAAGACGGATGTGAAGGCAGCGGACGATCTCGGCGCAAGCGTTGATCGGCTGCTCGCAGCACAACTGATGCAGATGATGAACATGGCGCGGAAAGCCGGCCAGTTCGTCAGCGGGTCCGCGAAAGTGGATGCCGCGGTCAGGAGCGGAGCAGCCCTTGCGGTGTTCCATTCGACTGGTGCAGCGGACGACGGCGTCCGGAAAATCGACCAGGCCCGCAAGGCCTGGCACCTCGGAATGGAGACCGAGGAGGAGATACCTTCCTTCCGTCTCTTCTCGGAGAGCGAAATGGAAGGCCTGATGGGCCAGAATGCTTTTATCCATGCCGCAGTGCTTGCGGGGCAGGCGGGTGAAGGTGTAGTGAAGCGCGCAAAGATGCTCGAACAGTACCGTATTGGCGGTCAGTCCCGGGCAGCGGGCGGCGCTGGCCGGCAAAAACAATGAAGCGGTCACCGGCATCGGCCGGTCCCATCATTGATCGACAGTATTTGAACGACAGGGTCTGATCTAGTCATCGCTCCCTGTCCGAAGGAACGGGAACGAATGACCGATAGTAACGACGACAAGACAATCAGCGTGACGGGCAAAAAGACGCTTACCCTGAAACCATCGGGGATGAGCCAGGGCACCGTTCGCCAGGATATGGGTCGAGGTCGCACCAAGGCGGTTGTCGTCGAGACCCGCAAGCGGCGCCCGTTGCGTCCGGAAGACGAAAAGCCGATCACACCTGTTGCCTCCGCGGCTCCCGTCCGCGCGCCCGAACCGGCGCCGGCGCCCGTACAGGCGCGTCCGCAGCAGCCCGCACCGGCGCCGCGGGTTCACCAGGGTAACAATAACAATAGCAACCAGCGTTCGCAGCAGCCCTATCAGCCGCCGCGCCAGAATGATCGTCCGCGCCCCGTGGTGCTGAACCATCTGTCGCCTGAGGAGATGGACGCCCGCCGCCGTGCGCTGGCCGAATCCCAGGCGCGCGACGCACAGGATGCGATCCGCCGTGCCGAGGAAGAAAAGCGCCGTGCCGCCGAGGAGGTTGTCCGCAAGGCAGCCGAAGCGGAAGAAGCCGCTCGCAGGGCTGCCGAAGAGGCTGCCCGTCAGGCCGAGGCACCAGCTATCGCTGAACCGGCAGCCGCTGAGGCAGCACCGGCTCCCGTCGTCGCCGAAGCTCGTTCGGAGGCTCCGCGGCCTGCAGTTGCACGCCGTCCCGATGCCGCAGCACCCGCTGCCGCCCGTCCGGCGCCCGGCGCTGCGGCGCCGGCCGGTGCCCGTGGCCGTCGCCCTGAAACGGAAGACGAAGATCGTGGCCCGGCACGCGGCGCTCCGGCCCGTGGCCGCGTCGTTCGCCCAGAACCCGCAAAGCCGGTGACGACGCGTCCGAAGACAGATGAAGAGCGCCGCCGCGGCAAACTGACCATCACCACCGCCGACTCGGACGGCGACGACAATGCCCGCGGCCGTTCGCTTTCGGCAATGCGCCGCCGGCAGGAGAAATTCCGCCGCAGCCAGATGCAGGAAACGCGCGAGAAGATCTCCCGCGAAGTCGTTCTGCCCGAAACCATCACCATTCAGGAACTGTCGCAGCGCATGTCCGAACGCGCCGTCGACGTCATCAAGTACCTGATGAAGGAAGGCCAGATGATGAAGCCGGGCGACGTCATCGACGCCGACCTTGCCGAACTCATCGCCGGCGAATTCGGTCATACTGTCCGGCGCGTATCGGAGTCCGACGTCGAACTCGGCATCTTCAACGTGTCCGACGAGGATGGCGAACTGGTTTCGCGCCCGCCCGTCGTCACCATCATGGGCCATGTCGACCACGGCAAGACCTCGCTGCTCGACGCCATCCGACATGCCAACGTGGTTTCCGGCGAAGCCGGTGGCATCACGCAGCATATCGGCGCCTATCAGGTGGAGCAGAACGGCCAGAAGATCACCTTCATCGACACCCCCGGCCACGCTGCCTTCACAGCGATGCGTGCCCGCGGCGCGCAGGCGACTGACATCGCAATCCTGGTCGTCGCAGCCGACGACAGCGTGATGCCGCAGACGATCGAATCGATCAACCACGCCAAGGCGGCCGGCGTTCCGATCATCGTGGCGATCAACAAGATCGACAAGCACGAGGCCGATCCGCAGAAGGTCCGCAACCAGCTGCTGCAACACGAAGTCTTCGTGGAAACCATGGGCGGTGAAGTGCTCGACGTCGAAGTTTCGGCCAAGACAGGCAAGAACCTCGACAAGCTGCTCGAGGCGATCCTGCTGCAGGCCGAAATTCTCGACCTCAAGGCCAATCCCGACCGGACGGCCGAAGGCACTGTTATCGAAGCCCAGCTCGACCGCGGTCGTGGTTCGGTCGCGACCGTGCTCGTCCAGAAGGGCACGCTGCGTCCGGGTCAGATCATTGTCGCTGGCGATGTCTGGGGCCGTGTGCGTGCGCTGGTCACCGACAAGGGCGACCATGTGAAGGAAGCTGGTCCCGCAACCCCGGTCGAGGTCCTCGGTCTTTCCGGCACGCCGCAGGCAGGCGACAAGTTCGCCGTCGTCGAAAGCGAGAGCCGCGCCCGCGAAATCTCGGAATACCGTCAGCGTCTTGCCCGCGACAAGGCGGCTGCCCGCCAGTCCAGCCAGCGCGGCTCGCTGGAACAGATGATGATCCAGCGCCAGAGCGCCGGTATCAAGGAGTTCCCGCTTGTCATCAAGGGTGACGTGCAGGGCTCGATCGAAGCGATTGCCGGCGCGCTGGAGAAGCTCGGCACGGATGAAGTCCGCGCCCGCATCGTCCATTCGGGCGCAGGCGGCATCACCGAGTCTGATATCTCGCTCGCCGAAGCCTCGAACGCGGCCATCATCGGCTTCAACGTTCGTGCAAACACGCAGGCACGCCAGTTCGCCGAGCGCCAGGGCCTCGAAATCCGCTACTACAACATCATCTACGACCTCGTGGATGACGTGAAGGCGGCGATGTCGGGCCTCCTGTCTCCGGAACGGCGCGAGACCTTCATCGGCAATGCCGAGATCCTGGAAGTGTTCAACATCACCAAGGTCGGCAAGGTCGCTGGCTGCCGTGTCGTCGAAGGCAAGGTCGAGCGTGGAGCGGGCGTCCGCCTCATCCGCAACGACGTCGTCGTTCACGAAGGCAAGCTCAAGACCCTCAAGCGCTTCAAGGACGAAGTCTCCGAAGTGCCGATGGGCCAGGAATGCGGCATGGCCTTCGAGAACTACGAAGACATGCGCGTCGGCGACATCATCGAGTGCTTCCGCGTGGAACATATCACGCGCACGCTCTAATCCTCGGCGTCACTGCAGCTTATTGCAAAAGCCATCCGCCACCCGGCGGATGGCTTTTGCACCTGCCGGCTTGACCTTTTCGGCCAAAAGAGTCATGGACGCTCTCCTTTGACGGGTTCGATTCCCAGCCGCATCGGCAAATAGAGATAACAATGACCAGACCAACTTCTTCCGCGCCTTCGCAGCGCATGCTGCGCGTTGGCGAACAGGTCCGCGCCGCGATCACCCAGGTGCTGCAGCGAGGCGAGGTGCGCGACGACGTCATCGAGGCGACCGTGATCTCGATCTCGGAAGTGCGCATGTCGCCTGACCTCAAGATCGCCACCGCCTACGTGACGCCGCTCGGCGTTTCCGACCACAGCATCGTCATCGAGGCGTTGAACCGCCATGCGAAATTCATCCGCGGTCGGCTGGGACCACAGCTTCGCCAGATGAAATACATGCCGGAGGTGCGCTTCCGCGACGATACCAGCTTCGACAACTACAAGAAGATCGACGAGCTGCTGCGTTCGCCCGAGGTCCAGCGCGACCTCGACGGCGATGATGACGAGAGATAACAGAAGAGACGCATGTCCAAACCACGCAAACCCAAGGGCCGGCCGATTTCCGGCTGGCTGATCCTCGACAAGCCGGTGGATTTCGGCTCGACGGAAGCCGTTTCCAAGATCAAGTGGCTCTACAAGGCGCAGAAGGCCGGCCATGCCGGCACACTCGATCCGCTCGCTTCCGGCATGCTGCCGATCGCGCTCGGCGATGCGACGAAGACCGTTCCCTATGTGATGGACGGCCGCAAGATCTATGAATTCACGGTGAGCTGGGGCGAGGAGCGCGCCACCGACGATCTCGAGGGCGAGGTCACGCAAAGCTCGGACAAGCGCCCGAGCGAACAGCAGATCCGCGATATACTGCCTCGATATATCGGCACCATCAACCAGGTGCCGCCGCAGTTTTCGGCGATCAAGATATCGGGCGAACGCGCCTATGATCTGGCGCGCGAAGGCGAAGCCGTCGAAATCCCTTCGCGCGAAGTCGAGATCTTCCGGCTGACCCTGCTCGCCTGCCCGGACGCCGATACTGCGCATTTCGAAGTGGAATGCGGCAAGGGCACTTATGTCAGGGCGCTCGCCCGCGATTTCGGCCGCGAGCTCGGCTGCTACGGCCATGTTTCCGGGCTGCGGCGCACTTTCGTCGCGCCCTTCGCGGAAGAGGCGATGGTACCGCTTGCGGACCTCGTGGCGCTCGAAGCAATCGAGGATATGGACGAGCGGCTTGCCGCGCTCGACGCGCTGCTGATCGATACCTGCGAGGCTCTTTCCGCCCTGCCCCACCTCGTCATCAACGACGACCAGGCGCACCGGCTGAAGATGGGCAATCCGATCCTCGTGCGCGGCCGCGATGCACCGATCGCCGAAAGCGAAGCCTATGCGACGGCCCGCGGCAGGCTGGTCGCGATCGGCGAAATCGGCCAGGGCGAATTTCGCCCGAAGCGGGTTTTTGCCTGAACCTGCCCGGTTTGTGACGGCGGCGATTGTCAGCCGGTAACGATGCGATATCTTCCCCTCGGGCCATGGCGGCCCGAGGGGAAAAACAATGCGCAGAATTGCGGGAATACTGACGTTCTTTTCGCTGTTCCTGATCGCTGCCGGCGCGCAAGCCGCCGAACGCTGGGCCGAGCTTCCGGCCTTTCCTTCGATGCCGGCGCCGAAGACGAGCGGCATGGCCGATGTGAATGACATCAAGATGTATTACGCCGAATTTGGCGAAGGCGATCCGATCCTCTTCATCCATGGCGGCCTTGGAAATGCCGACGTCTGGGGCCATCAGGTGGCCGAGTTTGCAAGGGATCATCGGGTCATCGTCGCCGACAGCCGCGGTCATGGCCGTTCGACACGCAGCGGGCAGCCTTTCGGCTACGATCTGATGACCTCGGATTACGTCGCCCTGCTCGACTATCTGAAGATCGGCAAGGTGACGCTTGTAGGTTGGTCGGACGGCGGCATCATCGGCATCGACATGGCGATGAAACATCCGGAGAAGCTCACCCGCATCATCGCCCAGGCGGCCAACGTCACGACTGATGGCGTCAAGCCCGACGTCTTGGAGAACAAGACCTTCAGCCACTACATCGACGTTGCCGGCGACCAGTACAGGAAGCTTTCGCCGACGCCGACCGAATACCAGGCCTTCGTCACGCAGATCTCTGAGATGTGGGCGACCCAGCCGGCCTGGACTGCGGCCGATCTTGCGACGATCTCGGTTCCGGTCACACTTGCGATCGGCGATCACGATGAAGCCGTCAAGCTCGACCATACGGAAATGATGGCAAGAGAGATTCCCGGGGCCAAACTCGTGATCCTGAAGAATGCCAGCCATTTCGCCATGCTGCAGGATCCCGAAGGTTATAACGGGATGATCCGGGATGCCATGGCGGGCCGTTGAGGCGCTGGGAATACTCCCTCTTTCCATCGGTGCTTATTTGGTTTATAGGCAGCGCCAGCGTCAGGTCCGCCTGCTCGCATTCACGGCCAAAGCTGGACGGCATCCCGGCTTTTGGCGACTTCAATCTCCTCTCATAGAAAGGATCATCCGATGTCGATCACTGCTGAGCGCAAGGCTGCGCTGATCAAGGAATACGCAACCGCCGAAGGCGACACCGGTTCTCCCGAGGTTCAGGTCGCGATCCTGACCGAACGCATCAACAACCTGACCGAACACTTCAAGGACCACAAGAAGGATAACCATTCCCGCCGTGGCCTGTTGACGATGGTTTCGAGCCGCCGCTCGCTTCTTGACTATCTCAAGAAGAAGGATGAAGGCCGCTATTCCAAGCTGATCGGCAGCCTGGGTATCCGCCGCTAAGATTGTCCGGCGGGCGCTTCCGAGCGTCCGCCGGATCTGTTTCGGGACGACGTTCCCGATGAAATGTTCCAGCCGCGCTCTATCTCATGCGGTGGAACGACCGGCGGACCCGGATGGGCCGGATCTGCCAAACCAACCGCTGACCTGTCATGGGGCAGGATTGCCGGATGCTTTCGGCCAAGGCTTGTCAAAGAGCTTTGGCCCGGTTTCCCCCGCCGGAGGGAACCGAGGATGAAAAGCCTCCCGTTGTCTTGCCCGTGATACGTCACATTGATTGCGGTCGACTGTGCGCTGCGCCTTGATATCGGCGATGGCGCGTGCTCCCGCATTGAAGGACAAGACATGTTCGATACACATACAGTGGAAATCGAGTGGGCCGGACGCCCGCTGAAGCTCGAAACCGGCAAGATCGCCCGTCAGGCCGACGGCGCCGTTCTCGCCACCTACGGTGAAACCGTCGTTCTCGCCACCGTCGTTTCGGCCAAGGCGCCGAAGCCGGGCCAGGACTTCTTTCCCCTCACCGTCAACTATCAGGAAAAGACCTACGCAGCCGGCAAGATCCCCGGCGGCTATTTCAAGCGTGAGGGCCGTCCGAGCGAAAACGAGACCCTCGTTTCCCGCCTGATCGACCGCCCGATCCGCCCGCTCTTCCCGGAAGGCTACAAGAACGACACGCAGGTCGTCGTCACCGTCATCCAGCACGACCTTGAAAACAATCCCGATGTCCTGTCGATGGTTGCGACCTCGGCTGCGCTGACGCTGTCAGGCGTTCCCTTCATGGGCCCGGTCGGCGGCGCACGCGTCGGCTACATCAACGGCGAATACGTTCTCAACCCGCATCTCGACGAGATGGACGAGTCGAGCCTCGACCTCGTCGTCGCCGGCACCTACGACGCCGTGCTGATGGTTGAATCCGAAGCCAAGGAACTCAACGAAGACGTCATGCTCGGCGCCGTCATGTTCGGCCACAAGGGCTTCCAACCGGTTCTCGACGCGATCATCAAGCTCGCCGAAGTGGCCGCCAAGGAGCCGCGCGACTTCCAGCCGGAAGACTACTCCGCTCTCGAAAGCGAAATGCTCGGCCTTGCCGAAGGTGAACTTCGCGAAGCCTACAAGATCACCCAGAAGGCCGATCGCTACGCTGCCGTCGACGCCGTCAAGGCGAAGGTGAAGGCCCACTTCCTCCCCGAGGAAGGCGAAGCCAAGTACACGGCCGAGGAAGTCGGCGCGATCTTCAAGCACCTGCAGGCCAAGATCGTCCGCTGGAACATCCTCGACACCAAGAGCCGCATCGATGGCCGCGACCTCGAAACCGTTCGTCCGATCGTTTCGGAAGTCGGCCTTCTGCCGCGCACGCACGGTTCGGCCCTGTTTACCCGCGGTGAAACACAGGCGATCGTGGTTGCCACCCTCGGCACCGGCGAAGACGAGCAGTATGTCGACTCCTTGACGGGCATGTACAAGGAGCGCTTCCTGCTCCATTACAACTTCCCTCCCTACTCGGTTGGCGAAACCGGCCGTATGGGCTCCCCGGGTCGTCGTGAAATCGGTCATGGCAAGCTCGCTTGGCGCGCGATCCGTCCGATGCTGCCGTCGGCTGAGCAGTTCCCCTACACGTTGCGCGTCGTTTCCGAGATCACCGAGTCGAACGGCTCATCCTCGATGGCGACCGTCTGCGGCACCTCGCTCGCTCTGATGGACGCAGGTGTACCGCTTGCCAAGCCGGTTGCCGGTATCGCCATGGGCCTGATCCTGGAAGGCGAGCGCTTCGCCGTCCTCTCCGACATTCTCGGTGACGAAGATCACCTCGGCGACATGGACTTCAAGGTCGCAGGTACCGCCGACGGCATCACCTCGCTGCAGATGGACATCAAGATTGCCGGTATCACCGAAGAGATCATGAAGGTCGCTCTCGGCCAGGCGCAGGGTGGTCGCGCCCACATTCTCGGCGAAATGGCCAAGGCCATCACCGAAAGCCGTGGCCAGCTCGGCGAATTCGCTCCGCGCATCGAAGTCATGAACATTCCGGTCGACAAGATCCGCGAAGTCATCGGCTCCGGCGGCAAGGTCATCCGCGAAATCGTCGAAAAGACCGGCGCGAAGATCAACATCGAGGACGACGGCACCGTCAAGATCGCCTCCTCCTCCGGCAAGGAAATCGAAGCGGCCCGCAAATGGATCCATTCGATCGTCGCCGAGCCTGAGATCGGCCAGATCTATGAAGGCACTGTTGTCAAGACCGCCGACTTCGGCGCCTTCGTCAACTTCTTCGGCGCCCGTGACGGTCTCGTGCACATCTCGCAGCTTGCTTCCGAGCGTGTTGCCAAGACCCAGGACGTCGTCAAGGAAGGCGACAAGGTCTGGGTCAAGCTGCTCGGCTTCGACGAGCGCGGCAAGGTCCGCCTGTCGATGAAGGTCGTCGACCAGGCAACCGGCCAGGAAATCCCGAACGAGAAGAAGAAGGAAGAAGCGGCCGAATAAGCCGCCCTTCCAGATTTAAGTCGGGGCGCGGGGGAATGCTTCCGCGCCCTTTTTTGTATCCTAAAGCGTGGCGTGATCTTTCAGATTTGCCTGCCACACTTTAGGTCTTCGGTTTTGCGCATGTCGTGGCAGCAGAACCGCTGAACAGATTTGCTCAACATACTTTAACGAGACGAGACCCATGAGCAGCGAGACGCTGAAGACCCTGTTCCATCCCTTTGCCAGCGGCAGAGTCCAGGCGCCCGGTGAGGGCGAGCGCGTGCTCTTCCTCGGCGCCGAAGCGGGCTTTGCCCTGCCGGAAGGCTTTGCCGCCTCCCTCAGCGCCGTCCAGGGCTTCCGTCCGCTCTATCGGCAGTTGCTGGCGCAGCGCATCGAAGCGACGCCTGAGGTCGACGGCGAGGATTATGACGCGGCGCTGGTGCTCTGCACGAAGCACAAGGGCGAAAACGAGGCCAATCTGGCCGCGGCGATCGCCCGCACGCGGCTCGGCGGCCTGATCGTCGTTGCCGGCGCCAAGGAAGACGGCATCCAACCGCTGCGCAAGCGCCTGGAAGGTTTCGGCCTCGCGATCGACCATATGCCGAAATATCATGGCGTCGCCTTCTGGTTCGGCCGCCCTGCCGATGCCGACGAGATCATTTCCAAGCTGGCAAAAGCGCCGGTACGCGTCGACGGTCGTTTCAATGCCACCGCCGGCATGTTCTCGCACGACCGGATCGATGCCGGGTCGGAACTGCTCGCGTCCCGCCTGCCTGAGGATTTCACCGGCGACGTTGCCGATTTCGGCGCTGGATGGGGCTATCTCTCCGTCGAGATGGCGCGGAGATCACGCGGACTTACGCGCCTTGACCTCTACGAGGCCAATCACGCGGCCCTGGAAGCTGCCAGGGACAATCTAGCGGAGAACTGCCCGAACGCGCCTGCGCGCTTCTTCTGGCACGATCTGGCGGGCGAGCAGGTCAAGGACAAGTACGATCTCGTCATCATGAACCCGCCCTTCCACGAGGGCCATGCGGCCGAACCGTCGCTCGGCCAGGCAATGATCAAGGCTGCCGCATCCGCCCTTCGCGGCGGCGGCCGTCTCATGCTCGTCGCCAATCGCGGCCTGCCCTACGAGCCGGTTCTGGCGGCAAATTTCCGGGAAAGCGGCGAAACCTGCCGTAACGCCCGCTTCAAGGTGCTGTGGGCGAAGAAATAAGCTTTCCGCAGCCTCGATCCATCCGATCATTCTATCGATAGAACTAAAAGGCCGTGCGCAGCATCTGCGCACGGCCTTTTAGTTTCAAATCTGGGACAGCGTTTACTCCACGTCCGCCCTGCGCAGCGTTTCCAGTGTCGGCATGGACGTGACGTTGAAGCCCGCGTCGACGAAATGGATTTCGCCGGTGACGCCGGCGGAGAGATCTGAGAGCAGGTAAAGCGCCGAATTGCCGACCTGATCGATGGTGACGGTCTTGCGCAGCGGCGCATTGCGCTGGTTCCAGGAGAGGATCGCGCGCGCATCGGAGATGCCGGCGCCGGCAAGCGTGCGGATCGGGCCGGCGGAAATGGCGTTGACGCGGATACCGCGCGGGCCGTAGTCGGCAGCGAGATAGCGCACCGAAGCCTCGAGCGCTGCCTTGGCGACACCCATGACGTTGTAGTTCGGGATGACGCGCGTCGAGCCATTATAGGTCAGCGTCAGCATTGCACCGCCGTCTTCCATCAGCGGAGCGCAACGCTTGGCGATCTCGGTGAAGGAAAAACAGGAAATGACCATGGTGCGGCTGAAATTCTCACGCGTCGTATCGGCGTAAAGACCCTTCAGCTCGTTCTTGTCGGAAAAACCGATGGCATGGACGATGAAATCGAGCTTGCCCCAGCGCTCGCTGATCGCGTCGACCAGGGCATCGACCGAGGCGATGTCTTCGACGTCGCACGGCAGCACGAAATCCGAATTGACCTCGGCAGCAAGCGGCTTGACGCGCTTGCCGAGTGCATCGCCCTGGTAGGTGAAGGCGAGTTCCGCACCCTGTGCGGCGAGAGCTTTTGAAATCCCCCAGGCGATCGAGTGGTTGTTTGCGACGCCCATGATGAGGCCGCGCTTACCCTGCATGATTCCCGTCATGTTGTTATCCGTTATAACGCTGGAAGACCAGCGTGGCGTTGGTGCCGCCGAAGCCGAAGGAGTTGGAGAGGGCGATATCGATCTTCGCATCGTCGATACGCTTGCGCACGATCGGCACGCCTTCGAATTCCGGATCGAGTTCGGTGATATGGGCGCTTTCGCCGATGAAGCCTTGCTGCATCATCAGCAGAGAATAGATCGATTCCTGCACCCCGGCAGCGCCGAGCGAATGGCCGGTGAGCGACTTGGTCGACTGAATGTGCGGGATCTTGGAGCCGAATACTTCGCGGATGGCGCCGATTTCCTTGCTGTCGCCGACCGGGGTCGACGTGCCGTGGGTGTTGACGTAGTCGACGTCGCCCTTGACCGTGGCAAGCGCCTGGCGCATGCAGCGGATCGCGCCCTCGCCCGACGGAGCGACCATGTCGTAACCGTCCGAGGTTGCACCGTAGCCGACGATTTCGGCGTAGATCTTGGCGCCGCGGGCCTTGGCGCGCTCCAGTTCTTCGAGGACCAGTACGCCGGCGCCGCCGGCGATGACGAAACCGTCGCGGTTGACGTCATAGGCGCGCGAGGCGCTGTCGGGCGTGTCGTTGTACTTGGAGGACATGGCGCCCATGGCGTCGAAGAGGTTGGACATCGTCCAGTCGAGATCTTCGTGGCCGCCGGCGAACATCACGTCCTGCTTGCCCCACTGGATCATCTCGGCGGCATTGCCGATGCAATGCGCAGACGTCGAGCAGGCCGACGAGATCGAATAGTTGACGCCGTGGATCTTGAACCAGGTGGCGAGCGTGGCGGACGCGGTCGAAGACATCGCCTTCGGCACGGCGAAGGGGCCGATGCGCTTCGGGCTGTTGTTCTTGACGGTGATTTCGGCCGCCTCGATGAGGGTGCGGGTCGACGGGCCGCCGGAGCCCATGATGATGCCGACACGTTCGTTCTGACCGTAGTCCTTCTCTTCCAGGCCGGAATCGGCGAGTGCCTGCTTCATGGCCACATGGTTCCAGGCGCCGCCCTGCGACAGGAAGCGCATGGCACGGCGATCGACCAATTCGGCCAGCTCGGCGGCGCCGAGCTTGGGGCTGCCCCAAACCTGGCACTTGAAGCCGTGTTCGGCGAAATCGCTGGAGAAGGAAATACCCGACTTTGCCTGCCGCAAGGATTCGGTGACTTCGGCCGCGTCGTTTCCGATCGAGGACACGATACCCAGACCCGTAACAACTACCCGTCTCATCTGATCAAACCTCTGTTGTTTTCGTCAGCCGCTAAAAAATGCGGTTCAGGCCGTCTTGTCTTTCGATAGGCCGACGCGAAGGTCGGCCGCCTGATAAATTGTCTCACCGTCCGCCTTCAGCCAGCCGTCGGCGGTGCCAAGCACCAGGCGACCGCGCATGACGCGCTTGAAGTCGATGCCGTATTCGATCAGCTTCGTGTGCGGTCGCACCATGCCCTTGAATTTCACTTCGCCTGTTGAAAGCGCCATGCCGCGGCCTTCTTCGCCGAGCCAGCCGAGGAAAAAGCCGGTCAGCTGCCACATGCCGTCAAGGCCGAGGCAGCCCGGCATGATCGGGTTGCCTTCGAAATGGCAGGGAAAATACCAGTCGTCGGGACGCACGTCGTATTCGGCGCGTAGATAACCCTTGTCGAAGGCTCCGCCCGTTTCGGAAATCTCGGTGATGCGGTGAACCATCAGCATGGGCGGCAGCGGCAGCTGCGCATTGCCGGGTCCGAACAGCTCGCCATGCGCGCAAGCGATGAGTTCTTCGTACGAGAAGCTGGACTGTCTGGTGGTCATAAAGTTTCTTTTTCCCCCCGCGTGAAGCCGATGGATGTGAACGTGTAGTCCAAGTTCTCCAGAAAATGAAGCACGAGCAAGGCAGCTTCATTCTTGGCTCCGGACCAGGCTTTCGCCTTTATTTGGTGGTCGCATACAGGAAGGCTAGGGCTGCGACCAGACCTATTTGCGTCGAAAGCCCGTTTTTGCCGCGTTTATCAGGCTCTTGTCCCCATTGAACTATTGAAAGGCTCCGGTGCAAAAGTTATACCGCTTGAAGAAACATGATTGCTTTATGCAGGAATAATCGGAGTTGGTCTTGATGACGGGTGCATCCCCGATCGCAATAGAGGTAAGGCTGCGCGGCGCGGGCCTGCGCCCCACCCGCCAGCGTGTCGCGCTCGGCGACCTCCTGTTTGCCAAGGGTGACCGGCATTTGACCGTCGAGGAACTGCACGAGGAGGCGGTTGCCGCCGGCGTTCCGGTTTCGCTGGCGACGGTCTACAACACGCTGCACCAGTTCACGGAAGCCGGTCTCATCCGCGTTCTCGCTGTCGAGAGCGCCAAGACCTATTTCGATACCAATGTTTCCGACCATCACCATTTCTTCATCGAAGGTCACAACGAGGTGCTCGACATTCCCGTCAGCAACCTGACGATCGGCAATCTGCCGGAGCCGCCCGAGGGCATGGAGATCGCCCATGTCGACGTGGTGATCCGCCTGCGAGCGAAGCAGAGCTGACGCCACAGCCGCCTCACATGACATCGTCGGGATGCCGGCCGGGCTTGTGCCTGTAGGTCGGGAAGGTCCAACCGAACCAAAGGGCGCCGCCGCGCACGGCAAAAGCCGCCACGACGCCGCAGGCGGACGCCAGATAGAGCTGCATTCCCAATCCATTGGCGAGCGTGAAGACGCTGGCGCCGACGAGGGCGGCGGTCACGTAGATTTCCGGCCGCAACAGCACCGACGGCTCATT
This sequence comes from Rhizobium vallis, assembly GCF_003985155.1. Lineage (GTDB taxonomy): Bacteria > Pseudomonadota > Alphaproteobacteria > Rhizobiales > Rhizobiaceae > Rhizobium > Rhizobium vallis. The sequence goes on along the minus strand of NZ_ML133686.1, from coordinate 14,385 downwards.
TGCCATCAGATCGCGCAGAATGCCGCCGAAGGTCGCCGTCAGCGTGCCGGTGACGATGGCGATGGTCGGTGAGCCGGTGGCGGCCAGCCCCTTGGCCGCGCCAAGCACGCAGTAGGCGGCAAGGCCGATCGCATCCAGCCAGATCAACAGGCGATAGCGCGATTCCAGCAGATGGGCGGTGAAAAACACGATGACGCCCATGATGCAGCAGACAAGGATATAGGCAGGGTTCAGCACCCAGAAGACCGGTACGCGGCCGAGCACGATATCGCGCACGGTGCCACCGCCCGTTCCCGTCACCATGGCGAAAAACAGAAAACCGATCAGGTCCAGCTGTTTGCGCGAGGCAGCGAGCGCGCCTGTGGCGGCAAACAGCGCAATGCCGGCATAATCGAGATAGACGAGCAGAGACATGCGAACCTCGGAAACCGGCAGATGTTTTAGGAAAAAACCACGGCGGCAAGGGCGGCGCAAGGCGGCGGCGCCATAAAGCTGGAGTCTTTATTTGATGCATGTCGTTGTCCCAAAACTGCTGCACACTTTTGGACGACATGCGTGAGGCTAGAGAGCCTTTATCCAAAAGAGGAAAGCCGTGAAAAAGCTGGTGCTCGCCGTTCTGAATATCGTCCTGCTGCTTGTCATGCCGGCTGTCGCCTTCGGCCAGCAATCGCTGATTTCCGATCCGGAGATCTACGAGAAGAAACATTTCCAGGAGCAGTGCAAGACGGCCGAATTCGCCGACGGCTTCGTTATCAGGCAGGACATCAACAATGACGGCCTGATCGATGCCGTGGTCAACGAGGGCCAGCTGACCTGCGACGGGCAGAAGGGGCCGCAATGCAATGACGACGGCTGCACCTATAATTTCTATCTGCAGGTTGCCGAGGGCGGCTATTTCATGATCGCGACGGCGCAGATCTATGGCTACGACTTCGTCCAGCGTTTCGGCAACATGGTGCTGGCAATGAAGATGCATCCGCGTTTCTGCGACCGCACTGAGGGTGATCCCTGCATCGTGACGGCCCGCGTCCGCGGCACGAAATTCGTCACCATCTCGAAGAAATAAGCTTGGCACCTAACCCCGAAAGATTTTCTGGGTTAGGCGCAAATTCAAAGTGATGGAGCGTCTTCGGCGCATCCTGTCGGACGCCTGGCGCTCTATTGCGGATAAAGTTCCGACGTCCGTCCGGCGAGATAATAACCGACTAGGCCGTACCATTCGCGGATCGCCGTCGCCATATTCTGTGCGTTGAGATTCGGCTGGGTGAAATCCAGCCCGGGCTTCACCTTGCCGTCGGTGCGATAATCGGTCGGCCAGGGCACGATATCGATGCCGAGCTTGCGGAAGATGCCGACGGAGCGCGGCATGTGGAAGCCCGAGGTGATCAGCAGGCAATTGGAAAGGCCCTGGCTCGCCAGGAATTCCTTCGTGTTGACGGCATTCTCAAAGGTCGTGCGCGATTGCCGCTCCTCGATCAGGCGATCCTTGCCGATACCGAAGAGCGGGAAGAAACGCTCCGATGCCGCCGCATCGCCCTCGTAGATGCCCGAAATGGAGCCGTCGCCGCCCGATACCAGAATCCGTGACTGCGGAAATTTCTGCGCGAGCCGCAGCGCTTCGACGAAGCGGTCGGCGGCGCTGCTGAATTCTATGCCGTGACGCGCCGTATTTACTTCGCTTTCGAAGGCGCCGCCGAGCACGATCATGCATTGCAGGTTGTCGGGATCGGCCGCCGGCTTGGCGAGCCGCTCCTCCAGATCCTGCATCAGAAGGTTGCCGGTCGTGGTGTAGAGCGTGACGAAAAGGATGAGGGCCGAACCGGCTGCGCCGAGAATGCTTAAGGTGCGCCAGCGGAGAAGGCCGGCAATGAGGGCTGAGAAGACGAGGAAGAATGCCAGCGACAGCGGCTGAGCGAAAATCCAGACGAGCTTCGAAATGACGAACAAGACCTACTCCTTGAGGATGGGCGGCGGTCCTTCCTATCCGATTCGACGGTAACAGGAATGCGACGGTTCTATTTCGCGCGGACAATGCCCGATCGGGTCGATGTGATCTTCTGGTTGAAGCGCCGCTGGAGCGGCCGCGGGATCAGCATGGCGGCAAGCGAAAGCACCATGGCGAACAGGGAGACCAGCCACAGCGCATGGGCGCCCACCAGCTGCGTCAGGACGGCGCCGGCGATCGCGCCGAGCACCATGCCGCCCCAGGGCACGATCTGGATCGTCCATTCGACATGGCGGTCGCCGATGATCCAGCGGCCGATGCCGCGGCCGAACCGCGACAGCGCGCCGGTCACATAGGTCAGGCCGATCGGCAGGCCTTCGATGTGCTCGACGGCGGCATTCACCATGCCCATGGCGAAAACGATCGAGTAGAACCGCGCCGGCAGCAGGTTCTGCATCGTCAGCATCGAGGCAAGCGCCAGAACGAGGCCGACGCAGCCGAGCACCACGAAGATACGGCGCTGCGAGACATGAGCGACGACGATGCCCGCCGCATTGCCGAGCACAAAAACGAGGATGGCCGAGATCAGAACCGCGGCGTGATGGAGATTGCCCTCGCTCAGGGCCAATGCGGCCCGCGTCGTGTTGCCCGTCATGAAGGACACGAAATCGCCGGTCAGAAGAAGACCGGTCGCATCCGTCATGCCAGCGAGAAACGAGATCGCGCCGACGAGTGCCACTCCGGTCATGGTTCGCCGGGTACGGATGATGCGGCGGCGTCTTGCTCTGGTCATTGGCTGAAGGTCCTGAAGCCGAATCGCTGAGATTGCGGCAATAAGGATAGATCCTCTCATTGAGGAATTGGCAAAGGCGATGGAATGGGCAGAAAATATTTGAAAGCGCGCCGCGATCTTTCCTGTTCGCTTGCCGCGCTTTAGGGGCTTTTGGTTCCCGCATGCCGTAATCGCAAACCGCTGCACACTTTTGCGTGGCATGCGCTAGCGAATTGCCAGAATGGCCTTGTGCTATTCGCCATCTTGGCTTCGGTCGCGCGATCTGGCAGACGGAGCTTATGAGCCGCCATCCCGTATAGCTGGGGAAAGTATGGAGCATCAGAATTTTCTCATTCCAACCGGAGCCCTGATCCGACAGGGCGGGCGGGCCTGTTTTCGTCGCATCGTCAATACGAGCCCCTTGTTGATACGGGTGCAATCGGGAACGAAGATCGTCATGGCAGACGACAAGCCTTTGCGGCTGGATGCCGGCGCATATGGCCTGCTGCCCGATTATCAACCGCTGACGATGGAAAACATTCCAAAGGCTCCGCAACAGTATCAGACCGTGGCGCTCCCTGTTCCCAGACAATTGTTCGAGGAAGCCTATGCCCGCATGGGCTCGATCGCCGTCCCGTCGACACCCCTTCCCGCGCGGTCTTCCCACATGCCCGATGAAGCGGCTGTTTTGTTCGAATATTGCTGTCAGCCCGGCAATCTCGCCAGGCTTCCCGGCGCCATCGCCAGGGCTCGCTTGATGGAGCTCATCACCTGGTTTGCACTGTGCGGGGCGGTGTTGGGCCAAAGCCGAAGCCCTCGGCTCGAAGACCGACTCCGACAGATGATTGAAACCGATCCGGCCTTCGGCTGGACGCTGCGGCATGCGGCACGCTCGTTCAACATGAGTGAAGCGACGCTCAGGCGCAGACTCGCGGCCGAGAATACCGGCTTCAGCGAGATCCTGAGCGATACACGGATGAACCGGGCCTTGGGCCTCGTTCAGATGACGGCCCTTTCCATGGCGCAGGTTGCTCTCGAAGTCGGCTACGACTCGCCGTCTCAATTCGCGGCGCGCTTCAAGGAGCGGTTCGGGGTCAGTCCGCGCCATGTGCGCAGCGGATCCGAGCCAGTTGAGCGGATCGGGGCAGAAGTTGAGCATAGCGGGGCAGACGTGCTTTCCCCGTGACGATAGCTCTGCGGCATCATCAACCGCAGGAAAGCAACATGCGTTTCATCACAGCACTTCTCGCAACGTCCCTTATCGGCGCCACGGCCGCACAGGCGGAAATGAAGCTCACTTCGACGGATCTGACCGCGGGCAAGCCCATGGCCGACGCGCAGGTCTTCAACAGCTTCGGCTGCTCCGGCAAGAACATCTCGCCTGACCTCGCCTGGTCCGGCGCTCCCGAGGGCACCAAGAGTTTCGCCGTCATGGCCTACGATCCGGATGCCCCGACCGGCTCGGGCTGGTGGCACTGGTCGGTCTTCAACATCCCGGCGAACGTCTCGAAGATTGCCACTGGCGCAAGCGGCGACAAGAAGCTTCCCGAAGGCGTCGTGGAAGGCCGCACCGACTTCGGCACCTCAGGATATGGCGGCGCATGCCCGCCGGCCAGCGACAAACCGCACCACTATCAGTTCACGGTCTACGCGCTGTCGGTCGACAAGCTTCCGCTGCCGAATACGGCGCCTGCCGCCATGGTCGGCTTCTATGTCAGGGCCAATACACTCGGCAAAGCCTCCGTCGAGGTCACCTACGGCCGCTGAGGCCGGTTTTGGATCGCGGTTGCGGTCCATCGGATTGTCTTGAGGGATCTAAAATCGCCGGTGAGCAGAAGACCGGACGCATCTGTCACGCCGCGAGAAACGAGATCGAGCCGACGAGGCAAGCCCCGTCGGCTCGTCCGGTGTGGATGACACGGCGGCGTCCTGCTCTGCTCATCGGCTGAGGAAGGCGAATCGCTGGGATCGCGGCAACAAGTTCGATGAGGGCGATCCGGGATGCGGCCCGGCGGACTTGAACGGCAACATGTTTTCGGCCATAAGAACGGCGTCGCTTCAGATCGAAGCTCCGTAAGCGTTTACGTCAATCAACGCGCAACCCGCCGGTCGGCGCTGCGCAGTTGTCTGATCGGCATCTTACGGAGATCAAAATGCCCAAAGGCAAACTCCCCAAACGCTATAATACAATCGTCATGCCGCTCATCCTCTCGCTGCTGATGACATCAGTCGTCTCGGCGATCAGCATTCTGAGAGCACAAGGCCTGACCGCGCCCGCACTCGCCATGTGGCCTTCCGCATGGGCGCTGTCCTGGGCTATCGCCTTTCCCGTTCTGCTATTGGTGCTGCCGGTGGTAAAGCGGGTGACGGCTGCTATCGTCGAGATGTGAGGCGCAAGCGCCGGCGGGCTGTGGGGGCGGCCTGCCGGCGTTGATGGGGAGGGTTAGAGTCTTTTCTTTGCGAATGCCCTGCCCGACGCCGATTTCAAATACTTCTCGAAAGCAAAGGCCTGCGCTTCATCGGAGAAAGCGAGGTAGGTCTTGAGAGACCAGGGGACGTATTTCGAGGTATGTGAGACTTCACCGGCATTGTGTTTTGCCAAGCGCGACTTCAGGTCACCGGTCACGCCGACGTAATAGCGATCCGGAAATTCGACACTACAGAGAATGTACACATACTTCATGGAAGGATCATAGCCCGCCTACGTTGCTTCGCAACTTCGGCGCGGCAGCCTCCGCTTTCCTTCTCGCCTTCGTCACGTCAAGCCTTCCGGCTTGCCGAGCCGAAGCTCGAAGAGCGTAGGCTGGTGGAGCTAAGCGGGAGACAACCTTGTCCGAATAATTTCTCTTCTGCGTCAAATCCTTATTGAAATTCAGCCACCTGCGGGACTAGATATGGGTACTTTCTTGGGTACTTGGAGGCTTTAGTGGCCCTCTCTTCTGATCGCATGTTTTTAGAACGCCACGGCAATCAGTATCGCGTTGTCGTCAACGTGCCGAAAGAGCTTCATGGCAAACTTGGGACGAAGCTTAAAAGATCGTTGGGGACTGACAGCCTTAAGGAGGCAAACCGCCTCAAATGGGATGTCATAGCGGACCTCAAAGCGACCATTGCTCACGCGGAAAATCCATCTCTATCGTTGGAGACCGCCCGATATATAAGCCGAGAGCAGGCAATGCAGCAGGCCGTTCGATTTGCCGAGCAGCGCAAGAGTGCGTTCGATCCGGAGCGGCGAGACGAGATTGATGAGGAGATCGACTGGCAGGCGGAATCCCTCGCAGGCAAGCCCATTGCCACCGACGAGGAGGGCCATGAAGTTTTCGACCCCGAGCGCTTACGCCTTGCTAAGGATTTCTCCCGGTCAGCGCGCGGAGACAGAACGCCGATCGACCTTCACCATGAAAAGTTTCTAGCGGCTTCGCACGTTAAGGCCCGCACATTGGCGGACGATAAGCGAGCAATAAAACTCTTGAAGGATTGGTGCAGCAAAGCAGGTGTGCCGCCCTATCTTCAGGTGATGACCAAGAAGGAGGCCGTTCGGTTCTGTGATGAGCTTCCAAGCCTCACCGCCAATCTTACTCCTGTCACCCTCAACAAATACGTTAGCCGCCTCTCGGTCTACTGGACTTGGCTGGAGAACCGGCACGAGGTCGATTCCAACATTTGGCAAGGACGGCGCTTGCGTGAGCCTCGACAGACCACCGACCAGAAGGAGCGCCCGTTTACCGACGAGGAAGTCAAGACTTTGCTGAAAGGGCCCGCCGAGCCGGCGATGGATGACCTAATGAGGATCGCTGCCCTTTCCGGAGCCCGCCTGGATGCCATTGTGTGCCTCAAGGTGAAGGACTGCCGAGATGATGGGGTGTTCGTGTTCAAGCCCCAAAAGAAAGAGCCGGGGCCACGTCTCTGCCCAATCCACCCTGACCTAGTCGAAATCGTTGAGCGCCGGAAGAAGGGCAAAGGACCTGAGGATGACATCTTCCCCGAGTGGCCCGGCGTAAAAAAATCGGATTCCCTGCGTGAGCGGTCCTTTAAGACATCAAACGAGTTTACAGCATATCGTCGCAGTGTTGGCGTGGAGGACAGGCGCGAGGGCAAGCGTAGGGGTCTCGTAAACTTCCACAGCTTCCGTCGCTGGTTCATCACCAAGGCAGAGCAGGCAGGGCAGCCGGAGAGCACTATTGCTGTCGTTGTTGGCCATAAGCGGCAAGGAATGACCTTTGGAGTGTACTCTGGGGGGCCGCTGCTTGAGCAGGCTCGCCGATGCGTCGAGGCTGTTAGGCTGCCTGCCTAAGTGATTTCCCAACTCCAGGAGGAGCCCGACATCCTTTGCACGCTAGGTGTCGTATGTTCCGCTGTACTTCGAAATTTCCTGACTTCCATGTAGCAGAGTAAGGGTGAGTCGTGTTCTGTCCGGACCGGGGCTAAAGGTCTTCGTGGTATCCCACCACTTGTACTGGAACTGAAGCAGCAATGGACCGAAACTGCGCTGGAAGCACTCATCTATTCCAATTGTGCCGGTGTCCCCCATCGAAATGAGGCCTCCAGCTTCGACTGCATTTTTCCACGGCACGTCAGACGTCTCTTCTACTGATTTATCTATCGCTTCCGCAATTTTGCGGATAACTTTGATTGGCTCCATACGATCCTCATATTCCTTGAAACGACAACTCAAATACCGTTCTGGTATTTCCAGTATCGAAGATGGTGACTATAAAACGCCTAGAAATAACCTATGTTTCAGCGATAGCGATTTTAAACCTGGAGATGCGGAAATGAGCGGATCAAAAAGGCTTTTGGAGGACCTCGAAGCTGACCGCCAGTGGGCGGAATCAATGCTGTTGGATGCGGGCGCTCTCAAAGAATGCGAACTTCATGGCTATCTTGTTGATCAGATGGACTCCTCGGCGTTCGAAGACGCTGTACTGGCAGGACGCCAGGAGTCCTCAGAGAATGAGGAGGCCATTCGACATAAGTTGCAGAATGTGCTGAATGACTACGGTGACGAGTGCCCCGGATGTGAGGCGAACGCTGCGGACTAAAACAACGCCGTCACCGTGGTCGCTGACACTCTTATTGTTCAAGTTGGCCCGGAAAGTTCATTTTTCGCCCAGCTTCCAGATTTCGCACCATATTTTCTACAGCTATTGTATAGAACTCGCCGGCATGGAAACTGACGGCCGAACCGAGATTGGTCTGGTGAGATGAGACGACACCAATCACGCAGTTCGCCAGAGCTATAACTTCCTCTTCTCTCAAGGGAAAGTCGGTGTAGATGCGCGACGGCTCATTGAAGTAACGCTTGTCGAGGTGAGCAAAGAATTTATCTCTTCGGCCCATCACGCTGTTGATTGTTGTGCGATGCGTTTCCAATTGTTGACGTTGGTTTAATAATAGGTCCTCTGAAATCTCTTTTCCTTGCCACGAAATGTTTGTCCGGTTCGTGAGGCAAAATTCGAGAAATTTAAACAAACTTCTGTCGCTTCGTTTTGGATCTTCGAGCAACTTTGCCACGGCAAGATGAAGATCAATCTCTACAGCCTGGATAAGTGGATAAAGCAATGGTTCGATCTTGAGGAGCCCATCACCATGGAGCTTATGCTGCTTCAAGAGAGATGAATATGTCGCCAGCTTCGCAACCAACCCCAGCGGCTCATTCCCGTGAACAAGCGCGGCATAACGCTTTAGCCTTTTTTCGTAATTGGCTTGAATTTGTGCCTTCAACCTTCTTCCCCTACCTTTTTGTTACGATCCCGCCGTTCAAAGCACGACCCGATGGAAATTGCCGTTATACAAACTGTCGTTGGCGAGGAGCCCATGACCATCCTCAACTTGGTGATTTTGCCCATCACATCAGAACGTAACCGTGAGCCCTAAAGCGAGCTTGCGGTGCAAAACGCGATGGCAATTCGCGCATAAGCACTTCAGGTCTTCCATCCTCGTCCTGTGGCCGGCCTGCATCTTTGCCACGTGCGTTATATGGTGGTGCATCTCGATGCACGCTGAGCCTGCTTCCTCGCCATAGAGTTTGACAGGATCGAGCTTGCAGTCTTCACAGAAGAGCCGCCCATGCTCTGCGATGAATTGCGCTCGCTTTTCCTTCGCCAAGCCAGGATGTCTTTCACGTCTCAAATGGGATGCGATCTTCGGATTACCCTCAATCCAACTGCGCTCCTCATCGGTCGGTACAAGATCGGCCAACTCTGCCGTAATTTCCACATGGCTGGGCTTGGGCCGGGCAATTCCCTCCTTCTTCGGAACGATCCATAGGCCAGCCTCTTCGAGGAGTTCGAAACAGATTTGACCCCATCCGGCGCTAAAGTGTCGAGGATGAGCTTCTATTCCCAATGCTTCCTCAAGAGCCAGACCGAATACTTTCTTTGGTGCAAGGGGTATGCCCGTACTGGTCAAAGCGTCATAGTCCCTTGATGGAGCAAAGTTAGGGGCATCACCGCCGTCAAGAAGCTTCTGGACTGCCTTATGGATATGGGACGGTAGGACCTTCCTCAAGTCGGTGGCAGGAAGGCGGATTATATTGGATTTGCCTTCTGCGACTTCGCGGAGCCGCGCAGGCCCTGTGCCGGGGGTTTCGATCAAAAGCCGCCGCCAAGCGCCACGGCTGGAGCTGCCCTTATTCATCGCCCGCACAAGTTCGTCAAAACGCGCTCCGACAGGCGACATACGATCAAAGGAAAGCTCGCGGTCGGAAAGATTGACCCCCTGAACCGGCCGGCTGTCCAGATAAACTCGGTAGACGATCTGCGCTTGATCTAACCGGGACAGCAGCAATTCGAGTGCCGCGCGGTAATCGCGGTTACGGTCCGTCCCGCTTCGACTATGCAGGATGAGTCCTCTCTCATGCATCTCAACGTTGGCATTGAGCTGCGCACCATCATTACTAAGGAGAATCAACCGGTCGGACATAACGCGAGGTTGAGCAGCAACAGCAAAGCTTGTCTAGTCGCCGGGATCACGCCCGCCTTCAATTCCCCAATGATGCCTGGTAGCCGCTGCAAATCGTGTACCAGCAAGCGTCCTTATCGTCGCTCTCCTGCCATCCCGGCGCACAAAGCACGACCCGATGGAACTTGGCGTTACACAGACCATGATTGGCGAGCAGGCGGGGATCGTCCATAAACCAGGGCCTAAGGTCTTTGCTTCGGGTCCACTTCGGGACGGCTTTCCAATCGGCATCGCCTCCGGTTTCGCTCAAAGGCCCCACTGCGCATGACTTCCAGTTGGATAGCACAATGGGCTGATCGCAGGCGTAAGCATGTGGTGCGCCTACGAGGGGCAGCACGGCCCATCCCAGCAGTAGTTTCCTGTAAACGTTAGACCCCATCACTCCCCCCGCCAATGGCCACCTGTGGGCCAGACTTTAAGGCTCCTAGTGGCAGACGCAAGGATTGACCCTGCGCCATCGCCGGGATGGTAGATCGCCTATCAATCATCTGCTCCCCCAGGGACAGAGCAGCAAGGGAACGAAGAGGCGGCTTTAAGTTGGTCACTTTGAGATAGGGCCTCCAGTGTCCTCTATGCAGTTTGAAGCTTGCCTCTAAGCTGAAGGTGATGATGGGGTCTAAACATGAAGGCCATTACTCTAGGCCCGCCCCAGAGGCTATAGGGGCAAGTTATTTACGCCGCTTGGCTAGGTTGAGGAATTTGCTTTTCCGTCACTGGAAGGCTAACGCCGAGCTTCGATAGACTAACCCTTTTCATTGTCTCGACGGCAATTTCCTTTTTGCTTTCCGGCACCATAAGGCCGTCATGCATTGGGAGCGCGACGACGCCTTGCGAGAACAGATCGAGCAGTATAGCCACGAGCAGGTTGCTCTCAGTCGCCATTAGCTCAAAGCCCACATCGGTGTCTAATAAGGGGGCAATAGCAGGATGTGCATGAGCAATTGCATTCCGAACTCGCGCCATTGTCCAGCCTTCGGGCAGCAGCGGTTTGGCATCGCGTGGAAGTCTCTTCGATTCCGATTCACGGAAGAACAGCGAAGCGATAACGCGCTTGACCCCTTCTCTATGATGCTCCAGCCCCGGTATGGCGTAGAGGTCCTCGTCCGGCGGAACCACGCCCCGCCTTACATAAGCAAGACGGACGAACATCGACGAGAAATCGAGGTCAGCCACCGTTTCACCGCCGATGGTCAGACGATGACGCTCCACACGTGGCAGGCTTTCCCAGAGGCCACCGTAAAGCCGTCCATGCTGATCGAAGCTGTAGGGGGCGGCCGAGTTCCCAGCATCGAACCGTCGGCTAAGGTGGATCGGTCCCAGCTTCTCGCCATCGAAACGGATATCGGCTTTCTCGAGGGCCTCGTTTATCGCGGACATCTCTCCCCGAAGCGTTATGGTCTCTGGTGTGTCTCGGTAGTCAACCAAGACTTTTTCGTGGTCTACTTCCGCTTGAAGCACGATGGTTTCGTCGCCTCTAGCTCGTCCGACATCCTCTCTCTTGACCCCGTGCCGATTTAACAACGATACGAAATTCAGCGTGGGAATAAGCCTGGTCCTTTCCTCCTTATAGACCGCTGCTTCCACCTCAACGTAGCCGTAAGCTGCCAACTCAGCCGTTGCCCAGCGAAGGCCATTGGGGCTCACGTCCTCGCGATCATAACGGCTACGCTTCAGCTTCCTCAGCGGCAATACGAGGTCGGGACTCCGGCTTGGCCCAAGCGCGGCCATTACAAGGTTTGCGATAAGCGCCTCAGCGCACGCCTTCCTTCGTGCAATCGCGTCCGCCCTATGCCGTCTGCCTGGGGTAATAGGCGGCGGGGTCAACACAGAGAAGAGGCAATCTACGAGTTCTACGAGGTTAGTCCCGTTGGCCACCAGCCACGGGTCGAAATGCTGGACCTTTCCCCGCTCGGCTTGGTTGGCGGTGCCGTCTTTCAGGTGCATCCGTCGAGATGGAGTTCGAATATCCAAGGTAGCCTCCAACATGTGCGTCCCCACCTCCGCCAGGTGATCAGACGGCGGTGAGGACTTTGCTGTTAATCAGGACGCCTTGGCGACAGGCTGGTGAGATGGATGTGGTCCGAAGCGCTCAGTACGCATTGCAATGACCTCGGGCACCACAGCGCGGGCTAGCTCGTCGCATGCCTTTTCCAACACCTCCCCGATCTTCCTCAGGACGTGCCCTGATGAGCGAGGATAGGCGTGAAGCTCGGCTTTGCGGGTGCCGCCAGTGCGAGGGTCCCAAACGTCCCATTTGCGGTGGGTGCCGCTGGCCAGCCTGTGCACGGCCTTGGCGGCTTGCACAATTCGGAACTCCCGGGTGCGGTGACTGCCGAAATCATCCTCTATAAGAGCTGAGACTCCGAGATAGATGGCTATGAGCCGCCGAGTGGGAATTTCCGCCGCCCTCAGACGCGCAAAGGCAACCCGAGCGCGATACTCTGCCGACTGTCCCCGCAAGTTCATCGCCACATCAGCACGCCCCACGCCCGCCATGAAGTGCTCCAGCTCCCAATAGGTCCCGCGATAAGTCGAGTCCTCCCGGTGTTCCTTAATCCACCGTTCCGCGCTCTGCACGTAGGGCCGCAGCTCAGACGCCTTATAGGTCGCGTGCCAATGAGAGCCGTGCCGGGACTTATGCTGGACGTGATAGCGGCAGTGGTAGCGAGCAAGGCCGGTCCCTTCGGCTACTTCCACTTGCCGGCGGCATCCGAGCGCTGCACATCGCCGCTGTTGGGTAATCTCCAGAGAAAGCGCCGCATTGCTGCGACGCCCCCTGAGTAAGTCTTCAGCCATTTACGTCTCGGTTAATCGCTTCACGCAAACGATCCCTAGCGAAATCCCCAATCAAACCGCGATTTTCGTGCTCGTCGCTCGAATGTGGATTGAGGGCTAAAAGTTCTATCTCGCTTTCGACCGCCAGATCGTAGACGGCTTTGATCTGGTCACGATGCACGTAAGGCTTCTTGTCGCGTTTTCTGAAGTCTCTTCGCTTCAGGCTAACCAGGCCTTCTCCGAACACATGGAGTAGTTCCTCCTGTGGCGCAAACATCGCTAACGTCGAGTCTTTTGGAAGGTGTGCGTGCGCCTCGGCAATAGCACTGTAAAGCCCAAGATTATCGGGACCATCGAAGAGGACCCATGGTGCCTTGTCGTTCGACGCGATCATTTCTCCGTTAATTGCGAAAAGACGCCAAGCGTAAACATGCTGCGAGTCGTGAAACGGAGACTTCTTGATTCCAGCCACAGAGAGAAAGAGCTTATGCGTTGGCACAGCCCAGTCAACAGCCGGAGATGGTTGGTAGGATATTTGCTTATTCCTTTCGTTGATCTCGGATACCACTGCGGCACCCAAGCGGCACTAAAATAATCCGAGCGGCGACATTTGTCACCAGTTTATCTAAAATATTATATAATATATTTTCATAGGTTAAGGACACATCACATACCCCCTACTTGGGTATCACCAATTCACCCCCCCAACAACGGTCGTTGTCCCTTGATATACACTCTACATCACTGGCCTATACAATCATCAAGGCAGACCTACGCCCCATTGACCACCCCCTTGCACTATATCACCTGATGGAGGCAGGGCTATACTACCCCCCCCTCAAGCACGAACACCTTTGGCTCTCACACCTCACAGGTCACGTCCTCAGGCCCCCACTGCCTCCACCCGCCATGGCACCGCAACCCCGGGACACCCTAGGATGGCACCATGACTAGCAATACCTAGGTGAGGCAGATCACCACTCTTAGGGGGGCATATTGGCAACCTCCAAGGGATAGCCTAAGAAGATGTAGAGCGCAGACGCGGCGCTCCGGGTCGTAGAAAGCCTGAGCTTAGCGGTATGGTCTCCCACCGGAAGGGATACCGATCCTTGACCTTCTCCAGGTCGGGGAGCCTGTGGCGTATGTCCAGGTTCACCGAACTAAAGGCCCCAGGGACAGGCTAAGCTCTGTTATCTACCTCCCCGATCACAAGGGGTCATGGCCAGGCATGCGGGGGCGTACCGCAGGCGACGGCCTAGGGGAAACCGATGAGTGTAGATACGTTTGAGCAGCGAGTTGAGGTCCGCCGTCAGGGCCCGGGGACTACCCCCACCAGTCAGACCACACCTAACCCCCTATCACCCCTTGCCATCGTTGCGCTTAGCGCGCTGGGCATTGTCATAGGCGGAGCGCTAGTCCTGCAGTTCTCGCCATGGGGCTCTTTGGGCCGCTACCAGTTTGCTCTTGTCAGGAATAGCACGGTAAGCGACAAGCCGTGGCCGTTCAGGCGGCGTAGTTCCATGGCATGAGCGCGTCGATTTCACTGCTGGGCCATCCATTCGCAAGGCGCTCAAGCGTCTGGGTCAACCAAGCTTGCGGATCGACTGCATTCATCTTTGCCGTTTGCAGGAGCGTCGCGATGGTCGCCCAAGTCCGGCCGCCACCGTCGCTTCCAGCGAATAGACTATTTTTCCTCGTGATCGCTTGGGGTCTGATTGCTCGCTCGACTATGTTGGAGTCGAGTTCGATGCGGCCGTCGGTCAGGAAGCGCTCGAAGATGTCTCGACGCGAGATGGCATACCGCAGAGCTTCGGCGAGTTTGGATTTTCCAGAGACCCGTGGCAGGGTCGCCTGCCAGAGAGTGAAGAGGTCACGGACGATCGCTGCGGAGATCTCCTGGCGTGCAGCGACACGAGCTTCAGGGCTTTGG